>CAXXUQ010000001.1:0-9975 GCA_963676015.2 Prolixibacteraceae bacterium
ATAGAATCCAATAATGTATTGCCATTTAGCGTAACTTTAGCTCTCCCCTCATTAAGGGGATCAATTTTATCATATTTACAAGGCAGTATTTCGATCCCTGATCTATCGATCAGACCCCACTTGTCATCTATGTTTACTAAATAATTTTTCCCGTCAAAATTATCAATCATCCAATATTTAATGGGAACGACTATATCGCCGGTGCGGTCAACAAAGCCATATCTTCCATTTAATAAAACCAATGATAGTCCATTAACAAATTGATTCACATAGGTATATTCGCATGGGACTACTTCTTCTCCTTTCTGGTTGATAAAACCAGCTTTTTCTTGACACTTAACAATTGCAAATCCATCATTAAAATCACTAACTTCATCATATTTGAAGTCGGAGATATCATTTCCAAATTCATTGATAAATCCCCATTTGTATTTATAATTAACAGCTGCTAGTCCTTCATGAAAAAATCGTACATCTTGAAATTTGCAACCTATAATAATTTCTTTGGCATGATTACTGAATCCCCATAAATTATCTTTTCGAAAAGGAATTAAATTAATCATAATTGCTTTCTTTGATAGAAAAGAGCATAAAGAGAGGGCATCTTCTGCTCTTTTTGCATTAATAGAGAAATCTTCAATTAATAAGTTTTTGAATCGATTTAAAGAAAATACTTCCTGATCTGGTTTAATAATAAACTCCTGCAATATTCCAGCATTAATACAGTTAATAAGCAAATTTCGATCACTTTTATTTTTGATGAAATAGTCAATATACTCTAATATTTTGTTTTGCTGGATCATCTTGTCTGATATACTATTAATGAGGATTTTGTTTTCTGATGTCATAAAATTAAATCTTTTTATTAGAGAGAAATAGTTGCACGATAACAAGAATATTGCGTCTAATATTTCAAAAATAATCCTAACAAATTATCATGTTTAATACTAGCCCAAGTTTTTCCATAATGGCGAAAGCCAAATTTTTCTAAAATCCTTACCATCCCTGGATTTGCTGTAATTTCGGTTGAAGCCATCAAATTTCCATCTCCATACTGATTAAGAAGCATTCGTACAATTGATGTGGCAATCCCTTGTCCTTCAAACTCTTTTTTTACAAATATGTATCCAAGTTCCCAATCAAACTGTTCGCTAAGCTTAGTTAGATTTGCTTTTTCTTCACTGAAATCAGAGGGCGTTTTCATTTTAATTGCACCAAGGGCAATCGGAACATTATTTTCATAAGCAAGGCAAATAAATTTGCATCTATCGGCTTTTTGATCATAGGGTCCCCTTACTTTATTTTGATCCTTCAGCATTTTGGCTACTATGTGTTTGTAGCTATCATCAATGTTTTCCTTCAATATTATACGGTATGTTAATGTATGGCTCATGTAACTTATTCTTAGTTTTAAGAATATATGTAAAAGCAAAATCCGATTAAAGAAAAGATAAATCCAAAAAACAACCAGCCAATTTGTATGTAAAAGAGCCACCATGAGCATTTCCCAATTCGTCTCGTTAATTTTCCAACTATGTGTTCGGATTTCCCTTCATCATAAAGTCTGGCAGTTTTTCTAAAATCATATAATCTATTAAATACAAGTAAACCATAGAATAATAGCGATATGAGAAGAAAAATTACAGCAATTGTAAGCAGAACTTTTTCGTTACAGCTGATATTACGTTTGGTTACCAAAAAATTAACAACATATCCTAGAATTGCAGATGAAAAAATCATATAAAGATTTGCGCTATCACCCAATTGTTTTCTTTGAACCTCGCGCCAATAATGATATAATCCAATTATTTCTTTTTCTGATTCAGTCTTTTGTTCAACGCAGTTTTTTGAAATTTTATCCTCACTCATAATATAAAGGTTTAACATCCATTAATACAACATAAAATTTAGACTACATAAAGATACAACCTAAAGATTATCTTTATACATGAATGGATTGATTTTCAATTGTCTTTTACACAACGTACGGATAGTCCCACATTTTTATCTTCGTTTGAAATAAAGAATCCGGAATAATCAGCATGAATTTGTGCAGATGGGCAAATCGTATCAGATTCGAGCGTATAAATCCACCAGTTTGCCTTAAAGTCAATGCTTTCAAAACCGTAATTATTGCGCCTCCCACCAGCCAAAGCGGTAAAACCAGTTTCGTTCGTTCCTGGACTTTGTCCCTTCCAGTGTTTATCCCCTTCTTCTTTCATTTTATCGACCTCGGTATAGCCAATAAAACTTTTCAGTGTATTCCAATCTTCTTTGGTTGAAACATGCCAACCTTTGGGAGCCAATTTTCCGTTGTTCAGGGTGTAGGCATTATAAAGCCTGCCATAAGTTGCTATCGTATCTATATTTTTAGTGTTGCTGTAATTACAATATGCTCCGTCTTTATACGATTTCCATTCGTTTAACCAGGTTGATTCATCCGTGATGAGCTTAATATCGTTGCCATCATTGTATTTTGTAGTTCTTAAATTTTCTGCCATCCAGGTTTGGCTGCCAATTTTAATGGTCTTATATACATTGCCATCCTGGTCAGTCAATGAACCATAGGTCAAGTTAGGGTTGAATACTGCCGTGGTTTTTCCATTTGCTCCATTGTTTTCATCAATATTATCGTCTTTCTTACAACTGACAATGAAAAGGAGAAGTACCAAGGAAAAAAGAAATTGGGTTTTCATAGTGATTTTTGATTTTATTGATTTATAAATAGTTAAATAATAAAGCGTGAAGCAGACGCTTTATTACCATGCGCACAGGTATTGATACCTGGCACTAAAGCTGCTCCACGCTAAATATTTTTGTTTGGTAATAAAGCTACACCGTAAAAGTAGCTGACGGGTGACTAAACGGCTAATTTCTGCAAGCTTGCAGTGAGTTAGAAAAGATTAATTATTTCTAATAATTCGGGGTTAAGAGTTATCCTTTTTACCTCTCCTCTCCATCCGGTTATGTAGTAATGCTTGGCCAATCGGTCGTCAATCAGTTTCACAAAAGCACTTTTAATCCTCGAACAATTTACATTTATTGAGTTATCCAAAGGATCGATTAATCGGTCGATGTTTTTGATAATTTCTTCTTTATCTCCTTTGTTGCTAATTTTCTGGTAGATATGAAGTAATTCCCCTTTGTAATCAGCCAACGAATTCAGCATCACGCCTTCAGGGTGTTTCAAAAAGAAGTAATAAAGTGCTTTTGGTAAACTAGGCATATCCACAATCATATTTCCATAATCGGGCAACAGTATTTGAAAATCATATTTCGAAACCCATTCAACACGTAACCGGCTAATTACAGGGCTTACATCAGCCCTAATTTCAAGCTTTTGTCCAGATTTCGTTGTGTTATCAATAGTCATTTGGTCATGGTTGCTATAAATGCGTAGTGCAATCTCTGCCAGTAGGGAGTGCATTCCATTGGCCTTCAGGTATTCAATCTTTTGGATGATATCCTCCATTAATTGACTGGCTTCGCTCGTAAATTTATCGTCGGCAGTTCTTTTTGGATTTTCGGCAAGAGAGAAATACAAGTTGGATGTATCGTTTGCTGCTTGCAGATTTTTAAAATAGTTTTCAAACTGACTTTTGATGTTCTTTTTACCGTCTAAAGCAAGAAATGAATATTCATTTAGTTGTTCACCAAAAATTGATCCCCGGTTCCGAAGTAAGGCAGGTGTATTAAATGCCGGTAAGTCTAACAAATCCAGCAATAATTCAGTCCATTTAGATGGCGGCAATTGCTGTTGGAAAGTTAAAAAATCCGAAATGAAATCTGCATGATTGTCGGGGTAATGATAATCGATATACTCAGCAAAGAAATCAGTAAGCTGCGCATCAACAGCCAATTTCGAAAAATAAACAAAACTGCATCCCTTCTCTTTTGCCTGTAGTTGTATCCATTTGATGTTTTCGGTGATAAAATTATTAATGCTTACATCATGAGTGTCCTCAATATAAATAATCTTATCGGTCATAAATGGGAACCGTCCGGAAGAATATATATGGTTTCCAGCACCAATAATTTCGGCAAGCTTATATGGGACGCAATTTGTGCTGCTGATAGATGTGTCACTTTTCTCAACTACAGCTTCAATTGAACTCCAAAAAACCACACTGAAGCAAAACGGTTTATCCGGATAGTTAGTGTGACCGTTGTAACGGTTCAGTGGTTTATAATTTTCCAGAAACGGTTCAATTACATCAGGCTCTCTGGAAACCAAAATGGAGTTATGAAAATTGATATTGAGCTCTGTGATTACCTTTAGAAAATATTCCATTTTGTTTCCAGAAATCAATTCTACAGCCAAATTTTTGTTGATTAATTGCTGTAATCCGATTTCCACCTCTTCCGGGTTTAGTGAAGTATTGTTTTCAGGATATAAGATTACTTCATATCCAAATCGTTTAAAATTTGCTATCGCTTTCCAAATACTCCCCTGAAAGTTACGTTCATTGGAGGGATCAAGAATTAGTTCTCGTCCAATTTTAGGAAAAATCAAGGCCAAAAGCCTTTTCCATAATGGGAGATCATAGAAATCACCCCTGGTAACTTCAATAAATTTAGGACCTACAAACTCGCTATCGGCCAAAACCTTGATATTAGCAGGAAGAAATATTGCCTTTCGAAGATGACGTTTCATTAGAAAGCTTATCATTTATTTCCTCTAAGATAAAACAAATGAAATAAACATAACCTCAATTTGATCGGAAGTTATGAGCAAAAAGAAATTTAATTACGAAAAATTGAAACTATTGCACTGAGTCGCCCTCTGTTTAGTCGCACAATCATTTATTTGATTTAAAGCTTCCTAATCTTTCATGCTCAATACTCTCAGCAGTTTTTTGTATAGCCTTCTCCCAATCTTCCACTTTTTTCTGAATCTCCCTTATTAGTTTCTTATCCCGATTGTATCGAAAAATATTTTCAAGTTTGTAAAGATTCTCCGGGGTGATGCCATTTGTCAATTTGATGTAGCGATATTTCAAATCATTATCTTTTAACTCGCAGTTCCTGTTCAATTGCCAGATGTTACCACCAAAAGAAAGTAAGATGACTAGCCCCATCGAAATCATTGTTAGAGCCGCTTTACTATTTCGAAAATCAACGGTAAAAACGTGTTCTTTGCGAATAACCAAATTTTGCTGAGATTTTATCTGGTTGATTTTTTCATCAATAGGTTTGATGGCCGATTCCATTTCAGTAATCGCTTTACTGAAATTCGCGTTGATCATATTTATTGAATTGGCAGCAATCTGTCCCAGGTTCTCAATTTGTCTTTTTGAAAACTGAGGCTGGTTGAGCTTAACTTTCAGTTCCTCGATTAGTGATATGAGCTCCTCCGAATTTACAGTTGAATCCGTTTGGTCGATTGGAGTTGCATTCTTGTCCAGCTCATCTATTTTTTGTTTCAATTCCTCGAACAGGGTATAAACTGCTGAAGAATCCATTTTACTGCTTCCCATAAGTTGATTTTTAAATTGTTTATAATTGGCGTCCTTTCTTCCTTTTTTTACGAATTTTAGCTTCCTGCCTAAAAACTTCTTCCTGATTTTCATTATGGCCGGGTGGAAGGCTTAGTATATCGAATAGCCCACCCAATGCGGATGTTGTGCTTTCCACTATCGATGAAAATTCTATGGTATCCTGCCAGACAGGTTGTTCCGGTTGGTACTTTTGAGCCTGTTGTAATCTCTCGTTTTGCTGTAACTGGTAATTGATTTTAGAATAACTGCAAGCTCGGTCAATCTTTGAACCGTTAAACTCATACCCATTCTTTCCAAACCGGACTCCCTGGATTTTGTCTGTAGATCCATTATTTCGGAATTCGGTTTTAATCCCTGATTGGAGTAACTCTGCTTTTAATTCCTGCCAGTTCCGGCATTTAGATACCGCCGATTGCAGCGAATGATAAATTTCGTATTTGGTTTTATCCGGCTCTTTCAACCGATGTTCTTTCACATTTTCTTTGCCTGAAGCAATATAAAGTCCGTACTTTTTTGTCAGTTCTAAGCAAATACGGGTGTTTCGCAGCTTTTCATTCTGGTCGGAGATCCGTTTTCCATTATTATCAATCCGGTTGATCACGATATGAATGTGTGGATGGTCAGTGTCGTGGTGCCGGGCAATGATGTACTGGGTATCTCTATATCCCATCTTTTCCATGTACTCCAGTGCCATATCAGCCATAAATTGATCGGTCAGCCTGTTTTTATCCTGAACAGAAAAGTCCAGCGAAATATGCGCCACCGGTTTTACTATTTTCGGATTTAGCTTTTGCTGGACAACAAAACTTTGAATAATGGATTCTTTGTCCTTCAGCCTTACTCCTTCAGCATAAAGCAAATGAGCATGGTCTTTGTCCAGGACATAGTTTACCACGCCACGAAACCCACGGCCTTGTACAATCTTAGCAATCATCTTCGATCATTTTGATTACGTTGTCCAACCGCTCGTTCATAGAAAGGCATTGCCTGTGTACATCAGAATACCCGGCAGCATTGGCCCGATGTGCAACCTGATTAACGTTGTTGGCCATGCCGCCAAGTTGTCGGATATATCCCATCTGCTCCGATGTGAGGTGTTGCTTTACCACACTCGACCGGATACACAGGCGGATAAATTCGCTACGGTTAATCCCGGCATCACGTGCTTTGGCTTTAAGTGAATAATACTCTTCTGTGTCCATTTTGATCGTGATTTTATAACCCTTCTTTTCGGCAGGTGTTTTGGGTGGCCTGCCACCAATATTCCTGTTTTTGATTGTTTTCATGCTTTGTATTTTTAATGTTCAGATTAGACCGGCGGGATGTTTTTTGCCTCGCAGAGCAAGGTATCGGGCAGACCGATACACAAACTTGCTCCCCACTCAAACGGGATAGATTTGCATGAATAGGAATAATAATGAATAAGTTATCTGATTTTGTGCAGAAATATTTATTTCTATTCATTCCTGTTCGGTCTTATTTGTTTCTGTTTAGAATTATTCATAATTCGCTATTTTGCTACCGGGTTGCAGGTCTGGGCATAACACCACTTACTTCCCAATAAAACCAAAGATTGCCTGCAGGATTACGCCTTACCGTTTTAATCCGGGTCTTTTTAATTTTTGAGGTAAGTCTAAGTTCTTTTTCTTCTGGCAGAGGTAATCGTTCAGGTCATTGTATTCCCGGTATGTGGCAGACATATCTTTTACATTTTGTCCGCATTTTTCCTGAATTTCACAGAAAGCGGAAACACCGGCCTTGTCATTGTCCAGGTAGCAATACTTCTCTTTATAACTTGATATAGTGCTGATTGCTTTGGAAACATTAGCAACGGAATTCAGGATGATGTAATCCTGCTTGTTTATGATGCCAGGACTGGGAGATTGTTTCTGCGCAATGGTAAGGAATGAAAGGTAGTCCATAAATCCCTCAAAAATGCAGCAGGTATCTTTTCCGTTCAGGATGTGAGTGATTCCTTTAGGAGACAAAGTTCCCTGAAAGTACTTGTTTCTCAACTCAAATCCGCCCAGGTTGTTTTCAAATCCAATGGCAAAATAGGATTTGTCATTGGTTCTGAAATGTACCTCTATACAGGTTCTCAGGGCTGAAATAATATGAATCTGCCGATCCTTCAGGTATTGAATTAGAGCTGGGTTTTCAAGCGGTTTAACCCGAATGTCCTCGAAACAAGGTAAATTCTCCTGCTGGCGAAAAGAAAACGAATGGGGCTTAATTTCTGGAGCATTCCTGGACAGGATTTGAAGAGCTTGCGAAACATTGTCGGATTGGTGTTGCTCCAGGATAAAGTTGATAATGTTACCGCCTTTACCCAGTCCGAAATCATACCATTGGTTTAAGGCAAGGTTTAACTTGAAAGAAGGTTCGCTTTCACTGCGGAAAGGCGAATAATACCAAAGGCTGTTCCCTTGCTTTTTGCAGGGAGTTATTCCGATGGATTGCAGGTAATCTGCCATGTCTATGTTTTTTGCTTCACTGATATTCATGTTATTAAATTTGAATGTTTGATTAATTGAATGATTGTTGTATAGTGGTATTGACACATTGACGTGCTGTTGTATTGTTGTACCAACGTACTGATGTACCTATGCACCAACATACCATCGTATTTATATCCGTATCTTTTTCTTTTGGCCTGCCTGATTATTTGATAAACCCGGATTGGAGTTTAGTTTAGTGGTTTAAACTAAACCATACCGGAACCTTGGTACGATAAACCGGTTTAAACTCCTTAAACTGGTTTAGTATGGTTTATTATATATACACCCAGACTAAACTAAACCGGTCAAAAGTGAAAATCGGGGTTAAACCGGTACGATTTATCGTCTTTGAGGATCATCCGTTTATTTTCCAGGAATACTTTCAATAATTTGGCTTTGTTCACTCCGAAAGAATAACCTACCTGAGCATAGCTTTTTTGTAACTTATCGATCAGGCTGGAGTACGAGATCAGTTCTGCATCAGCAAACAGGTTTTCCAACGCTTCCATGTGCCTGGCTTCAGGAACTTCGAGATAATCGAAACCCTTTTGAGATGAAGACTGCTTTACCTGGTAATCTTCTACTGGTTCCGGCAATCCAACGGCGTTGATCCGGAAGGCGAACGGGTTAAAATCGATATCCCGGATATACATGGACGATACCGAACTGATGTCCTTGTCAAGCTCGTCTTTGGTTACCTGCAAAACAGTTTCAGCTTTGTTGTTCAGTTCTGTTCCCAGATGCCCGCGTGTATTGTCATCCCCTTTATTCAGGTGTAGCACCGTATGGATATGCACTTGCTGTTCGTCTGTCCATTGCATCAGCTTCGTAATCAAATCGGTTGATTCGCCCGGGCTATTAATGTCATAAGCCAGGTCACGGATTCCGTCAATGATTACCAGTCCCAAGCCTTCAGTGTGACAGATTGCTTCCTCGATGATCGCCAGCCGTATTCTCGGAGAAAACTTCCGCAGGGAAAGGAACTCCAAAGAATCAGGTTGCTGGTCTAAAGGAAGATTGGCCAGATTCAGGATTCGTTTCAATGTTCGCTGGCAATGAAAGGCGCTTTGCTCGGTGTCGGCATACAGAATTTTACGTTTACCTTCCGGCAAAGAGGCTGAATAATTCAACAACGTACTATTGGATAAAGCCGCCGCAACAATAGCACAGACATTGAACGTTTTCTTACTCTTGGCCTTGCCGGTAGATGCACTGAAATTTCCCAATGTACAGATGATTGAATCGTCCACCTTCACAATTACCGGCGGAGAAACAAACTCATCCGTTATTAAAAGCCGGGATTTTTGCCAAAGCTCAGAGATATTCACTGATGAAGCAGACTTATCTACATTTCCTTTTTCCATTGAGGATGTTTAATGCTTGTGGTCTTATCGATTTCGAAATCCTGATGGTCTTTTATGCACTGAGGTTTCTAATTCCGCAGTAATTTCATGTACAGTTTTCTTTCGACCATTCTCGATCCAGGCCATCAACTCATCTTCAAAAAAATAAAGTTTCTTACCGTTCTTGTAACATGGGAGCAGGCGCTTGCGGACAAGAGCATAAACTGTAGGCTTGGCTTTACCAATAATTTTACAGGCATCCTCAATTCCAATGGGAATTCGTTTAGGTGGGAGCGGGGTTTGTCCTTTTTGTACTAATGATTTAATCTCAGCTACTTCGTCCACCAAGTGTGCAACTGCTTTTGGCAGATTTTCAAAAGAAATTTCGTTTGCATTCATAACTATTGTTTTTGATTGTTATGGTGCAAACAAACGATGTGTTTTCTCTGTGTTTTACATCACAGGAAAAACACAATAAGAACACAGGAAAAACACTGATTATTGATGATAGATAGCTGCGATTATTTCAAAAGGTCTTCCTGAATCTTGATGATTCCTTTAAGTTCATCATCTTTCAGATGTTTTTTGATGGTTTCTACTTCCATATCTTTTAATGGAATGGCAAATACTAGTTTC
>CAXXUQ010000002.1:0-11513 GCA_963676015.2 Prolixibacteraceae bacterium
CGTCGTTTGGTTGACCAATAAAAGTTTCGATCCTTATCCATTTATTCTTCTCAATCTGATTTTGTCATGTTTGGCAGCTCTTCAGGCCCCTATAATCATGATGAGCCAGAACCGCCAAGAAGAAAAAGACAGGGAAAGAGCTAAAAAAGATTACATGGTGAACCTTAAATCAGAACTTGAGATAAGGACTTTGCAGGAAATTATAGATCACTTCATTATGGATCAGCAACAGGAATTTATGGAGTTGCAAAAAGTCCAGATTGATATGATGAAAGACATCCTGGATCAAATGAACAAGACCAATCTCCCTGATTGAGACTCCAATTAAAAGAAATATTAGTCGTAATTTCTAACCAATACATTTAACCAGGAATAAGGCAATACCACAGATCCCGCCCTGATAGCCATAATTCAATTCATGATCGTAATTCAAAAACTATTTTGCAGAATAATTGATCATCCATTTAATACCAAACTGGTCGGCGAACGAGCCAAAATAATCGCCCCAAAACATATCGGCCATGGGCATTTCTACCACACCTCCGGCAGAAAGTTTAGCAAATAAATCATCAGCCTGAACCCGCGAATCGGTATGAATGGAAATATACACGTTGTTCCCTTTATTCACGGTGAATCCCATTGATTCGGGGGCATCCGATCCCATCAACAAATGACCTCCCAGAATGGGAAGTGCGACATGCATAACCAGGTTTTTGTCTTCCTCCGGAAGTGGAGGCATCCCTTCCATAGAAGGTACTTCTCCAAACCTGTTGATTTTACCATCAATATAATCTCCACCAAATACTGATTTGTAAAAGGTGAAAGCTTCCTCGGTGTTGCGGGGGAAATTGAGATATGTGCTAATCTTTGCCATTGTTTTAATTTTTAATGGATTAATAATACATTACTATAATCATCATTTTGCAGTTCGTTGTTTTTTATCATTCCTTTTTGTTAAGGAAACTTTCAATCATTTGTACTGCAACAAAATCGCTTTCTTTATAATCGGGTTTTAGAGTTGTTATTTCTCCAATATATTCACCATGTCCTCCGGGGATTATTGCTAATTCTGAGTTGGCGATCAGGCGATGCATCTCAATTGCATGTTCCGGTGTAATCACATCTTTATCACCAATTATAATTAAGGTAGGCGCTTTAATTGATTTTATTTTCTCGCCGGGTATATCTTTAAAATCAACCATTCTTTTTGCATCCTTGTCGTGCATAACCTGCAGCCCACTTGTATCCGATGCCACTTTTTTATAAGCTTCTTTTAACTGCTCGGGCATATTTTCAAGTCGCGCCTGTTCCATAAAACCCCAAAACTGGGAAGGAACTCCATTCCGTTTACAGAGCGCGGAAGCTGCAACGATTTTATCAACTAATTCAGGATGACGAATGGCGATTTGCAAAGCTGTAGTACCGCCATTGCTAAAACCAAAAATATCAGCCCTGAGAATGTTGAGATTTTTCAACAGTGCTGCAACATCATCCGCGTCTTGCTCAAATGAAACTTCGCTATCCCTGTCGCTGGTCCGACCGTGGGCCTGTAATTCAACCGCAATGAGTTTTCGATGTTTGGCCAGCATAGGAATTACCCTTCCAAATGTTGTCTGTATAGTAGAACCGCCACCATGAATTAACACAAGAGGTTTTCCTTCTCCGTATATTTCATAATACATTTTCAGTCCATTCACTTCAGAATAGCCACTTTTGAAAGCCAGGCAGTCGATTTTTGTATCCACAGTATTTTTATTTGTCTTGCTCTCTTTACATGAAGCCAGAATCAAAATTATTAAAGCAAAAAATGTTATTGTCCGTTTCATTTTTGTCGATGATGTTGGCATTCGTTGTTTTCGCATGTTACTTTTATCTGTTAGAAAAATCCACCATCCATTCAATACCAAATTTGTCCCTGAACATCCCAAAATATGACCCCCAGGGACTATCGTCCATAGGCATTTCAACAGTTCCACCTGCTGAAAGTCCGTTGAATAACTTGTCGGCCTCTTCGCGACTTTCAGCACTAATCACTATTTTAGATCTGTTCTCATTTTCATTTACCCGACCCATACTTTCCGGAACATCATTGGCCATTAGAATATTTTTGCCAATAGGCAAAGCAATGTGCATTATTTTATTCGCTTCGTTTTCTGCTACCTGAAATTCAGGACTTGACAGGTCTTTTAAACGCACAATCATTGCGAACTCTCCGCCAAATACTGATTTGTAAAAATTGAATGCTTCTTCGGCATTTCCGTTGAAGTTAATGTGTGGATTAATTGTTGCCATAATTGTAATCTTTTAAAGTTATTTTTCTTATTCCAAATGCCTGGGCGCAGGGTGCAATACAATGAAACACAATGTTAGCGATCCGTTGTTTTTTCGTTTGTCGGTTCATAGAAAAGCGTTACTGCGCCACCACTAAAGGTTTTAGTCTTTAAGAGTTTAAGAATAGTCCTGTCGTTTATATTTTCAAATAAGGACAAACCGCTTCCTGCAACTACAGGATGAACACAAAGTTGGTATTCATCGATCAAATTAAGTTTCATTAGTTGTATAATTAAACTCCGACTGCCAACTAAGATATCACCGCCTGGTTGCCGCTTAAGCCCTAAAACCTTTTCTTCAAGAGATTTATTTGACAATTTAGCGCTGTCCCATTCTATATCTTTCAGCGTGTGTGAGAAGACAATTTTTGGAATTTTGTCTATTGCAACAGCAAAGTCATTCATCGATTTTTCTTCTGAAGGATTTTCTAGCAGGGTTCGCCAAAATTCCATGAGTTGATACGTTGTCCTGCCGTATAGGATCAAGTCTGCCTGACGCAGTAGTTCCGTATAATGTTGATGTATTTCTTCATCGGGCAGGCCTGCCGTATGATCGCAAAACCCATCAAGTGTCATATTGATTGCTGCAATTAGCTTTCTCATAAATTGTCACAGTTTAACTTTCGGAGGACTTTACTTTTCACATATTTCTTTCAACTTATCGAGTGCTTTTGGGTAGGTCTGGTTCATATAAGCTAAAAAATCTTCAGTGATGTCTAAGTCAACGGTAACGGTTGCAGTCCCATTGTTTTCTTCGAAGGTATAGTTTTCAAATCCGTTTGCCCATTTTTCCACTTCTGGTCCTTCTGTAATTTCCTTGTCAGCGCTTAAAAGGCCATAATGTTGAATCGAAACAAATTGGTTGGGAATGTTTTCAGCTACCCTGGAAACCATGCCTCCCTTTTCACCTTTCTCATCTACTCCAATAAACAGAATTTTATTTCCCTTGTCCCAACTTCCTTCATAGCTCGATGTCGGGTTAAACAAAGAAGTCCATTGCTCATAAGTTGATTTACTGTTGATGCCAAGCATAAAATCATATATTTTGGGCACAGGTGCATTGATGCTTACTTTGAATTGTAACTTTTTCATCTGTGAATAATTTCAATATTTGTTTACATTGCTCTTTCGGGTTGCTGTTTCCAGTCACTTTTGGCAGTGGGTTAACGTAGCCTATAACAGCCTGTTATACACTGTCTTCGTTTTTCATACCTTTCAAAAGTGCATAAATCGCCATAGCGTGGCCATGCCCCAAACCAAACTCATTCTTTAGCCAATCAACAATTTCACCAGCTTTTATTCCGGGTTTCAATTGTCCGTTTTCACTAAACCCTTTCTCTTCTGCCATTTTTCTGAAATCGTCAGGGTCCTTGCCTGTATTTGATTTGATTGTATTTAAATAAGCCTGAAACGACATAGTTTTTTCGATTAATTGGTTGTTTGAAACATTGCACTCATCCGTTTTTGCATTTCCTCGAACGAAACATCCTCGATGTGAGTCATGATTGACCATTGGTGACCAAAAGGATCGGTAATGCCACCTGTCCGGTCGCCGTAAAACTGGTCCTTTACCACCATTTCCCCGGTAACTTTTGCTCCGGCTTGAAGCGCTTTGGCAAATACGGCATCAACGTCTTCCACATAGATACAAAGGCTCACCGGAGTTCCGCCAATCGTTTGAGGGCTCAGGTTTCCCCACTGTTCATTCTCTTCGGCAATCATAATTTTCGAATCGCCAATTTCCAACTCGGCATGTCCAATGCTTCCATCGGGCATTGTGAGTCGCCCTGTTTCTTTTGCGCCGAAAGCGTTTTTGTAGAACTCAATGGCGTTTTCGGCGCCTTTTACTGAAATGTAGGCAGTTACTGAATGCCATCCTTCTGGAATTGCTTTTACTTTTGTTTTCATGTGTTTATAATTTGTTTTTTAATTGCCACATGGAACTCCCAAAAATCATCCTTCTGTGTGAGAAAGGCTTTCTCATGGTCGTTTCATGGATCTGTTTTTTAGATTGTTGTATAATGAAGGCAAATAACTCCTGAGGCAAATGTTTTGCTCATTTGGAGTTTCAGTTTGATTTCGTGCGAAAGATCTTTGAACAGGGAATTGCCTTGCCCAAGCAGGATTGGGTTAATGAATAGCCAGTACTCATCGATTAAATTTTCATTCATCAGGAACCGTGTCAGGGTCGGACTACCAAACAGGACGATTTCTTTTCCTTGCTCATTTTTCAATTTCCTGATTTCATCCGGTAAGTTCTCACTGATAAGTTTCGCGTTCCTGATTTCGGAACTTTTCAAGGTTTTTGAAACAACAATTTTCTGAACACTTTTGTACCAGGCCGAATGTTCAATGTCGTGTTTGGATGCATTTGGCTGATCGGCTGCCGTTGGCCAGTAGTCTTCCATTATTTTGTAAGTTCCCCGTGCGTAAATGGCGGTGTCCGACTTCAGGGTTTGCTGTCCGGCAATTTCGAACATTTCCTCATCCGCCAGAATCCAATCCATTTGTCCCTGCGAGTTGGTGGTAAAACCATCCAGCGAAATGTGCATAAATGAAACTAATTTTCTCATTTCCAGATTTTTATTTGGTTTAAATCAGAACTTCGGCATGATAGCAGTTTCGATGGAGTATCTCAATAATCAGTTGGTTTGAAACACTTTCAGCTTCAATCCTCAAAATTTTATCACAGTCTTCCAAATCAAAATTGATCTGACTATTTGGAATTCGGTTAATAAGTTGATCAATAAGCATTTCTGAATGTTCTTTGTGCTCAACATTTGTTTTAAAAACCTCAACCATCTCGAATTCCATTATGTTGTATATATTAATGATTCATAGCATCCTGTAACATTTTAATGTCCAGTTTTTTCATTTGAAGCATGGCCTGCATCACATTGCCACCTTTATCCGGATGGCTCAGCAACTCTCCCAGAACATTGGGTACAATTTGCCACGAAACGCCAAACTTATCCTGAAGCCAGCCACATTGCTGTGCGCCCTCGAAACCACCTTCGCTAAGTTTTTCCCAGTAAAAATCAATTTCATCCTGAGTTTCGCAATTCACCACCATCGAGATGGCCGGATTAAAATTCAGGCCCATATTTTCGTGGCTGTCCATGGCAACAAACTCCTGTCCGTTGAGGGTGAACTTGCAGTGAACAACCGCGCCTTCCGGACCAACTTCTTTTCCATACCGCTCCAACTGGATAATTTTAGAATCGCTGAATATCGAAGTGTAGAAATTGATTGCTTCTTCGGCTTTTGTATGCTGATCGCCTGAAAACATGAAACAAGGTGTGATTTTTTGTTCGCGTTCAGCTATAATCAACTGCCACGAAACGCCAAATTTATCTTGAATCCAGCCGTACTTTTCGGCGAATGGATAGTTGTCGAGAGCCATCATTACCATTCCGTTTTCCGATAGTTTTTCCCAAAGCCGGTCGATTTCCTGAACGGTTTCACAATTCACAAAAAATGAAATGGTTGGGTTGATTTGAAAGATTGGCCCCCCATTTATGGCCACAAAATCCTGTCCTTCAATTTGAAAAGCCATCGTCATAACCGAATTTTCTGGCATTCCTGTAGCTTTTGCCCCATCTTCACCGTAGCGGGTGGTCGTTTTTATCTTCGAATTATTAAAAACCGTGACATAGAAATTCACAGCTTCTTCTGTCTGATTGTCGAACCATAAGAATGGAGTGATCTTTTGAGATTTAGCCACCATCTTTATTTTGCCAGATTCTGTTTTAGTTTGTGTTTCCATGATCGCTGTTGTTTAATTGTTTAAAACATTTTTCTAATTCCAAAGTTCGAACATTGTGGTAATAAGATCAGTAACAAAAAAGCCAAAATTCGGGGTATTTAAGACAAAATTGTCTTAAATTAGCAAAAAAAGATAAAAATGACAAATTTAGGATTGATAGTGCCTTATGATTACAAGCTATTGAGCATAGCTGCAATTCTCGATGTCTTTGAAACAGTAAACAGGATTTACAGCGGAGAAAATCGGGAAAAACCATTTGTGATTCGTGTTTTTCGTACACCTGATCAAATTGAAAAGGAAGGCGCTTTGTTGCATGGTTATCCTGTAACCTCAATAATATCAGAACTGAAAGCAGATGTGGTTTTAATCCCTTCGTTTTCAACAGAAAACATGAAGGAAACGCTAACCAAGAATCAAATGTATATTCCCTGGCTGCACCGTCAGTTTCAGGATGGGGCTGAAATTGCCAGTTTTTGTACTGGGACGTTTTTGTTCGGTGCATCGGGCTTGCTCAACGGTAAACTGGCAACCACACACATTGATGCCTGTACCCGGTTTTCAATGGCTTTCCCGACGGTTATTTTAAAGCCAGATCATGTGGTTACGGAAGATGGTCGTTTTTATACCAGCGGCGGATCAACTTCAACCTTTCACCTTTTGCTGCGGTTGGTTCAAAAATACTGCGGAAATGAAATGGTAATCCGGATAGCCAAAATTTTTGCCATTGATTTGGATCGCTATACCCAGAGTTATTTTGGAACTTTTACACCCAGTCGTAATCACAAAGATGACCTGGTGAAAAAAGTTCAGGAGAATATGGAAACCCGGTTTCATGAGATCGGGTCGCTAGAGGATATTATGAAAGACATTCCTTCGAGCAGAAGAAATTTTGCCCGCAGATTTAAGCTGGCAACCGGAATTCCTCCTATTGAATATTTGCAAAATGTGCGCATCGAGTCGGCCAAGAAACAGTTGGAACAAACAAATCAGAACATTAACGAAATTATTGACCGCACCGGTTATTCCGACCCAAAATCATTCCGGAAGGTTTTTAATAAGCTGGTGGGGATGACTCCGATGGAATACCGGGAAAAATTCAATGTAAAATAGAAGGGCTGGTAAAAATTTGCATTGCTTAAGCCCGGAAACTCGCCAGCCTTTCTTTGGAAAATTCAATCAAACCGGATGTTCTTCAAATTCAACAATCTTCTTATTAAAGCGGCTTCTCAAGATTTGCAATATGCGCAAAACCGCGCGTATTCGATGAAACGGTAACCTGAAAAAGCTATAGCAAAGGATAGCCTTTTACATCTACCTCGTGCATCATTTGGTAGATTTCTTCGAAAATCAATTCTACGTTTGGTTTTGTGAAATATTCTCCATCGATTCCGTAAGCCGGACGATGTTCCATGGCGGACAAGGTTCGCGGGGCGGTATCCAGGTAATTGAATACTTGCTGTTCTTGCATTACTTTCTGAAGCATATATGCGGTACCACCCCCCGGAACATCCTCGTCAATAAAAATTACTTTATTGGTCTTTTTTACCGATTCGAGAATCAGGTGATTCACATCAAAAGGCATTAACGTCTGGACATCAATAACTTCAACCGAAATATTTTTGATTTCCTTCAGGAGGTGAGCCGCTTTTAAAACGTGATGCACATTCCAGCCGTAAGTTACTGCGGTTACGTCAGTTCCTTCCTGAACGATTTCAGGAACACCCAATGGTACTTTGAATTCGCCTATGTTGGATGGCAACGGTTCTTTCAGATTATATCCTTTCAGGGGTTCAATCACCAGGGCAGGATCGTTTGCTTCAAGCAAAGTATTATAGAATCCGGCAGCTTGGGTCATGTTTCGGGGAACGCATAGATAAATTCCCCGCAAAGAGCCCAGAATGAGTTGTATGGGCGAACCTGCATGCCAGATTCCCTGCAATTGATGTCCACGGGTTCGGATGATAAGCGGGGCGGCCTGTTTGCCCAACGTGCGGTATTGCATACTGGCCAAATCATCGCTTAAAGTTGATTGCGCGTAAATTAAATAATCGAGGTATTGAATCTCAGCAATCGGGCGAAATCCTCTCAATGCCAGGCCAATTCCTTGTCCAATAATGGTTGTTTCACGTATTCCGGTATCAAAAACGCGTGATATTCCGTATTTGGCCTGCATGCCTTTCATCCCCTGATTTACATCACCCAGTTTCCCGGTGTCCTCACCAAAAGTGACTAAGTTTGGATGTTTTTCGAACAAGGCATCAAAGTTTTGATTCAGAATTTGTGAACCGTTAACCTGCGCTGGGTTTTTCTGATATTTGGCAGTGACACTTTTTACATGAAGCGCCGAATCTTTGCCTTCCCTATAAAGGTTCGTGTTGTAAAACTGCCTGTTTTGTTCCCCGAATTTTCCTGACCAGTCGAGAAGTTCATTTCGCTCATCGGCAAGGTTTTTCAAACCATGAATTTCGAAAGCGATCCGTTTGACAAAACTGTAAAACGCTCGCCTGGTCAGGAATGTCTTTGCTGTAAGAGACTCAAGTTCATCGGTATAATTCAATTTTCCTGATGATTTCAGGTTGATTTGATTAACGATAGGAGTGAGGGATTTTATTTCTGCCGAAAAGCTATTTGTATAATGTTTCCAGGCTTTATTTCGCGCATTCAGAGCGGTTTTGGCAGCTTTACCTTCAATTTCAAAAAGGGTATCCTGATCAGCTTTGCCAGTTTCGAGCAACCATTTCCGAAACTGCACCAAACAATCGAACTCTTTTTCCCATGCAAGTTGCTCTTTTGATTTATAATGCTCGTGCGACCCGGAGGTAGAATGCCCCAGGGGTTGGGTTAATTCGTGAATATGAAACAATACTGGATTTTGAGTCTGGCGGCAGTGATCGATGCCTTCTGAAAAGGTTTGTACCAACCTGGGGTAATCCCATCCTTTGCAGGCATATATTGAAATTCCATTATTCCCCTTATCGTTTTCAAAACCTTTTAAAGCTTTCGAGATGCTCGATTTTGCCGTTTGCAGTTCAATGGGTACACTAATTCCGAAACCGTCGTCGTAAACCGCTACAGCCAGTGGAACCTGCATAACAGCCGCAGCATTAATCGTTTCAAAAAACATTCCTTCAGAGGTGCTGGCATCGCCAATGGAACCAAAAGCCACTTCGTTTCCATCGACATTATTCTGAAGGTGTTTTTTCAATTTCGGATTTTGCCTGACCATTTTCGAGGCCTGCGCAAGTCCCAGCAAACGGGGCATTTGTCCGGCTGTTGGCGAAATATCTGAAGCCGAATTGAATTGCTCCATCAGGTTTTGAATCTGGCCTTCGGAATTTATATTCGCAGTACTGAAATGGTTGTTGAAATTTCGTCCTCCGGTTGAAGGGTTAAAATCGGTGTCGGTATCGCCGTAAATCATGGCAAAGAACTCTTCCGGTTTCAGCAAATCCAGCGCCAGCATAAATGTTTGATCGCGGTAGTACCCCGATCGCCAGTCGCCTTTCCGGAATGTTTTGGCGTATGCAACCTGAGCCAGTTCCTTTCCATCGCCAAAGATTCCAAAATGTGCCCGTCCGTTGTGCACCTCCTTTCTTCCCAAAAGGCTCAACTGCCGGCTCAAACAAACCAGGTAATAATCATTCAATATGGCTGTTATCTCTTCTTCTTTTATTTCCACCAAAGATGTTTTTTCCAGATACATAAATTTCCATTGTTATAAATACGAATTCCCAAACAGGGAATAGTTTATCTTATTTTCGGGAAACCCAGATATCGCTTTTGAATCATTCAATGTCATCGTCCCAACAATAAACCCTACAATTAAAACCCTTAGTGCATAAAAAGTTCAAATATTGTCCGTTTGTTTTTCTTCGTTTTGCAAAATTAAAATCATTAAAAGACCTCAATATCCTTAAATAGAAATGTTTGTAACTAAGTAACAGTATTCTCTTAAATTAAATGGATTTGAAAATGATCAGAAATCAACTGAACGACAATGGAGTTTGCAAATTTAAATTAACTGATTGGCGGTTATGCAATTATTTTTATACACATAGCTAGCTTAGTCGCGAGAAATACCCTTTGCCAAGGAAAACCCATCGATTAACTTTTGATCCAATTCTTTATCTTGTTCTGATTAATCTAAAATTATTCTACTTTTATTTTTTGAAAAAGGGTAAAGATATTCAATAGGCATGAGCGACCAGGATAAAGAGTTATTCTTATTTGAAGAAATGAAAGAAGGGAAAGAATACGCTTTCGATTTCTTCTTCAATTACTACTATCCCGGATTATGTGTTTTTGCCAAAAAAATCTTCTCATTTCAGGATGATGAAGCCAGGGACATCGTTCAGGATGTATTTGTTAAATTCTGGAACGATAGAGAAAAGCTTTCGATTCAGTACTCAATCCGGTCGTATTTGTTTGTTTCAGTAAAAAATAAATGCCTCGATTTATTACGAAAGAAAAACTCCTCCATAAAAACTCAGGAAATTTCAAAGGAACACGATGCAGCCGATGAATCGTTTGAATTTTTTGTTTTTTCTGAACTTGAAACTCTATTTAAGGCTAGTTTGGCAAAATTACCTGAGCGGTGTCGTGAAATTTTTGAACTTAGTCGCTTGCAGGGAATGAAAAACCGTGAAATCGCTGCCAAGTTGAACTTATCTGAAAAGACAATTGAAAATCAGATTACTAAGGCCCTCCATATTTTGAAAGAAGAATTAAAAGATTACCTGCCTCTCTTTTTCCTTTTCGAGTTTTTTAACTTTCTCAGATAATTCCATTTGTTTTTTCAGATTGCGTGGGGGGTAATTCAAATAATTTCGTCCTAAGTAGTAAAGAAACATGAACGTGGAAGATAAAGCTCACATATATCGATTTATAATGTTGGAATATTCCAACGAAATTGATTCAGTACAACTCAAGGAATTGCGCCAATGGATCGATTCTTCAACAGAGAACCATGCTGAATACAACGAAGTAGTAAAAGTATTGAACTATTACGACCGTTTGGAAGACATGAAGAAAATCAATGTCGATCAGGATCTTTTGATGGTTAAGAAAAAATTTAAGAAGCAAAACACCGGAAAAACGCTACTGCTAAACTTTCAGCGTATTGCTGCTATCCTGATAATTCCATTGCTAATATATTCGGTATGGAGTATCAGCTTATCTTCTGAAAAAAATAATAGAACCGCTTTGCTCAAGACTTCCGAAACATCGTTTGGCGTGCGAACTCAGATACAGTTAAGCGATGGAACCAAAGTATGGATAAATTCGGGAAGTAAATTGACATATCCGGATGAATTTACCGGGAACGTGCGTGAAGTCAAATTGGATGGCGAAGCATATTTTCAGGTTGAGTCTGATAAAGAACATCCCTTTTTTGTTGATCTGAACGGTTGCAAGGTAAA
>CAXXUQ010000003.1:0-142921 GCA_963676015.2 Prolixibacteraceae bacterium
ATGGTTGTTCTGTCACTTCACAGAGTGTAACGATCAGTGAACCTGATCCCGTAATTATTACTGGAACAACCACTTCTGCAAAATGTAACGGAGGAAGTGATGGCTCAATCGATCTGACTGTTAGTGGTGGTAGCGGCAATTACTCCTATTTATGGAGTAATGGAGCAACAACGCAAGATATAAACGGTCTTTCCGCAGGTGTCTATTCAGTCGTAGTTAGCGAATCTGAGGGTTGTTCTGTTAGTGGTCCACTTAGTTATACCGTTCGTAGTTTAAATAATATTCCGCTTGCAAATGACGACCAATCTCAAATAAATGAAGATCAAGTATTAAATGGCAATGTTTTAACGAACGATGATCCGAGTTGTGATGGTGGAAATGTTTGGAGTCTGGTCAGTAATCCATCTCACGGTTCACTAATATTTAATGCAAATGGCACTTTTAGTTATACCCCAGAGCCCAATTTCAATGGTACAGATAGTTTTAGTTACAAAGTCTGTGATATTGATAAGGATTGTTCAACGGCAACGGTGACTATAACGGTTTTACCTGTTAACGATCCGCCAATTGCCGGTGACGATATTAATCTTACCTTAAAAGATAAGCCTGTAAATGGTAATGTGCTGACTAATGACAGTGATCCGGATGGTGATGCTTTAATTGTTAAAACTGATCCGATAATTCAACCAGCAAATGGAAAGGTTGTTATCAATACCGATGGTTCATATGTTTATACTCCGAATTCAGGTTATTCTGGAACCGATAGTTTTGTGTACGAGGTTTGCGATAATGCAACTCCTAAAATGTGTGCTCAGGCTACCGTAACCATTAAAATTATAGACCTGAATACCACGAGCAACGCCCCGATAGCCATTAATGATGTTTATCAGGGATCGATTAACTTACCGGTTAATGGTTCTGTATTAAGTAACGATTTCGATCCGGATGGTAACCTGAATCTGAACAGTATAACTTTAGTAGGTTCAGCTCCATCTGTTGGGACATTAACATTGAATTCAAACGGTACTTTTACTTATATTCCTGAAACTGGGTTCCTCGGACAGGTAAGTTTCAAATACCAGGTTTGCGACACTGGTTCGCCAATTCAATGTGATGTGGCAACAGTGACCATTCAGATACTTGCCAACCCAACCCACAACTCTACTTTTGCTATCGACGATGGTTACTTTGTTAAAGAGAATACCCCAATATCAGGGAATGTATTAACTAACGATTACGATCCGGAAGGCGACCTTCAAACCGTAAATACAGTTCCGGTTGTTTCTCCGGCTCATGGGACATTGGTTTTAGGTGCAAATGGAGTTCTGAGCTATACTCCTGAATCGAATTATATTGGCCTTGATCAGTTTGTTTATGAAGTATGCGACAATGGTACCCCAAAAGCGTGTGATAAGGCGACCGTTTACCTTGTAGTAGCACCAGTGAATTATATTCCGGTAGCGATAGCGGATAAGAACACCACCAATGAAGATACATCTGTAAGTGGAAATGTCTCTACCAACGACATTCCAAGTCCTGATGGCGGTAATAATTGGACAATAGTTAGTCAGCCGAATGATGGAAAGGTTATCATGAATCCTGATGGTACCTATACTTACACTCCTGATGCTGATTTTAACGGTACTGATACTTTTATTTATAAGGTTTGTGATGTTGGTGGAGATTGCGGTGAAGCATCTGTTACCATTACCGTTATACCTGTTGATGATTCGCCTGTTGCAAATGATGATCAGGTCAGTTTTCATATCGATGACGTTTTAAATGATTCGGTAGCTGATAATGACATCCCGAGTGGTGATGGAGGTAATGTATGGTCGATATTAACTCAGCCTACTCACGGAACAATCGTTTTCAATACCGATGGAAGCTACACCTATACTCCAGGTCTGAACTTTGTGGGAAGCGACTCTTTTACCTACCAGTTGTGCGATATTGATGGAGATTGTGATCAGGCCACCGTGACAATAGGTGTCGAGGATGTTGTTTTGCCGAACCAGATTCTTACGCCCAATGGCGATGGTAAAAATGATACCTTCATTATCAATGGTATTGAGTTTTATCCTGAAAACAAATTAACCATCTATAACCGATGGGGAAATAAAGTTTACCAGAAAGCTGGTTATCTGAATGAATGGGAAGGAACATCCAATGAGACGAAAGTTGGAAGTGGAGCATTACCTGTTGGTACCTATTTTTATGTACTCGAATACGGGAATCATCGGCATAAAACCGGGTATATATATTTGGATAGATAGGATAAGATAGTAATGACTTTAAAAAATGAAACTCATGATACTAAATAGAGAATTCGATCGAATGAAAAGCACTATCTTCCTGTTTATGCTTTTATTTTTAGCCTGGAACGCATCGGCTCAGCAAGATCCTATGTTTACGCAATACATGCATAATCCGGTATCCATAAATCCAGCCTATGCCGGGAGCCGTGGTACAATGAATTTTGTAGCCATGCACCGCCAGCAATGGGTTGGAATGGACGGAGCGCCAAAGACACTTTCAGTTTCAGTAAACAGCCCATTTCTGAACTACAATGTTGGCGTAGGTTTAAGTTTGCTGCATGATGAAATTGGGCCGGTTAAGCAGACTGGAATTTATGCTGATTATTCCTATCAGCTGAAAATTACAACAAAAGTAAAACTGGCCTTTGGGTTAAAAGGTGGAGTCAATATCTACGATATCAATTTATTGGCTCTTGAGGGAGCACAGAACGATGATTACATCAATACAAATGGTTATCGGAAATTATATTTGCCCAATGTTGGTGTTGGTACTTATTTGTATTCTGACCGGTTCTATGTAGGTTTGTCTATTCCGAAGATGCTTCAAAATAGTTTGTCTGACACTCAAAATAATACATTGGCCAACAAGGAGGAAAGACACTATTTCCTGACGGGAGGGTTTGTAATGAATATTGCTGAAAATATAAAATTTAAACCTTCGACAACGATTCGTATGGTAAGCGGTTCTCCGGTTTCTGCCGAGCTTTCAGCCGCAGTGTTGTTGCACGATCAATTGTGGCTGGGAGCTATGTTCAGAAATGATGGCTCATTGGGGGCATTGGCAAAGTTTGATTTGACCAATCAGCTTAGTGTTGGCTATTCGTATGATTTATCACAGTCTGATTTGCGGCCATACAATCAAGGCACCCATGAAATTTATATCAGTTATGATATTGCATTCCGGAATAGAAAGATTTTGTCACCACGTTACTTTTAGAAACCCTTATTACTATGAAATCAATATACATAAAAATATCGATCCCGGTAATTGTGATGTTTTTGTCGGTTTTATTTCCTGTTTCGGTATCCGCTCAGTTTAATCAGGAAAAGAAGGCTGACCAGCTTTTTGAAAGTCTTGCCTACAGTAAAGCTGCAGAAATCTACGAGAAACTTTATCAGGAGGGAAATACCAGTCCGAATATCGTCCAGCGATTGGCTTATAGTTATGACAAAATGCTTGATTACAAGAAAGCATTGGTTTATTATTCGAAATTGGTTCAGTTGGAAGAGCATAAGGCCGAAGATTTTTATGAATATGCACAATTGCTTCGCATTGCCGGTCAGTTTGAGGATTCGAAGAAGTGGCTCGAAAAATATATCATTAGTTTTCCGGGAGATCAAAGAGCCAAAAATCAGTTGGAAAATATCAGTAAACTGCTAAATCGTAAATCTGCTCTCGAAAATATCACGATCAGCAATTTGGATGGCAATACAAAGTTTACCGATATGTGTCCGACTTATTATAAAGACCAAATTGTTTATTCGTCGGCCAAAGATAGTTTTTCTATGGTTCGGAATACCTTTCAATGGAATGGCCAGCCCTTCCTGGATTTGTATAAAACAGAGCAGGGACAGATATCAACAAACAAGAAAGACAAGCCATTTTCATCGTCGCTAAACTCACGGTTTCATGAAGGACCGGTTTGTTTTACCTCCGATTTTAATACGATCTATTTTACCCGTAATAACTTTGTCGATGGTAAGATTAACCGAACATCAGAAGGAATAAATAACCTGAAGATTTTCATTTCAGATTTTGACGGGAAAGAATGGAAAAACATTCGAAGTTTCCCTTATAATAGTGATAGTTATTCGGTAGGTCATCCGGCCTTATCTCCTGATAACAAAACCATTTATTTTGTATCGGACATGCCCGGTGGACTGGGTGAAACTGATATATATAAATCGATATGGACGGGCGGATCATGGGGAAAGCCGCTAAATTTGGGCGAAAGTATTAATACCCGGGGAAAGGAAATGTTTCCTTATGTCGATAAAGATGGGATACTCTATTTTGCATCAAATGGTCATCCGGGAAGTGGCGGATTAGATATTTTTGCGGCCAAGGAGGAAGAAAATGGAAATTACCTGGTTGTAACCCTGGGTACTTCGATCAATTCTCAATATGATGATTTTGGACTGGTGTTCAACCCTGATTCATTGTCAGGTTATTTTTCGTCGAACCGACCTGGAGGAAAAGGAGCTGATGATAATTATTATTTCAAAGTAAACAAGATTGATTTAAGAGTTATTAGTCGTGATGATCACACCAAAGCGTTGTTACCAGGTTCCAAAATTGCACTTGTAGGTTCTGATGGAAAGGTCGTCGATTCGAAAGTTGCTGATAAAGAGGGTTCCGTTGAGTTTTCAGTTGACCCACGTGAAAAATATCAGCTTCAGGCCGAAAATGCAACCTATATGCCTCAAAAAAAGGATATTAAGGTTCATGGTTCCATGTTTGATGTCATGCAAAACGAAGATGTTTTCCTCAAACAGGCCTATCCCTATCTGACTATCGAAGTTATTGATAAAGAATCTGGGTTGATTATTCCAAATGCTTTAGTTGATATTTCAGAAGGCAAATATGATGAAGCGGAATTGGAAGACAATAACGGAATCGTTAAAATGAAAATGAATGCTTCGACCGATTATACTTTCTATGTTTCGGCTGATGAATTCTTTGATAAAACAGTCAAATTCTCCAGCGTTGATAAAGCTCCGGGGGAATATTCGCTGACTGTTGAATTGGAAAAATTATCAACTGGAAAACAGTTTGTTCTCGATGATTTGTATTACGACCTAAACAAATACAATATTCGTCCTGATGCTGCGATTGTATTGGATAAATTAGCGAAAATATTGATTGAAAATCCTGAAGTCAGGATTGAAATTGGTTCACATACCGATAGTCGGGGATCTTCAGAATCGAACATGATATTATCTCAGAATCGATCCGAATCGGTAATGGCTTATCTGATTGGTAAAGGAATTGCCAAGAGTCGTTTGGTTGCCAAGGGCTATGGCGAAACGCAGTTGATCAACAAATGTGCTGATGGGGTTGACTGTCCGGAGGTTGATCATCAGGCCAATCGCCGCACGGTTATTGAGATCCTGAATCAGGATGTTCGCAGGGTTAAACGTGGAAGTAAGAATGTTTACTACTTCTAATGAAATAAAAACAAAGGTATAAAACAAAAGGCTTTCCAAATCTGGAGAGCCTTTTGTTTTATACCTGAGTGCAGACCGGTAAGGTTTACGACGAATTGTCCGAAAACTCAGGCAAGGGTCTGTAGGCCTACAGATGTTGCTCGAAGTTTTCGACGGGTGTGCGTAGAGGTATGAAATGTTGATTGAGGATTTTGGAGGGGGAATGACTGATGACTATTTTTTATTGCCAATAAGCCGGATGTCGTTTTTCGTCCAACAAATTTTGGACAATATTGCGAATGGACGAACCTAAAGTATTTGGGCGATCTCTTTCAGGTAATATACCTTTTCAAGTGATCCGGCCTGTTTGTAGTCGTTACTGAGTTTTTCAACCAGCCGCTTAATGATAATGCGGTCGGGACAAGGTTCCGGGTGATGTTTCTTATCATGCAAATCGGTTGGTTGCCTGATGTAATCGATTTCCCTGGGTCCAATAATGGCCCCTTTGTTCGATGGGTTGATATAAAAAAGAATTTGGTTGTTGTTGCCTTCTTCATTCTCCAGCCGCGCAATTTCCTTATCGAAAAAACCAACTAACGGATTGGTTTCAAAATCGATGTAATGAATAGGAAGATCGAGCGAACGTGCGATTAATGTGTAGATAATCGAGATCGAAATTGGGTTGCCTTTCCGTGTATCCAGTACCCGGTTGATATATGAATTTTGCGGCGATTCAGTATTCTCCTTGTCAATTTTAAACTTATAACGATTAAAGAAGATATGGTTCAGGATAGTGATTTTTTCAAGCGAGGTTTGCGAATTTTTGAATTCGAGCCAAATGTCTTTTCTTATCTTCTCGAGTTGGATTTGTATTGATTTGAGTTTTAATTCAGGATATTGATAACGTGAAATCAAAAATATCCCTTCAAATAAATCCACGGTTTCCTGACTAGCCCAGTTTTTAATCTTCTCCTTTGTATCTTTTAGTTGAATTTGCTGAATAATAAACTCAATTCGATCCTGAACCAGTTCTTCCAAACTGGTTTCCCAAATGTGTTCCAAACGATCGACGATCGAAATGTCTTCTTTTAGAATTTCTTCCAACACAAGGTTGAAGACAGATTCATCGGGGTCGTCCAGTAGTGCAATCAGAGATTTCAGCTTGAGTTCATTCATACTAGCCTTGTTTAACTTGTTAAGCGATTAAGTACAAGTTCAATCAATGTCTCAATCGATTGATGGTAATTGGCATTCGCATCCTTTTTAATCCGGTTGGCAATAATGAGGCATACGGTCAGCGCATTGTGCCCGAGGAGTTTTGATAATCCGTATATGGCCGAGCATTCCATTTCAAAGTTGGTTATCTGATGCCCTTCAAATGAAAATGATTCGATCTTTTCATTCAACAGCGGATCGGCCAGTGGCAAACGCAACACTCTTCCCTGAGGGCCATAGAACCCGGGTGCAGAGATGGTCACTCCGGTAATCGTATTGTCCCGGTGAATCTTATTGAACAACATTTCCGAACAATCGACCACGTACGGCGATGTCAGTTGTTTTCCCCAGTCGGTGTGCTTTTTGAAAGCCTCTTCGAAAGCAAGATCCGAAACCGAATCTCGGTTGGCATAAAAATTCAACAGACCATCAAAACCGATGGCTTTTTCAGAAACGACAAACGAATTCACTGGTAGAAAATCCTGCAGTCCTCCTGAAGTCCCGATTCGTACGAAGTTTAATTTGCGGTGAATGGGGTTGATTTCGCGTGTAACTAAATTGATGTTGGCCAGGGCATCCAGTTCGTTCACCACAATGTCGATGTTGTCGGTGCCAATGCCGGTTGAGACAATGGTAATGCGCTGGTCGTTGTATTTTCCGGTGGTTGAAACAAATTCCCGGTTCTGTGCCTGAAATTCAATGTCGGTTAGTAATTTCCCGATCAGTTCAACCCTTCCGGGGTCACCAACCAATATGATGTTGTCAGCAATTTGTTCAGGTTTAAGGTGTAAATGGAAAATGCTTCCATCGGCATTTATAATGAGTTCGGACGATTTGATCATTTTTACTTTTTTTGTTTGTCTAAACTAGATAAAATGAATTTAAAAGTCAATTTTTTTGAGTGAAATCGTTGATAAACGGATCATTTCAGGCTTAATTCGCTTGAGTTTGGTGAGCTGACACAGATTAGTTTAAGTAAAGTTTATTCATACAGAATAAAATCACAAAGAATTCGATGTATGGACCAATGAACTGGAGGGTTTGCTATTTTTGTAAATCATGAGAAAGATTAAAAATATTCATTTAAACGACGATCCTGAAGTTTACCAGTGTTTCGGTTGTTCGCCCTACAACGAATTTGGTTTGCACCTCGAATTCTGGGAAGACGACGATGAAGTCGTTTCGCACTGGATTCCCCGTCCGATTTTGCAGAGTTACCCCAAAGTATTGCATGGCGGAATTCAATCGACTTTGCTCGATGAAATTGCCGGTTGGGTGGTTTACGTCAAATGCGGAACGGTTGGCGTGACGGCTGAAATGAAAGTCAGGTTTAAGAAACCCTTGTTGATTGATCAGGGCGAAATAACCATTCGGGCAAAGCTGCTTGAACAAAACAAACGGATGGCAACAATTCAATCGCGACTGATTAATGCAGTCGGTGTGGTTTGTGCTGAAGCTGAACTCCGTTTCTTCTTGCTGACGGAAGCCGAAGCCCGCGAAAAATATAACTATCCGGGCATTGATGCATTTTTTGAATGAAGACAGAAGTCTAACCCGGAGACCAAAGCGCCGCTCCCTGAGCGTTGAACTGAGTTTTGCCGAAGTTTGCGAAGGCAGTCAAAGGGAGCATCTCATCGAAAGTAGTATTTCCGGTTTTGAAATCAAGGTTAAACTATAATATCGTAGAATTATGAATCGATTGTTTTTTGTTTTTGCTTTCCTCCTGGGTTGCTTATCAGGCTGGGCACAAACCAGGTTTATACCTGCCAGTAATACCGATATCAGGTATGTGGGCAGGTTTGATTTTTCAGATCCGCATGAAGTCCAGTTCGATTGGTCGGGCGTTTACATTCAATTCAGCTTTCGGAGCACTACCTGTTCGGTTAAAATGAGCGATACCGGCCACAATTATTACAATGTTATTGTCGATGGACAGCCATCCAAAACTTTTGATGTTAAAAGCGATACCACTTTGGTTATCGACAATAAACTAGGAACACAAATTCATAAAGTGCAGATTTATAAACGCACAGAAGGAAATCAGGGAGTTGGAACCTTTAAGGGGATTATCCTTTCCGAAAATGGCGAGATGCTTCCATGGAAAGACATTCCTGCACGAAAAATTGAGTTCATCGGTAATTCAATTACCTGCGGTTATGGAACCGAAGGGCTTTCGAAAACTGAACATTGGAAACCATCAACCGAGAACAATTATCTGAGTTATGCTCCAATTATTGCCCGTGCATTCAAAGCCGATTACCATATCGTGGCTCATTCCGGATTGGGCGTTGTGCGTAATTACGGCTACAACGAGAAAGTTTCGCCCAGTGCCATGCCCAATCGTTTTAACCGGGTTTACGATGAAAAGGAACAACCTCTCTGGAATTTCAAACAATGGAAGCCCGATATGGTCGTCATTAATTTGGGAACCAACGATTACAGCACTCAACCTTTTCCTGATAAGGCTGTTTTTAAGGAAGGATATACGAATTTGATTAACGAAGTCCGCAAACAATATGGCGATTTACCTATTTTTTGTATTGTGGGGCCTATGATTGATGAACCCTGCTATTCGTATGTTAAGGAGATGGTGGAAGATATCAGGGAGGTTTATCAAAAGAAAAATGTGTATTTCGTTGGAATTCCGACCTATTTAATGAATCCTGAAAAAGATTTGGGGTCGGATACTCATCCGAATTACCAGGGACAACGAAAAATGGCAGCTCATGTTTTGCCGGTAATAGCAAGCGTTTTGGGATGGGACTATAAAAACAGCGAACTATAATTGTTAATCGTAAAGCAACAAAATTTAGCAATCTGTTTCAGGATTGGTTTATAGAAGCTATTTTTGCTGTTACCTGAAAAGGTATATGACATACATTCAATCTAAATCAACTAAAATTTTAATCATGAGTTTAAGACAAAATGCAAAAATGTTATTGACAGTCGTTGTACTGGCTGTTTTTGTAAGCAGTGTATTTGCTGCACCTAAAAAAGGTAAGGAAGTTGGACTTCAATTGTATTCGGTTCGCGAAGCTATAAAGGCAACAAACATTAAAGATGTTGTTGAGAAGGTTGGTACCATGGGGTATCAAATTGTTGAAGCTGCCGGATATGGTGATGGTAAATTTTATGGTATGGAACCCGCTGCTTTTAAAGCATTGTGCGATGCCAATGGTTTGAATTTCTTTTCCTCACATTGCGGACAGCCTGTTCCTGACAAAGCCGGATGGGATGCCTGCATGAAATGGTGGGATACTTGTATCGCTGCACACAAAGCTGCCGGAGTAAAATACATTGTTCAGCCTTTTATGGATAAGGTTGGTTACGAAAGCATTGCCGGGACAAAACGTTATTGCGATTATTTCAATGCCGTTGGTGCTAAATGTAATGCAGCTGGAATTCGTTTTGGATACCACAATCACAGTGGTGAATTTAAAACAGTCGATGGACAAATTATTTATGACTTTATGTTGAAAAATACCGATCCTAAAAAGGTAATGTTCGAAATGGATCTGTATTGGATTACTGAAGGCGGGAAAAATCCTGTCGATTATTTTAAAGCTTATCCGGGCCGTTTCGAATTGTGGCACGTGAAAGACAAGAGAGAGTTGGGTGGAAGCGATGCAAAGATGAATTTCAAACCAATCTTCGAAAATGCAAAAACGGCTGGAATGAAGAAATTTATCGTTGAAGTGGAAGAATTTAATTCCAATCCAATCGATGGAGTAAAACAATCACTCGAATTTCTGCAAAAAGCTGAATATGTGAAGTAAGCTAAAAAAATTAGCTGAAAAGAAGAGCAACTTTACCTGAGGGTTTTGTTGCTCTTTTTTTTCCTCTGGTTTTTGTATGATTCAAAAAGAAGAAACCCCGGAATAAATCCGGGGCTTCTTGACGAAAATATGAAAAAGTGAGCTAGTATTTTCGAATTAATGTTAAAACGTAATTGTATTTACGGTTGACGAGTTTGACAACGTTACTGTTTTCTTCAGGCTCGCTCCCGACGTTGAATAAGTTCCACCAGTGTATAATCCATTAGTCGAACTTCCTCCGGTGTATGATCCTCCGGTGTATATCGAGTAGGAGCTTCCTTTGGTTAAAGATGAAGACGAGAATAGAAAGTCATACCCTCCATTTTGGGGTCTGAATGTTAAAACATCCGTTCCGCTTGCATTCTGAATATGCAAAAGTGTACTCGAAGAAATCATAGACGAAGAAGTAATAAACATATTGGATTGAGTCGAGGTCATACTCATCGCTTTTGACATGTTCGAGTTGGAGCCTGCGCCTATAAATAACCCGCCTGTCATAACAAAACTACCGTTAAAGTCGGCAGCTTCTTCCACCCCAGAAGTTGGACCATTAGCAATAGTTGTTCCTCCTGAAATGTAAATATTTCCATTACTGTCGATGGCGTCACCATTGGTACAGGTAGCTATTAATGTACCCCCTTTCACATTTAAACTACTTCCGTCGTTCGATTCGGTTCCACCACTTACTGTTCCTGCGGTTGCGTTAATTGCATCGTTAGAGGCCGTTACATTTAAAGTTCCATTGTTTAGGGTTATGTTCCGACTTTCGACAGCTTCATAGGAGTTGCTAATGGTTACGCTTCCATTGTTTTGGGTGTACGCAGTTTCGGCATGAATACCATCGTCTGATGAAGAAATCGTTATATTTCCATTGTTTATCGTCACTGTTCCATCGCTTAAAATGGCCTTTGGGTGACAATAATCTGACCCTGAAACAATAAATTTCGATCCCGTTGTAGTGATGCCTATAGTTGGCGTATTATTCGAATCACCAATCGTAATGGAAGTATCCGCTTTTAATCCTTTTCCTCCGGCTCCTGAACTCGACGTTGTAACGCTTCCACCTACAATATTGATATTTGCTGCAGAAAAACAGGTTGCATTATACGAGTCGGTAGTTCCCGATGTGTTTTTGTAGGTGGCTCCTGCGCCCGAAGTTTTTATGTTGATAGATCCGGACTTAACAACAATGCTTTTATCTGAAGATATGCCTTTGCCGCCTGCTCCACTACTAATAATGGTAATGCTTGATCCGTTTATGGTTATGGTGCTGTCGCTTTTTATCGCAGTACAATACGATGGATCGTATCCCGATCCTGAAGATTCGAGAACTGCGGCCCCTGATGTATTGATCGTGATTGTACCTCCGCTGAGTGTCATTTCCTGAGCCGATTTCAGTCCTTTTGACTGATTTCCGTTGACAGTCATGTTTATTGTCCCACCCGTAATAACCATTGTACTGTCGCAGGTTATTCCTTTTACATCGGCCGATGCGCTTGCTGTTGTAATTGTTCCTCCCGAGATAATAACATTTCCGCCTTCGCATTCAATGCCATCGCTGGTTGCGGTTACATTTAGCGTTCCTCCGCTCATTTCAAAATAATCGTTGGCATGTATTCCATCTTTTTTTGCCCCCGAAATAGTAATTGTACCATTCTGGATGTCGATATAATCGTCGCTACAAATGGCATGTTTCGAATTGCTTTTTACGGTTAGGCTACCCGTACCGTCAAAATCAATCTGTCCTTCGCTGAATAGCGTTGCTTTCTGGTCTTCGGTGCTGGTTGCATAGGTGCTTCCGTCAGTCAGCGAACTGGTTGTACCTGCCAGGAGAGTAATGTTACACTTTTTACTCGATTGTATGTTGATAGCCGGACCAGTTGAATTGGTTAGGGTAACGCCATTCAGTTTCAGGTTGAATTTTGATGTACTGTAAACTTTAAACATTCCATTGGTGGTGGTTCCACTCAGGTTATAGCTGATGTCGGTATCTGCTGAAGTTGAATTCACGGTTACATTGGCTCCAGATACGGTCACTGTAACCCCGTTGGATGCCAGCGGATTGATTATTGTTGCAGTTGTTCCGCTGTAAGTGACATAAATGGTGTTTGAATAGTCAATGAACGAAACGCTGTCGATTTCGGATACTGCATATTCAGAAAGCAGCCCGCTTATTCTGAAATAGGCTTTCGAGGCATCGGAACTAAAATAGATACTGTCGATATTCGAGATCTTGGCCTCTGCCGATGTTTTATCCGATTTGTGAATATATATTTTTTCCTGAGAGAGTAATGTTGTACTACAAACCAAGCCTAGATAAAGTAGAACGCATTTCCTCATAACTTGACGAATTTAAATGTCCGACTATTTACGTTCAACAGGTATAATCCGCTCGACAGATAGCTGACATCTATCGATTTGCTGCCCGAACTTAACTTGGTCGTAAGGACCAACATTCCATTCATCCGGTAAATGGAAACGGTAAAATCGGTCTCCGGCGCATTCTGTATGTAAACCACATCGCTGACTGGATTCGGATACACTTTCATGATGGCCGAACTTTCCAGATTGAGCTCATCAACTCCGGTGATTACCGATTTAAATGTGAGTTTGCTGATGTTGTCCAAACTGTATGTTTCAACTGGACCGCTCAGATAATTAATCAACAGGCTGTTGTTTGAAAAGGTAAACTTTCTCACTATTTCCAGCGATCTGTTAGTTGCCATTCCATCTTTTGCTGTAAGTAACAGGCTTTGTGCCTGAACTCCGATTATTCCTGTCAAAAAAAGGAACATGAGTAAAGTAAATTTTTTCTGCATGTATTTGTTTTTTACAGGTTGATAAAATATGAATTCAAAAAAAATAGGTTGTCAGGGTTTGATGTTTCAACCCGTGAACAACCTAATTCCGCATGAATTATCGTTTACCCTATTTCTTTTTGACGTTTTTTATTGATTATCGTTGAAATCGCCATGTCATTGTTGACACCCACATCACCTATTCCGAATCACAAATCTTCCATTTCCATTCTATTTTGGCCTCTCCGGTTGAAAATGTATTGGCTCTTTTCAATACACCATTTAATCCGGCGTCTTCTTTAAACGATTCGTCCATGCTGACAAATCCCATGTCACGGTCTTTAATCTGGCATAATGCTGTTCCGATCATTGGCACTGCCTTTTTGGCAACCACCAGCCAGGGAACCGTTGTTCCCATTAATTCATCCACAATTTGAAACGCATCTCCGCCCAGGGTTGTATTCAGGTCTTTTAACGAATCGCCTAAACTGCGGAGATTCTTGCGGCATTGGCGGAGGTAAACACGTACTTTAATGCGTTCGTCGGTGGGTATTGGTCGTTCGATTACGAATAAACCATCAGTTTCACCGCTTCCTTCCGGTTCGAAACTGATCAGGTTATCCTGGTTGGGTTTTAACCGGATGTACGGATCAGGAAAAGTTGAAATAACCATTTGTTCGTGATCGGTAGGATGTTCGGTAACAATAATAAAATACAGCTTCCAGCGTTCTTTCTCTTTCAAAATCTGAAGTTTCGAAAATTCAAGTGTAATGGTTTTCATGAGTCTTGTTTTCTATAGGTTGTTATTCAAGTTTACGAATACTGTTAATATCTTACTTTAACTGGTTACCTGACAAGAAAATATTTTTTAGCTTTTTCACCCTGTTCATAAAGGCCAAAAGCTGAAAAATCCCCGCCTGACGTCGGGCAGGAACCTGCCACTTCATTGATTCAGGATAAAAAAGGTTGATTAAAAAAATAGGATAAAGTCGAATTCTATTCTTCATTTGCAATATGGTGCAAATGTTTTAGCGTTTGTAACATCAATTTAAAATTACGTTATTGACGTAAAAGCAACGGCTCCTCGTTATCGCCAATGCTCAAACGAAGGGCAGTTCCGGAGCCTTTCTGCATTCTGTTTTTTATTTAAGAAACAGAGCTATTGGCAACGCGATTACCAAAATCAGGCCATAAAGCAATAATATCACGATAGTAAAGATTCCTAAGAATTTGAAAAGCGATTTAAGGTTTTGAAATCCTGATGTATATAAACTTTCATCATTCGATTGAACTGCCTTTTTCATCTGCACCGAGAACCTATACAAATAGGTAATCGGGATATAATAAATACATGCAAATACCATATAAACCAATCCAATCCAGAAGGTTGAAAATACTTTACCCGTAGCTTTAGCCATAAATGAAAATCCAACGATCATGAACAGGGCCAGCAAAACAAAGAAGCCCATCACAACATATCCCACAATGGCTAAAAACTTACCCCATTTCGATGCTTCCATCAGGCATTCACTAATTTCAGAATTACTCCTTGCTGAATTTTCAGCAGGTACATTATTTTCCAAATTTTCTACGTTACTTTCCAGATTTTCCATATTGCTTGTTTTTTCCTTACTCGTTTGGCTTTTCAGGTTTCGCCCCGTTTTTTTAGTGTGTTCTGGTCTTCACTATCGTCTGTTGATAAATGTATTCTGGTTAAATTGGATAAAAACCTGTTTTTTTGATATACATTGATTAATGACTAAGAGACTGTTTAAATTTAGTTTTCTTGTTCCCTGCCTACGACAGACAGGCGTTAGGAACGACAAGTCGGTAGAACTAATGAAAATATGCATGTCTCTTGTCCCATACAGGACAATCCAAAGCTTGTTATTCGATGTTTACCGACAAATCGCCATCCGCACCTGTGCCATTTTAATCCTTTCCGGAGGAGTGGGGTGGGAGTGTGTTCATGGTTCACTTCGTTTCACCCGAAACGTGCTGAATGGTTTTGGGCGTATTGCTAAACTGAATATCCATTTCCAACTTTTTCCCGCTAAACCGACAGGTTATCCGTTCGGTGTGTGGACTTTCGATGTAGCGCAACACCAATTCCAACGTGCGATCATCTTTCCAACTGTAACAACCAACCACTTTTTCGGGCGGTAGTCCAACATTGTGCGCTTTAGCCGCCCCCAATAGATTAGGACCTGCTAATGTGGTTTCACCAGCGATCCATTGGCCTGCGCCAAAGGTGAATGTGTGTTTGTTTCCGGCTGTGTTTAGCGTAACCCGGCACCGATCGGTTGTGAAGTTGAACGACAAACTTTCGAAATGCAGGTCGTTAGGCGTAAAGGCGAAAACTTTTCCGGAGAGTTGCGAACCAATCGGGGCATTCATTCCTTTTGCGGGCAACGGAAGCGTCAGTGTGGCCAGTCTTTGCTTCAGATTGGCGGCCAACGTGCTGTTTTTGGGTAGTTTTTCATCTTTTATGGCAGGCAATAAACACTTCCATACCAGGTTGAGTTCGGTTTGCATATTGGCGGTTTCGGCCTGAATAGCAATTACCGCATCTTTTTCGGGCATCACAATGATAAATTGCCCATAAGCCCCATCGCCCCTGAACGCATTGTTGCGGCAACGCCAAAACTGGTAACAATAACCCTGCATCCAGTCGCTTTGGTTTCTTTTATCCGGTGTTGCATCAGGCGCCTGGTCGATTTTAAACGTAGTCGCCTCTGTAATCCAGGCTTCGGGCAGGATTTGCCGACCGTTCCATTTTCCTTTTTGCAGATAAAGCTGTCCAAATTTAGCCATGTCCTCGGTTTTCACCCTCAATCCCCATCCTCCCGTATTTATTCCGCGTGGATCGACTTCCCAATCGACTCCTTGAATGCCTAACGGTTGAAATAACCTTGGTGTGAGATAGTCGATTACCTTTTCTCCGGTTACTTTTTGTATAATTGCCGAAAGCATATAGGTGGCCATCGAATTGTATAGGAATTTGGTTCCCGGTTCGTAGGCAAGACGGGTAGCCAGGAATCCTTTTACCCAATTGTCGGTTAGCAACACCTTGGTCGGTTCTGCCGACTGCCCGACTGACATGGTAAGCAGGTCTTTTACTTTCAGGTTAGCCAAAAAAGGGCTGATTGTATCGGGCAAATCGTTCGGAAAGAATGAAATTACCCGATCGTTAACGGTCAAACGTTTTTCGCTTACTGCAAAACCAATGGCCGTGGAGGTGAAACTTTTACTGCACGAGTAAAGTGTGTGCTTTAATTCGGGTTGATACGGATTCCACCAACCTTCGGCAATTACTTTTCCGTGGCGCACGAATATAAAACTGTGGAGTTCGTGCCGGCTAACAGCTACCGAATCGAGAAAAGTAAGGATTCCCTGCGACGAAACCCCTTCGGCTTCGGGAACACTGCGCAGAAGTGGGGTTGATGTTTGAGCGTTGGTGGTAATCTGAGCGCTACTAAGCAACAACAGCAGCACAAATACCACAAACCGAAAATTCCTGAACTGTTTTTTCATTCGTATTTTTTCTTTTAATGTTTTACAATTTTGGTATTAACGTCTTCTTTTGGAATAATACATCAACCTCATGGAATAGCCATTTATATATTTTTCGGTTTATGCGGATTGTTGCACACATGGCTATTTCATACGATTTTTACTTTAATACAGGCTTGTTTTGAATAGGTCTATTTTTTATAGGGAGAATAATGACATTACTACTACAAAACTAAAATTTGAATATGCGATGTTGTACGACTAGATTATAAATACAGAACTTCAGAGTGCTGATTTGCAAATCAGCACCAACCACTAAAAAGTACTTAATTCCAAAATTCCAAAATATTTTGTCTGAGAAAATGTAATGATTCAAACCGGCACTCTTTCGCAAGGCGATAACAGGCAGAATAATGATCAGGTAATTTTTTAATGCTAAATTCCTTTTTTAAGTCATGTAGTAGAATGAAAAGGATGTGCTTTCCACATATATTTTTTTCTATAATTTCTTGGGCTTTCCATTCTTTAATATTATTAACAATGGTATTTTCCAAATCAATTGTTAAATTGTTTTGAACTATATATTGTTGAAGTTTTTCCTTATATAATCTTAATTTATTTTGACATATTTCGATTTTGTTTTTCTGCAAAAAGCAATCTATATGAAGACTTGAATTTTCGAAAGGCAAACCTAATTTCTGTACAATAAAATGTAATGAATTTATGTAAATCAATTTTTCTAAAATGATTGATATTCTTTCGCTTAAATGGTATTTTTGTGTAAACTCATGTTGTTTTATTTTAGGATTTTCCGAAACCACGAATTCTAATATTGATATTTCTTCAAATAAGTAATTCTCAATACAATAATGATCAAGGTAAAAAAGATTATCAATTAATTCAATTCTACCATGTAGGTCATCGAAATCCTTATCTACGATATAGATTCTTTTTTTATTATTTCTATTTGCTTTGGCATCTTCTATTACATTCTTTTTGCCATTTAAAGGGAAAATTTTTTCAATTTTAATATTTGGGAAAATTTTCTTTAATATCTGAAAATATAACTGTTCTAATTCCGTGTCCTCTACATAAAAGTTAACTTCATTGAACTGTTCCCAGAAAATATCTTGTCCTTGTAAATACAAATCTGAAAATGATGGAATACTTTCATCAAGTGTCAACATAGTTAATCGTTATATGGTAATAAAACAGTGCAATATTCTTTTCTTTTACCTACAATTATTGGAGAATGTGTAGCAATAAGTAATTGAGAATTGGGAGGCATCAATTTTTCTACATTTGGCAGAAAATCTTCTTGCCATTTAGGGTGTAGAGATAATTCAGGTTCATCAATAATATATAAATTTCCATTTGAAGTATTAAAACTCAAATAGGTAAATAATATAATTATTTGTTTCTCCCCTGATGAAAGTGTTTCTATATCTCTGTTTTTTTCAATTAACGATAAATTTTTATCAAGAATATTAAATTTCAGTTCGCCAATATCTTTCTGGAAAATTATTTCTTTTGCTGAATCTTTAAAAAAACTATTTAATGTTGTAAGGTAGGCATCAATTCTGTTGTAGAAAGCTTTAGAACGTTTTTCAAACAGCTCAAACTCATCAAGTAATACATTTATCTTCATGAATTGACTGATATTCATAAGATAAACTAGAGGAACTCTATCTTTGTTCTCTTCCGTTAAAATTCCTTTTAATTCTTTAAAATAATTCTTTATAATATCAATAGAACTATTTCCCCTATTTGTTCTTTCTTTATTGTTAAAAACGGACTCATTAAAATATTTAGTGACCTTTATTTCTAAATCGACCAGTTGTTGTTTTGTAATAATAGGCTTCCCCAATAATTTATTTAACTGGTCTTCTTTATAAACTTCATTAAATGAAGCCATCATTATTTTTTCATTCAGTCCAGAATTTAAACTGAGCATTCGGCTTCTATATATACTATATTCTCTATTCGCAATTTCTTGAACATTAACTAAAGGATCTTTTTGCGTTCGAATAGATCGTTGATCTCTTTTGGAATTAGGTTCATTTTTGTTTTGTAAAAATCTATCAAGACCTATAACAATGGGCATAGGCAAAATATCAAATATGAAATTCCAAGTTGCAACTTCATGCTTCTCTGGAGCTAGATTTATATATTGCTCTCTAAACTCAGATTTTAATTTTTCATTTTTCGAAATTTTCGATGGATGTATATAAAATGTAGCCTGAATAGATTCAAACACATAACCAGTTGTGAGATTTTTTAAGAAAATCCTAACTTCAACATTATCTTGAGTTGCCTCTAAACAATAATCCTCTTTTTTGAAAGAAAATAGGAGTATTAATTTGTTAAATTCAGTAACAGCCAAGTCTGGTAATGAAGGCTTGGTTAACCAATGCAGTATATTTAATACACTAGTTTTACCAGAACCATTAATTCCAACCAATAAATTAATATTTTCTTTAAAAACTATTGTTTTATGAACGAAGCCATAAAGATTATCAATGATTAATTTTTGAATTTTCATATAAATGTATCTATTTAGTCTGACTCGTTGGTATGCTTCTTTATATTTTTGCTAACAGCCTGCAAAATACACTCAGAGAGAAAGCTTCTCAATGAACTTTCTCTGATGTGCTCTTTTCAATTTGTTGCTTTTTAGTCAACGAAGCAACAGAATCCTGCAATGGACAGTTTGCTTATGTATGCCAATTTTATCCCCATATATTTACGGTCCTTGCATTGTAAAATTCACCTTGCACCTAAAATTACTTTTTATTTTTTCTAGATGTTCAAGGTTTTCATCTGAGTAAACTTACCTCTCCCTTTCTTCCTTTTCAGCTTCTTCAAAATTAAAGCTTTATTGTTTAGTTGTTATTCAGTAGCGTAAACTTTATTTATGTTTTTTAACCGTCGCTGCCCCTCGTTTGCAACGAGGGGTAAATGGGTCAGAGTTTGTAACTTCAATTTAAAACTGCGTCACAGACGCAAGACCAACAACCCCTCGTTACCGCTAAAGCTCAAACGAGGGGTAGGTGTATTGTTTTTTTTTATCAGGCATTTTGAATATTAATGAAATCGTCGCTTCCCCTCGTTTGTAACGAGGGGAAAATGGTTCAGAGTTTGTAACTTCAATTTAAAGCTGCGTCACAGACGTAAGACCAATAATCCCTCGTTACCGCCAAAACTCAAACGAGGGCTAGGGGCATTGTCTTTTTTATCAGGCATATTGAATATTAACTAAGCCTTTTTCACGTCGCTGCCCCTCGTTTATAACGAGGGGTAAATGGTTCAGAGTTTATAACTTCAATTTAAAACTGCGTCACAGACGCAAAACCAACAACCCCTCGTTACCGCTAAAGCTCAAACGAGGGGTAGGTGTATTGTCTTTTTTTATCAGGCATTTTGAATATTAACTAAGCCTTTTTCACATCGCTGCCCCTCATTTATAGTGAGGGGAAAATGGTTCAGAGTTTGTAACATCAATTTGAAACTGTGTCACAGACGTAAGACCAATAACCCCTCGTTACCGCTAAAGCTCAAACAAAGGATAGGGGCATTGTCTTTTTTATCAGGCATATTGAATATTAACTAAGCCTTTTTCACGTCGCTGCCCCTCGTTTATAACGAGGGGTAAATGGTTCAGAGTTTATAACTTCAATTTAAAACTGCGTCATAGACCTAAGACCAACAACCCCTCGTTACCGACAAAGCTCAAACAAGGGGTAGGTGTATTGTCTTTTTTTATCAGGCATTTTGAATATTAATGAAATCGTCGCTGCCCCTCGTTTATAATGAGGGATAAATGGTTCAGAGTTTATAACTTCAATTTAAAACTGCGTCACAGACGCAAGACCAACAACCCCTCGTTACCGCTAAAGCTCAAACGAGGGGTAGGGGCATTGTCTTTTTTATTAGGCATTTTGAATATTAACTAAGCCTTTTTCACATCGCTGCCCCTCATTTATAGTGAGGGGAAAATGGTTCAGAGTTTGTAACATCAATTTGAAACTGTGTCACAGACGTAAGACCAATAACCCCTCGTTACCGCTAAAGCTCAAACAAAGGATAGGGGCATTGTCTTTTTTATCAGGCATATTGAATATTAACTAAGCCTTTTTCTCCAGCATAATCGCGTGCCGAACTATAAAGATAATCCTCTTGTCGTCCAACAATAAATGCTCTAACCGGATTATCGTGGGTATAGTTTATTCGCTGTTCAATCATTTCGTTGTTGTTAAGCTGAATGGCATGATTGGTATCTTGCCAAAATCGATATTTTGAAATTCGATTGTCAAATTTGCCATTATATTCAAAACGATAAAGCATCCAATCACGTCTGCTTTCGGGTTTCGTTTTAATCTGATCGATAATTGTTTTAGCTGTGTATTTTTTAAAATCTCGTATGATGTCGCTAATCCTGTAGTTTTCAATGGCCCTGCACACGATATGAATATGGTTTGACATTAAACACCATGCAAAAACTTCAAGACCTTTATTACTGATACAATAATTCAATGAATCAACAATTATTGTTTTATATTCTTTACGTGTAAATACGTCCACCCAATCAACAATTGTAAAAGTGAGGAAATATACTGCGTTTTGATCTTTAATAAAGTAATTATCAGCCGTCATTGTTTTATTATTTCTAATGAATATTTGTGTTCCTGTCCCTCGTTTGTAACGAGGAGTGAATGGGTCAGCGTTTTTATCTTCAAATTAAAATTGCGTTGCAGACGCAAGACTAGTAATCCTTCGTTATTACTTAAGCTCAAACGAATATCGTGTTAATCATCTTTTGACGGAGCGTTATGCCGAACTTGTTTCGACATCCCTTAACTGGGTAAAACCCCGAAATAAATTTGGGGTGATTGGGACTTGTCAAAATCAAGTTAACACAACACTAAGCGCAAAAGTAATTTTATCATTTATAGAGGTAACAATGCGTCACAGACGCAAAAACAATTACCCCTCGTTGCAAACGAGGGGTAAAATCATCCGGTCGTCGGATCAATCATCCGTTACCTAGCTTAGCCCAATAAGCTATTTAGCGGGTTCGTCAGGAGTAGTGTCGTCATCTGGTTTATCGTGGCGTGTACCATAATCAACCACTTTACGTGCATTCAGGTACGAGATATAAAAATCGGGTTGTGGCGATTTAAATCGTACCATCATGCGGTCGAGCTGTTCGGAGGCAACCAGCAAGGCTTCGGACAAAAGGTTTTTGATCTTTTCGTTGGCCATCTTACGCTCCGAGAGGGTTACCCTACGGTTGGGCAATTGTTCAACATACTGATTGGTCAGTTCGCCGAACAGGTTCAACTTTTCTGGTGTCGTGCCATATTCAACCAGAGCTTCTGCCTTACTTTGTCCGAGGGCCAGTAAACTCAAACATTTGGTTGCCAGTTCATCGTCGCGCAAATTTCGTAGTTGCGAAATCGAGAAATCGACTTTGGCCAGTAAAACCGGGTCGTTGTTGCGCCGCGCATAGGCAAACAACATCGATGCCAGTTCAAAAGCCAGATTAATGAGCGTTTCCTGCAAACTTTGTTTGGCTGCAACCAATCCCGAATTCGATTGTGAAGTCGTTTGTTTAAACTGTTCAATCTGCGCAATCAATCCCTTGAGATCAGCAATCACAGCCGCCAATGGCGCTGCATCCTGCCACAACGATTGATTCTGTTGCAGTAAACTTAAAACCGCTTTAAGCATAATTAGCTTATTTTCAAAACGTTTTTCCATACAGATGCTTTTAAACTGTTAATACTATTGTTTTTTTATTGGGCTCAATTGATTGTTTTTTTTAATCGGCAATCGTTTTTTGTTGTTTGTCCTCGTATTTTCGGTAACCGGCCGTTTATTTTCTTATTTCATTATTGCTAGTTTTAATTCTTACTTTTTATTTTTGTATTCCGGTGATTCATTTTCGCACGCTATCCACTTATTTTCGTTCTCTATCCATTCATTTTTGCATATTGGCAAACGATTTTTTCAATTCGTCGCCTAATTTTTTTTATCCGACGGTAAATTTTCACGTCGCGCTGACCCATTTTTTTACCCCTTCAGCCCGTTTTTAGGATTTCGCTCCGATCGTTTGCCGATCGGCAGGATTAATTTCCGGTCTGGTAGAATATTTTGGTATGCCACTTTTGTTTTTTTGCCCGATGAATTTGATTTTTCGCGTCAAAACCGGGCAAAATTGATTGTTGTATCACTATTTGATTAGCAATTTACAAAACAATGTTAAACTAGCAGTCAAAAAAAGCTGATAATTAAGTGAATAGATCAATATTTCACACGAATGGTTCATTTTGGCCGATGAAACGACTATTTTTTTGATGCTTGATTTTCAGCATGAAATGGATAGGATCAGACCAAACATTTCGTTTTTCATTAGGTATTCAATCGGTTATTTAAGTAAGGGGAATGAAATATTGTCACATTTGAATTCGCGTTTTTATCCCGACTCTCCCTGCGTATCGTTCGACTGAGCTCACCCCGAAGTCTGCGTTGCTTTGAGGTTGTCTCAAAAGTCAGAACGTTCGCGATCAAGTCATCCTGAACTTGTTTCTGGATCTCGACGCATTGTATATCAGATATCCCGAAACGAGTTCGGGATGACAGGGCCTATGACTTTTGAAACAGCCACTTTGGAAGCCTTGTTGTCCTGTGAAATAAAAGAATTATCGGCTATGCGGAAAATTCGCCGTAATAGATTAAGTCTTGTAGCAAAAATAAAGGTGCAAATGCAGAATACCTGGTAGGGGTTAAACCATGCAAGCATTTCAGGGTGATGAATAAATTTTATCGGGCAATAATCATTTCATTTCAACGACTTTAAAGTGCTAAAAATGAGATAATGTCGTATAATTTGATTTGAAATTCTGATTCACCCCCATCACACCTTTGGTGTTCTATCCCCTCTCTTCGGGAAGAGAGGGGAAAAGACCGACTTATCGGGCTTGGGATGAGTAAATAGAGAACCGACATTAAATTGTTCCTATATTTAGCGGTCAATTCGTCACCAATTATTTAAACTTCAGGTTCAACGAAATATTATTAGCAGCTAACCCGGTGGTTTGTACATAACGTCCAACTCTAAATTCGACCATCGACAGGTTTTTGATTCCGAATACCCCATGCAAAGGTACCAGCCTGAAATTTACGCCAACATAGTTCGAATGAAAGGCCGAATATTCATAATTACTGGTAGCATATTTTTCTGAAAGCGAGTGTTCATAAATTGGAGCAAAATAGTTCGATGCCGTTTGTACATAATACCGGTAAAATGGACTGATGGAAACAAATGGTGTAATTTTAAATGCGGTTTCCAAACTTGCGGTATGGGCCGAAACGCCCCAGCTATCGACGTAATACCGGTAATACGTCCGGAATACGACCCGGTCGCCGGCAAAATAATTGAATCGTACGCCTAAAGGAAGTTTGAAACGTGTTTCGGGTAATTTCTCTTTGCCCACACTATGGTCGGCATTGTTGTAATAGACCCGGTGAAACGGCAATCCAAGGTATCCTCCCTGTGCAACCAAATCGCCCATAAAAGCTACCTGCATGTTTTTGTTTATCACTTGCGAAAAGCTCAGCGAAGTGGCAAACGTGCTTCTCAGTTTCGATGGAATGGATGAAGATGAGCTGCTACTGCTGGCAGAACTAACCGCCGAAGTATTTGTTTGAAGTTCGTGTGGATAAACCATCTTTACGCCATCCAGAAAAATAATTCCTTTTGCAGTAAATTCCTGATTTTTATCGGGCGAACGTTTTGAAAAGAATCCATTAATGCCATATGAATGATAGGTATATTCCGAAGAAATGGCTGCACCCAAACCCCAGGTTGTTCGTTTGGCCTCGTTTTCGACTTGCCAGTTAAACGAAGGCGATATTCGCGATCCACCTGTTTTTGATGTGCCGTTTAAATTGACATATCCGGCTGACGCAGCCGTGTGATGATCGTATCCAAGACCAAAATTGAAGGTCTGTTTCTGATTCCGATTATCTGTTTTTATAAATTTCAGGTCAATACTGTTCGCAATTTCGGTTAGTTTCTGCGTTCCTTCACCACCCAGAATGGCAGAGTGATCGCCTGTTTGCGAATAATAGTTTGAAACTAAATTGGTTTCGTCAAGAGTGAGTTTAGTGCTGTGGTATTCTGATGGATTGGTCTGGCCAAACGATTGTAAAAAAAGCAAGAACCCGCCCAATACGGCTAAACATGTTTTACGCATGGTAATAATTTAAAATTTTGATCTGTATGTTTTGTATTAACCTGAGTTCGATGTAAGATAAATGATAATACATTGAAAATAAGGCCAGCCTACCGGCAGGTAGATAATAAGGTTGTTTCTGTGAACCGTTGAACTTCTACTCAGGTCAAAAAAGACAGTTGATAAGGTTTTAAAACCTTATTTTTTGACCCAAACCTTAGTAGAAATTTTGCACACAAGCAGATCTAACCTTATTAATTTGTTTTTTTCAATTGTTAATCATTCGATTTTATTTCGAAATCAAGTTTTTAACGAACGATTGACTATGTGTCGTACCGAACATATGACTGATCTCACGTCGAAGGCTTGTTTCGGTATTCCGGAATAGCTGGATGAGACTCCGAAATAAAATTCGGGTTGACTGCGATTTGATCGAATCAAGTAAGTGTGATGTTAATTGCAACCGCAACCTCCACCTACTTTACCACCATCGGCTCCGGAAGCTGCTTCGGTGATGGTCTGAAAATAGTTATCGCCCTTTTCTATTTTTCGCAACGAGAGTTCCATCTCGGCATCGTTAATTTTATTCTTTTGAAATTCTTTAACGGGTACGCACGAGCTGAATAAAAAACAAAATGCGGTTACGGCCAGCATTAGTTTACAACTGTTTCTTTTCTGCATGAAATGTGATTAAGATAAATGAATGTTTTTTGAGGTATATAGCTTGTTGTCGTCGTCGATGATGATGCATTCCACCCCTTTTAACTGATTGATCAGGTTAATACCCAATTCAATTCCTAAAATGGTTACCGGAGTAGCAAGTGCATCGCATATTTCGGCATTTGGAGAAATTATGGTCACACTTTTAATCCCTCTGACCGGAAGACCTGTTTTGGGATCGATGGTATGCGAATATTTTTTGCCGTCAACAATGACGAACTTCTCATAATTGCCCGAAGTGGCAACTGCGCCATCAGTAATTTCAAGATACGAAAAGGGTTGGCCGGCACAATCGGGATGTACAATTCCAATGGTCCAGGGTTTCCCGTCGGGTTGATTTCCCCAGACGGCTAAGTCGCCCGAAGCATTTACAATGCCACTGGTAACGCCATTCTTTTTCATGACCGCTTTGGCCATTTCGGCGGCATAACCTTTCCCAATTCCGCCAAACCCAATACGCATTCCTTTTTCTTTCAGAAAAACCGTTTTTTTATCGGGGTCGAGAATGATGTTTTTATAGTTGATTAATCGAACCATTCGCTGGGCAGTCGATCGGTCTGGAAGTGAAGTCATGGTTTGATCAAAATTCCAAAGCCGTTTATCAACCGATCCGTAACTAACGTCGAAAGCACCTTGTGTTACCGATGAGATGCGAATGCTTCGTTCAATAAGGTTGAAGATTTCGTCGCTCACTTTAACCGGCCAGATACCTGCATTCCGGTTAATCAGATTGGTTTCGCTGGTTATTTTAAAGGTTGAAAGCAAATCTTCAATTCGGCTGATTTCAGCCACGGCTTCATCAATCCGTTGATTGGCCCATTCGGCCATAGCGGCAACTACAGTAATCTGAAAGCGATTACCCATCAGCTTCAATTCCCTTTTAAATACATCCAATGGCATCGCTTATCCTTTTTTGTTCATTCGTTGTTTTACTTCGTCGGTAAACGATGCAACTCCCTTATCGTAATAACCTTTCCACGTATTGATTATTTTTCCATTGCTGTCGAGCAATAGCGTACATGGGAAAACGCCATCGGAATTGTATTTCTCGGCCAGTTCATTATTCTCCTTTTGTTCTTCCGGAGTTAACTGGTGTTTTTTCATTCTGGGGAAGTCGGCATTGATAAATACTAAATTTGAATTGGCATATTGCTTAAATTCTTCGCTTTCCAGGATTTCTTTATCCATTCGTATGCAGGGGCCACACCAATCCGATCCTGAAAAATTAAGCAGAATGAATTTATGCTCGCTTCGGGCTTTTTGTTCAGCCTGTTCCAGTTTATCTGCCAACACGTTTTCGTTTATCAAAAACGAAACAATAAATAATGCAAAAAGTAATTTCATGTGTTTATAATTTGTCGTTTTTTAATTTTCAGATACTCGTCCTGAATAGCCATGCTTCTGTGTCTTTTATGGCTCGTTTCACGTTGCTCGTATTTAAAAGTTTTCCGGTAGAACGCTTACTTTAATGAAAAGTTGCTACACCCGCATTTCATTTAATATAGTTTAACAATTATGCAGATGAAGCCGATTGGCGCAGGAGTGAACGCAAAACAGGAGTATCCGGTTGTTTTACCTATTCATCGGAGTTCGATAGATGACCCTTGATGATACTTTGAAAATATGGCAATAAGGTTGTTGTTGTGGGTCTTAGAACAGCACTCTCAGGTAACTGTTTTTTTGCAGGTTTTTCGATAAGGATTTTAAACTATAGAAACGGTTTAAATTTGATTTATTCAATATGTGTCTAAGTTCAAATCCTCCGGTGTTGACCAATTATTACATTCATTTTCGATGGGTTAGTACCCACGGTTATTCAAATAACACCCTTTCAGGATTGCAACGGACTAAAAGTTCGAAAGACTTGAATTTGAATAACCTCCGTTGTAACCGGAGGCAAATAAGCCGATAAGTTTGAGAACCCCGGAGTGAGTTTAATATCAATTAAACAGTCTCTTATTTTTTGAACCAACCTTTAGGCTACTTCGAAAAGCTCCCCCCCTAAATCCCCGGAAGGTGATTTTAAAAAGTTCAATGATTTTCAACGAGTTTCCCTTCAGTGTCAGGGTGTGAAGTTGATAATCATTGAACTTAGACTTTTGGGTGCAGACTCAAACCTTTATGGAAATTTTGCACACAAGCAGATCTAACCTTATCAACTTGAGGAATTTCAACTGTTTTGTGTTTGAATTTATGCCGAACTCGGGTTAACAAATCTTACAACATCATTAATACTGCCGCACAGGCAATCAAAAACAGGGAAATGATGAATACGGTAACAAGATCGAGCGCTACACCAAATCGTTTTACGGTAAACCGGTCGAATTTCTTTTGCAGCCGATGACGGTGTTTGAGTCTCATTTCAGCTTCATGCAGAGCCTGTTTTTCTGCCTGTTCACGAGCAACAGATGCTTCATGTTCTTTTACCAGTTTTTCACGTTCTTCCGGAGCAACGGTGTGACCACAATTCAAACAAACCAAATCATACTCGCTAATGAGATTTTTGCATTTTGGGCAAATAACTGAAGCCATGATTTTAGATTTTAAGAATTACAAACAAACTTTTAAAGAATCACTTCCAGTTTCATGTTTTAAACGATGAAGGTTGGACGGTGTGTGTCAGTATCCTTAGACCATCATGCTTACAAGAGATGCTATAAAAGTAGCTTCTCTGAACTACATTACGTTTGTATGTTTGTTAGTGTTGCTTTAAAATCTTGCTTTTTACTGAAAATTACGAAGAGGCAATTCAAAATAAAACCCCTCTGTTAAGCCGAAGCTCAAAAGAGGGGTTCTTGTGTTTTCCCGTTGAACGAATAACGCGGTAAGCTTAAACCGGCTTGGTTTGTTCTTTTAGAAAATCTTTCAATTCATCGTTTAACAGGGGTTCCAGTTCGTTGTAAACCCATTGATGGTAATTGTTCAGCCAGTTAATTTCTTCGGGGTTCAGCAAACTCTTTTCAATGGCTTTGGTGTCGATGGGGCAAAGCGTGAGCGTATCGAAACGAAGGAACTCGCCAAAGTCGGTTGTTTCATCTTTCACACAAACCATCATGTTTTCGGTGCGCAAACCATATTCGCCCAACCGGTACATGGCTGGTTCGTTTGACATTACCATGCCTGCTTCAATCACCCGGTCGTTAAATTCCTGACGAATGCTCATCGGTCCTTCGTGCACATTCAGGAAATATCCTACACCATGGCCTGTTCCGTGCCCGTAGTTTAATCCATGTTGCCACATGTCTTTCCGTGCCAGAATATCTAAATGATAACCGCGTGTGTTGATCGGAAACTTGGCGCAAGTGAGCGAAATCATCCCTTTCAGCGTAACTGTAAAGTCGCTTTTCTGCCTTGCGGTTAATTCCGACAGCGCAATGGTCCGGGTAATGTCGGTTGTTCCGTCACTGTATTGCCCTCCTGAATCGAAAAGTAGGAATCCGTCTTTTTCAACCGGAAGCGCGTTGTCTTCGGCCACATGAAAATGAACGATTGCCCCATGTTCTTTGTAGCCAACGATGGGGTAGAAGCTGATTCCTTTAAATTCGGGTTGTTTGGAGCGAAATTCGTTTAGTTTTTCGGCAACTGTATATTCGGTAACCGGAACTTTGCCCAGGTTCTTTTCAATCCAGTACAGAAATTCGACCATGGCAACGCCATCTTTTCGCATTGCATTCCGGATGTTTTTGATTTCGCCTTCCGATTTGATTGCTTTCAAACAGCAGGGAATCGACAAGCCTTCGACGATTGTGCAATGCGCTGCTATATTTTTGCGAATGGCTTGGTTGGTGCGTTCGGCATCAATCAATACTTTTGCTGAAGCGGGTAATTTCCGGAGATATTCAATTAACCCGCCATATTCCCTGATTTGAATTCCTTCCGATTCGAGCTTGTTTTTTAGTTCTTTCGGTATTTTTTTATTGTCGATAAACAGAATAATCTCGGTTTCTGAAACACTGGCATAGGCCATAAAAACAGGATTGCATTCTACGTCGCTTCCACGAAGGTTAAAGGTCCAGGCCAGATCGTCGAGTGCAGTAATGATTTGCATGTTGGCACCTGATTTTTCCAATTCGCCCCGAATGATTTTAATTTTATCTTTTCGGTCGGTACAGGCATAACGAAGTTCGTGTTCGAATACCAGAGAATTGGGTAGGGCAGGGCGGTCGGGCCAAATGTCGTTCAATAAATCACCAGATTCTTTCAATTCAATTCCTGATTCTTTTAGGCTTTTTTGCATTGCAGCAAACTGACCGATTGAAACGCTCCATTCGTCGGTTCCGGCAACTGCTCCTTTCTGCAGGTTCATCTTTAACCATTGCGCAGGCTCCGGATGTCCTGGAGTGCGCATCTTAACCAAATCGATTCCGGTTCCGGCGAGTTGTCCTTCAGCCTGAAGAAAGTAACGCGAGTCAGTCCATAAGGCCGCTTTGTTGCGACTAACAACAACCATTCCGGCTGAACCTGTAAATCCGGCAATAAATGCACGGGTTTGCCAATGTTCGGGCAGGTATTCGCTCATGTGTGGGTCGGTTCCAAAAATAACATAGGCATCAAGGCCTTTTTCCTGCATCTTCAGACGCAGGTTACTGATTCTGCTTCTAATCAATTCCTTCACGTTGTATCAGTTTTTTAATGATGTTTTTCATCGAAACAGATGGCAATTCATCCAAATCGATATCCTTTGGTTTATGAAATTCGAACGATGCAACATCGTCCATGGCAATCATTTGGTGTAAGCTTTCGGTTTGTGCCAGATAGGCGAGGTCAAGGGTAAAAACGGAAAATCCGGAGAAAACATATTCGTTCGGATACGAACAGAAGTATTTCAGGGAATGCACTTCGATGCCTAATTCTTCCTGAATTTCGCGCAGAGCAGCCTGTTCTCCGGTTTCCATGGGATCGATAAAACCTCCGGGTAAATCCAGCTTTCCTCGATGAGGTTCAACGGCGCGCCGGGTTAATAAAAGTTCGCCTTTTTTGTTAAAGAGCAAAACCGCTACTGCGGCCGACGAATTGACGTAATATTGAAACGAACAATCGTCGCATTTAAACGATCGGTTGCTTGTTGCCAAAAAATGCGCCGATCCACATCGGGGACAAAACTTCAGAACATTAACCGGATGAGTGTTTGTATTTACCATCGAATTATTGACTATTTATTCATTTACTATTTACCTTCGGCGATTGAAATCGTAAATAGTAAATAATTAAATTGTAAATAGATTTATCATTTACGATATACCACTAGGATCATTCAATCGTAAATAGTAAATCGTCCAATTATAAATTTTATTTCGTAATTCCCTGTGCTTTCATCCATTGTGAAAACAGATTTGGCCACTGATCAATCGGCAGGTTCTTTTTGTTCATGCCAAAACCATGACCGCCATCCCTGAAAATGTGCATTTCGGCAGGTATTTTGAATTTTTTAAGCGCCATATAGAATTCAATCGAATTGCGGGTTGGTACACCATTGTCGTCATCAGCTAAAATCAGGAAAGTTGGTGGGGTTTGAGCGGTTACATGCAGTTCGTTCGAATATTTTTCAACCAGTTCCCATTTATTTCCGGTACCTATCAGGTTCACACGCGACCCCATATGCCCAAATTCTTCGTTGAACGTAATCACCGGATACAACAAACACATGAAATCGGGACGACAACTGAGTTTTTCAACAGGATCGCTTGCATCGGGCTTGCCCAGATCGAAACGGGTTCCGGCAGTTGAAGCTAAATGGCCTCCGGCCGATGAACCTGCAATACCGATTTTCGTAGGATTGATTCCCCATTCAGTAGCTTTTTGCCTGACGATCCGCAAGGCCCGTTGCGCATCTTCCAACGGAATCTGGTCATGTCCGTAAGGCAACCGATATTTCAGTACAATACCAGCAACACCTTGTGTTGTGAGCCATTCGGCCATGTCGTAGCCTTCGTGATCCATGGCTTCAATCATGTAACCACCTCCGGGACAAATAACTACTGCTGCGCCGGTATTGACTCCCATTTTTGGCAGATAAACATACATTTCGGCTTCCGAAACATTGCGTACCCGCTTGCCTTCATAAAGTTCTTCCGGTTGTGTCATCCCGTTGCTGTCGGGAGCTCCGTTTGGCCATACTTTGAGTTTAAAATCTTGTGCCATTGTTGTAAAACTAATAATGACCAACGTGAAAATTCCTAATTTCTTTAGCATATTGGTTATGATTTAGCGCCCACAAAGTAGTGATCTTTGTCGGCAAATAGAATATTGAAAGTCGTTAATGATCCGTAAATACGGGTAATGTATTGTTGCAGGTTTATCTTTTCTTCGTCGGTCAAAACTGCGTGACTGTTGATGTTTTGTTCCAACACCCGAAGCCGGTCGCGCAACATAACTATTTTATGAAAGAAGTTTTCAATCGGAATTTCCTTGGGCTTTAGCGAAAGATTAGCTGGTTGCAACAACATATTCCCTCCAATCCATTTCTCGCCCAGCGGCACTAGTTCCTGAAGCGCACTTTGTTCTTCCAGAACCAGACGGAGTACTTTTTCAACTTCAGCCAGGGTAAGCGAATTTTTGGGTTTTTCTGCCGGAAATTCAATCACTGTAAGGTCTGCATTGTGTTTGGAAATTTCTATTTTTCCTCCATGCTCAAAAAAAATCTCATACGAGGTGATTTTGTTCTTGCTGACAATCCCTTCTCCATAACGTGGATGATCAACGCGGGTTCCAACAGCCAATTCTTCCATTTTTTAATAGTTTTTCAGGTTCGTAATGGGTTCTAAAAGTACAAATTTATGGCTCGTAGATGTTTATATGATTAAAAATTTTGTAAGTTTTACCCCGAATGCAGATAAGTGATAAAATCGGTTATTTTTGTGATATGTTTTTAACGTTGATAGCAAAAGGAATCTTAATCGGTTTGTTGGTTTCCGTTCCATTGGGACCAATTGGCGTGTTAGTCATCCAGCGGACGGTGAATAAAAGTCGTATTGCCGGTCTTTTATCGGGTATGGGTGCAGCATTATCTGACACACTTTATGCTATTATTGCTGGCTTTAGCCTGACTTTTGTGATTGACTTTATCCGGGGGCATGAGATTCTTTTTCAATCCGTTGGGGCCATGGTTGTGCTGGCCTTGGGAATACATATCTTCTTTAAAAATCCGGTAACCGATTTGCGTCGGAACCGACTTCGCGGAAATACACATTTTCAGGATGTTATTTCCAGCTTTCTGATCACGGTTTCAAATCCACTGACTGTATTTGTGTTTTTGGCTGTTTTCACCAGCTCGGGAGTTGCCGTTAGTCTCGAAAAACCTTATTATTCCTTTTTTGTAATACTTGGAATTTTACTTGGCGCTTTCATTTGGTGGTTTTCGTTGTCGGGAATCGTAAGTTTGTTCAGGCACAAAATGAACCTTCGGGTACTCTGGTGGATCAATAAAACGGCCGGGGCTGCAATTATTTTATTTGTACTGATAACCGTTCTCGTTGTTGCTCATAAAGGGTTAAGTAGTTGAACAACAGTAAAAAGTAAATAGTCATTGGGAAACTTGTTAAACAGCTTTTCGATTGACTAATGACATTTTTCTAACGACTTTCATTGAAGATTCTTGTCATCTCATCAGTAAAGAATTTTGGAGCAACCATTGGTTTGTTCGTTTGTGAATTGAAAAATGCCAAAACAACTTCTCCAGAATTAATCAGTTCTCCCTTCTCGTTGTAAATTTCTGTTTTAATCGGAAATTTCACTTTTGGAATCGTATCCACGATCGTTCTGATTGTCAGTAAATCGTCATAGTAAGCCGGTTTCAGGTAGTTTATTTTCAAACTTCGAGCTGGAAGCATAATGTTCATCCCTTCCATCTGTTTGTATGTGAAACCCAGATCGCGAATCATCTCGGTTCGGCCTATTTCGTAATAACGAGCATAATTACCGTAATATACAACGCCCATTTGGTCGGTATCCTCGTAATAAACCCTGACTTTAGTTTCAGTAACAATCATTTATAAAGAATTGGATGAGTTATTTGAAAGGAGAATTTGGCTCTTTGGCCATGTGGTTGTAGGTTAATTTATCAAGCAGTGAAGGGAAAAACTTTCCAAGGAATACAGTAACCTTACCTTCAATAAATGTCAGTATGAGTTCGCGTTTGCGTTTTTCAATTGCACGAACAATGTGTTTGGCGCATTCTTCTGCCGACATCATTTTGCTTTCGTCGCGGGGTGTTTCTCCTTGTTGTGATCCATCGTTTGTCAAGGCTACTTTTCTCACCTCGGAAGCTGTAAATCCAGGAGCGGCGACTAATACATGAAGTCCTTTTTTTAAGTTTTCGATTCGCACAGTATCCAGAAAGCCGCGAATGGCGAACTTGGAAGCCGAATATCCGGTTCTTCCAGGAAGTCCAACATAGCCGGCAATCGAAATAACACCGACCAGGCTTCCTTTGGTTTTTAGCAGATGAGGCAATGCGTATTTGCTGCAATAAACAGTTCCATAGAAATTAACATCCATCAGTTGACGGATGACGTTGATGTCAACCTCGTTAAAAAGAGCCCGCATCGAAATTCCGGCATTGTTGATCAGCACATCAATCTGTCCAAAACATTTAAGTGTTTCTTCAATTAATGTCTGGCAATCGACTTCATTACTCACGTCAGTTTTGGTAATCAGAATTTCTGTTTCTGGAAGTTCAGACTGAAGTTGTTCCAGAAGTTCGGTGCGACGTGCGCCTAATGATAGCCGGGCACCTTTAGCTGCAAATTCCTTTGCCAGTGCCCTGCCAATACCGGATGATGCCCCGGTAATAACAACTACTTTGTTTTTCACTTATCTTGGATTGAATGAATTTGAAAAACAAAATTAGTTTTATTTTTCATGCTGGAGATTGTGATAACTAACAATCGTATGTTTATAAATTCACGATCTTTTTTCGGATAAAATAGCAGATCGGTTTGCAAAAAAGAAAATAGCGTTTACCTTTGCAGCGCTTTATCAATAAGGTAAAGCATTTGAGGATGACTCAGTAGCTCAGCAGGTAGAGCACATCCCTTTTAAGGATGGGGTCCTGGGTTCGAATCCCAGCTGGGTCACACTTTCAGACATCAAATGAAACTAAAAGCGCTTAAATCAAAGGTTTAAGCGCTTTTTTATTTTCGGCAAGGTGTCAAAATATGCACCAATTCGCAAAATAAACGAGACTATATCGAGACCAATTCTCGGAAAATTCCAAACAGGTCTCGGTAATCGATGTAAGATTCTGATAATTAATTCATTTTGATTTGTTTTGGTTCGTTTTGATGCTTGGAAATGAGACCCAAAGAGGTTAGTTTTAAGCATGAAAACGAGACCATTTTTAACTAAAAAATGAGTCTAATTATGCGAATAACTGTAAATTTTTCTCTGAAGAGAACGAAATCTCGTGCCGACGGGAAATGCCCGGTTTATGTCCGGTGTACGATGAACAACCAACGTTTTGAATTATCTACCAGCATTTTTATTTGTCTTGAATCATGGGATGATGATCGGCAGCAAGTTGCCGGGAGGTCTGAAGAAACCAAAATCCTGAATAACCGGTTGAATAAAATCAGCAATAGGGTACAGGATGTTTATAGCCAACTGGAATCAAAAGGAGAGCCTTTTTCTATATTAAATGTGAAAGATAAATTGCAGGGAGTAAGTGAAGAAAAAGGTGTGTTGGAAATCTTGGATATTATTATTAAAGGTATTGAAGCCCGGGTTGGGAATGATTATTCCGAAGGAACATTAAAGCATTACAAAACAACCAGAGTGAGGCTAATCGAATTTCTTATAAAGAGATTTGGCCGGAATGACATTGGTATTTCATTGGTGGATTACAGTTTTCTGAACTCATTGGACATCTATCTGAAAACTGAATACCAATTAAAACCGAATACGACTTTAACTTATCATAAACATTTGAAAAGGGCTTTGAACACGGGCATAGCCATGAAATTGATTTCTTACAATCCTTACAGCTCGTTCAAAGTTTCCCGAAATGCGACTCACCGCGATTACCTGACCATTCAGGAATTGGAGCAAATCAGGAATAAGGAAATCAGTACATTCAGAATGGGGACCATTTGTGACATATTCGTCTTTGCATGTTACACCGGATTGGGCTATGCAGAACTAAAAAAATTGAACAGAATGCATATTCATCAAGGAAACGATGGTGGAGAATGGATCATTATCGACAGGACCAAGACAGATATTCGGTGCAGGGTTCCCATATTACCACAAGCCAAAGCCATATTGCGGAAATATAAAGACTTTCCTTTGAACCAAAACAGAGGGAAACTGCTTCCTGTGTACTCAAATCAAAAAATGAATGAATACTTGAAAGAACTGGCCGCTATCTGTGGAATTAATAAAAATCTTTCAATGCATGTTGCCCGGCATACTTTTGCTACTACAGTGACCTTGACCAATGGAGTGCCAATAGAGACTGTTTCAAAAATGCTGGGACATACGTCATTAAAGACTACTCAGATTTATGCAAGGATTGTGGATTCAAAGATTTCAAAAGATATGAATCAATTAAAATCAAAACTTGCGTGATATTTTTTTATTCTATCTTTGAAACTTCCATTTGAATCAAATAACGACCTTAGCTTTGACTTCAACTTTTAAACATATTGATTATCTAGCTGTGAAAAACCTAAAACAAGGTGATGTAAAGGCATTTGATGATTTGTTTAATAAGTATTCTCCACGTTTGTTTAACTTTTCAGTCAAATACCTTAAATCTACTGAAGAAGCCGAAGAGGTTGTACAGGAGGTGTTTCTTTATATCTGGGACAAAAGAGAAGGCTTGAAGCCTGACAATTCTTTTAATGCTTATATTTTCACCATCGCCTATAACATTGTAAAAAAGTACTTTATAAAAAAGTCAAGGGATAATGCTTATAAGGATGATTTGATTTACACCCTTCTGCAACAGGAGAATAATCTGGATCAGACAATTGATTATAAATTTCTGCTTGAAAAAGTTGAATTAATTATTAATTCCTTACCAAACAGGCGTAAAGAAATTTTTATAAAAAGGAAATATGACGGATTATCGGTCAAACAAATTGCTGATAAACTTGGGATCTCTCCGAATACAGTTGAAAACCAACTTGCTTCTGCCCAGAAGCAGATTCTAAATGAACTTCAGAAAGAAAAATTAGCAGGGTTGATTTTCTTTATGCTTTTTATTTCTATTTGATCATCGTTTATTTTGCTGATATTTAGTGTTATATAGATTGTCTGAAAAAATATTGAAATATTTTTTGTTTTATGATAGTGGATAATGGTCTTAAAAGGACATTATAGGCATCATGGATACTAATAAAGAAAAAATAAAACGCTTTACTTCCGATAAATTTTCATTCAATGATTATTTGTCCGTTTCCTCCTTTTTCAAGAACGAGGAGAATAATGAAGGGCTGGAGGAAAGCATGGAGTCAGAATGGAATGAAACTGATCATACCAGCAAAAACAAAGAGCGTCTGTCGCAGATTCTCGACAACTTGCATCTTCAGATAAATATGAACAGTAATGGGAACGCAAATGTATTCCACAATTTTTACCATGCTTTTTCAAAGGTTGCTGTTGTCTTAATTATTCCTGCTTTAATTACTATCGCTGTTTTATCCTATTTATCGGTTAATTCTCCTGAAAAGGCAGAAGCCTGGGCAGAAATTCATTCACCGGTTGGATCAAGGACAAAATTCCAGTTGCCTGATGGTTCACAAGGCTGGTTGAACGGCGGTTCTTCAATTAAATATCCAGTCAATTTCATGAAGCATCGTAGTGTCGAGATTTCTGGTGAAGCTTGGTTCGATGTTGTCCATCTTAAATCTGAAGAATTTCGTGTGATCACGCCTTACTTTGATGTAAAAGTATTAGGCACTCAGTTTAATGTTATTGCATATGATGATGAAGCAACCGCAGAAGTTATTCTAGAGAGAGGAAAAGTTCTTTTGCTTGGCAAGGATCAAGGGGTAAAGGAAGAATTGAACCCAGACCAACATCTTGTATATAATAAATCGACAAAGGCACTTATAAAAACCAATATTGATTCAAAAGCCTATACAAGTTGGAAAGATGGATTGCTGATATTCAAGAATGTCCCCATGTCAGAAATCGCCAGAAGGTTAGAACACAGGTATAATGCAGAAATCATTCTTCATGGTGATTCGTTAAAGTCATCCATATTCAGGGCTACCTTTCAGGATGAAAATTTGGACGAAATATGCAAAATGTTATCAACCGTAGCTCCGATTAAATATAAAATACACAATAGAGAGAAACTACCTGATGATACCTTTGCTAAAGGTAAAGTGGAAATGTGGTTGAGAAATGATATAAACCTAAAATAGATTGCCTATGATATGATATTAAAAAAAACAGGGAGGTATTCGCTGTACCTACCCTGCTAATCAGCAGAATTAAACTTAGAGAAGTAGTAAATCCACTAATTACAAATTTATGAAAAAAAACAGAATTTATGGGCTGATGGATAAAATTGGCCTATTTAAAATGATTAAGATTATGCGTTTTGCCATTTTTATCCTATTTCTTTCCTTATCGCAGACTTTTGCGATGAACTCTTATTCTCAACAAGCTAAGCTAAGTTTAGATATGAGAAATGCCAGAGTGGAAGATGTCATTGACAGAATAGAAAAGAATTCTGAGTTCTTTTTTATGTATAACAAAAACATGATTGATGTTGACCGAAAGGTTGATATTCAAGTTGAAGAAAAAAGTGTCAATGAAGTATTGGATAAGATATTTGCAAATACAGGTATAACTTATTCGATTAAGGATCGCCAAATTTTATTGATCAACAATCGCATGGTTGATACAGGTAACGAATCCTTTACTCAGCAGCAAAAATCGGTTTCTGGCAAAGTAACTGATTTTACAGGGGCCACTCTTCCTGGAGTATCTGTAGTAGTAAAAGGTACTACAATAGGAACGATAACTGATGCTGACGGTAAGTATTCACTTCCCAAAGTTTCTGCAAATGCTACTTTACAGTTTTCGTTCGTAGGGATGAAAACTCAGGAAATTACGGTGGTTGGAAAGAATACAATTGATGTGGAAATGGTGGAAGAAACAGTTGGCCTCGAAGAAGTAGTAGCTGTTGGGTATGGAACCATGAAGAAGAGTGATTTAACTGGTTCAGTTGCTGCCGTTGGTGGAGAGCTTCTTGAAACAAGAAAAACTACCCAGCTTTCTCAAGCTTTGCAAGGGACTTTGGCTGGTGTAACAGTTACAAGAAATTCAGGTGATCCTAAAGAGGGTTCTACAATTAATATTCGTGGAATTACTTCAATTAATGGTTCTTCTCCATTAGTTATTGTTGATGGCGTTCCCGGAGTAAGTATCAATGACGTCAATGCCGGAGATGTAGAAAGCATTTCTGTATTGAAGGACGCTGCATCAGCTTCAATTTACGGGGCACGGGCAGCGTCTGGGGTTATCCTTATAACAACTAAAAGAGCAAAAATAGGAGATTTAAATATTAGTTATGATTTTAATTATGGGATTGATAAACCGTCGGCGCTACCTGAATCTGTAAATGCCACTCGTTATATGGAAATATTTAATGAGATAGCATGGAACAAAGCGGCGAATGATGCAAATAAATATCCTCTCTATTCAAAAGATCTTATTGAAAATTATTCTGCTCTGAATGAAAAAAATCCTGATTTATATCCTAATACGGACTGGTACGATTTATGCTTAAAAAAATATGCTGCAAAGCAAAGTCATTCTATTGGTTTAACTTTTGGATCAGAAAAGATAAAGTCAAGTGTTTCGATTGCATATGAAGATATAGACAAACTTACCAAAAGCATTACAGAAACATCATACGAACGATTCTCTTTTAGATCTAATAACGAGTTAACAATTAATAAATATTGGACAGCATCTGCAGATATCTATTTCAGACGTGCCATTTCAAAAGATATTAATAATTCTGGCATGGACGGAGGCACTCTATATACTCAATTATTTTCTTATGGACCAATCTATGCAGCTAAATGGAGTAATGGAACTATTTCACCAGGAGTTGTTGGTCAAAATATTTATGCTTTTTTAAATTATAGAGGGTTCGATAATTCTTGGGATGAGACTGTTGGTGGCAGGGTTGCTCTAAATTTTAGTCCAATAAATGGGTTAAAATTCTCGGCTGTTATTGCTCCGAATATAAATAATTATAGAAGGAAACTTTTTACGAAGGCGGTACCATATTATAATTATGATAATCCAAATTCTAGTGCAGGGTATCTAAGATGGTCAACTTCTACCGATTTAGATGAATATAGGAATAACGCTTACAACATTACTTCTCAATTATTAGCCAATTATGATCGAACACTTGGGAAACACACGTTGAATTTCCTTGCAGGGTATGAGCAATATCATTACAATTACGAGACTCTTTCTGCATCAAGTGACCAGTTTGCATTATCCGATTATCCATATCTGGATTTAGGTAATGCAAATTATCTTTCCAATAGTGGAAGCACTACTGAAAATGCTTACCGTTCATATTTCGGCCGAATCTCATATAACTTTCAAAACAAATATTTTTTGCAGTTTAATAGCCGATATGATGGCTCTTCACGTTTCCATTCTGACCACCGCTGGGGTTATTTCCCTTCAATTTCTGCAGGATGGGTACTCACAGAAGAACCTTTTATGAAAAATATTATTCCATCACTTAACTTTTTGAAAGTAAGAGCATCATATGGAACGCTAGGGAATGAACGTATTGGAGATTATCCATATCAATCGCTAATTTCATTTAGCAGTGCTTTATTTAATAAGGGTAGTAATACTGTTTCTGCAAAAACGGCTGCACAACGAGCTTTTGCCATAGAGAATATTTCATGGGAAACTACGAAATCATATAATTTAGGATTAGATGCAAATCTATTTCGCAATAAATTGACGATTTCAGGAGATTATTTTCAAAAACAAACTGTAGATATGTTGTTGAATGTGGCAGTTCCTAAATTTACTGGGTTAACTAATCCGTCGCAAAATGCTGGTAAAATGAAAACCATGGGTTGGGAACTAGATATTAAATGGAATGATCATATTGGCATGTTAAAATATTCGGTTTCTGGGAATATTTCTGATTACAAATCGAAAATGGGGGATTTAAAAGGTACGGAATTTCTTGGAGACCAGGTTAAAATGAAAGGAAGTGAGTTTAATGAATGGCGCGGGTATAAAACAAATGGTTTTTTTCAGACCCAGGAAGATTTAGATAAATCTGCTGTTATAGATTCCAATCAAAAAGTTGGAGATATCAAATATGTAGATGTTAGTGGACCTAATGGCGTTCCTGATGGGATAATTAATTCGTACGACCTATGTTTACTGGGCGGTTCTTTACCTAGATATTTATATGGTGTAAATTTTGATTTTAATTATAAAAATTTTGATTTTTCTCTCATGTTTCAAGGGATTGGAAAGCAAAACACTAAGATGCAAGGATTAATGTATTATGTTAAACCTATGGGAAATATTCCCAAAATAATTGATGGAAAATATTGGAGCCACTACAATACTGCGGAAGAAAACCTTAAGGCTAAATACCCAAGGCTTCAGGAAACTTCAGGGACTGAATATACGTTTTCGGATATGTGGTTATTTAACGGTGCATATTTAAGACTGAAGAACATTACTCTTGGATATAATGTTCCAAATCAAATATTGCATCAAAAATATTTTAAATCACTAAGGATTTATACATCAATTACAGACCTCTTTTCTATTGATAATTATCCAAAAGGATGGGATCCGGAAAGTACATCTTCGGCTTATCCCATTACTACTTCTTTTGTCTTTGGTGTTTCTGTTAAACTATAAATTTTTAGCTATGAACTTAAAAATATTATTAATATTAGTCATAATGATTTTATCAGGCTGTGTCGATTTAGATTTAAATCCTAAATCTGCTGCGTCAAGTGGTAATTGGTATAAGAGTGAAAGTCAGTTTGAAATGAGTGTCCTTGAACTTTATAACTTTGATTATTGGTGGCATGGCTTATATAAAGCTTATGGTACATTCGCAAATGATCAGGAAACAGATGATTTTTCTGAAAGAGATGCTACATTACCTCAATCAAATGGTACCTTAAGCGGAACATCCGATGCTGTAAAGAGTTTATGGACAAGAACCTACCAAGCAATAGCCTATAGTAATGCTATTTTAGCAAACATAAAACCAGCTGGCTCGGTTATAAGTGAAACCAAACTTAAGCAATATGAAGCAGAAGCGCGTTTCGTTCGGGCATGTATGTATTCAACCTTAATTTCGTATTTTGGAGATGTTCCATTCAGCTCAGAGTTGATTAGCATTGATGAAGCTTTCACAATGGGTCGAACAAATACAGCAACCATTTTGAACTCTATTTATGATGATTATGATTTTGCTGCTACAAATCTTCCTAAAACATATAGCAATAATGAATATTATCGAGCAACCAAAGGTGCAGCATTAGCTATGAAAACCAGAATTGCTCTTTATCAGGGAGACTGGAAAACAGCCAGAGATGCAGCAAAGGCATGTATGGATTTGAACCAATATTCATTGCATTCTAATTACAGAGATTTATTCGTGTCAAAAACAAAGGATAAAGATGAAGTGATATTCAAAATTCCAATGTCAGTAGCTTTGGGTGTTAGTATAGGATCTAATGCCAATTTAATGCTTCCCCGTACTGCTGGAGGTTATGCCATGTACGGAATGAGCTGGGATTTATTCTGTTCATATTTATGTACAGACGGTCTCCCAATCGACGAATCCCCATTATTTAACCCGCAAGATCCTTTTAGAAACAGAGACCCTAGGCTTACTATGAATACTGTTGAGTGGGGTACTGAGTGGCTAGGTTATATATTTCAACCGCATCCTGATTCTATAAAAACTTTAAATGTCAAGACAGGCCAATATGTCACAAATAAAGATTGTAAAGGAGAACCATCAGGTACTGGACTATACTCTGTTTTTTCAGCGCTTTTATGGAAAAAATGGATTGATGAAACCTGGACTGATGATATGAAAGCTGATCCGGATTTCTTTATTATTCGTTATGCGGATGTTTTAGAGATGTATGCTGAAGCAAAAATTGAATTAAAAGAAATTGACCAATCTGTTTTCGATGCCATGAATATGGTTCGTGCCCGTGCTTATGGTGTCGATAAATCTCAAACGTCAAAATATCCTGAAATAAACATTACAGATCAAAGTCGATTGATTAAAATTCTAAAGATGGAAAGACGTATGGAATTTTGTACTGAGGGATTACGTTATATGGATCTTGTTCGTTGGAAAGCAGCAGAAGTAGCATTAAATCATGCCAGTTATGGTTGGTATAACGCTGTTTTGATGAAAAAAATTGTTAACGCCGGATTGTGGCCATTACCTGAAATACCCAAAATAGATGAAAATGGGATTCCCGATTTAACGCCTATATATGAAAAGGGGTATTATACTTTGTTGGGTAAGTGGAAATTTGATCCTACAAAAAGTTATTTGTATCCCATACCTTCTTCGGAGATTCTAATTAATAAAAATCTCACCCAAAATCCTGGCTATTAATTAAGTTTTCTTTAATACGAGCGTCAAGTCAAGCCTACGGGAGGTTATGTTCCTCCAGTTCGTAGAAGCAATACTACTCACTAGTGAAACTCTGGATTCGTCATCTGACGATCCAGAGTGACTTGGGGTAGAGTCTTTACATTTGACTTTACAGTACTAAGAAGATGAATGAAGATTATTATAAAAAGCAAAAAGGTGATAATACTAGAAAAAATGACTTTTAAAGCCGACTATTTACGGTACAGGAAATAGGTAAACAGTATAATCTCATTCTTCATTTATGTTTTATTAAAACTGAATAAATATCAAAGAAGTAATATGTTATGATTTTCTTTAAATACACACATATAGTTATCATATTGTTATTTGGTTCTTATTGGTCCTTTTCCCAAACACCTGAAGAAATAAAGCCCGAAAATTCTGTTTTAGTTGGAGCAATCAGATGGGATGCGTGGATTGGGGATCTAGGTAGAAATGTTGTTGCTAAAGGTGCTGAGAATATCGGACTACAGGTGGAAAGATCCCTTAGTCCTAATAGATTTCATTACAGGGCTCCCTTTTATAGTAAAGTGATTTCCAATGACTCAATTCAATGTCGGGCTACGACACAGGAGATAATTGATCAGGAGATCATATATGCAAAAAATGCAGGGTTGGATTATTGGGCTTTTTGTTGGTATCCTTTTAATAGTGGATTAGAAACGGCCAGAGAGTTATATTTAACAAGCAAATTAAAGGATGATATCAAATGGTGCATTATTCTTGGTACGGGAGTGAATTCGACCTGCCCATTTTGTTGTAAAACAGATGGGGCCTGGTTGGTGAACAGGTTTAAAGAGACTAATTATCAAAAAGTATTAGATGGAAGGCCATTGGTATATGTTTACGATTCTGGAATTATAGGCCGAGACCAGATTGATTATTTAAGAGCCATGTGTAAAGATAATAATTTGAAAGACCCATACATTGTTCTTATGAGTACAGATATTGCTACGGCTGATAGGTTTGGAGCTGATGCTCAAAGTCGTTATAACTCAGGGGCGGCTAATAATGGTGGCCCTTATTATCCATTCGTTACAAATAAAGATCAAGAGCTTTGGAATAAAATAAAAATTGGAGGTCGAAAAGTAATTCCATGGGTTACCGCTGGGAACAACATTAAACCAAGGATTGATAATCCTGTTGGATGGATGAATGTTCCACAGGACTGGTGGGTAAGCGATGGAACTCCTGAAGAGATAGCAAAGAGTGTAAGTAATGCAATAGAATGGGTGAAAATGAATAGGTCCGTTGCAGAAGCGAATGCTGTTATTATCTATGCCTGGAATGAATTTGATGAAGGAGGTTATCTGTGTCCGACATTATCGGAGGGAACCGCCAGACTAGATGCATTACAAAAAGTTCTTTCAACTCATTGACAACAAGGATTTGAACGAAGACAGCAATATCATTATTGCTAACCAATAATTGGAAGGTATTCAATTATTGGTTAGCACCTGTTTCTTTCACCAAATACATAGAAAAGAAATCTAAACCACAAATGCAGGAATTACTGCATAAATTTCCCGGGATGCAGGAAATCTGGTATGATGTTCCCAAGCAGATAACAAAGGAACATAGTTTTGATTTCTACAAAATGGTTTATGATCATCAACCGGCCTGTCTAATAAATAGTCGGGTACGGAATGATTTTGGAGATTTCTGGATACCAGGAGACAATAAGATACCAAGTGGAGAAAAAGCCACAGATATTTACTGGGAAACACCTGGCACATTAAATAATATTTGGCGATATAACATTTAAAAAGAGTGTGGCTCTAAATGACGAAGATAGTGTGTTTAAATTAAAACAATAATGATAAAAAACATATTGCTATTCACTCCTAAGGAATTAAACTAATATAATGTTGTATTTTCAATTCACTCACTTGGATAGCTTGGTTTTCACCTAATCTCAACGCCTAAAAAAGAACAGAGCATTGCAGATGCGATGAGTCAAGATATTTTATCAATATTATGTATAGTATTATTTTATTCTTTTAACTTAATTTATCATGAAAAAAAGTTTATTATTATTTCTGATTTGTGCTATTTCGGGATTTTTTTTGACTGATACAAATGCACAACCATTAAAACAACCAATTACCATTATGGTAACTCCGGACAGAGCCGATTGGACCTATAAAACTGGAGAGCAGGTGAATTTTAAGATTTCAGTGTTTAGGAACGATTTTCCAATGGAAAATATAAAGATCGTTTATACTATCCGGCCTGAAAAGATGGAAATAATCAAAAGTGAAGAAATCACTCTCAAGGACGGTACTGCCATAGTTAAAGGTGGTACAATGAAAGTTCCTGGGTTCCTGAACTGTCTGGCAAAAGTCGTATATGAAGGAAGAACCTATGAGAAGTATGCTACTGCTGGATTCGATGTGGAAAAAATTGTACCAACTACTACTTTACCATTGGATTTTATTCAATTCTGGGATAAATGGAAAGCAGTACTGGCCAAAATTCCTGTTAACCCTATAATGACCTTGATGCCTGAACTTTGTACTGACAAAGTAGATGTGTATCATGTGAGTATTCAAAATATCGAAGGAAAAATATACGGCATTTTGTGCAAGCCAAAAGCTGAAGGTAAGTACCCAGCGATATTGTATGTCCCAGGAGCTGGCGTTCGAAAATTTTATGGCGAAGTGACTGATGCAGAAAACGGGTTTATTACGTTCCAGATAGGGATTCATGGCATTCCAGTCAATCTTGATCCAAAAGTGTATACCGATTTGAGTAGTGGGGCTTTGCGAAATTACGCCACTGCATTGATGGACGACAAGGATAATTATTATTATAAACGAGTTTATCTTGGTTGTGTTCGATCTGTCGATTTCTTGAGCGCTCTACCTTATTATGATGGTAAGAATATAGCAGTTACAGGAAGTAGCCAAGGTGGAGCGCTGTCGATTGTTACAGCCGGATTAGATCAGCGTATTAAATGCCTAGCCGTTTGGTCTCCTGCTTTGTCAGACTTGACTGGCTATATCTCAGGTCGTGCTGGTGGCTGGCCTCATATGTTTACTACTAGAGAAACCCAGCTTCAAGCTCGTATCGAAACCTCCAAATATTATGACGTGGTCAATTTTGCTCGTTTTGTCAAAGTACCAGGTTGGTATTCTTGGGGGTACAATGATGATGTTTGTCCTCCAACTTCAACTTATTCTGCTTATAACGTAATCACGGCGCCAAAGGAACTGCATATCTTTCAGGATACTCAACATTGGTTATATCCTGAACAAGTGGAAATGCGAAGGACTTGGCTGTATACACAATTGAAAAAATAATTGTATTTCATAACTATAACAGATGTGCTCATTTTACTAAACTGAGCAGTAGGAATTTACCGGGATGCATAATACACTGAAATTAGCAGTCAATCAAAAAGGTGGGTACGCCAAAAGAAAAGCAAGTTTATTGGGCAGGAACACCGGACATTTAAAGATTGATTTATTGCAGTACGTTCAAAAATAACCGGTTGTAGCCGTCAATATTTACACCATTTTATATAAAGCTGACTTGGAGAAGCTTGACCGGCGCGTCAAAATGGCGTAAGAATTAAAGAAAGGAGAGAAATATGAATAAGATGTACTGGAGCGCTTCGTTCACTTAGATGAGAAATCGAGGGAAAAGAGAATATCTTTCCAGTCAGGGCAAAGGCATATCAAGTATTTGTAACCGGAGTTATACTAATTTGACCTGACTTGAATAATCCTTACTCTATGACCTAACCATATTTCGTATAAACTTTTCAAATTAAATATTTAAGTTAAATTTCAAATTATGAGATTAAAATGCAACTATATCAAAGGTTTATTATTTTTTTTATTGATTTCTCTGTTCCTTTTCTTAGAAGGATGTAAAAAGATAGAACTGTTCGTGTCCACTGATGGCAACGATGGCAACCCTGGCACTGAGATGGCTCCTTTTCATAGCCTTGAAAAAGCAAAAGAATCGGTAAGGCTGCTATTAAAAGAAAAACCAAATCAATCAATTGTAGTTAGAATAAAAGGTGGTGTTTATGAGGTTGAAACACCGATTGTGTTTACTTCTGAAGATTCAGGAAGTGAAAAATTCCCAGTTCGTTACACTTCTGCTGAAGGAGAAGAACCTATTTTTACGGGTAGTAAATCATTGAAAAACTGGAAGGTGCTAACAGATAGAACGAAACTTGACCTGTTGGATCCTTTAGTTCGTGGAAAGGTTTATGTGTTGAATCTAAAAGAAGCAAGGATAGCAGATATGGGCGATCCTACCAAGTTGGGTGCAAGGCCCGAACTATTTTGTAACGGTCAGCTTCAAACATTGGCCAGATGGCCTAACAAAGGTTTTATAAAAGCAGGCCTGGTAAAAGGTGAAACAAAATTGCCTATGACTTATATAAAAAAAAGAGCAACAAAAGAAGGTGTTTTTGAATATCTGGATAAGCGGCAAAACCGTTGGAAAGTTGAAAACGATGTCCGAGTTGGTGGCTATTGGCGTTGGGACTTTTTAGATGAGTTTCATAAAGTTGGAAAAGTTGACACACTTTCGAAGACCTTGTATTTGTCTGAACCTTATCATCGTTTTGGTTATAGAGATAGTTTGAAATATTTTGGATTAAACCTGTTTTGCGAGATTGATGAACCGGGTGAGTGGTACCTCGATAGGTCAGATGGTCTACTTTACTGGTTTCCGCCTGACAGTATAAACCCTGAAAAGGATAATGTTACATTTTCGACTTATAGTTCACCATTCATGTTTGAAATGAAAAACTGTTCGAACCTGATCTTGCATGGACTTACCTTCCGAGAAGGCCGGGGTAGCGCAATAATGATCAGTGAGGGGAAAAATTGTCTGATCTCAGATTGTCGAATTGAGCGTTTTGGGATAGACGGCATTCATATAATAGAAGGTACCGGACATGGTATTTCGGGTTGTTTGCTTCGTACGTTTGGATGTGGCGGGATTAAGATTAAAGGCGGAGACCGGAGAAATCTCATTCCGGCCAACCATTTTGTGGAAAATACAGTTATTGAGTACTTCTCGTTGTTCAAACGCACGTATGCACCGGCAATTTTCATGGAAGGTTGCGGTAGCCGAATCAGCAACAACCGTTTCCGGTTTTCTTCTTCTTCAGCTATGCGTTTGGAAGGAAACGATTTTACGGTGGAGTATAATGAGATCAGCCATGTAGTAAATGAATCGGATGATCAGGGAGGAATTGATATGTGGTATAATCCTTCTTATCGTGGTAATGTAATCCGGTTCAACCGCTGGTCTGACATTTCCGGAGGGACATGGAGTGGCGCAACCGGAGTAAGGCTCGACGACATGATTTCTGGTGTCAATATATTTGGGAATATTTTTGAACGTTGTGGATCGAGAGATTTTGGCGGTGTACAAATTAACGGAGGCAAAGACAACATCATTGAAAATAACCTTTTTTATCAATGTCAAGCAGCAGTCAGCTTTTCATGCTGGGGAGAGAACCATTGGCTGGAACAAATGGATTCACCAGTAATTAAAAAAAAGATTTTTGAAGAGGTTGACATCCAATCTGATTTGTATCAAAAGAAATACCCGGATCTGAAAAATATAAGGCTGAATGTAGATGTAAACACAACAAGAAATAATCTTTTAGTTGATTGCACCAGTCCGTTTCTCAGAAAAAATGATAAACAGATTGTCGAGAATAACTCCTCTATTCGGTCAGAAGGAAAGACTATTGAGGAATTTTGCATACCTGAGTTATTGAAAAAGTACGGGATGCAACCCATTCCAATCCGGGAAATCGGACCCAGACACAATAAATGGCTAAAATGAGAAAAAATTGCAAAAGTTAAATTTTGGCCTTATTTGGTGAGCTTATCCCTTATTCCATTATGCCTATAGCTTTTGCAGATTCTGTTGTCATTGAACCCGACCATATGAAGTATAAAATAAGTAAAGACGTTAGAAATCTTCATTTTGTTGATAAAGCAAACGGCATCAATTACAGTGTTTACTGACAGTGCTTCGTATTGTGCATCCATGGTAGTGAACGAAAAAGCTTACTGTTGCTTAAATTTTACTAAAAATGACATCCTGTTTTTAGACTTTGTCAAGACCGGGATTACTGCAGAAATCCGGTCTTGACAAAGCAAGTGGACGCATTGTTATGGAAGTGATAAAGGTTGAAGGGGAACCGGAATCGTTTACGTTTGTAAATACTCGGCTTAAACAGGGAGTGATGCAGAATGAGTCTTTTGCTGCCTGTATTCTTTCAATGAATGTATATACACACGTTCGCTTGTTTCCTGCACTGCAAACCCAACTTTGGGCGAGTTGTTCTCAGCGTTTGGGGATGACATGTCGAAAGGGTAAAAAGATAAGCAGGTCTGAAGAAGGCTTGATAAATAATAGCTTATGAAAATAGATGTAAATTGACCAGCTTTTGCCCATGCCATGCTCTGGATAAAAAACACGGTTCAAAAAAATCAGATTAGATATAATAGTTGAAATATATAATGTTATGAAAGTATTAGCTTTTATCTGTATTGCTACCTTAGTTACAACAGTATCAATGGCACAAAATATCGAAGGAGTTGCAACATCAAAACAAGATGATCCCAAAATGCAATGGTGGAAAGATGCTAAATTCGGTATGTTTATCCATTGGGGCATTTACTCCGTTCCGTCTGGAAAATGGGAAGACAAAACCACCTACGACGAATGGATTATGCAACATGCAAAAATTAGAAGAGCAGAATACGCGGCATTAGCGAAACAGTTCAATCCGACACAGTTTAATGCCGAAGAGTGGGTGAAACTTGCCAAAGATGCTGGGCAGAAATACATTGTTATCACTTCGAAACACCACGATGGATTTGCCATGTTTGGTTCAAAGACTGACCCTTATAACATTGTAGATGCAACTTCTTTCAAACGCGATATCCTGAAAGAGCTGGCCGACGCCTGCCGCAAACAGGGGATGAAACTTGGCTTTTATTATTCACAGGCACAGGACTGGTATCATCCTGGTGGAGCAGTTCCGGGAAATGTGGAATGGGATGAAACTCATAAGGGCGATATGGAAAAATATGTGGATGAGATTGCCATTCCTCAGGTAAGGGAAATTCTTGCCAATTATGGCGATGTGGCCGTTTTGTGGTGGGATACGCCAGTCAACATGACCAAAGAAATGATCCAAAAATTGTCAGACCTGTTGAAACCATATCCGAATATTATTACAAACGACCGTTTAGGTGCTGGCATGGGTGGTGACCTGGAGACACCGGAACAAGTTATTCCTGCAACTGGATTTCCAGGCCGTAACTGGGAAGTGTGCATGACCATGAATGGTCACTGGGGATATAATGCCTGGGACGAACACTGGAAAAGTACCACCGACCTTCTGCAAAAACTGATTGACATAGTAAGTAAAGGCGGAAATTTCCTGTTGAATGTTGGGCCGAATGCTTATGGCATTATTCCAGAAGTATGCCAGCAAAATCTTCGAGAAATTGGTATTTGGCTAAAAATGAACGGTGAAGCTATCTATGGAACACAGGCTAGCCCTTTCCCTTACTTGTCATGGGGACGTGCGACCATGAAAGGCCAGAAACTTTACCTTCATATTTTTGATTGGCCTAAAGATGGTAAATTGGTTGTGCCATTCTCGAATAAAATCACCAAATCGTATTTACTGGCCGATACAAAAAACGGCTTGAAGGTAGTCGCGGGTAAAGGGAAATCAACTATTCAGCTTCCGGCCTATGCTCCTGATCAGATTGCATCAGTTGTTGCAGTTGAATTTCTAGGAGCTCCGACAGTTCAGTCCATTCCTTCACAGGGAGCAAAAGTTACCACTACTTCTTCAGAAGAAGGTGCCCAAACAAGCTATTTGACAGATGGCGACCCAAAAAATAAATGGCAAGCTGCCAAAGGCGAAAAAACGGCCACTCTCGAAATAGATTTGGGCAAGCCAGTTGGTGTGCAGTGCCTTTCTCTGATTGAACCCTGGCATCCGTGGAGTGGAATCCGCCAGAAACATGAACTACAGTATCAGGATGGTTCAAACTGGAAAACGATTTTCAAAGAAGAAACTGAAGGAACAGGGCTGACCAAAATCTTTACACCAGTTATCGCACAGAAGTTCAGGTTAATAGTCCAAAACCAAAATGAAGCGCCAGCATTGAACGAACTACTGTTATACCAGTCAGAGTGATTTTATGATATATTACTGAAAAAATAAGTGATGTTTATTTCTTATTATCAAATCGTTATAAGAAATAGGTTAGGCAAAAAAAATAATCAAAATCAAGATGAGAAATAAGAAGAATACCAATTTAAAAAGAGAGAAAGTGTTTTTGTTTAAACTTCCAATATAAATAATTGAACTATGAAAAAGACTATTATATTTTTAACACTTACAATAAGTATACTGTTTTTTTTCGAGATAGTTTATTCACAAGATAAACTAAGCAAATCGTGGCGAATTTCTGCTCAAAACGAAATTCAACTCGATATTGAAAAAGAAGGTGTTCTTCCATACTCCGATAACATAGAAATGTCCGGCAAACGGGTGGCCGGAATTATTTCGTATACTATTAATGAAAAAGGGAAATTATCTATCAAACGTGAAATATTTTTTCCGCAACTGCATGAATATAAAAGTTCAGAGGACACTTGGATACATGACTACCGTGCTTATTTACAGGACACTTATTCTGACGATTTACTTCCCAAACTTTACATTAACAATGAACTATTTGTACCTGGGCCTGTAAAGTCTATAACGATAAATGGAATATTAAATATAGAACATCAGCCTTCGAAAAATGGATTGCAATTGTCACGTTCATTTTTTCCATCAATGGACGAACGCCTCTTTGTTGAAATGTGGACTATTCGGAACACAACAAATTCAGAAATGGCTATTGTATCCGGTAATACATTCTTACAGTTTGAGGATTTTGGGGCAAAAGGGAAATATACAAGGCAAGTTGTTTCGAATGCTCCGAAAGAAATGATTTTAAAATCTGGCGAAAGGACTTCATTTTCTCTTAAAATTGAAGCTAAAAAATCTAATGAAGAATTTCCTTCAGAAAAGGAGAATATAACGCTTTCAAAAAGAACCGAATTCTTGAAAGAAATGGCAGGTTCGCTACAGATAGAAACTCCAGATCCAGCTTTGAATACTCTTTTCGAATTTTCCAAAATCAGGGCTTCAGAAAGTATTTTTGAATCGGAATTAGGTTTGATTCATTCACCAGGAGGAGGTCGATATTATGTTGGGATTTGGGCAAACGATCAAGCCGAATATGTGAGTCCTTTTTTCCCATATTTAGGTTATAAGATTGGTAATGAATCTGCAATGAATTGTTACCGGGCTTTTGCCAAAGAAACAAATCCGGAATACAAAAATATTCCCTATTCTTTTGAAATTGAAGGATTGGTAAAGCCATTTCTGAAAGACCGCGGTGATGCAGCCATGATTGCTTTTGGCGCTGCTCATTATGCAATGGCTTTGGGTGATGAAACGATCGCCAAAGAACTCTGGCCATTAATTGAATGGTGTCTGGAGTATTGCAACCGTAAATTAAATGAAGAGGGCGTTGTTTTGTCTGAAACAGATGAAATGGAAGGTCGCATTGAAACTGGAAATGCAAATCTATCTACCTCCTCTCTTTATTACGGTGCATTAAAACTTGCAGTCGATTTAGGAAAATCAATTGGCATAAAAAAAATAATATTGAAAAAATATGAATCTCAGTCTGAAACTTTAAAATCCGCCATTGATAAGTATTTTGGTGCAAATGTTGAGGGATTAGAAACATATAAATATTACCAGGAGCACCGGTATTTGCGTGATTGGATTTGCTTACCGCTTGTTGTTGGAATCTATAATAGGAGTAAAGCAACTACTGAGGCAATTCTTGAGCGTCTTTGGACAGATAATGGTGTACATGTAGAGAAGAACAATCCTGCAGTTTCAAACATTTTCTGGGACAGGGGAACCTTGTATGCCCTCCGAGGAACTTTTAAGGCCGGTGAAACTGAAAAATCACTTGAAAAGCTGATTGCCTTTAGTGAAAAAAGGTTACTTGGAAACCGCGTTCCTTATGCTGTTGAGGCTTCTCCTGAAGGAGGTATGGCTCACTTGTCAGCTGAAAGTGGTTTGTATTGTCGCATTTTTATTGAAGGATTATTCGGCCTTAACCCTACCGGTTTAAGTAGTTTTCAATTAACGCCCCGGTTGCCTAAAGAGTGGGATAAAATGGCATTAAAAGAAATAAAGGCCTTTGGTCATAACTTTGATGTTTTAGTTCAGGCTGATGGTGAAAAATTAAAAGTTGTAATAATTGAGAATAATTCAGTTTTATTATCAAAAAAAATAGATTCGGGTAGCACTGTTTCATTCCATTTTTAATCTAAATAGCTATCCATTAAATCAAAACAATAATCATTTTTATGAAAACACTTCAGGATTTTTAGGCCAATCTTTACTAGATGATGTTGAACAATTATAAATATTTAGGAGAATAAAGGTTCTTAAAAGAGATGATTCGAATTAAAGGAAAAAAACAATCTAAATCATAAACAAAGATGAAGACAAAAATCAATACTTTAATAATCCAAACAATATTTATTTGCTTGGCTGTAGCTTTTTTAGTTGCGCAGATTCCCATATCAGCGCAGGCTCAGGTAAAATATAATGCTGCCAACGAACTTCGCGAAGCCAGGATGGGAGAAGAACGGGTGGCTCGGTACTTTTTACCTGCATATTCATCAAAGGCAAATAACAACAGTGAAATCCGTTGGGTACAAATTGATTTGGGACAGGTTATAAAAATCGATGGCATAAAACTTTTGCCGGGAGTACAAGGTTGGGGGCCTGCGGCCGGAGGTTTTCCTTCCCATTTTAGGTTGGAAGTTTCAAACGACGTGGACTTCAAGTATTCCATTATGTACGAAGATTACACGCTAAAAGAAGAATTTCCTAATCCGGAAGATCAGGTTTGTACGTTTGCCTCAAAAGAAGCTTATGGAAGATATGTTCGCCTTACAGCAACACAGCTTCGTGATAATAAATTAGCCATGACAAAAATAATGATAATGTCAGATGGTAAAGATATTGCAGAAGGATGTGTTGCTACCGAATCAAATCCGAGCAAGGACTCACACGTTGAATTACTGACTCGTGCACCACGTCCGCAAGGTGAATTTGTTGTGACTAATAATCCGAATAACGTAATGCCGGTTGAAACGTGGAAGCCTGTTCCCTATCTGGCGCAAACACCAATGGGTGGCGTGAAATTAGACGAAGGCTTGTTTAAAAAGACAATGGAAAATAACATCAGCTATCTGATGAACTCATTTACTTTCGATCAGTTGGCCCGCAATTTTCGTGTAAAAGCAGGTTTGCCTGTAGAACCTCTTGAAGACCGTTTTAAAAACATGTGGTTTCAGATTCTTCCGGGTTCTGAAGCAGCACGTTTTCTAACCGGAGCTGGAACTACTTTACGTTGGATGGAAGATACTGATCTGCGAAAGAGAATGGATTCTATTGTTGACTTGATTGACAAGTGCAAAGAACCCGATGGATATATAATGGCATTTCCAAAGCACGCTATGTTCGATCATGAAAATGGAGCATACACACGATCATGGGTATCGCAAGGATTAATTGAAGCGGGTTATGCCGGGAATAAGAAAGCATTTGCCCTTTTACGCGGATTCTACGATTGGTTCGATGAAAGTGAATATCTTCCGGAAATGTTGCGACGTGTCCGACAGGGAACTCAGGGAATTATACCAATAACAAGAACCTATTTTTCGCCTGTAGGAAAACCAAAAGATATTCAGGTGGTACAACAGTATTTTCAGGAAAACTACTGGATGAAAGAATTGGCTGAAAGAAATACGGATGCAATCTGGAAATATCCATATGATCGTCCTCATAATTATTTAGTTACAGGAATCGAACCTTACCTTGATTTGTACCGTGCAACAGGAGCAAAAAAATATCTTGATGCTGCAATGGGAGCATGGGATTTATATCATGATAACTGGGAGCATATCGGAGGATCGCTTGCCATAAATGAAGGTACATTCCTTTATGAGCCAAAATCATATTATTTGCGGCACGAGACCGGGGAACTATGCGGAAATTCATTCTGGATGAAGCTTAACCAGCGCTTTCATTTGCTTTATCCTGAGAAGGAAAAATATGTCAATGAAATTGAGAAATCGATTTACAACGTGGCCATAGCAAATCAATATGGTCCGGAGGGGATCAGATATTTTGCAAAGCTGGTTGACCGAAAATATGGCGACCATTCTCCAAATTCCCATCAGTGCATGAATACTTGTTGCGAGGGTCAGGGGACAAGAGTGTTCGGTTCACTTCCCGAATATATTTATTCCACTGCTGAAGATGGCATTTATGTTGATTTGTATTCTGCCTCCGAGATAAAATACTCCTGCAAAAACCAACGCATGATCCTTAAAATGAGCACACAATTCCCTTACGATCCAAAAGTTGAAATAGTGGTTGGAAATGAACAGCCTACACAAAGTAAAATTCGTATCCGGGTACCCTCCTGGGCTTCTGAAAAAATGTCCATAATGGTAAATGGTAAAAAAGTTGGGAATGGTGATCCGGGAACATACTTTATTATTGACCGGGAGTGGAAAAATGCAGACTTGGTTTCATTTACCCTGCCGATGGATTTTAAGGTGACCAAATACACCGGAATGGAAAAAGGCTTTGAACAAAATCATTATGCTATAGAATACGGGCCAATCTTAATGGCAATGGTTGGTGTCAGGGCAAAGAAGTTTGACATAGGAGTGAAAACAACCCCACAAAACATAAAAAAGATGCTCAAACTAGTTCCGGGAAAACCTTTACATTTCACAATTGAAGGGAGTATGGAATTCGAATACTGGCCTTATTTTGAAGTTCAGGAAGAACCATTCTCTTGTTTTCCTGAGTTTTATAAGTAAAACCTGTTTTCTATTAATGATATTCAATGCGACTAAATAATTAGAATATATGAGGTTTTTATCACAATTATATGAAGACATATCAAAAGGAACTGAATCTGTTCAAATTTGTGGACATATCAATGACTCCAAGAGTCAAAGCCTTGGCGTACAAACCAAATTTGATGTGGTATGTTTTGAATGTTGAATTAAAAAAATGGAAATGGTCATCAATTCACGAATACTTTTAAGAAAATGATTGTGAAATTTAAAGTTCCCGTTATAATTGTTCTGATCTTTCTATTCTGGAGCAGATCGTATGCCCAACTTCACGATAGTATAAAAAAATACGAGTCCATTATTAAAGAGTATGTGTATAAGGACTATAAAGGGATGTTGAAGCCTGCTGGTGGAGTGTTAAAATATCCATACATAACACCTGGAAGTGATGCATATGCAAATGATCTTTGGGATTGGGATTCTTGGTTAAGTGATATTGCTCTACATCAAATACTGACTGATGTCGGCAATGAATCAGATAGAAAGGAAGCTCTTGTGTATGGGCAGGGGTGCGTGCTTAACTTTTTAACTTATGGTGGCAGCGATGGCTATGTACCCATTGTTATTTGGAAAGATGTTAATCCAAGAACGCAGATGCCACCAGATATTTATAAGGCCAATATGCACAAGCCAGTGCTGGCTCAACATGCGGCATTTATCACACAACAAAATAAAGGAGATGCTGAATGGATTCGGGAAAAATTCAGCGTTCTTCAATATTTCATGAATAATTATGCAGCATTTCACCGACATAAAGCCACCGGATTATATTATTGGCAGAATGATCTTGCGATAGGCGTTGATAACGATCCAAGCACTTTTTACAGACCTGCCGGAAGTTCTGCATCCATCTTTCTGAACTGCTTAATGTATAAAGAACTTAAAGCAATGGTTTATATTGCTAATTGTTTGAACCTAAATGCTATTGGAAAGGAATACGAAGAGATGGCTGAAAATCTAAAAACATCTATTCAAAAATATTGTTGGGACGAAAGAGATGGTTTTTTCTATTCGGTTGATATTAATCTTTTACCAGTTACGTCCGAATCCTCAATTAATCTGGGACTTAAATTTGCTTTACATAGTGGTTACCCTCGTAATTATGATTGCCTTATCCAACGCTTAGGTGTATGGTCAGGTTTTTTGGCAATGTGGTCTGGTATTGCGACACAAGAACAGGCAAGACGCATGGTCAATGAACATCTGAAGAATGAAAAAACATTTGGAGCCCCTTATGGAGTGAGAACTCTTTCTAAAATGGAAAAAATGTATAGTGTCCGAGCATCAGGTAACCCATCAAATTGGCTTGGTCCTATTTGGGGAATATCCAACTATATGGTTTTTAGGGGACTCATAAAGTATGGTTATGATGAAGAGGCTAAAGAGATGGCATTAAAGTCGATTCACCTTTTTGGAAGAGATTTTGAAAAGAGTGGTGCATTGCATGAATATTATGAGCCTGAAGAAGGGTTGCCTATATTAAATAAAGGGTTTAAGAACTGGAACTATCTTTCAATGAATATGATTTCATGGATTGAAGGAAAAAGAGTGATAGAAGAATTTTAAAAACTGAAATTTTTGTGTTTTGCTGTTCCTTTTTCAGTTGTATTACTTATAGTTTTAAAATCCGTTGTAGAAAAGATGCTTTGAGTTCTGTGAGTATCTTCAGAATTATCTGAACTTTTTTATCATTTAAGAAATAAGAAAATACAAATGAGAAAAAATACGACGATTGAATTATTGAGATCGACATTCTTCTTGGAGCTAAAAAAATGCCAGAGAAGATGATTTATCAAAGCCCGTCATATTTGTGTATTTAGTTGATGAAAAATATGAAAAAATCAATCGCATAGTTTTTATAATACCAACACTTTTAACTGATGCAAAAATATCATTTCATTAGTTCTGAGATAAATCTTTATGGTTTGTCTTATGAATGCCCCTATATAATAAGGAAATGTAACTGCCCTTTAAAATGTGTTGATTCTCTTTCATTTCAGAAAAAAGTTGATTGGATTGATGATTTAAGTGAAGAAAGAAAAAGATCAATTTGGGAACAACACATAGCCTGTTCACAAATTAGACATTGAGAAAATTGCTTAGTTATTATGAATGTGGTCAAATAATAGGTTTTGTTAGGTTAGTTAGTTAAATGAGTCTTCCTCTTCGTGCAAACAGAGGAAGGTTTCCCGGGGGCATATTGATGCTCCCGGGATTAATCTGTAAAATGAAAGTGATTTCATCACCAAATAGAAAAAACAGCGAACCTGTAACAAAGGGAAACTATTAAAAATCTGTTGCCATGCAAAACAAATCGGACAATCATATTGATGTATTATTGAATTTGATTTCTTCAGGAGAAATCCTGGAAGCAGAACAATATTGCCAACAATTTCAAAAAGGAAACGAAAAGTTAAAATCCATCCTGTTTCAACAGTTCTATTCATTTGAAATTGAAGGCATGCAGCAATTATTTTTACGAAATATCCATGCACGTTTGATTTTCTTGATTGATGATCTTTTTATAGCTGTTGAAAAAAGAAAGAATGAAGATAGCGTTCAGAATAAGGAGCTTATTAATGCCCGGAAGTCAGTTCTTTTGACTTTGGAAGATTTGCTGGTTTTTATCGGAGAAAATTTTGCGGAATCCGTTGATCCTGAACAAAAATTACCGATGAAATTTCATGGTTCTTCTATCCAAAAAATAACTGAAGAATTTTTGAGATTGAGTTTGCCAGCCGATGATCCGGATTGTATTTTATTTGAAAAGGTAAAAGCTTCAGTTCAAAACAGGTTAAGCAAGCCGGGTATTACCTATGGATTAATGGCTTACCTTAACGAACTTGCCCTGCAAATTGAAAGGGTGCAGTTAAGCAACAGGGAACATCCTTTTTCGATTACATTAAAAGACATCCTTATCGCTTATAATTTCAATTCATTAAGGGTCGTTCATTACCTGAACGCAGCGATCACAAAAGAGATAAAGATGATAGAGTCGGCAAAAGAGAAAATAGAATGTCTTAACCGTTGGTTGAAAGAAATAAGCCAGGTTCCGGTTAAACCTGCATGTGCTTTTAATGATTGGCATCTATCAGTGAGTCTTTTCCTATGCAATTGGATACGGGAAGAAATCATTTTTTATGAAAAGGGGCTTCTCTTGTTTTCGGGTGTTTATCCGGCAGGGACACAGAGCGTTGTCAATACAGGATACAAAATTGAAACGGAACTCTCGGTTAATCAACTGGCCTGCTTTGTCCGGCTTTTTATGGAATGTGAGATATTAAAAAATACGAATGTCCGCGAGTTGTTAAATTTTCTCGCTGAACATACTCGCTCCAAAAAACGTGAGAATATTTCTGCGGAAAGTTTGCGTTTAAAATACTACAACATTGAAGAATCAACACGGGAGGAAGTTCGAAAAATCTTATTCCGGTTACTGAAAAAAAGCAGTATCCCCATGTAGCCTAATTTTGATGATTTTCAGGGTTCTCCATTAAATCTTCAAGACCTACAGATTGTAAATAGCCGAATAGGTTAATCACTGCATGATAGGTAAATCCCAGTTTATGAACCATTTCATAATCAGAAACCTTTAATAACTCATCAAGGTTTTTGACTTTATTCTTTTGACATAAACTTTGAATTTCTTCTCCAACCGGTATCTCGGAAATGGGGCGGGTAAGTATTTCCTGTTTGTTTCCCATCTTTTTAGGATTTTATGTTACTTTTTTCAATAAAAATGATCTGAAAGTTGACTTTTGTGTGACCAGAGATCATCTTGTATTTTTTCTTATTGCCTGAAACAAAGATATATAAAATATAAATACTACAATATAGTAGTAATTAATAAGTAGTAACAAATTGATAGGATTTACCCTTTATTTGCCATATGGCAATAAAGGATAACTTTTCTGAAAAACAACTGCATAACTTGGGCGAAAGGTTCAAGAAGTTGAGAAAGGAAAGAGGGTTTTCAAACTATGAACAATTTGCTTTTGATAATGAAATCCCTCGTGCTCAATATGGCAGATATGAAAACGGGGAAGACCTTCGTTTTAGCAGTTTGTTAAAAGTTTTAAAAGCCATGGATATCTCCTTAAAAGATTTTTTCAGCGAAGGTTTTGAATAGTAAGTTGATCTGTTCGTGTTCAATAGTTTTTCCTTTTCTTTTACGCTTTCCACAAGCTCTGTACTTCCTGCTGAAACAGCCTTCCGTCAATTAGAGAAAAATTCATTTTTATTTTGATCTTCTGGAATGCCTGATACTTTGGATATCAGCAAAATGTGATGTTCATTTTTGTTACCCCCTGTTACTTTACTGTTTGGTTCATTTGCATTTATTTAGTCTGTTATTAAGAATTGGCGAAGGTGCATTGATGCTCTTTTGTTGATTCAGAGCCTTGATTGGATGAACTGATTTTATGGGATTGGGGAGGGGCAAAATTTACAAGGAAAACGTCCCTTAGCGAAATCAGTTTCAACATACACAATTGTTCAGGAAAACTATATTACATAACAGATGAAACAAAATGAATTCAAAGAAATAGCAAGCTCACTGGAAGCAAAAATCCGCAAATTGGATTCCAGTGACGATCATTTCCAGAACGGGATACTTGCTGCCATAAACTTATGTGCATCCGCTTACAACGAATTGCGGGATTCATTGGTGAAGAATGGCTTTAATTCAACCGAAGAGGAGATTTATTTTTTTAAAGTTATAAAACCCAATGTGCTTGGAGAGTATTTGTTTTACTCAAAGCTTTTTGAGATAAAAACCAAAATGCCTGTTGTTTCAATAAAAAAGCAAAAGAAATTCTTAAGAAGCATGATTTTTCAGGGGCAACAGTTTTTTAAAGAAAACAACGAATTTTACCAGTATTATCGCAGTGCTTCCGATCATCTTGACGATAAATATTTTGTGCGGACAAAAACCATTTGCAGCATAAATCCATACCACATTGCAGTTGATTTGTTCTTTTCTACAAGCCATGATTACATACTGGCAACGATTAAGGCCAATGAAAGAATAATTGCATATTGCGCAACCGCGATCAATAAACTAAGGACACAAAAATTGCAGAAGATTTCACAGAATAGTTTGATCCAAATCAAAACAAACCTTTTCTGGACAGGAAGTAAAACCGCGCTTATTGAAATGATCTATGCTATTCACAGTACAGGGGTGATCAATAATGGAAAAGCAGACATAAAAGAATTGGTAAATGCATTTGAGACCATTCTCAACATCAAACTTTCACGATTCTACCATACCTTTTTTGAAATGCGGCTTAGAAAATTTGATCGGACCAGTTATTTGGACTTAATGAAGAAGTGTTTGATTAAACGGATGGATGATGCCGATGAAAAATGATGGAATCAGAGACAAAAGATGCTTGTTTCAACTTAAAGAAAATCAATCGCGCTATCGTATTTAAGAGCCAATGCAACTTAGTTTTCATCGGTAGTGTATAGATCCGCTTTGATGCCAAACCAGATTAAACAATATCATAAGCAGGGACATACTTCTCACTGAATACCTAGGATTCTCAATTAACTTCCACAAAAAATATCCGGAAATTAGCGAAAAAACGCCCCCAACTCCGGGTCTGGTTTGGGTCAAAACAAAAATGAAGGATTCAAATTTGGAACAAATCAAAATGTACCAATTTAAATCTTTTAGTTATGCCTTCAGAAATTATTACCACCGACGATCTCCGGGAATTCAAAACCGAATTACTGACCGAGTTCAGAAAGATGCTGAAAGAGCATCATGGTCAACCATCCAAAAAGTGGCTCAAATCCTACGAAGTCCGCAAGATGCTGGGTATTTCTCCTGGAACCCTCCAGAACATGAGAATCAATGGAACCATTCCATTTACCAAAATGGGTGGAATCCTTTTTTATGATTCAGAAGATATCCGTAAAATTCTGGAAGACAATAAGAATGTGCCCCGGTTCTGTTTCGACGGGAAGCGATGAACTACATCCGGCACCTGAGCGGATTCTTTATCCGGCTGGCCGAAGATCAGCGGATGACACCCTATCACATCAGCCTGTATTTAGCCCTTTTTCAGCAGTGGAATGTGGACCGGTTCGGGGATTGGTTTATCATTTCCCGAAGTGAAATGATGCAACTGTCCAGGTTCGGTTCAGCCAATACTTATGCCCGTTGCATGAAAGAGCTGTCTGATTGGGGATATATCAGTTACACAGCTTCGTCCAACATCCACTCGGGCAGCCGGGTCTCCTGTATCAGATTCGATACCACTACTGATATTGCTAGAAATACAGGAACCGATACCGGTATCAAAACTAATACTTCAACCGATACCGGTAATGATACCGGAAGAAATACCGGTATTTCAGGCAGTACCGAAAACGATACAGGAAGGGATACAACAAGTGATACCGGTATCACAGCCAATACCGAAACTGATACAGGAAGAAGTACCGCAAGTGAAAAAAAAGATGCTGCCAGTATCAAAACTGATACAGGATGTGATACAGGAAGTGATACACTTCTTATAAACAGTCTAAACAAAAACAAACAGGAAGAAAAGTCAGTCAGAAGAAATCAAAAATTAGATGTTGATGAAAACGAAGAAAAACAAAAACGATTCCGAACGACAAATCCCGAAAATCTTCCGGATGAGAAATCTCCGGTTCCGGATTTGTCCGAAACCGAACAATTTTTTGAACAGAACCAGTTTCCGCGCAGCGAAGCGCAGAAGTTTTACGCCCACTACCAGTCGTCAGGCTGGAAAACGGGAGATATGAAAAAAATAATTTCCTGGCAGGCCGTTGCCCGGAAGTGGATGAACAATACCCAAAGTTTTAAAACAGATGAACGAGAATTCAATCAAGTCGGGACCAGCAAACACAGTGTTACCGTCAACAAAAATTACGCTGAACCCTTATGAACAGATAGCCAATTATAGCGGCGGAGTGTTTAATTTCAGTTTACAGACCAGCCTGCAATGGATGGAGGAACGGGGCAAAATCCTGTTCGGGAACCACTTTGCGATAGTTCCAACTGATATAGAGCTGATCTACAAACTGCTGGTTTATGCCATCGGCGACCAGGAAAATGCTGAAAGGCACGGGATCAACCTGAGAAAGGGTATCCTTTTGTGCGGCCCAATCGGCTGTGGCAAGACCAGTTTATTAAAGCTCATTAGCTATTTTTGTCCTCGGGAGACCCAGTTTTTGGTTAAGCCCACGCGGGAGATTAGTTTTGAGTTTGAAAAAGATGGTTATTCCGTGATTAACCTGTACAGCAAAGGATCGTTTGTCAGATATGCCAACATGCCTTTCATCCCCAAAGTGTATTGCTTTGATGATTTGGGATTGGAACAAACCCCGAAATATTACGGCAATGAATGCAACGTAATGGCCGAAATATTGCTGAACCGTTACGATCTTTTCATTTCAAAACGGATGCTAACACACATCACCACCAACCTTTCTGCATCAGAGTTGGAGGAGATCTACGGCAACCGGATCAGAAGCCGGATGCGCGAAATGTTTAACCTGGTTGCATTTGACAGGGATACCAAGGACAAAAGGGCTTAGGATAAAGTCAATCAAGGATAAACCAAAATCAGGTTATAATCAATGTTTGGTTAGTTGGTTCTGCGGCCTGTTCGCGCTTTGGCTCCGCCGGGCGCGAACAAGCCTCGATTCTGCATAGAAGAGTGGCCATGTCTGGTTCAAAGATCAATCCCTGTCATTTCGTGTCTGGATTGACTTTTCCCGTCATTGGGCCACACTTCCCCGTTTTTCTAGGTTATAAATGAATTTTGAGGTTTAAAACTCCTTTTAGCAGGTATTTCCTCTGTACCCCGGCACATTCGCTTCTCTCGCTTTATCGCTCCCTTTCCCCGTTCGTAACCTCACCGGGACCGGTCGCTCAATTTGCTCGTTCAGCTCATAAGCCGGTTTGTACCGCACGGCAAGAGTAGCCCGATTCATTCCATTGCGCTGACCCCTCCCCAACTCCATTTCGCCCGCCCGGTTTTACCCACAACCACTTCCCTGCACAAAACCGGATGCAGGCTCCATTCCGTCCCCACACGTCAGCTTCATTCCATTTCCTGGCCACACTTGCCTTTTGCCCGCCCGCTCTCAAAAATTTTGGTCAGTTAATCGTTTCGTCAAAATCAAAAAGCAAGCCTAATTTAGCCAGTCTCCCCACAACCCAACGTCGGAACAAATGCAAGACCAAGACAAGTGTCCCGCTTTTTTAATCATTTTGGTTTTCACTTTTATCAAAGTATAACTAAAGAAAACGGGACAATCTTGCATTTCCACCCCGACCGGCTCTTGATTGGCTTTCTTTTTCTTTTTTTGACCTTTTTTCTTTCTCTTTTCGAAATATTTTTTCCAATCAAATTGAAATAAACCCCGTCAGGATTTATTGAAGAATCACTTTCCAGAAGACTTTTCGAATCAAATAAATCCATAATAATCTGAATAATAGCTTGATAGTTGCTAGAGCACTATAAAAAAACACACCCGGAGTCCGGGTCAACTTTGGCTTTTGCCAATTTTTCCTATCCTATTTTTGCACTTGCAATCAGGCAAATCAAACCTGAATCATCCGGATTTTAAATTAAAACTCAAGACTATGTTTGGAATCAATCAAATCAGCTGGGGACAATTCTCGGGCTTTATCCTTTCGATCCTTTTGGTATGGTACCTGTTAGTTCTGGCACTGGCTTTTGTCAGGCAAAGAGGGAAACGAAAAACACTTTTTGAAGATGACCAATTTATTCCGGTAGCATCTGAAGGGTTTAACCCGATATCCGTTTCATCCAAAGATCTGCCATCCGAATTAATCCCGGTCCGGCTTTCAGATGATATTGCCTTACCAGCTTCTTTATACGAAGAAACAGGTTTGGATGAAGGTTATTCCATAGATACCTTCTCACAGCCCGATAATCCGCAATTGCCAAAAATTCTGGAACAAGTCCAGCACCAATCATAAACAATGTTCAATTATTCATTTTTAAAAACTCAAAGTCACATGAAAACACGTGTTCAGAAATTTGTTCAAAAAACAGTCTCTTTTTCAACCTTTCTGGTTTTATGTATCTCTCGTACCATGGCCCAGTCGGCAGCCGGTATAGACCAGGCAACATCCGAAGTCAGTTCGTATATTGACCCGGTGTGTAACCTGATCATTGCCATTGGAGCCGTTGTCGGTTTGATCGGCGGTGTCCGCGTTTACATTAAATGGCAGAGTGGCGACCAGGATACCCAGAAAGCCATCATGGGCTGGTTCGGGGCATGTTTGTTTTTGATCCTTGTTGGGGTGGTTATCAAAGCCTTCTTTGCGTAATGCAATGTTACCCCATCAAAAAGGTAGATACCCGGTTGTACATCAAAGGGCTTTCCGGCCCTTTGGTCTTCCGGGCACTTTACGGGATCATCGCATCCTTCCTGCTATTCTCTGCACTTTATATCCTTGCCGGGGTTTTCCCGGCAGTGCTGGTCGGGGTTCCTGCCTTTTTCGGTTATCTCTATCGGCTGAATACCATCCAGAAGAAATATGGTCCGGAAGGATGGGGCAAGAAACAGACCGCAAGGAAACTGCCCCAGTTTGTCAGCTGTAAACGCCGGATCCAACAAACCTACTGCGGACAACACTAAAAGTAAATCAGAATATACATGAAGATTAAAAATCTTGAATCGATCCTTCCCATTTTGGGATTTAACGGGGATGTTCAGGTTTCCAACAACCTGGACCTGAGCATCGGGTTCAGGCTACGGCTGCCTGAAGTCCTGTCATGCAGCACTGAACAACTTTACCAGTTGCATGATACCTTTCAGCGGATGATCAATTTGTTGCCAGCCGGTAGTTTTATCCATAAGCAGGATTTTTTCCTGATCAACGAATTCCATTCGATGAAACCGGAAGAACAGTCAGGTACATCAGAAAAACCGCAGCAAAATCAAATTGACAGTCTAAATAGCTCATATCTGAAACACTTTGACGGGAGACGTTTCCTGAAACATGACTGCTGTTTTTACATCAGTATGCTGAATAAAGGACTTCTGAAAAGCTACCTCGAATCAGCACTGATCTTCTCCCGTAAAGATCGTAACCTGGAAAAACTCCAATACGATAAGATCAATGAACTCAGGGGAAACGTAATTGCCATCTTTCAGCAAAACGGAATCGGGTGTGATCTTATTTTCAGGGAAGAAGCTATCGGTGATGACCATTCACTGGGATTGATTGAACGCTTTTTAAGCCTCAATTTTACAGATAACCATCCAACACTTGGAGGAATTGACTTTCGGGATCGGCTGAAAGTAATGGATCAGTTTGTTGAAATCCTGAGTTTAAGTGACTACTCCCATGTCCCGGCGGAACTTCGTCCGGCATCGGAACATCCGCAAACAGGACTACCTGTTTCACTGATTTACCCGGTTTGCTATCACCTGCCGTTTTCGCACGTCACCAACCAGTTCATTTACATTCCCGATCAGCAGGAGATCAAAGGATTTTTGGAAAGCAGTTACAAAAAGATTTTCAGCCTTTCGAAGTTCTCATCCGAAAATAAAGTCAATGCCGGGCTTATTGAATCTTTCCTGGACCAGGTACAGACATCAGGAGAAAAGATCGTGAAAACCCATTTTAATGTGATGCTTTTCGACCCTTCCCTGAAAGATCTGAAACAGCACAAAAGTGAAACAGCATCCGCCTTTTCTATGATGAACTGCTTTCCTTACCAGCATACCCATGACCTGCCCATGTTGTTTTTCTCGTGCGTTCCCTTCTCCACGCAGCTTCCGGAAACCGAACTGTTCATTACCCAGGTGCCACAGGCCTGCTGCCTGACCAACTTCGAAGGGGAACTGAAAAACAGTGACTCCGATTTTACCATCCGGCTTTCAGACCGTCTGGAAGGTTGCCCGGTAAAGATTGATATTTCGGATGAACCCATGCACAGACATCTGATCCATAACCGCAATAAGATCATTATTGGCGGATCAGGCTCCGGCAAATCATTTTTCACCAACCATTTACTTAGGCAATATGCCGAAAGCGAAAACTGTCATATCGTTTTGCTGGACGTGGGACGAAGCTATGAGCTATTGACTATCTACCTGAACGAACGGTTGAAAACGCTGGGAGGTGCAATGATGGTAGAGTTCACCACTGAAAACCCGATTTCGTTCAATCCATTTATCCTGGAAGGAGAACTGGATGTTGAGCGCAAACAAACGATCCTTTCGGTAATCTACACCATTTACAAAGAAAACCTTTCGGAAATGGAAAAGGATGTGATTGCCCATTCGGTAACAGCTTTTTTCGAATCCAATCAAATTACCGAATCCGATCAAATGCCAGAAAAATCCTTTAACGGGTATTATGAGTTTTGCGAAAATTATATCCCGGCCTTGGTTAAAGAAAAGTCCATCCAGTTCAACTGCAACGAATACTTTTTCATTCTGGGTAAGTACTATCACGGTGGCGAATATGACTATCTGCTGAACAAGCAGATGGATACCGATGAGTTTTTCCGTTGCCCGTTCATTGTTTTCGAACTCGACCTGATCAAGGATCATCCTGTGATTTTTCCGGTTGCCACCCTGATCATCATCGACATTTTCATGCAGAAAATGAGGCGGTTGAATGGTGTTCGCAAGGTACTGTGTGTGGAGGAAGCGTGGAAGGCCATCGCTACTCCCCAGATGGCTTCCTATCTGAAATATTTTTTCAAAACCATCCGCAAATTCTTTGGCGAGGCCATGGTAGTCACCCAGGAAGTGGACGATGTGATTTCCTCACCGGTGATCCGGGATGCGATCATCAACAATGCCGATACCCGCATCCTGCTTGACATGAGCAAATTTAGGAATAAGTTCCAAAGCATCAGTGACACCCTTGGACTTTCCGAATTCCAGAAAGAACAGATCCTTTCGATCAACAAGAACCTTCCGGCAGACCGGAAGCTCAAAGAAGTGTTTATCGGGCTGGGAAGCTATTCCCAGGTGTATGCTTTGGAAGTCAGCAAATCGGAATATTTCTGCTATACCTCCGAACAAAGTGAAAAGGAAATGATCCTGAAAAAGCTGAAGCAAAATTCGAATGAAGAAAGAGGCCAGTCATTTATAAAAATTCTCAAATCCATGTAAAATCAACAATTTACAACAATTAAAACAATGATAACCATGAAAACAAAGACAACAATTTTCATTATTGGGATAGTTGCTTTATTCAGCATTTTCATCCCGAAAAACACAACCGCCCAGACCCCCGTAACCGATGTTGGTGCGGGAATTCAGCGGGAGTCATTATGGGAACAGGAAAAGGGAATCCTTTCGGACATCAACTGGTACAATGTGCTGATTAAAGTATTGAACGGTGACATCAAAGGGTTGACTGAAGAATTGGTCGGAATTGATCAAAAGAAACTGGAAAGCCTCCAGAAAGTTTCCTACCTGATCAAGGATTACAAGCGCATCAAAGAGACCAAAGAGATGCTGCAAAAGATCATCCAGGTTTATACCGAGAAACTTCCCAAACTGGTGCAGGATCAAAACTTCACCACCCAGCAGGCAGCTGTGATTGTCCAGTCTTTTGACCTGATTCTGGATGACAGCCGCCAACTGACCACGTCCATTTTAAATACCATTGTGGAAGATGACCTTTTTATGATGGATGACAAGCAGCGGTATGACACGATTAACGGCATTTATACCGATGTACGCAAACATTACGGGACGATCTGTTACCTGTACAACAAGCTGATGTATGCTTCCTTCCAGAAAAGTTTCGAATCGGATAAGCTGGAAAGTTTTGCTTACTACTATACGCTTTACAATTAATCAAACATCAATTCTCAGTAAACAGAAACAATCCCATGAGAACAATACTTTTCATACTCCTTCTTTCCCTGGCGGCTTTGCTGCCGGGGGAAGAGCTCAAAGCCCAGGTAATTGACATTAAATCCTGGAATGGGACCTACCCCGAAATGAACGGGAGCTATCCGCTTTCCTTTGTGGCTTTCAAAGGGTGGCTGATTCCGGTTCCCCATGTTTTTATACGCACCTGGCCAACGCATTATTACATTGAAGTTGATGCCATGCCGGTTTCAGACGGAACAACCTATTCTGATCTTCTGAGGATCAATTTAATGAAGATCATTGAACGCCTGATCGAAAAATCACAGATGGAAAAACGCAAAGAAGAAACAGATCAGATCAAGACAAACACACTTTCCCAACGGGACATTGAAAGGAAAATCTTTGACGCCCAATCTGATCAGTTGCCCGATGTATATAACATCACTTCCGGTTTTGTCAGGCTGTATTTAAGCATTGAAAAACTGGAAAAACTTGACAACTGCCACTGGCTAAAACAAACGTACGAGAAAGAAGCCGACCAGCTATTATCCCGTTTTGTTTCAGTGAACTTGTTCCTGACAGATCACGGTAATAAACTGGAAGCCTTTGATGAGATCAAAAAAGAACTTGACCGCCAGATGGGTGAAACGGATTATTGCTACCGGAAAGTACATCACTACCAGTTTTACGCCAATAATGTCAGCCAATCCTACAACTTCCTGAAGGAATAAACAAGCCCGGATTTACGATTTAGTCATTTGCGATTTAATTCCATGATCGCCGGGCATTCTTTGCTTTCAACTACGCATTCATCATTTATAACTCATCACTCATAACTAAGTATTTATGCTTTTATTTATTTCAACCAAAGATTTTTTTGCATTTACCGATGTGCTTGTGCAGGGAGGGCTGGACAATGCAGCCGTGCTGGTCAATCTAGCCCGGGCCATTGGTGGCATTGCCGCTTTTTTGTACATCTCCAAACGGATTTACGAGCAACTGATTGCCGATAACCCGATTTCTCTTTTGCCACTTTTACGGCCTTTTGCCCTGGTGTTGGTTATCACCTTCTGGGGGCCATTTGTACAATTGTTGATGGTTCCGACCAAGGGACTGACCAAACTTTCCGAAGCGATGTACGCCGATAAAAAGAGTATAGTAAGCGCCCGGCTGGAGGAAAAACAGGATGCGATCCTGGCTGTTGACCTGCCTTCCTTCCAGGAGAACGAAGAAAAGGAAGCTACCCTCTGGGACAAGGGGATCAACATGCTGTTGACCACCTATAACATTGTTTCGGGAAGGGCTTTGCAGCACCAGATCAACTTTTACTTTATGGACGGGGTCCGCCAACTGATGGAATCCATGTTTGAAGCCATTGTTTACCTGATTGCCTTCCTTCGAACTGTCTTCTGTGTGCTGCTGATCATTTTCGGGCCGCTGGTTTTTGCCATCTCTATTTTTGACGGGTTTCAGGACAACTACCTGAACTGGATAGCCCGGTTTGTCAACGTGAACCTTTATCTGCCCATTGCCCTGATAGTTCTGGCACTGGTTCAGGAAGTGCTGATCTATGTGCTGGAAGCGGAGATTGTGCAGATCAAAAGCTCGCTGATCTACATGCCTTCGATGTATTATGTTTCCAACCTGGTTGTTCCGCTTTGTGGTATTGTCGGGCTTGTGATGGTCCCCAAAATCGCTTCGTGGATTGTGAGTGCATCAGGCACCAACTCTGGCGGTGGACGACTGGTGAAAACCGCAGCCATGATGATGATCACCAAAGGAGCCATGAAATAGAAAAACATCCAATAATAAATCATCAATCAAAATGAAAAAGGTTTTTGATATACAGCAAAAATTCCGTTTTACGGTCTATGTCCTCTTAACTATCAGCCTGACTTTAATCGGATTCAGCACCTTCGTTTTTATCCGATCATTGAATTTGGTAGAAAAATCACGGCAGAAAATTTATGTGCTGGACAACGGTAAATCCCTGCTTTTGGCCCTTCGTGCCGATATAACGGACAACCGTCCGGCAGAAGCAAAAGACCATATCAAACGTTTCCATGAGTTATTTTTTACGATGGAACCCGACAAACAATACATCGAGAACAATGCACGGGAAGCCCTCTTCCTGGCTGATGGTTCAGCTATGAAGCAATACCAGTCTTACAAGGAAAACAACGTCTATAACCAGGTCATTGCTTCAGACATCAGTATGACATTGCTGACCGATTCGGTACATATTGACTTCTCGGCATACCCTTACCAGTTCCGATTTTTCGGGAAACAACGTATTGTTCGAAAATCCAACATTACGATCCGTAATCTTGAAACTGGTGGAAGGCTTCGGAACATCTCCCGGACTGACAATAACCCGCACGGCTTTCTGATCGAAGAATGGTTGATTACCGACAACAAAGACCTGGAAACCCTTAAACGTAAATCATTTTAACAGCAAAACACAATGCCATGAAAAACACGAATGATGAACCTAAAACAGAAAATCCGGGTTGTTTTGTCCAGATGATCAAAAAACTTGACTTGAAAGATCAAGGCCTTGACCCGGAAAAACGAAAACGCAAGTGGATGTATATCCTTGCCGGAACATTCGTTCTCTACCTGCTCTCGTTTCTGATTCCTTCTCCCAAATTGACGCACGGGTCTTTAGCAGATAAAAATAAAGCAACTGCGAAAGATTCAGTTTCAAAAGGAAATACTTCAATCGCTCAAAAGTCGATGACTTTTGAGATGCCCGTCGATTCATTTGAAAACATTTTAAAAAAGAACATCGATGAAAAACTTTCTAAAAAGAGATAAGCCACTACTGTTCCTTCCATTAATCCTGATTCCTTTTATTGTATTGATCTTTTACATCCTGGGTGGAGGAAAACTTCCAAATGAGCAGTCTCAAACCCAGGTGAAAAAGGATTCCATAAAAGGTGCCAATTACAACCTCCCGGAAGCAGACCGTAACATCGGTATCGTGGACAAGATGGAACGTGCCCAGTCTAAAAAGGAACTGGCAGAAACCCATGATTACGACATTATGGGGGAAAAAGACTCTCTGGATCAGCACAATACTTTTTATGATCAAGGACAGGAACTATCAGAAAATCCAAATACAAATGAACCAGTACAATCACCAGGATTGAATTCCGACGTTTCCAATAACCTGCTTTCCCATATACGGCAGAGGGAAGAACAAGTCCGGGAAGATTTGCTCAAAAGTCAAAAAGAAGCTCAGCAGGATGAAGAAAACCAGCAGGAACCTAAAGCAGGATCAACAGTGCCGGATAAAACTTCAGAACACAACTTAAAATCAACCGGCATTGAAGAGCTGGATCAAATCTTCCGGCAGAACCAGCAACTGGCTAAAAAGAATGATTCGCTGAGCCTGCACCTGAAAGAAGTTACTGCCAAAAATGAAAAGGCTGAAACTGAAAAGGCCAGAAATTTTACCCTGGAAAAACAAGGCAAATCAGGATTTAACTCCAAACAGTCAGCCGTTCCGGTTATTGAAGCTGAAGTTTACGAAACTGCTACGGTTCTTTCCGGCAACCGGGTCAAACTCCGGCTTATGGAAGATGCCTGGCTTTTGGGTACCAAAATACCGGCAAACACCTTCCTGTACGGAACGTGTGAAGTAACCAATGAACGCCTGCAAATAGAAATCCGTCAAATCCCGCTTGGTGAAAAGTTCGTACCTGTTGAGATTACCGCCTGTGATCTGGACGGATTACCCGGACTATATGTTCCCGACAATGCTTCCCGAAAAGTAGCCAAAGAAGTAGGCAGCAGTGCCAATACTTCTTCCATGTTCGGGGTGAGCAACAATCCACTGACTTATATGGGGATTCAGGCAGCCGACCGGGCCTCCCAATCACTTTTGAAGATGATCCGCCTGAAAAAAGTTACCATCAAGAAAAACACACTAGTCTATTTAGTCAATAAATCCAAATAAACAGAAACACGAAAAACATGAAATCAATTATTGTTATCATTTTTGGCGCAGCCGCTATTCATTTTTCGGTATGCGCCCAACAGGTTCAACCTGCAAATACAAACAGTTTAAAAGTATCCGATACGAAAGCCAGTCATTTGGTCTGTCCGGATAAAGTCAGCTATGTCCAAGCCGGTGATTACTCACTGGTACAGGCCGAAGTAGTTCCCGAGCTATCCAATATAGTCAGGGTTAAAGCTACTCAACCCTTTGAAAAGCAAACGTCCTTAACAGTTGTCTGTGCCAACAAAATTTACAGTTTTGAACTTCAGTACGGGAATAATGCCTCCATTACTTACCCCATTGAAACGTTCCAGTCACAATCGGCCATGACCTTTTCCGGCAAATTAATGCCGGATCATGTTTTGAAAGAACTTTGTGATCAGGTTCTAAACAAACATAAGCGACAGTTTCACAAGCGCAAGGCCGAAAAAGACGGGATCACCATCCGGTTAAACTCCATATCCCTGAAAAACGATGCTTTGTTTTTTGAACTGGAGATCACCAATAAAACCTCGATGGCTTATGATGTGGAAAGCTTTAACTTTTGGATAACGGATAAGAGAAAAGCCAAAGCCACCAATGTGCAGGAATACCAGGTTTTTCCCGAGTACCAGCGCAATCAGGTTCAACGTATCCCGGGAGAAGAAACTGTCCGTGAAGTTTTTGTGATGGAAAAGATGACCATCCCTGACGGACGAATTCTGAAGATCGAGCTGAACGAAAAAGCATTGGGCAACACGGGGCGAAAACTCAGCTTTAACTTGAAAAACAAAGATATCCTCAAGGTTCGAAAACTTTGATTAAAATAACCTGACGGTCAATAACCCGCATTTATCATTCCAACATTCTGGATTCAAGTACTCAAGATTCAAATACTCTGACATTCTAATCTTCCAACAATGGATCACGAATCTCACGAACTGGCCAAGCTACACGAAGGGTTTCGGTTTTTCAGCTATCTGCTACTTTTTGCATCGCTGTACCTGACCCAACTGGATTATTTTGTTCTGAAAGGGATACAGATACACGTTTTTCTTCCCTTGATCGAAAAGATGCAGAACCTGAAGTTCCTGGCCGGACTGTATCCATCCAAGACTGTTTGCATAGTCTTCCTGGCTATTACATGCATCGGGACCAAAGCCCACAAAGATCGGGAATTGCTGGTTTCAACCATCATTGGACAAACGATAGCCGGAATGATTCTCTATTGGGGAAGCCTGATTGTTTTCAAAAGCTATCCGGCGGTTTACCTGGGACTGACATTCTTTGGTTTTGTCCTTTTAAATATTGGGTTTGACAACATCTCCAAACTGATCAACGTCAATTTGATGAAGGATCGGTTTAACGTAGAGAATGAAAGTTTCCCGCAGGAAGAAACCCTGAAAGCAAATGAGTATTCGGTTAACCTGCCAACAGTTTACCTTCACAAAGGTAACGAGCATCAGGGCTGGATCAATATCGTGAATCCCTTTCGTGCAACAATGGTGATCGGAACGCCCGGTTCCGGAAAATCTTTTTCTGTCGTATTGCCTTTTATCCGGCAACACCTGAGAAAAGGTTTTTCGATGTGCGTTTATGATTTTAAGTACCCGGATTTATCGCTGGTTGCCTACAATCATTTTCTGAGGGCCAGAAAGGACGGGAAACTGCCACAATCGGCCCGGTTTTATGTGATCAACTTTGAAAACATCCAAAAGTCTTTTCGTTGCAACCCGTTGGCGCCCGAGTGGATGGAAAGCCCGATTGATGCCTTCGAATCTTCCCGGACAATTCTCTATAACCTGAACCGGGAATGGATACGCCAGCAGGGAGAGTTTTTCTCCGAATCAGCCGTTTCTTTTTTCGCGGCGGTAATCTGGTTTTTGAAGAAGTACCAGGGTGGTAAGTTCTGTACTCTGCCTCATGCCATTGAACTGTTACAGATGGATTACGATGATTTGTTTGCAATCATGGAACAGGAAAAAGATGTGGCGAACATCATCAATCCCTTTGTCAATGCGCACAAACGCGGAGCCAGGGAGCAGCTGGAAGGACAGCTGGGAAGCCTGAAAATCGCCATATCTAAGATTATCAGCCCCGAGATTTACTGGATATGCTCCGGCAATGATTTTTCACTGGACATCAACAATCCGGAATCGCCCAAAGTCCTTTGTCTGGCCAATGATCCGCTTCGGGTAGAAATGTATGGAGCTGTCTTGTCGCTTTACATCACGCGGATGCTGAAAGTAATCAACAGAAAAGGACAACAACCTTCTTCCCTGATCTTTGACGAGCTGCCGACGATTTACTTCCGTGGACTGGATACGCTGATTGCAACAGCCCGAAGTAACCGGATTTCGACTTTACTGGGAGTTCAGACCATCGATCAACTGATCCGTGATTACGGGAAAGAACAGGCCAATGCCATTACCAGCAACATCGGGAATGTGTTTTCCGGTCAGGCTGCCGGTGAAACAGCCAAGTTTATCCAGAACCGGATGGGCAAAATCCTCCAGGAACGGCAATCTGTGAACATTAACCGGAATGTTCAATCCTCCACGTTCTCCACCCAACTGGATTTTCTGGTACCGGAGGGGAAGATCGCCACGTTGCCACAAGGGTATATGGTTGGACAGATCGCTGACAACTATGGAGAAGCTATTGCCCAGAAAAACTTCAATTGTCTGGTTAAAGTCGATCTGAAAGCTCATGAAAGAGAAGAAAACTGCTATGTGCCGATCCCTGATTTTTACCGGTTCGATAATATCCCGGAAGTTCTTGAAAGAAACCGCACCCGGATACAGAATGACATCCGAAGAATAGCTAACCAGAGGCCGGATTCCGATCAATGCGAAAAGCCAGGCCAAAGTTCTCAGCAACCTCAAACTCAAAATGAACCGCCAAACAAACCTCCCGGCAAAAACCCGAAAGTCAATCAACAGACCAATCAAAGATTAATACAGAAGACCAATCAAAAATCAAATTCAAAAAGAACTATCCGATGATCGAAAATACAACCTACTTTAAATGCAGGCCATCCCAAATTATGAACCTGCAAACCTTTTTGCTGACGTTGCTGTCCATTCCAATTGTGATCCTAATGCATATCATGATCAAAGAACAGCAGTTAAGCGCTATTCTTCCAGAGAAGCTGGCCGTTCACGTTGACAGGTTTCCAATCTACCTTTCAGGATATGTCCTGATAAACCTTATCTGGCAAATTCTGAAGGTTTGGTGTATCCGTTATGAAATTGACCCGGAACAACTAAGGCACACATCAGGAATAATACTCCGAAAGCATGAGTTTGTAGAAAATTATCGGATTAAGGACTACGCCATAGAAAAGCCTTTGATCTACGGGATGTTTGGCCTGGGTAACCTGACCATTTATACCTCCGATAAGACCACACCAATCCTGTATTTATATGCCATCCGAAAGCCGGAAGAAAAGTATCAAATCCTTCGGGGACTGGTGGAACTCAGCCGGAAAGAAAAGCGTGTTTACGAAATTGATTAGCAATTCCATTAATAGTTCTGATAATATAAACCGTAGATAACAACCATTAGTACTAACAATTCAAAATTTTAAAAATCATGGAACAACAACAAAGTACACGAATGACAATGGATCAGGTACCATTTGACAAACTCGAAAAGGTAGGAATCAACCGCAGCCTGATTGAAAAAATGGAACAAAAAGAAAAGACCGATTTTCTGAACGGTTTCCGTTCGGATAAACTCTACACCGTAAATGCCCGGATCGGCAATGAAGATTACAGAATCCCTGCTAAAATCCGATTGCAAAGTAAGGAGGACGGATCAGTGGATATTAAAATTCATCCAATCCAGCGGTTGAATGTCCCCGATGAATACATGGGGCACAAGTTTACAAAGGAGGAAAAAGGAGCTTTACTGAATGACAAAAACCTGGGCAAAACGGTGGAACTGACTGGCCGGGATGGAAAGAAGGATAATTATTACCTGGGTATTGATCCCAAGACGAATGAACTGATTCCGCTCCGGACAAAGATGATCCAGGTGCCGGAAAAGATTAAAGGAGTAACCCTTTCGTCGGAGCAAAAAGAAAAGCTGGCTTCCGGACAAAAAGTTGAAGTTGACGGGATGATGGGAAAGAATGAGAAGAAATTTTCAGCCACGTTGCAGGTGGATGCGGCTAACCGGAATATCAGTTTTTCGCAATTCAAGCAAGAAAAATCAGAAGACTTAAAAACCGATGCCAAACAATCAGAAAAACAAGGGGCTAAACAGAAAGTCCATTGAGTAAATAACAGGTCTCGTTTTCAAAACCGGAAGGGGAAATTCTGAAGTGCAGGTTTCCCTTTCTTTTTGGTAAAAAATGAAAAAATGAAGATGAAAATGCAAAGAGAAAAAGCAAAGAATCAGGGAGAAAATCTTATTCAAAGTGGGGAATGCAAGATGTGTATTTGTATGCACAAATACCTTTTCACCTTGTCTGGCAGGAGCCAACCCACATTCCCCCCGGCTATGAATGATTCCCCTCTTTGAACTCTTGAAAACAGGAACAGGAAACAAACCATGCGACCCAAATTGTCAGAGATAGATAAACGAAATGCCAAGCTCATTATCCGGGTTTCTAGAGATGAGAAGCTCAGGTTGCAAATCCTGACCAAGAAGGGAAAATATGGCTGCATGAGTGACCTGATCCGGACAAAGGTTTTTAATGAGTCAAACCGAAAAGTTATTTCGCTGGACGAGGAAACCAACTCACAGCTTAAAAATCTGGATTATGAATTGAACAAGATCGGAGTCAACCTGAACCAGCTTTCCAAGCGTATGAATTCGTTTGCAGGTTACAATGTTGGGGACAATGATCGTCAATTGCTCCGTCAGGCTTTTGATATGATGAGAAATTGCCTGATACTACTTCAGAAATTTCTACACTAATTTACCTATCTGTCCCGGCCAATCTCAAAGTACAAATCAATGGTTATTAAAATCCACCAGGCATGTAGTACGCAAAACGCTTTGTTTTACAATGAGCGGAAGGTCTTTCAGCACAAAGCTACTTTTTACCACAGTCGGAATACCCCGGAAATCAATCCTTTTCTGGGAGACAAGAATGCCAGAAATCAGATATTTAAAGAGATTGAGGACAGGAACACCCGTGTTCGAAAGAAAGGGTTGCATATTTCGGTGAACCCTACTGTTGGGGATTTGGTCAGGCTAGGAGATGCCGGGATCAGGACAGAAATTGATAACCTGATGAAACATCTGGGCTATGGGAACCAGCCTTATCTGGTATATAAACATGCCGATCTGGAACGGGTGCATTTTCATATTGTTTCGACAAGGATTGATTGTGAAACCGGCAAGAAAATCAAAGACAATTACGAAAAGGAAAAAACACAGCGGTTCATCAAAGATTTGGAACAAAAGTATCAGTTAACGAAAGATGATAATCCGGAGAAGCTTAACTTCAGGTTCTCTAATTCGAGCAAAGACCTGAAACAAAACCTTGAAAACCTTTTTGGACAGTTGAACCGGATGGAGTTTATCACATCCAAAGAAATGTATGATCAGGCACTGGGGTTATTTCAGGTAGAAATCCGAAGAGCAGGAAGAGGTCATCTGGTTTTTGTAGTTAATGAAAATGGAAATCCGATCCGTCATCCGGTTAAGATGTCAGACTTTCAGGATAGGCCTAAGTTTTATTTGTCTGAACAGCAGAATTTGGGTCAACATTCTAAGCAACATCTCAATCCGGATCAAACAGGACAGGGCACAGGAGTTTTAAAATCATTGATTTTGAAAGAATTGATCAGACAATTAGGAAGCAATCAACAAAAAAAAGAACAGAGATTGAGGTTGCAGAAGAAAAAAGAGAAAAAGTACAGACCATAAACGATTGTCTCAAGATTATCATGAGTTATTCAAATGTCACTATTGACTCAGTTTTGTGTAGCTAAATTATGTTATGTTTAAATGCTTTTAAATATTGTTTTTCTATCTTTGGGTTCGATATTAAAAGTTCGAAAATTTAGAAATTGTAACACTGGAAAATGAGCAATAAAGCCCACAATAAATTAGTAAGTTTCATCTGGAGCATTGCCGATGATGTTTTAAGAGATGTATTTGTCAGAGGTAAATACCGGGATATTATTCTACCATTTACCGTTCTCCGTCGACTGGATGTATTACTTGAAGAAACCAAAGAAAAGGTACTCGAAACCAATGCTTTTTTAGAGAAGGAAGAAATTGACAACAAATCGGCACTGAAAGATTTCTCAGGTTATCCGTTCTATAATGCTTCACGTTTCACGATGGGAAAAAACTGTGAAGAAAACGCGAAATTCAAGTATGTTTCTTTAACATCAGATCCTGACCGAATTGATACCAACCTTTTGGAATATCTCGATGGTTTTAGCGAAAACGTTCAGGAAATAATCAGTAAGTTTAAAATCAGGAACCAGCTGGAGACCATGCAGGATGCCGGTATTACATTTAGCCTGATTGAAAAACTGGTGTCCAATGAGATAAACCTGAGTCCAGACGAGGTTGTAAATTCAAAGGGTGAGATACTTCCGGCATTGACCAATTTAGGAATGGGATACGTTTTTGAGGAGTTGATTCGTAAGTTCAATGAAGAGAACAACGAAGAAGCAGGAGAACACTTTACACCACGTGAAATCATCAAGTTGATGACACATATTGTTTTTGAGCCATTGAAAGGCAAATTCCCTGACGGGGCACGTTTCACCGTTTACGACCCTGCTTGCGGTAGCGGTGGTATGCTAACCGAATCGGAAGGATTTGCTTTGCGCATTACCAATAACAAATGCAAATTTCAGTTGCACGGGCAGGAAGTAAATCCGGAAACGTATGCCATTTGTACGTCTGACTTGCTGATTAAGGGAGAGGAAACCAGCAACATTGCCTATGGATCAACCCTCTCGAAGGATGGTTTTCGCGGACAGGAGTTCGATTTTATGCTCTCGAATCCACCTTACGGAAAATCGTGGGTAAACGATATGGACGCTATTGTGGCTGATAAAAAAGAAATTATTGATCCGCGTTTCACCGTTGGAGTTCCCCGCAGCAGCGATGGACAGTTACTCTTTCTGGCCAATATGGTCTCCAAAATGAAAAAGAGCAGCAAGCTTGGCTCCCGTATCGCTTCAGTTCACAATGGCTCAGCACTTTTTACCGGCGATGCCGGTGGAGGTGAAAGCAATATCCGAAAATGGATCATCGAAAACGACTGGCTCGAATGCATCATTGGTTTACCGAAGAACATGTTCTACAATACAGGCATTTCAACCTATATTTTCTTTCTGAACAACCGGAAAGAAGACGAGCGAAAGGGGAAAGTTCAGTTGATTGATGCCAGCGAAATCTATACCAAAATGCGCAAGTCGTTGGGCGCCAAATCGCACGAATTGACAAAGGATCAAATTGATGAGATCACTGCAATTTATCTTGATTTTAAAGAAACAGAACAATCTAAAATATTCAACAATTCTGATTTTGGATACCAGAAAATAACCATTGAACGGCCTTTGCGTTTGTCTGCTAAATTTTCAGTTGAAGCCATCGAAAGCCTGCGTTTTGCCGATGGACTGCGAGATGAAATGGAATATATCTACCAAACGTATGGCGATGCCATTTATACAAATCTTGATCCACACGAAAAGGCTATTTTGAAACATTTCGAAAAGGAAGAAATAAAGCTCACAATAGCTCAAAAGAATAAGCTTTTTGATACAAAGACATGGCTGACACAGCGCTCAGTGCTGGAAACGGCGCAACAGCTCATGAATGAGATCGGCCCGGGGCAAAGCAGCAATTTCAACACATTTACTGTGACACTTGATAAGGTTATTAAAAAGCTGAACCTTAAGCTCGATAATTCGGCAAAAAAACAAATCATCGCGGCGATAACCTGGAAAAACGAAGAGGCTGAAAAGGTGATCAAAAAGAAAGAAAAGAACGGAACGATCAGCTATGAATCAGATTCAGAATTACGCGACAACGAAAATGTGCCATTACTCGAAAACATTGATTCCTACTTCAAACGGGAAGTTTTGCCGCATCTTCCGGATTCCTGGATTGATTGCGATAAAACCACTATTGGCTATGAAATATCTTTTACCAAATACTTTTACAAATACCAGCCTTTGCGCGGATTAGAAGTTATTACAAAAGAGTTAATGCAGGCGGAGAAAGAGAGTGATGGTTTATTACTTGCAATTATTAACGGATAGAAAATGGATTTTGAATCAATACAAGCCTTTTTGCATAAGGCAGATATCCCCAAAATAAAACGTCAGCCTAAAACCTTCATGGGTATTGCGGGGCAACCTCATTACGAAAACGTATTATCCAATATGTATTCCTTTTATTTTGATGCCAAAGAAGAACACGGATTAGGTGATCTCTTTATTTTGACACTTATACAAATGGTGCAAGAGACAGAGGTTGGGAAGCAGAAGAATTTTGCCTTTGCTAACGACCTCTCTAATGAAACTGAATTTCCTACAAAAAAAGGAGGTAGAATTGATTTGTTGTTAACCGACGATTTGCATAGCATAATTATCGAAAACAAGGTCTACCATACTCTGAATAACGATCTGGAAGATTATTGGAATTCTGCAAAAGGCGCTGTTGAAAATAAAATTGGCATTGTACTCTCGTTGTTTCCCATAAACAGCACCGGACATCACCATTTTATTAACATTACACATCCTGTATTTTTGAAAAGGGTAATTGCAAACAGTGGAAATTATTTATTGGAGGCAAACGATAAATACATGGTCTTTTTAAAAGATTTAGTTCAAAATATTATCAATATGAGCACAAGCATAATGAATAAGGCTGACTTGGAATTTTATTTCGGAAATCAAAAACAAATTAATGAAATAGCCAGTTTCAAACATCGGGTGAAGACCCATATTTTAAGTGAAGTGGAAAAGGTGCCTGCTCAACTTGATGAGAAATTTGGATTGGTGCTATCTGGTAAAAGAAGTGACCGTTTGCGATATTACATTTCTTCGGTTAACAGCAATCTGATGATTACCGTGATTGTTGAAGGCTTGTTATTGTCTGAGAACAAAAAGATGCATATTGTAGTCGAGTTGGCTAAAAGCGCTTTAAAAAATAAAGAGATTTATAAAACAATCAATTTCTCGCAGGAAGAGGTAAGTGCCAATGTATTTGTTCCGGATTTTTATACCAACAACAGCAATGCTTGGGCTCACTTTGCCACAAAGGCCTACCATCCTAACGAACAGGAAATTGCGCATTTAAGCCAATTTATTATAGACAAACTACAAAAGGATCATTTTCTTTCCATCTACCAAAAACTGAATCAACTATTTGCTAATCGAAACAGCAACAATGTCTAAATACAAAACATATCCAACATATAAAGATGCCGAAATTCAATGGCTGGGAGAAATTCCGTTGCATTGGAAGGAAATTAAAACAAAGTTTCTATTTGCAGAACGTGTTGAGAAGGGGCATCCAAATGAAACATTATTAGCTGCAACCCAGACTCAAGGGGTTATATCAAAAGATAAATATGAGACGAGAACAGTTACGGCTCAAAAAGATTTTCATTTACTAAAACTTGTAAAAAAAGGTGATTTTGTCATCAGTTTACGCTCTTTTCAAGGTGGTATTGAGATTGCTCATGAACAGGGCATTATTAGCCCTGCTTATACAATTATGGAAGGTGAAGCGACCGTTTTTAATGGGTATTTCAAACATGTTTTCAAGTCAAATAATTTCATTAGTGGTCTTACAACCTTCGTAACCGGTATTCGTGAAGGTCAGAATATTGACTATTCTAAATTTAGAATGTCATATTTACCACTTCCTCCACTCTCTGAGCAAACTGCCATTGCCAATTTTTTGGACCGAAAAACAAGAGAAATAGATGGTTTTATTACGTTTAAAGAAAAAACCATAGCCTTGCTCAAAGAGCGCAAAACTGCTATTATTAACAAAGCTGTAACCAAAGGATTAGAAGATACCGCACCGATGAAAGATTCGGGTTACGAATGGTTAGGCAAAATTCCAGCACATTGGCTGGTGAAACGATTGCGTTATTTGGGGAAATGCCAAAATGGAGTAAGTAATGGTGCTGATTATTTTGGCTCGGGATACCCATTTGTTAATTATGGTGATGCCTATAAGAATAGAGTTTTGCCTAATGATGTTTCGGGTTTGGCAAAAGCTACAAAAAGAGATCGGGAATTATATTCGGTAAAGCGTGGAGATGTATTTTTTACCCGTACTTCAGAAACTATTGAAGAAATAGGTTTTGCATCAACTTGTGTAAAAACAATTGATGATGCTTCCTTTTCAGGTTTTCTAATACGATTTAGACCGATGAAGAATTGCTTAGACACTTCATTTTCAAAGTACTATTTCAGGAGTAATTTGCATCGTCCTTATTTTACCAAAGAGATGAATTTGGTTATCCGGGCATCATTAAGTCAGGATTTATTGAAAGGTTTGCCCGTAATTCTCCCTTCTCTTTCTGAGCAAAAGTTAATTGGTGATTATTTAGATCAACAAATTGCCAAACTTGACCTATCCATTGCACAGGCTGAAAAGGAAATTTCATTGATCAAGGAATACCAACAGAATTTAATTAGTGAAGCAGTTACCGGAAAGATTGATGTAAGAGATGAGATTAAAGTTGATATGCCTTTGAATCTTGCAGCTGAAGGTGAAGTTGCTTATAAGGCTATAACTCAAAGGTAGTGTAATGATGATATAACCTCTAAAGGTTATATTGGTACTTTATAACCTAATAAGGTTATAATTACCGATCGTTTTAGAGTTGATAATGAAAGTGCAATTTAACCTGAAAGGGGACATGAAACAAACTTGCACAATTCAGTTCATGATAAATGTGATAAAAGAGTTGCGAATATAACTCATATAGGTTATATTGGTGCATTATAACTCATATAGGTTATACTTTGTCCTCACATGCTACAATTAAGTTTAGAGATATGGATACAATTAAGGCTGTTCTAACAGGTGATCTGATACAATCACGAAAACTTACTAACGATGATATGGAGAAAGTGCTAAATGCACTTCACGATACATTCAGTGAGATTCAGGAGAAGATCTTGCAAAAAGAAGCTTACTTTGAAATCTATAGAGGTGATAGTTTTCAGGTACTGATTAATGAACCTCAATTGGCGCTGAAAGTCACACTCATATTAAAATCCCGTTTACTTAGTCTCTTCGGTCCGTCTAAAGTGAAACCTAATGCACGGATAGCCATTGGTATTGGAACAATACGCATGCAAAACAGCAAAATCATTGAATCTCATGGAGAAGCATTTGAACTTTCAGGTTTTGAACTCGATAAAATGATTAAAGAATCAACATCAATAAGTATTAAAACTCCCTGGGATGCCGTTAATGAAGAACTCAAAATAAATTGTCTGTTTGCCGACAATACAATCAACAATTGGAGTCCAATAACCGCAGAAAGTATATTTAGATACCTGTTGTATGGTGAGACACAGGAAAAACAAGCCCAATATTTTAAAGTTTCTCAGCCTGCCATTAGTAAGAGACTATTTAATCAGGGAAATATGAAAGCCGTAGATGCTTTTCTGAAACGATTTGAATATATCATCGAAAATCACAAATAAATAAACACATGGATTACATTCTACTTATACGTCTAATCCTGGCACATCTGATTTCCGATTTTGTCCTTCAACCTACCAAATGGGCAAAAGACAAAGACTCCAACGGATTTAGTTCTGGCTATCTCTACTTGCATATATTGGTCACAGGTATTACTGCAATGCTTTTGGTTTGGGACACGAACTATCTCTTGCCAATTGTTATTCTGACTTTCATCCATGGACTCACCGATGGCATAAAAGGTGAATTAAATAAACGATTCCTCGAAAAATCGCCACTACTAAAACCTTCCTTCAAGAAATCATTGCTATTCAAACATTTTCTTAAAAGAATATCACCATTATCCCTTTTTATATTCGATCAAATAATTCATGTTCTCATCTTGGGCACGATGTGGATGTTAATCACCAACGAGTCTGCAAAATTCTGGACTCAATATGGAATATTACTTCAAAGTCAGAAATTCTGGCTCTACCTATTAGGCTACATCTGGATTTCCATTCCAATTGCTGTTATCATTGGCAAAGTAACCGACAAATGGAATAATGAACTAAATTTCCCTCAAACGTTAGAAGAAGGTACAGAAGCAACTAACATTCAAACTACAGACAAGAAAGTAAAGTCCGGACTTACGAATGCAGGCAAATGGATAGGCATCATCGAACGCATACTAATTCTAACGTTTGTACTAAATCTGCAATTTGCAGCCATTGGCTTCATGCTTACCGCTAAATCGGTATTTCGGTTTGGCGATTTAAAAGATGGTAAAGACCATAAAAAAACCGAATACATCATCATTGGAACATTCTTAAGTTTTATGCTATCCATACTAACCGGAATAGCCATCAATTACCTTACCACGTAAAGCTCTACTTATGCCCCAAGCCACCGACACTTCTGAAAAAGGATTTCAAAAACTCATAGTCAGTCAATTGATTGAAAAGCAAGGCTATGTTGAAAGTTTCTCTGCCGATTTTGATAAGGAATTTGCGGTAAATAAAGATCAGTTGTTTCGGTTTATTGAGCAAACACAACCCGAATATTGGGCATATATCAAACTTCGGGGCGAACGTAAATTCCTTTCTTTGTTGGATGCCAAAATTAAGAAAAAGGGCACAGTTGAAGTGTTTCGAAAAGGGGTGGCATTCAACGATAAAACAGTTAAACTATTTTATCCGCAGCCCAATTCAAGCTATAATTTAAAAGACAGGGAAAATTTTAGGTCCAATATTTTTTCGGTTACTCAGGAGTTAGTTTATACAACCGATCAGGCCAATCGTCTCGATTTGACCATTTTTGTAAATGGCTTGCCCATTTGTACGATGGAATTAAAAAACGCATTTACTTATCAGGCGGTAAAAAATGCCATTCATCAATACATGTTCGACCGTAAATCGAAAGATAAACTGTTAAACCAAGGCAGGTGTATGGTACATTTTGCAATGGACACCACTCTAGTTTACATGACTGGCGCACTCAATAACAATGAGACTACTTTTTTCCCTTTTAATAAAGGCTTAAACGATGGCAGCGCCCACCCACCATTTGGTGCCGGGAATCCGGTGAATCCCGATGGCATTAAAACAGCCTACATGTGGGAAAAAATCCTGACGAAAGGAAGTTTGGCAAACATTATTGAAAAATTTGCAACATTCTTTCCTAAAAAGAACATGCAGATTTTTCCAAGATACCACCAGTTAAAAGTGGTTCGCAACCTGTTAGCTGATGCCAAAGAAAAAGGAGTTGGTCAACGTTACCTGATTCAACATTCCGCCGGTTCAGGTAAATCAAACTCCATCACTTGGTTAGCGCATCAACTGATTGGCCTTTACAATGCCGACACAGTAACTCCTCTATTCGACAGCGTATTAGTAGTAACCGACCGCACCAATCTCGACGAACAAATACGTGAAAACATCAAAGACTTTGCTCAGGTAAAAAGGGTAGTCGAAGCCATTACCGGAAAGGCAAAAGACATTAAAGCCATCGACCCTGCAGAACAGGTATTCAGCAAAACGGTTCACATGCGTTTGGCATTGGCCAATAACAAGAAGATTATTACCTGCACAGTACAAACCTTTCCTTTTGTGCTGAAAGTAATTCAGGATATGGCTGCGAAAAAGGTTGCCATTATCATTGACGAAGCACACTCCAGCCAAAGTGGCCTTGCGGCAGCCAGTATGAATGCTGTATTTGCTAATGAAAAATTTCAGGACCTTCCCACCGATGAAGAGGGAAATATAAATACGGAAGATCTGGTCAATTATCTGGTAGAGAGCCGTAAAATGTTAAAAAATGCCAGCTATTTTGCCTTTACAGCAACGCCAAAAAATAAAACATTGGAAACGTTTGGTATAAAAGTACCCTACATCAATGAACATGGAGAAGAGCATTTTCAATCTTACCCATTTCATACCTATTCCATGAAGCAGGCCATTGAAGAGGAGTTTATTTTGGATGTATTGAAGAACTACACCACTTACAAGTCTTTCTTCAAGATCAAAGAAAGCGAGAAAGCTTCCGGGGAAGAGGAATACGATACCAAAAAGGCAAATAAAAAGATTCGTTCATTTGTGGAAGGGCATGAACTGGCAATAAGCGATAAAGCCCGAACCATGATTGATCATTTCAACAAACATGTTTATTTTCTGATCGATCACAAAGCCAAAGCAATGGTCGTTTGTAAGTCGATTGAAGCTGCCATGAAATATAAAGATGCGTTTGACCACTACCTGAAAGAATTGAATAGCCCGTATAAATCGATTGTTGCTTTTTCGGGCAAAAAGAAACATTATAAAACTGGAGAAGAGCTAACTGAAGAAAAAATGAACGCTTTTTCCGATGGCATCAACGACATACCAAAACAATTTAAAAAACTCGAATACCGTTTCTTAATTGTAGCTGATAAATACCAGACAGGTTTCGATCAACCATTGTTACATACCATGTATGTCGACAAAGAGTTGTCTGATGTACAGGCAGTTCAAACACTTTCGCGCTTAAACAGGGCATACAAGCCTGCGAAGAAAGACACTTTTGTACTCGATTTCTTTAACATTACTGAAGACATCAAAGAAGCATTTAAACCATATTACACCACAACAATTCTAAGTCAGGAAACAGATGCAAATAAATTAAACGCACTTCAGGAAGATCTTGATGAATTTCAGATTTATGATGAAGACCAACTGCTGCAATTCTTCAAACTATACCACAATAGCAATGAAAAGAACGACAACAGGCCGAAACTTGACCGCATTATTGATGTGATACAGGCCTGTTTCGCCGAGGATTTAATTAAGGATCAGCAAATTGACTTTAAAAGCAAAGCGAAATCTTTTGTAAGGACTTATAGCTATTTGGCAAAACTGCTCGATTTCAATAAAACCTATTGGGAAATGCTGTGGTTAGTGCTTAAACATCTCATTCCGCACCTTAAAATTGCTGAAGATGCGCCAGATGAGAACATTCTGGAAGTAATTGATATGGCAAGTTACAGTAACCGGAGTCAGGAGAAAAATATAGAAATTGAATTGGTAAACGAGCCAGGAATAGTTGAACCTATTCCTGTAGGTGGTGGTGGTGGAAGTTCGGCACCTGAGTATGATAAATTGAAAAACATTGTAAAACAGTTTAATGAACGATTTGCCAAAGATTTGGAAGAGTTTGGTGAGAATCAAGCTGAAGCAACAGAAATTCTATCAGTGGGTATTCCACAAAAACTAAAAGAAAATGAGGCCACTTTAAAAACAATTGCCAATTCAGATAAGGCCAATGCCAAAGATGAAGCAGATTTCCAGTTAAAGGCACTCATGCAAAAGCTGATGTTTACCAATACCGGTCTGTACAAAAAATTTCTTGGTGATGAAGATTTTCGCAACCGATACGAGGAATTTATTTTCGATATGCTTTGGCAGGAGGTGAAGGGGGTGCCCAATCAAATAAAAGCGCGTTAAAAACCAAACTATAATCCATGCAAACAGCCCTCTATCTCAATAACAAGCGGTTCACCGAAAAAGAATTTTCCAAGGAAAAAGAGTTGGAAGATCTGATGTTTCAGAATAGCAAAAATCTATTCGGTCAACATAGCATCATTATCGAAGCAAAAAAGAAGATCGACCATAAAACATTAGGTGGTACTATTCCTGATGCTTTTCTGTTCGATCTCAACGACCCGGAGAATCCGGAGTTTTACCTCATTGAGGTAGAGTTGGCTAGCCATAGTTTTTTCAACCACATTTTTCCACAGATCACCAAATTCTTTGCTTTTTTCAAAAATTCGGTCAGCCAGAGCGAATTAATTGAGAAACTTTATTCCCTGATCAATGCTGATGCAGGATTAAAGAAACAGTTTAAAGATCGTATCGGAAATAAGGAAATATTCAAATTCATTAAGGACACTATTGAGAACAGTCAAAACATTTTGTTGATGCTCGACAATGAGAAACCCGAGCTGCCTGAGATCATTAATACCTATACCGACACATGGGGTAAAATTGTTAAGCTTACTTTGCTAAAAGAATACACTCATAACGGCGAAAGCATCATCAGCCTGACTCCCGAATTTGCCAATATTGTTACAGTGGGACTCGCAACAGAGAAGGAAGCTCCCGGTTCATATACTGAAGAATATCATTTGGAAGGTACTTCCCCGGAAATAAAAGAAGCATACCGCACAATGCATGATGCACTAACCTTTCAGACAAAAGACATTATTTTTAACCCGTTGCGCTACTATATTTCGTTGCGTAAAAAGAAGAACTTCGCCTTCATTCATGTCAAAAAATCAAAAATGACCATTGTTGCCATGATGGATCAGCCTTCAATTGAAGAACGGATCAAACACCATAAAATCAATACCCTTGCCGCAAGTGTCCAGAAATTCTATAACGGTCCATGTGCTCAAATAGTAATCACTGACAATTCAAATATGAACGAAATAATCAATCTACTAGTGGAAATACAAAAATAATCTGATTTAATGGATTTTTTGAGGTGTAGCAACGTTCGTTCAATTGAGGCAAAAGCAAAATTGTGGAGAAAGAGTGTGAATGAAAATGTTTTTAGTGAGGATAGGTTAAAGTCAAAATATTGTCTAAACATATTTGAATGAGAGATACATTGTTTATTAGCCATGCAACTCCTGAAGATAATGAGTTTGCTATCTGGATTGGGTCAAGGCTGGAGATGTTGGGATATAAAGTTTGGATAGATAAAGATCGATTGCTTGGTGGTGAACCTTTTTGGAGAACAATTGACGGTGTGATTAGAAACGATGCAGTAAAAGTATTGTTAATCTATTCAAATAACATCTGTCTTTCACCAGGCATTCTTAAGGATGGCATAGATAAAGAATTTTCTCTTGCTGAAGCTATTGCGAAAAGTGAAGGTCTATCTGATTTTATAATACCTCTGAATATTGATAAAGATGTACCTTATAATTCCTTTATTGGTTCAAATAGACTTAATCAAATACCATTCTTTGGCAATTGGGCAGAAGGACTAAAACAGCTATTGAAGAAATTGATTAATGACAACGTTCCCAAGCTAAAAGAGATACAAGAATCAACTTTTTCTGAATGGTATGAGAACGAATATATTTCAAACTGCTCAATTATTTCGAAAAAAGAATTGTATTACTCTTCCTGGTGGCAAATTGCAGAAATGCCACCAAGGTTTTACATGTTTAAATTTACGAATGCTGAGCAAGCAAAAGCAGTTCGAAACGCTAATACATTGCCTGTTAGTCTTTTGTCTAACACTATATCAGCGTTTGATGAAAATATCAATTTTACTGTAACAAGAGAAGATGAAGAAATTGAGGTACTACCCGAAGCTACATATTCATTTTCTTTAACTGATATTCTTGACGGGTTTCTGTCAGAATCTTTTCCACAGCATAAGGATGCTGAAAATCATTTCAAATGGTTATTGAGAGGTGTAATAACTAATTTGTTCAGGAATAAAGGACTGTGGAAACAAGAGATGTCAAATAAAAAATTTGTTTATTTTTTGCCAAGTTATAATGATTTAAAACCAGTTAGTTTTAAATATCCATTCTCTAGCCCAAATAAAAAGGATAAAAGAAAATCAATCGTTGGAAAATTCGAGGATATCGGAAAGTGGCATTACGCTGTTTCGTGTCAAACTAGTTTGTCCCCAATTGTCGGGTTTTCATTAAAATCTCATTTGGTTTTTACCAGTGACGGTTTCAAATTACTGCAAGATGAGAAAAAGGTTCATGGATATAGAAGGAAAAAGGGAAGACGATTCTTTAATGATGAATGGAGAGATCTGCAACTGGCATTTATTCAAAGATTAAAGGATAATGATAATGAAATAAAAATAAAGGTTTCAAATGAAGGATGGTATTTGAAAATGGAAAACTGGACTGAGATGTTTTGGAGCGATGTAGGTTATCGAGATCCTAGCACACCTATGGCTGTTGAAAAAATTGAAGATTTCTTTGAAGAACCTCATAACGAAGAAAATGATGATTGACCCTGAATTAAAATACCTTAGCGAACCTTTTCTAACTTTCAATAATGGGCAAAAGGCAATAGATCCGCGAGATGGATTAATGTTATTTGGTCCATTTTCACAAAAAAAAGTTAAAGGACAAAAGACTATTGGTCTTATTGGACCTGCGATTTTGCGAAATAGAATGTTAGAGTATTTAAAAAAGCTGCATGCACCGATTTTAAATTCCGATAGATCTATTGCCCGACCTAGCTTCCCTGGACTTGAAACAATCTTTGATATTTATGTAAATTTCGAAAATGTTTCACAAATCGAAATTTCTCAAAATGAGATTGATAAATATTTGAAATTTAGGGATTCACATCAGCGAGTTCACAATTGGACCAATTTATATGTTGACAAATTGAAAGAATATGCAGATAATGAGGAAATACCTGTTGACGTTTGGATAATTGTTATCCCAGAATGCATTTTCCAGTATGGAAGGCCAAATTCGAAGATACCAAAATCAGCCGATGTTATAAATGAAGGATTAAGTATTGCTAAAAGGAATTCACCTCAATTAGATATGTTTTTTCAGGACGAAATTGATCAATTGAAAAAAGCGTATGAATTTGAGATCAACTTTCACAATCAATTAAAAGCAAAGGTTTTATCAGATAAAATTATTACCCAAATTATTAGGGAAAGCAAAATCTCATATGAAGAGTTGTGGGATAATCCTGAAAAGATTGATGCTGAACGTAAATTCGACAGTGCTAAAGCATGGAATATATCTACGGCCTTGTATTATAAGCTTGGTGGTTTACCATGGAAACTTGGAGATGTAAGAGAGAATGTATGTTATTTAGGTCTTGTTTATAAAAAGACTGATGCGAATGAGAAAAATAAAAATGCTTGTTGTGCTGCTCAAATGTTTTTAGATTCTGGGGATGGTATGGTATTTCGCGGGAATGTTGGTCCTTGGTGGAATCCAAAAACTGGTGAATTTCATTTATCAAAAAAGGATGCCACTGATATAATATCTCAATCTTTAGAGTCTTTTTACAATAACTCCGGACATTATCCAAAGGAGGTATTTATTCATGCAAAAACTTATTTTGATGACACAGAATGGGAAGGATTTGAGGAGGCTGCAAAGGGGAAATGTAAAATAATAGGTGTAAGGATTAGGGAAAATAATACATTCAAATTATACCGACAACAGCAATACTGTATTCCAAGAGGTATGATGTTGCATTTTGATGATAATAAGGCATATTTATGGACAAAAGGATTTATTCCGCGTTTTCAGACTCAAATTGGATTGGAAACCCCAAATCCGCTAGAAGTAGCCATAACACGCGGTAAATCAGAAGTTGAGATTGTTTGTAAGGATATTCTGGGATTAACGAAGTTGAATTATAATACTTGTATTTATGGTGATGGTGTTCCCGTAACATTAAAGTTTGCTGAAGCCGTAGGGGAAATTCTAACGTCAGGTAAAGATGTAAAAGGTGGAGTTTTGCCATTTAAACATTATATATAACACATAATACTACTCACAGAGATGAATTAAGTTTGATCTCTATTTACAATACGTCATTTGTTTTGTATTTAACTCTGTATTAAAAAACACCTTCTATTCATGTTTTCGGCAAGAAATTATGTATAGATATGATTCATCAATCGAATAAACTAATCGGTTTTGAATATCAATACTAATAGAAAATATACCGGTAGTCTTTCGTACTGAACCGTTCGAAAAGAAATAATTCAATATAATCTCAATAATAGAATTAATTTTTCTCTTCCTTCTCTTGTCCATTTTTCCCCAAAGCATATAGTCATCCCAAGCTTCTGCTGAAAAGATAATATTCTTCTTTCTCATTTTTTTACTTAATCCTTTAAGTCATTTAGAGATACTTTTTTGATTAAACTTTCCTTGATTTGCTCTAAGCTTCTTGCCAGATGTAAAGCATTATTTGTATTACTTATTAGGTGAAAAGTTTCCATAATCGTTTCATAATCATCTCTAGACATTATTATTACATCTTCGCCACGGGTTCTTTTTACAAGTATTTGGGAGTGGTCATCTGTAACCTGATCCAAATAAGACTTTAACTGACTTCGAAAATCAGAAAATGTTACTGATTTCATATTTACATATATAATTGTACGTAAAAGTATAAAATTAAGATAATTTAGTATATAAGTTGTACTTATAGATGTACATTTTATTTTGTGGTCAAATTTGTCCTTTTGAATTTCACATCAATATTTCACTTTTAAAAGAAAAATGGCTAATTCTTTTAATAATGTGAAACGATCAATTCTTCTATTCTTAGGAGGTATTGAATTTTTTAGAGTTTTTCAAAGAGACGTTTTAGAATTTATAATTATCCTTTGTGCGATGATGCTCCTTATTTTGTTTGTTTTCTATTTGCTGACCTCAAAGCGATTCCTCAAAGCATACAGAAAAATCATGAAGGGGAGAAAATAGTCAAGAATTCTATTTGATTTTTTTCATGTAAAATTCAAATGTAGATTCTATAGTTATTCTCTGGTATTGTTACACTCAAATTTCCGACAAAGTTATTGATCGCTTCACGGAACGGTAAAGGGGAACTCGCTTTTCGTGGCTCGTTTCCTTCGGATGCGTTCAGTTTCATGGATTGCCCATTTCGGGCATGAAACTGACATGCACCCCGTTGACCTGATCCGTGACAGCTCAATGTTGGTACGCCAAAAATTTAAGTTTAGCGGCGTGCCAGATATTTCCCTAGTTAAATCGAAGGGAGCCATAATAAGTCCGCAGGGCAGCGGCACTTTCACATGAATACTTCATTCGACATTTATGAAATGGTTACAAACCTGATTATTGAACGCCTTGAAGCGGGTGTTGTCCCTTGGCAGATGCCCTGGAAAGCTGAAACCGGGTTCCCACAAAACATGGTTCACAAAAAAGCTTACCGTGGTTTTAATTTCTGGTTGCTGCTGACTGTTACAGATAAGTTTGGCTCTCCGTTCTTTCTAACCTTCAACCAGATCAAAGAATTGGGTGGGCATGTTTTGAAAGGCGAAAAAGGTTTCCCGGTTGTGTTCTGGAAGCTGTTGGATAAGGAAGAAAAAGATGGAAGCCTTGACCATATCCCTTTCCTCCGTTATTACACCGTTTTTAACTTGAAACAAACCGAAGGTATCGATGAAAGCAAGATCCCAGCAACTGAAGCACACGACCATGTATTTGACCCGATTGGTCAGGCAGAACAGTTAATCGAATTCTGGTATGATAGCCCTGAAATCAGGCTTGACCAGTCACACGCCTTTTATTCGCCTTCCGGTGATTACGTCGGGATGCCAAACCCACGGACTTTTTTCAGGGACGAACAATATTATTCGACACTTTACCACGAACTGGTTCATTCTACCGGGCATATCAATCGAACTGGAAGGCATGAAAAGCTTTCGGATCACAAATTCGGTTCTCAGGATTACAGCCAAGAAGAACTCGTAGCTGAATTAGGAGCCGCGTACTTGTGTTACATGACTGGTATTCAAAATGCCACAATTGACAACAGCACTGCGTACATCAAAAGCTGGATTGGTAAATTCAAGGAAGATAAAAAGATGTTGTTGATTGCTTCTTCTCAGGCACAAAAGGCAGTTGATTATATATTGGAACATCAGGTTCATCCCAACCAGGCGGCAAGTGCCGCTTTGGTTGACCAAATGGCGGAGGCAGTTTAGCCTTCGCCTTTTTTAGCTCAAAATTTCACAGTTAGAAACAATTAAAGATTAAAGATATGGAACAGTCAAAAAGTTTTACCCAGTATATACTGCAAATCGGTTACAAGTATGGTTTGCATTCGGTATTTGATGATTTTCTTGAAATGGTTGTTTGCGCTTTATCTTTAGGGGCAAAGGAAGACCGTTACTTGGAGATTGTCCGTAATTACGAAAAACCGGATGCCTACCTGATGGCTGAAGCTTTTGGCGCATTAGTTGTTGAAATGGACAACAATGGCGAAGGTTTGAAAGATGGGTTCGGTGACTTTTATATGGAATACCTTAGTCATGGACATAATGGACAGTTCTTTACCCCGGAACCGATTTGTGAAATGATGGCCAGGATTCTAAATCCGGCAGGTTTTGGAGAACGGGTTGCAGATTGTTGCTGTGGCTCTGGCCGGATGTTGCTGGCAGCAGCAAAAACAAGTCGAAACTCGTTATTCTTTGGGGCTGATATTGACCGAACCTGTGCCATGATGTGTTTGATCAACCTATGCCTGAATGGACTTTTGGGCGAAGTCTGTTGGATGGATACGTTGATGAACCGTTTTTATGCAGGGTGGCGGGTTGAACTTCACCCCGAGAAGGGAGTTCCGTATATCAGGGAAATTACCGAACCTGAAAGTTACATGGTTCTAAGGCTACCTGAAAAGAAACAGGAACTCATTGTCCAACAAGCACCAGTAACTAAAGTAACTCAGCAGCTGATGTTTGAATTCTAGGGGCAATGCCCCTTTTTTGTTCGTTCAATTTTTTGTTAGGTAAAATCACTCCATTTAAAATTGCAGGCAAAATTATTTACGCTTCACGGAACGGTAAAGGGGAACTCGCCTTTCGTGGCTCGTTTCCTTCGGATGCGTTCAGTTTCATGGATTGCCCATTCCGGGCATAAAACTGACATGCACCCCGTTGACCTAATCCGTGATAGCTCAATGTCCGGTTACGCCGAAATTTTAACCGGCGTGCCAGATGCCAATATAAATCTGTAAGGCAGCAGTAAATAACTATGAATAATGCAGCTAAGAAACTCGATGCTGAAAGTGTAGAACAACCTAAAACTTCTTTGGAAGTTGTAAAGAAAGATGAAAAAGAAGTTGCTGAAGTTCCTTCATTGGAGAAACGCATCCAGAAAGTGGAAGACCTAAGCATGCTCATCGAGAAGTGGCGCAAGCTCACCGAAACCAGAAGAAATCTCCAAACCTTCTCCCTGGGTGCTGACGGGTTGGGAGCAACAGTGTTCCTTCGGGACGCATCAGGAAAAGAGTTTAAAACTTCCAACACCCCTGTGGTATCCGCAGTGATGGAAGAAATCAAAACGACTTTGGATGAGAGGATCAAAGAAGTTGAAACCCAGATCAAATTTTGAAAATAGGGAGGCAAAAGCCTCCCATTTTTTGTCGCTTATAATTATATTCTATAGATACCTATGACTGTGATTGTATTTTATAATTTTTCATTTATTTTTCTTGAAAAGATTGCATGATTGAAATAATAAGCTTTACTTTGTTCGTCATTTCACGAACTACGAACAATGCAAAAAGAAATAATTACAGAAGAACAGCAAAAGGCAGCCCGTTATGCCAAGGCGATGGGACATCCCATCCGTATGTATGTGCTTGACTTACTTTCAAAACAGTCATGTTGTTACAGTGGGGATTTAACCGAGGATCTTCCAATCGTCAAATCAACCCTTTCCCAACATCTGAAAGAACTGAAAGATGCTGGCTTAATTCAGGGTGAAATTGAAGCCCCACGAGTTAAATATTGTCTGAATAAAGAAAACTGGAAGGAAGCACAAGATTTATTCCGCAAATTTCTGAAAATGGATATTGAAGAACAAATTCAAAAATATTAAGAACAAAATAATTATGGAAATTAAAATTTTAGGCCCTGGTTGCCCAAAGTGTAAAACACTTGAAAAGTTGACCCGCGATGTGGTAGAACAAAATAGTATTGATGCCACTGTCACCAAAGTAGAGGACATCATGGAAATCATGAAATACGGAGTAATGACTACTCCAGCTCTCGTGGTAAACGGAAAAGTAGAAATCAAAGGACGTGTTCCTTCTTCAGACGAAATCAAGCAAGTATTAACACGATAAAACATTCAGCATGAAAAAAGTTATTTTCTTAAGTTTTGCCCTGATACTGATGAGCAGCTTGATCTGCAATTCTCAAACCGTAAAAAAGGAAACGGCAGTTTCGGGAAATCAGATAGAAGCCTATTATTTTCATAACACAGTACGTTGTGAAACATGCAGAACAGTGGAAGCTCAGGCAAAAGCTGATTTATTAAACCTTTATGGCGATCAGGTTACATTTAAGGCTTTAAATCTTGAGGACGATGCAACCAAACCGATTGCCGAAAAATTAAAGGTTTCAGGTCAAACACTGTTAATTGTAAAAAATGATCAGAAAATTAACCTTACCAACGAAGGATTTCTGTATGCTGTAACCAACCCTGCGAAATTTAAATCAATTATAAAAGCAAAGGTTGACCCACTACTAGATTTATAAATCATGGAGTTCCTGACCAATCTTCTTGAAAACAGCACCATGCCATGGCTTTCGGCATTGGTGCTGGGATTAATGACTGCAATCAGTCCTTGCCCGCTGGCCACCAATATCACGGCGGTTGGTTTTATCAGCAAGGACATTGAAAACCGCAACCGTGTTTTCGTTAACGGGTTGCTTTATACGCTTGGACGTGCAATTTCTTACACTGCAATTGCCCTGATCATTTATTTTGGAGCCGATCAGTTTAAGTTTTCGGGCTTCTTCCAGCTTTACGGCGAAAAAATTGTAGGCCCATTGCTGATTATCATTGGATTGTTTATGCTCGATGTGATAAAAATTAAGTTTCCTGGCATGAGCGGATTGACTTCAAAAATGGAAGCCAAGACCAAATGGGGATTTTTTGATGCCATTTTGCTCGGAATGATTTTCGCTTTGGCTTTCTGTCCATACAGCGGAGTACTTTATTTTGGCATGCTCGTTCCAATGACTGTTGCAAGTGCATCAGGCTTATATCTTCCTATCGTTTTTGCTTTGGCTACAGGTATTCCGGTGATCATTTTTGCATGGATTCTGGCCTTTTCGGTTAGCTCAATTGGTGGAGTTTATAACAAGATGAAGAACTTCGAAATTTGGTTCCGCCGAGTGATTGCCGTACTCTTTATTGCAGTGGGTATCTATTACATTATCAGGGTATTCTTTTAAAAAAATTTGATTTCTATGTTCGTTATTTTACGAACAATTTTATACAGTACGAATATGAAAAACATAAAAAATGTGATCTGGCTACCTCTCGCCCTTTTACCTGTTTGGTATATAATTTATCACAACCTTCAACCGATAACCGATTGGCTCATTGACACGGTTTTGGGAATGACCAAAGGGGCACATCTTACTGAAGCTCTCCGGTTCTTCGTTTTCGAGTTTCCCAAAGTGATGCTTTTACTTACGCTCATAATATTCTTTGTCGGAATTATCCGCACCTACTTTACTCCTGAACGAACCCGAAAAGCCCTTGAAGGGAAAAAAACATTTACCGGCAATGTGATGGCTGCGACGCTGGGTATTGTCACCCCGTTTTGTTCGTGTTCAGCTATCCCACTGTTTTTAGGGTTTGTTGAATCAGGTGTTCCGCTTGGTGTAACGTTTTCTTTCCTGATTGCAGCTCCCATGATTAACGAAGTAGCCATTATTCTTTTGTATGGCATGTTTGGCTGGCAGGTCGCCGCTATTTATGTGGGAACCGGATTAGCCATTGCGATTCTTGCAGGCTGGATTATTGGACTACTGAAACTCGAAAAATGGGTAGAACCCTGGGTATATCAGACCCATATGGGAGATAGCGGATCGGAAGAAGAAAAATTAACTTTTGTCAGGCGGATAAATCTTGGCTATGATGCCATAAAAGAAATTGTAGGCAAAGTTTGGATTTATGTAGCACTTGGAATCCTGGTTGGCGCTGGCGCTCATGGATATGTTCCTGAAGATTTTATGGCTGCCTTAATGGGCAAATCGGCCTGGTATTCCATCCCATTATCTATCCTGATTGGTATCCCGTTGTATTCCAACGCAGCCGGGATCGTTCCGATTGTGTCGGTGCTGATTGAAAAAGGGGCATCACTTGGAACCGCTTTGGCCTTTATGATGGCAGTGATTGGGCTTTCATTACCCGAAATGGTAATACTCCGGAAAGTTCTAAAACTCCCGCTCATATTCACTTTCATTGGAGTCGTCGGGGTCGGAATCATGATCGTTGGATATTTATTCAATTATATCTTCTAAGAAATGAAAACAACAGAAAAACCCACATTACAAGACTTTCATATTGAAGGTGTAAAACACATCAACCCGGCTGATGCGCTGGAAACTATAAATAAAGGCGAAGCAGTAATGCTTGATGTACGCGAATTGAACGAAGTCAAGTTGGAAAGTGTGCCATTGGACCGGGTTATCAATCATCCAATGTCTGTGATCATGGACCGGTTGCCATACATTGCAAAAGACCAGAATATTATTGTGGCTTGTCCCGGCGGTGTTCGTAGCGTAAAGGTTGCCAATTTACTTGTCATGCATGGCTACCCCCATGTGGCTAATCTCGACGGCGGATTAATGCTTTGGAAAGCAAAAGGATTGCCCTATGACAGCAGCATTACTTCAGTAGGTTGTGGATGTAATTCAGGTACTCCATCAAAATCGAAATTTACATCACTTAAAATCGACTTAGGTGAAAATCTTAGTCGAAATATGGACTTCAAAAATTTGAAGCGGATTTGAAATAAATCGGTCAGTAAAAACCAAAAATCATGGAAACATCCGATTACAATAAAACTGCGCTGAAACTTTCTCCCATGCTAAATGCTCTTTCGCATCCGGCAAGGTTGCAAATCATGTTACATCTGGCAAAGTATAATGGTTGTCAGGCTGGAAGTATTTCAGGAAAACTGCCACTTGCAAAATCAACAGTTTCGGAACATTTGAGCAAACTAAAGGAGGCAGGTTTAATTACTTGTGTTGTTGATGGAATTTGTTCAAACTATCAGATTAGCGATGAAGGTTACGAAATGGTAAAAGCAAGTTTTAATGAGTTTTTGGATCTGATGGAAGAAAGTCGGGCAAAACGCAGCGATTGTTGCCCGGTTCATCAGGGTAACACACAAGTATTCTCGCACAGTTGAATTGCTCTAAAAGAGTTGTAATTCAAAACATTATAAAAATCATGGACGAACATCGCCATCACGCACCCAAAATTTCGAACCTAAACAGAGCATTTATCATTGGCATTGCCATTAATGCACTGTATGTGATTATTGAGTTTGGTGCGGGATTGTACTACGATTCGCTGGCTTTGATTTCCGATGCCGGTCACAACCTGACCGATGTGGCATCGTTGGCCCTTGCCTTGCTTGCTTTCCGTCTGGCCAAAGTTAAGTCGAATGATAAATTCACGTATGGGTATCGTAAATCAACCATTTTGGTTTCGTTGATTAATTCGGTGGTGCTTTTTGTCGCTATTGGCGGAATTCTATGGGAAAGTTTCAGCCGGTTGCATAATCCGGTAGTAGTTGAAGGACTTCCCATCTCGGTGGTTGCCGGAATCGGAATTGTGATCAATGCTGTTTCTGCCTTCCTGTTTTTCAAAGACAAAGACAGCGACCTGAACGTGAAAGGAGCTTACCTGCACCTGATGGCCGATGCCGCAGTTTCGCTGGGAGTAGTGATTTCAGGAGTACTGATTTTCTTTTTCCAACTCTACTGGCTCGATTGGGTGATGAGTCTGGTGATTGTTCTGGTAATCTTCTATTCAACCTGGAACCTGTTCAAAGACAGCCTTTCCCTTACCCTTGATGGTGTACCAAAAGGCATCAACTTTAATGAGGTTGTTTCAGAAATAAAGGAAGTGGAAGGTGTTATCGACGTTCACCACCTGCATGTTTGGGCCATCAGTACCTCACAAAATGCCATGACAGCACATATTCTCATTCCTTCGAATACAGGAATGGAACAACAAAACCTAATCAAGAATAAAATCAAACACGAGCTGGAGCATGTGAACATTCATCATGCCACGCTTGAGTTTGAAACTGAAGATGAAAATTGTATTGATACAAATGCAATTTAAAATGAAAACTATGGAAACGACACAATCAAATTCAGTAAAAATTAAGCAGATACTCGGTTTAAATACTTCTATGGTGGGCGTAAAATTCATCTTTTCAGAAAACGAAATTCCTTCTGGGGTTGAAAAGTTAAACGGACACCGCTATTGCCAGGCATTGATGAAAGCACGCCATGGTTCGCCCGTCCTGCTTGATGCAGAAGGAATTGCCTGTCCGGCAGCGGCAGCCGCCTTTGGGTTTAAACCTTTGCCGGATGGTTTGAAAACTGGAAAAGGTCTGGTAGGCTTCGGCATTGTGAATAAAGATTCAACCGGAAAAGCGATGTTTGAAGGTATGACCACTTTACCACAAGGAAAACTCAACGCATTGTATCTGTTTCCGCTCGAAGAAGCTACAATTGAGCCAGATATTGTGGTAGTGGAAGACGAAACCGAAAAGCTGATGTGGTTTGCCTTGGCTAACCTGAATGTGAAAGGCGGGCATCGGGTGGAAAGCAGTACGGCCATTTTGCAGGCAACCTGCGTGGATGCAACAATCATTCCGTATTTACAACAAAAATTCAACATGAGCATGGGCTGTTATGGTTGCCGCGATGCAACCGACATTTGCCCCAACGAAACGGTTTTGGGTTTTCCATTCAAAGACTTTGATGCCATTGCCCAAAGCATTGAATTTCTAAGTCGGAAAGCCATTCCCAATTCAAGGGGCAAGAATGCTTTGGCTATGCTCAAACGTAAAGAAGCAGAATCAATAAGTAAAAATGATCCTTTTACAAATTAGTCTTATGGAAAAATTCAAACATCTTGATGCAAAAACAATTGAATTAGCGGGTATTGCAGCTTCAGTTGCAGGAGGTTGCCGACCTTGTCTTGATTTTCACTTTAAAAAGGCTCTTGAATTAGGTTGTTCATTGGAACAGGCTAAAGAAGCAATCCAGCTTGGGAAAATGATTAAGCAGCGACCTATTAATGATATTTATGAACATGCTGATAAGTTAATTGCCAATAATAAATCATTTAAAATTAATGAATTATGAAAAAATCTATTTTGTTTTTTCTGGTTGCTTTTCTGACCATCTCAGGAGCAACATTCGGCAAATCGAAAGAAAACGTTGAAGTCCTTTATTTTAAAGCAAAACAATGTGCCTGTAAAACCATGACGTGCAACGCACTTGAGGATCAGGTAAAATCTGTAATCAATAAGGAATTCCCAGACAAGAACATCATATTTAAACGAGTTTGGCTGAATGAAAAGGAAAACGATGCACTTATTCAAAAATATAGTGCCAAACCACAAACAGTTGTCTTGGTAAAAATGAAAAAAGACAAAGAAACAGTAACCGAATTGACAGAAATTGTGAAAGATTTTGCAACGAAACAAAACAAAGAAAAGTTTGAAACGGAGCTGAAAGAAAAAATCAGTGCAAACTTAAAGTAATCTATCACTCTGAAATAAAGTAAAATGCTGTATATCATAGTCGCAGTTATTATCGCTGTCGCCTCTTTCGTATTTGCCATGCTGGGTTTGGGTGGTGGAATGGTTTATGTCCCCGTTCTCAACTGGGCCGGATTCGATATGAAGGAGGTCGCCATTCCGTTGGGGTTGTTGCTCAATGGATTAAATACTGCCCTGGTTCTTATTCCGTTTGCCCGCAAAAAACTGGTGGATTGGAAAGGGGGTTCGGTTATGGCTACTACCGCCCTGATTGCTTCTCCATTGGGAGCAATGATGAGCGGTCATGTTCCGGTGCAAACCCTGAAAATATTGTTTGCCGCGATGGTGGTTGCAGCCGCACTGCGTACACTTTGGGCTTCGAAACAAGCCGAACCTGAAGCGATGATGCCCTTGAAAAAGCGGAGTATAATTGGATTTTTTACTGGAAGTTTTGCCGGTTTTATTGGCGGGATGTTGGGACTGGGAGGTGGTTTTATTATCGCTCCAATCCTGATGATGATGGGCTACAAAACTAAGGAAGCTGCGGCTACAACAGCATTGGTAGTCACTTTTTCATCGTTCTCCGGATATTTTGGGCACGTTGCCCAAGGAGAAATGAACTGGCCTTTAACTATCGCGGTGGTCATTGCTGTGATTATTGGTTCGCAGCTTGGCGGAAGGTACATGACACAAAAAGCGAAGTCTAAGCAAGTAAAAATGATCTATGCCATCGTGCTCTTGTTGATTGCTATAAAAATGGTATTTGATGTCTTTTATAAATAAATATAAAAAATTAAGAAAATGATTGATCCAAAAGATTGGCTCGAATTCGGGCAAAAATTTCACGGGCATAAATGTCCTGCCATGCCAATGGGCTTAAGAGTTGGCGCAGCCGCAATGAACGCACTAGGTGTAGAACGTGCCAAAGACGGCCAGTTGGTTGCCTTTGTTGATTTGGGCGAAGACCATTGTGCCACTTGTTATGGCGATGGATTGCAGGTAATCATGGGAACAACCTTTGGTAAAGGCAATCTCAAAAAAACGCACAAAGGTAAATGGGCCGTTACTGTGGTTGATCGGGCTACCGGACGTGCTGTAAGAGTCACCCCAAAAGCCGAAGCCATGCTGAACAACAAAAAGACAGCATTTTTTACCGATTATCGGATGTTAGGCAAACCTGCCAGTACTGTGCCTGCCGAAATAGTTGATCCATTGGTAACCAATGTAATGAATTCACCAGTCGAAATGCTTCTTAACGTTTCTCCAATTTTCGAATACAAACTTGAACCAAAAAAAGACAGTTTCGATGGTTTTGTTTGTGAAGAGTGTGGCGAAATGACCGTGATGGAATATGGTCGAATAAAAGGCGATAAAAAAGTTTGCATTGATTGTGCAGCGAAGTAACAAAATAATAAAAATGGAAAATTCACCAAATTATCAAATTGTAAGTTGCAGCGGAGCTTCAAATACCGGGAAATTTACCGATGAAGTTGCCCGGATGTTATCTGCCAGCGGCGATGCCAGTATGATATGTCTTGCTAAAGTGGCCATAAGCGACCAACCGCTTATCCAGAAAGTAAAGGAGCAAAAGACCAGAATTGTAGTATTAGACGGCTGCCCTATTAACTGCGCAGAAAAACTCCTCGAAAGAGAAGGGATTACCGATATTATCCATATCAATACAACCGATTTCGACATTGTTAAAGGCAAAACACCTTTTAGCATTGAGAAAGCAAATGAAATTGTTGAGCACATAAAAAAAATAGCACACTAACTTGTTGAAAAACAAAATAATCATTGTATAAAAATGAGAACAAAAGTTATTCAAAAACTATCATTGGTATTGATTTTACTTGCATTTATCCAAATAACCAGCTATGCCCAAAACACAGCACAGGATAAAACGCAGAAACAAGCAACAGAACAGCAAAAGAATGCTGTGAAATACAAAGTAACTTTTATTGAACTTGGTTCAGTGCGCTGTATTCCTTGCCAGAAAATGCAATCCGTAATGAAATCAATCGAAGAAAAATACGGCAATCAGGTAAAAGTGGTTTTTCATGACGTATGGACTCCCGACGGGAAACCCTTTGGAGTTCAATATGGCATTGAGTCAATCCCCACCCAGATATTTTTAGATGAAAATGGCAAGGAGTTTTCACGGCATGTGGGTTATTTCCCAGAAGAAGAACTGGTAAAAGTCCTGAAACAAAAAGGTGTAAAATAAATATACTTTGCCCTCTAAAAGAAACATTTAGTTACAATCCGGTTTGCGAAAAAAGTAAAATTCAGTTATTAACCTTTAAACATCAATTTATTATGAAATCAAAATCATTAGGATTTATTGGTGGTGGCCGAATCACCAAAATCTTCCTTCAGGCTTTGGCCAATAAGAAACTTGAACTTAATTCGGTAGTGGTATTCGATACAAACGCTGATGTACTTGCAGCCCTGAAACAACAGTTTCCAAACATTGTTGTTGCCGAAACTCCGGAACAAGCAGCGCAACAGCCGACTGTTTTTATTGCCCTGCACCCGCCGATGATCATGGAATCACTTGGAAAAATTGCCGAAATAATTTCTTCTGATGCCTTGGTAATTTCGCTTGCCCCAAAGATCAATATTGAAAAGATCGCATCAAAACTAAAGACATCGAACATTGTTCGCATGATCCCAAATGCCACTTCATTTATTAACGAAGGGTACAATCCGGTAACTTTTGCAGCAGACTTCAATGAAACGGAAAAAACTGAAGTGTTGGATTTACTTCAATTATTGGGAACAACTTTCGAAGTAGCCGAATCAAAACTGGAAGCCTACGCCCTGCTTTCGGCCATGCTGCCCACTTATTTCTGGTTCCAGTGGAATGAATTGACAAAATTAGGTGATCCAATGGGTCTGACAGAAGAAGAAAGCAATGTTGCCATACAACAAACCTTACAGGCCGCGATGAATTTGTACTTCGAATCAGGACTTTCGCCAGAAAAGGTAATGGATTTAATACCGGTGAAACCAATCGGTGAGCACCAGACACAGATTACCGAAATTTATCAAACCAAACTAATGGGATTGTTTGAGAAGATTAAACCATAAAAATGGTAAAGAAGATTTTCCTCTGGGTAGTATATGTTTTGCTGTTCGGGTTTATAATCATCGGATTTGCCTTAAAAGAGAACATGAACAACTACCTTTCGAAAATGATGAAAGCACAAGCCGGTTCCGAAATTATTAATTCGGGATCGGCCTATGTCGATTCTACCTTCAACTACAAAAAAAATAGGCTGAATTATCAGCTTACTTTTCTCGAATTTGGGTCAACAGGTTGTTCTGCCTGTAAACGCATGGAGAAAGTGATGGATGAAATCAGTAAAAAATACCCACAAACCGTAAACGTAGTTTTCCTGAATATTTTGAAACCCGGAAATCAGGTTTTAATGAAATACTTTGGTGTTGCATCAATCCCAACACAGGTTTTACTTGACAAGGAAGGAAATGAGTATTTCAGGCATACCGGTTATTATTCCACAGAAGAAGTTGATACGGAAATTATCAAAAAACGGAATATATATTAAAGACGAACACTTCAATCCGGATTTGATTTTCTGCGGCCATTCATTCATACTAATTTTTCAATTAAGGATCAAAAATTTTATTAAAATATATGTCGCAGATATACGTCGCATTAATATTAAACGTATATTTACGTCGTAATTTAAAATTCAAGGTCATGGTAATAGCAAAAACAGAACTTTTCGACGAAGTGCTTCAAATAAGAGCCAGTTTATTCAAAGCACTTGCACACCCAGCACGTCTGCAAATTCTTCAATTCCTGGCCGAAACAAAAAACTGTATTTCAGGTGATATTTCGGAAGAACTTCCTTTAAGCCGTACAACTGTTAATCAGCATTTGAAGGAATTAAAAGATGCTGGATTGATTCGTGGACATGTTGAAGGAGTAAAAACAAACTATTGTCTCGATTATGAAAAGGTAGTAGAGATGAAGGAAATTCTTTCCGGATTCCTGGATGATATTCAATTACCGGAAAATTTCTCCTGTAAATAGCCACATTTATTGGCAATTTTCAAAAAATTCCTGATAACTATTTGAATACATTAAGCTATGAAAATATTAATCAGTTATGTAATCCAAGGGGAAAAGAGTCATCATTATAACTCTGAAATCGTGGATCTAAAATTAAATGCTCCTTTATATTCTCCTGAACCTCGACAATCGGAAATTGAGATTGAAATAGTCAAATGGGCTGAAATGAGGCAAAGTAAATTGAAAGGTAGTGAAAAAATCATAGTGCTGAAAACATTAAAAACCAATTAGGCAGTTTAAAAAAATATCCCAAAAACAACTTAAAATCAAAAAATCATGAACTCAATGAAAGGATCACTTTTATCATTAACTGTAATTAGCTTATTGGCATTAACTGCCTGCGGCAATACCAATGCTGGCACCAAACAGGCAAGTAAGGGAACCGAAGCGACCCAAAGCGCTCAACCTGAACAGCAAGCAACATTACCTGCAAGCAACTCAAAAATTCAGGCCGATCTGGAAAAGGCTAAAAAAGATGGAAAGGCTGTTTTTGTAGTAGTAACCGGAACTGGGGTAACTGAAACCGATAAGGCAACAACAATAGCCAAAGGCGCCAATGCCATCTATAAAAATGCAGCCGTAGTCCAAATGGACAGAGACGATGCCGCCAATGCACAATTGGTAGCCGAATGGAGGTTAGCCGGTGCGCCGCTTCCCCTGGTATTAGTTGTTTCACCCAAAGGTCAGTTAACAGGTGGAATGGTACTGGCTCAGGCTACTGCTGAAACTATTGCTGCCCTTGTGCCATCACCCAAACTGGAAGAAGTGCAGGAAGTTATAAGCAATAAAAAACCTGCTTTTGTGGTCTTCACAAAAAAAACATACAGCGATCGTGCAGAAGTACTTCAGGCATGTAAAGAAGCCGTAACTATTTTAAAGAATAATGCTGCGATTGTTGAAGTGGATTTGGATGACATGAAGGAAGCTAGTCTTATTGACAGGCTTGAAGTGGACAAATCATCAAAGGAAACTACCACACAAGTTGTCAATGTACAGGGACAAATTGCCGGAACTTCATCAGGGTTGCCCGATGCAGCCAAATTAGCCGCTGCTGCTATTGCACCTCCCAAAAGCGGATGCTGCCCAGGAGGAGCCGGATCTTCAGGTTGCGCTAAGTAAAAAAGTTCGAAATTATGAGATTAACAGATTTAACATTAAAGGAGCTTTGGCACAGAAAATCGCAACTTGTATCTGGTTTGTTAGCCATTACGTTGGGCATTGGTGTGATTGTAGGTATCCGTTCTTTCTCTGTTGTGTCAGAGAAAGCAGTAGCGGTGAACCTCGACAATCTGGGGGCAAATGTATTAGTACTCCCACAAGCAGCCAGTGTTGACAATTATTATTCTGCCGACATTGATGCCCCAACCTTTCCTGAAAGCTATGTGGAAAGAATAGTTACGTCCACTTTGCCCGGTGTCGATAATTTATCACCCAAGTTAACAAGAAGGGTTAAAATCGGCAATGAAAACATTGTGTTGACAGGTATTCTGCCTAAAAGCGAAATAGCATCAAAACCTATCTGGCAACAGGGAGGTTTAATGACTAAAAAGGTGGCAGCAAGTTGCGCCCCAAAACCCGGTGCCGAACCTGCCAAATATCTGGATGCAAAACTTCAACGAAAGGGAATTGACTCTTTGGCAGAAGCAGATTGTTTTATCGGTTCAGCAGTTGCCCAAAGACTCAATCTAAAGGAAGCTGGTACACTGACCATCGAGGGCAAGATCTTTACAGTTGTGAAGGTTTTACCTGAAACCGGAACAGTTGATGATGACCGCGTATTTGCAAATCTGCACACGGTTCAGACACTTTTGGGTACAGGAGAACAAATCAGCGCCATTGAAATTATGGGTTGTTGTCAGGAAATTTCAGAAGGCCTTTTGGGAAAACTCCGGAATGTATTGCCTGATACGCGCATTACCACCATTGGACAAATTGTTTCTACTCAAATAGAAACCAATAAAATGATGAATAAAATATCGATGGTATTTCTCATCATCATCCTTTTTGTAGGTAGCATATCTATTGGTAATTACATCTGGGCAAACGTGAACGAACGCCGGAAAGAAATTGGAATCCTTCGCATGATTGGTTACCACAAAAGACATATTTATTATATCCTGGTGCTTAAAGGTATCATCATTGGTCTTTTGGGTGGAATTGCCGGTTATATTCTTGGAACTTTAGGCGCAATCTGGCTTGGGCCACAATTTGCCGGAATCGAAGTCAGTCCAATTTATACACTGTTACTCGTTTCTATCGCCCTTTCTATTTCTATTTCAATCTTGGGATCGGTTATTCCTGCTTATCTGGCCGGAAAAATTGAACCATTTTCAAACATGCAGGAGGATTAATTATGCTTATACAACTGAAAAATCTCACGAAGACCTATCAACATCACGATGGGGCAATCAATGCAGTTGATGACCTCTCACTCGATATTCCTAAAGGTTCTTTTGTAACCATAACAGGAGCTTCAGGTTCAGGCAAAACAACTTTATTGCTGATTCTTGGTGGTTTATTACGTCCAACTTCAGGAAAGATGAGCTATAACTGTAAGGAAATAAACCTGCACAATGACGAAGAATTAGCCAATTTCCGCAGCAATCATGTCGGGTTTGTGATGCAGAGCTTTGCCCTTGTACCATATCTTACTGCTATTGAAAATATCATGATTGCCTTGAACGTGAAAAACAGAAACACGACTGAAAATAGAAAAAGGGCTCTGGAATTGTTAGAATGGGTCGGTTTGGAAGACCGAACCACTCATTACCCAAAGGAACTTTCGGCGGGGCAACAACAGCGCGTGGCCATTGCCCGTTCCTTGGCAAACAACCCCGATTTGCTTCTTGCTGATGAACCCACCGGAAATCTTGACCCCGGATTGTCGGAAGAAATACTTGGTATTTTGAAAGAGATCAACCTGAAACAAAAAACGACTGTCGTGATGGTTACCCATAGCCCAATGGCTGCTGAATATGGTGATACGAAAATTCAGCTTAAAGATGGAAAATTAAATAGCCTTCATTTGAAGGAAGTTAAGCTAGACATTGAAGTTTCTGTAAATTAAACTCGAACATGATGAAACTCGAAATATTTGAACCATCGCTTTGTTGCGATAGCGGTGTTTGCGGGCCAGAACCTGATAAAGTACTTATTGACCTGCAAAACACTATTCAGTTGTTAAAAAAGGCTGGCGTGGAAACCAAACGGTACGCCATTAACCAGGCCCCGATTGTGTTTTTACAAAATACGGTTGTCAGGGATTTTATAAAGGCAAACGGACCGGGCAAGTTACCGCTGGTATTGCTCGATAATCAAATCATCAAAACTGAAGGTTATCCGACAATTGATGAACTCAAAACGCTTATCCCGGAATTGAACGGAATAAAACCAGACACGAAAATTCTTGGAATTTTTAGCTGACCCTAACAAGATGGAAACAAAAATCTTTTTGGTTGAACTTTTCACTATTCCACAAGCGGCTTGTGATTCCGGTAAAGCAAACTGGATACAGGTTGGTGAAATGGTAAAAAATCAACTCGAAACCAGGTTTGGGAAGTTGATTGAATTCAAACATGTTGAATTCATGTCCGAACAATGGTTTGAGAATCAAAAAGCACAGGAAATGCTTGAAAATGGCGAGGTAAATTTTCCTTTCGTTTTGGTGGATGGAGAAATTGCCAGTGCCGACAAAAAAATTAATGTATCCAAGGTAAACCGGGCGATACAATTGAAAATACAACAATGACACAATACATATTTTTTTCAGGAAAAGGCGGCGTGGGAAAAACCACAATGGCAGCCACAACAGCAGTTTATCAGTCGGGCAAAGGAAAAAGAACTTTGCTTGTATCAACCGACCCGGCAGGAAACCTGGGCGATATTTTTGAACGCAAGGTAGGTGTTGAACCTACACTGGTTGCTCCAAATCTGTCGGTAGCCCAAATGGATTCGGATGCCATAACAGATGCCTACAAAAACCGGATGCTCGAACCACTATCTGCCATTCTTGATGAACTGGCGCTGGCGCAGGTCAAAGAAGAGTTTAACGGAGGTTGCACGGTAGAGATTGCCACATTCGATAAGTTTACCGATTTTCTGGGTGATGAAACTTACGACCTGATCGTATTTGATACCGCTCCAACGGGCCATACACTCCGATTAATGACTTTGCCCAATGAGTGGGATAAATACATCAAGAAAAGTTCGGAAGGAAGTGGGCAAACCTGTATCGGCCCGGTTTCACAAATTGAGGGTGCAAGGGCAAAATATGCACATGCAGTTCAGATGATGCAGGATGCCAATCGTACCATTGTGTATCTGGTTAGCCGTCCCGAAAAAACTTCGGTTTACGAAACCTTCAGGGCGCGGACGGAGCTTGAAAAAACAGGCATCCATAATTTTCACCTTATTATCAATGGCGTTTATCCCAACCATGGAGCAACATCAGGAATTTTTGGGAAGTTGGCCGAAAATCAGAAGATTTACATCAAAGAACTTCGAAGCAAATTTCCTGACGATACCTCAGAAGTGCCAATGCAACAATCGGAAGTAAAAGGTGCCGGTAATATTGCTTTGTTGGGACAAATAGCTTTTGAGAAGAAAGTCGCGACTTTACACAGTGGCTTTGCCCAAAGTAAACCATTTAACGAGTTTGCGTCTGCTGAAACGCTGACCCAATTACTGGAAAAGAAAAATCACAGTCGTATCGCAATTCTCACAGGAAAAGGAGGAGTGGGGAAAACGGTAACAGCCTGCACTGTGGCCATGAAGTTGGCGGAGAAAGGCAAAACTCTGCTTTTCACTACCGATCCTGCTGCACATATTGGGCAAGTACTCGAAACCAATGTTACCCATATTCCGGTGAATGTAACAGGTAACCTCTGGGCCGTAAACATCGACCAAAAAGAAGCGGTTGAAGAATATCGCCATAAAATATTAGAGGATGCAAAGTCAAACGGATACACTCCGGAGTTGATTGCCGCACTCGCAGAAGAACTGGAATCACCATGTACCGAAGAAATTGCCATTTTCGAGCAATTTGCCAATTTATTGAACGAACCCGAATGGGAATATTTTGTGCTCGACACAGCGCCAACTGGCCACACGCTGCGCCTTTTGGAACTGCCTTTTGAATACAAGAAGCAGCTCGACATGAAACTGAAAGGAAGCATTGATTCTGCAATTACCGAAAATGCAGGAGATGCAAGTACTAAAATTGAAAACTTAATTAGCAGACTGAAAGATCCGGAGGAAGCGACGTTCCTGTTGGTTGCTTATCCCGAATTCACTCCGCTTCACGAAAGTTTCCGAGCCATGAAAGATTTGGAAAGAGTTGGCATTCAGGCACAGGGCGTATTTTTGAACCATATCCTGAATGAACAGGATTGTACCGATGATTTTTCAATCGAACGGTGGAAGCTTCAGCAACATTATTTACATCAGGCCAGTGAAATTTATCATCCAAAGCCATTGTTCTCCATACCGCTTCAATCTTCCGAAATTATAGGTATTGGCCAGGTAAAAGCCCTTTCAGAATTGATTTTCAACAAAAAATAATTCAAAAAATATCATCATGAAAATTACAGAACAAGCGCAGGTCGAGTTGAAAAAAGCCCTTGATAGTTTTGACAAACCGGGTTCCGGAATTCATGTTTACAGCACACAAGGTTGCTGTGGCCCATCCATACAAATGGACATTGCCACGCAGATAGGAAATGGGGAAACCGCAATTTCACTTGAAGGCATCGACTTCTATGTAGCAAGCGATTTAATTCCTAAACTGGCTGAAGTTACCATTGAATTTGGCTCAAATGGATTCCGTTTAACTGGATTGAAAAAAGCGAGCAGTGGTTGTTGCTGATAAAAACATATTCAAATTTTTAAATTATAACCCTATGAAAGTATTAATTCTTTGCACAGGCAACAGTTGCCGTAGCCAAATGGCACATGGTTTTTTACAGTCGTTCGATCCAAACATTACCGTTTGTTCAGCAGGAACCGAAGCATCCGGAAAGCTGAACCAAAAAGCGGTTGCCGCCATGAAAGAGATCGGCATTGATATTAGTAACCACACTTCAGATTCAGTCGATTTGTACCTCGATCAGGAATGGGATTATGTGATCACCGTTTGCGGTGGTGCCAACGAAAACTGCCCGGCTTTTTTCGGAAAAGTGAAACACCGCTTGCACATTGGCTTTGATGATCCGTCACATGCAGTTGGAACCGATGAATTCATCTGGAGTGAATTTATCCGGGTGAGGGACGAGATTAAAGAAGGCTTCTGGAAGTTTTACAGTGAAGAAATCAAGCCACAATTATGAAAGCCGAAGATTTAAAATTGGTAGTACAGGAGAAATATGGGGCAATAGCTAATCAGAGTTTATTGATGAACCAGCCGCAATCGTCTTGTTGTGGAACTTCCGGCTGTTGTGGAGAACTTGAATTTAGCATGATTGGCGACGAATACAAGAATATCGAAGGCTATAATCCTGATGCAGATTTAGGCTTAGGATGTGGACTTCCAACTCAGTTTGCCGACCTGAAAATTGGTGATCATGTCCTTGATTTAGGAAGTGGTGCCGGAAATGATTGTTTTGTAGCCCGCGCCATTGTTGGAGAAACAGGTAAAGTAACAGGTCTGGATTTTACAGATGCGATGGTTACCAAAGCCATCGGAAATAATCTGAAACTTGGGTTCACGAATGTTGAATTTGTGCAGGGCGATATTGAAGAAATGCCATTGCCGGACAACAACTTTGATGTGATTGTATCAAACTGTGTTTTAAATTTAGTTCCCGATAAAAACAAAGCTTTTGCCCAAATAATGCGGGTATTGAAGCCAGGTGGGCACTTTTGTGTTTCCGACGTGGTCATCAAAGGTGAACTGCCCCAAGCACTGCGAAAAGATGCTGAAATGTATGTTGGGTGTGTTGCCGGAGCTGTTTCAATGAATGAGTATATCGACATCATTAACAGTAAAGGATTTAAAACCGTCACGATCCACAAGCTAAAAGCAATATTAATTCCTGACGAAGTTCTAAATGACTATCTATCCAATTCCGAAATTGAAGATTTCAAAAATGGAGATACGGGAATATTCAGTATTACAATTTCAGGTTACAAACAATAATTATAACAATCTCAAAAATTAGTATGAGCACAGCAAAACAACTTTCATTTTTTGACCGCTACCTTACTTTATGGATATTTCTGGTCATGTTTGCCGGGGTTGTCGTTGGCTTTGGGTTCCCTGAAATTTCTGGTTTCTGGAATTCATTAAGCTCTGGAACTACCAATATTCCCATTGCCATTGGACTGGTGCTGATGATGTATCCGCCGCTGGCCAAAGTGAAATACGAAAAATTACCACTGGTTTTCAAAAACCTGAAACTTCTTAGTTTATCACTGACACAAAACTGGATTGTCGGACCGTTGGTCATGTTCTTTTTGGCAATCGTTTTTCTGCACAATCAGCCGGGATTAATGGTTGGTGTTATCCTGGTCGGATTAGCCCGATGTATTGCAATGGTGTTGGTTTGGAATGACCTCGCGAAAGGCGATACTGAACTTGCTGCCGGATTGGTTGCATTCAATGCCATTTTTCAGGTGTTTTTGTATTCAGTTTATGCCTATGTGTTTATTACCCTTTTACCTCCACTGTTTGGGTTAAAAGGAGCTGTTGTTGAAGTTTCGATTTCAGAAATTGCAATTACGGTTTTGATTTATCTGGGAATACCTTTTGCCGCCGGGTTGATCTCAAACCTCATACTCCGCAATTGGATGGGTAGTGAATGGTACTTCTCCAAATTTATTCCTAAAGTTTCCTTGTTAACACCAATAGCATTGCTATTTACCATTTTTGTAATGTTCTCTCTGAAAGGTGAAAAAATCATTGAATTGCCTTTAGATGTGCTTCGGGTTGCAATACCTTATACCATCTATTTTGCCTTCATGTTTTTTAGTACCTTCTTTGCTGCCAAATGGATGGGCGAAGGTTACGAGAAATCAACAACGATGGCTTTTACCGCAGGAAGTAACGATTTTGAATTGGCAATTGCCGTGGCTATCGCAGTTTTCGGGATCAACTCTCAAGCTGCTTTTGCAACTGTAATTGGGCCATTGGTTGAAGTGCCGGTAATGATTGCATTGGTCAATGTGGCTTTTTATTTTAAAAGGAAATATTATTCAAGCAATATGGTTTAATAAATCTTAATGCTTATTTACTTTATTCTTTTTTAAAATAGTATAAAATTTGTGTATATTTGTATTGTAATGGATTGAATATCAGTCGAGACTATATCGAGACCTATTGAAATAAGCACTTAGTAAAATATTGATAATCAGCTCGGAATAAGGATACGTTCAAACTCCAGCTGGGTCACTTAACAAGAAGCCATTAGGCGACAAAAAACTGTCAAAGCCTCACAATATCAATATTGTGAGGCTTTTTTATTTAATTTCTGTCTGCTGTAAAAAGTCAAAAAATGGACTTAAAATGACACCGTTCAGTGTCCAGGTCGTACCCCCTTTTTGAAATTTAAAAAAGGGGTACGAATTGTCCAAAGTTGACACCTTCCTGTCGCATATTGTCCTGTCTGTATTGATCTCACTATCAGTTACTAAAATTAGTTTTAAAACGTAAAAAGTGAGATTATGAAACAAGAAAAAAGTACTTTGAATGTGTTGTTTTTCCTCAAGTTGGATAAGGCTAAAAGAAATGGTTTAGTACCTATTCACGCACGAATTACCATCGATGGTAAACTTACCCAGTTTTATACCAAGCTGGATATTGAGGAAAAGAAATGGAAATCAGGGCGACCAATCGGGAAATCTGTAGAAGCTAATGGCATCAATTCTACATTGAATGAGATTCGGGCAAGAATACATACGCTTTACCATGAAATGCAGCAACGCGATGGTTATGTAACTGCCGAAAAGGTGAAAAATGCGTTTTTAGGTAAGGGAGAAAAAACAATTATCGCCTTCTTTGAGGAGCATAATCAGCAGTTTAGTTTAAAAGTTGGGAATAGCATATCGACTCATAAAACCTATACCCGTTATGAACTAACTAAAAGCAGGTTGGTCGAATTTATGAAGGAGAAATATAAGGTTTCGGATATGCCCATTCGGGAAATGAATGCGGTGTTCATTGAAAACTTCTATCTGCATATCCGGGATAATTTTGATTGTTCACATAATACCGCGATGAAATTTATTCAACGCTTTCGCACTATTGTCATTTATGCCAAAAATTCCGGGTTGATAACCATTGACCCATTTTCGAATTACAAATTAAAGTATGATCGTGTAGAAAGGGGGTATCTGAATCAGGAAGAAATTGACCGGATTTATGCAAAACGATTTGCCTCCCAACGACTGGAACAGGTGCGTGATATGTTTGTATTTAGTTGTTACACGGGCTTGTCGTATATTGATATTTGCGGGTTGTTGCCCGAAAATATCCGCACTATGTTTGACGGGAATCTTTGGATCGTGATGAAACGCCATAAAACCAATGTGCCATCAAACATACGCTTGCTGGATATTCCCAAAGCAATTCTGAAAAAATATGAAGGGAAGCTGCCCGATGGTAAGTTACTTCCGGTAATCAGCAATCAAAAGATGAATGAATATCTGAAAGAGATTACTGCCGTATGCGGTGTTAATAAGACTATTACCTTTCATGTTGCACGGCACACATTTGCCACGCTTTCGTTAGGCTATGGCGTTCCTATTGAGACTGTATCCAAGATGCTTGGACATACCGATATTAAAACAACTCAGATCTATGCAAAGATTACAGATCGAAAATTGAGTGATGATATGGAAATCATGGCTCAAAAAGTTAACGGCAGAAAAATTGCAAATACTTGTATGTGAAAATTATGGATTTGCAAATCATTCAGAACAAGATTTTGAAGTCAGAGGTTACAGAGTAATACTGGACTTTTATTAGGTGTAGAAACTCTACAACATAAAAAAGTATTGAAGCCAGCTATTAAATGTAATATTCAAAGTTTTTTATTCGATGATTTATCAGTATTGAGAAGCCAAACAGCAATAGACATAAACATATCTAACATGTGAGTACTAAATTAAACAATTAGGAGTAAATTTCGCAGTCTGAGAAATTAACAAACTATAGAGTTATTATATGACCCAGCATGGTTTTGTCAATTATCTGAAGCCAAGAGTGTTGCAGTTGCTGATGTTGTTAGAGAATCTATGGAATACCAAAATCTGGCTGTTACTCAGGCATACCTAAATGAATTGGACGGTTTTGTTTTGGATAATGCTTGTGAAATGTTGCTTTGAATGTTGGGGAAAAGGTAGAACTGAGTATGTACCCAATTTTTAATTCTACCTTTGCAGATATTTTCTTGATATTTCATTTTTTTATAATAATAATTGTGAGAAATCATTTTATCTAATGGATAGTCTTACCTGGAATAAGATAAAAGCAGGAGACAAACAAGCCTTTAAACTGTTTTTTGATGAATATTATTCGTCATTCTGTCTTTATGCAAATTCTATACTTGACGATTTAGAGCTTTCACAGGATATTGTCAGTGAGTGTTTCGTGAGAATATGGGAACGTAAAGATAAAATCCAGATTAAAACGTCTATTGAGAAATATGTATTGCTTTCTGTCCGTAACAGTATTTATAGCTATTTACGCTCGCCTAGAAGTAGAAATGTTGATATTGACCTCATTATAGGACGACTTGAAAATACCCCAATTGAAGAATACGATATTGAAAAGGAGGAGACCATTCAACGAGTATATAAGTTGATAGAAGAACTTCCAGAGCAACGAAGAAGAATATTGGAGATGGCCACGTTCAAAGGAATGTCCTATAAGGATATTGCCGAAAAACTAAATATCTCTGTTAATACCGTTAAAACGCAATTATCAAGGTCTTACCATTTCCTGCGTGAAAAGTTAGTGGATGACAGTATTATCCTTTGGTTGATTTTTCGAAAAAAAAATAATAAAATTTTGCTGTCACCCAAATATTCTCTTTAAGCGTCCTTTATGTGCAAAATCTGAAGCACATGGATGAAATGAATAATAAAACATGGGAACTAGTTGTTGGAAAGGCACATAACAATTTAGACGAAGAGGAAGAGAAGCTATTCAGGGAAATTGAGAATTCAGAGGATACAAAAAGTGCCTTGAAACAAGCAAGACACTTATATGCCAAATTTCTAAATAGTTATTTAATCCATCGCATTAATAAAGAAAAGAATTGGAAATATATTAGTAATGAAATCAACCATTCTTCCCAATTAATAAAACAAATTACTTCGTTTTCTAAATATGCTGCCATATTCCTTTTGGCTATCTTAATTGGGATTATGCTCCCGAAATCTATTACGAAAAAATCACAAACATTAGCATATAATAGCATTGAAATGGAGTGGGGGCAAATGAGTAAGATGACTTTGTCCGATGGAACTAAGGTTTGGCTCAATGCTGGTACCACACTTGAATACCCAACTACTTTTGATACTCAAAAACGAAGGGTAAGACTTAATGGTGAGGCTCAGTTTAAGGTTGCCCATAACAACAAAATACCATTTGAAGTAGTAACAAAAACAGGTATTATAAAGGTTTATGGAACCACCTTCAATGTCGCATCCTATGACAACGATCCAGAAATGGTTGTAACTCTCATTGAAGGAAAAGTAGCGATAGAAAACGATAAAGGTGATCAGTTAGCTATATTAAGACCATCAGAACAAATTAGCATAAGCAAACAAACAGGCGAAGCAAAACTGAAATTAGTAGATACCCAATTTTATAGTAGCTGGATCGATGGGAAAATATTACTTCAAGAAACAAAACTCGTTGATTTGGCAACCCTACTTAGGAGATGGTATAATGTGGAAATTAATCTTGTTGGGGAAAATATTGGCGATCTTAGAATTTCAGGTACCATAATTAAAGATAAACCGCTTGACCCTTTCTTGAAAATTTTAGAGCGGATGTATGGAATAAAATATGAAACAAAGTCAAACAATGATAAAAAAGATGAAATAACAATTTATAAAAACTAGTTGCCTATGAAGGATTGATCAAGACAAAAAAACGGTGAAAGTGACCCACACTCCCACCGTCAAGCGTTTTAACGAATTTAAGTACTAATTAAAACATTTCAAATTTATGAAAAAAATTAATGTAAGTTATTGCCTTCATTGGCAATGGCGAAAATTATTGTTGATTATGAAGCTCGTTTGGATTTTTATTTTAGCGGGAATGTTTGTCGCAAATGCGAAAACCTTTTCTCAAAATGTTCGGCTTGACTTGAAAACAGAAAATGCTTCTCTAAAATCTGTTTTGAGCCAAATAGAAGAAAAGACAGATTACTATTTCTTCTATAAAAATGAAGAGTTAGAGAATTTTACAAGCATTACTGTTGATGCCAAACAAGAATTGCTTTCAGAACTATTGGATAATATTTTGAAAAATAAGGGATTTGAGTACGAAGTCCATGATCATTATATATTAATTCAGAAAGCAAGCGAAAATGGTTCCTTTATGGATTTAATGCAGCAGCAAAAATCTGTCGCGGGTAAAGTTACAGACTCCACTGGTGCTCCACTTCCTGGAGTTTCTGTTGTGATAAAAAGTACGACGAAAGGGGTCATAACTGATACTAATGGCAGTTATTCAATAGCTAATGTACCGGCAAATGCAATCTTGGTTTTTTCATTCGTAGGAATGAAAACACAGGAAGTTTCCGTGACCGGTAAAATAAATATTAATATTTCGATGCAGGAAGAAGCCGTTGGAATTGAGGAAGTGGTGGCTGTAGGTTATGGAACACAATCAAAAGGCAAATTGACCAGTGCTGTATCGACATTGAAAACAAAAGAATTTCTGAAGGTTCCATATGAAAATGTAGGTACTGCATTAGCAGGAAGAATTGCTGGGGTTATAATTCAGAGTAGTGGAGGCGAACCAGGATCATTCCCATCCGTTTCTATCCGAGGAGGTGATGATCCTCTATATGTTATTGATGGAATTGTAAGGGATAAAACTGCGTTTATGCTTCTATCCAAAGAAGATGTTAGTTCTGTTAGTGTATTAAAAGATGCATCTGCGACTGCAGTATATGGGGCTAGAGCAGCAAATGGAATTATTCAGGTAACTACGAAACAGGGTACTAAGGGAGAAAAGTTTCAAATTAGTTATAATTCAAACTTTGCATGGAATACCCCAACTCGGAAGTTGGATCTTATTAGCTCATATAATAAGGCCAAAACTGCAAATGCTATGGCCGAGGCGGAAGGATTAGGATTGTATTCAAGATATTCAGAAGCAATCCTTGATACGATACAAAGAGGTCTTAATTCATCAAAGTATCCTAATACAAATTGGTACAAAACGGTTATGCGTAATTATGCTCCACAGCGCGAACAATCATTATCCGTTTCCGGAGGGAACCAATCGACTAAATATTATCTGGGATTAGGAATGCTAAATCAAGGAAGTTCCTATGTAAATAATGCTGCAGAGTACAAACGGTATACTTATCGGTCAAATATAACAACCTCATTTGATAAAATTGGACTTGATGTTTCTTTAAATTTAAATGGCTACATTAAAAAAGCAAAATACCCACCTTTCTCAGCACGGATGATTTTTAGTCACATTGTTGCAAAAAGCCCTCTAGAGAAACCTTACAATACTGATGGTACTCTTTCTGCTTTAGTTGATCATCCTCTTGCAGAAATAGAGTCGCCTGGCTATGAAAAGAATAACAATTATTACAATAACGGGAGTCTTGTCTTTTCATGGGCAGTCCCATGGATTAAGGGATTGACAGTAAAAGCTCTAGGCGACTATGCTGTAAATTCTGGCTATCAGAATACTTTCACAGCATATAAGGAACAATATGATGAACTAGGAATACTGAGATCTGTATCTGCTCCTTCCTTGAGTTTGTATAATGAATTAGGAACTTCATATAATTATGAAGGACATATTGACTATCAGCTATCATTTGGCCAACATAACATAGGCGCAACTTTTGTTACTGAAACCTCTGGCGGCAATACAAATTGGACTATAGCTTCAAGAAAAGATTTTTTTTCAACTGCTGTAGACCAGCTTTTCGCGGGAAGTTCCAAAAGCATGACTAACAATGGAAATTCAGCCGAATATGGAAGATTAGGTTATATTGGCCGTGTTAAATATGATTTTAAAAATAAATATTTTGTGGAACTTAGTGGTAGATATGATGGTTCAGATAATTTTCCAAAGATTGATAACAAACGATGGGGATTCTTCCCCGCTATATCTATGGGATGGAATATCTCAGAGGAAAGTTTTTTTATTCCATTAAAAGAAAAGAATATTTTTAACCTCTTTAAATTAAGAGGATCTGCTGGTGTTATTGGAAACGATAATTTAGCAAGGTTTGCTTACTTATCCACTTACAATCTTAACTCACAGATTTTTGTTACAGACGGAAATCTTGTGAATGGCTTCTCTGAAGGTGATTTGGTTAGTAATAACTTGAGTTGGTATACTACAAAATCATATGACTTAGGATTTGATTTTACCTCTTTTAGAAATCACTTATCTGGTTCATTCGATTATTTTTACAATAGAACTACTGGCTATTTAACAAGTCCACGAGCAAGATATGTCGATCCGTTAGGGAAAAGTTTACCACAGATTAAATCTGATGCAGCTTATAGAAAAGCAGGGATTGATGCCAGTTTATCTTATAGCAATTCAATAAGGGACTTCTCTTATCAGATTGGGGCGAATATAACGAGTTATAATTCGTTATGGGAAAAGGCTAACGAGGATAGTATCACGAATGTAAATCCTTATGTGAGATCACAGGGGGTGCTCGAAAGTTATTACGGTAGTATGTATACAAGTGCAGGATTCTATCAGTCATTCGACGATGTATTGAATTATCCGCGACGAATTAGTTCCTCATCACTAGCTCCTGGCGATATTCGATATCAAGACACAAACAAAGATGGTAAAATCGATGGTCAGGATTTTCGAAGAATAGGAAATAATTCTTCTCCGCGTTTAGTGTTTGGATTTACTTTGAGTGGTGAATATAAGGGATTTAGCATTAATGCACTTATCCAAGGAACTGGGAGAAGAGATATTTATATAGGAGATTATTTGCAAGCGCGTGAAGAAAACCGAGTGAACTTTGGTTTCCAAGCTGATTATTGGACTTCAGTAAATACAAATGCTAAATATCCCAGGGCTGCGAATTCAAACATAAATAGTAGCAATAATTACTCTTCTTCAAATTTTTGGTTGTTAGATGCAAGCTATATTCGATTAAAAAGTTTGAGCTTGGCTTATGACCTTAAGAAAGTAGTATTAAAAAATTATAAATGGATAAATTCATTTTCCGTGTACGTTAGTGGAACCAACCTATTGACTAGATCAGCATGTATGAAGTATTTCGATCCGGAAACTGCAGATGCTAGTAATTTTGGATACCCAGTAAATAAAACATATTCGCTAGGATTCAATTTAAGTTTTTAAATTCTAACATTAAAGGAAATAACGATGAAAAGGATATATTTTATATTAATGATAGGAGTTGTATTTATGCAATTTGGTTGTCAAGATGTATTGGATACAAAACCGTTGGATAAATTTACTGGAGACCAAGTCTGGAGCAATTATGCCATGGCTGAAGGTTTTGCATATACCATGTATGCCAATATTATTGGAGATATGTATACTCCATGGAGGGAAGAATGCTTGACTAAAAATGCCCAAAATCAAGTATGGGGAGGAGATTATGTTTCGGAAAAAACCGAACAAATTGATAGAACTTACAACGCTGGATGGGGAGACTATGAAAAAATCAGAAGCTGTAATCTTGCCATTGAGAACGTGACTGCTTCTAAGTTTACTGATAAAGAGAAAAATTTATTACTGGGCGAAGCTCATTTTTTAAGAGCAATGGTTAATTTTTACCTAATAAAGAGATTTGGGAGTATTCAGATCATCGATAAAGTATTGACACCTGATGATAATATGTTTATCCCCCGTGCATCAACAAAAGAATCGTATGATTTCATATTACAAGACCTAACACTTGCTGCTGATAAATTACCAGAAACGAATAATAGAGGAAGGGCAACCAAAGGTGCCGCATATGCCTTAACTTTGAGGGTCGCGTTACAAGGGGGTGCATATTTAAACGATAATTTGTATTATCAGAAAGTGATTACTGCCGGTGATTTGTTGTTTGCATTGCCTTATTATGCATTGGAGAATAGCTACGATAATTTATTTAATAAATATAGTACCGCCATAGCTTCTAAAGAAAACATACTTATTTATGACAGGCTTGAAGTCAATACAACTTTTCAGGATACCCCAATGCAATACTTATTGTGTAATTCTGATAATATAGGTTCTAAGCTAACTGCTGAAGCTCTAAAAAATCATCCCTTAGTCGAATCATTTGAGGGATGGTGTTTTTTTGCTCCTACTCAGGATTTAGTAGATGATTATCTGGTTACAGATGCAGATGGTGTGGAAAAACCTTGGTATCTGACTTCCTACTCTACTAAGGGCAAGAATGTATTTGAGAAAATCTTTGACCATAGGGATGCTCGCTTCTATGCTTCAATTGTATATGATTCTTGCCATTACTATAAGAATACTGTTTTTACAAGGGCAGATGGCAATATTAGCAATCCTAGTATTGATGGTGGAAATGCCTATGGTACAACAACAGGTTATTGGTATGCAAAAGGCATGTATCAGGACAAAAAAGTATGGTCGAGCGATCCGACTCCATACTGTTATAGTATTTTGCGATTGGGAGAATCCTATCTGAACTATGCAGAGGCCGCTTTAATGTTGCACCAGGAACAGAAAGCTAGAGATTTTATTTCTAAAACATATCAAACTCATGGTGGGTTCAAGAATTCTATCACTGCTTCTGGAGATGATCTTTGGACTGCTTATAAGAGAGAAAGAAATGTTGAAATGACATTGGAAGGCGATAGATATTGGTCATTACTTCGTTGGGGAATGCAAAAAACAGGAGGAATTGCAAATGCTGATTATGTCAATAATGGATATGTGATACCAGAACTGGTTGGAAAGATGCATGCTATTAAGATTGACAAAAATGGCATTAATTATAATGTTGTTGAAATTTCAGAGAGAGGACAAAACCTTAATTTTACTCCCAGACGCTATTTATTCCCTGTACCATATAGCCAGATTCAACAAAATTCTAAGTTAACTCAGAATGCTGGGTGGGAACAATAAAAATTAATTTATAAATCAATAATTATGAAAAATATAATAATATGTTTAGTCATTTTCTTTACCATTTCTACCTTTTCAGGATGTTTGAAATCTGATTTGCCAGACACGACAAACTCGAATAAAAAAGAAATGACGACTGTAGATTTTGAGTATCGTTGGCTCTCTACAAGAGAGGTTCCTGATGGGACACAGGAGATATCTTATGTGAAAAAATTGGATAAAACGATTAATATTGTGAAAAATGAGAATGATGCTGACACTATATATTGTAACCTTTCAATTCCTAGCAGTATCCCGGCTGATGAAAAGTCGAAGATCTCATTAGAACATTTATGGGGTTATGCTGCGATCTCAGATGCAGCCTTTATTACATCGTTGAATAGTGCACCAGAGCTGGGAACTCCAGGTGATTTTTCAAAACCTGTATCTTACAGAGTTACTGCAGCTGATGGCTCCATCAAAGATTATGTTATTGTCGTGAAATTACAATAGTAATATAAACCTTGCGCTTTATGTTTACAATAAGATAGGAAGGGGTAATTTCTCCTTCTTATCTCTTTATGTCCTTAGGTGATACTTGCCAAATTGGTATTATATGTCATTTTGATGATATAGAGAACCTCTTTGAAAGATAAAGCGAATTTTAATCTATTAAATTGAATATATGTATTTCTTAAAGACAAATTATATTATATTGACATTAATAATATGCACTGTAATAGTCCCTTTTTTAGGCTATTCGCAATCTATCGATACTATTAAAGTCAGTGATTATGGAATTAAACCCAATATGTTTGATGATGTAGCTGTTAATGTTGCTAAAGCTATTAACGCATGTAAAAACAAAAAGAACCCGATGTTAGTATTCGAGAAAGGGAGATATGATTTTTATCCCGCCCATGCTGAAGTCCGGAATTATTTTATTTCGAATAGCTCATCGGAAGAAGAGTGCCCTTCGAAGTTGAAGACCATCGGTTTGCTTTTCGAAGGAATAAAAAATCTCAAGATCGAAGGCAATGGATCGCAGTTTATGTTTCATGGAAAGATGACCACCTTTGCATTAGATCATTGTGAAAATATCCAGCTACAGAATGTTAAAATTGACTTTGATCGACCAACTATGTCTGAGATGACATTTCGTGAAGTGTCAGATAGTGTTATTATTTCTGACATTAATCCTGATTCCAAGTATGCAATAATTGACGGAAAACTATATTGGTATGGTGAAGGCTGGGGAATGAAAGAATTTCATTCAGTATTAGTAAAACCTAAAGAGGGAACTGCTTTTTACAGTTCCTGGTCTCCATTTTTGAATAGCAAAGCTGAAGTTATTTCTCCTTTCCGGGTTCGTTTTACCGGCAATTTTAAAAAATGTGATTTCCAATCCGGAGACGTGCTTACTATTCGTGATCCTAATCGTGATCATGCAGGTGCTTTTATTAATAGATCTAAGAATGTTGAATTGAAAAATGTCACTATATACTATATGCATGGACAAGCAATTTTAAGCCAATTTTCAGAAAATCTGCATTACGATAGCGTTTTTGTTATGCCACGTCCTGAAAGTGGACGCGTAATTTCTGCTTGGGCCGATTGCATGCACTTTTCCGGGTGCAAAGGGCAAATAACTATTGAGAATTGTTATACAAAAGGTGCTCATGATGATGCAATTAATGTTCATGGAACTTATTTGAAAGTGACCAAAATCGTATCTCCTACAACACTTAAGGTTAGTTTCATACACCCACAGACTTATGGTTTTGAAGCCTTTTTTAAAGGGGATACAGTAGCATTAGTTCATTCTTCAAAGCTTCAGATATTCAACACGCGAATTCTTTCTTCTGCAAAACTTATTAATGAAAGAGAGATGCTACTAGAATTTGAAAAACCCTTGTCGAGCGATCTCGTAGTTGGTGATTGCGTTGAAAATCTAACGTGGACTCCCAGCTTGATCGTTAGGAATTGCCGATTTGAAAGAACTAACACTAGAGGAATTTTAGTCACTACTCGAAAGCGAATATTAATCGAAAATAATATATTTTACAGGACTGGGATGCATGCTATTCTTATTGCAAATGATGCAGCAAACTGGTATGAATCAGGAGAAGTAACAAATGTTACTATTTGCAATAACATTTTTAAAGAATGTGGCTACAACTCGGCCCCTGAAAATTATGTAATTTCGATTACTCCAGAAAACCATGAACTTGTTCTTGGTTATATGGTCCATAAAAATATTCGAGTTGAAAATAATCTGTTTGAAGTATATGACAATCCTATTCTTACTGCCCGGAGTACTGAGAATCTTATTTTTAAAGGAAATCAAATTGTGAAAATAAGTTTTATGAAACATCAGGGAGCAAAGCGTCCGAATTTTAATTTTAACGCTTGTAGTAAAGTTGTAATTGAAAATAATAAATCAGAAGGATTTAATAAACTGATTGTTCTTACTGAAAATATGATGAAGGAAGACATCATATCTGACTTGTAAATGAACTGTAGATAGATAAAAAAACAACGGAATATTTTTTGAATTCCATTCTAACCAACCCAAACATTACGTAGAAACTGTTTAAAATTTGTTTAATGGTTCCGTTAGAGATAATATGTTGGTAGAATTAGAATGATTGTGAAAGCCTCTTGTTCCTTACGGGACAAAGAGAACAGGCAATGACTATTTTTTCTATCCATATGTTTTCCCTCTGGGAAATTTAAGCAGTCTCTTAACTTTAAATGATGGATTTTATATTATCTCTATGTTTTTTCATCCTAATTTACTGAGTACAAAATATCAAATTTTCATTCTTATGTTTTAGGTGATCCTATTGGGTGAATAGAGGTTGTCTAAATTACTGTTAACTATTGAAAACTAGGATTAGATGAATCAAATGGATGGAATTTTATGTTTTGGAACGTGGCAAAAATTTGTGCTTGGCTTGTTGCTTTTCATCAGTATTACTGCTGTAGGTGCTGAAAAAAAATGGAAAGCGAGTTGGATTACTTCACCGGATGCTAAAAATGAGGTAAACACCTGGATTTGTTTCCGGAAAGATATTTCACTCTCAAAAGTTCCGAAGCAGGCACTGGCAGCAATTGCTGCTGATAGTAAGTATTGGTTGTGGATAAATGGCAGGTTGGTGGTGTTTGAGGGCGGATTAAAACGTGGCCCATCGCCGGAGGATACCTATTACGATGAAGTTAATCTTGCTCCTTATCTGAAGAAAGGAACGAATAAGATAGCTGTGTTGCTGTGGTATTTCGGGAAAGATGGTTTCTCACATAAAAGTAGCGGGAAGGCCGGTTTGTTGTTTGATCTTCAGTCGGATGCTTGTTCCATTCTTTCGGATGGATCCTGGCAGACAATGATTCATCCTTCAATTTTGCCTTGGGATGGCATTCAACCCAATTTCCGGTTGTCCGAGTCCAGTCTGTATTTTGATGGGCGAAAAGAGCTCGTTGGCTGGAATCAGGGAACTAGCAATTTGGGGTTATGGGTTTCTGCCCTGGAAATGGGGACACCTCCCTGTCAACCCTGGAATAACCTGGAATTGCGTCCAATCCCGATGTGGAAAGATTTCGGTTTGAAAGACTATGTGAATAATTCAGACATACCGTCGGTTAGCACTGGCGAACCCATTGTTTGTAAGTTGCCTTCCAATCTTCAGGTTACCCCGTGGCTGAAGGTACAATCAAAATCAGGTGAAATTATTGAAATACAGACCGATCATTTGAATGGTGGTGGCGAACCCAATGTAATGGGCAAATACATCACGCGCGACGGGCTTCAGGAGTATGAAAGTCTGGGATGGATGAATGGCGAAAAAGTGACTTACTCTATTTCCAAAGGAGTGAAGATTATCGGCCTGAAGTACCGGGAAACCGGATATGATACAGAATTTACCGGAAGTTTTCGTTGTTCCGATGACTTTTTCAACCAGTTGTGGAACAAAGCTTGTCGGACGCTTTATGTGACCATGCGCGATACTTACATGGACTGTCCGGATCGTGAACGTGCCCAATGGTGGGGCGATGAAGTGATCGAAGGAGGAGAGGCTTTCTACGCATTTGATCTGCAAGGTCAGTTGTTGCACCGCAAAGGAATGTACGAACTGATTAAGTGGCAGAAGCCGGATGGCGTTTTGTTTTCTCCGGTTCCTGCCGGGAACTGGGATAAGGAATTGCCCGACCAGTCGCTTGCCAGTATCGGTTATTATGGCTTCTGGAACTATTACATGCAAATGGGCGATAAACAGGTTATTGCCGATTTGTATGAAGGTGTAGTCCGCTATATGTCGCTGTGGGAGCTGAATAAACAAAATACCCTGGTCTATCGCGGGGGCGGATGGGACTGGGCCGATTGGGGCGAGCACATTGATATGGAATTGATTCAAAATGCGTGGTATTACCTGACTTTGAAAGGGACCGCAAATATGGCTGAATGTCTTGGCAAAAAGGAAGATGCAGCCAGTTGGAACCGGAAGATGGAGGTTTTTAAAAGTGCATTCGATAAAGCATTCTGGAATGGTAAAGAATACCGGTCGGCAACTTATACCGGCAAAACCGACGATCGCGGACAAGCATTGGCCGTTGTTGCTGGCCTGGTTGATGAAGCGAAGTATCCTTTGCTGTTGGATATTCTCAAAGTGCATGAACACGCCAGTCCGTACATGGAAAAATATGTGATTGAAGCACTGTTTAAAATGGGACAGGATGTTTACGGCTTGGAGCGAATGAAAAAACGTTTTACTCCAATGGTTAACGATACTGAAAATTCTACCTTATGGGAAGTTTGGGGTCAGGGAGTGGATGGGTTTCTGGGCGGAACCACCAACCATGCCTGGAGTGGAGGTTGACTGACGATTTTATCACAATTTGTATGTGGTATTTCTCCTTTAGAACCCGGTTATTCAAAGTTTCAGGTAGCACCTCAGACAGGTGGACTGACTTCTGCTTCAGCACGGGTTGAAAGTGTCAGGGGAATGATTGAGACTCGTTTTAACAATAGTTCCGAAAACTTTGAACTTGAAGTTACCGTGCCAGAGACAACTTCCGCTTTGGTGAAGCTGCCTCGTAAAAATCTGACATCAATTTTTTATGGGGGGCAATTAATTTGGAGAGATGGCCTTTGGCTGAAAAAGGGTTTTGAAAAACGTGTTGTTTTTTCTGAAGTTGCTGCTCAGTTGGAAGTTTCTGCCGGAAAATGGATGTTTAAAGTCAGATAAGTAATTTATAATTAGAATAGACCATGAATAAATTAACCGTATTCGTTGCATGTTTTTTAATTGCCTTATTAGGCAATAGCAATTTTGTTTTTAGTCAAAAGCATAGTTCACTTCTACCGGAACCTGTGGAAGTAAAAATGAAGGAGGGTAGTTTTGTGCTATCTTCCAAAACAAAAATTACTATTCCGTCTGGAAATAAAGAAATTCAGGAAGTTGCAGATTTGTTCTCAGCTCAGTTGGCTTCACAAATCGGTCAGAAACTGGAAATTAGTGAAGCTAAAGCAAAGCAGTCGATTGTATTTAATTTGAATGCTACCGCAAATTCCCGACTGGGAAATGAGGGGTACTTGCTGAATGTCACTCCTCAAAATATCACGATCTTGGCCAATAAACCTGCTGGATTGTTTTATGGTGCACAAACGCTGTTGCAACTGGTTCCGCCGGTGAAAGCCAATGACCCGGTAGCTGTTGCATGTGCCGAAATGACTGACTACCCACGCTTTGGCTGGAGGGGACTGATGCTGGACGTCAGCCGCCATTTCTTTACCAAAGACGAGGTAAAACGCTTCATCGACCAGATGGTGAAATACAAATACAACGTGTTCCACTGGCACCTGACCGACGACAACGGATGGCGGATCGAAATCAAGGCGTACCCCAAACTCACCAGTGTTGGCGCCTGGAGCGTGTTCCGAACCGGACGTTATGGCTGTTTTGCTCCTGAAGAAGAAGGTGAACCTGCTACTTATGGCGGTTTTTACACCCAGGATGATATCCGCGAAGTTGTGAAATATGCTGCCGAACGTTTCGTGACCATTGTTCCCGAAATAGATGTTCCGGCTCACAGCAAAGCTGTTTTGGCAGCTTATCCCGAAGTTTCCTGTTCAGGAAAACCGACCACCGTATCAGCCGGAACTAACAATGGAATTGGCGAGAATGTGTTCTGCGTAGGTAACGAGCAGAATTTTAAAATGCTGGATGTCATCTTTGGCGAATTAGCTTCACTTTTTCCCGGCGAATACATTCACATTGGCGGCGATGAAGCCAACCGCGAATTCTGGAAGAATTGTCCGAAATGCCAGCAACGCATGAAAGAAGAAAACATAAAGGATCTGCCTGAGTTGCAGAGTTACTTCACCCGAAGGGTTGGTAAGATCATCTCATCGAAAGGGAAAAAGACGATTGGCTGGGACGAGATACTGGAAGGTGGTTTGGCTCCTGAAGCTTCGGTAATGTCGTGGAGAGGCCTTGATGGTGCTATTGCTGCTGCAAAAGCAGGGCATACAGCTGTTCTATCGCCTACTTCGTTTTGTTATTTTGATTACCTGCAAGGCGAAAAAAATATCGAACGAAATTCATTTGGCTACCTGCGGGCTAAACGGGTGTACGAGTTTGAACCAGTACCCGATGGTGTAGATCCTAAGTTTATTTTAGGAGGACAAGGAAACGTTTGGGGCGAGTTTATCCCGAACTACCGCAGGGTGGAATACATGACCTGGCCCCGCGCTCTGGTACTTTCCGAAATTCTGTGGTCGCCGAAAACTGCGCGCAACTGGGATGAGTTTGTGCCACGAATGGAAGCTCAGTTTCCACGCTTTGATCAGGCTGAAGTGAATTATGCTACCAGCATCTACGATCCGGAGATTGCAATGGTGAAATCACCGGAAGGGGATTTGAGGATTGCCTTTACGCCCGAAATATCCGGTCTGGAAATTTATTACACGTTCGATTGTACATTCCCTGATAAATTCTCAGCAAAATACGATGGTACTCCAATTAAAACACCAAAAGGTTCATCCGAAATCTGGGCAATTACCTACCGGAATGGCAAACCAATTGGCCGTTTGCTGGTAATTACGTTCGATGAACTGAAATCCAGAATGTAACTGTTTAGAACATCATTGGTGGTTGTAAAGCTTATTAGTCGTAGATGGAATTTTGCTATTTCTGACTAATAAACTTAAAATTTTAGAGACTGCTTAAATTTAAAATATATTGAAATGAAACACGATTATCAGTTGATTAATTTGTTTTGTTATCTTGACGGTTACCAAACTATTAAGAACACAGAAACACTAACTAACCAACCTTGCCGTGGTTATAGTGGAGAACTTATCGAGAAAACCAAAACCACATTCGGCTGGATACTTGAATCGTTTTAAGATCAGACCATTCTAGTAAATTTACCGGTATTCCCAAAAGATGGTTTGTTGAAAGAACGTTTGCCTGGCTCGAAAGTTACCGATGACTCAGTAAAGACTTCGAATACCTAACCGTCACTAGCGAAGTAATGATTCAGATTTTAATGATAAGACGAATGCTTAATAGAATCAAAAATTAAAATTTAAACAGTCTCAAAAATATAAATTAAAAGGATTAAAGAGTAAAATTTAGAAGGTCCCTCTATACATACTTTAATTTTTGTATCATACATTAAACTACCATGAAATATTTTGAGTACATTTTTTTTATTTTGCTTTTGGCTGAAATGCAATCATTGGCAGCACCTAAATATGACAAGGGTCTGTATTTTAATCAGTTGCCAATAAAATGGGACGAAGCTATTTCGTTGGGCAACGGGATGCTTGGTGCACTGGTCTGGCAAAAAGGAGATAAACTGCGTTTTTCACTGGACCGGGCCGATTTGTGGGACTTACGCCCGATGGAAAACCTGGACAAACCAGAATACAGTTTCGGGTGGGTGCAGCAACAGGTAAAGAACAACAACTACAAGGTGGTCCAGGAGCTATTCGATGCTCCTTATGACCAACTACCGGCGCCATCCAAAATACCAGGGGCAGCGCTTGAGTTTGATACCGGAAGCCTAGGAGAAGTTGCACAGGTAAAACTTACGCTACACGATGCCCTTTGTGAGGTGACCTGGAAACGGGGGGTAACACTGAAAACTTTTGTACATGCCTCACAGACTTTCGGTTGCTTCCGGTTTGAAGGCGTTCCCAAAGATTTTGTACCTGTGTTGGTCCCACCAGCATATCGAAAAACAGGGACCAGCGATTCCGACAGCCCTGTAACGGGGCAGGATTTACAGCGACTGGGATATGAGCAGGGGAAGGTGGTCCGCGAACCCAACAAAATGGTTTATCGCCAGAAAGGATGGAATGGTTTTGAGTATGAAGTCGCTGTTAGCTGGAAATATTCTAAAAATGTCCTTTCCGGCGTATGGAGCATCACATCTTCATTTTCAGAAAAAGAAGGGCAAAAAACAGCCAGTAAGGTGGTATCCGATCAGATAGAAAAGACAACATTCGAAGGATTATTTCAATCGCATTCCGCATGGTGGAAAGACTTTTGGGAGAAATCAGCCATCAGTCTGCCCGATACCATTCTTGAAAAACAGTGGTACCTGGAGCAATACAAGTTTGGCTCGGTAGCCCGGGCCGATGCTCCACCCATTTCACTTCAGGCAGTATGGACAGCCGACAATGGGAAATTACCCCCCTGGAAAGGCGATTTTCATCACGATTTGAACACCCAGTTAAGCTACTGGCCTGCATACAGCAGCAATCACCTCGATTTGGAAGAGGGATATGAGAACTGGCTCTGGAACTACCGGGATACATTTAAAAAATATACAAAAACATATTTTGGAACTTCAGGAATGAATGTTCCCGGAGTAACAACACTAACCGGTGAACCGATGGGGGGCTGGATCCAGTATTCCTTTGGTCCGACAGTGGGGTGCTGGCTGGCCCAACATTTTTACCTGCACTGGGCTTATACCAGGGATGAGAAATTCCTGAGAGAAAAGGCATATCCCTGGTTAAAAGACATTGCCACCTATCTGGATGAGATTTCAGTAAAAGATAACAGTGGAAAAAGAAAACTGCCAATCAGTTCCAGTCCCGAGATTAATGACAATTCGATTCAGGCATGGTTTTCACAAACAACCAATTATGATTTGTCATTTATCCGCTGGACATTTGAAAAAGCAGCAGAACTTGCCGACGTATTGGGAAAGACAGAAGAATCCAGAAAATGGAAAACCATCCTTTCCGAATGGCCGGACTTTGCGCTGGATAAGGAAGGGGGACTGGCTTTTGCTCCAGGCTATCCCTACCAGGAATCGCACCGTCATTTTTCACATCTGGTTGGATGGCACCCTTTGGGAGTAATTGACTGGTCAAAGGGAGAAAGTGATCAGGAGATAATAAAAGCGACATTAAAGAACCTGGAAAAAAGAGGATCCGACTGGTGGTGCGGCTATTCATTCAGTTGGTTGGGAAACCTGTATGCACGGGCTTTCATGGGTGAAAAGGCAGCCGAAAGTCTTCGGATCTTCTCACAGAACTTTTGCCTTCCCAATAGTTTTCATGCCAACGGCGACCAATCGGGGAAAGGATATTCGAAGTTCACTTATCGGCCATTTACCCTTGAAGGGAATTTTGCTTTTGCTGCCGGGGTACAGGAAATGCTGATTCAAAGCCACACCGGAGTAATACAGATTTTCCCTGCCATTCCTGAAAACTGGCGTGATGTATCCTTCCATACTTTGCAGACTGAAGGTGCTTTTTTAGTGTCAGCGCAGAGGACAGGTGGAAAAGTGGAACGGGTAGAGATTGCATCAGAAAAAGGTGGGACCTGTAAATTGAAAAATCCGTTTGGCACAGACAAATACCGACTGAAAAGTATTAAAGGAACTGTAAGAGCGGAGGGAGAAATCCTGATCATTGAATTTCCTGAAAATGGTAAAGTAGAATTTATAAAACAAAAATAAACCTTTCGCATAAGGCAGATAGGATAACCCGGAAGTTCATCGAGATTACAGAACGGGTTATCCTTATTTAAAAAATTGAATCATGAAAATAAAATCGTTGCTTATTATTTTGATTTGTTTGATGTTCCAAATAAGTTGGGCGCAAGGTAAAACCCATACTTTTTCGTTGGGTACGTCTGATTTTTTGCTAGACGGGAAGCCATTCCAGATCATCTCGGGCGAGATGCACCCGGCGCGCATACCGGCCCAGTACTGGCGTCACCGGATACAAATGGCAAAAGCCATGGGGTGTAACACCATTGCAGCCTATATTTTCTGGAATTACCATGAGACAGAGCCCGGAGTTTTTGATTTTCAAACCGAAAACCACAACATCGCACAGTTCATCCGAATAGCGCAGGAAGAAGGCATGTGGGTGCTGTTGCGTCCCGGACCATATGTCTGTGCAGAGTGGGATTTTGGTGGATTACCCTCCTATCTGTTGAGTATTCCCGATATTAAAGTTCGATGCATGGATCCGCGATATACCCAGGCTGTTGAACGGTACGTAAAAAATCTGGCCTTGCAGGTTAAAGATTTGCAGGTTACCAAGGGAGGACCGGTTTTGATGGTTCAGGTAGAGAATGAATACGGGAGTTACGGAAACGACCGGACCTATATGCAATGGATGAAGGACCTTTGGTTGAAAAATGGTATTGAAGTTCCGTTTTACACAGCCGATGGTGCCGCTCAGTTTATGCTTGAGGCAGGGTCATTACCCGGCGTAGCCATTGGCCTTGATCCCGGAACAAATGCCGGCAATTTTGCAGAAGCAGCAAAAATAAACCCCAACGTTCCGTTCTTCTGCAGCGAACTGTATCCAGGCTGGCTGACCCACTGGGGTGAAAAATGGCAAAGGCCTGATACGACAGCTTTACTCAACGATGTGAAATGGTTGATGGACAATAAGAAGTCATTCAACTTTTATGTGATTCATGGAGGAACCAACTTCGGATTTTGGGCCGGAGCTAATGCATTCAGCCCAACCCAATATCAGCCTGATGTGACCAGCTATGATTACGATGCGCCGATAAACGAAATGGGACAGGCAACACCTAAATACTATGCGCTACGTAATTTACTTGCCAGATATTTACCATCAAAGCAAAAATTGCCTCCAGTTCCGGCATCGAATCAGGTGATTGAAATTCCGGAGATTACCTTCACCCAAACCGCATCGGTTTGGGACAATCTCCCGGTAGCTATTCAATCGGCACAACCCAAGCCAATGGAAATGTATGGACAGAAAAGCGGTTTTATACTTTACCGTACACAATTGATTGGCCATAAAAGCGGGAATTTGAAGATTACTGATCTTCACGATTACGCCACAGTTTTTCTGGATGGGAAATATGTTGGAAAGCTGGATCGAAACAAAGCGGAAAATACTATCAACTTACCTCAGTCATCCGGCAAAAATCCGCAACTTGACATTCTGGTTGAAGGCATGGGGCGTATCAATTTTGCAGAATATCTGGTTGATCGAAAGGGAATTACAGATCATGTTTCCCTTAATGGGATGACACTAATGGACTGGCAGGTCTTCCCGCTACCCTTTGATGAAGGCTACGTGAACAACCTGAAATTTTCAAAAACAGAAGCAACCCGTCCGGGAGCCTTCTTTAAAGACGAGTTTGACCTGACATCAACTGGTGATACATATTTGGATATGAGCCAATGGGAAAAAGGCGTGGTTTAGGTCAATGGTCACAACCTTGGCCGGTACTGGAATATCGGTACTCAGAGACAATTGTATTGTCCGGCTCCCTGGTTGAAGAAAGGTCGGAATGAGATTGTGATTTTTGATATGCACCAACTTTTACCCAAGGGAGTAAAAGGGATGAAGAGTATTGATGATTTATGAGAAGAAATAGGAAGAAGGCTGTGTAAATTACATTTAGTATGGTTTCAAATTAGAAAAAATCAATGTGGTTAATTTATTCAGATTATGGTTAAATAATAGGTTTCGTTAGGTTAGTTAAGTGAGTCTTCTTCTGCTTAAGTGAAGAGGAAGGTTTCCCGGGGACATGCTAATGTTCCCGGGATTAATCCAGTATTTGTTTGTATTTTAAAAGATTGTATGATTATAATTTCGTAGTCAAAAAAATTTTAGTGTTTGAATAATATGAAATTTTTCCCAATTACAGAGATGTTTTAATTCAGATATTCATTGTAATTATTAAAGACATCTGCTTCTGTAGTAGTGGAAAAATTGGTTTTGCTTGATTCTTTTATCTTGGCATAAACTGTTGTTACGATTAATTCCAACCAAAAATTAGGAACACCAATAGTCCCTTCATGTTTCGAAATCTGTGCTTTAAGAGCAACTAAGGTTCAATTTTTTTAGAATCAGGATTCTTTTGTCTATTTACATTCCCAAATTATCGTCAATATAGTAAAGGAAATATTGATTAAAATAGAACTATACGTTTAAAAATAACTTATGATTGAATATATCGCCAACCTTAAAAAAGAGGTTGATGCAAAAATTGAACAGCTAGAAATTTCGGAAGATAACATTTTAAAAAAGTCATTGGCTGGTTCTCAAGTCCTCTCTGAGGCATTCAACCGATTGAAGATGTTTATTTTGACTTACACTTTTAGAAATGAAGAAGAGGAAATATTATTTTTTAAAGTTATTAAACCAAAGTTCTGTTACAGACTGATATATTACCGTAAAATTTATAACATTGAGATGAACAGGCCATTAGCGGGAGTTGACGCTCAAAAAGAATACTTAAACAAAGAGCTGAATTCAATCAATGAATATACAACAAAACGATTAGATTTTATCCGTTATTACCGTTCTGGTTCTACTCATCTGGATTCCTTGTATTTTTTAAGAGGAAGAATGTACACAGAGCAGTATTTGGAAACATTTTATTACGAACTTGATCCAAAATTCTCCACCAACTGTGATTTCAAGGTTGCAAAAATATTGGCAAATGATATGCTCTCAGTTTATTTGATGCAGGAATTAGAATTATTGAATAACGGTACATCAAAATTATCTCCTTTTTCTTTTCCATTAATTAAGTTAACATGGAAAGGGACTAAAACAGAATTGATGGAGCAACTCTATTCATGGGATAGTTTCAACACCTTTGGCGATGTACCGCTTACTCAGTTGTCAGATTATATTCAGAATGTATTCAATATTCAACTGGATAATAACCTATCACGTGCTTTCAGCGACATGAAAATTCGGACAGTTCCCACCCCATTTCTCGATAAACTAAAAAATGCCTTACTACGCCGTATGGGCAGGAATCAATAAATACAGAGTTCGGTATTACTCTGTATTTAATCAATTCGACATCCAATTTCATTGTCGATTTCCGATTAAATCGAGCTTTTTTCTTCATACTTCCTAAATACCGAGCATTTCACAACCAGTATTGGCTTTCTTCCTCGTAAAGTTGATTTGTAAATCATTGTAATTAAGCCTATAAAAATAATTTCAAGAAAATCCATACCGACTTCCATATCAGCAATCCGTAATTTGCTGAAGTTTGCTAATAATCAGTAATTTATAATTATGGAAGTCATTACAGTTGAAGCTAAGGCATTTAAAGAATTAGTGGCAAAGATAAATACGATTGCCCAGTTTGTAGCAGACTACCAATCTGTCAACACGATTAACCCTGAAGAGGAGTGGATAGATAGTTTTGAAGTTTGTTCATTTTTGAACATCAGCCAACGCACACTACAACGGTTGCGCTCCAAAGGCGCTATCACCTATTCGGTCATAGCGGGGAAAACATACTACACTATTGCTGAAATCAAACGGATGTTAAATGAAAGACTAATCCGCAGCAGCGAAGAAGCTATGCAAAACCTGATAACCAATCACCAGCGATATGTTGAGCAAAGACGAGTTGCTAAAACGAACAAATAATGGTCTGGATGTATTCAGATTTTATGTTCCGGGTCAATGGAGGGTTGGACGGAATTTTCTGAATCCTTTTTATGACGATCACAAGGCTTCCTGCAATGTCCATTTTGATCGTAAAAGCGGGAGTTATCGGATTAAAGATTTTGGCAACGATGATTTTAGTGGCGATTGCTTCTTTTTTGTTGGCAAACTTAACGGTCTGGACTGTGAAAATTCAAACGGATTTGTCAAGATTTTACAGATAATCAATCGTGATCTGAATTTGGGTTTGAACGGGGACGACATTTCTCATTTACCACCTACTTCGCTAGGTGCAAAATCTGGACAGAAGCAGGATCAAACTGTCGAACTGAAAAAGGTAAAACCCTTCAGTTTTAATCAACAAAGTTTTTCGGCCAATGAGCTTTTGTTTTGGAAGCAATACGGCATTACTGCTGAGCTTTTGAGACTCTATAAAGTGATTTCCCTAAAGGAATTTCAAAGTGAAAATAATGATGGCAAACCCTTTTCTCTCAAGTCTTCGGAGCAGGAGCCTATGTTCGGTTATTGTGGAAAACGCTACGTCAAAATCTATCGACCCTTTTCTGAAATTCGTTTTTTATACGGTGGAAATTTTGGTGAGAACTATTGTTTTGGATTGGAACAGTTACCGATTAAAGGGGACACATTGTTCATTACCGGAGGAGAGAAAGACGTTTTATCGCTCTCAGCCCGTGGGTTTCATGCAATATGCTTCAATAGTGAGACTTCTGTGATTCCCGATACGATTATCAGGAAGCTGACTCACCGTTTCAAACACATAGTTCTGTTATATGATGTTGACAAAACAGGTTTGGATTCCTCCAGAAAACAGCAACAGCAATTATCCGAATTCGGGGTTAAGCGGCTTATTCTACCGCTTTCGGGCAGTAAAGCCGATAAGGATATATCCGATTATTTCAAAGCCGGAAATACCCGTGATAATTTCATTCAACTATTTCTTGAATTTTTAGACACGTTATATAGCGAAACGATGGCCATTCTAAAACCCTGTGAAATCGATTTCGGAAATCCCCCCGTTAAATCAGAAATGATCATCTCTATCAATGGAGTTCCCATAGGAACCCAAGGCAATTTGCTTGGTATTACAGGCGGCGAAGGAACCGGGAAAAGTAATTACGTGGGCAGCCTGATCGCAGGTATTATCAGAGAACAAGATATGATTGATACTTTAGGAACAAATATCCTGGCCAATACGGAGAACAAAGCCGTTTTGCTTTATGATACCGAACAGTCGGAGGTTCAGCTATACAAGAATATTTCCAATATACTGAAGCGTAGCAAGCAGCATTCCATGCCATCCTGTTTCAAAGCATACTCCCTAACCAGTATGTCACGCAAAGAACGCCTGCAGGCCATTATACAAAGCATGGATAAGTTTTACTACCAATTCGGTGGTATTGCAGTGGTAGCAATCGATGGGATCGCTGACCTGGTCCGGTGTGCCAACGATGAAGCTGAAAGTGTCGCTGTTATTGATGAACTGTACAGGTTGGCAGGAATATACAAAACCTGCATTGCTGGTGTATTGCATTTTGTTCCCAACGGCTTGAAATTGCGTGGACATTTGGGATCAGAACTTCAACGCAAGGCAGCAGCCATCCTGTCCATCGAGCGGGACGATGATCCGTTGGTGTCGGTGGTTAAAGCCCTGAAGGTTCGGGACGGAAGTCCGTTGGATGTACCGCTGATCCAGTTTGCCTGGGATAAAAAAACCGGAATGCACACTTACATTGGAGAGAAAACAAAGGAAGAAAAGGAAAAGCGAAAGAGAAACGAACTGGTAAGTGTTGCCCGTTCAATTTTCAGCAAACAACGGTACTGCACTTATGTGGATTTGTGTGAACAAATCCAGACCAACTTAGATGTGAAGGAACGCACAGCCAAGAGCTATATCAAATTCATGCGGGATAACCAGCTTATTCAGAAAGACCCGTCCAATACCAGTTATTTCATAATCGGACATATTTAAATCAGGACTATGTTTATAGATAAAAACCTTTTTGAGGCGTGGATGGAACGAATTATGGACCGATTTGATATGATGGAAAGTCGCATCAATCAAAAAGAAAAACCACGCCATAAATTAAACGGCGAATTGCTGATGGACAACCAGGATTTGTGCTTTATGCTGAAAGTAAGCAAACGCACTTTGCAACGCTACCGCAGTTCCGGGAAACTCCCTTTTAAACGAATTGAGCAAAAAACGTATTACCTGGAATCCGATGTTCATTCATTCATCCGGAACCACTTTGAAGGAGATAATGCTAAAAGCAAAAAATAATATTGGATTGTTTTGAAAGACTGGTTATAATGTTCGCCTGCAACACTCTTTGCATTTCCGTTCCACCGACCGAAACTTCACGCCACGCTGTCGCCTGGCGTGAAGTTTCGGGGTGTCACGTCCACTGCAAAGAAAGGCTCGGCGAAAAAAGCAAGAGTACTTGCGGTGGCCGTACACTTGCTAATGAAGTTTAATGCTCATGTTTAGCTTGAGATTTAATAAATATAAACAAAAATGTTTATATTTATTTATATTTGCAGAAAGGAGGATTAAATATGGATAAGCGAATTAATATCATAAGAGGTATTCATCCAGGAAAATTGATTGAAAGGGATTTGAAAAAAAAGCGGCTAACCCAGAGAAATCTGGCTGATGGAACCGGTATCCCGTTTCAAACAATTAATGCAGTTATAACCGGGAATCGTAATCTAACAACTGAGCAGGCTCTGAAAATTGAAGGCTGGTTAGGTTATGAAGAAAGTTTTCTTGCGATACTGCAAACTTACTGCAATATAAAACAATTCAAAGAAAAAGAGCAGTCAAAGCTTTATAATCAAGGTCCTCGTGTTCGGAAATCACTTTTTTGGGATACGGATTTTGAGAAAATAAATTGGATAAAGTATAAAAATGCAGTGATCAGGCGAGTATTGGAGAGGGGAAACAAGGATGAAATCAAAGAGGTTTCCTTGTTTTATAAATTGTCGGTTGATGAATTGTACCATTATAGATTTCAAAAAACTTTTCGGAACAATTTAACTCATAAAAAAGTATAAAATTATGGTCTTTCGGCTGCATTATGAAACGGTCACCCCTTTGTTGAGAGAAGTACTCAATGAATTGATGGGTGAGCCTTTTTTTCAACCGTTCCGTTTAGTGGGTGGAACTTCACTGAGCTTACGCCTTGGGCACAGAAAATCGGCAGATATAGATTTATTTACTAATGCGACATACGGAAGTCTGGACTTTTCAGTTTTAGAACGTTATTTTGAAGAGCATTTTGAATATTATGACAAGGTTGATACAAGCGATATTGTCGGGATGGGACGGTCCTATTATGTTGGCGACTCTGAAAAAGATAATGTAAAGGTTGACTTATATTATTATGAGGAGTTCCTGGATTCATTTGAGGTGATTGACGGCATCCGGATCGCGAGCTTAGCTGATGTTACGGCGATGAAAGTGGATGTTGTTTCGCGGGGCGGACGTAAAAAGGATTTTTGGGACTTGCACGAACTTTTAGATACATACAGCATTACAGATATGCTCGAATTACATGAGAAACGTTATGAGTATACTCATGACAGAAACCTTATAATCAATAACTTTTCAGATTTCGCATCTGCTGATGAAGACTTTGACCCAATTTGCCTGAAAAATAAAGATTGGGAGATTATAAAACTGGATTTTACAGAATTATCGGAACAATTAAAGCACGAGTGATTTGTTCTCTGGACACAGTCAAATCATTATTTTAACGATCTTCAAGGATTAGTTTATCGAATCCCGCCTGCAACACTCTTTGCGTTTCCGTTCCACCGACCGAAACTTCACGCCACGCTGTCGCCTGGCGTGAAGTTTCGGGGTGTCACGTCCACTGCAAAGAAAGTCTCGGCGAAAAAAGCAAGAGTACTTGCAGTGGCCGTACACTTGCAAACGATTATAGAGCGCTATAAAAGCCCGTTTTTATTCGTTCAGTTTCCATTCACTGCTTCCCTTTGGCAAGTATTGCAGCCAATGTCGGCATTTGTTGTCATGCGGCAAAGGTGCTTGCGGGTTTTCACGGGCGGTCAAGTTCAGGCCTTCGGTTTTGCAAAAAATCTTCCTCTTTCCCCTACGGGCGAGCGAATTTGTTCGCAAAAAACCTGACAGCCCTAAACCCTGCATCCTTAATTGCCGATGAAACAAAGGTGACCGCCCCGACTTACTACGCATATAAAAAAAGTCAACATGATGAAAAACGATAAACATATAACGAAAGAAAAACTCACTCACTTTTCGAAACTAAATATAGCTTGGGTTTTCACAAAATGGCTAATGCTAATTGGATTGCTCCTGGCATTAGTTTGGAATGTCGTGAATAGCGGTGCAGGCATATTCCTTGCTGCTGCTGTATTTTTCCTTCTCGTCCGATCATTAGTGCGGTTGACATTCAGGTTGATGGTTACTATTGTTTACATCATCCTGTTGCTGACTATTTTAGGTTTAATCTTCTTCTAAAATAAAAATATGAAAGAGTTCGAAGTAAAAACACGCTTTGTTTTTAATGGTGTTTTCAAGGTAAAAGCACTAAACAGGCAACAAGCCAACGAACTGGTACAAAAGCATTGCGGATTGGTTATCGGTGGCGATATTCATTCTTCGCTGCCAAGTGAAGATATTGATTGGGATTTCTCGGTACATCCTGAAAAGCAAATCAGGTCAATAAAACAAATATCAAACAAGTAGAATCATGGAATCAATAAGATCACCTCCATAACCTCTGCAAAAAGTTATCTTTTGTTGCCCAATTATTTGAAGAATACAGTAGGCGGCCTGAAAATGAGTGCTTATGATTGAAGGCAG
>CAXXUQ010000004.1:0-22420 GCA_963676015.2 Prolixibacteraceae bacterium
AATCTTCCAGGTATTTGCGGTTGTTTAAAACATCGGGTTCTGTAAATCTTCAGCTAAAAGTGAACTGGTAGTGTTGCAAAACAAAGAGACATTTTGTGAAGTTTAATACAAAAAAGAGTAACAAAATGACTGTAAAAAAGAAGCATGCCGAAGGTGTTATCAAAGACATCAAGCAACAAACCCGGAAACTATTCAGTGCCGAAGAAAAAATCAGGATCGTTATCGAGGGAATGCGCGGAGAAGATACCGTTGCCTCTATATGCCGCAAATACGGCATTAACGATAGTTTGTACTACAAGTGGAGCAAAGATTTTCTGGAAGCCGGTAAAAAACGTTTAAATGGGGACACCGACCGAAGTGCCAATACGGCTGAAGTTGAGCATCTGAGGCGGGAAAACGACAACCTGAAAAAAGCGTTGGCCGATTTGTACCTGCACAACGAATTGCTAAAAAAAAGTGTGACTGGCTTGGAGTAGAATCCATAAATAAGAAATACATGAGACTCTCCCAGACCGAAAAATTTGAAATCATCCGACTTGTAGAACAAAGCACTACGAGCGTCAATAAAACTCTTAGGGAATTGAGGATTAACAAACCCACATTCTACTCCTGGTACAATGCTTATCTGGCTGATGGTTACGATGGACTGGCTCAAAAGCCGGTCACCAAAAAGCAGTTCTGGAATCAGATTCCGGAATCGGAAAAACAACTCATTACCGAACTGGCATTGGATCACCCGCAGAAAGCTCCGCGCGAAATAGCGTGGTTGTACACCGACAATTACCGGAAATATGTTTCAGAAAGTTCGGCATACCGGATACTCAAAGCCCAGGGATTAATACAGGAACCTGCCTTTGAATTAATTAAAGCCTCCGATGAGTTTAAGGATAAAACCATTCGGCCAAATCAAATGTGGCAGACCGATTTTACTTATTTTAAGGTCCCCGGATGGGGCTGGTATTACCTGTCAACGGTACTGGACGATTACAGCCGGTTCATCGTCCACTGGAAACTTTGCAGCACCATGACCGCCGCCGATGCCGCCCAAACCATCGAAGAAGCACTGCTCAAATCGAATCTTTCGAAAAACCAGATGCCTAAACTATTGAGCGATAATGGAAGCAGCTACGTGGCTCTTGACTTTAAAAAGTACCTGGAAAAGCAGAAGATCAAACCCATTCATGGCCGTCCGGGACATCCGCAAACACAGGGCAAAATCGAACGCTATCACCGCTCGATGAAAAACGTGATTAAACTCGATGTTTATTACAGCCCAATGGAACTGGAACATGCACTGAAACACTTCGTGGAGTATTACAACCACCAACGCTACCACGAATCATTAAAAAACGTGACTCCGGCCGATATGTACTTTGGCCGGGCTGACCGGATTTTAAAGCATCGAAAGAAAATCAAACAAAAAACCATCATGGAAAGAAAGCGAATGTACTATGCAACAACCTCCGCCGGTAAAATTTATTCTGACGCATTTTCGGGTCATCAAAAAACCAGGAAAATGCTTGTCGGAAATAAATTTTACGACGCTAAAACCAAAATCTCAAAATTTTAATTTATCCTTGAATCAAGAAAAAAAAGTGTCTCTTATTTTTTTACCCAAATAGTTCACTTTGTTTTGAAGACGTACAATTTCTTTTATGGAATCACCTTTCCATTTATGCCGGATGGTATGGCATTAATAAACCAGCAACAGGGTTCGCTTTCCGTTTTCTGCTTTAATTCAATTTGCTGTTTTTGGGTACTTCTGTGTTCAAAGATTTCAGATCTTAAAATTGACATATCAGTGATTTGGGTACTATTATAATGATAACGCACCCACATTCAAATAATTAGCCAAATTGGTTTGAATAAACGCAGCTAAAAAAATAAATGTAATGATCCTCTAAAGTAAATTTCTATTAGAGATCTATCTTTGTACTTTAATGAGATGGGGTTGCCAATGAGCTATTTAAAATTTCCAGTAGTAAGTATTCTATTCATATTCACCGTACTTTGTTCTTCATCTCATGCATTTAGTCAGGACTCCATATGGAAATTAACTTATTGGCTCGATGATTGGAAAATAGATGCAAAGTCAGGAATAGGAACTATACTTACAGAAGTACCACCTGAATATCTTGGACTTTTGAACAATATCAACATTCCAGTGGGAAAAATCGGTACAGCAAATATATTTTCCCTAAGGAAAAGTATAACCCCCCATCTTGAAATGGGATATCAGTTTGAATACTTACAGATATTGGGGAATGTGAATCAAGAAGACGTAAACTATCAAGTAAAAACACAAGCTTTTGGAAGTAATTTAATGTTCTTGTACAATTTCAAAAGAACAGATAAGTTCAGACCTCGAACCAATTATTTGTTATATTACAAAATCGGTACAATTTCTTTAAAAAATAATCCGCAAACAATATGGACTGATGGAACGCCCCCAATAAAGTATGTACCAGCAGCTGGTAATGATTTTATTAGTAATGTTGCTGTACTAACTGGATTGGGTGTTGGCATAAATCGTCAGTTTACCAACAATCTCAGTATGATATGTTCCTTTGAAATCAACCGAACTTCAAATGTTGCACAGGACATAGTTCAAATTCAAAAACTCTTTTACCATTCTAAAAACACGGTCAACAATTATTCATCATTAACAGTCGGGGTGAGTTATACGTTTAACCTTTCAAAACATAAAACATCAGGTATTTATAATTTCAGAACTGAAACAGAAAAAAGACTTCTTCAGCACCGGAAAAGTAATGCTCAAAGAAAATCGTTACGAGCCAAACACTCTTTATGGTATAAATAAATAGGATGAAGGCTTTTAATGCTGATTACTCAACCAGACTTAATTGAGCATATCTGTTGTGAACCATCTTTTTGTATGCCATTTTTAATTCGGATGAAAGAAACGATTGGTCAATCCATTCCAAGGCTTTATGCCTGTTGCTTATCATCCGCTTAAATACCCTTTGTATCTGTATGTCTGTTAATCCGAGACCTTGAGCCAATTTTTCAAAATGCTCTTTCTTTAATTTTTTCTTCTTACCGTCGAGCGTCAGGGCAAGTTCTTCTGTATCTTCGGTATTAACAATAGTCACATTCAATAAATCATAAGCTGGAGCCAAACCCCAGCCCAACGAGCTTTCAATCATTGAGAAATTTTTCAGGTGCATATCGTTATTCCCGATTAGAAAACTAAACACCGAAAGCTCGAAAAAGAAGATTTTATCAAGCAGGGTATTGTTTGAATACGAGTGAAGAGCTTTCCCCACTTTCTCCATGGAGCTTATGTACTTGTCAAAAGCTTCAGTAATCTGAAACATATCAATCATGTGGATTTTTCCGCCACTTGCGGTGCGGTCAATTCTTTTGGTGATGTACGCTAATTCGCCCGATGCCAGTCGGATTAAACTCGACGGCACAACCCTGATTCCATAAGCTTCAGCTATCCGCATAGTCACATGTTCATTTTCAGGCATTTCCAGATATTTGCCGAAAGGCGGTTTCAGAATATATTGACCACCAAGAGCGCCCACCACAGTCAATCGTGTGTCTGAATTTTCGCGTGTTTCTTTTACCACCGACATGGACAATTTGGGCTGTACCCCAGGAACTGCAATGCTACGTTCAACAACGTCTTTAGCCAGCACATCCATTTGGTCTATCGAATAGGGTATGTGCGGTGGCGTAACAGTTCCAAAGAATTCGGTAGAACATTTCGAATGAAAATCACCTTCTCCATCAATTAATTGATAACAGTACAGGCACTTATTGCTCATTTTCTTCTTGAATTTGTTCAACACTTACTGCTCCAATACAGTTCTTGCAACATGCCAGCAACAGACCCATACGGTCATTTTGATTTATTTTCCAGGTTTTAGAGGCAATATCCAATAGCCAGCCTTCGGGGATCAAACCATCAAAAAAAGGGAATAATCGCTTATCTGTATAGGGTTTGTTTGTAACAGGCATGGTAAATGTGATAAACTCTTTAGGATGTTCTGTAATAAAGGTTTCATCATAGCGAAATACAAATTCCCCATCATCAGTTTCTGTGATAATTCCTGCAAAATATTCTTTATAATATACCTTGCCTTTTCTCATTTTTCAATTTCTTTACTGTCAACAGGAATCAACTCATGGCCAAACATACTCAAAACCAGATTGACCTTATCGAGATTCAAATTTGTCTTACCCTGTTCTATTTTACGGATAACCGTAAGTGCAACTCCGGCTCGGTCAGCAAATTCCTCCTGTGTCAGATTTACCTCCTTTCTGTGTTCCTTTACAAATTCTGCCAATCTCTTCATTATATGCTTTTGGATATAATTAAGCTCAAATATAGTAAATTATATGCTATTAAATATAGTCAATTCAGAATTAATAAAATTATATGCTTTAAGATATAAATATTTAGAAGTTGTTAGCGAGATTAATCAATACTCTCTAACAATCGTTGCTAAACTTCAGGATCCGGAATGAATCATGAATCTATGTGTTGTGGATTTGCCGGTTAAATTGACCAGTTCACGCCGTTTTATATTGACCAGTGTGCGCCGAAGTAAATTGACCACCTATTTTCAATATTGAGAACGATCATTTCCTTGTTTTGATTAGAGTTATACAAAATTAGATTTATTTATTCTGATTCAACAGTTTCTACGTTTTTGTTTCGTTGTCTTCTTCGTATTGATTCTCCTACAAGTTCCATTCGGTGAGCATCATGAACAATGCGGTCAAGTATTGCATCCGCTATTGTTTGTTCTCCGATTACCTCATACCATTGTGCCACTGGCAACTGAGATGTTATAATGGTTGAACGGTTTCCATGACGATCTTCGACGATTTCCATAAGTACCGACCTGTTTGATGCATCAAGCGGCTGCAAGCCAAAATCGTCCAGAATCAAAAGATCCTGTCTTTCTATCTTTGCAACTTCTCTGATGTACGAACCATCTGCTTTGGCCATTTTTAATCTTGTAAACAGCTTTGTAGTGTTGGCATATAGTACTTTGAACCCGAGAGTACAGGCCTGATTTCCGATAGCAGAAGCAATGAAACTTTTGCCTATTCCGGTACTGCCAGTGATCAGAAGATTCTCTTTTCTTCCGATAAAAGTACACTCAGCCATACGCATGAACTGATTTTTGTCCAGGTTGCGATCTATATCAAAGTGCAACTGCTCAATGTTGGCTTTATAACGGAACTTTGCATTGCGCATTTGCCTCTCTATGCGGCGATTGTTACGATCATCCCATTCGGCATCAATAAGCATCGATACCATTTCGTCGCCGGTCATTTGAATCATGCTGCCATTCTCGATGCTTGTTCTAAAGGCCCGAACCATACCGAAGAACTTCATCTGTCTCATTTTTTGAAGCGTTTGCTCATTCATTTTATTTGATTTAAGGTTAAACAATACTCGGAGGGGTAGCCGTTACAGCTGTCCTCCGGGAAGATATTACCGGTAATAGTTTTTGCCACGTATATTCAGGTGAGGGGGCATAGACTGATCAACATGCTGCTGATCATCAACGTTTCGGTCAAGTCCTTTTTCAAGGATTACCCGAATGGTCTGATAGCTGTAATCACCATATTGAAGTGCACGCAGACAAGCATTGTTAAGCCGCTCTTTTCCGGCACGTACCGAAAAACTTAAAACTCCCTGACAGGATCGATAGGTCTGCTCCGGATGCTGCCGGGCATTTAGCAACTGGATAATATATTCTTTCGTTTGAGGGCCTACCTCTGCGGCTCGTTCGATAAATTTATCGGGATTCCAGTCGCTCATGAAGCGGTGCTGCGAGGCCAGATGATCTGTTATTGTAGTGTGTCCAAAAAGGTGCCTGTTCCTTTTGTGCACTGCAATTCGCTCGTAGCGGTGATAAATTTCAACCTCAGATTGGCTGTAAAGTAAGGTTACCTTTTTGCCGATAAAATGGTAAGGAACACTGTAATAATGCTTATCCTCGGCAAGACAGACGTAATTGTTCTTCATCACAGAAGCGATATAACGTCGCTTCAACTCATATCTTTTTTCAGGTAAAGGGTGCAGAAAGTGTCGTTCTGTATCTTCGAATAACTGTCGCCTGCTGAACGGCCTTCCGGTAAGCGGCCTGTTATTATGAGCTTCCAGAGCCTCCCTGATCGCGCTATTTAGAAGTTCAATGCAAGAATATATATTACCCTTTAAAACACTGTAAATCGAGCGGTAGATGATTTTTACGGCACCTTCTACCAACGCTTTGTGTTTGGGTTTATACGGAGCTGCCGGTAAAGCCGCCATCGAATAATAACTTACGAAGTCACGAAAGGCCTCATTAAGTGTTGGTTCATAACGATTACTCTTGATTACCGCCGATTTTAAGTTATCCGTAACGTAACCATTCGGTAAACCCCGTCTTGTTTTCATAGAAGATTTGCATCTCATTTTCAGAGTTTCTCTAAAATGTTCGGAGAACTTTGAGAGGCTTCGGAGACCGGATCAGTTCGATTATTTACCGGTTTACAGTTTGAAGTTGTGCGGAAGCAGTTCGGCCAGGTCCTTGCTGTAATCGTTATCGTACTTGTGGATGTTATTCAGGAAGAAGACAAGCCAGTCTCGGAAGTTTACTTCGTGAGCCTTGCAGCAGCCCAGCATGGAATAAATGATTGCTGCATTTTCGGCGGCATCGTCGTTCCCACAGAACAGCCAGTTCTTCCGTCCTAAAGCGATTGGCCTGATTGCATTTTCCCCAAGGTTGTTGTCGATTTTCAACCTCCCATCCAAATGGTACCGGGTCAACTTGTGGTAAATGTTATAGGTGTACCGGATGGCTTTGCCGATACGCCCTTTGGGCAAAACTTTGGGAATCTCATTCAATAACCATTTTTCGAAGGCTACCATAATGGGGTAAGCCAACCGGGATCGCAGCTCGGCCCGCTGCTGATATGGGAGTTGCTGCTGGTCGGCTTGCCGTTCCACATCATAGAGCAGCCCTATTTGCTCCAGGGCATAAGAAGCCCTGACTTTGTCCTCTGCCAAAGCCTCTTCAAATTTACGCCGGGCATGAGCCCAGCACCCAATGGGCAGAACACCCTTTTTGTTTTCGTAAATATCGTAAACGGCATAACCATCACTCTGGATCACTCCCTGGTAATCTTTAAACAATTGCAGTGCGACTTTTTGTGCCCGCGAACCGTGGTCGTAATGGAAAATGACCAGGTTGTCCATAACCGCGCGGATCATCCAGATGTACCCTTTTATTGTGGTGTGCTTTTCGTTGTTTATAATCGGGATCGTGGTTTCATCACTCTGGATATAATCCGAATCCAGGATCATCTCCTTTAGCCGGTAATAGGTGGGCCGCATCAGATCGGCCACACCCTGGAACCAGCCGTTTATGGTTGCCGGGGCAATGGATATACCCTGTTGCTTGAACATCTGTACCTGGCGGTAAAACGGAAGATGGTTCACGTATTTGTCGATGATGATGTCGGCCAAAACGCTTGCCCCGGCATAGCTTTTGGCTATGGGTAGTGCGGGCATAGAGGCGGTAATGATTTGCTTTTCCACATCCTGGCTTTTGTCTTTCAACGCGTATTTATGGCGGACGATCCGGCGCACATACCAGCGGGATGGTTCGCGTTCCAGTATTTCAGTAATTTCCGGAGTTAGTTCGGTCCAGTTCTCCGAATTGATATTTTCAGGATAAATATGGGTTTCTTCTCTTGGGAGGCCTTCGGGCAGCGGTTGGCGTACCGGATGCCTTTTTTCTTTTACCTCTACAACACGGATGGTCTTGTATTTTTCGATCTCCTCTTTGGCGCTGGTGGCAAGTTCTTTTTCCTCTGGAAGAAGGTCAAGTCCCTCAAAATCGAGTTTTCGTTGCAGTGGGTCTTCATTGATGTACCGTTCACTGGATTTGCCCCAGATTTTTCGCTGGAGCATCTCAATTTGTTGTTTCAGCTTATTGATGGTCTGCTTATTTTCCTCAAGTTCATGCTGATAGGAGCTTCTTTCCGATTCGAAGTTTTGGTAGCTGGAAAGTTGACTTTTAAGCCGGGAAGTTTCCCTAAAAAGCCGGTCGCGATCTTCCAGTATTTGTTGTAAAAAAAGCTCTTCGTCAACTGTCATTTCCCTTGTCTTTAATGGCTCGAAGATACTAAATATCAGTTTTATAGCCAAACAAAAAGTATAACAAACACTACTGTTCTGAAGGTTTTTCCCATCTTTTTTTATTCATTTTTCCATCCAGATAAACACCGCGAACCATCATCATCAGATCCTGCCAATTGGTTTGGAACGTGTTGGTGTTTTCATCAAAAGCAGGAAGTTTGAAACTGCCCTGTTCCAGTTTCATGTGATAAATCACCAGGCCGCCGCATTCCATGTGCAGGATTTTCATGCTGGTACACTGCCGGTTGATAAAGATATACACATCACCGTCCTGAACGTTGCGACCCATTTGGTTGGTCACCATTCCGCTCAGGGTGTAAAAGCTCCGGCGCATATCGGTCGGGTACGAATACAGGTAATACCGCATTGACGAAGTGAGGCTGAACATGCTACCGGCGTGTTAAAACCAACAGCGACCTTAACATCTGTGCGTCTGGCAATCCGTTCAGTTTTACTTGCACTCCGTTCGGATAGCTTATCTCACAGGATATGGTTGGGGTTGTAGCTTCAGGGGTTGAAAAGCTTGCCGACTCTGGCTGCACAGGGGCTGGAACACGGGATGACTGGGCTTGCCCACCATTCTCAAAAACCACAGGGATGAATCCACTTTTAGGTGGCAATAGTCCTTTCAGCTTGTGCTGCCAATAATAGAACTTGGCCTCATTCATTTGTTGATTGGCGCAATAATCACGGATGGTCAGGCCCGATGCCAGAAACTCGTCATAGATGGCCCGGAATTTTTTCTCATTATACATGTCGTTTGTCTTTGAAGTAAATAGCAAACTTAAAGACTGACATCCAAAATTAGAATACGCACTTCAGCGAATGCTTACTCCGTAACGATGGCATTGGGAACGCCTCCAAAGTAATGCAATGCATTTTCGCAGGAGTTGATAAAGTCTTCCTTCTGTTGGGTATAACTGGCCTCTACGTAGGTCAACTGGCTTGCACCCAGTATGGCGACAAAAACCTCTACCTCTGTGATGTCTAATGTTTCCGGATCTAAAACCTTGAGTTTTTCGCCTGCATAATCAACATACATCTTCTCCCCGGCCTTATGCTCAATGTGCATAACCGGATTACGAACCTTCTTCCAGAGAAGATAATAATGCTTGAACTGTGAAAACCGATAGCCTGCAGGATGCTGTTCAAAATATTGCTCCCAAAGCTTCTCCTTGGTGTTTCCCCGGATCTTCAATGCTTTTTCCATGGTGGGGAAAAATGCTTCCAGAGATTGATAACGAAGATCATTCTCAATATGATTGCGTGGAACCATATCCAGAAACATCTGCTCAAGTTCAGTGTCACTCATCAGTTGAATCTCTTCCGGCGATTTGCCCGAAGCCAGGAACAACCTGATATACTTCTTAACACTATTGCGGGGAAGACCTGTCCGTTCCCCGATGGACTGTTTACTTACACCCTCGGTGTAAAGCCTGATAATGCTTCTTACCTTGCTCATAATGATTAGTTTATTTGACATTTGATTATATTGAACAAAGCCAACTTAATCATAAATGCCCGCTAATCAGCAAGGATAAATCGTTCTTAGAGGGTGGTCAATTTGCTCCGGCGAAACCCAACCATTTTGACCGGCGGAAGGTGGTCAATTTGTTCCGGCGCACACTGGATATTTTATCCGGCGTGTCCATATGGCTACTAAAAACTTGTACAAATGCATTATTTTTTTTGTCTAAAACTTTATTTCTTGTTTCCCAGTTTTTTTCCGAACCAAATTGATATTCATCTATAATGAATCTATTTTCAATACTCCAGTAAGAGATACATACTTCCGATTCAATCTCATCAAGTATTATTCTTGCTTGCTCGTAATTTGCTAAAATTAGATTGTGTTCAAATTTATTTTTTAACTGAATGAATTTATTGATTATTTCAGCACAATCAATAAAAGCTAACACTTGCCAATTCATTTCTTGTTCCAAAGAATCAGTAAAGTAGTGTAAATCATTTACTCCTAGTTCTTCATACGCTTTTGGAAGGGGATTTTTTCCTATAATAGCATTTGTTAGAAGACTATTCGCGGTCTTCAAGTCTTTTTTGTATCTCTCAACAAATTTGGATAATTCATCATAGTTTTCACAAAAAGTCTTAATCTGATTTACAAGTTTTTTTTTATCAGTTTGACTATGAAAAAAGGATTGCTTAAAGTGAGAGAAATTCATATTTTCAATTTAGTTGATTGTCCTGTCGAGTATAAAAATACAAAATATATTATTGGTTCTTTTTACGCTTATACATTACGATGGAGGTATAAGATTATGGCAGTCAGACTCTCGTCTGACTGTCCGACCGAAACTGAGTTTGGCTCGAGATTCAACTGTGTCGAATCGAGTCAAATCCAATCACGTCTTATTCCTTGTTTTCGCGGTTGTTTTTTATATCGTTTGTATTGACATTTCATCTATAAATTTCTCAAAACATCGTAATGCATATTGTTCGCCTGGCTTATTCAGCTCCTCAATTAAATTGCTCCAACCCTTTTTTAAACTTGTCTTTTTGTAGAAATCCACTAATTTCTTGCTTGCTGCATATTTCCATTCAGTTGTGCTATTTACAATCATTTCTATCAGTGTCATCCACAAAAGCCAATATTGGTCGGCTTTAAACTCTCTTATTATTCTGTTCATCACTGGGTCATTTTCTTGCCCTAAATACTTTGAATAAGATAAAAGTCCTATTCTCAAAGTCCATATATGTTGTAAAATCACTTTTTCGTTTCGTGAGTTATCTTTTACTAATTTTATTGCGATATCAATTAGGTTTATGAGATTATCACGCTGGTTGCTTCCATCATCATATGATGAAAACCAAAGAACATCTTTATATTTATAGTTTTCAAGAAAAGTAAGAGAATCATCCTGATACAAGCCATATCTTATATTTCTATTCCAATCAAGTTGCATTTGTTGTTGTTGTTCGTTTTTGACAGCGACGAGTAAACGACTTCCCTTAATTTGCGTTTCCAATTTTGCTGAATGAACCAATGCTTGACTTACAATAAAGTCCTTGGTAAGGTTAGGAGCTGTTTGTCTATCTTCAACATTCACAATACCTACGCTCATTGCACCACGTGGTAGTAGAAAAAACTTTGATAACTCACTGTAAGAGTCATTTTTAAATAGGCATTTTTGATATATGGCGGCAAGACAATTTATCAAGTCTTCTCTTGAGTTAGAATATGCTAATAGCGAATCAGAAAACAAATGTCCATTTACACTTGGTATGCTTTTTATTTCATTAAAAGCAATGTTATAAAAGTCATTTAGAATTACTCTGGCTTTATCTTCGTCAATATTTACCATTTGACTGAACCCAAGTAAGTCAACAAATGCGAGTATTTTTTCCATAATTTTCTTTTAATGTTGCTTTCCAGAAATAACCGCTAACCAATGTGTAAACCATATGGTTGTTGTTTATTCTTTTATGATGTTTCGAGAAGTTGTTATAAAGTAAAATTGAAGGTATAACAGCATCTGCGATGTTGAGTTTTTCAAAATATCGTCCAGCAAATTCTTAATTTTCCCGATGTGTTGCCTTGAAACATAGGTGTAAATCTCGGTTGCCTTGATTGAATTCAGATTGTATGGGGAATTGATTGTGATCACCGGTTTTCTATCGTGATCTGATTTTTTAAGCTGTATGACAACTGATTTATTCAAAAGTAATTTCTTGGTTTCCCAAATTTAAAACATTGAATTATCATAAACAATAAAATAGAAATATTTTCATTTTTTTAGGTACAGTTAATCGTAGGTTTTGCCAATAATGTTCTCATTGCGAAGAGATTTTAAAAAATAATTGAAGATTGAACCCAAAAGGGTAGGTTTGTAGTCCGATTGAAATATGGATTTGTGTCTGAATTCAACTCGGAGTAGGATAGTCATTAATTTTTGAAGTTGATATTTTTAAAAAGAAAAGAAATAACTGTCAATATTGACGGAATTAAGCTCAAATACTGGAGTGCCCTTTTAGCGCTCAAGGATGCTGAAAAATGCTATTTTTTGTGCTCTCTCAAATCTACAACTATCACACAATCAATAAGATAAAAACGTGCCTTTCTTCCTGGCAGTCAAAAGGTCACCGGTTCGATTCCGGTAATCTCCACTTTGAAAATCAAGACTTTACAGTGATGTAAGGTCTTTTTTGTTTTCTGGAGTGCCCATTCCGATTTTTTGAGTGTAATTCTATTTGATTTCACGTACTGTTTAATGGGTTCTGTTTTGGCGATTATTAACCTGGTTATTTCCAATATTCATAACTCTTGTGACACCTGAATTGTACTTAGTCCGAATGGAAGTAAAAATTTCAAGTACTTTAAGAATTTGTTGTTAATGAATTTACGGAAAAGAAAATAGCTGGTCCGATTCAACAACAAATTACAGATACGTTAGCCTGGCTGAAAAACAATATCCTGGAAGAAGAAATAGTAAAGAGAAGAAATAGTAAAGATATCAGGACAAGCCGAGGCTGTAAAGGTATGGAATTATCCATATACGGCTTTTGAAGAAACCATAGCCAATTGTTTGTTTCATCGCAACTACCAGGAGCGAGAGCCAGTTAAAATACGAATTGAATCTAATGCCATTTGGTTGTACAATTCAGGTGGTTCCGACCGATCCATTAAACGAGAGGATTTTACTGCATGTAAAGTTCTTCCGAAACGATACACTTCAAGCTATATTTTGTGTTTTATTGATTTACAACTATATGTATAATAATTGTTTGATCTGTTTTTATGATTTTACCAATCAATAGGTTAGTCCAAACTGCCAAAGTGGGATCGTGTTCAAAAATCCAATCTCAATGTCATCTTTTGCGATGAAGGCCTTATTAATGCCTTGAATTTGCTTCTGTCCTTTACTCTTCCCACCTACCTCAAATGTATAATCACCGATCTGGAAATCAGCAATCGGAGATACTATTACGTCATACTTTACTCTAAGCTGATTCAAAAAGAACGTTTCTCTGATGTTTCCGGTATTTGAATTATCGTTTGCTAAACTGTATATCAAATTAGTATTGTCTAAGTAAATTTTATCCACTTTTCCCAATCCTTTAATTCCTCCAGTGGCATCCCTTAGCTGAGCAATCATTCCTGCTTCTTCAATAAACAGGCAATAATCGGCAATATTATTCCGGCTGGCCGAAAGTGCGCTGGCAATGTTGATCATATTGGGCTTAAACGGTACACTTTTAGCTATAATGGCTAGCAATTGCTTAAGTTTCCTTCCTGTAGATACATTCATTCCGGCATATAACGGAATATCGGTTTCTAAAGTCTGGATCACGATCTGTTGCAGCCTCTGTTCAAAATTTTCTTCCATAGCAAAAGGGTAGTAGCCTCTTTTTAAATAGTCGGAAAACAAGGGAAGGGGATGAGGGATTTCGGGAATTTCCACCTTAAGATCCAAGATTTCTCCTAAAGAATAAGGCTTAATGGATATTTGATGAAAAAGCTGTAAATACTCACGGAAAGACAATCCCTGCATATTGTACATGACGGCTCTGCGACTTAAATCCGAGGCACCTTTCTTGATATCCAAAACAGATGAACCTGTAAATACTACATTTAATTCCGAGTGATAATCGTAAATTAGCTTCAGTTCTTTTGCCCAGTCTTTATATTTATGAATTTCATCTATAAATAGATATTTTCCGCCATATTTTACAAAAGTACCAGCTAAATCAATCAGCTTGTTATCGGCAAAATAAAAATCTTCAGCTGTTACATAAAGTGTCTCAGAAGGATTCAGGTTCTTTTTGATATGCTGTAAAACTAAGGTAGTTTTCCCTACACCACGCGGTCCAACAAGTCCAATCATTCGGTTTTTCCAGTTGATCTCAGTATAAATGTAGCGCAAAAAGCTACTATCTGTCTCTTTTAGAAGTTTCTTAGACTGTTCAAATAATTTGTCCATAGCAGTTATTTTCAGCAAAAATAATCAATATGCACTAACTAAGTGCATTTTTCAGCAAAAATCGCACTGTTAAAGTGCAAATAATGTTTGCGGGATTATAGAAAATCAATCAAACGATGAATCTGATTCACTATAAATTTGTCAATCTTAACAAAATTAAGCTGAGTTCTGGAGTGCCCTTTTTGTGCTCAAAAATGCTATATTTTGCGTTTTTATATATTTCCAAATAGCTAATAATCAATACTATTTATATCTGTTCTTTTCCCTGGCAGTCAAAAGGTCAACGGTTCGATTCCGGTAATCTCCACAAAAAAGAATAAGGGAGTTACAACGAAATGTTGTGACTCCTTTTTGTTTTTTGGACCTGCAAATTCGCTAACATTTCAATTTTTCGAAAAAAATCAAAAAAGCTGTAACGAAATAGTTTTCGGGAGTCTTGTAGGATATTAAACGAAGTCCATGAAAACAAGAACTTATTTAATGGTTGGCATATGTCTAGCCGTAACCTGTCAGGTATTTGCTCAAGGTCAGACGAAAAAAGAATATTTTGTCGGAGAAAGAGGTAAGGATGAAATTTCGATCGATGGTCGGCTCGATGAAGCTGCCTGGCAAAAAGCCACCTGGCAAGACGATTTTACCCAATACGAACCTTCGGAAGGCAAAAAGCCCTCACAAAAAACAGAGTTTGCCATTTTACTCGACGAGAATTACATCTATGTCGGGTTTAAATGCTGGGATACCAGTCCCGACAGTATTGTGCAACGTTTGACCCGGCGCGATGAGCAGGACGGCGATCTTGTTGTTGTTCAGTTTGATTCGTACTTTGACAAACGAACCGCATTTTCATTTTTTGCAAATGCCGCGGGCATAAAACAAGATTTTATTGTCAGCAACGATGGCGAGAACGAGGATAACACCTGGGACCCAATCTGGATGGTAAAAACAAGTAAGGACAACCAGGGCTGGTATTCTGAAATGAAAATTCCGCTCACCCAATTGCGTTTCAAGGGCGACTCCGAGCAAACCTGGGGGCTTCAGGTAGGCCGAATGTTATTCAGGAAACAGGAAGTGAGCCTGTGGCAGGCTTCGTCGAAAAAAGTTTCGGGGTGGGTGTCGCAATATGGCGAACTGAAAGGCTTGAAAAACCTGAAATCGCGCAAAGTAGCCGATATTATGCCTTACGTGGTGGCTCGTGCCGATCGCTTCGAAAAAGAAGCCGGTAATCCATTTAAACAATCAGGTAAAAAAAATCAGCTCGATGGCGGTATCGATGGCAAAATTGGTTTAACCAATAATCTGACACTGGACTTTACAATCAATCCCGATTTCGGACAAGTTGAGGCCGACCCTTCGCAGGTGAATCTGACTTCCTTCGAAACTTTCTTTCAGGAAAAACGACCGTTTTTTATCGAAGGCAAAAATATCCTGAGTTTCCCGCTCATGTTTGGCGATGGCGATTTGGCATCGGAGAACCTGTTTTACTCGCGTCGTATCGGGCGGCGGCCACATAATAGCCCCGATTTGGCCGACGGCGAATACATGAAAGCCCCCGAGTTTACAAGTATTTTGGGAGCCGCCAAAGTAACAGGTAAAACTAAAACCGGATGGTCGCTTGGGTTGCTCGAAAGTTTGACTTCAGATGAATATGCCCGTATCAGCAACGGTAGCGAACGTCGCGAAATGATCGAACCGTTTACCAATTACACGATTGGACGTGTTCAGAAAGATTTTAACAAGGGAAACACTTTCCTCGGGGGAATTTTTACCTCGGTAAACCGTAACCTGGCCGAAGAACAAATGAATTATCTGCATAAATCGGCGTTTTCAGGAGGTATCGATTTCATTCATAAATGGCACAATAAAGATTGGGAATTCGACTTTAGTACGTATTTCAGCCGTGTGGAAGGAAGTGCCGAAGCGATTAAAAACACACAGGAGTCATGGATTCACGGGTTTCAGCGCCCCGATGCTTCGTACCTGAAACTTGACACCACCCGCACCAGCCTTTCAGGACAAGGAGGAAAAGTAGTACTGTCGAAGAATGGTGGTAAACTGAAATTTATGGCGGCGACAGCCTGGAAATCGCCGGGACTGGAATTAAACGATGTGGGTTATATGCGTCAGGCCGACAATATTCTGGAAGTTATTTGGGTAGGTTACCGCATTTACGAGCCTTTCTCGATATTCCGCAACCTGAATCTGAATTTTAACCAATGGACGGAGTGGAATTTTGGCGGAGAACTGACCGGTCCCGGAGGAAATATTAACGCTCATACCCAGTTAAAGAATTACTGGAATTTTCATTGGGGTGTAAATATAAACGGAGAAGGCCTTTCGTCGGCTGAATTACGCGGTGGCCCGGCCCTGAAAGTTACCGGAACCAAAAACATGTGGCTTGCTTTTGGTTCGAACGATCAAAAACGATTGACTGGCGAAGCTCAGTTTATGGTTCTGGGTGGAAACGAAAATAATTCGAAAAAAATGGTTGATTTCGGGATAAGCTTTGGCTACCGGCCTTCCAAAAATCTGAAGATCACGCTTTCGCCAAACTTTAATAAGAACAACGATGAGATGCAATATGTAACCCAGCAGGATTATTCAGGCAAAACCGATTATCTCTTTGCGCGCATCCACCAAAGAACACTGAGCGCATCGTTGCGTATTAACTACATCATTACGCCAAACCTGAGTATTCAGTACTGGGGGCAGCCTTTCCTTGCCAGTGGTAAATACTCCGAGTTTAAACGAATCACTAATAGCCGGGCCAATAAATATACCGACCGTTTTGCCTTGCTTGGAGGCAATGAGATAGCCTACAATGCTGCCGACGAAATTTACCAGGTTTCAGACATGACCGGAAATCAGCTTTACACTTTCGATCAGCCCGATTTTAATTTCAAGGAATTTCTATCGAATATGGTAATCCGCTGGGAGTATTTGCCCGGATCGACCATTTACCTCGTTTGGTCTCAAAACCGTAACCAGTCGGTGTCCAACGGCAGCTTCCATTTTCGCGATGACCTGAACGATTTGTTCGACAAAAAGCCATACAACGTATTTCTCCTGAAAATGTCGTTCAGGCTTGGCCGATAAGTTTTTATTCCATCATAGTTAATCGAAAAGTCCTTTTGCTGTTGTGAGAGGATTTTTCTATTTTTAGCCACAATTGTATTATAACCCAATAAACAAATAATTATACCATGAACAACCAATTTGCACTATCAAACAGTCAATTGCTCGACATCGCAAACGACTTAAAATCAAAAATTGAAACAGGTCTTCAGCAAGACGGAACAGAAATTAAGTGTCTTCCAACTTATATTCATCCTAAAAAAGATGGCATTGAAGGAGAAGCAACCGTTTTTGATTTGGGAGGAACCAATTTCAGAGCAGCAGTTGTTTCTGTTGGCCAGGAAACCCAAATAACCGGTTTGGCCGAAAAAGACATCACCGAAATGAAGACTGCCGGTTTTACCGAAGACGATCTTTACAATTCACAGGCACAAATCATCACCCAGCTTAATCTTCCGAAGAATTCACCCATTGGATATTGTTTTTCATATCCGGCAAAATCGCTCATCAATGGCGATGCCGAACTGATCAACTGGACCAAAGGCGTGAGCATTGCAGGTATGGCCGGAAAACCGGTTGGCGAGCCTTTGGTTGAATTCCTGAATAAAAACACCAACGGTAGTTTCAATAAAATTGCCGTGGTTAACGATACGATTACCAGCTTGTTTGCCGGTTTGATGAATCCCGGATACGATGCTTACATTGGTTTGATTGTGGGTACCGGAACCAACATGGCTACCTTCTTCCCATCAGAATATATTCCGAAAATTAAAAACCTGGAAGGCTGGAGCGGCGAAACTCCTGTAAACCTTGAATCGGGTAACTTCAACCCGCCACACCTCACTGCTCTTGATGTTGAGGTTGATGAAAATTCGGATAACAAAGGCTTCCAGAAGTTCGAAAAAGCTATTTCAGGAATGTACCTTGGTCGTATCTTCCGTGCAGCTTTCCCTAACGACGGGCTGGATGTGAAACTCGACGCTGCCGGTTTGAGCAAAATGATGAATAATCCTGAAGATTTTAAACTGGAATATGTTGAAACTGCGTTCCAGATCTACCAACGCTCGGCCAAACTGGTTGCCGCTTCGCTGGTTGGTTTGGTTCAAAACCTGAATTCGGCTTATCCGTCGGTTAAAAAGGTGCAGGTTTTGGCCGAAGGAAGCTTGTTCTGGAGTAAAGTAAAAGCACACGATACCAGATATGTTGATATCGTAAATGCGACCATCAAAGAGTTGCTCGCCGAACTTAAGGTGGATGCTACAGTTGAAATTTCGCGCATCGAAAACGCCAACCTGATTGGTGCTGCCATGTCGGTATTGTCGTAAGCAAATCAATATTACTTTATAAAATTACTGACCGGATGATCCTGAATTGTCCGGTCAGTTTTTTTTACCAATGAATACGCAACTATACCATCTGTTTTCACATCTTCCGGGAAACTACTTTTTATGAAGACTTCTTTGGTTATTCTGCTGATATTGTTTCTGAGCCTGAATTCCTGCGACAAAGACAATGATGGTTCCAGCCTTTATCACGCGTGGGAAGCGAAAGAATTTATGTCGATCGAGTCGGTGGCTTACCCAAAAAATGAGAACACGAAAGTACTACTCACCTTCAACTCAGCTGGCACGTACAATTTGAAGCTCGATGTTAACAGCTGTGGCGGAAATTTCGCTTCCGGAGTGAATAATCACCTCGAAATTGAGTCGCCAGCCTGCACCGAGGTGTGTTGCGACAGCAAATTCGCCGAAAAAGTTACTGCAATGATTTCCCGGGCTACCTCGTACGAAATTTCAGGAAACACACTGAAACTGAATGTTCCGCAATGGGGATATATTGAGTTGGAGCTGGTTAAATAGTTAAAAATTGAATTTTTCTTTCATTTTTGGTCCCTTTTCAGTCCACTCGACAGTAGCGCACTCGGTATAAACATCGTGCTCAAAAAACAGGATGTATTCTTTTTCTGCAACTTCTTTCAGAAAAACTTCTTTTTCTTCCATTGAAGTTACCGGGTACAAATCGTAGGCAGCCAGCCATACAATGGGTATGTTGGCGGCCGTCGGAATTAAATCGGCCATGTAAACGTAGGTTTTTCCTTTGTACTGAATGAAGGGAATCATTTGTCCGGGAGTATGGCCATCAAACATTCGCACTGAAATTCCGGGAAACAACTCACAATCGCCGTCAACCAACTGCATATTTCCTTCCGTTTTCAAAAAAATCAGGATTTCGGAATAATAAGCCGCACGCTCGCGGATATTGGAAATTTTGGAATGTTCCCACTGCTTCCGGCTGCACCAGTGTGTGGCGTTCGGGAACAGAAGTTTCAGTTTGCCATTTTCATTGAGAACAGCGCCGTTGCAGTGGTCCCAGTGCAAATGGGTGAAAAGCACATCGGTGATGTCTTCGGTGCGATAACCTTTTTCGGCCAGCGATTTTTCAAGAGCATCGGTATCTTCGTGCCCGTTGTTTTTGCGCACTTTCTCCGGGTAATGATTTCCAACACCGGCCTCGATCAGAATTTTTCGCTCGCCCTGATCAACCAGCAAACAGCGCATTGTTAGTTTGGTGATGTTGTTTTCGTCGGCCGGATAAACCTTGCTCCACATCGCTTTGGGAATTACGCCAAAGAGCGAACCTCCGTCGCAGCTAAAATTTCCGGCATATATGGTATGTATTTTCATCTGTGAATAATTCGTTTATTCTTATTGTTTATTCGATATTCCTTGTTTTCTTCATTCCGTCCGCATTTGACTTATCGCTCCTTCGGAGCTAATCACTGATTACTGCGACTGCCCACTCTTTTTTGTGCTTCGGCATCCGTTTCAAAGTCCATCACAAACTGAACGACTCCAAAATAATCGTCAATTCCTTTCTCTACTTTGTTGGTCTTCAGGTAAACATCGTTCACTTTTCCGGCAACCTTGTCAATTTTTTCGCTCCGCAGTCTTTCCCAGTGATTTTGAATGGTCCGAATGTCGTTGATTACCGGTTTATTTATCAGATGTACCAGTTCGGCAAAATTATGCAGCCGTTTCCCCTGCGAAAGAAAATAGCTCAGAATACTGATGTTGGCGCTGTAACGCAGATGCTTCGAATTGCTTTGGGCGCAAACTAACCAGCTGTAGAAATTGGCTTCGGCTTCGCTGGTAATGCCCATCTGGTGGGCCGATTCGTGTGCCAGAACCTGTGGATATTCAATCATCAGCAAACTATCGTTCAAATGCACTTCGCTGAAAAACGGCCCATAGTACCCGGCAATTGATGCCTTGGCAAAAAAAGGACTGAGTGTGATGGGCTTCACCGCACGCACTCCCTGTGGGTACTTGATTTTTAAGAAAGATGCATGGTTTTGGTACGACGATTCAACCAGTCGGGAAATCTCGGGCTTCGAAATGCCATCGAATGTGCAATACGATGCGTTGGTTTGCACGATTAAATCTTTTAAAACCCGCACAAACTGAGCGGTGTCAGGCTTCGATCGGTTAATCTGGAGCCGTTCATTTATGCCGCTTCGATAGTAATTAAAGCCCCAGAACCAGTAAAATAAAGTATAACATATGGCCACGGTTTGAACAAAAATAAGCAGCGATATTTTCCATCTTAATTTAGTGAAGAAGGGTAATACGAGCAGCAGTACCAGAAATACAGCAAGCACAGCGTAAAATGCATCGTCGAGCGAAAAAGTTACCCATTTGCTAATGAACGAAAGTACAAATGCAAACAAGGGATAAAGGGTCTGCGAATAAACAGTCTCGGTAATCTGCGGATAACGCGAAAATAGTTCAGTCAGGCCAAAAGTTCCAATTGCCAGCCAAATAGGCAAAGCCGCCCATCCGAAGATAATCTGTTTGAATTTAGTCTTAGCCATTTTAACCCATTCTATTGAATTACGAAGATCAGGATTTATCTGATTAATCCATAATTTTATCTAATTTGGATGCTTCAAAAAAACGCAGGGTAGATCAATAAATTATTGATCTCTGATGAAAATTTCCAGACTTAACTAAACCGAATTGACGAATCGTTTGCGGCTGAAAATATTCTCATATAAGCTTTTTATAATCATTCTGCTGAATGTTTATCCGTTACTTTCGGGCGCTTCTGAAGGCCAGGATAGTATCCGGCAGTTTGTCAGGCTTAGGGCCCATTTGCTTATTGATCCGGTGGAGTTGCAGCAGGAGCAACTTGGGCTGCTATTAAAGACACAGATTCCGGTGGCTATGCGCGCAACTGCTGAAAACAAGGAAAAAATAGCGGAACTGGCAGTAGAATTCACAAGAGAAAAACTTCCATATGTAATTATTACCGACGAGAAATCACCATTTCACGCTGGAGACCTGCCGGGGAAAATTATCCTTTCAGCCGGCGACATCGACACTTTAGATGTTTCTGAGAACTACGAATCTCAGAAAAAGCGTTTGAGCAACCGGGAGTTTCTGCTTGTAATTGCAAATACTGATTCGCTTCCAGGCATTGAATCATGGGTTAAACTTTGGGAGCAAACGGGCAAAATGCCCAATTTTATCAAGGTTTCTCAGGCAAATATTAACGCGTGTTCAGGTTTAATTTCGGCGCTGAATGCGTACCAGAAAATTTTTGGGGTTATCCGCAACGGCAATCAGCTTTTGTCTGATGTGTCGTGGAAAGATCTGCCCGACCGAAAAACGAATGGTTATTTCTGTTTTCCGGTAAGCTGGTCGGGGAGCTCTGCTTTGGCTCCATATAAGGCTGGTTACCAGTTCTCTCCCGACATTGTATTGCCTTCTCCGGAAAATCTAAAGAACCCAAAAATTTTTAATGCAGTTAAGCTTGAAGCAGGATTCGGCCTGACTGATCAATACGCTTTTTCAACGGAGATCAGGAACCTGATTCGCGGAAACGATGCTGAAATTATTCCTTACAGCATTGGATTTGTGCGCGACAAGGACAGGGGACAATGTGCCTTCTTTTCAGGAATTCCTATATCGATGGGGGATTGAAAAGCCGCTCGGCGCTTCGGCCAAACTTCAGTATTACGGCCTGGATAAAACCGACAGAGTTGGGAAATAACAATTGCATATTGGCCAAAGGGAAAGATTTTGTGCTGAAAATACATCAGGGACAATTGACTTTTACGGTGCAGGGCGTAAAGGATTATCACTCGGCAAAGACACTTATTCCGCTTAACCAATGGTCGTTCATTGGGCTGGTTCACACGTATTCGGAGAATTGTGTAAGCTTTTATCTCGACGGA
>CAXXUQ010000005.1:0-2210000 GCA_963676015.2 Prolixibacteraceae bacterium
ATTCAACAGTTGCCCCATGGACGAACCAAAATCCGATATTCATGCACCTCGTGAGCAGCAACGACGATCAGGTTAAAACGGCCATAGAGCAATGTGCTGCAACTGGTTATGAGGCTTTAATCCTGAGTTTTGGCAGTCATTGCAATATGGAAGATACTACTTCAACAAACATTCGGAAATGGAAAAATTTGGCCGAATTTGCACATCAGAAAGGAATTAAAATTGGAGGGTATTCACTTTTCAGTTCGAGACAGATTAGTGATGAAGACGATGTAATTGACCCGGGCACAGGCAAGCCCGATGCGGCTGCATTTTTCGGACATGCTCCGTGTATGGGTAGCAAGTGGGGCGTCACTTACGTCAATAACCTGAAATATTTTATGTCTAAAACAGGCTTCGACATTTTCGAAAACGATGGGCCTTATCCGGGCGATGTTTGCGCTTCGACCGTTCATCCGGGTCATGCCAATCTGAATGACTCACAATGGCGGCAAATGGAAATGCAAAAGGAACTGTACCACTGGTGTAGCGAGCATGGTATTTATGTCAATGCTCCTGACTGGTATTTTCTGGATGGCTCAAACAAAATTGCGTTGGGTTACCGCGAAGTCAATTTTTCGCTTTCGCGCGATCAGCAAAAAATATTGAACCGTCAGAATATTTTTGACGGAACCTGGGAAAAAACGCCTTCGATGGGCTGGGGATTTGTGCCTTTAACCCGCTATCAGGGCGGTGGAGAAGATGCTATTCTGGAGCCATTGGAACAACACCTCGATGACTATAAACAGCTAATGATACAATATTATGGAGCCGGAGTGCAGGCCTGTTACCGTGGCCCCCGTTTATACGATACAGATAAAACCAGACAGGTGGTTGCCGAAACGATTGGCTGGTACAAAAAACATCGGGAAATTCTGAATGCCGACATCATTCACCTCCGCCGTGCCGATGGACGTGACTGGGACGGCTTCCTGCATGTTGACCCTAATGGAAAAGAAAAGGGTATGCTGATGCTTTTTAATCCGCTCGATCAACCAATTACACGGATAATCAGGGTTCCGGTTTATTATACGGGGCTGCATCTCCAAGTTAAAATCAGCGATCAGGATGGAAAACAGGAAGTTTTGAAGGTAAATCGCGATTACTGCATTGATTTGAAAATTTCTATGCAACCCAAAAGTTATCAGTGGTTTGTATTGAATTGAAAAGCAAGCTTTGATGGATCGACTTCATATTAAATCAGAAGAAATGACATTACGATTGAAACAATAACCACTAAGAAAGAGATTTTTGAATTATTTTTATTCGTGGAGTGTTTAGGCGCTTATACCAATTAATCAAATGCGTTTTTAAAATTCAATTTATGACATCCAAAGAACGTTTCGATGCCGCAGTCAACCATCGGCAGCCCGACAAAATTGTGGTTGATTTTGGGTCAACCGCTGTAACCGGCATTCATGTTTTAGCCGTCGAAAACATCAGAAAATATTATGGGTTGGAATCTCATCCAATTCAGGTTATTGAGCCATTTCAGATGTTGGGACTTATTGATGATGAATTGATGGAAATCATGGGAGTCGATGTGGTTGGTGCTTGGGGAAAAAACAATATGTTTGGTGTGTTCAATCACCCGCCACTCAAAGAATACCGTACTAATTGGGGGCAGGTGGTCCTGGTTCCTGAAGGTTTCAACACTCAATATGATGACAACGGGAATGCACTGGCGTTCCCTGCAGGTGATCGTTCTGTTGCTCCTTCGGCGCGAATGCCCAAATCCGGATATTTCTTCGACGCCATTCTTCGACAGGAGCCGATCGACGATGAAAAGTTGAACGTCGAGGATAACCTCGAAGAATTTGATCTTGTTTCTGACGAAGACCTTCAGTTTTGGAAGATCTCGGCTCAAAAGGCGCGTGAAACAGGGAAAGCTGTCGTTGCAGGATTAGGAGGCACAGCACTGGGCGACATTGCCCTTGTTCCGGGTATGCAGCTTAAACACCCGAAAGGCATTCGCGATGTGGCCGAATGGTACATGAGTACTGTTTTGAGGCCTGATTATGTAAAGAATATTTTTCACAAGCAAAGCGAACTGGCTATTGAAAACTTCAGGCTGTTGCATGAAGTGATTGGCGACAACATCGATGCTGTATTTATTTGCGGGACAGACTTTGGAACCCAGGAATCTACTTTCTGTGCTCCTGAACAGTTTGAAGATATGTGGCTGCCATATTACCGTCGAATAAATGATTGGATCCATTTGAATACAAATTGGAAATCCTTTAAGCATTCGTGTGGGGCAGTAGAGTCGTTCATGCCTTTGTTTATCAAAGCAGGTTTTGATATTATCAATCCCGTGCAAATTGCTGCCAGAGGAATGGATCCGGTACACCTAAAAAAAACATACGGGAATGATCTTGTTTTTTGGGGTGGCGGAATTGATACTCAAAAAACATTACCTTATGGTACTCCAGAAAAAGTGAGGGAAGAAGTTCTTCGGTTGTGCGAGGTGTTTGGACGCGATGGTGGGTTTGTTTTCAATACCATTCATAACATTCAGGCCAATGTTCCAGTTGAGAATATTGTGGCTATGATTAATGCTATTAAAGAATATAACTGCTCTTAATTAAAAATGCACTTGTTAGTCAGCTATATCTCAATGATCACTTGACGAGTAAATTTCTGTCGAAAGTTAAATTCGGTTATCGAGGTAGGTCATTCCAACACAAATGGATGTTTTACCATCATCGGCTTTTCTACTTTTTCTTAATAAGAAATTAATAACAATTTTCATGGTACGACAATTAACAAAATCAAAAATCTGGTCTCGCAGACGATCCAAAATACCTCAATTTGCACTAAATAAAAAGTGCAAAAATGAGTCAAAAAGAGTCAAATAAAATGTTTTGAATCAATTCGTTGCGTGATTTGCCGCGACCAGAAAAAACAGTTTTGAGTTTGGTCTCGATTTTGTCGCTTTTCCTTTGATATTTAAGGGTATTTGATGAAAATTTCCCTAAAAGAAAAAGCGCTTAAATCATTGAATTTAAGCGCTTTTGATACATTTTGATGCATTTATCAGTGCACCCAAGCGGAGAGATATCGAACTTTTTGCTTGAAGATTTTGAGGCTGTGACGAAGTTCATGAGTGCTGATGCGCAAAAAAGAAAATTCAAATTATGAATTAGTTAACACATAGTCGACTTAAGTACGAATTCGCTATTTAATCGCACAACTGGTAGTTTCTAAAACGGATTTTCCAGTTTATGTTGTTGCCTTTAGGGATTGTATTTTATTTTGTTTAGAAGTACTCCGATTCAATTGAGTATATAGTGCATTCTTTAAGTGTTGTTTATTTAATACATTTAATTTATTTTTGTTGATAATAAACATCAAATTATGCAATCAAAAAAGCAAACTCTACTCCCAAAGTTTCAAAAGATATTTGAACAAATGGGCGAAAATATTAAGTTAGCCAGAAAACGGCGGAACTTGACGACCATACAAGTGGCGGAGCGGGCTGGTATTGATCGTTCTACACTATACCACATTGAAAAAGGAAATCCCAGCGTTTCGGTGGGTGCATATTTTAATGTACTTAGGGTATTGGGGCTTCAGGATGACTTTTTGAAACTGGCAGCCGACGACGAATTTGGAAGAAGATTGCAGGATTTAAAATTGATTGGGAAATAAATCATGGCGGACAAAACAGATATATGGGTATATGCTGATTGGAAAGGTATGATCTGTCCCAAATGTATAGGAATATTGTCAGCTCAACAAGCTAAAGGAAGGAAAGCATTTAGTTTTTCTTATGATGCGAACTGGATCACCTCTCAGGAACAATTGCTGCTCGACCCAGATATTGCCTGGTATAGTGGGCAACAATATCCCAATGGAAAGGAAAATTTTGGAGTCTTTCTGGATTCTATGCCCGACTCATGGGGCAGAACACTAATGAAACGGCGGGCAACATTAAATGCAAAAGAGCAAGGCAAGTCAGCACCTGTATTGTATGATATTGATTTTCTCTTAGGGGTACATGATTTAAGTCGGATGGGCGCTTTACGGTTTAAAAGAGAACCCGATGGCGATTTTCTGGACAACGATCCTGTTTCGCCCACTCCGCCTTGGGCAAGTATCCGGGAACTACAACATGGGGCAAAACTGATTGAATCCAACGAAGATACGGTTGAAGTAAGAAAATGGCTCGCCATGCTGATGGCTCCGGGTTCTTCACTCGGAGGAGCCAGGCCAAAAGCTAATATTCTGGACGAACACGGTCATCCCTGGATTGCCAAATTCCCATCGAAAAACGATACCATAAACAAAGGAGCCTGGGAATACCTGGCTTATCGTCTTGCAGGTAATTCTGGCATCAATATGGCAGAATCCCGACTAGAACATATTGCCGGCCCTTATTATACTTTTTTCACCAAACGTTTTGACAGGGAAAAGCAAGACCGAATTCATTTTGCCTCAGCTATGACGATGACCGGAAAAAACGAAGAACTCATCCGTGATGAAATGCCTTCTTATCTGGATATCGTAGAATTCATCCAGTTTTCCGGAATACAGATAGAGGAGGATTTACACCAGTTATGGAGACGAATGGTTTTCAATATACTAATTTCCAATACCGACGATCATCTTAGAAATCATGGCTTTATACTCACAAACAAGGGCTGGCGTTTATCTCCGGCGTTTGACATCAATCCTTCAATCGACAAAGCTGGACTGGCATTAAACATTGATACGAATAGCAATTCGCCGGATATTGACCTTGTAAAAAGTGTCGGGGTATATTTCAGGTTAGGGAAAAAAGAAATGGACAATATTATTGATGAAGTGAAATCTGGAATATCCGGATGGAAGAAAATAGCAGCTGAGATAGGAATACCTAGAAACGAACAAACGATAATGGCTGCTGCTTTTAAAGTTTAAGAAATTGTTGTTTCAACAAACAAATGGAAAATCTTCAAACAAAAATATCCTTGTTCCGGTCCCTATTCAAAGGGCGGGAAGATGTTTTTGCTATCCGGTGGGATAAAGACAAAAAAAGCGGCTATATGCCTGCATACTTATTCGATCCCTACCGTTATCGCGCCCATAAAATGAAAGGCGGTACATTTCAGAACTATCCAGACAAATCCTATCTCCAACTGACCGATGACCAGATTGCCAAACATCTGAATGGTGAACAGGTTGTTGGTCTGTATCCGCTACTATCAGACAATACCTCATGGTTTATTGCCGCTGACTTTGATGAAGGCGATTGGATTGCATCTGGTAAAAAGTTTATTCAGGCTTGCAATGATGTCTCCTTACCTGCTTATTTTGAACGTTCCCGTTCTGGAAATGGTGGGCATATTTGGATATTTTTTGACAAGCCATTTTCTGCTTTTAAAAGCAGAAAAGTAATCTTATCATTATTAACTTCATCGGGTATTGTGTCAGCATTTGATATGAATACAAGCTTTGACAGGTTGTTCCCTAACCAAGACTATCACTCAGGAAAAGGATTTGGGAACCTCATTGCACTGCCATTAAATGGGACTTCATTGCTACAAGGCAACAGTTGTTTTATCGACCCGATAACTTTATGTCCTTATGCTGACCAATGGCAGTTTCTTCGACAGATAGAACGGGTTTCAACGGAGCATCTTGAAGGATTGTTTTCCAAACTATCGAATGATTCACAACCGGAAAACGATAATGGCGAACTAAGCATTACACTGAGGAATAACATTGTACTGAACAGAAATGCTATTGCTCCTATATTATTCCATTTTATTAAAGAGGAACTGAATTTTCTGAACACGGAATTTATCATCAAAAAGAATAGCGGCAGGAATACTTTCGGCACTGACCGATATTTCCGCTTCATTGAAGAACTGGGTAATAATATTCTTTTGCCTAAAGGGTTCATTGGAAAGCTAATCCGTTTTTGCCGGGAAAATTCGATAGCATATAATTTTATAGACCAACGGAAATTGAATAGCCCTGTTACCTATTCATTTCAGGCAACTTTGCGACCTTATCAACAGGAAAGCATGGGAGCCATCAGTAAAAAAGATATCGGTGTTATTGTGGCGCCACCGGGTTCCGGCAAAACGGTAATGGCATTGAAAATTGTGGCCGAAAAACAGCAGCCAGCATTGATTGTTGTTCACCGAAAACAACTTGCCCTGCAATGGATGGAACGAATTGAAGCTTTTTTAGGTATTGTACAAAAGGATATTGGCCATATCGGACAGGGAAAAACAAAGATCGGGAAGCAGATCACCGTAGCCACGATGCAAAGCCTCTCCAGAGCTGATTTACAAAATTTCACGGATATGTTCGGGCTTATCATTGTAGATGAATGCCATCACATTCCTGCTGAAACATTCCGAAATACCATTGGTAAATTTAACTCCCGTTATCTTTATGGGTTAACAGCAACTCCCTTCAGAAAATACAATGATGGCAGGCTGATCTTTATACATCTAGGTGAGGTAATTGCAGAAATTCGGACGAATGAACTCTCCGCTTCAAATCACCCCGAAATTATTATCCGGAATACACAACTGGATGTTCCCTTTAACGCAAAAACTGACCGGTTTGAAACTTTATCTCAAATACTGGTACACGATTCAGAAAGGAACAAGCTTATATTGCGGGATTTGGTCATTGAATTGAATAAAGGAAAGAAGGTTGTTATCTTAACAGAAAGGAAAGAGCATATTGATACTTTACAACAATTTCTCAAACAATCGTTCGAAACGATAACCCTTAGTGGTGATGATTCTGAAAGTAGTAGGAATTTAAAATGGAAATTATTGAAAGCGGGCAGCTACCAGGCATTGATCACCACCGGCCAGTTTTTTGGAGAAGGCTCTGATCTGCAAAATACTCAATGCCTGTTCCTGGTCTATCCATTTTCATTTGAGGGCAAATTGATCCAGTATATGGGCAGGGTGCAACGTTCGGAAATCAGTCCAACTATTTATGACTACAGGGACATTAAGATAGATTACTTGAACCGTATGTTTCTTAAGAGGAATGTCTATTACCGAAAACTGGAGAAGCAAAGGACGTTATTTGATTTGCCAGACGATGGAAACATCAATCAAACGAAGCCATTATACGAAGAAATAATCCTGGAAAGAACCGTTAGTGTCAAAATAGAAGACCTGGAATTCCTCTATGGTAGTTTTCAATTCCGGTATAGTATTCCGGAATATTCCGAAGAATTGATCTTCGATATTGAAAACCTGAATATCCGTCCTGAATTTGAGGTTCTGAAACCTTATTTTGAGAAATTCTTTAAATCGAAAACAGTAGCAGTCTTCGTAACAGCCATTATAACTAAACAGAAAGTTCTCACTGCTTTGTCTGCAAGCTCATCCGATCTTGAAAAGCTGAACAGGGAAATCGTGGAAAGTGTAAGGTTTCGTTTTGCGGAAAAGAACTTTTTCGGCAAAAAATTTCCAATAGAACAAAAAGGCTTAAATAAAGACCTTAGCAACGGAACTGGAAACAACATCTATGAATCAGCGGAAGAATTGCTTTCAGATGTTTTGAGTAAAGGCAACTATAAGCATCAAAAGCAGTTACATTATCTTGCAGAACAACATGAAGGCAGTGTCTTGAAGATCCGGTTTGTTATAAACCCTTTTGCCTTTGTTTTTTTACTTACGGGCAAAGAGCAATATCATATTGTTATGGAAACTTTGGATACAGAGGAAGCCACATACATTTGGCACTTGTCCAAGAATATTAATGCATTAAAACAAGGCATTCTGGAAATAGACAGACATCTAAACAAAATCCATAATGATGGCAGGCAAGTATTTCTGGAAACAAATCCAATCAACTTTAGCAGAATATTGCATGATTATTCTGATGAACGTAAGGGGTTTGTTTTATGGAAAGACGCATTGGAGGAAAGGCTTGTTTAGAGCGAACCCTTACAGGACTCGAACCTCAAATTTTAATGTATATCAATGAATTGTGAAATTAGAAACAGATTCTGTTAGTTTTATCGAACAAAAAAATCCTTCAAAATCAATGACTTTGAAGGATTTTTAAAATTTCAGTGCCCAGAACAAGACTCGAACTTGCACACCCTTGCGAGCACTAGTCCCTGAAACTAGCGTGTCTACCGATTTCACCATCTGGGCATTCTACTTTACTTTTAAAGCGCTGCAAATATAGAAATTTTTAGTCTCCAAAATTAATCTATCCCATATTTTTATCTCGAAAATGGTGCCAGAATGTTCGTGTGGTTTTTTTTTGTGTTGTGAAAAATAAAGTGTTTGAAAGACAATTATTTTTTTGTTGTTTTGCTCTTACAACTGTGAATGACTAATACATAACCAATAAAATTACTTAAAATGAAGAAATTGACTGTTTTTTTATTTATTCTGCTTGCCACTTTTACCTTGAAAGCTCAAGTTAATGTGATGCAAGTCGACGCCGCTGGTGGAAAAAATCAAATCAACAAAAATATTTACGGCCAGTTTGCCGAGCATCTTGGCAGGTGCATCTATGATGGTATTTGGGTAGGCAAAGATTCGCCAATTCCGAATGTTAATGGTTACCGTAAAGATTTGCTTGAAGCCCTTCAGGCATTAAAAGTACCTGTATTGCGATGGCCAGGTGGTTGTTTTGCTGATACGTACCACTGGAAAAACGGCGTTGGGCCATTGGCTGATCGTCCAAAAATCAAAAACGTTTTCTGGGGTGGAACAGTTGAGAACAACAGCTTCGGAACCCATGAATTTCTGAACCTTTGCGAATTGTTGGGTTGTGATCCATATATCTCGGCTAATGTCGGTTCAGGAACAGTTGGTGAAATGGTCGATTGGATTGAATACATGACTTCAGACGACGATGTGCCAATGGCCAATCTCCGAAAGAAAAACGGACGAGAAAAACCATGGAACATTAAATTCCTGGGTATTGGCAACGAAAGCTGGGGTTGTGGTGGAAACATGACACCAGAATATTATGCCGATTTAATGCGACAATACTCAAATTATGCCAATATGTACGGTGGCGATAAGTTTGAGCGAGTTGCCTGCGGTTCGAACGATAGTGATTACAACTGGACCAAAGTGTTGATGGAGAAAGGCCGGAACAATATGAATGACTTGTCGCTTCATTATTATACCATTGCAGGCGAAGGCTGGAACAACAAATCGGCCGCTACTGGTTTCAACGAAGATCTTTATTTTTCAGGCTTAAAGAAAGCATTGCGAATGGATGAATATGTTACGGGTCATTCGCAAATCATGGATCAATATGATAAAAGTAAAAAGATTGGTTTATTTGTTGACGAATGGGGAATCTGGACCGATGTGGAGCCGGGAACCAATCCAGGTCACCTCTTTCAGCAAAATTCGATGCGCGATGCCTTAATTGCTTCATCAACCCTTGATATCCTGAATAAGCATTGCGACCGTGTGAAAATGGCAAACATAGCGCAGGTTGTTAATGTTTTGCAATCGATGATCCTGACCAAAGGCGATCAAATGATTTTGACCCCAACTTATTATGTCTTTAAAATGTACAATGTGCATCAAGATGCAACCCTGCTTCCTTCAAATCTTATTGTTGAACCATATAAACATGGCAGTGATGAAATTCCTGCCATTAGTAGCTCGGCTTCGGTTGACAAGCATGGAAAAATTCATGTGACTTTGAGCAATGTCAATCCAGCTAAAGAAATAAAACTTGAAATTAATCTTTCCGGAAAAACAGTTAGCAAAATTAATTCGGCAACCATTCTAACTGCTCCTGCATTTAATTCGGTTAATACGTTTGACAAACCCGAAACTATTGTTCCTGTAGCGTTTAAGAATGCAAAAAAACTGACAGACAACAAGTTGGAAGTAACTATCCCAGGAAAATCGTTGGTGGTTTTGGAACTCGAATAAAAAATCAATAATCGGTTTACCAACAATAGATATACAGCCGGGTTGATTCGTCGATCCGGCTGTATCCGTTTAATAGTTTTGGCCAAATGTTTATTGTTTCGTTTAATCATTTAATTTTGGAGCTTTTACAAGTTCGTACAAGATGAATGCAGAAAATATTGTGATTGGTTTTTTAGGCGCTGGCGGAATCGCGCGTTCGCATGCTTTTGCGATCAACTCACTTCGCTACTTTTATCCAGAAGTTCCTGCGATTGATTTTGAAGCAGTTTGCTCGTCCCGAAAGGAGAGCCGCGATGCCTTTGCTGCAAAGTTTGGATTCAGAACATCGCTTTCGCTCGAAGCGTTTAAAGCCAATACATGCATCAATACGGTGCTGATTCTGGGGCCAAATAAAGTACATTTTGAGCATTTGAGACTGGCTCTGGAAATGCCTTCTGTGACGCGAATTTACCTCGAAAAACCGGTTTGTTCCAATTTAGCCGAAGAGCAGGAAATGGCTCAGATTGCAGCGAACTCCGGAAAGCAGATCCAAGTTGGTTTTCAATACCTGCAAACGGCATCGGTTCGCGAAGCCCTGAATTTCTGGTGCTCCGGAAAATTGGGAAAGCCTATTCATTTCGATTTAAAATATTACCATGGCGATTATTTGCAGCAATCGTACCGCGACAAACGCACAACACGACTGACCTCGGCTCCCGATGGTGGGGCTATGGCCGATTTAGGTTCGCACGGGATTAGTCTCCTGATGGCATTTCTGGGGCACGATCTTCAGATCACCAGCGCTTTCCAGGCAGGTGGTTTTGCCGATGTTCCTGCCGACTCTGATTTATTCAGCTCTTTGTCGTTGCTTCAGCCCGAAAGCCAGGCTGCTGGAACCATGTCGGCCAGCCGCATCAGTTCGGGAACCGGCGATTTGGTCTCGCTTGAAATTTATGCTGAAAAGGGAATGTTGCGCTATTCATCGCATTCGGTTGACTATTTCGAGTATTACTTGGAAGAAACTGGACAGTGGATACGCCAAATAGTAGGAAGTAATTATACACCAATCACCAGTTTTCCGTCGGGTCACGTTCCTCCGGGCTGGTTGCGATCGATGATTCATGCGCATTATCTTTTCATGGGAGGAGATGATCCGAAAGCGTTTATTCCGGATTTGAAGCACGGTTTGGCGGTGCAGCGCGTAGTCCGCGAAACAGCCGATTATTTAAAAATTTACAGGGATTTAATTAAGAATAATGGAAAGAAATAGCGGCATTCTGTTGCACATCAGTTCCCTTCCGGGTGCTGGTGGTATAGGTTGTATGGGAAAAGATGCGTTTCAGTTCGTTGATTTTCTGGCGCATACGAATCAAAAAATCTGGCAGATATTGCCACTTGGACCCGTTGGCTTTGGGAATTCGCCGTATCAATGTTATTCTGCTTTTGCCGGAAATCCCCTGTTTATTGATGAGGAACAGCTGGTTGCCGATCGTTTTATTGCGAAAGAAAAGCTCTTATATCCTGATTTCAAAGATAAAAAGGTCGAATTCGAGAGGGTACAATCATGGAAAATGAGCTTGCTTCGTGAAGCATTTGCAGGTTTTCAGAAAAATTTTGAACGGTTCGCGGATGAATATCAGGTTTTTATTCAGCACAACTCTTGGTGGCTCAACGATTATGCCTTGTTTCGTTCGCTAAAAACCAAATACGGCGAAAGTGTCTGGAATGCCTGGGGAAAAGAACTTGTAGCCCGCGATCATCATAACATTCAGGAAAAATTTAACGAATTGCAAGCTGAAATCGATTTTCACCGATTCGTGCAGTTTATTTTTTTTAGGCAATGGTTTAAGCTAAAAGCTTATGCCAATTCGAAAGGTATTCGCATCATTGGCGATATTCCGTTGTATGTTTCGTTCGATAGTGTTGATGTTTGGGCGAACCAGGATCTGTTTTTACTCGACAGCGAGGCAAAACCTACGCAGGTGGGTGGAGTGCCGCCCGACTATTTTAGCGAAACCGGCCAGTTGTGGGGAAATCCGGTGTTCAACTGGAATCGGGTGGCTGAGCGCAATTTCGACTGGTGGCTGGCACGAATTCATTTTAATTTGCGGATGTTCGATCAGGTTCGTATTGATCATTTCCGTGGATTGGAATCATTCTGGTCGATTCCGGCGGAGGCTGAAACCGCAGTTGAGGGCGAATGGTTACCAGCCAAAGGACGCGAATTGTTCCAGAAACTGAAGGAGCAATTGGGCAGCTTGGCAGTCATTGCCGAAGACCTTGGCATCATCACTCCGGAAGTGGAAAAACTTAGGGATGAGTTTAATTTGCCGGGAATGAAAGTGCTTCAGTTTGCTTTTGGCTCTGATGCCGCCAATATGAATCTACCGCATAATTATTCGGCTAATTTTCTGGTTTATACCGGAACTCACGATAACGACACTTCGCTGGGCTGGTTCAATTCGATTGAAAAGAAGGAACGAAAATTTCTGCACCGTTATCTCGCCGGAAGTGGAAAGCAGTTTGTGTGTAATTTTATGGAGTACGCATGGGCGTCGGCTGCTTATACAGCGATTGCACCGATGCAGGATGTGCTGGGTCTCGATTCGGGAGCCCGCATGAATACACCTGGAGTGGCTACCGGAAACTGGGACTGGCGTTTTATCTGGGCTCAGGTGCGACCCAATCACAAACGTTTTCTGAAGCAGATAACCGAGAAGTACAATAGGTAAAGGTCATTTGTCTATTTCTTATTCAGAAATTTGATAAGCGTTTCCATAAACAATTGTGGCTGTTCGGCATGTAACCAGTGCCCGGCATCGGGGATTTGCACGATTTCGGCTTCGGGATAAATGCGGCGAATGGACTGAAAATCTTCAGGAAGAATATAATCTGAATTGGCTCCTTTAATAAATAGAACCGGATAATTTCGTATGGGTAGGCGGTCGTCGAACCAATGGGCATTGACGCCTTTGATAATTTCATCCAAGTTGTCGTATAAAACCGGAACGTTCAGGCGCCACTCAAATTGATGGCTTTCTTTATTACGGCTGACACTTTTCAGGAGAAATTGCACGATTTGATGGCTGTCGATTCTTTCATTTAGATAATCTTCAACTTGTTTCCGCGATTCGACTCTGCTGAAATCGATTTCGAGCATAGCCCGCAGAATGTTATTGTGCAGGTAATACTGGCTTTCATCATTCAGTAAAAAGTAATCTTTTGGAGCAATGTCAACGATAATCAGCTTTTCAACGTGCTCGGGATAATCGGCAGCAAAGCACATGGCGGTTTTGCCTCCCATGCTGTGTCCCATCAAAATGGCTTTTTCAATTTTTTGCTGATCAAAAAAATCGGCCAGATCATTTTTCATTACCTCGTAGCTGTGTTCGTCTGAATTAGGCGATCGGCCATGGTTGCGCTGATCGATCATGTAAACCTTATAGCTTACCGAAAGCTTTTTGGCTATGGTCAGCCAATTATCCGACGATCCGTAAAGTCCGTGCACAATAACAATTGGAAAACCTTCGCCTTCTTTTCTGAAAAAAAGATTCATTTCATTGGTTATTGAAGACAGGAGAGATAATCCTGAATAGTACTTCTCAAGCCCATATAAAGAGCATCGGCAATAAGAGCATGACCAATGGATACTTCGTCGAGATAGGGAACGTAATCATGGAAAAAACGAAGGTTTTTCAGGCTTAAATCATGTCCGGCATTGATGCCTAATCCTAGTTTGTTTGCCAATATGGCTGCTTCCTTGAATGGAGCAACTGCTCGAATTGGGTCGACTGGATAAATGGTTGCAAAAGGTTCGGTGTATAATTCGATGCGATTGGTGCCGGTTTCCTTGGCGCCTTCGATTGCAGCCAGATCAGGATCAACAAAAATTGAAGTCCGGATTTCGGCAGCCTTAAAGCGGGCAATAACTTCTTTCAGGAAATCCATATGTTTGATCGTATCCCAGCCATGATCAGAAGTCAGTTGATCGTGTGTGTCAGGAACCAGTGTCACCTGATGGGCTTTTACTTCGATAACCATTCGAATAAAATCTTCGCTGGGGTAACCTTCAATGTTAAATTCAGTAGTAATGTGCGGCCTGATATCATATACATCTTGATGGCGAATATGCCTTTCGTCAGGGCGCGGATGGACTGTAATTCCCTGAGCGCCAAATTTTTGACAATTCATAGCTGCTTCGACTACGTTTGGTGTATTTCCACCCCGTGAATTTCGTAGTGTTGCTATTTTATTTATATTTACACTTAGTCTGGTCATATTTAAACTTTAAGGGCGCAATTTACGATTTAGATTTGATTCAGTTGATATTGAAAACTTAAAAAATGATAGCACAAAACCTTCTTTCAGAAGTTGTTCCTGCTTTACGGCTGACTGATAGCGGCCAGAAGGCATTGAATTGGATGGAGATTTTCAGGATTTCTCATTTGCCCGTTGTTGAAGGGAAAAGATTGGTCGGGTTGATATCGGACAAAATTATTTATGATCTGAATATTATCGACAAGCCCATAGGTGATTATTCGGAGCACTTGCCATCTCCGCATATCCATACAAATCAGCATATTTACGAGGTTTTTCTGGCAATATCAAGCCTCAAATTAAGTGCAGTTCCTGTTCTCGATCTGTACGATCAGTATTGTGGCGTAATCACCGTATTTGATCTGGTGCAAAAATTCGCTGATCTGGTCGCCGTTCAAGAACCAGGTGGCGTAATTGTTCTTGAATTGAATTCGATCGATTATTCTCTTTCACAAATTGCTCAGATTGTTGAAGCCAATGATGCCAAGATTCTAAGTTTCTATGTTTCTCCCGAAGTTGAATCGAAGCGTATGACTGTAACATTAAAGATAAATGTGATGGATTTGTCAGCAATTATTCAAACCTTTGTCCGGTATGATTATAACATCATTGCGGTTTACATGGACGATTCGCTCATCAAAAATATGTATGATGATCGTTTTGACCAGTTGATGAAATTTATGAATATTTAATTTTGTTTCAAAGTCCCTTTCATGAAAATAGCACTTTATGGACAAGCTGTTAACCCTGAATTTTTTGGAGTTTTATCGCGATTGTTTGATTTGTTAAAAAAAGGACAAATTGAAAGTTTTGTTTACCGTCCGTTTCTGGAGTACGTAAAACAGGATTGTGGTATATATCCTGAAATTACAGGTTCCTTCGAAAATAGTGAAGATTTACCTGATGATGTTTCATACATGTTTAGTTTGGGCGGTGATGGAACTTTTTTAAAGTCGTTTTTGGTGGCCAAGAAAGGCTCAATACCATTAGTCGGGATTAATTCAGGACGATTGGGATTTCTTTCTGATATTTCAATAGATGAGATTGACCGGGCTGTAAATGATATTCTGGAAGGAAATATTCTGATTGATGAAAGAACTGTCCTTGAGTTGGAAATTGTTACCGATCATGAACCTGTATTTCAATATGCGTTGAATGAAATTGCAGTTACAAAACTCGACTCTTCATCAATGATTAATATTCATAGCTATATTGATAATGAATTCCTGAATACTTATTGGGCTGATGGTTTAATTGTTGCAACGCCAACCGGGTCAACCGCCTATTCGTTAAGTGTTGGTGGACCAATTTTGACGCCTGACTCTGAAAATTTTGTAATCAGTCCGATTGCTCCGCATAATTTAACCGTAAGGCCAATGGTCGTCCCAGACCATCGGTCGATCACATTAAAGGTTGAAGGTCGCGGACTTCATTTTCTTGCTTCGGTTGACTCCAAATCAGAACCTATATATTTTACTGAATCGCTCCAAATTCGGAAAGCGCCATTTAAAGTCAAGACTATCAGACTTAAGGGGCACAGCTTTTTCTCAACACTTCGGAATAAACTCATGTGGGGCGTCGATAAACGAAATTGATTTCTGTCGAGCTTAACAATTTTTAACCTCTATTTGGGTTTTATAAGAGGCATCAGACATGTATATTTCAGAATTATATTACTTTTGTAGCACTTGGAAGGTGTTATGTTCAGAATGTAAATGATAGTGCCTGAATGTTTTATAGAGTGTAAAACCCTTTCAAAAATGCATTTCGATGAAGCGATTATTGGTGATTTTTCTATTTGGATTTCTGGTAATTAAAGCAATTGGGCAACCGAGTGTTGATATTGGTATTTTCGGAGGAGCAGGCACCTACTTTGGCGACATGACAAAGGTTGATTTTCAGAAATCGGTAAATCCAGCTTATGGTGGCTTTGTTCGGTTCAATTTTAATCCGAGGTATGCTTTGCGTTTTAATGTGATTAATGGTACTATTGGAGCTGAGGGTGAATATGATTTTAAACCATTAAATACAGATCAGAGTACTAATTACTGGAGCTTTAATAAAAATGTGCTTGACGTTTCGTTGAATTTTGAGTGGAATTACCTGAAGTATATCGTTGGGGATAAGGAAACGCCTTGGTCAACCTTTATTTATGGAGGAGTTGGAATGCAAACATTTAAATATACGATTAATGGGATTGATGGTTCTGAGATAACACCAACTATTCCATTTGGTTTAGGAGTAAAATATAATCTTAGCAAGAGATGGGGAATCGGTTTTGAGGGTGGATTACGAAAATCTTTTTCAGATAAACTGGATAATCTGGACGATCCACTCAGTTATACGAATTCTGACAATATTGTAATTAAATATACCGATCAGTTTCATAATAATGATTGGACAGCATATATGGGTATTCATTTGGTTTACAAACTTATATATGGCAACCAGGATTGGGAACTGAGAACTCCGCGGAAAAATATGATCGACTGGGGTATTTGGAACAAGAATAGAAAAGAATAAACTAAATTTTTAGAGTATTTTTGGCTCGAAAAAATTGAAAATTGATAGTTTAAACGAGTGAAATGTCATTTAAAGACAAACTGATAACAAATAAAATACCAAAGCATGTGGCCATCATTATGGATGGGAACGGACGCTGGGCTGCTCAATTTGGAAATGAGCGAACTTATGGTCATGAACATGGCGTTGAAGCTGTTCGTTCTGTCGTTGAAGGTGCTGGTGAAATTGGCGTTGAATACTTAACACTATATGCTTTCTCTACCGAAAATTGGGCACGTCCCAAAGACGAAGTGGATGCTCTAATGGGGTTGTTTGTTCAGGCTATATCTGAAGAAACCGATGAGCTATACAAAAACAATGTTCGGCTTCGTGCTATTGGAGATATCTCGAGCTTGCCAATAAATGTTCAGGAGAAATTTTTGTGGTCGATTAATAAATTAGACTCATGCACGGGTTTAACACTTGTAATTGCAATAAGTTATAGTTCGAGATGGGAGATCATTGAGGCTGTCAGGCAAATCGCGGAACAAGTAAAACAAGGAAAAATACAACCTTCAGAAATCGATAACTGTCTTCTGGAATGTTATCTTAATACATCACAAATGCCTGATCCTGAATTACTGATAAGAACAAGTGGCGAATGCCGAATCAGTAATTTTTTATTGTGGCAAATTGCATATAGTGAATTGTATTTTACGCCCAAATTATGGCCCGATTATAGGAAAGAGGATTTATTTGAGGCTGTTTATGATTTTCAGAACAGAGAGCGAAGGTTTGGTAAAACAAGTCAACAACTAGTAAGCTAATTCAATAACGAAAATAGAATGCATAAAATAAAACTATTTATTATTCTGCTGTTAATCAGCGTAAAGGTTTTTTCTCAGGAAGCTGAAACTGACAGCACGAACTTTTCCATCTATTATTCAAGTCCAAAAGAATATGTCATAGCAGGATTAGATGTTCAGGGAATACGTTATCTGGATACGCAAGTATTATTGCAGATTTCTGGACTTAGTGTTGGCGACAAAATAATGGTTCCTGGTGATGCCATAACTAATTCAATCAAGAAACTTTGGAATCACGGTCTGTTTTCGGATGTCAAGATTACCGCCGATAAAGTTGTTGGTGACAATATCTGGCTTCGTATTAATTTACAAGAGCGTCCAAGGCTTGCCGAAGTTAATTTTAAAGGTGTGAGTAAGTCGGAAAAAGATGATATTACCAAAAAAGTATTGTTATTGAAGGGTAGTCAGGTTACTGATAACCAGTTGACTACAGCTGAAAAGTTGATTAAGAATATTTTTCATGATAAAGGATTTTTGAATACCGAAGTTAATGTTATTCAACGTGACGATACAGCACAGACGAATAGTGTAATACTTGATATCAATGTTGATAAAAAGGAAAAAGTAAAAGTTGGTGAAATTGTATATCATGGGAATACAAACATTAGCAAGGGGGTACTCGAAAAATCCATGAAAAAGACAAAAGCTAAGAAGCTAAAGAATTTTTTCAGTTCAAAAAAATTCCTTACCGAAAAATATACCGAGGATAAAGTAAATCTAATTAAGAAATATAATGAAAAGGGTTATCGCGATGCTACAATAATCAAAGATTCAATTACTAAAATTGATAATGATCGGGTTCGGCTGGATATTTGGGTTGATGAAGGTAACAAATACTATTTTGGTGATATTAAATGGGTTGGAAATACTATATATCCCAGTGATTATCTGTCGGCTAGACTTGGGATAAAAAAAGGTGATGTATTCGATCAGAAATTATTAGACAAACGAACTAAAGAGGATGAAGATGCTGTAAGCAGTGATTATCTCGATCATGGTTATTTGTTTTTTAACCTTACACCAACTGAAACCCGGGTTGAGGCTGATTCAATCAACCTTGAAATGCGTATTCAGGAAGGACGTCAGGCTACTATCGATAAAATAATTATTTCTGGAAACACGAAAACGAACGAGCATGTGGCTCGTCGCGAACTTCGAACTTTGCCTGGCGACTTGTTCGATAAATCAGCTATTATTAGAACTGTTCGAGAATTGTCTCAATTAGGACATTTCGATCCTGAAGCCATTAATCCGGATGTAAGGCCACATCCTGAGAATGGTACTGTAGATATTAATTATCAGCTCGTTGAAAAGGCAAATGACCAGATTGAGCTTTCAGGAGGGTGGGGTGCCAATATGTTTGTTGGTACCATTGGTTTGAAATTTTCTAATTTCTCGGTTCGGAACATTTTTAATAAAGAAGCATGGAGACCATTACCAACTGGTGATGGACAAGCATTAAGCTTGCGGGCACAGACAAGTGGTAAATTTTATAAATCATATAGCTTTACCTTTACTGAACCTTGGTTTGGTGGGAGAAAGCCCAATTCATTTACATTATCATTCAATCATTCCAAAGTAAATTATTCGGCAAGCAGCTCATATAACAGTTATAACAACTCTAGTTATTATTCTAATTTATATAGTGGTTACGGTTCTCTTTATAATACAAACTATTCTAATAAAGAATCTTCCACTGATCAGATTCAAATAACTTCAGCAGTATCCATGGGGTATGGTTATCGGTTAACTTGGCCTGATGATTACTTTACTCTGTATCACGAGGCCTCATACGAACACTACACGTTAAAGAATATGGCCAGTTATTATTATTTTTTAAATGATGGAACAACAACTGGTAGTGGCAGTTTTAATAATTTTAGCGTTAAAACAGCTTTTGGACGAAATTCGATGGATAATCCATTATACACTCGTAAAGGATCAAGTTTTACATTTTCTTTACAGGTAACTCCACCATATTCACTACTAAATGGTGTCGACTACAGTAAAGTAGGACTGTCAGAACGATATAAATGGATTGAATTTCATAAATGGTTGTTTAAGGGCGATTGGTATTCTCCGCTTTCAAAAAACACCAACTTGGTTTTACACACAAAATTTGAATATGGGTTTCTTGGCCATTTCAATAAATACAGGGAGTCTCCTTTTGAAGGATTTCGCGTAGGAGGATCTGGAATGTCGGGTTACAACCTCTATGGAAGTGATATTGTTGCTCTTCGCGGTTACAAAGATTACAGTTTGAGTACTTCTACCGGATCGAATATTTACAATAAGCTTTCTATGGAACTTAGATATCCGGTTATCCTGAAACCGTCATCAACCATTTATGTTCTCAGTTTTCTTGAAGCAGGTGGTGCCTGGAATAAGTTTTCTGACTACAACCCATATAAACTTCACCGTTCAGCCGGTGTCGGAGTCCGGATTTTTCTACCCATGTTTGGCTTGATGGGTATTGATTGGGGATATGGTTTTGATCCGGTTGCGGGTCAAAGTGATGCCGCTGGAAGTCAGTTCCATTTTGTAATTGGGCAGCAATTTTAATTCAATATTTTTGGTCTGGAATTTGCTAAAACCTCTAAAAAACAAATTAAAACATTACACGATGAGGAAAATAGTTATTATTACAGGAATTTTATTACTTGCGGCAGCAACTACATTTGCACAAAAATTTGCTTATGTCGATACTGAATATATTCTGGAAAACATTCCGTCCTACAAAGCAGCGCAGGAACAATTGGATCAGTTATCCAGTCAGTATCAGAAAGAATTGGAATCCATGCATGGAGAAATAGAACAGATGTATAAAGATTTTCAGTCGGAAAGTGTATTGCTTTCAGATGAAATGAAACGTAAGCGCGAAGATGTGATTGTTACCAAGGAAAAAGAATATAAAGAATTGCAGCGGAAGTATTTCGGGAGGGAAGGCGACTTATTTAAAAAGCGTCAGGGATTGGTTAAACCAATTCAGGATGATATTTTTAATGCCATCCAGGAAATATCTACAGAAGGAAGTTATGCCGTAATTTTTGATAAAGCGAATGGCGTTACTTTAATTTACTCAAATCCAAAATTTGATCTTTCCGATCAGGTTTTGTCCAAATTGGGATATAAAAAATAATATTATAATTTTAAAAATAAATTAAATCTAGAAAAGTATGAAAAGTGTTTTCAAAATTTGTGTTTTAGGAATACTGTTGCTTTCAGCAGGTTTTGCCAATGCTCAGACTCCAAAATTTGGTCATATCGATTTGCAAGCCCTCATCCAGGCAATGCCTGAACGTGCCACCGCAGAGAAACAATTTACTGCATACCAGAAAGAACTGGAAGACGCGCTTGGCGTTATGCAGAAAGAATTCCAGACGTTATATTTGGAGTATGCGCAAAAAAAAGATTCTTTATCGGAAACTGTAAGGAAAATGAAAGAAGATGATCTTAATGCAAAAAATGAACGGATACAGACTTATCAGCAAAGCGCACAACAACAACTTCAGACGAAACAGACAGAGCTGTTAAAGCCTGTGTTTGATAAAGCGGATAAAGCGGTAAAAGAAGTTGGAGCCGAAAAAGGACTAATTTATGTATTCGACATGAGTGCAAGAACTATCCTTTACAATTCAAAGGAAAGTCTCGATATTCTTCCTTTTGTTAAGACCAAATTAGGTATTAAGTAAGCGTATCATAAAATTTAGGGAAAGCCATCTTATTTGAGATGGCTTTTTTAATTTTGTGAAAAATTCAAAGGTTTATGGCAACTAAATTTCGACCCATCGGAGTTTTCGATTCTGGCTATGGTGGACTTACTATCCTGAAAGACTTCATTAGAGTTATGCCTGAATATGACTTTATCTATTTAGGCGATAATGCCCGTGCTCCTTATGGCCCTCGTTCGTTCGAGGTTGTTTATGAATATACGCTTCAAGCGGTAAAGAAACTCTTTGAAATGGGCTGTTCGTTAGTTATTTTGGCTTGCAATACGGCTTCAGCCAAAGCCTTGAGAAATATTCAGCAAAACGATTTGCCACAGATCGATCCTGAGAGAAGAGTTTTAGGTGTCATCCGTCCTGCCGTTGAATCTATTGGTGATTTTACCCGGAATGGGCATGTAGGGATACTTGGGACTACAGGAACTGTGCTTTCTAATTCGTATCCAATCGAACTTGAGAAATGGGCCAACGGTAAGGTCATTAAAACAACACAAGAGGCTTGTCCAATATGGGTTCCTTTGGTTGAAAATAATGAGATTGATTCCCTTGGAACAGAATATTTTGTTTCGAAGAATATTAATAATCTGTTGTTGGCTGATCCAGAGATTGATTCAATTATTCTTGGGTGTACACATTATCCCATATTGTTGCCAATTATTAAAAAATTTGTTCCAGAAGGTATTCAACTCCTTGAACAGGGAAAAATTGTGAGTGAAAAGTTGGTAGAATATTTAAGCCGACATCCAGAAATGGACATTAAATGTTCGAAATCTGGATTGATAAAATATTACACTACCGAAAATGTGGAAATTTTTGAAAAAAATGCTGCCACATTTATCGGTCAACCAGTTAAAAGTGAAAAGGTAATTTTAAAGTGAGAAATGGATTCCGTTTCTCATAAATCCAGATAATTTTAATTTGGCCTTTTTCAGGCGAATCTAAGTCTTCATCTGAAAAAGGCCAAATAGTTACCAAAGTTTTTCGGGATAGATACCTTGATTTGTCAAATTCTGTATTTGTTCAATCACAAATGGTTTATCTTCCTGATAAGTAACTCCAAACCAAGGTGAATCTGCATGTAAAACTTCGACACAAATTTGTCCGGTTTTAATCATTTCAAATACGACAAATGGAATGTAAAACTCTGATTTGGGTTCATTAATGTTTTGTGATAGAAAGTCGATGAATTGGGCTTCTATGTTTTCAAAGATCGAAGGATGAAATCCCCAGAAATTCATCGATACTGTTTCATTGCCCTTTAATTTTATAGTTTCATTTTTCTCTGATTCGCAGAGAATTTGATCTCCTTCAGGTCTTATTTTATGAGTCTCAGTGATTTTTGTTAACTGGTTCTTTTCATCAGTCTCACAAATTCCCCTGGAAACAGTTCCGAATTCAGATAAAGTATGATTTAAACCATATCCAACCATTGCGTATTTTGCCTGAGTTATCGATTGTGTCAAGTATTCAGCTAATACCTTGTAGGCACCAGCGCCATAAAAATCATCTGCATTAATAACCGCAAATGGCTCGTTTATGGCATCTTTGGCCATCAGAACAGCATGTCCGGTTCCCCAAGGTTTTTCACGGTTTTCGGGCAGTTGAAATCCTTTTGGTAACATGTTGGTCTCCTGATAGACATATCCGACATCAATTTTACCAGCAAGCTTAGATTCAAAGCGGCTTTTAAAGCTTTCTGAGAAGCTTTCGCGAATAACAAACACAACTTTACCAAAACCAGCTCTGATCGCATCATAAACTGAATATTCCAAGATTGTTTCACCATTTGGGCCAACAGGTTCAATTTGTTTTAGTCCCCCGAAACGACTTCCCATACCTGCGGCAAGAATTAAAAGAGTTGGTTTCATTATTTGTATTTTACAGAGTTAATTGGTTTGATTTTTTTTGTCAAAATTACTCTTTTCTCTTGGATTCTTGCAGTCTAGGTTTTATTGAATGTTAGATTCTGAAGATTAATTTTTGCAATTCAAAAGAAATGGAATCCTAATGAGTATCCATTTCTTTTGAATTATTGTTAACGATAGTTTATTTTGTTTTAGGAAATTTTTGTTTAATAATTATTGAAAGTCCGATAAAAGCAAAAATCAAAATAATGGGTAAAACTGACATATTCCTTAATGTAGTTTGTGGCCCGGAAGTTTCGATTGATTTACCCATAATAGGTAATACCATGGAGGTAGCAACAAAACCGGCTCCACCCAAAATTGACATTCCCAATGCGCCACTTTTTGGTACATATTCAGACGCTACACCAATCATTGTAGGCCAGAAATAGCACACACCAACGGCAAATACTGCAGCTGATAGTAAGGTCATAGTTGCGCCATTGGATATGCTTAGCAACCATAAACCAACGGTTGCTATTACCGCTGATCCAAGTAAAACTCCTGTTGGATTTAAACGGTGTATCAAACCTCCAGCGAAATATCGCCCAATGGCCATAATTCCTGTAACAACAACTAGTATTATCATTGGATTAATCCCGTTAGTCTCTAATAGTGCATTAATCCACTGCGTTGTTCCTAGTTCAGTTGAAGCCGTTAACAACATACAAAAAAGTACTAAGGGAAATAACAGACTAATTTTATTGATTGCTCTTCCTTCAATGATGACTAAAATTGCAATAACAGTAACGGCAAAATAAGGATATATACTATCGAAATTTAAACTTAATGATGGAACTGATGCAATCAAAATCATTAATATTACGGTTGCAATTATTGTAAATGGAGCTCCAATATTCCGCATCATTTCTTTGTAGCTTACACCACTTGAAACACGTTCGGTTTCAGGAATTTTCTGTCCAAAAAATAAAAACCCGTATATCGTTAATGGAACGAATAACAGGCTTACTAATATTTCCCATCGTAGGTTGAGTGTATCCATTACTAACCACGCCAATACTCCACCAATTACAATCCCACCTGGAAACCAAACATGAAATCGATTTAGCATTTTTGTTTTGTTATTTGGAAATAAAGTGGCAATAAGTGGATTACATGCTGCTTCAACACTTCCATTTCCGAATCCAATAAAAACATTGGCAATAAATAAAGACATCATGTCTTTCGCTAGAAGTAACATAACAATTCCAATAAAGTGCATTCCAAATGCCATCCTAATTATTGTTTTGGTTTTTACAAGATCAATGATAAACCCACCAGTAAACATTGCAATAGCAAATCCCCAGAAAGCTGGTCCAAAAGCATAGCCTATTTGCTCTTTCGTTAAACCATAATCAGTCGAGAAAACTCCCTCTATTTTAGCCCTAATCGCAAAAGTAATAGCAGTAACCAATAGAGCTAGACAGGCAGCAATAAATAGTCGTTTTTGATTTACATTTTCCATAAGTTCTTTTTAGTTAGTTAATGTTTATGCGTAGTATTTTCAGATTTGTAATCAAATGGATTTATATATAATGGTTATTTGGACTTTAAAGCCTATAGAAGATGGACTCTTAAATTGAAGAATGGATTGGTTCATAAGTTTATGGTCTTGTTAGTTAGTTGTAAATGTATAAAAAAATCAGAACAGAATATAACACCTTGCAAGTAGATAAATTTTCTTTTTTTTAGAATTATCTGTGATAGATTTTGGTGAATGGAAAAGTTATATGGAGTATTTAGATACTCTAATAAACAGGTAAAGCCCGATAAAAATCGAGCTTACTATGAGGGTTGTATGTGATTAAATTAACTTTAAAAACCGGTATGGTTTCGAGCAAGTACCTGGTTGAACATGAACAATTAAGGAACAAGTACTAATCGAAGGCCTAAGCCGGGCGAACAACATTAAATTTTTTTAAGAACTATTAAACATTGGTTTGGTTTACGGATAATACCTGGTTTGAACAAGAACAATTAAGGAACAAGTATTAATCGAAGAGCCGAACAACAATAAGGTTTTAAGAACAATTGATAATAAAGGAACAAGTATTAATCATTAAAATAGATACGGAACAAGATTGCGAACGAACAAAGAATATTAATTATTCTGAATATTTTATATTGCTAAGGATTGCTTTTGCTTTTTGCTGATAGAATCCTTCGTTTTTAGCTATTTTCTTAAATTGCTGGTATGCTTTTTTGTTTTCGTTGGTTTGCAGGTAACAGAGCCCGATATACCATTCAGCCTGTTCGGTAAAAAGGTTGTCTTTGTCAATAATTACAGTTTCGTATTCTTTGATTGCATTTTTGTATTTGCCTGTTTCCTGTAGAGAGACCCCCGTGTAAAAATGCCCTACCATATTATTTTGATCCTTGTTTATAACTTCACTAAATAGATCCAGTGCTTCATTATAGTCTTGATTTTCAAATTTTCGCAAGGCTTCCGTAAGTGTCTGATTTGCAGTTGTGTTTGCGGAACGAACGATACCAGTAACTTCATATTTGGTGTAGAATTTCTGATAGATATCGTTTTGTGAAGCTTGCCGGGACATGATTCCGGTAATACCCAACAGGAGAATAAGTGATGCTGCTACGGTGGATAAAACAATTCGTTTAGCTTTAAATTTTCCGGCGAACGACCGTTCTGTATGTTTGTTTGCGGCTATTTCACCGGCAATATTTTGAAGGTTGTTTCTCAACTGCATCACATCTGTTTCAGCCAGGGCCAGGTCGATATTTTTGATCAGTTCGATCTCATCCATCAGTTTCTGGTTCGATGTTAATTCAGCTTCAAAAGAAGCGAGTTCTTCGCTGGAAAGCTCATTGTGAATGTAGCTTTCGAGTTCTTCTATGTTTGCAGATGATTGAAATTCAGATTTTTGTATCTTATTTAGAGAAGCTCTCAGGCTGATGATGTCGCTTTCAGCCCCTGCAAGGTCAATTTCCGTGATTAGGCGTACTTCGCTGGCCAGATCAGCATTGATAGTCAATTCGTCTTCAAATTGAATTTTAAGCTCCGGATCCATCTGGTTATAGATGTAATCTTCGATCTCTTCAACTGAATATTGATGGGCCGGAATACTTTGAGCAACCTGCATTAAATTAGCTCTTAAATCGAAAATGTCGTTTTCTTCCAGAGCATTCTGGATGTCAGCGAAAAGTTCTTCTTCGAATGGACTAAATTCTGATTCTTCGTTACTTACAGGATTAGTTTCGAATTGTTCTTTGTAGAACTGGTGGATGTTTTCTTTGCCGGCAATCTGGTGTTGATAAAGATGAATCTTAGGGAAAGAATGTCCGAAATTGAAGATATCATCCGGATTAAGTTGAGCATTGCTGCTTTTTGGTGATGAAAATTCTTCAGTTAATCCAAAGCTGAACGAATCAAAAACGCTAATATTTTCATTAGATGCATTTTCAGTTTGATTTTGAACGATTTGGTTCAGCGTGTTGCGCAGACTGATAATGTCCTGTTCGCACATAGCCTGTTCCACATCCAGGTGAAGGTTGAGTTCTTCATTCAAGTCCGAATCGATCTCCAGTTGGATTTCGAATTCTTTTAACTCCGGTAGCGTTAATTCCGAGTTAAGGTACTTGTCTGTCTGTTCAAAATATTCTGATTTGCGTATCATTTTGTTGTTTCTTAGAGTGTTATAATGCCATGAGTAGCGTTATAAGGGTATTCAATCCCATGTTGTTTTTATTCTGGAATTATCCAGACCAACAACCAATTGAATGAACAAATAATGAATGATTTTATCTGAAAGGAAATTAGTTCAAATCCATATAGGAATCCTGAACTTTTCCACCTTTTACCAAAGAAAGTTCTTCAGCAGTTAAAACGTCGAAAGAGAAAGAATCAAAATTTTTTGTTTCGTTGTTCGCAAATAAAGTTTTCATTTTTTTGAGTTTTAATGATTAATACTTGTTCCTTAATTATTCTTGTTCGATGGTTTATCCCCTAATCAGGTAAAAGGTAACCCCTGTAATTAGAAAAAAAATGAAAAAATATTTGCTTTGTTTGTTTAATTTATTGATATACTGTTTGTTGTTTAATGGAATTAATTTTATAAATTCTAATAAACAGGTAAAGCCCGATAAAAATCGAGCTTATTATGAGGGTTATATGTGATTAAATTAACTTTAAAAACCGGTATGGTTTCGAGCAAGTACCTGGTTGAACATGAACAATTAAGGAACAAGTACTAATCGAAGGCCTAAGCCGGGCGAACAACATTAAATTTTTTTAAGAACTATTAAAAACTGGTTTGGTTTACGGATAATACCTGGTTTGAACAAGAACAATTAAGGAACAAGTATTAATCGAAGAGCCGAACAACAATAAGGTTTTAAGAACAATTGATAATAAAGGAACAAGTATTAATCATTAAAATAGATACGGAACAAGATTGCGAACGAACAAAGAATATTAATTATTCTGAATATTTTATATTGCTAAGGATTGCTTTTGCTTTTTGCTGATAGAATCCTTCGTTTTTAGCTATTTTCTTAAATTGCTGGTATGCTTTTTTGTTTTCGTTGGTTTGCAGGTAACAGAGCCCGATATACCATTCAGCCTGTTCGGTAAAAAGGTTGTCTTTGTCAATAATTACAGTTTCGTATTCTTTGATTGCATTTTTGTATTTGCCTGTTTCCTGTAGAGAGACCCCCGTGTAAAAATGCCCTACCATATTATTTTGATCCTTGTTTATAACTTCACTAAATAGATCCAGTGCTTCATTATAGTCTTGATTTTCAAATTTTCGCAAGGCTTCCGTAAGTGTCTGATTTGCAGTTGTGTTTGCGGAACGAACGATACCAGTAACTTCATATTTGGTGTAGAATTTCTGATAGATATCGTTTTGTGAAGCTTGCCGGGACATGATTCCGGTAATACCCAACAGGAGAATAAGTGATGCTGCTACGGTGGATAAAACAATTCGTTTAGCTTTAAATTTTCCGGCGAACGACCGTTCTGTATGTTTGTTTGCGGCTATTTCACCGGCAATATTTTGAAGGTTGTTTCTCAACTGCATCACATCTGTTTCAGCCAGGGCCAGGTCGATATTTTTGATCAGTTCGATCTCATCCATCAGTTTCTGGTTCGATGTTAATTCAGCTTCAAAAGAAGCGAGTTCTTCGCTGGAAAGCTCATTGTGAATGTAGCTTTCGAGTTCTTCTATGTTTGCAGATGATTGAAATTCAGATTTTTGTATCTTATTTAGAGAAGCTCTCAGGCTGATGATGTCGCTTTCAGCCCCTGCAAGGTCAATTTCCGTGATTAGGCGTACTTCGCTGGCCAGATCAGCATTGATAGTCAATTCGTCTTCAAATTGAATTTTAAGCTCCGGATCCATCTGGTTATAGATGTAATCTTCGATCTCTTCAACTGAATATTGATGGGCCGGAATACTTTGAGCAACCTGCATTAAATTAGCTCTTAAATCGAAAATGTCGTTTTCTTCCAGAGCATTCTGGATGTCAGCGAAAAGTTCTTCTTCGAATGGACTAAATTCTGATTCTTCGTTACTTACAGGATTAGTTTCGAATTGTTCTTTGTAGAACTGGTGGATGTTTTCTTTGCCGGCAATCTGGTGTTGATAAAGATGAATCTTAGGGAAAGAATGTCCGAAATTGAAGATATCATCCGGATTAAGTTGAGCATTGCTGCTTTTTGGTGATGAAAATTCTTCAGTTAATCCAAAGCTGAACGAATCAAAAACGCTAATATTTTCATTAGATGCATTTTCAGTTTGATTTTGAACGATTTGGTTCAGCGTGTTGCGCAGACTGATAATGTCCTGTTCGCACATAGCCTGTTCCACATCCAGGTGAAGGTTGAGTTCTTCATTCAAGTCCGAATCGATCTCCAGTTGGATTTCGAATTCTTTTAACTCCGGTAGCGTTAATTCCGAGTTAAGGTACTTGTCTGTCTGTTCAAAATATTCTGATTTGCGTATCATTTTGTTGTTTCTTAGAGTGTTATAATGCCATGAGTAGCGTTATAAGGGTATTCAATCCCATGTTGTTTTTATTCTGGAATTATCCAGACCAACAACCAATTGAATGAACAAATAATGAATGATTTTATCTGAAAGGAAATTAGTTCAAATCCATATAGGAATCCTGAACTTTTCCACCTTTTACCAAAGAAAGTTCTTCAGCAGTTAAAACGTCGAAAGAGAAAGAATCAAAATTTTTTGTTTCGTTGTTCGCAAATAAAGTTTTCATTTTTTTGAGTTTTAATGATTAATACTTGTTCCTTAATTATTCTTGTTCGATGGTTTATCCCCTAATCAGGTAAAAGGTAACCCCTGTAATTAGAAAAAAAATGAAAAAATATTTGCTTTGTTTGTTTAATTTATTGATATACTGTTTGTTGTTTAATGGAATTAATTTTATAAATTCTAATAAACAGGTAAAGCCCGATAAAAATCGAGCTTATTATGAGGGTTATATGTGATTAAATTAACTTTAAAAACCGGTATGGTTTCGAGCAAGTACCTGGTTGAACATGAACAATTAAGGAACAAGTACTAATCGAAGGCCTAAGCCGGGCGAACAACATTAAATTTTTTTAAGAACTATTAAAAACTGGTTTGGTTTACGGATAATACCTGGTTTGAACAAGAACAATTAAGGAACAAGTATTAATCGAAGAGCCGAACAACAATAAGGTTTTAAGAACAATTGATAATAAAGGAACAAGTATTAATCATTAAAATAGATACGGAACAAGATTGCGAACGAACAAAGAATATTAATTATTCTGAATATTTTATATTGCTAAGGATTGCTTTTGCTTTTTGCTGATAGAATCCTTCGTTTTTAGCTATTTTCTTAAATTGCTGGTATGCTTTTTTGTTTTCGTTGGTTTGCAGGTAACAGAGCCCGATATACCATTCAGCCTGTTCGGTAAAAAGGTTGTCTTTGTCAATAATTACAGTTTCGTATTCTTTGATTGCATTTTTGTATTTGCCTGTTTCCTGTAGAGAGACCCCCGTGTAAAAATGCCCTACCATATTATTTTGATCCTTGTTTATAACTTCACTAAATAGATCCAGTGCTTCATTATAGTCTTGATTTTCAAATTTTCGCAAGGCTTCCGTAAGTGTCTGATTTGCAGTTGTGTTTGCGGAACGAACGATACCAGTAACTTCATATTTGGTGTAGAATTTCTGATAGATATCGTTTTGTGAAGCTTGCCGGGACATGATTCCGGTAATACCCAACAGGAGAATAAGTGATGCTGCTACGGTGGATAAAACAATTCGTTTAGCTTTAAATTTTCCGGCGAACGACCGTTCTGTATGTTTGTTTGCGGCTATTTCACCGGCAATATTTTGAAGGTTGTTTCTCAACTGCATCACATCTGTTTCAGCCAGGGCCAGGTCGATATTTTTGATCAGTTCGATCTCATCCATCAGTTTCTGGTTCGATGTTAATTCAGCTTCAAAAGAAGCGAGTTCTTCGCTGGAAAGCTCATTGTGAATGTAGCTTTCGAGTTCTTCTATGTTTGCAGATGATTGAAATTCAGATTTTTGTATCTTATTTAGAGAAGCTCTCAGGCTGATGATGTCGCTTTCAGCCCCTGCAAGGTCAATTTCCGTGATTAGGCGTACTTCGCTGGCCAGATCAGCATTGATAGTCAATTCGTCTTCAAATTGAATTTTAAGCTCCGGATCCATCTGGTTATAGATGTAATCTTCGATCTCTTCAACTGAATATTGATGGGCCGGAATACTTTGAGCAACCTGCATTAAATTAGCTCTTAAATCGAAAATGTCGTTTTCTTCCAGAGCATTCTGGATGTCAGCGAAAAGTTCTTCTTCGAATGGACTAAATTCTGATTCTTCGTTACTTACAGGATTAGTTTCGAATTGTTCTTTGTAGAACTGGTGGATGTTTTCTTTGCCGGCAATCTGGTGTTGATAAAGATGAATCTTAGGGAAAGAATGTCCGAAATTGAAGATATCATCCGGATTAAGTTGAGCATTGCTGCTTTTTGGTGATGAAAATTCTTCAGTTAATCCAAAGCTGAACGAATCAAAAACGCTAATATTTTCATTAGATGCATTTTCAGTTTGATTTTGAACGATTTGGTTCAGCGTGTTGCGCAGACTGATAATGTCCTGTTCGCACATAGCCTGTTCCACATCCAGGTGAAGGTTGAGTTCTTCATTCAAGTCCGAATCGATCTCCAGTTGGATTTCGAATTCTTTTAACTCCGGTAGCGTTAATTCCGAGTTAAGGTACTTGTCTGTCTGTTCAAAATATTCTGATTTGCGTATCATTTTGTTGTTTCTTAGAGTGTTATAATGCCATGAGTAGCGTTATAAGGGTATTCAATCCCATGTTGTTTTTATTCTGGAATTATCCAGACCAACAACCAATTGAATGAACAAATAATGAATGATTTTATCTGAAAGGAAATTAGTTCAAATCCATATAGGAATCCTGAACTTTTCCACCTTTTACCAAAGAAAGTTCTTCAGCAGTTAAAACGTCGAAAGAGAAAGAATCAAAATTTTTTGTTTCGTTGTTCGCAAATAAAGTTTTCATTACTTTTGATTTTAATGATTAATACTTGTTCCTTAATTATTCTTGTTCGATGGTTTATCCCCTAATCAGGTAAAAGGTAACCCCTGTAATTAGAATTTTTTTGTGATTTTAGAAAAGTGCGATTGGATATTAGAAATTGCTGATTAAATGTAATAGAGACAAATAATTGTTCTGATGAATGGGAAATATCTTTTTTTATTTTTAGCCTTATTTTTTTTTTCTGTTCGAATAACAGCTCAGAACATTAAATTATCTGTTCAAGATAGTTTAATGTCGATTCGACTTCAAGAGAGGGGTATTGCAGCCGGTAGGCTAGGCGATTTTGAAAAAGCGATAACTAGTTTTAATCAATTGTTGAGACTTCGTGAAGAAAATTATGGGACAAATAGTCCGCGGTTAGCCTCTCCATTAAATAATTTAGGAATAATATATAAGAATACACAAAACTTTGATATGGCTATTGAAGTTTATAAGAAGGCTGAAAAATTATTTCTTGAGGTGTATGGGGGGAATTATCCATTGTTGGGTGTTATATACATTAATTTGGGCAATATCTTTCGATTAAGTGGCGATTACAACCAAGCATTAGAGTACCAGAAAAACGCATATAGAATTTTGAAACAAGATAGCATGAAATATAATTTGAACTATCAAGATTCAAAATATAACATAATTGAGACGCAATTAAAGCTTGGGTATAATGATGATGCTATAAAGTTTGCCCAGTCAAACTTGAAAACTACAACACCAGAATTGAAGTCCAGATTGTATGATTTGATTGCCTCAGCCTATAGAAATAAGTGTGAATTCAAGTTGTCTGAGACGAACTATTTAAACGCAATAAATAGTTGGTATAAACTATATGGGGATAATAACATTGAATTAATATCAGAATATCTGGCTTATTCATCTTTTTTGATGTCTCAGAAAAATTATGAAAAGGCTCTTCTTTATTCCACTAAGGCAAAATCAATCGTTTTAAAGTTTTATGGCGAAAAAAGTACAACATACGCTGAAGTGCAGTCAAATTTTGGTGATTATTATTACTTGAAAAATTCAGAGGCTGGACAAATTGAAGATTTTCGTACACAAAGAAAGAAGTACCTTAATGAGGCAATTCAGTATTATCAAAATTCTATAGTATCACTTGTCGATTCTTTTCAAATCAAAGATCCTTTTGTTGAACCACCCCTGAAAAATGTAATTTCTGATATCCAATTGGTTGATGTATTCAAGAAGAAGGCTCTAGCCATGGAAAAACTTGCTGATATCTATTTGTCGGAGTTCGATTATAAAAATTCGATTAAATGTTATGATGCCAGTTTGAAGTCGCTATTGAATGCTGTAGAACTAATACACCGCCTTCAGATTGGGTTTGAGAATGAAGATAGTAAATTCTTTTTGTCTCAGAGTCAGGAATCAACCTTCTCTGAAGCAATAAATATTTCATATAAATTATACAATCAGACAAGGAAAGCAGAGTATATAGAACGAGCTTTTGAGTTTTCAGAAAGAAGTAAATCTTCCAGTTTACTTGCTTCGGTTAAAGATATCAAGGCCAAAGAGTTTGGTGGAATTCCTGATTCGTTGATGAAAAAAGAGAATGTCTTAAAAGGTAATATTGCTAATTATAACTCCATGTTGTTTGAAGAGAACCATTCTGAAAAGCCAGATTCCCAGAAGGTTAATTTGTATTCGGCAAAAATATTCAAGTACAATGAAGAATACAATCGGTTAATAGATTCGTTTGAGAAGTTATATCCTCAATATTATACCTTGAAATATGAAAATAAAGTTGTTGGGATAAAGGAGATACAGGCTAAAATAAACAATCGTCAATCATTGCTGGAATACTTTGTTCATGAGCCAGATACTAAAGCAAGTAAAGGGGAAATTTACCGCTTTTTAATTACGAAAGATTCTGTGAATTTTTCAAAGGAGATTATAGATTATTCGTTTGCAAATAATATACAGTCGCTTCATGATTTCCTAATTAACCCTAATTACCTTTATACCAAAAAGAAGGATTTTGTGGATTATTCTGTTGCAGCTTTTGGGTTGTACGAAAAGCTCATAAAGCCTGTAGCAAAAAAGCTGACAGGGACATCTTTGACTATTATTCCACACGATAAACTCTCATACATTCCGTTTGATGCGTTACTGACGCAAATGCCAGATACAAGCATCATGAATTTTCGAAATTTAAATTATCTTGTTCGTGATTATGCAATAAATTATAGTTATTCGGCAACTCTTCTATATGATTACTTTAATCTAAAAAAAAGAAGTTCAAAAAGCCTATTGGTATTTTCTCCACAATATGACTCCAGAGAATCAAGGATAGATCCGGAGACTGCTGTTCCTTATTTTCTGAGTTCATTGCCAGGAGCAAAAGATGAAGTAAAAGGAATCTCAAAGTTTGTTTCGTCTGTTTCTTTTGTTGATATGTTGGCCCAAGAAAATACCTTCAAAGACAAAGCTCCTGAATTTGATATTTTGCATTTGGCCATGCATACAATTATCAATGATAGTTTGCCAATGCTATCGAAATTGGTCTTTTCAAAGCCCAATCGAAAGTCAACTGATGATGGCTTCTTAAATGCCTATGAAATTTATAATATGAAGCTCAATGCTCGTTTGGCCGTTTTGAGTGCGTGCGAAACTGGTTCAGGAAAACTTCAGCGGGGAGAAGGAGTTATGAGTATGGCTCGGGGATTTATTTATGCTGGATGCCCCTCTATTGTGATGACCTTATGGCAAGTAGAGGATAAATCAGGAGTAAAAATAATGGAGGATTTTTATAAATATTTGTCAAAAGGAAAACAAAAAGATGTTGCGCTTCGAATGGCTAAACTGAATCATCTTAATAACTCCGATCCGTTAACTGCTCATCCACATTTTTGGCTTGGATATGTCAATATAGGCAATCCGGAGCCTCTATATCCCAGCAAAGATGTTTATTTTGTAATCTTTCTTTTTATCGCTCTTCTCTTGGTTTTGGCCGATTGGCATTTTCGGAAGAGACGTCAAAAAAAATGAAATCGTAACAGTTTTTAGGTTGGGATATGAATTGTTAGATTTTAGTTTCGTATTCGCCTTAATTGCCTAATTTAATATTTGTTATTGGACGACTCATAGTAATGAGGCTTGGAGGTAAGGATATTGTCAGGCGAGCCATAAATGTGAATAACAGTTCAATGCTGAAAAAGGTAAATCTATAAAAAAAGAACCCGGACAAGACATCGAAGAAAAAGTCGTGGTTTTGCATCATCAAAAAATGTTAGTAACAGCTACGAAATTAATGAAAGATGAAGCAAACTGTTCGTTAGGGGAAGTCGCCAGCAAACTTACTGATATAGCAAACGGCATCATGTAATAATTGCGGTTATAGTGCTTATTATAAGTATAATAGGAATGTTTTTGCCCTGTCTTCAGACTAAGAAGTTTATGTAAAAATCGGCACTAATCCGGCACTAAAAGTAAAAGAAAAGGGTTAAACATTTCAGTCTAACCCTTTGATATTCAATTAGTCGGGGTGACAAGATTTGAACTTGCGACCCCCCGCCCCCCAGACGGATACGCTACCAGGCTGCGCTACACCCCGAACATTTGTGCCTGCAAAAGTAGCCATCTTCTTTAGTTCTGCAAAAAAAAGTCGATTTTTTACTTGTTAAAATTCATGGGACTGGCGACTATTTGCTGTTGAACTGGATTTATGAACAGCTTTTTTTGTCTTTTCTATTTTTGTGTCATTTATTATTCGACCCTTAAAATCTTCTAAAATATTCATGTAATTAATGTAGGCCTCGTATTTTGATTTAAATATTCTTGAGTTTGTCGTATTGTCTTGATAATCTGGATGGTTTTCGTCCATCAGGTGAAAGTGATCTGAAGATTGCAGGTAATACCATTCTATTTTTAAATTACTATTGTCTGTGCTTTCAACTTTCTTACTCAGTTTAAATAATTGTCTAATGGCATCTTTTTGCAAAACATTTCCGGGGTAATATTCTGGGTGAAAATGTTCGATCCAGCAAATGGGTACTTCTGTTTCTATTTCTGAAATGGGGCCATATTGCTCTGTCATCCTGGATGGCAGGCTAAAACAGAAGGATTGATCCTTAATGATTTTAGATATTAACAACCGGAGTAATTGTTGTTTCTCTGATTTGTTTGCTCCACCTAATGTCTTATAATTAAGATAGATGTTTATGATGGGTTCTTCTGGTTGAATGGTTTCCAGGGCAGCAAAAAGTCCTTTTATTTGTTTCTGGGCCTCTTTTTTATTTGGATTTGCAAGGATAGCTGTTAATTCGTTGCTTATTTTTTCGTTTCTGAACAATAATCTGATTTGGTTACTGCCTCCAGATGAATAAAGGTAATTCGGACTTCTCCAATGTAATGCTCTGCTTATGCCGTTGGATAAGATTGCCGGATATCCTGCTTCTGCAACAATTTTTGCAATTTGATCGGTAAACAGAAGATCTGTATTTACAAATACTGTTGGCTTTTGTTCAAAATAGTATTCTGTACGTTGTCGATTTTGTTTGATATTTTCGGCGAATTCATCATTTTTATCAGTAAGTGAAACAATGGAGTGCCACGCTGTAGTGCCCGCAAATTCAACTTGTCCTGTAGCTGCAAGTTGCCTGAAGCTGGAGATTAATTCAGGTGTATAAATCAAAATCTGATCTAATGCTGTTCCTGATATGCTATATGTGAGTTTCAAATTTTCTTTGTTCTGATGAATAAGTTTGAGCAAATAATTGTTTGTTGGTAAATAGTAGTTCGTCGCTGCATCCTGAATTTCCCGTTCAATTCGAGTATTGTCATAGTATGATTTAGATTCTCCGATATCGAAGAAACGAAACGTTTGCAAATTAAATGGGTGGTGAATTTGAAAATACAGACAGACATTCTTCATTTCAGGAAGCTTTATTTAAAAGTGTATTCATATAAACTTGTTTAATCAGACTTGCCGGTAGATTCCAGTTAAGTTTATTGACTTCCTGCTTTCCTTCCACACGTAATGTTTTCGATAACTTTTTATATTTGAGAATTCCATGAACGGCATCGGCCATAGCATGTACATCCCAGAAATCGGTTTTTACTACATTTCTTACTATTTCTGAAACGCCTGATTGTAGTGAAATGATGACAGGAACGTTGGCTTGCATGGCTTCAAGTGGTACAATTCCAAAAGGTTCTGACACGGATGGCATAATAAAAATATCGCTTTGACAAAGCATTTCTTTAACTTCAGTTCCATTCAAAAATCCAGTGAAATGAAACCTGTTGCTAATGCCATATTTCACACTTAATTCAAGAATTCGATCCCTTAATTCTCCGTTTCCGGCCATAACAAAGTGGACATTTTTCATTCGTTTGATTACCATTCTGGCAACATCAACAAAGTATTCAGGTCCTTTCTGAATGGTTATGCGTCCTAAAAATGTTACAATTTTCCCCTTATAAGAAGACTGATGTCTCAATTCTTCAAATTGTGTAGCTTGATTTTCTATGCCGTTGTAAATAGTTGTAATTTTTTCTGATGGAATATGGTATTGTTCTGTAAGTCTGTTTTTTACTCGATTGCTAACCACTATAATTTTATTAGCTTCGTCCATGCCTTGTTTCTCAATGGCAAAAATATCAGGATTAATAGCCCCTCCACTGCGGTCAAAATCGGTTGAGTGAACATGTATGACGAGTGGTTTTCCTGAAATTTGCTTCGCGGCAACTGCCGCCGGAAAAGTAAGCCAATCGTGAGCATGTATTAGGTCAAAATGGGTTTTTCTGGCAATTGTTCTTGCGACGACGGCATAATTGTTTATCTCATCGAACAGGTTTGGTCCGTATTTGCCTGAAAACGGAATTCTGATCCCTGATGTTGGTGTTGATATTTTTTCATCTTTAAAGTACTCCTGAGTTTGTTCTGAAAAGGTTTCTGGAGTGAGATAAGGTACCAGCTTTGATTGGACTTGTAGAAAACTAACATTACTCAAATTTCTGGTTAACAAAGTTTCCTGACTGATAGAAACCTGATCAGCGCTAATTAGTTGTAAATTGTCAGTTAGAAGTTCATTGCCTTGAGATTTCGGAATGACAAAAGTAATGTTAACGTCTTTATATTCCGCCAGTCCTTTAATTATGCCATAACACGCCGTTCCTAATCCACCCGAAATATTAGGAGGAAATTCCCACCCAAACATTAGTACATTCATTTTTTTATCTATATTAAATAGTAAAATTGCTTTTTTGAATGAGATTGTTAGTCAGCTAAATTGAAAATAAATCTTTTTTGTTTCCAATGGAACAAAATTTTAAACACCTTTTAATGAAATATAGTTGATTATTAGGTTTTTGCGATGATAAACGTAGTTTCCTGCTTAGAACGTATCTGTCATTTGCCAATCAACTATAAAGGAACATTCTTTTTTATTCTTGTCCTTATCCGAATCTTGAGAATAGAATCGGTTATAGTCATTCTTTAAGATGCTTAAACGGTCATTTCTCATTGATTTCCTTTTTGCATCAATCGATTGGTCATTAGTACGATCATCACTAAAAAACCACAAATTTTCATTAGAAGAAGCAATCCTTGATTGCTTTCTAATATCTAATATCCGTTTTCTAGCTTTCATGATTTTTAGTATTACATCAATTCCTTATACCTTAAAAATAGGTTTAAGTTACTTTTTTGAAGTTAAAATTGTTTATTTATTTTTTAATATATTATTAATAATTAATATGTTACGAGTTGTCTTGTGTCTTCTTGTTAGGCTAGTTAAGCTAATTGCCATTAAGGACATAACTCAACATACAAAACGGCTTTTCAATAGAAAAGTATGTTCGGTTTTGTCTATGGGCGCATCATGATTATTGATTGTGCCAGCGTTGTAGGTGATCGCTTCTTTTGTAACTTTGAACAGCAAAAATTTAAATTTGATAACATGTTTAAAGTAATGAATCTTGACAATACAAATAGCAATATTCCAGAGCAGGCCATCGAAACTGAAAAAGTAAAGTGCCTGGTTGTTGGATCTGGTCCAGCAGGTTTTACTGCAGCTATATATGCTGCTCGGGCAAATCTCAATCCGGTCATGTATGAAGGGCTTCAGCCAGGAGGACAATTAACTACCACCACAGAAGTTGAAAATTTTCCGGGTTATCCCAAAGGTATTACAGGCCCGTTGATGATGGATGATTTTAAAGCACAGGCTATTCGTTTTGGAACAGATGTTCGATGGGGATTGGCCACCAAAGTTGACTTCTCTGGACCGGTTCATAAAGTATGGATTGATGATAAAAAAGTAATTGAAGCAGAGGTTGTTATAATTGCAACTGGAGCGACAGCCAAGTATCTTGGACTTGATGATGAGAAAAAATATGCGGGTAGTGGTGTTTCGGCTTGTGCTACTTGCGATGGGTTCTTTTATCGTGGAAGAGATATAGCTGTTGTTGGCGGTGGCGATACCGCAGCGGAAGAGGCCATTTATCTGGCAGGACTGGCGAATAAAGTTTATTTGATTGTTAGGAGACATGAACTACGGGCTACGAAAGTGATGCAGGATCGGGTTTTCCGGACGAAGAATATTGAAGTTTTATGGGAGCATCAGACCAAAAATTTGTTTGGTGATGGGGTTGTTGAAGGAGCAACACTTTGGAAAAAGAAAGGAACTCCTGAGGAAGAAGAAATTACCATTAAAATTGATGGATTCTTTTTGGCAATCGGTCATCAGCCAAATTCTGATTTTGTAAAAGAATATATTGAAACTGATGATGTAGGTTACATTAAAACAATTCCGGGAAGTTCGAAAACGAATGTTCCTGGGGTATTTGCCTGTGGCGATGTACAGGATCCTATTTATCGTCAGGCTGTTACTGCCGCCGGTTCGGGTTGTATGGCCGCTATTGATGCAGAGCGCTATCTTTCTGAAAAACATGTATAAGTAATCGTTTATATAGATAAGAATCCCGGGATGATATAACTATTCTTTCCCGGGATTTTTGTTTAATTTTGATGTTGTAAAAAACAAATTATCGATTATGAAACGAATAATTAAAACTTCGGATGCACCGGCAGCAATTGGACCATATAGTCAGGCTGTTGAAGTAGATGGAACTCTTTATGTTTCCGGGCAGATTCCGCTTGATCCGCAAACCATGAAAATAGTAGATGGAGGAATTCAGGAACAGACCAATCAGGTGTTAAAAAATATTGGTGCGATTTTGAAAGAAGCTGGATATGATTTTGGTGATGTTGTTAAATCAACTTGTTTGTTGAGCGACATGGCTAACTTTAAGGCAATGAATGAGATATATGGAAAATACTATTCAGAAAATGCTCCGGCAAGGGCGGCTTTTGCTGTAAGAGATTTGCCAATGGGCGCTCTTATTGAAATTGAAACCATCGCTGCAAAATAGTGCCTGTTTTTATTTATAATACAAAAGCTAGAGAGAGAATTGCGTTGGCTTTTGTATTATAAATTATTGATTATTTCTTTTTGATTTGATTTTCAATTGTTTCTTTTAGTGCTTTAAAATCTTTTTCATTAAACCCAATTGAACTAAAAAGCAATTTCCCTTCCGGAGAAATTAGGAAATTCCGGGGAATATATTGACCTGCAAATTTGGAATAAATCTTACGATTGGCATCGGGATAAATCGGCATTGAAAATTTATTTGTTTCTTTGAATTTGGTGACTTCGTCCCAGTTGTGTTCCCGACCAAAAATAAGTAATTCGAAATTCGGATTCTTTTTATACTTGTTGTATATATCTGACTGAATTAATGGGAGTTCCTTTCGACAAGGTCCACACCATGTTGCAAAAAAAATAATCAGTATGGTCTTTCCTTTTAGTTCGGCGATATTTACGATTTTTTCCGGACTTCTTTCAAACTCAAATTCGGGAACAGGATCAGATAATTTTACAAAGGTTGTTTCTTCCTGTGCAATACTCAAAAAAGAAGAGAAAATCAGGAAGATTAGGATGGTGTTTAAAATTCTGAATTTCATCGCTCTTGTTTTTAATACTTTCTAGGATTTCAAAGATACTTAAAAGCGCAATTACTTCATTTAAGATTTTATTTTTTCTATAATCATGAATGATTATCCGTTGTTTGGAACAGGATAAATTTCTATTTTTGAAGTGCAAAACTTTCTTTGCTTCAAGTAGTATATAAATCCGTGGTTTTGTTTGCGTTTAGCCGGAATGAGCTGCAGAAATGAAGTTTAACTTTGTTCGTGAATTCGGTTTCAATGCATTTGATCTTCTGGAAGACAGTGAAATTAGAACTAAGAGTCTAACCCCGGTTGAATTTTATTATTGATACCAATATTTATTAACTCCCGCCGGAAATTACCTCACACCTTACCCGGCGGGCTTTTTATTGCCTTTTTTTATTCCGGTTGAGTTGATTTCAGAAATTGGTCGGTAGAAATAACCTGGGCAAAAGTACCGTTTAGTGCGGCCATATAGGCAATCTGCACATCTCTAGCTTTTACCGTTTGATCATTAAACGTCAAATCGCGTGTAGCACATGCATCTGAAATTAGCGTGCACGAATAACCCAGATCGGTTGCCGCTCGGGTAGTGGTATCAACACACATATGACTCATCGCACCACAAATTACTAAGATGGTTGAATTTATACTCTGCAAGTACTGATGTAAATCGGTTTTACGGAAACTATTTGGAAAGTTCTTGACAATTACCGTTTCATTTTCATAAGGACGAACAGTATCGTGTATTTCAGCACCGGATGTGTCAGGAATAAAAAAGCTTGCGTTTGGTTTGGTGGCCAAATGTTGAATGAAAACGATGGACAAGTTTTTCTTTCTGAAGTAGGAGAGAAGCTTTTGTGCATTTTCTGCAGCTTCGTCCATTTTTACGAGTTCCATTTTTCCACCTTCGAAGTAGTCGTTCTGAATATCGATTAATAAAAGTGTTGGGTTCATATTCTCAAGGATTTTTTCGATGAAAGTTGGTGGCCATCATTGTCCACTTTCTTTTATATATCCCAATTGTGTTTGCATGGGATAAAAGAAAGCAGAGTATCGCCGCGGAGACCGAGTCTCAATGTTTCAAGCGGGATAATTTCGTCGGTTGCAATATTTCCAAGATTAACATTTGGGCCAAGAAGTTTGATGAACCAGACCTGTTGCGCTTTTAATGGGGCTTCCCAAAGAATAACGTCAGGATTAACCGCTTTTTTAATGCCTAAGATTAGTTCGTGGTTGGCAGATCCATCGTCGTTATAAATTCCCATATTGCCGCTTTCCCGGGCTTCTGCGATTACTTTCCATGCACCTGTATTCAATTCGGTCTGCATGTATGAAATCCATTTTTCGTTGGAGATTTCTTTGCCTTTCAGTTTGGTTCCCACTTCTGATAAAACGGTGTAATTTTTACTGAAATCTGAAATGTATTCGCATTTCAGGTCATGTTCCAGTTCCATAACTCCATCTGAAACTTCAACCATTTCCATTTCATATTCATCCAGAAAACGGCGGTATTCATCGAGCATGTCACGAACAGCAAATGCTTCGAAAAGAGTGCCTCCAAAATAGGGTTTCAATCCGGCTGATTTGTAGAGGCGAATTTTATCGAGCAAACGATTGGTTATGATTGATGTCCCAAAACCTAATTTAATCAGGTCACAATACGGTGCTGAGATGTCACATAAATCTTCCGCTTCGCGCAAGCTCAACCCTTTATCCATAACCATGGTAATTCCGCTTTCGCGAGGTTTTTCTGGTCGTTCCGGCACGTGTGGCAACCGATAATTCATCGTTTTATAGTTTCGTTGTTTGGTATTGCGAGATAAGTTTCTTGATCGATTCGATTTTTAATGCTGCCGGATAAAATTCAAACAATTCGTTTTGTTTACTGTAATCAATTTTTAATGCTTTTTCAAAGTGGCAAACAGCCTCTAATTCTTCGTTCTTGTCGAGTAAATATGCGGTTAACCTGTAATTAAGAAAAGCATCTGATTTGTTGAACTTGTTTGCTGTTTTTAAGACTTCAATGGCCCGGTCGGTATCATCCAAATCGTAAAACATTTCCGAATAGGAAAGCCAATTTTCAATATTCTCGGGTTCAAGCGAAGTTGCCATTTCAAATGCCTCAATGGCTTCTTTATTTTCATTGAGTTCGGCGTGAATTTTGGCCGCCATAGCCCAAAAATCGGAGTTATCTTCTTCTAGGCCAATCGCTTTTTTTAGACAAGTTTGGGCTTCAGTCAACTCACCGTCCGACCACTTTATTAATCCCGAACCGTACCAGGCGCTGGAATTGGTATCATTCAGTTCAATGGCTTTCTCGTAATTAAGCAGTGCTTCAGGGTATCTGTCCAAATTCAGGTAGCATTCAGCCAGATAGCAATAAGCATCGTCGTTATCCTGATCAAGCTGCAAATATTCCAGGTAACATTCTATTGCTTCTTCAAACTGATTGTTATTAGCAAGGGCATTGGCCTTGTTAAAATGAGCGTGAAGAAAATCTTCATTCAGAACAAGGGAATAGTCGTAAGCTTCGATGGCTTTTTCGAACATTCCCATCCGGTTGTAGGTAATTCCGATGTTGTACCAAACCGAATGATTAAAAGGATCGATATTTAAGTATTTGTCGTAATATTCAATGCTGTCTTCAAAGCGTGAATCCTTGTCACAGTAATATCCCAATTCGTAAAGTACAATTTCGTTTTGAGGATTTTCTTTATGGGCTTTTTCAAGGTATTTAATAGCCAGATGCGTTTCTCCGGCTTGCCCAAATGAAATGCCAATGTTGTAAAGAGTTTCGTCTGGATCGTCGATGGGCATTGTCAGTGCCTGCTCAAAGGCTTCGACGGCTTTACCAACGTCACCCAGTAAGTTTAAAGCTCCACCCTTGGTTAAGTAAAGATCCGGATTATTGGTTTCGATTTTTTCGGCCACACTCAATAATTCAAGGCATTCTTCTAATTTGCCTTCATTCATAAGTACTTGGGCCTGACGGATTTTGATTGAAACAGAAGATGGATGAAGCCTAAGCCCAATTTCTACTGCTTTTTTTGCAAGTTTAATTCTACCATCTTCTAAAAAATGATCGATAATCCCCTCAACTTCATATACATCAAAGTATTTTGAAGTGTGGTTTTTAACCATTTTTTTGAAACGTGCTACCGCCTCCTGAAAGTCATCCTCTTCAAAATTATCTCTGGCGTCCTCGTTCATATCTTCACTCTTAAAGGTTGCAAATTTAAGAATACTTTTTCGAAAAGAGTCATTTTGTTTGATGCTCTTTTCTTAACAGATCATTAACTGTTTTTACGGGATTAAATGTTTCGAGAGGAACTTCCACAAAAAGGGTGTTCCAGTCCGACATCGATCCGTTCCACAGCCCCGGTAGTTCCTGCGCTTTCAATTCTTTTCCGTCACTCGATTTCGTTGTTATTAATCCGGTTTTTGGATCACTGAATTCCAAAAGATTATATTTTTTCCCTTCAAAATTTTTAATGCCACAAACCAAATCAACCGGATTAAAATGGGTTGATGTTTTGGCAATGGCCGCTTGTTCCGGGTCATTGAAATCGATTTGCGAACTTTCTACAATTTGTGGTGAAATGGAACCATCGCTGTTTCGCGCGAAGAACGGACCTCCACCCGGTTCTCCCTGGTTTTTTACCATTCCGCAAACCCTTACCGGGCGGTTGATTTTTTTGCTGAAATATTGAAATAATTCATCTTTATCGCTTCCAAGCAGATTTTTTGGCGGGCTAATATTCAATACATATTCCAGAAAATTAGCAACTTCGGCATAAAAGCCGCTTTCTAATGTGTCCGGTTGATGCTGGTTAAGTATTTTCTGATAGTTGAAAATTTGTTCCTGAAGACTGATTAATATTCCGGCCAGTGCTTTCTTATAATCGGATGTTGATTTTTTAAGCTGATCGGGAGCAACGTTGTCGATGTTTTTAATGAATATGATGTCCGCATCCAGATCGTTTAGGTTTTCGAGTAATGCACCATGACCGGCTGGTCTGAAAAGCAACAAATTGTCAATGTCTCTGAAAGGCTCATTGTCAAAGGTTACGGCAATGGTGTCGGTTGATGGTTTTTGATTTGAAAAGTTTACCCGATAAGTGACTCCATATATTTTTTCGTATTCAGGTTTAATTTCGTTCGCCAGTGTTTCCAAAGCCTGCTGGTGCTCGGCCGAAACCGTAAAATGAAGGTTGACGGTTCTGGAACCGTTTTGGGAATACTGGACTCCTTCAACGAAATGTTCTTCCAGCGAAGTCCGGTTGCGATCTGGATAGCAATGAAACTTTAACAATGCTTTCGGTAAATTTCCATAATTAAGACCTTCTTCCAGAAGAACCCATTCCAGTAGTTTCTGTAACGAAATAACTTCACCCGAGTTGTTTTCGGAATCGGCTAATGTTTGTAAATCTTCGTAAAATGCAAACCGATTAAGTTGATCAAAGAACAAGGCGACTTCTTTGTCAGCCATAACTTCAACGACTGTTTTTCCTTTTCGTAAACTGTCCAAGGCCGAAAACAAAGATTTAAACATTCGGGTAGCAGCACCGGAAGCCGGAACAAACTTTAAAAGGTCCAATCCCTGCGAATTTTTATCTTCGAAAATGGAAATGTATTTCTGGACTTCACTTTCGGAAAGCTGGATAATCCCGTGATAATTACTTGCAGCCTCGGTGAGTTTCAGAAATGGAAAACCTGTTTTGAAATTATCAATTTGCTGTTTGATAACTTCCGGTTGACTTCCTCGTGCAGCGATCTGGCTAATATCTTCAGGTTTAAACATAGAAGTGAATTAACGTTCTTTAAATTTAAAAAAAATGATCCGAGAAACAGGTCTTGAACCGGTACTCTGATCGAAAAGTTATAAACTTATTTTTTAACAATTTTACAATTTGTGTTTTGGTGTAAGTAGTATTTGTTCTGGTTGTTAGTGTTTGACTGGTGTCGCTTTGTTTCATAATTTTGGTTTCTGAACTTTTTGATTAATAAAAATATGCCTGATTTTGTAAATGTCTTGAAGCCTTTTGTAATCCAAGAACCCGATTAAATTGGTTTTGAAACCCAATAAATTGAGATACTTTTGACGATTCAGATAAAACGATTGTGATGAGCCAATTTCCTTGGGGAAGCGATAAAAGATACAACGATTTTTCGGGTCATTTCCGGAAGAAATTCAATGGCCGGGTTCAAAAGATTTCGATTGATGCTGGGTTTACCTGTCCCAATCGCGATGGCTCGAAAGGCACAGGAGGCTGTTCGTATTGCAACAACCAGACATTCTCGCCGGGTTATTGTGACCTAAAAAAAAGTGTTTCGCTTCAACTTACTGAAGGTATTGAATTCTTTTCAAGGAAGTACAAATCGATGCAATATCTGGCCTATTTTCAATCGTACAGTAATACCTATGCTCCGCTTGAAAACCTGAAAATGCTTTATGAGGAAGCGTTGTCTCATCCAGAGGTAATTGGTTTAGTGATCGCCACCCGTCCCGATTGTGTTTCTCCTGAAATTCTGGATTACCTTCAGCAATTGTCTGAAAGGTATTACATTATGGTCGAGTTTGGAATCGAATCACATCGGAATGCGAGTCTTGAACGACTGAACCGTGGCCATAGTTTTGAAGAATCGATGTGGGCGTTGAATGAAACTGGCAAGCGGAATATTCACAATTGTGTACATTTAATTTTGGGATTGCCGGGTGAAACCGAAGCTGATTGGCTCGATCAGGCCAAAGTGATTTCGCAATTGCCGGTCGAAAACCTGAAATTACACCAGTTGCAAATTCATAAAGGAACGAGGATGCACCGCGAGTTTCAGCAAAATCCTGAAGATTTTCACATGTTTACAGTAGATGAATACCTTGATTTGACGGTAAGATACCTCGAACTGCTAAACCCGAAAATCATTGTTGAACGCTTTGTAAGCGAAGCCCCAGACAAACTGCTGGTAGCTCCGCGCTGGGGCCTTAAAAACTTTGAATTTACCGCCAAACTCGAAAAGGTACTCGCAGAAAGAAATACTTGGCAAGGGCGGTTCTTTCAAGCGAAGTGATCAGTATTCAGTCGCAGTTTGCAGAAACTTCCAGTCATTAATTGTCATTCGCTAGGCGTCATATATCGTTTTTTAGCAGAACTGTGGCTATTACGAATGACTCAATAACTATCAATGACTAGATTTTCTTTATTTCACCAACTTTTGATTACCAAAAACCCGCTTTAGAAGGCCGGTCACTCGGGCATTAGCGTTGTTGCGGATGTCTTTTTCGCGCGCTTCGATTTTCAGGAACATGCCGTTTAAAGCCTGCTGCAAGATGTAATCTTCCAATTTCACGTCAACAGATTTCATTCCGGTAATCTTTCCAACAGCAGAACCAGCCAGCTTATTCCATTGCACGGTCAGTTCGTTCCACGACTGTTGGGTAGAAATACCGGCAACCAGATTTTTATTTAGTGATTCGCGGATTTTAGGGCGATACAATTCGCTTAGCTGAGCCGATGTTTTTTGTCTGAAATATTGGGTTGCCGCGTTATCCGGGCCTTTCAGAATCTGCAGCGCATCGGTAAAAGTCATTTCCTTCACACTGTTCACAAAAATGGGCTTGGCACCTTTGGCAGCATCCTCGGCTGCACGGTTAATCCTGACAATCACATCATCAACCAATTTGGCTCCTCCAGGAAGTTTCGAAAGATGATCAGTTATGTTTTTGGCTTCAGGAGGAAGTAAAATTTTAACTGCCTGATCTTTCAGATAACCATCAATGGCCGACAAATGGGCAACAGTACTATCGGTTCCAACTAAAAGTGCATCTTTCAGTCCACCAACAATCTCAGCATTGGTTAAAGGCAAATTCTGGTTCACTGCAGTTTGTGCAATTTGGGTTAATTCGGCACACGAATTCAGGAAGAACAAGGTCGATAAAAGAACGGTAATTTTTATTGTTCGCATTGCAAGGGGTTATTGATAAAGGATTGAATGGCTATTTGTCAATGGTAATATGATCAAATTGTTTTATTGTCGTTTTGGTTTTTGCCGAAAATCCTTTTCCTTGGAGGTTAAAGAACCAGTTGAATTAGAAAGCTTAGCAGAGGATTTCCCAAACAGTCCGTCGAGCAAATCGCGGCGGTTCAGCCGAAGCAACTCATTTTTAATTTCCTGATGATATTCGCGCTGGTACCAGAAAAAATATTTCCGCTGAGCCAATTTTTCTTTCTGGCTTTTGGCGGTAAATACGGGTTGCATGGTGTATGGATGGTAACCACTATAATAAATTACAGTAGCCAGAGTCATTGGTGTTGGCGTAAAATCCTGAACCTGTTCGAGTTTGAAATCGAGTTGTTTGGTTTCGACGGCTAGATTGGCCATATCCACATTTTCACTTCCCGGATGGCTTGAAATAAAATACGGAATGAGTTGCTGATTGAGACCCTCTTCTTTATTAATCTCCTGAAAAACACGGTTAAGCTTGTGAAAAAGTTTAAAAGAAGGTTTTCGCATCAAATCGAGTACCTGATCGGAAGTGTGTTCCGGAGCAACTTTTAAACGGCCCGAAACATGGTGTTTGATTACTTCGCGAAGGTATTCCATGTTATTTTTATTCACTTGCGGATCGCTGGTTTCTTTTAAAATCATGTCGTAGCGGATTCCGCTGCCGATAAATGCCTTTTTCACATCGGGATGCTGCCGTACTTTTTTGTATAAATCAAGCATCGGTTTATGATCGATATTCAGGTTTTTACAGACATCAGGAAAAACACAGGATGGGCGCTTGCACTTGTTGCAAATTTCCTGATGAATGCCTTTCATTTTGTACATATTGGCCGACGGGCCGCCCAAATCAGAAATGTATCCTTTGAAATCGGGCATCAGCACCAACTTATCCACTTCTTTCAGGATGGATTCTTCGGACCGGCTGGCAATGAATTTTCCCTGGTGCGCCGAAATGGTACAAAACGTGCAGCCACCAAAACACCCGCGATGAATATTGACCGAATGGCGGATCATGTTGTAAGCCGGAATTTCTTCCTTGTTCTTGTAGCGAGGGTGGGGCAGACGGGTATAAGGTAAATCGTAAAAACGATCAATCTCCTTTTCTTCGAGTGGCGGCCAGGGTGGGTTGATGATTACTTGCTGACTTCCAACTTCTTGTCTAAGTACATTGGCTTCAACCTTGTTCGATTCTTCCTCAATGTGCATGAAGTTTTTGGCGTACTTCTTTTTGTCCTGAAGGCATTCTTCGTACGAAAACAAATCGATGCTGTTCCATTTTTTATTGGAAGCATAAGTTTCGTCCTTCGGTACAAGAAAAGCTGTTTGCGGAATGTTTGTCAACTTTCGGTAATCGACTCCCTTTTGAATGAGTTCAGTATATTCCAAAATGGATTTCTCGCCCATGCCATAAAAGAGCATGTCGGCTTTTGAATCGACCAAAATCGACGGCATTAGTTTGTCGCTCCAGTAATCGTAATGAGTGACGCGGCGCAATGAAGCTTCAATTCCACCAATAACAATAGGAACGTCAGGAAACAAATCTTTCAGGATATTGCAGTAAACTGTTGTTGCATAATCGGGCCGCTGGCCTGGCCTTCCCCCGGGCGTGTAAGCATCGTTCGACCGCTTTCGTTTATTGGCGGTGTAGTGGTTCACCATTGAATCCATATTCCCGGCAGTTACAGCAAAATACAGGTTGGGCTTTCCCAGTTTCTTGAAATCGCGCAAATCATCCTGCCAGTTGGGCTGGGGAACAATAGCCACACGAATGCCAACCGATTCAAGGATTCTGCCAATAACTGCGGCGCCAAACGAGGGATGATCGACATAGGCGTCACCGGTAAAAAAAATCACATCGACACTGTCCCAACCCTTGGTTTCCACCTCCTTTTTTGTGGTTGGCAACCACTGATTGATGTCGTATTTCTGATATAGAATGTTCAATTTCGAAAATTTTTATGCGAATTAAGCTAAACCTTTTACAATTGAATAAAAAAAATGTTCATTTTTAGGAATTCTTTTGCAATAATGACCTTGCGTTGTTTTTGTGGACATTTGCAACCTTAAATTATTTCTGACTAAATATGGAACTTTTCAAACCGAAAGACATTCTGAAAGCAAATCCGAAACTTAGTTTTATTGGTGGCGAGCATTTTGCCAGATTCCTGATGCTATTGCTGCGTTTTGATAAACTGAACCGGGTTTATAACCAGATTGGCGATAAAAAGGGTCTTGATTTTATTGACGAACTAATAAAAATACTCAATATTAACTTTTTGTATGACATTGAGGAATTGCAAAAGCGGGTTCCCAAGTCAGGAGCTGTAATTGTTGTCAGTAATTATCCGTTTGGAGGGTTGGAAAGTATTTTACTGATTAAAATTCTGAGTCAGGTGAGGTCTGATATTCAAATCATCTCGACCCAATTGCTTCAGAAAATTGATCCCATTCGGGAATATTTTCTGGAAGAAGATGCATTTCAGAGAAAAAATTCTTCGAATTCAGAACCAGACAAAGCTTCGGCACATTTGGAAAAAGGAGGCATTCTTTGCTTTTTTCCGGCGGGCGAAGTTTCGCAGTTCGATGCTTACCGGGTGCTTTCCGATAAGCAATGGCAATACAATGTGTTGAAATTTATTAAGCAGCAAAAGGCCCCAGTTGTACCCATTCATTTTCAGGGAAATAACAGCCGTTTGTTTTATCTGATGGGTAATATTCTTCCTTCGCTGAAGAATGTGAAACTTCCGACAGAAATCCTTTATCAGCATAAAAATCCGGTGAAAATCAGAATTGGAAACCCGATTTTATTGCCGGAACAGGATAAATTTACAGATATCTACCAGTATGGACGTTATTTACGTGCAAAGACTTACCTGCTGTGTTCGAAAATAGAAGTGAAACGGTTTTTCAATTATTCGCTCAAACGTCAGCAACGCATTGAGCCTGTCGCTGAGCCCGTTCCGCACGAAAAAATCATTGAAGAGCTGAAGAACCTGAATGCCGAATTTTTATTGTTCCGGCTTAAAAATTATACGGTATATTGTGCCCCCTCAAAACGGATTCCCAATGTTCTTCTGGAAATTGGACGGTTGCGGGAGATTACGTTCAGGCAAGTTGGCGAAGGAACCAACCGAAGCATCGACCTGGACGAATTTGATTTGTATTACAACCAGATGTTTATTTGGGATAATGATACTGAAATGATTGCTGGTGCATACCGAATTGGAAAAGGAGCTGATATTCTGCACCAATATGGTGTTCGTGGCTTTTATATCCAAAGTCTGTTTAAAATTAAAGACGACCTTCAGGACATGTTGAAACAAACCATGGAACTGGGGCGTTCGTTTGTTGTTAAAGAATATCAGCGCAAACCCATGCCCTTGTTTCTGCTGTGGAAAGGCATTCTTTATTTCACGCTCAAGAATCCGGAATATCGCTATTTAATGGGACCGGTGAGCGTTTCCGACGATTATTCGACCACCTCAAAGGAAATGATTATCAAATTTATCATGACTCATCATTTCGATTGGAAACTGGCCAGAAGCATTACTCCACGCAACTCTTATAAATTCAAAACTGAAGATCAAAACCTGAATGTGGTTATGCAAACCATGGATAACGACATCAATTCGCTTGACAGGCTTATTGGCGATGTGGATGAATTGAATTCGGGGTTGCCTGTGCTTTTGAAAAAGTACATCAAGCTAAATGCAAAGATCATCGGATTCAATGTCGATCCGAAATTCAATAACTGTCTGGACGGTTTGATCGCTCTTGATTTATGCGACATTCCGCCTAATACCATCGAATCACTGTCGAAAGAAGCCAATGACGGAGCTATCCTTCAGCAGTTTTACTCACGCAAAATTCAGGAAGGAAAGTAGTTCAGACTGTATCTAATTTTTGAAAATAAAATAAACGGCCAGGATTAGGAACACAAAGCCTATCAGGTGATTGAACCTGAAGTTTTCGTTCTTAAAGAGTATCACTGAAAATGCTGTAAAAACAAGCAGTGTAATGACTTCCTGAATCACTTTCAATTCGATTAAAGAAAACGGCCCGCCATTTTCTTTGTATCCCATGCGGTTTGCCGGAACCTGAAACATATATTCGAAAAGTGCAATTCCCCAGCTAATCAGCACGATGGCCACGATTCCAAGTTTGTTAAACCATTTCAGTTCTCCAAATTTGAGGTGTCCATACCAGGCCAATGTCATAAACGTATTGGACATTACCAGCAGAATAATTGTATAAACTCCTTTCATCATCTGTTTAATGCTTTAAAACAAGCCGCGAAAATACATCAAACTAAGAGCTACATCCAAATTTGTGTAATAAAATCTACTTAAATCAATAATTACCGCTATCTTGAACTTGAAATTTTAACTAAATTCGATGAAGATAAAATATAAGCATCTGATTTATTGTGTTTTGATTGGCGTTTTGTTTCTTTCCTGTCAAAATGCTTCGGAAAACAAAAAAGTAGCTCCTGTTAGTCCGGAAAAGCTTGCCACTGAAATCATCAAAGATTTGCCATCGGCTCCTGTTGGAAAGGAACATCCGGGGAAAGCCGTCTATGCACAATATTGTTTAACTTGTCATCAATCCGATGGATTGGGCGCTCCCGGTATGCACCCGCCTTTGAGCGCTGGAAGTTGGGTTGGTAAAGATTCCAAAGAGTTGATCGCCATTATGATGAAAGGGCTGAGTGGTAAAATTGAAGTGAATGGCGAAGTTTACAAAAATTTTATGCCTTCGCACGCCCAACTTACGGATGAGCAACTGGCCGATGTGCTTTCGTATGTGCGGTCGAGTTTTGGGAATAATTTTGACCCGGTAACACCCGAAATGGTGAAGAAAGTCAGAAGTGGAAAATAACTGCAAGTCGATAGCAATCGAATTAGGAATTGAGCTAAAAAATAAATCTAATTGCATTACTGAAGGAGATCATTAGTCATTTGAAAATGTGCATTTTAATAATTTTCTAATGACCATTGACTTTCCCCTGTAAGCCAAACGTATAAAGTAAAAAGGCAAAAGTAGAAATTCCACTTTTGCCTTTTTACTTTTAACCTTTGCTTTGTTTACTTGATTGCAAATCTCGCAAAAACAGCGTATTTCAGTTTGATTTTCTGGAAAGATAATTCGGGCAAAGCGTCTTCGGTAGGTGCTGTAGCATCCATTGCCATGTTCATCATCACAGCTTTGCGCATCGGTTGAAATTCATCAAAAGATTCGCGTTCCTGAACGAAAAGTGGTTTGCCAACTGTTTCGCCAATGGCTGATAATAAATAACCAGCTTTTTCTTTTGCATCCTTAACCGCCAGCATTTTTACTTCTTTGCGGAAGTCCTTGATTTTTGAATGGTCAACCCGCTGAATCCCGGCATTGAAGGCGTCAATCTCATCCAGCAAATCGAAAACTTTAGCCAATGTACCTGTTGATGATACTTTCAGCAAATAGTCTTTTGAAGCAATTACATCGTTCTTTTTACGCTTGATTTTTATAAAATCAGAGTTGGCATCAGCCAGTTGCAAATCTGCCAAATCAATTTCAAGTTTCATCAACCGTTTCTTCAGTTCTTTTTCCTGATCATCAATTTCGATTTTTTTCTTTCCTTCAAAGCGTTCTTTCAAAGTAAACGAAATGTAAATCTGGTCCGGAATAATTTCCATTTCACCGTTTCCAACCACTTCAATGTACGGGGTTTCTTTGCCCTGAACAGTTTCCTGACTCATGGATAGAAGTGGAAGCACGGCGATGAGTAATACTAAAATTCTGATTTTCATTTTTTTTCTGTTTTATTTGTTTCTATGATGTTCATTTCAACTGATTGGTTGCTTCCGCTTTGTGAAAATATTTTTTTATCATTTCAATAACCGGCAGCCTGACCGTCTTTCCGCGATTCGGAAGCGCCATAAAAGACCTTATTCTGATCATCCCATTTTATTGCTTGATATCCGCCGTAAATTCCGTTGGTATATTGAATCTTGTGTCCCTTGCCTAGCAAATTGCGTACCGTTTCATATGAAAATCCACTTTCCAGATAAACGACTCCGCCGTCAGTCATCTTTTCATCTGTCGGTTCGCTCGAACCTTCATGGCAAATTCGGGGTGCATCGCCAGCTTCCTGAAGATTCATTCCGAAGTCGATTAAATTGACAATGATCTGAACATGGCCTTGCGGCTGCATTGATCCGCCCATCAGACCGAAGCTGATGAAAGGCTTTCCGTCTTTAGTAATAAATGCCGGAATAATGGTTTGAAACGGGCGTTTGTGGGGCTCAAATTTATTCAGATGATTGGGGTCGAGCGAAAACATTTCTCCACGGTCCTGAAGAACAAAGCCTAATTTGCCAGGAGTCATTCCGGAGCCCATTCCTCGGTAATTGCTCTGAATGAGCGAAACCATGTTTCCATCCTTGTCAGCAGTTGTCAGGTAAATGGTGTTTCCATGTTCGGGATTTCCGGCTGGAAGAATCTTAGCAGCACGATCCGGATTAATGAGTTTATTTCTTTCTGTAGCATATTCCTTCGAGATTAAACCTTTGATTGGCAATTTATTGAAGTCAGGATCGGCATAAAATTTGGCCCGATCTTCAAAAGCCAGTTTTTTGGCTTCCACAAATGTGTGAACATATTCAGCGCTGCCAAATCCCATCGCTTTTATATCGTATTTTTCCAATACATTCAGAATTTGCAAAACAGCAATTCCCTGTCCGTTTGGTGGCAATTCCCAAACGTCGAAACCGCGATAATTGGTCGAAACCGGTTCGATCCATTCTGAATGGTGATCGGCAAAATCGCGCATGCTGAAAAATCCACCTTCACTTCTCACATAGTCAACAATCTTTTGAGCTATTTCGCCTTTGTAAAAAGCATCCCGTCCGCCATCGGCAATTTTTTGAAGCGTAGCTGCCAGATATGGGTTTTTAAAGATTTCGCCTTTCGCCGGAGCTTTCCCTCCCGGCCTATAAATTTCCTTAAAGCCGGTGTAATTTTCAAGCGCTTTAGAATTTGAATTCCAGTAATAAGCAATGACTTCTGTGAGCGGGAACCCTTCACGGGCGTAGTTAATAGCCGGTTTCAGTATTTCAGACATGGAGAGTTTTCCGAATTTCTTGTTCAGCTCAAACCATCCATCAACACATCCCGGCACCGAGATTGAAAGTGGACCAAAAGAAGGAACTTTTTTAATCCCGTGGTCAATAAAATACTGAAGGTTCAGGTCGTATGGCGAATGGCCACTTGCATTTAGTCCGTATAGTTTCTGAGTTTTGGCATCCCAAACAATGGCGAATAAATCGCCGCCGATGCCATTTCCGGTGGGTTCAACCAATCCCAGAACTGCGTTGGCTGCAATGGCTGCGTCGATGGCATTTCCACCGGCTTTCAGAATATCAAGTGCCGCTTGTGTTGCCAATGGTTGGCTGGTGCAAGCCATGCCGTGCTGGGCAATGACTTCCGAACGGGTAGCGAAAGTTTGCCCGGTAATACGATCCTGGGCGAAAATTGAAATATTCAAGAAGCAAAAATACGATATTCCTAAAATTAGTTTTTTCATAAATGTAATTTTAAATATCTAATATATAGCGTGTTGATCTAGTTTTGTTTCTCCGTAGGAGATCAATGACAATAGAAATTAAATTAGCAATAGAAGTTTTCCCGTAGGGAATTAACAAAATGAATTAATCAATTGGTCTAAATATATAACGTTCATCATATTCAACTTCAAAAGCTTTTAGAAATGCCAGGTATTCTTCATAAAAGGTTTGTTTCTGATGATGCTTTTGCTGTTCATCTATATATCTGGTTATATCCGGCACCTGCGATTTTCCATAGGAGAATGCTCCAAAACCCTCCTGCCATGAAAATTTCCCAGCCACAAATTTATGCTCGTTAATCCACAATGAAGAGCTTCTTTTAACATGAAACATAAAATCAGACGGTGATTGTTTTGGACTCATGCTTACGAGAACATGATCAGGCATTCCATTAATAGCAAATGGTTTATGCCCTTGTTGTTCAATAATTCCATTCATATACTTGTAAAGGTTGCTTTGCCAATTGTTATGGATTAATGATAGCCGATTTTGCACAGCAAATACATAATGGATATACAATTGGGTGTAAGTGTTTGCCATGAAATGTGATGTTAATGAATTTAATCGATAAGTAAATGTACAATTTTTTGATCGCGGTGGAAATGTGATTCTGAGTATATTTTAGTGGCCTCAATTGTTAATGCCCTACGGGCAATTATTCTCATTGATTTGTTTATTCTATTGTCATAGAAGCCCTACGGGCTATTTGTATTTGACATATAGGGATAGTCACAACCAATTTAAACCGATAAAAGAGGTTTAGTTTAATTATATGATTCAAATTCTTTGCCAAAATAGAAGATATTTAATTTTACCTTTAAGCCAGATAATTAATAAAGGCTATCAATTGAATCAAAGATCATATTGCTGATGAACCCATTTTTAAAGCAGGTTGCTAACTATTTATATACCAATCACCGTTCAGAGCTAAGCGAATATTGCCTTGTTTTTCCGGGTAGGAGAGCGGGTGTTTTTTTTACGGCTTACCTCAACGAACTGGTCGAAAAGCCAATTCTTTCGCCTGAAATAATTACCATCAATGAACTGATTTCGCTGCTCACCGGCTTGCAGCAAGCCGATCAGGTTTCGCTGGTATTAAAACTTCAGGAAATTTACAGCAAAGTAACCGGGCACCAGGAACCGCTGGATGAATTCTTCTTTTGGGGTGAAATTTTGTTGGCCGACTTCGACGACATTGATAAATATCTACTGAATGCTGACGATTTGTTCCGGAATATTTCTGACCTGAAAGAACTCGAAAATCAGTTTGACTACCTGACCGAAGAACAGAAACGTGCCATCGAAGAGTTCTGGGGCAATATGGAAAAAGTACCCAGTTCGTTTAATAAAGATAAATTTATCGGCATCTGGATCAATCTGGCTGAAATTTATCATCGGTTCCGAAATGTACTAAAACAGAACAATATCGCCTATTCTGGAATGATTTACCGCGAAGTGGCAGATGGACTGACTGAAAATCTACCTGAAACCCTGAATGCCAAAAAATACATTTTCATCGGGTTTAACGCTTTGAATAATTGCGAGAAAGCGATTTTCAGGAAGTTGGAGAACCAAAAACGGGCGATGTTCTTTTGGGATTACGACGAATTTTACCTGAAAGACGCTGAAAATGAAGCAGGACGTTTCCTGCGAACAAACCTCATTCAGTTTCCGGCTCCCAAAAACTTTGTTCCGGAGAATCAGGTTCAGAGCAGCGAACGAAAAATTAAACTGGTGTCGGTTCCCGGAAACATTACCCAGGCACAGGCGATAAACCTGCCTCAGGTTTTAGATAGTTTCAAGCTTAGCAAGCGGTTCGACAATACTGCCTTTGTTTTGGCCGACGAAAACCTGCTGATTCCGGTTATTTCCTCGGTCGGAACAAGTTTCACCGACATCAACATCACCATGGGTTATCCGTTTACCAATACGCCGGTATATGGATTTATCTCGCAATTAATCAGCCTTCAGAAAAACATACGCAAATCGCCGAAATCGCCGGTTTTCTATTACAAGCCGGTCATTGCGCTTTTGAATCACCAGTTTGTGGTCAATCCCGAAATCAAACTATTTGTCTCCGGAATACATAAAAAGAACAAGGTTTACATCGAAGCAGCGGAACTCAATTTCAGTCCGTTTGTTCAAAAAATATTCTCACATCCTGAAACCTGGACTCAAATTCTGGATTATTTTCTGGATGTACTGAAAGAGCTTGCGCCCAAATTTGATCAGGCTGAGAATGAAAAGTTAAGGCTCGAATCGGAGTATCTTTATCAGGCCTACCTGGCCATTCAGCGTTTGAAAGATACCTTGCTCGGGTTGAATGTTCCTGATTTTCCGGTTAAAATTGTATATCGCCTGCTCGACCAGAGTTTGCGGCGAATTTCCATTCCGTTCGAAGGTGAACCGCTGACTGGCTTGCAGGTGATGGGTTTGCTCGAAACGCGCTGTCTCGATTTTGAAAATCTGGTCTTGTTTTCGGCTAACGAAGGTTTTTTGCCGCGAATTGCGGCCGGCCATTCGTTTGTTCCGTACCATCTCCGAAAAGGTTTCGGGATGCCTACCTACGAGGACCGAGATGCGATGTACGCTTATTATTTCTATCGTTTGATTCAACGAACCGAAAATACGGTAATCGTTTACAATTCAATTACTGAAGGCATTTCGTCGTCGGGAAAAAGTCGATTTTTGTATCAGTTGATCTACGATTCGGAGTTTCAGATCGAGGAACTGAACCTGAGCTTCAACTTCAAGGGCACCAATAATGAGCCTATTCGTGTGGAAGCCACTGAGGAGCATATTCAGAAATTAACTGACATGTATTCGGAACGAAATCTAAGTCCGAGTGCCATCAATACCTGGTTGGAGTGCCGGTTGAAATTTTACTTTAAATACATCGCCGGAATCAAGGAAAAGGACGAACTGAAAGAAGAAATTGATGCCGTTTTGTTTGGCAATTTGTTCCATTACGCCATCGAATTGCTATACCGTCCGTTTGAAAATAAAACCGTTGACGCGGGCGCTTTACAAATACTGTATGCCGACAAACGCAAAATTGAAGAGGTTGTATTGCAGTCGGTTGCAGTTCAGTATTTCCAGATGAAACCGGAAGATTCGTCGCGCATTAAATTGAGCGGACAGAGCATTTTAATTGCTTCGCACATCCGTGACTACATTCTTCAATTGCTCGCGAACGACATTCAGTTTGCTCCTTTCGATCTGGTTAGCCTCGAAGAAAAATATTCAATGGAATATGAGGTATTATCAGGAGATAAAAAAATTAAAATCCGGGTTGGTGGGGTAGTTGACCGGATTGATCGAACCGCTGATGGTTTGCGGATTATCGATTACAAAACCGGACGAAATTTAAAGCTCGATTTTAAAGAGTGGTCGCAATTGGTCGACCGGAACTATTACGACCGCCGGAAAGAAATATTCCAGACACTGATTTATTCCGACATTTTAGATCGTTCAGGAATTGAAGAACCAATCTATCCGATTATTTATAAATTGGATGATCTTTTTCAGGAAGAATTTGTTCCTAACGTGATTTTTCAGGGAGAAAAGCTGATTTTCCAGCGTGTAGCCAGCGAATTCCATACTGTTTTTGCTGAAGTGCTTTCGGAAATGTTCGCCGTTGGAAGTAGTTACGAACAAACCAAAGATTCGCAGAAATGCAGCTATTGCCCGTATAACAAGATTTGCAGAAGGTGAAACAGGCTTTGTTGCAGAAATTGCGGATGTCAAATGGGCATCGAACCTAATAAGTTAAAAAAAAGCGGGATATTTTCGATTTTATTAAACATTCAATATGGTTTTGGGGTTCTTAGGCAAAACAAACAAAAGCTGATTAAACAATTTGTAGAAAACCAAAAATCAAAATGGACCAAACCCAACGTTTAACTATGAATCAGGATGTGAATGTTCGTATTGCATTTTCTCGATCAAATGATTTTGTTTCTAATTTGCGTTCAGGAAAATTGTTCTTTTTACTGGTTTTACTGATTTTATTCTCTGGGATTAGTTCAGTTGCGCAAAAAGTGTTTGATGATAAAACCAAAGACTTGGAAGTCGGGATTGTTGAACATTTGGATGAATTTATTCCCAAGGATATTTACCTCATTGATGAAAACAATCAAAAAGTTTTACTCACCGATTTGATCGACAAACCAACCATAATCAACTGGGTTTATTTCCGTTGTCCCGGAATTTGCAGCCCGCTCATGGAAGGACTGGCGAAAGTGATGGACGAATCGGATTTGGTCCCGGGAGTCGATTATCAGGTGCTGACAATTAGCTTCGACCCGAGAGAAACGATCGATCTGGGTATCCGGAAAAAGACCAATTACCTGAATCTGGTGAATAAAAAGGAATCCATTCGTAAAGGCTGGAAATTTTTTGTTGCTGATAGCGCCAGTATTGTTAAAGGAACCAATGCTACTGGCTTTAAATATAAAAGAGTGGGGAATGATTTTACTCACGCTGCCTCAATTTGTGTGGTTAGTCCGAAAGGCAAAATTACCCGTTACCTGAATGGCATCTATTTTCTGCCCTTCGATTTCAAAATGGCCATTATTGAATCAGCAAAAGGCATGTCGGCGCCAACGATCAATAAGATCATGCAGTATTGCTTTTCGTACGATCCGGTTGGACAGGCTTATGTGCTAAATGTGACCAAGATTTCAGGAACACTGATTCTGTTTTTTGCCATGGTTTTCTTCCTGATCCTGATTTTCAAGCCTAAAAGAAAAATAAATAAATAGCTTTGATTTATGCAAACAGCAACTCAAATTCCACACGATGTAAGTTACCTCGATTATAAGGGGAAATACAAGGGAATATTCGCCTGGATATTTTCGACCGACCACAAGCGAATTGCTTTATTGTACATGTTTTCGATGATGACATTGTTCCTGGTGGGCGTCGCCTTGGGTCTGGCCATGAAACTTGAATTAATTGCACCCGGAAGAACCATTATGGGGCCACAGAGTTACAATGCGGTATTTACCGTTCATGGCGTCATCATGATCTTTATGATTGTGATACCTGGACTGCCCGCAGTTTTTGGAAATTTTATGCTTCCAATTATGATTGGCGCCAAAGACGTTGCTTTCCCAAAACTGAACCTTCTTTCATGGTATATCTACGTTTTGGGTGCGATGTTGGTAATCGCCTCTGTACTATTTGGAAATGGCATTCCGGACACCGGCTGGACGTTTTACGCGCCATATAGCTTTAAAACAGGAACCAACTTGTTGCCCGCTATATTCGGGGCGTTTGTGCTTGGGTTTTCCTCCATTTTGACTGGACTGAATTTTATTGTGACCATTCACCGGATGCGTGCCCCGGGCATGACCTGGTTTAAAATGCCGCTTTTCCCCTGGTCGTTGTACGGAACTGCCTGGATTCAGCTATTGGCAACACCGGTGGTCGGAATTACTTTGGTTTTGGTATCGCTTGAACGTATTTTTGGTATTGGTGTGTTCGACCCTGCGTTGGGTGGCGACCCGGTTTTATATCAGCACTTGTTCTGGATTTATTCGCATCCGGCAGTTTATGTGATGATCCTCCCGGCCATGGGTGCCATTTCTGAAATTATACCGACATTCTCGCAAAAACATATTTTCGGTTATAAAGCGATCATCGCCTCAACGTTGGCCATTGCATTTGTGGGTTACTTCGTTTGGGGCCACCACATGTTCACTTCAGGAATGAGCGGTACGGCACAATACACTTTTTCGATCCTGACATTCATTGTTGCCATACCCAGTGCCATCAAGGTTTTTAACTGGATTTCGACCATGCACAAAGGGTCTATCAATCCCGACATTCCATTCTTATGGGCAGTGTCATTCATCTTTGTTTTCATGATTGGCGGCTTTTCCGGATTGGTTTTGGGCGCATTGGCAACCAATGTTTATGTGCACGATACTGCATTTGTGGTTGCACATTTTCACTTCATTGTTTTTGGCGGTGTAGGTTTTGCTTTCTTTGGCGCCATTCACTATTGGTATCCTAAAATGTTCGGACGGATGTACGATAAAGCATGGGCCAAAATGGGTTGGGCATTCTTCTTTGTTGGCTTTCTGACGTTGTATTCACCGATGTTTTATTTGGGATTGATGGGGATGCCACGCCGCTATTACGATTATTTACCCGAATTTCATGCCGCCAATATTCTGTCGTCGTTGGGATCATGGGTCATGGCATTTGGCTTGATGATCATCATCATTAACCTGTTCCGCTCCGCTAAAAACGGTGCAATTGCTCCAATGAACCCATGGAACGGGAAAACTTTGGAATGGACAGTGCCATCGCCTCCACCGGTTGAGAATTTTGAAGAAATACCAGTTTACGGTGCAAAGGACGGACCTTATAATTACTAATTACTGGAACTCTTTCTATGGAAAATACAATACAACATTCAGATCCACATTACGATCAGGAAGCGTCAAAGCTGGGAATGTGGCTTTTCATATTTACCGAACTGCTTTTGTTTGGAGGTTTGTTCCTTGTTTACTCGATTTACCGGTTTCTGAATCCGGAAGCTTTTCGATTGGGAGGCGAAGAACTGAACCTGACCATTGGAGCTGTAAATACCATCATTTTGCTGGTTAGCAGTATGACAATTGCTATGTCAACTTCGGCGCTTCAGAAAAAAGACAAGAAACTAACCGTGATCTTGCTTGGAATTACCATTCTGCTTGCACTTATTTTCCTTGTCAACAAGTATTTTGAATGGGGCGTTAAGTTTGAACATGGCATCTGGCCCGGATCGCAGCATTTGGTAAATGACCTGAGTAAAGGCGAAATCTTGTTTTTTGGTTTGTATTTCGTAATGACAGGTTTACATGCCATTCACATTATTGTTGGAATGATCGTAATTATGGTTGCATTGAGTAAGGTTCAGAAAGGAACGGTAAATGCCAATCGGCCATCACTACTCGAAAATGCCGGATTATACTGGCATCTGGTCGATTTGATCTGGATTTTCCTGTTCCCTTTATTCTATTTAATACACTAAGAAAAAGCATTTCAAGATGGAAAAACAGAATCATCATATCGTACCTTACAAGGTTTATTTCTATATCCTGATCACTCTGATCGCTCTTACGTTCGGGTCGATTGGTATTACCAAAATTAACCTTGGCGAGTATTCCGTATTAGGTGCCCTGATCTTTTCAACAATTAAATCAGTGCTGGTTCTTACCTGGTTTATGCACCTGAAATTTGATCAGCCCTTTTTACGATTCATGGTTGGCTTTGTAGCGCTGGTGTTCTTTGCAATCATATTCATTACATTTTTAGACTATTATTTCAGATAAAAGCTATGTATATCCTATCATCTACCACTAATGCATCCAATTTTGTTACAGGCGTTGATAAAGCCTTTTTTGTAATCTTGGGCATTTCATTTGTATTTCTGATCGGATTGACATTTACCATGTTGTATTTCATTTTCAAATACAACAAGAAAAAGAATCCGGTAGCCACACAAATTGAAGGAAGCACAAAGCTTGAAATTATCTGGACAGTAATTCCGACTATCTTGGTATTGGTCATGTTTTATTACGGTTGGGCCGGTTGGGCGCCAATGCGAAAAGCTCCGAAAGACGCTTTCAATATTACCGTAACAGGCCGGATGTGGAACTATACTTTTGAATACGAAAACGGAAAAAAGACTGATACCCTTTTTGTGCCGATGAATAAAGCGGTAAAGATGAAGCTGGTTTCGCTCGATGTCATTCATGGCTTCTACATTCCGGAGTTTCGGATCAAGGAAGATGTGGTTCCTGGTCGGGAAAAAATGTCGTGGTTTATTGCTCAGCGTGAAGGTTTGTTCGAACTGTTTTGCTCCGAATACTGTGGAATGAACCACTCCTACATGTACACCTACGTGAAGGTCATGCCCGAACAAAAATTTAATAACTGGTATGTGGATACCACGAAACATGTTGAAGCAGCCGTTGATTCGCCCACAGCCAACGGGAAACGAATCATGAAAAATATTGGCTGTTTTGCCTGCCATACTATTGATGGAAATAAGCTGGTTGGTCCATCTTTTAAAGGTATATATGGTCATAAAGTAACGGTTGTAACCAATGGAAATGAGCGGGAATTGACCGTTGATGATGAGTACATCAAAAAGTCAATTTACGACCCGAACGCCGACGTGGTGAAAGGTTTCAATAAAGGCCTGATGCAACCCTATATTGGCCAGGTTTCGGAGGACGATATAAAACAGATTACCGAATACCTGAAAACACTTCAATGAGCAAAACAAGGCTTTCATACTGGATAAAAATGATTTTTGAGCTGGGCAAAGTGCGTATTTCTTTGCCCATTGCTTTATCTGCCCTTGTTGGATATGCTTTGAAAACAGGCCGATTGGATGGTGACGTGTGGGCGCTTTTATATGGTGTTTTCCTGATGTCGTGTAGCTCGGGTGCCATTAATCACATTCAGGAGCACACAACAGATGCGTTGATGCCACGAACCCGGAACAGGCCTATCCCTTCAGGAAAAATTACAGTGAAAGGTGCCATTTTAGTGGCTTTTGCGTTTTTCATCAGTGGCGCCTTTATTTTGCTTATTAGCTTTCCGCCCGTTGTCTTTCTGATTAGTCTGATGACGCTATTGTCATACAATGCCATCTATACACCACTGAAAAAATTAACTGCGTTTGCCGTTGTCCCAGGTTCTTTGGTTGGGGCATTGCCACCGTTTATCGGATGGTTTGCGGGTGGAGGCCAACTGATGGACGAACGAATCATCTGGGTGGCCATGTTCTTTTTTATCGGACAGATTCCTCACTTCTGGTTGCTGCTGCTCATGTTCGGGAAAGAATATTCACTGGCCGGTTTTCCGAGCCTGAATTCGATATTTAACGATAACCAGATTAAACGGCTGAGCTATACCTGGATTTTGGCGACGATTGCAACAGCTTTTATTGTTGCAATAACAGTTTTGCAAGGATCGATAACCCTGTTCTTCCTGCTTATTTATACTTTCTATTTATTGTTTTCGCTAACTATTGGCATTTTGGTTAAAAAAGATATTCCAATTCGAGCCTCATTCCTGAAACTCAATTTTCTTTATCTGTTGATGATGATTTTACTTATCGTAGATAGCCTTTATTAAAAGCTGGGAAATCTTTTCCAGCAATAAATCTCACAAAGTAGAATTAAATGACTAAGGAATGACTTAATTATTTTATTTTTTTTTATTATGTTGTTTTGATAACTGGAATTGGTTGATTCAGGAATGTAACCTGGATCATTTGTGGTTCGGACGTTCGGGTTAAAACAATTTGTTTTTCGAGCTATACGTTGAGAAAATATATTTACATTTGGTTTTTGATTTTGCGAATCTAACCATAGACTATTTTCTCTCTTAGGCAAGTTGATGAACGATCTACTTCGAAATACAGAAATTTATCTCAACAACGGGGATAAAATTGTTTTAAAGGATTTCTTCGATTCCCATTATCCGGGATTTACATCATTTGCTTCGAGCTACATTATTGGTAATTCATCTGTTTGTGAGGATATTGTTCAAGAGGTTTTTATTTCATTCTGGGAAAAAAAAAGAACTTTCTCAAACATATATGCAGTAAAAGCTTTTTTTTATACTTCTATCCGGAATTCCTGTCTTGATTATTTGAAGCACCTTAAGGTGGAAGAAAAATATCGAGTTTTATATAAAAACAGAGATGAGGCTTCCGAGTCTTTTTTAGAAGAGATACTTAGAAAAGAAGCATACATTGAAATTTACAGAGAGATAAACAAATTGCCTGAGATGGGCAAAAAAGTATTATTGCTGGCACTTCGCGAGAACTCAAACGAGGAGATTGCCGAGATTTTAAATATTGCAATTAATACAGTCAAAACACACAAAGCACGAGCCTACAAAGTATTACGGAAGAACTTAACCGATTTGTTTCTGCTTTTCTTGTCTTTCCCTTATAGATATAGTCGCAACCAAAACTATGGCTTGAAATAATAACAAGTGCTTTTAATAGGTCGTTATTGTTTATTGGATGGTCAAATCGTTAATTTCGATACTCCCTGTGAAAAAAAACTCTTTTTTGTCATCCCATTTTCTTCCATTGTCGTTTCTCTGATGTATTAAAAGAATAGTTTTCTATAAGTCTTAAAGCAGGGTAAAAAGTAATGAATCTTTTAGAATCAATAAAGATCGGATCCATAATTGGAAAATATTTAGGAGGCAAGGAATCCAAAGATGAATTAGTGCAACTAAAAAGTTGGCTTACCGAAGACAGCAAGCATCAAACTTTGTTTAATTCGTTAAAGGAAGAAAGGAATATCGGTACTACGATTGAAGAATTTGAAACTTACAATAAAGAACTTGCCTGGAAACGATCTGTGGAAAGGATTAATGCATTATCATTGCGTAAAGTGCTGATAATGTGGAAAATTGCTGCTGTATTTTTCTTTCTGGTTGGGTTTTCCGGAATACTATTCTATATAAATCAGCATAGATTGGATACTTATACTACCGTTTCAACCAATAATGGTCAGTACTCCAAAATTTTACTTCCCGATAGCTCCGTTGTTTGGCTTAGCTCGGGGACGAAACTGTCATATAATACGAATTTTGCAATCGGAAATCGTGATGTTAGATTGAGTGGGCAAGCTTTTTTCCAGGTAGCAAGAAATGAGAAAATTCCGTTTACAGTTAAATGTAAGGAGTTAAAGGTAAAGGTTGTCGGAACTAAATTTGACGTTTCGGCATACCCTGATGACGCTAATATTGATGTGGTTTTGAAATCTGGGAGTGTCGAATTGTTAATGGACGATGATAAAACTTTTAAGCAGATGTTAAAGCCTGGAGAGATGGCCGAATTTAATTTGGAGCGAAAGAAAATGTCTATTAGTAAGGATGTTAATTACAAATTAACTTCATGGAAAGATGGCATCTTAATCTTCAAGGATGATCCTATGGACGAGGTCCTCAAAAAGCTGGAACGCTGGTATAACATCAATATTGAAGTAAATAACGGTGACATAAATCATTTGGTTTTCAATGCCACAATCGTCAATGAAAATATCGAAGAAATCTTCGATTTAATTAAATATTCCTGTGGAATAAATTATAAAATAATACCAAGTAATAATCCGGAGGTTCCGGTGAAAGTAATTCTAACTAAATAATCTCCTAATTTAAAACCGAAAAGTTACATCGCCTATGGAAAACTACCCAAATGATTTAAAAGAATAATAAAGGAGATGCGCTAACATCTCCCTTAAATTCTCGCAAAGCCTCTGAATATCAAAGCTCAAGAGGCGTTTTAGATAATTTGATTTATAAAACACAAATCGTAACAAATCTATGAAAAAAAAATGGTTTTCATTGATTCTGGATATGTATGCATTTCTGGAATCTAAAATTGGTATTAAAATGAGAGCAACATTCATTATTCTATTAATCTGTATTGGTCAAACTTTTGCTATTGATTCATATTCTCAGAATAAGCGCTTAAGTTTAAAAATGGCTAACGTTCCAATTAAGAATGTTTTAGAAGCCATAGAGAATCAGTCGGAGTTCTTTTTTATGTATGAAGCCCACAATGTTAATGTTGAAAAAGTAGTTAATGTGTCAGTTGAAAATCAAACAGTTCCTGATATATTGAATGAGCTGTTTGCAAATACTGATATTACTTACAAAATTACCAACAGGCAAATAGCACTGGCCGTATCCAATGAATCTTCGGCTAATCCTCAGCGTATCAATGTTTCTGGTAAGGTAACCGATGGTGCTGGAATGCCATTGCCAGGAGTGTCTATTGCTTTAAAAGGCGCTAGCAAGGGGACTATTTCTAGCGCAAACGGAAGTTTTACTTTGGCAGATGTACCCTCCGACGCAACTTTAATATTCTCGTTTGTAGGAATGAAAACTCAGGAAGTAAAGGTTGGCGGAAAATCGACAATTAATGTTAAGCTCGATGAAGAAACCGTTGGCTTGGATGAAGTAGTTGCTGTCGGTTATGGTACCATGAAAAAAAGCGACTTAACCGGCTCGTTGACTTCCATTTCATCAAAGTCATTACAAGAACACCCGATGACTGATTTTGCTCAGGTTTTGCAGGGACGTTCGGCCGGGGTTTCTGTTGCCAATTCAACAGGAGCACCAGGCGAAGCGCCTCGTATCCGTATCCGTGGTGCCAATTCAATCAATGGTACCAACGAACCACTTTATATTATCGATGGTATTCCCGGAGGTTCTGACGTAAACCCCTATGATGTTAAATCTGTTGAAGTTCTTAAAGATGCTTCTGCTACTGCTATTTATGGTTCTCGTGGAGCCAATGGCGTTATATTAATTACTACATTCAGAGGTGATTCCAACGCTCCTAAAATTACTCTTTCGTCCAACGTGGGTGTTAGCTATATTGGTAAACGTTACGATATGCTTGATGCAGGAACTTACGCTGATCTGGTAAATAAAATTTACGGAAAGGAGATGTACACTTCTTCGCAGATTTCTGCTTTCAAACAGAATGGAGGTACCAATTGGCAGGATGAAGTTTTTGGCACTGGATTGAGTCAAAATTATCAGGCGACAGTCTCTGGTGGATCAGGGAATACAAGATATTTATTGTCAGCTAATTATGTAGATGAGGTTGGTACGCTGGAAACAACAAACCGAAATAAATCAAGTTTTAGGGCCAATATTAATACTGATTTCAGTAAACGTCTTTCTTTGTCTGTTGATATTACTGCTTCTACTGGTACCCGTTTTAATCCTGATTTGGGTTCTGGTGGTGGAAAATTAAATCCGATACTTCAGGCCATTATGTGGTCGCCGACCGAAAAGGTTTATGGGGCTGATGGAAAATATACCAATGCAGATGCTTATGGTTCGTTGGGCCGTAATCCGGTTTTGTGTCTTAAAGAACCTTTTGAAAGGAATAAATCGACTGGTTTTGGAATTAATAGTAATTTGAAATATCAGATTACCACTGATTTGACGTTTGTTGGTAACGTTTCTATCGGGAAAAGTAATTATTATAACAGGTCGTACACCAGCACCTACTTTGTAAGTAATCCAAGTTTATCATTAAACAGTGGTGACAACTTCAACTGGCAACTTCAGTCACTTATTAATTACAACAAAAAGTTCCTGGATAAACATAGCTTGTTACTAACAGCCGGATTCGAAGAATCGGCCTACGAAGGCAGGAGTATGTCGTTAAGTGCATATGGAACTTCAGTTGACAGTCCCGCTGCAGATATCTCTCTCTCCAGTTCTCAATCGGTTGGTCAAAGCTATGGTGATGGTGGATTACAATCCTTTTTTGGCCGATTGAATTATAATTACGCGTCGAAATATTTCCTTACTGCTACTTACCGGGCTGATGGTTCGTCGGTTTTTACTAAGGAAAATCGCTTTAGTTATTTTCCATCGGTGGGTTTAAGCTGGATGCTTTCGGAAGAACAGTTCATTAAAAACCTGAACGTGTTTGATAAACTGAAGATAAGGGGAAGTTGGGGTATTTCAGGAAACCAAGGAGGTATATCATCTACCACTAAACTTTCGAATTTGGCTACACGCAAATATGATTATGGCTCTGCAACAAATTATCCGGGAACCGAACCATCGTCACCATCCAATACTACGCTCAAGTGGGAACGTACAACACAACGTGATATGGGGTTAGATGCATCCTTCTTTAAAAATAAATTGAATGTTAGTTTTGATTGTTTCTTTAAGGAAACCAATGGCGTTATTTTGAGAAAAGAACTTCCGTTATACGATGGTTCTTATACCGTTTTTCAAAATCTTGGACAGGTAAATAACAAGGGTTTTGAATTTTCTGCTGACTACCAGGTTCTTAGCGAGAGTGGGGTAGAGTGGAATGTTGGATTCAATATTTCGACAGTAAGAAACAAAGTGATTGACCTGGGTGCCGATCCTTATATTTTAACCGGTGACTATGGGTCAGGCTTATTGCCAACCAAAGCGTTTATCATCAAACCAGGTTATGCCATGGGAACTTTCTGGGGGGTAAAATACCTTGGTCTGTGGAGTACCAGCGAAGCCGCTGAAGCTGCCAAATTTGGAGCTCAACCTGGCGATTCGAAATATGAAGATGTAAATGGAGATCATGTAATCAATAGTTCTGATTACCAGATTACTGGCGATGCCAATCCAAAATATTCATTTGGTATTAATAACACGGTTAGTTATAAAAATTTCACCTTGAATATATTGTTGGAAGGCGTTCAGGGCCGAAAGGTGTTAAATGTAATGTATGGAATTGGGACGCTTCCTGTTGGTGATGCCCGTACAATAACGATGAAAGATGGCGCCGATGTCTGGACTTCTTCAAACACCAATGCCGCCTTCCCTGCTTTAAGTACAACTAATGTGAATAATCTTCAGGCTGACAGATGGTTGCAGGATGGAAGTTTTGTGAAGGTTCGTAATATAAGCCTTGCTTACAACTTCCCCAAAAGTATGACAAAATTTGCTGCTGTTCGGTTAGCAGTTAGCGGACAAAACCTCATCACATTTACCAAATACAAGGGATATGATCCTGAAGTATCTAACTCAGGTACCAGTGACGTAGAATCTGGAATTGACTTTGGTGCATATCCGACACCTCGTCTGATTACTACCGGTATAACTGTAACCTTTTAAAAATTAACAACATGAAAAAATATATATCTATTCTGTTTTTTATCGGGGCGCTTTTTTCCTGCAATGTCTTGGACGAGAAGTTTGAAAGTATAACTTCTGCTCAAACATATTATACTACCGATACCCAACTTTCTGATGCTTGCAATACCATCTATTATCATATATGCGATTTGGCTGACCGTACCTGTCGTTTTAATACGATATGTTTAGGCGCAAACGATGTTACTACAAGTTCAACAAATAAAGATTTGGTCGAATTTGAGACGTTCGCTCCTTCTGGTTCAAATACAATGCTGAAGTATTATTGGGGAAATTACTATAAGGCCATTATTTCTTGCAATAATGTTATTGTAAATTCAACAAAAGTAGCCGACTCAGACGTGAAAAAAGTAGCTCTTGGACAAGCCTATTTTGGCAGGGCATGGTTGTATTTTTGGCTGGTGCGCATGCATAACCGGATACCTCTGATCCTCGACATTGAGACTCATCCAAATATTGGACTAACTGATGCAAAAGATGTGTATGCCCAGATTGTTGAAGATCTTAAAAAAGCTGAAGAATACCTTCCTGATAATTATACCGATTACAGGGCTAAGATTGCTTTTAACAAAGGCGCCGCCAAATCTGTTTTATCGTTGGTTTACCTGACCATGGCCGGATACCCGGTTAAAGATCAAACAGGTTATGCCCTTGCAGCTGCCAAAGCAAAAGAAGTGATCGACAATGCCGGAACATGGGGGTATAAGCTTTTACCCAACTGTGCTGATTTATGGAAAAATGTACGTTTTAATGACGAAACCATTTTAGGCTATTATTTCAATAACAGTAACGGTGTTTCCAGTCAAAGCGCGCCGTATCCAGGCCAGCCAACCGAATGGACTGGTTGGGATTACTATTTTGCAGAATTAAACTTCTACAAAAAATTCCCTGCCGGGGCAAGGAAAGACGCCACTTTCGAAACAGCCTATCCGGTTAAAAATTCGGATGGTACCACCTCAATTGTTGATTATACAAAGTTGAAACAAAAACACCCGTATTACAAAAAAATGTGGGATCATGATGGTATGAACTGGCAAAAACCCTGGGAATACAACGATTGGACCAGTAGCCGTACCACCATTGCCATGCGTTATGCTGAGGTTTTGTTGATTTATGCCGAAGCACAGGCCATGGCTTCTTCACCGGATGCAACAGCTTATGCAGCCATCAATCAGGTACGTACACGAGCTGGGCTTCCAAATCTGGAGTCTGGATTGAGCCAAACTGCATTTCGTGATGCTGTTATTGCTGAACGTTCATGGGAGTTTGCTGGTATTGAAGCTAATGGAAGTAACTGGTTCGATCTTGTCCGTACTGAAACTGTCGAGAAGGCTGCTGCTGATAGGGATGCTTCTGAAATTCAGATTTTGACTGCTCCTACAAAGGATAAGTATTTCGCTCCGATTCCGGATAACGATGTTTTGTTGAATCCGAATCTTAAGTAAGAATAGGAAATAATTTTAGTGTCAAACCTTTTAAAGGTTTGACACTTTATTTTAACCTGGATCGGGTATAAATTCATACTATAATATCTTGGAAATAAGGTAATAAGATTGCTTTTTCTGTTAGGCGCGTGTGTAGAATGGTTAAAAAGTGAATGTTAAGGCTCTAATCTTAAATTTTACTTATTATCATAATTATTAAATTCTATAGATCTTATTCGAAAATCAATATTTCTTTATTAATTCTTTGATTTCCAATTTATAAAGGTTGAATTTCTATTGGATTCAGGTTGATTCATATGCATTGAATGAAAATTGCTTTTTGAGAGCATCATTTTACCAATTCATACTAAACTAATGAGAATTATTTTTGTCCTATCCCTATTTTTAGGGATCGTTTGCTCCGGAAAGTCAATTTCAATGAATATGACAGGGCATGCATTTCTAAAGCAGAATAATAAGGTTAATACGAAAAAGGATATTACCGATTATGTCAATCCATTTATTGGGTCAGGAGGAAATGGTAATATAATACCTTGTGCTGTTGTTCCTTTCGGTATGGTACAGGTTGGTGTTGATACACGGATGGAAAATTCAGGATATATTTATACCGATAAACAAATACTTGGAATAAGCCACGTACACAAATCGGGTGGGGGATGTGGCGATTTTCTGGATATCTTATTTCAACCTGTTCCGGAGCATATTCTGAAACAAATTCCGGCAAAATATCCCTCGGGTGGATTTCCCTCGTCATTCACTCATAATGATGAAAAGTTTTCCCCCGGAAATTATTCGGTACGCCTGGCTGATTTTGGCACTGATCTATCGATCACGGCAACCAGCCGGTGCGCTTTTCATCGTTACTCTTTTCCTTCCAAGGGAAATAACAAGGTAATTATCGATTTGAAATATGGGAGCAAAGGTGCTTGTACAATTGTTCCCGAAGATAGTTATGATACGGTTAAAGTTGCAAGCCTCAGGCAGATTGATGATTATACCGTTTCGGGTTCACGCATATCCAATGGATGGTCGCCGGAACAACACGTTTACTTTTGTGCGCGGTTTTCAAGGCCGATAAAAACCATCAATTTTTATAATCGAAATTTGCTTGGCAGCGAAAGGAAAAAACTTTCGGGAACAGATGTTAAGGCCATTTTGGAATTTGATACCGATGATGAATTATTGGTGAAAGTAGGGCTTTCACCAGTTGATGAGGAAGGAGCCGGTAAGAATCTGGAATCAGAGATCCCAGACTGGAATTTTGAGAAAACAAGAAAAGAAGCCTTGAATGAATGGGCTACGAATTTAAAGAAATTTACTATTGAAGACGATAATGAACAAAGGAAGGAACTGTTCTATTCATTTGTTTATAATACAATTGTTTATCCCATGTTATACTCTGATGTGGATGGACGTTTTCGCGGTCCTGATCATCAGGTACATCCGTCATTGAGATTTCCATATTATGCCGGAGTTGTTGGTTTTTGGGATACGTTCAGGGCTGCATGTCCATTGATAACCATTCTTCGCCCCGACGTGGCCAACGATTATGTCAGGACCTGTCTGGCTCATTTTGATATTTTTGGTCAGCTTCCGATATGGACTTTGGCCGGAGGCGAAACCTTTCAGATGATCGGCCTTCACTCTTTGCCATTTATAGCCGACTGCTATTGTAAAGGCATTCGTAATTATGATACTTCAAAAGCCTTAAATGCCATGGTCACTTCTGCGAGTAAAGACACCTGTGGTTTTTCGATGCGCTATTTTGTTGGGCTGAAAAACTATAAAAAATATGGGTACGTTCCTGCCGATTTGGAAATGGAATCGGTTGCCCGCACACTTGAATATTCTTATGATGACTGGTGTATTGCCCAAATGGCCAAACAAATGGGAAGCGATAGCATCTACCGCGTTTTCAATCTTCGCTCTGGAAATTACAAAAATGTTTTTGATCGGTCAACCGGGTTCATGCGTGGTCGCTTTGCTGATGGTAGTTGGAGAACACCTTTTAACCCATTTGAATCGAATCACAGGAGAGATGATTATTGCGAAGGAAATGCCTGGCAATGGACATTTTTTGTTCCTCACGATGTAACCGGGCTGGCCAGGATGATGGGAGGCAACAAGCAATTGGAGGCACGCCTGGATTCATTGTTTACCGCGAACTCTAAGATTAGTGGCGAAAATGCATCGGGCGATATTTCGGGTTTGATCGGGCAATATGCTCATGGAAATGAACCGAGCCATCATGTGGCGTATTTGTATGATTATATCGGTCAGCCATCGAAAACACAATATTATGTGCGCGAAATCATGGACAAGCTCTATAACAATAGTCCTGAAGGGATTTGTGGTAATGATGATACTGGACAAATGTCGGCATGGTATGTTTTTTCGGCAATGGGCTTTTATCCGGTTCGTCATGGCACAGGCGAGTACATGGTTGGTACACCTATGTTTAAGCACCTTGAACTGAAACATGAAAAAGGGCAACTCGTGATTGATGCGCCTGAAGTTTCCTCAACGAACAGGTATATTAAAAGCATCCGGTTAAACGGGCGAAAACTTAATCGGTATTACCTTTTACACAATGAATTATTTTCAGGAAATGTCCGGTTGCAGTTTGAAATGACAGATAAACCCATGAAGTAGTTTATCGATTGAATTTTATTTGAAAGAAACTTAAACCAAATAAATTAATAACCATGACAAATTTATCCAGAAGATCATTTATTTCGGCTTCTGCAGTTGCAACCGCCGGTGTTTTTTTGTTGCCGGGATTGACCCAATGTCAGAAGAATGGAAAAATTAATATTGCCATTATTGGTGTTGGAGGAAGGGGAAAAGACAATTGGCACGAATTATTTCGCGATGTTCCGGAAGATGCGAACAAACCCAATGATCAGCGAAGAAAAGTTTTAACAGAAAATGTGGTTGCCTTATGTGATGTTAATGATAAGGCTGCGGCCGAAGGGTTCAAAACCTTCCCCAAAGCGAAGCGGTACAAGGATTTTCGTGTTATGTTCGACGAAATGGCGAATCAAATAGATGCCGTTATTATTTCAACACCTGATCACATCCACTTTCCGGCAACCATGGCTGCCATACAACTAGGCAAACATGTATATGTTGAAAAGCCACTGGCTCACAATATATGGCAACTCCGAACCCTAAGAAAAGCAGCGAAGCACTACAATGTGATTAGCCAAATGGGCAATCAGGGGCATTCCGGTAACGGGATACGATGCGTTAAGGAATGGTACGAAGCAGGTGTTTTGGGTGAAGTTAAAGAAGTTGTTGCCTGGACTGATGGCCCTGGTTTTTCTCAAGATGGATGGTTTTGTAAACCTGATCGTTTTCCAGTTGTAGAAGATACAGTTCCTTCAACTTTAGATTGGGATTTATGGTTAGGACCTGCCTCTTTCAGGCCATACAGCCATTTTTATCTGCCACGTGTTTGGAGGGGATGGTATGATTTTGGAAATGGAGCTTTAGGCGATTGGGCCTGTCATACGCTTGATGCACCATTCTGGTCTCTCGATCTTGGAATGCCCAAAAGTGTTGATTCTGTTCAGCGAACTCCATCTCCTGACGGATTTGTCTCCGATCAATCGATGCTGAACTTTGAATTTGAAGGACGGGGAAACAAACCACCGGTTACAATGACATGGCGTGAAGGAGGATTAAAACCTGAAAATCGTCCTGAATGGGGGCTGAAGGCGTTGCCAGGATCGGGTATGATTATGGTTGGGGACAAAGCCTCCTTAATGACCGACGGTCGTCCCGATAATCCCAAACTGCTCATTGCAGATGAAGATTGGAATCGATTTACCAAGAATATGCCTGCTCAAACCATTGCACGTGTCGAAGGTGGCCCAATGGCTGAATGGCTAAGGGCGATTAAAGGCGACGGTCCTCTTCCTGGTTCGAATTTCGAATATTCCGCCCGTTTGACGGAGATGGCTTTGCTTGGAGTAATGGCTCAGCGATTCAATACCCGAATTGAATATGATTCAGTAAATATGAAAGTTACTAATCATCCTGATTTCGATGTACATATTAAAGAGCCTGTTCGGAAAGGTTGGGAATTTGGAGATAATCTTTGGAAGAGCTAATATTTGACTCACTATTTAAGAACTAATCATGAAGAATTTAGGCTTTGTCATTTTGTGTGCTTTTGTTGCCGCCGTTATTGGATGTGTGAGCTTATCTAAAAATGAATTGGGTAAGTTAACTCCATTTGCAACGCTTAATCCTCCCGCCGATATTACTCCTGCAAAAACAAATTACAACAATGGGTGGTATAGCCCTCCAAAACAGCGGACTGCAAAGGAACAGGCTCTATTGGAAAAAAGACTGGACTGGTTTCATAAATCGAAATACGGGTTGTTTTTTCACTTTGTAGCTCCGGAGGACAATTGCACGATCCATGATTGGAATAAGATAGTTGATGCGGTTGATGTTGAGAAGTTTGCCGATCAGGTTAAAGAAAGCGGAGCTGGTTATGTCGTGCTAACTCTTGGTCAGGATCAGTTGTACTCCTGTGCCCCAAATCCAGTTTTGGAGAAATTGTGGGAAATGAAGCCGGGGTCTTATATCTCGAAACGTGATTTACCGTCAGATCTTTATAAGGCTCTGCATAAAAGAGGAATCTACCTCATGTTTTACATCGCGGCACATACCCAATACCGGTTACCTAATCCGCCGAGTTTTACAAAACCAACCGACCAATATGAGAATTGGCTAAAAGTTGTTCAATGTTACAGCGATTATTACGGAAAACGTTTCTCTGGTTGGTGGATCGATGGACTCGACAAAGATTTGACGACCAATTACCGTGACCGTATGCACGAAGTAATAAAGCATGGTAATCCCGATGCTATTACTGCAAGTGGGAACTACGGAAGCTCAGAGTTCACCCACGGGCATTGCGATGGAGATTGGGAAATACAACAAAAGTACAGAAAGCCTTATTATGGCAGATGGGATCCAACATATAAAATACAATGGCATGCGTTGCAATACCTTGGCACTACCTGGGGAAAAAGAGATGTTGCCCATACCACGAAATCAGTTGTGGATTATGCTGCCGATGTAGTAAAAGGTGGTGGTGTTATAACATTTGAGATTGGAACCTTTGTTGAGGTTAATGGTAAACGGACAGGTACATTGCTTGATATTCCTGAGGGCCAGATGGCTCAGCTAATGGCAGTGAAGAATGCGGTTAAAAATATAAAGCCTTCTGATGGCTCAGGAAGATGAATGAAATATTCAGGATATATCTTGTTTTTTGTTAGAAATGAATGAGTTGTTTAAAATATAATACTCTTGTAAATAATAGAGATCATGTCAGAAATTAGTACAATTAACAGAAGAAAATTCATTGGCGACAGCGCTAAGATGGTGGCCGCAGCTTCAGTGATGCCGCTTTATTCATTCACAGGTAAAAAGGAGATTGTCACTAGACAAAAAACCAGGCTTGCAATCGTTGGGACGGGTTCTCGCGGAACAACTACCTGGGGGAAACCGGTAGTTGATGTTTATAGCGATCACGTTGAGTTTGTGGCCCTATGTGATATCAATCCGAAACGCATGGCTGCTGCTAAATCCATAATGGGAGTTAATGCAAAGACTTATGAAGTCAAAGATTTTGACCTGATGATTCAGGAAACAAAACCTGATATTGTAATAGTGACCACTACCGATGGGTTTCATGAAAAATACATCATCCGTGCCATGGAGTTAGGTTGCGATGTAATTTCAGAAAAGCCGATTGCCATTGATGCCGATCAGTGTCAGCGAATTGCCGATGCTGAAGTTCGCACCGGACGTAAAATTAAAGTCGGTTTCAACGACCGGCATACCATTAATTCACTTGAGACAAAAAAGATATTGATGTCCGGTGAATTAGGTAAAATTATTGCCGTCGATTTTCATGAATACCTGGATACTTCTCATGGTGCCGATTATTTTCGAAGATGGCACGGCAAGAAAAAATTCTCTGGATCCTTGCTTTTGCACAAGGCATCACATCATTTTGATGTTGTAAATTGGTTTGTCGATGCTGATCCTGTTGATGTTCAGGCAATCGGGAAACTGGCCTATTATGGACATAACAATCCTTTCAGGGGACGCAATTGCAGGACTTGTCAACTTACATCCAAGTGTAAATATTATTGGGATATGAGTAAAGATCAGGAAGCCATGACGTTGTATGGGAATTGCGAGGATGTTGATGGATATTACCGCGACGGCTGTGTTTGGGACAATGAAATAGACATTTACGATACGAGTTCGGTATTGGTAAACTACGAAAATGGAACACAGTTAACTTACAACATGCATGCTTTCCTTCCATACGAAGGACAAAATATCTGCTTTACTTGTGAGAATGGCCGTTTGGATATTCGTTTGAATCACAGGCAACCATGGGATGCTCCTGAAATTGAATTCAGGTTGACAAAAAGCAGGGAAGAGACGAAGGTATGGACGATGACCTCTCCGGCTGGGGGGCATGGCGGATCGGATGAACGATTAAAGAATGCCATGTTTTTACCTCCGCAGCCTGATCCGTTGGGATGTATTGCTGGCAGTAGAGCTGGCATTATGTCCAGCTTGGTTGGAATAGCTGCTAGACAATCCATTGAAACGGGTAAGATGATAAAGATTGCTGATTTAATGAAATTCCCTACGGTTTGGAGGGGATAGTATAACCGTATTTTGAAAAATAGAGACACTGGCGAAATCAGATTATAAATTTGACAATGAGACTATTCTTATACGCAGTCAGCATATTTCTTCTTTCAGGTTTCCTCGTCTTTGCTGATTATGACAAAGAACCATCAACGAAAGAACATAAGCTCCTATCGGTTACTAATCAAAAGACTGAAGAGTTAGTTTTTCCTGATGATATGGAATGTTTACCCCAACCGGTTTATCGCTATCGTAAAGACGGCAAACCAGGAAGGGAAATTGTTGTCAATTTCAAGAGTGGTAAAATTTATAACAAGGCTCAGATTGTAGTCGCTGTTAACGGACTGACCGAAATCACGAATCTTACACCAAAGGACGGAGGCGATTCTGTTTGCAGCATATTATTGCCCGCGAATATTAGTCTAAGCAAGGAAGCAAAAGTCAGAGTAACTTTGATTCAGGGCAATAAAAAATTACAGAAGACAGTGGTAGTGCCACCCATGCGCCACTGGAACGTTTACCTCTATAACCATTCCCATGTTGACATTGGTTACACCAATACGCAGAAAAATGTGGAGATACTGCACAAAACCAATATTATTGAAGGTATTAAACTGGCCAAAGAAACTAAGGATTATCCTGAAGGCTCCCGTTATCGTTGGAACCCTGAAGTAACATGGCCCCTTGAACGTTTGTGGCAATCAATGCCGGAAGAGCGCGAAAATGTTCTGGATGCCATTCGTAAGGATTATTTGTGCGTTGATGCAAGCTATGTGAACATGAATACCAGTGTTTGCTCTGACGAAGAAATGTTTCATGCTTTTAGTTTCAGTCGCAAAATGCAGAAACTTACCGGAAAACCAATGGATGTTTTTCAGCAAATGGATATTCCTGGTATTTCATGGGGGCTAATTCCCGTAATGGCGCAGGAAGGCGTGCGGTATATCATGGTGTGGCCGAACTGTGCACGCTCGGGTAATGCTCATAAAGTTATTGAATCATATCCCTTTTGGTGGATTGGGGCCGATGGTAAATCCAAAGTACTTTTTTTTCAACCCGGAATGTATGCCAGCAGTGGTAGCATGGATAAAGGAGGAAAAACCGGACGTCCCTGGTTTGGTCAGCGTGATCCGTCCAAAGTTCCGGCTGTTATTAAAACCGGAAGCGCCAATGTGAACTTCACAACCAGACTTGCTGAAATGGAAAAAGCAAAATATCCTTATGATTTCTGTGTTCTTTCATGGTCGCTATGGGACAACAGTACCTTGGATGCTGATGTTCCTGATGCCATAAAAGCCTGGAACAAAGAATATGCCTACCCTCATATCATCATCTCCGGTGGTCACGAAATTATGGAAATGATAGAAAAGAAATACGGTGACCAACTTCCCGTGGTGAAAGGAGATTTTACTGAATACTGGACCGATGGACTGGGCACTGCGGCAGGTCTTACCGCCATGAATCGCAACGCCAAAGAGAAGCTCACCCAGGCCGAAACCCTTTGGACGATGTTGCACCCTGGCCAATCCGCCCCACGTGAAGAGTTTGACGAAGCATGGCGTTACATTTCCCTCGGATCTGAGCATACCTGGTGTTTCGAGAATCCATCGGAATCCTATTTTCAGGATGCAATATGGAAGGTCAAACAGGATTATTTTCATCAGGCCAGCGATCGAACGCAAATCTTATTTGATGATGCTCTTGCTCCTGTCACCGACAAGTCCAATGGCGCAATGAGTCCGCCTGAAGGTCCTTCTGCCGGAGGTGTGGCCGTTTTCAATACCAGTTCCTGGAAGCATGGCGGGCTGATAACATTGTCGAAATCCGAAAGTTTGCCGGGTGACCGTGTGGTTGATGAACAGGGCAATGGAGTGCCATCGCAACGGCTCAGTACGGGAGAGCTGGTGTTCATTTCTTCTGATGTTTCCGCACTTGGCTCGCGCCATTATCGTGTCGAAAAAGGGGAGAGTTCTTTAACGACAGGATGTAAAATTACTGATACAACACTCGAAAACAAGCAACTCCGAGTTACCATCGACCCGGTTACAGGTAACATTTCTCAATTGGTCAACCTTGCTACAGGACACAATTTTGTTGATATAAAAGTAAACGGCGGTCTTAACGCTTTCCGCTGGCTACGCGCTAACGTTGATGCCCCAAAGGCCGATTCAAGTATAGTTGTTACTACGGTTGAATCGGGACCATTGGTTGTGGAACTGCGTGTAAATTCCAAAGGCATCGGCTGTCGTAGTGTGTCTCGCTCGATTCGACTCGTACTGGGACAGCCGTGGGTCGAAATTAGCAATGTGGTGGATAAACTTCCTCTTTTGGAGAAGGATGGTATTCATTTTGGTTTTGGCTTTGATATTCCAGGAGGAATAACCCGGGTGGATATTCCCTGGGGGGTGATGGAAATGGAAAAAGATCAGTGGCCGCAGGGTAACCGCAACTGGATAGCGATGCAGCGATGGCTCGATATTTCAAACGACAAGAAAGGCGTAACATGGTGTTCACTCGATGCTCCGCTTTTCGAATATGGAAAAATGACAGCTAACATTGACATGAAATTCGATAAAGAAAGTTCCTGGCTAACTAAGCTCGAACCCAGTTCAACAATTTATTCGTGGGTGATGAATAATCATTGGGAAACAAATTTTCCTTTGACTCAGGATGGGCCGGTTACTTTCCGTTACCGCATCCAACCTCATGATGGATATAGTGTCATCAATGCGAATCGGTTTGGAATGGAGCAGGCACAGCCTTTGGTTCATGTTGCAGCCAGCATCAATCCTAAAATTAATTCCTTGGTGTTGTTGGATAATGACAAGGTGTATGTAACCATCCTTAAACCATTGGACAATGGAAATGAAGCGCTTCTCCGTCTTCGTTCCCTCTCCGATAAACCTGAAACCGTAAAACTTACTTTCCCTGCCGGAACACCGAAGTCAATTCGTATTTGTCCCGTTGGTGAGGATTCAGGAGATCTGGTTAACGGAACGTTTACCATGCTTCCTTATGGGATTTCAACTTTTCGTTTAAAATTTAAATCTGGTAACTAATTAATTATGAGAAGATTATTAATTCCAAATATTTTGTGAAGCTTACCATAAATTAATATAATATGCGCGCATTTTTTTCAAGTCTAATCCTTCTGTTTCTGTCAATTTGGGGATATGGAGGTACTAAGGAACTTGATTTGTATGATCTTCGTTGCGAAAACCTTAAAAATCCTTTGGGCGTTGATTCATCAGAGCCCCGATTAAGCTGGAAGATTGCTAGTACAAAAAATGGAACGGAACAGGTGGCATTCCAGATTCTGGTAGCCAGTAACCCTCGTTTGTTAAAAGCCGGAAAGGCTGATTTTTGGAACTCAGGGAAAATACAATCCTCGTCGTGTGTATTGGTTGCCTATAAAGGAAAAAGGATTGACAGTGGAGCTTTTGCCTGGTGGAAGGTGCGGGTTTGGAATCACGATGGTAAGGTATCGTCCTGGAGCGATGTAGCTACTTTTAGTGTTGGCTTGCTTAATGGCGATAACTGGAAGGCTTCTTACATCAGATTTCCTTCTGTTGCTGGTTTCGACGATTGCCCGCAACTGAAAAAGACTTTTATCAACGATGAATCGGGCAAGTTGTTGCTTCATGTGAATTCGTTGGGGTATCACGAGGTTTACCTGAATGGTGAAAAAGTGGGCGACGGAGTGCTTTCTCCTGCCGTTACCCAGTTCGAGAAACGTACAAAGACAGTTACCTACGATATTACTTCACAGGCTCAAAAAGGAGAGAATACGCTGGTTATCTGGCTGGGCGCTGGTTGGTTCCGTGAAGAAATACCTGGTTTTTCAAAATACGGACCTTTGGTAAAAGCACAACTCGAACAAGTTACCCCCAAGAAACATCAGGTACTTCTTGTTACTGATTCATCGTGGCTTGGGCGTAGCAGTGAGTATAGCCGGGTTACCGAATGGCGGTCGGGTAATTATGGTGGCGACAATGTAAATGCAAACCTGAGAACAACCGATTTCTCCGGGAAACTAACGGATGAAGGACAGTGGTTGCCTGTTGCGGTTGCCCCGGTTTCGAATCATCAGGTTAGTCCGCAAATGGTTGAGCTCAATAAGGTTGAGGAAATAATAAATCCAAGTACAGTAAAACCGTTTGGCGATAAAACCTATCTGATCGACATGGGAAAAGACCTGACCGGATGGTTCGAAATCAAATTTCCAAAGCTTGAGCCAAAACAGGAAGTTACGATAGAGTATTGTGATGTACTTGACGAGAATGGCCAGTTTGTCAATCAAAAACAGGTGGACAAATATATTGCCTCCGGAACAAGTGAAGAATGGTTCCGAAACAAATTCAATTATCATGCTTTCAGGTATGTAAAAATATCGAATCTGCCCGAAGCACCGGAAGTTGGCTCCATGAAAGCTTTTCTGATACATACCGGTTACGGCCTGGTTGCAGGGTTTCAGTGTTCCGATTCGGAACTGAACAAAATACACGACATGATTTTTTATACCCTTCGTTGCCTGAGTTTGGGTGGCGACCTAGTCGATTGCCCTCATCTTGAACGGTTGGGGTATGGTGGTGATGGCAATGCATCAACATTAACAGCCCAGACTATGTTTGATTTGAATCCGCTCTATGCCAACTGGTTGCAGATATGGGCCGATTGTATTCGTGACAACGGGGACATGCCACATACAGCTCCCAATCCATGGAGTGCCGGGGGCGGACCTTTTTGGTGCGGATTTATTATTACCGCTTCGTGGAATACATACCTGAACTATGGCGATTCTTTGGTTCTTCAGAAATATTATCCGGTCATGCAAAAATGGTTGGGATTTGTCGATAAATATACTTCGGATGGGTTACTCAAACGTTGGCCTGATAATGATTATCGCAGTTGGTATCTGGGCGATTGGGCCAGTCCGAAAGGGGTCGATCAAACAGCTGAGGCATCCATCAACCTGGTGAACAACTGCTTTATTGCGGTTTGTTTCGATCGGATGCAAAAAATTGCCAGTGTGTTGGGAAAAACCGACGAGGCCGAGGACTATTTACAAAAGAAGAATCAGCTTCAGAAATTAATCCATCAGCGATTTTTTGATCCGTCAAAAAGTAGTTATGCCACCGGGACACAGATCGACCTGACTTACCCGATGCTTGCAGGTGTTGTTCCTGTAAATTTGAAGGATGCAGTTACCAGAAGCCTGAACAACGAAATGGAGAATAACCGTGGAGGACATTTTGCCTGCGGTTTGGTTGGAATCCCTGTATTTACTGAATGGGCAGTTGAAAACAATGCGACGGAACTCATGTATTCGTTGCTGAAGAAAGAAGGTTATCCGGGATATCTGTATATGATTGATCATGGAGCAACGACCACCTGGGAACACTGGGATGGGCAGAGGAGCCGTATTCACAATTGTTACAATGGCATTGGTTCATGGTTTTATCAAGCGGTCGGAGGCATTCGTACTGTTGAAAATGTACCGGCTTATCAACGAGTTTTGATTCAGCCGCAAATACCAGCTGGCGTTACCTGGGCCAAAACATTTAAAGAAACCCCTTACGGAAAACTCGTTGTAAATTGGGAGCTGATTGGTAAGAAATTGAATCTGGAACTCGAAATACCCGTAGGAATGGAGGCAGAAGTTCCCATTCAAAGTGTTGCTGGAAAATACACACTAAATAGTAAAGACTTTATTCTGATTACGGGAAAATTATCCCCAATTAGTTTGAAGAGTGGGAAGTACAAAATCAGTTTCGATTATAATTAACTGAGATTCAAATGGCAAAAAAAATAATACGATTTCGGAGAAACAGGTGGAAGAGAAACCTGTGGGTTTTTTCGGTTTGCTGTATGCTTTTCTTTTCGGGAATGGTAAGTGCACAAAATGTCGATTCGTATAAAGTCCTTGGCGAGAAGTCGGATACCCTTCAGAATACCTATTTCTTAAACCGGTTACAAATTCAATTTGACCAGCGCAGGGAAGATTTGAAGAACGCGATGAAGTCGGAGAAAAAACTGTTGTTACGTCGAGATCATATGAGAAACTGGTATAGTGAGAAGGTTGGCCTGTTGCCACCTAAAACCCCATTAAACCCTGAATTGTCTCCGAAAGTTGACCTAAATACTTACACGATTCAAAAAGTTACCTTCGAAAGCAAACCGAATCATCATATAACTGGGTTGTTCTATCTTCCAAAAACTGGGAAAACACCTTATCCGGCGGTTTACATCCCCTGTGGCCATGCCAGAGAAGGTAAAGCTTTCGCCGATTACCAGAAGGTCGCCCGATTGTTTGCATTGAATGGTTTTGCTGTTTTACAGGCAGATCCGATTTGTCAGGCCGAACGGTTTCAATACCTCGATCAAACGGGAAAACCAGTTACCCGGGAAGGAACTTATATGCACGAAATTCTTGGTCAGGCGATGCTTTTAACAGGTCGGAATACGCTTGTTGAAGAACTGGAAGACAACATTCGGTGCCTCGATTTTCTGGAACAACAGCCATCTGTAGATAAGAACAAACTCGCTGTTGCCGGGCATTCGGGTGGAGGAACCCAGACAACTTACCTCACTGCATTTGATCGTCGGATCAAGGTAGCGACACCGGTATGTTACGTTGCCACTTCCGAAAAGAAATTCAACACCATTGGTTCGCAGGACGGCTGTCAGCAGTTGTGGGGCGAAGGCAAAGCTGGTGTTGAGGAACAGGATTTTTTGTTTATGGCTGTTCCGGTCCCGATCCTGATTTTATCAACCGAACAGGATTTCTTTTCTATTGATGGAGCAAAAAAAGCTTATCAGGAACTGAAAGGAATGTATTCGGTTTTGAATGTTCCGGAAAAGGTTGATATGGTTAGTTGTCAAGGCGAACACGGTTGGCACAAACCGTTGCGCGAAGCCTCGGTACAATGGTGCAAACGATGGTTGATGAACGATCCGTCGCCGGTAACTGAACCAGAGGATATTGGTTTTTTTGAAGACCAAAGTCAGGTAACAGTATGCCAAACCGGGCAGGTAATGAGTTCTTTTCCCGGGGAACGATCGGTAATTGACCTGAACCGTGAACAGGTAAAAATTTGTGATCAGTACCGGAACGATTTTCAGAAAACACATTCGCAGTCCGAAATTTTGTCAAAAATAAAAGAGCTTATTGGATTTGAAGAACCGGATAAGGATTTCCGTATTGAAAAAGCTGGTTCTGTGAATGAAAAAGGCTATCGTGTTGATAGACTTTTAATCTGGCGCGACAAGTCAGGCTTTAAATTGTCGTCATTACTGTATGTTCCTGACGGGACAATCAGTAAATGCCCGGCGGTGGTTATGGTCAGTCAGGACGGCAAAAGTGCAGCACAAACCCAGGAACAAATTCAGGAAGAAATAAAGCAAGGACATATTGTATTGGCGGTTGATGTTAGTAATACCGGTGAGTTGGAAGATAAACGCCGGGCCGAAGCCAATAATCGTGAATTTTTGATCGCCAAACTACCACTTTACGAAGGAAAAACCCTGATGACTTACCGCGCCGAGGATATCCTTCAGGCTACAAAATATTTGCAAAAATTAAAATTGGTCGATACGCAAAACATTAGTCTCGTCTCAATCGGCTATACGGGAGTGGCTTCGTTGCATGCTGCTGCGATTGGTCGATACTTCAACAAGGTGAAACTTATTGGTAGCATTGGTTCGTGGCACGACGTGGCAAATGCGTATCATTCAAAAGATCAACTGGGGAATGTAGTTCCCAATGCCTTGAATTATTACGATCTGCCTGACTTAGTGAGGTTCGCACCTGATACCAAGTTCGAATTCATTTCTCCAGTTGATGCTGAAGGGAAAAATAAAAAGTAGTAGTTATTCATTTTAGATAAGGAGATTTTCATGAAGTATCTGTTTGTGTCTGTTTTATCATTGTTTTTGGTTTATAGCACTTTTGCCCAGAACAATCAAAACTTAGCTCTGACACCTCCAATGGGTTGGAATAGCTGGAACCTGGTCGAGAAAGAGGTCGATGAACGAATTTTGAAAGACATTGCCGATGCTCTGGTTGAAACCGGAATGAAAAATGCCGGATATGACTATATTCTGATCGATGATTTTTGGGTAGGCGGTCGCGACAGCCGGAACAAGTTGTTTGCCGATCTCAAACGGTTTCCTAACGGGATGAAAGCCGTTGCCGATTACATTCATTCGAAAGGACTGAAGTTGGGAATTTATTCCGATGCCGGACCATTAACCTGCGCCGGTGTAACCGGGAGTTTTGGCTTTGAAACGCTGGATGCACAGACTTTTGCCGAGTGGGGAATTGATTACCTGAAATACGATTATTGTGGTGCTCCCGAGGATATGGAAACTGCATTTATTCGCTATAAGAAGATGGGCGATGCTCTCAAAGCAACTGGCAGGCCAATCGTTTATTCGATTTGTGAATGGGGGCAGCGGAAACCCTGGTTGTGGGCAAAAGCAGCAGGTGGCTATTCGTGGCGTACCGGTGGCGATTCGCGCGATGTTTGGCAGTCGGGTAACCAAACATACACCGGAATCATGGAAATTTTTGATGCTCAGGAAGGCTTGGAGCAATATGCCGGACCCAACGGATGGAACGATCCCGATTTGTTGATGGTTGGCCTTTACGGTCAGGGGAAATCATCTTCGCTGAATGGACGCTACAAAGGATGTACAACCATCGAATACCGGTCGCACTTTGCCTTATGGTGCATGTTGGCTGCCCCTTTGATTGTTAATCTGGATATTCGAAAAATGAATGCCGAAATCTCGGGGATCTTACTGAACAAGGAATTGATTGCCATTGATCAGGATAAACTTGGGAAACAAGGTTATACACTCTTCAGGCAAGGTAATCTTCAGGTGTTAAAAAAAAAACTGGATGGGGACGATGTGGCCATTTGTGTCTTTAATCGTTCCGAAGAACTTGTGCCATTTGATTTTAAGGTTCAGAACGATTTGAAGGTCTGGTTTCCGCTGTCGATAAGGGATGTCTCAAACAATAAAGATTTGAAAAATGTAAAGAAAGTTTATGGTGAGCTTAGGCCTCATGAATGTGTAGTTTACCGAATGAATAAGTTGAAATAGAAATGAAAAGATACTTGAATGTACAATTAATGAAATACGTGAAACGCCTGTTTTTAAGTATTATAGCTGTATTTTTTATTACGTATTTTAGTTATTCTCAAATACAAGATAAATCGGCTCAATCACCGAATGTATATTACCTTTCGGCATCCGGAGCAATATCTGATGCAAACCTAGACAAAAACAGCACCTCCTTTGGAACGGATAATACTGCAATTATCCAGAAGGTATTGGACAAGGCTCAGTTCAACCCAATTATTGTTTATTGGGATGGAAGGTATTCTGTGACAGGTCTTAAAATATACTCCAATACAAAAATTTTTGCATTCGAAGGGTGTGGCGCAATCCTCAGAAACAATTCGGATCAATGTCTTTTAAGTAATGCAAACTGGTTTGCTTCTAATATCGATAGTAATATTTCTATCCAGGGTGGAATATGGAATGGCAATGGATTCAATGACAAATTGACTCCTGCACAAACTCATGATAATGCGAAAGAGGGTTGGATTTGTGCTTTCCGTTTTTATGGCGTGAAAAATCTAACAATAAAAGATGCAATTATCTATAAGCCCCGGACATTTTCATTATCAGCGCAGAATGTGGAAAACGTTTTTATTCAGAATGTCAAAATAGATGTTGGCGAAAATGCCCCGATCAATTGTGACGGATTAAATTTTGTCGGGCCAGCTACGAATGTTACAATCAGGGATTGTGATATTTTAGCAAAGGACGATCATATTGCATTTAATGCAGATATCCCTTTGGAGCTGAAATGGGACAGCCTAAATAATAATCTTTATAAAAAATTTTATGGTGATATCACCAATGTCACAGTAGATAATATAAGATTTGAGGGCGGATTATTTGGAGTTCGTCTTTTAAGCTGTAGAAGTCGCATCGATAATGTCACAATCAGAAATATACATGGAACAACCAAGGAATATTGGTTAGTTATTGACAATTATTGGCAAAACGCATTTCCTATCAATAATCCGGGGAATGGAAATATTGGGACTGTTTTAATTGAAAATGTCCATGTTGAATCGGAGGGAAAATCTGTTCCGTATGTAAATCACTGCTATGCAAATATCCAGGCAAATGCTGAATGTTTGATCTTTAAAGATATACAACGGAATAGATTTGCAGAAGACAATTTCCCTTCAATATTGATAGCCGGAAAGGATAGAACCATTAAAAAGTTAATCATTGAAGGCTATAATTCAGATGAAAATACGGCAACAATACCAAAAACGACCAATCATATTGAAATTAACGGTGCTAAAGTAAAATATCTCTCGATCAGTAACAGTGCTGTCACAAGGGATTATCCATCAAATAATTCCCCTTTGATTTGTGTGAAGAATGGAGGTTCTGTGGATTGCCTGCAATTGGATCATATCTATTGTCAGGGAATTAACAACGTCGTGGATGCAGAAGGACAGATTGGACATATTTCGGCTTCCAATATTATTCATACAGAAGCTAATTCAGATGAAGGAACATTTAAAACTACCGGAAAAATAATCCTACCTGATATTGTTTTAACCAATTATACCGGAGCTAAACCAACCAGTGGAGAGGGAAGCGTTACTCAAACGCGAGGGGACGGTTTTACAGGAAAGGACATTCGGAGAAAAATGGGAAAAGCGACTCTCAAAAATAAGAAAACCGTGCTTATTCTGGGGAATAGTCTTGTCCGACATTCTCCCAGCCCGGAGATTGGGTGGTATGGCGATTGGGGTATGGCGGCTTCAGTTAAAGATAGTGACTTAGTTCACCTCCTTGCCAGAGACATTCATCAGGTTGATCCTTCAGTTGTCGTTAAATTTGAAAATATTGCTGATTTTGAAAGGAATTTTAATACCTATCCTTTTTCGAATCTCGATTCCTTAAAAAATCCGGATGTATTGATCATGAAAATATCGGAGAATGTAAATGAAAAAAAGGCGATGGACGATAATTTTATTCTCTGGTACGACAAACTTGTCAACTATGTTGCCCCTAAAGATCAGACTGTAAAAGTAATAGTTGATGGTTTTTGGGCTAAGGAAAGTGTTAATGGGATCATTGAAAAATATGCACTCCAAAAGGAATATCCTTTTATTTCGTTAACAGGTTTGTCAAATGATTCAACGAATATGGCATTTGGCAAGTTTGCAAATAAAGGAGTCGCCATTCATCCTTCAGATAAAGGTATGCGAGCGATTGAACAACGAATGTGGCCTTTGTTAAAGGGCTATTTTGATAAAAAGTAAATGAAAATGAAAACAAAAGCACTAATTGTTGTATTCCTGCTGGAAATTTCGCAGATAACTTTCGCTCAACCGAAATCAACTCTGGCGAATCAGCAGGAACTGGCTTTCCCAGGTGATATTGCCCAGAATTTATTTGGAACAAAAAGGGTAAAAGGTGTTGTTATACAAATTGAACAGGAATGGGAACATTTCAGGTTCAATAAATCATTTCTAAACCAACAGATTTGCGTTGGTTCGAAAAAGTATGAGCATGGAATTGGCGTTCATGCCCGAAGTTCGTTGTTGGTTCAATTGCCCAAACCCGCCACTCGTTTTTATGCCGAAGTTGGGCTGGATAATAATGATTTGACCCGTGCAAATGCAAAATCAAAAATAGTTTTCAGTATTGAGGCAAAAGGTAAGGTGATCTGGGAATCAAAGCCTTTGGGATTAGGAGATCAGCCTCAGACTGTTGATATTTCGTTGGACAAGCTGACCGAATTTTACCTGAAAGTCAGAAATTCAGAAGGTAGTGTCAGATATTGCCATTCTGACTGGGCCAATGCCTCTGTCTATTACGGAAAGAATGAAAAGGAATGGTTGGATGAATTTGTTGATAAAGAATTATTTATCAATGAAATCCCTTTGTCGTTTGTTCTGGATGGCCAATCGTCCCGTAATTTTTTAGACCAGTGGAACTCGGGTTCCACCGATAGCATTTTGTCAGATCGGATCATTCATAAAATAAAATGGACTAAACCTGACGGGACTTTTGAAGTGAAATGTCTCTTGACTGAATTTTTTAATCATCCGGCTGTTGAATGGAAATTGTATTTTAAAAATACCGGATCACAAAATAGTCCGGTTCTCGAAAATGTGTTTCCGTTGGATCTCACAATCAACGAGGTATCAAAGTTCTATTCTGATAAATCGGCGACCCCGGCCATTATTCATTGTAACAAAGGCAGTGACAATTCCCGATATGATTTTATGCCTATTACCGAAACCTTGGATCTGAATAAGGAGGTACATCTGAATTCGAGTCCGGCCCTTGGGCGTTCAAGCATGACTTACCTGCCGTTCTGGAACTTTGAATTTCATGGGCTTGGCCTGGTTACAGCTATCGGTTGGTCGGGTGACTGGAAAGCTGAATTTTCATATCCTTCGAGATATAAAACTGTCATGAAAGCCGGTATGGCCAACATGAAACTATTTCTGAAACTGGGAGAAGAAATTAGTTCTCCTTCTATTTGTCTGCTTTACTGGGAAGGAAAAGATCCTCTCAAAGGTAACAATTTGTTCAGGCGATATATGCGGGATGCAGTCTCACCGAAGTGGAACAGCAAAGATCCGGTTACCTATGCCATGAGTGGCGGTTCTTCGGCTCTCGAAACCGTAAATGAGCACAATCAGCTTGATTATATCCGCAAGATTGCCGGAACCGGAGCCAACGTATATTGGCTCGATGCCGGTTGGTATGCCGGACCAGAGGGAGGCAAATGGTCTGAAGGGCGGGGAAATTGGTATCCCGATCCTAAAAAATTTCCAAATGGAATGAAGGTTCTTGGTGATGAGGCCCATAAAAACAACTTAAAATTTCTCCTTTGGTTTGACCCTGAGTGTGTTAATCCTCATACTGAAATTGCTAAAAATCATCCGGAATGGATTTTAAGGAAGAATGATCAGGAATCAGGCCTTTTTAATTTAGGAAACCCGGATGCGCTAAGATTTATGACCGACTTGATATCAAGAAATTTAATAGATTGGGGTGTTGATGTTTACCGCAACGATTTCAATATGGACCCCGGGCCAAGGTGGAGATTGGGTGAGGAATCTGGGCGCACAGGAATGACCGAAATCAGGTATGTTGAAGGACTTTACAAATTCTGGGATGAATTGTGCAGAAGAAAACCCGATTTGCTGATCGATAATTGTGCCGCTGGCGGTCGCCGGATCGACTACGAAACATGCAAACGTTCAGTCCCGCTGTGGCGTTCGGATTACAATTGCGAAGTTTACTCCGATGTTTACGAAGCTACTCAGAACCAAACTTATGGGTTGGGATTGTACCTTCCTTTCAGTTCGGTTGGCCAGGGAATGACATTCAATAAATACAAAGATCGTAGCCTTACTACTTGTTCAACGGTACTTTCAATCGGAACGGCAAAACCTGACGAATTGACCAATGTCCCCTTTGATCAGGTAAAACAAGTTTGGGATGATCTGAAATCGTATAATTACCTGATGAGTGGAGACTTCTACCCACTCTCGGATTTCAGTCTGAATGATAATTCATCGATGGTGTTTCAATATGACTATCCTGAAAAAGGGGAAGGTTGTGTGATCTGTTTTAGACGGGCAAATTCCCCATATCCTGAAATAGAGCTTTTGCTAAAGGCGATTGATCCGCAGGCAACCTATAAAATTGTTGATCTTGATTCTGCAAATGAAAAAATCGTTAAAGGGGCAGAGCTGGAAAAATTTTCCATTAAGTTGGATCGACTGGAATCTAGAGTTGTTAAATACATTAAAATGAATTAATTAAAAATTAGAATGAAATATCGCCATTTATTCCTATTCGTTCCCGTGTTCCTTCTTTTATTCTTTCCTGAATTGGAAGCACAAGTAAAAGTTGAGATGAAACAGGCCGCTGTTTTGGAGCAGGCCTCCAATGTGTCTTATTCGCTGGAGGGGTATTTGCGTAAACGGATCGACAAGTCGATTAAGAATTATCTGCTGGAAACGCCCGAATCAAGTCCTGCCATATTGCAGGTTTTGCGCGACCGCGACCGGGTTCCCGAACGCAAACCGCTGATGCCCTGGGCTGGCGAATTTGCCGGAAAATACCTGACTGGCGCTGAACTTACCTGGAGATTAACTCACGATAAAGTACTGAAAGAAACCATCGACAAGTTTGTGAAGGATCTTATTTCGTGCCAGGCTCCCAACGGGTATTTGGGCCCTTTCCCGAAAGAAAAACGGCTGACGGGTAAAAACTGGGATGTTTGGGGCCACTATCATTCCATGTTGGGTCTGATGTTTTATTACGAAGATACCAGGTATGAACCGGCATTAAAGGCTTGCGAAAAAGCAGCCGACCTTTTGTGCGAAACGTTTGGGCCGGGTAAACCATCGCTCACTTGCGATGAGTCTGGGGGGCAGATGAACATGGCTGTATGCCATGGTTTGCTGTTGCTTTACGAAAAAACTGGAACCGAAAAATACCTAAAACTGGCTCAATACATTGTTGACGATGCCTGGAATGAGGAGGGTGCCGGGAAATATCTTAAATCTGTATTGGAAGGAAAATCTATTGTCGAATTTCCGCAGCATCGGTGGGAAGCAATTCACGACTGGCAGGCACTTGGCGAGTTATACCAGTTGACAGGCGATACGAAATACCTGACAGCGTTGGAGAAAATCTGGCATTATGGTATTGACGGTGACCGCCACAATACCGGAGGAATTACATCGGGCGAAGGCTTTACAGGCTCGCCATATGATTCAAAAGCTATCGAAACTTGCTGTACAGTTGCCTGGACTGCATTTTCGGTCGATGTATTGCGGTTAACTGGTGATTCGCGGGTAGCCGACGAAATCGAATGGAGTACATATAACAGTGGTTTGGGTGCTATCCCATACAGTGGAAAAACATGCGCTTACAACGTGCCAATGAACGGCACTCGTTTTTTTGGCACCGAACTGTATTGGCAGTCGCCAACGGCAGGGTCCGATCTGAACTGCTGCGCTGTAAATGCATACCGACCTTTGGGCATGATTTCACAATGGGGAGTAATGCAATCGTCCGTCGGACCTGTTGTTAATTTCTACGGGAAGGGCAAAATATCGGTAACCCTACCATCAAATAACCAGTTAACACTGACTGAGGAAACCGAATATCCGAGCGAAGGATTGGTAGCAATGTCATTGTCGCTGAAAAAATCAGAAAAATTCACGTTGAAGCTACGGATTCCTTTCTGGTCAAAAAATACTTGCATAAAGATCGATGGTAAACCAATTCCTGAAAAACCTAAACCGGGTGAATACCTTTCCCTGACGCGGCAATGGAATTCTGGCACTAAAATAGAATTGGTTCTTGATTTCGAATTAAGGTATTGGTATGGGCAGAAGGATTTTGCCGGGAAAGTGTCTGTTTTCAGTGGGCCATTATTAATGACTTACGACGCACGGTTTAATGATTTTGATCTGGATCGGTTACCTGAATTGGATACCTCGTCACTTGTATTCGAAAAACAAACATTCGACGGTGCAATCGAACCCTGGGTGTATGGCAGGTTAAAAGACAAGTCGGGTTTAAAATTCAATGTTTGCGATTTTTCGAGTGCCGGACAATTGGGAAATAGCTATTGTTCCTGGCTTCCATTCTCCAAATAAAGGGATTATTCGTTTTTAATAAAGATAAATATATGTCGTTACTTGTTGATTAATATATTGTTATAAATATAGTTAAAATAATGATGAACTGATTCTTGAAATGTCAGTAAGGTAAATATGCTGGAGTCAAGAATGATCAAATATTTAAAAGTGATTTTAAAATGTAAAATATGACTCACATGGATAAAATTTTTTTGTTATTGACTCTTTTTTTATTCCTTATAACAGGAATTCTTCATGCCCAAACGAAAATCGAAGGACTGTATTATCTTGATAAAAAACCAGTTTCAATTGAAATTAAGGATGGCAAAATAGTAAGCATTCAGTCAATCGAAAAGCTCAGCGATGAAAGTCATCCTTATTTTATTGCACCAGGTCTTATCGATAATCAGGTGAATGGATTTGCCGGAGTCTCGTTTAACTACACAAACGGCGAATTAGATAAGGAGGGCATTCGAAAAGTAACCTGCGAACTCTGGAAGAAAGGGGTCACCACATATTTTCCAACATTAACGTCAAATAGCAGGGAGGTTATGACAACCATTCTGAAAGAACTGGCAAGCGAGCAAAACGATGGTTACCTGCATGGTTCTGTTCCGGGTTATCACCTCGAAGGGCCTTATCTGTCGCCCGAAGACGGATACCGGGGAGCTCATCCGTTAAAATGGGTGCGTAGGCCCGATTGGAATGAATTTATGTCATTTTATAAGGCTGCGGGAGGAAAGGTTTTAACAGTTACTGTAGCTCCCGAACTGGAAGGTTCAATGGATTTTATTCGGAAATGCACGGAGATGGGCATTGTTGTTGCCCTTGGGCATCATAATGCTTCGAGAAGTATTGTCGATAATGCAGTATTAAATGGCGCTAAAACCTGCACCCACTTGGGCAACGGGTGTGCTAACTTGATCAACAGGCACGAAAACCCACTCTGGCCACAGCTTGCTAATAATCAGTTGATGATAAGTATTATTTGTGATGGATTTCATCTGCGTGATGAAGAAATTGCTACTTTTTATGAAGTGAAAGGTCCCGAAAAGACGATTATAACTTCGGATGTAACCAAGTTTGCAGGGCTGCCTCCCGGACAATATCTCAATGAAGATGGGGAGTCCATTGAGTTAACGCCTGAAGGAATGTTACGCTATCCGGCCCAGAAAGTGTTGTTTGGTTCGGTTCTCCCGATTTCACGTGGTGTTGTGCATATCATGGAAGTTACTGGCTGTACATTAGCTGATGCTATTCGCATGGCCAGCACCAATCCGGCCAAACTATACGGGTTAAATGACCGAGGAGGCATTGAGCCGGGCAAACGGGCCGACCTAATCCTGTTTACTGTTGGCATGAAGGAACTGGACATCAAAAAAACATATGTAGCAGGGGAACTGGTGTATGACGCATCTAAATAAAACGAAATAATTATGAATGAAGCAACGACCAAAATAGGAAATTACCGTTACCGGATTCTTGCCTTAGTATTCATGGCCACTACGATCAATTATTTCGACCGGAGTATTGTGGGTGTAATGGCTCCCACACTGCAAAAGCTTTTTGATTGGTCCAATAAAGATTACGCGGCGATCATGGTTTCTTTCAAAATTGCCTATGGGATCGGATTATTATTTATGGGCGGTCTCATTGACCGGCTGGGAACTAAAATGGGGTACACCATTTCTATTGCGATTTGGAGTTTGTTTGGGATGTTACATGCAGTAATCCGACCGGCTTTTAGTTTAATTGGATTTATTGTTGCCCGATTCGGATTGGGCATTGGAGAATCTGGGAATTTTCCTGCTGCAATAAAAACGGTAGCGGAGTGGTTTCCCAAAAAAGACAGGGCTTTTGCCACAGGAATTTTTGATGCATCCACCAGTGTAGGGGCCATTTTGGCACCTTTTATTGTTGGTGCTATTGTAACCACGCAGGGAGATAACTGGCAGATTCCTTTCCTGTTTACAGGAGTGCTTAGCGCAATTTGGGTCTTTTTGTGGTTTCGAACCTACCAAAAGCCTGAAGTTCATCCCAAATTATCTGAACAAGAGTTGGCCTATATCAACAGTGATTCGGCTGATGAAACCATAGAAAAGATTCCTTGGATAAAGCTTTTGCCAAAGCGCGAAACCTGGGCTTTTTCATTAACAACTTTAACCGACGGCGTATGGTGGTTTTACCTTTTTTGGGGAGCAAAATTTCTGGCCGAGCAGTTTGGCATTGATATCCAAAACATTGGAGTTCCGTTCCTTATCATTTTTTTGATGGCCGATGCTGGAAGTCTCTTAGGCGGATATGCTTCCGGTGCATTAATAAAAAAAGGGTGGTCGATCAATAAATCCAGAAAGATAACCATGCTGATTTGCGCAATAATTATTTTGCCAGTCTCCTTTGTCCCCGTGATTTCAAGCAAATGGGTGGCTGTTTTTTTGATTGGCCTTGCAGCGGCCGGCCATCAGTCCTGGTCAATTAATGGTTATACGCTGGTGCCTGATGTTTTTCCCAAGAAAGCCATAGCATCGGTGATTGGCATCGGGAAAATGGTTGGGGTGGTAGTAGCCGTTCTGGCCGACATTGCCCTTGGGGCAGTGCTCGACACAGCTAACAACTCAGGCTATTTTTGGGCCTTTGTCATTGCCGGTTCGTCGTACCTGATTATCCTGGGATTTGTCCATCTGCTGATGCCACGAATGACGCCACTGGACGATAATCTGGAATATGTGCATGAATTAAAAAGTTAAGATAGTCTTGTGAAACAAAAACAAAATACCAATAAATCATGGAAATAATCATTTCAGCGACCAAGCAGGAGCTTGGCAAGAAGGCAGCCCAAAAGGGCGCCGATTTAATTCGAAAAGCGATCAACGAAAAAGGTAGTGCCAATATCATCGTTGCTACGGGTGCTTCCCAGTTTGAGATGCTCACAGAACTGGTTAAGGAAAAGGTGGACTGGTCGGTAGTCACAGCTTTTCATTTGGATGAATACATCGGGATTCCGGAAACACATCCGGCATCGTTCCGCAAATACCTCAAAGAACGGTTTGTTGATCTTGTCCTTCCAAAGAAATTTAATTATGTGGATGGCAGCACCGATCCAAAAGCCGAATGCCACCGCCTGGGTGAACTGATTGGCAAACACCCGATTGACGTGGCTTTTGTGGGTATCGGCGAAAACAATCATCTGGCATTTAACGATCCACCTGCTGATTTCGAAACAGAAGAGGCTTATCTGGTTGTCAATCTCGATGAAGACTGCCGCCGCCAGCAACTGGGCGAAGGCTGGTTTCCTACCATCGACGATGTTCCCACGCAGGCCATCAGCATGTCGATCAAACAGATCATGAAATCAGGAGCCATTATTTGCAGCGTCCCCGACGGGAGGAAAGCAACTGCAGTATATAACACGGTGAACAGCGAGGTCAGTCCGAAATGCCCGGCAAGCATCATGCGTAACCACCCGCACACGTTCCTGTTTCTGGACAATGATTCGGCTTCGAAGCTTTAAGGATTATGATTCGGTTTTTGGGTTTTCCGAATGAACTCAATGCTGAGAACGCAAATCAAAATAATTGATTTATGAAGAAACATATTTTTGCAGTTATCCTTTTGTCCATTTGTTTTAGTGGTTTAGCATTAGCCATCGATAAAAAAAAGAACCATTCAACCTTTCCTGATGAAATGGTAAATTTCAATTCCTATGATAAGAATCCGGTGTTTACCGGTTCCCATTCCAATACGTGGGATGAAAAAATCAGGGAAAGAGGTTTTATCCTGAAGGAAGATGGAACGTATTACATGTGGTACACAGGTTACAGGACTCAAAATGGCGAAGATACCGAAAGTCATCTTGGCTTCGCAACATCTGCCGATGGACTGAATTGGACAAAATATAAGGCGAATCCAATCTTTGATTCGGGTATGGTCGAAGACATGTGTGTGGTAAAGTCAAAAGGGATATACTACATGTTTGCTGAAGGAAAGGAAGACATTGCCCACCTGCTCACGTCAGTTGACCGTATCCATTGGAAAGAGAATGGTTCGTTAGATATTCGGTACAGCAACGGAAAGCCCTTGTCCAAAGGACCGTATGGAACCCCGTCTGTTTGGCTCGAAAATGGGATATGGTATCTTTTTTACGAAAGGGGCGATCTCGGAATCTGGTTGGCAACATCTACTGATTTGAAAGTTTGGACGAATGTTCAGGATGATCCGGTTCTAAACATTGGACCTGAAATCTATGACAAGTATGCTGTTGCTGTTGATCAGGTAATCAAGTATAAAGGCAGTTATTATGCCTATTATCATGCCACAGAATATAAGGATTGGCATGAGTGGACGACATGTGTGGCCAAGTCTGATGACCTGATCCATTGGATAAAATACGCAAAGAATCCTATCCTTCGTGAGAATAAGTCCAGTTCTATAATGGTTTCTGATGGGAAAGTTTACCGGTTGTACACCATGCATGAGAATGTTTGTGCTCATTTTCCAACTAAAAATACGTTAAAATGAAGTTTGTCATTCTATTCGTCGTCAACTTATTGATTTGTTTTAGTCTTGCCGCCCAGTTGTATAAAGATTCGACACTTCCGGTAGAAAAGCGGGTTGCCGATTTAATGGGGCAGATGACTTTGCAGGAAAAGGTTGCCCAGTTGGGTATGATCGATGCTGAACTATATAAAACCGATCCGAATGGATTTGGCGTTTGCGAGTGTCCCAAAATAGGGGTGGAAGATGTTCTGAAAAGTTCATTCGATACAAAAAAGTATGCCAGAGAGAATACCCGGCTAGGTATTCCCCCAATCATGTCAGCCGAATGTTTACACGGATTGTTGGCTTATGGAGCAACTATTTTTCCGCAAGCCATTGCTCAGGGAAGTACGTGGAATCCTGAATTGATTGAAGAGATGGCAAAAATGATCGCCGTTGAATCTTCTGCGGCCGGGGTCGATCAGGCTTTATCTCCGCTCTTTGACCTGGCACGCGAACCTCGTTACGGAAGAATGGAAGAATGCTACAGTGAAGATGCCTGGCTGACCGGTGAGATGGGATCTGCTTTTGTTCGTGGCATGCAGGGCGATCCGGTACAAACACGCTTTCAACTCGCCAACGACAAGGTCATGTGCACGGCGAAACATTTTGTGGGTTACAGCGCTCCGATTGCCGGGATCAATGTGGCGCCCGCTGCCATTGGTCCTCGTGAATTGCGGTCGTTATATCTGCCTCCTTTTGAGAAAGCGGTAAAAGAAGCCAATGTGTATTCGGTGATGCCTTCGTACAACGAAATCGATGGCATTCCGGCTCATGCCAACAAGTTTATGCTTACCCAGGTACTTCGCAACGAGTGGGGTTTTCCGGGGTATGTGTTTGCCGATTACAGTGCTGTGTGGCGGTTGTTTGCCTTGCATAAAGTGGCCGAAACTGTTGCTGAAGCAGGAAAACTGGCCCTAATGGCTGGGGTTGATCTGGAAGCTTCGAGGGCTTATGCATTTACACACCTGATATCTTTGGTCGAACAAAACAAGCTGGATGTGAAATACATCAATCAGGCTTGTGAGCGAATTCTGACAGTGAAATTCAAGGCCGGTTTATTTGACAAACCCTATCCTGACATTAATCAGGTGAAGGGGAAAGTACATATCAAACCTCATATCGAAATGGCTCAGCGGGTTGCAGAAGAATCTGTCATTCTGTTGAAGAACAACAACGTTTTGCCGCTGGATTTGAATAAAATCAAATCGCTGGCGGTGATTGGTCCCAATGCCGATCAGGTTCAGTACGGAGATTATTCCTGGACACGTGATAACAGTAGCGGAATTACCATTTTGCAAGGGATTCGTGATTTTGCTGGCAATAAGCTGAAGGTCAATTATGCCAAAGGATGCAATATTTCTGATCATAAAAAGGATGGCTTTGCCGAAGCGGTTCGGGCTGCTGAAAGAAGCGATGCCGTGGTGCTCGTTCTGGGCGAAACCAGTGTGATACTTTCAGGCATTGGTTGGGGGAAAGGTCCAGGCGAAGCGGAAAATAAAGAGCCGTTTACCTGTGGCGAAAATTATGATGTTACTGATCTGAATCCGACTGGTGTTCAGCGGGAACTGGCACAAGCTATTGCCGCAACCGGAAAACCAGTCATCCTGGTTTTGGTGCATGGCCGGTCGTGGAGTATCGCCTGGGAAAAGGAACATATTCCGGCCATTCTCGAAGCGTGGTATCCCGGAGAACGCGGTGGAACAGCTATCGCCAATATCCTGTTTGGAAAAGTCAACCCATCGGGGCGTTTAAATGTTACGGTTCCTCAATCGGTTGGTCATGTTCCTGTCTATTACGATTATAAACCATCGGGCAAGGGCGATAGCCGGAATCCCGGAACACCCGAGAAACCTGGTCGAAATTATGTATTTTCATCTCCCGATCCACTGTTCCCTTTTGGATTTGGACTAAGTTATACCCAGTTTGAATATTCGAATATGCAGGTATCCAAAGAAGAATTTGGAATGAATGATATTCTGACCGTTTCTGTTGATGTAAGAAATTCAGGAAAAACAGAAGGGAAGGAAGTCGTCCAGTTGTATGTGAATGATGAATATAGTTCGGTAACTACTCCGGTTATGTCGTTGAAACGGTTTAAGAAAATTGATCTCAAATCCGGAGAAAAACAGACAGTGCGTTTTTCGCTTTCCCCGAAAGATTTGGGTTTGTGGAACAAAGACATGCAATTTGTAACCGAACCCGGCCAGTTTAAGCTAATGTTTGCCCGCTCGGCTGAAGAAATTGTCGAAAGCAAAACGGTAACCTATCGGTAGTTGTGTATTCACTTTTGCGGTGTTGATGAATAAAACTAAAATAGTATTCCAATTTATGAGAGAATTTCGATTTATCCTCTGTTTCCTTTTTGTCTGCTGTGGCATATTTCAAAGCAATGGTTCAGTGAGGGGGCAATCAGCTGGCCACCCATTTGGCAAATCTTCGGATACCACGCTAAACGTTGGTTCCCGTCGAGAGCTTTTTGTTGACGATTTTTTGATTAAAAAGAGGGAAAACATTGAGTTGGTGATGCATTCGCCAACCAGGAAAGAGATTGTCATGGTTTACGATAAACCTTGGGAAGGAAGCGGAAGCGACTTTCAGGTCGTATTTCGGGATAATGATATCTTTCGGATGTATTACATGGGCGCTCAGCTCACAAATTCTGAGGGAACCAAAATTGGAGGACATCCTGTTTATGCTTGTTACGCCGAAAGTAAAGATGGTATTCATTGGACAAAACCTGATTTGGGTTTGTTCGAATTTGAAGGATCTAAAAAGAATAATATTGTTTGGGCTAAATCCAGGCTTGACAATTTTACTCCTTTCCTGGATGCGAATCCCAATTGCAAGTTAGATGAGAAATATAAAGCACTTAGTCCTGACGCTGGTGGCCTTTATGCGTTAAAATCGGCTGATGGCATTCATTGGTCGTATTTAACCGATAAGCCAATTATTACAAAAGGGCAATTTGATACACAGAATAATGCTTTTTGGGATCCGGTACGGTGTTGTTATTGGTGTTATTTCCGTGATTTCCATGACAAACCGGGCAATGTGACAACCGACCTGGAAAATGGAATACGGGATATACGCGTTTCCAGGTCGAAAGATTTTGCAAATTGGACCGATCCTCAGATGATTAAGTTTATTGATTCACCTGATGTTGCCCTTTATACCAATCAGGTGGTTCCATATTACCGGGCGCCTCACCTCTTTTTAGGATTTCCAACGCAGTATGTTATACGAAATTTTTCACCAGCAGCAATGCGGTCATTGCCCGATCCTGAACACCGTCAACAGCGGATGAAATTTCATCCCCGTTATGGAACCGCCATAACCAATGGCCTTTTTATGAGTAGTTATGATGGGGTGATATTTAATCGTCGGGAAGAAGTGTTCCTTCCGATTGGAATTCAATGTAAAAACAACTGGGTTTACGGGGATGGTTACCAGAGTCTTGGCCTTATAGAAACGCAGGCTGAGGATGTAACTGCTCCGAATGAACTGTCGTTTTACGCAGGAGAAGACCAATGGAAAGCTTCGGCGAACCTTCGGCGTTATACCATCCGGATTGATGGGTTTGTATCGCTAAATGCAGGTCAAAAATTAGGGGACTTGATAACAAAACGCCTGATCTTTTCCGGAAATAAATTGACAATAAACTTTTCAACTTCAGCCGCCGGATCGATTCTTGTCGAACTTCAGGATGAAAATGGAAGCCCAATTCCGGGGTTTTCATTGTCTGATTGTGATGAACTTTTCGGAGATGAGTTGGAACGGACTGTTACCTGGAAAGATAAGTCGCTGGTAACCAAATTAATTGGGAAACCTGTTTCTATACACATGGTGATGCGGGAAGCTGATTTGTATTCATTGAAGTTTCAGGAGTAGTTTTTGTTAAGGATATATCGTGTAAATTGGTGCAAGGTAAGAAGGGTGAGGTATGAGTGATGACCCGCACCTTGTGGAACTGCTATTCACCGAGTTTCCTGATCAGGGATGCAGGCTACTTATTTTAATGTGACCGATAGAAGCATACCAGAAGATGACGAATTGGTAAAATTTAAATAATTTAGTATCCGGTTAAATCTAATGCAATTTGCCTGAAGCGCCTATTCTGTAAAACCTCTTCAATGTAAAAGGGATTTAGACCTGATTTTACAACAATATCAAATCTTTTACAGAGAAATTTCCGCATAGCTGATAAATTTTCTATTTTACAGGACAACAATGAACTTAAATACTAATTAATCCATTGAAATATGAAAAACATAACAAGACGAAATCTGATCAAGATGTCAGGGGCATCGCTAGGTGCAGCAGCTTTGGGTTTCACGACATTTCAGGCAGAAGCCGATAATGTTGGCGGACAACCCGCAAAAAAGTTGAAAATTGTTGCTGTTGGGGCGCATCCAGACGATCCGGAAACAGCTTGTGGCGGAACCATGGCATTGCTTGCGGCTGAAGGGCATGAAGTCATTTCGGCCTACCTGACAAAAGGTGAAGCTGGCATAAAAGGAAAGTCGTATGAAGAGGCAGCGAAGATCCGGATGGCTGAAGCCGTAGAGGCCTGCAAGGTATTAAATGCCAGGCCTGCGTTTTTTATTCAGGTTGATGGTAGTACTGAAATCACTTCTGAACGTTATATAGAAGTATTTGATTTCTTTAAAAAGGAAAACCCTGATGTTGTTTTCACGCATTGGCCGATTGACAGGCACCGGGACCACCGGATTTGTTCAATTTTGGTGTATGACGCATGGATAAAGCTAAACAGGGGATTCGACTTGTATTATTTTGAAGTTGAATCGGGCGGGCAAACGCAAAATTTTCCCCCGACCAACTTTGTCGATATTAGTTCGGTGATCGAAAAAAAACATGCTGCCTGCTACTGTCATATTAGTCAGGATATGGCTACCGTTTATCGCGATTACCACGAAGTAATGGAGAAATTCAGGGGAATGCAGGCCAATTGTAAATATGCAGAGGCGTTTATCAAGCATAACCAATCGAACTTGAAGATCGTGTAATGAATCAGATACGAGCTTTTTCTGATTTTTAAAATATTGAAAGAATGAAACTTTATCATACCAAGCTGGGAAGCGTTGTCCTTTTATTTTTAATATCTCTTTTTACTGATGCACAAATTAGTCCGGCTGTTGTTTCATCGGCTGGAGGTTGGGGCATTCAAATAAAAGAGAAAGGACAAATCATTTTTTCATCGTTAAATGATAAACAAAGCTTGTTAATTACACAGCCCTCGGGTATTACCGGGATAAGCTACAAGAATAAGACTGAAGAGGACGGGGTTTTAAGTCTCAGCGGAGGTATTGCCAACGGCTTGCAAATTTCAGAATCATACCGGGTAATCACTTCCGGATTAATTGAACGAATAGTTACCGTGAAGGCTGAATCCGATCAACGGTATTATCTCGATTTTGGCTGGAAAACCGTTCAACCCGGTAACTATTATTCTTTTCTGGGGGAAGAAAAAGCATCAGTAAAATACACGCCCAGTTGTCCGGGAACCGAATTTGGTAATCCGGAAGGCTGGCAAACTTTCCCTTTTTTGGGCATCCGCAGTGGCGATAAACTCTTCGGGATCATCGGCGATACGCCTGGAATGTGGGAAAACCGCAGCTTTATGAATTTCGATCGGGAAAACAATAAATTGTCGTTATGCAATGGCGATGGTTCTCCCCGGCGAAAGGTTACCTTCCCTTTTAGTGCCGATGCTACCAGCGTTTACAGGACTACATTTGACGGGTGGCAGCACATTGAACAAGGCGAAACCCAGAGCTGGAAAACATGGATATTTTCTGCGGATGTAAAATCGCTGTACGACGTGCAATTGGCTGCTCATCTGGCATTAGCCAATGCAAAAGGGTTTAATCAATCAGGGATTGAAGCTATTCTGCGAAATACCTCCTATTTGTTATTACGCCGTAATTTGTTTCGCCCGGAGAGCGATTATATTTTTATCTCCGGCGTTGGTTATGGATGGAAACAGTGGGTTTCTGATGGTTTTTACATGAGCCGCGGACTGGATGATGTGAAACTCGACCAAGAAGCCAATGCCGCTGTTTTTTATGAGCGCCTCGATTATGAAGATAATGCACAGTATTATCTCATTTGGTCTTTAATCATTAAACGCGCCGGAGGAAGTCCTGATATGCGTACCGTAGGACGAGCTTACCGCTACATTCGTGAACATGAGATTAACGGATTGTATATCCCGCCCCGGCTTCATCCCGATAAAAAATGCTACAAAACGTATCACGATCAACTGAATTACGACGACGACGATGCTCCCTCATCCGATCAGGGATTTCATTGCGGGGCGCTCATGGCCGCTAAAGAACTGGGCTTTCCGGTTACTGAAGCGGAAATTGACAAGGCAATTGCAGGTTACCGACGGATGTTTAACAAAGATGGCGGATACATGGCGACCAGCCTGAAACAACAGGAAAACATCGGACAGGATGCTTTGTATGGAGAAGTTTTGACCTATGTGCTTTTCGGGAAAAAATTATTGCCCGACGAAATGGTCAAAAAGCACCTGGAAACAACGATGCGCATTCAATCGCCTTATGGTATGCGTGTAATTTCGAAGGCAAATGGCGATTTACTCGATGGGCACAACGGGGTTTATACCAATGGAGGCTCATGGTTTTTAAACGATGCCGCCAATTATCTCGATGGTCTGATCCATGGTTCGGATACCCAATGGGTCGATGATCAATTGGTTTGGCGTTTGGAAAAAGAACTTGCTTTTATGCCTGCTTTTCACGAATCGATCAGTACGGTAACCGGAAAACCGCATGGACATCACCTTTATTCCTGGAATTCGGGTTATTGGTGGTTTCGTCGCGAAGTCCGCAAACGACTAAATATGACAGGTTCTGATCCCATTGAAGATCGTATGGACAAGGAACTTGGAATTGTGCACCGTGATGGCTATCTGGTGCTTGATCCAACTCAGGCGACGTTACGTCCGAAATAGTCAAACTAAAATATCTAAACAACCTAAAAATAACCAACCATGAAAAAGAGTATTATTTATTTGACAATTCTTTTACTTGTATCCTGCCAACAAAAGCAGAAACCAGCTTCGCAATTGCGCCTGTGGTACAAGCAACCCGCCAAAGTTTGGGTCGAAGCATTGCCTCTGGGCAACGGACGCCTGGGCGCTATGGTGTACGGAAATCCGGTTAACGAAGTGATCCAGATTAACGAAGAGAGCATTTGGGCCGGGTGTAAAATTGATAACAACAATCCAAACGCGCTGAAACATCTTCCGGAGTTACGGAAAGCTTTGTTCAACAGCGAATATGTCAAGGCAAAAAAAATTGCTGAAGACAATTTGGTTGGTACCCCTCCAGAAGTGCGGTCGTACCAGCCGTTAGGTAACCTGCTGATTAATTATAAATGGGATTCGCAGCCAACCAATTATACCCGCGAACTCGACCTCGAAACCGGAATAGCTTCCACTAATTTTGCTGTAGGCGACAAAAAATACGAACAAAAAGTATGGATTTCGGCTCCCGATAATCTGATGGTAGTTCAAATACAGTCGGGAAATGGAGGATTAATCAATTCTTCGTTTTCGTTGCACCAGGCTAAGGATGCCAGCATACAGGCTTTACCTTCAGGAATTATCAAGTTAAAAGGACAAATTGTTGATGACGAAAATCTACGGAAAGGGCCTTCGGGGAACCACATGAAGTTTGCAGGTGAATTGCGTCTGAAAGCGGATAATGGTGCTATTTCGGCAAACGACACTTCGTTGGTTGTTTCCGGTGCTAAAAGCATTATCATTACATTCACGGCAGCCACTGATTACAATATCGAGAAGCTGGACTTCGACCGTACGATTGACCCCGAAAATACCTGTAAGACCATTCTCGATCGTGCATCGGCTTATTCGTCCGATGTACTCGAAACAAGGCATCTGAATGAATACCAGTCGATTTTTAACCGGGTAAAACTAAGTCTGGGAGCCGATTCGTTAAGCAAATTACCTACCGATGAACGGCTTCAACGGGTACAAAAAGACGGTATTGACAATGGATTGATGAGCTTATATTTCCAATTTGGCCGGTATTTGCTGATGGGTTCGTCGCGATATCCCGGCGTACTTCCGGCTAACCTTCAGGGTATCTGGAACTGGGAACTGAATGCCCCCTGGAATGCCGATTTTCATACCAACATCAACCTGCAAATGAATTATTGGCCTGCCGAAAATTGTAACCTGTCAGAAACAGCAGTGCCCTTGTCGAATTTCTTGACTAAACTGATGGCTCCCGGTGCGGTGACTGCTCAAAAGATGTATGGAACTGCCGGCTGGACCCTTCACCACCTGACCGACCCATTTGGCCGTACGGGTGTTGCCGATGGTGTTTGGGGCGTTACTCCCATGAACGGGCCATGGATGACCTTCCCGGTTTATGAGCATTTTCTGTTTACACGTGATACAACTTATTTGCGAACAGTAGCTTATCCAATGCTTAAAGGCTCGTCGGAATTTATATTGGGTTATCTGACCCGTTCGCCCGAAGGTTACCTGGTAACCAATCCTTCGCATTCGCCCGAAAATACATTCTTCGATAAGGAAGCCAATGCCAAATCAATGCTTACTTATGCAGCCACTATCGATATTGAAATTTGCAATGCGCTCTTCGATTATTGTGCCGAAGCTGCCGGGATACTTCATACCGACAAAGATTTTGTTGAAAAACTCAGGGAAACACAAAAACAATTTCCTCCAATAAAAATCAATTCGAAAGGTTGCATCCAGGAATGGATTCGCGATTTTGAAGAAACAGAACCTGGACACCGGCACATGTCGCATTTGCTCGGTTTATATCCTTTATCGCAGTTTACACCCGAAAACCCCGAACTTTTCAAGGCCGCCAATGCTTCAATCGAACGGCGTTTGTCGCAGGGTGGTGGCCATACTGGCTGGAGTCGCGCCTGGATCATTAATTTCTATGCCCGCCTGCAAAATGGCGAAAAAGCGTATGAAAACGTACATAAGATTCTTGCGAAATCGACCTTACCAAACCTGTTCGATAACCATCCGCCATTCCAGATTGACGGTAACTTTGGAGGGACTGCCGGGATTGCAGAAATGCTGTTGCAATCGCACAACGGGATAATCAGGTTATTGCCAGCTTTGCCACAGGAATGGGCGGAAGGAGAAGTAAAAGGGTTATGTGCCCGTGGCGGTTTCGAAGTAAGCATGAAATGGAAAAACCATAAGCTAATTGGAGCTACTGTTTTCTCGAAAAAGGGCGGTGAAAGCGATTTAATTTATAATGGAAAGAAACAGAAAATTGTTTTGAAACCGGGTCAAACTTCTGAATTGAAGTTTTAACGGGTTCCTTATTAGTGCATAGTCGTTAAGTTAAGTCTTTTTGGGGCTAATGTCCAACTCTTGTTTGTGTATTCCTGGTCGCTGGAGTTCGACTTAGCTCATGCCGAAGTCTAAAACTAATGATAAATGATTGATCTGTTGAAGAATAATTCAGTCGATCAATTCGATATCCTTGTCCGTCACATTCATGTGACGGACAAGAGAATATTCAACTCATGTGAGCTTTATCCCAGTTAAAAAAACGAAATGCGACACAATCAACTCAAAGGATTTATCCGATCAAGTGCCATAATGATAGGCTTTTTGCTTTTGTTTGACGGTGGTCATGCAAAAATGGCGGTCTCTAGAACATCCTTCGTAAATATCTTCTACCAGACAGGAACAAACAAGATCGAGACATTTAAGTCGATCAAAAACGCATATAGTTTCGATGTGGTTAATCGGGGGAAATCTGATATGATGGTGAAATTTATTCCAACACCTGAAGTATGGATTTCCCTTACTATTGTTCGTCTTGCACCCGGCACACGCCAGAACGTCATTCTGAATTTCCTGCCAGAGACAAAGTCTTTTACACTTTCATATGCGATAGCGTTATCTTCTCAGCCATTTACGACGCACTCCAACCGCTATCGGGCTTACAGCGATGGAGAAACGGTGATGTGTGTTCCGGTTGATACGAGCCATTATGCAGCACTTCAGGCACGAACTTCCAGTATTCTTTACGATTCCAAAACGGAAGTGGTTGATCATGCGATGCCTTTCGGTACGTTCATTTACACTCCGGGACCGTTTTATCGAAAAGCAGGCCTTTTCGCCCGCGATTTTCTATACCAGATGGAGGGCTCGGGGCGCAATTTGGTAACTGCTGAAGAGGTTAGATTGGCTGTCGATTTTCTTGCCCTCAAGCAACTGAAAGAAAATCGGGAAGTGGGTTCGTTCACCTATCCCAAAGGCGCCGTTCCGGATCATATCTATCCTGACGGACGATTTAGCTGGGGCCCGGGCGAATTTTATGGCGATAATCCAGCACATTTTCACCGACCATCAATGGACGAAGCGATGTGTTTTGTGACTCTGGGCTGGCATTATGGATATAAGGCCGGATGGGATGCGGCATGGAAGTCATGGTTCAGGGAAAAGGCGCAATGTTTTGCCGATGCCTGGAGCAGCGTTCCCCGGAATGCCTCAACTGGACTTGTCACCCAGTGGAGTACACCGGGCCATATCGGTGCCAATAATATTCAGGAAACAAATGGAGCTTGTGTGATGTGGGGATTCCACGATTCTTATGGTTTTGGAGGCGACGATCTGGGAACATCGGTGCTGGCCTGCAATGCAGCCCGCGCTTTGGCGGATATGCACCAACACGCAGGCGATATCGATTCTGCCCAAAAGTGGGGAAAGATTGCTGACGATATGCGCGATGCCATATGTGCTCAGTTTAATCCAGAAGGATTCCTGCCCTGGGGTGTCGGACAAAGTGCTCCAACCATGGCCTCGCCTGACATTACCGGTTATGCCGTATGGTCAGGCATACTTACTGATGAACAGGCCGATGCTGCATCAGACTGGTTGGCCAGACAATATATTGCTGATAAGGCTGCTGGCGGTGCAGCCGGTCTATTCCATATGTCAGCGCCGTTTCGTGGCGCGGTACGTATGACGCGAAAATCAGATGATGTATCTCCTGGCCGGCATGTTTGGCCCGATATGACTGGCGGTAACCATTGGGAAAATCTGGCTTATGGTTATAATGCTTATCAGGATGGCGGATACTGGTATTATATGAGTTTGGGAGTGGCCACAACTTTGTGGCGGAAGCATCCTGATTTGGCCGTAGAATGGGTCGGTGATGCATATTCTGATCTTGCCGGTGCTGATGCCAATCATCCCTATGAACGCATCGACGGAATGAAACCTGAAAATAACCGTTACAATGCTTCTGTCGGTTCGCTGATGGGAATGGGAATGCCAGCAGTTGTCTTATCGGTGAAGGTTGAGGTGAAATAGTCTGATCGCAATAAATGGAGCTAATGAAGATGATTTTTGGATCAATGAAAATTAAAAGATTGATATGGATTAGTGTCCTAATAACAGGATTAATACCCTTGTCGGTAAATGGTAAAATTTCTGAACCTTCTCAGTATTCAAAAAAAGAGAAACGAACTATTGAAGCTGATATTTATATTGCAGTTGATGGAAAAGATACCAATCCAGGCTCGCTGACGGCGCCGCTTGCAACATTGACAGCAGCACAGAAGGTAGTTCGCCGGAAGATTGCTGAAGGATTGAATAAAGATATCCTTGTCATCCTTCGTGGAGGAACCTACCCGATAACTGATGCGCTTTCATTTGGACCGGAAGACTCAGGAAACGAAGAATACTCCATCACTTATTCCGTGTTTCCCGGCGAAAAAGTCGTGTTCAGCGGAGGCCGGCGAATCAGTGGCTGGCGCGAAGGACCGAATGAAATATGGACAACAACAATACCTGAGGTTAAATCTGGCGAATGGTATTTCCAGCAATTATTTCTGAACGGAAATCGCGCCGTCCGGGCCAGAACGCCCAATGCAGGGGACAAGGATTCCTGGTGGAGGATTGTTTCATCAACGGCGAGCAAGGATAATCCTCCCGGAGAGAACGATCCGATTACGATTAAAGTTAGCGGAACACTTCAGGCATACAGCAATTCGTCGGATATTGAGCTGGTTTATATGCAAAACAACGAATGCGGATGGAAACGGTTGGAGTCTATCGATCAGGCGGCACAAACATTAAATCTGGCAACACCTCATCGCTGGAATCCCAAAGAATTTGTATGCGATTGGTATTTGAGTATTCCATTCGCCGGAAAAGCCTGTTATATGGAGAATGCACCAGAAATGCTCGACCAACCTGGTGAATGGTACCTGGATCGGAAAACAGGGATTTTGAGCTACTGGCCGCGGGCAGGAGAAGATATGACCAAGGACGAAGTGGTTGCCCCGGTCGTACAAAAATCACTTCTGAAAGTTGTTGGGACTCGTGAACAGCCTGTTGTTAACCTGCATTTTAAGGGTTTGCAGTTTCAATATGTCGATTGGATGCGGCCAGCATGGGGATATATGGCTATGTTTTGCTGCAATGTGTCGGTACCCAATGGTTCAAAACCGGGGCACCGTCCCATTGATGCGGCAGTTGAGTTTTCTTATGCACATGATTGTTCTTTTACTGATGGCGGGATTGCTCATGCTGGCGGCATGGGGTTGTGTTTACGCGAAGGCACTTCTGACATTCAGGTCGAGGGAAACGATATTGGTGATTTGAGCGGCGGTGGAATTGCCGCCGGGTGGCCCAATGCCGGGGCTGGATACCTTGACGCGGCGCCAACTCCATTTGAAAACGAATTTTCTGGTTACCGTATCGCCAATAATCACGTTCATCATTGTGGTACCGATTATTTTGGAGCAGTAGGCATTCTTTTATTTCCATCGAACCATGCGGTGATCTCGCATAATCAGATCAATAACACGGCCTATTTTGGTATTGGAGTTGCCGGTAGCCAGGATCCCAAAGTCCCTTTTGCTGGCAATAACCTGATTGAATACAACCACATTTTCAATACGATGACAACGACAATTGATGGTGCAGGAATTTACGTGACTTTTGGTCATTATGGCCGGGGGACTCATCTATTGGGGAATGTAATTCATGATACGTATGGCAATCCCAACCATGAAAAATGGGGAGAACATCCGCCAAGCGGTGGTTTGTATCTCGATGGCAATTCGCATGGAGGAATTTACGAAAACAATATCGTTTACAGGAATTTAGCTGCCGGTCCGTTAATCTTTAACTATAAGGATGCCTTGCAAAAAAATAAATGGATTGATAACCTGTTTGAGAAAGAGGATTTGCCTCCATCAGAATTTTTGGATGCTGTGCAAGCTCTTGCCGGACCGGAATCAGCTTACCAGCTGGCGCTGTTGGGACAAAAGCCGAATCCTTGTCAATATTTTACGCTAAACGATTCAACAAAAAGCATAGGATGGGCAGCTTACCAATATTACTTTCCGGAGAGAAATTGCGGTGTAATACAATTGATGGTCAGGGAAGGGAATAACGACGATCTTGTTAAATTTAAGCTCAAAAGTTTGAATAATAATTCAATATACGAGTTGAAAGCTTATCGGAGTCTAATTGTGCCTCAACCGGTTTGGGCGCCCAATCCTGCACCTGTGGCTGAAAAAACCGAATTTGTTCGTTTGCAGGAATTAGGACTTCCGGATCAGGTTTCCGGAAATAATTTGACTGGGAAAGGTGTGGAACTGAAAATTGGGAAAATACCCCAGGCAATATGGATTGTATATCAAACGAAATAGCTTTCAGAGATGAAACGAGCCATGAGAGAAAATCTCACACACAGAGGGCTGATTGTAATGGCGAGTTCCATGTGGCAATTATAAACACATGAAAAATGACCTATTCATAAACGACTAACAAATGATTTTAAAATGAACCGATCTATCTGTCTTATTCTAAGTTTGTTATGGCTATTTCCTGTTTTTCCTTTTTTTACGGTGAGTGCAGCCTCTCCCGATGCGCCATCTAAGCTACGAAGCTTCGATAAATATAACCCAATCGGTACAGATAATTTGCCTTATTTTGGATGGTATGTTTCCGATCCGGATGATAATGAAATTCAATCAGCCTATCAGCTATTGATAGCCTCATCAATTTCTGTTCTGGATTCAAATAACGGCGATGTTTGGGACAGCGGAAAAGTTAACTCCCGAAAACAGAATTATGTGCATTCGGAAGGAAAACCGCTTTCAGCAGCAACCCGCTATTATTGGAAGGTAAGGACTTGGGACAAAGATGGAAATGTCAGCCCATACTCAACGGCGGCAACCTTCGATACGGGTTTGCTGACTAATAACGATTGGACCGGAGCGAAATGGATCAAGCGAAATACAAATTCCGGGGACGATTATACTTATTTCAGGAAAAAATTTGCTTTGCCGGGCAAAACCATACTTCGTGCAACCGTTTATGTTGCAGCATGTCACAGTTACGAACTATACATCAATGGAAAATTCATTGGAAAAGGGTTCGATAACCATTATCCTCAATACAGCTACTATCACGCGTGGGACGTTAGTTCATCGCTATCGTCTGATTCTGAAAATGCAATCGCATGCCTGACCCATTGGTATGGGGGAGGACAGGGGCGGGCTACCGGTACCCGTGGATTGCTCATGAAAGTGATCATCGAATATACCGACTTAACATCGACGATCATTGGCACCGACAGCACGTGGAAACAAGTTCAGGCGGAGCAATGGGTTCCCGATCAGCCTCAGCGTGACGGTGAAGGCATAGGGCGGGTCGAAAAAATCGATTCGCGGAAAGTACTGACCGGATGGAACGATTTAAACTTTGATGATTCGGCCTGGCAACCCGCAACAGAAATCGGGGAACATCCGGTTGCTCCCTGGACGGGAGTACTTCGGGCCGATCTCACACGCGTTATTGAAGAGGAAATTAAACCGGCTTCTGTTACTGATTTGGGCAGAGGCAAATACGTGATCGACCTGGGTAAAATATATCCAGGTTCCTTTAAAATAAATTTTTCCGGCGGAATTTCGGGTGATACCATTAAGATGCTGGGCGGCTATGTTTTGAATAACGATGGTACCGTTTCCCGTAAAATTAATCAGGGCGCAAATCTGGATTTTTACTTCATTCACAATGGTAGCACAGCAGTTTTTAATCCTTACGTTTATTTGGGAATGCGCTATTTGCAGGTAAATAATTCTCCGAATGTTCTGAATGCAGATAACGTTAGGTTTATTTGCCGGCATTTCGAGTTGGATCCAACCCGGTCAAACTTCAATTCGTCAAGCCCGATGCTCAACAGTGTTTGGGAGTTGATGTGTCATTCGCTGATTGCCGGTGCTCAGGAAGGTTTTGTTGACACCCCAACCCGTGAAAAAGGCTCATTTCTCAGCGATGGCTGGTCGCAGGCCGTGCCTGCCATGAGTACGATGGGTGACCGAACCATGAATAACCGTGTTTTGCGCGAATTTCTGGAATCTCAGGATCAATACTGGCCCGACGGCAGGTTGAATGCTGTTTACCCGAACGTGGATGGCGCACGGGACATTCCCGATTATACTCAGTCGTTCCTGGTTTGGGCCTGGGATTATTACATGCAAACCGGGAATATCAACTTCCTTCAGGAAAATTACCGGAAGCTGAAAAAAATTGCCGACTATGTTTATAGCTATCGGAATGACACAACCGGTTTAGTCCACCGGCTAAAAGGAGGCGATGGAAAGTACGAGTTCGGCATTATCGACTGGCCGGTATCCATGCGCTACGGCTACGATATGTCTGTTGAATCGCGCACGGTGGTTGACGTTTATGCTTATGCCGATTTCGATCTTATTTCAAAAATTGCTGGTGTTACAGGTCATAATGATGACGAAAAAACATACAGAACTAAAGCAAACAGCATCAAAGCTGCCATTAATTCCCTATTGATCAACAAGGATGGAATATATATCGATGGACTGAATCGCGACAAATCGCAAAGCCTTCATGTGTCGCAACATGCCAATATATTTCCATTGGCGATGGGAATTGTTCCCCCCAGGAATATTGCGTCGGTAGTTAAGGAAATTAAAGCCCGCAAAATGAACGTTGGGATGATTGGCCTGCGCTGGTTGCCCGAAGCCCTTGGACAAGCCGATCAGGGAGTTCATCTGGTTGATTTATATACCAATACCGAGTGGGATGGCTGGGCAAAAACCGTTTCGCTTTGCGGAACTGTAACCTGGGAATCGTGGTGTGCCAACCTCAACAACGACAGCATGTCGCATCCCTGGGGAGCAGTAGGATTGCTGGCCATGCAGCAATATATGCTGGGGATAAAGCTTTTAAAACCACAACATGAACTGATTCAGTTAAAACCATTGGATTTTGGCAATAAGCTTACCTACGTTCGTGGTTTTCTACCCACCGATAAAGGCGATATTGGCGTTTACTGGAAAAGGAATGACAATAGCTTTTTGATGACAGTTTCGATTCCTGATAACATAACTGCCAAGGTATATGTCCCTCTGTTTGGCTCCGAAGACGTTTTAATTAAAGTTGATGGTGGGGAAATGCATGGAAAAGAAGACGGAAATTACCTCTGCATCGAAAATATTGGCTCAGGAGTGCATACGTTCGAACGGGTAATAACTAAACCGAACACAAATTAATGAAAAGGAATAAAAGACTGTTTAAAATAGAATTGATGATCCGAAAGAATTTTAATTCGACTAGATTATGGATTTTAACGATTCTTTTAATGAATCTGTTGGTTTCGTCTCAGTCTGATGGTTTTGCATCGGCAACTGTCGATCCTTCGGCACGTGATTACCAGGGACACAAAGGTATGACCATTTACGTGTCGAAGCTGGGCAACAACTCCGATGGCAGTAGCTGGAAGAAGGCCTATAACTCCATACAGGCCGCGCTATCGGCCATTCCCGACGAACAAGGCGGGCATACCATCATCGTCCGTCCCGATACTTACGTGGAAGCCAATCTATCGACCGCCTACAAAGGGGCCAAAGGAGCCTACAACCTGTTGATTGGCGATGTTGACGGGCGTTTGGGCTCCGGTGCTAAAGGCCGTATCATCATCGATTCGGGCGACCCGCAAAAAGGTTTTAAAAGTTACGACTGGTGGTCAACTATGCGGGCTACCTCCAAGGGATGGCGGCCTGAATTTACCGAGCAAACGTTTTCAAGTATATGTTGGGACCGATGGATTCTTCGGAACCTCTATACATCGGGCAGCGATGCCGGTTTCTTCTGGGACCTCACCAATAAGAGCGGCGAAGGGTTCACTGTAATTGTCGAGGATTGCGTGGGCATTGGCCGCGCTTTTGGTGGCGGTTTGTGCTACCCAGTTGTCCGTCCCGATGAACCAAGCATTTTCCGCAGGTGCTATTTCATGGCATTGGATTGGGTTGGCGATACCGGCGCGGTGCTGGTTGGTGGCTGGGAAACCACGATGCCCGATGCCCCGCACCTAATCATGGAAGATTGCACGATGGTACATCCCGACAATGCGTTGGCCATGTCGTATGCAAGCCATTGCGTGCGGGTCAAAGCGGTGGATTGCCGTTTTATTGTACTGAATTTCGACCAACCTGAGATGGGTGGCCATTCAACCGGGATTATTTGCACGCAGGGGCACCAGCCATCCGGGAAACTGCACGTTGACATGGAAGATTGCATCCTGGCCGGATACAGCGTGTTTACTAACGGCGAAGAAGGAAAAGTGATCAGTTACACCACAAAAGGCAAGGTTCAGGCTTATGTTCAGTTTGCTCAGTCGGTTCCGGAAGGCATCGAACGCATCAATCTTTGGCCAGCGCAATTGTTTGACCTTATTGCGATTCCAAACCCCGTGAAAAAAAGTAATCGATAATGATAAGTTGTATTTATAATCAAACAGATAGAAATAAAAACCATGGAAAATTATAAATTGGAAAAAACGTGTTTCTCATCAGTAATCCGGAATATGTGCATTGGTTGTTTGATGATTTTTTTACTTGGATTTTCAGTCCAGGGACAACCGGTAAGTCACTCTAGCGTCCAGAAGTGGGTTGAACAGCATTTTGCCAAAGGTAAAATTCCCCCGTTCTCATTTGTTTACGGAGGAAAGAGCTCCGACTCTTTCCTGAAAAACTGGCAATTCAAGGCTGAAAAAGTTCCGTCAGCAGAACCTAATTCCGAAGTATCTGCCTTTACTTATTCCGATCAGAAAAGTGGACTGGCTGTTAAGTGCACAGTCACTAGTTTTATTGATTTCCCGGCAGTGGAGTGGGTCTTGAATTTTACCAATACTTCGGGAAAAAATACGCCAATTATTGAGAAAGCTGCAGCGATTGACTATTCGTTTGTTGCTGAAGGGAAAGGTGCTTTTATTTTGCACCATGCCAAAGGCAGCAATGCTGAGCGAAGCGATTTCTTGCCTATTGATGAAAAAATGCAACCGGGTAAGAACATTTATATGACTCCGCAGGGCGGGCGTTCGTCCGACAAGACGGCCTTTCCATTCTTCAATATTGAATTGCCCGGGCAACAGGGAATCATGGTTGCAGTAGGTTGGACTGGTAAATGGTATGCCGATGTTATGCAAGCCGACGAAAAATCAGTTTCCCTGAAATCGGGCATGGAGAATATGCAATTGGCCTTGTATCCCAAAGAAGAAATCCGCACGCCTAAGATCTGTCTGCTTTTCTGGAATGGCGAAGACCGGATGATCGGGCACAACCAATTCCGGCAGTTTATCCTGGCTCATCATTCCCGAAAAATAAATGGTCGGTTTGCCGAATATCCCATGTCGGGGAGTTTCGATTATGGCGATCCGGCTCCATGCGGCGAATATAACTGTCTGACTGAAAAATTTGCAGTGGCCCTGGTCGAACGCTATCAGCGATTTAAGATCCTTCCGGAAGTGTTTTGGCTCGATGCCGGATGGTACACTGGTTGCGGCTGGGATAAAAAGAACGGCAGTTGGTGGGAAAATGTAGGCAACTGGTCGGTTGATAAAGATCGTTTTCCGAATGGATTACGGCCTGTTGCGGATGCAGTTCACCAAACCGGGGCTAAATTTATGGTTTGGTTCGAACCGGAACGGGTGATGAAAGGCACCCAATTACATAAGGATCATCCGGAATGGTTGATAAACGACGGTACCGATAGTAGCAACCTTCTTCTTTACCTGGGAAACAAGCAAGCGCTGGCATGGTTGATCGACCATATTTCAGGAATGTTAAAAAGTGAAGGGATTGATAATTATCGTCAGGATTTCAATTTTGACCCGATGCCGTACTGGAAAGCGAATGATAAGCCGGGACGAATTGGTATCTCCGAAATCAGGCACATCGAAGGACTTTATGCGTTTTGGGACAGCCTTTTGGAGCGTTTCCCCAATCTTCTGATCGATAACTGTGCCAGTGGCGGGCGAAGAATCGACCTCGAAACCACTTCGCGCAGCGCACCGCTTTGGCGCACCGATTACCAGTATGGCGAACCCAACGGGTATCAATGTCATACTTTTGGGTTGAACTTTTATCTGCCCATTACCGGAACAGCTATTTACAAGACAGATAGTTACAACTTCCGCTCCGGTTTAAGCGCAACTGCTGTAACCAATTGGGAAGTAACCGGGAGGGAATCGGAATCCATTTTAGAAATTCAGAAACGGATTCAGGACTATAAAAACCTTCGGCCTTATTTTTACGGCGATTACTATCCGCTTACTCTGGCCAATACCGGTGATGATGCCTGGCTGGCATACCAAATGAACCGTCCGGCTCAGGGTGATGGCATTGCTATCGCTTTCCGGAGAAAAGATTGCAAACAGGAATCGATCCGGATGAAATTGGGTGGATTGGATAAAGCCGCTGAATATGAGGTGCTAATAGAAGATTATAATCTCCGGAATAAAAAATCAGGACAGGATTTGATGAGTAACGGAATTGAAATCGGCATTTCGCAAAGTCCCGGTTCGTTGTTGATTAAATATCGCAAGCTATGAAATGATGTTTGCTTCTGGCAACTGAACACTAAAAAGAACTAACCATTTACAAAAGATAAATAAACCGAATGAGAAGAACCATCAAGTTGTTAATTGCCGCAATCGCATTTACATTTCTTGTACCGTTAGCCTTGAATGCCGGTAATTTGTCATCAAACGGCAAATGGGACATCAGACCGTATGGCGATTTATGCTACTGGTCGGATAAGACCGGGGTGCTGGGAAGCCTTTTAGACGCCAACCGGTTAATTAAAGTTCCGCAAACAGCCGATAACGAATGGAATCTGGGTGCTTGGTGGAAAGAAGAACGCGATATAAGCAGCATTGAGGTAGAGTACAACCAAAAAGTATCCGAATTGCAGGCCAAAGAAACCCAGGTTCAATATTGGTTTCTGGCATGGCCGCAAAAACAGCCGAAAGGCCATAGCGTTGAAGATCAGCTCGATGATCCCTGGCAGGGCAAGTGGTTGACTGCAAACACCTCGGTTGAGGTAAAAGGGAACAAAGTGGTTTATTCATTCAATCCGCTGGCCTCGGAAGAAAATCCCCGTGCCATAAATTTACCCAATCCGGTAAATTATCGGAGGACGCTGAAAATCAGATTGCTGTATAGGAGTAATCCGCCCGAAATTCAATCCTTAAAAGTGTATTCGCCTACTAAAAGCAAAAACCTCTCGATTCGGGTCGAATTCCTCCCCGAAAAGCTGAGGGGCAAGATATTAACAGGAAAACTCGAAATTTTCAATGGCCAGATCAACAAAGTATCGGGCTGGAAAATGGAATCGGGAGACCGTTTAACCAAACCCAATTCATGGACGCTCCGGGTGAAGGATCAACCCAAAGGTATTCGTACCGATCTGGTGGTGGCATCGCCCATGTTGCCTGGATCGAACGACCAAACCATCGTAACTGTGTGTTCGTCGGAAGGCACATTTTCATTTTTAACCTGTGACCTGGATCGTGGACCAATCTATATTCCTGCTTATTCAGCTCGGATAACGCTCGCATCCGACACCAGCCGTTTTATAGCTTCAGAAGCGAAGGTTGGCCAGACTATACGCGAAAAGCTGAAAACCGAACCCGAACAAACCTTCGACCGTGCCAGTCGGGAAATTCCAAGGTTGAGTGTTATGCGCCGTGAAGATGGTAACCGCCTTAACCTGCCGTTGGCTGCCGATGCAAGCTGGCAGAAGTTTGGTTTCGAGTGGGGGGGCAGTTTTTTTATGAGTAAGAACGACACGAAAGCTAAAGGGGAAGAACGGAAACGTTGCCTGTGGAATGAAGATAAATTTAGCTGGAACATTGGAACCGGGAACGAGCCGGTTTACCTGCGCGACGACAAAAACTCTCACATGTCTATACAAAACAATTATCTGCCCGTTCCGCAGGTGCTTTGGAATCACGAAGGGTTGACATTCCGCGAAGAAGCCTTTGCCACTTTGCTCGAAGGGCCATTGTCGCCCGACGATCTGCTGCGCAGTGAGCAAACGCCCGCCATCCTGATGGTGAAACTTGATGTTTCGAATCCGACAAGTCAGCCCAAAACTGCACATGTATGGTTAAAAGCCAATGCGATTGACCAGATTCAGCTTCGCGATTTGGCTGTTTTCGACCGGAGAGAGGGCAACGATTATATCCGTGCCACGATTAAATTACCTGACGGTGTTATCCCGGCAAATGCCAAGATCAACAATGGCGCGGTTGTGCTGTCGTTCGAAATAGGAGCCAATCAATCGGTTCCGCTGTACTTTTCATTTCCATTTGTAGGCGATTTGACCGAAAAATATAAAGAACGGATCGCTTTACTTGATTATGACACCGAGCATCAACGGGTAGTTTCGTATTGGAGGGATATTGTCAATAAATTTGTTCAGTTCAATGTTCCTGAACCGAAGTTTAACGAGATGGCCCGGTCGATCATTACCCACATCCGCATTAGTGCCACCAAAGACCCTAAAAGCGGCTTGTACATGGTGCCGGCAGCTTCGTTCGGGTATATGGTTTTCGCTAATGAATCGGCCTTTCAGACTATTTATTTTGATATGATTGGCGACCACAAAACAGCCGCCGATTACCTGGAAACTTTCCTGAAACTACAAGGGAAAGCTCCTATGCTTGGCTCTTATGTCGGCGACCAAAGTGCTGTTTTTCATGGCGCCAAGGTTGATGAGGTGTATAACTACACCCATCAGGACTATAACCTCGATCACGGAACTGTACTCTGGGCTTTGGCGCTGCATTACCTGTTGTCGAACGATGCTGAATGGCTGAAACATGCGGCTCCCAACATGATTAAAGCCGTTGACTGGATCGTGGAACAACGAACCATGACCAAGATAAACGACAAAGAGGGGAACCCGGTACTTCACTATGGTTTATTGCCTGGTGGCCACCTGGAAGATAACAGCGACTGGGGCTACTGGTTCGCCATTAATGCGTATGCCTGTCTGGGGATGCAAACCACGGCCGATGCTTTCCGCAAAGCTGGTCTGCCGCAGGCTGACCGGATCGAAAAAGAAGCCAACGAATACCTGTCTGATTTGCGGAATTCGGTAAAGCGGACCAGCGAATTGTCGCCTGTTGTACGTATGCGCAACAATACCTACGCTCCTTTTGTTCCCACCCGTGCCTACCAGCGGTTCCGTTATTTTGGGCCGATGCTTTCCGACTATTATACAAGGTATGGAGTCGATACAACCAAAACAACCCGGCTCTACCGGCTTTCGGCTACTCGCGAAGTATTGTATGGCCCAATGGTATTGGTTACAACGGGCATCATTGATCCGTACGATCCGCTTTCAGAAGCTATTCTCGATGACTGGGAAGATAACATTACCATGACCAGCTCGCTGGGGCTCGAAATACATGGCGCAGTGGACGACGAATATTGGTTCAGCCGGGGCGGAATGGTTTTTCAGCCCAACCTGCAAAACCCGATAAAAGCCTATTTATTGAGGAACGAAATACCGGCAGCTATCCGCAATCTTTACAACGGTATGGTTTCGTGCCTTTTTCCTGATGTAAATGCGTTTACCGAAGAGTATCACAAGTGGGGGCTGGGGAGCGGCCCGATGTACAAAGTACCCGACGAAGCCCGCTGTTTAAGCCGGATAAACGATCTGCTGGTTATGGATAGCAACAACGAGCTTTGGCTTGCTCCCGGCACCCCGCGTTATTGGCTCGAACCGGGTAAGGAGATCAGGTTGTACCATACAGCCACTGTTTTTGGCAATGTTTCCTACAACCTAAAAAGTGGTGCTGTGCCCAATACGGTTGAAGCAGCGATAAACCTTCCTGAAAACATTTCAGCAAAGAAGGTGAAACTGTTTATCCGGTCGCCGCTCCAAAAACCGATCAGCTCAGTAACTATCAATGGAAAAAATTGGCACAATTTTGATGGTGCAAATGAGGTGATTGATTTGCCAATGAATGAAAGAAATATGAATATTCTAGTTACTTATTGACAAAACCAATGAACCCGAAACCATCAAGTCATTTATTCCTATCAGACCGTTTGTTTTTAACATTGTTGTTGATAACATTCTGTTCTTCGCTTTTCGCTTTTGAGCATCCGGGAGGAATGCATCCCAAAGCGCAAATCGAATTTGTAAGGCAACAAATTGTTCAAAAAAAAGAACCTTATAATTCGGCATTCAGGCAGCTTCTGGAAGCAACAGACACCGCTTTTATTCAGAAGTACCATGCATTAGCTGATTTTAGTGTTCCTGGCTATTACATTAAACCCGATGAACACATCCGAAACTCATTGAGTTTGGAAAAGGATGCTTTTAATGCGTACTCCTGCGCTTTGGCCTGGCAACTTACCAACGAAAAAAAGTACGCTGAACGTGCCTTGTATTTCATTAATGCCTGGGCTTCTATCAATAAAAGCTATTCGGAAAGTGATGGCCAGTTGGTGATGAGTTATGCGGGTTCGGCAATGGTAATGGCTGCCGAATTGATGTCAGATTATCCTCGGTGGAAAATTGAAAATAAACAACTGTTTGCCGGTTGGCTGAAGAATGTTTATCAAAAGGCCACTAACGAGATAAGAACCCGGAAAAACAACTGGGGAGACTGGGGCCGGTTTGGTTCAACGCTGGCAGCTTATTATTTAAATGATCTGGGCGAAATAAATGAAAGCATCAGGTTACTGAAATCCGATATTTTCAATAAAATTGAAGCGGATGGGCACATGCCAGAGGAAACCCGACGTGGCGCTAATGGAATCTGGTACACTTACTTTTCGCTTGCGCCAATTACAGCGACAGCCTGGGTTGCATACAATGCAACCGGCGAAAACCTGTTTGTCCTTCAGCAGGAAGGGCGTTCAATAAAGGGGGCTTTAGACTATTTACGCTATTACAATCAGCATCCCAAAGAATGGAAGTGGTTTGAAAATCCGGTTCAGGGAGTTCCGGGAAATAAGATTCGTTCCGATCCTTTCTGGCCTGCCGATTTACTTGAAGCGATGTCGGGCATTTACGACGATCCGGAATACCTCAAATATGTCACACCCTATCGCCCAATTTGCTACGGAAATCACCACAGTGCCTGGAATTTCCCAACCTTGATGCCGGCTAGTTTGAAAGGATTTCAAGCCAATAATTCACAGATACCAGCTTTGGCATCAAAAACCGATGTACATCAGTGGGTTGAGCAGCACTTTGCTAAAGGAGTCGTTCCCCCGTTTTCGTTTGTTTATGGTGGAAAAAAATCCTCCGGTTTCATTCGAAGCTGGCAGTACCATGCCGAAAAGATTAAGGCGAAAGAGCCGGATTCCGAAGAAACGGTTTATACCTATACCGATCCGAAAACAGGTCTGGTCGTTAAATGTACAGTCACATGTTTTACTGATTTTCAGGCGGTGGAGTGGGTGCTTCGTTTTTGCAACACTTCAGGAAAAAATACTCCGATCATTGAAAAGGCAAAGGTTGTTGATTATGCGTTCGTAGCGGATGAATATGGAGCTTTTATCCTTCATCATTCCAAAGGAAGCAATGGTTACCGCGATGATTTTCGACCGATGGACGATTATTTGCAGATCGGGAAGAGCATGTATATTACCCCGGTTGGCGGCCGTTCGTCGGGAACTTCTGCCTTGCCTTTTTTCAACATTGAAATGCCCGGAAAGCAAGGCGTTATTGTTGGCGTAGGATGGACCGGGAAATGGTATGCCGAGGTGTTGCAGAAGGATGAAAAATCGGTTTCACTCGAATCGGGTATGGAAAAGATGCAATTGATGTTGCTTCCGAAAGAAGATATCAGGACACCTAAAATTTGTTTGTTTTTCTGGCAGGGCGAAGACCGGATGATTGGGCACAACCAGTTTCGGCGGTTTATCACGGCGCATCATTCCCGAAAAATTGATGGCTGTGTGGCCGAATATCCTTTATCGGCCGGTTTCGATTGGGGTGACCCGAAGCCTTGTGAAGAATACACTTGCCTGACTGAAGAATATGCTGTCGCGCTGGTCAAGCGTTTTAAGCAATTCAAGATCCTACCTGAAGTTTTCTGGCTCGATTGCGGTTGGTACACTGGTTGCGGATGGGATTTGAAAAAAGGAGGATGCTGGTCGAATGTGGGTAGCTGGACCCCTGACCCGGTTCGGTTTCCAAACGGATTGAAGCCAATTGCAGATGCGATTCATGAGGAAGGAGCAAAATTTATGGTTTGGTTTGAGCCTGAACGGGTTCATGAATTTACTGAAATTTACAACAGGCATCCGGAATGGTTGCTACAAAGGTCGGGAGATGACAACTCTCTTTTTTACCTGGGAAACAAGGATGCGCTTGCCTGGATGACCAACTATATTTCAGACTTCATCAGAAGAGAAGGCGTTGATTACTATCGACAGGATGATAACGTCGATCCGATGAATTATTGGGAATTTAACGATGAACCGAACCGGATTGGTATTCACGAGAGCAAGCACATTGAAGGGCTTTATGCCTTTTGGGACAGCTTGTTGGTTAGGTTTCCCAAGTTGCTGATCGACAATTGCGCCGGAGGCGGGCAACGCCTCGACCTGGAAACCACTTCGCGCAGTGCACCGCTTTGGCGGTCTGATTACAGCTATGGCGAGCCCAATGGAACTCAAAACCATGCTTTTGGATTGAATTTCTATTTACCGGTTCATGGTACCGGCATCTGGAAAGCCGATAACTATTCGTTTCGGTCGGGTTTAGGCGCAGCGGCTATTATGAGTTTTGAAATTACGGGAAAAGAATCGGAGTCTATTTTGACTATCCAGAATCGGATACAGGACTATAAAAGACTGCGGCCCTATTTTATGGGAGATTACTATCCGATGACCGAAAGCTGGAATTTCGATACCAGCGATAATTCCTGGTTATCCTACCAACTGAACAGGCCGGAAGATAAAGACGGAATTATTCTTGCATTCAGGCGTAGTGGCTGCGAGAATGAATCGATACAAATCAAACCGCGGGGTTTGGAACCGGATGCGATCTATGAACTATTTTACGAGGATTACAAATTCAGGATGAATAAAACCGGGCGCGAGATCATGGCTGGAATTGATTTGACAATTCCGCAGAAACAGGCTTCGTTGCTGGTCAGTTATAAGCAAGTTGGCACCCGTTGAAGTAAAAACGGAGGAATTAATTTAAAAACAAAATAAACATGAAGAAAACAATTGGATTTTTAATGGGGTTTTTTCTTTGCGGTATAGTAACAGCACAGAAATTGACTGAAATGCAATGGTTTAATGAACCTTCAAAATGGAAAATTGAAGATAATAAGCTGAGTTTGGAGGTTACGCCAAAATCAGATTATTGGCGTGCAACAGGTTACGGATTTGTTGTTGATGATGGTCCTTTTTATTACACGACCAGAGGAGGTGAATTTGAGGTTCAGGTTAAAATAGCCGGTAACTTCAAAAACCGTTATGACCACCTGGGGCTGATGTTACGTATCGACGAAAAACATTGGATTAAAACAGGGATGGAATTTGTTGATGGGAAATATAACTTCAGCACGGTTATCACCAACGACTTTAGTAGCTGGAATGTTATTGCATTGCCAAACAAGCCTGAATTCCTTTGGGCTAAAGCTTTACGCAAGAAAGACTATGTCGAGATTTATTACTCGCTGGATGGCAAAAGTTATGTGTTGAGCAATATGGCATATTTCCCCGAACAAAAACCAGCTATGGTAGGAATGATGGCTGCAAGTCCTGATGGAGATGGATTTGACGCTGTTTTCGAGAATTTCAAAATCTTACACCAACCCGATACCCGCCGCCTCGAATGGCTGGAACAAAATAAAGAGTAATAACTTGTTGTCTTTTTCAAATCGAAAATATAAAAGTCTGTAAATCAGTTTTTATCATTAATTAGATAGTGAAAAATATTAACCAAACTAAATCATTATGAAAAAACTAATCATTTTTAATTTGCTGATCATTTTTTTGATTTCAGCGACTTCGTGTCAAAAAAAAGAAGTGAAAAAACCTGAGCGAATGGACTGGTGGCGTGAGGCACGGTTCGGATTGTTCATCCATTGGGGCTTGTATTCCGTCCCTGCCGGAGAATGGAACGGTCGGACTGATTATGCAGAGTGGATACGCGATCAGGCTCAAATTCCTTTAGATCAATACAATGGGTTCGTTTCGCAATTTAATCCTGAAAAATTCAATGCCGACGAATGGGTAACAATGGCAAAGAATGCAGGAATGAAATACATCGTTATCACTTCGAAACATCATGATGGTTTTTGCCTGTTCGATTCAAAAGAGACTGATTTTGATGTGATGTCAACACCTTTTAAACGGGATATTCTGAAGGAATTGTCGGTTGCCTGCGCCAAACAAGGGATGACCCTTTGTTTTTATCATTCCATCATGGATTGGCACAATCCCAATTATTTGCCAAGGCGGAAATGGGAGACCGACCGGCCTGTTGAAGGTGCCAATATGGACAGGTACGTTACATACATGAAAAATCAATTAAAGGAACTGCTTACAAATTATGGAAAAATCGGTGTGATCTGGTTTGACGGTGAATGGGAAGATACCTGGACCCATGAACGTGGTAAAGATATGTACAACTATTTGCGAAAACTTAGTCCTGATTTAATTATTAACAATCGGGTGGATAAAGGACGTTCGGGAATGGCGGGATTGAACAAAGACAGTACGTTTTATGGCGATTTTGGCACTCCCGAACAGGAAATTCCGTTAACAGGACTGCCTGGCGTTGACTGGGAGAGTTGCATGACCATAAACAATAACTGGGGTTATAACAAAAATGATCAGAATTGGAAGTCTTCTGAAGATTTAGTCCGGAAACTCATCGATATTGCATCAAAAGGTGGAAACTTCTTGCTCAATGTTGGACCAACCTCCGAAGGCTTATTCCCTGCACCGAGCATCGAACGGTTAAAGGCTATGGGAGAATGGATGAAGGAGAATGGGGAAGCCATTTATGAAACACAGGCTAGCCCGTTTGCGAAATTGGATTGGGGCCGGTGTACACAAAAAGTGAAAGATGAGAATACTGTTCTTTATCTGCATGTTTTTGACTGGCCCAAAGACGACAAATTAGTTGTTCCCGGATTGCAAAATAAGGTTATTAATGCCTATGCCTTAAATGATAAAAAGAAGGCCGAGCTTACGGTTGAAAAAAATGGAGATAAAACGATTGCGGTAAATGTGAATAATGTCGGCCAATCGAAATATGCTACGGTAATTGTTCTCGAAATAAAAGGAAAACCTGTCATTAATGAATAATAAACTCTTAAACTGGTTATTCCTGAAGGATTTGAACGAATTAACCTTTGGCTGGCTCAATGGTATGATTGTGTATAGCTATTCCTGATTCCCGGAAGAAAAAGTAGGAATGCCCATGCTCATCAGATAACTTTGAGTTCATCGGATGAGCGATGAAAAAACATGCGCCAAATATGAAATACAGAAATAGATTAGACGGTCGAATTTTCAGGTTGCTTAAGGGCTACTTGCCGGTAGTATTGATGAGTTTGCTCTTGGCGAACAGCGCTTTGTCGGAAGACAAAATCAAAAAAGACAGGCAAGCGCCTGGTCGGGGAGCCATGGTTTTACAAAACCTACGCAAACTAATGAACGTTTACCTGCGCGATCCCTCGGTATGTCGTGGCCCCGACCAATACTGGTATTTAACCGGAACGGCCAATCCGCCCGAAGGAATTCCGCTGTGGCGTTCGAAGGACCTGAAGACCTGGGAATCGTTGGGGATCGTCTGGAAACCGGGTGGAAGCAAGTGGCATCAACCATACTTGAAACAAAACCGGCCTTTGTGGGCACCCGAAATTCATTACATCAACGGTAAATTTTGGCTCACATACAGTATGCCAGGTTGGGACGCCGACAATCCAAATCATTTCAACGGAAAGAATAGCGGCTGTGGTTTACTTCGCAGCACAACGGGGAAAGCCGAAGGACCTTATACCGATGTGCAACCCAATGAGCGTATGGGCGACGAAATTGATGCTTCGCTTTTTCGCGACGATGATGGCTCGGTTTACTTTCTTTGGCACAGCGGTAAAATTGCCCGGATGACACCCGATATGAGTAGTTTGGCCGAACCTTACCATTGGCTAAAACCGACAGTTGCCGACACCGACCCGAAACACCATTCCTCGTTGTGCCCGATCATATTTGGTGCCGATTCGCTAAAACATGTCGGGTTTGAAGGCGTGTTCATGTTCAAGTCAAACGGGCTTTATTACCTGTGCGCTTCCGATCAGGACGAAGACCGGCGATACAGTTGCTACGTGGCAACTTCCAAAAATATTTACGGGCCATACAGCGCACGTTACGAGGCATTGCCCTATTGCGGGCACAACATGTTCTTTCAGGATGAAAAGAAGCAGTGGTGGTCAACGTTTTTTGGAAACGACGGAATACCGTGGAAAGAACAACCCGGCGTATTACCCATTACAATAGGAAAAGATAATGAGATAAGTCCAGGGAGGAAAAATAAATGATATACAACAGACGATATTTTTTGCGAAAAACTGGGTTAATTGGCGGTGGTTTATTTGTATTAAACCTGAACAGTCAGTTTCTTTTTGCTCAATCCACATCTGGGAGAAAAGGCAAAACCTATTACATCGATCCGGAGTTGGGTGACGATGCCAACGATGGTCTTTCGTCCTCGACTCCTTTAAAAACGTATGCAACCCGCGAATTCACTGGCGGCGACACCATCCTTTTTAAACGGGGAAGTGTTATTCGCGATATACTTCACACCCAAACTGGAAAAGATGGTGCCCCAATTACCTACGGAGCTTATGGCAAAGGTGCCAAGCCTACGTTTTTGGGGTCGGTAGCCATTGGCGATTCCAAACAATGGGTTGAAGTGCAACCCTCGATATGGAAATATAAGGGAACTTTTGCCAGCAAAGTTTGCAATCTGGTATTCGATGGTGGGCTAAGCTGCGGCAATATGCGCTGGAATTTAATCGAACTGAAACAACAGGGCGAATGGCATTATTCGGGTAATTCAACTGGTGATGCTGGTGGTGGACAAAGCTTACCAAGCAGTGTACTATATCTCTGCTCGTCCACCAATCCAGGCAACGCCTATCGCGACATTGAATGTGTACTCTGGGGACAGCGCAAACTGGTGGGTGGAAACGAGAATATCATTCTGGAAAACCTTTGCTTCCGAAATTCAGGGGTACACGGATACCAGGAGTCTCATGTTCGTAATGTCGTTATCCGCGATTGCGAGTTTCGCTTTATCGGCGGAGCGGTTTGGAGCAGCGAAAAGCGTATCCGCTTTGGAAATGCGGTTGAATTGTGGGATGGCGCCAGAAACATTATTGTGGAACGGTGTACATTCGATAACATTTACGATTCGGCCGTGACCCACCAGGGCGGTGGAACCCGCCACATCCCTGAAAAATTGTACTTCCGGAACAATCGGTTTAGTAATTATGGAATGTCTGCTTATGAATGCCGCGAGCCTTCGCAGGAGGTTTATTTCGAAGGCAATACCTGTACCAATGCCGGTTGCGGGTTTAGTATGCAAGGCGAAAAACCACCGCGCCAGTCGGAGATTTATCCGCAACCGATGGGGCACCATGTGTTTATCTGGAGGATTGATCCAGGCACCCAACTCGGACATATTTACATCCGGAACAATATCTTCTGCGAGGCGCCTTATGGTGCCGCGATCTATTCAATTATTGATCCGGCTGACGAACAGAAGTTTATTCTTGACCACAACCACTATCGGCAAACAACAGGGGATTTGCTGATTCACTTTGGAGGACGATCGTACAAACCTTCGGAATTTGCCTGCTACCAGAACGAATGTAACCAGGACAAGCATAGTAAAATTGAAAAACCCGAATAATCTTTTTTACATGCGGATGTAATCCTCCCTGCCCCTGACTGTCGTTTTCTCTCTGTGTTGAATGATTTTTATCGTTCGTTAACCTAAACCAAAAACCATGATTAAACTATTCCTGTATCTCAGGCAGTCCAGCTATGCTTTCCTAAAAGTTGAAATGCTGCGGGCTACAATTGTCCTATTCTTTTTTTTGTTGGTTTCCGTCCAGTTGCGGGCAACGAACTATTATTTTTCAGTCAGTGGCGACGACGTAAAGAACACCGGTTTATCGTCTGCTTCTCCTTGGAAAAGCCTTGAAAAACTGAATTCTATGATGATCAGGTTACAACCGGGCGATTCGGTGCTGTTCTGTCGGGGCGATGTATTTACTGGCGAAGTAAAGATTACCCAAAGCGGCACCCGGCAATCGGTTATTTATATAGGCACTTACGGCAAAGGCGAAAAACCGGTTTTCGACGGAACTACGAAGGTACCCGGGTGGAAAGCGGTTGCGCGAAATAAATGGGAATCCACAAATGGTGTTGGAGTCGATAATCTCACCAATCTGTTTATCAACGGGGTCAAACAGGCACATGGCCGCTGGCCTAATGCAAATACTGCCAACAAAGGTTACTTATCCATGAAATGGGCATCAGGTAGTACGAGGTTAAGCAGTAAGTCGATTCCTGATGCTTCGGTTTGGCAGGGCGCCGATCTGGTTGTCCGCACCAATCGCTGGGTAGTTGATTGGTCGCCCATTCTGGAAACCAGCGGCGATACAATTACAATCAGGCCAACCAACTATAAAATCGACCCGGGTTTTGGTTTTTTTATTTGCAATCATCCGAACACGCTCGATCAGCAAGGCGAATGGTGTTTCAACCGGTTGTCGCGAAAAATCATGCTTTATTCCGAAAAAAATCCCCAATTGCTCGATGTGACCATCCCCGTAACCGAAAACCTGGTCTCGATCCTTGGGCAGAAATACATCACCATCGAGAACCTGGTTCTGAAAGGCTCGTCGGGCAATTCGCTGCAAATCGACCGGTCGGAAAATATAATCATTCGGAATACCGAAATACTTCAGTCGGGGAACAGCGCCGTTTGGGCTGAAAAATGCAAATCAACCCTGTTTGAAGATAACAAGGTGATGAATGCTAACAACAATGGGGTGATGTTCAATGAGTGTAATAGCACCGTTTTACGCCGCAACCTGATCAAAAATACCGGGTTAAATCCGGCAGTCGCTGTCCATGGGAGTACTTCGTTCATCGGACTGGGTATTTACGGGTCAAAAGCGCTGATGGAATACAACAGGATTGACAGTACCGGTTACATTGGCCTGCGGTTCGACGGCGATTCGATGATGGTGCGCCACAACGTGATTTCGAATCTCTGCCTGGTTAAAGATGATGGCGGCGGAATTTATACCTGGAATGGAAATAGTCCGGCCAGGGTCGAACAAAAAATTATCGGGAATATTGTTTACAACTCGATTGGTGCAGGCTGTGGAACAAACGATACGCTCAGCGTTTCGGCGGAAGGTATTTATATCGACGATGGAAGCGTTAACGTGGACGTGATTGGCAATACCATTTACAAATGCGGAAATAACGGCTTGTTTATCCACAATTCGTATAACATAACGGCCCGGAACAACCTGGTTTTCGATAGTAAAACACAGCTTCAGATGCTTTCTTCGGGAATGCCCAATTCGACGATCAAAAATTGTGTCATCAGGAACAACACCTTTGTTTCGCGCACAGCCGGGCAGCGAATTGCCAACTGGATTTCCGACGACCCGAAAGAAAGCATTAAAATGATGGGCGTAGTCGATAGCAATTACTATTGTCGCCCCGCTGATCCCGATATGATTATCCATTGCTCGTTCAACCCGGGAGAGAAATGGTATTCGTTTGACGACTGGAAGCAACAATTTGGGCACGACCAGCATACAAGGCAATGTCCTATCCGGTTTGGCTATAAAATTACCTCAATGAGTCCTCCCCAAAAAATCACTTACGGGGTGTACCACGACGGGAAAGATACCTGGTACGACGAGCAAACAACCGGCAAGGAAGCTCTTCAAAAAATAAAGGAAGATTTGATGGGAAATCCAGATCATCCAGATAAAGGGATGCATCTCAGGTTGATACTTTCAACCAATATTGATTTTAATCAGGTGGAACGTCCCAAATACTTGTTTTGTTTCGACACAAAGGGTAAAAGTGCAGGAGATGTAATTAAAGTTAACTTCAAAACCCCGGATAACCAGATTGTTTCTTCGAAGGAATTTAAACTCGAAAATACGTTCCACACCAACGAGATGCTTTACATGCCGGCATTTGCCAACAAACCACACGAACGGGTAAATTTCGAATTCAGCAACTGGAAGGAGCCTGTATGGATAAAAAATATAACATTCAGGAAGGTGGAAGTAACGCTTTCCAATCCCGACGACCACTTTTTGCTGGTGGTAAACGAAACGGGCAAACCCCGGTTAAGTCCCTCATTAAACGGATATGTCGATGTTTCGGGGAAAGCCTGCAAAGGTACGGTTGAACTTTCGCCTTATTCGTCGGCTATATTCTTTAAAAAATAACCTAAAAACCATGATAATCCCTTTTTTCAAGTTGTTTTACTGTACTTCACTTCGGGTTGGAATGCATCGGGCGGTGATGTTCCTATTTTTTTTACTTCTGGGTTACGGCCAGTCGCGGGCAACCAACTATTATTTCTCGGCCAGCGGCGATGATGGAAAGAACAATGGTCTATCGGCTACTTCGCCGTGGAAAAGCCTGGAAAAGTTGAATTCTTTGATGATCAGGCTACAACCAGGCGACTCGGTGCTGTTCCGTCGTGGCGATGTATTTACCGGAGAAGTGCGCATTACTCAAAGTGGAACCCGGCAATCGGTCATTTATTTTGGCGCTTATGGCAAAGGCGAGAAGCCAGTTTTTGACGGAACAACAAAAGTTTCGGGATGGAAAGCAGTTGCCCCGAACAAATGGGAATCGGTAAATGAATTTTTTCAGGATAAGCTAACGAATTTGTTTATCAATGGGGCCAAACAACCGCTTGGCCGTTGGCCGAATTTTACTGCTCCGGATCAGGGCTATTTATTGATGAAAGGAGCGTGGGGAAGTACCCGCCTGTGCAGTAAGTCTATTCCTGATGCGTCGGTATGGCAAGGCGCTGACCTGGTTGTGCGCACCAACCGATGGTTAATTGATTGGTCACCCATCGTCGAAACCAATGGTGATACGATCACCATCAGGCCAACGGGTTACGACATTGATCCCGAATTCGGGTTCTTTATCACCAATCATCCCCGGACACTCGATAAACAAGGCGAATGGTGCTTCAACAGGGTATCTGGGAAGATAATGCTCTATTCAGAAACAAATCCGGAATCATTCGAAGTATCGATCCCGAAGACTGAGGGCCTTATATCAATCCTGGGGCAAAAATACATTGCCTTTGAAAACTTGGTATTGAAAGGTTCGCTCGGCAATGCTCTGGTGATAGACCGTTCGGCGAATATTGCCATTCGAAATATGGAATTCATCCGGTCAGGCGAAAATGCGGTTGTAGCCTCAAAAAGTTATAAAATCATTTTTGAAGGAAATATGGTCCTTGATGCGAACAATCTGGGAATTGATTTCCAGTGGTGCAACGGAACAATTATCCGCCGGAATACGATCAAAAATGTGGGAACAAATCCTGCTGTTCGTTCGGTAGGTAACTCTTTTATCGGGTTAGGTATCGAAGGGATTTCAAACCTGATAGAATACAACCGTATCGACAGCGTTGGATACATTGGCTTGCGGTTCGACGGCGATTCAACAACTGTGCGTTACAATGTAATTTCGAACACAAACATGGTTAAGGATGATGGTGGCGGTATTTACACCTGGAATGGTGACCGTCCGGCCAATGTCGATCGTAAAATCATCGGAAATATCGTCTGGAACTCTATCGGCGCTGGCTGTGGAACCAACGACACCTTAAGTGTTTCGGCAGAAGGAATTTACATTGATGGCGGGAGCTGCGATGTGGTAGTTACCGGCAACACCGTGTATAATTGCGCCAACATTGGCTTATTCATCAATAACGCCAGTCAGATTGTGGCGCGGAATAATCTGATTTACAATTGCAAAACTCAGCTTCAAGTGCGTGCCGAAGGAATGCCGCTTGGGGCAAATCGGTTAAATGTGATTGAGAAAAACACCTTTGTAGCTCGCACACCGTTGCAACGGATCGCCAATTTCATCAGCGATGAAGGAATAGACGGAATTAAACGGTTGGGGGCGATTGACAGCAATTATTACTGCCGGCCAACCGATCCGGATATGATCATGTATTGTTCTTATAAATCAATAAGTTCTGACGTTCGTATAACCTATTCCTTAAAAGAATGGCAAAAACAGTACGGATTCGATCAGCATTCATTACCCGAGCCGGTTCGTTTTAATTACAAGGTAAATTCGCTGGGCAAACCGCGAAAAATCACCTACGGTTTTTACAACGAGGGTAAAGATACCTGGTATGATGAGAAAACAACTGGTGAAGAAGATCGCAAAAAAGTAATAACTGATTTGACCGGGAGCTCTGCCGATTCGCATGGCGGGATGAATAAGTACCTGATTCTTGCAACGAATATTGATTTCAAAAAAGGTGAAGGTCAGAAATACCTGTTGCGGTTTGATACCAAGGGTGGAAAGGCAGGCGAAACCATTAAGGTTAACTTTAAAACCAAGGATAACCAAATTGTTTGTTCCCGCGAATTTCAATTAAATCTCGACTTTCAAAGCCATGAATTGCTTTATATTCCGGCGTTTGCAAATATTCCACATGAACGGGTGAATTTCGAATTCAGCGATCCGCAATCGCCTGTTTGGATTAAGAACATTTCTTTTCAGGAGGCCAATGTCACCCTTCCAGACCTTAATGATCGTTTTCTATTGGTGGTAAACGATTCCAACAGCCCCAAAGCGTATCCGATTAAAAAAGGGTTTGTTGATGAGGCAGGAAATAGTCAGGGAAAATCAATGGTACTAAATCCGTACTCATCCGTTATACTTTTTAAAAAGTAATCCTGAAAACTTGATATGAAGAAAAGAACCTGGCGTTTATTTAAGGCAATACTACCGGTATTGGTGGTATTTTTATTCAAAACTGTAGTCAACAGTCAGCCATTGCCAAAATCGGAGAGTAGTATGGCATCTTTGCTTCAGCAAAAGATGATCTGGAGTGGCGAAGATGATGGAAAACCAGGCTATACCGTTTTCAGGAATACGTTTGATGAGGCAGACTTTGATGCAGCCACAATCAGTCTTTTTGCCGATTCCAGGTATATTTTGTGGATTAACGGAACAGAGATATTAAGAGGTCCCTGCCGGTTCGATCCCGTTTCCCCATCTTACGACTCTGCTGATGTTACTTCTTTCCTGAAAAAGGGAAAAAATGTTGTTGCGGTCATGGTCATGTCGCACGGCAGCAATGGAAAAACAATGAACCATCATCCTGGATTAACCGTTGGCCTGGAAATTAAGAATCATGCGCAAAAAATCAAAAGTATTTGGACCGACAATTCCTGGAAATGGAATAATCATACTCGCTTTTTGCCACCTGTTCAGCTTTGGGCCGATATGACTGACCGGATTGATGCCCGGTTAGACGACGGTGATTGGAGCCAGACTGATTACAATGATCAGCATTGGTCAACTGCCGTTTCAATAAGCGGAACGATGTGGGGCGCTTTCACTCCCAGAACAATTTTCTACCTGACTAAAAATGAAATGGATTGGACTCCTCTGGGCAAGAGAAACTTGCCTGTCGGGTTAAAATCGGGGGAATCCTGGATTATTAAAGCTAACGAAATGATTCAGGGTTATCCGGTCCTTCAGTTCGAAGCAGAAGAAGGCGTTCAGATTCAATTTGATTTTGGCTACGTTGGCGATAGCACCCAGGTGAAGGAAACATATGGTTCAACCTGTTTTTATACAACCCGTGCTGGAAACCAGATTTATGCGCCTACCGATTCATATGGATTTAGGTATCTCAAAATCAAAGTGCTTAGCGGAAATATTTATGCTCCGCACAATGTTCTTCTGAATCAGCTCAAACTGATTGATCGCCGTTATCCGTATGTAGAAGCCGGCAGTTTCAAATGTAACGATCCATTTCTGAACGACTTGTTTAAACGATCTGTTTTAACCACTAAATTAAACTGCGAAGATGGATATACTGATTGCGCCCTGCGCGAAAAAGTAGAATGGATGGGCGATGCCGCGCTGATCCAGTATCCGCTGACCCGAAGAATATTGGCGATTCCTGACAGTAATGGTATTCCTCGCAGCGATCACAAATTAATGATTTCAATGCTTCGGCATATTGCCCAAAGCCAGAGCGATAGCGGTATGTTTAAAGCCCACCATCCTTCCGACCGGTTTGATATTCATGCCTATATCGAAGATTATTCGTGCCTTTGGGTTCAGGCATTGAGGCAGGTATATGAATTTACAGGTAACAAAGGTCTGGTGAAAGAATTTTGGAACCCTTTGAAAAAGCAAATGAAATGGTTCGAAGCCCATAAATCGGCTAATGGACTGGTTTACGGTCGTGAATTTACATTTTTCGATAACCCATTGGCTTATTGTTACTGCAATGGGGCTACCCTGAATGCATATGCCTATAAAGCATTTGTTGATGCTTCCTGGCTTGCTTCAGTTGTCGGGGATTCTCGGGCCGCAAAAGAATATAAATTGACCGCCGAAAAGTTGGCTGCCAATTTCAATAAGCTTTTATGGATTCCTTCAAAACAGACTTATTCTTCCGGTATTTTCAAAGGGAAACAACTGGTTCCCACTGCACATGCCGCCATGATGGCGCTTAACCGGGATATTGTTCCTGAAAACAGAAGACCGCAGGTTCAGGAATATCTGGTTGCTCATTACAAAGATCGGGATGGAAATAGGGCAAGTGGGGGAGTAATCCCTGAATCATTTTTTAACCTCAGTCAGGCAGTACCTGGTATCGATTCACCCTATTGTACTTTCTGGTTACTGGAAGAGTTATTTAAAATGAATCAGGCCGGTGCTGCATTGGAATTTATCCGTAGTAAATGGAATTACATATTGAAAGATACTCAAACAGGCACATTAACCGAATCGTTTGGCGGCGGTGAACTGTGTCATAATAACGGAGCGATTGCAGCCTATTTTCTGAGTACAAAAGTTTTGGGCGTTTCAGAAAAGCTTCCGGTCAGTTCAAAAATGATCGAAATTAAGCCCATGCTTGGTGATTTGACACAAGCAGAAGGAACGGTGGTAACGAACCACGGGCTGGTTCATGTCAAATGGAAAAAGCAGGGCGATAGTCTTGATTTTTCAATTGATATTCCTGAAGGGACTCAAGCTCAGGTTATATTACCCTGCAATCAGGCATTTAAAAGTCTTTTTGTGAACAACCAGGAAGTTGCTGTAAAAACCGATAAAGACACAATATCATTTCCGATTAAAGAAGATATCTTAGAGGGAATTTATCGATGAACCTGGATCAGATTAACTTTTAATGTTTAAGAACTAAAAATATAATTTTTTGAGATGAAAGATTTGATGCATAAATTATTTGGAATTGCATTGTTTTGGTTTGTATTTATTAAAGTGTCAGTTGCACAGGAGGATGCATTATTTCTTAATCCGCCAAGGCTAATTAAAAATCCTTCGATAGAGCAACAATATTCACCCGGAAATCGAAAATTTAGCGGTATTCCAAGTATTGCGGTTAGTCCAGGCGGACGATTATGGGCTGTTTGGTATTCAGGTAAAACCCCTGACGAAGATTGTAATAATTATGTAGTTGTTTCAAGCAGTGGTGATGGGGGAAATACATGGAAGGAAATTCTTGCCATTGACCCTGATGGTGATGGTCCTGTCAGGGCATTTGACCCTGAAGTATGGATTGATCCGGATGGCAAGCTTTGGGTTTTTTGGGCACAAGCGATCGGTCATGACGGAACCGTAGCCGGGGTTTGGGCTATTACAGCAAAAGAAATCAATTCAAAAGATACTGAATGGACAAAGCCACAGCGTTTAACTGACGGGGTGATGATGTGCAAGCCAGTTATCCTTTCAGATGGAGAGTGGGTTTTGCCCGCATCCACATGGAGTCAGACTGATAATAGTGCCAAAATGGTTGTTTCAAAGGATAAAGGAAAAACATGGAATATTAGGGGAGCAGTAGATGTTCCCAAAGAAGCAAGAGATTTTGACGAACAGATGATTATTGAAAAGAAAAACGGCATACTTTGGATGCTGGTACGCACGAAATATGGAATTGGCGAAAGTTTTTCAAAAGATCAAGGGAAATCATGGAGCTTGTTAGCCCCTTCTAATATACAACATCCCAGTGCCAGATTTTTTGTTCGACGTTTGAAGTCAGGGAACCTGTTGTTGGTAAAACACGGACCAATTAACACAAAAACAGGTCGTTCGCACTTGATGGCTTTTATTTCTGAAGACGATGGAAATTCGTGGTCAAAAGGGTTGTTGCTGGATGAAAGAAAGGGTATTTCATATCCCGATGGACAGCAATCTGGAGATGGAACCATATACATAATTTATGATTATAACCGAACTACAGACCAACTGATTCATATGACCTCTTTTACAGAGAAAGATATTTTAGCGGGTGACTACGATACCAGAATCGTTGATGTTTATAATCGCCGAAAAACTATTAGTAAAAGTGTCATGCCTGAAATCTCCAAATAATATAAATATAAAATATTACCAATAGTTGGACGCTGAAAGGCATAGAGATAACATGTAGATTATTAGGTATATAATAGAAATATTATCTTAACTTAAATTAAGAAACAAACTAACTACTAAATAAACCAACCATGAATGAACGGGGAAACGGGAAGAAAATTGAAATTCTGTATTATTTTTTCTTGATAGTAATATTATTAAATGTTTCATCATGCCAGCAAAAATCCAATCAAAAATTAGTTGCCGAATTTGATTGCACGAAAGAGTACCCGGCGGACACCTTTTTCTCGTATGGCGACGTGCATGTTTCAGAAACTTCAGCCGGACGATACCGCGAAGCCGCGGCCGTTCCGCTATCAAGGTTCGGATATCGTTTTTCTGTCAAAGAGATCGGCAAACCCTATTTGGCCGTGGTTCGGTATCCCGATGATAAACGCCGGTTTATGTGCATGATGGACGGTACCACTTACGACATGACGATGGGCGTATTTACCGGAGTCAATCAACCAATTACCAACAAAATGCTCGAAATCAGAAAGGTTTTCTGGCCCCGGTGGAACGATTGTAGCCTGGTTTTTATGACTTGGAGCAACGGCGAGCCTGCAGCCGTTTCAGACATAAAAATATACGAGTTGGATGAACTTCCTGCTTTAAAAATAAATAATCCGGACAATCAGGTTTCAAAGCGTGAGTTGGGGTTACAGTTTGAAGATCCGTGCGGAACATCCTACAGCATGGGAGCCATCAACGATCAGGAATGGCTCGATCGGACAACCAGTTATATGAAATACACCGGACAGAATGTGCTTACATACCCGATTATCTGGTATCATGGGCCAATTTATCCCTCTGACCGCGAACCATCCGGGTATTTTGGAATGGTAGCAGGGCGCGACCGTAAATTATACAGTCGCTGGACGGCTCATCCGGAGGACTGGGTGGCTTCGTTGCTGAAAAAGTTTGAGAAAGAAGGTCTCGAATTTCAGGCAGCCTTAACGCTTTTGCGCCTGGGAAGTTTAATGCAGAATATGAATGTTGACCTCAATTCGATCAAAGAAGGGAAAGATACCTACAATAATATGCTGTGGAACGATAATGTCCAGGCATCGGCACAAGACTGGACAACAGAGTATAATGTTCTTAATTACGAGAAAAAGGCCAACGGGACGCTGAAAGAATGGGCTTATGGCGAAAAGGGAGGGGATTACGGGAAAGGCGTAATGTTTAACCCGCTTCATCCTACGGTTCAAAAAGCCATATTGGGTATCATTCAGGAAATTGTGGATCGGTATGGTCAGTCTCCCGCATTCAAAGGTATTTCCATCAACATGTGGCACGCAACAATGACTTGGTTTTTTTCGCTGAAATCAGGCTACGACGATTATACCGCCCGGCTTTTCGAGAAGGAAACAGAAATTGTCATTCCGGTAAATCCGAAAGCACCCAACCGTTTTTCGAAACGTTATGAATTTCTGACTAAAAATTATCCGGAAGTCTGGATCAAATGGCGATGCGAAAAAATTAAGGAATTGTATCAACAGATGCGCGATATCATCGTCAAAGCCCGTCCCGATTTGCGTTTAACGGTTACCATGTGGACCGAAACAAGTATTCCCGGTTGGTTTGGCTTGCCCGAGAAACCCGAGCACCAGATATTTGCCCGGAAATCGTTGTATGAGCTTTACCGTGAAGGTGGCTTTGACGTAACCCTTTATCGCAATGAACCGGGCATTGAAGTTGATTATTCGATGGTTCCATCACGCGATCGCGATGGCTGGGGAACATCCGGTACTGAAATGCCTTTGGAAAAGACTTGTTCGTTTCGTGACCACGATTTTTTGGATCAAACAACCCTAAATGCTGTTGGCGCCCAAAAACATCCGGGAGCATTTATATTCGATTCATGGGTTGAAGCCTGGGGTAAGAATTTATGGTTTCCCTGTGACCCAACCGACCAGCAGGCAAAAGAATTAAAAGTAATGAACGGCAAACCGGCTGAAGGAATTTGCCGGCTCAATTCGGAATACCCCAAAGACGATTTCTGGTGGAATTCGCAACTCCGGATTACTCCGCCATTCCAGGGAGGAATTCATTATTTGGAATATTTTGCCCACGCGTTGGCCGAACTGGATGCTTGCCGGATCACCCGGGGCGGTTTATTTACCGATACCGGACATGCCGAACTGATGCAAAATTTTGCCAAAGCCTACCGGACATTGCCCGCTGAAAGATTCAAGACAGTTGGCATTTCAACCGATCCGGTAGCTGTCAGAACCCTTGTTAGTAACGGGAAACGTTATCTATACCTGGTCAACCGCGAATACTATCCGGTTAAGGTGAAATTGCAGCTTAATCAGAAATCCAATGTTCTGACTGACTTGGTTTCCGGACAAACAATTAAAACTTCCACAGAACCTGAACTGACCATTGGACCTTATGAACTGCGTTCGTTGGGATTGTCGCCCGAGTCTGAACCGACAGGTTTTTCTGTTACTGAGTCCAGTGAAATAACGGCACAACTGAATCAACAACTAGCAAAAGTTGCGATCAATTTGGAAAATCTGAAAAAGTCTAAAATCGATTGGCCTGTTGGTGCCGGTCAATTGCTTTCTGAAATAAAAACAGCATTGAAAGAAGGCCGGTATGCCTGGGCGCGCCGGGCCTTGGATAGCTATCCGATACGCAAAGCCGATGAACTGGCACAGAATTTAACTTCCATAAAAGCAACGAAATAATAGGTTATCTCCGGAAATGAAAATAAACATCCTATAAATGAATACGAAACTAAACTCCCTCATTGTCAGTATATTATTTTTACTGACGACCAATGGATATGCACAGCAATCGCAACGGCCAATCCTAACCAAACTGCCTTTTGCCTTTTCGGGTGAAGGGCGAACTCCAATGGAAAACACGCCTTTCGTTTGGGGAAACAGGTTGTTGATCGTATCCAACTACCGTCCGGGTGGGGCTGAAGCTAAAGGAAAGGATGCCTACCTGTACATCGATGACCTTCAAAACGGGATGGAAGTTGCCCGCTTTGGAGAAGGGCATTCGTTCGTTTCAGCATTCGTTAACGGCAATGAACTGAACGTTTTCGCGCTCGAATTCACCGATTTCGGACGGGTGATGAACTCCACCGGAATCGATCGGCTGGTGACTACCGACCTGAGAAACTGGAAAACCGAAAAGGTGATCTTACCTGAAGGAAACGAACACCTGTTCAACTCGTCAGTTTGCCGCGACGACAAAGGCTACGTGATGGCTTACGAATCGGATAAGCCTGTCCAGTTTTGCTTTAAGTTCGCCCGGTCAACCGATTTGTTGAAATGGGAAAAGGTGCGTGGTCTGGCCTTTACTGGTGAGAATCATGAGTATTCGGCCTGTCCGGTTATCCGTTACTTTAAACCCTATTATTACGTCATTTATTTGCATGCCCCAATAGATGGTCATAACGGTTGGATTTCGTACATGGTCCGTTCGAAAAATCTGGAGAATTGGGAACTGAGTCCATTTAATCCAATATTGGAAGCCGGTGCAGGAGAAGGTAAAAATAATTCGGACGTTGATATTTTTGAATACCAAGGAAAAACATACCTTTATTATGCAACCGGCGACCAGGAAACTTGGGGAACCGTGCGCGTTGCCATGTTTGACGGAACTGAAAAAGCCTTTTTTGAAAGCCATTTTTCATTAAAAGCCAACCTGACAACCCTTTCAGCAAAACAATAAATAAATTCTACAATTAACTACTATGATAAACGAGTCGATAAAAAAAGCAATTCAGACAGGAATGTTAAGTTTTCTGATTGTATGTGTATTACTTCTCTTCCTGACCAACGTTGTTTCAGCTCAAACCGTGGAAAACGGAAAAATCCGGTCGGCCTTCAACCCTTCGGATGTAAAATGGGATATTTCGTGGCCTGGCCGGGTGTCACAATACGATTTGGTTTATCAAAGTCCACCCATCGACCCCTTGCAGGGCATCGCGCTCGGTAATGGCGAAATTGGCGTATTGTTCTGGTGCGAAGATTCAAAACTTATTGCAGTAGTCAATAAAAGTGATTTGTGGGATGATGCCGCATTTGGGCCATTTCGCAACTGGAGTGGAAAGGAAGAAGATTACAGCACCACTCAGCGTCATGCATGCCGCATCGTCATCGATTTTAAGTTTCCTGTTTTTAATGCCTTATACCTTTCTGATTTTAAGGCCAGACTCAACTTGGCTGATGCCTCGTTAAGCCTTGAATCTGCCAGCCCATTTGGAAACGTTAATCTGAAAGCATTTGTCGATCATGAAACCGGAATCCTATATTATGAACTTGGAAGCGATCTGAATGAGGATGTTCCTCTCGAAGTAACCATCGAACGGTTTGGTTCACGCACTTTTTCGCACTGGTACTATCAAATTAATCGGGATGCGACCATCGGACTGTCAGGAACCGAAGCAATTGCAGACAATAGTGGTGCTTTTATCACTCAAAAATTGACATCTGGAACATTTGCTGTTGGCGGAAGCGTGATTTCAAAAAACGGCTTAATCGTGAACTATTCGCGTGAACATTCTCGGTGCGCAAAAATTGGTTTATCAGGAAGCCGTCAAAAGAATGTGCAGCTAGCATTTGCTGTAACTTCGCCTATGGAAAATGATCCGGTATCCGAAGTCAAAAATACACTGACAGCCGTCCTTGAAAAAGGCTTGGATACTTCGCGAAAATCGAATGCGGATGTCTGGAAATCGATATGGAACCGCTCGCTGATGGATTATGGCGACGATTACCTGAATAATCTTTGGTACCTGACCATGTATTATGCCAATACTTCGCAGGGTGGAAAATATCCTGGTCGCTTCAATAATGGTTTATGGGGCTGGGATAGGGATGTACAAAACTGGAACTTCTATTTTCATTGGAATCAGCAAGAGTTGTGTTGGCCATTAAATGCTGCCGGTTTTCATGAGTTAGTTACTCCATATCTTGATTTCAGGTTTAATTCATTGCCTTTGGCTCAGAAAGATGCCAAAGATATTTTTAACGCGAATGGTGCATTCTTCTCGGATGTAACCGATCGGCGTGGATATAATTCTTCCGGCGAAAAATTGAACCACACTCCGGTGGCTGAAATTGCCCTTGATTTTTGGCGTCAATATCAATACACTGGCGATAAGAAATTTCTTCATGAGAAAGTACTGCCGTTTATTTTGGAGGCTTCCCGTTTTTACGAATCCTTATTTATCAAGGAAAGTGATGGATTTTACCACGCCAAGGAAGGAACCGGATACGAAGGTTGGATTAAACTGAAAGATGGTCTGACAGAACTGGTATATGCCCGCGCTTTGTTTTCAACCACGCTGGAAGTGTTGAAAGCTACCAAAACCAATTTGCCTGAAGCTGCTAACTGGAAAGAAATACTGAATTATCTGGCACCATTGCCAACGGTGCCAGCAGGTGAAAATGCAATTTCAGCAGAAAACCCAGGGTATAAACTGAAGACAGGAATTTTTAAAGGGAACGAATGTCCAACGAACCAGATTTTTGCCGCCGGCTGGGGAATTAAAGAAAACAAGATGCTGACAGTTTTCAATCCTGTTGAAGATTCAACCATAAACAATGGATTAAAATTGCTCGATGGTATCTTTCCATCCGTGCCGTCATCTCCGGTCTTCCCTTCAGGGCAGATTGGTTTGTCGCAAAAAGGAAGCGAATTGTTTGACAAAATGTCGACAACGGCTCTTTTATATGGTTCTGAAGGAACAGGTTGGGATCCTGTTCCCATAGTGTTGGCACGTCTTGGACTGGCCGACAAATTGGCCAACGATCTGGCTCGGTTTCCCGGAAGATGGCAGATTTATTGCAATGGTTGGGGCCACTGGTGATTGGAAGGCGAAGTGAATAAGGATGCCGAATGGTTTTTTCGAACAAATAAAGTGATCGATGTTGCTGACTATAAAGCAGGAACATTTCCTCTCCCGATGTGGCCGTTTCGTCACATGTCGATGGAATCGATGTCGGTATTGTCAACGGCAATAAACGAATCTATGCTACAAAGTTATGATGGCACGCTCAGAATATTTCCTGCATTTCCGAAAAATAGAAATGGTCGGTTTACGCTCCATGCTCAGGGTGGTTTTATTGTTTCTTCAGAAATAAAATTAGGCGAAGTGCAATGGATTTGTATCAAAAGCCTGCGTGGAAATAGTTGCAACGTTCAATTGCCCTGGCATAAAGCCATATTGCAATCCAACCTGAAGAAAAAAGAACAGTCATTGGTTGGTGAAATTGCAGAAATAAAGACCAAAATCGATGAAACAATAGTCATACTTCCTGAAGGAAAAAGCCTTCAATCCTGGTCGGTCGTTCCTGAAAAACCGGAAACGAACGAAAAAGTCAAATACCATTCTTCAGGAAAAACGCAACTGGGAATTCCACGAATGTTTTAAATAAAATCGACTAACCGTATGAATTTTAAATTATTATCAAGCACAATTTCGCTACTCCTCCTGTTGAGTTGCACACAACAAGTCAATAAGGCTGAAAGTAAGTTAAAACCAACCACTCCGGAAAATACAAAAATTGAGAAGGCCTTTATTTCCTTCCGGATAGGAGTTCCGTTGTGGATGTCGGAAACCCGTTGCAACGAGATTTTCGACCTGTTTGACAAGTACAAAGGCGTATCCGATGAAATTACTTTTTTTACTTCGGAAACGCATCCGCCTATTCCTCTCGATGTTTTCAAACAAAGGACTGAAATTTTAAAGGGACGAATGGTGCAGGCCAGGGAACGTGGTTATAAAACGGGAATCAATATCCTTTCGACTATTGGTCATCATAATGAGAATCTGGACAACTCGCTGAAAGGAGATTTTACGCCCATGACCAATATTGACGGAGCCATCTGCAACGGTTCTTTTTGTCCGAACGATGAAAAGATGAAAGAATATATCCGGAACATTTATCAACTCACTGCCCATGCAAATCCTGATTATATCTGGATCGATGACGACATCCGGTTCGGGCACATGCCCATTGGAAACGGGTGCTTCTGCGATAACTGCCTGAATATTTTTGAAAAGGAAACCGGCACCAAATTTACACGTGAACGCTTGAAAAAAGCATTTAATGAAGGTTCTGCAGGCGACAAACTGAAACTACGAGGAGCTTGGCTGCAACATAACCGTAACACCATTTCCCGTCTGTTTGGATTGATCGAAAAAACGGTGCACGAGATCAATCCCACAATGCCGCTTGGTTTTATGACTGGAGATCGTTTTTTCGAAGGTTATGATTTTGACAACTGGGTAAAAATCCTTTCAGGACCAAATCATTGTGCGGTTATGTGGCGTCCAGGAGGCGGATATTACGAGGATAAAAACACCAACGAACTGGTCGGGAAATCGTATGATATTGGCCGGCAGGTTTCAGTACTGCCGCAAGAGGTAGTATCCATTCAGTCTGAAATCGAAAATTTCCCCTATCAACGGTTGAAAAAAGCCGCCAATATTGTTGCGCTGGAAGCCTGTTCGCACATGGCTGCCGGTTGTACCGGAGCTGCTTTCAATGTGCTTTCGATGTACGACGAACCGCTTGATGAATATGAGCCGTTGGTTGCCAAACTTCAGGAATCCCGTCCATTCTTCGATCTTTTGGCAAAATCGCTGGAGCGTTCTCCAATTTCAGGCATTCAGACTTTTTGGAACAAAGACAGCTATACTACAGGAAAATTAGAAGAGGGGAACTGGACCAGTTCAGGAAATCCGGTGGAAAACCATGAGTTTTATGATATCGGTTTGCCCATCTGCTATTCAAATGAAAACGCCATGGTAACTCTACTTGGAAAGGATAATATTTTTGCGCTTTCGAAAGACGAAATCACTAAATTACTATCCAAAGGAGTTTATATGGATGCCCCAACTCTGCAACAGCTGAACAATATGGGTTTTGGAGAACTCACCGGTTTTGACGCAGTTGGTTCCGAAAATAAAGACCGCATCGAAAAATTCACTAACCATCCACTAAATGGTGAATTTATCGGACGAAAACGCGACAACAGGCAATCATTCTGGAATTCATCTGCCTATACACTTCGGAAGACGAATGAAAAAGCACAAACACTTTCTTGTCTGATTGACTATACTGGAAATGAGGTTGCACCTTGCACATCCGGAATATTTGAGAATAAACTTGGTGGACGTATTTGTGTGGCCGGGTATTATCCATGGACTTTTATGGAAAACCTTTCCAAAAGTTCACAGATGAAATCAGTTTTTCGCTGGCTTTCAAAAGATTCACTTCCTGGTTACATCGCTTCATTTCAGAAGATAAATCTTTGGATTCGGGAACCTCAAAACGGTAAGATCGTATTGGCTTTTACCAATTCGTCTTTCGATCCGGCTAAAAATATTGTTTTGCTGCTGAGAACAGAGAAAAAAACAATCAAGATCTATGATATGAATTGTAAAGAGAATATAATCGAGGCTTCTGGTCAGGATGGGCCTTATCTGAAATTCATTCTTCCGGAAGTTGACCCTTGGCAAATGAGGCTAGTGGTAAACGAATAAGCAACAGAAATATTTATTAAATAGCCATAAGAAACCAAACTTATACAAACAGAAAATAAATAAATGACTATTCCATAGGTTGATATGCTGTTCGAAAAGATATCGTTTATGTCAAAATTGCAGAATGTTAAATTAAAATTCATACAGATGAATTTCAAAGACCTGATTTACTTCTTTTTCTCTATTTAAAAATGCGCAGGGGTGTTAAATGGAAATCCAATCTCCGGAATAACCTTTACCGGTGAGAATCATGAGTATTCGGCCTGTCCGGTCATCCGTTATTTTAAACCCTATTATTACGTCATTTATTTACATGCCCCGATAGAGACGGTCATAATGGTTGGCTTTCGTATATGGCACGTTCCAAAGATTTGGAAACTTGGGAACTTAGTCCATTCAATCCAATATTGGAGGCCGGTGCCGGAGAAGGAAAAAATAATTCGGATGTGGATATTCTGGAATACGAAGGAAAAACCTATCTCTTTTATGCAACGGGCGATCAGGCAACTTGGGGTACTGTTCGCGTTGCCATGTTTGACGGAACGGAAAGAACATTTTTTGAAAACCATTTTCCAAAAAATGCGAAGCTGACTAAAATAACCGCAATGCAATAAATAATTAAACGTCAATAACCGCAACTGTATGAAAAGTATTAAAATTTTGATTCTCCTGTACCTTGTTTTTTCATTGGGTTTGATAGGACAAAATAAGAACCAATCATTAGCCCTTTTGGATCAGAATGATTTGGAATTTTTGAAACAAATGACCAAAGATGTTCTGGAAAGTTCGCGTATTTATCCGGATCAAAAAATAGCGGATGGGTTTGGTGGTAACGGAACTGGAGGTGTGCTTATACGACCCGGCGGAAGAAGTTGCTATCCGGCCTTTTGGATCAGAGATTATGCCATGTCGCTCGAAAGCGGGTTTGTAACCGACGAAGAGCAAAAACACATGCTGCAATTGACTGCGTCATCCCAATGCGATCAAACATGGATTACCAATTCCGGAAGTATGGTTCCTCTGGGGGCAATTGCCGATCATATCCGGATTGATGATGGTAAACCGATTTTTTATCCCGGAACCTACGACTATAAAAGTCAGGGTGAGAAAACCTGGGGAATGTTTCCACCTTATTGCGATCAATTTTTCTTTATCCACATGGCTTATTTTTATGCCAAAAATACCTCTTCATCCAAATTTCTACTCCATGAAATCAATGGTATCAGGTTGATTGACCGTTTGGAAATGGCTTATAAAGTTCCTCCCTCGCGTCAAGATGGTGTCTTGGTTTATACGACGGATGAATTCCGGGGTGTGGATTTTGGGTTCAGAGATGCTATAAAAATTACAGGAGACCTTTGCTATCCATCCTTACTGAAATATAAGGCTTCGGTTGAATTGGCCGAATTGTTTGATTTACTGCATCGTAAAGATAAAGCAGAAGCTTATCGGAATATAGCGAAACGGTTGAAAATCGAAATTCCGAAGGTATTTTCCGATAGTCGGGGAATGCTTTTGGCTTCCACTGTAAAAAGCAGGCAGGCCGATGTGTGGAGCACTGCTTTATCTGTTTATTTTGGAGTTCTGGAAAATGACAAGTTGACAAAAACGTGTCGGTTTTTATGTGATGCTTACCAGAACGGCACTTTGGCCAATCGTGGAAATATCAGGCACGTATTAACTTGTGACGACTTTAATGAATCAACAGCTTGGGAAAGCAGTGGCGCTTCGAAAAACGTATATCAAAACGGAGCATATTGGGGTACCCCAACCGGTTGGGTCTGTTATGCAATTGCCCAGGTGGACGTTCAGACTGCAAAACAACTGGCCAAAGAATACATCGACGATTTACGTGCTGGTGACTATCGAAAAGGATCCGATTTTGGTGCTCCCTGGGAATGTTATAATTCGAAATCATCTCAAAATTCCGTTTATCTCACTACTGTTTCCTGTCCCTACAGCGTATTTAAGCAAAAATAGACAACGATTTCACTTTTTTAGTAGTAGAAGACGTTATGATGTAGTACTCTGTTCGTATTTAGGCGTTCTATGATTGTAGTTTTCTGAATTTAGAAAGCTTTCCTTCATGGTTATGAATGATGTGATGACCTAAACTATAACCCTGTTAATGAGTATGAATAGATTATTTATTGAAATTGAGACGATCTTTCGATTATTGGCTGTTATTCTTATATTATTACCTGCTTCGGCTATGCCTCAAAACCCTAAGTGGGAAGAAGTGGCTCCGGGAGTCTGGAAAACGATAGTTGGAACCCCGGATACCTATAATTTGCTAAATGCGGCTGGAGTTCAGCCAAATATGGAAGCTTTAACCAAATTCGGGAAGGCTGATTTTCCGCTGTTACCCAGCGAAATTGTCGCCGAAATTTCCGATTCAAAAACATTGTTGCGTTTCCCTTTGGTAAAAGAGGAACAATTGTACGGCTTCGGTCTGAATTTTCAAACGGTACAGCAGCGTGGAAAAATTCTGCAACTACGCGTCGATCATTATGGTGGTTCAGATAACGGTCGAACACATGCACCAGTGCCTTTTTATGTTTCAGATAAAGGATACGGTGTGTTTGTAAATAGCGCGAGGTATATTACGGTTTATGCTGGTACTGCGGTTCGGAAAGATAGTCCGAATGCACCTGAAGCTCTCGACCGAAACACCGATAAGGATTGGACGGCAAATCCTTATTCTGATGCTGTTGAAATGCTAATCCCTGCAAAAGGGGTTGAAATCTATATTTTTGCAGGTTCATCGATGCTCGATGTTGTTCGTCGTTTTAACCTGTTCAATGGTGGTGGGTGTTTGCCTCCACGTTGGGGACTAGGGTTCACACAACGAGTACGTTCGCTATATACTGCCGATGAAGTCATTGCCGAAGCCAAGGCCTTTGAAGAAAAAGGATATCCGCTCGATTTTATTGGGTTGGAACCTGGCTGGCAAAGTAAATCGTATCCATGTAGCTTTTCGTGGGACAAAACCCGTTTCCCTGATCCGGAAGGATTTGTGAAGACCATGAAGGGTATGGGAATCCGGTTGAACCTGTGGACAAATCCATATGTTTCGCCAGCTTCTCCAATTTTTAAGGAAATGAAACCACTATCCGGCTCTCACAAGGTTTGGGATGGTATAGTGCCAGATCTTACACTTCCTGAAGCTCAGTTTTTAATGCTCGGACAATTGAAAAAAGGCCAGGTCAGCATCGGGATTAGTGGGTATAAAATCGACGAATGCGATGGTTTCGATGGCTGGCTCTGGCCCGATGTCGCCAAATTTCCGTCAGGAAACAGTGCGGAACAGATGCGTCAGACTTATGGTTTATTGCTCCAAAAAATGACAACCGGTATGTTTCGGCAGAAAAACACCCGTACATTCGGGTTGATCAGAGCCTCCAACGCGGGAGGTTCCTCGTATCCATATGTTATTTATAACGATTATTACAGTCACGAAGATTTTATCACAGCTTTGATTAACAGTAGTTTCGCAGGTGTGTTATGGACTCCGGAAGTGCGCAGTTCGTCGGGTGGGGAAGAATGGATCCGACGGATGCAAACCGTTTGTTTCTCGCCAATGGCCATGATCAATGCCTGGGCCGATGGAACAAAACCGTGGTCTTTTCCTGAAGTTGAGAAAGAGGTGAAAGCGATTGCCTTACTTCGAATGCAGTTGATGCCTTACTTCTATTCCGAATTTGCCAAATATCATTTTGAAGGCACTCCGCCATTTCGTGCGATGAACCTGGAACCAGGCTTTGGAGCCAAAGCCGTATCAGAGCTGAAAAATTCAAATCTGGGAGAAAACCCTTATGCCTTATCGGTGACCAAAGAAATTAAAGATCAGTATATGGCTGGTGAATATTTGCTTGTTGCTCCATTGTTCAAAGGACAAACCAGTCGGAAAGTAATTCTTCCGAAGGGAAAATGGTTCGATTTTTACACGGGCAAGCTGGCTGGCGATGGTGAGGTCATTCAGGTATCGGCAGGACTCGATCGTATTCCGGTGTTTGTGAAAGACGGAGGGATTATTCCGATGATGCCGCCACGTTTACATGCTCCTGCATTGGGCGAAAAATTTGATCTTAGAGTCCGTTACTACGGCTCCAAACCGGGTAGCTATCGGTTGTATGACGATGATGGCGAAACATTTAACTATGAAAAAGGCGATTTCTCATGGCGCGAAATAGCGATTATGTCAGACAAAAAGGGCAATCCTGTTGGTGCGATTTCCAAAGCGGAGAAAGGAAAACCCGATAACATAGGGAATGTTACTTGGGAAATTATGACAAAATGATTTGGATATGAATAGTCTAATTGTCTGATTATGAAAAAAATACTGATTTTTATATTGTTGATCGCTGAGGTCGGATTGGCATTTTCGCAAAATCCAGGAAATGAAATGTATTCGCTTTCACAAATTAAAGAGGGATTGAAATCGAAACGGATAGGCAGTTATGATCGGTCTGGTGGCAACAAAGACTATTTGCCCGACATCAAGGATGGACAGAAAGTCACCATTATGGACGTTAAGGGGGCGGGCGTAATCAATCATATTTGGATTACAATCGCACCGGGAGCTGATGAACTCAAGCGCAATGATGTTGTTTTGCGGATGTACTGGGACGGTAACTCCTTCCCTTCGGTCGATGCACCTATCGGCCCTTTTTTTGGTAACGGATGGAACGAAACCTATAATTTTATCAGTGTGCCGCTTTCGGTCACCCCCGGATGGGGAAAATCGTACGTTAGCTACTTTGCCATGCCTTTTTCGAATGGCGCCAAAATTGAAATTGAAAATCAGTCAGGCAAGGATATTAGCAATTTCTATTTTAACATCGACTATGTGGAAATGAAGAAATTACCGGAAAACAGCGGGCGTTTCCATGCATGGTATAACCACGAAGTTACCGAGGCACTTCCTGAAGGTGAAAATGAATGGAGTACCCTTGGCGAACAAGGAAAAAATACGACTGGGGGAGGTAATTATGTTTTTGCCGATATCAAAGGAAAAGGGCAGTTTGTTGGGATAAATTACTACATCAATTGCCCATCGACGATGTGGTATGGCGAAGGCGATGAAATAGTTTTCATTGACGGCGAAACCTCTCCTTCAATTATCGGAACCGGAACTGAGGATTTTTTCAATACTTCATGGTGCCCGAAAGAATTGCTTCAACACCCTTATTTTGGTTACCCACGGGTAAACAACGAAACTGGTTGGCTGGGGCACACCCATGTTTATCGCTTTTTTATTCAAGATCCCTTCTATTTTGACAAATCGTGCAAGTTCACGATTCGAACATGGGCACAACAACAACCTGACCCTTGACCTGGCATCGGTGGCCTATTGGTATCAGGACAAGGCTTCGCCATTACCACGGTCGTTTACAAAAGAAGAACGCCAACCCAAGCCAATCATAGGAGCCAGTAAACATTCATTTATGGCGGAATTCCTGGCGGATCGACAAGGGGAATAAATCTACTTTATGGGGGGAATGAGTAGTAATCCGAAGAATTAAAATTTCAATCAAAATAATTACAGTACCGATAACCAAATACTAAACCAATGAAGAATTTATTTTCGAGCCAATTAATCGTGAATTGGAGAATTTATTTCCGGATTAATCCGATGATAGCTTTCCTTTTTTTGATGCTATTCCATATTAACCTAACGGCTCAAACCTATACCGAACCTTTCTGGAACCAGAAATTACCAATTAACACGCGGATTAAAGATTTAATGTCGCGGTTGACAGTCGATGAGAAGATCACGATGTTGATTGAAACTTCTCCCGGAGTTTCCCCGTCTGGGTGTTCAGAAATATTTTATGGGAAACGAATCGCTTCATGGAGTGGTTCGTCCCGGAAAATTCACTGTATTTCCACAAGCTATTGGCTTGGCTGCCACCTGGAATACCGATTTAATGTATCGGGTTTCCCACTGCGATATCAGACGAAGCTCGCGGACGCTGGAACGAACTTGAACAAGGCAAGCTTCAAAAAGAACATTATAGCGATTTACTGGTTTTCTGGTCGCCCCGACATCAATCTGGCCCGCGACCCCGCGCTGGGGACGTACCCAGGAAACTTATGGCGAAGACCCATTTCTTTCAGCCCGGTTTGCAGTAGCTTTTGTAAAAGGTTTGCAAGGGAACGACCCCCAACTACCTGAAAGTAGTAGCCACTCCCAAACATTACACAGCCAATAACGAAGAACATAATCGGTTTTATTGCAATGCCAAATTCTCGGAACGGTCGTTGCGCGAGTATTACCTGTTCCCTTTCGAATATGCTGTGAAAGAAGGTAAGGCCCAATCGATTATGAGTGCTTACAACGCCATTAACGGCATTCCCTGCACGGCCAGTAAAAAACTATTAACTGATATTCTTCGCAACGAATGGGGGTTTAATGGTTTTGTCGTTTCCGATTGCGGCGCTCCGGGCTTCATGGTTACTGACCATAAATTTCTGGCATCATTTGAAGAATCGGCTGTTGCCTGTATGAAGGCCGGCCTTGACCTGGAATGTGCAGGTTTCTGTGGCCCCGATTGTTTCGTGTATAAAAATTCGCTCAAAAAGGTGTTCGACAAAGGCCTAGTCACACAAACACAGATCGACTCGGCTGCTTTCCGGGTACTTCGTGCCAGGTTTAAAATGGGCGTGTTTGATCGCGATCTTTCGACCAATCCGTATAACCAGATTTCGCCCTCGGTGGTCGGGAGCAAAAAGCACCAGGAGCTTGCCCGCGAGGCAGCTCGGCAATCCATTGTTTTGCTGAAGAATGAAAACAATATTCTTCCGCTGAATAAATCAAAAATCAAGTCGGTGGCTGTTTTTGGCCCGAATTCGGCCAATTGTGTTTTTGGCGGGTACAGCGCCAGCGAATCGGCCAACGAAACGGTCAGCGTTTTGCAAAGCCTGAAGAATAAGCTGGGTACTGGTGTTCAGATTAATTATGTTCCGTGGGACGATAAAAATGACATCGAGATACCAATCATCTCCAAAGAATATTTGCACGTTGAAAACAGCTCGCAGAAAGGTTTGTTTGCCGAATATTTCAGTAATAAAGAATTAAAAGGCACCCCGAAAACCAGGGTTGATGAGTGTGTCAATTTCAACCCCAAGCAACAGGCGCCCGACCCGTTAACCCCCTGGGGAGAGAAATCGATGCGCTGGACTGGTATCTTAACTCCAAAAATTTCAGGCAGATATACTATTGCAGTGAATTCAGATGATGGCGTACGTTTATATATCAACGACAAACTTTTGATTGATAAATGGACTGTCAGGTACGATACGCGCGATGTAATTAGCATGGATTTGGTTGCCGGGAAAGAATACAAAATCAAGATGGAATACTTCGACAACAACGGCGAAGCTATTGCTCAGTTGCGTTGGAAAATTCCTGGAACCAAGCTGGAAGACTATTACAAGGAAGAAAAGGATATAGCTGCAAAATCGGATTACGTGATTGCAGTTATGGGTTTAAACACTGAAATAGAAAATGAAGGCCAGGATAAAAAAGATCTGGATTTACCCAAAAGCCAGGTTGAGCTGGTTCAGGAACTGGTTAAAGCCAATCCAAAGACAATTGTTGTTCTTGAAGCTGGTAGTCCATTAGCTATCACTTGGATAAATGATCATGTTCCGGCTATTGTAAATGCCTGGTATGCCGGCGAGCAGGGTGGAAATGCCGTTACCGATGTTTTGCTGGGCGCGTATAACCCAGCAGGACGACTACCCATTACCTATTATAAATCGACCGACGATTTGTTGCCATTCGACGATTACGAAATCATGAAAGGCCGCACTTACATGTATTCGGATAAAACGCCCTTGTATCCGTTTGGCTATGGACTGAGTTATACTAAATTTGAATATTCAGGACTGAACTTGAGTAAACCTGCACTTAATCAAGCCGATTCGTTGTTTGTGTCGGTTAAAATTAAAAATACAGGTAACTACGATGGTGACGAAGTGATTCAATTGTATGTAAAAAACAAGGTATCTCAACAACCTCAGCCGATCAAAGCGTTGAGAGGTTTCAAACGGGTCAGTTTGAAAAAGGGCGAAACGAAAACCGTTCAAATTCCATTGAAATCGGAAGCCTTGCGGATTTTTGACGAAGGCAAAAACAAATTTGTGGTTGATGCCGGAACTTATGAGATACAAGTGGGCGCTTCAAGTTCAGATATTCGTTTGAAAACAGAACTGTCAGTAAAATAATAAGATATGAAGGGTTTTATGCTTTTGAGTTTAGGTATTTGTTTGTTCGTGATTGCGAACGCACAAAATCAATCGGCAGATTTAACGATTAATCATCAGGATATTGTGAGTGCACGGAAAATACGGACGATCGAACTGAACGATCCCATCCGTCCATGCTGGCACTTAACGATTGCCGAAGGAAATGCCATGCCTTTCGACCCCAATGGTGCCATCTATAAAGATGGTGTTTATCATCTGTGGCATATTTTTCAAACCGAAGGCGATACCCATCTTTGGCAGCACCTTTCGAGCATCGACTTGTTTCACTGGCGCTGGTCTTCCACTCCTCTACAAGCCTTGCCTGGTGATCCTGAAAAGGGAATTTTCAGTGGTAATGCATTTCTGGCCAACGACGGGAAGGTGGTTATTGCCTATCATGGCTATCAGTCAGGAGGAAATTGTGTTGCTTTTAGTAGCGACAAAGACCTGAATGAATGGACCAAATCGAAATCGAACCCAATTGTAAATCCCGGATGGGACCCACACATGTGGGTCGAAGGAAATACGTATTACCAGATTTCGGGAGGTACTCCGGGAGGGAAACACCCCAATCCACCCTCTCTTTACAAAGGCGATTCGTACGATAAACCATTGACCAAAGTTGGCAATTTTATGACTCACGACATGCCTGGAGTCGATGAATTTGAAGATGTTTCGTGTGCCGATTTTTTCAAACTCGAAGATAAATGGGTGCTTTTGTGCATCAGTCACACACGCGGAGCCAGATATTACATTGGTACTTGGGATGGCAAACAGTTTAACCCAGAATCGCATCATCGGATGAACTGGCCGGGCGGAACTTTTTTTGCCCCTGAAACCTTAGTCGATGATCACGGAAGACGTATTTTGTGGGCTTGGGTGCTTGATCGCAAATCGGGAGCATCGAGCGGTACCATGTCGATGCCCCGCATATTGACACTTGCCAAAGACAAACTTTCACTCAATATTGAACCTCCAGCTGAAGTTGAACGGCTTCGGTATAGTCCGATGAATGAAAATAAGTTTTCGGTAAATCCAGGTCAACCTGTTACATTGAAGCATGTTGAGGGAAACGTAATGGAAATGGACCTGTTGATCGATCCAGGAAAGGCTAGGCATTTTGGTGTGAAAGTTTTGTGCTCGGAAGATGGTCGCGAACAAACCCCGGTGATTATTGACCGGGATAAAAATGAACTGCAAATTGATTTGCGTAAATCAAGTCTGAATAAACCAGACTATCTGGAATTTGCCATGTTCTTCGGATTCCCGAAAGATGCAAAAAATCCGGTGGTTGAAACGCAGAATGCCCCATTTGTAGCGAAGCCGGGCGAAAAAATTCATTTACGCATCTTCCTCGACAAATCAATGCTCGAAGTTTTTGCCAATGGCAGGCAATGTATTACGCAAGTTGTCTATCCGACGCTGAAAGATGCAATTGGCATACAGGTATTCTCCGACGATGCCCCAGTAAAAGTAGAATCAATTAAAGCCTGGAAACTATTTCCAGCGATGCAATGGTGAGATAAAACTTTAATCAACACATAAATCATGAGAAACATTTTTTATTTAGCATTTTTATTGTGGGGGCTGACCTTGTCGGCTCAAAACAATCTGGCTCCAAAACCTTATGGCGCATTACCTACCGAACGCCAAATGAAGTGGCACGAAACCGAACGGTACTGTTTCCTTCATTTTACCGTGAACACATTTACAAATCTTGAATGGGGTTTGGGTGGAGAAGGTGAAGGTGTTTTTAATCCAACCGATTTTAGTGCAGAACAAATTGTTTCCACCATTGCCAATCACGGCTTTAAAGGGGCAATTTTAACCTGCAAACACCACGACGGATTTTGCTTATGGCCATCGAAATATACCGAGCACTCAGTGAAGAATAGTACCTGGAAAAACGGCAAAGGCGATGTGGTGAAAGAAATTTCGGAAGCATGTAAACGGCACGGGATAAAGTTTGGAGTTTATCTTTCGCCCTGGGACCGGAACAGTGCTTTATACGGAACACCTGAATACATTACCTATTACCGGAATCAACTGCGCGAATTGCTCACCAATTACGGTGAGATTTCGGAAGTATGGCTGGATGGTGCCAATGGCGGTGATGGTTATTATGGAGGGGCTAACGAGAAACGTGAAATTAACAGAATTACTTATTACGACTGGCCAAATACCTGGAAAATTATTCGCGAATTGCAGCCCAATGCCTGCATCTTTAGTGACCTGGGACCTGATGTCAGATGGTGTGGCAACGAAAGCGGATTTGTTCAGGATTCCTGCTGGGCGCCTTATACAGCAATTGGCCGAGACGGACAAAAACCCGCTATTGGCTATTTTAAGGAAGAGGTAGCGGGTACCGGTACGCTAAATGGTGAAGCATGGATGCCCGCGGAGGTCGATGTTTCCATTCGTCCGGGTTGGTTTTACCATCCGAATGAAGATTCCAAAGTGCGAAACTTGGCCAGCATAAAAGAAATTTACTTCAAATCGGTTGGTAACGGTGCCTGCTGGAACCTGAACTTACCTCCCGACCGGACAGGTCGGATCAATGCCAACGATGTCAAGTCTTTGGATGAACTACAGAATTACCTGACTTATTCATTCAACAATAACTTACTGGATGGGGCAAAAGTAACAGCTTCCGAGACTCGCGGAAAAAAGGAGCAGTTTTCACCTTCGAAAGTTTTGGATAACGATAACGAGTCGTATTGGGCAGTTAACGACAACACAAAAACGGCTTCGCTCACTTTTCAATTGAAGGGACAAGCTCAGTTTAACTGCATGGAAATAAAAGAGTTTATCCGTTTGGGACAGCGCATTCAATCGTTTACCATCGAAGTTGAAAAAGCCGGAAAATGGCAACAGGTATTTAAAGGAAGCACCATTGGTTATAAGAAACTTGCCAAGTTTGAAGATGTCAATGCTTCGAAAGTACGCATTAACTTTATTAATGCGCTGGCTTGCCCAGTGATTGAAACGGTTAAGCTCTATAAAACTTTGTAAATTTTTTCTGAATCAGGGAATAGAAGCCTAGACAAATGATCAGGACCAATCAAATTACAATATGAATTTTAAACAATTCTTCGGAAACCTGAATGTGTTTCAGGTCAGGAATCCGGCTGTTCTTTCAAAGGAAAGAGTACTATCGGTGGATGCGCTCCGTGGTTTTGATATGTTTTGGATCATGGGGGGCGATATGGCATTTCAGGGGTTTGACAATGTGTTTCATAATCGGATATCTGCCTTTATTAAATTGCAAATGGATCACGTCGAATGGTTTGGATTTCAGTTCTATGACATCATTATGCCTCTCTTCTTATTCCTTGTCGGTCTTTCACTGGTTTACTCGTTAAGAAAAAGAATCAGTATGGGATCAACCGACCGGTCGATCTGGATTCATACTATTCGAAGGTTTGTCATTCTCTGGATTTTGGGTCTTATTGTGCAAGGTAATCTGTTAAGCTATGACATCAACCAGATTCATATTTATTCGAACACTTTACAAGCTATTGCCAGCGGCTACCTGATTGCTACCATTTTGGTACTGTACTTACCCGTTATTTACCAAATCGGGTTTACATTTGGGCTAATGTTGGTTTACTGGGCAATTGTAGCATTAATTCCTATTGGTGGGATGACTGAAGGAGCCTATTCGATGACTGCAAACGTTCCTTGTATTTTCGACCATATGATTTTAGGACGATTTCATGATGGATTAAACTATACCTGGATTATCTCCAGCCTGAATTTTGGAGCAACTACGATGTTCGGTGTATTTTGCGGATATATCATGCAATCTCATCGGAACAAAACAGAAAAGTTGAAAAGTTATTTGATTATAGGTGTCCTGCTTATTCTGGTTGCGCTTGTTTGGAATATTTGGCATCCGATTATTAAGAGAATGTGGACAAGCTCCTTCGTCTTATTTTCAGGAGGAATTTGCACACTACTTCTTGCGGCATTTTTCCTTCTTATCGACATGTGGAATGTTCGGAAAGGCACGAAGTGGATGATCGTTCTGGGTTCTAATGCGATATTTGGATATGTGGCCTGGCATCTTTTTTCATCAGCTTTTATGTCGGTAGGAAGAGTATTTTACAATGGACTTTTACCCTATGTAGGTGAGTGGGTGCAAACAGTCGATCATATCGGAGCATTTTTGGTACTTTACCTGCTAATTTGGTACATGTACAAAAACAAAACTTTCATTAAAATATAAGAAGTGTTTTTACGCACAAATAAACTAACCATTTATGAACCAGCTAAATGTATTGATTCAACTAATTATATTTCTCTTTGTTGTTACTCAGGTGCATGCCCGTGAGGGAGATTCTAAATTAAACAATTCGACAACAATTGGCCGAACGGTAATTTATGTTTCTCCCTCCGGGAATGACCGTTCTGATGGTTCAATAGCTCACCCGTTACAGAGTGTTTTGGCTGCCCAAAAAAAAGTTCGGTTGCTAAAGAAGAAAGGTCATCAGGATATTACGGTGATGTTTCGGGGAGGTGTCTATCCGATAAAGAACACCCTGATTTTTGGACCTGAAGATTCTGGAAAAGAAGGGCATCCAATTATCTGGAAAGCCTACGAAAGCGAAAAGCCTGTATTAAGCGGCGGAACCGAAGTAGGCAACTGGCAGAAAGGAGAGAACGGTATATGGCAAACCCAGCTCGACCGGACCGAGAAACTCCGGCAGCTCTATGTAAACGATCGTCCTGCAACGCTTTCGCAATGTAAAAAGACGGTTAAAGGGCTTGGCGGATATGGTAAATTTACCATCAAAGGCAATGAACCTTGGGCATATCGTTCGGGTGAGGAAATTGATGGCGTACTGGTAAACAAACAGGAAATGCCGGTTGTGGCTCATCCCGAAGAACTTGAAATCCTCAGCCAGACAACCTGGACAACCAGCCGTTTGTGTGTCCGCGAAATTGTTGATAAAGGCGATAAACTGGCTGTCTTGTTTCAGCAGCCGTTTGGCGCCATTTCGCGCTCCCTGGGTTCGGGAACTTCGTTTGGCCTTAAATCGGATTACACATTATTCAATGCCAAAGAATTCCTGACAGATCCAGGCGAATTTTATTTCGACAGGTCGGCTAAAACACTGTACTATAGACCACGTGTTGATGAAAATATGCTGACAGCCAAAGTAGTAGTTCCTCAAACAGAATTATTTATCCAGATCAAGGGAAAAGATTTAAAAACACATGTATCAAACCTTCAGTTCGAAGGCCTTACGTTTGCCTATTCAGCATGGCAGCTTATGCGGGTTGAAAACAGTTTTGGTGCCTGCGGAAGCCAAAGTAACTGTTTGACTGTTAAATATGGCGCTTATAACTGGCACGACGATTTGTACCAGACCACAGGTATGCCTGTTGCCGTAGTTGAAGTAAACTCAGCCGATCATATCGTTTTCGAACGGAATATTTTCAAACTAAATGGCTCGATGAGTGTAAACTTCGAAAATGATGTAGTTTCAAGCTGCATTGAAGGTAATGTGTTCCAGTTTATTGGCGGTGTTGCCGTTAATGTGGGCAATGCTCAGCATGTTTATATTGGCAAACAAAACGGTGATAACGAAGGCTTTGGACCATACAATATCAACAACAGCCACGATAAATGGACGGAAGCCGAAGAAGGCCTGTGTACCAACGTATCAGTTTCAAATAACCTGATCAGGTACAACGGGGTAGAGCATAAACCCAGCGTAGCCATTATGGTTTATTTTGGCCATGGGATAAGCATTAATCATAACGACATTGAATTTGCTCCCTACTCCGGGATCAATTTAGGCTGGGGATGGGAAGAATGGAATGGCCGGATTGAGCGGTCGAAAGGAAAACCTTCCTTGTCGTTGCGCAATAATTCGGTAATTGGGAATAAAATCGGGCATGTATTGCAAACCCTGCACGATGGTGGTGGAATTTACCTTTTAAGTCGTCAATCGGCGTTTGTAAAGGATACGACTCAGCAATACTGGACGCCGGTTTGCCGGAACTACCTGTACGATTTTGGCGGAGTAACCCGTGCTGGGGTTCACACTGATAATGGCGCTGAATTTTTTCTCTGTTGCAATAATGTTTTCAATCATCTTCCATGGTCATTAATCAAAGCAAGTGAATATGGGCAAAAAGGTCATATCCGTATTGAAGGAAATTTTGCAAATACTGCGCTATATTTTACTGAAGGTAACAACATGTATGCGCCATACACGGTGATTAAAGACAATGTGGATGTTGAAAACGACCAGTGGCCTGACGAAGCAATAAAAATCATGGAAGAATCCGGACTGGAACCCAGATATCGATATCTTTTTCAGGAAATTAAACCAAACCTTTAAAACAATAACACGAATGAGAAAACTAATTTATATTTTATGTGTTCTTTTTATTATTGCTTGTAATCAACAAGTTAAGATAAATATTGGCAACAATTCCGCCGCGATAAAGCCCGGCCTTTCAGAAAAGGAGATTATTCGACTTGCAGCCAACATTGCCCCGTCGGAACGGCAAATGCGCTGGCAGGAACTTGAATTTACAGCCTTTTTTCATTTTGGTGTCAATACCTTTACCGATCGTGAATGGGGCGAAGGAACTGAGGATCCGAATGTATTTAATCCAACACAATTTGATGCACATCAATGGGTTAAGGTGTGTAAGGATGCTGGGGTAAAAATGGTTATCCTGACGGCAAAACACCACGATGGGTTTTGCCTTTGGCCAAGTAAATACACCGAGCATTCAGTAAAGAACAGCTTGTGGAAGGATGGAAAAGGCGATGTGGTAAAGGAAGTTTCCGAAGCTTGTCGAGAGATAGGGATGGGCTTTGGCATCTATTTGTCGCCCTGGGACCGCAACTCTAAATTTTACGGCGATTCGCCCAAATACAATGAATATTTTATGAACCAGCTGACGGAGCTTCTCACCAATTACGGAAAGGTTGGCGAAGTTTGGTTCGATGGTGCTTGTGGCGAAGGTCCCAACGGAAAGAAACAGGTTTACGATACCAATGCTTTCTATGCGCTGATTCGTAAATTACAACCCGATGCGGTGATTTCCATTGCCGGACCCGATGTTCGATGGATAGGTACTGAAAGTGGCTATGGGCCTGAAACACAATGGAGTGTTCAGCCTGTCGATGCTCAGAATGTGGACGAAATTGCGGCCAACTCGCAGACAGATGTCAACAAAAGTCCCAATCAGGATTGGACTAAGCATGTTATGGGTGGTCGGCGTATGATTGCCAGCGCCAAAGGTTTGGTCTGGTACCCAGCCGAAGCCGATGTATCTATCCGTCCGGGCTGGTTTTACCATGCCAGTAATGATTCTTTGGTTAAAACTCCTGAAACATTGATCGATATATACTTTAGCTCGGTTGGGCGAAATAGCAGTTTATTACTGAATATCCCTCCTGATAAGCGTGGTTTGATCTGTGAAAACGATGTGAAATCGTTGATGGGCATGAAGGAAATTCTGGATAAAACCTTTGCTAAGAACTATGCTTTGGGCGCGGAGTTGAAATCGGATGGGAAAAATGCAGATGCTGTTCTTGATGCCAACCCGTTGACTTTCTGGACAACGAAAGGAGAGAGCGAAACCGGGGTCATTCAGATTTCACTTCAGCAACCTCAAAAAATAGATGTGTTAAGTTTGCAGGAAAACATCAGGATAGGTCAGCGTATTGAAAAGTTTACTTTTGAATATCAGGAAGGTACGCAATGGAAGATCATTATGGAAGGCACCACGGTTGGGTATAAACGACTACTTCGGTTTGCTCCGGTAACTGCCCGTGAATTCAGGTTAAGAATTGAAGGCTCGCGGTTAAACCCAACGCTAACAGAGTTAGGGTTGTACAAATTGCCCACAGATACATTAAGAATGAATATGAAACATTAAACACGTTCAATGAGAAGAACAACTCGATCAATTCTGATTTTCAACCTGATTCTGATGTTTGCCTTGTCGTCCAAGGCTCAAAACTATAACACTGAATCGACACGGACTGATCAGAAACCCAAAACAGAAGAACAGGCGATCATTCCTGGGAAACCTAAAAACCTGGAAACGGTTATCATCGTTTATAAAACCCATTTTGACATTGGCTACTCAGAGACTGTGCAACAGGTGGTTCACGATTACCGTACTTCGATGTGCGACAAGGTCTTGGATGCCATCGACAAAAACAAAAATCAACCTAAAAATAAGCAATTTGTATGGACTGTTTCGGGTTGGCCCATGAAGCAGATTTTGTGGGAAGGCCAGTCGCCCGAACGAAAACAGAAAATTGAACAGGCGATCCGCGACGGAAATCTGGCGGTTCATGCCTTTCCTTTCACCATGCATACCGAAACATCTGATCCGGAAGATTTAGTGCGCGGGCTAAACATTTCTTCAACACTTCTCCGGAAGTATGGAAAACCACTTTCGACCAGCGCTAAAATGAGCGATGTGCCTGGGGAATCGTGGATTTTGCCAACACTTTTTGCCCATGCTGGAATTAAATTTTACCACATGGGTGGACCGGTTGTCAATCAGGAGCTTGGGTTGCCACCTTTTTTCTGGTGGGAAGGACCCGATGGTTCGCGGGTGCTAACCCTTTACAACAACGGTTATGGCACCGAAGGGCTACCCCCGGCTGACTGGCCTTATAAAATCTGGGTACATATCGATATGACCGGTGATAACAGCGGTCCACCTGATCCGGGAAAAGTAATGCGGGACATCGAGTGGTATAAAAGCCGTGGAATAATTGTCCGGGCCGGAACCATGGATGACTTCGCCGCATTAATCCTGAAAGAAGACTTGGGCAAAGTACCGGTAGTGCGCTCCGATATTGGCGATGTTTGGATTCATGGTGCCATGAGCATGCCCGAATCGAGCAAATTGGCGCAAAATATTCGTCCTTCGATTGCCGGTCTTGACGAATTATCGACCATCGAATCGATTTGGGGAATTTACCAACCTGACCTTCGCAAAACATTTGCCGATGCCTATGAGCAAAGTGCCCTTTACAGCGAACATACCTGGGGCCTGGCTAACCAGCATTACGTGAAAGTACCCTACGGAAAAGCCTGGCAGGATTTGTGGAAAACCGGATTGCCTCCTCAATATAAACTGATGGAAAGTTCATGGAAAGATCACGCCGATTATATAAGCAATGTTCAGAAATTGGTAAAAGGTCCTTACCAGGATGCCGTTGCTTCACTTGCCGACAATGTAAGTGTCGAAGGAAACCGGATTGTGGTTTATAACCCGCTTCCGTGGAAACGCGATGGCGAAGTAACGCTGGATACCCGTCTGATTTTTGGTGATAGTTTTATTTCGCTTAAACCTGCCGATGGGGGAGATGCAGTGCCTGTTTCCCACGAATATTCATCCATCGAAGACAAAGCTCCTTTGTCACGCTTTATGGCTAAAGATATTCCGGCCATGGGTTATCGCACGTATATTGCTTCTCCGGAGACAGTCGAAATTCCTAAATTATATGCTGATCCGATTTCAGGAGTAATTGAAAGCCCGTTTTTTAAAGCAACAATTGATGCTAAACGAGGCCGGATAGTTAGTTTGATAGATAAAAGAACCGGGAAGGAATTGGTTGATGCCAACGCTCCTCAGGGATTTGGTCAGTATTTTTACGAACGGTTCGGGTATAAAGACATTTATGACTGGACGGTCAAATCGCTGTATCCAAATTACAATGCTCATAAATTGATCTTTTCAGCCTACGATATGCCGAAGGACGGGGTTTATAGTTCTGCTCTTCCTCAGGATTTAACCCTGACAGTTGAAAAATCGGCTATTGATGTCAAAGCGGTGATGACGGGAGTTATTCCGGGACCTGGACAACCACAGCAGATTTCGATTTCGCTCGTCCTTTCAGGCATAAATCCAACGGCCGATCTCGAAGTAAGCTGGCAGAAACAACCGGATACCTGGCCCGAAGCGGCTTGGATTTGTCTTCCGTTTAAATGCGATAATCCAAAGTACCGCCTCGGACGTATGGGAGCTGATGTTGATCCGGTTAAAGACATGATTACAGATAATGCCAATTACCATATGTGGTGGGTCAACAGCGGAGTTGCCATTTACAATGGGACCACCGGATCAGGTGTTGGGATCTGTTCTCCGGATGCGCCGGTGGTAAGCCTTGGCGAACCTGGTGAGTATAAATTTGACAAACGCTACGAACCTGCTAATCCATATCTTTATGTGAATTTATACAACAATCATTGGCGGACCAATTTTGCCGCATGGATTGGAAATGGGCAGCGAATGAGTGCCCGGGTGCGCATCTGGACATTCGATCAGTTTGCCACTGAAAGTTCGCTTTACTCGCCGGCAATGGAAACCCGCGTGCCTTTACAGGTAGCCTGTTCAAAAGTGAAAAATGGAAAGCTTCCGGCTACTCAGCAAGGAATTTCTTTTACTCGCAAAGGCGTTGCGTTAACTGCTTTTGGCCCGAATCCTGATGGTGATGGCATTATTCTGCGGGTTTGGGAACAAGGCGGAACAACTGGAAAAATCGAAGTAACATTGCCATCAGGAGAAAAGTTTACATCTGCGATTCCGGTAAATCTTCGTGGCGAAAAGATCAGCGAACCTTTTGTAATAAAAGCTGGTAAACTATCGTTCGATCTGCATGCCTATGCCCCAGCAAGCTTTATCCTGAAGTAGAAAGAAACGGCGGGTTATAGAACGCGAGTTTTCTGTAAATAGAACATGAAATTAAAATTAATAATTGATAAGATGAATGTAGAAATTGCCTTTCTAGCTGTCACGTTTTTCTTGGTACAGAATTGCCTGGGTCAGTCGCAGCACCTAGTTGATTATGTCAATCCTTTTATTGGCGCGGTTACAAGCACAACGAAGGCAGGTGATTCGTCGGGTTTAGGGAAAACTTTTCCCGGAGCAGCGACGCCTTTTGGACTGGTACAGGTGAGTCCGAATACCATTTCCGGAGGGGATAATGGATCGGGATACAATTACGAAAATTCGACCATCGAAGGTTTTGCTTTTACTCAAATGAGCGGGGTCGGCTGGTACGGCGATTTAGGTAATTTTTTGGTGATGCCCACTACCGGAGAGATGAAAACCTCATCTGGTCGTGCTGATCATCCTGAGGAAGGTTATCGTTCGCGCTATTCAAAATCAGATGAAGTGGCCCAGGCAGGTTATTATGCGGCTAGCCTTACCGATTATCAAATCAGGGCTGAGGCAGCAGCAGCGCCGCATAGCGGAATACTTCGTTTTACTTTTCCAGAGAACAAACAATCCCGCATCCAGATTGATCTGGCTCGAAGGGTAGGAGGGACATCGACCGAACAGTATGTTAAAGTGCTGGACGATCATACTATTCAGGGCTGGATGAAATGTACTCCTGAAGGTGGTGGCTGGGGTAATGGTGACGGGAAACCTAATTATACCGTTTTTTTCTATGCTCAGTTAAGTAAACCATTGAAAAATTTTGGAGTTTGGAGTGCAGCCATCCCCGATGGATGGGTTCGGAAACGAGAGGAGGTTAATAGTGAATCTTACCAAGAGTTAGTTTCAAAATCGGCGGTTGAAAAAGGATGTACTGAGAAACAGGGAAAACATCTTGGTTTTTTCTCTGAATTCAAAACAGAGAAGAATGAAAAAGTTTATTTGAAAGCGGGTATTTCTTTTGTTAGCTTGGACGGTGCTAAAAGCAATCTTCTTTCAGAAATTAAAGATTTCGATTTTGATCGCGTTAAAACCAATGCAACTCGTTTGTGGAACGACGCATTATCAAAGATTAAAATTGAAGGTGGCACAAAGGACGATAAAACAATCTTTTATACAGCACTTTACCACACGATGATCGATCCCCGCTGTTTTACTGATGTGGATGGTAGCTATCCCGGTGGCGATGGCAAAATCCATAAAACCAATAAATTTACGAAACGAACCATTTTTAGCGGATGGGATGTTTTCCGTAGCCAGTTTCCTTTGCAGACAATCATCAATCCTGAAGTAGTGAACGACATGATCAATTCGTTGATTGAACTGGCCGATGAAAGCGGGAAAAAATACATGGAGCGCTGGGAGTTCCTGAATGCTTACAGTGACTGTATGATTGGAAATCCGGCTGTTTCTGTCATGGTTGATGCGTACAACAAGGGCATCCGGAATTTTGACATTGAAAAGGGATATCAATACGCGAAAAACAACTGTGAAAGGTATGGGAACGGTACACTTGGTCATTCAAAATATATTTCGCATACGTTAGAACATGCATATTCTGAGTGGTGTTTATCGGTTTTGGCCGATAGTTTGGGTAAGAAAGATGATGCTACCCTCTATTTAAACAGGTCGAAAAGCTACAGGAACATTTTCGATCCGGAAGTGAAGTGGTTCAGGCCAAAGAATGTGGATGGCTCCTGGTGGGATTGGCCCAAAGAAGGACGGTTGAAAATGGATTACGGGTGTACCGAGAGCAATCCTTACCAGCAAGGGTGGTTTGTTCCGCATGATATTCCTGGAATGGTTAGCCTAATGGGGGGACGGGAGAAAGTCATAGCTGATTTGACTGAATTTTTTGCCAAAGCTCCTCAAAATTTGATTTGGAACGACTATTATAACCATTCCAACGAACCGGTACATCATATACCCTTTCTTTTTAATCGGTTTGGAGCTCCCTGGTTAACCCAATATTGGAGCCGTCAAATATGTGACAGAGCCTATCAAAATTCGGTTTATGGATTGGTTGGGAATGAAGATGTGGGACAAATGTCGGCCTGGTATGTACTGGCAGCCAGTGGTATTCATCCGGTTTGTCCGGGCGAAACCCGCTATGAAATTACCAGCCCTGTGTTTAACCGCATTGAATTTAAACTTGACTCCAGGTATGCGAAAGGCAAATCGTTCACCATTGTTGCCCAAAATAATTCAGCGAAGAATATTTATATCCAATCTGCAAAACTGAACGGTGAAATCTGGAATAAATGTTGGATTTCACACGCACAAGTTGCTGCTGGCGGAACCCTCGAACTGGAAATGGGTGATCAACCCAATAAAAAGTGGGGTATTGAATAGTTAGGTTCCATTAAAATTAAATCAATGAAACGCAGAGACCTTTTAAAATCAGCAGCAACAATTGCCGCAGTTCCATTTTTCACACAATGGGCAGGAGTCCTTCCTGCTTCCGGGGGAAACAATTTTCAGACGAATCCAGATCAAATGAAAAATGGTATTCCACGCTTTGGTGATGGCCGCGATTGGTTTTTTGAGCGGAGATATGGACTTTTTTTACATTGGGGTATATATTCCATCCCCGGATGGCACGAACAATACCAATCGAAGGCCAGGGTATCACGAACTGATTATATGAAACTGGCTAATCAATGGAATCCGAATAAATTCAATCCGGAAGAATGGCTTGATTTGATGGAAGAAGCCGGAATGCAATACATAACCATTACGACCAAACATCATGACGGATTTTGTATGTGGGACACCAAACAAACGGCTTTTAATACAATGAACACTCCGTATAAAAAAGACATTATTGGTCAATTGTCGGAGGCCTGCCACAAGCGTAATATTCCGCTTTGCTTGTATTATTCAATTGTCGATTGGAATCATCCCAACTATCCCAATAAAGGAAGGCACCATGAATTGCCTGTTCAGCCGCAGGATTCGCCGGATTGGGACAAATACATGGTATTCCTGAAAGAACAAGTTCGCGAACTATGCACCAATTATGGAAAAATTCATGGATTCTGGTGGGATATGAATGTTCCAGAATACAAAGATACTTCGGTAAATGCGATGATCCGGAAACTTCAACCTCAGGCTGTAATTAATAATCGGGGATTTGATGAAGGCGATTTTGGTACTCCTGAACGTGATTTTGATGAAGTAGCATCGAGATTAAACGAATTTCAAAGGCCCGTTGAAGCTTGTCAATCGGTTGGTATGGAAAGCTGGGGATACAAAACCGATGAAGATTTTTATACTGATCGTCATTTGATTAGCAGTCTGGACAGTTACCTGGTTCGCGATGCCAATTATTTGCTAAACGTTGGCCCAACTTCAGAAGGGTTAATACCAAAGGAGTCAGCTGCTATTCTGAAACGCATTGGAAAATGGAAAAAGTCAGTGGATGAATCTTTTATTCAAGGTCGGGTAGATTTCCGAATGGACGATGTCCCCGGAGTTCTGGTGACTCAACACGATCGGACGTTATACATTCATCTGAATAAAGTTCTGGTTGGCAATGGACTTAAATTGAAGCCAATTAATGTGCTTCCGGTCCGGGCAATCTGGTTAAATACTCAAAAAGAAATAGACTGTGTAGTAAATTTATGTCCGGGCGACTGTGAGTCGCAACAATCCTATCTTCGTTTGAGAAATATTCCGGTAAATGATATGGCCAATACGGTAATCGTCGCCAAACTTGAATTCGACAGGCCATTGGATAAAATCATCGCGGCAATTCATTAAACATGCCAACAATTAAATCATTAGCTATCAATTTCTTTGTTGCTGTAATCAATATTTGCTTGGTTTATGGGCAGCCACCAATGAAAATATACATTTCAGGAAAGGGAAATGACCGAAATGTCGGAACTAGAGTAAGTCCGGTAAAATCCATTCAGAAAGCACAGCAGTTGGTTCGCGCAAATTCGCGAGAAAATGAAGTTCAGGTAATCTTCGCCGATGGAATCTATTACTTACCTGAAACGTTCATTTTTAATGCCGATGATTCGGGAACTGAAAAATATCTCGTTGTATATCGGGCAGAACATGAAGGTAAAGCAATTCTAAGTGGTGGAAACCAACTTAAATTAAGTTGGGAATTCTATCGGAATGGCATTTATAAGGCTTTTGTACCAGAAGATGTGACCATCGACCAATTGTATGTGAATGGGCAACGGCAACGCATGGCCCGTTTTCCTAATGCGGTAGCGGGTAAAAATGTATTTGATTTTTGGGACTTGGTTCATTCAGATACGGCCGATCCGGACAATGATCCGCTGAGTCCCCAAAGGATTTCTTTGTGGGCTCATCCTGAAGGAGCTTATATCCACGCTATGCACGCGGCTTTGTGGGGAGACATGCATTGGGTTGTGAAAGGGAAAAATGCCGATGGAAGCCTCGATTTGGAGGGAGGCTGGCAGAATAACCGACCCTCGGCCATGCATCCACGATACCGGTTTGCAGAGAATATTCTGGAGGAGCTTGATGCACCCGGTGAATGGTATTACAATAGGGCAAACAAGACTTTATACTACTATCCGTTGCCTGAGCTTGCACTGTCTAAAGCACGGATTGAAATCGTAAGGCTTAAGCATTTGGTTGAGTTCAATGGTTCGAAAGGTAAGCCTGTTCGGTTTATCCGAATGGATGGATTTGTCTTTCGTCATGCCGTCCGGACTTTCATGGAAAACAAAGAACAATTGCTTCGAAGCGATTGGACAACCTACCGTGGAGGAGCGGTAATGTTTAATGGGGCGGAGGATTGCGCGGTTACGAACTGTGAGTTCGATCAACTTGGGGGAAACAGTATTTTTGTAAATAACTATAACCGCAGGATATTAATCAAAAGCTGTTATATCCATCATTCGGGAGCAAATGGAATTGCATTTGTTGGTGATCCGGCAACGGTTCGAAGTCCTTTATTCCGATATGGAGAGCAGGATTTTACAAAGATGGATCGAACTCCCGGACCGATCGGTGATAATTATCCTGAAGATTGTCGGGTAGAAGATTGTCTGATAACAAAAACCGGACGTGATGAAAAGCAAACGGCGCCAGTGCAAATATCTATGTCGCATCAGATTACGGTAAGCCATTGCTCGATTTACGATGTGCCACGAGCCGGAATCAATATCAATGAAGGGACTTTTGGTGGACATGTTATTGAATTTTGTGATGTTTTTAATACGATTCTCGAAACCGGTGACCACGGAAGTTTTAATTCGTGGGGGCGCGACCGCTATTGGACTCCAGAAGTCAGCGAAACGGATCTGGAAGTTCGCAAAGATCCCAATCTTCCGTTCCTCGATATGCTTGAACCCAATATCATACGTAACAGCAGGTGGAGGTGTGATCATGGCTGGGACATCGATCTGGATGACGGATCTACCGGATACCGTATTTACAACAACCTGTTATTAAATGGCGGACTGAAAATGAGGGAAGGATATCGGCGTGAAGCCACTAATAACATCATCATTAATAATAGCCTGCATCCACATGTATGGTATCCCAATAGCGGCGATGTCTTTAAATACAATATCGTGTTTGGAGCGTATAAGCCAGCTGCAATGGAACGGATTCTGGCACCTGATGGAAAATGGGGCACTCAATTGGATTCAAATTTATTTGCGACCAATCAGCGCGACCGGTTAATGTTTTCGCAAAACGGTTGCGATGCAAATTCTGTTGTAGGAGGTCCTTTGTTTTTGAATGCAGTAAACGGGGATTTTAGGGTAAAAATGGAATCGCCGGCACTTCAGATTGGCTTTAAAAATTTTCCGATGGATCAATTTGGCGTTTCTTCTGAAAAGTTAAAAAAAATTGCAAAACAACCTGATATACCGTGTTTAGCCATCGCTCGACCTGGCAACGCTAACCAAATTTTTCAGTGGTACGGAGCAACGGCTAAGAATGTTGAAACACTTGGTGAACAATCGGCTGCCGGGTTATCTGAGTTGTCAGGAATCATCTTAGTAAACATTCCGTCCAATTCCTATGCGGCACAAATGAATTTACGAAATGGCGATGTGATTTTGGAATGCGAAAATATTAAAGTGCAGAATATTAATCAATTAATGGATGTAGTGGCGCTGAATCAATCAAAAGATAGACTGAAATTAATTATCCAGCGGAATCAGTTGAAAGACACCATAATGTTTCGTATTAGATAAATTACTGCATGAAAATAAAACAGCGGCAATTGATAATCAACAACCGCTGTTAAAATTCAGGAAAGTTTTTTCCGTAATGCGATTTATTAACTCCAAACAGAATTAGTCAAAATGGCATGACGTAAATATCGTAGTGAAATGTTTAAAGTTCACGAATCCAGATATTTCTATAGCTAACTTTACATCCATGATCCTGGAGAGTTATACCCCCTCTGAGCTTTTTAACAATCGTATCATCGGCGGTTGTTCCATATATAATTGCATTATTTTGAATCAAGATGCCATTAAGCATAACTGTAACTCTGGGATTAGTCCGATACGTGCCATCAGCATTGAATGTAGGAGCAGTAAAGATTACATCATATGCGTTCCACGCTCCAGGTTTCTGAAGTGAATTCACTAAGGGGGCGTGTTGTTTGTATATTGCTCCAGCCTGACCATTCACATAAGTCTTATTGTTGTTGTTAAAGGTTTCCAATACCTGAATTTCGTAAAGACCCTGCAGGAAAATTCCACTATTACCACGCATTTGTCCCTCTCCGCTAATATCGGCAGGATGCATCCATTCTATATGGAGTTGGAAATCGCCAAAATCTCTTTTTGTATAGATATTGCCGGTACCTTCCTTAACTGTTACCATACCATTCTGAACTGTCCATTCAGGATTCCCTTTGTCGCCAACCCATTCTGATAAATCTTTCCCGTTAAACAAGGAAATCGCGTCGGAGGGTGCGGCAACACATCCATCCGAGGAGATAAGTCCGGGAGTTACAACTTTTGGCAGAGGACTATCATAGCCATTCAACATAGGAATTTGAGCAAAGCATTGTGCACTAATCAACAAAGCTGCAATAAGATTAATAGTTTTCATTGTTTGATGTTTATAATTATTACTCGATAACAATATTTTGGTTAAAGATTAGCTATTTATTTGATATACAGTAAAATAATTTGTTATTTATTTGTTTAAAACCATAAGGATTCTTATGTATTAAAGTATTAATTACCAGTTAATTATTTTAATTATTATCGCTCCTGCAATTTTCTGATTTGTAATCTAAAATTGTTCTTAATGCTTACTCCGAAAGCGGAACTGGAAGGTTAATTCGATTCCAATTTTGCGTGATTGCCTTCAGTTCCATCGGAACTTCCCCTTTTAGTCCTTGAATAACACCTGTCCAATTGCCTTGTTTATCTTTCCATAGGGCCAGGTCGATCCGTTTATTCAACTCAATTTTAAAATTTCCAGTTCGGAACAATTTTAACCCACCGGCAGCTATTGCCTGGACTTTTCCTTGATCATCGAGCCGGACGGCGGCCACCCCGGTTGCGTCAAAAGTTACAATCTTCCCCTTCATTCTCACGGTCGATTGGATTAAATTGCCGCCAACATGATTCGTACCGGCAACCTGGATATAGGTTCCATCAATAAGGTGGCAATAACCGGTTGTTGGAGGTGTAATAAATGAATAGGCAAAACCCTTTGGAGTTCCTTTTATCGCAGGAGTTTGAGTTTCAATTTTTTGTTTTGACAGAATATTTTTCACAGAAGTAACAATCTGCTCATTTTCTGCAGCTTCAAACATATTTTTTGGAAGCATTTTATCTCCTTCGATCGCTTTTCCATCAAAATCCTTTGTCCAATGGCCTATCCTGAACAAATCTGATCGGCCTTTTGAGGCTTGTTTAAAAAAATCAGCAATGGAGCTACGCCCAAATTCGGGATGATACAAAATAACGGCGGCATACCGCTGGACGCCATAGCAAATCCACCCCTGATCATCAACTGTCAGGTTATGGTTCTCTATTTCGCTTGAAGGTATTAAATCGGTTGGGATACCCTCTGTCCATAGCCGGTCAACCAGTTTTATCCCAACGTCATCATACGAAGGCCCGTTCCAGTTCATTGTACACGCATGTCCAAAAATCACGGCAACCGGGCAATTTAAAGGGCTTTGACTGATGAAATTCAACAAACGGACACGGCTTTCGGCCAACATCAGATCACCCTTAAATAATTCTAAATGTTTATCAATTTCCTTGAGATCAGTCGGATAAACAGGATGATAATTGATCCGCCCGCCCCCAAGCACTGCGCTCCACGCGGCCTTCTCATAATCACTCCTGTTTGTCGAGTAATACATGTTGTACCAGACTAGGCTTCCCCACTTTTTTGCAAGAGCCGTTCTTACCCCGAAAGGGGTATATTCATCGGTTTGTGCCCAATCTCGTTTTGCCACCCACCAATCGAGGCCGTTTTTCATCTGCTCGTGCAAATCGGGATACGGCCACCATGTTGGATGTGTTGTTACCGCCGCATCGGGACCAAAAACCTCTTTTACAGCACGATAAAAGTCTTCTTCTAAAGCTTTATTGCGCTGCCACGACATTTCCATAAAATGGTTGATAACCATCTGCCGTTCTGACACATGCCCTTTAATACCCAGGTGCATTAGCAAACAGTCAGCCAGTAAATCTCTTCCTCCGGTTCGTTGGGCATAAGCCTGTGCGCGAAACCTAGAAAACCAAAACTGGTTTTTTGCAGGGCTGCCATCAAAACAGGGAGGAAACCCCCATTCGTCTTTAAAAGCCCCGGCCAAAGGAACGTCGGCATACTGCTTGATTATTTCGCGCTGAAACTCCATTAAATGCGGGGCAAATACATCGGGGTACAAGTGCGTAAATGAAACCATCACAGAGGCTTGCGTGTTTATGTCATCGGAAGGAACCCTCACCCTGACTGAATCTTTGGAGGAAGAAACGACCAGACAATTCCGGGTGATGTCTTTTAACGAATTTATCTCAATACCATCAAAACCAATACGATACGAATACACGCGCAAAAGTTTACCATAAAGAGGAACATAGTGGGTTGTATTGCCCGTGTAATGATCGCTGAGGTCTTTACTCCTGATTACTGTTTCGACGGATGATTTATCCTGAATTTTCACTTCCTGCAACAGCAGCATTTCCTGCAATTCATCCGGATATTTCGATTCGAACGTACGACGCGCCGTACGAACATCCAGATCGGCAAGTACCGACAGTCCTTTCGTCGAAGCATACTGTGCGGCTAATTTCATCTGATCATGTACAGCATCGCTTGTTGTCTCCCTACCCCAAAGACGCACACTAGCCGAGACCATATCGTACGGAGAGTGAAGGGCAGCCTGATCGATAAAGGTCTTGTAGCCATCTGTCTGAAATTCATATTCACTCCAGAACCAGACCGCCTGCACAGGCATCACTTCGTCGGGAAGCCCACAATACGAGCCACCGAGTTGCGCTTTTTCCAGAGACCCGGGATATTTTTTTTGTGCATGGCTGCTTCCTGTTGCGCACAACAAGTAGAAAAGCAAATAAAGAATCATGGGGCTTTTCATATCCAATCTAAAAGTGATTTCATTCACATTCATTTAATTAATCCATATAATCTCCGATGCAAAATTGCCGTTCATACCTTTTACTTCAATCCCTTTGTCCATCAATTCAGCCCCCTTCATTTTTGCATTTTGTTCTTTTCGATCCTCGAAGGTAAGTGTGTAGATGGCCTGTTTGTCAAGACCTTTTAATTTGATGATCTTTGAGTCAGGAGCTGTTGTTGAAGGTTTAAACAGAAGAACAGACCCTTTATTCAATGAGGTATTAAAATATTCAACTCCATCCCAGTTAATACCATCGGGTATTGGAAGTATATGATACACATCGGCGGGTTCATCCCCCACTTTTAATCCTCTTAAAATCGGTCGTTGTTTCGTTTTATACAAAGGCCAGTGTTTTTTTACCCCTTCAATCTGATTGGGGGTATAGATGCACCAATTGGTTGCCATATTGGCTCCCATAAAACCGGTCCGCAATACATAGTTTACCCATTCAGGAGAATCATTAATCGCATTACCATTGGGATAAGCTGCATTTTTAGCCACTTCTCCATGAGGGCCCAGGTTCATTCCAATATCGGTTTTAATCTGTACCGGATTAATCATAAAAGAGCAAGAATAAAATGACTCCCGATGATAATCGGGACCTCCTGAATCTTCGTTGGTAAACACGGAAATTCGTTGTAAGGTTGTAAAATCCTTCAACAGTCCACCATTACCACAGTGCTCATATCGAAAGTTTGGTCGGTTTGCAATTAAATAATCGAGAATTTCAAGAAGTCCTTCATGGCTCAAATAGTTAAATGGGGTCTCAAGTAGCATATCGCTTCTCCAATAATCATAATGCCATTTGTCGTACCTGGTTAACAAGGCCTCTTTTTGTTTATCCCGTCCCTCCTGGGTTCCGATGTTGTTCCACTCAAACGTAAAATTCATATAAAGCGAGAGCTTTTGTTTGTTGCGGTGAACGATATCTCCCGCGGTCATGCCATTGGGCCATTTAACCGGATCAGGCTTCCAGGACGCATATTTTTTAAAGTCCCCCTTTGTCCAGTCAGTACCCGCGCCATCCAACCAGTCGATATCAATTTTTCCTAGTTCAGCGCCCCATTCGGCCACCGGATACTTTTTATAGTATTCAAGCAACTGCGATTCATTCCCCGGAATACAATATTCAATTAATGGTTCATCGGGATTATTTTTCAAGGTTGGGGTAATCTTATTATTCCAGAACCACCTTTTCATGTTATTGCTACCAGCGTCAATATCGCCCGTATAGGTACCAAAGAAAACAGCCGGCACCTGAAATACTTTTCCATTCTCTTTCACTACCGATGAAGTATCGCACAGGTAAGCTTTGTAATTTACTGTAAGAGGGTCCGAAGCTGTTTGGTTGCTAAATGTGCCAAAACTCCATTCATACCCCATGTAAAGCCCATGTTTTGAATTCACATCAAAGATTTGAAATGGAAGATGAGTGTTCGTGCCTTGGGGGGTGCCACCATTGGCATCATTAGAGAGAATATAAGAAATAGTATCATTTGTCCCGATTTGATCGGAATTAACAATTGGATTATCATTTTTGTGCTTCCGCGCCAAATACCTTCCTTTATTGAAACGCCAGAGTGTCACACCAGAATCGGCAGTAAAACAGATGTTTGCAGAAACAACATCGGAACATTGAAAAGTAATGCTGCTTCCTGAGTTGTTTCTAATGAAAACCTGATTTTCAATCGGACCAACACCGGGTTTTTCGTACCATACCGATTCCAACTCCAGATTTGGAGTTGAACTAATAAACCGTAGCGAAAGCTTTGTCCCATTTGATTTTTCAACAATAGCATCTTTGTATTTCCAGTTTGGATGGTATGAAACACTTCCAACAAGGACTTTTTCAGGAAATGGCATAGATGAATAATCCTTCATCCAGTTCCAATTATTTCTGGAATTCTTAAGTTCACAGATAACCGGACGATTTTTGACAATTGCAATTGTTACTTGCGTATCTTCCGTTTTTAAGTGCCAGTTTGGGCTTGGAATTTGATTCTGTGATAATCCCACATGAGAGATTACAGTCAACGCGATGAATAAGAATTTTTTCATATATCAATATTAAGTAATGGTTAAAATACGACATTATATTTTAACTATTACTTATTGTTTTTTTTTAGTTATACATAACTTTTATGTTATAATGAATTGAAGATTCAAAGCGAATACGCTACCCCTGCATTGCACTTAAACTTTGGAAATGGAGTTATATTACTTTGCATAGCCTGGTTTGCCTGAAAAAAAAAGGAAAAAGGTAAATCCCTGATTGATGCAGAAATCTTTGGAGATATGAACAATCCATCATTTTTTCCTGTGTAATTGATGTAATACAGATGAACATTCAGGTTCATCTGTATTTTTTTTACGATATTGATTTCCGATTTGTCCCAGAAAAGACCAAGATAATGTCCTTTTATCGATTCTGTCTCCTGTCCCCGATCGTTCCAATAGAGCAACGACAGAGAACTTACTTGAGAAAGCCTATACATGCCAGCTAATTCAAATGTAAAAAATCTCTGACAGTACCATACAAACTCCTCCGAGTGTGTATATTGACTGAAATAGGAGCTTGGATTAAATCCTGTCCTCAATTCAAAAGCATGTCTGGCTATCAGTTTGTAATGAATCCAATTATCAATAAACCAAGGCCTGAGATCAAGACCATAAGCTAGCGTAGGCTCATAGCTGAATCGGTTTTTTGCCAGTGATATCGAAGCCATAATCGCTGGCTTATCGAGTGAAAAAGCTGGTACCGGAGCCATACCATTGGTATTTACACTGACCGATGCGTTTGCTTGAAGCTTACTCTTGGATATAGTGGTTTTCTCCTGTGAAAAGGAGAGAATTGTAATTAAATTAAACAAAAGGCAGAATGTTAGTTTCATCGTTTCAATTGCGTATTTTACTTTTTCAGAATTAGAATTTCCTTTGGAGCCTTAATCTCAGATTTGATCCGGCCACTGGGCATTTTTTCGTGCCTGATTTTAATAACTCCGAACGGAGTGGGAAAAGAACCTTCAACCCACCGCAAATCGCCCAGGTGTGGTTCAATCCGGATAACCTTACCCCCGGGTTTTACCACCTTTACTCCCAGTACATATTCCGACAACCAGGACGTTGGACCCGATGCCCATCCGTGACAGAAACTGTGTCGTAATCCTTTGTAGCAATAATTACCGTAGGCCGCGTGTACGTCAACCTTGTCGTTTGTTGGAAGTTCATCTATACGTCCGGCATTTTTCATCCAATCAATGTTGAAATCTTCCCAGAATGTTGTGGCCCCAAGATCGAGCATTGCACCCCAGTATTCGCGGATATTGTCAATCGCTCCCTGGTAATCGCCAGCCAATGCTCTGGCTTTTAGCATGTAATAGCCATAGAATGTTGACATTTTATGAACTCCGTCTTTGGCCAGAACTTCGGCATTTGCTTTTTCAGGAGGTACCAATCCAGACATGGCCAGCAAAGCAGCCGCCTGTTTGGAACCAGCCATTTCCGGAATGTGTTTTTTGAGTTTTTCGAGTGTTTCATGACATAGTTCAACTGTTTTCTGATCATCTAAGACCGTACACAATTCTATGCCGGCTTGAAACGACAAAACCATTAACGATTGCAAACCAGCATGAATGGCATCTTTGTTTTCGCTTGAAGGCCAATCGAGAAAACGTCCTCCGTCAAGGCTTTCCTTTCCATTCGTATCAACTTTAGCAGAGAGTAGGTGCAGTAAACCCACCAAATAATCTTTTTGCTGTTTCAGATATTTCAAATCACCCTGGTAATTGTACCAGTCACGTTGGATTAGTATCCACCACAATGAATACGAGCTGATGCCATGCATCCAACCGGGTAATGGCGTGAGATTCCGGATCAGATCAAGGCTTTTGGGGACAACTTCGTTATATCCAAACACCGAATTGATGGTCATCACTTCAGGATGCATATCGCCGATCCATACCAGACGGTCGCGTTTAATGCCGTCCCAGAGGTAGTCTTGCATATTTAAGTGAACGGTATAAGCGCCAGTCATCCAGATTTGATTCAAACGCTCGTCGTTACACGTAAATGACCCCAGGTAAGGAATATCGCGGTAGTTAAAAACTGCACTGATTTCTTTGAATTCGATTTTAGCATTCGCATCAACAAGATCGATCCGAACAAAGCGAAAGCCTGAATTTCCGATTTCTAATCGTCCCAGCCAGGGCAAGGCAATTACAAAATCGCGCATCGCATGATCGTTAATTGCGCCATTTGTGCCAATATTGCTCATGGTTTCGCTTACCGACTCTCCAAAACGGACCCGGATTTTGTTACCTGTTTCTGTAATTCCCCGGGTTGTAACAATCTCCAGTCCTCCCTGTATTTCCCTACCAAAATCAAGAATAATTCCAGGGAAAGTATCCTTTTTGCTTATCAGATTCAGGTATCCTGATGAATTTAAATCAGCTTGTCCAATGCCCGAGACCAAAACACTTTCTGCGTTTTGCACATATTTGCCTGACTTATCCGACATCCAAACAATTCGTTCAGCAGTCAAATACTTTCTAGTCAAACTTGTTGAACGTGCCAATGCTGCCGGTTTGGAATTAAAAACAGGCGGAAGCTGCGCGAATGCCGATCCGTAGAATGACAAAAATGCAATAACAAAGAAAGACCGGTAGAAAACTCTCATTACATTCGTATTTAATTGTTTGGTATATCAATTCAATCACATGGCTTCTCAATTAGGATGAAAAATAAGCGCCTGTCAATTTTTAGGGTAAGCCAATATTGCCCGTTTTGCTCCTCCTATTTTCCATCCGTTCTGTCCTCCATTACCAAAATTGCCCCCAGGATCAGCAACAATCGTTGCCCACACTACCAAAATTCCTTCTTTTACAAAACAAACCGAAGGGTATATATTTTGCCTGCCATTGTTTTCAATCCCGTCATCATCGACGACAACAGGTTCTGTCCATGATTTACCTTTATCTGAAGAAATCGCATACACAAGAGGGGTGCGAGGGAAAAAGGCTCCCTTTTTAAGGGGCTGAGCATGATCATAAAATACAATCAAACGTCCGTCAGGAAGTCTTTTGAGAGTCAAAGGAGAACAGGCAGCAACCAAGGTTGTTGGTTCTGGCGTTGACCAGTTATAACCTCCGTCATCCGAATATGAGCGATATAAATAACCAGTTCCGGTACGTGCCAGCATAATCAAACTACTATCTCCTATATAGGCAATTGAAGGTTCCGCCATGCCCCTGCCATCATTTAAATCTGCTGGTTTGTTAGATCTTTTCCATGTTTTTCCGCCATCATCGCTAAAAAAGCAAAGCCCAAGATTATGATCTCCCTCGTAAGTTCCCAACTCCTTGGGCATGTGCGCCACAGGTACTAAAATTCGTCCATTATCCAATTGAATCAACCTGTCGTTCATCACATACCACACTCCTTCAGGATTACCTACCAGTTGCGCTGGCGACCAAGTTTTTCCCTCGTTATCCGAAAATGAAATTACAGGTAGCCCACCTCCAAAAAGCTCTTTTACATTGCGATGTGCCAGAAAAACCAGACGCCCATCTTTGAGATGCAAAAAGGATACGCCACCATCACTAACGTTGCTTGCCAGCTTCCACGACATGTTTATTGATCCTTCTTCTTTCCAGGTACGTCCGTTATCTTTGCTCCGATAAAGTGTGGGGAGTGGAAAGTTTGTCGCAGATTGCTTTATATCTGTTGGAGGACGCCCCGAAGGAAATGCCATCAATATATCGCCATTTTCAAGTAAAATGGCTCCTTGCCCAATAAACGAGCGTTCGGCAGTGTGGTGGATAAAAATCTCAGGTGCAACAATAAATCTAGCTTTTTTTAATGAAGGTACGTCAACTTCTTTTTCAGAATCTGAAACGCAAGCGATAGGTTCTGCTGCCAGGTTTTTGTTTGTCAAACAGGAAGAATGTACCAACGAACCCGGTGTTAAAGTTAAAATTTGAGGAGCCCTGGCTACTATGTTGAAAACAAGTAGATACGTTGAGACAAAGAGAAATCGAACTATCATGTTCGTGGTGCTTGAATTAATTGATTCTTCAATGTCACTGATTCTTTTTGGCAGCCCAGTCGACTGCGCAGCCAATGTGTTCCTTCACCTTTGGGTTTTCAAATTCTCCGGGATGATGGCCAAAAACAGTATAGAACGACCGGATATTGCCCAACTCCTGATACCAGATAAGCGGATGGTCGCCCATCTTCCAGTCACTATTTTTCTGAGCATTTTCGTCGAGTGAATTTTCGTCGAGGTGTGCCAAAACATGCACCTTCGCGCGTGGGTTTTCTTTAAACGAATACCATTCGCCAGCGATCTGGAAGGTATCCATTCCTTTGAAAGGAACCATACCAGCATGTTCGGTATTTTCTAAAATTACTTTACCTACCTGACCATTAGGGTGTGTGCGGAAATAGGCGCCTACCAATTTGCCATAAAAAGGCCATTCGTATTCACAATCAGAAGCTGCATGGATTCCTACAAAACCTTTTCCGGTATTCATGAAATCTTCAAATGCTTTTTGTTGTTGCTCATTAAGGATATCTCCGGTCGTATTCAGAAAAACAGCAACATCAAAGGTTTTCAGAAATTCAGGAGTAAACAATTCAGCATTTTCGGTAGCCGTTAAAATCCAGTTGCGTTCCTGAGCCAGATCGCTCAACATTTTTAATCCAGTAGAAATGGAATTGTGCCTAAAACCAGCAGTTTTAGTGAAAACCAACACGTTGATCTTTTTATCCTGCGAAATTCCATTGAATACCAGAATAATCATCAAAATGGATAGTGAAACAATTTTTTTCATGATTTACGTTTTAAAATTTTAGAATTTGTATTCGTGTTATTAAGTTTAATAATTTCAGATATTATAGTTATTGTTTTATCATCAATGGATTGACCATAACCTCATCAGCATAGAGCCAGGCCTTTTGTCCCTTTAAAATATTTGAATCAGGTATTATTTTTATGCTTGATGCTTTGACCCGAACATAACGACCATCAAGATCAAGTCCTTGGATAATAAAATTATTTCTTCTTATTACATTGTCAGTCAATGGAATATTGCATTTCACAACACTTACAATTTTAAAATCTTTTCCGTCTTCAGAAAGGGCATATTCAATTTCCCGTGGAAAATAAATACCAGCCACTACATCCTGCAAATACTCCGAACTAAGGGAATGTACCGATTGTATTTTTCCAAGGTCGATCACAACATTGAGGTCATTGCCTTCATATCCCTGCCAGCACTCATCTCCGGTGTATTCACCATCAGAAACACGACCATCAACCAGAGCCTGATCGCCCCCTCCACTATGCTTCCCGGAATATCGGGTAAGCAATTTTATCGATTTGTTTACAGCATCGTGTTGAACAAGAGTCGGTTCACTGCTTATCTGCGACCGGATTTTTAAAAAGTTGATGATATCGTTCGTTTTTTGTTTTGTATCCATGTTCGGGTTCCAAAGCGCCTCAGCCAGTGCTATATGCATAAAAGGAGTCCTGCGACAAAATACCGAATGGTCGGCAACACAGGAACCATGTTTGCTGCTTGATTCTTTCCCTAACAAATTTCGACTCCAATCCTGCATCTTTTTCATGTAGTCGTAATAGGTTTCCTGATTACCGGTTATTGTATAATCCTTTTGGTTACTATCCATCCATTTCTGAAGTGATTCTTCGGTGTATGGAGGATCGGCCGGGCAGGTTTGACTGAACCCATGTTCATACGGAATATCTTTGTTGATGTATCCAAAATCCTCATTTTTGCCCCGGATACTGGTTCCGGAATTGCAGTTCTCCCAGTATATGTTGCAGCGGGGATCCAAATTCTTAAGTTCATCATAAATCCCGAAGTTGGCGTGTACCCCACATGAAATCCATAAGTCAGGAAACTCTTTTTTTATTTCAGCAACAATTGGATTAACAAATTCGACCAATACCTGTCCCATTGTTTTCTTGCTGCATTTTTCGCATTCGCACTTTGGGCCTTCGGTAAAGGATTGGAAATAAATACCATCACATCCGGAAGGGACATAAAGCTCCCTGACTTTTTTTAATATTTCGCGTTTAAAAAATGCCTGATTAAACTCACTACTTCCACACATTTGAACGTCTTTGCCTTGGCCATGATCAAATCCGTCCGGTATTTCGTAATTCCAGTTAATATTCCAGCCCCAGCCAAATCCCCAGATGAGTTTAATCCCCCGGCTATGTGCAAATTCGACATATTCTTTCGCTTTAGCCGGAGGGTAATTGTCCCATTCTATCAGTTCGTTAAGCTTCCAACGGCTCATGTTTTCCATCCAGGCTTTTTTATCCGGCACATTAACTCCCCATCCCCAATGCCCCCGATATTCAACTCTTGGATAGTCAGTAAACTCAAAACAGGCTGCCTGCAACGTACCGTCAGTAACTTTAAAATTTTTAAGGTAGTAATGTTCCAGATCGCGCAGGCCATATAGAGCACCCTGCACGTCGGCACCAACAATAGCCAAAATCCAGTTATTTTTATCATACGGATTAGGGGCACAGCGAATCGAATAGCCCTGTTGTATTTTTGTGTCCTTGACAAATCCACTTTTTATCAAATGCCGGATGAAACGGTTATTTTCGGAAGTTCCAATAACAATCTGGTTTTGACCTTTTTGACTTGGAATGGTGTCGTTTTGAGCAGGGTGAACCGATATTCCAAGATGCTCACGGAAGACGCGTTGCAACTCACTCTTGGTATAAGCTTCTATCCCCTTAAATTCTGATGAAGTAATCCATTGCTTTTCGCAAGTAGCAGTATTAGTTGGTGTGGACATTACTGTTTTTTGAGATGAACTTAGTATTCCACAAAAAACTAAAAGTAATGCTCTGATTTTAATCTTCATTAGACGTAAAATTATTGATCTTTAGATCCTTGTGATGTTATGATTGTCTGTTAGATATTTCAATTCCTGATTTTCATATTTGCCGGAAGTCTGGTAGTAATAAATGATGCGCATTTCCCAGAGTTTTCCAGTCCTATTAAAACGTTCAAGTGGCTGTTAAGAACTACTTAATTCTAAAATTCACCAGTAAAGATTTATTGGCACATGACTCATGAACTATTTTAAACCTGAAGTTTTTTCTTTGAAGGCAAAAGCAGGGTACCTAAAATCATATTTCCCGGAACCAAGACTAAGCTGAAGATCGTCGCCAACCTGAATAAATCCGGGTACTGGAGAACATCCATTTTGTTTAACCAACTGAGCTTGTGCGAAAGGCAACGTAACTGTAGCCGATGTATTTGCCGGAACTTCTATTCCATAAACAAATTCCTCATTTTCAAGTTTCCATGATGAACTTACTTTTCCATAGAGAGTACTGATTTCTGCTTTGGCATTTTGGAGACCGCCACCTGGATGCGGCGAAAGCAGAACGTGCTTATAGCCTGGCTGATCGGGATCAATATTAATACCGGCAACATACTGATACAGCCATTCGCCAATGGCGCCATAAACGTAATGGTTAAAGCTGTTCATTGTTGCATCCTGAAAGGTTCCGTCGGGTTTTATGCCGTCCCACCGTTCCCATATGGTGGTTGCTCCGTGAAGAACCGGGTAGAGCCATGATGGATAATCCTTATTGTTCAGTAGTTTAAATGCCAGAGCTTCGTGTCCGGTTGCACAGAGGGCTTTACACAATAATGGCGTACCGACTAAGCCTGTTGTCAGATGTCCAAATTTTCCGACATTCAGAGCTAAATAGTCCGCTGTTTTGGGAACTGTACGATCAGGGAGCAAACCAAAGGCAAGCGCCAAAACATAAGCCGTTTGCGTGGGAGATGTTAATTGTCCGTCGGGTGCTACAAACTGGTTGTCAAAGGCAGTCTTGATATCATTGGCCAGACTGCCGTATTGTACAGCATCTTCTTTTTTCCCGATAATAGCAGCTATTTTACTCAGCAAGGTTGTTGAATAAAAGTAATAGGCCGAAGCAATTAAATCATTTTCGGTTTTTCCGCCTAGTTCAAAAGCAAGCCAATCGCCGTAATGCCAGTCGCTTAACCAGAGGTTTTTTGCCCCAGCCCTGCTCCTGATATACCCGATCCATGCTTTCATGCAGGGGTATTGCTTTTCGAGTATTCGCCGGTCGCCATAAGCCAGATAAGTGGTCCAGGGAATAATAACGGAAGCATCAGACCATACAGACGAACCTCCAAAGCCATTTAAAACATCTGGGATTACTACAGGAACTTTGCCATCGGCCGTTTGATCGGCAGTGAAATCGCCCATCCATTTGGTGTAAAAGGCGGCCACATCGAAGTTGAAGGCAGCCGTCGGGCTAAACAACTCTGCATCGCCGGTCCAGCCCAGTCGCTCGTCGCGTTGCGGACAATCGGTTGGAACATCCAGAAAATTTCCTTTTTGACCCCATTGAATGTTGTGCTGAAGCTGGTTAATCAAGGTATCCGAACAACTAAACATTCCTGTAGGTTTCATATCGGAATGAACCACAATACCGGTAATCTGATCCATTGAAGGAGGAACAGACAGGCCTTCAATTTTAACGTACCGGAATCCGTGAAATGTGAAATGAGGCTCGAACGTTTCCTTACCTTCGCCTTTCAGGATATATACATCGGTACATTTCGCCTTACGAAGGTTGTCGGTGTAAAAATTTCCTTCCTGATCCAGAACTTCAGCAAATTTTAATGTTATCCGGTCTCCTTTTTTACCTGAGATTTTTAACCGCGTCCATCCAACCATGTTTTGGCCCAGATCGAAAACTGTTTCGTCTTTGTGGGTGACAAACAACCTGATTGGCTTAATCTCCTGAATGGCCTTCACCGGCACACCTTGCTGTGCGATGAGTATATCGTTCGGCTGACTATAGATAACCGCGTTATTCCAGGTATTTTCATGATAACCAACGCGATCCCAACCCGTGAGTTCAAGCCGGGCATCATAAAGTTCACCGTTATAAATGTCCGATTCGACAATTGGCCCGTTGGCAGTAACTTTCCAGCTTTGGTCGGAACCAATTGTTTCAAACGAACCGTCGGTATAATCGATCTGTAACTGAAGCAGAAGGGCCAGCTTTTTTCCGTATAATTCACTTTTGCCTTCAAAACCCAGGTTACCCCGGTACCATCCATCGCCCAGGATAACTCCAATTGCATTTTGACCTTTCAGCAAGGAAGTTACATCGTAGGTTTGATATTGGAGACGTTTTTTGTAGCTGGTCCATCCGGGTGTAAAAAGGTCGGACGAAACTTTTTCGCCGTTGATTTGCAATTGGTACAAGCCCAGCGCGGTAATATAAATCCGTGCCGATTTGACTTTTTTTGAAACAGAAAATTCCTTTCTGAAATACTGGGCTGGTTTTGATCCTTTTAGCTCTTTTTCCTGACCAAAACTTATCCAGGATGCCTTCCATTCCGAAGGGTTCAGGACTCCCATCTCCCAAAAGGCTGGTTTGCTCCATTCGGTAACCTGGGCTTTGTTGTCCCAAACCCGAACTTGCCAGTAAGCTTGCTGCATCGACGTCAGAGCCGGACCATTGTAAACTAAGTTGACCGATTGCGACGAATTCACCTTTCCGGTTGACCAGATCAATTTACCCGAATTTAACTTCGCGGGAGAATCTGCAATCCTGATTTCAAAAGCAGTTTGAGTCACATCATTTTCCGAAGAGACCAATTGCCAGCTCAATCGGGGCATTAGAACGTCTATACCAAGTGGATTCGTTTTGTACTCGCATATAAGTTGACCTACCCCGGTTTTAGCCAACGCCGAAAGAGCTATTGAATTGATTAGCAGTAGTAAAATAATCATATTTATTTCCCGCGGGACAAAATTCAAACGGTTATTCGTTTTAGTCATATCGTAGTTGCGTTAGTTGTCTATCTGGTCAATTCTCCATCAATGAGTATTTTACCCACGTACCAGTTATTTTCCCTGTAATCTTCCGGATTCCCAATTTTTTCATTCAATATTGCTGCCTTGTCAAATGGTTCGGCAATTACCCTGAATACCACTTCATGTTCTTTATTTTCCAGATGATCGATCAGGAAGTAATTCATCCGGCGGTAGGTACAAAACCGGTCGAACCTCGAAATCGTGTCTTTAACCAAACCATCAACCTCGACAATAACCTTACCGGCATCGGGACCCATGATATCATAAGCCCCAATTGTCCGGCCTTTAAAGCGAACACTCAATGTTTCTCCCGTCTGGCTGGCCTTTCCAAACTTCGTCAGGTATTTGCCGGCAAACCCGAACGCGGGTTGATTGGCAATTTGAAGTACCTGCCAGCCTCCACTCAGTTTAGCCTCCGTAAAATCGATCATTTTGGTGTCCGAAAAGTAATCGGGGGCAATGGGTTTTGTCAAGATATGCTTTTTCAACCTGGGCTTATTTCCGGCAACCATGATTTCGAACGAGCGCCTTAACACGTTGTTGTAAATCGCGTGGCCTGTTTCGGGAAACGGGTGGACGCCGTCGCGGCTAAACACCTTTACCCCGTTCAGTTCTGTTTCCGGGCCTTTTATTATTAACTGTTTGTCTTTTACCATCCTGGCCACTTCACAGCCAAAATTGATGCTGGGCAACTGGTATTTATCGGCCACTGTTTCCATGGTTACGATCGAGGCTGGCAACCGCCCATTTTGCTCTGCTTCAATATCTTGTTCAGTAATAGTATAAACAAAACAAACATCAGCCAGTGGATTCTGCTGCCAGATTTGCCTAACAATCCCTTCCATTGAACGGGTTATTTTTTCGGCAGGTGTGTGCGAGTCGTTTACCGCGAACTCCACAAATACCAGGTCGGGCTTGAACTTCAGTACATGATCATTTAATCGGAATACCCCAAAATCAGAACCGGTACCCCCGATCGCAGCATTAATTTCGGAAAACCTCGCCAACGGGAAACGTTCATTCAACCACCGGAGAGAAAGTAATCGCCATCCGTCCTGCGCCGTAATGCTCCCGCCCAGGTAGGCCACTTTCAGTGAGTCGCCCCGCGCAATTTTAGCAAAGAAATTAGGCAGGCCCCCACGCGCCTGAAATTCCATAACTTCTTTTTTTGTATGCATCTTCATCTCTTTTGAAGAAAGGCTTTGCCATTGGAAAAGAATAACCAGGCATAGAACAATAATTTTTTCCATTTTTATTTGTTTGATCGTTTGGTGTAAACATTCAGCTCAAAAATCGACCAGGGTTTGTCCTTTGTACCTGTTTGGACAATCCTGATGTAGCGGGCTGTTTTTTGCGGGAAAGCAATGGTCGTCATGCCCAATTCGCCTGAACCTGTCGCCACCGGGCTTCCCCAATTTGCCCCGTCGTTCGATACATACACCTCATACGACTTCGGGTAATCGTACAAGGCCCAGGTATTGTCGAGCACGATTTTACAGAACGACTGCGCCTGTTTCATGTCAATCGAGAACCATTGCCCCGGAGTTTGCTGTCCAACAAAATGCCCCGATTTGCTGAATGGTTTGCGGGGATCGATGGCACGCCACCCGGTCCAATAATCTTCGTCGATGGCCGTTTCGGCGCTTGCATTCACCGGCCAGAATTTCCCGTGCATCGAACCACTCATGCAGCCCACCTTGTATTCCTTATTTTCGAGGAAAGCTGATGCCGTCCACGATTTTTTATCCAGTTTCACGTCGGTTGATGGTACCGGAGCCTGCTTGGGACTAGTTATTGGCAATGTTCCCGATGCCACAAAGCTCCAGATTCCCGGCTTCACACTGAATTTGACGTAACCGGAATCTTCCCCTACCCAGGAAATCTCTTTTGTTGTACTTTTAAACGAGCCATCCCACACTAATTTGCCATTTGCCTTGATATTTGCCAGTGTCTTAAAAGAGGCTTTTGGAATTCCAACGATTGCCAAAGTATTTTGCGGCGAAACCAAATCAATTTTATATTGTTTCTCATTCTTCTGAATATCAACCTGAACCAGACCCTTCACGGTAGGCACTTTCACTTTTACTGAAGTCAGGAACGCTTCCTGTGGAAGAACGTGGTAGGTGCCCCAACCCGGCGTTTCGGGAGCCACCCCGGCTATGAATTTGGAAAGGATCAGGTTGGGCGCGTTCCAGGCATGGTTAAGTGACAGGTATTCGTCAGAGTCGGTTGACCAGGGGGGCGTGTCCCCGAACGACCGTTCGATGTACTCCCACAAGGTCGAAATGCCCGACTGGATCTGGCATTTGTACCGCTTATACATTCGCAGCAGGGCCTGGTCGGGCTTGTTCGTCCTGCAAAGCGCTTCCAAAACCCACCGTTCGAAATAAGGGCCGCAATTCACCTGAGATTCCAATATCTTACCAATGGTATCCCACCGCGAAGGGTCGGCCAGACCTGAAATCACCGCCATGGTGTTGGCCCGCTCGTCCAGTTCGTTGCCCGACCGGTATCCATCGCCTTTCCAGAAAGCCTTGTCGAAATTGGCCTTAATGCTGTTCATTTTTTCGTCGATCGAAGGGATGTCTGCTTCATGTCCGGTTACTTTGGCCATTTTCTTCAAGGCATTTATAGCGGTATAGTATTCTGCAACCTGAATAACCTCCTTGTCGGTCGTGCCAACGCCCCAATCGTACCAATCCCAGCCTTCGCTCCTGTGAATGGGCAGCCCGTCTGGGCCTATTTTATAGCGGTCGAGGTATTCTTTCGTCGAGGGATAAATGGTCGAAATGGTTGCCAGGTCGCCCGTATAAAGGTAATACGTCCACTCGCCAAATTCACCGTGGGCAATCAGGTTCTGGCCGGGCAAATCGTTGATTTGCTTCGACAGCAGGAGGTTTTTAGCCATAGTATGGGCATTGGTGTCGAAGGCATAAAAACCTTCTTCCATCTCGAGTACCGCGTCGCCCAGCCATTCGGCTCGTTCGCGGTCGGGGCAATCCATGTAATGATCGCGCATACAGAGATAAGCGGTCCGGGTAGCCTTCTGCCACAGCACGTTATAGTCGTTGTCGTTGCAAAGGAAGGTGCCTGCAAAACTGGTATCATACCCGGTCTCACGGTACTTTACCGCCCTAACCGTAACTCCGGGTGGAATGGTATATTGAGCGCCTTCCCCGCTTATCCATTTAGGCGCTTCAGAACTTTGTACGCCCGGCTTGGTGGTATATTGTTGCGTATCCTGATTGGCGGCCACCAGGGGATTTGTTGAATCGAATAAAATAGTTTTACCCGATGGCGCTTCCACTTCAATCCAGGGCTGGAATTGTGCGTTATACGGTAGTTTACAAACAAGCCTCCACTCCTGATTTTCGGAATGAGGCAGTGTTTTCGTTATATTCACATAGTCCCGCAGACCGTAATCCTTTAGTGGGCGATGGACGATTCCGCCCGAATTCGCATCCTGAGAATACCCTATCAGTGAAGCGAAAAGTATAAAATTCAGAAGAACGATAATTTTTTTTGAATTGTTTTCCATTATAATATTATTAAAAATACCCATGCGTTTTTACATCGCCGTATTTCAAGGCGATCTCCACCCTGGTTAAAATGAACTTTTCGGGAGTGGCCGAACGAAGCCGGACGATATTATCGCCCTGCCTCAGGCACGACAACGGGATAATGAAGGCATACACCCGATCTTTGGGCGACAGGTTTTTGCCCCGGTCAAATAAGCTAACGTATTCAGGTTTTTGTAACTCAACCTTTATCCCATTAACTAACAGATCAATCTGCGAAGGTTTGTCCGTGCGAAGAAACAAAACGGCCTCCTTCGGCACGTCCTTTTTGGTATTATCGCCAATAAAAATGGGTGCATCCACATAATTATCGGGAGATACCAGCAACGGGAGCGGCGTATCAGGTTTGTAACCATATCCGGCCGAACCACCATCGTCGAGACAGTAAATTTTATTCCGCTTCCGCAGGGTTTCCAACGACCCCAGCTCGTTCTGCAATTCAGGAATTATAATGCGACACACGTTACCGTCGGCTTCCAGCGGGATATTCTTCCGGTAATTGTCGAATGAAAAATTAAAGAGATAAATTCCGTCGCCACCCTGCGCGAGAATATGCGACGCTATTCCCCGGTACATTCCGTGAGAAAAATTGACCCGGGAAACATACCCCCCGCTTTCGGTAGCAACATAAACAGGGATGGAAGGAGCCGCTAAATCGGCCTTAAACTTGCCAACGGGTATGGCCGGGCTTCCGGTAAAGTGTACACCAATTGTAACAAAGTCGATCAATCCCAGCCGGACCCATTCCTTAATGTCCAACCCCTTTTTCAAACAAAAATCCAAATCAGGGGCAACGCGCACCGATAAAAGGATTTTCTTTCCGCGTTTGGCCGCCAATTCGTCGATTTTGGCTTTAACGGCGCTTACCAGTTCGGTCATCAAAGGGGCATTCTTTTCCGCCTCCCCGCTTTTGAAATAGACGAAAAACCGCATGAAATTAAGTTCATATCCATCGAGCAACGCACCGTACTTTTCCAACTGTTCACCGATCATATCCAGTTTGTGTTCCCGTACTTCCTGATGAGAGAAATCGAACGCGCCTTTGCTTTTCCAGCCAACATCTTCATTTAACCAATATTGGGGATGGGCCAGCCAAAAATCGGGATATTCAATGGGGCAACGCGAAGTCGTATCATTAAAATGGAGATCGTTCATCCAGTAAGTAATAAAAGCTTCCAACCCCTTTTCTTTTGCCCGCCGCAAGCAGGCGTCGATAATGTCGGTTCCCTTTTCTTCCAGATTCAGGTGGTTCTGGTAATGCCGAATCAGCTTTCTATACAGCGAAGTATCCTGGCCGCAATTCAATGTCCCGTTGCGGTCGTCGCCAAATATCCGCCCGAATTTCGACCGGTAATACGTGTAATCGCTCCCGGTGCAGATCATAAAGGTGGTCACCTGGGTGTTGGCAACCACATCCACATACATTTTTGCATCTTCAACCGACAAAGGCCGCCTGTCGAACATGGTATTTCCCAAAACATCGCCCCCATCATTGCTGTAAATGAACCGATGGCGAGCGGGTTGCGCGTTCAGATTGGAGCAAGCCAGACTGCCCAAAAACAAAATGGGAAATATGAGGTTTTTCAGGTGCGATTTCATTGGTTATATAGTTGATTTAATCCATCTTTTTTATCGTTCATAGTTCTTTAAATTTTAAACTCTATCCGGTTTTGCCGACCTGTTAGCATTGTCCGGGCTGAGCGTTTATGGAAGAAATTGTCTTCCTGCTTCGGTCTCCCGGGCTCGGCTTCTCTCCTCCTTTGCGCCATTCCGTCCGAAACCGAGGCAACGCCTTGTCAAGAGTTTCCACGCCGACGGTTTTCCTTCGGCCCCCTTTACCCCCGGTTGAAACCGGGGGCTATTTATATTGAACCGCTACGCGGTTAAAAGCAAACCCGCTAAGGTCTCTTGATCGCAGGTAGTGTCCCTATCTTTAAAAATACCCATTGGTTTTTACATCACCGTATTTTAGAGCCAGCTCCACGCGCTTGATTGTAAACGGGTTACCAATCAAAGACTGAACACCAATTTCATTATCGCCTTGTTTCAGGCACGACGACGGGACAACAAAGGCGTAAACAACTTCATCCTTCCTCCGGTTTTGCGCCCGGTCGTACAACCCGACATATTCAGGCTTTTGGGTTTCAACTTTTGTGCCGTTCACCGATAATTCGAAACGGACAGGACTGTCGGCACGCAAAAACAGGATAGCTTCTTCAGGAACATCCTTTTTCGTATTATCGCCAATATAAAGCATCGAGGTAGCGCGTTCGCCCGATGATATCTTTAAAGGTAGTTTCGTATCCGGCTTGTAACCCCACTCTGCCGAGCAGCCATCGTCCATGCAATATATCTTGTTGCGTTTGCGCAATGTTTCCAATGACCCTAATTCGTTCAACAGTTCGGGCACGATCACCGGGCAAACCAGACCACCCTCTTTCAAGAGTAATTTACCCTGATAGGTCGAATAATATTCGGCAATGAAATAATTGAACAGGTAAATACCATCGGCGCCCTGCGCCAGGATGTGGGAGGCCATCGACCGGTATATCCCATGCGAGAAGGGCTGTCGCGGGTTAGACCCGCCGTTTTCGGTCGAGGCATAAACAGGAACCGATGGCTCGTTCAGTTGGGATTTAAATTTAGCAACAGGTATTACAGCTCCATTAAAAAATATCCCGATCGTGACAAAATCAACCAGCCCCTGCCGAATCCACTCCTTAACATCAAAACCTTTCCGCAAGCAAAAATCCAAATCCGGGGGAATTCGAACCGATAACAAGATTTTCTTGCCCCGTTTGGCCGACAATTCATCGATTTTGGCTTTGACTGACTTGACCAGTTCAGTCATCAGAGGGGCATTGACCATGCCCGAATCCTTTTTAAAATAGGTTGGAAAGCGCATAAAATCAAGATCATACCCATCAATCAGTTCCCCGTATTTATCGATTTGCTCTTTGATCATGTTCAGCTTTTGCTCCCTAACCTCCTTAAACGAAAAATTCAGGGCGCCACGGCTTTTCCAGCCAATGTCCTCATTTAGCCAATATTGCGGGTGAGCAAGCCAAAAATCGGTATATTCAACCGGGCAACGGGTGGTGGTATCGCAAAAATGAAGGTCGTTCATGCGGTACGAAATGAATGTTTCCATTTTCTTTTCTTTTGCCCTTCGCAAAGCAGCCTGAATAACATCGGTTCCGGCTTTTTCCAGGTTCAGGTGATTTTGATAGTAACTGAACAGGTTTCTATAGCCGGCGGTATCGGCGCCACAATTCAACGTTCCGTTGCGGTCGTCGCCAAATACTCTTCCGTATTTCGACCGGTAATAGGGGTAATCGCTTCCGCTGCATATCATGAACGTGGTTACCTGGGTGTTGGCGTAGGCGTCAACATAAGCATTCACGTCGGTCACTGACAAAGGGCGGCGGTTAAACATGAAATTACCCATTAAATCGGTGCCATCGCAGTTAAAAATCAGACGGTGACGAAGGGGTTCTTTCTGATTGGTACAGGCCAGGCAGCCCAAAAGAAAAATAGAAAGCAAGGAGTTCTTTAAATACGATTTCATACGTGAATAATTTGTTTTTTAGTTGTCGTATGGAACTCGCATGTCGAACATTCTCATAGGCTTGGGCGTAAATGATTTACATGCTCGTTTCATCTTGGTTTCTGGTTTAGGTTATAGTGTTTATTATTATCTGTTTGATTACAAATGATTTATTCAGTAATTCTCAGCAGAAACCTGCCTATTCCACCGTCGTAGCGAACCTTGGAGGGATTGCTTCCATCGTGGGGAATCTCTGTTCCCCCGTAGTAAAGCCAGTATGTTCCTGGCTCTTCGCCAGGTATTGCACCTGCAGAGACATAGATACCTGTTTTGTCGAACCCGTGTCCCAGGCCTAAAAGGGGCTTTCGCCCGAGGCGATGAAACTTTTTGCCATCGCGGCTAAATGCGGCAAATACCCTCACCGTTCCATCTTTGGTATAGAAACCTGACGGGAACATCAGGTAAAGATCGTTTTTGAACTTTGTAGTCGCCGAATTGTAGAAGTGCAGATCGATGGGATCATTTTTATCCGGGCTCAGTATCGCAACCGGGTCAGGGAAATTTCCAAACGTGGAAGATTCGGTATAACCTACAATGCGATAGCCCTTGAAGTCTCCGTCACTCCACATCCTCACGTAAAGCCGGTAAATATGACCGTCACGAATACAAACATTGGCCGTATCGGAGTTCTTTTTCAGCAAAGGTTCATCCAATGTTTTCCAATGGATGCCGTCGGGCGAGGTTGCTCCAACAACCCACCACGGCCCGTTTTCAACAAATTGATGGGCACCGACTCCCATGAAACGTTGTTCCGGCGGCGCTTTTTCGTCAAAAATAAAAGAGCTTAGGTTCAGACCAAACAAAAGGATATTGTTATCAGTACTGTCGTTGTACGAATAGATGCCAAGCAAAGGCTTTTCCCAATGAACACCATCAGTCGATCTGGCATAACAGAAGTAACAATCGTTGTCGGTTTTATAGTTATGGTCGTATGCCGCATACCAAAGATGCCAGATATCACCAATCCTCATCACTCGGTCGAGGCCTATAGAAAAATCCTCCCACGGGCGATCGGCTTTCAACAGTGGCTCAGTGCTTCTTTCAAGGACTGAGAGTTCCGGTGTTCTCCCGCTTCCCTCCCAATTAAAGGCCATTGCACCTGGAAGCAGGGTCAGACCCGCCGCAACGGCACCAGTGCTTTCAATAAACGATCGGCGTGTAATATTTGAGGAATTATCGTTAATCTTCATGCTAACGTAATTAAAACTGAACTTTCACCACATCATCTATTGCCGTGCGTTTTTCTGCCGGAATGCTGAAGGTAACAAATCCATCCTGATAGTTGTATGAAACGGCTTCGCCAGTTTGCAGCAAAGTGATCGATTTGGGGCGTTTGCCGGTTTTAACCGAAACCTGGTTTTTGAAACCGGGGAAAAGGTGCAAATACCAGTTATTTCCACGGGTGGTCATCTTCACATTGCTGCGCTCCATGCCTGGCGACGGGCCTGCGCCAATAACCGACTCCCGGCTGTGTTTCATCCATTGGGCAAGTTCGGCTACGGTGGTATAAAAGTTGGGATGCAATTCCCCATTTTCTGTTGGCCCAAGGTTGGGAAGGTAGTTTCCGCCAAGCGAACGGCAAGCAACCAAATGTTCCATAAACTCCGAATTCGAGCGGAATGAACCTGACCGGTCATACCCCCAGCCAGCGCTTCCGCCTGTCCATATTTCACAGTTGTCCCACCACTTTGACGGCACATAAGTAGGCGTGGTACATTCAAATGGGGTTGAAAAGTCGCCAATGCGAATCCCGCTTCCATGTGGGTTATCGGGGTTGGTCACGTTTGCCCAACGATCGTTGATCACGATGCCGGGCTGTAACGAACGTATCCAGGCATAAACCTGTTCGGTGTGCATGTCGTTCACACCCCTGAACCACATCCCGTCGAACCAGAGTAGGTCGATTTTCCCGTAGCGGGTAAGCAATTCTTCGATTTGCTTCAACACATACGCCAGAAACTGCTCATAAACCTGGTAGTTGGCCGCGGGATCGGTATCCGGGATTGCTTCGTATCGTTTATCATAGTCGAAATCGTTTGGGTGGCGAAACCCGGGGAAATGCCAATCCTGAGGCGAAAAGTAAAACCCAACTTTTAATCCGTTGGCCCGGCAGGCATCGACATACGGTTTTAGCAGGTCGCGTCCGTTCATGTACTGTTTGGTGCCTATACCATATTTCGATGGCCACAACGCATAGCCATCGTGGTGCCTGGTAGTCAGCACGGCATAGGTGAACCCGGCTTCCTTCGCAGCTTTCATCCACTTATCCGGATCGTATTTCTGCGGGTTAAACTGATCGGCCAAAGCGTAATATTTATCCGGCGGAGAAACTTTCCCACCATAAGGATAATGTGCAATCATGTCCCAGGAGGGCTGGGCGCCGGCCACGCTGTGAATTCCCCAGTGCATAAAAAGCCCCAGGCTGGCCGATGGAAACCACTGCGAGCCCGGGTTGGGGTTAGGGAAAACAAGTTTCCCCTGAATTGGTTTGGAGATTAACGCACGGGCAAATTCAACATCCGCCTGGTCAATCTTATACGATTCAGGATGAGAATTTAATTGGGCTGTAGCTGTAAATCCAATCCCTAGAAGGAGAATCAAGCTTATAATTTTTTGTTTCATTTTTTGATGGATTAAAATTTCAAAACTCAATTTCAGTAAGTTATTTTTCACGGTAGGCGTTCCGGATGACCGCCTTATCAAATTGTTTGGCAATTTCGGGATCAAAAACGGCTTGTTTTTTCCACTCGCCAGAGCCATAAACGCCAGCTTGCGAATAGTCGAATACCTTGAACCCAATTTTGCGAATCATCGCTTTGTTTTTGATCGTGAAATCAACCTGTGAAGGATTTACAAACTCCGGATCGGCAATCACCGAATGGATGTCTTTTCCTGATTTTTGCCATTCAGCAAAAGATAATTTCGCGAAGTGAATGTCTTTTGTTCGCTGGTCCCAATAACAGTTGCGGTCAGACTTAATTTGCATCATCCCCCAGGTATCGGAGATTAATTTGCCTGAGTTGTAATAGATAATATTGTTGCTGAATGTAAACGACAAATGATTCTCGACCCGAGAAGCCTGAAGCTGATAAATGGTATTATTGGCAAAAATATTGTTTCGGATGATGTTCTCTTTTCCGTAATGTTGGTGGAACCCGGCAATCTTGCATTTATAAACCAGGTTATTTTCGAAAACAATACCGGTCGAACCTTCGTCGGCATACATTCCCCAGCCACCATAGTCGTACGACTGAACATCGTGAATGAGGTTGTTGCTTACGGTAGTTCCTTCCGACCCACCAAGGCAATAAACCCCGCCCATGTCGCACAATTCTGCCCACCCCAGGTGATGGATGTGGTTAAACTCTACCTTATTTCTTTTCGATGGACTAAAGCTGTATCCCCAAACCCAGCCAACCGAAACCCCTGAATATCGGAAATCGGCAATTTCGTTGTGCGTAATCTGGTTGTCGCTGGAATTGAACGATATAACCCCAACGGCACATGGGAAAACGAAACCACCAGACCGGATGATGTTGTTATCGACCACAATATTCCGGGTTAGGTCTTCAAGATTTTTTGGCTGTGCCAAATCTCCGATCTTCACGCCACCAGCGCCCAGATCGTGGATGTAACAATGTTCAATTCTACAATCATTACAAGCTTTACGAAACCAGAAAGCATTGGTGCCAATATGGGCAACCTCACAGTTTACGAATTGAATTTTTTTAGCAAAATCAACCCTGACAACGGCTTCAACCGGAAAGGCTGCCTGAGCCTGTTCGTTGCCGGAATATGGAATCTTATATCCTGAAAATTGAAAGGAAAGGTTTTCGAACCGAATGTTCTCTACCTTTTTGCCCGATTCTTCATTTCCTTTAATGACAATCAAATGATCAGCGACTGGCGCTGTTACTTCCAGCTTTTCAATTGTTTCTCCCGGCAGCGGCATATAATACAGGTAGCCCGACCGGTCGAGAAACCACTCGCCGCAAGTATCCAGCGCTGCTTTGAAATTTTCGAGCGTATAACGCGACTTGGTATCTATCTTATTGTATGACTTTGCAGCGCTTCCAACCACAAACGCAGTTGACGTATTGGGGTCAAATGAAAATACCCGGTTCCGCGTATTGTCCCAATTGTGGTAAAATGTGATCACCGAATTTTCGAAATCCTCCTTTGAATATTGAGCGAGTTGTCCGGCACCGTCAGGGAAAAGTGTAAATCGTTGTACCGCCAATTCAGGAATTTCGGCACTTCCTTTTTGCAGAATAGTATCCGAAGTGTTTTTCAAGTGATAAAATCCGGTGTTGGGCGATTTTGCCCTGATGGCCATTTTACCATTGACATACAGTTGCTCAAAATACCAGTCGTATTCTTTAACTTCCGGAACTTTAACCCGCCAAAGTGTTTCAGATATTTTTTCGAAACCATTGACTTTTTTGCCTGCGCTAAAAACGGGATGCGTACCTTCTTCTGCTTTGAAAATTACTGGGGCTGTATCGGTTCCCGAATCTTCAGGATTTAATTCAAGTGGTTCAGGCATAAAATACTCACCATCACCAATAATTACTTCGACTGAGCCATCAACAGACTTCGCAATTTTCAATGTTCGCAATTTACTGACTGCGCCCTGCAGACTGGCAAGTGGCAATTCTTTTGTACCAGGATTTTCGTCTTTTCCGCTGACGGAAACGTAGATTTTTATGTTAGCCGCTTGGCCTTCATGTACAAGAGCGATTAGAATGAATGCCAGTAACGCGGCAAAAATAATACTGATTTTTCGACTTGGGTTCATGGTTTAGTGTTTAGGTATTATTCGGTCATTTAAATTGCTTTTTATCTCGGATTCCCAGAATATCCTTGTATTCAGGCTCTATTCCGGCATTTTCCATGATTGACATTGCTTCGGCAGGCCAATGGTTCTTGGTTACCTCAACATTTCCTAATTCTTTGGCTGCCGTATTTGGCTCATTATCATTGCCGGCGCCATTTCCGCACCACAGTTTCGGGCATTGCCAATAATTGTTGTTGAATTGAAGGTTTGGATTGCTTGTATGTGTGCCATTCTGGAAAGCCGAGTTACAATTGTCAATGACATTGAAATCGAGAATTACGTTCGTTGCTCCCGGTCCGTCGCAATATAGGCCGGCCATTGCCCAGTTGGGTGCCCATCCGTTTGGACTGCTCACATTGAATGTGTAATTGTGATGTATGCGGGTTCCTTGGCCAGATACCGTCCCAAGATTATAAATAGCACCTCCGTCGGGGTTGGTCTGGCAAACATCATGTACCTTATTGAAACTGATTTCTCCGTCCCGATGGGGCGTTTTTTCTTTTCGCCACGACCATCCCACACTAATTCCTGAATAGGTGAGATTACTGACTTCATTGTGCTCGACCAACAAATGGTTGGGGAATGAGGCGAAGATCCCAACGGCATCGGTATAATCTCTACCGCAAAACTTCACCAGATTATTTTTAATTACATCAAAATTACTTCCTGCTGATAATTCAGGCATGGCATTTTCTGAAACCATCCAGGGATAATCAGTGTCTTTCACACTAATCGGATTACCCTGATAAAAGGTTGGATCCAAGACGATCCCGTTTGCTGAAATATCGGTAACTACATTTCCAACAATGCTATTGTGGCTCGAGATGGGGTAGAATAGAAGTCCATGTCCACCTGCATGTATAAAGCAGTTTCGTTCGAAAATAATATTGTTTGCATTGGAAACTTCAACCAATCCTGGAATATCCATACCGGTTGCAGCCTGCGCACAGGTATATCCTCGTTCGTCAGGACCAAGCCAGGTACTGTGTTCAAAGGTGATCCCCTGAAACCGGATATGGTGAACTTCAGATGAAGAGGTTCCTTTTATGTTCAGAACAGTTTCCAATACGGGAGCAATAACCTGCGCTTTTGACATTATTTCACCGTAATGGGGTTTATAGAACAGCTCACCGTTATCCGGATTCAGGTACCATTCGCCTTCTGCATCAAGGAATTCATAGGCATTTTCAAGAATGAAAGGTGCGCTGTTATTTGTAAAAGGGGGGAGTATCGTAGATTCGGGCTGCATGAACGAAAGAATTGCACTATCGCCGTTTATAGAATACGAATCGATACGATATCTGATGTGCTGCCAATATACATTCGCGCAAAATTCAATTTTTCCACGATTCGTCAGATTTTTTAATAATAACGCGGAGATAACGGGATGTGCATTATTCCAGGAAAATATCCGTGCATAGGGACCCTTATCCATTTCACAAGTCATGTTCGGAGTTCTGGCTCTAATGGCCCTTTCGCCATTCACATAGAGTTGCCGAAACTTTAGGGAATTTCCAACGTTGGTTTTCCAAATGTTGTTTTTTTTGTCGGATAAAGTCCATCCGGTAATCGGTGTACCGCCGCTAAAAACTGGAACTTCTCCCTGGCAGGCTTGCCAAATTACGGAATGTCCATTATTGCCGCTGTCTTCAGGCTCAAGTTTAAATGTCGATGCTAATTGGTAAGTACCTCCATGAAGGTTGATTATAATATTCTGATTCATTGTGGCAACCAATTTTCGCACTTTATCGCGTACTCCAGTCAACGATCCGGGATGTTTTTTTGAGCAAATGTTGCTCTTACCATTTGGAGAGGCATACAAAACGGTTTGTTCATTGGCATTTTTAAAATGAAAATCAGCGAAATCCAGAAAACGTTGCCAATCATATAAAGTAACATCATGCTTTCCTGCCCGGATATGATAGCCAATGGTTCCAATCACCGGGTGATTGACCGGAGGCAATTGATAAGCTGGAAATCCTTCTTTTCCCAGAAATCGATAAACAGGAGAGGCTTTAACACAAGAAAGAAATTCGCCCTTCGGATCGGCCCACAAATCTTCTTCGGCGCTTGCCACATAAACCGGACGTGGAGCGATTAGGGCCAACAATTCGTGCTGATCGACTGGAATCTGGTTCTCTTTGTTTGTATATTTTCCAAAATTGTCGCAAAACCAAAAGGGAATTGCCGAGTGCATAAATTCGAGTGGTTCGCCGTAAATCCGTTTTGTTAGCGCTGCCCCAACACGTCCAGAATTATTCGAGATTATGAGGGCAAATCTCTTATCGGAAGCACCGGCCCAAAGTGCAGTTTTCCCAAGTCGGGAATGACCAATCACCGCAACTTTCTTCGCATTAATGGCCGTATTGGTTTCCAGATAATCCATCACTCGCGACAATCCCCATGCCCACGAAGAAATTTTGCCCCACGAAGTACTATCGCGTTGTTCGTCGAACAAGCGATGAACTCCATTTTTAAACTCATCCCTATCGTCAGGATCAACATCTCCGTAATTCAAGGTAACCAGTCCATAACCCCGCGATAAGATTTCTTTTAGTGACCACATGGAGACAAACAAGCCACGGGAAGCTTCTGTAGCTTTGTGCTCGGTTATCTTATAGTCATTATTGTTCCTTACCCAGCACTGAGTGAGTGTGATGTCAGGTTCGTTGGTAATGGTATGATTGCCATAAAAATTATATCCTAAAAAGACAGGCACAGGTTTGGATGAATGTGGTATGTAAATCAGTAGTAATAGATTGATTTGTTTGTCGCCGTTTTTAATGTGGAGCATTACTTCTTCCCGAGTTGCCAATCCGTCGAAAACATTTTCTTTTCGAGAAACGGGAGTAATGTCAATCTTTCCATGCCATTTGGGGATAATGCCATAAACTTCTTCTCCAAACATTTTGTATATCTCATTCCTTCGTTTGTTCCAATCACTTTTGGTGACAACCTTCGACCCATCATTAAAAATCAAGGGGTCAGGTAAAGTATAATCGGGTACTTTTGATTCATCGTAGTTCCCCGGATCTTGTTGCGCCATCAAGGGGGGCGATATCACCAATATGAGGAAGAAAAAGACAAATCTTTTCATGTCGGAAAATTCTGTTTTTTATGAAAGATGAACGTAACTTTATCTGAAATGACGGGCATTGTTAAACATTGGCAGGAAGTCCCCTTGATATTGCTTGTGATAGTAGAAATCTTCATTGTCTAATATCAATTTATGTTCGGATATTCTCAATGTTTGCATGCTTTCTCTTTGTTCCAATTGTTTTCATCATTTTCAACAACACTAGCTTCGAATACCAAGAATTTCATAATTATTAAGCCTTAAATATGAATTTGGATGTTTTCAAAACTGGCTGCACCCTTTTAGTATCGTGGTAACTTTTGAAAAACGACTAAAAGCCAACATAGCATTACTATGGAATGACGATTTCGAACACAAATTTGATCGATTATAGACTTTGATCTTTTTTGAAATGCTTTTACATATTTGAAAAATCAACCTTTTTACCATGAATCTCGAAAAGGAAAGGTTGATTCCTCAGCATTCTCCCATTGGAGACGTGGTGAAAAGCTGAAAAATAGTTTACTTTCAGAAACCTGTTAAAGACGAATTAACCAGCAATTTAAACTTCAGGAATTCGCTTTAGTGTAATTTGCGATTACCTGAAATTTATTCCTGAAAAGAACACGAATAAAAATTTGAAATGATCAGTTTGCTTTGCTTGAAAACGAATAAGGAAAGCTTTCGGGCAAAGTTCCACGCGACTGATTGGGTGTTTGCTTCATGTCGAATTGCAATTTCCCTCCTTTCATGATATCGCTGTGCCTGATGTAGTTTTTGTCGTACAATTTTCCGTTAAGCGTGACTTGGTCAACGTAAACATTTTCAGGACTGTTTTTCGGAGCGCTGATTTCAAATTTCTTTCCGTTTTCGAGCGTTAGTGTTATTTTCGTAAACAACGGCGAGCCAAAGTCATATTCACCGGTTCCTGGCGCTACCGGATAAAAGCCCATAGCCGAAAAAACATACCATGCCGAGGTTTGCCCGTTATCTTCGTCACCACAAAGACCATCCGGATTCGGAGTGTAAAGTTTGTCCATCACGTCCCTGACATGGAATTGTCCCTTCCAGGGTTGTCCGAGGTAATCGTACAAATAGATGGCGTGTTGGATGGGTTGGTTCCCATGGGCATATTGCCCCATATTCGAGATCAGCATTTCGGTAATCTCATGAATTTGACGTTTATAATAGGAGCAATCAAACGTTGGAGCGGTAGTGAAAACTTCGTCGAGCCGTTCGGCCATTTTTTCGCGTCCACCCATCAAATTAGCCAGTCCTTGCGGGTCGTGAAGCACGCACCAGGTCCAGTGCCAGCTTGAACCTTCGGTAAAGGCATCGCCCCATTTATCGGGACGGAAAGGCGATTGGAAGGTGCCATCTTCGTTCCGTCCACGCATAAAATTCACCGAGGGGTCGAAAACATTCCGGTAATTCATGGCTCTCTTTTCGAAACGGTTAATCTCTTCCTGCGGACGGCCCAAATCTTTGGCCAGTTTCCAGATGCACCAGTCGGCATAGGAGTATTCCAGGGTTCGGGCAGCGTTTTCTTTCACCCCAACATTGTAAGGAATGTATCCCAATTGGTTGTAATACTTAACGCCATAGCGACCAACCGAATGGAGAGGTCCTTCGTTTTCGGTGTTTTTCAGAATGGCTTCATACAATTTTGCGATGTCGAACCCACGGATTCCTTTCAGGTAAGCATCGGCAATATTGACAGCCGAGTTCGACCCGATCATGCAATCGCGGTGGCCGGGGCTGGCCCACTCCGGAAGCCATCCGCTCTCGTCGTAGGTGTTGGCCAGTCCTTCCATGATTTGAGAACTGAGCGAGGGGTGCATCAGCGTGAAAAACGGAAATACGGCGCGGAAAGTATCCCAGAAGCCATTGTCAGTGAACATGTATCCCGGTAGTACTTTCCCATTGTATGGACTGTAGTGAACCACTTTGTTCATTGCATCGATTTCGTAAAACTTGCGCGGGAACAACATGGTACGGTATAATGCGGTATAAAAAGTGCGGTACTGGTCAACGGTTCCACCTTCCACTTTTACCCGCTCAAGTTCCTTGTTCCAGGCAGCTTCAGCATTGGCCTTCGTCTGATCGAACGTGTTTTGCCCGATTTCCCTTGTCAGGTTAAGCTCAGCTTGCTCCAAACTGATAAATGATGAGGCGACGCGGGCATTCACAATCTCTCCTTTTTTTGTTCTGAACGAGATAATGGCCATCACATGATTTCCTTCGGCCTGTGCGCTGCTGTTGTTTAAAGTGCTGTCTTTCCAGGTGGCGAATTCAGTAAATTCCTTATCGAAAACAATAACGAAATAGTTGTGAAAATTATCAGGAACGCCGCCATCGTTGTTCCGGCAATAACCTGTAATCTTTCTTTCCTGAGGCGATATTTTCACCATCGATCCTTTATCGAACGCATCAATCAGAATATGTGATACGTCGGATTCTGGAAAAGTAAACCTGAACTGAGCCGCCCGTTCAGTGGGTGTTATCTCGGTGGTTACATCGTAATTCGAAAGATATGCCTTGTAGTAATGAGGCTTGGCTGTTTCGGCTTTGTGCGAGAACCACGATGCCCGTTTATTCTCATCGACGATGATCTCTCCGGTTTCAGGAAACAACGAGAAAGCGGCGTAATCGCCAATCCACGGGCTTGGCTGGTGGGTTTGCTTGAATCCCCTGAGTTTCACATCATCGTACATGTAAGTCCAGCTATTCTCCATCTTGTTGGTCTGTGGAGTCCAGAAATTCATTCCCCAGGGCAAGGCAATTGCCGGATAGGTGTTGCCGTTTGACAAGGCGTGGTCAGAATCGGTTCCTACCAATGGATTGACAAATTCGACCAATGAGTTTTTTTTGCTGCTTGTTTGCTGCCCAAAGCTTGGAATTGAGGCTAGCAGAACGAATAAAAACGTAAAATTGAAAATCTTCTTCATCTGTTTATGTAATTGTGAATTAAGTAGGACAGGCATTGACTTAATCGATGATAAATATTCTGGTTTGTAAGGGTACTAAAATGACAGGGATTGTGCGATCTGTAAGTTTTTTTCCTGTTGAAATTTCGCCGGTTTGCGGATTCAATTCAAGGTACCGATTTCCTTTCAGTACTTTCAGCGTTCCGTTATAGGTTTCACTGCCGGTGTTGACCATCGTATAAATCTCCCGGCCTTCGCGGGTAAACTTGCCAAAAGCGATGGATGTATTGGTTGGAATGAATTTTTCTTCTGTTCCAATGAGTTGAACCAGTTGATCGGGCGATGGGCATTCTGTGTAGTCATTGGCATAAACAATTTTCAGCCCTTTGTTTTTGGCTTGTTCAAGAATAGACTCTACCGAAGCAGGAAGCGTAATCCCTTTTGGAAACACAAGGGACGAATATTGACTATTGCCAATTTGAATGGTTCCGTTAGCATTCGCGGTGGCTTTTTCGAGGGTCAGATAATCGACCAGAACAAATTGGTTTTGCGCCTTCAATAAATTTGCACCTAAATCGCGGAACGAATCCGATAGTATTTGGCTCAATTCACTTTGAGTTTTTACGCTCATTTTTTCGGCAGTTGGAATGTATTCGCGCTGGAAATCGTATATGGGGTAATAGAGCAAAGTCTTTCGTATGGGTTTAGCTTCCATTAAAATTGAGTTGACCCGACCCACGAAGTTACAGTATTCCCGATAAACTGCTTCTTTTCGGTTCGGGTATTTGTCGCCATAAGTAGTTGAGTAATACAAGTTAAAATCGGTTACTCCGAATGCCATTTGCCAGGCAGTTGCGGCCTGCATGTGTTGTAAATCTGCCGGACCTTTGCCATTGAGCGTTTGGTCGAAGTCGCTCATTTCGCACATCACGCGACGTTGCCCGTTAAGAGTTGCCGATGAATTTGGAAAGAAAGCGGCCATCCATGAATCATCGCCCCAAATGGTCGGATCGGAACTCAATTGATCGAGTCCCGGAATATCAAATCCGGAGGAAACCAAAAGCTTATTTCCGTCGAGTGGAACATGAATTGCCGGATACTCCTCACGCAGTCCATGGCCCGATGCTACTGGTCCAGTACTTTTATTTTTCTCCCGGGTTGCTTTACACCAACTTTGTATGGCTTTGTAAAAGTAGTCCCGATCTGATTTGGCCAGCAACGACCAGAATTTTTGCCGGAAAACCTTGTCTTTTTCTTCATTTCCAGAAAACAGGGAGGCGATATCAGGCATTAGTTCTTCGCCGTATCTGGCTTTGTATTTCTTAGGCAAATCTTTCGCCCAGGAAATCATAGGTAAGTTTTTTTTGTCCGGATCAATCGGATCTTTTACCTTGACGTTTTTACGTACATCATCACGAAGCTGACCTAAATTTACAGCCATCATCGAAGGTTCGTCGGTAAAAAATGCTTCAACCTGACCGTAAAGTTCAGGCCCCAGGTGATTGAAATAGGCTTGATGTGTCAATTCAATAAACTTTTGAGTGGCCTTTGGATCAAGCGGATTTGGATAACGGCGGGCCATGTAAAAATTGTTGCTTGCATGTACGTATTCGTAACAGGGGCGAATGACGAATGGAGTTTTGCTGTCTTTTTCATACACCATTTCGAGCGCTTCCAGCGACGGATCTGCCTCAAGAACCCGACCTCCGGCGCCCAGACTGGGGTATCCATCCTCGTCGTAAATCCAGACACGAAGGCCATTTTTGCGCATTGCTTTTACCCCGTCAACGTAAACTTTCCAATCATTTTCTGACTTCAGATAGTTTTCTCCGAAAGGAACGTTGCAAACAACGCCGCCCAGTCCGCAACTATCTTTGTAATATGTGGCTTTATCGCGGATGTCGGCGCCATGGACAATCTGAAGTGGCCGATATTCCACTGGCGGAGACGACCATGATTTCATCCATTTTTCAGGCAAAACATCAGCTTTTTTGAATTGAGTAAAAAGAAGCAACAAGGTAATCGATCCGCACACAACGATCGTCAATTTCCATTTCTTTGCATTCATTATCAGGTATATTATTGGTTTAAGTTTTTAGGTTTATTTTGAACGCTGCCGAACCATCAGGGAAGCTGTGATACTGATTTGTGCCAGGTAGTAGGTTGGCAGAATGAGGAAATCCAGCTCTTTAAATTTTGCGAATTCGCGTAACGAAATGGCTGTGTCAGAAAACAAAACCAAGCCGATACCAAAAATATACAATCCCTTGAACCAGGTATGATCTGAAATTCCGATAGCAGCACCCAGTGAAAAGCATGAAATCAGCAGGTAGAACAGTGAGGCCAGCATCAGGGTTTTATCATTAATTCCGGGATATATTATCAGGGAAAAGAAAACCAGATAAGCGCCCAAAATAAGTGCCGTGTAAATCCTGTTTAACTGACCATTCATCAGCGCAAATGTCAGATAGCCGACATGAGCGATAAAGAACAGGGCTATTCCGCCAATAAACATGAGCATTTCTCCGTTCCTGTTCGACAGAAACCAGTCGCCGCCAATCGAAAACAGAAATGCACCAATAATTGCCCAAACATCTTTCGACTGTTTCAATTGTTTGCCATACAGGTAAAGAAGTATCAGAATCCCGCCTCCGGCAACTCCCGATTTGAATAAAAATCCGAAATGGTTTAATGCCTGAATTGCACTGATAAATGGAATAAGCAATAAACCGAATATCCAATTATTTTTTCCTGTTCGATTATTCATCGTCTTCTAAATGCTAATTATTTGATTTTGTGCGCTCCGGATGATCAGTCATCTCAAATTCAACCGTTCCACCATTCATCAGATCAAAATGTGAGAATTTGTAATTTTCAATCGTTTTGCCGTTAAAACGGATGGATTTGATGTAGCAATTTTTCTCTGAGGTTCCGGGCGCCGAGAGTTTGAGAATTTTGCCATTCCCCAGTTTGATCGTTGCTTTTTCGAAAACCGGACCGGATATCGCATACTCTGGCAAAGAAGGACAAACCGGATAAAACCCGAGTGCGCCGAAAATATACCAGGCCGACATTTGTCCCGAATCGTCGTTACCGCTCAATCCTCCCGGACCAGTACTGTATTCGGTTTTTAGCACGTTACGAACCTCTTTGGATGATTTCCAGGGTTGGCCTGAATAGGTGTATAAAAACGGGATTTGTTGTCCCGGCTCGTTCCCGTGCCAGTATTGTCCCTGTGCAAAAAAATCATCGAGTGTCTGGTTGAATTTTTCCCTTCCGCCCATCAGGCCAATCAAGCCTTCCACATCTTGCGGAACATACCAGTTGTATTGCCATGGCGTACCTTCGGTGATGTAGAACATCTTCTTGTTCTTGTCGAAATCTTTGGTAAACGCACCATTGGCAAAACGACCGTTCATATTGTTCACTGCCGGATCAAACACATTCCGGTAATTTTGGGCGCGTTTCATGAAGTAGTTGTAATCGCTGGTTTTTCCCATTTTTCGTGCAACCTGTGCCAGACTGAAATCATCATACGCGTATTCGAGTGTGCGTGAGACCTGCTCCTTTTTATGAAACGCTTCCTGAACGGAATCTTCCAGCGGGATATATCCATATTTTAAGTACGATGGCAAAGCCCTGCGACCTTTTCCGTCAGCATAATCCTCAAATTTGGCGGGCGTTTCCGTTGCATTGTGCTTCATCAATTGATAATCTTCTTCGGTAAGGGTAATTACTCCTTTAATATATGCTTCGGCGATAATTGAAACGGCATGGTCACCAATCATTGCCGCCGTATAGCTGTTCCATTTGGGAAATATCGGCACCCAGCCACGAACTTTGCCCATCGTGAGCAACGATTTAACCATGTCGGCATTGTATTCCGGAGCAATCAGGTTATACAGCGGATGCAGAGCCCGGTAGGTATCCCAGGCCGAAAAGTCGCAGTAGTAATTACCGTTGCAGATGGTATCTGTCTGATCGTTTCCGTCGAATCGCGGATATTGCCCGTCCACATCATTATAGGTGCGCGGTTGCTGGAACGAATGGTACATGGCGGTATAAAATTTCACCAGTTCATCGGTATTGTTACTTTCAACCTCAATCCGCGACAATATTTTATTCCAGTTATCCTTCAACTTTTGTCGTGTACTTTCAAAATTGAAATCCGGAATCTCAGTATCCAGATTCTTTCGGGCCTGTTCGATACTCACAAATGAGGTTCCTACTTTCACCCTTACCTGCTCACCCTTTTTAACCTTGAATGAAAAGTAAGCACCTAAGTTGGGTTGTTTTTCCATCTGAAGTTGTCCGTTCTTAACCAGGTCTTCGGTGAATACCCCATACGAATCAACATGTTTTTCCATCCTCATAACGAAATATCCTGAAAATCCTGCCGATTTTCCCCATCCCTGGTAAATCCGGCGTATAGGATTGTACCCAATTATCTCATTCCTTTCAGGAATTACCTGCACAAATCCTTCCCCTTTATCGTTATTTGGGTTGGCTACAATGTGCGCGTTGCCAGCATTTATAAAGGTAAAGCAAAAAATTCCACACCGGGTCGTAGCAGTCATTTCCGCCTTGATCTGGTAGGTATCCAGATCGACTTTGTAATACTGAGGGCCCGAGACTTCGGATGAGTGCGCGTAGTGAGAACCTCGTTTTGCCGGATTGCACACCAGTTGACCTGATATTGGCATAACAGCCATTGAAGCATATTCCTGCGTGCAGGAACCGCTCAACCAATGTGATCCGCGGAATCCAGTGATCAGCGTATCTTTGTAGTAATATGCTGAAACACATTTTCGTTCGGTATTGGTGGTTTGTGGCGACCAGTTGGTCATTCCGAAAGGCATGGTCACATTGGGTTGAACCATGGCATTGTTTTCAGTGCCATCTCCGTGTTTCAGGCCCGATTCGGTTGTCGTTGGGGCTGTACCTATGATTGGGTTAACAAACCTGGTAAAATCTTTTCCGGATGGCTTTTCCTTTGCTTGACATCCTATAAAAAAAACAAATAGGATAAGTGATAATGCAGTTATTTTGAACATGCTTATTTGTTTTAAGATTGAATTCTTATTGATGTGACTTTTCCGTACCTAAGATCCCTATTTTTTCAAAAGGGATTTGCTTAAATCCGGGTATTTTTTTGAATATCTCTGACGATTCTTTCAGCTTAAAGTTTTGTTCTTTCTCGTTTACAAAGCCGGGATCATCATTGGTTATCAAGTTATTTTCTGAAATATCGAGCCATCTCTGCTCATTTTTAATTGTTTTGGCTACCCGAACAAATACATTTTTATCAACTACATTCCGCTTGGGAAAGTCTGGATTTTCATCCCAATATTTGGCAAGTTGAGGATATCGGATGCTGTATGGCGGTTTATTATAGCTAATTTCATTCAGGTCTTTTTCGAAAAGATCATCTGGAACAAGCCATTGTTTGGCCCAGTTATCCAGGCGGTTATCGACATAAATTCCGACCGGACAATCAACAAAAATATTGTTAACATATGGGTTGTCATTTCCTCCACCAATCAAAACAGGCCAGGTTCCTGCTTTGTAAAATACATTCCCAAAAACAGACATTCCGCAGGCTCCGTCATCATGATAGATTGCAGATGTATGAGGTTGCATATTTCCTATCTGATGGAAATAATTAAACCTGACCTGATGCCCTCTTTCGGATGGATTTCGTCCGTAATACAGCGCCCCGACATCATCAGTCGATTGGCAAACATCATGAATGTCATTATATTCTATCAAATGATCATTTCCATGAAGAAAGATGGCCATATGTGGAGAATTATAAATTTCGCAATGGGAAATCCGGTTTCCAACTCCACTGATCTGAACTCCTGCGCAATAGGTTTTGGTAATCCGGTTAAAATCGTGAATGCAGCAATTCTCAACAAAGTTTCCGGCAGAATCAAGCGTTTTCCGATTTCCGCCAAACAATTGAATTCCTCCGGAGCCAGTCTCTGATATTGTGCAATTAATCAAACCGTTTCCTTTACCAACCAAACCATCATCTGCATCGCTGATGCTAACGGCATATGATCCCAGATTACGGATTTTGCAATTTTGCAGCAGGCACCGGAATGTGCTTTGCATTTCGACGCTGACACCCCTTGAGCAGTCAAAAGTTATTCCCTTAACAAGAATGTCGGCCGATTCTTTGAAGGAAATAAGCGGTTTTTCAAGAACCGAAACTTCAAGTTGTTCAATTGGTCCCGGATTATAAAAATAGAGGATTCCCTCTTTCCGATCGATGTAAAATTCGCCCGGAGCATCAATTTCTTCAGGAATATTGTAGGCATACCAACGATTCCATTTCTCTTTTGAAAAGAAACCGTACAGATGAGGTTGACTTGTTGTAAAGATTTTTCCGACAGTATCGATATCAGCTAGTTTTATGGCATCATCGGCCCATCCGTAGCGAAAATAACCAAATATCCAGATGTCATCTTTGGATTTCCAGCTTGATGGCCGATTGCCCGGATAGTTAAATTTTCCTACCCGGTTATCCTTTTCGCCTTCAGCAGAAATGGACCCTCTGTCGAGAATATTTCCCATCGCAACAGTCGAATCATTTGGCCAGCGCGACAAATGAAAGGGTTTACCATTAACAAAAAGTTCCATCCACGAAGGCACAACCGGATGACCAAACCCAACCTGTTTCAATTCGCCATAATCGGTTATGCCAAGTTTATGGAGGTCGATCATGCTGATTTTGCTTCGATTTGCCGCTGGAAACAATAATTCTTTATCACTTCCGGCGACAGGCTTTGCTTCTGACGGATCAATTGAAATTCCACCCGTAAACCGAACTTTTTCGTTGTTGTATGGAGTTATTTCCAGATTTTTATCCTGACGATTGAATTCGGCAGTCTCTGTGAAATAGTAATCGCCTCCTCTAAGCTGAATTGAAAATCGTTCGTTGGTACCCGACAACCTTTTTTCGCGAATTACATCTCTGGCTTTTTCAATGGTCAGGAATGGGCGTTTTAAACTTCCATCTCCAGAATTGCTTCCCTGACGCGAAACATAGATTGGTGTTGTTCCAAAACATACAATATCAAGCAAAAACAGAAAGGCTAAAATCAAAAAACGTGCTCTCATGTTAACGAATTATTTGCATTCATTACTTTATAAAATCTCATCATTTTGAAGGAATAAATTCTATTTGATCCACGGATTATTTTTTGGTCCAATCTTTTCGACAGGAATAGGCTGTAGCCCATATTTTGTTAGGATTTTCGGAGAGCAAAATGCTTCAGGCTTTTTTCCTTCTGACTGAAGAACCGGATTATTTTCCAGAACCTGAAGACCTTCTTTGTTCCTTAGAAATTGGTTTTTGCAATCGATAATCAGGTTGTTTTTCACAGTATTAACGTCCGCATTTTCGCGAATGTTTTTCAGTTCAGGATATTTATTCAGGAACAAGGAAGAATTAATGTCAACTTCCGAATAGAGTTTTTCCTTCATTACAGGAGTATCCAGTTGCTCCAGCCAGCGTTTTTCGCCCCAGGATGAAAAACTTACGGCTGAAAAGCAATTATAAAACAGGTTGTTTTCAACCTGGTTGTCTTTTCCCCCGTGTATTTGTACGCCGCCAAACAGTTTTCCCCCGCACCGCTCGAAGATGTTCCCGAAAATGGTTACGCCAGAAATCATATCGTCTAACCGGACACCGGCAGACCCGCAAAGTGTTCCACCTAAAATGTCGGACCAACGGTTGTACCTGATTTTCACACCCCGATACGACGGATTATACCACATATCAAGTGCTCCCTGGTCGTCCGACTCGTTGACGACCTGACTAATTTCGTTATATTCGATGGTAAAATCGTTGCCTTCCAGCCGCATGGCTGACGACGACGAATTCCTGAATCGGTTGTTGCTGACTCGCATACCACAGCCATCAAGATAAACTGCCGGTTCGTAGGTGCGTTTGAAAAGCGAGAAATATTCAACAACCGTGTTCTCGATATAATCGTTGGCAGCCGTAAGCGTTTTCCGGTCACCACCTTTCATGTCGATTCCTCGAAAACCCAACGTCCGGAGCAAACATCCGGAGATTCCATGTTCAGAACCGCCGTCGATATGAATACCGTCGTGCCCAAAACGTTCGAAACGGCAATCTTTGATCAGACATTTTTTACCCCCGGTTATGGACAACGCACTTCCACGACTTTCCTCGAAACTCAATCCCTGCAAGGTCACATACGAACAATTTTTCAGCTCAACCATAAAAGGTGCATTGAAAACCGAAAGCGTCACCTGTGCTTTTTCGGGATTTACGCCAACCGGAGGATACCAGTATAATTGTCCGTCTGACCGGTCGAGATACCATTCACCCGGCTGATCGATCTCGCAAAACAGGTTTACCCCAAAATAACGCAGACTGTCTTTATATCCGTAACGATGGTAGGGCTCGGTTAAATGCAAAATTTTAGAGAGCGAATCAATTTTACTCACTTTCTGAAATTCGTCGGCCCAGTCCCAAAACCAGTAACCACCCAGGCAAACTTCCTTTTCATTCGCCCAGCGATTTTGACGTGGATTAACATACCCAAAAATTCCTTCTTTGGTGCCTCTTTTTTTCATAAAGGTTGGAGGTAACTCGGTGGCTCCTTTAACTAGCCCGGCGTTGGTAAAACCTTGATTAGGCCAGCGGGCCAGGGTTTGCAATTGTCCGTTGCAAAACAATTCGGGACGTTTACCAGGTTCTATCGGATCTCCAAAATTGGTAATTCCAGCTTCTTTTACGTTAGTAACGTATATTTTTCCGTTTACTTCGGTCCTCAGTAATTTTAGTTTTGCCTGATCTGTCAGTATCTGCCATTTTCTTAATTCACGGCTACCGGTAAAAGTCGGCGTTCCTTTCCCGAAAGCCTTAACAACAAACGGATAGTTTTCTGTTCCAGAATCTTCAGCGGTAAACACAAGCGGTTTTTCAAGCTGATAAAATCCATCTTCGACGTAAATGGTCACCTTTTCGTTTGGCGTTTCCTTGCGGAAAGAACGGACAATCGCTTTGGCCATTTCGAGGCTTTTCAACGGCGAAACTTTGGTGCCGGAATTGCTGTCACTGCCACTGGACGAAATGTAAATTTCGATCTCTTTGCATTGACTTTCCAGCGTAAACAAGAGAAATATACCAAGAAAGAGAACTGTGGCTTTTAGTAGGAATGATTGCCTTTTCATGTTGGTTATTCGTTTTTAGTTGGTCTGTTGGTATTCGTGAGTAATCTTCGTGCAATATTGCTTCGTTTTACTCAACCACAATAATGGAATGAATATCGACTTTATCAATGGTTGTCGCTACCATTCCGTTGGAATATGAATATTTCAGGATATTGTTTCCCGGCTGGAGCGTAACCTTCAATGGCTTTTTATCTGTTCTTATTTTAACAGTCAAAGGCCCGATTGCTGGGATACTGTCGAATCGGGCAACACGGGTATTGGCGTGCGGACCAGACATATTGATGAGGTTCACAACCAGTTTATTGTCAAGCTTGTTTACTGTAACCACTACATCTTCAGACCCGATTACTTCAACTTTTGGATCGGGAAATAACTTTTTGACAAGCGCATTTACAAAATTCCGATAAACAGGGTTATTCATCGCCAGGTAATATTTGCCGATGTTGAAGTAAACTCCGGCAATTTTGCCTTTCCCATAGGAGACAATTGTTGCTGCTGGTGAAGACTGAAAACGAAAGTCAGGTTCATTATAGATTTTGCCCAGTGTTTCGGTGGACGATTTCGGTTTAAAGGGTTGAACCAATCCGCGCACTCCAGCCATTTGTCCATTCCACGCTAAGTTTTTCGTTACATACGAAGCGGTGTCGGTTAATTCAACGTTTAATTGATCAGCGAACATCGCAGTTGCCTCAGCACCAACAATTAGCAGGTTCCCGCCCTTATTCACATAGCCGAGCAATACTTTTTTAAATTCGTCGGTTAAATATTCCGTTTCAGGAATAACCACCAACGGGTATTCATCGATTCGTTTTTCCAAATGATGTTCCATCAGAATTTCCACTGCATTCTGACTGTCGAGCAGAAGGTTGAGTATTCCCCTCAACGGATCAGAAATTTTACCCGAACTGGAATAAAGAGGCCCTGAATTTTTCTCGAAATTGGCTGTCGAATAAAGCAAAGCTATTTGCGGAATAGGTTTTGCATTCTGGCAATATGGCTGACGTTCACGGCAAAAATCGCCAACACTTTTCAGTGTACCGAAAAGCCAGGGTTTGATGGAAGCATCACGGTTTTGCGTCGAATAAATCTGAAATCCTCCACCCATCGAAATAACTGTTGCTGCGGCCTGTTTTAGTTGAACCGGCGATTTGTGGATAAAGCAACCTTCGCCGTCGTGTGTAAAACTCCATGCCATCAAATCCCATGGTTTTCCTTGCGAAGCGATGCATCGAGATTCATACAATCCGCTGTATATGCTGTTGTTGGGATCAAAATCGCCCGAAATAAAATCGATATTCACATCAACCGGACGAGGCATAAATGAAGAGAACGCCCAGTTGCTGGCAATCTGAAAATTGGGATTGTACCGATGCAATTCATCAACATAGTGCGAAATATATTTCCGGAACGAATTCCGGTTGAAGCTGCGAAATTCCTGCCAGCCCAAATCTTTTTCGGAGTGAGGAGTGCTCGAAATCCCGGTTTCCCGATGGAATGCATCGAGCATGTATTTGCTGTAATCCAGTTCCAACGCCCAGCTTTCGCCATCGACCCAGGCTCCGTCAATCTGATAGTTATCGATCAACTCTTTCATTTGAGGAATGAGAAGCTGATCAACGTAAGGACCACGCACCGAATTTTTCCCACTCCGGATTTTCCCATCCTGATCATGCGCAGCCCAGTCGGGATGTTTCTTTACGGCTTCTTGATCGATCACGCCGGAATAATGCACAAATAACCCAACGCCATGCTTTGACGTAGCTTTGCGCCAGATCGGATACGGATCTTTGACGAATCCGGGTGCAGGATTGCCAACTTTGGTCGGATAGCTTGAAATGCCGGGATGGCCTTTACAATCGACCTGTATATAATCGGGCTTTATGATGGTTAACATACTATCAACCAGCTCTTCGGTCATCGTTTCGCCGATTTTATTATCCTTGTCTGTCGCATGAAAATCGAAGTGCAACCCGAAGAAACTATCGGCTCTTTTAAACGGTTTATGCGATAGTTCCTGAGCTTTTATTGTTTGTGTCAACAAGCTCATTGACAATAACAAAAAAGATAATGCGATACATTTTCTCATATTTTACTGGTTTTAGTTTTAATTAGTCACTTCGATGCAATCCAAAGGCAATTGTCCATCTTTTGATTCAATATAAATAGCATGTGTTCCTTTTCGCAAAGGCTTCGATTTAAATACCATCGAAGAATTCAACAACTGGTTATTTCTCAGGTTTATATCTCCAACCTTAAAACCATCAATATAAACGATTACAGAACTGAAATCCGGACCTTTAGGCAAATATATTTCAACTTCAGTTCCTTCAAAATTCCATTTGGCAAAACCGGAACGTTGTTTTGAAATGGCTCCATTCCCATACCTGAATAACGGATCTTTCATAAATTTCCAGTCATCGTTCAGGTTCCCGGAATTTAACAATGCTTCCTTACAGCCATAAACGATTTTTTGTTTTGTTCGTTTTCCGGTAACATCAAAACGGCTGGTAAATAAATTGGCGTGTGGATCAAGCATTATCCCAATAAGACCATGATCGGCAGTCTGCTTGATTTTACTACATTTCTGGCCATTAATTAAAAGGAAATAGTTGCCATTCTCCGTCCTGATTTGAAGATTGTTTACGCCGTTTTGAAACTGAAATTTGCCGGAATCAAGTAATTGTATTTGTTCCCGGTCATGGCGTTTTATTTGCCAGTTTGTTTGTGAAATTATAATTTCGCTATAGCTGCATTCTGGTCGGTCGAGTGAAAATTTGCCCCACATATTTTCTATATCAAGCGGTCCTTGAAAGTCCCAGATAAGATGCATGGTTCCTACAAGTTCAAAATCCATATTCAAGGTGTACAAATCAATTCCCTTTTTGATATAGGTGAATGAACCTCCTTCACAGGCTGACAGCGAAAATCCTTTATTTCTGAAAAGCTTGCTCCATGAAGCTTTGGCCAGATTGATTGTTCCGAAGTCTTGCTTGTTTTTTGATGGATACATCACATAGATTGAGTCCGAATCATCAACAAATCCAGTAAACGTTTGGCCCCAAATTCCGGCGTATTCATTATCGGAGTTTGCCGAATGCCAAGCAGAACCTGCACTAAATAACTCCCATTTATCAGCGCTCAGCACATCTTCTGTTTTAACCCTGCAAATCTGCTGGTAATTGCGATTCATAGCAACAGACGTGGCTGGAAAATAAACATATCCCTGGTGTGTAAATGCCGGAAAGTATTCCATAAGTGGAGGATATTCCGTTTTCATTTCAACATGTTTTATCAATACCGGCTTACTATATGGACCTTCCGGGTTCGAAGCGGTTGATGCCGCCAATGCCCAACTTTGGGTTGGCGACCTATCCATCATGTACAGTGCGACCCAGTCATTTTGCCTTTTTACCAGCATAGGAGCATACATTCTCCAGTATCTGCCTAAAAGCGGATCGTTTTTGTATTGCGTATTGATCTTTATGGGTTCTTTGCTAACCGTATAAGGCCCTTCCGGATGATCCGCCACAGCGTATCCAATGCCGCTTTCACCCATCTCCTGCCACGATGCTTTACTCGAAACCCAGTCGAATATTAAATGATATTTTCCCTGATCATATAATACCATAACATCAGGAACCTGTATGTGCAACGAATCATAGCAGCTCATGCCAGCAGGAAACAAATTGCCCATCTTTTTCCAGTTTTTTCCTTTATCTGTCGATTTGTAAATGACACAATTGAAATCCGGCGTCGAAGCGTTCTTTTTTATTTCATAGCCACGACGATATTCTCCAATGTACAGATACCAGCATTTACTCTGCGGATCGCTAAAGAAGAACCCGTTTACAGGCCACTCCATCCCTTTGCGTCCAACATAAACTGGGTTGTTCGAAAAGCGTTCGAATGAATCCCAGGTTGGGCTACCATAAGCAAAGTGATGTGACCATTCGTTTTGAAAATCATGCAATGCAAAATCTTTATTCAACTTGCATGAATAAATGAATACTGACGATAACAGGACTATGAAAAAACTACATTTTCTCATGTTGCTTGCTTAAAAGCTGATAGCTATTTTTGTGCTATTCTGGTGTTTAATTTCCAGAATTCCTCCGGATTCCAGTGCCTTCCATTTCCAGAATTCCGGCTCACCTGATTCAGAAAGCTGAATGTCATTAACCTTGACTTCTTTCGGCTTCGTTTTCAAACGTAATATCTCAACAGAAGCTTTATCAAAAGTTTCATACTGAACGACTTCAGTGTTGTAGGTAATCTTCTTGATGACCGAAGATGAAGAAACGAGATGATCCTGATTCCCTGGGGCAAGTTCAGGAAATGCTTCCATGGCCTTTAAATAGTGCCTGATGTAATCACCATACCCATCGGTCATCCAGGTTTCGTTGTTCGGATAGGTATTTTCGCCATCGTCGTTCACCATGTAGGTTGCCCAGTTTAACTGGCGGAGACCTCGTTCCTTTGCAGTCTGGTCCCCGGTTTTTGCAGCGTATAAAAGCTCCGTAGCTCCTTGTCTGGCGGTATGACTGTTGCCTTGAATCCGGTAGTCTGTCTGCTCGTTCACTACAATGGCTCCATATTTTTCCCATTTCGAATTACCAAGTTCCTGATACACCCAGTCCAAAATACGGCGCGATGTTTCTTTCCAGTCCGGGAACAATTCCGGGTTATCCAGAATGAATTGTGCAAAAGTTATGGCGTTGATCTGTGTATCGGACCATGCCCCAACGTCTTCGAAAAATGGCCCCCATTTATTGGTTTTCATCGGATATTGTTTCATCCAGTCGAGCAGTATTTGGAACGAATTCAGGTAGTTGGCCGTATCGCCCGTTCCCAAAGATATTAGTCGGCTGAATAATTTCATCGTCCCAACCCAGTTTGAAGTATAGGGATAGGTTATTTCAGTAGCAGTACCTTTGTTCATGCACCCAATTTCACCGGTAATGGCATTGACCCGGTAGGGCAGGGGAGAATGATCGTTATCTCCTTTAATCATCAGTTTCGATAAGGTATTGGCAATATCAACAGCAGCATCCAAATAGATTTTATTTCCGGTGATTTTGTAAATGTTAATCAGCTCGAACCCAAAAGAACCAGCCTTGTCGGGCTGGGTAAAACCTTTTCCAAGGAGCATATCGCCATCATATATTCCGGAATAAATAAGTGTGTTGTACGGGTAAGGCAGGTTTCCCCATTTACAACCGGAAGAAGAAAGCGAATGCGACAGATAATAATCGGCAATAAACTTCAGGTTGTCCAGAATCCGTTGATCGCCGGTATAGGTATAAAGCAGCCGCCACGACGAAATTGCCATAGCCATCTGGTCTCCGCCAACCCCACGTGCGTCGTTGTGCCCTTTTGTCCATACCTGGTGGTTCATGTAGTAAGGCAATCCGTTGAGATCAGTTCGCATGGTATCCCAAAAGTTCCAAACGATTTGAATAATGTGATCATAAGATACGCCCGGATCAGGATTGTACCAGGGAATAATTTTATCCTGAACATCGGTTTTGATAAGGTGATAACTCAACCTTTCAGGACTGTTTTGTGCAAAGGACTGAAAAGAGAGAAATATTAATAGAAATTTGATGGTTTTCATAGAGGTAATAGATTTTTTTTTCAGCTTGTTAAATGTATTTGGAATTCAAAATTTATTTTACCTGTTTCGGTTGAGAAAACTATTTCGTTTTGAGTTTTGATAAATATTCCAATGGCATTTCATTCGAAAAACTTATTAAAGGGATAGGCTTATCTTGGGGACGGGTTTGTTTTTGATTTATTTGCCCCATCAGGCTCCAATTACGTGTACTGCCTGAATTTGGCTCGTGTACTGTTTGGGTATAAGGAGTATAATCGATAACCATTTCAGGAGAATTGGATTTCCAGTTGCGTAGGGTTGCGAACCTGAAATCTTTATTCATGAACCAACGGATTTCCATATCGGTATCAGAGCCTCCGATTCCCGAACCTGTTTCTTCAAACCTGTAATTAAAATTATTGGTTTTAAAGTGCTCCCTCCAAATCAGTCCAAAATCTCCCTGAGTTATAAATTTTGCATCCGGCCAACGTTTTTTTATGGCTTCTAACCAGTTGGTCAAGCCTGCAACATCAATAGGAAGCGACAGCTCCCAGCAGTTGGTAACCCAGGCAAACCCGTTTAACTGAAATCCGCGGTCGAAATGAATGGCGGTGGTGTGGAGCATTTCTTTCAGGCCTATTTCCGAACCATATTTACCTAATGTTTCAATAGGCCCTACACCCATTCGGCTGTTGAATCCTTCGGCATAGCCCTCCCTTCGGGCCGCCAAAAAATCCATTGTCCATCCGTCAAGGTTAACAATGTCAATAAAGTCGTTTTTATCTTGAGCAGGTTTACAAAAATGTTCTTTCGAAGGATAATATGGATAGCAAATAGAGCCATCTCCATCCTGATTATCAACAGCATACTGGCTCCATATATTTCCTTGGCATACATGAATATTTTCTGCAGTTGCCAGATACTCCTGATTCTTTGCCGACAAAAATCCGGCAACCACGCTTTTTGGCCGATATCCTTTTCCAACGATCTGTGACACTTTAGCTAATCCGTCATGCAAATCATTGTTTACCTGCTCGGTTGTATTGTAAGCATTGGCGAAATAGGCCCCGGGAATAAAAGTGATCTCGTCGCCAAAATGGTAGTGATAACCAACAACCAGTTCCCGAATTTTTACATAATCGACAGTGGTATCATGCAGTGCCAGCCAACTAAAGGCCCAGGTTATTTTTGCTCCGGGAAATCCTGTTTCAATGGCCTCCCGAAATTTTATGACCCGTTCGGGAGTGTGTAATTTACGTTCGTCATACCCCAGATTTTTATTCCTCGAAACTTCAATCTGGTTTACCCTGATCACTGCGTTAAATGTTAAAAAACGATTGCCAACAAGTTTATCTGGTTCACTACTTATCCTTCTGCCATTTCCAAACAAAGGAATCCAGATAATTACAAATGTTAAAGCCACAGCCGAAATTTCGATAAATTGCTTTCTTGAAATTGTTGTCATTGACTTTATCTTTAATGCAGGTTAAACGGGTTTTGGTCTTTGTCCCAGCAATCGGTAGCCTGAATAATAGCCTTCGAATTTTCAATGGTAAGCGGGTTATCGGCAGTATAGCCCCACATACGGCAGCCATACATTGAGATGGTAAGTTTTTCATTGCCCTTCACAAGCAGATAATCTGTCGATCCATTGAATGAGGTTAATGCTCCGTTCGAACCCGAGAAAGCTTCAACATTGGAAAGGGAAGTATGCCCCAGCCCTTCAATGATTATCGGGTGAACATTGTTTAGGTCTCCTCCGGTATTGGCAATTATCGATCCCTGTGCGATTTGCCAGTTGCGGTTTTTACTATTATCGCCCGACTTATAAATTCCGACAGCCACGCAATCGAAATTAAAGTTGGTCATTTGCCCGTAAGTCGCTGTACCCAGATAAATGCCACCATACGTTCCAAACGTGAAAATGTCCATCACCTGGGCATTGTCGGTATGGTTGATGGAATAGGCAAACGATTTTTTAGCGACAACTGCATCGATCACTTCCTTGTGGAATGAACGGTTGATGTACCGCATGTTGGCCGGATTGATATGGCAATGCAAAATACGGGGGATGTCGTAACAGTAATCAATGCGGATGAACTCGCCGCTTAACGGATATCCGTAACAATGTTCGAAAAGGATTTGCTCACATGCAAACTTTTTTATGGCATTGAAATCCATAGCAATATATTCGCCGAGAAAAGTCAAACACGAAAGAGTGACTCCATTTACATTTGTATCGCGACTCACCTGGATAGTTGGCGGGTATTTTATAATTTTTGAAGAATCGGCAAAAGCCTGGTTCGGATACCAAAACTGGATTCCTTTTAGTTGGGTTGCCCCTTCAACCGAAATAAATACATTCTTTTCATCTTCTATTTGGAAAACACTTCCAACAGGGTGCTCTTTCTCCGGATCGCTGGTACCCCTGCCAACTGGCCCATGCACACCAATCAGCGAAACATTTTGTTTGAGAATGATTCCACCATCCACTTTGTAAGGTATATCCGTAGGTTCCACAAAAAGTGCGGCTCCACGCGGTGAGGCCCAGTCGATGGCTTTTTGAAGATTGATCCGGTTTTGCGCTGGACTGTTTTTTGGCAGAACACCAAAATCCTGAATGGATTTCATCAGGGTTTCGTCTTTTGCCAGAAGCCATAAAGGCAGCCAAACAAACAGTAATACGAGGTTTAGGTATTTATTCATCGCAAAAGATTATTTCTTAAGATTTTCAACCTTTTTGCCAATTAGTATTAAAGCCGATTTGTCGTCCCATTCCTGGCAATGGCCGGCCATTGGGGTAAAAGAGATTTGTGCATCCGATTTTGGATTCTCGGTTTTATCCAGAAAATCCTTCAGGAAACGGGTTGCCACATTCGAATACAGATTATCCATATCGCCAGTCCAAATCCAGATTTTTCCCTGAAGTTTCGGCCCGAGCGTTGACCAGTTTCTTTCAAGCACTTTCTTCAAATCATACTTTTCCCATTGTTTGGCGATTTCATGATCAATCTTGCCGGTCACCGGGTCGAATGCCAGCGCTGGGAACCCATCTTTTCCCTTTGGGCTGAAAACGGCATTGTATGCGCCGAATTGGCCTCCTGAAACCAGGTAGTTGTTGGTCCGGCTAACCACATTCTCATCGGCAATCCAGTCTTTCATGGAGCGGATGGGTTCACCATAAATGGTTCGTCTGCCCGGTTGAAGATAACCAAACTTGTTGTAAAAGATGGTCTCATCGGCATACATATCAATCAATCCAAAATGGCTGAAATCAACCGGATCGGGGCTGTACGACCAAGCACCGTCGAAGAAGTCGGGATAGAATATCTGTAATCCCAAAGCAATCCATCCTCCGGTTGAATAACCAACCAGATAACGCATTTTTGACCTGGCGTCGTAGCGAACTTGTTTTTCTATTTCAGGGATTAACTCTTCGGTTAAAGCTTTTCCGCAGGGGCCGTTGTTCTCTGAATCGACCTGGTAGGTATCGCCATAGGGGCCTTGAGAATCAAGGCAAACATAAATGATTTGCGGCGCTTGCTCGGTAAACCACCAATCAGCGAACTCGTGATCGGTGATAAAGTCACGAATATAATAAGCACGACCGTTTAATCCAGGTGCCCTGTAACAAATGGGGTACGACCGCTCCGGATGGTCGAAATAGCCTGAAGGAAGCAGCACGGAAGCTTGCAGATAACGAGACTTTCCTGAAAAATCAGATAGAAGTTTACTTTTGATGACTACCGATTTTACGAACTTATTTTTAATGATTTCAAAAGGAGGAATCATCTTTTCGAGGCTCAGGTTTATTTGAACATTGGGCGATAAAACTGTGGAATCCACGTTGCTGTATAGGTTACCTGGCACATTTTCCTGCCCATCGTCAATATTTTGCTTGTAAATGACCTGACAATAATACTTTTCCGATGAATGAAAAGAACTATTATCAAGGCCCGTGGCAAGTACTTTTTTATCCTTCGTGTCGATAATAAAAGGAACGTTTGGATTCCAATTTTGAGCCGTTGCCCCAATGGTTATTTCTGCACCATTTCGCGGTTCTTTTCCCCGGTTTTTTGTTAACCGAAGAATCAACCGACCATTTTTTAGAAACGAATTCCGCATTTCCGGCGAAACCGAAATTTTTGCTTTCAAAGCAGGAAGCACCTGTGCTGTCAGGTCATTTCCATTCAGCAAAAAGAACACAACACAACAGAAAATTAACAGTTTAAAAAGTTTAGGTTTCATAGTCTGAATTTATATAATTAATTTGATTTCTGAAAATTACCTTGAATTAAAGGCCATTTATCGTAATTTCGTTCAAGCGGATTCCCGTCAACCGATTTGATTATCCATTGATCTTTGGGGCTACTTAGATCGTATTCAATTTCACTTCCCCCAGGCATCCTGAAACGATGGTCTAATTGAGCGATATCGGTATTTAAACAAGTAATATCTTCCAAAAATATCTTTGGATTCTGTTGTTCTGTAATAGCCATGATTCCAAGTTTTTCAGTTGAATATACAGCTACCGAAACACTGTCGTTCATTAAATATACTGCCCAGTTATTTTGCTCCTGAATTGGGTTCAGGCCTGAAGGAACACATACTGGCCCAGCGGCACAGGCAAAATTCTGATAAACGCCGGTGTTGTTCCATTTCATAAAATCGCTTCCAGGACCAGCCAGATGAAACACATTAGCCAGCACAGAAGCTGTGTCGTTCAGAAACAGACAAATTGGCCGGGCAACAATGATTGAGTTTTCGCCGCGGTTAGCACCCCCAGCCGAAAGCAGAAAATGTTTTCCGGCCGAAAAGATTTCGGGACAGGCATTCTCACCGTGCCCTAATTTCACAAAATAGCCATTTCCTTTATCGAAAATCGTTTTGATTGCCTCATCGGCTGGCTGGTATGGAATGCAGGAACCCATGAGCGCATGAACTTCGGCATGACGAATATCGGTATCGTATTTTTCAACTGGCGAATAACTCAGCCAGGCTTTCATAAAAGCAGAATGGTAGTCGGTAGTTAACTTTTGAATGCCCGCTTTTTCGTAACGTCGGCGCATCGGCGGATAATGTTTCAACTGATAGCTACCCAATGCATAGCACCAGTTCATATAGTCGAGCACCTCTCCTGCTTTGGCCCTGATTGCGTCTGACCCAAAAGCTTTGAGATTTAGCAATGCTTTAATGGTATAACCCACATAGGGTAGCGAATTAAATTCGTACAAGCCATTGGTTTGCATTTCGTCCATAAAGGCTAGCAGCTTATTCTCCATACCATTTTCAACATTGTTGTAGCGGGCATCCGAATTTCCGTGCAGCATCATCCATCGATTTTTCAGATAACGTGAGCCTTCGGTCATCAGCACATGGTTCTCTGTTTCTTTTATTAATCCCAACGTGCGCGGAACAGCGTATCGAAAATGATTTCCATCTTCACTTAGCAGCGTATTGATCAGATAATCTGTTGTTTCAGGATAAAGAATTTCTTTTTTGTCGCCAAACAACCACAAAATTGTAGTCAAGGTCGAAATTGTAAAATCGTAATCGCCATTTTTATTCAATGCCCAGGTAGAACCCGAAATTCCCCAAACCTTAAATTTCAGGATGGTGCTGTTAATTTCGTGAATATCCTTGTTCAGCAACATTTTGGCGAGCAATATCTGTGGCACGGTTCCCTTCTCATCCAATTCATCTTCCTTTATTGGTTTGTTTGCCCATAAAAGGTAAATACTATCGGCAAAAGCAGATTGCGTTTTCCATGCATTTGTCCGTTGAATTGGGACACCCACATTTCCTGAACTAAGCGAATGTTTCAGGTAGCTATTTCCTCCATAAAGAAAGTAGCCAACCTGTCTGTTCCCGACTAAAAGAATCAGATACAAGGTGCATATCGAAACAAAAATCCATTTCAACAGTCTCATCTCTATTTGTTTGGGCTGATCAGATTCTAATAATATGTGGTCATTTTTTATTAATTTCGAGAATAGTTCCGGCAATGTAACGGTTACCGTTGGCATGATTGAAATAGTAAACTACCAAAACCCGGTTTTGATCCAGCATTTCAGACCAACTGTAACCCAAATCTCCACTGCCGCCATCATCCCTAATTGTAAATTCAGAAGCCAAAGCAAAATCGGTGCACTCCGGATTTAGAATCCGCGCACGAATGCCATATGGTTTGTGGCGATAACCATAGGTGAGCAAAACCCGGTTGTCGGTTAATTTTAACGCGTGTAACGGATAGCCGTAAAAACCCAGACATTGATACTGAAATGATTTTCCGCCATCTGTTGACCGGGCAATACCTGAATACTCCCCAGTCAAATTCTCTGTTCGGAGAAAAGCAACTAGATCACCTTTCGGTGTTTCATAAATTGATGTCTCATCAAACGACACTTTTTTGTCGATAGCAATAGGACATGAATAATTCCAGCGAAGTCCCTTGTCGTCAGAAGTCATCAAATATACAGAGGTTTTGGAAGGAGAATCAGCATCTTTTGCTGCAACAGCCCAGTAGATTCGGCCATTTCTACCCTCACACAAAGCACCCCGGTTATAGGCTGGCAATGGTTTTCCCCACACATTTACTTGAATATCGGCAGGCACAAAAGCCGGATAAATAGGTCCCTGCCATTTCTCGCCACCATCAACCGAGCGTACTAAATATCCACCCATGAAAGCATAGGCAGGAGAATGTTCTGTACTCCCTTTAACCAACGTTAATTTCTGATTGAGTAGGCTGTCAGCATCAGGTCGGATAATTCCCCAGGTATAACTTGTACAAATCAACGTTCCATCCTTCAACTGAAGCAAACAAGGATCCTGAGAACCGCCAAACGGATGTGCAAAGATTAATTCCGGTTCTTTCGTCCAGCTTTCTCCATCGGGCGAACGAACCATTACTATATAACTGTTTGGATCGGTATGCGAAATACCCGGTTGACCGAACAATCTCCGGTCGGGTGCCCTTCGAAATGCAACCAGAATCTCTCCATCAGGACGTTTGACCACCGACGGAAACGCCGAATAGAACAAAGAATCTTGATAGACGATGATGTCTTTAACTTTCCGGATACCCGTCGAAGAAATATTTTGAGCAGATACTTCAACGATCTGAATTAGCGAAATAGCTACAATGATAAAAATAGTCAGGATCTTCATTTTCTGTTATTTGAATGAGTTTGCTTTCCGAACTTCCAGTTTTCCCATTCCAGAACTGGCAGGAAGGCTGATCAGCAAACTTCCTTTATTGATTTCGGTATTTGGAACTGATTTCCCGTTCCAGAAAACCTGGTATTTATAATTTGGATTCATGCAGGCTACCACCGAACAGGTTTCAGCCTGATCGTTGAATAGTTTTACTTCGGAAACCAACGCGCTGTTGTCCGCTGAAAATTCTTTTTTCTCCATCCAAAAATTAAGCCCGCCGGTTAACGTTCCGGGTTCGAAATAGGTTTTAAACCACGCCAATACCGGGGTTGACAAACCACCGAATTCGTGCCATCCGGCTCCGCGCCCTGACTCAATTACAAAATGCTCCATGCAGTTGTACGAAGCTTCGGTTTCCTGCTTCCAGACATCGAGACCGGTTTTTGCTATTTTGTAAGCAAACTCGCCTTCGCCCAGATCGAGCATCGTTTTCCAAAAAAACCACTGGTGAGGCATCCATACGGTTCCGTTCCAATAACCGCTGTTTGAATAGTATGGAGCGGTTTGATCAACTGCCGAAAGGCCAACGTTCGACCAGATTTCGCCCGGAGTTTCCAGATGAGACACCATTTTTTTGGTTTGCTCTTTGGTTGTAATCCCGGCAACCAAAGGTGATAACCCATCGAATCCCATGTCCATGTTTACTTTATCCTGATATAGTAATTTGCCGGTTGGCTTTTTGTTGGTATCGTACAACACATACGAAAAGTATCCTGAAGGTTCGTCCCATGAATATTTCTGCAAGGCAGCAGCAAACCGGGCAATATCCTTCGTGTACAATTTTTCATCGTCTTTCAGCCCAAGCTCGTCAGCTGCCATGCGAAGAATTTTAGCGATCCGGATGACATGTGAAGTGGTAACAACCGGAGTTGTACCTTGCTCCATGGCATGATCGTGCATGTATTTTTGTGGCGGATAATCATCCCAGCCACCCGAATTGTAAAAGTAATCCCAGGTGCTGAGTATATCCGAGTTGAATTTATTGGTTGAAGAGCTTTCGCCTCCGGCCAAAAACTGGTAATAGCGTTTCAGTTTTGGATAGAAATAGGTTAAAATCTCGCGCGATTGTGTTTTATTCCACAATTCGAGAAACAAATAATGTTGCACCGGCAGCGGTGTTCCATGATGAATAAAGGCCGACTGCTCATCGGGATCGTTCAGGTAAGCATTCAGGTTTTCAACCGCACTGCGCACATCGTCGGTTAACAGGCCAATACCAATAAATCCTGAATCCCAGGTGTAAAGGCAATCCCACCAACGACCCGGAGCGCGATGCCTGATGTATTGTTTTTGTGTGTAAACCGGATATACCACGTTGCAAGCGGTAACAGCTTCCATCCTTTTCTGGCTGAAAACATATTTTTCGCCTTCCGGATTAACTGGGTTTTTAGGTAAGAATGAACGGGCATTGGAGTAATATTTTTCCCAATCGGTTGTTTGACTGGCTTTCCGGAGCTGGGCTTCCACCTCTTCTTTTGTTCCTGAACAGACAAATCCGTAAACAATTTGCTTCGATTTAGGTTTGCAGTTTATTGGCCTGAAAAACACATTGGTAAAATGACCATCTTTCGAGCCGTTGTGAAATTCTTTCAGGACATGCTCATTAACCTCATGTTTAAAATCATCACCCAGTTCGTTGTAAAACCATTGTCGAATGTCGGTTTGCGGGAAGTTCCAGTAAATGCCGTAATAATTGTTGAACTGCTCATATTTCAGGATTAACGAATTGGCTATCGGACTATTAATCAATTTAGGAACATAGTTCCAATTCACTGTTGCGGTTTTAATTTGCTGAACATCTTTTTTCTCCACAATTGTATAACCGTCGATCGCAATAGCCGCCCCACCATTGGACACCATGTTTATTCTATAATTTCCGGAATTAATTTTACCAACCGGTATTTCAACTGCCAGTATTTCACCGCTTCCTTTCAGCGAAACCGATTTATTGGCCAGTCCCGAAAAGTTGATTTCCAACTGATCGTCTTTATCCATTCGGTATCGCAGCCAAATAACACCATCAGAAAAACTGTGGTCAAGCGAACCATTGAAATTCACCCAATCGCCTTTATCTTTTCCGAAGCCAGTACCAATTGCAGAACCATTAATAAAACCGTTGTCCCGAATTTCGGCACGCATTTTCCCGTCGTAAACCAGGTTGTCAGTTGGACGGCCATGTGCAAATCCCAGATCAGCGTAATCAAGCGCATCAACCCATTTTGATCCTTTGGGTAAATCGATTGTTCCGGGATAAACCGGAGTATTTGGCGCATATTCTCTAATGGATGGGAAATGTACCGAAGCCATATAATGCAAAGCCAAACTTTGAGGCAAATCGGTATTGTTAACAAACTCAGCCTTGATCAGGCGTGAATTTTCATCGACAACGGAATAGGAAACATCGGTATAAACCTGATCTTTCCATTCCAATTCGTGCCGAAACGAAAAATATTCGAGATTGGGTGAGGCTTCCCACGGATGGTATCCCGATTCGTAAGTAACGGCCGGAACATCAACTTTTCGCCGGTAATAACCAGGGAATACACTCAAATCGAAACGAATGCCTTTTTTTACATCTGGAATATGTGACACCCCAATATAGTTTTTAGTGTATGGTCCCCATTGGGGCAAATTCAGGTCGTGGCTGTGGCGAAGCGATTCCAGATATTCTTTAGTTACCGGTTGGGCTTTCACCGATATGCTGAATATGGCAATTATAATAAGGCTTACAACGGTTTTCATGCTTTCTGATTTAATAGGTGTTCGTCTCATTTTATTTCTTTTCATTAAATGACTCCGGATAATTTACCAGATATTCCTTTTCGTTTTTTGGCGTATGGATCCAACTGCTGAATTTGCGCTTCCCTTCATAGATTTCGATCACCCTGGCACCTTTTTCAAAACGGCCATACGAATCAAGTCCGGTTTTGCACCCATAAGCCAGGCAGATATTATTCAGGCAACCTATGAAATTATTGTTGTGGTCGTGTCCGACGAAAGTTCCCATGACATCTTTCATTTCGAGCATGGCATTATACATGCCCGAATTAATTACAGGTGAAGCTATATCCTCTTCTTTGTTGCCAACGGTTGTTGCCTTTTGCTGAACAATTTTGTATTCGGGCAGCGGAATGTGAAAAAACGCCAAAGCGGGTAGGGGTTTACTCCCGTTTTTTTTCGTGTATTTCTCGCTTTTTTTTCTGTACCATTCAATCTGATCAAATTTGATCCAGTCGTATTCACCCAGTTCCGGATTTTCCCGATCTTTGGTGTAGGCATTTGAATCGAAGCAATAAATCAGCGCTTCTGTTTGCTTATTTTTTGAAGCTTTAATTTTCAATACATAGTTTCCCGTGCCGCTAATTTTCTTTGGTCCGAATTGCGAATAATTGTATGGAAGTGTGACCAAATATTTCATGATTTGTTTATTGGAATATCCGTGTTCCCAGTCGTGATTTCCGAAAACCGCTGCCCATGGAATTTTTTCATCGATCATTGGCTGAACAACTGTCAACCATGCTTTTTTGACATTTTCAGAAGTTGCAATGTCTCCGGATAATACAACTAAATCGGGTTTTTCTGTCTTTAATATGGTTGTAATGGTTCCAATGACACTGTCGCGTTTGCCCACATGATCTTCCTTCATGTGAACATCTGTGAATTGTACTATTTTAAATTTACCTTCTTTGTTAAACCGAAGAGTGGGGACGTTCTGTGCCTGGCTTGGTTGAACCAATTCCAGCAGAAAGACCATGAGGATAATTACGAATATTTTAAGCTGGCTTATTCTTCTCGGATTCATAGATAAATAGTGATCAATTATTAATGTTCAGTAGTCTTGCTAAAATACAATCGCGATCGTTGTCAGTAGTACACAGAAAAACTAAAAACCCTACATCGGTAAGGTTGAACGTTCGAAATAAAAAATGGGATTTAGAGGATGAGGCAAAAAAATAGCGTAGTTCAAATGCAATTTTACAAATGAACTACGCTAATATTTTACTGTTATTTATTGTTTATATGCGTCGTTGTTTTGTTTTTCAGCTTCAGGAACCTGCCAGTAATAGGTTGAATATGGAGGCAGTATTGGTGAAAACTTACTTGGGTCACGGTCGCCAATACCAATTGGTTTACGCATGGCAATCAGGTATAGCAAACGGTCGGCATGTTCGCCAGCCAATTCTTTGATGCGTTCGTTTTCAATGTCGGTTTCGGTTATCGTCGATGAACTAATATCGCTTAGCCCAGCTCTTTTACGAACAACATTTAAATCGGCGGCAGCACCTGCTTTATCACCGTTCAACATGAGGATACTGGCGCGGGTGAGGTACATTTCAGCCAAACGAATCATTGGACGATTCGAGCGACGTCCAGTTGTGGGCGCACGATAATGTTTGTCCTGCCAAACCATTGGATAAGTAATCGGAGAATAGCGTTGTTCGTAAGTATTCATCCAATTCCAGTATTCGGTAGGATTAGCAGCAGCAGTATAAGGATTGGTTTTGTATCCTTCCAACCGTATGAATGTTTGTGTGTAACGTTTATCACCAGTAGCTGTTGGTCCAACCGATAAATCAGGATTCATCCAGCCAATTTTCATTAAAGTTGAGTACGACATTGTAAATGCGGCCCATGAGCAATGGTTCCAGTATTGACCACGACCACCGCCATTGGTATTGTAATTACATTTTGAGAAGATTGTTGGGATACGGTCAAATTTACTTGAAGTTGCGTCGATGGCAATTTCCCAGATGATTTCGTTACTCTGGCCTTGTCCGGCAATTTTGTTAAAAGCCTGGATTGGGTCATCGTTCAAATTATATATTCCACTGGCAATTACATCGTCGAGCTGGGCTTTTGCCAAAGCATACTGACCCATGTAAAAATAAACACGTGCAAGCATAGCCTGTGCTGCATATTTATTTACCCTGGTTCTCGGATTTAATTCAGAAGAAACGTAAGTCGTTGGAAGTATGCTGATCGCATCTTTTAAATCCTGGACAATGGAATTGTAAACTTCGGCAACAGTAGCCAGCGTCCCTTTTTTAATATCGCTGGCACCATTCACATAGTCGCGGCGCAAAACGAAGTATTTACCATCGTTTGTACCATTCGGATCATAAGGCGGAGCCCAGGTACGGGCTAAATACCAATAACCTACGGCACGCATAAACAACAACTCACCTTTATAGCGTTTTACCGTTTCCCGGTCGGTTCCAGTCATATTTGGGAACACATCAGTTCCGGCGGTTTCGGCATCGTTGATTAATTTCAAAGGTGCATTGGTTTCAGTTGAAATCTGGTAAAGGTAAGAGAAAGCCAACTCTAATTCCTTATCAGCACTGTTCAGAACAGTTGTTTCCCATTTCCGGTTATAATATTCATAGTAATAGCTTGCTCCGGTAATTCCATTGAGGTACTGTGAGATATCAGATTCCGCAAAACCTCTCAAACCCAAAGCGCCAACCGGGCTACCCCAGGCATTCCCCATAAGCAAAAGATAAGGTGTCCTAACGGCCAATTCAAGTTCTTTCACATTAGTCCAAGGATACTGATTAGGCCTTTCCAGTTCGAAAAACTTATCGTTGTTACACGATGGAATAATAAATAACAGGCATATTGCAAATATTGCTTTTAAAGTATTTTTCATAACCATAAGAATTAAAAGTTAAGGCTCAAACCAAACATAAATGTACGCGAAGCAGGCATTGATGTAAACACAGAGTAACTACCTCCGGTAGCCTGGTCGATACCGGCTTCAGGATTGTAACCCGAGAATTTGGTAAAGGTTAACAGATTGCTGGCCGACAGATATATTCTTGCCGAATTAATTTTGTATCTGTTTATCAGATCGGAAGGAATAGTGTACCCTAAAGTGACATTACGAAGTTTCAGATAATCACCTTTTTCGAGGTATTGAGATGAAGGTGTATTGTTATCTGACCCATAGGCAACCCCTGAAGTTGTTGGGTTCCCGGCATTATCGTACATATACAGGTTCGCTGCTACAACCTGCGGCCAGTAGGTCTTGTCGCCCGGTTTTGTCCAGCTTTCGGTTAACAATTTTTTATTCAAAACAAGCATTCCCTGGTTAGGAGTCATTGAGCTTTGGTACACACGGTTGTATATGTAGTTACCTGTTACAAACGACCACACCAAGCTTAAATCGAACTGTTTGTAAGTGAAGTTGGTATTGAAACCACCAAGCAGTTTTGGTAAAGCAGTTTTCCCTTTAAGCATCATACGGTTGTTGCTCATATTCTCATTGGTTGCCGGAATGATATTTCCTGTGTGTGCAGTTGTTCCGTCATCCAATGTTTTAACCTCATAAATAAGCGGAATACCTTTCTGAGAATCAACACCAGCATATTCTGCCATGTAATAAGTTCCCCATGGCAAGCCAGATTTGGTGATTGTGCGGATAATACCTTCTTCTGCTGCCTGAAGAATACCAACATGATTGGCATCTGATGCTGGGTCTAACGACAGAACTTTGTTCTTGTTGGTTGAAATATTGAATCCCAGATTGAAAGAGAAATCGTGTTTATTGTAAATAACAGAATTCACATTGAACTCGAAACCATCGTTTTTCATATCGCCAATGTTCTGCCAGCAATAGTTTTGTGCTTCCCAAATACCTGCCGATGGGGGCAAAGTAACAGCAAGCAACATGTTGGATACTTTTTTCTGGTAGTAAGCCAACGATCCATTGATGCGGTTACCGAAGAAACCATAATCAATACCGGCATCGAGCGAATTGGTTGTTTCCCATTTAATATCGGAGTTACCAATGAATGCCAGGTAAGTATTATTTGTTGAGGCTAAAGTTGATGAGCCACTGTTGATTCCCCATCCATCGGTTGTAATTCCGCTCGGAATGTTGGTATTACCGGTTTGACCGTAACTACCTCTCAATTTCAGCAAACTAACAGATTTAAAATGGAAGAATTTTTCTTCAGAAATGATCCACCCCAGCGAACCAGAAAGGAATGTGGCCCACCGATTATCTGCTGTAAATTTCGAAATACCATCGCGACGAACACTAACTCCGGCCAGGTATTTATTGTCAAGCTTATAATTAGCCCTACCGAAGAAACCTCTCAGGTACGATTCACCACCAAGACTACTATTGCCACTCAATACGTTTGGAGTACCGACTTCAGGAAATTTTCCAACCAGGCCCGTGCCGTTAAGGCTCATGGCGTGTGCTATTTGCCGCGTGTTTTCAACACCTGCAACTATATTCAGAACATGTATTTTAGGTAGTGGAACATCATAATTGAAATAAGCGTTGTAGTTAGTCGTGCTTGTTTCGTATTGTGTTTCCTGGGCAACAGCGCCATTAACCAATAATGCATCGCTTCGCCATGAACGACTGCGGTTGGCTACATAGTTCATCCCGAATTCTCCTTTTAGCGATAACCCTTCTATTGGTAATTTCCATGTTGCATTTAAGCCTGAAAGAACGTTGATGGTTTTCAAGTTCGATTGTGAGTTAATGGGATCAACACCAGCTAAAGCATTTACCGATGCACGGGAGTTCCAGTATCCGTTAAAACCATTTGAATCGTAAATCTTCATCCAGGGTAACGAATTGGAGTTAACCTGCCCCCAACCTCCAGCACCTTGCTTTCCATCGCCCGATTTAACACGGTCGTTATCAGTATATGAAGCAAGTAAGTGGTAACCCAAATCGAAGTTCTTCATTAGGTTGTAATTCAGGTTGATGTTTGCCGAATAACTTTCCATGCTGTTAAATTTGAGGTTACTATCGTCGCTTCTGTACTTAAGTGACAAATAGGAATTTCCTTTTTCAGAACCCTGACTAACCGAAAGGTTAGCTTCGTAGAACGAACCTGTATGCGAAATGGCGTCAATCCAGTTGGTATTGTTATTCAACGCTTCGTCACGAGTTATCGTTTCAGTTGCGCCATCAAGCTGTTTGACCACATTCGCAGGGTCATACTGACCGGCACCGATATTTTTCATAGCCAAATCCATAATGGAAATATAATCTTTACCATTGGCATAACCAATGTTGGTTTTTGCCCAGTCGCTTACACCTGATTTAATATCCAGATCGATTTTAGTCTGGCCTTTCTTTCCGGTTTTGGTTGTTACGAGGATAACCCCGTTCGATCCGCGCGAACCGTAAATTGAAGTGGCGGCAGCATCTTTCAAAACCTGAATCGATTCGATGTCGTTCGGGTTGATCATGGCCAGGATACTCTGGCTGGTTTCACCGTTGAAACTTTGGTCAATAGGTCCACTTACAATTGGAATGCCATCAACAATCCAGAGAGGATCGGTACCCGACGAAATGGAACCAACGCCACGAATTTTGATCTGTTGTGGCGCTCCTGGTATGCCTGCTCCAGAGTTTACCTGCACACCAGCAGCCATCCCTTGAAGAGTTGATTCGACTGAAACAGGTGCCATTTTCTTTACTTCATCAGCGTTCAGTGAAGCAATTGACCCGATCATGTCCCTTTTTTTCTGTGTACCATAGCCAATAGCCACAACCTCTTCAATGCCAATTGTTTCTTCTTCCAGTTTAACGTTGATTGTTGATTTTCCTTCCGGTTTAATTTCCTGAGATTTCATTCCAACAAAAGTGAAAATCAAAATTGCGCCTTCCGAAACTTTTGGAAGGGAATAGTTTCCATTGACATCGGTTATGGTGCCACTGGTTGTTCCTTTTATCGCAATTGTAGCTCCGGGAATAGGATCACCTGCTGTGTTGGTTACTTTCCCTTTAACTTCATGCGATTGCCCGGATTGCAAAAATTCCGGATTACCGCCATTTTTGAACAATGCGATTTGCCGACCAACAACCCGGTATGAAATATTCGTGTCTTTAAATAACTCGTCTAAAACTTCGTTGATTGTTGTTTTTCGAAAATCAACAGAAATCTTTTTCTCCGTTGACACCTTATCGGTATAGAAAAACCGGAATTCACTCTGATCTTCAATATTTCTCAAAACATCTCCAATGGTAACATCGTTCAGAGACAGCGACAATTTCGTTGATTGAGAATATGTTTCAGTTGCAACTGCAGTGAACATAGATAAGCATAGAAAGAAAAAAACAAGCCTCATAGTGAATAATAGTTTAACCAAAAATACCCTTAAACGGTACTTTTGCAAGTCGTTTTTTTTCATAAATTTGAAATGTTAAAATGAATAATTTTTAAACAGAAATTATTTACGCTGGTGGGGAAGTCGGAAGCTTTCCCACTTTTGTTTTTTTTGTCATTTTCTTCAGTAATGAACGTTTTATTCTGTCGCTTTTTACATAGGCTTAAGTTTTTTAGTTGGTTAATTATTTAGCTTTTATTTTAAATATTTGTTTGTCTTTATCGAAGGTACAATTAATTGGCGCTGTAATTTGAAGGAGATCCATCACTTCACTAATGGTTTCATATTCAATGGTTCCGTTTACCTTTAGGTTCCGAATTGAAGCGTCTTCAATGTTAATCGTTACGTTAAACCACCGCTCAAGGCATAAAACAACTTTTTCGAGTGGCTCATCAACAAACGTTAACCGATTCTCTTTCCAGGCAACAAACGCTTTCGAATCAATGCTGCGTTTTTCGATCTGGCAATCCAATTGATTGATTGTTGCTTGCTGTCCAGGGTTTAAATCTGCCGTGGCATTAGTCGTTGTTGTTATCTGCACTTTTCCACGTTCCAGTGTGACTTCGGCATTTTCGCCCGGATAAGCAAAAACATCAAATGCAGTACCTAGAACCTTTACCGAAAAGTTTTTGGTTTCAACACTAAATGGTATTGTTTCTTTTTTTACATCGAAATAGGCCTGTCCCGTCAATCTGACTACCCGAGATGTTTTGCCAAACCGATTAGGAAATGAGATAGTCGAACCGGCATTTAGCCAGACTTGAGAACCATCGGGCAAGGTAAAACTCGTTCGCGAAGCCAGCGGCGTTGAAACGGTTTGCGTGAATCCTCCTCCTGATGAAAAAGAATGCCATTGATAAAATAGCGCAAAAGCCAATGGCAATATCAGAATGGCTGCAATTTTTGACAGATATCCGAAAATAGATTTTTTCTCAGTTACGTACTTGTCAGTTTTATTGATTTCGTAGTGAATTTCATGCAAAACGGGAGTGAGATCGGGAACAATATCGTTATTTGTTCGATTTTGCCAGTCGAAATACATGCGTTGCTCCAATTCTTCCTTTTTTTCTTCTTTTAAAAAGAGATCAAGAAAGTTGTTAAAGTCTTCTTCGCTACTTTTATTATTTAAATATCGATTGAAAAAATCGTTCATCATTTGAATTTAATATCTGTTCAACGTCTAAGTTAATTAAAACCCCTGCTCTGTTTTTGTTTTTTTTTGAAAAAAAGTTTACTTTTCGTTGTTCACGCCAATAGCATTTTCAAGTCAAAGGCCAGAGATTCCAGAAAATCTTAAAATTATTAAATATCGAATAAACACCTGAAAAGGAAGACTGCAAGTTAGATGTTGATTAAAACATTTTATACTTTTGCCAGTAAAGCTATTCCATTGATGAATGTATCCGAAACAAATAAACTCTTCAAACAAATAAAGGTTAATGACAAAGATGCCATCAATGGCATTTTTCAGGCGTATAGCAAACGACTCTACAATTTTGCTTTTGCCTACCTTAAAACTGAAGGAGATTCGAAGGATGTGGTACAAGATGTATTCGTTAGCCTTTGGAACAATCGCAATAGTTTAAAAGAAGATACAAACCTGGAAGCTTATCTTTTTACCATTACCCGAAATTCTGTTATTTCTATTTTTCGGAAAAAAATCACAGAACATCATTATTTAAGGCATTTACGCGAGACAGCCATTTTTCAGTATTCTGAAAATGATGAACAGTATGATTATGAGAATCTTTCGCTGAAGATCAAAGGATTAATTGATCAACTCCCCGAACAGCGGAAACTTATTTTCAAGCTTAGTAAAGAACAAGGACTGAGTAATAAAGCCATTGCTGAAGAACTAAATATATCGGTAAAAACAGTTGAAGATCATATGACCAAAGCGCGTCGTTTCCTGAAATCTCAGTTAACCGAATATGGACTAGCCGCCTTGCTGTTTTATGAATTGTTTGTTTAGTTGAAATTGATATCTCATTTTGTTGATTTATTGTGATTAAGTGAAAAATAACAAGCGGTCGAACTCAAAAAGTCAACCGCTTGTCTGCTGTTCGGGATTTAACTACCTAAATCAAGTTATCGAACATATTTTATTCTGTGATTCCTTTCCAGCTATCCGTCCGGAATGGATTCGCCGGGAGATTTTCGCTGTTGAATAAATTCAGATCGTCAGGATTATCGGCCCATCCGTAGCGGATTGCCACTGGCGATGAAACTTCATCCGAAGAAATTACAATGGTATTGTTGTTTACTAAAGTAGCCTTTGCCCAATGAAATTTATGGTCGGCTCCCGCTATTGTAAAGCCATTGATGTAGCCGTATTTGCTGATCACTTTTAGCCCACTACCGGTATTATTAAAAGTTACTGTTACTTTTGCACCATCAACCTTCATGCTTTGGTAGGTCGGACCGGTATAAACGATGTCTTTCCCGTAAGTTGTTTTTAATGCATTCAAGGCCAGACGTTTGCCAACATCCTGCTTGTTTTTTGGGTGAATGTCTTTTCCTTCGCCAATATCAATGGCTGAAGCCATTCCGGTGTTTGGAAGTTTCAAAGTCAAGGTTTGAGCTTCGCGCAATTCGGCCCAGGTACTTTCCGAAGGCTGGTCAGTAGGCTTCATATAGTTGGCCAATTGAACCCAGTAAAATGAAAAATCGCCTTCTTTCCAGTGGTTGCGCCAGTCGGTAATTAGGTTTGGAAATATCCGCTGGTATTGTTTTGCCCGGTCGGCATTGGCTTCGCCTTGGTACCAAATAGCCCCTCGGATTCCGTAAGGCACGATTGGATTGATCATTCCGTTGAAAAGCAACGTAGGATAATCGTTCGGATTAACATCGACATTGAAATTGGTAACTTCGGTAAATTTGAATTTCCATGGCCCAACCAGGCTGATGTTTGCGTTACGTGTTTTAACACACAAATCCTCCGTGTTCCCCCAAATGCCGCCGTCGCCCCGGTCGTCAGTTACTTTCAGCGCAATTACGTTTGTTCCTTCGTGAAGAACTGATGCAGGCACTTTGTACCGTCGTTCGTCGCCAACGAATCCCGAATGTCCTACTTCCTGACCATTGACCCAGCAAACATCGGCATCGTCGATTTTAGCTATGGATACCAGTACTTCGGAAGCGGCCTGTTCTTTGGTCAGTTGAAATGTTTTGCGCATCCATGCAATTCCATCCAAACCTGCATATCCCTGCTTTTCCCAATATCCAGGCGAATTAATTGTATTCCAGCTGTTATCGTCGAAATTCGCTTTTTCATAACCCAGTTCGAGTCCATTGTCTTTGGCCGAAAATGTTCCTCCCAAAAGAGCTTTTACTTTTTCCTTGATCATCACTTCGCGCTGGGCGAAGTCATATTTTTGCAGTTCATTAAATTTTGCCTTAAAATCCGGATCATCTTTTATGGTTTCGGAGCTGGTCCAGGTTTCAGCTGTGGTTCCTCCCCACGAGTCGTTAATCAGCCCGATGGCTACATTCAGGTCTTGATTTAATTTTCGTCCGAAGAAATAACCAACTGCTGAAAAGTTGGGTACCGTTTGCGGAGAACAAACAGTCCATTCGCCTTTTTCGAGATCGGCAAGTGGAGTTTTTGAAATCTTTTTTTCGACAGTGAACAGGCGAATGTTGGGGTAATTCGCTTCTGCAATTTCATCAGAACTGTTTTTTGCCTGAATTACCTTGAATTCCATGTTCGACTGACCGGAGCAGACCCATACTTCGCCAATCATTACATTGGTCAGTTCAACCGTATTTTTCCCTTTCAGGCTTAGTGTGTATGGCCCACCATATTCCATTGCCGGAAGTTTGGCGATCCATTTGCCATCTTTTGCAGCTTTGGTTTTCACTGTTTTCCCGTTCATGGCAATGGTTACAGTCTCGTTTTTATCGGCCCAACCCCATATGGTATTTTCGATTCCCTTTTGTAGAACCATGTTCGAACTGAAAATCCGCGCTGGTTTCACGTTTGCCATAATCGTAAAAACCGTTCCTGTCAAAAAGATCAACAGGAAACAGAATCTTTTGTAATTTATTCGTTTCATTTTAGCTAATTTTTTTCAGAATGATCAATCGGCTTGGTTGTCATCTGATGTTTTTATGAATGGTATATTTTCTTCCTATTTATTCATTTTCACGATTCCTTTTGCCTGATCAACGGGCATTTTCAGGCTTTCAAATTTTTCTCCGGAAACATTATTCAGCAATACAACCGGCATTTCTTTGGCAGTCGGTATTTCTACCGAATTCAGGCTAATTCCTTTTACATCATCAAAAACCATTGCCGGGCGGAAGTCATCGGTTTTATAACTGATCTTTATATTTTTCATCTGTATTCCTTCAGCATGACGCACGTAAAATCCCCAGGAAGGAAGTTCTTCAAACATCGAAAATTCAGGATAATCTGGCTCACATTCAGGAACAGTAGTGACTTTGTCGAGCGGAATGTATGCAATTTCTTTACTGGCGCCTCCAGCGTAAGTAATCTCAATGTTTTCGAGGGTTACATTCTGAACTGTATGCCCTGGAATTCCGACGATGGACGAAGGTAACAGGTTAAATGGCAACCACGGATGACCGAAGAACGGATATCCGGAGCGACGAGCCGGCATTTTTTCTTTATCAGGACTGTTTACATCGGGAGGACCTTCGAGTGGATAACCCTGATCGGGTTTGTGCAATGGAATTTCGGCTTTCACATCGGCAATGTAGATACCTTTTACCGAACCGGCTTCGCCTTTTTTATTGCGGTGTCCGAGACGAATAAAAATAGCATTTCCGGTATTGGTAGCTTTGATGTGCTGAATATCGATGTTCTCAATATGTCCGCCATCAACCGATTCGATGGCAATTGCCGAACGGAACGTGTCGAAAATAGTGAGGTTTTCAACTTTGATGTTTTTGAATCCGCCATACGATGCCGTTCCCATTTTAAAGGCACTGGCACTCGAGCGGATGGTACAATTGGCCACATAAACATTGTCGCAGCAGTTGCCTGCTTTTTCCGATTTCAGGCAAATGCCATCGTCGGCAGCGTTTACGAAACAGTTGGTCACTTTTACGTTCTTGCAATCTGAAATATCGATCCCGTCATTATTCCAGTACGAAGTGCTTTGTACTTTGATCCCGTCGATTGTCAGGTTGGTGCAATTGAAGTAATCCTGTACCCAACTGGCGGCATCTTTCAGGGTTACTCCCGAAATGTTTATCTGATCGCAGTCTCTGATTTGAACCAGCATCGGACGAATACCTTCGGATGGACGGACACTCCATCCACCATTGTCGATAAGGGTTCCGGCACGTAGCATACGGAAAACATCGAGCATCAATTCGCCGGCCTGTCCATCGATTACTCCTTCACCGGTGATGGAGATATTTTTCTGGTCTTTGGCAACCAGAAAGGCCATTGCAATGGGGTTGTTGTAATCGGCACGTTTTACGCTTCCAAGGAGACAGGCTCCCGGTTCCAAATGCAGGTTTACCCCTGATTTCAGGATTAAAACTCCGGAAGCAAAGTTCCCGGGCGGAATAATCACTTTTCCGCCGCCTTTAGCTGAAGCCTCATCAATAGCTTTTTGGATGAACGGACCATTGTTGGTTTTCCCATCCGCTTTGGCTCCATAGCTGGTAATCGGATAATCTTTGGCCTGTGTATAGCTGCAAAAAGCAAAGGCAGCCAACGCGACTAATAAAAATTTCTTCATGTTTTTGTTGAATTGTTTAACCACATAGACACATAGTGTTGTGTTAGCAAGCTTTTTTTCGGATCGTCGAGGCTATCTCAAAAGTCAAATGCTCGAAGATCGGGTCATCCCGAATTTATTTCGGGATCTGATATCCAATTCGTTGAGACCCTGAAACAAGTTCAGGGTGACTGGTACCTGGCAAAGTCAAGCTGGCACTACACTAATTTATTGTGTTTATGTGGTTCATTTATATTTATTTAATTGATTTGATTTCATATTCTCCCGGAAGTGCCTGAAAAATAATTTTCCCGTTTTCACTCCGGAAATTGCTGATTGGTTTTCCATTCACGCTAACTTTCTTTGGATCGGTTGCCGGAACCGCTATTTCCGCAGTGGTTTTTTCGGGCACCGAAACGTATAGACTGAAAGTTCCTTTGTCGTCCACTTTCCAGTCGACAGAAATCGCTCCATAAGCTGTCGGCACAATTCCTTTGGCCCATTTCAGGTCGCAGGGATTGGGTTTCACCGAGAAGGTTTTCCATCCGGCAGAAACCGGTTCAACACCTAAGACTTTCTGCGGAAGCAGTGCTGTTGGCCCTGAACACCAAGCGTGCGAGGTGGTGGCAATGTCGTTGGGCCATTTTTCGATTTCCCAGGCTTCGTGCCATGCGCCATTAAACAACGGTAATTTCATTTGTTCGCCCCAGTATTTCCGGATGTAGTCGAGCGACCATTGCGGTTTTGCATCAAACATGGAATACAACAGGTAGTAAGAAAATGATTGTTCGCTGCTTCGGTTGACGGCTGTCACTTTTTCAACTAAATTTGCTTTGTCCGACTCGCCAACCAAGCCGTAAAGCATGGCATAAACCTGCGTCTGCTGGCTACATTTTTCACTTCCGTAGCTATCGATATATTGTTTCTTTTCAGGCGACCAAAGCCATTTTTTTATGTTTCCTTTCAGTTCTTCGGCTTTTTTAGTCCAGTCGGCAGCTTGCTGCTGGTCGCCGTTTAATGTTCCGGCAATCATTGCCGCCTGATTCAATGCCCCGTAATACAAGCAATTCAACCCGGTTATTTCGTCTTTCTGATCCATCGGATAGGTGTCGGGGTGATCGAGCACGATCCATCCTGGAACTTTCGCGAGCAAACCATGTTCTTTTCCGACCAGCGTTTCCAGATAGCCCATCAGCTTTTTCAGGTTCGGGTAAATCTGGCGGAGCAGGTCAGCATTGCCGAAATACTGATAGTATTCGCCCAGCATGATGACATATTCCAACTCGTAATCGACCAAGTAAGCCGAAGTGTTTTTGCCCAGCAGCCAGTCGGTTGGATATCTTGAACGGATGGCACCTTCGGGGCTCCAGCGCTGCGACCATATTCCTGAAAGGATGTTGTAGCGCATTAAAAACTCAGAACTCAGGCCAAACGGGTAGTAGGCATATTTCTGCAAATATCGGCTATCGCCTGCAATGTACTGGGTTTGTTCGCGCCATGGAGTGTCCATGTAAGTATCCTGGGCGCAAAGTTTCAGCGTGAACGTTCCGGTTTCAAAAATTCGGTTCAGCAGCGGGTCGGAACATTCAAAACTTCCTTCTTTAGCATAGTTGTAATGCCGGCTAACCGCAGAAATACTTTTAAAAATCAGGCTGTCGCTGGCCGAAAGGCAGAGGTACCGAAATCCGCGCCAGGTCAGCGGACTCCAGTTTTGAAGTCCTTTTTTGCTGAGGTAATAATCGGTGTAATTGACCCGTTTTTTATACATGATGGTGCTGTCGGGCAAAACGCGCTCCGACGTTCCCATTTCAAAACGTGCCCCATCGTATTTCGAAAAGAGTTCAACATTCGGTGTTCCACTAATTTCCTTTCCGAAGTCGTAAACAAATTTATCGCCTGCGAACCAATGTTTAACCGGATAAACCGTTTCGCGGAAAAGCGGTGGCCGTTTGACTTCCACAATGCTGTTCCATGGTGCAACGGGTGGAATGCCCAATGTTTTGGCGGTTTGCCATTTCGAATCGTCGAACCCGGTTTCTTTCCAGTTTACTGGCATTTTCCGGGCATCAAACTTTTCGAGAAAGCCAATCAGGTTGGGTCGCCGTTCAGCAGAGCCAGTGCGCAACTCCGAATCGTTATCCCAGGCTTCGGCTTTAGCCACTTTCCACGTTTGATCGCTGGTGATTAACTGAACATTGTTATTTTCAAAAGTTAGTTTTCCCTGAAAGAAAAAGCCTCCGCGGGCATTGATGCGGTGGTGCATCCCGATCCCAAAATTGTAAACCAGTGCCGAAATTGTATTTTCTCCCGAATGAAAATAACCCGATAAATCGTATTGCTCGTAAACCTGGTATTCAGGGTCGCAGTTCGTCGGGCAACGCTCTACCAGCTTGCCGTTGATGTACACATCGGCATACGAATAGGCCGAAATAAAGGCTTTGGCTTCAACCGGAACCTGCTTCAGATCAATGGTTTTTCGGATCAGCAGGTAATAATTCTTTGGGTTGTCAACTCCTGAGTCCCATATCCAGTTGGCTATCGGGGTTTTTCCATCCAGAATTTTGGATGGTGCTGAAATGGAAGCTCCGGGGAGAGTTTGTCCGAATGAAAAAAGAACTCCATTCCACAAAGCTATACCGAGAAGGATACCTCGTATTCGGTTGTTTACAGGTTTAATTTTCATCGTTGTTTGTTCTTTTTTAGCATCGTCAGACTATGAATTTACTTAATTTGCCACTCTTTCTCAATGTCTTCCAGCGACATTCCTTTGGTTTCAGGAATTAATCTCAGCACAAATGAAACCGGAATACAACAAATAGCAAACACGATGAAAGTTACTCCGGGTGAAAGCGTTTCGAGCATCCATGGAACTACCTGACCAATAATAGCTGTACCCACCCACAACATCAGTGTGGCAATCGACATGGCACGACCACGAACATTTGTGGGATAAATTTCTGACAGCAACACCCAGATGACCGGGCCAAAACCGACTTCGAAAAAGATGATGAAACTGGTGATAAATGTAATCAACAGAACACCATCGGTCTGTTTCAGGATAAACAGTATACCCACTGCCAGCAGTGAGAAGAACATCCCGGCAACACCAATATTCAGGAGTTTCTTGCGCCCGTAATGATCGATTTTCCAGATCGCGAAAACAGTTGCAAGTGCATTGACGATGCCAATGATCACCTGACCACCCAACGCGTCGCTCAGTTTCAATCCGGCTTCTTCCATGATGCGCGGACCGTAGTAAATGATGGCATTGATTCCGGTAAACTGCGACAGTAAAGCCAGCACAATTCCGGCAAACATGGCAATCCGGATTCCTGGGTGAAACAATACTTTCCACGAACCTTTTTCCTCTTTTTCCAGAGCCAGTTTTATGGATTGAAGCTCTTGGCCGGCAATTGCCGAACCATTGATTTTCGTCAAAACAAGATTCGCTCTTGCGTCTTTTCCTTTTGCAGCAAACCAACGCGGGCTTTCAGGAACAAAAAACATAGCCAGAAAAAAGAATATGGCCGGAATTGCCGAAGCACCAAACATGGATCGCCACACTTCTGAAACAAAGACCTTGTGTAACACTCCGCCATCGGAAAACAGCATTGGACCAGTACTCATTTTCATCAGCCAGGCGTTAGCAAAATAAGCCGCTACAATACCCATGCAAATGGCCAATTGATACAAAGCAACCATTCGTCCACGTATTTTTGCCGGCGACACTTCGGAAATATAAAGCGGTGAAAGCATGGAAGCGATACCAATTCCCAGTCCGCCGACAAGCCTGAAAAGGATCAGTTCGGTATGCGAACCGGATAAGGCGCAACCAAAGGCCGATGCACAGAATAATAATCCGGAAACAATGAGCGAAGCTTTACGTCCGAAACGGTCGGCCATTTCACCTGCCATCATTACCCCGATAATACAGCCGACCAGGGCCGAACTGACAAACCAGCCTTCCATAAGGGTTGATAAGGCAAATTGTTGCTTGACCAGACTAATGGTTCCTGAAATAACGGCAGTGTCGTAGCCAAACAGGAAACCGCCAAAAGCCGCGGTGAGCGCAATAAAGATTAAATAGGAATTACTTTTTTGTTGTGTTGATTGAGTCATAAATTTGGTTTTATTAGAAGCCCCTCCCAAAGCGGCTGTCTAAAAAGTCATTGATGCCGTCATCCTGAACTTGTTTCAGGATCCCAACATATTGAACATCAGATCCCGAAATAAATTCGGGATGACCTGGTTCTCGAGCATTTTGACTTTTGAGACAACCTTCTTAAAAAGGAGCAGTAATTTGAATTTTATTCTTTTAGTCGGTTAGCTTCGTTTGTCAATTGAGACATAATTCTGCCTTCTGCCTGTTAAACTTCTAAACTGTTTTTCAGCTTTCCAAAATCCGGTCAACAACCAGTTGACGGAATTCGGGAGTGAGCATCGAGAAATAGGCCGTGAATCCGGTGACACGGACAACCAGCTCGGGATATTTAGCCGGATCTTTATGCGCATCCAGTATCTGATTTTTGTCCATGATATTTACATTGATGAGCGTTCCGCCCATTTCGAAATGTGTTTTTATGATGGAGCCAATCAATTTGGCCTGATCCTGCGTTGCCAGTGTTGGGTCGAGTTCCCATTGCATCGGGGCGGTGTTTCCAAATCCGGGTTGAATCTGGGCAACAGCACAGGCTAATGCCAGAGATGCTCCGTCTTTCGAAAATCCGGGGCAAGGGTTTGCTCCGTGCGAAATGGGCGTGTGGCTTTTGCGTCCATTGGGCGTAGCAGCTACATGTTGACCAAATCCGATGGTGTTGGCCCAACTGAAAAATCCGGGGATAAACGTATGTTTCAGCTCAGTGTTCGATTCGGCACGAACAAGTTGTGTAAATTCTTCACCGATTTTTCTGGCCCATTCATCACCCAACGAATTTCCCTGTCCGTAGCGCGGACTATTTTTCAGTAATAACCTGATTTTTTCACCTTCAATGCCTTCGAAATCGCTTTCCAAATGATAGGTTACTTCTTCCCAGCTTGTTTTCTTTTCTTCTTCAATCCGGAGTTGAAGGGCTGCAAACGAATCGGCAACAATAGCCAATCCGGCACCGTCGATAGCCAGGTTGTAATATTCGGCACCACCATCGCTAACGTCGAGTCCCCGTTCAAGCGGGCCATGACTAAGTAAATTCAGGATCAATTCAGGTTCGTTGTATTTCTGGTATTTCAGTTGGTGACGGATTCCATCAGCAGCAGTCCGAACAGCTTTTGCTAAATGCGGCGTGTAAATATTCCACAGGCGTTCGGTTGACGGATTTGTCGATTTATCCTGCATCATTTCCTGATAAGCCACTTCAAAAACTTTGGCCATGTTCACTTTTACCAGGTCGTTCATGGTGTATTCCAGGCCTGGCAGCGACATCCAGTTGCAACCTACGGCAATACGCTGGCGAGCCAGTTGGGCATCAAACCCGTTTTTCATGAAGCCTTCAACCAGCGCTTTGTCGCCCGAATAACGAGGCCATGCATTTTTATTTTTGATAAGGTAATACAGCGATTTGTCGAACAATTCCTGATTCATTCCGTCGTGTACCCGAATGGTTAAGTTGATGGAACAGTTGGCTTTGTCGGCAGCTTCCAGAATCAAAAATGAAATTTCCGAAGTCTGGTCAATGCCATCTTTGTCAGGGCCACCCAACTGCCAGTAAATGGTATCGTTCAGCATGAAACAAGCCAGCATGTAAATCGTTTTTTCGCGGTCGATACGTCCTTCAGCAAGGTCTTTTTCATAGAACGGGCGCAACATTTCGTCGATTTGTCCACCAGCACCATCGCGGTTGTAGGTGCGCGATGCCAGGTGATACCAGATGATCCACTGGATTGCTTCACGCAGGGTTTGTGGTGCGTTGGAGATGATATTCCGGTTGGTTTCGGCCATTTCCTGCAAGTTGGCTTTTAACTTCGGATCGGTTTCTTCCTGAATTCGTTGGTCGATCAGATCGATGTGGCGGTTAATCCAGCCCTGAATACTTTTTACCGCCTGTTCGTGGGCATTGTAAAAGTGTATTTGTTCGGGCGAGGTGTTTATTTCGCGGTAATGTTCAATTTTGTCGAGAATTCCTTGCCAACCGAGCGAAAGGCCTAGTTTATAATCAGGCGCAAAGTGAGCATCGTCGCCAATACCGGTAATGATATCATACTTTTCGATGTTCTCTTTTAGGTGATCGAATGGATAATCGGGATTCCATTTGTTGGCCCGCATACGCGACATGAAATACACCCAGCGTCCGGCAAAGGCATCTTTGGGATCAACATAAACCGGATGGGTTTCCATGACACTACAGAAATTCTGAGTCCAGCCATCCAGTCCGTAGAATGATCCGTCGGGATGGTTAGGAATACTTTCCCATGCATTGGATGGAGGGAGAACCCGACCATAATCGTCTTCATCGAGGAGACCTTCAACTTCTATTTTTTCGCGGGTTTGGGCAAATTTGCGCGACCGAAGATGGTCGATCCGTGGTTGATAACTAAATGAATTTTCCATATCTTATTGTTTTAATGATTTGTATTTGTCGTATTCTCCATCCATTACTTTTTTCACTGCATTCAGATAACCATATCCCCATTTCATATCAGGTTCCAAATGGCTTCCTTCCACCCATTCGTTCCAGGCATTGATGACGATAAATTTGGGTTCATTGGGATGTGCATCGGCATACTCTTTAGCTTTTTGCAAATAGGTGGCAAAACTTTCGGGAGTGTTATTGTAGTGAATGACTGATTCTTTGCCTTTTTCAGGAAACCGTGGGGTGTCATCGTATCCAACGGAAACATTGGGGAAATATGGAACCGATAAAATAGAGTCCCATTTTTGACGCAATGACAGATCTTCTTCTCCCCATTTCAGGTAATCTTCTGTTTTCGGGCCAGGCCAATGGTAAGTTGTTACGCTGTTGAAGCCCATGTACTTGATTGCCTCATCAATGCTTTTCCCTTTCATGTAATCTTCGCTCAAAAGGTAAGGCTGACCGTTTCCTTGCCATGCCCATACAACCAACTGAATATGCAATCCCGGAAATCCAGCCTTTTTCACCTCTTCTCTGAAATATTGCAGCGCTTTTTGAGTTCCTTCCAAACCATTGAAACTGGCAACAAGATCTTTAATGTTGCAGATCGAAAAAACCGGTTCGCCATTTATCTTGAGGTAATTAGGTTTTTTGAAATAGAGTTTGATGACACGATCGACAATCGTTTTGTAATTATTCCAGTCAACAGTTCCCGGCCATAAAACGGTGCCGTTGGTGTATCTGAAATGATTCCACTGGTATGCATCAACCTTATGATTGGCCCACATCACGTAAAAGTTCATTTTTTCAGTGTTTCGTGCGCCTAAAAATCCGTTATCGAGAGCTTCTTCCAGAAGAGGTTTCCCATTGTACCAATACCAGTCGAATATGAATGTATTGACTCCGTGGTCGGAAGCAGCACTAATTTTTTGTTCCCAGACAAGCGGATCGTTGTCCATTCGGTAGCCCCACAATGGAAGCTGAGGTTGGTAATGTCCTTCGAACTTAGGTGTTCCTTTTTTTATGATTTCCCATTCCCCAATTCCTTCACTCCAGAGAGCTTCTTTAACAATCGGTTCGTTGTGGCACGACGGCCAAACATAAGCCGCAACAGTATATTCATTTTTCTTTTCGGAACCGGAAGCTTGCTGTTTCGGGGATTTCGCAGAACCATTTAAAGAGATGAAACAAAGTAATAAGATTGCTAATTTATTCATAAGTCGCTTTACTATAAGTTCTTGTTGAGGTCTATCATTTTCTGAAAATATTCCAGCCTTTCTTTCGAGAGGTCTTTGGTTTTACCCATTGGATTTTCCAGTTCCAGATTGGTGTATTTGCAACTTGCCATCGAGTGGTAGGGGAGCAGTTCGTATTTTTTTAGGTTTTTTAATGAGGCTGCAAATTCTGCCATCGCCTGTATTTCTGCATCATTGTCATTTATTCCGGGAACAACGGGAGTCCGAATAAAATAGGGAATCCCCGATGCGTCGAGCTTGTAAATGTTTTCCAGTATGTTAGTATTGTGTTTCCCAGTCCACTTCTGATGTAGCGTATCATCCATGATTTTTAGATCGGCTAAAACCAGATCGGCATACGGAAGTACTTTTTCGTATTGTGTCCACGAAATACTCAGGTTGGTGTCGAGCGCGGTATGAATCCCGGCCTTTTTAAAAAGTTCCAGTGTTTGTTTGGTAAACTCCGGCTGAAGCATCGGTTCTCCGCCTGAAATGGTGACCCCACCTCCGGAATTACTGAAGAAAGGAAAATCCTGTTCAACCTCTGCAAAAACCTCTTCAGGAGTAAGCTCCCGACCGATTTTGTTGATGGCTTCGGCATAACAAACCGGTAAGCAGGCGAAGCAGGATGTGCACAAGTTTTTCTGAAAGTCGGGTTTCCCATCTTTTAATGAAAACGCTCCTGACGGACACACTTCCGCACAGGCGTTGCATCCGATACATTTTTGTCGAATCCATTCCAGTTCGGCATTCATGCTCAGTGTTTCTGGGTTGTGACACCAGCCACAGTGCATGTTGCAGCCTTTCAGAAATACGGTTGAGCGTATTCCCGGTCCATCGTGCAGCGACATGCGTTGTATGGTTGTAATTCGTCCGATCATTATTACGGTTTTTCTAATAAACACAAAGACACGAAGTCACAAAGAATTGATATTTAAATAATTTCGTGTCTTTGTGTCTTCGTGTTTAGATTTTTTACATCTCCAAATAGAGTGTTACCACTCCGTAAGGCAATACGGTTAAATTGCTTCCGGCAGTTTCTCCCGGAACTTCGCGGAAGTTGCTGGTGCGAATTGCTTTTGGCGCTCCGGCAGGCCATCCGAGATTAACTTTTTCGGGTGAAGCTGACAGTGAACGTAAGCGAAGAATAATTCCTTTTCCGTCGTCGCTAAGCTTAAGTGCCGAAACAAAAACATTCGGGTTATCAATCGAAAGCAGCGATTTAGTCACTGGATTCTGGTCGGTTTCAACCACTACCAGCGGACGGTTTTGTTCCATTCCAAAGCGGTTGGCAATAACAGGATCGTAGCTTTTATGCGGCAAAATCTGATAATTCAACCGGATGATACCACCCTGTTCGAGCGGGAAATTGGTATGCCAGTGGTTATTCAACGCCCAGGAGAAAATCGTTTGCGATTTTGGAAGTGTTTTCAGCCAGTTCTCAGGTTCGCGGGCGCCTCCCAAAATGTTGGCGGTGATGTTACCCAGTTCAATCAGAGGCGATTCGATGGCAGTCCAGGTAACTCCATAGTCGTTGTTCGAAATGTCGATCCAGCGTTGAACGGCCAGCCAGTTGCGGTTTCCGCCGGGAAGCTGTTCGTATTCAGGAATCATCACGCCCCAGGGAATGTCCATGCGGGTTGTTCCATCGGGAATATTGAAAGCAAATCCGAAATGAACACCTTCTTTTTCCTGCGTACTGATTTTATCGAGTGTATTACTCATTTCCACCCAGGGTTGTCCCTGAATCAGTTTTATTTCGCTTTGCAGTGAGTTACAACCTTCGGCTTTTGAAGTTACCAGCAAGGTATTTACCAGCGGTCCTTTTTCTTTTACAGTGATGTGGGTGTCGACTGGCGCAACAGCTTTTGAGGCACTATCGGCTCCGTGCAGGTACCGGTAACCATTTACCAGGTAAGGCGATTTTTGATCAACAAATTCGTGTCCGCTTAAATCTTTCAGGCTTTTGATTGCTCCGGATGCTGGGTCAATAGACACCGAAATCAGATCGTTGGATAGTGTGTTCCCGGATACTTTTCCTTTTGCTGAACCGGATACATTTCCTTTTCCGATATGGTAGAGAGACGACCCGAAAGCAGGTACGTCGCTGGCCATAAATACCAGTTCTCCGGTGCTAAGCCGTTGTGAAGTAACTGTTTTGCCTTTTTCGTCAGTTACGCGGTCACCGGCTTTGCTTTGTTCGGCACTGAGGGTAACTAATGAAGAACGTTTCCATGATAGCGTGTTAAGTACTGCAAAAGAATTTGTTCCTTGTTTTTCAATGGGCTGAAGGGTTTTCTTCAGCAAATCGATGCTGGTTTTAGCTGCATTTTCGAAATACGAAGCCTTGGTTGCTTCAACTTCTTTGGCCAGCGGAACTTTGGGGTCTTTGTATCCCCAGGTATGTTCGGCTCCAAGTAGCACATAGTGCCACGAATCGTAAAAATCGTTCACTGGTGCTTTCTGATTTTGATAAAGCATCGGCCACAAGGTTTCGGTTTGTACCAGTCGTTCCTTGGCATGGCGGTTGAGTCCAACCCGTTTGGCATCGCTTCCCAGCCCATCGGTCCAGTATTCGGTGTAGTCGCCTTTTACTTCAGGAATGATGGATGCGAATTTTTCTTCGTAAGTTTTTAAAACTTCGTCGGAACCGGAGATAATCAGTTTGGGATAAGCATATTTTTCATTCCATAGACGAACGGCTTCTGGTAGATCGGCATCAATCAGACAGTTGTCGGCCATGGCCCAGGTCATTGAAAAAATGTCGTAAGGAGAATTGGCTGCTTCCAGTTTGGCCGTTTCATCAAAAATGAACGGATCGATAAAAGAGGCCGTTGGATCAGCAGTGCTTAGGCGATCGAGTGCCGGATCATAGGTCTGAATCTTCTTGATTCCATAGATTCTTTTGCCTTTTAGCTGATAGGCATATCCGTAAGGGCAACCTTGAAGGAACAAAATTTTTGATTTTCCATCAGGAGCTACCCAATAAAATGGTTTATGCTCCCAGGCTTGCCGGATGGTTCCAATGCGATCGTAGTGATTCGGGTAGCAGAAAAATGCTTTGATGCCGTTTTGAACGGCGGCCGGAACGACACCCCAACCTGCGCCGGGAATGTCGAACTGGACCATCGTTTTAACCGGGACACCAATTTCTTTAGATATTTGGTTTGAATACTTAAACAGTTGCAATAATTCTTCGTCGGAACATGCGCTGGTGTTGGTATTGGCGTAGTTGCCATCCAGACGAATCCATCCTTTGCGGACAGCTTCGAACAGGGCAGCTTTCTTTTCCGGAGTAGCTTGTTTCAGGTAGCTTTCTACCACCCAGCCAGCTTCGGTGTTCCATACAAAACGGGAACCTTCAGGATTGTTCATGGATTTTTTAGCCATGTCGATAGCCACATCGATGTTGCGGACGTGGATTTTCTGAACGATTTCCTGTTTATCGGTATAGCCAATATCAACATGCGAATGCGGATAAATGTAAACTGTCCAGTGACGTTTGGCCGGAACAATTGCAGATGTATTAAGTTCCAGTTCGTTGGATATTACCTTTATGCGTGCCTGACAATCTTTTTTCTCACCGCATCCGGCTGGTAATAAAACCGGAATTTGTTCGATTCCGTTTGGATCTTCGATGGAAGTCGTTTCTTTTTGTCCGTCGCATTCCAGCTCAACGGTTGCTTTTCCGTAGAGTTTGGATCCTTTTAGCAGAACGGTTATTTCACGTCCTGCTGAATGATCAGCACGATACTTGTACCAGGGCCGAACGGTACATTCAATTCCGGAAGGAAATGGATGAATTTCTGCTGCTTGTACCGGTTTATTTTTGGCAATTGCCTGAGTTCCGAAGAAGAGGCAAAAAGAAAATAAAAGGCCGAATAATAGTTTGGTTTTAACGGGTTTCGTTCTCACAATTCTCTGTAGTTTAATCCTATTTTGTATAATTTCTTGCTGTTTCAACAAAGGCCCTGATGTTTGCTTCGGGAGTGGTCGATGGTAACGCGCACCCTGAATTCAGGATAAACCGATTAGTTTTCGAAAAAATATCTAGCAACTCTGTGGTTTTTTGCCTGACTAATTCAGGTGTACCTAACGCCAAAACTCCGCTTGGGTCAATGTTTCCGGTGAAAGTGGCCTTGTCGTGCAGAATTTCGAAAGCCTTGTGCATGTCGGTTTTATAGTCAATCTCAAAAGCATCGGCTCCGGTTTTGAGCATATGTTCCAGAATAAGTTCTGTATTTCCGCAGATATGCAGGGTGTAAAACATACCAGCCTGATGGGCTGTTTCAACCACTTTTTTCTCGTAAGGCATGGCAAACTCTTCGTACATTTCAGGTGAAATCATTTCAGGACCAGCCGGACTATCGCCATTTGAAACCATGTGCGCGCCGGTTTGCGCCATCAGTTTAATGAACTGGCAACTGGCTTCGGTGCAGTAATCGAGCATTTCGGTAACATGTGCCGGTTCGGCCATGTACAAATCGAGCATCCAGGGTTCGGTACCGCGAATCATGCTGGCCAGCGAAAACGGAGCTTGGTCGCAGTTTCCGCGTACCATAATTTCGTCGCCAAAATGTTCTTTCAGCAAACGAACTGCTTCGAGCCAAATCTGGATGTATTTGTAGTTTTCAACATTCACCGGTTTAAGCGATTTCAGGTTTTCGAGCGAATCGAGACAACCCAGATGTGAACGCGCAGGTGAATCATCCGGAAAATCGATCGGAACGCCCACTGCTCCAGCCAGGGTAACGGTATCCATATCAACTAAAACCGCGTCCAATCCGTATTTTTCAACCGAACGAATAAATGTGTCGGCAATTAGGCGGGGACTTTCGCGGAATTGTCCCATCGATATTTTCATTTCTGCGGCAGCTGACATAAAATTGTGCAGCATCACCGGTATTTTATCGGTTGGCTCACCTTTTAAGGCAGCCACCATTCTTTCGTATCCGTTCATTTTGAGTTTATTTGCTAAGTGAATCAATTCTCTGGATTAGTTCCATCATGGCCCTGCCATTGTGGTAAGGACATTTCCATGGATCGATTTTCCAGTCGTTTCGGTAATAGGGTGATGGATCGTTGGCTGGTTCTTCCAGATACGGAACTCCCAACCGGTTCAGTTTGGTGAACCATTCGCCACGTTCATGATCAATCAGGCAGGTATCGATAAAATTCCAGCTTAGTTTAACCGTTTCCCAGTATTTTACGTCGCCAGTCAGTTCGAAGGCATTCATAAATCCAACAAGCGTTTCGGCCTGCTGCCACCAGTGTTTGTTGGTACGCACGTGGCTTCCGAAACGAACCGATTCCAGGAAAAGTCCGCCATCTTTGTCAACGGCTACCCGTTCAATTTTGTCCACCATTTCGATAGCTATTTTTTTCATCCGAGCAACGATTTGCTCATCGCCAAGAACTTCGGCAGCTTCATACAAAAGCCACGAACCTTCGATGTCGTGCCCAAATGAACAGATTCCGGCAGAAGATTCCGTTTCCTGAAAAGCATTGTCGAAGAAAATTCCGAAGTGGCGGTTTTTGCGGATGATTTTGTCGAGAAACAGGTTCATCAATTCTGTCAGTCGGATTTTTACCTTTTCGTCTTTCCAAACTTTGTAAAGTGCAGAGTAAGCTTCCAGCACGTGTAGATGCGTATTCATCGACTTGGGTTCGTTGTTGTCGGCCATCCGGTTTTCTTCGTAGATTTTCCAGTCCCGGGTGAACGATTCCAGATAGCCAGGATACTGTGGGTCTTTGGCTTTTTCTTCCAGTAAGGCAAAGAAGTCTTTGATTTTCTGAAGAACTTCGGCTTTGGGATTAAACTCATAGTATTTACACAATGAATACAGTACAAAAGCTTGGGCATAAGTGTGCTTAATGTCGTTGGCAACGGCATCAGATGAGCTTAGTTCCATGTAATATCCGCCGTAAATTTTGTCGGCAAAGTCTTCGGTGACTACGAGGTAGGCTTTCTCGGCAATTTCAGCATATTTGGGCTCTTTGAATTGAATGGCCGCTGAAGCAAATGTCCACAGGATTCGCGCGTTTAGTACACTGGTTTTATTGGCCGAGAGCACCGGTTGGTTGTTCAGGTCAACGGCACCGTAGAACCCATGTCCGTCTTTTTCAACGGCATAGGTCATCCAGTATTTTAAAATGTTGTCGTGCAGTTCGTTTTCGAACTTTTCACGATAGCTTAAAAGTTGGTTTTGTATTGGATTCATGTTATTTAGTTATTCGATTGAGTTTATTCTTTCATTTCACATTCAAATTGATAATCTCCCGCATTCACGGTCAGCACAACCCATTTGTCTCCTTCTAAACGAGGTTTTATTTCGTCTTTTTCGGTCAGTTTTTTTCCATTTATTTTCACCGAATTTAAATCTGAAGTTGGCAAATAAACACCGGCGGCAGAGCCTTTGGGAACAAGCAGCTTCAGTAAAAAATGGTTTCCTGCCGACTTTTCCCAGCTGGCTGAAATGTTTCCGGCTACCGTAGAAACAGTTCCTTTGGCCCATAGCAAATCGCCGGTTAGTGATTTTACCCTGAAAATTTTCCAGCCATAATCAAGAGGTTCAAGTCCCAGCACTTTTTGAGAAAGCAAGGCTGTTGGTCCCGAACACCAGGCGTGTGAAGTTGATCCCCATTTGGTGTTCCAGGCTTCGTGCCATGCGCCGGTGAAAAAGTCGAGCTTGGTTTGTTCTCCCCAGTATTTGCGCATGTAATCGAGTGCCCACTGCGTGTTTTCTTCGCTCATCATCGCATAAAGAACCCAGTAGGCCAACGACTGCTCGCTGCCTTTGCCGCGTTTCAGTATTTGTTGAATGACATCTGCTTTCTGATTACTTTCAGGGATTCCGTACAACAACGCGTAAACCTGTGATTGCTGTCCGATGTGCGTGCTTTCGTAGCTGTCGAGATAGGCACGATCTTTTTCAGACCAAAGCCATTTATTAATATTTCCTTTGAGTTGCTGTGCCTGTTCTTTCCATATTTTGGCCTGATCGGGATCCTTGGCCTGATCGGTGGCAATACTTGCTGCTGCTTTCAATGCGCCATAATACAGGCAGTTGAGTCCGGTAATAACCTTTTTCTGATCCATGGGGTAGGTGTCTGGATGATCCAGAACAATCCAGCCCGGCATTTCAGAGAGCAAGCCTAATTTTGGATCAACAAACGGGCGGAAATACTCCAGCAGTTTTTTCAAATTCGGATACAGACTCTGAATGAGTTCATCGTTTCCGTAGTACATGAAATATTCGTGCATCATCAGTATCCATTCCAACTGGTAATCGGGGATGTAGCCCGATCTTCCGGGTTCCATGTAATGGTCGGTGGGGTAGCGGGCGCGGATGGCTCCGTCGTTCCGCCAGCGTTGCGATTCGGCACCACAAAGCATGTTGTAAGCAGTCAGAAAACGCGAACTTTTACCAAAACAGTAATTTCCGAAAACCATCATAAAACGGGAGTCACCGGCAATGTATTGGGTGTGTTCGCGCCATGGATCAACGTAGGTGTCCATGGAGTTGAGCAGCATGGTGTGTTTCCCAATCTGCCAGAATTCGGTAAGTTGTTTATCGGAACATTCGAAGGTGCTTTCTTCTTCGTAGGTGAAATGGGCAAATTCAGCACAAACATCCTGAATCTGAACGTCAGCATGGACTTCAATGGAAAAATACCGGAAGCCCGACCAGGTGTATGGCCTCCAGGTTTGAATGCCTTTTTTTGTTGTGTATTTTTCGGAATGATCGGTATCGGCGCGGATCAGCGCAACCTTGTTGGTATCCAGTCGTTCGGAAGTGCCGATCTCGAATTGAATTCCTTCTTTGGCATCGATGGTAAATTGCGGATAACCGGCTATTTCAGTACCAAAATCGTAAACGATCCTGTTGTTGACTTTCCATTTTCGGTAAGGTTTCACCATTTTTCGGGTAAGCTGGGGACGTTCGGTTACTACCAAACGATTGAACGGAGCAACTGGTGGAATTCCAAATGCTTTAGCGTTTTCCCAGGCCGAATCATTAAATCCAACGTTTTTCCAACCCTCGGGCATCAGCCGTGCATCAAATTCTTCGATAAAGCCAATCAGGTGGGCTTTGAGGTTGCGTAATTTCGACTGGGAATTCCATGCTTTTGCCTGAGTTACTTTCCAGGTATTGTCGCTCAGGATATTGTTTGAGGTTTTATCTGCAAAATCCAATTTCCCCTGAAAGAAGAATCCTCCGCGGGCATTGATCTGGTGGTGCATTCCAAGTCCGAAGTTACACACGACAGCCGAAATGCAGTTCTCGCCTTTTTGAAGGTACGAGGAAATGTCGAAATAATCGTAGCACTGAAATTCGGGGTCGCAGTTCATGGGGCAGCGTTCGAGCAATTTACCGTTGATATACACATCGGCAGAAGCAAATGCTGAAATATAGGCTTTTGCCTGAGTTGGCTTACTTTTCAGGGTAAACGATTTACGAACCAGCAGATAATAGTTTTGCGGGTTTTCTGCTCCTGAATCCCATATCCAGTTTGCCAATGGTTTTGTTCCGTTGAGGCTTGATGAAGCCTTGGAAATGTTCATGTGTTTTCCCCAATGGTCAGCCGGTTCGGGCGTTTGTGCGACCAGATTAAAACTGATGGCCAAGCCGATTAAAAGAGCCAGAAGCCGTCCACGAACTCCTTTGCAAAGAGGGGAAATAAACGAGTTTGTCTCAAGCATGGAACTCTTTGCGCAAATCGTCACCCCGAATTTATTTCGGGGTTTGATATGCAGTGCGTTGGGATCCTGAAACAAGTTCAGGATGACTGGACTAATGTATTTTGAGTTCGCTATCAAAGGATACATTCTGTTATGATTTGAAATATGTTGGCCTTTCATGCCATTTTTGTCTTCGATATAATTCATCTGTAATACTTTACCTTTTTACTTTTACCTTTTTACTTTTTTTGCCTTTTACCTTTTACCTTTTACCTTTTACTTTTGCCTTATCCTCACCATTACTCCCCTTTTTCCTGCCGGAACATTCAGTTCGTAATACCCTTTCCCGGATGTAATTTTTATTGGTATTTCCTTTTCCGAATCGGGACTTAACACCGATGCACTTACCAGATTCCCAATTTCAGCAGAACGGGCAATTTTTACTTTTACCGGATTTTCGGTGGTGGCAAAAACAACTGGCATTACCAACCCTTCGGGAACCTTAAACAGGTTGGCTTTGGCTGCATTGTTTTCAACCTGAAGAACATGCGATTCGAGTACCCATTTTTTCCCACGCAGTAAATTCAAAAGAGGTCCGTATTGCAGGTAATAGGAATCGGTGGTAGGGTCGGGAACAATGGTGTGGTCGTTTCCGGTAACCGGTGCTGTTGGGAAAGCACCCATGTACAGCAAGGCTTGGAAATAGTTGTCGGGATGTGCACCAAGTGTTTTGGACGAAGCGGTCCAGGTTACAACAGGTTTACGCAGTGCAAGGAACGAGGTGTTGTTGAGCGAAGTTCCCAAATGTCCGGCTTCGTCGTAAAAACCGTCGATGTCTTTCATCATGTCGATGCGGTGATTGTGGTCGTTGACATAAACCACTCTTCCGGCCTGATGAAATTTTTCCGACACTTTTCCAAGTGTTTCTTTCCAACTGTTGACTAGCGAACGTGCCGGTTGATCGTGCCAAAAGGTATAACCATCGTCGCCCCGTGTGTTGAATGCACGGGTGTGATCGGTACGGTCGATACAAATTCCGGAAGAAAATTTCATGTGTCGGATCAGCTGGTCGGCCTGACCGATCAGGAATTTCTGATAAGCGGGTGTTCCAGGATCAACAATCACGGCATCGCCCCAGGTGAACAGTGGATTTCCTCCCAGAAATGGGTAGCCTTTCCAGTTGGTCATCAGCAGGGCATCGCTTAAATTTTCCTGAATGAAAGCTTTAGGGTTTCTCCAGAGTTCGTCTTTTGATAAGTTTTTAGCATCTGGCGCATCAATTCCGCGAAGTTCATATCCTATTTCGGTCATGTTAAAATAGTCGAGTACATAGAATCCCATCGAACGCATTTGTTCACCGTATTTATTGAGCTGATCAACCGATGTCTTTTCGCTTTTGCCGTTCCAGTTACCATCGGAACCCGCATTAAATTTGGTCCATTTTTCGGCATCATTTTTCACCGGAGGAATGAACAAACCCATGTAGGGGAAGTCGAAACTGGCTTTCCAGTTGAGGCGATAGCCCATTTTCTGAAAGTGGGCAGCTTCCAGCGGTCCTTCGTAAGACGAGTAGGAACCGCAACCGGCAATTTCGTCGGCCAATGGCAGTGCCGGATTAAAATATTCGGGATAGGCATTGGTTATCCATTGAAGACCACCACGCCAATCGGCCGGGTGTGCGACCAGGTCGGCTGAGAATTTAACAATCCGATCACTGCTGATGCGGTTAAACTGGCGCGAAAATTTAAAGTCCCCGAAATTGGTCATATCCAGATTTTCGAACAGGATTCGGTCTTTGGGCGAGCAAATAACCGACAGAGCTATGTCTTTTCCCGGATCGGAAACTGTAATCATGGGAATCGACATGGTATTGCCATCGTAGGCTACATAACCGCGGTTTCCTTCCGGATAGTCGGGCATTCCGAAGTTAAATGTCTGGTTGTAAAACGGGACAGAAACCAATGGATCCTGCCATTCAAATTCATGATCCCATTCGGCTTTAATTGCTTTGCCATCCGGGTTTCCCCAAGGGAGCCATATTTTGGTTGTTTCGGTTTTTGGCCAATAAAACGCGCTGTTGATCGGGCTGGTCCAGGGAGTGCTGTTTCCTTTAATCTCAAGTTCCCAACGGATGCTGTTGTCGGTAGGGTAGTAGCGTTCGGTGACGTTGCATTTTTCGTTCGCCAGTTCCTTTTCGAGCGAATAGCTGAATTCGACTCCGCCATTATCTAGTTTTTTAGCAGAAACATCGGATGTTTTTTTGCAAAGAGCCAGTTCTGTGTGGCCTTTCAGGGCATAAAATAATTTGTTTTTCCCGAGTTTTACTCCGGTAATTTGTCCATCGTCCGACAAACTGAGTTCAATAGATTTGGCCTTTACCTCGTATTTTGCCGATAGTGCAGGGGGCGCTTGCTTTTCGGTTGCCCGGGTTAGCATTGGATTGACCCAGTCGGCATGTCCGTGGCGCATTTTTTCGCCTGAATGTTGAACTACCAGTTTAAGGATGTCAATGCCTTGAATATTGAGGTCGATATTTACCGCAGGACTTTCGTTGGTTAGTTTTTCGCTTTCGTAGAGTTTTTTCCCATCACCAAAAACCTGAAAACAAAGTCCGGTTTTTTCGTTATAGGTTTTTATTTCGTTATCGAGTCCAATTGTAGCCGTGAACTTTTGGAAGTTTTGATCCAACTCGTAAGTGATTTCGCTATTGGCTTCAACACCCAGACCGTTTGAATAGCCAGTCCCGTTGATGTTCAGCTGATTTCCACCAATACTTTTGTTGGTTTTTAGTTCACCTGAATTGGGTTTCACCGCCGCCGGATTGAGTGTTTCCAGCCGAACCTGTTCCGGATTTTGTGCCAGAACAAGCTGTGAAATGAAAAGGAGTATAAATAGTAGTCGGTTCATGTTTGATTAGTTATGATGATATCGATTTATGCTGCTCTGTCTTGGTGTGCGTTTTTTGTCGGCCTGAAAGGCCAGCATATTCTAGCCCAGGGCAGATCTGAATTGAAAATGAGTTGTTCCATTCCGTCCGAAACGACGATTTTTCCCTAAATGACGTTAGTGCGCGGACGATTTTAATCTCCGTTTCCCAACCCAGGGCGACACTCCGTTTGCCCTGGGCTAATTTATATTGACCCTTCAGGCCATTTTTGTCTCCGCTATTCATCATTTTCTGTCTCCTGTTTTTACTTCTGCCTTCTGCCTTTTTACTTTTGCCTTTCTACCTGAACTCCTGCAAGGTTTCGATCATGGCAACCAGGTTTTCGGCTGGAACATCGGGCATAATGTTGTGAATGGTGTTGAACACATAACCACCGTCTTTGCCAAAAATTTCGAGGTTTTGTTTCACGTGATCTTTCACTTGTTGTGGTGTTGCCCGGTTCAGGATACTTTGGGTGTTAACGCCACCGCCCCAGAACGTCAGGTCTTTGCCAAATTCGCGTTTCAGATCAGCCGGGTTCATGTTGATCGCATTGATTTGTACCGGATTCAGTATTTCAAAACCTGCTTCAATCAGGTGAGGAATCAGTTCGAAAATGCCACCGCACGAATGAAGCATGGTATGGGCTGACGAATGTGCTTTTACATAGTCGCACATCATTTGGTGTCGCGGCTTGAAAAACTCACAATAGGTTTCGGTGTCGAATAGCGGACCGGTATTGGTTCCCAGATCGTCGCCAAATTTGATGATGTCAACAATGTCTCCAACAGCCTCGCACACCTTGGCTAAAAATTCCAGATGGTTTTCCAGAAGCGCATCAAGCAACCGATGTACATTTTCCGGTTCCATGTATAAATCCATCAGAAAATTGTCGATCCGGCGAAGGAAAGTTCCCCATTCAAAGAGGTTGCAGCCTACTCCGATTAAAAGTGCACGATCGGTATTGGCGCGGGCTTCCAGGGCTTTTTCACGAAGCGAAGTCCAGAAGTTGGGTTCATCAATCCGGTCAAATGGAGTGAAGCCAAAGCCACCCCAAACGGTGCGCGACATGTCGAATCCCAGATTTTTATAGTTTTCAGGATAAGCATCGGCATAAGGAAAAATTAGCTGATCGAAGAAGGTAGCTCCAACGGGCATTTTGCCAATAAATTTCCCACATTTCCCGGGTGCAAGCCAAACACCATCGGCTTGCTTTTCCGGATTAAACCATTTGGGATAAAGAGCAGGGTAGCCTTGGATTAATTCAAGAGAATGCCAGTAATTTTCGTCGGCATTAAAAAAACGACCAATATCGAATACATCTACACCCCAAAGGTCGAGCAATTCCATTTCAGGTTGAGTAACCTGCTGGATTACGTCGTATGCGTGATTCTTTTTGTTTGATAAGCCCAGGTGGTTTACCAGATTTTGGTATGCTACTACCGAAATTCCAGAACTGGGTGTTGCTCCCAAATCCAATGGAATACGATCGGGTTGTTTGTGGTTGATTGCACTTAAAATTCGTTCCCTGTGGTTCATAGTTAGTTTAGTTTATTGTATTCTTATCGTCACGATCTCCCACGGCTTAACCGATACTTCCAGGTTTCCGTTGGCGTTCATCGGGAGGCTTTGTTCGTCATACTCAATCATGTTGGTTCGGGTTACTTTGCTGAACGGTTTAATTCCGGTAAGCTTTGCTTTCGTATCTTTTCCTTCGGCTTCATAAAAGCGGACAACAGTTCCATTTCCGTCTTCAGCCTGTTTCATTGCCGAAACGATGATATTGGACGGTTCTACCTTTAGAAAACTCTGAGCGGTTGGAAATGTCGTGGTTCCGCTTCCTTTTCCGGAAAAGGCAATTAACGGTTTGTTGAAAGCCTGTCCGTTTTTATAGGCAACCCGCCAGCCACCCGGGTGTGGATACAAAGCCATGCGGTAGCTGTGCGAGCCAGCCTGAGTGAACGAATATTCCGGATTCCAGGCCAAACTTTCCCTTGAAGAAAGCAATACGTGCTGAACCACCGGATAATCAACCGGGTTAGTTGTTTCGTCGCGGAACAGATGGACGGTCATGTCGGAAGCAAACAGACAGCCTTTCCCCTGATAATCGCCCGAAGAAACATCGACCCAATTGACGGCTTCGCGGTAGGGAAGGTCTTTTCTTCCATATTTTTCGGGTGTAAACAAACTCTCGAAATTTTCAGGAAGAAGAGAATAGTCAATTTCATCGCGACCCATTTCAACTGTGCCAAAAGGAATTTCGTAGCTGGCTTTAAACGATCGGTCGAGTTTTACCGGAAAAACGATCCGTAATTCGCGTGCTTTTTCGCCGGTCCAGTTCAGAACGTCGGCTTCAACGATTAATTCTCCTGAAAATTTATTCAGGATAAACCGTTCTTTCAGAGTGAAATAACTGAATTTTGCTTCTTTTTCGACGATGTAGCGAAGCGGACTTTCCTGAGCTCGAATGGTTTTAAAATTGTGCTGGCTGGTTTTGTCAAAATCGTTCATATTCACTGGCAATACTTTTTCCCATGCAGTGCCGGGAGCGGTGAACTGAATGACTTCGCCACCGAAAAATTTGTCGGTCTGTAGTATTTCCTGATTTTTTATTTTGTCGAAATACGAAGCAATACCTCCAGCTCCGAACCTGATTTTAACTAATTCGGTTTCGATAGAATCTGCCGGAATGTTGGTCTTATTTTCCGGAAAACTGTTCGCTTGCGAAGCGTAATACGTTTGATATCCAAGCGATGGAACTTTGCCAGCCAGCAGCATGATTTCTGCCTGAGATTGATTTCCCGTTTTAGAAACCAGCTCAAACGGCACCTGATTTCCGTGGACATCTTTCAGTTGAAATGCTTTCCAGTTTTCGGGATAAGCAACCGTACACGGAGCTAATTCGGTACGTTCCCAGTTGCAAGGATTGTAAACGACCACCGGAATTTGGTCGTTGTTGGGTTGCGGAACCGATTTTAAGAATTGTTCCTGAGCCGTTTTTACCAGCGCACTGGCAATTTCTTCTGATTTACGGTACGAAGCCACATAAAAGCTATCGGTTACCGGTCCGCGGTTGCCGCCCCAGCCGTGATCGGGCCAGCAGTTGGCCAGCCAGCCTTCGTCGAACTTGTTTTGCGGATAGTTGGCCGAAGGATTTACCTGTTTAATTGCGGCAAACAATCCTTCAGTACCGGTAAGCATGTTGCAGGCTTTTCGTCCGGCAAGCAATCCTTCGCGGTTGGCCGGTTCGTCGTAGTAAGCCCACGACAGCGGCCAGTCGCCTTTAATGGTTTCGAGATTCAGTTCACCATTCCCGAAGAATTCTTTCAAGGCACTTTCAGGCTCTACAAATTTCAGCTTGGGTGGATTGATCTGTTTCTCCGGTTCGTTCTGGTAATGTGTATTCCATTTCTCAGCAAACAGCTTCATGGTCGCATTCTGGGTTTCGACAAACGGAAGCATTTCTTTGCAGGGTGGCAGATAATCGGCATCGAAATCGTACAGTAGGATTTTGGGGAGCTGACGCGGTTTGAAAAAATATTCGCGCTGGTTGATGAATTTCATCCATCCGGTGTTGTTTTTCGGATTCAGCAGTCCGTGCGGGTCGTTGTAACTAAATGCAAACATGGGGATGGTGGTGCCGTCGAGTCCTTGCCAGTAATAAAAACCCCAGGGTAAACGTCCCTGAATGGTATAATCGATTCCTGATTTTTTCAGGATTTGTGGCATTTGATACGAGAAGCCGGGAACGTCGGTATTGATGTAATAATGCGTGTCGTAACCCGGTATATTTTCTTTGAGCCATCGCCTTCCGTAGTAAAACTGGCGGATAAGTTTTTCCTGACCGACATGCACCTGTAAATTCTGAACATAGCTGGCACCAAAGGTGAAACGCCCTTCGTGCATTCGCTGAACCAGTTCATCTTTTCGCTCGGGATGCCTGACCAGAAACTCTTTCAGATATTCCACCGATTCCATCATGTATTTGAAATCCGGATTGGTTTTCATCATGTCCAGTGCCGGGGCAATTAACACATTCGAGCGGTAATCGGCAGTTATAGCCTGCGTATTGAGCCATCCCAAATCGTTGTGGTTGGCCATCATGAGGTTCATCGTTCCGCCGTCGAAGTAATTTTTGTTGTATGCTTTTACTTCGATTAGCTGACTTTTCGGAAATCGGTTGTTTTTTGTTTTTATGCTGAAAGTCAGTTTTTTGTCGGCATAAACGATGGGTAGCCAGATTTGCTGCATGGTGACGGAATTCTCCGGAATCTCGTTTAGCTTGATCGAACAAAATTCTTTACCATTGTCGGAAACCTGTAATTGAGCATCGCCGACTGAACTTCCCAGGTTGGTGATTTCCAATTTGACCGATTGTACCGGCTGATCGTTTTTCACATCGTACAATTCAAAAAAATGAGGCTGGAACCCGACTTCATGCGATTGGGCAAATGCTTTTACCTTGCAAAGTCCGGTATTTTTTTTGCCTGAACCTTTCCAAACACTTTCTACCTGAATGCGGATGGTTTGCGTCGTTTTAGCTTCAGGAAGAGTAATAATCTGGTAATCGTCGCTCAGACGAAGCTCTGCTGGCAGTTTACTTCCATCCGAAAATGTCAGGTTTATTATGCGGGGAACCAGATAATTTGATGTTCGCATATACGGATCGAGCACGATATCGTAAGGTTTTGCTTTGGCTACGATCCACAATTCTTTAATCGTTTGTGGTTTAGGCCAGTTGATGCTTACCCAGGCTCCTTCCTTTTCGTTGTTGGCTTCCCATCGCAGTTGAAGAATATCCTTCGCAAGGTTGGACGGCCTGCCCAAAAATTGCGGATTCAAATCGGCAGAAGACACATCGAAGGTTACACCATATTTCGGTGAAACGAAGTTGGGCTGTTCGTTCTGGGCAATGGCAGCGAAACAAAACCCGTAGGCCAAGATGAGCATTCCGATTATTTTGGGTTGAAACATGTAATTCTTCTCATTTTTTTGATAAAGTGGAGGCGTTCCGGAAACCCGGTTGCCTCCACTTTAATCTTTGCTGTTAATTTATTTATAAAATTCCACTATAACCGCAGAATAAGGGGGCACAATCAGCGATGCTGATTGGTTGGATCCTAATTTCTGAGTTTTCTCTTTATCCGATGGAGAGATTGAAATTCTGACCATCTTGTTGTTTTCTTTAGCCGGGCAAACGATTTGACAGGATTGTTGTTTCTCGGTGTAATTGACGATTAGTTGTGCGTTATCTCCGTTTTGGCTATTCCACCGGGAAGTGAATAATGAAGGATTGTGAATTTCCTTATTCCCGAGTGTAATCATTGGAATATCGTATGTTCCTTTAAGTTCATAAGGTTTCTCCATTCTTCCGTAGATGAGGTATTTTTTATATTCACTCTGTCTCCAACTGTTTAAGTTGCGGATGAAAGTTTTAACCCGATCCTGGTTGGGCATTTTAATATTCCATTCGGTACCCCAGCTCCAGCTGATCTGTCCTTTTTCGGCGAGCACAACGGTAATGAAATCTCCCGCAATGAACGACTGAGCTGTTCGTTGAAAAAAGTTGTAAGGAGATTTGTCGTTATCGATGAAGAATTTAGTACATACCTGATTTCCGGAGAAATTATTAACATACTCGTGGTAGAGATAGGCGTAGGCTGGTACCGGATTCCCCTGGCTGTAGCCCAGATTACTTCTTGAATCATTGAATACCAGGTATGGAATAAATGGTTCGCCCGGAGCTTCTTCGCAACCGACCAGCATTTTTTTGCCTGACTGATCAATCATTTGCTGAAGATCTTTGTAAATATCGACCATGGCATCTTTCATCCATTTTCCCGGAGCTTCGGGGTGTCCGTGATTTTTACTGTAACAGGTATAGCAAAAGCCGCCCATTAGCTGGTCAAAATATTGGGAATAATCGATTTTGTTATTCAGTAGTTTCTGCACTTCATCATGAACTACTTTTTTTACGAATGGAGTAGCCGGACACATATCGTATCCATAGCGTTGTGCACGGGGACCAACGCAGGCTCCGTTTGTGCATAACGAACCATCCGGAGCAATGGTAACCACTTCTTTCAGGTTTTTCTCGTTCCATTCTTTGGTCATGTTGTAGGTGGTATCGGTATTGCTTTTGGTCGTGTAGCCCGTTCCACTGGCATAAACTCCAATTAGATTTCCTTTTTCATGCAGTTTATCTGCAAATTCCCCGAAGTCTTTTGTCCCTCCATAAGGTGGCCAAACGTAAGGCGGAGCCCAGGGTGCCGTTCCTTCCCAGTGCATAAGCAAGGCAAGTATTTTACTTCCAAAATCATTGGATAAATTGTCAATGACCGGAAGTGCTTTGGTATACGGAAAATACTCGTTGGGAGTCATGTCGCCACGATCACGTGTTCCTCTTACCGGATAAGTAACAACAACGGGCGATTTTTCATACCAGTCGGGTATTCTTTTGTTGTTGATCAGTTTGGGCATTTTAAGCAGATCAACAGACTCCACCCATTTCCGATAGATATCGGCAGCATCATACCAATCGCCGTCGAAGCCACCCACTATCATTTTGTAAGGCAATGTATAGTGATGTTTGGGCGCGCCAGGAAATAGGCGGTAATCAAGCAGAATCGAAGAATCTGGCTGCGGGTATATATTAATCCCTTTCATGTTACTTTCCTTATCGTGAGCTGCCATGTAAAGGCCACTTCCGTTTTTATAGTAAGCCATGAACTGCATATTGCAATCGCTGGGATATATACCGATACATCCGGTATTTGGATGTTCTACTTGTTTGGGCTTAAAGCCGTTATCGTTTACAATGTTGAGGTTTTCAATCACGACTCCTTCGGCCCATGGTCTGAAAATGCGGGCTTTCCCTCCTGATCCAATCAAATCGCTATTCACTTTAACCAAAGGAAAATCGATATTGTCGATATAAAAATCCGTTGAGTTGTCAATAGCAATATCCCAATACGTAAGCGGGTCGTTCGGTGAACTTTCGATTGTAACGGTTGCATCAACCGGTTGGTGATTCAGTTTGGTGTACTGGATTTTAACAACCGTTTTTAATGCTGATTTCTCCTTTACAATATGGGTTTTTTCAGCTTCCAGTGAGGCTAAATCAATCGCTTTTCCTGAATGATTCCGTAATCGTATTTTAAAAAGGTCTTCCTTTTTATTTCCCTGATAAATGTATTCGACTCCATTCCGTTGGTAGGAAACCAAACTTCCATTTTCCGGATTCACGGATAACGAAAAGTTGATTCCTTCAATTGTATTATTGGGTTTTACTTGTGTAAAACCCAATTTACCGCAGAAAAGAAACAGTATTCCTGAGAAAAGTAGAATCTTCATGATTTAATCTCCGGTATTTACTTTAGTCGTATCGTGATGATTTCGTATGGTTTAACCGAAACTTCCACGCTTCCATCGGCATTCACCGGCAAGGTTTCTTCGTCGTATTCGAGCATGTCGGTTAAGCTTACTTTGCTGAATGGCTTGAAGCCGGTAATTTTTGCTTTGGCAAATTTTCCTTCGGTTTCGTAAAAGCGAACAATGGAACCATTACCGTCTTCGGCTTTTTTCAAGGTTGAAACCACGATGTTGGCAGGTTCAACTTTCAGGAAGCTTTGAGAAGCGGGCAGGGCAGCCGTTGCTGTGGTAGCCGTTTTTCCGGAGAATGCGGTAAGCGGATTGTTGAAAGCTAAACCGTCTTTTTGAGCATATCGCCAGTTGCCATCGTGCAGGTAAAGTGCCATACGATACGAGTGCGATCCTGCCTGGGTAAATGAGTATTTCGGATTCCAGCCAAAACTTTCGCGGGTGGAGAGCAATACGTGCTGTACTACCGGATAATCAACTGGATTGGTGGTTTCGTCGCGGAAAAGATGTACGGTCATGTCGGACGCAAACAGGCAACCGTTGCCTTTGTAGGTTCCGGTTGAAACGTCGACCCAGTTTACAGCTTCGCGGAATGGCAGATATTTCCGTCCATAATTGGTTGGGTAGAACTGGCATTCGTAATTATCGGGCAACCAGGAATAGTCAACGTTATCTTTGTCCATTTCAACTCTTCCGAACGGCACGTCGTAGGTTGCGCTGAAGGTTTTGTCCATGTTCAACGGGAATACGACTCTCAGTTCTTTGGCTTTTTCGCCAGTCCAGTTCAGTACATCAGCTTCAATGTTTAATTCACCGGTTTGCTTTGTGATTATGAATCGTTCGCGAAGGGTGAAGTACTTCATTTTGGCTTCTTTTTCAACGATGTAGCGGATTGGACTTTCAACGGCACGGATGGTTTTGAATTCGTGCATGCTGGTTTTGTCGAAATCGTCCATGGTAGTAAGTTCCTGATTTTCCCAGGCTACACTTGGTGCACCCATTTGAATGACTTCGCCACCGAAAAATTTATCGGTTTTCAGCACTTCCTGTTTTTTGACTTTATCGTAGAACGACGAAATACCTCCTGTGCCAAACGTTACACTGATTTTTTCGTTTTCCAGTTTTTCATTTTTAAGTTCAGTATATCCTTGAGGGAAAGCTTTTGCGTCGCTGGCATAATAGGTTTTGTACCCGATTGATGGGATATCGGTAGCCATTAAACCCAGTTCCAGTTCGTGTCTTTCGGTTGATTGGCTGATTAGTTCGCAGGTTATTTTATTGCCTGAAGCGTCTTTCAGTTCAAGTCCTTTCCAGCTTGCCGGGTAAGTAATTTTGCAGATTACAAATCCGTTTCGGCTCCAACTGCTTTGATTGTAAACCACTACCGGAATTTGAGCTGCAGTTCCCTGAGGAATACGGCTGAGTAATTGTGACTGTGCGGCATCGGCCAGTGATTCGCCAACTTTTAATGATTTGGCATACGAATCAACACATACCTGATCGCCAAGGATTCCGCGGTTACCGCCCCAGCCATGATCGGGCCAGCAGTTGGCTAACCAACCTTCGTCGAACTTATCCTGAGGATATTTGATTGCTGAATCAATTGTATTCAGTACCGACAATAAACCTTCGGCTTTAATCAGGGTGTTGTGTCCTTTTCGCCCCATCAGCAATCCTTCGCGGTGTCCGGGTTCATCGTAATACGCCCACGACATCGGGTAGTCGCCTTTTACGGTTTCAATGTTCAGTTCGCCTTTACTGAAAAAGTCTTTCAAAGCTTCGTTCGGTTCAGTGAATTTTATTTTAGGCGGATTGATCTGTTTGGCTGGTTCATTTTTGAAATTGGTATTCCATTTCTCAGCAAACTTCGTCATTACCTCGTTTTGTTTTTTCACATAAGGAATCAGCTCCGGGCAGGGTGGAAGGTAATCGGAATTGAAATCGTACAATACTGATTTGGGCAACTGACGCGGTTCGTAGAGGTATTTTCGTTCATTTAGAAATTTCAGGTAACCCACTTTATTGTTTGGATTAATCATGCGCGATTCGGCCCCGTAGCGGAAAGCAAACACATTGATGTAAGTTCCGTCGAGACCTTGCCAGTAATAGAATCCCCAGGGGAAACGACCCTGAATAACGTAGTCGATACCACATTTTTTCAGAACCTGTGGCAATTGGTAGGTGAATCCGGGAACGTCGGTGTTAATATAAAAATGGGTGTCGCAACCCGGGAAGGTTTCTTTTAGCCAGCGGCGTCCATAATAGAACTGACGCACCAGTTTTTCCTGACCAACATGTGCCTGCAGGTTTTGGATGTAGCTACTGCCAAACGAGAATCTTTTTTCGCGGATGCGCTGAATAAGTTCGTCTTTGCGTTCCGGATGAATTTTCAGGAATTCTTTCAGGTATTCGATTGATTCCATCGAGTATTTGAATTCCGGATTGGTTTTCATCAGATTAAGAGCCGGAGCAATGAGGGTATCGGCACGGTAAAGGGCTGTTAAAGCCTGCGTGTTGAGCCAGCCTAAATCGTTGTGGTTGGTAGCAATGATGCTTAGTTCACCACCATCGAAATAGTTTTTATCGTAAGGTTTTAGCACAAAGGTTTTTGCTTCGCGGAAATGGTTGGTAGCATCTTTGATCTGGTAGGTCAGATTACTTTCGGTAAACGGTGCAGGAATCCAAATTTCCTGAGTTGTAACTGAGCTTGCCGGAATTTCATTGAGTTTAACTTCTCCGAATTTTTTCCCCTGAAGCGTCAGAACAAGTTTCGCATTTTTTACGGTACTTCCGTTGTTGACAATCTCCAGTTTGGCTGCCTGCACTGGCTGGTCGTTCTGGATGTCGTACATATCCGAAGTTTTAATTTCGAAGTCGGTTTTATGCGCTTCGGCATACGCTTTTACTTTACAAAGTCCGGTACGGTCAACTCCCGAGCCTTCCCAAACCTGTTCTACCGTAAATTTAAGCAGGTTGGTTTGGATGGCTTTAGAAAAGGTGATCACCTGGTAGTATTCGGCATTTCGGAGTTCGGCTTCGGTTGAGGAACCGTCGGCGAATGATATTTTTACCTTTTTAGGGATCAGGTAATTACCTCGTTCAGCGGCTGGTTCAAGGGTCATATCGTATCCCCATGATTTGGTGATTAGCCACAACTCCCGGATCGTTTGAGGTTTTTCCCATTTGAGGCTTACCCATGCTCCTTCAACTTCTTTGTCGGTTTCCCAACGCGACTGGAGTGCTTCGCGCCCCAGATTGAGCGCCCTGCCACGCGACGGTGGGTTGGGATTAGCCGACGAGGCTTCGTAACTTACCCCGTTTTCGGTGGTTACCAGATTTGTGTTTTGGGCCTGAAGGAGTTCAAATACTCCAAAAATGAGAACCAATATGGCGAATAGTTTTTTCCTGATCATGACTTGTATTTTGTTCGTTTATAAATGCTTAATTGGTTGAGTGATGAAGTTTCAGGTTGATTTGGTCGTAGTATTTTTTGAGTTGTTCCATCGTCGAAAGGTCTTCCAGCGAATCGAATCCCAGCTTTTGGGTTAGCGTTACCTTGAAGTTGTTCGATACCGATTCAACTAAATCGATATCCGACGCTGGCTGATTCCCCGATTCGTCTTTGGCCCCAAAGCAAAAACCGTAAGCCATGGCCTGAATAATCCGGTCGTGTGGCATACCAACTTTTCGGGCAAGGTGAATAGCACCCATAAAACGGTCGTCGGGCCCAAGTTTGCGAACGAGGTCTTGTCCGACGCGAAACACGGTGTCTTTCAATGCTTTATTCTTGAAGCGGAAAAGCAAATCGTCAACATGGCTGGTCAAATCAATTAGTCTAAAATCGCCAGGGAAAACAACCTGAAGTATTTGTGCCGACTGCATCATCGTTTGGCGCGTGAAGCTGAAAACCTCCGGGTCGTCAAGTACTTCGTACATGTAAATGGCTTCGGGATGTTTGTAAAATCCGAAATAGGCAGCAGTGGCGTGTCCAAGGTTATGAATGAATGCCTTACGATCAACCCAGGCTTTAATGTTTTCCTTTGGGGCAAGGCCTTTCACTTCAGGAATGGGCGCTTTAAAACCTTTTTTATCGACAATGAGCGTGTTGTAAGGTTCGGCAAAAACAACCAGCGGATCTTTCTCCAATTCTGACGCCGGAATAATCGGTACCATTTTCCCGATACTGGTTTCAACCAACCCAACCAGGGTTTCGATCGGATAATTCGTTGGCAGATTTTCTTCGAGTTTTTCTTTCACAAAACTGGCGGCATCAAGCATGTTTTCGGCCAGAATAATGTCGAGTGGCGTATCCTGATTGTGGCTTTGTCTTATTTTTAATCCGGAAGCAATAACCGGCGCAACTTTGGCCAGTGCATTTTTACCTACCGATACGGCCAGAATGCCCGCGGTAGCTACCGCTTCGGAAACCTTTTGGGCGTCCAGGCCTGAAATGGCGCTAACATTTTGAACAATAATTTCTGAATCGGTGTCGCTTTTTATAACTACCCGATATTGTTTTTGTTCGTTAAGTAATTGGACAATGACCGGATCGACATCAACAAAAACCACGTCGTATCCGTTGGTGCCAAATAATTGCCCAATGAAGGAGCGGCCTATTTTGCCTGCGCCGAAAATGACAATTTTCTTAGGGTTAATCGCCCAGTTGTTGTTTATAGCGTTCATAATACGATTTCAGTTTTTGGATTTTCTCGCCCGGAAATTCTTCGAAGTATGTTCCACCGATGTAAAAACAGGTGAATCCACCCGAAACAATTCCCCAGCGGCACGCTTCTTTCAGGTCGGGTTTCTGCAAACGGGCATGCAACTGCATCACCATTGAGGCAAGAATACCGCCGGCAAAATTGTCGCCGCAGCCCGTGGTATCGCCACAAGTTCCGTTTTTGATTTCTTTTGCAACTTCAGCCGATACAGGTAATTCAGTGAGATCGAGCTCGCTGAAAAATTTTCCCGACGACCAGGCATAAATATTTTTCGATCCGTTGGTAATGACGAATGAAGAGATTTGCTGCTCCTGGAAGAAGCGGATTGCAGCCTGTATATCGTGTTCGCCGCTAAGTCTCAAGGCTTCCTCGTAATCGGTAATCAGCAAATCGATCAACCGATAGCTTTCGTCGCTTTTGCCCAGAGGCCAGCGTTTTTCCGGGTTGGCTTTTTCGTTCCTGAAATCGTAAACCGTGTTGACAACTGTTATGCAACGTTTGTTTTTTGCGGTTTGCAGCAAATTGGTGAGGTGATTGTGTATTTCGGGTACGATTGCCGTTCCGCCAAATACAACAATGTCGGCATCGAAAAACGATTTGCCCAAATCTTCGGGAAGAAGCTCACCAGCGGCGCCAATGTTGTTTACAAAGATGCGCTCACCATTTCCGAGGTCGTAATCGGGATCGGAGAATACGTCGGTGAAAGGCGTATAAAGTTTTCCGGTTTTGTATTTGCCAATTTTCAGAGGCGTTTTCCGAAGTTTTTTTTCAAGAAAAGTGGCTCCTGAGTCGTTTCCCTTGCAGCCCCAAAAGCTGACTTCGACAGGTAAATTTTGCAACAACTGTGCTGCATGAATAAGCGAAACAATCGATGGTCCGCCTATATTGAGGGCAACAGGTTCCTGACCGTTGACAATTTTAGTACGGATGGCAGGGTAATTTTCCGAAGCAAACCGTTCGAGTTCTTCGGTAAAAACCAGTTTGCCGGGCGCCAACCCTCCGTCGCCTGCTTTTACCGACAGATATGGGACAATGGCTTTACTGCTGAAATCGACTGGTTTATAAAGGTAATCAACCAGGGCGCATCCGGTTCCTGATACTTTGATGGTTCTGCTCATTGATCAGATAAATTTTGAATAATCAGATACCAGCAGGTGCAAAGGTTCTTCATCTTCTTCGATAACCGGAAAACGTCCGATGGTTTCGTAGAAGCAGTTGTCGGTAGCATCGTCGTTAACCATGCTGACTTCGCCAACCAACACGGTTCCTTTACCCTTTTCGCCATAGAAGCGGTGATATACGCCTTGTTCCAGACAGATGCTTTCACCTGGGGCAAGTACGACTTTCCCTCCGGGAGCCACCGATCGTGAAATCCCGTCGGTTTTGAAACAAACAAATGTGTCGGAGAACTGAGTACCATTTGTCGAGTTGTACAGCTCAATTACCAGGTTGCCACCGCCGCGGTTGATGATGTCTTCCATTTTGCTCCAGTGGTAGTGCATTGGCGTTTCCTGGTTTTCTTCGACAATCATGATTTTTTCAGCATACGGTTTTTTGTCCACATTCAGTTTTCCGTTACGAAGGGTGAACAGAAATAAACCCCGTTTGTAGAAATCACCCGAGCCAAAGTCGGTAATGTCCCAGCCAAGCATATTTTCTGTAATCTCAAGAGCATCTTCTTTGTTTTTCTTCCAGTCGGATACGCTCCAGTAAGCCCAGGGAGGTAATATAAATTGCTTCTTGGTCATAAATGCTTTCGCATTTTTCAAGATTTGATTGATTTCACTGCGTTTCATAATATATTAATTTGTAGTTAGTGTTTTGTTTTATAAACCGCCGAAGCGACATACGAATCGGCACAGCCATAGTAAAATCTCCATTCATTCCTGAACCAGATTAGCCCTTCAATGAATGTGACATTGCTATTTCCACCGCCATTTTCGCCTGCATATTTTATCTCGTAATCGCGTTCAGGGTGAAAAAAATCTTTTGTAGTTCGTGCAAGCACTCTGGCCGGATCGTTTTTGTCAAATAAAACCTGTCCCATGGCCCAAACCGATCCTTTTAATCCAAAATCAGGAAGCCCGTTACGGGTACCTCCGTTCAGGAGCATGAGTATTCCTTTTTCGGTGAGGCAGGCAAAAGCGCCCGATTCGGTTACATAACTGTTCCATTTTCCGGGAATAAGGGGCAAAACGGTTCGTGGCTTTCCTGATGAATCTTCCAGAACATCCCAATGAATCAGATCTGCTGATGTGGCGATGTGAAGACCGTATTCGCCATAATACATCCAGTATTTCCCGTTAATTTTGGTAGCAATAAACTGGTCGCCTTCCTGACGGCAAACGATGGCTCCAGCTTTGGTCCAGGTGTCGTTGTATTTTCCACCTGCATATTGGCTGAATGCCAGTCCCTTTTTCTCCCAATGAATTAAATCGCTTGACATTGCAATGCTTAGCCGGGCGAATTTTCCATCCCAGGATGTATATGTGAGCAGGTATTTTCCTTCATCGGTTTTTACAATTCGGGGATCCTGACACCCGCCCGGCCATTCGTATTTCAACATCAAATCGTTGTCAGGATAAAGCACTGGTGCAGGCCGGCGAACGAAATTTTTCCCGTCGTCGCTTACTGCCATTCCAATCCGGCTGGTTCCCCAATGAGGTAACCGCGAATTGTCTTCGGCACGGTAAAACAGATACACTTTTCCATCTTTTACCGCAGCACAGGCGCACAAAACACCTTTTTCTTCCCACTTTACCTGAGATTTGGTTATTGGGCATTCGAAAGAACTGTTACTCATGGCACCAAAAAGCGGAGCCGTTGTGTCTCTTACGAAAGGTCCGAGACCCCATTCCGGAACTGCTTCACGGTCGACCTTATTTTGCGGCTTACATCCCTGAAGCAGAATTATGGAGATGATGATGGATACAGCGATTTTCATGGCAGTTACTGATTGCTTTTTAATATTTTCTGAAGCTCAATTGCTACCGGTTTTAGGTTCCCGTCGAAGTCGATGAGAGAAGTATTAACCGGGCAAGGGTAACTGTCGTGGCCCATCCAGATGATGAATCCACCGCATCCGGGAAACCGGTCTTTACAGCTTTTCAGGGCAATACAAAGTCCTTCGGTTTGCCTTTTTTGGCTCCATTCCACATATTCTTCAATCGAACTGAGCGATTTTCCTTTGTGATCTTTGAGGTATTCTTTCAAGTCGATCCACCAGTTTACGGTTCTCCAAAGTGGGTTGTCGGTATTGGCGGGCATCGCTTTGTACGGGCCGCGGTATTTATTGATCATTTCGGCCGACATTGCTCCGGGAACACCAACTTCGGAGTGAAACAGGGCATCGTCGGTTTTCCAGAAACGGCCGACGGCATTCATGGTCGAATCGTCGCTTGCGAAAGGCAGATTCCAAGGGCCATGTACATCCCAGTTAATGCCTTTCCCGAAGTTTTTCCACCCTGCGGTTTTGTTCGGTCCTGAGGGCGATCCGGGGAGAAACCGTCTTTGAGGATCAAGCTGATTGACGCATTCTTTCATGGTCCGTATCATGATATGCTGATCGGTGACAGGCAAATTGTTGTCGGTGAGTTCATACAATTCGTTTCCGGCGCACCACAGTAAAATAGATATGTGATGCTGTAGCCGGTTGAGGTATTGTTTGACAATGTGATCCATCTCGGCGATTACCTGCGGGTCTTTAGATGGATAGTTATCAAGTCCTGACGATGAGATCGGGAAGTCTTGCATAATCAGGATGCCCAGTTCATCGCAAAGATCATATAGCCAATCTTTTTCAGAAAATCCACCGCCCCAAATGCGGATGGTATTGATTCCCAATTTTTGATATGTAGTCAGTAGTTTTTGATAATCGGCTTCCGTTAAATCCGCAAAATTTGGGAGGATTGGTGTCCAGTTGATTCCCTGAAGGAAAACGGGCCGATTATTCACACTGCAAATCCATGGATCGGCAGTGACTGGTGCTCCTTTGCATGGAATCCATTCGATGTGTTTAAATCCTACTTTTTTATTGATATTCTGAACCGGATTTCCTGTTTTATCCAACAACCCGATGGTCAATTGATACAAGGGCTGATCGCCTGAGCCGTTGGGCCACCAACGTTTGATTTTTAACTTATTCCATGATTTGGATTGAGCCAGATCTGTTGCCGGAACTGTTTCATTCAGAATCGACTTTCCGTTTTGATCGGCAAGCGTAATCCGGATGTTATTTTGTTCGGAGTCACCGGATAATTCCACTTTAATTTTCAGTTCGCCGAGGTCGTTTAATTTATCGGCTTCAGTCGTTAGTTGAATATCTTTAATCCGGATTTGTTCTTTTTTCGAAACTTGTAAACTAACCTGATCCCAGATTCCTATTTGAACAATACGCGGCATCCAGTCCCAACCATAATAAAACCGGGGTTTCCAGTCTTTAATTTTGGAAGTCCAGCAACTGTGACCGAGATAAGATGGAGAACATTCAAAAATGATTGCCAGTGTATTGTTTTTTTCTTTGAGGAAAGGAGTCAGATCAAAATCGTAAGGTATAAATGCATTGTTGAAGGTTCCGGCTTCTTTGCCGTTAATATAGATTAGCCCTTTTTGGTCGAGCCCTTTGCAATGCAGAATAAATTCGTTCCCGTTAATAAAACAGGAATCGGGTAGAGGTGTTACAAAAAGCCAGTGGCGGTTTTCAATCCATTCGCTGGAAGTGCTGTTGAGTCCAATGTTCCAGTCATTAATTATTTCTGCATCTTTTAATGCTTTTTGAACCGAACCTGGAACTTTTACCGGGATGTTCATGTATTCGGCACGATCACCGCATAAGTGGGAATAGTCAAAGTTTTTTCTCCAGCTGTCTGCGCGATATCCCCAAAGTTTCCAGTCGAGTGCTGATAAGTTAATTTCCTTTACTGCTGTATTCGTTGGTATAAAATTTCCAGCCTGAATGTATGTCGTACTAAAAATGAGAACTGCGACAGCATAAATTACTGCAAGATTCAGGATTTTTTTAGTCCTGAATTTTATGACTCCAATTATTTCTGTCGGAAAGATCATTTTATAATAACTTGTTGTTTATTAAGTATTTATTTTGTTTTTAATGCTCAATTTAAAGCAAAGCGAACCATAATCGGATACTTTCCGATGATAATTTGAAGCTTGATCAAAATATATGTTGAACTAGAGCTAGAATTTTTTATAGAGTGAATACAGATATTCTGTTCTGTATTTTTTAATAATTCAGCAATAATGAGAAAGACCAGCCTTCTCACCATTGCATGAATTTATTTATACCTAATCTCAATTAATAACCTGGATTCTGCCAAATGATCTTGGTATCTGGATTGATAAGAAGCTCATATTGAGGAATCGCAAATATTGTTTGCGTATCTTTCATTTTGTATAGTGTACTTCCGTTTTCAGCACGTTGCAGGAAAGTATTCATAATCGAAGAGGCATTTCCGGAACGAACCACATCAAACCAGCGTAAAAATTCACCAGCAAATTCCCATCTGCGTTCATTAAATATTGCTGTTCGGAAAGCGGCTTGATTAGGTACATCAGTTGATGTGAGTGCAGGTAACCCGGCACGACTTCTTACGGCATTCAAAATTGAGATAGCATCTCCGCTTGTGCTATAAGCTTCTTCATTCAAAACTTCAGCATACATCATTTTAACATCTGTGTAGCGTAAAATTGGAAGGTTTACCTCGTAATCGTCTTTTGTGGCAGGAATCGTTCCGTGAGCATATTTGATGTAGAACTTGGTCACTTTATCGACTACTCCTGATTTATTCGTATATCCTTTTTGTATATTGAAATCACGACGGATATCGGTAGCAGTATAAGAATCATACAAGTCTGATGAAACACGTAAGAATTGAGAACTACCCCCCTGAGGAAACAATGGTGACACAATAATTTCGGGCACCATAACAACAGGAAGAGCATTACCTTCTCCCACATTTCCTGATTTATACTGAACCTGAAATACTTGTTCCGGACTGTTATCAAATTTATCGATGAAACAATCGCCATAGTTGGTTGCCATGGCGTATTTTCCTGAAGAAATAATATCGGCAAGCAATGGTTTTGCTGTAGAATATTTTTTCTGGAATAAATCCATGCGGGCAAGAATTCCTTCAGCAGTATATTTGGTTGCTTTTCCCAGTTCGGTTGCAGGTGCAGGCCATACGGCAGGCAACAGAGTAATTGCTTGTGTAAAATCGTTGGCAGCAAAAGTAAATGTTTCGTCTTGAGTACTTCTTGCTATTAATTTTATTTCATCAGCACTTTTCTGAGAGTCAATCAGTGGTACTCCACCGAACATAAATCCCAATTGAAAGTAAGCATAACCTCGCATAAAATAAGCTTCACCCTTGTAATATTTACGATAATCTTCATTCGTAAATGTTGCAGCATCAATTTTGTCCAGAATGGCATTTGACCGATCAACCAATTGATAGAGATATTGCCACATTCCAGCTATTGAAGATGTAGTTTCATTGTCAAGAAATTGACTGCAAGCTCCGGCATCGTATTGGGTATCGGTATTAACATTATCGCTTCTCGACTCTATGCAATTAGGGTAATAGCTGTAAAAGAATATATCCTGTACTTTGTCATAAAGGCCATTTACGGCCAATTTAAAATCGCTTTGGGTTTTATAAAAACTTGCTGCGTTATAACTTGAAATAGGACTTAAATCCAAGTTGTTACACGATGTTGCAATGGTCAGGAACATCGATAGTAGAATTCCAATAAGTATATTTTTGTTTTTCATGATTTACCTCGATTAAAAAGTTAAGTTGATTCCCAGAGTATACTTTCTTGCAGTGGGGTATGTTGTATAGTCAACACCCATATTAGGCGTAGGCGAGCCATTATCTACTTTCATTCCAGTACTAGGATCTGTTCTGTCTCCGTAACTGTTGGTTTCTGGAGATGACCCTGGGTAATGGTTCCAGGTGAAAAGGTTATCACCAACAACATAGATTCTTGCATTAATTATATGCAACTTGCTACAAATGTTTTTTGGAAGATTGTATCCAAAGTTAACACTCTTGATACGTATAAAAGAAGCATCGTATAACCATGTGTCGTTGCCAAAAGTTCCTGCGTTAAGTCCAAAAGGATTTGGTGTTTTACCATCCCAACTTAAATTAACATTCGTTTCTGTAGGAATAGTGCTTGGTGTTCTTGTTGTCTTGTAGCAATTTAGCCAACGAGCAAATTGATTCGTACCTTGGACTCCAAGGTCGAAACTCCTTGTTCCGAGGAAAAATAGTTTGCCACCTTGAGAGGCTTGAACTAAGATATTCAGATCGAAATTTTTATAACTGAAATGATTGGTTAAACCCCACATATAATCGGGTAGATTTGTTCCAAGATTTGTTTTGTCATTGGCATCAATTTTTCCATCTTTATTCACATCAACAACTTTGATGTTTCCTTTTTCTGCACCTTTCATAATTGGAACCAGTACATTTCCGTTAGAATCATAATCTTTATCGGTCAGTAATCCGTCGGTTTTGTATAAATAGTAACTCGAAATAGGTAATCCTACTTTGGTTATTGTGGATCCAACACTGGCGGAATAAATGGTTCCAATAATAGGAGCATTCCCATTTCCAAGCTCTTTTACCTCATTGGTGTTTTTCGAGAAGTTAAACGAAGTGGTCCATTTGAATTTTCCATCCAAATTGTGTGTGGTAATTTCTAATTCCACTCCCCTGTTTTGTACTTTACCAACATTTTGTAATACACTGCTATAGCCAGACATATAAGAAACAGGAACACTTTGCAACATATCTCTGGTATCGTCGATGTAGTAATCAACATTTGCCTGTATTCGGCCTTTCAAAAGATCGAAATCCAGTCCTAAATCCTTCGATATCTTTGATTCCCATCCTAAATCAGAATTACCCAATGTTGAGGGAGCTAAACCACTCATCACGGTTCCATTAAAACTGTAGTTCGCCGTACTCAACATAGATATACTGTTGTAATATCCAATGCTGTTGTTTCCGGTCTTCCCAACAGAAAGGCGAAGTTTTAATAAGTCAAGCCAATCAGTGGTCGATTCCATGAATTTTTCCTTGTTGATCTTCCATCCTAACGATGCCGATGGAAACCAACCCCATTTGGTGTTATCTCCAAAATTTGAAGAACCATCACGACGTAAGTTTACGGTTAACAGGTATTTGTCTTTTGCATTAAAGCTTAACCTTCCAAAATAGGATGACATTGCAGATTCAAACTCAGATGTTGATGCCGTTACAGCAGTTGATGCAACATTGAGTGTGTAAACCAAGCTATTGGGATAACCAGTAGCTCTGCCGTTGCTGTAATAGAATTTCGAGCCTTCCATGCTTTGTCCCAACAATACATTCATGTCGAACAAAGAGCTAACTTTAGGATTGTAATTAAGGGTATTTTGAAATGACCAGTTATATTGGTCGTTCGAATAAAATGTACCGTAAGTCGCAATTCCATTGTTTACATTGGAAGGCCGGAAATGTGAATTTTTCGTTTCCTGGAAATTATAACCGTATTGCGATTTAAACTTCAAATTATCTTTAATAGCAACTTCACCCCAAACATTAGAAAGTACCTTGTTGTTACGCGTTTCATCATAAGTTTCTTTTAGGCGTTCTAACGGGTTAGGTAATGTCGTTGCATAATTATACCCCCATTCTTCAGTATTTTGATTTGTGGCTACCATTGGAGGCATAAATATGGCGTGATGTAATGCGGTATCTTTTCCTTCCGAATCTGGGTTATTGTCAGTTGAGAAGGAGGGTGCCAGATTCATCCCAAATTTCACAGATTTTCCTACATTTAAAGTTGTATTTACCCTAAGAGTCATTCGTTTATACCCGGTGTATTCCATTATACCATTTTGATCTAAATAGGAGCCGGAAACAAGATACGATCCTACATCACTACCACCTGATGCAGTTAGCTGATAACTCTGAATTGGTGCAGTACGATACACTTCTTTTTGCCAGTTTGTATGAGCTAAAACTTCTGGAGTCTTCCAATTATCAGGAAATTGATATCCGGAAGGACGCGAGGTAATTGCGTCACTCATCTTACCTCCAGTACGAATATAAGCTTCGTTTTTATACCACATATTATATGCAACATACTGGTCTGTGGTCATTTCGTCGATGATTTTGTCAGCACTCTGAATCCCGTAGTTCATGGAAAAGTCGAAAGTTGGTTTGCCTTTTCCTCCTTGTTTTGTGGTAATCAGAACAACACCGCTTGAACCGCGTGCGCCATAAATGGCTGTTGATGCTGCATCTTTTAATACTTCAATTGAAGCAATATCGTTTGAGTTGAGGTCCTTCATGTTGTCGCCACAAGGCACCCCGTCAATGACATACAAGGGGTTGTTTGATGCGTTGATTGTACCTAGTCCCCTGATTTTAATGGTCAATTCAGCTCCGGGTTTTCCAGAGGTCATTTGTGCCTGAACACCTGCAAGCTGGCCGGCAAAAGCTTCACCGACGCTGGTAATGGCACGTTGGGTGAGCGCTTCATTTTTCATTGTAGCTACCGAACCAGTAAGATTCTGTTTCTTTACTGTTCCATAACCTATAGCAACCACCTCGTCTAAACCCACGGTTTCGTCTTCCATGGTTACATTAACCGAAGATTTGCCCGAAACATTGACTTCTTTTGTTTTTAAACCAATAAACGAAAAAACTAAGGTCGCGTCGGAAGGAATGTTGTTCAGCGAATAGTTCCCATCCATGTCGGTAACTGTACCAGATTTAGTCCCTTTTATTGAAACGGTTACGCCAGGCAATGGAGCTCCTGACGAATCTGAAACTTTTCCGGTGGTTTTCTTCGTTTGCTGGTTAACTCCAGATTCCTTGCTTGACAAGATAATTTGCCGGTTGTCGATGGTGTATTCAACATTCGTATTTTTGAATAAGATATCCAGCAATTCAGTTATGGATTTATTCTTAACATCAATGGATACTTTCTGATCCAACGACACGGTTTTGTTGTTGTAAAAGAAATAGAATTCACTCTGATTTTCAATCTTCTGAAGTACCTCTGAAATCGTTTGTTCGGAGATTTTTAAATCGATTTTTTTCGATTGTGCATAATTATTCAATGCAAATGATTGAAAACTAGCCAACGCAATTAGGAAAACACATAGTTTCATAACTTTCAAAAATTTTCCGACTCCGGCAAACAAATACCTGAAGTCCGTGAAGAACCACTTTTTTTTCATAGATTTGGATTTTCTTTGAGTTAATTATTAATGTATGATTAATTCGCAAAGGGCAGTGTTCGCACCACTGCCCTTATTCGTTTTTACTCCATATGCTTACATCCCGTTTTTCAATTTTTGTTTTTACAGACGTCGATATTTCAATCATTTTCAGCACTTCGCCAAGCGTTTCGTCTTGTATCGTAGCTGTATATAAAATATCCGAATTCAAAAGTTTAGGATCAACCTTAATCTGGCAATTAAACCAGCGTTCCATTTGTTTGGTTACTTCTATCAACGAAGTATTTCTAAATACCAATTTCCCATTTCTCCAAGAAGTGGAAAGTGCCGTATCAACATCTTTAATGATTAACTCGTTGGATGATTTATCTAAAACAGCTTGCTGTCCGGGAACCAGACGAGCAAATTCCTTATTTTGTAAGTTAATTAAGGCTATCGACCCTTCTTCCAATATAGAACTAATCTGGTTGTCGTTGCTGTAACTCGAGACATCAAATGAAGTTCCAAGCGCCCGAACTTTCATTTTCTCGGTTTCTACAATAAATGGATGTTTCTTGTCGTGTACCACCTTAAAATATCCCTGTCCAGAAAGTTTTACGTTTCGTTGATCTAATTGCACCATATTAAGAGCATACTCTAACTTACTCCCTGAATTCAACCAGACCTCTGAATGATCGGGAAGTATAAAATGCACCCTTGATCCCGGGCAGGCAATCACTTCCTGCATTGCTGTAGTTGATGATACCATGTTGTTATATCGAGTATCCATTTGGTAATATAAGTAGATAGAGCCAATCAAAAGTGGAATGAATAAAATTGCTGCAACTCGCATCAGAACTTCCAGTCTATTGAAAGAGATACGTTTACGTGTTTCGTTTGAACTGTTCTTTGATTTTTGTATTCTTGAAAGTATTTGACTTTTGAGCGCTTTGAATTGCATTTCGTCTGAAGCAATCTCCTTTTTTTTCAGATTTTGCCAATATTCTAGCATCAACGATTCCAATTCGTCATTCTTATAGGTCGATTGTATTTTAACCCAAAGTTCATCCTTTTCTTTCTGTGTCAAGTTATCAGAAAGCAATTGTTGGTGGAAGTTTCTAAATTCTATTTTTTGATTTAAACCCATTCTGATTTTTTGCTAATTTCTAAAGGAATACACACACGGAAGTTAAAACCCCTATTTCGTATGAATGTTTTTTTAGTGAAAAAACAACTCAAAAAAGATAATCCCAGAAAAACCAAGACTCCGGAGGTTCTTACGGATTTCAGATAATGCTGAGGTCATTTGATTTTCAACTGTTTTAACCGAAATATTCATTTTTTCGGCAATTTCATTATTCGAAAGATGCTGTTCTCGGCTCAATAAATAAATCTCTTTTCTTCTCGGGCTCAAATTCTCAACTATTTTTTTATAGGCTGCGTCAAGCTCAATAAAATTCAATTCTTCGTCAAGTAAAACATTTTTCTCCGGATGAATTTTAGCGTAATTCAAGTACGCTTGTTCTGATTTTGATTTCCGGATTGTATTTAATATGCCGTTTTTAGCAATGGTGAATAAATAGGATTCAAATGATTTTTCGACCGATAGTTCTTTTCTATTGTTCCATATTTTAATGAAAACTTCCTGAACAATTTCCTCAGCATCCTCTTCTGATTTAAGGTATCCTTTCGAAAAAAAATATAATCGTTTCCCATAACGATCGAAGAGCTCGCTATATGCTTTAACATCACCATCCCTAAGGGCATGAATCCACTCAGCTTCCGAATAATTATAATTTTTATTCAACGGTCAGAATCGCTATTGTTGAAATTTACTACAAAATAAGTTGAATTATCTAATTGGCAAAGAAATTCCTAACAGTTTGGATGAGTATTTTCAATTTACTTATGTGTTATTATAAGGGTAAGTTTACTTGCCACTGGCAATTCTCATATAATTTATGATCAGGGTAAATTTTTCGCTAAGGAATAGATTCTGTTGATATAAGTCGGAAAGCTAAGTATTTATTGTTAGGTATTTCATATAGAAAATGCTTTTTAATTGTGTTAAAGTAGAATTAATTACCAAATCTAGAAATGCCTCGTTATAGGCTTTATTCGTATATTCGCAGACTTGTATTCCAAAGCAATAATCAATTGAAAGGAAATTCTAGCCATATCCAACTGTTTAATTCCCTTGCCAAAGGTGATGATCTGGCTTTTGAAGCACTCTATAAACTTTATTTTCCACGATTGTATTCATTCTCATTTAAAATTCTTAATGATAGTGGTTTGGCTAAGGATGTTGTGCAAAACGTGTTTGTTAAAATTTGGGAGATTCGAGCTTCATTCAATTTTGAAAATCCGGAGGCTTTTATTTATCAAATGGTTCGGAATGCCAGCCTGAACTACATCCGACATCTTAAAGTTGTTGATAATCTGAAGTTAAAAGTTAAAGATCAGTATTTAGGCGAAGAACTTTATTATATTGATATGGTTGGCAATGAACCATATATTTTGATTGAAAAGGAACTGGAAGAAAAAATCATAGATGTTATGAATTCATTGCCCGATAAATGTCTGACCGTATTTAGAATGAGCCGGATCGATGGTCTGAAGAATACAGAAATAGCCGACCAATTGAAGATCAGTGTCAAAGCTGTGGAAAAACATATTTCAAAGGCAATGCGAATCTACCGGGGAACTTTTTCCGATTATCTTCCTCTCCAGATAATCCTTCTTGTTTTAGGGGGATTATAAGCTTTTGGAAAAGTCAACTGTCCTTGAGAAAGAATTCATGCACGACTTTACGAATGACCAGCGATTATTTATACGTACCTTTTGCTTTGCTCTTATTCAAGTATGGCTGAATAGCTAACGATTCCCCTCTTTATTTTTTAATTTTAAGATAAAAATTATTTTTTGCTGTATCAGAGGTAGGGTATAATTAGATTACAAGTGTTACACTATTGAAAACATGATTTATGAATGTGAACGATACAATAGAAAGAAAAATTCGCGACTATTTTAATGGTAAATTATCGGCTTCTGAAGAAGCTGAACTAGTTCAATGGTTGATGCTCAATGAAGAGAATAAGGCTTATTTTTTAAGTTATAAAGAGAAAATTGATCCGCAAGAAATTGAACATCCTCTTTTGCAAAGCTCATTATCCGAATTGAAAAGTAAATTGCTGATTAATCAGGAGTTTAATACAAGAATTCCAAACAGAGTAAGACGGCTGCAACTTTCATTTTCACGAGTTGCCGCATTGTTGCTAGTCGCTCTTATTGCCGGATTTTCGATAGCTTATCTTTTGACTGGTGCCGATGCACCAAAAGCAGAAGTCGTTTGGTTCGAAACGCATGTTCCGCGAGGAGAGAAGTCACAATTGATACTTCCTGATGGTTCAAAGGTTTGGTTAAATTCAGAATCCGATATTTCTTATCCAAGCGATTTTATGAATGGGAATAGGGTTATGAGACTGCGTGGAGAAGCTTATTTTGAAGTGGTAAAGCTCGAAAATAAGCCATTTACTGTTGAAACCAACAATTACAACATTCGGGTGCTGGGAACCAAATTTAATGTAATGGCCTATCCTGATTTTAACAGGACCGAAACCTCATTGATTGAAGGCAAAATAGAGATTCAAAAGGGAGAACAAAGCATACCGGTTATACCTGGTGAGATATTTACCTACGCCGATAACAAATATTCGGTTAAGGAGGCCAGAGTCAGTCAAACTTCTAAATGGAAAGATGATATTTTTGACTTCGACAGGATTTCATTTAAGGAGCTGATAACAAGAATGGAACGATGGTATGATGTTGATATTGAGATCAAGAATCCGGAACTGAATGGAATTTTGTATTCCGGTATTTTTAAAAACGAGGAAACAATTTCGGAGGTGTTAAATACTTTTCAATTGACTTTACCGATAAGGTGTTCAAGGGTTGGGTTTCGGAAATTCGTAATTGAAACGAATAAATAGGTGATGTAATTAATATGATATTGACTAAAAATTAGGTAGAAATTAAAAATAGAAGATTAGCCTATGGAATAGAACATATTTTAAAAAGCTAAAAATGGGGAATGCCCACCATCCCCCATCGAATTAGTTCGTGTTAACAAGCATTTTATTAATCACTAACAACAACAAAAGTATGAAAAAAAACAATTGGATCGATGGAAGGGCTATGTCTTTCCACCGATGGAAAACCTTATTGATTATGAAGCTACTATTTGTATTTATCTTAGGGTTTATGATACAATCATATGCCGTTGAGACGCAAGCTCAAACTTCACGTTTAAATATCCGTTTTGAAAACAACACCTTGAAAGAGGTTTTTCAGAAATTGAAAGATCAAAGTGAATTCTCTTTTGTGTATAAAGATGAGTTGATTAACTCTATTAATAAAATATCAGGGAATTTCAAGGACGAAAAGGTGACTGATTTGTTGGATAAGATTCTTCAGGATACTGGCTTAACCTACATGGTTAAGGGACGCGCGATTGTAATTTTGCCTACAGATTCAGAAATGGTTATCGATCAGCAGAAAACAATTAAGGGAAAAGTGACCGATTCTTCCGGCTCTCCGCTTCCAGGCGTTTCGGTTGTTTTGAAAGGCACCAGTACAGGAACCGTTACCGATATCGATGGTAAATATTCGCTGGCAAATATTCCGGCAAATGCAACTTTGCAATTTTCGTTTGTCGGTATGAAAACGAAGGACGTGTTGGTTGAAGGTAAATCAACCATAAATGCTACTCTTGAAGATGAAACTATTGGAATTGAGGAGGTTGTGGCAGTAGGGTATGGATCGATGAAAAAAAGTGACCTGACTGGTTCTATTTCCAGCGTTAAAACCGATGCACTTGCAAGTATTCCTGTCCGTTCGGCTACTGAAGCCTTACAGGGTAAAGTTGCTGGTGTAACCATTACATCAACAGGAGGTAGCCCTGGTTCTGCTCCTTCAGTTCGTATCAGGGGTATTGGAACTGTAAACGGCAACGATCCGCTTTATGTGGTTGATGGGTTCCCACAAACCGATATCGGATGGCTTAACCAATCGGATATTGCTTCAATGGAAATCCTTAAGGATGCTTCGGCTGAGGCTATTTATGGTTCTCGTGGCGCCAATGGGGTTATCATTTTGACAACTAAAAAAGGTGTGATGAGCAGTACTCATAAAATGAATGTCAATCTTGACATGTATTATGGTGTTCAGAATGTAACAAAAAAATACGACATGCTGAATGCCGAGGAATTCATTGATTACCGTAACCTGGCTTATACCAATGGAACAGGCCAGGCTTGGTGTTCGCCTACCGAGAAACAATCGATGTTGACTTTTCTGAAAGATAATTTTGGAAATACCAATGGCACCAATTGGCAGAACGAGATTTTCCAAACAGCGCCAACTCAGAATTACAATGTATCTATTTCAAATGGGACCGAAAAAACTTCATATTATACTTCTATCGGTTATATGTCTCAGGATGGTATTGTTAAAGAGTCAGATTTCAAACGATTTTCGTGGAGAACGACTTTGGATAATCAGTTGACCAAATGGGCTAAATTATCAAGCAACTTTTCGGTGGTATCGCAATCGAGAAGGAATGTGGTTGAAAATACAATTTACAACGGAACCATATTTTGCGCATTGACCGCTGACCCGGTTACTCCTGTTTACCGGACAAATTTGATTAATGTTCCTGATTACCTGAAAAATCTATTGTTGACTGATAAAATTGATGCAAGTAACCCGTATTCAGCATACAGTCCGGTTTTCTTCAACAACAGGCACAATCCGGTTGCTCAACTTGCAGTAAACAAGGATAACGTTTGGAAAGATATTACCTTCAGGGGTGGACTTAACCTGGATCTTAACCTGACAAGCTGGTTAAAATACCGTGGATCGGTTAATACATCGATTTATCGCGCCAATCCCGAGTATTTTACTCCTTCATATTACATTGGCGCCTATCAGAACGATGCCGATGGATCAGTAGGAAACGCTTCGTATTCCACAAATTATACAGTTATCGACAACTTGTTGACTTTTGACAAAACCTACGACTGGCATGGCAAGCAGCATACGACATTCATGCTTGGTAATTCGGTTGAAATGACAAATAGCAATAATTTCAGCGCTACTAAAACGGGTATTGTAACAAACGATGAATCACAGCATGTAATCGACGCTGCGACTAAAACAGCTTCTGCTACTGGAATTAAATCTGATAGTTACCTGGTTTCCTACTTTGGACGACTTTTCCAATCGTGGCAAGATAAATACATGTTTACAGCTACCGTTCGTTATGATGGCTCTTCAAACTTTGGCAAAGGAAATAAATGGGGACTTTTCCCTTCTGTTTCAGGTGCATGGTCATTCTCGCAAGAAAACTTCGTGAAAAGTCTTTTGGGAAATTCACTGTCGAATGGTAAACTACGCGTTAGCTGGGGACAAATCGGGAACCAGGCCATTGATGGTGGTGCATACCGGTCAACCTATAGCTTGAACAGCGGATATTACTTGTTTGGTGGTGGTTTCCAACTTGCTGGGGGCAAGAGCTACATGGGCAATCCCGATGTGAAATGGGAAACCACAGAGCAAACCGACCTTGGAATCGATTTGGGCGCACTTAACAACAGTTTGACTTTCTCGTTGGATTATTTCTATAAGAAAACAAAAGACATGTTGCTTCAGGTTCCACTACCTCAATACATTGGCTTTACAAATAATCCTTGGACCAATGCTGGAAGTATTGAAAATAAGGGTGTAGAATTCAGCGTGAATTATGTTGGAAATGTTGGCGAACTTAAATATAATGTGGGAGGTAATCTTTTCACTTTTGCAAATAAAGTTCTGTCGTTAGGTGGTGGCCAGCCATTGTATGGCGTGGGTTACGACGATAAAACGATCACGAAAACTGAAGTCGGACAGCCAGTCGGTTATTTTTATGGTTTAAAAACCAATGGAATATTCCAATCGCAGGCTGAAATTGACAATTATAAAAATTCGAAAGGCGATAAAGTAACACAAGATAAAGCCCGCCCGGGAGATTTGAAATATGTGGACGTAAATAACGATGGTCTGATTTCGGACGCCGACCGTACTTCGCTTGGAAGCCCATTCCCGAAATTTACTTATGGGTTGAATTTTGGATTGGAATTTAAAGGGTTCGACTTATCAATGTCATTCTATGGCGTACATGGCAACAAAATCATGAATATGAAAAAACTCGATTTATATTCAGGAACCGCTTATTACAATGCTCCTAAAGATTTAATAACCAACGCCTGGAGTAGCACAAATCCTTCGAATACACAATTCCGGATTACAACCGATAACTCGACTAATGTTCAGGTTTCTGACTGGTTGGCAGAAGACGGCTCGTACCTTCAATTGAAAAACATCCAAATCGGATACAAATTGCCTGCAATCCTTCTTAAAAAAGCTTTTATCCAGGAAATGCGGGTTTGGGTTGGTGCATACGATTTAATTACGCTTACCAAATACTCTGGAATGTCTCCTGAAATTGGCGATTCAAGCCCGCTGTTTAACGGGGTCGACATCGCTTTCTATCCGCAAGCTGCTCAATATTTAATGGGATTGAATATCAAATTTTAATTTTCTGAATGATGAAAAAGATACTATATATACTGGCAATTGCTTTAATGCTTGTTTTTAACTCCTGTTCAGATAGCTTTCTCGATTCAAAACAGTACGCTTCGATTGACGAAGCTGGCTATTACAACACTCCGGATGCAGCATTAAAAGCCGTCACTAATTGTTACGCGAATATGATTCCTTACGGCGATTGGGATTATTACCTGAACCGAATTGAAGTTGGAACCAACACAACCGACGATGCCGATGCTGGTGGATCGGATGCAAACGACCGTGTAGATACTAAAAATATAGCTACTGGTCGTCCATTAACTTCAAACGGCGAATTGTTAAATACATGGACAAGGCGCTTTACCGGGATTTCTCGGTGCAATTCGGCCATCGAAGGTATAAACCAAGCCACGAATCTGGTTGCTGCAAATGGTAGTGCGGTTTCATCCGAAACAAAATCGCGTTACATAGCTGAATTGAAATTCTTAAGGGCATGGTTTTATTATGACCTTGTTGCCACCTTTGGTTCAGTTCCACTGATTACTGCAACTCCCGTTCCAACGCAATTGCCTGCCAAAGCTTCAATTGAAGACCTTCGGGTTCAGATATTGAAGGACATTGATGAAGCGATAGCTGACCCCAATTTACCAACAAATGTTAGTACTAGCGAATCTGGTCGGATTTCGAAATATGTGGCTTATGCCTTTAAAGCCAGGGCCTGTTTATTCTTTGCCGGATTGGCCGAAAAAGGAAAAATAAAAGGCGATGCGACAGCTGATTATACTTCAGCCCTTACTTCAGCTAAAGTTGTTTATGATAGTCAGGTCTTTAGTTTGGTCGCCGATTATCAAAATCTTTTCAGGGGTGATTACTTTGCCGGTACTCATGCTTCTGAACTCGCCAAGGAATGCGTGTTTACTGTATATCGTAAATATGTACCTGGGTATATGGATATCGGTTATTGTACTGCTGTAATGTATGCTGGACGTGGCGAAGTTGGCGGATGGGGAGGCAATTGCCCAACCCGCGATTTTGCTGAATCTTTCGATGCCAGAGATCCCCGCAAACTGTTTAGTGTGATTGAATCGGGTGATATTTTTCCGAATGTTGATGGTAAATTAATAACACATAGTTACAAAGGTTACGACAATATTCACTATCAGCAAAGCAGGAAAGCATTTGTTCCTGATAAATACAGAGGCGGCTATTCGCTGGGCGATATTCGTTCTGATTGGACTCCTTATTACATCAGGTATGCCGATGTGATATTGATGTATGCTGAAGCTTTGCTCAAAACCGGAGGCGACAACCAAAAAATTGCCAGTTTGATTAATGAAGTCCGTTATCGTGCCTTCGTAACAACGTCGAAAAAAGATGAAGAAGCAGCATATCGTGCTTCAGAAAAGTCTTTGATTGCTATTGACGATAGTTATTTTCAAGCTAATCTGGCGGTTAAAGCAGGCGATGATTTGCTTAAAGCAATTAAAAACGAAAGACGTTGGGAACTTGGGCAGGAAGGTTATCGTTTAACCGACCTTCTGCGCTGGGGAGATTATGTCCCGGTAATGACTGCTTACAATGCAAAGCAGCCTTATGCCAACAAAGGAAAATTAGTGACCGATAAAAGTTGGCCGTTCCCTATTCCGCAAACTGAAATCGATATCGCTAACGGAGTCCTTGTTCAAAATGAAAATTACTAATTCATAGTATTTTATAAAATTTTTGATTAATATAGAAGAGGCTGTTTCAAAGCAAATATTAGATTTAATTTTCCAAATCTACTTTTTGAAACAGCTTCTTTTTTATTAAAACTAAACACTATAACAATTATACTTAAACTATGAAATAGCCATGAGTGCCAATGCCCGCACCAACCGAAAATGCATAAATGGCTATTCCATTCGTTGAGATTTTAATTGAAAAACTGAAGTTGATACGAAAATTGTAGAAACCTAAATTGAAAATTTATACCAATGAAAAACAATAAAATTGAGATTTCGAGAAGAAATTTTCTGGGAACTGTCGGTACGGCAGCTGTCGGATTAACCATTGTCCCAGGGAATGTTCTGGGAAAAAGCTTTGGGTTCGTTGCCCCAAGCGATAAGTTAAATATTGCCGGAATTGGTGTTGGTGGAATGGGACGGAACAACCTCCGCAATATGGCAACAACCGAAAACATCGTGGCTCTGTGCGACGTTGACTGGGCATATGCCGGAAAAACATTTAAAGATTATCCCAAAGCCAAACAGTTTAAAGACTGGCGTATCATGTTCGATGAGATTGGTAAATCGATCGATGCGGTTATGGTTGCAACGCCCGATCATTCACATGCCGCTGTAACAGCCCATGCGATTACAATGGGAAAACATGCCTATACCCAAAAACCACTCACGCACTCGGTTTACGAGTCGAGACTTCTTACCAAACTGGCCAAAAAATATCGGGTTGCAACCCAAATGGGAAACCAGGGCAATTCGTTCGATTGGTGCCGCCAGGTAGCCGAATGGATTGAATCAGGAATTATTGGTGATGTGTACGAAGTTCATTGCTGGACCGATCGTCCGATCTGGCCGCAAGGATTAGCCGAACCTAAAGGCGGGGTAAAAATACCTAAAGATTTGGATTGGAATTTGTTCGTCGGCCCAGCCAAAGAGCGCCCCTACGATCCGGCTTACACTCCATGGAACTGGAGAGGATTCTGGGATTTTGGAACCGGAGCACTGGGCGATATGGCCTGCCACATTATGGACCCATTGTATTGGGCTTTGGATTTGAAATACCCAACCAGTGTAATGGCAAGTTCAACCATTTCAAACCTCTATTCACCTCCGCAGGCTCAAACGGTTACCTATACTTTCCCTGCCCGGAAACCGAAAGGAAATGTTAAGATGCCTGAAGTAAAGGTTCATTGGTACGATGGTGGGTTGTTGCCCGATCGTCCGGAAGAACTTAAGGATGGAGAAATGATGGGTGACGAAAACGGTGGAATCATTTTCGTGGGAACTAAAGGTAAAATTATGACCGGTTGCTATGGAATGAACCCGACCTTGTTGCCCAAATCGGCGATGGACAATTTCAAACAGCCAGAACCACACATTGCGCGCATCAAAGGAGGCAACGGCGATATTTGGGCAACCAATGCACATGAACAGGATTGGATCAGGGCTTGTAAGGAATCGGCTGATAACCGGAAAGAATCTTCTTCGAACTTTCAGTTTTCGGGACCATTTAACGAGATGGTGGTTATGGGAGTCTTGGCTGTTCGGTTATCCGGACTTCAGGGTTTGCAGCGCGAACTTCAGTGGGATGGCGAGAAAATGGAATTTACCAATATTTCACCAAACGATAAAATCAAAATTGTGACTGTCGATAATTATTCGGTGGTTGACGGAGACCCTCGCTTTGACCGGAGATTTGCCGAATTTAATGCAAAAGAGATGGCTAATGAATGGATCAAACATACCTATCGCGATGGTTGGTCGTTACCTGAAATGCCAAAAGACTAAACACACTTAAAACAATTGACCATGAGAAATTTTGTTAGAAATTCTTCCATACTTATTCTGACTTTACTGCTATCGGTAAATATCTATGCCGAACCAAATAAGGCAGAAAAAGCCGGCTGGAAACTGGGAGCGCAAGCTTATACCTTCCATAAATTCAGTTTGCAGGAAGCAATCGATAAAGCACACGAACTGGGGTTGAAGTATATTGAAGTTTATTACGATCAGCCTTTGGGCAAAGGAATGGAAGGAACAATGGACTTCCACATGGATAAGGCAACACAGGCCAAAGTGCTGGCTTACGCCAAATCGAAAGGTGTTAAAATTGTGGCCAGTGGCGTTATTATCTGCAAAGACGAAGCAGAATGGAAACAACTTTTTGAATTTGCTTCGGCTATGGGAATTGAAACCATTACCTGCGAACCGGATTACAAGCACCTGAAATACATCGATAAGCTGGCCAACCAGTATAAGATTGATGTGGCTATTCATAACCATCCAAAACCTTCGCCTTATTGGAATCCTGATCTGTTCCTGAATGCAGTAAAAGGGTTGAGCAACCGCATTGGCGCCTGTGCCGACGTAGGTCACTGGGAACGGATGGGAATTGATCCGGTTGAAGCGTTGAAAAAATGTCAGGGACGCTTGAAAACCTTGCATTTTAAGGACGTAAAAGAAAAAGAAGCAGGCCAAGAGGAACAACACGATGTAATTTGGGGAACAGGCGTTTGCAATGTTGATGCTATGCTTAAAGAATTGAAACGTCAGAATTTCAAAGGTTTATTTTCGATCGAATACGAATACAACTGGGATAATTCGGTACCCGATATCAAACAATGTATCCTTAACTTTAACAAGATTGTTGATAAATTATATTAGCCACAAAACAACGATAACTGATGAATAAGTTTTTACAAGAAATAGAAGAGCAGCCTCAAGCGTTGAAAGAAACTTTATACTGCTATACAGAAGGCAAGGGGAAAAAGACGTTGGACCAGGTTGTTGCCCTTTGGCAATCGGGCAAATACGATAAAATTATCTTCACCGGAATGGGAAGCTCCTATTTTATTTCGTATGCTGCGACCTGTTTGCTTAATGGTAGTGAGATCAAGTCGTTTGCGATCAATGCCGGAGAATTGCTTCATTACCAGTTTCCGCTGCTCGATCAGTCAACACTTTTGGTTTGTATCTCACAGTCGGGCGAAAGCTACGAGATTGTAAAAATTCTGGAAAAGTTATCTCCTGAAGTTACCGTTGTTGCTATTTGTAATGAAGCCGACAGCACTTTGGCGAAAAAAGCCCAGGTGTCGTTGCTAAGCAAGGCTGGAAAAGAAGAAATGACTTCCACCAAAACCTTCATTTCTACCTATTTGGTAACCTACCTGTTATCGTTGGCATTTACCGCGAAGTTTAATGATTCGTCGGTTGCCGAAATCGAAGCGACAATTCAGGCAGTGACAGGCTTGCTTGATAACTGTGATCAATGGTTGACTGGAGCCGTTAAAACAATTGCCCATGCACCGTTTGTCCAGTTAGTTGGTCGTGGACCTGTGTTTGCGTCGGTACAGCAAAGTGCATTAATGCTGATGGAAGCCACCCGCAATCCGGCATCGGCTTTGTTGGGTGGTGAATTTCGACATGGCCCGATGGAAATGATCAAATCGGGGTCGCGCGTAGTTGTGTTTGCTCCTTCCGGAACAACATATGACCAAAGTATTTCGGCAACGCGCGATGTTTTAAAGTTTGGTGGAAACGTTTTGCTGATTACCGATCAGGTTCCAGCGATCAAAGACGATAATCTTTTCCCCATTTTAATTCCACACACGAACGAATCGTTATTTGCCATCACCAGCATAATCCCGATGCAATTGATCGTTAATCAATGGTCGATTGAGGAGGAGAACATGCCTGGCGATTTCACACGCGGAGCAAAAGTTACTTCGATAGAGTGATAATAAATAATAACCACATAGGCACATAGGCACATAGAACACATAGAAATAAGAAAAAAACTATGTGACCTATGTGTCTATGTGGTTAAAAATTAGAATGATGAAAAACGAACGCATTGCCATTGGTGTTGATGTTGGTGGAACGAATATTCGTGCAGGTGCGGTTGCTCCTGACGGACGTATAATCGGAGAATCGTTTTCGGTTGCTACCGGAGCCACTGATCCGAAAGAACTTATTGTTGGAAGGATCACCGAATCAATAGATACCGTTATCAAGTGCAACCGGTTGGAAAAGCTCAATATTAAGGGTATTGGCTTGGGCGTGACCGGTCCATTGGATGTTAAGAATGGAAAAATATTGCAATGCCCGAATTTGCCAACCATGGATTTCTTTCCATTGAGGGAAGCTATTGAAAAAGAATTTAACCTTCCGGTTTTCATGAACAACGATGCCAATGCCATGATGCTTGGCGAAAGTTTTTGGGGCGCTGGAAAGGGATCAAATAGTATCCTTGGAATCACCTTGGGTACTGGATTTGGTTGCGCCATTGTGTTGGATAAGAAAGTTCTGATGGGGGCTACCGAAACCGCCGGAGAAATCTGGATTTCACCCTATCGGGATGGAATTATTGAAGATGTTGTTTCAGGAAACGGGGTGAGCATCCTTTACCAAAAATTAAGCGGTCAGAAGCTTACCGCCCGTGAAGTTGCTGCCCGCGCTTTTTCCGGAGATATTCAGGCAAAATTGGCATGGAACGAATTCGGGGAAGCCGTCGCTTATGCCCTTGCATGGATGGTTAACTTGATTGACCCCGATGTGGTGATTATTGGCGGTTCGATGGTTAACTCGATGGAACTGTTTTATTCAACGATGAACGAAACATTACGCAAAAATATATGTCCGGTGCCGGCACAGAAACTTCGAGTTGTGAAGGCTCAATTGGGCGACAATGCTGGTTTTATGGGTGCTGCTGCGTTGGTCTTTTAACGGTTAATTTATAACATGATGAGAATTTGTGCATTTCTTCTGTTGCTTCTGATCGTTTTCGGAGCCAAAGCTCAACGAATGAAGCTTTCTGATAACTGGCTGATCAAAAATTCGATCGAGGTAAAACAAACCGATGATATTGTGTCAACGATTCAGTATAAACCTGAAGGTTGGTATCCCACCTCCATTCCAACAACCGTACTGAGTGTGTTTGTGAAAAATAGCACCTATCCCGATCCTCATTTGTCGATGAATAATTTCCAAATTCCTGATGTTTCGGATGTCTTCAATGCCAAGCACGACCTTGCCAAATACAGCTATTTAAAAGATAAAGCAAATCCGTGGAAAGATCCGTATTGGTTCCGGACAGAAATTGTTGTACCTAAACAATATCAGGGCAAGCAGATATGGCTCACCTTCAACGGAATAAACTACCGGGCCGACGTTTGGGTAAACGGACATCTGGTAGCCGACAGCAAAGAAACTGTTGGAATGTTCCGTCGGTTTAAACTGAATATTACCCCGTTTGCAAAGGCTGGCGCCAAAAATTGTATCGCGATAAAAATCCATCAGGTCGATCATCCGGGTGATCCGGAGCCGGGAACCCAGTTCGAGGTTTTCGGCAATACCCGCGGCCATGCGTTGGATATTTTCAAGGATGAAACATTGAAACTTTCGGGCGGATGGGATTGTGCGCCGGTTGTTCGCGACCGGAATATGGGAATTTACCAGGATGTTTTTCTGGAAGCTACCGGCAGTGTCTCTATCGAAGATCCTTATCTAACAACTACTTTGCCTTTGCCCGACACCACTCGCGCCGACATTCGCTTGCAAGCCGAACTTAAAAACACTTCCGGCAAGCCGGTTAAAGGAATGCTGGTTGCCAAAATTGATTTGATCAGCGATCTGGAATTTCCATCTTATACCAAACATTTGGGCGGTTCCATGCCAACAATTACGGTAAAAAAAGAAGTTTCGATCCAACCGAACGACATTCAAACCGTTGTTCTCGATCCAAAAGAATTTTCGGCACTGGCAGTTAAGAATCCTCATTTGTGGTACCCGAATGGTTACGGGAAACAATACCTCCACCTGCTGAAACTTTCTTTCGAAGAAAATGGCCATACTTCCGACCAAAAGGAAGTTACTTTCGGCATCCGGCAGGTGACCACTGAACTCAAACGTATTGGCGACGATTACGGGCGCGTATTTCGTGTAAACGGGCAGCGCATCTTCTGCAAAGGAGGTTGGCTTCAGCCCGATATGATGCTCGACCGAAACCGGAAACGGGTGTTCGACGAAGCCCGACTTCTGGCCGAAGCAAATGTTAATATTGTTGGAAATGAAGATGATCCTGCGCCAACCGACGACGTGATGGAAAGCTTCGACAAATACGGGCTGATGTATTGGGAAGTCTTTTTTCAATGTTGGCGGATGTACCCCGGAAGCGAAACTGCCAGTTATCCGTTGGATCATCAATTGGGTGCTGCTGAAGTTGTTGACATGGTAAAACGCTACCGCAATAATCCGAGCATTGTGGCTTGGTTCACAGCCAACGAGGTGATGGTAACCGAAGATCTTTATACTTCGACCAGAGATGCAGTCAAAACATTAGATCCGTCGCGGCCTTTTATCCCGAGCACCAATGTCGATTGGGACGTGGATAAACTGACCCCATACATCAAAGACGATTTGCCTACCGGAACATGCGACGACGGTGCGCCCGACTACAATTGGAATCCTCAGCCTTATTATTTCGACAAAGTGGAGGAAGTTCATTTGCAAATGTTTCGGAACGAATTGGGTGTCCCGGCCATTCCTACTTACAGCAGTTTACTGAAATTCATTCCTTCTGTCAATCCGAAACAAGCACAGAACCTGAAGAACCCAATTTATCCGTTGGATAGTCTTTGGGCTGAACATGGAGCCTGGGATGGTCCGAATTACTGTTTCAGGGCTTACGACAATGCCATCCGTACGCTTTATGGCAACCCAAAAACGGCACGTCAGTACGCCGATAATGCCCAGTATGTGAATGCTGATAGTTATCGCGCCATGTTCGAAGCAGCCAACCACCGGATGTGGGACATCACTAGCGGAGTAATGCTCTGGAAACTCAACTCGTGCTGGCCCGACGTGGGTTGGCAATTTTACGACTGGTTCCTGAATCCGAATGCGGCTTATTACTTCTCGAAGAAAGCGATGGAGCCGGTACATATCCAGATGAACGCGAACAATCGGAAACTTTCGGTGATCAATGCAAATCATCGGTTGCTACAAAATCTTTCAGTTGCGGCTGAAATCGTTGATTACAATATGAATGTCATCTGGAAATATACCGATACCGTTTCGGTTAATGCCGACAGTTATCATGAATGTGCCGACATTCCCAAGCCAATGAACAGCACTCCGATCTATTTCGTCAGGTTAAGCCTGAAGGATAAAGCCGGTCGCTTGATTTCTGAAAACCTGTATTGGCAATGTGCGCAGCACGAGGATTTTTCAGCCCTGACGGTTTTGCCTAAGGTGAACTTGGGGAAAACGGTATCGATCAGCGATCAGGGTAAAGAGTTGAAAATAACGGTAACCCTGAAGAATGAAGGAAATTCACTTTCCTTCTTCAACCGATTAAAACTTTGTTCGGGGAAAACGGGAACTGAAGTGCTGCCCGTTTTCTGGAGCGACAATTTTGTGACCCTGTTTCCCGGCGAAACCAAAACAATCACCGCCGTTGTGGCAAAAGCTGATTTATCCGGTGCAAATCCGGTTATTGAAATTGAATAAATCAAACTAAAAAAATAAATCATGGATAGACGAAAATTTTTACAGGCCTCAGGCTTGACCTCAGCAGCATTGCTCCTGCAGAATCAGTTGTTTGCTTCTGCAATGTCGGCACTGGGAACAAATTCAGCGATTAAGCCAATTGCAGGTTCCTGGTTCGAATTTACGCACGGTTTTGCACCTGAAGGAAAATACTGGAACCCGGTTTTGCCGCAATTTACCACCGAACAATGGAAAGCCAAGGTCAAAGAAATACGCGAAGTCGGGATGGAATACCTGGTTTTAATGGCGGTTGCCAATGACGGGAAAACCTTTTATCCGTCGAAGCTGCAGCCTCGCTATGATTATGCCTGCCCCGATCCGCTCGAAGCCGTTCTTTCGGCAGCCGACGAGTGCGGCATCAAGTTCTTTGTGAGCAACGATTTCTGGGCCGATTGGGCCGATGGCGATAAAATGATGAAAGATGCCAATGTGGCCAAACTGAGGGAAAAAGGAATGGAAGAGGTTGCCGAAAAATATTCGCACCATAAGAGCTTCTACGGATGGTACTATCCCAACGAATCGGGTTTGTGGAATACCATCGACGATACGACCATCAGCTACGTGAACCGGTGCAACAAGAAAGCAAAGGAATTGACTCCCAATTCGGTCAACCTGATTGCTCCGTATGGCACCAAATCGGTTCGGGCTGACGATAAATACGTGAGCAAACTCGAACAGCTTGACATTGATATTATTGCTTATCAGGACGAAATAGGAGTGAAGAAAACGAAGGTCGGGTATGCCGGGAAATACTATGAAGCGCTGAGCAAAGTGCATGCAAAAGCTGGTCGTTCAAAACTTTGGGCCGACATGGAAATCTTCGAGTTTGAAGGCGATGTTTATAAAAGTGCACTGATTCCTGCCGACTTCGAACGGATTCTGAAACAGATGGAAGACATTTCTCCTTTTGTCGAAAATATTCTGGTGTATCAGTACCTGGGAATCATGAACAAACCCGGATCGGTTGCCACGGTTGGACATCCGGATTCAGGCAAACTGTATAACGATTATTTGAACTGGTACAACTCACAAAAACGAATCTAAAAATCTGAACCATGAAGAAAATAATGATATTGGCGGCTTTATTATTTTTAGTTGCCACAAACCCAATGTGTGCTGGAAACTGGAAAAGTTACTGGGTTGATAATTCATTCTCGCCGAAGAACGACATTCATTCCATCTGTTTTGACAAGGAAGGAACGATGTGGGTCGGAACCTGGGGCGGGGTTTTTAAAAATTCAGGCGAAAAATGGTTGATGCAGGGACCTGATTGTTATGTTGAAACACTGTTTATCGCTCCGGATAATACCAAATGGGTTGGTTTGTGGGGCGGTGGTGTGTATAAAAGCGAAACCGGCGAAAAATGGGAAAATGTGAAAGATGCTTCGCCAACCAACTCGGTGAATGTGATTTCAGCCGACAACAAAGGGAACATCTGGGTTGGCGATTGGGGCGGAGGCGCTGTTAACCTCGACGGAAAAGGTGAAATTGACGTAAATAAAACAACCGGCGGGGCGGCCAATTTTAACGGGAAACAATGGATGGTGTACAAAGCTGAAGACGTTAAATTAGGCGATAACTCGGTTGTTGCAATTGCCTGTGATAAAAAAGACCGCATGTGGTTCGGAACCTACCATGGACTTTCAAAGCTTGAAAACGGAACCTGGACGCTTTTCAACAAACAGAACAGTCATTTGCCCGATATCGACGTTTATTCGCTGGCAGCCGATTCGAAAGGAAATATTTGGGTTGGGACATGCAACGGGTTGGCCAAACTTTCAGGAGATAAATGGACGATTTTCAAGAAAGAAAATAGTGGACTGGCCGATAACCTGATCCTTTCGATTGCCGAAGATTCTTCAGGGAATATCTGGGTGGGAACCACCAAGGGTGTATCTGTTTTCGACGGATCGAAATGGAAAACCTATACCACCGGCAATAGTAAATTGATCGACAACCGGGTGCAAGTCATCAAAATATCGGGCAAAAAAGTCTATATTGGTACAGGTAAGGGAATATCAGTTTTTGAAAAATAAAAGGTGATAGAAAACTTAAAGAAGTTTGGTGCTCATATCAGGAGGCTGTCGGGTATAATCCTCGGTTGTTTATTTATTCCAATCGCCACTTTAAAATAGTCATGCAATGATCAATGATTGAAAAACTGTTTAAATTTGGACTAAATTCATCAAAAATCGTGTGCCAATCCAAATGCCAGCATGGTATCGAATGAAATTTCATTAAAATGAATAAATCAGCGCCGAAAACAAGCAGAATTCTTTCCATCGACATTATGCGTGGGTTAACGCTGTTCCTGATGCTTTTCGTAAACGATCTTTTTGTGCCAGGAGTTCCCCACTGGATGGTTCATGCCAAAGCCGATTTCGATGGAATGGGGCTTGCCGACTGGGTCTTCCCAGGATTTTTGTTCATGGTGGGAATGTCGATTCCCTATGCCATTAATTCACGAAAGCTGAATGGGCAGACGAACATGCAAATAGTTGGGCACATCCTTCTTCGGACATTAAGCCTGCTGCTAATTGGCGTTTTCATGATGAATTCCGGTCGGTTAAGTTCAGAATTAAGCGGAATAAGCCAAACCCTATGGTCAATTCTGATGTGCGTTTTTGTTTTCATGATCTGGAACAAATATCCGGAGAACGAGAAACTCAATAAACTGTTTTTGAGTTTGAAAATGATTGGAATCATTGGATTGTCGGTGTTGGCGATCGTTTTTAAAGCCGGAGATTCGGCTCATGTTTCGTGGTTTATAACTGGTTGGTGGGGAATACTTGGTTTGATCGGCTGGGGATATTTTGTTGCAGCAATTGCGAATCTACTGATTGGTTCAAAATTGTGGCCAACGGTTATTTTATGGTTTTTTTTCATTGCCCTGAATATTCTTTCGCAACTCAAAATGCTACAATTTCTGAATTTCCTGAATCCTGTGTTCGGAGTAATTCTTGGAGGCAATGTTCCCTCTATCGTTTTGGCCGGACTGGTCGTTAGCCTGATCCTTAAACAAAGCAAAATATCTCCATGGAAAATTGCCGGAACAATATTGCTCATGGGCGTTTTTTCGCTGTTGGTTGGGTTTTTCCTTCGGAACTGGTTCATTATCTCAAAAATATATGGCACCCCCAGTTGGGCAATGATCTGTAACGGGATAAGTATGATGGTTTTTTCTCTTTTATTCTTTGTCGTGGATATTCGTGGAAAAGAAAAATGGGCCTTGGTATTTAAAACAACTGGCCAAAATTCGTTGACTACCTACTTGGCACCAGATGTTATTTATTATCTTGTTTGGGGCTTAAGCCTTCCGCTTTTCTTTTACAAACAAGAGTCAAGTCAACTGCTTGCTGTATGCGGTTCATTGGGTTGGACTTTGGCTATGGTTGGCTTTTCGGCATTGCTTTCAAAGATCAACATTCGGTTAAAGCTTTAAAAGAATTATTGATATGAAGAAAATAATCATTCTGGTTGCGATTTTTATAGGAATTGTCTGCTCTGCCTGGGCACAAAACGACGCCTTCCCTGTGCGTGGTTTTTGCATTTCGGCACCAACGCCAGAAGAACTCAATGATTTTATCAAATTTGTTGATGAAGAATTAGCTTCGCGTCAGATAAATATGCTGATCCTTCGGGTTGATTACAATTATCAGTTCGAAAGTCACCCTGAATTGCGCGATAAAAGTGCATTATCGAAAGCCGATGTGAAAAAATTGGTGGATGTTTGCCGAAAACAAAACATCCGGTTGATCCCTCAGATCAATCTACTGGGGCATCAATCGTGGGCCGGCAAGATTGGAAAATTGCTCGAAGTTTATCCTGAATTTGATGAAACTCCAGGTGTGAAAATTCCTGAAAAATACGTTTGGCCCAATGCTGAGGGGCTTTATTGCAAAAGCTATTGCCCACTTCATCCTGAATTGCATCGTATTTTGTTTGAGCTGATCGATGAAATTTGCGATGTTTTTGAATCAGATGCTTTCCATGCCGGAATGGATGAGGTTTTTTACATTGGTCACGAAAGTTGCCCGCGCTGCAATGGTCTTGATAAAGCCGAACTTTTTGCTGGGGAGGTGAATCGGATTAGAAATCATCTGGCAGAAAAAAACCGTAAACTCTGGATCTGGGGAGATCGCCTGATTGATGGAAAAACTACCGGAATAGGAATGTGGGAAGCCAGTATGAACAATACCTGCCGCGCCATTGATCTGATTGCTAAAGATGTAATGATTTGTGACTGGCATTACGACCGTCCCGATCAGACTGCGGTTTATTTTGCCATGAAAGGTTTTAATGTGGTAACCTGTCCGTGGAACAATCCGGCAGTTGCAGCGGTTCAGGTGCAGGACATGTTTCGATTCCGCGAATCGGCAACCCCCGAAATGAAAGATCGTTTTCAAGGTATGCTGCAAACCGTTTGGACGGGCGTAGGCCCTTTCCTAAAAGAATTTTACAGTTCGAAACAATCGGATGACAAAACGACTTCCAATTGTTTTCGTGCCACTTTTAATACCATCCATAAGAAAAATTGATTGTTGCAAAGGTCGTAATCGTAATTTTCTGGAATCGTGTTTAAGTAGCTAATCGCTAATTTTTCCAACCACTCTTTTCCGATAATTTCGTGGGGATAATCCTATTTTCTTCTGGAAATCTTTCGAAAAATAATACGGATCGGTGTAGCCCATCAGGAAGGAGATTTCTTTGATTTTTTGTTTGCTGAAATCGAGGTATTCACAGGCTTTGGTGATTTTAAGGTGCGAAAAATAGCTTAGCGGGCTGTATCCTGTTTTTTTTCGGAAAAGCGTGGTGAGGTAGGAGGGGGAGTACCCTGCTTCTTCTGCAATTTCATCCAGAGTTAATTTCCGATTCAGGTTTTGCTCCATAAACTGGATTGCCCGGCTGATCCCGGGGTTTTGTTCTTCCATCAAATCGTCGCTTGTTCGGCTGGCATAGATAAATGTGGCGAGCAAATGACCAAAACAAAGGTTGATATACTGATAATTGGCATTGTAAAAACCTTTGGTCAGGTTGTTAAACAATTCGTCAAAAAGCATAATCCGGTTAGCAATCCTGTTATTGGCCGATGGAATCAGGTCGCGTACAACAGTAAAATCTTTTTCCATGATTTTGCTTTTCTCTCCATTGAATTTACAGGTCAAAAAGACAGAAGGATCGGCATCACCCGTTTGAATTTTGAATATAAATCCTTGAGGAATAATGCAATATTGATTTTGACGAAAAGGAACCATGTCGTTCGAAATTTGTATGATTCCACCGCCCTTGGTGCAAAAAATCAGTTGGTGGTCTTCCAGCTTGATTTGATCAGACCAAAGCGTATCTCGTTTAATTAAAATTTCGGCTAACTCGCATAAGTACAAATCTTTAGTAAGTGGATTGTTCTGTTGCTCGGTAATGATATACGAAGGGAGTTTGAAAAAGCGTTTTTTGAGAATCATTTTCTTAAAGATTTACGACTCAAAAAAAGTTATATTTTCCATCTTTATCAAAGAAATTCCTATTTTTTATTGGTTCCTGGGTTGGTACATTTGAAACACTAAAAATCTAAAACCCATAAACATGAACGAACTACTAACAAAATTGGCTGAATGTATTGAATTTGGTAAGATAAACATGGCCTCGCCATACCCGCCACAGATGAAAGGACAGGAAGGCGCTGACGAAATCACGCGTCGTGCGTTGGAGGAAGGTGTAAATCCTCAGGACATTTTGTCAAAAGGGTTGATGCCAGGAATGGAACGGATTGGTGTGAAATTTCGTGAAAATAAAGTTTTTGTTCCGCAAGTACTGATGTCGGCCAAAGCAATGAGTACAGCGATGCTCCACCTGAAACCTCATTTTTTGTCGGGTGCTGCCAAGCAAAAGGGAACATTCATTATTGGAACGGTTCTGGGCGATTTGCATGACATTGGCAAAAATCTGGTTGGAATGATGGTGGAAGGTAATGGTTATAAAGTTATTGATTTGGGTACCGATGTAGGCTCTGATAAATTTATTGCGGCCGTGAAAGAAAATCCGGGTGCAGTAGTCGGTTTGTCGGCCTTATTGACGACGACCATGGTTAATATGGAAAAGATTTCCAAAGAAATAAAGGATGCTTTGCCCGGAACATTGGTGACCATAGGCGGAGCTCCGGTAAACAGCGATTTCTGTTCTAAAATTGGTGCGGATAATTATTCTCCAGATCCGCAGGGCGTTGTTGAGTTTTTAAATAAACAGATTGCCTGAATACAAACTGATGAACGGACTTTCGCTTATTAAAAAGGCATTCAACCTTGAACCGGTTGAACGCACTCCTTGGGTGCCATTTGTTGGCGTTCATGGTGGTCATCTTATCGGAGTTACTGCCGACGAGTATTTGAAATCATCACAAAATATGGTGGCCGGACTGAGTAAAGCCATCGAGTTGTATAAGCCTGATGGAATTCCGGTCAGCTTTGATTTGCAGCTTGAAGCCGAAATCTTGGGCTGCCGGTTGAATTGGGCAAAGGAAAATCCTCCGGCTGTTGTTTCTCATCCTTTATCCGAAGGTGTTTTGCTCAGCTCGCTGAAGGTTCCTGAAGCGCATGAAGGCCGGATTCCGCTTGTTTTGGAGACAACCCGTGCACTTCGCACTCATAATCCGGAAATTGCGCTGTATGGCTTGATTACCGGTCCGTTTACGCTTGCTTTACATTTGTTGGGTACCGACATCTTCATGAAAATGTTTGAGGATCCGGAACAGGTCATGGAGATCATGGATTTTTGTACCAAAGTTGCCGTCAGTTATTCTGAAATGCTGATTGATGCCGGTTGCGATGTGATTGCAGTGGTTGATCCAATGACCAGCCAGATTGATCCGGCTTCGTTCGAAACTTTTGTAACCCCGTTTGCTACCCGCATTTTCGATTGTGTCAGGAAAAAGCAAAAGCTAAGTTCATTCTTTGTTTGCGGTCATGCGCAGCAAAACATTGAGGCCATGTGCGATTGTCATCCGGATAACATTTCGATCGATGAAAACATTCCGCTCGAATTTGTGAAAGATATTGCGCTATCGAAGAAAATCAGCTTTGGCGGAAATCTCAAATTAACCGTGGTTTTGCTCATGGGCGATGTCAGCGATGCCAAACAAGATGCGCTGGTGTGCATGGATTCAGGTGGGAATAAAGGTTTTATTTTAGCTCCGGGTTGCGACCTTCCGATGAAAACGCCGGTTGAAAACATTCAGGCTGTTTCGGAACTGGTTTTCGATCAATACCTTCGGGATGTTGCCCGGAACATTGAAACAAGGGAAAGCAAGCTCGATATCCTGAATATGAAGGATTACGGACAGTCGGATAAAGTGATCGTTGATATTATCACCCTCGATTCTGAATCGTGTGCGCCCTGTCAATACATGGTTGAAGCGGTAAAACGGGTTGCCCCTCATTTTGAAGGAGTCGTGGAATGGCGCGAACATGCCATCAAAAAGATGGAAGGCGTTTCGTTTATGTCGTCGCTGATGGTCAAAAATATACCAACCATTTGCATCGACGGAAAGATTGTTTTCGTATCGCAAATTCCACCGCAAAGTCAAATCATTGAGGCGATTCAGAAACGAATTAATGAAAAACTGAAGCTTCGGATTAAATCGAAGCGCAGCGAAATACTTATTTTCGGTGAAACTGAACAGGAATGTGCCGGAACAATTAAAAGAGTAAAACGGGCGATTGCCGAATTGGGTAAAGACGTTGCGATAAGGGTAATTACCGATAAAACCAAAATGAACTCATACGGAATAAAGAAAGGTCCGGCGGTTGTAACGGTCAACTACAAATTAAAATCGGAAGTAACCGTTCCTTCACTCGATGTTATTAAAGAATGGATTAAAGAGATATAGAAGTTCGGAGTGCCTGAATGAAGATTTACGATTTGCATTTAGGCTGATTGTGTCAATCTAAATTGTAAATTGTCAATGGCTAAAAGGTAAATGATTCGTTGTTAGTAGCTAATTGATAAATTATTGATCATGAGTAAAATAATTCAGGAAATACAAAAAGGCAAAATACTGGTTTCCGACGGGGCCTGGGGAACATTTCTTCAGCAGAAGGGACTTTCGCCAGGCGAATGCCCGGAAGAATGGAATATTTCACGATCTGACGATGTATTCGGAATTGCCCAAAGTTATGTGGAAGCCGGTGCCGATATGATTGAAACCAACAGCTTTGGTGCTAACTATTTTAAGCTGAAGAATTACGGTTTTGAAAGTCGTGTTTTCGAAATCAACAAAGCGGCGGCAGAAATCAGCCGAAAAGCTGCAGGAGCCGATCGTTTTGTGCTGGGGTCTGTCGGTCCGACAGGTAAGTTACTCATGATGGACGAAGTGACCGAAGACGAGCTTTACGAGGCTTTCAAGCAACAGTCGATCGCCCTTGAAGCTGGTGGTGCCGATGCCATTGTGATTGAAACCATGACCGATTTGGAGGAAGCGCGTATTGCCGTGAAGGCTGCCAAAGAAAATACCGGTTGCGAAGTAATCTGTACCATGACATTTGATAAGATCATTGGTGGAGAATATCGCACCATGATGGGAATTTCGCCCACTGAGATGACCGAAGCCCTGGTAGAAGCCGGAGCCGATGTAATTGGCGCCAACTGCGGAAACGGCATGGCTGATATGATTGGCATTGTAAAAGAAATCAGGCAAGCCAATGCGACCATTCCGATACTGATTCATGCCAATGCCGGTATGCCCCATTATTGCGATGGCAAAACTACTTTCCCCGAATCTCCTGATGATATGGCCAGACGGGTAAACGAAATTGTTGAGGCTGGTGCTAATATCATCGGTGGCTGTTGTGGCACAACTCCCGATCATATCTGTAAAGTTCGCGAGGTGGTTGACGGAAAACAGGAATAAGTGTTCATTCTCAGATTTTGTAATTTGAAATTGCTATATGGTTATTCTGGTTGATTAACAATTTAGCAATTATACCATTTAATCGCTTTACCAACTCCGAACGTCAGACTTCCGATTTATACACAAATTCAATCAAAATTCAACATGGCAATTCCTCTTCAATTGGTAACCGGTTTTCTGGGAAGTGGTAAAACGACCTTTCTGAAGAACTATCTGGATGAATTTTCAGGAATACGAAAAATTGGGATTATTCAGAATGAATTCTCGGAAGTGAATGTGGATTGTATTGAACTTCAACAGAAGAACGACGATTTCCACGTACTCGAAATCAATAATGGCTCTGCTTTTTGCGTCTGTTTGTTGGGAAGTTTCATTGGTTCGCTGGCTGCGTTTATCGATCAGCATCACCCCGACGAATTGATTCTGGAAGCCTCCGGAATGTCTGATCCGTTGAGCGTTGGGCAGATATTTCAGTCGCCGTTACTGAAAAATAAAGTTTATCTCGATCACGTCTGGTGTTTGGTTGATGCGCTGAACTTTGAAAAGATTACTTCGCTGCAAACCCGGGTCAATCACCAGATCCGGATTGCAGATACAATCATTGTTAATAAATCGGATTTAGCTGAAACAAAAATAGAAACCGTCATTCACCGAATCAAATACCTGAACCCTTTTGCAACTGTTGTTACTACTTCGTTTGCCCTAGTGAAATTTGAAGAATCGAAACCGGTAATGAAGTTTTACCCTTCAGAAGAAAAAGCAGAAAATGGCCGGCCAAGCCTTGAATCGCTGGTGATAAAAAGTAACCGTAAAATCGATTCGGAGAAGTTGGATGAATTTCTGAAAGTCGTCCATATGGGCTGTATCCGGAGCAAAGGCTACATTAACCTGACTTCAGGAGTGAAGGTTTTTTTACAGGGAAGCTTTAACACGTTTACCCTTCAGGAAGTAGAGGCGTTTGCTGCTCCTACTGAATTTATCATTATCGGAAATTTTTCCGAGAAACAAACCTATCAGAAACTGTTTGAAAATCTTTGTATATCATGATTCATGAAATCTCTTATTCGCTAGGCGAACTCAAATTAGATGTAGAATATTTATCGGCGATGCTTGGTTTTCCCGATGGCGACCTGCCTGAACCTTTTGGTGCGTATGTTGATCAAGCTATCAGTGAAGCAGAATCGTTGTGCGATATCCGGAGTGCATTTTTTGTTTCAGACAAGATTGAGTTTACGGCCAAAAACAGTCGTATTTTGGTTGACGAGATTGAATTTGGAATCGGCAAGACTGTTGCGAAAGAATTACGGAATGCGACATCTGCAGCCTTTTTGATTTGTACTGCTGGCGAAGGAATAAGCCGGCGTTCGCAGGATTTACTGACTGGAGAAGATCCTGTTTTGGGTTATGTTTTCCATGAGTTAGGTTCCATGATCGTTGAGGCGGCTGCCGATCAGTTGCAAAAAGAAATCGAACGAAATGCACTTTCAGAAGGTTTGTTGATTACCAATCGATACAGTCCGGGTTATTGCCATTGGAATGTCGCCGATCAACATAAATTATTTTCGTTTTTCCCGCCCAATTGTTGCGGAATTACCCTTACCGATTCGGCACTCATGTATCCGATCAAGTCGGTTAGTGCAATTATTGGTTTGGGTGCAGACGTTTCTTTCAGGGAGTATACCTGTAGTTTATGTAGTCAGCTTGATTGTTTCCACCGAAGCCATCATAAAGTGGTTTAGATAGTTGATAATAAGAACAAAGGCCAAAATATCAATATTTTGTGGCCTTTGTTCTTATTATTGTATCTGAGGAAACATTGCTATTTGGCGTTTGGCACTTTTAATCTATCGCCCGTTCCCTGAATCATAATGCGTTCCCATTCCTTGCCATAACCAGGTTGGAGCGGTTTTTTCGGAACGTTTTTGCCATTTCCGTTATCCAAAAGTTTTTGCCCTTCCGTAATTTTAATATTTCCATCCATGTATTTCATGAATAGATATTGGTAAAAGACTTTCCAGTCGGCCACCAGTTTGTTGCCGGTGTAAACCGAATAGCTGGTCAGGTAATCGGTTGCCGAAGCCGGATTTTGTTTGTACTGATCAGCGGCTTGTTGATCGATCATTTTTACCTCGTTGGCAAATTGGTTTTCCAGTTGCGACTGATAAGTTTCAATTTCGGGATGGATGACATTGTAGCGCGAGTAGGCCCAGTTGTTTACCTGATTGAACGTCCAGAATGCTGAGGTTTCCGACCAACTGATCATTGAACCGTTGCCAATTGCGTAGCTTTCAGGAATGCGTTTGATGCTGCAATACATCGGGGCGTAAACACAACCGTCGGTATCGTCAACGCCAAACCAAAAAATACCGCCGATGGGAGCGGGGAGCCAGTTACGCGATTGGGCTACAAAGCTGTATCCGGTTTGCTGGGTGGCAATGGCGCGTTCGCAGAGGTATTCCGTACTGTCAACCTTAAATTCCATGGGGCGCCAGCGGTAAGGCGATTTGAATGGTCCTGCTCCCGGATCATTGCGCATATCGAGTGGCGTATCTTCGTAATGGTCGCGCATTCCGGCCATAACCTGCTGAAGTGTGACTGGGGAATCAGGTTTTACCCACAAGGGTAGGCGATTGGTAATTGCACCATTTGCATTTCTGTTTAATTTACCTAATACATAATTGGTGTATTCCGGATTGTCGCGAATTTCCTTGCTGATTTTCCGGAAGAACGACCATACGCGGGCATCGCAGGCGCGTGCCCCGCTAAAACTAACCGGATTGTAAACATCCGAAAAGCTGAAGGTTTCATCGGTTCCTTTATAGAAGTCGTGGACTTTTGCAAAACTGATCACGTCGGGCGAGTGATAAACGGTTTGTTTTGGGTCGTTCCAATTGTTGGTTTTCTGAAAAGGGAACGTGGTGATCCGGGCCTGATTGGCGTGTCCGCAGACATATCCGTCAGGAATCAGGCGGGCAACCCAAACGGCTCCTTTTTCGTATTTCCCTTTCCCGATCAGTTCCATGATCCAGGCTTCGTTGGCATCTGAAATCGAGAATGATTCGCCACCGGAAGCATATCCATACTGCGCTACCAATTCAGTCATTACCTTGATCATTTCGCGGGCTGTTTTCGAGCGTTGAAGCCCGATTCTCATCAGCGATCCGTAATCCAGAATCGCATCCGTTTGTCCATATAAAGCACTGAGGCCTCCATAGGTTGTTTCGCCAATAGCCACCTGGAACTCGTTCATTAGCTGAACAACAGAATAGGTGTGGGCGACTTCAGGGATAGTACCCATAAATTTGCCGCTCTCGTAGTGATAAACTTCGCATAAATCGCCCGGTTTATGGTCGGCTGCCGGGTAAAAGGCTATGGCTCCGTAGCGCGTATGCGAGTCGGCAGCATAAGTAATCATTACCGAGTGATCGCTGCTGGCCCCTTTTGAAATAATGAGGTTGGTACAGGCAAAAATTCCGGATAATTTTGATGTAATTATTAAAATCAGAATGAGTACAAGAAATCTTTTTGTCATGATATTTATAGGATATGGTTGATAAAAACTTATTGATCTTCTGGATTCAGAGCCAGCAATACCAAAAAGCCATCACAAAGGTAGCCTTCGTAGCCCCAGCATTCACCATTCCATGTTTTCCAGTCTTTGGTCATGTCTCCAGAGGAGGCCATTCCTTGAAATTCTCCGGCATCAATTCCAGATAAAATTCCATCGGTAATGGCATCTGCCTGTTGGTTAAGTCCTGCTTTTCGGAAAGCCTTCACCGTATAATACGACCAGTTGAGGGAAGCACCTCCATTTTCGTAATGTTGAAAAGCATTTGCTCCGCCCCATCGTGGTTTGGTGTTGGTGTAGTCTTCCTGAGGGATACAGATCAGGTTTCCGGGAATTCCTAGTTTAAAGTCAGTAAAACCAAGTTGTTGCATCTTGTTCCAAAGCGTAGTCATTATTGTATTAATTTTATCATCAGGAACAAGCTTGTAGTAAACAGCCATGCTATTTAACCCAACAAAATAATAGTCGTGAAGTTTCCCGTCTTTACTTTTCCATCCGGCTAAAACTCCGGTAGCGGGATTGTAGAACGTTTTGAAATAACTGTTTTTTAGCTTTTCAGCGAGTTGTGTGTACCGTGAGGCATCGTCGGTCTGATCTGCTAATTTAGCTGTTGAACTCATCAGGCCAAGGGCTTCATAAGTAAGGGCATTGCTAAACGCGTCTTCGTAGCCGTAGCCCACGGTGTCCCACCAATTGGCTGGGCGTATCACTCCGTCCCACGAACCCGAGTTGCCACTAAGTTCGTATTCCACCAACCCGTTGTGGTTGGTGTCTTTTCTCATCAGGATGTCCATCCATTCCTTTATCTTTGGATAGTATTGCACGGCCCATGTCTTATTTTTCGAGCCTCTGATGTAGTTACAGGCTGAAATTACAAGCGAAGGGTAGGTGTCGAGCGAATTGTAAGGCGAATCCCAGGCGATGGCATCGCTGCCTTCATAACCCTTGGTATAACCCACCATTCCGTAGGCTTTCATTCCATTCAGATATCGTTCAATTGACATTTTCAACAAGTCGAGCGCGGTTAACGAATCGGCCAGCTGCGGAGTGTGCAAGGCTAGCATTGATGATAAGAAAAGTGTCATGGAACAAGGATCGCTGCTTGAGTTGTTCGCAATTACTGCAAGTCGTGGATTAATCTGGAACAGGTTGAGGTAATTACGGCGGTATCCGGCATATTTATCTTGCTCAACACCAGGAAAAGTCGGATAAATTGAAGTGACATCAAAGGTATAAGTCTGGATAGCTTGCTGTTTGCTTGCCGCCGGTAGGTTTACCGAAATAAAACTGTCTCCTTTTTTGCGGGATGCATCGAAATTAACCAGAGAACCGTTAGTGCTGGCTGTGATTCGAAAGGTTCCCATATCTGGGAAATGAAGTACAGCAGGAAGCTTTGTTTTTTTCTTTTCTGTCATTGACCCTAGCAGAGTCGTATGGTTCTTGCGTTTGTCGAATCGAAAGTCGATACCCTTTAGTATATTATCAGGATTGTAATTTGAGCTTACCGTAAACTTTTTCTCCTCAAATTTAAATATCCATTCAGCAGTGCCAGATGCTCCTTTTTTACAGATCTGAACTTCCGTATCTGAAATTTTGCGTAGTTCAAACTTCAATCGGTCGGCCGACTTTGTCCATAGAACAGGATTGTTTGCTAACCGAGCATTTCCAAGTGCATCTACCGAGAAATACTTAACAAACGGAATGGTGTCGGTAAGTTGTATTTTATAAAATTTGGTGGCGTACTCAAAGTTTTTTATGGTTTGTGTACACGACAGGTTGATTAGCAAGGTAATTACCAATACCATAATCGAACCAACGAATTTAGATAAGTTCATACTGTTTTTAAAAGGAGAAGCTGAATTTTGAGTTGTGTTTTTGTAATTAACAAGCGGTCAGATACATAGAGTCAACCGCTTGTTTGTTGTTCATGATTTAACTACCGAAATCAAACTTACTACCGAAATTTTATTTAGTAGATGGATCCGTGTTTTAAACAGAGTTCGATGAATTTCTTCACGCGCTCTGGTTTTACGTCGTTCTGAAGGATATGAGCAGGTGCAATCATATACCCGCCATCTTTTCCCAGAATGTTGATTTTTTCGATAATGTCTTTTTCAAGTTCTTCGTCGGTGCCGTTGGGTAGTAAATCTTGTTGGTCGATGGCACCCCAGAACGCAAATTTATCTCCAAAATTAGTTTTCATATCAATGGGTAAGTGTCCGGGAACGCCGGGTTGAACCGGGTTGAACACTTCGAAGCCTATCTCGCGGATATCATCAAGTAATTCGGCTACTGCGCCGTCGCAGTGAAGGATTGGGATGATATCGGGTTTGGCCGCTTTAAACCGATCGACCATTTTTTTGTAAATGGGTTTTAATTGGTCGCGGAATGTTTCCGGAGGAATGATCAGGCTGGTTTGGGTACCGAAGTCGTCGCCAAACCAGATGGCATCCACGCCCCGTTCGATCAGTTGAAGGCCAACCTGAGTCTGAAATTCGGCACAGGCTTCGAATAGCGGAACCACATATTCGGCTTCCATCATCATGTCGATCAGCAGTTTTTCCATACCAACCAGCTGATGACCAAGGGAGAATACCGTTACTTCAATATCGCCAAATATGAGGTAATCGTCGTGGTATTTTTTCACAAGAGCTTCAGCATCGCGGTAACGTCCGGGAGCCAACGGATCCGGAAATTTAAAGGCATCGATGTCGGCTTTGGTTTCTGCGTGAGCCAGTGGATAATCCACCACTTCAACGTAGATGTCGCCTTGTCGCATTTTCATGCCGTACTCATTCAACCAGCAGCCATTTTCGTCTTTTACAATTTTGTAATTGTCGGAAACGGAAGCACCTGTAACAACTACGTCGCTACCCATTGCAACGCGCAATTCGTTGGCACTGATGCGGTAAGTTACATCTTCGTAAAGGTTTTCGGTGTAGTTAACCGGTATTCCCATTTCTTTTCCAAAATGGTCGGACAGTTGACGGCACAATTCAAATTGGAACGGAACCCGATCGGGTAACCCCGGGATCCGTTTGAAAGCTTTTAAAACACGTTCTCTCGAATTCATAATCGTTAGTTTTATTGGTTAATTTATTTGAGAATCTTATTTTGCCAGCGATAGCGGTTTTTCATACAGAGCCATCTTTTTGTTGGGTGTTTTTCCCATAAAGAATTCCAGATTTCCTCCGGCAACAATATCCTGATGGGTAATGTAATTTTTGAGGTATGGCTTTCCGTTTAAGATGATTTTTTGAATGTAAATATTCTCGTCTCCGGCATTGTTTGTGATTATGGTGAATTGTTTCCCGTTAGCCAGCTTGATGGTTGCATTTTTTAGCTGAGGTGAACCAAAGCAATATACTCCGTTGGCCGGATTCATCGGATAGAATCCCATGGAGCTGAAAATGTACCAGGCCGACATTTGTCCACAGTCTTCGTTTCCGGAGTATCCCGAATTTCCTTCGTTATACAGATCTTTCATGATTTTTGCGCTGTAAAGCTGGGCTTTCCAGGGCTCGTTAGTGAAATCGTACATATAAACGATATGGTGGCTTGGTTCATTGCCATGGGCATATTGACCGATAAACCCCGACGCATTTCCATTGACATCGGTGGGCCGAACTTCAAGGGTGAAGAATGTATCCAGTTTTTTGGTAAAGTTTGGAATTCCGCCCATCAAGCCGGCAAAAGAAGGTACATCCTGAGGTACATACCACAGATATTGCCAGCCGTTTCCTTCGGTGAACGGGAAGGCTCCGTTAGCTCCATAAGCCAGTGGATTAAAGTTCTCAGACCATTTTCCGTCGCTGTTTTTCGGACGGAAGAATCCAACAGTTGGATCCCATAGGTTCTTATAACTTTCAGCCCGTTTGGCGAAGAAGTTATAATCATCCAGTTTACCCATTTTCTTAGCCATCTGGGCTACGCACCAATCGTTAAAAGCAATTTCAAGGGTGATGGAAACCGATTCAGTTTGTTTGTCTTCCGGGAAATAACCGTATTTATCCAACAGGTAGAATGGTGACTTTTTGTGAGCCGTAGTGGATGATGATTTAATGGCTTCGTAGGCCAGTTTGTAATCGACTCCCTGAATGCCTTTGAAATAAGCATCGACAATTACCGGAATTGAATGGTTCCCGATCATACAATAGGTATCGGTTCCCCACAATTGCCAGATGGGAAGATATCCATAAGTTTGGTATTGGCGAAGCATGGAATTGATGAATCCGGCGGTACGTTTTTCCTGAATCAGGGTGTAAAGCGGATGTGCGGCACGGTAAGTATCCCACAGCGAGAAGGTACTGTAATGGGTTTTATCCGGTGCATTTTTTATGCTGGTATCGGTACTGGTGTAATCGCCCGAAACGTCGGCAATGTTGCTCGGTTGAATAAACAGGTGATACAATCCGGTATAGAAAATGGCTTTTTGCCGGGGTGTTCCGTCTGCGTCAATACAGGCCAACTCCTTGTTCCAGGCATTATGTGCGCGGGTTGAGACTGCTTCGAAATTGAACCCGTTGATTTCTGCTTCCAGATTTTTGCGGGCCCCTTCCTGCGATACCGAAGAAATTCCTACTTTAATCAGGAGTGGCTGGTCGTTGTTTTTCTGAAAGTTCATCACAAACTTCAGGTTGTCGCTGTTTCCAACCGGTGCATCGGGGATTTCGTAAATGCCACCGGTTTTGAAAATATGAGAATCAAACGGACGCGAAAATTCAGCCCGGAAATATACTTTGCGGAGTTTGGCCCAGCCGGTAATGATTCGGTAGCCTTCGATGGTTTGGTTGTTAATCACCCGAACCTGTGACGACAGAATCTTAACATAGCGGCGTGGATTAGAGCGTACCAGCGAGTGGTCGAGATCGATGATCAGGTGATACGGGTTTTTATTGGCAAACGTGTAACGGTGCATTCCGCAATGTTCGGTTGCTGTTAGTTCTGCCTTGATCTGGTAATCGTCGAGTACAACGCTGTAGTAGCCTGGACTTGCCTTTTCGTTGATATGCCGGTACGTTGAACGGAAGCCTTTGATTTTTCCGTCGTCACTGCCCGGATTCCATTTGATTTCGCCGCCGTAGGGCATAAACAAGAAATCGTATAAATCGGGACATCCGGTTCCACTCATATGGGTGTGGCTGAAACCCAGAATCGAGGGATCGTTGTAATCGTAACCACTACATGGATCATCGGGATACTCGCGGGTGTCAGGGCTCAACTGAACCAGGCCGAAAGGCATACAGGCCCCCGGGAAATTACTTCCCGAAAGACTTAAACTATCAACAGAGCCAGTACCGATAAACGGATTGACAAACTGGGTATAATCGGTGGTTTGAGCGAATAGTCCTGCGTGAAACAGGAGAGTGCCACATACGATTGAAAAAAGATACTTCTTCATCAGTAACTATTGTTTTTTAATTGATTTCTTTTCTGAATTCATCTACATACAATCCCATTTTGTCGAAAGGTACAGGTTTAAAATCAGGAAGCTTTTTAAGTACTTCGGAATCCTGACGTAACATGAAGTTTCCACTTTTCATATCGACAAATCCCGGATCGGTTGTGGATTGAAAATTATTAATATTTTCAAAGACTCCAGTTCCATTTTGTCTGATTCGGATCAGGTCTTTATTGCCTCCAATTATTACATTGGTTGACAGTACATTTCGTTTGGTCCACATACCTTCCCATTCTACTCCTTCAACAAGAACATCCATATAATTTACCAATTCGGGGTAACGTTCGCTATAGGGCGGTTCTTTGATGTTGATGTCTTGTAATAACCTCATATCAAATACTTTTCCTTTTCCAAAAGCCTCAGGAGCCTTTCCTTTATACCAGGTGAAATAATGAGGGCTTAACTCTACCGTGAAATCCTGAGGATTGATGACGATGTTATTTTTCATCGTTAAGTCTCTTCCACTATTGCTGTACAATACGCCGTAACTGTTGTGCATGTTGAAAAATACATTGCCAAATACGGTGACTCCGGCAGTTGAATCATCACAATATACTCCCATGGTCATGTGAGTGGAATTTCCACAATCGTGGAAATAATTATATCGGAGAATCAGTCCCCTGTCGCTGGGGTTTCTTCCGGTGTACCATGCCGAAACATCATCTGAATTTAAGGTAACATGATGAATGTTGTTGTATTCGAATAAATGTTCCGGTCCAACGCTGAAGATACCATGAAAATCAGAGTTGTAGATTTCGCAATGAGAAACCTTATTTCCACAACCATCAACCCGGACTCCCCCCCAGCCAAATTTATTTCTCCGGTTATAATCGTGTATCCTACAGTTTTCAACCACATTATTTCCTGGGGTAAGTTTTTGTTTGCTTCCGCCACTTAAGATAATGCCACCAGAACCGGTATTGTAAACGTCACAACTTTGAATCCGGTGGTTAATTCCAGCTTGTCGATTCCATGTTGTATATTTATACAAATGAATTGAATAACTACCAATTATTCGGGAAACAGGCACTCCTTCGTAATCATCGACTGTTATTCCCGGAAATGTTTGCCGTGCTCCTTGTCCCATGCATATTCCGGTTGTTCCAAAATTACGAATGGTACATCCGGCAATCAGATTGTTTTGACCTCGTTCCATATAGAGACCGATTCCCCGTCCATATTCTATATTGAAATCACGAAAAACGAGATGGCTTGCCCCTTCCAGACAAACCAACGGATATTCTGCCATTGAAATGGAAACAGTTCCTTTTTGCAGATCGGAAGGAGCCCAGAAATACAGTATTCCGTTTTTTCGGTCGAGGTAATATTCTCCCGGTTTATCCAGTTCATCGAGTATGTTTAAGGCGAAATAATGCTGATGGGCCTCTCCGCTGCGTACTCCATACAGGTGAGGACTTGATAACTTTACTTGTTTGCTGACCGGGTCAATTTTTTCAACATGAATCTGGTCATCAGCATATCCATTATTGAATGTTCCCTGAAACCATACATCATCGTTACCAGCCCATACGGCATGTCGGTTGTCGGTGTATTTGAAGGTGGCACCCCGGTTTGAATAGTCGCCGGTGCGGGGAACCGAGCCTCCGTCAATAACTTCACCTATTGGAATAAAGCCTTCATTGGGATACCGTGCTAACGTCATCGGTTCGTGATTGAAGAATAATTCCAGAGGAGCCGGAGTCACAGGAGCTTGTCCGATGCGCTGAATGGCTCCGTAATTTGTGATTCCCAATGTTTTCAGTTCAACACAACGGACATTTCGGTCTGCCTCGGGAGTCAGGCGATTCCGTATTGATTTGTCGCTGATTTTGTGAAATGCATCTACAGGGATTTCAATTCCTCCTGTAATATTCACTTTTTCACCATCAACAGCTTGCCAAACGACTGGTACACCAGGTATTCCTGAATCATTCTCGTTTAAAACAAAAGGTTCTTGCTGATAATAGGTTCCTCCGGAAACCCATACCGTTATTCCATCGGAAGGAAACTCGTGAATCGATTTGCATTTTCTGACTAAATCGCGGGCGGCAGTAAGCGTTGAAACCGGCAGTTCCCTGGTTCCCGGATTTTGGTCGTTTCCCGATGGGGATACGTAAAAATTTACCTTGCCGGCAAAAACTGCCGGGGTAAAAATGACATAAACTACTATAATTGAAATGAGCTTTTTCATTAGTTTTTTTTGTTCAGTAATATGTTAATCAAGTGCTCCTGTTTGCATTTTTTTCTTCGGAATAATTGATTGAGTTTCTATTTTTCCTTTTACTTCAAGCTGAATGACACTGACATTTATATCTGGCGCCGAAGTTGGTATGCTGATATTCAGCTTATCTTCGGCTTTTGTTGCTTTTAATTTGGCTCCGGTAGCCAATAACCGGACAGAAACAACTTTGTTTTTTAGCCCTGGCACTGGGAGTTGTCCATCTTTTGGCCAATCAAAAATCGAAAGGTACAAAACGGTATTGTTTTTCAGTTCTTTTTTTGTGCATTCGCCCCAAGGTAAATCGCTTAGCGGACTTGCCTGTGTTCCATAGATTGCTTCTCCGTTTATTTTCATCCATTTACCAATATCTGCCAGTCGTTGAATACTTTCAGCGGGGAAAGAACCATCCGGTTTGGGACCGACATTCAGAAGGTAATTTCCACCTCTGGCGGCAATTTTCACCAAGTTGCGAATCAAGGTTTCAGATGATTTCCAGTTGTTATCCGATTTTCGGTATCCCCAGGAATTATTCATGGTCATGCAGGTTTCCCAGTTTATCCCGGCCACTGCATCCCGGTCAGGAATTGCCTGTTCCGGTGTTTTTGTATCGCCATGCAAATCGGGGTGCAACCGGTCGTTGGTGATAATATTGGGTTGCAATGCCAAAACTTTTTTCAATTTTAAGGCTCCATCCAGACTTTTCATCTGGGCTTCGTAGTCCCACCAAAAGATAGAAATCTCGCCGTAATTGGTTAGCAATTCTTTTACTTGCGGAACGGCAACTTTGTCAATATACTCATCGAAAGTGGCTGTTAACTGTGCCGGATCCCAATGTCCGTCGTGTTCTTTGGTGTATTGGTCGATCCGGGCTGAATCGGGGTTCGGCCATCCTTCTTTCATCAGTCGGCGGGCTGCAGCTCCTCCGGGATTAGTCCAGTCGACAGCCTGAGAATAGTAAATGCCCAGTTTGATTCCGTATTTTTTACAGGCTTCGGCTAGCGGTTTCAGCAGGTCTTTTCCATAAGGAGTCGCTTTAACTACATTCCAGTCGCTGGCTTTGCTGTCGAACAGCGCAAATCCGTCGTGATGCTTCATACAGATGACCAGGTATCTCATTCCGGCATCTTTGGCCATTTTAGCCCAGGCATCCGGATCGTAATTTACCGGATTAAATTGCTTAGCCATTTCGCGGTATTCGGCCACCGGGATTTTGCAGCGGTTCATGATCCATTCTGCACCTCCACGAGCCTGTTGATGTCCTTTATATTCTCCGCCATATAACGAATGAACACCCCAGTTAATAAACAGGCCAAACTTTGCCTCGTGCCACCAGGCCAAACGTTCGGCATCCGTTGGTTTTTGCCGGGCATTCGTTGTCCCTGAAATCAGGAGAATCAGAAATAGTAAGGCAGTTATAAATTTAGTATATGTTGTCATATTTTTTCTTTACCCTTTTTTAATCCAGTGCACCACTTTGCATTTTCTTTTTGGGAGCATTAGTCCCTTTCAATAACTTCCCTTTTACTTCAAGCCGAATGACGCTGGCAACTTTATCCGGTGCAGAAGTTGGTATGCTGATATCCAATTTTCCGTCGGCATTTGTTGTTTTTAATTTAGCTCCGGTAGCCAATAATCGGGCGGAAACAACTTTGTTGTTTAGTTCAGGAACAGCGAGTTTTCCGTCTTTAGGCCAATCGAACACGGAAAGGTACAGAATGGTGTTTCCTTTTTCCTCTTTCTGGGTACATTCGCCCCAGAATAAAGCCGGAAGTCTTCCTGCCTGTGTACCATAAATAGCTTCGCCGTTTACTTTCATCCAGTGTCCAATTTCTTTTAATCGTTGCACACTTTCTTCCGGGAATGTTCCATCGGGTTTGGGTCCTATATTCAGTAAATAGTTTCCGCCACGGGCAGCGATTTTAATCAGATTCCGGATTAAGGTTTCAGATGATTTCCATCCGCTGTCGTTTTTTTTATATCCCCACGAACTACTCATGGTCATACAGGTTTCCCAGTTTTGTCCATCAACGGCATCCCGGTCAGGAATTGCTTGCTCCGGGGATTTGGTGTCTCCGTGAACGTCGGGGTGGAGCCGGTCGTTGGTAATGATATTCGGCTGGATATCGAGTAGCTTTTTTAATTTTTCTGATGCTTCCACGGTTTTCATCTGGGTAGCATAATCCCACCAGAGAATAGACACATCTCCGTAATTGGTCAGCAATTCTTTAACTTGCGGAACAGCTACCTGATCAATATACTTATCGAAGGTCGAAGTCAGCTGAATGGGATCCCAATGTCCGTCGTGTTCTTTGGTATATTGGTCGATTCGTACAGAGTCAGGATTGGGCCAGCCTTCTTTCATCAGGCGGCGTGCTGCCGAAGCTCCGGGATTCGTCCAGTCAACTGCTTGAGAGTAGTAAAAACCCAACTTGATGCCGTATTTTTTACAAGCCTCGGCCAGCGGTTTTAACAGATCTTTGCCGTATTGGGTCGCCTGCACCACATTCCAGTCACTGGCTTTACTATCGAACAGCGCAAACCCGTCGTGGTGTTTGGCTGTGATAATCAGGTATTTCATTCCGGCATCTTTGGCCATTTTAGCCCATGCATCCGGATTATAATTGACCGGATTAAACTGACGTGCATTTTCGCGGTATTCGGCAACCGGTATTTTGCAGCGGTTTTCAATCCAGGCAGCATCGCCCCGTGCCTGAGGATATCCTTTATAAACGCCGCCATACATGGAATAAACGCCCCAATGGATAAACATCCCAAATTTAGCTTCGTGCCACCAGACCAGACGTTCGGCATCGGTTGGCTTTTGCTGTGCTTTTGTTGTGCCTGAGATTAGTAAAGTCAGGATAAGCAGGAATAGTATAATCCGATGGTTTGCTTTCATAGCATTCATTATCAATTTATTTCTTCTGAGATCTCAAAAATAGATCAGCAATTTTCTTTTGTTCGGTATTGCCACTTTCTGCATAGACCTTCATCCGGGTTACAAAGCCTTCGTACATACGCAGTGCAGTTTTTTCATAAAATTTAATGATTCCCGCTTTGCGATCAGGGGTGATGGTTCGGTAATATCCGGTACCAGCATCCATTGTTGCACGCACCCGATAGTCTTCGAATGACTTTAAAGCTGCGGCAATAAATTCTTTTTCGAAGGTTGTTTCCGGTTTATCAGTCAAAAGCTTATCCATACCCGAAAGAATGGCAAATGGTCTTTTTAGCGTATCCGATAATTCAGCAGCGACCGTTGGCTTCATTTTTTCGTCGGGTAGGAGAGTCGGGAATGTAGGGTATTCCGTTGTGTTTGGTTCTTTCTGAATTTTTCCTTTTGTCACAATCTCAACCTGGGCTTCTTCCGGAAGATCGTTGTAGTTGAGACAAATTTCATCAGCGGAAGTAAGTTTTACCGGTTTGCCGTTTACTTTAACCGATGCAACTTTTAGGCCGCCATTCCGGCAGGAGATGTATAATTTTTTCGTTCCAAAACGGATGGGTTGTTTCTGTGTGTATTGGGTAATTGATCCCGGAATCCGGGGACGAAGGATTACGCTGTTGGATTTATAGTCATAGTCGAATAGTCCTCGGATCGTTGCAGCAGGAATTGCAAAATTATCGACCATCACAGCGACGCCACCTTCACGGAATTTGCCGGTATCAGACCAAATGTTGTTGGCGTTTTCTCCGCATTGCGACCATGGAGCATCCATTCGGAAATCTTTGGCCCATTTCATTGCCCGAATGGCTGAACGCCGGATGTCTTCAAATTTACCAAGCTGGTAATACATCAGGATTGCCCGTCCTTCAACGGTTCCCCAGACTCCGCCGTTTACCCATTCCCCAAATTTCCAGATGCCTTTCAAGCCTGCTCCATTTGCATCACCCCAGCTATAATAAGTATCGTCAAGTCCGGGGGCATTGGTCAGTAAAAAGTCGAAAGGCCGTATTTCCTTAAAAGAAGCAATTTGCTGGTAGATGCTTTGAGCTACCTGTGGGTTTACCACCCGAAGGGCTACTGCATCGGCATTAGCAACACCTTCAAGGTAATTGTATTTATCTTGCCCGAGAACTCCGTGCTTGGTACCATTCGGTTCGATGTATTTGACGAAATAGCCGGCCGGGGTCAGAAGTTGAGGGAGTGATTCCCGGGTAATCTTTTGTCGTTGTATATATTCCTGAAGTTTTTCCTGATTTCCGGTAAACTTGAAGAGTTCTATCATTCGGTCGAGTGCTGCAAGGTAAGTAATCGAAAGTCCGGAAAGGTATGCTTTTTCTAAGGTTCCGTCGGCCTGTTTTATTCCGCCATAGCTTGGTGCCAAAAGATTACATGCGGCACCAACCAGAAAAAGGTTGTTTTTAGGAGCACGGGTTCGCTCGATGCAGTCGCAGGCCCGTTCCATTTTTGGGAGGTAATTCAACGTGTTTTTCAGGTCGTGACCCGTCAGTAAAATTTCAGCTTGCATGACGATTCCTGCGGCGGTTGCCTCGTAAAACCAATCGTGCATTTTCACATTTCCATCACCCTGTTTATAAACGATTTTCCCGGGAGCAGCACAATCGCCCAAACAACCGTCGGGAGCTACCAGTTCCGAAAGTTTATTGGGTTTTCCGTCTCCCCATAACCCTTTGCGCTTTCCATCGCCCTGATTGCTCCAGAACAGATCCCAGGATCGTTGCAGCGTTGAAGCCCATGGCTCTTCAAGAAAAGGAGTCGCGGCGTAGGAGAATCCGTAACTGTTTTGTATCCACCAAGCTCCCCATCCGGCACCTTCGGTGAAGGTATCCCATTCGGGTTTATAGATCATCGTCAGATTGGGAACTACCGGATTAGGATGGAAAAAAGCAAACGATTCATCAATCAGGCGCAGGTATTCAACATCACCTGATCCGGAGCAAAATTTTCCTTCGTAGCGGGTTGCTTTTTCCGGGGCTTTTCCCAGAACCACCAGACTGATTAATGCAAAGAATACAGTAGTTAGCTTCTTCATTTGAGTAGTTTTTTTCGTTGAATAATGATTTTTGCCAGTCGGTCCATTATTTCCTTATCCAATGGATTTTTTGAACGGTAGAAGTCATAGATCGTTCCACCTCCTTCGTAGTATGCGATTGATGCTTCTTTGAGTACATCGTTTTTCTCAAATGCCTCGATATAACTAATCAGCCGGTCGCGTTTGCATTCTTTGGCATCGGCCAGTGCACGACTGTCGAACTCCATTTCGAGCCCCATTCCTGTTCCTTTTGCATAGGCACAAACGGCTTCCAACCGTTCGTAAGGTACTTCATTTTTAAAGAAATAGTTGGGCTGAATGTAGGCAAAATCGAACTTGTCGGTCTTCCAATTATCGAATCCAATAGCTGTCCAGTATGGAATCCAGAACAATCGCAGGTTTTTGGAACGAATGTAATCGCCCACCTGAACGAGGATTTTACGGAAGTTTTCGTCTTTCTCCGAAACCCAATAAAATCCTTCGAAATCAAAGTTTTTGAAGCCTTCTTTCTTGTATTGTTCCAGAAAGCGGTCAATGTACCATTTACAGGCCTCAATCCGGTCTTCGTCATTGTTGAAATCCAATGAATGTCCCAGACTTCCCCAGTTGGTCTGGCCTTTCATCGGGACGGGCATAACAGCCACCATTTTATGACGGAACGGAGGATTGCCCAGTTCTTTCTTTTGTTCGCCAATGCATTGATCCAAGGCCGAGAATCCCTTGTTTTTTTCAAACTGTCGGTTCATCAGCCATTCCCATTCAGGTTTACAAGCCAGAGTTGTTTTATCGTTACCATGAGCAAAGTGGTGACCTTTTCCATCCAGAAATTCAATGAACAGGAATCCATCAAATAACCAATCTTTCTTTCCTTTCGAATCCTGATAAACGACATAAGGTAAAAACTGATCTTTATTCCATTCCATAGGCCGCTCGGTACTTCCATGATAAATAAGCACCATATCGGCCATGTTAGTTTTGCCGTAACCTGCAATTTTGTTTTTTTCTGAAGCTTGGGCAAACTGTGTCAGGAAAAGGAAAAACAGGATAATACTAAAGAGGTTAAGTTTAAGGTAAAGCATGTTGGTCGAGTTAAGTTATTAGAATCCATCGCCGGGAAAATAATTAACTAGCTGAAGTAATTTTTTTACCCGTAGCATTTTTACAGTTGACTACCGACACATTTTTTGAATTTCCGGCTGATTCCAATTCGTTGCCTGAAGTTTCAAAAAAAATATTGCTTAGTTTAACACCATCGCAACCGGCAAGTACCAAGCCTTTTGTCCCTTTTGTAACCGAGCTTTTTACATTCACTCCGCTGATAGATAAATTTTTGCAGCCAGTGTACGATTGAACATTTCCGCAGGCATTCATCAGGTTAAACTCGTCGATAGTAATATTACTGCAATTGTTCATTGCAATCAGAGCCGGGCTTACCTGGGCTACAGTTCCTTTGAGATAACCTTTCTGAATCTGTACATTGACTTGTTCCAAAACACTAGCTCCCTGTCCTTCAATCACTCCTTTGCCGATCACACCGATATTTTGCTGACCATCAGCAACGATTAGCGCATTTATGCCGTTGGTTCCAAAATAGTCATAAATCGAAGCGGTTGCAACCAAAACTGCTCCTTCTTTGAGTTCAATGGTTACGTTCGATTTTAACTGGATTGAGCCGGTGAGGTAACGACCCACGTAAAAAACGAGCTTTCCGCCACCGTTTTCGCTGATGTAATCAATCGCCTTCTGAATGGATTTGGTGTTGAGCGTGATCCCTTCAGACTTTACGCCAAACAATGAAGCTTTGTAATCTTTTGCTGAAAGGGATAGCGTACAAAGCGATAAAAGCATAAGTGTAAATATTTTTAATTTGCTCATAATCTTGATTTTAAATTTTAAAGTTCATCGTTCGTAGTGCTTAAAGTGCATAAAGTCCACTTCGCACTTTTATTTAGTAACCACATTGCTCGATTTTTGCTGGAAAATCTGTTGTTTTCCTTTGCTTTCAGGCTCGTTGAATTTCATTCCTTTGAACGTTGCTCCTTTCACATCGTCGATGACGATGCTTGGGCGGTAGTCTTTTTTTAGCGCGGTAAAAGTGACATTCTCGAAGGTGATACCTTCAGCATGACGAACATAAATTCCCCAGGCCGGTAGCTCTTTGAACTGTGAAAATTCGGGATATGCAGTACGCATTTCCGGAATGCTATCTAGTTCTGCCGGGCTTAGTCCGCGTTTGGCATACAATGGGTTCCCTGCTCCCGGGTAAACAATCTCAATGTTTTTCAGGGTCACATTCTGAATTTTATAATCGGGCAGCCCAACAATGCTGGCCGGGGAGATATTACGTGGTAAATCTTCAACCGGTCCTTCGTAGTTATAACCGGCATCTGGTTTTCTGAAAGGAACTTCGGCGTAAACGTTGGAGATCGTAATGTTTTTCATTGATGGTTTTTTGCCTTTGCTCCAACGGTCGCCAATGCGCAGGTAAATCACGTTTCCGGTGTTGATCGAACGGACCCCGTCAACAACAATGTTTTCAATTTCGCCACCATCGACAGCGGCAAACGTAATAGCAGAGCGGAAAGTATCGAAAATGGTCAGGTTGGTTACCTTGAAGTTGCGAAATCCTCCGCGAGAAACGGTACCGAATTTCAGACCGTTGGCACTCGAACGACCTACACAATTATCAACCACCACATTCTGGCAAAAGTGTTCCGGATCGTGTGATTTGAAACAGAGAACATCGTCGGCTGCATCGAAATACGAGTTTTTAATGGTCACGCCGTCGCAGTCAACCACATCAATCCCGTCGTTGTTCCAGTACGATTTACTGTCCACATAAATGTCATCCACAACCAGGTTTTTGCACTGGTCGTAAGTTTCGTTCCAACTGGCCGGGTCGCGCAGGGTGATGCCCGTAATGGTTACATTTTTGCATTCGCGGAAATAAATGTTCTGCGGACGGTTGGTCTCGTTCGGACGGTCGAGTTTTAGCGGATCGGCAAAGATACCGTGTTGGATGTAGCTCACCATGTTGTTGGCGGTAATAAAACCCCTTCCGTTGATCGTGCCTTTTCCGGTAATCCCGATGTTCTCCTGATTGACGGCAAAAATCATTGACATCCAGCCGATCTTTTTGTCTTTGATGTAGTCGAACGGGTTGGTTGAGCCTAAAATGGTTGCTCCACGATCGAGTTGAAGGGTAACATTCGACTTCAGATAAATACTTCCGGTGACGTAATTTCCGGTCTCAAAAATCAGGCGACCACCCCCGTTTTCGTTGATAAAATCGATTGCTTTTTGTATGGTGCAGGTGTTTATGGTCATGCCGTCGGCTTTTGCACCAAAATCCGTTATCCGGTAATCTTTTGCTGATAGTGTTAAGGCGAAAAGCAATAAAAAGCTAAGTGAAATTATTTTTATTTTGCTCATAATATTGATTTTAGTTGTTTTAGCCTAGAGTGCTTGTCGTAAACTCCTAACTCCGCACTTTAGACAATTCGAACTTCTATTTTTTGGTAACTACCTTGCTTGATTTATACTGAACAACTTGTTTTTTGCTACTACCGGGTTCTTCGTATTTCATTCCGGAGAAAGTAGCGCCTTTCACGTCATCTAATACAATGGCCGGACGATATTCTTTTCCTTTAGCCGTTAAAGTCACATTTTCAAACCTGACGTTTTTAGCGTGGCGCACATAGAATCCCCAGGCCGGAAGTTCTTTAAACTGAGAAAATTCAGGATAAGATGTAATCATCTCGGGAATGCTGTCCAGATCGGCTGGTTTTGTACCGCGATAAGCGTAATTCGGATTGCTGTTACCGGGATATACAATGTGTATGTTGCGCAATGTTACGTTGGTGATATCCTGCCCCGGAATCCCGACAATACTTGCCGGTGAAATATTTCGGGGCAAATCTTCAACCGGGCCTTCGTATTCGTAACCGGCATCGGGTTTGGTGGCCGGAATTTCGCAATACATGTTTTGAATGGTGATGTTATTCATTGAACCTTTGCGACCTTTGTTCCAGCGAGCCCCGATGCGTAGGTAAATAGCATTGCCGGTATTGTAGGCATATAAACTGTCAACCAAAATGTTATCAATTACACCGCCATCTGGAGTGGCAATGGTAATGGCCGAACGGAAGGTATCATACACTTTGTTGTTGATGATTTTAAAATTTTTATATCCTCCCGAAGTGACGGTTCCGAATTTGATTCCGTTGGCACTCGAACGGGCCACACAGTTGCGGACTTCAACATTTTCGCACATTTTGGTGGCGTCGTGCGATTTAAAGCAGATGGCATCGTCGGTAGCGTCAATAAACGAATTGGTAATCTTCACATCTTTGCAATCGACCACATCCAGTCCGTCGTTGTTCCAGAAGGCCTTGCTGTCGACGGTTATTTTGTCGATTTTCAGGTTCTGGCACTGGTCGTAAACCTGAACCCAGTCGGCTGAATTCCGGATCACGATTTCAGAAACCTCCACGTTTTTGCATTCGCGGAAATAAATCGCCCGTGGACGTCGGGTCGCCGGACGATCATTTTTAAGTTCATCCGGAATAATTCCTTTGTGAATCTGATCAATCAGGTTGTATGCCACCTCGCGGCCTTGTCCGTCGATAACGCCTTTGCCGGTAATTCCAATGTTTTCGGCCTGATAGGCAAAAACCAGCGAACTGTAATTGGTATTGATGTTGTAATCGTAAATGTTGGTCGATCCTACTAAAATAGCGCCTTCTTCCAATCGGATTTTCACATTCGATTTGATCTCGATGTGACCGGTGAGGTAGCGGCCAACGTAAAACACAAGCGTTCCGCCACCTTTATCGTGAATGTAATCGATGGCCTTTTGTATTGCGGTTGTATTTAAGGTCGTTCCGTTCGACTTAATACCGAACAGTGAGGCTTTGTAATCTTCTGCCGAAACCCGGAGGACGCAAAGCAAAGTCAGGGATAAAACGATGATTTTAAATTTGTTCATATTGTTGATTTAGAAATGAATATTTAATAAAGTGTTACCGGGCCTACCAAGCCCATCGACTGAATTGGCTGTTCTTTCGTTTTTTTGTTGGTGAACTTTTGAGCAGTCGGGTTATCTGTGAGGGTTTTCATGTAGTTGCCCATGGTTGTTGTCACTCGAATTTCCAGATCGTTCGATCCTTTTTGCAGGAACGGAGCGATGTTATAAATCCGGTTGCCGTACCATTTAACACCACATGATTTTTCGTTGATGAAAACTTCGGAGACCCCGTAAACCTGACCCAAATTCAGGAATGTCGTTTTCTGGTTGTCTGAATCGAGTTTCTGCTTGTACACAGCCGTCCCGGTGAAATTCACAAAGTCGGTATCTTTGAGATCTTTCAGCGTTTCCATTTGTATGGTTTTCACCCAATTTTCGCGGCTGTGACGGAATTCAACGTCCCAGGTTCCACCCAATGTTTTTGCGTTATTGGCGGTGATTGGAGCCGGAGCCCATTTGGCGCCGTTCTTTTCTTTACTGAAAATAATCAGCAGTGTTTCTGCTGGTCCAAGTTCAAGTTCAAAGCTGTTGTTAACCAATTCCATGCGATAACGTTCGCCATTTTCAGGATTCCAAACCCAGGCATGGCGACCTTTGGTAATCTCTTTGGAGAAGGTGACTTTTGTTTGATTTGGGTTGAATTTGTGGGCATTTCCGAAGAAGAAGATTTCGTTTTCATCGTCGCTCTGATAGCGATTCTGCATCAGGTAACGATCTGGCTTTTCAATTTCGAGGTAATGCGGAAGGTTGTACTTTACCATTGCATCTTTGTACCATTCAAGGAAACAGTTGTCATCTGGTTTTTTGATCAGGATAAAACGATCGGGGAAAGCCTTGAGTTTTTCAATCCATTGTTGCACTTGCTGGTCTTTTTGCTTGTAGTTGGTCAGACCAAGCGATTTCTCCGGATATTTTTCAATACAGAAAATCCGCCCACCCGACGAAACAAAATCGTACAGTTTGGCGATTGTTTCCGGATTCAAGCTGGTGACTTCAGCCAAAAATAGAGTGCCATACTTTTTGGGTCCATAACACAGTTTGCCGTTTTTGACGGTAGAATCGTTGATGATAATTTCTGAAGTATAGTCGGCAGCTCCACCGGTTTTATTGATGGATTCCCAGATTATTGAAGTGTAAGGTACATTCAGCTTTTCGGGAAATGGATCGGTTTGTACGCCCATCTCGCCCCACATATCGTAATTGGCCGGAAGTATGGCCATGTCGGTGTACATGTCGGCATTCTGAAACAACGACGAAAGTCGGGCTTTGTATTGGTTCAGGTATTTAAAGTAGGGCCACCAGTTGTTGTTTTCGTTGTAATACGAGCCATATTGAACCCAACCCGGGAATGGAGCCTCGGCAGGAGAGTAGTTGAATCCATGCCAGACGGAGTGTGTAATGCCTGACATAATGCTCTGGTCGGAACCAATTTTCAGCAATTCGAGCGTAGCGTTGAAAACGATGTAGGTATTGGTCATTTCTTCGCAGCTTACCACACGTTTCCCGGCAAGGTGTGCCGCTGAAGAAACATATTTGTCGATCATGGTATAACCACGTCCGCGTCGGTAATCTTCGTCTGACATTTCTTCGCCCAATTTGTGTTTCAGCCAGTTGGTTGTCCACGATTCTCCCTCCGGAATATCATAGTCCAAACTGCTTTCCAACGGGAAGAATCCACGTCCGTAGGCCTGAGCCCGTGATTTTACCTTCTGATCCTTGCACCATTGCAGGTAGGTTTCAGTGAACCGTTCGCGCAGTAATTCTGCTTTGGTCAATTCAAAGTCGAAGCGTACCCGTTTAATTACCTCGGCAAATTCCGGAGTCTTGGTAACGCCATAATTTTCATCAACCACCGAACCCAAACGACCCACTTTGAACATGGTAAACGGAAGGTAAGGCATTACATCGTATCCACGGCGTTTTTTAAATTCTTCGGCCAGGTCGCCGGTCCAGTTGCAACCTTCCAGTTCCATCGAGTCGGTGAAGAATGCCCGAAGATGGTTCGAGAGCGGTCCGGTTTTTTTCTGAATGGTATCCGACATGTGGTCGAGGTATTTCCGAACTGCGGTCTTGTCCATGTGGTTCAGAATGTGTCCGGCAGCGCCCGGTGCGCCGTTGATAACGCAGGCAAACGAGTTGACTTTAACCAAAGCATACAATACATATTTTCCGGCGGGAACATCTACCCTAATCATTTCATCTTTACGTTTATCGGAAAGGTCAACCACCTGATCGAGTCCGCTCATCGGGTCGGGAACCAGCTTGAGCGACAGAATCTCGCATGTGCGGCTTGTGTTTGGTTCGGTTACGCCAGGATCAATGTTTTTGAAAATATTGAATTGCGAAGATTCATAAACCATTGGGCCTTCCAGCTTTTCGGCATCGATGATGACTACCTGCGCCCGTTCTTCGCCCTGAAGCGATTCAGAGCCAAACGGCCAGCCCGAGCCAACAATCAGATCGCAGGTCATGTCGAGTTTTTTGGCTTCGTCAAATGTCACCTGCAACATGTCGATCCATTCATCGCTCAGCCACTTCAACGATTTTTTACCCAGATCGTCGCCCGTTGACGGGAACGAGATTGGGTTGATTTCAACGCCTCCAATTCCTGCTTCCTTTAGCAGATGGAGTTCGCGGATGAGTTCTTTGGCCTCCACTTTATCTCCATTCCACCACCAACGGACAAAAGGGCGATATTTCGACTCGGGATTTTTGAATAATTTATATAAGTCGGAATTCGAGAATTTGGTGTTGCCTTCTCCTGAAACAGTTGTTGCAATTGCAGAAAGCGGACCTCCGATAAAGCATCCGGCTGAAATAAGTGTTGTTTGGAGCAGAAAAGTTCTTCTCTTCATGAATAATGGTTTATTTGAATATATAAGTTGGTTCATCTAATTATACCCGCATTACCAGTCAAACCCCTATTCTTAATAACTTCTAATTTTAAAAAGAGAGTAGGAATGAGTCTGATCGGGTATTCAAAAGCCCCCTCTTTTGGAGGGGATGGGGGAGGTTAAGTCCTTAGAAATATCCGTTCGTTTTCACATCTCCATATTTCAAGGCTATTTCAATACGTTTTATCCTGAATGGCTTCGAGTTTCTCTCTTTAACCGATACAGTATTGTAACCTTGTTTCAGGTATTTCGCCGGAACCACAAAGGCATATTCCTGTTCCGCTTTTTCCAGTCCGCGTGTACGATCATAGAGCTTCGGGTATTCTGGTTTTTCATTCGTTACATTCGATCCGTTTACCGATAATTCGAACAGAGCCGGATGATTGGTTCTGAAAAATAAAATCACTTCCTGCGGAACCGTTTCCTTGGGGTTGTCTCCGATATAAATTTCTGCTTTATTCGATTTATTTGCAGCAACTTCTAACGGAAGAGGTGAAACAGGTTTCATTCCGTATTCGCTGGAACTGTCGTTCAGGCAATAGATTTTGTTTCGGTATTTCAGGGTTTCGAGCGACCCCATTTCCTTTAGCAAGAATGGTGCGTTTACCCGACAGGTTTGTCCGCCCTCTTCGAGGTGAATATTCCCGTTGTATTTCGAGTTGTATTCACCGTAATACTGATTGAACAAGTACAGTCCATCGGCTCCCTGCGACAGGATGTGCGAAGCCATACCGCGCAGCATTCCGTGCGAATAGGTTTCGCGTGGGCGGTAGCCACCATCGTCGATTGACGCATAAATAGGGATGTTTACTGCTCCAAGTTCTTTCCTGAATTTGGCCATGGGCAACGAAGGGTCGCCTCTCCAGTGTACCCCGATGCTCACAAAATCGACGAGTTTGAGCCGTATCCATTCCTGAATGTCAAGTCCTTTGTCGAGGCATATTTCAATCGTTGGGGGAACCCTGACTGAAAGAAGGATTTTTTTGCCGCGTCGTGCTGAAACCGAATCCACCTTTGCGCGAATATCTTTCACCAGCTGAGTCATCAAGGGCGCATTTTTGCGGCCTTCTCCCAATTTGAAATAGACAATGAAACGCATGAAGTCGAGGTCGAAACCATCAATCATGTCGTATTTTTCGAGTTGCTCGGTAATCATGGCCAGCTTTTGATCGCGAACTTCCTTGTGGGCAAAGTCGAGTGCCCGGGAGGCGTTGTAGCCCGGAGTTGCATCGTTGAGCCAATATTCGGGATGATTGTGCCAGAAATCGGTGTAAACAATCGGACAGTGTGTGGTGGTATCGTTAAAATGCAGGTCGTTCATCCGGTAGTTGATGAAAGCTTCCATGCCATCTTTTTTTGCCCGGTTCAGCGATGCAGCAATCAGGTCAGTTCCTTCTTTTTCAAGATTCAGGATATTGGTAAAGAAGGTTTTGAAATTTCGATAAGATGCTGTGTCTTTTCCGCAAGTTAAAGTGCCGTTTTTATCGTCGCAAAACAATCGGTTGTATTTCGACCGATAATATGGAAAGTCACTTCCGCTACACATCATATAGGTAGTTACCTGCGAGTTGGCTACCATGTCGACATATGAATTTAAGTCGGCAACCGAAAGTGGCCGACGATGAAACCAAAGGTTTCCCAGCGCATCGGTTCCATCGTTGTTATGAATGATGCGGTATTTGGGGTTTGGGTTAACCGCCCAAGATGTAATGAAACTAAGTAGAAGAAAGAGAATGGTTATGAGTCTTTTTGTTGGTTCAAAATTTGTTACAGTGGGTTTCATTAGAATCGTTTTGGCGTATTATTCCAATATGAAGCTATCGGCTAACACTTTGTAAATAAAAGAATATGGTAGTTGTTGATTCGATTTCTGCTAAGAATACACCCTTGTATATAAGGTTTTATCCCAGCCCATCGTAGTATTAAAAGGAAACTGTGAGGGGAAAAAAGGGCGGGGCAATATGCTCCGCCCTTTTTAATTTAGGTTGTGAATTGACAGGATTAATTCTGAACGCACAAAGGGTTGTACAGTGTTTCTTCTTCCGGAATCTGAAGAGTCATTTTTGCAACACTGTAAGTTGTTTTGTCGATGTGGTTACTCGAACTTGTGCGGTCAACCGCGGTGTTCCAACGTTTGTTGTTGAAGAACTCGAGACCGTTTTCTCCCCACATTTCGATGCGAGTTTGCAACTGAACCATTTGTAATGCAGTCATACCGGCCATTGATGGATAAGTGTCGCAAGTCAGCGGAGTAGCTCCGGTTTTGGTACGAGCTGCCAGCAAGATGTTCAGAGTGGTTTTTGCTCCTGCGGCGTCGCCTGACTGAGCCTGAGCTTCAGCCTTCATCAATAATACTTCTGAAGAACGCATGTAGCAGCATGTTACTGTTCCAACGTTTTTCTTGTCGTTTGTGCCGATTCCATGAGTGGCAGCAAATTTCAGGTTGGTGTATTTTGGAATGAATTTGATGGTTCCGGCAGTTGGGTATTTATAATCGCCGAAATCAGTGGCCATGAAACAATCTTTGCGATAGTCGTCGGCAGCAATTTTTTCGTAAAGACGGTTGTCGATACGGGCATAGCCTTCGCTAACACCACCGCCACCTTCTCCAAATGGATTCATCCATGCGTTATGAGCAGTCATAGCTTCACCAACAGGGAATCCAAGAATAGCTTCCGGGTTTACATTGTTGTAAAGGAACCCGTTGGTTTCAGGACGAATTTCGGGGTTGGTGGCAGTACCCACATTGTTTAAACCTCCGTAAACGCTTTGACCCATCAGTTTTGGATATTTGGCCAAAATGTTGTTACAGGCGGTAAGGGCAGTAGCCCAGTCGCCGGTGAGTATTGATACCCTTGCAAGCAGGAAGTATGCAACGCCCAGGTCGATGTCTTTAAGTTCAGCGGTATAACCTACGCCAGCAGCATTAAATAATTTGATTGCTGTATTGAGGTCGTTTTTGATGAAATTATAGGTTTCTGTAGAAGTCGCACGAGCTTTGCTTGCTTGGGTTGGTGAATAATAATCATACAACATGATTCCCAGTTTGTCCTTGCCTCCCAATAAGTAAGCATCCTGGTAATTTTCCATCAGGTAAGCATAAGAATAAGCGCGAACAACCAAACCCCGGGCTTTGTATTCCTGAAGTTTTGGAGTGTTACCAACGGTAGCATCGTCAAGGTAGTTCAGCATTTTATTGGCAGTGGTAATTTTAGTCCAGGCTGAATGCCAGTAGTTTGTGTTTTTATCAACTGCAGTTGAAATGAAATCGCGGAGGTAATATTCGTCGGCGCCAAAACCTGTCAGGTTTTTATTACCAAACACGATATCATTTCCTTCCAGGTTACGCATTACGTTCATCGCAATGTCTGATCCGTAGCGTGTTTCAGAAGAACCGTTTGCTCCTGAGTTAAACTGATAAACCATGGTATTGGCCATACTGCCCATGATCAGGTCGATTTTGGTTGCGTCGCCGGAAGCCAGAATTTCCTTGATTTGCTCGTCTGTAATGCTATTGGCAGGAGTCAGTTCCAATTCTTTAGCACACGAAGAAACAAGTACGCCTGCTAAAAATAGTATTCCAATTATATTCTTTTTCATGTTAACTAGTTTTTTAATTGATTATAAATCAAGGTTCAGACCGAATGAGATTGTACGCATAGCAGGATATGCATAAGCACCTACTTCCAAACCTCCAACGAGTGACATACGAGGATCGATTCCGGAGTGTGCTGCTTTCATCCAAAGGTTATCACCCGATACATACACCCTCAGGTTGTTGATTCCAAGTTTTTTTGTTTTGGTGTCAGGAAGTGTATAACCAATTGTTACGTTCTTTACATTGAGATAGCTGGCGCTGAACAAAGCCATGTCGGTATATTCCCAGCTTCCTTTTGTCGATCCGTCGCCATAGGTATTTCCATACATAACCATTGGGAATTTAGCACCGGTGTTTTCAGGGGTCCAGGTATTTCCGATTAATTCGGCAGACAAAGCACGACCAGCATTGCTACTTAAATATAAACCGTTCCCGTATTCAACGCTGTAGAATTTACCACCTAACTGGTAAGCCAGTTGAGCTGTAAAGTCGAAATCTTTGTATTTAAGAGTTGTGCTGAAACCTCCAATCCAGTCCGGAATTGCACTACCCATTTCATAACGAGAAGCAGTGGTATAGTTCGTGGTTTTTCCATCTCCACCAACAGCAATATCGGTAAACAATCCGCTGTTGTGGTCAGCTTCGGTTACCTTGTGGTAGTACAGCGGAAGGCCTGTGTTGGAGTCAACACCAGCATATTTGTATAAATACATGTTGTAGTAATCTTTTCCTTCACCGCGAAGGTAAGTAACCCCAGACGAAGTGCCTGAACCGGCAGCACTCCAGGCATCAGCTGTGGCAGTCCAGCAACCGTTCAATGTTGCTGATCCGGTTCCTGCCGGAACTTTTTTCAACACTGTTGTATAATGAGTTCCGTTTAGAGACACGCTCCAGAAGAGATCTTTTTTCTTAATAATGTCAACACTTACTTCAACTTCGTATCCTCTGTTCTGAATTTTTGCAGAGTTCTTTGCCAGGCTCGACTGGCCAAGAGAATAAGCAATTGGCTGGTTCCAGATTAGGTTAACGGTATTTCTGTCGTAAACGTCGAAAGTACCGTGAACACGAGAGAACAAGCTAAAGTCGATACCTGCATCAAGAGTGTTTGTATTTTCCCAGGTTAATCCATCGTTCACATACGAACCTTTATTCAATGTAAATGTAGCTGGCTGGCCTGTACCTGTTGTTGACTGAGTATAAGTTGCTCCGTAACCCCAGGTTTGATAGCCGGAGTAGTTTGAAACTCCATTTTGGTTACCGATAACACCATAGCTGGTGCGAACTTTCAGGTTGTCTAACCAATGTTTGGTATTTTCCATGAACGATTCGCTTGAAACACGCCAGCCTCCGCCAACCGACCAGAATGTTCCCCAGCGGTTTGAAGCGTATTTAAATTTAGATGAACCATCGTAACGGATTGATGCTTCTCCGTAATATTTGCCATTGTAGATGTAGTTGGCACGACCGAAGTAACTTTCCATGGCATTTTCATATTCATTTCCGCCATTACCTGAGAATGTACCACCAATATTTTGAGCTACAAAGTTTGCGAAAGTTGCATATCCGGGAACCAGTTCATACGATGAACGGTAGTTTAAAGTCTGGAAATTGTATTTGTTGAATTCGTGACCAGCCATACCGTCAACATGGTGTTTACCGAAATCGTGGTTGTAGTTCAACAATTGCTGTGTATTGATAATTGAAACGTCCTGGTAAACTTTACCATAGGTACCTACGCCCTGAGACTGACCAGTTTCGCTGTTCCAGTAACGGGTACGGGTTTCGTGATATTTTTCAAGACCCAGGTTGGTTGTGAATGTAAAGTCTTTCAGGAATTTAATTTCAGCATACGATCTGGTTACAATGTCGCTTGATTTTCTGGTGTCTTCGTCTTGAGCCAACATTTTAAGCAGGTCGGTATCCAAACCGTTAGTTCCTGTTTGACCCAGCGGAGAATAAGTGTCACCGGCTAATACGTGTACTTTATTCGATCCGTCAGCGTTTTTAATAATGTTTCCGTCTTTGTCGTGAGCATAAAGCTGTATCAATTGGTTCTGACCATTGATGTAACGGAATACGTTGGCATATCCTGAACCTGGGTTACGACCGTAACGAGTGGCAGGAGATTGAGTTTCGCGCCATGAATAAGCGATGTTGGTACCAACTTTTAACCAATTGTACAATTGAGCGTTGATAACCGAACGTCCGTTGTAACGGCCAAACTGAGAGCCACGGATGTAAGATGGATCTTCAAGGTATCCCAATGAAAGGAAATAGTCAACTTTTTCGTTACCGCCACTGGCCGAAACGTTGTATTCCTGACGCAGTCTGTCTTTCAGAACATATTTGTCGTAATTGTCTTTATAAAGTAATTTGGCTTCAGGATTCAGTTTCCCATCGGTGTTAACAAGGTAAGCACCTGACATGGTAGAACTACCTGTAGCTCCGGTACCTGATGAAGTATAAACAGCTCCCGGAACATTGTAAAGCATCCAGTTGCCCATAGCATTACGAGTGAAAGATGTAGTAGAACCGTTATAGTCGAACAAGTGAGCACTGGCAAACTGAGCAGCTTCATCATGCGACATGTTTGGATTTTTCAGATTAGTGGTATAGTTTTTTGCCATTCCTGATCCGTTTACACCATAACGAACAGAGTTGTAGATCGATAACCATTCAAATTCGTAAATGTCTTTCGGATCATCCATCTTATCGTATTGGTACGAACCGGCGGAGTTTACACCCCAACGACCTTCGAATGAGATTTTAGTTTTTCCTTTGACTCCTTTTTTTGTTGTGATGAGTACAACACCGTTGGCACCGCGCGATCCGTAAAGTGCGGTCGAAGCAGCGTCTTTCAGGATGGTAACATTTTCAATATCTCTTGAGTTGATTGTTGACAATGGGTTGTCGTTCTGTGCTGGAACGCCATCGATAACCACCAAGGCATTTGAGTTGTTCTGGCTGGCAGTACCCAAACCACGAATACGGATACCCATGTCCAAGCCAGGCTGTCCGTCAACTGCCGATACCTGAACCCCAGCAACCGAACCTTCGAGTGCGCGGGTTATTGTAGAGTTCGACTGGGTAGTCATCAGTTTTGAGTCAACGGTACTGATTGAACCGGTAAGGTCTTTTTTCTTTGTAGTACCATAAGCTACGGCCACAACTTCGTCAATACCAACAGTTTCTTCTTCCATTCTTACATTTATTGATGTTTTTCCTGAAACCTTTAATTCCTGGCTTACCATCCCTACGAAAGAAAAAACAACAGTCGCATTATCCGGAACATTATTTAAAGTATAACTTCCACCGGCATCAGTTATGGTGCCGATTGTTGTCCCTTTTACTGAAACCGATGCTCCTGGTAGAGGTATCCCGCTTGACTCAGTAACTTTTCCGGTTAATACTTTCTTTTGCTGAACCATTTCTGATTGGTTCCAGCGTAACTCCGACTTTGGTTTCAGTACAATAAAATTGTTGTCAAGAACTTTGTATTCAATACTTTCGCTATTGAAAATTTGAGCTAAGACTTCATCAATTGTACCATTACTTACATCGACACCAACTTTAGTATCAACATTTACGTTTTTTTCTTCATAAAAAAAACGGAACTCACTGTTGCTTTCAATTCGATTAAGTACCTGCTTGATGGAGATACCTTTTTCGTTCATACTAAAGTGCCATGTTTGTGAATAAACGGAAGCTGCACTTTGCAACACTCCCAAAACCATTAAAAACAAAGCTAGTTTCATGATCAGTAACCCTTTTCTGACCATCCTGAATTTACTCGGATGATCTTTAGTTCGTTTTTTTTTCATAAATTTGAAAAATTTTGGTAGTTAAACATTGTGCCTGCCGACGACTAATCAAGAGGCACGATAATTGATTATTTAAGAACCGGGAAATGCTGGTAACATTTTCCGGTTATTTTTTCACTTCTTTTTTCGAATAAAGTATAATTGTATCACCATTTCGTTTAAAATTAATGTTTGATGCAAATATCAACGCTTCAAGTAATGTGTTGATATCCTCGTCTTTAATTGATCCGGAATAGATGTGGTTTTTAGCTTCTGAATCGCCAAATTCAATTTTGACGTTGAATCGCCGTTCCAGCTTTTTTGCAAAATCGCCTATTGTCTCACTGTTAATTGTCAGTCTTCCTTTTGTCCAATCGGTGTAACGTTGATCCACGACCTTTATTTTTTTCGATTCCAGGGTGGCTTTGTTGTAGAAGTATGCTTCGCTCGGAGTTAAAAATATGTTATCCGAATTGCCATTGTTAATTTTCACTTTCCCTGATTGTAAAAAGGTGGTAATTATCGAATCGTTTGGATAACAGCTTACATCAAAACGGGTACCCAAAACCTCAATGCTTAAATCTTGAATTTCAACAACAAAGGGTCTGGTATGATCGTGTGTAACATCAAAAAAAGCTTCTCCCTGAAGGGAAACTTTTCGCTTGCTTGAGCGAAAGTCGGAAATGAATTTCAGATGCGATTCACTATTTAATTGAACCGTAGAACCATCGGGCAATGTTACTGTTGAACGTTCTCCCTTGGGCACAAAAATTTCGGTATATTGGGGCGTGGAATTAAATGAAAAATAAGAAATCAAATATCCGATTGTTCCCGAGATGCCTATTAATAGAGCAATAGCGGCAGCATACTGACTAAATTTTAGACGGAAAGCCTTCTGTTTTTCTCTAATATTTAATCTTCTGATTATGCTTATAATTCGCTCAATTTCCTTTTCTCTTTCGTTGAAGTTAATTTCGTTTTCAAGCCCGGAAAGGATCCAGATGTTTTTCATTCGAGCCAATTCCTTTTTTCGCTCGTCTGATCCATCTTCCCATTTTTTTACTTCAAGCCTCTCTTCAGGCGTCGCATTCCCGGAAATGTATTTGAATATTAAATCTTCTGTCATCGTTTTTTTTGGGGTTTATATACTTTAAAACGAAAAAGCCATCATATACCCTTAGTCAGAATTAATATATTTTAACAGAAAATAAATATTTTTATAATCGAAGCTTTAAGTTAATAGCCTGACAACAAGAGATCGGAGGTGTAATGTTTTGTAAATAAGTATAATGGGTCGTTAAACTAATAATCGGTTTATTTTAAAATATGTATGAAACTAATGGCTTAAAATTTGTTTTCTCAATATCATGAATAGATTGAGGCTGCCAGGAAACTTTCGTTCAAGTAGTAGTTTTATGGTTTTAAGTGCTTTTGTCAGATGGCTTTCAACTGTTTTTTCAGAAACACCCAAATTTTCACTTATTTCCTTATTTTTCATGCCATTTGTACGGCTTAGGATAAAAACTTTGCGGCATTGGTCTGGTAATCCATTTACAGCCCTGGTTATTTCAACCTGAATTTCCATGGCAAAAAGATCGTCCAGAATAGGATCCGACAGTGAATCAAAATTTTCAGTTAAACGGTGATATTCTTCTTGTTTGTCGGTCCGAAATTGCAACATAAGTCGTTCTCTACGGATAATATCGATACATCGATTTCGGGTCAAGGTAAACAGGTAGGCGTTAAGTATGGTGTTGATGGCAAGTTTATTGCGATTATCCCATAATTTCAGAAAAACATCCTGAAGAACCTCTTTAGTGTTCTCGTCATGATTGAGATATCCATTTGCGAAATTATACAGCCGCGAATACCAGTGGTCCATGATTAAGCGAAATGCCTTTTCCTTACCTTCGATTAACCCCTGCAAATATTCTTGCCCGTTATCCTGAGTCATTACTTTTAGATGTGGCGTCAAATATAGATGGATTTTTTAGAATTTCATGGAGATTGATATTTAAGAAAACATTAATTACCTGAATCCGAATCTAGAAAGCCATAATTGGACCGATTGTATTGTTTCATATTTTAGAATCCACTCAGGTTATGAATCGGAATTCATTCAATAAATTTTGAGGCTAAAACTGGACTTTTACCACATCATCCATTTCTGTTCTCAAATCGGGCGAGAGCGTAAACTTCACAAATCCGTCTAGATAGCTGTATGGAATGATTTTACCTGTACGCAAAAGGGTCAACGATTTTGGACACTTGTCGGTTTTTAGCGATACCTGTTTCTGGAAGTCGGGCAGCAAGTGCAAATACCAGTTGTTGTTACGAGTCGTAATCATCACATTACAGCGTTCAATCCCCGGCGTAACCCCGGCACCAATTACCGATTCCATATTGTGTTTCATCCATTCAGCAATTCCCTCCATTTGTTTGTAATAATTGGGGTGCATTTCTCCGTTTCCTGCGGGACCAACGTTGGGTAAAAAGTTTCCACCAAGTGAACGGCAAGCCACCAAATGTTCGAAAAACCAGGAGTAGGGATGGAATGTGCCTGTTTTATCATAGCCCCAGCCACCTCCGCCGGATGTCCAGATGTCGCAATGTTCCCACCATTTTGAAGGAACATAAGTCGGCTTGGTGCATTCGAAAGGGGTGGTAAAATCGCCAATGCGGATTCCACTTCCGGAAGGGTCATCTGGATTGACTATGTTTGACCAGCGGTCGTTAATAACAATTCCGGGTTGCAACGATCGGATCCATGCGTAAATTTGTTTGGTGTGCATCTCTTTTACACCGCGGAAATTCATCCCATCGAGCCACAACAAGTCAATTTTCCCGTAATGGGTTAGAAGCTCTTCCATTTGTACCAATACGAATCCCAGAAAACGTTCGTAATCCTTGTAATTGGCAATCGAATCGGTGATTGGTGGTATATCTTTATTCGTGTTTGCATCAAATTCGTTAGGGTGCATTAGTCCTGGATAATGCCAGTCTCGGGGCGAAAAATAAAAACCAACTTTAAGCCCGTTAGCACGACAGGCATCGACATAAGGTTTCAGTAAATCGCGGCCATTCATGTATTGCCTGGTTCCAATTCCATATTTCGAAGGCCATAAAGCATAACCATCGTGGTGTTTGGTTGTAAGAACGGCATACGTGAATCCTGCTTCTTTGGCTGCTTTTAGCCATTTATCCGGATCATATTTATCCGGATTAAACTGGTCGGCCAAAGCATAATATTTATCCGGAGGGGCCACTTTGCCGCCATAACGGTAATTGGAAATCATGTCCCACGACGGTTGTGCACCCACTATGCTGTGAATGCCCCAGTGCATGAAAAGTCCCAGACTGGCCATGGGAAACCATTGCGCAACAGGACTTGGATTAGGCATCACCACTGCTTCTTTCAGTGGAGTTGATATAACCAGGTGAGCCCGGTTTATGTCTTTTTGATCGATTTGATACGATTCGGGATGAGAATTTAACTGGGCTGTGACCACAGAAGTCATCCAGATAAAAATACCTAAAACACTACTAATCTTTCTCATAAATAAGCAGATGTGTATCGATTTTCGATTTCTTTACTCTAATTTTATCAATTTTGACGAACTGAAATTTTCCACTTTTAATTTGTACCCGTCGGGAATTTTTACATCGTATCGGATCAGGTTACCAGAGCGTTTCCATTTCAGCTCAACAGTGTCATCGTCAATTGGAATAACTCCGCTACATTCATTCAGGTCGATGTCGGTAAAGCGAATGGTAATTTCTTTCCCGATATAGTCAATCTTACGGATGCCCAGAATGTCACGATATAAAACATGTCCTATGTACGATGCGAAACCATGGTTGCAACTGGCTCCTGAACCTACGTTTTCCCATAATGTACCTGTACGTTGAGCCATATAATAGAAGTAATCCTGAATTTCTTTTTGTAACTGATTTTGTAGTCCATACCGAGACAGAATGTCCATTCGAAGGTAATTTCCAATAAAAGCATTTGCCTTGAATACACTGGGATAAGTAATTGTATAGTTACGGTTTGGTCCAAATTCGGTAGTTAATTTCTTCCACAATTCTGGATGGGAGTTGGGGGTGGCCATATTGAAAAAGAAGGCATAATACTGACAGACTTCGGTTGTATTCTGGGTTATTTCAAGTTCGCCATTCGCATTACGAACAGCATTATCTACAAAGAACGTTCCGTTGTACGATTGTTTCAGCACCATTTGTTTGATGTGTTCCGCTTTTTTTTGCCAACTCTCATTGTGGTACAATCTGGCTGCACTCGACAATGCAGCGCTGTACAACATATTGGATGGATAATTTACGTCACGGACTAAGTCGTTTGCTTTCGACCATTCTACAAAAATCCAACCGTCCAGTTTCTCGAGTAATCCATCTTCATTTTCAAATTTATCGAAGTATTTCAGTAATTTTTCAATTCGTGGTTTTAACTGCTCAACCAAAACCGGGTCACCGCCACGTTGTGCATAATCCTCCATTTGGATGATAAACCACATGGCCCAATTGGGAATAAAAGATCCGTTGTAATGATCTGCTGGATAGCACATCGGGAGCATTCCTTCGGGCAGATAGGCAAAGCTTTCGGGCAAGGCAAAATTTTCGTAGAAATTGTGGGCTACCGCCGAATGACCAGTAAATTCTTTTTCCATGATTGCAGTGAAATAACTATCGCAAAGCCAGCCGGCTCTTTCGCGCGATGGGCAATCCATGAATAGATCAACCGTATTTTGCCTAAAGGTCTGCCGTGCAGCCTTGTATATTTCGTTAAGCTTGTTGTTGCTGCATAAAAATGATGATTTAGGGTTTTCGGGATAGGCATATTCGCGCAAATATATATCCAGAAACTGGCATTTCCCTTTTAAGACAATCACTTTCATGTATTTAAATGTGTATGGTTCAAAGGTTTCTAATTTGTAGCTACCTGGGTTTAGTTCGTAAACTACCTGGTTGTTCACATCCGACATCCGTTTTTTTGTATTAACATCGCCGTTTGTCAGTACCTCGTCAAAATAAAAGACGATTGTTGTAGGTTCCGTGCAGCTTATTTTTCCACCAATAAAACCGGAAAGGTTGACACCCATGTTAAGGGTGCAAAATTGATTTTCGTTCAGCAAAATGCCTTTCTCTGGAAACGGTTGTGCAATTGTATCCTGCGTTTTATTCGCAACCTCCTGGATCATCTGCGAAGGCAAAATTTCCAACTCATTTTCCGAATATCCTTTAAGTTTATCGCTGATTTGTGTCAACGATCGATCTTTTTTATATTTCTCAGGTTTATGAAAATCAATTGTTCCGCTGGAAAAAATTGAAATCGGATGGACAACGTCGAATTCGGGTAACTGAAGGTTTCTTCCAAGCAATTTGACGGGTGGTAAGTTCTCCAGTTTCAACGATTCGATTGAAACGGCTGAAGACGATTTCCATTGGTCATAGCCATTGGTCAGCCTGTAATATTCGGTGAATGGTCGCTGATAACTATACCGCTCCACTTTCTGTAATCGTTCTTTAATCTGGAATGCATCAAAATCGGAATTATTTCCTGTCGCCAGAATGACTTGCTTGCCCGACAATACTTCCGCCAGTACAAAGGCTGGCTGGTCAAGCGTGTAAAAAGTGTTGATGTTGTACCCGGCAACTTCGATTGCAACAATATTTTTACCTTTTTGCACTCGTTTACTCAAATCATACTCATCAACGCGATAATATTTGTGAGCTGCACGGGCTGGGCCATAACCCAGAAACTCGCCATTCAAAAATACCCGATAGATCGTTGATGCTGTTATTTTTAGTTTAAAATCATGATTGGGCTTGGCTTCAAAAATGCCCCGAAATCCTAAATTCAGGTTCATTTCTTTTTCTCGATTTTCAGCCCAAACTGGAAGCGCTTTTTTTATTATCGGTTGAGCTAAAACGGTAAAATTAAAAAGAGTGATTCCAAGCAAAAAAACAAGTGCTTGTTTAGTAATATAGTTCATATTTTATTGATTAAGTTGGTTGTTGACTTTATTAGGATTAAAACTAGTTATCGGTTGCAGATAATACAAGCGTAAAAACGTTTAAGATTGCAATAACCCTAGGTCAATTCTGAAAAATTTTATGTGAAAGGAAGGATTTTAGGTTATCAAACTCGCAATCATGTTCAAACATCAAATAATATGAAGATTTTATGTTTTAGATTAAAGCCTAAGTTTTATGCACAAAAAAGCCGTTCCAAATAGAATTGGAACGGCTTTTTAACTAATAAATGTCTTAATATGAGGATAAACTAAGCTAGTTTAACATTTACGGCATTTAATCCTTTATTTCCTTCTTGAAGGTCAAAAGTTACTTCGTCATTTTCTCTGACTTGATCGTTTAAACCAGATACGTGTACAAAGTACTCTTTATCTGATCCACTGTCTTTAATAAATCCAAATCCTTTAGATTCGTTGAAAAATTTTACTGTTCCTTTATTCATGATAATTTTAATAAAATAAATATTCGTGCAATGTACACTTTATATTCGGATAATTAATTTATTTTCAATAATTTAATTAAAATAGTTTTTTGGGAGGCATGCTGAAGATTGTTCGGTTTGTGCTTCTGAAATTTTTAGAGTAGTTTTACCTTATGAGAAAAATAATATTCTATCTGATTTTTCTTCTGCTACCTGTTGTAAACAACGCCCGAGATTCTGAATTTGTTTCAGATGAGATGGTAAATAGTGACATTTATACAACAGTGAATTTAGCTGACTCCGGGTTGGCCAAAGATGTATTTGATTTGGCCATTAAAGGCCTTAAGAAGCTTGACTCGGAAGGAAAATTGAATAACCCGACTATAGTTACTATCGCTGACTACTCGCAATCGAGTACTAAGAAACGCTTATATGTAATTGATTTGATGAATAGAAAGCTTTTGTTTAATACATATGTGGCGCATGGCTTGAAAACTGGTGATGAGTATGCCAGGTCGTTCTCGAACAAGGAAGGCTCATTAAAAAGTAGTCTGGGCTTTTTTATTACCGAAAATCCTGTAGTTAAATCTCATGTTGGATATGCCTTGATGATCAATGGCGTTGAAAAGGGTTTTAACGATCACGCGGAAAAACGTGCAATTATTATTCATGGAGCTGATTATGTTTCCGAAGATTTCATCAGGAAATATGGCCGACTGGGTCGAAGTTTAGGTTGTCCGGCACTTCCTCCGGATATGAATAAGCCAATTATTGAAAGCATTAAAGGAGGATCATGTCTGTTTATTTATAATCCAAACAACAAATACATTTGCAGTTCATCTTTATTGAACTAACTGGTAGATGTCTTTCAAAAAAGTTACTTTCTCATCTTCAACAATTACTGGCATATAAACAATAAATACCGGGACTTTTTGATCTAACTTGATTGTCCTTGATTCGGTGTTTTTTTGTCCTGTCCTTAATTCCCAAACATTAACTTTTCCTTTGGTCAAGAAATCAGCCAATTCAATTGGTTTTTCCAGTCGAATGCATCCATGACTCAAAAAACGACTGTCTTTGGTAAAAGCCCGTTTCGAGTTGGTGTCGTGCAAATAGATGCTAAATGGATTTCTGAAGTTAAACTTTAAAACCCCCAGCGAATTGTTTGGACCGGTTGATTCCCGAAAATAATAAGGAAAATTAGTTTCAGTATAATTAGCCCAATTTAAGTCAGAATCGTCAATAGCATTTCCTTTTGCATCAACTACTTCAAGGTTGTTTCGTTCGAGATAACTTTCATTTTTTTGTATTTTCGGCAACAGCTCTTTGGAGGCAATCGAGTAGGGGACATTCCAGGCCGGAAAGGTGATAATATTTGTAATGTGAGAGGCTATTGTCGGCGTAGGGTTTTTCTTCTTGCCAACCACTGTTTTCATCTTTAATGTCAGCTGTCCATTTCGATAATACCGAGCCTCTGTTTCTGGGATATTGGCAACAATGTATTCCAATTGTCTATTTGCGGCCAGAAACTTCAAATAATTCATTGATAACATTACTGACTTATATTTCAATGAGTTTTTGTCAGGAATAGAGTCAATTAGAAATTTTTTCAAAACCTGATAGTCGTGATCCTGACAATCGAGCGATGCAACTATTTTCGATACTGAACCTTTGCTTTTTGAATTTATCAACTGATAGATAAATATAGAATCTCGTTGAGGTTTGCTAACTTCATCATAATCAAAATGAGCCTCGACTTTCTGTAACTCTTTGATGAAATTTAAAATCAAGTTAGTAATCTGCTTGTCAGTATTTGTTTTTGAAATTTTGTTCCTAACATTTTCCCTTAGCATTGCTATGCGAATCTTTCCGGTCATCAGTCGATTTGAAATTAAGCCAGATTCTTTCGCTGATTCAATGGCGGTTAGCCATTCCGTAGCTCTTTTGGTGTCTTCGCGCGATGATAACCAATACAAAGGTTTTTGATAAATGGCATAAAATTTTTGTGTCAGCGAGTCTGAACTTATCCCTGTATTTACCTTTATTGTTGGTTGTTGGGCGAAACTTCCTAAGGCAAAACAACTAACAATAAATAAGTAAAGTAGTTTATTTGTTTTTAACATGGGTACTCATAATTATGGTTTTATAAACCGCTATGCTTTAGAATAAAGTAGATTTTGTCTCTGAAAATTTTGCGCAATTTTAACAAAAAGCAGAATTATTTATCGGTTTGGTTATGAATTTTACATTAAGAATTAGATTCCGTTGATCTATTCATTTAGTATGTTGACGCTGATTATATCAGAAGTAACCATCATCATTCTGTCACAAATTCTGAAGCTGTTTTAATGTTTTGTGTAAATTCAGGGTAGGCTGTCCGGTCAAAATCATGAAACTCTATAAATAGCAGTAACTCGGATTTTCTTTTAAAAAAGTCGTTCCAATTTGTTCAGAAAATTATAGATTTGCAACGCAATTAAAAACTCACTTTTCATTAAATGGAGGAGTTCCCTGAAATGGAAGAGTAGTTTTAGATCATTGTACGGGGTGTAGCGCAGCTTGGTAGCGCGCGTCGTTCGGGACGACGAGGTCGTCGGTTCAAATCCGGTCACCCCGACTTTTATGTACTGACCATATTATGGATTTTTGTACTTGTTGATCAATCCTGAAAAATCGTTAAAGGTTTTATGGATAAAAATAAGAAACCGTTTCAAACTAAGGTTTGAAACGGCTCTTTTAATCCACACAATCAATCTCAACCCACACAAAAAACCAATCATCACTAAATTGCATTAACCTTTACTAAATTGTTTCGCTTTGAATAACAATTATCTAAACGTAAATCAGCAAAAAAAGTTTAATATTCAGATTAAATGTTATCTCATTGATATTTTGGATTTGCTAGTCCATTAGCATTTTGATGTTGCTGGAGGGGTTAAAACGAAAAAATCCGACGCATACTGTGTCGGATTCCTAATTTTATTGTTTGTCTTCTTAATCGTCTGTCAGGCTTAAACGAGTTCCCCGAGCCATCGAAATGAGATTGGGATTGGTGATTAAAACCTGACTTACACCATTTCTCATGGCATTAAACCCATTGTCAAGTTTGGGAATCATTCCTTCTTTAATTACTCCTTCTTCCTGAAGCTCCTTAAAGCGATCGAAACTTAATTCTGAAATCACAGAATTTTCGTCTTCAGCATTTAGCAATACTCCTTTCTTTTCGAAACAATAAAAGAGATTGACTGTGAAATAATTCGATAATTCGATGGCAAGATCAGCTGCAATTGTATCGGCATTTGTATTTAAAAGTTGTCCGTGTCCATCGTGGGTGATTGGGGCCATAACTGGCACAACCTCTTCGTTCAGCAGCAATCGTAATTCCGAAGTGTTAACTCCTAAAATGTCGCCGACCAAACCATAATCAATGGTCTTTACCGGACGCTTTTTTGCGCGGATCACATCCAGATCGGCACCCGACAAACCAATGGAATTACATCCGCGGGCTTGCAATCCGGCTACAATGTTTTTATTTACCAATCCGGCATAAACCATTGTTACCAGATCAAGAGTTGCTTCATCCGTAATTCTGCGGCCTTCAACCATTTTGGTTTCAATACCCAATTTTTCGGCCATAGTGGTAGCCAGGCGTCCTCCGCCGTGCACCAGAATTCGTTTTCCACGAATCTGCGAGAACTGGTTCAATAACAGATCCAGTGTCTCTTTTTCTTCCACTACTTTTCCGCCAACTTTTACAATGGTTAATCGTTCCATAAAATATTTAATTATTTACGATTTAACTATTTACAATTTTGTTTGACTCATTGTTTTAATAGTAAATTGTAAAAGGTCAAATAGTCAATTTATTTTAATTGATCCAAAATCATTTTCAATACGGCTTGGGCAGAGAATAAACGGTTTTCTGCTTCCTGAATTACAATTGAGTTCGGGCCGTCGATCACCTCATCACTTACAATCATGTTGCGACGAACAGGTAAACAATGCATAAATTTAGCGTTGTTGGTCACTGCCATCTGCCGTTCTGATACGGTCCATGTGCGGTCTTTCGACAGAATTTGGCCATATTCGGTATATGACGCCCAGTTTTTCGCATAAATGAAATCAGCTCCTTCAAAAGCTTTCATCTGGTCGTATTCGGGTTTCAGGTCGCCCATAAATTCAGGAGCCAATTCGTAACCTTTGGGATGTGTTACAACTAATTCGTAATCGGTTTGACGCATCCATTCTACAAATGAGTTTGGAACAGCCTGAGGCAAGGCACGTGGATGCGGAGCCCAGCTTAAAACTACTTTCGGTCGTTCTTTTGTTTTAAATTCTTCGATGGTTAGCTGATCGGCAAACGACTGAAGCGGATGGCGGGTTGCGGCTTCCATGCTTACAACCGGAACTCCTGAATAATCGATAAATTGTTGTATTATTTTTTCTTCGTAGTCGTCCTCTCTGTTTTCGAAACGGGCAAAAGACCGAACGCCAATAATATCGCAATACCGACCAATCACCGGAACGGCTTCGCGAATGTGTTCAGGTTTGTCGCCATCCATAATTACGCCCAATTCGGTCTCCAGTTTCCAGCCACCTTCGTTGATGTCGAAAACAATGACATTCATACCCAGGTTTAACCCGGCTTTCTGTGTGCTTAAACGGGTGCGGAGACTTGAGTTAAAAAAGACCAGCAAAAGTGTTTTGTTTTTGCCTAGATCCTGATATTTATAAGGTGATTTTTTGAGTTCAAATGCAAGCTGTAAGGCTTCGTCCAGATTTTCGAGATCGTGAACTGATGTAAAATGTCTCATTCTATTCTTGTTTATATGCTGAATTTATTCTATTTCAGCTTGTTGTCTCTAATTCATTCTCATTGTAAAGATATAGCTAATTTCAATTCAGGAAAGACTTTTTCAAGTGTTTATAATTTTTTAACCCAGTACGTGTGGTGGTTACTTCAATATCTTACTTTATGAAGGCATTTAACTCATACATACGATATTCCTCATTTTTTTTGATGACCCTTTCCTATTTTGGCCTGATTTGACCGTTACCTTCAACAATCCATTTGTAGCTGGTTAATTCTTCGAGCGCCATTGGGCCACGGGCGTGTAATTTTTGAGTTGAAATGCCAATTTCGGCACCTAATCCAAATTGCGCCCCATCGGTGAATGCTGTTGATGCATTGCAATAAACGGCTGCAGCATCAACTGTTTTCTGAAAGATTTCCAACGATTTCTGGTCTTCTGAAATAATAGCTTCAGAATGTTTTGAACTGTAAGTTGCAATATGATCGAGCGCTTCATTAAAATTGCTTACTGTTTTAATTGCCATTTTATACGACAAAAATTCTGTTCCGAATGATTCTTCAGTAGCATGTTCAAGTAACTCCGAGGGATATTTACCTTCAAGTGCTTGGTACGATTTTTCGTCGGCGTAAATGACAACCCTACTTTGAGGAAGGAGTTCGGTCAGCAACGGCAGATCATTCAGCCTGTTCCGATGAATGATCAGGCAATCGAGAGCATTGCAAACACTTACGCGACGGGTTTTTGCATTGTTAATAATCGCTTGCCCTTTGGTGGCATCACCAAATTCGTCAAAATAGGTGTGACAAATTCCTGCGCCAGTCTCAATCACCGGAATCGATGAATTTTCCCGCACATAATTGATCAGACTTTGCGAACCGCGGGGAATAATCAGATCGACCAACCCGTGGGCATGTAAAAGTTCGGCTGTGGCTTCCCTGTCAACCGGTAAAAGTGAAAGCGCGTTTTCATCTAACTCGTGCTTCCTGAGTACTTCCTGAATGACTTTGACAATTGCCATATTCGAATCATTGGCGTCGCTTCCTCCTTTTAAAACACAGGCATTTCCTGATTTTAGGCACAACGAAAATACATCGAAAGTTACATTCGGACGGGCTTCGTAAATGATACCGATTACCCCAAAAGGAACCGTAATTTTTTTGATTAGAAGCCCATTAGGTCGCTCGGTCTCACTTAAAACGCGACCAAGCGGAGAGGGGAGTGAGGCTACATTGCGAATGTCGGAGGCAATGTTTTTTATCCGGTCAGCGGTGAGCATTAATCGGTCATATTTTGGGTCGGACGAATCCATCCGACCTAAATCTTTCGCATTTTCCTGAAGGATAAATGCCGTGTTTTCAATTGTAGCTGTTGATACATCAAGTAAAACCTGATTAATTTTCTCAACAGAAAGAAGGTTCAGTTTTCGGCTGGCTCTCAAAACCAATGTAAGTTGCTCTTTTACTGTCATAATCGTTAAAATATAAATCCCCCATCCTAGGGGGAGGATGGGGGTAACTCGGGATCGTTTGCCATTGTTAGGCTTTAATTAAGGGGTTTTATGAAAAGGGTATCAGTACACAAATCCCGAGTCAAATTTTTACTATTCCATTAAATATAAATAATCGTAATGAACTACTGCTTTTTTGTTTTTATTTCCTTTTAACTTTTCAGCTTTTTCAGAATTGTATTCCGATTTTCCAATCCCAATTAGTTTGCCACTTTCGTCTTTAATTCTAACCAGGTCACCCTTTTCAAAAGTTCCTTCAATAGAAACCACACCAATTGGCAAAAGACTGGTGGCCTGGCTTGATAGAAGCGCTTCACGTGCGCCTTCGTTTACGACCAATTCACCTTTGGCAAAGCTCTCAGAATAAGAAATCCAATTTTTTACGTTGGACGCTTTCTTCTTTTCTGATAAGAATGTGGTGTGAACGAAGTCTTCTGAAGGATTCATGATTTTCAGAAGTGTATTTTCTTTCATCCCGTTGGCAATGTGAACATTAATACCGCCTTTGGCCACTTTTTTTGCCATGTGATATTTGGTTAGCATTCCTCCGCGCCCAAAACTCGACTTGGTAGTCGAAATAGCCTCGTTCAGCGATTTGCTTTTTGAAGTTATTTCACGTATCACTTTCGAGCCGGGCATTTCAGGGGATCCATCGTAAATTCCGTCGATGTTGCTTAAAATAATTAATGCTTCCGAATCTTCCATCGAGGCAATTAATCCTGAAAGCTCATCGTTATCGGTAAACATCAATTCCGTAACCGAAATCGTATCGTTCTCATTTACAATCGGAATCACCTTGTTCTCGATCAAAGTTGAAATGCAGTTCTTCATGTTCAGGTAATGTAACCGGTCGCTGAAATTTTCTTTGGTTGTCAGTACCTGTGCACATGAAATTCCGTAATTTTTAAAAGCATCAGCATACTCGTTTATCATTTTTACCTGACCAACTGCCGACCACAACTGCCGGGCCGAAACTGTGTCGAGCTTTCTTCCGTTTCCGATTTCTCCTCGCCCGGCAGCTACAGCTCCTGACGATACCAATATGATTTCAACACCTTGCTGGTGCAAATAAGCAATCTGATCGACCAAATGCGAAATATTGGTGTTATTCAACGTGCCATCAAACTTAGTTAGAACGTTACTGCCGACCTTGACAGTTATTTTTTTATAGCGTAAATGTGCTTCCAAAACAGTTTTGTTAGCCTTTTTCAATTTTGTTGAAAGAGGCGATTAACCCTTGTATTAATGATGAACTAAACCCTTTGTGTTCCATTTCATTCAGCCCAGTGATGGTGATTCCCCGGGGAGTGGTTACTTTGTCAATTTCCTGCTCCGGATGTCTTCCCGATTCCAGAATTAATTCGGTCGCACCTTTAACCGTTTGCGCAGTAATGAATTGAGCCATTTCAGCGCTGAATCCGATTTCAATTCCACCTTGCATGGCGGCCCGCATGTAACGTAGGGCAAATGCAATTCCACATGAGCCAAGTACGGTAGCTGCAGCCATTAAATCTTCAGTAATAATGAGCGCTTTACCTAATTGATTGAAAATGTAAACAATCTGATTGCGTAATTCCTCCGATTTTACATTGGTCGAAATTAAAGTCATAGATTCCTGAATGGCAATGGCTGTGTTTGGCATTGCCCTGAAAATATGTACATCCGATCCAGAAACCTCCTCCAGTTTATGAAGTCCAACTCCAGAAACAAGCGAAATAAGTATCTGATTGGGCTTTAGTACAGGTTTAATTTCTTCGATGATAGCCATAACCTGGTAAGGTTTGATGGCCAGAATAATAATATCAGCATTTTTAGCTGCCTCTACGTTGTCACTGGTGATCAGAACGCCTTGCTCCTGAAGTTTCTCGAGTAAATTTAAACGGCGGCGGGTAACTGTAATGGACGAGGGCTGAATTTGTTTCGACTTAATCAAACCAAAGGCAATTGCACCTCCCAAATTTCCGCCACCAATGATGGTTATTTTCTGATCAATCATCTTCTCAAAATTAATTATCCTATTGTTTCAGCCAAAGCTTTCAGAAATACATCAGCTTGTTCCATGGTCAAAGTTAACGGAGAAAGTAACCTAATGGTATTAGTTCCGGAAACGCCTGTAAAAATATGATGTTTTTTTAATAAAACATGACGAATGTCAGTAATTTGTTGATCAAATTCGAGCCCAATCATTAAACCGAGTCCCCTGACCTCTTTTATCCCCTGAAATTCTTTTAGTTTACTGATCAGATATTCACCAACTTGGGCTGCATTTTCAATCAGTTTTTCGCTTTCCATGATTTCCAAGACGGCCAAACTTGCTGCACAAGCCAGGTAGTTTCCGCCAAAAGTGGTCCCCAGCATTCCATACCAGGGTTTGATCTCAGGAGAAATCAGTAGCCCACCAACCGGGAATCCGTTGCCCATACCTTTGGCCATGGTAATAATATCGGGTTTAACTTCAGTATATTGATGCGCGAAAAATTTGCCACTTCTTCCGTATCCCGATTGAATTTCGTCCAGAATGAGCATTGTTCCGTATTGTTTACAAAGTTTTCCGGCCTGAACCAAAAATCCTTCCGAAGGAACCCGGATGCCGCCAATTCCCTGAATGCCTTCAATAATTACTCCGGCGAACTCTTGTGTTTTCAATTGTTCTTCGAGCAGTTCCAGATTGTCGAACGGAATAATTACAGCATTTTCGGTAGCATTAACCGGAGCAACCAGTTTAGGATTGTCGGTTACGGCAACTGCAGCAGAGGTACGACCGTGAAAGCCTTTTTTAAAACTCACTATTTTTTTTCGGCCGGTTACAAAAGATGCCAGTTTTATGGCATTTTCGTTGGCTTCGGCTCCCGAGTTTACCAAGAATAATTGGTAGTCATTGTATCCGGAGGCTTTACCTAGCTTTTCAGCCAATTCTTTTTGCTGAGGAATCTGTACCGAATTGGAATAGAATCCGATTTGATTTAACTGATTGGTGAGCCTTTTAATGTAATGAGGGTGAGAATGGCCCACCGAAATCACAGCGTGTCCCCCATACAAATCCAAATATTTGGTTCCGTTTTCGTCCCAAATGTAGCATCCTTCTCCTTTGACCGGAGTGATGTCGAATAACGGATATACGTCGAATAAATTCATTTTTTAATGTTTCAAAGTTTCAAGTATTTTTGCTGGCCACTAGCGGCTAGCTGCAAGCAACTGGTTTTTAAAATGCCACTGCTTTTAAATTCAGTCCGGTTATTTCTTCCAGACCAAATATCAGGTTCATGTTCTGAACGGCCTGCCCAGATGCACCTTTTAGCAAATTATCAACCACTGAAAGTATCATGATTTTATTGCCATGCTTTTCGAGATAAACAATGGCTTTGTTGGTATTTACTACCTGTTTCAGATCAGGATTTGTCTGACTCACAAAAACAAACGGGTGCGACTTGTAATAATCCTGATACAGCTTGACAGCTTCTTCCAAAGAACCGTCAAATTTGGTATAAACTGAGGCAAAAATGCCTCGGGTATGGTTTCCGCGCACAGGAATAAAATTGATATCGTAGTTGAAATTAGCCTGTAACTGTTTAAAACTCTGCTCAATTTCTCCCAGATGCTGGTGCTCAAAAGCTTTGTACACCGACACATTGCTGTTTCTCCAACTGAAATGTGATGTTGAACTTGGCGCCTGACCAGCTCCGGTTGAACCGGTGATGGCATTTACGTGCAGTTCATCTTTGATCAGTCCGGCCGCTGCCAGTGGCAGAATTGCTAATTGGATTCCGGTTGCAAAACAGCCTGGGTTGGCAATTTTACTTGATTTGCAAATGAGTTCCCGATTCAATTCAGGCAAACCATAAACGAAATCGTTTCCTTCTCGTTTTAGCCTGAAGTCGTGACTTAGATCGATAATTTTCACCTTTTCAGGTACGCTGTTTTTTTGCAGAAATTCTTTCGATTTTCCATGTCCCATGCAGAAAAACGCCACATCGATCAGCGAAAAATCAGCTTCAGCTACAAAACGAATGTCGGTATCGCCCAACAGGTCGGTATGAACATCCGACAGTAAATTTCCGGCATTACTACTGCTTTGTACAAAAGTTATTTCAGCTTGTGGATGGTAAAGCAAAATCCGTATTAGTTCACCGGCAGTATAACCGGCGCCTCCAACAATTCCAACTTTTATCATTTTCTTAATTATCAATTTAAAAAAACTTGATCGAAGCGTCATGCTGAACTTGTTTCAGCATCTCAATCCAGATACAGACCCCGAAACAAGTTCGGGGTGACTTTCTTAATGGCTTTTTAGAAGCTATGATTTACCGAATTGTGAATTTTTAGCGAAGTTGAAAGTACTTTGGTAAAGCCCTTCACGTCGTCGGCTGTCCATGCCGAGTTTTTCTCCCCGTATTCGCCAAATTCCGAACGCATCAGATCATGTTTTGATTCAACGCCTACCAACACAAAATTGTAAGGTTTAAGTTTTATAATTACTTTACCGGTAACGGTTTCCTGAGAATGTTCCAGAAATTTTTCAATATCGCGCATCACCGGTTCGAAGTACATGGCTTCGTGCAGGAACATTCCGTACCAGTTTCCGAGCTGTTCTTTCCAGTATTGCTGCCATTTAGTAAGGGTGTGTTTTTCGAGCATCTGATGTGCTTTAATAATGACGATTGGTGCGGCCGCTTCGAAACCAACACGTCCTTTGATGCCGATAATGGTATCGCCGATATGCATGTCGCGGCCAACAGCATATGGGGCTGCAAGTGCATCCAAAGCACGGATGGCGTTTACCGGATTTTCATAGATTTCGCCATTCACACCTTTCAGTTGTCCTTTAACGAAATCGAGTGTAATCTCTTTTTCTTCGGTTTCGGTCAATTGCGATGGATAAGCTTCTTCCGGAAGTGTTTTGTTCGATTTTAATGTTTCTTTTCCGCCGATACTGGTTCCCCAAAGTCCTTTGTTGATGGAGTAATCCATCTTTTTCCAGTCAGCTTCAACTCCGTGAGCTTTCAGGTAATCAATCTCTTCCTGACGGCTCAGTTCGAGGTCGCGGGTAGGAGTGAGGATGCCAATTTCAGGAGCCAGAATCTGGAATGTAAGGTCGAAACGAACCTGATCGTTTCCGGCGCCTGTACTGCCGTGAGCTACATATTTGGCGCCAATTTTCTTGGCATATTCAATAATGGCAATGGCCTGAAAAACTCGCTCCGAACTTACCGAAATCGGGTAGGTATTATTTCGGAGAATGTTCCCGAAAACCATGTATTTGATGCTTTTTTCATAATAAGTATCGGTTACGTCTAAAGTAACATGCTTGATTGCCCCAAGATTATAGGCTTTTTTTTCAACGTTGTCCAGCTCAGCCTGACTAAAACCGCCAGTGTTGGCTATAGCTGTGTAAACATCCAGATTTTTTTCTACCGATAGGTATTTGGCGCAATACGAAGTGTCCAGACCCCCGCTAAATGCTAAAACTACTTTTTCCTTCATGATTGTTATTTTTATAAAACGATGACTCTCAAACAGATTTGCTTAAAAACTTACAACTTTACAACACTTACAAAATATTTGGATTCAGGAGATTGACCAATCAATTTTATACTGAATCATTTTGGCTTGCTGAAGGCCATATTCTATGAGAAAATAATCCTGAAATATCCATCAGGAGCCATCGTTTATTTTTTGTTTCTATTTTTAAAAAGTGAAAAACCTTCGTCATTTTTAGGCTGTGTTCCATTTTTGTTAGGCTTCAGTTTGTTGATGATATCAAGCAAAGTGCCTTTAATGGCCCAACCGTTGTTCTGCTTTTTCTCTTCATGTTTCTTTTCCTGCTCCCATGCCGGATCGTATAACATTCCGGTACAGAGGCATTTGCTTTTTCCTGTGCGTTGCAAAATGTCGTAGTTTACGCAGCTCTGGCAGCCTTTCCAGAATTCTTCATCGTTGGTTAGTTCTGAAAAAGTAACAGGGCGATAACCCAGTTCGTGGTTGATTTTCATAACAGCCAATCCGGTTGTCAAACCAAAAATTTTGGCTTCCGGATATTTTTGTCTCGATAGGGCAAATGCTTTTCGTTTGATTTCGGTGGCCAGGCCAATTCCCCGATATGCTTTTCCTACAATCAAACCAGAATTGGCTACAAAACTTTTATCGCCCCAGGTTTCAACGTAGCAGAAACCCGCAAATGTTTCGTTATTCTCAAGTGCAATGATCGCTTTGCCTTGGAGCATTTTATCGGCAATATATTCATGGGTACGACGGGCAATCCCGGTTCCACGTTCTTTCGAAGCAATGTCGATGGCATCGTTTACCTGATCGACATAATTCAAATGCTCCTCAGTTGCAACCAACACTTGAATATTTTTCAAATCTTTCATTTTCGTTTTTAATAAATTTTTATTTTGGCTTCAACAAACTCAGCCACCGCCTCACTATTGAACGGCAAGTAAAATTTGTTTTTCTTTCAATTTCTTTTTCCTGTATCTTCTTTTTATCTTTTCATTTGATTTTATCCCAATTTATCTTCTAGTTTCGGAATGATCAGTATTAGGCTGTTAATCAGATCACTGTGGGTAATTTCTTCCCGCATAATAATTAATATGGTGTCGTCGCCAGCGATGGTACCAATAATTTCGTACGGTTGAGCATTATCGATCACAACAGCCAGGCTACTGGCATATCCCGGCATCGTTTTTATTACGGCCAAGTTTCCTGAGAATTGTAAATCACGAAACCCATCGGCCAAATAATTAATCCGAGTGCTTTCCCGTTGCGATTCAATATTCACTCCTTCTGGAATAATATAAACATTACCCAATGCCTGATCGGAGACTCTTGCCACCTTCAAAATTTTTAAATCGCGCGAAAGTGTTGCCTGGGTCAACTCATAGCCCTGATCTTTCATGATGTGCAAAAGTTCATCCTGACTGCTGATTCGGCCATTGAGAATCACCTGTTTGATGGCTAGCTGTCGTTTGGTGCGATTCTTCATTTTGGATATTTATACATTTTTGATGCAAAAATATGCAATTAATAAATAAAACGAACTTTTTTTCAGAAATAATTTATATTTTTGTGCCAGAAATAACACATACAAACGAATTGAAACTTGAAAAGGACCAGGTTGAAATTACGAAGTACCATAGGAAAGAGAGTTTGTTTAAAACATAACAACCATGCGTTTGCCCTACAGCCGTAGTCAAACGCATTTTTTTTAATATTTAGCATTGCAATGATGACACAACTTAGAAAAGTTAGATTAATTCTTGAAGACGGGACCACCTTTGAGGGAAAATCGTTCGGATATGAAAAATCGGCAGCCGGAGAAGTAGTTTTTTATACCGCTATGACTGGTTATCCTGAAAGTTTAACAGATCCTTCATATACGGGTCAGATTCTCGTTTCAACCTTTCCCCTGATTGGAAATTATGGTGTGCCAAGCGACTCGCAGACGGAAGGTTTGCACGATTTTTATGAGTCGAATAAGATTCACATTACTGGGTTGATCATTTCAGACTATTCGTTCGAATACAGTCATTGGAACGCCATCAAAAGTTTGGGCGACTGGTTGAAAGAATATAAAATTCCGGGTTTATTTGGAATTGATACCCGCGCGCTGACTAAAATTATCAGACAAAAAGGTTCATTACTTGGCAAAATTGAATTTGAAGACGAAGTCATTGATTTTTATGATCCGAATCAGGAAAATCTGGTTGCCATCGCCAGTACCGATAAGGTTGAAGTGTATGGAAATGGTGAGCATCGCGTGGTTTTGGTTGATTGCGGTGTGAAATACAACATTATTCGATGCCTGCTTAATCGCAACGCCACGGTAATTCGGGTTCCCTGGAACTACGATTTTAGTCAGGAAGATTTTGACGGTATTTTTCTTTCAAATGGCCCTGGCGATCCGGCTTTGTGTGATGCAACAGTTGAAAACATTCGCAAAACCATGAATGCCGAAAAACCAATCATGGGAATTTGCCTTGGGAACCAGTTGCTGGCTCGTGCTGCCGGTGCTGAAACCTATAAACTAAAATTCGGTCACCGGAGTCATAACCAACCGGTGTTGTTACAGGGAACCGATCGTTGTTTCATCACTTCGCAAAACCATGGATTCGCTGTCGATACCAAGACATTGCCTGCCGATTGGGAACCCTTGTTTACCAATGTAAACGACCAAACCAACGAAGGAATCCGCCATAAAACCAAGCCATTCTTCTCGACCCAGTTTCACCCTGAAGCTTCCAGCGGACCGGTTGATACTGAGTTTTTGTTCGATGATTTCATGAACAACGTGATCGAATACAAAAAGACGAAAAAATAGACACAAGCATCAAGATGCAAGTATCAAGATTTGAAATCCTGTTCTGATACTTGAAGCCGAAATACAATTTGAAATTTGGAACTTGAAACTTTTCAAAACATGATAAATAAAGACATTAAAAAAGTAATCGTACTGGGGTCGGGAGCGCTGAAAATCGGCGAGGCCGGTGAGTTCGACTATTCTGGATCTCAGGCTTTGAAAGCACTGAAAGAAGAAGGTGTCGAAACCATCCTGATTAATCCGAATATTGCAACTATCCAGACTTCGGAAGATATTGCCGATCGAATTTATTTTCTGCCGGTGACTTCCTATTTTGTGGAACAGGTAATTATTAAAGAAAAGCCTGATGGCATTTTGCTGGCTTTCGGTGGGCAAACTGCACTCAATTGCGGGGTTGCATTGTTTCGGCAGGGAATTCTCGAAAAATACAATGTGAAGGTAGTAGGAACTCCGGTTCAGTCGATTATCGATACAGAAGACCGCGAGATTTTCTCCGGAAAGCTGGCCGAGATCGATGTGAAAACTCCGCGAAGCATCGCGTGTATCAATATGCAGGAAGCATATGAGGCTGTAAAAACGGTTGGGTACCCGATTATTATTCGCGCGGCATATACTCTTGGTGGACTGGGTAGCGGATTTTGCGCCAACGATGAAGAATTGGAAGCTTTGGCATCGAAAGCATTCACCTATTCACCCCAGATTTTGGTCGAAGAATCGATTAAAGGCTGGAAAGAGGTGGAATATGAAGTGGTTCGCGACCGTTTTAATAACTGTATCACGGTTTGTAACATGGAGAATTTCGACCCGCTCGGAATTCATACCGGAGAAAGTATTGTAGTTGCTCCTTCGCAAACACTTTCAAATTCAGAATATCACAAACTACGTGCGCTGGCTATTAAAATTATCCGTCACATTGGAATTGTGGGCGAGTGTAATGTACAATATGCTCTTGATCCGTATTCGGAAGATTATCGGGTGATCGAGGTAAATGCCCGTCTGTCGCGTTCTTCTGCACTGGCATCGAAAGCAACCGGTTATCCGCTGGCCTTCGTGGCGGCCAAACTTGGACTTGGATATGGTCTTCACCAATTGAACAATCAGGTGACAAAGGTTACTACTGCGGCATTCGAACCGGCACTCGATTACATTGTTTGTAAAATTCCGCGTTGGGACTTGAATAAATTTTCAGGAGTGTCGAAAAACCTGGGAAGTTCGATGAAATCGGTGGGCGAAATTATGTCTATCGGCCGATCATTCGAAGAAGCCATTCAGAAAGGTATCCGGATGGTCGGAATTGGGATGCATGGGTTTGTGGCCAACAAAGAAGAAATTACGATTGAACAGATCGATGAAGAGTTGATACACCCGACCGACCGTCGGATTTTCGCTATTGCCGAAGCTTTTAATAAAGGCTATTCGGTTAATGAAATCTACGAGAAAACGAAGATTGACCGCTGGTTTCTCCAGAAACTGCATAACATTCATGTAACAAAAAATAAGCTTGAAGCTGTTAATTCACTTCCAACATTGGACGATTCATTATTGCTTCAGGCTAAAAAAGAAGGATATTCCGATTTTCAAATTGCCCGACTGGTGCTGAAATCGTCGAACAAGGCGATTAACGACGACTTGTTAACCGTACGCGAATGGCGCAAAAGCAAAAACATTCTGCCTTCGGTAAAACAAATTGATACATTGGCGGGAGAATATCCGGCACAAACCAATTACCTGTACCTGACTTACAACGGAAATGAACACGATGTGGAATTCCAGCGCGATGATAAATCGGTGATCGTTTTAGGATCAGGAGCTTACCGTATTGGAAGTTCGGTGGAGTTCGACTGGTGTAGCGTAAATGCGATTGCTACAATTCATAAGGAAGGCTACCGCTCAGTCATGATCAATTACAATCCGGAAACTGTAAGTACCGATTACGATACCTGCGACCGTTTGTATTTTGATGAATTGACCTTTGAACGCGTAATGGATATTGTCGACCTGGAAGTGCCGAAAGGTTTGGTCCTTTCGATGGGTGGCCAGATTCCGAACAATCTTGCAATGAAATTATACGGTCAGCATGTGCCAATTTTGGGAACTTCGCCGTTGAATATCGACCGCGCCGAAGACCGCCAGAAATTCAGTACGCTTTGCGATACTCTTAAAATTGATCAGCCACGTTGGTCTGAATTAACCAGCATCGAGGACATTTATGACTTCGTTGATATTGTTGGTTTTCCCGTCCTGATCCGTCCATCGTATGTACTTTCAGGAGCAGCAATGAATGTGGTTTCGAACAAAGACCAGTTGCAACATTTCCTGACGTTGGCCGCCAATGTGTCGAAAGAACATCCGGTTGTGGTTTCGGAGTTTATTGAGCAGGCCAAGGAGATCGAAATCGATGCTGTAGCTAAAAATGGTGAATTGGTCGCTTATGCTATTTCGGAACATGTTGAGTTTGCCGGAGTCCATTCGGGCGATGCAACCATCGTTTTCCCGCCCCAAAAATTGTATATCGAAACCATTCGCCGTATTAAAAAGATCGCCCGGCAGATTGCCAAAGGACTCGAAATTACCGGACCTTTTAATATGCAGTTGCTGGCCAAAGACAACGATATTAAAGTGATTGAATGTAATCTTCGTGCTTCGCGCAGCTTTCCGTTTGTGTCGAAGGTGATGAAATACAACCTGATTGAAATTGCGACTCAGGTTATGCTTGATGTACCGTTTCAAACTCCTGATAAATCGTTGTTCGAATTGGATTATGTAGGCGTGAAAGCAGCACAGTTCTCTTTTGCTCGTTTACTGAATGCCGATCCGGTACTGGGTGTGGATATGTCGTCAACTGGTGAGGTGGGCTGTATTGGCGAAAATTTCTATGAAGCAATCTTGAAATCAATGTTATCGGTTGGTTATTCCATTCCGAAGAAAAACATACTGATTTCGTCGGGTGAAACCCGTTCGAAAATAGAACTGCTGAGTAGCGCAAAAATGCTTGCTGAACGTGGATTTAATCTGTTCGCTACCGGTGGAACGCAGCAATTTCTGGCTGATAATGGTGTCGCATCAACTCGTTTGTACTGGCCAGATGAAACCGACAAACATCCGAACACGCTGGAATACATCAAGGAAAAGAAAATTGATTTGGTTATCAATATTCCAAAAGACCACACGACCCGTGAAATCACCAACGGATACACCATTCGCCGTAGTGCGATCGATTACAGTATTCCGCTCATTACCAATGCCCGCGTGGCCAGTGCATTTATTTATGCCTTTTGCAAATATGGTATAGCCGATTTATCGATCAAGAGCTGGGACGAATACAAAGATTAATTTTAATGCAGAGACAAGGCATGCCTTGTCTCTAACCCAACAAAATATAAAGGTCATCCTGAAAATTATATTCGGGATGACCTTTGTTTTGTGTTAACTGCTTATCTGAAATTGTGTGATTTCAAGAGTCACAATTATTAGTTAATTCTGTTTCTTAATCAAATTGACGATTGAAAAACCATCTATCCCAGAGGTTAAAGCTGCAGTTCAGTTTTATAAAATTCTCCTTTACAAGATGTGATGCTTTTGTTCCCCGTGTTCCGAGTTCCAAAGAGAAATTAGCATAGCTTTTATCTTTTCGGATTGGTAATCCAATACCCAAGCTAACAGCCTGCTCGTGGATCTGGTTGTTGTACAATTTCAGATATCCGGTTTCATACCTGTAACCCATACGATATTTTGTTTTTTGGCGAAAAGAAAGCTTATCTTCTTTAGGCGTGAATTCTAAACCACCCCTATAACTGGTGTTAATCGATAGCCTCTTTGCATTGAAATCCAGTGTAGCGTTTTTCCAATTACATTGTTTAACATCAAATGTAGCTACCCATTTTGAACCGTATAAAAAGCTAAATCCTGTTCCTATATCCAAAGGAAGTTTCATTGAGCCAAGAGTTTTTACATCGCTGGAAACAGTGGCAGAAGAGCTACTGAATGTTTTTGTAATTGTAGTCGACGTGTTTGCGTTTAACGTACTGCTAATTCCGGCTACAGCACCCCAAACAATACTCGATTTTGAATTAATCGGAATGCTGACCTGAGTTCCTAAATCGAAATAGCCTCCGGAATAATGGACTTTGTCTTCCTGATCTATTTGAAAGACACTCGATGAAATAGCGATGCTTTGGCTCTCTGTTTGGGTAACATTGCCCCAAATGTAGCCAGCTTTACCTCCTAACGATATGTTTTTTGTAAGTTTCCATGCTAACAACCCAGCAGCTTCACTTAATCCTCCGGTACCTTCATAAATTGACGGGTAGCTTATTGTTGTACCTTCTATTGTTTTTGCAGTGTATATACTATACCCGACACTACTTTTGGGGTTTATTGTAATTCCACCAAATAGTTTTTTCGAAATCGGGAATCCCATCTGAAGCCAGCTTAAATTTCCATCGTTGACATTTGCAGTTTTTGTGGCGCTTTCAAGTTTGGTATATTTAAAATATGCTCCCATATCAAACAGAAAACTTTGTGGATCGATAGAAGTAAGAGAGGCGGGGTTCGTAGTATTTAAAAACAAATTCGAACGTAAAGCTATTCCTGTTTGTCCCATGCCTGCATTTCTGCCTCCCGATGATATTTCCAATTCGCCAATTCCAAATCCGGAGTATGGCGAACTTGTACTATTTTGAGCCAATAAGGTAATTTCAGGTATTGTTATCAGTAGTATGAGGACTATTATCTTGAATTTCATTTGAAAATAATTGAGTTAAATATCAGGTGCTTTAATTATGGTAATAATAAACATTCAGAGCTGGCCTAAATTTTCCGGAATTTGCACCGCCCAGAATAACCTGTCCTGCTGTTTTTTTTGAAGGTGTTGGCCCATACCCAATCATCAGTGATAGATTGGTTTCCAGTTGTGTTGCCAACTCACTTTCAAGAAAAGAAGTGATGTCTATTTGATAATAAACAGTCTCTTCAACATCTTTCTGTATCGTTAACCTGGCATAGGAGTAGTTTGTGGAGCTACTGGGCAACGTAACTTGACTAATTAGGTTATTTCTCCGATCAGAACTATATACACAGAGAGAATCGGGCAAGTCGCTTGTTTTATTGTACGTGCCTTCGATAGGGAAAAGTCGCAATTGAGCACCCACTAGTGCAGAATTCTTTCCTATTAGTAATAAATTGTCGATATAAGGAATTTTTAGTTTTGTAAAAGTACGAATACCAGATTGTACGATTGAATAGTTATTGGTCAGCTTCGTATCGCGCTCGTTGTTCGTGTCTTCAATACCTTCCATCAAACTATTTGATTGATCACCCGAAATCTGATTGAAATAAATTCCATCTGTTACAAAAGAAAACTTATAATATAAATCCTTTAATTCGGTTGGGTTGGGAAACAAATGATAATATAATCTGAATTGAGGCCTTGTTTTTATGTTTTTTGCTGCAGCTGTTGTACTTGTACTGCTGTTATCAGTTGATGAGGAATCTGAAATCCGATACCCCATAACGGCACCCTTAACATTCGTTTGTGATTTAATGACTATCCCCTTGAAGAAATTAAGAAATAAGTCAGAGCTGGTAATTGTATCTGTTTTATTTTTAATCATTTGTGCCAGCCTAAGACCAAATTTATCGGAAAGCCTGATGCTGACTTCTTTTCCTGATTTTGGCCTTGGTTTCAAATTAATTGATCCAAGTGGAGTTGTATCGTAATTAAAATTGCTGGTTGAGTAGAGATAACTGTTATCAAGTTTCATTTTTTCCTGAAGCTGATGAACGCTAAGTGTTTGAGTAACGGTTGTGTCGCCTGAATAATATTTGTCGTAATTCAAGACCAGACATAGCGAATCGAAAACGAACTTCGTATTATCTATTGTACCATCAAAGGTCATTGTCAAAAATGAGTTGGCATTTTTATAACCAGAAAACGAGTTATAATTACCTCCAACAAGAAAGCGGCCTGAAGAATTTGAGGCGATTGAATCAAATTTCACTACCGAACTTTTGATTGTTAAGGTATCAATCTTCACAATACCGGTTTGATCATTGATAAAGTTATCGCCCACCACAAATTCTTCAATAGAAGAAGTGGAGCACGAAACCGTTACAAGAATCAAAAGTAAACTAAGAATTTGAAATGTTTTCATTCAGTTTTCATGTTTTAATTTAAAAAATGGAAGAATGCAGACCTAACAACTGATGCCAATTGCTCAGAACCTACCCATGGAACGGCATTCATTCCAACTCATGGCTTTCTAATTTTTAGCGAATGTAACCGGGAATCTTAATTTCCAGAATTAAAATATACCGAATCCATTAAATGATCGATATAAACTTATTCAAAAATTCATAAAATCAATATAATTTGCTGATAATTAATTATTAATACTAAAATCTATAAATATTTGATTTATCGTTCAACTCGATAAATAGGTTTTGTCTATAAATAATGCCTATCCGTCTATTTAAATTCCCTGTTTGAAAGATTTTTCTTTTAATCCACTTGCGGGGCGTTTAGTTTTGGACTTGAAATTAGTAAAACAGATATGCTATGAAAACGTTTTGGACAATAGTGTTTGGGTTGTTCTTTTTGGTTGGTTGCAACAGTACAAGTGATCCGCTTGGAAACTGGGTAAAGAAATCAGATTTTGAAGGACTTGCTCGTGGCGCTGCAGTTAGTTTTGTAATTGACGACAAAGCTTATGTGGGTTTAGGTTACAATAGTGATGACAATGCACCTAATGATGGATATCTTTTAGATTTTTGGTCATATAATGCTGCAACAGACTCGTGGAATAAAATTGCTGATTTTCCTGGTCATGGTCGTGTTAACTCTGTAGGGTTTTCGGTTAACAAAAAAGGTTATGTAGGAACAGGCTATGACGGAACTAACAAGTTGAAAGATATTTGGGAATACGATCCAGCGTCTAATACTTGGACTAAGAAAGATGACTTCCTTGGTGGGGCACGTTACAAGGCTGTTGCTTTTTCACTGAATAATTATGGTTATATAGGTACTGGTTACGGCGATGACTCTTCTGATAAAATTGATTTTTACAAATTTGATCCAACAGCTGCTAGCGGTAGTCAATGGGAAAAAGTTCAAAGCATCAAAGGTGGTAAACGTGAATCGGCTACTGCATTTACTTATAATGGTAAAGCCTATGTTTGCACTGGGATATCTAATGGTGTTGCGCAAACTGATATGTATGAATATGATCCAACCGCCAATACATGGACTGCAAAAATAAGTTTGAATGATGATAGTGGCTGGACTATTGTTCGCCAAAAAGCATCTTCGTTAGTGCTAGATGATAAAGCCTATGTCTTTTTTGGACAAAATTCAAGTTTGCTAACTACTGTTTGGAGATACGATTTTGCCAAGGACACTTGGGACGAGATGGCTGGACTTGAGTCCGCATTATCTTCACGCTTATCTGCTGTTGCTTTTACCGTTGGAGGCAAAGCCATTACAGCAACTGGTGAGACAGGAAGCTATTACCTTTCTGATGTATGGGAATGGAGACCATATGAAGAAGTGAATACTGACGATTGATCTTGAATTGATGACATAAAAGATTGATTTTTGCTTTCAGTCTTAATTAAAAAACGGTTTCTTCAAAGGAAACCGTTTTTTTGTTATCCATATTCCAGATTGTTCCCAAACGGTAATTATTGAATTTTAACCTTTTTAAGTATGAATTAACTAACAATTTCGCTGTTCTGTGGCGACATTTGTCACTTTAGAAAAATATTTTCTATTTTGGCAGATTCGATTTTAAATCGAGAGTTAAAATTGCAGTGGAATTATGAAGCAAGTCGATAAATTGATACGAATTATTCGGAATGTTAAGCAAGAAAAATGGGTGCTTTTTTTTGTACACTTATCGGTTTGGCTCATGCTGTTTGTCGCTTTTTCTCTGTTTTCCCTTCGCCGAAATGAAAGCATGCCTGTATTTATTGTACTTTTATATTTCTATGGATTTATTCTTTTTTATCTGAACTATTTTTTTCTTACTCCTCGTTATTTATTACCCAAGAAGTATTTGACTTTCTCGATTTCAATTTTGGTAATCGTCTTGTTCTCTTTATTGGTGGTCGATCCACTGATTCATCAATTGTCGGAGAACGATTTTGTGCGAAATGAACCACCAGAATTTAAGGTCTTGCCTCTTTTTGATGATTTTCAAAGAACTCTTTCCACTGACAAGTTTTTTGCTCCGATGATGTTGCCTGGAATGTTTTTTTTGTTATTTACATTCTTGACTTTTTCTTCTTCTGTACGTATTTTTCAGAAATTAAAACGGGAAGAAGATATTAACCGGCAATACCAACACGAAAAATTAAACGCTGAGTTAATGCTCCTACGACAGCAAGTCAATCCCCATTTTTTGTTTAACTCTTTGAATAACATTCATTCTCTTGCCAATCGAAAGTCTGACCTTACTTCAGAAGCAATTATGAAACTTTCGGCTATTTTGCGTTATATGTTGAGCGAAAATCCAAGTACAGAAATTCCACTTTCTCGCGAAATCGCTTTGATTGAAAATTATATTGATCTTCAGAAATTATGGATGAAAAATGAAATTAAGGTTAATTTTGTTGTGGAAAATTTAATTGGGAACTATTATATCGAACCTTTCATATTAAATCCATTGGTTGAAAATGCTTTTAAATATGGAGCTTTACCAGGTATCGAGTCAATTATTTCTATTCATATGAAAATGATCGGTGATTGGTTACATGTTGAAATAAGTAATCCAATTGTGCGAGCAAAACTTAGTCCCGACGGAAGTATGGGCATTGGTGTTAATAATGTAATCCGACGTTTAGAGTTGTGTTATCCGGGTAACTACAAACTTGAAAACGTCAGGATCGAAAATATATATCAGATCAATCTATCCATGAAACTCAAAGAAAATGAACTGCATAGCAATTGATGATGAGCCGCTTGCGCTCGATCTTTTAAAAGATTATATCGAAAAAATTCCTTTTCTGAAATTGGAAAGGACATTTACCAATCCGATTGAAGGTCTTGGTTATCTTCAGGAAAATAAGGTTGACCTGGTCTTTTTGGACGTTGAACTTCCTCATCTGAGTGGAATCGAGTTTGTTAAATGCTTGCAAACAAAACCACTTATAATTTTCACTACAGCATACGAAAAATATGCGTTGGTTGGATATGATCTTGAGATTACCGATTATCTGGTTAAACCAATTGTGTTCGATCGTTTTCTGCGGGCTGTAAATAAAGCATATGGGCTCAATCAACTCAGCAAAAAAGGAAATGAACGGCTTCCTGCCCTTCCTGAGAAAGATCCGCAGTCTGATTTTATAATGGTAAAAACGGGTTATAATACCATCAATATTAATCTGAACGATATTTTGTACGTTGAAGGGTTGAAGGATTATATTAAAATACACTTAACCGGGAAAACGATTTTAACACTGAACAGTTTGAAAAAACTTCAGGAGATTCTGCCTGAATCTCGTTTTGTTCGTGTTCATCGTTCGTTCATTGTATCATTGCCGAAGATTGATTCGATCCAGCGCAGTCGTATAGTGATTGGAAAAACTTTTGTCCCGGTTGGTGAAAACTACAAAAGTGCCTTTAAAGAGATGATTGCATCAATTAATCTGTAGATCGTATAACTCCATGAAATTAGCAGAATATTTTTCTTTTTTCTGGAAGAGAAACCCCTAGAAGTCAAACTACGTAAAGAACAGAAACCGAAACAATAATCTTTAAATTTAACCCATATTATGAACTCGTCTTCTGAACTTAATGCAATTTGTTGTCCTGAATTTGATCCAATTCCCTGGGATGATCAGACATTCGAATGGAAAGATAAGCGATTCATCAAAGACAAGGTTTGTACGTTTTTTTATATGCCAATGAATTTTGGTAAGGTAATGAAACGTATCGACCGAAAAATTAAAGCTGCCGGAGCCACTATGTCCGACATGGTTTGTTTGTCAGATCACACTTCGAGGTGGAACATGGATTTATACATGGCTGTTGACAAGGAAATCCCTGATGCAGAAAATATTATCCTGACAGGTAAGTATTACAGTAAAGTCTATGAAGGACCTTTTCGTGATACGGAAAAATGGTGCAAAGACTTTGAAAACCTGACCAAATTAAAAAATATTACCATTAAGAAGTGGTATCTGTGGTACACTACCTGTCCAAAATGTGCTAGGAAGTATGGCAAAAATTATGTTGTGATAGTCGGGCGGGTTGAGTGAAATTTATTTCAATACTGCGTCCCACATAATTTCAACCGGATGCAGCACTTTTCGGCCAATCCCGTCTTCAATATGGTGGCGACAAGATGTACCGGAAGCTGCAATTATTTCTTCGGTTGTGGTTTTTCTCACTGCCGGGAATAAATTCAGTTCCCCAATTTGCATACTCAACTCGTAATGTTCCTTTTCATAGCCAAACGAACCCGCCATTCCGCAACATCCACTTTTAATCTCCTGAACTGAGTAATTGGCAGGTAATTCGAGCATTTGCCGGGTGGGTAGGGTCGAAGCCACTGCTTTTTGCTGACAATGACCGTGCAGTTTGATGTTTTTCTCCTCGTTGGTGAATTGTTCGGTGCGGATATTTCCTTTTCTCATTTCCTGAACGATAAATTCCTCCAACATTAATGCGTTTTTTGCCAATACTTTTGCTTTTTCCTGAAGGGAGGAATTAACCAGTTCGGGATATTCATCGCGGAAGGTTAAGAGGGTTGACGGCTCAATTCCAATAAGGGGAGTTTCTCCTGAGATTATTCCGGAGAGTTGATCCACATTGAAATTGGCAACCTGTTTGGCTTTGCGCAACAATCCTTTCGAAAGAAAAGTACGTCCGCTTTCCATGTGTTTGGGAATTACCACTTCGTAACCCAGTTTATTCAGCAATAAAATGGCTTTTATACCAATGTGGCTTTCGTTGAAGTTGGTGAATTCGTCGGCAAACAAATAAACCTTCCCAATTTTACCTTCAGCCAATGAAATTGGTTTGCGATACCATTTCCGTAGGCTTAGTTCCGATAGTTCTGGTATTTTTCGTTCAGGAGCAAAACCAATTGCTTTCTTAAAAAGTGTTGCTCTGGTAATCAGGTTGGCGATTGGCCTGAAAATCATTCCCAGTCGATTGATTCGTGGCAAATACGCTATCAGCCGTGAACGCATTGGAAACCCATGCAGATCGTAATATTGCTGCAAAAATTCAGTCTTGAACTTAGCCATGTCGATGTTCGACGGGCATTCCGATTTGCAGGCTTTACACGACAAACAAAGGTCGAGTACCTGAAGCACTTCTTCCGAATCGAAAACGTTTGCTTTTTGCGGGTGGGTCAGGTATTCGCGCAAAATATTGGCACGCGCACGGGTCGATTTATCTTCGTCACGAGTGGCCATGTAGCTCGGGCACATAGTTCCGCCAATCAGGTTGCTTTTGCGGCAATCGCCCGATCCGTTACACATTTCAACCGAACGCAACAAGTCGCCATGTGGGGCATAACCAAACAGCGTGTCCGCTTTGAACGACGGTTGCCCCATCAGTAAACGCAGGTCTTTCGTAATGGGTGGTGTATCCACGATCTTTCCAGGATTCATAATGTTTTTCGGATCCCAGGTGTATTTTAGTCGGCGAATCAGTTCGTAATTGTGTTTTCCCAACATCAATGGAATGAACTCACCGCGCAGGCGCCCATCGCCATGCTCGCCGCTCAGTGAACCACGAAATTTCTTGACTAGTTCTGCAACATCTTTGGCCAATGAATGGTAAATCTTTACGTCTTCCGGATTTTTTAGGTTTAGTAATGGACGAAGGTGTAACTCGCCAGTGGCAATGTGTCCGTAGTAAACACAGGTCAAGCCGTATCGGGCGATGATCTTGTCAAATTCGTGAATGTAGTCAAGCAAATAGTCAGGGGCAATAGCCGTGTCTTCAATTACTGTTACATTGCGTTTGTCACCGGGGATGTTGGAAAGCAAGCCCAGACCGGCTTTCCGGAGTTCCCATATTTTTTTGATGCTCTCCCTGTCAGTGAAAAGCGGAAAATGATAACCGAATCCTTTTTCCCTGAGATCTTCCTCCAATTCCCGGGCTTTCTCCTGAATTTCTTTTTCCGTATCCGCTGAGAATTCGATAGTCAGGATAGCCTTAGGATTTCCTTCAATGAAGAATCGATTCTTACGTTGCTCAATGTTTTCAAGCGTACAATTCAGTATAATTTCGTCGGTAAGTTCGATAGCGTCGGGATGATGCTGAAGAGCTATCAAATTTCCGTAGAACGCTTCCTCCAGAGTTTTAAAATGGGCGCAAACCAATCCCTGAAATTTAGGGGGAAGTGGAACCACATTTATCCGGATTTTAGTTGCAAATGCAAGTGTTCCTTCTGCTCCGGCTAGCAGTTTGCAAAAATTGAAAGGTTTTCCGTTCTGTGTAAACGGATCTGTTTCGAGTAAAATATCCAATGCGTAACCGTTGTTTCTGCGCGTTACTTTCGGGTCGGGAAATTCATTCCTGATTTCCTGCTGATTCGATTTATCAGCCAGTGTCTCCTGAATATTCCGGTAGATTTTAGTTTCCAGAAGTTCTGGATTTCCTGAGCATTTACCAATAAACTCTTCTGTAGTTAGAGCTTTAAAGGTCACGTCAGAACCATCAGACAGAATGCCTTCCACTTCCAGAACGTGTTCGCGAGTACTGCCGTAGATCAGCGAATGCAGGCCACATGAGTTATTCCCGAGCATCCCGCCAATGCAGCAACGGTTGGCTGTTGAAGTTTCAGGAGCAAATTGAAATCCATGCTTTGAAAGAAACTGATTGAGTTCAGCCAAAACCACACCGGGCTCCACATCAATCCATCGTTCATCAATATTTAGTTCGCCGATTTTATTCAGGTATTTCGAAATATCAACCACAATTCCAGAACCAACCACCTGGCCTGCTAAAGATGTTCCTCCTGCACGTGGAATCACTGAAGTGCCGGTTTGTCGCGCAAACTCAATGATTTTGCGAATATCTTCCTTATTTTTTGGACGAGTAACTGCCTGAGGTATTTCGCGATACGATGAAGCGTCGGTGGCATATATTACCTTTTGTACCTGATCGGTAAACAAATCGCCGTCAAGCGATTGTTTGAGCGAATAATATGGATCGGTTGGTTTCATGAAAAAGTTTTTTCAAAAATAGGTAAATAAACTTTTATAAAATGATTGTGCAATCGATTGTCATTTAATTCTTAAAGCGTTTTAGTTCCAATTTTTTGGGTGAGATTTATCAGACGAGTCAATATTTCTTTTATATAAAAGATACACAACATCATATTTTAAGTACTTTTGCCTCGAATTTTTTACTCTAAAGTTTAAACTTTTAATCACCAATGGAAATATTAAAACGTGTCTTTCAAAACGCTCAAAAATACCAGAAGAGAATAGTATTGCCTGAAGGAGCGGAACCACGAACTTTACGTGCTACTGAGATTATCATGAATCAGAAGCTTGCCCGGCTTATTCTTTTAGGAAATCCGGAAGAAATTAAACAGACAGCTAATGAGCTCGGAGTTAATATTGACGGAGTTACAATTGTTGATCCAAAAACTGACGCCAAAAGAGATCAGTATGCGGATTTGATGGTTCAAATCCGCAAATCGAAGGGGTTGACTAAAGAAGCAGCGCTTGATTTGTTAAACGATCCATTGTATTTCGCGCCTTTGATGATCAAAAGCGGTGATGCTGATGGAGAGTTGGCAGGAGCAATAAATGCCACAGGCGATGTGCTTCGTCCTGCTTTACAGTATGTGAAAACCATGCCTGGTGTTAGCGTCGTTTCAGGTGCATTTTTAATGTTTGTGAACGATCCCCATTTTGGTCACGATGGTATTTTGGTTTTTGCTGATTGTGCCGTTATGCCTGATCCGAATGAGCAACAGCTCGCCGAAATTGCAGTTACAACTGCAAAAACCGCCAAGGCTATTGTTGGGATGGATCCACGAGTAGCTATGTTGAGTTTCTCAACCATGGGTAGTGCACAGCATCCGCTGGTTGATAAAGTGGTGAATGCCACCCGAATTGCACGCGAAATGGATCCTGAATTAAAAATTGATGGTGAAATGCAACTAGATGCTGCTTTAATCCCTGAAGTTGGACGTTTAAAAGCACCTAACAGTGAAGTTGCTGGTCGTGCCAATATTTTGGTTTTTCCTGGATTGGAAGCTGCCAACATTGGTTACAAACTTGTTCAGCGCCTTGGAAAAGCAGAAGCTGTTGGCCCCGTGTTGCAAGGAATGGCCGCTCCAATCAACGATCTTTCAAGGGGATGTTCGGTAAGCGATATCGTTAATATGGTTGCGATTACTGCCAATCAGGCAGCCGCACTTTTTGAATAATAAAACAATACTGATTAACATGCCGAGTGAAGTAATTTACGAGCCAATAGAAGACTTTGGGCTCAGTAAAAAAGATACAAGCAATGCGCTTTTTACCAAAATTGGCGTAGTTGGATGTGGTTTGGTAGGTCAGAATATTACCCGCATAGCCAGTTTTTTTGGGATGGAGGTTGTTTTCATTGAAGTTAGCGAAGATAAAATTCGTGAAGCCTACAAAAACATTGAAAAAGTTTTAGATGAGCGAATTGAACATTGGGGTTTAACCCAAGGCGAAAAACGCGCAATCTTATCGCGAATTAAGGGAACCCTTGATTATAAGGATCTGAAAGGATGCGATTTTGTGATTGAAGCTATCCGGGCCATCGATCGTGGCGGAAAAATTAAGGAACGCCGGGAGATTTTTCATAAAATTGAAGAAGTTGTTAATCGAGATTGTATCATTGCTACCCATTCAACCACCATTGTTGTTACTGAGCTTTCTACCGATTTGAAGTATCCTGATCGTTGCGTTAGTTTACATTTTTTCATCAATTCGCAGGAAGCTCGAATTGTTGAAGTGGTTCGGGGATTATATACAACCGATGAATCGTACCAGAAAGTTTGTCAGTTTATAACGCTGATGAATCGAAAAATTATCCCGGTTCAGGAGTCGGCAGGTTTGGTGAGCATCCGGATTTTTGTAGTGCTATTGAATGAAGCCTGCGAAATATTGATGGAAGGAATTTCTAATATTGATGATATTGATCAGACCATGAAAATTGGCTTTGGAATGCGCATGGGGCCGTTCGAATTGGCTGATAAAATGGGCCTCGATAAAGTTCTCCGTTGGATGGACAATGTTTTCAATGAGTTTGGCGACATCAGGTATAAACCAAACCCATACCTCCGGAAGCTGGTTCGTGCCAAACACTTGGGAATGGAATCTGGCATCGGATTTTATAAATACGATGAAAACGGGAAAAAAATAACACAACCGGATGACAAAAAGTGTTGATTTTTCATCATGTTGATAATTATATAAAAGAAATAGAATGAAGATTCTGGTTTTAAATTGCGGAAGTAGTTCCATAAAATATCAGCTTTTTAATATGGCCGACCGTTCGGTTATTGCCAAAGGGGGAATTGAAAAGTTGGGGATGAAAGGTAGCTTTCTGAAACATGTTCGTCAGGATGGTCAGGTTGTCGTTTTTGAAGGAGAAATTCTTGATCATAAAATTGGCGTTGAATATATTTTGGGCATATTGACTAGTGCAAAACACGGTTGTATGAAAAGCCTTGAAGAATTGGATGCTGTGGGTCACCGGGTGGTTCATGGTGGCGAACGCTTTAATTCGAGCGCCCTGTTGACTGAAGAAATTTTGGAAGAAGTTACAAAATGTATCGATATCGCTCCACTCCATAATCCGCCTAACTTGAAGGGAATCCGTGCGATAGAGGAATTATTGCCGGGAATTCCACAAGTCGGTGTTTTCGATACGGCGTTCCATCAAACGATGGAGCCCAAAGCCTATATGTATGGTATTCCCTATGCACTCTATAAAAAATACGGCATTCGTCGTTATGGCTTTCATGGAACCAGTCATCGGTATGTAAGCAAACGAGCCTGCGAATTACTGGGTGTTGATTATGGCACTCAGAAAATCATTTCCTGCCATTTAGGTAACGGTGCATCAATTGCTGCCATTAAAAATGGTGTATCGGTTGATACATCCATGGGATTTACTCCTGTGGAAGGTTTGGTAATGGGAACTCGTAGCGGAGACCTTGATGTTGGCGTTGTGCTTTATATCATGGAAAAAGAAGATGTCGGGATTCGAACAGCCAATACCTTGTTTAATAAACACTCTGGAATGCTTGGTATTTCAGGGGTTTCGTCAGACATGCGCGAAATCGAATCGGCCAATGAAAATGGTAATGAAAGGGCTGCATTGGCACTTGAAGTTTACGATTACAAGGTTAAGAAATACATCGGATCGTACATTGCCGCTATGGGTGGTTTGGATATCCTGATTATGACGGGAGGAATTGGTGAAAATGCTTGCTCAACCCGTGAAGGAGTGCTGAGTGATCTTGATTTCCTTGGAATTTCATTGGATAAAGAGAAAAATAAAGGATTCCGTAAAGAAGGAGTGATAAGTACTCCTGATTCAAGGGTTAAAATCATCGTTGTTCCTACTGATGAAGAATTGATGATCGCCTTGGATACCGAGGAAATTGTAAATAACCGTGATAAATCGTAAGCAGATTTTGATTGGGCCACAATAAATTAAAAGCAAGTTGCTTTTTTCGTAAACGTATTGAAACGTCCGGTGTTAAATAACATCGGACGTTTTATTTTTCAGCGGTTTAAAAACATTTTTGTTATTGATCTTTGTTATGAATTAATCAGCATTGAAGTGGTATTTTTACAAATCTAAAAACAGGAAGAATGAAACTGGAACGTTTAGCTGATTTATTTGAGTACACTAAATCTCTCCGGAAAAGGACTTTGGTTGCAGTGAATGCGGTTGATTTGCATACCCTTGAAGCTGTTTCTGAAGCGCTAAAGCTTGGAATCGTTTCAGTAGTTGTAACCGGTAATCACGACGAAATAATCAGGCAGTGCAAGGCGAATCAGATTGATTTCCGGTTATTCCAAATCATCCATGCCGAAAATGAAGAAGAAGCGGCAAAACTAGCAGTGCAGTATGTTAAACAAAATCCGGGCTGCATCCTGATGAAGGGTTTAATCAGCAGCGACAAATTTATGCGGGCCATTCTTAACAAGGAAGCCGGATTGTTGCCGCAGGGCAATGTTGTCAGCCATGTTTCGGTGATTGATAATGCGAATTACCACAAATTGCTTATCGTAAGCGATGTGGCGATTATTCCATATCCGACCATTGCTCAAAAGATAGCAATGGTTCATTATTTAACGAAAATGGCAATTGATCTGGGGATTTCCCGTCCAAAAATTGCTTTGATTACACCAACCGAGCTGGTTTTGCCTTCCTTGGTTTCGTGTACCGATGCGGTGGAAGTGATGAAAGCTGCTGAAAATGGTCAGTTTGAACCTGCCATTGTTTTTGGCCCGATGGCTCTCGATGTGGCCTTGGATTTGGAATCGGCTCAAATCAAAAACATTACTTCTGAAGTTGCCGGTGATGCCGATTGTCTGCTATTTCCAAACATCGACGCCGGAAATGTGTTTTATAAAACGAATACCAAATTATGCAATGCCAATCAGGCCGCGGTGGTGATGGGTGCCAATGTGCCAGTTGTATTGTCATCGAGAGGCGATAGCATACAAACAAAATTGAACTCAATTGCTCTTGCAGCGTTATTGAGCTAATACTTCTGATTCATGAGCGAAATTCGAATTTTGGCGATTAATCCAGGTTCCACTTCAACCAAGTTTGCTGTTTACTTCGAAGGAGAATGTAAGCTAAAGAAAACCTTGCGCCATTCCATCGAAGAACTTTCTCTTTATGACGATATTATCGATCAGTTTGAATTCAGGAAAGGCCTGATCATTGATTCGCTGGTGGAAGAAGGATTCGACGTCGATAAAATCAAATACATCATTGGGCGCGGTGGATTGACATATCCATTGAAATCGGGTGTTTACCTGGTTAATAACCGAATGCTCGAACACGCTAAAGCGGGCATTTATGGACAGCACGCTAGCAACCTTGGACCACTTATTGCCGATTACATTGCCTTGCAGATACCTGGGGCTCATGCTTATGTGGCCGATCCGGTTGTTGTTGATGAGTTGGACGATATTGCTCGGTTTTCGGGCCATCCGTTATTGGAACGCCGGTCAATTTTTCATGCGCTGAATCAAAAGGCCACTGCCCGGCTTCACGCCAAAAAAATTGGCCGTAAATACGAAAAACTAAATCTGATTGTGGCTCATCTTGGTGGTGGAATTTCTGTTGGCGCGCATCAAAAAGGCCGTGTTATCGATGTAAATAATGCTTTGGATGGCGAAGGACCATTTAGTCCTGAACGCTCGGGTACGTTACCCGTAGGTCAGCTCGTCGATCTCTGTTTCAGTAAAAAATATCAAAAAGACGAAGTTCGCCGGATGGTTCTTGGCGAGGGTGGTTATGTGGCTTACCTCGGAACCAACGATGCAATGGAAGTTGAAAAACGCGCGGCAAACGGCGAAGAACTTGCCATTAAAGTTCAGGAGGCGTTAGGTTATCAGGTTGCCAAGTCTATTGGCGAAATGGCCGTCGTCCTGAACGGAATCGTTGATGCCATTTTACTCACCGGAGGCCTGGCCTATAGCAAATATCTGACTCAGTACATCAGCAAAAAAGTTGAATTTATTTCAGGCGTTTATGTTTATCCCGGAGAAGACGAACTGGAAGCACTTGCCATGAATGCTTTACGTGTGGCTACCGGTGAGATTGAACCTTTGGAATACACGAATTGATTTAAAAGGTACTCAGTCGCATTTTTCAATGTTCAGAAAGGGTGAAATCCGATGCAAAGATTTTATCTTTAAGGCTTAAACTATTAAACTACTAAGCCATGAGGCATTTGAATCGCATTTCATTTATTTTCTTTCTCTTGATTGCTCTGAATGTAAGTGCTCAGCAACAAAATGTAATTGAAGATGAGGCAAATGTTCCGGAGTATAAGCTTCCCAATGTTTTGACCCGTTTTAATGGTGGAAAAGTAAAAACAGCCAAAGTTTGGTTCAAAAAGCAGCGTCCGGAGATCCTGAAGAAATTCACCGAAGAAGTTTATGGAAAGGTTCCCGGAAAACTGGACATTCAGGATGTGAAAATATGGGAAACAGCGAATAATGCGCTGAATGGTATAGCCATTCGTAGGCAGTTATCTTTGTTTTTCAAAAAAGGTGACCGGAATCTGGAGGTAAATGTATTGATGTACTTGCCAAAATCAGAACAAAAAGTTCCAGTTTTTCTGGCCTATAATTTCTCCGGAAATCATACTGTTTGCAACGATCCCAATATACGACTGACTGAATCATGGGTTTCTGACATTCCTTCTGTCGGAATCATTAATAATCGGGTAACTGAACAATCGCGGGGGTGTGACTCCGATAGCTGGTCAATCGATGCCATTATTAAAGCTGGCTACGGGTTGGTAACGGTCTATTACGGCGATGTTGATCCGGATAAAAATGATTTTTCGGATGGCATCGAACCATTTTTTTATCAGGCCAATCAGATTCGCCCCAAATTTGACGAATGGGGTTCTATTGCCGCCTGGGCCTGGGGTTTATCGCGAGTGATGGATTACCTGGAAAAAGATGAACTCGTCGATTCTAAAAAGGTTGCCGTTTTAGGTCATTCCAGGTTAGGTAAAACGGCCTTATGGGCAGGTGCAACCGATCAACGGTTTGCCATGGTAATTTCGAACGAATCGGGTTGTGGCGGCGCTGCTCTTTCCAAGCGCATATTTGGCGAAACCGTTCAGATCATCAACAATCATTTTCCTCACTGGTTTTGTGGTAATTTTAAAAAGTACAATGACAATGAAGCCGAATTACCAATAGATCAGCACATGCTTTTGGCCTTGATTGCACCACGCCCATTATATGTGGCCAGTGCCGAAGGCGACAAATGGTCTGATCCGAGAGGCGAATTTTTATCGGCAAAACTGGCTTCGGCTGTTTACGAATTGCTTGGTTTGGAAGGATTGCCAGTTAAAGAAATGCCTGAAGTTAATCACCCGGTAATGGGCACCATTGGGTATCATATCCGCTCCGGGAAACATGATTTGACCCAGTACGACTGGCAACAGTATATCCGATTTGCCGATAAATATTTTAAATGAATCCATTGTAGAGACAGGGCAATTCCCTGTCTCTACACCCACCGGCACCAAACGTCAGGAGAATTGCGATACCGCAATCAGGGGAAAGATACCCTTTCATCTATTATTGGATCATACAAATCGATTGTTGCCAAACTGGCGTACCGAATTCATGCCGATTTTGAATGGCAGGAACGATTCCATGATCCTATTATCCGTGACGACGAGGACTTAATTACATCGAAAATAATGTCGTCAATTGGCGCGACGATCAGTTCTATTAATCGAAACTATCCATATCTAGCCAATATTATAAATCACATTACATTGGCTTTTGTTGGTGAAATGTGTGTGATCTGAATTGCTAAACAATTCAAAAATTGTTTTTTAACTAATGTAGATTTCATAATTTTACAGAGAACGTTTTGAAATAAATACAAATGATTTATTTCTGAGTTTCATTTATAAACTTTTGTCACCACTCAATTTGTTGAATGGAAAATTTTACATTTCGTCCGGATCGGATTTCACGCAGTTTGTCGTTCGTCTTTATTCTTCTATTTCTTACTGCATTTTCAGGAAACAAAGATGATTTTGATAAAGCAGATGTTTCTGGTGCAGTTAATTTGCGCGAAAAAATCTTTCTCCACATCGACAGAGCTTGTTATCATGCTGGTGATGATATTTGGTACAAGGTGTATCTTGTTAATGCCAATACGCATAAACCTGAAGCGCCAAGTCAGATTGTTTATGTCGATTTGATTGATCCTGACAGTAAAATAGTCGTTACAAAAGTTATTAAAATGGATCAGGGTTGCGGTGCAGGTGATTTTAAGCTTCTTCCTGATTGTGTTAAAGGTGAATACGAGATCAGGGCCTATACAAATTTAATGCGGAATTTCGATGACGCCTGGTTTTTCAGGAAAAAATTATTTGTGATCGCCGATGGGTCCAATGAGATAGCTAATCAGGATACAACGAAAGAAAAACTTGTCGATGGGAAGCCAAGTGATGAAATAACCGACCTCAAACCTGATCTTCAGTTCTTCCCTGAAGGCGGATATATGATTAATGGTTTTATCAACCGGGTTGCATTCAAAGCGGTTGATGTCGATGGAAAAGGTATTGATATTTCAGGGGCAATTGTTGACGGTTCAGGGGAAGAATTGGCGAATTTTAAAACCTTGAAATTCGGGCTGGGCGAGTTAAACTTTGCACCTCAAAAAGATCAAAGTTACAAAGCGAATATGGTGTATAAAGGCACTGTGTATTCTTACAACCTTCCGGCTTCACTCGACAGTGGGGTCGTTATGCAAACAATTGAGAAACCCGATTTTTATTCCGTTGTCATTCGCTCGTCGCTGGCAAATGGAGTTAAAGACTTTAAACTTATTGTCAGACAAAGGAACAAACAGGTAATTAGTTCCAAGATTACAGGTACATTAGACGGTGTTAAAGTTTCAATTTCCAAGAATGTTTTGGTAGAAGGAATAGCTCAATTTACTCTTTTCGACAACAACGATACACCCCTTTGTGAGCGGCTGGTCTTTGTTGAAACAAACAACGGCAAACCTATTGTAGATATTTCCCCATCAAAAAATGAATATAGCAAAAGGGAATTAGTCGAGCTAGAAATCTCTTCAGATTCTTCAAAACTAAATGCCAACATGTCAATTTCAGTAGCTGATATTTTGGATTCAGGGACTGATGATTATGGCTCTGGTATAAAATCGTACCTGTTACTGAATTCTGAATTAAGGGGAGAAATTGAACACCCAGGTTATTACTTCTATTCTGATGATCCGCAAAGAAAAAGGGTATTGGACCTTTTGATGATGACACAAGGATGGAGACAATTCATTTTAAACGATACCTTGAATAATCTTTCCTATTTGAGATTTCCTCTGGAAACCGGAATACGGTTCGATGGTCAGGTCAGACGTTTTAACCTGGAGGGCAAACCTGCCAACGCGGAAGTCTCGCTCATATATTCGAACAGACAGGAAGAGGTATATAATGAAACAACTACTGATGACCAAGGACATTTCGTGTTCGATGGTTTTAATTTTATGGATACTACTTCGGTTATCATACAAGCTAAAAAGGGAAAAGAAGGCAAAAAGGATGATATTCGGGACCCGAATAAGAACTTTTACATTGTAATGGACTCATTGACGGCACCTAAAGTTACACATCATAAAACCTCAACAAACGCATTTGATAAGAATCCAAATTTTACTTCTCAAACAAATGTTCTTGCAGAAGTCGAAGCCGACAATACATTTCAAACTCAAAAGGGAGATATTTTAATTGAAGAAGTTACGGTTACTGAGAAAAAGAAAGATCGGTTTAAAGAGAAAAGATCGATGTATTTCGAACCATCTAATTATTTAGATTTTAAAGAAATAAGAGCTACGGTGCCTTACCCGAATGTTTTTGCTGCACTTGAAAGTCGAATACCCATTCGTAATTCATCTTTATTAAGTGCTTTGGCAAATGGGAGTGATATTCCTCCAGAAAAATGTCCACTATTTCTTCTCGATGGAATGCCGGTAAGCTTAGGCGCTATTCTATCTATTCCCTTATCGCAAGTTGATTTTGTCGATGTACTGGAAGGAACTAGAACGACAATATTTGGACCTGGTGGCTCCAAAAGTGTGATTGCTGTTTATACGATCAACGCAGGTGAAATTCTTAAAAATACGAAGGAAAAGGAGCGTATGTGCATTTTGAATTTCGTCCATCCCGGATATAGCAAAGCCCGGAAATTCTATGAACCGGTTTACACAAGCGAAAATCGGAATCCAGAAAAACCAGATTACCGATCGACTATTTATTGGAATCCATCGGTGAAGTTCGATGGACAAGACAAAATCAGGGTTTCTTTTTATTCGGCAGATTTAAATGCAAAATACAAAATAATTCTTGAGGGAATTACTACTGATGGGGTCGCAATTCACTCTGAAAAAATTTTGAAAGTGAAATAAATGCGGTATATAAAAAACTTGCCGTTTTGCAACAAGGTTTTTTTATATGTTAGAGACAGGGGATTGCCCTGTCTCTAGGTATTCATTCCTATTTTTTCTTTTTATTTTGTTCTTCGTTCGAGATGGCATCGCGCATTGCGGTATCGGCCATAATGTTTTTGTATTTCATGTAATCCATAATTCCTAAATTTCCGCTACGGAAAGCTTCGGCAATGGCCATTGGGATTAATGCTTCGGCATCGATAACCTTGGCGCGTGCTTCCTGCGCTTTGGCTTTCATTTCCTGTTCAAGTGCTACGGCCATGGCACGGCGCTCTTCGGCTTTGGCCTGGGCAATGTTTTTATCGGCTTCAGCCTGGTCCATTTGCAAGCCTGCTCCAATATTTTTGCCGATGTCGATGTCAGCAATATCGATGGATAGAATTTCAAATGCAGTTCCGGCATCCAAACCTTTTCCCAATACCACTTTCGAGATTGAATCGGGGTTTTCCAAAACGGCTTTGTGTGTATGCGACGATCCGATGGATGATACAATTCCTTCGCCAACACGGGCAAGTACCGTTTCTTCACCAGCGCCTCCAACCAATTGCTTAATATTGGCACGAACAGTTACCCGAGCGCGGCAAATCAGCTGAATGCCGTCTTTGGCCACTGCGGCCACTGGCGGGGTATCTATGACTTTCGGGTTTACCGACATTTGTACGGCCTGAAATACATCACGTCCGGCGAGATCGATAGCCGTAGCCATTTTAAAGCTAAGTTCGATGTTGGCTTTTTGTGCCGAAACGAGGGCATGTACCACTTTTTCGACATGTCCGCCAGCCAGGTAGTGAGCTTCGAGTTCGTTGCGGTTAAGCACCAATCCGGCTTTAGTTCCTTCGATTAGCGCACGAACAATGACCGATGGTGGTACTTTTCGAAACCGCATCAAGAATAACTGGGTGAGTGAGATACGAACGTCGGAAACAAGCGCTGAAAACCATAACCCAACCGGGATGTAATACAAAAGTATGACCAGCAGAATAAAAATCCCAACGATTAGTCCAAATACTCCAAGACCTTGAATTTGTTCCATTATTATTAGATGTTTAAAGGTTCAACTGTGACAAGTGATTTTTCGATATGAATGATTCTTACTTTTTCGCCCGGATTTACATAAGTACCCGTCGATCGTACTTCAACAACTTCATCGTTTACTTTAATTTTCCCCATTGGGGCTAAGCGGCCAATGGTAACGCCAATATCCCCCACTTTTACTTTTTCAGGATTAATTTCGTTGGCAACACCTGATATCACAGCGTCGAGCATCATGGTTTTGCCCGCTTTTCCCTTAAATAAAAGATAGATAAGCAATGGGGCCGCAATAAGAACAAATGCGAGAGTTAATAAACCGATCAACGTTCCATAGCTGGTAAAAGCCAGATAAACACTGTAAACAAGAACCAGAAAACTTCCTATTCCGGCAACCGTTATCCCAGGCAAAATGGTGACCTCGATCAGCAGTAAAACAATGCCCAAAATAATCAGGAAGATAATAATCAGGAAGTTCATAATGAAGGATTAATCAATGGTTGCTTTGAGCTCTTTTTCGATCAAAGCATTTTTCATTGGTCTAAGGTAAGAAAAACTTCCTTTTTTAACATCACATTTGCCTTTATAATGAACCAGAAGGGTACATTGCTCAGCCTGAAGCATATCGTGATCGCAAATATTGATTAACGCATCAATTACATATTCAAACGTGTGATAATCGTCGTTGTGAAGAACCAAAATTTTTTCCTTTTTACTTCGAACATCCTGTTCTTCATCTTTTTCTTTATGTGGCGCTGTTCGTGTCATAATTTGGATATTAATACTGAATTAATAAATTGAATTACAGCGTGCTTTAATTGTCTGTACTTCATTTCTCTATGCTAACAAATTAGGTTGTATTTTGTTACAAACAAAATACAGATTCCTTATGGTTTGACGGGTTCGTTATTTAATTTCCGAGCTTCATCTAACGTGATTCTTTTACCGTTGTTGTAGGCGACAATAACTGCATTTTTTATTCCTTCCAGCTTAACCTGATTTTGCAAAGTAATGGCCTCCTGATAATTTCGTAAACTACCTGTTGTGTAAACGGTAATGCCTTTCACATCCTTATAACTTTCAACTTTTCGTAATACACCAAGTTTTTTTATTGATTTGGCCGCAGTTTCAGGCAACTTCCCTTTATATGCCCCAACCTGAATTTTATAAGTTACTGCGTTAGCTGATTCTGTATTGGCGACTGGTTTCGGCTCAGCTTTGTAATAAGTAATTGTATCTGGCGGTCTTTGTTTGTTCAATCGGTTCGCTGTTTGTAGTATGCTATCCTGATACAACCTAATTTTTTCCTGAAACTTGACAATTTCATTAGAAGAAACTGATTGCCAATATTGGTTTTCTTCAGCTCTGGCCTTTTCGTATAAACCCGGAATCGCTTCATTCAAGTTCATTAGTTGTCCTTCAGCCTTTAAAATTTGTGCCGAAATCTTTTCTTGCTGACCGGTGGAAGAGTTGGTATATGATTTTCGTAAACTGTCGGTTTGTGCCGAAAGCTTACGGACTTCCTTTTCTTTGAGCCAGGCAGAATAGAATATTCTTTTCGATTCGTTTTTTACAAAATGGCTAAAACTGAGGTAGCTGATTTCCGAATTCACTTGGAAATTAATCGTTTCTCTCCTGGCATTTTCTGGAATAACGAATACGTCTGATTGAGGAATTACCTGTTTTGTCGTATTTGTTTTGGCAATGATAGTGTCGGGTTGGAAAAGTTCAACAGGAGCAATGATTGCATATAAATTAAACTCTGCTGTTATAAACAATAGCAGAATAAGAATTGTTTTTATGCTGGTTGTAAAACGGATTAACATATTCGTAGCATGTTTATTTCGCCTTAAAATTACAAAAAATGTAACTAGCTCTCTACATGAATGCACTGGTTTATTTTATTAACAACGCTTTATTGCAAATGAATCTTATCAATATTTCAAGTATATTTGTCTAACTTAAAAACATTCAATAATGACATCTTTAAGTAAAGGAGATAAAGCTCCTGAATTTCATGGGTTGAATCAAAAAAATGAGAGCGTCTCATTGGATACATTCAAGGGGAAAAAACTTATTTTATACTTTTATCCCAAAGATAATACCCCGGGTTGCACTGCCGAATCCTGTAATTTAAACGACAATTATCAGTTGTGGCTGGCAAGAGGCTATGAAGTGGTTGGTGTTAGCCCTGACAGTGTTGCTTCCCATAAAAAGTTTGCCGATAAGTTTCAATTCGGGTTCAATCTGATCGCTGATGTTGACAAGGAAATCCTTCAGACTTACGGCGTTTGGGGCGAAAAAAGTATGTATGGCAAAAAATATATGGGTGTTATGCGCACCACCTTTGTGATTGACGAATCAGGTGTTATTGAAGATATTTTCGAAAAAGTAGATACAAAAAACCATACCGATCAAATTATTAAAGCATTAGATATTAAATAAAATGGCAAACGAAGAAAAATCAAAGCAGAACATCGAAAAGCTGAAAGCTTTACAGTTGACAATGGATAAAATCGAGAAAAGCTACGGCAAAGGCTCGATTATGAAGTTAGGCGACCGGGTTGTTGAAGAAGTTCCATCAATCTCTTCCGGATCAATTGGACTGGACATTGCCATGGGCGTAGGTGGTTATCCGAAAGGAAGGATCATTGAAATATACGGGCCAGAATCTTCTGGTAAAACAACCTTGGCCATTCATGCTATTGCTGAAGCTCAAAAAGCTGGTGGTATTGCTGCTATTGTTGATGCTGAACATGCTTTCGACCCAGGATACGCTACTAAACTGGGCGTTGATATTAATGAATTGTTGATCTCGCAGCCAGATAATGGAGAGCAGGCTTTGGAAATTGCTGACAGCCTAATTCGTTCAGGAGCTGTGGATATTATCGTTATTGACTCGGTGGCAGCCTTGACTCCAAAAGCCGAAATTGAAGGTGAAATGGGTGACTCGAAAATGGGTCTTCAGGCACGTTTGATGTCGCAGGCATTAAGAAAACTTACCGCCAACATTAGCAAAACCAAGACTTGCGTCATTTTCATAAACCAGTTGCGTGAAAAAATTGGGGTCATGTTTGGCAATCCCGAAACGACTACTGGTGGTAATGCCCTGAAGTTTTATGCTTCGGTACGGTTGGATATTCGCCGCATTGGTCAGATCAAAGATGGTGAAGAATCACAGGGAAATCATACCCGTGTTAAGGTTGTGAAAAATAAAGTAGCTCCTCCATTCAAAAAGGCAGAATTCGACATTATGTATGGCGAAGGTATTTCAAAAACTGGCGAAATTGTTGATTTAGGCGTTGAACTCAATATCATTAAAAAGAGTGGTTCCTGGTTCAGCTATGGTGAAACCAAGCTTGGACAAGGGCGCGAGTCGGTTAAATCGTTACTTCACGACAATCCGGAATTAGCGCAGGAGCTGGAAGCCAAAATATTTGAAGCAATAACAACAACAACGTTGGTAAATTAAATAAAGTTTAAAAATACAGTTATGTCCGGGTTTGGCAGCTGTGCTGTTTGACCCGGATTTTTTTTAGTGGTATCTTTTGCCCCGATTCTGACAGATTGTTGGAAGTTGTGGCTTTTTTGTAATAAAAATCAATCCGGAAGCCTAAGATGCTTGTATATTTTAAGGGTTCCCGTTAATTAAAAAGTTTATGAAAGTTTTAAAATTTGGAGGTACTTCTGTTGGAAGCGCCGAAAACATTCAAAGGGTAAAAGAAATTCTGATGGGGCAGAACGACCATGTAATTGTTGTTGTTTCGGCTCTGGGTGGAATTACCGACAAAATTTTGAGTGCAGCAAAAATGGCTGCGATTGGAACCGGCTACTTTCAGGCTGAATTAACGGAAATAAACACGCGCCACTTCGAAACCATTGATAAATTGTTTGAGGGAGAACGCCGAAATGAAGTAAAGCAGAAAGTTCAGCTTTTGCTTGATGAACTGGGCCGGATTGTTCATGGTGTATCGCTCATTGGTGAACTTACCCCAAAAACACTCGATAAAATTGTTGGCTTTGGTGAACGTTTGTCCTCGCTTATTATTTCCGAATATATTCCTTCTGCAAGCTGGTACGATTCGAGCAAACTGATTCGGACAAACAGCAATTTTGGTAAAGCCGCTGTCAATTTTAAACAAACCAATCAGCTCATTCGGACTGCTTTCGCATCCTTTTCGGGGATAGCCGTTGTTCCTGGTTTTATTTCAAGCAACGATGCCGGCGAATACACCACTTTGGGGCGTGGAGGTTCCGATTATACAGGCGCTATTTTCGCCGCAGCCTTAAACGTGTCATCCCTCGAAATATGGACCGATGTAAATGGCTTTATGACCGCCGACCCACGCGTGATCAGCAAGGCCTATACGATTAAAACATTGAGTTATTCAGAGGCGATGGAGCTTTCGCATTTTGGTGCAAAGGTTATTTACCCTCCAACTATTCTGCCGGTTTATAAGAAAGGAATTCCTGTACGGATCAAAAATACAATGGAGCCGGAGGCCGAAGGAACATTAATTACCGATAGCAAGCACAACGGGAAGGACTTGCCAATTAAAGGGATTTCTTCCATTTCGAACATTACCCTAATCACCATTCAGGGATTGGGAATGGTTGGTGTTACAGGGATTTCAGCAAGGCTTTTTGGTGCCCTGGCACGGCAAAACATCAACGTTATTTTGATTTCGCAGGCTTCTTCTGAAAATTCAATCAGTTTTGCTATCGACTCAATGAGTTCATCAAAGGCTGAAGCTGCTATCCGGCAAGAGTTTGAACATGAAATTCAACTTGATCAGATCAATAAAATTACGATTGAAGAAAATCTAGCCATTGTGGCTATTGTGGGTGAAAATATGAAACATGCCACAGGTGTGGCCGGTAAACTGTTCAATACCATTGGTAGAAACGGCATCAATATCATTGCCATTGCGCAGGGAGCTTCAGAACTCAACATTTCGTGGGTTGTAAAGGTTTCTGATTTGCGCAAAACACTGAATGTGGTTCATGAATCGTTCTTTCTTTCAGAGAATGTTGAATTAAACGTTTTCCTTTTGGGTATTGGTTTGGTGGGCGGAAATCTGCTTGAACAAATTAAACAGCAACAACCGAAATTGCTAAAAGAAAAGCATCTCAAAATCAAGCTGGCCGGTGTGGCCAATACAAAAAAAATGTTATTCAATCGCGAAGGTATCGATATTTCAACATTTCGCGAAACCTTGATGGCCGAAGGTCGGGATTCGAGCCTCGAACAGTTTAAAAATGAAATTATCAATCTGAATATGTACAATTCAATTTTTGTGGATTGTACAGCTAATAGCGAGGTTGCCAGTTTATACGCCGAGTTGCTGAATGCCAATGTTTCGATTGTTACAGCCAACAAAGTAGCCGCTTCGTCGGATTACGAAAATTATGCTCTTCTGAAGAAGACAGCTAAACGGAAAGGCGCTAAATTCCTTTTCGAAACCAATGTCGGTGCAGGTTTGCCAATTATTAACACATTGAACGATATGGTTAATTCAGGTGATACCATTCTGAAGATCGAAGCTGTTCTTTCCGGAACACTCAACTTCATTTTCAATACCATAAGCGAAACGGTACCTTTAAGTAAGACTATCCAAATGGCTAAAGAACAAGGTTATGCCGAACCAGATCCTCGTATCGACCTTAGTGGCGTTGATGTTGCCCGAAAACTGCTAATTCTGGTTCGCGAATCGGGTTATCGGTTTGATATGAAAGACATCAAAATCAATACGTTTATTCCTAAGAAATATTTTGAAGGCGGTGTCGATGATTTTTGGAAAAACATACCAGAGATAGATGCTGAATTTGAAGCAAAACGTAAAAAACTTGTTGCCGATGGGCGTTTCTGGAGGTTTGTAGCTAAGTTTGATAAAGGCAAAGCTGAAATCGGATTACAGGAAATAACGGCAGGTCATCCGTTTGCCGATCTTCAGGGTTCAAATAATCTGGTAATGTTCACTACCGAGCGTTATCACGATTTTCCGATGATCATTAAAGGATATGGTGCTGGCGCTGCTGTGACGGCAGCCGGGGTTTTCGCCGATATTATTCGGGTGTCAAACATCTAAACATGACATAAGTAGAATATTGCAAGTATCAGAATTTGTACATTGGTTGAACTTTATACTCTAATTTAGGTTTCTAATAGCTGAAACTTGATACCGAAAAATTAATCGTTGAACTGATTTTTATGAAATATATTATTGTTTTGGGTGATGGAATGGCTGACGAACCTTTAGCCGATTATGGTGGAAAAACTCCACTTCAAATGGCCGAAAAACCTGTAATTGACAGTTTGGCTAAAAGGGGAAGAACTGGTCTTTTGAAAACAGTTCCTGAAGATATGCACCCTGGAAGCGAGATCGCTAATTTGTCGGTATTGGGCTACGATGTGCATAAGGTGTTTGAGGGGCGTGGTGTACTTGAAGCTGCAAGTATTGGCGTTACGTTGGATGAAAATGATTTGGCCTTACGATGTAATTTGCTAACCATTGAAAATGAAAATATAAAAAATCACTCTGCCGGACATATATCTAATGCTGAGGCCTACGAATTGATAGAATTCCTGAACAAGAAACTGGGTAACGAAATAATTCGCTTTTATCCCGGCGTTTCCTATCGGCATTTGCTGGTCATCAAAGGTGGTAAAAAACATGTGAATTGCACACCGCCTCACGATGTTCCTGGGAAGCCATTTCGCCCCTGTTTAATCAAGCCGGAAAATGAAGAATCTGCGGCTACAGCCAAATTATTGAATTACCTGATCTTGCGCTCGCAAGCATTGCTGGCCGAACATCCGGTCAATCTGAAACGAAAAGAAGCTGGTAAAGATGTAGCTAACAGTATATGGCCTTGGTCTCCGGGCTATAAACCTCAAATGCCAACTTTGAAAGAGTTGTTTAGTATTGAGAAATCGGCGGTTATCTCGGCGGTTGATCTGATTCAGGGAATTGGTGTTTATGCCGGAATGGATGTGATTAAGGTGGAAGGAGCAACGGGTTTGTACGATACCAACTACGAAGGAAAAGCCAAGGCTACGATTGAGGCTTTAAAAGATCACGATTTAGTATATTTACATGTGGAAGCTAGCGACGAAGCAGGGCATGAAGGTAATGTGGAATTGAAAACCAAAACCATCAGTTATTTGGATTCACGGATTGTTAAATACTTGGTTGATGAAACCGAAAAAATGGATGAACTGGTTACCATTGCCGTTTTGCCCGATCACCCAACACCTTGTGCAACCAAAATTCATACTCGTAACGCTGTGCCATTTATTATATACAAACCAGGTGAAACTCCTGATAATGCTCAGTTTTATGATGAATTTGAAGTTGTAAAAGGTTCGTATGGTACTTTGAACGGTGATCAGTTTATGAACGTTTTATTAAAAATTATTAATTAACTAATAATTATTTAATGTTAAGATTGAACGGTTTCAACCACTATTTTTAACTTTAGCACCTGTAATTTGAACTTTTGAAATGAAATATTTTAGCACTAACAAAACGGTTCCATCGGTTTCACTCATGGACGCGGTAACAAAGGGATTGGCAAATGATAATGGTTTGTTTATGCCCGAGCGGATCGAAGAATTCCGTCCTGATTTTTTCAAAAACATTCAACACTTAAGTTTCCAGGAGATTTCGTTTGAAGTTGCCAAAAAATTCTTTGGTGAAGATATTCCTGAAAATACATTAAAAGAGATTGTTCGTGACACCCTTAATTTTGATTGTCCAATAGTAAAAGTCAATGATTCAATGTATTCTCTCGAATTGTTTCATGGCCCAACATTGGCGTTCAAAGATGTCGGTGGGCGTTTTATGGCTCGCCTGCTTGGATATTTTCTTCAAGGGTTCAAAAAAGAAGTTAATGTATTGGTGGCAACTTCTGGTGATACGGGAAGTGCTGTTGCCAATGGATTTTTTGAAGTTCCCGGAATTAAAGTCTATGTGCTGTACCCCAAAGGTTTGGTGAGCGACATCCAGGAAAAACAGTTTACCACCTTAGGAAAGAATATTACCGCTCTCGAAATTGACGGCACTTTTGATGATTGCCAAAGGATAGTGAAATCGGCATTTCTCGATAAAGAATTGAATGAAAAAATAGTGCTAACTTCGGCCAACTCGATCAATGTGGCTAGATTTCTTCCACAGGCTTTTTACTATTTCAACGCCTATGCACGTTTGCGCGAAGCGGGGATTGATGGAGAGGTTGTGTTTTCGGTTCCTAGCGGTAATTTCGGAAACTTGACTGCCGGATTGTTTGCCAAATTTATGGGATTGCCTGTAAAACGGTTTATTGCTGCAAATAATGAGAACGATATCGTTTATAAATACCTGAAAACCGGCAAATATCAACCACGGGAATCGGTTTCAACCATTGCCAATGCAATGGATGTCGGAGCTCCAAGTAATTTTGCCCGTATTCTTGAGTTGTATAACCATTCGCATCAGGAAATTTTGAATGATGTGGTTGGCTATCGTTACTCCGATAAGGAAATTCGTGAAACCATGAAGCAGGTTTTTGCTGAAGAAAATTACATGCTCGATCCTCACGGTGCAGTTGGTTATCGTGCCCTGAAAGCTGATTTAAAAGTAGGTGAAGTAGGCATTTTCCTTGAAACTGCCCATCCTGCTAAGTTTACCGAAACCGTAGAACGTGTTTTAGGTGAAGGAACGGTAGTCCTTCCAGAAAAACTGGCGGCCTTTATGAAGGGTGAAAAACGATCAATTCCATTAAGTACAGAATTTGATGATTTCAAGCAATTTCTGCTGAATAAATAAGGATAAATTTCTTCGGGAAAGCCGTTTGTGATTGTTTCGCAAACGGCTTTTCTTTTTTTAGTGTTTATCTTTGTTCCATTATAGGGGAAAGATTATGGCATTCTTTGATGAAAAAGTGATCATTCAGATGTGCATCGAAAAGTTGATTGACGTTTATGGTTTGTCAGTAAAATTAATTGGCTCCCAATCAGTTGGTGGCGGATGCATCAATCATGCCGTGAAAATAAGCACATCGGCTGGCGACTTTTTTCTGAAGTGGAATGCTACGGCTCCGGAAGATATGTTCCTGAATGAAGCTGCAGGACTAAATGAAATGAGTATGGCTGGTTCTTCACTGATCGTTCCTAAAGTTATCTGGAGTAAAGAAGTTGATGATTTGCCAGGATTATTACTGATGGAATATTTGCAACCTGCAATCCATACTTCCGGACAGGATGAACTTTTGGGTCGTGGAATTGCTCAACTACACCGCAAAACAGCCTCATTATTTGGCTTTTATCATTCGAATTATTGCGGAACAACAATTCAGAATAATTCGTGGACCGGCAACTGGCCTGAGTTTTATGCCCAAAGACGGATTTGGAGGCTGATTGAACAAATCCAGCTATCACATGGGATGTCGTCGGAAGAACAGAAAATTTACGAAAAGTTGGTTGACCGAATCCCTGTTTTGCTTTCGCATCAAACGGTACCATCGCTCATTCATGGCGATTTATGGTCGGGAAATTACATGTACACGGCAAATGGTCCGGCATTGATTGATCCGGCATGTTGTTATGCCGACCGAGAAATGGAACTTGGAATGATGCTGTTATTTGGAGGATTTTCTTCGCGTGTTTGGCAGGCCTATCAGGATGAATTTTCACTACCGGAGGATTGGAAACAGCGAACCCGCTTGTATCAACTATACCACATTTTGAATCACCATTTGTTATTTGGAGGTTCGTATGGTTGGCAGGCATTGGAAATTGCGAAGGAGTATTTATAAAAGCTAATTGAATAATCTGATGAGTTTGAGAATGAATTTGAGAAGCATTTTGTTGATTATAGTTTTTGATCTGTTTGTCATGAACACATTCTCGCAGGAAAGCCGAGAAGCCACCATTTCGGTTGACTTGAACCGATCGGTTGACCAGGTTTCGCCACTAATTTTTGGTCAGTTTATTGAGTATCTCGGACGGTGTATTAATGGCGGAATTTATGAAGAAGGTTCGTCGTTATCCAACGGAAATGGAATCCGAAAAGATGTGCTTCAGAAAGTTCAGGATTTAAAGGTGCCAATTTTACGATTCCCAGGTGGTACTGTGGTCAAAATTTATCATTGGCAGGATGGAATTGGACCAAAAGCGGAACGTCCGAAGCGTAAAAACCTGATTTGGGGCGGCATCAATGATAATCATTTTGGAACAGCCGAGTTTGTTGAATATTGCCACAAAATTGGAGCAGAGCCATTTCTGGTAGTTAACATGGCAACCGGAACGCCCGAAGAAGCATCGAACTGGGTGGAATATTGTAACGGAACCGGAGATACTTACTGGGCAAACCTGCGACGTTCGCATGGCTATGAAAAGCCTTTCAATGTGAAATATTGGGGTGTTGGCAATGAAGAATATGCCGCTGCGGATGCAGGTAAACATCAGAAAGTGGAAAAATACATTGAAGATGCCTGGCTGTATGTTAAGTTAATGAAGCTTGAGGATTCGTCACTGAAAATTACTCTGGTTGGAAATTCAACCGATCTGGAATGGAGTAAAAAGGTGATTGACGAGATGTATCCGGTTTGCGATTTTCTTTCGGTTCATTTGTATTCCATTCCTTCCGATTCGAATTTTTTCACACTCCTTAATAGTATTGAAGCTTTCAATACCGACTTTAAAACGATGAGAACTTTGCTCCAGAAAGTTCCGGTAAAGGTTGGAAATTTCTCTTCCTGGTACCGTTTTCCACCGAGACAAGAACCGTTAAAGCTGGCTGTTGACGAATGGGGTATCTGGGATTTGAATTCAGGAAAGGGTAGGGGCGATTATCAGATGGAATATTCGTACAATTGGGGACAGGCTTTAGCTGTCGGGAAATTTTTGAATTTATTTCAGAGAAATGCCGACCTCATCGGTTTGGCTACCTGGGCACAAACGGTTAATGTTTTGGCGCCAATTATGACGAGCAAAGAGGGTTCGTATTGTCAAACGATTTATACCCCATTAATAGCCTATCGACAATATACCTTGAATAACAATTTGCCGATTGAGGTTAATTCTCCACTTTTGGGGAACGCACTTAAAACATTGGATGCAACTGCAAGTATTTCGGATGATCAGAAGGAAGTCGTAGTCACCATACTTAATTTGTCAGAAAGCGAAATTATTCCTGTGCATTTCAACTTCAGCAATTTAGATCAAAGCAAGCGACTTCAGTTAACAGAACAAGTCTGCTATACCGCGCCGACACTGGAATCGACGAACGATTTTGGAAAGAATTGTGTGACGGAGAGCAAAAATACTTTGTTGCAGAGCTCCAAAAACGGATTTGACTATAAACTGAAACCAGCCTCGATCAATTTTTTTAGGTTTAAAGTATTTTAATGTGACGTAATTTGATGGAAATCATCAAGTGATTGGGTAGTCGCTTCCTCGATCTCGCGCCTATTGAGGAGATTTGCAAGGACTCTCTGGTCAAAATCAAGAATAAGTTTACACTCCGAAAATCAAATCAAAACAGAGAACTACTGAAACCAGATAGTTAGGTCTATCCTTTTTATTCTTTCTTGGTTTTTAAAGTTCCACAAACCTGTTTTTAATGGCATAAACAACCAATTGGGCAGTGTTTTTGCTTTCGCTTTTTTCGAGAATATTGGCCCGATGCTTGTCAACTGTACGTTTGCTGATGAATAGTTTATCGCCGATTTCTTGATTCGATAACCCCTGGCAGATTAAGATCAGAATTTCCATTTCACGCTCCGAAAGTTCGGCATGGACTTCTTTGCTTTTTGAAGTGGATTTCAGGCTGTTTACCAGGTTTTGAAGCAATTCGGAAGAGAAAAACGAACCTCCGTCGTAAACTACGTCAAGTGCAGTTTTGACTTCTTTAATGTCCGAATTCTTCAATACAAACCCTTTTACTCCGGCATTCACCATTTTGTAGTAATAATCTTCTTCGCCGTACATCGATAGGGTGATGATTTTTATGTCAGGATATAGTTTTTGGGCAATGGTCGCTGCTTCGATGCCATCCATCACGGGCATATTAATGTCGAGCAAAACCAGGTCGGGGACACCTTTTTCAAGCAGGTCGAGAAATTGTTTGCCATTGGCAGCTTCACCCACAACATGATAGTTTTCAAGCGTATTTATCAAAATGCGTAAACCATTTCTAAACAAGGTATGGTCGTCCACAATAATTATTTTGCGTTTTTGTTGATTACTCGTCATGTGTCAGCACTTTAATGGTTACCAATGTTCCTTTTTTATTTTCACTTTCGATGTTGATTTCACCTTTCAATGAATTGATACGGGAATAGATGTTTGAAAGCCCCATGCCACTGCCGCCCTGCTGTTCAACAACTTTGTGTACATCGAAGCCTCTGCCATCGTCTTTGTAAATGATGGTCATATAATCGTCTGCAACGCTCAAAGATATGGTAATCTTTTTTGCCTGAGCATGTTTGATGGTATTGTTTATCAATTCACAGATCACGCGGTACAAAACCACTTCCACATTGTCATCGAACCGTTCATCTTTCAGTTCGGTAACCAGGTTGATCCGAATGGTTTTAGCAATATTAATTTTGTTGATGAAATTGGTAAGTGCCCGAACCAGTCCGAAATTATTCAGTACATGGGGACTCAGGTTATCCGAGACTTCCTTCAGGCTTTTAATCGCTTCGTTAATAACCAACTCTGTATTTTCAACAATTTCGCGTGATGCTTCATCATGTTTCATTTGAGCCAGCGATGAAACTGACATTTTTACGCTCGAAAGCAATGGTCCAAGTCCATCATGCAGGTCTTTGGCGAAACGTTTCCGCTCTTTCTCTTCGGTTTGTATAATTGTATTCAGGAACATTTTTTCGGTCAGTCGACGTGAATCTTCGACTCGTTTCATGTATTTGAAAATTTTCTGAATCATAAAAACACCAAGGGCGAAAACCAGCGAGGTGATTACACCCATCCAGACAAATATTTCGCGGTAATCCTGAGGTTTGATGTCGCTGATATAGGGTAAAAACTCAACTAAACGCATGATAGCCATTAAGATAAAGCCGAGTGTGAGCAACATCCATGAAGAATTGTACTTGGTAACCCGGGTTAATTTAACCGCCACCCCGACCGCAAAAAATTGCAAAACAATGGTGATGACGTACAATATTTTCAGAATCATAAGCTGAATTTTGGTTCCTTCAAAGGTACGTCGGAGTAAATCGATTTCAAACCGATGGAGCAATAAAAATCATGTGGGATCACTATTGAATAGAAGAACAATCCCCAGGGAAATTTTACTCTATAGTAAGCCGATCTATATATTGCCAATTTCTCTAACCTCTAATGAAGTTCCTTCTCCGGCCAGAATTGGGCAGTCTTTGGCGACTTCAACAGCTTCGTCAAGCGAGGTGGCAAGAATAAGAATATAACCAAGTAGAAATTCTTTGTCTTCTCTGAATGGGCCATCGATAATCGTTCCGTTGCCCCGAATAACTTTTCCCTTTGATGTGAGGTGATTACCTCCTTCTGCCAAGTGGTTGTTATCTTCCAACTCGTCAATCCAATCAATCCAACGGTTGTTTCGTTCCTGCTTTTCTTTGGCTGAAACGCCTGCAATATCCTGATAGTCGGCTCGGAATAAGAGTATGAATTCTTTCATTCTTCTAGTGTTTTGTTTGTTGTTATGCAATTCATCATATGGACAATCATATAAGCCTTTCCTTCCTGAAGGATGAGGAAACATTAACTTATTTTCTGACTTTAAATTGCATTAATCGGGAGTTAAAGGTAATGTAAAATAAAATTCCGAACCAATATCTTTCTCCGATTTGACCCAGATTTTGCCACCAAGCATATCAACATAGGCTTTAGCAATCGAAAGTCCTAATCCGGCTCCTTCGTATTTAGCTGACATTTCGTGATCGCCCCGAATGAAACGCTCGAAAATGGTAGAAATCTTTTCCTTTGATATTCCAATTCCGGTATCTTTTACAAAAAATTCGAGGTTTTGTTTCTGAATTGAATAACCATAATTAATAGTTCCTAAATGGCTGAATTTAATGGCGTTTTTAAGCAGATTAGTCAGGATGGCTATTAATTTCTCCTTGTCGGTGCTGATCCTCATTGGGTTGCCAAGAATGGGCTCAACCTTTATTAATTTTATTCCTTTCTTGTCGCTTTCGTATTTAAATAATTCAAAAAGATAATCCAATATTTCAGTTACATTTATATCACTCAGCGAAACTTTCATAATGCCTGACTCGATTTTCGAAATATCCAAGATATCATTAACGATGTTAAGCATTCTTGCACTGCAAGTTTCAATAATGTGAACATAGTGCAGCATTTGCTCATCCGTAAGATCAGGAAGTTTAAGCAATTCAGCAAAGCCGAGAATACCATTTATTGGGGTGCGGATTTCATGACTAATATTTGCCAGAAATGCCGATTTTAATCGATCATTTTCTTCTGCTTTTAGCTTGGCTGCGATTAAGTTTTCTTCATACCTTTTCCTTTCCCGAAAGTCACGGAGAACAGCAACCAAAACCTTGTTTCCATTCCAAATGGTCAAGTTAACTGAAATCTGAACCGGGATTTCTTCTTTTGTTTTTACATTAACTGATGCCCATTCAAAAATGCAGCCTTTTCCATTGAGCACATCATCCCAAATTGGGTATAGTTGCTTGTAATCTATTCGTTGCGAGGTTAAATCTTTAATCGTATATCGATCAGATTCGTCTTCTGCAATTTGATAGATTTCCTGAGCTTTCTTATTCAATAATAAGATTTTTCCTGATCGATCGTGTATAAACAGGGCATCGCTTATGCTGTTAATAATAGTCAGCAAATTTTCTTTCGAAGTTTCAAGTTCTTCTATCTTCTCCTGAAGTTCAGGATAATAGCTTTTCCTTGAAGAGCCTTCTCCAAGTCCAATGATTTTATTCCTGTATTTTTCCCAATCTTCACTCATAATTACATGGCTTCGCTGTAAATAACTTCAAGATCTCTCCGAACAGGAGGTCTCGGGTTTGTTGCATTGCAGGGATCTTTAATTGCTTTTCCTGAGAGAACCTGAATGTCATCTGAATTTACGTTTTTGTTAGTTAGACTTGCCGAAATTCCAAGAGAAAGATTGTAACTTTTCAGATAATCAATTAATGCGCTTTTTATTTGAGATTCATTCAGTCCTGAAATATGTAAATTTAGGGTCTGAGCAATGTAGATAAACCTTTCAGTGGCTGATCTGAAATTGAAATCAACCACATGGGGCAACAGGATCGCATTGCATTCGCCGTGAGGCAAATCGAAATAGCCACCTAAGCTATGCGACATGGAATGAACGCAGCCTAAACTCGCGTTCGAAAAGGCCAGTCCTGCGTAAAGACTTGCAAGCATGATTTTCCCTCTTGCCTGAATGTCATATGGATTATGATACGAATCTAGTAGATTGTTGTGAATCAAACGAATGGCTTCTAACGCATACATGTCGGTAACCGCAGAACTGGCATTCGACACATAAGCTTCAAAAGCATGAGAAAGAGCATCAATACCCGTGCATGCAGTTAGAAAACCATCCATACTGGTCAAAACTTCTGGATCAATCAACGCTACGTCAGGAACTACCGATTTGCTGATAATGGCCATTTTGTATCGTTCGCTATAATTATTGATAATTGCAAACTGCGATACATCTGCTGCAGTTCCTCCAGTTGTGGGTATGCAGATCAATGGAGGCATGGGACGCTGAATTTTATCGACACCTTCAAATGCCGAAATGTGCAAATGGTTGGTCGAAACGATTCCTATTCCTTTTGCCGCATCCAATACACTACCACCCCCCAAAGCGAGGATGATGTCGCATTTGTTTTTTTTGTAATGTTCGACACCTTCCATGACTTCATAATCGCGAGGATTGGGTGATATTGACGAAAATACAACATACTCAATCCCCGATTTTATAACAGATTCTTCTACCTCTTTTAACCAGGGGGTTTTGATCAAGCCGGAGTCTGTAACAATTAATATCTTTTTTCCTCCAAACTGGTGACAGAAATTTCCGGCAGCAAGTCTGGCCTTTACTCCAAAGATATATTCCGGAGCAACAAATTTTCTTAACTCAAGCTGAATCTGTTCTTTACCAGTTTCCATAATTGTAATTAGATAATGATTCGAATGACTTTATAACTAATCCTTTCTTTTCCCAAAAAAATTCTGTTCTTCTTCAAGAGCAATCAAGTGCGCATCGGCATTGGAAAACTCCTGATCCCTAAAGCTGCACTCTGCTATTTCGTGAAATAGTTCCTTTCTCCTTTTTTCTTCGGAGAGTGTTTCCAAAAAATAGATATCCCAGCCATCTTCCCCTGTTGATTCAAAATATTCGGCTTCTTCGTTGCTTTCATTTTGTTCATGTTCTTCCTGAGTTAATAAAAAGAGAATAAACTTTGTTCCATTATATGAGAATTCATATCCATTTTCCCATTTGATGTTATCAATTACGGATAAAAGTTCATCTACTTTTATTTCCGGTCTTTTGCTGCGGTTTGAGCTTTTCATGCGTTATGTAAAAATTGAAGTAAGCTAATAACGAAACATTTAATGTTTTCTTACTTTCAATAAAGGAATTTACGATATTTTCTTGAGATTTTGAGTTTCCTGGAACAGAAAAGTGAAGAATCAGTTTCATGCTCTCAATTATTGGTTTGCCTAAACGATTTTTCCCCTTTCTTGATTTACAAAAATTTTCTTCAATTCGCTTTGTGCTTAGATGTCGCAACGTTACTCAATGGTTTGTGTTTGAGCTATAACCAGTTTCTTTTTTCCCTTCCCAGCGTGAAATACCTCCCCAGTTGATATATCGTTTATATCCTGCTCTTTTAAGTTTTTTGGATACAATTTGGGCATTGGCTCCCACCGTGCAGTACAGAATCAAATATTGATTTTTTGGTATTTCCTTTAACCGGCTCTCCACCGTTCCAGCAGGAAATGATTTTGCCGTTGGAATATGGCCATTAACGTAAGCTTTTTCCGACCGTACATCAATAATCCAGATTGAATCAACCGGATTTTCAACCAGTTTTTTCAACATTGTGGGTTCGATGAATTTTTTTAATACTTTACCTTGAGACCCGGTTCTTCCCACATTTATCGATTGACCAAAGGAAAACTGAACGAACAGGATTAATAATCCTATTGTATACAAGGTAACCTTTACGACTTGCTTTAAACTTGATCTTATAGTCATGCCTATCTTGTTTGTTTTAAATTTTATTATTGCAAATAATTAGTAATCAAATGTATAAATGCATTTATGAAAATCAAAAAATGTTTTTCATTTCTAAGCTTTGTGACTAAAAGAAAAATATTCATTGATTTTAATGCATGACACAAGCGGTAAATTGCGAATTATCTATTGTTTCTGTAGTGTTTATTTGATTAAACGGAATGGTAAAGTAAAAAGTGGATCCCATCCCAAAATGACTTTCGACCCATATCTTTCCACCTAACATTTCTACATAGGACTTGGCAATGGATAAACCGAGCCCGGCACCTTCGTAAGTCCGGTTCAGTAATTCGTTTCCTTGCCGGAACCGTTCAAAAATGACATGTATCTGGTCGGGATGAATACCAACACCAGTATCTTTTACGAAAAACTTAAGGAATTTTCCCTTCAGTTCATAGCCAAACTCAATATGCCCTTCCTGAGTATACTTAACCGCGTTTTTTACCAGATTCGCCAAAATTACATAGACTTTTTCCTTGTCTGTTTTAATGAGGGCATCCTGCGCCGATAAGCTGTTTTTATACGATAGTTTTACACCTTTTTGCTCAGCTTCCAGGTTGAAAAGAGAATAGATATGTTCAATTTTATTGTTGACATTAACCTCGGATTCAGTCGTGTTTACAACTCCTGCTTCAATCTTTGATGTATCGATAATCTCATCCAGAATGTTCAGCAAACGCGCTCCGCTTTCCTTGATAACATTAACTGATTCCTTTTTTATTTCGGCTGAAAGATCGGTTTCCAGCAAAAGGTTTGAAAAACCCAGGATTCCATTCATCGGAGTTCTGATCTCGTGGCTCATGTTGGCCAAAAAGGCTGATTTCAGACGATCGCTTTCTTCGGCTTTTTCTTTCGCCCCGATCAGCTTTTTCTCTGCATTTTTTTGCTCGGTGATGTCGATGTACGAAACAATTGCCATATTTCCATCACCTGTTTCAAGCATTGCTCCGCTGAGTAGTACATTTTTGGTTTCCCCTGATTTGGTGATGATATCAACAGGATAGTTCTGCAAACGACGTTCAGCTTTGAACTGTTCAAAGACTGTTTGCTGAATCTGAGGATCTGACCAAATTGAGCAGGTATAAATATTGGAATGTTGGATTTCTTCTTTAGGCCAACCAGTCAATTCAATAAAGCTTTCGTTCAAGTCGAGCCTGCTCCCAGTTTCTATATTAACGATCACCATTGGGGTCGATTGACTGTAAAAAGCTTTTGAAAATTTTTCTTCACTTTCCTTCAGCTTCCGTTCCGATAGTTCCCGTTCAGCCATTTGTATTTTCAGTTGCAGATTTGAATATGCTCTTACTGACAATTCGTGGGCAAATACGAATAGCATTTTGCAGATTTTATTAAAGCGATCTTCAGAAATCACCGGAACTTCGTTAAGCGCAGCAATAAACTCGCTCCGTTCGACCCCGATGGTGTCGGCATATTTCAGGGTTTGCCCCAGATCCATATCTTTTGTCCTGACCTGTCCGATTAACCAGTTGGCAATATGTTTTCCTTCAACAACAATAGTCGTTCCGGTATCCAACAAACCACAACTCAGGCAGGGAGTGAACCCAATCTCTTCAACGTGATTCTTACACAGTAATACATCCGAGTGCCGGCAATTGGCAAAACCTTTTTCAGTTTTACGAATGATGTCTTTACACAAGCGGCAAAAATTACTGGGCCGGGTTATTGGATCGCCATTGGGCTGAGTGATAATTGAAGCCACTCCAGTAGCATCAGCAAACAAATCCTGCAAATGCTGGATATCTTCAAGTTTTATGATGTCGGTAATTAAAATGTCAGGATTCATTGTATTTCCCTGGAACTTATCGATGGAACCCATACTCGTTTTTTTTGAAATTAAACGCCTTGAGAACTGTCTTCCTAATTTTTCCCAATCAAATTTAGACAATTCTATTTAGCAGTTCGTTATTACAGTTTCAAATAGAGCTTTTTTAACAATAAATAAAGAATCCCCTCAAAAACGTTATACCAATTCACCTACAAATCGGATTAATCTTTTCTTGCCGGGGAGCCGTTCAGTTTCACAGATATTCTTACTTTTAGTTTTTCAAAAGCCATGAATTCACCTTTTTTATGTAACGGCGGTAAATTTGATTCTATGTCGCAACTCAAAGTATATAAAGCCTCTGCTGGCTCAGGGAAAACTTTCCGGCTGGCCATCGAATACATGAAACTGGCACTGACCAACGAGTCGAATTACCGGCACATTCTGGCGGTAACCTTTACCAACAAAGCTACTGCCGAGATGAAATCTCGTATCATCGGCGAACTGTATCATTTGGCGAAAGGCAAACATTCGGTTTACATGGATGTTTTGACCCAGGAATTGGGTTGGCACCCGTTGCAGGTAGAACGTCAGGCGCAACTGGTTTTGAAACGCATTTTGCACGATTATTCGCGGTTTTCCATCAGCACCATCGACAGCTTTTTTCAGCGCGTCATCAAGGCGTTTAACCGCGAACTGGGTATCAACGCGGCCTATAATGTGGAACTGGACGAAAAAAGCATTTTGGAAGAGGCTGTCGACCGCATGATTCAGTCGGTGGAAGACGACCCGAAACTGTTGGAATGGCTCGACGCGTTTGCTTCCGACAAAATTCGCGAAGGCAAAGGCTGGAACCTCAAAAAAGACATTCTTCGCCTCGGAAACGAAATTTACAACGAGACATTTAAGTCGCTGAACGATAGTTTGTACGAAAAGCTGAACGACCGTGCCTATCTGAAAGATTACCGGGGAAAACTCAGCAAAATTATCGTTCTGTACGAAACGCGAATAAAAACACTGGGTCAGGAAGGTCTGAATATTCTGGCGATGGAAGGCTTGTCGACCGACGATTTCAAAGGGAAAGGAAGTGGTCCCGCTGCCAGCTTTCAGAAGATGAAGGACTTTAAATTTGAGCCATCGAATACGGTACTTCGGGCGGCAACCGACGCTCCCGGATGGGTAACTGCGACGGTGAAAGAACCCATAAAATCGCAACTGTTGGCAGTGGCCGAAACCAAGTTGATGCCCAAATTGCAGGAAGCTGTTCGCCTGATCGAAACCGAAAAACGCAAATATACTACTGCCAAACTCATCGTCAATCAGTTATATACCTTGGGTATACTGGTCGATTTGCGCAAATCGGTCAAGGAATTGTGCCGCGAAAAGGGCATTGTGCTGATTTCCGATTCGGGGCATTTGCTCAAAGATGTGATTGCCGACTCCGAAACGCCGTTTGTGTACGAAAAAACGGGTTCGGTTTATTCGCATTTTATGATCGACGAGTTTCAGGACACCTCTGGTTTGCAGTGGAATAATTTCCGTCCACTGATCAGCAATTCCTTGTCGGAAGGCAATCTGGGAATGGTGGTTGGCGATGTGAAACAGGCTATTTACCGCTGGCGAAGTGGCGACTGGAGATTACTGGCTGGCAAGCTGGGCGAAAGTTTCCCGGTTTTTGGCCTTCAGAACGAAGTGTTGAGCAGCAACTGGCGAAGCCATGGAAAAGTGATTCGCTTCAACAATACGATTTTCAGGTTGGTTCCCGAATTGCTTCAGCAGCATATTGAAGGTGAACTTGCAGAAGCTGAGATTTTGGAAAATCCGGTCGGAATAACCATTCCGGAAGTGTATGCCGACAGCGTTCAGGAGGTTTCGAACAAAGATGTTGCCGAACTGGGACAGGTTCGGGTGCGGTTTCTGGAATCGAAAAAAGAACTGGCCGACGCGAATGAAAAAATGATTCTTGCTGAATTGGTCGAATCGATCAAATCTCTTCAGGATAAGGGCGTAAAGGCCATTGAAATGGCTATTCTGGTTCGCCAGAAAAAGGAAGCCCGACTGATTGCCGACCTGTTTTTGGAACAGAAAAGTCTTTCGGAGAACCGACAATACAATTTTGATATTCTTTCCGGAGAATCGTTATACATCAACAATTCGGAAGTCATCAGCCTGATTATCTCTATCCTGACAAGCTTCCTGAATCCGGATGATCAGGTGGTGAATGCGCAGTTGAATTATTTGTATTACCGGAAGATTTATCCAAGGTTAAAGGAGCAAAGGGCAGATGGCAAAGAGCAAGGGGGAAGTCTGTCAGCTAAAGCAGACGGCAAAGAATATCGCTGCTCAGAACATGAAACTTTAAACTTTGAACTTTGGACTTCAGACTTCGAACTCCAAACTCCGAACTCGGAACTCACTATTTCACAATACATTGCCAGTAAATCGTTTCAGGAATTGGTGGCCGGAAAGCCCATTTTGGAGATTATTTACAGCATATGCGAAAAATTTAATTTATTCAGTCTGGCCGATGAGCTGGCTTATTTGCAGGCTTTTGTCGATCAGATTTCAGTGTTTGAGCGCAATCATGCTTCGGAACTCACCAGCTTCCTGAATTGGTGGGACGAAAATGGAGACCGCTTTACCATCCCGATCTCGGACAGCATCGATGCCATCAATGTGCTGACCATTCACAAGTCGAAAGGACTGGAATTTAACCATGTTTTTGTGCCGTTTTTCGATTGGTCGGTTCATCCGCATTCGTCACCTGACATGGCTCCACTGCTGTGGTGCCAGCCCGATGTTGAGCCTTTTAACGAGATGGAGTTGGTGCCTGTGCGATTTAAATTGGACGTTGGAAAATCGATTTTTTATCGCGAATACTTTGCCGAAAAGTTCAATACTTACATCGATAACCTGAACCTCATGTATGTAGTATTCACGCGAGCAAAGGCTGGTTTGTATATTTGGGCATCGTTTTCGGGCAAGCTCACTACCGTTGGCGATTTGCTGAAACTGGCCGTCGAAAAGCAAACCAGTCTGGGTTCATACGGATTAAAAGCAGACGAATCGGTTCAGTTTGAAGCCTTCTATAATCCCGAAAAATTATTGGTTGAGATTGGCGAATATTCGGCCTTGGAGGAAAAGAAAAAGGAAGAGCCAAGGATGAAGGATGTGCGGCTGTCGGCCTTTGAATTTGCGGATTTCAGGCAATTTTTAAATATTCGGAAACGGGGTGAAGATTTCTTTAGTAGGGAAAACAAGAAGCAAAGTGGTATTAATAAAGGAAAGTTGATACACGAAATTTTATCGCTGATTAATACGACCGGCGATTTACAAAAAGCGGTAAAACGAATCGAAACAGAAGGCAAAATTGGGTCGGACGAATCCGCAAAAATGATTACGGAACTGAACGATTTACTGAGCGATCCGGAAGTGAAATCGTGGTTCGACGGGACTTTCCGAGTGGTGAATGAACGAAGCATACTGACCGGAGCGAATGGCGTAAAACGGCCCGACCGGATCATGATTGGAGAAGATGGGGTAGTGGTGGTTGATTATAAATCGGGTGAACTGGAGTCGGAGAACTATAAATATCAGTTGCGAACCTACATTCGCGAATTGAAAAACTGTGGTTTCAAAAATGTTTCAGGATACATCTGGTACACGAAAACGAATAAAAGGGTAGCCGTTTAGTTTCTGGCTTTTGAAAAAAACTTATTTTTGCAAAAAACTTAAACGATGATACAACGAATTCAAACGGTTTACCTGTCGATTTCTACGATTTTAATTGGACTTTTATTTTTATTGCCTTTTGCTGAGCTTGCCAAAGAAGGGGCCATTTATCTTTTCAATTTTAAAGGCGTACTGCTCGATGGTGTTGTAAAAGAAACAGGATTGATTGTCACTGGGTTGATCGTTATTATTATCGCTTCACAAGTTTTAGCCATGTTCAGGTTTAAAAATCGTAAACAACAAAACAAAATTATTCTTTTTGCCATTCTGATGTTGTTGTGTTTGCTTGCTACGTTGGTGTATTATACTTACTTTTTATTCGCAGGGGCTCAAATCAGTTATAAAATTGGTGCTGTTTTACCTTTGATTGCTATTGTTATCGATTATTTGGCCATTCGCGCTATTAGCAAAGATGAAGCACTGATTCGTTCAATTGATCGGATCCGGTAAATCCTATTTTCAGAGGCCTTCATTAACTGGGAAAAACCAATATTTATTGTGAAAATTACAAATCAACATTTTCAGTTGATTCAGAACATTTTACTTATTTCTGTTCGATGATTCCCTAATGATCAGTTCTGTGGGTAATACTATCGTTTGGTAAGTTCGGTCTTTGTTTTCTATTTTGCTGATGATTAGTTCAGCAGCTTTTTGTCCCATAGCAAATCCAGGTTGTGCAATTGTTGAAATAGATGGTGAAACAACTTTAGAAAATGGTTCATTGCTAAATCCAACAATTCCGACATCTTCCGGAATGCGGATTCCTTTATCGCGCAGATATATCATTACACTTAACGCTGTTGTATCGTTTCCGCAGAAAATTGCATCAGGTGGATCTGGTAAGCTCATCAATTGCTGAACAGCCGTAATTCCTTCGTCGCTGGTTAGTGTGTTGATAATGATCAACGATTCGTCGAACGTGATCCCATTCTTATGGAGAGCCTCAATGTACCCATTTTTTCGGTCCAGGTAGGTCGTTAGGTTTTGTGGCCCACCTAAATGACCAATTCGCTTATACCCCTGATCAATTAAATGTTGAGTAACCCTGGACCCTCCAGCGAAATCATCGACTACAATTTTGTCAGTATCTATTTCAGGAACAGCACGGTCAAAAAATACCAGAGGAATATGTTTTTTCCTGAAAAGTTTTAAATGGTCAAAAGTATCGGTCTGCATGGCGATTGAAATAATCATTCCGTCAACACGGTTCGAAAACATGGACTGTACAATATTTATTTCTTTGCTGGCAAGATCGTTCGATTGAGAAATCACCACCGTATATCCGGCTTTATAAGCAACATCTTCAACACCACTGATCACCGATGAAAAGAAATGACGGTTGATTAGAGGAACAACAATCCCGATGGTATTCGATTTTTTGTTCCGGAGATTGGATGCCAGTGTATTTGGACGGTAGCCCAACGAATCGGCTACTATTTTTATTCTTTCCTTTGTTTTAATACTAATTCGAGGATTGTTATTCAACGCTCTGGATACTGTCGATGCTGAAATTTTCAATTCTCTGGCAATGTCGTGAATGGTCGGTTCTGAATTTTTGTTCATATTGATGGTGAATGTTATGCAAATATGCTAATAATTTCTTTTTTAATCATGAAAACTAAAATATAAATGCAATCGATTGCGCATTTCTGAATTTCAATTATCTTTGTTCTGCGTTTTGGTGATCACAGAACCTAAAATACAACATGGAAAGGGAAAATTCAGTACCGATTTATTAAGTTTAACCAAAATAAAATATCATGTCAATCATTTATGAGGAGCGTTACGCTTCACATCCACAGGATGCTAAAAAGTACGATACAGCCGAACTGCGTGAGCATTTTTTGATCGAAAAAGTAATGGAAGCCGACAAAATTCATCTGGTTTATTCGCATTACGACCGCTATATAGCCGGAGGAGCGGTACCAGCGACTGCTCCATTGGAACTGACAGCCATTGATCCGTTGAAAGCTCCATATTTTTGTTATCGCCGTGAACTTGGGATCATTAACGTTGGTGCTAAAGGAATCGTTGTGGTTGATGGTAATGAGTATGTGATCGATTTCAAAGAAGCTTTGTATATTGGGAAAGGCGCTCAACAAATCATTTTCAAATCGGAAAGTACAACTGCTGCCGCCCGGTTTTACCTGAATTCAACTCCGGCGCACAAAGAATTGCCAACTCGGCACATCACCATGAAGGATGCCAATGTACTACAAATGGGTTCTCTCGAAACTTCCAATGAGCGCCAAATTAATCAGCTACTTATTAGTAAAATTGTTGAAACCTGCCAATTGCAAATGGGAATGACGGAATTGCGTCCGGGAAGTGTGTGGAATACCATGCCTGCACATACGCATAGCCGCCGAATGGAAGTTTATTTCTATTTCAATGTTCCAGAAGGACAGGCTGTTTGTCATTTCATGGGACAACCACAGGAAACCCGGCATATCTGGATGCAGAACGAACAAGCTGTGATTTCACCCAACTGGTCAATTCATTCGGCTGCCGGAACCAGCAACTATATCTTTATTTGGGGTATGGCTGGCGAAAATATGGACTACGGCGATATGGATGCCGTGAAGACTAACGAATTGAGATAATAACAAATAAATAGTATAAGAATATGAACGAATTATTTGATTTAGCAGGAAAAGTCGCCTTAATTACAGGGGGAACTCATGGCATTGGTATGGCCATTGGTAAAGTACTTGGAAAGGCCGGCGCTAAAATTTGCGTAAACGATCTGAGCGAAGAAAGACTGGCGAATTGTAAAAAAGATTATCTGGCTGACGGTATTGATGTTTTCACTTTGGTTTTTGATGTAACCAATGAAGCTGATGTTGACCGTGGAATTTCAACCATAGAAAAAGAAGTGGGAACTGTCGATATTTTGGTTAATAACGCCGGAATCATCAAACGGATTCCGATTTTGGATATGCCTATTGCCGATTTCAAACAAGTTATTGATGTCGATTTGGTTGCTCCGCTGATTGTTTCCAAGCGTGTTGCTCCGCGAATGATTGCTCAGCGTAGTGGAAAAATCATCAACATGTGTTCCATGATGAGCGTTTACGGCCGTAATTCGGTTTCAGCTTATGCTTCGGCTAAAGGTGGACTTAAACTTTTAACCGCCAACATGTGCTGCGAATGGGCAAAATACAACCTCCAGATTAATGGCATTGGCCCTGGTTACATTGTAACCGCTCAAACAGGTCCTATCCGCGAAAATGGTCACCCATTTAATGATTTAGTGATGACCCGTACACCTGCCGGTCGTTGGGGACAGCCTGAAGATGTAGGTAATGCGGCATTGTTCCTTGCATCAAAAGCCAGCAATTTTGTGAACGGACATGTGCTTTATGTTGACGGCGGTATTTTGGCCAATTTTGGCTATGTGAAAGGCGAAAACGATTTGCCTCAGTAATCGGGTTCCATCAGAAAAATTTTAAAAGCGACCGTTACACTTATGCAACGGTCGCTTTTTATGTATATTTAGCCCCATGCGAAAATGATGTTAAACTACAAATCGTTTTTTCTTATGACCAAATATTTATCCATACTTGTTGTTCTGTCACTTTATGGATGCAACCCCTGGATTGCCAATGGTGTGCGGAAACGTGACCTTAAACGCGATGTTGAATTGGTAACCGATAAAGGTTTAATTATTTTCAGGTTGTACGATGAAACGCCTATGCACCGGAATAACTTTCTGAAACTGGTCAATCAGAGTTTTTATGATAGTCTGCTTTTTCACCGTGTGATTAACAATTTTTTGATCCAGACAGGCGATCCCGAAAGTAAAAATGCCAAGGCTGAAGCTTCGTTGGGAAATGGTGAATTGCCCTATACAATTCCGGCCGAAATCAATCAGCACTATTTTCATAAACGTGGAGCCGTTAATGCTGCCAGAACCGGCGATTTGGAGAATCCGGAACAAGCATCGAGCAGTACTCAGTTTACATTTATTCAACGGAAAGCAATGACTGATAGCCTGATTAATGTCAGCGAAAAACGAATCAATTATTACCGTGCTTATAACAGCGTTGTCCGTAATCCTGCCAATCAGAATCTGATTAGTAAAATGCGGAAATTAAGCACTGATGTTGCCAAAAAAGATAGTCTTTCGGTACTTGATACCATGCTAAATGAACGGATTAAAAATGAGCTGGCAGAAATGGTTCCCTATCGGATTCCGGAAGCACAACGACAGGTTTACCGGACCATCGGCGGAAGTCCACATCTCGATCAAAACTACACGGTTTTTGGTGAAGTGTTGAAGGGAATGGATGTCGTCGATCGGATTGCCGGTGTTGAAACCCGGAAAGCTGATGATCGTCCGGTATCCGATGTCAGGATAATGCAAATTAAACTGATCAAAAGGAGGCGATACTAAAATGTTTTAACCACTTGCCTGAGCTGCACCAACCGGGTTAAAAGTCCTTCCAACAAATCAATCTGCAACATATTGGCTCCATCTGATTTGGCGTTTGCCGGATCGGGATGAGTCTCAATAAAAATACCATCAACGCCAACAGCTATTCCGGCACGGGCAATGGTTTCAATCAATTGGGGCTGCCCGCCTGTAACGCCGCTCGATTGGTTAGGCTGCTGCAATGAATGGGTAATATCAAGGATAACCGGACAATTATTTTGTTGCATTTCAGGGATTCCCCGATAATCAACGATTAAATCATAATACCCGAAAGTAGAACCACGTTCGGTTAAAAACACATTGTTATTGCCACTTTCACGAACTTTGGTAACCGCGAATTTCATGGCTTCGGCCGATAAAAACTGGCCTTTTTTAATGTTTACCGCTTTCCCTGTTTCGGCAGCAGCAACCAGAATGTCGGTTTGGCGGCACAGGAAGGCAGGTATTTGCAACATATCGACATATTCGGCAGCCATCGCGGCTTCCGGAGCCGAATGAATATCGGTGACCGTAGGAATGTCGAAGGTCTCGCTGACTTTTCTTAAAATTTTCAGGGCTTTTTCATCGCCAATTCCGGCGAATGAATCTAGTCGGGAGCGGTTGGCCTTTCGGTACGATCCTTTGAAAATATAGGGAATCTGGAGTTTATCTGAAATTTTAACGATCCGCTCGGCAATTTCCATGGCCATTTGTTCGCCTTCAATGGCGCATGGACCGGCCAACAGAAGGAAATTAGAATTTTCGTATTTGAGTTTTGGTATCATCAGTTGTAATTTTTTTTCGAAATTAATTTTTAATTTTCATGTTTATGAATCGACTGTTTATTGCGGTTGAATTTATTTTTCGTATCGTTTTCCCCAAAGGCTTTTTAACCGTTCGAGTATTTTCAATTCCAGCGGATTGTTCTGGGGGGTATAGAATCGGTGAGTTTTAACTTCCTGAGGAAGAAAATCCTGTTCAATAAAATTCTTCTCATAAGAATGGGCGTATTTGTAGTCTTTCGCGTAACCCAGTTCTTTCATTAATTTGGTCGGGGCATTCCGGATGTGCAAGGGTACGGGCAAATCGCCTGTCGATTTTACCAGGGCCAGCGCTTCGTCAATTGCCGAATATGCCGAATTGCTTTTTGCAGAAGTGGCCAGGTAGATGGCGCATTGCGAAAGGATAATCCGTGCTTCGGGATAACCAATTTTATGAACGGCATCGAACGTGCTTTGAGCCAGTAACAGTGCATTCGGATTTGCAAGTCCGATGTCTTCAGCTGCCAGAATCAACATCCGTCGGGCAATGAATTTAACGTCTTCGCCGCCATCGATCATTCGCGCAAGCCAGTAAACCGAGGCATCGGGATCGCTTCCTCTCATGCTTTTTATGAAGGCAGAGATAATGTCATAATGCATTTCTCCGTTTTTGTCGTATAAGGCAGTGTTGTTCTGAAGCCTGTCGATTACCTTTTCATTGGTAATTGTAATGGGTTCATTTTCTTCGGAGTTTACAACCAACTCCAGTATGTTAAGCAATTTTCGGGCATCTCCTCCCGAAAAACGCAACAAAGCTTCATCTTCTTCAATCCTGATGTCTTTTGTTTTCAGGAAAGTATCTTTGGTCAACGCCATTTCAATGATTTTCAGCAAGTCTTTTCTATCCAAATGCTTCAGCACATATACTTGGCAGCGTGATAGAAGTGGCGAAATCACTTCGAACGATGGATTTTCGGTTGTTGCCCCGATCAGTGTTACTATTCCCTGTTCAACAGCGCCCAGCAACGAATCTTGTTGCGATTTGCTGAAACGATGAATTTCATCAATAAAAAGGATTGGGTTTGGATGGTTGAAAAATTGATTCCTCTGGGCTTTCTCAATAACATCTCTTATATCTTTAACTCCTGAATTAATAGCACTTAATGTGTGAAAAGGCCGGTTGAGCTTATTGGCCACGATTTTGGCGAGCGTGGTTTTGCCAACACCAGGTGGCCCCCATAAAAGAAAAGATGAAATTTTGCCGGACTCAATCATCTTACGCAAAACAGCTCCTTCACCAATCAGGTGTTCCTGCCCGATGTAATCATCTAAAGTTACTGGGCGTAAGCGTTCTGCGAGAGGTTGGTTGGCAAATGGCATGGCGTTTCGAATTGTTTTTATTCAACCTGACGAAGATACAGTTAATTGCAATATCGTTTAATGATATTATAAGCATCCTGAATTCCAAGTTCGCCTGCTTTACTCAAATCCATTGCGCCTCCTTGAACATCGTCCAGGTAAATTTTCGTTAATCCACGGTTAAAGTATGCTTCGGCAAAATCGTTTTCAATTTCTATGGCTTTATTCAAATCGGCTAAGGCCCCTTCATAGTCGCGTAATTTGCATTTTACAAAGGCTTGATTGTAATAGGCATATGGAAATTTTGGATTAAATTTCAGGCAAGTTGCATAATCGTTCAAAACATCGGAGTAATCGGTTAAGGTTTCCGTAATTGTTTCGTTATTTTGTTTTGGATTGCTTTTTAAAGGGACTTTAATCAGGTCTGAGCTTTGTTTGATTTGTTCAATCATATCAGTCATTTTCATCCGACAGTTGGCTCTTGAAAAGTAGATCAGTGCATTTTGTCCATTCAGATCTATAGCTTTTTGCAAATCGTTCATCGAGCTGGTAAAATCGTCAATCAGACCATAAAAAATACCTCTGCTCAAATAATTCTGACTTTCCTTATTGTTGTTTTTAATTTTTTCGTTGAAATATAAAATATAGTTTTTATAAGTATCTTCCTGATCTTCGGCTGGTTTATTCGAGATGCCTACCACCGGGTCGTAATTGTTGTAATTATTGATGGATTCCAGTTCCTGATTAAAGTATTGAATTTGCCCATAATCTGATGAATTTTTGCGGTGAGCCGCAAGGACAAAAATGGGCTGTAAATCGATTACTATATTTTTATTTTGAATACGGCCATCATCTACAACTTGCTCTTTTTCAGTAGGTAAGTTACGGGCATCGGCAAGCGAAAGCTTATACCGTCTCCGGTCTCGTTCTTCTTTGGTCTCTTTTTTAGGTACGGTATTTTCATCTGCATCGGTTTGCTGGGCTGCTGTTGCCGTGTTTTGAACTGCCGAATTTGGATTCTGTGCAGGTGGTATTTGATTCTGAGCTTGAGCCTGGCTTTGTTGAACAGGCTGTTGCGCCTTTTTCTTGGCCTGAGCTAAAGCGCTGTAATCAACGTCTTTCGGATTAAATGCAAATTTGGGGTCGAGTTTGGCTGCAACGGCATAATCAGCATCATAGCCCGGAATTTTCAGATTTTCTTTGGCGATCCCTCTGTTCATATAGGCATTCGCCATTGTTGGATCAAGTTGTAACGCTAAATTGTAATCGTTAATAGCACCCTTGAAATCTTCAAGTTTCTGTTTTACAATTCCACGGTTGTTATATGCGTAGGCACTTTGAGGGTCGAGTTTTATGCATTGATCAAAATCGCGCAAAGCTGATGCATAATCGTCGAGTTCAAAACGGGCCAACCCTCTCAACAAATAAGCATTTGCATAATGAGGCCTGATCATAATGGCCTGATTGAGATCCTTGATTGCTCCCCTGATATCCTTTTTCATCAGAAGCGCATTGCTTCTATTGATATAACTATTGGTGTATTTTGGGTTGATTTCCAAAGCTTTGGTGTAATCTGCTATTGCACCGTCGATATCTTTCATCGAGATTTTTGCAATACCTCGATTGTTGTATATGTTCGCATCGCGCGGGTTAAGTTCAATCGCCCGGTTGTAATCAGCAATTGCTTTTGCATAATCGTTAATTTGCAGATAAGCCAATCCTCGGTACATAAAAGCATCTGGATAAAAAGGCTTTATTTCGATTGCTTTGTTGTAATCGAGAATAGCTCCCCGAAAATCCTCCAGTTGATGCTTGGCTACTCCCCTGAAATAGTAAGGCTCGGGCAAGTGTGGCTTAAACCTGATTACGATATTGAAACTTTCAATTGCGCCAACATAGTTACCAACCTGTATGCGGGTTTCGCCTACCTCCATGTAGTAATTAATGTTCAATTGACTAAAAGCCATGTTTGAACTAAGGATCAAAAGTATAATTATCAGCTTTTTCACGCGAAAATAATAGTGTTAATAATTTGAATATCTGTGCGTTCTTATGGAACTCACATGCAGGGAGGCTTCCACTTCGAAAATATTTCTCATTCTGTTCTTTGCCGTCATTTTAAAATAAAAACTCCGTAGCAAGTCTGTTTTAAGCAGGTGCAATTTATACATAGCAAAAATAATATTTTAGCCGGAAAGGAGTTCTTTTGTAAATTTTAATTATTTTTTGAAAAGATTAACCTTGAAATACAATGGTGTAAATTTGAATTTTTGATTTTTTTGTTTTTAGGTGTCAGATTATAAATACTTAATATCAGAGTATGATTATGGTAAATAGATGTGAATGGTCTCGGAAAAATGAAATTTATTCGAATTATCACGATCAGGAATGGGGCAAACCTCTTCACGATGATCAAAAACTATTTGAGTTTTTGATTCTGGAAGGCATGCAGGCAGGCTTAAGTTGGCTGACGATCCTGAATAAGCGGGAAGCTTTCAGAGCTGCTTATAAGAATTTTGATGTTCGTCAGGTAGCCAGGTTTGATAAGCAAAAAGTGGAGGAACTAATGACAGATGCAGGTATTATTCGTAACCGAATGAAAATCGAAGCTAGCATTAATAATGCTCAACGATTTCTTGAAGTAGCTGAAGAATTTGGAAGTTTTGATTATTACATCTGGGGATTTGTTGGTCATCGGCCTATTGTTAATCATTGGACGAAATTATCTGAAATACCAGCAAGAACTGAACTTTCTGATACCATTAGTTCTGACTTAAAACGCAGAGGGTTCAAATTCGTAGGATCAACCATAGTATATTCGCATATGCAAGCTACCGGGATGGTAAACGATCATTTGGTCAATTGTTTTTGTCATCCTGACAATCAGTAATGCTTGAGCTTATTGAAGTAGAGGAACAAATGGAGTAGGGGATGATATTAAAAAAGAAAAAAGGATAGATTCTCTAATCTACCCTTTCTCTAAACCTAACTAAACCTAACTAAACTAACTAAACCAATAAAACTAATCAAACTAACTTATGAAATGTGATAACGTTACAAAGATATGGCGTCTGATTCAGATAAGTGTTAATCGAACATTAAATTACAAGCTATAAAATATTAAGAAGTCTGGACAATGTTTCCTATTTGTTAAATGCATGGTTCTTTTGTTTTAAGATTGCCAGTAATCCAGTGTTTGAAGGGGTTCTAAGAGTGCGTGTTACCAATCCCTGAAATTTAACCTTGCAGCTTCAATTATCTTCTAATTATAAAATACGTGCAAAAAAAGAGGCGAACACCCTTTGGATGCTCGCCTTGAAAATAGCTCGGTTCGATTCATTCTACCGGAACATTTTTTCACATACTAATGCTTGATTATTTTCTTTCATTAAAAATTACTTTACCAACCTGGGTTTTTCCATTCATAGTCAAATGATAGAATACCATCTGGCTGCTAACCAAACGAGGCACATATTCAGCAAAGTAAACCACTCCACCAACTACAGGACCTTTAAACAGCGTTTCAAGTTTTGCACCAGTAATGCTGAAGATTTCCAGTAGCGCTTGTGTGTCAGTTGCCGAACTAAATTCAATGTTTAACCTTTCTGTGAATGGATTCGGATATGCCTTTATAAGTGGTTCAACTGCAACCGGTGTGCCCATTTCTACAATTTCAGCCACCTTCGGAAGCTTTGAAACTATAGATTGTGTTAGTGTAGCTGAAGTAAGGCCTGTTACATTATAAACTGCAGTTATCGAATAAGAACCCAATGGGAAGCTCGCTAAAATTGATGCTTTGCCATTGCTCAAAGTCACTGCATTACCTATTACCGCACCATTCTTTTTAAATGTCACTGTTCCTGATGGAATGAAACCACCTGTTCCGGCTACCGTTGCGGTAAAGGTTACACTGGTATTAGGCAATTGTGGGTTCTTCGATGAAACAAGAGCAATTGACAAATTGGAAACAACCTGGGATAATGAAGCCTCACTAATTACAGCTGTTCCGGCAGCATCATAATAACTAGCTTTAATAATATGCGAAGCAGCTGATAATGTGGAACTGGTAAATGTTGCCTTGCCACCACTTAATGTTGTAGATAATAAAGTAGTAGTTCCTTCCACGAATTTGACTGTTCTTCCATCAACGCCTCCGTTTACTGTTGCCGTTAAAATAACTGGTTCAGTTAGAGAAGACGGATTCTTAGATGAAGCAAGCATAACTGAAACACTGTTTACAACCTGTGACAAAGATGCCGAAGTAGTAGTTCCATAAACTGCCGTAATATAATGCGTACCGGCTGAAGTGAATGTGTAATTCAAGATTGTACTTCCGGAACTCAAAGTTCCTGTTCCGATAGAAGTTTGTACCATCCTTGAACGTAACAGTTCCTGACAGACTACCTGAAACAGTTGCCGAAAGGGCAACCGATTCACCCACCAAGGAAGGATTCTTCAAAGAAGTAATTGAAACCGACAAGTTGTTTACTACCTGGATTAAAATTGGAGATACCACGGTCCCATCGTATACAGCGGTGATATTATGCGATCCTACGGATAGCAAATTGGTTGTAAGTACTGCAATTCCTGCGCTTGGTGTAGAAGTTCCAATTACATTACTGCCATCTTTGAAAGTAACGGTTTTTAGATCTGATCCACCTGTAACGGTTGCTGTAAAGGTTACGTTATTGCCGCTAACTGAAGGATTCAACGATGAAGCAAGGGTAGCTGAAGTTGAATTGACGGTTTGTGTTAAAATGCCCGTGCTTGTGTCGAATCCATTAGAACTATAGTATACGGCTGTAATCGAATGTGAACCTTGCGTAAGATCATTAGTTGAAATTGAAGCGGAGCCTCCAACCATAGTTACTGTAGTTCCCGGATTTATTCCGTCAATTTTGAATGTTATTGTACCTTCAGGATTAGCTGTTAACGATTCGGTTACAGTTGCTTTAAAGGTAACCAAATCACCTAAAATAGAAGGATTCTTGGTTGAAGAAATCGGGGTTGTGGTAGCGGTTGTTGCGTTACAAATTGTACCGTTGTGTACTACATTGTTTCCACCACCCAATGGCAATTCAACAGTTTTGTTTACAGGCCAGCTCGATGAGAAAATCAGCGTACTGCCGTTGTAGAGTGTAAACCCTATCATGTCAGCAACACCAGGCTCACCATTATCGGTCATGGTTACCTGTAAGCTCAAACCTCCGTAAATTGATCCCGGCATGGTTGAATTTGTTACATTGGTCAAATTGGCCTTACTTGTAAAGGTTGCCTGCTGCGAACATGGATTCAATGTGTTAATCGACAGATTGTTGGTAGCAGTGCTCTTGATCTGGTATACCTGTCCACCTCTACGGAAGATAAGGTTTAAATTACCCTGCAGATTAGTCAACGACTTGTTCCATTTCACATTATACCCAAAGTTGACCTTTTGTCCAGGATCGGATGCATATTCCCCTTTTGAATCCATCGGGATGATGTGACCACCACCAGTTATGAACTCATCTAATGTAGTACGATAAACATTCAGCACCGACTGGGCCGGACCACCAACATAATAACCTGTACCTTCAATCATTACACCAATAGTGAACGTATTATATCCCGATGTAGGAACCGGAACACTCCAGTTTAAGGTCACAATTCCCTTGGTGGCATCGCCCGGAGTTACAAGACCCGGTGTCAGCCAACCAGAAATATCGGCCATTGTATTCACATCGTAGAACTTAACCCTTGTATTGCGGATATCGCCCCCGTTACCAGCACCATCCGGCATATCCATGATGGATGCGCTCAGCAATACCGGTGTTGAACTCAAATTTGGATTCGACTCGCCCACAAATTCAGGCCCGGTATAATCAACAATGGCATCTTCCTTAACAATATCAAAGGCTTTGGTTACTGTGATACCTTCATAAGTTATAGGTCCAATTGGTGCTCCTGAATAAACAGCTTTTACCATTTCATTAGTCGAGAGGTTTGGATTCTGGTTTAATTTAAAGGTGGTTATCGCATACCCATTAGTTACAGGAATAGGAGCAGTTGGTGGTTGAGTCCCAACTGTAAATACAACTGTACCACCAGTCAGTAAATCACCATTGCCATTTTCCACTTTTGCCCATAGGTTGATAACATCGGAGTACTGACCTGAATTAGCCTCTGGTTTTTCGATGGTAAGTTTTACATCATTATCGATAATAGTTGCGATGGCTGAATTAGCAGGAGTTGGTGCAGATATTTGTTGCCCATTGTTGTTGCTGATGTTAATAGTACCAGTGAAAGTCTCTGTAGGTTCAAACAAGTTATCCCCTAGAATACTCACCGGAATATTTACAGAAGTTTGGCCAGCAATAATTGGGTACAGCAATACAATTGGAGGTGTATAGTCTAAACCTGCAGTTGCATCACCAATACCACTTCCATTTGAAGTGGTAAAACTAAGCACCACATCTTTCTGAGCTGTTCCGGTCATTGTAGCCACGAAGTTCTGTGTCTGCACACCATTGGTTTCGTTGACGGTGAACCCAGCCAGCGAAACGGTGTAAACATCGTTATCGTTGATCGTTGATGTGGCCGTTGCACCTGCTACTGTTACCTGCTGTCCGTTGGCATTACTCATGGTGATCGTGCCCTTGAAGTCTTCAGTCGGTTCTGCCATCAGATTACCTACTATACCTACCGGGATGTGAACATTGTTCGCGCCGGCTACAATGGTGTAGGATACTGTACTTTGTGCAAGATAGTCGCTGGTTGCATTGGCACTGTTATCTGCCGTGCTGAAAGTCAGAACTACGTCATGCTGGGCTAAACCGTTCATCGTGGCTATAAAGTCAGATGTTGGTGCGCCTGCATTGGTTTCTGTTACCGTGAAGCCTGCAAGACTGATAGTGTAAACATCATTATCGTTGATCGTTGATGTGGCCATTGCACCTGCTACTGTTACCTGCTGTCCGTTACCATTACTCATGGTGATCGTGCCCTTGAAGTCTTCAGTCGGTTCTGCCATCAGATTACCTACTATACCTACCGGGATGTGAACATTGTTCGCGCCGGCTACAATGGTGTAGGATACTGTACTTTGTGCAAGATAGTCGCTGGTTGCATTGGCACTGTTATCTGCCGTGCTGAAAGTCAGAACTACGTCATGCTGGGCTAAACCGTTCATCGTGGCTATAAAGTCAGATGTTGGTGCGCCTGCATTGGTTTCTGTTACCGTGAAGCCTGCAAGACTGATAGTGTAAACATCGTTGTCGAGAATGTCAGTCGTAGCTGTTTTTGCGGTCGGAAGAACTGTAATCTGTTGACCGTTATCATTGGCCAATACGATGGTCCCGGTGAAAGCTTCGCTTGGTTCAGCTATTGCATCACCCAGAATATTGACCGGAATGTCTACTGTTTTTGTCCCTTTGGGGATTTTAACAGTTGTTGCAGCCTGTGCGGTGAAGTCAGAACCAGCAGTTGCTGTTCCAGGTGTTGTATTGAAAGTCAGCTCAACATCTTCCTGAGCGTAACCGCTCATGGTAGCCACAAAGTTTTTGGTTTGTGTTCCATCGGTTTCGGTTACTGTTAATCCTGCCAGCGAAATGGTGTAAGCGTCGTTGTCTGTAATCGTGCCTACCCCAATTGCTTTGCTGATTGAAGCAGAACCAGTACTTACAACATGGCTTAATGTAACATTGTAGGTTTCTGTCGGTTCGCTGATTGCACCGTCAAGAATTGGAACGGTGATGGTCAGTTTGTCTCCGCTTACTGAACCGGCTGCAAACGTCAGTGTTCCTGAAGTTGTTGTATAGTCGCTTCCAGCCATTGCAGAACCATTGCTTGTTGCATAATTTACTGATAAAGCATCCTGGATAGCACCGGTTAAGGTCACTGTGAATACGGCAGTACCAGCCGATTCGTCAACAGTCACATCGTTAATTGCCACGCTTGATGCGTCGTTATCGTTGATAGTACCAACACCGAGATTATCTGAAATTGTTGCAACGCCTGTGCTAACCACGTTGGTCAGGTTTACATTGTAAGTTTCAGTCGGCTCAGTAATCAGATTTTCGATAATCGGAACAGAAATGGTGAGCGTGACTCCATTGATTGAACTAGGTGCAAAAGTAAGCGTACCGGAAGTTGTAGTATAGTCGCTGCCTGCCAGAGCTGTAACATTGCTTGTTGCATAATCTACTTTCAATTCATCCTGAATAGCTCCTGTTAATTTAACGGTGAACACTGCTGTTCCGGCTGATTCGTTGACTGTCACATCATCGATGGCCACGCTTGAAGCGTCGTTGTCGTTGATGGTAGCAGTAGCTGTTGCGCCAGCTAAAGTAACAGTAATCTGTTGTCCGTTTGCAGTAGCCAGCACAATAGTTCCGGTGAATACTTCCTGTGGTTCAGTAATCAAGTCACCCAGAACATTAACAGGGATATTGACTGTTGAATTACCTGCCAGAATAGTAGCTGTGTAGCTGGTTACAGTTGTGAAGTCAGTTGTACCTGCGGTTCCAACTGCTGTATTGAAGGTCAGCAAAACATTTTCCTGTGCTTTACCAGTCATGGTAGCCACGAAGTTCTGTGTCTGCACGCCATCGGTTTCTGTGACTTTAAACCCAGCCAGTGAAACTGTGTAGGCATCGTTGTCAGTGATTGTAGCTTCGCCTTGGTTGTCGCTGACCGATACGTTCTGTGCGGCCGGCATTAGATTCTTCAGGTCAACCACAAATTTTTCAGTACGTTCAGCAACAGCGTTATTGATGATCGGCACTGTGATTGTCTGAGTCAGTGGGTTTAGTCCACCAAAAGTCAGCGTACCGGCAGCGGTTGTGTAGTCACCCGGCTGAATTGCTGTTCCATCGGTTGTGGTATAAGCCACGGTGAAGTTGTTCTGAACAGGATTGCTCAAAGTAACGGTGAATACTGCGTTTCCGGCAGCTTCGTCAACACTCACGTCGTTGATTGAGAGCGTTGCCGTTGTCAGGTCAGTGATTGTTCCCAGACCCTGAGCATCAGCGACGGTTACCGCCTGGCTGTTTGCAAGCAGACCGCTTAAATCAACGGTATAGTTTTCGGTTGGTTCAACCGTTGTTAATGAGTTGATGATCGGCACTGTGATTGTCTGAGTCAGTGGGTTTAGTCCACCAAAAGTCAGCGTACCGGCAGCGGTTGTGTAGTCACCCGGCTGAATTGCTGTTCCATCGGTTGTGGTATAAGCCACGGTGAAGTTGTTCTGAACAGGATTGCTCAAAGTAACGGTGAATACTGCGTTTCCGGCAGCTTCGTCAACACTCACGTCGTTGATTGAGAGCGTTGCCGTTGTCAGGTCAGTGATTGTTCCCAGACCCTGAGCATCAGCGACGGTTACCGCCTGGCTGTTTGCAAGCAGACCGCTTAAATCAACGGTATAGTTTTCGGTTGGTTCAACCGTTGTTAATGAGTTGATGATCGGCACTGTGATTGTCTGAGTCAGTGGGTTTAGTCCACCAAAAGTCAGCGTACCGGCAGCGGTTGTGTAGTCACCCGGCTGAATTGCTGTTCCATCGGTTGTGGTATAAGCCACGGTGAAGTTGTTCTGAACAGGATTGCTCAAAGTAACGGTGAATACTGCGTTTCCGGCAGCTTCGTCAACACTCACGTCGTTGATTGAGAGCGTTGCCGTTGTCAGGTCAGTGATTGTTCCCAGACCCTGAGCATCAGCGACGGTTACCGCCTGGCTGTTTGCAAGCAGACCGCTTAAATCAACGGTATAGTTTTCGGTTGGTTCAACCGTTGTTAATGAGTTGATGATCGGCACTGTGATTGTCTGAGTCAGTGGGTTTAGTCCACCAAAAGTCAGCGTACCGGCAGCGGTTGTGTAGTCACCCGGCTGAATTGCTGTTCCATCGGTTGTGGTATAAGCCACGGTGAAGTTGTTCTGAACAGGATTGCTCAAAGTAACGGTGAATACTGCGTTTCCGGCAGCTTCGTCAACACTCACGTCGTTGATTGAGAGCGTTGCCGTTGTCAGGTCAGTGATTGTTCCCAGACCCTGAGCATCAGCGACGGTTACCGCCTGGCTGTTTGCAAGCAGACCGCTTAAATCAACGGTATAGTTTTCGGTTGGTTCAACCGTTGTTAATGAGTTGATGATCGGCACTGTGATTGTCTGAGTCAGTGGGTTTAGTCCACCAAAAGTCAGCGTACCGGCAGCGGTTGTGTAGTCACCCGGCTGAATTGCTGTTCCATCGGTTGTGGTATAAGCCACGGTGAAGTTGTTCTGAACAGGATTGCTCAAAGTAACGGTGAATACTGCGTTTCCGGCAGCTTCGTCAACACTCACGTCGTTGATTGAGAGCGTTGCCGTTGTCAGGTCAGTGATTGTTCCCAGACCCTGAGCATCAGCGACGGTTACCGCCTGGCTGTTTGCAAGCAGACCGCTTAAATCAACGGTATAGTTTTCGGTTGGTTCAACCGTTGTTAATGAGTTGATGATCGGCACTGTGATTGTCTGAGTCAGTGGGTTTAGTCCACCAAAAGTCAGCGTACCGGCAGCGGTTGTGTAGTCACCCGGCTGAATTGCTGTTCCATCGGTTGTGGTATAAGCCACGGTGAAGTTGTTCTGAACAGGATTGCTCAAAGTAACGGTGAATACTGCGTTTCCGGCAGCTTCGTCAACACTCACGTCGTTGATTGAGAGCGTTGCCGTTGTCAGGTCAGTGATTGTTCCCAGACCCTGAGCATCAGCGACGGTTACCGCCTGGCTGTTTGCAAGCAGACCGCTTAAATCAACGGTATAGTTTTCGGTTGGTTCAACCGTTGTTAATGAGTTGATGATCGGCACTGTGATTGTCTGAGTCAGTGGGTTTAGTCCACCAAAAGTCAGCGTACCGGCAGCGGTTGTGTAGTCACCCGGCTGAATTGCTGTTCCATCGGTTGTGGTATAAGCCACGGTGAAGTTGTTCTGAACAGGATTGCTCAAAGTAACGGTGAATACTGCGTTTCCGGCAGCTTCGTCAACACTCACGTCGTTGATTGAGAGCGTTGCCGTTGTCAGGTCAGTGATTGTTCCCAGACCCTGAGCATCAGCGACGGTTACCGCCTGGCTGTTTGCAAGCAGACCGCTTAAATCAACGGTATAGTTTTCGGTTGGTTCAACCGTTGTTAATGAGTTGATGATCGGCACTGTGATTGTCTGAGTCAGTGGGTTTAGTCCACCAAAAGTCAGCGTACCGGCAGCGGTTGTGTAGTCACCCGGCTGAATTGCTGTTCCATCGGTTGTGGTATAAGCCACGGTGAAGTTGTTCTGAACAGGATTGCTCAAAGTAACGGTGAATACTGCGTTTCCGGCAGCTTCGTCAACACTCACGTCGTTGATTGAGAGCGTTGCCGTTGTCAGGTCAGTGATTGTTCCCAGACCCTGAGCATCTGAAACTGTCGCATTAACAGGTTCATAAATATTTACATAAAATGATTCTAACCCTTCCACAACAGCATCATCTGCAATCGGAACAGTAATAGTTGTAGTAGTACTACCAGCGTTTATTTTATATTGAGTTGGTGAAATTGCAGTATAATCGCTCCCGGCGGTTGCGGTATTATTTGCAGTGGCAACATTAAAAGTTACATCACAGGCAACTGCTGCAGAAAGGGTAACAGTAAATTGCGCAGTACCGGCATTTTCGTTAACTGTAACATCGTTGATTGAGAGCGTTGGAACTGGATCAATCGCCAATTCAGTAGCATTCGAAGTTACACTTGAGCCGCAAGCTCTGGTTACAACAACTGTATATAAACCAGCATCAGTGGCAGTTACCGGGTTTATAGTCAGGGTTGGGGAATTAGTTCCTACATTGGTACTACCTCTTTTCCATTGGTAAGAAACAGTACCTGGTCCATTTGCGGTAACTGAGTAAGTCACAGAACTTCCTACACAGACTGTTTGTGATGTTGGAAGTGGTTGAACACTGATTGTTGGATTGGCACAGGAATAAGCAAGCGCAAAATTGCTCATGCTAGTCAGTCCTGTGGCGGTATAGTTATTGCCTAATGCAGTGGCCGGATATGAATTTAGCGGGTTTGTTCCATCTTTTAAAATTACGGGGTCGCCGGTTGGGGCGAAACCGGTACCGTCGAGAGTAATGTTATATGTTAATCCACTACCGCCGGATTGTGTTATATTCCATTGACGGCCTGCAAAAAGGGTTGTAACTTCCGGAAGTGTACCAACGATTGAAGTTTCAGATTGTTCGGCTACAACCGTACTTGTTCCTGTTAAAGCAGTATATTGAAGAGTTAAAGGACGGTAATTTCCACTTTTACCTATTGGAAATTTTTTTGAAGCAGCACTGTTGTATAAGCGGGCTAGTTTACCGTTAATATAACTTGATGATGAGCCGCCACTGATAGATCCGGCAGCAGCAACTGTCACTGTTTTATTATTCGTAACAGCATCAATAATACCGTTTGTAAGAGTGAGTGATCCATCAACGACAATATTCTGCCCGAGAGTTATGCTTCCGTTAGTGTTATTAATTGTCAAATCACCAAATGTCGTATTTGCAGGTCCCGAAAGTATTTGAGCTGTACTCCCATTAAAAGTAGTTTTCTTGATTGCTCCACTATATGTGTATGTTCCATTGTTTGTGAAGTTGTGTGCTATAAATACCTGATCGCTTGAAATCGTAGTTGTGACGCCATTATTGATTTGAATATCATAGAATTTTTTAGCGTTTGCACCAGCCAGATTTCCTGAACCACTAAATACAAAACTCGATGTACCAGACGACATTATACCGGCAGTAACAGTTAAATTTCCACCTATGGTAATGTTGCTTGTTCCGAAATCTTTTGTAGCTCCAGTTGCATCTAGTGTGAGATTGTTGAAAGTTGTGGAACCTGAGATTGTTTGGTTACCAGAGCTTCCTGCAAGTGTGACAGTACCGCTTCTTGGTGTTAATGTTCCACTATTGCTCCAATTCCCGGCAACACTAAGAGTACATATATTACTAGTATTGTTCGAAGATGAAACATCCATAGTTGTGCCTGATGCGATTGTCAGGTTTCCGCCCACAACTATATTACCACTCAAGGTTTTTATTCCACCACCACTGGTTGCAAGATCATTGTATGTAGTAGTAGTAACAGTTTGATTACCTGAAGCATGGTATTCAATGGCTCCAGTGCCAGCGGTAAAAGTTCCTGTAGTATTGATAGCAAAAGCTCCACCTATTTTTAAAGTACCCCCGCTTGTCATATTCAGTATGCCACTATTGGCGGCCACACCTACATTGACATCACCACTTACCGTTACTTGAGTTCCCGATCCAAACTGTAAGGTACCGCTATTTCCCGAACCAGTTGTCCCAATGTCTATGCTAGCGCATACCCCGTTGCTTACATCTACAGTCAATATTGCCCCTTTGGTAATCTTCACGGCGTCACTCGAACCAATTCCTGCAGCACTCCAAGTCGTACTATTTGAAATACTTTTTGTCGCATCTGTAAACTGCCAATTTGTTGTTTTACCGGAAGTTTTCCCAGTTGCCGTCAATAAAAAGGTTTCGCCCAAGTCTTGCGGGTTAATAATATAGCTGGCATCCAAGATATCACCATTTGTGTTGGCAAAAGTAGAAATGGTGTCATTTTCGTGCCATGTATATAGCATATGTTCAATTACAAAACTCACGTTTTCTTCTGGTTGCCAGTTGGAACCAGAGATTGTCACTGTGTCGCCTGGCATGTAATCCTCTTTGTCGGTTTTTACCGTTGACTGTGCTATCCCTATCGTACTCATTGCCATCATCAGCAAAAAGAGCATTGGAACTAGCAGCGCGCTTTTCTGTCGCAGTAAAAGTGTTTTCATATTTTTAAGTTTTTGATTAGATGCTTAGCGGATACTATCGGCACATATACCCATAGCAGTTTTATAATTGTAGAATGTATTAATAAATTCAGTTAGTTTTTAAGCGAAGATCTGGAATAGTCTTATTGGTCTGTTGTTTAAAGCGATTGAAGTTGAGAATTCTGATTGATGAATTAGGAATTGGGTAAGCTCATCTTGTAATTATCTGTAAACTACCTAGAAATGGATAAAGCGCTTATTGATTGATTAATAGACTTTGACGAATCAACCAATATTGAATAACACAATATAATTTACTGGATTTTGGTGTAAATTATGAAATGCGCTTATTTATTGAGATTTGATGTTTCTAAATCTAGAAATTTGACAAGGCAAGACCATTTGTTACTCACATTTTGAAGGGTGATAACATGATTTTTAAGTAAATTTAAAATATATGGAATTAGAATCGCTTTATAGAACCAAAAGAGTTAAACATATTGATCGACTCGCTATCCTTAAAACCTGTGTTTTTACTTAGAATCATGTCGGATTTATATGTTGAACGTTTAAAGTTAAAGTAAAATAAAATGATAAAAAAAATTATTTTTCAGTATAGGTTAAAAAAATGTAAAATTTGATTAAAAAAATGAATTTTATTTTGCTATTTGTAAAGTATTGAATACTAATGCGTATTGATGAATTTCTGTTGAAAACATGGATCAATTGCGGTTTTTAGAAAATGTGGTACACATTAAAATCTTGCCTTATCTGGAATTAATTTAAATTACAGATCAATAGATTCTTTAGCAAGCATCGATTGATTTTTGAACTTCAATTCTGGTGGTAATCGAAAAAAGCCGTCCCCGAAAATTTCAGAGATGGCTTTTGTATATTGTATTGAAGCATAAGACCCCGAAACAAATTCGGAGAGACTAAGAAGACTCAGATTATTTGTACTTCTCTTCGCGTAGGGCTTTGATCCTTTCGTCGGTAAGGTAATCTTCAAAATCCATATATTTGTCAATGGCTCCGCGAGGAGTCAGGTCGATTACACGCGAGCAAACCGATTCGATGAACTCATGGTCATGACCGGTCATCAGCACTTGCCCCGGATATGTTTTCATGTTGTTATTGAATGCTTGAATGGACTCCATATCCAAATGATTGGTTGGGTGGTCAAGAATTACCGTGTTTGGATGTGCCAGCATCATACGGGCAATCATACAACGCATTTTTTCGCCTCCTGAAAGTACTTTGGCGCTTTTTTGAAGATCGTCGCCCGAAAAAAGCATTTTGCCTAAATACTGACGAAGAAAATTCTCACTGGTATCGGTGGAATAGTTTCCCAACCATTCGTATAGTGTCTCGTCCTTGGTAAAGAATTCGGTAACATCAATGGGTAGATAAGCCGTTGAGATGGTCACTCCCCATTCGATCGTTCCGGTTGTAGGCTCAATCAGGTTATTAATAATGTTGAAAAATGCTGAAATGGCGCGATTTTCTTTAGCCAGAAAAACCACTTTGTCGCCACGCTCGATGGTAAATGAAATGTCTTTAAACAACACTTCTCCGTCCTGGACATACGACAAATTTTCGACAGTCAGTACACGGTCGCCTGTAGCTCTTTCCTGTTGAAAAATGATTCCAGGATAGCGGCGTGTTGAAGGTTCGATTTCTTCAATTTTCAGCTTTTCGATCATTTTTTTGCGGCTGGTCGTTTGTTTCGACTTGGCTACGTTGGCGCTGAAACGCTGAATGAATTCCTGAAGCTCCTTCTTCTTTTCCTCTGCTTTTTTGTTTGCATTGGCAGCCTGGCGCAGTGCCAACTGGCTCGATTCGTACCAGAATGTATAGTTTCCGGAGAAAGCACGGATTTTGCCAAAATCGATATCGACCACATCGGTACAAACATTATCAAGGAAGTGGCGGTCATGTGAAACGACAATTACCGTATTCTGGCAGTTAGCCAAATAATTTTCAAGCCAAAGTACGGTTTCAAGGTCAAGATCATTGGTAGGCTCATCGAGTAGCAGGTTATCCGGATTTCCAAACAATGCCTGAGCAAGTAAAACACGAACTTTTTCCTTGCCGTTCAAGTCTTTCATTAGCGTATAATGCATGTCTTCCTTAATGCCCAAGCCGCTCAGCAATCCTGCGGCATCGCTTTCAGCATTCCATCCGTTCATGGTTGCAAAATCGTCTTCAAGCTTGGCTGCCAGCATCCCGTCTTCTTCAGAAAAATCGGGTTTGGCATAAAGCGCATCTTTCTCTTTCATGATGCGGATCAGTTCGCTGTGTCCCATCAAAACGGTATCGAGTACGGTATATTCATCGAAAGCGTGGTGGTTCTGATTCAAAACAGAGAGCCGTTCGCCGGTACCCATCAGAACGGATCCCCGGGTGGCATCCAAATCTCCTGAAATTATCCGCAAGAAGGTTGATTTGCCGGCGCCGTTTGCGCCAATTACACCGTAACAGTTACCTGGTGTGAACTTTAGATTTACATCTGAAAACAAAGGCTTTTTCCCGAATTGAATAGCCAAATTTGAAACCGTAATCATATGTTATGTATTTTTATATGCTTGAATTTTAGGGGTGCAAAGGTAACAATATATGAACGACGCCGAACGATTCTAAATTAATAAATTCTTAAAACCATAGGATTGAAAAGTTTACTGTTATTTTTAGAAATTAATAGAAAAATCAGAAGGGGGGAGCAGGGCGATAAATAATTAACGTTTGCGACTCCATCGTTCTACTTTCTTCATAATTGCAAATTCTTCTTCTTCGTTTTCTGTGGCTATCCATAAAAAAATGTTTTTTGACGACATGTTTCCCATGTATTCATCTAAATCTTCTTTGGCTAAATCCACAATAATTCCGCGGTTTCTGGATTGTATGTAGCGAATAAAATCGAGGTGTTGCATAATGGGATAATCGTCAGCCATACCCTGTACCCATTGTATGCAATGCACCTGGGGAACGCTTAAAATTGCGTCAATGTGATTGGCTACACCTTTTCCATCAACATGAAATATGTTATGGGTCATTGTTTTTACTTCTTCTTGCAGGATAGGTAAGCCAAATTCAGCATAATCATCCGGTGATATCATAAAAGAGAAATCGGCACTCGGAATGTGCAACCGGCCATTCGGAATCGGCAAGTTCATCCAGGTACACGAAGGCATACCAGCGGCTTGAAGGACATTGTGAAAATCGTCGTAAACATCCAGAAAGTGTTCGCTGGCAAGTTTAAAAAGTTTTTGGGCATTTCCCCGGTCAAGTATCAAATCCATGCATAAATTGTTCGTTCCGCGCCAGGCCAGGGCACAATCCAGCCCGAGATGCAAGTCGGGATAACCTACCAGAAACTGATTATCGCATTTCTGGATTCCGACTTCAGTCAATTCCATCAACTTTTTATAAAAGACATTCTCTTTCGAGAATTGAATTTTTGAAAGATCTGTGTCGTAATCGTGTATAATTTCGTGATACCAGGAGGTCGTTTCTTCAAAGGTCATATCACCTCCATGGAAGGCAGCATAAGCATTGGGCCCGACATTGGGCATGTATATCGGGAAGGTTTCGGCATTAAAACGCATTCCTTTTATACTGCGCAGAAATTCATCAGCCTGATATTCAGAATCGAACCAGCGTTCGCGAAGTGTGGCATGTTGGCTGACGTGCAGTGTATCATATTCGGCATTGTGCCGGTGAAACCTGATTGGTACCCGGTCGAGAATTTCACCCTGAAACCAGGCTTCAACTCGTTCTACACATTTTTTGTAATCGGGTTTGGTTTTTAGTTCTTCAATTTCAATAGCATTCGTCGAATTCATAAGTGTCTGTTTTTAGGATTTTATATAGTTTTATGTATTAGGGAACGATCTCATAGCGAAACAAAAAAATCAAGTTGACTGTCTTCTTATCAGTTCGCAATCGAAAACATGTTGGATAATTGTTTTGTCGTTTTCTATTTGTGAAATCAGCGTCTCGATGGTCACTTTAGCCAAAGTTTCAATAGGCAAGCCAATTGTAGTCAGGGGCGGTTTTGATTCTGCTGAAAAGTTAAGATTATCGAATCCGATTACTGCAACTTTACCAGGAACGTCGATGCCCTGTTCGTTTAAGTATTTTAGTGCCCCAAAAGCCATGTTGTCGGTGGCAGCCATAATCGCATCGGGCTGATTGGATTGTTCCATGAAATAACGGGCCGCTTCAAAGCCGTCGTTCATCAGGAAGTTCCCACTGAAAATAAGTGATTCATCGGAAGGTATATTGGCTTCTTTTAATGCTTGCAAATATCCTTCGTAGCGGTTAACACACACCTGATAGTCATCAGTTCCTTTAATATAAGCAATTCTTTTGCGACCATTTTCGATCAGGTAGCAGGCAGCATCAAATGTTCCTTTTCGTTCATCGGCGCATACATAAGAAATGGCTTCGCCTATTATCATTCCATCGCAGCAAACTACGGGAGTATGACGCGAAATGGATTTCAATCTTTCTAAAATATCAGGATGTTTTTGGTATGAGAAGAAGATAATTCCATCGATGTTTCGGGATAGCAAGTCATCGATGCGTTTAATTTCAGTTTTTCCGAGTGGGTCGGTAATGCAGATGTAATTCAGATAGCCCATTTTTCCTGAAATGAGGTCGACCACCCGATACCATTCGGTAAAAAACGGATTCGACAAGTCGGGGAAAAGAATACCGATTGAAAAGGAGCGGTTGGTGCGCATTCCTTTGGCAAACATATTGGGACGGAAGTTGTGCTCTTCCATCAAATGTTCAATCTTTTCGCGGGTTTCAGGACTAACATACCCGTTGTTGCTAACTACCCTGGACACCGTTGACTTCGAAACATTTGCCATTCGGGCAATGTCCTTAATGTTGGCCATTCAGATGATTGTTTAAGGATGGGAACGTTCCCATACCAAACAATATTAGCAATTTTTAAGCTACTTTAATTACTGGATTCGTAATTTAGATTGAATCAAAATTAATTACTGGCTATTGATAACCCTCTCTGCCTGATTACTTCGTAGATCAGCAATCCGGCGGCAACCGAAACATTCAGTGATTCAATTTTTCCGAGGATCGGGATTTTAACCTGCTCGTCGGCCAATGCCAGCAAACGCTGATCAATTCCGGTATCTTCAGAACCCATGATAAATGCAATGGGGCCAGTAAGCGGAACATTGGTATAAACTGCCGTTGCTTTTTCGGTAGCAGCAACCAGCTTCAATCCCGATTCTTTCAGGAACGAAACGGTTTCTTTCAGGCTGCGGGTGCGACAAACTGGAATCAGGTGCAATGCTCCTGCCGAGGTTTTTACTGCATCGGCATTGATTCGGGCCGAACCTTTATCGGGAATAACAATGGCATTTACCCCAGCACATTCGGCTGAACGAACGATGGCACCAAAGTTACGCACATCGGTCACCTGATCGAGAATCAGCACGAATGGCGTTTCACCAGCTTCGTATATTGTGGGGATGATATCTTCGATTCGCTGCAGTGCCACCGGCGATACAAAAGCGAGAACACCCTGATGATTTTTGCGCGAAATACGGTTGATTTTTTCAATCGGAACATACTGAAAAGCAATCTGCCGAATGCGGATCAGGTCGAACAGTTCCTTGAATAAATCGCCAACCAATCCTTTTTTTATCAGTACTTTATCAATTTCTTTTCCGGCCTGAATGGCTTCGATGACAGCACGGATTCCAAATACCAAATCGTCGGCAGGTTTATCTTCTCGTTTGAACATTTCTTATAGATTTGAGGATTTGAGGATTTTCATCTTCAAATTTCCTAATTATTACTTTTTTACCAGGTCTTCTTCGCCGTCAGCTCTTCTAACTGTTCGTGCAAGATTTCCCATTCATACATTTTATTTTCCAGCTCTTTTTTCAGACGATCGTATTTTTTAAAAATCTCCGGATCTGATCCGTTTGTTTCGGCCAGAATACCATCCATTTCAGCTATTTTCTGCTCGAGTGTGGCAATTTCCTGTTCGTTTTTTTCGATGCTTTTTTCGAACTTATTGATGTTCTTGTTGATTTCTTTTCGTTCTTCGAAGCTGACTTTTTCGGCTTCTTCAACTTTTTGCGTTTTAACATCCTGAATCAAAGGTGCATCTTTTTTCTCCAATTCTTTCATCGATTCTATTTTCTTGCGACGAAGGAAATCGTAAATGCCTCCCAGATGCTGCTTTACCTTTTTATCCTTGAATTCATATACGCAACTCACCAGTCCGTCCAGAAATTCACGGTCGTGTGATACGACTATCACCGTTCCGTCGTAGTCAACCAAAGCTTGTTTCAGGATTTCTTTAGAGCGGATGTCGAGGTGGTTGGTTGGTTCATCCAAAACAAGTAGGTTCACCGGTTCGAGCATCAGTTTGACCATCGCTAGTCGTGAACGTTCGCCTCCGGAAAGAACGCGAACTTTTTTATCAGCATCTTCACCCGAAAACATGAATCCTCCCAGAATATTGCGGATTTTGGTTCGAATTTCGCCCACCGCAATGTGGTCGATCGTTTCAAAAACAGATAGCTCCGGATCGAGTAAATTTGCCTGATTTTGTGCGTAGTAGCCTATTTTTACATTGTGACCCAATTTCATCTCGCCCTGATATTCCAACTCGCTCATGATGATACGGGCCAAGGTGGTTTTTCCCTCACCATTTTTCCCGACAAAAGCGACTTTCTCACCGCGTTCAATGGTCAGATCAATATCTTTCAGAACGTTTAACTTTCCGTAATTTTTGGTCAGTCCCCTGACTTCGGCAACCACTGTTCCTGAACGTAGTGCAGGCGGAAATTTGATGCGCAAGGCTGAGTTATCTTCATCGTCAACCTCTAGTCGTTCAAGTCGCTCCAACGCTTTTATGCGCGATTGTACCTGGATAGCTTTGGTTGCCTGATAGCGAAACCGTGCAATAAAATCTTCGGTATCAGCAATCATTTTCTGCTGGTTGATGTAGGCAGCCATCTGCTGTTCCTTCAGCTCCTTGCGAAGAATCTGGTATTTGGAATAATTTGCTTTAAAATCGTAGGTGCGGCCAAGTGTAATTTCGATGGTTCGGTTGGTGATGGCGTCAAGAAAAGCCCTGTCGTGCGAAACCAGCACCACTGCACCGTTGTAGGTTCTCAAAAAATCTTCGAGCCACTGAATCGATTCAATATCAAGGTGATTTGTGGGCTCATCGAGCAGGAAAACATCAGGACGTTTCAATAGGATTTTTGCCAGTTCAATACGCATACGCCATCCGCCGCTGAATTCAGAAGTCTGCCGGGTGAAATCGGTTCGGGTGAATCCGAGACCAACCAGGGTGCGTTCAACTTCAGCTTCAAAATTATTACCGCCCAGCATGTGAAAACGTTCATTAAATTCGGTCACATGATCGAGTAATCGGTGATATTCTGCTGATTCGTAGTCTGTTCTTGTGGAGATTTGTTGATTGAGTTCTTCAATTCGTCGTTCCAGATTTAGGATTTCTTCAAATGAAGTAACGGCTTCTTCAAATACGGTGCGTCCATCGAAAACCTCCATGTGCTGAGGTAAATAACCCAAACGAACATCAGATGGGACCGAAACTACCCCCTCGTTGGGCTGTTGATGTCCGGCCAAAATTTTCAGAAGTGTGGATTTTCCCGCGCCATTTTTTCCAACCAACCCAATGCGGTCTTTGGGACTGACCAGCAATGAAATACCTTTAAAAAGTTCGAAGCCGCCAAAACTGACGACCAATTGATCAACCGAAATCATAAATCGTAAAATTGAGGGTGCAAAGATAGTAAAATAAACCCTCCCCAACCCCTCCGAAAATGGGGCTTTTCGTCAGCTATTTTAAGTTGCATCAAATTAAAATTCAAGATTATTTAAGCCCTCCCTTTAGGGGAGGGCTTGGGATGGTCTATGTTTATTTTATAGAAACCTCTACCTTAAACTGTGGAATTTTCAATTCTTGTGGAATGTTTTTAAAATCGACAGTCGAAACTTGCACTGATTCTGCTGGAATTCCTTGATTTTGAACCATGAAATCGGTAATTAACTTGTTGCGTCGTGCCAGTATTTCCTGAAAGCGATTTTCAACACGGCCTGCATCGGTTCGTTTTAGGCAGGCCACATCAATGCCCAGCGAATCAACCTTAGGAACCGATTTCCGGATAAAGGCCAGCAAATTAACATCGTCGTTCTTTAATGATGTGATATTTACTTTTGTTGCAGCAGGATCAGTACCCTGTACCGCAACGAATTCGGCTTTGGTTAGCTCAATGGCAATCTGTGCTTTTTCCTTTTCCGGATCAGTGGTTTGCGTCAACGAAACGGTCAACTCAGGCTTCTTTTTCATGATTGTCGCCAGCTTTGTCAGGTCGTCGCGTTGTTTTTGGGTTAACGAATCCTGAGCAAAAGCGAATGGCAACTTGTCCATTGATTCAGGATTTGCACCAGCTAGCCCGGCTAATGCCTTAAACGGAGATAAGGCTGTTTTGATCATTAGATTGGCAAATGTTTTCCAGATGATTTTTCCCAATTTGAATTTAGGTTCCGAAGGATTTCCTGTAACCGGAAGATCGAACGCGATTACATCTTTGGCATCTTTCATCAGATATAAAGCTAGTCGCACAGGCACTTTCATTGCCGTTGTATCTTTTGTTCGTTTACCAAATTCCAGTTCGTCAACTTTCACTTTGTTGGTGTTTTCTAGTTTTGTTTTGGCCATTTTAATACCAAAGTCATAGTTGAACCAACCCTGTGTAATTGGCGATGCCACGTAATATTCGGTGTATGGCGAAAAACTAACCAAATCCATTCGCTTCACTTTGGCATCCATTTGCAATTTCATAAAATCCTGCATGCTCCATATGGTTTTACCAGATAGTTCGCCCCGATTGTTGAGTTTTGTATTGAAAATCACTGGAATTTCATCGGCGCTTTCTGTCAGTCCGGTCATCGTCAGGTTTAGGTCATTTAAATCGTATTTGAATGGGCGGTTCAGCGTATTGTCGGCAATAGAAACCAATCCGTTATTTACTTTGATGGTATCAATCCGATAAGTCACCGCTGTTCCTGTTTCCTGAACCGGTGCTTTTGTTTTAGCAATGGAATCATTTCGAAAGTATGGTTCGAAAAATTGCATGATGTTCATTGCTTTTTTACCGCGAACCACCAGTAATTTCGGCTGATCGACTTCAATTTTACCGAAGCCAAAGTGGAAAGTTTTCATGTTCATGTCGTTGATGCCGACTGAAACCTTTGAGGCAGAAATGATTTTCTCTGAATGTCCGTCGGTGGCGGAGAAGTCGGTAACCGTTCCTTTTCCAGTGATTGAAATATTGATTACCTCGTTCATGTCGCCTACGATTTTCAGGTTCGAGGTTAGCAAACCATTTAAGGCTTTTACGTCGAAATAATCGGTTAGATAGCTGGTGGTTGGCTGAAGATCGATGTTTTGCGTGACAAGGTCGATCTGGTATTTTTTCTTCATGTTATCGACTGTTGCCTGTACATTCACGTGCCCTTTTTCGCCCATGGTGAAATCGACACCCATGTCGGATTTTTCGTTATTCCATGCAATCAGTGGAAGATTTAGGTTCAGGTCTTTCAGGTCAAGTTCACTTTTCTTCTGTGCATCAACATATTTCACCTGCCCATTCTTCAATTGAATGTTCCGGATGGTGAATTTCAGGACTTTGTTGGTCGTTGTATCCTTTTTTACGTTTGTGCTGTCTTTAGGCATCATGCTGGTGAAATTAAATGTATCACCATTTTGAATGACCTGTATTTTGGGTTCAGTCAGTCGGATTTCTGAAACCGAATATTCGTTGGTCAGGAGTGCCCAAGGATTCAGGTTAATATAAAATTCGCTGAACGAAGCAAACTGATCAGTTTTATTCGCTTCGTAAAGCACAAAATTCTTCACCTGAACAGCTACTTTGGCATAGTTGAAATGCAATTCGCCGATTTCGATCTTTCGTCCAATCAGCTTTTCGCTGTTTTTAACCAGGTAGTCTTTGGTGATGGTTGACAGAAAAAATAAAAATACAGCTAAAATTGTCAGGATTATACCCGGAATCAGGTATCGTTTTTTGATGCGTGCCATGGCTTTTATGTTTGATGCAAAGATAAAAAGGGTTTGCAGAATCAGGATAATAAAACATGTTATTTATCCTTAAAATTCAGCAAACCCTTTTAATAAAAAACATTGGTCATCAGGAAACCATTCTTTCCTAATGACCAATGACTATGTATTTTTATGCTTGTTGCATTACGGCAACTGAACCGTTTGTTTTTCAATATTCCAGCCTTCAATCCCGATTTCCAAATTTTTGCTTTTTAGCTTTCCGTTTGGAGCAATTACGGTTACGGTAATGGATTCGCCGGGAGCCAAAGAAACATAATTGGCCGACCAGAAAGCAGGGAGGATTTCCTCTCCATCGCTTTTAAGTTGTGGGTTGATGAAAAAGGCCAGTAATTTCGAATCATTGGTCAGTTTAACCGCCCATTTGGTCTCCGTTTTTAGCTGTTCCGATTTTACTACGGAAGCTTTTATCTGTGTGCGTGGCATGGTACTCAACGCTTTATAATTGTTGTCGGCGGCCAGCCAGTAAACATTGTGCGAGATTACTTTGCCAGTGGCATCTTTCAGGTTCAGAACCACAAAACTTACGCCTTTTGCCTCGGCCAAAACCTTTGAAATCGAGAACGGTTCTTTTACGTCGGTAGCTGTTAGGTTGAGTTTTACCTCCTGATGGAACAACAGCTTCGAATCAATATTGAAAACATCAGCCTGAACAGTTAGGTTTGAACAAGGTTTGTACGTGCGATTGATTACGGTAACGTTATAATCAAGGGCATTTAGCTGAACATGAATAGGTTCGCAGGCATTTTGCTCGAAATAATAGCCGGCATTGGGTTCCAGGTACCAGTCGTAAATTTGCCAGATCACACTTGGGAACGCTGCGTTAATTTTCCAGGTCATCACGCCGCCAATCTCGTTTAATTTATGTCCGGCTGATTCGAAAATCCCTTGATAACCGGTAGCATTCATCAACTGCATCTTGTCCGAGAAATCTTCCATCGAGGTAGGTTCGCCATAACGTTCAACCATGGTTTTGTAGTAATCATCGTACTTGCCGTTTCCGGTGGCTGCATCGTGATACCCCCAGGTATTATTCACCGGGAAGGGTAGGGTTTTGTCCCACACGAGGTTCGGGATTATTTTTTTCAGGCTGTTGTAAGTCGGTTGCGAAGGAATACCTGTTTCGTCTTTGAAAACCCAATCTTTGGCATCGTTGGCTAAATAGTAATATTGCTTAGAATCCTGCCAGGTATAAGGGCCACCACTGTACACGCCTGATGCGAGGTTATCGGGCCAGGAGCCATTCCATCCAGCCGGAAGTTTGGCAAATCCGGAAGAACATGGTATGTATGGACGTGTTCCATCTAGGACGATAATATTATCGCGCATGATGTCGTAAACGTCTTTACGTATATGGCCTTCGTTTCCGCCGGTCCATAGCAAAAGGCTCGGATGATTGCGGATGCGTTTGATCGTGCTGATCACGTTGCTGACGAATACTTTGCCTTCGGTTGGATTGTCAACCGAGCCTTTAAATTCGCCATGTGTATCTCCGGTCACCCAGAAATCGGACCATACCATTAAACCCTCGCGGTCGGCTATATCGAAAAATACATCCGGAGGGGTAACGCCACCGCCCCAGATACGAACCAGGTTGATATTGGCATTGCGGCAAAGTTTCAACTCGGCATCATAACGGGTAGAATCGCGATTTAGCATCATATCCGGAACCCAGGCACCACCAACCAGATGGACACGATTCCCATTCACATAGAAATCGCGGCGCAACATTTTTCCGGGGACATCAACAGCTTTTGAAGCTACCGTGCGAATTCCAAAAACAAATGTGGTATCATCGGAAACCACGCCGTTTGTTTCGTATTTTAGCTGAATACGGTACAGATTGGCCTTTCCATATCCAACAGGCCACCACAAATGGGGTTGTTTAATTGTCAGTTTGTCGGTATTTGTGGCATTCAGGTCAACATCAGAAGTTGATCCGGCGGCTATTGTAACATCTTTAATAATTTGAAATGCCGTTCCGGTAAAGTTCTCCGGGCGAATGTCCACTTTCAGGGTTCCTTTGGCCGATTCACTTCCGTGGTTTGCCAACGAAAGTTTTAATGATAATTTGGCTACCGAAGTATCCGGAAGGTTGGGCAGGTCGGTAATCAGGTGTGGCTGTTTGATGGTAACATCGCCCGAAGTGCGCAAAATGACCGGCTGCCAGATGCCGATGTTACGGTCGCGTACCGGAGGCATCCAGTCCCAGCCTACGGAACAAAGCATGGTTACATTTTTACCAATATCGCCAGTTGGACCACCGTTTTCAAAAAAGTCGTCGAATGCTTTTAGTTGCTCTTTGGCTGGCAGTCCAGGTACATCGAGCGGATAAATTTTTACGGCCAGACCGTTTTCTTTTCCAGCCTGAACCAGCTTGCTGATGTCGAAACTATACTCGGCAAACATACCAACCATTTGGGTCGAATCGGCAACTTGTTTTCCGTTGACCCAAACCGCAGCCCGGTAGTTAATTCCTTTAAAAATTAGCTGAAAGTGGCGATCTTTGTCGGTTTCTGGAACTTTAAATGAAGTTCGGTACCAATAAGGTTTTTTCCATGGATTGCCCACATTGGGAATATGGCTGTACTGTTTGAGATTGTACGTTTTATTGAATTCATCCGATGCATCAGGAATCAACATGTTATTCATGCCTGAATAAGGATCGGGATAAACGCGGTTGGCCACAAGCCCGGTTAATACGGTTGATGGTACATTCACCGGGAACCAGTACACTTTGGAATGATAGTCGGGCGACGATATTTGATCTCCTGAATCACCAATTAATTCAGAAGATTGCAATTCGAACCGGACTAGTTTTTCCTGTTTAATGCTTTTATTTTGCGCATTCGAAATTTGAAAGATTACACAAAACAGAAAGGATAAAGAGACGATAAATTTCATGTGAATTTGTTATTTAAACAATGATTTTTTTCTTTTGCGAAATTAGCGACAAATTAATGGAATTCTGACTACAAGAGTAGCCTTTCAGCATACAGAAAAGTAAAATTAATACTTGTTTCATCATGTGTGATTTCGGTTTACTGTTTAGGCTAATTTGAACCGAAGATAAATATTTCAGAACAAACAAAAAGTTAATTCAGTTTTTTACACGAAGAATAATGTCTTAATTTCTTCGTGACAAAAGCCAATTTTTACAGTTCTGTTCTTAACCCGAATTAATTACTTTTGCTGAAAATTTGAAAATCATGGGACGAGGCCGAAAAGAAAAGCCGTTTTTGGAAGGTGTTGTAATTACCGATATTGGTGCGGAAGGAAAAGCAATCGGTCGTGTGGATGATGTGGTGGTATTTACCACCCATGTTATTCCGGGCGATGTGGTTGATTTGCAGGTAACCAGGAAGCGTTCCAAATACATGGAAGCACGAGTGATCCGAGTTGTTACTGAATCGCCCGATCGTGTCCCGGCTTTTTGCGAACATTTTGAAGTTTGCGGTGGTTGCAAATGGCAGTTTCTTCCTTACGAAAAACAACTTTTCTACAAGCAGAAACAGGTAAGCGATCAGTTGCGGCGCATTGGACGCGTTGAACTTCCTGAAATTACTCCGATTCTGGGTTCAAAGAAGACAATCTTCTACCGCAATAAACTCGAATTCGGATTTTCAAATAAACGATGGCTGACTTCAGAAGAAATCAGCACAAACCTCGAAGTTATGAACATGAACGCGCTTGGATTTCATTGTCCGGGGTTGTTCGATAAAATCATTAATATCAATAAATGCTGGCTTCAGGGTGATCCGTCAAACCAGATCAGAAACTTCATCAAGAAATACGCCGACGAGAATAACCTCGAATTCTTCGATCGTAAAATTCAAGATGGTTTGCTCCGAAATATTATTGTGCGAAGCTCAACCACTGGCGATTTGATGCTGATTGTTTCGTTTTTTCGCGAAGAAACCGAAGCTCGTGAACAGTTACTGGCTGCCATTGCTGCTGAATTTCCTCAGATTACTTCGCTGATGTATGTAATCAACGGAAAAGGGAACGATACGATTACCGATCAGGAAATCCTTGTTTACAAAGGAAATGACCATATTCTGGAAGAAATGGAAGGACTGAAGTTCAAAATTGGACCTAAAAGTTTTTACCAGACCAACTCCGAACAGGCTTACGAATTGTACAAGGTTGCCCGCGAATTTGCCGGATTGAAAGGTGATGAAGTGGTTTATGATTTATACACCGGAACCGGAACCATTGCCAATTTTATTGCCCGAAATGTGCAGAAAGTAGTTGGTATCGAGTACGTTCCTGAAGCGATTGAAGATGCTCATGTGAACTCGGTGTTGAACGGAATCGAAAATACCAATTTCTTTGCCGGCGACATGAAAAGAATTCTGACCAGAGATTTTATTGCCCGCAATGGTAAGCCAGACGTGATTATTACTGATCCGCCACGCGCTGGCATGGATGAAGATGTGGTGAAAACCATCCTGGAAGCAGCTCCTGAAAAAGTGGTTTATGTGAGTTGCAACCCAGCTACCCAAGCCCGCGATTTGGCTTTGATGGACGAAATGTACAAAGTTACCCGGATTCAGCCCGTCGATATGTTTCCACACACACACCATGTTGAAAATGTGGTGTTGCTAGAGAGGAGAGTGGTTTAACCCAAATGACCTTGACACGTCGGATGCAACAAAATTTTGAGAAAAATCAAATAAACCCCTCGCTTGTAACGAGGGGTTTATTATTCTTCGACTAATACTGTCTTCTAATGCTAAAGTGATTCCATTAGCTCTTCGGTTATCTCAAGGTTGTGATAAACTGCCTGTATATCATCATCTTCTTCAAACAAATCGATAAGCCGCATCACTTTCTTAGCACTTTCAAGATCGAGTGCCGTAGTTTCTTTTGGAATCCGCTGCAATTGTGCACTTTCGGGTTCTATTTTAAGCGTTTCCAGTTTTTTCATCATCGAACCAAAGTTTTCCATTGCAGTGGTAACGGTAAAATAGCCATCTTCTAACTGTATATCTTCGGCATCGGCTTCAATCATTTCCATTTCAAATTCTTCTGCATCAAGCGTACCTTGTGGAATCGTAAAAATACCTTTTCGGTCGAATATAAAACTCAATGAGCCATTGGTGCCAAGGTTCCCGTTGTTTTTATTAAAATACATCCGAACATTCGAAATCGTCCGTAACTGATTGTCGGTAGTAGCTTCGAGGAAAATGGCAACACCGCCATTGGCATAACCTTCGAATGTACACTCAATAAATGAAGCCGTATCTTTATCAGCACCTTTGCTGATGGCACGCTGTATATTGTCCTTCGGCATACTTACCCCTTTGGCATTGGCGATTGCTACCCGAAGCCGTGGATTACCTTCAGGATCGGAGCCGCCTTCTTTTACAGCAACGGTAATTTCTTTGACAATTTTGGAGAACACTTTAGAGCGTTTCGAATCGATGCTCCCTTTTTTGCGTTTAATGGTCGACCATTTACTATGTCCCGACATAAGAATTTTGTATTTATTATTGTTATAACTCGAATTAACTAGCGGTTTAGAACGATATGTTCTTAACGGGGTAAAGTTAATGCTTTGATCGTAAAAAAAAGTTTTTCATAGGAGATGTTGGATTGCAAATTTGCATTTCTGAGTTATTGAAATATAGTTTTCAGTATCATAAAAGCGGTGCCAATTTCTTCGTTATTCAATAATCCGATTAGTTTTCTCCACTGCTTTTAATACAATCTCCAGATCGCTGGTGCCTCGGAATCCGCTAAATCCAACTGCCAGTTTCGTTCCGTCACAAAGGGTGACAGGCTGTCCGCCTTCATAGCCAACTAAATCGGGCAAGCTGATTCCAAATGTATGATAATCAATTTTTCCGGTAAAAATAAGTCGTTCATATTCGTTGGTCTGATAACCCGTAATCCAAACCTGATTGGCTTTTGCCCACGCAATTTTAAACGAATCGCGGCCATGGAGTTTGTCGGTTCCAAATATTCTCCCAAAAATGCAACCATCTTCGCTGATGATACAAACGGAGGCAATCCCTTTTGATTTAGCATAGTCTTCGGGAATTGTCATGTAAATTGGAACAAGCTCTTCTATGTTTGTCAATAATTTTTCAATTGCTGTATGTGCCATTTTGAAATTTTGAAAGCTTTAAAATAATTTGAATAAAGTTATACAATAATTTGTGTTTAGTTATCTTTGAAAAATCAAACTAAACCAATAACCCATGAAATTCATTCGATTCTTTGGCCTTTTGCTACTAGTGCTAATGGCCATTCAAACCCAGGCACAACAGGGGCAAGCCTTTAATTTACAATGCGAATATCTTGTTAATCCAATTGGCCTTGACACCACACTACCACGTTTGCATTGGCAGATGACTGATAGCAGGCAGGGAGCAAAACAAACTGCTTATCAGGTAATTGTTGGAATTGATTCAACGTTGGTGGCAAATGAAAAAAGAGAAATGTGGGATTCTGGAAAAATATTGAGCTCCGAAATGTTGGTTACCTATCAGGGAAAACCGCTTCATCCATTTACTAAATATTTCTGGTCAGTATGTATTTGGGATCAAGATAATAAAAAGAGTCCGTTGGCTAAGGTAGCGAGCTTTGAAACCGGGATGATGCAAATTTCAAATTGGCAGGGAACATGGATTTCTGATTCGAAAGATGTGGCTCTGAAACCAGCGCCATATTTTCGTAAGCAATTTCAGCCTTCAGGAAAAGTGAAATGTGCGCGTGTTTACCTGGCAGCAGCCGGTTTGTACGAACTTTCAATCAATGGACAGCGCGTAGGGGACCATCGACTCGACCCAATGTACACCCGTTTCGATCGTCGAACTTTGTATGTGACCTATGATGTTACTTCTCTGATGAATTCGAAAGACGTGGTTCTGGGAGTTTTGCTTGGAAACGGTTGGTACAATCATCAGTCAACGGCCGTGTGGTATTTCGACAAAGCTCCATGGCGCGATCGTCCCAAATTTTGCCTCGACCTGCGAATTACTTATTTGGATGGACACGAAGAAATAATTACTTCTGGAACCGATTGGAAAACTTCGCTGAGTCCTATTATTTCTAACAGCATCTACACTGCTGAACATCATGATGCAAGGCTCAGCCAATCAGGTTGGGATAAACCTGGTTTTGATGACTCGAAGTGGCAAAATACAATTCCGGTAAATGCACCTTCACAAAATATTGTTGCTCAAATGCTGCACCCAATTCGCTTTGTGGAAGAAATTGCTCCGGTAAGCGTTAACAAGATGAGCGATTTTAAATCGGTATTTAACCTTGGACGTAACATTTCCGGAATTACCCGGATTAGTGTAAAAGGTGAGCGGGGAACTGAAATCCGCTTGAAACATGCAGAAATGCTGAATAAAGACGGCTCTGCAAATCAGGCCAATATTGATGTACACTATCGCCCAACTGATGATAAAGACCCCTTCCAAACCGATATTTATATTCTGAGTGGCGATGGCGTGGAAACGTTTTATCCGCATTTCAATTACAAAGGCTTTCAGTATGTTGAAGTTACCAGCGATCGTCCTGTTGAAATCACCAATTTGACCGGAATCTTTATGCACAGCGATGTGCCTCCGGTTGGCCAGGTGAACAGTTCGAACGAAACGTTGAACAAAATTTGGAAAGCAACCAACGTTTCCTATCTCTCCAATTTCCAAGGTTATCCAACCGATTGTCCGCAGCGCGAAAAGAACGGATGGACAGGCGATGCACATATTGCCAATGAAACCGGGTTATATAATTTCGACGGCATTACCGTTTATGAAAAATGGCTGGCCGATCATCGTGACGAACAGCAGCCCAATGGAGTATTACCAGCCATTATTCCGACGAGTGGATGGGGTTACACTTGGGCAAATGGTCCCGACTGGACCAGTACCATTGCCATTATCCCCTGGAATATGTATCAGTTTTACGGCGATTCAAAACTGTTGGCCGACAGTTATGAAACCTTGCGCCGATACGTTGACCACATTACCGAAATCAGTCCAAATGGCATTACCGATTGGGGTTTGGGCGATTGGGTTCCGGTGAAATCGGTAACTCCGAAAGAATTGACTTCTTCGATTTATTACTATGTGGATGTAAATATTTTGGCCAAAGCAGCCAAACTGTTTGGGCGAGAAACTGATTCTCAGAAATATTCGGCTTTGGCAACTAAAATTGCCGCTGCTATTAATGCCAAATATCTGAATCAGGAAACTGGTATATACGGAACTGGATTGCAAACAGAATTGAGTGCTCCGCTTTTCTGGGGAATTGTTCCTGAAAACATGAAAGCAAAAGTGGCCGAGAATCTTTCAAAAAGAGTGATTGCAGATGCCAAACATTTGGATGTTGGTTTGCTCGGGACCAAGACCATCCTGAATGCCTTGAGTGAGAACGGATATGCCGATTTGGCTTATGAAGTTGCAGCACAGGAAACATTTCCGTCGTGGGGATGGTGGATCGTAAATGGGGCAACGACTTTATACGAAAACTGGCCGATTGACGCGACCAAAGATATTTCACTCAACCACATCATGTTTGGCGAAATTGGAGCTTGGTACTACAAAGCTTTGGGTGGAATGAAACCCGATCAGGAGAAGCCCGGCTTTAAGAATGTACTGCTTGAACCTCATTTCGTAAAGGGTTTGAATTCGTTTACGGCTGTTCATGACGGTCCGTATGGCAAAATCCAATCGAGTTGGAAACGCAGTAAGAATACGGTTATTTATCAGGTCGTCGTTCCAGCCAATAGTACGGCAACGTTAAAGCTCTCCGGAAAAAAGATCAGCCAAAACGGTAAAATGATTTATTCTGAATCAAAAATCAAAACAAATACTCCATTTATTTTAAATCTTGAATCTGGAACTTACGAGTTTGTCATTGTGCAATAATTAATCGCTAATGATCAAAAAAGAGCCTTGCTGTCAGATGATAGCAAGGCTCTTTCGTTTGCGCCCAGAATGTATTAAGTTCCAGGAGAAAATGTAGCTCCAGATTTTTAAGGCTCAAAATTTTCGCTTTTTGAAACCTGAATACCATATTTTTTCAATCTCCTGATTAACGAGTCGCGTGTGATTCCTAATAATTCGGCTGTTTTATTTTGATTATAATTCTTTTCTTTAAGTGCCAGACGAATTAGACTTAATTCATTTTCTTCCAGATTATAATTAATTTTTATTTGTTGAGATTCAATTTTATTGGCAGTATGAGTCAAAAAATCACTTTCGGTTAGCGATTCGTTTTTACATAGAATAAGCGCTCGTTCTACCATGTTTCTTAACTCTCTGACATTTCCGGGGAAAGGATAATTTTTTAAAGAAATTAGTGCCTCTTTTTCTATTTTTGGGATCGGCTTATTTAATTTTTTTGCAAATTCTGATGTAAAATGGTTAATAAGTGGTTCAATATCAGCAACCCGTTCACGTAAAGGAGGTATTACAATGTGAATAGTATTCAACCGGTGTAGTAAGTCTAACCTGAATTTCTTTTCTTCGATCAATTTGTCGATGTTGTGATTTGTGGCTGCAATTATTCTAAAGTCAGTTGCAATAGGGTCTGTTTCACCTACTCTGGTAATTGTCTTCTCTTCAATAGCCCTTAATATTTTGGCCTGAAGATTTATAGGCATATCGGCAATTTCATCTAAAAACAGAGTGCCATGGTCGCTCACTTCAAAAAATCCTTTTTTATCGGAGATTGCACCAGTAAATGATCCTTTTTTATGCCCAAAAAATTCACTTTCTAAAAGAGAATCTGTAATGGCACTGCTGTTTACGGCACAAAAAATGTTATCCTTGCGGCTACTTTCGTAATGAATAATACGAGCAATATTTTCTTTTCCAGTTCCACTTTCACCAGTGATTAATACACTGGTATCTCGGTACTTGGCTGCGGTCATGGCCAATTCCAAAATATCTTTAATTTGTTGACTTTCGCCAATGAAATCGCGCTTTATTTTATCCTGAAGATTTTTTGAAATCAAGGAGGTTCTTTCCTCCATATTTTTTATTACCCGCTGTAGATCGAGAAATTTACGGGTTCTTTGAATCGCTATCTGAATATCAGTATGACGAAAAGGTTTTTTCAAGTAATCGATAGCTCCATTTCGTAATGCTGTGATTACAGTTTCCATATCCCCATGTGCTGAAACAATGATTACCTCAACTTTGGGATAGTTTTCTTTGACCTCTTTTAAAATGTCGAGTCCGCTTATTCCTTTTAAACGAACATCTAAAATTAGTAAATCAATATCTTGATTTTTTAATATCGCACGACCTTTATGGACAGCTTTGTGAATATTGCAATGGCTTTAGCAAAAGGTTATAGGGCTAAAGCCCAGATGTATCATCTTAATTTTACCCGATGCCTAAAGTCGACGGCAAAGGATATGTTTATTCGCTGTTCCATTTTTCCTGGATGACATACCAAATAAACAGGATATTTCCAGCCAGATAACGTCGCCACATCCGGCGTGGTTCTTTTATCAAGCGATAAAGCCATTCCAGTCCCATTTTAATCATCCATTTAGGGGCACGATTGACGGTGCCTGCATAAAAGTCAAAAACAGCTCCAATGCAGCAAATATGGCCAACTTGCAAATCGTTGTAATGTTTATAAGCCCATTTTTCCTGCTTTGGGGCAGTCATACCAATCATTAACGCATCAGGTTGAAATGTATTGATTGTTTGCACCATAAATTCATTTTCAGAATCTGAAAAATCGGGTTTGTAGGGTGGGGAATAGGCTTGAACTTTTACTTTTGGATAATCTTTTTTTAAGCGTTCTTTAATTTTGTTTAAAGTTTCAACAGAACTCCCCAGAAAGAAGCATTTGCCTTCAGTATGGTTCAACCGTTCCATTTCGTAAAAAAACAAATCAGCTCCGGCAATTTTCTTTATCTTTTGACCGGTTAACCATTTCATCGCCCATACCACGCTAATTCCATCAGGAATTAATATATCGCTGTTCAATAAAGTATCCTGATAATAACTATCTATTTGCGATATGTTGTAACAATGCGCATTGATAGTTGTTATCAAAAGTTTGGTCTGATTTGATAGTTGATTAATCGATTGATTATAGATTTGAAATGACTTCAGCATCCGCAATATTACTTTATGTAATTCATTTTGTAAAGCCTGATGTGCTCTTTTAAATCTTCTTTTGAGTCAAAACGATCCCTTATTTTTCTGGCTGGATTTCCTGCATATATACAATAAGGATCAACATCTTTCGTGACGACAGACCCTGCTGCAACAATACTTCCAATGCCAATTGTTATCCCTGAAAGAACCGTGCATCCTACCCCAATCCAAACATCATCTTCAATGATTATTTTTTGATTCAATCCTTTCCAATTGTAATCCTTATCGCGAATTTGGCTTGCCAGTCGGGTGGGAGTTCCTATCTGTTGAAAACAATGGTCATAACGGCCTGCCAATGAAACGCGATTCGCAATAATTACGTTGTTCCCAATTATGGTATCGCATTCAATGATTGAATATTTGCCAAGATAGAAATTATCACCGATTATAATGTTATTTTTTGCCCATAGAAATACACCACGACCTATATGTAAATTCTTCCCAATTTTATACTTACGCCATTTTAAATGGTGTAAATATAAATAGTAGCATTTTTTTAGTAGATAAATCATAAACGAGTCATTATATTTTTATTTCTTAACTTAACTTTATCAATTTTGCATGAAAATTGTAATTCAAATCATTGTTTGAGATTTTGGTGTGGTAGAGTATTTAGGAAATTTTTATTTTATACAGTAGAACCAACAGTAAGTATAATTGTTTTCAATTTGCTGATTCAAAATTGATTGCTTTAATATTTGTACTGTTTACTGCATTTTGCTTAAATTATTGGCTAATATACAAAATATTCAATTGTAGGGCATCCAAATTGTTTTAGCTTAGGAAAGCTTTAATTTCTTTCATTCTTGATATAAAATGTTTTTGGTAGTTTTCTTTTAATAATTCCAGACTAAGTCTTTCATTTTCCGGATAGAGTGCCTTTTCGTGTTCGATGGTTGCCTTGGGTGTGAAACGAAAACCAATAACTTTTGCTGGATTGCCAGCTATAATTGAGTACGGTGGTACCAAACTTCGGACAACAGAACCACTCCCAATAATTGCTCCACGACCCACTACCACTCCATTTAGTAAGGTTACCCTTGTTCCCAATCCAACATCTTCTTCTATAATGACATCTTTGGCGTTTTGAATATCCATATCGCCACCCCGTTCTAAAAACCATTCTCCCATTACCATGGGATGGTTACCCGATACCACAATTAAGCCTTCAGAAGCCGCCGAATTTTTTTTCATGATAAATTTGGCTTTTGTTGTGATAATCAAAGCATTACCCATTATATGAGAATTTTCATACATATAAACATTCTCAATTCCCTTAATTAAAATTGGAAATCGTACCCTTGCGCTTGGATCTATATATCCAAATAGCCTGCGTCTTGTTTTAAAATAATTTCTGTAAATACTCACCAGAGCAGACAGAAACAAATTATAGGAGATTTTTTTCCTTGATGTTGTTTGCACAATTTCTATAAATATTTTGTTAGTATTAAGCGTAATAACCGGAGTTCGATAAAAGCAACAGATTAAAAAAGAGCCAATTGACCAAAAGTTGGTTCTCCATCGTATTTTATGGATGGCTTTTTAGGAAGGAAAGAATAAGCCAACAATCCTGAAATAAGATAGGTGAGAAAATTATCAAAAGATCTATTGCCTTGAATGTACAAGTTGACAGATGTTTTTTAATTCGTCTTTTATTGTTTCAATTATAGATCTTTTTCTGAGTAATATCTTGTCGTTCATAGATATAAGACAATTCTTATGTTTCTTTTCAAATCAGTAATAAACTGTATGTCAGCTATAAACAATTGCTCAAAAAACTTTTGTCCAATACATCCCTTTTCTGCAAAGAGTTTTCCAAATATTTTGTTAAGAACAATCGCTATTTTTCAACGGTTCCCGATCATAAACTTTATAAAAAACCATTTCTCATCCAAACATATACAAAGTCAGTACTTGTAGTTAGTTTCTTTAACTAAAGTACATTGAATTATAATTCGAATTAGCACTCTGAAGCAATTTTAATTTATATATTTAACTTAACTTCTTTTGAAGTAATTGGTAAAAAGGTATATAAATATTAAACGTTAAAAACCGTTTCTTTGAATATCTCAACCATGGAATTCACGTTACTTTGATTTTCTATTAAATCATGGCAGTAATTACCCATTTCAACTTTCTTAACTTGTGGTGTATTAATGAATCTATTCATCGCTAGTTGAAGGTCATTCCAGTTATTTCTTTCAAAATAAAATCCTGTTTTTCCTTCAAAAACAAGATCTTCTTCAGTTCCATCTGCTACGCTGCAAATACATGGTTTCCTCCAGTACATTGCCTGGTTTAACGCCAACCCCCCAGCTCCAGGTAAAACAAAACAGTCAGCAGCCGCAAAAAAAGAATCAACACCATCAATAATACGCCCAAAATATTTTATATTATTGTTCGCAAATTCTTCAAGTTTTAATTGAACTTTATTTTTTAAAGGACCATCTCCAATGATCCAAAGTTTTATATTTAAATGCTTTTTGTTAAGAATATTGAAATGATCGATTAACTGAATTACCTTCTTTGCCTCAATTAATCCACCTACATAAATGAAAACAATATCATTTTTAATGGTATGTTTAGATCTTATTAATGTAGCTTCTCTTAAAATTTCCATTTCATTTTTTGACATATGGTCCGTTTCAATACCATTATAAGCAATTTTAATTTTAATTTCAGGAATTCCAAAGTCAATCAAAAATCTTTTTGCATGTGTTCCATAAGCAATATAAGCATCTGCTTGTGAATAGTAATATCGAGTTATTTTTGATTTGAACTTTTTATAAAAACCATGAATATTACCTCTTTCCCAGGAACATACCCATAAAATTATTTTTTTATTTTTAATTTTTGACTTAATTAATAAAATAATATTAGAAATAACACCCGGATTTCCGGACATAATTATTATATCTGGATTGTAATCTTTTATTTTTCTGGATAGGCCTTTATTATAGTATAGCTCGTACGGTCCAATCTTATTGAAAGAAAATTTAAAAGAAATATTTTTAAAAGATAATGATTTATTGTACTGAGGTCTTCCATCCTCTTCTTTTTTATGACCATGAAGCAAGCACCAATCATTATGAGAATCATTAAACAATTTTTCAAAAAAGGTTACTCTATAGGGTGCGATAAATGGAACTACGAATGCAATTTTTTTATTCATTAACTTAAATTTTAATTGTTCCATATTTAATTTTTCTACTGCTTAAACAAAGGGAGAGTTAAAATTACATCTTCATGTACTATGGCTATAGTAGGGTGAACAAAGCGTTGAGATTTGCTTTATTTCCAAGGGTTCCTGAATTATCGGGATATTTCGACTATCAGAAAAAATAACCTATATGCATCATTTTGCAATACATATACTCCAAACTCACTTAACCGTTATAAATTTCCGTAAAGAAGCAAATTTAAAACATTGTTTTTATTTGTAATTAATTATAGCTTCTACGCAACGCATCGCCGTTTGGCCATCCCAAAGCTCTGGACGATTGGGAATTCTGCCAACATGAAGTGCGGTTTTATATTCCGCACGAATACGTTCAATGTTATTACCAACCAGAACACTGGCACCTCCGTGTTCTTTAAGAGTTACTGGACGTTCTGTATTCCAGCGAAGCGTAAGACACGGAGTTCCCAATATGCTGCATTCTTCCTGTAATCCTCCACTATCGGTAAGCATGAGAGTGGCGTTCATGTTTAATCGTAACATCTCGTGGTAGCCAATGGGTTGAAGGAGTATTAATTGTTTGCAGGCAATTACCTTTTCCCAAATTCCAAATAGTTGTAACATCTTTTGTGTACGGGGATGTATTGGCCATATAATTGGCATATCATTAACCACTTCTTTGGTAAGGAAATCTATAATGGGTTCAAGGATGTTTTTTTCATCTACATTGGATGGCCGATGCAAGGTAAGCAACGCGTAACCATTATCCGTTTGTATCAATTTGTTTTGTTCGTTATCTAAAACATTCTCCTTAAGAATATCAGGGATGCGTAAGATCTTTGCTTTTTCCCGATTTACTTCCAGAGTATCAATCATGATGTTGCCCACAAATTTTATTTTTGAATCAGGAATTCCTTCTGCTTTTAGGTTAGCATTTGAAAGTGTATCAGGTGTAAGCAACAGATCGCTTAGCCTATCGGTTACTAGTCGATTGATTTCTTCCGGCATGCGTTCATCGCCACTTCGCAGTCCGGCTTCAATGTGGCAAACTTTTATGTGTAATTTTTTTGCCGTTACAGAGCAGGCCATTGTTGCATTTACGTCGCCAACCACAACTACCCAATCGGGTTTTTCTTGAATCAACACTTTTTCAAATTCAATCATAGTGTAGCCCACCTGTTCTGCATGCGTGCCGGAACCGATACCCAGGTTAATATCGGCGTCAGGAATCCCAAGTGATTCAAAGAAAGATTTACTCATTCGGTCGTCGTAGTGTTGTCCGGTGTGAACGAGAACATGATAAAGAAGGTTGTCTTTACTATCTTTGTTTGCGCTGTTATGATTGTTAATTGCCTTAATAAATGGTGCAATTTTCATAAAATTGGGGCGAGCACCTACAACCGAAATTATCTTCATAATTATTTTTTTAGTTTAATAACCTTTCTATATTTTTTTTAAATATTGATACCATATTATTGACATTGCTTCTCTCAATGATAATTTTTTTCGATCTTTCTGACATCAAATCAATATTATACTGTGTTTCATTGATACGCCTTTCCATTGCATAAACCAAACTTATTAAATTATCTTCTTTGAATCGATAACCGGTTACCCCTTCAATAACCAAGTCATCTTCAGTTCCATCTGCACTGCTCACAATACAAGGTTTTCCCCAAAACATTGCCTGATTTAGTGCTAAACCACCAATTCCGGGTAAAACAAAGCAATCAGAAGCTGCAAAATATGAATCAACATTATCAATAATTCTACCAAGATAAAATATGTTTGAATTTTTGTAGAATTTTATTCTTTCTTCAATAATCATTTTTTGTGGTCCATCTCCAATTATAATAAGTTTAATGTTTTTATGTTTTACAAACAACTGAATAAATGCATCGATCAGAAATTCCACTTTTTTTTCTGGCAATAATCCACCAACACTAATGAAGGTAACATAATTTTCAAAATCATATATTTTTCTGATTTCATTTGCTTTTTCTAATATTGCTGAAGACTCATTAATAAGGTTATCTGTTTCAATACCATTGTAGCATGTTTCAATTTTTGATTTATTAACACCCATTTTTTCAGTATACATTGATGCTTTTGTACTATAAGTAAGATGTAAATCCGCTCTTTTAAAAAAGGAAGATACATGCCTGTTTTTAAACGATAGTTGCATTCCTTTTGCGATTCCAGGTTCCCATCCACATGTCCAGGATATCAACTTTTTCTTCTTCTTTTTGGCCCAACTGGCAATTAATCTTAATGAAATATCACCAGCAATACCCTGAAGAATTATTAAATCAGGATTTTGCTTTTTTAGAGTACTGACCATACCAATATCTATAACTATCTTAAAAGAAAGTAATTTAAATGTTTTTATTTTAAATCCAGTTTCCTTGAATGGAACAAATCCGTTATATGCAGGACGTCCGTCTTCATATTGTTTTGTTCCATGATAAATGATCAAATCGAATTTATCATTTAAAGCCATTGATAACTTTTTATAAAATGTAATTCGATACGGTTGGAGCATAGGTGCAATCAAAACAATCAATTTTCTATTTTCTAGAGTTTGCATATAAATTCTATAATGATTTTTTTGTTACTGTTCCACACTGGGAGTGTCCTTTCTCCCGTATATACTTGACTTTTGATCCTTGGCGATGTCTTCCTGCAATAGTGAAACAAGATGTGGATGCTGTTCCAAAATCGTATCTATCAATCCTAATTCAGGATCTCTTGACCAGTCCGGCTTCTCAAACTTGATCCTAAAATCTTCAAATAGTCTCATGGTTTTTTTCTTAAAGTTAATGAAGATACAGTTATCCTGAAAGACTATATGTGTTTGGTTGTAAGCAATTTAATGTTTATATACAGACTCTAAATAATCCATTTGACTACTAAATATTTGTATAATGAATAAATTTATCCATCATTCTTTCAACACTATGATTCGAGTAGATCAAAGATTCAGATTTAATACCCATACTCCTCCAATCATCAGTTGTTTTTGAAACAATATATTTGTAAGCATCATTTAGGTCTTTATATATATATCCTGTTTCGTCGTCAATGATCAAATCCTTTTCTGCCCCATCAGCTCCACTACAAATAACCGGTACGCCGAAAGCCATGGACTGATTTATCGAAAGGCCTCCTAACCCAGGAAGAATTGAGAAACTAGCTAGCTGATAGTATGAATTCAATTGCTCCTGCTTTTTATATCCAAGGAAAATATGATTAGTCCCTTTAAATAATTCTTTTAATTCAGTTTTATATTTAGAGTTTCCATCTCCAATAATTATCAAAAAATATTTCTCACCAAGCAATCTTAAGAGATCTGACATTGATTCAATATTCTTACTTCTGAGCAAAGTACCTACATAAATAAAATAAATAAAATCTCTATTTGACTGTTCTTGAAGTTCATAAGGGGATTTGTTCGTTTTATCAATTCTTAGATTTTTGATTTTCCTTGTGTCGACGGTATTATTAAGAATAATAATTTTATTATTATCAATTCCAAGCGAATTGAAATAAACTCTACTTTGTGAATTGTATCCATAAACATAATAAGAGTGTTTCAGTATTACATTATATAGCTTCATATATGTTCTTCTTAGCAATGAATTACCAAAATCTGCATATCCTCTGCCCAAATCCCAAATGATATATTTACGTTTGAAAAACTTACAATATAGAAGTACTTGAAAATTGTTAATTGTATTTTTTCCCCCCTCAGTGATAATTATTTTCGGATTAATTCTAATTAGATTAAAGAATAGAAATGGGAAAACCACATAATTTTCTCCAAGAAAGAAGTGAAATATACTTAATATAAATGATTTGCCTTTTGCTTCTTCGTGGACTTTAACTCTTCCTTTGGAGCTAGTAGCATTTATAAGTCTGAAATCAAAGTTAATATCAGATAAATAATCGAAAAATCCTTCACGGAAATTGTAATAAAAACGCTGTATTATTAAGACTTGCTTTTCCACCTAAATTTCTATAATCGATTTGTTAAATTGTTTTAAAAGGCTTTATTTAGTTGAATGAAAATTCAATTGAATAACGATTTCCCTAAATCAAAAGAATTCAAAGTTTTAAATCTCTTGGTTATATAAGATAAGTTTAAAAGGCCTTGACTGGACAAAGATTTTGGGTGTGAGATAATGACCAGAAATTGTGACTTTCGGAAATGAGTTTTTATTAGAAACTTGAAGAAAATATTGCTTGATTTATCAAATTGCAAAAAGGACCTTGAAAATTGTAGCCTTCGTGGTAATGAAACTAAAAAAAAATTTGACACTTCTTGTATACCTTTTCCATCTCCAAAAATTTTATCCTTTTTAAGTATTAACAGGAGCTTATTTGTTAACCTGTATATTGGATTATCAAGGAAAGTACTTAGCGGTATTTCAACAAACTGTCCATTTGGGTCTGGTATTTTTACATCATTCTGGAAATGATAATAAGGAAGATTTGGTACATCAGAAAAGTCGTAATCATAAATATTACCACCTTTTAGAACTTTACCTGGGGACACTGAAAAATCATAACGTATTCCACAGGCTTCAAAGGCACTTTTAATTTGAGTAAATGGCTCTATACAAAAACCACCTGCCCTGAAACACTTAACTTTTTGTGAAGTAATACTTTCAAGGAGTAAAATCGATTTCCTAAATAAATCAATTATTTTCTCCTGGCTTAAAGAATGTAATCGATAATTTTTGAAAGATTTAAATTCAATTTCATCTGCGTTTTTACATGCATCTAACCATTGTGGATGCAAATGCAATTCAACAGAAGATCCTGCTTCAACGATATTTTTTAGTTGTTCTGAAATAAGCTTGAAGTCTGTGGGGAAATTTTCTTTTAGAAAAAGAAGCCAAGTAACATCTACAAAAAAAATGGCCTTTGCACTATTGCCCTTCAGAATTTTTAAAATTAATTCTGTTGGTTTTATAACACAATTCTCAATAGTGCCCGTTTTCAGACCTAAAGCAACCTCGTAATCAAATGTTATAATTGTGTTCTTTTTCATTCTTTAATTTAATAATTTACTAATACTACAATGCTGATAATCAGGAATATGCTTGAGTTGATTTTTTTTTTGTTAGATTTGTCATGCAATTCTTGATGCTACCAGTGTTATGACGTCGATATAGCTCATAATCAAAAGATAATAAAACTTTTTCCCCATAATTAGAATACCTCTCTTTCAATACAATATTTTACAGATTTTAAATTTCTAAATCGCATCTTTCTTCAATATTATCCATAGTTGGGGAATTAGCAGTCTAATGTGTATTGTGAAAAAGTGAAATAGAGCAGTCCGAAAACTAATATATTTAAATTGAAATATAAATGAATTTTTAGGACAACCACCAAGAGGAGATACGAAATTATCTATTCTTTTTTTAATCGGTATCGAAGGATTACACCATTCAGGAAGATTTGTGTGGCGATTACATAATCCAACAACATTAGAGGCCACATAAGATTTTATTCCCATGCTTTTTGCTTTCAAACCATAATCAAAATCCCCCATTCGGTGTTGGTATTTTGCATCAATGAATCCTACTGCCTTGAAAATAGCGTTTGGTATTAAGACGACATTCCCATTAAAATAGTCGCACTCTATAGGATTTCCTTGAGGAATTATACGTCCTTTAGTTTTTAATTTATACCCACTATATGAAATTGTTCTATTTTTTTCTTCACATGCCCCACATAAAATTGCTCTATTATTAAAATTTTCTGATTCTTCAATTAGTTTTGCAAGAGAATCTTTATATAACGTTGTATCATCATTTAACCACAAATAAAAATCATATTTTTTTACCGAAGCATTTTCCCATGCTAAGTTCATACCCCATCCCCAAAATAGTGATCCGTTGCTCTTGATCAAATTAACTCGTGGATAAGTTTTTTCAACAGATTCCCATGTTCCATCGGTAGACCCATCATCAACAAGGTAAACATTAAGTATATGATTTTTTGGCAAGCTGCATTTAAATAAAGAATGCAAGCAATCTATTGTTCTTTCACGACGGTTGTGACAAGTAATTAAGACAGCAATGGAATTCATTAATATTGTTTGTTTAGTAAATTGAGTTTATCATTAAAATGTCTCTGAATAGAAAAGATATATCTAAATACTTCGGATAAACCTTGCAGGATTACCTGCCCAAATCTCATTATCTGGGACATTTTTAGTCACTACAGAACAAGCGCCAACAATAGAATTTACACCTATAGTAACACCTTTCATAATTGTCGAATGAGCACCAATAAATGAATTCTCTTTGATTAACACTGGGCTCTTCAATTGATCTTTATTATCAAGTGTTCTATCTTTTCTAAATGCAGAATTTAGAGAATGAAAATCTGTGTCATATATGCAAACTCCTCCACCTATTTTAACATTATCACAAATTGTTATACTTTGAGTAGCAATTAAAGCAGTTGAACTAATGCCTACATTCTCACCAATAAACAAATTTGCTCCATTATCGACAAAAAACACACAAGGTTGAGGTCTTCCAATAGGATTTCCATTTAATCCGTTATTCATCCTGAAACATTTGCCAATTACACATTTCCCGTTTCTGGCGACTGATATAAATGGCAGACCTTTACTTGTAAAACTTTCATGTTTGACATTATGCAAATAAAACATTATTTGACATATAAAATAATCCATGTTATATATTAATATCTTAAAAATTTTTCTAATAACTATAAATATTACTGAAATAAATTTCTGTACCATAATTTATAAATAAATTTAACTTTTAAAAATGTGGATTCTAATGTTGTGCTTTTCTTCTAAATGAAGCAGTACATTTTTTAGATTCCTGCTATGAACTTCTAATTGCTCAGAAAGTACATCTTCAAGGTCCTTTAGTCGTTTTTTATTCCCCTGCCGGTTGTAATCGGAAGAGAATTCGCACCTTCTTTTCTCCACTTATCAAACCAGCGTTCGATGGTTCTACGGTCAACATCAAAAATGCTGGCCAAGTCAATAATCGTCCTTCCTTGGTTGGATAAAAGAAGGCATTGACTGCGTTTTCTGATTGTATTATTAGAGCTTTTACTAGTAGACTCTAATACTTCAATCTCTTTTGTTTTTAGTCTTATGTATCTTATAATGAGATAGATATACACGTGTCATAGCATAGAAACAAATAAATACGATATTATATTATTCTTATTACATAGTTATATTGTGATATTTTAATTAGAATTGAAATGATTGCAGCAAAAGCAACTAAGGGTATTGAAGTAAAATCTAAAGCATATAAAAAGGCTGCTAAAAATGAGAATGGCAGATATATGTTTAATAAATTATTTTTGATAAGATTATAGTTGTTGGATATCTTGTCACTACATTTTTTAAACCATGAAATAATAGCTGCGAGGTATAATATAAATCCAACAACACCATTAAAAGCAAATTGTCTAATTAATCCCGAATAAGAATTTGTAAAACTATTTGTCTGCATAAGAGGCGTGTCTTTACTTAGAATAAAACCCATTTTCCCATTATAATCAAATCCTTGAATACCATATCCCCAAATTAATTGTATTGGGTTATTTTTTATAAAATCGTTAAAAATGTATTGAAACCCTTTAATTTTTCCCCAGTCACTGATATTTGCAGATACTACATCAATTGTTGTTTGTACCTCAGAATCATACACATCATCTAAGTTAGCCCTTGAACTATCCTCTGTTTGACTACTGTAATATTCATAATAAGTATTCCACGCGTAGAAAAAACCAATTCCTCCAATAAATATAAGAATCAAAATTAATAAATGATGCCTCAAATTGATTCTGAAATTCGATCTCTCTTTGAAAACACGAACAAATGTAAAAGCCAACATCATGATTGTAATGGCCAGAATTGTTTTTGAATCAACGGTAGTAAATTGAAGAAAAACAACGGACATGTATATTAGGTATTTGAATTTTTTTGTCACAAAATACATTAATAACATAAAAGTAGATATCAATGCAGCATACCAGGATGTAAGATAACTTGCAGCAGCTCCAAATGTTCCGGAGGCAGCATCGTCAAGACCTGCAACCCATTCTTGTTGGCCGCCAAATCCATCATTCATCGTTGTAGTTGGTGGAGAGATGAGTCCAGATACTTGAAGATACGAAACTGCTGTTTGAATTATCGCAACTGCAATAAATAAATTCAATATTTTAGTATATTGATTTATTGTAAGTCCTTGGGCTTGCATTAATAGGAAGACAATAAAAAAGGCACTGATTGAAATAAATACTAAAGGAGATTGTCCTTGAGTAACAGCACTCAATATTGTAATAATTAGAAATATGCCCCAAATTATCATGAAATTAGCAGTTAGTAAATTCTTAGGTATTCTATTTATAAAGAAGACAAATATAACTATCAATAAAAATGTTGGCTTTGAAAAATATTTTGAAATTACGACACTTGTAATATCGCCTTGTCCAACAAAGAAATCATAAATAAAGAACCATATAAAGAATAACTCTATAGCTCTATACAGGTCTCCTTTAATTGAAAAATAGATAATAACTATTGAAAAGAGTATAGCAATGCCATCTTTAAAAAAAGTACCGCCTAATAAAGCTAATAAAATGAAAAAGACATAACGAAGAATGATTTTATTATCTAGAAAATCTATTTTAAGCATAAAAAAACAGAATTAATTAACTAACGATTTATAAATTTTGATAATCTCATTTGAAATGAATGTTTTATCATGTCTTTTTAACGCCTTTATTCGTGCGTGCTCTCCAAATCTTTTTGCTTTAATAAAATCTTCAGACAATTCAATTATTGAACCAGCTAATACAAAAGGGTCACCATCTTGTACCAAAATCCCTTCTACATTATTTTCTAGTATTGAACTAGTACCACCTGAAAAAGAAGCTATTGAAGGAACTCCTAAAATCATTGCTTCACAAAGACTATTTGGACTATTCTCAATATGACTTACTTGACAATAAATATCTGAAAATTTCAGTAAATCAACCAATGCAGTATCATTAAGGTTTCCTAAAAGTTTAATATTCAGAGATAAATGATTAGTTTTCAACCATTTTTCAGATATAGTCACAATACTACTTTTTTTGTTTATTCCTGCAATATGCCATTCAAAATTCATATTTGGATATGTTAAAAGAATTTCTGCAGTTTTAAGAATCGTTTCAAAACCTTTATATGTTTCATCTCCTAAAATACTAACTATACGTTTTTTTTCATTTATCTTTTTACTCCATTCATTAATATAAAAAACGGGTCTTAATATCTCGTTTACAATATAATATTTATTAAAAGGTGATAAAATTTTTGTTATTTTATAATCATAAGTTGTCCTTCCAATAATATAACTGCAATTCTTTAAAATTTCACATTCCCTTTTTGCTTTATATTTTAATTGCCTAATTGAATATTTTGATGACGTTAATAATATTTTTTTCGATAGGCTTTCATATTTATTGGCTATTGAATAAGGAATCCCAGAATAAAATTTTTCTACAATTGAATTAAGTAGACCCTGTATCGAAATGATTATTGGAATATTTATATATTTTGATATTAAACCAAAGTTTTCCTCCGTTCCATGAATATGAATTAATTCAGGTTTTACGCTATCAATAATAGAAAGTAAATTATTTATTTCAATTTTGTCATTTAGTTCTCTATCAAATAAACGTGATGCATATCTAAAAAATTTTGATCTTTTATTTTTACGGAATATCGGATGATAATAAGTACGTTTATATAAAAAAGGTTCAATTTTCTGGTTTGAAAAGAAAGATATATGTAATTCAACTTCATCATTATTTGTAATTTCTTTTTCAAGTGATGCTAACCATCCTCCTCTATTATAATCTGAATAAAGTTTTTCTGAAGCAGAACAAGGGGTATTTGTGAACCATAGAATTTTCATCATCTCATAACAAATTTAATAGCGTTATAAAAGGCTTTAGCTGTATTTTTATGATTAATCGTTGAACTCAATACAATAGATTTTTTAGCCATTGTTATTAATTCCTCTGCAGATTTTTGTAAGGTTGATTCCACTGCATTTATTATAGACTCTGTTTCACCTCTTTTAAATACTTGTCCGTTTCCATCGATTAATTCAGGATAATTGCCAACTCCATCAGAGAGTAATAAAATACATCCACATTTAGCCGCTTCTATTACTGATAAGGGATTGCAATCCCAAAGAGATGGCATAATAAACACATGGCATTCTTTGTATAAATTCGCTGTCCGTTCTTTATTAAGAAAACCGTGATTTATAGCGTTTGATATAGGTTTAATCGGCCCATCTCCGGCTATATGAAACTCAATATTAGAATATTTTTCTATTAATATTTCAAATGCTTCATTTAATTTATCAAAACTCTTTAAACTTATGAAACTACCAACAAATAAAAATTTCAATTTATTTGCACTACTAAATTTATTTTTCAATTCATCGTCCTTGGAAATAAATATATCATCAACAGAATTTGGAGCAAGAAATAAATTATTATTATTCAAAGTAAAGCCACAATTGATAAGATAATTTTTTGTTAATTGGCCTGGGAAAAGAAATGCTTTGGGAAAATCAATATGCCATTTTAAATACGTTTTATTATAAAAATTTGTGCCTTTTGTAGTAATTAATGTGCTTTCACTCCAATGAATAAGTTTTATCTTTTTATAAAAGAATATATATTTCAATAAAATTGTATATTTATTAAGCTGAGAAATAATTACCTCTGGATTTATTTTGTAAATAGTTTTTAAAAAATCAAATAGATTAACTCTTGTATTATTTCTTTCGTAAGAAACTTTTTGCGTTCTACATCTAACATTAATCTCCTTGAAATTTGAAACTAATTTATCCATCCATTTCCGATCTTCACTTTTTGTATCTATATAAACTAGATAAAGCTCAATGTCTTGATATTGATTTATTTGATTAAATAGTTCGTTTCGATATGGAGTATTGTACGGTTGAATTATTACAACTTTTATTTTTGATTTTTTTTTCATATTCGCATATATAATTAGTTTTTCATATTGATTTGGAATAGATTAACATCATCACTTCAATAAAAAACTGTGCTACATAAAATGTAATTTTATAGTAAATAAATTTAATATTTGAAATTATTCTGTATTTTTCAAACATATCAAACACTTCAATGGTCTTCATACAAACATCCTTATCAAAATTGCTATTTAACATCAATTTAAGCCATTCTTTTAAATAGCCCTCCATGAATTTAGCATAGTGTATTTTATTGATCTTTTTCAAACAACTGTAAGTCTGTGGTAACAATAATTGAAGACTAGCAAAAACATCCAATGCAAATAAACTAGATTGTTTTTTTACACTAGGGATTATTATTAAATCCGGTTTAAGTTCAAAAAATATTTTATAATTTACATCTGGTTGGGTTATTGCTCTTATATGCATTTCTATATCCTGATAGCGCATAAAATTTGGATTAAAACCTCCAATACTCGATAGAAAAGATTTTTTCCAAATCGGACAAGTTATATTCCAATATGATTTATTTGATAAAAAATTAATTAACGGTTCTTTTCCATTATCGAAATTATTTTCAACATAATTACCCTCATGATTTAAATAACGAAAACGAAAAACAGCAAAATCTAACATTGGCTCTGAAAAAAAAACATTTGCACGTTGTTCCAAACAGAAGGACTCTAACAAATCATCTGAATCTAAAAAAATTAAATAATCGCCAGTTGCATTTTCTATACCGATATTTCTGCAGGTTGAAGCACTTTTTGGTTCTCTATTGCGTTTGTGAAATTTTATTCGTGATTCATTAGCGTATTTTTCTGTGATAAATTGTTCTATTTCATCTGTTGATCCATCGTCAATCAGAATAAACTCCCAGTTATCATAGGTTTGCTGAATTATACTTTCAATTGTATGCTGAATTATATGAGCACGATTGTAGATAGGTGTAATAATTGAGATTAATGGAATACTAGGAATCATGATATTTATTTAAAATCTTTATTTTAATTAAGCTTACTTTTATCTGTATAAATTTTCTATTCGCAAAATAAAAAATCAATAATGCAAAAACGATATTAGATATTTGTAGATAAAAAGATTCAAAGTAGTTTAAGATATCACAAACTAAAATTCCTGAAATGAGATAGATTGATTTATTAATTGGAAATGAAATAGTAAAATATTTTCTTGTTTGTATTAATCGCATTATAAACATTATAAAAAACCCTAACAATGATGCTATCGCAGCTCCAAATAATCCAATAAAAGGGACTAATATAATGCCTAATACGATTGAAGCTAGGCTACCCACAAGTGTTGTGTATAAAATTTTCTTTGTTTCCTTAGCATATAAATATCCTACTCCATAAAACAATGCTAGAGATTGGAAGAAACTTGCCATTAATAATAATGAAGTATATTTCCATGAAGAATAAAAAGATTTTTCAACAATAAAATAAAGAATGGTTTTTGAACTTGCAACAATTACCAGAATCATTCCAAGAGATAACGAAAGGAAATTTTTTAAGACACTACTAAAATATTGATCTCTACTCGGATTTTCAAATTCTCTGATCGATTTTTCTTGCCAAGCCATGAAAAATAAGCCACTAAAAATTGTAAAAATTGTAGGGAGTTTGTAGGATATTGCCCAAATTCCAGAAAACTCTAATCCTAAAAAATATAAAATTATATATCTATTCGCTGAGGAATAGAGCCACCATGAATATGCATTTGGAATAATTGGCAGAGAATAAATAATAATTTCCTTTATAAATTTTATTTCTACGTATTTTAAATTAATATATCTAAACAATTTGCCATAAATGACTATAAATATAATTGTTATGATTGTAGCAAAAATATTCGCCATCAACAATCCATCAACTTTATAATGAAGTATTAATAGTGAAACTAAGGTAAATCCTGTATAACAGAAAGAGTAAATTACTCCAACTAATGCAAATAAAATATTTTTGCCAGTGCCCCTTAAAAAAATTTGCAAAAGAGGGGAAATTGATTGAACTAAGATTAAAATGTAAATAATAAATTTATAATCTTCATTTATAAATTGTATTACTATTAAATATACAATTGTGAAAATGAGAGAATTTACAAAAAATATTAATAATGAATTGGTTAGTACCTTCCCTTTATTTAAATCTTCATTATTGTCCAATAACCAACGTAAAATACCATCAGTTAGTTGCAAGTTAATTATTGGTATAAACAAACTAAGAGTAGTAAGTATAATATCGTATTTCCCGACTTCTTCTTTTGATAGATAAAATGTGATAACAAAAACCAATACAAAACTTATCAATTTAGACGCTAAATTTCCAATTCCATATATTATTGTAACACTCGATAATGATTTAGATTGCATTTAGAATATATTATTTTTTAATAATCGATTCAATATTTTGCTTACGCTTGGTAATTTTTTTTCCAATTCAAATATTCGAACTCGATATGACAACTTATTTTTTAACCCATTGCTAATTTATAATCCTCATTATGTTACTAATTAAAATAAGATTTTATCACTGCGTAAATGATTGACGTGCAGATGGAGTTTTTCAATGTGATTCCAATTCTACAATTTTGCATCTATCAGTTAAATTAGAGTTTATATATGCTATCGGTTGTTGCTACATCAGTAATCGTATTCCGTAAATCGACAATCAAACAAGCATACTTTTTAATCATTTCAGGATTAAATACTTGGTGACTTGTAGTTATAACCACACAGTCGGAATTCTGCAAGGCTTCAACAGTTAATTCAATTGATTCAAATTTGTTTCCACCCAGTGTTTTTATTGTTGTTATATACGGGTCGTGGTAACTTACTTCACCACCTTTATTAATTACGATATCGATAATTGGCAGGGCCGGTGATTCACGTGCATCGTCAATATTTGGTTTATAGGCAACCCCTAAAAAAAGAATTTTACTTCCATTTACCGATTTCTTCTGTTTGTTTAGCGCTGTTGCTATTTTAATGTACATGTAGTGAGGCATGCGCATGTTGATATGCCCGGCTGTATGAATCATACTTAAATCGAAATCATATTTTTTTGCAATGTGTTCGAGGTAAAATGGGTCAAGCGGGATACAATGTCCACCGATACCAGGTCCGGGATAAAAAGCCTGAAAGCCGAAGGGTTTGGTTTTGGCCGCTTCAATCACTTCCCATATATCAATTCCCATCTTTCCTGATAATAGAGCAAGTTCATTGATTAGACTGATATTAACCAAGCGGTATGTATTTTCAAGAATTTTGACCATTTCTGCCACTTTAGGCGAGCTTACCAAATGGATTTTGTCAATCGCTTTTGCGTATATGGCTTCTCCGATTTTGAGGCCGGAATTTGTAATGGCACCCAAAACTTTAGGGGTATTCTTTGTATGGAAGTTTTCATTGCCTGGATCAACACGCTCCGGAGAATAAGCCAGCCAAAAATCGCTGTCGTGCTTTAGTCCTGATTCGCGTTCAATGATTGGAAGCATAAAATCTTCGGTAGTGGTAGGATAGGTGGTGCTTTCGAGACTAATAAAGGTGCCTGACTTCATGTTTTGTCCGATTGCTACACATGCTGATTCGATGTAACTCATGTCAGGCTTACGAAATCTATCCAAGGGAGTAGGTACACAAATAAGCAAAGCATCACATTCTTTTATTTTTGAAAAATCAGTTGTTGCACGAAGTTTAATGGTCTCGACAACTTCTCGCAAAACAGCGTCCCGGATATCTTTGATGTAATTGTCTCCACGATTAATTTTTTCAACTTTATCTTTTGATTTATCGAATCCGATAACATTCACTCCGGCTTGAGCAAAGCTAACCGCAAGCGGAAGTCCGACATAACCTAAGCCGATTATTCCAACGACTTCATTATTATCTGCAATCTTTTTGAGGAGTAAGGTCGAGTTATTCATAATGTTAAAAGAATTATAATTTGATTGATTTATGGGGTGTCTTTGTTTAAATACTTTGCTGCTAATTTACTAGTGTTGTGATAAGCTTGGGATAATTACTGTCATGCTGAATTTATTTCACCATCTATTCTCAGATAACTGATTCCGAAACAAGTTCGGAATGATTTTTCATCATTAGGAGCTTAACACATCACTAGGATAAGTTATCCCTTATTTCCACCAGGATTTTTTTATTATTTCCGTAGGAATTTCTTCTTCCGGGCAAATCATTTTAAAAATTTCTTCCCAGGAAGGTATCCCGCCTAAGTTTCGGTCGTCAATGTAAATATCAGCCAAAATCTTTCGACTATCATTTTCGTTCCAAACTTCTTCCGGATAATTTTTATTTACTGCATAAAATTCGATGCCATTTGAAAGACAAAAGGTTACCGCATCCTCGAGTTTTTGTCCAGTCCGATGGCTCCAAAGAATTAAACGGTGACCTTTTGCCTGTAACATGCTGAGTGTTTCGAAAGCCAAGGGTCGCACGCGTCCGATGGATGGATAACGATGTTCGACAATGGTTCCGTCAAAATCGACTGCAATGATTAATGAACGCCTAAAAGTTGTTCTAAAATCCATATTGTGATAAACGAATCAAGGATTGAATAATTGATTGAATGGTTAAATGGTTTAGATTAAACTTTTTCTTTCTTTTTCCTACGATGCTTTTTCCCATCTTCTTCATCAGAATAATAACTCCTTTGGTCGGCTTCGTATTGATAATACTTGTAATAGGAATTGCCGAAAGAATTTGGTTTGATGTCGTTTACAATAAGGCTAATGTTTTCTATGGTCTTCTGATTTGAATACTGGTTAATCATTTCAATCTCATGTTTGCGAGAGAATCCATATCGAAGGATGAATATATTGAGGTCCGACAAATGGCTTACAATGTGACCATCGGTGACCATTGCTGTAGGTGCATTATCGATAATGATGTAATCGAAACGCGAACGAAGTAAATCGATTAGGATTTTCATCTCAGGTTTTCCTAAAATTTCAGCAGGGTTTGGAGGTATTGGCCCCGAGGGCAAAAATGAAAGATTTTCAATCAAGGTAGGGAAAATAATCTGATCGATGGGATCAACTCCGATGAGGTAGTTGCTAAGACCGTTTTCGTTTGGAAGATTAAAAATTTTATGCAGTCTAGGTTTACGCATATCGGCACCAATGATCAATACCTTTTTATTATTCATTGCCAGAATAGTTGCCAGGTTGACTGATGAGAATGATTTGCCTTCACCAGGGTTGGTGGAGTGAATGGACAATACCTTTCCTAATGGACCTGATAGCATAAACTGCAGATTGGTACGTAATGCACGAAACGATTCAGCAATATTTGATTTGGGGTTTTCATGAACAATTAAATCTGATTTTGATTGGCTGTGCATGATATTACCTAAAATTGGAATACTGGTGTTTTTCTCCAGATCCTGTTGAGTTCTGATGTGGTCATCAAAGAAATTAATAAGCAGGAGAAGTGCGATCGGCAGTCCTGTGCCTAAAACAAATCCCAGCCCCAATAAAACTTTCGGATTAAGCCCAATCGGTCTTGCCGTTTCAGGTCTTGCAACGTCAATCACCTGAACGTCAGGCATTGTTGATGCCAAAGCAATATTTGTTTCTGCCCGTTTTTGTAGCAAATAAGTATATATTTCGTTGGTGAGGTTAAATTGTCGTTGAATATTGACCATTTTTTGTTCCTTTTGAGGCAGCTTATTCAACTGGAAACTGATTTTATCTTGTCTTTCCTTCTGGCTGTTGATATTTGCAGTTGCATTATCGATCAGATTCCGGAGGTTCTCGTTTAACTGGTTGCGTACCTGGTTCAATTCTTTATCAATCATGACCAAGGTGGGATTGTTTTCTTTAGCACTGAACGAAAGAACCTGACGGCGATTGTATAATTCTCCCAACTTAAGTACTAGTGCATTGAGCGAAGCATCCTGAATGCCAACTACTGAAGGCGAAACGAGTTGTTTAAGGTCACTGGTATTGTTCAAATATTTAAGTAGGTTTTGAAAATAGTCCAATTGCATTTTACTTTTTGCCTGTTCGGATTCAATTTCTTTCAGATTATCCATCACTAACTTACCTTCAGCACCCAGATCAATAATATTATTTTGCGAACGAAAATTGGAGAACTTTGTTCCCGCTGAATTAAGTGAATCAGAAATTCCCGTCAATTGCGTATTAAGAAAATCTAGCGTGCGACGTTGTGCCTCGCTTTGGAAATTCATTTTTCCTTCGATATATACCTTAATTACCTCATTTAAAAAATCACCTTGCCTATTCGGTTCTTCACCTTCAATAGAACATTCAATAATATCACCTTTCTTATCTTTCACAGTTGCCTGGAGCATTTTCTGATAGGCCAAGGTAGCATCACTCAAATCGTTAAATACAAAATAATAGTTCCCTGAAATTGTCTCGAAATTATTAACCTTCTTCAATAAAGTGAAATTGAAATTTTTATTTATAAATGGACGACCGAACGTTCCTGATTCCTCCAGTTTTAGTTCTGTGATCTGATGATCCTTTTCAATTTTGCCATTAACTGACACTTTATAATGATCATTAGAGGTAGGGGTAATGTAGATTTCTATACCCTTTGGATTAATAAAATTTTGAGCTTCCTGGACATCAAAAGGTTCCCGCTTGTATATATCTCTCCATACAAATAAATCTTTAGAGTACCAGCTAGTTCTCCAGTTCAGGTTTAGAAGAGCTTGATTGATGTTGTAATAGGATTTAATGATTTCAACCTGATTGTAGATGTTGTTTTTAGGGAGGTCGATAACACCCTGAAATATACTTTTCATATTTAGAGCGTCTGACTTTTCAGGAACCAATACTGATGTGCTAATCTGGTATTTGGGCTTAGTGATTTTGGTATAGCCATAAGCCAGTACGATTCCCAAGATACCAAAAAGTGCAAGCCAATGCCATTGACGACGCATGAGAAAGATGATTTTTTTCACATCAAATTCTTCTTCCTGATTGCCTGATTCTGCGAAATTTGTTGGATTCTCGTTCATGTATAAAATTGTTTATGCAATAATTGCTTGATGTTTATTTTATTGTGTGATTAAACATTGTCTTGACCACTTTAAAAAGAAACCTTAATTGCTTATATTCCTTCAAAGTTTGTATCCAAGAGAAATTACAATTTAGGAATAACAAAGCCAAGAACGGCTATAAGTACTGACAGTGAGGATAATACCAATGAATAGGCCTGGCTATTTAACTGGAAGTTTTTGTATTTGTCGGGCTGTACAATGACAAAATCATTTGGCTGCAAGTAAAATGCATCTGAGAGATATACACTTTTGGAACTCAGGTCTAGCATATATGTTTTTCTGCCTTCTGGGCTTGGTCTCAACACCATTACTTTTTTTATGGTTGCGAAATCCGTATTTCCGTTGGCCAAAGCTAAGGCTTCTAAAACAGTGATTGAATTGTTGTAGTTATAATAATCTCCAGGGTTTCTAACCTCTCCGGAAACTGTAATCTTGAAATTTAGTAGTTTTACTTTTACAATAGCATCTTTGAGAAATTCATCTGCTTTTTTTTGAACTACAGATTCAATTTGTGAAAGTGGAATTCCTGAAACTTTTATTTTACCCAACATCGGAAGTTTAACATTTTCCTCCTGATCAACTTCAAATCCATAAAGGTAGGCACCACTGGGTGTAGTATATTTCATATAACCTTGACCCATATTGTTTTCCATATTTGATTCCGGATTGTACAATAAGTTTACTTCCGGATTCATGGATTTTATACTGACATATAAAATGTCGCCTGTCTTCAGGATATACTCTGCCGGTAATCCGCTATTAATTTCATTATTGGCTACATCTTTCAGAAAAATTAAATCTTTACTGCTCCGACAAGAGAATAAGACGACCAAGAATATAACAGAAAAAGTTTTTATTGAATTTCTCATTGCTGATTTATAATTAAAGAAAGTATATATTAGAATTATTGGCCATCTCCGGTAAATACGACTCGAATAGTTTTCAATAGGATTATCATATCTAATTTTAATGACCAGGTATCAATGTACTGCATATCCATTTTCATCCATTGATCAAAAGGAATATTGTTTCTTCCGGAAACCTGCCAAATGCAGGTGATTCCTGGCTTCATACTTAATCTGCGGTTTTGCCAGCGCTGGTATTGTTTTACTTCTGATGGGATAGGTGGGCGTGGTCCAACAACTGACATTTCGCCTCGTAGCACGTTAATAAACTGAGGTAATTCATCCAAAGAAGTTTTGCGCAGAAAACGACCAATTTTTGTAACCCTTGGGTCGTTCTTTATTTTAAATACTGGGCCTTCCTGCTCATTCTGATCCAGTAATGTTTTTTGGAGACTTTCTGCATTGACAACCATTGTTCGAAATTTATAGCAGAAAAAATGCCTTCCGTTTAATCCAGTTCTTTTTTGTAGAAAAAATACAGGTCCACCATCCCTTTTAATCAATAAAGCAATAACTAGCATGACTGGAGATAAAAGTATAAGAACCATTATTGAGATAATAAAATCAAGAAGCAACTTTAGTTTTAACGCCAAATAATTATCTGGTGTATTCCTGAAGGTTAAAAATGGCATTTGATTGAGGTAGGAGAGCGATGATTGCATCTTTACGTAATTCAACAATAACGATTGCATTCGAAAAACCACACCCACTTCGGCACAGGAATAGATAAACTTCTGAATCTCATTTTGATCTAACGAACTTTTGCAATAAAATACTTCGTCAATTGCTTTGTCATCAATAACAACAGAAAGATCGCTTACATATGGTATTAAGTGAAATTCTTGACCGTATTTAGCTTTTATTGTTTCATCGTCAGACATGATAGCCCAAATTCGATATCCCCAATCTTTTGTTTCAATTAACCTGTCGATAAAATAACATGAATCTTCATCGGCAATAATTAAAATCAATCTGCTGTTCATCCCCTCCCGGCGAATAAATTTCATTGTTGCAGAAAGAACGAATTTAAAGGAATATAAAACAATTAAGTTTATTATTGCAAAAATCGCAAGAACTAATCTGGAAACAGACTTAAGATCTAAAAACACAATTGCCACATAAAGCAAAACGTTACCTAAAATTATTACGGTTAAGTATTCGACAAATAAAACAGAATTCATCTTAAGACGACCAATACGACCGGAATCGGTCTGATTAAGAATTAATAACCATAGTGGAACGATTATGAATAAAATGATTTTATATTGTGTTAAATCACTTTGAACAGGTACAAAAAACACATGGGTTAACCATTTTGCCCCTTCAAAGCACAATACGGTTAACATTACCTGAAAAACTATACTTAATTTTTCAAGAATTGGTTCTCTTTCCTTAAGCATGGTGTTAATTATTAAGTAGGATAATTAGAGGTAGTAGAATAAATTCTTTTAAAAATTATTCAGATTCGCCGACATACAAATACAACAAATCACAAAAACAAAGAATAAACTAATGCTTTGAATTAGTGCTTTGTTATAAAAATATTTCATAGAGATTTTAATTGGTACTTAATATTAATATGCAGTTTCCATTGATGTTTCCCTTTGATTATCGGCGTTTTGCAGAAACGAGCTATAAACAGCACCGGTATGAGAAAACGATCTTATTAGTTGAAATATATTTAAGACAATTAATCTATACTAGCTGAATAAATTTTGTCTTTAACAGCAAAAATTATTGATGCGTTTTATCAGTAATATGTTACAATTTCAATTTATTGTGCTAAAGCGTAGTCTTTTTGAAATGGGTTTTCTTCAAGTAATTTTACCTCATCCCTTGATATGTTAGCATAAAGGCCACAATTCATAGAGTTGATCCTGATCAGTAGTCTTGTCTGTCCCAAAATATTGGCAACTTCACCTTTAATACTTTTTAAAGACCCACATAGGACTTCTACCCAAACACCTTTTTGTATTCGTTCGTATGTTAAAGTGACCTCATGATCAGTCTGCGAAAGCATGGATTTTATGCTGTTAATCTGAGATTCGGGAATAGATTGGGCTCGTCCGCCAAAACTAACATAGCAAACAGCTCCGGAAGTATTCAGTACATTAAAAAATTCCTTATAACTAACTTTTACAAAAATATAGCATCTAAACAATGGCTCTTCAACCCATTTTTTTCTGTCGCTCCATACCTTCAAAACCTTTCTCATTGGTAAGTAACATTCTATATTTTTCTCGCACAAATTGTCGAAAAGCTTCTTTTCTCCATTTGCTCTGGTATAAATAGCATACCAATGATAGTTTTGTTTTTCTAAAGTCATGATTTTATAACATTAATTTGTTGTAAGATTCTAGCTATTTTAGAATAATTTCTAATTAATTCTAAATGTAGTTAGCGATAATCTTTCTCAATTTCATTGATGGAATAAAATTAAGCTAGAAAAATTAGAAAATCAATGGGTATTTTCCGACTCTTTTCATTAACTAATAATTTATTTTTTTTTCTGATGTATAACTTTTATTTGTGTATCTATTTTAACATGAGGTATTACAAGTAAAATTTTAATGCCTCTGATTTAAGAATTAAAATTTTCATACAATAAAAATATTAACTCACAACCCAATAACTTCTCTAAGGTATTGATTCCAAAATATTCTAATAACAAAAAAAAAAGTCATTTAGATTTTTCTAATTTACCTTTTAATATTAGGTTCTCTAGGCTTAAATCGGCAAACATTCTTTTTAATCTGTCATTTTCTTCTTCCAGTTCATTTAACCTGTGGATTTCTGAGACATTCATGCCTCCATATTTCACTCTCCAATTGTAGATTGTTGCCTGGCTTATTCCATATTTTTTAATAAGCGCTGGAATCGGTGTTCCACTTTCATTTTCTTGTAGAATACGATAAATCTGTGATTCTGCAAATCTCTTTTTTGTCATAGTCTGCTGAATATTTGGTTGTTTAATTAATATTAATTTGCTTAGTTAGAATTAATTCTAATTTTAATAAATTAGAATTCCTATAGAATAGCTTATTGTAGATTTATTAAAACCGAGAAGTTATCGATTCAAAAAGTTGGTTGAAGTGACACTTAACTGTTATAAATTTGAATGAAATATAAAGGAAATCCTACTGTTATCCACATTTTATGTGTTATAACACGAAATACTTGAAGATATTTAAATGATAAACTCAAAACAACTAAGAGATAAAAAATGTTTTCCATTTTTCTAAAATCAGCCTCCTAATTATAAATTTAGAATTTATATTGCAATTATAAAACATTTATTCTAAAAAAAAAAATAATTTTAATGATAGCAATTAAATTTGCTGTTCAATCATATCATGGTAAATATCTTATGGGTGACTGAAAGTGTCCTTTTCTATAATTATATGGTTGTTTTTTATTGCCATTGAAATAAATACCAAAAACTTAGAGAATTATTTTATCAATAGTATTTCTATTTTATTGCCATATTTTCGACTTGGAAATTTAAAGTCTTTTCTGTTGGAATTTTCTCATTTGTTTTCATTGCCATGTAAACGATTTCAGCGATATCGTGAACAGGCAGATCACGGCTTTTTGCGAAGGTTTTTTTGCAAAGCGGACAAGCTGTCGCGAGCATATCTGGCCGATAACTAAGGTATTCGTCCATTGCTTTGTCGCGTATCTGGTTGCGTTCGTTCATCTGTATCTTGACGTTGGCCAGACTTCCGCCACAGCAGAAAGCGGCTTCTTTTTCGTTATCAATTGGAATAACTTCTGCATATTCATCGAGCAATAAGCGTGGCTGGTGATAAATATTGCTTCCGCGACCCAATTCGCATGGATCGTGGTAAACCACCCGCAGCGGCATTTTTTTTACGGGCAATCGTTTATCCGCAATCAGTTCGAGCAGATATTCAGAATGGTGCTGAACGGTAATTCCTGGCAAAGCATAATCTTCATTGAATACTTTGTAACAAATAGGGCAGGAAACCACCAGTTTTTTTGCTCCTGAGGCCAGTATTCGTTCCCTGTTGTGCTCAATCAGCTTTTGAGCTGCTGAATATTGTCCAACCTGCATCAGTGGGCGACCACAACATGCTGTTTTGTCTTCGTCCATAAACCAGTATTTTACATTGGCCACGGCAAAAATTTCCTTCATCGATTTGATGATGGCCGGAGTGAGGTGGGTCATACATCCGGCAAAATAAATAACTTCTGTTTGAGGACTGACGATAACCGGTCCGTTTTTCAGGTATTCGTATGACGAATTGTACTCTTTGGTCGATTCAATACGTTGCGTCATGCGTAAATTATTCAGTTCCAAGCCAACAGGGCAGTCGGGCTGACAGCGTCCGCAAAGCAAACAATTAAACAGTTTTTCGTCGGTCAGGTTTTTGTTCCGGATGTGTTTCAGCACATAAACCGATTGTGTGTCTTTAATGGCAGCGTGTGTCATCTGGCAGCTGTCGAGGCAAATGCCGCAGCGCGAACATGAAAATACCTGAATACGCGAAAACCCATCGATGCGTTTTTGTACTTTGATACCGTAATTCCGGAGAAAAATCAGGACTACTTCAACCGGAATGTGCATATACCGTGAAACTGGCAAGGCAAAGAAGAATAATCCCAAAGCTAATGAATAGGCCCACCACAAAGGCATCTCAAGCAATTGTACTGGCAGGATAGCGGCCAGAAAATGACCGGTTGGCTGACTGATGATGCTTCCATTGTGGTGAATTCCTGCCGCAACGCTTTCGGCCAGGAACCGCAACGGGAAAATTAGCCAAAGGGCAGTCAGGGCAATGCGGTCACCCATTTTGAGCTTTGTGGTTTTTTTCATTCCGAACATGCGGCTGTTTACCCGTTTGTAATAAGCAAGCAAAACTCCAGAGAGCACAAATAAAAGCAGCAAATCCATACTGGCTGCCATTATTTTTCCGGAAAAAGTAATGGATGGCTGGGGCGAAAAGTAGCGCATGAAAATGGCTTTGTACACAGGAACAGCGAGAGTCTGATAGTGCATGCACGCTTCGATGTGCCCAACAACGATAAGCAAAAACCAGCCAAAAGCCAGGCTCATGTGCATATAACCCAACCGGATATTTTTTTTGAATATCTTCCGGTGAAGTAACGATTCATAAAAAATTTCGAGAACAGCCAGCAAACTCTTTCTGGTGAAAATATTATGTACGATCCGACTTTTGTCGATCTTTGAGAGTTCCGAAATCCAAATACCGACAATGACAACCAGAAAGCATACAATAAACAGAAGCCCTATGGTAAATGGCAATATAAACGATGGGGGAAATTCCATAGCTGCTTACGAATTAACAGGTTTGTATTTCAGGATGCTTTTTTTGATGAGCATGATCACATTACGCAGATTGATTCCGCGAGGGCAAACCAGCATGCATTTGCCGCAGAGCATGCATTTTTGAATTTCGGATTCAAGCTCAACCGTTTCGCCGCGACGAAGCAGCAAGTTCATTCGCCTTACATTGAAGCTGACCAAATCGCCTGCGCTGCAGGTGGCCGTGCATCCGCCACACGAAAGGCATACTTTAAACGATGGCTCCTTTTCAAGAACTTCGTTTAGCAGCCGTCCATCAAACTGATCGTAATCGATGGTGCGTTGTTTGATCACCGTGAAGCCAAAATCTTTCATTAATTGTTCATTTTAAGCCAGTTGTTCACTTCCTGAGCAGCCGAACGGGCATGCAAAATGGTATCGTTTACCGACATGGGTGCGGTGCAGCTTCCGGCAAGAAATATCCCTTCCTGTTCCGAAAAATTGGACTTCAGGAACGAGTCTGCCGTTTTCAGAAAACCTGATTCTTCGCATCCAATGCCGCAGGTAGCAGCAGCTGCTGCGGTTCCTTTTCCGGCTTCCATACCTACCAGCAAAACCAGCAAATCAACATTCATTTTAAGTGGTCTTCCTGAAAGTGTATCTTCCGATTTGATCAGCAAGCTTTTATCTATTTTTTCCGATGCTTCGGATAAACGTCCGCGAATGAACTGGATGTCGTATTTTTCCTGAGCTTCGCGATAAAGTTCTTCGAAGTGTTTGCCATACATGCGCAAATCCATGTAAAAACAATAGATTTCGGCTTCAGGCAATCGTTTTTTCAGCTCAATAGCCTGTTTAACGCCTGTAATGCAGCAAACTTTAGAGCAATAATGATTTCCCGATTTCTCATCGCGCGAGCCTACACAATGAACAAAGGCAATTCGTTTGGGATTGGCCCCGGCAGCCACAGTGAGGTCGCCACCAGGCAGGAGCAATTGCTCCAAATCGGCCGAAGTAATTACATGATCGTAAATTTTGTAACCATATTCTTCCTTGCGGCGAGCATCAAAAAGTTCGTATCCGGTAGCTACAACTACGGCATCGGCTTCCAGGTGTTGTTCTCCTGAAGTGGTGATGTTGAACTTCCCATTTTGACGTTGAATGGTTTGAACCTCTGTTTGACGCAGAATGGAAAAATCTTTTTCGCCACATTTCTCCCGAAGGGCATCCTTGATTTGATCAACAGGAGTGAAATCAGGGAAAAGGTACGACCAGTTATTCAGCTTTCCGCCAACCTGAGCTTCTTTTTCAATCACGGTTACCCAGTGTCCTGCATCAGTCAGGGCACAGGCTGCTTCCATTCCGGCGATTCCGCCACCTATAATTACGATGTGTTTCACGAGCAAAGTTTATAAGTCATTTAATGGTCATTAAGTAGTCATTCGTTGTTTGGTTGGTCAACATCCACAACCAATCATCATTGGTTTTCCGATAATCTTACCGTCTTTTCCTGCATATTTTAAATCGGGATCGTAATGAATTCCCATTTTATCCAACAATGGTTCGACATTGGTCTGGTGCATTTGCATTCCCATATCCCATGGATTGTACCCAAGCACGAGTCCTGCCATTTCTTCGTAAGTCAGTACCGGGATTCCCTGCCCGTTTTCGCCGTATGTTTTGCCTTCCATTTCTTCAATCACATATTGCCAGCGGTCGAGAAACATCGGGCAACCGGGACAATTGCTCACAATGGCGTCGGGTTTATATGGCGCCATCGATTCGAATTTTTTTCTGGAATTAGATAACGAATAACCACGGTTCGACATCACCAGGTATTGTCGGAATCCGAATCCACAGCAATGACGGCGTTCGGGATAATCAACCACTTCGCCTCCCCATGATTCAATCATTCCAACCAAAACATGCGGAAACTCGGCGCCGCCAACTCCCTTGGAAGGAAACATTTTGGAATAGTGACAGCCAATGTGTTCCACCATTTTCAAAGGTTTTCCGGTTTGCTGGTTGATCAGTGGATGTTTTGCCTTGTCAGCAATTTCCTGCCTGAATTTGTATACGATATCGCTGGCATGGGCCACATTCTGAGGTACTTCGAATTCGCGTCCTGTGGCTTTTTTCAGGAAGTTCCGTACTTTCTCCAATTCAGCGGGAAACTCTTTCCAGGTTTCGATGATTTCGTTGTAGATGCCAAAAGAGGTGATGCATGAAACAGCCAGATTCTGATACCCCGCTTCTGTCATCAGCGCAAACTGCCGGGCAACAACGGTCTGAATGGTGTCAAACGGAACAATATCAGAGTGATAACCAATTCCGGAGCAACTGGTGTGATGCGGGTTTTCGTAAATGTCTTTGTTCAGCTCGGAGCGTAAAATCTTCAGAAAGGTTTGCTCGGCACCGGGGAAAAAATTCTGGCGTATGCAACTGCGTACATAAAAATAATGATCATCGGCTATTTCCTTCTGATAATCCTGCCAGATACGTTTTTTACCTTCCTTTTGCATTATTGTTTGTTGTGTTTTCCGTTATTGGTCGTGAAAATGTGAGTTACATAGTCCGAATAATCGTCTCCGTTTTCGGTAAAACCCATGCTTTCTGCTTTCATTTTAGAGAAATGTTCTATTTTCTCGAAGCGTTCAATACCTCCGGTAATTTCGAAGATCCGCTGTATTTCGTCCAGTGATTCCTGAGGAATTTTGCGCAAAGCGCCTTCGCCATTGCCATTGTAATTGGCGCCAACACGCTCGTAAACTTTTTCTTTATTTTCATAAATCCATTCACCAACAGGTCCCTGTTCGGGGTGCATTTCAGGAACCAGGTTTTCTGGAAGTACGCAATAGCCTTTGGTGACAATGTTTGTGCCCACAACCCGTTTGAGGGCCAGTTGCTGACGGCCTTTTTCCGATTCGGTGAAATAGCCCAGTTCCTGCGATAAACTTCGTAAAGCCATGATGATCAAACCCACGGTATTGCCTCGTGGGCAGCGGGTTTTGCACGACATACATTCGCCGCAATACCAGATTGTTTCACTTTTCAGGAGTTCTTCAATTCGCTTTTCGTCTTTCGATTGTACTATGCCAGCAATGATCCGGGGATCGTAATCGTAAAATTCGGCAGCAGGGCATATGGCAGTGCATACACCGCAATTCATACAGGATTTTAAGCCTTCTACAAACCTGACATCTTTTGTAAGTTCCTGATAGAGTTCCATATCGGTTTTCGCATTATATCCATACAAAACTAGTTTTTGTTTCTTCAAACCACTTCAGTCTAAAACTGTATTTCGAGTAAGCATTTGTGCTTAGTTTGCTTGAATCTGTTTCTGATTTTTTGAAACTTATGTCATAGGTAGAACTGTATCAATGCGTTATTTTGCCGATCAAATTTTAATCCGAACCAATGAACTCAAACAGACGCTTCTATTTCAGGTGTATTTCATTTATCGTCATGGCAGGTGTTTTATTCAGCTGCAATCTGTTTGGCGAAAAGTCACCCGAAACCCCAATCAATAAAGTTTCAATTTCTGTTTATGGTAACAGCTGGCTGATGAACGACCCGATGAGATCGGATGAAATCATTACAGAAACCGGCATCCGTAATTGGGAGAAACCGGGCGATTGCATCCGAACCTATTTCAGGGTTGAGCAAACCGGCACCATTCGAATAGCAATCAACGCCCGGGTAATTTCCGGAAAATCGACATTGAAGGTCACTTTTGGTGGAAAGAACAAGGAGATTTTCCTGACTAATACAACACCTCAGATTATTGAAATTGGCTCTTCCGAGGTTGAGAAAGCCGGATACCAGTTTCTGGAATTGCGCGGGCTTCAAAAATCATCGGCCGAATTTGCGCAAATAACAGAGGTGCTGATCGGCGGAGAAGCAGCAACTGGAAATGTCTATTTCGTGAAAGATGATTTTTACTGGGGCAGGAGAGGACCTTCGGTTCATCTGAATTATGAAGTCCCTGCCGAAGCCGGAGATGTGCGCTGGTTTTACAACGAAATGACTATTCCTGAAGGCAACGATGTGTTAGGCTCGTACTTTATGGCTAACGGATTTGGCGAAGGTTACTTCGGGATTCAGGTCAACTCGGAGACGGAACGGCGAATCCTGTTTTCAGTATGGAGTCCTTTTAAAACGGATGATCCGGGCAACATTCCCGACGATCAGAAAATCAAACTGCTAAAAAAAGGTCAGGATGTATCTTCCGGAGAATTTGGGAATGAAGGTTCAGGCGGCCAGAGTTATCGCAAGTATTTCTGGAAATCGGCAACGACCTATCGTTTCTTGGTGAAGGTAGAACCTTCGGGAAACAACAGCACCGATTATACCGCTTATTTTTTCGCTCCTGAAATTGGGAAATGGGAATTGATTGCCAGTTTCCGCCGTCCGCAAACCAACACGTATCTGAAACGACCACATTCATTTTTGGAAAATTTCATTCCTGAAATGGGCTGTGTTGCCCGCCAGGTGGCATATTCCAATCAATGGGTTTGCAACTCGGAGGGGAAATGGACGGAACTGACCAGAGCAAAATATACTGCTGATGCCACGGCCCATAAAGAATCGCGTCTGGATTATGCCGGAGGAACCGACGGACAGACTTTCTTTCTGAAGAACTGCGGATTTTTCAGCGATAAAGTTCCGTTTGATACCTGGTTTTCCAGAACTGCATCCGGAAAAGCTCCGGATATTGATTTCTCGAAATTGCCATAAAACAAAGCCTGTTCGTAGACAAATAAATGAATAGGCTTTGTTTTTCTAACTCAGATAGTTTATTCTACTTTGTTGAAATTGAAATAGAGTGTCAGTGATTTTTCGTATAAAAACAGGTTGGCTTGGCTATTGGGACCCATTGTTTCGGGCTTGGTAAATTTAGTGCCAATAGGATCAATCGCATGTAGAAACGAAATATTACCTGCCGGAAATTCAGGAGAAGTATTGTCGTTATTGGCTCCTTTGGGCTTTTCAGGAGTAAACAGGCGCAGAAAAACGTCTTCATCGGGACAAACAATCGTGAAATTTTGTTGTTTCGACTGAATTGTAGCCCAGTTGAAATTGCGATGATATCCTTTAAATTCGGGATATTGCCAACTTTCGCCCGTAATGGTATTGTTATAGGCTTTTTCCCAAACATTCAGTGTATTTCCTTTCATTCGGTTTTTCCATACCCGATATGGTCCGTACCCCATCCATCTTACTCCTTTGATCTGATCTTCAGGATAATCGAAACTAATTCCTATAAATTTATTTTCGTTTGGAGCTTTGTACAAAACTTCCAGTTTTAGCCATCCCGACGAAAGGATGGTCCATTTCACCTTCTTCAAGTCGCCTTTGTAAATCGATTCGACGATTTGATTGTCGCCCTCGCTGTAGTTTTTTAACTCCTGAAAATCGGCTGATCCTGAGGCCAAAACGGGTCCATGAACAAAGCTTATCGATTGATTTTCACTTTTTACTCCAGCCAAAAATCCGTTTTTTTTATCCCATTTGAATGAGAGATCGTTAATTTGAGCATTGATACTGGACTGATCTTCAATGATCCTGATTTTGCCTGTTTTATCACTTGAAATAATTTCATCAGCAATCGTTTTGGCACTCTTTATCGGCCAGCTCCAGGTGTAAATTTCTCGTCCTTGCGGATCGGTAGCCGTAATATATAAAACATCGCTATCGAAAAAGTGAACGGGCATAAACATGCTTAGTTTGCCCTTTTGTCCGGGTGCCAGATCGGGCGATTCAATAGTTCCGGTTTCGTTAATTTCCGACTCACTTTCATAAGGGCCGGGCAAGTTGACCAGTTTGTAGGTGAATTTGCAATCCTTCAGATTCGTATAAATGTATCGGTTTTCAACTGGAAACTCACCATTGAACCTGGAGGTGATGTAACGGGTTTCAAAAAAGATGGGCGACCAGATTTCTTTGATGGCATAATAACTTCCTTCTTTTTCCAGGTAAGGTCCCAGAATTCCATCGGCTGCATGATTTCCATCGGTATCCAGCATCCCGTTTTTATCGGTCCTGACAACCGCTTCGTCGGCATAATCCCAGAGGAAACCTCCGGCAGATAAGGGGTTTTTCATCATCAGGTTCCAGTAATCGTCGAGTCCAGCGCCGTGTCCACCATCATACAATCCGTGTAAAAATTCAGTCGGAAATACAATTTTTCGACCTTGCTGATGGGTGCCAACTCCATAGTTGTAAACTTTGTAATGCTGCGTGTCGGTAAACCGGAATTCGGCCCAGGGATGGATGAGCGGACGTTTCTGCGGGTCAAGTTCATCAAAGAAGTGGTCGAGTTCAGTGTTCCATCCACCTTCGTTTCCATTGTCCCAAACAACAATTGACGGATGGTTTATATCCCTGAAGAGCATTTCCTGAGCCAAAACCGAGCCAACTTTTGTATCATAAGCGGTTTGCCAACCAGTCAGTTCGTCAAGCACAAATAGTCCGAGAGAGTCGCAAACATCCAAAAAATGTTCATCGGGTGGATAATGCGACATTCGTACCGCATTCATGTTCATATCTTTTATTGTATTGACATCTTCAATGCTGATCTGCTTGCTCAGCGCTCTTCCTGTATTTGGCCGGAACGAATGGCGGCAGACTCCTTTAAACATGATCTTTTCGTTGTTGACATAAATTCCGTCACTTTCGCGAAGATCAACAGTCCGGAAGCCGAATTTTTCAGTCACTTCATGAATAATATCGAGGTAGTCAATGAGTTGAATATCGACAAAGTACCGGTTTGGAGATTCCGGAGTCCAGGGCTTGATATTTTCAGCAAAAGTCTGTAAATGAACAATTGATTGATCTTTGTCCAAAATAACAGAAAATGGCGAGCTTACCGGATCGCCTGAAAGTGTTTTGATCTGGGCTTTTACTTCCATGCGATCTTTGGCGTTGTTTAAGTACACGTCCATTTGAAACGACCCGTCTGCGTTGGCATCGAGGGCAACCCGTTCAATATTTGTGTGAGGTTTGGCTTCCAGAAAAACCGGACGGAAAATGCCGCCAAATATCCAGAAATCGCATTGGCGTTCGGCTTTGTTAACCCCTTCGTTTTCTGAGTGCTTGGCTACTGTAACTTCAAGTAGATTTTTTTCTTTGCCAAATTTTAACAGATCACTGATGTCGTATTTAAAACGGTAAAAGCTACCCTGGTGCATTTTTCCGGCAGATGTACCATTAATTTTAACTTTGGTATCGGTCATCGAACCATCAAAAACAATATCGACCTGTTTATTTTTCCACTCTTTGGGGACCTGAAATTCATATTTATACAAACCGACCTCTTTGCCACGGACTTCGTCTTTATCATGCCCATAATTGTAGGTGCCAAATCCCTGAAGTTCCCAGTTCGATGGAACCGGAATTTTGGTCCATTTACCCGAATTCCGTCCGGCAGTACAAAAGAAATCCCAGTTTACGGTATGGTCGCTGCCTGTCCCGGATAAATACTGGATTTCTGTTTTTTGTGCCTGACTGAATGAAAGACTCAGGAAAAAGAAAAGAGGAAGTAGAAGTCGTTTCATGACCTTTGGTTTTGTGGAATTTTATATTTCAAAAGTATGAAAAATAGCGTTCATTCCCTTTGTTAAAATCAGTTCGGTGTAAGATCGTTTACTTCTAATTTAGGTTAAAAGCTGCTAAGTTTCCAAGCATTTTAACCCAGACATTCGATTTTATATCCTTAATTCTTCTTTTCTGAATGCAGTTCCAAATTCACGAAAACCGGTAAATGATCGGAGGGATAACGCTGATCTTTTGAATCGGATAAAACTCCATATCGTTTGACGGTAATCTTGTCGTTCACAAAAATATAATCGATTCGTTCTTTCAGCGGACTGTCGAATTTAAAATCGTTGAAAGTTCCGGTTGGCCCGTAAGGCGCATCTTTGCTAATCGTCCGCGAATCTTTCAGTTCTTTGGTGATTACGGCAATCGGGCCTTGCTCTGGGGTCATGTTGAAGTCGCCGGTGAGAATAACAGGTAGATTTGACGGATTAAGTTCCTCGATTTTCCGAAGAATAAGTTTGGCCGATTCGGTTCGGGCTTTAACCCCCTGATGATCGAAATGGGTATTAAATACCAGAAATTGCTGGTCTTTCTTGTCGGCTTCGAACAACACCCAGGTACATATCCGGGTACAGGCTGCATCCCAGCCCAATCCTGGTTTTTCAGGAGTTTGCGATAACCAGAACCAACCACTTTTCAACGCTTTAAATTTGTTTGAATTGTAGAAAATAGGAGAGAACTCTCCTGCTTTTTTGCCATCGTCGCGACCCGCGCCAATCCATTTCATATGGGGTAACAGCGCTTGAATATCTTCAATTTGTCCGTTTAACGCTTCCTGTAAACCGAATATGTCGGCTTTATGAAAATTGAGCAAAGCAGCCACCTCCTTGCTCCGGTTGGGCCAGGCGTTAATTCCGTCGTCCGGATTGTTATAACGGATATTGTAAGTTATTATTTGAATATCTTGAGCCATAGTCAGATTAGTGGCCAGAATTAATAGAATAAAAAATACTTGTTTCATTTGGTACAAAAGTTAAAAGATTGATAATCGCATGTTTTGTTGTCGGTTTTTATAATTGTGGTTCGTTGTTCCGTTCCTTTGTTGACGACGTATGAATAACAAAAATCAATGATTTCATTGAAATTGTCGGTCATCGGTTTGCTGGCAATCTCGTGTGAGGCGTTACAAAAGGTACAAAACCAGTATGGAGTTCCAAGTTTTTTTAATTTTTCGGCTATGGTGTATGAGCCATGCAAAATAAGATAACCGGGCTGGCCTTCCTTACAATGCCGGTGTGGCGCGGTGGCGTATGGAACCAAGTTATCGCAGGTTCCATGAAAAAGCAACGATGGAACCGCTGATTCTTTAAAAATCCGGGAAGTGTCGGAGATGGCACCAGCCATTGAAATTACTCCGGCATACGATACCGGACCACTATCGAGCCCATAGCAATAAGGAGGTTGGTAGGCTGTGTTCAGCACGGTTTCAGCACCGGCGCTGCTTCCGGAGAGAATGATCTTTTGCGGATCGATTCCCATTTTCTCACGGTTTTTGATCATGAAAAAGGTGGCATCCTGAAGGTCTTCCACGGCCTTATTAAAGGTGTTGCGTTTGTCAACCGCCGGACAGTCGCATCCAAAACCACTTTCGGTTCCCTGACGTGTTAATCGGTATGAAATGGACGAAACCACATAACCATGACGGGCCAGTTTTCGGCAAAAAGTCTGGATACCTTGTGAGTTGCGCGTTCCGCCTGAAAAACCACCACCATGCACATAAAAAATTAATGGTCTTTGAGATTGATTGTCGACTGCGGGAGAATAAACGTCCAGGTCGAGCGGTTTTCCGTCTTTGAAGGCATAAGTAAAAGTTTCAACCCGGACAGAATCGGTAATTTCATCTTTATAACGTTCCTGTGCTGAAATATTCAGGCTAAAAAAGAGGAGAGGAAGAATAATTTTAAGAATAAATGCAGAGTGCTTCATGGATATAATTTAGTCGTTTAGGATATCATTAAAAACCGCTAAATTTATAAAAAAAACCAAGTCATGGCAATCATTACAAGCAGAACCAACGAGAATGGGCAAATCACAATTAATTACGAACGCTGCAATTCGTGTGGACTTTGTATAAACGTATGCAAAGATTTTTCGCTGATCATGGAGGACAACCGACCCGTTGTCAGCAATCATCCGGTGTTTGGATGTATTGCCTGTGGACAATGCATGGCGGTTTGCCCAACCGGAGCGATTGAAATTTCTGGCCGGGAAATGACGCCTGATGATCGGATTGACCTGAGCGAAATGAAAAACAAACCCAGTTACGACCAGCTTAAAAATCTGATGATCGGACGAAGAAGCATCCGCGATTTCAAAGAAATGGAAGTGGGAGAGGAGCTGGTCGAAAAAATTATTAATGCCGCGGTTTCGGCTCCGATGGGTTTGCCACCTTCCGATGTTCATTTGCTGGTTATTAAAGGAAAAGAAAAAGTCCGTGAGTTTTCATTCGATGTGCTTGACTATTTTGACAAAATTAGCTACCTCTTTTCGTCGCCTGTGCTTGGATTGTGGAGACTCGCAGGGAAAGAAACGTACCAGTTAATGAAGAGTTTTGCTCAACCGATGATTCGTTTCTTTGCTGAATCGAAAGCGAAGCAGGAGAATTATTTGTTGTACGATGCACCGCTGGCGATGTATTTTACAGGATCGCCATATTCCGATCCGGCAGATCCGTATATTTCGGCTACATACGCCATGCTGGCTGCCGAAAGTCTTGGATTGGGCTCGTGCATGATTGGCAGCATTCATCCGATGATTCAGCATGGTGCTAAAAAACTAAAGCAAAAATGGAACCTTCCGGCCAAATCGCCTGCCGGAATTGTGGTGATTTTTGGTTACCCAAAATACAAATACCATTCAGGAATCAGAAGAAGTTTTGCAGAGGTTGCTTTTATTCCCAATTGAATTTGTCTGTTAATGGTAATAGACCGTATAAAAAGTCAAGATAACCGAGAATCAGGTCATCCCGAACTTGTTTCGGGATCTGATATGCAATGCATTGAAATCCTGAAACAAGTTCAGGATGAATGGATTAATGACTTTTGATACAACTGCCTACCAGAATTTGAATCTTACATTTTCACCTTCACTACCACTTTCTTCACTTTTGCGGGACCATCAATCTGCATACAGGGGCGGTGAACATCCTGAGGGAAAAATACGGCAAACATTCCGGCTTCAACCGTTAATTGTTCGGTTTCTCCTGAAAAGAAAACAATGTCTTTTTCGGCATTGTATTCCGCAGTCACCGTTTGATTGTTCAGGGGTGCAAACCCTATAGCTTCTTTTCCTGAAACAATGTATTGAATGTCGGCATAAGTCCGGTGAGCTTCCAACCGGCAATCCTGATGAGCTTTGCTTTCGTATTCGCTTACCAATGCAAAAACGTTCTTTCCATCAATTTCGTGCTTGCCGATTTCAGCATTTAACAGGTTGGTATTCTTCAGGAAGTCGAAGCCTTTTTTCAGGTTTTCGCTGAGGGCTGCATACAGGTCGGCATTTTCAATTTTATCAAGTATCATAGTCTGTTTTTTAAGTTTTCAATTTGAATGAGTCTAATGGCAATCGATTGCTTTTGTGATGCAAATATACAGTTTGCAGTTGCCGATCAAAATATATCCTGTTTTTTCAGAGTTTAAACATCTCATCCCAAAGTATTTTAAATTGTTCGGCATATTGGTTCACGATGTCGTGATTGGTTGTCACCAACATGTTTTCCTGATTGTGGTTCGATGCCGTATAAGTCCAGTTGAAGCTTCCGGTAAAAACAATTCGCGAATCAATAATCCCGAATTTGTGGTGCATGTGGTAACGCGAATGATCAATTTTTACAGGGATTCCGGCGTTTTTCAGGTCTTTGATCGCTGAACCGTGATCGTACATTTTCTCATCGTCAGTAATAATCCGAACCTGGATGCCGTTTCGGTGACAAAGTAGAATGTCGTCGGCCAGGCGTTCGTCGGTGATGGTAAACACACAAATATCGAGCGACTGTTTAGCTTGTTTCAATAAATCGGAGATTGATTCAAGAATGTCGGTGCCCGGACTAAAATAAACTTTGTGCATACTAAACTTGTACTGTCCAATCAGGTCGAAGCAATTTTGCAGCCAAAATAGCGCTTGCTGGCCTCCGTTTGTTACTTCCAGCCTTCGCGCTTCATTAAACAGGCTATAGCGCAATTCACCAATCTCTTCGCGGCTGAGGGCATTAATTAAGTCGGCAATTTCTTTCCGGGTTCCATTGGTAAAAGACTGCCCGAAATTGGTAGTCATGTATTCTACAATCCGGTCAATGTGGTATTTGTATTCGTTCATGGCTTTTCGAAGGTATAGACCACCCAATTGTTCTTTTCCTGATATCCGTTTTCAATAAGTCCGAGCGATTCGGCTTTTGCTTTTACATCCGGCATATCTTGGGTGTAAAATCCGCTTAAGTAGATTTTTCCTCCTGATTGCAAAACACTTTCATAAATGGGCAAATCGTTGACGATTACATTTTTGTGGATGTTGGCAAAAATGATCTCAAACGTTTCAGTTCCAAGCAAACGGACATCGCCCAGTTGAGCTTCCAGGTTGAAAATATTATTTAGCCGGGCATTCTCAACCGTACTTTCAAACGACCAGGAATCAATATCGATGGCGGTGACGCTTTTTGCTCCTTTCAACGAAGCCAGCATTCCCAGAATTCCGGTGCCGCAACCCATATCCAGAACCGTTTTACCGGCTAAATCCATGTTCAGGATTTGCTCGGCAACCAGCGTTGTTGTTTCATGATTTCCGGTTCCAAAAGCCATTTTAGGCTCAATCACCAGTTCGAATTCGGCCGGTTCATAATCGGTGTGAAACGGTGCGCGAACCAGGCAGCGATTGCCAATCAGCAGCGGTTTGAAGTAGTTTTTTTCCCATACTTCATTCCAGTTTTTGTCCGGAATCGTTTCGCTTTCGGTTACAACAGAAAAGGGCAGGAGCGTGGTAACTTCCTCGATTTCTTTCCGGTTAGCCGTTTCTCCTGGAATATATCCCATGACTTGTTCTTCCGATTCATCAAAACTTTCGAACGGCAGATCGGAAAGCATGGCGACCAGTATTTCGCGGTTTTCGGTTGTGTCGGGATTCAGTTTAAAGCTGATTTGTGTATAAATCATACAAGTTCCAAATTTCAGGTTTCAAATTTCAAGTTGCGCTTCGAATACCTATTTCTCAGCGTTCAAATGTAACACAAAAAGAAAGACCTCCCGCTGCCGGATGGCCTTTGTCTGTGATTGTTTTATTGCCTTTTCACGTTTATCCCGAACTTATTTTGGGATATGATATACAATGTATCGGGATACTGAAACAAGTTCTGGATGACGAGATCTGTAACTTTTGAGACAGCCTCAGCGACTGCCAACTTTTGTGCATATCCGGAAGAGCAGGTTTAAAAAATCAATAATTCCAGTAAATTAAAAAGTTCAGTTAATCCTTAATACAACGAACACTGTTCCCAAAGCCACCATTATCTATATACATTTCTACTCTACTATTGTTGCTTTCCAATAACAATATCCAGTAATTGTAATCAACTCTTTCGTTATTAATACTCCACCATACACAATTGTAACCTGCAGTCACGAACCAACCAATTCTGTTACGGCAGCCTCCCGGAAGAGCTGTTAATCCGCTTTCATTAGTTGACAATCCATTTTGTACAAGCCAGTGAGTTGAACCTTCTTCTTTTAGTTTACCTCCTGCAACAGTAGAACCTCCCAAATAATTAATAAGTTTTGACCATTCCGTATTGGTTGGTATATGCCAACCTATTGGGGCTAAATTCCGGCTGTCAGAAACTGCAAGCCAATTATACAGTCTGCCATAGGTGGCAATAGTATCGGCAGATGTTGTATTATTATAATTACAATAGGCATCGGTATTAAATGCAAACCACGCATCATTGCTTTTTACCTCCGGCACTTTACTACCATTACGGTATTTCGTGGTGCGCAGGTTTTCGGCCATCCATGTTTGGGTTCCCAAAGTAATTGTTTTATATACATTACCGTCCTGATCGGTCAATGTTCCATAGGTTTTGTTTGGGTTAAAAACTGCGGAAGTTTTTCGGTTAGTCAGATTGCCTGCATTTGGATCTTCTTTTTTGCAATCATTTAAAACAACTATAGCCATTGTAATTATACCGAGAATTGAGGTTTTTTTAATGATTTTCATAATACTTAATTAGAATATAATTCCATTAATAATCACTATTTATATTTATACTTATTAAATGTTTTTTGAGTGAATACGTTTGTTCGCAGATTTTATTTCATTTCAATTGAATATTGCTGAACAAGTATCGTATCACCTACGAAAAGACTTGACAGTCCTTCTTTGCTGAAAGAATTATTAATTCCTGAATATTTAAAACCCTTATCATATCCTTGAAGTATCCATACAAATTCAACCATCGGAATATTAAACTTTTTTCCATTTCGAATGATATATTGGCACTCCTTATATTTGAAATATTTAGTATATCCGCTTCCCGGTGGCGCATAATATTCGTAATAGTAATAGGGATGATATTTATATAAATCTTCAATACTAAAGATATTTGTAAAACCGGACATCAATGTATCTTGTTTTTCCCAATAGATTACTCCTGCATCCTCATGGACTGACCTTAATTTATCTTCTTTGACATGATTGATCGTTAATTCAACTGAATCTTTAGACAAGTAAGTAGCAGTTATTTTACCTGTTACTTCTTCACGCTCCAAGTTTGTGAAATAAGATCGATAACGATTGACAATACTTTTAATGGTTACCGGTAAAGAAATTTCTCCGTTTTTTGTATAAGCCTTAATACTTGATTCTGTAATCAAATCACTTGTGTAAGTAATTGGATATTGCACTGAATCTTTTTTGCAGGAACTTATCCCGATAACTAATATTAAACTCCCGATGATTTGATTTTTATTCATAAGTTATTACTGTAAATACTGTCTTTAAATTTGGCATAACTTAGGAACCTGCACCCAAGGGCGGATTGCAGGCCATTTAGCTAACGCCGATCTTCGATTCCTGTCAAGCCGAAAAACAGCCTGAGCGGAAAGATGCCTACCGAAAACCACTGCTGCCGACTTTGACGGGTAGCTGATGTTATGCACCGTGCTTTTGTCATTCATTTAGTTTCTTATTTACTCATTCATGAATAATTCTATTGAAAAAACTTGCATTCCCAAATACCTACAAATGGCACATAATTGGTAACCGGAAATAGACTTTTCGTCAGTCAAAAACAGATGGTCAATACAAATGGTACATAATTGGTAACCGGAAATAGACCTCAATCGGTTTAGCATCTAAATATAGTATTCCCCAACTTTTATACTTATTTATAAGTTCAATTGAAGCCGCTTCTAAACCATAGTCTATATTGGTTAATGGTTTAATTTGCTTTATTAGTCCGTCTTTGCCAACAATAAAACTTATCAAAACTTTACCTTGAATACCTTTTTTAAGCGCGTCAATAGGATATGTCAATTCTCTTGAAACATACTTATAGAATTTTGCAACTTTAAGATCAAAATCTGGCTCAAACTTGGCTCTGTTGTAAATTGTATCTTGATTAGAAACCCAATATTCTCGATTTACGCTATTGTCTTTGATGATAACAATTCTAGTCATTGCCATCAATGAGTCAAAATACGTATAATCAAAATCTTGTTTGGTCAAAAGGTCAGTTCCAAGCTCTGAAACGAATTTTTTCAATACCATTTCACCATTTTTCTCAACTTCTATACTTCTAATCTTCTTATTGCTGTAATATGTGGTGTCACATTTTTGACAATTGGCTGACATTATTCCTATTGTCATGAGAATTACAACAAGGCAAATTTTAAGATTCAAATTCATATTATTATTCTATATGTTTCTGTAAGCCATAGCATGCGGCATAACGTAGTAAGCTCTAATCATTGTCGGATTGCGGGCCATTTAGCTAACGCCGATCTTCGATTCCTGTCAAGCCGAAAAGTTGCCTGAGCGGAAAGATGCCCACCGAAAACCACTGCTGCCGAACTTGCCATGCAGCTAATGTTATGCGTTCGGTTTTATTTTAATTCCATCATTATTTTACTTTTCTCGTCTTTGGAATATATGATTTCAAGTTTAGCAATTGACTTATTCTCAATACCAATTACTTTTGAAAAATCAACTTCTTTCTCATTAATTAATAGACAATAGTTCTCTTTCAATATATCATACTCTGGTAAAATGATTTTTCTTTTGGCTTTTGCTTTTATAATTCTCTCTAACTTTGATAATACATAGTCTTTAGTGTAAATTTTAACTACTCCATTGTTTTGTTTAGTAAACTTTCTGCCTTTTTCAGAGTCCTTGATAACTTCTATGCTTGCAATATCGGTTGGCAATATTTTGTCTAAATCTAAATCTTTTTCTACTACTCCGTTTACTACGATAACTGGTGGAATGGGTCTTTTACCTGTATATAATATCTTATTCGAATTGTAAAATACGTTAATATCATGACTTGTTGTCGGCTCAAAATCTGAAAAAGTCCAGGTCAATTGATTTTTATTAATTTCACAGTTGTTCGGCTGGTGCGAAATTATTGAATCCATTTCTATGTCTTTAAAATTCACAACAATTTCAGCTTTTCCAATAGTACCTTTCCAATTTGCTCCAGTACTCAGCAAGTATGTGAAAAATCTTTTGTTGCTTTTATAGAGCATTCCAAAAGGTAATGAATATTGAACTTCAATCGTCTTCGATTCCCCTTTTTGAAATTCACTATCCCATAAATACCATTCCTCTTTAATTTGATATGATTCTACTTCCTTTCGATATTCTTTATCATATCTTAATGAGTCCGAAAAGTGAAACTTTATAGCTTTATCGTTTTCTTTTACTATAAACCTACTTACCTCATCTGCTAGGCTTTTTATACGGTAATGGTAAAAACTCATCTCGGGAAAACCAATTTTAAGTTTTTCATGTTCTCCGAGGTTTTTCATATTAAATAAGCATTTAACAACGGAACTATCATTGTAAAGGTCTATAACGACTTTTTCTGATTCCATTCTGATTGATGTTTGCTCTTTAGGACATATTGATTTTGCTTTAATCGGAATAGGAGCAATATCAGCAAACAAATTGGTATGCAGATAAATAATGGTCAAAATAACGATTGCAAATTTATATCTTTTCATAGTTTATAAGTTGTTCGTTTAACTGACGCATAACATAGGATGCTACATGAAGGGGCGATTTAGCTAACGCCGATCTTCAATTCCTTTCAATCCCAAGTACTCGGGCCCGAACGGAAAGATGCCCACCGAAAACCGCCCCGGGTACTCGGGGCTGCACTTAGACGGATAGCTGAAGTTATCCACTGCTTTTTCTTATCTTCTTCTTCTTCGTTCTTTTTATTTGCCCGACATAATAAAAAAGCACCTAAGACAACCCATATTAAATCAGCAAAATTAGTACGACCATTTATTGTTTGATAATACCACCAGAGAGTTGATAAAATTCCGATTACCAAAATAATAATACCTGCTATTTTCGTGGGTTTCTAATTTTGTCGATTATCTTTTGGTATCTCTACAAAGTCAACTGCATCGTTCTTTTTCGAAAACAGAATGATGATAACTCCAATAACTGGCGATAAAACGAGACAAAGAACAAAGCTCCAGGCATAGCCAATTTTACGATTTCTTCCAAGTAGAGCAACAACAGCAGAGATGATTACATGAGAAAAGAGTAATACTTGTTCCATTTTGTTTAGCTTTTAAAAGTTAATATTTAGTTTTCTAATTGCTTCTTCTTATCGTTCAAGTAGTCGTTTTATATTGGTCTTATTCTTTGTTATTTACTGAAAAAGTGTTTCCACTATTTCGTTTTTGTCCTTTATTTTTTAAAATTTAATACGATGACGCTCTTTCCCTTTTTAAGCATCCGCATAACGTAGTAAGCTCTAATCATTGTCGGATTGCGGGCGATTTGGCTTCGCCGATTTTCAATTCCTGTCAAGCCGAAAAGTTGCCTGAGCGGAAAAATGCACACCAAAAACCACTGCTGCCGCATGGACGGGTAGCTGATGTTAACGCCGAGTTGTTCTTTTTTCCTTAATTTTTTCATCTATTTTGTTCTGTATCGGAGACGCGTTTGTTAATCCGATACCGTTTCAATTTGCGAATACCGTTGGCTACAATGCCTCGTCTTTTGGCAATCATTAGTTTTCGATAATCGATTTTAATATTTTATTGGCAACAATGTCTGCCCCCACCCAGTTTTTAGCTGAAATTAAAATATCAATTTCAGACAACAGTCTCAAATCGGCTTCAGTAAATGATTCAAAAAGTTCTTTCTTTTCAGAGGAATAGAATTCAATCCATTGGTTATATATTTCCTGATGAATATTAATCTCTGGATTAGATTCTTTTATACTTTCCTGCAATTCATTTGAAGAACATAGAGTTAGTAATTCAATCAAGATATCACGATCCTTGTCGATTTGTTCAGTTATCTCTTTATTAAGAATCACTATTTCGCAATCTTCACACCTCAGGGAAGGTGTCGAATTATTACTGCCTAAAATTTTAATTTCTTTTTCAGATTCAGACTTAAAATAAAGATTCTCATAGGATAGTCCATACAAAAGAAATCCACCTGCGGTACCATGGATATTTACCTGTCCATTTATTAATTTACCATTACAATATGGGCATTTTAAACTCATCTTTTATAATTTTTTGTTGTCGTAATTCTTTCAAACTGATTCCGTGTCAAATGGTGAAAATTTGTCACCAATAACTCAATGAATTCTGTATCAAACCCCGGAATTCTCTTAAAAAACGAGAACCTGTCAAACCCAGAAAACCTAAAAACCACGTTTAAAATCTGTCAAATAACTCAACTCTGTCGAAAACCGAAACGGTTTCATACAACTAAAAACTAATTTCTTTTCAAACTTGCACAACGTTTCAAAGCGCGATTACAATTGGCGTTAACGGTTGAGTTTAGCGGTAGTAAGGGACTGCGGGCTTCGTCACTGTCAAGCTACACCGAAGATTATGCGGGGCAGAATGCTCGAATACCACGGAAACCCTTATTGACCGCTACACTTTGTTAACGGTTGGTTTTATTTTTCGTCCTGTCTTTTATTTTCCTTTTTGCTCTTTTGTTTAAATTTTGCTTATCTGGGCTGGAAATAGAAATTGTATCACCAATATTTACTTTTATAGAATCTGTCACACCAAGTGAGGTTGCTGTATTGGCAACTGTCGAATGTGTACTGTCTGGATTAACAATGGTGGATGTACTCCCATTATTTATAACTGTCGAATGTGTGCCATTTGGATTAACTATAGTTGAGGTGCTTCCATTATGAATAACTGTTGAGTGTGTACCGTCAGGATTAACAATAGTCGAGGTACTCCCATTATGAATAACTGTCGAATGTGTGCCATTTGGATTAACTATAGTCGAGGTACTTCCATTATGAATAACTGTCGAATGTGTACCGTCTGGATTAACAATAGTGGAAGTACCCCCATTATTGATAACTATTGAATGTGTCCCATCTGGGTTAACTATAACTGATTGTGCAATTGCATAACAATTAAGAAAAAAAGATAGTGCCAAAATAATTAATAGTCTCTCCATATTAGTCTTATTTTTAAACCTTAAATAAAGTACGCCTTGTTGAAACGGCCTTTAAACTAACCGTTAACGTAGGACGCTACACGCAGGGGCGGACTGCGGGCGATTTGGCTTCGCCGATTTTCAATTCCTATCAAGCCGAAAAGCTGCCCGAGCGGAAAGATACACACCGAAAACCACTGCTGCCGGACGGGTAGTTGAAGTTAGCGGTTCGGTTTTCGTTTCCCGCTCAAATTGATGCTTCAACAATTTCATCAATTTTTGAATTTACTATTGAACACCCAATAAAATATGTAATTGTCGAAAATAGAAATGCAATGATCATTGAAAATATTATTAACGAACTTGCAAGTCCAGAAATCAAGCCGATAACCAATCCAATTAGGAATGATATAAACAGTACTGTATCCAACTTTACTTCCCAAAATATTCTAATTCTCTTTGAATTAATCCTTTCAATCCTAATCAATCCTTCTCTTACTAATTTCATCCCTTCTATTTTATTCTGACCAGAAAGGGCCAAAATTCTCACGATTCTTTTGAATTTTATCGTATCATTTTGAATTTCTGATTGGGTTTCAAATGTTCTTAACGTTCCTTGAATTTTTTTCATGAATGAATCAATATATAAATCCGAATTTCCATGAATAGTCTTTTCTATTGATTTCGAATACTTTAGTAGGCTCATATACTTATTTTTTTCATAATGACTTGAAATTCTTTCCACTAAATTCTCCGCTGACGTGTCAACGAAGTTTAAAAACTCTGTCCGCGAAAACGTTTCAAGTTGCAGTCTCTGTCAACTTGAAAATGAACGTTTTAGTCGGAATTACCTATCAAAAAGCAAAAATCTGTCAAAGCCGAAAACTTAAAAACTAAAATTCAAAAAATCTCTCAAACTGCCCAGCTCTGTCGCACCCCGAAAACCTATCAAACCGCTCGAAAAATAAACTTTAAAAATCTGTCAAAACCAATACCGTTTCAAGGAGCGAATAAACTGACCGCTAACGTAGGAAGCTAGGACGGGTAGCTGATGTTATGCACTAGGCACTTTATTTTTCAAAGTCCAGATTTGTTGGACCACTTTGAGTCACTGGATCTTTAACATTTTTAATGTCTGTGGTTTGAACAGATTTGTCAACGACCTCAAATGTTATATTGTCAAACCAGATTTGTCCTGTCCCATCAAGCAAAGCCCCGAAAGCAATAAGAGTCGCATTGCTTGGAACATCTAAAACAATTTCACATTTTTTCCAACCTGTAGTTCCTTTGATTGGTCTGTTTCCCATATTGTCAAATGATAACGGTTGTTGAGAGCCTGACTGGTCAACTCGAAGCCAAAGTCCAGCCCAATTTGCAACGTTTTCTGATTTAACATACCCAGTCATTCTGACTCGTTTGCCAAGGTATTTGTCGGGGCTGCATTGTTGCATCAAAGTTCCAAATCCATCAATCTTTGAATCCTTCGATTTAATGGTTGCTGCGTTTTTACCGCTCTGTCCAACACCTTTGTCAATGCCCATCTCGTAACTTTGTGGTTTGCTACCTGCATTGAACCATCCCGAAGGTTTGTCAAATGATAACAATGCCAATGTTGTCCCAATGATTAAAACACTTTTCAAAAAATTTGTTTTCATGTCATTATAGTTTAAATGTTCGTAAGTCGCAATTGTGCTTATGCATAACGTAGGAAGCTACACGCAGGGGCGGATTAGCTTCGCTGAACTCTCGTTTGCGGATTGCTTTCCTGTCAAGCCGAAAAACTGCCCGGGCGGAATCAACGATCAGCAAAGCTAAAGATGCCCACCGAAAACCACTGCTGCCGACCTTGATAGGTAGCTGATGTTAGTGGCCATATTTGATTCCTCCAAGTTTACAATAATTATTCAATATCTTTATGTTTCTGTCGAGAAAAAAACTCTGACTATTAACTAATAAAGAGTCAAGTTTCAAAATTATCAAAGAAACTCTCTCAAGCTCGAAGACTCACTATTTGAAAGCTTTGTCAATGACAAATAGAGTTTCAAGTGGCGAAAAAATATGGTCTTTATCGGGTACCGTTTTTCATTTTCCTTTCTTTATGTAGAGTGACTTTTCTCCATTTGTAATTAATTCTAAGCTATCATTTCTCAGCTTACTTATTTTTGAGGATGAAACAAATCCATTGAAATAAATAATCAACGAATCTTTCTCAATCTTATACTTGAATTCTGACTGCTCTGCTTGGTCTGGATAATAAATAGTCTTTTCTTTTATATCAAAACTTGCAGTAGGAGCATCTTTCTCATTTGCATTCCACCAAATACCTAGAAGTTCTTTCGCAACTGGCTTATTTGTCGAAATTTCATGCTGCTTTAACTCATTCTTTGAATTTGTATTTTGTCCAGAACATGAGCATAGTAAAATCAAACATCCTGTCCAAACGAAAATTAGCTTTATCATTCTGTTCATTTCAACTCTCTTTTACAATAATCTTAACCCTCTACTGCGTCAAAAAGCGCGTTTATATGGCCAATAACGTAGGAACCTACACGCAGGGGCGGACTGCGGGCAATTTGGCTTCGCCGATTTTCGATTCCTGTCAAGCCGAAAAGTTGCCTGAGCGGAAAGATGCACACCGAAAACCACTGCTGCCGCACTTGTAGCTGATGTTAGCTGCCATTTATTTTATTAATTGAGTTCCTCAAGCATTTTTCGCATCTTGTCAACCCCGGGAAAACCAGTAAACTTTTGTTTTATTATTCCTTCTTTATCAATGACCAAATAAGAAGGTATACCATTAAAGCCGAACATCTCCAATAGGTATTCCCAATAATCTTTTGAAAGATAATATTGATCACCCCCAATTTCTTTTATCTTGCCTTCCCATAATCCTTTAGGGGATGTCTCATTGGTGAGATAAAGAAATTTCACACCTTTATCTTTAAGATCATCTTTAAGAGGTTTCAATAATTTATGTCCATCGATACAAGGGGCACACCAGGTTGCCCAAAAATCGACCAAAACCACATGGCCTTTGTATCTACTTAGTAATGAATCTACAAATACTTCTTTTTTAACAATAGGTACTTCACAAATCTTCAAATCATTATTATGCTCTATCAGACTTTTCAGGTCATTGTTTGATTTCAATAATATCTTAATAAAGTCGACATTCTTTGTACTAAAATACTTCTTAATATTTTCTACTTGATTCTCTGTAAATGGAGAATGATTCTCATCCAATTGCATGGAATATGCTTTTGCTACCAACATATCATAGAATAAACCGGAATCAAAACCAACTACATCTTTTATGGATGTCTTTACCACTTTAATCCAATCATCAACATCATTGTCACCAATTATTGGAATCTTAAATGCAGGGATGGATAAAATTTGCCGAAGAAAATCAGAATAATAAAAACAATATAAATACTTAGGATTATTTAAATCATATTCCTTTAAAAAAGAATATTTTATTAAATCAGGTTCAACTGCAGAGTACCCAGAATAATAAATATTTGTTCCATTCCTTGAAAAGTCTTCTTCAGATAATTTTTTATATAACAAAACTCGACCCGTGAGATATTGAAGCGTAAAACTATTGATAAGAAAGTCTTTGGTTTGTTTTGAAAGGCTTATTGAATCAAATGCATATCCCATCCTTTTGGTAAGTTCAATATGTCTTGTCTTTTCAAAGAATTCCTCTGGTGTCATCTTGGAATAATGATCCCATGTGAAAAAATCTTCGAATCTTCGACTGGCAGATATGATATTCAACATATCACCCCCAGAAATTTCGAGCCCCCCCTTGCCAGAAATATCAAATTCCGTTGAATCTTTAAATTCAATATTCAATTGTAAATTCATGTCTTGATTCAACCCAACCACACGCCAACCGTAATCATTCATATCAGATGAAATATTTAGGCTGACTATTGCTGCGTTTCGTTCTAGTGGTACATCCATCATAAATTGGTTCGAGGAATTAACGTTTGTGTTAAAAATCATTTCTTCGCCTGTCACCATATTCTTATATCTGATACTGACTTTTAATTCCTTTTCTCCAGCTTTAGATTTAAAATTTATGATTTGACCACTAACCTTAGCTACACCAAAGCGAATCTCGGGTTTTAACAACTCACTTGCAGAGTCCTTTCCAAATATTGAAATTGATATAAACATCAGAAGATTTAGAAATGTCGTCCACTTCAAAAAATTATTTGAGATTTTCATTTTTTTCAATTTAGTAAAATGTCGAAATAAGCCTTTTCCAAAAGTAGGAAGCTAAAGGCCGGGTAGCTGTTGTTATTGTTTGTTTTTAATTGATCCAAGTTTGCAATTATTATTTTAAATGTTTTGTGTTTTTGTCTATAAAATTCGCTGTTTGTCAACATATTACGTGGTAAATTTACATTCTTTACTTATTTGCCCATTTACGTTTTGCGAAGTGCACTAACTGTGTCGAAATAAACATACAGATTATTTTTCTTTGGGAAGAACCTTGCCGAAATTGTCTATTTCTTTCATATATGCAACTCTTAAGATGGGTTTCTCCTTTTCACTTTTGCCGTTCTCTTTAGTCTTTTTGATCAAATTAACAATCATAGGAAATGACGGAAAGTTAGCATCTTTTTGCCAAATCTCATCTGGAACTTCTGTCGAAATAAGTATGGTTTTATCTAAATGTTCTGGATATTTAAATTTAAGATTGTATTCATTGAAAAAGTCAAGATTGAGAGTGTATCTTTCGCTTATTGGGATATTGACCTTTGATTTTTCTTTTCCATTTTTCGTTATTTCAAGAATGCCAGTTCCCTTTCCAACAACTTCAGGTGCAAGTTTAATAATAATTGTTAACTGCCTTTTGATTTGTGCCTCTAAAGTAAGTTGTCCTAAAAACATTAGAATAGTAATAAAAATTAATGTTCCAATACGGTTAGCCTCATTCATATCTGTTAAATTAAATGGTTTAAATTAAATCAAAACTTTGTCCGAAATTGCGTCTTCGGTTCCATTCTGTGTCAACCGAATAAACACGTCTTTTATTTTATGTCTCAAAAAAGGTAGAACTTGTCAACCCCAGAAACTTTAACAGCCTGTCAAGCAGCATTGCACATTCAAATTACGATACTCTTTCAAACAGCAGGAAATTTCAATTTCAAATTTTCCAGAACCAATGCCGATTCAAATAGCACTCGCCATAAAATAACCAACGTTCAGAACTATATGCAGTTGCGGATTGCGGGCCATTTAGCTAACGCCGATCTTTGATTCCTGTCAAGCCCAAAAGCAGCCCGATCGGAAAGATGCACACCGAAAACCACTGCTGCCGCGCTTGACGGGTAGCTGAAGTTAGCAGCAGGTTATTCAATTTTTTTTATGTCATTAATGGAGTCAGGAACACCCCTTTCTCTATATTTTGAGTATGTCTTAATCATTATATTATTGATGTTCTTTTTCCATCTTATTTCAATTTTTAATGCAAGGTTTATAAGGACAGACTTTCTTAAATCTCTATCTTGGTGAGATGGTTCTAATTCATTAAACAAGATTTTGTTTTTATTCAAGTCTACAATGGAACTATAAAGTTTAATTTTCTCGTCGATTTCTTTCAATTCATATTTTTCTACCTCTGCCGATTCTAAAGAAATATGAAGAATATTTGGTAAATCAGATTTTTTAAGAATAAAAATTGACTGCCCAACCAAATGATAATTACTGCTTGAAAACTGAATTATTTGTATACCGTTAAATGATTCCATTGACAAACCTTCAATTGCAAATGTCTCTTTTATCCATTTTAGATTCAGAGCAAAACAGACAATTACATATTCATTTGTAAGTCCAAGATTATCTATTGCTGGGAATATATTTTTTTCTTCCAATAGATAAGTTTTTGATTTTGTATAAAAAAATGTTTCAGATATGCCATCCTTAATTTTTTTCGAGATATGCTCAGCTAAAAAAGAATCAAAATTCAAATGTTGCGCATCCGTGTCATCAGAAAATGCGCTTTTATCCATAACTGCTCTTTCACCATGAATATACCAGTTGTTAAAATCGTATTCTATTGGAGTAGGATTTATTATTGGTAAATAAAGATTTATTGTTGGATTGACTATACTTATTGAGGTATTTTCAAATTCTTCCATTTTTATTACAGAAATTTCTTGTTCAATCTCAGTTTTCTCAAAATCTGCTTCAATTTGTGTTTTATATAATTCGATTAAGTCGGTAGGATTAGGCTTTTCTTGTTCAGTTAGCCATTCATTAGTTATAAAATCAAGTTTTGATTGTGTTAAAAGTTCTTTGTTTGAAAAGACCTTTTCTACAATTACTTTGAAATAGTCAATATTATCCAGCCAAAGTTTCTTTTCACTTTGCGTTTTCGGAATTATGGGTAACTCAAGCGGTTTCATTGTTATAAGATGCGGATAAATGGAATATTGCCTAATAAAAAGTACGCCAATATATTCGAGAATCCATCTTTTTATTGCATAATCTGCATTTAATCCTTCTAAATCTGGAAATGAATATGAATGCGAAATCCAAGCATATTTACTTTCATACGGATCTCTGAATTCAATATATCTTTTGAATATTTCACCCATTGCATTAGGTAATAATTCATATCTAGGTGGAATACTGGTTGTATAATTGAAAATCCGGCCTATGCAGTTATATCTTTTCTTATACATAAGCAAACCGCCAAGTGCATAGTGAAATTCTAAAAATCGTTCTCTTTCCTTTTCTCTCTTTTCAACTTCTGTATTATTCTCAACTTCATACGTTTTATCCGAATATACTGGATAAATATGTTGAAGTTGATTAGAAATATATCGATGAGCATTTTGCCAATAATACATAATCATATCATCTCGTTCATATTCTATTGCCAATAATAAGTTTCTCCATGTCCAGATATATGTATTTTCTGAAATTTTTATGTCTTTAAGTTCGCCAAATAACCAAACACCGCCAACCGTTCTGTATTCAAGAAATGACAACTTCTTGCTTTTTAAGTTTGCTAACTCTTCAATTGACTTATAAACAACCTCATAATAGCTAGCAGGATATTCAATTGGCGCAGTGGTATTCTTTTCTCTTTCCTTTTGAAATGCAGTATATAAGAAATCGGAAATTGTTTTGGAAATTGTTTCGTTTTGTTCCTTAATAGAATTATATAAAAAATCGGAAATAGCTTTAAAATGCTCAAAATTATTTTCCTTCTTTTCATGCTTTTTAATTAGATATTTTAAAAAGCGAGTCGGGGTATAATAAATCAAAATTTTCTCAACGAAATAGAAAAATGAAACGACTAATAGAATTGCCGATAAAGTTAAAATTATTAATGCTGAGTTATTTATAATAAAATTTAGTTTTTTGATATCTATAAATGATGGGAATTTTAGTATGTAAATAAGAATTGCTATTAATGAAGTGATGAGAGCAATTTTAAAAACTTTCCTTTCTTTTTCTTTATTAAATAATTCTAAAATTAACATTGATGAATATTTTTCATCGAGTCTTGAAACTACCTGAAATAGGATTGGATATGCAATACCTAATATGGTAACTATGAATGAAACTGTTATTGCGGCTGTGTCCATTATCTATGGTTCTGTTTAACTTGTTGCTAACTTGCTGTTGCCAACAGGTTATTGTTATGACCTTAATTTCTGCAATGTAAAATCTAAATCAGTAATGTAGCTCATTTCTCTAATGCTCTTATTGATAAAACCAGTACCAACAATTTTTTTCGCTTCATTCTTCAAGTAAATCTCTCTAGTTAGCTCTGCTCTGGGAGTAACCTCAATGTATAAGAAATGTCCAAACAAATAAATCGAATAAAATCCAAAGTCATTAATAGGCGAAATGTTGTGCTCGTCAAAGGCCAGAGTGGGGGTGTCAATGTCCTCGGATACAAGGTAGATTCCATTGTTATCTGCAAAATACAGCGGTAAATCACCTTTGTCATATCTTACAAACTTTCGAATTTTGTCGAACCTACTATCTAATCCAAGTCCTGTATTTCTGTGGTACTCCTGTAAAAAAACTTCATAAACACCTTTCTTAAACTGACGTGTGAAATCCTTAATGAAATCTCTTCTAAATTCAAATCGTTTTTTAACTCTGAAGATCCTTTTTGACTTGTAATATTCAAAATAAATTGATCTTAATATTTCGTTGCTCCTTTTTTGTTTTTCTGATATAGCTGGCATTAAGTGTCTCGTGACATTAAATATTTCTTTAAAAGCAAGTTCGACAGACATTGGATATTTCATAGTCTTGTCCGTTGTGCCAAAATAACTGTTACATGAGTCACAAATATCAAATCCAATAGAAGTTCCACCAATTTGTTTAGAAATCGTGTGAGGCTTATTGAAGAAGCTAACTATTGGCTTTTCATTTTGACACCAAATGCATTTTCCAATCTTAATATATTCAGCTTTCATCAACGCATTTTAACTTGTTGCTAACTTAGTAAATAGCGAAAAGTCCATAGTACTTTTCAATTTCATCCTAATTTCTAATCCGTACTATTTTCCTTTCTATGTAATTGGTTTTTACAGCGTGATAAATGTAAGCGGTTATGTTTATAAATCAAACTGATTTGTTGTTTTTTAGGATCATTTTCAGGTCAAAATTGCTCCCGGGTCAACAATCGGGTAGGCCGATCGTATTTTTCGTTGCTTTTGAAAAGTTTGGATTCAGTAATGAGGCTGACTCAAAAGTCATTGATCCCGTCATCCTGAACTTGTTTCAGGATCCTAACGCATTGTATCGTCGATCCCGAAATAAATTCGGGATGACTTGATCCGCGATTATTTTGACTTTTGATTCAGCCTCAATCTGTTTTAAGGTTGCACGGTGGGTTCGCTGACTTGCGGTTTTTCGTAGCGTGTTCCGTATGCTACCACCTTACGGGCATTCAGATACGAAGTATAAAAATCGGGCGCCGATTTTTCAAAACGGGTCATCATCCGGTCGAGTTGTTCGGTAAGCAGTTGATTGGCCGTGGCAAACAACTCTTTGATCTTCTTGTTGGCCGTTTTGCGTTCTAAAACCGTAACCCGGTTCACCGGTAAACTATTCTCGTAATTGTTCAGTTTAGTTTCCAGATTCGAGGCGTCGTCAGGAGTAATTTCGTATTCGGCCAGAGGCGTCATATAAGCTCGCAACAAATCGAGCAGGGTTTGCGATGTTGAAGCCAGTTCGCCATCGCGCAGGCGAAGCAGATCCGATCTGGTCATATTTACCTTTTGCTGCAAAATCTGATCGCCTGTACGCACGGCCATGGCATACAGGACGGAGGCCAGGGCAAAAGTTATATCAACCAAATCTTCCTGGATGGACGATTTTTGCTGCACGACACCCGATTGGTCGGTATTAACCAACCTTCGGGTAGCTACAATCTGATCGATCAGATTTTTCAGTTCCACAATTACCTGGGACAAAGGTCCGTTTCCCGACCACTTGTCCGCATTCTGATTCAAAAAGCTTAATAAAGCCTTTAGCATCATCAACTTGTTTTCAAGTCGTTTGTCCATACTTTACGTTTTTAAATTAATAACTATATCATCCGGATTAAGGATTTTATTTGAATATCCTGTTATTTTCCTAATTCGAAATTTCCGGATGATTGCAAGCTGAATCAGGCAGGACGTTTCGTTTGGGAAATGAAATTGACTCATCCCTCCGCCCTAATTTCGGGCGGTTTCCCCTCTCTTCACAAAGAGAGGGGACGGGGTGAGTTAAGGATTTCTTTTTGTCACATTCGTTCATCGCACATTTACATTTATTCCTAGGGCATATCCATTCGTTCATCGCACTGTTACATCAAATCTTCGGACATATCCATTCATTCATTGGTCTCTTACATTCATTCATCGCCCTTTTACATCCGATCATTGGGCATTGACATTCAATCCTTGAACTGTTACACTCATTCATCGGGCATATCCATTCATTCCTTGCATCGTGTCAGTCATTCATTGGATATCAACACGCATTCCCCGAACCTTGACATTGATTCATCGGGCATATCCATTCAATCATTGCCGGTATATCCCTCTTCCCTTCAGGGTGTCCGATTTTCCTTAATCCTTGGCCAATCAGCCTTGGGTATTCGTAGGAATTCATCGGCTATTCCCACGGCGAAAATCAAATGCGGTATCCGGGCATCGAAACCGACCGGTTGTTCAATTTGTTTCAAGCTTGCATCAGTCTCCGGAATGTCTTTTCGGCAAGGATTCAACACGATTTAGCAGAAAACGAGAGGTGGAAAATTCAAATTACAAGATTGTAACAGTCACGCTTTCAGCGAAAATTCAAAACTAAGTTACAACAGTTTAATCATACAGTTGATTATAGTTGATAGAAAATTTGTGAAATAGCTGATATTTTACATGAATGGTATGATTTAGCCTATGAGGTGACTGTTTTTTTTGATCGGGTTGAAGTAACCGGAACAATTGAAGGTTGTATTTTAGATTATGAATATCCGTTTGAACCTCTGAAAACGGATATAGGAAGTTATTTTCTTTAACCTTATTTTCTCTGAGAAACCTTAGTAGCCTGGCAACAATCGTCCAATTTGAACCTTATTATCTATTAAAATGCAACCTATTAATACGGTTTGAATCTTGGGTTAGCATATTTTGTACTGAGGTTTCCCAACAAGAATAAGGTTTTGTAAATTGTTTATTGTTGAAAAAGAGGGGAGCCCCCGGATCATCGGGACCGGGGTGAGTGAATTTTAAATACGACATTACATGGGTTTAATTACTTAGAAGCTGTTTAAATTTAGTTTCCCGATTCTGCCAGGAACGAAATTTGGTCAGGATTAAGGCAAATACGCATGTCTTTTGTCCCCTACGGGACAAAAACCGGCATTTCTACCGTCCTTTTTTCGGATCAGTTTATACAGTTGTGGGGAAAGCTATCTGTAATATTCTCAGACAATGAATCAAAATACGAGTTTGTTCTTTGAAATCATGAAATCTATCCTCCAGCCGGACGGGCTGTTACTTTTTCCCTACAGCTGGAAAAAGTAACCCCAAAGAGCCGCCGCTTAAGGAGAAAACGCGGTACAAGGACACTGCATTGCAACTGGTTACGAACCAAATGCCTAATTGAAACGGTAATCTTTTTATTTGAGTTCTTCACCAATCGAAGCGAGTGGGTGGACAGTCAAAACGCCCGGCCGAGGGTTCGTTTTGACAAGATTTTTGCTTCCTTTTCATCGAATGGAAAAGGAAGAGCCAGTCCGCCTTGAGGACAAAAATACGATCAATCCCAGTATTTCATTTTACTTTTTCCACAAAAAAATGAATTGATCCCTGTTTTCCCTACGTGAAATTTTTAAACAGACACATAATTAATTAGACTGTTTAAAATTTATACTGCAATTGTTTTTGTTCAAATTCTTCATTTTTGACTCACCCCAAGCCCGATAAATCGGACTTTTCCCCTCTCTACACGTAGAGGGGAAAAGCATCGAAGACTTCGGCGTGAGCTCGGTCGAACGATGCGACGGGTTGAGTATTGAGATTTAGAATTAAATTTAAAAAGTCTCTTCATATATTTCTCAGCCGACCCTGCTTAAAAGCAAAAGGGAACAACCCTTTCGGATCATTCCCTTTTGATATCTGTTTTTTCCGGTTTCCGGCCTCCGGTCTCTTTTTTAGTATGCAGTAATTATTCCTAAGAAATCTTCAGCTTTCAGTGAAGCGCCACCAATTAAACCACCATCGATGTCGGGTTGAGAAAACAATTCAGGAGCGTTTTTAGCGTTACAGCTACCACCGTAAAGAATCGAAGTTTCTTCAGCAACAGCTTTTCCGAATTTAGCAGCAATCAAGCTACGGATAAAAGCCAGCATTTCCTGAGCCTGAGCGGTAGAAGCAGTAACTCCGGTTCCGATGGCCCAAATGGGTTCGTAAGCAATAGCCAGTTTCGAGAAATCTTCAACGCTCAGGTTGAAAATAGTTTCTTCGAGCTGAGTTTTTACGTAAGCATTTTGTTCGTTAGCTTCGCGAATGGCCAAAGCTTCACCGCAGCAATAGATCGGAGTTAATCCGTTAGCCAAAGCCAAAGCTACTTTCTTGTTCAGAATGGTGCTGGTTTCGCCATAATATTCGCGGCGTTCAGAGTGACCAAGAATAACATATTGAGCGCCGGTTGATTTAACCATAGCAGCCGAAACTTCGCCGGTAAAAGCGCCTTTTGCTTCAGCAGCACAGTTTTGGGCAGCTACCCCGATACGGTTGGTATCAACAGCGGCAACAACGCTGACGATGTGTGTGAAAGGAGTTCCAAGAACAACAACAACATCTTTGGCATCGGTGGCTTTGGCAACCAATTCGTTAACTGCTTTTGCCAATTCAACACCTTCTGGAACAGTTGTATTACATTTCCAGTTTCCGGCAACAATCTTTTTTCTCATTATCAATGGTTTTAAATAGTTTTTAAAATTTTTCCAAAAATAAGAAAAGGCAACCGAACATCCTAACGGCCCCAACGAGGCATTCGGCTTTATTAACTTTAGTTTAATGAGCTTGAAGTCGGGAGACCGAATATGGAAGTCCGGAGTCGAGAGTCGGGAAATGTCAGTGGTGATCATGTGTTACTAGTCATTTATTGTAAAACGACGAATGAGCTGACAACCAATGACTATTGAATGACTTAATGACAATTAATGATAACATTCATTTTAAATCGGAGCCTTTAATTCCAAGGTCGCGCTGCCAGTTTAACTGACGTTCAATGGCTGTAATCATCATTCCGGCAATATCTTTTCCGGTGGCCTGTTCAATTCCTTCCAGTCCCGGCGACGAGTTTACTTCCAAAACCAATGGTCCTTTGTTCGACCGGATAATATCAACCCCGGCAATTTGCAATCCAAGTACTTTGGCCGCTTTTACTGCCAATTTTTTTTCTTCATTGGTAATTTTAATCACCGAAGCCGTTCCGCCCTGGTGCAGATTGGCCCTGAATTCGCCTTTAGCCGCTTCGCGCTGAATAGAAGCAACCACTTTGCCATCAATGACGAAGCAGCGAATGTCTTTTCCTCCGGCTTCTTTAATAAATTCCTGAACCAAAATGTTGGCTTGAAGACTTTTAAACGCATTAATCACACTCTCGGCAGCCTTGGCATTTTCAGCCAAAACAACTCCTTTCCCTTGAGTTCCTTCAAGCAGTTTAATAATGAGCGGAGCGCCATTGACCATGTTGATGAGGTCGTTGGTATCGAGCGGAGACTTGGCAAAGCCGGTAATGGGGATATGAATACCATTTTGTGAAAACAACTGCGAGGAATAAAGCTTGTCGCGCGATTTACTAATGGCTTCCCACGAGTTGGCACAAAAGATGCCGAGCGCCTCAAACTGCCTGATCAGCGCCAAACTGTAGAACGTCAGGTTTGGCCTGATTCGCGGTATAACGGCATCCAGGTTATTCAGGATACTTCCTCCGCGATAACGAATTTCAGGATTCACAGCATCGAGTTTCATGTAGCATTGCTGTACATTCAGGAAGATCATTTCGTGGCCATGTTCTTCGCCGGCTTCCATAATCCGCAGGTTGCTGTAAAGTTCTGTATTGCTTGCCAGCAAACCGATGCGCAATCCGCTCTTAACATCCCTGATGTGCTGGTAAAACTCTTTCACCCGTTCTTCCGAATAGTTGCCTAACAGAAAACTGTTGGCCGGGTCAACCAAAACCCGGTTCTCCATGGCTTCGCGGCCCAGCAGCATCCGAAATCCCATCGAGTCGCGGTTGGCAAGTGTTAATTCAATCTCCCATTCGTAAGTTCCGATTTTTAGGATCGATTTAATGACATATCTTTTTTCGGTGATCCCGCTCGAACTTTTTACGCTTCGGTGATCGACGATTTTCGATTCGCACCGAACCGTAATCCGGCGGCTATCCTGAAGCGGATGAACCTCGAAACTGACCCATTTTTCGCCTTTTCGGGTAAATTTCTGGATGTTTTGCGCATGAATGGCCGAAGTTCTTGCTCCTGAATCGACTCTGGCTTTGATTGCCGGAATATTTAGTCCCAAAAATGCGCACCACTCCTCACCACCAATGATGATATGTTTTTCAAATTCCATTTAAATGTATTTTTTGATCGCTTGATTGAAGTTATTAAAATGAAATGATGTCAAATTTTAATTTACTCACCCCAAAGACCGAATACCCGGTCTTTCTCCCCTCTCTATGTGTAGAGAGGGGCAAAGCATCGTAGATGCGATGGGGTGAGTCAGGATGTTAGAACAATCTAAATGCAACATTGAATAGTCCTTTATTACTGAATTTCATTCAGAACGGAAAATAAGGGAATAATTTGCCACAAACTGTTGCAGTTGTGTTAATTCTTTGAAACAATCGAGAATGAAGAATGTGCGGTCAGACTTTAAATATCGAATTTTTCGCCAGTTCGTCGGTAATCGCGAAAACCACCGGACAAACTTCGCAGTTCTTGTGGGTTAAACTCAGGATCTGATACATGCGTTTGCGGTCGGTGTGCGGATAATCGCGGCAGGCTTTGGGCCGGTCTTCGTAAACCATGCAGGATTTGTCGGGCATCAGAAAAGGGCAGGGCGTTAGCTTGAAAACGTAGTCATTGTCCTCGTCTTTAAAGAGATACTGCCTGATGAAATCAACGGCTTTCATCCTCACTCGTTTAGCCAGTCGCTCTACATCCTTCTCCGTAATCGCCGGACTTATGGTCGAGCAACAATTGGCACAGGAGAGGCAATCAAACTGATCGAAAGCTTCGTCGTGCAAATCATGAAACACATCGTCGAGATTCTTCGGTTTCTTTGCTTTCAGTCTTTTAAAAAGCAAAGTGAAATCCTGCTTCCGGTTATTCGAGAATTCTTTCAGCTTTTCAGGCTTGTTATAGGGGATGTATTCCATTTAAACTTACGAATTGGTCATTTGAGTTGCCAAAATTAGAAAAAGGAATAAGATGGAAGACCATTCTTATTCCTTTTAAGTGTTTAAATAGAAATATCAGGTGTTGTGCCTAACTTGATATTGTTTGGGCAAGTCACCCTGAACTTCCTGCCCGCTCGCTTGGCAGGCGGGGTTTCAGGGTCTTATCAACGAAGAGGAGGCTGTATCAAAAGTCATTGACCCCGTCATCCTGAACTTGTTTCAGGATCCCAACGCGTTGTATATCAGATCCCGAAATAAATTCGGGATGACCCGATCCGCGAGTATTTTGACTTTTGATACAGCCTCGACATGGCAAGAATTGTTCGTTGACCTGAAACTCTCTATTTCTATCCCGAAAAATCAATCGGGATCAGCAATTTAAAGCTGATGTTGCGCCCCATGTTGTAAATTCCGGTCCGTCCTGTCGCGTAATTAATCTCGGTGTATTTCAACCGGCTCAAATGGCTTTGGTAGGCCACATCAGTCAGGTTGTTTCCTGAAATATACAGCGAAAACCTGGTTTTATGTTCGGAAACGAAATCGGTTCCAATTCCCATATTCAGCAAAGTATATCCGGGGGTAGCGGTTTCGGTATCGTAAGCGGCGTAATAGTGGTTTTGTGCCCATGTTTTGTCAATCCCGATTTTGAAATAGGCGTTCACCAAAAAATGATTGAGTTTATCGAAATCAACTTTTACATCCGAAACCCAAACAGGCGCCGGAATAAATGGCAAGTGGCGCGATTCGACGGGTTGATTTTTAAGCGTCGCGTTCACGTACGAAAACGAATTCTCGAAATGCAGCCAATCCAGCGGATGCGGATGAATATCGACCTGAAATTCGCCACCATAGAAGCGGGCATTTCCTTCGGTAAATTGAAAAGCCGGAAGTCCGTCGTACAATTGATCTGATACTCCCGATGTACTTAGTTTCTTGCTGAAAATAAAATGATTGACGGCGTTTGTAAACAGATTCAGTTCGGCCGAAACGTGGGTTGTATTCAACCCGATGGCATAGTCGAACTGCAAACTGGATTCCGGTTTCAGGTTTGTATTACCTATTTCGTAACGCTGTGTTCCTTCGTGCACACCATTCGAAGCCAATTCTGCAATATTAGGAGCCCGGAATCCCCGCGATATATTCAGTTTGGTGAATATCGATTCGCTAATCTGATAAGTAGCGCCAAGGCTTCCCGTTGTTCCCTTGAAAGTTTGTGAAAACGCACCAAAGCGTTTAATTGCATCCTGAGCGGAAGACAAAACGATATTCCCGTTTGAATTAAGATAAAGCGATTGGCCGGTTTCCGATCGCGTATCGAAACGAATTCCTCCGCTAAGATCCAATTTCCCAATCTTTTTGTTGAGGATGGCAAACAGCCCGAAATCAAACAGTTTGTATTCGGGAACCAGAAATTCAGTTCCTTTATTTTGCGAGTTCTGCCACATTCCGTTTATTCCGGTGGTAAATTTCCAGTCGTTCTTTTCGGGCAAAGTGTATTTGAAATCGTAATTAAGCGTATTCAGCAAAAAATAAAGGCCGTATTCATCGGGTGTTACAAACTCTTTTCGTCGGTTTTGCTGAAAGCCGATCGTTGCTTCCAGTTGGCTTTGCCCGATAAACAAACTGTTGTTCCACACGGCTTTGTAATGATCGATGGTTTGGAATGGCGCATTGGGCTGATAGGAATGAAAATCGGATGAACTGGCGATCGCGCTATTAAAACGGCCCTCGGAATTGATGACTTGTTTCAGAAACTTCCCGGTAAGGCTGTCGCGTTCGCCTTCTATGATTCCCGGTTTCAGCGCATAGACACTCAGGAGCAAATGTGAAAATCCCCAGCTTCGGTTAATTCCGAGTGTTGTGCTGGCAGCCTGTTCCCTGAATCCCGAATTGTAAACCCAGCCGTCGTATTTGTCCTGATACGAATGCGCCATCTTGTTGCTGTATCGCGCATCCCAGATCAACCCGTTTTTGTTTCCGGCAAGATTTGCTGAATTATCAATCAAGCCATTGTTTGTTTGGTAATTGCTGCTGATGTTTCCCCTGATTGTTCCTTCAGGCAAAGTGGGTGCCGAAATCATGTTGATTACCCCGGCCATGGCGTCCGAGCCATAAGCCAAACTGGCGGGGCCTTTCAGTATTTCAACCCGATTCACGCCGTTTTCGTCAATCTCAATGCCATGTTCATCGCCCCATTGCTGGCCTTCCTGCCTGATGCCATCATTTACCACAACCACGCGGTTATAGCCCATTCCGCGAATAACCGGTTTCGAAATCCCGGCACCGGTTGTAACCTGCGAAATCCCCGGAACTTTCGACAGGACATCAATAATGTTACTCGACGAATTCCGAAGCATTTGCGTACGCGGTACAACTGCAATTGGCGAAGGTGTCCGGTTGTTTTCAATTCCTCCGGATTGTCCGGTTACCACCACTTCACCGATTTCGGTTGCCGATAGTTCCATCGTAAAATCCTGCGTTTGGGTTATCGCTAAATCGAGTTGCTTCGACTGCATTTTGTAACCCAGGTAACTAACCTGAATGAGTAGTTTTGTTGCCGGAAGTTTATCGATGAAATAACTTCCGTCTTCTTTGGTGGCTGTTCCGTTTTTCAGTTCCGGAAAATAAATACTTACACAGGGCAACGATTCTCCGGTTGTTTTATCGGTTACTTTTCCGCTTAAATGCGCGTTGGTCGAATTTGAATAGGGTAGTGCAAATCCTGAACAGATCAAAACTAAATTGATCCAGATCAGGTATGTAATTTTCTGTTGCATGAGCTTTGTTTTAAAAATGAATGTAAAATGCCGGATCATTTTCAGGAGAAACCCTAAAATGAACTACACATCAAGTCCGATATAAATTGATTATACCGGTTACTTCAATGCGGACTGATTCTTAAATGAAACGAATTTTAATCAGGCAACAGGAGGCGCCCTAAGCGAAAAGAAATGAATGAATGGAATATACGCAGCTTGCGGAACAGAAGTATTATGCACCGAAATGCAATGCTGAGCAACAAAAACAGAAATTGATGTTGACGGAACAAAATTGTAAAACTCGAAATCGCAAACCGGACAAGAATCTTCAGGTAATTCGAAACAAGTATTGGTCGATAATTGATGATGAACCACTTCTCCATGATGCACATGAAGAGTTTTACTTACCAGCGGATAAGCCAGCAGCAACAGGTGAACAAAAATCAGCCTGATCAGATTATTTCGATTCTGTATTCTCACAATTCATCAAACAATGAGATCAACCAAAGGTTTAGGCCTGGTAAATGGGAGGTGTTCCTTTTTTAAACCGTTTCCAGTTGATTTGCGCCAAAAACAATCCGGAAATCACAATAACAATTCCGATCATCTGATGGAAATTCAGTTGATCGCCCAGAATCAGATAAGCAAAAACAGCCACACAAATCGGAATAACATTGATAAATGTATTCGATTTATTAATTCCCAGGTTTCGAACACTATAGGTAAAGAGTATAAATGCAAATGTTGAGGCAAAAATGGCCAGTTTAATAATGGCCCAAAATGCTTTGGCATTAAAAGCCACTTGTGTAAAATCGTTCATTTCGAAAATCAGCCAGAATGGAAGGAAAAATACTGCTCCAATCAGGTTCTGGTAAGTGATGATGGTGAAGGTATTGTATCGGTGCGAAATTCCTTTCAAAACACTGGCATAACCAATGGCTCCCAACACTGCAAAAAATTCGAGCGCAACACCCAATGGCGAAGCGGTGAAATTAAACGAAGTATCGAGTACAACCAGACTGACGCCCAAAAAAGTAATAACCAAACCAAACAGGTTCGTTCGGCTCAGTCTTTCCTTGTAAAAATACCAGGCGACAACAGGTGTAAACAGCGGAATGGTAGCTACAATGACCGATGCAATGGTTGACGAAACATATTTCAAACCGTAGCTTTCACCCATGAAATACAGAAAAGGTTCGAAAAATGCCAGTAGGATAAACATTTTCAAATCGCCGGCTTGTATTTTTTGAAGTTTTTTTGAAAGAATGGTGAAAACCAACATCAGGCCGGAAGAAATAAGCAATCGGAATAAAACGGTTGTTAATGGGCCATAAGCTTCGTACACTATTTTAATCCAGACGAACGAAAAGCTCCAGAAAATCATCGATAAGAGAGCTGCGCCATACGGAACCCAGGATTTATTCTTCATTTAACCAGTTTAATGAGCCGCAAAAGTAAGGATAATCGGGTTGATAAAAAAGATGAAATAAGTCAGGACCTCACGGGAGTGAAAGGAACAATTTTCTGCCTATTTGACTAGACGTAGCCTTCAGGCTACGGACACAAAAATAAACATCAATACATGGGCTTTAGCCCAAAATAATTACAATCGTTTCGGCTAAAGCCATGTGGAATTATTCATTAAATCAACGTCATAAATGACGTTGCTAGTCAAAAATCAATTAACGAGATCCAACCTGCCATTTATTGTGAAATTTGTAAATTTGGATTTGTTATTAATCACAAATCTCAGAATCAGTTATTTATGTCATACATCAAGGTTTATGTCTATTACGTATGGTCAACAAAAGACAGGTATCCGTTTTTATCTGATTCCTCTCGCCATCAACTATTTGCACATATTCGGGAGAATGCTAAAAATAAAAATATTTACGTCGATTTTATTAACGGCTTTACTGATCACATTCACATGCTTGTTTCATTAAATGATGATTTAAGTATCAGTAAAATAGCCCAATTAATAAAAGGAGAATCATCGCATTGGATCAATCAAATGCAATTGACTGTTCCTAAATTTGAATGGCAGGATGAATATCTGGCTATTGGCGTTGGCGATGATAAGTTGGATATTGTACGAAATTATATTGCAAAACAACCTGAACATCATAAAAGAGTTTCGTTTGTAGATGAATACAATAAATTTATTGAGCGTTATGGTTTTGATGTTGTGAGGCGTTAAAGTCTAGGCAAGTACATTTTCCATTTGACAGGTCTTAGCTTATCGCGTTTAAAACAAATTCATCCTGGGCTGAGGCCAATAGGAAACCTAACCCTAGAAAAATCAGGAGTGATAATTTTTTTCATTTTTAACTGTTTAACTAATTTGTTTTGCTTTCTGAAGTATTGATTTATTTAGAGGTATTTATTGCTTTTTCCTCATTTTTTGCAGGAAAAGGTCATTGGTCATTCGGAAAAAGTTTAATGGCGACTTTTCGAATGACGAATGACTATTTCTCCATTGTCATTCCGTTAGATATTGTTTTTAGTCTGACTCTATGTGGACAGAATCACTAATGGCAAATGACTAAAAAGTATATTTTACCGTGAAGGCAAAATCGAAGGGCTGAAGTTGGAAGAAGTCCTTTCCGAAGAGATTAAAATAGGGTTTTACCTCAACTCCAAACACGAAAGGAATTTCTTTTACAGAATATTCCACTGCGGCCAGACCATCGAGTCCGGCAATTGGGCCGGTGTGGCGCTCACTATACGAAGTTACTGGTACCGTATTGTAGTTGTAGTATTCGCGCCACGACTCAAAACCAACATGAGCGCCGAAACCATATACAAACGACAATTCTTCTTCTCCGATATCAAAGGCATCGCGTACATGAAATTCTTTCATCCCGGTTAACTGCAGACCCTGTTTTCTAAATGAGAGCAGTGCCTTATACGAAGTTAAATCGCCCGAATACACCCGGTATTCAAACCCGGAGGAAAGACCTCCCCGAATACCAACAGCCTTAACCGGTTCTTCTGAAAACCCGCTGAATGCGAGGAGTAATAAGCCAACTATAGAATAGATTTTTTTCATTGTTTTCTGTCTTTGCTGATTTAAATGTTTATGTATTTTTATGGACATCAGATTTTTCAAATAGTTGCAACAGCCTGTTTTTACTAATCAACGAACCCCAGCCGTTTTTATTTTATTTGATCAGTATGCCAGTATATTTGTTTCTCCCCCAACGGCATTGATAATCAGTTGGTCTTCTTTCATCTTCTTGCCAAAATAACCTGAGTGGCGGACTTTGTTTTCTTTCGAATCAATCACTTCTTTGTTTTCTTCTTTCAGTTCCCGGCCCAATTTCAGATCTGTTTTGGTTTCGGTGATTTCGTAATTGAATTTTGCTTCAGGATTGAAATAAAGGTTGACATCTGCTGACCGCGATTCGACGTAAATACTACTGAATGAGCACAATATTTTTTCCATTTCCAGACTGCCGTAACTTAAGCGCAGGTTTGCCTTATCTTTCAATTCCGAAATCCGGAATTGGCTGAAATTACCAGTCGCATCGAGCTTGTCAGCCAGTCTGATCCGGAATTTGTCGCGCCGAGAATCGATGCTCAAATCTTCAGCACTCATAATTTCGATGGTCGACGATTTGCTCTCGAACCGCAGTGTTCCCGAATTTTTGATCTCAATATCACTGTAATTGCTGATAATTCGTGCGTTGGGCAGATTGGTTATCATGGCGTCGGCAAAGCTCAGGTTCATGCTCGATCGTTTAGGCAAATCTCCGGTTTTCAGTTTTCCATTACTGAGTGTAATTTGCGTTTCGCCTTTGTAATCGCCCATTATAATATCGCCAAACTTGTTTTCCAGCCTCAGTTCCCGGTTGTCGGGCAGCCAAACCGTCATGTCGATGCGGATGCTGCCATTGGTTTGAAGAATGGTTTCCTTAAATTTCAGGAGCTCGCTTTCAACCTGGTTACGATTTTTATCCACCTGCGTTCTCACAACCAGGTAATGCTGGCTGTTGCTGATGTCGAAATCCAGATTGTTCAAAGTCTTCGCCAGTTTGTCTGGTTTTTTTTCGTTGATTTCCATCCTAAACTTGATAACCACAGAGTCTTTGTCCCAGGTATTCAGCTCTATTTTGCCGTATTTGTTGGTAATGTCAATACGAGTCTCGGGGTGAATGGCAAAACGTTTAATAAATTCCTTTGTTTCGGTAAATTGGGCATGACCGGCTATACACATCAGGATGAACAGACTTGAGATAATAATCCGGTTACCATTTGTTTTCAAAAAAATATTCATAACCATTTGGTTAACAATTTATTTGTTCCAGAACATCGTCAACCAGTTTCATCCGATTGCGGTTGTTCTCAATCATCGCTTCGATAACTTCTTTGTTCGAAATATTCTCTTTTAAATCGCTTTTCAGCGAAAGGTACATCGATTCCAATTCGTTTAAATCACCTTCGATCTCCATCTTCAATTCAGGGTGAACCTTGTAGCATTTTTGTATTTCGGCCAGTTTTCCCGAAACTTCCTGTGCATAAAATGCTTCGGCCTCAATCAGTTCCTGAACTTCTGGATCGACCTGAACGGCCTTTGCCGATTGCTTTTGCTCCGAAAATTTAACCTGATAAACGATGGTTGGAATCGCCAAGGCCAAAACAAGAACCGCGGCAATTTTCATCCATGTGAATTTCCCTTTTTTGTGTTTTGGCGCTTTATTTAATTGTCCGCTGATGGCTTCCCATATCCGGTCCGATGGTTCCAACCGATCAAACTCATGCCGGTTTTCGTTTACAAACTTTTCTAATCGATCTTGCTTCTTCATATCGCTCTTGATTTTGTCTGTTTCATTATTTCATAAACCCTGCGTTTGGCGCGCATATACTGCGTTTTCGATGTCGATTCGGTAATCTTCAGTATTTGCGCAATCTCGCCATGGTCGTATCCTTCGATCAGGTAAAGCGAGAAAACAATCCGTCCTCCCTCAGGAAGCTGGTTCATGGCTTCCAAAATATTTTCGGTGGTGTACAGGGCTTCTTCCGGTTCTTCCTCAGCCGTTTCGAAGCGGTGCAAATCATCGATGTAGCGCAAATCCAACTTACGTTTGTTCAGGGCATTGATACACGTGTGGACGGTGATGGTCTTTAGCCAGGTACCAAAACTCGATTCATTACGGAAAGTCTCCAGTTTCTGAAAGGCCTGTACGAAAGCTTCCTGCAACATATCCTCAGCATCCTCGCGGTTATTCATCATGCGGAAACACACGTTGAACATCGCTTTGGAATACAATTGATAAAGCTGGTAGCGGGCTTTGTTGCTGCCTTTTATGCTATCGGCTATCAAATCCTGATGTATGAATGCTGTCTGACTCAAATGTTATTCGTTTTCAGTTTTATTGACAACGGTTTTTCAGAAGGGTTGCAAAAGCTCAAATAAATTTTCGTTTTTCCCGATTTAAGGTTCAAATTTGGATATTTTTGCTTTTAGAAAATCAGTAAATCCAAAGATAAACCGATAAAATCAGAAATGAATATGTCAGACAGACGAATGTTTATTAAAACCAGTGTATTAGCCGGAATTGGAGTTTTGGCCGCCAGCAAAACAAAAATTATTGCCGGTAATTTGCTTCCAGCGTTCGAGAGCAAGCGCCCGCCACTAGCCAAACGCAACTTTGTAAGCGATTCAGTTGAAAAAACCATTGCCAAAGTAAAAGCATCGATAACTAATCCGGAATTGGGATGGTTGTTTGAAAACTGTTTTCCGAATACGCTGGATACCACCGTTGATTTCGAAATTATTGATGGAAAACCAGATACTTACGTGATTACCGGTGACATTGATGCCATGTGGCTTCGCGACAGCACGGCTCAGATCTGGCCTTATCTGCCGTTTGTGAAAGAGGATGCCAAATTGAGAGAATTGGTTAAAGGTGTAATTAACCGTCAGGCAAAATGCATTTTGCTCGATCCGTATGCCAATGCATTTTACAAAGATCCGACTAAAATCAGCGAGTGGAAAAACGACCTGACCCAGATGAAACCCGGAATCCACGAACGGAAATGGGAGATCGACAGTTTGTGTTATCCCGTCAGGTTGGCGCATGGCTATTGGAAACTAACCGGCGATACCAGTTTATTCGACAGCAAATGGAAAGAAGCCATGCTGTTGGTTCTGAAAACTTTCCGCGAACAGCAGCGCTTTCACGATAAAGGGCCATATACTTTCCAACGCGAAACTGCCTGGGCAACCGACGGCGTCCCATTGAGCGGCTACGGCTATCCGGTAAAACCTTGCGGCCTGATCGTTTCAACCTTCCGTCCAAGCGACGATTGTACTTTGTTTCCCTATCTGATTCCGAGCAACATGTTTGCCATTGAAGTGCTTGGATACCTGGCCGAAATCTTCTCAACTTCTGCATTGAAAGACGATGCGTTGGTTGCGAAAGCCAAAGAAATTCAGCAACAGGTAAAACAAGGACTGAAAGAAAATGGAATCTTTGTTCATCCGAAGTTTGGCGAAATCATCGCTTTTGAAGTGAATGGTTTCGGAAGTTTCCACCTGATGGACGACGCCAATGTGCCGTCGCTGCTGTCGCTGCCTTATTTGGGAGCCATTGCACCCGATAGTCCGCTGTACCTGAATACACGAAAAGTTGTGCTTTCTGAAAACAATCCGTTCTTCTACAAAGGAACGGCAGGTGAGGGGATAGGTGGTCCACACACCGGAGCCGATACCATCTGGCCAATGAGCATTATTTTGCGTGCCATTACCAGCATCGACGATGCAGAAATCAAACATTGTATCGATATGTTGCTGAAAACTCATGCTGATACAGGATTTATGCACGAGTCGTTTCATAAGGATGATGCCAGGAAATTCTCGCGCAAATGGTTTGCCTGGGCCAATACCTTGTTTGGTGAGATGATCCTGAAAGTGTACCACGAACGTCCGCATTTATTGAAAGGTTAATTTTTACCACGAGGACCAGAAAGTATAAAAATGTAAGGGAGAGCTGAATAATTTTCAACTCTCCTTTTTCTTTTTATACTCTTTAATAACCTATTGCTGTATTTTTGAACTAAATATTTTATAAAATCAAATTTATTACCGATACCTTTTCCAAACTTACGGTACTCTTTAAGAAACACTCATATACAGTGAATTCAAACAGCCAAAAAATAAAGGAATTTATGCAGTTGTACAAACCTGTACAGCACCGACTATCGGCTTATTGCAGGGTTGTAACCGGAAACGAAGAAAAGGCATTTGATCTTATTCAGGATACACTTGCGGCAGCTTTTGAAGGGTTCGATAAGCTCCGCGATACTAGCGCGTTTCAGTTTTTTCTTTTCGCAATTGCACGAAATTGCCACTTAAAACAACAACGCAGGTGGAAATTCTATGGAAAACAATCAGACATAAAACCAGTCAATATTGAGGTTACGTCCGATTCTATTGAGATGCAGTTCGATTTTGATCTGATTCATAAATCTATTGCCAAGCTTAATGCTGAGCAACGCGAGGCGATACTCATGTTCCACATAATGGGTTTTTCAATCAATGATATTTCCCAAAACCTAACTATTACTGAAGCAGCAGTCAAAAACCGGTTGGTACGTGGTCGAGAGAACCTCAGAAAATTACTTTCCGATAAGGAGTCGCGAATGATTAACAGTATTTCCGCTAACAACTATAAAACACTTACAAAATGAAAAAGCGCGAAATTACAAATAGCGACATGGAACAACTGTTCATTAATATAATTGAACAAACCCCACTTATAAACGAAGAACAAGTTAACTCATTACTGTATAACCTCCCCGAAACTCCATCGGGAAGTACTTTCAAACATTTCATTCAAAACCATTTAAATACTTTCATTATTGGCACAATTGTTATGAGTGTTGCTGTAAGTGCGATTCTATTGATAAATTCCGGACACAAAACCGAAAAAATAATTTCAACTAACAGCAAAGAAAACGAGGTTGTACTGACTCCAACGGAAGCCATAGGCGTTAAACCGACTGTCGTCATTGACAAAGAAATGACCCAGAATAAAACAACAGAGGATAGTGTATTAAAAATATCTTCCCCAAAGGCAAGTTCTGAGCCAACTCAAATAGCTACTGCAATCTCGGTAGCCGACATTTACAAATACTTTGACAACCAGCCCCAAAAATTCGCCATTCAGGCAAACAGAGATACAACGATTGTTTGTAAAGAAGGTACATCGATTAAAATAAAAGCAAATTCGTTTGTTTCTGAAAAGACAGGGAACGAAATATCGGGTAAAGTTCAGATTGCGGTACATGAATACTACAAGATATCCGACATTATCCTCTCCAATTTATCGACAACTTCAGACAATAAAATTCTGGAAACAGGCGGAATGCTTCACATTATTGCCACTGCTGATCATGAAAATTGCATTATAAAGCAGGATCATAATCTTGAAATTGGATTCCCTTATTCCAAGATGAAAGATCGTATGGTATTGTTTAAAGGGGACTGGACAAAGAATAAAATGAACTGGAGATCTGTCGGTACTTTCAATTCTACAAATTCAGAAGTTCAGTCAAAACTAATGATCTCAGACGATGAAGTCGTTCAAACTTCGAAACCAAAAGAAGATGTCTTTGTCGTTGTAGAAGAAATGCCAGAATTTCCAGGTGGCGTCAAGGCAATACGAAAATATATCAAAGAAAATATTCAATATCCATTTTCTGCATTAACAGATAAAATCGGAGGAAAGGTTTATGTAAATTTCATAGTCGATAGGTTTGGTTCGTTGAACAACTTTCGAATCGCCCGAGGTCTGAATGACGCTATGGATAAGGCTGCTGTATATGTATTAAGTCAAATGCCTGCATGGAAACCTGGCAAGCAAAGAGGAAGAGCGGTTTCTGTTTCATACACGGTTCCAGTTGAATTCGCCCTTAAAGATTCGGTGTTAACAGACGAAGAGATTCGCCAATCAAAAGTTTTTGAAGAAAAGATTAAAGATTTAAAATATGATTCTGCAACGCGCAGTTATATCACAGAAAACAAGTTCATTAAAGAATTTGAAACAAATATCAAAGATGATAACTTTCAGAGAACCACTGTTTCTGATGTAAATCGATATGTTTTTAGCACTTCTCTGTTGGGATGGATTAACTGTGACAGGTTTGTCGATTTCAATAATCCGAAAACGAATTACTCAATTGTGATTGATGAACCTGAAAAGACAATTGTCAATGTGATTTTTCACCGGTTTAAAGCAATCGTGCCGGGCAGTTCTGAATCCAATCGAATAATCTTTAAAGATGTTCCTGTGGGTGAAAAGATTACAATTGTTGCGCTCAAGACAATTAAAAATAAGATATTTCTAGCCGTTAAAGAAACCGTAATAACCGATAAAGAGGAAACAGTTCTGGATTTTCAATCGGTGACAATGGATTTACTAAAAAAGGCTATGGAAAAGCTCAATAAATTGAACCAATGAACTACGAATGCCCAATAGAAAAGTAAAAGGGAGAGCTGAATAATTTTTAACTCTCCCTTTCTCCATTTGGTCATTTCCTGTTGACTACACCAAGAAATAAGATTATTTGTAATTGATCACAAAATCTTCTTTCGGTTTTCTTACTTTCTTCATTTTCTCCAGCCAGTCGTTTTCGGCGTCGCGATAACCCAACGGCAATAGCAAAACACTTCTTAACCCTTTGGCGCGAAGATCGAGTAATTCGTCGAGCATATTGGGGTTAAAACCTTCCATTGGAGTACAGTCCACTTTCAGTTCTGCAGCCTGGGCAATAGCCAATCCAAATCCAATGTACGCCTGCCTTGCAGTATGAACAAAGTTTTCCTCTTCGGTCTGATTGAGATACATCGTTTTTAACCGATCAGTGTATGAACCAAATCTTCCACGAGGTAATTCCCGTTCATCGGTAATAAAATCGTACTGCCCGTCAATTCTTTCGGCGGTGTATTTATCCCAGGCTACAAATACCAACAAGTGCGAACAATCTGCAACAATTTGTTGATCCATTGCAATCGGGACAATTTTATCCTTTAATTCCTGATTCGTTATTACAATTAGCCTGAACTGCTGCAAGCCCGAAGAAGTTGGCGCCAGCCGTGCGGCTTCAATAATTTTGTCCACATCGACCTGAGCTACTTTTTTTGTCGAATCGTACTTTTTGGTCGCGTAGCGCCACTTTAAATCGTCTAATAATGCCATAATTTTCTGTTTTTATTGTTTTTTATTGCGATTTCACTGATGAGTCAACTTGAAGCCACCCATCTCCAATGACTTTTTCTGCTATTCAGCTTTCCCTTTTCCCATGTAGCAGCAGGTTTACCGCATCTTCGAGCGAACCGGCACGAAGAACTTCTCCGGAGTTGACGAAGAAAATTTCATCGGCATTTTCGATCGTGTTCAGGCGGTGGGCAATAATTACCCGGGTGGTAGTGTCAGGTAATTTTTGAAGTATATTTTCGAGCAATTGCTCAGTAATGGTGTCGATGTTAGCTGTGGCTTCGTCGAGAATAAGCAGTTCGGGTTTGCGTAAAACAGCACGCATAAAGGCAATCAGTTGTTTTTGTCCCAGACTGATGCCATCGCCGGTGGTCTGTACTTTCGAATCCAAACCATCGTCGAAACGGCTGAGCAAACTTTCCAGTCCCGATTCATTGATTACTCGTGTCAGTTCTTCGTTCGACAGGTTTTGGTATTCCCGATTTCCGTAGAGAATATTGTCGCGAACGGTTCCTGTAAACAGGAATGGTTCCTGTAGGATGAACCCGATTTTTTGAGTCCGCTCGGCCGGTTCGAAGGCTCGAATATCTTTTCCATCGAGAAAAATAAGTCCTTTGGTTCCATCGTATAAACGGGCAATCAGCGATGCTGTAGTCGTTTTTCCACCTCCGGTTGGCCCTACAAATGCGTAGGTTTTGCCTCTTTCGAGGTTAAAACTCACATGGTGCAGCACCTCTTTCCCGTTGGGATAGGTGAACGACACATTGCGGAATGAAAGTAAAGCCGTTGTCTGGTCGGTACAGTGACTTGGGCCTACGGTCAGATCGGTTTCGAGCGAAAGTATCTGCGAAATACGGTCCCAGCCAGCCATAGCTGTTTGAAAGCTGGCCCAGAGTGCGGCCAGTTGCCTTAACGGATGGTAAAAATTGTTGATATACGCCAGAAATCCGACCAACAAACCGATGGTAAATTTACCGGTAGTAATGAGGTAAATACCAAAAGCCAGCACTACCAGTTGCCCAATGTTGGCCGAAAGTCCGTAAACGGGTGTGAAAATGTTGTTGGCTAATCCGGCGCTCACCGCAGTGGAATAGTTTTTTTGGTTGGCTTCGTCGAACCGTTTGCGGAAATAATCGCGACGGTTAAAAGCTATAATTACCTTAAAATTATTCAGGCTTTCCTGAATTTCGGCACTCAATCCACCGGTACTTTTCAGGTTGGCTGCGTTTTTTCGTTTCACCCAGGGTGAGATGGATTTGGTAAATATCCAGATGACTAAGGCTGGAATAAGTGCCGCCAGCCCCAATTCAGGATTGATACTGACAAGAAAGATTCCGGAGCCAATCATGGTGAAAATGCTGCTGATAAACTGCATCAGCGACTGCGAAAAGAATTGGTTCAGCTTGTCGGTGTCGTTGTTGATTCTTGAAATCAGGTCGCCAGCTTTGTTCTGGTTGAAAAAATCAACCGGTAATTCCTGAAGTTTCGTAAATACAGCGTTCCGTAAGCTAAACAGCATCCTTATCCCAACACCGCCCATCATGATCATTTGCAGGTAATTGGTAGCAAATGTTGTCAGGTATAGCACCAGTAAAATTGCTGAATAGCGGATTACACCGTCAAATTGTTTCGATTGGATATAGGTGTCGATGGTATGCCCGATCAGGTAAGGTGCAAGCAAACTCAAGCCAGCATTGACGAAAATGATGATAAAGGCAAGAATAAGCGTGCGCTTTTCCTCCCGGATCAAATCGAGTAATTTCCGGAGTGCCGACAAAGTCGATTTTTTTTGCTCTAATGCGGTGGCTGCCTGGTTGAGGTTATAGTTCATAGTGACTTGTGCTTCGTTGCGAATTTTCAATCTGAACATATTCGGTACAGGTTTCCATCAACTCGTGGTGGGTTCCGGTTGCAATTATTTCGCCTTCCATCAGCAAAATAATCTGCTCGAAATGTTTTATCGAGGCCACTTTCTGCGTGATTGAAAGCAGCGTTAAATTCGGGTAATTTACTGTCAGATTTTTCAAAATCTTCTTTTCTGTTTCGCGATCGACGCGCGCTGTAAAATCGTCGAGTAACAGTATTTTGGGGTTTATGGCGAGCGCACGAGCCAGCATAATCCGTTGTTTTTGTCCTCCTGAAAGGCTGGTTCCGCGCTCAGAAACAATGGTGCTCAGTTTATCCGGAAGTGAATCGACAAAGTCTTTCAGTTCGGCTGTCTGAATCGCTTTTTCGAGTGATTCGTCGGTCACCTGATCGCTAAACGCAATGTTTTCGCGCAGACTCATGTTGAAAATAACGCTATCCTGAAGCACAAACCCGATCTGGCGGCGGAACGAATCTTTATCGTACGACTCAATTTCTTTTCCATCAAACAAAATGGTTCCGTTGTCGGGTTTTATCAAATCGGTCAGCAAGTTGAGCAACTGGCTTTTCCCCGCTGCAGTTGGTCCTAATATGGCCACATGCGTGCCACCTTTTACCGAAAGGGAAATGTTTTTCAGTACAGGCTTTTCGCCATACGATAGTGAAATGTTCCGAAGTTCGATGTTTCCCAGAAGCGAGGCTTTTACCGTTCCGTTTTCTTCGGTTTCAGGCGCTTCCAGCACTTCGTTGATGCGTCCGTACGATGCCGAAGCTTGTGCAATGATGTTGCTCATGAAGCCAATCATGATGATCGGAAAAATCAGCAGCGCCAGGTAACTGTTAAACGCCGCAAAATCGCCCAGCGACATTTCGCCGGTGATCACAAAATGACCGCCAAGCATTAGTATCGCCAGCATTCCGAGGTTAGCCGTGAACGAAACTATCGGAATTAAAGAGGCAAACAACCGGAGAATGCCCAAGCCAACATTACGGGCATCAGTATTGGCTTCCAGAAATTTATTGTACTCGTATTGCTGCGAATTCAACACCCTGATAATGGCCGAACCCATGATGCTCTCGTTAATTACCTTATTCAGCCAGTCGATAATTTCGCGGCTTCGCTTGAACAAAACCCGTACTTTCCGGAGAACAAAGGCGAACGTGCCGCCAATAATCGGGATGATGGCAATAATCGGAATGGCCAGTTTGTAATTGATGGTGAGCAGCAACACACAGGTTCCTATAATCATGAATATCGACGAAAAAATAGTGACCACTGCCATCGATACAAACATCTTGATCGAATCGATGTCGGATGTCAGGTTGGTTAATAGTTTCGAGGGATTGGTCTTCAGGATGTAAGAATAGTTTTGCCTTGATATTTTGTCGGAGAGGCGTTTGCGCAAATCGCGGGCCACCCGCTCTGAGGCATAAGTTTGAACGATGCTTTGCAGATAAGTGAATAAAAAGATGACAAATGCCGCCACCAGGAATTCGGTCACCACTGTTTTAAACGAAAACTGACTGGCGGTGTAGGCATCGATGCCCCTGGATATGATTTTTGGAATCAGTAAGTTAACACCATTGCTGAGCAGCGCAAACACGACCAGCAAGGTTACCATTCGGCGATAAGGTTTCAGTAAACTAAATACATTTGGTTTTGATTCCTTTGTGCTGGTTCCTGGTTGTTTCAACTTACTCATTCTAGGATTATACTTGAAAATAATGACTACAAAGAAACTCTAAAAGAGTTGAAAAGTTTAGAATAATGAAAAGAAAAAACACGAAAGTACAAGGTCACGGATTAAAAACTGTTTTCTGTTGAGTTTCGTGACTTGCACTTTCGTGTCAAGAATTGAGTTTCGATTAATACTGATTTACTTTTCGTCTTCCTTACAGAAGCGATTGGCCCATGGTGGCCGGTGTGAGTGCATGTGTTCGCGAAACTGTTCACGTTGTTCGGGAGTCATGGTTTCCCATTTTTCGTGCATCTGTCGTCTGCAATGACCGTGACCACGACCATGATGTCCTTTGAACCCACCTAACAGGAGGCGCGACAGAACAAGCAATCCAATGGTTTGCCAGAACGTAATTTCAGGAAGGTGGAACAAAACAGGCATCAGCCAATTCCATAAATACATGGTGCCAAACCCAAAAGCAACAAAGGCAGCTAGTACCAGGGGAATAAAGAGATACCATCTTTTTTTGAACATTGTTTTCATTTTCTATTTTTTAAAAGTTTATTAATTCGTCGTAAATAAGCTGAAGACGTTCGCGCAAAACCAATACAGCATATCGTTTTCTGGAAATAAGCGTATTTACTGTAACGCCCGTTTGTTCCGAAATTTCCTTGAACGAAAGGCCTTTCAGTTCAGTCAATTCAAACACCAGCCGTTGTTCTTCCGGAAGTTCCTCCAGTGCTTTTTCCAGTTCAATCCAAACCAGCGACCGCAAATAATCGTCTTCAGGTGTGTTTCCATTGTCGAACATGATATGCCGCAGTTCTTTAAACGAGCCTTCATCTTCCGTTTCATCGAAGAATTCCGGCATCGATTCGGTTTTCTTTTTGCGGTACAGATCGGTAATCCGGTTGCGGGCCACGGTGAACAGCCAGGCAGCCATTTGATCGATTGGTTTCATTAGCCGGTCGGCATCAGCGAGTTGATAAAATACTTCCTGAAGGATATCTTCGGCATCCTCGCTGTTGCGCACACGCTTCCGGATAAAGCCTTGCAAACGGGCGCCATAATCTTTGATGGTGTCAGCGATATGTTGTTTTTCCTTCACGGTAGTTTTTATCAGCGCAACCGAATATTCATCGATCGACAGCTCTAAAACCTCAATTCCACTCATATTGTTTCGATTGAACGCCAACTGAATCTAATCTGAAAACGACTGATCTGTATTCCGATCAGATAATCATTCAAACTCAATTGTGCAGCTTATAATGAGGTTGACGAATGAGGCCAAAGAATATTTTAAAGGAAATAAAAATTTTTGAAAGAAGTGCGCGGTCACGACATGTCGTGACTACAAGTTTGGTGATCAGGTATGGCCACGACACGTCGTGGCAGTGCATTTGGGTCACTCTGGCATTACATTACCGGCTTACCAAATCTTTCAGCGTTTGCCTCAGAATGCTCACTTCCAGTTCGAGTTCTTTGATGCGGGCTTGCAGGTTTTCAACTTCAGTACGGTCTTCTGCCACGGAGTAATCAGGCTCGGTATAGGGCAGTTTATGGGCAATTTCCCTGAAAAAATTGTATTGCAGAAACTCCGAAAGCTCGGCCAGTCGCTGCACCTGAAGGGTAGGGCGTTTCAACATTCCCGCCACCGACGAATGGTTCATCTTTAGCCCGCGCGACAAATCGGTTGCATTAATTCGTTTGCGTGCCATTTCGCGCTTAATCATCGAGAGTATTGGCAATTGTTCCATAGTGATTGATTTTAAAGTAAAAAACATCAATTTTTATTCTAAATATAGAAATAGATATTTAAAAAACATCATTTTTTATTTATAATAAATAAAAAATTGTTTATAAAAAATAAATATTAATGTTAATTAAATATATAGTTATTCTTTTAGATGTAAAGTTAATGTATAAAGAACAAATATTGTATCAGAGAGGTGGAGGGGGGGCTCTCCGAAGTACCCCCCTCCACCTCTCTGAATTGAAAATGGGATGATTTTGATGAATGAATTAGATTTTGCAACAAGGAGTTGTTGTTGTTTAGCAATATCCAGTGAACTTCATTTTGGTTGAACACTCACGGGGAGACTTTAAGTCACTCTGTGAGTTTGATTACAATGATGATTGTCGGAGCTACTTTCCTTTTAATGAACCATTAAAACCCACGGGGTAGCTTGCTGTAGGAGTTCCGTTGTTTTTTATCAACTCTTTTATTCTATTCCATTCGTCTATAGTCACTTTGAAATTGGTCCCTGCAAAAGGTTGTCTTAAAATACTCAAATTTTTAAGTCCATTAGTTTTTATTAAGTCTTTCAAGATAGGTGGTTCTATAAGCTGTAATAATTTCATTTTGACTCCATATTGTTCGCCTTCATTTCCCGTAATATCTATCCAGTATTTTTTTTCAGCTTCAGTTTCAAAATAATAACCTGGATTAGTGATAATCTCAGTAATTGCATAAATCCCTGCTTCTTTTCCAGAAAGCCAAATTAGACCAATATTACCTTCAGAAATTGCATTTTTGTATCGACTAACTTTCCAGTGAAACCCTTTAATTACTTCTTCATCCTTAAGGGCATTGTAAATGTCATATATTTCAGGTTTACCTTGAAATATCCAGATATTATCTGAAACGGGGAATTCAATATTTATTTTGATATTTTCGGTTTCCTCTGAACGGATAAATTCATAGTTTACTTTGTTTGCAATCTGATTTATTAAACTATACCCAAGTTCTTTACATTCTATTCCTATTGTTTCAAGGAATTTTTTTTTCTCATTTGGTATAATATTGGCACATAAAACCAGTTCTACGAAGTCATCAGGATTCTCACTTTTCAATAGGCCATAATACTCCAACACTTGTCCAGAAGCGTCTCTTGATAAAATCCCTCTTTTAACTTCAACTATAATTTTTCGATTAAATTTGTCTTGGAATACAATATCTGCAGAACATCTGCCAAATTTATATTGCTGTCCAATCAACTTAAAACCAGAATTAGGGAAGAATTCGTCCGGATGTTTTGCAATTAAATTTTCAATATCTTTTTCTAACATATTGTGAAGTTTATGAATGTCTTTCAACCTAATAACTAAAACCAAATATATGCACTTTCCCAATCATTCACTTCTATTAAACAAATCTATTAAATAAAAAATCCTCCAAAGTTTCGCCCCCCTTTTTCCTATGTGTCTATGTGATTTTAGCTCTTCTCTCTACAAGTATTTGGCATCCATTTAAAGCCAAATTCAACAGAAAATTAAGTTTTCCTGAAATTCATGTCAACCTTTCGGCTAATTTAAATGACTGTCTATCTTTGCCGCCCCATTTAAATCAGACAAATGCCTTATTTAAACAATACCATGATCATCCGCCGGCAACTGGTTCGAAAAGTCGTCCGGCTTTTTAATGAAGGAAAGTTGATTGAAGGAATCGACCGCATCCCATTGGAGATGTCGCCACGCGAAATTCCGGCACAGCGCCGATGCTGTATATACAAGGAACGTGCCGTGGTTCGCTATAAATTAATGCCCATTCTGGGTCTGGGAATTGAAGAGGAGCAGGACGAACTCACCCCACTGTCGGAATTTGCCCGTATAGCCATCGAACGGAATGAACCTTCCAGAAAAGTGTTGACCGTGGTTGATGAGGCCTGTACCTCGTGTGTGAAGGTGAGCTATTTTGTAACCAACATTTGTCGCGGCTGTGTGGCCAGTCAGTGTATTATGAATTGTCCCAAAAATGCAATCCGTTTTAATGATTCGGGTACCGCCCAGATTAAACCGGATAAATGCGTGAACTGCGGTTTGTGCAAAGAAGCCTGCCCGTATCATGCCATTGTGTATGTGCCGGTTCCGTGCGAAGAAGTTTGTCCGGTGAATGCCATTTCGAAGAATGAACAAGGAATTGAATTCATCGACGAAAGCAAATGTATTTACTGCGGACGATGCCAGAATGCCTGTCCGTTTGGGTCGATATACGAAATATCAAACCTTGTAGATGTATTGAAAAGCATCAAACAAGGTGAGCAAACAGTAGCTTTGGTGGCTCCTGCGCTGTTTGGTCAATACGATGTTCATCCCGCCAAAGTGATGAAAGCCATAGAAAAGATTGGCTTTAGCAAGGTGTTTGAAGTGGCCCGCGGAGCCGAAATCACTACACGAAACGAAGCAGAAGAACTGGTTCACCGATTAAGTGAAGGCGCTCCGTTTATGACCACCTCCTGCTGTCCGTCGTACGTGGAGTTAACACACAAGCATATCGAAGGACTAAAACCTTTTGTTTCTGACACCGGATCACCCATGCGTTATACCGCGGAGATGGTGAAAAAACAAAATCCGGAGGCCAAAACGGTATTTATTGGACCCTGTATTGCCAAGCGAAAAGAAGGAATTGACAACGAATTGGTCGATTTTGTGCTCAGTTTTTCGGAACTTGATGCAATACTTGATGCTATGGAAATTAAGCCTGTTGATTGCGAGGAAATTGTGCTTGAAAATATTAACGACGAAGCCCGTGGTTTTGCGCTTTCGGGAGGAGTAATCGCAGCCATAAAAGCACAAAATCTGCAGATCGATGTCAAGAGTTTATCGGTTGATGGCCTGAATAAAAAATCTATCAATTTGCTGAAAGCATTTTCGAAAGGAAAGGCGCCTGCTCAGTTCATCGAGGTAATGGCCTGCGAAGGTGGGTGTATTGCCGGACCAGTCAGCCATATGAATGCCCAGAAAGGCAAACGTAATTTTGAAAAGGGACTGGAGATGATAGAGGAAAAGAATAAAACCACATAGAACATATAGAGAAAAATAATTATAAAACTATGTGACCTATGTGGTTTTATTAGATTGATTATTTCATCCGTTCATTCCATCCGGAACGATCGGGTGGAGCAGGGGCATTTACCTTCTTAACCGGATTTTCCTGCAATTGTTTCACCAGCACTTCTACCGCCTTTTCGATGCAAGGATCAACACCTTTAGCCAGTTGCTCCGGACGATCCACTACTTCAATGTCAGGAGAAACACCGGTTCCTTCAATGATCCACTGTTCGTTTTCGTCGTAAATACCAAAACGTGGCACGGCAATGTAACCGCCGTCAACCAGTCCGGCATTGCCCGACATACCAACCAAGCCGCCCCAGGTGCGCGTTCCGATCAGTTTCCCCAATCCGGTTTTACGGAAATAATAAGGAAAAGCATCACCACCAGACGATGAATAACCGTTGGTCAACATCACTTTCGGCCCGTTATGTGCCACGCCCGGAGTTTTCATTGGCGATAAACCATTGCGCTGCCAGTAGCTGAGTGTTTTGCGTTCGAGTAATCCGGTCATCACGTCAGGAATAAAACCACCGCCATTGTAACGGTCGTCAATGATCAGTGCCTCTTTTTCATTGTATTCGTACATGCCACGGAATAATTCGCGATTTCCATCAGTCGAAGTATTCGGAACATAGATGTAGCCAATCTTTCCTCCTGAAAGTTTATCAACCATGGCGCGACGTTCGTTCACCCAATTCAGGTTAAATAATTCCAGCTCGCTGTCGATTGGTTTGATGGTCGAAGTTCTTGCGCCGGCAGCATCAGGAATCGAATTGACGGTGATCTCAACCGTTTTGCCAACCGTATTTTCAAGCAATTCGTAAGGATTCATGCTCAGATTAACCGCTGTTCCATTGATAGCCAGCAGGTAATCGCCTTCCTTTACGTTTACACCTTGTTCGGTAAGCGGCGAGCGGCGGGCTTCGTTCCAGTTTTCGCCAGCATATATCTTTGCAATCCGGTATTTGCCTGAAGCCTGATCAGCAACCAACTCGGCACCTAGCAATCCGGAGTCCACACGTTTTACCTTTTCAAAATCGCCCCAATCTACATACGAGTGGCCCGTATTGGTTTCCGAAATAATTTCGCCCAGAATGTAATCCAGATCAGCACGATGGCTCACGTATTGCACCAGCGGACTGTAGCGCTCTTTAATGCCTTTCCAATCGACACCGTGCATATTAGCCACGTAGAAATAGTCGCGGAAAATACGCCATCCGTCGGTGTAAATCTGTGCCCATTCTTTCTTCGGATCAATTTTCATTACCATATCGTCCAGGTTCAGTTTGCCTGCACCTGCTTTTTGTCCGGTAGCCAGTTTGGTTATTCCAAAGTCTTTTCCGGCGCGGTAAATCATCATTTTTCCATCGGTGCTGACTACGGCCTGACTTACACCATCCATAACTTCCTCATCCTTTTTGTCCTCGATGTTGTACTTGTGCAACGAACCTTCGCTGATGTAAAGAATTCCACCATCAACGGCCACTAAATTCCGGTATTCACCCGATTTTAAAGGAAAAGCTGTAATTCGTGAATTGATTCCGTCGAAATCGATCTGGATTGTTTTAGGTAAAACTACAGCCGGTTTTTCATCTTTCTTGTCTTTCTTTTCTTTTTTTGGTTCTTCGGAAGCTTTTTCAGCTTCTTTTATTGGCTCAACATCATTCTTGTCTTTAAACAGTTTTGGACAATCGGCACAAAGAGCCACTGCATATATTTTTGCTGATTTGTTGTACACATAGTTAAACTCGAAGCTGCTGAAATCGAGGTTGAAATCGCGATCGGAAATAAAATAGATGTATTTGCCATCGGTAGAGAAAACAGGAGCGCCATCGTTGAAACGGTCGTCAGTCAATTGTTTGTTTTCGGCTTTATCGAGGTTGTAAACCCAAACAGCACCCAATCCGTTGGCGCCTTCTTTGTCGTAGGTTATCCATTTTGAATCGGATGAAAACGAGTACGAATGAATTTCATCGCGATCGGCATGAGTAACAACCGTAGTTTTCCCGGTCTCCACATCCACCAGTTTAAGCTGAAGCGTCCGGTCGAAATAAATCAGGTATTTGCTGTTTGGCGACCATTCAGCGTCGTATTTCCAGGCAGAAGAGCCGTTTGTTAATTGGCGTGGAACTGCACCTTTTTTGTTTTCGAGCAGATAAATTTCGTATTCGCCCGATGCATCAGAATAGTACGAAATGTATTTGCCGTCGGGCGACCAGCGTGGATAAATTTCGCGAACACCTTGTGTATTGGTCAGGTTGTAAATCGGGCCATTTTCTGCAGGAATCGAGAAAATGTCGCCACGAGCTGAAATCAGTGCGCGTTTTCCTGTTGGGGAAATTTCATATGCCTGAACAAAATCTTTCACATTCTTGTAATACGGCAGAATATTCGGGTTGTCGAAATGGATATTGACAGTCACCTTTTCTTCTTTTCCACTTTGCAGGTCAAGTTTATAGAGGAATCCACCATTTTCATAAACCATTTGCCCGTTTTCTCCTGATGGCCACATGCAATCGAAATCGGCATGTTTGGTCAGTTGTTTCAGGTCTTTGGTTGCGGTGTTGTATTGGTAAATATTCAATTTCAGATCGCGGTCGGAAGCAAAATAAATGTTGTCGCCAAACCAAACCGGAAGCTGGTCGGTCCCTTTAAAATCTGTAATTTGTTCCGAAGTATTCTTTTCCAGATCGTAAACCCACAGGTCGGTGGCACGGCCACCTTTGTAACGCTTCCAGGTGCGAAATTCGCGATCTACCGGAGTAAAACAAATCTTTTTATTGTCAGGAGAAAACGTGGCAAAACCACCGTTCACGATGGGTAGCGGTTTTTCCATGCCACCATCCACGCTGATGATGTAATATTTGCCATTTCGGTCGCCAAAAGGTGTACGGTTGGCGCGAAACAGGATGTTTTTGCTGTCCGAAGTCCAATCGAGCGGCACATCATCGAACCCACCACGCGGTGGCATCATTCCTACCGAATTGTAAAACGTAAGTTGTCGTGGTGTTCCACCCTCGGAAGGCATCACATAAATCTGGCGACTTCCGGAGTATTCTCCAGAAAAAGCAATCCATTTTCCATCGGGTGAAATTTTAGGAAACAGTTCCATTCCCGGATGCGATGTCAATCGGCGGGCATCACCACCATTGGCATCAACCGACCAAATGTCGCCGGCATATACAAAAGCAATCAGATTTTTATTGATGTCGGGATAACGCATCAAACGGGCATCGTTTTGAGCGTTTGCGCTCATTGAAAAAATCAGGCTGCAAACGGCAAAAACCATTAATTTTAAAGTGAATTTCTGCATTATTTCTGAAATTATTAAAGTTTTATCATCGTATTTGTTGACTTTCGATAAATCAAATTACAAGATGTTGAATAAAAATGTGAAATATATCCATATTCTCTCATTTTAAAACTATGCAAAAGTCAGTTTCAAAACGATATTTTTCTGACTTTGTGCTTTTGCGATTAAACAATATTTTCAGTGTTTATATTCTCTTTCGAAATACCTTATATTTGCCAAAAACTTTAAAATAAATGACCAACCCCAAAATAATTGTTGCTATCGATGGACATTCATCATGTGGAAAAAGTACGATTGCCAAAGCGGTAGCCACCAAATTTGGATATATTTTTATCGATAGCGGAGCCATGTACCGTGCGGTTACACTGTTTGCACTTCGTCGTAATTTAATTACCGAAGGTAAAGTCAACGAACAGGATCTGATTCGTTTAGTCCCTGAAATAAAAATTGAATTCCGGTTCAATCCTGAAAAACAAAAGAGCGACACTTACCTAAACGGCGAAAATGTGGAAGACGAAATCCGTCAGTTGCCCGTTTCTCAAAATGTTAGTCCAGTAGCTACCATCGCAGAAGTTCGTTCTGCCATGGTTAGGTTACAGCAGGAGATGGGCAAAAACAAAGGCATTGTAATGGATGGCCGCGATATTGGTACGGTAGTTTTCCCAGGAGCAGAATTGAAACTATTTGTGACAGCATCTGCTGAAATTCGTGCGCAACGTCGTTTCGATGAACTAACCGCCAAAGGAGAAACGGTTTCGTATGCCGAAATCCTTCAAAATGTTCAGGAACGGGATTTTATCGATTCAACCCGCGAAGCCAGTCCGCTGCGAAAAGCAGATGACGCGTTGGTTTTGGACAATAGCTACATGACCCGTGAAGAGCAATTGGAATGGGTGATTGAACGGGTACAGGAACATTTGAGGTGAAACGGTGTAGAGACAAGGCACCCCCTTGTCTGCATGATCTGTTTGAAATCAAATGCAAGAGACAAAATATTAAACAAAATGATTGTTGAGATTGATCAGAAATCGGGTTTTTGTTTCGGTGTTCAGAATGCCATTGAAAAAGCAGAAGAAACTTTGAAGGCCGAAGGCATGCTTTATTCGCTCGGGCATATTGTTCACAACGAGTTGGAAGTAAAACGACTTCAGGATATTGGGTTAAAAACGATCAATCACGACGAATTCTTCAAACTCAAAAATTGTAAAGTTTTAATCCGTGCTCATGGCGAGCCGCCAACAACTTACGAATACGCCAGACAAAACAACATTGTACTCGTTGATGCAACTTGTCCTGTGGTATTGAAGCTTCAGCAAAGGGTAAAAAAAGCTGCTGAACAGATGGGTGAAGAAAACGGTCAGGTAGTGATTTACGGTCATCAGGGACACGCCGAAGTTGACGGACTCGCAGGTCAGACGAACAATAATGCAATTGTAATTGAGCATCCCGATGATTTTAAAAAGGTTGATCCTTCGCGGCCTGTTGTGGTTTTTTCACAAACGACTAAATCAGTCAATGATTTCAGAAAACTGACCCAGAATATTCAGGCGCAAGCCCAACGGGGGTGGGTGGAATCGCATGATACTATTTGTCGCCAGGTTTCCAACCGGGTTCCGCATTTGCAAGAGTTTGCTGTTCGGTTTGATGTGGTTGTTTTTGTAGGAGGGTTGCGTAGCTCGAATGCCCAGGTGCTTTTCGATGTATGTAAAAAACAAAACGAGTACAGCTATTTTGTTTCTTCTCCAGATGATTTACAAATTGATTGGTTTTCAGGAGCTAATATGGTGGGGGTTTGTGGTGCGACTTCTACACCTCGATGGTTGATGGAGAAAGTGGCCGAAAAGATCAAACAGTTTTAAGTCTTCATTAATCTTAAGATGCTATTTAACCTACCCTAGCTTTTATTCAGATAACTTCAATTACCTTTAGTCTGATTTTATTCATCACAAAACGGGATATTATGACTATGAAAGATAATACTATAGAGCCAGCTCTGAAAAGGAAAAAATTACAGAAGATAGGTGTTTTTACCTCAGGAGGTGATGCCCCAGGTATGAACGCCGCTATTCGTGCAGTTACACGTGCGGCATTGGCTAATAAATTAAAAGTGGTAGGCATTCGACGGGGATACCAGGGAATGATTGAAGGCGATTTCATTCCACTGAAATCATCCGATGTCAGTGGAATTCTGCAATTGGGCGGAACGGTGCTTAAAACAGCTCGCAGTGCTGAGTTCAGAACTCCTGAGGGCCGTGAAAAAGCCTATCAGCAGTTACAAAAAGCCGAAATCGATGCCGTAGTTGTAATAGGCGGCGATGGGTCGTTTACCGGAGCTTTGGTGATGTCGCAGGAATATAATGTTTCGTTTGTTGGAATTCCGGGAACTATTGATAATGACATGTATGGAACTGATTATACCATTGGGTACGATACAGCATTGAATACAGTGGTTGGCGCCGTTGATAAAATCAAGGATACCGCGCGTTCTCATGGTCGGATCTTCTTTGTTGAAGTAATGGGCCGAGAGGCTGGTTTGTTGGCATTGAACAGCGGTATTGCCTGCGGAGCTGAGGTTATCCTGATACCGGAAGCGAAAGGCGATTATAATCAGTTGAAAAAATTTCTGGATAAAGGATATAAGAATAAGGAAACCAGTGGTATTGTAATGGTGGCCGAAGGTGATGAAGCCGGTGGCGCCCTAAAAATAGCAGAAGATGTTCGTAAAGAACATCCTGATTTGGATGTGCGTGTTTCAATTTTAGGGCATATCCAGCGTGGAGGAAGTCCAACGGCCAAAGATCGTGTAAACGCCACTAAAATGGGGGTTGCTGCCATTGACGCTTTACTCGATGATCAGAAAAGCATTATGATTGGACTCGACAATGAAAAAATCGTTCATGTGCCATTCAACAAGGCTGTAAAATTGAACCACAGCATCGACACCAATTTGCTCGATATTCAGAAGCTGCTTAATTTGTAATATTGGAGTTTATAGTGCCTAAAGTCCTGTTATTTACGATTTACTATTTGTCATTTGATGTAACAAGACGAATAGTAAATCGCAAATAGTTATAAATGTCAATCGTCAGCGAATCCCTTCAATCTTGAAGTAGGAGATTAGTTTTTTTAGATTTTCAGCCTGTTTGGAAATGTTTTTTGAGTTGATTGACAGTTCAAACGACGATCCCGCATTTTGTTGTGTCACCCGGTTAAGCTGCTGAATACCAGTATTTATTTCTTCGGAACTTATTTTTTGTTCGAGGCTTGAGGCCGCAATTTGCTTGACCAAAATGGCAGTATGTTCAATATCCGGAATAATTTCATTTAAGATATGGCCTGTTTCTCTGGCCTGAAGCAAACCTTGGCTGGATATTAAATTGATTTCTTTAGCTGCTTGTTGCGATCTTTCAGCCAGTTTTTTTATCTCGGCAGCAACCACAGCAAATCCCTTTCCCTGAATTCCATATCGCGAAGCTTCAACAGCAGCATTAATAGCCAATAAGTTGGTTTGTTTTGCAATTTCACCAACGATCGAAATCTTTTGTACAATGTTATTCATCGACTGGATTAAAGCTCTTGTCGATTCATTTCCAACCTGGATTCCTTTTGCTGCCTGCAATGCAATTTTTTCAGTTTCCTGCGCATCCTGCGTGTTCTGTTGAATCCGACTCAGTACAAGTTCCATTGAAGTGGATATTTCTTCAGAAGATGCTGCTTGGTTACTGGCACCATCGGCAAGTTTTACCGATGAATTGAGTAAATCCAGACTGCTTTCAGAAATTAGATCTGAACTTCGAATCACTTCACTTATAATTTTGGTAAGCTTGGCCGACATGATCGATAACGACTCAGCCAAATCGCCAATTTCATCGTTTTGCTCAATCACAAATTGTGAATTCAGATTTCCTTCTGAAATTGATTTTGCAAATTTAACTCCTTCGATTATCGGATTACTAATTTTGACAGCTAGAAAATAAATAATGATATATAAGAAGAAAAGGCCCAATATACCGGCCAGGATCGTTCTCCACAATACCCTATGAGCTTCATTTAGAATAACTTTTGTAGGAACTTCAACACCAACTATCCAGCTACTTTGAATCCCTTGGATTGAAATGGGCATAAACGAAACAAAATATTCTTCCTTATTCTTAGTATTGATATAGGTAAACGAGTTAGATCCATTGGTTTTGAGTTTTTGAATACCTGTTCTGAAAACTAAACTATCGTCTGCTAAAGTCGAAGAAAAGTTTTTCCCGGTCAGCATCTGATCGGTGTGGGCAATAATAATCTGGTTTCCTCCAACAATGTAGGAGACTGATTTTTCAAATGGCGTTATTCCTTCGATAAGTTTATTCATGTGCGACAACGAAATATCGATACCCACCAGGCCTCCAAATTTTCCATTTTCATCTTGAATCGGAACAAAAAGAGATGTGATCAGCGTTCCTTCCAATCCTTTGGTTACCAAATCAAAATAGGGATCCCATAAAATATCCCTATTTAAATCCCTGATTTTGTAATAACTCCCTTTGAGTTCTGTATTGGTCGTGTCAATAATTTCCTTTTGAAATTTGATCTGATTATTCGATCGGTAACAAATATTTCGGATGCGACCATTTTTCTTCGTGTAATTTTTGTCGAGCGTTTTAATCTCCCAATAAAGGCCGATCGTTAAATAATTAGGATTTTTTTCCAGATTGCTCATCAGAATATCATCGAAAAAGGCATCGCGTTGGGCGGGTTCATATTTTTTATAATTGCTGAAGATATTTCGCATGGTTCTGCCCGATTCCATCATTACATTCAATTCTTCTGAAATTTTGTTTTGATATTCACGCGTCGAGGCTTTTACGATTTCAATTGAATTGCGATAGGTAATTTCTCTCAACCGAAAACTAATGTACCCGATTGTTAAACAGTAAATTATGGTTACCGCACTGAGAATATAAACATTCAGTTTCAGTTTCAGATTAAATCTTCCCCTGCTCATAACATAAACAATTAATATTGATTTAACAGCTCATCTGCAATCCATCCTCAAAGCTGACTAAGTTAGAATTATTAATTTGAATTCAAAAAAGCATTCCTAATTCTCTGATCCAGTTCATAATATTAACTGATTCTCTGATTCTTCCAAATGAATCTTCAGAAACTAACTTTCTTTTGTCAACTTTAGGTGGTTAGGAGTCTAGGCACTCTAAACATTTTTAGGTATTTTGCAGCTATGATCAACGATTCGCTTTTTGTCGATGTAATTTTGCCTTTACCACTTGATTACCACTTTACTTATCGGGTGCCTCTGGCTTTTCAGTTTCGCCTAAAAACCGGAACTAGGGTTATTGTGCAATTTGGTAAACGCAAGTTCTTCTCAGCCCTGGTCTATAAAATTCATCAAAATATTCCTGAAGGCGACTTCGAAATCAAAGATATTGATGCGATTCTGGACGAAGAACCTATCATTGGCGAAAAGCAATTGCAACTATGGGAATGGATAGCCAATTATTATTGTTGTACGCTCGGCGAAGTTTTTAAAGCGGCATTGCCCACAGGCCTGAAGCTGGAGAGCCAGACTAAAATCAGCCTCAATCCCGATGCAATTATTACTGAAGGTTTATCTGACAAAGAAACCGCTGCAATACTTTTGCTCGAAAGTCGTAAAACAGCAAGCATTCAGGATATGAATCGTTTTTTGGGACAACAATCGTCATTTTCTATATTGAAATTACTGCTCGAAAAAAACGCGGTAATCGTTGAAGAGCAACTTCGTGAAAGTTATAAACCGAAACTTGTTTCTATGGTCAGGCTAAATGCCAACTACGATAAGGAAGAAAAGCTGAATGCCATGCTCGATTTGCTCTCCAGAAAAGCGAAGAAACAGGAGCAACTCCTAAAGGTTTTTTTGGCCGAAACTCTGATTGGCAGCATAACCCTAACTGAAATTGCTAAAAAAGATTTACTTGAACTGGCCGACGCGTCAGACGCTACACTAAAAAGTCTGGAAGAAAAACAGGTTCTGGACGTATATCAGAAAGAAATTGGTCGCATTGATCGCGCTCATACTGCCGATTTGCTGATCAAAGAACTTTCCGAATCACAACAAAAAGCGTATGACGAAATAGTAAACCAATTTGAAACGCAGCAAACGGTCTTGCTTAATGGGGTGACATCCAGCGGGAAAACCGAAATTTATATTCGCCTGATTGAAGAACAACTCAAACTGGGCAAACAGGTTTTGTACCTTGTTCCTGAAATTGGACTGACCACACAAATCATCACCCGGCTGAAAACTGCCTTTGGCGATCTGGCCGGTATTTACCATTCGAAATTTAATGATGCCGAACGGGTCGAAATTTGGTTTAATGTACTGAACGAAAAATCAGGAAAAACCGGACAGCAATATAAAGTAATTCTGGGAGCACGCTCTGCCATTTTTTTGCCGTTTAAAAACCTTGGACTGATCATTGTCGATGAAGAACATGAGAATTCGTATAAGCAGTTCGATCCGGCTCCGCGCTACAATGCCCGTGATATGGCCATCTTGATGGGAAATATCCATGGTGCAAAAGTGCTGCTGGGTTCTGCCACACCGTCGTACGAAACATATTACAATGCACGTAGCAATAAATATGGATTGGTTAACCTGACTGAACGTTTTCAGGGAATTGAAATGCCCGAACTTTTTCCGGCCAATACACAGGAAGCCTACAAACGGAAACAAATGCGTTCGGTTTTTACGCCTGAACTTTATGACGAAATCGCTTCAGCATTGGCAAATAAGGAACAAGTTATTCTTTTTCAGAATAGGAGAGGGTTTGCGCCTTTTGTTCAGTGTGGAAAATGTGGCTGGATTCCGAAATGCAAATATTGTGATGTTAGTAAAACTTATCATAAAAATAGCTCAAGTCTGGTTTGCCATTATTGCGGACATACCACTTCATTGGTAACCAAATGCGAAGAATGTGGATCGGACGAAATTAAAACCCGCGGATTCGGTACCGAAAAAATTGAAGACGAAATCAAACTGTTGTTTCCAGAAGCACGGGTGGCACGCATGGATTTAGATACAACACGTGCAAAACGAGCTTATGAACAGCTGATTTGGCAATTCGAAACCGGCAAAATTGATATTTTGGTTGGAACGCAGATGGTAACCAAAGGTTTGGATTTTGATCATGTTCGTGTCGTTGGAGTTTTGAATGCCGACAATCTGCTGAATTATCCCGATTTCAGATCATACGAAAGAAGCTATCAGTTGATTATGCAGGTAAGTGGTCGAGCCGGACGAAAAAATAAACGGGGCAGGGTAATCATTCAGACCACACAGCCCAATCATCCGGTAATTCAGGATGTAATAGCGAACGATTATTTTAAGTTGTTCAGCAGACAAATGGCCGAACGCAAAATGTTCCGGTATCCGCCATATTACCGGCTCATTAAAATTGTGGTGAAACACCAGAACCGGGAACGGCTCGATTTGGCAGCACTGAACCTGGCAACTGCATTACGAAATATATTTAACAAAAATGTATTAGGGCCTGAATACCCGGTTGTCGGAAGGATTCAGATGTGGTTTCAGAAAGAAATACTGATTAAATTGCCTCGTGACGGTAAGATCCAAGAAGCCAAAATGAAGATTATGAAAATCATTAGCCATACCAAATCGCAAGCAAACAACAGCCAATTAATTGTTTATGCAGATGTAGATCCGATGTAGAGAAGAATTGTAGCGACAAGGCATTGCCTTATCGCTACACCTAAATTTATCAGCTATCGCGGGTACAATTTAATATTTTCAGGTCTTTTGTGTTTCCAACGCCGATGCGACCATAGCCAATATTCAGGTTCGGCTTTAATGATTTCTTCCATTTTCTGAACATAAGCCATCATGATTTCTTCTGGTTTCACCTCGGTTGGATTTTCGATTAACTTATAAACAAATGCTTCGTATCTCGATCGTCCGATTTTGCGAATGTGAAAGAAAAGAACCGGCTGGTTGGTTTTGACTGCTATTTTCATAGGGCCAGAGTGTAAAGCTGTTTCTTGGTTCAGAAAGGTGGTCCATAATTGAGAATGTGCCGAAGATGTCTGGTCGGCCAACAACAGCAGTACACCTGGACGTTTCGCTTGATTTAGTGCAAGAGCAGTGCGGCCCGAATGATTAACAACAATGGATTTAGCTCCAAAACGCTCACGCGAATCGAGTAAAAATTGTTCCAAAGCCTTATTACCCCTAACCGGATCATAAACCACCAGAAACTGAGCTTTAATGTAATGCTGGAAGTAAAGTGCCCATTCCCAGTTGTTGTGATGCATTCCAAGTAGGATGGCGCTTTTACCTTGTTGATAATATTCCTCAAAGATTTCCAGATTATGCACTTTGATCCGATCGTTGATTTGCTTCTCAGTCATATGGCTGAATTTGAGGGTTTCAATTCCCAGATCGCTCAGATGGTGATAAAATTTCTTGGCAATCTTTTTGATTTCTTCTGGGCTTTTTTCAGGAAATGATTTACGGAGGTTCGTAAATACAACTTTTCGGCGATACCTGACAACATAGTAAAGTACAACATAGAAAATGTCGGCTAACCCATTAAGTACCCAAAATGGTAATCGTGCAATTATTTTACACAGACCGACGATCAGATGATCAAAAAACGAACTCATACAATATTTTAAATTTCAACTAATTTTAGATTTCTTTTCTCTACCGAACACTTTTCAAACCAGATTAATTCCTAGACCTTTTATGTAACTCAACATTTGCCGGGCGTTTATGCTTCCATCTTCGGTGAGACCACAACCAGTATTCGGGTTCGGCCTTGATAATCTCTTCAAGTTTAGTGATATAAGCCATCATAATTTCTTCTGGTTCTACTTCCGAAGGATTCTCTATCAGTTTGTAATGAAATATTTCATAACGGCTTCGCCCTGTTTTACGAGCATGGTGCATGACTACCGGTTGATTGGTTTTCATGGCAATTTTCATTGGACCGGTAAAAAAGGCGGTTTCCTGATTGAGAAATGTTGTCCAGAATTGAGAATTGGCAGGAGGAGTTTGGTCTGCTGCAAGCAATAATCCACTTGGTCTTTCATTGTGATTGAAAGCCAGCGCCATACGCACTGAAAGGTTGACAGGTACGGTTTTTCCGCCAAAACGTTCACGCGAGTCTAAAAGAAACTTCTCAAATTGATTATTCGATCTCATTGGATTATATACACATACAAATTGGGCTTTCAGTGAACGTTGAATTGCCCCGCACCATTCCCAGTTATTGTAATGCATAGCCAACAAAATTATGCTTTTGCCCTGATTATAATATTCGTCATATATTTCGAGGCCATTGACTTTCATCCGGTCATCGATTTGCTTTTCGGTCATCCGGCTGAATTTAATTGTTTCCAAACCAATGTCACTCAAATGATGATAAAACGTTTTTGTGATCTTTTTGATTTCTTCGGGACTTTTTTCGGGAAACGACCGAACCAAATTTTCGTGAACCACTTTCCGACGGTACCCAATGATGTAATAAAGAATTACATATAAGAAATCGGCAATACCAAAAATGACCCAGAAAGGAAGGCGAGCAATCAGTTTACAAATACCGACGACAAATCGATCAAGAAAAGAACTCATAAATTTGAATTTGTGAGCCGCAAATTTAACAAAAACAGCTTTGCGATAAGAATTTAAAGGGCGATTAAATTAAAATAGTGGTCGGGCGATCATTATTCCGCTGTTTTTTGATTGAGGTTTGATGAAATCGGTAATTGGACCTTTTGAAATCAAAACTATTGTTCCATTTAACGAGGCATGGAGCAAGTAAAAATCATTGCCTTTCTTAACGATTATCCCGACATGGTTAATATCCACTCCTTCAATGCTACTGGTGAGTCCAATAATATCGCCATGCTGTAAATGCTGCAATAAATTTGCGATATTATTTTTCGGAAAATACATAAATCCGATTTTTGAAAGCTCCTGTTCCTGTAAGACAATAGCTGGTATTAATTCAGGATGTTCTTTTAAAACCGGATAATCAGCCGGATGTGTACTCATGTAATTAATAACTTTTTCAGATTTTGTACCCTGTTGATTTATCGTTGCGCTAATGATTCCTTTTTTGTGATTATTCTCAATCCATTCGCTGAAATAATGCAGTCTCGATGGATACCGGTTTCGAATGCCATCGCGGTATCTGATTTTTTCCAGTTCGGAAGCAAATGTTTGAAAATCTTTTTTTTTCAATTTTACGGTTCGGGCTAATGCCAGAGTATTTTCTACAAAGGTGGTACAATCAAGTCGTCGGAGGTTAATGACAAGTTTTTCGTCCAGTCCATTCTCGATAGTAGCTGATAAATAGAGAGTTCCGACAAACGACAATCCAATTTTGACCACCAGATCTTCAATGGGCTGATTTGCTTCCCGTGAAAACGCATTTAATTTTTCTTCCACTATTTTTTCGTCTTCAGGCAAAAAGATGCACTCATTTTGATTTACCTGTGCTTGAGCTATAAAACAATTCAATCCTAAAGAAAAAAACAGTAGTATCCCTACTTTAATATTCATATTGTTGATTTTATTTCTAATTGATAAAGTTAGAAAAGTCTGCGAAATCACAGTGAAATCGGAGTTAACATTTGATTTTAGCATAAACTCAAACAGACTAATGTTTATCCAGAAACTTGTTTTATAACATGTATTTGTTAATTGAATCTTAAATTCCTGCTACTAACAATCATGGAAAGTATTCTTATTCAGGAAGAAAGAAGTTTTTTTAAAATTCAGTAATCCCTTTCAAATTAATTTGTATCTATCTGAATATTTGGGAATAAACAGGATACTCCCTCTAAATATTTATATCTTTGACCCAGTTTTAAGGGTATTTAATGTTAATTAATTCATATGTATAAATTAAGAAACCTTTTCCTCATAGGGTTGGTGCTGGCATCGTTTATCGTTTCAGCTCAGGAGAAGAAAGAAGAGGAAAAAGAAAAAGGTTATCAATTCACTGAAATTAAAAATATTCCCTGTACTCCAGTTAAAGATCAATATCGCTCCGGAACCTGCTGGTCGTTTTCCGGATTGGGATTTTTAGAAGCTGAAATGCTGCGATTAGGAAAACCAACAGTTGATTTATCTGAAATGTTTGTTGTTTATCATGCCTATTCCGACAAAGCCACAAAATATGTCAGATTGCATGGAAGTTTAAATTTTGGCGCCGGTGGTGCATTTCACGATGTTACCAATGTGATTAAAAACTATGGGATTGTTCCGGAAGAAGTTTATACTGGGCTGAATTACGGTGAGGAAAAACATGTTCATAGTGAACTCGACCGCTTATTGCTCGACAATGTAAAAACTGTAGTTGATAATCCAAATAAAAAACTGACTACCGCATGGCATGATGCATTAGAAGGAACATTGGAAACTTATCTCGGTAAACTTCCTGAGAAATTTAATTATCAGGGGAAAGAATATACACCAAAAAGTTTCGCTACCGATTTTGTGGGATTGAATTTAGACGATTATGTTGAAATTACTTCATACACGCACCATCCCTTTTATTCGAAATTTATCATCGAGATTCCCGACAATTGGTCTTGGGATGAGGTTTACAACGTACCCTTGAATGAAATGGATGAGATTATCGACAACGCAGTTAATACCGGTTATACCGTAGCATGGGCTGCCGATGTTAGTGAAAAAGGATTTGAAACTTCGAAAAAAGGTGTTGCGGTAGTTCCTGTTGTTGACAAAGCCAATATGACTGATGCTGAAATTACCAAATGGGAAAAACTAAGCGAGAAAGAAAAAAATGAAGAATTGTATAAACTGGAAAAACCTGGCCTGGAAAAGGTAATTACACAAGAAATTCGCCAAATCGATTTTGATGATTACCAAACAACTGACGATCACGGAATGTTAATCATTGGAACGGCTAAAGATCAGAATGGAAACCTTTATTATAAAGTGAAGAACTCATGGGGTAATTACAATGATTACAATGGCTTCTTCTACGCATCAAAACCTTACGTTTCATTTAAAACCATGTCGATCATGGTACACAAAGATGCTATTCCAAAGAATATTCGAAAGAAACTAAATCTGTAAGAAATTAAACCTCGTCGATCGGCGAGGTTTTTTATTTTAAATAATTGTGGGTGTTGTCGTCCTTTGTATATTTGGCGCATCAAACGCAGACCACAGAATAAAATACATTCGAGTGAAACGAACAATCCTAATTCTATTTTGTATCATTCCTTTACTTTCTTTTTCAGAACGAGATTGGACATGGTGGAACGTTAAACACGGTTGGCAACCAGGAATGCCCAGCTGGCGCAGTTTTTTACACATTACCCCAGGTTATCTTGGCCCTAATGCACTTCCTGTTCCTGAAATGAAAAAAGGGATTGTCCCGGTTGGGACGACCTTCGAGTCTGGTCTGGATTTCTACTTTGAGAAGGGTGACCCAACACAGGATATCAGCGTAAAATATTACCGTTCGTTTGCTGATGGAAAGATTGCAATTGAATTATATGGAGTTATTGCTGAGCATTATGCCATGTCTGATTCGGTTCGCGATGAACGAATTGCCCGTGATTACGACGGAAAAGGTATCGCAATTGGCGACTTCTATTTCGCCACACTCATTCAATTGATCAAAGACAAAAAATTTCCGGACACCATGGTTCGACTTGCCGGGAGAACAGCTTCCGGTGGTCATTTGGACGCTGCAAGATATTCTGATAGTCCCGGTTATTTTTTTGATTTGAGCTTCTCAAAGAATTATGCTTGTAAAAACGAAAAAATGTCGTTTAGACCCTATGCTTCACTCGGATTTTACTCCTGGCAAACCAACGATGACATGGATTTGCAAAACGATGCATACATGTATGGGGCAGGTGCCGATTTGAAATGGAAGAAATGGACTTTATCTAATTCAATTTCAGGATATTCCGGATATAAACACGAACGCGACAAACCGATGGTTTATACTTTTGATCTGAATCATAAGTTAAAAAAGAACACTATCCGGATGCAATATCTTTATGGAATACGTGACTGGAAATATCAGACCATCAAAATTTCATACATCATAAACCTGCATAAATAATTTACCGTTGGTCAGGCCAGCTCAAGGTTCAACAAATTTCAAATAATTCATTTACAATCACAACGGCATAAATAAGTCAAAAACTCATTCTTGTCCGGGTTGTTTAGTTTCAGACGATTTGTTGTCCTTCATTCCCAATGTATTTTTAACTCCGCTGAAAATTGATTTCCACCAATAGTTTAAATCTGAACGTTTTTGATCTCTGTGGAAAGCTATTTCATCCGGAAGCAGTTCTTTTCCCCTTGGATTTCTTGCTCTCAGTAAAAGGCTGTTTGCTAAGAAACTTGCAAACCCAGCTTCTTTGGTATTCCCATTTTTTAGCTCAAGAACAGAAATTTTAAGGTTGTCGTAACCAAAATATAGTTGACCATTTGCCATTGTTCGATCAGCATTAAAATTAAACTGGAACCGATTGACTTTTCCAGAACGTATGGATACCAATGCTAATGGTTCCAATACCGGGTTCAGAATCCGCATATTAAACGGGCTGAGGTTTCCTTCGGCTGTAAATGAATTATTAGGATCATTCATCTGGAAACTCATATTCACTTTTAGCTGACATGAATCCTGGATAGTGGCCGTGCCTTCCAGATTAAAGTCTGGAATAACTCCATTGGCAATCTTTATATTCGTAAATGGCATCAGGCGCGTATGAATGTTGGTAAAGCGTACCTTTCCTTCCAGATTACCGGTTGCTTTTCTCTCAGTATATGAAACTTGTGAATTTTTAAGAATAAGAGAGTCAACTGAAACCTGAAATTTCAGGGATTTGATCATATCCTGTAACATTTTTGGCCGTCGAGTTTCATCAAACGGCATTTGTTTATCACGGTAAACTTCCAGATTCAAACCATTGACCGATAGGTATTTACCTACCATCTCTTCTTTATCGAACCATCGTCTGATATTGGGCCGCGAAATACAAATTGAATCAATGTTTCCGGAGAAGTAGTCGGATTGAAAACCTACCTTTTTTTGGTGATTATCTTTGCTGAAATTCGGGACAATACGGATATCTTTGGCCGTAACACGATTATTACGTGAAGAATACGACGTTTCGCCAATATTAAACTGGTATAATTTCCCTTGTCTTTTAAGATTTGGTATTCGGAAGGAGAAATCGGCTGAATGCATGAATCCTTGCGAGGGTTTATTCTCAATTCGTACTTGAATTAAATTCGCACTTACATTTTCCTGAAGCTTTTTTTGTCCGTTCCTAAAAACTGTAATGTTTGCATTATTCACATCCAGAGTCTTAACCGAAAATACATCAGCAAAACTCTCAAAATGAGGGTATAGGTTGACTTTAAATGGATTGAACTTAAGTGTATCTTTGGCATTATCGAAGAGCTGAAAAGAAGGTTTATCAACAACAATCGACTCAAGGAAGAACTGGCTATTTTTATATGCATTGTCCATATCAAGCCCATTCATGACAAGTGTCGGAATTTGAAGTTCAAACTGATCTTGTTTGTTGTTTTTTATCTTTGGTTTAACAACCAGGTTTTTGGCCATAATTCGTCGATCGCTGGTCGAAAAAGTAAGCTCATCAATGCTGAATTGCTGATTTTTGTCTTTCGGCATAAATTTAAATTGAATCAAATTCCCAGTATATTCTCCTTTTTTAAACTCAGGGTTCCCATTATTTTCGTTTTTCTGAATGAGAATATTCCGGGCAGCCATTTTAATATCTGATTGAACCATCAGGTAAGGTTTGGTTCCAATCTCCGAAAACACCTTCAACGAACCATCATTTAAGGTGAAATTACGGACATTAATCGATTCAATCTCTTTGGGTAACGGAAATGAAACTTCTTTAAATTCCTGAGCTTTCGTTTTTTTCTGTTTCTGATAAAGCTTTATGTCGGGAGAAGAAATCAGTAAACTTTCAGCATCGATCGTTCGATCGAAATAGAACTCTTCCATGTTTATTCCTTTAATCCTGACTTCCGGAACAGCAAGTTGAATATTCCAGGCAACGGAAGAAAAGCCCTTGCTTGTGGCTTCCGGATAAAGCTTTGCGTTAATTACGAAGATTTCTTTTTTGCGTGATGAAAATCCGATTTCACTGGCCTTTAAAACATGTACATTGTCTGAAAGACGAATCAAGTGATCTCGTATTGAAAAGTCGATATACTCTGAAAAAAGAAGCTTCTTTTGGTTAAACTGATCCTGGTTAATCTGCATGTTTTCCAGCTTCAAACTAAACTGATTATCCAATGAAATTGTTTTGTCTTTCTTACTGTGATTGATCAGCCTGACGGTTCCATTCGGAATTGTTACGATATTTATGTGTATATTATCCAAATAGTCTGACAGCAATCGAAACAAGTCTTCAAAATCTGGTTTGGGCTTCAATTGTTTCAGTAGCGCGAAGTTTTCGTAATAAATTTGAGGCGTATTTATACTCAATGTATCGACCGACAATTTCTTATTAAAAAAAGCATCGTGAAAGTCGGCATTCGACAATGACAATTCGGGAATGGTAAATTCGTACAATTCTGAACGGCTGTATTTTTTCAGCAATTCCTCCATGTTTTCTTTTGAAACCGGTGAAAGATGCAGGTTTTGGAGTTTTGCCAGTTTTTTTCTTGTGGAAATATATAAGTTATCGATGGTAAGTTTATGCAACTGATCGGCCAGGTGCATTTGATAATCATCGAAATTCAGTTCAATCTGATTGGCAAAGAACAAGCGATCGGTTCTCTTGACACTGATTTCGTCTAAAGCAAATCCACTTAGTTGCAGCTTAATTGCTGATTCAATATTCCCTGTTTGTATAACTCCCGTTTTATTTGTCAGCTTCACTTTCCCTTTCTGAACCGTGACCTGGTTGGCATATATTCCTTTCACATACCTCGATACCAATTTATATACAAAACTCAGATCGTCAGCTTCGTTTTTTTCGGTTGACGCTTCATTCTGTGTCAATTTGACTTCAGGATTGAAAATGTTAATCCGCTGGAACGTAAAGCGCTTTTGGTGGTATGCTTTGTTAAAATTAAACTGATCGAGCCTGATGCTATCACAATTGGCTTCAATGGTGTTTTTCAAATTGGCATCCTTAGGGTTTAACGGATAAATCTGAATCTTTTTAACCAAAACCGAATTCTTTCTGGTCGAAAGTTCAAGGGTCCCGGCCTTGATCCGATGGATATTATCGCCAAGGGTCAACTCATAATCGGAAGCCGAAAAATCAATATTTTTTGAATAAAAAACCCGGCTGGTATCAGCTTGTGATATAGAATCCAGCCGAAAATCGTTCAGGTTAAGGGTGATGTTTTTTAAATCCTGGTAATTGGTCGTATCTGCTTGTGCCCTAAAAAGCATAACCTGTGCGTTTTTCAGTTTAAAGTCCTGAATTGAAATACTCAAAAACTCATTTTTAATTAAATCGTTCAGGTTAAATTCATCAATCGGCTCCACAATAGTTGTTCCCTTTTTCTGACCGGGCCAGTATTTAATCCGGGCATTAGTTAAAATCAACGAATCAATGGGAATGGCATTATTTCGATAAAATTCTTTAATGCGTGTTGTTGTTAACCGGGCTTTTGGAATAAAGAAATAATACCGACTTTTATCTGTAATGTATTTATTTACTGGTTTTAATTCAACGTTATTTACTTCGACAACCGATCGTTTTAACGAATAGGTAATCCTTTCAGCGCTTATTAAATGAATGCTGTCGGCCAGTTTACTCTGGTATTTTTGCATCTGTAAGTAAATATCGCTGGCATCAAACAATCGTGAAGGGTCGGGGAGAAGCAACGAATCAGTATAGAAATTCAGAATTCCGATGGTAATATTTTCGGCATTCGACAGTTTCTTGGTGTCGCCCAACAAATTGTAGAAATCGTAACTTGCATTAAGCAGTTCAATTTTACCAATTCGTATCGATTTGAACGTTTTGGTTACCAATGGTCTCAATTCTTGTAATATATCATTCACATTATTCTTTGGACTATCTGTCCCCGATTGCTTACCATGAATGTTTAACTCTGGCTTACTGATCAGTATTTCTCCGATTTCAAGCTTGTGCCTAAAAATAAGAGGAATCAATTTAATGCCTTCCAAACTAATATTTGGAGATGAAAAGGAATAAAATTGCTTGCTTGCATCCGATTTCTTGAGTGAACTGATAATGGAGTCGGAAGGATGAAACGAAACCTGATCAATTTCGATGCCCCAATGCCTGAAATTTATGACCAGATTTTCGAAAGTCAGTTCATACTTTCCCTTCGATTTTTTTTCGACTAGTTCAGAAAGGTTTTTGTTCAGATAACTTTGTGCTCCAAAATATAAAAACGCAAAGATAGCCAATGCCATCAGTATCAAGGCTGAAAAGGAGACAGCAGAAATTTTCACTATTTTTTGCCTAAGGTTTGTCATCGACATCGACCTGGTTGGATTACATTAAAACGACTTCAATCTGATTGCAGATTTCAAATCGTTAATATAGATCATAAAACGGTAAAAAAGTTGTTTTTTGAAGGAAATAAATGTTACAGGGAATAAATAAAGACAGGAGAAACAGAGAATGACATTAAAATTCAAACTATGTTTCTCCTGCAAATTAGGTTCGCTTGTGCTTAACCTTCTGAAGTTCTTAAAAATTAAGCGCCCAGTTCAGCAAAAGTTTTTTCAATAATATCAAGGGCTTCAGTCAGTTGTTCTTCGTTAATAATTAATGGAGGAGTAAAACGGATGATGTGTTCGTGTGTAGGTTTGGCTAATAATCCATTGTTTTTTAATGCGATACAAACATCCCAGGCGGTAATTCCGTTTGCCGGATTAATAACGACCGCATTCAAAAGGCCTTTCCCGCGAACGATTTCGATTAGATCAGAATCGATTGATTTTAAGCGTTTCCGGAATATCTTTCCCATTTTTTCAGCGTTCTCAGCCAGTTTTTCTTTTTGGATAACGTTAAGCGCTGCAATGGCCACTTTCGCAGCAATTGGATTCCCTCCATAGGTTGAACCATGTTCTCCGGGTTTGATGCACAGCATAATTTCGTCGTCGGCTAAAACGCACGAAACAGGAAGCATTCCTCCTGAAATGGCTTTTCCTAGAATTAAAATATCAGGTCTGACTTCTTCATGATCGCAGGCCAGCATTCGTCCGGTTCGTGCAAGCCCGGTTTGAACTTCGTCGGCAGCAAAAAGAACATGATGTTTCCGGCACAATTCGAATGCTTTCCGGAGAAAACCATCTTCAGGAACATATACGCCGGCTTCAGCCTGAATGGGTTCAACCAGAAATCCGGCGACGTTGGGATCTTCGAGCGCTTTTTCCAAGGCCTTCAGATCGTTGTATGGAATATTGACAAATCCGGGAGTATAGGGACCATAATCGTTGTAAGCTTCCGGGTCTGATGACATGGAGATAATCGTAATTGTACGGCCATGGAAATTTCCGTTACAAACAATAATCTTGGCTTCACCTTTTGGTACTCCTTTTACTTTATAGGCCCATTTTCGAATCAACTTAAGCGCAGTCTCATCGGCTTCGGCACCCGAATTCATTGGCAACATCTTATCGTAACCGAATAACTTAGTCATGTATTCTTCCCATTCGCCCAAAGAATCGTTGTAAAATGCTCTCGATGTCAATGCCAATTTCTGAGCCTGATCGGTTAATGCCTTAACAATCAATGGATGACAATGGCCTTGATTGACTGCGGAATAAGCTGAAAGAAAATCGAAATATTTCTTTCCCTCAACATCCCAAACATAGATTCCTTCGCCGCGTTCTAAAACTACCGGTATCGGGTGATAATTGTGAGCTCCATAGCGGGCTTCACGATCCATATAATCCTGAGCACTTAAGTTGTTCATGAGTTCGATAATTTAATTAATGACATGCAGAATTAGCTATATTTTAACCGATTTCAAATGATTTTTGTCTGCTATAAAATAGGCAAATATTTCTGAAATTTTTGGAACAGATGTCAATTCCGTTTTTATCATTTGTTGTTACTTCTAAAATTAAAGATTCAGAAGGCTAAAAGTGTTATATTTGCGCTTTCACCTGACTTTTGATTGAATCTAACTATGCTGCGTTATTTTGTTTCTTATACTTTAATAATTCTGTTTGGTTCAGTTTTCGCTGGATACTCCGTTCCAACCCATCAGATCACAGATAAAGATTCTCAAATTGACATCTTGATTAAAAAGGCGACCAAGTTGGTGCCAATTGCTACGAATCACGATAGTGTAGCTGCACTGCTCGATACTGCTGACCGGTTGGTCAAAATTTCAAACAATAAACACCGGTCGGCAAGTATTTTGATTTTAAAAGGACAGAATGAATACTATTCTAATAATTACGAAGATGCTGTTGATCTTTATTACCTGGCTCTTGATCAAGCAGAACAATCTCAGGATTCTATCCTGTTGGCCAAGGTAAATCTCAATTTAGGAATGGTTTATGACGAATTGGATGACTATGACGAATCGATTATTTTTTTACAAAAAGCCGTTAAAATAAGTCAATCCATTAAAGATTCCAGCAATCTGGCAAAAACCTATCAAAATCTGGCAATCAGTTATCAGAATAAAAAAGACCAGAATAAAGCTTCCGAATTTAATGAGAAAGCAAACCAATTGGCCATTGCAAAAAAAGACACTACGATGATTATTGATATCATCAATAATTTTGGAACGATATACTACGATCAACATGATTTTAACAAGAGTCTGGAATGCTATTTAAAAGCCTTGAATTTATACCAAACCATTCACGACAGGAAAGGTGTAGCAACAGCATACAACAACATTGGATTGGTTTATTTGGATAAACGAGAATACAAAAAGTCAATCAATTATTTCAATCAATCGCTGGCTCTGGCTAGGGAACTGAAGATGTATGACTTCATCGGTGATATTTATAATAATATGACCATTTATTATGAGCAACTTAAAAACTATAAAAAAGCATTTTATTACTACGACCGGTTTAATGCTATTTACGACAGCCTGGCCGGAGAGAAAAAGAGTAAAATGATTTACCAGATTCAGGCTAAGTATAAATTGAAAAGGAACGCACGGGAACTGGAAGAATTGAAGCTTACAAATCAATCGCAACTGAATATTATTCATTCTGTTAAGTCAATTCAGGTTTATTGGGTGGCCATTACCTTTTTGGTCGTGGTATTGATGATTGCAACGTTTTACCTTCTGATCAAAGAAAAAAAACTGGCCAGTGAGTTGAAAAATAAGACCAAAGAACTGTCCGAATTGAATGCTTCGAAAGATAAATTCTTCTCGATCATTGCTCACGATTTAAAAAACCCATTCAATGTTTTAGTTAGCTATACCAGTATTTTAAAAACCGATCTTGATCTGTTTTCGAAGGAACAGTTAGATCAGATTATTTCAGATTTAAATGAGGCAGCTGAAAACGGGTATAATTTGCTTCAAAACTTGCTGATTTGGACTCGTTCTCAAACGAACCGGATTCATATTCTCAAAACGAACTTCATTTTAGCTGACATAGTTAAGGATGTAAAGGCTCTGGCTGAATTCAACCTGACCGACAAAAATCAGACTATTTCAACTGATGTTGGCCCAAACCTGGTTGTTTATGCCGATAAGGATATGATTGCCGTGGTTCTGCGTAATTTGATCTTTAATGCCATTAAATTTTCGTCCAAAGGTTCTGAGATCTCATTGAAAGCAAGTCCGAATGATGAAACGGTGCGTGTGGATGTGATTGATTCGGGAATTGGCATTGCCGAGGAAAACATAGGAAAACTGTTTGCTATTGACAAAAACACAACATCTCAGGGTACTGAAGGTGAAACTGGCTCTGGTTTGGGATTGGTCTTATGCAAAGAATTTGTCGAGAAAAATAATGGCCGAATCTGGGTCGAAAGCCAATTGGGAAAAGGCTCCGTTTTTTCATTTGTTCTTCCTGCGGGGAAGGGCGTTAAAACGAAAAACACAACAACCTGACAGTCCGTTTAATCGGTTTTGCATCCTAATTTTTCCAGAATTGGATAATAGCAACTTCACACAGAAGAAAAACGATGGTCAGAAGGATGAAATATTTCCAGAGCTGTTTCCCGTTGTTTAAATCCTGAACGGTTTCATTGAAATTATTATTCGACAGATCAACCAGCTGAAATTGCTTGAATTCTTTCGACTGTATTAACTTCTGAAGATCTTCCGGGGAGTAAAATTCGGAAACTGATTCTTTCCTTGGGTAATTGTACGATATCGATTGAACGATTTCATTTCCGTCCTTAACCAGGTAATGCCCGGCGTCCTTGGGCAGTTCATCTAACAGGAGTTGCTTCTTTTCCGTTCCACGATTTCTGACCGAAGTTTTGAATTCGTCTTTTGTCGATACATTGACAACGATTAAATTATCCGATTTTGGGCTTTGGTTCAGGATAACAGCTTCTTCACTTTCAGTTGAGTAAGCGTACCTTTGTGGATCGCCACTATTCAGTACCATATTGTAAACGGTTGGTACAAAAACAATGTGCCTGACAAAATTGAAATTAACTGTACTCAACGGAAAGGCAAACGTGTAAATCGTTCCATCGCCAAACGAATGTGTACTCAAGGCATTTTCACCGTTTCTGAATTTCAAAAGCGAAGTTTCCTGTTTTTGCATCTGATTGGCATAACTGGTGAATCCTTTAATTACTGGCAAATCGGCTTCGTCTTCCAGCTTTTTAAATACATCGCGATACAATTCATTGGCATAATTGATTTCTGAAATGCCCATCGAAATGGTATCAAATCCAGTAATTGTTTTGCCATTCAAAGCACCGAGCAAAGCATTGTATTCTTCATAGCTGTTCATTTTATTGGGGAAAACAACCAGTGTGCCGCCACGTTCAACAAACGAAGTCAATTCGCTTTTTAATCCTGAACTGATGTTTTGATTGTTAATCAGGAAAATGCACTGGTAATCTTTCAACTGCGAAATCTGAACATTATTCTCAGGAACTTCATCGTAACTAATCAGTTCGTCGGCGGCAAACAATGCTTTCAGGTAGTTCGAACCATTGTTTTGCGGGTTTAAAATTCCGAGTGCCCGCAACTTCCCGCGAACCTGGTAACTCATGAAATACGAATTGTCGAAAACGATAGGGTAGTCATCGAGCTCAATTTTGCAAAGCTGAATTCCTTGCGAATTATTGGTGTAATTCAATTCCTGAACCGATTCTTCCTTTTCGGCAATATTGATGTTTGAAATGGCTTTTAACGAATCGTTAACGATTAAGCGGATGGGGATATTCTGGTAAGCCTGGTTCGATAGATTTTTAATCTTCACGTATAGTTTTTCAGCCTGACCAATTTTCCGACCCGGAGTTTCAAACCAACACGAGTCGATCAGCAAATTGTTGGTCTTTCCGGCGATAAAAGGAAACAAATAAGTCCAAACAGAAGGATCGGGTTTAATCGATTCGATATTACTGCTGTTTTTCTGAAAATCGGATAAGATATAAAGTGTTTTTTCTGATTTTCTGGCCGAGGCCTCAAAGCTTCCAATGGCCTGGGAATAAACATCAGAAAGCTTTGGAGATCGGGGACAATCTTTTATTTCAGCAACCTGCCTCACAAACTGTTCTTTGTTGAGTGGATACTGGTTTCCGGCATTGAAATCGTTGGTCAGGATCAGGAACTGCGTGCTGGCTGGATAAGAGTTGGCTATCTCGATAGCTTTTATTTTGGCTTGCTCCAGCAACGGCCCTTTTTCACCTTCAGCCTTCATGGAGAATGAATTGTCAATATAAATTTCAACGGTTTGCTGAGTCCCATTCGTAATTCGGTTGCTGGTCGGAATATATGGCCGGCTAAAAGCAATAACCAATGAAGCAATCGCCATTATCCGTGCCAGCATGATCAACCGTTGCTTGAGTTGCGATTTCTTTCTCGATTCCTGTTTGATGCGTTTCAACAATGCAACATTACTAAAATAGAGTGTCTTGTATCGTTTGAAATTGAACAGATGTATAATTACCGGTATCGCAACCGCCAGTAATGCAAACAGAAAAAACGGGAATAGAAAACTCATCCTAAGTATTTACTATTAAACAATGTACTATTTACAATTATCGATGTTTGGCAAATGATAATGATACTCCAGAAATGGCTTGTTGCATTTACATGCTACGAGGTAACTCTATCGGATACTTACTTTTTCTATCCTACTTTATCCACGATGCAGAAAGTTCGGCGTCGCCGATAAAGTATTGTATATACCAGTATGCATTCAACCCTTTTCCGTGTAGCTAATAAACTGTATTTTCACCGCACAAGAATGAAACAAAAATAAGAAAACAGGATTGATTATTGGCAAGTGCTGAATTTTGTTTGCGGAAAACATTAGCTTTCGTTGCCGACGACAACAACCGTTATTTATAAATACTTGTAAACCATAAATACCGCCACACCTACCAAAAACAGCGCATACACTCTTTTAAACAAAGTGGAGGGCAATTTGATGGCCAGCTTGGAACCAAAAAACACACCGAAAACAATGCCCAGGGCCATCAGACCAGCAAACAGCCAGTTTAAATAACCATCGTGTGCATAAACAATAACACTGGGTAAGCCAACCGGTAACTGAAGCGCTGCAAGCGAGGTGGCTGTTGCGGCCTTCTGTTCATACCGGAAGAATTTAATCAGAACGGGTACAATCACAATACCGCCGCCTTTACCAAACATTCCTGCTATGATACCCGCGAACAATCCCAGGGCAATAAAAAGCCATACCGAAATTCGTTCGTGGTTAAGAGGCAGAACGGTTTCAGCAGATGTTTTTTTATGCGAGATCAACTGCGGAATATTCAGATAGCTTATGGCGATGTACAATAAAAAACCGGCATACAGTTTCGACAACAAACTCACATTGACCGAAACGGCCAGTTCAGCGCCAAAATAAGAACCAAGGAGAAGTCCGGCTGCAATCCACAACGAATCTTTAATGTTGATATATCCTGCTTTATAGTAATTGATCACCCCCCATATACCAACCGGTAATAACATGGCAGCCAAAGAGGTTGCATTGGCATTGAGCATTCCAAAACCAAAAATCGCTATCAGGGTAGGCACAATAACAATGCCGCCTCCAATGCCAAACAAGCCCGATAATACTCCGGCGAAAATACCCACTACTAAAATTCCAAATTCAATCAACATGCTGACAGACTTAATGATTATGCCAGCAAATGTAAGTTATTAAGGGTTTTATGGATATATGACTGCGGAAATACCTGTCATTCTTAACAACAACCTAACCCTATTTGAATATGCAGCGTTATGCAGCGTAATATTTAAATCCTCATATCAGCCTAAAATTAATCGAAATAAAATACTCAATTGTAATTGCTTGTCCATCTTTTTTCGCCGGGAACCAATTCTTATCAAGAATTTTCGTTACTCTTAACGCCTCTGCATCTAAATCTTTATACACACTTTTCATTACTTTAAAATCACATGCACTTCCGTCTTTATCGACTATAAATGAAATCAATACTCGTCCTGATATACCATTTTCCATTGCTATAACTGGGTATCTCAAACTACCAGAAATTAATTTAAAAGGATTTTCTATTCCAATAATTAATGGAGGACTATCAATATCGCTTACTGTCCACATTGTATTATTCAGAATGGGAAATTTATTTGGTGTCTCATACCAGTTATAAACGACCACATCATATTTTGAATAATCAAATTTGTACCTTACTCTACATTGGTCTTCAAAAATAGTCCATATTCCATTTGGCTTATCGTCAGTATAACAACCAATCGATGTTGTATCAATACCATTAGAAGCATAGAAAATCCAGATGCTGTCTTTTTTGTTTTTTGAATAATATCCTTTAATTGCTAAGCTATTGTCATAGCGTCGCTTTTCATATAATCCTTGCTTTATATTTTCATCACTCTTTAAAACTAAATATTTTTCTGTCGTATTTTGATTCTTCGTCAGTTTAGTAATCAATTCAATATTTTGCGAATAAGTTTGCATTGCTCTTCCTAAAATTAAAATGGCAATTAATGTTAATCTCATGGCTCATTAATTTTCATATTTGAAATTGTTCGATCTTATGTTGTACAACAAAGATATCCTACCAAATATATATTACTTTTTTATGCTATTAATAGTATTGAGCATATTTATTTTCAACTCTTTGTTCTGATATTGAGCATCTGCCGACATTATCTTCGTTTCTATATCTTCGAATGCCTTCCATGCAGTGATCGAATGACTTCGAGTCATCCGATCACTAACAGTTTATCGCCGAATGCTTGCTGGCTGTTTTTACTAAAAATCCGTCTGACAATAACAATCGTATCATTAGTCGTATTTTCCTCATTGAACTCCATTTTAGTGAGAATATTTTCAATACCTTGGTAACGAGCCTCTTATTCTTCGGACCACAAAAAAGCCAAATCTCGTTTAGGAAATTCGGCTTGTCAGTCGATAAAACAAATAAACTATTTCTTTGTGGCCGTCAGTGTTTTTTGCCCTTCCGGAGTATCAACCTTGCCGGTCAGTTTATTCTTTTCGCGAATAAGTACCACATTAATGGGGTTTCCATCAACCGCGGTAGAGAACGATATTTTAGTGCCTTCAATTTTTAAGTCGCTTACAGCTAATTCTCCTGCCTCAAGTTTGACGGTGCAAGTGGTTTTTCCATCTTTTTCAGCAAAAATCAAACTGCCTTTTTCATACCCATAAGGTGCATCGCTAACTTCATAAACCCATTCGCCCAATACAGATTTATTCTTCACTTCAGCCCGAAGTTGAACGCCAAAGACCATGAAAATCAAAATAAACAGTAAAGATGATTCGATTAGTTTTTTCATAATGTTATAGTTTTGTGTTTAAGAATTAAAATTAAAGAAAAGAATTTATTTAACCTATGCGTTTGGTCGAACTTCATCAACTTGACACAAAAGCCTGTCCCCATTTTAAAATCCATTCAAAAAAGCTACCTTCGAACCTCAATTTTACCGACTGAAAATGGATCAAAAGATTATACAAATTATAGCACAACAAGTTGGAATACAAGCCATCCAGGTTTTAAATACTATCCAATTGCTCGATGAAGGAGGAACGGTACCCTTTATTTCGAGGTACCGGAAAGAACGCACCGGAAGTCTGGACGAAGTTCAGATTGAAGCCATTAAAGATGCCAAGGAAAAAATGGAAGAATTGCTGAAGCGTAAGGAAACCATCCTGAAAACCATTCAGGAACAGGAATTGCTTACGCCTGAACTGCAAAAACGCATTGAAGCCTGCTACGATCAAACCGAACTCGAAGATATTTACCTGCCCTATAAACCCAAACGCCGCACCCGTGCCATGATTGCCCGTGAAAAAGGTTTGGAACCTTTGGCTGTAATCATTCAAAAACAAAATGAAACAAACCTGGAGTACAAAGCTCAGTCGTTTGTCAACGAAAAAGTTGAATCGATAGAAGAAGCTTTGGCCGGAGCCCGCGATATTATTGCCGAATGGATCAATGAGAATGAACGGGCCCGCGGAATTGTCAGGCGCGAATTTGAACATGAGGCTTTTATTACCTGTAAAGTAATTAAAGGGAAGGAAGAAGAAGGCGCCAAGTACAACGATTATTTCGATTGGAACGAGCCATTGAAGAAATGCCCGTCGCACCGGTTAATGGCCATGCGTCGTGGCGAGAACGAAGGATTTTTGCGGGTTTCGGTCACTCCCAATAGCGAAGAACCCATTCAACGATTGAAGCGTTTTTTCATTAAAAGCAACAATGCCTGTACCGGTCAGATGGAGCTGGCCGTTGCTGATGCCTATAAACGCTTACTCGAACCGTCAATCGAGACCGAATTTGCCAATTTGTCGAAAGAGAAATCCGACGAGGAAGCCATTCGTGTATTTGCCGACAATTTACGCCAGCTTTTATTGGCTGCTCCGCTGGGACAGAAACGTGTTCTGGCGCTCGATCCGGGTTTCCGTACCGGTTGTAAGCTGGTTTGTCTCGATGCCCAGGGAAATTTGTTGCACAACGAAACCATTTATCCGCATAAACCTCAGGAAGAGGTCAAACAGTCGGCCCGAAAGATTTCATCGCTGGTGAATTCGTACCAGATTGAAGCCATTGCTATTGGTAACGGAACAGCCAGCCGCGAAACCGAGGCTTTTGTTAAGAAGTTACATTACGACCGCGATTTACAGGTTTTTGTTGTTTCTGAAGATGGAGCTTCCATTTATTCGGCTTCCAAAATTGCCCGCGACGAATTCCCGCAATACGATGTAACGGTGCGTGGTGCTGTTTCAATCGGACGACGATTGCTCGATCCGTTGGCCGAATTGGTAAAAATTGACCCGAAATCGATCGGAGTGGGGCAATACCAGCACGATGTCGATCAGAAAAAACTGAAGAACAGTCTTGACAAGGTCGTTGAGTCGAGCGTAAACCTGGTTGGCGTGAATGTCAATACCGCTTCACAACATTTGCTGACCTACATTTCAGGATTGGGGCCACAATTGGCCCAGAACATTGTCGATTATCGAAAGGAAAACGGACCATTCAATTCCAGAAACGAAATTCAGAAAGTTCCGAGGATGGGAGCTAAGGCATTTGAACAATCTGCCGGATTTTTACGCATCCCGGATGCCAACAATCCTTTGGACAATTCAGCCGTTCACCCCGAATCGTATTTTGTGGTTCAGAAAATTGCCAAAGATCTGAAATGCAGCATTCAGGAACTGATTTCAAACGAAGAGCTTCAAAAACAAATTGTCTGGTCCAGTTATGTGACCGATAAAATTGGATTGCCAACCCTGGAGGATATAAAAAAAGAGCTTGCCAAACCCGGACGCGATCCGCGAAGTGCAATCAAAGTTTTTGAATTTGCCCCAAACATCTATAAAGTTGAGGATTTGCAGGTAGGAATGGTACTGCCGGGCATTGTAACCAACATCACCAAATTTGGTGCTTTCGTCGATGTGGGCGTGAAACAGGATGGGTTGGTACATGTTTCGCAAATGGCCGACCGTTTTATCAGCGATCCGTCGGAAATCGTGAAGCTGCACCAGCATGTACATGTTAAAGTGATTGAACTCGACTTGCAACGCAAACGAATTCAATTAAGCCTGAAACAAGTACCTCAAAGTTAAGCCGAATGTTCTTTGGGAATAATGACCCACATGATCAAGTAGGCAAATAGTCCGGGGAAACCAACCGTGAGTATTGTCAGGAAAGCATAAACAACACGCACTATGGAGGGATCTACATCGAGGTAAATCCCAATTCCGGCTAAAACACCGGCCCACATCTTTTCTTTAGAACGGGTCAATCGTTTGACAGCCATATCTTCAATTTTTGATGGCTTTAAAAATTGGTCGGCGAATTATTGTTCCAATGGAACAATGATCCACATCAACAGGTATGCCAATAAGGATGCACCGCCAGCAAAGGCTATTACAACAAATATAATCCGCATGATCGTAGGATCGATGTTGAAATAGTTTGCAAGTCCGGCACAAACACCGGCTACCATTTTTTCTTTTGAACGTGTAAGCCGCTTGGGTTCTGTCATTTTAGTCGTCCTCCCCGTCTTCAAAATAACTGTCCTGGTTTTCTAACTCTGCTTCAAGAAACTCTTCTGCTTCGTCGAGCAGTTGAGCAATCAGATCTTTGTCGATCGGTTTTTCGTCGATCCAGTAAATCGTTTGGTTTACTGAGAAATCTTCAATATCGCTTCCCACGATAAAGCGTGGACTTTCGTTGTGCACAACATAAAGCATGTCAGGCATTTCCTGAGAATTGTCGGCAAGCAAAAATTTTGGTAGCATAATTTTCTGTTTAGTGAATCTTGAAACAAATTTAGGTAAAATTGGGAACTTTCAGTACGAATTCGAACCAAATTTGTGGCTTTAACAAAACAGTAACCTTTTATAAGTCGGTTCGAAATAATAAACATGCTTTTAATTGCAAGTTGCAAAGTAACATTCGCAAAAAACATATTCTTCCTATCCTGAAATCATAAATTTGTAAGATGAATCCTTCTTCGTACTTTTGCGCATCTAATAATTTGGTATGACTCTGGTATTCCCTGAAAATTTTGAATCGAAGATAGGTTTTGATAAAATCCGCGAATTACTTAAAGGAAGATGCTTAGGCACACTGGGAAAGGAATTGGTTGATGAAATTCGTTTTAGCAGCGAGTTCGGTCAATTGACGGAGGATCTTTCGCTGGTCAGTGAATTTGTTACCATCATTCAGGAAATGGAGAATTTTCCGACCAGTTATTACTTCGACCTCCGCGAAGCATTGGCCAAAATCCGGATTGAAGGCCGCTTTCTTGAAGTCGAAGAATTATTCGACCTGAAACGTTCGCTTGAAACGATTTCAGGAATTGTCCGTTTTTTGAAGCAAACCAAAGAAGAGCAACTTCCCTGCTTAAAGCGATTACTTGCTGGCGTTCAAGTTTATCCATATGTTATCGAACGTATCGATTCAATACTGAATAAGTACGGAAAAATAAAAGATAATGCTTCTCCTGAATTGTCCCGAATCCGGAAAGAGTTGCTCAGCAAACAATCGGGCGTTTCGAAACGCCTCCAGGTTATTTTGAAAAAAGCACAGGACGATGGTTTGGTCGAAGAAGATGCCTCGGTGGCCATGCGCGACGGACGCGCAGTTATTCCGGTTTCATCAGCCTATAAACGCAAGCTGAACGGTATTGTGCATGATGAATCATCGACTGGTAAAACCTCATACATCGAACCTGCCGAAGTGGTTGAGTTGAATAACCAGATCCGCGAGTTGGAATATGCCGAAATGCGCGAAATCGTTAAGATTCTGACTGTTTTTTCGAACGATATTCGTCCATATCTGCTCGATTTATTGCTGGCCTATGGGTTTCTGGGCAAAATCGATTTTATCCGTGCCAAAGCCATTTATGCCATCGACATTGACGGGATAAAACCATACCTTGAAAACAAATGTCAGTTGGAGTGGGAGGGAGCCGTGCATCCACTGTTGATGCTTGCTTTGCGACGTGAAAACCGAAAAGTGGTTCCGCTCAACATTACCTTAACGGCCAATAAACATATCTTACTGATTTCAGGTCCCAACGCCGGTGGTAAATCGGTTTGCCTGAAAACGGTTGGATTGCTTCAATACATGCTTCAGTGTGGCTTATTGATACCGGTTCGACAAACCAGCGTGACAGGTATTTTCGATAAATTGTTTATCGATATTGGTGATGAACAATCGATTGAAAATGACCTGAGTACCTACAGTTCACATTTGATGAACATGAAGTTTTTCCTGAAGAACTCGAATGAAAAGACCTTGGTCCTGATCGACGAATTTGGAACCGGAACAGAACCGATGCTTGGGGGAGCAATCGCCGAATCGATTCTGTCCCAACTGAATGAGATGAAAACGTTTGGAGTCATCACCACCCATTATACCAACCTGAAGCATTTTGCGTCATCGTCGGAAGGAATTGAAAATGCGGCCATGATGTACGATTCGACCAAGATGGAACCTTTGTTTCAACTGGATATTGGCAAACCAGGTAGTTCATTCGCTTTTGAAATTGCCCGAAAGATTGGCCTTCCAGAGAATATTCTTCAGGATGCAACCGATAAAATCGGAAAAGATCACATCAACTTCGACAAACATCTTCGGGATATCGTGCGTGATAAACGGTATTGGGAAACCAAACGGCAGAAAATCCGCAAAGTCGAGAAATCGTTGGATGATCTGGCCGAAAAATATGAAGCCGATCTGGGTTCGCTCGATAAACAACGAAAAGAGATTATCCAGAAAGCCCATCAGGAAGCCGATCAGATTTTGGCTGAAGCCAACAAACGTATTGAAAATACCATTCGAGAAATTCGTGAAAGTCAGGCCGATAAAGAAAAGACTAAACAAATTCGAGCCAAATTGGTTGAGTTTAAACACGAAGTTGAAGATTCGGCAAACAATCAGGACGACCTGATCAATCAGAAAATACAAAAGCTAAAAGAAAAGGAATCGCACCGAAACCTCAAACGGACGGAGAAGAAACCCGCAGAACAAAAGGAAAAAGAACAAATTGTTGAGCCTGATGTTTGGAAAGCCGGCGATAAGGTTGTCATGGAAGGGAATCAGAATATTGGCGAAATTCTGGAGTTGAACGAGAAAAATATAGTGGTGGCATTCGGGCATATCCGAACTTCGGTGAGTCGCGAAAAGTTGCAGAAAATCACGAATAACGAGGCAAAGAAGATACAGCGCACCTACAATCAAACCATGCCGAATATTAATAAAGGAATGAGCGAAAAACGACTTACCTTTAAAACCGAAGTTGACGTTCGCGGACAGCGTGCCGAAGAAGCTTTGCAACTTATTCGATCGTGGATTGACGATGCCATTATGCTCGATTTTAGCGAACTACGAATATTGCATGGAAAAGGGAATGGCATTCTGAAAGAAATGATCCGTAATTACCTGAAAACAGAACCCGCGGTAAAATCATTTCGCAACGAGCATGTTCAGTTTGGTGGCGCTGGGATAACGGTGGTTGAGATCGGGTAGTGTTCAGAGATTCAGGAAATCATTAGGAAAAAAGAAAGAGAAAAAAGGAATCATGCAATACTAAATTTTTCCTCTTTACTTATTTCTCTTTTCTGATGACTAATGACTTTCGCTCTTCAGCAATTGAATCGATACTTTAATAAAATATTATAAAATTTAAACATACAGATGATTAACGAAAAATTAGATATTCAGCTCATTGAAGTCCTGAAGGAAAAAGGCTTCACCGAATCAACCCAATTACAACAAATTTGTATTTCAAAAATTAAGAGTGGCCGCGACCTGCTGTGCATTGCTCCAGATAAAAGCGGCAAAACAACAGCTATTGTGGTTAGCGTTCTTCAACGCCTGAAAGCTTCACTGGACGATAATCCACGGGCAATCATTGTGGTTCAGAACAAAGACCGTGCATCGGAAATGAAGGCTGAATTTGAACGTTTGGGTGAATACACCGATTTACGTGTTCATACAGCCTGTGACGACGGAAAAATACTCGACCAGAAGGATTTGATTTACATGGGATCGGATGTGGTAATCGGTACTGCTAAACGCCTGAATCAAATTTATTCGCTCTACGCGTTAAACCTTGGAGTAGTTAAAATGTTTATTCTTGACGATGCCGAGCTGGTCATAAAAAGTACCAATTATCCGCTGATTGACCGGATTTCTGAAAGCATGCCCAAAGCTCAGCGTGTGGTCTTTGCAACGCATGTGAACGAATGGATTGAACGCTTCGCCGATGTGTTTATGAATGTTCAGGAAGTGATTGAAATAGAAGAAGAAGATAATGAAAATGAAAAATCCACCGAATGGATTTAATTTCTTTCCAAATATTCAATCTTCGCACATTCGCACTCGATATTTTGTCGATTTTAAATTTTACTCTTTTGAACTATGCGAAGCTATTCTTTCTTAGTCTTTTTCAGCATCATAATGCTGATTTATACGTTGGGCAATTATTACCTTTATGTTCGCGGACTTCAGGCATTCCAGCTGAACCAGCCTTATCGGCGTTGGTATATCGTTATCTTCTGGACTATTGCAGCTTCTTTTGTAGCTGGCGCATTTCTGGAGCGGTTAGCTTCTTCAGCTTTCAGCGAATGGATTTACCGGATTGGATCTTTTTGGCTAGCACTCATGCTTTACCTGTTTCTAGCCATTGTTCTGATTGACTTTATTCGGGCATTAAACTATTTCATTCACTTTTTACCTTCATTTACGCCAATCATGAAGTTCCGTTTGGGGCTGATTGTTCTTTCTTTAGCTTCAGTAACTGTTATTGGTGGTCATATTAATGCGTTGTGGATCAATGTAAAAGAAATACCACTCACCATTCATAAAAAGGTTACAGGTTCTCCGGAAGTTAAAATTCTGATGGCTTCTGACATTCATTTGGGCGCTTTGATTGGCGAACGGCGCGAAAAAAAACTGCTTGATATTGTCCGCGAACAAAAGCCTGACCTGGTTTTGCTTTGCGGCGATTTGGTTGACGGTGAGATTGCCCCGGTTTTACGAAAGAATTTAGGGCGGCATATTCAGGAAATTAAAACTCCGTTGGGCGTTTATGCCATTTTAGGAAACCACGAATACATTGGTGGAATCGACAAGACCTTACCGTATCTGAAAAGTATAAACATTAAAGTATTAATTGATGAAACAGTTATTTTGTCAGATGGAATTCAATTAGTTGGCCGAAACGATCATTCCTCCGGACGGGGAGCTAATGCGCCTAAATCGCTTGCAGAACTTCTTGTTGGAATTGACCCCACAAAACCGGTAATTGTGATGAATCATCAACCCTTTAATCTGGACGAAGCTGCGGCTGCTCATGTTGATCTACATCTATCTGGGCATACACATAACGGACAACTCTGGCCATTCAATTACCTGACCAAAGCTATTTTTGAACTCAGTTGGGGATATCTGAAAAAAGGAAATACCAACTTTTATGTCTCTTCAGGCTACGGAACCTGGGGGCCATCCGTCAGAACCGGTAATCGACCGGAAGTGGTGATTTTTAAATTGAAATTTGATTGAAAATAACATCAAAGAGTTTTACAGAGCGGGTGACTTGGAGTCACCCGCTCTGTATTTTAAGCTAACCTTCCATCCATATCATCCCGGTCATATTCAGGTTCCAATGGAAATTTTATCGGTTTTCCATCGCGTTGCGAGCGGTAAATAGCAGTGAATAATTCAACGGTTTTACGGCCTTCTTCAGCAGTTACCATTGGCTGTCGGTTGTTTATTATAGCTTCAGCAAAATCGAGTAATTGTTGTTTAAAATACCAGGTCATTGAATCAACAGCGTAGAATTCATCGCTATCGGTTTTATTCCACCCTTCAATTAAATGCTCTTCTCCGGGAATTGTCCATAAATCGAGCTTTGGTGCATTGCTAATGGCCTTTTGTCCCGGAAGAAACATGGCCCCACCTTCGGGTTGTGAACCCACAGAAGCCCCATTGCTGCCATGGATATGTATTTTTCCGTAGATTCCCGGCTTTTGTGAATTGCTGACCAGAATATTCCCCAGTCCGCCATTTTTAAAGCGGACCAAAGCTACAGCAGTATCTTCAACTTCAATATACGGATGGTTAATGTTGCTCCAATAACCAAAAACTTCATCGATATCGCCCATCATCCATTGCAGCAGATCAAGCTGGTGGGGCGATTGGTTCACCAAAACACCACCTCCTTCCGATTTCCATGATCCACGCCAGGCATCACTTTCAAAATAAGAGCGGTCGCGCCAACCCAACATCTGAATGGTTCCCAATGAAGGGGTTCCAATTTTACCTTCGTCTATGGCTTTTTTCATGCGGACAATCGGCTGATACCAGCGCCGCTGACTAATTACCCCGATTTTTCGTCCAGTTTGGTGTGCGACATCAATAATCCGGTCACAATCCTGCAACGTTGATGCAAGTGGTTTTTCAATCAGCACATGTGCTCCGGCTTCCATTGCCTGAATGGCCGGATCGGCATGGTAAGGATGCGCAGTGCAAACAATTGCCATCTGAATCTTTTCTGCTTCGATCATTTCCTGAATAGAAGAGTAGGCCTTCACTCCGTATTCGTCAACAAATTTCTGAGCAGATTCGGGTGTTCGGCTCCAAACTGCTTTAAAATTCAATTCTGGTATCTGTAATATGGCTTTGGCATGTAAATGTGCAATTTTTGCACAGCCAATAATAGCAACGTTGATAGGCATAGGTCAAAAAATAAATGGTTAATTATCAATGATCAAATATCAGTGGTCGAATAGTTTCCTTTTTCTTTTCCGAAAGGTAAAAAAATCAGCAACGCGTTCAACACAAATCCTGAAATCAGGACAAATGAGCCAACTTCAGAATGATGAAAAGTCATTAGCAGCTTGCCGGTCAAGGCTAATATGCCGCCTGAAATCATCGCTAATATACTGAAGCGTTTGTTGTGTGACAAATTAAAAAGAGCAGCAACCATTGGAATAATAAAAGCCCCGGAATAGAATGAAAGTGCCAGCAAAAGTGACGAAACGATGGAGGTAATTTTTAATGAAATGATCATACTCAAAATGCCAACTCCAATAATGAAAACCTTGGTTTGCCTGAACGATTTTTGATTATTGATGTCTTTGTGAAAAAGTTCGCTCAAAATCATGGAAGCTGTCAAAAGGGTAGTGGCCGCAGTTGACAAAACTGCTGAAATCAAGGCAGCAACAAGTATTCCAGTAGCCCATTCGGGCAAAATGCTATTCGCAAGATTGACTAAACTAGAACTGTTCTGCGCCCCGGAATGAAATGTGGCCGCATAAATTCCCACATACGAAAGTACAAACCCAAACGGAATCAGGATTAATGCGACTACCAGAACACTTCGGAATGCGGTTTTCGAATCTTTGGCACAAAAAACGCGCGAATAAATATCGGGACCAACCACGAACGTGCTCGAAAATGTCAGGATCAGAATGAATAAATCGAAAGGTGAAAAATGGCTGTTAAATGGGAAAACGCTGCCCAATGGAGGTAATTCAGGAAACTTGCTTGTGGGTATCATTATGGCTGTCAGTATTACTCCGCCAAGAATAAAGAATGACTGGAACAAATCCGTTTTCATCACCGACACCTGTCCTCCAATATAGGTATAAATAATGAAAATAATTCCGGTCAGCAATACTCCTGATGAATACGACAAATTGAAAAAGCTGACCAAAATTTGGGCTCCGGCAATAATCTGGGCAGCTACAACGCCTAACCAGGCCACGGGTATAATTAACGAAGTGACTTTTCGTGCTGATTCGCCGTAGTATTGCCCTATCAGACCGGGTAGGGTGAATTTGCCTTGCGCATATACTTTTTTAACAATAGGTAAAAGTCCGAATAAGCCTATGCTGGCGGCCAAAATATACCATGCCGATGCCCAGGATTGAATTTCTGCCAATCCAATGGTTCCCAAAATGGCCGATCCGCCTAAAATGGTAGCCAGTAAACTGCCCGAAATCTGCCAAACGCCAGGTTTCTTTCCGGCCAGAAAATAATCAGACGGAGTTTTGACTTTCAGAAACGAGTATATTCCAATCAGGAATAAAACCAAAGCATAGACAATCAAGATGATAGACTTCATGGAGACCGTTACAAAGTATTAATCAATTTGAATTGCTGTAAAGTTGTGAAATTTTAATTGGATAAAAGAAATTCAAAACATCAGAGAATCGACTAATCCAGTAGGCAACAGGAAGAAATAATTATTGCTACCTATTGTGTTCAAAAACATTGAAAAAACATCCATTAAAATTTCTATTTTTGTTTCCGTTATCGTACACGGAAATGTTGTAAATATAAATCAATAAACCTCATGAGAAAGATTCAAATTCTTCTTTTTTTTTCATTATTTGTTTCAGCCGTTTTTGCTAAAAAAAACGATGGCTGGATTTCCCTTTTCAATGGTAAAGATTTAACAGGATGGCACCAACTAAACGGACAGGCCAAATATCAGGTTGAGAAAGGCGAAATTGTTGGGACTACTGTTTCAAATACACCGAATTCATTTTTGACAACCGATAAAGATTACGGTGATTTTGTTCTCGAACTTGATTTGCTGGTTGCCAATGAGATGAACTCTGGAATTCAGTTTCGGAGTATCAGTAAACCTGAAGTGAATAATGGTCGTGTTCATGGATACCAGTGTGAAGTTGATCCTTCTGCCCGTGCCTGGAGCGGTGGTATTTACGATGAGTCGCGTCGCGGATGGCTGTACACCGGAGAATTAAATCCTGCCGGTAAATTGGCATTCAAACAAGGAGAATGGAACCATTACCGTATCGAATGTATCGGAAATAGTATTCGTACCTGGCTCAACGGAATCCCGGTTGCTTATTTACTCGATGATATGACCTCCAGTGGTTTGATTGCCCTTCAGGTTCATTCCATTGGTAAAGACGATCAACCCGGGAAACAAATCCGCTGGAAAAACATCCGGATCAAAACAACCGACCTGAAAGCAACTGAAACGCCTGATGTTTTCGTGGTGAATTTAATACCCAATACGTTGAGCAAAGCAGAAAAAGATCAAGGCTGGACTTTGCTTTTTGATGGAAAAACCAGTAATGGCTGGCATGCTGTCAGTAAAGATCAGTTTCCTGCTGAAGGTTGGAAAGTAATAGACGGAACGCTGATGACAATGCCAAATCGACCTGAAACACCAGTAAAAGGTACTGATATAGTTACGGCTGACAAATATTCAGCTTTCGAGTTTCAGTTCGAATTCAATTTTTCTGAAGGAGCGAACAGTGGCGTGAAATATTTCACCGGAAATGGTGGCCCATCCGTCGGGCTTGAATACCAGGTTCTCGATGACAAAGTACATCCAGATGCTAAAAAAGGAGCTGTGGGGAACCGTACCATGTCTTCGCTTTATGATTTGATCCCTTCGGATAAACAGGAACGATTTACCAAAGGCGCCAATGAATGGAACATCGGACGTATTGTGGTTTACCCCGACAATCGCGTAGAACATTGGTTGAATGGAATGAAAGTCGTTGAATATGTTCGTGGATCAAACATTTTTAAAGCATTGGTTGCCCGTAGTAAATTCGCTGAATTCGAAAATTTCGGCATGGTAAAAGAGGCTCCGATCATGTTGCAATACCACGATGATCAGGTAAAATTCAGGAGTTTAAAAATTAGAAAACTATAATAACCTAAATCAAAAATATCATGAGTACAAACCGTCGTGAATTTATACGCAATGTAGCTGTTGGTGCCGCTGGCATCACCATTGGAGGAGCCGCTTCAGGCTTTAGTGCAAAAAGTTATTCGAGGATTGTTGGGGCCAACGATCGTCTGAACGTGGCGCTGATGGGCTGCGGACGTAGGGTAGGAGCTTATTATGCCGCTTTGCAAGACAAGAAAAACAATGTGGATGTGGCCTATATCTGCGATGTGATGAAAAAGCAACGCGAAAAGGTAGGTAAAGACCTGGCTGGTAAAGTTTCGGGAAATGCCAAGCTGGTCAACGACATTCATGAAGTATGGAACGACCAGAAAGTGGATGCCATTTTCAACGCCACTCCCGACCATTGGCACGCTCCCGGAACCTGGATGGCCATGCAGGCAGGCAAACATGTGTACATTGAAAAACCATGCAGTCACAATCCGCGCGAAGGCGAGTTGCTGGTTGCTTTTCAGCGGAAATACAACAAAGTTGTCCAAATGGGGAACCAGCAACGGTCGGCCAAAGAATCTCAGGAAATTATTGCTGAAATTCATAAAGGCATCATTGGCGATGTTTACAAAGCAGTTGCGTTTTACTCGAATAACCGTGGCGAAGTTCCGGTTGCTAAAAAAGCTCCGGTTCCTGAAGGTCTTGACTGGGAAATTTGGCAGGGGCCAGCACCTCATCAGGAATATATGGATAACATATGGGACTACAACTGGCATTGGTATGGCTGGACCTGGGGAACTGCCGAAACCGGGAATAACGCTACGCATGAGCTGGATGTTGCGCGCTGGGCATTGCAGGTAAAATATCCGGAACACGTTGATGTGGAAGCTGCAAAACGTCATTTCATGAACGATGGCTGGGTGATGTACGACACCATGGATGCTACTTTCCGTTTCCCAGGAAATAAGATTATCAAATGGGATGGAAAAAGCCGGAATGGTTATAATACCTATGGAAGCGACCGGGGAACTGTAATTTACGGAAGCGAAGGGTCTGTATTTGTCAATCGGGATGGTTATTCGCTTTTTGATCGAATGGGTAAAAAGGTGAAAGACAGCAAATCATCGGGCAGCGAAGCCGGAACTGCACTTGGCGGTGGTGGCGACATGACCGATACACACGTGGCTAACTTTTTTAACGTTATTCGCGGTAAGGAAAGCAAATTAAACTCTCCGATAGAAGAAGGCGCAATCAGCCAAATGATGTGTCACTATGCAAATATATCCTACCGGATTGGGAAATCTTATAATGTGAATACCGCCGATGGTCGTATCCTTGATAAAGACGGAATGAAACTTTGGGATCGCGAATACCAAAAGGGTTGGGAACCAAAACTTTAAAAAAGCGATTATTCATTTAACATTGATTTGATTTTTACCACAGATTTTTCTGATGTCCATAGATTGAAAATATTATTAATCTATGCAAACCAGAAAAATTTGTGGTTTCTTTTTTATGTATTTTCGTAACACTAAAACTAAACGGATGAATAAACTGACGACCATTATTTTGTTGATTATCTTTCCATTAGCCGGAAAAACTCAAATAAACATGGTGGTAAAACTGGGCGGGTTCCTATTTATGGAAGGAAAAGATAGTATCTTTTTTTATCAGCGAAGCCCGAAAGACAAGAACGGAGAATACAGCCGCTGTAATTATATTCATCCGCTTTATGGGCCTGATGGTTCAAGGCTTACAGAAGATTTTCCGACCGATCATCCTCACCATCGGGGTGTCTTCTGGGCATGGCATCAAATTTTAATCGATAATAAACAAGTTTCTGACGGTTGGGAATTGAAAAATTTTCAGCAGAAAGTGACCAATTTCGAGTATAGGCTTCAAAAAGGAATTGGTTTGATAAATACTACTGTAGAATGGAAATCGCCTTTATGGGAAAATGGGACAAAAGCTTACCTGAAAGAAGATACTGAAATTACCATATATCCCGAAACCGGTAATTACCGTCGCATCAATTTTGTGATTCGCCTGAAAGCACTTACCGATCGCCTGAGTCTAGGTGGTTCCAATGATGAAAAGGGTTACGGAGGGTTTTCTACCCGGTTAAAGTTGCCTGCTGATGTAACATTTTCAGGCGCTAATGGATTCGTCGAACCCATAAACACCGCTATTGAAGCAGGAAATTCCATGAATATCTGTGGATCGTTTCTGAATGCAGGTAAAAAAGGCGGGATAGTTATCTGGAGCGATCCGTCGAACCCGACACCGTCAAGCAATTGGATTTTAAGGCAAACGGCCAGTATGCAAAATGCTGCATTTCCTGGACGAAATCCCGTCGCAATTCCATTCGATCAACCTTTAGTACTGAAATACTCGCTACTTGTTTACCAGGATAATTTAAATCAGAAACAGATAAAAAAAGCAGTAAAACCATATACTCATTAATCATTTAACTAATTGCAATTTACCATTCGCCCGTTGAAATTGTAAATAACCAAATCATAAATTTATTACAACATGTCCGTATTAAAATTTGCTGAAAGTACACCTGAAATTGTTCGTTCGGGCTTAGAACGACGGAATATCCATACTCCACATTTAATGACAGTAATTGTTGACTTTTCGGATGGGCCTTGGACCGAACCAGAGCCATTTCATTCGCATCCACACGAACAAACCTGCTACATTGCGTCCGGAGAGATCATTTTCTATTGCGAAGGAGAACCTGAACAGCACCTTAATGCAGGTGATTTGTTTGCTGTAATTTCAGGCAAGAAACATACGGTAAAAATTCTTTCGCCCACTGTTCGTTTAATTGATAGCTTTAATCCCATTAGGGAAGAATTCATTCGATAATTTGAGAAATAATAAACGTAAAATTTAGTCATAAAAAGAATAGCTTTGGTTTCTACCTATACTTTGATCTACAATTAAGTGATTCATTATAAGTATCTTTCCTTTTATGTTTTAGTTAGAGTGAAGTGTAAATTTAAAAACTGATCCTCTGGAAAATTGAATTTTTAATTCTGAACTCGAAAAAGTACTCATAACAAGAGACCGCCTACACCTTATTCGACGGCCTCTTGTGAAAACTTCAACATTCTCAACTCGTTTAGTGAAGTGAATATTGCCTCCTATCAGTCACAACAATAACCTTACTAAACAACATTTGCCTGGGTTTCTCTAAAACCTTTTGTTGCGATTAAAAGAACCTTAATATATTTCCAACTAAACTTTTTTTCTTCTGAGGTTCGGCTTCTTGTTTTTTGTTAATATCAGACAGGTGTTTTACGCTATTGAATGCCTGTGCCAAATCCTGAATAATGTCCTCGACATGTTCAATACCGACCGAAAGCCGAACTAATCCCGGAATAACTCCGGCTGTAAACTGTTCTTCTTCTGATAGCTGCTGGTGTGTGGTCGATGCGGGATGGATAATCAATGTTTTTGCATCGCCAACATTGGCCAGGTGACTGATTAATTTCAAGTTGTTTATAAATTCATCGGCGGCTACTTTTCCTCCGTCAATCAGAAATGAAAGTACACCACCATAACCAACTTTTAGGTATTTCTTTGCCAATTCATGATACGGACTGGATGCCAGACCCGGATAATTAACTGATTTAACCTGAGAATGTCCTTCGAGCCAATCAGCAATGATTTGTGCATTCTGAACATGGCGTTCAACTCGTAACGACAATGTTTCGAGGCCTTGTATCAGCAGGAAGGCATTGAATGGACTTAGTGACGAACCATAATCGCGCAAGCCTTCTACCCGTGCGCGAATGGCAAATGCAATATTTCCGAAAGGTCCATCCGATCCAAATACATCCCAGAATACCAACCCATGATAACCTTCCGATGGTTCAGTAAATTGAGGATATTTACCATTGCCCCAGTTGTATTTGCCCGAATCAACAATTACGCCACCAATGCTGGTCCCATGCCCGCCAATCCATTTGGTAGCCGATTCAACTACAACGGCAGCGCCATGCTCGATTGGGCGGAAAAGATAACCTCCGGCGCCGAATGTATTATCAACGATCAATGGGATGTCGTGTTTTTTTGCAACGGCAGCAATGGCATCAAAATCAGGCACATTAAATTCAGGATTACCAATGGTTTCCAGATAAATGGCTTTTGTCTTTTCATCGATGGCTTTTTCAAAATCTTCAGGATTATCGCCGTCAACGAATTTGACCTGAATACCCAAACGTTTGAACTGAACCTTAAACTGGTTGTAGGTTCCACCGTAAAGGAAAGACGTGGAAACAAAATTATCTCCGGCCTGCAAAATATTAGTTAAAGCAATGAATTGGGCCGCCAGTCCCGATGCCGTTGCAACAGCGGCAACCCCGCTTTCGAGAGCTGCAATGCGCTTCTCAAAAACATCGGTAGTTGGGTTTCCAATACGGGTGTAAATATTTCCGAACTCTTTCAGCCCAAATAAATTAGCCGCGTGATCGGCATTGTTGAAAACATATGACGACGTTTGGTAGATTGGTACTGCCCGTGAATTTGTTGCTGAATCAACATCCTGTCCTGCATGAAGTTGCAGCGTTTCGAATTTTAAACTTTGTGTTGTCATGATTATCGAGTTTTATTGTTTATTGATGATTTATTGTAAAAAAATTCAGTATAAATACTTGTAGGACAGAAAATAGAGGATAAGCTCTCGATTTCTGAATTAAAATATTTGATGGTGATGAATGAAGGCTAAAAGCACTTTTAGCTGCACATTCGCATTCGGGAAGCCGAAGGGTAGATCTGGCAACAACAACACAGTCCGGCAATAAGATTGCCAGCACCGTTTATCCGGAGATAATTTTGATAGGATGTTTGTTGTTTTGCGTTCATATTTTGATGTCTTTAAATGACGTTACAAATATGAAAACGAAAATATTGGTAGGAAATACCTCATTTTTGGTAATTTACATACCACAAAATAGGTAGGCGAAGGAAGAATATGAAAATTAAAAACGTCGGACCATCGTTTCTTTGATCGAATTTTCTATTTCAGCATAATGATTCTCAATCAAATATGACCCTGATTTTTCAGTGATTACTACCAGTTCATTTTGCGAATGAGGTTGACAAGGTTCAAAAAAACTGCCAGACAAGGTAAAATGGAAAAGGTTCCATCCGGTTTGTGTTTGAATGAATCCTTTAGCCCTTACGATTGAAGGATTTCTGTCAATAAAAGCGACAAGCTTCTGCGGATTAAAAACACAATCTTCATCAAATGGATAATACATTTCCTGATAATTACGGTCAGTCAAATCTGGATTTATACGGGATAGTTGGCTGCATTTATGCACTGAATTATTATGCAATTCTTCCCTGATGGATAATGAATTCAAGAGATTTTTGCTGGCCTTTATGAAGTGTTGCTTGTTAGGAAACGATACTTTAAATTTTTCGATTAGTTGATCCTGTTCTGTTTGATCAGCAACCAAATCAGTTTTACTAAAAACTATCAGATCTGCTTTCCTGATTTGCATTTGATAGATCGGACTCATCTGAAGCCGCGAATTATTAATGGTGGTCAGGTCAACCAAACAAATAACCGGCATTAAAATTAGGCTGGGGTTAGCTTCAACGATTTCAGAAACCAAATCAATGCCTCCCAATCCACTGGGCTCAATAATGATTCGGGAGTAGTTGCCTGAATGAATGATTGCATTCAGGTTTTCCGAAAAGTTTCCTTTTGCCGAACAGCAGATGCAGCCACCTGAAATATCGAAAATTGATCCTGCATCAGAAGTAGCCCGGAGCATTTGTCCATCGATGGATACTTTTCCGAATTCGTTGACAATTACTGCCCAATGTTCATCATCGGCCTTGATGTCAAGTAATTTGGCAATAGCAGTTGTTTTTCCTGAACCCAGAAATCCGGAAATAATATTGACAGGTATTTTTTCCATGTGTATTGGCTACTGGCAACTGGCGGATAGCAAAATAAAGCCAGACGCCAGTAGCATTTTTCTATAATCCGTATTCTGCTGGAATAAATTTGCTTCCGTCAATTAGTGGCAGCATCATTTCAATGAAATCACCTTCATTATCAGGAATACTGTTTAAATCTTCGCGAAGTATGGGAAGGTAGCTTGTTTCAAGTTCCGAAAGCCTCATTTGGCCTGAAAGTAGTGCTTCTTCAATGATGTCGAGAGCCGTCAGTGCACCGTTACGGGCATTGGCCACATACGAATCGCCTTTAACGAGTTCTTTTGAAATCCGGATCACATTTGCCGGAGAAAGAATTAAGGCCTGAGGATCGGTATAAATATCGGAAGCAACCAGTAATTGTTGCAACACGTCGCGGTGCAATTTCCCGGCTTTTAAGGCTTCGTTCATCAGGCGGGCATCGTATTCCAGTTGCTCCAGATAAGCTGTTGGCGCCATACCCGACAATAATTTGATATTCTGTACCGATTCGTTGCTCCATAAGTCGGCACAGGCCGAAGCAATATTCCCGATTGGACTGAGGTGGGCACAGGCAGCGGTTTTGCCTTCCATCGAAATCGGAATTCCAGTAATGGCTTTCAGAAATGGTCCTTCGTATCCGCAATCTTTGTCAGGTCCAACAGCACCTTCTTCCATGGCAACAATTGAGCGAACAACCGAAATGACGCGAACAAGTGCCGCAAAAACTTTCGGGATGTATTTTTTTTCAGCCAGGACCATCGCCGTATTTGCAAATCCACATGCCGAATCGCCAGCAGCAATCTTATTGTGCTTATTGGCTACTGCAACAATTTTTTTCCACAAAAACTGCATGTCTCTTACGCCCAAAACCGACAGGGCGAATACCATACCTTTTATGTCGCACATCATCAGAGCCTCGTCTGACACTTCTTTTCCACCAGTACTTTCAATCGACAACAGGTCTCCGCCTTCAATACTTCCACGTTCAAAAAGCTCGAACATGGGTTCCAAATATTGGGAAGAACGTTGTTTCGCCGGACGTTCAAATTCGCGTAAGTCGTTAGGGGTAAGGCGGATTTCAGAAATAAGCCCATGATTTTGATAATACCGTTCGCAAATCTCATTCATTATTTTCACGATCTCAACCCCGATTGATGGAGTTTTAGTCATCTCCAAAAGTGTTTCCAGCTCGAGTACAACACCCTTCGACTCCAAGTGTAGCGCACGTTCCAGTGCCCCTTCGGTTATTTCGCGGTAATGTCCGTAAACCTGGGGTAAGGTACTTTCGTTGATACTCATGATTGGCAGGGTGAAATTCAACTCGGCATAAACCTGACCACCTCCGATTTTCAACCCACGTCTTGTTTTGACCGGATTTGGTGCAATTCCAAACATTAAATCTTCAGGATTGGTAATGATTAAGCTTTTGTATTTCATGATGCTAATCTGTTTAGATGTTCAACAACTCCTTGTGGATCTGGCGAGTAGAAATCGGCACCAATTTTCTGGCAGAAATCGTTATTAACAGGAGCGCCTCCGATAAAGACTTTTGCTTCAGGAACGCTAGACTTGATGTCGGCGACAATCTCGCCCATGTTCACCATGGTCGTTGTTAGCAGTGCCGACAAGGCTACAATTGCCCCAGGGTGATTATTGATCGCATCAATATACCTGGCCGATGGGACATCGACCCCTAAATCGACAACAGTCCAACCAGCACCTTCTACCATCATGGCTACCAAATTTTTACCAATGTCGTGTAAATCACCTTTTACCGTTCCGATAATAAATGTTCCTTTGGTTTTAATTTCTCCGGAAGTAAAAAATGGTTTTAACTGAACCATGGAAGCACCCATTGCTCTGGCCGACATCAGCATTTGTGGTACAAAAATCTTATTTTCCGAGAATTTTTGTCCCACTCTTCCCATAGCTGGAATCAGTGCTTTTTCAAGTATTTGCTGAGGGCTGATCATGGATTCGATCGCTTTAATCGTAAGTTCGAGTGATCCATCCTGACCTCTTAATTGGGGCGGATATGGCGATTTTAGATCTACCTTGCCAAATTCTACGGCTTCGAGTAATTTATCCAGTATCTCATTCATAATTTATTGGTTTTAGTTATTCGTAGTTTAATTGATGGATCAAAAATAGGGTAGGAATGGTTTGAAATCTACGTCTATATTTACTAATTTCGATGCGATATTCACATATATTTATTAATTAGTGCATAAAATACCAATATGTCGGCTCTATTTGAAAAGATACATTTAAAAGAAGACGAATCTTTTTTCATCGGAATTTTTCAGGATACCCTGGAGAAAAGTAGTTGGCATTATCATAATAATTTAGAAATCAGCTTCATAACTGAAGGTTCCGGGAAACGTATCGTGGCCGATTCGATTGAGGAATTTCAGCCTGGCGACCTGGTTTTTATCGGGCGAAACCTGCCTCATGTGTGGATTGCAGATAAGGAGGCGCGAACTCCATCGAACCGAACCCTCGAAATGGTTTTCCTTCAGTTTACAACGAATGTTTTATCCCAACAGTTGCTGGCTCTTCCAGAATTTGGAAACGTAAAACGGGCGTTGGAATTTTCTGAGCGAGGAATTCAAATTGTTGGACAAACACTTAATGAGGTTAGCGAAATTATGCTTCAGTTACCATACCTGAAGAATTTTGAACGGATGATCCAGTTTCTCAGATTGATGGACATTATCGGTAAAAGTGATTCGAATATCAGGTTGGCAAGCGAAGATTATATGAAAAAACGTTTCAAAACCGGGAATAAGCGAATTGTAACGATACACGAATATTTAATGAACAATTACCGTGAGGAAGTGAACCTGAAAAAAATGGCCGAATTAGTGAATATGGCCGAAGGCTCACTTTGCCGATTCTTCAAGGAAAACATGGGAATGACTTTGTTTGAATATCTGAACCAGATTAAAACCGACTTCGCCTGTAAATTGCTGATGGATCAAGACCTGAGTATTTTGGAGGTCTGTTTCGACAGCGGGTTTAATAACCTCAGCCATTTCAATAAGCAGTTCAGGAAAATTACTGGTATGCCTCCGTCAGAATACCGAAAACAGTTTAAAGGATTGGAAGAGGCTTCTGCATAGCCAAATGCTAATGCTTTTACTCTCTCGACGAATTCAACCGCATCACATTTTTTCCAATAATAACCAATGCAGGCATTGGTGGTTTCTTTTCCTCAATTACCTGCGAAATGTTTCCCAGTGTACCTTCAATTGAAATTGAATCAGGCTGTGAAACTTTGCTCAAAATCTGAACGTTGGTATCCCTGGCAATGGATTGGTCCATCAGTCGGGAGGCTAATTGAACCAGCTTGTTCAATCCCATGAATAAAATAATTGGGGAACCTGACTTCAGAACGGAAATAAAAGTATCGAGATCGGTAAATTCACCTTCGCTGTAATGCCCGGTACCAAAAAGTACCATGCTGTTTTTGCCGCGTTCGGTAAGCGGAATTCCACACAACGAAGCAGCCCCAAGAGCCGAAGTAACTCCGGGAATCACTTCATAATTCAAATGGTTCTCGATGCAAAACCTGATTTCTTCGGCACCGCGACCAAAAATCATTGGATCGCCCGATTTTAGCCGGACAATTTTTTGCCCTTTAACCGATAAATCAATCAGCAGTTGATTAATCCATTCCTGTCTTCCGGTCTGGTCCTGTCCATCCTGATAAATTTTGCCCACGTAAATTCGTTGCACGTCAGGCTTGGCAAGGTTCAGAATTTCTTTACTGACCAACGCATCGTGCAGAACGATGTCTGCTTCCTGAATTCGTTTCAGCGCTTTGACGGTTAGTAATTCTGGGTCGCCAGGTCCGGCGCCAACGATCGAAATTAATGAAGGCATAAATTTCAATTAATTGATTTATAAAATTAATCGCCGTCACTTTCCAATTTTTCCCGGATCATATTCCGTATGGCGATTGCGCGACGCACTTCCTGCCCGTTTGAGCCTACTGCAACAGTCATATGACCGTGCTTATAAATGGCAGGGGAAACAAAATCGCACAGACCGGGATCATCTACAACATTAATAAGAATCCCCAATGTTTCAGCTTCACTTTTTATTTGCTGGTTCAACGTTCTGTTGTTCGTACAGGCATATACCAGAAAAGCTCCTTCAAGGTCCGATTTTTCATAAGGTTTTTCTTCGAAAGAATAACCTTTTACTTTTAGTTCCTCGCATACCTCAAGGGCAACTACTGAAATATTTCTGGTGAATTGTTCCAAAAGATTGATTTTTTGATTTGCAATCCGGCCACCTCCTATTATTAATATCTTTTTGTTGGTGATCCTGATCGATATGGGCAAAAAAATATCAGTTGAAGTTTCGCTAAGTTTCATGTTACGAATAATCTGCTATTACATTGTTCTCTTTCATACAGCGGAAAATCGAATATTGAACAAACGACAATTCTTCTGAATCAGGCGAGGTATGTACTTTGTTGGTGAAATGTCTCCAGGCTGCACGGGCTGTGGAATTTTCATTCGCGAAAACCAATGAGTGCGGATATGGAAAATTCCCGGCTGACTTAAACTGGTCGATTCCTGATGAACTAAAAAATAAATAAGCATCAAAGTGCCCGCTTATCATCTTTCCAATTTTTTGAAAGGGAATCTCGATATATTGAATCTGTTGCCAGTGAAGCCATTGTCGTGTTTTGTCCGACAATTCTTGTCCTATAAAAAAGGTTGGTTTTTCCATCTGTGTAAAATTTAATTACTTTACAAAGATGTGGTAGATAATGGTTACCCGAAATACCTTCTAATTGGTAATTGATATACCACGAATGAGGTAGATGGTATTCATTCAAATAAAATATGGGATAAGTATGAGTTGGCAGGATCATATTCTTATCCCATATTTTTTAGTGTACAGAATAATTTGTCCGTTTATTTTTTGAGAAGCTATCTGTTTGATTGTATTTTTCGGACTGCTTTCACGAACAGGTCGATTTCGTCTTTGGTATTGTAAAAAGCGAACGACGGGCGAACAGTTGCTTCAACGCCCAAGCGTCGCAAAGCGGGTTGTGCGCAATGGTGCCCGGCACGCAAGGCAATGCCTTCCAAGTCGAGTAGTCTGCCAACTTCCGGAGTTGGAATATCATCCAGAACAAACGAAACTACGCTCACCCTTTCTTTTGGATTGCCAATTAAGCGTAAGCCGTCAATTTTTGCAAGTTCTTCGCGGGCATATTCGGTCAGCTCGTGTTCGTATTTCGAAATGTTGTTAATCCCGATCCGACTCACGTAATCGAGCGCAGCGCCAAGACCAACGGCGTCGGCTACATTGGGTGTCCCGGCTTCGAATTTGGCGGGCGGGCCGTTGAAAATGGTTTCCTCAAAAGTCACATCCTGAATCATGTTGCCGCCACCTTGCCACGGAGGCAAAATTTCGAGCAGTTATTTCCGTCCGTAAACCACACCAATTCCGTTGGGGGAGTATATTTTATGACCTGAAAAAACAAAAAAGTCAGCGCCCAATTCCTGAACATTGATTGGCGTATGCGCTACGGATTGCGCTCCGTCGATGAGCACCCGCGCGCCCCAACGTTTGGCCGAATCGATGATGGCTTTTACCGGAAGGATGGTTCCAAAGGTATTATTCACATGGGCAATCGATACAATTTTGGTACGAGGACCGAGCAATTTCTCAAAGTCTTCGAGAATCACATCGCCGTTGTTGTTGATCGGAATGACCAGCAATTTCGCGCCCTTTTCCTTGGCCAGTTGCTGCCATGGAACGATGTTGGCGTGGTGGTCGAGCGTTGAAACAATGATTTCGTCGCCCAGCTGGATGAATTTCCGGCCAAAAGTCTGAGCCACCAGATTGATTCCTTCGGTAGTTCCGCGAACGAAAATAATCTCGTCGGTTGACGATGCCCCGATGAAATTCTTCACTTTTTCGCGGGCTTTTTCGTAAGCATCGGTCGAACGGGCGGCCAGCGTATGTGCGGCGCGGTGAATATTCGAGTTGTCGTGTTCGTAAAAACTGGTCACAGCATCAATCACCGAACGAGGTTTTTGTGTTGTTGCAGCATTGTCGAACCAGATCAGATCTTTGCCGTGAACCTTTTGCTGAAGAATCGGGAAATCGTTGCGAATGGCCGGAACATCAAATGTTTCGCGGCCGTTGTATTTAATTTCCTGATCGCGTCCAAACGAATATTCCGAAAATGTGGTTGAATCGAATCCTTTTTCAACACCCGATTGCAAATTATTATTCTTCGGTTCTTTGTTCAGCAAAGCCCGGAGTTCGTCTCCAACAGGTAGTCCACCCGGAAAAATTCCCGGATTAAACGGGTACGTTTCAGGATTTTCTGTTCCGGAGAGACGGGCAAACGATTCGTAAACACCCTGAAGATTCAGTTCATCTTCGAACAAAGTGGATGCCAGGCAAGGTGTATCTTCTGACTGTTGAAACCGTTCAGCTATTTGCCGGAGTTGTCCGATGTCGGGAACTTCAATGCCAATATTGGATTGATCTATAAACTGATTTTCAAATCCCATGATTTTCCGGATTAGCCTTATTTTTCAATGCTGTTGCGATGTTGATAGTCGTGATAATAACCCACTTCCACGTTTTCGAGTACGGCGATTGCATCGTCGGTCAATGACGCCAGTGAGAAATATTTGGTGAGCAAATACGAGGCGACTCCGAATTTATCCAAACCCATCAAACGGGCAGACAAACTTGGTGCGATTTCACCCGGAATACCAGCTTGTTGCAAGCCAACTACTCCCTGTTCGCTTTCGCCGATCCGCACCAAAATGATGCTGGTAGTTCCAACGCCACGATTTGTCAGGTATTGGCCTTTAATTTCAAGTTTGTCACTCGGAATGATTGGTACACCGCGCCAGTTTACAACTGGAACGCCAAACAAATTGGTAGTTACCGGGGGAACACCGCGCCAGGTACATTCGCGTTCGAAAGCGGCAATGGCCCTCGGATGTGCAATGAAAAATGCAGGATTTTTCCAGACCAGCGACAATAATTCATCCAGATCGTCGGGCGTTGGCGCTCCGTAGCGTGTACTGATGCGGTATCCCGGTTCAACGCTATTGAGTAAACCGAAAGTTTTGTTGTTGACCAGTTCCCATTCCTGACGTTCCTTGATGCTCTCGATGCTTAAACGCATCTGCTGTTCGAGCTGATTGTACGGATTGTTATACAAATCGGAAACGCGGGTATGCACACGAACAATGGTTTGCAGTGTGTTGAGCGAATATTCGCGCGGATTTTCTTCGTAATCGATGTACGTTTCAGGAATGATATTGTCTTCTTCGTGTCCCGAAACCAAATCAATATGTTTTTCGCCATGGGTATTTACGGTGGCTTTCAGGCGCAAATGTTCGTCAACAGCTTTCTGAAACTGCTCGCGGAAATCGGGAACTTCTTTGGTAATGGTTTCGAGTTCGGCGCTGCTGAGCGTAAAGAAAACTCCCGGTGTGATCGAACGGACTGTCACCGAAGATGCCTTGTCCGAAATCAGATCGGCTTCACCAAAATATTCACCTTCCGACAAAATACCTACGCGAAGTTCCTCGCCATGAGGCCCTTTGCTAAGCACTTCAACTTGACCTGAAGCAATGACGAAAAATTTCTGTCGGTCTTCGCCTTCGCTGATTAAGCTGTTGCCCAGTTCCACCTCTTCAATCACGAACCGTTTGGCCAGGCGATTGACGATTTCCTCGTCGATGTTCGAAAACAGCGGAATCCGTCGCAACGAATCGGCGCGGAATGAAGGAATTCCTTCAATGTATTCGATCTCAATTCGTTCGGCTTTTTTGAGCTCAACTTTGGTGCGGTTGACACGATAAGTACCCGATTCTACCTGAACCCAAGGTAAAAGCTTCAGTAATAATCTGGGGGTGATTGACCCCATTTGCGGGGCAGTTTTGGTCGTTGTGGCTAATTGCCTGGCTGTTGCAGTTGTTACGCTGCGTTGTAAATCGTTCTTTGCCATGATTTTTGTATTTTTTTACTGGTTATTTTTTTGATTTTATATTCCTGAACCGAATGTAAACGAACTTTCGACAGCCTTTTGCTGAACAATCTTTGAGTTGGGTGGCAAGTTGGTGGTGATCCAGACATTTCCGCCGATAATCGAACCTTTACCAACGGTAATCCGGCCAAGCACGTTGGCATTCGAGTAGATGACTACGTCATCTTCAATAATCGGGTGACGCGGGACATTCAGCGGATGACCATTTTCGTCGTAGGTAAAACGCTTTGCACCCAATGTTACTCCCTGATAGATAAGCACGTGATTCCCGACAATACAGGTTTCGCCAATCACCACACCGGTTCCGTGGTCGATGCTGAAATATTCGCCGATTTGAGCTCCCGGATGAATGTCAATTCCGGTTTCGGAATGAGCCAGTTCGGTAATGATCCGGGGCAAAAGCGGCACACCCAATTTGAGGAGTTCGTGCGCAATCCGGTGGTTGAGCAAAGCCCTGACAGTTGGATAGCAAAAAATGACTTCGCCATGATTCTTTGCGGCAGGATCAGCATCGAATGTAGCTTTTACATCGGTACTAACCAGTCGCTTTATTTCAGGAATCCGGTCAATAAAAGCCAGTGATAATTCATTGGACAGCACCTCCGAATCGTTACATTTGATGTAATCACTAAAACATATTCCATATTGAATCTGCTCCGATAAAAGCGAATGAAGTCTTTCAACATGAATCCCAACATGATATTCAAGCGTCTGGAATTTGGTAATCGATTCTCCAAAATACCCGGGAAAAATGATAGAACGAACTAAATCAACAATTTCGCGAAGCTTTATATTGGAAGGAAGAGGCTTGTCGTGGCGTGGGATGTATTCGTATTCCGGGAGCGAATGACCCGACAATAATCTTACATTTTTCTGAATGATCTGATTGGCATCGGTTGCTGACATGGTTGTTATTTTAGATAGGTGTAGTAAGACCGATTATCCGGGAATGATTTGAATTTCTTCTTTTTCAACCTCGCTATTCTTTATCCTGAAGGATTTAACGTCAGGAATTTCAGCAGCCAGAGAAACAATTACATAGCTGATGTTTGGATCGAACGCCAGCCGGATATCTTCCTGAGAAGGCCGCGCAGGCGTTTCGGGATGACTGTGGTAGTTAGCCAGAATCTCCAATCCAGCTTTTCGGGCTTCCCGAACGACTTGAAACTGTTCAGCCGGATCGAATGAGAAATGCTCGTTGCTGTGATCAATATTGGTCAACCTGAATTGCCGGGTAACCTCCCTACCTGTTCCTGCCAAATAGCCGCAAACTTCTTCTGGAAGTCCATTTTTTGCATGATAAAACAGATCATCGATAATTTGTTGTGGTATTCGGAGCATAAATTTCAAGTATTATTTCTGAATGAGAACTTTATGGATTGCACCTTCAACATGCGATATTTCCAATACTTTGAATCCTTGTTCAGTTGAGCTTTTCGGCACATTTTCGAGTGGTTCACCTTCGGTAAGCAACACTTCGAGTACATCGCCAGCACTAAGTTTCGATAATTGAATCTTAGTTTTCACAAACGTCATTGGGCAATGTTCACGGGTAATATCTAATTTGAATGTAGCCATGTTTGAATGATGAATTATGATTTATGAATGATGAATGAGAAGACTGTCTTTAGGAATTATATGAATATTGTTCTTCCTCCTTCGGACAGTTCAAGAAAGGTTGCAACGCCTAGCACTCCTTTAACTTCATGGATGAAGTCCGTCTTTTCGAGACCTAGAATGTGCATTGCCATTTCGCAAGCGTAAAGGTTTATTTCCAGGGCTTTTGCTGCTTCTACCAATTCTTCAAGCGTGGCAACGTTTTTCTTGCGCATCAGGTAGCGGAATATCTTCGGACTAAGTCCCAGAAAGTTTAAGCGGCTAACCGGAGCGCTCCGTAAACCGCCCATGAAAAAGCCAAACAGCTTTGGAAGGAAACCTTTCCCAACAAAAGCCCGACCTTGTTTCTTTTTGATGGCATCGAGCCCCCAGAAAGTGAAAAAGATATTTACTTCGTAACCTACAGCCGCTGCTCCAGTAGCCAGCGTAAAAGTGGCTACCAGTTTATCGAAATCGCCGCTGAAACTGATAAGCGATAATTTTTTTTGCTCATTTGGCAATTTTCCTAATGCGTAGTCTGTTGCTCCCATAATCCCTTTTTATTAACTATTTGTCAATTGACGATTTACTATTTCCTAATGTCTGGCCTTTATTTCGCATGTAGCCTGCTCGTAATCAACCAATTCAGTGATGGTTGGGTGTTCGCCGCAAACCGCACACCGATGATTGTGTTTCACCTTAATGGTGCGGAACTCCATCGTTTTGGCGTTGAACGTCAGAAGTCGGTTGGTCAGTAAATCGCCAACTCCGGTTAAGTATTTGAGTACTTCAGCAGCCTGAATGGTTCCCAACATACCAGCAATGGCTCCTAAAACACCAGCCTGAGAGCAGGTGGGAACAGCATTAGTCGGTGGCGGCGCATGAAAAATGCAACGGTAGCAAGCGGTTCCGGGTAAAACAGTAATTGTCTGACCTTCGAAACGCAATATTCCTCCATGCGAAAATGGTTTTCCGGCTTTCACACACGCATCGTTGATTAGGAATTTTACCGGAAAATTATCGGTCCCATCCACCACAAAATCATAATCTTTAATGATTTCCAAAGCGTTGCTTGCGGTTAGAAAATCGTGATAGGTAATCACGTTCACATCAGGATTTAACTGATTAATCTTTTCTTTGGCCGAAAGCACTTTGGCTTTATTCACATCAGCTGTAAAATGAATGACCTGACGCTGTAAATTCGATAAATCGACCACATCGCCATCAATAATTCCAATGGTTCCCACTCCTGCAGCGGCAAGGTAAAGGGCGACCGGCGCCCCCAAGCCACCGGCGCCCACAATCAACACCTTTCCATTGCTAATTTTTTCCTGACCTTCCACTCCAACATCCTGAAGGATAATGTGTCGGCTATATCTATGTATTTGATCTTCTGTAAAGTCCATCTTGTTTATTTACTATTTGTTTATTTACTATTTACTATTCTTAAGAGTTAGCAGAATGCTCGTTTTATAGATAAAATGGTAAATAGTAAATAGTTTAATTGTCAATTAATTAGCGCCTCCTCCCATAAAATAAAGGAAATCAACTTCATCACCTTCGTAAATAAATGTGGTGTCGAAATTTTCACGCGGTAAGAATTCGCCATTTATCTGTACCGAAACCATTTCGGGCTGTTCTACATTGTTTTTCTTAATCAAATCGAGCAGGGAGATTGGTACTTCAACTTCCTGTTTATTTCCATTTACCTGAATCTTTGCCATTTTTATTGTGTTTATAAATTTTATCAATTGTCAAATTACGCTATCTTCATCGGAAGCAGGGTGTGGCGTTTCAACTATCTTCTCGAATTGGTACAGAGGTGTTGATAAATACCGTTCACCAGTGTCGGGAAGAATAACTACAATACGTTTATCCTTATTTTCAGGACGTTTAGCAATTTGAATAGCTGCATAAACGGCTGCGCCGGATGAAACTCCTGCCAGAAGACCTTCGGTTTGAGCGAGTACCCGACCAATGGCGTAGGCTTCTTCGTTTTTTACCCTGAAAATTTCATCGTAAACATTAACGTTTAATACTCCTGGAATAAAACCAGCTCCTAATCCTTGTATTTTATGTGGCCCAGGTTTTCCTCCTGAAAGTACTGGGGAATCGGTTGGTTCAACTGCAATCACTTTTATTTTAGGATTTTTCTCTTTCAAAACTTCACCAACACCGGTGATTGTTCCACCGGTACCAACACCGGCAATAAAAATATCAACCAGGCCATCGGTATCTGCCCAAATTTCCTGTGCTGTGGTTTTTCGGTGAATAGCTGGATTGGCGTAATTATTAAACTGTTGAGGAATAAAAGCTTTTGGAAAACTATTTTTTAATTCAGTGGCTTTGCGTATAGCCCCACTCATTCCCTCAAATCCAGGACTAAGAACGATTTCTGCCCCGAGAGCTTTCAAAATGTTCCGACGTTCAATGCTCATAGAGTCGGGCATAACCAAAATCAGGCGATAACCTTTCGATGCAGCCACAAAAGCAAGAGCGATACCTGTATTTCCACTGGTTGGCTCTATAATGACCGTACTTTTATCAATCCAGTCCAGTTTTTCAGCCACATCAATCAATGCAAAACCAAGCCGGTCTTTTATGCTTCGGGCCGGATTAAATGATTCGAGTTTAGCAATGATTTTGGCTTCCAGATTATATTTTTTTTCAATCTGGTTCAATTCTAAAAGAGGTGTATTCCCAATTAAATCGGTTATGCTTTTTGCAATTTTTGCCATAATGCTGACTGATGTAAAACGTATTGTTGTTAGGTACAAATATGGTTAGAGTAATGGTAGGTCAAAATCCCATAAATCAGGCATTTTGCATACCGCAAACATGGTATATGGTTGCTCGATACGCCTATCGGCAAATCTTTAAAAATGTTATGGAGTAACGGGAAATAAAGGCAAAACGCTCACACATCCTCATCAGGGATGAAACAACTAATTACACTAAAACCTAAAAAACAATGGCAAATCTGATCTGTCGAACTAAACTAAAAAATCACTAATAAATGAAATTCAGATGTCCGTCCGGAATGAAAATATGTGAAACGCGAAGACCTTTACTATTTTGAAGTATTGTATTTGAAAAAGATTGCCGGATAAATAGAAGTTTATCCGGCAATCCTGAAATTTAATTGGCATGGACTGCTGCCGGTTCTTCAAACTGGTAGAGTACGGTTGACAAGTATCTTTCGCCGGTATCGGGAAGGATAACCACAATGTTTTTCCCTTTATTCTCCGGACGTTTGGCTACCTCCAATGCGGCATAGGTTGCTGCTCCTGAAGATATTCCAACCAATAATCCTTCAGAACGGGCCAACTGACGGCTGGTTTCGAAAGCATCATCGTTGCTGACGGTGATCACTTCATCAATTACTGCACGGTTGAAAACATCGGGAACAAAACCAGGTCCTATTCCCTGAATTTTGTGAGGTCCCGGATTTCCACCTGAAATAACAGGCGAATCTTTTGGCTCAACAACAATAATCTGAACAGATGGCTTCAGTTGTTTCAGAACTTCGCCTACGCCGGTAACGGTACCACCGGTTCCTGCTCCTGAAACGAAAATATCAACTGCGCCATCGGTGTCGTTCCAAATTTCGAGAGCTGTTGTTTTGCGATGAATTTCTGGATTTGCCGGATTTTTAAACTGTTGTGGAACAAACGAGTTAGGTGTAACTTCGGCAAGTTCAACTGCCTTAGCAATTGCACCTTTCATTCCTTGTGCTCCAGGTGTCAAAACCAGTTCGGCACCAAGTGCTTTTAGCAGGTTCCTGCGTTCAACGCTAAAGGTTTCGGGCAAGGTAATGATTATTCGGTATCCCTTGGCAGCGGCAACCAAAGCCAGTGCAATGCCGGTATTTCCGCTGGTCGGCTCAATAATCACCGAGTCAGGTTTGAGTATTCCTCGTTTTTCAGCATCTTCAATCATGGCTAAACCAATACGGTCTTTTACACTCCCGCCCGGATTAAAATATTCGAGTTTGGCAATTACTTTTGAGTCTAACTGATGTTGTTTGTTGAAATTGGAAAGCTCAAGAAGTGGGGTGTTTCCAATCAAATCGGTTAATTTTTCTGCAATTTTTGTCATGGTGTTTCTTTTTTTATATGATACAAATATTGAATTGTTTTTTACCGCACACAATACCTAAATGTGAGTATTTTATATACCATGTTTTAGGTATGCGATCTTATTGTTTACGAATTAAAACAGACCAGAAGTTCTCTTTCTTTTTCTCTTCCAGAATATGGTGCCCTTCGTTGCGGACCGAACCTGGAACGTTTTTAATTGGCGCTCCATCATCTAATAAAATCTCAAGCAATTCGCCGCTTTTCATGGTTGACAGTTCGATCTTTGTCTTTACAAAGTTCATGGGACAAGCCACTCCACGGAAATCTTTGAAACGTTTCCCAATCGGAATTCCGATCACTGCTTCATTAACCTTCGGAGCTTCTGTTGGTACTTTAAACTGAAGCGAATCGTCCATATGGTTGTACAAATCAATGACAGCATCTGCCAATTCATTGATTACTTTTTTATACTTTACAAACGAAGCTTCCGGATTTGCCAGAGCCAGCTTAATTACCGATTCAAATTCTTGACTGACATGACCTTCCTGAATAAAAGACTGGATAAACGAGGTGAAAATCTCTTCACGGTTACTGGGTTCAATTCCTCGGGTAACCAGCAACATTCTTGAAGCATGATACACAATTCCATAAAGCGATTTATTGATCAACTCCGGATCGTAGGAATGAGTAATGCCTTTTTGAATGTCGAGAATGGCATCTCGATCATAATCAATCATATCGAACATTCCGGCAGAACATTCGGCAGCTCCCTTCCCTGTTAATGAGAACACTTCCGAAGCGCCCCAGTCGAAGTAGTAATTTTTATCCTCGTCGAACGATGGTATGGTTTCAAAATTGGTAAGCAATTCTTCAATGTCGGTTTGACCTTCACGGTCGAGGTACTCGTTAAAATCAGCAAAACGTGATTTTTTTACACTCCATTTCCCCAACAACTGAGCCGTAAATAGTGGCAGATCATGGGCACTGATTTCACCATATTTGGCTGCCAGACGGGCTTTATTGTCGCCGGTTTGTCCGCCAGCAACCACGTAATAAGCGGGGTAAAGGCGGTCGTTGCGCGAAGCCTTTCCGTAGAAACCCAGGTTCGATAAATTGTGCTGGCCGCATGAGTTAGGGCATCCTGATAAGTTGACATTGATGTCACCGAGTTCGTCGAGTTGAGTTTCAGCAATACCCAATAATGACTTTTTGATTGCCGACGATGCGCCTCTGGCCAAACAGATTCCCAACCGGCAGGTATCGGCACCGGCACACGAAACCAGCGAATTCAGAATTCGTGGCAGATCAGTTTCAACACCTAAGCCTTTCAATTCCTGATACAATGATTCAAGCAACTGTCCTGGAATATTACGTAAAAGGATATTTTGCCGCATGGTAAAACGGAATACATCGTCGCCAAACGGAGCCAAAAAATCGGCCAGTCTGATAAGCGTTTCCGCTTTTACAATCCCTTGGTTGAACGGGACTTCAACCGAATAAAATCCGGTTTGTTTCTGTGCTTTCACATACCGTTTCAGCCATTTATTCAGCAGTTCGTTTTCCGGATTAGCTAAACTTTGGATAGCCTCGGTTCTTTGAATTTCAACTTCGTCACCCCTGCCCCTAAAGGGGAACTCGTTAAAATTCAAAGAACTCTTCAAAGTCCCCTTTAGGGGATTTAGGGGTTCTTGACTTTGGATAACTTCAGGAAGCTCCAACTCATATTTGCCTTCGGCTTTCAAACGGTTAAACAGTTCATAGAAAAGCTCGAAAACCCTTTCTTTGCCTAGTTTGTAAAAGATGTAACGAATTCGTGCTTTGTTGCGGTTACGGCGGTTTCCGTGTTCTGAAAACAGTATTTTCAATGCTTCTCCAACATAGAGCAAATCAGTTGCCGGAATAAAGTCGGATAATTTAAATCCGGCTGTTGGTTTTGATCCCAATCCCCCGCCCATATAAACTTTGAAGCCTTTTTCTCCGGAACGGATGGTGGCAATCAAGCCCAAATCGCTAAAAGTTGCATTGGCATTGTCCGAATCGTTTCCGGCCAAAGCAATTTTATATTTGCGGGGCAACGACCACGAATCGGATTCGGCAATCAGGGTATTGGTCAAGGCCAAGGCATATGGAGTAACATCAAAAATTTCATCTTTTGCAATTCCTGCATCTTCCGAAGCCATGATGTTGCGGACCGTATTGCCGCCACCTCCGCGCGAAGACAAGCCTAACCGGTACAATTGTTCCAGAATTCCAGACACTTGTTCCAACTGGACATTGTGCAACTGAAGTTCCTGACGGGTGGTAATATGAATGGGATTGGTACCTTCTTTCAGTGCCAGCAAGGCAAGTTCTTTCAGCTGAAAGGGAGAAATCATTCCGGCAGAACAGCGAACACGGACCATATAAGTTCCGTTTGCACGTTGCTCGTAAATGCCCATCGGCACACGAATTGCTTTGAATTTGACGGCTTCAATCTCGCCGTTTCGATAATCTAGTACATGCTTTGCAAACGCACTGATATCAGTTTTTAGGGAATCCGGGATAATATACATTTTGGTTTTTTTTTACGATTTGCTTTTGATAAGTATAAATACACTACAAAGGTGCAACACCCCGTTTTTTGATCAAATACCACGTATTGGGTATATCGCATACCCCACATGAGTTAGTATTAATACCTATTAACAGGGATTCCAAATCCGATTTGTTTGTTTCACTTTTGCACGGTTGACTTTAGAGAACATCAACAATGTCAACGCTTTATTTGAAAACAACTTAAATTATTCATCATGTACGATCAGGAATATATCACCTTAAATACATCTGTCCGTGAAAGTTATATCTCTCACCTGAAGTGTTCGGGATGCGGTACTGTTTATCTTCATCAAAACGTTCAGAATTTTTGCCTGAATCCTGGCTGTCAGGAAACTTTGCTGGCCGAATACGAAATACATCCCGGCATTGTCTCGAAAGAGGATTTGAAAAACCGACCCAACAACATGTGGCGGTACCGCGAATTTTTGCCCATCAACGATGCCAAAAATATCGTGTCGCTAGGTGAAGGTGGAACCCCGCTTTTTAAAGCCAACAAGCTGAATAAGGCCATTGGCATCGAGGAACTTTACTGGAAAGACGAAGGAGGAAACCCGACCGGATCATTCAAGGCCCGTGGAATGAGTGCGGCCATTTCGAAAGCCAAAGAATTGGGCATCAAAAAGGTGGCTATTCCAACTGCCGGAAATGCCGGTGTGGCGCTGGCTGCTTATGGAACCCGTGCCGGAATTCATGTACACGTTTTTATGCCTCGCGAAACACCTGAACAGCACAAACGCGAAGTCAAATATTACGGCGCACAACTCACCGAAATCGACGGAAACATTGGCGATTGTGGTAAACTGGTTGCCGAACTAACGGCAAAAGGGGAGTGGTTCAACGTTTCGACCCTAAAAGAGCCGTACCGGTTGGAAGGCAAAAAAACCATGGGCTACGAACTGGCCGAACAACTGAACTGGGAATTGCCCGATGTGATCCTTTATCCAACAGGCGGAGGAACCGGATTAATCGGTTTTTGGAAAGCCTTTGACGAACTCGAAAAAATTGGTTGGATTGGCCCGAAACGACCACGGTTGGTAGCGGTTCAGTCTGAAAATTGCGATGGAATTGTAACTGCATTTCATCAACACTTAATCAAATCGGAGCCTGTTGATAAAGGATTTACCATTGCCAACGGACTGCGTGTACCTAAATCGTTTGCCGATAAGTTGATCCTGAAAATCCTTCACCAATGCAACGGAACAGCCATCAGTGTGTCGGATACTGAGATCAACGAATCGCTGAACGAAGTGGCACGGCTCGAAGGCATGTTTATTGCTCCTGAAGGTGCAGCGTTGTGGGCAGCGCTCAAACGGCTCAAGTCTGAAAAACGGATTGCCAAAGACGAAAAGGTCGTTCTGATTAATACCGGAAGCGGATACAAATACCTCGAAAACATCTTTGCAGGAGAATATATCTAAACTGAATTTTCCCAAATAGGTTTTATTACCACAGATTACTCAGATGAACACAGATTCGATTTTAAATCGGTGGTGTGAATCGCTGTAATTTGTGGTTTTTTATTTTGTAAAACGGCTTTGAATACTGCGCTGAAAATCATAAGTTTGGAAGGCGTAAGGAATGAAATAATCCGAAACACTTAATGGATTAGAAGTGCGTATATAGACGTTAGCCCCAATTTGAAAATAGACACAGACACATGCAAAATATACTTCAAGAACCATTAGCAGATTATATAACTCAGAAATCGAAGCCATTTCAGGATAATGATTTAGCAGTGAAATTAAGACATGATTTCCCCAAAGAGATTGAGAATATAATTGTAGATAAATCGAGGTATAAGGTCGTTGGCTCCCCTGGTAAAGGTAATTGGACAGATTGTCCATGGATTGCAATCTTAGATTTGTTAATTACCAAATCTCCACAATCAGGATACTATCCTGTTTTTCTATTTCAATCAGATATGTCTGGAGTTTATTTATCCCTAAACCAGGGAATAACGCAAGTAAAAGAGGATTATAAACGTGAAGCAAATAAGGTTTTAAAGCTCAGAGCTGAAGATTATCGTGCAAAATTAGATTTAAACTATGCCAATTTTATAACCAAAATTGATTTAAAATCTAAGTCAACACTTGCTAGATTTTATGAGGCTGGGAATATTATGGCGAAATATTATGATAAAAATAATTTACCATCAGACTCTCAACTCAGGACTGATATTCATGACTTTTTAAATTACTATGAGGAGTTGACTTACTTGGATTCGACTTTTAATAATGACGAATCGATTGTTGGTTTTGAGAATAAGCAAATTAGACTACACTTAAGAGTTGAAAGAAACACAACATTAGCAAAAAGGGTAAAAGTCATAAAAGGGTATGTTTGTGAGGCTTGTGGGTTTGATTTTGTTAAAGTATATGGTGATTTAGGGAAAGACTTCATCGAAGCACATCATTTGACTCCAATTTCAACAATTGATATTGGAAAATTTAAAGTTAATTTGGATTCTGATTTTGTAGTATTATGCAGTAATTGTCATAGTATGATACATAAATTACTAGACCCAAGTGATATTGAGAAATTAAAGAAAATAATAAAACAAACTGGGGCAAACACAGTATATAAACCATAAGGGTGGCGTGGGTTTGCGAAGGTTTCCCTCTTACCAAGTTCTCGTCTCGGTTGATAGGAAACGGCTTCGAAATCCCTTATGGTTCATACATTCAACGTTATTAGGTCTTTTCTAAACCTCGCTCTCAAGCATCCTTTCTTTCTCCTCGTCAGGAGCATTTTCCTATTTGATCCTAATCGGAAAAAATCATTGAATTTTTGTATGTTTGCTTTATGAAACTAGACGCCAGTCAAATAGAAACAATTAAGAACTACCTCAAAACCCGTCCGGTTTTGAAAGCTTATCTGTTTGGTTCCTATGTTCGTGATGAAGCGGATGACGAAAGCGATATTGATATTTTGGTAGATCTTGATTACTCACAAAGGATTGGTCTTCAGTTTATCCAGATGAAAATTGACCTTGAAAAACTTCTGAATACCAAGGTTGATTTGGTTTCCTCCAATGGATTATCGCAGTATGTAAAGCCTCAGGTTGACCACGAAAAACAACTGATTTATGCGCGGTAGATTGGGCGATAAAGTCAGACTTCTGCATGTTTATGATGCGATTCTTGAAATCGAATCATACCTCGTCGATAAAGAATTTTCGGATTTTATGTCTAACTCGATGATGAGATTTGCCTGCATCAAACAAATGGAAATCATTGGCGAAGCAAGCAATCATGTCTCCGATGAAATTAAGTCTAAATTTTCGCAAATTGAATGGTCACAGATTGTTGGAATGAGGCATGTTTTTGTTCATGAATACTTTGGTGTTGACTCTAGTCTGGTTTGGGAAATCATCAAAAATGACATACCTGACTTAAAAGAGAAGATCAAAGAGATTATTGACTCCATCGAATAAACGATCAGTTTTCATTACACCTCATTCTCAAACTTCCTTGCTTTCTCCTCGTCAAACGCGTTTTCCCATTTGGCCATCACTACGGTGGCGGTGCAGTTTCCAATGACGTTAACTGTGGTTCGGGCCATGTCCATTAAAACGTCGATTCCGAGAATTAAAAATACCGGTGTGGTTGGCAATCCGAGACTGGATAAAGTACCGAGCAAAACCACCAGGGCCGCACGCGAAACGCCCGCAGTTCCTTTGCTGGTAAGCATCAGCACCAGGCACATCGATAACTGTTCGGGAATCGAAAGCGGTATTCCGGCTACCTGAGCCACAAACACACAAGCCAGTGACAAATAAAGCGTGGTTCCGTCGAGGTTAAAACTGTAGCCCGTAGGAATGACAAAAGCTACAATGTTGCGGGGCACACCAAATCGTTCCATATTTTCGAGCGCGGCAGGCAAAGCCGATTCTGAATTGGCCGTGGCAAAAGCAATGGATGCCGGTTCGCTGATGGCCAGCAGAAATTTCCGAACCGGGACTTTCAGGAATATAAGTATTGGTAAAATAACAACCAGCATAAAAATAATCAGTGCGGCATAAAGTGTTGCCAAAAGCTTCAACAGGCTTCCCAGAATATCGAGACCCAGATGCCCAATGGTAAAAGCAATGGCTCCAAAAACCGCTACCGGCGCGTAGTACATGATGATGTTGGTGAATTTAAACATCGTTTCGGCCAGCCCTTCGGTAAAACGCAGCATCGGTTTGCGGTACTGATCGGCAATTCGTGCCAGTGCAATTCCGAAGATGATGCTGAAAACCACCACCTGCAGAATGTTTCCGTCGAACACCGATTTGGCAATGTTTTCGGGAAACATGTTCAGCAAAAAGCCCGACCAACTGTGTGCTTTGGCTGCAGTTACCGGAGCGCTGGCATCGGGTGGGAGAGTCAATCCAACTCCGGCCTGACTGATATTGATAGCCAGCAAACCAATAAACAAGGCGATGGTTGAAACCACTTCGAAATACAAAATCGACTTCCAGCCCAGCCGGCCAACCAGTTTGAGGTCGTTGTGCCCGGCAATTCCATTGACCAGCGTGGCAAAGATCAGCGGTGCGATGATGGTTATGATGAGCCGGATAAAGATGTCGCTCAGAAATTGCAGGTTTTTTGAGATCTCCGGAAGGTCATAACCAAACTCAGCTCCGGCAATGATACTTATCAAAATCCATACGGTGAGCGATTTTCGCTGCAACGCCAGAAGTAACAAAAGAATGACGTTAAAAACACGGAATCCGGTAAAAAGAACCGGATCAATTTCAATGAATTTATAGGAAATCAGTACAAACAAAAGTGCCGTAATACCCGAAACAAGGATACAGGCCAGAGTTAAGTAGGAAGCAATTCTCTTCATGAATCAGTTTAAAGAACAAGATGGGATGATTTTACGATTAAAAAGAAAAGGCTGTCTTAAAAGCTATAGACTCCGTCATCCTGAACTTGTTTCAGGATCCCAACGCATCGTATATCAGATCCCGAAATGAATTCGGGATGACCCGATCAGCAAGCGTTCTAACTTTTGAGACAGCCTCTGGTGAAACTATTTTATTTCTTGGGACCTCACTATTCCCTGCCAAACCCGCCACCTAAACGGATTTTGTCGCCAAAGAACAGGCTATTGGCAAACTGGCGATTCGTACCCAGCCAATAACCCCTGAAATTAACACTGTTGTAAAAGGCGATAATCCGTCCGCGTTTCACACCAAAAATACCCAGCGACGGAGTTCCATCCAGCGTTTTCACAAAACCTTTTGGCGCATAACCATCGAGAAGCGACGATTTGGTATAAACAGCCGGGTAGTTGGCTGCCGCGATGTCGGCTTTCACCTGAATGATTTCGTTGTCTTTGAATACGGGCAGGCGATCTGTTGTATAACCGTAATTTATCGGATGGGTTAAATCCAGTTTCGTTTCGAAAACGGTTCCGGGTACTTCACGCGAAGCGCTGAACAACTGGGCATTTTCGTAATTTAACCCGGGAGTTTTGGCATCATCTTTATTGAATTCAGCCTGAATCAACTTGTTTTTGCTTAACCAGTTTCCGGCATTTTCGAAGGCAATCAGGGTATTTCCGCTAGCCAGCCAGTCCTGAAGTTTGGACACCACACTTTCGTTTAAATCCTGGTAATTTCCGTTAGGCAAAACCAGCACATTGTATTTGGTGAGATCAACCTGGCGCAATGTCCGTATCGGAAGCAATGTGAAAGGTATTTTGTATTTGGTGTCGAGCAAATGCCAGATCTGACCGGCGCTGATGCTGTTCACGCCATCTTCGGTAAGTACGGCAATCCGGGGCTTTACGATGGCTGAAAAATAGGAACTGCCCAAATCTGTTGCTTTGTTGTCGCCGGTATTCAGGCGGAAAACATCGATTCCATCCTTCAGGTTAATCTCGGCTATAATTTTCTCCACCTTGGCCTGATCGGCGTTGATCGACCCGAGCGGAATCAGGATTGACCCGCGATCAAACTTCAGCCCGTCAAGTGTTTCAAAGGATTTTGTGGCAACTTTTACAATGACATTTTCCTGAAGCAAACGCTCCAATGCCCGCGGAGCCAAATAGTTTTCCCACTTAAAAATGTAGGCGTAAGCTGTTCCGTTGCCTATGATTTTTCCTATAGGCGCTTGATCCGCAGAAAAAGCATCGCCGGCAATTCCTGAAGCAGAAGCCACCGCTTCAAATGGCAGGTTGTAAGCCTGAGGAATGTTCCAGGCCGAAATGTCGTAGAAAATACTGTCTTTGGGGTTGATGTGGAATGAAAAAATCGATTTAATCAGGCGGTATTGTGGCTGGTCGAGTGGCACCACGTAGGCTGAAGAAGCTACAAATGCTTGCTTTCCGGCAGTCAGGTTGCTCTTCAGTAAATACGATTTGATGCCATGTTTATTCAGAAACTGTGCAAACCTGAAAGTCGTGTACGGATCGTAATCCGCACCAAAAACATAGGCTTTCTGTGGTTCTTTTTTGGCTTCATCAAGGGCCGATGTATAATAGTCTTTCTGGTAATTCAAAAATTCGTTTCTTAACAGAAAAGCTGTTTTGACCGTGGAAATAGAGCCTGTAAACTGGTTACGGATGGCAAAAGGAAAAGTGAGCAATCCGTTTTCCGATTCCTGGGCAAACCCGCGGACACTGGCCTGCTCGAACAACAGCGAAACACCGCCGTTCAAATCCAGGAAGGTTGGGCCACGACCAATGTAATAATCGTCGTAACGTTCTCCGGAAGTATAAAACGAACCAATGGCATCAAATGCCTTGGCGTAGTTGTCGGCCAGCTTTTGGGTCAAAGCCTGATTGGCAGGCGATATTAACGGATTGACGCGATTGGGTTCGCCGGGCGAAAAGTGGAAAGTGGCGCTGGTTCCCTGTTCGTGTTCATCAACCAGAATATTCGGTTTCCATTCCTGAAGTTTTTTGATTCGGGCTTCCGACTCAGGCTGTTCAATCGGCAACCAGTCGCGGTTCAGATCGAACAAATAATGGTTTGAACGACCACCGGGCCAGGCTTCGTTGTGTTCGCGGCTAGCCGGATCGGTATTTGGCAACTGACTTTTATTGCTGTTTGCCCAGTTTGCAAACCGATTTATTCCATCGGGATTTGTGGCCGGATCGATCAGGATAATGGTTTTATCCAATAATTCGTCGATCTCTTTTCCCTGTGCAGCCGCCAGATAATAGGCTGAAAGTATTGAACTGTTTGCTCCGCTGGCTTCGTTGCCGTGAATGCTGTGGCCCAGCCAGACTACCACGGGCAAATCAGCCACATTCAGTTTTGAAGAAGCCGACGGGTCGCTCAATTGGATGTGTTGCTGACGAAGTTCCTCAATGCGTTTGATGTTGGCTTCGGAACTGATAATGGCAACAGTGAGTGGCCGGCCTTCGTGTGTTTTTCCATACACTTCGTATTTCACGCGTGGCGACGCCTGCGCCAATTGTCTGAAATAATACACCAGGTTATCGTGGCTTGCATGAAATTCGCCTACCTGAAAGCCCAGCACATCCTGAGGTTTCGGAACCTTTTCGTTATAAGTCACTCCTTTGGGCAGGTAATACGACAAGTCCTGTCCGGAAACGCTGCTTCCCGTCAGGAAAAAGAGCAGCAGGATGTTGTATATCTTAAATTTCAGTTTCATAAATTATTTTTTAACGGGTTTTTCTTTGATGACCGCACGGGCACCTAAATCGTATTTCTGTCCTTGGTGAAGGAAGAAGAAAGGTCCGTTGGAGGCTGTAAAATCCTCTTTGTCGTCCACGACATGTTTAGCGCCGTTTCCAACGATGGTATTGTAGTCGTAAATGGCAACATACGATTTTCCGAGTACATCAAGTGCATCTTTTTGCACCAGAACGGCTGTCGATTCGTCAATGGCGATTCCGATGAGTTGGGGCGCCACTTTGATCAGGTCAACCAAATCGAACGGACGGTTACGACGTAAAAAATGCTGGTCGATGACAGAGTTCCGGAGAAATCCCAAACCTTGCGTGTGGTCGCCAACCAAAATTTGTGCACCGCTGGTATCGCCCCGCCAAAGGAACGAGCCCTGAATGCTGGCACCGGCAGATGTTCCGGCAATAACGCCACCACGGTTAAGCACATCGAAGAATGCCTGATGCGTCAAGGTGTTCAGGTACGAATCGGCGATGCGCCACTGGCGGCCACCTTCGAAAAATACGCCGGTTGCCGTTTTCAGCGCTTCTACAAACTTTTCGCTGTTGGCCTCTTTCAGGTCGTTGGTGTGAAGACGGGTCACTTTTTTGATTTTCGTCTGAGCTTTCACCAAATCAACGGTCCGGGTTTCAATGCCAGCCGAATCGCCCGCTGCGGCTGTAATTACAACAATGTTGGCATTTTCGGGACCACCGGCCAATTCAGTAAATTTGTCCCAGATGTCGGGAGGAATTACTCCACCGCCAATGATGATCAACGAACCTTTTTCCGGACCATGACGGGTGGTCGATTTATTAATCTTGATTGGTGTTTGTGCCAAAATGCCTAAAAAACAGGCCGACATTACAAAAGCTAAAATTATTCGTTTCATATGAGTTGTGGTTTTTAAATTTATTTTTCAGAACGGTAATCAAGTTCTGGCTTTCCGGGAACAATTGGCGAATACTTAAAACCTTCGCCGCGGGCAGTTTCAAATTCCTGTTTAATGGGAACCAATACAGCAGGATTCGAGAATAAATCGATTGCTGTTAATGCAAACACTTTGGCAGCAACAAGAACGCCTTTGGTCCCGATGGTTGTTCCACCTGCAGACACATTTTGCCACGAATGACCCGGAGATCCTGGAACAAAAGTTGCTGCAGTAAACGAAGCCACTGGCACATTCCAGCTTACATCGCCTACATCGCTCGATCCTGAATGAAGGACTCCAAATTTACTCTCATCGTATGGTTTTACCGACTTAACTTTCTCCAGATCTTTCAGCGGGGTATTGGTCGATTTGGCGATCTCTGCCGCATAAGCCTGTTCCTTTTCGGTCCACTGAACACCGCCCACTTTTTCGAGGTTCTTTTGAATAATTTTGCCTAAAATTTTGTTTGGCAGTACCGGATAAATGGCTCCTGCCAAACGTTTTTTGGATACTGTGGTACCAGTTCCCAGTGCAGCCCCATCGGCGGCTTTGTCAACGCGATCTAAGATATCAAAAAGTTCGGTAGTATTTTTTGCGCGTACGTAATACGAAACCTGGGCATGGGCAGGTACCACGTTGGGTGAAAGTCCGCCGCCGTCGGTAATCACGTAATGAATACGTGCATCCGAAACAATGTGCTCCCGGAGCTGATTTACCATGTTGTCCATGGCTTCAACGCCATCCAGGGCTGAACGTCCTTTTTCAGGATTTCCGGCAGCATGTGCCGCTTTTCCGTGAAAAGTGTAAAGAATGCTGATTCGTGCCAGGCTGGTTCCGGTATTTACAGCATTTTCAGATGCCGGATGCCAGTCGAGAACTGCATCTACATCTTTGAAATAGCCTTCCTGAGCGAAAAATACTTTGCCACCACCACCTTCCTCAGCCGGAGTACCAAAAACTTTCAAAGTTCCTTTTATTCCTTTGGTTTCGATCCATTTTTTGATGGCCACTGCGCCGGCAGTTGAAGCTGTCCCTAATAACTGGTGACCACATCCATGGCCGCTTCCACCAGCCACAATTGGTTTTTCATACGGAACTGTGTCCTGCGAAAGTCCGCTTAAAGCATCAAATTCAGCTAAAATACCAATGACCGGAGAGCCGCTTCCGTAAGTGGCTACAAAAGCGGTGGGCATTCCGGCTACGCCTTTTTCAATAGAGAACCCATTTTCTGAAAGGTGTTTTTGCAAGATCGCACTGCTGTTTTCTTCCAGAAAGCCCAATTCAGGAGTACTCCATATTTGCTTTTGCAATTTGTTGTAAACGCCAAATGAACTATTTAAGTAGTCAATGGCAATTTTGCCATCATCGGGTTTGCTTTGCTTTTTCTGGGCTCCGGCTTGCAGAAACAGGAACGAGGCTAAAATGAATGCGATATATTTCTTCATGATTTTAATTTTAAAAGTTAGCGGCGAGCAATAGTCATCACAATGCTATTATTCTCGCCGCAAAAAATTATTTATAGGCTGGATTTTGTTCCAAATCCGGATCTGCTACAATTTCCTTGTACGGAATAGGAAAAACCCAACGTCCGGGATCGGTATAGAGTGAATTTAAAGCGCCAAACACCGCAGCTGCGCGCCCTGTTCGAACAATGTCGCTAAACCGGTGACCTTCGTATGCCAGTTCGTACCGGCGTTCGTTTTCGATAGCCAGCAAAACATCATCGGTTGTAGTTGTTCCGGTTGCAACAAATGCCGGAACATCTGAACGAGAGCGGATGACATTTAAATCGGCAACTGCATTTACCAAATCGGGAGTTGCTTTTTTAACTCTTGCTTCAGCACGAATCAGGTATTGCTCGGCTAAACGTAATACAAAAAGCGGACTCGATCCATCCTGGTTTCCATACTCAGTTACTGAATACGAGCCACTTGACAATAATTTCACGAGACTTTTGCGCGCTCCTCCCTTATTGGAATCTAAAAGCTGAGATACAAAACCGGGTTCAGCAATGTAATCCAAACGGCCACCATCGGCAGCTGACAGCAGATAAGTATAAATCGGATTTTTGTCGGATGAACTGAATGTCAATTCAAAAATCGATTCGGTTGATTTTGCTGTTGTATAGAAAGTGGAGTAGGGCTTCACCAGTTTGAATCCGGTAGTGTTCGAAATCACTTTTGTAGCATATTCCTCAGCCTTATCCCAATTTTCATTGTACAGGTAATAGCGGGCTTTAAGTGCGTACACCGAAAATTTGTTTGCCCGGTTTCGCACAATCGTTTCAGTAAGCAAACTATCAGCCGAATTTAAATCAGCCAATACCCGCGCATAGGTTTGGGCCACTGTACTTCTTTTTACTCCATCGTACTGAGATGCTGTGGTGGTAGGCTCAAGAATAAGCGGAACACCGCCGTAAGTCCTGACTAAATCAAAATAGGCCAAAGCACGCAAAAAATAGGCTTCGCCAACTACTTGTTTTCGGTTAGCTGTTGTTATTAAAACATCAGAAAGCGCTTTTGTGTTTTTGATCACAAAATTAGCGCGATTGATTGCCACATATACCGATGAAAATCCGCCTCCGCTGGTAGGGTCAAAAGCACTGGTGCCAGAAGAAACAAGTGTTGGAATAATATTCCCGGGTGCTGTACTGTTCACCAGATTGTCGGCAATCACGTTGTGAGCCAGTTGGGTTATGCCAAAATAGCCCTGTACTCCGTCGTAAACTCCAACAAGCGCTGCCACCGCCGATTTTTCGTCGCTGATAACAGCGGCATCTGAAATAGTTGTTTCAGGAGTTGTATCTAATATGTCTTTGCACGAAATGGCTGCAAAGGCAATTGTTGCGATAATCAAATATTTTTTCTTCATCGTGTCTGTTTTTTACAATGTTATATTTACACCCAATGATATTGTAATTGGTTGTGGCGGAGTACCAAAGTCCATTCCCTGAACCAATGCACGTGCGTCGCCTGCTCCAACATTCACTTCCGGATCAGGTCCGCTATAGTTGGTAATGGTGAACAGGTTCGATGCACTGGCATACAAACGGGCGGCGCTCAGGTGTAAGTTCGAAACTGCTTTCTTGGTGAATGTATAACCCAAGGTCAGGTCTTTCAACCGAATGTACGATCCGTCTTCAACGAAACGGCTTGACTGCTGATCGTAGTTGAAACTGCCGTCGGCGTTCGCTGTCGATTTTGGTCTGGGTAATACATCGGTGTCGCCCACTTTTTTCCAATAGTTCATCGAGCTTGCGAGGATAGAACGTGTTACCCCCCTGGTACCGCCCGATTCGAGGAAAGAGCTGGTGTAGTTGTAAATTTTATTTCCTGATTTAAAGAAGAAATTCACGTTCAAATCGAACCCGCAGTAGGAGAATGTATTTTTCAAAGTGCCTTCAAACTTTGGCCAGGCATTTCCAACAATTTTTTTATCAGCCACGGTTATTTTTCCGTCTTTATTAACGTCTTCGTAAATGGCATCGCCCGTTTGAGAATTTACCCCCAGATAGTTGTACACCCACATCGAATAGAGTGGAAATCCTTGCTGTACCTGATAGGTTTGATAGCTGCTGGTAATGGGAGTATTAAGCTTTTCAACGTTGTTGGTATTGTGCGAGATTGTAAAATTGGTGTTCCATTCAAAAATTTGGGTTTTAATGTTTACCGTATTCAGAGCTAATTCAACCCCTCTGTTACTGATTTCGCCAATGTTTTTGGTTACCGAAGAATAGCCTGTTTTTGAAGGTACCGGATCATCTAAAAGTAAGTTGAAGGTATATTTGTCGTAGTAGTTAAGCTCGAAATTCACGCGTTTACTAAGCAAATCGCCTGTTAAACCCACATTCCACTGGCGGGTAGTTTCCCATTTCAGGTAGCTGTTGCTTAACTGGCTGGGCGAAACGCCTGCAAGTCCGTCGTAGTTACTGCCACCGCTCCATAGTCCGTAAGAAGCAAAGTCAGATATGTTTTGATTTCCAGCATAACCTAAACTGGTTTTTAATTTCAGATCGGTAATGGCATTGGTCTTTGGGAAAAATGATTCCTGTGCAATGTTCCAGGCTGCACCAACTGAAGGAAAGTAGCCCCAGCGGTTGTTTTTTCCGAAACGGGAAGAGGCATCGGCGCGCACATTAACGTCAACACTGTAACGGTTTTTATATGAATAGTTTCCACCGGCAAAATACGAAAACAATCCTGAGGTGGACCCTGTGCTTGTTGCTGTTTGAACGGCAGCAGAAGTAATGCGTTTAAACTGATTACTTGGGAAAACAGTTCCGATCAAACCTTCATATTCCCGGGTGGTGTACTGTACCGAATTTCCCAGGAAGAATGATATATCGTGAACTTTATTTATTGTGGTGATGTAATTCAGTAATTGTTCGGCAATCAGGGTTTGTTTGGTTGTGGTGTTATCCAACGCTTTACCCGTAGGTTGTCCATTAATTAAGAATGTGTTGTAATAAGTCTTTTCGTGGTAATTGTTGTAATCGTTACTCCACGATGATTTAAAGGATAAACCATCGAGAATATCCCATTTCAGGTAAATGTTATTTACGCTCCGGATGCTGTAAGCATGGTCGTCGGAGTTATTCAAAATAGCCATGTGATTATCAAAAGCAACCGGTTTATTGTAGCTTCCGTCGGCTTTATAAATTGGATAGAATGTTGGCGTATGCAAAGCGGCCTGGAAAAATCCGGCAGGACCATCGCCCACTTGCACGACCTGACGATTAACCTTCGATAGGCTGTTACTTGTTCCGATCTTAACCCGTTTCGAAATCGAATGGTCCAGGTTAATCTGGAATGAATAACGCTCAAAATCTTCAAGTTTCAAGGTCGATTCCTGATTTTGATATCCCAGACTTAAATAGAAGTTTGTTTTGGCATCGCCACCTGAAATACCAACATTGTATTTTTGCAGTTTTGCCGTTCTGAAAATATCACTCAGACGGTCGTAAGTTTTTTGTTCTTCCGGAGTACCATAAGCTGCATAACCGGTAATTACCTCCGAAGTTGATCGAAACGGTCTTGTAGCAAATGATTTCCCATCATTAATCCAGGCATCGTTAACAATCTGGCCATGTTCGGGTCCAGTTGTTAGCTCCCACAATTTGCCGGTTTTAGCAATTCCGTCCTCGACCTGAAACTGAACTTTTGTTTTGGCATTTTTAGCTCCTCTTTTGGTGGTAATCAGAATGACGCCATTGGCTCCGCGCGATCCATAAATGGCTGTTGCATTGGCATCTTTCAATACCGAAACCGATTCAATATCATCAGCATTTAAATCGGAAAGTGCGTTTGAAACTTGTCCGCCCAAGCTTCGCGATTGTAAACTTTCACTGTTTACAAACACACCGTCAACGACATAAAGGGGGTCATTTCCTGCATTGATCGAAGTAGCTCCCCGAAGTCGAACCAATACCGAAGACCCAGGAACCCCGGAACTGTTGGAAATTAGCAAGCCAGGCACTTGTCCTTGCAATTTTTCGGTAATTGTTGTTGAACTCACTTTTGAAAGTTCATCGGACGAAACTTTGGAAACCGCACTGGTTACCGCAGTTCTTTTTGTTTGTGTGTAGCCGGTAATGATCACCTCATCCAAATTATTCACTATTTCTTTCAGGCTTACGGTTATCGGTTCGGTTTCGTGAATCAAAACTTGCCGGCGTTCGTATCCCAAAAAATTGACGTTTAAAGTTACCGGTAGTGGTTGGTTGATGGTCAATGAAAACTTTCCGTCAGCATCGGTTACTCCTCCAATTGCCTTTCCCTTTATGCTAACGGTAGCTCCAATAATGGCTTCCTTTGTTGTTCCATCAATGACTGTACCGGTAATTGTATTTTTGGTCTGTGCCAAAACCGGGTTCATTTGAATTGTAAAAACAAGAAAGAAAAGCGTTTGTGTTACTCGTTGTAAATGTTTTCTCATCATTTTAATCTATTAATTTCTAAAATTTAACCTCTCTTGACTAATTCTCTTTTTCAATTTTCAATTAGCAACAACATCGTTTCATATTTCTGTGATTTTGACAAGCCTGTTCCGGAAATGGAAGGATGTTTTGGTCAACACGTATTGTCGTCTCCGAAACAGGCTTTTTGTTAATGTTCTGATTTTTTTGACATAGAATTTCCGAATCAGCAATTTTGAAGTTACCGATTACATGCACTATTCCAATGAAGCAACTAAGTTTAACTAGTTGATAAACTGAAAGATAAAAATGAGATTGTTTTTATTTCTGTGTTAAAGCCGGGGTTTTATCATCAGTTTTCAAAAATCCATACTGATGATTAAACTGTTGTCCGGATATTTTTACCCAATTCACAAAATCATCAACCAGCGAACTGCTGTTCTTCTTATTGTAGCTAAGGCTAACATTGTCGGAAGGAATTGTTTTTATTTCAGATGATTCAAGAAATGTAATTAGTTGGTCTAAGTTGCTGTAAACCAATTCTTCCTTTTTCAGGTGGCCACTATTGTCCGGATCAATGGGGAGTATTTTTATTCCCTTCAACGGTTCCCTGCTGTTCAGATCGTAAATCAAGCTTAAATTGCCGTAGCTAACACCCGTTGAATCGCTAAGAACAGATTCAACCAGGTATTTGTCGTCACCGGTAACAATAACACCTCCCAATTCAGCTGTTGACTGACCAAAATGGTCGATCAATACCTTTGCTGTTGGCGATTGCGGCGTTTGCGTGTAAACGGTGTACGAAGGTTCTGCCGCTGGTTTCTTTTCTGAATCAAATTGATCGGGGTCAAGACCTAAAAAGATATTTTTAAGTTCGTCCTGTTTGATTCCATTTTTTAGCTGTTTATTGAAGCTGGCATTTTTCTCGTTTTCGATCGGCAAAACGGCCAACCTGCCAACATTAACCTCACTATCGGTTGATTTTTCTTCATTCCGGACTGATGTATTTACAGTTAATTTCAGGTCGCTTTTGGTATTCTGATCCGAACTCTTCACGAATTTAAAGGTAATACCCGGATTGACCTTTGAATATTCGCTGGTCCACTTTTCAATGAGCGGATTGGCAAACTTTGAACCCGCAATGGTAATTGTTTTATTTGCATTTTCGGCTTGTGAATTCATGCAAAATGCCATAGCTGCTATAATGAGTGTTGTTTTTCCGAAATAACCTGAAAATCTGGCTTCCCTCAAATTACTGATCTTTTTTCCTGTCGTTTTCATGATAAATGATTTTAAATTCTGGTAAAAATAAAACTATAATGTCTATTGATTTAATAGACATTACAACATGTTTAGATGTGCTGGTATTAAATATTTCATAAAAATGAGAATAAAATTACATCCGTTTTCTGTTTTCAAATGAACAGAGAAGAACCTCGTGACAACTAGCTTTATTTGATCGTCCCAGAAGCAGCCTTATTCTCATTACAAAGATTGGTATAGAAAAGAATTATGGAAATAACCGTGATGTGGTATTTTACATACCGCAAATATGGTATTTCAGACACGTTTACCTTTTATAACACAGCAAGCCTCTCACCCGCCTTTTCAAGTGTTTCATCGTCTTTGGCGAAACAGAAGCGCAGAGTTTTGTAGTCGTTATTTTGATGGTAAAATACCGAAACCGGAATTGAGGCAGCGCCAAGTTCTTTGGTTAGCCTGATTCGACTCGTTTCAAAAATACCGTAAATGTGGTATTTAGTCAGAAATGGTAATACCTAACTTTGCTGATTCCTATATAAAGTAAAAGCTATGTCTAAAATAACTTTCCCAATCGGGATCAATACTACCGCCGTTCATGCAGGCGAAGAACCTGATGCTGTAACAGGAGCCTCGGCACCGAACATTGTGATGTCAACAACCTTTGTGGCCGACGCCAACGCCGGATTTTCGGTAGAAGGATTGGAAGAAGATGCCGCCTGGATTTACACCCGGTGGGGCAATCCAACTATTCACCAGTTGGAACTGAAACTTGCCGCTTTGGAGCAGGGTGAATCCGCAATCGCTTTTGCCAGCGGAATGGCGGCTATAACTTCATTGCTTTTGCACACACTTCGTTCGGGCGATCATGCCATCATCAGCGATGTGGCTTATGCTGCACTGGCCGAAATGACCAACGAAATGATTCCCGGACTCGATATTTCCATTACCAAAGTCAATACTTCTGATATTGAAACCATCAAAAGGGCTATTCTGCCTAATACACGATTGATTTATGTTGAAACGCCCTGCAATCCTTTGCTGCGGTTGACCGACATTCAGTTAGTTGCCGGAATTGCACACGATATTGGGGCAAAACTCGCTGTTGATTCAACGTTTGCGACACCACTTGCCACCCGCCCGCTCGAATTGGGCGCCGATTTTGTGGTCCATTCGCTCACCAAATACCTGGGTGGGCATGGCGATGCGCTGGGCGGAGCAATTATCGGATCGAAAAACGAACTTGCGGCCTTGCGCAAAACAACCGCCATCCGTTTGGGCGGGGTGATCAGTCCGTTTAATGCCTGGCTGATTATTCGCGGATTGGCCACTTTCCCTTTGCGAATGAAAGCCCATGCCGAAAACGCGTTGGCCGTAGCCAGATTTCTCGAAAGCCATCCCAAGGTCGAACGGGTAATTTATCCAGGATTGGCAAGTCATCCGCAACACGAATTGGCCAAAAGGCAAATGAAAAATTACTCCGGAATGATCACTTTTCAGGTTAAAAACGGAAGGGAGGCCGCGCGTGTTTTTGTCGAAAACCTGCAAATTATTCATTACGCGGTATCGCTGGGACACCACCGGTCGCTTATTTTTTACCTGCCTTCGGCTGAATTGCTTGAAAGCTCGTTTAAATTCACCACTCCTGAACAATTGGCTTCCTGGAAGTTGTTTGCCGGAGAGGGAATCTTCCGCTTCTCAGTTGGATTGGAAGATGCTGAGGACATTATCCACGATCTGGAACTGGTATTGGAAAAACTGTAATATTTTTGTGAATCTTATTTCAACGCGTACACCAGGTTTTGCATATGATCTGCCCATTCCTGATGGGACTTTGATTTGTCGAATGTTTGGTAAGAAACCGGCTGACCTATCTTCAACCGGATGGTTTTATTTCTTTTGTTGAACAGCTCATGGGGTAGGAGGGCTAATTCAAGGTTGGCTCTAATTCCAAAGGCTTTCCGGAGTATAAATATGGTGTAAAACAGGATGGTATTCCTTCCGTAGAAATAAAAAGGAACAACATCGCGTTTGCACTGAATCGATTTGGAAACAAAGCTTTTATGCCAGTTGATGTCCCGAACACTCCAGTTTTTCAATCGGGAAACTCTTCCGGCGGGGAAATGGGTAATTGGGACTTCTGAATAGAATACTTTATCCAGAGATTGGAGATATTCTTTCGGATTTGTCCCGAAAACATTCACTGCTGCGATTAGTGGCCTCAATTGGGGGATGAGAACAAATACTTCGTTTACAATAGCTTTGAATTCGCCATATTTTGAAGCTATGGTATGCGTCAGGATTAACCCATCGGCAATTCCAAACGGATGGTTTGACACAAAGAAGCATTTTTCCGACTCAGGAAGGTTTTCCAACCCTTCAATCTCAACATGAATATTTAATTCTTCTAATATTTTGGGAAGGAAATCAATACCCACCGCATCTTCATATTTCGTTAAAATCCGGTTGATTTCGATCTGGTAACTCAATTTAGCTAATACTTTGACAACGAAACGTGGAAGTCTTTTTAACAATTCTGAATTACTATTCCTGATCTGAGCTTCAACGTTTATTAATTCCATGCATTCGTTGAGTTCTAATGACTTTAATAGGTATAAATCTGTGGATATGATAAGAATAATCAAGTAACTTAAAACCCGATGCCGATTTTCTCTTTCTCGTGAAATTCCGATCTGTTAAATGCAAACTAAACCTAGACTATGGGAAAACACTAAAATTTAAATAATCACAAAAAAAAAGAAAGATCGGACATCAGGCCAAAAAATAGCAAACATGACTAAAAAACACACTAGGATTCAGGCGACAGCCGAAGCTCGTGCCCGTTCTAACTCAAGTTGATAAAGTGCTGTTGACAAATGACATTCGCCAATTTCAGGCAAAAAATTGGCGGTTTTCCCCCAGTTTCTCACATGCGGTTCATTCAAATTACTTGCAACAACTTCTGATTCTAACGGTTGTCTTTTGTTTCCATTGAGAAGTTTACTTGTGGGTAGTTTCCCAATAAATCCGATGAGATTTGATGTAAATATTTTCATAGTAATATGGTTAATTATGGATACAAAAATGGCGAAGTCGATACGCCGTCACAATACCTAAAATGCTGTATATTATATACCTTATTTGTGGTATATTCATCCTAAAAGTATCTCAATCATTGAGATTTTAGATTGATTTCGCTAATATTGCCGTTCAAACTATTACATTTAAATAACCATGAAAATCCGAGCTATTCAACCTTCCGATAATCCCGTATTATCATGTATTATCCGAAATACATTGGCTGAATTTGGTGCCAATCATCCCGGAACCGTTTATTTCGATTCGGCAACCGATTCGCTTTTTGAGTCTTTTCAAAAGTCCCGATCGATATATTTTGTGGCTGAAGATGAAGATGGGAACGTAGTTGGTGGGGGAGGGATATATCCCACAGAAGGCTTGCCGGAAGATACCTGCGAACTGGTGAAAATGTATTTGCTGCCTGAGGCCCGGGGAACCGGTCTTGGAAGAACAATCATCGAAAAATGCCTGGATACAGCACGCGAATTTGGCTTCAGAAAAGTATATCTGGAAAGTATGCCCGAACTGAAACAAGCACTCAAAGTTTACGAAAAATTTGGGTTTACCTATTTGTGCTCGCCATTGGGAAACAGTGGGCATTTTGGGTGCGACCTTTACATGCTGAAAACGTTATAAGCCAACACCTATTGGGTACTTACCGGAATTGACTCACCAACCAATGAATGGATAACCGAAGGAGGTGGATTGCTGTTAATTACACCATTTTCGAGCAATACCGGAAATTCGAAAAGTGAATTGTCGAGCGCGGTCAACACCAGGTCATCGGGCGACAAGGTAAACCTCGACCAAGTATATCTGATTTTCCAATCGACAAAATCATAGGCCAGATAAACCAATTCGGTGCAGGTAATTGCTTCGGGCGATTCAATGTCAAAATTGAAATCATAGTCTTTACCCAATTGTTTCTGAATGTTGCTTACTATATTTTCTTTCAGTTGGTTAGATAAATTTTTTGGCCTGATAATCAGGAAAATTTCACCGTCAGAAAAATCTTTTAGCGTACTGATTTTCACTCCGCTGCGCAAAACTTCGACCATGGCTCTACCTTTAATGCTATCTTTAACTGTGGCTTTTACTTTTAACCGGGCAACCAATTCGCTTCCTAGCCAAACACCGACATGACCAAAATATCCGGGAATAAACTGGTCGGTCAGGTGGTGTGGCGATTTCATCAGGACAATATCAAATGGTTGTAATACCGATCGCAAAATTTCTGCATTTTGCTGGCGGTTTGTTGCTCGGTGAAACAGACCTATCGTATTTCCAACGATATAACTTCCACCATAAACAAAACCGTAAATACATGAATGTAATCGGTCGTTGTTGTGAAAAACATTGTTGCGTAAAGCAATCGAGACATTCGTTTCGGGCAACAGATTAAAAATGCTGTCGGATTGGCGGTTATCATACCTCATAAAACTTTTTTCCATCTCCTTCCTGATTGATGGACTGTACAAGAATTTGTTGCTTTTCCAGAGTACTCCCTTGGGAATGTTGTTTCCCTGGTCTCCCCGGTTCATGCTACGACGTACCAACCGGTTTTTCTGGTAGCTATGCTGATAATTTTCGGCTGACGAAAGCAGTTCGAGTGCAGCCCGGTATTGTTCAGGAGTCAAGCTGTCGTTTTTTATTTTGTTTCTTTGAAGTACTTCGTTGTAATACCGATCATTATTCAATTGTTCGCCAAAAACACTATACAATTTATTGATTAACAATCCTTTTAGATGTGAATTACGTTTCTTTTGCTCCGAAATGACCAGCAATAAACTATCGGCTTGGCGTTGAAGAAACTGTTTTTTAGTTCCGGAAGGAATAAAGGTCGGCATTAGTTTTACTTCAGATCCAGTTTGGTTAACCAGATAATTCTTTTGAAGGCTTACACACGACATTTCAAATGCAATCAGAAATATCAAAATCAATTTTATAACCGAAGCAAATTTAGTTCTGTCTATCATTCTTCTATGGTTCATTCCTGAGCAACAAACATCAGTCTTTTTTTCTGAATTGTAGTGCTGACGTATCTTGCATGTTTTTCAGGATGAATATCTTTTATTGCGATTAAAATCCCTGTTTCAAAAGCATTTCCTAATTCCGGATTGGTCGTTGTTCCAAAAGTAGTCAGCCGTTTGGCTAATCTCAAATAGGCGCTAATTAAGGGAGGAACGGCCACCCCCTGCGATTTGATATAGTTTGCGATGACTTTATAGTCAGTTTCTGGGCTGGTGCCTGTTACTTTATTTCCGGCGATAGCCAATACTTGAGGCGAAAAAACGGGTTTCTTTGGACTTATTAAATTGTTTTTACCTTTATAATAATGGTCAAGAAACCAGGTTAATAAAATACGGGCGGTTGTGTGATAGTTTTCAGGAATGGTAATTTTACCATACAAATATCTAATATTCTTATTTTCAGCAATTATAGCACCAATACCATCCCAAAGATTATCGAGTGCAAAAATAGAATTACTATCGGATACCGTCGAACGATAGACTGGATTTATCCATGCACGCCCCAATTCGATGCTGTGGGGAAGATATTCAGCCTTAAATTTCTCGGAATACCGAAAGTAATGTGTCATGGACAAACGGTCGATTTGCTCAAGGTAATTTACCCCAACAGCATACCGGTAACCACCAATAATTTCCTGATCACGCGGGTTCCAAACGATTAATTGCCGGTAAGCGCCAATACCTTTATCATAATCATCTAAATCAATAATATTGCCTGTGCCACAATCAATTGATCGGAAAGCTTCTTCACGGAGCCGGCCAACTTCAACCATTATGGAAGGGGCATCGGTATTCACAAAGCTGTAAATCTCATTACTTCTCCTGAATGTGTGTTTGATAAACTTGCAAAACTTCAATTCTGTAATGAGTTTTTCACGCCTGACCGGTTCAATTATTTTTTCCATCATCCTTTTGGTTTTTTTAGTTTAATCAGCTCCGTTTACTATCCAACACATCCTAAAATAGTTTCACGTCCGCCGCAGAATTTTTTCGTTAATGCAATAAGTTCGCTTGAAGCATCTTCAATATACCGAAATGATGTTTCTGCGTTTCCTTGCACAACAAAGAAACAATCGGTTGTTTCAGGGGCAACCAACGACTTATTGACCTGCCGAACATCCAGATAACAAAGGATTTCATCACTGTCGTCAACATACGAATAATGGTTGGCCGGAACTTCTTTGGGCTCGGTTGCTCCAAGCGGAATGTATTTTTCGTTTCCTGAAGTGAATTTTAAATGTATATTTCCCTCAACCGAAGCTAAATCGTGCGCTCCCAAAGCCAGCTTGTATTTGATGGAGATGGTGTTGTAAATATCAACCAGCAAATTAATGCGAGGTATTGACCGGTGTTTGGAAACGGTTTTCAATAAGTTTTCAGGAGCTGCAAGGTTTTTCCGATTCGAAGCGCCCGTTCGCTCATGTAAATTCCGAAAACCTGACAAGATCAGATCTTTCTTGATGAAATCCGGATACTTTTCCATATTAGACAATAGCCAATTGAGCTGGGCATCCAAAATGGGTTCAAATTCGGGATCAAACTCGGTATTATGGAGTCCTTCAATTTTAAAATAGAGTCCTTTAATACCTATTTCTTCAATCCCGTTACCGATTATAAATTGATTGTTGTATGTCATTTGAATAAATTTAAAATGGAAAACCTGCCCTGAGGGGGAATCAGGGCAGATTGATTAGTTGAATAATTGTTCAAACGTTCCTTGACAATGGCATCGAACTAAACCGCCAGCACTATTTCCTGTGGTAAAAACACGTGCCCCTGTACTTTTTTTTCGATTTGTAATTTTTTTCATACCAAATGTTTTACAAACCAAATTTCGGTAAAAAAGGCTAGCTCTTAAATCCCTTATTTATGGTATTTTATATGCCATAAACAAGTCATTTTTAGATGAAACGAGCCATGAGAGTCAACTCCAATCAGGTGATAATTATTTCCGGCGAGTTCCCTGCCAGTCAAAAGGCTTGTCAGGCGCGCATCTGACAATTCAAAAACTAATTTTAATCAGATGAAATACTCAATATTATCAATCCATCCGGCTTTTATGGCGAGCATAATTAACTCGGAGGCATTGGATACGCCCATTTTTCGGAAGATATTCTTCCGATGGGTATTCACAGTGTGAAAACTGATGTTTTTCTTGCTGGCGATTTCTTTGGTCGTTAAACCTCCGGCTATCAATCGTACAATCTCGATTTCAGAAGAAGTCAAATGGGTTGGTTCTTCGGGTACCGATTTACTTTCTCCCAATTCAAGAATCAGATCCAGTATTTCGTCGGCGTAGTATTTTTTCCCTCTCAACGTTGCGTCAACTGCCGAAAGAATTTCGTCAAGTTCAGCCGTTTTATAAATGATGTTTTTTATCCCAATTTTAGACAACTCTGTAAATTCAGCCTTGCTGATCGAATTGGTCAATATTAGCACCGAAAAGTTCGGAAATCTTGTTCTTATCCGTTGCAGGTCATCTATCCCGTTGTAATCAAACATTGAAATATCAGTAATTAATAGTCCGCAGAGTTCATTCTCCAAAGCTTTAATCAACTCGGTTTGTGAATTCACAATACCTGAAACAAGAAACCGTCCATCAGCAGTCAGAATCGTTTTCAGCGACTCGACCACCAAAAACTGTGAATCGGCAATTACTATTTTTTTTGAAGAATTTTCCATGAATATTTTTTCATTTGAATTAAGTTCTGTAACTCAGTTCAATGTTTTTATTTTCAACTTGATTTCACAGGATTGAATACCTGTAGTTCGACCTACAACGGCAAAATAAGCAAACAACTTAATTTTCAAGACTTACGCGCACAAAATTTCATCAAAATTAACATTTAGATGAACAATCACCCTATGTAAAGCCCTTCAATTCTCACTTTATAGCTTCCATCTCTCATTTTGGTTACAGCATTTACCAGTCCACTGTGCCGCCATTGCAACATACAGCGTTTCGGCAAAAACCAGTAGCGCCGTCCCAATTTTATTTCTTCTCTCGATTCTTTGATGATTCCTTCGTAAGCCTGTGAAACGTAAAAGCCAATATCAACAAACCCTTCTGAACGTGGGCGAAGTGGACCAGTCACATTCCAGTAAATTACCCCATTGCGGGCATCAACATCCGAAACAACCCCGCAGTGGGTTACCGGGCAACCGCATGACATTCCCATCGGGCGGCCAATCATCACATCGCCTTTCTTTACGCCCAACTCTTTTACCAGTGCCGGATTATAGGGTAAAATGGTTTCTTTCGGTCCAGGTTCGCCTTCCATTACATCGAGGATGAAATCAAAATCGCGTTTCAGGCTGTCTTTCCATTCCAGTTTTTCGCCAATATTTTCACCGCCCAAACAGCTCAGGCAATTCAACTGGCTACGTTCTTCTTTGGCAACCTGTTTGGCATGGATGCACATGCGCACTTCAACTTTGGCATCGTCAACAGCCAAAGCAAAATCAGTACAGGTTTTGTAACCACAAGCTCCGCAATTCAGATTGGGAAGAATTAATTTTGGCTTTTCAGCAGTTAGTGTATTCATATTTTTTGTTTTTAAATTTCTGATTGATAAATAATTGATAAAATTGTTTTATTTTCCGACCAGGATAGCTGACCAAAACAACCGTGAAAATGGCAAAGCAAGATGAAAACAAAACTCCAAAATAAATTTTCAGCGATTGTACCAATACAAACCGGGCAAGTTGAACGTAGTTCATATGCATTTCTACCGGACGTTTCATTAACGAAGGTTCAAAGTTGTATTTTTCAACCTCAGAATTCGGCTTCAGACTTTCTTCAATACTCACGATGGTCTTTATCATTTTTCTCTGGAATTAATGGTTTAAGAAAAGATTGCATTCAACTCCGGAACGCTTTGTTTTAACGCATGGAGACAGAAATCAATATCGGCTTCAGTAGTAAACCGGCCAAAACTGACACGGATTCCACCACGGGCTTCAAACGGATTCAGACCTATGGCCTGCAAAACATGCGAGGCATTGCTGCCGTGATTGGATGAACAAGCCGAACCTGCCGAAACGGCAATTCCAAGTTCATCGAGCAACAGAAGTAAACGGATGGTTTCGCCTTCCAAGCCATGAAAACTAAAATTTACATGCCCCGGCAACCGTAGTTTTTCGTGCCCATTGATGTAGGCATCTTCAAATTCGCAGAACAAATAATTGGTGAACTTTTTTCGGAGATGTGTCAACCGGATGGTTTCGTTTTCCATTTCGTCCATGCACAATTCAGCAGCCTTTGCAAAACCTGCAATCCCGGGAATGTTTTCAGTTGTTGAGCGCAACCCATGTTCCTGTCCGCCACCATGCAGCAAAGGTATAATCGCAATTCCTTTTCGGACATACAACGCGCCAACTCCTTTAGGTCCGTAAATTTTATGCGAATTGATGGTCAGCAGGTCGATGTTCGACCGAACCACATCAACAGGCACTTTCCCGAAACTTTGGCAGGCATCCGAATGGAAAAGAACATTTCTGTCGCGACAAATCCGGCCAATTTCGTCGATGGGTTCAATGGTGCCAATTTCGTTGTTGGCGAACATCACCGAAACCAGTATAGTTTTCGGATTAATCGCCCGTTTCAGGAAATCGAGATCAACAATCCCCTCATGATCGACCGGAAGATAGGTGATGTAAAATCCCTGTTCTTCCAGCCATTTGCAGGCATTCAGGATACAATCGTGCTCGATGGACGATACGATGATGTGGTTTCCCTTGTGCCGGTTGGCCAGCGCAATTCCCTTTATCGCAAAATTGTTCGATTCGGTCCCTCCTGAAGTAAAAACAAGCTCTTCAGGCGTAGCGCCAATGTAACCGGCAATCTGCTCATGTGCATGATCCAACACATTTTTTGCATCAACGCCGAATGAATGCAGGCTCGAAGAATTGCCAAACTGCTTGTCAAAAAGAGGCAACATGACCTCCAATAGCCTGTTGTCGAGACACGTGGTCGCGGCATTATCAAGATAAATTCTCTTTTGCATAACAGACTTTTTTAAATGTATTATTCACCTACATAAAACAATTCCTGCTCCATGGTGCGGAGTACACCAAAGTGATGCTTGGCGCCAATCTCTTTTTTGCCTACACAAATGGTACAAGTTCCAACGGGTGGATTGCCGCGCAGATACATCGGAAATTCGATGTCAACTGTTTTCAGGATGCGCCTGACAATCGGATCGATACCAATGCCGTAAAGTGCATTACTTTCAACCACCGTAATTTCTTTGGCCGCTTCGAGAACCCGGTAGCGGAAAACTTCGCGTTCGGCCTGAGAAACAAGGTCAATCTTGGTGATTACACTGATATCGGCTAAGGTGAGCATCGGACCAATTTTCCGTGGAAGGTTCATACCACTGGTACATTCGAGTACTACGATCCCAAGCGAATTCTCGACATAAGGCGAACAGCGAAGGCACAAACCGGCTGTTTCAACAAAAAGGTAATCGGAACCTACTTTTTCGGCCCATTCAACAGCTTCGTCGAGAACAACCACATTACAATGGTCGGGGCATAATTCTCCTGAATAGATTTTCCGGGTTGGAATACCAAATTCTTTGTTAATAACTTCATCCTCATCGGCATAAAGAACATCTATTTTAATGTACGATGGTTTGTGGTTCCCGGCAATCATCCGGCGGATCACCTGCCGAATGACGGTTGTTTTTCCGCAGGTTGGAGGTCCTGCAAATACTATCAATTTCATGTGTTTTCTGTTTTTAGTTGATTCCTATTAATTCTTCTTCCAAAAGGTTGGCATGTAATTCCTCGCCAGCCCTTACCAAACTGCGATAGTGCAAAATAATGTCGTCCATGCTTTTCAGTTTATTCGCCGCCCTCTTCTCGTCGGCATTCGAATAAATCAGTTTCTGCATGGCTCCGTTTTTCATTACTATTCTGAAATCGGAAAGCAAAGCAATGGTTGGATCGTGGGTTACAAATACAAAAATTTTGCGGTAGTTCTTCAGCAGATCGAGCGCTTTGGTTTTGTGGATTCCTGCATTTTCAATTTCGTCAAGAAGAATGATAGGAGAGTTGCCAATGATAACAGCATCGGCAATCAGCAGCGAACGCGTTTGCCCGCCCGAGAGTTCAGTCATAGCAGTTTCTTTAATAATTGCCTCGCCGGTAAGTTGGTTGGCAAATTCGATGGTTTCGCCAACAACTTTCTGAATATCATCAGCGCCCCGCACAGTTGCGTGAATAGTCAGGAATTCGCCTACCGGCAAATCGCTCAGAAAATTGGTGTGCTGCGAAATCAAGGCAATCGGGTGTTTCGACGGATCGAACGTAAAGTCATCGGGGACAGGCTCTCCGTTTAGCAGGATTTGCCGTTGCGAGGGAGTGTTGCGGTTTCCGAACAGTTCGATATCGTTGATCAGCGTTGTTTTACCGCAACCGGTTGGCCCAACAATGCTGACAATATCGCCCATCCTCAGCTCAAACTGATCAACTTTTTCAGGAAGTCCGTCTTTTCCGACGCCTCCTTTAATGGTGATTTTTTCTATTTCCATGTCATGCTTGCTATTAATTTTTTTAGTCGTTCAAAAATATCAACAAAGTCTAGTGATTTAATGTATATTTATATGAGAGTTTTTATGTGAAAAGATTAAATATCTAATCAAAAAGAATTTAATATTCAACTAATCCTCAGGTGGTGCATATTTTGACACCTTCCGGAAAATAAAAAAGCGCTTAAATCTTTGATTTAAGCGCTTTTAGTGTCAATTGATGCTTTTGGTGTGACCCAGCTGGGGATTTAACCACCAAGGGTACTTATTTCAATATCAATATATTACCATTTTTATTCCCTAAAAGGGGTACGATCTGGACACTGTGCTATTAGAATTCTGTCTGCCTCTGACAAACGCGTGTCTGCATCAATCTCAGGTTCAAATTTACAATTTATTTTGGGACAAACAAACATATTGAACATCAGTTTTTTATCCCAGGTGCAAGGTGCAAGCATATCTATATAGATATGCTTGCACCTTGCACCTGGCTAGAAATAACGTTTATAGAATTTCGTATAATTTCCACAAATGTACTACAGCGACTATGAATGTAGTAACTGGTGCTGAATTGGAGAAGCAAGCAACGGCACGCACACACAGGCATAGTTTTGTGACATATTTACTTGAAAGCGGAATTGATATTCGCAAAATACATCAATTGTTGGAACATTAAAGTAAAAGCACGATGATACATGCGTACTGTAATCCCGAGAGCAGCAAAGAACATTGTTGTCCATTCGATCTATTACTCAGGACACCAGCCATTAAAGGTTTAAAATAAAAACTCTAATTATCAATAAAAATCAAGAAAAGTACCATATCTTTGATGATAGTTACTAGTTAGCGGTCATGCTAAGTGCGCATAGCAGACAGACACATTTTCATTGAAACATTTGCTGCACACTGTCAAGCGACACAAACCGCGACACAAATCGAAGCTTGCCAAAGAGTTGCAATTTTGCCTACGTTGTTTCAATAGTTTTTTTGGTATTTTAGCATTTTAAATTAATATGACCAAGACTAAACATAGAGACTATTTTTTTGAGGATACAGTCATTGACTTCTATCATCATTCCAATGAAGTAGATGATTTCTTCAATGTATTTAAGACCCATATTATTAAAAAAATAGGGGCTGATATTAAACCATTGAATTGGTTAGATGTAGGGATTGGAAATGGTGAGAAAATATTGCGATTACTACCTCTTTTTAATTATAAACCGAACATTACCTTTGTTGAACCGAGTAACAGATGGGTCAATGAATTAACGATCTCTGGTAATTTTGATAAGTTAAAAACAATTACAGAAATTAAGGGATTTCATCGTACTTTTGAAGATTTCGCTGACCATAGGAAGGACTTTAGTTTTGATTTTATATCATTTATTCAAGTTCTATATGAACCAGATATAGTAAACTCTTTATTTGAATTTGTTGATAATAGGCGGAATAATAGACCATATTATTTATTGATAAATTTGGAAAATGAAAATAACAATTTGTTTGAGCTAAGAAATGAATTAGCGAAAGTTGGTTTTCGAGTTCCAACATCCCAAGTATCAATTGTTGAAGAATTAATAATTGAAAGAAAACTTGAGTATCAAAAATTTAATTCAATAGGGAAGCATTTGTGCATCTCAATAGAAGATATAATTAATTCAGAAAACCATTGGTTATATCCCTTTATTCTAGGGATTTCAAAAGACATGTTTTTAAATTTGTCTCATAAAGTAAAGAACGAAATATTTCAAGTAATAAAACCTTACTTAATTTTGCATAACTTCTTAAATATTGATGATACCACTTTTCTTATTTTGATAAAATAATATTACCAATGACTAGTCTAGAAGAACAAAAACGGCTTATTGAAGTAAATTCTTCCGAAAAAAGAATATCTATTGAATTAAAAAAGGAAATGTTTTCCTTTTGGGGTGGAGCATTAACATTAATTGTTGCAATAACAGGTATTGTACTTGCTTTTTTTGCTGTTGTTAGTGATGGAAAGTCTGAAATAGTAACCTTAAAGACTTTAGGAGCTATAATATCGGCTTCATTGCTAACCGCTTGGATTTTCACATGGTTTTCACATATGATAATTCGTAAGATTGCGAAGAATCTATCCGAAACGAAAATTAAATATATAGATGTTTTGGAGACATTTATTTTCTTCAAAAATGATTACGAAAACAAAATGAAGGACTTAGATGCTCGAATAAAACAAAATGAACGTATTTCTAAGAATATAAGTAACTCACCAATTTCGTGCCTAGTTTCTTGGGAACAATCTGAAGAATATGAAAAAGAAAGTGAAATTGTTTATGGCATAACATATGATCTGAGTTGGATAAATTATAGAATTGATGGCATAATTAACGAAGTTCTAAAAAAACAAAACCACAAATATTTCTTGTTATTAGTTGAGAGTAATAGGATAACTAAAACAAATGAAAAAAATATAAAAGACAAAATAAGAAAGGTAGAAATTAGAGAAAAAGTGCAATTAATTGATAAAAATATTTTTATTCGTAATATACAAGAATTGAATCCATGCCCTGTTACCAAAGATTTTCCGTTACCGTTGCCTAATGATATTGCCTTGTATAAAAATATTCCATTTGGCAATAAAGGAAGGGTTGCCGTTATGAGTCCACAAGGGGTACACAACATTCTTAACGATAATCACAATGCTTTAGAAAATGGCTATGATATTCAATTTACAATTGATGAACAAATAGATAAGATTGAATTTTGGTTTGAGAATATTTGGGAAAAAATTACAGGAACTAAACCACAACCATCTAATGATTAACATTAATCATATAAAATTCGGTTATCCAGAAAACGAGCTTCTCGTATTCAATAATCTGTCAATTGAATTGACAGAAAATAAGCCTATTTCTATTTTAGGGCCTTCGGGTTGTGGAAAATCAACACTTTTGCGATGTATCTCTGGTTATTTACAAACATCAGAAGGATCGATAGTGATTAATGATTTTAGCCCCGAAGATGCAAGGATAAATAAAAAAATAGGTTTTGCATTTCAAGAACCAGCCTTGTTAGAATGGTGTAATATTAAAGAAAACATTATGCTGCCAGAAAAAATTGGCAAAAAAGTAATGTCAGACAAAGAAAGCGAAGAAAGATTAAACTTTCTACTTCAATTAACTGGTCTTGATAAATTTGACAACTATTATCCTTACCAATTATCCGGTGGAATGAAGCAAAGAGTTAGTTTAGCTCGTGCATTATTCACGAAACCAGATTTGCTTTTACTTGATGAACCTTTTGCATCACTTGATTTGTTGACAAGGACACAACTTGCTATAAATTTAAGAAAAATGATACAAGAAGTGAAAATACCTACAATACTTGTTACTCATAGTATTGAAGAAGCTATAATATTTGCAAATCGAATAGTTATATTAACATCACTTCCGGCTAAAGTAAAAGAAATTATTGATGTTGACTTAAAAATAGAAAATATCAAATCGTTAGAAAGTGTTGAATTTTTATCTTTAGTTTCAAAATGTCGCACACTTTTACTTGCAGAAACAAATAACAATGAAAACAATTAAAAACATATTGCCAATTTCCTTCTTTTTCATACTACTTTTATTATGGGAGTTTATCCCATCACTTTTTTCAATTCCCAATTATGTATTTCCAAAGCTCTCAGATATATTTCCTGCAATAATTAAATCAAAATCTGCATTTCTAGCTAATTCGATTACTACCTTTCATGAAGCAATTTTAGGCTTTATTCTCGGTTCGTCAATAGGATTTATAACAGGTATGCTAATGGCTCAAAGTAAACTTCTTGCAAAAACAATTTTGCCTTATGTTGTAGCATCGAATGCTATTCCAATTGTAGCTCTTGCACCTCTGGTAATAATATGGTTTGGACATGACATCACGTCAAAAGTAATTCTGGCTGCTTTTCTATGTTTCTTTCCATTAGCTATCAACACATTCAAGGGCCTTAATGAATATTCTGCTATTTATAAAGAATTATTTTACACTTATGGTGCAACTAATTTTGAATTTTTGATAAAATTTAAAATTAGAAATGCCGTTCCTTATATTTTTTCAGGTCTTAAACTTAATGCAACCTATTCAGTAATAGGGGCAATTGTAGCTGAATTTATAGGAGCAACATCGGGTTTAGGATTCGGTATGCTTCAAGCTTCATATAATCTAAATACACCTCGTCTATTTGGTTATATTATTGTCGCCTGTTCTATGGGCTTGGGTATGTATTACTTAATGGTTTTAATAGAAAAATTAACATTTAAAAATAAAAGACATGAGCAAAATTAAAAGAATTGCCTTGCTAAGTACTACAATTATATTTGCAGTTGTACTACTTAATGGTTGTAATAGCAGTAGCAAGAAACAAACGAATGATTTAGTAAAAATTAATTTCCGGTTACAATGGTTTTCACATAGTCAGTTTGCTGGGTACATTGTGGCTAAAGAAAAGGGGTATTACAAAGAATATGGATTGGACGTAAATATTTTACCCGGAGGACCAGACCTAAAACCGCAAGTAACCGTTGCAGCAGGTACTGATGATATTGCTATAGGTGTACCGAATCAAATTATTGCTGCTCAAAGCAATGGTGTCCCCCTTATTGAGATTGCTCAAATCTTCCAAGATTCTCCCAATAGATACATCCTTAAAAAAGAAAATAGCATTAAGCAGTTAAGTGATTTGAAAGGGAAAAAGGTAGGTCTTTGGCTTGGAGGTGATGAAGTAGAGTTTATTGCAATGTTAAAGTCACAAGGAATGACAGAAAAGGATATTGAGATGATTCCACAGGAATTTTCTGTTGTCCCTTTTATTCAAGACCAATATGTATGTTCTCAAGTAACAACATACGGGGAAATGAACTTTTTGGCGATCAAAGGTTGGTCAAAAGATAAACTTCAAATCCTTTCTCCTAAGGATTACAATTCTGCGATTTTAGGTGATTTAATATTTTGTAGAAAAGATTACTTAAACAAAAATAAAGAAACAGTAACCAAGTTTTTAGAAGCATCTATTAAAGGTTGGCAGTTTACTATTTCAAATCCTGATGAAGCATTACAAATTATACTTAAAAGCAATAGTGAATTGTCTAAAGATGAACAAGTACTTGTAATGAAATCGGTAATTGAGTTAGTGACAACTGGTGATGCCGCGATACATGGTATTGGTTATATAAATCCCAAAGACCTTGAAAATGCAGAAAGGATTTTATTTGAATCAAAACAGATTGATAAACGAGTTGATGTATCAAAAGTATATGATGCAACTGCTTGGAGTCTAGTGTCTGATAGCATCAAAAAAATTAAGAGATAACTATAAGTTTAATCTTAAGCATTCACTTATGAAAACAATAAATGTTCTCTTGTTGGATGACAACTTTATTATTGCAAACAAAATAAAAAAACGAATTTTTGAGGCTGATTCATTATATAAGTTCAATTCGAACTTTCATATTCATACTTATTATCAAGAAATCGATAATAGTAATGTAAGTAATGGGGCCGAACAAATGAATTTATTCATAAAAAGCCAAAATATAGAATACTTGCTTCTTGATAGAGGTTTTGGTAAAATAGTAGATCCTGAGATTGAGCCTTTATCATCATTAGACAATACTTGTGTATATAAGGATAATTCAGTAAAAGGTTATAATGTAGAAGAATTATTGTTGGAATTGAAAAATAAAAATAATAGTAATCTGAATAGCATTAAAGGAATATTGATATATACCTATGATGATTATCGCACGATAAATAAAGAAGGTGAAATCATAAGAGAAGAGATAATTGGCAACTTAGAAACTATTATTCCAAAGAACTGTTATGTTGACATACTGCTTACATATTCAAGTATTTACAAGATTGCCAATAAGAATTTATATTTTGCATTTAATGGACACGGAGTTTTTAAATTAGGGAGAAAAGATGATTTTCAACTTTATGGTATTTTTATTGGAGAACTATTATATCATAAGTTATCACATGTAATCAATATAAAGAAATTCAAGATATTAAAAGAAAGAAAAAAATCCATAATCCTTAAAATTATAATATTATACCTGATAGTCATTTCTATTAACGTCGGGAGTAATGCTTTATATTCTCTAATTTTTGAAGGAATAAATAAATTGTATGGATTTGTTTCAATTTTATTTGCGTTGATTCTTCCTTTAATAGTATTAAAGTTTTTACCTGGTTACTTAATCGATTTCGATGATAAAAAAAATACCGACTAAAGTCGGTATTTTGTCTGTATGAGATTAACCCATATTTCCAGGATGAAAACCTGACGTCTTATTTAGACTAACAGTAATTTTAGAATGCAATTATACAACTAAATTTACGAAAACCAAACTAAAAAAATCAATATTTCAATATACATGCATGTGCCCAAACTCCACAAGCTAATATAAACATTGAATCAAAGTGTTTTTACCAACTAATAAATTATAAGGTCAAACTTTTAGAGGAATTATAATATAAAATACAAGTTAAATGAAATACCAACTATCAGAAAACGAAAGCACGAACCGCTAATCGAGTAGACGGCTCCGCCAGTAGTTAGCTGACGGAGTGCGCCTCTCACACCACCGTACGTACGGTTCTCGTATACGGCGGTTCATCAGGTATCAGCACCATCGCTCTTTACACCAATGATACCTTTGTCTTTGTTTAGGATAAGGCTAGCAAATTCGAAATTTGAACCTCCTTATCGAATTCGAGACAACCCAATGTTCAGTCCTTCATTGTCTTGTGAGACCTCCGCTTCATTCATCGGCTCGTTACTGACAACTACTATGACCTCTGCTGACTCCTTGACTTAACCAAGCCCGTGATTGTCAAGGTATCCCCTGGTAAAAGCTTTTCCCTTCCTCCAATTCCTGCGGCATCTACTACAAAACGATGGTTTTGTTCTTCGGACGTTACAATGAAGTGCTTGCTTATCCTCATTCCGTAGCCTCATATGCCGTTTCTGTTCGTCAGTACCGGATTTTGCCGTTTGGCTTCCTTCAGTGCATTCCTCACGGAAAACCACCTTGCCACTTGCTAATGCTTCCCCGATTACTCGGGGCGCATAAGGGACTTTCACCCCTTGGGAAAATAACACTTGTTGTTCTTATGCTTAGTAAAGTTTATTTGTATATTTAAACTTTTTCCAGAGCTTACAACAAGTGCGCACTGCTGCTTATGCAGGGCACACACTTCAGCTACCCGTCAAGTGCGGCAGCAGCGGTTTTCGGTGGGCATCTTTCCGCTCAGGCTGTCTTTCGGCTTGACAGGAAATCGCCCGCAATCCGCCTGCGTGTAGCTTCCTACGTTAGCAACAAGGCATTGACACTTTGAAATATTTGCTTAATATTAAAATATGGAATCAAATGATAAAATCAAATGTCCTTTTTGTGAGTCAGAAATTAATGAATTCACTGAAAGGCAAAGACAAATTCTCTTTGATGAAGTAAATGCATCCATTATTCCTGCTTTAATGCATGATTTGAAATGGATTCTGAATGGATTGTATTTTTCGTATCAAGAGCGAGAAAAGGAAATAAATCAAGATCAGGATTCACTCTCTCATCTCGACAGTGATAAAAGACATCTAAACAATTTGAGAAGATTTTTAGATTCGTTGCATGCTCTGTACCGAATGAAAGACTACAAACAAGAAATGGTAGATTTTGAAATGCTTGGAGATAGAATTGAGTGGCTATGTGGAGTTTTTCACTCATATAATGTTGTTAAATATTATCCTATTCTATTTTCTGATCGTAAGATAAACATTGATGACTATTGGATTTTATTTTTATATGCATTTCATTCTTTAAATAAGTCAATCAGCAAAGTTCGATATCCAAATGTAAGTATTGAATTTAAGTTGGAGAAAAATTTTCTCATAACCGAAATTATTATTAACCAGGATAAAGAAAAATTTGAGATTAATGATAATTGGCGTTTTTTTAAGAACCTTTGTCTTAGTTTGGGTTCAGAGGTTTCTATCTCTACAGATGACTCTTCTGCAATTGTTCAATGGAGTATTTCAATATCGTAATCATGAATAAATCAAAGAAATTAAAAATTCTCATCATTGAAAATGAGAAGAGATGGCAAGAGGAATTATCAAAATTACTCTCCGATTATTGTCCTTGCAATATCAAAGTAATTGGCAAATTTGAGGAGGCAGATCACTATATATCAATTTCTGATCTTCAAGATTACAAAGCCATAGTAATTGATGTTCGGATTCGTGAACAAATATATGATCAAGGTGGCTTAGCACTACTTGATGTAATAAGAGAAAAGAATAAAACAATTCCAATTTTAGTATTGACTGCTTATGCATTTGATTATCCTAGCTTAAGAGACGTAACAAAAAGATATTCATCTGTATATGCGTATGAAAAAGATATCTTCAAAATTAATTCGAAGAATATTTTGGACATTTTATTAGCTAATCTTCCTCCTCAGATTGGTGATATTCCACCTATTCCGTACAAAAAGATTCCACTTGGAATAATGGGTTCGAGTAGAATTATAGATAAAGATCTTAATTTAACTATGAAAATAATCTTTATTGGAATTATATCAATTATTTTTATTTTATTGGCAACGCTCCTATTTTTAGTTGTACTAAAAGCCTATCCAAATAATTCTTGGCAATTAAATATAATATTTTCTGTAATTCTATTAGTTATTCTTTCAGTTATAATAAAAATATTCAACTTTTCAATTGTTAATCAGGCTATTGGTATCTTAAAGCGAATAATTAGAAATTTTTAATAATAGTCTTTATGGATGATAATATGCCCTATTGCTAATAAATAGGACTCTGAGCGGTCTGCAAGACCCAGCGATGAGTCGGTGTTTAACTACACCCCGGCCTATTTCGCAGAAATTTTGACTATGTACTTAATGACCGCTTTTGAGTTATTGTTAATTTGATTGGTCACTTAAAGTGGAAGCAAAAACTATTTAAAGAGAGTTTTGTATTGCACAAATATAGAGTTTAAGATTAAATTAATTGGGATTACAAAATCACAAAAAAAAAGAAATGGGAGATTTAAAGTTTAGATTTCAAAAAACTAAGACACAAAGAAATGAATATAAAAGCTATCCCGTAGGGATTTAGTTCAACATCAGCTACCCGGACTTCCTAGGTTAGGCATAATTATACCAAACTGCAAATCAACCTTAATTCTTTTAAATAAATGGCGAAAAAAAAGGATAGAATTGAATTTGATGAAAAAATAAAAGATATTATTGCCAGAAGGGCTGGATTTAAATGTAGTTTCCCTGGTTGTAATAAAACTTTAGTTGGACCTGGGGTAAATAACGATGACTCAATTACTATTGGGGAATGTGCTCATATATTTTCGGCAGTACCTAAAGGTCCAAGAACAGATGGCGGATTAGCAGAGAAAGAATTGAAAAGGCCAGAAAATGGAATTTATCTTTGTACAAATCATCACAAAATAGTTGATAGGAAATCAAAGGATAATAAATATACTTCTGATTTACTAACTAGGTATAAGAATAGACATGAATTTCTTATTTCTGCGGAAATGGGGGAATATATGTATCCTTTAAACTGGATAAATTGTTTAAAAATTACTGGCAATATTTTTACCAATCCAATACAAGTAAATTTAGGTAAGGTAACTTTATTTACAGGCGAAAATTTGACTGGCAAATCTACTATTATAGAAATTTTATATTCTTATTTCAGCCAGAGAATAATTCCGAGATGGAATAAACCAAAATCCGAATTTTCTACAGAAATAAACCTTGACAATCCTGTACTATCTAATTTTACAGCAACAATAAAGAACAATCAACTATTTTACAGTATAAAAAATGAAAAGCAACCTTTTGTTCCATATGATTTTTTTGTGCTTTATTTAAGAGAAACAATTAAATCGAATACTGATGATTTAAAGAAAATTGCAGATTGTTTTGGTTTAGATAGGTCATTTGTGAAATCAATGCTTTTAACTACAGGTATTAAACATGGTCTTACAACAAAAAGGATTAAAGTAGAAGAGATAAGAACAAAACCATATCTTGTAGATAGTTTAAAAGTTGATATTGGAACAATGGGACTTCAATCTTTCAGTATGTATTCAGGAACAGAGCGTTCAAGTGTAATTTTAGATATTGCAATTAGTTTTGCAACTGAAATATCAAAATTTAAATCCGTTTTACTATTAATTGATTGGCCACCAATTTATAATTTTGACGATTCTAATATAAAACCTTATTTAGATTATTTACAGAGTTCAAAAGCACATTTTCAATCAATTATTGTTTCACATAATCCCAGACCAAATTTAGATTGGTCAGGTTGGGCAATTGCAAAATTTAAGAAAACAGATGGAATTATTAGCATAAAACAAAATGAAAAATAACTATGCCCAATCGAGTAGACTGCCCCGCCAGAGGATAATGACGGGGAGAGCCTCTCACACCACTGTACGTAAGGTTCTCGTATACAGCGGTTCATTAAGATGTGGAGCAATTTTCTCGTAATACGTTGTCAAAGCCTCATAACCTCTTTTCCGTAACCGTTCCGAGGTAATGGTAGTAATCAAAATCGGACTTTGGGCAGTTGCCCATGCTCCCATTCGGGTTCTGCTCCATTGATAGGCATGTTCAGGATCAACACCCTATTGAATCAGGTTTTTCCTTTTCCGTTCAGGCTTCTTCCAATGGTGTCAAATGCCTCAGCCTGTTTCGCAGCCATCCGTCCATTTCCTTTAGTTTGCCATGAATACTTCCCATTCGGAAGTAATCGAGCCTTAAGAACGATTTCTGTGTTAATTGTTTCATTAATATAAAAAAAGCAAATAATTGAGTTCTTGTTTAATTATTTTATATTTGAACCTTATTGTGCCTGAAGTATAAAATACTGATAATTAAATTATAAGAGATGACAAAAGCAGATATTGTTAATAAAGTAAGTGAAAACACAGGAATTGAAAAGGTGACAGTACAAAAAGCTGTTGAAGCTTTTATGGAAGCAGTGAAAGGTTCTTTAACCGAAGGTAGTAATGTATATCTTCGAGGTTTCGGAAGTTTTATCGTAAAAGGTAGGGCTGCCAAAACTGCAAGGAATATTTCAAAAAATACGACTATGATTATTCCTGCGCATAGTATTCCTTCTTTTAAACCAGCCAACGAATTTGTTGCGCAGGTTAAAGAACAAGTAAAATAAAAAGACTACAGGTAGAACAATCGGAAATGGAGATGCTGTTTCTTCAAAATGGTGTGGTGCTGAATCGCCATAAATACAAGCAACTGAAAAACAGAACTACGAAGCATAAATGATATATTTTTATTTCGGACTCTTTAGATAAAAGGATATCAGATAGAAATAACTCATTGATAGCATATTTATTATCCATCAGTTGACTCTTCGTCATTACTGGATAATGTAATATTTATATCTATCTCTATTATATATTTCTATATAGCGATCTGCCCTAGCTTCATCTTTGACTTTGACTTCCATATCGTTTCCGATAATATACCAACCGTCTGATCTTTCTTCTTTGTGAACAGGACCTGATAAATTAAACTCTGTTCCATCGGGAAGTTTGTATATTGTCATTTTTGACTTAATTAAAGTAAGAAACAGGTTAGAAACACAACAACACATAATACTAAAGTCCAGCAAGAATTTTCAGTAATTCATCTCTTGTTTTACCAAGCTTGATTTCCAGCAGTTTTGTAATCATCTCCTCTTTTTTACCTTCTTCAAATATCAAGTCGCTATCCTGTAATTTTACAAATCATTTTTTGAGCTTAACCTTTTGCTCTTTCCAGCTTCCATTTATATCTATCAATTCCATTTTTGCAGAATAGTTTTATAGCACAAAAATGAACACATTATCTATAGAAACCATTATACAATTATGGAAATAAATTACACAATTCACACATTTAATAAAGTTACTTATGACCTTCGGGAAACATCATTATCTTTGCAAATAACAATAAGAATTATCGCGGTCATGGTACCGCTAATATATAGACATAACGTTCGCTGAACGTCTCGTCACGAAAACTGGTAATTTTCACAAAGAAGAGAGACTGACGCGCAATGTTCATGCTATACGAAAGTATGGCGTGGGCTTGCCTGTTTTCTTCTTTAGGTAACCAGTACCTCGTGACGGATCAGTGTGAGTTCCACGCTTTTTTATGAGACTTTGGCGGACAACAAAAGCGGATTGTTGAACGAATAAAAGTCTGGTAAATATGAAAAAAGTAAAGTTCTTTATCGTTGCGTCAATTGACGGTTATATTGCCTACCCCTGGGATGATAATAATAAATGGTTTGTCGAATTTCCCAACCCTTCAAAAGACGACTACGGCTACAAAGATTTTTTCGATTCAACTGACACCGTTATCATGGATGAACTCGTGTACAACGAAATTTTGTCTCTTGATGTCATTTGGCCATACAAAGACAAAGTCACATATGTCATTTCCCGGTTTGAACGAAAATCAGAAGATAATATCCGGTTTATAACTGATAACATCGCAGAAACTGTTTCCAGACTAAAGCAACAGTTGGGAAAAGATATCTGGCTGATTGGCGGTAAAGCCATTTCGCAATTATTCGACCAAGCTGGTGAGATGCACTTGGTTTGCATCCCTATAATTCATGGCAATGACAAACCAATTCTCCCCGAAAACCTAAGTTTTTCCCAATGGACATTATCTGAAAACAATGTGTATGACAATGGAACAATACGGCTGACATATCAACGAAAGTAAAACCGAAAAGGCCATTGCTTTTGTTCACTGATTAAATGATTGACTAAAAAAATCTTTTCTTTCGACATTTTAAACATTCTTATTTTGCGGCAGTCAGGCAATCTTTGCCAAATGGAAGCCAACCTCTGCCAACGGACTGTAAAACTCTAAACCTCAAGGTTGTTTATATACTTTTGAGTTACATTAATCGTGATGTAATAATTAAAAACAAAGTATTATGAGCAAGAACTTGAATAACCAGGATGTTCTGCTTGTCAAAGAAAAAGACAGCGATAAATTGAAAGTTGTTTCGGGTATTGAAAAAGACGGACAGCCAAAGTCCGTTGAACCAAAAAAGGAAAATGAGCAGCAATTTCTGAGAATCGACAAATCCGGCAATGCGCTGGATAATTTCATGTCGAATTTTCAGAGGCAATACAAAAACCCAACCCATTTTCAGTTCTTTAAAGTACCAATTGAGAAGGTCAGTGAAATTGCAGAAAAACTTCAGGAAGCTTTTAAAAAGCCTGACGAACCTGCCAATAAAGCAACCATTGACGCACATAAAGTTGAATCTCCTACCTTGGGGAAAAAGCAATCCACTAACACCATTGACGAAAGCCGCATCAACTGGTCGCAATTGGAGAGCCTTGGGGTAACCCGCAATACCCTTGAACAGACAAAGAGCCTGAATGCGATGCTGAACTGGCAGAAATCACCCGTTCTGATCCCCATTACAGCCAAATTTGAAGATACCACACTTCGAACAGATGCCCGGTTATCCTTCAGGGAAATGCCAGACGGGAAACTGGCTTTGGCTATTCATGCTATTCGCAAAGAACCCGAATTAGATCGACCCTATTTTGGTGTCAGGTTTACCGATGAAGACAAGAAAAACCTTCAAACAACTGGAAATCTTGGCCGGATTGTCAATGCAGAATTCAAACAGGGAGAAAAAACACCTGTATTCATTTCGGTAGATAGATTAACCTATGAACTGGTCGCCGTTAGAACCGATAAACTGAGAATTCCTGAGAACATCAAAGGAGTTACCCTCGATGATTCGCAGAAGCAACAACTGGCTGAAGGCAAATCGGTTTATCTGGAAGGAATGACCTCCAAAGGCGGGAAAGAATTTTCATCGTATGTTCAGGTCAATGCTGATAAAAAAGGAATTGAATTTCGCTTCGACCAGCAAGCCAATCAAAACCAACAGAACGAGCAACGCCAGGAACAACATCAAAACGGTGAAGTTCGGATTCCCAAAACATTGCTTGGGGTTGAGTTATCAGAGAAACAACGAACCAAACTACAAGAGGGGCAAACTATCTATGTAAGTGGAATGAAAGATGGGCAGGGCCAGGATTTTAATGCTTACGTTAAGGTTGATAACGAAAACTCGAAACTGGCTTTCTTCAAATGGAACCCGGATAAGTCGAAAGCTAAAGAAGTTACTCCAGATAATGCCAGCAAAACCCAAGTGGACGTAAATTCAGAAGGTAAAACCAACGAAGCCACGAAAAAGGTTGATGAGCCTTTGAAAAAGGATCAAACGCAACCGACCGAAAAACAGGCAGAAAAACAGGAAAAGAAACAGGCGGAAGAGAACAAACAAGAACCTGAAAAACAAGAAAAATCAAAGGGAAGAAAAATGTAATTTTTTCTCCCCTGAGTTTTTGAGAATAAGCAACCAAAGAGTTTTTCTGAGGTAAAAAAAGCCCCGAAGGGCCTTAAAAATCAAACAACAGTTGCTGTACAGGCTGTTTTGATATTGGTGATATTTCAACAGAATCAAAAACTGGCAGCTCTTGTTGTTTGATCTTCTGCTGTTGCTGCTTGTGTCTGGGAAGTTGCAGTACCATATAGCTCTGTTCTTCGGTAATCGGAACAATGTATGGCACACCTGTTATCGGATGCGGATTCACCTGCCATCCGGAGAAAAACTGGTTGGTCAGGGAATCCATACAGGCAACTTCTCCAAACATCCCATTCAGGCACATATTGACCAAACACATCATTGAGCAGGTCCGGTCTATGTCGGCTCCATAAAACCGCGCATTCCTGTTGATCCTGGCTGCTGCCATTAGCGTTCTGCCTGAACCGCAGCATGGATCGGCAATCCGTTCACCATCCCGGATTTCTCCAATGGTAATTAGTGCCATCATTTCACAGATATGTTCAGGGGTGAAAAACTGTCCGGCTTTGCCGTAACTGATGTGCTCCATAAAGAAGTCGCCAAAGACATCTTTCAACCCTTCCCCATTGTTTTCCATGTCAATTATTACTGCTGCTAATGCAGAGGAGAAAACCTGAAGTTCATCTTTATTGTAACTTTTGATGATTTCAAAATAGCGGTCTTCCATTTGTCCCAACGAAAGGGCGCAAACAGTCATTTCCAAAAAATCGGAGAAAACATGGCTAACCCCATGTTTTCGTGCCAACTGATCCATGTAATTTGAGAAACTGAGTAACTTTTCCATATTGATGTGAATTAAAATGATTAAAAAAAAGCCCCGAAGGGCTCATTCTTAAATCAATCCTTCATCGGCAAAGGAGAAAAAGGAATCTTCGGTAAGTATGACGTGGTCAAGAACTCTGCAATCGAAAATCTGCAGGGTATCTTTAATTTTTCGGGTAATATCGTTATCCTGCTGGCTGGGAATAAGAGAGCCTGAAGGATGATTATGAGCCAGGATAACTGAGGTTGCTAAGGCTTCAACACAATACTTGGCTATGATTGTGGCATCGATAACTGTTCCAACAATACCACCTTGCGAAATCTTGGCATATCCAATTGTATTATTGTTCCTGTTCAGCAGCAGGATGAAAAAGCTTTCAAAAATCCCAATGTCGTCGGAATAGAAATTGTGGATAAATTCATTTGCATCTGCCGATGTCACAATCTTCACACATGGGAAATCAGACTTTGTTTTCTTCAAAGTGATCAACGGAAGTCTTTTCTTGTAAGTTTTCATTGAATTGCGCCGCTGCCCTGCGGACTTATATTGGCAACCTTCATTTGCTGAAAGCTCGTCTGGCTCGCCGGTTAATTTTGAGCCGGGAACCATTGAGCAGACCGGATTCTTGTCAAGGGCGAATGTCATAATTCGTAACCTCCCTTCGATATATGTATCGGCTGTTCTGGGAAGGTTTAAGAATTTGACCGAGCATGAAATGTGGTGTTGGTGGGCAGTGTGGAGGAAAAACCACCCTTGACTTTTCCGGGATGCGTAAATACCTTTGCGCTAAGTGCGACACGGCGTTGCATAAGTAATTGTCTAACAATGATTAGACCTATTGTTCCGTCAGTAGTAGCCTATGGACACGTGCATTAAGAGTAATCTTTTTGTGCGAAGCTGTCCAGAAAAAGAGACCTTTCGAAAGAATAGCCAAAACCGCGAGGTAGAGGTAAGACCATTAGCATCATATGGTCGGGTAGCAAGGCTGAGTAGTATGGTTAACACATGTGAACCGTTGATAAACGTCGTTAAGATAAAACGAGCCAAAGATGCTGACAGGCTCGAACCAAAAGGTAAGCAGCCGGCTGGCTTTCTTTGCGCTAAAGCCACACGGATATTTGTGCTGCCGGCGGATAGACGGAACCTAACCTACTCGTGTTACTTATGCGAAACGTGGTAAGCCCGTATCTCTCCTAAGCAATTAGGAAAGTTAATTGTGAGGTTAACCTATGGGGGTGCGGGTAAAGGATGGCAGAAAAAGCGAATGCCGCTTTGTAATGAAACGGATAGAGGTTGAAACATTACCTCTCACGAAAGTGGGCTGACTTCTGCGTATGGTAACTCTTTACAAGAAACTTTTAGAACTTTTTAAAGGAGGAAAGCAAATGAACGAGATTAAAACATCGTGTGCACCAACTGACCAAAAGTGGGAAACTTGGGAAGACATAGATTGGAACAAGTGCCAACACTGGGTTGGAAAGCTACAGGGACGTATTGTAAAGGCTCAAAAGGAAGGCAAATATGGTAAAGTGAAAACTCTACAATGGATGCTTACTCACTCGTTCTACGCTAAAGCATTGGCAGTAAAACGAGTATCTTCTAATAAAGGTAGTAAGACGGCTGGCGTTGACAAGAAAATCTGGTCAACGTCCAACGTTAAATTTATGGCAATTGCAAAGCTGAAAAGAAGGGGATACCAACCCCAGCCCCTGAAAAGGGTAAATATTAAGAAGAGCAATGGGAAACTCCGCCCATTAGGAATACCAACTATGAAAGACAGGGCTATGCAAGCTCTGTATTTAATGGCTCTTGATCCAGTATCAGAAACCACAGCCGATAGCAATTCATACGGATTTCGAAAAGAAAGAAGTACTGCAGATGCAATCGCTCAAAGTTTTATTATACTGTCACATAATACTTCTGCTCAATGGATACTCGAAGCTGACATCAAAGGATGTTTCGACCATATCAGCCATGACTGGTTACTAAATAATATCCCGATGGATAAAGTGATGTTAAAGAAATGGTTGAAAAGCGGATTTGTTTTTAATAAAGAGCTGTTTCCGACAGAAGAAGGTACACCACAAGGAGGGATTATATCCCCAACTCTTGCTAATATGACGCTGGATGGTCTCCAAACAATGCTTGCATTGAGATTTCGCAAAAGAGGTATAAGCAAAAAAATTCTTGCCTTTAAAGTGAACCTCGTACGTTATGCCGACGATTTTATTATCACAGGCAGAAACAAAGAAATATTGGAACATGAAATCATGCCATTAGTCAAAGAGTTTCTTTCAGTAAGAGGACTTACCCTCTCAGAAGAGAAAACAAAGATAACTCACATTGATGAAGGTTTTGACTTTCTGGGTTTTAATATAAGAAAGTACGATGGTAAATTTCTCATCAAACCATCAAAGGAAAAAGTAAAGAAGTTTCTCGATAAGATCAGAGAAACCATCGAATCCAATAAAACCTGCACGCAGGATACATTGATTCGGTTTCTGAACCCTAAGATCACAGGATGGGCGAATTATTACAAGCACTGTGTTTCCTCGGATACTTTCTGTAAAGCAGACCATCAAATCTTTTGGAAGTTAATGCAATGGTCAAAAAGGAGACATCCAATGAAGAATACAAAATGGGTTACACGAAAGTATTTCCGCAAAATTGGAAATATGAATTGGAGGTTTGCGGTAGATTATAATTTTAAGGGTGTAAAAAGAACAATGATACTCAAACGATTATCTGACACCAAAATCACTCGGTACGTCAAGACCCAATGCGATGCCAATCCTTACGATCCGGAATGGAAAGAATATTTTGATAAAAGGGAAACCTACAAAATGCTCATTTCACTTAAAGGTCGTGAATCATTGTTAAGCTTATGGAAGAAACAAAAACGTGCATGCCCGATCTGTAACGATCCGATCAACAAGGAAAAAGATTGGTATTTGGCCAGTATTAATACAAATGGCAAAACAGTTAAATCCCTTGTTCATGTCAGTTGCTGCAGGAGAATCTACAACCTGAATAATAGTGAAGATTTTGAGCCGGTTTCTTAACGGAAACTTTGAGTTGCTTGAGCCGTATGAGGGGAAACTTTCATGTACGGTTCTTAGAGGGGAAAGCGGCAGCAATGCCGCTGACCTACTCGACAATTGAGTGAGAGTAAAAACTATAAATCGGGAATATTAATCTGGAAAACAAGGGAGGAACGAACAAAAAAGGGTTTCCCCTTTCTTTGAAATTCAGGCTACCCGAATAACTTTCAAGTGATCGCCCTTTTCAATGGCCAGCGTTTTCTGGTAAGCCAGTTGTATTCGCCCGGTCAGTTCTTCTGATTCCAGATCAACGGATTCCACTGAGTTGAACCACTCCCAAAACTTATTAAACAGCTCATTATCTGATTCCAATTCAGATTCCTCCAGGGTAGAAAGATAGAGATCATCGAAGATGACAGCAATTTCATGGTAGGTTCCAAGATCATGGTTAAAAGCTTTAATGTGATAATAGGCCTTTGGAGCAAATTCATCCGGGACCGGATAATTGGCCTGAAGGAATTCAAGCAAAATCCGAAGTTCGATTTTCGCTTTGGTGAAATAAGCAGGATCGCCAACTTGTGCAAAACCGTTTGAACCAATTACTAAATAATCCATTTGCATTGCCGCTGCCCTGCGGACTTGTGTTGGCATCTGGCTCGCCCGTATGAATTAAAAATGTATAAGCTGATGATGGTCTAATCTCCATCCAACTGGCAACTTCGCAACTATTTCGTTGTAAGACTCGGCCAGTTCAAGTAACCAGGGTGATTCCCTGATGCTGTTGTCGTCCAATGAAGGGCCTAAACAGAACATGATAGCATTCAACATCCTGTCTGTCGTTGCAATATCTAATTCCATATTCATGTGAAATGCCGCTGCCCTGCGGACTTATTGGGGCTACTGGCACGCCCAGTGATTAGTTTAGCAGATTGGATGTTTCTGGTTGGGTTTCAATTTTCTGAGAGCCCCAGAATGCCCTCATATCCTCCATCGACTGGAGTTTTCCATTCTTTTTCCTGTACTCTCCTTTGTGCCAGTACCAGGCAGTTTTTGGATGGCTGAACATGAATCCGAGTCCTTTGAGAGTGGATCGGACGGCAAACGTATTTCCGGTAATCCAGATCCATCCGCCGATGACTTCTATATCCACACCTTTGAGAAACATGATGCGGTCCAACATCTCGCGGATTTCTTCGGAAACCTGCTGTTCGTATTCCTTTCGGGCTTCGGAAAAATTGTCATCACCGCTGATAAGCTGTCTGGAAAGCCGTTCATACTGATCGTTCAAAACCTGCATTAGGTAGGTATCTCCTCCCTTATCCGGATGGTAGATAAAAGCCAATCGACGGTACTCTTTCCGAAGTTCGGTCAGAGTCGTTACATTTTCGAAAAATTTCATTGAATTGTGCCACTGCCCTGCGGACTTATTTTGGCAACCTTCATTTGCTGAAAGCTCGTCTGGCTCGCCGGTTAATTTTGAGCCGGGAACCATTGAGCAGACCGGATTCTTGTCAAGGGCAAATGTCTGGTTTTCAAATCCCTTTAGACAGGTTTAATAAGCGTTTTGAAAAGCTGACCAAGCACGAAGTGTGGCATTGGTGGGCAGTGTGAAGGGAAAAGCCACCCTTGACTTTTCCGGGATGCGTAAATAACTTTGGAGAAAAATTGAGTGAGAGTATATATTCTTTAAAATTATTGACAATCTCGACTATTAATAAGAAAAAGCCCCGGCAAAATGCCAAGGCCCAGAACATCCACCTCTGTAACAAAAAAACTATCTTAGAAAATTAATGATCGTCCGCTCTATCTAAATAAAGTTCTTTTTCAGTTTTTATTCGGTAAACTTCATTTTAAGGTTCTAGCTTAATTGTCCAATTAACTTTTGCTAACCTGGACTTTATCGCCTTCAATGTATCTAAAATCAATTCTTCAGCAGGGAAAACTCCATAAACCAAGTACTTAAAATCACCAACATAAGCTGTTCTCAGTTCTGCCCATATAATATCCAGATCCTTAAACATCAATGATTCGTTGGGATGATGAATTAACCACTGATTATTATTTTTAAAGCTTACAATATCATCATTAGCTACTTTCAACAGCATTTCATCAAAAGCGGGCGAGTTGAAAAAATCGAATAAACTTGGTTGCTGTAGTAGCTGATGTAGATCGTACGTATGTCTAATTTTTTTCTTCAAATCTTCCACCGAATTTGGTTCATACGAAAAACGGACCAAGCTCATTATCTTTTCACAAATCGTTCTTTCCGGCTCCAGAACCCTAATTTTAAATGGTAAAAGACCATATTCACGAGCCATTTCTTCCTGTCCATTATTCAACATCATTTCTCCTACGAAGGAGTTTATTGATTTCACTGTATTAGGTTCGTAGTATCCCAGCCAGGTTGCTTCCACGACGATTACATTCCGAACTTGCCCGAAATCATCCTGAAATTCTTTGTTGTAAGAATGTGCAGTTTTACGATTCATTCCCCTTTTCTGGGTTAACCCCTCAATGTTAATCTCGGGTAATACTGCATTTACAACTTCACTTATAGTCCTGATTTTTGTGGTTAGCCGGTTATTTGATTCTCCGTCGCGCCTCAGGACAATGAGGTCAATATCTTCAGAGAATTTATCACGACTCGTGATAACTTTTCTTATCCAAAGTAAATCGTTATCCAAAGCATATTTACAAACATGGTTGTTAATCAGTAGTTTATCTTATTTGCTTTTTAAAACAGCTTTGGATAACGATATTGATTATTTTGCAAAACTCTTGAGCCATTCCCTAAGTTTCGAGTCCTTTTCCCAGATACCTTCATTTGCATGAACTGGTATGATATTGGTATATGCAGCTTCCAGTGCTTCACGCTTTTGCTTTGAGTCGACTCTTGCATAAATTTCTGTAGTCTGTATCGATACATGCCCTAAGATATCACGTATGTAAACCAGATTTACACCGGATTGTAAAAGATGCATTGCTTTGCTGTGGCGCAACGTATGCGGACTGATTTTTTCGGGTATTAGTTCAGGTTTGAGTATCCGCGCATTATTTGCATAAAGGTTTAGGATATAGGCCACACCTGAGTTTGTCAACTTTTCACCCCGGTTGTTGGCAAATAACGGCCGTTGGTTATAAGCTGGGTTGTCAAGGTGTTTTTCCTTCATATAAGACACCAGCAACCTTACCTGCTCATTCTGTAATGGGACTATTCTTTTTTTGTTTCCTTTTCCCAAAAGGGTAATGTAACATGGTTTGTTCAGATTCAGAGATGATGGGGAAAGGTCTATGATTTCATTTACTCTGGCACCGCTGTCATAAAGCAATGCCAGCAGTGCAAGGTTCCGCCGTCCTTCCTTTGTGTTCACAGGTATCTGTTCAAGCAGGAATTTGATCCCTTCGACGGTCATGTAATGGACAAAACTTCTTCGTTCTGACCTCTTAACCTTGATAGACAGGATGTTTTGCCATTGTTCAAGGTGCTTTGCATCTTCATATTGCATATATTTAAAAAATGAGTGCAGGGCGGCCAACCGCTGGTTTCTTGTAGTGTTGGCGCATTTCCGTTCTTGCTGAAGCCAGTCAAGGAAGTCCAGAACGGTTTCCCGGTAAAAATGGGAGAGATTCAGCCTGTTTGCTGCTATGTGCCTGACTTTATCCATATAAGTAAGCACAAGGGTAAAAGTATCACTATACGATCTGATTGTGTGGGTGCTGGCTCCTCTTTCTCCGACAAGATATTCCGTGAAGAACTTTGTCAGGTATTTTGCAAAATCAGTAGCTGTTTCCATAGTCGATGCCTATTTCTGGGTTGTTGGGGAACACAAAAGATGTTACGGGATTCTCCATCCCGATAATCTCAGGATAAATTTCCTGCACCATTCTTACATATTTCTCCGTTCCTTTTATCGTCTTGTGTCCGAGAAAGATAGATAGAATCGGTAGTGCGCAATAAATATCAACTCCACTTTTTACCATTTTTTCAAATGAGTGGACCGCACAGGTATGGCGGATGTCATGTACACGGGGACCCTGGTTCTTTCCGATATGTGGTATACCACACTGTTTCAATACCTTTTTGAACCAGCTATATGTAGTGGACTTTGCAAACGGTTTTCCAACTGCTGACACAAAGAAAAAACCCTCCTTGTCCATCAGGCCTTCAACCGGCATTTGGTTCCTGTATGTTTCATATTGCTTCATTACTTCTTCCAGTGATGGGTTAATGGGTACCATCCGCTGCATCTTGTTTTTGGTTTTCCTTAATATGATCCGATGGCGTGAGTAATCTACATCCACGTTTTTGACAGATAAGGCTTCGCCAATCCTTACGCCAGAACTGTAGAGGAAGCGTATCAGGGCCGGTATGGCAAAAAGGGCGCTGTTCATATTGCTGTTAAAAACAATCATCCTGTCACATTCCCGGAAGATCATATCTATCTGTCGATGTGTAAAAACATATGGTATGAAGTCTATCTTTTGTTTGGGTAGTCTGGGTATGTAACACTCATGACCAAGATGGCACATATACCGGCAGAACTGGGACAGGACGGAGTACTTGTCGTACAGTGTCTTGGCTTTGTCGTTTACGCGGGTTTTTCTCCATGCAGCGATTTGGGTGCTGGTAATGCAGGCATCCGTAACATCGGTTTCTAAGAAGAACCGATCAAGCTCTAAAAAGATATATCTGAACTTATTAAGACCATATCCCATGGTATCCTTCATTTTCAGGAAGCTGTCAAAATAAGGTGCAAACACACTCCTGTATACAAGCTGTTTATTCATAAAACAGACCTCCTTTCTGCTGATAAAAACTTGCCGAAACCAGAGGTACATCAAGCGAACACCGCATGAGGCTGTTTATGTCTATACGCAGATAGTTCATGGTAGCTTGCGTATCGGAGTGGCCGAGCGTTTCGGATATGACCGGAAGCGAAGTCCCATTACGCAGTAGCTGGCTTGCCAGTGTATGGCGCATAGCGTGGGGACCGAACTTGCGGCCTGTGATGTCAACACCGGATGCTATTATCGTTCTGCTCACTGCTCCATTTATTACCAGCCTGTTGATGCAACGGTACGGGGCACAGGCAGACAGGAACACCTGCTGTAAATCGGATACTGGCCTGGCATATTTCAGATAGTTGATAACGGCTTCACCTACATCGGTCAGAAGTGGCAGTTCTATCACCTTCTTTGTCTTGGACTGCGTCAGGCAAATGATGTTACGGTTCCAATCCAGATTTTCGAAACTCAGTCCAGCTATGTCTGAAGAACGGAGACCGAGCCGCGTGGCCAAAAGAAGCATTGCATAGTCACGTTTGCCGACCGCACTGGACTGGCCTACTGCATCCTCTATACGTTTTATCTCATCGGCATCATATACTGACGGCAGTTTTTCGCGTTTGGGAAAGTTATTTCTTCCGATGACGTATTCCACATTTCTGTCGATGTATTTCTGCTCATACAGGAACCGGCAAAAAAGACGGACAGTATTGAGATACTTGTCTTTGCAGTTCTGGGCTGATGATATGAACGTGAGGACATCGTCTTCACTAATATCTGAAACATAGTTTACCGATCTTAATGTAAGGTGATTAATAAAGTAACTCAGTATACGCTGATGCTCATTGAGAGTAAGCTTGCTGCGACGGAGTTTTGCCTGGGATGCTATGAACTCAAAAGAAACTTCACCTATCTCACCGGGCAACTCGTGGTATACATATTGTATTATCCTTTTTCTGACGTTACCATATGAAAGAAAGTCGGTCAGCACGTGTACATTGCGGCGGATTGTGCGCATGTACGAGTCGCTCATTACCGGAATACTTCCTAAAAAATCTTCACCAATAGCAGCATTGTAGTTAACCAAGGAGTTTATATTCATATACTCTTCGATTCCATCACGCCATAGCCGCTGGTAATCCGCGATCCGTGGCTCACTGTAGCCTTCCTCCCTAAGGTAAGCTACGCATTCTCTGATAAGAGATTTGATTTCTTGTTCTGCTTTCATTTGTTATCTATTAAAATAGATGCTACTTTGCATCCACAATAAAGACAACAAATATTATCACGATAATATTATCAAAAGTAAGATTGATTTATAGATACTTATGAAGTGTTTTAAATAATGACTTTGGATAACGATTTACTTTGGATAAGAAAAACGCTCAATCATCTTATAACATTTAGATAAAGCCGTTCCGCCTTTAAAAACAGTATCGTTCCCAATTGCATCATTAAAAATGGTGCGAAGAGCATAAGTAACCCAATAATCTTTTTCAACGAAAATGGCTTTTATCTGTAACCTATCGGCAGTGAATTGTACTGCTTGCCGGTATAGCGTTTTATTTTCGTGTAGCTTCATTGTATATTCCATTTTTCTGTACCCACCAGTATTTTCGTAGCACAGGGCAATTTATATTTGGTGATGGGATTAAGCGATTTCAGAAGGGGTTGCGTCAAATCGGTTTGTTTCAACTGGTCCAGTATAGTACCTAATAATGCACGTGTAGCCGGAGGATATTTCAATGCCAGGCGAACCAGTGTGATTTTATCTTTCTCCAGCAAACTTGCAAGAATGGCTAACAGGCGTCTGCACGATAATTCTATCGAGGCATCGGGTATTTTTTTGATGTACCGAATAGCATCCAGTATTTGCAGCAGGGGAATATTTTCTTTGGTGATTATATTTTTTTGCTTAATAAACGAAATAGTATAACGTTCGCGTTTGAAATTGGGCCGGATTTCATTTTTGCCGATCTGTATGGCATTACTTACCTGAGTTGTTAGCCCCAGTTGATTGTAAATACTATAACCGGTAAGGTAACCGGTAATCCTTCCGTTATCTTCCAGTAAATCTTTCACTACCTGGGCTTGTTTGGGTTGTAGGTTGCCAAAAGGAGTGTTCTCAGGTTTGTAGTATTTGCCTTTTGATAGCTTGTCAATCTTACCTGACACCACCATCCGGTTGAGTGCTTTTATCACAGCTTCCTTTTTATTCACCTCTGTTACAAAGTCAGCATAGGTGAACACATATCCTTTCGGAAGTCTATCTAATGTAGCTGCTATGTAATCAGATACTTTCATTGTTTTATAGTTGCTACAAATATAATTATTTTGTCCAGTTTATTATATAAAAAACTGGACAAATTATTGAATGCATTTGTTATTGTCACCTATCATGCCTATCTTGCAGGCGCAAGCGCCTGCAAGATAGGCATGATACCCTTATTCTAATTTTCAGGTAACTCGACAAAAGCGTTTTCTGATTTTTCTTCTGCAAATTTCATTGTAATACCATAAAAAAATAACTATCAAAAGGGTAAATCAGCATCTTCATCATCCATGTTAAGTGCATAATCGTTTTCAACTTCATTCGTTCCAGCTTCAACAACTGTTTCGTCTAAAGAAGCAACAGTGTTATTATATTCTTGAATAATAGATTCAATCGTTTCCAATATTAACTTTAACGTGCTTTCATTACTTGTATCATTGTTTCCTTTGGGGGCCAATAACGTTTTACTATCAATTGATTGAGTTAACTCAGAAACCAATTTAGTAAAATCAATATCTCCAGAAAAATCTATTGAAATAGCATTAGATGTTATTCCTGTGATTACAATTAAATTGGCCTCGCTATTTATTTTCAAACTGTATTCTTTTGTTTCCATGGTTATTCGCTTAAGATGCTTTTTATATTATATTTTTCGGAACGTTTCTTAAAAATATATTCTCCTCCATCAAGTATTTCACAAATCTCTTTTTGAGCAGTTTTATCTTCAAGTTTTATCTGCTTGTAACTTATCTTATTATTAATATTTTGCGCCAATATTATTGTCTCAGCATCCCCATATACCACTATTGACGGATTATGGGTTACCAGAAATATTTGTTTGTTATGCTTTATCTCTCGCATAAGCGTAACTAAATTCTTTGAAATAAATCTATTACCTAGATTGTCTTCAGGCTGGTCAATTAAAATTGATTTCGTACTTGCTTGTTTCAGTACTATTTCCAAATATTTTTCGGAGTTATATCCTGGACTTTTATCTTTGGATGTTTCACTGTCAGAATACCGAAGGTAATCGTTTGGAGATAACATTAAATTTTTGATAGCACTAATTTGTGATTCAAGTTTTTTACGAAATGAATCGGGTGTTATATCACGATAACTTTTTACTGTAGTCTGATTGTAAAGCAGATAAAGGATGTTTTTATATATGCTAATGTCGCTATATGATTTTAATAAAATATCCAAAATCTCTGCTTTCAGCGAAGCTTCCTCACTAACTTCAAGTACTAATTTGATGTTTTCATATAGATTAATCTCCTTATAAAGCGCATATTCAAAATTTTCAATTTCATCACAATTTGCTTTTAATTGTCCATATTTTTGAAATTTCGATTTGATTGTTTCTTTCAGCCTAAACAGTTGTTGTTTTCCTGCGGTTTTTGCATTCGATTTAATACTGAGCTTCGAATTTGCTTCTGAGATTATTTGTTCTGTAAGTTCAATGAAAATTACTTTACTACGTGTCAACTTTTGCAACTCAACAATTTCTGTGTTTTTTGTTTCCAATAATTTCAGAAATTTATCTTTAATTTCCTTTTGTTCACTGTCCAAAGAAACCAAAGCGTGATTTGTGAATATTGTAATATTATTTTTGATTGTTTCAATAACCTGAAGAATTTCAGATATCTCATCAGAAATGTCAACATTGGATATTAATGCTTTTGAATCAAGATTAAAATCAACTTCTTTACTTTGTATGTTTTCAATGATCTTAGCATGTAATATATGGGTCTTATTTAGAGTTTCCTCATATGCATTATTATAGGCAGATGCCAGTCTGTTTTGAATTTCATTTAATTTAGCATTATGCGTCGTAAAATCTTGCAATACTGCCTGATACTCCTCCTTTTTCCCAACTTTAAAAGCTAATTCTTTTAACTGTTTTTTTTCAAAATATCTGACAATCTCCCCCTGACTTATTTTAATAATATCTTCCTTGTTTATAGAAGTAATATCTTTAAAATTTATATCGTTTTCGGCTTTAATTATTGTTGTAATTTGAGATATGTTGTAAGTGGTATCCGATTCAAGCGAATCAATGCTTTTACATAGAAGCCATAATAATAAGCTTTTACCACTTGACCGACCTCCGATAATTACATTTAAACTTGGACTAAACTCAAACTCAACTTCGTCTATAAAGTCGCAGTTACTTATTCGAAACCTTTCAATATTAGCTCCACCGGTTTGGATAGCTGAATATTGATGGGATGGCATAATTCTGGATTCTGGATCTATGAAGGCAAGCCTTATTGTTTCGTAATTTTTGCTACCTTTTATGTAGTAAAAATCATGATTACCGGTGATTCCTTTATGCTTACAGGGATATTGATTAATATTATGATTGTCCGAAAAACTAATATAGGCTATATCCTTTTTCGCTCTGTGTTCCGTTGGTTTTTTCCTATCGAACCCTGCATTGTAAATTTGCTGTGTTTCTTCTTTTGAGACTTTTTCTAATGCACTTTGCATCAGAATTACCATTTTTTGAGCATCTTCTATTTCTTCTTTACCGTGCGCTGCTACAATACTTTGTGTGTTGCCAGCGTGAGGTATGAAAAAGAAATCTTCTCCGAAAAATATGTCTGACAATTCACCAAAGGTGATTTTTCTTTCAAACTTAGACTGACCTTTTTCTAAATATATATCTTCTAATGCTTTGCTGATCTTTTTTGCACCTTCAATATCTGAATAATTAAAAATTAAAAGTGAATGATAATTTTTTGACGGTCCGGATTCCCTTTTCTTTTCAATATCCAATTCAACTCCAACAAATAATTTTGGGTCGTCTTCCGAATTATATTTTGAATAATAATTCTCATAGGCGTCTACATTAAGAATATTGTGGTCAGTAAGTGAAAATATACTGACTCCGTTTTCTATCAATTTCGAGTGTAAAACCTCTACTGAAAATGCCCCAGCATAATCACCAGATTTCGTTTCATTGCTTTTATCAGTATGGATATGTAAATCAATCCTATGCCAATCCGAATACGGTTTATTTTTCATGATTATTGTTTAGGTTTCCATCTATTGTCGCAAGTTTCGAAAGAAGTAAATTTTTCATTTTTTCTGATTTCTTATTCTAATGTTTCTCTACATCTGTTTAATCAAAAAAACTCAGAAGATATGTCCAGATATTCTTTTCTATTTTCACTTTCAACGTGCAAGTTACGATAAGCAAATAAATTAAGCATTATTGTTAATCGATTTTTGCCACTTACTTTTTAGAAAAAGTAATCGTTTAGAGTCAAAGTACAAGATAGTTGTTACGGCTATTTCCCGTAACAACTCAAAAAAGCTGAATATTCAAATTGAATGAGCTCAGGATCGAGGGATTCTGAAGCTCCTTCGTAATATACTGTATTCAGGTACTCGGTGAAAGATTCCCAAACGGAACTATTACTCTGATCGTCTTTGGCTGATTTTGAAGTGTAAGTTTTCATGCGATAGTTTTTAAAAATTATATGCTTTCGCCGTCAGGTCCATTTCGGAATACACAAACAGGAACGGAATACCGTTAAGCCTCGATTTGTCGAGGTAGGATATGCCGGAAATTCTTTGTGTAGTCTGCCCTGCAGTTCCGAATGGTCCTTGCATCTTCGCGTATAATTTCATAAAAACAAGCACGAAAACACTTGCCAGGTCAGCCCAATGATAAAGAATTCTGGAGTATTGGAATTTGAAAATACGGAATACAGGATAACTAAGTAACATTCATTGCTGTGCGACCATAAAAAAAGCCTTTCGGCTTTTTGAGAGTTTTTAGAATGGAAGATCGTCTTCCTCCGGAACCGATGATTCTTTCTTCGAAGCTTTCTTAGCCTTTTTCTGCTTTTCAGGCTGTGCCGCAGGTGCATCTTCGGTGTAAACTTTGGTTTGGTAGTAACAGGTGTGTGTTCTGCCAAATTTGTCCGGGGCTTTCATTTTAGCCACTTCAAAACCAAGATATTTAATTCCTTCCTTTTCGAATATTGCAGCTTCGATTCCTTCTGCCGGAAGAACTACTTTTACAATGTCAAGATTGTTTACCTGAGTTCCTTTTCCAATGTAATGTTTTTCAAAAGTTGTCATAACGTAAATTTTTAAAGTTAAAATTATATGCCAGGTGAACAGGACGCGGATTTTGGTGCAATCAGGGAGGAACTGGAATACCGGAACGTAGAGAGGATATGCCGGGAAAATCTTTGATTGAGGAGACCGGTCGCCAAAAACGTGGTCAACCTTTGCAGAGAATTCTTGGCTGGCCACAAAAATTAGTTATGACCCAGTTTGCTCGAAAAGCCATTGCAGAAAAGGGTTATGCAAGGATAGCATTGAAACGGAGATCCTTCATCAGAGTTCAAGCGATGCAATTACTCGAACAGGTTTAATATCGGTTTCTGAATGCCAATGAACTGCACGGATTCGGCAGTCCAATTGACAGTGTCTGATCAGTTTAATAAAGATGCATGTCGCAGACAGAAAAAAAGCCTGAAGCGAATATTTAAAGGAGGCAAAATTGCGATAGACTTTCTAAACTCAAAATCCGAAAAGGCATATCGTTGGGGAGTAAAAGCCTCTTTCTCAATAGAAAAAGTATTCCTTTTTTTAAAAATTGGGTATGTCGAACCTTCAGTTTCTTGAGGGGAAGGTAAAAGCAAGTGTGGTTGATGGAATGAAATGGAATAAGCCTCTCTTGCGTGGGGTGACGAGGCTGGTGGATGACAGTGGACGGAGAGCAAATAAGGAGAACGAAGTGACGGGTAAGCTTGGGAACGTCGGACGATGAAAAGACACAGGCCGCAGGTGTGGTGGCTGTTTTTCTGTTATTTGATATTGATACTTGGTAAAAAATGGATTTATTACGAGTAAAAAAAGGGGCAAAACTGCCCCAGATGTTAAGTTATCTTTTGTTTTGCTTTCTGTTTGGCTTCAGCAATTTCCTCGATAGACCAATCCGTTTTGGCCATCCGGAAGGCTTCACCTTCCATATCAGCAATCTTCCGATTTAGCTGCTGAACTTCATTTTTTGCCAAGACCAATAGACGATGCAAATACAAAATATCCTCGCCCTTTCGTCTTATCCTACCGGCTTCCGGCAGACAAGCTGTCCAATGTTTTTCCATAATACTTTGATTTATCCCTGTAACCAGGTTGAATGATTCTTAAAAAAGCGGATAGACCTGTAAAACCTTCTGGCTTTAGTCAATTCGTCAATGTTGAATTCCTGTTCTACCAAAAGCTTTTCTCCGGTTTTGTATGCTGAAATGATGAAAGTAGAGCCGTACAGAACCATACTTTTATGCCGATTAAACTTGTCTTTGGATTCAATAAGTCCGGCAATAAAGCCTTTGAAAGAAACTTCCCCCGTCTGGAGGAAGTTTTCTGAAGATCTTTTAGTTGCCATAATCAGTCTTCATTAGGTTTCATGATGAAAATGGCGGGTGATGGATCGTCGAAATCCTGGGCCTGAATCACCGCTTTGAGGGTAACCAATCGATTAAGTCGATTTTCGGGCGATTCAAGCTTTTCATTAAGTTCCCAGTTACCTTCATCAAGCATAAAGCTGATAAAATCAAAATGTAAATAGTTGGAAGAAACATTCCGGGCGTGAAAAGCAAACATATACAGCACGTCCCAAAGGCGGCCTGAAAGGTTTTGAACTTGTTCCATGCCTTTAGGAACTTCAACGTACTTGTTCCAAACTGCGCGAGTCAGGTAAACCGGGAATTTAATACCAGCTTCTTCTGAAGCCTTGCTCTCAACTTTTACAAGAAAGCCGTCTGCCACAGCTTCTCTGGTTGAATACGTGGAAACAATTTCCCATTCGTTTGAATCTTTCATTGATTTTGCTTCTGCCCTGAAGACTTATTTTGGCTCCTGGCTCGCCGGTTAATTTTGAACCGTGAACCATTGAGCAGACCGGATTCTAGTCAAGGGCGAATGTCACAAAACCGAACGCTCCCTGAGCGCGAAGCGGTCAAAGGGCGTTAGGTTTTTGACCGAGCACAAAGTGTGGCTTGCATAAGAATTGGAGAGAAAAGCCACCCTTGACTTTTCCGGAATGCGTAAATAACTTTGGTGAAGAATTGAGTGGTGGTAGTACTTCTTTGAGTTTTATTTATCCAAAAGAACATAAGCTAAACTGGAAATAAGGAAGACAGAAATTCAATGCTTACTTGAAAGTGGTAGGCATGAAAAAGTCAAATTGGATTTCTTAAAAAGAAAATTATACTTTAATTACCCCAAAGGATGCTAATTACAGTATTGTTAAAAGTGGGATATATACATTTCTCAAAAAGCTTCACACCTCTAATATCTTTATAGGAACTGAACCATTCACAAGCATCAACGGATTCTGTATCTTCACATTTAATCCCATGATTAAAAAAATCTCCAGCTACAGTTAATGGTGGAAGTTTTTTTGACGAATGTTCCAAAAAATATTTAAAGGGGAAATCGTTGGACAACCAATAGCGTTCTATTGTATTATTCTTTGAAAATACGACCATAATAGGATAGGTATCAATCTCGATAAACCGTAGAAGAGTAGCAGAAAGACTCACTCCAAATTCCTTTGATAAAAATTCAATTACAGAAAAGTCAAATTTCTTGGTTTGTTGGGCGCGCTTTTTAAACCGATCTAATGGCATTAATAAGTTCGAAGCAAAATAATCTGCTTCAGTCTCAACAACATTCTTCCGTAAAAATCGGTAGTATGACTTATGTAACGATTTGCCCATTTTTAAGGCATTGCGGTGATCGTCAATAAAGTAATGTCCTAATTCATGTGCAAATGAAAATCTAAGTCGATTATTGTCAGATGATAAGACAGACTGTGTATTTAGATAAACATGAAATTCACCGGAATCATGTTCCAGTAGGCCATCAAAGCAATCTCCATATTTGCCATAATTATATGTGATCCCCGATTGTTCAGATATCACTTCAGGAAAAACTTGACCATTGGGACAATAATCAGTAGATATAAATTCAGCTAAATTCGCTAGTTCCTTCTTTCTATTATCACTTAATTCCATTCTGCTTTTTCTTAGCCTCTTCTTTATCTCTTTTCATTTTTAAAAGTATTTCTTCAGGGATATCTTTCCCCTCTCTTGCTGCCAATGCCCAGTTCCGCTCTGCTTCTGAATTATCTAGCACAATATATTTTTTCTCTAAATTTTTCTTCCCCTTTTCTGCAAATATAAAGTCGGGAGATTCAAATTCTTTTGGCAAGGGAAATTCTTCCATATTTTCTTCAAAACAGCACATTTGCTCATCTGTTGTTGGAAATAAATATCCATAAGATTTTAGCGCATTTTCAAGATAACCCTCAAAATCTTCATCGTATATTTTAGCTTTATTTTCCATCGTCTTATGTATTTAGCTTAATAAATTAGAATTTGTAGTTATATAAGCTTTGACCTTATCCAATGCTCTTTTTCTTATTTGCCGAATATTGACAGTTGTTGTACTGTACTTATTACTTAGTTCTAACAAAATTTCATCAGGAATATGCTTATTCTCTTCTTTGTGCATCATACAGGTTAGAAGAATTTCTCGATCTCTGTCATGCAGTTGATTTAATGCCTCATTTAATAATTTTTTTTCAGGAGTCTCGAAGTCCGAAAATTCCTCTAATTCTGGAATTGCTTCAGCTATTTTTTCATTCAACGGAACATTTTTCTTTGTGTCATTAATTTTAAAATCAGCGATCAAATCAAGAGTTTCATGATATGCAATTCTTGACATCCATGTAGATAATTTACTTTTCCTAGCATCATATGTTGGATGTTCATAGATTGCAATCATTGTATTATTAAAAACACATTTAGCCAACTCTTCAACATTAGAAATATCTAATTTGTTGCAAACGGAATAACATAGGGACCACAATAGCCTTTTATTTTTTTCATAAAATATTCGAAAAGCTTCTTGGGCTTCAGCTTCGTCCTCATCCTTTAAAGACATTAAAAAAAACAAATCTTCATCGGTATATAAAGTAATAGTCTGCTTTTTACTTCCTAATACATCCATGTTTTAGCATTTTGATTATACCTGAAAGCGTGACAAATAATATTGCAATACGCTAATTTATTCAAAGTTACAAAAATTGTCACGCTTTGTGGTATAATGGGTATGTAAAAAAAAATTGAAACAGTTGAAATCAGATAGCTTCGCTTCAAAATGAAATAAAGCTCTTGCTAAGCTCTTTGTTCGAATGAAGTAGATAAAAGCCTGACGATCCAAAGTTGGAAATTAAACAATAAAACGATTAGAGCAAAACGATAAATTTTATTTTAAGGAAAAGTAACTCTTGAGTAATGTTTTTTGCAACACATTTAATAATTATATTATGATTTTAAACAATGGGGCGCCTGATACGCACAAACCAAAAACTCCCTTAAAATTTATTATTGAAGGGAAAGAGTATGAGACATTCGACCAGTACAAAACAGGTGCAGAACTGAAACAATTAGCTGGTATTCCGATGGATACGGAGTTATTTCTGTCGATCATTAAACCTTACGCAGATGAACTGATTGAAAACGAGAAATCAGTCAATCTGGCCAGACCAGAAACTGAGTATTTCTTTGTCAAGAAAAAGCTACACTTTACTATCAACAATGTGGCTTACACTTGGTATAAGCAGTATATCAGAGGAATTCAAATCCGGGAGCTAGGTAAAATACCGGAATCAGATGAAATCTATCTTGATCTTCCAGGTGGTTGGAAAGATGACCTAATTACGGATGATGAAGTGGTTGACTTGGCCAGACCCGGAGTAGAACATTTCGTATCTCGTCATCATATCAATGATATTGAAATCATTGTGAATGGAGTTCGAAAGAATTTTGACAAGCCAAAAATTACATATGAAGAAGTCGTTATTTTGGCTTTCGGCAATTATGATCCTAATCGGGGTTATAAAGTGAAATATACCGATGGACCTTATCAGAATCCCAAAGGTATGCTGTCCCAAGGCACAGAAGTGTTTGTTAAAAATAACATGAATTTCAATGTCGCAAGCACTCATCAATCGTAGTTCAGATCTGCTCAGACTGCAGAATGAAAATTACGAGATAGAAGTATGTGGTGGATATTTAGCTATCCACCATGTACCCTACCTTAATAGTTCAAAGGAAATAAAGTCTGGCCTTTTAGTGATGAGTTTAACGACATCCGGTAATATTGTTGGTAAACCGAAAGATCACACTGCATATTTCGTCGGAGATAGACCTTGCAACATTAATGGAAGCTTTGTTTCTTCACTTGTAAATTCACCTCAAAAGCAGCGTTTATTCGCTGATATTATAAGTGATTTTTATCTTTCATGCCATCCGGATGGTCGCGAATATACCGACTATTACGATAAAGTATCAACATATGTTAGCATTATATCCTCACCGGCTCTAAACCTTGATGAAGAAGCATGTGCCCAAATAAAAAAGCCAATTGTAGTGCACGAGGATGATAGTCCGATGGTATACATGGATACAAATGCCAGTCGGGCTAATGTTGCATTTCTTAACGATTTATTCCGGCCTCTGAAAATTGCATTGGTCGGAGTTGGTGGAACCGGTTCTTACATCCTTGATTTTTTATCGAAAACACCTGTTGATGAGATACACTTGTATGACCTGGATGTTTTTAATACTCACAATGCCTTTCGCGCTCCTGGAGCAGCATCCATTGAAGAGTTGGAAGAACAGCTTCCGAAAGTGGAATATTTAGCTAAACGATATGGTAAAATGCATAAACGCATTATTCCTCATAAAGAGCACATAACGCCAGATAACATTGAGGTGTTGAGGAAAATGAATTATATCTTTTTAAGTGTTGATAGCGTCAGTGTGAGAAAAGAAATTGGCGGTTATTTGATTGACAAAGGACTATCTTTTATTGACTCAGGACTTGGAGTCAATTTGTCCGAGAACCAACTTTCAGGGTTGGTTCGAATAACATCTGGATTTCCTGAACATTATGGGCATATTAAGGAAGCTTTTGGTGGTGACGATGCCAAAGATGATGTGTATGCCAGTAATATACAAATTGCTGAGCTCAATGCCTTGGCTGCGATACATGCCATAATAAAATGGAAAAAGATGTTAGGTTTTTACCATGACATTATCAGTGAGGTCAATTCTGTGTATTCAATAAATGATAACGATATACTCAATGAATCAGTTTATTAAAGCATTTTCAGTTCAATTTATTGAGTACATGCCTGAGCTAATTAATCAAGGCGAGTTGTATATCTCTATGAAATATTCAGTTGTCATTCATTTATGTGCCTGTGGGTGCGGCGAAAAAGTTGTTACCCCATTATCTCCTGATGATTGGCAATTGAAATATGATGGCGAAACTATTTCTCTCTCTCCATCTATCGGTAATTGGGATTTCCCTTGCCAGTCTCATTATTGGATTCGAAGAAGTAAAGTAATTAATGCTGAACGATGGAACAAGCAGGAAATACAATTTGGGAATACTAGGGCTAAAAAACAAAAATCAAAATCTGATAATGCGAAGTCTGATAATCAGAATTCATTTACAAAAATACCAAAGAAGAAAGAAGGATGGGAAAAAAAATTAAAATCACTCTTCTCTTTTTGAACTGGTTTATAAAGTCAACCACTAATAGAAATGACTTTTAGCAGGAATCAATTCACCTGTATTATTTGGATTGGAAATAAAACTTGAAAGTATGGTTAAGAAAGCTACAAGTAAAGCCGCTGCTTCCGCCGCTTCAAAAGTTTTGAGGGATGGACGGACAAGCAAAGCAAGTAAAACTGCTGCTGGAAGCGCACTTTCTCAAAGAGAAAAAAGTGGGAGAAGAAAATGAGCAGCAAAGTTAAAGGAGCGTAGTTGCAAGAGAGCGCTACGCTCTTTCGAATTCTATTTCTCTTTCTTCAGCAAATGCCTCAAATTCTCATCGCTCCCAATCCGTTCCAATTCCACTTTCACAATATTGAGCACATCTTTTTTGACCTGTTGGTAATTCAAATCAATTTCATATTGCATTATATCATTGCCTTTTTCATCAGTGAAATTCACTATTTCAGGAATTGGTTTGTACGACTTAGATTCAGCAGAAACTGAAACACTATTCACTACGATTTCGGCGTGAAAGATTTTCTGTTCGATGCGCTCGTCGAAGTTATCTGAAACAGCCCCGACAAACATTCCCTGTGTCAAGTTGCTGATTTTGGAAGGTGGAATCAGGCTATCCATTTGTGTACTAATTGATGTTGATTTCTCTCGTTGGTTAATGGTCATGGATTGGCGTTTTTGCAAAACTTTTCCGAAGCGTTCAGATAATGTTTTGGCCGTTTCGCCTACAACCTGGCCACTGAAGATATTCCCGACGGTATTCATTACGACTTTGGCTTCTTTATCGCCGTAGTCCCGTGTTAACTGAGAAAAATCCTGAAAGCCCAGGCAAACGGCCACTTTATTGGAACGCGCAGTAGCAATCAGGTTGTCCAGTCCCCGAAAATAAATGGTTGGAAGCTCATCAATGATAACCGAACTCTTCAGCCTCCCTTTTTTGTTTATCAGCCTTACTATTCTGGAATTATATAATCCCAATGCAGCGGAATAAATGTTTTGCCTATCAGGATTGTTACCAACACAAAGGATTTTCGGTTCTTCCGGGTTATTAATGTCCAAAGTGAAATCATCGCCTGTCATTACCCAGTACAGTTGCGGCGAAATCATCCTCGAAAGCGGAATCTTCGCACTGGCAATCTGTCCCTGCAACTGATCCTGAGCACCACCTTCCCAGGCATCCATAAACGGACTTAAGTAATTTTCTAATTCCGGGTATGATGTCAGGATCGGGAAAATATCGGCATACCTGCGGTTCAGAAACTCAATGGCATGCGGAAAAGTACAATATCTACCGTTTTTGTAGATTTTCAGGTACCAGATAATAGCTGCCAATAGGATAATCGGCGATTCAACAAAGAAATCCCCCTGCTTTTGAATCCAAGTCCGGTTCAGGTTCAGCATGATAGTATAAGCCGACTCATAGGCGTCCGAAATATCTGTCATAAACGTTGGGTTAATTGGGTTGCAACGGTGGCTTTTGCGGGGGTTGTCGAAATTTATCACATAGAATTTCGGCTTTACTTTATACTTGTCAACGTTTTTTAGCAAAGTATTATATGCAATGGTACTCAAATCATCGAACTTAAAATCGTAGATATACATTGCAAACCCTTTTGAGATATGTTGTTTGATGTAATTATTCACGACAGCGTATGACTTTCCGGAACCTGGCGTTCCAAGTACAATACTTGCCCGGAATGGGTTCACCACATTAATCCAGCCGTTGTTCCATTTCTTTTGGTAGTAAAAGCGGGTTGGCAGGTTGATGGAATACTCGTTTTCAATCAGCCGTGTTTCCTGCATGAACGATTCGTTTTCAGTATTGAAAACATCCTCCATCAGGTTGCTTTTCAGAAGACGTGAGGTCCATAGACCGCCTACCAATAAAAAGAGATAGCCAATTGTCATTGTTGTAATGTACAGTGCCGTATTGAAAACCAATGCAAATGGTAAATGCAGTAACCACCAGTTCAAAAAGAAAAAGATAAACCCAAAGAACAGGCAAATCGAAATTTTTGTCCAGGTGATCTTTTCTTCTTTTACGCCCTTGGTCCCTAAACATGATAACGCCAGAAAAACCAATGCAAAGATTTTACTCCAGACAATGGATGAAAACAACCCGGTTGTCCGCTGGAAATTCAAAAGGATTCTGTCAACCACCCCGATATGAATATTCCATTCCTTTATGGACTGGTAGCAGAACCAGTAAATATTGATCAGCACGAACAGTATACTGATTGCCCGCATAAACTCCATAACTCTGGCCAATCCTCTTAAATCATCTTCTTGTTGCATAATAATTTTACATTAGCTGTTAGGGGCGTGAAAATAGAGGCTAAATAGTAGGTACTGCGAATTAATGTTTGCCTGGCAGCTTTTTGCTCAGATATGTGAGCATTTGACCTATTCAAGAAGATAACTTACTCAATTCAATCATTATCGGTCTTTATGCTAGCGTAATTGAAATCGACAGCAAAACGTTGATCATTGATTTTGTCATCCGCTGCATTTTTTGAAAAGTACCGACTGACATATAAACGAACTAAAAATCGATTCTATATCACATTTTTGGCAATGAATTAATTTAATTGCCAAAATTGTGATATATTTGGTTGAACATTAAATTTTACATGATTACAACTAACGACATTTTAAATTTTGCAGGTAATCACAAGGTGTTTTCCCGAAAAGAACTGATTACCAATCTGAAATCTCAAAATCAGCTTGAAAATCCAGCCTCTCTTTCGGAGCAATTGAACCGACTTTTAAAATCCGGTCAATTAATTCGGCTTGAGCGTGGAATTTATACCTTGCCTGATAAGACGAAGAATGATTTTTCGATTGTTTGTTCCGAAGAAATGAAAAAAATTGATCAGCAATTAAAGACCCAGTTTCCTTTTGCTGCTTATTGTATTTGGCAGGGATCAGCGTTGCTACCATATATGCACCATATACCCAGTTTGAGTTTTGTGCTTGTTGATGTAGAACGTGAAGTAGCTGAATCTGTTTTCAATCTTTTAAATTCTGATAGCTCCAAGCGTGTCTATCTTATACCGTCATTAACTGATTTTGAACGATATATTAATACCAATGAGGTAATTATCGTCCGACCGCTAATTTCTGAATCGCCGCTGCAATTGGTCGATGGGATAAAAACACCTACGATTGAAAAGATTTTGGTAGATATTGCCAGTGACGTTGAGTTTTCTTTTTTGCAGGGAGTAGAAATAAACTATGTTTATAATACTATATTTGAAAAACACAATGTTAATAAAAACAAACTGCTACGCTTTGCTTCCCGGCGTGGACGAAAGCAGTTAGTCGAGGATTTGCTAAAGACCAATAGACTATGATTCACCCCGATAGTCGGACAATTGAATGGATGAAGCAGGTAGCTGCCGAAAATAAATTCTCCGACCTTGTACTTATTGAAAAATCAATCAGAGCATTTTCATTGCTGGAATCGCTCGTTTTATCCGGTTGCCCTTTTGTTTTCAAAGGAGGGACGGCATTGATGCTGCACCTGGACAGCGCGAAACGACTTTCGATAGATATTGACATTATCTGTCCGCCAGAAACAAACCTGGAGAAATACCTGCATAAATATGCCCACGAATACGGATTTGGCAATGTAAAATTGGTTGAGCGAATCAACGCGCATAACGTACCCAAAACACATGCTAAATTCTTTTACCTTGTATCATACGTTACGAATACGGAAACCGAATTTATCCTCCTTGACGTATTATTCGAGGATATTCACTACCACGAAATAGAAGAAGTGCCTATTCAAAGTCGTTTTCTTAAAACGGAAGGCGAGTTAGTAAAAGTAAAAGTCCCGGGCAAGGCAGATATGTTAGGTGATAAATTGACCGCTTTTGCACCAAACACGACTGGAATTCCTTATTTCAAAAAGGGAAAAGATTGTTCGATGGAAATTATAAAGCAACTTTTTGACATTGCTTCGCTATTTGATGTGATAGACAATCTTGCAGTTACTTCCAAAACGTTTAAAGAATTTGCTAAAGTTGAGCTACAATACCGGAATCTTGATCCTGAAAATATTACACAAGTGCTCGATGATATTTACCAAACCTCGCTCAGCATTTGCCTGAAAGGACAGGTTCAACCTGATAATTTTAACATACTTCAGGCCGGAATAAAAAGGATACAAAACTTTATCCACAGCGAAAAATACAATATTGATAGCGCCATTACCAATGCTTCAAAAGCGGCTTATCTTTCCGTTTTAATTGCAAATGGAGTAACGGAAATATCCCGTTTTGATCCTCAAAATGTGGAACACCTGCGTGAAGCTGTGATTCGTGAACCTTTGCCAACGAAACTAAACAAACTTAAAAAGACCAATGTGGAAGCTTTCTTCTACTGGAATGAAATATGGAAAATTTGCAATACACAAGCACATGATGTTTAAATTATTTATAGAAATTAATGTATGTCAAAAAGAATAGATATTATAATAGAAGAATTAATTGACCAATATTTGGAAAATGACCGTTATAATCGACCTTGGATAATTGGGTTTAGTGGAGGGAAAGATTCTACTGTGCTACTTACATTGGTTTGGCTAGCTCTACAAAAGATAAGAGATAATGATATAGACTTCAAATACAAACGCCCTGTCTATGTCGTCTGCAATGATACAATGGTTGAAAATCCGGTAATTGAAGAGTACGTACAAACAGTATTAGGCACAATTCAAAAAGCAGCTAGAGATCAAAATCTGCCAATTATCGTAAAAACGACAACCCCAAAATTAGAAGACACGTTTTGGAGTTGTGTAATTGGTAAGGGCTATCCAGTTCCAAATAATTCTTTTCGCTTCTGTACAGAAAAAATGAAAATTAAACCAACTTCACAATTTATTATAGATCAGGTTGCTGCCGACGGGGAAGCTATTATTTTAATAGGGACGCGACTTGATGAAAGTCAACAACGAGCAAAATCAATAAAAAAACACGATATAAAGGGTCATAGGCTCTCGAAGCATCCTTTAAACGCAAACACATACACTTATGCCCCAATAAAGGAATTAATGTTAGAAGAGATTTGGTATATCATAAATGCAATACGCTCTCCGTGGGGCTTTGATAATCAAATTCTATTTAAGATATACCTTGATGCAAATGCAGATGATTATGAGTGTCCAACGGTTGTCACTGATGAATCACATAAATCATGTGGTCAGAGTCGTTTTGGGTGCTGGGTATGTACAGTTGTAAAAGAAGACAAATCTATGACGGCATTAATTAAAAATGGGACGGAATGGATGCGTCCACTTCTTGATTTTCGGAATAGGTTAATTGTCAATAGGAATGTTTCGGAATACAGATATTCAACTAGAAGAAATGGTCAGATTGCCGTTGATGAGACAGGGCATAATATGGGTAATTACACTATTGAATATCGAATGCAATTATTAAAAGAATTACTTACTATTCAAAAGGAAACTCAAAATTATAGATCAAGTATTGATCTTATCAACAGCCAAGAATTAATTGCGATTCAAGTGATTTGGTATCGTGATGGATATTTCAAAACAACTGTGAATGACATTTACAATGAAGTTTATGGATACGATATTCCTAATGACAAAATAGGATTGCAAGAAAGATTACTGCTTGAAAAAGCATGCAAGAATTCAGCTCACTATTCACTTATTCAAGAGTTACTTGCATTACAAAAAAATAAAATCTTATTAATGAAAAAGTATGGACTTCAAAACGATCTTGAAGCAAGATTAGATACATTTATAAAAGAGACGGTATGATTATAAAGAGCATAGAACTAAATAATTACCGCCTCTATAAAGGAGTAAATAAAATCTCCTTTTCAATTAAAAGTGATAAAAATCTTTTTCTGATTTCTGGCGAAAATGGCTTCGGAAAATCTACTTTTTTACATTCGCTTCTTTGGTGCATGTATGGTCGTTTAATGGTAGAAATTGAAGAGTCTTACCGTAAAGAAATTCAGAATGTCGGAGGCGGTTACAATCAAATGCAAATTAATAATCTAAATGAATCTTGTAAGCAAAAAATCAATTTAGAGGTTTCGCGGAGTTTGCTGACCACCATAAAAAAGCAGGGATATTCCATTGATAATGAATATATAAAACAATGGTCTCAATATGCTGTTTCGTTAGAGTTTTCAGAGATATTCATTCCTTCAATTCCTTGTCGTTCATTAAAAATAACTCGCTCCTATGATATAATCCGGGATGAAGAAAATGTTGAAATTCTTATTGACGGATTAAAGAATGAGCTTACTTCCGAAATCGGACACGAAATTTTTATTAATGACTTCGTTTTAAATAAAGATATTGCTCGTTTTTTCTTCTTTGATTCCGAGAAAATTGTATCTCTAGCCGAAACAAACACAATAGAAGAGAAACGAAAACTATGTTCTGCTTACAATGAAGTTTTGGGAGTGAAGAAATATGAAGATTTAAAAAGAAATCTTGAAAATTTGCGATTACGTTTTCGTCGCAAGTCAGACGATATTGAGAGTAGAAACAAGTTGACTTCTTTACTTTACAAGCAAAAATCTTTGTACGAAACCATTACTGAAAAAGAAAAGGAAACTACCGCACTTGATGGTAAACTATTATCCCTTCGCAAAGACAATGAGAAATTGCAAATGCAACTTATGCGTGAGGGAAACGGAATGACTATTGTTGAGTTGAAACGACAGGAGGATGTTATCGCAACAACAAAAAAACGAGACGAAGAATATAAACAAAGACTCAAAACCTTTCTGGAATATGCTCCATTTGCTATTTCAGGCAAATTATTACAACAAGCAAAAAATCAGTTGGAGCATGATTTTAATGCCTTGCAATCTCAGAATGATATACAAAACCAAAATCTTCTGCTTCAAAATATTTCAAAAGATTTATTGACAGCTATTGAGCAACTATCTATAAATGAAAAGAATAAGCAAGAGTTGGATAACTCTATTAAAAAGATTGTTGCCAGATATCAGAATCAGTCAATTGATGGAGCCTCATTGATGAACATTAGCAAAGAAATATTTGATGAATTTATATCTGTTTATAATAATATTACAACCACTTACAAAATAGAATTTGAGCATCTGGCTGATGATTATCGTAAAAACAAGCAAATTCTCAACAATGCTGTCCGCAAAGTTTCAAATATGCAGAGTAATGAGAAGGATTCTATCATCAAGGATATTCGTAAAAATAAAAACGAAATTGAGAAAGAAATTGGAGACATAGAGACACAAGTACGTCAACAACACGAAATGCGAGGCGGAATGAATAAAGAATTAGCTGTTGTAGGCCGTCAAATTTCAGAGTTAAGTAAAAAGGTTAGTCTTGATGATAGCGATACATTAAAAGATAAAGTAGCAGAACAGCTCATTACAGAGCTAAATACATTTCTTTTTTCATTGAAAAACGAGAAAAAATTCTCCTTGGAAAGACGTATTAAAGGTACAATGAACAAGTTAATGCACAAATCCAACTTTATAAGCAAAGTTGAGGTTTCAATTTTTGACGATACAATTGACATTGACCTTTATGCTAATGATGGAAATATTATCAAAAAGGAATCTCTATCAAAAGGTGAGCAACAACTTTATGCGACCTCGCTTCTCAAAGCTCTTGTAGAAGAATCGGGCATACAGTTTCCGGTATTTATTGATAGCCCATTGCAAAAATTTGACAAGACCCACGCAACCAAAATTATTACGGAATTTTATCCCACGGTTTCAAAGCAGGTTATTTTATTCCCATTACTACATAAGGAATTGACAAAAAATGAATTAGAAATAATGAAGCCATTTGTGAATTCTGCATTTATTTTGAAAAATGAAAGTACATATTCATTAATTCAAGAGATTGATGTTAATAATTTAATGAAAGAATAGATATGGTATTTACTCAGATAAAAACTAGTAGTAGAAACAGGGAAATAGTTATTGAGTTGACACGCAAATTCAACCTTGGAGCTGAGAATGTAATCGCTCGGATCGCCATTGGTTATTCGTTACAGTCAGGGATAAAGTTTGCATCTACTGACGTCAAAGATTCTGGAGGTAAAGAATATAGTAAAAGTGTACTTTTCGGGAATTATTATCCAATATACTTAGCAATGATTTGTACATACTATCAGATTAATGAGAACGACAAAGATTTACCTCGTTACTTCAAAATGCACCTTGATCACGGATTACAACTTATCTATGATGATATTATAGACAATCCAAACTTAGTTGGTTATGATTATTTGTTTGATAAAATTCGAAACGGATTAAACGAGATATGCTAAGAGAAAGTTTGAAAAATATTACAATAGAGCGATTGTTAGCCACGAACCAAATTTCAGTGCGTACAGCCAACTGCTGCCATAATGCAGAGTTTGATTCACTCTATGATATTATTTCATACTACGAACAAGGCAATTCGTTTTCGACAATAAGGAATGCAGGCAAATTGACATGTGAAGAATTGAAGAGTTTATATTATATTTATTTGTCAAATCTTTCTGATATTGATTTACAGATTGTCGAAAACAAAGATTTAAAAATAGAAAGAAAACCTGAAGGTGAATTACTTTATGAATCTTTAAGTACTAATCAGTGTCTGTTGATTGAACAGAAGTATTCAGAGTTAATTTCTCATTACTCCGTTAGGACCCGTAATGGATTACGAAAAATAACTGCTAACGAATTTATTGAATCCTATTTATTCTGTGATAGCCGTGAACTAATTAAGTTAAAAAACATCGGTAAAAAGTCAATAAGCGAGATCATTGAATTTAGACTTGAACTTAAGTCGTTCATCGAGAAAATAAAATATATAGACAATTCCCCACTGGCATGTATTAAACTGAAGACAGTCAACAAATATGGAGACTGTTGTGACAATGATTTTATCATTAATTTTTATGAAGAACATTCTCACTTGCCAATGTTTTGGATTTTAGAACAACTGCTTATAAAAAGCAATAATCGTAGCATTGAAATTCTAATAGATTCGTTTCCCATTTTTAAAAATTATCAAGTTCAAACATTAGATGAAATAGCAGCAAAAAAGAATCTGACACGAGAGAGAATCCGGCAAATAAGAAACGATATATTTTACTACACATTTGAAATCACCAATGAAGTAATCGAACATAAACAAGATAGCGATTTACTCAAGTATATTAAACTGCTTGCGAATAGAGCCGATTGGAAATATTTATTAGATTTTTTGCAGGAGACAGAGGTTATAAATCAGGAATCATTTGAAATTCGAGAATTATTGAAAATAGAACACTGCAATTTATCTGCGCTATTTGTATTGCAAATCATTGCGAATATTTTCAGGGATAAATACTCACTTTTGGGTGGATTGTGTTTATCAAATCATAGCAGAAATAGCACATTCATAATCAGCAAAGAGTTCACGGAGATTTTCGACTTTGAAAAATTTATTCAAGAATTTACAAACCATATAACCGAAAATGAAACAGAATACGATTTAAATGTTGAAGACTTTTTATCAAATAGTGGTTGTTGGACTTCTGTCATAGACTTGGATAAATATAATGATGTCGTTAGTATAGTAAAAGATATTTTGTTATATGAATTTCATTTATATTCTAATCTTGATGGATTAATTACAATTCCTGCAACAAAAGGACGGCGTCCACTTGATATTGTGTATGAAATTTTAAAGAAAAACGAAAATCCAATGCACCTAGGTGATATTTTCGTAGAGTTTAAAAAAATCTTACCCGAACACAAATATACGGAAGCAGCACAATTACGTCCTTGGTTACAACGCCACGAAGCAATATCATATATAAATAGAAAAAGTGTTTATACACTCAAAGAGTGGGATCATATCAAATCCGGAACGATTCGCGATGCTATTATAGAGTTTCTAATGAAAAAAGATTCTCCGCAAACTACCGATGATATTACAGAATATGTACTGCAATATTTCCCAAAAACAAATATTGCAAGTGTAAGAACAACGATGTTTAACGATACACAAAAACGATTTTTGTATTTCAACGATGGTTTATTTGGGTTAGTGAGTAAAACATATCCTGATAACTACGAAGAAATAAAACAACAAGAAGGGCAACGAAAAGCTTTTGAACAACGCTTGTATGATTTAGAAAAGTTTCTCTCTGAAAACGACCATTTCCCTTTTGCTACTTCAGATAATGAGGAAGAATCTTCTTTATATCGTTGGTGGAAAATACAAAACAGAGATGCAAAATCGTCCGAGCGACAAAAAGCAGAAATTGATAGAATAAAAAGTCAATATGCAGATTTTGATACAGAAAAAACTATTTATGAATGGTTTTTTCATTTCAATGATTTTAAACTTTTTGTGCTTGAAAATCGCCGTTTACCCTCGTCAAGCGGCTCTGAAAAATTCTTGTACGGTTGGTTTCGTAGAACAAAAGACGATTTCTTGAATGAACGTTTAAACGAGAAACAGAGAACAAAATATGCAGAATTATTTAAAGAGATAAAGTATGTTGAAAGATAAAGACTTTAAATATAGATACTCTACTGGTAGAAAAGATTTACCGATTGATTTTTGTGAATTGGCTTTATCAAATAGTACTAAGCTTGATATTGGCTTGGGATATTTTAGCAGTGCTTCTTTTAATATTCTTTCGGTGGGGCTTGCTCGCTTTATCTGCAATGGCGGAAATATGCGCTTGTATATCAATCAATATCTTACTGAGGATGATTATAAACTACTACAAAATAATGAAATTGTTGATTTTGAGGAACGTATGTTGGAATCATTTCTCTTATTGAGAACCACATTGTCAAAAAGGGATGAACATTTTTTCAAATGTTTATCATATCTAATTCAGACTAAAAGAATTGACATAAAAATAATAATCCCCAAAGAAGGTGGTTTGGCACACGAAAAGTTTGGTGTTTTTGCTGACGACAACAACGATAAAGTGGCTTTTACAGGATCAATGAATTTAACAGCCGCAGCATTACTAAAAAATATTGAAACAATTGAGTGTACTTGTTCGTGGAAAAGCGAAGACAGTCTGGAACGTATAGATATAAGTGAGCAAGATTTTGCAGAAATTTGGACAGGGGTAAATGAAAATGTGTTGGTCTTCCCTGCAAAGAAATTTTGTCAAGAGATAGTGACAGTCTATCCAAAAGTAGATTCAAACGAGTTGCTATTGCAAGAAAAGGAGATAATTAAAAAACTTACAAATTGGGAAGCAGAAGAAATTTCAACGGAAAAGAAGCCGTTTCAACTACCGCATTTCCCCAATAAGTATCCTGATGGCGCAAGACCATATCAGATGCAAGCTTATGAAGCGTGGGTTAAAAATGGTATGCGAGGTATTTTTGCTATGGCAACAGGTACAGGTAAAACAATTACTTCGTTAAATTGCGCATTGCAAGAGTATAAAAAAGACGGAGTATATCAACTTCTGATTTTAGTTCCAACAATTGCTTTGGTTGAACAATGGATTGATGAAATTGGGTTGTTCAACTTCAAAAATATCATTGAAGTTTATTCTGAAAACTCGCACTGGCGTAGGCAGATTGTTACTCTAAAAAATAAAATTAAACAAGGGAATAAGGAAAACTTTGTCATTGTTTCTACTTATCAGTCATTCACAAACGAAGATTTCCAACAAATTCTGTCTAAACTGCCAGATACAATTTTGCTTATTGCAGATGAGGCACACAATATAGGCTCTGAAAAGGTAAGAGATGCGTTTAGGAAAATGAAAATAAAAAAACGTATTGCTTTGTCAGCAACCCCAAATAGAATATACGACCAAGAAGGTACTTCCGAATTGGAGAGTTTTTTTAATGACGGGCCGCCTTATATTTTCAGTTTCCCGATGAGCCAAGCGATAAAGGAAGGTCGTTTAATGGAATATTGTTATTATCCCAAAATGGCTTATCTAAATGAGTCTGAAATGGAAAGATACGCAGACTACACTAAAAAACTTATGAATTTATTTGATAGTGAGACAGGTAAATTCAAAAATGAAGATGAAGCAACAAAGCTTTTGATGTTAAGAAAACAGGTTCTTCACAAAGCAGAAGATAAGATTAGAGTATTGAAAGAAATTATTTCTGAAATTGGACAAGATAATTTAAAGTATTGTTTCGTATTCGCACCTGAGGGAAAGATAAATGAGAATGATAAAACTGATGCAAGGTGGCATAGCGAATCAGACAACTCTTTTGAAGAAACTGATATTATTTTGGATAAAATGCTATATACTATTATAGATACATTTCCAAAGACACGTTGCAACACATATACAGGCACTAACAGTAAGAAACAACGTACTGCAATTTTAAATGGTTTTGAGAATGGAGAAATAGATGTTTTGCTGGCAATGAAATGTTTGGACGAAGGAGTTGATGTGCCTCGTGCCGAATATGGTATTTTTGCGTCAAGTACAGGGAATCCTCGCCAATTTATTCAAAGACGTGGTCGTTTGCTTCGCAAGCACCCAGACAAAACATTTGCCTATACTTATGATATGATTGTGGTGCCCAATTTTCAATCTTCTCATTATTCAAAAGACTTTTTCAAAATGGAAAGATCATTGGTGGAAAGTGAATTAGCGAGGGTGGCATATTTTGCGGATTTGGCTACTAACACTCATTCGGCGAAAGAAGTTTTGCAAGAACTTGCAGATCACTATCAATTAAATTTATCAGAATTAATTTTAAGTATAAATCAATAAATTCTCAAGATATGACAGCAGAAGATATTTTTGACGAAGTAATTAAGTCGCCCGAGTTAAGAGACATTTTCAACATTCCACAAGAGGTATTGGATAATCTGGATTACAATGAGACTTCTGAATATCCGGTAATTGAAGTTATCAAAGCAATTATTCGTGGAGAAGAAAATCATACAGACAATAGCGCAATTTTTAGAAATATTCAAAATCAAATAATACAATTAGGGTAAAATATGGCGACAATAATTAAATCCATTAGTTTTCAAAATTTCTACAACTATCACGGTAGTTTTGAGCCAAACACTTACCGTTTTAAGGAAGGAATCAATATTGTTAATGCGGATAACAATATGGGAAAATCTAAGTTCTACAATGGTATTCTTTGGATTTTGAATAATGCTGTTTACGATTCAGACTTAAAAAGAATGGTAAGCGACACTTCAAGCCCTCGATTAGATTCCAATTATTTAAAAAAAATGATTTCAGGTAAAGCAAAAGCCGAAAATACGGAATTTGATATGGGAGTAAAAATTGTATTTGAAGTAAATAATACTCAATATTCAGTATCAAAAGTTGTACATTGTAAAAAGAACATTTCTGATTGGGTTTTTACTGAAAGGTTAGACGTTTCTGAAACTACTAATGGTAGAACAATTCCGATTCAGGATATCGAGGATAAAAAAAGCAGAATACAAAAAATCATTCCTGTTGAGTTGCGGAATTACGCATTGTTACAGGGAGAATCAATGGAAAAATTAGTTGATTTATCCTCTCGTGCTGGCCTATCTTCTACCATTGAAACTTTGGCGGGAATTTCAAATCTTATTGACATTTGCTCTACTTGTGGTGATTTATCGAAGAAAGCAAAAAAACTTTCAAAGGATAAAAATGAAGAAACAAGCCAAAACAAAGAACTGACTGAAACATTAAATTCCGAAATAGCAATGCTCGAAGGCTACATAGAAGGGCATTTATCTCAAATCGAAGTATTCAAAGAGGAACAGTCAAAAGCCCAAGCAAAAAAAGAAGAATTAGAAGCGTTGCAACTTAATGCTGCCAAACGAGAAAAATTTCGCGAAATTCAAAGGCAACTGCAAGAAAAGATAGACAATCTTAAAAACAAGAAAAAAGATACTGAAAAGAGTATTACTTCTGTGCTATTTGCAAACAATATGCCTTGGTTGTTGATGGATTTGGAAAACTCTATAGAACAGTTTGGGCAGAAAAGGGATAAATTGAATAAGGAACTTACTTTGCAAAGTGTAGCAAAAGACCCGACGATTCTTTTGCCTGAAGGTTCACCTGATATTCCTTCTTTAAAACGAATGGTAGAAAAATGTTGGTGTGAGGTGTGTGATCGTGAAGCTCCTAAAAATTCGCCCGCCTGGAAGCATATTAAGTTGATAATGGAACGTCCTCGAAATACAGAAAATTCAAATGAAAATGATTTTTCTACTTTTTATGGAAATATCCAGAAAACAGTTGGTTCATTCCTGTTGAATATCCCCGAAATACCGCAACAGATTGAAAAATATCGAGAAAGACTAAATGAAGTTGATGATAAAATTAAGGAGAAACAAGAAGAATACAAGATTGCAAAACAGGAATTTATGAGTGCGGGGGGTGATGAAAACGAATCGGGTAATACAGACAAAAAAAATATTGATGACCATTCATTGGCAGAACGCACTATTGAAGACACTAAAAGAAAAATAAAGCAAGCAAATGAACAAATTGAGCGTTGGAAAATAAATATAAAACAAAAAGAGGAAAAATTAAGCCAAATAAATAAAAGTACAGAAAATGAGAAATATCAGAATTTCAAAGATATGATGTGTTGTATTGAATCGATGTTTCTTAATTCTAAAGAACGAACTTTTGACCGTATTTTGAATTCGTTAGAAGTCAAAGCCAATCAAAAATACAGTGAACTGACAGCCGGTAATCAAGTTGCAGGTGGTCGTTTGTCTTTCAAAAAACAAGAGGATAATACGGTTCAAGTTTCCATAAGGAATATAAATGACAACGAATTAACTGGGCTTGGCACTGGTTTTCAACGAATGAAGCAACTGTCAATAGTAATGGCCATTATTTCTTCGCGAATCGGCAATCAACACTTTGACTTTCCTTTTATATCAGATGCACCCTTCTCGGAGTTTGGAGACAATTTTATTTATAACTTTTTCAATATCGCACCGCAGGTATTTACACAGAGTATCATACTTATTAAAGATTTGTATGATCCCAATGCGGATGATTATTTGAATGAAAAGGGAAACAAGATTTTAGAGAAGATGAAGAGTGGTGAAATTTACGGTACTTTCTATGTAAATGCTGTGCCTGAAAAAGCAGATGCAACAAATTTAGTTACAAAGAGCAAATGTTATTATCCAGATAAATTTTAAGAAAAATGGACGGTTCAGCACTAAAAGATAAAATAGGTCAAAAAAGACCGAGATACAAAGAACAGTATCGTTCTTTGATTGATAGTATTTCAGTAAAAGGTGATACGAGTGGAAAAGGTGATTTTTCTGCTTTTGGAGCTTTCTATCAAACCTATATGTATGCTTTCGTTATTGGTTACAGATTGGGGACACCCAAGTTTATAGAAAGGGGCGAGAGAACAACAGAATTTGCTTCTTTCGTGGATTGGAAGCCAACTTCTGTCCGGGATTTTATTTTAATGCTATTACTCAATGATACAGAGAAATACAGTGTTCCATATTCGTGGTTAGAATTGGAGAATGCTTACGAAGAAACGATTGAAAATTTTATAGCCGAATTGTTTCGACAAATGGAAGGTTATGCAAATGCGGGTTTTGAGTATCTGCAAAATAAATGGGATAATGAAAAAATTGAATTCCAAGACCCATTTGTGTTTGTGAACCTCTTAGAGGACTTGAAGCAGTAAAATTGTGTCTGAAACACTGGCTATGATTGCCTACCATACCTCCGCTTTTTCTTTTTCCGTTTCCGAGCAAGTGGATGATTATCACCATTATGATCCCCAGTTTTCGGAATGAAGACCGAAAACAAACTGCCGATAATAGATTCAGGATCATTTGGTTGTCTGACTGATGGTTCGAACTGTTCACCTTCAGAAGTGAACGGTTCTTTTCCAGCCTCCTGTTTTGTGTGTCCCACTTTTCCCTGGGGCACTCTAAACAGGTCGTTAAACACATTGGCTGAGAACTCTTTTCCCAAACGAGAACCATTGAATACAGCTTTTTGCTCATGGTCAATAAATGTTGCACCATAGATGCGCCCTTGTTCATTTTCCCTGAACAGAACAGTGATGCCGTTTTTGGTAAGTTCCTTTTCGAAACTGATCCGGTCGGGATGTGATTTCATTGCCAAAATAATGACTGTTTTACTGCGATTTTTTAGCTCTTTCTGTTTAATGATCTCAACCGATTTTTCAATCCGTTTTTCCAGTGCATCGATGCCAACTGATTTACCAAATGATGAAGCGTTGAACGGATTGCCAACTTTTTCTCCTGTACGGTTCAAAGCTGAATAAACCAGTCCCCTATTTGGTTTCCCCTTTACCTCACCACGTACTTCCTCTACATGAACATTGTAAAAGGAAAGCAGGGCTTTGTATTCTTTTAAACTTTGGAAGTGATAATCCTGAGCAACAGGCCGGATAACATTGGCAACCTGGCGCTTTACATCTCCTTTCTCATAGTCAACTGCTTTAAGTGGAGCACTTTCCTGCCTTTGCTTTTGGTCTGCCGGAACTAAACCATATTGTTGTTCCAAAGCCCGGCAAATGTCCATTGATCTTTTGTACTCAAAATTGTGGTCAAGTTTTTTCCCATTTTCATCCACCCTCAGCGAAACGATATGAATATGGTGCCTGTCGATGTCTTCGTGTTTATACACGATAAAAGGTTGGTCGCCATATCCCATTTTGTCCATATAGGTTTGGGCTATTTCTGATAATTGTTCTTCGGAAAGTTTGTCTTTGGGATCGGGATTGATAGAAATATGCAGTACTGGTTTTTCGGTGCGCTGGTTGGCTTGCAAATACGGTTCAAACGAACGCAAATAGATGGCTATGTCATATTCTCCGTCTTTAGGTTCAATCATCCGGTTGGTGAAAATCACCCTTGCCAGTCTTTCATCGACCTTTATCTGATTGTATGCAAGCACACCATACAACAAACTTCCTGAACTTATTTTCGCAACCATTTGTCCTCAAATTCTTCGGTTAGTTCGATAACTTGTTTATTAATTGCAACTAATTCGAGTGTTGCTTTTTCCAGTTTATAGAGAAATGCCAATGCTTTTTTCTCGCTAAATGCGGTCTTCACAGCTTTGGTAATCTGGTTATAATTTACCCCAATCGCCCTGAACTGGGAATGAAATGTGGTCAGCCGCATGTAATAATCCATTGCCGCTTTGTCGATTTTGACAACCGAAACCGGCTTGTCAAAAATGCAGGCGGTGATAAAATGTGCTTTTACTTTCAAGCCCGACTGCTCAAAAAGCGACAGGAACCGGGCATGTTCCGTCTCATTAAAACTTATTGAATAGCGAAAAATGGCAGGATTATCCTTTGGTTTCCGTCCTGCCCTGTGGATTCGCGATTTCTTTCCTTCATTCATTGCTTGCTGGTTTTATTTGGGCCAAAGCCCCGTTAATTGCTTTATATTTTTCTGATATGATTGGCGACTTCGGAGCGAATCACTCCCTGTCAAGGGCAAGTGATTTTGAGCAGCGGATTTTATTCCGCGCTGCTCAAAATACAACTTGCTATCCCGTTTGTCGGGATAAAATCCGTCCCCAAAGACGGATTGGGGCGCAGCACGATTGATTTTCGGTAACATGAGCATTGACTTTCTAATCATGGTGTAAAGTTACGGGGTGTTTCAAACACCCTTCCAATCAGACCGGTAGCCAACCAGTTCCAGATCGTAGCCAACCAAAGCCATCGAGGTTCGAACCTAATTTTACTACAGTTTTTCCCTGTTCCTTTCGCAAAAATCAATTCTGTAAATAATTAATGCTGCGCACAAGCACATCGATAGTTCATCAGAAAAGTGAATTGATAAAAAAATAAGTCGATAATGAAACAGACATCCAGAGGATCATTGAAAGGGTTATTCAGGGAGGCAACGATTTACCAATCTAAAGATGTACTGACTTGCTGTCGTACTGTTGTACATCAGTGCTGTCGTATTGAACTGTCGGTTCAAACCGGTATATCACTGATTAAGCAAACCGTTGAATCATCAATAAAACAAAGGATTACAGATAGAAATCAACAAATATTTATTTAAGTAAAAACTCAACAAAATGAAAAAAGAAACCTTGTTTATCGCTTTCTCAACGCAAAAAGGCGGAATGGGAAAAACTGCGCTGACCGTATTAATGGCTAGTCAGCTACATTACACCAAAGGGCACCATATCGGGATAATCGATTGCGACTATCCACAGCACAGTATCGGGGAAATGCGCAAACGTGATACTGATTTGGTGATGAAAGATGAGTATTTCAAGCTCCTGGCTTACCGGCAATTTTCAACACTGGGAATCAAAGCCTACCCAATCAAAGAATGTACTGCTGATAAAGCAATTGACATGGCTGAAGAATTGATGGAAACTTCGGATAAAGACTTTGACATTATCTTTTTCGATTTGCCGGGAACTTTAAACAGTCCGGGAGTAATCCTGACACTTGCCTCAATGGACTATGTCTTTACCCCGGTCAGTGCAGATAGGGTGGTTCTGGAAAGTACCCTGCAATATGCCACCATGCTCAACGATAACCTGATTGTCCCTAAAAAAGGAAATATCAAAGGGCTGTTTTTGTTCTGGAATATGGTGGATGGACGGGAGAAAACCCCGCTGTACAATGCTTATGAAAAAGTAATTGCTGATCTGGGCCTGAATATGCTAAAAACCATCCTGCCTGACAGTAAACGTTTCCGCCGGGAAGTTTCCGACCAGCGAAAATCAGTCTTTCGTTCCACGCTGCTACCGACAGATAAAACCCAGCTTAAAGGCAGTAACATTGAAGAACTGGCCGATGAAATTTGTCAAACAATAAACCTGGAAAGCCATGGTAACCAATAAGAATAAAGCTGAAGGCATTGACGAATTGTTGCTGCTTTCATCCATCAAAGAAAAAGTTGTCGTCTCCAATCAGCCCGCAGAACAGTCCCTTCAGGAAAATGAATCGGGAAAAACAAAGGAGCAAAAAGATTCGAAGAGAAAACGAAACGCAGTCGGTTACAGTGCTACTTTCCTTCAAAAGAATGAGATCAAAACAAGGCAATGCGTGTATATCAGCCAACGGATACATGCCACCATATCCGAGATAGTCAGGGTAATCGCAGATAAAGATGTATCCGTTGGAGGTTACATTGACAATGTATTGCTGCAACACCTGGAAGCCCACAAAGAAGAAATCAACGAACTATACAAAAAAGACAGAAGGGATCTGATCGAATGAAAACCATCCTCGTTTCGTTAATGCTTCTCGCTCTTTATCTGCTTTATCGGATTGCTTTTCCAAAATCAATAAAAAATCAAAAACCGACCTCTGTTTTATCCCGGCAAAAGATCAATGAAAAAGAGATTATCGGTCAAAGCCGCGTTGTCCTGAGTTTTCAGCGACAAGCTGTGCCAGTTGCTGCCATAACCTGTGAAACAGTTAGTTCGCATGAAAATGAAGATAGTTTTGTCCCGGAAAATGAATCCGGAATGATGGATATTTCGATTCCACTTGAACATCAAGAAGAACCGGAAGAACTGGAAATCGACACGGAAGAAGAAGGCGAAGAGCTTCGGCAACTGACAGGAAATGAAACGGAACTCGCCAGCGGGTGTACGTTCGAAGAACTGGAGCAAACTGTAAATGAAGTTAATCAACCATCGGGAAATGACAGGCAAGTTGCGAAAGTAGTTTACCGGCTTCAGGATACGGATTGCATAACCCAGTTGGCAGCGATCAGTCCGGAAAAAGCTGAGCGGATCAAAAACCTGATCAGCCTGCATGTAGATGAAGTTGAAAGTAAAACCGAAAAGACTGGAAATGAAAAGCCTGGCCAATCGGACATCACCGGATTTTTAAGTTGAATAGTTCAAACAGTATTAACCTGCCGTGATCATTTTATCGGGAAAGGAAAATTCAAACCGAAGTAAGTGATCACAGCCAAATTCAAAAAACGATGACAAAAAAAAGATTCTTTCTTTCGATGGCAATTGCCATGACAGCGTGGAGTGTTTATGCCCAGGGTGACGGAACTGCCGGGATAGCGGAAGCTACCGATATGGTAACCTCGTATTTTGATCCTGCGACCAAGTTGATTTACGCCATTGGAGCCGTTGTTGGGCTTATCGGTGGCGTAAAAGTGTATTCGAAGTTCAGTTCCGGCGATCCAGATACCGGGAAAACGGCGGCTTCCTGGTTCGGGGCTTGTATCTTCCTGATTGTGGCTGCTACTATTCTGCGTTCATTCTTCCTGTAAAATTGCCGGACATGTCAGAATATCCGGTTAACAAGGGTATCGGGAAGTCGGCAGAGTTCAAAGGATTGAAATCTCAATACCTGTTCATTTTTGCAGGTGGTTTGCTTTCGGTTTTTCTTGTTTTTGTGGTGATGTATATGGCGGGTATCGGCCAATGGATTTGCATCGGCTTTGGCGTTTGTGCTGCATCCACTGTGGTGTGGATGACTTTTTCACTGAATGCCAAATACGGCGAATACGGCCTGTTGAAAGTGCAGGCCCGCCGTAATCACCCCAAATACATTATCAGCAGAAAAGCGATCTCCCGGTTATTTGTATCCACTAAATCCAAAACAGCATGAGGAATATTCTTAAAAGCGCAACCCTGGAAAGTAAGTTTCCACTACTGTCAGCTGAACATGATTGTATCATCAGCAAGGATGCGGACATTACAGTTGCTTTTAAAGTCACCTTGCCTGAATTGTTTACGGTCACTTCCTCCGAGTATGAAGCAATTCACTCGACTTGGCTAAAGGCAATCAAGGTTTTACCCGACTTTTCCATCGTCAATAAACAGGATTGGTTTATCCAGGAGAACTACGAGCCTGAAGTACAAAAAGATGATTTAAGCTTTTTGTCCCGCTCATTTGAACGTCATTTTAATGAACGTCCATACCTGAGCCATACTTGTTACCTGTTCCTTACGAAAACGACCAAAGAACAAAGCCGGAGGCAAAGTAATTTCTCAACCCTGTGCCGTGGGTTTATTGTACCAAAAGAAATACAGGACAAGGAAACTGCCGTTAAGTTTCTCGAAGCTGTAAGTCAGTTTGAACGGATTGTAAACGACAGTGGTTTTGTGAAACTGACTCGACTTACTACAAATGAGATAGTCGGCACAAATGAAAATGCAGGTATCATCGAAAAGTACTTTGCCCTTTCGCAGGACGAAACCACCTGTTTACAGGATATGGCCATATCATCGGCAGATATGCGGATTGGGGATAAACTGCTCTGCTTGCACACGCTCTCTGATCTGGATGATCTGCCATCCAAATTTCAAACTGATGGGCGTTACGAAAAACTATCTACTGACCGGAGCGATTGCCGTTTATCGTTCGCATCACCTGTGGGCGTCTTGCTTTCCTGTAACCACATTTATAACCAGTACATTTTCATTGATGACCATACCGAGAACCTGAAACGGTTTGAAAAGCAGGCCAGAAATATGCACTCGCTTTCAAGGTATAGTCGTGCCAACCAGATCAACAAACAGTGGATCGAAGAGTACCTGAATGCGGCCCATTCGTTCGGGTTGACTTCAGTACGGTGCCATTGCAATGTGATAGCCTGGTCGGAAGATCATGAGCAGCTAAAACGGATCAAAAATGACGTGGGTAGCCAACTTGCCCTGATGGAATGTAAGCCACGGCACAATACGGTCGATACGCCCACCCTTTACTGGGCTGGTATTCCCGGCAATGCAGGGGATTTTCCTTCAGAAGAAAGTTTCTATACGTTTATTGAACAGGCCTTGTGCCTGTTTACAGAAGAAACCAATTACCGGTCGTCCCCAAGCCCATTTGGGATCAAAATGGTTGACCGTTTGACAGGAAAACCTTTACATGTGGATATTTCCGATCTGCCGATGAAAAAAGGGATTATCACCAACCGGAACAAGTTTGTACTCGGACCCAGCGGCAGTGGAAAATCTTTTTTCATGAACCACATGGTCAGGCAATACTATGAGCAAAATACGCACGTGTTACTGGTTGATACCGGGAATTCCTATCAGGGGCTTTGCAACCTGATTAATCGGAAGACCAAAGGAGAAGATGGTATTTATTTTACATATACTGAAGAAAATCCCATCAGTTTCAACCCATTTTTTACCGACGACTACAAGTTTGATGTTGAGAAAAAGGATAGCATCAAAACGCTGCTTTTGACCCTATGGAAAAGTGAAGATGACAAAACATCAAAAACCGAAAGCGGTGAGTTGGGAAGTGCTGTAAATGCGTATATCCGCCGGATTCAAACCAACAGGAGCATAATACCTTGCTTCAACACTTTTTATGAATTTATGCAGGATGATTACCGGCAAGAGCTAAAGCAGCGTGAAATTAAGGTGAAAAAAGTGGATTTTAATATCAACAATTTGCTGACTACTCTCAGGCAATATTACAAGGGCGGTCGCTATGATTTTCTGTTGAATTCCGACAAGGACATAGACCTTTTATCGAAACGGTTTATTGTATTCGAAATTGACTCGATCAAAGAAAATAAGGAGCTGTTCCCGGTAGTGACCATCATCATCATGGAGGCATTCATCAACAAGATGCGCCGCTTAAAAGGGGTGCGAAAACAGCTCATAATTGAGGAGGCGTGGAAGGCTATTGCTTCGGCAAATATGGCTGAATACCTGAAATACATGTATAAAACGGTGCGTAAATATTATGGAGAAGCCATCGTAGTTACGCAAGAAGTTGACGACATTATTTCCAGTCCGGTGGTAAAGGAAAGTATCATCAACAATTCCGATTGTAAAATCCTGCTTGATCAGCGCAAATACATGAACAAGTTCGACAGCATTCAAAATTTGCTGGGGTTAACCGAAAAGGAAAAGGCTCAAATCCTCTCGATCAATATGGACAACCACCCGTCCCGCCGGTATAAAGAAGTTTGGATTGGTCTGGGAGGGGTTCAGTCGGCAGTTTATGCTACCGAAGTTTCTTTGGAGGAGTATTACACCTACACCACCGAAGAAACCGAAAAACTGGAACTAAATAACCTTGCTGAAAAATTAGACGGGAATATGGAACTGGCCATCAAACAACTGGCTGAATCAAAAAGAAATCAGCAGTTATAAAACTTAAAATCAACAAAATGAGAACAAAAATTCTATGGACGACAGTTCTGATTGCTTTATGCGGTTTGCCGTCAAAAGCTCAATGGATTGTTACCGACCCGACCAACCTGGTGCAAAGTATTGTCAACACCGCCAACGAGATCATTCAGACATCCTCGACGGCCTCTAATATGCTGAACAATTTCAAGGAAGTCCAAAAAGTATATTCTCAAGGAAAGGAATATTACGACAAATTAAAAGCCGTACATGACCTGGTAAAAGATGCCAGAAAAGTCCAGAATACCATCCTATTGGTTGGTGAGATTTCGGATATCTACGTTACGAATTTTCAGAAGATGCTGGCCGATCCTCACTTCCGGGTCGAGGAACTTACTGCTATTGCTTTTGGATACACCAAACTTTTGCAAGAATCTGCTGATATGCTTTTGGAACTCAAAGATGTGGTGAACGTCAACGGTCTTTCGATGACTGACAGTGAAAGGATGGAGATTATTACCAAAGTTTACGACCGGTTAAAGAAGCACCGGGACCTGGTTGCTTACTATACGCGCAAGAACATTTCGGTTGCCTATCTGCGAGCTAAGAAAGCTGGTGACAGCGACCGGGTTATGGCCTTATACGGAAGTGCTGATGAGCGTTATTGGTAATAATCTAAAAAATGAATTAGCATGATACTCCTTGCTGTCGATTTTGAAAACCTCCATCAGATCCTTCGAAACCTTTACATGGAAATGATGCCGCTGTGCAGTAACATGACCGAAATTGCCAAAGGCATTGCCGGGCTTGGCGCCCTGTTTTATGTGGCCTCTCGTGTTTGGCAGGCTTTATCCCGTGCTGAACCCATTGACGTGTACCCGATGTTGCGGCCTTTTGCAGTCGGACTTTGCATCCTGTTTTTTCCAACGTTTGTTCTGGGGACAATGAATATGGTGCTGTCGCCAGTGGTAAAAGGAACACACCAGATGCTAGAATCACAGACCTTCGACATGAACCAGTACCGGCAGCAAAAAGACCAGCTCGAATATGAAGCCATGATGCGAAACCCGGAAACTGCGTACTTAGCTTCGAACGAAGAGTTTGACCGTCAGTTGGAAGAACTGGGTTGGTCTCCCGGCGATTTGACCACTATGGCCGGAATGTATGTTGAACGGAGTATGTACGATCTTAAAAAATCCATTCGTGACTGGTTCCGTGAATTACTTGAATTACTGTTTCAGGCAGCAGCTTTGGTGATTGATACGCTAAGGACATTCTTTTTGATTGTCCTGTCCATTCTTGGCCCGATTGCTTTTGCGATTTCGGTTTATAATGGGTTCCAGTCAACCATGACCCAATGGATTACGCGCTATATCAGCGTTTACCTTTGGCTACCGGTGTCGGATATTTTTAGTTCGATTCTGGCCAAAATACAGGTTTTGATGCTACAAAATGATATTACCGAACTGCAAAGCAATCCGGATTATTCCATCGATGCTTCCAATGCAGTGTATATCATTTTTATGATCATAGGGATCATCGGGTACTTTACCATTCCAACTGTTGCCAATTGGATTATCCAGGCCGGGGGAATGGGTAGCTACGGACGTAATGTCAACTCAACCGCCAGCAAAGGTAGCTCAGTGATTAGCGGGGCTGCAGGTGCTGCTACAGGAAACATTACTGGCAGATTAATGGGGAAATAAAAAAATATATAAAAATGGAATTTAAATCATTAAAAAATATCGAATCTTCATTCCGACAGATACGTTTCTTCGCGATGGTATTTGTCATCTTGTGTGGCGTAATAGTGTGTTATGCGCTCTGGAATTCATACAGTTTTGCCGAAGCACAACGGCAGAAAATCTATGTATTGGACGGTGGCAAATCGTTGCTGCTTGCCCTTTCCCAGGATTTGTCACAGAACCGTCCGGTCGAAGCACGAGACCATGTAAAGCGGTTTCACGAACTGTTTTTTACCCTATCTCCTGATGAGGATGCCATTGAGAGCAATGTCCAGCGGGCATTGTTCCTGGTCGATAAAAGTGCTTTTGCTTATTACAAAGACCTGACTGAAAAAGGATATTACAACCGGATTATTTCCGGTAATATCAACCAAACCATTTCCGTTGACAGTGTGGTGTGTAACTTCAATCATTATCCATATCAGGTGGCTGCTTACGCTCGGCAAATGATCATCCGGGAAAGTAACGTTACTGAACGAAGCCTGGTAACCCGGTGCAACCTGATTAATTCGGTTCGATCAGACAACAACCCGCACGGTTTTATCATGGAAAACTTTGAAGTTATTGAAAACAGGGACCTTCGGGTTATCGACCGATAATCCCAAAACCGAATCCATGAAAAAGCTTAAACAACACGCCAGCGGCCTGACAGAACAGGTTCGTCTCCGTTTACAGAAAGGGTGCAACAATCTTTCACCCCAAAAACGAAAGGTTACGATTATGTGTTTGTGTTTCACTTTCGGAATTGCCTCGCTTTACATGACAGCCCGCTCTTTTTACAGCATCTGGAGGAGTGATCAGCAGAAGAACCAAATACATCAGGTAAATAAAGAATCTGGGGTACACCACTCAGAAGTTACTACTGACAGCATTATTAAACCATCAAATCAGTTAGAATATGAATGAAAATCAATTTTCAGAAGATAAACAGGCTCTTTCATCAAAGCAAAAACAAACGATGAAAAAGTACGCCGCATTTGCTTTAATGTTTGTCGTTTTTGGAGCGTGTATGTGGTTGATTTTTGCCCCATCAGCAGATAAAAAGGCAAAAACTGAAGTCAGCAAAGGTTTGAATGTCAATCTTCCTGCACCCAAAATGCAGACCATAATAAGTGACAAGAAAGCCGCCTATGAAGACGAACAACTAAAAGAAAAACGGACAGAGAAAATGAGGTCTTTACAGGATTTTGCAACTATCCTGGGAAAAGAAAAGAGCGATCAGGGAACAGAGTTGTCGCTGCCGGAAAGAAGCCAGAAAAACCGACAAACAACGAAATCAAGTTTCTCTCCTTCAAAGTCTTCAGCTCAGTCAAAGTCTTCTATTCAGACATCAGTATCCGCGTACCGGGATATTAACCGGACTTTGGGATCGTTTTACGAAAGCCCCAAAGAAGATCCTGAAAAAGAACGGTTGGCTAAAGAGCTGGAAGAATTAAAAGCGAAACTGGCCGAAAAAGAAAACCGGAAAAGCAGTGTGGATGAGCAAATGGCCGTTATGGAAAAATCGTACCAGATGGCAGCTAAATATATCCCACAGATGCAAGGCCAAACCTCGCTTCAACCAACAGTTGAACAATCCTCGAAAGGAACAAATAAACCGAACATCATGCCGGTTAGCCAAGTTAGTGAGCGCATTGTCTCAAGCCTTCATCTGGATGATGGAATTAGCCAAGCTCTTGCCAGATCAAAAGTGCCTATTCAGGAAATTAATCACGGATTTTATACAGTTTCGGATGAGAAGCTGAAATCGGATTTAAAGAATACGATTTCAGCATGTATCCACAACGATCAGACCATTATGGACGGGCAAAGCGCTCGTCTGCGGCTAACAGAACAATTACAGGTCGGAACTATCCTTATCCCAACAAATGCCATTGTCTCAGGTACTGCCCGGATTCAGGGAGAACGGATGGGTATTACAGTTAATTCGTTGGAATATGATGGGCTGATTTTGCCTGTTGATCTGACGGTCTATGATACGGATGGGCAGCGAGGCATCTATATTCCGAATACAGGGACAGTCAATGCAGCCAAAGAAATCGTTGCCAATATGGGAACAAGTGCAGGAACCAGCATTAGCCTGACAAGCAATGCCAGCCAACAATTGGTAGCTGATCTTGGTCGAAGCGCCATACAGGGAACTTCTCAATATATGGCCAAAAAGTTACGCGAGGTAAAAGTCAATTTAAAAGCCGGGTACAAAATACTTCTGTTGCCCAATAATAAATAAACATTCATTCACTAATCCATAAATTCAAATAAAATGAAACAATTACTGCTGATAGCTGCTTTTACGGCAGCTTCAATTTCGATAAGTGCCCAAAACAATTTGCCATCGGAGAATCAAAACAAAGTAATAACAAAAGAAATCTCCAGTGACCGAATTATCCCGCCCTACAATCTGGAAGTTACTTTTGATAAGACTGTACATGTCATTTTTCCTTCGGCTGTAAAATACATTGATTTGGGTTCTGCTAACATTATTGCCGGAAAAGCCGAGTCTGCTGAGAATGTAGTTCGCATCAAAGCATCCGTTAAAGGTTTTGAAAATGAAACCAATTTTTCTGTAATCACTGATGAAGGCAGTTTCTATTCGTTCAATGTGAAATACGCCGATGAGCCGCAAAAACTTAATATTGAAATGAAGGACTTTATCCATGATGGGGCAACCGTTAACCGGCCCAATAACTCAATGGACATTTACCTTTCAGAACTTGGGAATGAATCTCCCCAAGAAGTTAACCTGGCAATGAAATCCATCTATAAAAACAATAAAAAGGAGATAAAAAACATTGAAAGTAAACGGTTTGGTGTCCAATTCCGCTTGAAAGGAATTTATATACAAAATGATATATTGTATTTCCACACAGAGGTCAAAAACACTTCAAATGTCCCTTTTGATGTGGATTTTATCCGATGGAAAATCGTCGATAAAAAGGTTGCCAAACGAACTGCTATTCAGGAAACAGTGATCGAACCTGTCCGGGCTTCCCACTTTGTCACCAAAATACAGGGTAGGTCTTCCGAACGGACTGTTTTTGCCATGAACAAGTTTACAATTCCGGATGACAAAAAATTGGTTGTGGAACTTTTTGAGAAGAACGGAGGAAGGCATCAATCGTTTGTTGTCGAAAACAAAGACATTGCAAATGCAAGAGGGTTTATTGAATTTAAATATTAGTCTCAAAATTATGGGTACGCTGATACCCTTAACCAAAGTTAACCAACCTTGCTTTTGAAGATAATCCCAAGAAATGAGAATGTTTGGTTAAGTTAGTAATACAAAATAAGAATTTATACTACTAACTAAAGAACACTTGACATACAAATTCGTCAAGTGTTCTTTTTATAATTATTTTTGTATTAGTATAAAAAGATAATTATGGCTATACCAGAAGAACATAGATGGAGATTCTTTTTTCATTTTACGCATTTAAAAAACTTAGATTCAATAATAAAAAATGGTATTTTATCAACAAACCTTAAAAATGCCAAGGGTATTCAACATGTAAATGTTGCTTCTGAAAGTATACAAGCTAGAAGAAACGAAATGGATGTTGAGTGCGGATTAAAAGGTAAAGTTCATGATTATGTACCATTTTATTTTACATCTATAAATCCGATGTTTTTGTCCGTAATTAACAGGAAAAATCAAGATCAACCTTTAATGATCTTCTTTTGCATGTCAATAAATAAAATTGAAGGTAATAATGTCGTATTTACAGATGCATCTGCTAATACAGTTCCGCCTCCTAATTTTTACGACAAATCTGAAGCTTTGACAAATTTACATTGGACAAATATTGATAGTAGAAAATGGAGTTTTTCTGATGAAGATCGACATAAAAAAATGGCAGAGGTTCTTATTCATTCCAATGTTTCAATTTCAGACATCGATGCAATTGTTGTTTATAATGACTCAATTAAAGAAATTGTCATTAAAGTATTTAAAAACAATAATATGGAACCACCAAGAGTGTTATTTCCTCATGAACTTGCAGGCGGGAGATACTGCTTCTTTTATACGAAATTTCTTTTTCCTGACAGAAAAAATGAGACATTGGTCATGGGACCTTATTTATTAAAACATAGGTTTAAACGTTTACTCAAAGATGTAAAAAAGGCGAGGAAAGAAAAAAAGAAAAAATATCTATTTAAGAACGTAGAAGATGCTTTAGAAAAGATAGAGGGCAACTTTTGTATAATAAAAGAAATGGCCGACACCTTTGAACTTGAGACAGATAATACTGTGCATGGGGAAAACGTAAGCGATCATACACTAAGGGTTGTAAATACTCTTAAAGAGCTTAAAGAATATAATGATTTGGATAAGATTAATCAGGACATTTTAAATTTGGCTGCATATTTACACGATATTGGGAAAGGTCCTAAAAGCAAATGGAGTTGGAATAAGGGAATACAAAAAGCTTATCCGGACCATCCTGCGGATGCCGTACCCATGTTAAAACGGATTCTTGTCGAAGAATTTGAAATTCTGTCTAAAGAAGAAATTAGAAAAATCTGTTTGTTAGTAGTTTATCATGATTTAGTAGGAGACATTATTGGTAAGGGAAGGGATATACAACAAATCATGGATCTGATAAAGGACGAAGATGAATTAGATTTATTAATTGCCTTATCTATAGCTGATGTTGAGTCAATAAACAAGACATGGATGCACCAAATAAGAATAGGATTAACCAATTTTAAGAAAAAAGTAATAGCCGAATTACAATGATAGAATTTGTTCAAGGTAATTTTTTTGACTATAAAGCTGATATAAGAATTAACACAGTTAATTGTGTTGGCGTTATGGGAGCTGGCGTTGCTCTCCAGTTTAAAAATAGGTATCCAGCAATGAATGCAGAATATGTAATGCTATGTAATCAAGGACTCATCCGCCCAGGAAAACCTCATGTTTGGAAAAGTAAAAACTTATTTAGCAATACAGAAGAAGACGTAACCATTATTAATTTTCCTACTAAAGATGATTGGAAAAAGCCATCTGAATACGCTTATATACAAGATGGCTTAAAATGGTTAAAAGAATACTTAAAGGATAAGCCGAATTCAACGATTACGGTACCTGCTCTTGGTTGTGGACATGGAGGTTTAGACTGGCTAAAAGTCAAAAGATTAATTATTGAGTATTTGTCCGAACTAGAAACAAAAGTCCTCGTTTTTGAACCAGCGAGTTCTGACACGAAGGATATAAGTCTTACGGAAAATGAAAAAGAAGTACTATTAATCAAAAATATAAAGCATATTATTCCATCGGATCTGGATTATCCTATACAATTAAAAGGGAAATCCGCGATAGATTTATACATTAAGGGAAATATTAATATATTAACAAAAAAGACTATTTCCATAATTGTCGATAATAAAGCAGGAGATAGAGAATTTAATGCCTTATTGGAAAGTATTAATCAATTTAAGGATAAAGATATTGTTCTAATGATAGGACTTAACTCCAGTATTGATTTGAATTTATTAAAAGAAATAATTTTAAGAAAGCTTCAAGTAATAGTTGTCATATCAACTGGAATATTACAGTTAAAATTAAGAAAAGATATAAAAGATATATGGGACAATGATCTCATTACGACTGTATCTCTATTCCCTCCGAATCAAACTTGGAAAAAGTATAATAGTAATCAAATTTCCAAATTTATAATTAATATGTCGAAAGCAATATTAATCAATACGATTGATATTGATTCTTTAAAATATATAGAGAAAGAGTTATCAAATCATAATCAAAAATTCTTTATAAATTATTGGAAAGAAAAAAATGATTTCTTCGAAAAAATTCATGCGAAATCTATTGGAAAAAATTCGAATACAGGACTTCCTAACATAAAAGAACTAATAGGGATTTAGAATGCTTTTAGGCTTTTCCCCTTTGCAGAAGGATAGAAATATCACGATTTTAAGAAATACCAATACTGTCATGTTATCTGACATATTCTTCATAACGAATTTGTAACTCTAAGGAAATATTTCAAATCAGATAGAGGTAATCTGATTGACAGCAAATTGTTCTCTTGAACAGGATATATGATAAAATTGGCATATTATTTTGTCTTTGGAATTTATCGTGTTGGCCCCGATTTTTGATATTAATCATGATTCAACTTGTTTGATATTTGTTTTATTGACCTGATTTGCTTTTCAGGATGAACTGGGAAATCCCAATCAATATCTTCACTTGGCAGCGAAGAATGGATATCGCCACCTATAACCAATCCGCAATGCATTTGTACAAATTCTTCGGCTTGTTGCCTGTTGGGTGCTTTTACTTTGAAAACACCATCAAATACAAACCGTGTTTTTACTTCGAACTCTTTCATGATTTTTATTTTATAAGATGATTAAACCTAAAATCAACAGCAACAGGATGATGTAAACAACTGTAACCATCAACCGGAACGTTAACCGAACTAATGATCGGATGAGAAGGAAAAATACAGTAGCAGCTAGGAATATGCCTGCACCGCTATTCACAACAGTCCAAACTAATGCCAGGAGCAATCCAATTAGCATTAGCCATTTTGTGAAAACCCAAGCTATTTTCCGTTTCGAAAAGTGAGTGAGTTTTTCTTTCGTAATATGTTTATCGTTTTTCATCATGTTGACTTTTTTTATATGCGTAGTTGGTAGGGGCGGTCACCTTTGTTTCATCGGCAATAAGGATGCAGGGTTTAGGGCTGTCAGGTTTTTTGCGAACAAATACGCTCGCCCGCAGGGGAATGAGGAAGATTTTTTGCAAAACCGAAGGCCTGAACTTGATTGCCCGTGAAAACCCGCAAGCACCTTTGCCGCATGACAACAAATGCCGACATTGGCTGCAATACTTGCCAAAGGGAAGCAGTAAATGGAAACGGAACGAATAAAAACGGGCTTATATAGCGCACTATAATCGTTTGCAAGTGTACGGCCACTGCAAGTACTCTTGCTTTTTTCGCCGAGACTTTCTTTGCAGTGGACGTGACACCCCGAAACTTCACGCCAGGCGACAGCGTGGCGTGAAGTTTCGGTCGGTGGAACGGAAACGCAAAGAGTGTTGCAGGCGAACATTATGACAGTCTTTCAAAACAATACAATATTATTTTTTGCTTTTAGCATTATCTCCTTCAAAGTGGTTCCGAATGAATGAGTGAACATCAGATTCCAGATAATATGTTTTTTGCTCTATACGTTTAAAAGGGAGTTTCCCGGAACTGCGGTAGCGTTGCAAAGTGCGTTTGCTGACTTTCAGCATAAAGCACAAATCCTGGTTATCCATCAGCAATTCACCGTTTAATTTATGGCGTGGTTTTTCTTTTTGATTGATGCGGCTTTCCATCATGTCAAACCGATCCATAATTCGTTCCATCCACGCTTCAAAAAGGTTTTTATCTATAAACATAGTCCTGAATCTTAAAAATGTCCGATTATGAAATAACTGGTATTGGACGGGTCTTTCAGAATAAGCTGGTTATCCCTCATGAATTTGATATAGCTCTTGGCTGTGCGTTCCTTCACGTCTAAGTTGGTCTGGATTTGTTCGCACAAATCCACATAAGTACAGTATCGTTGTTTGCTGAAAATGGAACGGGCAACACTTACAAGTTCGTTTTTCTTTCGCTTTTCCTTTTCTTCCTTTGGTTTCTCCCCAATGTAAATGTGCATTCCGGCTTTTTTGTCCCAAGCAAACTGGATAAGTGGCACGTCCAACGGACTTCCGTCCCGAACCTTCAGGGCTTTAACCACTGACACCAACGGATCATCGTCCCGCTCGATGGACAGGATCGCTGCTGCCTTACGTTGAAGTTCTGATCCAAGATGTCCACGCAATTTCAAGCCATTGGGAACAAAATGCAATACACCGGCAATGCAGGTTTTGTATATTCCTGCCAACCTGTACAATTCATCAATAACAGCGACACTTTCAGCTTCATCGTTGGCACACCGGACCAGGTCAGCAATTCCATCGATTGCGACAACTGCAATACCACCGAATTGGTAGTAAAACTTATCCATGCTTTGTATAATGGCTTGCAGCCGTTCTTTGCGTGACATACTGGTTAGGGAGTAAGCTTTGAAACAGGGTGGCATGGAATCCTGCTTGCTGCGCTTCAGTATATTGGATATATTCTTGTATAGCTGAACCTCTGACTGTTCGGTATCATAAAGCAAAACGGCTTTGTTTTCCGTATTGGCCAAGATACTTGTTCCCAAAGTATCAATCATATCTTGCTCCCTGATAATACCTGCTATCAGGCTGCCCACATAATTACTTTTCCCGGTTCCTTCGCCGCCTGTAATACCCAGCAAATTGCCCTGGGTTCCTATGGGAACTCCATTGATAGAGATGATCATTTCTGATTTAACAGGGGGATTTCTGAAATCGATTTCACAGGGTTTTAAAATAGCCATCGTTTCGCTATATAATGTGTCTAAAAAATCGAGGAATAATTGAATAAAATTATCGCGAGTATTTCCGGCTTTGAAATAATCGGATACATCTTTATCGGATTTACTACCCGAAAGCGGTAAAATAAGTCGTTTAACCCCGAATTCGGATAATTGATGTTGATGTTTTCTGGAAGAATCTAAGCCGGTTTTGTCAACATCATATAACAGAACAATATGTTTGAAACGGTGAGTCAGCTTCCTGATAATCGTATCGGGAATCACAGAAGTCTCACTATTGAAGCATATGGCATGAAACCCGCGAGCTGCAAGTGATAAAACGTCTTTCTCTCCCCCGGTAATGAATAAAGTGTCCCCTTTAATTGGCAACTGTTCCAATCCAAAACAATAGTTCTCACCAAAATTTCCGCCATACAAAAAGCGGATTTCAGAAAATGGTCGATAGATTTTGATGAAACGTTTTCCCCAATAGCCGAAAATAGGTTCCTGCTCCGAAGATTTGAAAGAAAAGGGTTTGCCTTCATTGTTTTCACTTTGGTATTCCTTCAGGGAGATCACTTTATAGAATTTCAAATTCTCCGCAGTAATGCCATATTGTTTCCAAAACAAAAGTTCTTTGGCTGAAAAGCTTTGTTGATTTACACTGAAGGGTTTTGTTTTTTTGGGTTCAGCAGCTTGTTCCAGTTTCTGACCAGATTTTGTATCTGGCGAATTATATGCTAAATGTGGAAGATCGTTTTCGCTTAAACCCAAATTCAGATCACAATCGATTGTCTGTAAAATCTTGACAAATCCGTTTGAATTTTCACAATCCAGGCCTTTGAGTTTGCCAACCAGAAAGAAACAATCACCACTGAAATCGTCATTACCAAAATCTTTAATTCGGTAACACCCGTTTTTTCGATCAAAGAATATGTTGCAAGATGCCTTGTGATCGTCGTAAAATGGGTTTAGAAAGTTTCGTCCAACCCTCCACCCGCCAGGAATATAATATCTGAAAACATCCAGACCATTATTTGTTCGTTTTAGCAACTCGTCTTTGCTCAACATATCGCTGGTGATTAGTGATCAGGTTTTCCATAGCTTCTTCGCTGCTGCGGATGCGCCTTTCATTTAGCATCCTTTTGATTTCAGCGATGGTGTAATATGTTTTCCCAGCTATGACCGAGTAGGTGATAGCGCCTTTGGAGCGCAGCCGTTGTAATGTGCGCTGGCTGATATTCAAAAAAGAGCAAACTTCAAAACTATCTATCCACTCCTCTTCAGGATTTATCGTGTTGACAGATTGGTAATCTGCTACAAACTGGGCAATCGTATTAATCTTTGCCACAAGTTCTTTAAATACCTTCGATTCAACTGTAACGACTTCCATAATAATTTGTTTTGCCACAAAAGTCAGATCTTCCTATATTTTTTAAGACCAAGTTGGTTCAACTATTTTTCAAATCTTCGGAAAGCAATATCAATGAAGACTTTCAAAAAATCTATTTTTCTGAAAGTCAATATTCATATTGGTAGTGGCAGGTAAATCAACAAAAAGGCATAAAAAAGCTTCAAAATATACATTTCGAAGCTGAGTAGTGATAAAAAAAATGAATGCAAATCTTGGTAGCATACGGGGCTGTTAAAAATCACATCTGAATGAATACAAGTAACTTATAAAAATAATATTTTCTGATTTGAAGATTTATACTTGCTAATCGGGTGATCTTACTTTTTTTGGTCATCTTTATTCATCTTGGCTATTAGACCTTCTTTTAAATCATCCAAGAATTGTGTTCGGTTAGAGCGTCTTCGTATGGCAAGATAGGTATGATAAACATCTCCCAGAGAAATATTAAATACATTCTCCACATAACTGGTCAATCGTATGAGCGAAATTCTTCCGAAGTTGAAACACCCCAATTCACATAAAGCATAAAGTAACTCTACCAGATCTGTTTTACTACCGGTCCAAGTCTCCTTGACTTTCGGAAATAATACAGTAATCTGCTCTTCTTCAGGATGTTTATCGAGCTTAACCAACTCGTTGTTGATATAAACTGTCAACATATCATTGGCTATTATTTTAGCTACACTGAAATCATAACAAGTAGAAAATTTAGGGTCTCGTTCAAAATAGAAACTATCCAATGTCAGTTGAATATCCGGCTTACCCCTTAGAAAATAATAATTGTCGAAATGGGTGTACCCGTTTCGATAGTATTTATAAAAATCAATATTTCTTTCAAAATAGCATTGAATCTTGTCAAGCTCTTTTGTTAAATATACTTTTATGGCAGCATTACTCCCAGCAGGACGTGATGCTTCAATCCTGCCAACTTTTTGGTAATAGATAAGTTTGCTGAATAATTGGGGTTTAGTCACTTTGAAAAAATGAATCTCTTCGGTTTCATCTTTAAAAGTATATGTTGAAATTAAAGCTTTAACCTTATCAAATGAATCTTCAAGTATAGCAATAGCTGCACTTGCGTTAGCAATTGGCATTTCTTCACGACATTCTATATTTTCAAGCTGATCATATACTGATTCAATAAAAGTCAATATTTTTTTCATAAAGGGTCTTGTTGCTTGCGACTGATCTGTTAATATTATATTCGTTGCAAATCATTCTAATTTAGGGACTGATTGATGTCAATTTTGTCTCCTTTAAAACGCCCGGTACAATACCACGTCGATCTTGCATTGGGCACCATCAACGAAGACTTCAAACACGTGCATTTCTCCTATCTGTTCAAACGAAAGCGCTTGTATTTTAAAAGGCTTGTTACCTCAGTTCATTCGATCTTGTGTGAGGATTGTTTATTGAAAAAGTTAAACCCATGCACAAATTCAGGCAATCACTAAATTTTGAACGTCGGTATTTGAGCCTGTTGAACAGGTAATAGTCTAAAGTTCCCAGTTCGATGTACGAAAATTTCGATCTATTTTTTCTTGAGCCGATTTTTAGGCCCAGAAAGGGGGCAAAATGAACGGCATTTGCAAAATAATAGTCAGAAGGGAAATATCCGGGAAATTTCAGATAGGTATTGTCGGTAATGCTATACAGCAGGTTTGTCCCAACATATCCATTCAGAAAAGCTTTTTCAGATAGTTTATGCCTTTTGAAGTTGAAAGCACCTTTAGCCGAAACGGTATGCACCTCGACACTGTTCACCGATTCGGGAAGGTATCCGTAGCTTAATCCGAAATTGTGTTTTTCATTTTTCGAAACAAACCCCAGTCCCACCGATCCCAATCCCAGGTTTCCGGCGTACTGAAAATTAATATAGTCTGGTGAAAACAATTTTCTGGTCGGTTTTGCGTCTTCGTTTCCTAAAGCAAAAGTACTCCCTGAAGCAAAAAGAAGAATAGTGATCAATCTGATGCGATAAGTTTTCATGGCAATGGCTTAAAAGTTTAAAATTTCAATGGTTGCAGTCCGATTGGCAAGGGTTATTTTAGCCATATTCCGCTTTGTAACATCAGGAACCATCAGGTATCGGCGGCCGTTTATTTCCTCTTCCAGATAATGGTGCCCGTGACCAAAAATACTGAGGATAACCGGGTTGGCTTCAATGATTTTTTCCATTTTCTCCGCATATCCGTTTTCGAGCTGTGGATCCCAAGGGTGAATGTGGTAGCAGGCAACACTGGTCATTCCTTCTGGAACATTAAGCATTTGCTGAAACCAATTGAAGTCAGGCTCCTGGTTTCCGTTTTCCCAAACCACATTGTCGAACACAACCATCCGGTAATTCCCGATATCAAAATAGAAATTTGTGGGGCCAAACATTTTGTTGAAGATTAATTTGCCGTTCGATAAATAGTCGTGATTCCCCATTAGGGTTACAAACGGGATATCCAATCGGCGGATCAGGTGATAATAGTCGTCGAACTCGTTGAACAAACCCCAGTCAGTTACATCACCGCAAACCATTACAAACGAAATGCCTTCCATTTCGTTGATGGATGTTACCGCCGCCCTCAGGTCTGAATATTCGGTGTGCGTATCCGAAATGGCAATAAAAACCAGGGAATCGCCAGGCTGTTGGTTACTCAGTATTTCAGAAATATTTACTGGATTTACGTTGCTGTGTTCGGTATTTGCATCATACGGACTGTATTGTGTCAGTTTATTACATGATGCCAAAAGCACCCATATTGCCACTATCATTAAGTTGTTCCTTGTTTTCATGTCTCCTTGTTCTAAGCTTTCATTTGTTTTCTGTTTTTGTTTCTGATAATAGCAGTAGGAAATTATCTATTAATATTATGTTCGTTGCAAACCATTCTATTTTCGGTATTGATTAACGTCACTTTTACCATTTTCAAAATGCACGGTATCTGAGGCCAAACGACAATCCGACAATGTTTTTAAATCCGATTGTTTTATTGCTCCAGGCACTAATCAAATAAAGGTCATTTGTATTAAGCTCGTAAAAAAAGGCCAGCTCTTTTCCTATTGTTTTTTCACCTATTCTAAAAGAAAGTGCCTGCCCTAAAAATACATGGAACCTTGTATTTACTGCCCAGAAATAATAGCCTTCGGGATATTTTTCGGGCAAACGGCTCCAAAAGTATTCACCAAAAATTTTATTAAAGTAAATTCCAGTTGTCAATGGCTCAAAATCAAAGCGATCATTCAACTGAAAGCGAAATGGGGTATAGGTTTGTTTTAATGTTGTGGTTATATGACCCTTGCTTCCATTCGTCCTTGGAATAAAGCCAATATAAAAGTCAGTTTCCCATTGATCTCCTTTCCCGTAAAACCATCCGGGGCCAGTCGAAAACATTCCCATCGATCCGGCAAATTGTAGTTTTGTCTGTCGTGGTATTAGTCGGTTCCAATTACTTTGGTATTTCTCAAGAATACGGACACGCTTCGAATTAGAATCAGCAATAACCGGTTCGGCGAATAAAAATAAAATCAAAAATAGAGTAACGGCAATCCTTTTCATAAACCCATTTTTAAAATCCAACCACACTATACGAGTAAGTATCACCAACCAGAGTAAACAAGAGGTAAGTACGTTTCGAGATGTCGTCGCATCCATAATACAGTATCCCGTTCATAAAAAAATCATTCACACTTTGAACATGATTATGTGCATGGAGACAAAATTTCAGGTTTCTGTAATGCTCAATCATGTAATTGAACATTAGGGCTGAGTTGTTATTAAATTCGTCACTGTAAGGTGGTGCATGCATGACAACTACAGTGCGTTTAATATCCGTTGAATCATCGAGAAAACGCATCATAAAATCGAAATCGGGCACGGAAGTTGAATAATCGAATTCGAGCGCATTCGTATTCAGGCATATAAATCTTGTTTCCCTGAATGAAAAAGCAAAATTGAAATCGCCATAAATTTTCATATAAACATCTTTCCCATGCCCGAGAATATCGTGGTTCCCAATTAAAGCGACATAAGGAACTTTTAGGTTTTTCATTATATCGTGAATCCAGGAATATTCCTTGCTCATACCAAAATCCGTAATGTCACCGCCGTGAATAACGAAATCAATATTGTTCAGCTTATTTACAGAATTTACAAAATCATGTGTTTCGTCGTAATGCCGCTGGGTATCGCCAATAAAAATGAAGCGCAGCGTATCTCGACCATCGTCCTTTTCTGCAAGCAGGCTGATGTTTGTCTGGTTCCAGTTCGACGGTTGGTCTTTTGATTCCAGGTCATACGGATGATATTCTATAAAATCGCATCCTGCCAAACAAGTAGCGAATAACAGACATTTGCCAATACCTGTTATTTTTCGGCAAATTGTTCTCATATTTTTGTTTTCCGTTTTCTGGAAAAATTAACTAAGTGATAAAACTATTATCGCAGGTAAATTTATGTGCCGATTTCGAAAGGAATGATGGGTTCCCTGATATTTTCATGGTTTAATCCTTTGGTATATTTTGTTCAGTTTTTCATGATAAATCGCTTTGATCTGTTCTTCATTTTCACCAATGGGTTTGTATGAAATCAAATCCATCACTTCTTCCGGGTTCATCCCCGAACGGTACATGGCATTCAATGCCGCATTCATGGTTTCGTAAATACTTTCGCGGCATTCGGCCAAACTCAGCCCAAATTGAGTTCCAATTATTCCGACTTCGTGCCACTGGAACCAAAAATAAGTTGGCAACATTGATGAAATTACAGCGTAGCCTTCCATCTTTTCTTCAGAGGTCTCAAAAGCATGGCCCAGTATGTTCAGCATTTCCAGAATAGCCCATTTCTGAATACCAGACATGGTTGTTTTAAATGTTACCGGGCTATAAGCTTGATTGATAATGGAAGTGGCATTGGGTAAAAGCCTCGCAATTTGCTGACACTTAACAAACGATGCAATTTGTTCGATTGTAATTTTAGTTGCCAGCGAAATAAGAATGGTTTGTTCGGTAACAACCTCTTTTATTTGCTGAAGAGTTTCCGTAATCATAGGTGAATGGAGCGCCAAGAAAACGATGTTTTTTCCTGCACATTCCTGTACCGATTTTGCAACCAGGATGAACGGGAACTTAAATTTTAGAGCATCGAGAATTTCCGGATCAGTGTCGAAAACTGCAATAGAGCCGAATATTGTTTTTTTGTTTACGAAAGCCTGTAAAAAAATGTTGGTAATCCGACCTCCTCCAATAAAACCTAATGATTTTGTTTCCATGGTACTTCTTTTTTCGGTTTAATAAGTCCAACACCAGAACCCGAAAGCATTGTCTGGTCATTTTACACGATTGAATGTTAAGGTTTTTATCATCCAGTCAGGTAGTGATTTCTTTGTATCCCTGCCTTTCAGGTTCATATACCAACCAAGTTTTTCTATGATTGGCAACTTATGGGTTTCGACAAATTCGATGGGCGTTCCATCTAAATCAGAAATGTATGAAAAATGTCCGGCGGCAGTACCCATATCAAAGCTGTCGGCACTGTTCACCGTAAAAGGAAGGCCATGACCCTCACATTCTTTCTTCAATAAATCCATTCCCTGGATATCAAAACATAAGTGGATATAACCAAGTTCTCCCCAGATACGCTCCTGAAATATTTTCCGTGGTTTTCGATCTATTGGTTCAATCAATTCGATTTGAGTTGGCCCTAATAATTTGCTAAACGGCCCCGTACGCGGTTCGTGCTTCAATAAAATGCGACGGTATTTTTCTTTACCACCAGGTAATTCTTCGAAATCTTCGAAAAAGTCTGTTCGGTAATAGACAATTGTATCGTACTGAAGAATTTCTGAATATACTTTTAACGATTCTTCAATATTTGAGACCCCTATAACTACTCCGGCAACCCCTCCTGTCAAAGAGTCCTGATCCATGTAGTTATCTTTTTCTTCGATTACCTCAAATATATTATTGAAGGGATCTTTGAGATAATAGTGTAAATGGCCAATAGGGTCAGACACTAATCTCCCTAAGATTGATAATCCCATTGCTTTATGTCCGTGATAAGATTTCCCAATGTCTCTGGACTTTATTTTGCAAATAAATATTCCACAATCGCCCAATTTAACATCGAAAAACGGTGGTTGAGGAACCTTTCCTGTGTGTTGCCAAATTTCAAAGCCACCTCCTCCTTCCATATTCATGGCTAATGCCGCATAACGATTACATTCCAACCCATTTGTGTAATGTTTCATTAATTTGGCGGTGGCCGTGTCTTCAAATACTTTAATGTCCATTCCAAATACTTTTTGATACCATTTCCATGCATCTTTAGCATCTTTTACTCCAATACCTACCTGTTGAATTCCACAAATATTTTTTCTCATTTTTAACTGTTTTTTATAATTCGAGGTTTTTAATTTTTAATTCTGGTAACCAGTTTATAATACAGAACTGGCAGAAAATGCCTTATATATACCATAAAAATTTCCGTTTTACCCACCAGCATCTCTTTTCGCTCTTTCTTTATAGCCTTCACTATTTTAGCTGCACACAATGCTGCGTTCATTCCATTGGCCTGGCCTTCATCCATTCGGTTGTAGGCCGAACCATCTTTAGTCAGGGCATTTACTGAGATATTGGTTTTGATCCTTCCCGGAGAAACGATTGTTACTTTGATATTATCGTTGATCAATTCGGCCCTGAACGATTCAAAATAACCTTGTATCGCATGTTTGGAGGCTGAGTAAGCTGTCCGCATGGGGAAGCCCAATTTTCCGGAGATGCTGCTTATAACAACAACATGTCCTGATCCATTTTTTAACATTTGCGGCAAAACGAGCTTGGTTAATGCCACCACACTAAAAAAATTAAGCTCCATAATATTCCGGTCGATTTCGAGCGGTGTTTCTTTGGCCAGAGAGCGCTGACTCCGGCCTGCATTATTGATCAGCACATCAATGCGACCAGCTTGTGTCAAGACTTCTTTCACTACAGTATTCAATTGATGGCTGCCTGATAAATCGACGGGGTGAACCCAACATTTGGCCGTATTCTCTAGACATTTGGCTTTGACTTGTTCAAGTTTCTCTTTGTTTCGTGCTGAAAGGATTAAAAAAGAACCTTCCCTAGCCAAAGCATAAGCCAGTTCTTCACCAATACCAGATGATGCTCCAGTGATCCAAACAACTTTTTCTTTGAGACTTTTCATATACTGATATTTTGTTATTTAAAAAACTTAATCGTGACTATTCGCTAAAGAGGCCTGTATTTGTACACATATCAGAAACTCATTTCAGCCCTAAAGCGTATTCCCTGATTATCTGTAAAATTTAGGTCAGCATATTTATTACCGACCAAACGAACATATTCTACACGCAAAACTTTAAAAATATTCGTTACGCCAAAACCAATCTCGGCATAAGGGTTTTTAATGTTGTTCGAATAATATTCTGGCAGATCAAATACACCTTTATAGGAATTGTCTAGTTTTCCATAGTGGAATTTAAAAGAAACGATCTCCCTCAGTTTCATTTTATTTACCAGGGGAACCCGATTCAGAATTATACCTCCACCATTAAAGTGGATGTGCGCATTGGTGTATAAATTGTGTGCGAATGAAGCAAAATGTAAAAGGTTAAACCGGTCTTTTGCATATCCTAACGACATTGATCCAACCGGTTGATCTAGCAAATCGTATGGCGCTTTGCCAAACAGACATCCGGCATTCACAATATAATTCATGAAAATCTGTCCCATATTTACTCTCCCTTGTATTGAGGCATGAAACTGAGTGTACAGACCTGAATTTTTCATGCTGGCATTTGGCAATAGGGTTTGTCCAATGTCACAACTCAAATTAACAACTGGTATAGGATTCACATAATATACCCTGTCGAAATAATACTTGTCATAGTGCTGCCCAAAAGTGAAACGAAAGTTCACTAATACACCGTAGTTTTTGTAGTGTCCATAGTCGATGTTTTTTCGTATAAACCTAACATAAGGGGTACTTGTGCTCGATAAAAGGTAAGGAGACATCTCAATGTGGAATCCGTTCGGAGTATTGTATTCCGACCTGAATTCAAAGCTTTTCTCTTCTTTTAAATATGGATTTCGCTCCCTGCTGGTAAATATTGCGATAAAATTACCGTTGCCTTTATTGTTCGGATTATTTTTAATAAACCTGAGATATTTATCCTGAGAGATGACAGAATAGTCATTGGAATAATTGAACCTGAAAACAAACTGATCTGTAGTCTTCGGCTGATAAACCATGTTCATCCCATGTTTAAATTTGCTATTTCTGGTGCCATAGCCTATGAATCCGCCAACCGAAAAATGTTTGGACATTTCTTCACTTGTTCTCAAAGGCATGGTGAACCGATTGCCTTCGATGGTGTTGGTACTGTAAATGTCAAATACTGGTCCAATATCTATTTTGCCTGCATTTACATAACTTGTTAAGGCCATTCCTCCTATTGCGTCAGTACCTTTAACAACTTTCTGCTCTTTTATTTTATTAACACGTGAATAATCATCATCGGCTAATTTGCCGGATGCAAATTCCTGTTCATTTCTCCAGGAACTGGCTTTTACTTTATTAAGACGCGCTGAGGTAGAGTAGTGAGTTGATTTATTTATAAGCCAATTTCCCATTGATACATTTTCCACACGCTTTGAGTTTATATTTGAGACAGAATCATTATTCAATGTTCGCGATAGGTTGATCCTAATCTTTTGCTCATCATAAAACCAACCTCCATCCGGTGTCTTTTTATAGGTAACATTACCTTCAAACCCATTTACAAAGTTTAGGTTTGCTTCCTTGGGAATATAAGCATCGATTTCGGTTAACGCAAAACTGCCATCTTCGACTACAAAATGGCCAGAGAACAGTTGATTGTATTTGTTTTTTGGTACAAATGAAAAGCTATAGTATTTATTACTGCCAACGATAGTGCTGTCGTTATAATAAAGGTTGTAGTACAACATAGCCGCATTATTCAGCGGAGAAACAAAACCCCGGTCCAGTATATTAATCTGATCTTTATAGAAGTCTAAATCAACAACTACGTTATTTAGGATCAAACTTTCGAATGCCTGATTGAGCCTTGGGAAAATGCCATTTCTTTTATCATAGACGGTAACAATACTGTCGTTCGTAATATTTTGGGCTTGTTCTGAAAGGTAAACAGGCGAAAACCGAAGGTTCTGATCATCGACTTTAACCGTGATTTCATCCAAATTTCCAAACGACCGGATTATACGGGATGCGGTATCAACAGCAAGATATACAGTTGTGTTTGCAAAGGTTTTGTAGTTTTTGAAACTTAATAACTTATCCCTGTTTCCCTTTTTGTGTTTTTGTATCTCGTTAAACAGAACTTTTGCACGGGGAACTTTGGGTTTTACAGTAACCTCATCAATTAACCCGACATCTTCCTTTAATAGCACCAAAAGCTGGGTATCTTCATTCGTTTTTATCCTTATTTCTTTAGGTAAATACCCGACTGATGATACTGAAAGTATCCCGCTCTTGGGAGATAAAAGTGTAAAATGTCCATTGTTGTCTGTTGTCGTCCCCTGAAATGTTCCCTTAATTAAAATTGAAACAAAAGGAATGGGATCATTGCTGTCCTCATCTTTTACATACCCGGAAACCACCTGTGCAAAAATTCCGTTACAGGCTAAAGTTATTAGAAACAAAAATATGGCAAGTTTACGCAACATATTAATCAATTATTAACACTGCTCTTTTTTCATTAACCAGTAAAGCCCTTTAACTCCAATTTTTATATCGTCGAGTTTAAGCAATACAAAAATCTTCTCGATATAGGCCAAAGCGCCCCAACCAACAGCCAGGTAATACATCCAGGGATAGAAGCCAAAAACAAACAGCACGAAAAAGAATACACTCTGGACATATCCGGCCGATACAGCCGAGTAAAGGTGAAGTCCCGGGATTTTTCTGAAGCGGTAAAAAGATACCAGATAGCTAAGTAAAAAAACGGCCAGGAACAGGTATAAAATCCATGCATGGGGTTCAATTTCAGTCCACTTATAAAGGAATAGCCCAAGCAATGCCATGGCGTAAGTGCAAATGTCGGCCAGGTTATCGAGCGCAGCGCCAAAATTGGTTTGAAGTTTAAAAATCCGTGCGATATTTCCGTCAAGCACATCACTGATCAAGCTTATGCACAACAGTATCACATATAATTGTTCGTGACCTGTAATTACCAAATATAGTATGACTGGAGAAATTAAAAGCCGATATAGACTGATCAGGTTAGGGACATTTAATACACTTTCTCCATTAATTATAATTTTTTTCATTTTTTAAATTTGGTATATATTGTTTTATGAAAATTATTGATTCAAACCCTGTTTTTTGTTATGATGTCAGGATGGAGTTAAAGATGTATTTTGCTTTTTCAGGGAAAGTGCATCCAGAAAATAGTCAAGCATCCAGTAAATCGTTGTAGCACTAACTTCATTAGTCCCTACTTCTGTTATCTTCTCCAGATTTTTTGTCTCGAAAATCAGGTTTGTATTTGCATAGCTTCCCGTGAACGACATCCCGATGGAGATCATCCGCTCCCAGGCTGTCATTTCAACCGTATCTAATGTTTTAACCGGAATAAGCTTTATTGGGAGTAACTTGTTAAGGCTATCTATGATATGTAAATTTTTTATGGAATTTTTAGCAACAAAATTTATTAATACAGGCAAGTGCTCAATCCGAACCACTCTCATTAAATACATAACAACAGTATCGATAGGTAATAAATTTTGTGTTGAATCAGGATCTATACAAACTCTAATAATATTGTTGGGGTATGTATTTGACAGGCCATAAACCCTTTTTGCAAAGTCAAAAATACCATAATCGGTATGGGTCACACCGGTTTTGTTATTCCCCACAATCTGAGACAGCCTTAAAATATGGCCATTTATGCTTTGTTCTTCTATGTATTTCCGAACAATATTTTCGGCATACCTTTTCGACTGCTCGTAATAATTCCGAAATGAAGCAATATCTTCATTTTCATAAAATTCTTCTTTGAAAGATCCTGTAATTTGGCCACAAGAATAAGCGGTGCTGATAAAGAAAAAACGTGAATTCTTATTAGCGTATTTCGAAAATATATTTAACGAATTTTCTACACCCGCAAGGTTCGTTTCGAATATTTCGTCTTTTGACTTAAAGTCGTACTTTAGACTCGCTGCAAAATGGAAATAGTCAACGGATTGGTTAAATATTCCTTGTAATTGTTTTTCTGGCATTGAAAAATTTTCTTCAGTTAATATATACTCGAAAACAACTAGGTTTCTGAAAGACACATATTCTCCACCATTCATTCGGGTTAGGGCATTTCCCATTCTTTCTGGTGGTAAATGGCTCTTGTTCTTCCTTATCAATGTTATTACTTCGTAATTATTGATGAGCAATTCATTTACGAAGTTGGAAGCAATATATCCATTGGCTCCATTGATTATTATTCGTTTCATACTTTTATAATTTATAATTGAACATTAAACTATTGTTTACTAAAGGAATAGGACTAGAATCAGTACAACACTTAAAGGTATGGTCAGATTATCGGAGCCCCGCCAACTAAATAATTCGCTCAGTGTACTTATCGCGGCTATCAATAAGGCCAGCCAAAATATTTTCAAGTTAAATACCGAATGATGAAAGTAAAGAGCTATTACACTAATTATAAAACTTGCAATCAAGAATGCCCCGGATCCAAGCCAAGTTTTTTCAAAGCAGTAACCAAGTAGTTTTATTCTGCCATTGTAATTTTTAATATTGATGCCAAGTATAGCAGCCATTGGATCGCAAATGCCAAGAATCAACATCGGAAGAATGTAAACGAATTTATTATGGAGCAAACAGGAAATAAGAAATGTGCCATAGATAGAAAGTGGCAATAAATAACTTCCAATAGATTTTCTTTCAATAGCATGAATAGAATTAAGCTGGTTGCTGAATTGTGTCATAAAAAGGACAACAAAAAAGATTAGTGCTAATACCAACACATACCAGTGAGAAGAAAATATATAAGGAAAAGGAACTGTTGCCAACGTTCCAATAAAATGGGCAAACTTTCGGGTTATTTCACCATTTACGCCAAACCGTCTATAGTTTAATTCATTAAACGCCAGCAAAAGACTAATTCCCGTCAAATAAACAATTGATAGTACAATAAGATTTGTCATTCTGTATCTCTATAATTTAAATTTCACATATGAGTTACGCTCTAAATAGCTAGAATATAAATACATAACGTCACCCATACTCCACCGGCAATCAGGCTGTCGAACCTGTCAAGAATTCCTCCGTGACCTGGAATAATCTCACTGAAATTTTTTGTGTTGTATTTCCGTTTATATACTGACGCTGCCGTATCTCCAGCGAATGCAAAAAAGATAATGCCAACAGATAGCAATAGTGTTTTGTGGGGCGGACGGTTTATAAGGTCATGAAGCAACAATGCACTTAACAGTGAAACCAATACTCCTCCGATAAAACCGACAATAGTTTTGTTTGGACTTATTTCCGGTAAAATTTTCCTGTTTCCCCAAAGCTGTCCGGTTATCTGACTGAAACTGTCGAAAATTGACAATACTAAGAAAGAAAACAGAATTAACTCTTTATCGATACAGCCAAAAAAGAAGAAACCAATGGAAAGAATCCCAAAGACAGAAATAGAAAATAGAAAGAAAATTCTATTTGAATATCCTGATTCCCGGAATAATTTTAATAATTCATAAAATCCACCTATAATAATACACACTGAAATAAATCTAAATGCCATCGGATAGATTGCAATACTGACAAAAAGAGTATTGATAATAAGAAAATAGGTCAAGAACTTTATCCTATTTTTAAGCACAATACCTGGTTCTTTTTTTCTTTCGATAAAATAAAACCCAATTCCACCTAACAGGAAATAAATAAGAATTATAAAATAAATTGTACGAATCATTATCAGTTTATTTTTTTTGTGAATACTAGCTGATTATCATTAAAAGGCCTATTGTGAGAATTACTGAGGCGTACCAATATCTTAGCTTATTTTCATAGCGATCTATTTCTAGTTTCATAAGAAATTTTGGTCCAATCAGCGCTCCAATAGTTGAGCCTAGAGTTAGGTGAAAAACTAGAATAAAGTTGATTTTACTGATCATAGAGTGTACTCCAACAGCAAAAAGGGTGTTTGCCAGAACAACCAGAAGAGAAGTTCCGATTACCGTTTTTAAAGGCATACGCATGGAAAATAACCCAGCAAGGATAGAAGCTGTTCCACTTGTGCCAAAGGTTCCTGTTATAATCCCGGCTAATAATCCAAAAAACAAACTTTTTATTCTCTCGACTGGAGTATGATTAATATCTTTATTGAAGATTTTCTCTTGTTTTTCATTTTTTTTAACTCGCCATGTATTAAATGCCATATTTACTGCAATCAGAACGGAATAAATTCCAAAGGCAATTTTGAGTTGATCTGAACTAACCACCCTGATAATTTTAGCACCAATAAAAGCTCCTAGAACTCCAGAAAAGGCAAATACAAGTGCAAGATTTAAATCGACATTTTTTCTCTTATAATGCCCAAAAGCACCAACAATACAAACAGGTATAGTTCCTATCAATGAAGTAATAGCTGCTGCTTGCATGGGCATTTTTAATATAAGCGTCAATACTGGCAGAAGGAAAAATCCGCCACCTCCTCCAAGCGTAGAACCCAATAATCCTATAATTAGGCCAACTATTGGTAGTAAAAAGCAGATCGGTTCTATTGTTGAATAAAGACTCATAATATTGGGAATAGTAGAATATATTTAATACTTATGCTATCTTGCAAATTCAATACTTTATGATCAAGGAGAATATTGTAGTCGAATTGTTGCTAAGAAGTGAATTAGTTCTGCATGGATTAACTCACCGTCTTCGTATTCATAAACATTTGTTTTATGTCCTTTTTTGTCAAGTAAAACATAGGTATGTTCATGCACACTCCTCACAACATTTTTCTCTCCATTTCGCTCATTATAAATGGATGTGGATTTTACAGGTTCATGAAAATAAAGTAAGCTGCCACTATAGTTAATATTACCTTTAACGAATGAAGAATCACCATCTTGGATCAACAGATAATTCTCCCCTTGTTTTTCGATATGGGTATCAGAATTGATTTTGCCGTTCTTCAAAGTTTTTACATGCGAACTCCACAACATTCCATTTCGAAACAAGCTTTGTTGTAAATAATTTACATGGTAAGTAACAATCATCTTTACATAAACATCTGTGATAACTTCAATACTTAAATCTCCATTCTCTGTCTTTTCTGTCACCCTAAGTTCACCAATGTTCATACCCCAAACTACAATTTTGTATTTAGCTGAACGCTCAGAAGACTGAGCTAAGGCTGATGTGATAAAAAGTAGTACAGCCAGTGATCCTACAACATATTTCCCCATCCTCATTTTCCCTTTTGCTTTAACTTATTTTCGTTTTTATATAGAACACTGAGGTTAATTTAAAAGTCTTCCTATTTTTAAAACCAATATCCAAAATTTGCCGAGAAATTGGGTTTATTAGTCGAACCAGAATAACCCAAAGTCATATCTAATGGCCCCAAAAAAGTTTTCATTGCATATTTTAGTCCTCCACCATAAACCATACTAGCTTTCTCCCAAATCAGTTCATTTGAACTTTGCCGCAGGCCGTTAAGTAATACCGAAACATACCGTGAATCGGAAAACTGAATCCTGATGCCAATTAACCCGACATAGGCAAAACGTTCGGCAATGTTCACAGCCGAAAGCCCTACAAACGGTAAGTGATAATTAAAATATAGCGAGTAAGGTTCTCCACCCAACAATGTCAGCTTGGGTTGGGGATAAGTTGAATTATATATTGCGCGTCCATAAAAATCTAACAATATGGCAGTTCTGCTCCACATTGGTATTACATTTCGCATCTTTAAAAGCAATACCGGACTAATTTTGCTCGTCTCTTTAAAATCGGCCAGTAATGAAAATTCGGCGTAAAGGTTTGTCCCTCTTTTCGGATAATAAAAATCGTCCATATTATCAAACGTCAAGTAGGAGTATGCATTGGTCAGGAAAATATCCATTTCCCCTGTCGCAATTGGGTAATTGTCGTTTCTCTTGAAAATATCGCTGTTGAAATATTCTTCCTGAAGTCCTATCCCAAAAATGAAGCGTTTTAGGAAAGGTTGGTATAAATAAAAGCCTCCTGAAGATGAGAATATATTGGCTTCGAAAACCTTTTTGCTATTGTCGAATACGTTGTAATTCTGGAACTTCCCTCTGACATTTACACCTATGGTCGGTAAGTTTGTTTTATTTGATTCGGCCACAAAGTTTATGCCTGGATTTACCGACAATTCGGCACTGGCTGATAACAAGCCAAACGTATTCCCATAGTTCTTCCAAGTGGTGTTTATCAGGATGGCCGCAGCATCGGTATTATTGGCCTTAAAGCCAACATTTTGCGTAAAAATTTTCTTGGTCGTTATATTCAGGTTCAGTGTTTTTCCTTTTTCAGTATCGACCAAATTGTAGTAAATCCGCTCAAAACCACCCAAGCCATAAAGCTTGTCAATTGCAGTTTTTATTTCTTCTGATGAAAAATTACCAGGAATTTCCAGATTGAGTGTTTTACGGAGAAAATCCTGATCTAAATGATAGTTTCCGGTAAACGTTAAATCGGTGATGTGCCATTGATCAGGTTTAACCAACAGTCGCGACTTCTTATATGGTTCGAGCTTGTATTTCGATTTTAGTTCCCTAATTTGTTCCCGCAAATCAACGGTGGCTTTTTGTCCTCTCACAATTAGCGTATCTACTGCCTTGTTGTTGAAACTGGAAACTGAATAGCCTGTTATGTCAGGGCGGATTATTAGGTTGCAAAGGCTTTTGTTCGCTGAATCTTTCGCCTGATCAAAAAAATTAATCAACTGCCCGAACACATTGTTTATCGTTCTTAGGTTATTCCGATCATAAAAATCATTCCGGATATCTACCCCAATGATGATATCAGCCCCCAAGCGTTTTGCCACGTCAGTCGGAAAATTATTCACGATGCCACCATCAATTAGGAACAACCCTTCCCGGTCGGACGACTGAAACGCAATTGGGATAGCCATACTAGAAAACATGGCTGTTGGTAAAAACCCCTTTTTCAGCACCACCTCTTTCCCTGTCTCCAGATCGGCCGCCACACAGGCAAATGGAACTGGGAATTTTCCAAAATCGGCATTCTCAGGTACATTTCCGGCCAGTCCGCAAAAAATATTCAGTACGTTTTGCCCTTTAATTAATCCCTGCGGAAGGCTAAGTTTTTTATCGCCGGTTATTGGCAATGAAAAAATGTACCGCTGTTTTAAAAGCTGGTCGTTTTTTGAAAGAAACTCACGGGGAACTTCATCCGAAAGAACAGTTTCCCAGTTCATCGATTTAACTAATCCTTCCAGTTCCGATGCATTGTATCCAAGTGAATAGATACCACCAATCAAGCTTCCCATACTGGTACCAACAATGAGATCAACAGGAATTCCTTCTTCCTCCAAAACTTTCAGGACACCAATGTGCGCAAAGCCTTTTGCTCCGCCACCACTTAAAACCAATGCTATTTTCGGCCTACTAGTTTTTCCTGAGTTTTCTTGCGCATGACTAATGAATGAGTGTGTCAGAAATAAGCAAAAAATAAAAACTGAAAGGATCGGAATCTGGATTAATTTTTGAATCATGGGATTTTTATAACTAGAATTAATTTACATCAAGTTTTCTTTTGACAAAATCCATTGCGCTACCAATGGTATCCAGTTCTGCATAATCCTGTTCCCTGATGTTTATCTTGAAATAGATTCCTATGTACAATACCAGACACGTAAACTGAAATTCCCCAAAATAAAAATCAGATACAAAAGATGCTTCTGGACGAATTTGTTCTTCGGATATTCCCATAAATTTTAATATATGGAAAAACTTTTCTTCTATTGTTTGCATATCTTTTAATATTTAAGTTTATGTCAGGACTTGCCCTTATGCGAATTGAATATTAGCTTTTCCCCAAAAGTGCATGAGTAATCAATATACCAACGGTACAACTTGTTAATTCCTTCATGAATAGGTGTATGTGGCTTATAATTAAGGTCTTTTTCTAGTTCTGTAGTATTGGCGAAGGTCTGATAAACATCCCCATGCTGCATCTCAACCATTTTTTTGATAGCAGACTTGCCCGTCACCTTTTCAATAGCAGCAATAAAATCGAGAAGTTGAACCGGTTTTCCTCTGCCAATATTGTATATTTTGTATGGAGTTAAAGTTATCGGGGCCTGATCGATAATTGCAGACAATCCCTCAATAATATCGCCGATGTAGGTAAAATCGCGCGAAAGTATTCCGTGGTTAAAAACCTTTATCGGTTTCTGGTTTACTATCGAATCCATAAATAAAAATGGCGCCATATCGGGCCTTCCCCACGGGCCATAAACGGTAAAGAAACGCACCCCGGTGGTTGGGATATTGTACAGTTTGCTGTACGCATGCGCCATTAACTCGTTCGATTTTTTTGTTGCCGCATAAAGGCTAACCGGAGAATCAACCATGTCTGATTCGGTGTACGGAACTTTCGTATTCAGGCCGTAAACGCTGCTCGAACTGGCAAAAACCAAATGTTTTACAGGATTGAAACGGCATGCCTCCAGGATGTTCATAAACCCGGTAATGTTGGAATTGATGTAAGCGTAAGGATTATCAATCGAGTGCCTCACCCCGGCCTGGGCCGCCAAATGGCAAACCACATCAAAATGCTCATTTGCAAAAAGCTTGTCAATAAATACTTTATCCTGAAGGTCGGCTTTAACAAACCTATAGTTTGGGTATTCGATACTTTGCACCGATTGGTGGTTTTGTACGAGTTCTTTCCTGATCCCGGTCTCAGCCAGACGCGCATATTTCAATCCCACATCGTAATAATTGTTGATGTTGTCGATCCCGACAACCCGGTTCCCTTTTTCTGCAAAATGCTTTACCGCATAGTATCCGATAAAACCGGCAGCCCCTGTTATTAAGATTTTCATGACGTTTCTTTCTGTTTAGTTTTCTATTTCCACAGAGTAGTAAATACCTGTCTGGCAGGTTTTTTTGCCTTTAATAAATACCTGGATTGAGTCGTTTCGCTCAATGGCTTTATCCCAGGTGAATAGGATGGCTGGTGTTTTTATTTTACCCGGTTTGTACAGATCGCTTATTTCCAACATTTCAAGCGGTTTGCCCAGGAAAACATCCAGGTTGTCGCCTTTGGTCATTTCGCAATAATAATAGTTTACCCCACCCTTTTTGATCGCTGTTTCTTTTGCCTGACGGCACAACTGGTTGAGCCCAATCATTGAATTATACCGTGGCACAGCTAACGATACCGTAAAAACGGCAAGCAACATACCCGTGCCCATCGTTATTATCCCAACATTCAAATGGTGTTTGTACAAATGCCTCAGGGTCAGGATTCCCGTCCCGGAGAGTATGAGGGCTGCGAAAAGCACCACGTAAGAGGAGATCAATGCATTGATGTTGATAAAATATTGTGCAACGATTATTCCCGGCAAAGCAATGCATAGCAACCCGGCCGGAATGCCCACAAGAATGTATATCCAACTTGGCGAACCTAACTTTTTGAACCACAGCAACGATAGATAAACAAAGAATGGGAAAGCCGGGAGCAGGTACACCGCCAGTTTTGAGCTGAAAAGCGACAAAATCGCAAATGTTGAAAATGTGATTGCCAGGAAGAAGCGCTCCAGATCGGTTGAAACCAACCGTTTTTTTAGGCCAACCCAAAGAATACCGATAACCAAAAACGACCACGGTGCCAACGAATACCAAACCGTCACAAAATAATAGTAGAATGGTTCTTTGTGGTGAAACGAATTCACAGCGCGGTTCACCGTTTGGTTGAAAAGCAGGTTATTCAGATACGTGCTTCCCCCTTCAGCATAAACTCCTGCAAACCATGCCCCGCAAAGGGTCAATAACACAGCCAGCGTTTTCCAGCCCCAATATCTGCCAATGGTTTTCAGTCTTTTTTTCAGGATCAGAAAAACAACAGTTGAAACCAAAGGAACGATTATCCCCATTGGCCCTTTGGTAAATAAAGCCATGAATACGAAGATCGGGAACAGCCACGAATCACGTTGTTTTCCTTCACCGCTGTATATCCTGAAAAAAGTATAAAGAGCCAGGACGATAAACATGCACATGAGCATATCCATCCGGAGGACAATAGCCGTCCCGATAAAAAAGCCGCAGGTCATCAGCATCAGTTCCCCGATCAGGCGTTCCTTTTCCGAAAGGAGTTTCCCGACCCATCTATCCATGATATAAACCACAACCAAGGCGGGGACAAACGAAAATATGCTCAGGAAAAGCATACTGTGATACCCAAAAATTGATTTGCCCAGCATCACGATCCAAAGGTAAAGTGGCGGCTTGTCGGCGTAAACCAACCCGTGGTTGAAAAAAGTAAAGATCGAGCCATTGTGCAGTGCCTCATCGGCAATGCTCAGGTACCGAAGTTCATTATCGGGCGAAAAGTCGCGGAAAATGAAGATTGGCAGGAATGCCAATGAATACAGGACATATCGTATGGCTTTGTTATTCAAATATTCCATCATGCGACAGCGTTTCTTGTTCTTTCCTATAAATAGCGATATTGCGGGTGTAGGCAATAAACCCGACCGATTGCCCCAGTACTAGGATCGGATCAACCCGGATGATTCCATAAATGACAATTATACCAGAGCCCATCAGGCTTATTATCCAAAAACCGATAGAAAGAAGGGATTCGTTCCTTTTCATTGAATAAATCCATTGATAAACAAAACGCAGTGTGAAAATGAGCTGACCAAAAGAACCGAATATCAATAGCCATAAGGGAATCTTGCTATTGGTCAAGAAATTATCAACAAAGTAATGTCCGTTTTTCAGCACAAATCCAACTGCGCAAATCGGGGTAAGAATGAGAATTGCTTTGAACATGACATTTATTTTCTTCCATACCCCGGTTTCGTTCAGATTCCAGATATAGATATAATAGGATATAATTTGGCCTAAAATAATGGCGAAGTCATTGCGGAACCATCCGTAAATACAGAAAAGATAGGAGGCAATAATGCTCAGTATCCAGTAAATAGTAGGCGAAAGCACTTTTTTGGCACGCTCCGATAGCACCCATTGCAAAAGCGTGCGCATGAAAAAGAGTGCCTGTGAAATGAATCCTAACAAGTAAATCATCTATTCAATATTATTTTCTTCAATTTGATAATTGATATACCTTTTCTTCATCCAGCGGTAAGCAAAGCAGTCGATAAACGGAGCCACCAACCGGTTACTGAGGTTGTATTTCGATTTTCCGGCCACACGCGGGAAATGCCGTACCGGAACCTGCAAAACCTTACCGTTTTGCAACTGGATCAGGGCCGGGAAAAAGCGGTGCATCCCCGTGAACAAAGGGATGCGCTTGGCATAGTCGGTCCGCATAATTTTCAATGGGCAACCGGTATCGGTAACTCCGTCGTTGGTCATAAACCGCCTGAAGCTATTGGCAATCCGCGAAGACACGCTCTTTACAAAACTGTCTTTACGATTGACCCGAATGCCCATGACCAACTCGTACTCTTCTATATAAGGAATCAGAAGGTTAAAATCATGCGGCGTGGTTTGCAAGTCGGCATCGATATATCCGACATAAGTTGATTGAGTGACATCGATTCCCGCTTTTAATGCAGCGCTTAATCCTGAATTTTTGGTCAGGCAGAGATGGTAAAAATGTTTCTGCCGGTTACAAGCCTCAATAATCCGAGCTTTGCTTTGGTCAGTCGAACAGTCGTTTACAAACAGGGCACAGGACGGCAAAGCCGATTGCGATACGAATTCCGAAAGCTTTTTCTCCAAGGCATAAATGTTATGCTCTTCGTTGAACACGGGGACTATTATCGTGAATTCGTAGCTGAAAGTTTTGTTTGTCTGCGTTCTCATGGGAATTAGCTCTCCTAAAATGGTATTTTCCTCTAATGTCTGCTTTGTCATTTTATATCTGTTGTCTTTGCTGAAATTCAGCTTAAGGTTCATCGTAATTCGATTCGCGAGTCGGTGAGAATACACAATCTATGGTTGCTCAGAAACTAAATCCCGGGCTTTTAAATCTTCCCATTTACACAATCCAATAGGATTGCAAATACTTCTGAAATGATAATCAAAAACATCATCACAGCTTAAAAAATATCCCGCTGCTGATTTTGATATTTGATCCAAGACATACGATTCGATAAGCAATTTGAATAGATGGGCTGCAGAATATGGGTTAATATTGTGATTAAAATAGTTATCCGCTTTTCCTTCTAATAAAATTTCGATATACTTCTTGCGTATTGCCTCTTTATATAATTCAATTAGTTTATTATAGAAATCGGGGTAACATTTTAGTAAATCGAAATGAACATGTTCTTTTACTGAGAGAATTTTAAGGATTGCAAAATTGTACAACTGAATTGTTTTTGAGATAACATCATTGTTCTCTTTATCCAATGTATGTAACGATGTTTTGAAATGATAATATTCGTTCAGATATATATCTTTTACAAGTTCATCCTTGCAGGTATAGTTTTTATAAATCGTTTTCTTTGATATGTGCAAATTCTTGGCAATATCGTCCATCGAGATATTCCTGATCCCATATTCGGAAAAAAGATTTTGGATTGATGTTAAGTGAATGTTTATATTCGATTGCATTTGATGTTTGTTTTATCGATTCTGAAAAGTTTTCAGTCAGAATAGTCTAATTCAACGACAATGGAACAGCTCAGGCGCTGGTTTCCCAGCGCCATAAGCTCATCACACCAAAATTCAATAAATCAGAAAAACAAATTCATTTTCATCGTCACTATAAAAACCAACTTTATCTTCGCGGGCGAGCCATCCGAGTGAACGGTTGAACTCTGTTTCTTCAATTGCGCTGATTTTCAGTAATTCTTTTAACTGCATTTCGCCTTCTTCGTTAAGGAGTTGCCAGATATGTCCTGCATTCTCTCCAATTGTTTGTTTTAACATGTTCAATTGTTTAAAGATTAATAGAAGAGCTTCAATTTGTTAATGTTTTAAATATTAGAGAATTGTTTGAGTTGTGTGTTTTCATCAATTTCTATATTCTCAAATCGTTCAATGATGTCCCTGCCCAAATACCAGTATTGAATAACCTGATAAATGGAGCAGGGACAATTGCTGCTTAACTAACTTTAATTTTAATATTCATATCTATTTGATTTTCAGATCCATTATTCATTACTAAATAGTTTGCCACAGTAGTTATTGGTCAGTGATCATTTGAACTTTAAAATAAGTCTGGGTCTGGGTTTCTCAGCACCCGAGACCTATTTTAACCAAAACCTAATTAAACAAGAGAAACCATATGTGTTTCGTCTTCTTCAGAAAAAGCAACTTTGCCTTCGCGTGCAAGCCAGCCTAGCGACATATAAAAGTCGGGTTCTTCCATTTTACTGCATTTCAGTAATTCTTTTAACTGCGTTTCATCTTTTTCGTTGATTAGCTGCCAGATACGACCGGCATTTTCTCCAATGGTGTGTAGCATAACCGATAATTTTAAGATTATTAAAAAAAATACAATTTGTTATAATTCTGATTGTCATATAAATACACGTATTTTGTGTATTATTCATTCATATTATATTCGATTATTTATTCATATTTCCCAACTGCCAGTAGATATTTGGCCATCGCAATCTGATATTGGATCAGTGCATCGGTAAAGCGGTCGTGCGATTGCTGGAGTTGTGCCTGAGCTTCGAGCATGTCCGAAACATTCACCATCCCTGCTTCATAATTATCGCGGTTCACTTTTAGGTTCTCTTCAGCCTGACGAATCGAGACACCAGCTAGTTGCACCTGCTGGTAGTCCTCGCCGAGCATATTCCGTGCCTGCTGCATTTGAAGCAGTAGCTTTTCCGTATTGTCATTCACCGTGTTTTGGTTCTGCTCTTCTTTTAGCCTGCGTTCTTTTAGCTTGTGCGAGGCTTCCCACCACCCTGAAATCGGGACTTGAACTGAGCCGAAAACCATTCCGATGGTCGAACTCTTATCGTCCATTACGTCGAGATACTGACCTCCAACACCAACGCCAAGCTGTGGCATATATTCGCCACGTTGCATTTGGGTTTGATACTTTTCGGCTTCGGTACTTTTTTGCAATAACTTGTATTCGGCCCGGTTAACCAAAGCTTGTTGATGATTGGTATAAATTAGTTGTGGATCATCGGCTCCTACAAGGCTATCGGCAAAATTGATTTCCGGATTGTAAATCACTCCAACATATTGACATAATGCCATTTTAGAAAGACTAATCCCGTTCTCCAGTCTCAACAGGTTCATTTGCAACTCATTTTGTTTCAATTCTACCTTGAGGATGTCGTTTCGGGTAATCAACCCAGCTTGAAAAGCGTCATCCACTTCTTTGTGCAGCGTATCAACCATCTGGATGTAGCGTTTCAACGTTTTCATTTTTTCGCCAAAGGCTACAATTTGCCAGTACTGCTTTTCTGTTTCAAGCGAAATTTCATCCTGCGTTGCACCCAATTGAATCTGGTTAACCTCAATGCCCAAACTAGCCAATTTGTTTCCGGTGACAATCCGTCTTCCGGCAAAAACAGGTTGAGTTGCCGTCACCAAACCAATGGTCCCTTTTTCAAACATCGAAATGGAGACTCCCGGGAAATAGGCAAATTGGGTCGCTGTTGCTAGGTTGCCCGGATTACCATCGTACACCGGAAGGTTTCCTCCGGGAATATTCATCTCCATTAAAGGCTTATCGAATTGGAATGATAATGCTGTCGCTTCCACTTGCGGAAAATATTTGGTGAATGCAGCCTTTTTAACCTGTTCCGAAGCTTCGACATCAAGCACCTTGTTTTTTACTCGTGCGTTATTTTGCAATGCCAGTATTTTGCATTGCCGTAACGAATAGTTATTTTGTGCTGACAGTGTAGGGCTTATACCGATTAAAATCAGAAAAGTAAGGATAACAGGTTTCATTTTTCCGCTTTTGGAAAGTTCCCCGATAGTCACTTTTTTCTTGTTTTTATCTGTACTCCTGAAAATCAACCAGTAGGCCACAGGAAGGATGAGAACCAGCAAAACCATTGAGGTCAAAGTTCCGAAACAGATTACAGTCCCCATTGGCGCCCAGAGTGCACTTTTGCTGACAATCATTGGTATAACTCCCATTGAAGCGGCAACCGATGTAAGGAAGATTGGCCGCATCCGTCGTTTGCCGGCTTCGAAGGCTGCTTCGAGGGCGGTCTTCTTTCCGTGATGGCGCAATTCTTCAGCATAATCGAGCATGATAATTCCATTGCGGACTAAAATCCCGATCAAGCTAACAATGCCTAAAATGGAAGTTATCCCAAATTCAAGATCCAGCAACAACATGCCCAGAACAGCACCTATTACACTTAACGTAGATGAGCCAAGTACCAATAATGCGAGGTTTGTCTTCCGAAAATGGAACAACAAAATCAGGAAGATTATGAATACGCTAATAATTAGCCCGCTAAGTATTTGTGGCAATGACTCGGAATCGGACTCATAAGAGCCCCCATACTGAATGCTGGCTCCTTTAGGTAAAGTTTGATTCTCGGATATCTTCCTCACTTCACGGAAAACTTTATTGGTGTTAACCCCACGATCTATATCACCCAAAACACTGATCGTACGGACTCCGTTCCGGCGTACAATCTGCCCCTGAGTCCAGTCTGTTCCCACATCTGCAATTTGCCGCAAAGGCACTGAGACACCAGGAACAAAGGAATGAATATATTCATTTTCAATATCGTCGTAAGAGGATTCGCCTTCCCGCTCTGTTTTTAGTTTGACAGTAACAGGATAATCGTTTTCCCATAAAGTGGTCATAGGCAAACCATCAAACCCCATAGCCAGATTCGTGGCAACCGTTGTTTTAGTAATTCCAAGTCGGTTCGCTTCAACGGCATTTATATCAACTTTGGCACCCGAGAGCATTTCTTCATAATTGGTGTGCACCCAGGTCAACCCCGGAACTTTTCGCATTTGGGTTGAAAGTGAGTCAGCCACAGTTTTGAGGTCGGCTAAATTATTTCCCGAAATGCGCACTTCAACGGGATTGGCATTGTTCTCATAATCGAGCTGCTTAAACCGGACATGTGCCTCAGGGAAGAATCCAGCGTATTTTTGGGTGTATTCGTCGAGTAATTCCTCTGTTATTTTGTTTGATGGGGTATTCACAATAAACTGTGCATAGTTTCGTGCCGGAATATTCGGTGCATATGCCGCATGAAAACGTGGTGAACTGGTTCCAATAAATGAAGTAATGGATTTTACACGTTCGTCCTTTTTTAGTATTTTCCCCAGGCTGTCGACAACGGCTGCTGTTTGTTCCAGCGATTTTCCTTGTGGCAAATAAATCTCTACCGCAAATTGGTTACGTTCTGCAATTGGCATCAACCGTTGCGGTACTTGCATGAACAATGCGACTCCCAATAAAACGAATAAGATTCCGCCCGCGATGGTTATTTTATAATGTACAAAAGCTTGAGTTAACCACTTTTCATAGGTTTGCTGTATAATTTCAAGTAAGTTGCGGTTACCTTTTTTTTGTGTCCGTTTTGATTGTTCAAAACCGTTCCTGATAAAATAAAACTGGATGAAAGGGATAAGCAACATGGCTACCAACAGCGAGATACCCAAAGTAATTGAAACCGTCCAGGGAAAAAGGAGCACAAACTCCTGTTTCATTCCTGTCATGGTAAAAATAAACGGGAAAAAAGTGATACTGATGGCCAATGTGGCCGAAAAAATAGCTTTAAAAAAGCCTTTGGCGCTGCTAATGGCTGCGTGCCACCGCGACATACCATGATCGAGTTTTTCCATGTAACTATCAACAATCACGATGGAGTTGTCTACAATCATTCCCAGCACCACAATCAATGCGGCTAAAGTTACCGTATTCAGCTCCATCCCTCCCATAAGCATTATCCCCAGCGAAATGAAAATGGTAATTGGGATTGAGGTTGCAGCCACCGAAGCCACCCGCAACGGCAGTAAAACCATGGTGACCAGAATAACAGCAATGATAGCAAACAGAAGTTCACGCAGAAAAGTTGAAATTGAATCGCCCACTACTTGCGGTTGATCTGCAATACGTTTAATATTTACTCCTTCGGGCAATTCTTCTTGAAACTCCTCCAATACCTTATCAACTTCTTTTCCGTACTGCACAATGTTGTTACCTTGCTGCATTTCCATTGAAATCAACAAACATTTGTGTCCGTTATTAGTGATATAACTATCAGGATCAGGATATTCGCGAACCACACGAGCTACGTCCTTCAGCCGGATAATGTTTCCGCTAGGATCAGAATATATGATTTGTGCTGAAATATCCCGCTCGTTGGCATAAGATTGCGAAATATGGATCGGGGCCACAAACCGACTGTTGTCGATCGACCCACTGGAAGTGGTAAATCCCTGCGTAAACAGACTAGTCAGCAATGTTGACGAACTGATTCCGTAATTTGTCAGCTTTTCTTTTTCCAGGTAGATACTGATTTGTTCTTTCTGCAATCCATAATGGCGCAGTTTTGAAACCGATTCGACCCGGCGAAGGCGATTCTCCAGTTCGTTCAGATATACTTCCAGTTCCCGATAAGTTTTGTGGTCCGATTCCAGTGTAATCAGCAAGGCCGAAGTATCGCCAAAATCACTATTGGTATACAGTGCCAGCACGCCAGAAGGCAATTGCATCTTGAGATTGCTTAGCCCGTCATTTAATTTCGACCAAAATTCATCCGAATTTTTCACATCATCATTCAGCTCCACAAAAACGATCATCATACCATCTTTCGAATACGAATAGGTTTTTTTCTTTTTGATTTCTTTGTAGCTGAACAAATATCTTTCGACTTCAGTGGTCAGTTGCTGCTCCACTTCATCGGATGTTGCTCCCGGATATACGCCAATGACCAAACCCTGACGGATGGTGAACGTAGGAAATTCTTGCCGGGGCATTACGAATAAAGCGTAAATCCCAAGCCCAACCAACAGCGTGGTTATTAAAAATACGATCTGCCGGTAACGCATGGCAGATTCGACGATGCCTAATCTTTTCATGTTTACCTGATTATTTGAATGGTCGAGTTTTGATCTATTTTTTGGTAGCCTTCAATAATCAACAGATCGCCAACTGATAAGCCATTTTTAATGACAACTCCAGTATTGACCAACGACCCAGTCTGGACGGTTCGTTTTGTTACGATACCGTTGCTGGCTATAAAAACATATTTTTTGCCGTTCCCGGTCTGCTGGACTGCTGACAGTGGAACAACAATCTGGCTGGTCATTGCCGGATTATTGATTGTTGCCTCGCAAACCATTCCAGGTTTCAGGTTTCCCTGAGGATTGTTTAATTCAACCTTCACTGAATAAGTGTGCGAAAATAGATTGGAGAGTACTCCGATTTCTTTGACTTCGCCTTCAAATGACTGGTCGCCTATAGCTGATACCCGAACCTGAGCTTTTTGTCCTTTGCTGATTCCTACAATTTCGTTTTCAGGAACAGGGATGCTTACTTTTACTTTTTCAATTTTAACCAACTGAAAAACCGGATTTCCCGGCACAATACTCATTCCCGGTTCAATCATCCGTTTCCCAATCATTCCACTGGTAGGTGCATAAAGCTTGCTGTCTTTCAGATTTTTTTCTGATATCCGGGCTAATGACCGGGCTTGCTCTAATCCTGTCACAATTTCGACGTATTTAACTTCTGGGAGACTTCCTTTTTTATACACTGAATCAAGCCGATTAAAAGCGTCCTGAGCCTGTTTCTCTTTCGAAAGTGCTATCTGGTAAGCATTCTGGTAACTTTCGCTGTTCAACACGGCTAGTAATTGTCCCTTCGAAACGCTTTGTCCCTCATCAACCAACACTTTTTCAACGCTCCCAGTAATCAAAAAACTCAAAGGTACCAATACCGATTCTTCGATGGTTCCGATGTACGACTGGTTTGTATTTCCTGATTTTATTCCTATTTCCTGAACCTGAACTTTAACAGCTTGGTTTACATCTGCTGTTTGCGTGTTTTTACCGCCTGAATTGCATCCGGTCAGAAGGATTGCTGCAAGTGGAAATCCAATTAAAAATTGTTTTGTCCGTTTCATTGTTTTCTCTTTTATATAGTTTTTGATACGATTATCGTTTTATAGTCTAATTACAATTCAAAAAAAAATATAATCTGAATTATTGAGATATATTTAGCATCTCATTTCTTAAGGCGAATTCGTTCTTTTATTTATTAAGATTATTTTTGATTATTTTCGTAAATAAATTGAAATTACTAAATATAGTAAGTGCGATTTGGTGTCCTTCAATGATAAATTCTTTCATGGCATTAAGTTGATCTGTTTTTTCAAATTTAGTGGGATGCTTTAATCCGTCCAACATAACATACTTTACCCTTCGCCCATGAGATTGATAGTAAAGATTGATTAAAGTTTCGACTCCAAACTTTGAAGTTTTGATATCCTCAATAATGGGCAGAATATCCTTTCTGAAAAGAGCTCTTTCACCAGTAAACGATTTAAAGGGATTTATTTTATAGTTTATTAAAGTTTCTGTGGCCTGGCCCAACACCATATCTGCCTCATTTTCAATAATAGGATTAGCAAGTAGCATAAAATGTTCTTTTCTTAAGCAGGATAAATCAGCATCACAAAAAACAATAATTTCAGCATTGGAATTTGCTACACCCATTGCCATTGCATAACCTTTTCCTTTATTCTCAGACAGATGGATATCGATAATGCTAATCGTACTTTTACAATCTGAAATGATTCCTTTTGTACCATCGGTTGAACTATCATTGACAACAATAATTTCATTAAATACTTTGCTTTCTGCAACGGCCAATATTACCTCTTTGATGGTCTTTTCTTCGTTGTAAGCACAAATAATGGCGGAAACATTTCTCATATTTTCATTTATTAAACTTAAAAATCAAACAATGCTTTGTGCATAGCTAATTCGCCAGCTTTAATAATCTCTTCAGATTTGTAAAAAAGAAAAGGTTCATAAGAATTCATCGGAATCTTAATTAATATATCTGGTTGATACATTTCGATTGTCATAGCAGATATCTGTTGTACCATCAAATTGCCTGATTGTGATAATAATGAAAAATAATTTAACTCTTCATCTATAGCTTTTGGTAAGAATTGGAATCCTTTTTTCATTATAAATGTGAAATAATTCAGTCCGTTTTCTTCTTCTAAGGATGAATTTTTTTCAGGATCGTGTTTCCCGAATGAAATAGGAGAGTTTACATCAACAGCAATTAACAAATCATCTTTTTTCCGTTTAACGCGATTAATTGGTATGGGGTTCAAAATGCCTCCATCAATTAAAACCATTTCATCTAACTTGCAGGGTTTAAAAATAGTAGGTATAGAAATTGAAGCACGGATTGCTTCATATAGACTGCCTTCTTCAAATACAACTTCCTTTTTATTTTTGATATCAGTTGCAACTGCAACGAAGGAAATCGGTAAATCTTCAATATTAACGTCGGGTACTATCTTTTTTAATTCTTTAATTATCTTGCTCCCTTTAACTAATCCATTAGTGCTTATTGTAAAGTCCACAAGATTCATAACTGCCTTTTTATCAAGATTACACATCCAATCTCTGTAAACTTTTAAATTGCCTGAAGCATATATTCCGCCAACAAGTGCCCCCATTGAAGTGCCTGCAACAGATTTGATTTCAAAACCTTGTCTTTCTAATTCTTCAATTACGCCAATATGTGCAATACCCCGGGCACCACCGCTGGATAATACTAATGATACTGATGGATACATTTATTATATTAAAATTTATTGCTTGTTTACAATTTTCTCAACAAAATAGCACCACTTGAATATCCCCCACCAAAAACTGAAATAACTATGGTGTCATTTTGTTTAAATTTTTCTATGTTTTGAGATAAGACAATTGGTGTACTTGCCGAACCTGTGTTCCCAAATAGTTCAATATTTGTAAGTATACATGATGATTTTATGTGCATTTTTTTTGCCACGTAATCAGTAATTCTGGCATTGGCCTGATGCGAAATAAAATAGTTTAACTGATTAATAGAAATATTATTTCTATTTAAAATCTGTTCAGTTTCCTGAATCATATACTTACAGGCATATTGAAAAACATCTTTCCCATAGGGCATCTTTAGTCCACCATTTTCAGTCCTTAAATAAACAGCATCAATACTTTTTCCTATATGGCCAAGTCCTGTGGTATTCTGATCAAGCACTTCAATATCTTTATTGGAATACTTATTGTTGGTAATTAATACTGCGGCAGCACCATCACCCCATAAAAACCCAGATTTTCGATCAGTTGCATCATAGAAAGCACTATTGTTCTCCGAAGTAACGATCAATGCTTTATTCGCTTTTTTACTAGCAAAATAGCAATCAACAATTTCAATCGCATTTACAAAAGAAGAACAGGCGGAATCAATTGTAAAGCATTTTGCATTATTAATATTAAAATGATTCTGCACAGCATGAGCCAATGTACCAACTGTATCGAAAGGTGTATATGTAGCACCTATTATTAAATCAACTTCGGTTATTGGAAATGGCAAATTGTAATATGCCTTTTTCACAGCTTCAATAGCCATCGAATTAGTGTTTTCACCAGATTGGGTGTGCCTTCTTTGTTTAATTCCACTTTTGGAAATGATTTCTTCATCAGTAATGCCTGATTTGCTTACAAAGAATTCATTACGTATTATCGTCTGTGGAAGATAAGCTGCTATAGAATTGATAATCATAATTTATTTCCCTCTTTAGTCTACCTATTGAACTCGATTAAAGAGTTTTTCAGCATTGCTTCGATTAATTTTTTCTAATAGTTCTTTCCCATTTGGTTGACCCTTAATAAATTCATCTAATGAATCTGCTAACATTTTAGATACAAATAGAGGGGCATAAGGCACATCACTACCAAATAGAATCTTCTCCGGATCAGCTATTTCTAAAAGAGCTTTCAATTGTGCTGGTGTAGTTGAGAGTGCAGTATCATAGTAAAAAGAGCGGAATCCCTTCATGTGCTCACTAGATGTCAGTGGGGTATTGAGAAACGGAATGAATCCTGCGCCTGCAATTCTTTGGTCAAGGAATGGCAATGTTCCACCTGCATGAGATAGGATAAATTTGATGTTCGGGTAATCTTTACATGTTCCAGTCAAAACTAAATCTGCTGCTGCACGTGTTGTCTCATGGGGGTAGTCTATAAATGGTTGGGGCAAATATTTATTCACCATAGGAGATGGAGCATGAGAAGGATGCGTAAATACAACTGCATTTCTCTTATTTAAATTTGCCCAGATAGGTCTAAAAGATTCGTGACCAAGATATCTGTGATCTCCTTCGTGACCATAATGAGTAAATACACATACACCATCCGCCTTTAATGAATCAAACGCATAATTAATCTCAGTTAGCGCACCATCCAGATCAATCAAAGACGGAAGTGTTGCAAAGAATCCAAATTGATTTGGTTTGGATTGTACCATCTCAGCCATATAATCATTCAATTGACGTGCAAGCTGACGCCCTTTTTCTCCTTCAAAAATAACAGCCCCAGGTGAAGTAATGGAAATAACAGCATACCCAATATCCATAGCTCTCATATGAAGCTTGGCTTGCTCTAATGACCATACAGGAGTAGGATAACCAGACGGGTCACCGCCAGCTTCTTTAACAGCCATAGCATAAAAATCAGGAACAATGTGATGATGAGTATCTATACGACGAGTAGTACGTTGAACGAACGCATATTTTCTTTCTAAATGTGCAGTAAATTCAATAAATTTAGATTGAGCTTCCACCATTGACATTCCCCTTAATTCTTTCCAAGCGTTAAATTTCTTCCTATTAGCGATAGAAAAGAATGGAGGCGAAGAAATAGAACAATCACCCTCAGTACCCTGTTTAATAAAGGCAAATCCTTTCAGAAGTTCTTCTCTCTTTAAAGTATAAGGTGGATTTTTAAAATTGATTACGGCTTCGATAAAAGCAATATTATCCCGAATGTCTGTCACGTGTTCTGATCTAATTTCTAATTTATTCATTGTTTTCATAACAATTCAATATAGGTTACAGTACGATTTTCGTTTTTCAGTCTAATTTTAGCAAAAAAAAAGATTGTTAGCTCAACCCTCTGATCAGTATCCCTGATGCTAAATCAATACGCTCTTCCAGTCCTGCCAATTTGTTTTCGATAAACAAATCCTCCTCAATGCCCCTAAATGCACTGACGAAGGTATGTGCCAGCAAATCGACATCTTCTTCCTTAATGGCTGTAAACTCATGTGACTTAATTCCAGCCAATAAAAGGCTTTTTAGAAGTTCCACTTCATTGGTATCAAAACGGGAGCGAAGGTTATACATCACTCTTGTAATATTTTCTCGTAATTCGCCACAAACCATTTTGAATAAAATAGCCTTCTTCCTCAATTCCGAAAAGTTAGCAGCCGAATAAATGGCAAATTTTTCTTTGGTCGATTTGCCTTGTTCCATGGCTTTAACTACTGAAAAGTAAACCTCATTAATCTCATTAGTCACCACGGCTTCAAAAACCTCGTCTTTGCTAGTAAAATAGTAATATAGTGTGCTTTTCCCTTTACCGGCGGCTTTGGCAATATCTTCCATCGTGGTTTTATGCAAACCATATTGCTGAAACATTTTGCCGGCAGCTGTCACAATTTCACTACGAATAATTTCTTCTTTTTCTTCTTTGATCATTTCTGATACGATTAAACCAAAAACGTTTTATCGTGCAAATATAGTTATGATTTTCAATCATACAAGAAAAAAGGAATTTTTAGAACAACTTATTTTAAATGTACTGTGCATATTTCATATTCAACCTTTGATTCTTATAAATATATAAATATTAGAATTGTGAGTTTTGTCAAATTTAGGATAGAAAATAAATGAAGCGAGGGAAATGGACATTCGGTTACCTTCAAGTAGGGCAAAACCATTTTCCCTCTATGAACAAAGCATAATGAAATATAACATCCAATAGATTGTTTGTATAAAAATCTAATTCAGCTCGTTGACAAAATTATTTAGATGTCTCTTCCACAGAAAATATTCCTCTTGGGTTATTACGGCCTTAGTAATTTATAAAACTCTGAAAACTGCTCTTTCATTACCTCAATTGCTGTCTCAGGATTCATATTATTATGGATAAGATTTCTGGCAATTCCGGTATTTAAAGTAAAAATCATTTCAGCTAAAGACGAAGTACTTATATCACTTCTGATTTCTCCTTTTTCGATGGCCAGATCCAGGACTTTCTTTACTTTGCTTACCTCGGATTTAATTAGTTCTTCTTTCTTTACTGCATACCGTGGATAATGCCTGAATGCATCAATAGATAATGAAAGTAGATTTAGTGGAATGTATGAGTTTGGTGAGCTAAGCATGTGATAAATAATATCTTGTGATTTATTAATGGTTAGTTCCATGTATTGTTTCAATGTTGTACACTCAGTATTGATATTAAATCCATCTATGACCAAATATTTATCAATTACTGCCATAAAAAGTTCCTCTTTATTGACAAAATGATGATAGAGCGCACCTTTAGTTAACCCAATGGCGTTGCTTAATTCGCTTATCGAAACTGCTTCGTAACTTTTGTTTAAAAAAAGACCGTAAGCCCGATCTATAATATATTCTCTGGTATCATTCATAGTTAAAATATCCAAAACAAATAAAATACAAATATACATGCAGTTTTTATTAACCAAAATCTTTCAAAAAAAAATGACACAGCGGGAAATACATACGAAACTTAAAAACTCTGCAATTTTCTTCCATCAACTTTTCGGGCCATAATTTCCATGTCGTCACTCAATTTTCGATCTGTAATTTTTGCATAGATTTGAGTTGTTTTAATATCAGTATGCCCAAGCATCTTGGATACGGTTTCGATAGGTACGCCATACCCTAACGAAAGCGTGGCAAATGTGTGCCGTGCCAAATGAAAAGTAACAGTCTTGTTTATTCCACACACTGCAGTAATCTCTTTCAAATATTCATTCATCTTTTGGTTGCTAATTACCGGAAGTAACTTACCATCGGGCAGCTTCCCTTCATATTTTTTCAGAATTGCTTTGGGAATATCCAGCAAGCGTATGTTTGATGCCACATTGGTTTTATGACGTTTCATCACTATCCATAAATTCCCGTCAAACATTGTGCGGATATTTTCAGGCATCAACCCGCAAATATCAATATACGACAAACCCGTGTAGCAACTGAATACAAACATATCACGCACCTGTTCCAGACGTTGAGATGCGAATCGCTTTGTGTAGATTTTGTCAATTTCTTCCTGATTCAAGTACCCTCGTTCTACACGATCATACTTTAATTTGTAATTCGAAAATGGGTCAATGGTTATCAACCCGGAATTTTTGGCATAAATGATGATGGTTCGAAAACGCTGGATAAATTTCATCGCGGTATTATGCGAACAATCAAAATTGTCCCGGATATGCAGATAGAAGTTTTCAATGAACACCGCATTCATTTCCCGAATGGGCATATCTGAAACCTTATATTTTTCCTTCATAAATTCGACCAACCTGCTTTTAGTTAGTTCATAACGGGTATAGGTTTTATGAGTCGATATGCTATTCCCAACTTTTAAACTAAACTGCTGATTATGCTCCTCGAAGAAGGCCATAATTGTTTTTTCGCCTTTACCTAAAAATGCATTTTTTACCTTTTCAGCAGTTACATAACCATCGCGTTGTTGCATTTCATGATAAAGCGTATGGATTCTGGCCCGAATCTCATTCAATGTAGAATTGATTCCATTAGCATCTGCAGATTTCCCGATTGGTCGGCCTGATTTCCATTTCTTTTCCTCAATATCCAGCTTGGTATAAAACTGGGTAAGTTTACCGTCGATGGTAATTCGTGCATGAATAGGTACTAAACCATTTTTTTTAGCCTTATCCAACTTGAGGAAAAACAACACATTAAAAGTACTTTTTTCTTGTTTCATAATCTCACTTTTTACGTTTCAAAACTAATTTTAGTAACTGGTAGTGAGATAATTGCAGGCACGACAATATGCGACAGGAAGGTGTCAACTTTGGACAATTCGTACCCCTTTTTTAAATTTCAAAAAGGGGGTACGACCTGGACACTGAACGGTGTCATTTTAAGTCCATTTTTTGACTTTTTACGGCAGACAGAAATTAAACAAAAAAGCCTCACAATATTGATATTGTGAGGCTTTGACAGTTTTTTGTCGCCTTTCGGCTTCTCTTTAAGTGACCCAGCTGGGATTCGAACCCAGGACCCCATCCTTAAAAGGGATGTGCTCTACCTGCTGAGCTACTGAGTCATCCTTATTTGCTTTTGTTTTTCAAAAGCGGTTGCAAAAATATGTTTTTAAAATTAAAATATCAACAGCATATCGAAAAATATCAAAGATTATTCTCTATCTATTGATATTCAACCTGTAAATTCAGAAAAATTAAAAATTCAATTGCACTTTTGCATAATTTTTGTCCTCGGTCATCAAGTAGAATGGTACAAAAGCGTTTCTGATAAAACAAATTCTTAATTTCGCTTACTCAAAATTACATTTAATTCGAGATAAAAATCGGCAAAGACTTCATTTTATTCTAAAATACAATCTATGAATATTCAAATGGTTGACCTATATAGTCAGTATCTTAAAATTAAAGATGAAATCGATCAAGGGATGCAGGATGTCATTCGTTCTTCCATATTTGTAAAGGGTGGGAAAATCCTTGATTTTGAAGCAAATCTGAAAGAATATCTTAATGTAGATCATGTGATTTCATGCGGAAACGGAACTGATGCACTTCAGATTGCCCTAATGGCATTGGATTTAAATGAAGGCGATGAAGTGATCACTACTCCATTCACCTTCGTATCGACACTTGAAGTATTGGCTTTGATGAAACTTAAGCCTGTCTTGGTTGATGTTGATCCAGATAGTTTCAATATTAACCCTGAGTTGGTTAATTGCCACATCGACCACAATACGAAGGCTATTGTGCCGGTGCATCTGTACGGACAATGTGCTGATATGGAATCGCTATGTGAAATTGCCCGCGAAAATAACCTTTTCATTATCGAAGATGCTTGCCAGGCTTTGGGGGCCGAATATTATTTCAAAAATGGAATGACTGCAATGGCTGGAACCATAGGCGATATAGCATGTAATTCGTTTTTCCCGACGAAAAACCTGGGTGCTTTTGGTGATGGGGGAGCTTTGTTTACCAACAATGGTGAACTTGCTCAAACTATGCGTTCAATTGCCAATCACGGTATGAGCAAACGTTATTATTATCAGCAAATTGGACTGAATTCGAGACTGGATGCGATCCAGGCTGCTATTCTGGACGTTAAACTGAAATACCTTGACCAATACATTCATGCACGACAAACTGCGGCTGAGTTTTACGACAAGGAATTATCCGAAATCCAGCAAATATCAATTCCTGCAAGAGTTTCGTACAGTTCGCATACATTCCATCAGTACACCATCAAAGTTCCGGAGAAACGCGATAAACTTCAGGAGTTTCTTCATTCGAAAGGAATTCCGAGCATGGTTTATTATCCGGTGCCACTTCATCTTCAGGAAGCCTACCAATACCTTGGGTACCAAAAAGGTGATTTTCCGGTTGCTGAGGCGCTTTCAAAACAAGTGTTATCTTTGCCCATGCATACCGAACTGACCGAGGAGCAGCTCGTTTTTATCACCTCGGCAATTCGCGAATTTTTCAGCTAATGGGAACCTCTTTTTTTGCACACGAAACCGCAGTCATCGACCCGGATTGCCAGATTGGAGAAGGAACTAAAATCTGGCATTTTTCACATATCATGTCTAATTGCACCATTGGGCAACAATGTTCTATTGGTCAAAATGTGGTTATTTCTCCTGAAGTCAGGATTGGAAACCGCGTGAAAATCCAAAATAATGTTTCAGTTTACACCGGAGTAATATGTGAAGATGACGTTTTTCTCGGGCCATCAGCTGTATTCACGAATGTTATTAATCCACGAAGCGCTATTGTCCGTAAGAATGAATATAAAGCTACACTGGTGCAAAAAGGAGCGACCATTGGAGCCAATGCCACCATTGTTTGCGGAATAACGATCGGGAAATATGCTTTTATTGGTGCTGGCGCTGTTGTTACTAAAAATATTCCCGATTACGCGTTAGTCATCGGAAATCCGGCCAGGCAAACGGGTTGGATGAGTGAATATGGCCATAAATTAAAATTCAATGCCGAAGGAGTCGCAATCTGTCCTGAAAGTCGGGAACAGTACCGGCTGGAAAATGGTAAAGTTTTAAAAATCAAAAATCAAAATTGACTATGTTATCTGATAGAAAAATACGGTTTGCCGTGGTCGGACAGGGACATATTGGCAAACGCCATGCAGAAATGATTTTACGCAATCCGCAGTCGGAACTGGCTGCTGTTTGTGATGTCCGAACTCCTGAAGAATGCAAAACGTCATACGAAGGAATTCCATTTTATTCCTCGATCGAAGAATTGCTTGAAAAAGAGGCCAATCTGGATGTTCTGAATATTTGCACGCCCAATGGATTACATGCTGAAATGGCCATTAACGCGCTTGAAAAAGGCCTGCATGTAGTGGTTGAAAAGCCGATGGCATTGACTAAAACAGATGCAGAACAGATCGTTTTTAAGTCGTTGGAACGAAGTCGCAATGTTTTCTGTGTCATGCAGAACCGTTACTCGCCACCATCGGTTTGGCTGAAAAACGTGATTGAACAAAAATTAATCGGTCAGCTTTATCATGTACAGATTAACTGCTACTGGAACCGCGACGACCGTTATTATACTCATCAGAACTGGCACGGAGACGGGCAACTGGACGGTGGTACCTTGTTTACCCAGTTTTCGCATTTCATCGACATTATGTACTGGTTGTTTGGCGACATCAAGAACATCAGCGGGCAATTCAAAGATTTTAATCACCAAAAGTTAACCGATTTTGAAGATACGGGTATTGTCAATTTCGAGTTCGTTAATGAAGGTATCGGAACTTTAAATTATTCAACTGCCATTTTCAACGAAAACCTGGAAAGCAGCATGACCATCATCGGGGAGAAAGGTACCATTAAAGTAGCCGGACAATACATGAACGAAGTGGTTTACTGCAACATCAAAGATTACCAGATGCCCGAACTGGAAGCCAGCGCTCCGCCTAACGATTACGGTTTATATAAAGGATCGGCTCAAAATCATCACTTGGTGATTCAAAATGTAATTAATACCATCAAAGGCAAGACTCCAATCAGTACTAATGCCCTGGAAGGAATGAAAGTCGTTGATATTATCGAGCGCATCTATTCGGTTCGGGATCAGGTCTGGAAAAAATAAATTGCCCCGAATACAATCGGGAATTCCACATCTATGAAGTTTAATTCAAAATCTCCGGGCGATCCGGTCCAACTCATCGATCAGTCGATAAAAGCCGCAATTGCTGCCGGCTCGAAAATCAATGAAGTATATTCGGCTTCCGATTTTAACGTTCAGTTCAAGGAAGATAATACGCCCGTCACGATTGCCGATCGGCTGGCTCACGATGAAATCCTGAAACAGTTGGAATGCACCCGATTGCCGGTATTAAGTGAAGAAGGTGTCCATCTAAGTTATTCTGAACGAAGAAACTGGGATTTGTTTTGGCTGGTCGATCCGTTAGACGGAACCAAAGAGTTCATTAAACGGAACGATGAGTTTACCGTAAACATTGCGCTGATAAAGGGAAACAAGTCGATTGCCGGTGTTATTTATGCTCCGGTTACGGGTGAACTTTACGTCGGAATTACAGGAATTGGCGCTTTTAAATTTTTAAATCCTGAAGATACTTATACGTTCAAAACAATGCAGCATTCAGGAACAAAACTTCCGGAGAAGAAAGCAATAGATGAATTTATTGTGGTTGTTAGCCGGTCGCACATGAACCAGGAAACTGAAGAATATATTGAAAACCTCAGGGAAGAGCATCCCGTAGTTAAAATAATCAACAAAGGCAGTTCACTGAAAATTTGCATGGTGGCCGAAGGAACTGCCCATATTTATCCAAAACTGGGTACTACCATGGAGTGGGACACAGCGGCCGGACATGCCATTCTGAAAGCCTCAGGAAAAAACCTTTACCTCACTGATTTAAAAACAGAGCTGATTTACAACAAACAAGACCTGAAAAACCCTGATTTTATTGCTTTCTAATTACAATATTTTCCTTTTCCCTTCATTCCATTTTCCACATATTTTTTAATTCCTGAAAAATTGGAATTAAATCGTTGTTATTTTTTTCTCCTTAGTATTAATACCAATCAATAAAAGAGCTTAAAGTATTATTTTAGGCGCGTCAAAATAATTCGAATTTTAAACCAATGACAGAATACAGTTTATCACATTTAAAAGAACTCGAAGCAGAGGCCATTCATATCATTCGCGAAGTTGCGGCCGAATTCGAAAATCCGGTAATGCTTTATTCCATCGGAAAAGATTCATCGGTAATGGTTCGTCTGGCCGAAAAGGCCTTTTATCCCGGAAAAGTTCCGTTCCCGTTAATGCACATCGATTCGAAATGGAAATTCCGCGAAATGGTCGAATTCCGTGATAATTATGCCCGAGAAAATGGTTGGAACCTGATCGTTCATTACAACAAAGCTGCCTTCGAAGCGGGAGTTGGACCGTTTACTCACGGAAGTAAGTATCACACCGATGTAATGAAAACACAAGCTTTGCTCGAAGGACTTAACCGATACAAGTTCGATGCGGCTTTTGGTGGCGCCCGCCGCGATGAAGAGAAATCGAGAGCCAAAGAACGGATTTTCTCATTCCGCGATAAGTTTCACCAGTGGGACCCTAAAAACCAGCGTCCCGAATTGTGGGATATCTACAATGCCCGAGTTCACAAAGGCGAATCCATTCGTGTATTCCCCATTTCAAATTGGACAGAGCTCGACGTTTGGCAATACATCCGTCTGGAAAAAATACCGATTGTACCGCTTTATTTTGCCAAAGAACGGCCGATTGTAACCATTGACGGAAATCTGATCATGGTTGACGACGACCGGATGCCAAAAGAACTGGCGGCCAAAGCTGAAATGAAAATGGTTCGTTTCCGCACACTGGGTTGTTATCCACTGACCGGCGCTGTTGAATCGGAAGCCGACACTATCGAGAAAATTGTAGAAGAGATGATGACTGTTACGGTTTCGGAACGCACCACCCGTGTGATCGATTTCGACCAGGATGGCTCAATGGAACAGAAAAAGAGAGAAGGGTATTTTTAGAAGGGTTGTCGTGGTTAGAAATGTTATCGTTGTTGTATTTGTTCGTTTTGTTGTCATTGTTAAAAACCAACTCCAAAACAGATAAAAATGAAACGAGCCATGAGAGATAACCTCACACACAAGAGTATGACTATGATGGCGAGTTCCATCTGGCAATTAAAAATCAAATTATAGACAGATGAAAAGTTATAAGGATCTTGAAATATATACACAGGCATTTGATTTAGCCGTTCGGATATATTTTTTGACAATTAAACTTCCTAATCCCGATAAATTTGAAACAGGCAGCCAAATCAGACGCTCGAGTCAATCGATAAAAGACAATAGTTCATCCTGAAACCGGATGGCAGGAGATTGCAGAAGAGTTAAATAAACTGGGAATCAAAATCTCAAACTTTATTATGTACGTCGAAACCAACTGGAAAACCTGATAACGATGACAACCATTACAACCATTATAACAAAGACAACTATTACAACAATGACAACATCCTATCATGACAGAAAATAATCAAAGTATATCCACGGTGAATTCTCCAAACGGGGACACCAAGGGAACGCTCGACATCAACGCTTACCTCGATCAGGACGAGAAAAAAGACCTGCTTCGCTTGCTTACGGCTGGCTCGGTTGACGATGGAAAATCGACACTGATTGGTCGTTTGCTGTTCGATAGCAAAAAGATTTATGAAGATCAGCTTTCGGCATTGGAACGCGACAGTAAACGGGTTGGACATGCCGGTGAGGAAATTGACTATGCTTTGTTGCTCGACGGTCTGAAAGCCGAACGCGAGCAGGGAATTACCATCGACGTTGCGTACCGCTATTTCTCAACCAACAAACGCAAATTCATCATTGCCGATACCCCCGGACACACGCAATATACCCGGAACATGGTCACCGGTGCATCAACGGCCAACCTGGCCATTATTCTGATTGATGCCACCAAAGGGGTGATTACCCAGACACGCCGTCATACTTTCCTGGTTTCGCTTTTGGGAATCAAGCATGTGGTTCTGGCCGTCAATAAAATGGATCTGGTGAATTACGATCAAAAAGTATTCAACGATATTTGTGCCGATTACAAAGCTTTCATCACTCAGTTGGATGTTCCCGATGTAAATTTCATCCCGCTTTCAGCACTGAAAGGTGAAAACGTGGTTGAACCAACAACCCTAATGCCCTGGTATCACGGCAAAAGTATGCTCGAATTCCTCGAATCGGTACACATCAGCAGCGACCGCAATTTCGACGACATGCGGTTCCCGGTTCAGTACGTGCTTCGTCCTGATCTCGATTTCCGCGGGTTCTCGGCCCGTGTAGCTTCAGGAATTATCCGGAAAGGCGAAGAAATTATGGTGCTTCCTTCCCGAAAAACGTCGAGAATAAAGGAAATTATTACCTACGACGGAAACCTGGAAGAAGCATTTCCGCCACAATCGGTGACCATTACACTGGAAGATGAAATCGACATTTCGAGAGGCGATATGATTGTATATCCCGATAATCTGCCGCGTGTTGAGCGACATTTCGAATCGATGCTGGTTTGGATGGACGAAAAACCAATGGATCCGAATGTGCAGTTTTTCATCAAACATGCCAACAATACGACGCGGGTACGCTTCGACAAAATCAAGTATAAAATTGATGTTAACTCATTGCAAAAGTCAAGCATCGATCATTTTGAGCTGAACGAAATCGGGCGAGTGGTGATGACCACGAACAAAGCGATTTTCTTCGACCCTTATAAAAAGAACCGCAGCACCGGCTCTTTCATCCTGATTGACCCCATGACCAACAATACAGTTGCCGTTGGGATGATTATCGACAAGCTGAATGCAGAAGATCTTCCATCGAAAATTGTGGACGAGAGCACACTCGAAGCCAATAAACGAAAGATTCACCAGGGCGAATGCCTGATTTCGGAAGGGCAGCGTGAAAAACGATACAACCAAAAAGGAACCACGATTTGGATAACCGGACTGCACGGTTCGGGTAAAAACGAACTCGCTTTCACGCTCGAAAAAGAGCTGTTCGAACAGGGAGCAACCGTTGTATTACTCGACGGAAGTTCGATCAGATCGGGACTTTCGAAAGAACTGGATTATTCGCCTGCCGATCGTGCCGAGCATTTGCGTCGCGTGGCCCACATTAGCAAACTGCTGAACGATCAGGGAATCATCACCATCTGTTCGTTTATTTCTCCGGACGAAAATATCCGCAAACAAGTAATTCAAATCATTGGAGAAGATCGCTTTAAGCTGATTCATATGGATGCCACGCTTGAATTCTGCAAAAAGAATAAGCCCGAGTTGTACCAAAAATTCGAAGAAGGACTGGTTGCGAACTTACCGGGAGCCGATTTGCAGTTCGTTGAGCCCAAAGATCCCACACTGGTTCTGAAACCCGAAAACCGGGCGACAAATACCAAAACCATTCTGGAATACCTGGCCGATCACCAGATTTTCCCGATTGTTTAGAAAAGGCTTTAGATAATAGATGATAGACAAAAGACTCAGCGATGGGTCTTTTGTTGTTTATAATCCTGATTCAGGTAGCGCTGGTATAAGATAAACAGTCAGTGACTTAACAAAACAAAATCAATCAACACAATGAATAAAGTTACATCCACTTGTGTGCAAAATTTCTACTAAGGCTTGTTTCAAAAAATAAGGTTTTAAGTAATAAGAATGAAACAATGTCGTATTTTATTGGACTTATATCTTGACTCACCCCGTCGCATCTGCGATGCTTTGCCCCTCTCTTCTTGAAGAGAGGGGGGAAGGCCGCCTGCTGCCAGATTCATTCAGATTAAATGACCGTTTATCCGTTTTATACTGAAAATTAAGCATCAAAAAAATAGTCGTTTCATAGGCCAAAATGAACCATTCGTGTGAAATATTGGCCTATTCACTTAATTATCAGCTTTTTTTGATTATTAATTTAACATTGTTTTGTAAATTGCTTAGTAAATAGTCGCCTAACGATGAATTTAACCCGATTTTGATTCGAAAAATCAAGCAAATCGGGCAAAAAAATAAAAGAGGCATACCAAAATAGTTCACCAGACCGGAAATTAATCCTGCCGATCGGCAAACGATCGGAGCGAAATCCTAAAAACGGGCTGAAGGGGTGAAAAAATGGGCCGACGCACCGCGAAAAAATGCCAACAGTGTCTGAAATATTGCTGCGAGTATTCATTTTAACACTGCAAGTGTGCGTCTGAATGTTACGAGTATTCGTCTTAGCGATGCGAATGCGCTTCTGAATACTGCAAGTGTTCATCTTATCAATGTAAGTGTGTATCTGAATATTGCATGTATTCATTTTAGTGATGTAAATGTCCATTTGAATGTTGCGAGTATTCATTTTAGCGTTGTAACTGATCATTTTTAAGCTGCGAGTGTTCGTTTTAACGCTGTAAATGTGCATCTGTAAGTTGTAAACAAACAAGTTACCGGCAACGGAATATCCTACCGATTTACTGATGGGAAAGCCAGTACCGACAACAAATAAGAAAGATGCGATAAAACGCGATAGATAAATTTAGTATTAACCTTAAAATCTCATTACTATGGAGAAACGCATGGAAAATAAGCTAATTATGCTTAGAGCTGTTTTGAAATTAATGGAACTTAACCAATCGTTGTGGCAAAATAATGCGGCAATACTGGCGGCATACAATGAGCTTTGCGATTTGGTTGATCAAATTAACGCGTACTTGAAATCTGTCAATAACGGTAATTCGGGGTTGGCGGCGTCGAAGCAAAACGTACAGAATGCACTCATTGAACAGACATTTGAACTGGCTTCGGTATTACTGGCCTTTGCCAACAAAACCAACAATGCTGTTCTACTCTCGAAGGTCAAATTCCCAATTTCGTATTTGAACGGGATGCGCGAAAGCGAACTGGCTACCGAATGTCGGAGCATATTGGAACTTGCCCGCAACAACCAACAGGCCATGACTGTAACGGGCATAGCCAATGAAAAGATTGATTCGTTCGACGAATTGACGAAACAATACGAGAAAGAGCTGCCCAATCACCGGCTTTCGGTTTCGCAAGGCAAGGCCATCAACGAAAAAATCAAAATGTTGATGTCGCAGGCTATTGCACTTGCCTCCGGACAACTCGACCGCCTGATGATTTCGCTTAAATCGGCACAACCCGATTTTTATGCTTTGTATCTGAATGCCCGGAAGGTGGTTGATTATGGCATACGCCACGAAAAACCGGAGGATGACACCACTCCTGACGAACCGGCTAAATAACGGATTGGGCTAAGTCGGGTAACCGATGATTGATCCGACGACTGGATGATTTTACCCCTCGTTACAAACGAGGGGTAGCGACGATCAATTGAAAACTCAGCAATTCCTGAAATTCCTGATTTTACCCCTCGTTTCCAACGAGGGGTAATTGTTTTTGCGTCTGTGACGCATTGTTATCTGTATAAAAAATGAAGAAACGAATCCATGCGTAAATTTTCATTTCTATCTCTCGTTTGAGCTTTAGCGATAACGAGAGGTTGTTTATTTTATGTTAGTGAAGTAATTTAAATTGAAGTTACAAACTCTGACCCATTTACCCCTCGTTACAAACGAGGGGCAGCGACGAGGAACGAATCATCTGGTATAAAATCACAAAACAGAGGCAAACATTGAGTTGAAAAGGAATTCCATCTTTTAAAAAGAGATGGAATCCCTTTGTACAAACTGAAATTCCTCATTATCAATTGAAATTTTGTTAAAGAACATAAATAAAATTCACCCTATTGAATAACAACTAAACAATAAAGATTTAATTTTGATGAAGTTAAAAAGGAAGAAAGGGGAGAGGTGAAGAAGAAGGATTCAGCTCGAAGGCTATATGTTATCATTGAATTAGGCTTATCCATGGAAAAATAGAAGTGAAAAAAGATAAAAAAGTACTATAAACCTGCTGCTATTTGCAAGTTATGCCCAATGTTGACAACTCACTCGAAATGAAATATTAGACAAAATGAAAATAGATATTCATGTACATACTAAAAAAACTAAATCTGGTGACGCAGCCACTAGAAATGTTGATGTAGATAAATTTGAAAGAATTATAAAATCAACCGAAGTTAAAATCTTAGCTATTACAAATCATAACCATTTCGATTTAGCTCAATATCAACAATTTTCTGAAAGACTAGATGGCATGTGTCAAATTTGGCCAGGAATAGAACTTGATATATTAGAAGATGGTAAAAGAGCTCACTTAATTGTAATAATGAATCCTAAAAAACATACGGAATTCAACGAAAAAGTAGAGAAATTACTCCTAGACAAAACTCCTGATAGTTTTGCAATTACAATCAAAGAAACCGTAGATAGTTTTGACACATTAGACCCTATTTATATTCCTCACTATTTTGTAAAAAAACCAAGCTTGGGTGATGAAGGTGTTGAACTTTTAATGAGCCTTGTCAAAAACAAAAAGAGAGTATTGAAGGAAGCCACAAATTCAATTTCTGCGGGCATCTATATAAGTCATGGTCATGATTCAATTCATGGGTCTGACGTTCAGGATTGGGATCAATATTTCGATATTTCAAAAGGATTACCAGATTTACGATTACCTGTTGAGAGTTTTGAGCAATTTTGTCTATTACTTGAAAAAGATGATAATACGATTCAAACAATCCTTGACAAAAAATCAAAAGAACTTGTTCAGGTCACTCCATTTACAGTTGCAGAACAGATAAATCTCGAAATTTATAACGACATTAATATAATTTTTGGATCAAAGGGAACTGGAAAAACGGAGATCCTTAAAGCACTATCAAAGCATTATAATGGGAAAGGATATAATACCTCTGTGTACGAATCAAATTCGACTCACTTAAACGATGTATATAGTGTTAAAGGAGCAGATTTAGAAATCGTTTTAGAGGATTTAGAGATTGAGGATTGCGAAGATGAATTTCAAATTCTAAAAGAGTCAATAGAACAGGAAATAACTAGTCTAATTAAATACTTTCAGTATTATTCCAATGAAGCAACAAATAAAATTTCGCAAAAAATTGCAATAAAAAACTTTACAAGACTAGATGGTTCTCAAATTTCAAGAAAATTTGAAGATATTAAGAATATACTTATTCAATTTAGAGAGTTTAATCATTCAATAATTGAAAATAAAATTCTTGAGGAAACAATTGGTAAAGAACTACTTGAAGAACTTGTTGAATTAATTGAGAAGATTTTAATTAAATTGAAATCAGAATCAGAGAAACGGTTTATTGATTTCAAAACCATCTCAATGTTCAATTCATTAATAAAAGTGTTTGTTTCTGAAATCTCCAAGAAAACTGGACAACCAGAGAAACCTGTTAAAACAGGTTTTCAAGAGTTTGCAAGTAATAGAATAAAAATTGAGAGGACAATAAAAAAGATTCTTACCAACATTGACAAGACAATAGCACCATTCATAGAGTATGTAGGCGATTTAGGTGATAAAGGAAATCTTGAAAGCCAAACAAATATTCTTATTCAAAATGGTAAAATAACTGACAGCAAGCTGGCAACTGTTTCTAGGGTTAATAAAACTCCACAGAAAGAAGTTGCTAAATCATTAAGAACTATTTCAAAATATGTTTATTCAAACGAGCTATTTGAGAAAATCGCCGAACTTAAATTAATTGAAGGTGGAGAAACCGTTGAAAGTATATATGATTTACTTCTTTTCAATAGGTATTTTGTGGTGGGTGGTCGAGAGTATAACCCTTCAAATGGTGAATCATCCATGATTCTTCTACATAATGAACTTAAACAAGATAAAGATATCTATTTTATTGACGAACCAGAGAAAAGCCTTGGTAATGACTACATTAATGATGTAATAGTTCCTTTATTAAAAGAAAGGGCAAGACAAGGGAAAAAAGTTATAATTGCAACACATGATGCAAATATAGCTGTCAGAACATTGCCTTACAGTTCAACTTACAGACAACATGACTTAAATAATTATTACACTTTTATTGGCAATCCTTTTACAAATAATTTAGTCTGTATAACAGGAGACAAGCCAGATTTAGATTGGAAAAACATTAGTATGAAAACACTTGAAGGCGGCAGAGACGCTTTCGGAGAAAGAGGTAAAATATATGGAAACTTTTAATGCAGAAATAAAGAGAGAGGACCAAAAGACAACTTTGGTTCTAAAGGGTAAGAATGAAAACTATGAGCTTATCCTCACAGAAGACAATCCAAATAGTGTTAAAGCTGTATTCAATAAGTTATTAAAAGAATTGAAGAAGGGTGCTTTTTCGTTCGAGCTAATAGATGAGAAACAAGATTTATATCATCAGATTAGTAAGGAATATCTAACTCAATTAAACTCTGAATTACTAAGTGTATATGAAGAGTTGAAAGATTATGAATTACTGAATGAATAGAAAACACTGGGCATAACTTCAGCTACCCGTCAAGTGCGGCAGCAGTGGTTTTCGGTGTGCATCTTTCCGCTCGGGCTGCTTTTCGGCTTGACAGGAAATCGCCCGCAATCCGCCCCTGCGTGTAGCTTCCTACGTTAGCGGTAATTTAAAAAGAACCAGATGACGCAAAGAGTTGCAATTATAGACGGAGATAATTTTAATGACCTTGAAACTTTTTATGACGAGGTGGACAGAGTTCTGACAAAAGATATAAACTTTAAAACTGGTCATAATTTGGACGCTTTTAATGATATCCTTTGTGGGGATTTTGGAGTCTTCAGTTACAATGAGACACTAAAACTTATCTGGACAAGCTTTTCAAAGAGTAGAAGAAATTTGGGAGATGATCTTATTTCGGAGTTGACTGGCATAATAAAAGAACATGACCATATTGAATTTCAGACAATAGACTAAGACCAAAAACTAACCATAATGAGAAAAGTTCACATAAAAGGTTTATTATCAATTATTGGAAAGGAGATAGACCAAGATAAATCTCCTAAAACAAGAGCAACCGCAATTCTTGAAAAACTGCAAGGAGAAGAAAGCAAATTAAAAAGTTTTTCGACACCTCAAAACGTTGCAAATGCTGCCTCAAGCAATCAAGCGATGTTTGATTGGATGGATAAATTTGAGTTATATGATGAAATTGTATGGGCAATTCAAATTGTCGAAACATATGTAAAAAATAATTCATTTGTTCTCATTGCTCCAGCAAACCAAATGTCTGATGATGTCGCGGAGTGTGTTAAAGAAATCAATGAAATATTAAAGACAATGATTTTAAAATACAATAATTAAAAAACTACCGCTAACATTAGCTACCCGTCCTTTAGATTTACGTGGTTTTATTAACAAGAAGAGTGTATTTTGATACGAAGAATGATGTAAGATGTTGATATTCTTTTCTTTTTGTTACTTTTTCTTTTCTTGTTGATAGTTCTTAACTTGTTAATTAAAAAAGAATGGGGTGAACTTGGCTACCCGCTAGGTTTTAAGACCTATCACTTGTATTAGTCCCCATTCTTTTGATCAGTTGCCAAGAACCATTTAGAATAATAGACACAAGGTCTTTGAAAGGTGATAGTTTCGGCAACTTCGTTTTCTAACAATTAAAACCAAAGTTATGAAAAAGGTTCAGTTTTTCGTTGGTATTGATGTATCAAAAGCCACACTGGATGTCTTTATTCATGGGCTTAATTTGGCCACAACTGCCCCTCATTTAGGCGATAGCGTCAACGATGGGTTGTTGGTTTTGCGTCTGTGACGCAGTTTTTTTGGTGATCAGCATGGAATTGAGTTACAAACTCAGAACCGTTTACCCTCGTTACAAACGAGGGGCAGCATTGGAACCCTTGCCCAAATAAACAAAACGATTACCAAAAGACTCAGCGATGAGTCTTTTGGTATTGACTCGAAAAATCAGTAATTACCTTGAGTGCCTCCTTCACATGCTTTTCGGGCGATAACTGCGACTTAAATTCACGGATTAACCGGCCTTCAGGATCGAACACATAGGTCACCCGTCCAGGCAACAATCCAAACAAATCGGAAGGAACACCGAGCAGTTTACGCAATTCGCCGTCGGTATCCGATAGTAACGAAAACGGCAGCCGGTATTTGGCCTTAAATTGCGCATGTGAATCGGGTTTATCGTTGCTTACACCGTAAACCAAGGCTCCGGCATCGACCAAATCCTGAAACGAATCGCGGAAACTACAGGCTTCTTTCACGCATCCCGGGGTATTGTCTTTCGGATAGAAATAGATGATCAGGAATTTTCCGGTCAACGTTGAAATATCAATGGGTTGATGGTTTTCGTCGTTCAGGATAAAATGAGGAAGTTGTTCACCCATTTGAAGTTTTCGCTCTGCCATATGCTGTTTAGGTTCGGTTAATGTGCATTTATAAAAATTCCCGCAATGCCGTGGAGATGTCGTCGATCTGCTGTACGCCCATGCCACTCCAATGTATTTTTCCATCTCTAAACAAAACCAGGGTGGGAATGTTCTGAACTTTACAACTGGTGGCAATTTCAGGATAATGATCGACGTTTACTTTTATGATGCGCACATGCTTCCTGAACTGGCCTTTTATTTCTTTCAGAATGGGTGGCATTAACCGGCAAGGCACGCACCAATCGGCATAAAAGTCAACCAAAACAGGCCTGGTCGATTTTACAATGTGATAAAACCTTCTGCTCATACTTCGTTCCTCATCCCTCTACAGAATTTCCTGTTAAATTGCCTAACCTTTAAGCTTATGAAACACGAGGGTTCGGGATATGTTCGAAACTGAAAAATAAATAATGATTATCGGCCATAGATATCGTTGATTGACGGAAGTTGCCGAATATAATCCAATCATGAGCGAAATCCGGTAAAAGCGACATTTGCCCCAAATTAATTCGAACAAATGAAATGCGAATTAAAGCTGTTGACCGACAAAATAAGGTAGAGAAATCGCAACCAATTTTCAATAAAAACAGAAAAGGATTATCAGGCTCTGATAATCCTTTTTAAACTTAGTTTAGTTCGATCGGAAAATAGATATTGGTTAAAAGAGAAAAGGTTTATTATTTTTTAAACCGAGACGAATATAAGAGTTATTTTCATAACTTCTTTTAAGAATTTTTAAGAATTTATTAATGTTGGAAATTTGGCCGAATTACCTATTCACTAACGATCTGTTTATCAGATATAATTTTTTTCACATATGTTTTATAATATAATCATTCGATATGCGTTAAGACATCATTCAAAATGAAACGAAGCAGGAGAGATCATCTCATAAACAGAGAAATGTTTGTAACAGCCAGATTCATGTAACAACTAAACTCATATGTACTTGAAAAACGCATTCGCCTGTATGCTTGAAAACCAGAACGGAAATAAATGAAAATGCTTTTAATCTAAGTATCTTTGAGTTTCATTTTATATATAGAATATTCCATACCGTATGAAGAAAATACTTATCATAGAAGACGATCCTGATTTGAACAAAAATATCAAAGAGGCTTTCATTGAAGAGCAAATAGAAGCTGATGTAGCCTTTGACGGATTTATTGCTGAAAAATTTCTGAAAAAGTCGACATATGATTGTGTTATTCTAGACATTAACCTTCCTGGGAAAAATGGCTACGACCTTTGCAGCGATTTCAGGAAATACAACACAACAACACCAATATTGATGCTAACTGCATTTGATGAACTTGAAGATAAAGTACAGGGGTTCAATTGTGGTACAGATGATTATCTGACCAAGCCATTTTACATGAAGGAGCTGATTATGAGAGTTCAGGCTTTATTTAAAAGAAGCAACCTGGATTCTGAATCATCTGAGCATAATGATGTTATTTGTTCCGGCGATTTGATAATTCAACTCAAGACCACTAAGGTTACCCGCCAAGGTGTTGAGTTAACCCTTACCGCCCGTGAATATCAGATTTTACTGCAACTTGTGCTTGCCAAAGGCGAATTAGTGCTCAAACGTGATCTGATCAAAGAAATATGGGGTACATCATTCGATGCAAATACCAATACGATTGAGGTTTACATTAACTTCCTCAGAAAAAAAGTAGATAAACCTTTTGGCAAGGACTCAATCAAAACAAAAATTGGCTTTGGTTATTATTTTGAAGAAAAATGAGCATAAGAGCAAAAATACTATTGTACTGTTCTGTCATAACGATTTCATTAGTCGGAATGGTTTATTTCCTGATTTATACCTTATTCTATAATTATCGGGAAGCAGCATTCCAGCAAAAGCAAACTTTAAAAATCGAAACCACACTTGAACTACTTACCGACATCAAGAATATCGACAAGGCATTAATTGAATCAATGGATCAATTGACTATCAATGGTTTGTATGATGAAAAACTACTTATCTTCGACAAAGAGAAAAATCTGATTTATTCAAGCATCGATGATACACCAATTCCATTATCTGACAAATACTTAAAAGAATTGTCGCCATCCAACCGGCGAATTGAGCAAAAAGACAAGTTGTATGATGTCGTTGGCATCTACCTGGAGCACAAAGGCAAGGCTTTTTACGGAATAAGCAAAGCTTACGACATATCGGGATACTCAACACTGAAATATATTAAAAATGTGCTGATAATAAGCTTTCTGGCTATTGTCCTGACGCTTATTGTTCTCTTGTATTATTTGTCGGGTAAAATCACTCATTCAATTCAGAATGTAACCCGGCAAATCAAAAACTATCACTTCGAAACCAATGCAAGTCCCATTTCCACACTAAATACCAAAGATGAAATTGCCCTTTTAGTTGATCGTTTCAACGAGCTGATGATGAAAATGAACAAAGCCTATTTGTTCCAGAAACACGCTGTCCACCATATATCGCATGAGTTAAAAACTCCAATTGCGGTGCTTGTTTCTAATTTTGAGAAGATCGAAAAAGAAACAAATATTGATGTCATAAAAGAATACATCAGCATTCAGAAAGAAGGGACGAAAAGCTTAAGCGACATTATCAATTCACTGCTCGAAATTGCTAAGGTTGAATCGGGTAAGGAAATTCAGCAGTCAAAGGTTAGGGTCGATGAGTTGTTGTATGATATTTCGGATGAATTAAGCGCCATTTACCCAAAATTCAGATATTCAATCGAATACAATTCAATCATTGAAGACGAAAAGATGTTGACCATCTCAGCAAATCCCCGACTGATCAAGGCTGCATTATCAAATTTGATGCTCAATTGCTCGCAATACAGTTTCGACGGAAGTGCCAAAATTATTCTTTCGGTTGATGATAGGGTTCTACAAGTTGAATATATCAACAACGGAATTCCAATAAACACCGAAGAACAACAATATTTATTTCAGCATTTCTTCCGTGGAGAAAACAGTAAAGGGAAAAAGGGATTTGGATTAGGTTTAGTATTGGTTCACAAGATATTGGCTTTACACAATGGTCGAATTAACTACACCGTTCACGGAACAAATACCAATAAATTTACCATATTACTTCCTTTAAGCTAAATTTTATCGATTTTAAGTTCATTTTAAGGTGCTGCACAACATATTTGCGTTGTTCTAAAGCCATCGAAAAAATGAAAATTCAAAATTCAAAATTTAGTTATTGCAAAAAATCAGCAATTCTAATGTCGCTTGCCGGGGCAAGCTTATTGTTTGGCGCATGTTCGTCAGAAAAAAAAGAAAACAAGACAACAGAAAACTATCAAGTCGCAGTGCCAATTGTTACTGATACTTCAGTTGTTAAAGACTACGTAGCCGAAATTCAGGCCATGCAAAATGTTGAATTGCGTTCGCGTGTTAAAGGTTATTTGGATAAAATTAATGTTGATGAAGGAAAATTCGTTAAACAGGGACAGGTTCTATTTGTAATTAGTAATCAGGAATATAAAGAAGAACTTTCGAAAGCAAATGCAGAACTTAAAGGTGCGATAGCTGACGTAAAAACTTCAGAATTGGAACTTCAGAATGTGAAAACCCTGGTTGAACAAAAGGTTGTTTCAAAAACCGAACTCGATCTGGCCCAAGCCAAATTAGATGCCTTACGGGCAAAAGCTGATGAAGCTGCTGCAAGTGAATCGGCAGCAAAATTGAATTTATCTTATACCGTTATTAAAGCACCCTTTGATGGCGAAATTAACCGTATTCCAAACAAGGTTGGCAGTTTAATCGACGAAGGGATGTTACTCACATCGATTTCGAATACCAAAGAAGTTTATGCTTATTTCAATGTATCGGAGGAAGAATACCTTGGCTATGTAAAAGATAATGAACTCAGTAATCAAAAGGAAGTCTCATTAGTACTGGCAGATAACCAACCTTATCCATATAAAGGAGTGATTGAAACCGTTGACGGAGAAATCAATAAAAGCACCGGTAATATTGCCTTCAGGGCCAAATTTCAAAACCCCGACCAATTGCTAAAACATGGTGCAAGTGGCAAAATCCAGATCGCGAAAACAATCAAAAACGCACTGCTCATCCCTCAAAAATCGACGGTTGACATTCAGGAAAAAACATTTGTATATGTACTCGATAAAAATAATCAGGTTCAAATGCGAAGTATTACGCCCAAAATCAGGTTAACTGATTATTACATCATTGAGAATGGAGACCTGTCTCCCAACGATCAATTTGTGTATGAAGGACTTCAGCAAATTAAAGACGGGGATAAGATTAACCCTCAATTAATCAAACTGAAAGCGACGAACGAACCTGAAGAAAAGTTGTTTGGTGAAAAACTAAACAGTAAACCGGCTTCTTCTTCCGATATTTAAGATCTAACTAGCTGGAAATCTTATGACATCGAGGTTTATACACCGCCCGGTTCTTTCAATCGTAATTTCGTTAATCATTGTGATTCTGGGGATATTGGCTCTTTTCAAGTTGCCAATCTCCCTGTTCCCGAGTATTGCTCCACCAATGGTTGAAGTTACCGTTGAGTATCCGGGAGGTAATGCTGAAACGGTAGCTAAAGCGGCAATAATGCCAATTGAAAAGGCTATAAATGGAGTTCCCGGAATGAAATACATCACTTCTGACGCCGGTAATGACGGCATTGGCGTATGTGATGTTGTTTTCGAAGTTGGTACTGACCCTGAAGTGGCAGCTATTAATGTTCAAAACAGAGTTGCCACTGTATCGAGCCGATTACCTTCGGAAGTAATAAAGAATGGAGTTAAAATTGCCAAGTTGGAGAATTCTATGTTGATGCAACTAAACATCTACAGTAAAGATCCAGCTTTGGGTGTAAAATTCCTTTATAATTTCGCTGATATCAATGTGTTATCAGAAATAAAACGCATTAAGGGCGTTGGGTTTGCCGATATTTTAGGAGCACGGGAATATGCAATGCGTATTTGGTTAAAGCCTGACAAGATGCAGACATTTAACTTATCGCCTGATGATATTCTCAAAACTCTGGATGAAAATAACGTAGAAGCAGCTCCAGGTAAAATAGGTGAAGGATCTGATCGCCGGTCGGAAACACTGGAGTATGTATTAAAATACACCGGCAAATTCAATACAAAAGAAGAATATGAAAATATTCCGGTCAAAGCCTTGGAAGATGGACAGATTCTAAGAATAAAGGATATTGCAGAAGTCGAATTCGGGACTTCGTTTTTTGATGTTGAATCGAGGTTCAATGGTAAACCGGCCGCTTCAATTGTAATTAAACAATTGCCAGGTTCGAATGCCAATGAAGTAGTTGAACTGATCAAAAAACGCATGGCAGAAATTAAGGATGCTAAATTCATCAACGGTATGGATTATGAATTTAGTTACGATGTTTCACGATTCCTCGATGCCTCTTTACACGAGGTTTTAAAAACCATAATTATTGCATTTATTCTGGTTTCGTTAGTGGTATATGTTTTCCTTCAGGATTTTAGATCGACCCTAATACCAGCCATTGCAGTTCCGGTTTCCCTGATTGGCACCTTGTTTTTTATTCAGCTTTGCGGGTTTAGCCTAAATATGATTACCCTTTTTGCCTTGGTTTTGGCGATTGGAATTGTGGTCGATAATGCGATTGTGGTCGTAGAAGCAGTACACGCAAAGATGCAGGGTACTAAAATGAGTGCAAAAAAAGCTACAGAACAGGCCATGCACGAGATTAGTGGCGCAATCATAGCCATAACACTGGTTATGTCGGCTGTTTTTATTCCTGTTTCATTTCTATCGGGTCCAACCGGAATTTTTTACCGTCAGTTCTCAGTAACGATGGGAATTGCCATCGTTCTTTCCGGAATAACTGCATTGACACTTTCGCCTGCTCTTTGCGCAATCATATTGAAGAATAACCATTCCAGTCATAAAAAGAAAGGCTTTTTTGGCTGGTTTAACAATTGGTACGACGGCTTATCGCATAAATATCAAAAGCTTTTGACTTTAATTATAAATCGTCGGTCGGTGACATTTGGTATTTTAATTGGTTTCTGTTTATTGACAGGTATCATCGGAAAGTTCTTGCATTCGGGATTTATTCCAACTGAAGATCAGGGTTCTTTTTATATCAGTGTGACAACTCCTGCAGGATCGACATTGGAAAGGACAAAATCGGTAGTACAACAAATAAACAATGCAGCAAAGGGCATTGAATCAATTCAATCTATATCCAGCTCTACCGGCTACAATGTTCTTTCTGAAGGTACAGGTGCATCTTATGCAACATGCCTGGTCAACCTGAAAAATTGGAGCGAAAGAAAAGAAACGGCTGATGAAATCATTAAGGATCTTGAAACCAAATGCGAAAACATTAAGGATGCTAAATTAGAATTTTTCCCTCCTCCTGCAATTCCCGGATATGGAAATGCCAGTGGGTTTGAGTTACGTGTACTTGATCAGACTAGCGAGTCCGATTGCCACAAATTTGAAAGCGTGGTAAAACAATTTATTAAAGATTTAAATGCCAGACCAGAAATTGGCGGAGCATTCACCATTTACGATGCTGGCTATCCCGAATACATGCTTCATGTCGATCTTGACAAAGCCTCTCAAAGAGGTGTAACTATCGATAATGCGATGGGTAATTTAAACACCATGCTCGGAAGTGAATATGCAACCAACTTTATCAAATTTGGCCAAATGTACAAGGTAATGGTGCAGGCATTGCCCGAATATCGCGCAAAACCTGAAGATTTATTCAATCTGTACATTAAAAACGATAAAAACGTAATGGTTCCATATTCTTCGTTTATGACCATGCAGAAGCAGTATGGAGTTGACGATTTGACTCGCTTTAATATGTATAATTCTGCTGAAGTTAGTGGCGATGCTGCACCCGGATATAGTAGTGGTAGCGCTATAAAGGCGATTCAGCAAACCGTGAAAGACAAATTACCTAAAGGATATGATATCGACTGGGCCGGTATATCGCGCGACGAAGTTAGCGTGGGTAGCGAAGCTATTTATATTTTCCTGATTTCACTGCTATTCGTATATCTTTTATTGTCGGCTCAATACGAAAATTTTTTATTGCCGTTGCCAGTAATTATCTCATTACCAACCGGAATATTCGGTGCATATTTCTTCTTGCTAGCCATGGGACTTGAAAACAACATTTATGCACAAATCGCTTTAATCATGTTAATTGGTTTGCTTGGTAAAAATGCGATTCTGATTGTTGAGTTTGCCACCATGAAACACCGTGAAGGGAAAAAGCCATTGGAAGCAGCTATCGAAGGTGCAAAAATCAGATTAAGACCAATTATGATGACTTCGTTTGCATTTATTGCCGGTATGATTCCGCTTCTATTTGCTTCAGGAGCTGGCGCTATCAGCAACAAAACAATTGGAGCAGCAGCAACTGGCGGTATGTTGTTTGGTACCATATTCGGCTTAATTATTATTCCGGGACTATATGTTGTTTTTGCTACAATTTCCGAAAAATTGGTCAAAAGAAGTTCCAGGGAAGAAATTGCATTAACAGAAGAAGTTTAAAACCATGAGAAGAACGATAATACAAATTTGTTTGGGTTTCATGCTTATTAGCTTACTAAATGCTGGGTGTGTCGGAATAAGCGAAATCAGCAAAACTAAATTAAGACCCATGCCTGAAAGTTTTTCAGGAACAAAAGATAGCGCGAATGTAGCAACAGTCAACTGGAAGAACTATTTCTCTGATCCTGTTTTAGCAGGGTTAATCGATACAGCCTTGAATACCAATCTGGATTTATTAATGGCTGCACAAAAAATTGAAATAGCCCGTGCAAACGTAAGATTTTCAAAAGGTTTAGCATTTCCATCAATTTCCGCTTTCGGAACAGCAGGGCAACAAAAATTCGGTAATTATACCATGAACGCTGCCGGGAATAAAGGGACTACCATTTATAATGATCAGTCGATACCCGAGAATCTTCGGGATTTTAGCTTTGGCCTTGAAAGTTCATGGGAAGTCGATTTCTGGAGTAAGCTCAAGAACACCCGCAAGGCAGCTGTCGCCCAATACTTGTCGAGTGTTGAAGGTAAAAACTGGACCGTCACCAATCTGGTTTCTGAAATTGCATCAGACTACTATGAACTTCTGGCTCTCGACAATGAGCTGGATATAATTAAAGATGCGATCCAACTTCAAGATAGTGCGTTGCATGTTGTCAGTGTTCAAAGACAGGTAGGTGTAGTTAATGAACTGGCGGTCAAACAATTTGAAGCTCAGGTTCTGAATTCTAAAAAGCTGGAGATCGATGTTCGACAGAAAATATCTGAAGCTGAAAACAACCTAAATTTCGTATTGGGACGGTATCCACAACCTATCATTCGCGATAAATCTGCTTTTGCTCATTCAGTTCCGGCACAGGTAAAAGTTGGAATTCCATCTGATTTATTGAAAAACAGGCCAGACGTCAAACAAGCTGAATATGATTTATTGAGCTCGAAGGCTAATGTGAAAATTGCAAAAGCCGCATTTTATCCAACATTCACCATTTCGGGGGCGATAAGCCAAGATGCGTTTAAGACTTCACTTTTGTTTTCACCTCAATCGTTTGCTTATAACGCCCTGGGTAATTTAATAGCTCCGGTTGTTAACCGAAGTGCAATAAAAGCACAATTCAAAACGGCAACCGCAGCTCAAATTGAAGCTTTATATAACTATCAGAAGTGCATTCTGAATAGCTACATGGAAGTTTACAACAACATGGTTAATCTGAAAAGTACTGAACAAGCGCTCGATCTGAAAAGCAAAGAAGTTAATACACTAAATCTGGCCGTAAATTCATCGAATCAGCTTTTTAAAACCGGAAGGGCCAATTATCTGGAAGTACTGACTGTTCAGGCGAATGTGTTACAATCGAAAATTGAGCTTGTTGAAACAATGAAAGATCGATATACCTCGGTTGTTTCTATTTACAAAGCCTTAGGTGGCGGTTGGAAATAGAGCAAACGAATCTAGCAAAGTAAATGCGTTGATTCTGGTGGCTTGGCCGGCTGATCGTTTGGCTAAAAACCAATGGTTAGCTGGCCTTTTTTATTTCTTGGAAATCATTTTTCCCTGTTGTGAGAATTTGATTTTATATTTTAGACTAAAAATTACAAATTATGTGGATTGCAATTATTTTTGATGTCGTTGTAATCATAGCCTGCAGATTTGCATATGATGTAACCCAACAATCTGCCCAAATAACAGCGGAGGGAGGTATGTTAAATAAATACCGAGACTTAATTGAATCTATAAAAGATAGAGATACAAGGTCAAAAATACTTCAGGAAACTTCTGATTCCGTGACAATTGGAGTTCCCAATGAAAATGGCGCTATATTTTTTATGTTGATTCAAACATTTGGTAATATTACAGTTATATGGAAAACACATAGTTCTACCCTTGGTAAGTGTAAAATAAAATGGGAATTTCCTGAAGATGGAAACCAAAAACAAATGGTTGACAGAATTACTTATGATTTGGAAAAATACCAACAAAATTTAATGAGTTTAAATGGCTCTTCGGTTGCTTTATGACCGAATAAAAGTGCATTGCTAATTAACCGGATTAAAGGGTGTTCCTCTAATCCATGCTTTAACACAACAAAAGAATCACTATTTTTTAGTTTCAGGGACAAAAATTAAAGAAACAGAATTTACGCAATGCCGTGTATTTTTCGGAGTTAATCCTTCGCCAACGAAAACATGTCCCAAATGAGCGCCACACCTGGCGCAGGTAATTTCAGTTCTTCGTCCATCGGCATCAGTTATTCGTTTTACAGCTCCTTTTATTTCGTCGTCAAAGCTGGGCCAACCGCAATGGGCATCAAATTTATCTGCAGAACGGTAGAGTGGGGCATTGCATTTTTTGCATAAATAGGTTCCGGTGTCTTTATTCTGATAATATATACCGGTAAATGGTCGTTCAGTTCCTTTACCTTCAATTACAGACTTTTCAAATTCAGTAAGTTCATTAAACTTCATCTCGGTGTCATTTTTTAGTTTGTTTTTATCCTGACCACAGACCACAACTGCCCAAATAATTAATATCAACAATCCAATTCGTTTCATCGTTCCCTGTTTTTGGATATATACAACTCAGATACCTCGATTGTTTAAGTCATTTATAACAAATTAAGGTTTACGAAAGCCGGGCTTGAATTGAAACAGGTAAAAATTGTATCTTTCGCAAAAAAATATGAAAAGATTATTTACATATTTTCTACAAGGACTATTATTGTTAGGCCCTTTGGCAGCTACACTTTATTCTGTTTTTTTGATGTTCAACTACGCCGACCGATTGATTGGCGATCCATTAAAAGAGCACTATAAACTTGATGTCCCGGGAATTGGGATTGTTGTTTTGTTCTTTTCGCTCACATTGCTTGGACTAATAGGTCAAACCATTATCGTCAAACCATTTACCTGGTTTACCCACAGGCTTCTGAAACGGTTACCATTATTGAATGTTATCTATACTTCTATCAATGACTTATTCACAGCATTTGTCGGAAAAGAAAAAAAGTTTAATGTCCCGGTCAGGGTTTGTATGGACAAGGAAAACAATTTATGGAAGATCGGGTTTGTTACTGAAAAAAAACTGGAAGAATTTGGGATGAATGGAATGGTTGCCGTTTATTTTCCCTTTTCATACAGTATCAACGGAGAAATGATATTGGTACCTGAAAGTTCAGTGGTACCTGTCAATCTGAGTCCTTCGGAAGTAATGAAGTTTGTAGTTTCAGGTGGTGTGACTAAAATTAATTGATATGCCGACAGAAGTTTTGTTAATGGGTGGTTTTCTATTGTTGATCATTTGTGTACTAATGATTGATTTATTGTTAGTTGGACGAAATTCGCATATCGTTTCTACCAAAGAAGCTTTAATCTGGTCGAGTATTTGGTTCACTCTTTCAATGGGATTTTATGCCTTCCTGAAATACTATGGGCATATGTTGCACGGTATTGAAACGCCTGCTGAACTATCTGAGATAGCAGCACGATATGCTCCGGAACTCAAATTTCACCAAACTGATTTTGCCGGAATGGTTGGTGAATACCGTAACCACATGTCGATGAGTTATCTGGCCGGTTACTTTATTGAGCAAACACTTTCTATCGACAATGTTTTTGTAATACTATTAGTTCTCCAGGGATTCTCGGTTCCCCTGAAGAATTATAAAACCGTATTGTTTTGGGGCGTGTTGGGTGCCATCATCTTACGTTTCATTTTCATCTTTGCAGGTGCTGCATTAATCCATCAATTTTCGTGGGTACTCTATGTTTTCGGTGCTTTCCTGGTTTTTCAGGGCATTAAAATACTGATTAAAAAGGATGGAGATGAAAAAGATCCTCACGAGTCTCCTATAGTAAAATTTCTTTCCCAATATCTCAATATTTCAAAAGAATTTCACGGAGACAAATTTGCGTACAAATACAACAGAAAAGTACATTTTACTCCATTGATGCTTGTTTTGGTTTTGGTCGAGTTTACTGATGTCATTTTTGCACTTGACTCTATTCCCGCCGTATTTTCGGTATCGCTCGATCCATTTGTAGTGTTCTTTTCCAACATCTTTGCCATCATCGGCCTTCGTTCATTGTTCTTCCTATTGGCCAACATGGTCGATAAATTCAGGTTCCTGAATGTGGGCGTTAGTATCTTGCTGATTTTTGTGGGAGTGAAATTACTTGCTCATACCTGGCTTGAACAAATCGGGTTTAAATCGTCTTATTCCCTGTATTTCATTGCAATTACATTAATTTTAAGCGTATTGTTTTCTGTAATTTTCCCTGAAAAAGAAATCGCGAAAAAGAGTCATTAGATAACAGAAATGGTTTTTAGAACGTTGCCCGGTAACTTAGTCCGAGACTTCCTGTACCAAAATAAACCGGCATCAGAGAAGAGGTAGAGCCATGATCGTTACTTAATTTTGGAATAACCTGACGTCCACGCGAAAGAGCAATTTTGCCACAAGTATATCCAATAGCAATGGCTAACGGATAATCGCTAATCCAATGTACTCCGTTATTGAGCATAGCAAAACCAAGTAATCCCATAAGCGAATAACCAACAGGTTTAATATACTTGTTATCGGGATAATTGCCGGCAAGTATGGTAATGGTTGCCATTGCTGTTGCTAAGTGACCCGAAGGAAAAGCATCATGATTCGACACATCCCGTTGATATTTCCGGGGAGAAATAAATGGAGCCCAAGCCCCACCTGGAACACCATCGGCCGTTTCCATTGCCCGGAAAGGGCTCTGACGACCAGAGATGCGCTTGATAAACTGTGTTGTTATGGCCAGTGTGAAAAACATTTCAGTTAATTGTGAAGTGGTTTGAAGAGCCCGGTAATCATTGGCCATAAGTCCATAACCATAAAAACTTCCAGCAACCAATATGCTCGGCCAACCTTCGCCCAAAAAGTAGAAAGCGGCATTCAGGTTTCCGGGAACGTCCATAATCGGTACTTTAAATACTTCAAGACGTTGAAATTTATGCGAAGCATCTAGATGAATATATCGTCCAAACTGCTGAGCAGCATCGGTAACATGTTGATCTACCAATACCAGAGCCGCAGTGCCGGCAATAATAGCACCTAAGGCTGGTAAGTTCTTTTTTGAAAACGCCGTTTTCCCTAATTGGTAAACATCCAAGGGTACATTTTTAGCAAACTGAAAAGCTTTTGGCCTGAAATAAAGAGCTGTATGATCTGAATCCAGATCAACAATCTGTGCCTTTTGAACACGAACAGTATCGTGCCAAGCAACGGTTACCAAGGAATCTTTTCTGGATTCAGCTTTTAATACCAATGAGGAAAAGAAGAGCAAAACAAAAAGTAGTGAATTCTTGAAATTCTGAAGGTTTAAATACGATATATTCATTATGCAATAAGTTTCTTTACAGTATCGGCAATTTTAAACGAGATTTCATCAAGCATATGATATCGTCTCAGATAAAGTGAACGTTTATTTGTTTTTATCTCTTGAATATCCTTCTGGTTGGGCATCAAAGGTAGTTCATACCAGCCATCCGTATTCAATTGGCCACCACACTCGTCCCAAAATGCATCGTAATCGAATTGAATGGCATGCAGCCCGGGAATATATATGGTACGTTGCCTCCGGTAAGGATGAATCGAATCTCCCGCTCCATAAATGGCAGCAAATCCCAACTTCCTCGATAACTCCTGTACGGCAAAGACCATAAATGATTTAGGTCGGAGACCTTGCAGCAATTTTTGAACTTGTTTGGTTACATCTAATCCATTTATCTTATGCCCTTGTATGCAGGCAATGCGGCTAACCCAGTTTCCCGGAGTCATCTCTTCAAAAGAAAAAGCAATCGTTGCTAAAGTTCCGCCCAATTGATCACATTCAAAAAAAAGAACGAGTTCTCCTTCTTTCCGGTGCATTTCGTGATACCCAAGTTTCAGAAAGCATTCGATGTCATTATTGAGTTGCCACCGCGCAATTTCGATACCGGTACTACATGTAATTGCCTTTTTGAATGTTTCACCATTGCTCATGATAAACCGATAGGTGTCGAGTATAACTTTCATCTTTCGTTCTGCTGTCCATCGGATAGACATATAGACCCTCAAGGGTTTGAAATATAACCGAGGACGATGCTTAGCTATCAAAATAAAATCTGGCGATTTGAGAATTTCAAACCACCTAGATGCGATTTTCGGATAGATGAGAGCAGCAAAAAAACTTCTCCATAGTTGCTTTATGCGATAATTTTTCTGATTACCAGCAAAAGCTTGTGAAGCAAGGTGCCAACTATCAACTGCGACTGGAAAAAATGGAATGCCCATAATGATAGATCAAAATACGCAGTAATAGTACTGACATCAAGCTTAAAATGAACTTAAAACCAGTAAAATTCACCTTAAGGGAAGAACTTGATGAACCTATTCATCCCTTACATGGCAAGCATATTTTAATCTATTTCTAAAGTGTAAACTTATCAATTTTCTCCTATGTAATTAATTCCACTTGTTAAGTTTGTTTTTATACACATAATTTGCTGACTGATAATAAATTATCGCTTCTTTTTCATCTTCAGGATCAGCGCTTTCAACCTTCATATCACCGGTTTGAGGGTCAATTTTATAATGTGTAACTTTTTGCTGCGGACTTAAAATTGATAAGTGGTCGTTTTTAACGTAACCCAATTTCTGGTAATTGGAAATAAATGCCCGTTCTTCTTCCGGAGCCATTTTCAAAATATCTTTTCCGAAAAATTTACTTTTGTACGACCAGTTCATGATCCCCAGTAAAGTTGGAGCAACATCAATTTGGCTGCAAAGCTTGCTAACTTGTTGCGGATGGATCAACCCTGGATTGTAGATGATGAAAGGGATCTGATATTCCATAAACGGCAATTCGGTCTGACCGGCGCTTCCGGCACAATGATCGGCAATTATGACGAACAAGGTATTTTTAAACCATGGCTTTTCGCTGGCTTTCCGAATAAACTCGCCAATTGCAAAATCGCAGTATTTTACTCCACCGCTTCGTCCGGTATGCGATGGAATATCAATAACCCTATCGGGATAGGTAAATGGACGATGGTTTGAAGTAGTCATCAGGTGATTCAAAAATGGTTTTCCTGCGGCAAACGATCGGTCACATTCTTTCAGTGTCCGGTTAAAAAGATCCTGATCGCAGACTCCCCAGGCATTTTTAAATGTAATTTCTTCCTTATTCAAGTCGCTTCGGTCAACAATCTGGTAGCCGTTGTGCGAAAAGTAATAGTTCATGTTGTCGAAATACCCATAGCCACCATAGATAAATTTCAGATCATAGCCACGCTCTTTAAAAAGCTGCCCAACAGAAAACATATTTTCGTTATTCGGACGTTTAACGACACTTTGTCCGGGCTTTGGCGGCGCCCCCAGAGTTACTGCTTCCAAACCGTAAATGGTACGTGTTCCAATGGCGTATAAATTTGTAAAGAACAGCGAACTGTCGGCAATAGCATCCAGATTGGGTGTGATTTTGCCCCGTTTACTTCCTTTGTAGCTTAAAAATTCGCCACTCAAGCTCTCAACGGTGATAAATACCACATTATACCGTTTTTCATCACCCTGATTGGTAATTTGCCGGGTAATGTCAAAGGTTTCATTGTTCAGGTAATGACTGTTTTCGCTTTTCAGCAAACCACGAAGTTGCTTGAAATTATCTTCGTTGTTGTTCATGGCATAAAAAGTTTCGTAGTCGAGTTCGTTATTCAGGAAAGCCGAAAACAAGGAATGAATACCGTTTTTGGCTAATTCATTGTTATAACGGTTCTTCGTAATTTCAACGGTTGTATTTTTAATCAAGAGAAACGACAAAACAGGCAAGCAAAGCAATGCCAATCCGGTAACGAGCCTGCTTTTTCGTTTGCTTTTGCTTGCCAGTGATTCAACCAGCAATCTCTTCTTGACAACAAAATAAGTGAGCGCAGTACCAGCACCAAGTATGCCAAAAATCAGCAGTGGAAGCGGATATGATTCTTTGATGTTTCCCAGAACCTCCGTCGTATAAACCAAATAATCAACAGCAATAAAATTATACCTGACACCAAATTCTTCCCAGAAAAAGTATTCTGAAACCCCATTAAATATTAGGATACTAAAAGTGATAAAATATATCGCATAAGCAAAAATCCGGTGAATGGCAGAATTGAAAATCCGGTCAGAAAGAAACATTACAAAAAGGACAAAAGGTATCATGAAGTAGGAGTACGCAACGGTATCCATAAATAAACCTGCACCATACGACCAGATGATATTCAACGGATTAAAGCTGACATCATTAAATGACATCGTGAGCAAAACAGTTCTGCTAACCAGCGAGATAGATATGAAAATAAAATACAGTAACAGGATACCGCCAAACCGGCTATGGATGATTTTTTTTATATTTTGAATATTCATTTTTTGATGATGTTTTTCAGAATGAATGATTATGCGGAATAGCTATTTTATCAACTTGGCAAATATATGATATTTCTAATTGTCCTAATCAGAACTGTTGAACTTGCATATTCAATTCAGTAGTTCTCTTCTGAAATTTGTGTTAAGAGTCGCACTGTAAAAGAATTGGTTGGTGTGTTTTACCTTTAATTCCTGATGGATTGTCTATATTTGTTACCGTTTCGAACCGAGGGGTTTGATCCGGAATTAAATCTATTAATCACTCATTTACAGCACAATAAAATGTCCAAATTCACTTATCAAAAACCATTTCCGATTAAGAAAGATACCACGACGTATCGTCTTTTGACTAAAGATTTCGTATCGACTGTTGAATTTGATGGTCGTAAAATTTTGAAAGTAGCTCCGGAAGGGCTCGAACTTCTGGCCAAAGAAGCCTTTGCCGATGTTTCGTTCTACCTTCGTGCGGCTCACCTCGAAAAACTGGCACTGATTCTGAAAGATCCTGAAGCTACTGATAACGATCGTTTTGTCGCTCACACCATGTTGATGAACCAGGTGGTTTCTGCTGAAGGCGAATTACCAACTTGTCAGGATACCGGAACAGCCATTGTGATGGGTAAAAAAGGTGAAGACGTTTATACCGGCGCTAATGATGCTGAATACCTTTCGAAAGGGATTTATGAAACATATCAGGATCGTAACCTTCGCTATTCGCAAGTGGTTCCATTCACCATGTTCGACGAAAAAAATACAGGGACCAATCTTCCGGCACAAATTGATATATACGCTGAAAAAGGTAATTCATACGAGTTTCTGTTCATTACCAAAGGTGGTGGTTCGGGCAACAAAACTTATTTGTATCAGCAAACCAAATCGCTGCTGACCGAAGAAAACCTGACCAAATTTATCAAGGAAAAAATTATGGATTTAGGAACTTCGGCTTGTCCGCCATACCATTTAGCCGTTGTAATTGGCGGAACTTCAGCTGAAGCGAACCTGGCAACTGTTAAAAAAGCATCTGCTGGTTATCTCGATCACCTTCCAACCGAAGGAAACGAAGGGGGACAGGCTTTCCGCGATTTGGAATGGGAAAAGAAAATTGAAAAAATTGCCCAGGAATGTGGGCTCGGCGCTCAGTTTGGTGGTAAATATTTTGTTCACGATGTAAGAGTGGTTCGCTTGCCACGTCACGCTGCATCTTGTCCGGTTGGAATCGGCGTAAGCTGCTCGGCCGACCGTAACATCAAGGCAAAAATTACTGAAGACGGTATTTTCCTCGAAGAACTGGAACGTAATCCGGCACGCTTCCTGCCAGCCGAAGCGCCACACATGCAACCAGCTGTTGACATCGATTTGGATGAGCCAATGGAAGAGGTACTGAAAAAATTATCGCAATACCCGATCAAAACCCGCCTGAACCTTAGGGGAACGTTGATTGTTGCCCGCGATATGGCTCACCTTCGCCTGAAAGAAATGCTGGATGCCGGCGAGCCAATGCCTGAATACCTGAAACGTTACCCTGTTTATTACGCCGGACCGGCCAAAACACCGAAAGGAATGGCTTCAGGAAGTTTTGGGCCAACAACCGCCGGACGTATGGACCCTTATGTTGATTTCTTCATGAGCAAAGGTGGTTCGATGATTATGGTTGCCAAAGGAAACCGCTCGCAGCAGGTTACTGATGCTTGTAAAAAGCACGGAGGTTTCTACCTCGGATCAATCGGAGGCCCGGCAGCTATCCTGGCGAAGAACAGCATCAAATCAAGCGAGGTCATCGATTTTGAAGAACTGGGCATGGAAGCAATCCGCAAAATACGCATCGAAAACTTCCCGGCATTCATCATTGTTGATGATAAAGGAAATGACTTCTTCAAACAACTGTAATTTCAACAAAAAATAATACTTTAGTGAGCGGTTGACTCGAAGTCACCCGCTCACTTTTTTATCTGATGTTGTGTTAACTTGATTTTGACAAGTCCCAGTCACCCCGAATTTTTTTCGGGGTCTCACCCAGTTAGGGGATGCCGAAACAAGTTCGGCATGACGCTCCGTTAAAAGATCATTAACCCAACACTAGTATGGATTTAGTCAACCTGCAAAACAACAACATCGAGTTTTTCCTGAACAAGGAAGACATCATTCTGGAAACCGCTCAGCAAATCATGAAAGATTTTGGCATGTTTGGCATCGAGATTACTTTCTCGGGAAATATGGAGAATGCCTACCATGAACTTCATGAGCAGCTGATAAACCAGATTTCGATATATCTCGACCGCGATTACAGCCGGTTGATGGCCGTTTTGTACCAGGTTGACATTACCGAACGCGAAATTGCCAAGGCTCATCAGGAATTGCCGCATTACAACGATCTGGAGGTTTTAGCCCATCAGGTCATCTTCCGCGACTTAAAGAAAGTATTGTATCGAAGGTATTACAAGTCAAAATCGGAAGAATAGATCATTTGATTGATTTGAAGATAATTGCCCTGTAGAATGATCCACAGGGCTTTGAAAAAGTCACTATTTCATTTTTGTCAGCGTTGCAATTTTATCATTCGCAATTTCACACCACTTTTCTGCCAGCTGAAGTTCTCCTGTTAGCGTCAATCGGTCGGTATTTGAGTTGTAGAACTCCACAATAACATCTGGCTTAGCTTTATCGACATTGCTAAATACCAGGCTGATCCGATCGAAAACCTTAATGCTGCCTTCCTTGGTACTTTCAGTTCTGCTTGATTCAGCTAACCGGCATCGTTGCATTTCTGCCAGGTTTATAGATTGTGAAGTTTCATTGTCGATAATTTTATTGATTGTGAAAATAAAATTTGCTGTTTCGTCAATGCCAATTACTGAGTTGTTCCAACTGTCGTATTGCGAAATTTTACAATTCTCTTTTGCAGCCAATCTGTTAAGAGGCTGTAAAAATTGTTTTTCTTTTTTCCTTTTGTTTCTGTTGATTAATACAAAAAGTACCATACAGAAGAGTACGAAAATAACTCCGGTTATTGTTGTATTTGAATCCATTTTAAAATTTGTTTGAATCATAACTATGATAAGCACAGGCATAGCAACAACGGCTACACCTGCAAAAAAGAAAATAAAGTTATCTTGCTTTGGCAAGACCGAAGTCGGAATGGATTACCAGAAGTACTGAAAGGGAAATATAATGTCGGTTTTATTAAACCTGACGACTATATTTTTTGAAATATAAAAATAGGGTAAGTACAACTTGAAAAGTAACTTAACCGCGGCTCCCGGGCAAGCCGAAAATTGATTAAACGAATTCTTTAAACTGGTACGGGAAACATGATTATAAATACTTGCCAGACTTTCAGTCTGTTCGGTATGGCAAAACAAATTGGATGAAACTTCTGATGCAGAAAATTCAGTGCCGACAGATTTTGAAAAAGCACTCGAATTTATTGTATTTCTGCTGTAAAGGCTTATAATAAAGCAATACAGAACAGAAATACTCAAAACAGCAGCTATTTTCAGGAATCTTTTCACTTCGCAAAAATAGAATATTTAGCTTATAATCTTACCGGATCGGGAAATGTTCAATAAATTGTAGTCTCAGTCTGGTTAAACACAAGGCATTCATTTGCTCAACGGCCCTTAAAAAGGATAATCACGATGGAGCCAACAATCATTATCGCTGAGCCAATAAGTTTCTTGCGAATGCCCAGTTCTTTAAAGATCCGATGACCAAGTAACACACTAACCAGAATTGAAAGCTGGAAGAGCGACAAGGCATATCCAACGGGCATATGATCGAATGTATAATTAGTCGTAAACTGCATGATCCCCACGCAAACCAATAAAAGCGAATATTTGCTAAAATGGGTTCGATTGACTTTCCCCAGTTCCGTTTTCAAATCGAGCCGGTAAATAAACAGGAGCAGGAACGAGAAGAGAGCCCCAAACCAGCACCAACTGACAAAAGCCAATGTAGTCGATGAAGCCTGGATGATCTTCTTTATAAATACAGCTTCAATGGCCGTAAGTATCATGGCCCAAATCCGGAACTGTATTTCACTTTTCTTCAGTATAGACCAGGAGAAGCGTTCTTCGGTGGTGTCTAAAACAAAATAACTTCCATAAATAATTAGTGCGATGCCAATAATTCCCCAGAAATTAGGGATTTCGCCCAACAGAAAAATACCGGCAATAATTCCGACCACCGACTTGTACGAATTGATTGGGCCAAGTACCGACAAATCGCCTTTCTGCAGCGCCTTCACCAGGAAACCGTTTCCCAAAGCGCCGGTAATTCCGCCTAAAATGGAATAAGTCCAAAACTGACCCGGCAATTCGAACCATTTAACATTCAAGGCAAGAAAAATGCAACAGAACGAGAGTAGGAGATAGGTCAGAAAATTGACCAGCAATGGATGGTTTTTTTTTGCTGTGAGCTGCTTCTGAAAAACATTTCCAAACGGATTGGAAATAATCCGAAGCAGGACAGCTATCGTTGTAAGTAATGTTCCGATCATATCACATGAATCGACAATAGCTTTTCTTCCAATTGGGTTGAACTTTCATAATGGATGGCAATCATGCCCATTTCTTCGGCAGCTTTAACGTTGCTCATATTGTCGTCGATAAAAATGGAATTCTCCGCATTCAGCTTGTACCGGTCGAGCAACAACTGGTAAATCCGCTTATCGGGCTTTACTATTTTTTCGTCGCCCGAAACCACGATGCCATCAAATTCCTTAAAGAACGGGAACCGCCGGTAAGCAATTGGGATGGTTTCGTTCGACCAGTTTGTCAGACCAAAAATATGGTATTTTTCTTTCAATCGGTACAACAACGACACGGTATCGGGAATGTCGCTTTTAAGCGTCAGTTCCCATTTGCCGTAGTAAAGTGCTATCAACGAAAGGTATTCCGGAAATTTAGCCTGTAACAAACGGGTACCGTCGGCCAACGAACGCCCCCGGTCTTGTTCCAGGTTCCAATCGTTGGAGCAAACAGTGCTGAGAAAATTTTCCATCTCGCTTTCACTCCGGAAATACTCCATGAACAGGTATCTGGGGTTCCAATCGACCAAGACTCCGCCAAAATCAAAAATTACATTTTCTATTGTCATGCTTTTGTTTATTCTGTAGTTTTCATTTCTACTTACCACTAAATCCATGAAGGGACTTTTGTCATATGTTAAGCATAACCGATGCTCATAAAAATAGCTTATTCATAAATTTGGAGTGAAACATTAGTAAAATTACTTACCAACCGAGTTGTTCACGGCCATTTTATCCAATTGCTTCGATAGTTTTATTGCTTCTTCTATTATCGATTCAGGATAATCGTTGATCTGTAGAATACGGATCGCATTTCGGTTTTTCAATTTTCCATTCTTCAATTTATAATCAAAATCAACTGTTTTATGGTCAACCTTTTCGCTGAAATGATACAACTCGAATTCATCTTTCAATAAATCGGCCAATTCAATATCGTGTGTCGACACAAAAACAATATTATCGGCTTTGGTTAAGGCCGACAACACTGCTTTTCCTGCCGAAATCCGTTCAATCGTATTGGTTCCTTTAAATATTTCGTCGAGCAAAAATAAATAGGGTTTCCCTGATAAACTGTTATCAATCATTTCTTTGATGGTCAGGACTTCTTCGAAATAATAGCTTTTATCATTCATCAAATCGTCGCTGATCCGAATGGCTGAAAGCACGTTCATCCGTGGCAATGCAAAGCGATTGGCAAAGCAGGTATTTAGCGTTAATGCGGTAATTGCATTAATTCCGATAGTACGGATAAACGAAGTTTTACCCGACATGTTTGAGCCTGTGAGCAGGATTGACTTTCCATCAACCGTAATACTGTTTTTCACGCATTCAGGAATTAAGGGATGGTAAGCTTCCCCAGCGATAATGAGTTTCTGCGTATCCAATATTTCTGGTATGCAATATTTTTCAAGACCGTGTCTGAACGATGCAATTGAAATAAGTGTATCAATTTGTCCGACAAATGCAAACACATTTTCTATTTCTTTTCTTTTGGTATCGAGTCGGCGCAATACCCCAAACAATAAAAGTGGTTCGATAAGAAACGCAATTTTGAAAATCTCCAGAATTCCCCAGAAAAGAGCCTGCATGTCGCCCTGAAGCTTAACTTCTAAATTGAAAAACGACATGCGATTTCTGACCTGATCGAGAATTCCAATCGATTTTTGAAGATCAGAATTAATTGGTTTGAGCAAATCGATTTTAAAGAGCGATCGGGCAACATTGTTTAATTTAAGTAACTGGGGCAGCGATGCTAAATATTGATTTAGATTCTTTTTATTCCAGTAATGAAACCCCATGTTAATAATAAAAACGCCCAGAAAAACGAATGCCATATTAGAATTAAAAAACAACATTACCAACGACAGCAGGCTGGTGAATGCCAAAAGCCGGATCACAAAAAACCATTTTGGTGATTCAATATGCTCCTCCTGAAAAAGGGATGCAATATAAAATGCTTCCTTTTCATTCAATTTGGCCAATTGACTTTGAATATTTACCCTAAAATCAGGGTTATTCGTAAGCTTGTCAATCAACTTTTCATGCAATTCAGTTTCATCCGAATTTATGGGTATCGTTCGTAACCGATTATAAAGAAATTGCTGACCGATCTTGGAATTTGTACGATCGATAAACATGAATAATTCCTGAAAATCCAAATCATTACAGGTTTTGTCAGACAATATTTGAAAAGCTCCGCAATGATCTTTCTTCCGGAAATAACGTTCGATCTGCTCCAGATCGAACGATTCGTTTTTCAAATTACTGAATGAGTTGAGTAATTTTTCTTTGGTTTTCTTAGTGCGATAATTTGTCATTGTTGTAGGATCTGGGTCAATTTGCTGTTCAATCGATCAGCCTTTATCCGATCATAAATCGCCATCGGGCAATCATTTCATATTTTTGATAAATATAAATAACTTATCAATGAACGAAGTTGAAAGGTCTTTTTATTTTAATAAGTAGGTTGACTGTTAATTAAAACTTCATTTTACTGTTTTTTTAAAGAAAGTAAAGGCTCTGGGATACATCTCGGAGGCGTTGGAAGACTGACCGGAAGCATGGAAGCAATCTTGCAAGCGTTAGAAACTGCCACGATTTTAGTAATTTTGAAATGCAGCTATCGATTACCGAATCAAAAACCATTAAAAACATAGATTATGGCAACAATTTTAAAATCAGACCAAAGAGAATTTCAGGAAAATGCAAATAAGATCGATAATTACAGAATATTTACCGATGTTTCAAGGATTAATAAAGAGATAAAACCACAGAATTTAAACTTTGATTTAAGACAATTAAATCCAAACCAATATTCAGCACCGTATCATTTTCATCGATATGCAGAGGAATTATTTATGATTATCTCTGGTTCTGCAACGCTAAGGACTCCAAAGGGATTAGAGATTGTCGATAGTGGGGATTTGATTTTCTTTGAAATGGGCGAAACAGGCGCTCATCAGCTATATAATCATACAACAGAAACTTGTGTTTTCCTGGATATTAGGACTTACATCGGCTTTGATGTTTGTGAATATCCTGATTCAAATAAATTATTAATCGCTCCCACATACGAGATATTCAATAAAGACTCTCAAGTGAGCTATTTTAGCGGCGAGGAGAACATTGTTGAGACATGGAAGCAAATTGAAGATAAAAAGGAATAAAACTATCCATCGACGGCCTTGCCCGAAATTGACTGGCAGGGTACAATTTTCCAGAATCGGTTTATGGCACCTGAATGACAGGGAATCAGCAACCATATTATCCCAGCTATCCATTTCTCAGCACCGAAAAGGTTAAAAATGTTGAAATTTTTCGAAATACGGGAATTGGTTTTTCGATCTCTCTGGAATAAGCCTATATTTAAAAACTATTTCAGAATCTATGGTTGTTTGTCGCTTTATTTTCACTTTCAGTTTCGTGTTTCTTTGCTTTGGAGCATTCTCGCAGCAGAAATATACACTTAGCGGAACAATCTTAGATGCTTCAAGCGGCGAAGACCTGATTGGCGCTGTTGTTATCGTCCAGAACACCAATTATTCTGCAGTTTGCAATTCCTATGGCTTTTATTCCATTTCGCTTCCTGAAGGTAATTACAACATCAACATCAGGCAAATGGGCTACGCCAATCAATTTGTTTCGGTTGATCTTCATTCCAACCGGCTTATCAATTTTAAGATGAAGGCCATAAGCTATAAATTGGATGATATTGAAGTGAGCGGCGAAAGGGGCGATCGGAATATCACTTCACTGGAAATGGGCAATGTAAAGATTAATCCGAAACAAATTGAGAACATCCCGGTATTTTTTGGCGAACGCGACCTGATTAAAACCATGCAGCTAATGCCTGGTGTGAAGGCCGCAGGCGAAGGAAATACGGGCTTTTATGTTCGCGGTGGCGGATTGGACCAAAACCTGATTTTGCTCGATGAAGCACCGGTTTACAATGCCTCACACCTGTTGGGCTTTTTCTCGGTTTTTAACTCTGAAGCCATCCGCGATGCCAACCTGCTCAAAGGATCGATTCCGGCAGAATACGGTGGCCGGGCTTCTTCGGTTCTGGACATCCGGATGAAAGAAGGAAACATGAAAGATTACCAAACAACCGGAAATGTGGGATTAATTTCGTCGAACCTGAGTTTTGAAGGACCAATAAAAGAAGATGTAAGTTCGTTTATGGTGAGCGCCCGCCGCACCTATGCCGATTTATTCCTGCAATTTGCGCCGGACAAAGATATTCGTGACGCCCAATTGTATTTCTACGATCTCAACCTGAAAACCAACTTTAAACTGAATCCGACAAACCGGCTGTTTATCTCAGGCTATTTAGGCCGCGACAATTTTCGCATGGTTGATCAATTTGGATTTGACTGGGGAAGCAAAACCGCAACAGTTCGGTTAAACCACACGTTTAACGAAAAGCTATTTTCGAATAGTTCTGTTATTTTCAGTAACTACTCGTATCAGATTGATCTTAATGGAGATAAAGATGTTATTATGGGATCGCTCATTCAGGATTTTAACCTGAAACAGGATTTTAGCTGGTATCCGAATGCCCGGAACACCGTGAAATTTGGAGTCAACCTGATTTTCCATAAAATCGTCCCGGGCGAAATTGATGCTGCCGCAGGTAGTATTTATAACTCGCTTGCAGTCAGGCCACGCAGAGCATTCGAAAATTCAGTATATATTTCAAATAGTCAGCAATTGACAAGACATTTGCAGGTTTATTACGGCGTGCGGCTGGCTTTGTTCTCAAACATCGGTCCTGGTGACTTTTATCGGTTCGATGCCAATGGAGACCTGACCGAATCGATTAGTTACAATCATTTTAAATGGGTAAAAACGCAGGGTGGACCAGAGCCACGGCTGGCTTTAAATTACCAGCTTAACGATCAGTCGGCGGTTAAAGCCTCGTACAACCGGATTTACCAATTCATCCATTTGCTTTCCAATTCAACTTCATCAACTCCAACCGATGTCTGGTTACCCAGCAGCGATAATGTGAAGCCACAATTGTCCGACCAGTGGTCGGTTGGTTATTTCCGCAACATGAGAAAGAATTTGTTTGAAACATCGGTCGAACTCTATTATAAAAACCTGCAAAACCAGATCGATTACAAAAATGGAGCCGACCTGGTTTTTAATTCGACAGTTGAAGCCGAATTGGTTTATGGACGCGGATGGGCTTATGGCGCTGAATTTTTATTCAAAAAGAATTACGGAAAACTAACGGGCTGGCTGGGCTACACCTGGTCGAAAACCATGCGGCAGTTCGCCCTGATCAACAATGGCAATCCCTTTCCGGCCAGACAAGACAGGCGGCATGACGTTTCGATAGTTCTGTTGTATAATCTCAGCCCGAAATTAAATCTTTCGGCTACCTGGGTTTACAATACCGGAAATGCAGTAACTTTCCCGAACGGAAAATATACCATTGATGGAAAAACAGTAGGGTATTACACCCAACGAAACGGATATCGAATGCCTGACTACCACCGGCTCGATTTGGGGTTGACCTGGATCAGAAAACAAACAACCCGATTTGAATCGAGCTGGAATTTTTCGATTTACAATGCCTATGGTCGCGAAAACGCTTATTTTATCTCTTTCAGGCAGAAGAAAGATAATCCGGATGAAACTGAAGCTGTACAAATTTCATTGTTTAAGTTCATTCCTTCAGTTAGTTATAAATTTAAATTTTAGATTTGTTTGAATAAGTCTTTTACGATATTGATGATTTTGATTGTTAATCTTGCTTTTTCGGCCTGCGAAAAGGTAATTGAGGTTAATCTGGATAATTCAGCGTCAGCTATTGTGATTGAAGCCACGATTACCAGCAACAAAGAATCTTTCACCGTTTTGGTTTCAAAGACTTCGCCCTATTTTGGTACAACAACATCCACTCGGGTGTCGGGCGCCAAAGTGAGTGTAAGAGCAGAAAATGGAAATACAAGGTACTTCAGCGAATCATCACCTGGCGTTTATAAATTGGAAAAAATATTTGCTCAACCCAATTACTGGTACATTGTCGATGTTGAATATGAGGGTATTACTTATTCAGCACGTTCGTACCTGAATGATTTTGTCCCAATTAAGGACTTTAGTTTTTCACATTTTGATGGCTTAGGCTTTATCGACAGTGGTTACAAAGTTTGTTGTTTCATTAAAGATCCTCCAGGTATTGATAACTATTACCGGATGAAAATACTGGTTAATGGGAAAACGGTTACTAACGATGGAGAAATTAACCTCTACTCGGATAAATTATTTGATGGCAAGGAAGTTGGGTTAGTGCAGCAATCTGCTGTTTTTAAGGAGACCGACACCATTACAGTTGAGCTTCAATCGATTGACGAAGCAACCTATAATTACTTCAATACACTCGAAACGATCTCCGGAATTGAAATCCTACAATCGGCATCACCAGCAAACCCGATCAGTAATTTCAACAATGGCGCCTTAGGATATTTTTCGGCTTATTCATTCGATCGTAAAACACTTATTGTCAGGGATTTTATTGGGAAATAGTTATCCGTTTTTACTGATATTGCGTGAAGGAATAATTGTTTAACCTTGTTAAACTGCATTTTTTAAATTTTCTTTATGCACCATTTAAATCTGTAAGCTTTTGAAAATAGTTGTTTTGGATGGATTTGCCCTCAATCCGGGCGACCTGTCGTGGGAGAAACTGAAAGAATTCGGCGAATGTGTTGTTTATGACCGGACCAAACCCAATGAGGTTTTTGGTCGGGCTAATGGCGCTGAGGTATTGATCACCAACAAAGTCATCATTAATAAAGATCTGATGAACAAATTGCCGTTATTGAAATACATTGGTGTTACAGCAACCGGTTATAACGTTGTTGATGTTCGGGCAGCCACCGAGCGAAATATAATAGTTACGAATATTCCGGCGTACAGCACCAATTCGGTTGCTCAACTGGTTTTTTCACATATTCTGAATGTGGTTAACCGAGTCGAGCTACATTCAAGTTCGGTTAAAAATGGAGAATGGTCTCAAAATCCGGATTTTTCTTATTCCAAAAGTCCACAGATAGAACTTGCCGGGAAAACACTTGGAATCGTTGGTCTAGGCCGAATTGGACTGAAAGTAGCTGAGATTGGACTGGCTTTCGGGATGAACGTGATCTTCCAAAACCCCTCTATAAAAACAGATTTGCCCTCCGGAATTGTCCAGAAAAATCTTCCAGAAGTTTTTGCTGAAAGTGATTTTGTGAGTTTAAATTGTCCGCTAACCCTAGAAAATACCGAATTTGTAAACCGGGACTTGTTGAAAAAGATGAAACCAACATCAGTTCTGATTAATACCGGAAGGGGAGGGTTGATCAGGGAACAGGATCTGGCTGATGCGCTTAATTCAAGGCAACTATTGGCTGCTTGTCTCGATGTGCTATCAACCGAACCACCTTTACCCAATAACCCATTGATTTCAGCACAAAATTGTTTTATAACTCCGCACATCGCCTGGGCAACATTTGAAGCCCGGCAACGTTTGCTAACTATAACAATCGATAACCTGAGAAATTTCAGTATGGGCAATCCTCAAAATGTTGTAAAGTAATAAATTGGCATTAATTAGGGAACCAAGCGACTAAGGTTATCGTAGATTGAAATAGTTAAACTTTTTAAATCAGGTAAAATGAAAACGATCAGTGCGCTTGTTATCATTACCTTACTTCTTGGGTTAACGGGATTCCAGAGAATTGACAAAAAAGAAGTTAAAGCCAGGCAACGAATCGAAATGGCTCAGCTCATTCAGAGCGGACGTTTTAGGTTTTTGGCCCGATCGGCAAGTTCCGAATTGGGCAACTTCAATCATTTGACTTCAAATTATGACATGGTTTTTGACAGCCTAAAAATCAAAGCTTTTTTACCTTATTACGGAAGAGCATATTCGGCCCCTTATGGTGGAACCGGAGGTGTAAAATTTGATTTGACAGCTGAAAAAATTGATTACAGTTACAATGAGCGAAAAAAGATGTTTTTGATTTCCACAGAGTTGAAGGATTCTGAAGATTCGTATTCTATTTTTCTGACCGCTGGATTGGATGGATATGCGGATTTAAAGATAAATTTTCAAAACAAACAATGGATTAGCTATTATGGAACTATTGAAAAAATAGAGCCAACGGCCAAATAAAAATAGAAAGGACCAGAAATTCTGGTCCTTTTTTATTTTTAGATGTAAATGCCAACCCCTTGGGCAACATTTATTTTATCTGGCTTAAATTTTATTCTTCATCAAATTGATCGTCGTCGCTATATTTATAATCAAGTTCATCAAGATTTTCATCCGCAAAATCGTCGTAAATAGATAATTTCCGTTTTGAGCTCTTCTCCTTGTGCAATTTGGTGTTTTTTATCGAATCACCATCTGTTTTCAAAGGATCAATACCTTTTTTTGTAATTTTCAGATTCTTGTTTGTTTTCATTGCGAGAAATCTAAAAGTTTGATAATTAAAGTTTTAAAAGTTAATAAAATGTATTAATATCCGTTTGTTAAACTATGAAAAAAAATAAATATATTCTAGTATTCTGATCTGAAAAAAAAAATAGTTTTTTTCTACACCCTGATAATCTGATTATTATGCTACATACTTGAAAACAGGATTAAATACGACAAAATGTATTTAAATGTTGTCGTTCGATCTAAAAAATTTACATTAGCTTTAAATCGCTTTTATCAAAATGCGTGACATGAAAGAATATTTAATTTTTTTCTTCGTGTTGGTTTGTTCGTTTGCTTCCGGACAAAGTTCCTCCGACGAAAAGAAGGCAGCCAAACTGTTCGAGCAGGCAAAAGTGGCCTATGAAAATAGACTTCTAAACAAATCACTGAATCTTCTGGATCAAGCATTAACCGTAAATCCCAACCTTTTTGATATATATCTATTAAAATCAGACATTTATCAAGATATGGATTCGGTAAGACTTCAAATAAAAGCAGTAGAAAGTGCCCTTAAAATCGCTCCTGAGAAAAATCCCAAATTATACTATTTACTTGGAAAAGCTTATTATCGGTCTGGAAAATATCAAAATGCAAACGATTCCTATCAGAATTATCTTCAGCGGGTAGATGAGAATGCTCCTCTTGTTACCAAAGCTCGTCAAAGCATAGAAAAGTGTTTGGGAGCCGTTAATTTATTGAAACATCCAGTACCATTTCAGTCCGTAAATCTGGGCGAAAATATTAATTCAGAAGACGATGAATATTGGCCAAGTATAACTGTGGACGGGAAAACCATTATTTTCACAAGGCTTGTAGGTTCAAAATCAGGTTCTTCGCAAAGCCACTCCTTGGTTCAGGAAGATTTCTATACTTCGAACCTTGTAGATGGTGTCTGGCAGCCATGTACGCCACTTACATCGATAAACACGATATATAATGAAGGCGCTCAAACAATTTCATCTGACGGAAAACTACTCTTTTTTACTGCATGTACCCGGAATGATGGAATTGGCAGTTGTGACATTTATTATTCACGCAATAAAGCCGGAACGTGGTCGGTACCTCAAAATGCAGGAGAACCCGTGAATTCTCCATCGTGGGAATCGCAACCTTCGATATCGGCAAATGGTGAATTCTTATATTTTGTGAGTAACCGAAGTGGTGGAAAAGGTGGAATGGACATTTGGAAATGTAATTTAAAAGGTTTTTCAGCATGGGGCACGCCCATGTGGGGCACGCCGGTTAATCTCGGCGATTCAATTAATACACCAGGGAACGAAATGTCACCGTTCATTCATTCCGATGGCAAAACGCTTTATTTTGCTTCTGATTACTGGCCGGGAATGGGAGGTTATGATCTGTTTTATTCAAGGCAAAAAAACGATTCGGCCTGGACTACTCCCCATAATATCGGATACCCAATCAACTCATTCAAAGACGAACAAGGCCTGGTTGTAGATGCAGCAGGAAAAAATGCCTACTATTCATCAGACCGCCCGGGATCAAAAGGAATGGACATTTATTCGTTTGAATTATATCAGGAAGCTCGCCCAACACCGGTTTCGTATATTAAAGGTAAGGTTATCGACGAAGATTCAGGAGCTCCGGTTTGTGCCAAGGTTGAACTTACTGATCTGGAAAATTCAAAATCGGTGATTAGAGGTGAGTCGTGCTGGGAAAAGGGTGAATTCCTGATGTGCCTCCCTTTAGGTAAGGAGTACGCTTTTAATGTATCGAAAGAAGGTTATTTATTTTATTCTGATAACTTCCAGTTAAAAGAAAAAAAAGAAATTATAGATCCTTACATTCTTGAAATTAAAATGAAAAAAATAAAAGTTGGAGGTGCCGTAATCCTACGTAATGTGTTTTTCAATAGCGGTTCGTTCGATTTACTCCCTGAATCAAAAGTTGAGCTTCAAAAATTAATCGATTTTCTAAATCTGAATAAAACAGTTGTCATTGAAATCGAAGGACATACTGATAATGTTGGAAGCGAAGAAATGAATCAGAAATTATCCGAATCGAGAGCTAAGGAAGTGTATAAATACCTCGAAAATAATGGAATCGACGAAGACAGGATGAAATATAAAGGATATGGACTCTCGAAACCAGTAAGCTCAAATGATACTCCAGAAGGCCGGGCTTTAAACCGAAGAACTGAATTCGTAATCATAAAAAAATAATAGTTCAGACTTCTATCTTAATCCATTTTCAATAAAACACTTTGAGTATTCTTTATCAACCTTCAGGATATGGTGATTGATCCATTCTTTCAGAAAATTAAGAAGTTCGAATGTCATAATAATTTTTCCTGATTTTAAATCAGCTTTCAGAGCGGCTACTTTCTGAATAAAAGCCAGATGTTCAGCGACATGTGCCTCAGTTCCAGAAAAATTAAACCGATGGAAAAAGAACTCCTCTTTTTGGAAATGAATTACGGCATATTTTTCCAGATCCACGATAATTTCCATTGTAACATTACTCGCCAGACCTTGTTTCATAGCTTCGAGCAGCTTGTTTAAGAGCTTGAATATCTCTTTGTGTTGATTGTCGATAGACTGAATTCCAACACTATATTCCTCGTCCCAATTAAACATTGAAATATGATTTATGTGTTTATAATGTAAAAGTAATCGATCTTTCATGACGAAAGCGAATAAAGATCAATTCTTCCAATTTTTATATTTCGAAATGCAAATGATCCAGATTATATGGTGTCTGTTGATAAACATAGTAATTTAACCAATTAGAGATTAATAAATTAGCATGTCCTCTCCAAAGCATTAATGGCTCTTTTTCTGGATCATTATCCGGGTAATAGTTTACCGGCATTTCAATAGGCAATTTTTTCTTTAAGTCCCGTTTGTATTCTGTATCAAGCGTATATCTTGAATATTCGGAATGACCGGTTACAAAAAATTGCCTGCCATCGTAGGTCATTACCATGTTTACACCAGATTTTTCCGATTTAGAAACGATGTTCAGCTCCGGAATTTTCTGAATGTCTTTTTCCAAAACTTCGGTATGACGTGAATGTGGCACAAAATATTCATCATCGAACCCTCTGAAAATAGGCAATGTCTCGTTCAAATTCCGTTGCCTGAAAACTCCAAACATCTTTTTGCCCAGCGGATATTTCGGGATGCCATAAAAATGATATAACCCGGCCTGAGCAGCCCAGCATATAAACAGCGACGACGTTACGTGCGATTTCGACCAGTCGAATATCTCTGTCAGTTCCTTCCAATAGGTAACTTCTTCAAAAGGAAGCATTTCAACAGGAGCACCCGTGAAAATCATTCCGTCATAATTTCTGTATTTCAGTTCATCAAAAGTTTTGTAAAATGCCTTCATGTGTATATCAGACGTATTTTTTGACTGATGTCCTTTCATCCTGAGAAAATCGACTTCAATCTGAAGCGGAGTGTTCGACAGTAAACGAATCAGATCTGTTTCCGTCGTAATTTTGACAGGCATCAAATTGACGATGATGATTTTTAGCGGACGAATATCCTGACTCGCTGCACGCGATTCGTCCATGATAAAAATGTTTTCTTTCTGAAGCAATTCAATCGCTGGTAATTGATCAGGAACATTAATTGGCATAATATCAATATTTTAGTATAAAATAAATCCTGAATTTCAGATCGCTCTCTGAAATTCAGGAAGATTGATTATAAAATTAAGCAATTTGATTTAAGGCCTGATCCAGATCCTCAATAATATCAACTGCATTTTCAATTCCAATGGAAAGACGAACCATATCGCCAGTTACTCCAGCGGCAATCAGTTCTTCATCATTTAGCTGCGAATGTGTTGTACTTGCTGGATGAATAACTAACGATTTTGCATCTGCCACATTAGCAAGGTTCGAAAATAACTGCAAATGGTCAATCAATTTTACTCCGGCAGCTTTTCCGCCTTTGACACCAAATGTAAAGATTGATCCTGCACCATTCGGAAAATATCGGTCGGCCAATTCTTTGTACTTACTTCCTTCCAGATTCGGATAATTGACCCAGGCCACTTTCGGATGATGTGCCAAATAATCAACGACTTTTTTTGTATTTTCAACATGCCGTTCAACCCGAAGCGACAATGTTTCAATGCCCTGAAGCAATAAGAACGAATTAAACGGACTGATACAAGCGCCGGTATCACGTAAAACCTGCGCCCTGATTTTTGTGGTGAAAGCTCCACCGCCCAGGTCGCCAAATACAAGTCCGTTGTAATGAGAATCAGGTTCTGTGAATCCAGGAAATTTGTTTCCGGCTTTCCAGTCAAATTTTCCTGATTCAACAATTACACCACCCAATGAGGTTCCATGCCCGCCAAGAAATTTCGTTGCGGAGTGGATAACAATGTCGGCCCCGTATTCAATTGGACGAATGAGGTAGGGCGTTCCAAATGTATTATCAACCAGCAATGGGATTCCATGTTTATGAGCAATTTCGGCAACTGCTTCAATGTCAATCAGATTAATTCCCGGATTACCAATTGTTTCAATATAAAGAGCTTTCGTTTTATCATTGATTGCCTTTTCAAAATTTTGTACGTCATCTGGATCAACAAATGTTGTTGTAATTCCCAGTTTGGGAAGCGTTACGCTGAACAGGTTGTATGTTCCGCCGTAAAGTGTACTTGCGGCAACGAGATTATCCCCGGTGCCGGCAATATTGAGCACTGCATAGGTAATTGCTGCCGATCCGGATGCAACAGTGATGCCACTAGTACCGCCTTCCAGAGCAGCAACTCTTTCATCTACAACAGAAGTAGTTGGGTTAGTAAGACGAGTGTAGATGTTACCGGCGTCTGTCAGAGCAAATCGACCAGCTGCTTGCTCAGCATTGTCAAACACATAAGATGTTGTTTGATAGATAGGTACAGCTCTTGAACCTGTTGGATCTAAAGGTTGTCCTGCATGTAATTGCAGCGTTTCAAAGTGTAATTTTCTTTCAGTCATAATCTTTATTTTAAGGTTAATTATTATCAGCAAAAAATATTTTATGAATTTCGGTGATGGCTTTATGGGTATCTTTCTGATCTACAATTAAGTAACTAGCCAAATCGGAAGCTCCTGAACCACTCAACAAAACATTGATTTTATACTGAGCCACCGCTGTAAACAATTTGGCCGAAACGCCATGATGTTGCTGCATTCCATAACCAACAACAGCAATTAGCGAAACCTGATCTTCAACTACGATTTCACTAACCGAAGTAAGCGGTAGTTGTTCACAGATTTGCCGAGCCTTTTCAATATCAATCTCATTCAGGATGATATTAATACTTACCTGTGAGGTAATTACAGACCGAATATTTATAGCAGATTGGTGAAAAGCCGAAGTTACTTTAGCCAGAATTCCGGGTTTAAAACCAACTCCAGGGCCATTGAGTTTCAACACAGCAATTTCTTCGGTAAACACCACGCTTTTTACCACATTTGGAGAGATAAAAGATTCGGAGTTGATAATGGTCGTCAATTCTTTTCCCTTATTTCTCAGGCGAAAAATATGAATGGGGATATGCTTGCTGATTAATGGTTCAACAATGCGTGGATGAATGGATTGTTCGCTGAAATACGATAATTCGGAGGCTTCGGCATAGGTCAGGCGGGGAATCAGTTGAGAATCCAAAATGAATGAGGCATCTGTGGTTCTGAATTCTTTATCAAGTTCCCAAAGTTGCAGCGAATTAGCCCCAATTAACCTTGTAATTCCGGCAGCCGAATAGTCAGCCGAATGTTTACCTAATCGTGCAATTTTTCCGCCTGAAGTAATTCCGTATGAACCTGGAACAAGGTTGATTCCTTTTGGAAGTTGATTTGGAAGATCAGTCGATTCGTCATACAGAATCGAGGCATTTCCGAATTCTTCAGTCACTTTTAGCCCAATATCTTCAGCAAAAACAAGGTTTGAACTGATTTGACTTTTGCTCAAAAATACATGCAAAATCGCTGCCGTAATTCGCTCGGAGTAACTAATCACCTGATCTTTCAGAATAATAGAAAAATCACCAGTAAATTCAATTCCTTTTAGCAGGTTATGCAGATTTCTTAATTCGTTATTCAGGTTTTCACTGGAATCTGATTGATGAAAAACGCTTAATCTATCGTTGATTAGATACTGAATCTGGTCAATAATATGATCAGAAGTTACTGAATTATTGATTAGGAGCTCAATGCCCTGTTCAATGGTTTGTTGTATTTCTGGGACGGCGGAAACCACAACAGTTTCGTTATTTCCTGATTCGGACAAGAGGCTCGCAAAAGCTTCAAGAACGGGAAATTTAGATAAACTGTTTCCGCCAAATCGTATGACACAATTTGACATGATAAAAATTTAAAATTGAAATTTGGATTAAAAAAGGATTGGATTTTAGCCTCTAAACAACATGAATAATCACACCGCCTAAAGGCTAGCGCATTATCATAGACATGGACATCATAGAATCATTGTAACCCATCGATTGGGAAACGCTGGAAGTAATATTTTTCGCTGAATGATTCATTTAAAAAATCGAATGTTTAACGGGTGCAAACATAAATAGTTTTGCCTTATAGACAAAGTTTTTCCCGAATTGTTTAGAAAAAACCAGGTTAAATAATTGTTAATCCTCTTTTGTTTATTGATTATCAATATTTTGACAAGTTTATGTTTCAAAGACGTTTTTAAAGTTATTCGTTATAATTTGAGTCAATTCCTCTTCATCGAGGTCTAATATCTGTGCGGCCAATGAATAAATTTCGGTAATCGAAATATTGCTGTCATCGGTTTCAAGGAATAAACGTTCGAGCGGAATTGACCGAAAAACACCATGTTTGCTTTTGTCTTTTAGAAGTCGTTCGCCAACCGAAAAATAGAAATCAGGCTTGATCAAGCTCATCGTTGTTTCCAGATTACCGTGATAGCCATGAATAATCCACGGTAACCCCGATTTGTTTTCTTTTTTATGCTTTATCAAATCTGAAAAAAACCTTACACAATGGATAATCAATGGTTTATAATGATCATTTGCAAGCTTAATTTGTTGTTTAAAACACTCATTTTGAAGTGCGAAGTCTGTTTCGATCGATCGATCAAGTCCGCATTCGCCAATGGCGAGCATGTTTTTTTGTTTGGCGGCGTTATCAATAGCCAGAAAACATTCTTCCACATTCACTTTCTGAACATGCCAGGGATGAAGCCCAGCCGAAAAATATTGATCGGTTTTATCAAGAGGTAAATCCTGAGCAAAAACATTCAGAATCTGAATTCTGACAGCTTCACTTGTATGATGAGTATGAAAATCAATTCGTTGCATATCTTATAAATTCGCCCATATTCGCGCCAGCGAAAAACCAGGAGCTTTGATATTTAAATCCAGAAAGTAACCAAATGGCGTTTGTGCCGCGGAATATCCGGCATTCAGGAGCCTTTTCTCGGCTTCATTGAGCAATTCTTTCGTAAATTCTGAAGTAGCTTTTGATTCGGATAAATGAGCAAACGAATGAAGTATTATGGAACTGGTTTCATTCTTTCTGGCAACCCATTTCAGATGGTTAACAAGCTTTTTTTCACGTGATTTAAGATCGTTTTCTTCATCTGTTTGTTCAACCAGAATAAACGAAAGTATAGCTTTCGAAAATTGTCTTCCTTCGGCAATCTCTTCTGCATTTTCCAAATTTTTCTGTTGTGGAAAATAGCTGAACTCGTCAACAAACATACATAGTACTTTCACCTCTAATCGATTTTAATTCATCAAATTTAATTGCTTTTAATTGAAGTATTCCTTGATTGATTATTTATCTTAAATTTGAATTCCAATTCTATTAGAAAATGAACTTGAAAACGGCTTTTCAAACGATAGTAATGCTTTTGTTTACTTTGCCAATTGCGGTAACAGGGCAAATATCAAGGGGAGGGATTCCGATTCAAATTCAAAAGCTAAAATCAACTTCTGACAATACCGATCTGGTAGTTATGCCAACGGTTGAGAATAGCAAAATGAGAGAACGGTATAGCAATACCGATCAGAACATGCTTAAGCCATTTCGTTTTGCTTACTCTTTCGAAGTATCACTAAGTCCCAACAATTCAGGAACATGGTATAATACAACCGAAGTAAATGTCTGGCAATTGCGCATTCGTTCAACAGGAGCTTATTCGTTGAACCTTATTTTTGATCAGTACAAATTACCCAAAAATGCCCGATTGTTCCTAATTAGTGAGACCACCGGTGAAATAAAAGGTGCATATACTTCCGACAACAATTCAGAAAGTCAAATATTTGCCGTTGAGCCAATCGAAGGAGATGAACTTCTCGTCCAATACGAAGAACCTGTTAATGTTTCTTTCCCGGGCGAACTCCATATTTCAAAGGTTGCCCATGATTATGTAGGCATTGTTGCCAAAGACCATCGACCATTAGGTATTTCAGGAACATGTAATGTAAATGTAAATTGTGATGTGGCAAATGGATCAGAAAATATTCGCGATGGAGTTTGCCGCATAATTATTGATGGGACAGAACTATGTACCGGAACTATGTTAAATAATACAACCTTAGATGGAACTCCATATGTACTTACTGCATTTCATTGTTATATCATAAACGGAATAAATCCCACACCTTCAAGAATGGAAACTTTGGCGCAATCATCTGTATTTTTTTTCAATTACGAATCGCCTTATTGCGTGTCCATCGATGGTGATGTAAGCCATTCTTTGTCTGGAAGCTCCTTAAAGGCATCGTTTGACAGTCTCGATTTTGCCTTAATTCGCTTAAACAATACACCACCGGCGAATTACCGACCTTATCTGGTAGGTTGGAACCGGAAAAATGCAACACCAAACTCATCAATCTGCATCCACCACCCTCTAGGCGATATCAAGAAAATTTCGATCGACAGCGATCCTGCTTCGACCGCCAAATTCAATAGTAGTTATCTTTCAAATGGCTTCTGGAAAATTTCGCGGTGGAATTACGGAGTTACAGAAGTAGGTTCTTCTGGCGGTCCGCTTCTGGATCAAAACAAGCAGTTAATAGGTTCACTTACCGGTGGATCATCAAGCTGCCCTCCGGGATTACCAACCAATGATTATTTTGAAAAATTTGCTTTGGCTTGGGATTACAGAACCGAAAGTACGAAACAATTGAAAACATGGCTTGACCCGATAAATTCAAATGTTGAAAAGCTTGATGGAATGAATTTAAATTCAGGAGTGACACGTTGCAGCCCTATTACCAATTTTAAAGACACTGATACTCATTCAATCATTAAGATATCAAGCGAATTAACGAACAAAGGTTATTGGAGCGGCTCAAATTCAGCGGGATTTACCGAATTTGCCGAACAATTCAAATTCTCGAAAAGCTGCAATGTTTCTGGTATTTCATTTGGTATTGCCAAAGTGAAATTGGGCACAACTAATTCCACTTCTTATATCAATGTTAACGTATATGAAGGAACGGATAAACCGGCACAAATCATACATACCGATAAATTCTATATAAAGAATCTTTACGGCGATGCCATGAATTACTTTTCATTCTCGGCTCCCGTAGAAACAACCGGCAACTTTTTTGTTTCATATGATATTTCGAATATAAATGCTGGTGATTCATTGGTCATTTATACGGCAAATCGAAAAGCGGATATAACAAACAGCTTTTACCTCAAAAACAATACTGGTTGGTTAACATACAATTCGCAGAACCTGGAAGGTAATGGCTCTGCTTTGCTTGCAGAACTGGTCGCTTGTAATATTGATAATACCTCCTCTGTTGACACGTTAAAATCGGGCTTAACCAAAGCTCGATTCTTCCCAAATCCTGTCTCCGGAAACTCAACTTTATATATTGAAACGGTTGAACAGATTGATTATCCGGTGAATATTGCAGTCTATGATTTGTTAGGTAAAAAGCAAAATATTACCTTCTCACAAACTGGATTGAATAAAATGAGCCTGTTTTTTACAGGTATAAGAGCCGGAATATATTTTATTCACCTGGAGTCAGGCGGTAAAAAAATCGTTGGGAAAGTAGCCTATCTTCCCTGATTATCGAACTATTTAGCCTGCTCAAAGAATCCGACCATCCGAGTAGGATCAGATGTATTTATAAAATCGAATTTTGAAGTTTGAATCAGTTCTGATACGGTCTTGTACGAAGGACAATTGGCAATGCTTATCTTTTTATTTTGCGCATGAACTTTACCAACTAAGACTTTTATTTTAGTAAAATCTTCGAAAGGTATATTCCCGGTTCCTTTCCAATCAGTTAGTTCGGTGAAATCAATCTCGATTAAAGGCATCTTATTCGAGTCAATATTCTTGTCGATATCGCTCAAATTGCCTACCAATCCTAGAAAACTGGGCTTAATGTTGTTAATTTTTTCGAGTTGCGCCTTATCTTTAATCAAAATACGTAGCTTCCCCTGATGCTCTGCCCCGTCAACTTTATAGGTCAGCATGTCTGAAAACGGACGCATCTCAATGGCAAGCTGCTTATATATCTGAACGGGTTGAGCTGTAAGATTCAGGATAAGAAAAATATCTCCTGAATACCCCGGAACAATTTCATCCTTATTCTTTTTAAACTGATTGTAAAGAGGGTAGAGGTAGGCTTCTGTGAGTGTTGGACGTTTATGATTGGCACTATCAGGCATTAGAGGGGTGACATACAATTTCCCATAGATGTACATCACATCAGCCTGATAATTAACAACTCCGTTACCGATTGACTCCCATAATTCAGATTGACCGCTGAAATTGTTCGATGAAATTATCGGTTTAATGTTCTTTTGTGAAAATGACAATTGAACCATCAAAAAAGTAAACAGCCCCATAAATAAAGTCCTTTTCATACACCTGAAACTTTGAATTTAATTGAAAGCCAGTAAAATTACTTTTTTAGAATTTTGAAAACCGAAAACGCATTATTATTTTTTACAATAATACTACAATTGCAAATTCTTGAGTACTTTCGAATTCAAAAAAAAAACCAAAATGATTTCGGAGAAAGCTAAAAATATAACTCCTTTTATCGTCATGGAAGTTCTTGAAAGAGCTTCTGTTTTGGAAAAAGAAGGAAAGAATATTATCCATTTAGAAGTTGGCGAACCAGATTTTGATGTTCCTCAGTGTGTACTTAGTGCCAGCGAAATGGCGATGAAACAAGGCCGAACGCATTATACGCACAGCTTGGGCGACCCGGAATTGAGACAGAAAATTTGTAACAATTACCTAAAAAACTACGGAGTTCACTTTTCTCCGGAACAGGTTATCGTTACTTCCGGAACTTCTCCGGCAATTTTGATGGTTCTTTTCGCGCTTTGTAATCCGGGTGACGAAATTATTCTTTCTGATCCGGGATATGCCTGTTACCCGAATTTCATCAGCCTTTCCGGAGCCAAAATGGTAAAAGTTCCCGTCTTCGAGAAAGATGGATTTCAATACCGGCCTGAAAACATTTGTGATGCAATTACCAACCGAACCAAAGCTATCATGATCAACAGCCCGATGAATCCAACAGGTAATCTGCTCTCTACAGAAACGCTAAAGTCGATTGCGGGGTTTTCTCCGTATATTATTTCAGACGAAATTTATCATGGACTGGTTTACGAAGATCAAGCGCATTCCATTTTGGAGTTTACCAACCGTGCTTTTGTCCTGAATGGATTTTCGAAACTGTATGCCATGACCGGTCTTCGGCTGGGCTATGTCATTGCTCCTGAAGAATTTGTGCGTCCCATGCAAAAACTTCAGCAAAACCTGTTTATCTGCGCCAGTTCTGTGGCTCAACGCGCCGGTGTTGCAGCACTCTGTGAGGCTGAAGCCGATGTGGAACACATGAAAAATATTTACAACGAGCGACGCAAATTCATGATCAGCCGTTTGCGCGAATTGGGATTCAGAATTACAGTTGAACCAACCGGCGCATTCTACGTTTTCGTTGATGCCCGTCATCTTTCGTCAGATTCGTATAAACTGGCTTTCGATATTCTGGAGAAAGCGCATGTGGGAGTCACTCCCGGAATCGATTTTGGTGAAAACGGTGAAGGTTACCTGCGCTTTTCGTATGCCAATTCGCTCGAAAACATCATTGAAGGCTTAAAACGACTGGAAAAATATATCCGGGATTTTAAAGGTTTGTAAATTTTTCCCAATGTACCATTTCTGACAGAGGTTTCCGCGATTTCGGCGGAGCTTCTGACGTCGTATATCCCAACGGAATAAGGGCTATGGGTTCAATTTGATCGGGCAATTGTAGTTTTTCCCGAGCCATAGCAGCATCAAAATTACATACCCAACAGGTGCCGAGCCCCAAATCAGTAGCTTTTAAAACCAGATGATCAATAACAATGGCGGCATCCACATCGGCGAAGTCTTTTCCGTCCGATTTTCGTTTCCACGATTGGCTATGATCCGAACAAACTACGATGCAGGCTGGCGCTTCTTTGAACCAACTTCTGGGATAAACTTCTTGAATATCAATCAGGTTTTCAGGTTCAGTAATTATTACAAAATGCCAGGGCTGGAAATTCACCGCCGAAGGTGCCATTCGCGCGACATCCAAAATTTCTAATATCAAATCCTTATCAACTTTTTGACTGGTGTATGATCTTACTGAAAATCGACTCGTAGTGAGAGTATTAAAATTCATATTCGAATTGTTTTTGAAGAAAAAATCACGTTAATAAAAAATTTAAAATTTCGTGCAACGAAACGGCGACTCACCCGTCATGTATTTAGAAAACAGCAAACAATCGTTTAACAATTAATCTCAAAGTTATGAAAACAGTAACAATTCGTTTAGCAGTAGTGGCCTTTTTACTTATGGCAAGTTCATTTTCTTTTGCAAACTCAGTGAAAACAGGAACTCAGGAAGTTAAAATTACTCAGGTTGAGAACCTTTATTTGGGCAAGTCAGCCGAAAAAGTATGGACAATAAGATACTCGGAACAGAAAAAACCGGTAACAATCACTTTACGCAAAGTTGCTAAAGGAAAAGAATATATTGTTCGCTCTGAATTTTTTGAAGTAGCTTATGCTTCTGATAAAGAAGGATTTGGTGTGAAAGATATGCGTCGTTCGTGGCGTGAAGTTCCCGAAGAAATTAGTTCATCCGTTTTAAATAAACAGCAGATCCAAAATCAAAAGACTCTGACCCCTAATGTCGTTTCAGACGATTATGCGCTGGAATTGATTGCAAGTTATTTGCCTGATCTACTGAATGAGGATTACAGACATTTGATTTTCTAAACAGACATTTGATTTTGTCCAAAGCCATCGGATTCTCCCGGTGGCTTTTTTTCGGATACAGCCACAAACAAAACCTTTAGACATACCTTATAAAAGTTAATCGATAGCTTTCTTTTCCCGATCGGTACCTTTGCATTCATTGCACACCGTAAGATTGAATTGAATATTCCGTTTGGTAATCTGCAGATCAAATGTTTTCCTGTACACAAAACACTGGTTTGAAAAATCAGACATGTCTCGTATTTTAGCCAAAAAAAAGTAAATAAAACCGGATTCAAAATTGCTTTTCAGGCTCAAAATGGCATTGGCAGAATTGTACATACAGTGCTTTTACTGATTTATTGGCAGTTATTTTTGTTGAAAAGGTAATTTTGACCGATCTTTCACCGTTTTTCCCCATGGCATGATAATCGTAAAAACCGATTCCAGATTTAAACATTATAACTACATTTGTGACTTTCAATTTTTGATCAATTAAAACCCAGATAATGGCATTTATAAACAAAATTCTAGGCAAAATTCTTGGCTCAAAAGCCGAAAAAGACATGGCTGAGATTGCTCCTTTGCTCGAACTCATAAAAAAAGAATACGAACGCATCAGTTTGTTGTCGAACGACGAACTGAGAGCAGAATCGGCCCGGTTAAAAGATCTGATTAAAGATCGGATTAAGCCGGAAGAAGATCGGATCGCTGAGCTAAAGGAACTTGTTGATACCGTTGATATTCAGGAAGGCGAAAAAATCTATCAGGAAATAGATAAGCTTGAAGAAAAAATTGATGATAAATTGGAAGAAGTACTGAATGAAATTCTCCCAATTGCATTCTCGATTGTTAAAGCAACAGCCAAGCTATTTGCCGAAAATGAACGTGTTGTAGTAACAGCCAGCGACTTTGACCGCGATCTGGCAACAACCAGAGGCAGTATATTAATTGAAGATGACAAAGCCATTTGGTTAAACAAATGGATGGCTGGCGGAAACCAGATTACCTGGGACATGGTTCATTACGATGTTCAGCTCATTGGAGGTATCGTTTTGCACCAGGGAAAAGTGGCTGAAATGGGAACCGGTGAAGGAAAAACTTTGGTTGCTACTTTAGCTGTATTCCTGAATGCGTTAACCGGAAGAGGAGTTCATTTGGTTACCGTAAACGACTACTTGTCGAAACGTGACTCGGAATGGATGGGACCAATCTTCGAATTCCACGGCTTGAGTGTTGATTGTATCGATAAGCATCAGCCAAACTCCGATGGCCGCCGCAAAGCATATCTTTCGGATGTTACCTACGGAACAAACAATGAATTCGGCTTCGACTACTTGCGCGATAACATGGCCATTAGCCAACGTGATTTGGTTCAGCGGAAACATCATTATTCGATCGTGGATGAGGTTGACTCAGTTTTGATTGACGACGCCCGTACTCCATTAATTATTTCAGGTCCGGTTGCAAAAGGCGAAAACCAAAAATTTGAAGAACTAAAACCTAAAGTTGAAAAACTATACGCTGCTCAGCGGAACCTGGCCACTCAGTGTTTGTCTGACGCCAAACGTATTCTGAACAATCCGAATTCGACCAGGGAAGAAAAAGAAGAAGGCTCGGTTTTACTTCTTCGGGCTCACAAAGGCTTGCCAAAAAACAAAGCGCTTATCAAATTTCTGAGCGAAGAAGGAACCAAGTCCATGATGACCAAAACGGAAAATGCTCACATGCAGGACAACAATAAGCTCATGCATTTGATTACCGATCCGTTGTATTTTATCGTCGATGAAAAACAAAATTCAGTAGAGTTAACCGACAAGGGAGTTGATCTTATCTCAGATGACGTTGATGATCCTTCCTTCTTTATTTTACCTGATGTTGGTTCCGAAATAGCTGAAATTGAAAATAATAAAGAGCTGACGAAAGAACAGGTTCTGGAAAAGAAGGACGATTTGCTTACCAATTATGCGATTAAATCGGAACGTGTTCACACCATCAATCAGTTGCTGAAAGCCTATGCCATGTTCGAAAAAGACGTGGAATACGTGGTTATCGAAAACAAGGTGAAAATTGTGGACGAGCAAACCGGTCGTATCATGGAAGGCCGTCGTTATTCCGATGGATTGCACCAGGCCATTGAAGCCAAGGAACATGTTAAAGTTGAAGCAGCAACTCAGACATTTGCAACAATTACCCTTCAGAATTACTTCAGGATGTATCACAAACTGGCCGGTATGACTGGTACTGCCGAAACCGAAGCGGGTGAATTGTGGGACATCTATAAACTCGATGTTGTTGTTATTCCAACCAATCGAAAAGTCATTCGTGACGACCGTGAAGATTTGGTGTACAAAACCAAACGCGAAAAATATAATGCCGTTGTTGAAGAAATTGTGGAACTGAATAGAATTGGCCGACCAGCTTTGGTCGGAACGACTTCAGTCGAAATTTCCGAATTGTTAAGCCGCTACCTCAAAATGCGCGGGATCAAGCACAACGTACTGAACGCCAAACTTCATGCCCGTGAGGCTGAAATTGTGGCCGATGCCGGGGTAAAAGGCATGGTAACCATTGCTACTAACATGGCTGGTCGTGGTACCGACATTAAATTAACACCTGAAGTGAAAGCATTGGGCGGATTGGCCATTATTGGTACCGAACGCCATGAGTCACGCCGCGTTGACCGCCAGTTGCGTGGACGTTCAGGCCGTCAGGGAGATCCCGGTTCTTCTCAGTTCTTCGTTTCACTGGAAGACGATTTGATGCGTTTGTTCGGATCTGATCGTATTACCGGAATCATGGATAAAATTGGCCTGAAGGAAGGCGAAATGATTCAGCATTCGATGATTACCAAGTCGATTGAACGAGCCCAGCGGAAAGTGGAAGAAAACAACTTCGGCATTCGTAAACGGTTGCTCGAATACGACGACGTTATGAACTCACAGCGCGAAGTCATTTACAAAAAACGTCGTCACGCTTTATTTGGCGAGCGGGTAGAAGTTGACATCCTGAATACCATGTATGATGTAATTGACAACCTGGTGAATGAGAATCAGTCCAATGGCGACTTCGAAACCTTCAACCTTGAACTGATCCGGTTAATGTCGATAGAATCGCCAGTTTCGGAAAAGGATTTCATGCAAATGAAAGCCGAGGATATTGTTGACAAAATCTATCATGAAATGGTATCGGCTTATACCCGGCGGATGGAAGTGATTGCCAAACAGGCCTATCCAGTCATCCGTGAAGTCTATGAGCAAAAAGCAAACCTGTACCAAAATATCGTGGTGCCAATTTCTGACGGAATCCACATTTACCAGATTATTACCAACCTGGAAAAAGCATACAAAAATCAAGGCAAAGAGCTTGTTAAATCGTTCCAGAAACAAACACTGCTGGCAACTATTGACGATGCCTGGAAAGAACAGCTTCGCGAGATGGACGACCTGAAACAATCGGTTCAAAATGCCACCTACGAACAAAAAGATCCTCTGCTCATCTACAAATTCGAATCGTTTAATTTGTTCAAATTGATGATTGGAAAGGTGAACAAACAAATCGTTTCGATGCTTGCCAAAGGTCATATTCCAGTGAGCGAACCAGAACAAATTCGTGAAGGTCACGAACGCCGAGGGCTCGACATGAGCAAATTATCGACATCAAAATCGGATGCCTCCGGAAGTTCAGTCCCAAACCGGCCTGAAGCGCCACGTGAGCCGCAGCATGTGCAACCTGTTCGGGTCGAGAAACGGGTAGGCCGAAACGATCCTTGTCCATGTGGAAGTGGTAAAAAATTCAAATCGTGCCACGGTAAAGATTTGGCCGATTAATTAAAAAAAAGAAAAACGGAGACAGGAAACAGGAAAATTAAATAGAAGTTTTCCTTTTTTCCTTCTTCATTATCAGGTAACCTTTCTCCATATATCTTTTAAAAACCCAATAAAATAACAGTATGGACATTCTTGCATTTATTCATTGGAACGTAAGCCCTGAAATTTTTTCGTTAGGACCAATACATGTTCGTTGGTATGGACTGATGTTTGCCGTTGGGTTTCTTTTCGGGTATCAACATGTGGAGAAAATGTTCAAACATGAAAAAGAGAACCTGAAATGGCTCGAAAGCCTTTTCATTTATTTAATTGTTGCAACTGTTATTGGTGCGCGTTTGGGACATGTTTTCTTTTATGGTTGGGATTATTATTCGCAACATCCGATTGAAATCCTGTACGTTTGGCAAGGAGGATTGGCCAGCCACGGTGGTGTTTTGGGAATTTTAATAGCTCTGACCATCTGGAGCCGAAAAGTTTCGAAACGTTCTATTTTATGGGTAATCGACAGGGTAGTGGTTCCAACAGCACTGGTGGCCGCCATGATCCGTTTTGGAAACCTGATGAATTCTGAAATATATGGCGTACAAACCAACATGCCTTGGGGTTTTATTTTTGAACGAAACCATGAAACCGTTGCCAAACATCCAACCCAGATTTATGAGTCGTTAAGCTACCTGTTCACCTTTGGAGTAATGCTTTATATGTACTGGAAAACGAAGGCCAAAGATTACCAGGGACTTATTTTCGGTGTATTTTTTACTTTAGTTTTCAGCGCCCGCTTCTTCATCGAATTTATCAAAGAACCTCAGGAAGCTTTTGAAAAAGGAATGAGTCTGGACATGGGGCAATGGCTGAGTATTCCATTTGTTTTAGCGGGCATATTTCTTATTATTTTGGCTTTAAAAAAGGGACCTGTAATTTATCAAAACCAGTCAATTCCGGAAAAGAAATAGAAATTCATAAGAATAGAAGTAACCCTGAAACTGTAGCAGATATGCTGTAATTTCAGGGTTTCTTATTGAAATGAATTCAGGAATAGAATGAATCAAAATAGTTTGTTAATGAGTTTAAATCCAGCTCTGGAATTTCATGTTTTTGATAAATTTGACACTTTACCCTAATAATCAACGAAATCAAATCAAAATTGTAAACCAGCAGGTAAAACAGTGAGATACTCCAAAGAATTTATAGGCGAAACATTGGGTACTTTTATTTTAGTGCTTTTCGGTTGTGGCTCAATTGCTGTAACCGTGCTTTTTAATGCCTATCAGGGATTGATGCAGATTGCGCTGGCCTGGGGAATAGGAGTAACTCTGGCCATTTACCTGACCCGTCATTTATCGTGTGCCCACCTGAATCCCGCAGTTACGTTGGCGATGTGGATTGGCAAACGAATGGCGATCAGAAGAGTACCAGCATACCTTGCTGGACAATTCACCGGGGCAATTCTGGCTGGATTGGTTATTTACTTGCTGTTTGGTCCCTCCATTTCATCATTCGAAAATACGCACAACATTGTGCGCAGTTCCGTCGAATCGATTCAGACAGCAAAAATGTTTGGCGAATATTATGCCGCGCCTGGAAGTTTGGCAATTGTTTCGATGCCATTGGCTATGATAGCCGAAGTTCTTGGAACCTTCCTGCTTTTACTGATGATTTTTGCCCTCACCGAAGGATGTAACGTAGGGCGGCCAAACGATTCTATGGCACCAATGTTTATCGGGTTAACCGTTACCTCCATCATTGGTTTGATTTCACCATTGACTCAGGCTGGTTTGAACCCAGCCCGTGATTTTGGGCCACGACTGGTGGCCTGGCTGTTTGGTTGGGATAATGCTGCTTTTCCCGATCAATCCGGAGGATTTTTCTTCGTTTACATTTTAGCTCCAATCATAGGCGGAATGCTGGCTTCGCTGTTTTTTGTCTATCTCATTGAACCCGCGATGAAACGTAAATCAATCTCATGTTGCTGCGATGACTAAAACAAATAACAAGGAAAAAGAAAACCGTAATACTTTTTCCATTTTCCTCTTTTCGATGTTCAAAAACTAAAAATATGAAAATCACACGACTAATTCTGGTAGGAGGGTTCCTCGGAGCCGGTAAAACAACACTGTTGTGGGAAGCTGCCCGGCGAATCACCGAAAGCGGACAACGAACCGGTTTGATCACCAACGACCAAGCTCCCGATCTGGTTGATACTGTGTTGCTTTCTCGAAACGATGTAAAAGTGGCCGAAGTAAGCGGAAGTTGCTTTTGTTGCAATTTCGACGGATTGATCAGGGCCTTGAAGGAAGTACGTGACGAAGCTAATGCCGATGTTATTATTGCCGAACCGGTTGGAAGTTGTACCGATCTTTCGGCCACCATCGTGCAACCACTCAAACAAAATCTGCGCGCCGAATTGCTCATCAGTCCATTGTCGGTATTGGCTGACCCAATTCGATTAAACGACATCCTGAATGTTGGTTCTGCTGGCTTACATCCGAGTGCCGCCTATATTTTCAGAAAACAACTCGAAGAAAGTGATCTGATCCTGATCAGTAAATCCGACCTAATTTCACCAGAAGAATTGATTCTTCTGAAGGAAAAAGTAAAATTGCATTTTCCAGATTCAGAAGTATTGATTGTAAGTTCACTTTCAGGAGAAGGAATTGATGAATGGCTCCATGAAGTGCTAACCCGAACTGATGCCGGAAAACGCTTGGTAGAAGTGGATTACGATGTATATGCCGAGGGCGAAGCCGTGTTGGGATGGTTGAATACCACCATCGAACTCTCGGGTGTGGAAACCGATTGGGATGGTTTTGCCCGCGAATTAATGCAAAATCTGAGTCATCAGTTTGATTCGATGAAAGCCTCGGTTGGACACGTTAAACTATTGATTGAATCGGGCGAGAATTACCTGATTGGCAACCTAATCGGGTCGAATGAAACCTTGAGTTTTCGAAGTTCGGCCGGAATAAGTGCTAACGCCCGACTGACCCTAAATGCCCGTGTGGAAATGAATCCGGAAGCTCTTGAAGAGATTGTTCGCAAAACGCTGGATGCAACCAAAAGTTCACTAATCAAAAAAAAAATTGTTGCCCTTCGTTGCCTGAGTCCGGGCAGACCAAATCCCACATTCCGGTTCGAGCACGTTGTTCCTGCATTTTGAATGGAGACAAGTTGGCAGGGTTTCATTTTTACTCCGATATTGAGGTTCGCCACTCCTGTTGGTTTCATTTTTCATTCAGTGGCTTTCATTTTTACCTTGACATCGTGGCAGTGCCCCCGGTTGGTTTCATTTCCATCCCGAGACAGAGGTTCCTCACCCAGATCAGTTTAATTATAACCTTAATTCCTGACTTGTTTTCCCAACTTCACAATTTCCTTTCTTCGTTGGGCCAGCACAGTAATATATCGCTGGCAATTTGCCCGATGGTCGTCATTATTTTCCTTAATAATTGAATAAGACTGGATTAGCCAGTCGATGGCAACATCCAATTTTCCTTCCATTTCGCAGGCCAGAGCCATGTTATAGCTGGCTTTGGCTGCAATAGTTTTATTTTTATTTTTTGTTTGTTTATTCCATATTTCGGCTGCTTTCAGCCATTCGTTGTTTAGAGCAAACTTTTCGGCCTGATGCATATCCGGATTCATGGATTGGTAATATAGACGTTCGACAGGTATCCAGGTAGGGATGAGCCTGGAGCCAAAAGACCGACCAAGATATTCTGCAGAATTGTTGACAAGCCGACGGATTTTTTCCTGTCTATCTAAATTTGGTGGAAAATCAGTAGCACCATAAAACAAGGTATCAGCTTGATTATACAAATAAGATAACGTATCTGTTTTAATGGCTATGTTCCACTTTAAAAGGACGGTATTCGTAGCCATACCGTTAAAACCATTTAAAGCCACAACCCCAAAATCGACATGATCCAGAAAAATACAAAGGTCGGATTTCATTTTGAGAAACAGTTCTTCCGGAGTTGATGATTGTACACTGGCTAAACTATCGCGATAATTAATCACTTTTTTAAAATATCCTTCCTTTTTAAAAAACCCAGCCAAAGCGTCAACACAGACATTCGACAAGGCCGTGTATGTTATGGTTGTATCTGATTCAATGTTAATTCCATCAAAATACCGAAATGGGATTGGATCGTGCATATAAGAATCCCGATTTACAATGGCAACCGTATCCATATTTTCAGGAATAGTAATTACGCCCGGTTTCATGATTTCAATCTGGGTAGTCCGCGCATCATAGGCTATGAGGCAGGAACTCAGATTTACAACAAGCAGTAAAAGCAGCAGAAGATTTCTAGCGGGCTTCATGTTGTTTGTTTAGCTTGTTAATCTCATTTTTTCGTTGGTACAACACCGCCGAATATTTCCGGACAGCTTCATTTTCAGCCGATAGAAATGTTCCGGAACTTGCTTTTGCAGCCCGATCGGTCAACCCGATGGCCTGATCAATGGTTCCGTTCATTTCACTGGCGAGTGCCAAATTGTATAATGCAACTACCTGATTACGCTTATTTTTACTTCCGGAATAAACCTGCCAAATGGCGACAGCCTCGTCCCACTTATTATTTTGCGCCAGCTTTACGGCCTTTTGCAATTCAGGATCGCTACATAGCATGAACGTCCGGTCAACTTTAATCCAGGCAGGTAAAATATGCTTGGCGTAGTTTTCGCCAATCACCCCGGCAGCAAGGGCAACAGCACTCGTTTTGCCCGGAATCCTTAGTTTCTTATACTGACCATTTTCATCCAGTCCATCCCAGTAGAGGGTATCAACCTGAGTAAACCGATCGATAATTTTTTGTTCTTTAGCTGTATAAACCGACCATATATTGGAAGTGACCACATTGGCAATCGATGTTGAATTAACATCATTTTGGCTGTAAAAACACGAAAACATATCAAGAAGTATCAAAGCATCGGCGCCTGTCTTTTCAGAAATAGCTTTGTACCATTCAGCTTTGTATGGTCTTATCTCTTTGACCCTGACTTTGGGAAATATAGTAACCGGTAGAATTAAGATGCTGTCAAACTTGTTTTGTGCCAACAACCGACCTGATAAACTATCCAAGCAGGTTTTAATTGCCAGACTATCTGAATTGAACCAGACTTTATCTTTGATTAATTGATGATTTCGTACCTGATAGTTCTGAAGCGTATCGTTTGAATACTTCAGGTTTCGCGAAACAAGAGCTATTTTCTTTATATCAGGACCCAAGGTAAGCTCCGAAGGTTTATATACTTCAATTGAAAATTTTTCGAAACTCACACAAGAGCTAAGAATCAACAAAAAAAACAACCCAAGTAATCCTGACTTACGTTTCATTTGTATAAATTTCAAAGTTGGTAATAAGAGTTCTCGTATCAACTTTAGTTATTCCATAAACTCTCAACGAAATGGAATAGTCCTTTATATGCATTCCTGCTTAATACATATATTTGATCAACTAGCTATTCCATACTTAAATTATTATGTTATTTATTAAAATTTCCGTATAAATATTGTCTTTCTAAATATAACGAAACACCTTACACCAGCCCATATGTTTTAAATTATTCTGCCTTTTGCAATAGAGTTTTCCTGGCTTCCAACTTTTTCAAATAAATCTCTGTTTGAAGCCGGTACTGCGAATAAAACGATTTTAAACCATATTCAATCGCCTTATCCAAATCGCCATTTAATTCATTGATCAACGCAAGGTTATATTCAGCTTTACTCCGGACATTCTTATTCGTTGACTTGGCCATAAATGCCCAATATTTACCCGCTTCTTCGTAATTATTTTCATTCATAAATTGTTGTCCACGATCATCCTTGTTTTTGAATAAGAAATACCCTCTTTTCTCAGTAATCCAGGAAGGGGAGACCTTGCTATCAACATCAAGAGCAACCTTAATTCCAGCATTTATCAACGCTTGTTTAACCGATGGTAACTTACCGAAAAGGCCTTTCTGCGTATAATCAGCGCTCTCCCAATAAATGGTGTCACTTATTGCAATTTCCTTTAGCAACGTTTTTTCCCCCGGCTTATAAATCCTGAAGAAGGCATCGTATTTCAAATCGAGAGTCGCATAATAAGAATTAACTAATTCAGCATTAGCATCCTGATATTTTTCAGCGGAAAAATCGGCCATCGTTTTTGTCGAAAATCGCTCAAGCACCATTAAAGCATCGGTATTGAATTTTTTGCAGATTTCACTGACCTGATCTGGATTTAACGTATCCGGAAGAATTTCATACGAAACGTTTCTTTTCAAATTTAGTTCATTCGGAACAACTATATCATACCTTCCAGAATCGAACATCAATGCAGCCAAGGCCCTGATTGTTGTATCGGCAGCAGTACTATCGAGAACAATGCTTGAGAGCTGAAATCCCTTTCTATAAAAATACATTTGCAACGAATCTTCCCGATGGTTCTGAAACTGGTTGTTCATGCTGCGATTCATTAATGTAATGCTCTGAACGTCATTCGACAATTCGGCTATTGCAGGCTGGCTGTTTTCAATAGTAAGAATCGCATAGTTACTTTTGCACGAAATCATAGTGATTCCGAAAGCAAAAAATAGTAAAGTTTTATAGTCTGTGATCTTTCTGAAAAACTGCATCTTCAATTATTTCAATTACTTGTTAATATATTCCCCAATATTTCCGACAAAACCATTCGGCACCCAACAATAGAATCAACAAGAAAAATAACAATTTCAAATTAATCCATTCGGTTTGAAGTGTTTGCTTATGATGTTGAACAGTAATCAGTTTATTGGCATCAATAGCGTCAAGTAATGTGCCATAATTTCCACCGGTGTAGAACTGACCTCCAGTTTGTTGAGACAACTGATACAAAACGCCAAAATCAGCTTGAGTGTTTTGCGTCTCAATTTCATTCCTGACAATACTGAAGTTTCCTTTTTCAGTAAAATGTTGATTTCCAAGCTGAGTTTCTGCTTCAAAAGTATAATCTCCAGGCTCAAGATTTCCGGCATTTAGACTGTAATAATCATCAGTGCGATCAAACAGGTAACTAAATTCTTTCAGACTATCGCTTTTAATCCGAATTGATACATCCGGAGTATTAACCAACTGATAACTGTCGTTGTACAGTTCTGCCGTTAATTCAATATTATCCGTTTCCTGAAAAACTGCAGGATGATAAACATTAAAGTTGTCTTCGTTTTCTTTGAGTGCCAGATATTGTATCGTTTTTTGAATCAGTTCATCAAAAGCGTCATGATTGCCATTTAACTGAAAATCGTACAAGCGCCAGCGCCAAAGTCCTTCACCAACTATGAACCCAACTTTTCGACCTTTATCTGTACCAAAAGCCATCATCGTTTTGTTGGTTTGAATATTCCGTATATTTTGAAATGCTAGATTCTGAACTGTTGCTGACAATTGCGTATTTCCAAAAGGCGACACCAAAGGGGGTGTGGTTTTAATCATTTCTTTGGTTTCGTCTGACAGCGTAAACAAAGAAAATTTGCTATCAAATACAGGTTGTACTTCTTCTGAATTTTTACTCGACATGATTTTCAAACCCATGTCCAGCGAATTTAATTGATCAAGCATCGAATTTGGTCCAATCAAAAATAAAACAGGAACACGGGAGTCCTTTATCTTGGTTAAGAGCTTACTTGCAGCATTTTTCAGGGAAGGAAGTTGGTTTAAAACAACAAGACTATATGAAGTAAGGCTATCGGGCACATCATTGCCTGTAACTATCTTTATATCATAGTTTTGAAGTTCACCTACACTAGTGCGAATAGCGCCAAGGTCTGGATGAGGACTATCGCTGAGCATTAATATTTTTTGTTTATTCTCCAGTACCTGAATAACAAATTCATACTCATTATTTTTTAAATTGGACTCGCCTTCAAAAGGACGAACTTTGATTTTATAGTGCTGCATTCCAACTTCGGAAGCCTCCAGATTAGCGAATTCGAGTTTAAAATCGTCATCAGAAGTAATTGAAACCGTACTTGAAAAAACTGATTTGTGATTGTTTTCGATCTCGATGTAAGCAATCTTATTTTTAAGTTTCAAAAACTTCAGTTCAATTTCAACCGGAAACTTATTTTTAAGAAAAGTAATTTTATTAGTCCTGACATTCCGAATTATTGCATCCGTTTTGCGAGTGGTATCACCAACACCAACCGAGTACACCGGAAATTTCAGGTTGGACGCGAAATTCATGGGATTCTGACCCTGATTATAAATACCATCACCAAACAAAATTAATGCACCAATATTCTTATTTATATAGTTGTTTTTCAGTGACTTTAATATCTGTCCATAATCCGATCGGCGATCTGTTCCGGTAAACGATTCTGTATTTTCGACCTTTGCACCAAACGACCAGAATTCCAACTGGTAATCATCAGCAAATCGACTTTTTAAAGTTTGTGCCAATTGATTGTATGACTCAGAAAATGGTTGAACCGATTGGGAATTATCAAAAGCTACGGCCAGAATAGGTAACTGCTTGATCTTTTTTGTTCTCTCAACCAAAGGTGACAACAAAAACAGAAAAATCAGGAAAAATGATAAGCATCGCAAAATGGCTAAAAATACCTTCTGTGTCGTCGTAAGGCTCAAATTATCAGCATTTCTGAAATACAAAAAGTAACTGATACCAGCAGCAGCAACGAGGGATAATACTACAAATAATCCGGAATAAGTATGATCGAAATTTATGTCCAAAGTGCTTCTCGTTTAGAAAAATTCAAAATTAACAAACTTGGGCTAACATGGCCTTCTTCCAGAGTATTTTCTGTTCAATAAATCAAATAATCAAATGGAATTCGAACCCCTGAGTTCAACGAAATATTCTAAATATTATTCTATGCTATCAGGTTTTATACACTTTTCTTTTTTTTGACGTTTATTAAATAATTTGAGTAGTTTTAATTTTCACTTTAACCAATAACAAACGCGTTTTCGATCAATCTGAATTCATGAAGAAAATTACTATTCTTACCATATTAGCATTTTTACTCATTGGGGTTGCGAAGGCGCAGTATTTTCAAACCGGCCAAGACCCTTCGTCAATTAAATGGAAGCAAATTAATACCAGTAATTTCCAGATCGTTTATCCGCAAGAGTTTGAAAAACAAGCACAACGACTTTCTTTTGTATTGGAAAAAGTTTACGAATACGGAAATCAAACTCTGGATTTTCACCCACGTAAAGTTTCAGTCATTTTACACACCCGCACTGTCGATTCAAATGGTTTGTTGGCTTGGGCACCCAAACGAATGGAACTTTTTACTACACCTAGCCAGCAAATCTATGCCCAGGACTGGCTGGAACAACTGGCTCTGCATGAATTCAGACATTTGGTTCAGATGGACAAAATACAAAGCGAACTTCCAATATTAGTCAAAGCCATTTTAGGAGAACAGGCTACTGCAATTGTTACCGGAGCTTACCTGCCTTCGTGGTTTTTGGAGGGCGATGCCGTGGTTACAGAAACAGCCTTGTCATATAGCGGACGTGGACGAATGGCTTCTTTCAGCATGGAATACCGGGCACAATTAATTGAGAAAGGGAAATACTCATTTGACAAAGCCTATCTGGGTTCCTATAAAGATTTTGTGACCGATTATTATAAGTTGGGCTACTGGATGGTTGGCAAAAGTCGTGAAGAATTTGGAGCAAACGTCTGGTCTGATGCACTCCAACAAATTGGGAAACAGCCGTTTTCTTTAACCCCGCTTAATGCTTCTCTAAAAAAAACGACCAAACAAACATCAAAGCAACTCTATTCCAGCATTTTCAACAATCTTATTCAAGAATGGAAAAAGGACTTATCGTCCAGAATGATTGATTCTTTTTCAGTTGTTTCGCCAAACAAAAAATCGTATTCCGAATATTTATATCCTGAAATTTATAACGACTCCCTTCTTTTCGCCTATCGAACTTCTATCAATGATATTGGGCGATTTGTACTGATTAATCCAAACAAATTCGAACACGTAATTTATACCCCAGGTACAATTTTAGAAGAATCGGTTTCACTAACCGGCAACCTGATTATCTGGGCTGAAAACCGGGCCGATGTGCGTTGGACTCATTCATATCGTTCTGTTATTCAGGTATATAATATTGAAAGTAAAGTAAAACAAGAAATAAAAAGTACAAATAAATTATTCAGTCCGGTCATATCGCCTGATTTAAAATCATTTGCAGCCGTCGAAGTGGATCCGCAAAATAATTTCTTCCTTTCGGTTTTCGAACTGAAAACAGGCAAATTGATCGATAGGTTTAAGACTTCTGATAATCAATACTTTTTGACACCATGCTGGGACGAAAAAGGGGGGAGGCTGTATGTTGTTTGTTTGTCGTCGAAAGGGAAATACTTGGCTTCGCTCGATTTGAAAACCAAACAACTTAAGGAATTGACTGACAAAACCTTCGCAAATCTGAAAAATCCGGTTAATTCAAAAGGAAAGATCATTTTTTCTGCCGATTTCTCCGGAATTGATAATTTATATTCATTCGACATTGAAAGTAAAGTAATTACACAAATTGCATCAGTTCCTTTCGGAGCTGATTACCCTTCGGTATTAAAATCTGGCAAACAGGTTTTGTTTAGTAATTATAATTCATCCGGATATCAGCTTGCAGTCATTCCATTTCAGGATAAAAAGAGCCAAAAGGAAATTAAAGATATTCAATTAACGATCGATCAGCTTGCTAAAAATCTTGCTGCTCAGGAGAAAGGAATACCAAACTTTTCGGACACTGATTCAGTAAGTTACACATCAAAAAAATATTCAAAACTTGGGCATCTGTTTAATTTTCATAGTTGGGCTCCGGCATATGTCGATATAAACAGCTACGAAATCCGTCCAGGTTTTTCTCTGTTCTCACAGAATAAATTAGGGACTGCCGAAACAAGATTGGGTTATGATTACAATACGACCGACCACACTGGCAGATATAAACTTGCTTTCAACTATTTGGGTTGGTTTCCGGAGATAACTACAGAAATATCAGCAGGAAATGAAGCTTCAAACTACTATCAGATAAGAAATACTGTTAATCAAAATCACCAGATTGTCCACAGCGACACCACTATTCAGCGACTTACCTGGAAGGAAATCACCGCCGACGTTAATGTCCGGTTACCGCTCAATCTGTCGAAAGGCAAGTATTCACGAATACTTTATCCCGAAATAGAATATTCGATGGTGAATACTTCAAAACCAGATTCTACTTTAAAGAACATATATCCTGGCAGCTACCATGCTTTATCCTACCGGATTTACTTTTACAATTTATTACATCAATCCAATCAAAATATTATGCCCAGGTGGGGGCAGCAGTTCGACATCGTTTACCGGCACACTCCTTTTGTTGGCTCCGATTTGGGAACACTTTCAGGCATTCAAACCATTTTTTATTTCCCGGGAATGGCAAAAAATGATGGATTCAAAATATATCAAGGCTTTCAAAACAAGAGCTTTACAAGCAGTAGATATACTTTTTCGAATTTTGTACGAGTTCCGCGTGGTTATAACGGTTACCAAAATAATAAGATGTATTCATCAGCGATCGATTACAAACTACCAATTTCCTATCCTGATTTGAGCATCGGAAAACTGGCCTATATAAAACGCGTAAAATCTTCATTTTTCTACGATTATGCCTGGCTATCAATGCCAACGCGAGATAATAATGGCACGATACATCCGAACAAAGTTGAAATGGAGATGAAATCGTTGGGACTGGAGTTAACCTCTGATCTACATGTTTTACGATTTATTGCACCAATTGAAGTTGGATTTCGGTCAGTTTACCGGCCCAACTATCAGGACTTCCAATTTAATCTTCTCCTATCGATTAATTTTAATGGTTTTTAGTCCGGTACAAAGTCAGTAAAGTTACTTCTGGTCTCATATCAATACGTCCTGGAAATCCAACTGTTCCCAAACCTCTATTCACATAAAGCTGTTGATTACCTGCCTGATACAAACCACCCCAGTTCTTTTGTGTCCAGTAAATCGGGCTAAATTCAATTCCTGCAATTATGATTCCGAACTGACCGCCATGTGTATGACCAGAAAGCGTTAGCGGTATATCGGTTTGAGGAACGACAATTGAATCCCAGTATGCCGGGTCGTGAGACATTAATATCTTAAACGAGTTTGCAGGAATCCCTTTCATTGAAACTGAAAGATTAGCATACTGAGGAAATGGTCGGTGACCCCAATTTTCTACACCAATCAATGAAATTGAGGTATCTTTTACTACAATTTTATCCCATTGATTTAAAAGCAACTTAAATCCAGTATTTGTCGAGCCACTCTTGATTTGATCCAAATTCCTTCTTTTGCTAATCGAATCTGGCCATTCAAAGTAATCGCCATAATCATGGTTCCCTTGAATAGCGTATTTTCCATACTTTGCAGAAAGCTTTGTCAAATAGGACTCAAATCCCACCATCTCATCACTGAAATTATTAACAATATCGCCAGTAAATAAAAGTAAATCAGGATGAAGTTCATTAATTTTAAGAAGGGTTTCTTTTAAAACCTTAGGATTCTTAGCAAAACTCCCCAAATGAATGTCAGAAATTTGTACAATTTTAAAACCATCAAATTGAGTTGGTAAATCATTAAAGTATAAGTTTTGCTTCTCAACAACAATCGTAAAACGCCCAAAAAAATGACCATATGATATTACCAAAAAGATTCCCAAACCAACAAGAAAAGAGCCAGTCAAAGTAATAATCTGCCAACGATGACCAATAAACCAGCGGATGAAGTAGGAGAGAATGGTCATTAATGCAAAAAAAGATTTAGGGATCAGATTTAAGAGACCCATAACGATCACCATATAAAAAAAGGTGTAATTCCGACTTTGCCTTATAATTTCAGGACTCGAAAACGAATAAAAAAACAAACCAGTTATAGAAATGCCAATTATTAGGTAAAGTGTGACCAAGTAGCATTGCTTTTTTTTTGATGTTTGCTTGATCAGTAACCGGAATCCAAAATAGGAGATAAGTTCAACCAAGAAAACAAAAGAGAAAAAGAAAACTAAAAATGAAGACGGAATACCTCTCATAAATACGAATTTTATTTATACCAGAAACGAACTATAAAAATAAAGTCCTTCGTCACACAAAGAAATGTTTATCGTAGCGAATATCATCTGACAAGTGAAAGTCAAATTAAAGACAGATGAAAATTAGCATTTTGCCATCGATTTCTAAGATCAAAAGTTCATTTTAACACATCTAATATCAAAAAGACCCATTTTATTACAGAAGAAAACTTATTTGTTTAATTACATTTTTTGCTTATCTAATTGATATTAAATTTATTACATATAAATTAAGTACATTATAACTGCTTGAGAATTCGATATTTGCTCTCGAATTAACAAAGGGACAGATAATTTCTACTTAAATTCAATTTGAAGGATACCAGAATCTTGATAGAATATAAGATTCTAAAATCGAACGAGTCAGATTTAAATTTTCTGAGCAATTTAATAAGTTCTGGCTAGGAAAGGGTAGGAGTTACAGCCAAGAAAATTGAGATGCAAGCGAAAATCGATTTAAAGGTAAAAATTCGATCGTTGTTACAAATGGCAATTTTAAAATACAAACAATTAATGTTTACATTTATAAATAATCATTAATTTGATCAAATGTAAATTGCAGCAATTAACTTAAAGTTCAAAAAATAACTCAAATACAATTGACATTACTAACGCTAAAACGAATGTATTATTTTGAATTAATTAATTTCATAAAGTACTTAAAAACAACAATATAAACTGCATATAATCAATAATTAGTTAAATCATTTATTTACAAGTATTAATTACTAATATTTTATAATCAATTAATATATTTAATATGCACAAATTCAGATTTTTATAGAATTTAATAATAGTATTTTATCAATTAATTAAATCGTTATTTCGACAATTTAAAATCAATATTATACAAATGTAACTCAAAACAATTAACATTATTGAATTTGAATTTGATTTATTTGCATTACATTTGTACATTCATAAATTTACATTTATATGGAAGAGCGAATCAGAAAATTCATGGATTACAAAGGAATTTCTCCTTCTGAACTAGCAGATACAATAGGTGTGCAACGATCGAATGTTACTCATGTTTTGAAAAACAGGAATAAACCAAGTTTTCAGTTTATAGAAAAAATGCTTCAGGTATATCCAGATCTGAATGCCAAATGGCTCCTACTTGGAACAGGGCCAATGGTTGAAGCTTCAGTTAAAAGCAGGACTCTTTTTGACCAGCTAACAGAACCTATAACGACACAAAATCCTAATCAGGAAAAATCAAGCCCTGCATCTGAGAAACTGGAAACAAAACCTCTGCTTAATGAAACAGCGCCTACTGAAACAAAAGAAAAAAATACACCTCCTCCACCCGTTGAAAAAAATACGGAGGATAATGTAATTAAGGATCAATTTTTTAGTCCTGAAAAGCCAGTAGAACGCCTGATTGTTTTTTTCAAGGACCAAACTTTTAAGGTTTATTATCCCTCGCTGTAAGATTTTTACTCTATCTTTGCCGGCAAATTCACATATATGAAAAAGACGGTAACTGATTTCATATTGCTTGAAAATAAGCAACTTAATAAAGATAATTTTCGATTATTACTTCAATCACCAATACCATTTACTGATATTTTACCTGGTCAGTTTATCAATGTTGAAATTAATGAAGCAACAGATATTTTTCTGCGACGACCTTTTTCAATATTAGATGTTAATTACGAAATGCGGACCATCTCTCTGCTGGTAAAAATATTAGGAAGAGGATCTCGCAAACTAACTGAGGCACGTGAAGGTCAGAAAATAAGTGCGATATTTCCTTTAGGCAAATCATTCACATTGCCAGATAAAAATGATCAGATTCTCTTGATTGGTGGTGGTAGCGGGGTTGCACCCATGCTGTTCCTCTCTAAAATTTGCGGATTATCTCCTGACAAGGTAAATGTTTTAATTGGAGCCAAATCGTCTATTGATCACATCGATATATCTGCTTATCAAAGATATGGCAATTTTTTCTTCACCACCGAAGATGGATCTCTTGGCGAAAAAGGATATGTAACTAACCATCCGGTTTTTACTAAAGTATTAACTCAATTCAGCAAAATATACACCTGCGGCCCCGATTTAATGATGAAATCAATTGGCAAAGCCGCGATTGAAAAGAATATCTTTTGCGAAGTTTCGCTCGAAAATATGATGGCTTGTGGTTTTGGTGTCTGTTTATGTTGTGTCGAAGATACCAAAGCTGGTCACAAATGTGTGTGCACTGATGGACCTGTGTTTAATGTAAACGATCTGAAATGGTAGATTTAGGAATAAAGATTCATGACTTGGATTTAAAAAATCCGGTTATGACAGCCTCAGGAACCTGTGGTTTTGGAGAAGAAATCTCAGATTTCTTTGACTTATCGCTACTTGGAGGAATAGTGGTTAAAGGAACCACATTAAAACCCAGAGAAGGAAATGCTTATCCCAGGATGGCTGAAACCCCTTCAGGCATGTTGAACGCGGTTGGCCTTCAAAATAAGGGTGTTGACAATTTTATAGCCAACATTTACCCCCGGATTAAAGAGCTAAAGACAAATATAATTGTCAATGTAAATGGATCTACTATTGATGATTATGTGGCACTAACTGAACGATTAAATGAACTGGATAAAATACCTGCCATTGAGTTAAATATCAGTTGCCCGAATGTTAAGGAAGGTGGTATGGCCTTTGGGATCAGTTGTCAGTCGGCCGAATCGGTGGTTAAAGCAGTCAGAAAAGTTTATAGTAAAACATTGATTGTAAAACTATCTCCAAATGTTACAAGCATCTCCGAAATAGCCAAAGCAGTTGAAGGCCAGGGCGCTGATAGTGTTTCGCTTATTAATACTTTACTAGGAATGGCTGTAAATGCCGAAACCAGAAAGCCAGTATTATCAACCATTACCGGAGGTTTATCTGGCCCTGCAGTGAAACCGATTGCACTTAGAATGGTATGGCAGGTTTATAATGCAGTAAAAATTCCAGTGATTGGAATGGGGGGTATCATGAATGCCACTGATGCAATTGAGTTTATGATTGCCGGAGCATCCGCAATTCAGGTTGGTACTGCTCTTTTTATCGATCCAACAATTCCAGCTCAAATTATAAACGGTATTTCTCAGTATATGGAGCGGCATAACATTCAGTCTGTTAACGGATTAATTGGTAGTTTACAATGCTGAATTTAAGAAATAAACATATGTACGCTTTAAAAACCATTAGTTGTTACCTGATTTTCGCTCTGATTTTTAGTCAATGTACAAGCAACAACAAACCGGTTGAAATCACAAAAAAAATTCAGGAAGTCGATAAAAGCAGCTTAAACTATAAGCTATCAAACGATTTATCCGAATTCTCCGGAAGTAATTTTATTGCTAAGAAGGCAGGCGATTTTCTTCAGCAATGGAATTTGGCCGGAATGACTATGGCCATTGTTAAAGATGGCAAACTCGTTTTTGCACATGGATATGGTTACTCGGATGTTGAAGCCAAAACTGTTGTTAATCCCGGAAATGTATTTCGAATTGCAAGTGTAAGTAAACTAATTACTGCGGTGGCAATTATGAAATTGGTTGAGAAAAAAGTCATATCGCTCGATTCGAAAGTGTTTGGGCCAAAAGCAATATTAAAAGACTCAATCTTCGACAAAGTAGCTGATAAAAGGCTCTATAACATTACAGTAAGGCATTTGCTTGCTCATGCCGGAGGCTGGACATTGTCGTATGGTGATCCTGCTTTTAATTCGTTGGTAGTGCTCGAAAAAACTGGTGAAACGGGAGCAGCCTCAATGGATTCTTATTGTCGATTCGTAGCCACCCGTAAATTACATTTCGATCCAGGAACACGTTCGTCTTATTCGAACATGGGTTATATGTTCCTGGGTAAGGTAATCGAAGCCGCCTCTGGAAAAAAATACGAGGATTTTGTGATTAATGAAGTATTAAAACCGCATGGAATACTCGATATGCACATTGGCCGAAGCTATTTGGCCGACAAAAGAATCAATGAAGTGAAATATTACGAGGCAGAAGAAAGTCCATTGATTCCAGCTTTCGACGGATCGGGCAGGATGGTACCCAAACCTTATGGTGGCAACCCTATTGAATTGCTTAGCTCTGCTGGTGGATGGGTTGCATCTTCCGTAGAATTAGCTAAGCTAATGGTTTTAATCGATGGTTTCAGAAGTGTGCCAGATATGATTCCTGGCCATCTAATTGATCAGATGGTTGTGAATAAAGACTTCAAAGGGCCTCTGGGTTGGAAAGTTGTAAAGAAAAATGGCGACTGGATCAGAACAGGCAGCATGGCTGGTACTTCTGCGATCATGAAACGACAGAGTAATGGATTTTGCTGGGTAATAATAATAAACTCAAGTAGTTGGAAAGGTCCTAGGTTACCTGCCTATGTAAATTACATGATGGCACAAATTGAGAAAAAAATCTCTAGTTGGCCTAGAAATGATTTGTTTAAGTTTGAACCCAAGAAGCTATAAAGGAACAATATCATTTGCTAAGAAAAGGATGAATCAAGAAGTTGGTTCATCCTTTTTTCATATAATAAAACTACCTAAAATAATTGCTTTCTGAATTTTTGTTCCGACACCAATAAAAATTAAGACACCAATATCTTATACTGTCGAAATTAAAACAAAACTAATTGTCATTCAAAGAGCAAAATACACTTATTGAGCAGAAATATCAGGTCGTTAACTATGAACTTTTCAATCTGTATCTTGTTAGTTTGTGTGAAAACCAGAATTTATTAATGTTAAATAATAACACAAAGTATGTCAGAATTTAAAATCCAGATGCCTAAATTGGGTGAGAGTGTCCAGGAAGCAACCATTACCAAATGGTTTGTTAAAGAAGGTGATCGAATTGAAGAAGACGAAGCTCTTTTTGAGGTTGCAACGGATAAAGTTGACTCTGAAATTCCATCGCCTGTTGATGGCATTATAAAAAAGATATTTTATCCGCTTAATGCTTTGGTTCCTGTAGGTGAAATCGTTGCGATCATAACTACTAAAGATGACGATTCAACGGAACAAAATAATGAAGTTGTTGTGGAACCTGAAAAACCTAAAGTTCAGGAGCAGAAAGCACAGGCAGAACCGGTTACAGTGAGTTCAACTGTTCAAACGATTGAACAAAAGCCTGTTGTTCAAATTAATGAAGCAAAATCTACACGATTTTATTCACCGCTTGTACTTTCAATTGCCAATTCGGAACAGGTAAGTTTAGGCGAACTCGAAACAATACAGGGGTCAGGTATCAACAACCGTATCCAGAAAAAAGATATACTGAACTACATTGACGCACGTAAAAGTGGAAATATTGTACAAACTCCATCTGTTTCAACTATTCAGGCAAAAGAAACGCCTGCTCCTGCAAAAGTTTCAGTATCAGTTGGCACAAGCGATCAGATCATAGAAATGGATCGGGTTCGCAAAATTATTGCCGATCACATGGTGATGTCGAAACAAGTATCTCCGCATGTAACTGCGGTAGTTGAAGCCGATGTTACCAATCTCGTTTTATGGAGAACCAAAGTGAAAGACGAGTTTACTGCAAAATATGGCGATAAAATTACTTACATGCCAGTATTTATTGAGGCTGTAGCCCGTGCAATTACTGAATACCCCTTGTTAAATTCTTCGGTTGATGGCTACAAAATCATTATGCACAAGGATATAAATATTGCTGTTGCTGTCGCCAAACCTGATGGAAACTTGGTCGTTCCGGTCATAAAAAATGCGGAACAGAAAAATCTGGTCGGGCTGACGAAAAATATGAATCAATTGGCTGAAGCCGCACGCAAAAATAAGCTGGGTGTTGAAGATTATCAGGGAGGAACCTTTACGATTACCAATTTCGGGTCATTCCGTAATTTGATCGGAACACCAATCATCAATCAGCCCCAAGTTGCCATTCTTGCAACCGGAAGTATTGAGAAAAAACCTGCGGTAATGGAAACTCCAACAGGCGATGCCATTGTTGTCCGCCATAAAATGTTCCTTTCTTTATCATATGATCACAGAATTATAGACGGCGCATTGGGCGGTGCTTTCTTGCGGCGAATAGCAGATATTCTTGAAGAATTCAGTATTGATCGCGAAGTGTAATTTCAAAAAAATAAAATAAGATATATGACAACAGTTCCTAAAGTATTTTCAGTAAAAACAACCCCTAAAGAAATACTTGAAAAATGGTACCGGTTAATGACACTTGGCCGGGCTATCGATGAAAAAGCTCCGAATTACCTGAAACAAGCCATTGGCTGGTCGTATCATGCACCTTATGCCGGCCACGATGGTATTCAGTTAGCCATTGGTCAAACGTTTGAAAAAGAGGTTGACCATATTTTTTTATATTACCGTGATTTGCTTACAGCTTTGTCATGTGGTATGACGGCTGAAGAAATCATCCTGAATGGAATTTCAAAAGCAACAGATCCTACAAGTGGTGGTCGCCATATGTCGAATCACTTTGCCAAACCAGCCTGGAATATCCACAATGTATCGTCTTTAACCGGAAATCATACCTTGCATGCAGTTGGTGTTGCACGAGCCATTAAGTATTATGGAGAAAAAGCTGTTGCTATCAGTGTTCAGGGAGAATCTTCACTGTCGGAAGGATTTGTTTATGAAGCTATTAATGGCGCTTCAAAAGAAAAATTACCGGTAATTTTTGCGATTCAGGATAATGGCTTCGGAATTTCAGTTCCGAAGAAAGACCAGACTGCAAACCGAAAAGTTGCTAATAATTTCACTGGTTTTAAAAATCTCCGGATTATACATTGCAACGGAAAAGATGTTTTTGACTCGATGAATGCCATGTATGAAGCTAAAAAACATGCACTTGAAACCGGTATGCCGGTGATGGTTCAGGCAAACTGTATCCGGATTCATTCACATTCCAATTCCGACAGGCACGAATTGTACCGGTCGGAAGACGAACGGAACTATGTTCAGGATTATGACCCTTTATTCAAGTATAAAAGACTGCTTATACGGTACGAACGATTTACTCCTGAAGAACTCGAAAGTATCGAAAACGAGGCTAAAATCGAGCTGAAAGAGGCTCACAAGTTGGTGCTAAAAGCTCCGGACCCGGATCCGAATACGTATCTGGACTTTGTTCTTCCAGAACCTTATGTTTCACAAAAATATCCTGATGGAACGCATCAGGAAACCGGTGAAAAGAAAAAGCTGATTACTGCACTTAACGAAACGATAAAAGCTGAATTCAGACTCAATCCGGACACCTTCATGTGGGGGCAGGATATGGCCAATAAAGACAAGGGTGGTATCTTTAACGTCTCAAAGGGATTGCAGCAGGAATTTGGTCCCAAAAGGGTGTTTAATGCTCCAATTGCTGAAGACTTCATCGTTGGAACTGCAAATGGAATGTCGAGATATAGCGAAAAAATTAGAATCGTAATTGAAGGTGCAGAGTTTGCCGACTATTTTTGGCCGGCCATGGAGCAATATGTCGATTCAAGTCATGACTACTGGAGATCGAACGGAAAGTTTACCCCAAATGTTACGATCCGACTTGCGTCGGGCGGCTATATTGGCGGAGGACTATACCATTCGCAGAATATTGAGGGCGCATTGACCTCAATTCCTGGAGTTCGGATTGTTTATCCATCATTTGCCGATGATGCAGCTGGTTTGTTACGAACTGCCATCCGCTCAAAAGGGTTGACCATGTTTATGGAGCCCAAAGCACTTTACAACGATCCTAAAGCTGCGACTGTTATTCCTGATGATTTCGAGGTACCGTTTGGTAAAGCACGAATTCGTCGTAACGGTGATGATTTAGTGATGATTACATATGGCAACACTACACATATGTGTATTGAAGCTGCAGAAAGGTTGTCGAAAGACGGAGCTTCTGTAGAAGTAATTGATCTTCGTTCGTTGATTCCGCTTGATAAAGAAACAATTCTGAATTCAGTAAAAAGAATTGGAAAAGTGATGGTAGTTCATGAAGATAAAGTACACTCTGGATTTGGTGCTGAAGTTACCTCTATGATCATGGAAGAAGCTTTTGAATACCTTGACGGACCAGTTAAACGCGTTGGGTCATCATTTACGCCGGTAGGATTTCATCGTTCATTCGAGCGAATGATATTGCCTAATACTGAAAAAATATATCAAACAGCCAAAGAGGTTTTAGCCTATTAAAAAACTAATAATCATGAATAAAACAGGAATTGTTTATAGCTTTAATTCAACAAAAACGGCCAAAGCAGCTGAAAAGATCAAAGAAGCATTTGGTTCTGATTTTAACACTTTACTGGTAAATGCAGAAGAATTAACAGAAGAGATATTTCTCTCATTTACGAACCTGATTCTTGGAGTTCCGACTTGGTTTGATGGGGAATTACCCAATTACTGGGATGAGTTTTTACCTGCATTGGAAGATTTGGATTTAAAAGGAAAAACGATTGCGATTTTCGGCCTGGGAAATCAGGCTGAATACCCTGAAAACTTTGGTGATGCCGTTGGAATTATGGGTGAATTGGTTCAGGAAAGAGGGGCTAAGCTCGTTGGTTTTACATCGTCCGAAGGTTACAATTATGAATCGTCAAGAGCATTAGTTGGTGATCAGTTTATGGGATTACTTCTTGATCAGGAAACTCAGCCCCGACAATCGAAAGAAAGAATTGAAAAGTGGGTGACTGATTTGAAATCGCAGTTTAGTTAATATGTATCTTTTAATTTAGATAAGGGCATGATTATTAATATCATGCCCTTATTTTTTACAGTATAATAACAAAATCATAATCTGAATATGAAGATCAATGGTTTTGTTGGATTTAAATAAGTTTATATTTGCATTTGCCGGTCAATCCGGATTTATATAACTAATTATATAGAAATGAAGAAAAAAAAAGTAATAGCAATAGTAGCCCATGATAATCGCAAGAAAGATATGATAGAATGGGTTTCCTGGAATTGGAAAGAATTTGTTCAACATAGCCTTATCTGCACCGGAACAACAGGAAGTTTGGTTGAAGCTACACTGGTTGAAAAATGCAAAGAAAATGATGCTGTTCCTCCAGATATAGTTCGCCTGAAATCGGGGCCACTTGGTGGTGATCAGCAATTAGGAGCTTTGATTTGTGAAGGAAAGGTTGATATGCTAATATTTTTCTGGGATCCGATGCAACCACAACCACACGATGTTGACGTTAAAGCTTTACTACGTATTTCAACATTGTATAATATTCCTACTGCAACAAATCGTTCAACTGCTGATTTTATCATTTCATCCAAGCTTTTTCATCAAGAATATGAGCCAATTTTAAAAGATTACAGTACCTACATCAAAAGAGATGTTGATTTTAACCAATAAGTTTACTCTTTTTTAACAAAATAGTAAGTTAGTTTAATTGTTTTTGGTAATTTGACTTCATAGCTTTGGTTAAACAAACAATTTAGCCATGAAGGAAGACAGATTGAAAAAGATGATCAAGGCCATGTATCTTCTTCGTGAAGTCTTAAGACAAAAACAAGAAGATGACAGGGCGTTTAGATTCAAACAAAAATCGAAGGTTTTGACAGAAGTTGATGAAATTATCGACCGGAGCCTGGAAGAATTCTATTCACTGAGAATTAGCTAGAAAATGATCTACTTGAACGATGTTATACCTATATTGATATGGAGTATCATCGTTTTTTCTTTATCTGAAAGTCCATTGAAATATCTCAAACATTGACATAATTTCCATATGTAAATCACTATAACGTTATCATATTTAATCTAGTATAGATTTAATGAACTGTGCATGTTACATTTGTACATTGCTATTTTTTGATGTATTTTCAAGTTTTCTGATAAATTCAACTCTAAAATATTTCACAGAAAATAAAATTGAATTCAATGTGCAGAAAAGCATTGAGCTCAATTTCAAAAGGAAGGAATTAATTCCTGATGATTGATCAGCCACATATCTATAAAGTTGAATTCAAATAAAAATACCTTTCTACATAGATGATGTATTGAGTTACATGAATTGTTAGAGTTCATTATTCTTTACCAATGGCAAAACAGAATGGAACCATGCTCAGCATTTCGACTTAATTATGATAACATATGAGCTATATCAAAATTTCTACATTTGTCTTAGAATTAATATTATGTTATTTTTATACAACTAAAAAGAAGGAGTAAAAACTCCTTCTTTGAAAATATCAATTATTGAATGCTTTTCATCTTTTCAATAATCTCTGCATGTTTATCTAACATCTTCAACCGATAGTACAACGTTTTTAATGATTCCAAAGTAAACTTGTCTGTTGGATTTATTTCATGAGCTTTTTCCATGTACGGAATTGCTTTTTTGAATTCAACATCAGCTTTATCCTTTTCTATTTCATATTTATCAGGTTGGCTACTTGGAACAAGGTTCGCAACATCAACCTGCTTCACACCTTTATTATAATACAAAGCTCCTAAATTGTAATATGCATCAAAATAATCTTCTTTGTATTCAATTGCTTTTAAATAACTTGCTGCGGCTTCCTCTGGCTTCTGAAGTTTATCGTACAATGTACCTTGAGCAAAGAAATAAGAAGCATTTTTGGGGTCCTGTGCAATTGCAACGTTCAAATACTTCATTGCATCATCAATTTTATTGGCGTTCAGATAGACATTAATTACTTCAACTAAAAGAATTCCGTTATCCGAATATTCTTTCAAACCATCTTGCAGCACTTGTAATGCACCTGTAGTATCTTTTTTCTGAAAATAACTATTAGCTATCAACGAATAAGTTTTTGCTCCATTGTATTTATATTTTGCAGCTTGTTTGTAATATTCAATAGCCTTGTCATATTGCTTAGCATTGTATGCAGCCAATCCTGCATTAAAAATGATTACTGTATCTACTGCATTTGGATCATCGACCTTATAAGCAGGAGTCTGTTCAATAGCCATAATCTGCTCAAAAGATTTCATGGCTTTCTCATAGTTTTCTTCATTAAAAGCAGCAACGGCCTGATTTGTAAGATCTCCTATCAAAAGAGTAAATTTGATTTTCATGCCCTTGGCATTCTTACCTTTTTCGTCAAGTTGCAGAGCTTTCATATAAGAATCATAGGCCACAGTTAATGGATCTGCATTTAACTTTTTGTAATTTTCATCTTTCGATTGAAAAACTGCTTGGTAAATTTCACCACGAACTTCCCAAGTTCTGGGCCAAGTGACAGAACCCTCTGTTTTAGGGTTGGTAGCATCAATAGTTTCTTCTATTGCTTCAACGGCCTTATCGAGCTTACCAGCTTCTTTATAACTTAAAGCACTGGTTACTTTGCCTTTTTGAGCGAATGCGCATGTTACGGCAAAAAGTAAAACAAATAAAATTGTTGTTCTCTTCATTGTGATAAAAAGTTTGTTGTTACGCTATAATATTTAATTAATAGTTTTATAATCTATTATTCTTCAGGCTTAGCATCATCTTCCGCTAAATCTATGTTTTCATCCAAAATTTCAGGAACTTCATCCGTTTCTTCTTCTGATGGAACAATTGTAATTGATGCAATTTGGTCTCCTTCTTTCAGATTTATTAAACGAACACCTTGCGCTGTTCGCCCTAGTATTCTTAATGCTGAAATTGACATTCTGATAGTAAGACCAGCTTGAGTAATAATCATCAAATCTGTTGTGTCGTTAACACTCTTAATTGAAATTACCTGCCCTGTTTTTTCAGTAACATTTATGGTTTTAACTCCTTTTCCTCCTCTATTGGTCAATCGGTAATCGCCAATTTTTGAACGTTTTCCATAACCATTTTCAGAAACAACCAAAATATCTTCATTTTCGTTTTCAACACAAACCATGCCAACTACCTCATCCAGATCATGACCAAGAGTTATTCCGCGTACTCCGGAAGCAGTTCTTCCAATGGGGCGAACACTACTATCTTCAAAACGAACAGCTTTACCCGAACGAACAGCCATCATGATATTGTGATTTCCATTAGTCATCCTGGCTTCAAAAAGCTGATCGTCTTCCCTGATCGTAATGGCATTTACTCCATTTTGTCTCGGACGTGAATATGCTTCCAATGAAGTTTTCTTAATAATTCCTTTTTTAGTACAAAGAATGATGAAGTTGTTGTTTATGTATTCAGGATCGGTAAGATTATTTACATTAATATATGCCAAAATTTTATCATCCTGTTCTATATTAATCACATTCTGAATAGCCCGTCCTTTGGAGGTCTTAGTCCCTTCCGGAATTTCATAAACTTTCAACCAAAAGCACTTACCTTTTTCTGAAAATAAGAGTAACGTATTGTGCATCGAAGCATTGAACATATGTTCAAGAAAATCAGAATCTCTAGTGGTACTTCCTTTCGATCCAACACCTCCCCTACCCTGAGTTTTAAAATCAGACAATGGGGTCCGTTTAATATATCCCATATGAGAAATAGTTATAACCATTTCTTCATCAGCATAAAAATCTTCAGGATTGAACTCTCCGGCATCTGGAACGATCTCTGTTTTTCGAGCATCACCATATTTTTCCTTAATTTCCAAAAGCTCTTTCTTAATTATTTCCATGCGTAGATGAATGTCAGCCAATACTGTTTTCAGATATGCAATCTGTTTCACGACTTCGTCATATTCCGCATGTAATTTATCCTGTTCTAGTCCGGTTAACTGACGTAACCGCATTTCAACAATTGCCCTGGACTGAATCTCAGACAAACTGAATCGTTCCATCAATTGAAGCCTGGCCTCATCAGGATTTGTTGAAGCACGGATTATAGCAATAACTTCCTCGATATTGTCACTAGCTATAATGAGACCTTCCAGAATATGCGCACGTTTTTCTGCCTGATCCAATTCAAACTGTGTCCTCCGAATAACTACATCGTGCCGGTGTTCGACAAAATAATGAATTAAATCTTTCAGGTTAAGCATTTTAGGCCGCCCATGTACCAAGGCAATATTATTTACACTAAAACTACTCTGTAGTTGTGTGTATTTGTATAGCTTATTCAAAACAACATTCGAAATAGCATCTCGTTTTATATCAAAAACGATACGCATTCCATCACGATCTGACTCATCGTTTGCGTTCGAAATTCCTTCAATTTTCTTATCATTGATCAATTCGGCAGTCTTCATAATAAGTTCTGCTTTATTAACCATATATGGAATTTCAGTAATAATAATTTTCTCCCGTCCATTAGGAGTTGTTTCGATATGTGATTTTCCGCGAATAACAATGCGGCCTCTTCCTGTTTCGAAAGCTTCCTGAACTCCACGATAGCCATAAATTATTCCTCCAGTAGGAAAATCAGGCGCTTTTATAATCGGGATAAGATCTTGAACATCAATTTCAGGATTATCAATGTATGCAATAATTGCATCAATAGTATCTGACAAATTGTGTGGAGGCATATTGGTAGCCATACCAACAGCAATACCAGATGCCCCGTTAACCAACAACTGTGGAATTCGGGTAGGTAATACGGTGGGTTCCCTCAGGGACTCGTCAAAATTGGGTTGAAAATCTACCGTATTTTTCTCCAAATCGGCAAGTGTTTCTTCAGCAATTTTTGATAAACGGGCTTCGGTATAACGCATAGCGGCCGGACTATCACCATCAACTGATCCAAAGTTACCCTGACCATCAACCAAGGTATAACGCATCGACCAATCCTGAGCCAAACGAACCATGGTAAAATAAACTGATGAATCACCATGGGGATGGTATTTTCCTAATACTTCCCCAACAATCCTCGCTGACTTTTTATAAGGCTTATTAGAAAAATTTCCCAATTCGCTCATTCCAAATAAAACGCGACGATGTACAGGCTTTAAACCATCTCTTACATCCGGAAGTGCTCTAGAAACAATAACTGACATCGAATAATCGATGTAAGCCGATTTCATTTGCTCTTCAATATTAATCTTGATAATTTTTTCGCCTTCAGACATTTACTCCTCCTCTAAATGATTTTTTCATTAAAATTTTGATTGACAAAAATACAAAAATACTTTATGAATCAAGCGATTATTGTGCTTTTCGTGGGTAAATTATGAATAAGATTTTAACAATGTAATGTTCGTAAAATCAACAAATTAAAAGAGACACCTTATTTTTATTGCGTATTTTTGAATAAAGAAAATGATAATGAGTAGAACGCCGCTAACTTTTAGGAATACTTTTTGTTATTTTGATACTCAATTTTATTAATGTGACAAAACATATGGATTCACAATTTTCACCACGAATTAAAGATGTTCTTTCATACAGCCGGGAGGAAGCTATCCGTCTTGGAAATGAGAGCATAGGATTAGAGCATATTTTCCTTGGAATCCTTAGGGATGGAGAAGGTATAGCCATTGAAATTCTTACGAATCTTAGTGTCAATTTGTCTGAAATTAAACAATCGATTGAAGAAAAACTAAGAACTGGTAAGGATATCGATTCACAAGCCTCTGTACAATTGCTTAAATCAGCTGAAAAAGCATTGAAGCTTGTTTATCTTGAAGCACGCGCATTTAACAGCCCAACCATTAATACTGGTCATCTTCTACTTGCATTAATTAAGGATAAGGAAAGCTTGATTAGCAACATTTTGAACGAATACCATATCAATTATTATATTTTGAAATCGAGATTAGAAGATTATAAAAGCCCTGAAGCCAAATCAGAATTTGATGATGAAGATTCGGATGAGGATAGTTTTTCCAAATCAGCAGGAGGAGCTTCGTCTTCGTCTTCTGCCAAAAAGCCAGCTAATCCAAAATCTGACACTCCTGTGCTTGACAATTTTGGCGTTGATATTACCAAAGCTGCCGAAGAGAATAATCTGGATCCTATTGTTGGAAGGGAAAAGGAAATTGAACGATTGGCTCAAATATTATCCAGAAGAAAGAAAAATAATCCGATTCTGATTGGCGAACCGGGTGTTGGCAAATCAGCTATCGCTGAAGGACTTGCTTTACGGATTGTTCAGAAGAAAGTATCCAGAATACTTTTTGACAAGCGAGTTGTTAGCCTCGATATTGCTTCGATTGTTGCCGGGACCAAATACCGGGGGCAGTTCGAGGAACGAATGAAGGCTATTCTGAATGAATTATCCAAAGTTAGCAACGTCATTTTATTCATCGACGAAATCCATACCATTGTTGGTGCTGGTGGCGCAACAGGCTCACTCGATGCAGCAAATATGCTAAAACCAGCGTTGGCTCGTGGTGAAATTCAATGTATTGGAGCCACTACCCTCGATGAATACCGTCAGCAGATTGAAAAAGATGGTGCTTTGGAAAGAAGGTTTCAGAAAATAATGGTTGAGCCAACTTCGGTTGATGAAACGATTGAAATTCTAAATAACATAAAATCGAGATATGAAGATCATCACAATGTAATTTATACTCCGGAAGCCATTGAAGCATGTGTCAAATTAACAGCCAGATATATTCCTGACCGTTTTTTGCCTGACAAAGCGATTGATGCACTTGACGAAGCAGGTTCACGCGTACATATTTCAAACATAAATGTTCCAGACCGCATTGTGAAACTGGAAGAAAAAATTGAAAAAACAAAAGAGGAAAAAATTAAAGCGGTTAAAAGTCAGAATTTTGAATTGGCTGCAAACCACCGCGATAAAGAAAAAAGTCTTTTGCAATTACTTGAACAGGAAAAAGAAGAATGGGAAAAGGAACTCATTAGTCATCGCGAAACAGTAACTGAAGAAAAGGTTGCCGAAGTGGTTTCGATGATGTCTGGTGTACCCATTCAGCGCATTGCTCAGGCTGAAGGAAAGCGCTTGATGGACATGGGCAAAATGCTGAAAGGAAGTGTTGTTGGACAAGACGAAGCAATTGTGAAAATTGTCAAATCAATCCAGCGAAATCGTGCTGGGCTTAAAGATCCCAATAAACCTATTGGCTCATTTATTTTTCTTGGACCTACCGGCGTTGGTAAAACACAACTTGCCAAAGTATTAGCAAGATATTTATTCGACAGTATCGATTCTCTTATCAGAGTTGACATGAGCGAATACATGGAGAAATTTTCGGTTTCCAGATTGGTTGGTGCGCCTCCCGGATATGTGGGCTATGAAGAAGGTGGGCAACTGACGGAGAAAGTTCGCAGAAAACCTTATTGCGTTGTTCTTTTAGACGAAATTGAAAAAGCACATCCTGATGTTTTCCATTTGTTACTTCAGGTTTTAGACGAAGGACGGTTAACTGACAGTTTGGGTCGAAATATTGACTTCAAGAACACTATTATTATAATGACCTCCAACATTGGCTCTCGACAATTATCGGAGTTTGGTCGTGGAGTTGGGTTCAACACACAAACCACAGTTGCTGAAGAAGGCGATCATTCTAAATATATTGTTGAGAAGGCACTAAAAAAAGCTTTTGCACCGGAATTCCTTAATCGCGTCGATGATGTGATCATGTTTAATGCTTTGAATAAAGAACATATCCACGAAATCATTGATATTGAATTGAAGGGTTTATACGAACGCGTTAACTCTCTGAATTACAAGCTAAAAATATCAACTGCCGCCAAAGATTTTATTGCTGAAAAAGGATACGACCCTCAATTTGGAGCAAGACCGTTGAAAAGAGCCATTCAAAAATACCTGGAAGATGAAATGGCTGAAGTTATTATTAAAGCTTCAGTTATTCAAGGAGATACCATTTCTGTGGGGTTTGATAAAAAGACTGAAAAGATAAAAATTAAGATTTTATCGACTCTGCCCAAAAAGATAGAATAAATAAAACAGAAAGCCAGATTTAAATCTGGCTTTCTGTTTTATTTAGAAACTTCAAAGCTAAAAGTGTAATGTCATCAGATTGAAGGCTTTCTCCTCTATAAATCATAATGCTTTTATATAATTTCTTAACCACCTCCTCCGAAGTTAAATCAATTAAGTTCTGAATATTTTTTTCCAATTTTTCGCTTCCATAATGTTGACTTGCCGAGTCTGTTGAATTAATCACCCCATCAGTATATAAGATCATCATATCATTGAACCTGAGTTCAACACTACTACTTTTATATGGTTTATCTTTGTAGATTCCTAAAGGCAATCCATGGCTTTTCGATAAAGTTTGCAAAGACCCATCAGCATGAAGAATGTATGGATAATTATGCGCAGCATTACAATAATCTAGTTGTCCTGACCGAATATCCAGAATTCCAAGGAAAAGAGTAACAAAATATTGATTCGAATTCCGATCACTCAATTCTTTATTTACAAGGCTTACTATATCTTTTGAGGATAATATTTTGGCATGTGTTTTTATCAAAGTACTGGTAATAGCCATAAAGAGCGAGGCAGGTATTCCTTTTCCGGAAACATCGCCAATTGCAACCAACAAATGATTTTTGTCGATGAAAAAATAGTCGTACAAATCCCCTCCTATCGTCTCAGCCGGCTTTAGCAAGGCAAAAAGATCTAATTCAGGATGTTCAACAAAATTAGGCTTTCCTGATGGCACAATATTTAGCTGAACCTCTTGAGCCGATTTTAAGTCTTTTTCAATTTTGATATTTGCACTCGCCGTTTTCGATTGATTCTTAACTAATAATCCATACTTTGTCTGCCAATCTTCCAAACTTTCGGCAAGCATCTTTATTTCATTCTTCGATTTCAGTTCTTTACCCGGAGTCGTACTAAACCGTTGAATGGCATGAGTAATTCTCACCAATGGATCAAGCATCTTTCTGAATACGAATATATTAACCAGAAATAGGATAAGGATTCCAATAACTGAAACCATTATGATTTTTTGAAAAATTTGTTGAAGTTCATTAAACAGTTCCTTTTCAGGAATTACAATAATTACGCTCCAACCTGAATTGGTGATGGGTGCGTAATAAAACCAAGAATTCTGATTATTAAGATATTCTGAAATACCCAAACCTGCACCACTCCTTCCCTGTTTCATTTTTGACACAATCTCACGACTGTTCTCTTTAAAAATAGTCGGAGCTTTCTCGTATAAATTACGTTTAAGGATCCAATCTGTGCAAGGATGTAATACATAATTTCCTTGCTTATCGGTAATAAAGGCATAACCATGCTCTCCCAAATGAATTTCTGCGAGCATTTGCCGCATAACATTTAACGAAACCTCACACGAAACAACACCAGCAATATCTTTATAATCAGGACAATAAATCGGTATTTTATAAGAAACAAGCATTTGTGAGTTATCGTAATTGCAAAAAAATGGGGCGGACCAAATGCCCTGGTCAACTTTTATACGACCAGATCTGAGATCTAAAATAAATTTTTCGTTAGCCAAACTATCAGGATCGCAAATATTCTGACCCTTTTTATTTGAAGAAAATTTCAAAAAGTGTTTTTGATCTGCTCCGATCAATTCAACATGAATACTTTCGATGATATTATTTGATTTAAGGACCTGTTGTAGAAGAACATCCAGATCATTATTCTTAAAAAAATACAAGGCCTGCACTGAAACATTCTTTGCAATTTCTTCAGTTCCGACAGTAATTCTGGAAATCTTTGAAAGAACCACATTACTTTGGTTAATAGCACCATCTTCAATCTTACTTATCAATACCTCTCTACTAAAATAATAATTGATATAGACAATAGATGCGATAATAATGACCGCGATGGTAGTTATATGGGAATTTAAGAGAAAAGAGATTCCTCGTTGCTTCATTTTATCCGTAATTTTAGCTTACCTAATATAGCAATAAGTTAGCTGATTCTGGTCTGTCGAAAATCTAAAAAAAGTTAAAGAAGAGATTTTTCATTTCTGAATGACCATAAAAAAGGCCGATAACATTTGTATCGGCCTGAATAATATTAAATGTCCATTATTCTAAGTGTTCATAGCGCCACAAACATTAATAACCTGACCGCTAACATACGAAGAAAGGTCGGATGCAAGGAAAAGTGCAACTTTTGCAACCTCTTCAGGAGAACCTCCACGTTTCATTGGAATATTTGCTTCCCATTGTTTACGGGCATCTTCCGGAATTTTAGCTGTCATTTCAGTAATAATGAAACCCGGGGCTATTGCATTGGAGCGAATTCCGCGAGAACCAAGTTCTTTGGCTATCGATTTAGTGAACCCAATGATACCTGCTTTTGATGCTGAATAGTTTGATTGTCCTGCGTTTCCGCTGACCCCAACCACAGAACTCATATTCACGATAGATCCTGATTTTTGTTTCAGCATAATTTTCTGAACTGCTTTAGTGAAATTAAAAACTGATTTTAAGTTCACGCTTATTACAGCATCCCACTGATCTTCAGTCATACGCATCAACAAAGTATCTTTGGTTATACCGGCATTGTTTATTAATGCATCAACTGCTCCAAAATCGGCAACAATTTCATTTACAACACGATCGGTATCGTCAAAGTTGGCTGCATTCGAAGCATATCCTTTCGCTTTTACTCCAAAGGCTGTCAATTCAGCTTCCGTGTTTTTCATGTTTTCGTCTTCAAAAAGATCGGTGAAGGCAATATTACATCCTTCTTCTGCAAATTTGATGGCAATTGCTTTTCCAATGCCTCTCGATGCGCCAGTGATTATGGCCGTTTTTCCTTCAAGAAGTTTCATATTAAAATATTTAATTTATGAATTTTCAGATTGCTTGCAAAAGTAATAAAATATGCTGAACCGATCATTTTAAGCTCCTTTTATCGGCATTTGCAAGCATATTAGTACTAGATGTCGTTGAATTTTTAACTGTTATTTTCGAAATCTCTACTGTCGATTATATATAGAAATTAAAGTACTATTTTTGACTGAGTTCATATTTATGTCGAAGCAACTATTTAAAATGCAAAATGTCAGATCATTCAAGCGTTAAGGTTTATGTTTTTTATTACAAAAATGGTTCAATTCTTCAGACAGATCCAATTTATCAGCCAATTATGGCAGGGTGCGTAAGACATGGCAAAAAATCGGCTATTACGGGTGATGACACGGGTGAAAATATTTCAATAAAGAACCCTTATTTCAGCGAACTGACTGGCATTTACTGGGTTTGGAAAAATACAAAACAAGATATAACCGGTAGCTGCCATTATCGGCGTTTCTTTACATCACAGCCAGAACCACTTCTGTACAAACTGAAACGGCTACTCTACTATCCGGCAGGATTATATAAAAAACGATATGGATTAATTTATACTGAAAATACTGATTTTTTTGTTCCTAAAATTCTCAACAAGCAGGAATTGAATGTTTTAATGAATAAATACGATGCCATTTTACCCCAAGCCCGAAAACTAAAATACACCGTCGAAACGCACTATCGGCGTTACCATGACATCAACGATCTGAATCTTCTTGAAGTGATTTTGACCGAAAAATACCCAGAATATCTGGAAGCTTTTTACGATGTACTTCAGGGTAAAAGACTCTATGCCAACAACATGTTTATCCTGAAAGATGAACATTTTCAGGAATTTATGGCATGGTGGTTCGATCTGCTCTTTGAATTTGAACGAAGAATCGACCTAAACAATTATACTGAATATCAAAAACGAATCCTTGGTTTTATGGCCGAACGTTTGCTAACCGTTTGGTTTAAGAAAAAGCAACTGAATTGCATTGAGTTGCCTGTCATCTATTTCAAACAATTTAAGTTTGAATAACAAAAGGTAGCTAATCCCTTCAATTAGTGTATTTTTGTGGTATAAATTTTTCATGCATGCTTGATCAGTTAACCATTTGCGCTATAGCTACTTCTCCCGGAATGGGAGCCATTGCCACTATCCGTTTATCCGGAGAAAAAGCTTTTGAAATTGCTGATTCAGTTTTCCAATCACCCAAATCAGGAAAAAAGTTGACCGATCAACAACCAAATACCCTGCATTTTGGAAGCATTACCGACGAAAATGAGTTGATTGATGAAGTGGTGGTTTCCCTGTTTCGGGCTCCTCATTCGTTTACAGGAGAAGACGTGGTTGAAATTACCTGTCATGGATCGATTTACATTCAGCAACGAATTTTGCAATTATTAATTTCAAAAGGTGCACGGATGGCCCTTCCCGGAGAATTTACCCAGAGGGCATTTCTAAACGGCAAAATGGATCTTTCTCAGGCAGAAGCAGTAGCCGATTTAATTGCTTCGACCAATCGGGCAGCACAAAAAGTAGCCATCAATCAGATGCGCGGTGGTTTTTCGTCCGAATTGACCAATTTACGTGGAGAACTGCTGCACTTTATTGCAATGATTGAGTTGGAACTCGATTTCAGTGAAGAAGATGTCGAGTTTGCCGACCGAACTCAACTCAAAAATTTAGTTTCCAGAATTGAAGATATCCTCCGGAAGCTCAAAAATTCGTTTCAGCTCGGAAATGTAATTAAAAATGGAATTCCGGTTGCGATTGTCGGTGAAACGAATGTAGGCAAATCAACACTACTCAATGCCCTGCTGAACGAAGAAAAGGCAATTGTTTCTGACATCCACGGAACAACCCGCGATGTGATTGAAGATGTGGTGAATATTCGCGGAACAGCCTTCCGCTTTTTTGATACTGCCGGGATCCGTGAAACGACCGACGAAATTGAAACTATGGGAATAGAACGTAGTTACAGTAAATTGGATCAGGCAACAGTTGTTATCCTGGTAGTTGACACAGTGAATGATTTTGAAACCATCTCCGGACGAATTACCAAGATCAGAAAGAGAATTAACGATCAACACCTGATTATTGCGGCCAATAAAATGGATCGGGGAATATCGGAAACGATGTCCAAATTAAAAGAAATGCCGTTGTTTACCAACGAAAAACTGGTGTTTATAGCCGCCAAACAAAAAATTAATCTTGATCTGCTGATTTCGGAAATGCAACAAGCCGTTTCGCTCGATTCAATCAGCGAAGATGCGGTAATTGTAACGAATGTGCGGCACTTTGAAGCGCTATCGAAAGCGCTGGAATCTATTGAAAGAGTGCAACTTGGACTCGACAATCTGATCTCCGGTGATTTTCTGGCCCAGGACATCCGTGAATGCCTTCTTTACCTGGGTGAAATCACTGGAGATATATCAAACGACGAAATTTTAGGGCATATTTTCAAAAACTTCTGCATCGGAAAGTAACTACAAATCAAATACCTATAACAATATTTAGACTGAAATCCTGTTTGAGACAAATGGTGTGGGCAACCTTCAAAGTTGGTTCGCTTTTTCCAGTAAGGTATTCAATTGATGCGCGAGGGGCTTACCCCGATAATTTCAGATAACATATTTAAGATAAAACAAAAACATCGCTTTGCTTTGGAGTACCATACATCTTGGTTTCTAAAACTTGGCTGGCATCAGACTTTCAATAACAGGCATATCCAATTTACAAGAGCTTTTAACAGACTTGTATAATGATTAGTGCCTGATTTTTCATCCGGAAGAATGCTATTGAAAAGACAGATTTCCTGAAAGCCAATAAAGTGAGATCAATAAAGGGATTGCTTGTCCACGCTTTCGGCGAATTAACCGCTGCACATTTTACATTAGCAATTTGACCCATGATTCGCATTATTTTGGTATATTTACTACAATAAAGATTTCTGAAACTTCAGCCTTTGTCCATGAATAGAGAATATAAATGTGATTTTATCACAATTAAATATCATACAAATTGAAACTCTTCATCAAATACATGGTCTCGTTGCGCTGCAAAATGGTGGTGAAGTTGGAGTTAAATAAACTTGGTCTCCATTATACAAAGGTTGAACTAGGCGAAGTTGAAGTCATGGAAAATATCACTGCTGAACAGCATAACCAGTTAAAAAATGGCTTATTACAATCTGGATTGGAGTTGATGGACAATCAAAAATCCATCCTGATTGAAAAGATCAAGAATACCATTGTTGAAATGGTGCATTATTCAGAAGAAATGCCCAAGATTAATTTTTCTGACTATATTAGTGAAAAGCTAAATCACGAATATACCTATCTGGCTAATCTTTTCTCAGAAGTAACCGGTGTCACCATCGAACATTATATTATTGCCCATAAAATTGAGCGAGTTAAAGAATTGTTGCTATATAATGAACTCAATTTGACCGAAATATCATATAAATTGAATTACAGCAGTGTGGCTCATTTATCTAACCAATTCAAGAAAATAACAGGACTAACACCTACCTTTTTCAAAAACCTCAAGAACAAGAGATTAACTGCACTCAATGACGTTTAAAATGATATTGCAGCATTCTTTTTCCTCTTTCATTTTCTCAAAAATTTGACTTAAAACCAGTTTTGGAACCTGGATTCCCGAAATACAAGGCTGACAGAATGTGTGAATTATGTAACTTATTCAAAAAGTTATGTAACCTTTCCGGTAGAAATAAGTGCATCTTTGACCGTGTTGGGTTAAAACGACAAACAATTGAAAATCTATATCAAATATATGGTGAGTAACCGCTGCAAAATGGCGGTGAAAGAAGAGCTGAAGAAGCTGGGGTTGCACTTTATAGTGGTTGATTTGGGTGAAGTTGAAATCATGGAAAACCTTTCAGCCGACAAGCATGAACTTGTGAAAACAGCCTTATTTAATGCGGGATTTGAACTAATGGTGGATTTGCCGGTTAAATTGACCAGTTCACGCCGTTTTATATTGACCAGTGTGCGCCGGAACAAATTGACCACCTATTTTCAATATTGAGAACGATCATTTCCTTGTTTTGATTAGAGTTATACAAAATTAGATTTATTTATTCTGATTCAACAGTTTCTACGTTTTTGTTTCGTTGTCTTCTTCGTATTGATTCTCCTACAAGTTCCATTCGATGAGCATCATGAACAATACGGTCAAGTATTGCATCCGCAATTGTTTGTTCTCCGATAACCTCATACCATTGTGCCACTGGCAACTGAGATGTTATAATGGTTGAGCGGTTTCCATGACGATCTTCGATGATTTCCATAAGTACCGACCTGTTTGATGCATCAAGCGGCTGCAAACCAAAGTCGTCCAGAATCAGAAGATCCTGCCGTTCTATCTTCGCAATTTCTCTGATGTACGAACCATCTGCTTTGGCCATTTTTAATCTTGTAAACAGCTTTGTAGTGTTGGCATAAAGTACTTTGAACCCGAGAGTACAGGCCTGATTTCCGATAGCAGAAGCAATGAAGCTTTTGCCTATTCCGGTACTACCGGTGATCAGAAGATTCTCTTTTCTTCCGATAAAAGTACACTCAGCCATACGCATGAACTGATTTTTGTCCAGGTTGCGATCTATATCAAAGTGCAACTGCTCAATGTTGGCTTTATAACGGAACTTTGCATTGCGCATTTGCCTCTCTATGCGGCGATTGTTACGATCATCCCATTCGGCATCAACAAGCATCGATACCATTTCATCGCCTGTCATTTGAATCATGCTGCCATTCTCGATGCTTGTTCTAAAGGCCCGAACCATACCGAAGAACTTCATCTGTCTCATTTTTTGAAGCGTTTGCTCATTCATTTTATTTGATTTAAGGTTAAACAATACCCGGAGGGGTTAGCCGTTACAGCTGTCCTCCGGGGAGATATTACCGGTAATAGTTTTTGCCACGTATATTCAGGTGAGGGGGCATTGACTGATCAACATGCTGCTGATCATCAACGTTTCGGTCAAGTCCTTTTTCAAGGATTACCCGGATGGTCTGATAGCTGTAATCGCCATATTGAAGTGCACGGTGACAAGCATTGTTAAGCCGCTCTTTTCCGGCACGTACCGAAAAACTTAAAACTCCCTGGCAGGATCGATAAGTCTGCTCCGGATGCTGTCTGGCATTTAGCAACTGGATAATATATTCTTTCGTTTGAGGGCCTACCTCTGCGGCTCGTTCGATAAATTTATCGGGGTTCCAGTCGCTCATGAAGCGGTGCTGCGAGGCCAGATGATCAGTTATTGTAGTGTGTCCAAAAAGGTGCCTGTTCCTTTTGTGCACTGCAATTCGCTCGTAGCGGTGATAAATTTCAACCTCAGATTGGCTGTAAAGCAAGGTTACCTTTTTGCCGATAAAATGGTAAGGAACACTGTAATAATGCTTATCCTCGGCAAGACAGACGTAATTGTTCTTCATCACAGAAGCGATATAGCGTCGCTTCAACTCATATCTCTTTTCAGGTAAAGGGTGCAAAAAGTGTCGTTCAGTATCTTCGAACAACTGTCGCCTGCTGAACGGCCTTCCGGTAAGCGGCCTGTTATTATGAGCTTCCAGAGCCTCCCTGATCGCGCTATTTAGAAGTTCAATGCAAGAATATACATTACCCTTTAAAGTGCTGTAAATCGAACGGTAAATGATTTTTACGGCACCTTCTACCAACGCTTTGTGTTTGGGTTTATACGGAGCAGCCGGTAAGGCCGCCATCGAATAATAGCTTACAAAGTCACGAAAAGCCTCATTAAGTGTCGGCTCATAGCGATTACTCTTGGTTACTGCAGACTTTAAGTTATCCGTAACGATGGCATTGGGAACACCTCCAAAGTAATGTAATGCATTTTCGCAGGAGTTGATGAAGTCTTCTTTCTGTTGGGTATAACTGGCCTCTACGTAGGTCAACTGACTTGCACCCAGTATGGCGACAAAAACCTCTACCTCTGTGATGTCTAATGTTTCCGGATCTAAAACCTTGAGTTTTTCGCCTGCATAATCAACATACATCTTCTCCCCGGCCTTATGCTCAATGTGCATAACCGGATTACGAACCTTCTTCCACAGAAGATAATAATGCTTGAACTGTGAAAACCGATAGCCTGCAGGATGCTGTTCAAAATATTGCTCCCAAAGCTTCTCCTTGGTGTTTCCCCGGATCTTCAATGCTTTTTCCATGGTGGGGAAAAATGCTTCCAGAGATTGATAACGCAGATCATTCTCAATATGATTGCGTGGAACCATATCCAGAAACATCTGCTCAAGTTCAGTGTCACTCATCAGTTGAATCTCCTGGGGCGATTTGCCCGAAGCCAGGAACAACCTGATATACTTCTTAACACTATTGCGGGGAAGACCCGTCCGATCCCCGATGGACTGTTTACTTACACCTTCGGTGTAAAGCCTGATAATGCTTCTTACCTTGCTCATAATGATTAGTTTATTTGACATTTTGATTATATTGAACAAAGCCAACTTAATCATAAATGCCCGCTAATCAGCAAGGATAAATCGTTCTTAGAGGGTGGTCAATTTGCTCCGGCGAAACCCAACCATTTTGACCGGCGGAAGGTGGTCAATTTGTTCCGGCGCACACTGGATATTTGTTCCGGCGTGTCCACCGGAAGACTTAAACACGGACGTAAATTACATTACGGTTGAACCTAGCTTACGCATCGCACCATTTAAATCAGATTTCTACATCTATGGTGGTCCGCGTCTGGCTTTCAATATGGATAATAATTTCACCTATCAACAAGGTACTAATCCGGCTTATCCCGAACAAGTGGCCGATCCGGAAGTAAATGGCGTATTCAGCAGCATGAATAAATCACTGATTTCGATGCAAGTTGGAGCCGGATATGATATCTCCTTAACATCAGAAACGAAGCAGACACAAGTAATGCTTTCTCCTTTTATTGCTTTTCATCCTTATTTTGGTCAAAATCCCCGGTCAACCGAATCGTGGAACATGACAACAATAAGAGCTGGTATTGCAATTAAGTTTGGCCGTGGCCATAAAGCATCGATTCCAGTAGAGGTAACCGCTCCGATAGTAATAGTAGCAGAGCCTGAAGTTACTTTTTCTGCCAACTCACCCAAAAACATTCCGGCAGAACGTCGGGTAAGAGAAACTTTCCCGATTCGTAATTACGTGTTCTTTAATCTGGGATCGACCGATATTCCTGATCGTTATGTATTACTACGAAAAGATCAGGTGAAAGACTTCAGGGAAGATCAACTGGAAGTTTACACACCAAAAGAATTAACAGGTCGTTCAAAACGACAAATGACCGTCTATTATAATGTTCTGAACATCCTCGGTGATCGTATGGTGAAATATCGAACGACAACCGTGACAATGACTGGATCTTCAATGGAAGGGCCACAAGACGGAAAAGCGATGGCCGAATCAACAAAAAATTATCTTATTGATGTATTTGGAATTAATCCGGTTAGGATCGAAACAGAAGGTCGAACTAAACCTGTAATCCCATCAGAACAGCCTGGAGGCCAACTCGAACTGGTACTCCTGCGCGAGGGTGACCGTAGGGTTTCGATCACGAGTAGTTATCCTGAATTACTGATGGAATTTCAGAGTGGACCTGACGCATTAATGAAACCAGTTGAAATCATTGATATTCAAGAAGCACCAATCGACAGTTATATTTCTTTCAATGTCAGTGGAGCCGATACGGCTTTCACATCATGGTCGCTGGAAGTTGCTGACGAACATGGAAAAATACAAAACTTTGGACCATATAAATCTGAGTCGGTTAGTATCCCAGGAAAATCTATTTTGGGTTCTCGTCCTGAAGGCGATTATACAATAACGATGGTCGGACAAACAAAAAGCGGCAAAGTTTTAAAGAAAGAAACCAAAACTCACCTTGTACTTTGGACACCATCGAAAGACGAAGAAATGATGAGGTTCAGCGTACTGTATGAATTCAATAATGCAAAGGCTATCAACACTTACGTAAAATATCTTACTGATGTGGTAATACCCAAGATTCCAATGGGTGGAACTGTCATTATTCATGGCCATACTGATATTATTGGTGGTGAAGATAACAACCTGAAATTGTCGTTAGCCAGGGCAAATGATGTTAAAGATATTCTTGAAAATGGCCTGACCAAGGCTGGCAGAACGGATGTTAAATTTGAAGTCCACGGATTTGGTGAAGATCAAAATTTAGCACCATTTAACAACAAATATCCGGAGGAACGTTTTTATAACCGTACTGTGATCATTGATATTATTCCAAAGCATTAGGGTTTTAGATCAATCAATTTGAATAAACAAAAGAGGCCGCAATTGTGGTCTCTTTTTTGTCTTTGATAATCCTATTGATAATGTATGAATTATGCAACTTAAATAAAGAGTTGTGTAACTCCTCCCTGAATTAAAGGCCTCACCTTTATAGTGTAATTATTTAAACAGCATTTAAACAGAAAAAACATGAAAACATTACAAAGAAACAAAAGCGTAATCTTGAAAAAGTTAATGTATGTAACATTTGTAGGTTTGTTGGTCATACAGATGTCATCCTGCACCAAGGACACAACAGATAATAACCAAACTGCAAAACTTACAGTTCGAATGACTGATGCCCCTGCAAACTATGATGCGGTTATGGTCGATGTTCAGGGTGTGGAAGTAACAGGTAATGGTGGAAGCGCGGTAACACTGAATACTACCGCCAAAGTGTATAATCTTCTTGAATTATCGAACGGAGTAAATGCGCTGATTGCAACTGGCAATTTAAATGCAGGAGCCGTTTCCCAAATCAGGTTGATATTGGGAACCAATAATTCAGTGAAAGTGGCCGGCGTTGTGTATCCCTTAACTACACCAAGTGCGATGCAATCGGGCTTAAAGCTTCAGGTAAACCAAACTTTTGAAGCTGGAGTTGAATACAGCATTCTGCTCGATTTTGATGCAAGTCAGTCGATTGTTCTAACCGGGAATAATGAATATCAGTTGAAACCTGTTATCCGGACCATCAATGCAGCAATCTCCGGTTCAATAAAAGGAAGTGTTTCTCCACTTACCGGAAATGTATTGATCACAGCAACATCCAATGGTGTAACATATACCTCGGTAACCGCTGCAAATGGTAGTTTTCTTATTGCTGGGTTACCAATAGGCACCTATGTTATTACCATTACTCCTACCCTTCCTTTGCTACCAATAACAATAACCGGTAAAACAGTTGTTGTAGGAGCATCAACCGACCTGGGGATAACTGTATTACTGTAAGTTTGATTTTTCAACAACATGTAGGGAGGCTGGCTCAATAGAGTTCAGCCTCTTTTCGGTTTTATATCTTCCTGATCCGGCAAATTCTTTCGCTTAAAATCAATTATGGATTTGAAAATGTGTGAATTATACAATTGATAACAAAAGTTATGTAACACTTCCGATTCGAATGTTGCTCAACTTTGAATCGTTAATCATTAAAAAAATCAAGATGAAAAAAACAGTACAATCCCTGGCATTCTTAGCACTGATCTTTAGCATGACCTTTACGTCGTGCGGTCCAGGTAAAAAGCTAGTGAGTTCAAGAGTTAAAGTTGAAAATCTACAGATAGATAGTGTAAATACTCATAATCAACTAGATAAATGCAACACATTAGTTAAGAATCTGAATGATGATAAAACATCTTTGCTCAACGATAAAGCATCTTTGCAAAATGAAAATATGTCGGCTGCAAACGATTTAAAAGTACTTTCTACTCAATCAAAAATGACGATTGCCGACCAGGCCAGACGCTTAAAATTGCTTCAGGATATGATTCAAGCACAAAAAGATGTGATGAACAATCTGAAAAATTCGATTGCCAATGCTCTTATGAATTACAAAACTGACGAACTGTCGGTTTATACTAAAGATGGAAATGTTTATGTTTCCCTTCAGGAGAAATTATTATTCAAATCTGGTAGTGATGTAGTTGACCCTAAAGGAAAAGAAGCACTTAAAACCCTCGCTCAGGTACTTAACAGCACCAAAGATATTACCGTTTTGATAGAGGGACACACTGATAATGTGCCAATAAAAACCAATCTTTTTAAAGATAATTGGGACCTAAGCACTGCCAGAGCAACATCGATTGTACGTATTTTAACCAAGGACAACAGCTTTGACTCGAATCGTATTACTGCATCTGGCAGGAGCGAATTTCACCCGGTAAAACCGAACGATTCAGTTGAAGGCCGCGCTGCAAACCGCAGAACTGAAGTTATCCTATCTCCGGACTTGAAGGAACTTTATAAGCTATTGGATCAATAAGATTGAATAGTGTGAATCATGTAACTCTTCTCCGGAATTGTGTAACACATTCCGAAGCTCAAAAGCTGACATTTGTAATATGAAAAATAAAACAAAACTTAATATCAATAAAATGAAAACTTTAAAATTACTGGTTATAGGAATGCTGCTGCTATTTGCAGGTTCAGTCGAAGCACAAATATCTGTACGTGTAAATCTGGGATCACCACCGCAATGGGGTCCACAAGGATATTCTGATGTAAGGTATTATTACCTGCCCGATGTAGAAGCCTATTATGACGTTCCATCGTCGATGTTCATCTATTACAATGGCGTTTCATGGGTTCATCGTTCGTCACTCCCAAGTCGGTACCGAAACTACGACCTGTATAACGGATACAAAGTACCAATGTCAGACTATCGTGGCAGAACACCCTATTCAAATTTTCGTCAGCATAAGGTGCAATATGCCAGGGGATATCGAGGACAGGAGCAACACAATATAGGATCTAGACCTGAAAGAGGAAACGATAATCAAAGAAATTATTCCAACCAAAAGTTTAAAAATGATAATAATAGGGGAAATGGCCATGGAAATGATAGGAACAAAGGAAAGGACCAGAGGCGTGGAAAAGGAAACAATAAGGACAACTAGAAGATTAGAATAAACTATTTATAACCAAATTTAAATTATATCGATGAAAACGAAAATCTATACTCTTGCATTACTTTCACTCTTTCTGATCATGGGAACCAATCTATCGGCTCAGAATAAAAATTATTCCGAAAATCACGGAGGTGCCTTAAACTTAGGTTTGGGTATTGGAGGATATGGCGGTTACTATGGATATTACGGAAGTACTTTGCCTGTTTTTAGTCTCAATTATGAGTTTGATGTGGCGAGAGATTTCACATTGGCTCCTTTTATCACTTTTGTTACCTATCACGATTATTATAATAACTACGGTTATAGAGAATCGGTTATCCCGATTGGAGTAAAAGGCAGTTACTATTTTGATGATATTTTAAACGCTAATTCGAACTGGGATTTTTATCTGGCAGGTTCGTTGGGATTTTCAATTGTAAAAACCTCGTGGGACGACGGATACCAGGGAAATAATGATTTACGCACTGCAGATCCATTATTCCTGGATTTACATATTGGAACCGAATATCACCTGAGCAACCGGGTCGGATTATTCCTTGACCTTTCAACGGGTGTTTCAACTGTTGGTTTGGCAATACATTAATAATCAAGCGAAAGAGTTCCAGTAAAAAAGCGCTCAAATCAAATGATTTGAGCGCTTTTGATATGATTTGAATTGGATTTAATTACAATCACCTCGAAACAAAAACTAATTTTCGGATTGAGATACCAAATAGTAATCCTGTATCAGCCGGCCTTTCTTATTTTTTTTGTTGTACATATTTATCTTGTACATTTTTTCAAGCTTACAGCCATCAAACTGAGTCCTGAGTGTGGTCGAATCACTCTCATCGACCAATAATGCAAATCGTTTTTCAGCAGGAAATACTACCTGATTGTCATTATGTTTGATCACCGGAATTGGTTTTCCAAAATCCCATAAAATCTCAGGAACAATACCCGACAAGCAATAGGTTTTCACCTGATATTGACTGGAAAGTACAGCAGCATGGCTTGCTGAAGCATATTCAGGATTGTGAATGAATTTTTTCGACATCGGAACCAGGGCAACCACGATAATTGCAAAAACAGCTATCGAGGAATAAAATACCTCTATAAATTTCATTCGCCGAAGACCTCTGACAATCAGAAAAGCAAAAATGTAGATCAGTATTGACGAGATAATTGCTATCACCAGATATTCACCTATACCCTCTTTTAGCAAAAAAGCCAGAACAAAGGGATATGCAAATCCGATAAAAGCAATTAGCCCAAACGAAAAATAGACGACGTTCCGCTCTTTCTTGTCCTGAATTTTATTGAAACTTCGGATCAAATATTCAATATAAAAACCTACGGTTAATGCCAAAGGGATAAGAACTGGAACCAAATACCGTACTTTTTTTTCAGGAATAGCCGACAATAACACCAATGCAGACAAAGTCCAGACAAGTGAAAACTGGTATGCTTTCAGGTTAATTACTCTGCTTTTTAAATACGGATAGACTAATGCAATTAGCGAAGGGATTGCCCATAAACCACTCTGTAGAAAGAAGCTCCAGTAATAGTAAAATGGTTTGACTTCGTAACTCGCCCAGTTCGAAGTTTCTTTGGAAGTAATCGCATTAAACGATTCAGGATCTTTCATCCGCACATATACATACCACGAAGCCCCGAGAATAAGGCCTGACAATAGCATGTTCAGCAAATAGGCCCATTTTCGCCAAAACGGAATTTTATAAATAATTCCGTAACTGATAATAAATGGCAAAAACATGGCATAAAAAGAAACCGGGCCCTTACTCAGTATCGAACATCCCAGGAAAATTCCGGACAACAAACTGTTCCGAAGCGAAGCGGAATCTTCGTTAAGCAACTTCCATAGAAAAAACAGGCTCACCATCATAAAACTGTGGGTGTACATATCCCATTGGTTATCGCGTCCGGCAAAAAAAACGTAGAACGATGTGATGAGAATTAATCCGTTATATAGTTGGTGTTTTAAATCCAATCCGAGTTTCCCGGAGAAATAATAAAAAGCAAAAACCAGCATGAAAGTGATTGCTACCACAGGGAGCCTCAACGCATAAAGAGAATCAAATCCGAATGCCAATCCTGATGCTGCTGTTAACCAAGTTGGCAAAGGAGGCTTTTGGTACCGTGGTTCATTATTTAGCGTGGTGAGTAAATATTCTTTATTCTGCACCATTTCACGGGCTGAAATAAAGTTCCGGGCTTCCATGATGTTGATTTCGATTTTATCCAGACCTGAAAGCAATAATAATCCGGTAATAAAAAGCAACAATGCAAATTGCCTGATTGATTGAGCTTTACTTTCCATATTTTCTCATGATATAAATATTCCTGCAATAGATAATAATGCCTGAAGAATGACCGATAAAAAGAACCGGATCCAACCTAAATATTGCATATATAAAAATAAGCAAAGATCCGGCAAGACTTAAAAGCCAGAAACCCATAGGCAAAAGTGATGCTTTCATCTTTTCAGAATACAACCATTGATATACGAACCGAAGCGTGAACAGAACCTGAGAAACTATACCCAAAGTCATTAAAGCAATGGGGATATGCTTATAATTAAATAGATTAGCACGATCAACTACATTGTTATTAAAGCCATAAATCAGGATCAGGACTGGAAAAAAATATATGAAAATTTGCAACAATTTGGGCATCTTTTGCCATACATGTTCAAGTTGCATGTTCCGTATATAAATGTAATAAGTAATTACCTGCCCCAGCATAATGGCGAAGTCGTCGCGTAGGTAGCCATAAATAAACAACAGGAAAGAGGCGAACAAACTGATCTCCCAAAATAGCTTGGGAGTAAGAACTTTTTTGTGTCTTTCGGAAATGATCCATTGTAAAAAAATACGGCTTGAAAATAATCCCTGCGCCAGGAAACCAACTCCAAGAGTAATCCAATAGCTCATAAATGTGATGTATTAGATTCTTCAACCTTATAGTTGATATACTTCTTCTTCATCCAAAGGTATGCGAAGCAATCCATTAACGGGCCAAACAAACGGTTCCAAAGATTGTATTTCGATTTCCCGGCAATACGCGGAAAATGCTGAACAGGAACCTGTAGAACCGTCCCATTCTGAAGCATGACCATTGCAGGCAAAAAACGGTGCAACCCTTTAAACATTGGAATTCGCTTGGCAATGTCTGTCCTGATAATTTTCAAAGGGCAGCCGGTATCATCCATTCCGTCATGCGTAAAAGCTCTCCGAATCCCATTGGCTATCAGTGAAGACATATTTTTAACCAGTGAGTCTTTTCGGTTTTGCCGAACCCCGGTTACCATGTCGTAATTTTCAACATGTTCAAGCAAAACATTAAAATCTTTTGGCGAGGTCTGTAAATCGGCATCGATATAACCGGTCCATGGTGTTTCAGAATAATCGAATCCAGCCTTAATTGCTGCACTCAACCCATAATTCCGGTTAAAAGAGCAATAAGAGAACGAACTGGAACGAGTACAAATCGCTTTGATCTTATTCAAACTTCCATCCGAAGAACCATCATTGACAAACAAAACGTTAGTCTTCTTTTTTGCGTCTTCCATAAATTGATTAAGCTCATGGTAAACCCGCTCTAAATTATCCACCTCATTATACACGGGAATGATAATCGTCAACTCAAAATCCATTTTTCTGCTATTAATATTAAAACTTGTTCCGAAAACCTATCAATCGAGAACTTTATCTTTCATTTTTAGATTGATGGGTACATTGCTTTGCTTTCCGATTAATCGTAATGGCGCTTTGAGCCATCTTTTAAAGGAACTATGCGCCAGCTGTATCAATCTGGTGAAGAGCATCATGTTCATGGTTACATAATCGTTAGTATGTGCAACCTTTGCATATTCTGCGGCTATAACCCCCAAAACATCTACTGGCACCGACAATCGCTTCAAGTTTTTCATTCCTTTTCGGAACGAATAATTTTTAAACGACATCCGGTTGTTATCAATCAGGGAGAAGTCATATTGATTATCGGTAAACGAATAGAGTACATTAAAAATGGTATAATCGTTATGAAATACACCTGCCCGATGCAGTTTATATGTGAAGCGGGCGAATGCTTTCAATGCCTCTTCTGTCTCCGAAATAGGAAAGGCTACAAGGTCTTTAAACGGCTTATAATCGGTATATAAACTCACGTAATAAGCTTTATGAAGCATACCGTATTTGTAGCAATTAACATATGCAACATGTTTTGGCGAAGTAATTCCTTTTTCATGCAGTAAACGGGTGTGCTCATATGCTCTGCTGGCTTTCGATTTTCTGATAGTTGCATAAATGTATCGATTCGCCAGTGTCATCCGTTTAAAGAATTTTACGGCAAGCAAAAGCCCGTCAACATTTATAATCCGGACATCATTTCGTCCAATGTATATCAGGTCTCCCTGATTCGAATAATTATCAGGCAATTGCCTGATAAAAGGCTCCAGATATGAATATTCTGGATTAACAAAAATTTTGGTTTTCATGTTTATTGTTGTTTCTGTATGGCCTTGTTATTTTTTCCCTTCGGCAGAAAGGAATCTCAATCCGTTTGTTGACGAACCATGTGCTTCCTATTTTAATACTTAACAGGAACCGATTGACTTTTGAATTTGTTTACATACCAGTTTCAACCATGGTTTCTGCCAACAATATTCTTTCAAATTTGAATAGCCTTAATAATAAAATCAGCTACCTCTGTTTTACGATCTTCGATCAAATGATCAAAAACAGTGGTGTCATAATCAGGCACTTCACAAGCTAGGGGTTTGATGATTGCAGGAAACACACATAGAGATATAATATTCAATAGCAAGGAAAAGGCAGAGATATGCTGGATTGTACCTTTCTCATATTCTTTTCCAAGTTGTTCAGAGAATGTTCTGAAGACATTCAGGAAGCTCATATTTTTGAGCATTTGCTTCCCCATCCGCTCTGGATTTCGAATAACTTCACCCATTAAAAACTGCGGGAGGTAAGGTTTTTCACTAAAGAATGTAATATATTCACTTACAATTCTCCTGATTTTTTCGAATATATCCAGTTCATCATTGTTCAGAACCGATACGATCTTTTCAATGAGCTGTCGAAATGCCTCATCTAAAATCAGAAAAAAAAGATTTTCCTTAGAACGAAAATAATAGTGAACCATGGCCATATTGATTTTAGCTTCCGCGGCAATATCGCGCATGGTTGCTTCTTTAAAGCCTTTCTCCTGAAAAACCTTGCGTGCGGCTTCAACGATGTCCAGTTCTGTATTCCTATCCTGTTTCATACTAATTGCTTGATTTAATCAATTGATTAATTCAACAAATGTAAAACAAATCTCTGAATCGATTGCTGAATATTCTTTATAATCTTGTGCTTTTGAAAAGAATTAATAATCTGTTTCGAATTATCTCGGCATTCCAGATTTAGGATTCAAACCTTTTAACATGATTGTAATTACCGCCAACATCATCCCAGCGACAATAGCGCCACCAATAAATGAACCTTGCAAGTTTCCGAAGGCATAGAAAACACCAATCGTCAATGGACCAATGGTTTGACCAATGCGCAAAACCATACTGTTGACTGACATAAATGCAGCCCGCTCTTTGATCGAAGCAAAACCAACCAGTAAATTTTGGATAGAAGGAACCAATAAACCATGCCCAAGTCCGAACACAATCACTGATACGACAAACTGAACCCAACTTTGACTGATCAGAAGCGAAAGCATCGATAGAAAATAGAAACTGGCTCCAAACAACAAAATAGTTTTAGACTGAAACCGCTTATTTATCCGCCCAAGTTGCGATGAAGTACCCGCGGTAACCAGCGACATAATGGACATTATCAAGCCAATCTGAACAGAAGATGCTTGTAAACGCACCGAAAGTAAAATCGGGAAATAAGTCAGGTAAGCACCATATAGCAATACAAAAACCAATAAATTAACCAGGAATAATCCCCAAACGCTTCGTTGGTTGACCGTTTTCCATATTCGCCTAAAATATTCGCCAATTCCTTGATGATCTTTCGGCTCAGGATTATTCAGGCCAAAAATCACAAAAATTCCAAGCGGAATAGCCAGCAAGGGCAGATAGAAAATATACTGCCATCCAAACGCAGCGATAAATCCTCCCATTGCCGGATAAGCTGCTGTCCCAATACTCAAAATACTGGCATTATATCCCATCAGAGCTGTACGTTTTTCTCCTGAGTACAAATCTCCGATTAAAGTAATGTTGATGCTCGAAAGCCCGCTTGCACCAATTCCTTCAATAAATAAGAAGAGTAGCAGTGAATGAAAATCACGCATAAATGAGCACAAAAAGCCGGCAATTCCAAAGATGAACAACGCAGGAACCAACACCAGTTTTCGGCCAAAACGATCGGCCAAAATTCCGGTGACAGGTGTTAAAAATATTCCGGGCAGGGTGAACGCTGCAATTAACCAACCCACCTGTTGGGTTGAGATTCCAAAATACTTGATGATTCCGGGAAAAGCAGGTGTGATACTCGAAATTCCCATCACGGCAATTAGGGTAACCCCGAAAATAATGATACTATTCTTATCGATAGCGAAAGGGTTTTCTTTGGCCATAGATTTTGACTGTTTAATGAATCTGATGGTGAAGGTACAAAATTAATTCACCATGATTTTCGCTTTAACAGCCTATCGGTTCATCATTCTGCGCTTTATTTCCTGCATTACTTTTTTGCGTAATTCAGCTTCGGTTTGGTAAATTTTGATGATTTGCTGCGACGTAATTACCGTTCTGAATTCTTTATAATACTTTTCGCGAATAGAAATCAGCTTTTTTGCAGTCTCTAGCTGATTAACAATCAATTGATCAGCCTCTTCATTTGACAGGCTATCGGCTTCCACTTTGGTAAATCTCGCCAGATTTCGAAAATTAAGACCTGAAATTTCGTGCTCATATTTCAGATATATTGGCTGAAACTGATCAAACTTTCTCTGATCAAGTTTTAGGGTAGTTTGTATTTCTCGCAATTTTGCCTGAATAATCCGTTCACGGAGCTTTGGGAAACGATCGGGATTTTGAGATTCCACATTTAAACTGACTAACAAAGCAATAACAAAAAGCAGGGTCGATAATATCGTTTTCATTTCCATTAATTTAACAGGTTATTTTTCTGATTCACTTATAAATAGATCAGTTTTATACATCGCGGCCAATTGCGACAATTCTTCATCGGTTAGGTCGGCTAAAACGTCGCCTATATCTTCGGTGTCAATTTCTTTTGCATCTATTTTTTCGGGAACTTTTCCAGGAACAGCTTCCTTCATTTCTGCAACTTTTGGTTGTTTTATTATTTCCTGCTTCAGGATAAGTTGTTGCTCAATGGATTGTTTATCAAGCACAACTGGATTCTTCACGATTTTTTCAGGCTCAAGCATAAAATAGCCAAGTAAAGCCAAAGCCGAAAGCGATGCAGCCACCGCCACAGTTCGCCAGAGAACCATTATTTTTCTATGGCTTTGTTCCCTTTGCTTGGCATGAACGAGAGTCTTCTCCGAAATCTGATCAAAAAATCCGGTTGGTTCGCGATAAGGTAATTTTTTCCCAAAATCCCGAAATTCATCTATTGGTTCCATATGACTATGTTTATTTTTTCTTGTCAATTTATCTGATTACGCATGTTCAATCAGGTATTTTTTGATTTTTTCAGATGCATAGTGGTAATTCGTTTTCAGTGTATTCAACGAAGAATCCAGTATTTGTCCGATTTCCTCATAACTCAGTTCGTCGTAGTAGCGCAGGTTAAAAACCATTCGTTGTTTTTCCGGAAGTGTCAATATGGCCTGTTGAAACTTGATGAGCATCGCTTCACTATTGTCATTATCGCTTTCCAAAAGGCTACCTAACATTTGATCAGTAATTAACTCCGCATTTTTCAGCCAGTTCTTATTTTTCCTGAAATGTTTGGTGCATTCGTTGGTGGCAATGCGATACAACCAGGTAAAAATCCGACTTTCGCCTTTAAACGAATCGGCAAACCGATACACATTAATAAAGGTCTCCTGCAAAATATCCTCGGCGTCCTCATGCGACACCACCAACCTCCGAATGTGCCAATAAAGAGGCCTTTTATAGGTATCCATCAGTTGCAAAAAGCCTTTATCTTTCGATGCCGGGTTTTTGATCAGAGAAAGCAAATATACGTCAGACGTTTCGTTCATTGATCAGATTCAGGAATAACTGGTTTATGCTTTGGATGTATAAAGTAGTTGAAAGTTAAATCAGGACCTGATTATTTTTCAAAAAAAAATCACACTCAAATTTAACTTTCACAAACGAACTGCTTCTTAAGGGTATATTCAATTTCTAAAAAATTTGCCTTATGAAACAATTTAAAATGTTTATTGCCGTAAGCCTGATGTTTATTGGGTTTAACTCTTGCCAGAAAGATGAGACTGCCTCTACCACTGACGAAGTTACATTAAGCCAACAAGAAACACAAACCGAGGAAGCCTTGGCTGATGTCGATTTATTGGTTGATGAAGCCGTGGATTCAAATTTCAACTTGCTCAAATCGGCTACCATCGAAAGCTCAGCTTACCTAACCGATTGTCCTGTAATAACCGTCGATAAAACAGCTACGCCACAGGTTATGACTATTGATTTTGGAACCGCCTGCACCGGAAAAGATGGAAAAGTCCGGTCTGGGAAAATAACAGTAACCTCCACTTCGTTCACCACTTTTCCTTCGGTTAGAGACAGGTCATTCGACAACTACTCCGTTGACGGCAAGAAAATTGAAGGAAGCGTGACTAAAACAATTACAAAAGATCAGGTAAATAACATCCGCACTGCAGTTCTTCAGGAAAACATCACCATTACCTTTCCTAACAACGAAGGAACGGCAACACGCGTAGCCAACCTGACCCGTCAGTATCAACGAAATACACCGGCGAATTCTGCTGACAACCAGATCGTAAGCTGGGGAACCGTTGAATTCACACGCCTTTCAGGCATTAAAGTAACCAAAACAATAACATCAACAGATCCGCTTGTTTTTAAAGTGTCCTGTCGCCATATCGTTAGCGGTACCGTTTCGGTTACGACCAGCGACAACCGTAGTTGGACCATAAATTATGGCGATGGCACCTGCGACAACAAAGCAGCACTTACCATTGGCGCAAAAACCAAAGAAATCAAAATTCGATAGTAACGGTGATCAATCAGAAGACTTCATGCATCAAATGCCATTTGGAACTTTCCAGATGGCATCTTTAACTTTATTATTGTTGCGCCAGTAAATTTTCGGAAAATAAGAATTATTTTATCCGGTTGATTATGAAAAAGTCAGCCTGATTTGCTGATTAAAACACTTACTTCCATTCATATTTTTTCAGGTACAGGCGGAATTTTCATTAGGTTGTAAAAAAGTAATTACTATATTTGCCAACGCAAAAAAGGATACGGGTGTAGCTCAGTTGGTAGAGCACTGGTCTCCAAAACCAGGTGTCGGGCGTTCGAGTCGCTCCTCCCGTGCAAAAGCTGCTCTTTGGGCAGCTTTTTTGTTTTACGAAAAGTCTTTGGTAACTTGAACCCAAATTCAAACAGATATGGCTGTCGATCTTTTTATACCGTGTTTTATCGATCAGATTTATCCTGATACGGCTTTTAATGTCGTTAAAATCCTCCGGAAAGCTGGACTGGACGTGAATTACAACCCCAAGCAAACCTGCTGCGGACAACCTGCTTTCAACAGTGGATATTGGGACGAAACAAAAACACTGGCCAGAAAATTCATTCGCGATTTTCCGAACGACAGGCACATCGTCAGTCCGTCGGCTTCGTGCACCGGATTTATCAAAAACTATTATCCTGATTTGTTTAAAACGGGTCAAGCCGGTTTTGAAGATTACCAGCGACTGAACCGGAATCTGTTCGAGTTGACAGATTACCTGGTGAATCATTTGAAATTTACCGATTTTGGAGCTGAATTTCCGCACAAAGTTTGCTACCACGATGCCTGCACTGCTTTGCGCGAATACGGAATCCGCCAGGAACCACGCCTGTTGCTCTCGAAAGTAAAAGGGTTGGAATTGGTTGAAATGGAAGATACCGAAACCTGCTGTGGATTTGGAGGAACTTTCTCGGCAAAGTTCACAGCCATCTCATCGGCAATGACCGAACAAAAGGTAGAGAATGCATTGAAAACCGGTGCCGAATACATCGTTTCCACCGAATCTTCTTGCATTATGAATATTGAAGGCTACATCCTGAAAAACAATTTACCCATTAAACCGATCCACATTGCCGACATTCTGGCTTCGGGATGGGAGTAAATATAGACACAAGAATCAAGCTGTAAGTATCAGGAAAAATCTTGATACCTGAATCTGGATACTTCTTGTAATTTGGAACTTTAAACTTAGAACTCGAAAATGGCTGAAATAGGAAAAGTAAATCACATGTACGTAGTAAAAGAGGTTGATTTTGGTATTTACCTCGATGGTGGCGATCTGGGCGAAATCCTGATGCCCAAACGCTATGTTCCTGAAGGAACAAAGCCTGAAGACATGATCGATGCATTTATCTATCTCGACTCGGAAGACCGACTAGTTGCAACCACAGAAAAGCCATTTGCGATGGTCGAAGAATTTGCCTTGCTTCAGGTCGTTTCGGTTACACAAGTTGGAGCGTTTCTGGACTGGGGTTTGTCCAAAGATTTGTTTGTCCCGTTCCGCGAGCAGCGCCAACCGATGGAAGAAGGTAAAAAATACCTGGTTTACGTTTACCTGGATACCAACAGCAAGCGAATTGCTGCATCATCCAAAATCGAACATTATCTGGATAATATTCCGGTAGATTACGACGTAGATGAAGAGGTTGACCTGATTATAGTGAATGAGACCGATTTGGGATACAATGCCATTATCGATAACAGCCACCTTGGCGTAATATTTAAAAACGAGGTTTTCCAACCGCTTAATCCGGGCGACAAAGTTCAGGGATTTATTAAGAAGATTAGGACTGATGGCAAAATTGACTTGTGCTTGCAAAAAGCCGGATATGAAAAAATCAGCTCTTTTGCCGACAAAATCATTTCTGAACTCGAAAAAGCAAAAGGATTTCTACCGTTAACCGACAAAAGTTCGCCGGAAGAAATATATAAAGCCTTTAAAATCAGCAAAAAAAACTTTAAGGCAGCTATTGGCGCTTTGTATAAAAAAAGAATGATTTCACTTGAAGAAAATGGAATTAGGCTTCTAATTTCGGAATAAAATAACCTTAGATTTGATACTCAGCAGACGACTTGGAGTCGCCCGCTGAGTATTTTTGATAAAATTACAATGGAGCCTCAAATCAGAACATTTTGTGAGAAAAAATTAGTTGGCAAACGGATTCGCATGACATTATCAGCTAACCAAACCGCTGAACTTTGGCAATCGTTTATGCCTCGGCGAAAGGAAATCAGGGATAAGTTGAATGCGAATTTATTTTCTGTTGAAATCTACAGTCAAAATCTCGATTTTAATAATTTTAACACGACTACCGAATTCGAAAAATGGGCAGCCGTCGAAGTTTCAGCGTTTGAAGAAATTCCTGAAAGTATGGAAACATTAACGCTTACCGGTGGCCTTTATGCCGTTTTTCTGTACAAAGGAGCTGCAAATAATTCAGAGATGACCTTTCGTTATATTTTCGGAACATGGCTACCAAAGTCCGAATATTCTCTTGACGTCAGGCCTCATTTCGAAGTCATGGGTGAGAAATACAAAGGAAACGTCACTACTTCGGAAGAAGAAATTTGGATACCGATAAAACCAAAGCAAACCCGGAACTCCTAACCTGGAACTCAAAAGATGAAAGTTTGTATTGCCGAAAAGCCCAGTGTGGCGAAAGAATTGGCGCAGATTGTTGGTGCAACCAGCCGTCGCGATGGATATTTTGAAGGAAACGGTTTTCAGGTGACCTGGACATTCGGGCATTTGTGTACCCTCAAAGAACCCAACGATTACACCGAGCAATGGAAATCATGGAATTTTCGCTCGCTGCCCATGATTCCTCAAAAATTCGGCATTAAGCTCATTGAGGACGATGGAGTAAAAAAGCAATTTGCCACCATCGAAAAGCTGATGTCGTCTGCAGAAGAGGTGATTAATTGTGGTGATGCGGGCCAGGAAGGTGAATTGATTCAGCGCTGGGTGATGTCGAAAGCCAAATGCACCGCTCCTGTGAAACGACTTTGGATCTCGTCGCTGACTGAAGAAGCGATCCGCGAAGGTTTTAATCATTTACAACCTGGGGCAAAATACGATAACCTCTATGCCGCCGGAAGCGCCCGCGCGATTGGCGACTGGCTCCTTGGAATGAATGCCACCCGGCTTTATACCTTGAAATACGGACAAAACAAACAGGTATTGTCCATCGGAAGGGTGCAGACCCCTACCCTCGCTATCATCGTCAACCGGCAAAAGGAAATCGATGCTTTTAAACCTGAACCTTATTTCGAAATCAAAACCGTTTATCGCGAGGCCACGTTCTCTGCGGCTTCCGGACGTTTTCAAAACCGCGAAGATGCAGCACAGGTTCTGCAAGAAATCAGCCAATTTGAATTGGTTGTCGGCAAAATAGAAACCAAGAATAGCATTGAGCAGCCACTGCGACTGTTCGATTTAACCTCATTGCAGGTCGATTGTAACCGGAAGTTTGGCATGGGTGCCGAAGACACGCTGAAAACCATTCAGTCGCTTTACGAAAAGAAACTGACCACTTACCCACGTGTGGATACGACTTATCTTTCTGACGATATTTATCCAAAAATCCCCGGCATCCTGAAAAACCTGAAAGGTTATGAAACGCTGACTGCACCTTTGCTTCAGGATAAAATACGAAAATCGAACAAGGTTTTCGACAACGCGAAAATTACCGATCACCATGCCATCATCCCCACCGGTCAACATCGTGCCGATCTGAACCAGTCTGAAAAACAGGTTTTCGATATGGTAGCCAAGCGATTTATATCAGTATTTTATCCCGACTGCAAAGTGGCCAACACCACGGTAGAGGCCAATGTAGGAAAGCATGATTTTAAAGCTACCGGGAAACAGATCCTTTCACCCGGGTGGCGCGCCGTTTACATGAATGAGAAAAATCCGGTTCAGAGCGACGAAAACATCCTTCCGATTTTTGTAACCGGCGAACACGGACCGCACGAACCTGGATTGCTCGAAAAATTCACTCAACCGCCAAAATACTTGACTGAAGCTACATTGCTTCGTGCGATGGAAACTGCCGGTAAAAGTGTTGATGACGAAGAGTTGCGCGAATTGATGAAAGAAAATGGCATCGGACGCCCTTCAACCCGCGCCAATATCATCGAAACGCTGTTCAGGAGAAAATACGTGAAGAAGGAAGGCAAACGGCTGGTTGCAACCCAAACCGGAATCGACCTGATTGACAGCATTGAAAATGAACTGCTGAAATCGGCTGAACTAACCGGGCAATGGGAGAAAAAGCTTCGAATGATTGAACTGGGCCAATATGAGGTGACACAATTTATGGACGAAATGAAGCAAATGGTAACCGAGGTGGTCGATCAGGTGAAACGCTCGCCCCGAAAAGTATTTACGTTTGCGCCCGAAGAACCTGCCATTCAGGAGAAAAAAGAAAAAGCCGAACCCGCCGAACCTATAGAAACCACTTGTCCGGCCTGTAAAAAAGGAACATTAAAAAAAGGAAAAAACGCATGGGGCTGCTCCGACTGGAAAGAGGGTTGCCGCTTCATTATTCCTTTCGAGTTTATGGGCAAAAAACTCACTGATGTTCAAATTAAACGACTGGCTGAAAAAGGAAAAACCGCATTGATTAAGGGTTTCAAACAAGACGACGATTCGGTAGATGGCTTTCTGGAGCTGACGACCGACTTTAAAATCAGTTTTGCCGAGGCTGAACCTGAAAAACTGGTTTGTCCGTCGTGCAAGATTGGCGAAATCGTAAAAGGAAACTCGGCTTGGGGTTGTACCAATTTCAGAGGTGGATGCAAATTACGCATCCCATTTGAAATTCAGGGTAAAAAACTCACCGAAAGCCATGTCAGTCAGCTGGTTTTAAAAGGGCAAACACGATCAGTTAACAGTACCAAAGGAACGACCAAGACATCTGGAATCTTCAGGTTCGATACCAATTATCAAGTGCGGTTTCAGGAAAAATAGATGACCAAAATTTAATCAAAAAGAGGCTGCCTCCAACGAGTTCAGCCTCTTTCGATATGATGTTTCCTTGTACTCTTATTCCAAATAAGTATATCCGTATAAACCAGAGCGGTAATTGGATAAAAACTCTTTCCCTTCTTCGGCCGTTATAATTCCTGATTTGACTGATGTTGTCACCCAGGTTTCAACAGTACGAACCAATTTTTTTGAATTGTACTGAACGTAGTCGAGTACTTCGGCAACCGTCTCACCATCAATGATTTGGTCGATGCTATAACCTTTTTCACTTACCGAAATGTGTACGGCATTGGTGTCGCCAAATAGGTTGTGCAAATCGCCGAGTATTTCCTGGTAAGCGCCCACCAGAAATACACCGAAATAATAAGGTTCTTTAGCCTTAACCGAGTGAACCGGAAGATAATATGAGAAATTACGGGTTGAAATAAAATTATCAATCTTTCCGTCCGAATCGCAGGTAATATCCTGAATCGTTGCCGAACGGTCGGGTTTTTCATCCAATCGCTGAATCGGAATGATGGGGAAAATCTGGTCGATAGCCCACGAATCGGGTAAAGACTGGAACAGCGAAAAGTTGCAAAAATATTTGTCAGACAGTAGTTTTGGCAAATAAAGCAATTCTTCCGGAATGTGCTTCAATTCGCTTGTCATCTGATGAATCTCCTTGGCAATCGACCAGAACAACCGTTCGATTTGTGCGCGGGTTTTCAAGTCGAGCATTCCGAGGCTGAACAAATCGAGCGCTTCTTCGCGGATCTGCTGGGCATCGTGCCAGGTTTCGAGCATCCGGGGCTGGTTAATTTGTTCCCACAACGAAAACAATTCGAGAACCAATTCATGGTCATCCTCTTTGGGGTCTTCCTCTTCGCTCATGGTCGGAACCGACGCTGTTTCCAGAACCTCAAAAATAAGGACCGAATGATGGGCTGTTAACGAACGTCCCGATTCAGTAATAATATTGGGATGCGGAATATTATTCTTGTCTGCAGCATCAACTACGGTTGAAATGGCATCGTTCACGTATTCCTGAATGCTGTAATTTACACTACTCTCGCTGCTCGATGAACGAGTTCCATCGTAGTCAACGCCCAAACCACCACCTATATCAACAAATTCTACGTTAAAACCTTTCAGGTAAAGTTGCACATAAAACTGTGAAGCTTCGCGCATGGCTATCTTGATCCGGCGTATTTTGGTAACCTGACTTCCGATATGAAAATGCACCAGTTTCAGGCAATCTTTCATTTCTTTTTTCTCCAGAATATCAAGGGCTTCGAGCAATTCACTTGAAGTTAATCCAAACTTACTGGCATCGCCGCCAGAGTCTTCCCATTTTCCACTTCCGGAGCTCGCAAGTTTAATGCGAATACCCAGGTTCGGTTTAACTTTGAGACGATTCGCAACCTTGATAATCAGTTTCAGCTCGTTCAGCTTTTCAACTACCAAATAAATGCGTCTTCCCATTTTTTGGGCAAGCAAAGCCAATTCAATGTAATCTTCGTCTTTGTAACCGTTGCAAACAATCAGCGAGTCGTTGTCGGTATTAATGGCAATTACGGCATGTAATTCGGGTTTCGAACCAGCTTCAAGTCCAATGTTAAATTTTTTACCGTGACCGACAATTTCTTCGACCACGGGACGCATTTGATTTACCTTGATCGGGTATATAATAAAGTTTTGGGCTTTGTATTCGTACTCTTCGGCAGCCGCTTTAAAACAACTGGCCATTTTTTCAATCCGGTTATCCAGAATGTCGGGAAAACGAAGCAACATTGGTGCTGAAACGTCCCGAAGCTGAAGTTCTTCTACCAAATCGTGCAAGTCAACCTGTATTCCGTTTTTCTTTGGAGTTACAGTTACATGACCTTTTTCGTTGATCGAAAAAAAATTAATTCCCCAACCGGTGATGTTGTAGAGTTCAGCAGAGTCTTCAATACGCCATTTTCTCATTAAGCAAAAATTAATTGTTTGTTTATACTCATTTTATTGCCTGAATACAGGTCTAATCCTCAAATTTAACCCTTGAAAAATCAGTTATGGAATAAGAATAAAACTGGAAGTTTCAGATTTAGCGATCCAGAAAAGAAAACGAATCAGTAAATCTATCTGAAAACCGCGCCAGTCCTAATCATCCAATGATTTTTCAGTCGTGGTAAATGTAATAAAATATTGAAAATGATTTATTTTTTTTTAGGATTCAAACACTTATGCGAAATTGGCCAATCAGAGATTTTTCCCAATTTGTTATTCCGTTGATTTTAAAACATCTGCATACCGTGCAACCTTTTGTAACGACCATTCAATTTAATGAGTTCGTCATGGGTTCCACGCTCAACAATTTTTCCTTCGTGGAAAACACAAATCAGATCGGCATTGCGAACTGTCGATAATCGGTGTGCAATTACAATTGAAGTACGGTTTTTCATCAGATTTTCTAGTGCATCCTGAACAAGTCGTTCCGATTCAGTATCAAGGGCTGAAGTAGCTTCGTCAAGAATCAGGATTGGAGGGTTTTTCAGAATGGCCCGTGCAATGCTCAAGCGTTGTCGTTGGCCTCCGGAAAGTTTGCTTCCACGGTCACCAATAATCGTATCGTAACCTTGTTCTGTTTCGATGATGAAGTCGTGAGCATTGGCTACTTTTGCTGCTGCTATTACTTCGGGCATCGAAGTGTTTTCTACGCCAAATGCGATGTTGTTGAAAATGGTATCGTTAAACAAAATGGCATCCTGATTCACATTTCCCATCAAATCACGTAAATCGTGCAGTTTAAGATCGCGAAGATCAATACCGTCAATCAGAATCTGTCCATCATTCACATCGTAAAACCGAGGTAGTAAGTCAACAAATGTGGTTTTTCCACTTCCTGATTGCCCAACCAGAGCAATGGTTTTTCCTTTCTTTATCTCAAGAGATACGCTATTTAACACAACTTTTTCATCGTAAGCAAAGGTCACATTCCGGTATTCAATTGAATCTTTAAGAGTACTCACTCCTTTTGCATCCGGAGCTTCAGAAATGGTAACTTCGGCGAGAAGAATTCGATCAATCCGATCCATCGAAGCCAATCCTTTCTGAATACTATAAAGTGCTGTTGTAAAAGCTTTTGCAGGATTTATAATTTGATAAAAGATGGCAATGTAGGCAATAAATTCAGGCCCCGATAGTTCACCTTTTTTGCTTAAAATTAAGGTTCCGCCAAACCATACCACGATGATAATCACTATTGTTCCAATTAACTCGCTAAGCGGGTGTGCCAGTTCCCGACGTCGCATCAAACGGTTCATTATTCGGCGATAGTCGTGTAATTCCTGATTAAAGCGGGCATCCATTTTCTCTTCGGCGTTAAACGCTTTGATGATGCGAAGTCCGCCAAGTGTTTCTTCAACAACGGTTAAAATCATACCCATTTTGTCCTGACCTTCACGCGAAACTTTTTTTAACGACTTTCCAACTTTGCCGATGATAAAACCAGAGACCGGCAAAACCAATAATATAAAAAAAGTCATGCTGGGACTCATAATTAGCATTGAAGCAAGCAAAACAATGATAATGATCGGATTTTTCAGGAACATATCCAACGACGACATGATTGAGTTTTCCACCTCGGTGACATCGCCTGTAATACGCGAAATAATGTCGCCCTTACGTTCTTCTGAAAAGAACGGCAAAGCCAATTTTAAAATCTTACTATAGATTTGCTCCCGCATATCCTTAACTACCCCATTTCGAATATATACAGCTTCGTAAGCACCCAAATAGTAAAATCCGACTTTGAGCAAAGTAGCAATAATGACAAAAAGTCCTACAAATAAAAGAGTAAGCCCCGCTCCATGAGCAACTTTAAAAACCCCGATATAATAGTAAGCATTGTGCTTAATTGCACCTAAATTCATTGCCCAAGGAACCAAATTCCGAACATCCTCTGAAAGTCCGAACAGAATTTCAAGAATTGGAATCAGCATTGCTACTGAAAAAACCGTAAACAGAGCAGAAAGAAAGTTGAACAGGAAATTGAGGATTAATCGCTTCTTGTATGGTGGGACAAATCGTAGTAAAATCTTAAAAAATTCCTTCATTGAATAGTAAAATGGTCAGTATATGTAACTGTATATAAAACTTTAATTGGCAACTACTTATAGTGTCATCAGAAAATACCGGTGTAATTTTGCGGAGTAATTTTTTTTAATTCAGATTTAAGCGAATCTGTAATTTCAAGCGAATCAATAAATTCATGAATCACCTCCTGATCAATCTTCCGGTTAACGCGGGTAAGGTTGCGAAGTGCTTCGTATGGATTTGGATAACCCTCGCGTCGCAAGATGGTTTGAATGGCTTCAGCCACAACCGGCCAGTTTTTTTCCAGATCGGCGTTGATGGCTTCGGGGTTCAGAAGCAACTTGTTCAGTCCGCGCATGGTTGAATTGATCGAAATCAGCGAATGAGCAAATGGAACCCCGATATTGCGTAAAACTGTCGAGTCGGTAAGGTCGCGTTGCAACCGCGAAACGGGCAGTTTGGCTGCCAAATGTTCAAACAACGCATTGGCCAAACCAATATTTCCTTCCGAGTTTTCAAAGTCGATGGGGTTCACCTTATGCGGCATCGCTGAAGAACCAACTTCTCCGGCTTTAATTTTTTGTTTGAAATATTCCATCGAAACGTACATCCACATGTCGCGGTTCAGATCCATGATAATATTGTTGACCCGTTTCATGGCATCAAAAATAGCGGCATGATTATCGTAATTAGCAATTTGAGTGGTATATTGTGCTCGTTCAAGCCCCAAATGTTTCTTCAGGAAGTGGTTGCCGAACGCTTTCCAGCTGATTTCGGGATAAGCAATATGATGAGCGTTGAAATTACCTGTTGCCCCCCCAAACTTGGCATCGCAACTGATGCTCTTCAATTGTTCTAACTGGATTTTCAATCGTTCGGAGAAAACGCGGATTTCCTTGCCCAAATTGGTTGGGGAGGCTGGTTGCCCGTGGGTTTTGGCCAGCATCGGAATATTTTTCCATTCATCGGCCAGTTCGTCGAGTTTGTCAACCAAATCGTTAATTGCCGGAAAATACTCGTTATCCAGCGCATCGTGAATCGATTTTGGAACCGCTGTATTGTTGATGTCCTGCGAAGTCAGTCCAAAATGAATAAATTCCTTATATGCCTGAATATTGAGTTTATCGAATTCTTCTTTCAAAAAATATTCAACAGCTTTTACATCGTGATTGGTTACTTTTTCGATGTCTTTAATTCGTTGGGCATCTTCAACTGAGAAACTAGTCACGATCTGCCGAAGCGATTCAAACAGGTTTTTGTCGAAAGTCGTCAATTGCGGCAATGGCAATTCGCACAAAGCAATAAAGTATTCAACTTCAACGAGAACCCGGTATTTAATAAGAGCATATTCAGAAAAATAAAGCTGAAGGTTTTCAACTTTCGACCGATAACGTCCGTCAATGGGTGATATAGCTGTGAGTAAATTTAATTCCATGTTTTGATTTTTCAAGCCGTAAAGGTAGAAAAAATTGTGATTGAGAAGTGGTGGTATTTATTCACACGGACATCGACTTACACCCCCAGAAATAATGAACTCATGATCACCTTTTGAAGATTATTTTTAACATTCAGGTGTGGCTACCTGTTTATTAAGTAAATTTGAACATACGCAAATAGATCGCTATGCTAAAAATTCGATTATTGCTGATTATGAGTTTATTAATTACTTTCAGTTGTACAAAAACCAACAGCCAGATGCTCGACAAAACCACTGTTAAGAAACTCGATTTGAACCGTTACCTCGGAACCTGGTACGAAATTGCCCGTTTTCCGCATTCGTTCGAAAAAAATCTGGTAGGCGTAACGGCCACTTATAGTTTGCGTGAGGACGGGAAAATAAAAGTACTGAATCAGGGGTATAAGAACACTCTGGAAGGAAAGCTTTCGGTAGCCGAGGGCAAGGCTAAAATTCCGGATAAGTCGGAACCCGGGAAACTGAAGGTTTCGTTTTTCTGGATTTTCTATGGCGATTACAACGTGATGGAACTGGACGAAAATTACCAGTATGTCATGATTGGAAGTTCAACAGATAAGTACTTTTGGATTTTATGCCGCACGCCTCAAATGGCTCCTGAAATTTATGAGATGCTTTTGGAAAAAGCCCGAAAACGCGGCTACAATCTGGAGAAGCTGGAGAAAGTTCCTCAGAAAGAAATTTAAAAATAAAAAAAAAATCAGTTTTAAAATGAGATCCTTACCATTATTTGCTTTTTATATTAGTCTCCTTTTCTTTTGTTTTAATGGATTTGCTCAGGATAAAACGAATAATTCAAAGAAGCTTGTTTATAAATTCAATATCAAAGAAAACATTGCTCCTGCCATTTGGCGGCAAACCAAACAAGCATTTGCTGAAGCCCACAGTCTGAAAGCCGATCTGTTTCTCATCCACATGAATACCTATGGTGGAACAGTGGTTGACGCCGATTCGATTCGGACCCGAATACTGAACAGCAAAATTCCGGTGGTGGTATTTGTCGATAACAATGCAGCCTCGGCAGGTGCATTAATTTCGTTGGCTTGCGACCGAATTTACATGCGTAGCGGCGCTTCGATGGGTGCCGCAACAGTAGTAAATCAAACCGGGCAGAAAATGCCCGACAAGTACCAGTCGTACATGCGCTCCACCATGCGTGCAACAGCCGAATCGCATGGAAAAGACACCATCATAAGCGGGCAGGATACGACTTACCGCTGGAAACGCGATCCGCTGATTGCCGAGGCAATGGTTGATGAGCGGATTTATATTCCTGGGGTAATCGATTCGGGCAAAATACTGACTTTCACCCCAGCCGAAGCCACGAAAAATGGTTACTGCGAGGGTATTTGCGAAAGTGTGAATGAAGTGCTGAAGATGAACAAGATGGAGAATGCCCGTATTGTTGAATATAAACCAACCAATTTGGAAATGTTTATTGGGTTCATGGTTAACCCGATTGTTTCAGGAATTCTGATCATGTTGATTTTGGGTGGTATATATTTTGAGATGCAAGCGCCCGGCATTGGTTTTCCGCTTGGCGTAGCCGTTTTGTCAGCCGTTTTATACTTTTCGCCGCTGTACCTCGAAGGCTTGGCTGCCAACTGGGAAATCCTGATGTTCGTCATCGGTTTAATTCTGATTGCACTCGAAATATTTGTTGTTCCCGGCTTTGGCATCACGGGTATTTCAGGAATTACGCTTGCTTTTTCAGGATTGGTGCTGAGCTTGGTCAAAAATGTCAATTTTTCGTTTGATGAAGTGAAAGGTAACGATATGCTCATTGCGCTGGGAACCGTTTTTCTTGGCGCCCTTGGTGGAATCACTTTGGCTATTTACTTGAGCAGAAAAATGTTTACTGCCGAAACCGGTCGTTTTTCGCACCTCTCGCTTAAAGAAGTAATGAGCCCTGAAAGTGGTTATATTGGAGTTGATTCTGATTTGCTTCAACTTAAAGGCAAAAAAGGCATAGCCATTACCACTTTGCGTCCTTCCGGAAAAATTAATATCGATGGCCAAAACTATGACGCCATGGCTGTATCAGGAATGATTGACAAAGGAACAAACATTGTGGTCACCAAAGTGGAAGCAGCGCAGTTGTATGTAGAGCTCAAGTGAAGAATCTAATCGATAGAGTATTCTGCTGAAATTACGACCCTCACCTTTTTGAATAAGTCATTAGTTCCAGAAGCAAAACCGCCTTCGCCTCCTGAAAGTGATGCCGTGCGGTCAACAATTGTGAACAAGCCCTGATTGGCTTTTTTCAGTCGCCCCAATTTTGAATCGTTTTCACTTGCAAATTGTTGAGCAGCTTTTCGGGCATTCTGTGTGGCTTCGGTAATCATTTCCGGTTTAATTTCATTCAGCTTTGTGAAATAAAACTGAAGCGGATTGCCGTAATCGCTGTTCGAGAGAAATACCCCTACCTGAAGCAGTTCGCCTGTCATTCGACTTACTTTTTGTATTAAGTCAACATTGTTGCTCCTGATCTGAAAGTTCTGGGTAATCAGATAACGGAAAGCGTTACCTTGTTGAAAATTATCATACTGTTGAGCCTTTTTGTCGGTTACCACGATTCCTTCAACTATGATTTCTTCTTGCTTAATCTGGTTCTGAAGCATGAAGTCGATTACCTTATTTTTCGCCACTTCGATAGCTTTGCTTCCTTCCATCAAATCGTTGTTTGCCATTCGAGTCTGAATAATCCAAACGGCAAGGTCGGCTTTAACTTCCCGCTCAGAAAAACCTTTGACGCTGACGCTCCGATCCTCAGCTTTAAAACGTTGAAGTGACCTTCCGATAAAAAGCGCACTAATACCAAAACTGATGATAAGCGCGATGGCAGCTATCCAAATACTTGAGGGTTTCATGGGATTCTCTTTTGATTATTGATTGTTTGTTTGGTCACATTTCATGCCAGAATTTTGGATTTATTCAGATGAATCTCTCGTTTATTGATTTCCAAACCGTTTAATCGCATCTTCTATCATTGTAATGGTTGCTGTTGCCCCACAGCGCGAGCATCCGGCAGCCTGAACCACCAGCAGTTGGTCGAGGGTTCGCACTCCTCCGGCAGCTTTCACTTTCACATTTGGGCCAACACTCTTTTTCATCAGCTCCAATACTTGAATGGTTGCGCCCTTATAGTTGTAATCGCCATTGGCCTGTTTCACAAATCCAAAACCGGATGAGGTTTTTACATAGTCGGCACCAACTTCAGTACATATCCGACAAAGCTTTATAATGTCGGGTTCTTGGGTAATGTAGTCGGTTTCGAAAATCACTTTTACAATGACTCCATGTTGGTGACAGGCATCGGTAACCGATTTAATTTCTTCAGTAATATAAGCCCAGTCGCCTTGCAAAGCCTTACCAATATTAATAACCATATCAATTTCAACGGCGCCATCTTTACAGGCTTGTTCTGTTTCAAAAACCTTGACAGGGATAGACGAGTTTCCTGCCGGAAACCCAATCACACACCCCAGCAGCACATCGCTTCCATTCAGGATTTCGGCGGCCTGCCTCACAGCATAAGGTTTAACACAAACCGAAGCAACATTGTATTTCAGGGCAACTTCACATTCCCGTTTCAAATCTTCATCGGTAAGTGTTGGATGAAGAATGGAGTGGTCGATCATTTTGGAGAGTTGGTTCATAAGCTCTATTTTAGCAGATAATCAAGAATTTCAGTTATTGAGGAAAGTGTTAAAAATGTTTCGTTTGTTACAGGCTCGTGATGATGTTCGTGTTGCCACGTAACTTCATACGGAATATGAATTGCTTTTCCTCCGATGTTGATAACAGGCAGAATATCAGATTTAACCGAGTTACCTATCATCAGAAATTGGGTGGGCTGAATGTCGAGGTGGTCGATTAATTTTTGATAGTTATTTTCGTGTTTGTCGCTCATAATTTCGATATGGTGAAAGTAGCCAAACAAACCCGATCGTTGCAGCTTTCGTTCCTGATCGAGCAAATCGCCTTTGGTTGCCAAAATAAGCCGGTATTTTTCCTGAAGTATTTGCAGCACATTTTCAACGCCATCCAAAAGTTCAATGGGCATAGTCAACAGTGTTTTTCCAGCATCGATGATTTGAGCAATTTCTTCGGAAGTAATAGTTCCTTTGCTTATTTTAATTACTGTTTCGACCATCGACAGGATAAAACCCTTGGCTCCATAGCCATAAATTTCGAGGTTTTGCATTTCGGTTTTAAAAAGCTCCTTCGAACATTCAGCATCATTTATATATGTGCTAACAATTTGGCAGAATTTCTTTTCAACGTCCTGGTAAAAAGGTTCATTAATCCAAAGAGTATCATCAGCATCAAAACCTATTACTTTTATATTGCTATACATCGTTATCTATTTTCTGAGTTTTCTTGTTCCTTAAATATTTACTTGTCGAAAAATAAGCCTTCGACATTAAAAAACCCCAGCACGAACCAATAAATATACCAGCTAATACATCTCCGGGATAATGAACGCCATTATAAATACGGCTATAAGCAACCAGTGTGGCCCAAACAAACATCCAATATTTCAAGATTCTGAATTTATGATCAAGAACAAAATACAGAAAAGTTGCTAGCCCGAAAACATTAGCTGCGTGCGACGACGCAAAGCCATAAAGTCCTCCGGCGCCGGCTTTACTTAGGTGAACCAAACTCATCAGCGCCGGATCGTGCGATGGGCGCAACCGTTGAACCATATTTTTTAAGAGTCCAGATGCTGTTTGGTCGCACAGGGCAATGACAATGCCAATGAAAAGCACCATGATCAGGCCCTGAATTTTGTATCTCCGGACAATTAAAAAGATGATTAACAAATACATGGGTAACCAAATCAGTTTATCACTCAACCAATACATGATTGGATCGAAAAAACTGTTGTGCCAACTATTTAAGGCCAGAAAAAGTTCAGAGTCAAGTGATTTTAAGTATTCCATCATTTGGTAATATTTTCTGGGTGAATCATATCATAAACCATTTCTGCAACATCGCCAACCACACGCCGACAGATAATTTTATGGTGATTTCGCTCTGCGACATCGCTTTCTTTTGTATGTTTTTTCAGAATTTCAGCACAACTGGTTGTTCCAAAAACTTCTTCGGCTTTTTTATTCAGTTCTCTTACTTTTCGGTAGGCTGCTAGTTTAGTATCCATGTCTTTGGGGTCGAGGTTGCCATATTTCAGGCCAAGGATCATAAAACCGCCCGTTACTGCGCCGCATTTCTCGCGCAATCGCCCCATTCCTCCGCCAAATGTAGAGGAAATAAGTTTGGCCATATTTCCATCCAGATTAAATTCTCCTGAAAAAGCCAAAACAACCGACTGTGAGCAAGCATACCCCTCATCAAAGTATGAGAGAGCTGCTAAAATAGCTTTTTGTTTAGACATTGTTAAGATTTATGTTACTGCAAAGATGCACGATTAGATTATACAATGATTATTTTAGCGCGGCGAAATCGACACGTTGAGTTAAAAATTTTCAACATTATCACATTATGGAGCAAGACAAACATATCTGGCAGTTTGCGCGGATAGGCGGAATGAATAGGGTTTGCCTTGAAAAGGGCGAAGATTTGTTGTATCTGGATACTCTTGATCAGAAACTTTGGACAGCACTAAGTTGCCCTGTCAACGGTTTGGAAATTGATTCGAGAACCTTGGAAATGATTGATACCGATCGTGATGGCAAAATTCGTGTTCCTGAAGTTATTGCTGCGGTAAAATGGATCACATCAATTGTGAAAGATGCCAATATGCTGATCGGAAAGAATACAACGATGCCTTTGTCTGAAATAAATACCGATACTCAATTGGGGAAGGTGTTGTATGCCTCGGCCAGGCAGTTGCTTGCCAACATTGGCAAACCCGACGCAGAGGTGATTACAGTTGAAGACATAGCTGATACCTTTGCCATTTTTGAAAACACAAAATTTAATGGCGACGGAATTATCCATGCCGGTTCAACCGACGATGACGAATTAAAATTGCTGATCGCACAAATTATCGAATGTGAAAGTTCTGTACCAGATCGCAGTGGAAATGATGGTATCGACGAAGAAAAGATCGAGTCCTTTTATGCACAGTGTGAGGCTTTATTGGCGTGGAAGAAAAAAGCAAAAGATGAAAGCCAAACAATTCTGCCGTTTGGCGATAAAACAGAGGAAGCTTATTCTTCTTTTCTGTTGCTGAAATCAAAAATTGATGATTACTTTTTACGTTGCCAGTTGGCCGAATTCGATGCCGCTTCGGTTGAAACGCTGAATTCGATTATTGCCCGGATTGAGACAATTACAACCAAAGATTTAACCGACTGCACCGATGAAATATCGGGTTTCCCGCTGTCCAAAATAGAATCGGGTAAACCGTTGTCTTTGATAACTGGTATTAATCCGGCGTGGAAAGATAAAATTGACACTTTCAGATCGTTGATTTCTTCGGAAGAAGAAAAGTCTCAACTCGATGAAAAAGAATGGAAAGATTTATGCGGAAAGTTTGTAGCTTTTGAAACATGGAATGGTGAAAAAGCCGGCACTGAAGTGGAATCATTGGGGTTTGAACGTATTGAAACAATTTATGAAGAGTACCGCAAGACTGACCTCCTAACCTTAATTGATGAAGATAAAAAGCTCGAAGAACAAGCCAATAACCTGATTTTGGTTCAGCAAATGGTTCGCTACCATCGCGACTTGTTTACCTTGCTAAACAACTTTGTCACCTTCTCTGACTTTTACCGACCCGATTCTGACGCTATTTTTCAGGCTGGAAGTCTGTATTTCGATCAACGCCGGTGCGACTTGTGCATCAAAGTGAGCGACATGGCCAAACACGGAACAATGTCAGCTTCGAGCGGTATCTGCCTGGTTTATTTCGACTGCTATTCGAAAACGAAAGATGAAAAAATAACCATTGTTGCAGCTTTCACCGATGGCGATGTAGATAACCTGGTGGTTGGACGAAACGCCATTTTTTACGATAATGCGCAAAACGATTGGGATGCCACTATCGTTAAAATCATCGATAATCCTATCAGCATTCGGCAGGCATTTTGGTCGCCATACCGCAAAGTTTCGCAATTGGTTTCCAAACAGATCGAGAAAATAGCTTCATCGAAAGAACAGGATGTTCATAAAATGGCAACTTCGAGCGTTGAGAAAACAACAACGCAGGGACAAACGACTTCGCCAACTGCCAATATCGCACAGCCTGCTCCGTTCGATATCGCCAAGTTCGCCGGTATATTTGCCGCCATTGGCATGGCTTTTGGCGCCATTGGCGGGGTATTGGCAACGGTTGCCAAAGGTTTCTTTTCGCTGACCTGGTGGAAGATGCCCATTGCTTTAGCTGGCGTTATGCTGTGTATTTCGGGGCCGGCAATGATTCTGGCGTGGCTGAAACTCCACAAACGTAACCTTGCCCCGGTACTCGATGCCAATGGCTGGGCTGTTAATGCAAAGGCAACCATCAATATTGCATTTGGTGCAACATTAACTTCTTTGGCTAAGCTACCTAAAAACTCGAAACAGAATTTGATTGATCCATACCGAAAGAAGTCAAATCCATGGATTCCTGTTGCAATTATTTTGGTTATCGCCGGAATTTTATTCGCCCTTTGGTATTTCAAGTTTTTGGAAAAATGGAACGTAATCTGACAACCGATAGTTCAGTTTTGAAATTTCATATTTAAATTTTACTCATGAATGCCTTTTCAAAATTTATATTACTGATTTTCATTGGTTTGTCTGCTGGATTTTGTTTTAAGGATAAGCCAAATATAAAACGAAACCCTTACAATTTACCCGTAGTCCAGACTGTTGACGAATACAAAAGGCAACTCTTTGGTAATCCTGAATTTGAAATGATCGATCTGGAAACGGCAATCCCGTCGGTTAATCTTGATATTCGATATGCAACAGCCAATAACTTCACCAAAGAGATAATCTACACTTTGCCAAAAGCTTTTGCCCGGAAACCTGTAGCCGAAGCCTTGTCAAAAGTGCAGGATTCGTTGAAATGCTATCATTTGGGTCTGAAAATTTACGATGCTTACCGGCCTTATTCTGCCACGCTGAAGTTTTATGAAGTTTATCCCGATACTGCTTTTGTTGCCAATCCCCGCAAGGGTTCACGCCACAACCGGGGTTGTGCGATTGATTTGACTTTAGTGGAGCTGCCATCAGGCAAGGAAATTCCGATGCCCAGCGGATTTGACAATTTTTCAGAAAAAGCCTATCCAAATTATCCGAATCTTCCTGATACCATACTCAAAAACCGCGCTTTTCTTTTTGGCCTGATGAAACACTTTGGGTTTAATCACATTTCCAGCGAATGGTGGCATTTCGACTACATCGGGTGGAAAGATTATCCGCTGATGGACCTTTCGTTTGAAGAATTAGCTTCGCGAAAGTAAATTTAGTAGTAACAAAAAACCCTGTCAGGTTTTCGAAACCAGACAGGGCTAAGAATATTTTGCTATCAGTGTTAAGCTTGCGAAACAGCTACTGCAACAGCAACCGAAGCACCAACCATTGGGTTGTTACCCATTCCGATCAATCCCATCATCTCAACGTGAGCTGGAACTGAAGACGAACCTGCAAACTGAGCGTCGGAGTGCATACGGCCCATGGTATCAGTCATACCATAAGAAGCAGGACCGGCAGCCATATTATCAGGATGCAAAGTACGGCCAGTACCTCCGCCTGATGCTACCGAGAAGTATTTTTTACCTTGTTCGATACATTCTTTTTTGTATGTACCTGCAACCGGGTGCTGGAAGCGGGTTGGGTTGGTTGAGTTACCTGTGATCGACACGTCAACACCTTCGCTGTGGAAAATAGCAACGCCTTCGCGAACATCGTTAGCACCATAGCAATTTACTTTTGCTTTGTCGCCGTTTGAGTAAGCAATGCGCTGTACTTCTTTCAACTCACTTGTATAGTAATCGAAATCAGTTTCAACGTAAGTAAACCCATTGATACGGGCAATGATTTTAGCGGCATCTTTACCCAAACCGTTCAGGATAACACGAAGTGGTTCTTTGCGAACACGGTTGGCTGATTTGGCAATACCGATAGCGCCTTCAGCAGCAGCAAACGATTCGTGACCAGCCAGGAAAGCGAAACATTTGGTTTCTTCTTTCAAAAGCATGGCAGCCAGGTTACCGTGGCCAATACCTACTTTACGGTCGTCGGCAACCGATCCGGGAATACAGAACGATTGTAATCCTTCGCCTAGAGTTGAAGCGATGTCGGCAGCATTGGTTTGTCCGCGTTTGATGGCCACAGCAGCGCCAACGATGTAGCTCCACATGGCGTTTTCAAAAGCGATTGGCTGAATTCCTTTTACAATGTTGTAAACGTCAACACCTTTATCGTCGCATATTTTTCTGGCCTCTTCGATCGAAGAAATACCGTTTGCGTTTAAAAACTTATTGATCTGGTTGATCCTTCTGTCGTAACTTTCAAATAATGGCATGGTAATTCCTCCTATTCTTTACGTGGGTCAATAACTTTCACTGCATCTTCCATACGGCCATATTTGCCTGAAGCTTTTTTCAATGCTTCGCCAGCATCCATACCGGTTTTAATCATGTCCATCATGCGGCCAAGACTTACAAACTCGTAACCGATAATTTCACTTGATTCGCTCAAACCAATTTTGGTGATGTAACCTTCAGCCATTTCAAGGTAACGAGGACCTTTAGCTACAGTTCCGTACAAGGTACCGGTTACTCCACGAAGACCTTTACCTAAATCTTCCAAACCAGCACCAATTGGCAATCCGCCTTCGGAGAAAGCCGTTTGTGTGCGTCCGTAAACAATCTGCAGGAACAGTTCGCGCATAGCAGTGTTGATTGCGTCGCAAACCAGGTCGGTATTCAATGCTTCAAGAATTGTTTTTCCGGGAAGGATTTCAGCAGCCATTGCAGCAGAGTGAGTCATACCGGTACAACCGATCGTTTCAACCAATGCTTCCTGAATGATACCTTCTTTTACGTTGAGGGTTAGTTTACAAGCACCCTGTTGTGGAGCGCACCAGCCCACGCCGTGGGTCAAACCCGAAATGTCTTTAACTTCTTTGGCTTTTACCCAACGTCCTTCTTCAGGAATTGGAGCCGGGCCATGATTCGCTCCCTGGGCGACACAAATCATGCCTGCAACTTCATGTGTAAAACTCATATAGTCTAATTTTTAATTTGAAATATATTGAGAACTCAATTAATCTAATTTCAAGTTTAAAATTCAAATTGGCTCATTGTCTCTACTTTACAAAAAATGACTGAATATGACCATTTTAAACGCCAAACCTACGTTTTTCTCCTGATTTATACAGCAATACATTAACTTTTTCTATCGTCACCAAGCATCCATATTTCATAGCTTTAAGTTGAGGTTGAAGGATTTCATAAAATTCGAGGATTTTTTCTTCCTCGTCAATCAATTCAACTACCAATGGAACTTTATCGCTCACCTCCCAAAATTTGTACGAATGAATCACCGAACTGGCCCCAAATCCCATCATACCTTTCACAACAGTTGATCCTGCAATTCCGTTCTTCTTTGCCAGAAATACAATATACTCATACAAAGGAGTTTGGTTCATTTGATCAGTAGAACCAATAAAAATCCTTAATACAGATGCTTTTGTATTGTTTTCCATTTTCAAGTCAGTTTTATTATGAAACGTCCTGCATAAACAGCAATCAAGCCTAAAAATATACTGAGCGAAGTATATAGTGCAAAGCGGAACCATTCTTGTTCGCGAACAAGCATAAATGAATCATTTGCAAAGGTCGAAAAAGTAGTAAAACCGCCACAAATCCCTACCGTCAGAAATAAACGGATTTCTGGACTAAAAAATTCGCTCTTTTCGGAAATGCCATAAATAATTCCAATTAGCAAGCACCCCACGATGTTCACAACAAATGTACTCCAAGGAAATACAGAAGTAAGATTAACCTGAAAATATCTGGAAATCAAAAAGCGGGCAACAGTACCTAAAAATCCACCAAATCCAACAACCATGATTGATCTGATCATAAAATTACGTTTTAAATAATTCATTCATTGGTAGATGTCATTAGCCTGAAAACTAGAGCAGGCGGTTAATTGCAGGCTTCATTGCCGGATGCAAATATAATTATTCGTATAGATAGTGCCAGATCGAAGGTGTAAAAATATGAAAGTGATCGAGAAGAATTGATAATGAATTCATATAGATTCCGAAGGCATTTTAAATAGCAAACAGGTAGAATAGATTGATGCATAAGTCCTGAATCGAATGATAAAAAAATTGCAATCCTTCAATTTGATTGAACTATTTCCTAAACGAAATTTTAAGCCTTGGTATGCTTAGGCACTTACAATGGCATTTCTATATTATCTAGTTTACAATCAATACTATAAAAATTTTCAGTATTGAATCTATAATATTTCTGGGTTGATCATTTTTCTAATTTCTTTCTAATATTAATGTTGAAAAATCATTTGTTTTCTTAAATTTGATAGGTAAACAATTCCACAAAAACATTCGCTCGGCTTAAGGTAATGTTTAAATTTATTGAACAGAAGATAAAACGAATATACATTGCAGTATTTGACCATGCTCAAAATAGAATAAATGTTCTAAGTTATTATTACTAATTATGGACTCAAAGAATATGATAATTGATCCAGAAAATAGTCATGCAAAATTAAGGTTGCCTCATTTCTTAAAATATGACGAGCTGGAATACGCCAGGATAATTGGTGCAATTTCGCATGATTTAAGCAATCCAGTAGCTGTATTGAAATCAAATATTCAACTACTAAGAAACAATAATAATAACGGCAACAAGCTTAATGAAGAAGTTCTCTCTATGTGCGATGAATCAATAGAAGAATTGGCGAAATTTTTGGAAAATATCAGATTCGTAAATTCATCGATTAAACACAAAATTAAGCCGCGATATTTGCTTTTCGAAATCAAGGATATTCTCGATGAACAGTTTTATAACGTTGAAAATATGGATTTTAAGCGGATTTCTATTCAGACGAATCTTGAGTTTAAAGAATTTACTTCTGACTTAGATTTTCTTCGCCGAATTCTGCTTAACTTATTGATAAATGCACTCAAGTTCTCCGGAGATGAGGTCGTACTTCGCATCTCTTCTGTTCGGTCTAATCTGGAATTTTTGGTTCATGACTTTGGCATTGGAATTCCTGAAAATGAAATAGATATGATATTTAATCCTTTTTTTCGTGCTTCAAACATAAAAAATACGCCTGGGATGGGATTGGGTTTATCAATCGTTAAGACTTTAACAGATAGCCTTGATGGCCATATACTTATAAACAGTTTGATTAATACAGGAACAATTATTCAAATCGTTATTCCCGATGGACAAACAGGCTAATATTTTAATAATTGATGATGATCAGCGTTTGGGCCGAACAATTGAAAATGTTCTAAAATCTGAGGGGTATGATGTCTGCATTGCAAATAATGGAGCAATGGGCATCCAAAAAGCTTTTGAATATAATCCAGATTTGATTCTGTGTGATATAAACATGCACCCCATTGATGGATATCAGGTATATAATGTACTAAAAGAAAGTTCGTTAATTAATCGAGCGCCTTTTATTTTCCTGACAGGCAATTCAGAGCTTCATGATATTCGTTTTGGATTAGACATGGGTGTTGATGACTACTTTGTAAAGCCATTTGACAATAACAATCTAATTCGCACTATCGAAAAACGATTATCGAAATACAAGAAGCTCAAGACAATTGGGAAGCAGGAATTTAATATACTATTTAAATTGAGTCCATACGGAATTTTTCTTTCAGACGGAAATCTGATTTTCGATGCAAATCCGGTATTGATAAGAACACTTGAGCTGGATGAAAAAAATGTAACATCTTATTCAATTTCAGACATATTAGATCCTATTTCATTTCAAACGGTTAAAGAAAAAATTCGAGATTGTACGCAAGGTTTAATAAGCGCGTTTAATGAAAATGTTATTCTCGTATCAAAAAATGGGAGCAGAATGCCGGTAATGTTTTCTGCTTCTGTGTATGAAAAGCATTCTGATCGTACTTTTATGCTGGGATTGTTGTCGTTGAACTCAAACGATAAGAACATAGAAAACGATATCTATATCTCCGAGATTTTAAAAGTTTTAAAAAAGGAAAATATTGAGGTCACTGAGGCAATAGGTAAAAAGCTAACAGATATTTTTAAGATCCAAAATATAAAAATAAAAGAACAAAAGAACAGTATCTTCTCTGATCGAGAGAATCAGGTACTTTTCCTATCAATGGAAGGACTTTCAACTAAGATTATTGCGGAAAGACTTTCAATTTCGGATCGGACAGTTGAGAAACACCGATCAAGTATGATGGTAAAAACTAATTCAAATAACATGATCGAAGTAATTATTTATGCACTTCGAAACAACTTAATTGATATTTGAATTTTTTAGTTTTTACATCAAATTTAATACAAAATAGTTTTACAATTTCTTTGCGCCAATCCGGGCAAAATAACGACTTCTGGCTTCTTTGGGATCAGCTCCAACGGCTATGTAAATTCTTGTTTTGACATCAATGATAACTTCCTGCAATTTGGTCAAATCTGGAGTAATAAAACTAGGTTGTTTCTTTTCGAACATCTTGATTTCCTTTCTATTTATGAAAAACTTACTATTTTAATTTTATTTTCTATATCAATAATTCCAATCATGGCTTATTGATAATTTTGTCAGAATGCTAATAATGGATTAAATATTATTAAGAGACGCTCATGCGATAAGATCTGCATTTACAAACATGTAAATTTCAGAAAAGTAACGAAGCAAAGATACCATTTTTATTGGTGATTTCATTCCATTAAATATTGAAAGTCAATCTTTTGATAACTCTTTAGAAAATTTAACATTTATATATCCTTTAATTTGTACCATATCTTTCATGAAAAGATGTAATTACTTACTTTCGGTGCTTTGAAAACCATTTTAACATTATATGAAATGAGACTTATAAAAATACAGCTTCCAGCCAAACACATTGTGATCCTTCTGATTCTTTGCGGGTCATTACTTTCATGCAAACAAAAAACAACAGATAAATCAATTGTCAGGTCACGAAAATATAAAGAAAGCGTAATTGAAGCCTATAAGAAAGTTAGCTTATTCAGTAAAATCAATAACATCCCAGGATTAACCGTTGCAGTTTCAATCAACAATCAACTGGTTTGGGCCGATGGATTTGGTTATTCAAATTACGAGTTAAAAGCCAAAGCCTCGCCAACGCATAAATTCCGAATTGGACAGGCTTCTGAATTAATAACCGCGCTTACTGCCGCCAAACTTTATGAACAAGGTAAGTTAAAATTAGATCAACCGGTTGCTGAACTTTTACCAGGCTTAAGTCAAAAGCCTCTCAATTATACCATTTATCAACTTGGTGTTCATTCTTCGGGAATAAGAGAAGAGAAAACAATAGATGGAAAAGGAAATCCCAATAATTTGGATAAGCTGGTTGCCTCGTTTATCAATAATGATTTGCAATTCGCACCTGGAACCTATGTTTCACATTCCGAACTTGGATTTGACCTTATCGGTTATATCATTCAGAAAACAAATAATGAATTATTTACAAAAGTGGTGAAGAAAACTCTTTTGGATACCCTTAAACTATCGAGTACCATTCCTGACAATCCAATTTCGATTATTGAAGATAAAAGCAGCACCTACAACTATGATTATATCGCTCAACCAATTGTTTCAAATCAAATTGATTTACGTGGTAAAGAAGCTTCTGCCGGATACCTGAGCTCTGTTCTTGATCTGGTTAAACTAGGGAACACGTTGCTGTATCCAGGTTTTTTCAAACAGCAAACAATTGATTTGATTACAAAACCTTATGTTGTGGAAGGTGGACAACTTTCACCTTTTGGGTTTGGACTAATTATTAATAAAGACAACAAAGGGCAGATTTTTTACGGGCAACGTGGCTCATTAAGTGGAGGAAGTACGTTATTATTAATCTATCCTGAAGACAAATTAGTGATAGCGATGTCATCCAATATTGAGAATGGTTCAGGAGAACTTCCGGTATTCGATGTAGCATCAATTTTCCAAGACCAACTGCATCCTGACAGAAAAGCAAAAACTCAGGAAAAAGGACAGGAATCACCCAAATCCAAATAAGAAGAATCTGATGCCAAAAAGGAATCCGGGAAGCGATCGGTTGATCATGCTTTCCGGATTCCTTTCTATTGACTTTTCCGAATGACTTGCTTTTCTACCAAGCAAAGAGCGGAAGATCTTTCATCATTGTGTTTACTCGTTTGCGAACCGAAAGAATAACTTCTTCATTGTCGATGTTACTGATAACCTCGTCGATCAGATCAACAATTACCGGCATGAAATCTTCTTTCACACCTCGGGTTGTAATCGCCGGAGTTCCAACACGAAGGCCTGAAGTTGTAAACGGAGAACGACTATCAAACGGAACCATGTTTTTATTGATGGTTATATCTGCTTGAACCAAGGCATTTTCGGCCTGTTTCCCAGTAACTTCAGGAAATTTGGTACGAAGGTCAATCAACATCGAGTGATTGTCAGTTCCTCCTGAAATAACTTTATATCCTTTGGCCATAAAAGCTTCAGCCATAACAGAAGCGTTCTTCTTTACCTGAGTTTGATAAACTTTATACGAAGGATCGAGCGCTTCGGCAAACGCTACAGCTTTTGAAGCAATTACATGTTCAAGAGGTCCGCCCTGTTGTCCAGGAAATACAGAAAAATCGAGTACCTGCGACATCATTTTGGTAACACCTTTCGGAGTTTTGAACCCAAACGGATTTTCAAAATCTTCGCCCATCAGGATGATTCCTCCACGTGGGCCACGCAATGTTTTATGAGTTGTTGAAGTTACAATGTGAGCGTATTTTACAGGGTTTTCCAATAAACCCGCGGCAATCAAGCCTGCAGGGTGAGCCATATCGATCATGAGAATAGCGCCGATTTTATCAGCAATAGCGCGCATACGAGCGTAGTCCCATTCGCGCGAATATGCCGAAGCACCACCAATAATGAGTTTTGGTTTGTGTTCTAATGCCAAAGCTTCCATTTCATCGTAATCGACCATGCCGGTTTCTTCTTTCACATGATAAGCAATTGGATGATATAATACGCCAGAAGAATTTACCGGAGAACCATGAGACAAGTGACCTCCATGAGCTAAATCCAGACCTAAAAAGGTATCTCCCGGTTTTAAAACAACAGCCAAAACTGCCGCATTGGCCTGAGCACCAGAGTGTGGCTGAACATTGGCATAAACAGCGCCAAAAATTTCTTTAATACGATCAATCGCTAACTGTTCGGTCATATCAACAAACTGGCAACCGCCATAATAACGGTGTCCCGGATATCCTTCAGCGTATTTATTGGTCATTACCGAACCCATTGCTTCCAAAACCTGTTCACTTACAAAATTTTCAGAAGCAATCAGTTCAATTCCGCCGATCTGGCGTTGACGTTCTTTTTCAATGATCTCAAATACTTTGGTATCTCTTTCCATTACGATAAAATATTGGTTAAAATTGAGGAGGTAAAGGTATAATAAATTCAGGATGCCTTAAAAATGAAGTTATTCAAAAAAACAGGTATTTTTGAACATTTAAACATTAGATAAGATGAAAAAGAAACCCATACTATTCGAATCGGCCTGTATTTTCAGTATAATTGGAAGTGGTATTGGCTTTATCAGTATGTTAATATCTACGGTCTTTTTTAAAATTGTTACTGAAAAAATTACTTCGATAACCAACATAACCGCCACCGAAAAACTTAGCCCGTTATATTTTGCGATGCTCATGGCAGCATTCAGTGTATCGCTTGCAGGAGCAATAAAGCTATACCGGTTGCAACGAATTGGACTCTATTTTTACCTTGCTGCTCAAGGATTGATCATGTTCTTACCTGTAATGTGGCTGGGAAGCAATTCATTTTCGACCACCAATGCCATTTTTGTACTGCTTTTTTCAGGAGTTTATCTGGCTTATTACAAAATTACCGATTGATGATTTTATTCTACTATTCATACGATAAATCAGCCATCGTTTCACGATAAGCTGAGAATACCCGCGCACGGGAAATAAATCCAACATATTTCCCATCGTCAATCACTGCCAGGTTGTACCGGCCACACGACTTGAATTTTTCGACAATTACCTCGATAGTATCATTTGGTGATATAAAGAATTCGGGCATGTACATCAATTCCTGAACAGTTATTTTCTCGTACAATTCCTGCTCAAACATGATGTTTCGGATATCATTCATTTTTATCATTCCTTTCAGCATTCCATTCTCGTCAACCACAGGAAATAAATCACGTTTCGAACGGGCAATGTAATAAATCAGTTGACCAAGAGTTAATTCAGGCGTTAAAATTTCGAAATCTGTTTCAATCAGTTCCTTAGTATTCATGTAATGCATGGCGGCCTTATCTTTATGGTGAGTGACCAGTTCGCCCGATGCGGCCAGCCGTATGGTATATATCGAATGAGGTTCAAAGAGGGTTATCGTAACATAAGCTACTGTTGCAGAAATAATCAACGGAATCAACAACTGATAACCACCAGTTATTTCAGCGATTAAGAAAATGCCAAGCAGAGGGGCATGCATCACACCAGCCATTAAAGCACCCATTCCAGCCAAGGCGAAATTGGCATATGGAAGGTTCAACCCAAAGTAAGTATTCAGTGAGAGCGTCAAAATATATCCACCAACTGCACCCATAAATAAAGTAGGTGCAAAAATTCCTCCAACTCCGCCACTCGAAGTTGTAATTGACATCGCCACAACTTTCAGGACAAGGATCATAACCAAAATAAATAATAGTACCGAAGGTTCAGCCTTCCAGTCGAAGAATACCGAATTATTCAGCAAATCAGCTCCCTCACCCAAAAATATCTTATTGATCGACTCATATCCTTCACCCCATAACGAAGGAAAAATAAAAACCATAAGTCCCAAAGAAATTCCCCCGACAATCAGCTTCGTATAACTGTTTTTGATCCGTTTAAAAAGGGTTTCAACAAACATTCCGGTCCGTGTAAAATAGAGCGAAATAAACCCGCACAAAATTCCAAGCAAAATATAATAGGGTAAATTATCTGAGTTAAACTGATTGGTAATTGCAAAATGGAACAAAACAGAATCACCCATGAAGAAGTATGCCAGTGTAGCCGCAGTTATTCCTGAAATCAGTAATGGAATTAATGAAGCCATAGTCAAATCGAGCATCAATACTTCAAGCGTAAACATGATACCTGCGATTGGCGCCTTAAAAATACCGGCAATGGCACCTGTTGCGCCACAACCAATAAGCAACCGAACCTGATTCTGATTGAGATTAAATACACTGGAAATGTACGATCCTATAGCCGAACCCGTATAAACAATCGGTGATTCGGCACCTACTGAACCACCAAACCCGATCGTAAATCCACTGGTAATCATCGACGAAAACATGTTGTGGGCTTTTATCTGGCTCCCTTTTTTTGAAATCGCCAATAAAATTTTGGAAACACCATGACTGATGTCATCTTTGATCAGGTATTTGATGATTAACGTACTAATCAGAATACCAATCATTGGATAGGCCAGATAAAAATAGCTTTCGGTTGATGCTTTAAAGTGCCTTGTTAAAAAATGACTCACATAATGAATGAAGTTTTTCAGCAAAAACGCGGCAGTTCCACTTAGCAATCCGACCAACAGGCTTAAAATATAAATCTTATTCTTTTCGTTCGTTTCTGAAAAGAATCTCTTTAATTTTCTGATCATTGATATTCTATTTGCTTTTCTTTTTGAAGACTTCTTTCATGCTTTGCCAAAATGGTTTCTTTTCAGGTTCAGCCGCGGGTTTTGGTTCTTCGGGTGCCTGCTCCGCGACCTTTTCGTCTTGTTTTTTCAGGTTATTGTCTTGCTGATTGGTCTTTTTACCAAACAGATTATGTAGAAATCCTTTTTTGGTAACTTCCAGAAATTCACGGTAAGGAGGAATATCCATCAAAGCCAGATTTTCTTCTGAAGGCGACTGGAATGAACTTGACCGCATGTTCTGATACTTGCTTTTATGCAGAATCTGACTATAAAATTGTCCGACAATTGGCAAGGCTGTTCTTCCACCAGCGCCTTCGCCCAGCGATCTGAAATGAATCGAAGGGTCTTCTCCCCCAACCCACGCACCAGCAACCAACGTTGGCGTCATACCAATAAACCAGCCATCGGCCTGATCTTGAGTTGTACCTGTTTTACCGGCGAATTCCGAATCAATTCCCCAGATTGAACGAATCGCACTTCCGGTACCATCATTAACCACCGATTTTAACATTTTGGTAATTATATGGCAATTTTCGGGCGAAGCAACGGAATCGTGAGGTTGTACGTTCCGAAATTTATCCAACATTTGACCCGCATTCGATTCGATCGATTTTAAATAATAGGGGGAAACTTTTTTGCCTCCATTAACGATGGCCGAATAAGCACAAACCATTTCCTGAAGTGAAACAGACGCAGTTCCCAATGCCAGTGAAGGATATGGAGGTAATTCAGAATCAACGCCCATACGTTTGGCCAGATCGACTACATTGGAGATGCCTGCACGCATCAACACCTCCACAGCAATGGTATTGATTGATTTTGCCAATGCGCCTTCCATCGAATAATAGCCGGTATAATCGTCATGCGAGTTTTCGGGCGACCAATTATTATAGTCTTCGTAAACTTTCTTTTCGTTGGCAAAATAGGTATCCGGAGAAATACCAGCTTCAAGTGCACCTAAATATACAATTGGTTTAAAGGTTGACCCGACCTGCCTTTTCGATGTCGTATGATCATATTTAAAGAAACGGAAATCATTGCCACCAATGTAAGCTTTTAATTCTCCTGAATAAGGATCCATTGCCATGAAACCGGTATTCAAAATTTTCAAATAATACTTAACAGAGTCCATTGGAGTCATTTCTGCTGGTTTCTTTCCTTCCCAGGTGAATAGCGAAACTGATGTTGGTGTATTAAAAATTGTTTTAATCTGATCTTCAGGAACACCTTGTTTTTTTAACGAACGATAACGATCAGATCGTTTCATAGCGCGGTACACCACCGACTGATCTTTTCCCCAGGGTGCACTTTTAGCCCAAATTCCGTCAAACACGGACTGTAGGTTTTTCATCTGATCGGCAACGGCATTCTCGGCCGCAATCTGCATGTCAAAATCAATAGTTGTCCTGATTTTCAAACCGTCAGTAAACAAATTATAGGGAGTCTGATCTTCTTTCTGATGATCGTCGCACCAATCCTGAAGAAATGGCCTGAGTTTTTCGATCAGATAGGGAGCCGGGCCTTCGCTGTAAGTAATCAGATTGTAAGTAAGGTCCAACGGTTCTGCTTTATACATTTTTGCTTCTGCTTCTGAAATATAATTGTATTTCACCATCTGATCAATAACCACATTTCGTCGTTCCAGCGACCGTTCCGGATTTTTCCGGGGATTGTAGCTGTTGTTGGCCTTCAGCATTCCAATTAGAGTAGCAGCTTCCGGAACCTTTAGTTTTAAAGGGGGTTTGTTGAAAAACCGTTCGGAAGCTACGCCAATACCATAAGTATTTTCGGCAAAGGGAACCGTATTCAGGTAAAGGGTTAAAATTTCTTCTTTAGTATATAATTTCTCCAAACGATAAGCGATGATTGATTCACGAAGCTTATTTATTGGCATGGTCAACGGGCCAAATGATTTACGCGGATACAGGTTCTTCGCAATCTGCTGACTCAGCGTACTTCCGCCGCCAGAACTACGATCCTGCAAAAGAACTGATTTCATAAAAACCCGAAGTAAAGCGACTTCATCAATTCCCCGATGATGATAAAAACGTGAATCTTCGGTTGCAATTAAGGCATTGATTACATTAGGTGAGATTTGATCAAAGCTAACATTACTGCGGTTTTCAATATAATATCGGCCAAGTAAACGGCCATCATTGGCATAAACTTCGGTCGATACCGGATTTTTAATCTTCTGCAATTCTTCGCTTGAAGGAACCGGCCCTGTAAAACCAACATAAACAACCAGAAACAGTAAGAAACCAAGCAATAGAATTGCGATACCAGCCTTTAGCATAAAGAAGAAAATTCTACGACCAGTACTCTTTTTTGAGCTGCTCTTTCTATGGGTTGATGTTTTCGTTTTTGCAGAAGATATTGGTGCTTTCTTTTTCATTTTCTTTTTCACTGAATAATACGATCGGCTGACTTACAACAAACTTAACTGAAAATTCTCAAACTTATTATGAAATTTTAGAATACACCGCTTTTGGCATCTCAACTTCAAGCATTTTGGAATATTTTCAGGTAAATTTGCTTAGTCGGCGAGCTTAATGTCGCAAAATTACATTAAAATGGTTTGAATCCATTTTAATTCCTGAAAAGTTAAACTTAAATTCAACTTCATTGGTTTAATTCCTTACCTTCAACAACATACAATATAACACCTATGAAAATTGCAATCAGCGGATCAAACGGATACATAGCACGAAATTTAATTCCACAACTGGAAGCCGCCAGTCATACAATTATTCGCATTACGAGATCGGAATTAAGCAATATTGATCGACTTACAAAAATACTTTCAGACACCTCTGTCGTAATAAATCTTGCAGGCGCTCCTATCCTGAAACGATGGACAAGGCGCAATAAAAATGAAATTTTACACAGTCGGAGCGATTCAACCCAGAATATTGTACACGCCATTAACCAATTATCAGATGGACACAGGCCTGACTTGTTTATTTCAGCTTCAGCAATTGGCATTTATACGCCAAATAAGGTTCATACAGAGAAAAGCACCTCATTTTCAAACGATTTTATTTCAGAAGTAGTTAAAAACTGGGAAAATGCATCAGAAAATTTAAATTCTGACGTTCGGAAAATCATTTTCAGAATTGGCCTGATTCTGGGAAAAGATTCAAAAACGATCCAGAACCTGGTGCCTGTTATGAAACTTGGACTTGGAGGAAAGATAGGAACAGGCAACCAACCGTTTCCATTTATTCATATAAACGACGTAGTAAAAGCATTTTGTTGGAGTATCGATAACCAATATGCTCAGGGAATTTATAATTTGGTTGCACCCGAAAATATTGACAACAAAACATTTACAAAAAAAATTGCCCAATCACTAAAGCGGCCTTCAATTTTTTCTGTTCCTGCATTTATTCTGAAAACTGTTTTGGGTGAAGCCTCGACCCTATTGCTCAATAGTCCTCAGATTTTTCCAGAACGATTATTAAAAGAAGGCTTCAAATTCTCCTTCCCGGATATTTACTCAACCATTGAAGAAATTACGCAATAAAAAACCCCATCGTTTCCGACAGGGTTTTCTGTATAGTCGAACTAATGATTACAATTGAGGTCCTGAAGGAATCAATGCTTTAGCATCGTCGTTGTCACAGTATTGTTCGAAGTTCTTGATGTATTTAGCAGCAAGCGATTTTGCTTTGGTTTCCCATTCGGTAGCATTAGCATAAGTGTTGCGTGGGTCAAGAATTTCAGTATCAACGTTGTTCAAAGCTTTAGGCGCAACCAGGTTCAAAATTGGGATGTGAACAGTTGGAGCTTTTTCAATCGAACCGTCGATGATAGCATCAATGATTGCACGAGTGTTTTTCAACGAAATACGTTTTCCTGTTCCATTCCAGCCTGTATTCACCAGATAAACTTTAGCGTTGTGTTCTTTAGCTTTGCCAATCAATGTTTTAGCATACATAGTTGGATGCAAAGTCAAGAAAGCTTCACCAAAAGCAGGCGAGAATGAAGGAACTGGTTCAGTAATACCACGTTCTGTTCCGGCTAATTTTGAAGTAAAGCCTGAAAGGAAGTGATATTGAGCTGATTTTTCGTCCAGAATAGATACCGGAGGCAATACACCAAATGCATCAGCCGAAAGGTAAATGATTTTTTTAGCGTGTCCTGCACGTGAAGGAGAAACGATTTTGTTGATATGGTAGATTGGATAAGAAACACGGGTATTTTCAGTTTTAGAAGCTGCAGTTGAGTAATCAGCAACACCGTCAGCACCTACTGTAACGTTTTCCAATAAAGCATCGCGACGGATAGCTCTCCAAATATCAGGTTCTTTGTCTTTTTCCAAATCGATTACTTTGGCATAGCAACCACCTTCGTAGTTGAATACACCGTTGTCATCCCAACCGTGTTCGTCATCACCAATCAGGTAACGTTTTGGATCGGCCGACAAGGTAGTTTTACCTGTTCCTGAAAGTCCGAAGAAGATAGCTACGTCACCATCTTTGCCTACGTTGGCCGAACAGTGCATTGAAGCCATACCTTTCAATGGTAAGTAGTAGTTCATCAAGGCAAAAATACCTTTTTTCATTTCACCACCATACCAAGTTCCACCAATAACCTGCATTTTGGTAGTCAGGTTAAACAATGTAAATACTTCAGAGTTCAAGCCTTGTTCTTTCCAGTTCGGATTCGATGTTTTAGAACCGTTCAATGTTACGAAATCAGGTTCGCCGTAGTTAGCCAATTCGTAGTGCGAAGGGCGGATAAACATGTTCGTCACAAAATGAGCCTGCCAAGCAACTTCCATGATAAAACGTACCTTCATGCGAGTATCTTCGTTTGTTCCGCAGAATGTATCAACAACATAAAGTTTTTTAGCTGAAGAAAGCTGTTTCGTCACCAGATTTTTGCAATGATCGAATACTTCAGGAGTTGTAGGGCGGTTGATCGTACCATCCCACCATAAATTTGCATCGGTTATCGCATCTTTTACGAAAAATTTATCTTTAGGTGAACGTCCGGTGAATTTACCAGTATCAACCGAAACTGCACCAGTTGTTGTTAACACACCTTTTTCAAAACCTTCGTTTGCAGGGTCGATTTCTGCTTGAAATAATTCTTCGTAAGTTGGATTATGCAAAATTTCGGCATTGGTATCAATACCATACTTTAATAGATCTGTGTTTTTCATGATAAGTGATTATAATTTAATAGTTTCAACAAAACAAAAATTTTTCTCGACACCAAAATTAGCTTTTTTTCACCCCCGCTCAGATTGGCAAATATTAAATTAAGATCAATTCCAGACCACTACCCCACCGAAGATAAGTTTTAAATGCAAAACGCTGAAATTCAACGCACAACAAACTATATCACAAAAAAAAGAATGTTAAGAAATTATTAACTTCCTAACATTCTTTTCAAGCAGAATATCTATCTCAATTACGATCTAGGATGGAACTGATTCAAGGTAGTTTTAAGATAATCCCGGTCAAGATGAGTATAAATTTCTGTAGTTAAAATCGATTCATGACCAAGCATTTCCTGTACCGCGCGCAAATCAGCGCCACCATTAATCAGGTGGGTAGCGAATGAATGACGGAAGGTATGCGGACTAATCTTTTTTTCGAACCCTGCTTTTAAGGCCAGATTTTTAATAATTGTAAAGATCATTACACGACTCAATTTTTTCCCTCTTCTATTCAAGAAAAGTATATTCTCGCTGTCCTTAGAAATTTTTAAAGTTTTCCGGTAAACATCCATATACTTATTGATTTCATCAATCGCTTTTCCACTAACCGGGACTAATCTTTCCTTGTTCGATTTGCCTTCTACTTTAATAAATCCCTGATCAAAAGCCAAATTGGAAATCTTCAGGTTAACCAACTCCGAAACACGAAGACCGCAACTGTATAGAGTTTCGAGCATCGCTTTGTTCCGTTGACCTTCAGGTTTATTTAATTCAACGGTATCGATCATCAGATCGATCTCTTCAATAGTAAGTACATCTGGAAGTTTCCTACCAATCTTTGGAGATTCAAGTAAAGTTGTTGGATCATTAGTAACCTTTCCTTCCATAAGAAGATACTTATAGAACGACTTGATACCAGAAATTGTTCTGGCTTGTGTTCTGGGCGAAACACCTTTGTCATTAATCCACTCAACAAATTTTTTCAGGTGATTTAATTTCACCTTTTCAGGGGATAATTTCTTAAGTTCCTCATCGGCAAATACCATCAGCTTATTTATATCATTGATATAAGCTGCGATAGAGTTTGCAGACAAACCTTTCTCCAAACGTAAGAAAGACTCAAATCCTTTTTTGCTATCTTCCCATTTCATAATTAAAAACTTTAGATTTAAAATTCTATAACAAATATTGATAATTTTGGTTTTGTAAACTCCATATTATAAGTTACAAATAAATTATGACCATCCACCAAGATTACATAATTTTCAATACGAGTTTACATTCGGTTAAGTTACTATTTTTTTTATATAAACTATCAAATCATGAAAATTTTGTTAATAAACGGACCTAATTTAAATTTGTTAGGAATTAGGGAGAAAGGTATTTACGGGAATCAATCCTTTGAAGACTATTTTCAAATCCTACAGAATAATTTTCCTGACATCGAGCTGGAATACTATCAATCGAACATTGAGGGCGAAATCATCAACAAAATCCATGAAAAAGGGTTTATATATGATGGGATCATCATCAATGCCGGAGCATACACGCATACCTCGGTGGCCATTAGAGACGCAATATCAGGAGTAAAAGCTCCTGTTGTTGAAGTTCATATATCAAACATCTTAACCAGAGAGAGTTTCAGACATGAATCGTTGATTGGGCCTGTTTGTGTTGGAAGTATCATGGGATTCGGACTGGATTCTTATCGACTTGGTATTGAAGCCATTAAAAAGCACATTAAATCTTAATGACCATTTCATACAACAACGGGGACTGTGATCTTAATAAATGAAAAATTGCATACTTTTGTCGCCCTCTAATTTAAAATATGAATTTATGAAGCACACCAAAATAGTTGCAACTATTTCAGATAAACGTTGTGAAATTGAGTTTATCCGACAATTGTATGAAGCAGGAATGAATGTTGCCAGACTTAACACAGCACACATTTCGACTGAAAGTGCATTGATCATGATTAATAATGTTCGGGCTGTGTCCGATTCGATTGGAATTCTGGTTGATACCAAAGGTCCTGAAATCAGGACAAAAAACATCAGCGAGCCCATCAATGTGAAGGAAGGTGATATCATCAGGATTAAAGGTGGTGATGGGCAGTCTGATCAGGGAACTTTCTATGTCAGTTATGAACATATCCACCGGGATGTCCCAGTTGGAAATCAAATACTAATTGATGATGGTGACCTTGCGCTTGAGGTAATTGAACAAGCTGAAGATTGTTTGGTTTGCCGGGTTGGCAACAGTGGTCAAATTAAAAATAAAAAGAGCGTCAATACACCGGGAGTCAGTGTTGATTTACCATCAATAAGTGAAAAAGATGTCGATTTTATTGAATTCGCAGCCAAAAACAATGTCGATTTTATTGCACATTCATTTGTCAGAAATAAAAAAGACGTATTAGCCGTTCAGGAGATTCTTGACCAGCTTAACAGCCACATCAAGATTATTGCAAAAATCGAAAATCTTGATGGGGTAAATAATATTGATGAAATTCTTCAATATGCTTACGGCATTATGGTTGCCCGTGGAGATCTCGGAATTGAAATTCCTGCTGAAAAAATTCCAAGTATTCAGCGCATCTTGATCAAAAAAGCTGTTCAACAGAAAAAACCTGTAATTATTGCCACTCAGATGCTGCACTCGATGATCGAAAATCCGAGACCAACACGTGCAGAAGTAAGCGATGTTGCTACAGCAATCTATAACAGAACAGATGCCATTATGCTTTCAGGAGAAACGGCTTATGGTAATTATCCGGTTGAGTCGGTAAAGGTGATGACTAAAATTGCTCTTGAAGTTGAAGCTAACAAAGACAAGCGCAATGATTTATCAGTTCCTCGTCTTGACAATGAGACATCAGCGTTTCTGGCAGAAGCAGCCGTTTTGGCCTCAACAGAATTAAAAGTCAATGCTATTGTAACCGATACACTTACCGGGAAAATTGCCAGGTATATTGCAGCTTTCAGAGGTACGCTACCTGTTTATGCCAAATGCCACAATGGTAGAGTTAAGCGCGAATTAGCTCTTTCGTATGGCGTTTTCCCCAGCGAAATTAAATCGAAAAAGAATAAGCATAAACTGATAGAAACTGCACTTTTGGATTTGGTTGAGAAAAACCTGATTACCGAAAAAGATACGGTTGTTTATGTTGGTGGAAATTTTGGCGTTGGCGGCGGAACTTCGTTTATTGAAATTGCCTCAGTAGAACAAATGGCTCATGCAAAAATGCAGAGTTAACAAGATATTCCATAACAAAAAAGGGTGCTGATCAGCACCCTTTTTTGTTATCTCTTGTTTTCTTATTATCTCATATCAACAACTTCAATTCCTTTGTACTTTTTCTGATCAAAAACAAAATCAGAATCAGGATATACGCCATCGGTTTTAAGCTGGGTAACTGATACGATGATTGTATTTCCGTCTTTACCAGTCATGACTGCTCCATGAATCAGCATTTTCTGCTTATTAATCATGAGCTTTATTTTTTGAATATCTCCGGAAGGCTTCTGAGGGGTCAAATCGACATTATAAACCGGCACTCCGTTATCAACCGCTTCACCAAGAAATTTATAATTAAACCCTTTCTCGTAAATGGTGAATATTTTGGCAGGATCCATTAATTCATCGGTAGCTTCATCCAGATTGGAAATTGTAACTTCGTTTGAATTGGTCATGTACGACCAGATTGTTTTACCATCACAAGTGACCAGCATTCCCATCTTTGCAATATTCAACTTGTATTTCTTATTTTTCAAGAGGATGGTTCCCTCGAATTTATCCTTAACGTTCTCCGCTTTGTTGTTCATTTCGACTGAAAACTTGGCATCAAATGAAGCCAGCGATTGTGTTGTTTTCGTGACCTTTTCCAAAATTTCTTTCGCTTTTGCATCCTGCTGCGAATATCCCATCAAAACAAAAACCGAGAAAATTGAAATTAAGATTAATCGTTTCATTGTAAAATTTTAAAAGTTCTATTTTATTCCATTCAATAATTGTTCCAAACTATATTCATCCTGAATTAGCACCTGGCGTGCTTTACTCCCTTCGCTCGGGCCAACAATTCCGGCAGCCTCTAATTGATCCATCAACCGACCTGCCCGGTTGTATCCAATCGAAAATTTACGTTGAATCATCGAAGTAGAGCCAACCTGATTTGAAACAATTAACCGGGCTGCTTCATCAAACATTTCATCGCGATTTTTCAGATCAACATCAACCGATCCGCCATCAGTATCGCCTACATAGTCAGGTAAAAGGAATGCCGTAGTATAGCCTCTTTGCTGAGCTACAAACTCACAAATACGTTCTACTTCCGGAGTATCAACAAATGCACACTGTACGCGGGTCATGGTACTTCCGGTAGAAACAAGCATATCGCCTTTCCCGATCAACTGATTGGCGCCCGGTGTGTCCAGAATAGTACGGGAGTCGATCATTGAAGCCACTTTAAAAGCAATTCGTGTCGGAAAGTTTGCCTTGATTACGCCCGTAATGATGTTGATTGACGGTCGCTGCGTGGCAATCACCATATGAATACCAACTGCACGGGCCAACTGGGCGATACGGGCAATAGGCAACTCGATTTCTTTTCCGGCGGTCATGATCAAATCAGCAAATTCGTCAACAACAACTACGATGTAAGGTAAATACCGGTGTCCTTTTTCCGGGTTTAACCGGCGTCCAATAAATTTGGTATTGTATTCAATGATATTTCTGACGTGGGCTTTTTTAAGCAAGTCATATCTCGTGTCCATTTCAATATTAACCGAATTCAGGGTGTTTTTAACTTTCTGAATATCGGTAATAATAGCATCTTCCTCGTCAGGCATCTTGGCCAGAAAATGTTTTTCGAGCGATGCGTAAAGATTTAGTTCCACTTTTTTGGGATCGACCAGCACAAACTTCAGTTGTGACGGGTGTTTTTTGTAAAGCAGAGAGGTGATGATTGCATTCAATCCGACCGATTTTCCCTGACCAGTTGCACCTGCCACCAAAATGTGCGGCATTTTGGCCAGGTCAACCATAAATGTTTCGTTCGAAATGGTTTTCCCCAGTGCTATTGGCAACTCATAAGTTGATTCCTGAAATTTTTTGGATGCGATAATTGAACGCATGGAAACAATTTCGGGCCTCTGATTTGGAACTTCAATACCAATTGTTCCGCGGCCAGGAATTGGCGCAATAATTCGGATTCCCAATGCTGAAAGGCTCAAGGCAATATCATCTTCCAGATTTTTGATTTTTGCAATCCGGATTCCGGGAGCGGGAACAATTTCGTATAAAGTAATCGTTGGCCCAATGGTTGCCCTTATTTTGGTAATCTCAATTTTATATTGACGAAGTGTTTCTACAATTTTATTCTTATTCGAAATCAATTCCTCGTTACTGACTTCCGCATTCCCTGAAGCATGATCATCAAGTAAATCGAGTGTAGGATATTTATAACTCGACAGATCGAGTGTGGGGTCATAATCTTCCATGGCCGGTATTGCATCTTCGTCGGCCAGCTCATCCACAACCTTTTCAGTAATATGTAACTCTGGTTCATTAATCTTCGACTTAGGTTTTACTGGTTGTGGCTCAGGTTTTTCATCAAAAAGCATGTCTTCAATGCTCACTTCCACATCTTTTCTGGTAACTGTATTTTCAACCTCAAAATCATCATCCGGAGCATCCGGATCAAAAATGGCTTTAATCTGATCGTCTTCGGTAATGACCTTCGAGATCGACGAATCTTCAATTTGCTGTAAAGCTGCAATTTCGGCTTCAGATCCTTCAGTTAATGGTTTGGCGACGGCTGGTTGTTTATCTTTTTTGGCTATCACCTTCGAAAACCAGGGAAGAAATTGCTTGAAGGTAACAACAAGCAGAACAAACAAAAGAAACACTAAAACCAGGGCGGCACCAATAGCGCCTAATAATGAGGTTAATAAACTGGAAAGAATAAATCCGTACATGCCTCCAACATACAAAAAGTGATCACCTGAAGTCACATTCAGCAACAAGGCCAGTGCTATTGAAGTCCAAAGCATCCAGATAAAAGAAAAGAAAAAAGTTTTGAGAAACCGTATTTCTTTATACCCAAACAGGTTAAGTGCGCCGACAAAAAAAATGAGTAGAAAAAAGAAAGATGGAAATCCAAAGCCAAGGTTGATAAACTGTTCGCTCAAATAGGCACCACCCTTTCCGGCTATATTTTGTACATGAATCGAAGGATCGAGGAACTCCAGAAACGGCATATCAAGTTTGCTTTGATCTGCAACTCCAGTAACAATATAGGAGATAAAGGCAACGGCCAGATATCCGCTAAAAATCATCAAAAATGCACCTAGCGTGTATTTAAAGTGATTACTCTTGAAAAAATTAATAAAACCCTTCAATTTCGAGGGTTTGGGAGCCTTTGCTGGTTTCTTTACCGGTTTCGTGATTTTCTTTGCCATTCGTCAGATAATTCGTGCGCAAAGTTAACGATTTTTGGCTAGCTATATTTTATCGCCAACTGATTATGAAACAAAAAATTATTAGGACTTTAATTTTTAATCCTTTCCGGCTGGCTGTTTTAAAGCATCGATTACTACCTTCACTTCCAACATTGATCATGATTAAATTTGGTTCCTTTTTTTAAGTTTACCAAGAATAGGTTTTTGCTGATTTTCAAGAAATAAACTTTTGAAAAAAAATTCGCAAAATGGTTTTCATCAGGTCGAGAAACTCATACAGATTATATTTTGAATATGAAGAAGATTGCAGTCGTGGCACTTGGCGGTAACGCCCTTTTACGTGAGAATGAAATTGGAACCATAGAACAACAGGAAGCCAATACCACCGAAACGCTCGAAAATTTAATTTTTCTCCTCAGGGAAGGATTCGAACTGGTTATTACACATGGCAACGGACCTCAGGTTGGAAATATACTGATGCGGAATGATGCCGGCCAGCAATTGTACGATATTGCCCCCATGCCTTTAGATATCTGTGTCGCCGATTCGCAGGGAGGCATTGGTTACATGATCGAACGGATGATCCGAAATGTGCTTCAAAAACACGGAATTAAAAAGAATGTCATAACTTTGGTTTCAATGACCTTGATTGATCCAAACGATCCGGCCTTCAGCAATCCGACCAAAGGAATCGGTAAAATTTATTCGGAACCGGAAGCTAAAAAACTTCAGGATGAAAAGGGCTGGATTTTTAAACCTTCGTCGAAAGCTCATGGAGGCTGGCGCCGAATGGTATCGTCGCCCCAACCGATCGACATTATCAACCGGGAGATTATTGAAGATCTGGCCCGTGCCGGAAACATTGTGATTGCGGCGGGCGGCGGTGGAATCCCGGTTTATTTCGACGAAAACAACGATTTACGAACACTGGATGCGGTTATCGACAAAGACCTGGCATCGGCCCTTTTGGCCACTCAAATCAAAGCGAATGTATTTTACATTCTGACTGATGTATCGTTCATTTACAAAGATTTTGGACTACCGACCCAGGAAAAATTAGAATTTCTGAATTATACCGATACCCTAAAATATCTGGAAGCCGGCACATTTTCGGAAGGCACCATGGCCCCAAAAATCAAGGCCTGTCTGTACTTTATTAAAAACGGCGGAGATAAAAGCATCATTACCGAAGCCAAAAAGCTTGAAGATAAATCGTATGGCTCGAAGATTACGATGGAGTACGAATAAAGTGATCAGTTTTCAGTCGCAGTATTCAACAGTCATTCATGGTCATTTGCTACGCGTCATTAAATGGTCATTTGTTGTTATTTTTGTGCAGGTTAAAGCTGCTGCAACAAACAATCAATAACAATGAACGACCAATTGTGACAACTATGACAATTTATTATACAAACAACTATTAACAACATAGAATCATGGGTATCAATTTAAAAAACAGAAACTTCCTGACATTGCTTGATTTTAAAGCAGAAGAAATTCAATATCTGATTAGCCTGGCATCGAAACTTAAAAAGGCTAAAGCAATGGGGCTCGAAGAACAAATGCTTGTCGGGAAAAACATTGTGCTGATCTTTGAAAAAGCATCGACCCGGACGCGTTGTGCTTTTGAAGTGGCTGCCTTCGACCAGGGCGCTCACGCCACTTATCTCGGGCCAACAGGTTCGCAGATCGGAAAAAAGGAATCGATTAAAGATACGGCCCGGGTTTTGGGACGAATGTACGATGGCATCGAATACCGTGGTTACGGGCAATGCATTGTTGAAGAACTGGCTAAATATGCCGGAGTTCCGGTTTGGAACGGACTGACCAATGAATTTCACCCAACCCAGATTCTGGCCGATATGCTGACCATGAAAGAACATTCGACCAAACCACTGTCGGAAATTAAATTCTGCTACCTGGGCGATGCCCGCAACAACATGGGAAATTCGCTGATGGTTGGAGCTTCTCAGTTGGGCATGGATTTTCGTGCAGCCGCGCCCGTTGGGTGCCAACCGACGGAAGAACTGCAACAAATCTGCCGGGGAATTGCTGCCGAAACCGGAGCAAAACTATTAATTACCGACAGCCTTGCCGAAGCAGTAAAAGATTGTGACTATTTGTACACCGACGTCTGGGTGTCGATGGGCGAACCCGATTCGGTCTGGACCGATCGGATTAAGCTGCTCCTACCCTACCAGGTAAACCGGAAAGCCATGGAACTCACCGGAAATCCCAATGTGAAATTTCTGCACTGTTTACCGGCATTCCACAACCGCGAAACCAAAATGGGCGAAGAAATATTCCAGAAATTCGGGCTCGATGGTCTGGAAGTGACCGAAGAAGTATTTGAGAGCAAGGCTTCCATCGTATTCGATCAAGCCGAAAACCGCCTGCACACCATTAAAGCAGTGATGGTAGCAACGCTTGGATAGCGTTTGAACATTACACTTCAGAATAAAACTGATAACTTGTACAAAATGGAAACGGAGTATGGCTAATGTCACACTCCGTTTCTGTATTTAAACTCAACTTCAGTATCAAATCGATCTGAAAAATTCATAATTAATCATTTCCAGTTCCGTTAAAGTTGGATACCGATAAAAAATCATTTCATCTTTCGACCCGATGTAAAACCCGCTCTCAATGGTTCGGTAAAGCAGATTTCCGGAGAAAACCCGCTGAACAGTCTTCATCCGTTTTTCATATTCGCCACTCAAAATTTCGAGACAATCCCTCAGGTGCCCAACATTGGCATATGGCAGGTAATCAATCGATCCTTTTAGTGGATTGGTAGCCAAATCGCCCAGTTTCAATTCAACAAAGAATAGTTTCGGCAGAACAATGGGCGTCGATCCGTCGGTGAGCCGTTTCAAAAATGCAGCCGGAGCCAAATCACTGGCAATCATGGGCGACACCGGGCACAATTCCTGAAAAAGATAGAATCGTTTTTCTTCCAATGTTTGATTGTAAGGTGTTTTTTTCAACTCCAGCGTGTGCCCGTTATCAGTGGTCAGGTATAAACTTTTCAGGGCCGACAGCGGAATCATTTCCAAAACCTTATAAACCGAAAGATAGACCGAACTTTTAGGACTGCCATCGGGTTTTGCCACACAACGTTCATTCAGGCTGTTCATATCGATCAGTTTTTCAATCTGACCGAGGTCGATTTCAAAAAACATGGCCTGACCTCTGTTCCTTTTCTTGGTTCCTGTTGAAAGGTATTCTCCAAATTCTTTAGGGGGTAACATGGAAGCAATCAGCGCTTCGGGGGTTGCAGTTAAGTAAATAAACTTGTTCATAGGTTATATTTTTAAATGGTAAACAAATCCTACGATTTAATAAATCAGCTTTTCGACAGTTGAAAGGCTATTAAAGTTAAAGTTATTTTATTTGAAAAACAACTGAATTTCAATACTTTATTTATACTGAAACCAGACAACTCCTGCTCTTTATTTTTTCCATTGACAGTAACCCCATCGGTTGCAGGCAGGAACGGCAAAGAAGAATCGGCTCCCGATTATACTGTTTAGGGAAACAAACGGATGATCATTAAAAATCGGCAAAACCCGTTGAAATTTAAGACGCTCCAAAAACAGTTACTTCATAGGCTAAAACTTACCATTCGTGTGAAATATCGGTCATTTCAGTTAAAAACAGGGTTAAAAAATTGACTTTTGCTTTTGTATATCATAAATTTATTAAAGAATTAAATTATTTACAACATTAAAAACCATCATGTTATGGATGACAAAATCAATTATTCTATTTCGCCTGAGGTCATCACTCAAGTTACAGCGAAGCTCAATGAAGTGGCAACCATCTTAAAACCTTTCCTGATTGCACTCACACCGACCGAACGTCACGATTTACCCAAAATGAGCGATGGCACCCTGCCATTTGTTCAGAAATGTTTGGACTATTGTCAGTCGAATCCGGAGTTTGCTCCTTCGTACCTCGATTTTAGCGGATTGATGGCCGACATGAAAGTCTATAGCCAGTTGATGCCGATTTTCCGTTTGGCAGAGCAGCTCGAAAACAAACTGAATGATACCACCATGGAAGTAGGCGCCGAAAGTTACATCAGTGCATTGAGTTATTACAATTCGGTAAAAATGGCGGCTAGCATGAATGTACCCGGAGCCAAAGCCATTTACGAAGACCTGAAAAAGCGGTTTGCCAAAGAAAAAGCGGCCACGCCTGCTCCCACTCCGGAAAGTAACTAAACTTCAAAGCTCCGGAAAAGAGGTTGTCTAAAAAGTCAAAATACTCGCAGCCCTCATCACCCCCAATTTATTTCGGGGCCTGATATATCCTGCGATGAGATCCTGAAACAAGTTCAGGATGACTGAACCAATGACTTTGAGGCAACCTCTATTTTTTGCCCCTGCTCAAAGACTCAAATTTGACACTCTGAGCAGGGGGTACCCCATCCCGAGACTCAAATTTGGTTCCCGGAGCAGGGGGACCCCACTCCCGAGAACCGATTTTGAGTCTTTTAGACTCTCACGAGATTCTCCGAGCGACAAATTTGGTTCTCCGAGAGTCAAGCGAGAGTCTTTTTGACCCGGAAAATATTCTCTGAGTATCAAATTTGTTTCTCTGAGAAGGTTGCGATATTCCCGGAGAAGGAATTTGGGCTCCCGTGATATAAACCACATAGTCACATAGAACATATAGAAATCGAAAGATTATTTCAACAAAAAACGATGTGGCCTATTGTGGTTCATTAACTATCCTGAAATGCTTACTTGCTGCAGAGCGGTTCGTGAGGGTCACAAAACATCGCACGGTCACGAATTATCGTGACCTTACAGGGGTTCGTATTTGCGAAGAAAAATGTTTCAGATATTTGCGCCTCTGGTATGTCCACGAGACATCGTGGACGAGCAGCGCTAAGCTTTACTCAAATGCAAACCGCTACCGGGCGGGGCAAATTTTTCGGGTGAAAGACAAAGACGGGAATCTTGGAAGGTGAAGTTCCTATCTTTGTGCTGATTCATCTCCGCAATCTTTTAGCAATCAATTTTGTTCTAATGGTTCCTAATTTTTCTAATTCAGCAACATCTAGTCCGAGTGTTGAATTCAAAATATTAAAATCATTTTGAGAAAGTATCTGCTCAATGTTTTCTTTACTTTCAAATTGAATGGTAAAGTTTTCAAATTGTTTGTTATCAATTTCGATGTAAGGTATTGGTAATTTTTTAAATTCACTTGGAGTTAATTCCAGAACACCTCCCCCATAATATCGTCCTTCAATTTCAGAAAAAGCCAGAGTTAAGGTGTTATAAAAAGAATAAATGAAACTATCTAAGTCATAACCCTCTCTCATTTCTACTTTGTACGCAGAATCAGTTACAAAAGCATCTGAACAATTTTTTAACAATTTCGGATAATGATGGCATCTTTTGAAAAAGAATGCATCCGGCTTTGTGGAAATATTCGGAACAACATACCAATTGTTTCGTTCTCTGCACTTATAACGGATAGGTATTTCTAGCTTTTCACCAATCGCTAAATAATCGCCAAGGCGTTTCGAAATTTCATCAGTGTCATTCAACTGTAACAGTCTGCTAGGATGTTTTAATTTTTCGATATTTGAAAAATCTTGTTCATTAAATACCACACTTCCATTTACAAACAAACCTTTCTGAATTATGGGTTTTGTATAATTTAATAATTCAAATTTTTCTACTGTCGCAAGATCAAGAATAAAAAACTTATTGGCAGCAGTTACAATACCAGGTTTAGAAATCGTGTAATCGTTCGCTAATTTTAATTGTTGTTTTAATTTATCTAAAAATTCCAACTCATCAGAAGTCAAGAAGTGGTGTGTCCATTTTATTTTTGAATCTACAAGAAGACCGTTATTTATCAACGTAAAATTATTCCTTTCCAGATCTTCTTTTGATTTTATATTTGTAAAGAATTCTCCTTTTTTTTCTGAATTTTTGTAAGCAAAAAGGACAATTGTATCTTGGCCAATGCCGTCAAACATTAAATCACTAAAAGTAAAAATCTCAATTCGTTCAAACTCATTTTTTAAATACTCCCTTATTTCTTCAGCAAATTTGACTTGTAATAACTCTGCGGGTAATACAAATGCCAAAACTCCACCATTTGCCAGTAACGTATTTGATTTAACTAAAAATGTTGTCCAAATATTCTTAACAGATGCTTCCGATAGATTTTCGTTGAGATGAATCTCCTTACTAAGTTTAATCTGTTTTTTTGTAAGCCTATTCTTATTAACATAGGGCGGATTACCGATTATTGCTGTAAACCTTGAAGTGCTTGAATATTCTAAGAAATCGGCATGAATAAATTCAGATTTCTTTTTATTCCATTTATTCGACGCCTTTTCTAATTCATCAGCACTAATATCTAACGCGGTGATATTGATAGATATATTCTTGACTTTCTTCAATTCCTCAATGAATGCTCCATCTCCAACACTTGGCTCAAGAATGAACAATTGAGGACTTTGCTCCAAAAAAGTCAATACTCTTTTGGTAATAAATTCTGCCAAATAGGCTGGCGTATAATACGAACCTGTATTCTTTTTATCCATTATAATAGTCCATCAATTCTTGATGAAAAATAAAATATTTTAAAGCGTAATCTCCTAACTTTACTTTAATTTGATTGTATAAATCATCACCAATTTGGTAATGTTCTAATTCAGAAATTAACGCATTTATTATCTTTCTTAATTCATTTAAATTCCAAAGCACAATTATTGAACGTTCCCTTTCATCGAATTTAAATGCCTTTGTAGCCATCCATTTCCCAAGAGGAGTTTGCCACATAATGCTTCCTGTGGGTGTGCGGTATAAATGCTTTTCATATTCAATCGAACAAGCATCAACAAATCCTTCATCATTGAGATTTGGAGTAGTTTCATTTTTAGAAGGCCATAAGCTTCCCTTTTTATTATTACAAAATTTACATGAATATGTAAGATTATCATACTGACAATATTCGATGTTCCCACTTATTTCGAAAAGACTTTTCGGTATAAAATGGTCAACTTCAAAATAAGTATGTCTGAAACCATCATAAGAACCACAATATCCACAGCAATTATTAAAATCTTCTTGAAGGTCATGCTTATGATCACTCCAATTTTTTCCTGTTGGTTGTTTTGTTGTTATAGTTCTTCTAACTGGTAATTTATCCCTTATATTCATATACCAATTATTTTTTTCTTTGATCAATTAAAAATTTCAAAAAAGCTTCAGCTTCTTTTTTCGTTTTTGATAAATCAGCCAATTTATCTTCTGTTATGAGATGCTTTGGTATTTCGTTTTTATGAGTCTTGTCTAAACTATTTAGTTCTTCTTGTTTGGTTATTAATAAATCTTTTTCATTTGCGTTTAAACCTTTACGTTCTCCTTTTTCTAATAAATCAGCGACAATCTTCTTCTTTTCTTCAATATGGTTTCTATATTGCTCAATGCTTCTTTCAAGGGTCGTAATAAAGTGTTTAACATCATCATCGTCGTCGCCATCACTAAAGATTAAATCCTTGTCAAAAATGATTTTCCAATCTTCAACATGAGGTTCGGCATCGTCAACTTTATTTGTAAAAATAATATGAGGGAATAGTGGTTTCTTATTATAAATTTCATTTTCAACTTTTTCACCATTAAATGTGACTTTGTTTGTCTCATCTAATTTGTAATCAATCATCAGTAAGTCTATATCTGATTTATATACCTGTTCCATTAAATCTTCAAGACTCATTTCATTCTCGAAGTCATAACCAATGACCTCAAATCCGTATTTTCTAAATCTTCGTTGATATTTTTTGACTTGATTTATATCTTCATCAATATATCCTATTTTATATTTTGCTTCCATATCTTATTATTTTCTAATTGGAAATGTTATAAATACTGAAAATCCTTTTTCGGGGTTAAGTATGTCAATTGTTCCATTGTTATCATCAATCACTGATTTAACCAAATACATTCCTAAACCAGTTCCTATCTCTTTACCTTTCCTATCTCTTTTTGCAGTTGTAAATGGTAAAAATATTTCCTCTTTATCGTCTTCAAATACTTTATCTAACCCTACACCGTTATCGCTATAAGTAATATGTATATTATCGTTTTCAATCGCTATCTGTATATTGATATTTCGTTCTTGAATATGAGTTAAGTTGTTGAATGAATCAATTGAGTTATTAATAAGGTTAGTAAAGATTGTTGACATATCCATTTCAAATGCTCTAAATTCATAAGATAATCCTTTCGTATTATCAACAATAATTAGCTTTATATCCTTTTTCTTAAATATTCTACTCCATGATTCTTCTAATGATTTAAAGAAGGTAGAGAATTCAAACTTCCCTCTTGTCCTTTTATCCTTTTTTATAGCTGTAAGCGCATAATCTACCCAATGAATAATTTTGCCTGAATTTTCATCTAGCAATTCAATTATATCTATTCCATCTCTATATTCAACTGACTTTTTAATTTCTTTAGGTACGATCAATTTGAATATTCTTTCTAATTCTTTTACTTCTAGTGAATTGTCCTTTATCTCCTTAAGTTCATGAGCAAAAGATGATACTACTAACCCTAAACTTGCTAAAGATCGTACCTGAACAATTTCTTTATTTTCCTGTAGTGCAGTTTCGTCATCAATTAATTTGAAAGTGTCTTTAAATGCTTCTTCATATGTCTTCTTTTCTTCCTCTTCCTTTTTAGCTTGAAATAAATCGAGACCATTTTTCTTACCGTAGATTGATTCTTCAATTTTTTTTCTTTGGTCAATTATCTTGTCTGCTAAAGCTTCCGCTCTCTTTTGTATTTCAATTTCTTTCTTTCGGTCTATTTCTTTTTTATGCTCAATAAATAATGGGTTTAGCATTTTGGTACGGTCAAATTCAAACTCATGTATTACAGCTACAATGATTGTTTTGAATGTATCGAAAGCATTATTTTCTTGTAACGCACCTCTATCTGATTTATCAATTAAAAGCGGGTTGTTTTTTCTCGAAATAGTAATAATACCTGCTGTTTGCTCAGGTCTTACTCTCCAATCTCCAATTCGTTGACCAGCACCTGCAGGACTTTGAGCAACTCTAGCTCCCAACTTTAACCAATCATTGGTTGGGTCTCCATAAGGTCTTACTCTAAAAGAATCTCTATAAACTTTAACTCCTCCAAATCTTTCTAACGTTGATTTCCTTTCACTTGCTACAACCGTTTTAAATGGGTATCCTTCTTTTATTGAATTTGAAAATTTTAGATAGAAAAATGTCAACTCAAAGCTACCAACATCTTTTAATAGTTTCTTATTTGAATCATTTATCGTCCATTTCAAGACTTTGTCAATCGATTTAGAATACTTGAAAACCTGTGCTTCAAGGGTTTCTAAATCATATGGTTTATTCTTATTATTGTAGACATTTGGGTATTTCTTCTTTAATAGTTTTACATCTAATTCATTCCTTGTTATTTCAAAATCAACATTTAATGTTTCCGCATTATAGGTGGCTTTAAGTTTGTAATCAAAATCATTAAAAAAGGCTGTTTCAACTTTTCCAAATTCTTTAGGTTGCTGAAAATGTTTGAAATAAACTTCAAAGGGAATATTAAGTTCTTTAGGAGGTATTAATGCCTCTAAGCTTTTAAAAACACTTTTTGTTTCATCACCAAACCAAAAATCTTTTAGGTTTGATATTTTGATAATTGTTCCACAGTGAAAATCTACATCCTCAATAATTTCAGATACTAAACGATTATTTTGAGTAAGGGTTAATAATTTATCTTTTAACTCTAGTTCTATTGGTTCAAGTTCGGCTTCAATTTCAGATATGGCTTTTTCGGATTCATCAAATTGATTCCAATCCATTTTCCAATATGAACCAAATTTATCTTTTGCTTTTTTAGAAAGTGTCCACATTTCTGTTTCAAATCCAAGTCTATCCAGAGCAAATCTTCCTATCCCTTTTGCACCTGTTTTGGTACGTTTGTCATCAGAAATATAATCTATTTCTTTATTACCAGTCCCTATTTTCATCCAATAATCCTCAATGACCGTTTTAGTCATTCCTTCTCCATTGTCAATTATATACAAAATGCTTTCTTCCTTTATTGGGACTTCTGAAGATCTTCCATCACGATCTCTTTTAATTCTAGTTGGGATATCAAAAAATACAAAACAGTTTTTAGCATCTGCATCATAAGAATTCTTAACCAATTCTATAATGGCTCCTTCTGGGTTCGAGAAATTTTCTCGTCCAAAAAGCTTTCCAGCTCTAGCAGATACTTTAAAAGTAACCTTAGCCATTATCGTTTTCGAGTTTTAAATTTTTACAAACTTCGTTTAACACAATTGAAGGATCAGTGTCAATTGCTAAAGCAATTAAATACAACTCTTCAACCGTTAATCTGGTAGATTCTTTCAAGCTTAATTCACTTAGCCTGGAGGTACTTATCCCAGTCCTCCTTGATATTTCAGCTTTATTAACTGATTTCTTATTTAAAAACTTACCAATCTCGGTCATTTGTTTAGAAATGTTTGATTCAAATATATAATAATTGGATGAATGTTTAGCTTTTCGGGATAAAAATTATTAAGTAAAGAAAATAATCGTTCGCCAATTTTAAAGGCATTGAATTCGATGCCTTTAAAATTTTGGGGAAAATGCCAAAGCGGCTGAACTCCGGATTTTATCCATTATTCAGCCGCTTTGAAAAAGTCTTGTATTCGGTTTTTAAATTTCAATTCGGACGCCCATCACCTTCAGGAATTCGCGGATAAAACTGGGGTGTGCAGGCCAGGCAGGCGAAGTGACCAGATTGCCATCGACATAAGCTCCCGTAACCGGAATTGACTGGAATTCTCCGCCAGCCAGCGTTACTTCAGGTCCAACTGCCGGGTAAGCAGTCAGCTTTCTTCCGCGAACCACATCGGCAGCAGTCAGAATCTGAATTCCGTGGCAAATGGCTGCAACAGGTAAGTTTTTTGCAAAGAAATATTTCACGATCTCGATAATTTTCGCGTTTAACCGCAGGTATTCGGGCGCCCGGCCTCCGGCAATAACCAATCCGCTGTACCGGGTTACATCAACATCATCGAAGCTGTAGTTGAGCGCAAAATGATGCCCTGGTTTTTCGGAGTAGGTTTGGTCGCCCTCGAAATCGTGGATGGCTGTTTTAATCGTATCGCCCTTCTTTTTGTCCGGACAAACAGCATGGACTTCGTATCCAACCATTTCGAGCATCTGGAATGGCACCATGGTTTCATAATCTTCAGTAAAGTCACCGGTTAAGAACAGTAGTTTTTTCATGGTTAAAAATTTTAGATGAGTAAATACTATTGATGTTTTAATCTGATCAATGCGTGTGTAAAGAACATTTAAAGGAGGCGTTAGTTTTTAGTTGATCCTATGTTTTTGGCGCATCTAAACCCAACCGCAAAAACAACCCGATTTCTCCTTTTAGAAAGCAGGTATTGGCGAACAACGATCATAAAGTTACAAAGCTTTCTGATGTAAAATGCACAAAATACAATTTTTAACCCTTTTGTAATTGTAGCCAGGTAACACGCGTATTTGGCAACGGCCATTGGTTTAGGTTGTATGATCCGTTCGGTTTGAGGCAAGCTTTGGTGAATCAAAACAGGTTTTGTTCGAATAAGAAATAGAAGCGTCTTGCTTTTATTTTCTCTAACATACTTTTGCGAACCACTTTCTTATTCCCAATTCCTTTATATTTGTCAGCACAATGCAGCACAGCTAAAATCTAAACTAAAACCCATGAGACTAAAAAATGTTATTACAGGCGTTATCCTTTCCATTCTTTTATCTGGAAGTATTATGGCGCAACCCACTTATCAACCTACTGAAAAAAACCTTCAGAACCGGGAGTGGTTCCAGAATGCCAAATTCGGTTTATTCATTCACTGGGGAATGTATTGCCAACTGGCTGGCGGCGGCGATCAGGGTATTGCCGAATGGATTATGAACCAAAAAAAGATCCCGATTGCCCAGTACGAAAAAATTCCTAACTTCTTTAATCCTACGTCATTTAATCCTGCCGAATGGGTAGCGATGGTTAAAAAAGCCGGTATGAAATACATTACCATCACCAGCAAGCACCACGAAGGATTTGCCATGTACAACTCGAAAGTGAGCGACTACAATGTGGTAAAGCGCACCCCATACGGGAAAGACATCATCAAAATGCTGAAGGACGAATGCGACAAGCAGGGAATCAAACTGTTCTTCTATTATTCGCAGCTTGACTGGCATCATCCCGATTATTTCCCCAGAGGAAACACCGGTCAGGGATTTACCGGCCGTCCGGAGAAGGGCGACTGGAACAAGTACATCGATTACATGAATGCCCAGCTTTCTGAACTGTTGACCAACTATGGCGAAGTGGGCGGTATCTGGTTCGACGGTATGTGGGACAAATGGGATGCGCCATGGCGTTTAGACGAAACCTATGCGCTGATTCATAAACTTCAGCCCGGAGCGCTGATTGGCAGCAACCACCACAAATTTCCCTTCCCTGGCGAAGATTTCCAGATGTACGAACGCGACCTTCCCGGCGAAAATTCCATGGGATTTAACCACACCGGTACCATCTCCGATCTGCCGCTCGAAATGTGCGAAACCATGAATGGTTCGTGGGGTTTCAACCTGGCCGACACCAATTACAAATCGAGCAAGCAGTTGTTGCAAACACTGATCAAAGCTTCGGGTTACGGCGCAAACTTCCTGTTGAATACAGGCCCAATGCCAAACGGTAAAATTCAGCCCGAAAATGTTGACACCCTGGCCGTAATGGGCAAATGGCTCGAAAAATACGGCGAAACCATTTACGGAACGCGCAAAGGTCCGATCAACCCCTCGACCTGGGGCGCTTCAACGCAAAAAAATGGAAAAACCTATGTACACGTGTTGAATTGCAAAGAAGAAAACCTGTTTATCGGTAAGCTTCCGAAGAAAATCAAAACCGCTAAATTCTTCGATGATCAGTCACCGGTGAAATTCAAGGAAACTGAATTTGGAACAATTGTAAATATTCCAGATTCGAAGAAAAAACCAATCGATACCATAATTCAGCTTGAATATTGAGATATATCAGTTGTTTTGCTGCAAAAAAGCTGTCTGGATTCAGACAGCTTTTTTATTTTCAGGCCACTACGATCAAATTCCTTTCAAATTTCTTTCATCAACGATAAAGTACACCAAACTGAAACCCTCTTTAATTTCATCTTTTTTGATATATTAGGAAAAATTAGAAGAACAAAACGGTACTGGTATTGTTAAGTATTGTGATTTTTCTAATCTGAAATTTGCACCAAATAAAAACCCAAAAATATGTTTGACCTGGAATTAATTAAAAAGAACTATCAGGAATTAAGTGCTAAAATTGAAAAGACGAAAAAGCATTTAAACAGACCTTTAACCCTTTCTGAAAAAATTCTTTATTCACATTTGTACGCCGATGAGCAATTGACCGATTTTAAACGCGGCGGCGATTATGTCGATTTTGCACCCGACCGGGTTGCCATGCAGGATGCCACTGCCCAAATGGCTTTACTGCAATTCATGAACTCCGGAAAAAGCAAAACGGCAGTTCCGTCAACCGTACATTGCGATCACCTGATTCAGGCCAGCAAAAACGGATTGGCCGATCTGGAAAATGCCATAAAAATCAATAAGGAAGTTTACGATTTTCTGGAATCGGTATCCAACAAATACGGAATTGGCTTTTGGAAACCGGGCGCGGGAATTATCCATCAGGTGGTGCTCGAAAATTACGCTTTCCCTGGTGGAATGATGATCGGGACCGACTCGCACACCGTGAATGCCGGAGGCTTGGGCATGGTGGCCATTGGTGTTGGCGGGGCCGATGCTGTTGATGTAATGGCTGGAATGGCCTGGGAACTTAAATTTCCGAAGCTAATTGGAATAAAACTATCCGGAAAACTGAGTGGTTGGGCCGCTCCAAAAGATATTATCCTGAAAGTGGCTGGAATCCTGACCGTGAAAGGCGGAACAGGCGCTATTATTGAATATTTTGGCGAAGGCGCAAAATCACTTTCGTGTACCGGAAAAGGAACCATCTGCAACATGGGAGCCGAGGTGGGCGCCACCACATCTACTTTTGGTTACGACGAATCGATGGAACGCTACCTTCGCGCCATAGGCCGGGCAGCCGTTGCCGATTTGGCCAATCAGGTAAAAGAACATTTAACTGCCGATCCTGAAGTTTATGCTACTCCTGAAAAGTATTTTGACCAAGTCATTGAAATTAACCTGAATGAGCTGGAACCTTATATTAACGGGCCATTCACTCCCGACCGCGCTACACCAATTTCGAAAATGGCTGAAGTGGCCAAAGAAAACGGCTGGCCAACCCAGATTGAAGTGGGATTGATTGGTTCGTGCACCAATTCCTCTTACGAAGACATTTCGCGTTCGGCATCACTGGCACAACAAGCCGTCGATAAAAAACTGAAATCGAAAGCTGAATTTACTATTACGCCCGGATCGGAACTGGTGCGTTTTACTATCGAACGCGACGGGTTTATCGACACGTTTAATCAAATTGGAGCAAGCGTTTTTGCCAATGCCTGCGGACCTTGCATCGGCCAGTGGTCGCGCCCGGGAGCCGAAAAAGGCGAAAAGAATACCATTATCCATTCGTTTAACCGCAATTTCTCGAAACGGGCCGACGGCAACCCCAATACTCATGCTTTTGTGGCTTCTCCTGAAATAGTTACTGCGCTGGCTATTGCTGGCGACCTTACTTTTAATCCGCTTACCGATTATCTGACCAACGCTGATGGCGAAAAAGTAAAACTCGATATTCCTACCGGACATGAACTTCCGGCAAAAGGATTTGATGTGGAAGATGCCGGTTACCAGGCACCATCTGAAAATGGTTCCTCAGTAGTCGTAAAAGTTGCTCCGGATTCGTCAAGGCTTCAATTGCTTCAGCCTTTCGAAGCCTGGAACGGTGAAAACATTACCGGAGCCAAACTGCTGATTAAAGCCAAGGGGAAATGTACCACCGACCACATTTCGATGGCAGGCCCCTGGTTGCGCTTCCGTGGTCATCTGGATAACATTTCGAATAACATGCTGATTGGAGCAGTGAATGCTTTCAATGACCAAACCAATAAAGTAAAAAATCAGTTGACAGGCGAATATGGCGAAGTTCCGGCAGTTCAACGGGCATACAAAGCCGCAGGTGTTCCATCCATAGTTGTTGGCGATCAGAATTACGGAGAAGGTTCGTCGCGCGAACATGCAGCCATGGAACCCCGTCATTTGGGTGTAAAAGCGGTCATCGTTAAATCGTTTGCCCGTATCCACGAAACCAACCTAAAAAAGCAGGGAATGCTTGGATTGACCTTTGCCAATGAAGCCGATTACGATAAAATTCAGGAAGACGATACCTTTAACTTTATCGATCTGAATGGATTTGCACCAGGGAAGCCATTGACACTTGAAATCGTTCATGCTGATCAAACCCAAGATACGATCAAATTGAACCACACCTATAATCAACAACAAATCGACTGGTTTAGAGCCGGTTCGGCACTCGATTTAATTCGCAAACAAAACCAATAATAATGGTTAATGATCAATTGTTAATGATTAATGACATCCATTGACTATTTACAATTTACCATTCACTTATTGCCCAAAATATTTAAGAAAAAACCAATAACAATGATTGAAAAGATTAAAGTACAAAACCCGGTCGTTGAACTGGACGGAGATGAAATGACCCGAATTATCTGGTCTTTAATAAAAGAGAAACTGATTTTCCCTTACCTGGATATCGATATTAAATATTTCGATCTGGGAATGGAACACCGCGATTTGACCAACGATCAGGTAACCATCGATGCAGCAAATGCCATTAAAAAATATGGAGTTGGTATCAAATGTGCCACAATTACTCCTGACGAGGCACGCGTAGCAGAATTTGGTCTCAAAAAAATGTGGAAATCGCCCAATGGAACTATCAGAAATATTCTGGACGGAACGGTTTTCCGCGAACCCATCATCATCAGCAATATTCCAAGGTTAGTACCAGGATGGAAACAACCGATTTGCATTGGCCGTCACGCTTTTGGCGATCAATACCGCGCCACCGACTTTGTGACCAAAGGAAAAGGTAAACTGACCATTACTTTTACTCCGGAAGACGGTAGCAAAGAAAGCACATATGAAGTTTACGACTTTGCAGGCGACGGCGTGGCCATGGCCATGTACAATACCGATGAGTCGATTACCGGCTTTGCACATGCATGCATGAACCAGGCGCTGGCAAAGAAATGGCCGCTCTATCTATCAACCAAAAATACCATCCTCAAGAAATACGATGGTCGCTTCAAAGACATCTTTCAGGAAGTATTTGATGCTGAATTCAAGGAAGCGTTTGCTGAAGCCGGAATTACCTACGAACACCGGTTGATCGACGACATGGTAGCGGCCTGCATGAAATGGGAAGGCGGATTCGTTTGGGCCTGCAAAAACTACGATGGCGATGTTCAGTCGGACACTGTCGCCCAAGGATTTGGCTCACTTGGCCTGATGACTTCAACGCTGATAACTCCGGACGGAAAAACCATGGAGGCCGAAGCGGCTCATGGCACAGTTACCCGTCATTACCGGATGCACCAGCAGGGCAAGCCAACATCGACCAACCCAATTGCATCGATTTACGCCTGGACACGTGGGTTGGCCTTCCGTGGAAAATTGGATGGAAATCAGAAACTGATTGATTTTGCATTAGCTCTCGAACAAGTTTGCGTTGAAACCGTTGAAGAAGGCAAAATGACTAAAGACCTGGCCCTGATTGTTTACGGCGACAAACTGAAAACCGAAAATTACCTGACCACAGAAGGATTTTTGGATGCTCTGGACGCCAACCTTCAGAAAAAGCTGAAATAATTTATGGTCAGTGTTAAGTTCGTTGCGAGTTATTATTAAAGTCATTTGTTGTCATTTGCTTCGCGTCATTCAATGGAAACAGTGCATAAGAAAAGACAATTAATGACTTAATGACTGTCAATGAAATCTACAATTCAAATTAAGAAATTTAATATGAGTAACACCATCGAATTTATATACGGCAAGTTATTAGTTCCTGAAGAGCCAATCATTCCTTTTATCGAAGGCGATGGCATTGGGAAAGACATCACAGAACCCAGCCAAAGGGTGATTAATGCTGCCGTGAAGAAAGCCTACGGGAACACAAAAAAGTTGATTTGGAAAGAAGTTTTGGCAGGCAAAAAAGCATTTGAACTCACCGGAAATTACATGCCCGATGAAACTCTTGAAGCCTTTCAGAAATATTTGGTCGGAATTAAAGGACCATTGGAAACTCCCGTTGGCGAAGGAATCCGTTCGTTGAATGTGGCCTTGCGCCAAACTTTGGATTTGTATGTATGTCTGCGTCCGATCCGCTGGTTTAAAGGTGTCCCCTCGCCTATCCGATTTCCGGAGTTGGTCGATATGCACATCTTCAGGGAAAATACCGAAGACATTTATGCAGGAATCGAATTTATGACCGGCGACACAAAAGCCATTCGGTTTCGCGATTTTCTGATCAATGAAATGGGCGTTGACAAAATCCGGTTTCCAGAGAGCAGCTCATTCGGGGTGAAACCCGTTTCGAAAGAAGGCTCTGAACGCCTGATCAGGGCAGCCATAAAATATGCCATCGACCGGGGCCTGCCTTCTGTAACGATCGTTCACAAAGGAAACATCATGAAATTTACTGAAGGTGCTTTCAAAAACTGGGGGTACGATTTGGCCGAGACTGAGTTTACTCATCAGACTTTTACCTGGCGTAATTATAAAAAAATGGAGCTGGAAGAAGGAACCGAAAAAGCAAAAACAGCTCTATCGAAGGCAAAAGGAATGGGAAAAGTGATCATTAAAGATGTTATAACCGATGCCTTTCTTCAGGAAAGTTTGCTGCATCCGTTCGATCATTCGGTAATTGCCACTTTAAACCTGAACGGCGACTACATTTCTGATCAGTTAGCAGCAATGGTGGGAGGCATAGGCATTTCGCCCGGGGCAAACATTAATTACAACAGCGGTTACGCCATTTTTGAAGCCACACACGGAACAGCGCCGAACATTGCCGGAACCGGACAGGCCAATCCAGGGTCACTGATACTTTCCGGGGCCATGATGCTCGAATATTTAGGCTGGTACGAGGCTGCCGAGCACATATATGATGCTATGGAACATACATTTTCAAAACGCAAAGTCACTTCTGATTTGTTTAGTATGATGGAAGGCGCAACTTTACTGCCAACTTCGAAGTTTGCGGATGAGATTATCCGTAATATTCATTAATCCAAATAAAACCAAAGATTAAGGCTATGGAATACATCAAAAACAGGTTCTATGAAAAAGCCATGAAAAGCATGGCTGATCTCCAAAGACTCAGAAAAGATTATGGAGATGTGGTTCTTGGTCAGGTAACGATTGACCAGGTGCTTTCGGGCATGAAAGGCATCCCAGCCCTTTTAACTGAAACTTCGAAGCTTGATCCTAACGAAGGTATCCGGTTCCGGGGATATTCCATTCAGGAATTACAGCAGAAACTCCCGAAGCTGCAAGATGAGGGCGAACCTCTTCCCGAAGGATTGTTTTACCTGATGATGATCGGTGAAATTCCGGATAAGGAAGATGTGATCAACATTTCGAAAGACTGGGCAACCCGAGCCCATGTGCCACAGCATGTGTTTGATGTTATTGATGCCCTGCCCAAAAACAGCCGACCGATGACTCAATTTAGTACGGCTATTCTTTCCATGGCTTACGATTCGGTTTTCCAGAAGGCTTATCGGGCAGGTGTGAACAAAAAATTTTACTGGGATTTTATGTATGAAGACGTAATGACCTTAATTGCCCGTCTTCCGCGCATTGCAGCCTATATATATCGTAGAATTTATCACAACGGCGATCATATCGAGCCAAATCCGACACTCGACTGGGCAGGTAACCTGGCACACATGATGGGTTTCGATTCGCTGGAAGTCAAGCGTTTGCTCCGGCTGTACATGGTTATACATGCTGACCACGAAGGTGGAAATGTTTCTGCTCATGCCACTCACCTGGTAGGCTCAGCATTGAGTAATGCTTATTATGCTTATTCGGCAGGGATGGTTGGATTAGCTGGTCCGCTTCATGGTTTTGCCAACCAGGAAGTAATGGATTGGATTCATGAAATGCTTGAGCAATTGGGAACCGACGAACCTACAGATGCACAGATTGCCAAATACATTGAGCAAACCCTTGTTCAGGGCCGTGTAGTTCCGGGATATGGACATGCTGTACTTCGTATTACTGACCCCCGTTTCACCGTTCAGCAGCAATTTGCCGAAAAATACATTGCACACGATAAACTGATTAATACAGTAAATGCTATCTATCGTGTAGCACCGCCCATTCTGGAAGCTACAGGTAAAATCAAAAATCCCTGGCCAAATGTGGATGCGTTTAGTGGTGCGTTGCTTAATCATTATGGCATTACAGAGTCGAGTTTCTATACCGTTTTATTTGGTGTCTCCAGATCGCTTGGCGTAATGGCCTCGTTGGTTTTCGATCGTTTATATGGGCTTCCCATCGAACGTCCAAACTCACAAACGATGGAATGGTTCCTGAATAAGGCTGGAATTGTAAGTGAAGAGTAATTGTGTTGATTTATTCATAGCAAAAAGGGTGAAGAGGCTGTCGCGCAAGCGTTCAGCCTCTTTCGGTATATCTCACCTTGGTCCCAAAAATCTATCACCATTGAAATGAATCATATGTTCCGGAAATTCCATTAACCAAACTTCAGTATCCCAGGCAATATTATTAGTATGCTTCTTAAATTCAGAAAAGTTAGGGAATGCTGAGACATAAATCTTACCAGCACTACAATCTTTCAAAAGCTCTTCCAACTCTACTACCCTCTTGGGTGACATTGGTCCATGAGAGGTTACAGCCTCAATCAAATAAAGCCATTTTTTTGATTCGTCAAAAATTACGACATCGGGCAACTTGCTGTGCTCGTTAATCGGAATTCCCAAGCTTTCCAGTTTGTCCTTATTTAGAATAATGTCTTTATTTTCAGTATCACCCAAATATAAAAGGACAGACTCTTTTGCAAAACGTGATGCAAACTCTTCAACAATAGCAGCAATTACTTCATTGTGTTTGCCTGGAGATAAAAGGAATATTTCTCCATCGGGTAAATGAAGAGGTACCCTAACCATTCCCCTGTCTTTGCTATATTTATCTTTTAACTCTCCAACCTGATCTTTAAACGACTTGAGACCCCAACTCCATTTCTTTGTTTTATAAGTTTTGATCGTTGCCAAGGCAATATCAGATAAGGCATAATGGGCTCTGGGGCTATTAACCGGCAAATCTGGAAAGTCTGGGTTATAATCAGCAATTCCAGCTTGTACAAACTGGTGCAATACTTGTCTTCTGACAGTTTCTCTGGTATTTGGAGCATATTCCCGTTGGTAGTTCGCAGAAATAAATGACATTATTCCTTTCGTAACGCCAAGGCTTTGTTGTTTTGCATCCGACCAACTATCATCCACTTTCATGTTACACAACGCAAGCAATGTATATGCTGAAATTTCATTTTGCTGAGCATTAGGCAACCCCAACTCGTGCAAAATCTCCTGAGCTTCCGCTATTTTCGTCATACTGATTTTCTATTAAAGTTTCGTCGATGATCTTGTCAATGTCATTTCTTTTTGGGGCTACCAATTGCTTTGCGGCTTGTCCAATCGCAATTATATGATGGTATGGAGGCATCTTAATTTGTTTTAATTCTGATGCACCAACTTGTGTACTCCCATTAAATGTTCTGAAGTATGTATCAAAAAGGCTACTATTAAATAATGCTGAAATTCCCCAGACTTCATCATCCGAGAGTTCACCGTTGGGCCGATAGATGTAATTCAGATGGTTTTCGATACCTAGCCATTCAAAACTTGTATCTGAAGCAAAATATGGAGCACAAACTAATCTGCTTTTATCGTCTTTTGAACTAAATCTCCGGATTAGAATGTAGTTCTTATTTTTCAGCAACAATTTACGGCTGGCCTCCGAATGAATGATGTAACTCTGTTTCTCACCTTTCTTTAATGGGAATACAAACTCCATTTCTTTGATATTATGCAACCAAAGCAATGGCACCAATCCAAGCTCGCTGCTAAAATCAGAAACTAAAAACTCCCGACTTCGGAAGGCAACAACGGGACCTGTAGAGATCTGAATATTGTAATCGTTTAACGAGTTCTTCCAATTCTTAAAAACCTGAATTGTATCTTCCTCGATGGAGTTGGAAGGAATAAAAAGTATCTTTTCTTTTGAATTTAAATCAATCAATTTCTCCGTTTTAAACATGGATACCTTTGCTGAAGTTATATCCTTTTCACATTCCGAAACTGAAAGGTTAATGGTTTTATTTTTTTCTTTAGTTGCCCGAACTATAATGTTTTCCTGAAGAACATTGTCACCTTTAAACATCTTATTTCGTGACTCAAAAATGTGGATATCGGCAATACTTACTTCATTAAAAAACACTTTTCTGAAGGCCTGAAAATAATTTCCCGCTGCAAAACTACGTGGTGTAATGAAAATAAGCTCACCTAAAGGGTTCAAAAGTTTAGCAGAAAGCCCCATAAACAGTGCATAGATATTGGGTTGCCCATAAACCAATTCTTCCGCAATCTTTGCACGGCTATCGGATTTCGAAATCTTAAAATAGGGGGGATTTGAAATGATGTAATCAAATTTATTGATAGTCTGGTTTCCAAAAAGCGTTTGGGGTGCAAAAGCATTCGAATTGGTTAGAATAAAATCTTCTTCATGAAGAACCACCTTTAATTCTATTCCCTGATTCTGTAACCAATGATTGAGATAAGTAAGAACTTCCTTTGTATGCTTGCAAATGGCAGGATCGGTCTCGTATAATTCCAAATCAATCTTCTGTATCTGATCTTTTTTAATAATGTTCTCGATTAACGAACAAGATAAAATCCCCAACCCACAGCCGGGATCGAGAATTGAAATGTGCCCCGATTTTGGTTGAGCCAAGCTACCCATAAAACGAGCAATTGAAGCGGAAGTAAAAAACTGCCCATTCTGTTTCTTGTGTGCATCCGACGTTTGGCTTGAATAATCGAAACCAACTTTCTCTGCATATTCTGATGGCAATATATCTATTTGAATTTCTGTCATACTGCAAAAGTAGTGAATGAACATTGTAAATCAATTATTCTTTAATCCTCATTCTTTGTTATTGAAACTGTTCTCTTAATTCTAAATGACATATCTCTTTTAGCAAGCTTTCTAGATCCTTTTCAACCCCAGAAAACACTTTTGTATTATATTTTTCTGGAAGCCTTGATTCTATTAACTCGGCTTTTCTTTTTTTATCTGTGAGCAAAATGTCTGATTTAGGTAAACCTGTTATTATTCTCATGAAATCAACATGATCATTTGAATATTCATTTTTACTATAAACAGAAACAAGCGCATCTAGTGTTGTACGAATATTTAAAGTTGGAATATTTTCAAAACCATGTGTTTCAAATTCCTTTATAAGCAGATCAATTTCGTATTTTGAAAATTTATGTTTTTTTAATAACTGATCTATGATTAAATCTATCCAATTAGGTATTTCTTTTTCGCCAATCTTATCCCCACGAATAATAATATTATTTCTAGCTTTCAATTCTTTTAATCTATCTATGAATTTTTGAACTGACAATAACTTATGTACCTTCATTAAAGAATCTTTCAGTTTAGGTTGGATTTTTTGATTATTAGTCAATTTTCTAATGCTATTTATTCCAATTGTTTCTTCAGTTATCAAATCCTTAAACTCTTTGTTTGACTTATTAAAACATTGATAATTACTTTCGTTTTCAAGTACATCTTTGACATTGTCGTACATGTATGTTCTTATCGTTACATTATTTCTCCTGATTCTGGAGGAAATAAGTTGAGAAGTAATAAAAAGCTCAGGTTTAATGCAGAAACCATCGGATAATCTGGACAAAAAAGAGTCATGTATCTTTGCATTATCAATACTTTTTTGAGAGGTTTCCAAAAAATGTTCGGGAGATAATGGACAAAACAAAAGTCCATTTTTATGTCCACGTTCCAATGCTTTTCTAATTTCAAACCAAGTAGTTCCTTCCCTTGATTCAAGCATGTCACTAATAGCAAACTGATCAAGATATATGCAAACTTTGGGTACAATTTCCTTTCTAGTCATACCAACTAAATGCTTTTGAAAATCCAAATTACATAATTTGTTTGAAATAAAGCCAGTAAAAAATATTTCCCTCTAATTTATTTTTACTCTCCGATGTATCTAAAATCCTCACTCAACACTTCCCCTCCCCTACGCGCACCCGTTCAAAACTCATGGCAGCACTCCGTAGGCCTACAGACCCCTGAACGGATTTCGGGGCAACACTTCGTAGGGCTACAGACCCTTGTCCGGTTTTCTAAACAGCACTCCGTAGGGGTACGAACACCCGCCCGGAATCTCAGGCGGCACTCGGTAGGGCTACAGACCCTCGCCTTGGTTTTTGGACGACCCGTCGTACACCTACGAGCCTATGTACTCATTATCAGTAGCTATTTTGAAAAAATTTATAACATTTATTATCGTCAGCTTGACTTTAATTATTATTTGCCGTAAATTAGGTTAATTAACTTTTAACTCATTCCTATGCAAAAAATTGAGAGTATTGCCCTGACCCGCCTGCGCAACAACGAACATTTCCAGTTTATGACTGACGTTGATCTCCTGATTACTACCTCACAGCCTGCTGAACTGGGAATAGAAAACCAGTACCCCGCATTTAAAACTACATTTACCGCCGAAGATGCTGCCATGCGGGCTGAATTTGGAAGCCTGAAATCGAAAAGTATCGGAGAACTCGACAACCTGAGAGACCAAACATGGCAGGCTATTTTGCTGCGTACTAAGGCTGCTCAATTGAGCCCGTTTGCCAATGAAGTTGAAAGCGCTGAAGTAATTATGCGAATCATCGACCGTTACGGCGACGTACGGGCCGTGTCGTACAACGAAGAAACCACCGGTATTACCAACCTGGTAACCGACTTGCTGTTACCGGCCAATGCCGAACACCTTAATAAGGTGGCCATTCAGCGTTGGGTCCCCGAATTGAAAAGCCAGAACGAACAGTTCCAGACTGTTTTCAACGAACGTAACACCGAACTGTCGGACCGTATAAGTGGCGATGTGAAAGCCATCAGGGCGCAAATCGATCCGATCTACGAAAAACTGATGGAAAGAATTAATGCTACGATTGTGATGGAAATTGCGAAGCCAGCCGCGATTAGTTTTATTAGTCAACTCAACGAAAAAATAAAATACTACAAAACAACACTGGCTGCAAGAAGCAGTCGGACCAAAGAAGATGTAAAACCAGCAGTAAACTGATTACCATTGTTTGTCAATTTCGAAAGATCTAAGGTGAATTAATTAGCATTCCATACTGCATCGTTGATTTTAAGGTTATCAGGGCTGGAAGATTCGATTCTTTCAGTCCTGATTTATTTTATGCCTATATTGTCCCACCGATTTTCACTCACCAGATGAAATGATCTCGGATTAATTTCGTTCTCTGTCAACAGGCATAAAACAAAAATAACCGGACGAGTCATCCGGTTATTCATATAGAGCGATAAGAATCTTGTAGTGAAATAAATTAGTTCTTTTGGTATCATTCAAAAGATTGAGGGAACAAAATGTTTTTTTTACGGCCTCAGTTGAGTATTACAAAAATCAGGAGTTCAGATCATCAAACTCCAGCTTGGTATAATCTTTCGAATAACCAACCTCTTCAAGAACTTTTTCTTCAGGATGACTAAATTCTGCAGGTTCTGATTCATTCACATCAATATCCTGCTGGGTTTGATCAATAAAAGTAATCACTTCCTGCAATCCTTCCATGAATTTTTCAAAATCTTCTTTATACAGAAAAATTTTGTGCTTTTCGAAATGAAAGTTTCCATCCTGTTCAAATCGTTTTTTGCTTTCAGTAATAGTCAGGTAAAACTCGTCTCTTCTCGTTGATTTTACATCGAAAAAATAGGTTCTTTTCCCAGCTCTGACAGACACAGAGTAAATTTCTTCTCTGAATTTACTGTCATTTTCCAACCGGTCCTCATTTTTTTCAAAATCTTCCATCATGCTCTTTTTAAGTAAATTCCATTCTTATTCCATCAAAAATAAAAAAAATAATTGATAAATATTAAAAAATGTTAACAAACACCCGAACATAAAACATTCAAAGGCAGAAAAAGCTGGCTTTCAAAGTTTAGGCTATTAAGTTTGAAAACCTACTGTTTCAACATATTCATGGCGGCAATAGTAAAACATAAGCAGTATTATTTGCCTGAATAATATTTCATTGCTTCAGGAATAAATGCTTTAATTGCAGCAATCCTGTTTTGTTCGACTGGATGTGTACTTAAAAATTCGGGGGTAGTACTGGTTGAATTTGCTGCCATCCGTTCCCAAAAGCCGATAGCTTCATTGGGGTTGTATCCGGCGATTGCCATAAAAATGAGACCCATTTTATCGGCTTCATATTCATGCTGTCGCGAATAGGGCAACATAACTCCATATTGGGTTCCTAATCCATAAGCCGATTGAAAAAGGGCCTGTGTTTGTTCTGGTTTGGTCTTTACTAATTCGGAAAGGGCAACCCCACCATACTGAACCAACAATTGTTGACTCATTCGCTCGTTACCATGACGTGCGACTGCATGAGCAATTTCATGGCTCATTACAACAGCAACTCCTGCATCATTTTTGGTCAATGGCAGAATTCCGGTATAAAAAACGACTTTACCACCAGGCATACACCAGGCGTTGGTCTCGCTATTGTCAACCAGATTAAAATCCCATTTAAAATCAGCAATCCGATCAGCAAATCCATTATCATTGAGGTATTTTTCCACTGCGACAGACATTTTGGCCCCAACCCGTTTAACCATATCGGTCTGAGACTTATTGGCCGATAATTTATTCGCCTGAAGAAACTGACTGTAACTGGTCAAACTCATTTCAACCATATTCGACTCGGGCAAAAGGCTTACCTGCTTGCGACCAATCAATGGAACTGTACTACAAGCCTGAACAATTAATATGGCTGATAACAGCCCGACTTTCGTTAAATTTCTTCTAAATTTCGTTTCCATTTCTTCTTGTTTTTTCATCCTAAATATAAACAAATATGATAAAAAAAGGTGCCAAAAAGCACCTTCTATTTTCAAAAATCTGAATTTTATTATCGTTTTTTTGCTGCAATCAGCGTATTCTGCAAGAGTGAAACCCTTGTCATTGGCCCAATACCTCCCGGAACTGGACTAATATAGGAGCATTTAGGAGCCACTTCATCAAATTTCACATCGCCTTTTAACCGGTAACCTGATTTTTTTTCGGGAGCATCTACCCGCGTTGTTCCGACATCGATAACTACGGCACCTTCTTTTACCATATTGGCTTTTATAAAATCAGGTGAACCAATTGCAGCGATCAGGATATCAGCATCGGCGCAAACCTTTTCAATATCTTTGGTCTGGCTATGAGCGACCGTAACCGTTGAATTTACACTTTTCTGCGACATGAGGATGCTCAACGGACGACCAACAATATTGCTTCGTCCGACAATTACGCAATTCTTTCCTGAAGTGGGAATCTGGTATCTTTTAAGCAATTCAACAATTCCAAATGGAGTGGCCGATACAAAGGCAGGCATGCCCAAGACGAGCCGTCCAACATTTTCAGGATGGAATCCATCAACATCTTTTTTAGGATCAATGGCTTCTATGATTTTCTGTTCAGAAATGTGTTTTGGTAATGGCAATTGCACGATAAAACCGTCTAAATCGGCATCAGCATTAAGTTCGGCAATTTTTGCAAGCAATTCATTTTCGGTCACATCATCTTCGAAACGAACCAATGAAGACCGGAACCCGACCTCTTCACAATCTTTTATCTTAAAAGCGACATAGGATTCACTGCCACCATCGTGACCAACCAAAACAGCGGCTAAATGAGGAGCTCTTTTCCCTGAAGCAACGATCAGCTTAACTTCTTCAGCGATTTCCTTTTTTATTTCGTCAGCTGTTTTTTTTCCATCAATTAAAATCATAGGTAAACTGTTTTTACATTATCTTTTAGGTCCGGCATTCCCCATCATCTTGCTCAGGTTTTTGCCCTGCGAAACTATTTTCATCATTTTTCTGGTTTCAGCAAACTGTTTGATTAACCGGTTTACCTCCTGAATATTTGTTCCCGATCCGTCAGCAATACGTTTACGGCGCGAGCCATTGAGCAGGCTTGGATCTTCACGTTCAGCAACAGTCATCGAATAAATAATAGCTTCGATGTGCTTAAAAGCGTCGTCTTCAATTTCAACATCCTTTAAAGCCTTACCCATTCCTGGGATCATTCCTGCCAGGTCTTTCAGGTTACCCATCTTCTTGATTTGCTGAATCTGCTTCAAAAAATCGGTAAAACTGAACTGATTTTTGGCTAATTTCTGTTGAAGTCTTCGGGCTTCAACTTCATCAAATTGCTCCTGGGCTTTTTCTACCAACGAAACAATGTCACCCATACCGAGAATACGGTCGGCCATACGTTCAGGGTGAAAATTATCGAGTGCATCAAGTTTTTCGCCTGTTCCAACATACTTTATTGGTTTGTCAACGACCGAGCGGATTGAAAGAGCAGCCCCACCACGGGTATCACCGTCTAACTTGGTCAATACAACACCATCAAAGTCAAGGCGGTCATTAAATTCTTTAGCCGTATTTACCGCATCCTGACCTGTCATGGAATCAACAACGAAAAGTATTTCATTGGGTTTTACCGCATCTTTAACCGCGCTAATCTCATTCATCATTTCCTGATCAATTGCCAACCGACCAGCAGTATCGATGATTACTACATCGTTACCCTGCAATTTAGCCTGACGAATGGCTTCCAAAGCGATCTTTACTGGATTTTTACTTCCTTCTTCAGTAAAAACCGGAACGCCTATTTGTTCTCCAAGAACTTTCAACTGCTCGATAGCCGCAGGTCGGTAAACATCACAAGCAACCAATAGCGGATGCCGCCCTTTCTTGCTTTTAAGCATCTTGGCCAATTTCCCTGAGAAAGTGGTTTTTCCTGAGCCTTGAAGACCTGCAATCAAAATAACTGAAGGATTTCCCTTTAAATTGATGTCAACAAATTTTCCACCCATCAGTTCAGCCAGTTCGTCGTGGACGATTTTAACCATTAACTGACTGGGCTTTACCGAATTCAACACATCCATGCCCAGTGCTTTCTTCCTGACATTTTCGGTAAACGATTTGGCTATTTTAAAGTTCACGTCAGCATCGAGCAAGGCGCGACGGACTTCTTTTAAAGTTTCTGCAACATTAATTTCGGTTATTTTACCCTGACCTTTCAGTAGTTTAAATGACCGTTCCAGCTTTTCATTCAGATTCTCAAACATATCTAATCAGAAATAATACATTTTGTAAAAACTCTTGCAAAAATATAAAAATATGCCATAGAGCTCTTCAATCTTATAATTTTAAAATAAGTACATTTCAAGGGTTACCTTTTCGCGTTTCCAGGAATAAAAAGCGTAATAAGTTTACATTGTTTATGAAAGCAGAAAATGGCAAAGAGTTATACTAATTATTACGGGTTGATTTTTAATTGTCCTGTAGGTAACGAGGCTGTAAATTGTGATTATAAACAAATCAGACAATTAAAAACAAAAGAAAGATTAGCTTATTACAATGCTCTGTCAGGACATGAAAAAGACAAATTAATTGAAAAACATCAAAAATGTCTTTTGTCCAGAGAAAAAAAGACCCTTTTTCACGAATCGCAATAATGTAGATTAATTGGGAGCCGCCCGGCTCCCATCTACTTTTTATAGAGTCTATAATTCAGATGGTCTCCACAAAAATCAAATTTGATCTGAAAAAACTCCGTATTTTTACGAAATTAAAATCCAAACTACAATAGTTTTGTAGTATTGAACAACAACAGATTATAATTACTGTTCACCTGTTTACAGAAGGTGGGCAAGATTGCAATGGTATATTTTTACGAACTATTTAGCCTATAGCGTGTTTTAACATCTTAAAGTTAAAAATACGATTCAAATTCTAATTATTAATAAATTAAGAAAGCATGTATAATTTCGAATACCAAAATCCGGTAAAAATCATCTTTGGAAAAGGTGAAATTAGTAAAGTCGGAACCAACATTCCCAAAGGATCAAAAATACTGTTAACCTATGGTGGTGGCAGCATTTTCAAAAATGGTGTTTACGATCAGGTTAAAGCGTCAATTAAAGACTTTGAAGTCATTGAGTTTGGCGGAATTGAACCAAATCCACACTACGAAACACTGATGAAAGCAGTAGAAGTAGTAAAAAAAGAGAATATCACTTTTTTACTTTCAGTTGGTGGAGGTTCTGTTCTTGATGGGACAAAATTTATTGCAGCAGCCTCTCTTTTTACTTTGGGTGATCCCTGGCTCATTTTAGCAAAATGGGCACCGGTACTCGATGCTATTCCTATTGGTGCGGTGCTGACGCTACCTGCCACAGGCTCCGAAATGAACGGAGGTTCGGTGGTGACCCGAGTGGAAACCAAAGAGAAGCTAGCCTTCTCTACGCCCAAAGTTATGCCGAGTTTTTCGATTCTCGATCCGGAGGTCATCTTCTCGCTTCCCGAGAAACAAGTAGCCAATGGGATTGTCGATGCATTCGTTCATGTCATTGAGCAATACCTGACGTTTCCGGTCAATTCGCCGATTCAGGACCGATTTGCTGAAGCCATCATGAAAACCCTAATAGAAGAAGGGCCAAAAGTACTTGCAAACCGAACAGACTATAATGCTGCGGCCAATTTTATGTGGAGTGCAACAATGGCGCTAAACGGATTGATTGCAGTTGGCGTTCCTCAAGACTGGGCTACACATATGATTGGTCACGAACTGACTGCTTATCACGGAATCGACCATGCACGAACCCTGGCAATTGTTTTACCTGGAATTATGCATATCAAACGGGAGCAGAAGAAAGATAAAATTTTGCAGTTGGGAGAACGCGTTTGGGGCATCCTGGATGGCACTGATGCTGAAAGAATTGATGCAACAATCAAAAAAACAATCGAATTCTTCGAATCAGTCGGCATCCCGACCAAGTTACCTGATTATTCAGTCACATCTGAAACTATTGATACCATTTGTACCCGTTTCGAAAAGCGAAGATTCAAAATCGGTGAAAAATCGGATATTGGGCCAGCAGAAATTCGGTTAATCCTCGAAGATCGGCTATAATGAAAAGATTTGAGAATTAGACAATTTGAAGATTTGAAAGTGACAGAAGATATTCTATTTGATCTGCAAATCTTCAAATTTTCACATTCTCAAATCTGTAACAATTCTTTGGCAGTTTCCATAGCAGTAGCCGAATAATTTTCGCCACTCAACATTTGGGCAATTTCTTCAACCCGCTCCTGCTCGTTAAGTTTTTTTATCGAAGTGAAAGTCCGATCATTCAGGTCGTATTTATATACTTTATAATGATGGTTCCCTTTTGCTGCGATTTGGGGTAAATGAGTAATATTGAGTACCTGTACGGTTTTGGCCATTTGCTCCAGAATCTGCCCCATCTTCACAGCAACTTCGCCAGAAACACCGGTATCAATCTCATCAAAAACAATGGTTGGCAACGACCGGGCATCAGTAATTAAAGTCTTTATTGCCAGCATCAAACGCGACATTTCACCTCCTGAAGCAATTTTCCCGATTTCCTGTAATTCCTGATTTTTATTGGCCGAAAACATAAAACTAACTTCATCGATACCTAATGGCGAAAACTCCAGCAACTTGCTAAAATTCAACTGAAGTGCAGCGTTTGGAATACCTACATTCCGAAGAATATCCATTACCTTTTGTTCAATTGTGGCGGCAACCGCTTTACGTTTGTGCGAAATCTTTCCGGCTAAATCGGCAAGAATCTCTTTCTTAGCCTGAATATCCTTTCTGAATTGTTCAATATCCTGGTCATACGAACTGACCAACTGAATCTTAGCTTCAAAATCAGACTGGATTTGTAAAAGCTCGGAGATGGATGACACCCGATGTTTTTGTTGTAAGGTATAAATCAAGTCAAGACGCTGATTAACTTGTTCAATCTGTTCCGGATTATTCTCGGTCCGATCTTCAATAATCGCTGATTCCACTGCCAAATCTTTTAACTCAAGATAGACCGATTCCATCCGGTTAAAAATCTGGTCAGCCTCTGGAAGTATCGAACGTAGCTTTCCGATGCTGGTAATATTCTCTTTCAGAACAGAAAGGACCGATCGTTCATCTTCGCTAAGAACCTGGTAAACCTGTCCAAAAACAGTTCGGATTTCTTCTGCATGAGTTAGTTTTTCAAGTAAAAGCTCCAGCTCTTCTTGTTCGGTAGAAATCAGCTTTGCCTCATAAAGCTGTTGAAACTGAAATTCATAATAATCCAGATCTTTCTTCGACTGTTCGGCTAGCAGTAGAGACCGATTCAGGTTTTCCTGAAGTGCCAGATAAAGTTTATACTCACTTGCATATTTCTGAAGTATTCCTCCATTTCCGGCGACCACATCGACAACGCGCAACTGGTAATTCTTCTCATTCAATTCCAGATTTTGATGCTGCGAATGAATATCAATCAGTTTAAGTCCCAGATCATGCAGTACTTTTACATTCACCGAAGTATCGTTAATAAATGCCCTTGATTTACCCTGAGGGGTAATTTCACGTCGTAGAATAGTCACATCATCATAGTCGAGTTCATTCTCTGAAAAGAAATTTTGCATACCATAATTCCGAATATCAAAAATTCCTTCTACCGCGCATTTATCGGCTTTATCTCTCAAAACCGAGGAATCGGCGCGCTGACCAATAATAAGTCCGAGTGCGCCCAGCAAGATTGATTTTCCAGCTCCGGTTTCTCCGGTCAGAATATTTAAATCTTCACTAAAATCAATAATCAGTGAATCGATTAAAGCATAATTTTTTATTGAAAGTGATTTTAGCACAGGAACTTGAAGATTAGATTTACGATCGGATAATAAAATAAACGTTTTTTATCCGATCGTAAAGATAGTGGTTTATTCAAATTTCAAAGGCTCTCCGACTTCAAAATCTTTGCATACTTGGTACCATTCGACGGATCGCATTCATTCAAAATTACAGAAACCCGATTTTTTTCATCCGGAAAAGATTTAGAGAAAATATTAACCAACTCATCTGATTTGGCATCGAAAAACACCTGAAGTATATATAAGGATGGTCGTGAACGGAATACTTTCTGAATGGATTTGAGCGATTCTGCAATAGTTGCCCTTCCTTCCGGAGCTTTATCATACATTAAATCAAGACCTTGTCGATGATACTGATAAATACAGCTTCTGAATCCTGAATATGATTTATTCAAAATATTCTCAACCAACCAGTAACGATTCCTTTCACTTTCGTATGATTTCCACCCCTTTTGAACTGCATTCTGAGAATTATTTACAATGGCTTGTGCCTTCTGGTAAAATTCAGTTCCACCTTCTGGTGAATACGAATCGGCATCAATTCCTAAAATAATATAGGCGTAATAGGCGAGAATATTGGTAAGGTTATCTTTATTTGAAGTTTCATTAAACTCCAGAGTCTGATACTCAACATATTTAGCATCAAAATCATTATCCTTGATATTCAGCAGAATGGATTCATAAGAGGAATCAAAAATCGGCCGGCGCACCTGAACCTGTATGGAACCTTTAAACTCATCTGACGAAATCTGTTCATCCAGGTTAATAAAGAAACTACATTGAATTCGCTCATCCATTGCAAATTTCTGATCAGTCCATTTCCGGTTATTCATGAATTCATACAAATCTGATTGCATGGTCTCGAACATCGTTCGATTTGCGCTTTGTAACTTTGTAGCAGAAATGCTGATATTGCAACGTAATTCTTGGGCAATCAGATTGCCTTGCGCAATGATAATAAGTACAAAAAACAGATAGATTCTTCTCATACCAGCCATTTAACCAAATTAGTTTTGTTCTGATTACTCCTGAGATCCTTTGTTCAGCCCCATCTCTGATATGATTTGGGCAACAATATCTTTAGCGACCTCAGTCTTGGATTTTAACTCAAAAAAAGTCTGATTATTGTCTTTATCAATCATTGTAATTTTGTTGGTGTCGATTCCAAAACCTGCGCCCGGATCATTCAGCGAATTTAAAACGATAAAATCCAGGTTTTTACGCTGCAATTTCAAGTAAGCATTATTCAATTCATCATTGGTTTCAAGCGCGAATCCAACCAAAATTTGTTGGTTGGTTTTCAGCTTTCCCAGATCACCGGCGATATCATTTGTTGGTTTCAACTGAATAGTAAGGCTGTCCCTTCCACGTTTCAGTTTGTTTTCAGAATAGTATTCAGGAGTAAAATCAGCAACAGCAGCACACATTACAGCTCCATCAGCTTCTGGAAAAATACACATACACTGTTCGTGCATTTCATTGGCCGACTCAACCTGTATTACTTTTATCCCCAGATTTGTATTTTTTATCTGAACCGGTCCTGAAACCAAGGTAACCTTTGCCCCGCAAGACACAAGTTCGTTGGCAATGGCATAACCCATTTTTCCTGAAGAATAATTTCCGATAAAACGAACTGGATCTATTTTTTCGTAAGTGGGACCTGCTGTTATCAGGAAATGCTTATTCAGTAGTTTTTTTTTTTGATTGAAGAACCCAACAACTTCTTCTATAATCTTTTCAGGTTCTTCCATTCTGCCTTTGCCGTGCAACCCGCTTGCCAGCGCGCCTTCACCCGGTTCTATAATTAAATTTCCGTATGAACGCAAAATTTCCAGATTGGCCAGATTGGCCGGATGCAGAAACATATCCAAATCCATTGCCGGAGCAATCATGACCGGACATTTAGCTGATAAATAAGTCGTAATTAATAGATTATCGCTAATTCCACGAGCCATTTTTCCCAAGGTCGCAGTGGTGGCAGGGGCAATCAAAATCAGATCAGCCCACAATCCCATATCAACATGAGAATGCCACGTTCCATCATTTGCCGAGAAAAATTCGGAGGCAACCGGTTTACCCGAAAGTGCTGACATGGTTACCGGAGTAATGAATTCCTTTGCTGCAGGAGTCATCACAACCTGTACTTCTGCGCCTTCTTTCACAAGGCCCCTTAAAAGATAAGCTGCCTTGTAGGCAGCTATACTTCCGGTTATCCCGAGAACGATATGTTTTCCTGTTAGCCTCATAAAGGCTTGTATTATAATTCTTTGTTACGATTTTCCTTGGCAGGATTACGAAAATAAATCTGATCGTTTATAAATTCTTCGTAAGCAATCAAAGTAGGTTTTGGAAGACGTTCGTAGTATTTCGAAATCTCAATTTGTTCACGATTTTCAAAAACCTCTTCCAGATTATCTGTATAGGATGCAAATTCCTGAAGTTTTTGACTCAGTTCTTCTTTCATTTCAGAAGCAATCTGATTGGAACGTTTCGCCAAAATCATTACAGTTTCATAAGCATTACCTGTACGGCTTTCTAACTCTCTTAAATCCCTCGAAATGGTAGTTGATTCTGCTTTTGTTTTCTTAAAATCCATATGTTCTAAATTTTTGAATCCTGTTTATAATTTAACAACTTTTCTGTTGTTTCATGGTATTTTTCAACTTCTTTCCGGTACTTACTCTCCGGATATTCATCGACAAAGGTAAAATATTCATCCAAAGCAGCACTTAACCGTTCATGCTTTTTTTCTTCAACGCTTTTAATAGCAAGCAGAAACTTTGCTTTTAGCAGCATGTACATCAGTTCTTCGCGATATTTGGTATCCGGGAAATCTTTCAATGACGATGTTAAGGCAACTACGGCAGCCTTATAATTGTTCATATCATAGTAAAGTTTACCGCTCAGATACGATTTATAAACCATTTTATCGCGCATTTCAATGATCAAGCGATTCGCTTCATCCACTCTCGTCGATTTTGGATATAAATTAATAAACAACTGTAAGGCATCTATTGTATTTTGTGAGACAGTCTGATCTAAACGAGGACTTGGTGAATCTAAATAAAAACAGTAGCCAACCATGTACTGAGATTCTTCAGCATATTCACTTTTGGGAAATTCTTTAACTAAAGACTTAAAATAATGTCCGGCCATCATATTATCTTTCTGTCCGAACAAACTTTTTGCATAATAATAATAAACCTTATCGGCACGGCTTGTTCCTCTCACGATATTAATCAGCTCTTTTAGCAGTGTTGAGGCACGGGCATATTCTCCATCTTGGTAATATTCCAAGGCTTTTTTGTACTTAAATTCATAATCGGTACTTTTTACAACCTTATTATAATCTGTACAACCGCTGAGCAAAAGAACAAAAACAACAACAATTGGTGTGAAATTTCTCATTTTCATTAACATGGCGCAAATATACATTTTTATCTAATTTTTCGAGCCGAAAAATAGAATGAATTATTCAGAATACAATCCTGTTTAGTATAAATTAACAATTTGCAGACTTATTAAAAAAAATTACTTTTGCATTGCTAATTTTAAAAACCAGATCAAAGTGGATATTTTTGAAAAACTGAGGAGCAACATGGGAAGCTTGGGAAAATATATGAACCAGGCTCACGGATACTTCGCTTTTCCTAAATTGGAAGGTGAAATTGGAACCAAAATGAAATTCAGAGGGAAGGATGTTTTAGTATGGAGTCTGAACAATTATATTGGACTGGCCAATCATCCTGAAGTGCGTGAAGCTGATGCTCAGGCGGCGGCAGACTATGGTATGGCCTACCCGATGGGTGCCCGTATGATGTCAGGTCAAACCAGCAAGCATGAAGAACTGGAGCAAAATCTGGCCGAATTTGTTGGAAAACAAGATGCTTTTTTATTAAACTTTGGTTATCAAGGCATGGTATCCATTATTGACGCTGTTTGCGGACGTAATGATGTAATCGTTTATGACTCGGAGGCACATGCCTGTATTATGGATGGTGTAAGGCTTCATATGGGCAAACGGTTTGTATATGCTCACAATAATATGGAGAGTCTTCGTAACATGTTAACCAAAGCAACCCGTCTGGCTGAAAAACAGGGCGGTGGTATTTTGGTTATTACTGAAGGCGTATTTGGAATGTCAGGCGACTTAGGCAAGCTCGACGAAATCGCTAAGTTCAAAGACGAATTCACATTTAGGTTGTTGGTTGACGATGCGCATGGATTTGGAACTATGGGGGCTACCGGAGCCGGAACAGCCGAACACTTTGGCGTTTCTGACAAGGTTGACCTTCAGTTCGGGACTTTTGCCAAATCGATGGCAGGCATTGGAGCATTTATTGCCTGCGATGAAGATATCTGCAACTACTTGCGTTATAATATGCGTTCACAGACCTATGCGAAGTCATTGCCAATGCCTATGGTCATTGGGGCATTGAAACGCCTTGAACTTTTACGCACAAAACCAGAACTTCGAGAAAAACTTTGGTTTATTGTAAATGCGCTTCAAAGTGGTTTGAAAGCGCAAGGTTTCGATTTGGGAGCAACCAACTCACCGGTAACACCAGTCTATTTTCAAGGTGGTGTTGGCGAGGCTACCAATGTAGTTATGGACTTGCGCGAAAATTTCAATGTATTTTGTTCTGTCGTTGTTTATCCGGTGATTCCGAAAGGACTGATCATGCTCCGTTTAATACCAACAGCCTTGCATACACTCGAAGATGTTGAATATACCATTAAGGCTTTTCACGAAATACGTCAAAACCTGAAAGACGGAAAATACAACACGACGCAGATTCCTACGATTGAATAATAATGGAAAACCGAGAAATCGACTCTTCTGGGCTGATTTCTCGGTTTATTTAACTTCAGTTTTGCCTCTTTAGCTCAGCTGGTAGAGCAGCTCATTCGTAATGAGCAGGTCGTGGGTTCGAGTCCCATGAGAGGCTCTTTTTCAAAAAACACGTACCAAGGCAATCTAATTGATTTGAATTACTTGCCTTGGCAAAGTAAAATAGAATGTACTTCCTTGTCCTTCCTGACTTTCCACTCGTAATTCACCGCAATGTCTTTCTAAAAAGTCCTTACAAAGAAACAATCCGAGTCCAGTACTTAATTCGCCATTAGTACCTATCCGATTGGTTTTAACATCAATCCTAAATAAATTTCTCACCATTTCTGGTTTCATGCCAATTCCAGAATCCTGTATTGCTACCTCTACCATTTTATCGTTCAGAGCCCTGGCTGAAATTTGTATATTGCCTCCCTTATTCGTAAATTTTATTGCATTTGAAATTAGATTTCTGAAAATGGTCTGGAGAAGATTTGTATCAGCATAGACTTCAATATCTGCAGGAATGGAGCAGATCAAACTAATATTTTTATTTTTAGCCGATTCTAACAGAATAGGAATGCATTCATCTAAAACATTATGCAATGAAAGTAGGTTGGGTTCAAATGGCATTGTTCCTTGCTGCATACGCGACCATTGAAGCAAATTCTCAAGCAAATGGAATAAATTAGTAGCTGATTTCTTCATGCTGTAAGCAAGATTTTGAATATCAGACAATGTTAAGTTTCCCAATTCTTCAGTCATTATTTCAGTAAGCCCCAAAAATCCATTAAAAGGACTGCGAAGATCGTGAGCAATAATAGAGAAAAATTTATCTTTCGTTGCATTAGCTATTTCAAGTTTCTCTTTTTGAAACGTTAATTCCTGATTAATTATTTGTAGCTCATCGCTTTGTCTAACAACTTTTGCCGTTTTTTCCTTAACAATATGCTCTAATTTTTTCTGTTGTTTCCTTAAAGATTTAATTCGCCAACGATAAATAATGAACAAGCTCGACAAAATAAACGCTAGCATTAACAACCGAAAAAACCAAGTCTTCCACCAAGGAGGGCGAATTATGAACTTATAAGCAAACTCTTTGCTCCAATAACCTTCACTATTTACTGCTTTTACCTTGAAGATATAGTTGCCTGGTGATAGATTGCCATAAGATGCTTCATTACTTAGGGTCAATGCACTCCAATCCAGGTCCAAACCTTCAAGTTTATATTGGTATTTTATCTTTTTGTTTTGAATCTGAGATATTCCTATAAATGTAATAGTCAGAAAATTGTTATCATGTTTTAAACTTAGATTTTGTGGTATATCGTACCACTTCGATATGGCGTCAAAATTAAAGTCAGCTACGGTTATGCCATTTCCAAGTACAATACTTGTATCTTTTGCTTCAGAATGTTCGTCATTAGGTGAATAAGAAAGCATATCAGACCATTTCAGCTTTTCATTAAACAGCAAAATGCCAGTTAATTGTATATTTGGCGAAATAGTATCTGCAACATCTCCTTCAGGATGATAAGCGGTAAGCCTATCATTTGTGCCAATCCAGATAGTGCCTGTTTGATCCTGACAAATGGCTCCGCGGTTGCAACCTAAACCCAAAAAACCATCTTCATAGTCGAAATTATTAAACAATGGCAAATCCGGATTATTTACTTTCAAGCTTAAGGCTCCTGCTTTTAACTTACACAAACCAAACCGGGTTCCAAACCAAAGGTTATCGTTTTTGTCCTGAGTAATACTCAACACATTATCGTTACTTAATCCTTCTTTTTCAGTATAATGCGTAAAATATGTTCCATCGTATTTTGCTACGCCGCCACCGCCGGTACCGAACCAGATATTTTCATCCTTATCCTGAAAAATACTAAAGACAAAGTCGTTCGGAAGGCCCTGTTTTGTTGTGTAATTAACAAAATGCTGAAGAGAATGACTATACTGTATCCCTTTCATTCGAGGCTCTTTCGATTCTTTTAGAATAAGGTTCGATACGCCTCCTCCATCGGTGCCAAACCATAAATTACCTCTCTTATCCTGAAAAATACTCAGTACAAAATTGTTGCACAAACCTTCTTTTGTGGTATAATTTGTGAACGATTTCCCATCATATTTTAAAACTCCGCCTCCATATGTTCCGAACCAAAGATCCCCAGATTTGTCCTGTATAATACAAAATACTTTATTATTGCTTAATCCATCTTTTTGTGTGAAATTTGTAAACGATTTTCCATCGAATTTAGATATCCCCCCTCCATCGGTTCCGAACCAGATGATTCCACTTTTATCCTGAAATATGCTAAAGACCTTATCATTGACTAGCCCTTCCTTTTCAGTATAACTTGTAATCGTTTTGCCATCGTATTTTGAAACCCCTCCGCCAAAAGTTCCAAACCATAGACTCCCTGTTTTATCCACCAAAATACTAAATACTTTATTGTTATTTAGCCCTTCATTTCGCGTGAGGTGCGTAAATAAGTTTCCTCCATATTTACTTACACCTTCATTGGTGCCAAACCAAAGGGTACCGCTTCGGTCTTTTAAAATACTATAAACCATATTGTTGCACAAACCTTCATTTTCTGTAATATGAGTGAAAGCTCCATATTTTGAAGAGATTGGGTTCCTATTCGATACATCATTGTTAAAAGATAGTTTCGATATTCCGCCTCCAGTACCAAACCAGAACGATCCGTGAATATCTTGAAAAATACTGTATATTTTATTGTTAGTTAAACCTTCTTTCTCCGTATAGTTTGAAAACGTTTTTCCATCGTATCTGGATACACCTCCATTGGTGCCAAACCAAAGATCTCCTTTCTGATCCTGTAAAATATAAAATACAGTATTATTGATTAATCCTTCACTTTCAGAATAATTCGAAAACGATTTTCCATCGTATTTCGACACTCCATGTTCTCCAGATCCGAACCATATGTTTCCACTTTTATCTTGCAAAATCGACAATATTGTATTGTCGCATAAGCCTTCTTTTACAGTATAATGAGTAAACGATTTTCCATTGTACTTTGAGACTCCCTCAGTAGTAGCGAACCAGATGTCTCCATTTTTATCCTGGAACATCGCCAATACCGAATTGCCGGATAATCCTTCTTTTTTTGCAAAATGAGTAAAGAATTTTCCGTCATACCTTGATACGCCACCACCGTCAGACCCAAACCACAGGTTTCCGCTCCTGTCTTGTAAAACAGACCAAATCCGATTATTACTTAGTCCTTCTTTTGTCGTAAAATGAGTAAACGATTTTCCATCATATCTGGATACACCACCACCATACGTACAAAACCAGAGATTTCCATTATTATCTTGCAATTGGCAATGTATCGAATTGTAATTCAAACCCTGGTGTTTTCCGAATGTACTAAAATTCTGAGGATTTTGATCTTTAATATAGGCATCTTTTGCCTGTTCAGCATCCGGTATTCCAGCAGTAAACGGCTTATCAATAGCGGGTACTGATTCAGGAATCAAAAAAGCATTCCGTCCGGGAGTATTTATTTGCGGATTACCTGATAAGATAACTGTTGGGTGCCCAGCGGGGAATTCGTTGGTATCTGTAAAAACAATAGTCGTCTTGCCAACAGGTATTGTTTTTGGTTGACCTACTGGTATCGTTTTAGCACTTGCCAGGTTGCTTTCTGGGACAACAAGTCCCTTCGCTTCAACAACCAACGGCCTATAAATCAACGACTTGTTTTGACTCCGTTGTTTTGTACAAGCTAGAATCAATAAGGTACCAAGGATTGTATAAATAAATTTGTTCATCACTATAGCAAACGTAAAAAAAATATGGTCATTTTTTTGATTTCAACTTCACTTTTCTAAATTTATTCAATTGCACATACTTTTACATGATTATACCCCTAATGAAAAACTTTATAAAAGGTCAAGCAAAGAAGATTTTATTTCAAAAAAAAATATAGAGAAGTCCAAATGCAATTAAGAATACCGTCATCATTTTCCATCATTTGCTAAATATCAATTCATTTTTCTAAAAAAAAAGCTTTGGTACTAAACTGAAAAAATTACTTTTGCACCGGCTAAATAAGCTTATTAAATTATCCAGATATTTTAAAGATATGGAAAGTGAATCGTTAATTCTCTTTTTTATAGTTGCACTGGTCCTTGTTGGCGGGGCAATTATATTTTCAACCCTTGTTGCTCCAAGCTCATTAAATCCTATAAAATCAGAACCATACGAATGTGGTATTCCTTCTGAAGGACCGGCGTGGATTCAGTTTAACGTGGGTTATTATCTTTTTGCAATTATTTACCTTGTTTTCGATGTGGAAACGGTGTTCCTATTCCCTTGGGGTGTAGTCATGAAAACCATCGGAATGAGGGCTTTTATCGAAATCATTATTTTCTTCTTCATACTTGGTCTTGGACTTTTGTATGCATGGAAAAAAGGAGCTTTAAAATGGGTCTAATCAAATCAATGAAAGATGAAGATTTCGGAGATAGCGAATCTCTCGAACTCTTAAAAAAGTCAGGCGGAAACGTCTTTATGACTAGTATTGACGCAGTTCTGAACTGGGGTGTATCGAATTCCATCTGGCCGCTCACCTTTGCAACCAGTTGTTGTGGCATTGAAATGATGGCTGCCGGAGCTCCCAGACACGATTTCGCACGTTTTGGGATCGAAGTGTACCGACCTTCGCCCCGTCAGGCCGACGTTATTGTGGTAGCCGGAACCATCAATCACAAAATGGCACCGATACTGAAACGATTATACGATCAGATGCCCGAACCGAAATATGTAATCGCCATGGGCGCTTGCGCCGTTTCTGGAGGGCCATTCTATTACAATTCGTATTCAGTTGTTCGCGGTGTCGATCATATTATCCCGGTTGATGTCTATGTTCCAGGATGTCCTCCACGCCCGGAAGCATTGTTGTATGGTGTTATGCAATTGCAACGCAAGATAAAAGGCGATTCAATTTTTCAACAGGAAGATCCAGCCGACAGGTTGCTCTAAATCTCACAGAACATGTTAAACAGACAAGAATTAACAGATATTATCAGGGGATTTGAACCTGATGCAGAGTTTTCGGAAGGGACTCAATTGCTGGAAGTTATTGTTCCGGCCGGAAAGCTATTTGCTCTGACAGAGAAATTGAAATCAGATCAGAGAACCGCGTTAAATTATCTGGTCAACCACACTGCTGTCGATTTCACGACTCATTTCACAGTTGTCTATCATCTCGAATCCACTGATTTCAGGCATATTATTGTATTGAAGTCGGTAATCACCGATCGTGAAAATCCTCAGATCGACAGTTTGGCCGCGTTGTATCCGGCAGCCGATTATTTTGAACGTGAAGTTTTCGACATGTTTGGAATCCGGTTTAATAACCATCCAAACCTGAAACGTTTTTTCATGGAAGACGACTACGGATACCCGTTACGCAAAGATTTCCGAGACGAAGTAAATATCATTGAACGATAAAAATCGAATGATGAGTGAAGAAATAATAAAAGACGTAATTATTGGGGAGAACGAGGATTACATCGTCAATATGGGTCCCCAACACCCTTCAACCCATGGGGTATTACGATTCGAGGTTTGCCTGAAAGGTGAAACCGTTAAATACCTGATTCCGCACATTGGTTATATTCATCGTGGAATTGAAAAAATGTGCGAAGCTAATACCTACCAGCAGATTATTCACCTGACCGACCGAATGGATTATCTTTCGGCTCACATGAATAACGAAGCGGTTTGTATGCTTGTTGAAGACGCTTTGCAAGTTGAAGTTCCGGAAAGAGTAAAATACATCCGAACAATCCTGGATGAATTAAACCGTCTGGCATCGCACCAATTGTGGTGGAGTGCCTTTGGAATGGATCTTGGTGCATTGACAACCTTCTTTTACGGGTTGCGCGACCGTGAACACATTCTTGACATTTTCGAAGAATCGTTCGGATCAAGACTGCTTCATAGTTTCCTTATCCCCGGAGGTTTGATGCACGATGTTCATCCTAACTTTCAGAAACGAATCAAAGAATTTATCACGTATTTCAGGAAAAAATTACCAGAATACGACCAATTGCTAACCGGCAACGTTATTTTCCATAATCGCTCGGTTGGAATTGGCAACATGAGTAAAGAAACCGCCATTGCATATGGCGTTACCGGTCCTTCGGGGCGTGGTTCGAATTACTCGTGCGACATTCGTAAAATTGCACCTTACGGCGCTTACGACAAAGTTCAGTTCAACGAAATTTTGGAAACAGGCTGCGATACTTTTGCCCGCTATCAAGTCAGAATGCGGGAAATGTGGGAATCGCTGAGCATTTTGGAACAACTCGTTGATAATATTCCTGAAGGCGATTTTACTGCTAAAATGAAGCCAATCATCAAACTACCTGCCGGTGAATATTTCACAAGAGTGGAAACGGCTCGTGGAGAATTGGCCGTATATGCAGTGAGCGATGGAAATAAATCACCGCTTCGCATGAAATTCCGGACTCCAAATTTCAGCAATCTGTTCGTTATGAACGAAATTACTGCTGGACAAAAAATTGCCGACCTGATTGCCATCAGCGGTTCGCTTGACCTTGTAATCCCTGATATTGACCGATAAATGAACACAAATATGTCATCAAACATCTACGACTTTTCGACGCTTACCGGAGCCATTCATACCTGGTTATCAGGATTGATGCCTTCCGGATTGGTCATACTTAGCGAAATGGTCCTGGTCGGACTTGCATTTCTCTTGATGTACGCCTTAGTTGGTCTGTTTCTGGTTTACTTCGAACGTAAAGTATGTGCCTTTATTCAGAACCGCGTTGGACCAAACCGGGTAGGACCTTATGGTATCATCCAAACCATCGCCGACTTGATTAAATTGCTGATGAAGGAATTAATCCCGATTCGCAAATCAGACAAATTGCTGTTCAATCTGGCACCTTACATTGTAATTATTTGCTCGTTTTTAGCCATGGCTGCTTTGCCTTATGCCAAAGGACTTCAGGCAATCGATTTCAATATTGGGGTGTTTTATGTAATGGCCGTTTCGTCGCTTAGTGTAATAGGTATTTTATTAGCTGGGTGGTCAAGTAACAGCAAATATTCGCTGATTGGCGCCATGCGAAGTGGAGCACAAATTGTGAGCTATGAACTTTCAGTTGGACTTTCGCTACTGGCTATTGTTATTTTTTCGGGAACCATGCAGCTTTCTGGAATCGTTGAAAGCCAAGCCAATGGATGGTGGATTTTTAAAGGTCACATCCCTGCTTTTATTTCATTCCTTATTTTCCTGATCGCGAGTACTGCCGAAATCAACCGTGGACCTTTCGACTTAGCCGAAGCCGAATCGGAATTGGTTGCCGGGTTTCACACCGAATATTCTGGTATCAAATTCGCGTTCTTCTTTCTGGCCGAATACATGAACATGTTTATTGTTGCAGCCTTGGGTGCTACTGTATTCCTTGGAGGATGGATGCCCTTCCACGTTGGAAACTGGGAAGGATTCAACCAAATTATGGATTACGTTCCATCGGCAGTTTGGTTCTTCTCTAAAACATTCTTTCTCATTCTGATCATTATGTGGTTTAAATGGACTTTCCCTCGTTTGAGGATCGACCAGTTATTGAAATTGGAATGGAAATACCTGCTACCAATCAGTTTGTTCAACATTGTATTGATCGCCTTCATCGTCCTGATGGGCTGGCATTTTTAAATATAACAGCGGATAAAAAATGAATAGTATTTTAGAATATTTTACCGACCTGTTTAAAGGAATTTCTTCGCTGTGGGCAGGTATGCGCATCACCGGGAAATACTTTTTCAGTCCCGGGGAAATTGTGACCCAGCAATATCCTGAAAACCGGAAAACCCTGAAAATGTTTGATGAGTTCAAGGGAGAAGTCATCATGCCACACGACAAAAACAACCTGCACGCCTGCACCGGTTGCGGAATTTGTGAAATGAACTGTCCCAATGGTTCAATCGAAATCATAACCGATCGCGTACCCAATGCTGAAGGAAAAATGGAACGGGTAATCGACAAACACATTTACCATCTTTCGATGTGTACATTCTGCGGTTTGTGTGTAAAAACCTGCCCTTCGAATGCCTTGGCCTTTGGTCAGAAGTTCGAACATGCTGTATTTGACCGGAATAAACTCACCAAAGTTTTGAATCAGCCCGGTTCAAAATTAAGAAAGGAGGCTAAGTAATGAATGTATTCATGTTTTACCTGTTTGCAGGAATTATCCTGATCTGTTCGCTTTTGTCGATCACCACCCGAAGAATATTGAGGGCAGCCGTCTATCTGCTTTGCGTTCTACTTGCCACTGCTGGTTTGTATTTCATGCTGAATTACCAGTTTATGGCTGCCGTTCAGCTCACGTTATATGCCGGAGGTATTGTGGTACTCATCATTTTCAGTATCCTGTTGACCCATCACATTACTCATCGGTTTAAACATCCTAACCTCACCAAATTATTGATGGGTATTGGATCTGCTGTTGTTGGAATCGGGTTGGTACTTGCCACCATCCTCTCCCACGCTTTCAAAGCCACGACGAATCCTGAACTGCCGGTTGATATGACTGTAATTGGGAACCAGTTGCTAAGCACTGGCAAAAACGGGTACGCTTTACCCTTTGAGGTAATCAGTATTTTACTGCTGGCAGCAATGATCGCAGCAATTATAATTGCTAAAAAAGAAAAAAATAAAAACTCAGAAATATGATCCAGGGAATTCCTCTCGAACATTTTTTAATCGTTAGCACGATTATGTTTTTTATCGGGGTCTGCGGTTTCATTATTCGCCGCAACCTGATTACGATGTTGATGGCCACTGAGCTCATCCTGAATTCAGTCAATATCAATTTCGTGGTTTTCAACCGCTATTTGTATCCCGATCAATTACAGGGACAATTTTTCTCACTGTTCATTGTTGGTATTGCTGCAGCCGAAGCTTCGGTTGCCATTGCACTCATCATCAATATTTACAGGAACATGAAGAACATCGAAGTTGAAAATGTAAATGAAATGAAATTCTAAAATAAGGAACAATGACAGGATATACTTACACTGTATTTATTATACTGATACCGCTGGTACTGTTCTTGGTTACCGGGTTGCTTGGAATGAAATGGAAACCTATCGTTTCAGGAATAATTGGGACCACCGGAATGGGAATTTCATTCTTGCTTTCAATAATTACAGCGGCCAGCTACTTTTTTGGAGGGGGCCACAGTGCCGAAGGTTTTCAAACCATTATCCCATTTGAACTGACCTGGCTTCAATTCACTGAAACATTAATCATCAAAATGGGTATTTTACTCGATCCAATTTCGGTGATGATGTTGGTTGTTGTAACGACCATCTCGTTTATGGTTCATATTTACAGCCTTGGTTACATGCAAGGCGAAAAAGGGTTTGCCCGTTTCTACGCATTTTTGTCGCTGTTTACCTTTTCGATGCTGGGATTGGTTATCGCTACCAATATTTTCCAGATGTATATTTTCTGGGAGTTGGTGGGTGTCAGCTCATTCCTGTTGATTGGATTTTATTATCAGAAACCATCGGCAGTGGCTGCTTCGAAAAAGGCATTTATTGTGACCCGTTTTGCCGATTTAGGCTTCCTGATTGGGATCCTGATCCTTTCGTTTGTAACCAAAACTTTTGATTTTGGCCAACTGACCCAACCTGGAACAGCCATCTTCGGAAGCGCTGCCTCAATGAGTTTTATGGGCATTTCGGCCATGACCTGGGCCATGACACTGATTTTTATTGGAGGCGCAGGTAAATCGGCCATGTTCCCGTTACACATCTGGTTACCCGATGCCATGGAAGGTCCGACTCCGGTCTCGGCTTTGATCCACGCTGCAACCATGGTTGTTGCCGGTGTATTTCTGGTTGCCCGTATGTTTCCTGTCATCCATTTTCAGGCTCCTGCCGCGCAGGAAATCATTGGCTATGTTGGTGGGTTTACATCGCTTTTTGCGGCTGTAATAGCCATTACGCAATACGACATTAAACGTGTTCTGGCATTCTCGACCTTATCGCAATTGGGTTATATGATGCTTGCTCTTGGAGTTTCAGGATATGGTGGTGAAGAAGGTTTGGGATACATGGCTTCCATGTTCCACCTGTTTACACACGCCATGTTTAAAGCGTTGCTGTTCCTTGGCGCCGGTTCAATTATTCATGCTGTACATTCAAACTACATGTACGACATGGGCGGTTTGCGCAAATATATGCCGATAACACACATTACCTTCCTGATTGCCTGTTTGACCATTGCCGGTGTTCCACCGCTTTCGGGTTTCTTCAGTAAAGATGAAATTTTAGTAGCCGCCTTGCACCATAACAAACTTTTGTTTGCTGTGGAATTCATTGTTGCCGGACTGACTGCATTCTATATGTTCAGGTTATACTTTAATGTATTCTGGGGTAAAGATCGTCATTATCATCATACACCGCACGAAAGCCCGCTGACCATGTCAATTCCATTGATGTTCTTGGCATTTATGTCAATTGTCGCCGGATTTATTCCATTTACCGAATTAGTTACTTCCGACAAAATGGCTTTCGAATCAGAAATGAACTTTGCCGTAGCAATTCCATCGGTACTAATCGGATTACTGGGTATTGCCATGGCTTGGATTCTTTACAAAAAGGAAAGCGATGTTCCGACAAAAATGGCTAAGAGTTGGGGGATTTTATATACCGCTACCTATAATAAATTCTATTGGGATGAGATCTATTTGTTCGTAACGAAAAAGATCATTTTCAATTATATTTCACGGCCAATTGCCTGGTTCGACCGTCACATCATCGATGGTTTTATGGTTGGAATTGGTTTGGTCACAGAGAAAGTATCCTACCAGATTAAAGGAATGCAATCGGGACAATTGCAGCATTATGCGTTTGCATTCGTAGCCGGAACCTTAGCGCTGGCGCTTTCAATGATCTATTTGTTGATGTAAAAACACGGAAAAAGAAATAAGAATAAAGTAAACAGGAACATAATACATTGGGTGAATTTTTCTTTTGTCCATTCCTATTTGCTTTTTGAAAAAAGAATTAAAAATTAAATCAAATATATTCTCATGAATATTCTGACTTTATTAGTAGTAATACCGGTTTTAACCATCTTCGCCATTCTTTTTACGAAGGATTTAAAAGGCGCAAGGGTGGCTTCAGCGGTCGGAATGAGCATTCAGCTTATCACTACAGCTGTACTTCTGTTCATGTATTTGGGTGCACGAAAAACCGGAGATATGCACGAAATGTTATTTACAGCCGACTATACCTGGTTCAAGAGTTTAAACATCCATTATTTTATTGGTGTCGATGGTATTGCAGTTGCTATGCTTTGTCTGACTTCAATCGTTGTTTTTGCCGGAATTTTCGCTTCGTGGCAAATGGAATATCTTTCAAGAGAGTTTTTCATTTCGCTGATTCTGCTGGCAACTGGGGTTTACGGGTTCTTTATTTCGCTCGATCTATTCACCATGTTCCTGTTCTATGAATTGGCGGTAATCCCGATGTACCTTTTAATTGGAATCTGGGGTAGCGGTCCGAAAGAAAGTTCGGCAATGAAGCTGACTTTGATGCTGATGGGAGGTTCTGCCCTCTTAATGGTAGGTATCTTCGGAATCTATTACAATTCAGCTCCCGGCGGTGGTCCATTAACTTTCAACATTATCGAAATTTCGAAAATACAAATACCGGTCAAAGCTCAGATGTTCTTTTTTCCATTCACTTTTGTGGGATTCGGAATCTTGGGTGCTTTATTTCCCTTCCACACTTGGTCACCCGATGGTCATGCCTCGGCGCCGACCGCAGTTTCGATGCTTCATGCCGGAGTATTAATGAAACTGGGAGGATACGGATGTTTCCGCGTTGCCATGTTCCTGATGCCCCAGGCAGCTCACCAAATGGCTTGGATTTTCATTATCCTGACGACTATTAGTGTGGTTTACGGTGCATTTGGTGCAATTTGGCAAAAAGACCTAAAATTCATCAACGCTTATTCATCGGTAAGCCATTGCGGGTTGGTCATTTTTGCACTCCTGATGATGAACCAAACCGCCATGGACGGAGCAATCCTTCAGATGATCTCACACGGTTTGATGACAGCACTTTTCTTTGCCTTGATTGGTATGATCTACGGACGCACCCACACCAGAAATGTAACCGAAATGGGCGGCTTAATGAAAGTGATTCCTTTCCTTGCGGTAGTTTATATGATTGCCGGTTTTGCTTCTTTAGGACTTCCGGGATTAAGCGGATTCGTTGCTGAAATGACCGTATTTGTTGGCTCATTCCAACATACTGATATGTTCCATCGCGTAGTCACTGTTATCGTCTGTTCATCAATTGTAATTACTGCAGTATATATTCTGCGTGTGGTTGGAATGATGTTACTTGGCCCGATTAAAGATCCTCACCACGAACATCTGGAAGATGCCAAATGGTTCGAAAAGCTGAGTACCGTAACACTTGTTTTGGCTGTAGCAGCTATTGGTATTGCTCCTCTTTGGTTGTCTGATGTCATCCAGACGAGTTTGAAACCAATTGTTGAAAAACTGGCAATGGTTATCCCATTCTAAATTTAATTTGAATAAATAATACCGAAAAATATGGATCTCGGACAATTTTTACTCATGCGACACGAATTGCTGCTCACACTAGCTGCATTGGCCATTTTGATCGCTGAAGTTTCGACCAGCGAAAAAAACAAAGCTCGCATTATTCCGTTCACTCTTGGACTTTTCGCCTTAGTAACCATTATTGGCTTCATTCCCGGAGAAACCGGAACTTTATTTGGCGGATCATATCAGGCAAGCCAATTGACGATGTTCATGAAAAACATCCTGAATATGGCTGTACTGATCATCTTCTTGCAAGCTGAAGGATGGCTTCGCAAACCAGAGAATCTGGATAAGATCAGCGAATATTTCATCCTGACCATTTCAACGCTGATTGGAATGAACTTTATGATCTCATCTGGTGATTTCCTGATTTTTTATATCGGGCTCGAAACTGCAACTATTCCAATTGCCGGACTGGCCGCCTTTGACAAATACAAAAGTCAATCGGCTGAAGCTGGTATCAAATTGATCCTGTCTTCTGCCCTATCTTCAGGAATACTTTTATTTGGCCTTTCAATGTTATATGGAGCTACTGGGTCGATCTATTTTGCCGACATCGCAACCAAAGTTGAACCAAACGCACTGATTGCACTAGGATTTATCTTTTTCGTGAGCGGAATGGGTTTCAAAATATCGCTTGTTCCTTTCCATTTCTGGACTGCTGATGTTTACGAAGGTGCTCCAATCAATGTAACATCATATCTTTCTGTAGTTTCAAAAGGAGCTGCTGCTTTCATATTCACTATTATTCTGTTTACGGTTTTCAAAAGTATCACCACCTTGTGGCAACCGCTTATTTATACCATCGCAGTTTTCACCATGACGTTGGCCAACTTGTTTGCCTTACGACAAAATAATATTAAACGATTCCTTGCGTTTTCGTCTATTGCTCAGGCCGGGTTTATTTTGCTAGGTATATTGGGAATTGGTGATTTAGGCATGACATCGGTTGTTTATTTTGTGTTGGTTTATGTTTTCACCAATTTAGGTGCATTCGGTGTGGTTGCGGCTATTCACAATGCTTCGGGCGTTGAAACCATTTCAGGATATAATGGCCTGTATAAGACTAATCCGAAGCTCAGTTTGCTGATGACATTATCGTTGTTTTCGTTAGCTGGAATTCCACCAGTTGCAGGTTTCTTCGGAAAGTTCTTCCTGTTTACCGCCGCAGCCGGAAGTGGTTATTACATTTTGGTTTTGATCGCCGTATTGAATGCAACCATTTCACTTTATTATTACTTGAAGGTGGTTAAAGCGATGTTTATCGATCCGAACGAACAGCCTATACCTACATTCCGTAGCACAAATGCTATGCGGATTGCTTTGATAATGTGTGTAGCTGGCGTATTTATTATTGGCTTTGCCAGCGGAATCTTTGAATATATTCGAAGCATCAGTCAATTGTTTTTAAACTAATAAGATTCTAAAAATGGCTCTCAATAAAGGAAAACATACCGTTGAAGAAATTGACGGAATCCGCTGCTCATTGGTCGAAAAAGGAGTTTCTCCGGAACGCACCGAATTCCTAAAAAAACTACTCGAACTAAATAGATTCACCGTAAAAATTGTAGCTGAAGGAGAATCCGGAACCTTCAAAATCGGAGTAACCGACCTGCTTTTTAATCCGGTAGTTGATGTGTACAAACGAGATTTAAAAAGCATCTCGGGCAAACGGGTAACTCCAGCCTACTGGCTTCAGGAATCGGATAAAGAAGGCGAAGCTGAAGTAAATTACTGGAATTTTAAAGAATAGAATAGTACAAATCATAACAAAATAGGAAAAGGGAGCTAATGGCTTCCTTTTCTATTTTATAGTGTTGTCATCCGATTTAAGCACTTAAATACAAAATCACCTGAATTAATGGCAATACTCCCAGATTTTTCCATCTCAGTAAATAACAAACGACGAAGATCATCAAAAAGAATTGAGAGAATAGAAGTCAAGTTGTATATTTTCCATTTTAAAACATTATCATTTCCATTGTCAGATGTTCATTTTGAGAAAATCAGATTCGATCTAAACTCCTACTAGTCACTAATTACCAACACTTTATGCAATTGTCATTGTTGTTGGCACAGGCATTGTCAATCTTTTACAAGATCAAACAATGCTAAAGCAAGCGAAAAATTTGTAGATGAACGTTTTGCTATAGTATTATTTGATGCAATACGTATAGAGTTCATTTACAGTTTTTTCACAATTTTAAAATTTAAGTATGAGAGAAAATTCAGAGAGCGAAAATCCTAAAATTAGAAAAAACAAGGTTTATTTCAGATTTTTGGGTACAGCTATTCCCGTTATTTTATTGGCTGTTTTTTTTAACGGATGTACAAATGAAACGTTAAAAGATCAATCAGAGCTAGGTGGAACACTTGTTGCAGCTATTGCTGAAACATTTCCTGCAAACCAGGCAGACACCGTAGTTGTTAATCCTGTTATTTCAGTAACCTTTAAAAGTACAACAAGTGCATCAGAAGTATCAGCATCGACCTTAATCTTAAAAGAAGGAACCATTCCGGTTGCAGGAACAGTAACAACATCTGGCACAACAATTAATTTTACACCAACCTCAGACCTGAAACCAGAAACCGATTACACTGCAACGCTTACAAATTCATTAAAAAGTGGTTCAAGTAAGGAATCTAGGGAACATTCATGGTCGTTTAAGACTGGGAAGCACCGACGAAACAATTCACTGTCAGTTGTTTCGACAACCCCAATCAAGAATGCAACCGAAGTGGCTACGAATATCAAGCCGACGATTACCTTCAACCAGGAAATGACGTCATCAATGATTAAATTAGTGACTATTAGTTTATGGCAAGGCTCAACACCAGTAACTGGTACATTAACTTATTCTGCAAAAACGGCAACATTCACTCCGACGAATATACTAACAGCCAACATGGTATATACCGGGAAGGTAGTTTTCGAAACTAATAGTGTTGATAATGACGAAGAAGGCGATAACGACCATCAATCGTCAAGCATTTATACCTGGAGCTTCACAACAGCCGGAGGTGTTGCTGATGTAACACCACCAACAGTACTTTCGGTTGCTCCTGCAAATAATACGACTGGAATAGCTACAAGCGTTCATCCAACGGCAACTTTTAGTGAAGCAATGAATACCTCAACTATTAACTCAACAAACTTTACCCTGAAACAAGGAACAACGTCCGTTGCTGGTAGTGTATCATATTCAGGAACCATGGCTACTTTCACTCCGAGTACCGGGTTAACTGCAAACACGGTTTATACCGGAACAATTACCACCGGCGCTAAAGATGCGGCAGGAAATACAATCGCAAGCGACTATACCTGGAGCTTTACTACTGCGGCGGCAACTGATATTACATCACCAACAGTGCTTTCGGTTACTCCTGCAAATAACGCGACTGGAATAGCTACAAGTGTTCATCCGACAGCAACATTTAGTGAAGCAATGAACGCTTCAACCATTAACACAACAAACTTTACCCTGAAACAAGGAACAACATCCGTTGCTGGAAGTGTATCATATTCAGGAACCACAGCTGCTTTCACTCCGAGTACCGGGTTAACTGCAAACACGGTTTATACCGGAACGATCACCACCGGAGCTAAAGATGCGGCAGGAAATGCAATCGCAAGCGACTATACCTGGAGCTTTACTACTGCAGCACCAGTAACAACAGTCTCATTTGCAACTCAGGTCTTGCCTATTCTGCAAAATAAATGTATGCCTTGTCATGGGGCAACCAACCCAACTGCTGGCGTAAGCATTACAAATTACGCTACGGTTTCTAAATTAAGTAATACTCAACTTGATAATTCAAACATGTACCCAAAGATGGGTGTAACTACTGCAGAGCAAGCCCTTATCAAAAAATGGATTGCTGAAGGAAGACTTAATAATTAAGTTCTGAAATTTCAATTGTCAGTTTAAATTCAATGGTATCAATTTATGGATGACAATTGATTTACAAAAAACAAAGGCAACTCAATGGTGGGTTGCCCTTTGTTTTTTTGCTCAATCTCTGAATTTATTAATTTGATGTCTTAACCTCAATCCGAACAAAACGGCCGCAGTCGATAGTCCAAACACAAAACCGATCCAAACTCCGGAATACCCAAGTTTAAAGACAAAAGCAAGCAGATAACTAACCGGAAGACTCACCACAATGTAGGAGAAAAAAGCCATAAACATTGGAATCCGAACATCGGCGATTCCGCGAAGTGCTCCGAGTAAAACAACCTGTATTCCGTCGAAAACCTGGAAAAAAGCGCCGACAATCAACAACCCTGCAGCAACTTTAATAACTGCCGGATCGGAGGTAAACAACAATGGCACCTGGTTCCGGAGAAGGACAAAAAGAATTCCCATGGTTGACATGAATGCAATAACAATATGCAACGACGCATAAACAGCACGTTTTACTTCCTTGAGGTCGTGTTCGCCAAAGGCATGACTCACCCGTATGGTTGTCCCGGAGGCAAGTCCAAAAGAGATCATATACGTCATTGAGGCCATGCTAATGGCAACCTGGTGCCCTGCCAGAGCCTCTTTCGATATCCAGCCAATCATGACTGCACTCATGCTAAATGCAAGAATTTCAATAACCATTTGTAATCCGATGGGTAACCCGATAGAAGATATCCGTTTAATCTTCGGCTTCTCGAAACCCGAACGAACGGCTTCGGTTAAATAAACCCGGAATGCAGGTCGTTTCAACATCACCAAAATAAAAATAACAGGCATGATGAACCTTGCAATCAACGATGCGTAGCCCGATCCATTCAATCCCAGTGCAGGGAATCCAAATTTGCCGTAAATCAGCACATAATTCAGCACAATATTAACCAGGTTGATAATAATGGTTATGGCCATGGCGATTTTGGTATTCCCAAGTCCTTCAAGAAACTGTTTGAACGAAAAGAACAACATCAACGGAATCATTGAAGCAACATGGAGCAGGTAAAATGGAATTGCCTTTTGAACAACGTCGTCGCGCTGTCCCATCCGGTTCATAATAAGCACTACCGACGACATAACCGCGCATAAAAGTAACGATGTAATGAAATTGACCAATATGCCATTTCGAAGCCAGCTTCCAATATTCTTTGCTTTTTTGGAGTTGAGCGACTGACCAACCAAAGGTGTAATTCCCAGGGTAATTCCCAGCCCAAAGAGCATCCCGACATTAAAAATGTTAATGGCAAATGAAGCTGCAGCCAGCTCGGTCGTTCCAAGATGGCCCACCATGATATTATCGACCAGATTTACGGTGACTTGTCCGATCTGCGAAAAGATGACCGGAATAGCCAGATTCAGATTTTTCCTGTAAACAGGAATGTACTCAACGAGTTTCACTATTTTGGTTTCAGAAATTCACGACAAAGAAAAGAATTATAAAGAAAACCAGTAGCTGAATTTGACCATGAATACATTTTGCGACTTCGCGCTCAGGATGTCTCCAAAACTTTTTCCTATCGATTGCCCTAATTGATCAGAATAATTAGAACGGGTATTGGTCCAAACTAGGTACAAAGTCGATCCGGGCCTGAATTCCCAACGTCCAACCAAATTTGACCTGAACTCCTGAAAATTAAAATCAGGATTTGAAATGGTATAGGTTGAAACACCGTTTTTTTTCAAGATTAGTTTATTATTTGACGTTGAATTCTCTGCAAGGCTCACATAACGTTTATCGAGTGATTTATTTGAAGCATCGGCCACTTCCCTGAAATTCTCGTAAGTACCGGTTGAGGCATACGGATTTCCGTAATACTGAATGGAAATTTCGGGCGAAACATAATATTCGAAACGAAGCGTTGAAGAAATCGTGTTCCGGTTAATTGTACCAACCAGGTATTTGGTCGCCCCCGTCAAATCTGCCGTTCGGGTAACATATTGATGGTGATCGATTGAGTGATCAATAACCGTTTGCGACGTAATGCTAAAACGATCGCTAAGTTGCCATTTCAAATAGGTGGTGAATAGCGATGTTTTAGAGATTTTGTCGGAGTAAAACTTAACTCGGGGACCAAACCCTGCCCAAAAACGTTTAACCGAATTCGTTTGTATATATAATTCAACATCGTTATAGCCATCTTTATACAGACTTGGACCTCCCCGAAGTTCGCGGGTATCAAAAATGTTGAAGTACTTTTTCAGGTTTAAATGAGCACTCCAAAGGTTATTCAGTTGCACGTATCCATGTAGTTTGAACCGATCAAGTGTATTTTCCAAACCATAACTCCAATCGTGTTCCTGCTCAAATTCAACAAAGTAACTCCTGACAATTTCTTTGGGCTTGGTAACTGTGTATTTCAGGTTAACCAGTTCATTAATAAGATCAGCTTGGTACAAATACCCCACATCATTGAAGTCAACGCCAGGCGAGCGCCAGTTCAACGAGCCTGTTGCCCTGAATTTTCCACTGCGTTTTCCCCCTGTTAGCAAACCTCCCCAGCCCGAAAGACTGGTTCGGTCTGGATTATATTCCAAATGATCAGCATTGAGCCGCTGGAAATAATGCACCGGAGAAAGTTGCAGATCAGAAATTGCTTGTTTGTCACCATGTATATCACTAAAAATACCCTTAAAATCGATGAAATACTTGTGCTTCATCCAATTATGCTGAAAGTCAATTCCCCCAGTCATAGCCGATTTAGGCAAAAAATCCAACTGCACATCGTTTATGCTCCTGAAAGTTGAAGTAATCATTCCTCCCAATACAGTATTTCCATTGTTAAAGTCTTGCTTAACGCGTCCTATCGAAAAATTGGAAAAGGGTTCAACGGCTGTTTTTGTTTTTGAATCGGGACTATAAATGGTTGCATTCTCTTTGGCCGTCATGCTTTGAACAACCCCAACCGACAAGCCATTCTTTGTTTTTCCGGTTAATTTTAAAGCACTCAAAATAGGAACATTATCAGCAATCGAAATAGTCTGATTATCTTCCAGATTATCAATCAGATCGGAATAAATACTGGGCTCATGGCCTATTCTCCGACTGTAATAAAGCATATCGCTACCCAAACTAAAGTCGAGAATCGTATTTCCTTCCAGAAAAAATGGTCGTTTCTCCTCATTAAAAACTTCATATGAAGTCAAATTTAGGACCGAAGGATCAGCTTCTACCTGCCCAAAGTCGGGATTAAACGCATAATCGAGAGTAAAACCCGAGTTCAAACCGATTTTTCCATTTAATCCTGCTCCATATTTCATTTCACTTTTCTGATCAGTATTCGGGCTGAACTTCATATTTAGATAAGGTAAAAACTCATAATTTGTTTTTGGTTTTACACCTTCAATTCCTCTTAACTCACCAAACAGATAAACCATAGCCGGCGCGTCAATTGGTATTAATTTCCACTGACTTTCTTCATTCAGGCGTTCAATCCAACGCCAGATATGCATCCCCCAAACTTGTTCTTTCCCGGGATTAAAGTGGATTTGACTAAATGGGATTTGCATTTCTGAGGTCCAGATCGAATCACCTACCTGAGCTTTCCCGTCCCAAACTGCATCCCAATTTAAATCCCAGAGGTAAGCTCCCAAATGAACCAAATCAACTTTTTGCCCCGAAGCTGCTACATTAAATTCATAAGCGGTTTGTTTGTCATGGTACGAATCCAGAGCTATTCCGGCTATATCTCCAACAAGGTCGTCTCTTCTACCTAATATGGGCATAATTTTCCCAGGACCTTTATCATAGCATCTAAATCCCACATAAAGGTTATTGTTGTCATAAAGGATTTTAACCTCTGTTTTCTGCGAAGGAGCTTTCCCTTGATTGGGGTTTTGCTGAGTAAAATCTCCGGCCCACAACCCATTTTGCCAACAGGCGTCGTTTAATTTACCATCGATTTTAGGTTTTTCACTTATTCGGGTAGCAAAATATACTCGTTTTGTTCCAGCTAACCGATTAACTGTTGAATCAGTTGAAAGGCTATATTTTTCTGGGGTTTGAGCCAAAACATAAACGGTAAAAAACAAAAAATGAAGACAAAAAGAAACGGTGCGTAATTGCATATCAATCGTTTGGATGATGCAAATATAATAAATACAACACGCTCTGCATATGTTAACTGATATTTTTTGAACAAAATAAGAAGTGAGTTCGCAAACAATTCGTCTTTTTTTTGGTTTCTAAAGCTTGAAGATCGTAAATAAAATAAAATCTCGCTGAAAAAAAACCAATAATGAAAAAAATCTCAAAAATTCTGATTGCAAACCGTGGCGAAATTGCCATCCGGATTATGCGAACATGCCGTGAAATGAGCATTTCAACGGTGGCCGTATTTTCAGATGCCGACCGCACCTCTTTGCATGTCAGGTATGCCGACGAAGCTTATCATATCGGACCGGCATCTTCAGCTGAAAGCTATTTAAATTCAGATAAGATAATTGAAGTCGCCTTGAAGGTTAAAGCCGATGCCATTCATCCGGGATATGGTTTTTTATCCGAAAATTCGGGTTTCGCCCGAAAATGTGCCGATAATGGAATCAAATTTATTGGTCCATCGCCTGAAGTGATTAATCAGATGGGCGACAAAATACAGGCCCGATTAACCATGATTGCCGCCGGAGTTCCAGTTGTTCCAGGCACTACTGAAAGTGTTAAAACAGAAAAAGATGCTTTGGAAACAATTCGAAAAATTGGACTGCCCGTTATGGTTAAAGCTTCGGCTGGAGGCGGTGGAAAAGGGATGCGCCTCATAACAGAAGAAAAAGATATTGTATCCTTAGTTAGATCGGCCCGGTCTGAAGCCAAATCATCGTTTGGGAACGATTCGGTTTACATCGAAAAATATATATCATCGCCCCATCACATCGAATTTCAGGTTCTTGGCGATCAGCATGGAAACTTCGTTCATTTATTCGAACGCGAATGTTCTGTTCAACGTCGCCACCAAAAAATGATTGAAGAAACACCGTCCCCACTGATGACCCCCGAACTTCGCAAAAAAATGGGCGAATACGCCGTTGAAGCTGCCCGTGCAGTCAACTATGAAGGTGCCGGAACCATCGAATTTTTGGTTGACAATAACTTAAGCTTCTACTTTCTCGAGATGAATACTCGGCTTCAGGTCGAACACCCGATTACCGAACGTGTAACCGGTATTGATCTGGTAAAACAACAAATTTTAATTGCAGAAGGTCAGCCACTTAAGTTTAGCCAGGAAAATTTACGACAATCAGGACATGCCATTGAATGCCGTGTTTATGCCGAAGATTCGGAGAATAACTTCATGCCAAATCCGGGGAAAATACACAACATTACCGAGCCTTTGGGTTTTGGGGTACGCACCGATGGCTATGTTTATGAAGGCTATGAAATTCCGATTTACTATGATTCGATGATTTCAAAATTAATTGTTTGGGCCGAAAATAGGAACGAAGCAATTGCACGTATGAAAAGGGCGCTTTACGAGTACAAAATTACCGGTGTAAAAACTTCGATCAAATTTTTGGAACGGATAATGGATACCGAAGACTTTAAAAGCGGAAATTACGACACCAACTTCATAGAGAAAAATAAAGATATACTTCTTTCTGAAGCGAAATGCCCATCCGATTGTGAGGATATGATCATCATCGCTGCCTATATCGAATATCTCGACCGACTAAACATTGCCCAGACTTCGAAAGGGATGTACCCTGCCCAAAACCGCTGGAAAAAATACACCTATCAAAAGAATTTTGAACGTTTATAATCCACTGTAAACTATGTCAATAGAAATCAGACTCGATAAAAGAATCGCTTCAGTAGAAATATTAAAACAGTTTGAAAACCTGCTTGAAATCAAAGTTGATGACAAAATATACCAGATCGATTTAATGCATAACGATGAAGGTATTTTTTCAATTCTGGCAAACGGTCATTCGTTTAACATCGAACTTGTACCACAAACGAAACCAAAGCATTACACGGCATATACCTTATACGACACCTACGAAATTGAAGTAATCGATGCTGAGTCAAGATACCGTAGAAATCGTTCCGGAGCCTCACCATTGGCTTCAGAAAATTCCATTATTTCACCAATGCCAGGAAAAGTAGTGAAGATTCAGGTTAAAACCGGCGATGAAGTTAAAATGGGCGACACACTAATAACCATTTCCGCAATGAAAATGGAAAGCGAATATAAATCGCCTAAGGACGGAACGATTGCGAAAATTCACGTTAACGAAGGAAATACAGTTGATGCTAATCAAATATTAATAGAAATCGTATAAAATCAAAGCATATGGATTTAAAAGCCAAATTTGATCAGTTTGAATTGCTTAATCAACAGGCCGAATCAGGCGGAGGAATCGAACGAATTGAAAAACAGCACAATTCAGGTAAAAATACAGCCCGTGAGCGTCTTGAAATCCTTCTGGATCCGGGAACTTTTAACGAAATTGACAAAATGGTTACTCATCGCGCTACTGATTTTGGCATAGACAAACAGAAAATTCCGGGCGATGGATTGGTTTCAGGATATGGAAAAATTGACGGTCGGCTGGTTTATGTCTTTGCCCAGGATTTTACTGTTTTCGGCGGCACTTTGAGCCGCACAAATGCCGATAAAATTCTTAAAATTCAGGATTTGGCCGTAAAAATGGGCGCACCGCTGATTGGGCTCAACGACTCAGGCGGCGCGCGAATTCAGGAAGGTGTTGAAAGTCTGGCAGGTTATGCCGATATATTCTACAACAATGTTCTTTGTTCTGGCGTTATCCCGCAAATAAGCGCCATTTTGGGACCCTGTGCAGGAGGTGCGGTATATTCACCAGCTCTGACTGATTTTATTTTCATGGTTGAAAAAACCAGTCACATGTTTGTTACCGGTCCTGAAGTGATTAAAACGGTAACCCACGAAGATGTGACCAAAGAAGAACTTGGCGGTGCCATAACCCATGCCTCGAAAAGCGGGGTCGCTCATTTTACCGGCAGTGACGAAGAAACCACGCTTATGATGGTTCGTGAATTGATGAGTTTTCTTCCATCAAACAATATGGAAGAACCGCCGTCAAAAATATGTTCCGACCCTGAAGACCGCGCTGATGCGGCCTTAAATGGAGTTGTTCCTGTTGATCCCAACAAACCTTACGACATTAAAGATATCATTCTCAAAATGATTGACGATGAGCATTTTTTTGAAGTTCAACCTCATTATGCGCCTAACATCGTTATAGGGTTTGCCCGCATGGGTGGAAAATCAATCGGAATTGTGGCCAATCAGCCTGCTCATCTGGCCGGAGTACTCGACATCAATTCATCATCAAAAGCGGCTAGGTTTGTGCGTTTCTGCGATGCATTCAATATTCCGCTAGTGACCTTGGTCGATGTCCCCGGATTTTTACCAGGAACAGCCCAGGAATTTGGAGGAATCATCAAACATGGGGCTAAATTGCTTTACGCTTTTGCAGAAGCCACTGTACCCAAAATTACACTGATTACGCGCAAAGCTTATGGTGGTGCATACGATGTAATGTCGAGCAAACATATCGGCGGCGATGTAAACCTGGCTTACCCTACTGCTGAAATTGCCGTGATGGGTCCTGATGGTGCCATCAATATTCTCTACCGGGGAAAACTATCAGACGACGAAAAAGCTGATGCTGTGCTTGATTATCGCGAAAAATTTGCAAATCCTTACCGTGCCGCAGCCCTAGGCTACATTGATGAAATCATTTTGCCTCAAGACACCCGTTACAAAATCATTCAGGCATTAAACATGACCCACAACAAACGGAAATCGAATCTGCCCCGTAAACATGGCAATATTCCGCTCTAGTTTCAAGACAAAAAGCTAAAATTCAATGGAACTTACTCCTTTTGTGTGCGTAAAACCAAACACGAGTGAGAAGAAAGGAGGTCGATTATGGAAAATCAAAAAATTAAAAATCTGCAGTTTGTTTTCGGTTGTTGCCTTGTTTTAATTGGAATTCTGATTTTTTCATTTCTTCTCAATCCAGGAAGATACTTTGGATTTGTTTTCATTATTGGCGCTGCTATTTATTTCATAATTATTAGCTCACCAAAAACAATTCATAGAAACAATGATGGAAAATTCAGAAGTCGCGCCCGTGATGAAATTTTAAGGCATCAGCACAGAGTCCATAAATAAAGCCAGTTAAAACTGGCTTTATTTATGGGATAATTATTCCTCATCTAAAATCTCCTGGACTCGTCCAACCTCACCGGTTTCGAGCCTGACTTTAATTCCGTGAGGATGATTGGGCGAATTTGTCAATATATTTTTAACAATTCCTTCAGTCAATTCACCCGTTCTCTGGTGGTGTTTCTGAACAATATTAACCAACAATCCTGGTTTTACATCCGAGCGTTTTTTACCGTCCATAATCAAGTTTTTATTCCAACAAAAGAACAAAAAATATTGCCATACCGAACTGCTTTCCCGTGAGTGTAGTAGTACAAAATAGATAAAGCCAATCACAAGGAAGGCTTTCGCTATTCGAAAATTAAATTACTACGAGCTAATTATACATTCAACGACAAATATTTAAGGAATTCCTCCTTACGAAGAGGGTCTTTAAAAACGCCACCATATTCAGCTGTTATAGTAGAACTGCCTTCATCCTGAATTCCGCGCGACGAAACACATAAGTGTTTGGCGTCAATAATTACAGCCACATCCTGAGTTTTAAGAATTCGTTTCAGTTCATTGGCAATCTGAACAGTTAAACGTTCCTGAACCTGCGGTCTGCGGGCAAAATAATCGACCACACGGTTTATTTTCGACAAACCGATTACCTGACCACTTGAAACATATGCTACATGAGCTTTCCCAACAATAGGCAGAAAGTGATGTTCACAGGTTGAATTCAAATTTATATTTTTCTCAACCAACATTTCACCGTATTTAAATTTGTTGTCGAATACTGATATTTTGGGTTTATTTTCAGGATTTAGACCCGAAAAAATTTCCTTGACAAACATCTTTGCCACTCGATGAGGAGTTCCACTTAAACTGTCATCAGTCAAATCCAACCCTAAAACGTTCATGATGTCGCGGAATTTATCTTCAATTAGCAACATTTTTTGCTCATCACTAATCAAAAAAGCATCCTCACGCATTGGTGTTTCTAATGAAGTAGCTACATGATTATCTCCAATCAGATCGTGTCCGTTATTATTGATAGTATTCAGAGGCGAGTGCGTTCCATTCAATCTGGGCCTTGCCGTTTCTGTTTTTATAAACCCATTCACTTTCATAATCAAACCTCCCTAAATTAAATTTCTGATAAAGCTAAAACAGGATAAATGTCTTTTTGTTTATTATTTTATTTTATTTATTAAACAAATATTGAATTTTATACATTCAAATAACTCATTAAATGAATATTACACACATTTCACATTTTTTAAAATATTTAAATTTATTCTATATCAATACAGAGATAAACATCTTAAAGTTGGATTTGGTTCAGAAAAGCGAACAAACAAAAAAGGCCATCTAAAACAGACAGCCCCTTTAACCACAAAAATCAAACTTTTAATCAGGAGAAACGATACCAACTCCCTCTATTTTCTTATATACATGAGGATCACCCTTACACCTTATTTTTCCAACTCCACTGATAGTAGCGTTCAATGATTCTGTTGCATAAACACTGCCGGCTCCAACTCCTTGAATCCGAATATCACAATTTTTGGTTTTCAAATCAATGGCATCCAGATATCCAGCTCCCGAAACCGAAGCATCTAATTCATCTGCAATTCCATCAAACTCAAATTTAACACCACCTTCTCCGATCACCTTTATTTTGTTGGCTTTCATGTTCATTTCAACAGACGCTCCACCTTCAACATGAAGATAAAAATCTTTTAGATCAACATATCCTTTCGTCTCCAGACGAATGCCGCCCTCAATAACCAGTTTTTCAAGATCTTTAAATGTGACGTAAAGGACCAATTCATCAAAATCGAAATGCTTTTTTACAATCTTCAAACTGAGCGTCTGTGTGTCAGACTGAACATCAATGTATTTAAAATTATCTTCATCGGTTTTAATTTTTAACCCGGCCTGAGTCCCTTGTTCAAGAATTACCTTGAATGAGCCTTCCAGATAAATTTTTGTAAAAGGTTGAATGTTGTATGTTCGGGTATTGGTATCATCCAACGGTTGTTCCACTGGCATTACAGGCATCGCAAAGAGCTTGGACACCAACAGGCCGAGAGCAAAAACAAGACTGGTTAATCGAAGGAGATACATAGTTTTAAAATTAATAGATTTCGATTTCTGAATCAAAACTATCCAAACCGCAAATTAAAACTGTAATCTTTTCGATGAACGGCTGATTTCCCTAGGTGAAATGGGATTTAGGAGGAATAATCAGGTTATTTAATATCAATGAGTCAGTATTACATTTCAGATCTAGACTAATCTTCTGGGGTATTCTGAATTAATTTCTGCACAAAAGCCAGGAAATAAGTTGACAGCAAAAGTCCGACAAACAATACGACAAAATCTAAAACACGAACCGGATGATTAGCAACAATTTTAAGGCTAATTGAAACTCCAATAAAAATAAGAATTCCGAAAAGTGGCACCAAAACCAGATTCTTCCGGGTTCTTTTAAACAATAAGACCAACAGCAACCAAGCAATACCAATACTCGCGCCCAAAACCGTCTGTTCAATTTTTCCTTCTCCGTACTTTAAAAAACCATAAATAATCGGCAAAAACGACAAGATATACAAAAAGCGAAAAAGGCTAGCGGTCAATCGTTGATGGTGGTATCTGCTTGCAATTTGAGGGAACAAAGTCAGGCGCGTACTTTTGTTCCCCTGAAATTCGGGAGCTAACAGATCGGATTCTGAATGTATGAGTTGACGTTCAATGGCAATTTTTGCAGCGGCATTTCTCGCATTCTCCTGATAATCTTTTTGATTTCTTAAAATTTCCAAAATCTGAGTATCCGTATAATTTGAATATCGCTCATAAAAATTTATTGTTCTGCTATTTTCTTGATCCGAATTGCTCATGTCTTTTTTTCACAAAAATAGGGCTTTGATTTAAGATTCAGCAATAAAAAAGCGAATTCGAACTATTCTTCGAAAATGCCTTTCCCCTGCCTGATAACTTTCGGAACGTCTTCGGTACAATCAACAATAGTCGATGGGATGTTGTCACCGTATCCTCCATCAATCACCAGGTCAACAAAATCATGAAATCGTTCATGAATCAATTCCGGATCAGTTGAATATTCCACAATTTCATCGTCATCATGGATCGAGGTTGACATGATCGGATTTCCAAGTTCCCTGGCGATTTCCAGGATGATCGAATTATCGGGTATTCTCACTCCTACAGTCTTCTTTTTTCCCTTGAAATATTTGGGGACATTGCTGTTTGCATTCAATATAAAAGTAAATGGCCCTGGCAAATAGCTTTTGAGCAACTTAAAAACCTGATTTGAAACCGGTCTTGAGAAATCGGATAAATGACTTAAATCGCTGCAAATAAATGAGAAATTCGATTTTTCAACTTTGACATTCTTATACCTTGCAATTTTCTCAACTGCCTTGGCATTGGTGATGTCGCACCCCAAACCATAAACGGTATCGGTTGGATAAATAATTATTCCGCCATTCCTCAGCACATCAACAACCAGCCTGACATCTTTGGGGTTCGGGTTTTCTGGATAGATTTTCAATAACATTTTAAAACCTCCATTTTTTTAACGGGTGTAAATTTAGTTATTTTGCACGGTTTTACGTTTAACTTACAAAATATGGACAAAGAGTTTGTCATAACCGAAGATGGCTCACATACTATCTATCTTCCAGAAATGGATGAACATTACCATTCAACGCATGGGGCAATTCAAGAGTCATTGCACATATACATTAAGCAAGGATTGCTTCAAGTGAAGAAAAAGGAAATATCAATTCTTGAAATCGGCTTCGGAACCGGGTTAAATGCTTATCTCACTTATGCGTTTGCTAAAAATAAAAACCTGAAAATCAACTATTTTACAATCGAAAAGTATCCACTAAGCGAAATCGAATATTTGAGTTTAAATTATCCCCAAAATATCTTTCCTGAATATGGAGAGGTCTTTGAAAAGATGCATCGCTCAAAATGGAATTCAGACTTAGAAATTTCTCCTGATTTTTTGCTACAAAAAATTCATGCGGATTTATTGTTATTTGATTTTGGCCCGTTCCCCCAATTTGATTTGGTTTACTACGATGCCTTTGCCCCGGGAAAACAACCGGAAATGTGGTCTGATGAGATGATTCAAAAGGTGGCATCAAGTGTAAGAAAAGATGGCATATTAGTAACTTATTGTGCTAAAGGATCGGTCAGGAGGGCGTTTTCATCTGCTGGATTCCAAATGGAACGAATACCTGGCCCTATCGGCAAAAAAGAAATACTACAAGGTAAAAAGACCATTTAAGAACTTCGCTGCTAATAAAAAATAATCTATATTCGTAGCCTGAAAATCAATTATTACTAATGCCTGAGAATCAGTTTAAAGACAAATTAGAAGAGTTCTCGTATTCCTTGGGGTTAACTATTTCATCTAATCTCATTCAATCAGGAGTTAAGGAAATTGATCCTTTGCAATTTATGACTGGACTTCAGGATACTTTTGCTGGGAATAAGCCAAAAATATCGATGGATGAAGCCAATTACTTCATTCAGGAATTTATGATGGCTAATAACGAAGAAGAAGCGAATAAGAATCTGGAAGAAGGGTTGTTATATTTACTTAACAACATTAAAAACCAAGGAGTTATTGAAACAGAATCAGGGTTACAATATAAAATATTGAAGGAAGGTTACGGCAAATCTCCGACCGTTGATGACAAAGTAAAATGTCATTATCATGGGGTTATGCTTGACGGTACAGTATTCGACAGCTCTATTGAACGAAAGCGACCAAGTATCTTTCCTGTTAATGCTGTAATTTCAGGATGGGCTGAAGCGCTGCAATTAATGGCGGTAGGAGCCAAATGGAGATTGTTTATTCCATCCAATCTGGCCTATGGTGAAGAAGGTGCCGGAGGTTTGATTGGACCAAATGCAACTTTAATTTTTGACGTTGAATTATTGGAAATTGTTTAATTAATCATATAAAAATAACAAATGAAGCTAAGAACATTTTTTTATGCTACGGCACTTGTCTTAACAGTAGGAATTGGCGGATGCCAGAATTCTGTAAAAAAAGGCGAAGTTAAACTTACAACTAAAAACGATTCAGTAAGTTATGCATTGGGTGTACTCATCGGTGAAAACAACAAACAACAGATGAAAAGCGCTCCGGGAGTCGATCAACTCAACAAGGAAATAATGATTACTGCATTTGAGAAAGCTTTTATGGGCGACTCTGTTCAGATTAAGCCAGCAAAAGCCAATGCTGCTATTCAATCATTCTTTGCTCAGATTTCAAAAGTTGAAGGTGACAAGAACCAAAAAGCAGGCGAAGAATTCCTTGCAAGCAATAAATCCAAATCTGGTGTTGTTACCCTGCCTAGTGGTCTTCAATACGAAATCATCAAAGTGGGTAATGGCCCAAAACCGAAAGCTGATGATCAGGTAAAATGTAATTATGAAGGAACAACCATTGATGGAAAAGTTTTTGACAGTTCGATTAAACGTGGTGAACCAGCCACATTCCCGGTTAACCGTGTTATCCCAGGATGGACAGAAGCTTTACAGCTCATGCCTGTTGGTTCAAAATGGAAATTATTTATCCCAGCAGCTTTAGCTTATGGTGAAAGAGGTGCAGGACAAGATATTAAACCGAACTCAACTCTTATTTTTGAAGTTGAATTACTCGAAATTGTAAAAAAATAATTGAATTTTTATATCATATAACACTCTTGTATTGAACATACAAGAGTGTTTTTATTTCTGCTTACTAAAAAGAAAAACACCATGAGCATGCAGGTAAAAGGCACATTACTTCAAATTCTGAAACTTGAGTCGGGCGTGAGTAAAGCCGGTAAAGAATGGAAAAAACAAGATTTTGTTATCGAAACTAATGAACAGTTTCCCAAGAAAGTGTGTTTTACACTTTTTGGTGACAAAATAAATTTAATTGATGGTGTAACCGAAGGTACTGAAGTTGAAGTATTCTTTTCGCTTGAATCCCGCGATTTCAATGGAAAATGGTACCACAATATCAATGCCTGGAAAATCGAGAATGCAGGAGCTGGTAGTTCTGCAAAAAACTTTCCACCGGAATTCGCTGTAGGTGACATTCCTCCTGAACCAAGTGATGATTCGGGCAACGATTTGCCCTTCTAAACGTAAAGAGGCAACATTCAATATTGAGTGCTGCCTCTTTTCTCTTCAGAAAATCAGCCTTTAATATTCCTGCATCAGATTTCAATCAAACCATTTTTCAAGGCGAAAACGATAACTTCAATCATATTGCCGGCACCAGATTTTTCCATAAGTCTGGTTCTGTATTTCTCAACGGTTCGGTCTGAAATTGCAAGCTTGTCGGCTATTCTTTTTATTGGCAACCCCTCCATGGATAAGCTTAACACTTGCTTTTCCCTGGCTGTATAAACAGTATGATTTTGATCCTTCAGCTTAAGATGCTTTTGCTTAAAAATATCGATAATCTTTTGACCTAAAGCTTCTGGTACTTTTATGTTTTCATGATTAAGCAAACCGTAAACTTCTGAAACAAACTGTTTGCTATCAATATTAACAGGAGATTCCATGACATCAGAAAACAGACCAATAAACAGTGTGTAGTCTGAAAATTTCTCAAATACCGAAACGACAAATCTCATTTGTATCTCGTCTCTATTATTTCGGATCAACTTGACTATCCCATTGAAAATTTCGTTTCGCTCAGCTAAATACTTTGGGATTTTACCCCGTAATTTCTGAAGGGAAGCTGAATCAATAAACTTATCTATATTAACCCCAACTATATCTTCATTATCAACATTCAGTAATGTTTTTAAAGCTGGATTTGCGCTGAAAATTTTATTTTCATTAAAAATTAGTATTCCAACCGGTGAAAGGTCAAACAAGCGAATAAACTCACGATTAGAATCCTCTCTGATTGCCTTAAATTTTTCAAGTCGTTTTTCTATTGTCTTTAATAAATCATCATTGTTAAATGGTTTTACAATATAGTCATCAGCACCAAGCGACATTCCATATCGTATATCTTCTATATCAGAACTACCGGTTAAAAAAACGAAAGGTACCCGATTTAAGATTGAACTATCTTCCAGCACCTTGTACACCTCGTACCCATCCAAGGTATCCATATTAATATCACACAAAATCAGGTCAGGATGATATTCAAAAGCTTTTTGTATGCCTGCAACTCCATTATTCGCATAGCATACATCATATTTGTTAAAGGCTAATACATTCTGAAGAGTTACACCTAATTTTTGATCGTCTTCTATGATCAATATCTTCTTTTGAAGTTGCATAAAATTTAGCTAAAACATTGATTTCAATAAAATACCATAAGGTATCCCAGACTATGCTTTGCTAAATTAAACAATTCAAATTAAAATATTCCCATTAATTTCAAAACAGTTTCCACTTAATACAATGTTTCCTGATTTCAATTATTAATTATCGAGCCATGATCTCTGCTTAGAGATTTTCAAATCACGTAACATAGAAGAACTGGCTGATAATGTAAAACTGTAACTTTTACGATCGCCAAAAGGAACAAAATTAAACGACATATTAAAGCAATGCAAGGTGCGAGTAATGTTGACTGTAGTAAATGAAAATTTCATTGCCTGAACATCGAAATTAGTATTCATATCCATTTGCCATTTATCAGTCAAACTAAGTCTTCCGCTAAAGTTTAAACTTTGATTAATGGTTGGCTTTATTTTACCACTACTGTTGGGCACATACGAATTACTGTAGTAAAATGAATAATCGAACCTGAAACTCCAGGGCATCTTAAAGTCAACATATTCAATTTCGTCATTCTTAACAGGTTTTTCTTCAACCTTTTTTTGTTTATCGCCCTCTGCCGTTGTTTTTTCTTTTTTCGATTCAAAATTCATCCCAAACGACATATTTGCGTTAGTAAGCCTGCCAAGCTTACCGAATCCATTCTTATGATTCCAAACATATTCATCCAACACTCTACCTTTCTCATTAACCATATATGGATTCAAAGTACCCCCCATATTAACACTTATTCCTTTAATGGTTGTCCGGGCCGACAAAGCAATTGTGCTAAGTTTAAATGAGTCTGCAATCATGTTATATGAAGTACTCGACGTAATATCAATAATTTTAACTTTTTTGTATTTTGGCTTTGCATCTTTGGAAGCAATCGAGTCCGTAGTTTCTAAAACCTTAGCCTCCAAATTATTATTAAGACTAAAACTTATCGCACCGCTTTCCCCCATTCCTGCCGAACCAAATACGCCATTTACAAAATGGTTATAATACTGAGTTTTGCCAGTACCATCAATGTAAGTACCCCAGAACCCGAATTTCTTTTGGCCGAAATCAGGAGTGTAACTAAAACTAGCAGTAGGCGTAATTTTATGCCTGATCGCTTTAATGCGCGAATTCGGATTCCGCATGGTGTACATACCGTAAATATTGGTTGATGTACTCAAACTATACGAATAATCGTAATTTCTACGGAATGAGTACACGGTATCGGTTGCTAAATGATCTGCCCGGGGAGAGGCATATGTGTTATTTGGATCATACCGTTTGTTGATGTAGCTGGTGTACCAACGCTCTGAATAGTTAAAACTAGGACTTAAATTGATGTATTTCAACAAATTAAACGAAGGCAGTGAAATTGGGATTGAATGACGCCATCCATTTTGCCAATCGCGTAATATTGATTTGTTCTTAAGCTCACTTTCTTTGACATTCGAAATCGAATTCTTAATGCTACCTGAATAACTAAAGCTAATTTTCTCGTACCATCGAACTGGTCCAATCCTGTTTTTAACTTTAAACGGATTGATTTTTGACATGTTGAATGTCAGTTCAGGAATACTTAACGAAATGGTTGTATCGCGTGAATTTTGAGAATGACGCAGGTTGAGCGATAAATTGAACGGTGAATTTTCAAATTTTTGTGAATAGGAAATACTCGACGACTTTTGAGTCTGTAAATAATTTTGAATAGAAGTTGCAGTGTTCGCATAAGAGTTTTCCTTATCATACGTGCTGGTCGATAAGTTTACGCTAGCCGAAAATGTACGGTTCGGATTGGCCTTCGAGTCCTGTGAATGAGTCCAGGCCAGACTAAAACCTCTGGTAATTGAAGCATCAGGCAAGGGTTTTTCCGAATATTTATTCAGGTTATAGCTAAAATTAAAACTCCCGTTGTATTTATATCTAACCTTATAATTAGAACGAACATTAGTTGCCCATGAACCCTTAGAGTAAATATCTCCTCGCAGGGCAAGATCGAAATGTTCGTTTGCCGCCCAATAATAACCACCTTCCCGTAAAAAAAATCCACGGGTTTGTTCTTCTCCGTAAGTCGGAATCAAGATACCTGAAGTATAAGTAGTTGAATTCGGAAAATATCCGAAAGGTATCATTGGAAAATATATCGGAAAATCTTCCAAGACCATATACGCAGGACCAGTAATGATTTTCTTATTCGAAATAACCTTTGCTTTAGTCATACGAAGATAGAAATGAGGATGTTCTGCATCACAGGTGGTATATTTCCCTTTTCTCAGAACAAATTCATCCTTGCTTATCTTTTTTGTCAGATCGCTGTGTACAAAGCCATCACCCTGAGTTGTTTTCACATCGGTAATTATCCCTTTTTGGGTTTCAAAATTATACCTCATGGTCTTTGATTCAAACTCATCATTTCCCTCTTTAAATACTGGGGTCCCAACAATTGCACCTGTCGAATCGGGCAAACCTTCAGCATAAACTTCCTTTTTGACTAGATCAAGCATGATGTAATCTGCCTTTAGTTCAATATTTTGGTAATTAATTACCGCCTTTTTGTACAGATACATTTTTTGATTTTCGAAATCAGGAATAATCGAATCGGCAGCCGAGTAGGTAATAACAGCCTCTAGTATAGGCTTTGCTATCGAATCGCTGGAATTTGACAAATCAGGTATCGAATCGTTTTTAAGGGCAGAAATTGAATCATTGGAAAGAACCGGTATAGGAACAGGTGTTTCAGAAATCTTACCCGATTTCTGATTTAGTTGGCCATAAGAAGAAAGGACAACTAAAAATAATATATTTGCAAGCAGATTTTTTATCAAAACTACAGTTTATAAGTAAGAACACATTTGCTGTTCGGTTTGCAAAAATATAAATAAGGTCTATACCTAAACGTGAAGGAATGCAAAATAATTTTAATATTTATATTTTTGTACCGAAATACAATTCGGTTCTGGAGGAATAACCTCGAATGCTGACGTTCATATAAAACTAATATGATCATTTGGTTATTCGATACTTGTAACATTATTTTGAGAAAAATACATGCTACAAAAATGGATCAAAGCAGAAATCCGAAAAGTAAAGATGAGGCTTATGAGTTTGCCGCTGTTTAACCGGCTGGCGAGCATTTGTCAACTTAAAATGAATTATTCACGAATGAGATATTATCATTTCAGCAACATATTGTTGCTAATTTTCAGCATTATCATCTCCGCAAAATCCTTTTCAGCGACTTCGGTTCATAAAATCAGTAAACCAATGGTCGTTATCATTGATCCGGGACACGGAGGGAAAGACCCAGGAGCAGTATCAAAAGGCATTCAGGAGAAAGACGTTGTACTCGGAATTGGTCTTAAACTAGGCAAATACATCAACGAAAGCTTTCCGGATATAAAAGTAATTTTCACCCGCAACACCGATGTTTTTGTCCCCTTGATTGAACGCTCAAGAATAGCCAATAAAAATAAAGCCGACTTATTTATATCGCTTCATGCAAATACCTGTGGGACACCATCTCTTCGAGGTACAGAGACTTTTGTATTAGGGCTTCACCGATCGAATGAAAACCTCGATGTTGCCAAAAAAGAAAACTCGGTAATCCTTCTGGAAGACAATTACAAATCGACTTACGAGAATTTTGACCCGAATTCGTCCGAATCATACATTATGTTCGAATTGGTTCAGGACACTTATCTAAATCAAAGTTTATCGTTTGCTGACGATATTCAACGTCAATTTAAAGGACGTCTTGAAAGTTCAAGCCGGGGAGTGAAACAAGCCGGATTCCTAGTTCTGCGCGAATCGTCGATGCCCAGCGTCTTGGTCGAAACTGGGTTTATAAGCAATCCGGCCGAAGCCAGTTACCTTAAAAGCAACGAAGGTCAGCAAGTGATTGCTAATTCGATATTAGAAGCTTTCCGAAAATTCAAAAACAAGAATTCAGGAGCAAACTCGTCGACTCCACACTTGGCTAGTTCCCTTACAAAACCTGACACTTCGAGCCTTTCGGTTTCGAATGAAAAGAAAAAAGAAAACAAACGAGAAGAAAATATTGAAGTAAAGGCTGACGAAAATAAGGCTGTTGCTGAAACGAAAAATACAAGCTCTAAAAAAGCAAGCTCAACAGAAGTTCCAGCGACTTCGGTTGACACATTACCGAATAACAGTTCAAATACGAGCAGTAATGCTTATTACAGTGTGCAAATAGGCGCCAGTACTACCTCGGTAGAACCTTCCGCTGCCAATTTTAAAGGATTGAAAGAGGTCAGAAGAGAAAAAACAGATAAATACTTCCGGTACTATATCGGAAAAGAGACATCTATTGAAAAGATAACACCAGTACTGCAAAAGATAAAGTTGAAGTTTTCACAGGCATTTATTGTTTATTTTATTGATGGAAAGCGCACGATCATCAATACAAAATGACGAATCAGGAAAAACACATTTAGATAAAAACGATTGGGTTTCCTGCTTAATGCTTAGCTTTGTATCAGGAAAACAGAAACAAACAGATATATGATTAAGATTTCGAAATATACCAAATTGGGTTTTTTAGTTATAGCCTGTTTAACCATTCTTATTTGGGGAATTAATTTCCTGAAAGGAATTGATCTTTTAAAACGAAACTCCAATTACTACGTTGTTTACGAAAAAATTGATGGCCTACTTGAATCCGGTTCTGTTACAATCAATGGTTATCAGGTCGGTCAGGTTTCTAAAATTGAGTTAATGAAAGATTACTCAGGACGACTTTTTGTTACCTTGTCGCTCCATGGAGATTATAAAATAGCCAAAGGATCAACTGCAAAAATTGTTTCCAGCGATATCATGGGAACAAAATCGGTTAAGCTGGAGATTGTGCATTCCGGAGAGTATTATCAGCCTAACGATACTATCCCTGGGGCTACGGAAGGCGATTTAAAAGAGCAAGTCAGCATGCAGGTGTTGCCATTAAAGAAAAAAGCCGAAGAATTAATTGCTTCGCTTGATTCGGCTCTTACCATTGTAACCGCTGTATTTAATGAAAGGACCAGAGAGAATCTGACGCAGAGTTTTGAGAACATTAACCGCACCGTGGCCAACATCGAAACAGCGTCAGCCGAGTTGAATAAAATAATAGGAAGTGGAAAAGTCAACTCCATTGTAACCAACCTGGATAGCATCACCACAACAATCAGTAATAATTCAGATCAGATAGCCAATATGATCAAAAACTTCTCATCCTTGTCTGATTCTCTTTCAAAACTGAATATTAGTCCAGTATTTGCTGAAATAAGCTCATCTGTTAAGGGCATAAACAAAATCATTCAGAAACTGAATACTACAGATAGTTCTGCTGGCTTACTGATCAATGATCCTGTTTTATATCAAAATCTGGGTAGTTTATCCAATAGTCTTGATTTATTACTGAAAGACGTTCGGAACAATCCAAAGCGATATGTCCATTTTTCGGCCTTCAATGTCGGCAAAGATGTTTACATTACAGCCAAACCTTCATCTCCGGACGAGAAAAATCAAATTATTTACAAAGTTCATTTAATTTCGAGTCCAGCAAAATTATCGACCGAATCAGCATTTTTTAAAGGATTGGGAAAAATTGAGGAAATAAAAGTGAGCGAAACCTACAACTATATGGCCGGAAAATCCAGTGATTTTGAAAAAATATCAGAGCTTCTCGAAACAGCCAGAATCAATTTTCCAGATGCAACTTTGGTCGCATTTAAGAACGGAAGAAAGATAAAACTTGAAAAAGCGATTAAAAAACAACCGAATTAGCTATAAAACAATACTTTTTATTATTGTTAAATTTTCTACATTCCTTTATTTGCAGGCTTTTAAACAATTAAAGCACCTAAATATTTGATTACCAACACATTAAACTCATTAAAAAAATATTAATTTTTTTTTCTTTTTTAAATGCCTGAGCCTTAAAGACCTTATCACATTTTAATAAAAGTCAAGTGCAAATCCATTTTTTTTCTACATTTTTTTTCACAAAATTTGTTTCAGGGAAAAACAAATAAGGAAAACAGTTTTGTCAAATTTATTAATATCCGGCTCCAAAATGATTAATGATCATCGTTTGGTTTGGGATCGTTGTCTGTCAGTAATCCGTGACAACGTTCCAGGCATAAGTTTTAAAACATGGTTTGAACCAATCGTTCCTGTAAATTTGGATGATGAAGTACTTACAATTCAGGTTCCTAGTCCATTTTTTTATGAATATCTCGAAGAACAATACATCGACTTACTCAGAAAAACACTGAGAAAAGAACTTGGAATTGGAGCCAAGCTCGAATATGTTGTGGTTATGGGTAACAATCAAAGTAACTCACAACCATATACTATCAAATATCCGACAAGTAACAACAGCAAAATTCAAAACAAACCGATGAGTATTCCGCTGAAAGCAGAAGGAAAATCATCGATAAAGAATCCTTTCATCATTCCCGGTATTCAGAAGATTCAGATTGATCCCCAATTGCGTTTGGATAATACCTTCGAAAATTTCGTTGAAGGAGAGTGTAACCGTCTGGCCCGAAGTGCCGGATATGCTGTTTCTCAGAATCCTGGCGGTACCGCGTTCAACCCACTGATGATTTATGGCAATTCTGGCCTCGGAAAAACTCACCTGGCTCATGCTATTGGCATCGAAGTCAAAGAACGCTTCCCCGACAAGGTCGTTTTATACGTGAATTCGAATAAATTTCAGACCCAGTTTACCGAAGCAACCCGGAACAACAACCGAAACGACTTTTTGAATTTTTACCAGATGATCGATGTCCTGATTCTGGATGATGTTCAGGAATTTGCCGGAAAAGAAAAGACACAGGAAACATTCTTCCATATTTTTAATCATTTGCATCAGAGCGGGAAACAACTTATCCTAACTTCAGATAAGCCGCCAATTGAATTAAAAGGTCTTGAGCAACGATTACTTTCGAGATTTAAATGGGGTTTGACTGCCGATTTGCAGCAACCTAGCTTCGAAACCAGAATGGATATACTGAGGCGCAAGATTTATAAAGACGGCATCGAAATTTCGAATGAAGTTTTGGAATACATTGCTTCACACATTACCAATAATATCAGGGAACTCGAAGGGGCACTCGTTTCACTTCTGGCCCAATCAACGCTGAATCGTAAAGAAATCACGATTGAATTAGCCAGCGAAATGATCAACAAGTTGGTTAAGAATTCGAAACGAGAATTATCCATCGATTACATTTCAAAAGTCGTTTGCGATTATTTCAATATGCCGGTCGATTCACTTCAGGCAAAAACCCGGAAGCGCGAAGTTGTTCAGGCACGGCAACTGGCCATGTACTTCTCCAAGAATATGACCAAATCGTCGCTGGCATCCATCGGTTCGCAAATTGGGCACAAGGACCATGCAACCGTGCTTCACGCCTGTAAAACGGTGAATAACCTGAAAGAAACAGACAAAGCGTTTAAACTTTGTGTCGATGAGATTGAAAAGAAATTAAAATTGTAACAGATATGAAGCAGGTCAATTTCGATCTGCTTTTTTCATCCGAATATTTTAATATTAATAATTTGATTATTGGTACGTTCGGATTGAACTCACCTGCGATGAGATTTCCGTGTCAAACAATATTTTCTTGTCTTTTTGTTCTGCACACCTTAAAAACAATTACCAGCGGCATGTTCGTTTCTTGCATATAAAATCACATCAGATGATTTATCTCTTGTTGAGTATTCTTTCGTCCACAGTAATCTTCGCCACGTTTAAAGTTACCGAGCGGTTTAAAACCCAACTAATCAAACTGATCACAGTGAATTATCTGGTTGCTGCTATTCTTGGGTTCAGCCTCAATCGTCATCCAATTTCGATTCTACATATTATTACATCCGGATGGTTCCCTTATGCCCTTTTAATCGGCTTCTCGTTTGTCGTGATGTTTTTTCTGATCGGCTATTCAACGCGTCATTCCGGCGTTGCGGTTACAACCATTGCCGGAAAATTGTCGATGGTAATCCCCATTCTGTTCTCAATTCTGTATTTCTCCGAGAAAACAACTTTTTTTAAGATTTCGGGACTGGCATTGGCTACAATTGCTGTTTTCCTGACGAGTTTCCGTCCGGTGAATAAAGCCAAAAACATCAAATTAATCATTATACCCATTATCATATTCCTGGGATCAGGAATAACCGATTCGATCGTAAAATATGCGCAAACTTACTACATACCCAATAGTATGAGCCAGCTATTCTCTGCCGTGGTTTTCCTGACAGCACTCCTGATCGGTTTGACATTCATCCTGATAAAGCCAAAATCGTTTTCAAACAGCATTACGATTTCGGAACTCATTGGCGGAACAATCCTGGGAATCGCTAATTTTGGTTCTTTGTATTTTTTCATTCTGGCGTTAAACAACAGTAAACTAGATAGTTCAATTATTTTCGGATTAAATAACATCAGTATTGTTTTACTTTCAATATTTATTGGATTGGCGGTGTTTAAAGAGAAGTTTTCTAGAGTTAACTTTACCGGAGTATTCATGGCCATAATTGCCATCTTGATCTTAATGAATTTCTGATGGAAGACACCTATAAAACCATACTGACCCCTTCGGAAGGGCTGTTTAAAGACAAAGGCAGCAAATTTATGGCATATGCTTATCCTGTGTATTCCGAAGATCAGATCAAGGAAATTGTCCAGTCCATCAAGAAAGAGCATTACTCGGCACGGCATCATTGCTACGCCTGGCGATTGGGACACGAAAAATTGCATTTCAGGGCCAACGACGATGGTGAACCTTCGTCAACCGCCGGGAAGCCTATTCTGGGACAAATCCAAAGTTTTGATTTGACCAATATTCTGATCGTAGTTGTTCGCTATTTTGGCGGAACTTTATTGGGCGTAAGCGGTTTAATTAATGCATACAAAAATGCTGCTCTCGATGCGATCAATCAGGCTGAAATCGTTGAAAAGCTTGTCGAAAAGCTACTCCTGATTGAGTTTGATTATGGTGTTATGAATGAGGTCATGAAACTATTCAAAGATGAAAAATTGGTTCAGATTGATCCGATGTTTGATCTGAGGTGCCAGATAAAAACACTAATCAGATTGAGTGAGCTTAACCGGATTGAAGAGAAACTGAATAAAATAGAAGGTTTGAAGATTAGGGAATTACCATAAACATCAACCGAATACGGCAAGATCCGAATGTTAATAACCTTTTCATAACTAATAAACGTAAAATTAAAATAGATTGCAAAAACACTTTAATTTTGAATTTTGATGGAACACCTGATAAAACAATATTCCTGCTTTCCCAGAGAAATACTTCACCGGGGAAAGTTTTTCCCAAATCAATTGTTTTGCTTCCATCATCTATTTGTTTTAATTCAAAAGTATTATTCCCGGACAATCCGGTTCGATACAAAAAACCAACAGAATAAGAATTTCTGTTGGTTTTTTTATGCTTCACCACCATTAAAAAACATCACATAAAATGAAGAAGAAAGATTTAATTTCGATTACCGATTATTCAAAAGAAGACTACCTGCGAATTTTGGAACTCGCGGCTGATTTTGAGAAAAACCCCAACCAGAAACTGCTTGAAGGAAAAGTAGTAGCTTCTTTGTTTTTTGAACCATCAACCCGCACCCGGCTGAGCTTTGAAACAGCCATCAACCGATTGGGCGGACGAATCATCGGATTTTCGGATGCCGGATCATCCAGCGTTTCGAAAGGAGAAACCTTGCACGATACCATCCGGATGGTCAGCAACTATGTCGATTTAATTGTCATGCGACATCCGCTAGAAGGCAGTTCCCGATACGCAGCAGAAGTTTCAAGTGTTCCGGTGATCAACGCCGGCGATGGTGCAAACCAGCACCCAACACAAACGCTGCTCGATATGTATTCGATCCTGAAAACTCAGGGAACACTCGACAACATTAACATTTTTATGATTGGCGACTTAAAATACGGGCGGACGGTTCATTCTCTGCTAATGGCCATGTCAGAGTTCGAAAACCCCATTTTCAATTTTATTGCTCCTGATGAACTTGCCATGCCCGAAGAATACAAATTGTTCCTGAAAGAAAAAGGAATTCGTTATTTCGAGCATAGCGAAATCAACGAGAACATCAATCACGCCGACATCATTTACATGACCCGTGTTCAGAAAGAACGTTTTTCGGATCCCATTGAATATGAGAAAGTGAAAAACGTTTATATTTTGCGCAACCGTATGTTGGAGAATACCAAGCCAAATATGAGAATTCTTCATCCACTTCCCCGTGTCAATGAAATTCATCCCGATGTTGATGCCAATGAAAAAGCCTATTATTTTGAACAAGCCCGGAACGGTGTTTACGCCCGCCAGGCCATTATAGCCCATATCCTCAATCTTAAATAAATACAGCCATGCCCGATAGTTTAAAAAAGAAATTAAAACTGAAAGTCAGTGCGATAAACAATGGCACTGTAATCGATCATATTCCTTCAGAAAACCTTTTTAAAGTTATTTCCATTCTGGGACTTCAGAATGTGAAATCGCAAATTACTTTTGGCGCCAATTTCGAGAGTGAAAAACTCGGAAGCAAAGCCATTATTAAGCTTTCTGATGTATTTTTTGAAGATGACGAGATCAACAAAATCTCGCTGATTGCTAGAAATGCCAAACTCAATATCATTCGCGATTACGAAGTGGTCGAAAAACGAGTGGTGGAGGTTCCGGACAAAGTAATCGGGATTGTAAAATGCTTTAACCCGAAATGTATTACAAACAACGAAGAAATCACGACGCATTTTACGGTTATTTCAAAGAATCCGCTTGACCTGAAATGCAAATATTGCGAAAAGATTACCCATGAAGATCAAATGGTAATCAAGTAACGAGGCAAATGGGATAACCAGTCCCAATCCACGAGTGTTTGACAGACAACTGTTCTAACCGCTTGCCAATAGGGAATAGTTTTTAGTCATTCGAAAAGGCTTGTTTAAACTTTTCACGGATGGCATTGATCTTTATAGCTATTAGTTATAATTTAAACAAAAGGAAAGTATGACAACGAATTTTGATGAAGTATATCAAAAGATTGCCGGATTGGTAAAAATTAATCCAGAAGACCTTTTGCTCCGGATTTGTGAACTTTTGAAACAAGAAGTTTACCATTACGACTGGGTGGGGTTTTATATTTTAGATCAGAAAACGAATGAGCTTTTTTTGGGTCCGTTTGTCGGTAAACCAACGCAGCATACCCACATTGCCGTTGGAAAAGGCATTTGCGGTCAGGTTGCTGCAAGTGGCCAGACCATGGTTGTTCAGGATGTGACTCAGATTGAAAACTACATTTCGTGCGGGCTCGAAGTCCAATCGGAAATAGTTGTTCCGGTTTTAAAGAATGGAAAGTTCATTGCCGAGCTTGATATTGACAGCCACTCTCCTGCCCCATTTACTAAAGCGGATAATGATTTTTTAAGTAAGGTTTGCGAGTTGCTAACCAATTACTTTTGATTCCATGAATATGGTTCATTAAGAAATATTAACTGAAATATATCTTAATTTCTATATCAAGTAGCGCTTATGTTTGTTTTGATGGTGTAATTTACAGTAACTTTAGGCGTTCTGTAAATTACACCATGCTTTTTACTCGACAAAAAACTTAAGCCATCCAAACTGAAAACAAAATGCTGGAGCAAATTTATCATATACTATTTCACACCAATGAAGCTATTTTTGCGTTGGTGGATAAAAACATATGGGAAGCCTATCTGGTTTTGTTCCTGATCATTTTTCTGGAAACCGGATTAATCGTTTTCCCGTTTCTGCCCGGCGACGGATTACTTTTCTCAGCAGGAGTAATTGCAGCTTCGTCTGATATGAGTATCTGGGTACTGGTTCCCCTTTTAATTTTAGCAGCAATATTTGGGAATCATTTCAATTACCAGATTGGAGTACTGATTGGACACCGCATTGAGCGAAGCCACCGCAAACTGATCCGGAAATATCTAGTTCCGTCTATTGTTAAAACTCGGGAATTTTATCAAAAATATGGTAAAAAGTCGATTATTATTGGTCGGTTCTTTCCTGTGATCCGAACCTATATTCCTTTTTTTGCAGGAACGGTGTCGTTTGATTTTCCAATATTTAAACAATATACCATTATTGGCTCGGCGATCTGGGTACCCTTTTTTACTCTTACCGGATATTTTTTGGGCGAAATCACCTGGATTAAGGATAACTTCGAAATCATCTTTCTGGGGCTTATTGTCGTTACCCTTATCCCATTTTTCTATGCCGCGATCAAAACCCTTCTATTTAATAAAAAAACATAAACTACCCCCAACAATTTAACAGGATAAGTGATTTATTCAACAAAAAAGCTATTTTTGGTACTTCAAAACCAGACCCTATGTCAAAATTATTTATCACAAAACCTTTATCCCTGTTAATGGCCGAATCGAAATCCGATCAAGGCCTACGAAAATCGTTAAGCGCATTTAACTTAACCACTCTTGGAATTGGTGCAGTAATTGGTGCCGGAATTTTTGTTTTAACGGGTCAGGCAGCGGCTCAATATGCTGGGCCTGCAATTGTTATCTCGTTTTTAATTTCCGGAATGGCCTGTCTGTTCGCGGGTTTGTGCTATGCCGAATTTGCTTCGATGATCCCGATTTCGGGCAGTGCATATACCTACGCCTACGCTACCATGGGTGAGTTTGTTGCCTGGATTATTGGCTGGGACCTAATTCTGGAGTACCTTTTTGCCGCGTCAACCGTTGCGGTGGGTTGGTCTGGCTATGTGGTAAGTTTTCTAAAAGACTTTGGCATTAACATTCCGGCGCAATTTACCGCTGCTATGGGAACTGTTATGGTCGATATCCCTCAGGTTGGATGGAAATCTGTGACACCCGAATTAACAAAAAATCTGGCAGATACGGGAGTGGCCATTGGAAGTCTGCCTCACCTGTCCGGAATTTTAAACTTACCAGCCATGTTTATTGTGGCAGCAATTTCTATTTTACTCTTAATTGGGATCAAAGAATCGGCGAGATTCAACAATTTCATGGTTGTAATTAAAGTGTTTGTCATTCTGTTGTTTATCGGAATCGGGTTCATGTTTGTGAACAAAGCCAATTGGCATCCTTTTATTCCTAAAAATACCGGTGTTTGGGGACATTATGGCTGGAGTGGAATTTTTCGTGGAGCTGCCGTAATCTTCTTTGCTTACATTGGGTTCGACGCTGTTTCTACAGCAGCTCAGGAAGCAAAAAATCCCAAACGTGATATGCCTATTGGAATATTGGGTTCTCTCGGAATTTCGACGCTTCTCTATATTTTAGTAGCTATCGTATTAACCGGCATTGTAAGTTACACTTTTTTGAATGTTGCGGACCCAATTGCCGTTGGTGTTAACGCTATGGGCGAAGGCTTATTTTGGTTGCGTCCCATTATTAAAATTGCTGCAATTGCAGGACTAAGCTCTGTAATTCTGGTCATGTTACTGGGCCAACCCCGAATTTTCTTCTCGATGGCAAAAGATGGGCTTTTGCCACCCGTGTTTGCAAAAGTACATTCCAGGTTCAAGACTCCATACGTGAGTACTTTAGTAACCGGATTTGTCGCCATGATCGTCGCAGGAATTTTACCAATCAACATTCTTGGTGAACTGGTTTCAATCGGTACCTTGCTGGCTTTCGCCATTGTTTGTATCGGGATAATTATTCTGAGAGTGAAACGACCTGATCTTGAACGGGCATTTAAAACTCCGTTCGTTCCGTTTGTTCCAATTCTGGGAGCTGGTATTTGTATTCTACAGATGGTTTCACTTCCGCTGGATACCTGGCTACGGTTGATTATTTGGATGGCTATCGGTTTTATTATTTACTTTACCTACGGAATACGGAAAAGTAAAATTCAAAAGCAGCAATAAAATTTACCTGATAGAAAAGCACAAAAGAGGCTGTCTGAATCAAAACCAGACAGCCTCTTTCAGTATAAAATTGTTCTGCTATTTTAATGGTGAAGCTTTCACCTCAACCAAATCAGCCAGTTTTCGGGCAATTTGCTTTAACTCCGACACATCGGCTCCCAGTTCGGCATTTACCACTACTACGCCCATTCGGCGGTGAATGCGGGCAGCTTCTTTCCCAAATAGGCGAACATCGGCATGTGGATTTTGACATACCAAATCAATGCCGAGGTATTCCGGCAAATTCGTTTCAATGTCCGAAAGGATAACGGCACTCGCTCCCGCTTTTTCCTGCCTGATTTCGGGAATCGGCAAACCCAAAACTGCCCGGCAATGCAATTCGAATTCGCTGAGGTTTTGCGTACCAGCCAATGTTACCATACCCGTATCGTGCGGACGGGGCGATAATTCGGAAAAGACAACACCTTCAGCAGTAATAAAAAATTCGACGCCCCAAATACCGGCGCCACCCAAAGCTTTGGTCACCTGAGCTGCCATGCTCCGGGCTTCTTCTTCAAAACCTTCAGGAAGCAATACCGGCTGCCAGCTTTCCTGGTAATCGCCACGCTCCTGTCGGTGACCAATTGGCGCGCAAAACAAGGTTTCTCCATTTTTCTGGGTCACGGTAAGCAGCGTAATTTCGCTTAAAAAAGGAACAAAAGCTTCAACAATCACTTCCGATAAATCGCCACGGCCTTTATCTGCAGCCGTTTTCCATGCTTTTTTAATATCGCTTTCGCTTCTTATAACTGATTGTCCTTTACCCGACGACGACATCAGCGGCTTCACCACGCACGGAATTCCAACTTCGGCAACGCCAGCTTTCAGCTCATCGAAGCTTTGGGCGTAACGGTAGTTGGCTGTTTTCAGACCCAGTTCTTTGGCCGCCAAATCGCGAATGGCCTTGCGATTCATGGTAAAGTTGGCCGCTTTGGCCGAAGGAACCACCTGAATTCCGGACTTCTCGTAATCGTAAAAACGTTCGGTGCGAATGGCTTCAATTTCGGGTACAATCAGATCGGGCCGATGTTTATCGACGATGCGGTCGAGCTCGGCGCCATCGAGCATATTAATCACTTCAAACTGATCGGCAACCTGCATGGCCGGGGCGCCTGCGTAACGATCGACAGCAATTACTGTTTGTCCAAGGCGTTTGGCGGCAATTACAAACTCTTTGCCCAACTCGCCCGAACCCAGTAACATAATTTTCTTTTGCATACTTTTCCTTTTATAAACAAACAGGCCGTAAAGGTATCATTTTCGAAAATGGGTGCGATACGGTTCCGCTAATTTCACGGGATTTGTCCGAAGTAAAATTGCTATGAATTCGTTAAAAAACCGCTGAAACCCGCGAAAGGACACAAGAACCTTTAACAGGACGGTCAGAAATCTAACAGGACGACGAAAGAACCTACTCGGATGCCAAAAAACTGAACAGGACGACAAAATCTTTAACAGGACGACGAAAAACTCAGCAGGGCGAGTAGCGACGGGCATTTGGCACCGACAATTAACAATTAGGTAGCATTCAAGACTTTTAAAAGGGTAATTTTGCGGCTTGTTAAAAAGCCGGGGAATTTACCCTGTCGAAGAAATTTAGAAAGAAGCACCTATGAAGCGTATTAACGAATACAAAAAACTGTTCAACGTTGAACCCGACACCGACCTTAAAAAACTAAAAACCACTTATCGGAATTTGGTAAAAGAATGGCATCCGGACAAGTTTCAGGATGAAGACGAAATGGCACAGGTTGCTGAACAGAAAAGCCGCCAAATCATTGATGCGTATCATTTTCTGGTAAGCATTGCGCCCGAAACGATCGCTGCCAATTTAGAAGAATACAACAGCACCATCACCGAATCGAATATCGCCGATTTCAAACACAAAGGACTTTTACTTGAAGTCACATTTTTAGACGGATCAACCTATGAATACTTTGGTGTTCCAAAAAGTGTTTATATCAAAATGGTTAATTCCGACAAGCAATTACGGTTTGCTAAAAGAAATATTTTCAATTCTTACCTGTACCGAAAATCGAAAAAAAGTCTTGAAGTAGCCTGATTCCCATTTTGTTTTTCATTCTCATCAGCGCTCACTTTTCGTGTTCCAACGAATCCAGATAATCCATCGGGCTTTGGTATTTTAACTTATATTTTAATAAATGTTGTAATTTACTGCTATCTATTATCTTATAAGCTTCAACCCGATCGGAAACAAGTGGCTCTGGCAAACCTGAAATACGAGCAGCTTTTCCGTAAAAATCTTTTTTCAGCGGATGTTCGGGGCAACAGGCATTCAGTGTTTCACCCCAGAGGTCCTGCTCAATAATGGCATCAATAATTCCGATGCAATCGTCCTGATGAATCAGGTTGACCGGGACGTTTGCCACAGGACGGTTCGATTTCAGGAGAAAACGGGCAGGATTACGGTCGGCACCGATCAACCCGCCAAACCGGATGACCGTAGTTTCGAAATCAGTCTGATTTTTAAGCACATTTTCGGCTGCCAGACAAGCTTTTCCGCTTTCTTTATCCGGAAAAAGAATATCATTTTCGGTCGCAGTCTGAGAATCTTCAGGATAAACTGAAGTGGACGAAATGAAAATTACTTTTCGGATACGATACTTTAGAATAAATAGAATCAGTTGCTCTATCTGAGCCGGAAAAATCAACGCAATGCCTTCAACCCGACGCGGAGGAATAGAAACAATCAACACATCTGTTTCGAAAAAGGAAGCGTTATCAACCACTATTTCAGTATTGCTCAGCACAATCAGGTAAGGCAGAATTCCTGAAGAACTTAGCAAATCAAACTTTTCGGCAGACGTAACCGAACCTTTGACCGTAAAACCTTTATTTTGAAGATGTTCTCCCAGCGGAAAACCTAACCAACCACAACCTAAAATTGAAACTGTTCCTGTACCCATCCGTTATTTTTTAATCCAATGTATTACCAAATCCTGAACAAACAGCAACTCTTCCTGTTCATGAGAAAGATACACTTTACTTTCGAAAATGCGTCGTATTGCTTGGGCGAATGAGTTTTCACTGGCCAGAATAAACGCGGTAAAAACCCATTTTCTTGATGTAGAAACCACTATTTCGGAAAATGACTGTTTTATTTTTTTAATGCCTGAAATCACTTCCTTTCACAATTTCTTTCACATATTGCTTGCGGATAACAAAATCGCCAAACTTTTCTCCTTCGCTTCGCGTTGCCGCATAATCAGCAATAACAGGCGTTAATTCCGCCAGAATTTCGCCTTCGGTAAGCGTTTCTTTATAGAGTGCATTGAGTCGGGTTCCGGTAAAGTTTCCGCCCAGGTACAGGTTGTAATGGCCTTCCGATTTTCCGACAAAGCCAATTTCAGCCAGATACGGTCTTCCACAACCATTGGGGCAACCAGTCATACGAATTACTATTTCATCATGAAAAAGCCCGTACTGATCGAGAATCGATTCTATTTTTGTGATCAGCGATGGCAGATATCTTTCGGCTTCAGCAAAAGCCAAACCACATGTATTGAGAGCTACGCAGGCGATGGAATTCTGTCTGAGTCCTGAAATTTCGCCCGGTAACACCCCTTTTTGTTTCAGTATTTCACTGATGGTTTTCTTTTCCTCTGCGGTAACATTGGCAACGATTAAATTTTGGTTCCCCGTTAAAATAAATTGGCCATCAATATGTTGTGCAATTTCACGAAGCGCTGATTTCAGGTTAAAACCGTTTCGGTCGGCTACCCGCCCGCCTTCAACAAAAAGCGAAAGGCTCCATTTTCCACTGGCACCTTTCTTCCAGCCCAATCGGTCGCCATTCCGGATAAAACGATACGGTTTCGGTTCCGGAAGCTCGTAACCCAGGTATTGGTGCAACTCTTTTTTGAACCAATCAATTCCATGATCATCAATGGTATATTTCAACCTTGCGCGTTTACGATTTTGGCGGTTTCCGTTGTCACGTTGCACCAGCAACACTTTTTCGGCCACATCAACAACCTGCTCAGGAGTACAAAAACCAATCACTTCGGCCAGTCGAGGATAAGTTTCGGGCATTCCGAAAGTGGTGCCCATTCCGCCGCCAACCGCCACATTGTAACCCACAATTTTGTCTTTTTCAACAATGGCGATAAAGCCCAAATCCTGCGAAAAAACATCGGAATCGTTGTAGGGCGGAAGAGCGATGGCAATCTTGAATTTCCGTGGCAGGTAACGATCTCCATAAATGGGTTCAACCTCTTTTTTACTGTCGGCAATCAACTTCTGGTCGAGCCATATTTCGTGATAAGCAGAAGTCGATGGTAATAAATGTTCGCTGATCTGGCGGACAGTTTCAGCCACTTCGGCATGCAGCTCCGATTCTGCCGGATTCGGATGGCACATCACATTACGGTTCACATCGCCGCAAGCCGCAATCGTATCCATTAGTTCGGCATTCATGGCCTGAATGGTTTTCTTCAAATTCGATTTAATAACTCCATGCAACTGAAAAGCCTGCCGGGTTGTCAGTTTCAACGTATTGTTCGCGTATTGTTCCGAAATCCAATCCATCTGTAGCCATTGCTTCGAATTTACCACTCCACCCGGAACTCGTACCCGGATCAAGAAAGAATAAGCAGGTTCCAACTTTTGGCGTTTACGTTCTTTTTCCAGATCGCGAGCCGATTGTTGATACATGCCATGAAACTTGGAGAGATGGGTATCAGCATAAGCAATTGAACCGGTAACCGGATCGGTAAGGCTTTCCACCAAGGTTCCCCTGAGGTAGTTGCTTTCGTATTTGATTCGCTCTAACTCTGAAAGTTCGTTCCAATTAATAATATCATTCATCTTCATTCAGTTTTTCTTCGTATGAATTGACAAGTATTTTCATTACTAAAATGTAATGATCGATCAGTTTTGTTCATACAATTCCTATGAATATTACTTTTCTTCAAATCTTTAATTTGATATCCAGATCAGTAAACATCGGTCTGGAATCGCTTCTCTTTTTTCAATGTTTTCAGGTATTCCTGTGCCTTATCCTCGCTCATGCCTCCTTCTGTTTCGAATATTTGCAATAAAGTTTTCTGTACGTCCCGGGCCATTTGTTTCATGTCGCCACACAAGTAAATATTGGCACCTTTGTTTAACCATTCAAAAACTTCCTTTTGCTTTTCGATCAATCGGTTTTGTACATATATTTTCTCATCCTGATCGCGCGAGAAAGCCACATCGATTTTCTCCAGATAGCCTTCTTTCAACAGCTTTTGCCATTCAACCTGGTATAAAAAATCAGAATGGAAACGGCGTTCGCCAAAGAACAACCAGGTTTTCCCTTTCTGATTGTTGGCTTCGCGGTGCTGAAGAAACGCCCGGTATGGCGCAACGCCTGTTCCTGCTCCAATTAAAATAACCGGAGTTTCTTTATTTTCCGGAAGTTTAAATGCCGGATTCTTTTCAATGAATACTGAAATCTGCCCATCAATTTCAATCCGGTCGGCCAAATAGGTTGAACAAGCCCCTCCCCGATTTCTTCCTTTGCTGGAATACCGCACAGTTGCCACTGTAATGTGCACTTCATCGCCCACCGCATCCTGACTCGACGAAATAGAATATAAGCGCGCCGGGAAACTTCTCAGCACATCAGCCAAGTCCTGTGGCGAAAGCGTAAAAGCAAATTCTTCCAATAAATCCAGAATATCGTGTCCATACAAGTATTTGTCCAATAGTTGTTCGCTGTCAATTACCTCCTGAAGTTTCGTATTTTGCACCTTTTTCTGATATTTCTGAATCACATCGCGATTTAGAACAGTAATTTCCAGATGCTCAGTCAAAGCTTCGCGAAAAGAAAAAGAACCCTCTTTAACCGAAACCGGTTCGTTGCCATCGAAACCGGTTTGCTTCAAAATCGCATCGACCAGTTCCGATGGATTATTGGCCAAAATACCAACCGAATCGCCCGGTTCGTAGCTAATTCCTGAACCGTCGAGCGAAATCTCCACATGGTACACTTCCTTGTCTGAATCGCGTCCGGTAATTTTCACTTTATCGATTACAGTAGCATGAAAAGGATTTTTTCGCGTGTAGCTTGCGCCTGTTGAAACCATGTGCGACTCTGATTCGGTTTGCATCAAAGCTGAAGAAGTTTCAGCAAAAACATTGGTAAATTCTGAAATCCAACGTGCTACTTCTTCCTCAAAATCAACATCGAGTGTCAGAATGGGCAAAATGGTTTTGGCTCCCAATTTTGTTAATGCCTGATCGATATCGATTCCCGTTTGGCAAAACAACTTGTAGCTTTTATCGCCCAACGCCACCACCGAGTAGTTCAGGTTGGGCAGTTGTGGCGCACGTTTCCCGGTAATAAACCCATGAAAATCCTCAGCCATGGTAGGTGGTTCGCCTTCACCGTGCGTACTGACAATAAAAACAAGGTTGGTTTCCGAAGCCAATTGCCGGGTTTTGTATTCGTCTAATGCTACCGAAACTGCATCAACACCTTTTGCCGAAAGTTTTTCAGCAAGTTGAGCAGCAATCAGTTTACTTCGACCGGTATGTGTTCCGTAAAGAATTTTAATTTTTTTACTGCCTGTGATCAAAGTTGGCTGAATGTTAACAGATGAAGCCAGCAACCCTTGAAAATAGCCACTTATCCATAGCAATTGCTCTCTGCTCACCCCTGCAGTCAGGCTACCTAAAGCGCTTAACTGTTGCTCGCTTAAAGGATTTAATTGAATACTCATATTTGTTCATTTTTAAGATTTACCAAAAATTCCTGAATCAGGTTGCGTAAACGAATGGCTTCGTAAACATTTTCGGCATTCGAGCTAACGGCCACCGAAATATTACCATCGCGGTAAATAGCTGGTGAAACGAACTGGCAAAGCGCCGGATTATCGTGAATATTAACAAGTACTCCAGCAACCTTACCATCTTCGGCAATTTGCCGGTCAAGGGATTCATTGTTTGTACATGAATACACCATCAAATAGCCTTTTAAATCGCCAGGTTCATAGCTTTTCCGAAAACAGGCGACACTAGTTTCATAAACTTCGTTTATAATATTTTCAGCAACTACTTCGATGTTTGCTCCCGACCGCTGCAAAATCCTGATTTTCTTCAAGGCGCTTTGTCCGCCGCCAATGATTAATATTTTGCGATTCGAAACATCAATAGATATAGGTAAAAAGTTTCTTTCCATACGGAATTATATTTGATAATCAACATCTGCTTTTTTTATTCTACCGAAATTGATACGGTTCCAGGCACGCTCGTGGGAAAAATATAAGGCCATTTTGGTGAACACTTCGATTCCGCCTATTGAAAGTGCCAGTGTTATTTTTCCAGTGATCAGCAGCGAAATAACAATGGTATCAATGGTACCTATTGTACGCCACGAAACCGATTTTACAATACTTCGGTATGATTTTCACTCATATAACATTTGTTAAGATTTCAAAAAAAACCCTTCTGGTATGGTATCCAGAAGGGCTCGATATATAAAGTTTGGCTAAAACTTAGCTATATAGCGGCCTGCTTCTGAAAAGTCATACAAAAACACATACACATTGCCATTGACCAGCTCATGTTTTGTGACAAATTCATTTTTAATATTTCAGAAGAATATTGTTTCATAATTAAAAGATTTTGCGATCTTTATTTATTTAATAATGCAAATGTATATTCTAATTTTAAAAATCAAAACAAATTGAGGTTTATTTTTTATTAATTCCTGAAATGCGGTTGATTGGATTCTATCTTTGTTGTTTGATTTAAAGAGATTCTATGGCGAAAGCAAATGTTTATTACTTTAACCCAACATGTGAACTGGCCGTTGCCAATGGATCGTTTAGTTACCAGCCTCCACTTTTGCTTCAGAAAATGGAACGCGATTTGGCCATTCTGCCCTTTGTATTTTGCAACAAAAACGATTTTGTATTAACCGAGAATCCGCCGTCGGCCGAGTTTCGGCAAATAATGGAATTAGCCGGATTCGAATTGCCCAGATTTTGTAATTTATCAGAATTGGAAGCAATGCCAGAAGGTTCATTCAATGCCATTTATCCCTGGGGATGGAACCCTGCCGCTCATTTCAAACTAAAAAATATAAAGGAAAAATGCTCAGATAAATTCCGAAAAAGTCAGGTTTTCGCATGGAAAGATGAACACAAATTGCTTTTTGAACGATCGACTGCTCTTGCTTTATTGAATAATATTCTGGATAACAACCAGCCAGATTGGTTGATCCGTAAAGAGATGATTGGCCAAAAAGTAATCAGCTGCGAAGAAATTGAAATACTTCTTGACAAACACCTGCCACTGGTTCTGAAAGCTCCTTTGAGTTCTTCCGGTCGCGGTATCCAGATTATCCGGAAAACGAAACTGAACACCTCAAATAAACAGTGGATTTCAGGAGTACTAAAGCAACAAAACTATCTGATTGCAGAGCCTTTTCTTGAAAAATGCATGGATTTATCGTTTCAATTCCGCATTATTTCGGCATCGGAAATCGAATACCTTGGGTTCTCGATCTTTGAAACCAATACCAACGGACAATACCGTGGAACGTTGATACATCCAGATCTGGAAAAGATCGTACCCAACATGAATCCTGCTAAAGTGATGGAAATGATTAGTACTACAGCAAAACTCATCCGCAATGCCCTGGAAAAGTCAATCTATGTAAAATTGCATCGGGGGTTTTTAGGTGTCGATTCCCTGATTTTCATGCATCAGAAAGGCTTAATGATGCAGCCTTGCATTGAGATAAACAGCCGGATGAATATGGGGATACTCACCATTATACTTGAGAAAAAAATTCATTCAGAAACAACTGGAAAGTTTGAACTTTTTTATGGTTCGGCGAATAAATATCATGATTTTGTAGAAGAGCAAACCCAAATAAATCCAGCAAGATTAAAAGATGGGAAATTGCTTTCAGGATTTCTGCCGCTGGTTGAACCTGATCAACAAAAGAAATTTGGTGCTTATATAATTTTAGGCGAAGCTAAATAACGGTTAATGGTATCAAGAAGATACTTTAAACGAATTGGTTTGGTAATAAACTCATCACAACCGGCATCCTGGCACATTCGTTCTTCTCCGGAAAGAATAAAGGCGGTCTGAACAACGATTATAATTTCAGGATAAAGGCCTTTGATTATTCGGGTTGCTTCAATACCGTCCATTTTGGGCATATTGATATCCATCAAAATCAAATCAATCCGATTATTGTTTTTGACTATTTCAACAGCGTCCAAACCATTCTTTGCCCAAATCAGATTAGCATTTGTCTTTCTCAACGCAGCTTCAAAATAGATATTGCTGGTTTCGTTGTCTTCGACAATTAGTACTGTTTTGCCTAACCAGGAGTACGTTGTATCAGAAAATTCCATAGTTATATGTTTTTTCGTTCCAATTGTTTGTTTATTCTATCGAAAAGTCGGACCAACTCACTGACATTAAAAGGTTTTCCTAAATAATCATCCATTCCGGCTGCTATAAATAAGTCTTTGTCATTTTTAAGCGTATTTGCTGTCATTGCAACAATAGGGACACGGTTGGCAATGTTATTGATTCGTTCCCACTCCCGAATTTTGCCTGTTGCCTCTACTCCATCCATCTGAGGCATATGAACATCCATAAAAATCACGTCAGGCAGTTCTTTGATGAATGCCTCAACTGCCTGATTTCCATCACCAACTACGATTACAGAATGTCCAAGTTTTTGTAGATTTAATATAGCAACTTTTTGGTTAATAATATTATCCTCAGCCAGTAAAATTTTCAATTTCCGATCACTATGAACCGACTCTTCCAACTCCTGTGTTTCAACCGCAGAAAGATCCTGTTCTGCAATTCCAAATTCGCCTTCAAAATGAAAAGTAGCGCCTTTGCCTTCTTCACTGATTATGCCAATTTCGCCTCCCATCAGGTGTACCAGATTTTTAGAAATCGCTAACCCAAGACCTGTACCTCCATATTTACGAGTCGTTGATGTCTCAGCCTGTGAAAATGACTTGAATAACTTCAATTGATTTTCAGGAGAAATGCCTATACCCGAATCTTTAACTTCAAAATACAGTCGAACAGCACATTCGTTTTGATCGACAAGCTTTACAAATACACGAACAAATCCTTCAGTTGTAAATTTAACCGAATTGGTGATTAGATTAATCAGTACCTGTTTTAACCTTAATGGATCGCCTATAAGCAATTGCGGAACATCCGGAGCTATTTCGAATGACAGGTCGAGATTTTTCTGCATGGCTTTGTAACGGAGAATTTTAACAACCTCACTGATTTCATCGCATAAATTAAACCGGATATACTCGAAGGTAATCTGGCCAGCTTCAATCTTCGAAAAGTCGAGTACATCATTAATAATCATTAACAGGTTTTCTCCTGAAATCCCTATAATATCAATATATTCGAGCTGTTCTGCCGTTAAGGGTGTCCGCTTAAGTATATCAATCATTCCAATAATTCCATTCATCGGAGTTCTGATCTCATGCGAGATATTGGCCAGAAAGATGGCTTTGGCCTTGGCCGATGCTTCTGCCATTTCTTTTGAACGGATGAGTTCGTCCTGGTACTTTCGCAAGGTTAGGTGCAGGTTTACCCTGGCCAGAAGTTCTTCCTTGCTAAACGGTTTGGGAATATAATCGACAGCTCCCAGATTAAAACCTTTGATAATGTATTCTTTTTCCTTTTTTGCAGTCAGGAAAATAATCGGAATATCATTCGTTTGTGAATTTGATTTCAAGTGTGCACAGACATCAAACCCATCGATATCGGGCAAAATCACGTCAAGCAATATCAGGTCAAACTTATGGGCTTTTGCTTTAGCTATAGCCGATTTTCCGTTAATTGCAGTGGCAATCATATAACCTTTTTCTGACAAGATTTCCTTCATCAGATCGAGATTTAACTGAACGTCGTCAACTATAAGAATTTTCGATATTTGATCCTTGTCCATCATTTTACAAAAATGTTGAGTTTAACCAATTAATTAATTCATCAGGATTTCCAATCATTTTAGCGGCATTTAACTTGATGGCTTCTTTAGGCATACCAAATACAACTGATGATTCCTCATCTTGCGCAAAAGTTTGTGCTCCGATTTCTTTCAATTCGAGCAACCCTTTGGCTCCATCAGCTCCCATTCCGGTAAGTAAAGCAGCGATTATCTTTTCTCCCTGAAATTTACACGCTGATTTAAACAAAACATCAACGGAGGGTCGATGTCGGTTTACGAATTCGCCCATCTCAAGTTTGCACTTGAATTGCCCATCATGCATGTCCAGTTGAAGATGATTAAATCCATTGGCTATATAAACGCTTCCCCGTTTGACAACATCTCCTTGTTCTGCTTCCTTTACATACAATTTACTCTCCTTATTAAGCCTGTCGGCGAAAGCCTTGGTAAATTCACCTTGCATGTGCTGAACAATGAGTATTCCGGGCAAATCGGCTCGAAGACCTTTCAGTATTTTTGAAATAACTTCAGTACCGCCCGTTGAAGCGCCCATCAGGATGACTCCTTCTGAAATCTGTGATAGAATTTGAACGTCGGTCGATGACGGTTTCTCATGAATTGAAGGAAATTCATCTTTATTTGATGACCGTTTAGCTCCTTTACTTATCTGTTCTGCAAGTACAGAGGCTTTTATGGCATCAACAATGCGGATGCTGTATTCTTCGAGCTGTTCGGAACTTGACAATTTAGGCTTTGTAATGATTTCGCTGGCACCCAGTTTTAAAGCTATAATTCCATTTTCAGAACCTTTACCGGCGACCGATGAGATTACAACAACCGGAATAGGATGTTGCCTCATCAATTTACTCAGAAAGGTTAATCCGTCCATACGCGGCATTTGAATATCAAGTGTAATAACATCAGGAAGATTCTCTGCAATTTTTGCTACTGCCTCATATGGATCGGAAGCTGTACCAATAACTTCTAATTCCGGATCACGGGTCAATATATCGCAAAGCACATTCCGGACCGAAACAGAATCATCAACGATCAATACTTTTATCTTTCTGATCATTTAGTTTCATTTTAAGTTACTATTAACCAAATACTTTTGAAGTACTTCACCTGTTCCTGTGTTAAAATGGATTTTCCTTCCCTGCGTTCCTCCTGTACTTGAACTAACTACCGAAATACCCAATTCTGTGACCATTTTATATGCTAATTCGATATTTCTCCGGCCAACGTTAAAGATCGAATGGTTCTCTCCCAATACATGGGCTCCTCCAAATATTTTACATACAATATCTTCTTTTTTTGCACCAATGTCAAGCATTTTCTGAAATAATTGTAAAATCGATACATTGCCGTATTTTGGCGATTCAAGTCCATCGCCATTCCAAAATGGAATCATATAGTGGTTGATTCCTCCAATATTCCGTTTTTCATCAATGAAACAAACTGAGACACAAGATCCTAATACAGTTGTTACCCATTGTGAATCTTTACTGACACAAATAGTTGACGGATGCAGATAATAATGATTTTGTCTGTCTTTGTTCATTAGTAACTTGCTTCTGAATCGAGTATAAAATCTTCCAGATCATCCCATTCATTGGTTTCAGCGCATTCCGGAATAGAAACCACTACATTGATACCGGTATCAAAATAGTCATTCAAATTCACTTTACCATCAAGCATTTCGGTGTAAGCCTGAACAATTGATAGTCCCAGACCATGCCCGGTATTGATCGAATTAATTTTCTCGTCGAGCTGCGTAAACCGATTAAAAATAACCTCCCGATCTTTTGGTTGTATTCCCTTTCCATGATCCAGAACCTCCAGACGTAGCTCTCCTGTTTTTAATAAGTAATTCACTTCAATAACCGAATCTTCAGGGCTGAATTTTATCGAATTGCTGATCAGGTTTTTGAGTATTAGCTCCAGTTTTTCCCGGTCCGAGTTAAATGTAACAACCTCTTTGTCTATTCGTTCGTCAGAAAATTGAACCAAAAGTCGAATCCGTTTTTTGTCGAGCAAAGGTTTAAAGTATTGGCCAATTTTCTGATTTAGTTCATTCAGGTCGATTTCAGAACATTTAACTTCTTCCTTACCTGCCTCAATCAAAGCTGCCGCGAATATGTTTTTCAATTGAAAATCAAGATGAAACGCTTCATCAAATATGAGTTCAGCCATGTGATGGGCTTTCGAAATTTCACCTTCTTTCAATTGTTTAATGTTTTCGGCCAATGCAATCACACTGGTGAATGGGTTCACTATTTCATTGGTAATGTTACTGATAAAATGCCCCTTTAAACATTCTGAGTTATGCAATTTCTCATTTACATCGGCTAGGCTTTCAACCAATTCCTTATTTTCCTTTTTGAGTTGTTCGAGAAGTTGTCGGTAATTTTCCAACTCATTTCCATTCTTTGAATTCATAAACCTTCTATATTTATTTTAACATAAACACTTGGAGCAATTGACCGTATTGGTAAATTCAGGTTTATCAGCGACTCGGAATGACCAATAAACAGATATCCTCCTGTTTTTAAGCAATCCAACACCCCGATCAACACTTTTAGCTGAACCTTTGGATCAAAATAGATAAGCGTATTTCGAAGAAATATAATATCGAACTGCTTATGAAATGGATACGAACCGGCCATCAAATTCATTGAACCTACTCTTACTTTTTCCCTGATTTCCTTTACAACCCGGACTTTGGGTTCCCTCGTATTTTTGCTCTTCAGAAAATAGCGATGTTTGAGGTCAATAGACAACTCACCAACTTGAGACATTGGATAAATAGCCTCCCTGGCCAATCGTAGCATTTTTCGGGAAATATCGGTTGCCAGAATAGAGTAATCGAGACTGACTCCAGATACTCGCATAAATTCTTCGAGCTGAATTCCAATCGAATAGGCTTCCTGACCGCTTGAACAGCCAGCACTCCATAATTTAAGCTGTGGAAACAGAATGGATGTATTATTCTTTAAGTATTCAGGCAGAACAATTTCGTTTAAAAAATTGAAATGTTCTCTTTCCCGAAAGAACTCAGTTTTATTTGTCGTAATGAAATCAGCCAGTAAATCAATTTCGGTTGAATCGGTAGTATTATTCAATAAAGTTGCAGCATATTCATCAAACGAATGAATATCAAGCTCATGCAAACGGCGTTGCAGTCGGGCTTGAAACATAACTTTCTTTTCCGCAGGCATTTTAATTCCAAATCTTTCGGTGATCATTTTTCCAACCTGAAGGAAAAGTTCGTCTGATATTTCAATAAATTCCGATCTCACTAGATAAATTCCTTTTCAACCTAAATCAGTAAATAATTTAAAAACGTTCAAATTCGTCGTCAGAACTATCGGGTTCATCCAACTCGATAACCACACCACGTTTAGCCTGAGATTGTATATTTTCGTCAGACATCATCGAGACCGTTTTGTTTTTCATTTTCATACGGGGATTCTTTTCGTTCCCAATTTTGAAGAAAGAAATAATCTCCTGAAGTTGCTCCGCCTGAGCCGATAATTCAACAGCATTAGTCGATAATTCTTCGGATGTTGCTGCATTTTGCTGGGTCACCATATTTAGTTTCTGAATCGCGATATTGATCTGATCGGCTCCTGCACTTTGCTCCTTATTGGCTGATGATATTTCCTGAATGAGTTGTGAAGTTTTTTGAATTTCCGGAACAATTTTCTCCATCATCTTCCCTGTTTCTTCTGCATGAGATACGCTCGTCTGGGTCAGTTGATCGATTTCAGATGCGGCTAATTTGCATCGTTCAGCCAGTTTTCCTACTTCTGTAGCCACGACTCCATATCCACGACCATGTTCGCCAGCCCTTGCCGCTTCAACTGCAGCATTGAGTGCCAAGATATTGGTTTGAAATGCTATGTCGCCTATAATCGAAATTTTGTTGGCAATCTCACGCATGGCGTTAACGGTTTGGATCACTTTACCACTACCAAAGCGAATGTCGTCTTCAGCTTTAACTGCGATTTTTTCGGTTTGCTTTGCGTTCTCTCGGTTTTGCTGAATGTTAGCAGCCATTTCTTCAATAGCTGCCGATACTTCTTCAGACGATGATGCTTGTTCGGAAGCGCCCTGCGAAACGATTTGAGAAGTGGAGCTTAATTCCAGACTTGCCGTTGAAAGGTTTTCAGCCGTTGAAGAAACATAGGTAATAATCTCGCGAAAACGAAGGCTCATCATTTGCATGTTATGGGCCAGAATCCCGATTTCGTCTTTTCGGTTAATATTAAATTCAGCCGTCAAATCACCACTGGCCATATTCTGAGCGAATTCGATTCCTTTTAAAAGTGGTCTGGTAATTAACCGGGAAATATAGACAACTGTAAAAAGGGCAAATCCAAGTGATAACAACACAATAATGACCGTAATGAAAATAGAAGTTCGGAACGAATTATTAAAATTGACTGCAACTTCAGAGGTATGAGCTATAACAGCTTTTCGAAGATTATCAGATTTTGTTTTTAGAGCGGCAAGGATTGCTGCATCTTTAATTTTTAGTTCCTGGAGGTTGGCATTCTTTTGGGCTAGTTCTGCACTAAAATTCCAACTATTCATCCCCGGATTTGAACTGGAGCTGGAACTTGGGTTCAACTTTTTTTTCTTTGGCCCAACATTCTCTTTATCTAATCGCACTAAAGGATTCTGCGCTATTTTATTATTTAAGATTTTAATATCCTGAATAATCTTAAAAGCCATCATCATGGTTTGTTCATACTGGGGAATCAAAATTTTGGCTTCGCTTAAGTTCTGTTCCAATTTGGTCAGTTTTCTTTGAATTTTCAAGCAGTTGTTCTCCTTCATCAAGAGATCGTTTTAAAGAGTCGAGTTCGGCTCTTGCTTTTGTAAAATATTCAGGTTTCCCAGTCAGGTAATAACCTTCCATATTTAAAGCTTCCATTTGAGTTTCATTGCTAATGCGCGTCGAAAGTTCGAGTTCAGGAAGAAACTCGCCGGTAAAAGAATGAATATCACTCTTAAAGGATAAAAGCGTTACAACTGTATTAACCGATAAAATGAAAGCGATTAGAATCAGGACTCCGAATGCCCCCAGCAGTTTTGTGCGAATTTTTAAATCAACAAATCTCATAGTTTCTAATTTATTGGATTAATCAACCGGGTTAACCAATTTAATTTCTTCTTTTGAAAATATCTGTTCAAAATTCAGTATAATAACAGGTTCATCGTTAAAAGAAATGATCCCATTTATGAATTCAGCATTAAATCCATTACCTATATCTGTTCCAGTCTGAATTTGTCCCGGTTCAAAAATCAGAACTTTTTCAACCGAATCGACAATAATACCCGAGCTGACAACCTGACCATCAAGTTCAAAAGCAAAAACCAAGATGCAGGTTTCCCTGGTGCTTTCGGTCTCTGGAAATCCGAATTTCAATCGACCGTCAAAAACAGGAATCACATCGCCAAAAAGATTGATTATTCCTCTCAGATATTCGGGCGAGTTAGGCATTTTTGTAATCTCTGTTAGTTTCAAAATCTTTGTTATCTGACCAATGTTTACCGCCAAAAGGTTAGCATCCAGCCTGAAAGTAAGATATGAATTCAGTCCATGTATGATTTCGAACGCCATTGTTTTATGAATATTTTTGTATCAACTTATTTGTATCGATCACCAACGCCAGCTGACCGGATCCCAAAATACTTGCACCTGAAAACACATTCTGATTTCTCAGCATCCGGTTCAATGGTTTAATTACCGCCTGATATTCCTGAACCACTTCATCTACGATCAATCCGAACAACTGATTACCAAAGTAAACAACTACAACAAACTGTTCTTCAGGAATTTCTCCAAATTCACCAAATTTCTCGTGTAAATTCAAATAAGGTAACTGAAGATCATCTAGTTCAACAAATTGATTGAATTCCTTTTTCAGAAGTTCGGACTTCACCATATGTAACTTACTGATTGCCGAAGTTGGAATTACATAATAACTACCACAGACACAAATCAATAGTCCATCAATAATTGATAATGAAAGCGGCAATTGGATAATAAAACGGGTAAATTTATCTTTTTCGGAAACCAGATCGATCGAGCCACGCATGGATTGTACGCTTCTTCTCACCACATCCATTCCCACGCCCCGCCCCGACACATCGGTTACCAATTCAGAAGTCGAAAATCCGGGTTCAAAAATCAACTGGCAAATTTCCTTATCGGTTACATCCTGGTTTATCGAAACCAGTCCGTTTGCAATTGCCTTTTCCCTGATTTTAGAAACATTCAAGCCAGCACCATCATCCTCTATTTCAATCTGAACATAACTTCCAATGGTTAAAGCTTTTATGTTATTGTACCAATTTCACTTTTCTGTTTAGCCAGCCGTTCGTTTTTATTTTCAATACCGTGATCCAAAGAGTTTCGTATAATATGCAGCGGTTCTATCAATTTTTCAATAATGTTTTTATCCAATTCGGTCTCATTCCTTCGGTCTCCAAAGCAACTTCCTTATCGAGCGATTTCGATAAATCATGAATTAGTCGTTTAAGTCGGACCACCAAACTTTCGAGTGGAATCAAGCTCATGTCGAACGCATTATCGCGTAGTTGCTGATTGAGTTTTCCGAAAGTCTCGGTAATCAATTCCAACTGCGGATTTTTCAGGTTCGATGAAATTTGTTCAAGTCGCGATTGCGCCGTAATAAATTCACTCACCAGATTCATGTAGTGATCAATTTTGATCGAATCAACACGTATTGAATCGACCTTAGTTTGCGGAAAGGCCGAATTTTTATTGACTTCTGGAGATGTTTTCAATAATACTCCTGCTTCTTTCTCTTCCTGTGTTACATCTTCATGGGGCTCAAGTTGGGCTGAGTCAACCATTCTCCAGGACTCGTGATTGGTTCCGGCATTCAGAAAAGCGGCTAAAACAGCTTCCCGATGGATCACGTTTCCATCAGATACTTTTTGAATCTTTATCTGAGCATTGTTGGCAACGAAAATAAATACATCATGCAGTGTTTCAACACTTTCTGATGTGGCAATAAATAAATACCACGCCACATAACATTTTAATGGATCGAGTTCGGCCAAGCGAGGAAGAGAATTGCACAAAACCTGAATATTACATTCGCCTAAAGCATTGAGTTCGTCGATCAAATAAAGTGGATTGGTTCCGTTACTAAAAATATCTTTGTCAGGAATAAATGAGATAAAATAGGTAATCTGATTGGGTTGAGAACTGTTTTCAATGCTACTAGATGGCTGTTCTATATTTTCACTTTTTAACTTGGTCGAAGTAAAACGAGCTATTTGTTGTTGAGTATCTGCTTTCAACTTCGCGGCCAGTAATCGATGTTCTTCGGCCGGGTCCTCTACCATTAAGTTTCTTAGTCCATCAATCGAATCCAAAGTAAAACATATGACTTCGGAATCAATCTTTTGCTCTTCCGACCTAAAAATTTCAAACAACGACTCCAAGTCATGAGTCACTTCGCTCAGTAAATCGAAACCGAACATACCTCCACTTCCTTTCATGGTATGCATCATCCTGAAAATCTCACCAATTACCTGGGAATTCTCTGGATCCTGCTCCAGTTGAAGTAATCCGGATTCGAGCCGTTCACAATACTCCCCGACCTCAACTCTAAATTTCTCGACAAATGAATTCATTATCGAATAACTTTTCGCAAGGTTTGTAAAAGTTTTTCAGAGTTGAATGGTTTCAATAGCCAACCCGTTGCGCCTGAATTTCGGGCTTCGCGAATAATTTCAACTTGTTTCTCGGTGGTCAGCACCAAAATTGGTATGAATTTGTACATTTCTATTTGCCTGACTTTACCGATCAGCTCAAGCCCGTTAAGGTTGGGCATGTGGTAATCGGTAAGCACCAAATCGATTGGACTTCCGTCAAAAAAGCGAAGTGCATCCAATCCATCTTTTGCAACCAGAACCTGGTATCCGGCATTTCCAAGGCTAAATGCTAATATTTCGCGGATACTTTCTGAATCGTCAGCGATTAAAATTTGTTTTGCCATATGGTTTATTCATAAAATAATTCGCTCCCAAAACCTACATTTTCCAGTAAAGACATTTGATCTTCGTCCAGTTTCCAATCAAACTGACAAGACACATGAATTTCGTTCATATGATTAATAAATGCAATAAACAGCTGAATGCATGAAAGATCTATTTCTTCAGCATTTGAAACAGTAATTTTCACACGTTTGCTCAGGCAATTCATTGCGCCTACAAATTCTTTTTTCAGCTGTTGTGAATTTTCAAGAACAAGCATTCCACCTATTTCGAGTTCAGTAATCCGATCTTGTTCATCCAACGATTTTAAAAAAATAATGTTCTCCATCCCCACTGTTTATTGGAAAAATAAAGATAATCGAAATTATCTAATTATTGTTTATTCCGAATAAATTGACAAAATTGTACTGTTTAAAATTTTTTATACTGTTTTAAGATTTTTTAAAACCCAAATTTCACATTTTGAAGTTATTTTTGAACTGAATTAAAATCATGCCGTTATGAAACGTTTTGTTCTATTTTCATTCATGAGTCTGTGCCTGATTGTTAATATTTTAGCTCAGAATTCAGACAAAAAACAAAATTTACCCAAGGAAAACTCCAAAGTTACCAGGGAATATGACGAAAAAGGCAATCTGATCAAATTTGACTCCCTATACTCATACAGTTGGTCGGGCGGTGATACAACCATGATGAAATCATTTTCGCCAAAAGACTTTCCTGATTTGTTTGGTGATCATTTTGGCTTCTTTCCGGATAGCACGATGAAGGGCAACCCGTTTTTTGATGATTTTGACCAACTATTTGCACAACCCTTCAATGGAACCAGAGATTCGGTTTTTACCAAGCAGTTCAAACAATTTCACAATTTCAAAAACTTCAATTTCCCTAACGATTCGATTGCTCTGAATTTCAATATGCCTGATAGCTTTTTTGATGAAAACAACAAAGCAAAAAAAGATAGCATTTCTTCAAAAGCTCCAGATAAATCTTCTGGGCTACACCCCAAATCAATGGAAGAAATGATGCAAATGATGCAAATGCACATGCAGGAAATGGAAGAATACCAACGTAAATTTTTCGAAAAACAATTTAAATAATCGAATATCTGGGTTCGTTCCTAATTGAATTTTCGTTCTATAAAATATTGTTACTAAAATTGTCATAGGTAGTTTCAATAAATGACTACTAATGACCATTTAATGACTAAAATTTTACCTTAGGCATCAAGTAAAAGGTTCAAAACCGCATTCTGGTTGGAACGAATAAGTTACTTATAGATCTCGTTTTTGTCTGTCAGTATTAAAAAATCTTTTGGCAAAGGAGATTCCACCGTAATAATATCTTTAGTAATAGGGTGAGGAAAAGATAAGTGGAATGCATGTAACCTTACCCGACGCACAAAATCAGTTGAAGCGCCATACTTTCTGTCGCCAACTATTGGACAACCCAAATCTGACAGGTGTAAGCGAATTTGGTTTTTGCGTCCGGTTTCGATATTAACTTCTAACAAAGTATGCTTATCTAACCGCTTAATGGTGCGGTAATGAGTGATTGCGAATTTAGCTTTTTCGGATTGCGTGCGTGTTGAATAAACTTTAAAATTTTTATCCTCAACAAGCCAACTTTCTATTGTACCTTCCTGATTTTCTGGTCCACCTTCAACTAATGCAAAGTAAAGTTTATTGGTTTCTTTCCAATTATCCTTAATAGTGTTCATGGCCTTTTCTGATTTCGCAAACAGCAGCACTCCCGACACTTCCTTGTCAAGTCGATGTACAACATAAGCTTTAATCCGACCTTTGCTTTGATCTTTCAGATATTGCGAAAGAATATTGTAAACATTTGGGCTATTATCAACACTTGATGTTGAAATACCAACAGGCTTCTCTACAACAATAACATCCTGATCTTCATATAAAACAGAAAAAGGAGGTACAGCGCGGGTAGGAACAACGGAACTCCCTTTTACTTCAACCACATCGCCGGGTTTAAGCCTAAAAGAATGAAGCGTAACAACGTTTCCATTGCAAATCACGTGATCATGCTGTAAAATTTTCTTTATTCTTGTGCGAGGAGACTGTGGATAAAATTCCTGAAGTATTTCCATTAAAGTACAGTCCTTTTGTACCGTTGTTTTTAGCCCCATATCAATCATTTTAATTTGGGTCAAAGTTACAGAAATTCAATTCTTTTTACTGAAAGTTAAAAAGAAGAAAAAGTTCTATCCTGAGCTTTTCTCTGCAAGCTCACACGAATACTTATGTTTATTTTTATGACTACTGAAAATTACCAACAAACTTGATGCCTGAGAATAAAAACATAATCAAGGAACAATCGTCACATCATCTTTTTTTTACCTTTGTTGCTCTAAATTTGACGATGAAAATTTTTGCCTGCATATTGTCCGTTTATATTCTGGTACTCACTGCAATTCCCTGCATTGACCGGCCAGAGGATCATCATTTGCAGAAAACAGAAATTGAGGCGAATGCCAATACGAATCATCACAATCATGGTGGTGATCAATGCTCTCCTTTTTGCACCTGCAATTGCTGTGCTACCCCGGTTATTCAGCAAGAATCTATCATTCAATTCAACAGTACAAACCTATTTCAGGAATTTACATTAGCTGAATATATCTCAGTTTTTACTTCAGATTATTTAAGTTCAATCTGGCAGCCGCCACAGATCGCTTAATTTCCAATTTCTTATTCGATTTCAGTAATGAGTCAGGCTTGTACTTTTACGACAAGACAAGGCCGTTCATTTTTATTTTGAAATCTTTTAAGCCCATCGATAATTTTCAAATTGTTTCATTTTCAAATGATCTAATTTCACATGATAGAACGTATCATTCATTTTTCAATCAAGAATAAATTTATTGTTGGATTATTTATCGTGGCTTTGATTGGTTGGGGAAGCTATTCGCTTGTCCGACTGCCAATTGATGCCATTCCCGATATTACCAACAACCAGGTGCAAGTTATTTCAATCGCACCTTCGCTTGCTGTTCAAGAAGTTGAAAGCTTCATCACCGCGCCAATTGAAGTCGCGGTTGCCAGTATTCCCGACATCATTGAACTTCGGTCCATTTCCCGACTTGGATTGTCAGTTATAACCATTGTTTTTAAAGACGATGTAGATGTTTACTGGGCACGCCAGCAGTTGAACGAGCGCCTGAAAGAGGCCGAAGAAGATATCCCTGCCGGATTGGCTAAGATTGAATTAGCCCCAATTTCATCCGGATTGGGCGAAATTTTCCAGTACCGCCTCGCAGTTGACAAAGGTCTTGAAAAAAAGTACAACCCCATGGAACTGCGTACCCTTCAGGATTGGGTGGTTCGCCGCGAAATGCTGGGAACACCCGGTGTTGCCGACATTAACAGCTATGGAGGTTTTGTCAAACAATACGAAATTGCTGTTAATCCTGAACGGTTGAGGGGTATGAACCTTTCCTTGACCGACATTTTCAGCGCACTCGAAAAAAACAACGAGAACACCGGTAGCGCTTACATCGACAAAAAACCGAATGCCTATTTTATTCGCGGTATCGGCCTGGTGAAAACCATCGACGACATCGAAAAAATTGTAGTAAAAGTCGATAACTCCGGAATTCCTATTCTGGTCAGAGACATTGCCACTGTTCAATACGGAAGTGCCATACGTTATGGCGCTTTTGTGGTGGATACAACCGAAGCCGTTGGCGGCGTGGTTATGATGCTGAAAGGAGCCAATGCCCATCAGGTGATTGAAGATGTTGAAACGCGCATTGCCACCATACAGAAATCGCTTCCGAAAGGTGTGAAAATAGAACCGTTCCTGAACCGCTCCGATCTCGTAAGCCGCGCCATTGGCACCGTCTCGCGAAATCTGCTGGAAGGCGCGCTGATCGTCATTTTCATATTGGTGCTGATGTTGGGAAATGTTCGTGCAGGCCTGATAGTCGCTTCGGTCATTCCGCTTTCCATGTTGTTTGCCATTTCGCTGATGAATCTCTTTGGCGTGTCAGGTAACCTGATGAGTTTGGGAGCCATCGATTTTGGACTGATTGTGGATGGAGCGGTAATCATCGTCGAAAGCGTGGTTCACCGGATATTCATGAGCAAGCAACATCATATCGGAATTGAAAAGCTAAGTCAGGAGCAAATGGACGAAAATGTGTTCGAATCAGCCAAACGCATGATGAGTTCGGCCACTTTCGGTCAGGTGATCATCCTGATTGTTTACCTGCCGATTATGGCATTGGTGGGCATCGAAGGAAAAATGTTCCGCCCCATGGCACAAGTGGTAGTTTTTGCCTTAATTGGCGCTGCAATACTTTCGCTCACTTATGTCCCAATGGCTTCAGCCTTATTCCTGAGCAAAAAAACCGAACACAAACGTACCATTTCCGACCGGTTGATGGATCAGCTTCACAAAGCTTTTAATCCGGTAATCAACTTTGCTTTGAGGTTTAAACTGCTGGTTTCGGCATCGGCCATTTTGCTTTTCCTGATCAGCATACTCTTATTTACCCGTTTGGGTGGTGAGTTTATTCCGCAACTCGAAGAAGGCGATTTAGCAGCCGGAGTGATGACTTTGCAAGGAGGTTCGCTTTCTCACACGGTTGAAATGGTCGAAAAAGCCAACAAAATTTTGCAGCAAAATTTTCCCGAAATAAAACATACCGTTTGTAAAATCGGAGCCGGCGAAATCCCAACCGATCCAACTCCGATGGAAACCGGCGATTACATCATTACACTGAAAGACAAAAGCGAATGGACTTCTGCCAAAACCCGTGAAGAACTGGTTGCGAAAATGGAAGAAGCGTTGATTCCACTTGCTGGCGTAAAATTCGAGTTTCAACAGCCTATTCAGATGCGTTTTAATGAGCTGATGACAGGTTCGAAACAGGATGTGGCCATTAAAATATTTGGCGACGACCTGACTATTTTGGCTGAAAAAGCTTCCGAAGTAGAACGAATTATTCAGAATATTGATGGAGTTCAGGATATAAATGTGGAAAAAGTGACTGGATTATCACAGGTTCAGGTGGATTACAATCGCGATCGTCTGGCTCAATACGGTCTTTCGGTAGAAGATGTGAACCGCGTGCTGCGGGCTGCATTTGCCGGAAGTCAGGCTGGCGTGGTTTTCGATGAAGAAAAGCGCTTTGGTTTGGTCGTGCGCCTGGACAAAGATTACCGCCAAAGTCTGGAAGATGTAAAAAATCTGTCAGTTGCTTTGCCAAATGGCGGACAGATTCCATTCGAACAGGTAGCCGATATCACCATTCGATCGGGTCCGGCACAAGTTTCGCGCGAAGATACCAAACGTCGAATTACCGTTGGCTTTAATGTCCGAAATCGCGACGTGGCCAGCGTAATTAAAGATGTTTCCGCAAAAATTGATCAGAAAATAAAACTGCCATCCGCTTATTACGTGTCGTATGGAGGTCAGTTTAAAAACCTCGAAGCGGCCAAAAACCGCTTGGCTATTGCCGTTCCGGTAGCACTGCTGTTGATATTTGTGTTGCTGTATTTCTCTTTTCATTCGATAAAACAGTCGCTATTAATTTTCACAGCCGTTCCGATGTCGGCCATTGGTGGCGTGTTTGCACTTTGGATGCGTGGGATGAACTTCTCGATTTCGGCAGGCGTGGGTTTTATTGCTTTGTTTGGTGTGGCGGTACTCAACGGAATTGTGCTGATTGCCGAGTTCAACCGCCTCGAAAAAGAAGGCGTCACCGACATCACCGAGCGGGTAAAAAAAGGTTTGCATACCCGGCTTCGTCCGGTAATAATGACTGCTGCTGTTGCGTCTTTGGGCTTTTTGCCAATGGCTTTGTCAAGTTCAGCCGGTGCCGAAGTTCAAAAACCACTTGCAACCGTTGTGATTGGCGGATTAATCACAGCAACACTGCTAACTCTGGTCATCCTTCCAATTTTCTACATCTTTTTCACACGCAAATTCAGGTTTTCGATGAAAAATAATTCTGTTAAAACACTACTTATTTTGCTGATGTTGATTTTCGGTTCATCGTTTTTAAGCCCCATTCAGGCACAAAAATCAAAGACAATCAACATCCACGAAGCGATTCAGATGGCTTTGGATAGTAACCTGAACGTTAGGTCATCGGCTTATTCCGTAGAAGTGCAAAAAGCCTTAAAAGGCGCATCCTGGGATTTGGGCAAAACCAATATAGACATGCAATACGGACAATTCAATTCGTACACGAAAGACAACAGTTTTACCCTTTCTCAGTCGTTCGCGTTTCCATCGGTTTATATCAATCAGCATAAACTTGCCAATGCAAACGTAAAAAGCAGCGAGTGGCAAATGAAAACTTCGCAGCTCGAAACCGCTACTCAGGTAAAACAGGTTTACTGGCAATTGGCTTACTTGTATTCGAAACAGAAATTGTTGGTCTATCAGGATAGTTTGTTTTCAGGGTTCAGCCGGGCAGCCGAACTCCGCGCGAAGGTGGGCGAAACCAATAAACTGGAAATGATTACTGCCCGTTCGCAAAGCATGGAAATCAAGAACCAGTTGCAGCAATTGATTGCCGATAAAGCCATTCTTAATCGTCAATTGCAAACGCTACTGAATGTCAGAATGGCGTTGCATCCGGCAGATACCGTATTGCGCCGCATCGATTTTGCACCGATTGATAATAACACTGCCCTGTCAGCGAACCCTTCGGTAGGCTACATCAACCAACAGGTTCAGGTTTCTCATCTCGAAAAACAATTGGAAGTTAGCCGCGCCCTACCCGATTTCAATATTGGTTATTTCAGCCAGACGATGAAAGGCGAACAAGAAATAAACGGTGTGCCGCGCAGTTTTGGGCCGGGCGACCGGTTCAACGGTATTCAGGCCGGAATTGCGATCCCGCTTTGGGTGGCGCCGTTTGCATCCAAAGTGAAAGCTGCCAAACTAAAAGAGCAAGTGGCCAGCACCAATGCCGAACAGTACACCAAGTCACTTCAGGCCAATTACCAATCGATGATCGATGAGTTCGAAAAATATCGCACAAGCATTGACTATTACGAAAAGCAAGCCATTCCGGAAGCCAATCTGATTATCGATCAATCGACCCGTGCCTATAAAGCCGGGGCACTGGATTATCTGGATTATGTGCTAAGTCTGGGACGTGCACTGACAATCAAACAGAATTACCTGGATGCCATCAACAGTTGCAACCAGACCATCATCAACATCGAATTTATTTCAGGAAAAACGTTTTAAAAATTATTAATGATGAATTATAAATTATTAATGAATAAACACTTAAGCAAAATCATCATGTCAAAGTATAGATACATCGCAACATTCCTTCTTATCGCATTAATCGCGTGTAACGGAACTCCGAAAAAAGCTGAAGAAAGCAAAGCTGAAGAGGTCATTCCGGAAGATATTGTTGAAATGCGCGCCGACCAAATCAAGCTGGCCAACATTGAAACGGGTTACATCGAAATGCGAGCGATGAGCGGAACGTTGAAAGTAAATGGCACCATTGCCGTTGCACCTCAGAATCTGGCAACCGTTTGCGCACCAATGGGCGGTTTCATCAAAAGCACCACCTTGATGCCGGGCAATTCAGTCACTAAAGGGCAAACACTGGCTACGATTGAAAACCAGGAGTTTGTCGATATTCAGCAAAGTTACCTGGAAGCTAAAAACAAATTCGAGTTTGCGGAAGGCGAATTTAAACGTCACACCGAATTGTATAAAAACGAGGTGTATTCGCAACAAAATCTGCAACAGGTTACTTCCGATTACAAAAGCCTGAAATCGCAGGTAAAAGCGTTGGAGCAAAAACTAACTCTGATTGGCATTAATCCGGCCAACCTACACGAAGACGATATCAGCAGTTCGGTGAAAATTGTTGCACCCATTTCCGGGTTCCTGAAAACGGTAAATATTAACCTTGGAAAATTTGTTGCGCCAGCCGATGTCATGTTCGAAATCATCAATAGTGATAAGCTTTTCCTTGAACTCACCCTTTTTGAAAAAGATGCAGACAAAGTGGCTCAGGGGCAGAAAATACGGTTCTTCATCAATAACGAAACAGAACCACACGAAGCCATTATTACTCAACCAGGACGTGCCATTGATGCCGATAAAACCTACAAAGTGTATGCGAACGTTACCGGAGTCTGCAAAAATGTGCTGCCCGGAATGTATGTCAATGCCATCATTGAAACATCCGGAAATCAGGTGGCAGCTTTACCTTCGGATGCCGTGGTTAGCTTCGACGACAAGGATTATATCTTTGTTTTCGACAAAAATAAAGAAGAGGCGGGACAGCCTTTTACCGAATACCGCATCATTGAAGTCCACAAAGGCGTGACCGACGGAGGTTTTACCGAAGTTGTTTTGCCTGAAGGTTTCAACATTACCAAAGCGAAGGTTGTTGTAAAGGGTGCATACAATCTGTTGGCGGCCAAGAAAAACGCCGGAGAAATGGCTTGTTAATGATATCGGTGAGGATTTGACTCGAAGTCAGGCCCTCACTGATTCGAATAAACCCATGAAAGCATGATCCATATTCTAAAATCGATCACGATATTTATACTGGCAGGCCTGTGCGAAATTGGTGGTGGCTATCTGGTCTGGCTGTGGCTGAAAGAAGACAAACCGCTCTGGCTTGGTGGCATTGGATTAATTGTACTTGGCCTGTATGGAGTTGTGGCAACTTTTCAATCGGCCAATTTTGGACGGGTTTATGCAGCTTATGGCGGCATTTTCATCGTTCTGGCTATCCTTTGGGGATGGAAAGTCGATGGTTTTGTTCCTGATAAATTCGATGTGATTGGCGGCGCCATTGCATTATTTGGAATGGCGGTAATCATGTTTGCACCCAGAAATTAAAAACATCAAGAAAATGGAATCAACAGAAGAACACCTGTACAAAACGGCCTATTCGCTGAGTCTTTTTACGATTTTTTATAATCTGGTAGAAGGAGTTTCATCCATGCTTCTGGGTTATACCGACGAAACCCTTACCCTGTTTGGTTTTGGTGTCGATAGTTTTATTGAAGTCATGTCGGGAATTGGCATCGCGGTAATGATTATGCGCATCCGTCAAAACCCTAAAAGTTCGAAAAGCGGGTTCGAAATCAAAGCCCTCAAAATAACCGGTACCGCATTTTATCTATTAGCGGTAGGTTTAATGGCAGGTATAGTTGTTAATGTAGTTAATCATCAAAAGCCCGAAACAACCTTTTGGGGTGTTGTGATCTCGTTGGTTTCCATTGCGGTAATGGTTTGGCTGATGAATGCTAAAAAGAAAATTGGGAAACAGCTCAACTCTGAACCTATTTTATCCGATGCTAACTGTACCAAAGTGTGCGTTTACATGAGTGTTGTGTTGCTTGTATCCAGCCTTATTTACCAGTTCACCGGATTTATTTATGCTGATGTCATAGGGGCAGCAGGATTAATTTACTTTTCAGTAGCTGAAGGAAAAGAGGCTTTTGAAAAAGCAAAAGGCAAAGAATGTAGCTGCGATCATTGTTAATATTTCCTAACCAATGCGGTGAAGAAGAACAACATATTCAAAAAAACATACCTTTGAAAAACATTTTAGCAATTTCAGGTGTTTGATGAATTAGATGAAGAAACTGTTTTCCATATCAATTGCTTTAATCATGCTGCTTTCAGGTATGCAACTCACCATTTCCAAACATTACTGCGGAGGTGAACTTGCTCAATCGAAAGTTTCAGTTTTGGGGCAAATTGCCTCGTGTGGTATGGAAAGTGGAACTGACGATTGCACTCAGCCGGGCAAACATGTGAAATCAAGTTGCTGCAACAACAAAATATCGGTTTATGCGGTCGATCACAATTATTCGCCTTCGTTTACCGAATTCAAAGCATTTTCCCAGACTGTTTTGCAGGTATTTATGGTACCTGAAAACAGTACACTTCATTCAATAACTCCATTAAGCCAGCTTTTTACAGATGTCAGCCCGCCAGGTTCTTTGCTGGTTCATGCTGTAAGCCTGCCCAAAATATGCGTTTTCCGTATTTGATTTTATTGTATTGCCAATTTCAGAAGAAAGCTTAGTCAAGTTTCTCCTCTGAATATTATTTTCTTGTGTCTTGATATTTGTATCTTGATACGGGAACCTATCATTCAATACATTAACATCAAATACTTATAATCATGAAAACTGTAAAATTCATTTTAGTCGCCTTATTGGCAATCGTTATCACTTCAACTGTTTATTCCCAGTCAGCAACCATCAAAACCGAAACAATCAAAGTTTCTGGCAACTGCGACATGTGTAAAGCACGCATCGAAAAAGCTGCAAAGATAGATGGCGTAAGCAAAGCTGAATGGAACAAGGATACCAAAATACTAGCTGTAACCTTCGATCCGGCCAAAATAAATACCGATGCAATTGGCAAAAAGGTTGCTGCTGCTGGTCACGACACTGAAAAAGTAAAGGCCGAAGCTAAAGCATACGAAAAACTTCCTTCTTGCTGCAAATACCGGTAATTAATTCGATAATTATTTGATTTGGCAATTCGACAATGGGAGAATCAGAATCATTGATTCTTTCATTGCCGAATTATCGAATCGTCACATTTTCAAATTACACCCATGTTTAACCGACTTGTCAAATATTTTCTTGAAAATCGGATGATTACCTATTTGTTCCTGATTGCCTTTGTGGTTTTGGGGATGGTTTTCATGCCGTTCAACTGGAAATCCGAATTTTTCCTACGTGATCCGATTGCGGTAGATGCGATTCCCGATATTGGCGAAAATCAGCAGATTGTAGCCACCGAATGGATGGGCCGCTCACCAAAAGATATTCAGGATCAGGTAACCTACCCGCTCACCACTGCTTTGCTGGGTATTCCCGGTGTGCAAACCATCCGCAGTACTTCCATGTTCGGGATGTCGTTTATCTACATCATTTTTAAAGATAATGTGGAATTTTACTGGAGCCGATCGCGCATTCTCGAAAAACTCAATTCACTCCCATCCGGAACTTTGCCGCAGGGAGTGCAGCCCACGCTTGGCCCCGATGCCACAGCTTTAGGTCAAATTTATTGGTACACCCTTGAAGGCCGTGATCCAAAAACCGGAAAGCCTAACGGAGGCTGGGATCCTCAGGAATTGCGTACCATTCAGGATTTCTACGTCAAATACGGATTGACCACTGCAGAAGGCGTTTCGGAAGTCGCGTCTGTCGGTGGTTTCATTAAAGAGTACCAGATCGATCTCAATCCCGAAGCGCTGAAAGCATTTGGCGTTTCGACCATGGACGTGATGAATGCCGTCCGCAAAAGCAACCTCGACATTGGCGCTGAAACCATTGAGCTGAATAACGTAGAATACATCATCCGCGGATTGGGTTACGTGAAGAATCTCGACGATCTTGAAATATCGGTGGTTGCTGTGCGAAATAATGTTCCCGTCAGGATTAAAGATGTAGCGAATGTTTCGTTTGGCCCGGCCACCCGTCGCGGCGGACTGGATAAAGCCGGATCAGAGGCTGTTGGCGCCGTGGTGGTTGCCCGTTACGGCTCAAATCCGATGGATGTGATCAACAATGTCAAAGAAAAAATCAAGGAGTTGGAATCCGGGATGCCGCAAAAGACTTTGCCCGACGGAACTGTTTCGAAAGTAACCATTGTGACTTTTTACGACCGAACCGGTTTGATTAAAGAGACCATCGGAACGCTCGAATCGGCTCTCTCGCATGAAATTCTGATCAGCATCATCGTCATCATTATTCTGGTGATGAACATGCGGGCATCGCTCATTGTGGCCGGATTGCTCCCGATTGGCGTACTAATGACTTTCATCCTGATGCGCGCTTTCGGAATCGAAGCTAATGTGGTTGCCCTTTCGGGAATTGCGATTGCCATTGGTGTGATGGTCGACATTGGGATTGTAGATGTGGAGAACATTCTTCGCCATCTCGAAATGCCCGAAAACAAAGGTATCCGGGGGAAGAAACTGATTTCGGTAATTTATCAGGCAACGACCGAAGTGCGTGCCGCGGTGGTCACCTCCATTGCCACTACCATCGTGAGCTTTCTGCCCGTTTTTGCCATGCAGGCTGCCGAAGGAAAGCTATTTCATCCGCTGGCCTTCACCAAAACTTTCGCCCTCATTGCCGCGTTCGTTCTCGGCATTGTTGTCCTGCCTACCTTGACTTACTTGCTATTCAATATCAGTTTCGATACCAAAAAGATTCGCAAAATTTGGAACGGCTGTCTGATTTTGGCAGGCTTTGCGTTTGTCATTTTCTGGCAAACCTGGCCGGCACTGGCTTTGGTGGCAGTCGGCATCAACAATTTGCTCGACGACCGCTGGCCTGAGCATCGCAAGAAATTTCCCAATTATATCAATATTGCAATCACCGTGCTGGTTGCTGCCTGGTATCTGACCATTGAGTGGCTACCGCTAGGTGCACACAATAGCACGCTGGTGAATTATCTTTTCGTTGCTGGTATTATCGCAGTGATTCTTGCCGCCCTGATGTCGATGGTCCATTTTTATGAAAACATCATGCGGTGGGCGTTGGAAAACAAATGGAAATTCCTGATCATCCCTGCAATCACTTTATTGTTTGGGTTGCTGGCCTGGCAAGGTTTTGATAAAACTTTCGGTGTCATGGCTTCAGGCGCTGAAAAGGTCGGCTGGAAAAATATTAGACAAACTTCTTTCTGGCAAAAGCCCGAAAAGATGTTTCCCGGAACTGGCAAGGAATTTATGCCTTCATTAAACGAAGGTTCGTTCCTGCTGATGCCAACCAGTATGCCGCACTCCGGAATTCAGAAAAACCTTGAATACATTGAAACGCTCGACAAACGACTGTCGGCTATTCCTGAAGTGGAAGTTGCTGTCGGCAAATGGGGCCGTGTTAATTCAGCGCTCGATCCGGCACCGGTGCAGATGTTCGAGAATACGATCAATTACCGTCCGGAGTATATTCTCGATGAAAACGGTCAGCGAATGCAATTTAAAACCGACCGCGATGGAAGTTATATCCTGAGAAACGGATCGAAATACAGTTTAGAGAAAGAAGGGTTCAAGGTAATTCCCGCGGACAGCCTTATTCCCGATGAAAATGGCGAATATTTCCGTCAGTGGCGACCTGAAATCAAGAAGCCGAATGACATCTGGAATGAAATTGTGAAAGTAACCAACATTCCCGGACTGACTTCTGCGCCCAAATTACAGCCGATTGAAACCCGTTTGGTCATGCTGTCAACCGGAATGCGCGCCCCGATGGGACTAAAAGTGTATGGCCCCGATCTCGATGCGATTGAAAAAGGCGGGATGCTGCTCGAACAGTCGCTGAAAGAGGTTCCGTCCATCAAAGGTTCGTCAGTATTTTACGACCGTGCGGTGGGTGCGCCTTACCTCGAAATTAAACTAAACCGCGAAGCGATGGCCCGCTATGGCATGAGTGTCAGCGACGTGCAGGAAGTTCTGTCGGTGGCAGTCGGTGGTATGGCGCTTTCGTCATCGGTCGAAGGCCGTGAACGTTTCCCGATCCGGGTGCGCTATGCCCGCGAATTGCGCGATAATCCTGACGACATCAAACGCATCCTGATACCAGCCATGAACGGCGTTCAGATTCCTTTAAGCGAAATTGCCGATATCGATTATACCCGTGGCGCACAGATGATTCGCAGCGAAAATACGTTTCTGAATGGCTATGTGATTTTCGACAAAAACGAAGGCAAAGCCGAAGTGGATGTGGTGGAAGAAGCGACCAAAGTTCTTCAGCAAAAGATGAGTTCAGGTTCGCTGGTTCTGCCTGCCGGGGTATCGTATAAATTCGCCGGAAATTACGAACATCAGATGCGGGCTACCAAGCGATTGGCAATCGTTATCCCGATCAGTTTGCTCCTGATTTTGCTGTTGCTCTATTTCCAGTTCCGCACGGTAACTGCCTCATTTATTCACTTTTCAGGTGTATTTGTAGCCTTTGCCGGAGGTTTTATCATGCTTTGGTTGTATGGTCAGGATTGGTTTATGAATTTCGCGGTTTCAGGAGTCAATTTGCGCGACCTGTTCCAGATGCACACCATTAATCTAAGTGTAGCAGTCTGGGTCGGATTTATTGCCCTCTTCGGAATTGCAACCAACGACGGGGTAATTATGGGAACCTACATTCATCAGGTATTCGAAGACCGGCACCCGGCAACGGTCCACGAAGTTCGTGAAGCTGTGGTTTCCGCCGGAATGAAACGTGTCCGTCCGGCGATGATGACAACGGCTGTTGCAGTTATCGCACTCTTGCCCGTTTTATCATCCACTGGAAAAGGTTCCGACATCATGATCCCCATGGCCATCCCCATGTTTGGCGGAATGGTTATTCAGGTCATGACCGTCTTTGTCGTCCCGATGTTTCAGTCGATGTGGAGAGAAAATGCAGTAAAAAAAGGTTCAACACAAAGACACGAAGACACTAAGTAATTATAAAAACTTTGTGACTTAGTGGCTTCGTGTTTAAAATAAAAACAGATGAAAAAATTACTAATACTTGCCGGCATAATAGCCTTCAGCTTATCCTCCTATTCACAGGATTCGCTGATGGTTTATCTGGGAATTGCAGCCAAGAACAACCCATCCGTTCAGCAGAAATTCACCGAATATCAGGCGGCTTTGCAAAAAATTCCGCAGGTGGGCAGTTTGCCCGATCCGGAGCTGAATGTGGGCGTATTTCTTAGCCCGATGGAACTGGTTGCCGGAAAGCAGGTGGCTGATATTCGCCTGATGCAAATGTTTCCGTGGTTTGGCGTGCTGAAAAATGCCAAAGATGAGATGAGCCTGATGGCCAAAGCCAAATTCGAATCGTTTCGCGAAACCAAATTGCAGGTATTTTACGATGTTCAGCGAACCTGGAACGAGCTGCAGAAAGTTCAGCAATCAATTCTGATCAATGAGAAAAATCTGGAAATCCTGCATTCGCTCGAACGGCTTTCATTGGTGAAATTCAAAGCAGCTTCGTCAGGTGGAGGATCATCTTCAGGACCTTCAGGTTCATCAGGAAATTCAGCTTCAACTGCATCAGGTTCATCAGGAATGAATACCATGGGCGGTAATACCGGAACTTCTGCGCCCCAGGCTTCTACAATGCCTATCAATCCGATGGCAGCTTCCGGAGGTTCAGGTTTGGCCGATATTTACCGGATTCAAATGGAGACGGGCGAACTGGGAAACAGCATTGCGCTACTGAAAAATCAGGAACAGACCATTTTAGTCCGATTCAATAATTACCTGAACAGAAAGCCTATATCGACTGTAAAATTGCCTGAAAAACTTGCAGCAGATTCTTTGGGTTATTCGCTTTCAGCGGTTTATGACAGCATGTTCAGGCAAAGTCCGATGCTTGGAATGCTCGAATATGAGCAGCAATCGCTCGAAGCCCGCAAGACAATGGTCACAAAAATGGGTTATCCGATGGTCGGCCTGGGAGTGAACTATTCGCTGATCGGGAAAGATCCGTTAGCGATGGCTCCGGATATGAATGGCAAAGATATGGTTATGCCCATGGTAACGGTTACTTTACCCATTTACCGGAAGAAATACAAAGCCATGCGCGAAGAGGTCGAACTGATGAAAACGGCGAACAAGCAAGGTTATCAGGCAACACAGAACTCATTACAGACTGAATATTACGAAGCCATTCAGCTTTATCAGGATGCACAACGACGGATGAAACTCTATCGAAATCAATACGAACTGGCCGACAAATCATTGAATATTCTACAGAGAAGTTTCTCTGTTTCAGGTTCAGGATTGACAGATGTCCTTCGAATCCGGCAGCAAACACTCGATTACGAGTTGAAGGAAATTGAAGCAATTTCAGACAATAACACCGCGATTGCCTGGATCAAACGCCTAACAGCTTGCGCAGAAATTCAATAAAAACACATACTATGAAAAAGATATTTTCAAATCAATATTTCCGAAACAGTTTGTTTATCGTCATCGGACTGTTTATTGGATGGGCTGTTTTTCATTCTTCTGAAAAGAAAGCAGAAACTCATAATCATTCCGCTGAAGAAACAAAAGCAGAAATCTGGACCTGTTCGATGCATCCGCAAATCAGGATGGATAAACCCGGGAAATGCCCGATTTGTGCAATGGACCTGATTCCACTCGTTCAAAGCGGAACTTCAGGAATGGATCCGGCAGCGGTGCATCTGACCAAAGAATCGGCCGCCCTTGCCAATGTGTTGACGACCATTGTCAGCACTCAAAATCCGGTAAAAGAGCTGCGTTTGTATGGCAAAGTACAGGCCGACGAACGTCTGCTGAAAAATCAGGTGGCCTATATTCCGGGACGAATTGAAAAACTGATGGTCAACTTTACCGGCGAGATGGTTAGGAAAGGTCAGCCTTTAGCTTTGATTTATTCGCCTGAACTTGTCACCGCACAGCAGGAATTGCTTGAAACAGTCAAAACGAAACAGGCACAGCCCGAAATTTACGAAGCCGCCAAAGAAAAGCTTCGTCAATGGAAACTAACCGATAAGCAAATTGCTGAAATCGAAAATTCGGGAAAAGTGCAGGCCAACATGGAAGTTGAATCGACTGCCAGCGGAATTGTTACTGCCCGTCGGGTCAACAACGGCGACTATGTCAGCCAAGGATCAGTGTTGTATAAAGTTTCAGATCTTTCCAGCGTTTGGATTTTGTTTGACGCTTACGAAAGCGATCTTCCGTTCCTGAAAAAAGGTGACAAAGTTGATTTTTCGATTCAGGCATTGCCAGGTTCGGCCTATTCCGGAACCATCAGGTTTATCGATCCGGTGATTGATCCGGTGAACCGCGTGGCCAAAGTTCGACTGGAGATGAGCAATCCGGGGGCCAAACTAAAACCCGAAATGTTCGCTACAGGAATGGTCAAATCGAACCTCGCCGAATACAAGGATAAGCTGGTTATTCCGCGTTCAGCAGTACTTTGGACTGGCAAACGCTCCATTGTTTACGTCAAACAACCCGGTGATGAACCTGTATTTAAAATACGTGAAATTGAGCTTGGGCCACAACTTGGAAATAGCTTTGTGGTAACCGAAGGCCTGAGGGATGGTGAAGAAATTGTCACTGAAGGTGCTTTTAGCGTGGATGCGGCGGCTCAATTGGAAGGCAAACCCAGTATGATGAATTCCGCCTCCGATAAATCTTCGACGGACAGGCAGGAAGGTGGTAAGGTATCTTCAATGCCGGGAATGGATATGTCTGATGGCACAGATGATACTCAGCGAGTGACTTCGAGTCACCCGCTGAGTGAGCAAATCAAGGTTTCAGGCAATTGCGAACAATGCAAAGACCGGATCGAAACGGCTGCCAAATCAGTTTCAGGTGTAGGTTCTGCTGATTGGAGTACAGAAACAAAAATGTTGCATGTCCAGTTTGACGGGGCAAAAACCAATTCGGATGCCATCCAGAAAGCGATAGCAGCAGTTGGACACGACACCGAAAAATACAAAGCTCCGGATGCTGTTTATAAAGCACTTCCGGAATGCTGTTTGTACAGGAAATAAAACTAATGACTTAGAGACTTGTTATGATGTAAACATTAAAACTTAAAACTATGAAGTATTACATCAGCAAAAAAATCGATGCCACTTTTGAGCAGGCTATCGACGAGGTGAAAGAAGCTCTTGCCATTCAAGGCTTCGGGGTCCTATCCGAAATCAATCTTCAAGATAAATTCAAGGAAAAACTGAATGTCGATTTCAGGCGATATACCATTTTGGGCGCCTGTAATCCAGCGTACGCCTACAAGGCGCTGCAAAGCGAAGACAAAATCGGAACCATGCTTCCGTGTAACGTGGTTGTTCAGGAATTGGGTAAAAATGTAATCGAAGTGGCTGCCATTGATCCCATCGCATCGATGATGGCCGTTGAGAACCCCAAATTGGCCAAACTTGCTATAGAGATAAAAGTAAAACTAGAACGGGTAATAGAATCATTGCATACAGGAGTCGAATCGTTTGGGTTAGTTTAAATTTGTATTGCTGGTCTCATGTTTTAGATTATCTTTCCAGATGATTATAAATTGTCAGATCAAACAGCCGACAACAATCACAAAACATTATAAATGTGTGAATTATGCAAATATTTTCAGGAATAGTATAATATTTTCAAGGCTTAATATCCACAACTTCGATCGTTATAATTTTATAATTTAAAGCACATATCATGAACGAAATGAATAACGGTTGGGGAATGGAAAATGGATTGGGTTGGGGCTTGATTATCGGCATCGCAATTCTGGTAGTTGTTATTGGGATTTATATGAAACTCAGGAAAAAATAAGCAAGTATTTACGTCTATCAGGTATGAATTTTTACATAAAAAACATGGTCTGCAACCGCTGTATCATGGTTGTGCAACAGGTGTTTGACGGGATGAATTTCCCTCCGGTGCACATCTCTTTAGGCGAGGTTGAAACAGCTGCTCCAATCGAGGGTGACGAACTGGATATCCTGCATAAAAAACTCACCGGCTTCGGGTTCGAGCTCATTGATGATGCGAAAAGTCAGCTCATCGAGAAAATAAAAACGTTGGTTATTGAGCTGATTCGCTACAAAAGTGAAGAAAACATTAAGGTTAATTATTCGGCATACATCGAATCAAAACTGAATAAAGATTACAACTATCTGAGCAACCTTTTTTCGGAAGTTGTCGGCACAACCATCGAAAAATACATCATCAGCCAAAAAATTGAGCGGGTAAAAGAATTGCTGGTTTACGACGAACTTACTTTGAGTGAGATTGCCTGGGAGCTTGGATATAGCAGTGTTTCTGCCCTTTCGGCTCAGTTTAAAAAAATCACCGGGCTAACTCCCAAGCATTTCAAACAAATAAAAGACAATAAACGCACCCCGTTGGATCAAGTGTAACCAGTAAATTTTATAAATTAATTCCTGAATTGTATAAAACTTCTGTCGTCTCCGGCATCTAACTTTGCTGAAAAGATAAAGTCATGGGAACAACGGTCAAAAACAATTTCCCGGTTACCGGAATGAGTTGTGCTTCTTGCGCGGCTAGCGTTGAAAGTATGCTGAAAAGTCAGGAAGGCATAATTGGAGCATCTGTCAACTTTGCTGCTTCCAGTGTTTGGGTCGAGTATAATCCTGAAATCACCAAACCAAAAACTTTCCGTGCAGCTATTCAGTCCATTGGTTTCGATCTGCTATGCGATGAAAAAGAAGCTGTTCTTCAGGAAGAAATAAAACAGCACGAATCAATTATTCTGAAACGGAAAACCATTTTTTCCGCAATCCTGACTTTGCCGGTGGTGGTGATCGGCATGTTCATGATGAATCTTCCTTTTGCCAATTGGATCATGCTCGTGCTTTCAACTCCGGTGGTTTTCTGGTTTGGGCGCGGCTTTTTCATCACAGCATTCAAGCAAATCAAACACGGCAAAACCAACATGGACACGTTGGTGGCATTAAGCACTGGAATTGCCTGGTCTTTTAGCCTGTTCAATACCCTATTCCCTCATATCCTGATGTATGGAGGCAATCATCCTCCGGTTTATTTTGAAGCTTCTGCAGTCATTATTGTGTTTATACTTTTGGGCCGAATGCTTGAAGAACGGGCGAAAGCAAACACCTCATCGGCAATCAAAAAACTGATGGGATTGCAAGCCGACACTGTCACTCTTTTGGGCGAATTTGGTATTGAATCGATTCAGCCGATTTCGATGGTTCAAATAGGCAATAAAATACGTGTGAAACCGGGAGAACGCATTCCGGTTGACGGTATTTTGCTTGAAGGAACTTCGTTTGTTGATGAAAGCTCAATTACCGGCGAACCTTTGCCGGTCGAAAAATTATCAGGAGACTCTGTTTTTGCAGGAACCATTAACCAGAAAGGCAGTTTTGTAATTGAAGCCCGGAAAGTGGGTAGCGAAACCTTGCTGGCCCGCATTATCCGCATGGTTCAGGAAGCACAGGGAAGCAAACCTCCGGTCCAGAAACTGGTTGACAAAGTGGCTTCGGTTTTCGTTCCTGTAGTGATTTCAATTTCTATTCTAAGTTTTGCCACATGGATGATTCTGGGAGGCGAAAATGCACTACCAAAAGCTTTGCTCACCATGGTTTCTGTACTGATTATTGCCTGTCCGTGTGCACTTGGGTTGGCCACTCCGACTGCCATTATGGTTGGAATCGGTCGTGGCGCCGAACTCGGCATCCTAATTAAAGATGCCGACGGACTGGAACTTGCTCACAAGATTGACTCGTTGATTTTGGACAAAACCGGAACCATTACGGAAGGGAAACCTCAGGTAACCGACTTCCTGTGGAAAACCGAAAATTCAGAAACATTGAAATCCACTCTGTTGAGCATTGAAGCGCAATCGGAACATCCACTGGCAGAGGCCATTTCCGGAGTATTGCGAAACGAAGGAGTGCAAACAGTTTCAGTTGGAAATTTTGAAAGCAAAACCGGACGAGGTGTTTTGGCAACGGTTCAGGAGTCAAAATATGCCGTTGGAAATGAGCTTTTGATGACTGAAACCGGAGTTTCACTCACGCCGGAAGATAAAGCAACAGCCGACGCATTGCAGGAACAGGCCAAAACCGTTCTTTTCTTTGGCGTAGAAAATCAAATTCTGGCCATTATCGCCATTACCGATCCGATAAAAACCTCATCACGTGCAGCAATTGAAAAACTCAAACGCAGTGGTATCGAAATTCACATGCTTACCGGCGATAACGAACATACCGCCCATTCTGTAGCCAAACAAACCGGGATTGATATTTACCATGCCGGATGTTTGCCCGAAGACAAGGCTAAATACATCAAAAACCTTCAGCAACAAGGCAAAGTAGTAGCTATGGTTGGTGACGGTATTAACGATTCGCACGCTATGGCGCAGGCCGATGTAAGCATTGCCATGGGCAGTGGATCCGACATTGCCATGGACGTAGCAAAAATGACCATCGTTTCCTCAAGACTGGAATCGATTTCGTCGGCCATCGAGCTCTCGAAACAAACCATCCGAACTATCAGGCAAAACCTGTTCTGGGCGTTTATTTACAACATCATTGGTATTCCCATTGCTGCCGGATTGCTTTATCCTTTCACCGGATATCTACTCAACCCGATGATTGCAGGGGCAGCCATGGCGATGAGTTCTGTTTCGGTGGTCAGTAATAGTTTAAGGCTGAAATTTAAAAAACTGGATATAAAATAGTTGTCGATGTTGTCGTAGTTATAATGGTTGTCTTAGTTGGTGGTGGTTTCGAAACTTAGGCGCTAAGGAACTCTCTAGATAAATTCAAAAAAACTCAAAAACTCAAAAAAATGAACACATTAAAGTTTAAAACCAATGTAAAATGTGGTGGTTGTATTGCCACAGTAACTCCATACCTGAATCAGGTAAAAGGCATCGTTAGGTGGAATGTTGACACTACAGACCCACTGAAAATCATGACTGTTGAAACTGAAGGAATAAGCGCTGAAGAAATTACTTCAGTGATGAAAACTGCCGGATACCAAGCTGAGTTGATCCTTTCAGAATAGTTGGCAATCACAGCAGGTGCGGCAATATTCACCTCAGCATTAACAAAACTGCCTTTTCCTTGTTTTATACAGCATCGAAAACCACAACTGTTTGAATATGCTAAGAGATTTACGCACCAATTACCAAAAATCGGAGCTCACTGAAGATTCCATCAACGCTGACCCTTTCAGGCAATTAGAAGAATGGTTGAAATCGGCAATCGAAGAAGGAAATCCGGAACCCACTGCCATGGTGCTTTCAACGGTTAATGCCAAAGGTTTTCCTGATTCCAGAGTCGTGCTTTTAAAGGAGGTTAACTCCGAAGGACTTGTCTTTTTTACCAATTACAACAGCAAAAAAGGCCGACAAATAGCAGCAAATCCAAACGTTGCAGTTAATTTTTTCTGGTCTAAAACGGAAAGACAGGTTCGGATAAAAGGTGTGGCTGAACGAATTCCGGAGGATTTTTCTGTCGAATATTTCAAGTCACGACCTATCGATAGCCAATTGGGGGCCTGGGCGTCGCCACAAAGCCGAATCATTGAAAACAGGGAGGTGTTGGAAGAAAATTTCTCGCTTTATCAGCAATATTTTCAGGATCACGAAATTATAAAACCACCGCATTGGGGTGGTTTCCTGATTCGTCCGGCGTATTTCGAATTCTGGCAAGGACGAATAAACCGGATGCACGACCGGATTGAATTTTGCCTATCTGGGAACGAATGGATTATTCATCGCTTAGCACCCTGAAATTCTTTAGCTTACCCTTATCTCTGAAGATCGGTGTACAAATCGGTTCAAAAAACCATCAAGTGTCCAAAGTGCCAATGAAGTAGTCAGGATTAGATAAACAATTGATGGAATTGAGGTAAACAACCCAGTTCCTCTTTTCAGTATCGATGAAGCTTCCTGATTATTTAATGCTCCTATTTTTTCTGAAACCGTTGACCAAAAACCTGTACTGCTTGCTGGTGCGGCATCCTGACCTGACACGGTTACAAAAATCAAAAGCAATACGAACGCAACAATCAGGATTATCCAGGTTCGTTTACTGATAACTGGCTGGTAATTTTGCAATACTGATTTCCGTTGAACAGCAGCTTCGGCCTGAATACGGCTCATTACACTGAAGGTAAAATCTGATGATGGTGAATCGATTTGGACTCCCTTCATCATTTGCTCAAATTGTTTATCCAGCTTATTCATATCTTTAAAGTTCAATGTTTCAAATTTTGCCCCAGGCTCTATGCCCTAAGCCCCATGTATTTCAATTACAACAACGAATATACTTCCTCTTTCAACATCTCGTGCAATAGCTCATACATTTTCTTTCTTGCCCGATGTATCTTAACTTTTATATTACTGACGGTCAATCCTGTAATCTGGCTTATTTCATCCATCGATTGACTTTCGTAATAATAGAGCGTAACCAAAACCTGATCGTCTTCAGGTAATTTTGCAAGTGCCAGGTTCAGGTATTTCTCCTGATCTTCTTTTCTGGTTTCCCTGTAATAATCATGCATTTTCTGTTCATCCTGATCAGATATCTGCCGGTCATCGAGCGACTTAAATTCAATCCGGCGTTTTCTCAACTCCGAAATACATGCATTATAAGTAATACTGTACAACCATGTCGAAAACTTCGATTTACCTTCATAACTGTCAAGCTTTTGAAACGCCTTTATAAAGGTATCCTGAGCCATTTCTTCAGCTTCTTCAGGCTTCTTCAGTAATTTTAATGCCAATGTATATACCAGCTTCTGATACTTCTCCACCAGAAAGGAAAATGCCTGAACATTCCCTTTCCTGACAGCCTCAATGTAATATATGTCATCGGTTTTATTCATTCTAAACCAATAGACGCATGATAAGGAATACGGTTACAGTTTTCAGTCAGAAATATTTGGAGATTTGAAAATTTGAGGATTTGAAAATAATGATGAATGGTTACATGGTTAAACGATTCAAAAAATGAGCTGAATAACAATTAAACCATTTAACCGTTCCAGCAGTTCCGAACTTCAGCTCACTTAAGGTGCTCCAAACTTTTTTCAATCATCTTGTAACCGAGCATGAATACCTGCGTCATACTGGCAAGTTCGAAAACAATTAAACACTTAAAATCTGATATTATGCAAGTAGAAATTTTAGTCCCGTTAGCATTTTTTGCTTTAGTTTTTGGCTCTTGGTATTTATATGTAACCACCAGAAACAAAGAACGTTTGGCTTTAATCGAAAAAGGCGCCAGTCCAGAATTATTCAAAGCCAAACCCGATGGCAATTCAAATTACCGGACCTTTAAGCTTGGCCTTTTCTTTATTGGTGTTGCCCTTGGTATTCTCTCCGGATATTTCCTGGCCGAAAGCGGAATGCAGGAAGATGCCGCATATTTTTCTATGATTTTTCTTTTTGGAGGTATCGCTTTAGCAGCATCCTATTTTTTGCAGAAAAAGAATATTGAAAAATAAATCAATGAAATTCTGAGTGATTCGGAAATCAGGGATTTAACCACATCATCGCATCGGCAAATAGTTTCAACACAATTGTCGGATGTGATGATGTGGTTTTCTTTTTTGTAATTTAGTGCAAATTTTTAGCCCGATGACCAAAGAACACATTCAGAAACGGATCGAAGAACTTCGTACACAATTAGACGAACACAACTACAATTACTATGTGCTTTCCAAGCCAACCATCGGCGATTATGAGTTTGATATGCTTTTAAAAGAGTTGGAAAAGCTTGAAACCGAAAATCCTGATTTTTTTGATTCAAATTCGCCAACGCAAAGAGTTGGAAGTGACCTTAATAAAGAATTTAAACAAGTCAAACATCAGTATTCGATGCTTTCGCTTTCCAATTCATATTCGGAAGAAGAGTTGCGCGATTTCGACCAGAAAATCAGGAAATTAACCGATCAACAATTCGAATACGTTTGCGAGCTGAAATACGACGGAACATCCATCAGTTTGCGCTACAAAAACGGGATGCTCGACAAAGCCATTACCCGTGGCGACGGCACTTTTGGCGATGACGTAACGGCCAATGTGCGAACCATCCGAACCATTCCGTTAAAACTGAAAGGAGCCGGTTATCCGGAAGAATTTGAAATCCGGGGCGAGATTTTACTGCCATTTGCTGAATTCGACCGAATTAACCAGGAACGCGAAGATGTGGGCGAAGCGCTTTTTGCCAATCCACGCAATGCCGCCTCCGGAACACTGAAATCGCAAAAATCGTCGGTGGTTGCCGAACGAAAATTGGATGGCTATTTTTATTATTTATTGGGCGAAAATTTACCAACCGATGGTCATTTGGAAAATATGCAGGCCGCCCGGGAATGGGGTTTCAAGATTTCTCCCGACACTGAAAAATGTGCCAATATTGATGAAGTCATCGCATTCATCCGGAAATGGAATACCAGGCGTTTCGAATTGCCCGTAGCTACTGATGGAATTGTAATTAAAGTGAATTCGCTGAGTTTGCAGTCGTACCTTGGAACAACAGCCAAATCGCCACGCTGGGCCATTGCTTATAAATACAAAGCGGAACAGGCCAGCACCATTTTACAGTCGGTTTCGTACCAGGTTGGCCGTACTGGGGCAGTTACCCCAGTGGCCAATCTCGACCCGGTTCAACTGGCCGGAACTACCGTGAAACGGGCTTCACTGCACAATGCCGACATCATCCGCAACCTCAATTTACATCTTGGTGATACTGTTTATGTGGAAAAAGGCGGCGAAATCATTCCTAAAATTACAGGAGTTGATCCGTCATCGCGACATCCGATGGCGCAACCGGTTGACTTTATCAAAACTTGTCCTGAATGTGGCACGGCGTTGATCCGCAAAGAAGGTGAAGCTGCGCATTATTGTCCGAATGAAGATGGTTGCCCTCCGCAAATCAAAGGAAAAATGGAGCATTTCATTGGCCGGAAAGCGATGAATATCGACGGATTAGGAGCAGAAACCATCGATTTGCTATACAATGAAAATCTGATTCGAAACATTGCCGACCTCTATGAGCTGAAAAAAGAGCAAATCAGCCGGCTCGACCGTCTGGGCGACAAATCGGCTGATCGGATACTCAAAAGTCTCGAAGAATCGAAACATGTTCCATTTGAGAAAGTACTTTTCGCTCTTGGAATCCGTTTTGTAGGCGAAACAGTCGCCAAAATACTGGCCAATCGGCTGATCTACATTGAAAACATAGAGAAAGCCAGTCTGGAAGAATTGACAGCCATTGACGAAATTGGCGGACGAATTGCAGAAAGCGTTCAATTATACTTTTCGAATCCTGAAAACCAAAAACTGGTCGAACGGCTAAAAGCTGAAGGGCTGCAAATGCACCTAAACGAAGAAAGTCTGGCCAACCGTTCGGAGAAACTGAACGGCTTGTCAATCATCATTTCAGGAACATTTGAGAAGAACTCGCGCGACGATCTGAAAAAAATGATTGAACAGAACGGCGGGAAAAATGTTAGTTCAATCTCGAAGAATACCAGTTACATGCTGGCCGGGAGCAACATTGGGCCAAGCAAGCTGGAGAAAGCTGAAAAGCTGAATATACCGATCATCTCGGAAGATGACTTTCTAAAGATGATTGACTAAAAGTAATAGATTATCGTTTTATTAAGCTTTTTTGTGTCAATCTAAAACTTTTAGCATTTTTGAACATCGAAAAATAAACAATTTGTTATTTTTGCCGAAACTATGGGTTTAAAATCGAAGCTTGCCAATCGGATACTGAATTCGAAATTGAGTTTGGTGGTCCGGGAGAAAAAAGTGGTCAATCTTGATTCTGCACAAACAGTTGGAATCCTATGGAAAACCGACCAGCAGGATGCTTTTACCAAGGTTAAAAATGAACTTTACCTGGCTGGAATTAAGGCTGATGGACTATGTTATTTTCCGTTAAAGAAAGCTGTGATTCCGGAGGAAATCAATGGTTTTTCGAGGAAACAAACAAGCTGGTGGCTCGAAATTCCGAAAACACAGGTGGTCGATGATTTTATTCACCAGAGATTTGACATTTTGATTGATTTAACCGGACAGAAAAGCTTTCCGATGATTTACATCACCGCTTTATCGGAAGCGACATTTAAGGTTGGATATGCTGGTAATTCAACGAATTACTTCGACCTGAACATTGAATTTCAGGAACAACCGGAAGTAAAACTGTTGGCTACACAGATTCTGTATTATTTGAGACGGATTAACAAAACAACGATAGAATGACACATCTATTTACAGGAGCAGGAGTTGCATTGATCACTCCTTTTAATGAAGACAAAAGTATTGATTACAGTGCATTGGAACGATTAGTTGAAGATCAGATTTCAGGAGGAACTGACTATTTGGTGGTACTTGGAACTACAGGCGAAACCCCTGCCCTTTCGGAGGATGAGAAAAAGGAAATCGTACGTTTTGTAATCGAAAAAAATGCCGGACGTCTGAAAATCATGCTTGGGTTGGGTGGAAACGGCACCCTTGGATTGGTTGAATCGATAAAAAAGACCAATTTTGATGGCATCGATGCCATTCTTTCAGTTACTCCTTATTACAATAAACCTATGCAGGAAGGCCTTTTTCAACACTTCAAAGCAATCGTTGAAGCCAGCCCTGTTCCGGTTATCCTTTACAATGTTCCTGGACGTACCGGTGTGAATATGGAAGCTGAAACCACCCTTCGAATTGCCAATCTGTCAGAAAAAGTGATTGGCATTAAAGAGGCCTGCGGCGATCTGGGGCAATTTGCGAAAATCATCAACGAAGCGCCAGACTATTTTAAAGTCATTTCGGGCGACGATGCCTTAACGTTGCCTTCCATCGCCATCGGCTCAATCGGAGTTATTTCGGTTATTGCCAATGCTATGCCCGAAAAACTAAGTCAATTGACACATGCCACACTCGAAGGCAATACGACCGCTGCCAGCCGACTGCACCTGCAAATGATTGAAATGCTGAAATTAATGTTCAAAGAAGGAAGCCCCGCCGGGGTGAAAGCCTTGATGGAACTGATGTGCAAAGTAAAAAATCAGCTACGATTACCACTTGTGCCGGTAACTTCCAGGACTTATGGCGCGATTGAAGCGGAGTGGAAGAAAATCAGATAATCAGGCTCAGTTTTTCTCAGCAAACACAATCCTTACACAAAGCATATTCGTACTGAAAAGTAGTATGACTGATACCAAAGCGGCTGTTCAACAGTCGCTTTGCATTTTCAGTAATGTCATGTGTATCCGATACCGGACGATTTTCGGCTAAAACCAGATGTGCTTCAAAATAAATCCGATCATCGTCGAGTTGCCACAAATGAATGTGATGAACATTACGAATCTCTGGTATTTGCTGCAAAACAGCCACAATTTCTTCTTGATCGATTTCCTGAGGTGCAAACTGCATCAGGATGCCAACACTCTCTTTCAGTATTCTGAAGGTGTGGATGAAGATATAAATACTGATCAGCACCGTGACCAGCGGATCGATCCAGTAGATTTGAAACAGCCAGATACATACTGCTCCCGCAATTACGGCAACCGAAGTGAGCGCATCGCCAATCAGGTGCAAATAGGCAGCCCTGATGTTTATATTTTCTTCTTTGTTATCGTGCAAAATCAATACAGAAAGGCCGTTGGCGAGGAAACCCAATATTCCGAGCCCAAGCATCCAGAGGTAGTCAACCTCCTTTGGATTCAGAAACCGTTTCCCGGCTTCGACAAGCAAATAAACAGAAATGGCAATCAGCGAAAGTGCATTAATAAATGCAGCCAGGATTTCAGCCCGCTTATAACCAAATGTCGATTTCTGAGTTTGTGGCTTCAACCCGATCCGATGCGCCAGATAGGCCAGGATTACTGAAATTACATCGCTGAGATTATGCAAGGCATCCGAAATCAAGGCCAGACTTCCGGAGATAATGCCACCAGCAAACTGGGCAATGGTGATAATCCCATTCAGAATTACAGTAATTGCCAAATTTCTTCCCGTATTTTCGTGATTATGCGACATCTTTTTTCCTATTTTTAACAAATGAAGAGTTCAATGTTTCGAAATTGAGATAAATTTTGCTAAAAATAACATTTATGCGTTTGCTTTTGATCATCTTACCGATTTTGATTTTAACGTTGCATGCCATTGGACAAGATCACAATACACCCAAGGCCGAAGAGCTTGGGCAAGAAATTGCCAAAATTAAACAACTTGAATCCATGCATGGCGAGAAATATATGGATGTAAAACAAATTGCAGGCAGTCCGTATCTCTACAGGAACTTCGTATCGGCATCGATACTAAAAATCAATGGCGTTGAAATTAAGGATATCCTGCTACGCTATAATATTTATAACGATGCTATGGATTTCAAGAAAGACGGCAAGGTTCTGTCCATTGCATTCCCATCTGAAATATATAAAATCAGAATGGATGGAAAAGTTTTCATTTACACGCCATATATGACAGAAAGAAACGTCAGTGCTGGCTATTTTCAATTGATATATGAAGGTAAATATCACCTCCTGAAAAAATATGAAATAGTCCTGAAGAAGCCTGATGCCAGAACCCAGCCGGGCGATTCGGCTAGATTTGTAGCTGCCCCACCGCACTATTTTTTGCAATATGGCGACGGAATGGCCCACTTAATCGATACCCGCAAAAGATTGACCAGATATCTTCAACCCGCTCCACAAGAAGTTATTAATCAGATTCAATCCAGTAAAACGAAAATACACGACGAAAAATGGTTAATTGGGTTACTGGAAAAGCTCGAATAAGTATAACCGAACACTCATGCTTTAATTCCATCTTTTTTTCACCTTCGTGCAACATTTCCAATTCGACCGTCGTCATTCAAACAGAAAGCAAAATCAAGTATTTGGAAACGCAGTATCAAAATATTCATCATGATGCAATTGAAAGATGTCGGAAAGGCGACACCAAAGCACAATTTGAGCTGTACAAGTTGTATTATAAGCCCATGTACAATGTTTGCCTGCGCATGGTAGGCAATGCAGTTGAAGCTGAAGATGTGATGCAGGAAGCCTTTCTGAAAGCGTTTACAAAAATTGACACCTACGAAGGAAAAGTGAGTTTTGGCGCCTGGTTAAAGAAGATTGTGATCAACCGTTCATTGGATCAACTGAAAAAGCGGAAAGTGAAATTTGAAGAATTGAATGAGAAAATTCCCGACGAAGAACCTGTTGGATTTGATATTTCAGAAATTCAGATGGAGCAGTTAAAAAAGGCAATTGAACGGTTACCCGACGGTTACCGGGTTGTGTTAAGCCTTTATTTGCTCGAAGGATATGACCATGAAGAGATTGCGCAAATTCTTGGAATTACCAACGTTTCATCGCGATCGCAATTTTTGCGCGCCAAGCTAAAACTTCGGGAGATGTTGCACAAAGAAGAATTGTTTCAATACAATTAGGATTTGGAGATGTGAAAATTTGAGGATGAAACTAAATGGTTGAATGGTTATATGGCTAAATGGTTGAAGTTAACAATTCAACAATTAAGCAATTCAACAATCACTCAGCTTTTTTTCAACTCCGAACTTGAAAAGAAAACTTTGAACTTGAAAAGAACAAAGACATGAACGACGAACTGGAAAGATTAATCTTAAATAACCGCCATTCTTTTGAGGAGAATGAACCACTGGAAGGACATTTCGAACGTTTTGAGGCCAGGCTTCAACAAACGTCGAAACCAACCCGGAAACTCAATTTTCGACCAGCACTCAGAATAGCTGCAATCGTGGTTTTTGCCTTGCTGGCCGTCAACCAGGCCCGGCTGTGGTTAACTCCTGAAAAGAAAGAAACACTCTCTCTTGGATCAATCTCGCCGCAATACAGCGAAGTTGAATTCTACTATACCAATGCAATTCAGACAGGAATGAAGCAACTGGATACGCTCGAAAAAGAAGGTCTGATCAACGAATCGGAACAGCAAATGATGCAAAAGGAACAACAGGAATTTGACCAGATGTACCAAAAGTTGCTCGAAGACCTGAAAGCCAATCCCGACGACGAGCGGGTCATTAACGCCATGCTCGAGTATTACCAGTCACGAATAAATGTATTAACATTGGTTATCAACAAATTAAAAGAAGTGAAACAACATAAAAATTCACACCATGAAATCGAAATTTAACCTTATTCTCATGCTGCTGCTTTTTTCAACCACGTTGATCCATGCAGCTGGCGCCGAATTCTCAAAACAGTACCGGAAAGGCTGGCTCAAAAGCGGAATTACCGGATTACAAATCACCAATAAGTTTGGCGAGGTGAAAATCAACGATATGGGAGGCGATTCAGTAACCATAAAAGTGCTGATTACCATCGACAATGCATCGGAAAGCAGAGCGAAAGAACTGATGAACAAAATCCACATCAACCTGCGAAAAAATGGCACCCAGGTAATTGGCGAAACAGAAATCGATGAAGGATTTAGAAGCAACAACTCATTTTCGATTGATTACCTGATTAATGTCCCCAAAGACAGAGATTTGACCATAACCAATAAATATGGGAATGTTAGTATTAACGAATTGGAAGCCAAGGGAACTTTTGATGTGAGTTACGGATCGCTGACTGCCGGAAAAATGAAATCGCCTGCCGGAAATCCGATAAAAATCACAATTAGCTACGGCAAAGCTACTTTAGAAACCGTCAACGAGGCCAGCATGGAAATCAAGTATTCAAAGTTGTATGCCGATGAAATTAACCAGATCATACTAAATTCAAAGTATTCGACAGCAAACCTGGGTAAAGTATCGAGCATGACGTTGGATTCGAAGTATGACGGCATTAATATCGACGAAATTGGCAAGTTGAAATCGTTATCCAAATACACCAACTATAAAATCGGCGCATTAACCGGAAGTCTGGATCTGGATACCGGTTATGGTTCCGTTAAGATTGATAAAGTAGGACCCCGATTCGACAAAATTCAGATCACCAACAGCTACGGGGGTATTAAAATCGGACTAAACGAATTAAGTTACAAGCTTAAAGCTGATTGCAGCTATTGCGATGTAAATTACCCAACCGACCGATACAAGGGAAATAAAATTCGCGAAAACACGAAGATTTCGCTCGACGGAACTGTCGGAAGCGGTGGTGGTACAGTTTTAATCGAAAGCCGCTACGGCGAAATAAAACTGATTGAAGAGTAAATAGTCAAAAGAAAGCAGAAAAGAAAAACGAATCAGAAAACCACGGATTGATAATCGATTCGTGGTTTTTCTTTTTTATATTTAGAATAAATTTTTTAGCAGTGGAAACAACACTTCAATTGGTCGCTTTCAATATTCCATACCCTCCCGATTACGGTGGGGTAATCGATATTTTCTACAAAGTCAAAGCACTGGCTGAATGTGGTGTATCCGTTTACTTGCATTGTTTCGAATACGACCGGCCACAAGCCAACGAACTCGAGAAGTACTGCACAAAGGTTTTTTATTATCCGAGAAAATATGGCATTCGGTACCAATTCTCGACGAAACCATATATTGTACTTACACGAAGCAATAATCAGTTAATAAATAATTTATCATCGAATAACTATCCCGTTTTATTTGAAGGGATTCATACTTGTATATACCTCAACCACCCGTTGCTAAAAAACCATCTTCGACTGGTGCGAACACACAATGTGGAACACGACTATTACCTGAATTTATATCAAGCTGAGCGGAATATTTTCAAAAAAGTATTTTTCAGGATGGAAGCTTGCAAACTGGAAGCCTACGAAAAAGTACTCAGAGATGCCTCTCACCTGCTCTCCATTTCGCCAAACGACAATCGCTATTTCGACCGAAAATTTGGCAATTCACATTTTATTCCTGCCTTTCATCCTTTCAACGAAATCAAATCGAAAGAAGGCCACGGCGATTACGTCTTGTTTCATGGAAATCTTTCGGTATCAGAGAATCTCCAGGCAGTCAATTATCTGATTAAAAATGTATTCCCAAAAATCCATCAAAAAATAATTATAGCAGGAAAAAATCCTCCCGCAAATTTGAGTCATAAAATACAGCAATACTCAAACATTCAGCTTGTTTCTAATCCTGGATATGAAGAAATGGAAGCGCTGATTCAGAATTCGCACATTTGCCTGTTGCCGACATTTCAGGATACAGGACTTAAGCTAAAGCTCCTTGCATCGCTGTTCTCCGGTCGTTTTTGTATTGCCAACAATCCAATGATTCACAAAACCGGATTGGAACACCTTTGCCATCGAGCCAATACACCTGAAGAAATGATTGAACGGGTCAACGAATTGTTTCAGCATGATTTTACTTCCGAAGAAATTGAAAAGCGGAAGATTATCTTAGAAGATGACTTTTCAAATCACCGCAACGCACTAAAAATCAAAAAACTGATTGAATATCGCAGCAATTAGCTTGACCTTATTCTATTTCTTTTTTGCCAACCTTTTTTTCATCACCCCACGATTTACAGGTTTCGTTTTTCGGGGATTTCGTTCTCCAGGGCCACCTAAATTTACCTTTTTGTTTTTCTCCTTCTTTTCATGAAAAGCACCCTGCGAATCGTTAATCACATTCGATTTGCCAAGATATTCCTTATCAAACAAAACAGGTCGCTCCTCGTCGGTAAAAACATTCGAAATCTTCAAATCCGAAGGCAATGGTTTTTCTTCCATGATCCGGTTCATGAATGCTTCAATTTCAGCAAAATGCTTCATTTCCGGTTCATTCACAAAAGTGATGGCAATTCCGTCCTTTTCAGCCCTTCCGGTTCGGCCAATGCGATGAATGTAATCTTCGGGAATATCTGGTACGTCAAAATTGATCACGTGTGAGATATCCAAAATATCCAACCCGCGGGCAGCAACATCAGTAGCGATCAACATCCGAAAAGTTCCATTTTTGAATTTTTCCAGCGAATTAATCCTGAGATTCTGAGATTTATTGGAATGTAAAACTCCAATTTGTTCTGGGAAAATTGGATCAAGAAGTTCGAAGACCCTATCGGCATATTGTTTACTGGAAACAAAAATTAAAGCTCTGGAAAATTCTTCCTGATTCGCAAGCAGGTTTTCAAGCAGCTTTACTTTGGTGAAAAAATTCGGAACGGAATAGAAATATTGAGAAATCTGTTCCAGCGGAGTGCGCTGACTTTCAATTTCGACAGTAATCGGTTCGTAAAAATAGCTATCGATCAGCGCAGCCACATCTTCGGTCAACGTAGCCGAAAACATCAGGTTTTGCCTGCGCTGTGGCAAACTGTCCATAAAACTCATGAGTTGCGGACGAAATCCCAGGTTCAGCATTTCGTCAACCTCGTCGATTACCAATTTCTGAATAGCTTTCAGGCGCAAAACGCCGGTCATCACCAAATCGACCAAACGACCCGGAGTTGCCACCAGAATGTCCATTCCATTAAAAACAACCTGTTTCTGTGTATTGATATTGGTTCCACCATAAACACCTATAGCCTTTACATTCATGTACTTGGCTAGTTTTTCAACTTCACCAACAACCTGCAAAACCAACTCGCGGGTTGGAACCACAACCAATATTCGCGGATGTTTCTGATCGGAATATTTAAGCTGGCGAAGAATTGGCACCAAATACGAAAACGTTTTACCGGTGCCGGTTTGTGCTATACCAACAGCATCGCGACCAGACATTACAACCGGATAGATTTTTTCCTGAATAGGAGTTGGAGTTTCAAATCCCAAATCATTCAAGGCATTCAGCAATGGAGTATTTAAATTTAATTCCTGAAAAGTCACCATTCGAAAATTTTAATTCGCTGCAAAGATAGTCTGAAAAAACGATCAGTCGCAGTATTCTGTCATTAAGTCATTTAATTATCATTTGTACTGATGATTGTTAAAGCAAACTTAGCTTTTACTATGAATGACGGAAAACGAATGACTATTCATGACTTTTCCCCAAAACACTGCAATTGATTAGTAACAACTATTCCTTCCCATCTTCTTCGCGAATCTGCACCCGGCGAATTTTACCACTGATTGTTTTTGGTAATTCGGTTACAAACTCAACAATTCGAGGATACTTGTAAGGTGCGGTTACCCGTTTCACATGTTCCTGAAGTTCTTTGGCCAATTCGTCACTTGCAGTATAGTTTTTCGACAGAATGACGGTGGCTTTCACCACTTGTCCACGATCGGGATCAGGAACGGCAGTTATCGCACATTCCAGAACCGCCGGATGTTCCATCAGTGCGCTTTCCACTTCGAAAGGCCCAATCCGGTATCCCGAGCTTTTAATCACATCATCGGCGCGACCTACAAACCAGTAATAACCATCCTCATCACGCCAAGCCATATCACCAGTATAATACACATCATCGTGCCATACTTTTCGGCTCAAAGCTTCATCGCGATAGTATCCATTAAACATACCAACCGGACGATTTTGGTCGGTATAAATTACAATTTGGCCCTCATCTCCTACCTCACACGAGTTTCCTTCATCATCGACCAAATCAATATGATAGCCAGGCGAAGGTTTTCCCATCGATCCGGGTTTAGGCTCCATCCACGAAAAAGTAGCCATGGTTACCGTAAGCTCTGTCTGCCCGTAACCTTCCATCAGTTTGAGTCCTGTCGCTTCCAAAAATTGTTTGTAAACTTCCGGATTCAAGGGTTCTCCGGCGACAACGCAGTATTTCAGGGAACTTAAATCATATTTAGTCAGATCTTCCTTAATCAAGAAACGATAAATGGTAGGTGGAGCGCAAAAAGTTGTGATTTTATGTTTTTCAATAACTTCCATCATATGTTTTGGAACGAACTTATCGAAATCGTACGTCATCACCGCACTACCTGATAACCATTGTCCGTATAATTTTCCCCAGGCTGATTTAGCCCAACCCGTATCGGCAACAGTCAGGTGTAATCCGTTATCCTGAACATTCTGCCAGTATTTGGCTGTCAAAATATGGCCAAGCGGATAAATAAAATTGTGGTTCACCATTTTGGGCATTCCGGTTGTTCCTGAAGTAAAATAAAGAAGCATAATATCCTCATTTTGTGGCCGATCTTCAACACTCAGACGAACAAATTCTTCGGAGCTGCTTTCCATTCCTGAATTAAAATTAAGCCAACCATCACGATCTTCATTAATCAGCGCTTTCATTTTTAACGAAGGCGATTTTTCTTCTGATGCTTCAATATGCCCAATGACTTCAGGTTCAGCAACACAAACAATCATCTTAATGTCAGCGGCATTGTTGCGATAAACAATGTCTTTGGGGCTCAGCAAATGGGTTGCTGGAATGGTTATCGCTCCAATTTTATGAAGTGCCAGGATACAGAACCAGAATTCGAACCTTCGTTTCAGGATTAACATTACCGGATCGCCTTTCCGGATGCCTGCCGAAAGGAAAAAATTAGCAGCTTTGTCGCTGTATTTTTTCATCTGAGCAAAAGTAAAAATTCGTTCTTCTCCCAGATCATTGCACCAAACCATAGCCACCTTTTCGGGTGTTTCGCGTGCAATTTCATCAACGACATCAAAAGCAAAGTTGAAATTTTCGGGAACCTGAACTTTGAAATTAGTAATAAAATCCTGGTAGGAAGTGAATTCTGTTTGAGAAAGATATTTATCGAGTACCATATTTTTCTAATTCTTAATGTAATCTATAATAAAATAAAGCTTGCGTTAAACGATAACTGCCAAGAACCTGGCTTCCTGATTATTCAGTGCTTTCATCGCATGTTTATAACCTGAATCAAAATAGATTGAATCACCTTCATTCAGTATAATTTCATGGCCATCGACTACTATCATCAATGTACCTTCAAGTACATAATTAAACTCCTGTCCGGGATGTGTATTCGATTCAAGTTGAGCGTTTGAAGCGTCAGGCTCAACAGTTACAATAAATGGTTCTGCCTTTTTCTGAATAAAATTGGAAGCCAAACTCTCGTACTTGTACTGTTTTCTGCGATCAACATTTATTCCTTTTCCATGGCGGACAACCGAATAAACATGCAATTTAGGCTGGTCTCCCCGTATCAGGGCTGAAAGTTCGAGATTAAACCGGTGAGCCACTTTATACAAAAAACCTACAGGAATATCTGTGTTCCCGTTTTCGTAGTCTAATAAAACCGCTCTTTCTATATTTAATTCATTTGCAAAGCTTTCTACTGAAATGCCTGCAATCTCGCGCAGCTCTCTGATTCGCGCAGCAATCAATTGAATTTGTTCGTTCATCGCCTTGATTTTTTGTTTTCAATATACTGATTTTATTCTTTTTTAGTTATTCCTTAAAAAAAATCTAAATTCATTCATACATAAAAGTTTAAGGCTGTCGAGGTAATCTTTATTCATCAACCAACAACCTCTGTGCTTCTTTTTTGTTACCATTTCTGAAGATTTTTCATTAACAGGTAAATTTATGGATTATGGATTTTTCGATCAATCAATATGAATTTGGACAAAGACCATCAGTAACTATTCCATCTCCTGAATTTCTGGAAAAACTCGGGGAGAGCGGAATTCGTCAACTGGTAAGCGATCACTACGATTTATTGAGCCAAAGTGAAATTAAACACCTTTTTCCGAGGATTGATGAAGCACTGGACAAAGCGAAACAACGATCGGCTGACTTCTTTATCCAAATTTGCGGCGGACATCCGCATTTTAGCGAAAACCGTGGTAAACCCATGCTGGCCAGACGACACGCACCTTTTGCCATTACCTCCGAAGCCCGAATGGTTTGGCTCAAATGTTATCAACAAGTACTATCGCAACTTGATATGCCTGAGGATGTTATTCAATCGTTCTGGAATTACCTGAACGTATTTTCGTTTTGGATGGTGAATACAAACAATGACTAACACCTATAGTATTTTGACATAATCAGCAAAGAGGCTTTCAATTAACCCATTAGCATTTTAGTCTGTGGGTTCAATATGTGTTTCATAAACATATTTTCCATGTCTTATTTTATTAGTATTTTGCTTGAAATACAAAATCAATAAGGAGATGGCTTATGGAAAAAGAGGATGAAAATATTGATTTTAATAAAAGCTTATTTCACAATAATGAACTTTACCGCATTTTATTTGAAAATGCCAGTGAGGCAATTCTGTTTGCTCGCGATTTAAAGGTTATTGATTGTAACATTGCTGCTTTGACATTACTCGAAATTAGCTCAAAATCAGAGATAAAAGGTCAGTCTGTGTTCGATTTTTGTACCACACTGCAGAATGATAGTGTAATTACAAAAGATAAAATTTTGGAATCGATTGCGACTGCAAATTCTGGAACACCTATCAAATTTAATTGCAAGTATCAAAAATTCAGTAGAATAGAATGTGAATGTGAAGTTTTGGTACAACCATTTGAACTGGAAAAACAAAACTACCAACACATTACGATTCGCAAACTTTCTCCAAAAGATGATGCGGAAAATGAATTAATAAGGACAAAGAATCTTCTGCAAAATATTATTGAAGCAATTCCTCAGCCCTTGTTTACAAAGGACGACAAATTTATATATACCAATTGCAATCGGGCATTTGCCGATTACATTGGAAAAAACCGGAACGAAATCATAGGTTCAACTGTTTTTAATATTAGTGATAAAGAAAAGGCAGAAATTTACCAGAAAGCTGATATCGAATTATTTGATTCAGGGAAACATCAAGTTTATGAATCAAAAGTTAAATCACCGGAAGGTAAAGATCGCGATGTCATCTTTCGAAAAAATATCATTTCAAATGAGCAGGGCGAAAAGTTTGGGATTGTTGGCATCATTGAAGATATTACTGAATTCAAAAAAAACAGTGAAGAATTAATCCAGACTGAGCTCAAGTACAAAAAAATATTTGAGAATGTTCAGGATGTATTTTACCGAACCGATTTAAATGGAATTTTAACCGAAATAAGTCCGTCGATTAAACGCTATTCCAAATATGTTCACTCCGACATTATTGGACAACCAATTTCTAATTTCTATGTAAATCCAATAGATAGAGATCAACTAATCCATCAGATACAGGAAAAAGGCGAAGCTTCAGATTTTGAGATTTTGCTAAAAGGATTAGACAATCAGGAAGTCTGGTCTTCGGTAAATGCCCATTTCACCTACAATGAATTAGGAATAGTTAATGGAGTTGAAGGGACAATAAGAGACCTGACAGAACGGAAACAAGCTGAAGAAGAACTTAGGCTTTCGCTTTCGCTTCTTCAGGCAACGCTTGACTCGACAGCCGATGGAATATTAGTTGTGAATCGAATGGGCAAAATCTCCAGCTACAATAAGCAATTCAAGCAAATATTTAATCTTTCTGACGAAATATTGGATTCAGGAGAAGATATCAATGCAATCAATTCAATATTGAGTCAGTTAAAAGATCCGGATCAATTTGTTTCCAAAATACAATACCTCTATAACCATCTCGAATTAGAAAGTTTTGATGTCATTGAATTAAAAGATGGGCGTATAGTGGAGCGTTTTTCATGCCCGCAATACCTGGATAGTGAAGCCATCGGACGTGTTTGGAATTTCAAAGATGTTACAATCAGAAAAGAAGCTGAAAAGCAAATGCAGTTGATGGCTCATACCTTAAGAAGCATCAACGAATCGATCAGTATAACAGATACTAAAAACCGAATCTTATTTGTGAATGCTGCTTTCCTGAAAACCTACGGTTACGATGATGATACCGAACTGATTGGACAGGATATTTCAATGGTTCGATCATCGAACAATAATCCGGAGATTATTGAACAGATACTTAAAATTACAGCAGAAACCGGATGGCAAGGTGAAATACTGAACAAAAGGAAGGATGGAACAGAATTTCCGATTTCATTATCGACCACTGTGGTTCAAAATGAACAAGGTGAAGTAATCGGTATGGTTGGCGTTGCTGTTGATATCACCGAGCGTAAACTCGCAGAAAAGACTCTTGCCGACAAAAAAACACAGCTACGCACATTACTTCAAACGATTCCCGATTTGATTTGGTTAAAAGATATCAATGGTGTTTACCTGACGTGCAATACCATGTTTGAACAATTTTTTGGCGCTTCGGAGGCTGAAATTATTGGAAAAACTGATTATGACTTTGTTGGCAAAGATTTAGCTGATTTTTTTCTGGGAAACGATAAAAATGCGATGAAAGCCGGTAAACCTACCAGTAATGAAGAATGGATCACTTTTGCATCTGATGGTCACCAGGCTTTGCTTGAAACCATCAAAACGCCAATGTATGACAAAAAGAATCAAATCATTGGCGTTCTGGGTGTGGGCCGCGACATCACTTACAGAAAAGAAGCCGAAGAGTTGCTCAAACAAAGTGAAGCCAAATACCGCAAAATGATCGAAACAATGCCCGACGGGGTGTACAGAAGTACTCCTGATGGAAAATTTGTGGATGTGAATATGGCCATGGTTAAAATTCTGGGCTATGAAACCAAAGAAGAATTAATGGCTATTGATATTAAAACCCAACTTTACCTTAATTCAGCCGACCGTGAAAAACTGATTAACGAGCATGATTTTGAAGAAGTTGATGTATATCCGGTTAAAAAGAAAGACGGCTCGGTTGTTTGGATTGAAGATCATGGTTGGTATATAAAAGACAATAATGGCATTACTATTTTACATGAAGGTATTTCAAGAGATGTTACCCAGCGTAAAAAAGCTGAACTTCAGCTTCAGGAATACTCCGAACAATTGAAGGAATTGGTTGCAACCAAAGACAAATTTTTCTCCATTATTGCACACGACCTGAAAAGTCCGTTCAATAGCATTTTAGGCTTAAGTGAAATCATAAAAAGCGATGCCAAACATCTCGACATTGCAACCATTGAGCAATATGCTGGAATAATTCATTCCACCTCGACCAATACCTTTAAATTACTTGAAAATCTGCTTGATTGGGCGCGAATCCAGCAATCGCAAATGCCATTCCATCCCGTTTCGCTCATTTTGAAAGCCATTGCTGATGAAGTAATTGAATTAATGATTGAAAAAGCGAACAGTAAAATGATTGCCATTATAAACTTTATCCCTGACAATTTGATTTTAATGGCTGATAAGAATATGATCAGAACCATTCTTCGAAACCTACTCTCGAACGCATTGAAATTCACTTCGGTAAATGGTAAGGTTGAATTAAAAGCTTTACGGACAGATAATTCAGTAACCATTTCGGTAAAAGATACCGGAACCGGAATCAAAGAAGAAGATATCAATAAAATATTCAAAATTGGATCGAGCTTTTCGAAACGTGGAACCGAAAATGAAAAAGGAACTGGCCTTGGGTTATTGTTATGCAAGGAGTTTGTTGAAAAACACGATGGCAAAATCTGGGTTGAAAGCGAAGAAGGAAATGGAAGCGAATTTAAATTCAGCATACCATTACCTGGTTAATTTGGAATGAAAAATATTACAAATTAAAATATGAATACAGAATCACAAACTCAACGACTGAAGGCGGAAATTGACGCGTTGCAGAAAAAAATAGCATTATTAAAATTAAGCGAAGAACGTTTTCGCTTAATTTCAAGAGTTGCAACCGATTATACATTTTCAACCAAAGTAATGCCCGATGGAACACTCGATTTAAATTGGGTTGCCGGGGCATTCGAATCCATCTCTGGTTATTCGGTCGAAGAATTTAAAACGCGCGGTGGCTGGCGTGCCACCATTCATCCTGATGATTTACACATTGACGACAGCGACTTTGCCAACCTACAAAACAATCGGGATACGGATAGTGAAATAAGGACAATTAACAAATGTGGAGAAATTGTTTGGGTACAGGTATTTGCTCACCCGATCTGGGATAAAGAAAATAATTGTTTGAAAGGCATATATGGAGCAGTAAAAAACATAACCGACCGTAAAAATACAGAAGAAAAATTAACCAAATCCGAATCACAATTTCGAGAATTGCTCGAAAACATAAGCCTGATTGCAATCATTCTTGACATAGAGGGAAGAGTTACATTCTGCAACCACTATTTGTTAAAGATTACTGGGTATCAGCCAGTAGAATTGATTGGTAAAGATTGGTTTGATCTGATGATTCCGGATGACACTACCGAGATTAAGGATGTTTTTCTAAATGGATTAAAGAATGAGAACATTGCTCCCAGAATTGAAAATCCGATTTTAACTAAATCCGGCGAGAAATTAGATATTGTATGGAGCAATGTCATTCAACGCAAATCGAATGGCCTAGTAAAAGGGGTGGCAAGTATCGGAGAGAATATTACAAAACGTAAGCGAGCGGAAGTTAACCTTATGAGATCAAACGAACGTTTGAAATTAATCCTCGAAAACACCCCTAACGCTATTTGGGACTGGAATATTAAAACAGATGTTTGGTACACAACACCCAATTATTATACAATGCTAGGATATCAACCCGAAAAAGGATTAAATGACCGAAACATTTGGCTTAACCGGATTCATCCTGACGACAGGGAAAACGTAAAAGCTAAAATCAACCTTGTTTTGGATTCTGGGCATGAAAAATATAATTACACTGCACGACTTTTACATGCCGATGGCTCTTACAGGTGGCAAACAGTAATTGGACATGTTATCGAACGCGATGAATATGGGAAAGCTATTCGAATGTTAGGTGTAAGGGTTGATGTCGATGAAACAAAAAAAGCAGAAGAGGCAATTCGTAGATTAAATATGGAACTAGAACAAAAAGTTAAAGATCGAACTCGGGAACTCGAAAAGAAAAACGCAGATTTGAAGCGCATGAACAGGCTCTTTGTTGGCCGTGAACTGCGAATGATCGAACTTAAGAATAACATTAAGGCATTAGAAGAAATTATTAAAAATTACTCCAAATGACGACGTCTCAAATCATTGAAATACGAAAATCACTTGTTGATCTGATTCTTGATTCCCAGCGGACAGAATCGGTAAATATAATCGATCAGATTTCTCAAGAGATAGGCTATTTCGAAGCAATCAATCAAGTCCTTGAGCCGGTTTTGATCGAAATTGGCGAAATGTGGTCAAAAGAAAATTTATCGTTGGCTCAAGGATATGTTGCAGCAAAAATAACAGAAGATATCCTGCTTAAAGCTGTGGATACTTCCGACTGGCAAATACGACAGAAGGCAAATAACGTACCGGTCATTTTAGCTAATATCGAAGACGATTTCCATGCTTTGGGTCGTAAAATGATTGGAACATTTTTAACAGCTTCTGGCTGGCAGGTTCATGATCTGGGGAATGATATGCTCGCCGAAAATATTGTTGATGAGGCTGAAAAATTGAATGCTCCGATAATCGGAGTCTCAGCTATGATGTACACATCTGCCTTAAACATCAAAAAAGTTAGACAAGAAATTGATCGTCGTAACCTTCAGGATAAAATAAAACTTGCCGTAGGTGGAGCGATATTTAAGGTTCGACCTCAATTAGTTGACGAAGTCGGTGGAGATGGAACGGCATCGAGTGCAACTCAGGTCCCAGAGTTATTTTCGCGTTTGCTGAAAACGATTAATCGATAATACCATGAAACCAATCGAGAGAGTATCCAACCGGCTACAAGGTATTTCAACCGATAGAGTGCCTTTTGCTCCATTAACACCGCTGTACGGTGCTCGTCTGATTTCAGCACCATTGGACCAATACTATTCGGATGCGACTCTTTATTTTCAAGGACAGCAAGCTGTTGTTGATACCCTTGAGCCTGATATTTTATTCTCGCCTTTTGCATTAACAATGGAAGCTGTATCTTTTGGAAGCAAGTTGGCCTATTTCGAGAAAAATCCACCAAACCTGAAAATCCCGGCAATATCCACATATTCTGAAATAAAAAAGCTCAAAGCACCTGATATTGATAAAAATCCACAGTTGTTGTACATGCAGGAAAGCACCCGATTACTTGTCGATTTGTATAAAAACCAAATTCCGGTGGCTGCCATTGTGAGTTCGCCAACCGAACTTCCTGCACTAATTATGGGAATTGAAAACTGGATTGATACACTACTCTTTCATCCGGAAGAAGCCATGCAGATGATTCAATTGACAACTGACTATTTTGTGCAATTTTCAAATCGGATGTTAGATCTTGGAGCTTCGTGCATAATTACACCAGCAAGCTTCTCAAATCCGACGATTATCACCAAAAAGATCGCTAAAGATATTTTGGTGCCTGAATTACACAAAGCTTACGCCAGAATAAACGGACCAATCGTTTTTCATCATGGCGGTGCCCGACTAATGCCATTTCTTGAAATTCTGAACGACCTGCCTAATGTAGTTGGCTTTGTGCTCGACCCTCGTGATAGTTTTGATGAAGCCAGGTCGATTATCGGGAATGGACTAGTCCTAATGGGAAACCTGAATGGACCATTACTATTAAAGGCAACTCCAAGAACGATAGAACAATGGGTACTAAAACTTTTAGAAAACAGAAAAGACGATGCGAAATACATAATGACCACTTCAAATGCCGACATTCCTTACGATACGCCAATCGAAAACATTCAGACAATCGTAAGAACAATTAAGAATTACAGCTAATGAACGAACCTTCAAAAGTCACAGGTATTGCCTGCAGTATATTCCGAAAAGAAATTGAATTTTTAGTTCAATGCAATAAGTTGCCTGACTCATTTAATTTCATTGACTCTGAGCTGCATATGAAACCTTTGGAACTCGACAAGGTACTCAGTCAGGTTGCCAATTCCAATTGCCTGCTTTGCTATGGCGATTGCCATGCACGAACAAGTTGTTCGGAGAATCGGATTGATGGGTTGAATTGCATCGAAATTTTTTTATCAAAAGATCGCTATCGAATTTTGAGAAAGGAAGGTGCCTTTTTTCTTTTACCTGAATGGACTTATAAATGGGAACGGATATTTAAAGAACTTCTGGGATTTAATGAACAAAAGCTGGCATCACAGTTTATGAACGAAATGCATACCAAGTTCATTTATATTAATACCGGAGTAATTGATATCCCAATTTCAATACTTGATGACATTTCATTGTATTTTGAGTTACCTGTTGAAGTTATTGATATTGATTTAATTCATTTAGAAAATACCATAAAGAACGGACTTAAACGATTAGAACATGAAGGCTGACAGTGCTATAAATTACCTGGTTATAGATATGCTTAAAAATATTCTCAGTATGGCAGACAAACCTGCCGAATTGGGAAAATACATCACTTCACAAATACGCGAATTGATTGGTTGTAAATCGGTTATACTTATTTACAAGAGCGAAATCAATCAAAAAGCACATCCTCAGCTCATTGGTATCTGCCCGGAACGAAAAGCAGTTGAATTCGATCAGATAAGATGGAATGAAATAGCTGAAGCCAGTTATAGTTTTCATAAACCAACCCTTTTTCAGCACAAAACTTCAGGCAATAAAATAGAACAACTTCTCAGCCAAATTGATGGCAAATATTCCATTATTATTCCTTTGAACATTTCAGATCAACGTGTTGGAATGATTTGTGTTATCGACATTTCAGATATCCAGAATCTACAGTCAATAATCGATTCGTTAGATGCACTTTCAGGTGTTTTAGCTATTGAGCTCCGTAATGCCATATTCTTACAAAATATGGAGACGATTGTAGCTCAGCGCACCAAAGAACTTTCGGACAGCGAAAAAAGATTCCGGGCAATTATTGAACAAGCAACCGATGCCATGTATCTCACTGATATGGATGGAAATATCATCGACGTCAACAAACAAGCCTGCGAAAGTTTAGGTTATACCCGCGAAGAGTTTTTGAAATTAAAGGTCACTGAGCTGGATGTAGAATATGACGAAACAGAAAAGATAAAAGCGTCATTTGATAAAATGAAACCAAATGAAAATTTCACCTTTGAATCGGTTCATCGTCATAAAAACGGGAAATCATTTCCAGTCGAAATTTCAAGCAGCATTATTGAACTGGATGGTTCCCAGAAAGTGATTGGTTTTGTACGCGACATTTCGGAGCGAAAAGAAAACGAACTAAAAGTTATACGAACAGGACAACATTATAAAGCTTTAATTGAGAACGCACCCGATGGAATTGTGTTGATTGATTCGATGGGCAATTTTAAATTTGTGAGTCCTTCAGCCCGTAAAATGTTTGGTTATTCAAATTCCCAAGAAATAACAGGAAGTCAATCACAACTTACTCATCCTGATGATCTTGATACCGTTTTATCCCTTCTTGAGAATATAAAATTTAATCCTTCATCAATTCCACCAATTCAATACCGGTTCGCCGACATTAATGGTCAATGGAGGTGGGTTGAAAGCACGTTTAGTAATCTACTTGAAGATCCGAGTGTTGAAGCGATTGTCATTAATTTTCGTGACATAACCGACCGAAAACTTGCGGAGGAAGAAGTCAAAAAACTCAATGAAGAACTTGAGCAAAAAGTGGTTGATCGTACCGTTGAACTGGAAAAACGAAGCTTGGAATTAATTAAAAACGAAGCTGCGCTCTTAAACCTGGTTGAAGACCTAAATCTGAAGTCGGAAGAGCTTCAAAACAGCACAAGGCAGCTGCAAGCTATTAACAAAGAACTTGAAGCCTTCAGCTATTCTGTTTCACATGACTTAAGGGCGCCACTTAGGGCAATTAATGGGTTTGTTAATATCCTCAATGAAGAATATAGTAATATTCTTGATGATGAAGGGAAACGGATATGTTCAATTATACATTCGAATGCAGTCAAAATGGGGCAGCTAATCGATGATCTTCTTTCATTCTCAAGATTAATCAGAAGCGAATTAAATCTTACACCTATTGATATGCAAAGTTTGGTACAAAATTTAGTTGACGAATTTGAATCGTCAAAAGAATTAAATTCGAATGTGATTTCTCTACAGGAGTTACCCAAATCTAACGGTGATAGCAACTTAATCAAGCAGGTATGGATGAATTTAATATCGAATGCCATCAAATACTCATCAAAAACAAAAAATCCAGAAATAATTATTGGTGCTACACAAAACGACAACGAAACAGTTTATCATATCAAAGACAATGGAGTTGGCTTTAATATGAATTATAGCCATAAACTTTTTGGCGTGTTTCAACGTTTGCACGGTGCAAACGAATTTGAAGGAACTGGTGTCGGTTTAGCGATTGTACAACGCATTATTACCCGACATGGAGGTCGGGTTTGGGCGGAAGGTGAAATTGACAAAGGTGCGACATTCTATTTTACATTACCCAGAAACGAACCCGATAAATAATGATAAACTTTAATCTTATCGGATGACACCATATTATAGATTGAAAAATAACTATCTTTAATCACTCACAAAAGAACCTGATAACTAACCAAATATGAAAAATTTTGATGCAGTTGAAATCCTTCTTGTGGAAGACAATCCACAAGATGCTGAATTAATGATTCGTGCACTTCGGAAACAGAATCTTGCGAATCAAATACACATTGCCGAAGATGGTGCTGAAGCGCTGGATTTTATATTTTGTAAAGAGAAATATTCAGACCGTGATTTTTCCAAAACGCCCAAAGTAATCTTTCTCGACCTTAAGCTTCCTAAAATTAGTGGGCTAGAGGTTCTTCAGGAGTTAAAATCAAATCCGATTACCCGAGCACTTCCTGTGGTTGTAGTCACCTCTTCTCGTGAAAACCCTGACATCAAAAAAGCTTATGAATTAGGTGTAAACAGCTATGTAGTTAAGCCCGTTAATTTCGATGATTTTCTAAAAGCTATGTCGCAAATCGGCTTATATTGGCTTTTGATAAATATAGCTCCGGAATAAACTTTACCGAATAAGAAAAATGATAAAGGAAATAAAATAACATGAATCAAATTTACCGCATATTGCTTGTTGAGGACGAGGTGTATGATGCCGAACTCAACATGAGGGAGATAAAAAAAGTAATACCTAATTGTATCTTTGAACGGGTGGATAATAGCGACGAGTTTATAAAAATGCTCAATCAATCTTATCCTGACTTAATTATCTCCGATTTTAGCATGCCGTCATTCGATGGTTTATCCGCACTTAAAATAGCAAAACAAATTTATCCTGTTGCCCCATTTATTATCGTAACCGGATCTGTAAATGAGGATACGGCAGTTGAATGCATGAAAGCAGGAGCAACCGACTATGTTTTGAAAGATTCATTAAAACGTTTGGGATCTTCTGTTTTAAATGCGCTTCAGCAAAGCAAAATTCAAAAAGAAAAAATTGAAGCTGTTGAGACAATCAAACTAAATGAAGCAAAATACAGATTCATGTTTCATAACAATCCACAACCAATGTGGATTTATGATGTTGAGACACTGGCCTTTCTTGAAGTAAATGAAGCCGCAATAAGTCATTATGGATACTCTCAGAACGATTTTTTTTCAATGAATGTTTTGGATATCAGACCAGAGAGTGAAATAAAAAAATTCTTAGAATATATAAAATTGTCAAATTCCAATTTCAATAAATTTTTTGAAACAAAACATAAGAAAAAGGACAACAGCATTATTTCGGTCGAAGTGACCTCCTATGATATAATTCATAATTATCGCAAGGCCAGGCATGTATTAATTAACGACATCACTGATCGAAAAAAAACAGAAGATAAGCTTAATCAGGAACGAAAACTACTTCGCACACTTATCGACAATTTGCCTGTTACAATCTATATAAAAGACGATGAATGCCGCAAGATAATAGCCAACCGAGCAGATTTAGACATTGTTGGTGTAAAAACAGAAGCTGAAATCCTTGGTAAAACAGATCTAGACTCCTATGGTATTGAGCTCGGGCAACGGGGTTATTTGGATGACATGAAAGTTATTGAGACAGGGACTGCGGTGCTTAACCATGAAGAAGACTTTGTTGATGTTTATGGCCATCAACGTTGGCTTTTAACATCAAAAATTCCACTTACCAACGAAAATGGGAAAATTACTGGTTTGGTTGGGATAGGCCAGGACATAACCGAACAAAAATTAGCTCAAGAAAAAATTTTAAAGCTATCCAAGGGAATAGAGCAAAGTCCATCAACCATTGTCATTACTGATTTAAATGGAAATATAGAATATGTAAATCCTGCTTTTTATGCAACAACCGGATATACCGAAGGTGAAGCATTAGGACAAACCCCCCGGATAATTAAATCAGGAAATACGGAAACCTATATCTATAAAGACTTGTGGCAAACAATCAGTTCAGGAAATGTTTGGCGAGGAGAGTTACAGAATAAAAAGAAGGACGGGTCGCTCTTCTGGGAATGGGCAACTATTACAGCAATAAAAAATGACAAAGGAATAATAACTAATTACATAGCTATAAAAGAAGATATTACTGAACGCAAAGCAATGCAAGTTGAGCTCATTAAAGCGAAAGAAAAAGCTGAAGAAAGTGACCGCCTAAAATCTGCATTTCTGGCTAATATGTCACATGAGATACGCACACCACTTAACAGCATAATTGGCTTCTCTGAATTACTAGGCGATCCGGACTTTGATCAAGAACAAAAGGAAGAATTTATTCGAACTATTATTGATAATGGGAATAACTTATTAGTTATTATCAGCGATATCATGGATTTTTCGATGCTTGAAGCCCGACAAATGAAAATTAGAGAAGAAGTCATTTCGATAAAAAAACTACTCAACGATTTAATTATAGATTTTTATCCCAAAGCAAATAATAAGGGAATAGAATTGCGAATTGACCAATCATTTAATTCACCAGATCTGTATATACAGAGCGATCTTTACCGTATAAAGCAAATTTTCAACAACCTAATTGGTAATGCTATTAAATTCACTGCTGTTGGATATGTCGAAATCGGATTTATCATAAGCGATAAAACTATTGTTTTTCATGTAAAAGATACAGGAATTGGAATTGATGCTGCATATCATCAGTCTATCTTCGAACGTTTTCGTCAGGTCGATTTAGCCAAAACAAGAAAATATGGAGGTAATGGTTTAGGATTAGCTATATCAAAAAATCTGGTTGAGCTTTTGGGTGGAAAAATTTGGGTTGAATCAGAACTGAATAAGTATTCTGATTTCTTTTTCACCATACCAATCACCATTCAACAAAGTTAAGTTACATTCAGACAAATGTTTTACCAACAGTATTCATTTATTGCCTTTTCCGACCTTTTACTGATATAACAACAACTACCAGCACCATTGCAGATGTCAAAATCAAATAAAACTGAAAATCTGATCTGACTGTTTTTTCCTGTACCTGAGCTAGTTTTGCATTAGCAACTGGCGGTTCGGGATTTTCATTCCCTTCAAACCATCCGGAAAGATCAACACGGCTCTCAAGTTTATTTTCCAATTCGTCCGGAAGTTGTGAGAAAAAATCAAATCCAGTTAACTTTTCGGTTTCATCAACAGATACTGCAAAATCAGTAAGTGGACGGTCACTTTTTCGATTCGGAAATACAAATGCTATTATTTTAGGTTTATCGCTCTCGTCATATATTATCTTGAAAAAATATCCAGGCACAACCACATTATCTTGCCCAATTGTTCCTTTGTCATCTTTAAAGACAGGACCAGTTACCACGTATAATTTGTGCTCTTTTTTTGCCCACAAGCGGACTTCAGTTTCAAGTTCTTTCCATATACCGCGATTAAAATCAGGTGCCTGAGGACAAACATTCGACATCAGAAAGCTCTCCTCCATTGCCGTTGTGTTAAATCCCATATCGGCTGCCGGGCAAAGATGACCACGATCATATCCACTTTTGGTATAGTCTGATGATTTTGCAGAACCCGTAGCAACCAATTGATCCACTTTAAACTTGTTGCTTCGCTCGCCTCCTCCATTGAGCACCATACTGTCAGTCAATGTATAGTACACCCAGTTTGCTTCTTCATTTTTTTCATTATACGAAAGCGAATAATAAGTATGTCTAACCAGATTATTCGTTGGTTTGGGAAGGTAATCAATATCTACAGCAAATGAAAAAACACTGACAACTAACAGAAAAACAGTAATTAGGAATTTCACAGGAATGATTTTAACAGGATTTAAAACTAAAGAACCAAATTAAACGTTTCTTGAAAACTAAATTACTTTTGTTAAAAAAAAGAAGCAAATAGCAATGGAGAGTAAACATTTCAGCGGAAACGACCGGATTTTTTATTCTGACGGATATCGGCTTGTACAGTCAGCAATGGAAAAAGGATTATCGAATGACAATTTATTCACGGCAATCGAATCATTGTATGCAGCCATTGATGGACTTAATGATTCAATCATCGCACTTGCTGAAAGACAAGATATTAAAGTGGACTGTTATAAAGGATGTCATTGGTGCTGTCACCAGGCTGTCTTTGCTAACTCCTACGAACTTCATTTTTTATCTGAAAGAATTAAAATTCACTTTAATATCGAAGAATTGAATGACATAATTGCTAAAACTGAGTCTAAATGCGCAATAACATCAAAAATGTCAGAAGATGAAATTTTAAAATACAAGTCTCCCTGCCCATTACTGAAAGATGGCACATGTTCAGCTTATACAGCAAGACCAATGGCCTGCAGAATATACCTTTCGACCAAATTTGAGACTTGTATTGATTTTTTCCATCATCCGGAAAATGAGTCCAGTTTTCCCGCTCTAATTGATTTTCCATTACGTGCCGGACGCATGTTGAACGAAGGATTCGGTGCCGCATTAAAAGAATATGGTATTCAAACTGCAGAGTTTAGGTTTGAAGAAGGGTTACGAATCGCACTAAAAAACAAACAACCATATTTTTGATATTCAAACGATTAAAGATCAAATGGATTCTCAATGCTAAGTATAGAATCAGCTTTATAAACTGTTAATAACTTCAATACTACGTCTAAATAAATTACAATATAGCTATATATCAATGAATTAAAACAACAAATAAGTTATCAACAATTGTTAATAAACACCGAGCATAAACACTTTATTCAAAACTGAAGATTTACTTGACTTTGGGGCTCCTAATGTATTAACTTTAATCCATCAGACGAGCGATAAAGAGCTGCTTTGATAGAATGGAAAAGGTAAAAGGTACTTAGGTGTATCGGCAACCCGATCAACCAAATCTTCGGATTTGCATTCAGAAAAAGCTGAAGTTCGAACCGAAACATTTCATGTCAGGTTCATCAGCAAACAGATGATCGCAAAACGTTCACTTAAATGTTGATTCAAAAAAAAGCAGGAGACAAAAGAAACTTTAGTTTCTTAATTGTCGAACTGAGGATGAAATGATCTTAGGAACAGAGTAGTCTTTCACCAATCATCTGACCGAAAGGAATGATGAACTAAAGGTGGCTTAAAAATGGAACTTCGTTCGGGAAGACAATTTCACAAAAGCGTCGAACGAACAGCTGGAATGTAACGCTGTAACAAGCATTACAGGAAAGCTCAAGGCTGCGAAAAATGGTTGGAGAAACCGGATGAAACAGCCAGCTTTAATAACCGTAGTCTGGCACTAAGAAAAACCTTCGGGTGATTCAAAAGTGAATGGGAACTTTCCTTAACGGATTGTTCCCATTCGTGTTTTAGCACATCTTTCATTTGCCAGATTACGTCATTCTTTTCGCGTATAATTTTACTATTTTTGACGCGTTGAAAAAATTCTGATAGTGGGAAAAGACAATATAGAGCAGATTTTCGAGAAATTTACCAAATTAAATGTATTGGTCCTTGGCGATGCAATGGTTGATAGTTATTTATGGGGAAAGGTCGAGCGCATCTCCACAGAAGCCCCTATCCCAATTGTAACTGTAACCAAGCAGGAAAACAGACTGGGAGGTGCTGGAAATGTCTCACTTAATATTCAGGCCCTTGGAGCTTGCCCACATCTCGTTTCAATCATCGGCGAAGATGAAAAAGGTCGAATTTTTTCTGAATTAATGAACAGAAACCATTTATCGAGTGAAGGTATTTTCATCGATAAATCACGAATGACAACGGTTAAAACAAGGATAATTTCCGGAGGACAGCAGATTTCAAGAGTTGACCAAGAAATATCGACACTTATAAATCTGGAATTACAAAAAAAAGTTTTAGAAAAAATAAAGGAGATCATTAGTGAAAAGCATATTCATGTTATCACCTTTGTTGATTACGATAAAGGACTCATTACGCCTTGGCTTGTAAAAAATGTCATTGAGCTGGCAAAATCTAAAAACATACTCACTGTTGCTGATCCGAAGAGCAGAAATTTCAGTAATTATGAAGGTGTTGACCTTTTCAAACCAAACTTTAAAGAGTTTAAAGATGGAATGAAACTGGAAATTGAAAAAACCAACATGAACGAACTAAAAGTAATATCTGAAAAATTCAAAACAGAAAAACGGATTGGATTACTTCTTATAACCTTATCGGAGTTGGGTGTTTTCGTGACTAACGGAGTGGAACAAAATTATTATCCGGCCGAAATCCGCGACATTGCCGATGTATCGGGTGCCGGAGATACAGTTGTGTCTGCCGCAAGTCTTTGTTTGGCTGCTGGAGTATCAATTCCATTTATGGCGCAACTTTCTAACTTGGCCGGAGGTTTGGTTTGCGAAAAACTGGGGGTTGTACCTATTGATCTTATACGATTAAAGAAGGAAGCAAAAAAAATACTGATCGGTTGAGCATCAAGTTAAACCAATCGATACTAACACTAACAGAGATTAGGCTGAATTAATTTAAGTGGAAAATTAACACAGCATAATATACTGTATTACAATACAATATAACACAATTAAGTTTAATTAATAAATTTATTCGACCTGTTTATACTTTTAATATTAACTTTGGAACTTACCAAATAAGTAGTTTTTTATATGGGAAAAGTAATTGCACTTGCTAACCAAAAGGGAGGAGTTGGGAAAACCACAACCGCGATAAATCTGGCAGCGAGTTTGGCCGTTTTAGAATATAAGGTTTTAATTATTGATGCTGATCCGCAAGCTAACGCTACATCGGGAGTTGGTTTTGATGTAAAAAATGTAAAAACCAGCATATATGAATGTATTGTCGATGAACTTGATCCACGAAAAATAATATTAAACACCGAGATTCCTGGGTTGGATCTCATACCATCACACATTGATCTGGTAGGAGCTGAAATTGAAATGCTTAATCTCCCCAACAGGGAAAAAGTATTGCGACATGTAATCGAGAAAATCAGAGACGACTATGATTTTATTTTCATCGATTGTTCTCCATCATTGGGTCTTATTACAGTTAATTCACTGACCGCTGCCGATTCGGTTATTATTCCCGTTCAGTGTGAATATTTTGCTTTGGAAGGACTTGGAAAACTTTTAAATACAATTAAAATAATACAGACCAAATTACATCCGGAACTTGAAATCGAAGGATTCTTACTTACTATGTTCGATTCGCGATTGAACTTATCCAATCAAGTGATGGAAGAAGTGAAAAAGCATTTTCAGGAAATGGTTTTTGAATCGGTCATCCAGCGCAACATTAAATTGAGTGAGGCCCCTAGTTACGGACAACCAGCCATTTTGTACGATGCAACATCTAAAGGTGCAGCCAGCTACATGAATCTTGCTCGTGAACTCCTGCAGAACAACGGCTTAACCAAAATAAAAAATTTAGAAAAATTATAGAATAAGACCCTTTTGATTATGGCTAAAAAAAACGCATTAGGCAGAGGTTTAGGTGCTTTAATTGATGGAGCCAACGACACTCCCGAAAAAGAAGCAGGTTTTTCAATCAATGAAATCGAAATTTCCAAGATTGTTGCCAATCCTTACCAACCCCGAACCAAATTTGACGAAGAAGCTTTAAATGAATTAGCTGACTCAATTAAGGAAATTGGGATCATTCAGCCCATTACACTTCGAAAAATTGATGACGATCATTACCAGATCATTGCAGGAGAAAGAAGGTTCAGAGCTTCAAAAATTGCAGGTCTGATAGCCATACCTGCTTATGTTCGAACGGCCAATGACGAGGGAATGCTTGAAATGGCTCTTGTTGAGAATATTCAGCGAGAAGATTTGGATGCCATTGAAATTGCGCTTAGCTATCAACGGTTGATTGAAGAATGCCAACTGACACAGGAAAATTTGAGCGACAGGGTTGGAAAAAAAAGATCAACTGTGACCAATTATCTACGTTTACTGAAGCTTCCTGCCCGCATTCAAAAAGGAATTGTAGAAAAAACCATTTCGATGGGCCACGCAAGAGCTTTGGTTAACATCAAAGATGCGGAAATGCAATTGATGATTTACGATGAGACGATTAAAAATGAATTTTCGGTTCGCCGGGTAGAAGAAATTGTAAGAAACTACAATGAAGACAACAATAGCTTTCAACCGGCTGAAAAAGTAAAAACACCAAAATTTCCGACCGAATATCAGGATTTACATGATCATCTGAGCAAACACTTTCAATCGAAAATTGATTTCAGAATGGATCAAACAGGGAAAGGCAAGATTATTATCCCTTTTGGTTCGACCAAAGATTTGGAACGTATACTCGGAATTCTTGACCAATTAGATGCATAAAACAAAAAATATCGTAACTTTAAACCTGCCTGCTTTCGGGCTGCTTTTAATCCTGTTTTTTGCGACAGGATTTTCTGCCTTTAGCCAGAAATCAGATGCCGATACAATAAAAGTAAAGAAGCCAATCGTCGAACATTCGCCTCGAAGAGCTACGATCTATTCGGCTGTACTGCCCGGATTGGGTCAGATTTACAACCGTAAATACTGGAAATTGCCACTTATATATGGAGGTTTTGTAACTTTCGGATACTTTATTAACTTTAACAACGAACTATACGTCAAATATAAAAATGCCTATTCTGATTTATTAGATTCGGATCCTACAACAAGATCATATGAAAAAATAGATGTTTATGCATATTATCTTAAACGAAATCAAATATCGCAGTTTCAAACAAATTTAAAACTAGCCAAAGACGCAACAAGGCGCAACAGAGATTTAGTAGTTATTAGTACCGCAGTCTTTTATGCTTTAAATATAATAGATGCAAGTGTTGATGCCAACTTTTTTAATTTCGACATTGGTGACGACTTAACTATCAATTGGACTCCTGGTCCTATTTATTGTATGGATCAGAAAGTAATTGGGATGTATTGCAAATTTACATTTTAACTAAAAGCTTATGAGGATATTAAAACTGACAGTAATCATACTAACAATTGCCGGATTCAATTCCTTTGCGTTCGGACTAAAGAAGGATAACCTTCGAAAGGCATGTACGATAAGTGTTGGCGCTATCGACACCATAAGTGGATATGAAAAATATTATTCGATTCCGGATGAAACAATGAATAAGATTTTTTCAGACAAGCTTGATAGTATGTTGAGCAGCTGGTACGTTCAGAATGCATTCCTGCTTGATAGTACAGAACTGGCTGAAGCCGATACACTCAAACAAACACTACCCGATTCCACGTACATTCAACGTCTGCAATCGATGCAGTCAGCCGTAAGCCTATCCTATAATAATACGGTGAAGAGCTTCATTACCATGTACACTGTTCGCAAACCTAAGCAGGTAGCAGTTATGTTGGGGTTGGCTAATTATTATTTCCCGATGTTTGAAGAGGCATTAGCGAAATATGACTTACCAATGGAATTAAAATACCTGCCGATTATTGAATCTGCATTAAATCCTGGAGCTAATTCTGTTGCAAGTGCAGTTGGATTGTGGCAATTCATGTATTCAACCGGTAAAATGTATAAACTCGAAATAAGTACATTTGTCGATGAACGGCGTGATCCGCTAAAAGCAACAGATGCTGCGGCTCGCTATCTAAGAGATTTATATAACATTTACAAAGACTGGCACCTGGTTATTGCTGCCTACAATTGTGGCCCGGGAAATGTAAATAAGGCCATTAAACGATGTGGAGATGCTAAAGATTATTGGAAGATTTATTACCGTTTACCTAAAGAAACCCGTGGATATGTTCCGGCATTTATTGCAGCCAACTATGTGATGAATTTTTATCAAAGCCACAACATTCTCCCAAAATCCCCTGATTTTCCAATCATTACCGACACCTTAATGGTCAATGACTATCTGCATTTTAATCAGATTTCAGAAATAATTGGAATTCCGGTTGAACAAATTCGCAGTTTAAATCCACAGTATCGGCGTGATATTATTCCGGCCAGCAAAGAGAAGGCCTACAGCCTTGTTTTACCTCAGGATGAGGTTTCAGCTTACCTGGAAAATGAGGCTATTATTCATGATCATCGTCGCGACGAATTCTTCCCAAACAATCAAATTATCAATCCACAGGATAATTTTGCTAGACATAGTCCAAGTAACATCAAAGGACGCGACAAAGTGATTTACACTGTAAAAGCGAAAGACAATCTGGGATTGGTAGCTGCTTGGTTCAGGGTTCGCACTTCTGATTTGAAATATTGGAATGGAATTCGGAAGAACTACATTAAAGCTGGTCAAAAGTTGAATATTTATGTTCCTGAAGGAGAGGGTGAACACTATAGTAAACTCAATAAAAAGAGCTTTGCCGAAAAGCAAAAATCGCTGAATGAAAAACCGGCGGTCATTTCAACTCAAAATCTGGCAAGTACTGTTAAAAAACCGTCGTCTGATGCAAAACCAGCTGAAAAAGTGGTAGCCCAATCAACTGAGAAAAATTCAGTTGTTGGAAAAACCAACGAGCAAATGACAGAAAAGAATGAGTTCGTTTATTATAAAGTTTGTAAAGGCGACAATTTCTGGTCGATTGCGAAGAAGTTCCCTGGTGTTACCAATGAGGCTATCATGAAGCTCAACAACATCAAACAAGCCACTAGCCTGAAGGTTGGTCAGGTATTAAAAATACTTCCCAAAGCTTAATTTCCAACTTTTTTTGGGGTTTATATTACAATTTAGCCGTTTATTGATTCTACTGTTGAATGAATAAACGGCTAAATTGTTTCCAAAAACACGGATCCGATATGCATATAACCTAAAGCATATATTTTTTTGCCAAACCTTTTGCTATCAGAATATCATTCAGACAATAAAAACCACCAACATTCCGAATATCCGTCAATCCAGTCAAAATATTCTGATCAATCTGAATAAAGATCAATGCCAGATAACGTCCGTATTTTTCCTTTTTGTCTTTAATGGTCTCAACGACCACCTGGTCATTTTCCTTCAGGTTTTGTTTTACAAACTCAGAAGACTGATTTCCAAGTTCCCATTCAGGAGAGCCCTTTTTAACTCCATACACCTCGGGTGTATCTATTCCGTAAAGTCGTATTTTCTCATTGTGAACCCAGGCCGAAAGGCCTAAATCGATGTCGATTTCAATAGTATCGCCATCGACTATTTTTCGAATGACAGCATTGTATTGATACATGATTTTTTGTTGTTAGTTTACAAACAACAAGTTACAAAAAATGCTGCCCGTAAGCAGCATTTTTAAGAGATTATTTTCGAGGTTTTACTCCTTGTTGTTTCGACATCTCCTCCAGCTTCTGTTGAAACTTAGACTTGACGACCGGCTTCTTCTTATTTATTAATATTTGAGCCCTGATTTTATTCTCGTCGATCATAAACCGGAAAGCATACATCTGGCCAATAGTAATCACGTTTGCAAGGAAATAGTAATAACTTAATCCTGCGGCATAACTATTCAGAATAAACAGGAACATAACAGGCATCAGGTACATCATAGTTTTCATTCCCGGCATTGCTTCGGTGTTCTGAGTCTGCGAATTCATGTATGTTGAGATAATTGTAGTAACTGTCATCAACAGGCAAAATAAGCTAATATGATCGCCAAAACCGAAAGGAACGGTAAATGGTAGTTTCATAATTGAATCGTAGGTTGACAAATCGGTTGCCCACAAGAAGCTCTGTTGGCGTAATTCAATCGATGTGGGAAAAAAGAAGAACATGGCAATCAGAATCGGGAATTGGAACAACATGGGTAAACATCCGCCCATTGGATTCACACCAGCTTTTTTATACAAAGCCATGGTCGCCTGTTGCTTCTCCATTGGTTTATCCTTCCCAAACTTGGCATTAATATCGTCAATTTCGGGCTTCAAAGCCTTCATTTTTGCCTGAGAAAGATAAGACTTATAGGTTAACGGAAATAATAGAAGTTTAATTAAAATGGTAAGTAGTAAGATGATAACTCCAAAATTACTGATAAACCTTCTTAAAAAATTGAAAGTTGGAATAATAATCCACTGATTAACCTGACGAACAATGATATAGCCTAGATTGATCTGACGTTCCAGCGAAAGATCGTATTGTTTCAGTGTGGTGTAATGACTTGGCCCAAAATAGAATTTCATTTTGATGCTTTCTGAATCTTTACCTTCATATGGAAGAGCAATGTCAGCACTAAAATTACCAACATTTTTGGGGTCAAGTTTTGTCAAGTCGGTTTTGATATCAGCTGATGGAAATGCATCATCGGCAATTAGCGTGGATGTAAAAAACAACTGCTTAAAGCTGATCCATTTAGTTTTGGTACGTAAACTTTCAGTACCCGATTTCCCTGTTGAGAGCTTTTCGACATCATCATCCTGATATTTGTAATAAATGGTTGAGTAATTATCTTCACCCATCTTTGATTGTTTTTCCTGACGGGGCATCAAAATATCCCAGTTCAGATTCAGGTAGTTCGAGTTCGTTGTAATCACCTTATTTAGGTTTTGTACATTCACCTCAAATCCAACCAAATAAGAGTTATAGCTAAGGCTATATTTATATTCCAGGTATTTCCCGTCGCCAGCCATTAACCGCATCGAAATAGTCCTTGAATTGTTAACCCCTCCGGTATTAAATTTCTCGACACCCTCCTTGCCTATTTTAACTGCAGGACCAGTGATAACCTGGCTGGGGGTCGAATCGGATGGAATAAAATAGAACGATTCGGTTTCGAGACTGCGGTTCTGCGAAAAGAAATTCATCCCGAATTTGCTGGTAGTTCCTTCAAACAAAATCAGCGGTTTGCCCTCAAAAGTCTTATAATTTTTTAGCTCTACAGAATAAATCCGACCTCCCTTATTCGAAAAAGTAACTTTAATCAGGTTATTTTCAATCGTGTAGAATTTTTCTTTCCCGACAGAAGCATTTGCAAAAGCTCCAAACTTGTCTTTTCTAACCTGATCTTCACCGCCAATTAAACTATCTTTATTCGCGCCAACTGAAAGAGCCGCTTTTGTTTCTTCCAACTTTTTTTCTGAAACAATGTTCTTTTCCTGCTCAATACGAACAAGTTCAATTGAATCGCGTTGGTGTTTGGCGGCAGCGAGCTGCTTTTCTGAAGGTTTATTAAAATAGCTGAACCCGATAAGGATTGCAAAAATGAGTACGGCACCGAGTATCGTATTTCTATCCATAAAAAATAAAATTATTTACCGAGCGCTGCTTTTATGAAAGCAACAAACAACGGATGTGGTTTTAAAACTGTACTGCTGTATTCGGGATGAAACTGAACGCCAACAAACCATTTGTGCGATGGTATTTCAATCACTTCAACCAAATTGGTGTCTGGATTTAACCCAGTTGCTTTCATTCCTGCATTTTCGAACTTATCCAAATACTGATCGTTAAATTCATAACGGTGGCGGTGTCTTTCCTTGATTTCGGTTTTATTATAAGCCTTGTAAATATTGGAATTTTTGTCAACAATCTGGCATTTGTAAGCACCTAGGCGCATTGTTCCGCCTTTTTCGGTGATCCCTTTTTGCTCTTCCATCAGATCAATTACCGGATATTCTGTTTTTTCATTCATCTCGGTAGAATCCGCCCCTACCAAACCGAGCACATTACGCGCAAATTCAATAACGGCGATCTGCATACCAAGGCAAATTCCAAAGAACGGAATATTGTTTTCCCTGACGTATTGTGTAGCAATGATTTTTCCCTCAATTCCGCGATGTCCAAAACCTGGAGCGACGATAATGCCTTTTAAACCTTCCAGTTTTTTGGCAACATTCTCTTCCGTAATTTTTTCGGAATGTATCCATCGAACTTTCACCTTGCACGAATTTATCGCACCTGCATGAACAATCGATTCAACAATCGATTTGTAAGCATCCTGCAATTCAACATACTTACCGACCAGACCGATCTCAATTTCAGAAGTTGGATTTTTAAGTTTTCTCAGGAAATCATTCCATTCATCCATTTTCGGCTCGTCTTTCAATGGAAGACCCATTTTGCGCAATACAATTTCATCCAACCGTTCCAGACGCATATTGTTCGGGACATCATAGATAGTTGAAGCATCAATCGATTGAATAACGGCTTCACTTTCAACATTGCAAAAAAGTGCCACTTTTTTTCGAAGTCCCATATTCAACTCATGTTCGGTACGCAGGACCAAAACATCAGGCTGAACTCCATTCTCAAGCAACGCTTTTACTGAATGCTGTGTGGGTTTAGTTTTTAATTCGCCCGACGCGGCCAAATACGGCACCAGTGTTAAGTGAACGACCAATGCATTAGTTCCCAGTTCCCATTTTAGCTGACGAACAGCTTCGACATAAGGCAACGACTCGATATCGCCTACGGTTCCACCAATTTCGGTTACGACAATGTCGTATTTACCTTTCGATCCAAGCACTTTGATCCGCCGTTTAATCTCGTCGGTAATGTGCGGAATAATCTGAACCGTTTTTCCGAGATAATCGCCACGACGTTCCTTGTTAATAACCGATTGATAAATCCGGCCTGTTGTTACATTATTGGCCTGAGAAGTCGGAACATTCAGAAATCGTTCATAATGGCCCAAATCGAGATCGGTTTCTGCACCATCGTCCGTCACAAAACACTCGCCGTGTTCATAGGGATTTAAGGTTCCCGGATCAACATTGATGTAGGGGTCCAATTTTTGAATAGTTACTGAATATCCTCTGGCCTGTAGTAACTTAGCCAGAGATGAGGCTAAAATACCTTTACCGAGTGAAGATGTTACACCTCCTGTTACGAATATGTACCTGGTTGCTGACAAAACTTTAGAATTTAAATGTTTTTAAAGCGAGCAAAGTTAATTAATAAAACGTACCGCTAAAAAATGTTATAAAATTTAATAAATGGTTAACAACAAAAAACCCGCTTGAAGTTAGCGGGTTTTTTTATGATGCTATTCATCGTCTTCCATCGAATCCATGATTCGGATTTTCTCTTTCAGAAATTCTATCTTCTCCTTCGTACTGGCTATCTTCTGATTGACATCATCGATAAGGGCTTCAGCGTTTTTCGTGTTGGCAAAGAAACCGATGTTATTATCCAGCAAAGCCAAGTCCGTTTCCATCTGCTTCAATTTGATCATATATTTTTCACGTTCGAAACGCATCTTATTCTGACCACGACCAGTAGTTGTATTATTCACAACCTTAGTTTTAAATTTCATCAGGTTGCGGCGTTTCTCGTCGATCCGTAACGCATCAAAATGTTTATTGATGACATCGCGGAAATCGTTTTGAATAGCGTCTTTATCCTTAAATGGCACATGACCAATATCGGTAAACCTCCGTTGAAAATCTTTAAGTTTATCCAGGTCAGCACTATCGTCGCCGGTTAAAGCAAACAGTTTCACTTCTTCCAGAAGTTCTTTTTTCAATCTGAGGTTCTCCAACTGCTCACCATCAATCGATGAAAAATGTTTCGATTTGTTTTCGAAGAAGAAATCGCAGGCTGCACGGAAACGTTTCCAAATCACATCCGAATATTTACGTGGAACCGGCCCTATTTCTTTCCAGGCTTTCTGGATGGCGATAAATTCGTCAGCCGTCTTTTTCCATTCGGTGCTGTCTTTTAAAGCTTCGGCCTGTAAGCACAAATCGGTCTTAAGCTGAAGGTTCGTATTTTGCTCTTCCTTATTCTGATTGTAGAATTCACGTTTCCGATCAAAGAATTTATCGGAAGCTATACGGAAACGTTCGTAAATTTTATTGTTATCTTTTTTCGGTGCGAATCCAATCGTTCTCCAAACTTTTTGAAGTTCGATCAATTCTTTTGACCGTTCGTCCCAATCACGATGAACATCGATATCGGTATTGGCAATTTCTTCCACTTTTTCGCACAAAGCGATTTTGGCATCCAAATTTTTCTTCTGTTCCGACTTCCGGCCTTCAAAATAATCCTGATGTTTTTTATTGATGATGGAAGTAGCCGCTTTGAAACGCTCCCACAACTCATCTTTTTTATCGCGTGGTACCGGGCCAACTTCGCGCCATTGTTCGTGATATTTCTGCAAAACATTGAATGCCTTGATGATTGAAGGTTCAACCAACAATTCCTCTGATTTTTCGCAGATTTCTATTTTAGCTTCCAGGTTCTTCTTTAAATCCAGATCACGTAATTCTTTGTTAATCTTTATGAAATCATAAAAATTCTCGACATGATGGTGATAAGTATCCCAAAGGTCTTTTAGTTTTGCCTGAGGAACAGAACCAATTTCTCTCCACCGGTTTTGCAATTCACGGAAATCGTGGAAGGTTTTATTAATCGATTCTTTATTATTGATGAGGGCTTTAATTTCCTCAATGATTTCGTATTTTTTCTGGAGGTTTTTTTCTTTTAATTCGTCCGATTTCTTGTTGTGTTCGTTTCTTTTATCCTGATATTGTTTTAGCAGGGTGCGAAGATCGGATTCGTATGGATCGGGCTCTGCCTTAAATTCTTCGAGATTGCCACCAGCTTCTGCAAATGCAGCTTTCTGAGCTTCAATGTTCGCTCTGTAAAGGCGGAAAAAATAAATTTTGATAGCGTCGATATCATCTCTGACACTTTCAAAATCTTCATTTTCAAGTAAAGTTCGCAAAGCGCCGATGAGTTCTACTTCGGATAAATTGGCATAATTAGCCAATTTCGCTTTTTTACTGTTTTCTTCCGGCAATTCATCTTCGTCAATCAGAAGATCATCTTCCGTAACTTCGATCAATTCCTCGATCGAAGGAATTTCTTCTTCAACAGGTTTCGCTTCAGCTGATTCAACAACTGGCTCAACTTCCGGAGCTACTGATGCCGCTGCTTCAGCAACAGGCTCAACCACCGGTTCTTCAGCTTCTGCGATTACAACTTCCTGAATTGCTGGCTCAATAGATTCAGCAATAATTTCAGGTTTAACTTCTTCAATAACTGATTCTGCTTCGGGTTCGGTTACAACGGGTTCAGTCACCTCTACAACGGGTTCAATAGATTCAACTACAACTTCGGGTGCAACTTCAGCAACAGCATTATCAACTTCAACAACTTCTATTACTTCAGCCGATTCAACAGCAGCTTCAGCAACATTCTGATCATTAACAGTTTCTGGCTCAACATGTGCACCACTTAACTCTATTTCCGAGTTTTTTAGATCTTTAGGTTCCATAACAAATTTGAATTACATTGGTAATTAACAGAGAACAAGGTCATCGTTCAGCCTACGAAAATAGGTATTACCAGCTAATACTCAAAGATTTTAAGAAATAAATGTTTGAAATTTCCTGACAAATCAAAATACAAGTTAGTTAAACTCATCTTGAACGAATAAAGTTTGACAAAATCAAGAGGGAATATCATGCGTTGGTCATCAAAAAATAATCATTCAAAAGACAGGTAAGTCGATTGATTTTCCTCTTTCTTTTTGCGGATGTCCATTTTTCCTGATATAGATGTTACTTTTGCAAAAAAATAATCCAGATGCGCATCGATATTCTTACCGTTGTTCCCGAATTGCTCGAAAGTCCATTTAATCATTCCATTATAAAAAGGGGTCAGGATAAGGGCCTTGTTGAAATTTTCGTACACAACATCCGCGATTTTTCGGAAGACAAGCACAGGAGAACCGACGACTATGCATTTAGCGGCGGCGCTGGTATGGTGATGACCATTCAACCCATTGAAAGCGCCATCAACTTTTTGAAGGCACAGCGCGAATACGATGCCGTAATTTACACCAGCCCGGATGGCATTCAGCTCAATCAGAAAGAGGCGAATAAGCTCTCGCTTCTGAATAATATCATTATTCTTTGCGGACACTACAAAGGAATAGACCAGCGCATCCGCGAACATTTGGTGACCATGGAAATTTCAATCGGCGATTATGTGCTTACCGGCGGAGAACTGGCTGCCGCTGTAATTGTAGATAGCGTAGTTCGCTTGATTCCGGGTGTATTGTCCGACGAAACCTCTGCGCTCACTGACTCGTTTCAGGACAATTTGTTAAGCCCACCAGTTTACACCCGACCTGCCGACTACAAAGGATGGAAAGTTCCAGAAATTCTGCTCTCCGGAAACGATAAACTGATTAACGAATGGCAGGAAAAACAGGCCTATGAACGTACCAAACGCCTGCGCCCCGACTTGCTGAAAAATGATTAAGTTTTGTAACCCGATTAATTCTTTAGTTCACGTCCATATTTCTGCCAGCAGATGTGCTTTAGCAGCATTTTATTGATTAATCAACTTTTAATTTCTATTTTTCATCCTGAAAGTGATTGCTACTTGCTGCTTTTCTTTTCTAAAAACCTGAATTTAAGCAATAAACATCATCTAAAACAAAGTTTATTTTGGTTTCTTAAGTAAAAAAATGATGAATAAAAATACTTATTGGTCTTTTCTGTTTTTATTGGCTTCGATGCTCGCTTACTCGATTTCTTCTGAGGCGAGAGATATCGATACACAAATTGACAGTCTTCGTAAAGAATTAAACAACAATAAAGCGTTTAATAAGATTTCTACTCAACTTGAACTTGCCCTACTAATTGTTGACAACAACAGCCATGAAGCTCAGAGTCTAGCACATTCGGCTTTGCTAGCAGCCAAAAGTGCGAACATCAAGAGTCAGGAAATGAGCGCTTATTTAACTCTGGGAAAAATAAATCAGGCCTTGGATATTAAGAATGTTTCTTTGGCATATTACGATACTGCACTTACCCTCTCAGAGGCGTCACGCGATAATTGGAACAAAGGAGAAATTCTATTCCGTAAAGGTGTAATTAAGCACAGTATCAATGAAGACATAACTGCACTTGAATATTTTAATGCCTCAATTCAGGCTTGTCGTCTATCAAACAATTTCAGGATAATGGGATCTTCGTACTCGATGATGGGAACCATATTTAGAGTTAATGGACTATATGATAGGGCTATAGAATATACAATTAATTCAAAGCTGAATTATGAAAAGGCAGGTTTTACTGAGGGTGATGCCTGGGCAGCATATTTATTGGGACGAATTTATGCAGACTTAAAACTATCTCAAAAAGCGCTTGAATATTTTCAGGAAGCATTGCAAATATACTCACAAATGGCATCGAAGGATAGAAACAAGAATGGTGTTGCCATATGTTATTCTCAAATTGGACTTCTCAACCTAGATGCAGGAAATTTCGAAGAAGCATATAAAGACATTAATTTTACTTTAAAAATATATACGGATACCAAAGAAAAATATGGCCTGTCAAACGCCTATAAGAACCTGGGCATGATTGACTATGCCATGGGAAAATATGAATTGGCCGAAAGCCATTTGGATGAGTCGTTTAAGATAAAAAAGGAAGTCAATGACTTTCTTGGCTTGCCCTCGGTTTATGAGTACCTCGGATTATGCGATATTGAGCAAGGACAAGTCAACGAAGGTTTTAACAAGTTACAGTTAGGATTAACTTTAGCCAAATCAAACAACCAAAAAAGCATCCAGTTAAATATTTATTCAAAGTTGACCAAAGTCTATTTGAAAATAAATGATCTTGAAAATGCGATTAGGTGTCAGAAAAAACAAATTGAAATTCAAGATTCACTTCTTTCGGGTGATGCGGATATAAAAATGGAACAATTGCAGGCCATTTATGAGATTGACAAACAAAACGGGCAGATTATTGAGTTGGAAAAACAAAACGAAATCAATTCACTTATAATCGAGCGACATAAGATTTCTCAATTAATCATGATTATAGGAATCTTAATTGCAATTTTAATTTCAATATTAACTTATTGGGTTTACACTAAAATGAGGCATAAAAACCTCGAACTAAAAGAGACCAACGCTGCGAAAGACAAATTTTTTGCAATCATTGCACATGATTTACGTGGACCAACAGCCAATCTTGCTTCTTTTCTGGAGCATCTCAATGATACGTTTAATGACCACAGTCCAACCGAATTAAAAATAATATTGTCGTCATTATATAAATCAGCGGAAAATGTAAGTGTACTACTTGAAAATCTGCTTATTTGGGCACAAACTCAATTAAACAAAATTGATTTCAGCCCGACAGAATTAAAACTTACTGACATCATTCAGAATTCGACAAAAGGATTAATGCAATCGGCTGACAACAAAAATATTAGCATAAATTTTGAGTTAAACGATCAAATTTTGGTGGTGGCCGACCCCAACATGGTTCAGACCGTGGTACGTAATCTTCTAAGTAATGCCATTAAATTTACAAACCGGGGTGGTTCGGTCATCATAAAAAGTGAAGTTACGAATATGAATAAGGCATCTGTTAGCATTATAGACAATGGGGTTGGAATTGAAAAAACTTCCCTCTCAAAAATCTTTGATATAACCAACACGTTTCATACTAACGGTACTGAAAATGAAATGAGTACAGGATTAGGATTAATACTTGTCAAAGATTTCATTGAGAAAAACCATGGAACCATCACGATAGACAGCCAAAGGGGTAAAGGCACTATCGTTTCATTTACTTTGCCCACGACTTAACAAAATCAGTATCTCGGCAATGAGTTGTTGGCAGTGCGTAATACCGAATTTGTTCAGTATTACAAGATAGGATAAGATCCAGGAACAAGGTTAGGGTACATAAGTCCATAAAACATTATTAGTCATGCCTATTTTATCGAAATCCGATGATTGACGTGGCTAATCTGCACGAATGGTTCATTCACCTCATCTTTATAAAATCTTTATACTTTCCCTTCTAAAATTAATATTATCCTTATGGATCGATGCCTTTCTTTGTAGCATCAATCATTAACAGAACCGGTACTGTAGAATGCTGGTTTCAAGCTCCCCCAATAAAATATTCTGCATGATTTGAACAGGAATTTGTGTAGTTCAGTAGTATTTTAAACACATATATTTTTTAACCGATTTCATTGTATGACTGATTCAGGAGAAGGATTTCCGTTGGTAGGACGAATAAAAAACATCTTTATTGGTAAGGCTAAAACCTTACAAGACAAATCGATATTTCACAAGCTTTCGTTAGTTGCTTTTTTTGCATGGATTGGCCTTGGGGCCGATGGTATTTCATCGTCGTGTTACGGCCCGGAAGAAGCCTTCCGAAACCTTCAGGGACATCAAATGCTGGCCATTTTTGTAGCACTTGGAACCGTATTTACCATTTTTATCATCAGTTCAAGTTATAGCCAAATAATCAAACTTTTTCCACAGGGAGGAGGCGGTTACCTGGTTGGGAGCAAACTGCTGTCGCCAACTGTAGGTATGGTTTCGGGCTGTGCCCTTATTATTGATTATGTGCTTACCATTACAATTTCAGTTTCGAGCGGATCGGATGCTTTATTTAGTTTTTTTCCCGAATCGTACCAATCGTATAAACTGGGAGTTGCCATTATAGGAGTTTGCCTTCTTATTTTATTGAACCTGCGCGGTGTTAAAGAATCGGTTGTTTCGCTGACGCCGATCTTCATGATATTTATTTTGACTCACGTCTTTGTCATTGTTTACGCAATTTTGATGAAGGCTGGCGACTTTCAGGTTGTTTCAACCGAAACAACCAATCAATTGCATTCATCAATCTCACAGGTTGGACTTTGGGGTACTTTATTTATTATCCTGAAAGCCTATAGCATGGGGGCCGGTACATTTACCGGAATTGAAGCGGTGAGCAACGGGATGCCAATTCTTCGTCAGCCCAGAGTAAAAACGGCCAGGCACACCATGACTTTGATGGCCATTTCATTGTCATTTATTGTGATGGGACTGATGGTTGCCTATGCACTCTATAATGTTCAAATCAGTTCACACAAAACCCTGAATGCTGTTTTGTTTGATAGTGTTACGAACAGTTGGGGACCATTCTGGGCAACAAGTTTTAAACTCGTCACGCTGATTTCAGAAGCGGCTTTGTTGTTTGTTGCGGCTCAAACTGGTTTTATCGATGGTCCGAGAATCATGTCGAATATGGCTATCGACAAGTGGTTCCCAAAAAAATACGCGTCGCTCTCCGACCGCCTGGTAACCATGAACGGGGTATTGTTAATGGGTATTTCGGCCATTTTCCTGATGGCTATTTCAAGAGGGTCAGTGGCCTTTTTGGTTGTACTATACAGTATCAATGTGTTTATTACATTCTCGATTTCTCAGTTGGGAATGGTCAGGCATTGGTGGAACGAACGACGGAAATTGAATCATTGGAAAAGAAAACTAATGATCAATGGGATTGGCTTCGTACTGACATCGTTTATTCTCATCTCGGTAACAATCATCAAGTTTGAAGAAGGCGGCTGGATTACACTGCTCATTACCGGTATGTTTGTGGCCCTGGCTATTCGTATCAAGAAGCATTATTACAAAGTAACTTTGCGATTCAAACAAATACGCCTAAATGCGATCTCCGAACTTCATGAAGAACTTAAAAAATTACCAAACTACAATCAGCACGAAGAACCCGATAATGTAGCTTTTAATTCCGATGGTAAAACGGCAATCATTCTGGTTAAAGGATATGGCGGTACCGGATTAAATACCTTCCTGAGAATCAACGAAAGTTTCCAAGGTGTTTACAAAAACTTTATTTTCGTCAGGGTTGGAGTTGTCAACACCAGGGTTTATAAAGGTTCGGAAGAACTGGAATACTTTAAAAACTCGGTAAAAGAGGACGGCAAAAAGTATGTGAAAATTGCCAACCAATTTGGGTACTACGGGAAAAGCATCTGGACAATAGGAACCGACCCGGTTGACGAAGTTTATAACATTACAAAACGAATTGTTCCCCGGCTCCCCAACCCTACCTTCTTCGGAGGCCAGTTGGTTTTCTCGAAGGCATTTTATATGTCGCATTTACTTCATAACCACACCATCTTCTCCATTCAGAAGCGGTTCTTCAAATTTGGGTTACCCATTGTAATATTCCCGATTAAGATCGAGTAAGGTTTTCTATCAACAACCAGCATATTCTGAAATTTGGACAATCCTCATCGTGGCAGCGCAACGATAAAGATTGTCCAATCTCCGTTTTCAGTGATCTAATTGTTACCGAGGGAACATCACCCATTTTTAAAATTGAATCGGACTCAGAAAAAGTTAAAATGACCCAAGATTGAGTCAATCTTAGCTAAGATTTTTTTAAAATGACCCAACATTTGACAAGCGGCCTAATGATTTTGACAAAAAGTTTATTTAAAATGAAACGACAAGGTTTCATCGCCGAAAAAACATATACCGCTATTTGAACAGCCTTCCCCAGTCAGCAGTGTGAAATATAAAATGCTGAATTCCAAATTATAGAAAATTTTTAAGCTTTCCGATTAGGGTCAATCAATTTTAAAGCGGACAGTATTTTGTTCATTGATAACTTATTTAATTGGCAAATATTGAAAGAATACTAAAAATACAGACAGAGGTTATTCTATCAGAAGCGTCCAATTTCGGATATTCAATAAACGAATACGCTATCTATTCACACAAGCATACGAAAAAAAACTAATGAACCGAACCTTACATTTTTTCTTCCTAATCATTTTTCTTCTGTCCGGAAATTTACTTTTTTCACAAGGATACTACTGTAAAAACCTGGGGTTTGAAATGGGTGATTTTACAAACTGGACCGGCTATACCTGGCTTTACAGTACTGAAGTACCAACCATCAACACATCGAAAGTTGCAGGGATTGTTAGCCGCAGGCAAACCATCATGAAAGACACCACTGCCTACGACGCAAAAACAGGTAACCAACTGAGAATAATTCCATCGGGATATAAGTATTGTGTCCGATTAGGAGATGCAATTACCAGCTCCGATTCGAATCCCCGTTGCTGGAACCAAAGCCTTCGGTATTCCATGACTGTTGATTCGACGAACAGCTTGCTGATCATGAAATTTGCCTGTGTATTGCAGTATGCCAGCGACCATACCGCAAAAATGGAACCCCGCTTTCGATTGACTCTTTTCGACGAAAAAGGCGATACCATACACGACTGTGCCAATTACGATGTTTACTCTTCGAGCAAAACTGTCGATGGATTTAAAAGCTATACGCCTGCTGGTGAAACCTCCCCGGTCCAGTGGCGCGATTGGACAACTGTTGGAGCAAACCTTTTGCCTTACATGGGAAAAACAATTACAATTGAATTCATGGCGAGCGACTGCACCGGCCGATACCATTACGGATATGCCTATTTTTTGGCAAAGTGCCACCCCATGTCGATTGCTGTTAAATATTGTGCCGGTGATACCAAGGCTGTACTCACTGCTCCTGAAGGGTTCAAAACCTATAACTGGACCGACAGTTCAGGAAAAACAGTCGCCTCATCACAAATACTTTCAGTTGAGAACCCTGCCGAAGGTTCGGTGTATTCATGCACAATGACTTCAGCAACAGGATGCACAGTGACCCTTAGTTCGACGATTGTCAGGTATGAAATTACAGCCGATTTCAGTTCCTACATGATCGATTGTGCATCGAATAAGGTCCAGTTCACTAACCTTACGACCACCACCCACGGAACATTAACTTACAAATGGGATTTTGGCGACAGCATTACTTCAACCACCAAAAATCCACAATATATGTTCAAAACCTCAGGAATGCATACAGTAACGCTTACCATAGCAAATCCGCCATCAGAATGCACCAAAACACTGGTAAAGGAAGTTGAATCGTTTTCTCCCCCACTGGTTGGCATCGACGGATATTCAACCTACTGCCCCAACGAATCGGTAACGCTAAAAGCATACGGAGCCTATCAATATTTGTGGAATACCGGTTCAACCGCAGATTCGATTACCGTATCGGCGCCCGGCGGAACGTATTGGATGATCGGACACTCAAGTACAGGTTGCTATTCCGACACCGCCTTCATAACCATACGCGAAGAGCCCGATTGGAAGTTTGCAGTCGATGGACTTACGGAAATTTGCAATAAAGGTACATCGGTATTGACAGCCTCTGGAGCAGTCAGCTACCTCTGGAGTACAAGCGACACCACAAGCTCAATTGCAGTGACCAAAACGGGAAGCTATAAAGTTACCGGAACAAATGCCCGGGGATGCCAAAAGTCGAAAACCGTAGATGTTGTGGTCTATCCACTGCCCAATGCCGAATTCTCAGTCTCGTCAGCAACTGTCGATACCCGACATAACCAACTTACATGCAATTCCAATTCAGCAAACGGGGTTCAGTACACCTGGGACATGGGCGACGGCTCTTCGGAAACAGGTTCGACCGTGTTGCACACCTACAATCAGGTAAATTCGGAGCCGGATTATATTGTCACCCTTACGGCAACCGACTCGCACAACTGCATCGACAGTACATCGCAAACCATTGATGTTATCCCGTTTATCCCAAATGTTTTTACGCCGGATGGCGATGGCATCAACGATATTTTTATGCATGGATGGGAAATAGAGGTGTTTGATCGCAACGGGCTAATACTTTACAAGGGTACCGAAGGCTGGGACGGAAACTACAACGGGCAGACTCTTAACCCCGACACCTATTTTTACCTGATGAGCTATACCGACAAGAACGGGCAGAAGCAAAAAATAAAAGGATTTATAACATTAAACAGGTAAGTCCAATGAGATCAAAATACAAATTTATTTTTCTTCTGGCTGGACTGATCACAACGTTAAAGGCCATGCCTCAATCCGACATCAGCATGGCAACAAACTGTTACAACCGTGCCAACTACAACCCGGCAACCATCACCCGTGACGATTACCTCTACCTATTCACCAACGTCAGAAAGCAGTGGGTTGGTGTTGACGGATCGCCAACAACTGTTAATATCCAGGCTTCGCAGTATTTTCAGGATCAGCAATCGGCACTTGGGTTCTCAATGGTTGGTGATAAAATCGGGCTTGTACAATCGCTTAATCCAATGGCAACCTATGCCTTCCGAATTAATACAACCCCCTTTAGTTGGTTTTCGATGGGACTTTCTGCCGGAATTTTTTACCGTTCAATCAACTCATCGCGCTATGAGGCTGAAACCATTGACGATCCTTCCATCAATTACAATGTTGAAAACATTCTGCGTCCCGATCTCAACATTGGCTTCGAATACCAGAGCAGTCATTTCATCGTCTCACTGTCATCAACTCACTTGACTTCAATTGGCAAACCAAACACCCTTCTCATGAATTCGAACCACCGGTATTGCGGTATAAACTATAAAAACACCGATCCGCTTTTAATTAATTATAACATTGGTCTCCAGGTGGTAAACCGTCAGAATATTATTATTGTTGAAGGAAGTACCTGTATGAGGATCAAACACCAGACTGGATTGGTGAGCGGTCCACGCGAAATCGTTGAACTTGGAGCAACGTTCCGTACATCGCGACAATTAACCCTGCTCGCCGGAATATTCATTACATCCGACTGCAAAATAGGCTATGTTTACAACGAAAGTTTTATCCCCGGCTATTATAAAAACGGCTCACACGAGATTGTAATCGAATACCGGATTCCATGTAGATCAGCCTACTCAAGAAATTCCAGAGGCAGAGGGTTCTGGTACAACTAAAAGATTTTCCTAATTCCCTTTATAAAATCCTTATACCTATTCCTCCCTCTTTTATAAAACCTTTATAGAATCCGTCGCAAATTTGTATTGTTCAAATATGAAACGATATGAAGACGATGATTTTTATTTTAAGAGTTGTGCAACCGGCAACAGAAGGTAGCACAAAAGCCGGCGAAATGAACAGCCCGGCATGGTATATGATTGGAGCTCTGCTCGCTATTCTTCTGCTGGCCTATTTGATTTATGCGTTGATTAAACCTGAAAAATTCTAAAAAATATCGTTATGACCACTTTAGATTATTTTCAGATCATTCTGTTCATTGCCTTGGTAATCGGGCTGACTCCTGTATTAGGAACGTTTATGTACAAGGTGTTTACAGGCGAAAAACATCTGATGCACCCTGTTTTTGGGAAACTCGAAAAGCTCACCTACAAACTGATAAAAGTAAACCCCAACGAGGAATCGAACTGGAAGTCGTACATGTTTGGGTTGTTGTTGTTTAATCTGATCGGGATTCTGTTCGTATTCCTGATTCAAATCATTCAGGCACAATTACCACTCAATCCGGCAAATCTTCCTGATGTTTCGTGGCATTCAGCTTTAAATACAGCCATTAGTTTTGTGACCAATACCAACTGGCAAGGATATTCGGGCGAAACCACGATGAGCTATTTGGTACAGATGATTGGTCTTACCGTTCAGAATTTTGTCAGTGCAGCAACCGGAATGGCTGTTGTTATTGCACTTATCCGGGGATTGTCGCGCAAAACGACTGATAAGTTAGGTAATTTCTGGGTCGATTTAACTCGTTCAACCTTATATATACTTTTACCTCTTTCTATTCTGTTTGCAGTCGTTCTGGTTAGTCAGGGCGTTGTTCAGAATTTCAGTTCGTACGAAACTGTTCATACCTTGCAGGGAGCCGAACAGGTACTTCCTATGGGTCCTGCCGCTTCGCAAATTGCCATCAAACAGTTGGGTACCAATGGAGGTGGTTTTTTTAATGCCAACAGTGCTCACCCGTTCGAAAATCCAACCCCTTTCAGCAATTTTCTGGAAATGCTGACCATTTTCCTGATTTCAGGAGGATTAACCTATACCTATGGCAAAATGGTAGGTTCCACCCGCCAGGGCTGGACGATTTTTATGGTAATGATGTTTTTATTTCTAACCGGATTGGGGATTTCATTGTATAGCGAATATGCCTTCAACCCTGTTTTGGGGCACCTCGGCGCAATGGAAGGAAAGGAAACCCGGTTCGGGATTACCAACAGCGTGCTCTTTTCAGTTGTAACTACCGATGCATCGTGTGGTGCGGTAAATGCTATGCACGACAGCCTTTCGCCGCTTTCAGGAATGATCGCGATGATCAACATGTTGCTGGGCGAGGTTATTTTTGGAGGTGTAGGCGCCGGTTTATACGGAATGGTGGTATTTATTATCCTCACCGTTTTTATTGCCGGGCTCATGGTTGGCCGCACTCCGGAATATCTGGGTAAAAAGATTGGTGCTTTCGAAGTTCAAATGGCCATCATCGCCAATCTATCGACCAGCTTTGCCATTCTGGTTTTTACAGCATGGGTTTCGGTCAGCAGTTACGGACTGTCGGGTTTGAATAATTCCGGTCCACATGGGTTTTCTGAGATTTTTTATGCCTTCACTTCGGCGGCCGGGAACAACGGCAGCGCTTTCGCCGGATTGAATGCCAATACAATGTTCTACAACCTGTCGCTTGGATTAGTGATGCTGATTGGACGCTTTGGGGTTATTATTCCCATGCTGGCCATTGCAGGTAGTTTAGCCGAAAAAAATATTACCCCAACATCAGCAGGTACTTTCCGCACCGACAACTGGCTTTTTGCCGGACTACTGATTGCGGTTATACTGATTGTTGGCGGGCTGACCTATTTCCCGGCTTTGTCGCTGGGTCCTATTGTTGAACATTTAATGTTTATGAAATAAAAAAATGAGTACACGACAAATCAATAGCCTTTTCAACAAGAAGATATTGTTACAGGCAACAAAAGATAGTTTTCTCAAATTAAATCCGGTTATCCTGATTAAAAATCCGGTCATTTTTATGGTCGGTATCGGATCGGTTTTAACCACAATAACGGTAATCAGCGGATTTTTTTCTGGTCATTTTTCAGGATTTAATTTACAGATTGCCATTTGGCTGTGGTTCACCGTTTTGTTTGCCAACTTTTCGGAAGCTATTGCTGAAGGAAGAGGTAAAGCTCAGGCTGACAGTCTTCGGAAAAACAGGACTCAAACCTTAGCCCGCCGGTTGGTTGGCGATAAAGAAGAAACCGTTGCTGCTCCCGAATTACGGAAAGGCGATGTGGCGATTTGCGATGCCGGCGATGTGATTCCATCGGATGGCGAAGTGATTGAAGGTATTGCCAGTGTTGACGAATCGGCTATAACAGGAGAATCGGCTCCGGTCATTCGCGAAAGTGGTGGCGACCGCTCGGCAGTTACCGGCGGCACCAAAGTGATCAGCGATCGGATCCTGGTTCGTATTACTTCGGAGCCTGGCGATAACTTTTTGGATCGGATGATTGCCCTGGTTGAAGGCGCTAAACGGCAAAAAACGCCCAACGAAATTGCTTTATCCATCCTGCTATCAGGCTTGTCGATCATCTTCTTGCTGGCAGTAGTTACGCTTCCTGCCTTTTTCGGGTACAGCCTTTCTGCTTCAGGATTGCCATTGTCGCAAAACCTGACGATCCCGGTATTGATTGCCTTGCTGGTTTGCCTGATCCCTACCACCATTGGCGGTTTGCTGAGCGCCATTGGCATCAGCGGCATGGATAGGTTGTTGCAACGAAACATTATTGCTACCAGTGGAAAAGCCATCGAAGCTGCCGGCGATGTGGATGTGCTTTTGCTCGATAAAACCGGAACGATTACCCTGGGCAACCGGATGGCGACCCACTTTTTTCCTGCCGACGGGGTAACTGAAGCCGATCTGGCCCATGCAGCACAACTTTCTTCGCTTTCCGACGAAACTCCGGAAGGACGTTCGATCGTGATCCTGGCCAAAGAAAAATTCGATTTCCGGGGACGCGACGTTCATCAAAAAAATGCGGTATTTATTCCGTTTACAGCGCAATCGAAAATGAGTGGAGTCGATCTGACCGACGAAAAAGGAACTGTCCATCTGATTCGCAAAGGTTCGTCAGAGGCTATTCGTTCGTTTGTGCACAATGCCAACGGTTTTTTCCCGAAAAAAATGGAAGAGAAAGTGGCCGAACTTGCCCGGATGGGTGCAACTCCGCTGGTCGTTGCTGAAGGCAACAAAGTCCTGGGAATCATCCAGCTCAAAGACATTGTGAAAGGTGGCATCAAACAGCGGTTTGCCCAATTGCGTAGTATGGGAATCCGCACGGTGATGATTACCGGCGACAATGCGCTAACCGCCGCAGCTATTGCCGCAGAGGCTGGTGTTGACGATTTTATGGCCGAAGCTACTCCTGAAGACAAACTCCGCCGCATCCGAATGGAACAGGCCAATGGTCATTTGGTCGGAATGATTGGCGATGGAACCAACGACGCGCCGGCACTGGCTCAGGCCGATATTGGTATTGCGATGAACTCCGGGACCCAGGCTGCCCGCGAAGCCGGAAACATGGTCGATTTAGACAGCAACCCCACCAAGCTGATCGAAGTGGTTGAAGTGGGTAAGCAATTGCTGATGACCCGTGGCGCGCTGACAACATTCAGCATTGCCAACGATGTGGCCAAATATTTTGCCATCATTCCGGCCATTGCCGTTTCGCTTTACGCCGGAAAAGACGGAGTTGGCCCCCTGTCGGCATTAAATGTCATGCACTTGGGATCTCCTGAAAGCGCCATTCTGAGTGCTGTAATTTTCAATGCCATCATTATTATCCTGTTGGTTCCACTAGCCCTGAAAGGCGTAGCGTATAAACCTGTTTCAGCCAATAAAGCATTAATCCGCAACCTGGTGATTTACGGGTTTGGCGGTATTGTTGCCCCGTTTGTCGGGATAAAGATCATTGATATAATTATTAATTTAATGGCATAATCATGGAAGATTTGATTGATACCTTAAAAAGAATATTGAACCCTTGCAGGGTTCCATTGTGCGTGTATTTCATTTTCTTCAGTTTCACCGGAGGTTATTCAGATTCAAGTCCTTTGGACTTATGCTGCATGAAAATCCTGAAGGGATTCAATTTGAATAACCGTGGGTGTCAACCCACGGGAGACAGAAAAGGAGAGGCCGCAACCCTGAAGGGGTTGAATCTTTTCAAAATAAAATAGAAAAAATTAAAATCATGAAACGACCATGAGAAAACCTTTCTCACACAGGAGAATGATTATTTGGGAGTTCTCCCGATACATCGGGACAAGCTATGTGGCAATTAAAAAACAAATTATAAAATCATGAAAACACAACTCATAATTTCAATCAAAATATTTGCACTTTTTACCGTACTGTGCGGGATTGCTTATCCGCTTTTGGTTACCGGAGTTGCTCAACTTGCGTTTCCGGCAAAAGCCAATGGGAGCCTGATCGTTCGGGACAATAAAGTGGTGGGCAGCGAGCTGATCGGTCAAAAATTTGATCAGAAGAATTATTTCTGGTCGCGGCCATCGGCAACCGAATACAGCGCAATGCCTTCAGGAGGCTCCAACCTGGGGCCTTCCAGCGAAAAGCTTAAACAACAGGTCGCCGACCGAACCACACAGTGGAATTCGAGTAACCCGACAACAGAACCTATTCCTTCTGAAATGCTTTTGGCGTCGGCCAGCGGACTCGACCCGCACATTTCGCCCAAAGCGGCCTTGCTTCAGGTCGATCGGATTTCAAATGCCCGTCAATTCAACAACGAACAAAAGCAAAAGCTCGTAAAAATCATAACTGAAACAACCGAATTTCCGCAATTCGCTGTTCTGGGCGAAACCCGGATCAACGTTTTGGTCTTAAACCTTGCTCTGGATAAACTTGATGATCAAAAAATTAAATACTAAAAACTAACAGTCATGAAACTATCTATTCGTACCAAATTTGCCGTGGGAATGGTTTTTATATTTCTAATCATTCTGGTCTTGCTGGGATTTTCAGCTTTTTACCTGAACAATCTATCGAACAAAACAGGAGCCATCCTGAAGGAAAACTATCTGTCGGTGGTTTACGCCCGCGAGATGTCGGAAGGTTTATTGAATATCAACCAGGAGGTCACAACTGGATTTCTGTTAAACAAAAATTCAGATCCTCAAGTGATTCAAAAAGAACTGGATGCTGTCAACAAATCGCTCCAGCTAGAGAAAGGCAACATTACCGAGCCTGGTGAAGATAAACTGGTTACCGGAATCGAATCGGCATTTATTGAATATCGCGATTCGGTTGTCCGACTACCGAACGCCGTATTGTCGCCAAAGCAAATCCTATATTTTCAGAATAAATTAGGTTATCTTTCGCAGCAATTAGTACTTTTATCTCAGATGAACGGGAAAGCCATTGAGACAAAAACTGACGATGCCAAAGTTTCATCAAAGAATGCCTTGACTGGAATGACTATCCTGGGCAGTTTTTGTTTCCTGATTGCTTTGAGTTTCATTTACAGTTTTGCGTCTTATTTCAACGAACGGTTCTTCCAGTTATATAACGGAATAAAGGAAATTGTTTCGAGCAATTACGGGCAACGGCTTTATTTCGATGGCGTTGACGAATTTTATGAGCTCTCGCTGCTTTTTAACCAAATGGCCGAAAAACTAAGCGGAGAACAAAGTCCGAACGAAGAGCAGATTGATTTTCTTGCTCCTTCGGAAAAAGAGCAAACCGACGATAACCTGGAAGAATTGAAAGACGCTTTAGTCAGAATAAAAAACATTGAAAAACAAGCTGAAGAAGTAATTTCGAGAATAGAAAGTGGAAAGGATTTGAAAATGTGAAGATGTGGAGATTTGAAAATGAATGGTTAAATGGTTGTATGGTTTAAATTTGTGGAAAGCAAATCAACTATTTAGCCATTAAACTATTGTGAAGCAACCCACAACATTTTATACCAGTTGAATCCTTTTAACTTTTAACTTTTGCCTTTTAACTTTTACTGAATGGACTTCACAGACAACCGCCCAAACCCTGACGATTTACTGGCTTCTTTAAAAGAGGAAGAAGAAAAAAGTAAACGTGGAAAACTGAAGATTTTTTTCGGGATGTGTGCTGGCGTGGGTAAGACCTATTCGATGCTTCAGGCCGCACAAATCGAGAAAAAGAAAGGGGCTGATGTTGTCATTGGTTACATTGAAACACACAAACGCAAAGAAACCGATGCCCTGGTTGAGGGTTTTGAAATTATACCCCGAAGAAAGTATTCGTATAAAACGGCGAACCTTCAGGAAATGGACCTGGATGCCATTATTGCCCGAAAGCCTCAGATTGTGCTTGTTGATGAACTGGCCCATACCAATGCGCCAGGCAGCCGCCATCTGAAACGCTTTCTCGATGTTCAGGAAATACTCGACAACGGCATCAACGTTTATACCACCGTAAACGTTCAACACCTCGAAAGCCGCTCCGAAATCGTTGCCCAAATTACCGGCATCATTGTGCGCGAAACGTTTCCCGACGATGTTTTTGAAACTGCCGACGATGTAGAACTGGTCGATCTTACTCCCGACGAACTGTTGCAACGACTTTCTGAAGGCAAAGTTTATACGCCCGAACGATCGAAAGAGGCGATTTTGAATTTCTTCCGTAAGGGGAATATTACTGCTTTGCGCGAAATGGCTTTGCGCATAGTAGCCGACCGCGTCGACAAGCAACTGCACGATTACATGCAGCTTAAACGTATCCGGGGTCCATGGAAATCGGGAGTACATCTTCTGGTTGCAATAAGTTATACCGCGCAATCGTCAAAATTGCTACGATGGGCCAAAAACCTTTCGGATACGATGGGCGGCACGTTGCAGGCTGTATATATAGAAACAACACATGATTTGTCGGATAAAGAACGCGAGAGCCTTGATCACAACATCAGCCTGGCCAAACAATTGGGCATACAATTTCGCATCATAACCAATACCGATATTGTAAAGGCGATTGTCGATTTTGCCCAAAAAGAAAACATCACCCACATCATCATCGGCAAACCAAAGGTCCGAAACCTATTCACTTTGTTGAAATTAGGTAATTTCGTAAACCGGCTGATCCGCTACAGCGGAAATATTGATGTTTATATTCTCGGCTCCGACACTCAAATCGACGACAAGTTCAGGAGAAAAGCCTCGTTGCCATCCTTTACTTCGAGCGTAAACCAGTACTTGGCGGCTTCGGTAATGATTACAGTCACGGCAGGTATTTTCTTCCTGTTGAAAGAGTTTGTTGGTTACCAGGTTGTTTCGTTTGCATTGTTGTTTATGGTCTCGATCCTGGCCTTTTTCTTTGGCAGCGGTCCAATTTTACTGGCGGCAACTTTAAGTTCGCTAATCTGGGACTTTTTTTTCATTCCACCACCTTACACACTTCATGTGGAGCGGCCCGAGGATATGCTGATGCTGGCCATGTTTTTTATTATAGCCCTCTTAAATGGTGTTTTAACATCAAGGGTTCGGGGCCAGGAACAAAAAATCAGGATACGGGAAGAACGGACACACGCCCTTTACCAGCTTGCCAAAGAGCTTTCGGCAGTATCTGGAATTGACGATGTTTTGACCCTTGCGGTGAGAGATATCCGGAAATATTTCAAATTGGAAAGTGCGATTATCCTGAAAGGTGACAACAATCGGCTCGAAAAACAAGCCTTTCACGAAACCACACTCAGTTTTTCGGAGAATGAAATGAGCATTGCGGAATGGACATTCAGGCATTCGACTAAAGCTGGTAAATTTAGTGATACACTCCCATCCGGAAATTACACATTCTATCCACTAAAAGGGAATAACGCCAACATGGGGGTAATTGCAGTAAAGCACGATGTATTGTTCACCCAGGGCGAAGAACAGTTTTGGGAAGGTTTTTTGCCGCAGATTTCAGGAAAAATTGAAAGGGAGTTTTTACGGAACGAAGCCCGCAGCGCTTATCTCCTGAACGAATCGGACAAATTGTATAAAACGCTTTTTAATTCGATTTCGCACGAATTGCGCATTCCGGTTGCCACCATCATGGGAGCTTCGGATGCTTTACTTTCCTCCGATTATCAACCCGAAATCAGGAGTGCTTTATATGATGAGATTAATATTGCTTCAGTCCGATTAAACCGGCTGATCGAAAATCTGCTGAATATGTCGCGGCTCGATTCAGGACGAATTTCGCCTCACTTGGATTGGTGCGATTTGCACGATCTGATCAACAAAGTAATACAAACACTTTCAGCCGAGTTAAAGCCATTTACCGTTCATGTGGTATTGTCAGACAACATGCCCCTGGTAAAATTAGACTTCGGACTGATGGAGCAGGTACTTCATAATTTGTTGCTGAATGCCACTCAACATGCACCTGAAGGGAGCAACCTCAGGGTCAAGTTTTTTTACGACAATGGATATTTGATGATTCAGGTAATGGATCGCGGGTCGGGTTTTTCAACAACCGACTTGAACAGGATATTTAATAAATTCTATCGGGGCGAATTGGCCGTGCCCGGTGGTACTGGTTTGGGGTTGTCGATCGTGAAAGGGTTCGTAGAAGCCCACAACGGAACAATTATTGCCGAAAACCGGACAAATGGCGGGGCCAGGTTTACGATTAAAATTCCTACCGAAATTTCAGATATATTTAATGTCCAATAAAAAAGTACTTTATGTCTGAAAACGAAACCATATTAATCATTGACGATGAAGTTCAAATCAGGCGATTGCTCGAAATAACACTTTCAGCAAACGGGTATAAAATTTCTGAAGCCTCAACCGGGAAGGAAGGCCTGGCGAAAGCAGCTGTCAGCCATCCGGTTTTAATCATCCTCGATTTGGGATTACCCGACATCGATGGGCTCGATGTACTGCGGAAATTGAGGGAATGGTACCAGAAACCCATTCTCATTCTTTCGGTCAGGAACTCGGAAGACGACATTGTAAAGGCTCTCGACAATGGAGCCAACGATTACCTGACGAAGCCTTTCCGCACGGGCGAACTTCTGGCTCGCCTCCGGGTAGCCATCAGGCAAAGCCAGGTGTCGGTAAACAATCCCAGTTTGTCGTTCGGGTCTTTGACAATCGATTTGGCCAGTTACATCGTCCGTAAAAACAACGAAATCGTAAAACTCACCTCTACAGAATTTTCATTACTGGCGCTGCTGGCTAAAAACGAAGGCCGGGTACTTACTCATCAGTATATTTTAAAAGAAATCTGGGGAATGGGTTATATCGAACAAACCCAATATTTGCGCGTGTTTATAGCGCAATTGCGCAAAAAAATAGAAGACAATCCTGCAAAACCGAAGTTGCTCAATACCGAATCAGGCATTGGCTACCGGTTTGGCAGTTAGTTACGAAATTTGGGTTGTCAACCATTTTTTTGCGCTTTCGGGAATCCTCTCCAGCCCGAATCTGTAAGGAGTTTTTACTTCCTGATCATTTTTCTGCATCACAGAATCCGGCACCATCGATTGGGCATGAAGAACAGCTGGAAATACCAATAGAATCAATCCAAAGACTATTGATTTCATTGAATTAAAGGGTATAGTTAATCGTGTATTTTCCACTTTTCAGCTCAACAATCGATTTTTCTGCGGACAAGTTAAATTCATTACCATCCAGATTGTATTTTTTTACTCCGGATGGAATTACAACACTGGCATCAATTCCAACCGGAATTTCAACAAGGAGTTGCATCGTTTTCCCTTTGAGTTCCCAATACACAGCTACCTTTCCATAAGGTGTTTCTTTAAATGTTTTAGCCCAGGTAATACCCTGCGGAACCTGTGGCTGAATGAATATTTTTTGGTAAGCCGGAACATCTTCATCAGCACGAATTCCACCCACAGCCTGATAAAACCAGGTACCGATGCCGTTGTAGCAATTGTGTATCCAGCTTCGTTCACCGTTCCAGTGTTCCCAGGTTGTGGTAGCGCCATGATCAATCATATATAAATAGCTCGGATAATCCCTCTTTTTTAACATGGAATACATGAGGTCGGGAGCATGATTTTTAACAACCCATTCCGTTAAGACCGGAATACCAACCAATCCGGTTGATAAATGTCCTTCACGGTTTTTGATTTCGTTAACCAGACTTTGTGTAACTGCGCTGATTAGTCCATCGGGAACAGCTCCCGACAGCATCGGGTAAACTAAATCAATCTGCGTTCCGGTAGCGTAACTATTTTTTGTGGCATCAAAATACGTCTGATGAATCAATTTCTGAAGCTCCGACTTTTTCAGAGCATACAATTTAGCATCAGCCGTTTTCCCCAGAACCTGCGCAATTTTCTGCATATTGTCGTAACAAACTGCAATAAAACAATTGGTTACCACACCAATCGAAGCTTCCGCTTTTTGATCGATTCCTATCGGTGTTGCCCAGTCGCCCAAATACCAACTACGGTACTCTGTTTCCGGCCAAGGTTTTAGTAATCCTTCAGGAGAATACGTTTTTACATAGCCGAGCCATTTTTGCATTACCGGATAATATTTTTCAAGAATCGCCGCATCGCCGTAATTCTGATAGGTTTTCCACGAAGCGGTAATGATAAATCCACACCAGTAGGGGCCGCCACCGGCCGAATATGGACATGGGGCAGTATGTGGCATCCCGCCATCTTCACGAATACAGTCAGCCCAGGCTTGCAACCAGTTTGAATACAACGGATTCAGGTTAAACATCGTTTGCGCCGTAGCTGTTGAAGCATTTCCATCGCCCCCATAGCCCAATCGTTCAACTGTAGGGCAATCGACTAAATCGCCGCCAATGCTCAAACAACGAAGGGTATAGTTAACCATGTCGTGGATTTTATTTACATCCGGATCGGAACACTGAAAACCGGACGCCGTTTCAAAACCGGTATGAACAAAATAGCCAGTGATATCCTCCGCTGAAGGAGCTTCTTTCAGATTTGAAATCCGGATATACCGGTATCCGTGGTAGTTGAATTTATTTTTGAAAACCTCCTGCCCTTCTCCGGAAGCAATGAAACGGTCTAATTGTTTTTGATTATACATTTTACCGTTTTTATCCAGGTGATCGGAATATTCAAGAACAATTACCTGCGATTTTTGTAGTTTCCGGAAATGGATTTCGGTCCAGCCAGTTGAACTTTTGCCCATATCCACCAGAAACGTGTCGACTCCAATCGGTTTTATCTCCAGAGGTTTTATGGTTTCTGCGATTTTGTTTTGTTCCACCATTTGCGGACTTACAGCATAATCCGGAAGGGTCACAACCGAAACCGGTTTCCAGATTCTATCCGGTGTATTTTCGAACAACAAATCGGTTTTTGACAGAGAACCATCAACAATTTCACCGCCAAACCGATGATTAAGCCAATTGCCATGCCTGGTATAACTGCTCTTTCGACCCTGCCAGCTTGCATCGGTAAACAAAACTGTAACTCGTTTATTTTTAGTTATTTTCTCCAGCTGAGCTTTCACCACCGGTCCATTGTTGGCTACACCAGGCAGCCCGTCGGTGTACCAACCGCTTCCCAGCCAAAGCATAAGGTTATTTTGCCCTTTCTTCACCAAGTTCGAAACATCGTAGGTAATCGCCCACGAACGCTTGTCGAATTGCGAAACGGCAGATGACAGAACGCCATCTCCTACTTTTTTCCCATTCAAATAAACTTCGTGATACCCCAGCGAATTCACATGCAGAAGCATACGATCTCCGGTTTTATTCAGGTTGAATGATTGTTTCAGTTGAGGACATTCGCTATAACCAGCTTCAGTTGGGAAAGCAATATAGGAAGCTTTCCAATCTTCTTTATACAATAATCCGATGCTGAATTGGCCTACCTGACTCCACGAAGAAACATTTCCGGCTTCGTCCCAAATCCTGATTTTCCAAAAATAAGCTAATCCTGAACCTAATGGTTTTCCCTGATAAGGGACCAGAATACTGGCCGAAGATTCTGTTTTTTCGGAATCCCAAAGATCGGCCCGATTTTTTTTGAGTAAATCGGGATTACTGGCAACAAGCACCTGAAAGGCTTTTTGTTCCGTTCCATTTCGGGAGCTCCTGATTTTCCAGCTGAATCGGGGGGCTATTTTATCAATGCCCAGTGGATTCTGAAGATTTTCACATTTCAGTTCAAAGATGGTAATATTTTCAGGTGCAGTAAATCCGGAAAGGAAGAAAAGAAAAGTAAGGCAAGCAATTACAAATGAAAATTTCATCTATTCGGTTTTTGGTTTTGGTTAGTGACAGGAGAAAAAATGAAAAACAGTTCCATGTTAGTTTGAAAATTATCCTGTTTCTGCATTCTTTCTTAGGGCTGCTAATTTATTAAAATTCGACATCTTTTTCTTTTAACAGCATGTTAAATGTTATTTATCCTCTTCCACCTCTTTCCCGCTATACTTTCGGGGATAGGCTTCCCTTCCTTTCATGGCATACCAGACGATTCGGTTAAACAGATCGTCTTCGCCTGCATCGATGTGATCAAATTGTGGTTCAAGGCTCTTCTTGGCATAATGAAGTGCTGTTCCCTTTAGTTCCGACAGTGGTTTGTTCATTTCGTCCAGCGGAATCAAGTTGGGTAATGCCTGATAAGGCGTAAGGTTCGGGATGAACGAGAAACAGTCGAACATAGGCATGGCAGTGGCATCGCTGATGTTCATTGGCGGAATCCCCAAAATCTGCTCAATGGTGCGAACCATTGATATTTGGTTGTAATTGGTGTGAATGGTGGTTTTTACTTTCGAATACGGGCTCATAACCATACCAACTGTACGGTAAGCCGAAACATGATCCCAGCCAGCCTGTGAATCATCTTCCGTCATAAAAACCGCCGTATTGTTCCAGAAGCGGCTTTTGGTAATGGCTTCCATAATCTGCCCCAGCGCCAGATCGTTGTCGGCTACCTGTGCGCGTGGTGTTGGAAGTCCGGGACGGGTTCCGCCGGTATGATCATTCGGAAGCGCAATCACAATCAGCTCGGGCCATTGATCGCCATCCATGTTTTCGTATGCTTTAAGTTCATCAATAAATGTTTTTGCACGGAGCACGTCGGGAACCTGGTGATTATCGTAACCGGGATAATTCGGGCTCAAAATCGGTTCAACCGGCTTGATGGTGGTTTTATTATTAAATACAAAAGGTTCTCCTTTCTTGAATCCTTCAAAAATAGAAGTCCATGTTGCATTTTTATCGTACTCCGGAACACAAGCCTCGCCATAAATGCGAACACTTTTGCCGTGTTTCAGGGCATTGCCCCAGATAAAACCGGTTGGTGCATACACCAGGGCGTCTTCCTGAACATGCGGATAGCTGCGGAACCAGGCACTGATATTCTTCTCAATGTAATCGGTTACAATAGCCATATCGGTCCACTGATGTCCTTCAGCCGAGCATTTTCCGGAGGCATGATAATTATCCATCAGATGAAATTCACCGCACAATTTATGAATGTTTGGAGTAATGGTTTTCCCGAAAATGCACAAAGTTGAGTCACCATCGCCCTGTTTTAAATCGCCCAAAACCTGGTCATAGGTTCGATTTTCTTTAATGATATACACCACATGTTTAAATACTGAAGGCTCACCAATCCTGACCGGAACAGGAACTGGCTGAACATTTTTGCGTGGCATTCTCTCAGTAAGTGCTATCCTGAATTTCTGGTTCATTTTTTCAACTTTTGCGGTATAACCCTGCAACTGTTGTTTTTGAGGAATCGGAATAACCGAAACCGAAGCCATCATCCGGTGTGAATTATAGGATGCTTTACCTGTTGTTTCAGAAATAGAAGGAATTCGTGCACCTTCGGCCTCAATGTTGGCGACAAAAAGCAAGCTATCGTGGTAAACTGCAACTGCTCCAGGATAGGCACCGGTTGGAATGAATCCGGTTACCTGGCTTACTTTTTCGATCGACGCCGAAGATGACAACTTTCCGAGTTTCACCATGGCCAAAGCATTGTCCATACCGTTAGCCACAAAAAGAGTTTTTCCGTCGTTGGTCAAACCCAACCCGTTAGGCGTATCGCCCCAATAAGCATTCTTTTCATGAAACAATCGTACCGAAATTTGTTCCGTAATTTCATCGTTTTCAGCATTGATTACCGAAATCTTGTCACTATTTCCATCGGCAACAAAAACAAACTTTGCGTCAGAACTGGCAATCACATCATTGGGATGCAACCCAACGGTAATTTCTTTTAAATGATGGCCGGTTCGAGGATCAATTACCGAAACGGTTCCTTCACGGGTAGCACCGGTTTTCGAGTCAACTTTGGCGCTTCCCCATGGAACGCCAGCAACATCAACATCATCTTTTCCCGATGCTGATCCCGCCCAGTTGGTCACATACAATTTTCCTTTTGCAGCTGTAATTCCGTAGGGAGCAACGCCAGATGGCACCGACCAGATTGTTTTTCCGGACTGAACATCTAGTTTTTCGATCGTATTATTCCCGTTTAAAACGACATACAACGCAGCAGAACCAGCTTCTTCAGTTACCAGCAACTCATTGGGCAAAGCAGTTTCTGCCGGAGGAACAGCTTTAAATATGAACGTTTTAGCAACTGCCAATTTCTTTCCATCCCATGTTCCCTGAAAAACATACGACTTTCCGGCACTACCCGAAGCGCTCCAGTATAGTTCATACGTGGCACCTGATTTCCTCCATGAAATTCCTGAAAATGTATTCATTGCATTCTTATCTTCAAATTGACCTTTCAATACAAGTCGGGTGACTATTTTTTTTGTTTCAGGAGAAATTATGACAACGGAATACCGACCTTCAACGGCTATCCATTTTCCATCGGGCGAAAGCGAACAATCGAGGGCATGGTTCTCCAGCAGCTTATCGCCAAAATAGAGTTGCTCACCAGCCGGATCGACCCAGCGGTTATAAGGCATCAGAACCGGCAAGTCGCTCTTGGTTAGGGTGCTGTTCTCGTAAGAACTCATGTATTCCTGTTGTTGTTTCAATTCTTTTTTCGACTGCGAAAACGACTGGTTTACTGCTACAAGAGCAGTTAAAATCCAAATTAAAAACAGTTTATTTTTCATGTTAAATGGCATTTAGATGATGAACCGGTACCTCGATTAGCGCTGGAAGACAACAAAAATAACATCCTTTCCATATTTTAGTTCTCCGATCCCTATTCTATAATGAATAAAAGTACAGTTTTACTGCTCAATTCCTGTCCATAAGGGTTTGTGGCATTCAAATTGGTGAAAAAATTGTTTCAAAAGTCAAAACAATTGCGGAAATTGCCAGCCCAAATTATTCGGTGAGCATAAAATAAGACAGGGTTCTTTTAAATACCTTCCCCGAAAGACAATAGAAAGCAAAAGTGCGAATTTACACAACCGTAACAACTAATATTAAAACCAATGAAAACCAATCTACTTTTAATTGCAGCAGTTTTGATTTGCCTAACCTTTCAATCATTTCAGCAAAAAACAAAATCGAAAGCCGCACCAGTACAAAAAACCGAGATCAATGACTTTTTTGGTCAGTGGACCATCGACATTCAGGATGGTAGAGTGGGCTGGCTCGAAGTTCGCCAGGAACCTGGTTACGTTGATGCCGATCTGCTTTGGATTGGGGGAAGCGTTTTGCCGGTAGCCAGTGTTTATATGGACAATGCAAATCATCTGATTGTCACCCGTATTGATGATGTAGTACGAACAAAGGATGCAAACAACAATACGATTCGTTTGCACCAGGTTACCAATTGGCTGGAAATATCCAAAAAGGGAAACCAAATTGTCGGGTTTCTTTTAAAACCAAAGCGCGATGGGAAAGGTATAGATTCAACCTCTTTTGTTGGCACCAAATTACAAGCACCTCCGGCAGCTCCCGATTTGACCAAGCTTAAATTTGGCAAACCAATTAACTTATTTAATGGTAAAGACCTTACCGGATGGAAACTGACCAACGAAAAACAGAAAAATGGTTTTTATGTCAAAGACGGTGTATTGGGAACAGATCCGGCTCAGGTTGAAGGACAGGAACACATTAGCTACGGAAATCTCCGGACTGAACAGGAATTTGAAGATTTTAACCTAAAGTTGGAAGTAAATGTGCCGGAAGGCAGCAACAGCGGCGTTTACCTGCGTGGAATGTATGAAATTCAGGTACTGGATTCATACAAAAAGCCACTCGACCCGCACAACATGGGAGCTCTTTACAGCCGCATCACTCCCTCGGTAGCTGCCGAAAAACCAGCAGGAACCTGGCAGACCATGGATATTACATTATGCGATCGCCATGTTACCGTAATCCTGAATGGCACCAAAATTATCGACAACAAGCCAATTTATGGGCCAACCGGCGGCGCCATAAAATCGGATGTAAATGCACCCGGTCCAATCTTTTTACAGGGCGACCATGGAAAAGTAGAATACCGGAATCTGGTTCTAACTCCAATTGTGAAGTAACCATTATAAAAATACATTAAAGTAAAATCCCTGATTTTAACTCCTATTCAGGAGCAAAATCAGGGATTTTTTAATACTCAAAATTGGTTGACTGGTCTATCGTATTTTTCAAATCGGACTAAATTTATGCAAGAAACTAATCAGCTAAATCCTTACTGAATAGTTAACGTTGCGGCCGAACTTACATTAATTTTATATGCTTTCCCGGGGTTAAAATTTCCGATACTATTCTTCCATCCACCATATCTTTTCAAATTCTCAATTGAATTTCCAAGTTCATCCTGAACCTTAACCAATTTATTCTGATTAATTAAGGGTTGAACAACGGTCATAGCATTCACTGCTGCCGTACGCGGAAATGAAATAAAGTTCCAACCTGCTTTTAATGGTATATCAAGAGGAAGACTAATTAGTTGACCATTAATTGCTAAAGTACAATTGGAACTTACACTGACTAAATAACCTTCTGTTTTTTGGATGGAGCCAATTTTATTAACCCAACCAGTAGTACTTGAGTATGAAAGGGCGTTTCCAACTTCATCCTGTATTTTTAACAGTAGTTTATTATCGCAAAGCGATTTAAAGACTACACTAATATCTGGATTCGTCGGAGTCAGATAAGTCGAAAAAAGGTTATTTCCTTTGACAAATTGTATGGTTTGAGTCAATTCAGTATTATGAGTTATTTCTACAACTGAAGTTGCACTGGCGGTAAATCGTCCACTGGTAAGCCAAGTCGAAATATCTTTCCGGTAAACGACTGACTTAGCCACAATTTCTTTCAGGTTTTTATTGTCCCAAATCTTGAAGATAATGGTATCATTTTCAGTAAACCCATTGCCAGATCCATCATCCTGCGATGCAGAAAAGGTTAGAAATGTGGTCTTATCCAAAGGATTAATGGCTTTTGTCAATTTAACAGCACCAACACATTTTGTACCACTAAATACGGCCAATTCATCATCGACAGAAAGTGGCTGTTTCTCCAATATGGCGGAAACAACCATGAAATTCATGTGATTCTGCCCATTTTGGCCTTGCCAAACGGTAATAAAGTGATTGGTTGCCAACAGTTGACTACTACCTGCCCAACTTATCGCTACAAAAAATAAAATAAAAGCAACCAAAGAGTTTATCTTATTGGTCGAGTAAAATCGTTCCATTTGTTCTGTTTTTAAATTAATAATTACCGAATAACCACCCTCTATTTCAAATCTCACCTACAATTTATTCTTCAAATTACAGATCTAAAAAATACGCACGATCATGCGATCTTCCCGCAGTTTCACCCCATCATTTCCAGATGTTACTTTCATCCATCTGAAAGTGTCACGAATCATTCTGAATTTTCAAACGACATACCAAACACTTAAAACACAAAAACAAGTTAGGCACAAAACCCACAAAACGGTTAAATATCTGAATATTAGTCAAATATTACAATTATGAAAATTATAAAAACAGGCAAAAAATTCACCAGTTTCAAGTATAAAATATCGCACATCTGTGCGGTAAAATTTCAAAAAGAAAAAGAGAATGATATTACCTGATTACAGGCAACCTAATGTAATTCGGCCTACAACAAAACGACTATTGGGCTTTGACGTGAAGTTTCGTTCCTGTATTTTACTTTGGGATAACCAACCAGTAGCGAAGCATAAACCCTATGATTTACCGGAACTTTAAATTGCGAATTTAACTTACTCTCTTTTCCCATTGCCTTTACAATGAACCCATTAAAGCAGGTTCCAAGTCCCAATGTATTGGCATAAACGGAGGTATATGTGGCCCAGATATTGGCATCAGCTTCCGCCATTCCGGTTTTCGAAACTTCGCCATGGAAAAGGATCACAGCAGGAGCGTGATGACAAATCTGCGAATCGTTTACTTCCCGCTGGTTAATAAACGAATCTCTGTATCGTTTGAGCTTATTCATATTCAACGACGGAACAAACAGCCGAATGAAAAAACTAACTACCGGCGAACAAATAAAGCTAAACATCTTAATCAACGCCTCTTCGGTCAAATCATTCAGCAATTTAACCTTCTCTTTCGAACGAACTATGGAAATTTGTATAGGACGGGCATTGCTTGCCGACGGATAATGTTTCATATTATCGATTAACTGAAGCAAAACGGCATCAGGAACGTCTTTGGGCAGGTAGCTCCGGCACGAACGTATTTCGGAACTAAGGTTTCGGAAATCTTTGGGAGTCACCGCATGGGGCTGCAAAAGGAACACATCGCCAAAGTCGGGCCGTACCGCCATTTCAGGACAAATAGCCACACAATGCCCGCAATGAATACAAGTGTCGGCAATTTCGCCGGTTTCGATAGTAATGGCTTGAGCCGGACAATCCTTGACACACTTCAGACAATGGGTACATTTTTCGAGTTTAATGAAAGGCATAACGATCAGATTTTGATGCTCAAAGGTACAAATAAAGTGCGAAGTGTCTGAAATACGACTTTAAAACTGTTGCAGGTTTATTAATGGTTAAATTGTTTAATGGCTGAATGGTCAATTTGTTGATCAACTATTTAGCCAAACAACCATTTATTTTCAAATCTCCACATCTTCAAATCATATCATTTAAGACCAAATACTGCTCACTCTAGTTCTTCGCTTCCATCCGTCTCTTAAGCTCCTGAATTTCACTCGTCAATATCTTTAATTGCATTTCTATCTGATTATCTGTTAGCTGAGGTTCTGCCACTTCGCGGCTAATGTAATGCACAAATTTCCAGACTTCCCTGATTTCGGTAGCCGCCAGTTCGTAAGGTTCATAGGCTTTATTCAACGAAATCAATTGAAAACAGCCGCGTTCGGCCAGCTCGTTTTTTAGCTGTTTAAAAACCAAACCTTCATTCAACGTAAGAACCACATAAAATTCGCCGTCTTTGATCGAGTTCCAGTCCTGAACAAATTCGCCGGTCACCCAGGCGCCATCCGGAATAGGTAGCATCGAGTCGCCGCTGATCTGGAACGTGCGGTATTTTCGTTCGGACGACAAGAACGGAAGCTGAAAAATGGGTAATTCCGCAATGTATTCCGTATCGGCAAACCCATTGGTGTAACCCGCTTTGGCTTTTTCTGAAACCAATTCGATGTTGTCGCGGTTTTGCCGATCGATGGTAGTAGCCAGTACCCGCAAATTACTGCCTTTCAGGAACACATCCTGCCCATGTTCCAGTTCGTAAAGCTGGCTTTCGCGAAGTTTGGCCAGATCGACCCGCAACAAAGTATCGATGGCCACATGAAAGTAATCGGACAAAATAATGAGCGATTGAATGCTCGGCCCCGAAATGTCATTTTCGTAATTATTCAGGGTCGAACGTTTAATTTCTAAAGCCACCGACAGTTGATCCTGAGTGAGTTTCTTCCTGGCCCTCAAAAATTTAATGTTTGAATCGAAGTACATACTTGGTAGTTTAAATACAATTGATTAAATTACAATCTCATATTTTGACTAAATAACAATCAAATATACAAGATTGAAATTGAAATACAAAAGATTGAGGATTTTTTTTGATGTGATTTTACCGCGTATGCGGTTGAAGCATTATAGCAGAAAAAAATCCTAATTCTAAAAAAACAAGAAACGTAGGAGAAGAATACCATGAACGTTCAAAACAACACCATTGTACACCTCGATCTCGACACTTTTTTCGTGTCGGTTGAGCGGCTTCGGAATTCAGCGTTAATCGGGAAACCGGTTATTATCGGCGGCCTTTCCGATCGTGGCGTGGTGGCCAGTTGCAGCTACGAAGCCCGGCAATTCGGTGTTCATTCGGCGATGCCCATGCGTATGGCACTGAATTTATGCCGCGATGCCACCGTTATTCGTGGCGATATGGACGAATACAGCAAACGCTCACGCGAGGTAACCGAAGTAATTGCCGATTGCGCCCCCGTGTACGAAAAAGCTTCGATTGACGAACACTACCTCGATATTTCGGGAATGGACCGTTTTATCGGTTCGTATAAATGGACACACGAATTACGTAGCCGTATCATCAGCGAAACCGGATTGCCCATTTCGTTTGGGTTGTCGGTGAATAAAACCGTGTCGAAAATTGCCACCGGCGAGGCCAAACCAAACGGCGAAAAACAGGTGCCACTCGATCTGGTGCAACCTTTTCTGAACCCGCTTCCAATCAAAAAAATTCCGGGCGTGGGCGACAAAACACGTCAGTTGCTGCACTCTATGGGTGTTTTCACCATTCATACGCTCAGTATCATTCCTCCTGAAATGATGCAAAGTGTACTCGGCAAATCGGGAATCGACATCTGGAGGAAAGCCAACGGCATCGATTTTTCGCCGGTAGTGCGCTATTCCGAAGAAAAGTCGATCAGCACCGAACGAACGTTTGAAACCGACACCATCGACGTGCAGATGCTTGAACGGTTGCTGATTGCGATGGCCGAGAAGATTGCGTTTAAAATGAGGAAGAATCAAAAACTGGCATCGGTGGTTACCGTCAAAATCCGCTATTCGAATTTCGACACGCACACTTTGCAGAAACAAATTGCCTACACTTCGTTCGACCATGTGCTGGTAGAAACCGCGCTCGACCTGTTCCGGCGATTGTACGAGCGAAGAATGCTCATCCGGCTCATCGGCGTAAAATTGGGCGGACTGATTGGTGGCGTTCAGCAACTCGACCTGTTCGACAACAACGAGAAAATGATCAAACTGTACCTGTCGATGGACAAAATCCGGCTACGTTACGGCTCCGATGCTATCCATCGCGCCTCGGGAGTGGAAAAAAAAGAAAAAAATTGTCAGCCACAGTATTCAGTCGCAAACCACATGATTTGAAGATGTGGAGATTTGAAGATAAATGGTTGTTTGGCTAAATGGTTAAATGGTTGATCAACAATTTGACCATTCAGCCATTAAACAATTTAACCGTTAACAAACCTGCAACAATTTTGAACATGTATCTCAACTGTCACTCCTATTATAGCCTTCACTACGGAACGCTCAGCATTGGCGAACTGCTCGACCTGGCCATGCAAAACTGCATCGGAACACTTGCCTTAACCGACATCAATACCACGATGGGTATTCCTGAATTTGTGATGGAAGCGCAAAAAAAAGGTATAAAACCCGTTACCGGATGCGAATTCAGGAATGACGACGAGCTGCTCTATTTCGCTCTTGCCAGAAACCGCGAAGGACTGAAAGAGCTGAACGACTGGCAAACCGAACATAACCTTCAGCAAAAAAAATATCCGGCTGATGCCCCTGAATTCGGCAATGTGTATGTCGTTTATCCTTTCGGACGCAAGCCGGTAGCAGAATTAAAGGATAACGAGTTCTCAGGAATCAAGGGCAAACAACTCAACAGACTTTTCACCTCCGATTACCGTAATTTTCCCGAAAAACAGGTCGTTTGGCAGCCGGTAACTTTTCAAAGCCAAACGAGCCAGTTTTTGCACAAAGCGCTTCGGGGCATCGCTCACAACACGCTGATCAGCAAACTTCAGCCCAACCAGTTTGCCGATGAAGCCGAAAACATGGATTATCCAAATTTGCTGAACCAATTCCGGAATCATCCGGAAATCGTTGACAACACACAAAAACTACTCGACAATTGCAGTATCAGCTTCGATTTCAAGACAAACAAAAACAAGAAAATATTCACACAATCGGCTTACGACGACAAGCTGGCGCTCGAAAAACTGGCGCTCGAAGGCATGGTTTATCGCTATGGGAACGACAATCCAGAAGCAAGGAAGCGTGTTTTACACGAGCTGGAAATCATTCACAAACTCGGATTCTCGTCGTATTTTCTGATTGCCTGGGACATCATCCGCTACGGTATATCACGCGGGTTCTACCACGTGGGGCGCGGAAGCGGTGCCAACAGCATCGTGGCCTATTGTCTGAAAATTACCGATGTCGATCCGATCAAGCTCGATCTTTATTTCGAGCGTTTTCTGAATCCGCAACGAACTTCCCCACCCGATTTCGACATCGACTACTCGTGGCGCGACCGCGAACACATTCAGGATTACATTTTCAAGCGCTACGGAAACCAGCACACCGCTTTGCTGGGCGCCACCACCACGTTTAAAGACCGCTCCATTTTTCGCGAACTGGGCAAGGTTTTCGGACTCCCGAAAGAGGAAATCGATTTGCTGGCCGACAACCCCGGCGATGTGCGCAACCAAAATCACATTGCGGGATTAATCAGTTCGCTGGGACAAAAAATGATGAACTTTCCCAACAACCGCAGCATTCATGCCGGGGGAATCCTCATCTCGGAAGAACCCATTACTTATTATACCGCGCTCGATTTGCCTCCCAAAGGATTTCCGACGACACAATGGGACATGTACATGGCCGAGGACCTGGGCTTCGAAAAGCTGGATATTCTCAGCCAGCGCGGCATCGGGCACATCAAAGAAGCCGTTGAAATCATTATGGAGAACCGCGGCGAAAAAGTTGACATTCACCAGGTCGAACGTTTTTTTCAGGACGAACAGGTGAAATTCCAACTTCGTACAGCCGAAACCAATGGTTGTTTTTACATTGAAAGTCCCGCCATGCGCGGATTGCTTACCAAGTTACATTGCGACAATTACCTGACGCTGGTGGCTGCCAGCTCCATCATTCGCCCCGGAGTGGCCAAATCGGGCATGATGAAAGAATACATTCAGCGGTTTCACCATCCCGAAAAAATACAATACCTGCACCCCGTAATGAAAGAGCAGCTCGAAGAAACGTTTGGGGTGATGGTTTATCAGGAAGACGTGATTAAAGTGGCGCACCATTTTGCCGGACTCGATCTGGCCGAGGCCGACGTGCTGCGCCGCGCCATGAGCGGAAAATACCGCTCGAAAGTGGAGTTTCAGCGCATTGTCGATCGCTTTTTCTCGAATTGCCGTGAGCAAAATTATCCCGAAGAAATTACCAAAGAGATCTGGCGGCAAATCGAATCGTTTGCAGGGTATTCGTTTTCGAAAGCCCACTCGGCCTCGTATGCTGTCGAGAGTTTCCAGAGCCTTTTCCTGAAAGCGCATTACCCGCTCGAATTTCAGACAGCGGTAATCAACAATTTTGGCGGATTTTACCGCACCTGGGTGTATTTCAACGAAGCCAAACGGCAGGGCGCCACCATCGAGCTGCCTTGTGTAAACCACAGCCGGAGCGAAACCCGCATTGTTGGGAAAACCATTTACATCGGATTTGTGCATGTTCTAAACCTCGAACAAAACACCATTCAGCAACTGATCGAAGAACGTACCCGAAACGGCAATTTTCTTTCATTATCCGATTTCATCAGCCGGGTAAATAGTTCGAAAGAACAGCTTGTTACCCTGATTCGACTGGGTGCATTCCGCTTTTGCGGCAAATCAAAAGCCGAGCTGCTTTGGGAAGCGCACATGCTCATCAGCCGCCCCACACCGGTGGTGCAAACCCATCCGATGTTTCAGCCGCAGGAACGAAAATATAGCTTGCCAAAATTTGAACAAATGCCAATTGCCGATGCCTACGATGAAATCGAACTTTTGGGATTTTCGATAACGCTCAGCCCGTTCGAGATGCTCGAAACCAGCTTCAGGGGAGAGGTTTTCGCAAAAAACATGATGGAGAATGTAGGCCGGAAAGTGCGGATGCTGGGGCGACTGGTTACCATTAAATACGTTTGGACTTCGCGAAACGAAATCATGCACTTTGGCACCTTTACCGATGTGCAGGGCGAATTTTTCGATACCGTGCATTTTCCACCTTCGTTAAAACAATATCCATTCCGGGGGGATGGTGTTTACCTGCTACTGGGCAAAATCGTCGAAGAATTTGGATTTGCAAGCCTCGAAGTTGAAAAGATGGCAAAAATGCCGGTTAAGCCCAATCCCAAAGCCTGAAAAGCTGCTCTTTCAGATATTTTAACCACCCTCGCTTCATTTTTCAATCTTTTCTCTTTAATTTGTAAAAAAATCAAAACTAAAAATCCGGATTCATGGTGGCATAAAGCCTCCGAGTAATCAAAAACTGACGAATAGATTCTCTACCCCTATGGCAAATCTGGCAAAGTACATTCGTAGAACAATCATTAACGTGATCGATTACTTCTACTCCCCTTTCCAAAAGTTCATTCCTTTGGAAACCTTCCGGTATGCGACAACCGGAGGATTTAATACCGTACTCGACATCACACTTTATTTTCTTTGCTACAACTTTATCCTTGATAAACATGTTGTTGACCTGGGGATCGTTTCGATCAGCCCGCACATTGCCGCCTTTTTGATTGTTTTTCCGATTACCTTTTTCACCGGATTCCTTTTTGCCAAATTCATCACCTTTACCAGTTCGGTCATTCGGGGCCGTACACAGTTAATCCGATATATGATTTCTGTTTCAGGCTCTATCTTTTTGAACTACGTTTTTCTGAAAATATTGGTCGAATTTGTTGGTTTATGGCCTACCCTGTCTAAAGTAATTACAACAGGCATTGTTGTCGTTTACAGCTATTTTGCGCAGAAATTCTTTACGTTTAAAACAACACGGCTGGCGACTTCGTAAATCTGTTCAAATTACAAATCTCTAACCTTCAGGATTATTTGACCTGCTTGCCAGCGAAACAACAATATCTCATTGGTGAGTTTAAACCAAAGCCGGTTTCTGATGTTATCTTTAACTAACAGAAATGAAGGGGTGGATACTTTTTGTATTATCCGCGAATTTTATTTCTTTGTACAATTATTAAAATTTAAACATTTAAACAAAAAAGGCTATGAAAATAGGAAAAAACAAAATGGTTTCCCTGACATACGATTTACATTACGACGATGCAAATGGGGAATTGATTGAGCAGGCTACAAGCGAGAAACCATTGAGTTTTGTGTTTGGCGCAGGTTTGATGCTTCCAAAATTTGAATCATCTCTGGAAGGTTTCGAAGTAGGTAATCCGTTTGAAATTAGTTTGCAGGACGTTGATGCCTATGGCGAATTAGACGAAAATGCGATTGTTGATCTTCCAAAACATCTGTTCTTTATCGATGGCGAATTTGATGATGAAATCGTATCGGTTGGAGCTACTGTTCCGATGATGAGTACCAGCGGCCAACGACTGAATGGTCTTGTTATGGAAATTACCGACGATACAGTACAAATGGATTTCAATCATCCGCTCGCTGGCGAAAACCTTTACTTTAAAGGCCAGATTACTGAAGTGAGAGAAGCTACGGAAGAAGAAATTGCTGCTACTCTAGGCGGTGGTTGTGGCTGTGGAAGCGGCAGTTGTGGTTGCGACGACGAAGGTTGCGCTGAAGGCTCTTGTAGCAGCGAAGGCAAACAAGGCGGTTGCGGATGCGGTTGTTAATCAGCTCACTCATATAATTTCAAATGTTGTTTCAAAATTTCGTATTTTGGGACAACATTTTTTGTTTTAGTCAATAGAAAAGAGTCATTCGTCATTTGAAAAAGAGAAAAAAGAAAAGAAAGCACTTCCTTGTATTTTCCTATTTTCTTTTTCCCATTTCCTGATGACTAATGACCTTTTCCTTAATTTTACTTTTGCCTTTTAACTTTTTACTTGAATGTATGAACAGCTTTGGACAAATTTTCAGGTTAACCTCGTTTGGCGAATCGCACGGGAAAGCCATTGGCGGAATCATTGACGGCTGCCCTGCCGGTTTGGAAATCGATCTGGATTTTATTCAAAACGAACTGAACCGACGCAAACCCGGTCAATCGAAAATCACCACGCAACGCGACGAAAGCGATCAGGTTGAATTCTTATCCGGAATTTTTGAAGGAGTAACCCAGGGAACGCCCATCGGTTTTATTGTCCGGAACAAAGACCAGCATTCATCGGATTACAACGACCTGAAAGATGTTTTCCGTCCATCGCACGCCGATTACACCTACATCCAGAAATACGGAACCCGCGACCATCGGGGAGGCGGCCGCTCGTCGGCACGCGAAACCATTGCCCGCGTGGTAGCCGGAGCGGTAGCCAAATTGCTCCTGAAAAAAGTAGGCGTTTCCATCCAGGCGTATGTTTCCAGAGTTGGTGAAATTCAGCTCAATAAACCTTACAATGCGTTGGATTTAAGCCAGACCGAATCGAACATTGTTCGTTGTCCGGATGCTGAAACGGCCAACCGAATGATTGCCCGCATTGAAGAAGCCGGTCGTGACCACGATACCGTTGGCGGCGTGATTTCCGGAGTTATTCAAGGCGTTCCTGCCGGTTGGGGCGAGCCGGTCTTCAATAAATTGCATGCCGATCTGGGTTTTGCCATGCTCGGCATTAACGCGGTAAAAGGCTTTGAATACGGCTCAGGCTTCGAGGGAACCCGTTTGTCGGGCTCGGAACACAACGATATGTTTATCAAGACTGAAGGCGGTGTTCGCACCAAAACCAACCATTCCGGAGGTATTCAGGGCGGAATATCGAATGGCGAAGACATTTATTTCAATGTGGCATTTAAACCCATTGCCACATTACTGAAAGAACAACATACGGTTGACAGAGCTGAAAACGAAGTAACAATTAACCCCAAAGGGCGCCACGACCCATGTGTGCTGCCCCGCGCAGTGCCAATCGTTGAATCGATGGCTGCCATTGTGTTGGCTGACCATTTTTTGCTAAATCGAATCAATCATATATAAAACAGAAAAAGCCGGAAATTCCGGCTTTTTTCTGTTTTATAATCAGTCTGTTTACCTGTAGAACTCAGGAAAACAAGAGAATGGTTCTTCCTGCACCTCAAAATAAGGCCAGTATTCGAATTCGGCATTCCCTTCAATGGCAAAATGCAACGGCTTTCCCGGAACCGATCTGAGCATCGATTTAATTGTTTCCGCCGTAGTTTTTACGCCTATATTTTCCTTCTTTGCTTTCACGCCAACCATCGCCATTAAAATGGGTCCGTATTCTATGGCATAATGATTCTGTTCAAATCCTTTTTCCATTCCGGTGTATTGGGTCACCTTAAAATCCATCGGCAGGGTAAACGAAATTACATCTGCATTTTTCCACTCCCGGTCAATAACAAAATAGGTTCCCGGATCAGCTTTCCCAATCGTCTGACCATTGACCATTACGGCCATTTTTTCAGAAGCCCAGAATGGTACCCGGATACGGATTTTACTTTGTGCAGGCTGTTCGTTCCCGACTACGATTTCAACTTTCGGATTGTAAGGAAATTGTGTATTCATTTTTAAGCTCATCGGTTTTTTCCCGATGGAATATTTGATCTCGGAGGCCGAATACAAATCAACATAAATACCATCTTCGGCAACCGAGTAAATGTATTCGGGCAGTGAACCATAAATCCGGGTTCCCTGTCCTTCGCAGCAGGTATTCATGCAATGATGCGTATTGGCAACATGATCGCTGTATTTACGATCGACCAGTTTGGCAAAATAGCGTATCCCTTCCGATCCATATTGGTTGGCAATGGCTACGTTGTAAATCGACTTCTCAATTTCGGCCACGTACTTTTCTTCTTCAGGATAAAGCAAATGAAACCGTTGGTTCAGCTTGATCCAGAAAGCGTTTCCGCACAATTCGCCGGTTTCTCTCCGTAAATAGTACGATTTGGGCTGATACAGAAAATCGCCCTCGTTTATGGCCAACGAACCGCCTATGTGTTCCCAGTTGTTGTGGTACAAATCCCATCCGCCCATGGCTGCGTCCAGGTACTTTTTAGCCCCGGTTGCCCGGTATAAATCCAGGTAAGGTTCGATCCCGGTGACCAGGTAGTTGTGCGGACGGTCGTATGGATATAACCAAATGGCTTTGGTGTCGCGGTTGGCCATCTGTTCCATCCAATAGTTTTCCTGAAAGTATTGTTGTACAACCTGAATATCCTTGGGTTTCCCGACAGGAGTAAAATAAGTCCGTGTCATTGGGATGATGCCCTGTGTTCCCTGTCTCGGACGCCTCAGCATCTCGGGCAAATACGAACACTGATCAAACCAGTCGTAAAAGCCCCGCAATAGCGGGAATGCTTTTTTGTTCCCGGCATACCCGGCCTCGATCAATCCATGGGTTACCCAAGCCCTGGTATAGGCCCCGAATTCAACGTCGAATATGGTATGTTTCGGATAAGCCATCAGGTAGCCATCGGGCTCTTTGCACTGGTCGATGACATCGACAATGTCGTTCATCTCTTTGCGCAGATCAGCATTTTCGGTCCAACGCAAGGTATTACCGGCACCCATCAGGAAACGGCCTGCCTCCGATCCGGGAAGTTGCTTAAACCAGAACAGGCTTAACTTTTCATTAAACGGTTCGACCGGTAATCCGGCCTTTACCCTGAAATTCCGCACCAACTGGTCGAACGTAAACGAGTTCAACAGGTAATTAATGTTGTTGTCCATGGTGGTTTTAAACAAGCCTCCGTCCAGTTTTACGCCGCCCATTGGTGTTTCGGCCTTATAGGCTATAGGTTTCCAGGTTTTCTCCGGAATTACATTCGCAGGATTATCGGTCACATCAAATTCGCCTTGCGGACGTGGGGCACGGGTCAGTAATTCAACGTGCGAATCCTTGTCCGGCGTCGATTCAGTAGCCGGACAACCTTCTGCAATATCTTTACCCTCCGACATGATCATGATTTTGGTCATGGCCAGCTTGTTGTCGCGAAGTTGAGTGGCTGTTAACCTGACGTACCGCCCGGATACTTCTTTCGAGGCAAATGTAGCCACCTGGTCATCCGGGGTCGGGTATTCATCTTTCAGGGTATAATCTTCGTACATGATGGAGTGTCTGAAATCGGCATCATTCGAGACTTCCAGTTTGAACCTTGCCGGAAAGCCCCCTGCTGCCGGGCCCCAGCCCTGTACGCCTGGCAATAACTTTACGGCATCAATCTTTTTCGCTTCGCCCAAATCGATCTGAACCCATTTGGTTTCATTATTGCTTTTAGCCATGGAGGAATAGGCCGGCAAATAGTAGCGGGCCACCCGCTCAACACCCATTTTGGCCTCGCGAAGTTCGTTGGCGTCGTTAAATTTGACCTGAGCCTGCAACACAACAGGCATCAATGCAATTGAAAAAGCGAATACGACCAAACAAGCCGTTGTAATTCGTTTCATTAAAAAGTTGGTCTTTGTTTTCATTAGAATTTTGGTTTAGGTTTATCAATTGAGGTTTAAAAGTTTTTTGTTGGCGAATCAGCCGGATTATAAACGATTTAAAGATAGTAAATGTCGGTGATTTTAACGTCCAAACTTTGCGCTGGGTGCTGCACACCGCTTAAAGGCCTGTATATTATAGTGCTTATTTTTAATTCTTCCCTCGTTTTCTCATTTTAATTAATATCAATAATTCATAAGTAAATATAGCTAAAGTTGACCCCACTCCACTTGCAATTATATCAAATGCATCATAATATGTACTTGCACCCCACATTGGTTTTAATTCCTCAATCATTAGAATGGCAAAAACTGCTATTGAAAATGTATAGACAACTAATCGCCCATGTTTAAATTTCCGAATCAATACTGCTGATACTGAAGCTAGGCTAATAAGGAATGCTGCAATAAAATTTGGAAAGCAACCCGTTAAAATTTTCAATAAACTTGAATTATTCGAAGCAGGTCTTAAGATTTCTTTATTTAGTGATACCAAACAAATTAATGCAGCAAATAGGATGGCATTAATTGCGATTACTTTCTTTTTATTATTCATAATTAGCTTGTTTGTTCTTCTGATTGCATTTTCAGTATGCACTGCAACGTTCAGCAGCGTCGAGTAGGTCGAAGAGACTTCCCCTTCTGCCTCTCACCGAACCGTGCTTGATAATCACCATCATTCTGTTTTTTGTCATACTCATTTCAATCCCAATGGTACCCTCCGGCCAATCACCTTAACCCATTAAACCTCCTGATAAATACATAGAAGAAATCAGGTTCTCGCCAGAGATGTAGTTCAACCCAGACTTCACGCTGGGTGCTGCGCACCGCTTAAAGTCCTATTTATTGTTTGCAGCTTTTATTCATTCTTTACTTAATTCAAGTTTTTGTCAATTAATCGTCTTAATTCGATCTCATTGCTTGCTGACGGCGCATCACTATCGAGAATCGCTCCATCTTTATTTATGAGTATATATCGGGGTATTCCTTGAATGTAATATTTAGTTTTAAGAATATCTACCCAATTCTCATTGCATATTAGATTCAAGCCGAAAATACTATGTTTTTTAACCGATTTTTCCCATTTATCTTTTTCTTTGTCAAAACTGATATTTATAAATTCAATTGGTTTGTTTCCATATTCCCCGATTATGGCATTTTTTTGAGGAATGGTTTTTAAACACGGGGAACACCAAGTTGCCCAAAAACTTATATAAATCAATTTCCCTTGAAATTCTTTAAGTGTATGAAATTTCCCATTCAAATCGCTTAGATAGAAGTCGGGGGCTCTTTCTCCTTTCGCTAAGAAGGATTTGTTTTCAGACCTTTGGTTTTGCAAATTTCGGTTGTTTTTCACCGCATTTACCAGTATACTATCATTGATATAATTTCCGACCGTTTCAAATAGAGAATCTAATTTCGCAGCCTGACCGGCATTTTTAGTTTGAAAATTAAGCCATGAAAACTGATAAGCCAGATAATGCTTTCTGGTTTCACCAGATAAGCGTGCTAAAATATTGGGGAGATTAATTTTTAAAATGGTGTAGGCTCGTGCGAATCCAGTTAGATTAACCTCATATTTATCCATATTTTGTTTATAGAAATATGACATTAAAAATTCAAAATAATGGGAGGATAAATATGCCTTGGGGTTATTAATTGGAACTGAATCCAGAAAATTGAAATAGGGGTCGTTTGCATTTGTATTTTCACCATTTAAATGATTTCTGGAAGAGATAGCTCCTAATTTAAAATCTGAATTGTGATAATACAAATCCAGTTTTTCCATCTCCGTAAACCAAAGCGGCAAATCAGATTTTTTCTCATAATTCAAAAGGAACGTTTTCTCTTCATTGAACAGCGAATCAATTTTTCTGGCACCTTCATAAATTGAATAGGATGGTGACGTATAATTTGTTGCTGGGACAGCAATGCTTGGGTAGTTAAAGTGGGTAAATTTTTCAAGATAATAGTTGTTAATGATTCCTGTTTTACCTTCGTATTTTATTGAATTCTGAAGTTTCTTGCTTAAGTCAAGGTCAACGTACACATTCAATGTGTCATTTGGAATCGTAAACAAAGGGTATCTTCTGTTTTGACAGAAAAGCAGGTCTAAAAATGGGTGGGTTGAGTTAAGTGTCAAGTTGTAAATTCCATCTTTGGGTATCACAAGTTGTTTGTTTTCTAACCTCCAAGGTATAACAGTGCGCGATTGAATTTGAAAAACGACTGTGTCTCTGCAATTACTTACAATAAATTTGAGATGTGTTTTTCCATAGAAATCTACGAAAGTGTCTGTTCTACTTTCCTGTTTTTCACTTTTGCAGGACAAAAAAGAAAATACCAATAAAATAAATATGCTATAAAGTTTATTCATAGACTCAAATAATTAATTTGCCCACAACGTAGGAAGCCACACGCAGTGGCGGATTGCGGGCGATTTAGCTTCGCTGATTTTAAATTTCTGACAAGCCGAAAAGCTGCCCAGGCGGAAAGATGCACACCGAAAACCACTGCTGCCGAGCTTGACGGGTAGCTGATGTTAGCGGTTCGGTTTTTTCAAAACGCAAGAATCTTTGAATTTTTCTCAAAATTATTCTTTCATTAATGATTCAATTTTTTCCTTCCATAAATAAGCATCATCTTGCCAGCCTTTTGTAATGCTTAGCACTCCACCGAGCTTTATTCCAAAGATTTTGATATCTTTTCCTTCTTTAAAATAAATGCGCAAAACTTTTCCAGGCCATTTCATTTTCAAATTATGCCATGTACTTATTTCAATCTTGGTGATTCTATCGAGAGGAATATAATATTTTTGCGGGGAAATCCACTGATTAAAATAGACTCCATTTTTAGTGAGTAGAAAATCACCATTACCTCTAATAACAAATGGATGAAAATGACGTTTCCCCAAGGAATCGATACTTTCAAAACCATAAAAATTTGCACCTAGTTTTTTTAATATTGAATCATCCATATTTCTTGTAAATTGAAATCTATTACTTTATAATCTGTCGAACAAAGTCTGGTATAATGTCTTTAAACTGACCGCTAACGTTCGCAAATACACGCAGGGCGGGATTTAACCGATGAACTTCCTACAAAGTGTTGCTTTTCAAATATACCAATTTTATGTCAACGAAGCAACTAAACCCGACTTGCGGGTATTTTGCTGTTGTGGGCTGGTTTTCGGTCACTTGAAACATTTTAATTTTTGTCTTTATTATTTTCTCTCAGTCAATTAGAATCGCTGTCTGTCAACGAATTCCGTGTCAGAAAGTAAAATCAATCAATTCAAATTGTCATTTTTTCTCAATTAGGAATAAAATTTAGACACCTAGTTTAAAATAGCTGTATAGAATTACAATAATTGCAAGTAACGCAATAGTACGTGTAATGGTTTTGTTTTTAATAAGTGTAGAAGATATGATTGAAATACCCATTGCAATCTGTCCGATTTTAGACTGTAAATTATAATTCAAAATAATTGGTAGTAAACAAGCAATCAAACCTATCGATATCAACAATGGTTTCATGTAATTATCATTTTTCTTCATGTACAATGTTTTATATGTTATTCATTCAGGGTATTTTGCTGTTGTGGGCTGGTTTTCGGTCACTTGAAATATTTATATTTTTGTCTTTATTTTTTTCTCTGTCAATTATAATCGCTGTCTGTCAACGAATTCTATGTCAAAAAGGAAATTTTTGTCCACTAAATTCTCCACCGATGTGTCAACGAAGTTTAAAAAAGCTTGTCCGAGAATGCGTTTCTAAATACAAACTGTGTCAAGCTGAAAATGAGCGTTTTAAATCCGTTTGTCTGTCAATGAAACGGGAATTTGTCAAACCCGAAACCATAAAAACCAATTTTAAAAACCTGTCAAATGGCTCTAAATTGTCGAACCCCGAAACTCTGTCGAACTACGAAAAATTGTCAAGGAACCAAAACCGTCAATTAAAAATTTTGTCTAAAAGCGAAACTGTTTCAATGAGCGATTAAACTGGCCCACAACGTAGGAAGCTACACGCAGGGGCGGACTGCGGGCGATTTCCTGTCCGGCAGGACAAGGAAATCGAGCGGAGAGCCGCCGACCGAAAACCACCGACGCCGAGCTTGCCGGGTAGCTGATGTTGTTGGGCGGTTTCCCGTCTTTCAAAAAACTGTTCCAACTTGTCAGCGAAAAAGTTTCAAAAAGCGCCTTGTTCAGTTACCTGTCCAAAAGCGATTTCCTGTCAAATAACGATGCCGATTCGAAAAGCGCCTTTTCAGCGCCAATCAGAACGAGACTTCTCCGTTCGAGGTTCTGATGTCCTGTCAAGTACCGGAAACCAATAAATGACTAAACCCAGAATGCCTTTCAGCCTGAGCAAAACTGCCCATACAACTTGAAACTATCACCAAATATATAGTACTTTTCTCAATTATTATTGATAATCAGAATTTATATTTCAACTGACTTTGGATTCCGTTGTGGCTTAAATTTAAAGTTTTATCGCGCAAATGCCCGTCCCTACCCGCCCTGCTGAGTATTTCGCCGTCCTGCTAAAGATTTCGTCGCCCTGCTAAAAGAAATGGGCGTCCTGCAAAGTTTCTGGCCGTCCTGCTGAAAATATGAGCGTCCTGCTAAGGGGGCTACTGTCCTGCTGCACCTTTCAGCGGGTTTTTAATAAAAAACACCCGAAAATCAATCAATCGTTTCCGGGTGTTTCAACGTACACTAAAATTATTGGACAGGTGTCGTTACTTTTTCGGGTTCAGCATGTTTTGTTTTCCAGTAGTCGCTGTTATACCCTTTCAGCCGGTCGGGGTTACGCCAGAAAACGAACTTACCACATTCGCGAATTTCATCAACAGCTTGTTTTAGGTAGGTAAATGCTTTGTCGCGAATAAGCATGGCTTCGCTGTCTTTTTTGCGTTCGCCGTTGGTTGCACCCAACAGGTCGCCCATCCGGTCCGATAGTTCAGCAGCAGCATCGAGCAATGGGAAGTCGAAATTTACCGGGGTCAATAAATCAGTATTGGCTTTTCCCAGTTCCGAGAGGTCGTTCAGGTCCTGTACCATGTCCGAATTGGAATCGCCCTGGGCAATTTCGTCAACGCGCCCCAGCAACCCTTCGTCTTTTCGGAAGGCATAGCGGAAGGTATGAACCAACTGGTCGCGCAGGTCGAAGGCAGCCGGCGACTCGTCTTTCCAATCCTGCTCGGCCTGCTGGCGGGTATTCCGCTCTTTGTTCCAGAGCGATTGGGCTTCGCGGCAAGCGCCAGCCCTAACAGGCAAACTTGTTACCAAATTCCAGTCGAGACCAGCCTTGATTAAAGCAGCCTGGTCGTCGGGGCACCAATGGTACAGGTTTTCGGCTTCCTGAACAAACACGTCAACCGGCATGGTGGGAGCCAAAACAGCTTCAGGTTTGATGGCCCGAATTTCGGGCAAAAGGTCGTTGTAATCACTAATTGATGACATAACTGATTAGTTTTTTGGTTACTAAAAAAATTATCAGATAAAAGTTATGACAATTTAACGAAAAAACAAACCTCGGCGAATACCAAAATAAAATCGCTGAAATGTGTTTCCCAACATCTGTGATTTTGAAAAAAAACATTTACTTAGCAGCACAGTACAGGACAATACAAAATCCATCTAAATAAAACTAAAAAATTACAGTAAAATGAATTCAACAAGCAAACTGATTGGCCGTTTACCAAAAGTAGGTATCCGTCCTATTATCGATGGCCGCCAGGGTGGCGTGCGCGAAAGTCTCGAAGAACAAACCATGAACATGGCTAAAAGCGCTGCGGCCCTTATTTCGTCGAAGCTCCGTTATCCCGACGGAACGCCCGTGCAATGCGTAATAGCCGATGGCACTATTGGCCGTGTACCCGAAGCTGCCGCCTGTGCCGAAAAATTCGAAAAAGAAGGCGTTGGCCTCACGTTGTCGGTTACTCCTTGCTGGTGCTACGGAACCGAAACCATTGATATGAATCCGCTTTATCCAAAAGCAATCTGGGGTTTCAACGGAACCGAACGTCCGGGAGCTGTTTATCTGGCTGCTGCCTTGGCCGGTCATGCACAAAAAGGGTTCCCCGCTTTTGGTATTTATGGCGAAAATGTTCAGGATGCTACCGACACCAGCATTCCTGCTGACGTTGAAGAAAAAATCCTGCGTTTTGTGAAAGCTGGTTTGGCCGTAGCCATCATGAAAGGTAAATCGTACCTGGGCATTGGTGGTCAATGCATGGGTATTGCCGGTTCGGTTGTCGATCACGATTTTTTCCAGGATTACCTGGGCATCCGCGTTGAAGGTGTTGATGAAGTTGAAATCCTTCGCCGTATGGAAAAAGGGATTTACGATCCTGAAGAATTTAAAAAGGCCATGGCCTGGACCGAAAAATATTGCAAAGCCAACGAAGGCACCGACTTTAATGCGCCTGAAAAACAGACCAGCCGCGAACAAAAAGAAAAAGACTGGGAATTTGTGGTAAAAATGACGATCATCATCCGTGACCTGATCCACGGGAATCCACGGCTGAAAGAACTTGGATTTCTGGAAGAAGCACTGGGACACAATGCCATTGCTGCCGGGTTCCAGGGACAACGTCAATGGACCGACTTTATTCCAAACGGCGATTTCAGCGAAGCCATTTTGTGCTCTTCGTTCGACTGGAACGGCGTTCGCGAAGCATTTATCCTTGCCACCGAAAACGACTCATTAAATGGCGTTTCGATGTTGTTCGGCCACCTGCTCACCAACACCGCATCGATATTCTCCGATGTCCGCACATTCTGGAGCCCCGAATCGGTTAAACGAGTTACCGGCTACCAACTCGAAGGTCATGCCGCCAATGGCATTATTCACCTGATTAATTCGGGAGCAACCTGTTTGGATGCAACCGGAGTGCAAACCGATAAAGATGGCCAACCAGCCATGAAACCCTTCTGGGACATTACCGAAGAAGAAGTAACCCAATGTTTGGGCGCTACGAAATGGTATCCGGCCGCACAAGATTATTTCCGCGGAGGCGGTTTCTCATCCAACTTCCTGTCGAAAGGCGGAATGCCGGTAACCATGCTGCGCATCAACCGCATCAAAGGTCAGGGCCCGGTTTTGCAGATTGCCGAAGGTTGGACCGTTGATTTGCCCGAAAATGTTCACGAAGCCATCAACGTTCGTACCGACAAAACCTGGCCAACAACCTGGTTTGCCCCACGGCTATGCGATAAAGTACAGTTTAAAGATGTTTACAGCGTAATGAATAACTGGGGAGCCAACCATGGCGCCATCAGCTTTGGACACATTGGCGCCGATTTAATTGCATTGGCTTCCATCCTGCGTATTCCGGTTTGCATGCACAATGTCGATGCCAACGACATTTTCCGTCCTGCCGTATGGAATGCCTTTGGCATGGATCCTGAAGGAGCCGATTACCGCGCTTGTCAGAACTTTGGCCCTTTGTATAAATAAAAGTGCCTAAAGTGAGCTAAAGTTCGGAGTGCCTAAAGTTTAAAATTGCTAACTTCGCAACTGATATAGATTGAAAGCCTGAATTGGACGTCCAGTTCAGGCTTTTTCAAAACTAAGCGAATGGAAAAATTTGAATTTAAATTTGATGAAACTTCGTCGCAAACCAAGCTACAGCAGCTGATTCATGCTGTAAGCGAAGCCATCAATTTAGGCATACTGAAAGAGGGCGACTTTCTGCCTTCGGTGAACCAGTTGAACAAGGAAAGTGGCATTTCGCGCGACACCATCTTCAAAGCTTATTCAACGTTGAAGCAGCGAAGCATCATTTCATCAACGCCAACCAAGGGTTATTTCGTGGCTTCCGAATCGTACCGCGTATTTGTTTTGCTCGACGACTTTAGCGCATTTAAAGAGCAACTTTATAAATCATTCCGGTCTAATTTGCCCGACAATTATTCGGTTGACCTGCTTTTCCATCATTACAACCACGAAGTTTTCGACCAACTGATCCTGAACAGTCTTGGTCGTTACAGCATGTATATTGTGATGAATATCGACAATAAAAGCATGGAGGATGTGGTCCGCAAGATTGATCCGAAAAAACTTTTAATCCTCGACATGGGATTTGATCCCAAAAATGAAGTTTCCAGTCTCACTCAGGATTTTAATCAGGCCGTTTACGATTGTTTGAGTTCAGGCCTGGAACGCATTCAGAAGTATCAGGAATTTATACTTGTTTTCCCGAAGAATACCCCCCATCCGAACGAAACGATCGACGCATTTAACCGGTTTTGTTCCGATCAGAACCTAAATCACAATGTACTGGAAAATATCGACGACCGTGAAGTTCAGCCCGGTCAGGTCTATTTGGTGATTAAAGACTCCGATTTGGTAAAGATTGTGAAGGATTGCAAGAAGAACGCTTATCAAATTGGTAAAGATGTGGGTATCATTTCTTATAATGATTCTCCGATGAAAGAAATTGTTGGGGCAGGAATCACTGTTATTTCGACCGATTTTGTGCGCATGGGAAAAGACTGCGCCAATTTCATTGTCAACAAAGAAAAGATAAACGAAGTGGTGCCAACCCAATTGATTATTCGGGAATCGTTATAAACGTTTTTGGCCGGTGCAACTCTTAGGCACAAAAATTGTCTGTAATAAAAACGACGGATTAACGTTTATAAATTAAAAAGACGGTTATGAAAAAACTTGCAGTTCTTACATTGATAGTCCTGATTGCAATGTCAGGCAAGTCTCAGGGATTTTTCGATTTTGGCCCTAAAGTTGGCTTAAACACCTCCAAAATTTCAACCAACGTGAATGATTATAATGCCCAAACCATTAATAAATATTTGATTGGGGCATTTGCAAGGATCAATCTGGGCCGAATATACATTCAACCCGAAGCCTATTACTGCTCTAAAGGAGGTGAATACATAAACAAGATTGATGCGCAAACGTTGAATTCATTTGATTTGAAGACCGTAGATGTTCCAGCTTTACTGGGGCTGAAAATCATCGATCAAAAAGCATTTAACGTTCGAATCATGGCCGGGCCAGTGTTTTCGTTTGTAACCGACAAAAGCGTTAAAGGACAATTAACCGAATCGGCCATAAAAGACAACTTTTTCGGCTGGCAATACGGTGCAGGGGTCGATTTTCTGTTCCTGACTTTTGATGCCAGAATGGAATCGTACAGCAACAATTTATACAGCACACCTGATTTTGACTCGAAAAATGGCACTTTCGTGATCAGTCTAGGCTTTAAGTTATTTTAATAAATAAAAGATTTATACCGTATGAAGCGGTTTTTGTTATTCCTGATTTCCTCTTGTGCCGTGGTTTTTGCCTACTCGCAAGAGGAAATTAGTTTAGATAGTATTCGTGGAAAGGTTGAAGTCAACAGACTCAGTTTGGAAAGACCCTTGCTTTTCGAGAATTCATTTCAAATGGAAGGAATCAATTTGCTCGATAAGTCGATGTTTAACCAGCCACTTCTACCCGACTACAACAAGAAATTGGACTTAAAAAAATACCTGAATTTATCGAATCAATCGACAAATCAATCCTTCTCCGTTTCCGGATTCGGAATTTCGCCTTTTTATACAAATGGGATTATTTATAATCAGGCCACCTACCGGTTGAATGATCGCTTTTCGTGGGGTGGAAACAGTTTCGGCGCCCAATCGGTTTTTGACAGGCCTGCAATAAATTCATCGGTTCGCGACATGAGCACCAAAGGAGCCTCCATGTTTATGCAATACAAAGTTTCAAAAAACTTCAAAGTCGAGACCCGAGTAAGCATTTCAAATCAGCGGTCACCCTGGGAACCTTAAATGATCGTTGATATAATTGCTATTACCAGCTAATCTTTACCTTTACAGGAATCATTAATCAACAATTCAACTAATTTTGCGGCTCTTTTATACAAAGTATATTTATGCTTGAGAAGATCAGACAAGTAGAACGGGTTTTTAAACAATTAGACAAAGCCACCCAGAAATTCGGGAAACAATCGAACCTGAAGTGTTTGGCGAACTGCAACTTGTGTTGTTTAAAAAAAGGGTTGGAAGCCAACGTTCTCGAATTTTTACCACTGGCCTATTACCTGGTTCAAAATAATTTACACGAAGCAGCTCTTGATCTTTTAGAAACAGAACCAGAACATTGCATCAACCTGGCAAAAAACCCTACTCCGGGACAAGCTGCAGGATGCGGAATATATGAGCACCGTGGACTAATCTGCCGGCTTTTTGGTTTTTCGGCTGTTCACGATAAAAATGAGAAATTATCGGTTTACACCTGTGCCCACATCAAGAAAGAATTTCCTTCTGAATTCCGGAAAGCTTCAGAACTGATTAATTCAGGAATGCAGATACCACTGGTGACTGACTTTTATTACCAGATTTATTTCATCGACCCTCAATTGGCCAACGATTACAATCCAATCAATGTCAGTATCCGGAAAGCCATTGAAAAGGTCGCCTACTATTATTCGAATAAACCTATTCGGAAGCCAGCAAAAAAGTCAACACCGAAAACCGAAAATGAATAATCCATGTTGGAACCCACTATAAACATTCCAGATCTGTCATCCGAATTTCAATTCCTGACATCGCGTAGCAGCGGTCCGGGCGGGCAGAATGTGAACAAGGTGAACTCGAAAGTTGAACTTCGGTTCGACATACCAAACTCAGCCTTGTTGTCTGATGATCAGAAGAATATACTCCTGACAAAACTCGCTACAAAAATCACTTCAGAAGGAATATTGAGCATTGTTTCTCAGCGCGATCGGTCACAGCTCGCGAATAAGGAAGATGCCATGGAAAAATTCTATTTCCTGATTTCGAAGGCTCTGAAACCTGTCAAACACAGAAGAAATACCAGACCAACAAAAAGTTCGATTGAAAAAAGACTGACCTCAAAGCGCATCAAATCGGCAATCAAGCAAAACCGCTCAAAGATTGATGAATAAAACCCAAATAGGATCGCAACAGAAATCCAGATGATACAAATACGCTCAATTTCCAGCCCATCAGAAATGAATTCGGATTTGCAACAAATCTATGAAGAATCTTTTCCTGCCAACGAGCGAAGAGAATGGAACCAATTAATTGATCTATTAAAAAACGACCGATTTACATTCAATGGAATTTACCATCAACAGCAATTAATCGGTTTGATCACATTCTGGGACCTGAATGGATTCTGTTTCATCGAGCATTTTGCGATTCGCAATACGGAACAAGGAAAAGGCTATGGCACTCAGGTTATAAAGTTATTGGAGCAGAACGATAATATTTTAATTCTCGAAGTAGAAGAACCATTTACCGAAATAGCCAAGAAACGAATATCGTTCTATGCGCGGTTAAACTTTTCGGTTAATGAAGCAAGTTACTTTCAACCAGCCTATTCCATCGAAAAAAACAGTGTTAAATTGCTATTGATGAGTTATCCCCAAAAAATTAATTTCCCCGATTTCGAAAACATAAAAATTCAAATTCATGATCAGGTGTATGGATTTACTCAGGCTATTGAAATTAATCATTAATGCTGAGTTTCATCCAGGATCGCCAATTTTGTCAAATTAAGTTTTTATATTTTTGCATACCCTGATTATTTTTTAAAATCACATTTCGCTTAAATACGATGAAGTCACTCTATTTATTATTGAACGAACTATTCCGAAATCTGGACTTTCTGGATTTGTATGCCAGGCTCGCCGCAGTGTTGCTATCAATAGTAACGCTAGTAATTGTTGCAATGATTGTTCACTGGATAACCCAAATCCTGGTTATTAAGATCATTCATCGCCTGGTTGAGAAATCAAAGACCGAATGGGATGATTATTTGTTAAAGCGAAAAGTGTTTCAGTCGATGTCGCATCTGACATCGGCATTGGTATTTTATTATTCATGCAATTTTTCTGAAATAGCTGAAGTCACCCGATTACTTACCATCTTTACGAATATCTATTTCGTAGTTATCTTCATTAAAGTAGTTTCCGGAGTTCTCAAAGCATCGAATGATATATACCTGACAACACCATATGCTTCAACGCGTTCCATAAAGGGATACATTCAATTGGTAATGATTCTGGTTTATTTCATAGCTGGAATTTTCATCATTGGCATCATTTTCGACAAATCACCATTATATCTGCTGGGCGGCTTGAGTGCCATTGCCGCTGTTCTTTTAATTATTTTTAAAGATACAATTCTTGGACTCGTTGCCAGTATTCAATTGTCGGCAAATAAAATGCTTAAACCTGGCGACTGGATTGAAATGCCAAAATATAGCGCCAATGGAACAGTGATTGATATTTCACTGAATACCGTGAAAGTTCAAAATGGCGACCGGACAATATCAACCATTCCGACTTATGCTCTCGTCACGGATTCGTTCCTGAATTGGTCAGGAATGGAAGAATCTAACGGGCGACAGATTAAACGATTCATTAACATTGACATGAAAAGTGTTCGGTTTTGCGACGAAAAGATGCTTGACAAATTTCAACAGTTCAGGCTTATCAAAAACTATGTAATTGAAAAGCAAAATGAAATAATTGAACACAATAAAAACCTGGGAATTGAGAATGACCTGGCCCCAAATGGTCGTCGTCAAACCAATCTTGGCATCTTTAGAAAATATCTGGAAGAATACCTAAAAAATAATCCGCAAATAAATAAAGACATGACTTTTTTAGTCAGGCACTTACAACCAACAGCGAACGGTATCCCCATTGAAATTTATGTATTTAGTAAAGAGAAAAAACTGAATGATTATGAAAGTATCCAAGCCGATATTTTTGATCACATTTTGGCTGTCATTCCGGAGTTTGAACTTCGTGTATTTCAGGCTCCATCGGGTAGTGACATCAAAGATTTAACTGAAAAAATTGCAAATCGGATTAATTAAGCGACATGTAGGGTAAATACCATATTTTTGAAAGAAAAAATCTCCTACATTTGTCAATCGACTTTTTTATCTCATTATTGATTTTGGTAATTTTACTTTCAGTTCATTACAATCATGATGTTTTTAAACAAGAATAATTGAAATTTATCATTTTTTTTTACTTTTGGGTTTCAATTTTTAAAACGAAGTTATACAATAAATTATGAATGATCTGCATATAGAACCGCTTCCGAATATAGACGAACTGGATGAAAAGATCCTGAAACTGATAACCAAGAATGCAAGAATCCCTTTTCTTGAAGTAGCCCGTGAATGTGGCGTTTCAGGAGCTGCTATCCACCAACGAGTTCAACGGTTGCTTAATCTGGGAGTCGTTTCAGGTAGCGAATTTTTGGTTAACCCGCAAAAACTGGGATACTTTACTTGTGCCTATATGGGAATTCACCTCGAAAAAGCCAAATTTCATCAACAAGTGGTTGAGGCACTAACAAAAATTCCAGAAGTAGTTGAATGTCACTATGTTACAGGATCTTATGCGATCTTCATCAAGGTTCAGACCAAAACAAACAAGCACCTGAAAAAATTAATTGATGAAGATTTGCAGGAAATTGAAGGAATTGCCAGTACCGAAACTTTTATTTCACTCGAAATGGAGTTCAAGCGTCAGGTCCCAATAAAATAATAAAGTATTGTACTTTATTAAAAGGGTGTCATTTAGAAATGTCACCCTTTTTTCATATTCGCTTTTCGAGTTTTGGGATTCATTTCCATTGATTAACTTACATTTTGAACAAATTGAATACATTTATAATCAAAATCATCGATTTTTAGTTAATTTTGAATCATTATAATAATGTACTCAAAAAACGATCATGACTTTACGAAATCAATTGGACGACATCGACTTGAGAATTCTGGATATTATTTCAAAAAATGCACGCATTCCGTTTAAAGATGTTGCTTCTGAAGTTGGAGTTTCAAGAGCTGCAGTGCACCAAAGAGTGAACCGGATGATCGATTTGGATGTGATTGTTGGCTCTGGCTATCACATCGACCCCAAGAAAATCGATTATAAAACGTGTACATACATCGGAATTTTTCTGGAAAAGGGAAGTTTGTATTCGACCGTTGCCGATATGCTTAAGATGATCCCTGAAATTGTTGAGTGTCATTACACCACCGGTCAGTATGCGATCTTCGCAAAGGTATATGCCAAAGACAATGAACACCTTCGTGATATTCTAAGCGAAAAAATTCAAAAAATTGGTGGTGTTGCCAGTACCGAAACATTCATTTCGCTCGACGAGACTTTTAAACGCGAAGTTCCGATCTTCTAAATTTAGAAGTTGTCATTAAGTATTTAAAAGCTTTATTCCTACTTTAAATTCATTTCAAACCGGTACTCCTGAAGTTCATAAAATACCGGAACGGAGAATTTAACCGACAAAAATATCGCTGAATAGCAATATAATACATCATCAATCAAACAAAAAGTCGATTGTTAACAATTCTTCAAGCGAAACACTGATTTTGCACTGAAAATCTGTTAAAAGTGCTTATTTTTGCACCACATACAAAGCTGCAATCATTTATGTTTGAAAAGCTAATTCATCTTGAAGGAATTGATCCACTGGAATTTTTCGGCGTAAATAACGCAAAAATGAACCTGATCAAATCTTTCTTCCCCAAATTAATTATTGTTTACCGCGGTAATGATGTAATCGTTAAAGGAGATGATGAAGAGATCCTGAGGTTCGAATCCAAGTTCCATCTCATTATCGATCATTACAATCAGTTCAATGTATTGCCTGACGACGTAGTTAATCAGGTTTTTCTGAATGAATCGGAAGGAATAGCCGAAACACTGGATGAAGAAAAGGATGTTTTGGTGTTCGGAATTAACGGAAAAGCCATTCGCGCCAGAACTCCAAACCAGCGGCTCCTGGTGGAGGCCTGTAAAAATTCTGATCTTATTTTTGCAATAGGTCCGGCAGGTACCGGAAAAACATATACAGCAATTGCTTTGGCTGTCAAAGCTTTGAAAAACAGGGAAATCAAACGGATTATTCTGAGCCGTCCGGCAGTAGAAGCCGGAGAAAGACTAGGATTTCTTCCGGGCGACTTAAAAGAAAAAATTGATCCGTATTTGCAGCCATTATACGATGCTCTGCTCGACATGATTCCGGCAAAAAAGCTCGACGAATTTATGAAAGACGGCACCATTCAGATTGCGCCATTGGCATTTATGCGCGGACGTACTTTGAGCAATGCTTTTGTCATCCTTGACGAAGCACAAAATGCCACCGTCCTTCAGTTAAAAATGTTCCTGACACGAATGGGTCTCAATACCAAATTTGTGATTACCGGCGACGAAACTCAGATTGACCTGCCGTTCCAAAGCCCATCCGGATTAATTTTGGCTAAAAAAATACTGAAGAACATTAAAGACATTTCTTTCGTACAGTTCGACGTGAAAGACATTGTCAGGCATAGACTGGTACGTGACATCGTTTTAGCTTACGAAAAACATCATGCCCACGAACTCATCAGGAAGGAAAAGGAAAAAGAGAAAAATAAAACAGATAAAACCGAAGAAAATGAACAAAGCATTGACAAAAACTGATTTTAATTTTCCGGGACAAAAAAGTGTTTATCACGGAAAAGTGAGAGATGTGTACAACATCAACAATGAATATCTGGTCATGGTAGTCAGCGACCGTATTTCGGCCTTTGATGTGGTACTACCCAAAGGCATACCCTACAAAGGACAGGTTCTCAATCAGATAGCCGCTAAATTTCTGGATGCAACCAGCGATATTGTTCCTAACTGGAAAGTGGCAACCCCCGATCCAAACGTAACTGTTGGTCACCATTGCGAACCTTTTAAAGTAGAAATGGTCATCCGTGGTTACCTTACAGGTCACGCCTGGCGCGAATACAAAAGTGGGAAACGAACACTTTGCGGAATTACTCTTCCGGAAGGCATGGTTGAAAACCAAAAATTTCCGGAACCCATTATTACTCCTACAACCAAAGCTTCAGAAGGTCATGATGAAGATATTTCGAAGGAAGAAATTATTGCACAGGGTATCGTGCGCCAGCACGACTATGAATTGCTTGAAAAATATACCCACGAAATATTTCGTCGCGGGTCAGTAATTGCTGCCGAAAAAGGCCTGATTTTGGTTGATACCAAATATGAATTTGGAAAGAAGGATGGGAAAATTTACCTGATCGACGAAATTCACACGCCCGATTCATCGCGCTATTTCTATGCCGAAGGATATGAAGAGCGCCTGGCTAAAGGCGAAAGTCAAAGGCAACTTTCAAAAGAATTTGTCCGTCAGTGGCTGATCGAAAATAACTTTCAGGGTAAAGAAGGACAGGTTATCCCTGAAATGGATGAAGCTTTTGTCGAATCAGTATCAGAGCGATACATCGAATTGTTCGAAAATATTACCGGTGATAAATTTATCAAATCAGATTTATCCGATATTCAAGGGCGAATCGATCACAACGTCCGAAATTTCCTGAACAACTTATAAAAAAAAAGAATGGCTGTCTTAAAAAATAAGGCAGCCATCTTAATGTTATAAATAACCGAATGATTAATTCCTGTTTCGATTAAAATCTTGCTGAAATACTGATTCCAGGCACATTAACCAACGCATATCCTCTTGGCGAAAGCTGGAAGAACAGATCTCCGTTTCTGAAAAAAACATTTCCATTTACACGAACCCGTTCGCAATCAACAGGAAGTTGCCTGAAATAGACATCGCGAGGTGGTTCAACCACACAATAGCCGATTCCCTGGCGATAGTTATAAAAATGATTCCCGTAATAGTAATAATCGTCTCGATCATGATGAAACACTACCGGATGGCGATCGAACCGTTGGTAAACACGTCCGTACCTGGGATGTTCGTAATAATCTGAATCGTAATGTCTATATCGGTTGTTATATTTCGGGTGATACTCCTTACTGTTTCCCCGATAGTTCCAGTTTTTGCGATCATAATTACCTTCCCGATCATCCCTGCGGTCATTATAAGCAGTTCGGTCTTCATTACGACCTGATTCCCGATATTCTTTATGTTCGTGTCTGTTCTCCTTTTCCCCTTCATTCCGGCGATTTTGAGCGTTTACCTCGACTGCTGAAACGAACAGAACTGTTGAAAGAATTACGACCGGAAGGTATTGCTTTAAATTATTAATTGTTTTCATGGCCTTCTGTTTTTAAGGTGAATAATTAATTGTTTGAACTTTACCGGTAATTGATTCAGTTAAAAACAAAGCTTGTGCCAAATTGAAATAAAAATAAGAATATTACATAACACACTGGAATAATGAATCTTAATTCTACAAATTCAGGTTGGTATCTATTTTCTATTCTCAAATTGGAAAATTTGTTATCTAAATAATACTATTTTTGCCACAAAACAGAACCTTGTGGGACGAATATTAGCCATTGATTATGGAAAAAAACGCATTGGAATTGCAGTTACTGATCCAATGCAGATGATTGCGACGCGGCTAACAACCATTTCGAGCAATGAAATCTGGACATTTCTGAAAGATTATTTTTCAAAAGAGAATGTTGAAAAAGTTATTGTAGGATATCCCATGCAAATGAACAATCAGCCTTCCGAAGCCGTTGTTTATATCAATCCATTTTTGAGAAAATTTCAAAAGGATTATCCTGATATGCCTTTGGAGCAGGTTGACGAGAGGTTTACATCCAAAATGGCATTCCAGGCCATGATTGATGCGGGTTTAAAAAAGAAAGACAGGCAAAATAAAGGAACGATCGATGGGGTCAGTGCCACCATTATTTTACAAAGCTATTTAGAACAAAAAAATTACATTCGATGATTTATCCGATTACCGTATTTGGCGATCCAATCCTGAGAAAAAAAGCAGAACCGGTTACAAGCGATTTTCAAAATTTAAAAGGGTTTATTGAAAACATGTTCGATACCATGTATAAATCTGACGGCGTTGGGTTGGCTGCACCACAGGTTGGACAGGCCATCCGCATTTTTGTAATCGACTCTGAAATTGATGATGAAGATGAACTTCCCGGAATAAAAAAAGCATTCATCAATCCTGAGATACTTGAAAAATCGGGAGATGAATGGATAATGAACGAAGGTTGCCTGAGCCTTCCAGAGATACGTGAAGATGTTTTGCGTCCTGAAACGGTTAAAATTAAATATGTGGATGAAGATTTCAATCAGCACATCGAAACCTACAGCGGTTTTACCTCACGCGTAATTCAGCACGAATACGATCATTTGGAAGGAATCATGTTTGTTGACTACCTTAACCCTTTAAGAAAAAGGATTTTGAAAAGTAAATTATCAGCTATTTCAAAAGGGAAAGTAATTCCGAAGTATCGCATAAAAGTTCCGGGAAAATAAAATCGATCGCTTCATCGGCTTAAATCAACCATTCGTGTAAAAAATCGGACACTCAGAAAAATTCAGCATTTCAAAATAAACCAAACATAAGTTCTTCGCGTAACTGGCTAAAAACTCGGAAAATGCCAGTTGCAAGAAACTTTTTTCAGAAGATTCCTTTCATCCGGATTACCAGTCTTTTTCTGATTGGCATCCTGATCAATCAGTACTTATCCCCTGATACACACCTGATTGCCATCGCTCTGACAGTCCTGATTTCAACCTTGGTCATATTCTGGCACAACAGCAATTTCGTTTCCATCCAGATTGAAAATGCAATTCTATCGATTGCTATTGTATTCCTTGGTATTTTTTATCCATCTCAATCCACCGAAAAAAACGATCGTGATTTCAGCCAAAAAGATTATTATTTGGCTGAAGTTTGCCAGAAACCCGGAGAAAAAGCCAAGACTTTCCAAACCATTCTTCTGATTCAAAACAACAAATTAGCGACACCTGAAAAGATTGTTGCCTATTTCAACAAAGTTGGATTCGATTCGACAATAACCACAGGAGATCAGTTGATCATCCTCGCCAAGCCACAGAGAATCAAGAATGCAGGCAATCCGTTTGAGTTCGATTACCAATTGCTGATGCACCAACGCGACATATGGTTCTCTGTTTATTTGACAAAAGGAACCTACTTAAAAACACAACGACAGATCTTCAATATGGGCAACTGGGCGGAGAAAGTTCGCGACCGGCTGGTAGCCATGCTGTCCAAAGCTTTGCCCGACAAGGAAGAGCGATCAGTGGTTTCGGCGCTAACCCTTGGATACCGAACCGAAATAGCCCAAGATACGCTCGATTATTTTGCATCAACCGGAGCCATGCATGTACTGTCGGTTTCAGGGTTACATGTTGCTTTGATTTTTATGATTCTTGGATTTCTTCTGTCATTTCTGAAACAGGGAAAATTAGGTCCGTTCATATTCTCGACAGTAATGATCACATTTTTATGGATTTACGCCTTTATTTCAGGTTTTTCGCCACCCGTTCAGCGATCAACAGTGATGTTTACCTTTGTCATAATCGGAAATGGGATACGGCGACCGGTGAACATCTACAATTCGTTAACCGCTTCTGCCCTATTCCTGATTTTGCTGAATCCCAATGTACTTTTTGATATCGGATTTCAGCTTTCGTACCTGGCTATATTTGGGATTGTTCTTATTCAACCCACATTAAACAACATCTTTGAACTCACAAACCCAATCCTGAAATGGACATGGAGCCTGTTTACCGTTTCGGTAGCAGCACAGCTAATGACTTTTCCATTGGGATTCTTCTATTTCAATCAATTCCCTAACTTGTTTTGGTTAAGCAATTTTGTGGTCGTTCCAATTACCACTTTTATCATGTGGTTTGGCATCGCCTTCTTCATTCTCAGCCCCTTTCATGGCTTGGTCATGTTTATTGGGACGATAATTCAAAAGCTAACACATGTGATGTTGGTAGCGCTTAAAGCAATGGATGCACAACCAATTGCCTTAATCAGAGGTATCGTTTTAACCTCATGGCAAACCTGGATACTTTACGGCATTATTGTAACTCTTCTAATCTTTGCGTTCTCTAAGCAGAAACAATGGTTGTTTTACGGCCTCTTCCTGATCATTGCGCTTCAAGGTTCAGTCTTGGCGACAAATTTTAGACTTCTCAATCAGAAATATATTTTTGTTTACAACACCCGAAATACGCTGATTCATCTGATTAACGGTCGCAACAATTACCTGATAGCAAGCAGTTCGACTATTCCGGAAAATGATTTTAAAATGGCCCGAAAAGTAATGGATCATCTAAAGCTGAATGCACCAGTTATTCTTGACAATAGCAATACCAAGGACTTTCAGTCAGATGATTTAATTCTGAAAGGAAGTTCACTTCAATTTCTGAATTGCTCGATCAGATTTAACAAACAATCGAAATTTCAGAATACTGATATTCTATCCTTTTCGACACAAAATGAGAACATCAACATCTCTACCGGATATCCAAGTTTAAAAGTCAATCCAAGATTACCCATCAATTTCAATACAAAGTCAGAAGGAGCTTATCATCTTCAAATCAACTGACACAAAAAAGTCCCGGATTTTCACCCGGGACTTTTTAAAAGATTCTATTTTATATTTAATTACTTGGCATAGCTGATTGCACGCATTTCGCGAATGACCGTAATTTTAATCTGACCCGGATAAGTCATTTCATCCTGAATACGTTTGGCAATATCGAACGATAATTGTTCTGATTCTTTATCACCGATTTTGTCGCTTCCAACAATTACGCGTAACTCGCGGCCAGCCTGAATGGCATAGGTTTTCAGCACTCCCGGATATGAAAGAGCCAGTTCTTCCAGTGTTTTTAAACGTTTGATGTACGATTCAACAACTTCGCGACGGGCTCCCGGACGAGCTCCTGAAATAGCATCACAAACCTGAACAATAGGAGAAAGCAAGGAAGTCATTTCAACTTCGTCGTGGTGAGCTCCAATAGCGTTGCAAATGTCTGGTTTTTCCTTGAAGCGTTCGGCCAGCTTCATACCCAGAACTGCGTGCGGTAATTCCGGTTCTTCATCGGGCACTTTACCAATATCGTGCAACAATCCGGCACGTTTGGCGGCTTTGGCATTCAGCCCCAATTCGGTGGCCATGATGGCGCATAAATTAGCAACCTCGCGCGAATGCTGCAACAGGTTTTGTCCGTATGACGAACGATATTTCATTTTACCAATCAGGCGAATCAATTCAGGGTGTAATCCGTGAATACCCAAGTCGATGGTGGTACGTTTACCTGTTTCAATAATTTCTTCTTCTACCTGTTTGCGCACTTTTTCAACCACTTCCTCGATACGTGCCGGGTGAATACGACCGTCGGTTACCAACTGGTGCAAGGCCAAACGGGCAATCTCGCGACGTACCGGATCAAATCCTGAAAGGACAATAGCTTCCGGAGTATCATCAACAATAATTTCAATTCCAGTAGCAGCTTCCAGAGCACGGATGTTGCGACCTTCGCGACCGATAATGCGGCCTTTGATCTCATCACTTTCGATGTGGAAAATAGTCACCGAGTTTTCAATGGCAGTTTCGGTTGCAACGCGTTGAATAGTCTTAACAACCACTTTCTTGGCTTCTTTGTTAGCCGAAAGTTTGGCTTCTTCCATGATCTCATTGATGTACGACATCGCTTCGGTTTTGGCTTCGTTTTTCAACGAATCAACTAGCTGAGCTTTTGCTTCTTCAGCCGACAATCCTGAAAGAACTTCCAGTTTTTCCAAGTGCTGGCGATGAAGGCTCTCCACTTCATGTTCTTTCTTTTCCAGAAGTTCAAGTTGGTTGGTTAAGTTTTCACGAATAACTTCAACTTCGTGCTTCGAGGTTTCAAAATCTTTGATCTCGCGGTTAAGTTCGTCTCTTCGTTGATTGATAGAGGTTTCGCGCTGTTTCAGTTTAGCTTCAAAATTGTTAACCTTGCTGCTCTTCTCATTGATGTACTCTTCATGTTCAGATTTTAACTGAAGGAACTTCTCTTTGGCCTGTAAAATTTTATCCTTTTTTATGACCTCGCCTTCAGCAACAGCCTCGCTAACGATCTTCGTTTTTTTACTTTTCAGGGCTTTGTCCCACATAAAATAGGAAAGGACTCCACCTCCTAGTAAGCCAGATATGGCATATATTATCTCCATTTTTAGGTTGTTATTAATTAAACTTGATATACTAATAAACCCGCATTTTTAATTCAAAAACCGGAGATTCATTAGAATTCCTGAATTTAAATAAAAAATGCGGGTTTTCGATTGTATGATAAAATTTATTCCTTTAATGACAAATAATCGTCCAAGTCTTCGTCGAGTTTTTTTAACCCATCAAACAATGGCGACTGATCAACTTTTTCTTCCAAATCAATATTTTTCACTACAAACTGAAAAGCGGCCATCGCTATAAAATCTTGTGAATCATTATTGACATACCTTTGACGGTATTGAAGAACGATATCGTTTATTATTTTAGCAGCTTTCCGGTATTTCTCCTCATTCTCTTTTTCTACCTTCAACGGATAATTACGTCCGTCAATCTTAATATTTATAGAAAGCTTCTCTGTCATCTTTTTTGTATTACTTATTTAAAAGAGCAATACATTTATCAATTTCCCGCACTAACTTTTGTATTCTGTTTTTTGCATCTTTATTTTCATCATCCGATGCAACCAACATCTTTGCAAGTTTCAAATTTTCGTATTTCTGTTCAAGGATTTGATTTTCCCTTCGAAGTTGATTAATTAATTCTTCCAAGTCTTTAGTTCTGGCCTGAAGTTGGCTTTTTTCCTGCTTAAGCGCCTCATGTTTAGCTATAATCTGCTTAACCTTGAACTCAAAATTTGTCAGTAAATTTTTCTCCTGATCAGTCATTTCAATTCTCTTTCATCAGCAAATATCGACATAAATGAAATGGTATTTTAGGCCCATTTCTATGTATCGAAACTTCATTCTTCGACAAAATTAACAATTTTGCCCAATACATGAAATCTACGGGCTTTTTATTTCGTTTAGTTCAATCAAAACAATCGGGCTCTTGCTTTGATAAGTTTTATATTTTCGCAATCCAAATATGATACAATGAAACACCTTCTGAATACTTTACTGTTTATGGTCCTTGGAATATTTGCATTTTCGCAACCTCTGGCTAAAATTGATCCTTATTATTACACTGTTCCGGTCAAGATCCCCGTTTTTCTGGCCGGAAATTTTGCTGAATTACGGCCCAATCATTTTCACGGAGGAATTGACATTAAGACTCAAGGCAAAACAGGAATTGAGGTAGATGCCGCTGCCGATGGATTTGTTTCCAGAATTACGATCTCGCCAGCTGGCTACGGACGGGCACTCTATACTGACCACCCAAATGGAACGACCACTGTTTATGGGCATCTCGAAAGCTTTGCACCACAGATTGACGAATATATCCGGAATATTCAATACCAAAAAGAAACATTTGCCATCGATCAGGTTGTTCCTCCGGGATTATTGCCAGTAAAAAAAGGAGAACCGATTGCCAAAAGCGGAAATGCCGGCAGTTCTGTGGGACCACACCTTCATTTTGAGATCAGAAGGACAAAAGAAGAAATCATGTTGAATCCGTTGATGTTTAACATGCCGGTTAAAGATAAACTAAAACCCATTGTTCAGGCGTTGATGGTTTATCCAATATCCGGAGAATCGAGTGTTTCAGGAAAACAAACGCCCCAAAAATTTGAGGTCATCAAAACACCAAATAACGGGGACCAGTTAAAAGTCAATCAAACTATTTCAGTTTACGGGGAAATCGGCTTTGGAGTGCAATCGGTCGATTTGCTCGATGGCAGCCCCAACCGCTGCGGGATTTATTCCATCAAACTCACGGTTGACGACCATCTTATTTATTCTTTCAAGATGGACGAGGTGGTTATTAATGATTCGAAATACGTTAACTCACACATGGATTACGCGCTCGAAGTCCGGACCGGACAACGACTTTATCGTACCTGGCTGGAACCTGGCAACAAGCTGAAAATTTACGATGCGGTTGAAAAAAGAGGAATTATTGAAGCTACCGACGGAAAAACGCACCAGGTTAATTATGAAATTTCCGATGTTTATGGCAATACAACCAATTTATCGTTCAAAATTCAATCTAAAGAAGTTAAAGTCACCCCCCTTCCAGTTAAAGGAGAATTATTTAAGTACAATAAGCACAACCAAATTAAAGACGACGGTATAAGATTCTCTATTCCTGAAGGCGCTCTTTACAGCGATGTCGATTTTCAGTACCAAAAGAAACCGGCACTTTCAAAATTTTATTCGCCGGTCTTCCAACTTCACAACGGATTGGTTGCCTTGCATTTTGCCTGTCCGTTGCGGATAAAGGCTGTTAACTTGCCTGAGAATCTCCAGAGTAAAGTCATGCTGGCACAAATCGATCCTTCTACCGGAAGGATTTATTCGGCAACCGGAAAATACGATGATGGTTGGGTGGAAGGAAACATCCGGACACTGGGAAGCTATGCCTTGGCCGTTGATACCGAAGCCCCTAAAATCACCTCACTAAATAATGGAGATAAAAAAACGCCAAAAGATCCTACTTGCCTGAAATTTAAGGTTACCGACAACCTTTCTGGAATCGAAAATTTCAGAGGAACCATTGATGGGAAATGGGTTTTGTTTGAATATGATTTGAAAAACAATTTGCTCTCTTATACGTTTGATAAGACAAGAATGAAGTTTGGCGGAAGCCACCAATTGATTCTCGAAGTCACAGATTTTAAAGGAAACACAAGTACTTACAAGACTAACTTCAACAAATAATGAAGAGCTATGTCAGCATTGGTGTAATGTCGGGAACCTCGCTCGATGGCCTGGATTTGGTTGCCTGTCGGTTTACGTTCGATCAATCGTGGCAATTCGAAGTCATCAAAGCCAATACAATTCCGTATTCACACAAATGGGTCACTAAACTTTCATCAGCTGCTGAACTGAATGCACTTGATTTGGCCTTATTAAACAACGATTTCGGAAAATACATTGGCAAACAGATCACTGAATTCTGTGCCGACTTTTCTCAAAAACCCGATTTGGTATCATCGCACGGACATACTATTTTTCATCAGCCCCAGAATAAGCTGACGGTTCAGATCGGTAGCGGTGCATCAATAGCTGCTTATTCTGGCCTCAAAACGGCCAGCGATTTCAGAACTCTCGACGTTGCGTTAAAAGGTCAGGGCGCGCCATTAGTTCCGATTGGAGATGAACTATTATTTGGCGACTATGATTTTTGTCTGAACCTGGGCGGAATTGCGAATGTTTCGTTTCGCGAGAATGGCGAACGAAAAGCATTTGACATTTGCCCGGCAAACATGGCTTTTAATCAGTTCGTCAAAGAATTGGGTTACGAATACGACCTCGACGGCAACTTCGGACGCGCCGGACAGGTTCAGGAAGAATTGCTCCGGTTATTGAATGAGCTTGAATTCTATCAGCAAAAAGGTCCAAAATCGCTTGGCCGCGAATGGTTTGAGGAAGAATTTCTTCCATTAATCAATTCGTTTCAACTTGAACCAGCCGATATACTCCGGACGCTTTACGAACACGTCTCCGATCAGTTGAGTCAGGCCATTGACCAATATCCGAAAGGCCGGATACTGATTACCGGAGGAGGTGCGCATAATGTATTCCTGATTGAATTATTCAGCGAAAAAACGAAGCACAAAACCATAGTACCATCCTCGCAAATTATCGATTTCAAAGAAGCCATCATCTTCGCATTTCTGGGCGTTCTCCGTCTCCGCGAAGAAGTCAATTGCCTGAAATCGGTCACTGGCGCCGATCATGATCATTCCGGAGGAGTGATCTACCTTCCATGATGTTAGGCAATGAGAAAGCGGCGATTAAATAAAATTGTATATTTGCCCGCTATTAAAATCAAAAATTAAAGAAAATGAAAGCATATGTATTTCCAGGACAGGGCGCTCAATACCCTGGAATGGGTAAAGACCTGTACGAAAAATCGCCATTGGCCAAAGAACTTTTCGAAAAAGCCAACGAAATTTTAGGTTTCCGGATTACCGACATCATGTTTGATGGAACTGACGAAGATTTAAAACAAACCAAAGTAACCCAACCAGCCATCTTTTTGCATTCGGTTTTACTGGCCAAGACGTTGGAAAACTTCAAGCCTGAAATGGTTGCTGGTCACTCTTTGGGTGAATTCTCGGCCCTGGTTGCTAACGGCGCTTTGAGCTTTGAAGATGGCTTGCGACTGGTTTCGAAACGTGCCCAAGCGATGCAAAAAGCCTGTGAGGCCGAACCTTCGACAATGGCTGCCATTGTTGGTCTTGAAGACGAAGTGGTTGAAGAAGTTTGTGCGTCGATCAGCGATGTTGTTGTTCCGGCAAACTACAACTGCCCCGGACAATTGGTTATTTCAGGTTCATTTGCCGGTATCGACAAAGCCTGCGAAGCATTAACAGCCCGCGGAGCCAAACGTGCATTGAAACTGTCGGTTGGCGGTGCTTTCCACTCCCCATTGATGGAACCAGCCCGTGAAGAATTGGCTGCTGCTATTGAAGCTACACCATTTTCAACACCAGTTTGCCCCATTTACCAGAATGTAAATGCTGCACCAACCAACGATCCTGAAGTCATTAAAAAGAACCTGATCGCTCAGTTGACCGCTCCTGTAAAATGGACACAGACCGCAAAAAACATGATTGCCGATGGTGCAACTTTATTCACCGAAATTGGCCCGGGAAAAGTACTCCAGGGTTTGATTAAAAAAGTGGACCGTAACGCTGAAGTTGCCGGTGTACAGAGCTTTGAATAGTCTTTAGAAAAGGGTCATTAGACATTAGAAAAATAAGGAACTGCTGGCTGATTGCCGGCAGTTTTTGTTTCTGGGTGTATTGTTTGGATTTCAGGTGGAGAGAATCGGTTTATACAATCAATGTTTATTTAAAACCGCTGCTTTAAAATCCTCCAAAATCAATCTATGGTCGAACGCCAACTCCGGAAGCTCATCGAGCGGAAACCATTGAGCATTGGCCGCATCATCACCAGCACAGGCGACTAATTCATCATCAGTGAAAGCATAAAAAAGCACAGAAATGGTTCGGTGACGTGGATCTCGGTTTACTCCACCGTAGGCGCGGAATTGCTTCAACTCTCCTACTCTCAAACCGGTTTCTTCTTCCAGCTCGCGTTGACAAGCGACAGCCAATTCTTCGTCCATATTGATAAACCCTCCTGGAAGCGCCCATTTGCCTTTGAAAGGCTCACGACCGCGCTCGATTAACAACAGTGAATTTCGGTTACTGATTAAAATGGCATCGACGGTAACGGCTGGACGGGGATAGGAATAAGTAAACATTTATGAGTTATGAGTTATAAGTTCGGAGTTGAAAAGCAGTTAAATTGTTTAATTGATGAATTGTTAACCAACCATACCAACCATTTAGCCAGCAAACCTCATCTTCAAATCCTCAAATTTTCAAATCATCTAATCTTTAATAATCCGTTTCATTACCCGCATCTGATGGGTATATCGTTTGGTATCGACATTGAAAATTCCAAATTGATCGACATTATCGATTCGCACCTGACCTGAAGCATGGATGATTTTATTTTTCTCCCAGATAATTCCAACGTGGACAATCTGCCCTTCCTCATCATCAAAAAAAGCAAGGTCGCCTGGCTTTGTCTCCTCAACAAAACTGAGGGCTTTTCCACAGTGAACCTGTTGATTGGCTTCACGTGGAATAGCGTATCCTGCCATTTTATAAATAATCTGTGTCAGACCGGAGCAATCAATACCAAACGGAGAACGACCTCCCCACAAATATGGGGCATTATAATATTTCAACGCCTGATCAATAATTAACTTTCGGATATTTGCGGGCTTCTTATAGGTAAAATTACCCGTATGGCGAAAAACATCGTACTGTATCGAGAACTCTTTCAGGTAAGGTCGCCAACAGGGTAATGTACTTCCGGCCACAATCATCATGGTTTGTTCGGCATTTACCGGAATAATGTTAAAAATATCGGTACTAACAGCAAAAGGAGAATGGTCTATTTTCTGATACGATTTTTCAGGAAGCGGTGTGATCATTTTCATATCGACCCAACCATCGCAGCCATCGAATGCCAGCTTCACATGCGCCCATCCAAGCATAATTTCATTGACGATAAAATGTTCTCCATACAGAATCTGGGTAATCATTTCGCTTTGTTCCGATGGCTCCCTGCGCATAGGAATAATACTCAAACCTGAAATGCCGTAGTTCATAGTATAAAATATTACAGAGCGTCAATCGGTCAAACTCACAAAACTCTTGCAAATTATGGTGATTGCCCGAAACTTCGAAGATTTTATTAATTTTAGTTGATCAAAGATAAAACTTAACAGTTACTTTCTAAATTGCGACGGTTTTCAAAATCCAGAACTTATGAAAAAGTTATTAACCCAATTGAACCATTCTTACCATCTGTTTTACTTGCTGATGGTGTTTGTTGCCGGTATTGGCTTAATCTTTTTGATATTTCCGGGTGAAAGCCGCTTCAAATATGAGTTTCAGAAAGGAAGTCCATGGAGGCACGAAACATTGATTGCGCCTTTCAATTTTGCCATTTTAAAAACCGACGCTGAACTAAAATCAGAAACCGACTCTTTAATGGCCTCCTACACGCCCTACTTTACCCTCGATACATTAGTTGCGGCAGGTAAAGTAAAAGATTTCTCACTAAGTTTATCCAAGCTAACCGATGCTTATCCGGCATTCAAATCTGTAAAATCAATTTCCACATTTCCTCAAATCCTGCAAAATATTTACGATTCAGGAATTCTACCTCAATCCATCAGCACCTATCCCGAATTGAATGGAAAATCAGAAATCAGGCAAGTCAGAGGAAACAAAGCCATTAAAATACCGATTAAAAAGATACATTCCATTAAATCGGCCTACCTGCAATTGAATGACACCATTCGCAAGCTGACTGGGAAATACCATCAGGAATTGATTCAAAAAATAAATCTGAGCGATTTTGTAGCTGAAAACCTGAATTTTGACGAACAGCTTAACCGGAATGAAAAGAAGCAGCTTCTCGATGGACTTTCATCAACCAAAGGAATGGTTCAGGCAGGCGAACGAATCATTTTTCAGGGCGATTTGGTGAGTGCCGAAAAATACATCATTCTCGAATCGCTGAAAAAAACCTACGAAACAAAGCGAGGCGACAATATCGAATATTTTCTGGTTATAGCAGGCCGTATTGTCATCATTTCGGCTCTGATGGCCCTGATGTTCCTGTATCTGATTTTTTACCGTCGCGAATTATTTGACCACAAACGTAAGCTGACCTTCATCTTCATGATGATTGTGACCATCGTTTTCATGGCCGCTCTTGCAACCAAAATTGATGCCATCAGCATTTACGTGGTTCCGATAGCGATATTGCCGATTTTGATCAGGATATTTTTTGATTCGCGAACCGCTATTTTCGCACTGATGGTAACCACCATGCTTATCGGTTATTTTGCACCAAACAGCTACGAATTTATCATTTTACAAATATTTGCCGGTATTGTTGCTGTTTTCAGTCTGAACAAACTGCATAAAAGATCGCACATCGTATTTTCAGCCTTGTGGGTATTTTTATCGTATTCGGTAATTTACATTGCCTTGGCTTTAGTTCAGGAAGGCAGCCTGAGAACCATCGACTGGACTACACTAAAATGGTTTGGATTCAGCAGTCTCTTTCTTTTTATTACTTATCCGCTTATTTACATCTTCGAGAGTATTTTCGGATTTGTGTCGGATGTAACCCTAATCGAACTCTCTGATTCGAATCAACCTTTGTTGCGAAAATTGGCAGAAGAGGCTCCTGGAACATTTCAACACTCCGTACAAGTTGCCAATCTGGCTGAAGCTGTTGTACGCCGCATTGGAGGAAACTCTTTTCTGGTAAGGGCCGGGGCATTGTATCACGATATCGGGAAAACGTTTGATCCTGAATTTTTTATTGAAAATCAGGCTGCCGGAATGAACCCGCACGATCAGATCGATCATTTAAAAAGCGCCGGAATTATCATCGACCACGTAGCCAATGGAATTAAGCTGGCACACAAATATGGACTGCCCGAAATCTTGATTTCGTTTATTGCCACCCATCACGGAACCACACAAGCTAATTATTTCTATCGGATGTATCAAAATGAAAATCCGGGAAAAGAAATCGACCGAAGTGTGTTTACTTATCCAGGACCATTACCGCAAAACAAGGAAACTGCCGTTCTGATGCTGATCGATGGAATTGAAGCAGCCAGCCGAAGTTTAAAAGACAAATCGGTTGACAACATTCATGATCTGATTGACAGTATGGTCGAGCAAAAAATACGATCCGGACAATTAATCGATGCCGACCTCACGTTTAAAGACATCAGCATCCTGAAAAACACTTTACTCGAAAAACTGGTCAACATTTATCATGTCAGGATTGAATACCCCAAGTAGAATTATCAATTTTGAGTTATAAGTTATGAATGTAAAAACACTTCAACCATTTAGCATTAACAATTTAGCCATTTAAAACAATTCAATTGTAAATAATCAAATTGCAAATAAAATTTATGTCAACACCATTTTACTCCAGCATTGCCCCATACTATCAGTATATTTTTCCATTTAATCCGGCTCAAATCAATTTTCTGAAACATTTACTTCCCTACAACGGAGCCAGGATTCTTGATGTTGGCTGTGCCACCGGCGAATTGGCCTTTGCACTCACTCATTTCGGATTTCCAACCTGGGGCCTCGATTTCGATGGTCAAATGATTCAAATTGCCCAAAAGACCAAGAACGAAGATTCTATGTTTCCCGTTTTTGAACAACTGGATATGCTCCAAATTGGGGAACACTTTCCGGAATCGTATTTCGACACCATCATTTGTTTCGGAAATACCCTGGTTCATTTACTGTCGGAAGACGACATCCTGAAATTTATTGACTCTGCGTTTAAAATTCTTTCGCCTGAAGGAAAACTTACCATTCAAATTTTGAATTACCAGCACATTCTTGAAGCCCAAGTGAAGTCACTTCCTCTGATTGACAACGAACACATCCGGTTCGAGCGAAATTACGAATTTGGCGACAATTCTGAACAGATTGATTTTAGCACCAAACTGACGGTAAAATCTACCGGCCAGGAAATTTGCAACTCGACTAAACTTTATGCCATTAGTCAAAATAAACTGCAGGAATTAGTGGAAAAGGCTGGATTCATCAACATCGAGTTTTTCGGCAATTTCGATCGCGAACCATTAGCAACAAACAGTTTGCCGTTAGTTTTAACTTGTCAGAAGATCAAATAATTCAGGATTTGAAAAAAGTGAGATAAAACCGAAAAGAGGACATCAGCAACGGAATTCCCATAGTTACATATACAAATGCAAGATGAACTGGTGCCACCAGACCTGTTAACCTTAATGTCACTCCCATGGTAATCATGGAAAACATCATCACGTAGCTTTTCAGATTAAAAAAAGAGAAGATAACCGGACGTTCAGTTGCCATGGATTTAATACGGATTACGTGTTTCGCCGAAATACGGTCGAACATGACTTTATAAAACAGCAATCCGCCAACAATGCAAAAGGCTATTTTTAAAGTCCAATGAGACTCCTGAAGGTGGTTAACCGCAAAGCCACGAAAGAGCAACATTCCGCCGGCGAATGTCCAGACCATAGCAGCAACCAGAAGCAAGTAGTGTTTCGAAACACGGGGAACAAAATTCGTCAACGTCATCATTCAAGAAATTAATTTTCAAAGAAAACAAATTACTGGAATAAAAGATCGATCCAATTGTACCGAATATTTTCTATTTCACTAAGGCTTGTACTTTACCGGGAAATTGAGTTTTATTCAAGTCGTCTTTCAATCAAGGTAGTTTCATTTCGACATTTTTTCCAGCGAAACACCTTCAATTTTTAAATAAAATGTTGATCTTTGTCATACTTTTACAGCATAAAAGGCCAAAACAGAAGTATCATTAAAAATCTCAATCGTATGTATAAAATCCAAACCTTGAACAAGATCGATCCTGAAGGATTGAAAATTTTCCCTCTTGACCAGTATGAAATTGCCAGTGAGTTCTCGTCCCCCGACGCTGTTATTGTTCGTAGTCAGGCCATGCATGATTTGGAATTACCTTCGAGTTTATTGGCCATTGCACGCGCCGGAGCTGGGGTAAATAACATTCCAATTGAAAAATGTACCGACAAAGGAATTGTAGTTTTTAACACTCCAGGAGCAAATGCCCATGCCGTAAAAGAAATCGTTTTGGCCGGAATGTTGCTTGCTTCGCGCGACATCGCCGGATCAATCGAATGGGCAAAAGGGTTAAAAGGAAAAGGCAGTGAAGTTGCCGGTTTGGTTGAAAAAGGAAAATCGAACTTTGGAGGAACCGAAATACGCGGGAAAACCCTTGCAGTTATCGGATTGGGAGCCATTGGTGTTTTGGTTGCCAATGCTGCCCAGGCTTTGGGAATGAACGTTTTAGGATATGACCCATACATCTCGGTTAATTACGCCTGGAAACTGAGCCGAAACGTTAAAAAAGCGGAAGGCGTAGAATCGTTGCTCGCCAATGCCGATTTTGTAACCATACATATTCCTCAGTTGCCTGAAACCAAAGGGTTCATCAACAAAGACAAGCTGAAGATCATGAAAAACGGTGTCAAAATCCTGAACTTTGCCCGTGGCGGACTGGTAAATAATGCCGATATCATCGAAGCGATCGAATCAGGGAAAGTTGCAAAATATGTTACCGATTTTCCTGAAGATGAACTGATTAATGTGAAAAATATCATTGCCATTCCTCACCTTGGTGCTTCAACCGAAGAATCGGAAACCAATTGCGCCATCATGGCAGTGAATCAGGTAATCGATTATCTTGAAAACGGGAATATCGTTAATTCGGTAAATTTCCCAACAACCGAAATGGAACGCAACGGAGGAACACGCATCGTTGTTGCCAATAAAAATATTCCGAAGATGGTGAGCCAGATTTCGGCTTTGCTTGCACATGAAGGACTAAATATTTCGAACATGCTGAACCGCAACAAAGATGAAATAGCCTACAACATCATCGATATCGATGGAAACGTTCCTGCCTCAATAAAAAATTTGGTTTCTGCAATTGAAGGAGTCATCATGGTTCGCATACTTCCTCCAAAATAATATTAAATTTTTCACCATTTATTATAGAAATACCCGGTAAAGTTAGTGTAATTACTATATTTGCCGGGTATTATCTTGTATATACAAGTTGTTTGTTGCCTTTTCTGAATCAAGCATTTGATAATGACTAACTAAGAAATATTCATTCGTCTAAATTATAAAAATGAAAAAAAATCTCGTAACGAAAGCTGCCGATAATGTGAGAATCCTTTCGGCTTCTATGGTTGAAAAAGCCAAATCGGGTCATCCTGGTGGTGCCATGGGTGGTGCCGATTTTGTAACCGTCCTGTATTCCGAATTCCTGAATTACGATCCAAGTGATATGACCTGGATTAATCGCGACCGGTTCTTCCTCGATCCGGGGCACATGTCGCCCATGTTGTATTCCGTCCTGGCAATGACCGGAAACTATACCATGGAAGAACTCTCCAATTTTCGTCAATGGGGCAGTCCAACCCCTGGACATCCTGAAGTTGAACCTGCAAGAGGAGTAGAAAACACATCAGGTCCACTGGGTCAGGGACACACCATGGCTGTTGGAGCAGCTATTGCCGAACGCTTTATGGTTTCGCGTTTTGGCGAATGGATGGCTCACAAAACTTATACATTTATTTCTGACGGAGGTGTTCAGGAAGAAATTTCGCAGGGAGCAGGCCGCATTGCAGGTTTCCTCGGATTGAACAACCTGATCATGTTCTACGATTCAAACGATATCCAACTTTCGACTGAAACGAAATCGGTTACCAACGAAGACACCGCAAAGAAATACGAAGCCTGGGGATGGAAAGTGGTTACCATTGACGGTAACAGTGCCGACGCCATCCGTGCTGCATTGAAAGAAGCTCAGTCCGAAAAAGAAAAACCAACCCTGATTATTGGTAAAACCATCATGGGTAAAGGCGCTTTGAAAGAAGATGGCACAAGTTTCGAACGTCAGTGCGCTACTCACGGTATGCCATTGGGTGAATCAGGTGCCTCCTACGAGAAATCAATCCTGAATTTGGGTGGTGATCCAAAGAACCCATTTGTCATTTTCAACGACGTACAGGCCATGTTCGATGCCCGCAAGGCTGAACTGATTGCAGCTGCAGCTCAGAAAAAAGCTATTCAACAAGCCTGGGAAAAAGCAAATCCTGAACTGGCCGCCAAACTGGCTAAATTCTTCAGCAAATCTGCTCCTGAATTCGACTTCAGCAAAATCGTACAGAAAGCCGGTTCTGCAACACGTGCCGCATCGAGCACCGTTTTGGCTGCATTCGCCGGTGAAGTCGAAAACATGGTTGTTTCTTCTGCCGACCTTTCAAACTCCGACAAAACCGACGGGTTCCTGAAAAAAACCAAAGCTTTCACCAAAGGCGATTTCTCCGGTTCATTCTTCCAGGCAGGTGTTTGCGAGCTGACTATGGCATGTATCATGAATGGGATGGCTTTACATGGCGGTATTATTCCGGTTTGCGGAACCTTCTTCGTTTTCTCCGATTACATGAAACCAGCTGTCCGTATGGCCGCCCTGATGCAGCTACCAGTGAAATACGTTTGGACTCACGATGCTTTCCGCGTTGGTGAAGACGGACCAACTCACCAACCCGTTGAACAGGAAGCTCAAATCCGACTGATGGAAAAACTGAAAAACCACCATGGCAAAAACTCAACGTTGGTACTTCGCCCTGCCGATGCAGAAGAAGCTACTGTTGCATGGAAATTGGCTCTTGAAAACAATGATACGCCAACAGCGCTGATCCTTTCTCGTCAGAACATCAAGAATCTGCCTTCGAAAGGCGACCGTTATGCTGAAGCACAGCAAGCAGGTAAAGGTGCTTACATTGTAACCGATTCAGAAGGTACACCAGATGTGATTCTGTTGGCCAGTGGTTCAGAAGTGGCCACGTTGGTTGAAGGCCAGGTTTTATTGGAAAAAGAAGGCATCAAATGCCGTATCGTTTCAGTTCCTTCCGAAGGTTTATTCCGCAGTCAAAGCAAGGAATACCAGCAAAGCGTATTACCTTCAGGAGTGAAAAAATTTGGTATGACTGCAGGACTGCCAGTTAATCTGGAAGGTTTGGTTGCTTGTGAAGGAAAAGTATTCGGGCTGGAATCATTCGGATTTTCCGCACCATACACAGTTCTCGACGAAAAACTTGGTTTTACAGCACAAAATGTGTACAACCAGGTGAAAGAAATCCTCGGATAATAAAACATCAAAATACAAATACAAAGAAGGCAGCCCGATTGGAGCTGCCTTCTTTGCTTTCAGTGAAAAAGTAAAAAAATGACAGTCGATTAACGACACCTGATTATTGCATACTATTAAATTATGATTTAGCTTAGAGCCACCTAAAAACAAATAACTGAACCGACCGTTTCTTATGAAGAAATTAACAACATAAATGCAAAAGAAATGGCAAACCATACATCGCAGCATATTCTGAATACCTCGGCAAATCTTTTGGGATTTTGTCTGTTTGTTATCACCTCACTGCACATAGCCAATAAAGCAGAAACGCATCGAATCGATGAATTCACTTCGGTTATTGCACTGATGCTCACCGTTTCCTGCGTACTTTCATTCATTTCAATTAAAACCAGATCGGTCAAGAGGGAAGTTAAGCTGGAAACCGTTGCTGATTATTTCTTTATGAGTTCGCTCATTGGCATTTTTGTCATTATTTTACTCATTACCCTAAATTTTATAAAATAAAAATATGAAAACGTTCCGGAGTGATATTTCGAACAACGATTTCCCGATTGCAGATAAAGTTTCTGCAAAAACGATCCGACATTCTATTTTGAATTTTATACAAAAAGAACATCCTTTATTTTCGCATGAAAGTCATTTATCAATCAGTGAATTAAACCTTTTCAGAAAAAGGCACATCTCCGAATACCTGTCGAAAGAACTTGGAAAACTAACAGAGCCAGAAGAAAAGGTTTTGACATCAATTACCGACAACACGACTTTATCAGACAAAATAGATGGTGATGATCAACAAATTCTAACTTTTGGACAGAAGATCGCCGATAAGGTTGCTTCGTTTGGTGGCAGCTGGACATTTATCATCTCATTCGGGGTGTTTATTTTAATTTGGATTTGCTTGAATATTTTTTGGCTTGTCAACAAAGGATTCGACCCCTACCCTTTTATTCTTTTGAATTTAATTTTGTCGTGTTTGGCGGCTTTGCAGGCACCCGTGATTATGATGAGTCAGAACCGTCAAGAAGAAAAAGACAGGGAACGGGCTAAAAACGACTATATGATTAACCTGAAATCAGAACTGGAAATCAGAACACTACACGAAAAGATCGATCATTTTGTAATGGATCAGCAACAGGAACTTTTAGATATTCAAAAAGCACAAATAGAGATGTTGACTGATATTCTTAAGCATGTTGAAAAAAGTGTACAATAAGTATGAACCCATCAGCTATATCAACCTTACGCATTTACAACCAGCAAATTGCAGCAACAAAATTTAAATCGGCAGGAGAACTTTTAGGCTGGATGGGCGCCATGCAGGCTCAGGATTACCCTCAGGCCAAATGGGCCATTGGTGCACGTTTGCCACATTTAACCGAAAAGCAAATTGATTCAGCATTTAATCAGGGAGAAATTTTTCGTACCCATTTGATGCGCCCAACCTGGCATTTCGTTTCGGCTAACGACATTTACTGGCTGCTGGAACTTACCGCCCGACAAATTAAATCGGCGATGAAAGCCAGAAACCGTGACTTGGGCCTTACCGAAAGCGTATTTGGAAAAAGCCAGGAGATTATCGGGAAAGCAATGGAGGGGAACCATTCACTAACCCGCGATGAAATAAGCCTGCAACTCAATCGCGCCGGAATAAGCACCGACGAAAACCGGCTATCGCATATCCTAATGGAAGCTGAAATCGACGGTATTGTTTGTAGTGGAGGTATTCGCGGTAAAAAGCAAACACATGCCTTGCTTTCGGAACGGGTTCCGGTAAAAAAGACCTATGCCAAAGAAGAAGCATTGGCGCTGTTGGCAAAAAAATACTTTACCAGTCATGGTCCTGCCACTTTGCCTGATTTTGTCTGGTGGTCGGGTTTACCGGTAGCTGAAGCCCGAAAAGCACTGGAAATGAACAAATCGATTTTGATTTCAGAAACCATTGACAATGACACCTATTGGTTCTCCGATTTGTTGAACATGCCCACTTCCCTGCCCGATTCCGTTTACCTGTTGCCTGCATTCGATGAATACCTGATCAGTTATAAAAATCGTAGCGCTGCAATCACTGCTGAACATCATTCCAAAGCCATATCAAATAATGGGATATTCAGGCCTGTTGTTGTTGTAAACGGACAAATTTCAGGATTATGGAAACGGACCATCAAAAAAGATACAGTTCTGATTGAACTCGACCACTTCAGACCACACAATAAAAAAGAAACGCTTTTGATTGAAAAGGCGGCAGAAACGTTCGGTTATTTTTCAGGAATGAAAGTTGAAGTAAAATTTTAACCATGTTACTTCACAGTCTGAAAATCAGTTAATAAAGCTGGATCAATAACTTACCAGGCTCCTGTTGAGTATTTTACTCCAGTTCTCCCCGCTCAAACTTTTCAATCATTTCGCCGGCTATGCTTACATTCGACGGATGATTTGGAAGATTCTCCCTCGAAAACCATGCAGCATCGGTTAACTCTTTTCCATCGATACAAATCGGCTGGTTCTCATTGGCTTCGACAATAAAACCGATCATCATCGAACCCGAAAGCGCCCAGGGCTGACTTTTATAATAGCGGATATTCCATACATCCAGCCCTACCTCCTCTTTCACCTCACGGGCCAGGGTTTCCTCCAGGGTTTCACCAACATCAACATAACCGGCAATTAGCGAATACCAGTTTCCGGCAAAATTCGCATTGTGAGCCAGCAAAATTTTATCGTTACTAACGATAGCCACAATAATTGCCGGTGAAATTTTTGGATAAACCACCGTACTGCACACCGGACAAACCACTGCCCGTTCATCGTCCTTGTAATGCGTTTTTGAACCACATTTTCCACAAAATTTGTTTTGAAGGTACCAGTTTTTCAAATGAAGCCCGACAAGGCTGATCCAGCCAATTTCGTGCTGCACTGTGGTACGGAAAAAACTAATTTCCTTGTAGCCCAATTGCGATTCATCAAACTTCAAGTCGTCCCAAACCAGAAAGCACGGCACCTCATTCAAGCTGAATAAAAAGACATGCTCGGTCTCTGCCAAAATCTCTGGAAAATCCTTTTTCTGCGGAATTTCCAATTCGTCGCCTTTTGTCTTTAACAGTATAGTATTTCCTTGGTAATGAAGAATGTAATCATCATCACCAATAGTCTGATTGGCAATATATTGATTACTAAAACAATGTGGATAAATGTCCTGAATCATTGGGTCTATGAATTAAATTCAACGACAAGTTAAAGTTAAATCTGATTTGATTCAGCAAAGATAATCAGGATAAGGCTTTCGCGGGGAGAATCAGTCTTTCTTATTAACAGGTTTAATAAATAGATCAGGTTGTTCTGATTCGATGAATAAAAGATAAAACCCAGTCTAACAACCGGGTTTTATCTTTTATTCAAAATTTCACTTTGCTTCTGTTAATTTATCAATCAACCAGTTCCGAAGTTTATCGCTTTGCTCGGGATAAGTCCAATGGCCTGTTTCTTCATAAATAAACAGTTCTTTGGGGGCCTGAATCACGTTGTAGGCCGAAAATGTTGATGTTGGCGGACAAGTCACATCGTTGTATCCCCACGAATATTGCCCTGATGCTTTTACAAAACGGGCGAAGTTCACCACATCGTAATATTTCGAGGTTTCGATCTTGTCTTTCTTCGCATTAAAAGCTTTGTTGGCTTCGTTAAAAAGATGTGGCCATCCTCCTGCCCTTCCGTTCAGGTAACCTGTCAAATCGCAAAGCGCCGGATAAAAAGCGGCCAGATACTTCACCCGCGAATCGAGTCCGGCAGTAACAATCGATAAGGCGCCGCCCTGGCTTCCTCCAGTTACGCCCAGATTGGTGCCATCAAATTCGGGCAATGAATACAGAAAATCAATCGCCCTGACACAACCCAAATAAACGCGTTTGTAGTAATAGCGGTCGCGATCGTCAAGATTATAAAACATATATCCATCCAGAACAGAGCGGCTCATATCCACATAAACCGAAGGATCCATGGTTACCGGAATACCATGAATGCCAATCTCCAACGAAATAATACCTTTTTCGGCCATAGCTACATCACCAGCATAAGGACGAACACCTGCTCCCGGAACTTTGAGCACAGCCGGATATCTGCCTGCTTTCTTCGGAACGCACAAAATTCCGTATAAACGGGTTCCAATGCGGTAATTCTGAATGTTGGCGTGGTAAACATTCACCTTTTCGGTACATCGATCGGGCAATAAAGTCAACTTCACATCCATTGGGATCTTAGCAGCCTCGGCTTTGGCATTGTCCCAAAACTGCATAAAATCGGTTGGCAATTCGGTTGTTGGTTTGATCAGTTCAGGAGAATAAGCTGCGGTTGCCAGGTTTTCGTAGCGCACACCATCAATCATTGTTGATACTTTGCAACGAAGGAATCCAGCTTCTTTCAGGGTTCCGGCTTCAATTTTAAACTGACCATCTTTGGAGACCACCGAATCGCATTTCGTTGGATTCATCATTTCAAGCCCCAGTTCGTACCTGATTTTTACATTGGAAAGAAGTTCGCTGTTCCGCATAACAGCAACCTGAAAGTTAGCCTTTTCGCCAGGTTTGTAAACCCAATTGGCATGATCGGGAGTAACGACAACTTTAACAAGCTTTTCGACTGGCTGAGCCGATAACAAGAAGAAGCTCAGCAGAAAACTGAGAATGAAAAATGCTTTTAGTTTTTTAGGTGTCATGGTTTTTTATTTTAGTTCATCAAAAGTAAGACTTTTATGAAAACAGAGACAAAATTAAAACTCCCCAATGAACATTGTATTTTATTCATTGGGGAATTTTAATGATATACTAAATACCTTGTAGCTGACGGGTATTATTTTTTCAACTTGTACACTTCGCTTCCGGCCAAAAGGAAACAACCCAAACCGTAATCTTCAAAATCGGGTTTACTGTCGTATGTTACCGGCTGACCATCGGATGGTTGCTTACCGGTTCCCTGCACAAAACCCAATCCACCATTTGGTTGAACAGCTTCTGTTGCTATCGCATTCCAGGCTTTGGTAATCGCTGGCAAATATTTTTTCTCTTTTAGCAGACCATGATTAATTCCCCAGGCCATTCCATAAACAAACAAGGCCGTTCCCGAAGTTTCTTTTCCGCCAAAATTAGTCGCATCGTGCAAACTGGCATTCCAGAAACCATCTTCACGCTGAATCGGCAACAAAGCGTTCATCATTTCAAGGTAGGTTTTTTTGTATTCCTTGTAATGCGGATCTTTCGGGGCAATTTCCATTACCCGTAGCAAAGCAGCCACTACCCAGCCGTTTCCGCGCGACCAGTAACAATCTTCACCATTCGGTTCTTTATACGGAGGACGAAAGTCTTTATCGCGCCACCACAGTTTATCTGCCGGGTTATAAAAACCCTGACGAACTTTTGAATCCATGTACATCTGGTACATCCGCTCCGAATACTTTTTATCACCCGTAATTACACCCAGTTTGGCAAAGACCGGCATAGCCATTTGCAGGGCATCGATCCAGGTCCAGTCATCAATTTTGTCAGATGCAATCATCAGGTCAATCGATTCCTTCAGGTCTTTTATCATTTCCGGTTTCTTATCCTTCTCGTACAAATCCAGGTAAGTCTGGCCGCAACAATGATTGTCGGCATTGCGGGTTTTCACTCCTCCATTGAGGCCCCACTGGTGCGCCTCGCCCCACGACATAGCGTAATCGTAATACGCTTTATCCGGATTTACCGAATACAACGCCATCAATCCTTCGTAATAAACGGCACGTGTCCAGATATTGCTCGGGCGCTCCTTGTTTGTGATGATGGTCTTACCGGTATCGGGCCATTTATTCATAAAATAGGCATTGGCCAGCACCATTTTATCCATGATTTCTTTTTTGGCCGGAAGGTTCTGTGAGAATGCAGAGCCTGCTGTTAAAAGCAGAATGACAGTTAGTAAAAATGTGTTTCTAAGTTTCATATATCGCTATTATTTGGTTTAAATCTGTTTTTTTAATTTCCATCAGGTTTTGCCAGATTTACTATTGGGCTTTCGTACCATCGAAACCCAGACACAGGATCAGGCTGCGATGGATTAAAATCCGGCCAGTCATCCCGAATGTATTTCACTAATTCAGGAATATTCTGCAAAACGCCTTGTGTAACGCATTTGGCCAGTTCATAAGCACCATAAGGATTGAAATGAGTATCGTCAGCCAACGGCTTGTCTTGCCCCGGATAGCTGTTTGCCGGGTAATGCACAAACGCCTTTTTCGAGTTCTCCACACCCATCGCTTCATAAAACTGTTTGCTCATCGCATTCAGGTCGATCAGCGGAATATTTTCGTCTTTTGCCAGTTGCCGCATAGCTTCCGGAAATTCTTCCAACGTATTGATAATTTTCCCATTTTCATCAAACTTCCGGCGGTTGGTTGAAGTGACCAGCACCGGTTTTCCGCCTTTTTTACGGACTTCAGCAATGTAAGATTTCAGTTCATCTTTATAAGTAGTCATGGCGTCCAGATGGTTGCCGCCCGGTTTCTGGTCGTTGTGCGCAAATTCCATGAACAGGTAATCACCTGTTTTCATCTGGCTCAAAATCTTTTGTAATCGGTTTTCCCGCTTGAATGCCAGAAGTGTTTCGCCCGACTCGGCGTAATTGGCAACCACAACTTCAGGCTTCAAAAAGTTCGGGAACATCTGCCCCCACGATGCCCACGGTTCGTTTTCCTGATCGGTCACCGTGGAGTTTCCTGCCAAAAATATAGTTGGCAAATGATCCGCTTTTTTAATTTCAATTGCAGCCACACACGGATGTTCCCCATTGAATTCAATTGTCAGCTTATGGTCCCAATTGAGGTAATTCAGTTCACGATCTTTCAGTTTTATTCCTTCCTGATTTTTCATTTGTGGATAACGCACATCAACCACTACCGTTTTCTGAATAGTTTCGCCCGAAGCTGTTTTTACATTTTCGAGCAACAACCGGCGCGACTCTGCCTTGAGTGTCGTTGAGGAACCTTCTGCCGATCCGCCCAGCGTGAGTAGTAACTGGTAATGACCTTCCGGAAGATCGACCGTGAAATAAAACGGTTTTTTACTACTCAAAAAATCTTTGCCTTCTTCCATTTCTCCGGAAGGAACGATTCCAAAACCTTTTTGGGTTGAATACACTGATTTTTGGGTAATTTGAGTCCATCCTGTCAGAGGTTCTACTGACCCAAAATCGAAACGAAATAACGATGGAGCGAAGAATAGCGACAAGTCTATTTTAGGCTTTTCCAACAGGAAACGGTTCAGTCCGCATTTCCTATTCGCCTTTATTCCTTCAACTACCAGCGATGCAGCCATCGCAGCGCCTTTAGCAGAAGTATGCGTGTGATCGGGAGCAAAAAAATAGATACCGGTAACTTTATTTTCGCCAAATACATCCAGCTTTTCCGACATGCTTTTATTCAGGTTGATGTAGCCAACTTTCTCCTGTCGTGCCACTTCCATAGCCCAATCGGGATAACTGGCCGGCGTACGTTTGATCATGCCGTTTTCCCAGTCGTTGCGCGGAATAGGAGTAACGATGATTGGGATAGCACCTTTAGCTTTGGCTTCCTGAACCATTTTCCGGAGGTACCAACCGTAACTGTGAACCACTTCGTGTTGTTTGGTAATCAGGTTGTCGATTTCTTCGGTTTCTTCACCCACGCCTTTGATGGTTCCGCGTGCACGCAAGGTATCGTTCACCGGACCATTGTCGTTGTGCCCAAACTGCATCAATACAAAATCACCTTTCTGGAGATCTTTGAGGACAGCTTCCCAAAGTCCTTTGGTTTGAAAAGTGCGACTACTCGTTCCTCCCAATGCACGATTCTTCACAAATACTTTGGTGGTGTCAAAATACTGAACGATCAGGTCGCCCCAGCCCCACTGGCCTCCAGAGCCATCACCTTTGCCGTTTTTTACCGTAGAGTCGCCAATAGTAAACGCCGTTGGTTTTTGTTTGGCCTGAAGGCTGACTTGAAAGGCCAGACCAATAAACGCAATTAGTAATATCTTCTTCATTTTAATTTATTTTACCACAGAGAACGCTGAAAAGACACAGAGTAAACGAAAATAATAATCTATGTGCTCTATGTGACTATGTGGTTCATTTAATTCATTTTACTTCAAACACAAAGGCCGACGAAGTCAAGTATTTTCCGCCTTGCGTAGCCACAAACAAATGCGTTGGATGCCCATTTTGCATCAGTATTTGCGGTCGCTCAAACCGTCCGTATTTCTTCAGATTCGATGGTGCAGGCAGTTGTTGCAGATAATGACTGTACCCAAAATAGCTGATCTTTGGTTCAGACCAGTGAATGCCATCTTTCGACTCCAAAATGATTCCAACCTCATGATCAAATCGTCCCATATCGCGCGCCAGCATGTAATACCGGTCCTTTTCCATGAACACATTGCCATCTTCCAGCTGCCGATTATTTCCCAATTTGGAATAATCCAGAATCGGATTTCCGGAGTATTTCACGTACGGCCCTTCCAGTTTGTCCGCAATGGCCAGTCCGTATTTCCGGTTACCGCGAATGGCCGGATCGACCGGATGCTCATATTCTTCAGTATTCCACGATTTGTAATACAACCAGTATTGCCCGTTCGGATGTTTCAGAAAAGCCGGGTTCGAGGTACAATGGTCGTCCCACGAACCAGGTTCGCCTGCTTCGAGCAATGGTTTGTCCGGTCGTTTCCATGGACCGAAAAGTGAATCAGCCGTTGCCAGACCAATTCGTTTGGTATCGGTCTTTTTATTGGAATTACCGATATAAAAAAGGCAGTATTTTCCATCGACAAACTGGATATGCGGGTTGTGGCAGGTTGTTCCATCGAAAAAACCTTCGCCTCGTGGAGCCAAAATGGTTTCAATTTCGGAATAAGGGCCTTCAGGCTGATCAGCCACCGCATGGGCAATCTCCGAACCGTTGATCCAGCCACCCATTCCCTTTCTGGCATCCCATCGCGAAAAGAACACATGGATTTTTCCGTCCGGTGCTACAATCGGACAGGTTCCCCATACGTAATACCCCTCCAATTCAAGGATGCGGCCAAGCGGTTTCAGGCGTTTAGCAAACCGGGAAATATCGTGTTTTGAATAGGATTTATCCTGAAAAGCGGCAAAACCATATAATCCAGAAGACAAAAGTGCGCCGCCAGTCAAAAGGCTTTGTTGGATAAATTTTCTTCGCGTTGTCATAGTTTATCTTTTCAGATTAACTGATCAGATGACTTTGAGTCATCTGATCAGTCTCCTCGAATTAGTTTAATAGTCCAAAATAAAAATACAATGTTCGTTTTACGGGTTTGTCCATCTTGTTCAGTTCGCCCATTGGTCCGAGGTTCCAGGTGTCGTTACTTATACCCATGGCTAGTTTGGTTCCAACTGGTGGAATGGCATCCAAAAACGAAATGTCACCCACCGGCAAAACCGGATAATTCTTTGGACCAGAAATTCCGTAGAAATTGAACAGGCGCACAAACAGGTCGTCTTCCTGCGAAACCATGGTAAATTTGCCGTCAACCGTATTGAATTCCATCCACGAAACTTCCGGGAAATAGCCTTTGAATTGTGGTAATCCCCAACTGTTGTCGGCTGGCAATTTGTTGTTATACATGCGTTGATGCACATCAAGTACTCCGCCAGCCATGCGGTTTTTCCAAACATTTGCAGGGCCTTTTCCCAGCCATTTGGTGCCAATCACATCCGACTCCGGAAAATCGAAACTAATGCCGGTAAATAGTTGCTCTCCTGAAACCTGATATTCGTAATCCATCGCCAGCCAGCCGCTGCTGAACATCGTCCAGATTACTTTTTTAAAATCGCCTGAATAGCTCATTTCGAGCGAATAACTTTTTTCGCCTTTCACCGGTTTGATACTTTCCAATTTGGCATTTCCGCTCACCAAAACCGGACCATTACAAAACGGAAGTGGCAAACCTAAATCGTTGGTTACTTTGCGGATTTTACCATCTTTCCGGCTGAAAGTCACCGCAATTCCGGAGGCTTTCAGGGTATAAAGACTGTCGTTTTCAGTAAGTTCTGCCACTCCATTTTCTTTTGAAAGATCGGCTGATTGCTGTTCTATTGGTAAGATATTGTCTTCCTGAATTCCGGCTGCTTTCAGCTTTTCGCGCTGCTGTTTCTCCTGTTCGCTGACATCCATTTTCACCAGTTGTGAAACCGCACGAAGGTTACCACCGATTTTCCAGGTGTAGCAATAAATTTCATCTCCTGAACGGTCGAACACTTTCAGGTAAAGTGCATCATATTTTTTGTAATCTGCAGGAAGCTCCAAATTCAAAGTTCCACGTTCCAATGGTCTGATGTCAGAACTTGCAACAGTTCCGTTTTTCATCACTTCGTGAACAGCTTGCCGGTAAGGAACTGTACTGAAGTTCACCAACTGCCACTCAAAACGACAGTCTTTCAGGTTGGTGAAATGATAGCGGTTTTCAACAGGAATCGTTCCGTCGAACTGTTCCGGAAGTTTTTTTAGCTTGATTTTTACCGGACAGTAAATTTCACGAATGGCATAAAAACTGCCTTCCTTTTCGCGGTGCGGACCAACCACTCCATCGGGCGCATTGACACGGTTAACATCGATAAATCCATTTAGGTCGGTGCGGACAATACCTTCGTCCAATAAAGCCCAAATAAAACCACCTCCAGCGTTTGGCGTATTCCAGAAGAGTTCCCAGAAATCTTCCAGACCGGCACCGCCACCACCATCGTCCTGCGAATGCAAAAACTCGGTGGGCATGTAAATTTTACCTTCCGCAAATATCTTTTTCGAACTGTAATAGTTTTCATAATGGTTACAATCGATTCCGTTGAAATCATTACCTGGCTTGTGATGTGGATGAATCACCGGACGCTTCGATTTGTCGTAAAACCCAAAATCGTCATCCAGTTCTTTGTTGGTTCCGCCTTCATTTCCATTGTCCCAGAAAATGATGGAAGGGTGATTCACATCACGGATGACCAGTTCTTTGACCAACTTCGCTCCCGGCATTGTGGCATAGGCATTTTGCCAGCCAGCCAATTCGTCGAGCACATACAAACCAAGCGAATCGCAGTAATCCAGGAAAACCGGATCGGGCGGATAATGGGAACAACGCACGGCATTCATGTTCATTGATTTGATCAGCTTCACGTCGTCAAGATTGATCTTATTATTCAGACAACGACCGGTTTCAGGCCAAAAAGCATGACGGTTGATACCTTTCATTTTGATTTTGGTACCATTCAGGTAAATGCCATCGCCCTGCCGAATTTCGATGGTTCGGAAGCCAAATTTTTCGGTGGTGGTGTAGATTTCGTTCTTGCCGTCTCTCAGTGAAACACGAACCGAATAACGGTTAGGAGTTTCGGCAGTCCACGTTGCCGGATCCGCAACTTTGCAGTTTAAAATGACGATCGAATCAGTTTTATTTGCTTCCGAATTAAAAGTGGCAACTACTGTATTTCCGGAATCCATAATTTCAGCAGACACTGTCCTTTTTCCCTTCAGGTTTTTCGGAAAAACATCCATCGCAAACGATCCGTCGGCTTTGGCATCAATGGCCACCCGTTCGAGATGTTCCTCCGGAAAAGCTTCGAGGTAAACCGGACGGAAAATGCCACCAAACACCCAGTAATCGGCAAAACGCTCTGCACGGTTCACCGATGGATCGGCTGACATCTTGCTTACAGTGGCTTCCAGTAAATTGAGTTGGCCGAATTTGAGTTTGTCGGTTATGTCGTATCGGAACTGATAAAATGCTCCCTGATGAATATCTCCGGCCAGTTGGCCGTTGATCTTCACTTCGGTATCGGTCATCGAACCTTCAAATACGATAAAGACCTTTCTGTTTTTCCAGTCAGCTGGTACCTGAAACGTATATTCATACATTCCTTTTTCATCGGCAAACTTGAATTTCTTGCCATACGTGCGATAATCTCGACCATAATCGTATTCGCCAAATCCCTGCTGCTCCCAGTGCGACGGCACTTCAATCTTGGTCCAGACTCCACTGTTCCGTCCTGAAGTGCAGAAGAAATCCCAGGTTTTAGTATGGACGTTATCGGTTCCGGAAAGGAAAAGAGTTTGTTTTTGGGAAAGAGATGCAATAGAAAGGAAACAGGAAAGGAATAATAGGAAAAGGGTACAAATTAATTTCATATGTCAGGTTTTACATCCCCAAAAGACTCACTAGGTGGAGAACATTTGGTCGGTTCAGATTCAGTTTAGTTGTTCTTTTAATTAAAGACGATTTTAAGCATGACTACCCTAATTGCAGTCAGCCAAAATGAGATTAAATGGCTTTCCATGCGGCGCATACAGCGCTTGTGCTTCAAACATCATTGGCAAATGCGCCCTGTTTTTGCTCGTCTATTCACCCCCGGGTTTCGTTTCACTACACCCGGGGCTATTGATATTTTACCCTTTCAGGGTATTCTTTTAAAAGTCTTTTACTAATCCTTCCCACTTCACGTTCCATTTGCGATCTTTCGGAAAGCCGGGATTTTCGACGGTGCAGCCATCCCATCCGGCGCACATCAAGGCAATGGTTTTCAGGAAACCGCCATTGCCTGGCAAATAGATGCGTAGGCGTGGACTTTGGTAATTGTGTCCATTTTTCAGGTACGTATTTTTCTGTACATCTTTCAGTAAAGCTTCCAGCGCAATTTCCGGTTCATTCAAACGGGTGGCACACATGGCCACCATGGGGTAATCCCAGCCCCAGGTGGTGGGCCAATCCCAGTTACTCATCACTTTTTTCAACGTATTGCGCATCACTTCTGGATCAACTTTGTTCCACAATGGAAGCATTCCAACCGTTCCGGTAACCATAGGATGGTCGGTTACTGCTTTCGGATTGGTGTACGAATCGGATGCCTTCGCAATTCCAAGGTATACACCGTTTTCTTGATCAGGCGCCGGAAGTCCGTTCAAAACCTCGTTCCAATGTGCGTCAACAGGTTGGTTTAATCGTCTGTGCCATTCCTGCGCAATGGCCAAAGCCCAATGCCAATATGCCAATTCGAACGGTGGGTTCATGGTTGTCTTGCGGTTCCAGTGTTCTTGTGCCGGAATAAGCGGAGGAAGCAAATTGTAAACCTTTCCGGTTGAATCAGGCACGGCAAAGTCGGCCATAAAATCGGCTGTAGCAAAAATCAAATCTTTGTATTTATTCAGGATTTCAGGCGAAGGATTGCTGCGGTACAATTGCTCGGCCATGTAAATAATGTGTGGTTGCTGCCAAATCAGGTAACTTCCTACTCCGGATGGACTATTCTGACCCTCAGGACCAACCATTTTAGGCCAGCGAACGCCTTTGAATCCCTGCATTTGCGCTGTTTCGAGTGCTTTCTGATAAATGGTGTGATACCATTCCAGCTGTTTATCCAAAACCTCCGCATGACCCCAGTTGGCAAAATGAGCAGAGTGCCACCAATGCATTTCGAGGTGAGCCTTGCCATACCAACTGTTATACACCAATCCGGTTTCCTGCGGTGGCAACGATCCTGAATTATTGATTTTGGTCAGGTATTGCGACAGTACGAACCGGCGTTCCAGCTCTTTGGCGCGTGGATCGGTACAGGCCGAGAAATCAACAACACCGCTGGTTTCCCAGAAGTTTTTCCATGTTTCGAGGTTATTTGTTTCGGTTTCGGCAAATGTTGGCAGTGCTTCTGATTTTTCTTCAGGAGAAAATAAACAACTGAATGAAATAGTGCCGGATTTGGATGAAAGCACAAAATGATGCGATTCCGTTTCTTCCAGATTTCCTGCTCCTTCCCACTGAAGTTTAACCTGGTAATGATCGTTATCTAAAGTGCGTAAAATTTTTGCTGAGTTGTCGTTCAGCTTTTCGAGCTTCGACACATGTTTATCAACCGAAGAAAAATCGTAACCCGAATGGGTGTTTACAGGAACCGCATAAGGGAAAATCCATTCTACTTTTAGTTGACCTTTTTCAATCAGTGATGAACTGATTTTGGCAGAAATCATATCTTTTTGCTGATGACAAAAGACTTCCACTTTTACCGGTTGACCTTCAACCGAAAATTCGCTGCTAATGCGCCCTTCCCAAAGTTTGAGCTGGTGTTTCGGACTCTGAATATCGGCCAGCTTAACTTCTTTTCCATCAGCCTTTTTCAGGATCAAACGAATGACTCCCAATTGTAAACGCTGTGGATTTTCCCGAAAATAATTAGCTGCTGCAATATCATGCTCATTCTTCGAATCCTGACTCAAATATGGTACTTTTCGGCCCCGATAGTCAGAATACGATGCACTTTGCATGACATTGTAATTCTCAGTATTCGGAAACGTATGCCAGCCCCAATTGGATTGTGTTCCGAGCGTGACACCTTTTTCGTATTCTTTGTAAAATGTTTGCAGACCGGTAACATCGGTGGTGAAGGCAAATTCACCATTTCCAACAGAAAGGCTGGCCAACGTATCGGGCTGTTCGACCAGCACATTATGTCGATTGACCAATGCAAACCGGTCAATTTTTGTTGGTTTCTGGATCGTTTGGCAGCCAACAAAAGCCAGTACAATCAGGAATAGTTTAGTTTTTGAACAAAAAAAATTCATAGGAGAAGTTGATTTAGTTTTGTTTCTCACTTTTAAAGCACAAAAGACATTTAGAAAGTTATACACAAGATAAATAAGTTACCCCTGCCCTGAAATCGAATTAAAAACAAGCTAACGCACTTCCTCCACGTTCCATCAGTCATTTGTGGTACCCATTAGAATTTCACTGGCTGAAGAGGCGTTAACGATACTGGTCCGATTAAGCCAGACACCTGAGGTTTCCAACCCAATGTAGTAAAGAGTCCATCTGAACCACGATTTGCCGCATCATGAGCTGGGAAGTTGACATTATAGAAAATCTTGTACGGCTGACCTTTTCGCTCCATGTCGGCCATGCGATTTCCCATCAGGTTGGTCACCGAAATTTCCAGCGTATTCTCAGGCTTCAGGTCGGCTACCGGAATATCAACAGTAAAAGGTGAACTAATCAAGGTTACCAACTCTTTGTCGTTCAGGCTGACCCGAGCGCTGTAAGCCACCTTGCCCAAATCGAGCCGATAAAACCTGGCATCACCTGAAGGCCTTGCAAACGAGGTTTTGTACACCGCCGTTCCGGAAAAGGCTTTGTAGCCGTCGCCTTCCAACTCGGTCCATGAACCCAGGCTCGTAAGTTTCACAGGTTGGGGAAGTTCCGGTCCGCCGCTCACAAAAGTTAAAGTCCAATCTTCATGAATCGGAACTGGCCCTCCGGAGGCTTTCTGATAGACATATTCAGGCGCATTCACCTTTCCCGGAAAAACCTGAACGATGCAACTTTCTCCCGGTTTCACCTGAAGGTAAACTTCACCAAAATTATTGAATGATTTGGTTTGAGCTTTGCCGAAAGTTCCATTCATTGGATTATACAAAACTGCCGAGCCCATTGGGGTATCAAGCGAAACCATTCCGTCAATCGTTTCGGTGCCACGATTTGCAATAAAATAAGTCGTATTGCCCCCGTCCACCCTGCGAATACATTGTAATCCGCGGTCGGCCATTATTTCGTGACGAATTTTGGCCTGAACGAGCAGTTCCGACAGATCACCCATTAATAACTGCCCCTTTCCAACTTTGGCTTTCTGAATCGTGCTGCCGGCTTGCTTGATGAAATTCAGCGATTTTTTCAAAGCCTGAAGTTTAATCTGCCTTTCCGACAATTTTCCCAGTCCGGGAACATCAACCGGAAGTTCTTCCAACAAAACAATTGCGCCGTTTTTAGCTAAAGTGATCAATTTTTCAAACGTCTCTACCGGAATCAGTTTTACCGGTGGAAGCAAAATGGTTTCGTAATTAATTCCTCCCGTGAGTATTTTTCCTGATTTTGTTTCGAGGTTCGCAACCTGACGGTCGGAAATATAATCGAAAGCATACCCTTTTCCGAACAGGTATTCAGCCGATTTGCGAACCGATGAACCTTTGGCCGCACCATCAAAATGAAGCAAAATCGATTTACCGCGAACAGCATATTCATCAGCAATGGGGTAATAGAGCAAAATATCGTTATCAGGTTTTCCGGCCTGAAGAAAAGACTGCGAACGGGCAATATAGGTATTCAACGTACCGAAATCGTTCCAAATGGTGTTGGTTGGCCCGAAGTGTACAGCGGCATAAAACATCCAGCCCGGCCACGGAGCATCCTGAGGCGAAAATGTTGTTCCATGATAAAATACATGATTGATTCCGGCCAGCAAGAACAAATCGATAGCCTGTTTAACATCGGCCAGCGAAGCTTCAAAATGATCTTTTAGCCAGGTTGCCGATTCGGACGAAGCCAGTTTTTTGCCCATCACATGAGCCGCCGAAGATGCTGTTTTTATTTTTACCACATCTTCGCCTTCTGTTTCAGGAATGTCGGCAGCAGCATACAAATCCAGAATATTGGCAGGCGCTCCATGAGCCTGGTTGCGGATTATTTTTCCACCTTTTGCAGCCCAGTCGTGCCAGCGTTGCGTATATTTTTCAAGTATCAAATCCGAAATTGTTTCGCGATAATCAGACAAAACGCGTTGATTATATTCAGGAGTATCCTGTCCCAACAATGCCGGAAGGTATTCGCGAATATCGTAACCACGCCGTTTCTGGAATTCGTCGAACATCAGAGGAGTAAAATTGGCTTCACCGCGCGCATCGTCCACTTCGTACGAATCATTAAAATAGGCCCGTAATCCGCTAACGTTGTGACCGGCGAACGAAGTAGTAAAATGACCCAGATAATTATCAATAGCTTTATCCGAGAAATGGTCGATCACATCGCCCTCGCCGCCAGGACCGGCACGCTCAACCATTTTTCCGTGCCAGCCTTCGAAAACGGCAAACAATTTCCAGAGACCAGCAGGAGCCGTCCAGTTCAGTTTTCCATCCGGATCAACGTTGGAAGTCAGGTTCAGTATTTCGCCTTTATTGGAATAGGCCATTAAGGCTTGCAACGGCATCTGAATTGGGTAACGCACCTGTTCAATCGCCCAGTTTTGCAGGCTGTCTTCATTGGCGCTAACCGGATATTTCAACTGCGAGATGTCAAGTTTAGGGCGACTAATGGTCCGAAGCATGGGTTCCTGAACCATGGTCACTTTTTCCTGAAGTTGTTGTCCTTCTTTTAGCAGTGAATACGATTGTATCGACATGTATTTGCAGGCATCTTCCGGAGTTACCCACAAGCCGCCAAACGGCCAGCCTGACGCCATAGCCAGATCGATGCCCATATCCAGTTGTTTGCCTTCCTGAAGTGTGTATTCCAGGTTTTTCACCCATTCAGGAGAAAGAAATTTAAGGAACCGGTTTTCGTAACCATGAACCCCATAAATCGGAGTAATTTCCAATCCGCCCAGCCCGGCTTTCGAATAGGCTTCCATGGCAGCTTTCAAATTAGACGGATCGACACCGCTACCCATCCACCACCAGCGGCTCCAAGGTTTTGCTTCTTTAGTAATTTGCGGCCAACCAGGCGTTCGAACTGCCATCTGGGCCATTGCATGAACAGCGAACAGGCAAAACACAACCAACATGACCAGCGAATATTTTCTCAATTTTCCATTATTCATCGGATGAAATTTAAATTCTACAACTGACAATTTACAAAACTATTTTGTAATCGTAAGGCTAACTTTTTCAGCAGCTTTCTTTGGGACAGTGATTTCCAGCACTTTTTTGTCCTCACTAAAAGTCCAGTTGCTAAGTACATTTTCTCCAGAAGTTACCGATTCTGGTTTTTTGTCCAAATGCACAGCTAAAGTATAATTGCGATCGGCAACCTTGAATTGTCCTTCTGAAGGAAGAATATCCACTATTATCGATGAACTGGTTTCTGAACATTTGATTTCGGTTTGAGAAAATTCGCCATGTTGATATTTGAGCGATTTTCCATCGTCTTCATAAAGTTTGTAGGCCGAGTTTCCTGAAGGGTAAATGTCTAAAGTAACCGGATCAATTGGTTTTTCGCCAAAGTATTGCATGTCGGGCTGCATCGGAATAATGGCTCCGGCTTTGATGAAGATTGGCAGTTTGGTAAGCGGGGTCAGGGTCAGAATATTTTTTTTGCCGTCGAACTTTTCGCCCGACCAGAAATCGATCCACTGGCCCTCAGGAAGATAAACGGTACGCGATTTGGCTCCTTTGGTGGTCACCGGACAAATCAGCATCTGGTCGCCAAAGAAGTACTGATCATCGATGTTGTAAGTATTAACATCCTGAGGATAATTGAAAACCATGGCCTGAATAACCGGACTTCCGGAGAAATACGATTGATAATATGACGAATACAAATAAGGGATCAGGCGATAGCGAAGTTTATCGTATTTGGTGAAAATTTCCTGAGCTTCGGCGCCATAGCTCCAAGGTTCTTTGTAGTTGGGGTGTTCCATACCAAACAGATGGGCAATTGGACTGAACATACCGAACTGAACCCAGCGAACATATAATTCGGGATCGGCCACCTGTTCGAAACCGCCCATGCAATGTCCCCATGCCGGAATTCCTGAAAGACCAATGTTCAGGCCAGCACGAATAACCGGTTTGAAATATTGCCACAACGAAGGCCAGTCGCCTGCAAAAATGAACGGATAGCGCTGAATTCCAGCAAACCCTTCGCGGGTGTGTTCCAACCCACGCATGTGATTGTTCTCCTGAAATTTCAGGAAAGGCGCTTTGGCGTATGCAATTGGGAACAGGTTATGCAACCTGGCAACTTCTTTTCCCTGAGGTCCTTTTTTATCAACCAACTCATTCCCTACCCGACCAAATGCACTTCCTTCGTCGGTTTTCACAAACATGCAACCCAGATCAGCCAAGGGTTTCAAACAATTCGTCCACCACCAGTCCACAGCTTTTTGATCGAAAAAATTTGGAAAATCGCCCGGTTTGCCATTTTCTGGATAGGTCAGCCCCAAAGCTTTGGCCTGATCGAGGTAATTATTGATGTTTCCGTTGTCGATTCTCGGGCGGATATGCAAGCCAACCATCTGGAAATTCAAAGCATACAGACTGTCGAACATGGCTTTGGGATCCGGGAATCCGGGTTGTCGCCACTCAAAACTGGTTCCGCCTTTGCCATTGACCTTTCCGAAGATCCGCCAGGTTGAATCGAGGTGCAAAATATCGACCGGAATGCCCATTTCTCTGAATTTTTTGGCCAACGCCACCACATAATGTTGCGAGGTAATATCTTCGTAGCCCCAGGTTCCACCGCTATAAGTTCCAACATGCAAGCCCATGGCCGAACGAGGAAGCAATGGAGAGGTCCCGGTCAGCAAGGTGTAATTCCGGAGAATATCTTTAAATGAAGGGCCATAAATGAAATAGTAATCCAATTCTCCCCCATCAGCGCCAAAAGAATAATTTTCGACAGATGAATGTCCCATGTCCCAGGTACTTGGGTTGGCGTTGTGCAGAAAAATGCCGTACCCAAGAGAACTCATAAAAAAGGGCACAGGCGAATAATTGGCTTCCAATATGTTGTAAGGACCCATTTCGTGATCGCGGGCCGTTCCGCGCCCAACATCAAGAGTTAATGTTTTGCCTAATTGATCGATGAAGTCCATTCGTTCGCCAAATCCGAAGAAATGCTCGCCCGGCTGAAGCTGTTTTGAGCAAAAAGGAGCTTCATTGGCGTATCCCATCGAAGTTTCGGAGTGATTGTCCTGATTAATTAATTTGCCCTCCGGAGTATAAAATGAAATTCGAACTGGATCAATGGATATTTTAGCCGTTAACGCAATGGTTTTTAACTCCCAAACCTTATTTTTTTCGTTGAATGCAAATGGCATTTCATCCCATTTGTACCGAATAACCATCAGTTGCTCGTCGGCCTCAAAGCCGGTTGCAGTAGCCTGACGAATACGAATCATCGATGGTGTACAAACTTCAACCCGATAATGATCGGCACCCGAATCAATCGAAATAACATTTCCGTTCCGGGAAACTTTTGCATTGGTCGAAGATTGAGCGTTTACACCGATTGAAAAGACAAAAACAATCAGAAAAATTCGGCATTTTTTAATTCGGAGGCTCATGGACTTATTGGATTTAAGAATTCTGACTTCGGGTATTGTTACAAGTAAATATGATTTTTTGTTTCAGCGATCAATTTTAGTCTTAAAAAAGGTGGGCAACAACACCCACCTTTTCTTTTACAAATTTTTAACTTACTCAAGCTTGAGTTACGGCATTATTAAACCTGATTAATAACCGGTGTTTTGAGTATATAATCCAGGCGCAGCATCCAACTGTGACTGAGGAACAGGATAAACAATATATCCAGGCACCACTTGGTTCATTTGTTTCCTGGTAGCATCTTCAACAGCCATCCAGTTATTCATGATCGTTACCAGATTTCCACTTCTCTGAAGATCAAACCAACGGCTACCTTCATCGGCGAACTCTTTTCGCCTTTCTTCAAGTAACTGTGCTTTGGTTACACCTACCAAGGGAGTAGCACCAGCTACAGCACGGGTTCTAACCTGATTCACAACTGCATCTACGTCGGTTGCCTGTGAGCCTGATGCCCCATTTAAAACACATTCGGCCTTTAGCAACAAAATATCGGTATATCTGATGGCAATAAAGTTAATACCCCAGTCATAACGACTTGATGCTGGAATTTTTGAAAAGTCAAGATATTTTTGGAAAAACGGTCTGGTTTCCGTGCTGCCTGCATTATTGTAAGATGCCGTATGGATGGCGAAAGTCTTTCGTACATCGGCAGCATCATATTTACTTATTAAATCATTTGACACAGGTATGGCCTCTAAAGCTCCGTTTGACTTTGTGTCATTAATTGATTTGAAATACATATTTGGACAAAGCACCCAGCAAAAAGTTGCTCCATAAAGCGAGCTAGAGGTAGAGGTACTTGCTCCTGCGAGATACATTACGTCAAAAACGGCCTCTTTATTGAGGGTTGGATTTTGGTTCGAGTACGAAAATATATTGGCAAAATTGGGATTAAAAGTAAATAAACCGCTATTGATAATATCCTGAAGTAAAGGTAATGCCAAACTCCATTCATTTAATCCCAGACCCGGGCCTTCAACATCGTAAGTTGGACCTGACCGGGCCATATAAACTTGTGCGAGTAAACCTTCAGCAGCGTATTTAGTTGCCCGGCCAACATCTACACCTGTGTAAGAAGCTGGTAAATTAGCTATTGCGGTCTGAAGGTCAGAGATAATTAAAGCGTAAACGTCCTTAACAGAACTACGTGCTACTGTGCTTGCTTCAGAAGCAGTCATGGTATGGTCAATTAAAGGAACCTTGCCAAAATATCTGACCAGGTCGAAATAAAAGAAAGCACGCAAAAAACGAGTTTCGGCGTCTAATCTGGTTTGTAAAGTTGCTGAGTTGATATAGCTGCCATTTTTAGTAATCTGTTCCAGAACAGTGTTGGCCCTAAATATTCCATTAAAGTCAATATTCCAGGCTTCTTCAACATATGCATTGCCAGTCATCGCTTTTTGAAAACTGTTAATGGGATCCCAGTCACGCACGCCTAAGTCTGATACTCCATAAATATTATCAGAACGAATTTCAGAAAGGTTGAGCAATCGATCGGGATAGGCTCTTAAATCACTATAAACGGCATTCACTCCCTGGACAAAATCACTGGGAGATTGATAAAAAGTGAGCGTTGTACCCTGCGAAATCGGAATTTGATCTAATTCCTTGTTGCACGAAACTGACAGAACGCCTAATGTTATTGCGAATACATATAATATTTGCTTCATTTTCAATTGATTTAAGGATGATTAAAATGTGATATTTAACCCAAGGATTAATGATTTTGCCAGTGGTAAGCCTCCATAATCACCAGGAGCCAGGTAACTGGAATTTCCACTTAGGTCAGTATTGGTTGCATCAGGGTTTGCCCCACCATAATACTTATCATGTCCAAACCAGTTTTCAGCAGTTACATAAATACGTGCTCCCTCTAAAATGTTCTTTTTAATAACGTTTCCTAAATCATAACCCAGAGTGATATCGCGTACCCGGAAATAATTAGAAGAATACAACCAGTCGGTATTTACAATTCTTCCAAATGTTGAATATGCCTTACTTACGCGGCCTGCTCCTGGTTGATCAGCAGAAATCCACCTGTCTTTATAAAATGCTGGGGCATTATCGGTAAATCCTTGTCCTGTTCTGGTAAGAGCACGACCTAAGAGCGAATAAACAGATCCGCCATTCTGACCCTGAATCAATACGCTCAAATCAAATCCTTTGTATTTGAATGTATTGGTAATCCCCCATGTATAATCTGGATTTGGGTGACCAACAATCTGGCGGTCGTTTGCGTCAATAACACCATCTGGAACACCTTTTGGTCCGCTAAAGTCCACATACCTGGGATCACCCACGGTTTCGGTTCCATACATAGCAACTTTGTTCGTAATATCGGCCTGTGTTAAGCAGCCATTTTGTCTGACAACAAAAATACTGTTCATTGGCTCTCCAACCCTTAGAATAAAGTTGGAAATATCAAAAGATGAAGGGATTAAAATCTGTGTTTGTCCGGGGCCTAAAGCAACAACTTTATTCGTGTTATGACTAATTGAAATGGTTGTATTCCATTTTAATTTTCCAATTAAGTTACGGGAGGTTATCTCCAATTCTTCTCCAATATTTCTTACAGAACCAGTGTTACTCAAATATGATGAAAAACCAGTTGCTTCAGGAATCTGTACATTCAACAATAATTTTGTATTTAGCTTGTTGTAATAATCAAAAGATCCGGTTATCCGGTTATCCAAAAAACCAAAATCTAAACCCAAATCATAGGTAACCGATCGTTCCCATTGTAAATCAGGATTGGAAATTTTACTCGGTGACTGACCGATTACAGCAGCCTGCGTAGTTCCGAATACATATCCTGACGATGCTAAGGTAGGTATTGATGCATAATCAGAACCTAAATTATTCGTACCATTTGCGCCATAACTACCCCGAAGTTTTAATTCGCTAATGACATGAAATCTTTGCATGAAATTTTCTTTAACCATGTTCCATGCGACAGAAGCTGATGGGAATATACCATAATGAGTATTGGATCCAAACCGCGATGAACCGTCTTCGCGTAAACTGGCTGAGAATAGATATTTATCATTATAACTGTATTGAACGCGACTAAAATAGGATAACAAAACATTTTGACTGGCTGATGAGTTACCCGTAACCGCTGAAGCCGCATTTAGCGTTTGTATTACGCTACTGGTATAACCCCCACTTGAATTAAGTGTTGAAATATCAGTTCGGTCCCAATTATACGATTGACCAAGAAGTACATTAAAATTGTGTTTAGCATTAATTGTAGTATTGTAGGTCAGCGTATTTTCGTTTACAAAAGTTTGTCTTTTGTAAGTGCTGAATGAACCTGAAGTATTTGAAGTAAGCGCTGCTTTTGCTGGATCAAACGTCCGGGTTAACAAAGTACCCGAAACGGTGTATGGCACATAGGTACGCGAGGTATTATCTGTATTGTCAAAATTGATAGACGTTCTGAATGAAAGCCCCTTCATAAATTCGTATTCACCGTATAGCGAAGCAAGTGTACGGTATCTTTTTGTTTCACCAACAACATTTTCTAATATGGCAAGTGGACTGTTCCATGAATTGCTCCATTTATATTGAGCATTATTGAATGAATTTGCATATGCTCCTGCTGTTGATTCCTGCACAGGACTCATACTCAATGCATGATGATAAATATTATCCTTACCTTCAACACCCGGGTCTTGAATGACTGAATAGGTAGGCGCAATATTAATACCCATTTTCAATTTTTTGGCAGCATTAATTTCAACATTAGCTCTCGCGGAATATGTTTTTAAACCCTGATCTTTAACAAAGCCATCCTGATTTGAAAAATTCCCTGATACAAAATACTTTACAACATCGTTACCACCACTCACCGAAACCTCATGGCTCTGCATTTGTCCGGTTCTGAAAATCTGATCCTGCCAATCGATGAAATCTAAACCTGGGTGACCTGGTTGAGCCCAACGGGGATCAAGAAAGTAATTGGCATTAAACGAGCCAACTAATGCAGTCCGGGTTGCATCATCATCTGTTGCCAAAGCACCTTTTTTACCATAAGCAGCAACATATTGCCCATTGATAATCTCAGTCGCCCTATTAATCCAACCCTGACCATCAAGCATATCTAGTTTTCTACTGGCCTGATTAATACCAAAATAGGTGTTGTAAGTAATTTTTGATTTACCCGTCTTACCTCTTTTGGTTGTAATGAGTATAACACCATTCGATGCCCTTGAACCATAAATAGCTGCAGCGGCTGCGTCTTTCAAAACCTGTATGGACTCAATATCATTCGGATTAATATTATCCAATGGATTACCTGTAGCATAATTTCCGGCTGCATTCGTACTGGAAGTTGATAAGGGAAAACCATCAATTACGTATAACGGTTCATTGCCTGCACTAATTGATCCGGTTCCGCGAACCTGAATACTAAAAGCTTTTCCAGGAGTACCATTGGTTTGTTTCACATTAACACCAGCCAATTGGCCTACCAGTGCCTGATCGACCCTGGCGATGGCTCGCTCTTCAAGGTTTTTGTTTTTAAATTCTGAAACAGAAGTGGTTAGATTTGTTTTCTTTTGAGTACCGTACCCAACTGCAACCACTTCTTCCAGACCAATCGCATCTTCCTCTAGAGTAACATTTATCACAGTCTTGTTGCCCACCTGAATTTCCTGCGCTTTCATTCCAACAAAAGTGAAGGAAATCTTCGCTCCCGGAGAAACATTAGATAAACTATATTGTCCGTCAGAACCGGTAATCACTCCATTGGTGGTTCCTTTAACAACAATAGATACGCCCGGCAGTGGCGCTCCGGTCGAATCAACCACTTTCCCGGTAACCTTGCTGGTCTGCTGTGCGCTGAAAACGTTTTCAGTTTCACCGAGTTTGTGAATAACAATCAACTTATTATTTACCGTGTAAGTTAATCCGGTACCTGCCAGAACTTCATCCAAAATCTTATTTAGTTGTTGATTTTCAGCATCAATATTGATACGCTTTTTTAAATCAATCTGGTTGGCATTATAGAAGAATGAAAACTCCGATTGATTTTCAATCCGTTCCATAACTTCTCCCAATGTCAGATTTTGTCCAACAATATTAAGTTTGGTAGTTTGAGAGTAGCTTGCCGCTGCAACATGCATCACCGCAACAAACAAAAAAAGTGATACTAATTTCATAATTCGTACAATTAGAGGGATGTCAAGACATGACTCACCCCTCGGTTGAATCCATTTTTTTTTCATAAATTTGACGTGTTTAGACAATTAATAATTTATTGATTGTTCAGGAAGACGGATTGTTGTGGCGACAATTCGTCTTCATTTTTTTTAACTAATTATTTTTAAATGGTTTATATATGATTTTAAACTCTCTAAAAGAAATTTTCTGATAATCGATAGGTGTTGTAAGAGATAATGCATCCAATACCTGCCAAATTGTTTCCTGATTTTTAAACTTTCCGGTAAAAGCATAATTCTGAAGCTTTTGGTCAGAATAATTCAGCTTAACATCATACCAGCGTTCGAGACGTTTAGCCAGCTCTGGAAAAGGAATATTTTTGAAAATAAACTGATCGTCCTTCCATGCAATTTCAGACTCGACATCGGCCTCATCCAATGAATGCTTTTTGTTGATGCGGTCGAGTTGAAACTTCTTTCCAGGTTCAACTTTAAACATGCTGGCATTATCTTTTAAACGAAGACTGATTTTACCTTCAGCCAGAGTTGCTGTTGAATATTTATTATCTGCGTAAGAACAAACATTGAACTTGGTACCCGTTACCTTAATGTCGAAATCAGAAGTTTTTACAGTAAATGGATGTTTTGCATCTGATTTTACATTAAAAAAAGCTTCTCCCGACAGACTTACCATTCGGTTTTCAGCGGAAAACCCTGCCGAATATTTCAATTCGCTTCCAGAGTTCAGGCTTACTTCAGATCCATCGGCGAGTAAAACTTTTGATCGCGACCCCAGTGGCACAGAAAAAACCTGAAGGTTTTCGGATTGAGAAACCCGGTCAATCGGAATTAAAACAGAGATGATCACCCCAAGTAAAAGAATGGCGGCAACCGCGCTAAGCGACCAAATCCAAACCAGTTGTCTGGACTTACTTTTCGAATATTGGTTTTTGTAAAATTGGACGAGTTGTTCAGCAGTATTGTCTTTCTGATTTTTCAGTGCATCCCAAATGTCTTTCACACGAAGGTATTCACTTTGGTTTGAAGGCATTTCTTCAATCCAAGCCAATAGTTCTTCATGTTCTTCGTGGTTGCTATTTCCATTCAAATAGCGAACAATCAAATTTTCGATGTTTTCCGTGTCATTCATTCTGTTGCGTTTTCGATACTTTGATGTCATTAACACAACTATGCAGCGAAATCTACGTCAGAAAAATTAACTTTTTTTTTGAAAAACCCTACTTCGACCGTAATCGATTCATAAACAAAAAGATAAAAAATGATTTTTGAGATATTTTTTCTTTCAATGCCAAAAGCGCTCTGAATACACGTGTTTCAACTGTTCGAACCGGAAGGTTCAATTGTTTTGCGATTTCACTGTTTTTAAGACCGTCAAACCGGCTAAGTACAATTACCTCTTTGTATATATCTGACAAAGAATCAATTGCATCATTTATCTGTTTTAGATCTTCACTTTCTATTAACGATTTTTCACCCGATTGAAAATGAATAGCTTCCATTTCTTTTAATTGTAAAACGGTTTCATTTTCAAACTTCTTTACAACTTTTTGATGTTTCAAATAATTTAAGCAGCGTTTCTTTACAGCGCTAAAAAGGTAAGCCTGAACCAACTCTTCATTTTGCTTATATTTCCCATTTTCCCAAATCGCAACAAACACATTTTGTACAATATCAAGTGCATCGCCTTCACTTTCAACAAATTTCAATGTATAAAGTAAAAGTCGCCGGTGGTACCTACGAAACAAAATGTCGAATTCGATCATCAAGTAAATAATAAGAATATACAAAGGAAGATAATTTTATCTTATTAGAAAATACTTTTTAACCAATCGAAAAATAACACATAATCAACAGGAAATCAGTCGCAGAGAAGGAGTAGCAACTCATATCCGAATTACAAATCAAATGTAAAATATGGCATTTCTGTTCTTCTCTAGAAATCATAAAATCTCTAAAGAGCATATCTCAATAAACTTTCAAAAGAAGGTATAATTTTTTATCTTGCGAATGATTAGAACTCTTTACTTTTTAATGAAGGATTCCCCCGAGTCAACTTCTATCAATTCATAACCAATTAAAAATGAGCGAATATATAATTGCAGATTCGTCGCATGAAAATATTTCTTCAATAAAATCATTCATACTGAAATCGGAACAGAATCCGAAAATTTTAGAATCAATCTCCGGAAATGATCTATTATCATTGGTTCTTAATGAGAATCCTGATATCTTGCTCTTAAATCTTGAATTACCAGGAATGAATGGTGTTGATGTCTGCAAAGAAATCAAAGACAATCCATTTTGCAAGCATATACCTATTATTCTTTATGGAACCAAATCGGCGCAATTAAATTTTAGCGATGCAATTATTGAGTCTGGCGCCGAAGCTTTTTCCACTTTTCCAATCGATGAATTAAGCTTCAGCCTTCAATTGCGAACCTTATTAAAAATCAACGCTTCCTCTTTATCTGAGGTAAACACATCCGGATATTGTAAAAATCAAGAATTTAATTCCAATGCAACTATTGATACCATAAAAGGCTTAACCGCATTGGAAAAAGTTGAGGCTGATCTATTCGAAAGCGAAAAGCTTTACAAAAATTTGGTAGAGCGTTTGCCTGACGGGGTTTATAAAAGTACAAATCGAGGTAAGTTTATTGAGGTAAACCGAGCAATGGTCGAAATGCTTGGATACAATTCGAAAGAAGAATTATTGGCCATCGACATCACAAAAGAGCTCTATTTCCAGCCTGAAGATCGGGAAAGTACCGTATTGCAAGAGAAGCATGAGGAAATGGGAACCTTCAGGCTAAGGAAGAAGGATGGAACTGAAATCTGGGTAGAAGATCATAAGTGGTACACTCTTGACGAAAATGGAGAGATACTTTTTCGTGAAGGAGTGATTCGGGATGTTACCCAACGACGAAAATCGGAAAAGGCTATCGCTGATGAACGTATCCTATTGAAAACATTGATCGACAACCTTCCTGATGCGGTTTATGTGAAAGACATTCTTGGTCGGAAGTTAATTTCAAACAAAGCCGATCTGGAAATATTGGGTTCCACCGGAGAAAGTAATGTTTACGGGAAAACAGATATGGAATCATCCTATCCCGGCGATGCCTTGCAAACGTTTAAAGACGACATGACCGTTATTCAATCGGCAAAACCGATTTTAAATAAACTTGAATTTTTTATTGACCACCAAGGAGCCGAAAGATATTTTTTAACCAATAAAATCCCTTTATCAAACGATAACGGTGAAATAATTGGGCTGGTTGGATTTGGCCATGAGGTTACCAAAGAAAAACAAACCGAACAAAAAATCATTCAGTTTTCAAAGGGGATTGAACAAAGTCCGGCAAGCATTATTATTACAGATATTTCAGGAAATATTGAATATGTGAATTCGAAATTTATTGAAACGACGGGGTTTTCTTTAGACGATGTAAAAGGACAAAGCCCCAGAATTCTTCAATCGGGACACACGCCCGGGAAAGAATACGAACGGCTTTGGGAAACTGTCAGTTCAGGAAACGAATATCATGGAGAAATCCAAAACCGGAAAAAGAATGGTGAACTATTTTGGGAATCTGTTCAAATATCACCCATCCGAAACGAGAGTAACAATATTATTAGTTATATGGCGATTAAAGAAGACATCACGAGCCGCAAAAAATCAGATCTTGAGATTCTCAAACTTTCGGTAGCCATTGAACAAAACCCAGCTTGTGTTGTCATTACTGATACCTTTGGAGTTATTGAATATGTAAACAAAAAATTTGTTGCAATTTCAGGATATTCAAAGCAAACACTAATTGGGACTACCATTCGCATTTTAAAACCAGGACATACTTCTAAACATATCTATGCCGATATATGGAATAAGCTGTTAGCCGGAAATGAATGGAAAGGCGAGCATCAAAACCGGACAAAAAGCAAAGAAATCTATTGGGAATCAGTTCAAATTTCTTCTATCCGAAACCCAGAAGGCAAGATTACCAACTTCATCGTTTTGAGCGAAAACATCAGTGAACGTAAAAAGATGGAGAAAGAGCTGATTGCAGCCAAGGAAAAAGCTGAAGAAAGTGACCGTTTAAAATCTGCCTTTTTAGCGAATATGTCGCACGAAATACGCACTCCATTAAATAGTATTCTTGGTTTTTCCGATCTGCTTACCGCCCCCAATTTAGATACAGAATCAAGGAAAGAATACGCTAGTATAATTTGCTCTAGTGGCAATAATTTGTTATCGATCATCAACGATATCATGGATATATCGAAAATTGAAGCGGGACAAATTACATTAATTAAGCACGAATTCTCTGCGAATAAATTGATTTCCAAAATACAAAAAGAATACACCATTAAGGCGAGGTCAAAGGGAATTGAAATAATACTGAAGCCCCAGACTACGGCTCAAGAACTGATCATCAAAAGCGATGAATTCCGGATCAAACAGGTATTAATCAATTTTATCGGGAATGCCATAAAATTTACCGATTCGGGATACATTGAGATTGGTGTAGATCTTGTTAAAACCAGCATTCTATTCCACGTAAAAGACACAGGAATAGGTATTCCGAAAGAATTCCACGACAAAATTTTCGACCGTTTCAGACAAGTTGAAGCTGCACACACCAGAAAATACGGCGGTAATGGATTGGGACTTGCGATTACCAAGAATCTGGCTGAACTACTAGACGGAAGAATCTGGCTGGAATCTGAACCTAATGTAGGATCGACCTTTTATTTCGCCTTGTCAGAAAACATAAGGATAATTTAGAAATGTAGAATGGTAAGCATTCGATAAACTCAATCTTTTGCCACATTGAAAAATGGCATCATTAAATTCCGAGGATCTCTAAAATATTCAAAGAAGTATGAACTCGATTTTGTCGCTTTAACTTTGATTTTGGTGAAATTCGGATCATATCATATTTTAACTTTATCTTGTTTCTTGTTGTTGCATTAAATATAGGAACAAAGAATAAGCTGTATAGTTTCGAAAAGTTCTGTTCTATTTTATTAATCTTTCGACTACCCGAATTGTTTTTAATCTGAATCATTTCCTCAATCAATTCCTCAATTTTCCAATCCTTATTTCCATATTGACGCACCAAATTTTTCCAATGAGTATGAGTGCGAAAGAAATCGGTCCATTTGCTTTTGGTAATGATTTTTAGCTTTATTAATGGGTACCCCGATTTAATTAATTCAGCGTGTAATTTATGTCCCACATTTGTCTGTTTCCCTTGCAGATACCGGTGAGAGTAGTCATGACTATCAATATAACTGCCAAATGACAATCCTTCATTAATTAGGAATTGCGAAAGGCCAATTTCCCATTCATTAATGACTGTTCGGCGTAATTTCACAATATCTTTTTCATCAAAAATACCTTGAATATTGAGCGTCTCGAAGTATGACGGTAATTTTAAAATCGCCTTCTGATTAAAAACGATAAAATGACTCTGAATATGATAGTTCTTTTGATGTGTTGAGAACCATGGTTTTTCATGCGAATCAATTAATCCCCAAAAATCAAAATTAAATTTCATACTCCAGGTGAAAATGGGAAGTAGTTCATTAAATAAAATATTGGAATCGTTAATGCATGCAATTTGATAATATTGAATTGGATCAATGATTCGAAAGACTTTATAAAACATGCCTAAATCATAACCTTCGTTTTTAACAAACAGCGTAGTTAAATTTTGATTAGCCCTCGGAAAATCAGATTTAAGAGATCGTTGGTTTGTAACCAAAATTACCTCATCGAAAAACAACGAAAGCTCATTGAGATATATACTTACATATTGAGGAATGTATGCTTGAGTACTAAAGTGAATAAATATACACAGGTTTTTTTGTGCTATTTTCATCTGTTTTCGGATAAATTACAACTTGTTATTTATCCATATCCGAACCATGATGCTATTACCCTACTTTGCAAATATTTCGTTCTAAAGTGAACGGAAAATTATTGTTCATTAATCCGGAAAATTTTCACTTGAGCTTCCACGCTGGAGATGTATCAAAAAATTAATCCCAAATAAGAAGGATTATAACAAACCATCGCAAATAAAAAGGAGAGCTATTTCTAACTCTCCTGAGTGCCCAGAACAAGGGCATATTTTTAAATCTAGTATGCTTAAATTCAGTAAGTTATGAGGTTGTAATTTTCGTGGTCTCGATAAATACTCTGCATCGAAATTGAAGAACGTTTTCTATTTTTCAAAGATAAAAAATATTCGGATTCGATACAAAATGAACTAATTTTATTTCGAACATTTGACTTTTACTTTTCTGTTTGTTTCTCCAGTTTTTCGGTTGCTTCCCTAACCTTGCGTTCATAAGCCCCCACTTTCTCTCGAATATCCCGGATTCTTTTCTTATCCCGGTGATAATAAAAAACATCTTCAAGCTTATTGATACTTTCCTTGTTGATGCCACCAGTTGACTGGATATACCTGTACTTCAAGTCGTTGTCTGTCATCCGGGAGTTTACTTCAAACTGATGAACATTTCCAATTAACGAAGCCAGTAACAAAACAGAAAGTGAAACTATTGACACTACCACTTTTGAGGATTTCCACTCAACCACATGGTGATGATGAACATTTGAATCCGGCTTCTGACTGACCGTTATCCGTTTGAGTTCTTCCATTTGAAAAAGAACATGCTTTTCTGATTCCCTTACGGTTCCGGAAACCTGGCCGATTTTTTGTTCTGTATTCTGCAAATGTACTGCGATCAACCGGATTAACTGTTCTGGCTTGATCATCTTGGTTTTATCCTCAGGGTTTGGTTCTTCTGAGTTTTCCTGAATCGAAGGATTTTCTTTCACCGGAGCTCTTTCACCCAACTTTTTATCAATCGAGGCAATTAAGGTTTTGATCTCCTCGAACATCATACTGATCATCGGATTATTGTTTCCCATCGTTTGTCCGTTTTAGTTGGTTTTGTTGGTTATCAGGTTATCTTCTTAGACCCTTCCCCCTTTTAATGTGTGGGATATTTTCTTTCTTCTTCTTGTTTTCATCATCATAGGAGGCTTTCTTCAACTGGTATAGGAAATCGTTGACTAGACTCCCGGTGGAATTGCTTCCCGGCAGCGTTTGTCTGTGATGTGCTTCGCTGCTGTGCAGCTGTTGCCCATTCACTCTTAGCTGGTGATCTAACTTGGAATAACTGAACTGCCGGTCCACCTTTGATCCGTTAAAGGAGTAGTTGTTTTTGTCAAAGATCACCCCCTGAACTTCTTTCGATCTTCCCTTGTATTTAAAAGTGACTCCAATGTTTTGGTCTTTCAATCCCTGGATAAGCTGGTTCCAATTGGTACACTGAGGGAGGATCGTTTTCAGGCTGTGGTAAATCTCATATTTCGTTTTATCCGGTTCACGCAAACGATGTTCTTTGACCTTTTCCTTTCCCGGGGCAAAGTACAGGTTGTATTCACAAGTCAAATCTTTGCAAATCTTCTCACTTCTCGTACGCTCGTAACGGTCAGAGATCGTATGCCCGTTGTAATCGATCCGGTTAAAGACCAGGTGAACATGCGGGTGCTCCTTGTCGTAATGACGGGCAATCAGGTATTGGGTATCCGTTATGCCCATCCGGCCCATGTAATCCCTGGCTATTTGAACCATTAATTCGCTCGATAGCTTTACCTGATCCTGTGCTGAGAAATTCAGGGAGATATGACCTACGGGTTTCGTTATCCGCGAATTGAGTTCAGTCTGGAAGTTAAAGCTTTCAATGATGGCTTCCCGATCATCAAGCATTACCCCATCGCTATCCAGAATCTCAGCTTTCTTTTCCTGATTCAGGATGTAATTGACCACTCCCCGGAATCCTTGCCCATTGACAATTTTAGCCATCATGGCGCAGATGGTTGACCAGTTTTCGAATATGGATGGCAAGCTGTAGGTTTTCATTTTGCGCGTTCTGATACCCTTGGGCATTGGCTTTTCGGGCAATCTGGTTCAGGTTATTGGCCATACCACAAAGCTTTCGGATCAAGTTATGCGTGTCAGGGGTAAGTCGCTGTTTAATTACGCTACCTAAGACAGATTGGCGGACACATTCACTGATGGAAATCCCGGCTTCACGGGCTTTGGCTTTTAAAGTGTAATACTCCTGTGTATCCATCTTGACACCGATGAAATACCCTTTTTTCTGACCAGCCACTTTTACAGGTCGGCCTCCTTTGTTCCCAGTTTTCATTTTCTTTGTTTCTGAACATTTATGAATTAGACCAGCGGGATGAAACGGAAGTTTTGGTATAACCAAAACACAAACTTGCTATCCACACCTTTTCAATAGTTGTTCTTTAAAAGTAAGCTAACGTTCTGAATTACAAAAGAATAAAAACGAATCAAATCAAGCCAAATTGAATTATTTGGGGCAATTGGACGTCATATTTCCGAAGAAAAAGGAAAAACGGTCAAAAAAATAAAAAGAAGGCAAGTCGAAAAGCCGGAACGGTCGGAAATGCCAGACTGTTCCGCCAACCCGATAATATTAGATGTAAATTCCAAAAACAATTCTTGGCGGAACACTTGCCTTGGTCTTGCATTTTCAGTGAAACTGACCGGCTAAATTTGCCTTGCTTTTTGGATTTTGACGAAATGACAACTTATAAAAAACTATAGTTGTGTGAAGGCAAAAGACAAGTGTGGTCCCTGTACCGGATGGTGCGATTGGTTGGGATGGAATGGAGCTTGTTCCTGCGTTCACGTGTCGGGAGATTGCAGGTTTGGGAATGCCGGGGCAAGCGAAATGGAATCAGGTTGGAAATCGGGAAATGGAGGAAAAGGGCCACTCTTGTCGTGTGTAACCGAGGCTGATGGCAGACAATGACCGGAATGAAACGGAAGGTGGCGGAACGAAGTGCAGTCCTGGAGTGAAATAAAGGGAAGTGGAAGACATCGGCCGCAGATGACAGGATGAATGTATTTCATTTTTCTTGGTTATGCCGAAATAGAGTTATAACCGTCATCTGAAATTATGATGGCTTCAATGAATAAATAATACATTCACCATATGGAGGTATAGATATTTGTGGAAAAAACGGTAAAATTGACGAAGAACCAATTTGACACCAAACCACTGCATCTTGTTCTTAATGTCTTTTGGGTCGATTTTAGATTGGCTAACCCCATTAACTGAAACGAGTGAGAGCAAACCCCCAATACAAAAATTGCTAATATTCTCATAATCAAAACTATTTATTAAAATTAATTTTCAAATCCGATTTCAGATCTTTTTTTGTCATTTTTATCGCATCAATCTCAGGCAATTCTGCCTGATCAAAATTATTCTTTTCAATCCGAACTTTTTTACAGGCAGTCAAACTGATTGCAGCTGATTTATTTTCAGTTTTCAGAAAATGAGAACAAATAATCTGGTTACCTGTAAACTCCAGATTCTCCACACTCCTGGCCGAAAGAACCGCACCATCGAATACTTTAAAAGTATTGTTGAGGATGCGGATATTGCGATGAACCATATTGTCCATTACCAGTTCGTGATTTTCAGGTGATATATTAATCGCACCGCTTCCAGAGTTATAACCGCAATCTTCGAAGGTATTGTTCTGGATAGTCACATCGGTTACCGCTCCCGACTCGAACCAGTTCGAAGCATCATCGGCAATCAAAATGGGAAACATCCCGGTTCGAAAGAATGTATTGTTCTCAATCAATACTTTCTTGCACGTGGTAATCAATAAGCCGCGGGTATTGGTTCGTTCAAAACGGCTGTTTCGAATGATTACCTCCGGAGTCCATGTAAGGTTTTCGATACATTGACCTGTTTTCGCGTTTTCAGGCAAAAGTCCATTCAATTCAAGTTCCATTTCTCGAAGGTTGATGAGTTTTGCCGATTTCAATTGGGCAGTTGCCACAGGCATCAGCGTTTGCGGGTTGATAAAAGCAATGCTGTCGCCTGCAAAAAACGCTTCGAAGCCATAGGTTTGATGATGCATAAAGCGAACAGTGATTTTTTTAGCCGCATCAATTGCCGTAATTTGCAAATGAGTGCCATGCACATTGATTGGGTCGTCGTGCGAGCCAGAAGTAAAACAACTGTCGATCAGTATTTTGCCTTTACATCCTGAAAAATGAAAACAATCCGCGAAGGCTGATATTTGTCTTCCGGATTCAGACCTCGGAGCCACTTCGACTTTCAGTAATGAAATATTTTCTGAAAACTGCGATACAATACCCAAGCCATGCATGTAATGCATTTTCACGTTTTCGAGGCGGATGTTTTTGCTCAGGCTGATCAATGCACCGGAGTTGTCGCGATAGGGATCGCGAATTGTAAGCACGTTGCCGGTTCGTAATTCAAGCTTCGAAAAATCGCCTTTAAATGTAACTTCCCTGCAACCGGTTTGTGTTGCCTGACTTTCCAGAAAGGGCCGGAACGAGCTGTACTTCATCACTCCGGTAGCGGGATCACAGGAAATGGTGTGGTACGCGTTGCTTTTCCATCCTTCGCCGAAAAAACTGATTTTGCCTTTTTCTATGGCGAATCTCGTGTCTGGATGAATTTCGGTTTTAACTTCGTTGCCCGAAACCGATGTGATTTTCAGTTCGGACATGGTTGGGCGTTCATAATCGAAGCTGATATTCTTCAGAACCACATCCGTGCAATTCAGGAAAACAAACGACTCCATCTTTCCGTGAAGCACAACCAGCGTACCGTTGCCATCGATGGTCATATCCTTAATTCCTTCAAGCAGAAATGCAATATTTTTCACCTTTGAAAGGGTGTCGTTCTCCGTTGAATTTGAGATGTACAACTCTTTCTTAAAAGCTCCTTTAGGCCAAATATCGATGCGACCACCAGGCAAGCTCAATACCAAATTCTTTTTCGATTTGCAAAATCCGATAGCCTTCACAATGACTGGTGCGGCATTTTCAAAGCTGTTCGCTTTCACTCCAAAACGGGCAAGCCGCACGGTATCGGGCGCTGATCCAGACTGCCCGTTTCCCGTTGCTACACTGCGCAATACGGAAAACATAAAACAGGCGAACAGCATTACTGAAATAAGTGTTGGTTTTATCATGTTTATTGGTTTTGACTATTTTGAAAAATTAGCGGTAATCGTACCTGAACCAGTCCACATCAACAAATCCGGTTGCGCCTTCGTTATTCCAGCAAAACAAGCCAATTTCTACACCGCGCCAATTGCACCAGTTTTTTACTTCAAAATTCTTACCTACCGGATTAAAGTTCTTTCCATCAATACTGTAATAAAACTGATAAACATTGTTCTTGGAAACCGCTTTCAACCAAACTTTATTTGAGCGAAATGGCTCGAAGTTGGTGTTTTTGCCACCGATAGTGGTTTGGATAAACCGTTCGTTATTTTTCTGAACCACCTTTAATAATCCAAGATTGTTGGCTACAATGCACAGGCCATTGACTTGTCCATCGGTCATTCCTTTCACATCCATACAGGTGACGATATTTCCATATTCGCTGCCCATTACCCGTTGCAAAAGTGTATTGGATGCCTGAAAAAAACCTCCAGAATTGGCCGCTTTCGAAGCATAAAGGCGTAAAAATCCTTTTCGTTCAGTTAAAGACCATTTGTCATTTCGCGGCGAGTGGTTCCATTCCCACATCAGTCCCAACTGATCTGATTTGAATTCATCATTGGTTTGCGGACGTACTATCGGGAATCCACTGATGGGTTTTTTACCTTCCATAACCATACTTCCCACGCCATCGGCTTCGACTTTGCCAATAATAGGCCAGTCATTTATCCATGTAACAGGAGCTAATGCCAATGTGCGTCCCATCGGGTTTGACATAACTGCCCAATGGTGAAGAAAATACCAATCACCTTGCGTGGTTTGAACTAATCCTCCCTGAGCGGCATTGTTGCCAAAAGCTTCCTGGCTCAGGCCTCCGCGTTCCTGGCAGAGCCGCTTGTGCTCGTATGGCCCGTAAATATTTTTGGAACGCATAGCCATTTGTACCCGATGAGAATCAGGGAAATCCTGGCAATAGAAAATATAGTACCAGTCCTTAACCTTGTACATTTTGGTTGCCTCGGCTACTGCTCCCTTATGCACTACTGTACCTGAGTCCTGTAAACTTTTCCCGTCAGGCGCAAGTTTGAATAACCTGATATCATAGTCGTTAGGGTAACCCCGATCAAAATTGGCGCACGAGAGATACATCTGCCCGTCGTCGTCCCAGAACGGACAACAATCGTCGTAATTCCGGCCTTTAAAAACCTGATAAACAGGCTTCCAAGGTCCGGCAGGATTGGTAGCCGTTGTCATAAACAAACCAAAAACAGGATCAAAAACATAGACCCAGAATTTTCCATCGTGATAACGGATTGCCGGAGCCCATACACCGTGACCGTATTCACCCATCTGATCGGCTGAATATGCAGGATTAAACTCGGACAGGTCGTTAATGGCATGTCCGATGATCGTCCAGTTCACCAAATCTTTTGAATGCAGAACAGTTATGCCAGGACTCAGGTGAAAGGTTGAAGTAATCATGTAATAATCACTTCCAACTCTTAACACATCCGGATCGGAATAGTCAGCATTGATAATGGGGTTCTTATAGGTTCCGTCGCCCTGATCGCCCCAGGAAAGTACTTTGGCATTTTGTGCGATCAAAGTACTGGTAGTGAGAATAACCAGAGCAATAATGAGATGTATCTTCTTCATGTTGTTTAATTTATTTCATTCAGTCTTACTATTTAGTAATCAGTACCATTTCATCCTTAGCCAATGTCAGGATTAGCTTCCCGGATTTAATTTTTTTTGTGCTCAAAACCGCTTCCCCATCAGTATTTACCCGGCTAAGCTTCACTTCTTTTACATTCTTCCAATTTTCAGGAAGAGTCCATGATTTGTTTTCATATCCGTTTTTGGAGTAGGCAATCAGTTTATTCTCTCCAAGCCAAAGTGCAGGTATCAGTGCGTCGGTGTTTTCAACCAGAATTACATCGCCTTTGGTTATTTTGTACAGGCCTTTTGACAAAAACGTCCGTACATTTTCATCAAACTGAACGGCTTTGCATTCCTTCCCGGTCAATACATAAAGCCGGTTGAGCCTGTTCAGGTAGTACCAAACCGCTGTTTTTAAGCAAAATTGTTCTTTAAAACCACTCAGGTTTTGCGGGTCATTTTTAACAAGCTCTTCTCCATGCATGCTGGTTCCGAAAAGCTTTCCCCATTCACTTCTATCTACCCCACCACAGTAATAGGATGCCGGCCATTTTAAATATTTGTCGAGTCCGCCGTACCACCAGGCCATGGGCTGATAGCCTTCCATAGCCGTTTCTCGCAAAAAATCGACTCCCTCGCAGCTTACGTCAATCCCTTTGGAAGCCCAGTAGCTGATAATATTTCGCTGGGCTTCAGCTTCATCTTCAACTGTAAATTTCAGGTATGGACTTGTGGCTCCTTTCGATAAATCGGCATGATATTTCCCGTCGGCTTCAAATACCGGCACGGGCGGCCAGGTGTGAAAAGCATCAATATGTATCGTCCCGGCATGTTGAACAGGAACTAAACTACATAACGAATCGATCCTTTTTTGTGCAAATCCGGTTTCCCATTCCCGCGCGTAACTAATCGGGTATCCCCATTCGCAGGCGCGCAAAGTTCCATCGGCATTTTTGGCAATGATGTCGTTCTTCACATAGGTATCCCACAAAGGGCTGTCTTCGTAAGCATCGAACATGTTTATGTGAAGGCTTACAGTGGTGTGGTATTTTTCGGCTTCTTTAATCAGCCATTTCAAACTTTCAAGCGAATTGGCATCCTGCGGTCGTTTGAGGCGGTCGTTTCCTTCGAACCATGCGGGATATTTCGAGTCGTGCCCGTTGTATTGCCAGCCTACCAGATAGATAATCTTGGGAATGCCAATGGTCAGATTATCGATTCTCCGGATAACTTCTAACGCTTGTTCATAATTCAGGAAAATTTCCGATTTGCCGTTGTCTTTGCGCTTTAGCTTCCCATCGAACAACGCCTGAGACATGAAAAGCTTTAAGGTCAGGGTCTGGTGGTACTGGTGTCTTTGGGGAATAAAAAACTTCAGATCTTTGGGATACGAGATGAATGTTGTATCCGGATTCTCATTCTGCGGAAGTGTAAAGGCTGAAACTTCATTTCCTGAAAAAAACGAAAATACGCTGATAATCAGGATTGAAATACTTAATTTTAATCTCATTTTATTTATTTTTTTATTCCAATATAAAACTTGAAGGGCTGTATGCTTTCATGAAAAATTTCAACGTTCGGTCTGAAACAGATATCGGTTTTCCTACTATCTCACCACGAAGATTGACCGGTGTGGCTTTGGTGAATCTGGTACCTTCAGGAAACTTTACGATTAAATTGCCTGATGTGCCGAACTGTTCCCACAAACGTATCAAACTTCCTTTACCATCGAGATTGGAAGTTAAAGAAACAAGATCAACCCCTTTTCTGCTTAATTCGAGGCCGGTAGCTGTAGCAGGCAATTTACCTGCAGGACCTTCGGCATAGCCCACCATTACCGGGTAGCGGGCTTCTGTTGCAGCGATTACCAAACTTGAATCGTTAAGATTCTCGATTGCCCAGATCCTGACTCTCGATGAAAGCGAACCTTTTATCCAGTATGGAAAATTAATGGTCCACAGATTATTGAACATACTGACTAAAGCAAGCGGTTTTGTTGGTACATATTCGGGGTCAATTGTACACAACCCATTATTGCCGAAACTCATTATTCCGTGGTCGAGAGGACAAATTGCCAGACCTTTTCCGCTGCTGTCGGTAATCATTGCGCCTGTATTTACATAACCATACGTACGATTACTACCCAGAGCAAAATCAGTAGCCGGATTCGACATTGCTCCCAAACGACCAATCCGGAATTGTGGATTGGCTGCTTTAACCGGTAAATAAATTGAACCTGCTTCAGTCCAGTAATCCGGCTTCTTATTATCGAGTTGCACCTTAATTTCAAACCAGGGTAAATCGTCGGGTAGAGAAATTACACTTGTTACATCAGATTGAATCAGTCCGCCAGCATTTGCAAATAAAGCTACATCGGTTGATGTGGTTGTACGACGTAATTTCATCGATTGGAATTCAGGTACGGCACATTGGTAGGAAGGTGATGACGGCATATCGGCCCGTGTATTCCAACCCCAGCACGACCTGTCGTTTGAACCATACACCGTATTCAAATGTACACAACCGGTATGGTAATCATGATTTTGAGCGCTGTCGAAACGCTGGTAAAAATATTGTCCGAAGGCATACTCCGATTGAGCATCAACAAGTTCTCTGCCGCTTTTCTTTTCGATAACCGAAACAATACCACCACGTTTCCGATTGACCTTAATTTTCAGGAATTTATTTTCCAGTGTTGCTTCATCTTTGGACTCAACTTTAGCAGCCTCTGCAGCGCTTTTAAACCGAATAGTCTGGTATCCGCAGGCTGGAATGTTTTTTACCAGAAGCTTCTCTCCTTTGCCGCCCGGAATTTCTACCAGGGCATCACGTTTCCACGGCAATGAATTATACACCACAATCCGCTTTCCCTCAGCGGCAACATTCGAGGCAAGTTGAGCCATTTCCTGCAAGGCTAACGAATCGGTAATTTCGGCCGATTTACGAATATAACTGGCATGGTCTTTCCATGTATTCTCAAGCCATTGGCAGTCTTTATCTGTCTTTATATACTGTTCGAAATCGTTGACCCCATAAGCGTTTTTTCCCTGAAGGTTTCGTGCACCACCCCAGGTATGTTCGCCATACATCATACAGCGCTCATGAGCAGAAAATAAATCTCTGCCAATATCTGTCCGGGATAAGCCCCAAAATCGCAAATGAGAATCAAGAATTTCGACGGACGTGATTTTTTTGCGTGTTTTATGAGCGATGGATTCTTCTACCGGCATCGTGCCCATGCCATGAATCCAGGAATCGGGCATATCAGCCCTAACGACCGGGATTTTTGCACCTAATTTTTCTTCAGCAAAAATAGCGTCCGAAAAATCTTCCATTTTTCCGAAAAGGATTTTAACGCCCGGTTCATTTTTTGCCGCTTCGCTCAATAAATAATCAATATCCTTTTTGTTAGGCGGACCAGCATTATCTACCGCCACGATCAATGCCAACCATGTTTTATAGGGCCAATCTTTGGGTGGATACAGTCCATGCCCGAATTCGCAGTCAGAACCGTAACCTTGTGTTTGCATGGTCAGCAATTTCGAGCCATCGGGTCCTTGCCAATAGTAGAGCAAAGGCACATTGGGTCGTTCATTGGTCGGATTAACGCCAATGTGAAGAAAATCGATGCCTGAATTTTTCAATAGCGTCGGCAAAATCCATGAATGGCTGGGTACGTCGGTCATTTTACCTGAACGTGACATGGGAATGCCCACTTCTTGACTTATTTTTTGGTTCAGCGACAATCCGAAAATCAAATCTTCAGGCTCCAGGCTTTCCGTTTGCAGCGTTACCGGAAGCCCGTGAACAATCAAACTCCCGCTTTTCATGGCTTTAATTATTTTTGACCTTCGTGTTGAGTCTTGCCCATCCCACAATACCTGATAGGCCACCCAGGATGGTATAGTCCAGGCAAAACGCTTTTCAGGAGGAAGTTTGTACGATTCTTCAATCAGGTTCAGAGCATTGTCGATCATACTTGTACGGTAAATATCAACTATTTCAGGAGCCGGATGCGTAAACCCAATGTCGAAATGCGATTTGAATGCTAAAATAATTTCTTTTAACTGCGTGCCTGCCATGATGGCATCTCCGGTGTTCTTAATGGTTTCCGGCGTGTGAACATCGAGCTCGCAATACCAGGTATTTGTCCATTCGGGTCTTGTCCCTTTTTTCAAAGTAGGTTTCATATCCCAAACCAGCCACCTGAAATTACCCATCAAACTGCCATCGGCATTTTTAATATTCACCCCGTAACTGCCTTGCCAATCCTCTTTATCATTTTCAGGACGGGTATCCACATCAGCAATTTTCACCCATTCTTTTCCCGAAAGATTTTTAAAATCGGGCAGCTCCTCCGAAGAGGCAAAAAGCGAGTAAACCTGTGGTCCGCGCGAGCCGTCAAATTCGTTGCACCAGGTGGTTCCGCCAACGGGCCCGTGCGCCGAATAAGAGTTGATCGCGGCCACGAGAATTGGTTTGCCAAAATCCATTACAATTTTGCCCCCGCTGGTTGTGTTGCTAAAGCAAAAGAAGTCGCGCAGCAACCTGTTTTCCTGAGGCAGAACGCCGTTGTGCATACCATCAGGCGATAAACACGAGGCCAGAGGTTTATTTCCGACAACTGTAATTTTAGAATGAAGTGCCGCATCTGATTGCGAAGGACGCGAAATGGACGCGAAATTCCATCCACTTTTTATGTGCTCTTTTACCACGGTTACCTGTGCTTTAGCCTGCCAAAAAATCAGAAGAAAAACTATCAGTAAAGGCAATTTCAGTTTTTCGCCAATGTTATTTATTTTGAGTAAAGTCATGGTTTAGCTGGTTTATAGTATCACTTCTGATATTGATTTTTCTCCGGAATGATGATTAACGGTTGGCCTGCTCTAAGCGTCAGGGTTAAATTTTCGTTCCTGACTTCCAGATTCTCAGATTTTTGCAATCCGTTTTTTGTGACCAGGAAAACCTCGGTTTTTTTTACGGTTTTCCAACTTTCAGGAACCGCGTAACGAAGGATGGTACCTTTCTGACTATAGGCCGCCAGGCTGTTATCGCTACGCCACAAAGCCGGAAAGCACAAGGTATTTCCTTCGCGTAACAACCGTTCGTTTTGCCAAATCGTACTGTCGGCCAGCGAAACTTTCACCCCTCCAGAAAAACTTGCAATACGTTTATTGCCTTTTCCATCAATGGCTTTCCGGTCGAGCCTGTTCAGGTAATCATACTGCAAAAAGCTGAGGTAAAAATCACGAACAAAAAGCGCATCCCACACATCGTCTGTAACCTTGTTGTTTGCCGAAGGGAATATATTTTCGCCATACATGCTGGTTCCAAAAAGGAACTCCAGCCCAAAATCACTATCCCGCAAATCGGGATTCATGCGGCTGCCTGTGCAAATGCTTGCCGGAACCTTCAGATAATCGGCCTGTGTACGATGATTAAAATGCCAGTAATATGGAACAAGTCCTGTCATATAGTCCATCACCCATTCACTGGTCGGGTCGATGCCTTTCTGTAACCAATACTTGCAAATCTTTTGTTGATACAGCTTTTCGATATCCAGCGACTCGCTATGACCTTTACTTTCTCGCGCAATCCAGGCATCCAGATGGATGGTACCAGCTTCTTTCAGTGAGGGGAGCAATTCGATCAGCGCGTCAATCCGTTTTTGTGCATAACCTTTTTCCCATTCATTTCTGTAATTAATCTGGTAAGATTTACGGTCGTTGTAAAATCCGATTTGCATTAAAGAACCATCTGCATTTTTTGAGATTAAATCGTTTGCCACATATTCTTCCCATAGCGGGCTATTGTTGTAAGCATCGGTCATGTTTATATGTAGGCTGATGGTTGTGTGATATTTCTTGGCTTCCTTCATCAGCCAGAGCAGGCTGGTAAGGGCGTCCTTATCCTGGGGGCGCTTCAATGCCTTGTTTACCTCAAAAAAAGCCGGGTACAAGTCGTCGTGCCCATGGTATTGCCAACCAACCAGATAGATTATCTTTGGCGCTTCCAGAGTAAGATTATCAAGCATTTTTACCAATTCCAGGGCCTTTTCAAAATTGATGAAAACCTTCGACCCACCTTTTCCATCAGGAACTGCATTCAACATTTTCATGACTAAAGTATGGTCGTAGCGGTGATGCCAATGAATTGAAGAATCTCCTACAACCGAGCCATCTGGTAGATGAATTCGGTTTTTTTGCCCGACTTGGGTAAAAATCGAATTGAAAATAATCAAAAAGGTGAGTACTATTCTCATCGTTTATTTAGTTGGTTTATAGTTATTTCTCCTGAACTAAGACCATTACTGGCGGCTTTGACTTTAAAATCGCCAGTTGTGCCCTTTTTAGCTTTTACAATTACCAGGGCCATTCCGTTAAAAGCTTCGCGCTCATGGCTTTGGAACGGCACAAAACTGGTTGGGTCGCCGTTATCGGTTGCAACAATCTCGCCGGGCCCCTCAATTTCAAATTGAATCAGGGGGTGAGAACGTGGAACTGTTAATCCATCCTTGTCCTGAATTTTTACGGTAATGTATGAAAGGTCAACTCCATCTGAGGCTATTTCGTTTTTATTGGCTACGAGGTTCAATTTTGCAGCGGCCCCAGTTGTTTTTACAGTATCAGTGGCCCACTGTTTCCCGTTTTTATATGCAACCACTTTTAATTCACCGGGTTCATAAACTACGTTGTCCCAAACTAAGCGGAAATCTTTCCCTGCCATTTTTACTCTTCGACCCAGACTTTTACCGTTCAGGAACAATTCAGCTTCATCGCCCGAAGTATAAACATGAACTGGAGTTATTGAATCAACCCGTTCGAGCCAGTTCCAATGCGGCAGAATATGTGCCATCGGGAAATCGGGTCTCCAATGCGATTGATACAGGTAAAAACGGTCTTTTGGAAATCCAGCCAAATCGACAATTCCGAAATAACTGCTGCGCGATGGCGGGTTGTTTTTGCGAATTTCCTCCAATTTCTTTTCCAGTTCAGCCTTTTTTGCCGGATCATTCCTGAAATTCAAAAGATTGGTTTCATCAGAATTGTATGGTGTCGGTTCTCCCATATAATCGAAGCCCGTCCAAACATATTCGCCCAATAAATGAGGAAATTTCGCCAGGGTTCGAAATTGCTCATCAGGCGAGCAGCCCCAACCGGGCCTGGCAACATCGTACGACGTTATCTGCCAGTTTTTATATTCTTTTCCGAAGAAATATTCGCCACGCGACGAAACACACGACGACGTCTCGCTGCCCAGTGTGGGCTTGTTGGCATATCGCGGGTCGGCATCCCACTCAGGCTGCCTTCCGAAGAAATAATTTATCCCCATAATGTCGAGCGCAACTACTGCACTTGATTCGCGCCCACCATCCGGATCGTTGTATCCGTTGGAAACCGGACGGGTTGGATCTTCTTTGCGAACAATATCGGCCAGATGTTTGGTCATTTCCACATCACGCTGATCCATCACTTCGTTGCCAATCGACCAAATAAAAACTGAGGGATGGTTACGGTCGCGGTGAACCATCGCTTGCAGGTCTTTTTCGTGCCATTCATCGTACAGTTTATTGTAATCCCACTCCCGTTTGCCATGTTTCCAGCAATCGAAAGCTTCGTCCCAAACCAGAAAGCCCATTTGATCGGCCAGTTCGAGCAGCTCCGGGGCAGGTGGATTGTGCGAAGTTCGCAGGGAATTACAGCCCATTTCTTTTAAGATGGTCAACTCTCTGCGCAAAGCGCTGGTATTGATAGCTGCACCCAAAGCACCTAAATCGTGGTGGTTGCAGGTTCCCTGAATTTCGACACGGCGCCCATTGAGTAAGAATCCGTTACGGGCCGTAAATTCAATAGTGCGAATCCCAAATGGAGTATTGTAGGTATCAATCGGTTTACCATTTACGCTTACCGTAGTTTGAGCAAGGTAACGGTTGGGTGTAAGGATATCCCATCGTTTAGGTTTTTTAACCGTAGCCTGAATGACTGTCGTTGTATTCTGCCCTGCAGCTATCTGAACAGTCGATTCATTAAATGAAACCACTTGTGCTGCTGGATTATTATTTCCATCGAGTTCGAAAATATGAGTCTGAACAGCTGCTTCAACTGGCGTTATTCCCTGGTTGTCAATAATTACGTTCATTTTAACCGTTGCCGATGCATTCGATATTTCAGGAGTAGTAATATAGGTTCCCCAATGGGCAACATGCACCGGATTGGTTTTTACCATCCACACATGGCGGTATATTCCAGCTCCCGGATACCAGCGCGACTGCCATTTTTCGGTATCGAGGCGGACAGCCACTATGTTTTCGGCACCAAATTTCAGGAATGGAGTCAAATCCATGCGAAACGAGTTATAGCCGTAGGGCCAGGTTCCGACATACTTGCCGTTGAGCCAGATTTTTGCATTGGCCATAGCTCCGTCAAAATCCAGAAACAGCTGTTTGCCTTCATCTTCAACCGAAACAGTAAAATGCTTGCGGTACCAGCCAATTCCCTGGTAGGGTAATTTTCCGGTTTCACCTTTCAATTCGATCCGGAAAGGGCCTTCAATCGCCCAGTCGTGCGGTAAATCGAGTTTTCGCCAGGAAGCATCAATGGCTTCAGGAAGCTGCAAATTTTCGGGTTCGGCAACAACTGTACCGTCGGCCTGCAGGCCGAATCGTGAAAAAAGCCAATTGTCGTCAAATAACTGACTATTAGCGCTGCCCATCCGTTGGATGCGTTGTGCTTTCAGCGAGCCCGAATTGACGTTCCTTCCACAGGCAATTATTTGCATTGACCCCAATATTGTGAACAACAAAATTTTCACATAAGTTCTAACTTTTGAATGCTTCATTTATATGGTTTAGTTATGTTCTTTATTCTGAAACAAGAATTAATGCCCCCTTTGTGGGTTCAACCGGAATTTGTTCATCAATGCCAAACACGCGGCCTTTCTGGAAATTGAGAATTTCAGGAGCCCTTAATTTTACTTTTGAAGGATCGAGCCCTAGCGCTTTCCAATTCATGATCAAATTTACGCTGCACTTTTGAGTATCCCACGAAGCGATCGAAACCAATGTTTTTCCGTCTCTCACATAGGCAGTTGCCAGTACCTGCGGATTATTTGTTTTTACCGGACAGGCTGAATCCCAGTATCCGATCATTTTTGAATCAGCAATCCCGAATGAATCCCATATTTTCCAAACATCTTTCGGATTACAAATAACACCTTCGGTATTCCAGGGCAACCGGGCAGTCATACCGTAAATCATACCGCGCCACGGATTTCCACCACCCTGGAGCATATCGCCCATCAACCCGAAAGGAATTCCGGAGGTTTCGACCAGCCAGTTTGCAGGCGACATTTTATCGTATTGGAAACTTTCGCCAAACCAAAGCTTGTTGATGTATGGGAAATATTCTGCATATTGATTAGCGGGGCCAATAGAGAACCCGGTATTGGAGTGCAAATCAATCAGGCAGCCCGGTTTTATTGCATCCATCACTCTTCGCATCCGCTTGAGCATCGCCCGGTCGAAGGAAACATCATCGAGATAAAGACCATCGATATCCACATTTTTCACCAGCCAATTCAAGCCTTCAATGTAATAATTGTACCAGCGCGACCGGCCGCTTGTAATCACCGCAGCATCACAAGCCTCGTACCCAGTAATTGGAGTAAACCACTGTGTGGTGTAATTTTCGACATAATGTTCTCGGAGCCATGGATAACCACCGCCCGAACCGCCTCCCAAAACCTCGTCGCCCAAACTGCGAAGCGCCCATATTTCCGGAGTCTGGTTAGTCAGTTCGCGAATGGTGTAATATATTTTTACTTTGAGTCCGTTTTTATGCCATTTACTGACAAAATTCTTCATGCTATCGACCGCTACAAACGGATAATTGATGTATGGATTTACCGGATTGGCATGGTGCACATTGATAATCTTGATGCCCGTTTTCAAATCTTCAGGCGTTGGAGCAGGCATTCCTCCATTGTGGAAGTACCGGTTGGTGAATTGCGCCCTGGGATTAAGCTCATTTACCGGAGTAATCAGCAATGCAAAATCAAAATCAAGCATTTGATCGGCTACCAGTTTTCGTTCGCCCGACCAGGTAGTTGCTACCACGCTGCTTTCAGTACTGCGAATAGTAAATCCGCCCTTGTTGTTGTTGCACCAGCTTGCCGGTGGTTGGGGGTGATACAGATTCAATAACGGGCCGCTGTATGTTGCCCCTTTCATTTCGCAATGCACACCTGCGTCAACCGACCCAATCCAATAACTATCCTGAGGGCCTTTCCATTTCCAATTGTAACTGGTAGGGCAGTCGCACCCAGCCAATCCCATTCCCATAAAATAGTGTGCAATTTCTTTTTTTACAGGAACTTCCAGACGAATGTCCTTTACTTCAATTTCTTTTATAGCTTTTACGTTGACATGAAAATCAATACGACCATCAAATTCCATTTTCCCATTGATTGTAAGCGCTATATTTTCGCCGGAGGCTTCAGCTGTCCAGGAAACGATACCTCCATTTTGTTTGGTAAATCGGAATGATTTAGCCTGAAGTTTCACTATCCCGGTGTTGGTTTCAACAACCAGTTGTATGGGACTTGCCAAAACCACGTTGTTTTTACTGATGATTCTTTCAATCAGGCCCTCTTCGTTCAATGAAATGCTCCGCATGAAGCAGCTAATTGTTTTATCGTTCACGATTAAAGGAGAATAAGGAGCAACTACATCGTCGTTAATTTCCAGGGTTGAGTTTAGCCACCTGAGCCGGGAATGTCGCCAGGGTTGGCTGTCGCCCCTGTCGGCCAATATTTTGTCTTCAATTTGAAGAGTCACCTTGATGGTTTGAGGTTTTTCGTTTTCAGGTTGAACGGTCACATCAACCGAATAAGTTCCGGCAGGAATAACTTCCGGAATATCGACACCAAACCATAAAGCCTGCACCTTGCCCTTAGACACATCGACCCTTTTGTTAAACGGATTTCCGGAAGGATCGATCCCCCCCAGATTAAAGCAGGTTATCCGATCCTGGTAATCGTTATATGAAACCTTCAGGTTTTCGAGCTTGGTTTTGGCAGCATATACACCAATCTGAAAAGCATAATATTCATTGCGGCAAGCTGATCCGTGAAACTGGTGCGTGGCTTTATTTTCGATCCATCGAATTGGTAAATCGTCGGTCATTCGAATTGGAAATTCACGTTCTTCGGGGAAAAGCAGGTAATTTTCGGACGACTCGCTTACAAGTTCGTTCACCTCGGAGGCGGTGGCACACACTTCCATCGGATAAAAACTATCAAAGGCCGTACGCGACTGAATTTGAATAATTTTAGCCTCTACAATTTTGCTTTTTTCACGGATAAAGTGTCGTGAAAGCTGGTTTTCTTTTACCCAATCCGGATCGGGAGCAGTTTCTGTTTTTAAATAATCGCCATCAAACCAACCACTATTTTTCTTTCCATGAAATGGCATATAATAAACGTAGTAAGTCCCGGGGCCACTTTCGGGTTGAAAGACGAATTCTCCAGATTCCCTGTTGATGTTGATCCGGAAGATATCTTTCATTTCCTTACCCTGAGTATCAGTAACGATCAGCCGCTTCAGCTCCGGATCAGAGTCTCTTCGTCTCCAGCCAATATTCACGTGTGCTGCAGAACACGGCACTTCAAGCTTAATTTCAGCCCGATGGTTACCTAAATCCTGAACCCATGGTTGGGGTGGGACAGAATAAATAAGTTGTGCTTTTGAAACTCCGAACAAGGAAATTAAAATAGCTAAAAGCAATATTTTCGGAATCATGCTAAAATATTTACAATTTAACAATGTACAACTTAATTTACAGAATAAAAAACCACCAGTACCCTCTAAAGATACTGATGGTTCAAAATGCGAAAGAATTAACCTACTTCAATGTTAATGTTTCGGAAATCGTTCGATAGCCATTACCTCCCATATAGCGATAATTTAGGGTAAATGTTTTGGTTGTCGGGTCGTATTTGTTTACGGCACCCGGCACCATTTCGCCCAAAACAGAACCGCTTGCATACTGCGTTACAATGCAGGTATTATCGGAATTCACTTTGATTGTTACCGTATAGCCATTTGAACCCAAATCAGAATGGTCACCGGTGATGGTTGTTGCATCAACTGAAGAGTAATATTTATCCAGATCCAGATCGCGAGGCGATGAAGGGTGGTCAAAATGCCCTGACGAATGGTAAGTTCCTTCGTACTGATTGATGATTGGGAGTTTTTTTACCCTGATATTCCAGATTTTTGAAGTTTTACCATCGGCAGCAGTTACTTTATATTGCCTGATTTTTGTATAGTCGCCTGGCTCGCCAAATATAGGGGCATCGCCAACAGGCTCAACCGTCGCTGCTGTTGAGAGATAAACAGTTCCAACAAGGCTGGTTAGCGAAATTTTTTGACGTTCCTCGCGAGTAAAACTCCCGCTGGGCGCCGGTACCGAAAGTGATACGATTATTGAATCGCTTGCATTTCCGTTTACGCCAGCCTTTTTGATTTCTTTGGTTAAACCCATTGTGATGTATTTCACTGTACTGGAACCATCGGTCCATTTGTCCGATGAGTCGGCAAAGCGATATTCAAAACCAATACTCGTGATATCGGCATCACTAAATGCAGGCATTTCATCCAGGCCCGATTTCAGGCATGAAGTAAGCGTTGTTGTACCTATCAGGACAACAAGCCCAAGTATAATAAATTTAATTTTTTTCATATTCCAAATTTTTTATAGTTGATTCATTATATTCAACATATTACCATCCGGGATTTTGGTCGAGTTTTGAGTTTCGAGCGATCTGTGCCTGAGGAATAGGAAACAGATACCTTCGGGTGTTATCAAAAATACGGACATCATTCTTGTTGTAGATGTCTTTAATCACTTCGTAGCTCTGACGGTTTCGGGCAATTGAAATAAAAGTTGCAGGTTGTTCCATCTCAACAATTTTTGCTCCTGCAGCTCTTCCCGAGTTAGCATCGCCGCCATATTTTCCCCAGCGAAGAAGGCTAAAATAATAATCACCAACAGATTCTTTTGCTAATTCAACCCTTCGTTCCCGTTTGTAGTCGGTCCAGGCATCGGCTGAGGTAGCTGCAGTTGAAGCAGGCAACCCACCATGGAACATACGGGTTACATTTAACGTGGTTACCGCTTCAGGTATATTATTCAGTTTCAGAAGGGCTTCTGCCTTGTTGAGATATACTTTTCCAAGTCTAAAAGCTACCCAATGATAATCGGAGGGGATACCGTAATAAACACGGGGATTAACATTATAAACTCCTTTCCTCCAGAAATAATTGGTTTGAGGCATACAACAAGTTGACAATCCACCATTGACTACTCTGTTTAAATTTCCTTTAACACAAGTAGTAACCAATTCATTAAACCAGTAACACGAATCATAAACAATGGAGGCGGCAAAACGCTTGTCGCGGTTGTTGTACATTATTTCGTTTATTCTTCCTGCACCTGTAACTTTTCCGGCATCAATAGCATTGACATCGGTTCCGTTTACTTTAGTAACATTTTTGGTGAATTGTGAGGTTTGATCCCATTTTACGGCATTGCCCGTAGCATCGTCAATAACCAGATAGTCATCGACCAAATTTTGAGAAGGGGAAATACTACCCCAAGCTTCAAAAATACGGTCAACTTTGAATGCAGGACCTGATCCGCTGGCTTTTAGCATGTCGTTATTTGTATTTGGAACAACACTCTGTGCATCAGAAATTTCGCTAATCGAAGTATTTTCCTTGCTCCGGAAAATTCCCAAAATGATCTCTTTTGATTCACGGCCTTTTTCATTGAACAAACCTTCGTAATCAGGCTCCAACGAATACTTCCCGCTCGAAATAACGGTATTGGCAGCATCGACTACCTTTTGGTAGTAGGCCGCATCGCCGGTATAAGCCGCGGCCTGTAACCCAATTTCGGTTTTTAAAGCCAGTGCAACGTATTTATTGGCACGTCCCGAAAGTGATGTTTCGGGAAGCCCGCCAATAGCATCGTCGCAATCGCCCATGATCTTGCCATACGAAGTATCTACGTCTTCTAACGGAAGGGTAAAATCGGTCTGTTCCGGATCGAGTAACTGATCGATCCATACGATGCGGCCAAATCGTTTCACCTGCCAAAAATAAACCATGGCCCGCAAGAACTTAGCTTCAGCTATCAATTCTTTTTTATCGGTTTCACTAAGTCCGGTTGATGTCCCCGCTTTTTCGATAATGAGGTTACACCTCCTGACTTTCGAAAACTGATTGAACCCATCGTCAACATTATATTCGCGGGTGAGTTCTTCCCGGGTAATTTGGTTGCCCCCATTCTGAATCGAGTTTGTTGTCCAGGCATCGTGTTCGATGTTGTATGCGTACAAACCCTGAACAATTTCACTATAAGTGCTATACACAAAGGCATCGGCCGCGGCGCGCGAACCCCAGACTACCGATTCCGAAAATTTATCGTAAGGTTCGGTGTTGAGAACATTTTTACATGATGTTCCAATAAGCATTGAAACAATCAGGAATAATACTGTTTTATTGTATCTTTTCATTTCAGTAATTTTTATCGTTAAAATCCTAATCTGACCGTTAAAGAATATACCCTTTCAGTAGGATAATCATAATTGTTGCCATCAATAGCTTCCGGATCGATTTTATACCTTCTCAGTGCTTCCGAAAGGGTAACCAGATTCGATCCGTTCAGGATGATCGAAAATTCGGACATAAAAGGCAATTTTCCTTTTAGCAATCCTTGTTTCACGTCGTACCCCAACTGTAACGATTTTAACCGGATGTAACGGGCATTAACCAACCAAAAATCGGAAGTTACTGCATTGTTATTGCCATTGTAGCTCGAAGAACTCATCAATCTCGGAAAATTAGCATTAGTGTTGTCAGGTGTCCAATAATCTTTCTGAAACGAATAAACCATACCCGACCGAATAATGTCACCCGGATAGAGATCTTTATTTCCACTCCCCTGAATTAATGTATAAAGAAACCAAGCCTTGTACTTCAAATCGATATTAACACCATAATTTACACGGGGAAACGAATTTTTGCCAATACGAGTCTGGTCTGATCCGTCGATCAGCCCGTCGCCGTTAATGTCCTCATATTTTAGGTCGCCAGGTACTAAATCGGTTGAAGCTGGGCGTTTGGGGCTATTCAAAACATCTTCGGCACTGGTATAGAACCCAAGGCAATGATAGCCAATTCCGTAATACCCTGTTTGTTGTGTTGTACGGGTATAAGGATTTTTGAGGGTAGCCTCATCTTCGTTGGGGTTTACTGCCCATAGTTGATCAAACCTAGTTAGGTTTCCTCCTATTTCATATCTCAGGTCACCAATTTGGTTTTTATAACTTAAACTAAACTCGAAACCTGCCCTGCGAAACTCTCCATTTGATTTTGCAGAGGGAAGAGCTATGCCAAGGGGATCAGTATATGTTGAACTGGATAGGCTGGCCAACATCCCTGTTGTTTTCATATAGAAATAATCAAATGAACCTGAGAGTTTTGAATTAAGCGAAGTAAAATCAAAACCAATGTTGTTCGACTTTTGGGAGTACCAAGTTAAATCGGGGCTAACAAGTGGGCCTTCAGAAAAACCTTGAACAAATTGGTTATTAATCAAATACCCTCTTTCCGTCAAAGAATATCCCGATAAATACTGAAACCTGCTAATATTAGCATCGCTGCCATCTAATCCAACGGTACCAAAAGACCCCCTTAATTTAAAGTAGTCGATAATTCTTTTGTCTGTCAGGCTCTTCAGAAAGGGTTCTTCTGAAACCACCCAACCTCCAGAAACCGACCAGAAATTGCCCCAACGTTTATCGGATGGGAACCAATCGCTTCCATCGCGGCGCATACTTCCCTCAACAAAATATTTCGATTTATAATCGTATTTCAAACGGCCAATATATCCGGCTCTTCCATTTTCGTTGGCAGCTCCCCCATTTGACGAATTTAATGTTGGCCCTGCAATGAATTGATCGAAAAGGATTTGATAATTAATTCTTTGGGCATAAATATTTTCGTCGTAGCCATAGGTTTGCTCATAACCCAAGGTTACCGCAAGCATATGGTCTTTTGCAAAAACATGGTTGTATTCACCATAAACCTGATTGGTGTATGAATATCCAGTACCTGCGCTTGAATATAGAGAAGGAGCATTATGCGTAACAGGCACCACGCTACCTAGTGCATATTGGTCGGCAGTAGCACTCCAGGATTTCTCCCACGTGTTATTAAGTCGATAATGATTTATCGCCTTAATTTTTAGCCCCTTTACTCCTGGAACATCCCAGGCCAAATCAAGAATGCCGTTTACATTTCGGTTTTCGGTTTTATCGTAGCCCGAATTGGGGTCAATTTCGACCAACGGATGGTCACCTTTCCCGGAGTACAGGCCTAAATCGGTGTAGGCAATTTCCATGGGTGACGAATTTTGGATATGCCCCCATGTTTGCCAATAACCGTTTGCATATTGCGATTTAGGAATTCTAAGTTGTTCTATTGTCCCAAAAACATTTACATTGGCAGTAAGCCCAATCTTATCGAAGCGGTTAGTTAAACTAAACCGATAGTTGTAACGTTTAAGCCAATTGGTATCGAATATGTACAATGTTCCCTGATCATAAGCCGAGACAGAAGCAAAATATTTGGTTTTTTCATTTCCACCGTTGATTGATAAGTTATGGCGGGTTGTTGGTGCAAAGCTATTCAAACAAACTTTTTGCCAGTCGGTATTAGGGTAGTTGTACGGATCAGACTGGTCTTTGTATTTTTGAACCACATCTGCTGCATATTTCGGGGCTTGCCCATCGTTGGCACTGGCCAAATTTTCCAAGGTAACCCGCTCGTACGAACCCAGTTTTTTTGGCATAACCGTTGGTTGAGCCAAACTATATGAATAATCGTATTTTATACTCATCTTGCCCGATTCGCCTTTTTTGCTAGTAACAGCAATAATCCCGTTTCCAGCACGTGCCCCGTAAATAGCAGCAGCTTCAGCATCTTTCAAAATACTTATGGCCGCAATATCGTTCGAGTTCATTCGTTGAAAATCGTCCATAGTAGAAACAATTCCATCTATTACTACCAGAGGGGTACCTCCCCCACGGATCGAAACAGTCGGTACTTTGCCCGGACCGCCACCATCGCCTGTAACAATAACCCCGCTCGACCTTCCTGCTAGCCGGTCACCATTGGTTGAAACAGGTATATTCTGAATTTTATCGGCTTGAACGGTTGAAATAGCTGATACGGTTTTCCGGATTGATGTAGTACCATAACCAATGGCCACCACTTCGTCTATTCCAACTGTTTCTTCGGAAAGCGTAATATTGATAACCGTCTTACCGCTCACTTTTAATTCCTGAGTTTTCATTCCCACAAATGAAAACTGCAAAACCGCATTTTCCGGGACTTTGGCTAGGGTATATTTGCCATCCACATCGGTAATAACACCTGTTGTAGTTCCTTTTACCACAACTGAGACACCAGGTAATGGGACTCCCGATGAGTCGGTGGCTTTCCCAGAAACAGATTTTTGCTGCTGCATAATGTTGTCCATAGGATTTTCAGACTTGGGAAAAATGATGATGTTCCGGTCAACTAGTTTGCAAGATAAGTCGGTTTCCTTTAACAATTCGTTCACCACATCAAGGATGTTCTTATTCGTAACATCAACATTTTTTTTGCCAGAATCGCGAATCTGTTCATTTTGGTAAAAAAACCTATACTCAGATTGTGCTTCAATTTTGCTGAAAATTTCGCTTAAAGTTCCGTTTTCAACTTTTAGTGAAATTTTTGTATTTTGCGAAAAAGATGCGGAAGCATCAAATACAAAAAGCAGGATAAGAAAGGCTGTTAGTTTCATAATTTGAACCCATTTTTTCCACCCGGCTCTCGCCAGATAGTCGAATAATCGATTTTTTTTCATAGTTTTGAAAAGATTTATAGTTTTTAAATCAATACATTAAGGTGATATTTCGTTGGCGCGGGTATCACCTTTTTTAATTTTTAATGTTTCTCATTTATTGAGAGTTAGTTTTATTGTCTTATTGTCTATTTCATAGTTTATTGGGATTGTGAGGTTAATAAATTCAAGAACTCTGTTTATATTTAAATTATTAATGGTTCCAGTATAATGAATGTTTTCAAAGGTGACTCTATTATAGACAAAGGTTACGGCATAATTTCTTTCCAGCTTCAGGATCAGATCGTTAAAAGATTCATTTTCAAAAACTAAAACACCTTGTTTCCATAAAATATCGTTTTGTACAATGGTTTTTGTTTTGTTAAAAGATTTTTTTTCTGCATTATAAATTGCTTTCTCCCCAGGATGAATATCAAAAACTTTATCATTTTTATCTATTGACATTACTATTTCTCCGGAAAGAAGAGATGCTTCAGTAATCTTTGATCCGGGATAATGGGATACATTAAACTTTGTACCGAGTACTTTAATTTTTGTGCCATCGGTTTCAACTACAAATGGATAATCTGGAGAATGATTTACTTCAAAATAGGCTTCCCCGGTTAAACTAACTTTTCGTTCGTTCCTGTCAGGACAATATTTTAAAACTGTCCCTGCATTAATCCAAACCAAACTTCCATCAGGCAGAGAAACCTTGCTTCGTTGTCCAGCCTCAGTCGAAATTGCCACCCAATTACTTTTATAAAAAAGACTTGTTTCTGATGCAATATAAATGGATAACCCTGCAACGGAAAGAGCAAATACAAATACGGCTGCAACTCTAAACAAATAATAAATTAGCGATCTCCTGTTGCTCCCAACTACTTCAGTTGATTTTACACGCGTTAAGAGTCTTTCTCTGGCAATATCTAATCTGTCAAATGATTTTTCTTCAATAGGAAGTTCCCAGAAAGCTTTTAAGTTGTTTAAAAATGATACCCTTAAAGATGAATTTTTTTTCCACCTGGATATAGCATTTACTTCATCCTTGGTTGCGATTTTGAGTAATATACGGGCTATTATTAAAGAAATGTCTTTCATTCGAAATGATACATTTTAGTGTCTTTTGAGATAAGGACAAATATTTCTTGATATTTCCCCAAAAGAAATTGAATTATTTTTTGATATTTTGAATGAAATCTTCTAATCAGATTTTATCTTGGAATGAACTACCCCGCTGCAAGCAGTCGGGGTATCCCTAAGAAATAAGTTCTTAACTCGCAGCAAGCTGCGGGGAACTAACCCCAAAGAGATTAGAAGGAGAGTAGTAAAGTCATTAATTCGTGAGAATTTTTAGGATTGGAAAGATCAATGTTTAGCTGTTCCGCAATTTTCTTTATCGCAATAGCAACTTGGTTATCAACCGTTTTCACAGAAACATTTAGAACCTTCGCAACTTCATTTCGATTAAGTCCATCTTCACGAATCAATTTAAAAATAATTTTACATTTAGAGGGTAATTGTATAACAGCTTCATTTAATGCACAAAACATTTCATGTTCGATAAGATCACTTTCTGCGGATGGGTTATAATCAGCTAGCTGGATGTGGCAATCCTCCAACATATCAAAGTGAAATTTCTGTTCTTTTTTTAAAACATTTATCGACTTATTTCTGACCGAAATGTACAAATAGGTTTCAATATTATTTATTGCGTCCAAAGTTTTACTGTTCTCCCAAAGTTTCAGAAAAACATCCAGGACAATTTCTTCGGCTAATAAGTCTGATTTTACAATGGTCGTTGCAAATTGATTTAACCTGATAAAGTAATAATCAAAAAAATCAGTAAATGATTCTTGAGATAATTCTTCTTTAAACCGTACAAATTTGTATTTTCCTTTTTCCTCCAAGGTTTCAGGTTTTGCTGAAATGATGAATGCAATTTTAAGAATTAATAAAGGATTTATAACATCCATTATTGAAATAATAGTGGATGTTATAATTTCGGCAATCTATTATTCTAGGCATATTAGTCAAAAATGGTTGGTAAAATTTTTTGGAAGGCTTGCCAATATTGACAATACAGAAAGTTTGATGAACTTAGTTTCATCAAACTTTTATGTTTATGAAAAAATCAAAAAAAACGCTGTTGGTCGTGTGGTTATAGTGATGTTATTCGATGGGGAAAACGAGATGGCAAACAACGTTATAAGTGTAAACGATGCGGAATTTTTCTAACTGAAAGTCGGCCAGAACAACGTATTCAAAACAGTTTTGTTTGGTTCCGGAAATGGATATTGGAACGTCAGACTTATCAAATCTTAAGCCGGGGAAGCGGGTTGTCCCCAGCCACGCTTCAACGGACATTTTACCTTTTTTTGGAACAAGCTCCTTTGGTGAAAATAATCAAAAGAGAGCGTGTTCACTAATGAGTGATTGCATAACCAGTTAACAAGATTTGCAAAAACATTTCTACAATACTGGTAGATTCACCTACCCCAAAAGAAAACTGTATGGGAGTTTGCAAAAACAGCTACTATTTACATAATTCAACCAGTATAGAGATCATTTATAGAAATGGCTGGATTGTCATTTGCCTTAAAGTAAATATCCTTCTCAATATTTGAATTTTCTTTTCCATCTTCTTTTGAGATTTCAAGTCATGTATGAAAATTTCATGAAAACTCGCGACCTAAGAAGCATCAAAATACATCAAATCAATTTAAATACACTTTCTTCGTAATATTTGGGATAACCAAATCATTCATGTATGGTCAAATTGGACGAGACTATTTCGAGACCCACATGATTAGCAACCAATTTGAACTTCAAAACTTGGCTAATAAATTACTATTGTTTTTGCATTACATAGTTTAGCTTCCAATACATCCATATCTTCTGATATCTTTTGATCCAATACTTTTGCATAGATCTGTGTTGTTTTCAAAGATGTATGTCCAAGTAATTTTGAAACAGTTTCAATTGGAACCCCGTTGCTAAGGGTCACCGTTGTGGCGAATGTATGCCTGGCAATATGCATGGTAATATTTTTTTTAATAGCGCAGATGTCCCCTAATTCTTTCAAATAGCTGTTCATTTTTTGATTGGTTAATACAGGAAGTAAAAGGCTCTTGCCTGTAGTTTTTGGATAATCCTCATACCGTTTCAATATTTCTTTTGCTCTGGGTAAAACAGGGATACGGCATCTGTTATTTGTTTTTGACCGGTCTATTATAATCCATTCTTTGCCATCCGATTTTTGTTGAAGATGAATGTCGCTAAGTTTTGAAATATCCGCAAAGGAAAGTCCGGTATAACAGGCAAAAACAAATATATCCCGAACAACGGACAAGCGTTCAATTTGAATTTGCTTTTCTTCAATCCGTTTCAGCTCTTCCATGGAAAGGATTTCCCGGTGTGTTTCATCCAAACCAACTTTAAATTTTGAATATGGGTTCTTATCAATATAGTCCAATGAAATGGCTAGATTTAAAACCCGTCTCAGATGCTTGTGGTAATTCCATGCCGTATTTTGGACATTGTTGAAATCCTTTTTAATAAAAACATCGAACGCATCCAGAACTTTGTAGTCGATACACTGAACTGAAATGTCAGGTCTTTTTAAACTGGAATTTATAAAATCAGCCAGACGCTTCCGGGAAGATTTATAATGCTTATAAGTTTCCATTGAATACCCTCTATTTAGCTTGGCAAGGATACTATCCAGGTAATAATCGAATACAGCGAGAATCCCTTTTGACTCCTGGATATTCAAAAGTTTACGTTTAATTGTATTCACATCAAAATCTTCATTTGTTGACCGAAGTTGATTAAATGTATCCTGGATTTCTGTTTTGATACGATCAAGACGTTCGTTGTCAACTCTTGCTCCGATAACTTTATCTTTTATTCGCTGCCTGGAGGTATCCCAATGGTCGGTTGACGAATAAATTCCAGTGACAAGTTCAATCCGATTACCTTGGTAGGTAATTCTAACACAAATGGATGTTTTACCATCATCGGCTTTTCTACTTTTTCTTAATAAGAAATTAATAACAATTTTCATGGTACGACAATTAACAAAATCAAAAATCTGGTCTCGCAGACGATCCAAAATACCTCAATTTGCACTAAATAAAAAGTGCAAAAATGAGTCAAAAAGAGTCAAATAAAATGTTTTGAATCAATCCGTTGCGTGATTTGCCGCGACCAGAAAAAACAGTTTTGAGTTTGGTCTCGATTTTGTCGCTTTTTCTTTGATTTTAAAGGACTTTTTTTGAAAAATCCTCTAAATGAAAAAGCGCTTAAATCATTGAATTTAAGCGCTTTTGATGCATTTTGATACTTCTAGCAGTGCCCAGAACAAGACTCGAACTTGCACACCGTAACCGGCACCAGCCCCTCAAGCTGGCGTGTCTACCAATTTCACCATCTGGGCATTTCAATTTTGTGAGTGCAAAACTAAAAAAAAACTTAAAACCTCCTTCATATCTGTGATAATAATTTTGAGCCTACACAAACTTCAATTTTATTATCAGTTCCCAAGTTTTGAAATCATTTGCTCATTGGCTGGAATAAATGAAATGGAGCACTTTACCAATGATCTGTTTTATCTGAGAACTCGTTTGGTATTAGAAAAAAACTGAAAGTTGTAATATTTACTGAAGATACATATCTGCAATATCTTCAAACGCATTTTTGTTCGGCCACTGCTGATCCCAGGTATCTCCAGCTATTTTTTCAATACGTCCTTTAAATTCTGTAAGAATTCCTTTCTCTGAAACAAAACGAAGGGTTTCATCAAACGATTTGTACATACTGGTAAAAAACGATTCCTGACGAATGATATGTTCTCCGGAGAACGTCAGCGCTATCTCAATATTGAAAAACATGACATCGGCAAGCAACGAGGCATCTGCATCAAGTAGTATGAGCTTTTTGATCCATTTTTGGGCAACCGACCGTCGCATCTTTGCCTTACGACTTCCAACCGGATAATATTCCTTACTGATCTGAAAACGGCATTGTTCAATTAATTCGTTTTCTTTTGGATTGAACGCAAAATCGTAATATTCTTTTACTGGTTTGAACCTATCATACAAATCCATCAGTTGTTCTTCCAGTTGTACTTTGGTCAGTTCTTTCAAATATTTCCGGAGTTCGCGCTTGCTCATGGGTTAATTTTTTAAATTTCAGCAGTAAAAGTATGATCAGGAAATATAAAAATAAGAAAGTTCGCCAGAAAATTCTATCTAATGACAAAATTCATCCAGCGAACTTTTATTTTATGATTTTCAGCCGAAACTGAAACGAAAAGTTTCTCTTATGCAATATTGGTAAAGACTGATTGAACGTCGTCGTCGTCCTCAATTTTATCAATTAGTTTTTCGATGTCAACCAATTGGTCTTCAGTAAATTCTACCGGAGTGTTTGGAATCCGCTGTAGGTTTGCTTTGATCACATCAATCTTTAGTGCTTCGAGAGCCTGCGACATTGACCCAAAATTAGTATAATCGGCATTGGCATAAATAACTCCATCAACCTCCTCGATTTCTTCTAATCCGGCGTCTATTAATTCCAATTCCAGGTCTTCAATATTCATTCCATCTTTCTTCTGAAACTCGAAAACAGCTTTTCTAGAAAACATGAATTCAAGCGAACCTGTAGGAACCATAGTGCCACCACCTTTATTGAAATATGATTTAACGTTGGCAACTGTGCGTGTTGGATTATCGGTTGCACACTCAACGAAAATTAATACTCCGTATGGTCCCTTCCCTTCGTAATTGATCTCCACGAAATTTTCTGCATCTTTTCCTGATGCTCTTTTAATAGCCGCTTCAATGTTGTCTTTCGGCATATTTTGAGCCTTTGCATTTTGAATCGCCGTGCGAAGTTTTGCATTCATATCCGGATCCGGAACCCCTTCACGGGCTGCAACAGTAATTGCTTTTCCTAATTTCGGAAAAGTACGGGACATTTTGTCCCAACGTTTTTCTTTGGTTGCTCTTCGGTATTCGAACGCTCTTCCCATAAAATATGTATTATTTGTTTCTGATTAATTTAGCTAATTTTTGAAGGCACAAAAGTACAAATTGCAATTCTTTTTGCCGAATGAATATTTAAAATATTTGTATCGACACCTTAACATATCTTTTTCGTCAGGAAATGCTTCAATAATTGGTCTCTAGCCATTACTCAAAAGATATTGTAGATAAAGTTTTGTACTTTTGTCAATCCTGTCGGAAATATAAATCATTATTTGTATGTTTTCAACTAACAATTTCTGGTTTATTGAATTAATTGTAACGATATTAATGTTTTTCAAAGTTGACAGGCAGTTTATGTTTAGATTAAATAGATGAATATCAATGAGATTTGATGAACTTGGGTTAAACGACAAAATATTGGAAGCAATTTCGTATATGGATTACGAAAAGGCATCTGAAATACAAGAGCTTACAATACCTGCAATATTAGAAGGCAAAGACATCTTGGCTTGTGCGCAAACAGGAACTGGAAAAACTGCAGCATTTATGTTGCCGATTCTGAACCATATTTCTGAAGACGATAATCATGACCTAAATACTTTGATAATTGTACCTACTAGGGAGCTTGCCATTCAGATTAACCAGCAAATTCAAGGGTTTTCGTATTTTTTAAATATCAATTCCGTAACAGTTTATGGCGGGCGCGACGGCTCAGATTGGGATGCAGAAAGTAAAGCGCTTACCAAAGGCACCAATATAATTGTTGCAACTCCGGGAAAATTGATTTCGCATTTGAATTTGGGATATGTTAAATTTGATAAACTAAAGCATTTGGTGCTGGATGAAGCCGACCGAATGCTTGACATTGGCTTTTATGACGATATTCTCCGAATTTTGAGTTATGTGCCCGACGACCGACAAACGTTAATGTTTTCGGCTACAATGCCTCAGAAGATCAGGGATCTGGCATCAAAAATTCTTAAAGATCCGGTTGAATTCAGTACTGCAATATCCAAACCCGCTGAAGGCGTTCTACAAGCCGCCTATGTGGTGTATGAAACACAGAAGATTCCGGTAATCAATAGTTTAATTTCAAATAAACCCGATTTGGATAGTATTTTGGTCTTTAGTTCGACGAAAAGAAAAGTTCTTGAAATTGTTAAAAGCCTGAAAAGGGCAGGAAATGTTGCTGAAGGAATTTCATCGGATTTGGAACAAAAAGAACGAGAAGATGTGTTGATGCGTTTTCGTTCGAGACGGACTCGTATTCTGGTTGCTACCGATGTTTTAAGTCGCGGAATTGACATTAAAGATATTAACCTGATTATCAATTTTGATGTACCAGGTTCGGCTGAAGATTATGTACACCGGGTAGGACGAACTGCCCGTGCTGATAAAACGGGTATTGCTATTAGCCTGATCAATGAGCACGATATGGATAAATTTGATAAGATTGAAAAGCTTATTGACCAAGAAGTTCTGAAAATTCCAGTACCACCAGAATTAGGAGAGGGCCCGGTTTATAAAGTTCGTCCTCAAAGAAAGGGTGGTCGTCCTCAAAGTAAACGCAAATTTTCTTCTGGTGGAAGATCTAATCGGGGAGGCACAAATCCAAGCTAAATCGAATGTGGTTTTCTTTTAACAAACTTCAGTATAATTCAATTGTAATTTTGGCGTTGGCAGATGCTTTTGTCATCTCGAAATTCAATTGAATATTCACTTCGATTAGTAAAACAATTTGTCATAAGCGATCAACAAACTGACAGCTTTATTTGTCTATTTACTTCAAGCCATTATACAAATGAGTATGCTATCTCTGTTTAAAAATATAGACAATAAAAATCACAGACCAACCTTTGGGGTTTTGAAGGTTCTCAAATACATTGGTCCGGGATTGCTGGTTACAGTTGGATTTATTGATCCAGGTAATTGGGCATCAAATATTGCTGCCGGATCTGATTTTGGTTTCACTCTATTGTGGATGGTTACCATGTCAACCATCATGCTCATCATCCTTCAGCATAATGTGGCACATTTGGGTATTGCCACCGGATTGTGCCTGTCGGAAGCTGCGACCTTACACACTCCACCTGTCCTATCCAGAACCATTCTTGGATCGGCTATGATAGCTTCGGTTTCTACCTCATTGGCTGAAATTTTGGGTGGTGCAATTGCATTACAAATGCTGTTTGGCATACCCATTCCGGCGGGAGCAATTCTTGTCGTTGTTTTTGTTGGAATTATGTTACTTACTAATTCATATGCTTTCATCGAAAAAATAATAATTGCATTTGTTTCAATCATTGGACTTTCGTTTTTATATGAATTGAGTTTGGTCAAAATTGATTGGGCTCAGGCCGGAATCTCCTGGATTGTTCCTTCTATTCCTGAAGGGTCGATCATGATTGTGATGAGTGTATTAGGTGCCGTAGTTATGCCGCACAACCTTTTTTTACACTCAGAGGTAATCCAGAGTCGCCAGTGGAATTTGGAAAATGATAAAGTGATAAAAAAACAGCTTGACTATGAATTTGTTGATACGTTAGTTTCGATGATTATTGGTTGGGCTATAAACAGTGCAATGATTATTTTGGCAGCCTCAACGTTTCACATGCATGGTGCGAAGGTTGCCGAATTACAGCAGGCCCAGTCGATGCTGGGGCCACTTCTTGGAAACAATGCCGGAGTGGTTTTTGCCATTGCTTTGCTATTTGCCGGAATTGCCAGCTCGATCACTTCAGGCATGGCAGGCGGAAGTATATTTGCCGGTTTATTTAGCGAGCCATTCGATGTTAAAGATAACCATAGCCGTATTGGAATAGCCTTGTCGCTTATTGTTGCTTTGTTGCTGATATTTATTATCGGGAATCCATTTAATGCACTGATCATCTCACAAATGGTCCTGAGTGTACAACTTCCTTTTACGATATTTTTGCAGATTTACCTGACTTCATCTCCCAAAGTGATGGGAAAGTATGTCAATTCAAAATCGACTACTGTTTTAATGCTGCTGATCGGTAGTATTGTAACATTCCTGAATATATTGCTTTTCATTAGTTTTTTCTGATTTTGAGCTAAAAGATGTTTTCTTGTCATTTTGAAAAGTTTAAACGCTGTTGATTCGTACTTCAACTATTGTTTCAGGAGTATGAATTAGCTCCAAAATTGGACGATCATTTTTGTTAACAACTCTGAAAATGATATGTTTATGACCCTTGAACCGTAACCCTGTCGCATGAAATATCTCATGAAGTGTTATCAACAAATGTTCATAAAACGGAATGATATTCAGTTGGGTTAAACTGTTGAAAATGCTTGACTGATATACTTTTAATGTTGTATTTTTATTTCATCAGACGAGCGATAAAAGGCTGCTCAGAACGAATGGAGAAGGAATCAAATTCTTAACCGAATTTAAAACCCGATCATCCGGATCCTCGGATCCGCATTCGGTAAGAGCTGAAGCTGAATCAGAAAGCTTTCTTTCGAAGTTCATCAATCAACGAACGACTGTTAAAAGTTCTTTGTAAAATTGATTCAGGAAGGTGTAAGATTGGAAGGAGCCTCGGCTCTGGAAAATTGGCCGAAGTGGAAGGTTGTCTTCGGATAACTGGAAATTTTTTATCGAAAATCTGATCGAAAGATTGGGTTCAGATAACTGACCTGGAGCTTCGTCCGTGAAGATAAAATCGAAAGAAACGATCGAACGGACAACTGGAAGATTTTGCTGTAACAGGCGAGATTTAAAAGTTAAGGTTGCACGAACAAGCTGAAAAGCCGGATCGAACAGCCAGTTGTAATAACCGTAGTCTGGCACTAAAGAAAGCCCTCGGGTGATCTAAAAGTGAATGGGAACTTTCCTTAACGGATTGTTCCCATTCGTGTTTTAGTTCAGATGAATATCAAATAAAAAAGCAGCTACAATTTTAAATTGTAACTGCTTGATTTTCTGGTGACCCCGGCAAGACTCGAACCTGCAACCTTCTGATCCGTAGTCAGATGCTCTATCCATTAAGCTACGGGGCCATTGCAAAAGCGATGCAAAGATAATACTTACAAGAACAAAAACAACCTTCAATTCTATATTTTTTGACTAATCGTATTTATTCATCTTATCGTCAATAAAAACATCCTGATTATAACGTGTTTGTATTTTAATATTGGTAATCATCTCTTCTGCGCCATTGATGTAAACAACTTCATGAATATCTTTCACAAGCTTCATTACCTCATCGTAATAACCTTCAATGACCGTTTCAAACGGACAAACACGATATTTCAGACCCGATTTCTGGATTAATTCAATGGCAACATCGACCAATTCATATGTTCCTTTTGTTGACGACCGGGGCAATACCTGAATTGCCAAATTAATTTGATTTTTCATTTTTACTTATTTTTCACGATTGATAAATCTTCTGATTTCATCGACACCCATCCGTTTCACATTGGTAATAATGATATCTGGACGAACAAAATCACCATATTGGTTACATTCATTAATAACACTACTAAAAACACCTTGAATATCGGATTTGACTGGCAAAAGCAATAATGCAATAGCCAGATCTTTCTCAAAACTGATTTCTTCAAGCAGACCATTATTATGGGTAAGGACATATTCCAATTCGGTCTTGATTAACTTACGTTGAACAGCCGAATATTTTTCAATATTATCACTACAAATAAAAACCACGAAATACCTGAGTTTTTGGCCTTTTCCACCCAATCCAGTTGAAATATATACCTGTTGCTCATCCATCAAAGAACTTTGAATAACCATCCGACTTTCCTGCAAAGCTAAAATACTCCACGCTCTTAATTCGGGATCCGGATTCTGAACATATTTTTCAATTGTTCGGAATGCTTCAACTTTTTCTTGTGAAGCCAATAGAACCAATAAATTTTTCTTTTCATCAAGAGGAATAGATGGGTCAAAGAGGTCGGCCTGATGTTTCAAAATAAGTTCTACAGGGAATGCTGTTTTTAAATCCCTGCTATAATTGAAGTATTCCATCTGGAGCTCAACATCAACTTGTTCCTCAAGAATACTGAAATTTTCTGGCAACGATGAAATCGCCTCCTGAATCTTCTTATATATATTATCTTCGTCCATATGGTTATTCTTGTCTGCAAAAGTAACGGAATCAAATATGATTCTTCAAGAAAGCAATATTTTTTAAGAGTTTTATTAAAACTTAAATATCTTTGCGCCGTTATTCTTATTTAGTTTAAATTAGTATAACTTCCGATATAACATTGTGAGACTCTCTGAGGTAAAAAATAAAGAAACAGTAATAATCACAAAGGTTCTAGGTCATGGTTCTTTTCGCAAAAGGATCACAGAGATGGGATTTGTGAAAGGCAAAGAGGTAACTGTCATTAAGAATGCACCTTTTAACGGCCCTATTGAATATAAAATTTTGGATTACAATATCACCCTCCGACGAACTGAAGCTAATTTAATTGAAGTCGTTAGTCAAGAAGAAGCACCTACCCTAGTTGCCCAAAACTTTGAGGGCGTTATTGACTATGAAAATCTAAAAATATCTGCGAAAGAAAAAGAACGAATCATCAATATTGCATTGGTCGGAAATCCAAACTGCGGAAAAACAACCTTATTCAATTTCATTTCAGGCTCAAAAGAACATGTGGGCAACTATAGTGGAGTTACTGTTGATGCAAAAAAGGCAACCTTCACAAATAATGGGTACCACTTTAATATTTTCGATTTACCAGGAACTTACTCATTAACAGCGTATTCCCCGGAAGAAATTTACGTCCGTAATTTTATTATGGATGAAACTCCCGATATTGTGATCAATGTGATCGATTCATCGAATTTAGAGCGAAATCTGTTCCTGACGACTCAGTTAATCGACATGGATATCAAAGTTATCATCGCTTTGAATATGTATGATGAGTTATTGAAAAACGGTGGAAAATTTGATTACAAAAGCCTGGGAAAATTAATTGGAATACCAATCATACCTTCTGTAAGCTCAAAAGGTATAGGTATTCAGGAATTGATTGACAAAACTATCGAAGTTTATGAAGACCGGGATCCAATTGTAAGGCATATCCATATTAATTATGGTACTGAACTTGAAAAATCAATTGCGATACTTCGGAAAAAAGTAAAACTTGAAAAACCTATAACCGATAATATCTCTTCACGGTTTTTAGCCATTAAGTTACTCGAACGAGACAAACAAACCATTGAGTACCTTACTTTATATCCAAATCACATCGAGATTGAAAAGGCGGCTCAAAATGAAATCAGGAGAATTGAAAGCATATATAACGAAGATAGTGAAACCGTTATAACCGATGCAAAATATGGTTTTATTTCAGGGGCTCTTGAAGAAACTTATAAAAAAAGGAAAAAAAACACAGCAAAGGTTTCTGAAAAAATTGACAAAATACTAACAAACAACATATTAGGATTTCCAATATTTATTCTCTCCATTTCATTAGCCTTCTTTGCCACCTTCAAAATCGGTGCAATTCCAATGCATTGGATCGAAAATCTGATTGCATTTATAAGTATGCACGTTTCAGAATTTCTGCCAGAAGGAATGCTTAAAGACCTTTTGATCAACGGAATTATTAATGGAACAGGAAGTGTATTGGTATTTCTTCCGAATATTTTGATTTTATTCCTTTTTCTTTCCTTCATGGAAGATTCAGGATACATGGCCAGAGCAGCATTTATCATGGATAAAATAATGCACCGCTTTGGATTACATGGTCGATCCTTCATTCCAATGGTGATGGGCTTTGGTTGCAATGTGCCGGCAATTATGGCAACAAGAACGCTGCGAAGTCCAAGCGATCGATTGTTAACCATGCTAATAATCCCTTTCATGTCGTGCAGTGCCAGGCTTCCTGTTTATGTTCTTTTTATTACGGCTTTCTTTCCAGGAAATCCCGCATTGGTACTTAGTGCCATTTATTTCTCCGGAATATTAATTGCTTTTTTAACCGCGCAGCTTCTTAGCAGAACGATTTTCAAGAACAAAGAAACCCCCTTTGTATTGGAGTTACCGCCTTATCGGGTACCTACAATAAAAAATATTCTTATCCACATGTGGGACAAGGCCAGACAATATCTGCAGAAAATAGGTGGAGTAATTCTAATTGGTGTTATAATTATTTGGGCTTTAGGCTATTTCCCCAGAGAAATTCCATTTGACAAAAATGTTTCAAATCAATCGTCAACCAGTCAGCCCAGCCAGAGTAATATTCAGAGTCTGCAATTACAAAACAGTTATTTGGGACAACTGGGCCAGTTTATTCAACCGGTAATGTCGCCCTTGGGATTCGACTGGAAAATGAGCGTCAGCCTTCTGGCCGGGCTTCCAGCCAAAGAAATAATTGTCAGCACAATGGGAGTTCTCTATCAGGTGGAACAAGATCATAAAGATGTTGGTCTAAGCCACAAATTAACTCAGGAAAAATACATTTCAGGCGAAAAGAAAGGCGAGAAAGTAATAACAATACCGGTCGCGCTTGCATTTCTAGCGTTTGTCTTAATCTATTTCCCCTGTATCGGTGTTATAGCTACAATAAAAAGTGAATCGGGAAAAATGAAATGGGCAATATTCACCGTCGTTTATACAACAACTGTAGCTTGGGTAATTTCATTTTTGGTCTTTCGAATTTCATCTTATTTTTTAATGTAACAATATCATGATACAGAACATTATTGCTTATCTGATCATATCAATTGCATTCGGCATGTTAATATTAAACATTCTCCGATTTTTCAACATTGGTAGAAAAAAGTCTGCTAATTCCTCAAAATGTGGGGGATGTTCGGCTGGATGTGAAATGAAAGAGTTACATCAGTTTAAGAAGCAAAAAAATTACGATCAATACAGAATTCAGTTATAATTGCTTCAGTGCAGCAATTGTTTCAATTGGATTTTTTGCATTAAATACAAAGCTTCCGGCCACTAAAATATCTGCACCCGAATCATAAAGTTTTTTACCAACTTCGAAATTAACACCGCCATCAACCTCAATCAGAGCAGATGAATTTTGCCTGAGTATCAATTCTTTCAAGATAATCGTTTTCCGATAGGTATTTTCGATAAACTGCTGGCCTCCAAAGCCAGGGTTTACCGACATAAGCAAAACCATGTCCAATTCAGAAATAATGTCTTCAAGTAAAGCCACGGGAGTATGCGGGTTAAGGCAAATACTTGCCTTTATTCCTAAATTCTTTATTTGTTGAACAACCCGGTGCAAATGAGGACAAGTCTCATAATGAACCGTAATTACAGAGGCACCTGCTTTGTAAAATTCATTGATGTATTTCTCTGGATTTACAATCATAAGGTGAACATCAAGAGGCTTGATGCTTATTTTATGAACGGCCTGAATAATTGGTATTCCGAACGAAATATTTGGTACAAAAACGCCATCCATTACATCGCAATGAACAAAATCGGCTTCGCTCCGATTGAGCATTTCAATTTGATCGCCCAGTTTACTAAAATCAGCAGCAAGAATTGATGGTGCAACAAGTTTCATAAGTAATACTTTTTATGCCAAAAGTAAGATTTTATCTTTTTCATTAACTCGCAAAAAAAAATAAAGCTGCCAAAAGCAGCTTTCATCAAATTATAAATAAGTTCTAAGTAATTTATTTCGATAATGATTTCGCATTTTTTTTATTGTCTTTTCCTTGATTTGCCTAACACGTTCCCTAGTCAGGCCAAACTCATCGCCAATTTCTTCCAGAGTATGTTGTCGATGGCCGCTCAGTCCAAAATAATACCGAATAACGTCAGCTTCACGCTCGGCCAAAGTTGATAAGGTTCTTTCAATTTCCTTGCAAAGCGATACATTCATCAATCCTTTATCCGGACTTAATGAATCCTCGTTTAACAAAACATCATACAAATTATTTCCTTCCTCATCATGAATTGGAGCGTCCATTGAAATGTGATGCGATGATACTTTTAAAGCATCTTCAACAACATCTGAAGAGGTTTCAAGCATAAATGCCACTTCTTCGGCAGTAGGTTCCCGCTGATATTCCTGTTCAAGACGACTGAAAGTTTTATTAATCCGGGTAATTGATCCAATTTTATTTAAAGGTAACCGAACAATCCGGGCTTGTTCAGCAAGAGCCTGAAGTATTGCCTGACGAATCCACCAAACGCCATAAGATATAAATTTAAATCCACGTGTTTCATCATACCGCTGTGCTGCCTTAATTAAACCAAGATTACCTTCATTAATTAAATCAGGCAAGCTAAGACCCTGATTTTGATATTGTTTGGCTACTGAAACAACAAATCTTAAATTGGCTTTAATTAATTTTTCCAAAGCATCTTTATCGCCTTTCTTTATTCTTTTAGCTAATTCAACTTCTTCGTCAGAAGTTACCAAATCAACTTTCCCAATTTCATGCAGGTATTTATCTAGCGATAATGTTTCCCTGTTAGTAACCTGTTTGGCAATTTTAAGTTGTCTCATAATCTAAACTTAAGAAGGTTCATCATCAAATTCAAGCCATTATTTGAATAATATCCCTGACGAAAGTAATTATTATTGAATACTTTCATTAAACCAAAACATTAAATTTACATGAATGATACGATATTCTATACGAATGGTTTTAATAAGCATATGAACGATACTATTTTTCAAATCCGATTTCAGAGATTTAACGGTTAAAACCGGATTAAAATACCAGAAATACGGTTTTTCAACTGATTTTTCTGTTTTTACTTTGCTATATTTTAGTATTTAGCTATACTTGCAAAAAATTACGAGCAAGTACCGATCATCCAAATTGTCAATTCCACTTTTCTTTTTTTAATCACTTGACCTTTTGAATATTAAAAAATCAATCAAAAATTATGTATGATATTATCGAATTAAGCAGAAAACTTCTTCCTGACTTAAAAGAAATTGCCAAAGAACTTGACATTAAGAAAGTTGAATCTTTCAAGAAACAAGATTTAATTTATAAAATTCTTGATACACAAGCTATTTTGGCATCCGAAAAAAAAACTGATGATAAAAGATTAACATCTCCGAGAGATATAAGCGCAAAACGAGAAGAAAATTCAGTTTTTAAATTATTTAGCCGCCGAAAAGAAGAGAAGCCTGTTCCGGTTGATGAAGATAAAGCTGTTGAAAAACCTGAATTAGAAAAACCAACGGTCAGTTCTGAGGATGAACAAAAAAAAGAGGGTAAAAGAGAACTTCAGATTAAGAAAAGACCGCGTGCAGAGCACATTAAAGCCGGATCTTCAAATCACAACCCTAATCAAAATACGAACCCCAAACAGAATATAAATCCAAATCAGCGTCAGAATCCGAACCAAGCCCCTGAAAATAAACCAAAGCAAGGTAAGCAACCAAGATTTGATCAAAATCAAAGAGTAAAACAGGATATATTGTTTACTGAAGATCCAATTGAAATCGAATCGGATGTGATCGAACAGGAACCTATTGAAGAACAAATTGTTCAGGTACCAAAGCAAGAATTCAAGCCTGAACAACTTCCAGTCGAAGAGCCTAAAATCGGGGAATCATTCGAAAAACGGAATGACATTCAAAATAAAAAGAAAAATTTTGAAAATAAGCCGAAATGGGAGAATCGCGAAAACCAGGGGCAAAAACCAAATCAGGAAAAACCATATGAATTTGATGGAATTATAAGCAATACAGGAGCTTTGGAAATCATGGTTGATGGTTACGGATTTTTGCGTTCTTCTGATTTTAATTACCTGAATTCACCTGATGATATTTACGTTTCTCAATCGCAGATCAAACTTTTTGGTTTAAAAACTGGCGATACTGTTACAGGCACCATTCGTCCGCCAAAGGAAGGTGAGAAATATTTTCCGCTGATTAAAGTGATAGAAATTAACGGAAGAACTCCTGACTACATCAGAGACCGCGTACCATTTGAGCATTTGACTCCTCTTTTCCCGAACGAAAAATTCAATCTGACTGGGAATGGGCACGATAATCTTTCGACCCGTATTGTTGATCTTTTTGCCCCAATCGGAAAAGGACAGCGTGGTTTAATCGTTGCTCAGCCAAAAACAGGTAAAACTGTTCTGCTAAAAGAAATTGCCAATGCCATTGCAGCAAATAATCCAGAAGTTTACATGATGGTTTTGTTGATCGACGAACGTCCGGAAGAGGTAACCGACATGGCTCGCCACGTCAATGCAGAAGTTATTTCATCAACATTCGACGAACCGGCAGAACGCCACGTACGTGTTGCCGGAATGGTCCTCGAAAAAGCCAAGCGCCTGGTTGAATGTGGGCACGATGTGGTAATCCTTTTGGATTCCATCACTCGTTTAGCTCGCGCCTACAATACGGTTGCTCCCGCGTCAGGAAAAGTTTTATCGGGTGGTGTTGATGCCAACGCGCTGCACAAACCAAAACGCTTCTTTGGAGCTGCGCGTAACATCGAAGAAGGTGGTTCGCTGACAATTATCGCAACAGCTTTGATCGACACCGGCTCTAAAATGGACGAAGTGATCTTCGAAGAATTTAAAGGTACTGGAAATATGGAGTTACAACTCGACCGGAAATTATCGAACAAACGCATTTTCCCTGCAGTGGATATTACTTCTTCAAGTACGCGCCGCGAAGATTTGTTGATGAACAAAAATGTGCTTGATAAAACCTATATTCTGCGCAACTTCCTCAGCGACATGAACTCTGTTGAAGCCATGGAATTCATCTCTAATCGAATTATGAAGACCAACTCGGTTGAAGAATTCCTGATTTCGATGAACGATCAATAAAAACAAAAAAAAAGAAAAAGGAAAATGTTCGCTTGTCGAAGGTTTTCCTTTTTTCTTTTACTCTTTTCTTATTTATTTGAGCCCTAATTTAAAATTGAAATTTGATGAAGGCTGAACAGCCTCCGAATCGAGGAACTTCTTCAGGATACGTTTAACAATATTTGCTGTCATTATTTCTCCTGAATAGTCGATTAAAAACCGATTGAACCCATTATTTTCCAACAGATTGCGATAATGAAACAATGCTACCGGAATGGATGGATGAACAATGGTTATCCCGTCTTTGACTGAAATCCTGAACTTCTTATTTGTTTCATCAGCAAACAAGCTACTCCCGTGATTTACTTTTACCGGCATTCGGGAATAAAACAATTCAGGATAAAAATAAAGTGGAACGATCCCCTGCTTATTGTTCATCGACAATAAATTATCCAAATCATTCTCAAGCGGATAGGTAAATTCTGCGATTTTTTCTTCGTGGAGTAAACGCGCTGAAGCATCGTTTAAAACATAAACATTTTCGTTGCAGCTAACCCGGGCTTCATGAGGAAGAAGCAATTTCTGAGACAAATGACTAATGAAAAAATGATTAAACCCGGCAGCAAACAAGGTTGCTGCCAGATTCTGGTAAAAGTCCAGATGCTTTTCTGAAATAAATTTGGGAAACTCAATCCTTATCTTTTGCTTATTTTGCTGATGAACAGCCAATAGCGGATCAAACTTCGCCCAATCTGATCGCTTATATGAAAGAATTACTGCATCATAATCCTCAAATCGCAATTTGGGTAACCATTCCGGACTTCCAATCCGGACAAGCAGCATCGGCTTTTGCGACTTGGCGCACTCGATTAAAAGTCCCCGACGTATCTCTATTTTTTTTACAGGAACTTTTTTCAATTCCGGAAGCGAATTTACATTTCCCAATCTCGATGGAAAAGTTTGGGTTTTAACTCGCACAAGCAATACATCGTCACCTTTAGCTACCTTTCCTGATAAATCGGCCCGAACCTGATATACATTTCCATACTGGCTGAAATTTTCAATCTTCACATACAGTTGCTCATCATCATTGGCGTTTCTGACCCGTATCCGATAACCTTCTTCCAACTTTTCAGAACTACTAAACGAAAGGGTGTTCCGTCCAACATCGGTGATCTGCCCGATGCGAATACCATTGGAAGGATCGTCGGTAATTCCATGGCTGACATTTCCGCCCAAAAACCAAGCTGTTTTCGCCCTTCCCATGTCAAAATCAAGCAGTTGAGTCGCCAATACAGCTTTTTCAGGATGATCCAATGCCATTCGGTAAGCTTGGCAAACCTGAAAAACGTAATTAGCCGATTTCATCCGACCTTCAATTTTCAGGGAGCGGATGCCTAATTCCATCAATTTATGCAGATTTTGGATTTGCTGATTGTCTTTCAGGCTAAAAAGAGCATGTTGTTCTCCCCCATCCTTGTAAATCCGGCGGCAACTTTGCTTACAAATGCCCCTATTTGCTCCCTGACCTCCGGAATAGCTGCTAAACAAGCACATTCCTGAAAATGAATAACACAAGGCGCCATGAATAAAAACTTCCAACTCAGTTTTGCTTTGTAGGACAATCGTTTCCAATTCAGGCATAGTTAATTCGCGAGCAAGGACAGTTCGCACAATTCCTTTAGAAGCTCCAAAATTTACGCCAACTGAATTGTGATTACCCATCTGGGTACTTGCATGCAAAGCCAATCGTGGAAAGTATTTTTTTGCCAGATAATAAACTCCCCAATCCTGAATGATGATCCCGTTGACTTTTACCGCATCAAGAAATGTGAGGACATCTACTAGTTGATCGATTTCCCGGTTTTTGATCAGAACATTCAGAGCAACATATACTTTAACATTCTTTTCATTTGCCTTCCGAACAGCCAACTGCAACATTGGTCGAGTAAAATTGCTGGCCCTTCCACGGGCGTTAAACTCCTGAAGCCCCAGATAAATTGCATCAGCTCCCCCATTCAGAGCAGCGTAAAACGATTCAACATTTCCAACAGGAGCTAATAATTCGGGTTTTTGTTTCACCATCTGGGAAAATATTACGGCGTAAAAATAGGCAATTTGACAACTCAACAATAGAGTGGTCTCATATTTCAGCTATCTACATATCTGATCAAACCTGCATTTCACATTAATTTACTATAATTTCAACCCATATATTGCAATAAAATCTTATTTTTAACAATTATAAATTACAATTTCAAACCAATATTGTCATCTTTAGATTGCAATTTATTGTTGCAAACAATTAAATTTGTTGCATAAAATTCTGTAAATGCAAAGTTTAGTCAATATCCACAACGCCTTACAAGAGCAATCCATTCCAACCATCCGCCGTAAACTCATGGATGAAATCGACTGGAGCAACCGTATGATCGGGATTAAAGGTTTTAGGGGTGTTGGAAAAACAACTTTTCTGATCGATATTATTAAGGAAAAGTTCCGAAATGACAAATCATGCCTCTATGTCAACCTGAACAATTTTTACTTCACCAAACGCAAAATCATCTCGTTTGCCGACGAATTTTACAAAACGGGTGGCAAAACCTTGATTTTGGAGCAAATACACAAATATCCGGAATGGTCGTCGGAATTGAGAGCTTGTTACGATAGTTTCCCTGAGCTTCAAATCATTTTTTCGGCATCACCCGTGCTACGCGTATTGGAGGACAACAGTGAACTAAAAGACATTGCAAAAATCTATCATCTGGAGGGTTTTTCGTTCCGTGAATACCTGAACTATCAAACAAATCAAAATTTCAGGAGCTATAAATTACCTGAAATTTTAACTGACCATATTGCAATTGCCCAGGAAATAACCCGGGAAGTTAAGCCTTTAGCCTTTTTCAACAACTACCTGAAAGATGGCTATTATCCTTATTTCCTTGACAAAAATGTTTTTTATAGTGAAACTCTGCTAAAGCACATTAACCTGGCCCTTGAAATAGATGTGACTTATCTCAATCAGATTGATTTGCAATATCTTCCAAAGCTTCGTAAATTGCTACAGATTGTGGCCAGTCAAGTGCCTTTTTCACCAAACGTAAGCAAAATAAGTGCCGATGTTCAAACATCGCGGGCAACGATTATGAATTATCTGCGATACATGAAAAATGCACGAATCATCAACATGCTGTTCTCAAATGGAAATGAAGACGAAATAAAAAAACCAGATTTGGTTTATTTACACAACACCAATCTGATGTACGCCATCGATGATGGGAATATTAGCAACAAAATACTGAGGCAAACCTTTTTCTATAATCAGGTAGGATACCAACATCAAATAAAAAGTTCAGGAAAAGCTGACTTTAAAGTAAATGACCAGTTCCAATTCAGCGTTGGAGGAAAATACACAGCACCAGCTGATGATGAATTCTTTGCCGCTGCTGACATGATTGAAATTGGAAAAGGAAATGTAATTCCTTTATGGTTATTCGGTTTTTTGTACTAACTGAGGAGTATTTAACAGACAAAAAAATAAAATAGTAACTCGAACTAAAATTAACAAGAAATGGCAAAAGAAAAAAAGTTCATTACGTGTGACGGAAACTATGCCGCAGCGCATATCAGTTACATGTTCAGTGAGGTAGCTTGTATTTATCCTATCACGCCATCATCAACTATGGCCGAATATGTTGACGAATGGGCCGCCAGCGGAAAAACAAACATTTTTGGCCGCCCTGTTCGCCTGGCCGAAATGCAGAGCGAAGGTGGAGCTGCGGGTGCAGTCCACGGAGCCTTACAATCAGGCGCACTGACTTCTACATACACTGCATCTCAGGGTTTGTTGCTGATGATTCCAAACATGTACAAAATCGCAGGAGAATTACTTCCAACCGTATTCCATGTTAGCGCCCGTGCATTGGCCGCTCATGCCTTATCAATTTTTGGCGATCATAGCGATATTTATGCAGCGCGTCAAACAGGGTTCGCTTTTCTTGCTGCCGGTTCGGTTCAGGAAGAAATGGATCTTGCCGGTGTTGCACACCTTGCAACATTAAAATCGAAAATACCTTTCTGCGCATTTTTCGATGGATTCCGCACTTCACACGAATTGCAGAAAATTGAAGCAATTACCCAGGAGCAAATGCTTCCTTTGATTGACATGGATCTCATTCAGGCCTTCCGCGACAAAGCGTTAAATCCTGAAAATCCGGTAGAACGCGGTACAGCTCAAAACCCGGATATTTATTTCCAGGGCAGAGAAGCTTCAAACAAATACTACGATGCTGTTCCTGCAATTGTAGAAAACTACATGAACGAAATTGGCAAAATCACCGGCCGCAAATACGATTTATTTGATTATTATGGCGCCGACGACGCAACCGATATCATCGTAGCCATGGGGTCGGTAACCGAAACCACCAAAGAGGTAATCGACTACTTAACCGCTCAGGGCAAAAAAGTAGGTTTGGTTTCAGTTCATCTTTACCGTCCGTTCTCGACAGCACATTTGATGAAGGCTTTGCCTGCAACAACCAAACGCATTGCTGTTCTTGACCGTACCAAAGAACCAGGATCACTTGGAGAACCTCTTTATCTCGATATCCGCAGTTCAATTGGCGAAGCGCTCGAAGCTGGCAAAGCTCCGTTCAAACAATGGCCTGTTGTGGTTGGTGGCCGTTATGGTTTAGGGTCGAAGGATACAACTCCAGCTCAAATTCTGGCCGTTTATAAAAACCTTGAAATGAACGAGCCTAAAAACAAGTTCACCATTGGTATTGTCGATGACGTTACGTTCACCTCACTCCCGGTTATTCCTGAAATCAAAGTTTCGCCAAGCGATATTGTTGAAGCAAAATTCTACGGTTTGGGTTCTGATGGTACTGTGGGCGCAAATAAAAACTCGATCAAAATCATTGGCGATGCTACTGATAAATATTGCCAGGGTTATTTCGAGTACGACTCGAAGAAATCGGGTGGGTTCACTTGTTCGCACCTTCGTTTCGGCGACAGCAAAATACGCTCAACGTATTTGGTAACTACTGCTGACTTTGTGGCTTGCCATGTGCCTGCATACCTTCACATGTACGATGTGCTCAAAGGCTTGAAAAAAGGTGGATCATTCCTACTGAACTCCATTTGGGACGAAGAAGAAACCAAGAAACGTCTGCCCGATCACATGAAAAAATATATGGCAGAAAACAACATCAACTTCTACATCATCAATGCAACAAAAATGGGTGTTGAAATTGGTTTGGGAAACCGTACAAACACCATTCTTCAGAGTGCTTTCTTTAAAATCGCCAATGTAATTCCATTCGAACTGGCTGTTTCGCACATGAAAAAAGCCATCGACAAATCGTATGGGAAAAAAGGTGAAAACATTATTAAAATGAACTATGCTGCAGTAGATGCCGGTGGTTTAAATGTTGTGAAAGTTGAGATTCCTGCTGAATGGGCAAACCTTTCGGTTGAAAGCGAAAAAGTTGATGCTTCACGTCCTGAATTCATTACCAAAATTGTTGACGTAATAAACGCGCAAAACGGTGGAAGCCTCCCAGTTTCAGCCTTCAACGGTTACGAAGATGGCACATTCATTTCAGGAACATCGGCATACGAAAAACGTGGTATTGCGATCGACACTCCAGAATGGCAAGCCGACAACTGTATCCAATGTAACCAGTGTGCATTCGTTTGTCCTCACGCTGCTATCCGTCCATTCTTGCTGACCGACGAAGAAGCCGCTGCTGCACCTGCTGGAACCGTTGTAAAAGAAGCTACTCCGGTAAAAATGTTTGGTGGATTGAAATTTAAAATTCAGGTTTCTCCGCTCGATTGTACTGGTTGCGGCAATTGTGCCGATGTTTGTCCATCGAAAGAAAAAGCGCTGATTATGAAACCGCTCGATTCGCAAATGGAAGAAGTAGAACGCTTCAAATACATGGATGAAAAAGTTGGATACAAAGATACGGTTGTTGAAAAGGCAAAAACAGTAAAAAATTCACAATTTGCACAACCATTGTTTGAGTTCTCAGGAGCTTGTGCCGGTTGCGGCGAAACTCCTTATATTAAGGCTATAACGCAACTTTTTGGCGAACAAATGATGGTTGGTAATGCTACCGGATGTACTTCCATCTATGGAGGTTCAGCACCGTCAACTCCATACTGCAAAAACAAGAAAAGCGGACATGGAGTAGCTTGGGCAAACTCGCTCTTCGAAGACAATGCCGAATATGGTTTTGGAATGAATGAAGGTGTCAATGCACAACGCGATCGCATTGCAATGGTTATGAGTGATGCTATTGTCAATGGTGCTACCGATGCTGAAAAAGAAGCTTTCACTGCTTGGATTGAAGGAAAAGATAACGCTGCCGCTTCAAAAGAAGCTTCAGCAAAAGTTCTTGACGTTGTTGCAAACAGCTCTAGCGACTATGCCAAAGTGATCAAGAGCCTGAAACAATACCTGGTTAAAAAATCGCAATGGGTATTTGGTGGTGACGGTTGGGCATACGACATCGGCTACGGTGGTCTCGACCATGTATTAGCCAGTGGAAAAGATGTAAACGTTTTGGTTCTTGATACTGAAGTTTACTCAAACACAGGCGGACAATCATCAAAATCGACACCAGTTGGTGCAGTTGCTAAATTTGCTGCTTCTGGGAAACGTGTCCGTAAAAAAGACCTTGGTGCTATGGCCATGACTTACGGCTATGTTTACGTGGCCCAGATCTCAATGGGCGCTAATCAATCGCAGGTATTAAAAGCCTTGAAAGAAGCTGAAGAATATCCGGGACCATCACTCATCATTGCATACGCACCTTGTATCAACCACGGATTGCGGGCAGGAATGGGCAAAACCCAGAAAGAAGAAGAGTTAGCTGTTGAGTGCGGATACTGGCATTTGTTCCGCTACAACCCGATGCTCGAAGCTGAAGGAAAGAACCCATTCATACTCGACAGTAAAGAACCGAACTGGTCGAATTTCCAAGGATTTTTGAACGGCGAAGTACGTTACACATCGTTAAAGAAAGCCTTCCCTGAAGTAGCTGATGAACTTTTCAAAGCTGCCGAAGAAAATGCAAAATGGAGATACAACAGCTACAAGCGAATGGCCTCTATGGATTATTCAGTCAAATAATTCGGTAAAAAATCATTAGAAAAGAGGAAAAAGGAAAGGGGAAATTACACCTGAACTGATTCTTCTTTCAATAGCATAAAAAACTCCGGAGTACAGATACTTCGGAGTTTTTTTGTTTAATTATTCGCTACATTTACCCAAACTAAATCCAAAACCAACCATGGAAAGACGAAACTTTTTAAAAAGTACAGCCGCTATGGCAGCAGTTACAGCTACTGGTAGTGTAATGGCAGCGAACAACTTACCAGTTCAGGACAAAGAATTCTATGAATTCAGGATTTACCAACTTATGGGAGGCGGCTCAAAAGTCATCTTAAAATCATATCTGACGGAAGCTTTAATGCCTTTATTTGGCAAGTTTGGGATCAAACTTGGCGCATTTGAAGAACTTGACAAAGAAGATCCACCAAAGGTTTACACTTTGTTTGTATATCCATCAGCTCAGGTTTATTTCCAATTACAGAAGGAACTTACAACCAACAACGACTACCTGACTGCCGCGAAAAGTTACTTCGAATTACCGGCTGCCAAACCTGTTTTCGAACGGTACGAAACTTTTTTAACCGAAGCTTTCGACAAAATGCCCAACCTTAGAATTCCCGAAAAAAGCAGGGGCTTGTTTGAACTGCGCACTTACGAAAGTTACAACGAAGATGCAGCCCGCAGGAAAATAGCCATGTTTAACGACGAAGAATTGCCGCTATTCGATCAGGTCGGACTTCATGCGGTATTCTTCAGCAAAATTTTGGCCGGAAAATTCATGCCAGCGCTCATGTATATGCTTTGGTTTAAAGACATGGACGAACGGGATGCTAACTGGAGAAAATTCAGTGACAGCCTGGAATGGAAATCCATGTCATCGAAACCAATTTATGCCGATGCGGTAAGCAAGGTTCACAAAAAATTCCTGACACCTACCGATTATTCCCAAATTTGATGAATCTATTGAAATCGATATTTCCGGTATTGGCAGTCGTCATTGGCTTAGGTGGCTGCACCAATACCCGGTATTTGACCGACTCCAAAAGTATTGAACGCCAGATCGACATGCGAAAAAACAGGTCGGGAGTAAACGTTGGCGATGTATTCTTGAATATGGCCAATTTATTTATTTCAGGAGCATTAAACACTGGTTTTGAAGTTTCCGGAAGCGAGCGCGCATTTAAGCGCATCACGATCGTTAACGAATCGCCCGATTCGCTGTTTGTCAATATGGTTACCGACATTGTCTGGAAAGAAAGCGGATACTGCGATATTATGGGAATTGCACTTCCTCCCGGAGCTGGGCAAAAGCTACTGGTACCCTACCCTGCTGCTTATAATGTTTACTTCAGAACACCTTATACCGAAGAAGAAAAACTGGAAATACGAACAGATAACAATCATCGGAGATTTGTACTTCGGGCTGGAATGACGAATTGGGGAAAAGAGAAGTAAAGTCGAAGTCCGACAAAATTTCCCCAAATTATCGTTGATGCAAATACTTTTCATTACCAATATATTCCTGAATCATTTCGTTATAAGCATCCATCAATTTTTTAACCGCTCGATTCTGAACATCAAATACACGCCCACCGATTGACCTGATAGGAAGCAGCTTGGGAGAAGTTCCGGTGAGAAAGGCAGCATCGAAGCTACTGAGTTCTCCTGTCGGTAAGGCTTGCTCAATAAGCTGAAAATCGAGTTTTTTCAAGCATTCAACAACTTTCTGACGCGTAACACCTTCTAAAATCATTGTGACTGGAGACGTATAAAACACATCCGATTTCACAAAAAATACATTTGAGCGGCTTCCTTCAGTAATCATTTCATTTCGATCAACCAGCAACACCTCGTACAAATTCCAATCTTTAATCATTTGGTTCGCCTTGTCCCTGATACCCGTTTGAATAACCTTGGCGTTCGGATTCTCGCGTTCAGCAAAAAACAGATCTGTTGATACACCTAACAAAAAATCATCCGGAGTAGGATAACTGTGTGGAATAAAGCTAAAGACCCAATGAATTTTTCCTTCACGAACAAGGTAAACAAATCTGACATTGCCTTCCGCTATCAGGTTTTGATTGATGAGTTCGGCCATATATTGTTTAAAATCGGGATAAATGATTTGAAATGGCCATTGTTGGATCTGTATCGATTTTTTTAACCTGACAAAATGTTCTTCAAGGAAAAGTGCCACTCCGTCAATTACCCGGATAACCTCATAAACATATTGATCTGAATAGAAAGAGGTCTTCTTGTATTCAGATTCATTCTGTAAACCGTTATTCGTTAAAACTAGAGCCATAAATTAACGTATAAAACCTATATTTAACAACACTTCGAACCAACAAAATATTCAAAAAAAAACTACTCTTTAGCTGATTGTCAGCAATTTTAACATCTTTGAACATTTATTTTGTTCGATTGTTAAGTTCAGAAAACCAAATGAAAAACAGAATCGCATTAAAAATAGCTCTTATTTATCTGATCATCGGATTTCTTTGGATTCTTTTTTCCGATGAGCTGGCTGAGCGCTTGGCAAATTCAGCTGAAGCTTTGGATAAAATTCAAAACTATAAAGGAGGGCTATTTATTTTTGTTACTTCAATCCTTCTTTTTCTGCTTATCCGCCACGAAATTATCACAAAAAACAAGATTGAAGAAAACCTTATCAAGGCTAAACAAAAAGCAGAAGAATCGGAGCAATTAAAATCGGCGTTTCTATCAAACATGTCTCACGAGATCAGGACTCCGCTAAATGGCATTTTAGGGTTTTGCGAACTAATTGTTGACAATTCGTTTAGCAGCGAAGACAAGAAAATTTTTGCAGAAATTTTAACTAAAAACGGGAATGATCTGCTCAAATTGATCAATGACATCATGGATATCTCCAAAATTCAGGAGAACCAACTCGACATTTCGAAGAAAATATTCAATCTCAACAATTTGCTCAATGCTATTTACTTTGAATACACGCAATCAGACATAAAAAGCATGCACAATCAAGTATGCTTCAGATTAATAACTGGAAAAAACAACCTGGAAATTGAGCTTTTCTCTGATCCCGTAAGGTTCACTCATGTTTTTCGAAACTTACTGAACAATGCTTTCTTCTTTACCAGCGAAGGGTTTATTTATTTTGGTTTTGAAGAAACGGAAACCGGCATCGAATTATTTGTCGAAGACTCCGGTTGTGGCATTGACGAATCGAGCAAGGACCTTATTTTCAAGCCGTTTTTTAAAGGCAAAAATACGATTATAGGGAACAAAGGATTCGGCCTTGGACTAGCCATCAGTAAAGGGCTGGTTAAATTACTCGATAGTGATTTGCAATTCACATCAACACCCCAAAAAGGTACCCGCTTTTATTTCAGAATTGACAACAAAGAGATCGTCTCGCAAAAACCATCAACTACCAAAACCAACAAAATCAGCGAATTCATGCAAACATGAGAACAAACTGATTCAAAACTTTTTTTTTTGAATCTCGCATTCAAACCTCACAAACGAACTAAAAAAAGAGGCCATAAAACTGTGGTTTATAGCCTCTCCTTAAAATTATGAGTTAAATTTATTTGGTCGTGGCTATTACACCCCTGAAATAACCTATTGATTCAGCAATTCCCATCTCCGGATTAGCCATATCTCGTTCATACTCCAAACTACAAACTCCAGTATATCCAACCGTCCTCAACATTTTTACAAATGCCGGAAAATCGATGATGCCCCGACCAATTTCAATGGAATAACCAAGCTTTGTTGGCCCTGTCACATCTTTAATGTGGATATCGAAAACCCGAGAGTGATACTTTTTCAAATCGGCAACAGCATCTTTTCCGTTGCGCGTATCATGACCAATGTCGAGGCACATCCCAATGCGGGGATCAAGGTCTTTCACGTGGTTCCAGACATCCTCGGCATCAGGATATGTCTTAATGTCTGGGCCATGAAGATGAATGGCATAGTGAAAATCATACTCCTTGACCTTTTTATCGACATAAGGCAACAGTTCATAATCCGGAACTCCAACAATCAGCTTCACTCCCACTCTTTTGGCATAGGCAAAAGCGGTATCAATTTCGGCTTCAGTTTTCATGTAGATAGGACCAACAGCATAACCAGTCACTCCTTTTTCTTTCAGTTTGGCATGGAAAGCTGAAATTTCTGCTGGAGTGCTTTTAAGAGGCAAATGAAAATCTTTGATGCACAGGTAATGAACATCAGCACGCTGCATAATTGTAAGCGATTTATCCAAATCGTTTACCTTGGCAAAGGAATAACCTGCCATTCCAATCCTGAATTTTTCGCCGGTTTCGGGAGCCGGTTTAGGTCCCGGACGCTCTTGTTCCTGGGCTTGAGTCGCAACACCGGCAATCATTGCAAACAACATGAAAGCAAATAATCGTTTCATCATGATAATTTATAGTTTATTGGTTTATCGTACGACAAAACTATGAAAATTGAGACTGAAATAATAGACAATTTTTATATCGGTTTTTTAATTCACAAATTGTTTAACATCAAGTTCTTTCGATTCTCCTTTTTTCAGGTCGGTAATTGCTATGGATTTGCCTTTGTAGCTAACAAGAGCTGGCACTCCATTCTTCGAATGAATTATTACTGCAACAAGCCGATTATCTTTCCAATCCATATCAACTACAAATCCGCCACGGGCAACCAAGCCCTTAACCTGTCCATCTTTCCATACAGTAGGTAATGCGGGTAACAAATCGATGTATCCGTTGTGACTCTGTAGTAACATTTCTGCAATTCCTGAAGTTCCGCCAAAGTTTCCGTCGATCTGAAACGGCGGATGGGCGCAAAACAGGTTCGGGTATGTTCCTCCGGCATCCGACATGTTCAGTCCAGCATTTTCGGTCGAACGCAACAAGTTAAGCAACAATTTGTAAGCTCGGTCGCCATCTTTCAACCTGGCCCAGAAATTTACTTTCCAAGCCAGCGACCAACCCGTTCCGTTGTCAGTGCGGACTTCCAGGCTTTTTTTCACAGCATTGGCCAATTCAGGAGTTTTTTCCGGATCAACCTGGGTTCCGGGATGTAACATGTAAATATGTGATGCGTGACGATGCGTTGGCTCTGTTTCTTTAAACTCGTTGGCCCACTCCATCAGGCGGCCATCGGAGCCAATTTGCGGCTGAGCAAGATTTACTAAAGCCGATTTTATCTTTTCAAGCTGAGGGTTAGTATCTTTCACAATTTCTGCGGCAGCCAGAACATTGGTAAAAAGTTCATGAATAATTTCCTGATCGTGCGACGGTCCCATAGTCATCGAGCAGTGCGATCCATCGGGTGCAATAAATTGGTTTTCAGGAGAAGTTGAAGGGCCTGAAACCAGTTTGCCGGTTACCGGATTTTTAACTAGCCAGTCGAGGTAAAACACAGCCGCTTTCAGCATAACCGGGTAAACCCGTTCGAGGTATTTCTGATCGAGCGTAAAGGTGTAATGATCCCACAAATGGCGGCAGATCCAGCCCGATCCAGCTACATACATTCCCCAGCCAACGCCTTCACCCGGCGAGGTGTAGCCCCACACGTTGGTAATGGTTTCGGAGCACCAGCCGTTGGCGCCATACTGCACTTTGGCCGTTAGTTCGCCCGGTTTCACCAACGATTCGATCAATTCGCTAAATGGATTAAAACATTCCTGAAGATTGGTCATATCGGCTGGCCAGTAATTCATCTGAACGTTGATGTTGGTATGATAATCGCAGTTCCAGGCCGTTTGGATTTTGTTGGCCCAAATGCCCTGAAGGTTGGCCGGCAGCGAACCTTCGCGCGACGAAGAAATCAGCAAATAACGACCATACTGGAAATAAGTCTCCTGCAAGCGCTGGTCGTCCGGGTTCTTTACCTGATTTCGCAACCGCACATCGGTTGGAATGGTATCGGGCCCGGCTCCTTTTAAATCCAGACTCACTTTACCAAAAAGGGCCGAATAATCGTCAACATGGGCTTTCAGTAGCATTGAATATGGTTTGGTCGAAGCAGCATTCAATTGATTCAGGCTAGTAACTTTCGGATCGTCGCCAATAAAAGTGGGATATTCCTGTTTGTAATTGGTTGATGCTGTTAATATCAGTGTAACATCATCGGTATTTGTAACTACAACTTGGTTATTCGAGTAGCCGACTGTCCCTTCTTTGGCAACAGCCTTCAAACGAGCTGCATACTGCATACCGTCGCCGCCTTTCCCATTAGATAAAGTTCCAGACATCAACAGATTATTTTCATCGACTTTAGTTTCAAAGCGTTCAGGACGTTTCATCGTAACGTTAAAGTTTAAAGCGCCTTTTTTATTGGCGGTTAAGTGCATAATAACAGCCCGGTCGGGGTAGCTCACAAAAACTTCACGGTTGAACGTTACCCCATCCTGATCGTAAGACACACGTGCAATTCCCTGGTTTAAATCTAACTCGCGGGTGTAATTACTAAAGGCTGAAGTTTTTCCGAAATCGAGCCACAAATCGCCCAATGTTTGAAAACAGCCATATGGAGCTGTTGACCCGTTTCCATTGCCTGAACCAACACCTTTACAAACCTGGGTTTTGTTGGCCAGCTCATCAGCTTCCTTGTACTTTCCGTCGAATAACAGTTGGCGGATTTTACCCAGCGATTTTACGGCTTCCGGATTGTTATTATCATCGGGACTACCCGACCACAATGTCTTTTCATTCAGTTGAATCCGATCTTTATTGACATCGCCATAAACCATTGCTCCCAGGAATCCATTTCCAACGGGCAATGCTTTCAGCCATTCAGGGTCATTGCCCCATCCGTTCTGCTGATCGGAAATCGACGCATTGGCGGGCTGTTTGTACCATAGCCGAAGGTGATGGTCTGGGTTATGGCTAACATTGCAAGAGATTAGTCCTGTTGCTAATCCCAGCATTAAAATTTTTACTTTTTTAAGGATCATAATCGAAGGTTTTATTTGGTTCAGGTTTTCAAATCCAATCAAATTTTCAAAAAAATCTCCAGTACTGCAACTGATATTGGATTATTCGAGTTATCTATTTCAGTTGCATTGGATTCTTTTGCATGTCATGTAAAAAAACAGGTGGCAATTCTGTTTCCAGCTTTGACCACCTGTTTCATTCAGTGCTTAACTATTTTTACTTATAATCCGAATTTTGAACCAATGTTCCGTTGCTCTTATCAATTTCTTCCTGTGGCAATGGCCAATGGTAGAATTTATCATCCCATTTGTAAGTAAGTTTACCATCCTTCACATTGTTAAGAACAGTACCTGCAATATGCCAGCGTTTAAGATCGAAATAACGTAATCCTTCAAAAGCCAACTCTATTCGCCGTTCATGTCTGATCCGTTCGCGCATTTGCTCTTTACTCAAACCAGCCGGATAAGGAGGCATTCCAACACGGGCGCGTAAATCAGTAGTTACCTGATATACAGAAGCATCTGGACCTGCAATTTCATTTTGAGCTTCAGCATACATGAGTAAGATCTCACCTAGCCTGAATATAACAGCATCCTGCTGACTAAGCGTAGTATAACCATAAGGTGTATTTTCAGGACAAAGGAATTTTTTCAATCCATACCCAGTTGGACGTCCGTTAGTCGGATAATGAACATTTCCACCGCCCCAATCGGGATGATCAACAAATACAGTTTTACTTAACCGGGGATCGCGGTTATTAAAAGGATTAGCTGCATCGGTTAATGGAGATACTCCCCATGCCAAACCATCAGAACATTCAAAAGCATCGACAAAACTCTGAAGCGGACTAACCATGATCCAGTCTCCGTATATCAAATCAGCGCCATAAGCAGGAACATTATCGGGTGCAAGGTAGTTAACTGCATAAATAATTTCCTTGTTACCTGCCTGCCCTTTATCCTGAAATACATTTTCAAAAACTGGGCTCAAAGCGTATTGTGGGATAATTTCCTGACACAAACTTTTAACCTGACCCAACATACCACTGTCAGGAGTTCCATTTGATCCGTAAGCCTGATAGATTAATACCCTAGCCTTTAAAGCCTGAGCAGTTGATTTTGTAACGTGACCAGAATTTTGATAATATGGAACAGTTTTCAGATTGGCAATGGCTAAATCGAGATCAGAAATAACCTGCGCATAAATTTTGTCTGAGGTTACTTTGGCCTGTTCCTGATTTTCAAGAGTAAGAGGTTCAGTTACCAATGGAACATCACCATAGGCACAATACAATTGGAAATAATAATAGGCCCGAAAAAACTTGACTTCGCCTTCGGCAATTTTCTTTTCCGTATCAGTCATATCAGTACCTTTATATGCGCTCAACTCTTTCAGGTAAATATTTATCCGGGCTATCGCCTGATAACTCAGCGAATAAACCAATGAAACATATCCACCCGTTGTAGAGGTGATATCTCCCGCCACAATACTTTTGGAATTAAAGTAATTGTGTTGTCCATAGCTATTATCAGTAATATTGTCCCAGTTTGGTAAATGATAAGCCCACACTCCTCCTGGAGGGCTATCCCAGGAAGCTCCTGTTGTATTTAACCCATAAATTGCGGTTAATGCCATACTAAAATCATTTTTAGTTTTCCAGAAAGTACTGGAAGAAATTTTATCTAATGGCTGTTTATCGAGGTAGTCTGTACATCCACTCAGGAAAATGATGGATAAAACCAGTATTAATATTTTATTACGTCCTTTCATGACTCAAACTTTTAAAATTTAACATTTACACCGAATGAAAAAATCTTGTTTTGTGGGTAGTTGACTGCCGATCCGCTTCCACCACGTTCAGGATCCAATCCTGGGTATTTGGTAAGAGTAACCAAATTATCGCCAGAGAAATAAACCCGCAGTTGGTCAATTCCAATTCGTTGAGTTGCTTTGGCTGGCAAAGAATATCCAAATGTTAAATTCTTTAACCTCAGATATGAACCATCCTGCAAAAACCATGATGAGTTACGGCTGATACGTTCTGGTGAATTCCAGCCCCAGTAAATACGGGGCATTGTAGTTGAAGGATTACTTTCAGTCCAGCGGTTTCGCCATTCGGTGGTTGGAGGAGCGCCTTGTACAAACGGGATTGTTCCCCAGTTGTTAACAAAGTATTTCACATTGGATACACCCTGAAATTGCGCTGAAAGATCAAAGCCTTTCCAATTGGTCGAGAAATTGAATGAATAGTTTAATGCCGGATATCTACCTTTAATCGGAACTCGGTCGTCATTATCAATTTTCCCATCTTTGTTTGCATCTTTATATTTCAAATCTCCAGGAACTGTTGCATCGTTAAATTGTTTTGGAGAATTGGCAATTTCCGTTGCCGATTGGAAAATACCGATTTGCTCAATCATATAATACGATTCCCATTCAATTCCTTCTTGTCTCAGATAATATCCACTTATTTCACGAGCGCCAAAATCAACCAATTTATTTTTATAATGATCAAAATTTAACCCGGCACTGTAATTTAACCCGGTAAAATAACCCGATTTCACATTGTTCTGGTAATTGACAGACAATTCGAACCCTTTATTTTCCATTGTTCCATTATTAACAGTAGGAGGATTTAAACCCACTACGCCGGTTACCTGTGATCCTCTTAAGATATCAGAAGTTCGCTTTTTATACCAATCGAAGGTCGCATTTAAACCCCTTAAAACTGTTAAATCGAGACCAAAATCAAGGATACTGGTTTTTTCCCACATGATAGATTCGTTTGCCAAAGCTGTTTGTGCAACGCCTGAAGATAAACTGGCATTATCAAAAGAATAGTTGTCGGTTAAATTAAGCATAGCCTGGTAGGGATAATTCCCGATATTCTGGTTCCCAAGTTCACCATACGAACCACGTAACTTCAGGTTATTTAACCAATTTAGATCAAGACTTTTCATGAAATTTTCTTCGCTTGCTCTCCATCCTGCAGAAAAAGAAGGGAATGCACCCCAGCGAGTCGCCGAAGCCAATCTTGAAGTTCCATCTCTTCTGATGTTAGCTTCCAAAAGGTAACGGTCTTTATAGTTATAATCTAAACGGCCAAAGAACGACATAATAGCCCATTCGTACTGTGAACCTGTGGCTTGTTGAACCGATGGACTTCCGGCATCAAGTTGCCTGAGTATATCGCTTGGGTAATTTTTCCGGTAGCCTTGAAGGTATTGAGCTACATTATCTTCCATGCTATATCCAGCCTGGGCAAATATTTTATGGTCGCCAAATGTTTTATCGTAACTCAAATAACTGTACAAGTTTTTGTACACATTTTGGTCGTCGCGAACAACCAAACCCGACCCACCAACATCAAGCAAGGTCATATAATCATTCGTTCTGAAATTGTACAACGGAATTTGTGGCCTGAAATCATATGATTTGCTGATATCCAAATTCAATGCTGCTTTTGTGTACCATTTTAAGCTCTTCAGCAATTGTACATCAAGCCAACCCTGAGTTGAAATAGCATAGTCATCGGTATTTTTATTCACCTTTTCTTCAATAATAGCTATCGGGTTCTTGTTGTTGAGCTCAAAATCATAAGCTTTGAATGCATATCTGCCACTTCCGTCAGCAAGATATGGACCGTAAGTTGGAGCCTGTGACATCGCAGCTACAAAAGTGTCTTGCGAACCTTGTCTTGGTTGGGATTGAACACCTTTTTTTACAGCGAAATTACCTCCAAACTTAATCTTGTCGTTTACCATTGAACTCAGATTTACCCGAACGTTGTACTTTTCGTAGTTAAATCCTTTCATAACCCCTTTTTGATTTACATAACCAAGCGAAACATCGAATTTGGTAGCTTTACTTCCACCACTAAAACTTAAGTTATGTGTCTGTGTAGGAGCCGGACTAAAAATTAGATCGAGCCAATCGGTGTTTGGATATAAATTCCTATCGGTAGCATTTCGATAAGAATTTATCATATCCTGAGTATAAAGTCCGGTAGTGAACCCTGAATTGATTTTTGCTTCGTTAAATAATTCCATGTATTCAGCCGAATTGGTAATCAAATCATACATTTTTGTAGGAGTGTGAATACCAAAATTTCCACTGTATTCCATGCTGACTTTTCCTTCTTTACCGACTTTTGTGGTTACAAGAATAACACCATTGGCTGCGCGTGATCCATAAATTGACGCCGATGCAGCATCTTTCAGCACCGAAATACTTTCAATATTATTAGGATTTAAATCAGATAATTTTCCCTGAACCCCATCAACTAGTACTAATGGATCAGATCCCGCACTACTGAAAGTACCTGTTCCCCTAATTCGGATAGAGATGCTCTCATTTCCGGGTTCTCCTGAATTTTGGGTAATCTGTACCCCCGATAAATTTCCCTGAAGCATAGCAGCAGCATTGGTTACGGGGCGTTTAATCATTTCGTCGCCGCTTACCGAGGCAATGGAACCGGTTAGATTGACCTTTTTCTGTGTTCCATATCCGATAGCTACAACTTCCTCAAGACCAATAGCATCTTCTACAAGGGTAACATCGATGGTGGTTTTGCCACTAGCTGAAATTTCCTGCATTTTCATTCCAACAAAAGAAAATTGTAATATGGCGTTTGCGGGAATATTTGTTAGTGAGTATTTCCCATTTGCATCGGTAATCGATCCGGTTGTAGTACCTTTAACCACCACTGAAACGCCAGGCAATGAACCACCTGTAGAGTCGGTTACCTTACCTGAAACCGTTTTTTGCTGCTGCATTTCAAAGGATGAATTCTCCGATTTTTTAGATAACACAATTTGCCTTCCATCCACTTTGTAAGACACATCTGTTCCCTTAAACAAAGTATTCAGGACCTCTCCAATTTTAGCGTCTTTAACCTGTACATCAACAGTACGATCAACATCGATCAACGACCGACTATACAAGAAATAAAATTCAGATTGATCTTCAATTTGCTGTAGGACAGTCTGTACAGTAACATTTTTCATGTTAATCGACAAAGTCGTCGTTTGAGAATAAGACACTGCTGCCAAGGTTTGAAGAACAGCGACAAGTGAAATCACGAATGTTAGTTTCATGTAGAGTAACATTTTTTTCACCCCTGGAGAATTACTCCATGGAATGATCAGTTTTAACTTTTTTTCCATAAATTTAAAGCGTTAAGTATTAACATTGAATTTGGGCCGACAGCGAACCTGCGAAATTCCTGCCGGCCTTTTTTTATTTTTTCATCATATAAATTGTTCGTTGTATTTCGGTTGCGTTATTTATTTTCTTGAACTCAAATTTTACGGGTAAAGCTAAAGCAATAAGCTTCAACGACTGATCCAATTTCTCATCCTGAATGGTACCAGTCACCAGATATTCGTTAATTTCAGGATCCGTCAGTATGATTTCAACATTATACCACCTTGCGAGTTTTTTGATGGCGGTCCTCAACTTTTCATCTTTAAAGATCAATTTGCCGTCAACCCAGGCGGCTGAATTTTGTGGATCAACCGTTTTCCGAACTACTTTTTCGATCTTTGCATCAAACTGGACTTGATCTCCGGGTTTCATTACCAAGCGCTTGCTCTCATTTTCAAGATTAATTTTCCCTTCGATCAGGGTGGCTTCAAAGTATTTATCGGATGAATAGGCATTCAGGTTGAAATGGGTTCCTGTTACCACCGTGTTCATCATGGGGTTATTCACCATAAACGGATTTTCAGGATTCGATTTGACTTCAAAATAAGCTTCTCCGTCGACAAATACCTCACGTTTGCTGCCCGTAAATTGTTCCGGATAACGGAAAGTAGTGCCATCGTTTAACCAAACACGTGTGCCATCGGATAAATCAATTTGAGTGCGGGTTCCAGGCTTGGTGTAAATTTCACGAAAAGCATTGGAAGCTAATTGATTTGAATTATTGGTCGGATTAAAATAGAAATAAACCGAAAGCAACAGTAACGGAAGGATGAGAATTGCCGCAACTTTCGAAAATGCCTGAAAGAGTCTTGCTGACAAAGCCTTTGTATTGAGCTGATGTATTTGCTGGTTATTGATCTGGTGGTGTACCTGATCCAGCATCCGGTCAAAATCAGGAGCTTGTCCTTTCAAGTGTATTTCCGAATTTGCCCATATCTCACCCAAAATTTGGCGCAGCTCAGCAGCATTCTCCGGATTTTTTAACCATTCCCGAATCTGAAGCGACTCGACTTCAGTGGTTTTTCCTTCGAGGTATCCTTTTATATCGTGATAGTTCATAGCGAATTTTGATTAGCTTTTACTATACTACGAAATCAAAGGTTATAAACCCCTATCCGAAGGGAAAATATTTATTGGTGAAACATCAGGAAATAGAACAGCAGTCCAAGAATATCGTGTTTGCCCAGTTTCTCGCGGAGAAAATTCAAGGCCGAAGTCATTTGATTTTCGACAGTTTTAATTGAAATTCCCAATTTCACGGCTATTTCTTTGTTTGAAAAACCTTGTTCGCGGCTAAGCTTAAAAATTTCTTTCCGCTTCTCAGGCATTTCCTGAATCAGTTGATTAGCAAGCCCTTCAATATTCCGAAATTCAACGGTCTGTTCGGTTTCGCTCGTCTGAAATCCAGATATACGAACAAATTCACCGATCCTCATTTTCTCCGACTTTTCTTTCCTGAGCCATGAAATTGTTTCGTGATAAGTCACTGAAAACAGAAATGATTTAAAAGAGAGGTGTTCATTAATTTGATCACGTTTTTCCCAAACCTTTAGAAATACAAGTTGAGTTATTTCTTCGGCAGCGAAAGAATCGCGGGTAATGCTCAAGGCAAAAGCATAAAGACTTTCAGAATATTTACGAAACAGTATATCGAAGGCGATAAAATCTCCTTTTTTCAGGCTTTCAACAAATTCTCTATCATCTTTTACTGGCATGAATGTTAGCATTAAGTAAGACAAAAGTAAACAAATTTGTTTCGTTTGTTAATTTCAAAGCGTGAATGCATGAACTGCTGAACCCAATCAATAAAAGAAGACACATATTTTCCGTATTTATCGAGTTGAATAAAATGGGAATGAGATTCCGTTTCTACTGAAACATGCAGGCATCAGGGAAGGCGGAAAATAGACGATTCAAAACAATAAAAAAGGAAAAGTCCGGAACTTCAGAGAGACTCTGTATTTCGGACTTTTCCTCAAGGAGTTTATTCGCTATTTTACTCAATTCTATTGAAGGGCAAAGTTGATTGGAACAGTGTACTGTACAGCGACTTCTTGTCCTTTTTGTTTGCCTGGCTTCCATTTTGGCAAAGTCGAAACAACACGTAATGCTTCAGCGTCAAGCAACGGATCAACACTTCTGGCGATTTTGGCATTCGATACAGAACCGTCTTTATTCACTACAAAAGTTACATATACTTTCCCCTGAATGCCTTTTTTTATAGCTTCTTCTGGATATTTTACTGAATTAGCTAAAAATTGTCTTAATGCAGGAACGCCTCCCGGATATTCAGGCATTTCTTCAACAACCATAAAAACTTGATCAGTGTTCACCGCTGTTTGATTAGAATCAAGCATTTGCTTTGAACTATTTTCAGATTTTTTTGATAAAACCATCTCTCCTGTCGAAATATCACGAACAATTTTATAATTACCTGCAATTTCAACCAGGCTTTTCAGATTGTCTATAGCAGTTGAGTCACCGGTTACTTGCAGCGACTGACCATTATAGTCAATTTTTACCGTTTTATTCCTTGCAGCGTTATCTTGTTCAATGCTTTGCTTTTGTTCACAAGCAAAGACCGCAATTAAACTGGCCGCCAACACAAGTCCAACGAGGATTTTAACATTGGCTATTTTTCTGGATTTTATTTTTGACATCATTTTGATTCGGATTTTAATTAACGAATAGTTGAAGTTGTTGGCGATTACAATTTGGTCGCCAACATACTGATTGATGAGGATCTGCTTGTACCACGAAGGCGCAGTTCCATGAGAGATGACGGCCTGGTCGGCCAGAAATTCGTGATTTTCGCGCAATGCCCGCCTGAACATCCAAAAGAAAGGATTAAACCACTGAACGATGGCAATGATTTCGAGCAAGAGCACATCAAAAGTGTGACCTTGCCGAATGTGCTGCCTTTCGTGTTCGAGCATTTTTTCCCATCCATTGGTATTTTGCAGGTTCTTGCTCACGAAGATGTAATTCAGAAAAGAAAACGGACTGATTTCCTTGTCCAATACCACCAGCTTGATTTTACCTTCGGTAGTTACTTCATTTCTCACAACCAGACGGACAATCTGAAACAATTGAAAGAGAAATTTTAAAGCAAGAATTACTACACCAAGTAAGTAAACATAGCCAAACAGGCTATAACTCAAAACAAATGTCTCGGCTTCTCGTGTAAATCCATTGCCATAAATAGTAATCGTACTTAAAAGGTTGACATATGGAGTTACGGTAACTTCGGCTAAAACTGTTGGTTGTGGCGTGTAAAAAGGAATATGCAACAGAGGTAAAATAGCCGAGAAACCTATCGAGAACAACAGAAACCAGCGGTTAATGCTGAAAAAGGTTTCGCGCCGTAAAAACAGGAAATAAACCAATGCGAAAAGGCTCAAGCTTACTCCCGATTCGATCAGGTAATTGACAAAACTAATCATTGGGTGAAGGATTTTCCGGTTCCAAATCTTTTCCTGCTTCCTTGATGATTTCTTCAAGGTCCGAGAGCGTCATTTTGTCTTCCTTGGCAAAAAACGATACCATTTCCTGAAATGAATTGCTGAAATAACCACTGAGGAAATTTTTGAAGTACGATTTCGTGTAATCCGTCTTGCTGATCAGCGGAAAATACTGGTGTGTTTTTCCATACGCGTAATGGTCGACAAACCCTTTCTTTTCCAGAATACGGATAATGGTAGAAACCGTGTTGTATGCAGGTTTTGGCTCTGGCAGCTTGTCGACAATTTCTTTTACAAAAGCTTTTTCGAGTAACCACAATTCCTGCATAATTTGTTCTTCAGCCTTGGTTAATTCTTTCATAACAATCGGTTTAAATTCAGTTTTATTCCACAAACATCTTGCCAGAAACTAACGAATTAGTTCGTCAACTAATATTTTAGTTATTAAAGACAAAAAAAAGATCAACTGCATTCAACTTGAAATGGGAATCGGACTGATCACTTCCAACTCACCACTTACCAGTTGATTGGATATCCGATTCAAATATATAACTAATATTTTAGTTTTCAAACTAAATAATTAGTTGAAGCAAAATATTTTGACTATTTCGTTATTTGATTGGAATGCTGAAACAAGTTCAGACTGACGCTTCGATCATGAAATACCAATAAAGGGAGAGTCTCCCTGAACTTGTTCCAGGGTCTTTACTAAACTCATGGTCAAAACTATAGAAATTTAAAAAGGCCGCCTGATTTGATTCAGGCGACCTTCAATTGATTTAGAATTTCAGGTGGTTTAGGTAATTCCTGGTATTACTAAATTTATTTGGTTTAGGTCAAACTTTTATCTTGTAATGACAAGTAGAACTCAGAAAACCCTTACTGTAAAGAGATCTTTTTTAAATTTTTCTGCAAATGGCTACCCAGCCACCACCTTTCGCCAGATCAATTTTCATTTTATCAGCTTTAGTGACCTGTTTCACAACCCGTTTGTAATCGTTGCAGCTTATTTCGGCATTCATTCCATCCTGCATAATCTCAATTTCGTAAGTTCCTTCACCCAAAAATGAGAAATCAACTTCCAATGTACGGGCACTCCAGTCGGTCATTGCCCCCAAGTACCAATTGTTGTCCTTGTGGCGGGCAGTCAGTATATAATCTCCAACTTTGGCATCCAGAATTTTCGTCTCGTCCCAAACAGTTGGCATTTTGCTTATAAAAGCTGTAGTTTCAGGTTCCTTGTAATAATTCGACGGACTATCGCACAGCATCTGCACCGGAGCATCGTAGCAAACATACATGGCAACCTGGTGGCAACGAGTTCCCAAACTCATCGGATGGGAGAAACTAACAGAATAATCTTTTTCGTTCTTATTGACCATGGCTCCCGGAGTAAAGTCCATCGGACCAGCCAGCATCCGGGTAAAACACAAAGTCACATCGTGTTCCGGGGTAATATCTTTGCTCCATTTGCAGTTTTCCATTCCTTTTACACCTTCGTGGTTAATAATGTTCGGGTAGGCACGCATCATTCCTGAAGGTTTGAATGCTCCGTGGAAATCGACCATTAGTTTACGGTCGGCACAAGCTTTTGCCGTACGTTCGTAGAAGTTCACCATAAATTGTTCAGAGCGTGCCATAAAATCGACTTTAATTCCTTTGGCTCCCCATTGAGCATACAAATCAAGAATAGCATTCATATCCTTGTCGAGTACATTCCACAAGCACCACAGAATAATGTCAACATGTTTTGTTTTTCCGTAGGCAATTAATTCTTTAATATCCAAATCGGGATTTGCTTCTTTAATGTTGGTGGTAGATTTGGTCCAACCTTCATCCAAAATAATGTACGGGATATTGTTCTTTGAAGCAAAATCGATATAATATTTGTAGGTTTTGGTATCTAGTCCAGCTTTAAAATCTACTCCGTAAACATTGTTTTCGTTCCACCAATCCCAGGCAACCAACCCTGGTTTAATCCAGCTGGTTTCGGCCAGTTTACACTCTCTCGAAAGAAGAAATACCATTTGGTTTTCAACCAACCGTGCATCTTCGGTACTGATCATGAAAACACGCCATGGAAAAGTACGCGTTCCTGAAGTTTTGGCAATGTAATCAGCTTCCTGGATATTTTGAATTCCACGATCGCCACTTGGATCGGCTTTCAGGATAACTTTTGGATATTTGCTTTTGAAAGCAGCCTTGCCGGTAGCTTCCATAAACAAACACGGATAATCGTACAAATCAGCTTCGGTGATCCCGATTTTGATGTTGTTATCGGCTTTGACCAAGGTAGGAAGAGAAGCAAATTTTCCGGACTGAAGTGAGCTGATCTTCTGATCGAGGTACAACCTTTCGTAATGCGAGTAAACAGTTTCTTCTTCAGGGAAAAGCACACCATAATCGTCGGCAAAATTCAACCCGACTTCTTCATTCTTTACAGTAATGTCTTCCTTTAAGTTAGTTTCGAAACGGTAAGCAATACCGTTATCGAATACCCGGAAGTTAACAGCAAAATTTGGTTTAAATACCAGGTTTAGTTGGTTATAGGTATTGTCAATGGTTTTCGACTTAACGGCCACAACAGTTTGAACAACAGTTTTAACCGCAGTAGTTTTCGCTGAAACAAGCTTCGGATTGGCACCCAAAACGGAGCTTCCCAAATCGAGACTCAGTGTATTGTTGGTAAAAATAGCCTGGTTGTTTACTGCAGCCGACCATTTGATCTGTGTATCGACTGAAACAGTAACCTGAATACTTCCATTGGGAGAACTTACTTTGTAGTCTTTAGCAAAAGCACCCAGACTAATGATCATTAGGAGAATTAAAAATCCTGATTTCATTCTTGAAATTGTATAAGTTAGCTGATAGTTTATTTAAAATTCAATGATTACTTCTTTATAAAACGATAAACCTTAACTGAATGAGGTGGCAACTTCACAAAAACAGTGCTTTTTTCAAGACTGACTTCTTTATGCTCCCATAAATCGCGCAATTTGTAATTTTCGAGTTTGTATGGTTCTGACGACCAGTAATCGTCGTTAGCTTTCAACAGAACATTAAAATCAACCTGAACAGTTTTTTCTTCATCGCCACGATTTAACAAACAGGCTGCTTTTTCATTATTAACCAGTTTTTTAATCCATATTTCATAATCGCCATTATCGCGATAGCAAAAACCTTGTTTGCCTAAAGCATCCTGATCTAAAGCAATCAGTTCACCATTTTTAAGAATTTCAGCGGTTTCGGGCGACATACTACCCAAATCGTTACCAGCCATCAGTGGAGCTGCAAGCATACACCACAACGAAAAGTGAGTCCGGTATTCTTCGGTTGTCATACCGCCATTTCCAACTTCCAGCATATCCGGATCGTTCCAATATCCGGGACCGGCATATTTTGCAAGGTCTTTTTCCTTATCCAGAATATCAATCATCGAATCCCAGCGGTCGACAATATCGCCCGTGGTTCTCCACAAATGACCAACTTCTTTGGCCCATTCCCATGGTTTGGCAGTACCCCATTCGCACAAACTAAATACGATCGGGCGTTTGGCAGCGAAAAGGCCGTCGCGCATAGTTGCATAGCTCGATTTAGCTTCTTGAGTAGTGGTGTTGCACCAATCGTATTTCAGGTAATCGACACCATAACGGGCATAAGTGCGGGCATCCTGAAATTCGTGGCCTCGTCCGCCTGGTCGTCCGGCACAGGTTTTTGATCCGGCGCAGGAATAGATTCCAAATTTTAAGCCTTTTGAATGGACGTAATCAGCCACATATTTCATTCCATGCGGAAAGCGATCTTTATCGACTACAATTTCACCATTTTCATCGCGGTCAACTTGCCAGCAATCGTCGATTACAATATATTCATAACCAGCATCCTGCATTCCGCTGCTCACCATTTCGTCAGCCATTTGCATGATGAGTTTTTCACTTACGTTACATCCGAATTTATTCCAGCTGTTCCAACCCATTGGAGGAGTTTTTGCGAGTTGGTCGTACTTTTGAGCTGAGGCACAGAAAAATGTAGATGCCACCAGAACTGTCCAAATTAATCTCTTCATAAGTTTATGTTGATAATAATGAGTTAATGTTCTTAAAAAAATTCGCTGCAAGATCATTAAATATGCTCATTCATCCATGGACATATCTTCCTTAAATATGGACATATGGCCAACCAACACCTAACTGCACCGAATCAATCGTTATTCGAGAACGAACGAATCAGCGTCGTCCAAAACCGGAAAATTTTTCCTGAACTTCAAGAGTTGACTATAAGAAAATTCAGCGGAAACGATACGCTCAGAGTAGTTTTCAGTTGATGACCAAATGTTTCCCTTCGGACCGATTAACTGCGAATTACCCGAATAAGTAATTTCACTTCCATCCACTCCTACCCTGTTAGCCCCAACAACATACGATTGGTTTTCGATGGCACGAGCTTTCAGCAAGGTATTCCATACCTCGGTTCTCTGCTCCGGCCAATTGGCCGAATAAACCAACACATCGTATTCGTTACGGTTTCGTGCCCAAACAGGAAAGCGCAAATCGTAGCAGATCAGCGGACAAATACGCCAGCCCTTATATTCGACGATCAAACGCTTTCGGCCAGGTTCGAGATGACTTTCTTCATCGGCCATAGTAAATAGGTGACGCTTGTTGTAATGTTGTATTTTTCCTGAAGGTTCAACAAAGACCAACCGATTATAGAATTTATCGTTGTCCTTTATGATCAGGCTTCCGCAAAGTGACAGTTGATATTTAGCAGAGCGATGTTTCATCCATGCGATCGTTTCACCATCCATTGATTCGGCAAGTTCGGCAACGTTCATCGAAAAACCTGTCGAAAACATTTCAGGAAGGAAGGCGACATCCGAATCAGAAGGCAATAGTTGAAGCAGGGCATCAATTTTTGCCCGATTGGCAACAGCATCTTCCCAAACCAGATTGAACTGAAATACAGATACTTTTAAAATTTCCTGTGGCATATATTAATATTTTACCATTTTTCAATTTACCATTTACGATTTTGGCACTAAGATCAATGAATGGTAAATTGTAAATCGTCTAATTGTAAATGATTGATTAATCTTCAACGGAGAACTGTTTCGGATGTTTGCCTATTATTCCGCGCCCCCGGTAATAGGCTTTCATCCTCCGGATATCGGCACCTGCATCATCGGTCAACTCCAGGGTCTCAATCCAACCGATTTCTTTCCTTCCAAAATCAAAGAATCCCAGATAAACTGTTGCTCCGGTTGCTTTGGCAATGGTATGAAATCCTGCCTTCCAGCGTTTATTTCGTTTACGCGTTCCTTCAGGAGTAATTGCCAGGTGCATTGTTTCGCGACTATTCATCTCTTTAATAATCTGCATTACCATTGTCGTTCCGTTAGATCGGTCGAGCGGAATTGCTCCCAGTTTCCGAAGTAAAAGACCGAGTGGCCAAAAGAAAAATTCCCGCTTAATTACAATGTTAACAACTCCTCCTACTGAAGTATAATAAAGGTAGGAAACTACAAAATCCCAGGCGCTGGTATGCGGAACTCCGATAATTATTGCCTTTTTATGCGGCATCACGCCGTTGATTGTCTTCCACCCCCACAATTTCAACATGAATTCACAGCAGGCTCTCCACATATTATTCGATGGTTTTTATTTCAATTATTTTGGCGCTACAGTAACTTTTCAACAACCGTTCAGTCAATAACAACGCGTCATTCAACAGATCGAAGGAATTAAAATCGATCAGGATCATCAAAAACCGTTGGGTTTGCTGGTTAACCTCAGTGCGCAACGAATCGCTGGTTGGCGTACCAAAAGCGCCCAATTCATCACGAAAAACCGGCAGATTTTCAATATTCAGTTCGCCCCGGCCAATTCCGGAATAAGGTTCATTTGAACCTCCAATACCAAAGATAACATTTCCATTTATCCGATCGGCATTATATCCTCCGATGGAGAAACCAGTGGCAATTGAAACCAGGTTTAACTGATCGACCACATTATTGATATGATACAATCCTTTTCCTGAAACGACACGACGCAATAGAGCCTCTGCAGATAAACGATAACGCGCCGGATCTTTTCCACAGGCTTTATAGGCCTTTCGCGACGCTTCAATTGCGGGTTGTTTGCTGATTTCTTCGATCACCAGGAATTGGTTGATCTGTTTCATGCGATCATTCATTTCCATCAAAAGTCCACGGCATGATTCGTCAACAGTTACTTCGGCTAGAATACAACCCAGCCTAAGATTTGGGCATCGGCTTTTAAGTTCAGCGCTTATGGAGATTTCCTGCATCAGAGAAGCAAATTGAAAAGTTCTTGTACAAAAATAAGAATTTAGCTTACAACAGCTATTTTGAACAAGGAAATATAACGGGCTTACAACAGAACCAGTTTTTTGCTTAATCTGGAGCCATTGATGGTAACATTCAGCAGGTAAACTCCTTTGGAAAAACCCGACAAATCGATGGTGAACTTGTTCGAACTGATGTTGACCGAATTTTGTTGTGTAAACAATTTTTGTCCTTGCATGTCGTAAACATTTACATCGGCGACTCCGGTGTATGGATTTGAAACAATCAGGTTAAAGACACCCGTTGATGGATTTGGATAAACCTCCAGGGAATTGCTGATCAAATCAATCACCACATCGCCGTAGGCAGCATTGTTCCCATCCAATTGCAGCCAGTACTTCGTCTCCGGTTCAAGAGCAAGATTTTCAATCATCGCCTCAGTACCAGAAGAATTGTTATCGTTCGCTGCAACCATGGAGTATTGGCTTGAACTGCCCGACATAATCGAGCTATATGACGACGCCTGATATACCGCAATCTGGTCGTCGAAACCACTTGTTTTGATGGTTACCACACCATTGGATGGCGAGAGGAAAGAAAACCAAATAGAGTTATTCAATACACTTTTGCTACCTATTGAATCGGGGCACCAATTGTTTTCAACCAAACATCCCGAGGTTTGAGGTGAAGGTTCCTTACTTTCAACGGTAGCACATTGATTTGAAAATCCAGTATTCCGGCCCAACGATAGCTTTGCCGCATTAGCTATATTATCGTTGGGTTGAATAATAACATGAAGCAGAATACTGTCGGATGAAGAACAAGTTCCAAACGTTCCGGTAACTTTAACCCAGGTGTCAAACGAACTACCACCAATCGCCGATTTATTTAAAGTCAGGAACAACGTATCCGACTGAATTTCGGTATCGATCAGACTGGGTTCACTGACCTTAAACGTATAGTTCATAGCGCCCTGGGCAATCAACGGAAACTTATCCAGACTACAGCCACAGACCACGCTGTCGTTTTTCGCCTTATAAAACGCTACAGCAAGTTTACTTTTAGCCACAATGTAATTCTTCTGAATAAGTTCAGAGCTTCCGTACTTATTCGAAGAGTGTAATTCAACCGAATAAACGCCATCTTCCAGAAACATGATTTGTGGATTTTGAGAAGTACTGTCGGTACCATTCACAAATTGGTAAGTTTCAGGAGTAATACGCCAAAGCCAGACTGTTGGATTATGCTTGCTCTCGTCAGAAAACTTGACAGCGTTATTGACACATACGTTCTGCGATTGGACACTAAAATTCGCTAAAGGAGGAATTTTGCCAATACCGTCTAAAATTTTGGCACCCGTATTGTCGGGATCGAGCCAATGAGCAAGCTGCTTCGTCGTCGTTGAACTATAATTCCACGACAACGAAAACTTGCCATAATACGATTCCGTATCAGAGCCTCCATGCAATTGTCCTACAATCCGCTTGTTTTGATCGAGAAATGGAGAACCAGACGATCCGGCTTCGGTGTTGCCATCGTCAAACCCGACCAGCCAATGCGTATTCGCCAAAGTTGTTGAAGAGACTTTACCAGAATCATCAGTCCATTGTATCGATTGTGAATAGCTGGTTACTTTATCATTTTCAACCGCAATGCACTTGGCAGTCCCTTCCGGATGATGGATACAAACGCCTGAAGTTGGACTGGTTCCGCTGGCATCCCACCCGGCATAAAACGGATTATATTCGTCAGGAGGATATTCGTTCAGGAGCAACAACGAAAAATCAGAGTAAGAGCTTCCCGACTTAAACGTAGCTCCCGATAAAGTTTGCGTATTGGAAGCATCACTGGAACTACAGGTAGAATTTTCGTAATTGAAATAAGTAACCAGCGTACTGGCTTCGGCGGCCGTACTGATGCAATGATTGGCTGTCAGGAAATAGGGCGTTTCATCTTCTCTAACATTGTTTACAAGAGCTCCTGTACAATAATAAGAATAGCGGGTATCATTAAATGTCATCAGGCAAACAGCAGTTTTCTCTTCCTGCCAGTTTTTCCCCTGAGGGCAATTGATCCCAATCCGAGTAACCGCAGTATTTTGAATATCAACATAAGCCTGCGATACCGATCCCATGGTCAATTCTCCGGAAAATTCAGGAGAATAGGGTTCAAAATACTCAACGATCAGGTTCTTGCCAGAAAATTCGGCTAACGACAATTGATTTGAGGTATTGTTGTTTCGCTGAGTAAAAGCGCCTTTCACCCGCATTTTCGATTCATCATAAACATATACGCTTGCTCCTTGCGGTAAATGGTATGTTTTAAAAAGAACGCCCAATGAATATGCATTTTTTGACTCTATTTTGTACCGCCAGAGGTTTCCCTTTCCGGCGATTTCCATTTTGACACCAGCTTCTTTTATATTGATGTCGCATTGCTGAACAACGCCATAACGGTTATCTATGCCAAACTTCACATCCTCACCGAGCATTTGCTGACTCTTGACAGAATCCAATTCAAGTACCGGGATGATTTGTGCAGATTTTTCTCCGATTATCTGAAAACTCAACGGAGTACCTCCTTCCATAATCTGGGCATTCACTTGAAAAGAACTAACTGAAATTTCCAAAATAAAGCTAAAAATTAACCAATAACGATAACGAGATTTCATTTACTCTTTTTTACAACAATCATACAATCGCAGCATCAGGTCTGAAACATTTCTAATCGGCAACACTCAACGTTCTATATCCTTATTGAGAATATTATCGACACAAAGAAAGCATTTCGAATGACTCGAATTTAAGCCTGATCGAAATATTTTCATCTGTTTATAATTTGTTTTTTATTTGCCAGATGGAACTCCATGACAAAATTTAACCATTTGCCTGTGTGTCAAAAGCTGTAAATTTTGTCGTGTTCGTTTCATTTCCCGCAAAGAACAATTGGTTTTGACAGTAGTATTCCGAATAAGTTTGCTTTTACCCTAAAAGAAACGTACATTTTAAATTCCGATTCTAAGTCCAGAGCTTCAGTTCCGTTATCCCGTCAGAAAAACACCTCGGTACGTATATTCTCCGGAGGCAGCCCGTATTTTTCCAGAAGGATCGTGACTTCATCGATCATGTCAGAATTTCCGCAGAGGTAACAAATGGTATCGGACTCCACCTTATTTTCCTTTAAATAATACGTTACCCGTCCAAAATAATCGCCCAGATCGCTACGCGAGGCACACAACAAATAGTTTTCTTTCCGAAACGAGTCGCGGCCATAAGCCTCATCGGCAAAATGAACGCCATGCAAAATACGGCAGTTCAAATCAGGATACGATCTCACATACGAATGGAATGGGGAAATACCGGTTCCGGTTGCAATTAGCATCGTTTTGTGACCATGTTTGGTCTTCTCGTCCAGAATAAAATAACCTTTTGGGCCTTCAACGTCCAATTCGGAACCGGGCAATAAATGCCGTAAGTAGCGCGAAAAACCACCTTCAGGAATCTCTCGGACCAAAAAATCGAGATAATCGTCATCCACACCACTGTAAATGGAATACTCTCTTCCTTTGTTTTCTTCCGGAATTCGGATTACAACGTACTGACCCGGCTCAAAGTGGAAATCTTGCCGGTCGAGCCGAATGATAAAGGTTTCAGGTGTCAGGTTGATAATTTCCTGAACAATATGCTTTTTCCGTTTCATAAATTATGTATTTGGAGATAAGGGTCCCCGGGTGCAGGCATTGCAGCAAATTGTGCATTCGGGATTTTTCCCGAAACTTGCATCTCGCAACCCGCGACATTTACTAAAAACTGTGACTGACCTCTGATAACTGGACTATCCATGCACATGCCTTTCTGCATGATACGATGACCGGACCAGCGGACTGCTCTCGACATACGAAAACCCGCGTTTCAGACCTTCAATGCGATAATTTTCAAACATTTCGGGAGTAATGTATTCCTGAACAGGTAACAAATTCGAATCGGGTTGAAGGTATTGCCCAATGGTGAGAACTTTGCAGCCTGACAGTCGCAAATCATCCATTGTCTGTAAAACCTCGGCTTCAGTTTCACCCAGTCCAACCATGAGTCCCGATTTGGAAACAATTCCGGCTGCTGAAATCACGGAAATAACCTGCAAACTTCGATCGTAACGAGCAGTACTCCTGACTTTTGGTGTCAAGCGGCGAACGGTTTCCATGTTGTGCGAAATCACATCAGGACCGGCATTAATTACTTTCTGCAAGTATTCAGGTTGGGCATTAAAATCGGGAATGAGTGTTTCAATAGTGGTTTCCGGATTCAGTTCTTTGATTTTGCGAATGGTAGTTGCCCAAAATTCAGCGCCACCATCGGCTAAATCGTCACGAGTTACTGAAGTAATCACACAATGCTTTAACTCGAGGGTTTGTATCGTTTTGGCTAAACGAAGCGGCTCAAACCAATCGACAGGCTCCGGAACATCGTTCTTCACATAGCAGAACCGGCAATTGCGGGTACACTTATCGCCCAAAATCATAAAACTAGCGGTTCCGGCATTCCAGCACTCACCTTTGTTGGGGCAATTTCCGCTAGTGCAAATGGTATTTAAACGACGATCGGCTATTAAACGCTTTACTTTCAAATAACTTTCCCCTTTGGGTAAAGGAGATTTCATCCATCGTGGCAAACGATTACGCTCTGTTTTGATTTCGATCATTATTAAAATTGTTTTCAAAGCATTGAAACAGTATTTCGGAGATGAAGTTCACGATTTTCAAGTTTAATAGCCACAATTTCGATTGTATAAATACATAAAGCAAAAAAAACATCCACCGAGAATATAATCGATGGATGTTATCTGAATCTCAGAAAGTGATCTGGTGAAATTTATCTGTTAGTAATTATTAAAATCCCATTTTCCTCTATACGCCCTGGTGCGCATCATATTTGCAAAATCATCATTGATGAATTCTTCTGTTTGCGGATTCCATTTCAGCGGACGTTGCAATTCGTAGCCAATATTTACCAGGTTACAAACAGAAGCAGTCCGGTGACCGGTTTCCACATCCGATACAGGCCGGGTGCGCTTTTTCATGGCATTCACCCAGTCCTGGTAATGGTTTTCGCTAACATATACCCGCTTATCTGTTGGCTTCAGTTCAGCTTTTGCCAGATCCTTATTCGGGAATGTCCGTATAAAATCACGGCTGACTTCAATCCGACCTTCCGTTCCAATAAACTGAACCGCATTTTCTTCTCCCCAGTTTTTATGGGTAACCACAACGCCATTTTCGTACCGCATGGACAGCCCTGTTTTGGAAGGAACCGATGGTGGCAAAAACTGAACCGGACCCGATTTGTCCATATCCAATCCCCATTGGGCGATGTCGAACATATGTGCGCCCCAGTCGGTAATCAGACCTCCGCCAAAATCGCGATAGCCGCGCCACCAAGCCCATTTATCGTCACCGAATAATGGAGCAAGTGTCGGATTCCATCCCCTGTATAAGGACGGTCCAACCCATTCGTTCCAGTCGAGTTCTTGCGGTGGTTCCATTGATGGCAAATCACACTGTTTAACTGGTTCCCCAACGTTCACATTAATTTCAGTAATTTGTCCAATATATCCGTTTCGAACAAGTTCGACAGCATGACGAAAATCGCGCCACGAGCGCTGCATGTTTCCGGTCTGGAAAACCCGATCGTATTTGCGGGTGGCGTTTACCATGGCACGACCTTCGGCAATCGTTGATGCCATCGGTTTTTCGCAATAAATGTCTTTCCCAGCTTTGGCTGCGTCAACGGCAACTTGTGCATGCCAATGATCGGGGGTGGCAATAACCACGGCATCAATATCTTTCCGGCTTAATAATTCCCGGTAATACTTGTAAGAATCCACCGTAGCAGAAAGATTTTTGGCTTTGTTGTTCGAAACAGCCTCATTTTTGAATTTTTCCAGTTTTTTAGAATCCACATCGCAGCAGGCCAAAACAACTGTTTCTTTACATCCGCCAATGCCACCCAGCAGGGTATAGCTTTGTTTCCCTACCCCGATAAATCCTAAATTAATACGGTCGTTGGCAGCAATAAATCCGGTTCCTCCCAACACCTGTCGGGGGATAATTGTGATAGCAGCAGCCGCGGTAGCTGTGCTTCCAATGAAATTACGGCGATTCATATTTCCACTCATAAAATCTGGTTTATTTGGTTTATAAATTGTGATTAAGTTTACCAAATATAAATTTTATAACTGAATCAATATTCTGAAAAGATACTTATTTTGCAATTCCAACTAAAAACAAAATCCCCATGAGCAAAACATACAACTGGGCTATTCTTGGATGCGGCAAAATTGCCCGTAAATTTGCCACCGACCTAAAACTTTGTTCCAACGCACGGCTTTATGCAGCTGCATCGCGTTCGCTCGAAAATGCCCAGGCATTTGCCTCCGAACTGGGATTTGAAAAAGCATTCGGCAGTTATGAAGAAATGGTGAACGATCCTGAAGTGGATGTGGTTTATATCGCCTCGCCCCACTCGCACCATTGCGAACATGCTTTGTTGTGCCTAAACCACCGGAAAGCGGTATTGTGTGAAAAAGCTTTCGCTATCAATTCCAAAGAAGTTGGATTAATGATCGAAGCTGCCCGACGAAACAACACCTTCCTGATGGAAGCATTCTGGACCCGTTTTCAGCCCAGCTTTCTGAAAGTATTGGAAATTATTCATTCCGGTGAATTAGGCGCCCTGAAAATGGTTCGTTCCGATTTTGCCTTCAATGCCGATTACAATCCGGAGAAACGCTTGTATAATGTTGATTTGGGCGGTGGCTCGCTGCTCGACATCGGAATTTACCCGATTTTTATGTCGCTGATGGCTTTTGGAAAACCATCGGAAATAAAAACCATGGCTCGATTTTGCCCCACTGGTGCCGAAGAATCGATCATGATGTCGTTCGGTTATCCGGGTGGCGAAATTGCATCACTGGTTTCCAGTTTTGCCTCGCAGTCGTCGACACAAACCGAATTTTCGTTCGAAAACGGATTTGTCCGGCTCAACCGGCGATTCTATACGCCCACCTCGCTCACCTACTGGAAAAACTGGGAAGACGAAAAAATTATCTCTTTCGAAAAAGGAGCAGGATTTGGCTATGAACTGGAAGCTGCACATGTAATGGAATGTCTGGATTCAGGAAAAACGGAAAGCGACTGGATGCCCCTGAGCTTTTCGTCGGACTTAATGGAAATACTGGATTGGGTAAGAAAAGATGCCGGTATTGTCTTTCCTAAACATGATTAATTTGGTCATTCATGCGGTAAATTATACAGTTCGCACAGCAAAACAGGTATTTCACTAAAAAACAGGACTTGCCGTCGAAAAAGAATAAAAAAGTTTAATCGAAATACTGTAATTTAGCTTTTTCAAACACACAATCATGAGATTATTTCTTTTCAGTGCATCCGTTTTCTATTTGTTGGGGTTAAAGCTCACCTCCCATTTTGAGATCAGAACTCATCTGATGCACCATTCTGAAACGATTGAACCGAAAACAACTCCTGATATAAAGCCTAATATTCAGCCAACGGAAATCAAACCAGAGTTAACTCCAAAAGATACAACGATTTCAATTGAGGTAAAAAAAGGGCAGCTTACCACGCCCTGCTCCAAGAATACAAAAAAGCAATCAACTCCATTGCATCCAGGAAAAAACAATGTTTAAATAATTTTCGGGAACAGCAATTTCAACGTCGAATGAATTATATTTACTTGCAATAAAACAGCAATAAATGATTGAGCAAAACGACATAATCATTCAATCGTGGAAACAATTGTGCGAAGAAGTTTATCACGATTCGTGGAAACCTGAAATGGGCCGGTACCGTTCTGATTATGCTTTCAGGGGATTATCCGACATGAATTACGAGCTAAAAAACAGTTTCCTCCGTAATTGCGGAGAAAAGCCAGAATTAGAATACCATTTGCTCCGGAACTTCAGAAAGTATTCGATCAACAGCGATCCACGGCTTACCCGCACATTTTGGAGAGCATTGGTTCTGGCGCAGCATCATGGATTGCCCACCCGCTTGATCGACTGGACCTATTCGCCATTTACTGCCATGCACTTTGCCACAGCTAACACTGAAAAATACGATACCGATGGCGTGATTTGGAAAGTCGATTTTGTAAAAGTCAACCAGCTTGTTCCAGCGCCATTCAGCGATGGATTGAAAGACGAAAAATGTAATGCATTTACCGTCGAAATGCTTGAAAAAATAGTTTCTCTAGGCGATTTTGACCGCTCGTTTCATAGCAATCAGGTGCTTTTTTTCGAACCACCATCGCTCGATGAACGCATCGTGAACCAGTTTGCCCTGTTTTCGGTGATGAACAATCCGACGGCCATTCTGGACGAGTGGTTGTTGGAACATCCCGATTTATACCGAAGAATTATTGTCCCCAAAGAATTAAAGCTTGAAATTAGAGACAAACTGGATCAGGCAAACATTACCGAACGGGTTCTTTTCCCTGGATTAGACGGACTCGCCAAATGGCTAAAACGCCACTACAAACCCGTTTATTAATAATCGTTCAACGATAAAATCCAAATTGAAAAATCTTTTTATTGAAGCGGGGTTATCCGGATAAAACCGGCTATAGGAACGACAAAATCGATCAAATTTTTGTTCTTCCTTTTTACAACTCCCTTTTCGATACTCACACCCTTGCAATCGAATATTTCGTAATTGTATTGGGCATCAGACTTACTAAGTTGAAATTGAATATTTCCGGTAGTTTTCGAATTAATAACATCAATCGGATTATTGAGAACTCTAGGCAAGTTAATAGCGTAATCTTCATATACCATGTATATGATCTTCTGTTCATTGGTAACCTTGATTACCGGATAAAATCTAGAAACCTGCATCGGCTCAAAGTTGCCTTCAAAAATGACTTTATAATTTTTCTTCCAGTAATTAAGCCAAAAGCGGATGGTTTGCTTAGAAGCCTCCGGAAGAGTAGTCGTATAGAATGAGAGATAGGGATTTCCGAACAAAACCGATTGTAATTTGCGGGCAATGTCTTCTACCGATTCTCTAGGAGTAAAGGCCACGACTTCCATAAATGGAGTGTATTTTCCATATAAAAGGCGGTTATTCACCATCTTCTCACGCACCACCTGCGTATTTTCAACACCGACAAAACCAGTCAGAAAATTCTGGTAACTAACTAAATTTGGGCCTACTACCGAAAATTGTTGTCCCATGAAAATATCAGGTTTTATAGTCCTAAGCCGGGTTTTCATATCCGAATACAACGAATCAACAGCCAGATCGATAGAAACAAAATCGCGTCCCTTATCCTGTTCGATAACGGCTCCTTCTTTCGGATAAAATCCTTTCAAAAAGTCGAACCAATAACCACTAAATTGCCATTCATTAAGAAAATTTGCATAGGTGCTGACCAAATATTTCCTGACTTCAGGATAACGCGGATCGAGTACATACATCTGGCGGGGAGCACGGTAACGAATGTATTTCCCTTCAAATTTTTTCATAACGACCGGATTCCCGCCCATGAATGGAAGTGAATACCACAAAGAAAGCGGAAGTCCCATATCAGAGCATTTCTGCTTAAACAGTTTCATCGTTTTTAAGCTGCTCTCTTCGTAAGAGTAGGCCGTATCAACCTTCATATTGACCAAAGTTTGCCATCCATCGTCAATCAATACCGATTTAAAGTTGAAGGTCTTCAATGAATCGAGTTCTCTGGCAATATTCTCAAGCGGAATATTCCGGTGCATAGGATACCAGGTTGAATACACCGGCACATTGGTTGTATCCACACTGGCAACACCTTTCCTGAAATCGTCTTCCAGAAACCACGAAGAAGCATCGTAAATTGCTTTCGAAAAATGAATATTCCGGAAATCGACTAAAACTTCGGCCTGATAATCCTGCAAATTGGAAAGAGGAGGATTGTCTTCGAAAAATCCGAGACTAAAGACAATCGAGTCGTTCTCCTCTTTAATATTTGAGCTCACAAATTTTGCCTTATACGCATCCTTGCAGACAAATGTAATTTGATTCTGGTCGTTAATAGTAAGTCCTGAAATAATCGAAAAGCTAGCTGCGGCCCTATCGTAGGACGGAATTGTAAAGTACGATTTATTTGACCAAGTTTTTGAATTCCATATCTGATTGATTTTATCCTTTGGAAATTTCACAGAAACGTTGAACGAAGGTGGCGCAGCGGCATAAGCCGAATGAAGGTAAATATTCAGAATGTATTTTTGAAGACCTTGATCCTTAATATCAATGGTTGCTTCGAAAGGCGACATAACTCCTTCAACATGTATTTTACTTCTATTAAATATATACAAATCATCAGGTTCGGCCCCAAACACTACCGCTATATTTACAGAATTCAGAAATAACACCAACACTACAATAAACCTCATCACCAAGCCATTATCTAATTTCATTTGTTTACAATTTGTTTTTTCAGTTGGAACTTGCCATGGATAATCACGCTTCTGTGTGGGAGCATTTCTCATGGCTCGTTTCATACTGCGAAATTCTTTTGTTTCGTAAAGATAAAAAAACAAGCTAATCTAAATGATTAGCGATTATTATATTTACATGTTTTGGTTCCATAAAATTTACATATTTTCAGACCAAAATAATTGTTTCGCCCAAAATTTAGTCCGAAATTGCCGTTAAATAAGACATTTAATATTGAACTCATGAAAAAACAAATATCCGAGGTGATAAATCATCTGCAGCACATCGGTATTCCGGTAAGCGATTTTTCTGTTTCTGAAGCTTTTTACAAACGTCTGGGATTTAATAAAGTGATGCAATCAACATTCTCGGAAGAAGGAGAACAAGGAACTTGCATCATGCTAAAAAACAAAGATATCATACTTGAATTGTATCAACTGCCCGAGAAAAAGCTCCAGGAAATCAGAGAACGAAAGAATGGGCATATTGATCACATTACCTTTGACGTGGACGATATTGAAACTGTCTTTACCGCGATGAAGAACGATTCGTTTCAGGTCGTTGAGGAACAACCGGTCTTTCTTTCTTTCTGGGCAAATGGTTGTAAATATTTTAACATCCTTGGCCCTGACGGAGAGCGGTTAGAGTTTAACCAGATTTTATAATCGACAACTCAGTTTTCAGATTGGCTCATCGTTCTGCTCTGTGACCTTATTTCCGATCAGGAATGGTTCTGTAATCCTAAGTTTCGCAGATAAATAGCGAGCCATAAAAAAGAATGGCAAGATCGAAGTAAAAGGACTATAAATTTCATCCAAATCAGGCTCATTAATTTCGAAAATGGTTGCTTTTACTTTTCGAAGAACATCCATAAGTTTGTTTGTACGTTCATACAAAACACCTTTGGATGGATTAATTACAATGACTACCGCTTTTTGTGCCGTTTCCTTGTATCCGTGTTCATATTGGGTCAGCGACATGCCAACAAACGGATATTTTAACGATTCACTCAACATAAGCGCTGCCTGGTAGGCAATTCCAACATTTGGTCCGCTACCTAATATAACGCATTTTGCCCTTTTCTTTCTTATACTTCTATAAAGTGCTGAGCCAATTACATTTCCGGTCAATTCGAACTCAGAAAATCGATGTTCGATCGAATCCAGAACATCTTTCACATCAAAACCATGACCTAAATACAGCGTGATAAGCGTATTTATAAATGTTTTTGTTGATGAATACTCTTCCACACCCGCGTAAATGGAGACTGCCAATTTTAGGTTAGGCAGTTTTGCCAATGGGGATCCGATATCGTTTGTAATTGCTACATATTCCTTAAAACAAGTCGCACAATTCAAAATATCAGTAGTCCGACCTGATTGTGATATTAGAACTGCATTATCAAATTGTTTGATGTTCCTGATAAAATAGAAATAATCGCCAGCCAGTTCTGGAAAGATTTTGATCCCTAGATAACGAAGGGTAACAGCAGCAAAATAAGACGATCCCATTCCAACATAAGGAACTTTATCAGGCAAAATCAGCCCTTTGTTTTTTTCATAACAAAGCCGGGCTTGGGTCGGAATATCGTACAATTCATTTTCCATGAGTAATCCTATTTTAGCAGTAGAAAGGTAATTAAAAATCGAACCTTTACCAAACAAAAAGCCCCACGGTAACGCGGGGCTATGTATGTTTATCCACCTAATGGGATGACCTATTTCACCTTATCAACAATTGCTTTGAAAGCAACAGGATGATTCATTGCTAAATCAGCCAAAACTTTACGATTGATCTCGACATTTGCTTTTTTAAGCAGACCAATGAACTGTGAATAAGATAAACCTTCGGTACGAACGGCAGCATTGATACGCTGAATCCATAAAGCACGGAAGTTTCTCTTTTTTGCTTTTCTATCTCTGTAGGCATATTGCAAACCTTTTTCCCAGGTATTTTTTGCAACTGTCCACACATTTCTGCGGGCACCGAAGTTACCTCTGGTAAGCTTCAGGATTTTTTTTCTGTGAGCCCGTGATGCTACTGCATTTACTGATCTTGGCATAAAACTGATTTTAGAATGGTTAGCGTTCCGTTTTTCAGGAATCTTAAAGCTAATTCATTCGATTAATTACTTAATTAATTACTCTTTAAAGATAACAATACTAAATAGTCAACATGGCTTTAACATTAGGCACATCTGCTTTATTAACGGTTCCCCAATAGGTCAGGTTACGTTTACGCTTGGTGCTTTTTTTGGTCAAAATGTGACTTTTGAAGGCGTGTTTTCTTTTAATCTTTCCGGTGCCGGTTAATCTAAACCTTTTTTTTGCTCCGGAGATGGTCTTCATTTTTGGCATCTTCCTAAAATTAAAATATGTAAGAAATTTATTTCTTCTTTTTAGGTGAAATAAACATGGTCATTCTTTTTCCTTCGAGTTGTGGCAATTGTTCTACTTTACCAACTTCCTCCAGTTCCTGTGCAAACTTTAACAATAAAATTTCGCCTTGCTCTTTAAATAAAATCGACCGGCCTTTAAAGAATACATAGGCTTTTACTTTAGCGCCTTCCTGTAAAAATTTTTCAGCATGACGTAATTTAAAGTGGAAATCATGGTCATCGGTATTCGGACCAAATCGGATTTCCTTAACGACAACTTGTACCGTCTTTGCTTTTATCTCCTTCTGTTTCTTTTTCTGCTGATAAAGAAACTTCTGGTAATCAGTTATTTTACAAACTGGCGGATCGGCACTTGGAGAGATTTCTACAAGGTCAAGTTCAAGTGCATCGGCCATTTTTAAAGCTTCATGTAGCGAAAAAACACCTGGATTTTCGACATTCTCGCCAACAACCCGAACTTGTTGTGCACGAATTTTCTCATTAATTCGATGCTGAGGAGCAACTTCTGCTCTACTACCATTGTATGGTCTTTTAACTGCTATGGCCAATTTCTCCTATTATTAGTTAATACTTTTTAATTGTATAATGATGATAATTGCTCTTTAACTTCGGCTTTAATAAAATCAACAAATGCTTGATGGTTCATGGACCCTTTATCGCCTTCGCCTTGCTTTCTTACAGAAACGCACTGTCCATCAGCTTCTTGTTCACCAACAATCAATAAATAAGGGATACGTTTCAATTCGTTATCCCTGATTTTACGGCCAATTTTCTCATTACGGTCGTCAATTATCGTGCGAATATCGGAATTATTTAGAAAATCTGAAACACTTTTTGCATAATCATTGAACTTTTCACTGATTGGTAACACAACGACTTGATCGGGAGTTAGCCAAAGAGGAAACTTTCCGACAGTGTGTTCAATCAAAACGGCCACAAATCGTTCCATTGAGCCGAATGGCGCGCGGTGAATCATTACCGGACGGTGACGTTTATCATCAGCTCCAATGTATTCCAGTTCGAATCTTTCCGGAAGGTTGTAATCGACCTGTATGGTTCCCAACTGCCAGCTACGTCCAAGCGCATCTTTCACCATGAAATCAAGTTTCGGACCATAGAATGCAGCTTCGCCCAATACAGTTACGGTTTTCAGTCCTTTTTCAGCGGAAGCTTCTATAATTGCTTGCTCAGCCTTATCCCAGTTTTCAGCCGATCCAATGTATTTCTCTGGCTTATTTGGATCTCGCAACGAAATTTGAGCGGAGTAATTTTCAAAGTTCAACGCTTTGAATATGATAAAAATAATATCAATAACTTTTTTGAATTCGTCTTTAATTTGGTCAGGGCGACAGAACAAATGGGCGTCATCCTGAGTAAACCCACGTACACGGGTCAGTCCATGTAATTCGCCACTTTGCTCGTACCGATACACCGTTCCAAATTCGGCAAATCGAACAGGCAAATCTTTATATGAACGTGGTTTAAATTTATACAATTCGCAGTGGTGAGGACAGTTCATTGGTTTTAGCATATACTCTTCTCCTTCTGCCGGAGTTTTGATGGTCTGAAATGAATCAGCACCGTATTTCTGAAAATGCCCAGAAGTCTTGTAAAGATTAACATCACCTATATGTGGAGTAATAACCTGTTCATACCCAAATTTTTTCTGAACTCGTTTAAGGAAATTTTCTAACTGCTCACGCAACATCGCTCCTTTAGGTAACCACATTGGAAGTCCCTGTCCGACATTCTGAGAAAAAGTAAATAATTCCATTTCCTTTCCAATCTTACGATGATCACGTTTCTTGGCTTCTTCCAGAAGAATCAGATATTCTTCAAGCATTTTCTGTTTTGGAAATGTAATCCCGTAAACTCGGGTAAGCATCTTATTTTTTTCGTTACCTCTCCAGTATGCTCCGGCAATCGAAGTTAACTTAACCGCTTTAATGAATCCAGTATTCGGTAAATGTGGGCCACGGCATAAATCGGTAAAATTACCCTGATTGTAAACGGTGATTGTTCCGTCTTCCAATTCACTGATTAATTCTTCTTTGAGACTATCGCCTTTAGCTGAAAACATTGCCAAGGCATCCTTCTTCGAAATCTCTTTCCTGACAATGTCGTGTTTTTCCCGGGCGAGCTCTATTATTTTCTTTTCAATTTTTTCAAGATCCTTTTCAACTAATTGCTGACCTTGTGGCAAATCAATGTCGTAATAAAATCCATTGTCAACGGTAGGACCAATCCCGAATTTAGTTCCCGGATAGAAAAATTCAATGGCCTCAGCCGTTAAGTGAGCCGATGAATGCCAGAAGGTCTCCTTCCCTTCCCGATCGTCCCATTGAAACAATTTGATGCTGGCATCTTTATATATGGGCCTTGACAAATCCCAAACACTTCCATCTACCGAAATCGACAAAACCTCTTTGGCAAGCCTACTGCTTATCGACTCTGCTATATCATATCCGGTAATTCCGTTTTCGAATTCCCTGACACTATTATCGGGTAAAGTAATTTTAATCATTGATGACTTTGATTTAAAAAACAGGGTGCAAAGATAAATATTAATAGCTGACAACGATCAATGTTTGCCTGTTTTTCAATCTAAAAAGGAATTGATTAACTATAAAAAGAAAACCGGCAATAACTGGTTACTTATTTGAACCTGCTATTGCCGGCAAACCATATCTTTGAATGACTATCTGAATCCTAAACTTATTCCAGCATTGTATGAAGTGTACTCAGCTTTATTAATTGATCCGAAAAGGCTAAAGAATGCCAATTTCAACCTAAGACCTGCGTCCAAACAGACATTTGTTGATTCAAAATTAAGATCAATTGGATCTGTTAAATCAAAAATAAGTTCACCAGTCGATGTTTTTACATTGTATTTACCGAGTAGGTTTATGGTTGTTTTACTATGACTTTGACCTATGCCACCAAACACGGTCAAAATTCCAATTTTCTTAGAAAGAATAAGCCCAAACTTACTGGTCTTTGTTTTAAATTTTAACAGCGGGTTAGTCGTCTCATCAGCAGTAAGACGGACATCACCATCACTAAAGTCACCCGAACCAATAGTTATTTCACTTTGAGCATTCATTTCAGAATAACTTCCAAAAACAGACGCATCGAAAGGAAGTGCTTTAATAACAGGAATCCATTCTTTAAAATTATGCTTCACGCCTAATCCCCAAAATCCAATTTTCATTTTATCACCACCATCACTGCTATTATTGTTATTATTGTTATTGTATTTCATTTCAGGGACAAACCTTACAATAAAATCGGTATGCGGTAACAATCCCAAACCAAGCTGGATCATAGGCACCGGCACAACATCGAAACCCAATCCGTTGGGCGTATTAAATGATGATATTGTATTTCCGCTATCGTCTTTAACCAATACTCTCGGGCCTTCCTTGTCAGTCCCGGCAACCGTTGGAGCAATATGATCGGCTGAATTCTCTGGCCTCAAATTGGTAAGCCCAATGGTATTTAAATCGAATGTCGTTTCACTTTTTGGAATCTGAATCGCGCTGACATTGATATTCAAATCCATTCCAAATAACTTATGTGTTTTTGCTGAATTATACCAACCATTGTTTAAACCATCACCCAAAGCCATGGCGTAAGGATTTAAATAAGCTTTAGCAAGAACATTAGCATCCTCTTTTCCAGCTTTTAGCACCTCAACAACATCTGTTTGTGAAAATGCGGCCATAAAAAGAAATCCCGCACAAAACAGTAAAATAATTTTTTTCATAATCGGAACAATTTAGAGTTTGTTATGCATTTATATTTTCCCTTTAGTTGCCCTTTTTCACAACCAAACATTTTATTTTATTGTCAATTATTTCATTTTTAAATAACCAATTGTAATTGTACAAAACAAATATAGACTAAAGGCATGAGTTATCGATTTTTTTATCTGGAAAAAAATTCGAAGTTTTGAAGCTAAATAGAACCTATTAACGGAAGAATCATGCGTATCAAAAAAAGCCTTATACTTATCCTCATAAGTGTTTCATTAACTACATTTTCGCAAAAAAAGATTGATCTAAACGACTTAATTGGCCATCGTCTCTTAGTACAAAAAAACATTACAGGTTTACATTCCATGAATAATGGGTTGTATTATACGACCATGGAAAATGGGACTAAAATTGTAAAATACAGTTATAAAACCGGAGAGTTAGCTGAAGTTTTATTTGATTTGTCAAAAATAGAAAGCCCTGGTTTCTCGGTCTTTAGTGATTATATTTTGAGTAACGATGAAACAAAAATTCTCTTCACAACCAATCAGCACCAGCTCTTTCGCCATTCGTTTACTGCTGAATATTTCATCTGGAACCAAACGACAAAAGAAATGACTCCGCTTTCAAAAAACGGAGCACAACAATTAGCTACATTGTCGCCTGACGGAGAGCGTGTCGCATTTGTTCGCAACAACAACATCTTTACAAAAAGCCTAAAGTTTGGTACTGAAAACCAAGTGACCCGTGATGGCAAAACAAACGAAATCATAAACGGCGCGCCCGACTGGGTTTATGAAGAAGAATTCAGCTTTAACAAAGCCTTCGAATGGTCGCCAGATAGTAAGTTTCTGGCATTCATAAAATTTAACGAAACGGAAGTTCCAATGTTTAATGTACCCATGTATAAGGGGCAAGAACCAGAATTAAAAGAAAACCAGCTTTATCCAGGCAATTACAGTTACAAATATCCAAAAGCAGGCGAAAAGAACTCGGTGGTTAGCGTTCATATCTACGATTTAAAATCGAAAAGCAGTGTGACTGCCGAAATTGGCAATGATCAGGAACAATATATTCCAAGAATCAAATGGACCGCTGATGCTTCTGATTTGGCTATCATGAAACTGAACCGCCTTCAAAATAAGCTAGACATTGTACTAACCAACCCATTTACTGGCGATACCCGGAATTTCTTTACCGAAAAAAATAAAAGATATATCGATGAAGGATTTTACGATAATTTCATTTTTCTTCCTGACAACAAATATATTGTGTTGAACAGCGAACGAAACGGGTATTCTCATTTGTATCTATACGATCGCCAGGGATTTGAAGTAAAACAACTGACGAATGGCAATTTTGACGTTACCGCTTTTTATGGGTTCGACCCGGTGAAAAAAACATTTTACTATCAGGCAGCCAAAGAAACGCCCTTGCGCCGAGAAGTTTACTTTGTGAGTTTGGACGGCAAAAAATCAGGAAAGTTATCGACCATGGAGGGAACCAACCAAGCTGATTTCAGTTCAGGGTTTCAATATTTTATCAATACATTTACCAATACCGAAACACCCAATTTGGTTACCCTTCACGACCAGACCGGAAAACTCATCCGGACGCTTGAAGAAAATAACGACTTAAAAAAGCTTCTGAACGAATATGCTATTGGTAAAAAAGAATTTTTTAGCTTCAAAACTTCGGAAGGTGTTGATTTAAACGGATGGATGATAAAACCGGTCGGGTTCGACCCCACGAAGAAATATCCAGTTGTGATGACCCAATACAGTGGACCTAATTCGCAGGAAGTGCTTGATAAATGGAGCATTAGCTGGGACAATTATCTGGCCCAGGAAGGTTTTATCGTGGCCTGTGTCGATCCGCGTGGAACTGGTGCCCGTGGCGAAGAATTCCGAAAGATGACCTATCAGCAACTGGGAAAATACGAATCGGATGATCAGGTTGAAGCCGCAAAATATTTAGCCACACTTTCATGTGTCGATAAAAACAACATTGCCATTTGGGGATGGAGTTATGGCGGGTTTATGACTGCACTTTGTATGGAAAAAGGCGCTGATGTTTTCAAAGCAGGCATTTCAGTTGCCCCGGTAACCAACTGGCGTTTTTACGACAGCGTTTACACCGAACGGTATATGCGTACGCCCAACGAAAATCCGGAAGGATACGACGACAACTCACCACTTACACACGCCGAAAAAATCAAAGGAAATTATCTGATTATTCATGGTTCAGCCGATGACAATGTACATCTCCAAAACACCATGGAATTTACCGAGCGAATGGTTCAGGCTGGCGTTCAGTTTGACATGGCTGTTTATACAAACCGAAATCATGGAATTCGTGGTGGAAATACCAGTTTACACCTATATACGAAGATGACGAATTATCTGAAAGAAAAACTTCGATAAGAAACGAGCATGTAGATTACTTACATTCATGCCTGTGAGAATGCGAGACATGCGAGTTCCATACGACAATAAAAAAACAAATTATTCCCGTATGAAAATTATCTTTGCGAGAGAAAGCATACAAAGAATAGTTCTTTAGGCTTTCCCTCGCTTTATAAAATGGACAAACAGTATCCCATATTCAATATTACAGCTCTCCGGAAAGGCGAAAAAAAATCGTACGAGGAAATCTACACTGAATTCTTTGGGGTACTTTATCATCTTTGTCTTCAATACCTTCACAACGAAAAAATTGCAGAAGAACTTGTCCAGGATTCCTTTCTGAAATTGTGGGAAATCAGGGAAACGATGAATGAGCAAATCAATATCCGGAGTTTTCTGTACACCATTACCAAAAACAATTGCCTCAACCATTTGCGAAACCAGAAGATTTCCCTGAAACATCAGGAAAACATGAAGTACCTGGAAATGCAGTTTAATTACGAAGCTCTGGAAAAATTAGGGAATTATATCCAATTTGAAGAACTCCGCAATAAAATTGACGAAGCCATTTCGAAACTTCCTTCAGAAATCATTGAGACTTTCAGGTTAAGCCGGTTCGAGGAGCTTTCATACAAAGAGATTGCCGAGCAACAAGGCATTAGCATTAAAACTGTAGAGTCGCGAATTTCAAAAGCCTTACGAATTTTACGCGTTGAGCTGAAAGATTACCTGCCTTTAATTTACTTGATCTCAAGGATTATTTCCTAGATAAGAAACACCAAATTACAGATTCGACACTCTGAATTTCAGATAACACCTCAGCTGTACGAGAGCAAAAACCATTTTTTATAAACCTAAATTCTAAGGTCCAAACACTAATTTCCAAGACTTATCTTTCCTTGGGTTGAAAATAAATTCACTTTTTTTCACGTTTCCGATAGGGTATTTGTAGATTTATGTGTTTAGTCACTAAATCACATCAATCCATGTCAGAAGAAACTTTTCATAAAATACTGAACAATACGGCCAGTGAAGCTGAAAAACTCGAATTTTTCCACTCAATTGAAAGTGACCCCGAAAAAAAAGAGGAATTTTATCATTATAAGAACCTTCATGTCCTGAGCAATCAAAATCCGGATCAGTACCGCAAACAACAACACGAAAGCTTTTCAAATTTCTGGGATCGGGTACAATCGGCTAAACCTCAACGGTTAATTGGTCAATGGATGCGTTATGCTGCCATTTTTATTCTGGCTTCCGTTCTGGGGTTTATGGCTGAATACGTGTTATACCCAAAAGTATCAGTGGCTTCAGACGATCGGGTTGAATACAGCTCCGAAAAAGGTAGTGTTTCCACGATACATCTCAACGATGGTTCAGCCATTTGGTTGAGTTCAGACACTAAGCTGGTTATCGACAAAAACAAAAAAGGCGAAACGATAGCCCATCTGAACGGAGAAGCCTATTTTGATCTTATTCCTGATCCAAACCGAAAATTCATAGTCGATCTGGGACAATTTCAGATTCGGGATATTGGCACCACATTTAATGTGCGAGCCTACGAATCGGAACATACCATTTCAACAACGCTGATCAAAGGGCAGGTTGATTTGATGAAAGATTCCGGAAAATCTTTCCTGACCGTAAAACCTGGCGAATACGTGGAATATAACAAAACCAGCAAAGAGATCGCAGTTAACCAACAAGATCCTTCAATTATAACGGCATGGAAAGATGGAAAATTTGTCTTTATTGACCAACCTCTTTCTGAAATATGTACCGACCTGGAAAACTGGTACAATGTAGAAATACACATTGAAGACCAGAAACTGGCCAGCACCCGATACACCAGCGTGGTGAAACGGAGTACTAGCATTGAAATGGTTTTAAGAATACTATCGGTAACCGATCAGATACACTATGAAATAACCAATAAAAATGAGGGAAAAGACATTATCCGGATAAGAAAATAAAAAATGCACCCGTGGAGGGGTGCATCCGAATTTCATAAAAAACGAAACTGAGTGGAGTCAGTTTCCAGTATTAACTAAATTCAAAACAAACGTATGAAAAAATGTTGTGAATTGTCGTGCCTGGCACGGCGAAGGTGGAAAAAAATTACACGCGTTATGAAACTAACTATTACACTTCTGTTGTTTGCGATCCTAACCGCAACTGCTGGCTCAACCTACAGTCAGTCAACACGCATCAATCTGAAAATGAAAAATGTTTCATTGGTCGATGTCTTTCGCGAAATTGAGCGGACCAGCGAATTTGGATTCTTTTTCAAAAGCGAAGAACTCGACCTAAACAAACATGTATCAATTGATTTGAAAGATGCTACCATCGATGAAGTTTTGGAAAAGATTTTGATCGATAATTATACCTATCGCATTCTCGATAAGAATATTATCATAACCAGAAGTAGCATGAATACAAACGCCAGTGTTCAGCAACAAAAAATCGTTTCTGGTAAAGTCACAGACTCCTCCGGAGCTTCTTTACCAGGTGTTTCGGTAGTGATAAAAGGCACAACCCTTGGAACCATTACCGATGCAAACGGGAATTATTCATTACCAAATGTTCCAGGAAATGCTATTTTGCAGTTTTCGTTTGTCGGGATGAAAATGCAGGAAACCGCCATTGGAGGTAAAACGATAATCAATGTTATGTTGGCTGAAGAAGCGATTGGACTCGAGGAAGTTGTTGCTGTAGGATATGGTACACAAAAGAAAGTTAATTTGACTGGTTCCGTTGTCTCAACAAAAGGAGATGAACTTGTTAAGAGTCAAGCGCCGAATGTTATAAATTCTCTCACTGGTAGGCTTTCTGGGGTTATCATCAATAGCAGAACTGGTGAACCTGGAAGAGAAAATCCTTCCATATATATTCGAGGAAGAAGTACCACCGGCAATTCAAATCCGCTTATTATTGTTGATGGTGTTGAACGTGGAAATTTGGGATTAATTAATCCTAATGATATTGAAAATCTTACTGTTCTAAAGGATGCTTCTGCGGCGATATATGGGGCTCGTGCCGCTAACGGAGTTATCATAGTAACAACCAAGAGAGGCGGTGACGCAAAGCCAACTTTTGACTTTACTTATAATCAGGGATTTTCACAGCCTACCAGAAACGTTAAAATGGCTGACTCTTACACCTTCGCTAAAGTGTATAATGAAATTGAAGTTGGTGCCGGGCGCCCAGCAAGATATACCGATGCTGAACTGCAAAAATTTAAAGATGGTACAGATCCAAATTATGCTAATACCGACTGGTATGATTACATGACAAAAACTCTGACTCCACAACATCGAACAAATCTTTCTGTAACAGGTGGTACTGAGAAAATGAAGTATTATTTTTCAATTGGGGAAGAAGCACAAGACGGACAATTTATCCAGAGCTCATTAAAACTCAAACATTATACTGTTCGGTCCAATGTCGATGTTAAAGTTACCGATTGGTTTAAAGTCGGACTGAATTTAGCCGGAAGATATGGAAAGGATCACTATCCATATCAAGCAACAAGTAACCTTTATAGCCATATCTTTTTGTATCAGCCTAATTGGACACCTTATTGGCCGGGTACAAAATATATGACACCCAACCGTGATGGCGAAAATATTCTTAACTGGGTGTCTGATAATGCGGGGACGAACGACGTAGATTCTAAAGGGTTGGAGTCAACTTTATCATACAGGCTTGATATACCATGGTTAAAAGGTTTATATATTGATGGAACGGCTAACTATGATGTTGGTATTGATTTCACTAAGACATTTCGAACGCCTACTTATGTATATCAATATAACAGTACAGCAAATAAATATACCCAAACAGTAGTTGGGTCAGGAGTAAGTAAGGCAAGTTTAGAGGAAATTTATGTCCAAAATACGGCGATGACCCTCAATACCAAGATTAACTATGATCGAAGTTTTGGCGTTCATAATATTGGGGTTATGGTAGGATATGAACAAAGACAGGCTAATTATGATACATTTAGGGCATCCAGGAGTAATTATGTTTCTACAGCACTTCCTCAATTATTTGCCGGTAGCAGCGACAAGAATAACCAGGCGAACGATGGTACTGCTTCAGAAGCAGCCCGTATGAATTACTTTGGCAGAGCTTCGTATGATTATGCAGGTAAATATCTGGCACAGTTTATTTTCAGGTATGACGGATCCCAAAATTTTCCAAAAGATAAAAGGTTTGGGTTCTTCCCTGGTGTTTCACTTGGTTGGAGATTATCTGAAGAAGAATTCATGAAAAGATTTGAATTTGTTAATAATCTTAAAATTAGGGGATCATACGGGGAAATGGGTAACGACCAGGTGGCCGCTTTTCAATACTTGACTTCCTTCGGATATGGAAATAATTATGTTATAGGGAAAAATGATGTTACAGGTCTTGTCCAAACAGGGGTACCTAATCCGAATATTACGTGGGAAATTGCAAAGACTAGTAATTTGGGTATTGATGCGACACTTTGGAAAGGCCTGCTCGGAGTTGAATTTGATTTGTTTAAAACAAGGCGATCAAATATCCTAACAAAACGGACTGCCGTTATACCTGACTATACAGGTTTATTACTACCCGATGAGAATGTCGGTATTGTAGAGAATAAAGGATTCGAATTAGTTCTATCTCATAGTAATACGATTGGTGGATTGAAATATTCACTTAACGGGAATGTTTCATTTGCTAGGAATAAAGTTGTTTATGCCGATGAGGCACCTGCCGCTGAACCTTATCAATTGGCTACCGGCAGACCTATGGGTGCCCAGTTATTATATAATGCAATTGGTATTTTTAAAAATCAAACAGAGATTGATGCATATCCCCATTATATTGGCGCCAGGCCAGGAGATATAAAATATGAGGATGTGAATAAAGATGGTGTGATTAGCTCATTAGATCAGATTCGGATCAATCAAACTGCTGTTCCTGAAATAGTATATGGATTTAATGCTTCATTTGAATATAAGAACTTCGATTTGACTGTTTTATTGCAGGGACAGGAAAATGCTAATGTGAATTTTGGCAGTTATTTCACAGTGATGAGCACTAGCTTGGGGGGGATCTCAGCATGGCGCGCTGAAAATCACTGGGCACCTGACAATGCGACCAATGCGACCATGCCACGAGCGTCTGTAGAAATGTGGAATAATAATACTAATTCTTCAACACAATGGTCGGTTGATGCTGGATTTCTGAGATTGAAAAACCTGGAACTTGGATATAACCTACCATCAAGGATAAGCGAAAAATTTAAGATGCAGAAACTACGAATTTATGTTAGTGGCAACAATCTGGCAATTCTGTATGATCACATGTCAAAAATGGGATTTGATCCTGAAACTAATAGTTTCTGGTATTATCCACAGCAACGTACTTTTAATATAGGTGTAAGCTTAACTTTCTAAAATCTGTAATATGAAAAAGATAATATTTATACTACTAATAATTTTTGCGATATCTTCATGCAATAAAGATATCCTCGAAATGAATCCTCTGGATAAGTTATCAGAAAATGCCGTTTGGACAGACCAATCTCTTATCGAACTATATGTCAATTCTACTTATCATGCAGTAGAGCATGGTTATAACCAAACCCTGTGGAGTTCATTAACCGATGAAACATATAATATTCATGATGGGGGTGGATTTATGGTTCAAAAGGGTGAATTATCGGCAGATAATGCTTCAAATGTTAGTTCAATTGGCGATATGTTCAATTACTGGGCTAAAGCATATAGTGCAATACGAAACATTAATATTTATTTTAATAAAATTGATGCTGCACCCATTGATGTTGCAAAAAAGACCAGGATGAATGCGGAAATGAAGTTTATCCGTGCATTCGTTTATGCGAACCTGATATGGAGGTATGGTGGAGTTCCGATTATAACAAATATATTCGAGTTGGGTGCTGATTATTCAGTAACACGAAGTTCTTATGACGATTGTGTAACTTACATCTGCTCCGAACTGGATGGTGTTATTGCTGATTTGCCAGCTAAAGAATCTGCCGATCAACTCGGAAGGGCATCAGGAGATGCAGCTAAGGCACTTAAATCAAGAGTATTGCTTTACGCTGCAAGTGCTTTGAATAATCCGAGTAACGATTTGACTAAGTGGCAAAAGGCAGCAGATGCTGCTGGAGCTCTTCTGAGTGCGGGCTATTCGCTAAACGATGACTATCAACGTATCTTTATGCAGGACAACAATGAGATTATATTTGGCAGGTACTTTACTCAGGCCAATTCTCATAATATGCACCTTTGGAACGGGCGCAATGGGTCAGATGGTTGGGGCGGAAATTGTCCAACACAAAATTTGGTGGATGACTATGAAATGGCGGCAACCGGCAAACTTCCTGCTGATCCAACGTCAGGCTATGATCCGGCTAACCCTTATCTGAATCGTGATCCGCGATTTTATGCTTCGATACTTTATGATGGCGCTGTGTGGATGGGAAGGGAAACTGCAACATTTGCGGGTGGACTTGATTCTCCTCAAAGTAGTAATCAGGCATGGAATGCAACACTGACTGGATATTTTCTAAAGAAATTTATTCCCGATAATATTCCAACAGCTGGTTCTACTACTATGCCTACAGCCCCTTATATTTTCTTTCGCTACGGTGAAATATTATTAAATTATGCAGAAGCAAAATTTGAACTTGGTGACGAGCAGATAGCCCGGACTTACCTCAATATGATCCGTTCCAGAAATGGGGTTAATATGCCCCCAATCATAGCTACTGGCGATGCACTAAGACAAGCAATCTATCATGAACGCAGGATTGAACTTGTTTTTGAAGGACACCGGTTTTTTGACGTTCGAAGATGGAAAATAGCAAAAGTAACAGAGAATAAAAACCTGTTAGCTATTAAAATTACAAAGCTTGGGGATGGGTCGAAAACTTACCAAACAGTAAATTTATTGACTCGTAGTTTTGCAGATAAGCATTATTTGCTTCCTATACCATTTGCTGAAATTACTAGAAGTAAAGGAGGACTAATTCAAAATCCTGGGTACTAATTTCATCCATATAGATATCTAAACCTAAAGTCATTCTGAGTGTAGCGTAGTATTACTTCTATAGACATAGGAGTCCTCTAGCTATACTCGGAATGATATCGCATCTCAAAGAAGTAAACTTCAATATTACTCGAATTTACGCTCAATCTTCATATTACCGATTAATGAAAGCAAAAGAAATAATTGGTATCATTTTATTTTCAATATTATGTTTTGGGGGAGTCGCAAACATTCATTCTCAAGGAGACGATCATAAAATAGCAGATAACCAACCTATAAGCCAGAGCAACAAAATTTTCCTATTGGATGAGTCGTTTAAGAATTTTCCTAAAAGTGCAAAACCTTGGGTTATGTGGTGGTGGCAAGATGGGAATGTAACTAAAGAAGGCATTAAGGAAGACCTTGAAGCTATGTCTTCAAATGGAATTGGGGGTGTTTATCTTTTTACTATTAGCAATCAACGAGAGAGTTCAGCAATTGTGGATAGACCGGCAGTTCCTCTGACAAATTATTGGTGGGAAATGATTAGATATGCTGCAGAAGTTGCAGATAGTTTGGGATTAAAGATTGCTCTTAATGCCTGTGACGGTTGGGCAACAGCTGGTGCACCGGAAATTACACCTGAGCTATCTATGCAGAAATTAGTGTGGTCCGAAACAAAAATTTCAGGTGGAACTGTTTTTAACGATCAGCTTCAACAGCCCCAAACAAATCTAGGTTATTATCGCGATATCGCCGTGTGGGCGATTCCTTTACATCAAAGGAATTTTGATCCTTTAAAGAAAGAGATTCCAGAGGTTACAACAAGCATACCTGAAATTGACCTAAATCAATTAAAGAAGACTGATGGATTCATTACAACGGATAAGCCAGGTTGGATACAATATTATTACAAGAAGCCTTTGATTTGCAGGTCTATAATAATTTCGGGTACAGATTTTAACTTGTACAATGCGTTTAATTGTCAATTAGACATTAGCAATGATGGGACTAATTGGGAAAGTTCTTTTGCTCTTAAATCTCCTTTGTTAGGTGGGCTACAGGATAACTCAATAACTTACTCTATAAAACCGACAAAGGGTCATTTTTTTCGCTTTACATTTGACAAAATAGAATTCGTCCCTAAAAACTCAAAATTGAAATTCTCAACAGGATGGGTGCCTGGTTATCACCAAGCTTCAATAAGTATTAGCAGAATTAAAATAAGCGAAGATCCTGCTATTGAAGGATGGCGTTTTAAAAATGGTTCAACCTGGCGGCAAGGTAAATCAGAAAATTCATTTGATGTCCCAGATTCATTATGCGTGAACCTTGAGGGGATGGTCAACTTATCAGATAAAATGCAATCTAATGGAACATTGAAATGGAATGTGCCAAAGGGAGAAAATTGGCTTATACAGCGTTTCGGTTATACAACGACAGGACAAAAAAATGGACCAGCTAGCATTCAAGGGCAAGGATTGGAGGCCGATAAGTTTAATAAGTCATCAGTTGATATACAATATAATTCGTGGTTTGGAAAAGCATTTTCAAAGCTTCAGGAAAGTAATAAAACAGAAGTTTTAGTTTCTAATCATATAGATAGTTGGGAGTGTCAAAGTCAAAATTGGTCACCTGTTTTTAGGGACGAATTTATTAAAAGGCGCGGATATGACCCCATAAACTATCTTCCGGCAATGACTGGAATTCCAATTAAAAGTATAGATGTTTCTGAACGGTTTCTAAATGATATCCGACTGACAATCTCTGAATTAATTTGTGACAATTTTTTGGGACCATATGCTGAGAGAACTCATCAGAATGGTGCACGCTTAAGCCTTGAAACAACTGCTCCTATTCAAATGGCAGATGGCATGGCTCCATTTGAGAAATCAGACTGGCCTTTAGGCGAATTTTGGTTTCAAAGTCCCTATCATGATAAGCCAAACGATATTTTTGACGCCGTACATGCGTCGAGAATTTATGGTAAAAATATCGTAGGTGCTGAAGCATATACAGAACTTAGTAATCAGTGGAGCGAAGATCCGTACGCACTTAAAACCTTGGGGGACTACAATTATGCCAGTGGAATTAATCTTTTCATTTTAAATGCTTACACTCATAAAGCTACAGAAGGGAACCCTGGGATTACATTTTGGGGAGGGCTTGGAACTGAGTTTACCCGCACACAGCCATGGTGGAATGCCTCAAAAGTCTGGTTTGACTATTTGACAAGGACACAAGCAATTTTACAGCAAGGTAGCCCGGTTATTGATGTGCTTTACTATACAGGAGAATATTTACCAGTAAGAGCTTTAATGCCTGATGATTTAAATATAAATCTTCCGGATGGTTATACTTATAACAGCATCAACAGAGATGCTTTGCTTAACCAGGTGAAAGTTGAAAACAGGCATCTTGTCTTACCCTCGGGTATTAAATGTCGGGTATTGGTTTTACCTGAAGATATGCATATGTCACCCGAGGTTGCGAAAAAAATTGGACAAATTGCTGCTGAAGGGGTAATTGTAATTGGCAACACCAAACCTAAATATTCCTGGAGCCTTAAGAATTACCCAGTGTGCGATACAAAAGTTAAAGAGATTGTTCGAAAGGAGTGGAAGAAAGTAAAAAGCAATATAACTCTGGACGAAATTTTCAAAGAAATTAACCTAGAAAAGGATTTGGGTTTTGAAAATGTTGACCTTTCTTTTCAGTGGAGGGAGAATCAGGGTTATAAATCTCCACCGATGGTATGGTGCCATCGGAAAACAAAAGAAGCCGATATTTATTTTATAAGTAACCAGGAATATAATTCAAAGGAAGTTCGTGCTAAATTCCGCATATCGAATAAGATTCCTGAATTATGGAATGCTGAGACAGGAGAAATCGGAAGACTTTCCCAATGGTCCTTGGATGATGGGCATATATCTATTCCCTTAAAATTTGGTCCAGCTGAAAGTTATTTTATAGTTTTTAGAGAAACAGGAAAACCTAAGGATAATTATTCTACCAACTTTCCAAATTATTCAGACATAAGGTCAGTGGAAGGAAATTGGGATGTACAACTTCGAGGACTGACAGATTCTACTATATCAATTAAATTAGATAAACTGACTTCATTACATTTAAATGCAAACCCGGCTGTTAGATATTTTAGTGGAACGGCTATTTATAGAAATACTTTTCAATTAGATCAAATTAACGATGATAGGATATTCATTGATCTTGGAGATGTAGCCAATTTAGTTGAGATCTATATAAATGGGGAAAAGGTATCTGTTTTATGGAAACCTCCATTTAAGTCGGAGATAACAGATAAATTAAAAATAGGTCAAAATTTTCTGGAAATCAGAGTTTCAACTACATGGAGAAATGGGTTGGTTGGGGAGGTATTGAAGAAACTGGAAGATAATACCAGTAATCTTCCAAATTATCCGATAGAAAGAATTCGTGGCCTACCATTGGTAAAAAGTGGCCTGTTAGGGCCGGTAAAGATTCAAAAAATTCTTAGACAATGATAAATAAAACAATTTCATTATGAAAGTTTACTATCAAATCTTCTTGCTACTGTTGATTTCAGTATATGCCTTTCCGCAAATAACGATGGAAAAAACGAGTATTGATCGTAAAGCTGTTGTTGAACGACATAAAGTAATAACTACTGCTACTAATCCTAAAAGTCCTGCCCAGGTGGGCAATGGTGAGTTTGCTTTTGGGGTCGATATTACAGGATTGCAGACATTTGTGCCATTCAATACATTGTCTCATTGGGGTTGGCACAGTTTTCCCCTCCCCAAGGGTCAGCGGATTGAAGATTTCAAAGGGTTGACCATTAATACCCATGGTCGCATGATCAGGTATGATATGCCGAATCAAGACCAGCCCGAATTATCTTCGTGGTTGGCTGGAAATCCTCATTGTTTTAATTTGGGGCGTGTCGGGTTTCTTCTTCTAAAATCTGACGGAACTAAAGCCACGGTGAAAGACCTAAAAAATACACGTCAGGAAGTTGACATGTGGAATGGGATTATATCTAGTTATTTTGACTTGGAAGGTGAGAAAGTAGCGGTAAAAACGGCATGTCATCCAACATCTGATGCCATTGGAGTTTCTGTAAAATCAGATTTGATAAAAAAAGGCCGAATTAAAATCATGCTCGATTTTCCTTACCCTGATCCAGAATCTTTTGGTGATTACATTGGAGTTTATAATCAACCCGATGCACATTCATCAATAATTGAGATGGAAAACAACAATTCAGTTACCATAGCCAGAAAGATGGATGACACAAAATATTTTGTGTCCCTGAACTGGACATCAAAGGCTCAACTATTATCTGGCGATACCATCTCCTCAAAGCATCGATTTTATCTGGATCCGTTACAAACCGATGAAATTTCATTTACCTGTACATTCTCTCCTGAAAAACACATTCAACCATTCCTTCCCGCAACTAAAGTTTTCACAGAAAATAGAAAAGCTTGGCCAGAATTTTGGAAATCAGGTGCGGCTATTGATTTGTCGCAAAGCAAGGATAAAAGGTGGAGAGAACTTGAACGCAGAATAGTACTATCTCAATATTTAATGAAAGTAAATGAAGCAGGTTCATATCCCCCACAGGAAGCAGGATTGGTAAATAATGGCTGGTTTGGACGGTATCATTTTGAAATGGTTTGGTGGCATGATGTGCATTATGCGCTTTGGAACAGATGGTCGTTGTTTGACAAGTGCCTGCATGTATATAAAGATTTTCTACCAAACTCAATACAACGTGCGACAGAACAAGGCTACAAAGGGGCACGCTGGCCCAAGTGTACTGCTAATTTCGATCGTGATTGGCCTCATCCGATTCATGCAATGCTTATTTGGCAACAACCACATCCTATATATTTTGCCGAATTAGATTATCGTTTGCATCCAACAAGAGAAACACTTGAAAAATGGCGAGATGTGGTTTTCAAAACAGCTGATTTTATGGCAGATTATGCATGGTACGAAAAAACAAACGACCGTTACATTTTAGGTCCACCAATGTATATTGTGTCTGAAAATACTAAACCTGAAAATACGTATAACCCGAATTTCGAACTTGGCTATTGGCGTTTCGGTCTGCGCACCGCACAGGAGTGGAAAGAGCGTTTGGGTATGAGTAGAGATCAAAAATGGGACGATGTGCTCAAAAAACTATCGCCCTTACCGCAAGTCGATGGGGTGTACATTACCCATGAAAATATCGATAGTATGTGGACGAAGTTTACTTTCGAACATCCTGCCCTTATTGGTATCTATGGAATGTTGCCCGGCGATGGAGTAGATACTGCATGTTTCAAAAGAACATTGGATAAAGTAATGTCAACCTGGAATTTCAATCGTACATGGGGATGGGACTTCCCAATGCTTGCGATGGCAGCTGCGCGAACCAATAATCCCGAATTAGCCATTGATATGCTTTTGCATAGCTCACCAAACTTTCAATTTGATGAACATGGATTAGCCACTGGTGGACCTTTCCCTTATCTCCCGTCAAATGGAGCTTTATTGACAGCTGTAGCTATGATGGCTGCCGGATGGGACGGATCGACAGGTGATGCTCCCGGATTTCCTAAAAATGGCGATTGGATCGTGAAATACGAAAATTTCAATACAATGCCTTAATATGTAGATTGATTCCCTGCTCATGCGGATATGTTCAAAAGATGGCAATAGCTGGTACCAATTTGCAATCGATACTTTTGAGCAAGGAATTTTCAATCCTAAACAACATCAATTACTAATCAAAATCAAAAGTCGGTTTAAGTTATTATTTTATCAGTTATTCTGAATGTGGTCAAATAATAGGATTCATTAGGTTAATTAAGTGAGCCTTTCTATGTGTAATTGAAAGGAAAGGTTTTCCCGGGATTAAACTCTGCTCATCAGGATATGCTCAAAAGTTTGCAGACGCTAGTACAGATTTGCAAGCTGTATCTCTTAACGAGGAATTTTAATCCCATACAAAATCGACTAGCAGCTTACCCCTTTGCCCGCAATAGCAAAGGGGCTTTTGTTTTCTGGTTTATCAATTTCATTTCAAACACTCGCATTTACCCCTGCCATTTTTTTGTTCAAAAACATATTATTTGTGCTTGACTTTTTATTTGGATTGTCCGAACTTGTATATGTAAACTAAAAATAACACGATTTATTCATTAAAAATTCAATTTATGGCACAAAATCGTAATTACAGTTGCAAGGATGTCGACATGTTATTGACATCAAAAACAATTGCCGGAAACTTCAAATCAAACATTTCGGAATTGTCTGGCGTGCGCAACGACTGGACGGAAGACTACGCAACCAACCTGGTTTCGCGCATCGACCAAACCATCGAAACTCATTTGGGCATCGACGCAAAAAAGGGCTTACGTAATGCCACGTCGGGCTTGTCGTCCATCCAGGTATCGGCCAAAAGAGACCTTTCCTTCTTCAAAACACAAATCGACGAAGATTTCAAGGCCGAAACTGCAACCCATGATGAAATACTAAATACCCTTGGCTTTTCGAAACATTTAAGGGGCGTACAGAAGGGGAACCAGGAATCGCTGGTGCAATTGCTTTACACGTTCAAAAAAAATATGACTGATTCACTTCGAAATCAAATTACAGCAAAGGGCCTTTCTGATACGCTGATTGGCAACATTATTAGTTACGCCATTGTATTTGCAGATGCCAACAGCAGCCAGGAATCGCTGAAACTCAAAACCAAAGAAATTACCAATGAGGTTGTGGATGTATTCAACGGCATTTACGACGAAATAATCGGGATTTGCAAAAAGGTTTCGAGCTATTACCAATACGACGCGGTAAAGAAAGAACAATTTACCTTCAGCAAGATAATCGCTAATTTGGGCTCCACACACACCGCCTCAACTGAAGCATCTGCAACTAAAGCACAGGAGACTATATAATCAGGAGATCAGTATCTCATCGCGATTAATAAAAGCAACTCCTTTCAGGATCAACAATTCCAGTCAGGAGTTTTTCTATGTCCGTTAGCAATCAGAAAATCACCGGAAGAAGTGTTTTAGAGTTAGAAGAAACTCTGATAGACATAGAAATGCTACTGACAGAGTCTGTTGTCCATTTGACAGACACAGAAGCTTATTCTCAAAGATAGTTGGATACCTGACAAGCATAGAAGGAAGTCCGACAAGGATAGAAGCTTATCCGACAGAGGTAGATATATATCTGGCACTCATTGGAGTTTGTTCTCAAACATCGAAGGAAGTCCGACAAACCTGGAAGCTTATGCGACAAAGATAGTTGGTTGTCTGACAAAAGGCGGAGGTGAATTTATAATGAGTGTAACATTAATTGGAAGGCATTATACCCCATTCGAACAATGCAATTGCTGCCTTCAAGGCCGGAACTCCAACGACAACAGCCGATCCTATTGCGGGAGCAGGTGTTTACGTTTTTAAAATTGTTAACGGAACCGCAGAGAAAGACGTTTACTACGGGATGTTACAAGTAAAAAATGTCGTTCCAGGTGTTTCTGCTACATTTAATTACAGAATTGGGAATCTTTATGCACATCTCTCTGTAATAAAATAAACCACATTTTTTTCTGGCACTGCCAAGCCATTGGCAGTGCCTTTTTTTTTACCTTTGCGCTTTTCCTCCCCATTTGACTTAAGTTTAAGCTAAACCATAGATTATGAAAAAATTGAGAGTAATATCATTTTTCATTTCATTGCTAACAATCACAGGTACCTTACATCTGTTTGGTCAAAACGAATTGTCGCCCAAAGTTGAATTTGTAAATGCACCCGTTTTATTTAAAGAAAAAGCTAAATCGTTTCAGCAACTAATCACCAACTGTTCTTCCCCCAATCCGGGAAAAATAGCTTTCTTTTTTAACGGAAAAGAACTCTTAAAAGCTGACCTTACCAAAGGGATCAATCACTTCCTGCTTAACTTTCAAGCAGTAACAAAACCAACACCAATAGCCTTGACTGCCAAAATTGATGGTCAGCCAGCAAAAAAATATACGGTAACACTTACCCCTCCTAAAAAATGGCAAATTTATTTCGTTCAGCATTCCCATACCGACATTGGTTACACACGCCCGCAGTCGGAGATTCTGGCCGAACATTTACGATACATTGATTATGCTCTCGACTATTGCGATCAGACTGACGGATTGCCCGACGATGCTAAATTCAGATGGACTTGCGAATCGGCTTGGGTAACCCGCGAATATTTAAGAACAAGGCCCACCGAGCAAATCGAAAGACTTAAAAAAAGAATTACTGAAGGACGGATTGAAGTAACCGGCATGTACGCCAATATGGCCGAGATAGCCGATGAGAATGTAATGTACGATTTTCTTCAACCCCTGAAAGAATTTAAGAAATTAGATATTCCGGTAAAAACAGCCATGCAGGATGATGTAAACGGCATTGCCTGGTGTATGCCCGATTATTTTAAAAATACCGGAATCAAATACCTGGTTATGGGCATCAATGAAACCCGGTCGATTCTTCCGTTTGATAAACCAACCTGTTTCTGGTGGGAAGCGCCATCCGGAGAAAGGTTGCTCGCTTTTCGTGCCGACCATTACATGACTGGCAACTTTTACGGACTGGAGAGTAAGGCAATAAAACCGGAAGAAATGTTGAGTCACCTGGCCGAAATTGACGGCAAAGGTTACCCGTTCGACCGGATCGGCATTCAATTTTCGGGTTATTTTACGGACAATGCTCCACCATCAACTGCGGCTTGCGAATTGGTGAAGCAGTGGAATGCTAAATATGAAAGTCCGAAGCTCAGATTGGCTACAGCAAGTGAATTTCCTGAATATGTGGAGAAAAATTATTCAGACAAATTGCCTGTGTATAAATCGGCCTGGCTCGATTGGTGGACCGACGGCTATGGCTCCACCTCGCGCGAAACTGCTGAAGTGAGAAAAACACAAAACATGAAGCAGGTTGACGAAGGCATGTTTGCCATGGTTTCGATGCTCGGAGGCAAATTAAGCCCTTCGCTGGAAAGCAACCTGGATCACATCAGCGAAAATTCCATTTTCTTTGACGAACATACCTGTGGAGCCGACGAAAGTATTGACCGTCCTTTTTCTGAAAATTCGACCAAACAATGGCTCATGAAAGGCGCTTATGCCTGGGAAGCCCTCAAAAAAGTGACACTCCTGAACGAAGAAGCCCTGGCCCGTTTACAGGGATTCATGAAAAAAGCTGAATTTCCACTTATCTATGTTGTAAATACCCTTGGCTGGCAGCGGTCGGGTTCGGTCGAGCTTTTTATCGACAATGAAGTCCTGCCTTTAAAAAAGTCGTTTAAAATTACCGACATTTCAACCGGGAAAGAAATTACAGCCCAACTGTTGCGTGAACGTCGCGAAGGCGCATACTGGGTTTTGGAAGTTCCAGAAATTCCAGCATTGGGCTACAAAGCCTTTCAGATTGAACTGAAAAACGACTCAAAAACAGCTACTTATGAAGATAATACCGGCCTTGAAATTTTGGAAAATGCTTATTACAAAATCACCATCGACAAAACTTCAGGAGCAATTAGCAGTTTGTTTGACAAAGATTTGAAACAGGAACTTGTTGATTCGCAGAATCCATGGAAACTGGGGCAATTGGTGCACGAAACACTCCCCGACCGGGATAAAATGACACCATCGCATTCGGCTGTTTCGAATATCAAAATCGAACCCGGCACCGACGGGCCGGTATGGAAAAGCATTCGCATTACTGCCGATATGGAAGGCTTTGAAAAGGGAACAGCAGGTTCGCCCAAAGGACTGGTAACGGAAATCCGCCTGTTTAAGAATGTGAAGAAAATCGATTTTCAGTTTAAAGGAGCTAAAGAAATTGTAACCACTCCTGAAGCGCTTTATGTTGCCTTTCCGTTTGCGTTGCCACAATCGCGAATTGTGTTCGAAACCATTGGCGGCATTCTGACCCAAGGCCAGCAACTTCCCGGATCATCGTCTGATTGGAATGCAGCACAAAACTTTGTTTCTGTCCGAGGCAAAACCGGACAGATCATCGTGGTAAGCAACGAAATACCACTTTGGCAATTCAGCGATTTCAACCTGGGTAAGTTTGAACGGTACCCCAAACCCGGAAAGACCAGCCTCTATTCGTGGGTGATGAACAATTACTGGTTTACCAACTTCCGCGCATTTCAGGAAGGAGGCTTCCATTGGGGCTACCAAATCACATCGACCAGCGATACTACCAACACCTGCGCAACCCGATTTGCCTGGGGCGAACGGAACGCATTTGCAACACGTACTTTCCCTGCCGGAAAAAACGAATTCAAATCGCCAGTTCTGGAAACCCTGAAAATTAGCGGATCGCCAAATGCCATCCTGATCAACAGCCGGCCATCGTTTAAAAGTAGCGAAAGTATTCTGCTGCACTTCAGGGAATTGGAAGGCAAGCCGGCCGAGTTGTCTTTGGAATCGAAAATTGTAGGACGCACGATCAAACGAATGGTTGAAGTGAACGTTTCCGGAAAAGAAATAGGTACTCCCATTCAGTCAATTACATTTAAACCTTACGAAGTCAAATTTATAGAGGTTGAATTTTAAAAACCTAAACCAACTAAACCAACTCAATGAAACCAATTTTTCAATTACTTTTTTTACTTCTGATTGTATTCAATGCCTGCAAAAGCAAAGATGTATCGTTGTATGTCGATCCGAACATCGGAAGCGTTGCCCCTTTGCTGACAACCAAAAATCCGACGGTGCATCGTCCGCACAGCATGGTTCGTGTGTTTCCGGTGACCAAACCCGGACTGAACGACCGTTACCTGAGTGATAAAATTTACGGATTTGCCGTGAACATGCCTGCCTACCGGATGGGGTACGTTACCGAACTGATGCCAACCACAGGGAAACTTATACTCAACCGGGATCAATATGCCGCATCGTACGACCACGACCAGGAAGAAGTACATCCCTGGTACCACAAGGTTAACCTCGAAGATACAAATATCGATGCCGACTGGACCACTACGGAACGAGCTGTCATTTACCGTTTTAATTTCAACGGCAACGATTCGTGCAACATCGTCTTCCGGTCAAATCGCAAAGCATCGTTCAAAATAACAGGAAACAACAGCATTCAGGGCTGGGAAGAATTTGAGAAGACCAAGCAATATTTCCATGCCGAATTTAGCCAGCCATTCAGTCAAACAGGCTCATTTGAATCTGATAAAATCAAACTTGAAACCGAAATTTCGGGGAATGCCATTGGCCTGTATGTGACTTTCCCATCTTCCCAAAAAGCGGTTGAAGTGCGAATCGGCATCTCGTACATCGACGAACAGCAGGCTGCAGCTAATCTTCAGAAAGAAACAAACGGCAAAAGCTTTGAATCGGTTAAGGATGCCAGCCATCAGATTTGGGCCAGCGAACTCGGTAAAATTAAAGTAGAAGGTGGAACCGAACGGCAGAAGCGGATTTTCTACACTTCGCTTTACCGGTCGATGGAGCGGATGGTCAATATTTCGGAAGACGGACGCTATTTCAGTGGTTACGACGGAAAAATTCATGAGGATGGCGGTCGCCCTTTCTTTGTTGACGACTGGCTCTGGGACACCTTCCGCTGCCTTCACCCCCTGATGTCGATACTGAATCCGGCACAGCAATCCGACATGATTGAATCGTACATCCGCATGTACGAGCAAAGCGGCTGGATGCCTACATTTCCGCAGTTTTATGGCGATTTCCCCGCCATGATCGGATTTCATACAGCTCCTTTGATTTGGGACACCTATCAAAAAGGCGTAACCAATTTTTCTGTTGAAAAAGCCTATGAGGGATTGAAAAAGAATGCAACACAGGCTACCATGTTGCCTTGGAGAACCGGGCCAATGTGCAAGCTCGATAGCTTTTACCTGAAAAATGGCTGGTACCCGGCCCTTCCCGAAGATAGTACCGAATCTGTTCCCATGGTTGATGGTTTCGAAAAACGCCAGGCTGTTGCAGTTACCCTCGAACACAGTTATGACGACTGGTGCCTGGCCCAATTGGCCAAAGCCCTGGAAAAATACGATGACTATAATTATTTTCTGAAACGGTCAAAAAACTACCGCAATGTTTTCAATCCTAAAAATAGATTCTTTGCACCCAAAATGGCCAACGGCAAATGGATTGAACCATTCGACCCGCAATTATCCGGAGGAATTGGCAGCCGTTCGTTTTATACCGAAAACAATGCCTGGACCTGGAATTTCAGCGTCCAGCAAGACATTCCCGACCTGATTAAATTGCTGGGCGGAAAAGAAGCCTTTGTCAGACGGGTAGATGCTATTTTCAACGAACCGACCCACATTTCGAAATGGCAGTTCATGGGAAAATTCCCCGATTCGACTGGCCTGAACGGGATGTTTGTGGCCGGGAACGAGCCATCGTTCCACATTCCCTACCTGTACAATTACGCCGGACAGCCCTGGAAAACGCAGCGGCGAATCCGCGAAGTTATGGATATGTGGTTCGACGACCGTCCGCTGGGGATTCCAGGTGATGAAGATGGCGGCGGACTTTGCTCGTGGTATGTATTTTCAGCCATGGGATTTTATCCGGTTACTCCTGGAAGCGGCGAATATGCCATCGGCAGCCCGTTCTTCAGTAAAATTGAAATTGAGTTACCAAATGGCAAAACATTTACTGTAAATGCAAAAAACTGCTCGAAGAAAAACAAATACATTCAGTCGGCCACTTTAAACGGCAAAGCATTAAACCGGCCATTTATCCTGCATACCGATATTGCTCAGGGAGGCCAACTGAACTTCGTTATGGGCGAAAAACCCAACAAGGCTTGGGGTACTGAACTTTAAAACTAATTCCTACAAAATACAACCAACAATGAAAATTCGACTAACAAACATCTTCGCAATCATTCTTCTGTGGACTGTTTGTTTGCCTTTATTTTCTTTCTCTTCCGGAAAGGATGTAAAAGGGAACAAGACCAAACTAGCCTCCACAAAAGACACCATTCAGGTGATTGGCCATGCGCACATGGACATGAACTGGCTCTGGACTTACTCGGAAACCATGCAAATGTGCAACGACAATCTTCGTCAGGTTGTGGCTTTCATGAAAGAATTTCCCGATTATACTATGTTGCAGAGTCAGGCTTCTGTTTACAACTTTGTTGAAAGGATTGACCCTCCGCTGTTTGAACAGGTCAAAAAATACGTCAAAGAAGGACGCCTCGAACTTGGTGGCGGAATGTGGACCGAGGGCGACATGAACATGTCTTCCGGAGAAGCCATCAGCCGGACTTTCCTTTTGGGTCAGCGCTATTTTCAGAGCCGCTTCGGAAAGATGGCCAAAACCGGATGGCTGCCCGATAACTTTGGTCACGTGTCGCAAATGCCACAGGTGCTTAAACTGGCGGGTTGCGATTATTTCTATTTTCACCGTTGCAAGCCATACCTTGGCTCGTTCTGGTGGGTTGCCCCGGACTCATCAAAAGTATTGTGCTATGCCAACGACACTTACAATGGAGACATTACCAAAGACCTGAAGAAAGAAGTCGATCGGTTTTCGCCCGAAAAACGCCGCATCCTTCAAATTACAGGTGTTGGCGACCACGGCGGCGGCCCGACCCGTGCCAACATCGACATGGTGCACCAATTGGACAAAACACCGGGCTACCCTTCCGTAAAATTTACAACGGCTGGCGATTTCTTCAGAAAAACAGCCAAAGAAATGGATGGCCGCCCAACCCACCGTGGCGAGATGCAGTTTATTTTTGAAGGGTGTTACACCAATGTATCCGACATTAAAGCCGGCAACCGGAACAGCGAAAACTCGCTTTACGGCAGCGAATTCTTCAACACACTGCGCTGGCTGAATGGCGACAAATACCCGGCCGCCGAACTGCACGACCTATGGACAACACTAGCATTCAACGAGTTTCACGACATACTTCCTGGATCGGCCATCAATGAAGCCAACAAGGAAGCAGTTGCCCGTTACAGCGAATTGCTCCGTAAATCAACCGAATTGCGCAACAATGCTTTTCGGAAGATGGCCGACGAGGTTAATTTCCAAACCGGACTTGGACAACCCGTTGTTGCCTACAACCTCCAACCTTACGGCAAAAAGGCAATTGTTGAAGCAACCGTTTATTCGCACGAAGAACCCATTTCGGTAAAAGTAGAGTCGTGGGGTTCGAACTATTATGGCAAGAAATTTACCGCTGTTGATAAAAGTAGCGATGCCACAAAGGCAAAGAATGCCAATGAAAATTTCCTGTCGCCCGACTATGCCAAAAAGGAAATCAAGGCCAACGAGAACGTTGCTACCGTATTGGTTCGCGACGCTTCAGGAAAAGCTTATCCGGCACAAATCGTTTATGCCAAACCAACCCCTCCGGGATATACCTCAAAAGTTCAGTTTATTGTGGATAATATGCCAGCCGGCGGTTATAAGACTTTCTACGTTGATGTGACCAAAACCGGCGAATTCAAAGATGCGATCCCATTTGCCAACAACACGTTCGAAACCGACTTCTTTACCGTGAAGTTTGACATGAAAACCGGAGGTATCACCAGCCTGTTCGACAAGCGCACCCAAAAAGAATTTGTGCGTGAAGGCGGAGAATTAAACACATTGGAAATGTCGCTGGAAGATAAGAAAGGTGGAATGAAATCATGGACCATCAATAAAATTGTAGGGCAGGAAAAAGTGACCAATGTGGTCAGCGTAAAGGTGGTTGAAAACGGTCCTGTGAGGGCTTGTGTTGAAACCGTTAAAACCTGGGGAAAATCGCGGTTTATCGAACGCACTTACCTTTATCGCGCTTATCCGCGCATCGATTATGACATGGAAGTCCGTTGGCTTGAAACCGGTAGCGACAGCACCGATTCGCCCATGTTGAGAGCTATCTTCCCGATTTCGATGGCAAATTCAAAGTTCTATTCCCAGGTTCCGTTTGACGTGGTTGAGCGCCCGGTTGACGACAAAATCAACGGCAAAGATGCCCCTGCCTGGCAAAAATCACAGTCGAACACTTATGGCGTCAGCCCTGAGATGAACCATGGACAGGAAGTTCCAGCACAAAAATGGGTCGATGTTACCGACGGAAAAGTGGGCATCGCACTTCTGAACAAAACAAAATACGGCAACTCCTATTTCAACGGAGACCTGAGGCTTACCCTGATGCGTGCTGCGGGCGATCCCGACATTTATCCGAACCTGGGCAAATTCAACATCAGCTATTCGCTGTTCCCTCATTCAGGAGAATGGAAAAATGGGGTTTGGGCTGAAGGCGACGACTTTAATGTACCGGTTTATGCTGCCGAGCCACCATCGCTGGCCTTGGTGAAAACACATGCTACCCGCCCCGAAGAAGAATCATTCTTTTCTCTTTCTCCGGCCAATGTGGTCATGTCTGGAATGAAACAAGCTGAAGATGGTGAAGAGTTAATCATCAGGTTATTTGAAGTGGAAGGCAAAGCAACAACGGCCACAATTAATTTGCCCATCACGGCAAAGTCGGCCCGTCGCCTCAACCTGATTGAGTTTCCCCTTTCGGATGCCGCAGCGCCAACAATTCAGGGAAAATCGATCACAGTAGTACTAAAACCGCATGAAATCGTTACACTAGGTATTAAATGAGAATAAATCGAATGACAACAACAAATTTCAACAAACGGCAAATGCTTAAATACATTGGCGATTTTAGCCAGGTATTTGGAATAAAAGAATATGCGCTGACGAGTGGGAAGGCCAAAGGCGTGAAAGCCTTCGATGTAAAAACGGGTTCGGGACTGGAATTCACCGTACTGGCCGACCGGTGCCTCGACATTGCAGGATTATCGTTCAAAGGAACCAATTGCAGCTATGTCAGCAAAACTGGAATTGTCGCCCCGGAATATTATTATGAAGATGGAATTGGCTTTCTGCGCAGTTTTGCTGCCGGATTTTTAACTACCTGTGGGTTGCGCAACGTAGGCTCACCCTGCGAAAAAGAAGGGGAAACATTCAGTATGCACGGTCGGATTGCAAACACTCCGGGAGAAGAAGTCAGTGCCACCACCGAATGGGTGGATGATGTTCCGGTTTTGACGATCAGCGGTAAAATGCGCGAAGCCCGGCTTTTTGGCGAAAATTTGGTGCTTGCCCGAAAAATCACCTGTATATACGGCGAGAACAAAATCACGATCGAAAATACGGTGGAAAACCTGGGGTTCAGAAAGGAAGCGCTAATGCTGCTGTTTCACTTCAACATGGGCTATCCGCTGCTCGACGAAGATTCAATACTGGTAACTCCTACCGAAAAGCTGACACCACGGGATCAGGAAGCCGAAAAAGGAAAAGCAACTTACAATCAAAGCCAACAACCCACCCCAAATTATCAGGAACAGGTTTTTTACCACAACCTGAAGGCTAATATAAACGGCGCTACCAGTGTGGCTTTGATCAATAAAAAACTTGAGCTGGGCGTGGCTATTCACTTCAACAAAAACCAGCTTTTCAATTTCACCCAATGGAAACAAATGGGCGAAGGCGAGTATGTGATGGGCATGGAACCCTGTAACTGTTACGTTGGCGGTCGGGTTGATCCGCGAAACAATAAAACCCTCGAATACCTTGAACCGGGCGAAATCCGGAAGTTCGACCTGACAATTGAACTATTGAATGGAACGAAAGAAATTGACGCTTTTATCGAGGACATAAATAAACTAAAACATTAAATTATGAAACGTAGTGAAATCAATCAGATTTTGAAAAGTGCAAAAGCTTTCATGGCCGAAAAACAATTTATACTGCCTCCGTGGGCGAACTGGAGCGTGGCCGATTGGAAAGAAAACAAAAAAGATGCCCGTGAAGTGATCGAAAATATGTTGGGATGGGACATCACCGATTTTGGTTCGGGCGATTTCTACCAGAGAGGCTTGTTTTTGTTTACCCTCCGGAACGGAAAATTCAATGTGGACAAGAAACCTTATGCCGAAAAAATCATGATTGTTGCCGAAAATCAGGAAACACCGATGCACTATCATTGGTCGAAGATGGAAGACATTATCAACCGCGGCGGTGGAAACCTGGTTATTGATCTGTATAATTCCACCCCCGATAATAAATTCGATACCACGCCGGTAAACTTCAAGAAAGATGGCGTAAAAGGAACGGTTGAAGCAGGCGGAAAAGTTGTTCTTGCCCCAGGAGAAAGCATCTGTCTGGAACAGGGAATGTACCACCGCTTCTACGGCGAACCCGGGAAAGGCCTCGTGTTGGTGGGTGAAGTCAGCATGGTCAACGATGATTCTGCCGATAATTGCTTCTACGAAACCATCGGAAGATTCCCTGTTATTGAAGAAGATGAAGAACCGCTACATTTACTGGTTTCCGATTACGGCAAATTCGTTTAAGACAAACTGTTTATCATGACAAAAAAAATTTTGGTATCGGGGTCTGGCTGTTGTTTGGTCGACCGCCTGTACAGCGACATATCATTCACTTCCGATCCCTTTCCAGACTATCTGTCGAAAGAAAGCGGCGATGGCGGATTAACCCCCGGACACCTGGTTTTTAAAGAAGAATTCGAACAATTCGCGAAACTGGATTTCCAGCCAATACTGAAAGAAATTACCAAAGGAAAATCGCCCGACAAAATAAACATTGGGGGACCGTGCATCGTGGCGCTGATCCACGCGGCTCAAATGTTGGAAAATACGGGTACTGAATTTCGGTTTTACGGTTACGGCGGGAAAGATGAAGATGGCGATTTCTTGCTTTCATCGTTAAGCAAAACACCTGTGAACATCCACAATTACAAGTTGTCGGGAACGATTACTCCATCAACGGTCGTACTCTCCGACCCTACCTACGATAACGGGCACGGCGAACGGATTTTCATCAATTCCATTGGCGCCGCCTGGGATTATTCTCCTGAAAACCTCGACGACAGTTTTTTTGCTTCGGATGTGGTTGTTTTCGGAGGAACCGCAATTGTTCCAACGATTCACGATCATTTGACAGAATTGCTAAAAAAAGCTAAATCAAAAGGCTGCATTACCATCGTAAACACCGTTTACGATTTCAGGAACCAAAAAGCTGACCCAACTACCAAGTGGCCATTGGGTAAAAGCGATGAAAGTTACCGAAACATCGACCTTTTGATAACCGATTGTGAAGAAGCCCTCCGTTTGAGCGGAAAACCAGCGCTCGACGAAGCCATGCAATTTTTCCGCGGGCAGGGAACCGGAGCTGTGATTGTAACAAACGGTTCGAAAAACATCCGCATATTTTCATCTGGAAAATTATTCAGCGAATTGAACGATTCGGAAATGCCCATATCGAAGGCAGTCTCCGAAGAGCTAAAGAAAGGGCACATGGGCGACACCACGGGCTGTGGCGACAATTTTGTGGGCGGAGTGATTGCTTCACTGGTTTCCCAACTTCAGGAAAAACCGGACAAACTGGATTTAACCGAAGCCTGTATGTGGGGCGTTGTATCCGGTGGATATACTTGTTTCTATATGGGAGGAACCTATTTCGAAACAAATCAGGGGGAAAAACGTGAGTTGATCCGCCCGTATTACGAACAATACAAAAAACAAATCAGTAATGCAGAATAAGTTGGTTCTTCTGGGCGCAGGAAAAATTGGGCGCTCTTTTATCGGCCAGGTGTTCAGCCGTTCAGGATATGAAGTTGTTTTTGTTGATATTAACCGGCAATTGATCGATAAACTCAACGAATGCAAACAATATAAAGTCATTATTAAAAGCGAGGAAACGGATGAAACCATCTGGATAAACAATGTTCGTGCGGTTCATTTCGACGATACCGAAAAGGTAATTGCAGAACTGGCCAATGCCTCCATCGCCGCCGTTTCAGTCGGACAGCATGGTTTGCCTGCTGCGCTATCGTACATTGCCCAATCGTTGATAATTCGAAGACAGCATCACGGCAATTGGCCACTCGATATTATTATTGCCGAAAACCTTCGAAATGCCGATCAGTATTTTTCGGCCGAACTGAGCCGGTTATTGCCAACAGACTATCCTTTCGACAAATTAGTTGGCCTGGTTGAAACGAGTATCGGGAAGATGGTTCCAATCATGTCGCAAAAAGATATGGAAGCCGATTCGCTACAGGTTTTTGCCGAAGCATACAACACTTTGATTGTTGCCAAAAATGGCTTCAAAAACCCCATTCCTCAAGTAAGTGCGTTGGCTCCTAAAGAAAACATGAAAGCCTGGGTTGACCGGAAACTGTTTATTCACAATCTGGGGCATTCAACTGCAGCTTATTTGGGATACCTCTCCTACCCAACCACAACGTACATGTACGAAGTATTAGCCAACAACGAGTTAAAAGAAGAGGTCAGGAATACCATGTTACAGGCCGCCGATATTTTGTTGAAAAAATATCCGGAGGAATTTACAATCGAATCGCTCACCGATCACATCGACGATTTGCTAAAGCGATTTCAGAACAAAGCTCTGGGAGATACCATTTTCAGGGTGGGATGCGACCTGCAACGCAAATTAAGCGCCGAGGACCGTTTGGCAGGTGCCATCCACCTTGCCCGCGAATTGGAACTTCCCTACGACTTAATCCTGAAAGCATTGGTTTGCGCCTGTCATTTCAGGGCAACCAACGAATTCGGGGAAATGCTGCCCTCGGATCGGGATTTTATTTCAACATACAAAACCGGAATTGAAAACGTGCTGACCGCAATCAGCGGCTTCAATAAAACTTCTGATAAAGAAGTGATTGACAAAGCTATTTTATTTGAAAATTCGTTACTGATAGGCAGCAATTCAAGCAAAAATTTCTCAATCACGTTAAAATGAAGAATCCTAATACCATCATTTCATAAAAACCAACTACAGCCCGGATCTCCTTTAAAAATTGAGGTTCGGGCTGGTAATTAATTTGTAAATTTGGCCAGTCAAAGCCAAAACCAACAATTATAAAATTCAATTTTATACATAAACCATCCCATCGTGGGAACTAAAAATTAAATCATGAACAGAAATTACTTTTTGACTTTATCGTTTTTAGCCTTGCTTCTCGTAGCGCTTCCTTCTTTTTCGCAAGAGGTTAATAAACTTTCGAAACAAGAGAAAAAAGCCGGTTGGGTGTTGCTGTTTAACGGACAGAACTTCGACGGATGGAGAAAATGCAACGGCACAGCCATGCCAGCCAATTGGAAACTCGACGACAATGCCATGAACGTTTTCACCGGTGAAGGGAAAAAACCAGGACAAGGATCGGATGGCGATGTTGTTTACTCGGTAAAGAAATTTAAGAATTTCGAGTTGTCTATCGACTGGAAAGCTAGCAAAATGGCCAATTCTGGCATTTTTTACGACGTCCGTGAGGTTCCTGGCAAACCAGTTTATTATGCCGCTCCCGAAGTTCAGGTACTCGACAATGTGGATGCTACCGACAATAAAGTAGCCAGCCATTTGGCCGGATCACTTTACGATATGCTTCCTGCCGATCCAAAAACGGTTAAACCGGTAGGTGAATGGAACACCATTGTGATTAAAGTAAAAGATGGCAAAGTTACCCATACCCAAAATGGCGTAGTCGTTTGTTCATACACGTTGTGGACTCCGGAATGGGATGCCATGGTGGGCAAAAGTAAATTTAAAGACTTCCCCGGATTTACCGAAGGAATCTCGAAAGAAGGTCTTATCGGCCTTCAGGATCATGGCTACCCGGTTTGGTTCCGCAACATCAAGATCCGCGAACTGTAAGAATAAGTCATAAAATCGCAATAATAAAAACCCGCAGATTTACCGTTTGCGGGTTTTGCATTTTAAATATCATCACAACCTGTTTATAAACAGAAGAAACACAGCGGAAATGTTTTTGCTTATATTTGGGCGATGATTTTCAACCTATGTCTGATCCGATTTTTCAATTATTAAACGATGGCAAAAATAGTTTCAGGAATATTTTTCAGGAATACTATCAGCCTCTTTATCATTTAAGCCAGCACTATCTTGAAGATAAAGACGAAGCTAAAGAAGTTGTTCAGGACGCATTCCTAAAACTATGGGAAATCAGATACGACCTCAATCCGGACTCCAATCTCCGGAATTTTTTATTTACACTGGTCAAAAACAATTGCCTGAATATCCTTAAACGAAGACAAATTCTCCTGAAACATCACGAAAAGATCAGGTGGATCGAAATGCACTATCAATATGAAAGTTTATCGCGACTGGGCGACGATTACCTGGAATTCGATGAATTAAAAGACAAAATCGACCTTGCTATCAGGAATTTACCAGAACATTGCCGTGTTGTTTTTGAGATGAGCCGGATTGAAGATCTAAAAAATCGTGAAATAGCCGAAAAACTGGGCGTCACACAAAAAACAGTGGAAGCACACCTGACCAAAGCGCTCAAAATCCTCCGAAACGAATTAAAAGACTACCTTCCAATCATTGCAGCGATCTCTAAAATTTTGAATTAACAACGATCAGCATTTCCCAGAATAAATTTCCAATAAAAAATATCATTTTTTCATTAGGGTATTCAAGGCTCCATTTGTTCATTAATAAACAACAACAAAATGGAGAAGGATTTATTAGCAAAAATATTAACCGGTGAAGCCACTTCAGAAGAAAAAGAAATTTTCTATCAGGAATTATCAGAGAACAAAGAAGCTGAAGAAGAATTTCTGCAAGTGAAAGACTTGTGGATGAGGGCATCGATGCAAAATACACTAATTGATGCCGATTTGGAATTTAAAAGACTTTGGAACAAGATCAACACCCCGGTAAAACAAACTACATTTTCAATTGGTCGCCGGATCATTCAATATGCCGCTATTGGCTTGTTCATTTTAGGTATTGGCGGATTATCAGGATACTACATTTCACAAAATGCTTTTGAATACCCAAATTCTGGAACACAGAAATATACTGCACTGAAAGGAAGTGTCAGCATTGTTGAATTTCCTGATGGCACAAAAGTTTGGTTAAATTCAGGTTCAGAACTCACCTATCGCGAGGATCATAAAGGGAAACAGCGATTGGCTAAATTAACCGGAGAAGCCTATTTTGAAGTTGCCCACCGCGAAGATTTCCCTTTCATGGTTAAAGCAAACCAAATTATTGTGAAAGATTTGGGAACTACTTTTAATATTAAAGCCTATGCAGGCGATAATTATGTAGAAACCTCGCTGGTTGAAGGGAAAGCCGATATTTTAACTGGCAAAGGGGAATCGATGGTCAGTTTAAAACCTGGAGAGAGCGCCGTGTATTATCCCGAAAATAAAAGCATAAAGTTAAGAACAGTGGAAGAAAATGTATTGTCGGCCTGGAGAGATGGCAAATTTGTCATCCGTGACCAAAGGCTTGAAGACATTTTCAAAGAGCTCAGCCGATGGTACGATGTTGAATTCAGGTTTGAAAACGATGCGCTCCGCGATTACCGGTACAACGGCAACATTAAAAAATCGACAACAGCCCAACAAGTGATGAAGATGCTCAAGCTAACAGCCAATTTTAATTACCGGATTATTGAGAAGGCTGATCAACCTGATGAAATTATTATTTACTAGAAAAAGAGGAAAAAGAAAAAGGGAAAAGAAATAAAAATGATGACAATTTTTAATTGACGTAAATATAATTGCTTGATTATATATAAAAAACTAAATAGAAAAGAAATGCCTATGAGATAACCCCCTATCTAAGCAAAAAGAAAAAAACCGGGAAGCTGGAGACTACCCGGTTCATGTTTCAAAAAATTAACGGTCGAGGTAATTTGGCGATTACCAGAACCAATTGTTTAATAAACACAAAACAAAACTATGAAGAAAAAACAACATTTCCCAGACCGTCAATGGTCTGGAGTTAAGAAACTATTGCTAATTATGAAACTAACGACCCTTTTGGTGTTTCTAACCGTGATTACGTTCGCGACAAATACATATTCGCAGGAAGCCCGGTTCGACCTGAACGTAAAGAATGCCTCCATTATCCAGGTTTTTGATGAGATTGAGCGCATTACTGATTTTGGTTTTCTTTTCAAGACCGATCAGTTGGATTTGAGCAAAAAATATACGCTCGATCTTAAAGATGCCAATATTGACAAAATTTTGAATGAAGTTTTAAACAAGGATAAATATTCGTACAGGTTTATCGACCGAAATATTGTTATCACACGGGTTGATTCTAATTCTAATCAAGATAGTAATACGAAGAAGGTTTCGGGAAAAATCACAGACTCTTCTAATGGGACGCTTCCTGGAGTTTCAGTAGTTGTTAAAGGAACCACCAATGGTACCATTACCGATGCCAATGGGAATTATTCGCTATCGAATATTCCTAAGAATGCCATCCTGCAATTTTCGTTTGTAGGTATGAAAAAACAGGAAATTACTGCGGAAAATAAGACAACAATAAATGTAGTACTGCAGGAGGAAACCTTGGGAGTGGAAGAGGTTATTGTAACTGCACTGGGAATAAAAAGACAGGAAAAAGCAGTAGGCTATTCAACCCAGAAAATTGGTGGGGAAACCCTGAGCTCAGTAAAAAGCATTGATATAAACACAAGTTTAACTGGCAAAATTGCCGGATTAAATGTACTTAACAGCACCGAATTCAATACGGCATCCTCGGTTTTATTGAGAGGCGAAAATGCATTGTTGGTTATTGATGGTGTACCTTTCGGGAACCTTTCCTTGCGTGATGTTGCTTCGGACGATATTGAATCCATTAACATTTTGAAGGGAGCAACCGCCTCAGCATTGTATGGCTCGCGGGGAGGAAGCGGTGCGATTGTAATCACCACAAAAAGGGGAAACAAAAAGGGTGGAATTGATGTCACAGTAAACAGCAGTACAATGTTTGAGGCTGGGCATCTTGTTTTGCCTAAGGTTCAGACTTCATACAGTTCGGGTTCGAGCGGTACTTATTATCCTGGAGATTATGTTTGGGGAGCAAAACTTGATGCCGGGAATACAGCCCGCCAGTATAATCCCAAAACGTTTGAGTGGGAAGACAATGTGCCACTTAATTCTGTTGGCAAGAACAACCTCGAAAACTTCCTTCAGCAAGGCTTTGTAACCAATAACAACATCAGCATTTCGCAAAAATCGGATGTGGGTAGTTTCAGGGCATCATTTACCCATGTACTCAACAAGGGCCAGTATCCCAATAGCAAGCTGAACAAATATACGTTCGCGCTTTCAGGAGACATGTCGATCAATAAATTTACTTTTGAGGGAGGACTGACCTACAACAAAAGAGAATGTCCGAACGATGCCGGAACAGGTTATGGTGGCGGAGGTTTTCTTTACAATTTGCTGGTTTGGACCGGCGCTGAATATGACATCCGCGATTATAAAAACTACTGGGTAGCCGGGAAAAAAGGAGAACAGCAAAACTGGATGGATAAATCATGGTATGACAATCCTTACTTTATTGCCAACGAAATTCTCAAATCATCAGATGTTGATGTCGTAAATGGCTTTGGATCGGTAAACTACAAAGCAAAACCGTGGCTAAATATTTCTTTTCGATCTGGGCTCGATTTCTACTCCAACAAGTATGAGAATCGCAATCCAATCAGCTCAATTGGAGGATGGGGCAAAAAAGGTTATTATTCGATTAACCGTTCAGGAGGATACAGCTTAAACAACGATTTATTAATCTCCAGTAATAATAAGATTGGTAAATTTAGTATTAATACAATGCTTGGAGGAACCATCTATTACTATCAGGACGATAATGTGTGGGGAGCAACCAGCAATGGTTTAACCATTCCTGAATTCTATTCATTAAATGCTTCGGTTGACCCGGCCAAAACAGGTCAGGGATTTGATAAAAAACAGGTTAACTCTTTATTCGGGTTACTTTCATTATCATGGAAAGATGCTGTTTATGTCGATATTACCGGACGTAACGACTGGTCATCAACCCTGCCAACGAGCAGCCGTTCTTACTTTTACCCTTCAGTGGCTTCCAGTGTAATCCTTTCCGAATTTTTTGCCAAACCTCAATGGCTCGATATGTGGAAAGTAAGAGGATCGTGGACAAAAACCAAAAATGATATTGGTGTTTATGCAACAAATAATACCTATTCCATAGCAACCAATGTTTGGGACGGGCTTAATTCGGCATCATATCCCAGTATTATAAGGGGAACTTCGCTACAACCGGAGTCATCAATATCATACGAGTTTGGAACAGTGGCCAATATGCTGAAGAACCGGATTAAAATGGATGTAACATACTTCAATAAAGTAGATTATGACTTCGCTGTAGTTGCTTCGGTAAGCGGCGCCTCCGGGTTTTCCGGAACGTACGTGAACTCAAAAGAAAAGCTGGAGCGGGAAGGTCTTGAAATCACCATTGATGCAACACCCGTAAAAACCAAAAACTTCACCTGGGAAACGAACCTTAACTGGTCGCACGAACGCAGATACTACAAAGAAATTGATCCGAAATACTCAACCAAAAGACCTTGGGTAAAAAAAGGTGCCCGCTATGATTGGGTAAGTGTAAATAACATCTGGGATACCGACCCTCAGGGAAACCTGGTCATCAACAACAGCGGTATGCCATCTTACCTCAATTATGATGGCAAGATCGGTTATTCAAGCCCTGATTGGATTTGGGGATTCAGTAATAAATTCAAATACAAAAACTTCAGTTTAGGGATATCTATCGACGGACGGGTCGGTGGAATTGCCTATAACCGGATGAACCAATCGTTATGGAACTCGGGAAGGCATATCGACTCGGATAACAAATGGCGTTATGACGAGGTGGTAAATGGCAAAAAAAATTACGTTGGACCTGGCGTTGTTGTTGTTTCTGGAGCAATTGAACGCGATGCCTATGGGCAGGTAATCAAGGACAATCGGGTATATTCCCCAAATACGAAAGAAGTTTCTTACGAAACATATATCCAAAATTATCATTTGAATTCATACACACCATGTTCTCAAGATTATTTCAAGCAAACATTCTTCAAGCTAAGGGAATTATCCCTCGGATACGATGTTCCCAAAATCTTTGCGCAACGGCTAAAGCTTTCAGGCGCCTACATTGGCATTGTTGGTCAGAACCTTTTTATCTGGACGAAAGAATTTAAGTATTCGGACCCTGACCAGGGATACGACGACCTAAACTCCCCTTCCATGAGATACCTGGGGGTTAACATGAAATTCAACTTTTAAAACTTTGCCTAATATGAAAAACTATATTCTTATTTTTATATCGCTGGTTACTTTCACATTTTTCACTTCCTGCGACCGGTTCGATGAATTCAATACGAACCCAAACGCAACAACTAAAGTAACCCCTGCAATGCTATCGACAAACATGTTGTTGAATATGACCCATCAAAGCGGACTTAAAGATTTTATTTTTAATCAGCTAGCCAGCAAACTTCTTGTTTATACTGATAATACAGAAGCTTATCAATACAACCGGTTTGATCGTACCGATTTTGGGGTGTATGCTTCATTACAAAATATCAACAAGATGGTCGAGTATTCTTCCACTACTGGAAATTCTGCTTATGAGGCTTTAGGTCTTTTCATTAAAGCATATAACCTGTTTTATTTAACACTTTCAGTAGGTGATATTCCATACAGTGAAGCACTCAAAGGAGAGACTGGTAATGTATTCCCCAAATATGACTCTCAAAAAGAGGTGATGAAGCAAATATTGGCTGATTTGGAAAAATCTGAGCTATTATTTTCTCAATCTAAAGACTTTGAGGGTGATCCGATTCATGAAGGGAATATTGAGAAATGGGAAAAAACCGTTAATGCATTCCGATTGAAAGTGCTTATTAACTTATCGAAAAAAGAAACCGATTCGGAACTGAATATTAAGAACAAATTTGCTCAAATCGTAACTGCCGGTAATCTGATGCAAACAAATGCAGATAACTTTCAACTAGTATATGCAGATAAATCCGGACAAATATATCCGTTTAATACAGTTAATTCAAAATTTGCAGGATATGGTGTGGTTTCGGGTACTGTCGTTGATACGATGAAAGTATATGGCGATTACCGACTGTTTTATTATGCATCTCCGGCTAAAACTCAAGTGGATTTAGGTATTCCTGCTGATGACTTTAATGCTTATCTGGGAGTAAATCCATCTGATGAATTTGCAAGTTTGAAAGCTTTATATACCCAGGGAAAATACTGTGCCTACAATCTCCGATACACACAATATGCACCAGGAGAACCTGTTATACGAATCGGATATGCTGAACAATGTTTCAATATTGCAGAAGCAATTGTACTTGGTTGGTTAACTGGGAATGCTGAAGATTATTACAACAAAGGTGTGAGAGCAGCTATGGAGTTTGTTGCAACATGGACTCCCGATCAAGCCATTTATAACCATGGCCGAAAAATAACTGATGAATACATTACCAGTTATTTATCAGGTCCAAAAGTTAAATTCGCATCAACGGCCGACAAACAGATGAAGCAGATCTTGCAGCAAAAATATCTCATGAGTTTTATGCAGTATCCATGGGATGCTTATTACGATTACAGAAGAACAGGTTATCCCACTCTTCCGAATAATCCGAATACAAGCATGAATGAATTGACCGATCGTATGCCGGTAAGATGGATGTACCCTCAAAGCGAATACGATGTCAATAAAGACAACCTGAATGCTGCCTTGCAAAGCCAATATGCAGGGAAAGACCAAACGAACGATTTAATGTGGATTTTGAAATAATTCAGGCTTACCGATAAAATAAAGGCACAGATAATTCAAGTATTTATCTGTGCCTTTTCTTATCAAATACCCCTCAACATGTATCAAAAAAAAACAGTATTGAAGAATGCATTGCATTTTTCAATTTCGATTTGGCTTGCATTATTATGTTTTCCGTCATTCGCAAAAAATGAAAAAAAACAAATTTCAATTCGAGTCCTTCAGTTTAACATATGGCAGGAAGGAACTATCGTTGAAGGAGGTTTCGATGCCATTATTAATGAAATTATTCGGGCGGATGCCGATCTTATAACACTGAGTGAAGTCAGAAATTACAATAACAGCCTCCTCGACCAACGATTGATTGATGCGCTAAAAGCAAAAGGCTATCGCTATTATGCCGAAAAAAGCCTCGACAGCGGGATTTTATCCCGATTCCCGATCAAACAACAATGGGATTTTTTTCCGGTAAAGGACGATCGGGGGTCAATCACAAAAGCGTTGATTGATGTAAATGGGACTGATGTTGTTTTGTACAGTGCCCATCTCGACTACCGGAATTGCAGCGTTTATCTGCCTCGTGGTTACGATGGATCAACCTGGAAGGAACTTCCTGCCCCAATTACAAACAGTCAACTGATCGAGGAAGATAATCTGAATTCACAACGGGATGAAGCCATTGACGCCTTTATTCAGGATTCAAAAAAGGAAAGGACCAAAGGCCGGCTCATCATTCTGGGAGGCGATTTTAATGAGGCATCACACCTCGACTGGATTAGAGCAACCCGAAATTGTTACGATCATCATGGAGTCGTGATGAAATGGCGCAATACTTTTGCCTTAAAAAAAGCTGGTTTTAAAGATACTTACCGCGAAATATATCCAAATCCGGTAACCCACCCCGGTTTCACATTCCCTGCTGATAATCCAGCTGTTGATCTAAAAAAACTGGTATGGTCGCCTAAAGCAGACGATCGTGACCGGATTGACTTTATATTCTATCACCCCGATCCCCGGCTGAAACTAAAAGAAGTCAGGCTGGTTGGGCCAAAGGGTTCCATTGTCCGGAGTCAACGGGTACAGGAAACCTCTCAGGACAAATTCGATATTCCTTCCGGGACGTGGCCAACCGATCACAAAGCTGTGCTGGCAACCTTTCTGCTGAAAGCTAATTAAAAACCAATAAATTGATACAAATGAAAAACCACAAATTAAGTTATACAACTTTATTCCTGTTAATTGTATTTTGTTTCCAGGTATCCGAGTTATTCTCGCAACAATCATCATGGACCACCAATCAGGACGGGTGGGTCTTAAGAAAGAAAAGCGGCGATACCAAATTTGAGCGGTTCTTTGCAATCGGCCTTTGGAATATCCCTGGATATCATATCGAAGCAATGGAAAACGGTGCCGACAAATACAGGGAAAACGCGAAGCCTTATCTCGACAAATCGCCGCTTTACAACATGGTGTACATGTCGCCCGGCGATCTTAAGTTTCAGCAGGAAAGGGTTGAAATAACCGGCTCGATTGGATTCTACCAAATGCTGAAGAAATATTTGGATAACATTCCGAACATTACTCCAGGCAACGACAGCGATTATGCCACCAGGCAGTACATGAAAAAACACTACAATGATAAAGGATTTGAAAATGCACTGGATAGTGCCATAGACCTTCTTATTGAACAAAATGGCATCACCGACCACATATGGGCGCCCATTGATGAAATAGCCAACGGCGGGGCCGGGAGCGGATGGTGCTGGCCGGCCGTGGTTGGCAACAAAATTAAAGAACGGATAAAGGCAAAAGAAAAAAACACACTTGTTTATACTGACCTGCTCGGGGTTGTAAAAGGCAATAGTTATCTTTTCGAACAACTGTACCTGAAGAATCACGACCAGATGCCCCCAAAGCCCCCTTACGAAGCTCTGGGAAAGGATGCCGTAGTGCTGAAAGACAGGCCTTTGCTCGGGTTCGTCAAGGCTTATAACGGCATGCCTGCCTATAAAAACGGGACTGATTCTTATGCCGAATACGACATCGAAACATTAAAAACAATGTTCTTCGAGAATCTAAAACGTACAGCAGCAGGATATAAAGGGTGCGGCGATGTGTTCGGGATCAACGCGTTTATCGATTTTAACACCTACCCGGTTTTATCAGGTACAACGGTTGACGCCATTAAAGCAGGTATTGGCCCCAAAACTCCGGTATGGCTGTTTTTTGATGGTAATGGCTATGCTAAACCGGCAAGCATGTCTGCCGAAGACTTTGTGAAAATCATAAAATGCCAGATGTACACTTCAATTATACATGGGGCTACAGGAATTTTATTCTGGAACGATCGGTCGAATACGCCAGAGGTTTTTAATGCATTGGAACCTGTAATTAAAGAATTGCACGAAAACCTGAATATCGTGTATTTGAATACATCAAATTGGAAAGCCGATAATGACCTGCATTATATGATTAAGGTAAAAGACAAAAAACATTCGTATATCATTGCCACCAATACGAGTATGACCAATACGATCGATATGAATATTCCAAATGTCAGTAAAAAATCGCTAAAGCCTTTGGAGGTATATATTTCTCCTCTTTAAATTTAAGTGCCTATAGTTGAGTCAAGATGATCCACAATGAATTTAGGGAGGCCGCCTCAAAACAAAATTTGGGACGGTCTCTTTCTATTTGCGACCAATCATCATTTTTTACGATATTCGTAGAAAAATTACTGGCCTCAAAATGACAACTTTTCCAACCAAAATTCTGACGACTATCTTTTTCATCATAATCCGATTTTTGTTTCTGGGGATATGTTCCCTTTCATCGTATTTAGTCAGTAGCGCACAACAAAACATTGTTCCTGTTTTTACTTCTGGAACCGAAGGACATAAAAGCTACCGAATACCCGCGATTATTCAATTACCGAATGGCGACTTACTGGCTTTTGCTGAAGGCAGGGTAAACGGAGCCAGCGATTTTGGCGATGTAAACATTGTGATGAAACGCAGCAAAGACCGTGGAAAAACATGGAGTTCACCTGTCACACTCGTTGATTACGATAAGTTACAAGCCGGAAATCCCGCGCCGGTCGTCGATCTGCTTGATCCACGATACCCCAGAGGGCGCATTTTTCTTTTCTACAACACCGGCAACAACCACGAAGATCAGGTGCGCAAAGGAAACGGAATTCGCGAAGTTTGGTACAAAACCTCGGAAGACGGAGGCAACAGCTGGTCGGAACCAGTAAATATTACTAGGCAGGTTCACAGGCCAAAACAGCCTTTGGTCAATCCGGCATACACGTTCGGCGAAGACTGGCGCCACTACGCAAACACACCGGGGCACGCCTTGCAACTGACTCAAAAACCTTACGCCGGAAGAATTTATGTGGCTTCAAATCATTCTGAAGGAAACTCTGCAAAACCCAACGAAGACTATTTTGCACACGGTTTTTATACCGACGACCATGGAACGACTTTTCATCTTTCTGAAAATGTTGCTCTGCCGGGAAGCAATGAATCAACAGCAGCAGAACTTTCAGGAGGGAACCTTTTGCTGAATGCCCGAAACCAGAAAGGCGACATTAAAGCCAGGATTGTAGCCATCAGTAAAAATGGCGGACAAAAATGGGACACCATTTATTTCGACAACAACCTGCCAGATCCGGTTTGTGAAGGATCGATTTTAAATGCAGGCACGAGAAAAGGAAAGCAAGTTCTCGCTTTCAGCAATGCCGCAGACACAAAAAACCGGAATAATCTGACGCTTCGAATAAGCTTTGACGAAGGAAAAACATGGGTTCTTTCGTTTCCCGTGGATAAAGGTTCAGGCAATCAGGAATCAGATTTTACGGCATATTCCGACATTGTGAAAATCAATAAAAAAACGATTGGCGTACTTTACGAACGGGACAATTATTCACAAATCGCATTCAAAGTCATCACGTGGAAATAGAAATTGCCTGTTGAAATACTCATGCAATATCATTTAAAAGGGAAAGCCAGTCAATATCCGCCCATTGTTATTTCTAAATGCAAATCGATAGACACTGAATTGCTTTCCGAAATGCAGCAGGTTACGATCAGGTTCCGGCGCTGTCGAATTTGTTGGTAAGTGTCAAGTGGAAAGCATCAAAAGTTATTCTTCAGCCTGAAGGAAAAGAACTAAGCACGACTTTTATCAATGGCAAAACGGTTGTAGTCGTTGCTCAGGTCGAAATTCATTCCATTTTGGAGGTAACCGAATAAGTTCGATTTACAATTTACCATTGCTTCAAAAGATTATACCGGAATCAGGATACTTAAAATCTTGATTCTTTCGTTTAAGGAGATATCAGACAGTTTTATATTTGGCGGCAATTTACAAAAAACAGAGAAGACAGTACGAGAGGAAGTTTACCGTTATGAGAACAAGTGGTTTCAGAAAACAATTATTCAGCTTTTTAAAGGTTGGATTGCTAATTTGCTTCTTTTTTGCAGGAACAACCGCATCGTTGGCGTGGGGTTGGGGAAAAAAGCACCGGGAAAAACAAGCGCCTCCAAGGGTTGGCTTGATTTCGGGTTTTGTTGTCGATGACGAGTTCAGCGAACCGCTGGAAAAAGCCGTGGTTACCATCCCCGGTACGCGAATCAGTGTCTTGACCGACCAACAGGGCAAATTCAAGATGAAACTGGTTGGTGGAAGCTATTCGATCAAGGTCAATTATCCTGGATATTTTGAGAAATTTTACAATGTTTCGGTGTCCAACGACATCTTCACGCCCATGTTTATCATTAAACTGCAAGCCAACGCCACAGGCCGCGAAATGCAGCGCAAAATCACTTCGTACGAAGACAAACAGAAGTTACCGCAACCCATTGAAAACTTTTCGACCTGGCAGGTCGCCGAGCAAACCGGTCATCAGGAATTCGACGAGTTGCTCCGGGCTATTCCCTCAGCAAATTTTTTGAGCAACGGCAGCGGATTCAACGATTCGGAAATTGGCTTCCGGGGAAATGACGCCACACATACTTCTTATACATTGAATGGCATTTTGCTGAATAATCCGGAAACAGGCCGCGTAAGTTCTTCGGTGCTTTCGGGATTAACTGATTGGGCGGGGCAAATTCAGGTTACAAGCGGACAGGCCTCCAATCTTCAAAGCCAAACCAATTCAGGAGGATTGGTGAATGTGCTCTCGTTGGCGCCTCACGAAAAAGCTGGAGCCGAACTTTTGGCGATTTACGGAAACGAAGGATTCCTGAAAACTTCGGCAACCGTTCATTCCGGATTGTCAAAGAAAGGACTGGCTTCCTCCATTCAAATTTCACGCACGACGGGAAACGGATTGGTCCAAAATACAGCCTTCGAACAGTATGGTTTTTCACTGAATATTCAGAAAAAATTTAACCAATTTCATTCACTGGTTCTAAACCTGAACGGAATTATACAACAACACGACCGGAATTTTGCCGACTCAATTGGCGCTTACAACCTTTATGGCACAAAATACAACCGGCAATGGGGCACCCTCAACGGGAAACCACTTTCGGTGAGTACCAATTACAGTCGCAGTCCACTGATCAGCCTGATACACTACTGGCATCCACGCATAAAAACGTACATTACGACACAGGTTTTCGCTCAATTCGACCAATCAGCCCAACTTTCTCTTGGCGGACAATTACTCAATCAATCCATCAACTCATTGGTCCGCGATACCCTTGGGCACCTTGCATTTGATCAGGCTTCGGAATGGAACAAAGGTCAAAATGTAAGTGGAATGGGCGTTTTTCGCCTGCCCGACACCAATGGTAAATTCATCAATTCCGAAACTTCAGGAATATCGGTTCTTTCAGCCATCGACGATGAAACCCGGCTGGGATTGCGAACGATCGTTACGCGGAAAATCAACAAAAAAACCGACTTTAGCGGAAGCCTGAACCTGGAGGACTACCTGGGCAACCACTTTGGCACTGTGAACAATTTACTGGGCGCCGACGGATATACCAGCTATTCCGACGTCAACCGTGCAGACGGATTTCCGGTTGAAAACCTGTTTCAATATAAATTCCTGACTAAGTACAATTCAGCCGGCAAAACCGGTTACAACTATCAATCCGGAATTCAAACCGGTGGAGTATCAATGCGTTTGAACTACCAAACCGATCGGTTCTATTGGGTTCTTGCCGGATCGGCTTCCATGCAGAATGTCCATCGGACTGATTATTTCAACTATTTGACTACTGATCCTGAGAGTAAAACCGAATCGACTCTCCTACCCGGCGGGCATGCTCAGACCGGGATAAATTTTAAATTCTGGAAATGCCATTCCATACACCTGCAAACAAGCTACGGCTCCTATCAGCCAATGTTTACAACGCTTTTCCCCTCCGAAAATAACTGGAAAAATGAGGAAGCTAAAAACGAGCAAGTTTTCGATGCTGAACTTGGATACACTATTTTCAGCCGGAGACTCAAAGTGGAGGCATTGGCTTACCGGTCGCAAATAACAAACCGGTCGATGATCAGATATACCAATCTGGAAACGAATGATGCTTTTGGATTAGTTAATGGCCTGGCTGAAGTGCATCAGGGCGTTGAGTTGAAATCGTCGTACAAACTGACCAAAAACTTCCAGATTAACCTGAATGGTTCGCTGGGCGACTGGAAATACTCGAAAGATGCCCAGACAACAGTTTACGATGCAAACAAAGAAATTACCGCTAAAAATGAATTGTGGCTGAATGGGCTACATGTGGCCAATGTGCCTCAAATCAGCCTGTTTGCTGAAGCCGAATACCGCTGGATGAACAACTTTTATATCCGGCTGAATTATTATCGTGCCGAGCGAATTTACACGCCATTTGGCCTTTACGATTTCACGGATCTGTCGAACCGAAGCGATTACAGGCAAACACAGATACCTAAATACGATTTGATTGGGTTCAGTGGAAATTACCTGCTGCAACTCAAAAAATCGCTTTCAGTGAACCTGATTTTTGGCGGACAAAACCTGCTCGATACCGAATACATTGAACAGTCATCAACCAACATTCCGGAAGGAAACCCGAAATATACCAGCAATCAGGTTTATTACGGCATGGGCCGAACCTGGTTTGTAGGAATGAAAGTGCAATTCTGAAAAACACGTTAAAGATGATCGGACAAAAGCTGCAAATTCAGATCGTGATTTTACAGCTTTCAAGTTTTAGAAATATCATTGAATCCTATATCTGGGTGAAAAGCTCCCTGCCGCACACTCCTTCATTTGTGATTAATGCTTTCGATATTGAATGATTCAACCAGGTTACAATGATCAAAACAAAAAGCTGTTTTAAGGGCAATTTCACTATGTCAGATATTTCAATAATTTTCATGCGTTTACGTTTATGCGTTGGTCAGGGTTAAATATGTACCGTCGTACTAAACTCATTATCTCATATTTATACTGTAGATTCCGAATGGCTAATATGTTTTTAATTGCCTGATAAAACCTCACTTACCGGCCGATTCAATGCTAATTCCACAATAACATCCACGGGATTTAGCTTGTAGTCTAATATATTTATTTCCAACTCTTTGTCCGACTGTTTAAATTGAACACGACCACCGGTAATTACCTTTGCCGATACAATCTTCTCTTTCAATGCTGGCAAAATAAACTTGTTCGTTGATGAATCCAGCAGGTGTAAATACACCTTATTCCCTTTATAAGTGAATCCGCCCCATGCTCCGTTGACAAATGGGCCACCTCGCGTTCCATAGACTGTATATCCATATTTCTTCAACCACTGTCCCATTTTTCCCAATACATCAATCTGATCGGACTGAATTTCTCCAGTTGGCAATGGACCTACATTCAATAAAAGATTGCCGTCACCTGTTGCACAATTAATCAACATCTTCAGGCACTCTTCGTAACTACGTGTACTGCAATCGGGACGGTATGACCACCCACCTTTATCCATGCAATTATTTATCGTGACGCATGATTCCCAGGCTCGTCCGTACTGATATTTACCAATTTTCTGTTCCGGGGTATCAAAATCACCGTCAACAAGCTTCTGAACCTCAAGCGATGGTATATCATTCGTCTTATTAATAAATTTGGCCGATCGGTTATTTACAAGCAAATCCTTAGATTGTAATGAGTACATGGTTCTGAAGAGCCTGTCAAAAGTATAATTGTGCCAGTCTCCCGCCACATGATCGAACCATACCATATCCACCTTGCCATAGTTTGACAAAAGCTCCTTAATCTGAGCTTCATAATAATCATTGTACCTGGTATTATCGCCTTCAAGGTAATCCGACTGAGTCCAATCGCGAGTTGAATAATACCATCCCAATCTTAGTCCATATTTATGCGCTGCATCGGCTATTTCCCGACAAATATCGCGCTTAAAAGGTGTGCTGGCAATGTTGTAATCGGTTAATTTCGATGGCCATAAGCAAAACCCATCATGATGTTTGGTAACAAATACCACATACTTGAAACCTGCATCTTTCGCCATTTTCATCCATAGGTCAGCATCGAATTTTACAGGGTTAAATTTCTTATACAACTGGTCATATGTTTCTGCCGGAACCGATTCGAACCCATGATGATCGTGAGGATGGCCAATTCGTGACCAACTGATTTCTGTACCGCTCAAACTCGATGGTCCCCAATGGATAAAAAGCCCAAATTTAGCATCGCGCCACCATTGCAATTTTTCTTCATTCCCGGTTGATGCGGGTATGGTCTGTATATTTTGTGCAAAAACATTGAAGCAAAGAAGCAGTTGAAGTATAACAATTTTGATTTTTCTCATACGGGAACGATTTACTTTTTAATGGTTATCTGAAATTCCTTATTGCTGAAAATTTACGTTATCAAGTAGCAGGTTCGTTTCACATTCATAATAAACAAGAGATCAATTGTGATTTTATTGGCAAATTTCATGAATGATTTTGTACGCTTCTGCCTGTTCTTCGGCAGATTGAGAATACGTTACTACCAGCAAACGCATTCCGGGCCTCCATAATTCGCGGGTTGTATTTTCAACGACCGACGTATTTCCAACCATGCGGGCATTTAAAATAATCCCCGTGTTCGTTAATGAATCGACAAACGGAGTTGCCGGGTTGTGCGAAGGATCGGTTTCTGCTGTAAATGCAGCATCAGCCATCTTCAGTCCTTCAATCTCTTTCAGCATTTCGGTTTTATCCGAAAAGTTTCCACACGAATGAATTACCGGTCCGCCAAAAGCTTTGCCTACTTTCACAAATGCTGGTCTTACCTGGTTCAGGTAACTATCGGCATCGACCATAATCAGGTTATCGTCGCTCATTCCGAAGCCTTCAAAGGCATGTGAGGACGCAAAACCATGTCCGGGTTTAACCAATGCCGGGCCGATCAGTTTTTCCTGTTCTTTGTAAAAATTAATCATCAGGTCGGCCAATAAATCCAGAAACTGCATGACCTTTTCAGGATCCATAATCATGGAAATTAAAAAATTACTGGTATCAACAATGTAAGTGGCATTGTTCAGGGGCGACTGAATATCGCTAAACGACATGGGGAGCATTCCTTTGGTTTGATCCAAAAAATATTCGATCATATTTAAAGTGTGACGTCCAACAGGCGTATCTTTAACCTGTTTAAACGGGTAGGCCAGCGCTTCTTCAATCGTTTGGAATTTGGGTCTGGTTGCCGGAGCTTGTCCCGGATGCCAGATGTAATCAATATCGAACGCATTGGAAATTGTGCCGATTCCATACCAGGGTTCCAGAAAATTAGGAATATCGGCCCGATAATCCATACTTTTCTTCAGCGCACCAAGTTGCCATTCCAGCGATTGTTTCATGTCTTTACAACCGTAAGAGAACACTTCAGCGACCCGCATTCGACGGTACACCAAAACCCCTGAAGGGCTTTTTATAAAGGCTTCGCACCTATCGGTTAGTTCGCGCTCATAAGCAGCATATTCATCAAAACAAAAATCGGAGACTTTAACCGGATCGGCTAACGATGATTGAGAATCACTCTTCGACGTATCAAATGTTTTTTCAGTAGCCATTTTTATGTCATTTTTTAAAATTAAGGTTTTAACATTATATCTGAGAAACTTATCAACGGTTATTCATAACAGAAACCCCCATTAACCCGACAACTACCTCCTGAGAAAATGTTTGAAGGGATATACTTTTCAATTCGATCCCCGGTTTCATTTTCAGGTTCAGCAACATGGCCCTGCAATTTTCGCCCAATTCTACTGTTTCGGGCAAACGCTCAGGTAAACAAAAACGGTCAACAACCGAGGTATAATAATTTCGGGAAGTTTGTCCGGGTGCTATCAGATGCACATCAATGGGACATAAATTCCAATAGTTTACCGGTGGTATTAATTCTAACGAATCTTTTGATCCATCAGCGTAATTCAAACCAATAACTGCATTAGCTATCTGGCATTGCATCACATTGGTTGACCCAGCCACCAGAAAGTAAATAGCAGTGCCTGTTTTATTTACAGGAATTTCTATTCTTTCAGGATAATTTTTCCATAAGGAAGTGAATGCTACATTGTCAGGTTTTCCTTTCCACAAGAAAGGAACTCCTTGTGGTGTAATCAACAAATCCTTTTTCAACAGGCTACTTATTTTGTCAAGTTTAATTTCAGGAGGTATAATTCTCCAAAATGGAAATGTCCAGGGTGAATAGCCATCGGTTCCCAAACGGCATGAAACGGTATTGGGGCGAGGCTCTAAATAGTGTTGTTGAAAAATAGCAGTTATATTTCCGTTATAAACAGAACTGATATTAACCTTGTCCCAATTTACGTTTTGAGGTATCGTTTCTACAAAACGGGCCTTTTGGCGGATGTCCTCGGCTCGATCGTTGATTTTGATCCTGAATATTCTCCATTGCGGGGCCTTTCCTTCCTTAACCTGAACCATCACGGTATGATAGCCCTTATTATTTGTCAACATTGCCGTTAGTTTGTCCGCTTCGGTTTTTACATTGGAAAGGATCTCTTGCAAATCCTTGAAATCAACAATTCGGGCATTTTCAACATTCAGGCTTATCGTTTCTCCTACATTTCCCTCAATAAACACTGGTGGATTGTGATTTGACTCCTTTTCAATCCATATCTCTACATTTGCTTTTGATGTATTTTCCTGCTTAACATAAAGCTGGCTACGCCCCATACCCGGAAGAAGTTTCCACCTGACTTTTTTGCCATTTAGCAATACATCACGGATTCCCGGACTTTGAATTGGAAGGTACATTTCGAGGTTTGCAGCCTGGGTCAGTTCAAATGAATAATGGATTCTTTCTTTATCTGCTTTAAAAGCTATTTTTACATCCGGCAATGAGATTGAAGCATGATCCCAACAGGTTGGAAATTGCGGGGACAACACAACTTTTTGGTTAGGATAATCCGGATGATATCCAAACAATCCTTCTACCAGGGTTCTGGAAAATGTATGGACACAATCCCCAAAATCAGTTCCGCCTTGCTCTCCTCCCAGGTTTCCAGGAACCAAATGATCGAATGCAGTGCTCATGAATGTACCACGCAGGATATCCCAACCGTCGTCTGGCAATCCGGATAAGAAATAGCTAAGAGCCAGATGGTAATTGTCTCCGGGCCACAACTCCCTTACCGACCATATTCCCGGGACCCAGTTGGAAGTCCAGACTTTTCTTCCACCGCAAGGTACCCTGTCGTTCTGCAATGCCCATTCGGTGTAATAAAGTGATTCTATTGATTGCAGAGGGGTCGTCAATCCTGCATCTATCGGCAAAAAGATGCTGTACATCCACGGGTTTTCGTGTAATCGTTCATGTCCTCCCTGTTCCCGGTACGCTCCCGAATATCCTTTTCCTTTAATCCACAATTTTTCAAAAAAACCGTTTCTGATTTTTTCCAACATCAGGTTGTGGTATTTTTCTGCTTCAGCATCCCCGGCATTATGCGCCATATCTCTCGCAGCAAGGTGCCCACGGTAAGCGTAAGAAGTTTCTTCAGCTGTGCCACCCCCATTATACCATTGGGAATCTGTGGGCCAGGCATTGATATAACTTTCATATACACCATCGCCATCAGGATCAAAACATTCTCCTTCCCATTCCAAATGTAATTCAAGAGCCTGCCTGAGAATTTTTATTAAATCAGGATTAGCTGACCATCGGTATTCTTCGATGAGCTGATCAAAAAATTGCGACTGCATATTATACATCGCCTGATCTTTGGCAATTCTTCCTTTGCCGTAAAATCTGGAATCAGGATGTTGTACGGCCATTAATTTCGATGGATCAGCTTTGGCCTCTTTCTTGTCGGATTCCTTTACTTGTGAGTCAATGTAAAATTTGGCTTCCTCTAAAATTCGGTCGTGCCACCCATACATGGTGCCTCCATATAACGTACGCCAGCCGGGAAAACGGATATTCCATTGCAGCGCTCCGTGGACAAATACAGGGGGATACCATGTAGCATCAACAGCCGCCACCGAAGCGTGGGCAACTGCATTAAGATACGGATCTGGTGTGTCGATCTGTAAAACAGCCCCCAACGATTCAACACGTTTTAATCCTTCTTCGAATGCCATTTGGGGAACAATCGGATTAGGCTTTTCGGTTCCGATATCAGTCAAAGCCTCGAAAGCCCAATATATTTTCTTCCGTTCCTGAATCGCAATAGTACCCGACACAACAGGTAAATGGTCAGGCTTTGATTGTCCCAGAGCAATTACATCGTTCCATTTCGAGGCATCTCTTTCTTTAAAACCTTGAGGTTCACTGCAACTTCCAACAGCTTCAAAAATCTTTTTGTTTTCGATGTCGTCTGTTAAGCTAACGCAAAATAATTGCCCTGAAGTTGATATCTGGTTGTTTTTACATTCTTCAGGGTTAAAACTCCAATTCAAAAGTTCGGGTTGCCCCATCACATCCAGCTTCCATGACAAGTTCTGGCCTTTTCGCCATTGAGCGCCTCCAATCATCCAGGTTAAACTGTCGCCGTGGTTAACGCCTTCAGCCGAAAGACAAACTGCCATTCCTGTTGTTTTTACCATAGGCAATGTTTCCAGCGTGACTTTCAGTCCGGGCATTTCTTCATCTGTTATTTTCCAGAACATTCGACCAGCCTTGTAAAATGAAGAAATATGGCCGCATTTGTGAAGCCACTTCGAAATTCCGTTCCTTTTAATGCCAACAATAAAACTGCCATAGATGTATTCACCCTTTACCAACCTGATCACCGGTTGGTCACCCGTAAGACTAAAGGCATTGCTGTTATTAATGTATAACGGACGATTGTTGTAGTAGCCCACATTCTGCCCCACGATAGCTCCATCAACAACTTCATACCTGGTTTTTACTGTTTGAGTATATCCAGACAAGAATAGAAGCAGATGAAAGATAATTATTACTTTTTTCATAAATCAACGCTTACTAACACGACTATCTGTTAAATCTGAAGTGGCCTAATTTCAGGAATAAATACTTTTATAATAAGCCAGTTCACCAAATACATGGTTGAAGCCAAAGTGAAAATAATGAAATAGCTGTTTGTTGTTTCTAAAATAAAGCCGACAAAAGAGGCTGATAAAGCACCACCAACAGCGCCGGCAAAACCACTGAGTCCCATCATGGAACCAACAGCTTTTTTAGGATAGATGTCGGATATCATTGAGAACAGATTGGCAGCCCATCCCTGATGCCCGGCGGCAGCGAAGGCAATAAGAAAGACTACGAGCCAAAGGTTCTGAATCTGGGAAACCAGCATGACCGGCAGAACCCATAGGGCACAGATCAGAATTGCCATTTTCCGTGAGAAGTCGATTCCCCTGCCCGATTTTATGAACTGAGACGAGATCCATCCGCCGCCAATTCCACCAATACTGGAAACAGAGTAGATGATAATAAGTGGTAATACCAGCTCTTTGATGTTGACGTGCTGTGTTTTATTCAGGAAGTCAGGAACCCAGAACAGGAAGAACCACCAGATCCAGTCGGAGATAAACCGGGTTGTGCAGAGGGCATACGTTTGTTTATGCCGCAGAAGTTCTGTCCATCTCATATTCTGGTCACAAACCAAATCGTCATCGTCCTGATTGATATATTTAAATTCTGCTGCCGATAGTTTAGGATGTTTGGCTGGAGTATGGTAAAAAGCGATCCAGAAGATAATCCACACAAAGCCCAGCGCGCCTGTAACAACAAATGCCCAGCGCCATCCTAGGGTCACAGTAATTCCAGATACGATGATGGGGGCAATGATCGCTCCAACGGTCGAACCTGAGTTAAACAATCCGGTAGCAAAGGCACGTTCTTTCTTGGGAAACCATTCGGCTACGCTTTTGACTGCTGCCGGAAAATTTGCAGATTCACCAACACCTAATATCGCGCGGGCAAATGCAAAACTTCCTACACCTCTTGCGGCAGCATGGGCTATTGCGGCAACACTCCAGACAATAACAGCCCAGAGATATCCCAATCGCGTGCCCAGCTTATCCAGAAAACGCCCGGTCATTAGCAATCCCACGGCATAGGCAATCTGAAATGCGGTAACAATATGTCCGTAATCGCTTTCACTCCATCCAAGATCTGATGAAATAAACGGTTTCAGAATACCGATTACCTGACGGTCGATATAGTTGATTGTTGTTGCGAAAAACAGCAAGGCAACAATCCTCCAACGGCAATTTCCTATTTTATCATTCATTTTCATCAAGTTATTGATGTTGGGTTTGTCTTTTATTTAGTTACTCCGGTTAAGGATTTTATGCAATCAATTTCTTCCTGTTTGTAAGGTTTCCCATTGGTATAAAAAATATCGTGAAACCACAATTCCGGTTCCGATCCATCAGCAATTACCTTGCTCCAGGCATATCGGGTATTTGTTTTGCCGGTTACCAGTCCCCAGTTAATAGCCCCAATATTTTGCTGTTTCAGCATTGGCATGATATTCTGAAACGTACTGTTATTATTTCGGGCCATGTATTCGGAGCAAATCATTGGTCGGTTTTGGGTTTTGAGCATATCAATGAATCCCTGATGATCTGTAGGTCCATCGTAAGTGTGATAAGTAATTACATCCGAATTGTCAAGCTGGAATTGTGTTATTTCCTGGAGTGACCGCTTCCATGCAGCTGAAGTGAGTGGCTGTGAAGGGTTGATTTCTCGACCCCATTCGAATACTTTTTGCAGTAAAGGCAAAGACTGATTTTTGTGTTCGCCATGACCTGGTTCGTTGTATAAATCCCAGATAGCAATTCGTTTATCGTTACGGAAGCTTTGCAGGATATCTTTTACATACGCTTCCAGTATCGGCAGTAAGCTTGAATCTTTAGCCAGTAATTCTCCCGGATCCTGAACCCAGCCCGAATTGTGTTTTCCGGGAATTGGATCGGGTTGTTTGCCGGCCTGACAGGTAGGTTTCCAGCAATCGTCGAAGAACACAAACATCGTTTTAATAGCGTGTTTATCTGCTATTTTAAGGTATTGATCCATGCGACCTTTGAATCCTTTGGGATCGTTTTGCCAGGCTAAATGATGCAGAAAAACCCGCATGCAGTTCATCCCGATTTCCTCGGCCCATCCCAATTCACGGTCAATAGTTACCGGATCAAACGTTTCCGCCTGCCACATTTCCAGCTGATTAACCGCATTGCTGGGAATGAAATTGCTTCCTCGCAACCAATCGTGCCGGGTGTTCCATTTCTGGGTTTTTTCAACAGACCAACGAGAAGTTTCCTTTGCCGAGCCCTGAAATTGTGAAATACCAAAAGCCAGAAATAATGTTAAAGCAGTCCAGTGTAAAATAGTTTGTTTCATCTTACTTCGCTGACCCTTTGATATTTATTTTTTCGGCCCAACGGGTATAATCGTTCAGGCTAAAAGGAGCATTTCCAGCTAAATAATGGTTTTTGAATTTTTCGTTGTTGATGGTATAATCAATTAACCACATCGATTGCTTTTGTTCCTCGGGAATATAGCCAATAACAGTTTTCCCGTTAACCGGTATTTTGAAAGAACCTGAAAACAATATTTTACCTGAATCAGAGTCTTTCACGGTTACCATTCCTGATTTTTCTTCGCGGGTATCGTTCACGGCTATTACCGAATGCTGTCCGTTTTTGGCATCGCCGATCATAACACAGGCATCGGTCTGTACCTGCTTGATGTAATAGTAGGCCAGTTTCTTACTGTTGTAATAATCGACCACAGCATCAGAGATGATTGGCCATCCGTCGCGTAGGTTCCACCAAATGATCCCGGTTTTGTCGAATTTGTCCATACGCCACAGTTCGATGAAGTATTTCATGGCTTCGGCCTGTACAACCTGCGAGCCAAAAATGAACTGATCGAGATCTTTAGGGCATTCGCCAAACAAAGCTTTGACTTGCTTAATCATTAAATCGTTCCGTTCGATCGTAAGGACATTCTCAGGATTTGTTCGTACGGCTTTGGTTTGCCATTCATCGTTCCATTTAAAATCGCCGGTCCAGGGATATACAAAGTCCGGATCAAACATTTTTTCCAGGCTGCTGCGGTTGGGACATCCATGATAGCCGATTTCACTCACAAAATGAGCTTTCACGTCGGAAGTATAGAACGGAGTTTTGTAATATCCACGTGGTCCCCAAAGGTGTACTTCGGGCATAAGAGCAGGGTCGTTTCCATGCCTGAAACATTCCTCGGTGATATAAGGCGAGCTGGGCAGATAAGGCCTGAGCGGGTCGTATTCCCAGATTGCGCGGGGTAAAACTTCCCTGCTGAGACGATCCATTCCCGGGTCTAGTGGCTTTTTGAAGTTCCATCCCAGAGAAATGTCAATTTCATTGTTTCCACTCCACAAAATCAACGAAGGATGGTTCCGAAGTTTTATGATGACACTGACGGCCTCTTCCCTGATTTTGTCGGCAAAATCGTTATCCTGAGGATAAACGGTTCCGGCCATTGAGAAGTCCTGCCAGATCATAACCCCGTTTTTATCGCACCAGTCAAAGAAATCATGATCTTCGTAAACATTTCCGCCCCAGCAACGGATCATGTTGCAATTCAAATCCTTGATCATTTGAAGGGCGTCGTTCAGGTGATCTTTGTCTCGGCTGTGCAAGGCATCCAGAGGTACCCAATTGGTTCCCTTTACGAATATTTTTTCTCCGTTAATTTTGAATTGAAATTCACTTGGTTCTTTACCTGAAGATCCGTCAGAAAATACCAGATCGGTAGTCCGGATACCTACTTTTTGTTGCCTCTGATCGAGAACCTGCTTCTTATTGTCTAAAAGCCGCAAGGAAGCCTCATACAAAGCTGGTTCTCCATAGCCACGCGGCCACCAGAAATCGACATTTTCGAGCTGAATAGGTTGACGGAAACATTTGTTATATACCGGAAAAGTATGTTCATATACAGTTTTGTTTTCCCTTTTCAGGACTACTTCCATGCTTAATCCATCGATAGTCGAATAATTGGAGGCCACTTGCCAATCGACCAGCAATTGCGCTGTTTTGTTAGCTACATCAACATCATCGGTCATCCAGAAAACATCTTTGATACGGGTGGGCTGTTTGATGTCGAGGTGGACTCCCCGCCATAGTCCTGCACTGATCAGTCGCGGCATGATGTCCCACCCATACATATGCGGGGCTTTGCGGATGTGAACCTGCTCAACCCGGAAATACTTTCTGGCACCGATTTCAGCATTGAAATGCTTTTGGGCTTCGCTGACAACAGGATCGATCTGAATACAAATCTGGTTGGTACCTTTGGAGTTCAAAAATCGGGTCACATCGAAATGATAATCGATGAACATGTTGTCGGTTTTTCCGACCAGACTGTCGTTGACCCATACCGAACCTATACAATCGAGACCGTCAAGAGTCAGTTCCAGATGGTCGCCCGTATTCAGTTTGGGTGTTTCGAATGATCGGGTGTACCACCATTGGTAAGCTTCGTATTTTCGGAGGTCATATACATTGTTGCCAATTTCCGGATCTTTAATCGCTTTGGCTGCCAACAAATCAAGTTCTACATTTCCGGGAACGGTTGCCGGTATTTCGGGCCAATTCCGGATTTTTAATTCGGCTGGAGTTTGGAGAGCATTCGGGTCATAAGGACCATAAGATAATTTCCACGAACCATTCAAGGTTATTCCTGCCTGATTTTGAGCCATTAAAACGGAACTTACACATAGGATAGAGGCAATCAGAAGACTAATTCGACGAACAAATAGATTCTGATTTAATCTTGGTGAAGTCATGGTTGATCGATTTTTAGTTAGTTTATTGGATTCATAATATTTGGCTGCCAACCTAAGGACTGACAGCCAAATAGTCTTCTACTGCTTTTTAAAAGGGTTGGGAATTTTCACCAAATCTTCTATTTCTTTCCCTTTTTGTTCAGACCGTGCAAGAGTATAAACATCGCCATTAGCCCCAATAGCAATTGAGTTCACATAGGTTGGCCTTTCTCCATTTTTATAAAATATGGGTCCATGATCAATATACTTGCCGTTCGGAATATTATAAGTTATAAGATGAAGATTTTCAAGGCCTTTTGCTGCACCCATAGCTATTTCGTCCACTCCTTTTACCCGTTTCCCGTTAATGTAAATTGGACCTCCGGTCAGATAATACAAGGTTTGCTGATCAGGGCCAAGCTGAAACCCAAGATATCCATAGCTAAATTGATCAAACATGCCACTTTTTTTTGATGGCTCCGAAGTAATCCGGTCAATAATTTCGATTGAAGGTTTATGCGGATCGAAGCGAAATAAATACCCTGAATTTCCATGAACTCCGTAAGCAACTCCCTCAGAAGGACTCCAGACGATCGATCTCCAGTTATATCCCATATTCCCGGGATTGGTCGGATCGTACTTGCCAAAATAATCAAGCTTCAAATCAACCCCTTCCACTTTTTTTAGTGATGTGGAATTCGGTTTATAGGTAAATATATCTCCTTCGGAAGTAGAGTAATAAACAGCGCCATCACGCTGGTCAACAAACATCGAACGGCATAAAACCCGATAATCCTTACCAGGAATGCCTGCTTCACCGTTGGCAGAAATCTTTCCGAGGTTTGTTAACTGATTTTTGGCTACGTCATAATGAAGGAAATAGCCTTTTGGCCAGGTAATTGCATAAATTTGTTCGCGATCCGAATCCATTATCATGGTAATAATTCCTTCTCCATCCGGGGCAATTGCCAAATCCTTAAATTTCTTTTCTGATAAATCATACGACAGGAAATGTCCGCCTGGATATAGTTTGTATCCTTCAGGAGCATTAACTGGCAAGCGTTCCATGCCGTCAATCATTTCATAATACCCGACATGTGTCGCAAAATATAATTTACCATGACTCTCATAAAACCTGACATGGCTCTTTCCCTGCGAAATTGCTTTTTTATTTTTTTCGCCACAAACATCAGTTAAATCAGCCAAAAAGCTGGTTTTGTCTGTTTTAGGATTATAAACATACATTTGGCCGCCTTTATCAATAGCCTGAGACGAAAGCACATAATAAATCTGGCCATCGCTTGCCGAAGAAATCGCGTGGTAGGTATCATGTGCCAGCTCGAAACCTGAATAGTAAGGCGTTGCGATCAGTTTCTTCTCCTGAGCGCTACCTGCTGTAATTAACCCGGTAAACAAAGCAATGAGTAGTTTTTTCTTCGTAAATATTATTTTTTCCATTCTTTTTCTGTTTGAATTTAGTAATGTCATTTAGCATTTAAACGTTTTAGCTTCTGACCGAATTAAGTTAAAACCTTATGGCTTTTCATGCAAAAGTTTCCGGATAGCTGTCATAAGCACTGCTTCGGCTTCAGGAGCAACAGCCGAAGCTTCTCCTGTTTCGTAGCCACCCTCTTTGTATGCTTTTGCTGTACCAATGTAGCCAGGGCCATAATCGCCATACGCCGCTACAGCAACGAACAAATCGGGTCGCTCAGCTTTCGCCGCCAATTGGAATTCAACAAACGCTTCTCCCGGTAAATTCAGAATACGGGCTTTACCAAGTGCAAGGCACGTCACATCAATCTTTTTTCCTTTCTGATATCGTTTTAACCATACTAACTTTGGAAGGTTGTTGGCAATAAATATCTTATTCTGTGATTTTATTTTGGTTTTCAGCGTCTCCAAATTTTTAGATGGAGGCAAAGCAACAGGTTCAACCAGCCATGCGACATCAGCGGCATTAATTGGTTCGATCCGGTTATTATCCCAGGCCCGTTTCATTCCGTCAGCCAGGCGTTCGGCCAGAATAAGCCGATTTTTGTGCGAGCCATCGTTGTATTTTCCGGCACTTAGGTTGCCTCCCGCTCCATTAAAATGAATCTGGAGGACATCCGGAACTGCAAGTTGACGAAGGAAACGTGCTATCCCCGGAAAATCGGGATTGGCAATTCCTGTGCGGTAATAGCTCTGCGGATGTACCGCATAATAACTAAGTACGGCGATTGGTTTACCTGCATTCCAGAAACTAATCAGCGAAACCATCGGATCAATCAGTCCCTCCGGTTCTGCCCGTAATGCAGAGTCTTTACATGTAGAATAGCGGGTTGCCCTAACATGACCATCGGAGCCTAGAATACGCCGGTTAGAAGCTACCTGGTACACCGGAGCCTGTCCCATACCAAGATGTGTAACCGGTTGTGTATGTTCAAGCGAGTTTTTAACGGCGACTTGGAGACGACGAATCACCTCACGCTCAAAACTACCTTCAAAACACAGCGATTTTTTTCCTGACTTTTTGAGCATCCGTTCCGCCCCAAAATCGCATTCCGGAGAGTCGTGCTGATGTAATGTATGAATGGCGACCCGTTCAGGTATTGTTCCTGCTGCGAGGGCAAGCGCCTTACGGAATGCATCCTGACTATCGTTGGCTATGCCAATCCAATCAACTGCACAAAGCACAATGGGTTGCCCGGCCCCAAGAAGTACAATTCCCCTGGCACGTAATCCCATGTCGCCAGAACCTATCATAGGGTCATAAACCAGATTGCTCCCTACTGGTGGAGTTGCATCAACATCGAAAGTTGACAAGTGCAACCCTAAGGGATCGACTTCTTGCGATTGACAATAAACAGGGATACTTCCAATTAATACTGGAAATACCCCAACAATCTGGATCCAGATCAATAGTTCGAACGCCTTCCGGATGTTCATCTTTATATATTTTTCAGTTGATCACGGTTAGCATGAACCTTCATAATGGCGTTGATGATGTCGTCCATGTCGGCCTGGGTCCCGAGCAAAGGACCAGAAGCCCATAGCATAACCATATCGTTACACACCTGATCGCATTTTGGACATGCCAGCTGTTCTTTGTATTCTTTCAGCCTCTCCGGGGAATACATCTTCTGGTAAACTTTCAAATTCAAAATATGATCGACCCAAGGTTCTTTATGCAAACCATTTTTTATATATCCACTCATGCTGACTCCTTCGGCTTCAAGGGCTTTCAGAAATATTTCGCGGGAAACATTATTGAAGTGCTCTTTCTTATACGACATGGTATATAGATAGAAGGAACCACTATCGGTACCTTCGTACAACTTTTGAGGTACAAGACCAGGAAAATTCTTTAGTTTCGATGTTAGATAAGCTGCATTTTTATTCCGAAGGGCAAAACGGTCTTTAGCGCCTTCCAGCTGTGCCAGCAAAATAGCCCCTTCAAATTCGTTCATCCGGTACTTGGCTCCAATTGTTTCAGAGCGACCCTTACGGGAGGTTCCATGATTTTGAACGGTGTAACATTTATCCATCAGCTCTTCATTATTTCCAATAATGGCACCTCCTTCGCCACATGAAATCGTTTTGGATGTTTGAAAACTGAAGCAACCGACATCCCCAATGGTTCCCAATTTCTTTCCCCGGTATTCGCCAAGATGAGCCTGGCAGGCATCTTCTATTACGTTAAGATTATGCTTACGGGCTATTGCCATAATCCGATCCATGTCACAGGGTTGCCCCATGATGTGTATCGGCATAAGAGCTTTGGTGTTTTTAGTAATTCTTCTTTCAACATCATTTGGATCAAGCTGAAAAGATTCAGGATCCAGATCGGCCATTACCGGCAAAGCTCGGCTGGTAATGATCGAGGATATGGTTCCCATATCGGTATAGGGTGAAGTGATCACTTCGTCGCCAGGTCCAATCCCTAATGCTTCGACACAAGTATTCAGTGCTTGCGTACCAGAACCGGTTCCCAGGCTAAATTTGGTATCCATCAGAATCGCATACTCTTTTTCAAATGTTGATACGGTACCAGTTGCTGATTGAATCCGGCACCATATTCCACTCCGTGCTGTTTTGGTGATTGCCTCAACCATTTTCTCGTCAACGTAAGGCCAAGCTGGCCACACTTTGTTACTTCGTATAGGCTGGCCGCCCAGAATGGCCAGTTTATCCGTAACATTGCTGGTTTTGCCAATAAAAGGAATCGAGCTTAAAGCTACGGCACCTATTGTGCCTGTAGTTGCAGTTTCTATAAACTGACGTCGGTTAATGTTTTTGTTTTTCATTTTTCACAGTTATTAAATTTGATTTTAATTTTTTGGGTTTTCTTCTCTTAATATGTCATAAATGTGCCTGGCATCGGGATAGGTATGTTCTATGGATCTTATTTTTTCAGGATTTTCATCCGGAGTAACATACTCAAGTTTTACATTGAACGGTATTGCTATTTTATAGGGTTTACATTTACCTATTGCAGCCATAGCCTTTTTTGCGCCCTCGTAGAGAGCCTGTCTTGTTTCTTCAAAAGGATAGAGAATGGCAGCTTCGGTTGCAAGCCCTTCCTTAACTGGTACTGTTACAACCTGATCGCCAAGGAAATGATTCGCTTCACGACATGCCGCTTTGTCGCCGGTAACCAGAATAACCGGAATTCCATAATAACCTGCAGCCAAAGAAACAATACCTATTTCGCCGGTTTCGACGCCATTATACCAAAATCGGTATTTCCATGTGCTTGACATGGTATGATTTAGTACACCATCGGGCGTACCTTTCATTGCATGTGCTCCAAGCTGAACAACAGCATCAACCGTTTCATCTAAAGCATACAGAGACCCCGGACGAGGTGTCCCCGTTATATATTTTACACCGGATTCCATCAGATGGGGTACTACATTCTGGTAACCATGTCCATCGAGTACGATAATTTCGGTTGCTCCACCTTCCTTTAACCCACGTACTACTGCGGAAAGGTCACCCATCAGGTATTCGCTGGCTTTGTCATACAACGGCGAATCTTTGGTCTTGGTTTGTTGCCATCTAAATACACCACTAATCCCCTCCATATCAGTTACGATATAAATTTTTTTCCTGGCAAAGGCGGAGGTCGAAGGGATTAAAAGGATTAATACGATTGCGAATATCAACCACCCGAAAGTATTGCCATTTCTTTTTAACCTATGTTTTTTGCCGAGACAGGAACTGCCTTTTATTTCGGCATCATTTACCGGATTACCGCTATATTTTTTTAATCGCATATCCATCATTATTTATGAAAAATAGTTTCAGTATTGAATGGTTCAACAAGGTTAACCGACTCCATCGAGATATCTTCAGGTTGCGGAAGTGCATTCGGATAACTCGTCAATGCGGTATTTCCTGTTTTTTTTGCCCATGCCCAAACCGAAACATTCAATGGGCTTCCTGGCAAATCAAGTTGAAGCGAGATTGTGTTTTTGCCAGACTTCATGGGTGACTTCAGAAAAACCCAGTATTTTTTACTGGCTTTCCATCGGGGCAATATCCGACTGTTCTCGGTTGTTATAATTGGCATCTGATTGCCGTTGATGTTAATTGTTCCGTCCAGCTTTAACGGGATATTGTCGCCTTCAATAAGCACAAGCAAATCAGCTTCCGGAGCTTTTACCTCAACTGTTCCTTCCAGACCAAACCTGACTATCGGACTTGTTTCTGACCCTTGATTCGATGGGTCTATTTTGGAAGAGTCTTTAATTTTAACCGGATTGATAATCGTTTTTTCAATTTTCCGAATTTCAACACGGCCGAAACCATGAAGTAAATCAGCGACATTGGGGAGTTCTTTTAACTGCTCCTGATTTGATGCCGTTACCACAAGCGTTTCGTAAGGCGCAAGAGGAATATTTACAGTGTCGCCATATTTCAGATTTTGTGCATAAATTCTTACTTCCGGATATAAACTTATGATGCTCAGATTTTTGATATTTTCGGAAAAGCCCGTTGAATTATCAAGCTTCAATCGGTATTCACTATTTTTAATCCATGGATTACGAAGCTCAATAAGGGCGCGATCGTTCGTGCAATGAGCGTAGCCGTATGCTTCACGCGGCATCTCGGATGCATCTTGCTTAAACCTTGGAACCTTTCCATTTTGCCATGATTCAGGAAGAAGAACCTTTGTGTTTTGAAAAATTGAGGTATTGTTTTTTGTCCAGGTAATCAGTTCTGCCATCATTTTCCAACGTGTTCCATCCATATAAACCGGATTGATATAAAAAGGCAGGAAAGAATTTCCGCGCATGATTGCGGTAACCGCATCATTCGAGAAGGAGTCCATTGTTTGATGGGCAACTCCAAGCATTTCCTGTGCAAAAATTGGAGCCAAACCATAAGTAGCACCCTGGATATTAAAATAATCGCGGGCAGAGGTATAGCTCTCGCGGTAAACCGGGCAGGGAATACGCCCTTCAGGATAATCACCGCCAAAGGTACCAATAACCGAATTTACATAGAAAAGCCACCACGGGCTTGGATCTCCACCCATGCAGGTTGTTTCGATCCAGGTATCTGGCGACACGTGATGTATTTGCCTGCAAGTTTCAACAAACGCCTCTGCATTTGGCTCTATCGATAAATAGCCAGGCTGGTGTCCGTGATCTAATTCTTTGCAAAGTAGCGTAGGTGTTGGAGTGAAAATAAACCCATCAAACTTTAGTTGCTTGATTTCATATTTCGAGACCATATCAACCAATTGTTTTCTGAATTCGGACAAATAATGCTCACCTGCAAGGCAACACAATCGGCCTGCCTTTTTGGTGCTGTCGATAACGAAAGTTTCATATCCATGCTTTTCGGCCCAGTCAGAATCGAGGCTTTTGGGAGAATACATGTTGCTTGGCGATATCCACAATCCCAGGTTTGTATTCATCTTTTTGGCAGCCTTCTGAATGTTGGCGAATCTTTGGGGAAACAGGAGTGTATCGATACCCCAAATACTTTTGGGATCAGACCATCCAAGGTCGATACAGAACGTATTGAACGACACCCCGTAAGGGATAAACATTTTTTCTTCAAAAGTCTTCATCAATTCGAGAATTTCTTTTTCAGAATACGGTACCGGAGAGGTCCACCAGGAGTTATAGTTGATATGTATCTCGTTGTTCCCTGGTCGGTTGGCTGCGATATACGAAAGGAATGCCTCTTTTTCATTCCCTTTTTGTGTTGCACAATAAACGGCTTTTCGACTTTCATACCATTGGTCTGGTTGCACTTTAAGCCCTGGTTGATGTGCTATAATCAGCTGTCCCGATTCCTTTCGCACTGAAGAAACGGGGAATTCAATACCTGCAAAAAATCCATCCAGAAATACCGGGTAACTCTGACCTGGAACAGTAGGCAGACTGATCAAACTATCCTGGGTTGCAATTTTATCTAAAACTATTTCATTTAGTAAAACCGGATTTTTCGTATCCAACAACCTATATTTTGCCCATTTACGGAGGAGTTTTTCTGCAGAAAACCACTGAATAAAAAGCTGAATTTCCAGTTGTCCACCACCCTGAAGACTAATCGGAGCATACAATACCCGAAAAGGTTCTTTTTCCGATTTCCGGACATCACCAAATTTCTTCAATGGCGAATATCCTCCAACGATTTGATTCTCCAGAATAAAGGAAGGACAATCCAGCGAAATAGCAAGTTTCTGTTCCTGATTGGCAATAACAATCTGGTGCTTATTACTTGTAAGAACTTGAGCCTGTAATGTGGGACTCAGGAATAGAATAGAAAAAGCAATCAGAAGATGAATGGTTTGTTTAACAAACACTTGTTGATTTTTTTTCGTAAAGTCATGTTTAATAGTATTATACATTTTTCTTTTTAAGCTAGTTTGTCGTAGTCTGGTTTTTGGGTCGTAGAAGCTGCCAGCCCGAAGGCCGGCAACTAAAACAACCTTTATTAACCCTAATTTTAACCCTAATTCTATTTTTTAGCCATCGGAATGACCATTGTAATCAGCATAAGTAAGACGAGGGAAGCTTTCCCAACCCTAAATTTCTTTCTTTTTCAGAGGTATAAGTCTTACTGGCCCCATTAAACCTGACGGGCGTGGTATCCATGTTGCAGCTTCTTTCTTTTTCCATGGGAATAAAAAGTCGCCAATAACAAATTTTTTATTATCCTCGCTCAGACATTTCTGCCATTGTACCCCTTTTATCTCAAGATCGGCGGCCCGGTTTATTGGTGTGTTCGATACTTCGATTTCGAGCAGGTTGTCACCTTCTTTAAGTGCAGAACCTGCAAATGCCTGCATGGGTGTGGTAAACCGGTCGGCAAGCAAAATGCCGTTAAGGCGTATTCGGGCGGTATGCAATACTGTTCCAAGGTCAATAATCCAATCATCAGCTTTCCCGGTAGGTTTAATAAAGTGGGTTGCATAACAGGCTGTTCCTGAGAAGCCACACAAAGCGGATTTCTGGTCACTGTTCCAGACGGTCCAGGAATCGAGTTTGTCGATGGTTTCGGGGTGGGGGATGATCTCTCCACCATCAATAAACGTTACCTGCCATGGTCCCTGAATGGATAATGGCTGATCTATGGCGTCGAAATACCTCCATGCAGCGGAATTAACCGGGTTTTTAAGTACACGCAATATTCGTGATTCGCGGGGCTGAAGTTGCATATAAACTTCAATGTCTCCAGCTTTCGATTTGCGTTGTTTGGCAATGCCGGAAATGCTATCCATCGGATCGAATATTGCTACATTGGCCCCCTTGGCGTTAAGTGGTAACCAGCCATCGAATGGTTTATTATTAGCGGGGTTAACCACAAAATAAGTCGTTCCCTCGTTGTCGATTCGGCGAATGCAGCGCAGGCCTGAATCAAAGAGCTTTTCGCGTTTGATACCGGCAATTGTCAATACCTGATCGGCCGTACCACCTATAAAGATGCGACCTTTTCCGATACGGGCTTCGCGAATTCCATCAGCGACAGGTTTTGCTGCATTTTCGATGCGCTGCATTAGAGATCTGAAATGATTTCGACGTTCCTCCAGACGAGCAAAGCCGGGAACATCAGAAGGGACTGCTCCGGGGAAAATAATGGTGCCACCAGCTTCGGCATACTTAATCACGCGCTCCAAAGTCGTATCCGGGAACAAATGGCAGTCGGCGATAACCAACGCACGATATATAGCCCCTGGTGAAACAAAGCAACCATCTTCAACACGAATTGAGTTTAACAGCAAGTCGCTCACCCATGCAAAATCAAAACCCATGTGCCAGAGTTCCGGTCCGGTTGGAGCTGTAGCTTCCTGCATTCTCACCCCCATAGGAACTTCATGACTTAAGATTCCATTTCGATCTTTAGGACGTTGTGACCAGTGGTCGTGTATCGGAAAGTAAACCAACAAATCTTCGCAAGGCTTCCCTGATTGTAAAAAGGATTGGCAATGTGTTATGTAATTGCACATTTTGGAGCCTTGCCGCCACATGGGGTTAAAAGGTCCCAAATGAAAACCTGCATAAAACAGCCATCCAGGCCAGGGAGCATTTTCCGGAGAATAAGTAATGCCATGAAGCATCGTATGATTGATACCCGAGAGCATATCGATGTCGAGCTTATCTTTTGCGTCGGCCAGAGGGGTATCAAGTATAGGTCCATAACAAGTTAGCGTTTCAGAAGAAACATAGGGCTTCCCCAGAATGTGAGCTGGTGATGACGCTACTTTGGCACGGAAAAGATTGATGATTCCGTTTTTTAAATACCATCTGGCAGGACCACCAACATCAGCCTGAGGAATATCATACCGGGCATGGACATCGAGTTCGTTGGCTGGTTCGTTACAGGCTTCCCCTATGGTTTTTCGACCAAGGCTTGTAGCCCAGGAATTAAACGTATGAGTGAACTCGCTGAGCATTAATTCATTGAATGTTAATCGATAATCGTAAATAATACGGGATATCGTATCGTTTTTACCTTCTCCGATAAAGGCGGGTAGGTTTTGAATTAAACTGTAGCCGCGTCGTTTCGCAAACTGGGTTGGAAAATCGCGGGTCCAGTTAAGTCTAATCTCCCAGGAGTCATTGTTAAAGGCACGTGGTAAATCCTTAGGGTCAGCCAACGCAAAGGTATTGCTAAACGTTTGAAGGTAGCTGCTTACCGCTTTTGCTGACAGGTGATCGACCACCCATCCTTTGCCATCAGGAGTCGGCATACGGACCTGTGAACTTCCGGGATGATTTATTGCACTGAAAAGAGTCCAATTACCTTCCGGAGCGGTCCAGTTTAGAATGCCGTTTTTATCAACTTTATCGGTTAATTCGATCACTTTCCCGTTATCGGATTTTGCGATTATCCCCGAAAGGTCGAAACGTTGGGGGGTATCGGGTACGTTTGTGTCGAAGGTAGCTATTCGCATGTCATTCTTTTGGCAATCGGCCAGAGATATCCGTTGTACATCAACAATGGAACAAGCATCGTTAATAGAGACCTGAGGCCCGCCAAATGCCCAGCCAGCTACGGGCGAAACGTCGACATCCATGCCCAAACGATGAGCTTCATGGACAGCGTAGGCAAGCATTTCCATCCATTCTTTTGAAAGATAGCGGAGTTTTACAATACCTTCATCGCGTACATCCAAAAGGCAAACAATGTTGACTCCTCCCAGACCGCTATGCTGCATAGCTTCAAGGTTACTTGTAATATCAGCTTTGTTTACAGCACAACCATGCCACCACCACCAGGTCCACGGCCGAGTTTCACTATGGTCAACCAACGGCCAGATCAATCCGGAGGAGGTGCTTTTCCCATTAGCCAAAGGTTTTTCATTTTTTTTTGTTTTTTGAAAACCTTCAGCTTCAACATGATTTGAAATTACTGAGACTGATAAATAAAAAAATAAAAAAATAAAGAAATTTATTCTTCTCACAAGCAAATATTGTTATTAAACAATTGAATATTAATTATTTATTTATAAAACTACATACCTAAAGAATATGGGTTCTACAAAATTTACATGTCCCTTTTCACCAACACATGAAAATTGTACCCCAGCATGATCATTCATTCGTTTATAATTTCAACTCCTCGTTCTTTTAATAGTTTTGTTTGTTAATCAATCATTGTGGGAACCATCCTCTAAGGAATTGTTCCATAGTTCCTTCATAATAGGCTTCAGCCAGAAATTCAGTACCCCGTTGGTTGCCCCACGAATAGTTTATAACTAACTGGCCATTTAATTCACAAAAATCAATATCTGAATTGTTGCAATCTTCAGCATCGGTAATCTTTTGCAACATTTTTTCGGTCAGGTTTTTATTGGCAATTTTTTTATCGTCCGAAGAAGCTTTCATAACCGGATTTAAAGGACTCGGCTCCCAGTTTATCAGATCTTTGGAACGAACAACCATTGTCTCATAACCATTATGTATCTCAACATAAAAATCATAATAATAACCATCAAGATAGCGCAAACAATGCGGAGCCGTAAATCGATCCCTTGCATAATTGTGATCTGGCGATAGTACCTCCCATCTTTTCAAATCAGTTGAAGTTGCAAAGAGTGCAGTAAATCTTACTCCCGCCACTTCTTTCGGTTTACCAATCTCAAACATCAAAACAAATTTATTTTCAGCCCTTGTAAGCGATGTATTAAAAAGGCCATAACCCGGGAGTTCAATGGCTAAACAGCTATCCCAATTTTCAAGATCTTTAGAAGAAAAGAGATAAATCCGTTCACCATCGCACTTATCCACCGCTGTTACATAAACTATTCCCTGATAAACAAATGCACTGCCCAAATGGAATCCTTTGGCAAAAGGTTTTGTAGGTTTTTCGGTTTCGCGGTCAACAAACCTGAAATAAGAATCGCCGGTCTTGTTATTCCAATATTGGGTTCTTACATACTCAAACCGATAAACTTTTTTTTGAAATACAATGGGAGTGGTCTCAACCAGATCACAGTCAATCGTTCCAGTTTTAACGATTAAGGGCCGTCCATCAGCATCAGTTGGTGGCTTAATGATGGAATATGATGAAAAAGTTCCCATGGTAAAAATCACCATGCAAATTAGTTTTTGAACGAGCATCTTTTCTATTTTTAAATTATTGTTGCAATCATTAATTTGGGAACCATCCATTGAGGAACTGTTCCATAGTTCCTTCATAATAGGCTTCAGCCAGAAATTCAGCACCCCGTTGGTTGCCCCACGAATAGTTTATAATCAGTCGACCATTCAATTCACAAAAATCAATATCTGAATTGTTGCAATCTTCGGCATTGGCAATCTTTTGCAACATTTTTTCAGTCAGGTTTTTATTAGCAATTTTTTTATCGTCCGAAGAAGCTTTCATAACCGGATTTAAAGGACTCGGCTCCCAGTTTATCAGATCTGTGGAACGAACAACCCTGGTTTCAAAACCATTGTGAACCTCTAAATAAAAATCATAATAATATCCATCGAGGTACCGCAAACAATGAGGGGCTGTATAACGATCTTTTGCATAATTATGGTCTGGCGATAGTATTTCCCATTTTTTCAAATCAGCTGAAGTAGAAAAGCGCGCCGTAAAAGCAACCCCGGCCTCTTCTTTTGGTTTGCTGATTTCAAACATTAAAACAAATTTGTTTCCGGCCCTTGTCATGGATGTATTAAAAATTCCATACCCCGGATGGTAAAAAACCAGCCGTTGATTCCACTTTTCGAGGTCACGTGAGGAAAAGATATAGATTCGTTCCCCGTCCAAAGAATCGACACCGGTAACATACACTCTATTGTTATAAACAAATGCACTTCCCATGTGAAACCCTTTGGCAAAAGGGTTAGTCAGTTTTCTCGTTTCGCGGTCAACAAACCTGAAATATGAATCGCCGGTCTGATTACCCCAATATTTTTTCCGGATATATTCAAAACGGTAAACTTTATTATGAAATACAATAGGTGTTGCTTCAACGAGGTCACAATCAATTGTTCCAGTCTTAACGATTAATGGGCATCCGTTTGCATCGGTAGGGGGCTTGGTGGCCGAACAGGCTGAACTAATTAGGTTTAGAACAATAAATAACATGATTAGTCCTTTGATTTTCATTTCCATATATTTAAAAAAAATTATACTTAAAAACTAAGTAGTTAAACCTGATTAATCGACCTCAACTGCTTTTGTACCTTGATTCATTCCGTTTTCATTAAACCCGTCAATCGTAAAATAATATTTCTGTGATTTATTCAAGCTTCGTATGGTGAGAGAATCTGGACCAAGTACCTGATAATTTTGATAGAGCTTATCCGTCTGAATTCCATAACGGATGTTGTAGCCAACTGCATCGGGACTCTTGTCCCATTTCAGTTTTACTTCACGCCGATCACTTTCGGTACGTGTTATTCTTAGATTTTTAACTTCAGAAGGCACGTTTCCTAATCCGTTTCCAAAAACACGTAAGTCAGCCAATGCAAATGTGCCATCAGGAACATAGTAACTTGTAAGCCTTATGTAACGAGCCTTTACCGGAACTGCAAGCGTAACAAAATCGTGTGGGGCATCCGTTTTATTTTGTGTTTTGTCTGCCAAAGTTTTCCATGTTTTATGATCATTCGAGAACTCTAAAAGGTACTGGTAGTATATTTTAGGGTTCCGGCCATGTAGTTGCATTTGGTTTTCGGCAAAATTCAGTTGAACCGCATTTATTGTGCATTCCTTTTGTAAATCCATGCTGATCCATTCGCCTTGGTGTCCGGTTTGTGCGCTCCAATAAGTGCGAATTTCTTCATCCGAAGCATAATTTTTAGGATGGTCGGCCAATTCAGTCGAAACTTCAACCGATTTATGGTATGAAAGTAACATCCATCGTGGGAATAATTCGCCTGGTCTTTCTATTTTTTTTCGGGGTATGGTAAATGGAAAATCACCAAAACCAGTGTATGTGAATAAGATCCCATCTTTGTCGAAAAACATGGGGAACAAACCCAGGCGACGCTCTGCACCGTTCTTTTGAGAAATGCTCATGGTTGAAATACGCCAATAATTACCATATTTATCCTGGGAAGTGCTACCATGACCAGCTCCGGCAATAAAACCTTCGGGTTTTGATGAGCAGGGATTATGCGAAGCTAATTTAAATGGACCAAGCGGTTTATCTGACATATAAACCCCATCGCAATAGCTTTTAAATTCAGTTCCCGGAGTTGCATACTGAAGATAGTATTTACCACTGTATCTGGTCATCCAGGCACCTTCGATATAGGCATTTTCGGGTCGGTTATTATAATCGCCCCGTTGTTCCCATCCGTAATTTTCTTTGTTACTATTTAAACAATCAACAGGTGTTCCGATGGGATTAAGGCTTTTTGTATCCAGTTCAACGGCATAAATTGGTTTTGTGTTGGAACCGCCATAATAAAAGTACAAACGGCCATTGTCATCGAAAAACAAATCAGGATCGACCATTCCAATGGGAAATGAAGAATTTGCAACTTCCCATTTGCCGGTTTGGGGATCTGAAGTTTTATAGATTGTAACCGGACTTTTTCCGGATGCCATAAAATATACCGCATTACCAATTACTACGGCGGTAGGAGCATAATCTTCCAATGGAAGGTCGGAGGTGGTAATAAGATCCCAATTAATCAAATCCGTCGAATGCCAGTATCCTCCCGACTTTGATGCAAACAAATAATACTCTCCTTTAAACACAATCATTGTAGGATCGGCAGCTTCTCGCCGCGAAGGATCGTTGAGGCAGAATCTGTAACTTAGGTTCAAGGGGTTGCAAATTGTATTTTGTTTTAAATAGGACACGCTTGCATGCGATTGACCAAGTGCTACAATTACTATCAAAAAACATATAATACTCAGGATAATTTTATTCATTATATAAATTTTCTGAGACAACACTCTATCTAAAAAGGGCTGTGATCACTGTTTTGATTCCAACTCGTTTATTGCACATTTAAAATACCCTCCAGTTGTGTATCCGCAGCATTTTTGGCGATATAAACCTTATAAAGTCCGGGTTCTGAAACAAACTTCAGGTCTTTATCCCAAAAACAGAAACTACGGTACGGCAGCGTTAATATCACTTGCTTTGTCTCACCGGATTCGAGCGTTACCCGTTTAAATGCCTTTAATTCTCTTAGCGGTCTGACTACAGATGCAAGTTCGTCGTGCAGATAAAGCTGAACAACTTCATCTCCTTTTACTTTTCCTGTATTCCTGATTGTTAGCTTTACTTCAATACTTTTGTCTTTTTCCACTCTTTCGGGCAAAACCAGGTTGGAGTATTCGAATGAAGTATAACTTAACCCGAAGCCAAACGGATACATTGGCAAGCCATCGTCGTCGTTATAAGCATAACCTTTTCCCGATGGTTTAATACTATAATACATGGGCAACTGACCCGAATGACGAACCCAGGTAACAGGTAATCGTCCCCCCGGATTAACGTCGCCAAACAAGGTTCCGGCAATTGCTGAGGCCCCCTGTTCTCCGGGATACCATGCTTCTAAAAGAGCATCTACCTTACTGATCCAGTTTCTGATGTCAACAACCGATCCGGTTTGCAACACAACAATTGTTTTTACACCGCAGGATGCCAGGTCATTAATCATCTTCTCCTGGTCAATATTGATTTCTGTTGATTCGGCACCAGCGACAATAGTCGCATTATCAAGACTTTGAGCTGTTTTTACCGATTTCGACGGAAGCGCCAGCGTACTCCGGTCGTAATGTTCTCCTTCATTGATGGCTCCAAAAAAGATGACCACATCACAAGTCCGGGCGAGTGCCACAACATCTTGTCCAGGTTGGTGAAGGATTACTTCTGCTTTGCCTTTTAACCGCTTTACCAAGGCTTCGTATGGTGTCGGTGCATGATTACCCTTCCACCCTCCGGAAGGTCCGGAGTAATCGTCCAAGCTAACCACATTGGCCACAGGACCAAACAAGCCAACCCGTTTAACCGACTGATCAGACAATGGAAGCGCCCCGTCTTTATTTTTAAGCAATGTCATCACTTTCTCAGCCGCTTCAAGAGCCAGTTCGCGGTGTTCGGCACTTCTGACAATCTGATTGGCTTTATTCGCATCGACATACGGGTCTTCAAACAACCCCAGTTGAAATTTACAGGTGAGAATATAACGAACTGATTCGTCGATTTGCTCTTTGGAAACCTTTCCGCATTTAACCATTGCCAATAAATCGCCCTTCCCATAAGGCAACTCCAGGTTCAGTCCTGCCATTTGACATTGAGCCTGAGCGTCAAGATAACTTTCAGCAGTTTTATGCGCTTTGAAAACGCCGGTTACAGCGCTGTAGTCGGAAACGACAAAACCTTTAAAACCCCATTCCTTTCGTAAAATATCTTTCAGTAAAACACTGTTGGACGAACACGGAACTCCGTCAATGGAATTATAAGCGGTCATGATCGATCTGGCTCCACCTTCCTGAATACATGCTCTGAAAGGTTCTAGAAAAGTTTCACGCAATACCCTCCATGACAGATTAGAGGCATATGAGTCGTGACCGGCATCACCATAATTATCGACAAAATGCTTTGGTGTAGCAATTACACCGCCCTGTTCAAGTGCTTTCGTATAAGCAACTCCCATTCGCGATGACAGAAAGACATCTTCACCGTATGTCTCCTCCGATCTACCCCACCTGGGATCACGGGTAATATTCACCACCGGTGATAAAACCTGCCGAACACCGACAGCCCTTAATTCTTTGGTGATAGCTTGGCCTATTTTAAAATAAAATTCATCATCGAATGCTGCCGCCATTGAAATACTTTGAGGAAAGCAGGTCGCATTTCCCCATTGTGCTCCGTGTAACGCTTCTCCATGCTGTAGCACTGGAATTCCCCAACGGTTAGCTTCAATCGATTTGCGTGTATCGGTATTAATAGCCTCTGCACATGCAGAAGGGGGAATTGTATCCTTGGTCTCCCGATGCATGAAATGAGCAATGTTGCGCGCATTCCCAACCCTAAAATCCCGTTCATAGTAATGGCTCATATAAAACATGTTGCATTTGAGTTGAAAGACTTTTTCTTCTAATGTCATCCGACTTAAAAGATCATCAACTCTTTTCTCAACTGAATTTGACGAATCCTGATATGGAAATTTCTTTTGTCCATACAAAACCGGAATACAGCAAATTAAAACAGTAAAAAAGACAGAAATAGTGAGCAAAGATTTTCTCATATGGCTAATGACAATTTTTATATTAAAACTGTTTTTTATCGTACCGAAAAAAACAGTTGATCTTATTCATAGCTTTTAGGATTTATTTAAAAAGAAAAATTTTAGTGTCACATTAATAAATCCACACACCCCATTTCAGATAACGGAACGTATTGAAAAAAACCGAAATTGTTTAACTCTTCAATTGCTTGTTCCAGGTGCTGTTTGAACAAGTACCGATTTTTGTTTTCCAGCAAGCTTTTGGAGAAAAGACGATATGCACTGAATTGGCCTTGCATCGCCAATGTCTGGGCAAGGAGGTTCAGATTGAAGTTAAGTTCCTTGATCGCGTTTTCATTTTTTTTCTTTTTGTATTCAATGGACTTTCCGCGATTGTGGAGGCCCCAGTTAACCATTCCAGCCGATACTTTTGCATGATGGGTAATATCTTGTATGGATATCCTTTTAGCACTCATGTTCGGAGTTTAGTTTTTTTTGTTTTGAATATACAAATATAAAGAAATGATTATCAATTGCTATAAAAATTTGTGTGCGCACACATAAAAACCATATTTTCAAAATTGCTATTTTTTCAATACGTTGAATTTTAGTTTTTTGAAATAATTGACACTCAAATTTTGTGTTAAAAAGCATTACTTATGTGTCCGAACACATTTAACGAATTGACGCTGCTTCGTTTCAAGGAAATAAACATGCTGAAGATTAAAATTAAAAGGTTTCATCAACTTGAAAAACCGTATGGTTTCGCTGGGCGAATAAAAATAGAAGAAAGATGCCCAGGCCACATTTTACGATGCGATAAAGAATTAATGATAAATAAATTATAGCTGGATGGGGTACGTGGCAAATGCGCCTCAACTCAGTTTATTTGCGGAGGCCGAATACTGCGGGATGCACAACTCTACATCCGGATGAATTATTCCCATGCCGAACGGATTTACACACCATTTGGCCTTTATGATTTCAACGATTTGGCGAACCGAAGCGATTACAGGCAAGCACAAACAAAACGTACTGAACTTAACCTGATATTTGGCGGACAAAACCTGCTAGACACTGAATACATCGAGCAGTCATCGACTAACATTCCTGAAGGGAATCCGAAATTCACCAGCTATCAGGTATATTACGGCATGGATCGAACCTGGTTTGTAGTGATGAAAGTGCAATTCTGATTATCTGGCAAAAAAGTAGTCTGAGCTTTTCAGACTACTTAAAACGACACATTTTTCAAATTATTTACCTGACAGTCCTTTATCGATAGCTTCTTTTACACTATTGTACAAAGGTTGTTTAAATTGATTTTCATTGGCATCGTCGATGTGTACTAAATCAAATAACATAATTCCACTGGTCTGCTGAAGAATCAGAGTTACGGCATCCTGCATATTTTTTAAGTTCGACCAAGAAGTATTGCCTATATCAACTGCCCCGAAATGAATATTAGCATTTTTCAGGACATTATGAGCCCCGTCAATCTGCCCCTGAACAGTCCACCAGCCAGCGCCGGTAAGCGTTGAAGTATAATTGCCAGTCATAAACATATCTATTAACTCAGCATATCCGGTATTCTTGTATGTGGGAGTAGCCCAGGATGAGAACCCATTTTGTGCTGGATCAAAGGTATTGCTCGCCCAATTTACGCCCACATAATAATAGGTATCATACCAAGCACCTGAATACGAACAAAATGCCATTCCCGGCTTTATCGTTTTAACTGCACTCCTGGCCTTCTCAACAAAATTACGAATGGATTGAGATCTGAATTCAATCCATTTTTTAAATTGAAGACCTGTAACATTAGGAACAACCGCCCCATTTGATGTTTTCCAACTTTGAACAATATCGTTAGTTTTAACCGAAGACAATCCAGCCCAATTCTTAAAGAGATTTAGTGAATATTCAGAGAAATCAGCCGAGATATCATAATAACGGCAATAATCCAAAACAAATCCGTCCAGATTATAACTGGAAACCAATTCTTTAATTAAAGAGAGTTCATAATCCTGAGCATCCGTGCGTGCAGCATTAAGCATTCCATATGAATATACATCTGTAATTTTCTTTACTTCACCTGAAAGGGTCATAACCTGGCTTTGCATCTCTGCGAAAGCAGGATCAGAAAATACTTTTCCATACTTTGTTCCGCCATAGTTGACTCCTTCCCCAAAAACACTCATTGATGCAAAAACTTTAAGGCCCTTCTTTCGTGCTTCTGTTATTACATTTTGGAGATAGTCAAAACCGTCAGCCTGAGTATAACCGTTCCAATTTTTGAGTTGCTGGCCAATTTTAGAATTATAGTTTACCAGTCCTGAAATTCCTTTAACATCAACAACAATTCCTTTTACGCCAATATTTGCAACTTTCTGAAAAACAGTAGCCATTCGATCGGCTGTTCCCAAACGCGAAAAGTTGGCAGAAGCTTCTATCCATAAAATAACCGGCGTATTATTAAACAACCGAACCAGCGAAGTATCAACTTTTGTTTCGTTCGTTTCGCTTTCGGGGGGTAGCACCGAGTTATCCTTCTTACTACATGAATACAATAAAAAAGGAATAAAAAGAAATACGAGGAGATTAAAAATCTTTTGACTCATTCACACTTATTTTTTGTTTTCAATATTTTGTCTTCTAAAAAAATTAGAGGCTGTCTCAACATCATACTTTGACACAACCTCTAATTAAATTGTAATCAGTAGTGTTAGAATGCACTGGCATCAATACAGCTTAATTCATAAGCTGTTATGCCTCCATTTGTATTCAAAAAATAAACAGCCATTGTAAAGCCATCTGCTGAAACAGGGGCCGTTGCAACCTCAGCGGTAACATTCCAGTTCGGTGACGGACTTGCAATGTAATCGCTTTCACCATCAAATGCATGGAATTTATTATACGCATCACCTGAACCTGCCGGAGTAGAAATTTTTGAAATATCAGTAACATTAAAAATATGCATAGCACTGCTATAGGCACCTGCATCAACAACCGCCACATATTTTGCATTATTGAACTCGAAATAACTTAATGCCGGTGTTGCATCACGCATAACCGACAAATAATTCGAACTGAAGGAATTGATGATACTGTTATTGGTACCACTAACATAATCTATAAAAATTGGCAGATTGGAGCAAACAAAATAATTGTCGGTTGACCTGATCCCTGTTGGAACAGCCTTTGCTACCCATCCCCAAGCTTTGGGATAAACAATTGATTCCGGGTCTTGTGAAACGATTGCCCCATTTTTAACAGTCCATTTCAAAATTCGGTTAACACTTCCGGCGTTGGTTCCGTCGGTAGTAGCCATAATAACAGCATCGCCGTCAAGATCGCCATACACAGAAAGTTTACGCCCATAGAAACTACTTTCGACCGGAGTCCAGTCTGAGCTTCTGGCCAGGAGTTTAGGCTCGGAAGTCGCGCTATTCCATTTAAAGAGGCAAATATTTTCGCCTGAATAAATATTATTAATTCCAACAATGTTTCCTTTCTGATCATTGGCCACCGCATACAATCCGTTGACTCCTGAAACATTCAGGTCGCTGACATAATTGCCCGTTTTGCGGTCATAGCATTTAGCAGATGATCCACCTACCCACTCGTTTGAGAATGGGACAACCAGGTAATTGCCACTGACTGCTATTGAAATATTGGCATAATCAGAGAATTCCAGATCGCCAGCCGATTTCGACCATAGTCTCTTAACCGAGGCAAACCCTTCAGCCACTTTCACAGGCATTCCAAGTTCAACAGTGTAAACTGCCTTTGACCCGTCATCGGCAGTCACGGTATATTCAACGGGTTGAGAATAATCGTGAGCTAACGCCGGATTCGGTGAAATTTTTGCATAATATGCCAACTCAACAGTGGCCGTTTGTTTGGTAATATCTTCAGTGGTGTATGGAATGATTACCTTGTTATTGACCACAATCCCATCAATATTTGCTCCATCAAGTTTAAATGATTTGATGTCTGTTTTATTGCTTCTTTTACGCACAGCGGTAATGGTATATTTACTTTGACTACCATTTTGTGCTGTTAGAGTAAACACTTTTGGTTTTGTCAAATCTTCCAATCCAAAAGCCGGTTTCATATATGCACTATTCGGAAGCGTTGCTGTCAGAAAAAGACTGTCGAGTTTTGTTTCATTATAAGTTCCATCGGGGTAGTACCAAGGAATTTCTACAGTCAGGGTTTCGCCATAAGGTTCTGCCTCAACAGGTTTATAACCTCCTGTACCATCAGCAAATGTTACCATAAGGGTTTTTAACTGACTGGCATCACTTTTAACCTTAAACTCGTCATCGATTTGGGCACAGCCGCTTATTAGCAATGCCAGGCCTAAAACAAGTGTTATATATTTTAAATTCTTCATAATGTCTCACTATTAAATATTTGTACTACCATCCTGTAATTTGTTCGCAAGCTGGATTATTCGACCTTTCAGAAGACAAGATCGGAAAAGCATAAAATTTTTCAGGAAACTGACGCGGAAGATCGTCGCAGGTAATGTAATCGTACGAAAAAGTATTGCCTGTTTTGGTTACTTTAAGACCATGAACATATAATCCAGACAACTGGTTCACTGCATCTTTCCAGCGACGCAAATCCCAGTAACGTTGTCCTTCTCCTGCAAGTTCAATTTTACGTTCCTTTTTGATCTGATTAAACAAATTAACTCCTGAAAGATTAAGCACTGGTAATCCAACCCTTTGGCGAATTGTGTTAATTCCTGAATTAGCATCGCTTATTTTATCTAACTTGTAGGCGGCTTCAGCAAAATTGAGATAAACTTCAGCCAAGCGTAATTCAACCATTGTTTGTGAACTGGCTTTATTGATCAGGTCAATATGTGACTGATCGACATATTTCTTCAGGTAATAACCGGTAACCGAAGCCCCTTTGTTACCGCCGGTGGCAGGAGGATAAGCCGTCCAGCCATCAGTACCTCCAGCGAAAGGTTCAATAGTCCTGCCCTTCCAAGAGCATCCGTTGTATAAAACAGTGGCTTGAAAACGAGGTTCCAACGATTGCCATGGAGGGGTATCCTCAACTCCCGACTTATGCCAGGTACTCCAATCTACCGTTCCACCACCTGCTTTTTCATATGACTCAACCAACTCTTGTGTTGGTTCAATATCACCGCCAAAACCAGTATAATCGCCTCCCGGACTGGTAATTAAATCGTAGTTGTGCGTCAAATTCGGATAACTGTACTTGTATTCGATAATAGCTTCTTTGTTGTTGTCGGCCAAATATGAACCAAATGCCTTTTCGTAACTGGTGTTTAGCTGATAAGTTCCATCGGCTACCATTGCCAGAACTTTGTTGGCTGCATCGTATGCCGACTGCCAGCGCTCTGCATAAAGCATTGCTCTGGATTTCATGGCGTAGGCAGCACCTTGCGTTATGCGGCCTGCATCTGCGCTTTCCCATGATTTAGGTAAATTCTGTGCAGCAAAATCAAATTCTGCTTCAACAGAGTCCCAGCATTCAGAAGCACTACTTCTAGCATGAAGCGGATCACTGGTTAATTCATCCAAAATGATTACACTTCCGTGGTTTCTCATTAGTAGAAAGTAAAGGTATCCGCGGAAAAAACGCGCTTCTGCACTTAAACGGGTTTTTACTGCCCCATCTAGATTTATACTTTCATTTAAGCCAACTAAAAATTCATTGATTAAACGAATGTTATAATATGCGTTGGTCCAAATATCCAATGAATTTTGATCAGGAGTAATTAGACTTGGATTGGTTGCATATAAATTAGCCACAGCCCCGTTCGAACCAATAGTACTCCCGGCTGTTTTAATAATGTCTGTCAAACCTTCAACATACATGCAACCACTCAGATAGGCGCTCCCAAATAATCCATAATGACTTAAAACTGGATAAAAGGAGTTGACATACAATTTCGCATTTTTTTCGCTGCTAAAAGCTACTGTTTCAGAGTATTTATCAGTTGGATCTGGCGTAAGGAAAGAATTACATCCGGTAAAACAGAGTATTACAGCAACTGTGGTTAATATGATAATATATTTGTTCATAATTATATTTTTTACCGTTAGAAAGTTATTTGTGCACCCAGACTAAACGTACGTTGTTGAGGATAGTAGCCATTGCTTACATTCGGAGCCTCCGGGTCAAGATACTTGAATGACGACAAAGTAAATACGTTGGTGGCGGCTACCGAGAACCTGGTCTCAAATCCAAGTCGAGTGGCAAGATGTTTTGGAATTGAATAACCCATCTGTACATTTTTTAGACGTGCATAAGCTCCGTTAACAATCCAAAGCGTTGACGCCCAATTATTATTAGCTCTCCACTGATTGTCAAGACGTGGATATTTCCCATTTTGGTTGGTTGGAGACCAGGCTCCTTCGACCAAATATTTTGGTGTATTTCCGCCGCCGTAGAATGGACGGGTAAATTGAGTGTCGTCCCAACCTATTCCATCGTACCATCCCATTAAGGCGTTGTCGCAAATGGCCGCACCCTGAATCAAAAATGAAAAATCAAGGTTCCTCCAGGTAGATGAAAAGTTAAATCCATAGTTCAGTTCAGGTAAACTGCTTCTTCCAATAATAGTAACATCTTGTTCGTAAGTAACTTTACCATCACCATTAATATCTTTATAGATAATGTCGCCCGCCCTGGCCGACGAATTAACAACTGGTGAGGTTGTGGCCTGCCTGTCGGTGGCAAATAATCCCTGAGCAATAAGCCCTGTTTTGGCTCCCATTGAATGCCCGATTAAACTTAGATATTCTGGTGTGTCAGCCGATTGATCCATGTTAAGAATTCGATTATGCGCCCAACTCACCGACCCCCTTACTGAATAATCAAATTCGCCAATTTTATTCCGGTGAGTCAGTACTAACTCGAAACCACGGTTATCCACTTTGCCTGAATTAACAGTATTCGAATAATAGCCACCAATGGACGGAGGATACGTGCCTCCAATTGTTGTAAGAATATCTCGGGTGACTTTGTAGAACCAGTCAAACTCTAGGCCAATCTTGCCATTCCAGAGTTCAAGATCAACTCCGGCGTTTGCAGTTGACGATTTTTCCCAAGTCAGATTTTTATTGGGATACGAAGTGGTGTAAATTCCATTGACATTATCTCCCCCAAAATTGGCCACAGGGCCGTTTATTGTCACAAAACGCATATAGTCATAACTACCATTAGTCACATCATTTCCGAGTACCCCATATGATGTGCGAAGTTTTAGGTTGGTCACAACAGGTTTTATCCTTTTAAAAAAATCTTCCTCAGAAACTCTCCAGCCAAATGATCCTGAAGGGAATAGTCCGTACCTCAAGTTTTCAGGAAAATTAGTCGATGCATCAACGCGAGCAGATACTTCCATTAAATACCGATTGTCATAAGTATAATTCACACGGCCGACCCAGCCGACCCGATGGGTAGTAGTCGATCCACCTGTTGGTTTGGTCGGATTTTCCTTTGCAAACACAAACTCAGCGATATCGTTCAAGTCAAAATTACGTGCATAAGCGCCTAAACTGGTACCCTTATATTCAGATTGTTCGGCAACCAACAATGCATCCAAAGCATGCTTCTTATTGAATACATGTTGGTATGTAATAAATTGCTGAGCGGTCCAACGGCTCGACTGAGTATAGCCTTCAGAGAGTAAAGCTACGGTACCATAGGGGGCGTCAACTTCCTGAAGTGTTGAAGAAGTGGTTGTTGGGTTGACTGCCCAAACCGTATAAGGCGTGTAAAACGACTTTGAGTGATAATAATTTTTATCGTAGCTTCCAACCATTTTAAACGACAATCCTTTCAAAAAAGGAGCATCGTACATCATCGACAGACTGGTTTGTACACCAGTATTATCGGTATTATTAAAACCTGAAAGGTCTCTGGCTGCCAATGGATTATTCCCTGTCAGTATTGATGTTGCCAAGTATTTTCCACTGCTAGTTTGGGCGTTGATATAAGGGTGAGCCGTAATAATCTGGTTCATCAGATTTGTGGATACCGAATTTCCGTTCCCATCGAAATTCGAAATCTGGGGATTATGGCTACTGGCAACATTTCCACTTACATTAAGCGACATTGTTATTTCTTCGTTCACTTTTGCATCGAGGTTAGACCTGATGTTGTAGCGACTATAATCAACCCTGTCGATAATCCCATCCTGGTTTAAATAACCCAGAGACACAAAATATTTCACATCTTTATTTCCACCATTCAGAGAAAGGTTATGTTGTTGTGTAGGAGCCGATTTTTTAATCATGAGCTTGATCCAGTCGGTGTTTCCATATATTCCATCCGGATCTCCATTGGTTATCTTATTCACTACAGCATCGGGGAAAGTATGTTGACGTCCATTAATTTCATCAGCATAGTTATACCATTTCACGTATTCTTCACCATTCAGATACGTAGGCATTCGGGTATTGCTACTTAATGTATATGATGTGGTATAGGTAATTACAGGCTTACTTTCTTTTCCACGCTTGGTGGTCACCAATATTACACCATTTGCTCCTCGAACGCCATAAACAGCAGAGGCCGAAGCATCCTTCAAAATAGTAACCGATTCAATTTCTGATGGATCAAGGTTATTAAACGACCGCTCAACCCCATCGACTAAAATCATGGGGGCATTACTATTGAGCGAACCAAATCCACGAATGTACATATCGACACCATCATTGCCGGGCTGACCCGATGATTGCCGAGTTACCAATCCAGGTAACTTACCTACAAGTGCTTGTGATACATTACTAAGTGGGGCCTTTACCAGTTCTGTCGAATTAACCGAAGAAACAGAACCAATAAGTGAAGTCTTTTTCTGTGTCCCATAGCCAACAACAACCACCTCATCAACCCCTATGGTTTCATCGGATAGTTTAACATTAATTATATCCTTTCCTGCAACCGGAATCTCCTGAGTTCTCATCCCTATAAACGAAAATTTCAAAACATCGGATGCTTTAACATTTGAAAGCGAAAAGTTACCATTAACATCAGTAATTGTTCCCGATGAAGTTCCCTTTATGACTACTGAAACGCCTACCAAGGCTGTTCCTGTGCCATCACTAACTTTTCCAGAAACCGATTTTTGCTGTTCCGAATTAGATTCGCGGGGATTTATCTCAGGGACAATCATGATGAGCTTTCCTTTTATTGTATAGGAAAGGTTCTCTGATTTCAGTACCTGATCCAGAATTTCGTTCACTGAAGCATCTTTATAGTCTCCGGTTATTTCTTTCGAATCTTTAATCAGGTCATTCTTATAAAAAATTGAAAAATCCGAATTAGCTTCAATCTTACTAAAAACACTTTCAAGAGTCTCGTTTTCAAACTTCAGACTTAACCGGGTCTGAGAATACGAATTGGCGGAAACATGAAAAAGTGCAACGAAAAACAACAAGGTTGTTAGTTTCATAATGTTAAGAATTTTTCTGAGCATAGGACATCGGCGATGCCTTTGCTTCGGATCGTTTTTTTTCATAGTTTTACTTCGATTTAAATGAGTATTTATATCACATTATCTGACGTCAGATGAGTGGCCGCTCATCTGGCGTTTTCTTTCTTCATTCTACGCTAATTTTAATTTGTCGCAAATCGGTCTTTTTATATTGAATTGGGGTATATACTTTAATGGCATCCAATACCTGCCATATGGTTTCCTCGTTTTTAAAGGTTCCGGTATAGTTGACCTCCCTTCCTGAAGAATTCTCCAGAGTAATATCCACATCGTACCAGTTTTCCAGTCGCTTCATCAGCTCCGTCAATGGAATGTCTTTGAAATTAAACTTATTATCAACCCACAAAGAGGATCGCGAGGCATTTACTTCTGAAATCTTCATTTGGTGGTTCTTCAAAATCAGAGCTTGCCCGGGTTTTAATACCTGCTCGTTCCCATCCATATTCACATTTACTTTTCCTTCAAGCAGGGTAATTTCCTTTCTCCCAAACTCGTCGTAAGCCATTACATTAAAAGTGGTTCCCAGAACTTTTATATCGCACTCATTAGTCTTAACAATAAATGGAGCCTTTTCATTATGAATAACTTTAAAAAAAGCTTCTCCCTTTAGTTCAACTTGCCTGTGATCAGCTGAAAATGAGTTATAAACCAATCTGGAATTGGCATTCAACCAAACTTCCGTACCATCGGGTAATTTCACCATCGATTTTTCGCCGCGAGGCGTTTCAAAAACAAGCTGCTCCGACGATGTTTTGTCTTGGGAAACTAAATAAGTAATGGCGCTTCCGGCCAACAGACCTAAAGCCAGAATTGCAGCAACCGAAGCCACACGAACCCAAAATCCTCGGATAATTGGCTCTTTCGGTTTGCTTAAATCTTTTTGAATGATTTTATATTGAAGGCGTGTTAGGTTTTGGGTACCTCGTTCATCCAATTCAGGACTGCTTTCCCATTTTCGTTTTTCTTCTTCAAAGCATACACTATTCTCATTATACTGAAGGCTATCCGCCAACAGTTCATACTCATCATCGCCGAGTTTTCCCCTGAAATAACGGTATAGCATGTTTTGAAAGTCCTGTTTTTCCATGTTGGGTATTTAAGCCTTTGCCTATATAACGACAAGGGACTCTACTTACCCATCGTTGAATCAGATTTTTTTTGATTCCTAACATGGAATTTGAAAATTAAAACCAATTTTCAAAACTACAACCCCTTTAATACAAAAATAATAAGTGCAATTGGAAGTTCTTCGGAGAGGTTTTCGCGGAAGGATTGCATGGCTCGGCTCAGGTGCCGTTCCACATTCTTGATATTAATATTCAGCTTTTCAGCAATTTCTTTATTCTTTAGCCCATTTAACCGGCTCAGGATAAAAACTTCCCGACAACGATCGGGCAAACTTTGAATGGTTTTTTCGATTTTCTGTTTCAATTCCTGTTCAATCAAAACATAGGGTTCGTTGCCAATAAAATCGATGCGGTATAATTCTTCGTATTTCGATGAGATCTGAATTTCCTGCATCCGGTTATTCACTACCTTTAAATGCTTGATGTAATCAATACAACGGTTTCGCACCAGCCTGAAAAGGTAAGCTTCTAAATTAACATTTTCAATCTCGGCCTTTTTTTCCCAAACCTTTACAAACACCTCCTGAACAATGTCCTGAGAGATCACATCATCTTTAGCCACATTCCGGGCAAAGTCGTTCAAACGGGGAAAATAGATGGAAAACAACAATTCAAGCGCCTTTTGATCGCCAGATTTGATCTGATCAAAAAGTTCATCGGCACGACTTCGGCCAATATTTTCCTCTTTTTCGCGCATGTTTGGTTAGGTAAAGGATAGAGGTTATGGCGGGTTAAGGCAATTTAGCAATCAAACAATTTAACCATTCAACCCTGCACTATTTTATTTTTTCGATCCACAAATTACGGAATTGAATTTTGCAACCTTCGGCCTGCAAAGCAATGGCACCTTTGGTCAGCGAACAATTGGTTGCTGTGTTCTGAAGTAATCCGTTTACCTTTATTTCTATGGTATTTCCTTTACAAACAATGTCATAGCTGTTCCACTCGCCAGCCGGTTTTTCGTTTGAAGGATTCAGTTTTGGAACAGCCGGTTTGTCTTTTTCAGTCGAAATATATTCCTTTTCACGAATGGTAGCCTTCTCGCCTACTCCATGAACTACAAAATCGCCGACATTTAGGTGTTTAAGATTAGCCTGATAGTGTGTCACCCAAATTTTGTCGGGACCAGTAACATGCAGCATAATTCCGCTGTTTACTTCCTTTTCCGGGTAACGCCATTCAACATGCAAACGGTAGTTCGAATATTCCTTTTTGGTGCGTAAATAGCCTACAGGCACACCTATGGTTTCAATCGAACCATCTTTTACATAGAAAAAATTTTCAGGCTTAACGGTATTGTCTCCAACAAAAATGGTCCAACCCTTTAAATTTTTACCATTGAACAATGACTCTTTTTTCTGTGAAAAGCCGACCACTGTCAAAAACATGAATACGGAAAAAACTATTGCTTTCATCGAGGTTATTTTTATTAGGCTTAAAAGTAAAAATATATTCCCATAAATTTTAAACCAGCGCCAAAAAGTCTGTGTTTATTGATTTTCAACTTTTTTACCATTACAGACTAAGCGATTTGTTCATTCTTTGCATCAATTGCAGATCATATTTATGGAAAATTCGATGGTACTCAAACCTCTCCTACCACTAGTTTGAGCGAAATCGTTAACTAGTGGTTGTTGGTCTTGCGTCTGTGACGCAATTTGACATGAGTTAAAAACCCTCTCTTTTTTTTTCAAAAGTCTCGCCGGACAGAAGCAATCTTCTGCCCCATAGTTGCCAATCAACGCCAACCGAAAGCAGGTTTTCGGTATTTATAAGCAAGTGTTCGTGACTTAGAAGCAATCCACCACCACTTAGAAGCAATTTGCGACCCCCGAAAACTGCTTCTAAATGCCGGAACAAATCTTCTAAACGGCCTGTCCCATCTTCTGTTTGGCGAAGTTTTTAATCTGACCTGCAACAAACGACTCTGCAACACGGTAGTCTGACTTTTATGACCATCCAAAGCTCTTCGAATCAGTTGATTGATTGTTGAAGACTCATCTAAAAATCAACCAAGCTAAACATAGAAATTACTTATATTTGAAAATCTGTTGAGCTAAGGAGAATATACCCGCCATTGGCGTATCTAAAGATGCGGGTATAGATTTTAACCATTATTTAAACGAACCATTGTAGGCTTATAAAAAAATATGAAAGAAGAATCATGCTATTATTGTGGAGCAAAAGCGACAAGTAGAGAACATGTTCCTCCTTTGGCAATATTTCCGCAACAAAAAGACTTCGACGGAATTGATTTTAGGAGTAATTTAATTACCGTACCATCGTGTGAAATCCATAATCAAAAAAAATCAAACGATGACGAATTTCTCATGGCATGCCTTTCTGGAGTTGTAGGCAATCCTCCCTATACCACAACATTGACTTCCAAAGCTAACGTGATGGGGTTGCACACGACTTTTTATCTTTGTATTGCTCTTTGTAAGGCCGATTTTAGAACTGTTGCATAATAGCACGAGCGCAATCCTGGCCCTGGATGTTTGCGATGACTTCAGTGGCGGTCCCGTTTTAGGGAACCCCGGTTAGAATATTTTCTTTGCCTAAAGCACATCTTCTAAGAGCATTTTAACAGCAATATTCAATGGAAGAAAAAGAGATTTCAATGGAAGTAGTCAACCCTCACGCTGCGGGGATTGATGTTGGAAGCCGCTCGCATTGGGTGGGGATTGGACAGCGGGAACAAGACATTCGGGAGTTTGGTGTTTTTAACCAGGACCTTTTTGAAATGGCCGATTGGTTAAAAGAGAAGAACATAAAAACCATTGCCATGGAAAGTACTGGAATTTATTGGCAGAACCTCTATGCTATACTGATCTCCAGAGGCTTTCATGTTATTTTGTGCAACGGAAAGTTCACCAAAAATATAAAAGGCAAGAAAACCGATATAAAAGACTGCCAGTGGATACAAAAACTGCACAGTTTGGGATTACTCTCCAGTAGTTTCCTTCCCGATGGCAAAACAGAGCAACTACGTACCTATTGCCGGCAAAGGGCTAATTTATTACACATGGCGGCAGCCACTTCCAAAAAGATGCAGAAAAACCTCAGCCTTTTAAACCTGCGGTTAGATGTTGTGGTAAACGACATTTGTGGGTTGACAGGATTGAACATCATACGTGCCATTTGCGATGGGGAAACCAGCCCCGAAAAGTTAGCATCCCTGCGACACGGCAACTGTCGAAAAAGTGAAGCAGAAATTGCAAGGGCCCTTCAATCCAATGGACGAAAAGATTACCTGTTCGCACTCAGGCAAGAGCTTGACACGTATGACCACCTCCAGCGAAAGATATCGGAATGTGATAAAATGATTGAAGAGATGCTTAATGAAATCATCGATAATGATGACAATAAAAAACAGCACCACATTGAGCCCAAAACCTATAAAAAGATCAACAAAAACACGCCCAAGGACATTGACCTGAACCTGAAATCCTACCAAATTTTTGAGGGCACCGACCTTCTCGCTATTGAAGGGATAAGTTATTCCACCGTATTGTCAATCATGAGCGAAATCGGGATCGAAGGGATTCGAAAATTTCCTACCGCAAAGCATTTTACATCATGGCTCCGCTTAGCACCAAACAATAAAATCAGCGGGGGGAAAGTGCTCTCAAGCAAAGTTCCAAAAGGAAGCAACAGACTTAAAATAGCCCTTAGAAATGCAGCAAATGCTATTGGAAATCTGAAGGAATCAACACCATTGAGAGACTTTTTTCATAGAATAAACTTCCGCAAAGGAAGAGTTTCTGCCATAAGTGCTACTGCAAGGAAACTTGCCGTGATTATCTGGAACATGGTTGTAAAAGGTGTTCAGTACATCAATCCCGAAGGATACCTCTTTCTGGATCAAAAAAGAAAACTGGGAGTTATGAAAAGAATTCAAAAGCAAATCGCTAAATTTGATTTAACAGTAGAAGATTTTATAATCACTTCAAACTGATATTGAATGATATATAAAAACGTTAGTTAGAACAATGAAATTGGTTTCATTCAAACAAAAACAAAAGTAGCACGAGCATTTCTTAGAAGAGAAAAACTATCAAAAGCCGTTATTAAAAATACGATTGAATTTAATGTAAAATCGGAAGATGGAACAATTTTCTCAATTCAAATCGGACAAGTAGACAATAAGAGATTAATAAAATGCTTCAAGCAAATATCTTTTGGATTATACTATCATGAGTTTAATAAGATATTTAGAGGAGAATGTAAAGTTGTTCCTGGATTTTTAAATTATTCAGATAATGAAATAAAAACACTTCAAGAATTTTTGCAAAAGAAAGAGACAACTGATGCAGTGTTGTGGGAGAAAAAAGGACATAATCCCAAGGTCTTCTACTATCAATTTAGTCCACCAGACAACCTTGGACTCATTACGTTAATATTGACTTTTTATGAAGGAGCAAAAATTTATGTTGCTTTTAAAAAGGAATCAATTGATTTGAGCAATAATTTACTCTATTTACTTCAAAAAAGTGGATTCCCTATTATCGTAGATTTTCCTGACGGAACAAAGTTTAAATTCACAAACAACTAAAAGAAATAAAATAAAAAACTCCGCGGCTCCTCGTTTTAGCAAAAGCGTTTGCCTGAGTTTAAAACTCTCTAGACCATTTACCCCTCGTTGCAAACGAGGGGCAGTACCACAAGTTTCACAAAGTCCGTCAGCTAAAGCAGACGGCAAAGGATAATTCCAGATTTATCGAAGATTCCCTTATTAAAAGCACCGTCTATCCTTTGCCGTTGGGTTCAACCAACGGAGAACATAATCGCTACTCATTCCTCAGCGCCTGCACCAGATTTTGTTTGAAAGCCATTCAAATCGCAAAGTAGGAAAGCGATAAGAATATTGTATCTTTAAGCTCAGAAAACGATGCCAATATGACAACGATTGAATTAAAGAAACAGTTAATAGATCGGATCTCAGAAATTGACGATGAATCCTTTTTGCAGGCAATAAAAACGATTCTGGATTCAAAAACACAATCGCAGGTTATTTCTTTAACGAAAGCTCAACGTCAGGAAATTGACGAATCGAAGAAACAGATTGAGGCGGGTGAATTTATTGAACAGGATGAACTTGATCAAAAATTCAACCAATGGAAAAGCGTAAAATAATCTGGTCACAACGGGCTACCATCAAGCTTTTCGAGATACTTGACTTCTATACCAACCGCAATAAAAGCAAGTCGTATTCCACTAAGCTATATAAAAGGTTCACCAAAGAATTAAACTTACTCCGTAAACAGCCAGACCTGGGAAGAATAACAGACGTAGAATCCGTTCGTGGTCTAATCATTGAAGAATTCATCTTATTTTATGAGATAACCGAAGATCGGATTATTGTCCATACAGTTTGGGATTGCAGGCAAAATCCAGAAGATTTGAGAATAAAATAACAAACAGTTTTCAAATGTTAGTCAGGGCTTCACTTGGAGTGAAACCCTGACTAATCCTTCAACAAGAAATTATTCATTCCGCAGCGCCTGCACTAAATTTTGTCTGAAAGTCCTACGAATAGCCACCATGCTAAAGATGGCACCACTTAAAATAACCAAAACAGAAATAGCAGGAAGCCATATCCAGAGGTTGGCGTAGAGCGACGACATCAGCGTTGGCAAGCCGCTCAAAATTGCGGGAATCAGGCCGATTAAAACGGAAACGATCATCAGGAAAAGCTTTTCGCGCATCACTATCCGCTGAATAATGGATTTGGAAAAACCAAGCGACAACAGCAATGCATATTCGGGAATCTGCTCAAAGGTGATTCGGAAGATTAGAATTCCAAGACCGAGTGTGCCAATTAAAAGTCCCAGCGCGCCCAGCATCAGGAAGATATTCAGGTAAGTATTTTCGATGGTATAAAACGACAGCAAACGGTCGGTAGTCCGGCTGATTTCCGGGCCATAATTGCGCATTCCGGTTTGCAAATCTGCAACAATAGCAGTGGTATCGGGCACATCAACCAAAAACAGATTTGAGCCGCTTACCGACGGAAATGCCCGATTGAAATGATCTTCACCTATAAGAACATTCCCCTGAAAAACCGAATTGGCCAGTCCGCCCACGAGTTTCAGTTTCAAATTCTTGCCATCTTCGGTTTTATACCGAATGGTATCACCAATGCTTTTCATCAGCCCCCATTGAATGACAGTTTGGTCGGCAACGGCAGGGATCACATCATCCGCAAGGGTTTTGTTCAGTGTCAGCCACGGATGTTGACCGTCCAGTTCGTCGGTTCTGGTCGCAAAAGTAAATGCCGAACGCTTGTCAAACGCCGCTGGATTGCAGGCAATCAACCGTGGCCGTGAAATTTTGTTCAGGTTCAGGCAACTGGCATCGTCGCCTGGTTGCGACTGGAATTGCACCAGTTCGGCATTCGCCGGAATATTCAGGTCTTCCCTACCCTGCTTGCTGCTGGCGTCGAAAAGCACGGGCATTGTCGTTTCTACAAAATAGTCGTATCCACCCGTTCCCGACGAAGGCAAATCGGCATGAGAAGTCAGGTCTTTGCGGTTCAGGCCGGTGGAGACCACCAGATACACACCCACCGACAAGAAACTCACGATCATCACATTGCGGCGGCGCTCTCCGGCAATACGTTTCAGGAGAAAAGTGCGCAGTGAAAAATCCATCGTCTTTTCCTGAACTGCCAACCGGTAAATCCAGAAATCGAAAATCAGGATCAACCCGGGCAACAAACCAAAACCGCTGATAAAGAACATTTCAGGATTAATTTCGCCACTCCGGAAGCCCATCGAAAACAGAAGGAAAAAAGAAGATGCAATCAGGAAAAGGCCTAGCCAAAGGGACCATTTTCCTGCGTTATTTTTAGTGGCAACTGTCTTTCGCTGCAAGGCAATCACTTCGTTTTTCAGGAAACGGTTGAGCATAAACCAAATGGTTGCAAAAGCGATGAGCGCCACAGACAGGCTGCCGATAAGCAACGACTCAGGACGAATGTAAATATTGACGATGGACGTACGCACAATATCGACCCAGATCGTATTGATGGCTTTCAAAATCAAATTATTGTACAAAACGGCAAACGGTAACCCAAGGACAATTCCAACCAAAACCAGGATCGCGGCCTCTGTCAAAAATAGTTTCCGCAGCAGTTGAAACGAAAAACCCATGGCTGTAAGTGTTCCAATCTCCGATTTTCGAAAATCAAGGTAAAGCCTGAACAACAGGAAAGCCAGCAGCACAGCGGCAAACAGCACAAAAAAGCTGAGGCCGATAAACAAACCGCCAAAATCGGTACCTCCATTGGCAGCTGCCAACCCATCGGGTTTTACATCGTTTATTTCGAAGCCCAGTTGAGCAGGCAAAAGTCCGGCAAGGAGTTGATTTTCGAATTCAGCTTTTTTCAAACCGGCAACTCGAATCGCCGTCGATTGTCCAAAGCGGTTTCCCCATAATTTTTGCGCGGTTTCGAGCGAAATAAAAGCCTTCGGCGTTCCTTTGTGCACTTTCCAGTACGCTTCGTCCTGAGGTCGAATTTTCTTCAAATCGACCGGCACGCCCGTTTTCCAGTCGCGGCAATTGCCCGCATCCGAAAGACCGGGAATCACCGGCGCCAGTTGCGGATCGGCGGTTTCGCCTTCCATCCTGAAAACGGATTGAATGACCAACGTGGTATCTTTCTGAACCAGTCGGCGCAACGGCCCCACCTCAAAATACGAAACCTTCACCCGATCGCCCACTTTCGCCTTCAGGTCTTCGGCCAGCCAATCGTTGACTGCCATTTCATTTCCGGAGAGATTGCGATCACTGGAAACAAACGAATATGGCGTTTGCTTACCACCAACGGTAAATTCATTGATAAAATAGCTAAAAACAGACTTCGCTCCAGCCACCGATTTCAGGCAAAACTGTTCAACCGCCGGTTCAACAAAAACGCGGTCTGAAATCAATTCGGTATAATTCAATGCAGTATTTTCCCTGATTTTCAGGTTTACATCGTCAAGCTTCCAGCATTTTTGAAGGTTTTGAGCCAGTTCGGCATCCGAAATACCTTCGGCAACCAACAACACATTGGCCTTTTGCTGAAGTCCCATTTGCCGATTGAGCCAGTCCTGGTTCAGGAAAACGTTGCGCGGCGCGGATTGTATATTTTTCAGATTGAAGTTTCCCAATTCATCCGGTTTCAGGATTCGCGCAACCAAGACGCGAAACGAAACCGTCGATTCTTTCTCGGAAACAAAAGGCGTGTTCGCCGGAAATGTATTGAGCTTATTCACACGAAGCAAAAATTCGTCGCCCACTTTCAGGCCGGAAAGTGATGCCAGGTTTTCGTTGATGGCCACCTCATTGTTTTGCAGTTGAAATAATTCAGGATAGCTGGCAAAATTCCCGATCGTGGCATCGACGCCCCAAACTGCCAGTTGATTGATGCGAATGTCGCCGCCATTGATGACTCCAAACCCATTGGCACGAAGCATTGCCGCAGTTTCAGTTCCCGCCTTTTCAGCCAGTTCTGTAGCCAACTGTTGTCTGAATAAACGCTCACCAGCGGTAATCACCTTCGAAGTTTTACCCAACCGCTGCACCGTTATTTGCTGAAGGCTGTACTTCACCGAGTCGCCAATAATGAGCGCGCCCACCAGAATAGCCGTACTTAAAGCGATTCCGAGGACAATCGTCAGGTTCAGTTTCCGGTAAAACCAGCTTGATTTCAGTATGAGTTTAAATAGCGACATGTTTTAAGTTTTTAAGCAAAAAGAACACGAAATGATTTCTGGCAGTCTGGCGGTTAATTGCAATCGCAATGCCATTCCCGATCCAAATCAATTACCGTAACCACCAGCATTTTATTCCCTTTGGGCGCGAATACGATCCGCACCCGCTGACGATCGTGTGTATAACCTTCAAGCGGAAACGTTTTGCCCCGGCTGTCCTGTTCGATTTTGTTCTTGTTGAGAACGCCTTTTTCTAAAATCTCACGGACTTCCGACTCATCAATGTGCCTGCAATCCATTCTGCACCTGGCATGTTTCGAGTATATTAATTCAACCGGATGCCTGTTGATCTCGCCGTCCTGCTGAACTGTACCGGTTTTTACAATCCAGAAAACGATTCCGGCCAAAAGCAAAATGAGGTATAAAAGGTATTTCTTATTCATCATACTTTCCAAAAGTTAGTAACACATCTATAAGGTTGAACCCAATTCGTGCATTTTCATTACCGTTTTCCAGTTTCGCGTAGTGGTCTGAACTTTCAATTTCGACTCGAAAAACGAATTGACCAGCTTCGAAGTACCATACCCGGCAGCACAAAATATAAATACATCGCGCCCAATGATCACATACCGGTCGGGCAAATACTGAACAGTTCTGATTTTCTCCAGCAATTCCGGCGATGGCAATTCTTTCAAACAAGTCAAGTGCAAACGTTCCAAGTTTGCATTTTCTTCTTTCAGAAATGGGTTTTGCGTGATGGATTCGGCCCATTCTTCAGCAGAGCGAACAATTACAGGAACTTCAAAACCAAAAGCTTGTGTAAAAGCTTGCTGCAATCGGTTTTCGAGCATTGGAATTGCCTCCGGTCTGGCAAGACTAAAAACAAAATTTCCGCTTTGAATATAGGTTTGCACGTCCGCCAATCCCAACTTTTCGCATAGCTTTTTTAGGTCAGCCATCGAAACTTTCCGGCCCGTCCCAACATTGATTCCGCGAAGTAGGGCGATGTAGCGCATATTTTGAATATTAGAAGATTAGAATCATGAGTCTTGAATAAATGGCAGCATTGTGTCTATTCATCATTCAACATTTGAGATTCAAGATTCCACAAGTTTTCCGTTTTCGATCCGGCAAATCCGGTCCATTTTTTGTGCCACATCCATCGAATGGGTAACGACGATCAGCGTAACTCCCTCTTCCTTATTCAGCTCACACAGCAAATCAGTTAAGTTGAAAGCCGATTTTTGGTCGAGTGCGCCTGTGGGTTCGTCGGCCAGTATAAGCTCCGGACGATTGATCAGCGCCCGTGCAACAGCAGTTCGCTGACATTCGCCACCCGACAATTCCGAAGGTTTTTGATTTGCCACTTCCGCCAGTCCCATTCTGGAAATCAATTTCCGGGCACGTTCCAACGTTTCTTTTCCCTGAAGTTTTTTGTCGGTCAGCGTTGGCAAAAGAATATTTTCGAGCAGCGTGAGTTGCGGCAACAAATGGTGCATCTGGAAAACAAATCCGATCTTTTCATTCCGGAATGCGGCCAGTTGCTGGTCGGAATAGGCCGATAAATCCTGATTCTCGAAGTACATTTTTCCTGAATCAGGCCGATCCAACGTACCGATCAAATTCAGTAAAGTGGTTTTGCCCGAACCCGATGGCCCGACAATGGCGACCCGCTCACCGACATTGATTTGCAAATCAAGCTGATCGAGAATTGTACGATCTTTTGAATAGGATTTGGTTATTTTTTCGAGTTTTAATAACATATCTCATTTTATTAAACGTCACCCCGAATTTATTTCGGAGTCTGTTGAATTTCGTAAAGATCCTGAAACCCCGCCAGCCAAGCTTGCGGGCAGGAAGTTCAGGATGACTGCAGCAAGCCTACATATACCTCCATCATCTTTCGTGTCTGGGCATGAATATCGAAATGGACTTTTACCCCGGCGATTCCGGCTTCACTTAATTGCTGAAGTTTCACCCCGTTCAAAATAAGTTTTCCAAGCGCTTCAGCCAAAATCTCAGGTTTATTTTCGCCATAAATAACTCCGCCGCCGCCGAGTTCAATCACTTCAGGAAAAGCACCCAAAGCAGGCTGAACCATTGGTATTCCCGATGCCATCGCTTCGAGCATATATAAGCCGAAAGCTTCGCCATTCAGGACTGGAACCGAAATCAACCGCACCGAATCAAAGAATTTCTGCCGCGCTTCGCCTTCAAATTCATCGACCCAAAACACGTCTGAATCCAACTTTGCTCTGGCAATTTTCTGCTTCTGTTCTTTGATGAAATTCAGATCGTCGCCCGTTTTTCCGCCGGTAATTTTTAGTTGCACCGTTATATATTCCGGATTTTTCCGGAGTAAAATAAAAGCATCGACCAGTACCGCCAACCCATTTTCACCGCACATCCGCGAAAGGTAACCAATCACCGGTCCTTTTTCAGCAACCGGTTTGGGCGAATAATCGGCTGTATCGACACCCAGATGAACGGTTTGCATTTTGCTTTCAGGAATAACCATGCGTTGATGGATCTCCGACGCAAAATAATCGCTGACCGAAATAAACAGGTCCACATCCCGGCCACGGTCGCTCATCAAATCCCAAACTTTTTGACGATAGCTGTCGTCCATAGCATCCACCCAAACATCCTCGTCCTGAAGCGAACAAACCACCTTTGCCCCCACCCGCTCTTTGATCCGCCGAGCCAGTCCAAGCAGCAAAGCATTCGAGAGGTGAACTACGTCAGGTTTTGCCTCATCGGCCAGCCAATCAACCAGTCGTTCCAGTTCTTCTTTTTGGCCGCCATCTTCACCCAGCAACATCGAAATGGTCATTTCTTCCAAGCCTTTGGCGCGGGTCGAACCGGCTTTTCGGGCTGCCATTTCGAGTACACCTTTCGAGTCGAGCGCATGTTCGATAAACGCAGGCATGTGCCTGAAAATCGGGAATTGTTGTTTCAGGTAAAGATTAACAGCTCCATAAAAAACCGGCACCTCTTCCAGATCGTGGGCATCGTCAAAAATAGGCAAGTACAGCGGCACTTTGATGACCTGATGTCCCAAATCCTTCAGTGCGCGGATGTATTTGCTGTCGCGCATGCAGTTTCCGCAGTAAAAACTACCACCCGAACCCGGAATAATGTGTGCGATTTTCATATATTGGTTAAATTTCGTATTCAATTCCAATTGACAACCTTAAACCACTCCAATCAGGTTTTTTAGTGATTTTAATATCACGGTTTTCTTCGTATTTGTAATTTTTAACTAAATCGAGTGAATAACCGGCAGAAGCAGCCAACGAAAGCCCCTTAAATAGTTTATAATTCACAACAAATGAAGGTAACGCATACCAGCTAAGTCCCTTGAGCTTGTCAATCTCGCTTTCTGAATTTTCGCTAATCGTCAATTTCGAATCCATTTTCCATTTGGTAAAACCAACTCCTGAATTTAATTGAAACAAGAAACTAAACCGGTTAATTTCAGCCACCACATATCCCATTTTTAACCCAACAGTATGAACATGCAAATACTGATCGAACGAATAAACTCCAGAATAATCTCTTTGCCCCAGGCGCGATCCGGTGTAATAATAGTGATATTCAGGGCCGACCCAAAACCTCTGAAACAATTGATATTGAGCATATGCTCCAAAATTGAAGTTTGGTTCAAACTCGTCGATGATTTTTGCCTCGAAAGGCAACTGATCAATAGCAGTCTGATTCAATGCTTTCAAGTCGCTTTGGTTAAATGTTCCAAAGCCGCCTGAAATTCCAAATCGAAATTTGGATCCTTGTTCTTGCGCACTCAATAAAAGTGAATTCAGGATAAGTATAATGAGCAATATCTTTTTCATAATTCTAATATTTTTTGACAAATTGACTACGGAAGAATGTAATCATCAATTTTTATTGATCTTCCATTACCTGAATATGCTGTTCCATTCGAAAACAAGAATTGCCCCTGCCCTACAAACTGCACAATTTTAGATTGCTTACCGGTCTTAAGGTCTAGCAGGTACGAAAATTCCTGGGTTGGGAAAAACTGATACTGAGCAACTACACGACTGTTCTCGTAGTCATATGCCACCGGAATAAAGAACTCCGGAATCTTTACAGAATTTTCGACAAAAAACGTTTGAGGATTTATTATATCGACATTGTAATTATACATTCCACCGTAGTTCAAATAGATGATTTTACCATCCACAGGAGAATAAGAAAACGTAGCTTCATAGCTTGCGTTGCTTCGAACTAATTCATTAACTTTATTTAAACCATTGGATTCAATATTATAAGCAATCAACGAGGTTTTCTGTTCCATGTAATTCGTTACCCTGACACTGATAGTCTTCCCGTCGGGAGCAAGAATCGCCTGCACCGGAACAAACGGACTTTCAAATTTTGGTCCAGGGATCTTCGTTCCTGTTTTAAAATCAAAGATCTGCAGATTATTGTAAATATCAATCACAGCGACTTTCCCATCATCCGAAATTGAAATATTATTCCCATTAGGATTAAAATTATCGATTGACCCAATATCTATTTTATTCAACAAAGACCAATCATTACTTCGTCGGACGAAAAACTCTTGATTTTGAAAATATCCAAAAAGAGAACCGCTTATCGAACTAACCATCAGATGCTGATATACTGTTTCGATCGGAGTTATTGAAAAAGAGTCAGAACTTTGACCTGTTGAATAATTGTACTTCGAAAACTTACCATTGTTGTACAAAAGCAGAGAGTTTGTTCCATAAATAAAAAAACCTCTTTCAAATGAAGGGATTGAATCGCCAAGTGCAAAATTGGTGAGCCCACCTTTAACATCATAAGAGTAATATCCGTCATAACCTTTGGGGACATATCTGAGTTGCATTCCGTAATTTCCACCAAAGCCAACTTTCTTATTAAACGAAGCAGTCGTTTGAGCCAAATCAGAAACCTCATGTTCTTCAGGATAACCAAATGTAGGCACACTAGTCTTCAGAAAGCAGGATTTCACATTTTGCGAATATTTCGAAGGAGTCCAGCTTACATCAACGGTCCTATCCGGTTTGATTGTCACCTTCGGCCTCTTTATTTCTTCGACATACGATCTGGAATCCATAGCTAAACCATCTACATAGGCCATCAAACTATATGTAACATAATCTCCTTCAATATAGGTTTTATCAACAAAAGAAGTTAAGTAAGGATTTGTAGTATTTACCAACTCTTTATTATACCCTGGAATTAATGATGATCGACCTACCTCATACCGCTGGAAATCAGCATAATCATATTTAAACCATGAAAGCTTAATTCCATCGGGAACAGCCTGAAGATTCGTGAACTTCATTTGATCTCTCGCCTTTTTATTGATGTACACAGGCCAACTTAATTCGTAAAGAAATTGCTCGGCACCTACTTTATCGGCTATACTGCCAGAATTTGTTGATGTATATGTTCTAATCTTAAGTTCATGAAGTCCATCATCAAAAGAATAGGTTGGGATAGTTGTATAATAAGAACCTTTGGCATTGCTGTTAACATTACTCATTTCTTTACCATCCATCAGAAATTTTAAATCGTAAATTTCATGGGTTCCAACATCAACAACATAAGTTATGTTTGCGGATGTAAAAAGCTTTAATGTATCCATCTCTGGAGTCAGATTAACAGAAATAGAAGGAGGGTCAGTAGGTTCTTTAACTACTGTTAAAGGAATTTCAGAAGGTGAATATTCACAAGAATAAAAAATTAAAAGTAAGCTGAGAATAGCTAAGAAGTGGAAATTTATTTTTTTCATAGAATACCGGCATTATAATTATTTGTTGCATAAAATTAATGCCCCTAAATTAATTAGCAACATCATTTACCATAAATAAATCGAAAAATCATCCAAATATATAAATCCGTCCGTCGCCCGCTCCAACCACAATTTTGCCTGAAACGACTGCCGGACTGCCAATAATGGCGCTGCCCAGTTCGTATTTCCAAAGTTCGGCGCCGGTTTTCAGGTCGTGGATGTAAAGCATTCCGTCCATCGTTCCCGTAATCACTTTGCCTGAAGCAATAACTGACGATGACTCCACGCGGTTGCTGGTTTTTGCTTTCCAGACCAATTTACCGGTTGTTTTATCGAAACAGTAAATGAATTTATCCTGATTGCCGATTACGACACAATTTCCGCTCAAGGCCGGCGACGCAATAAACGGCAGGTTCTTATCTTTTTCATGGTATTTCCAGGCAATTTTTCCTGACTCCAAGTCAATGCAAAAGAATTTGGCTTCGTAATCGCCCACGTAGGCAAATTTACCTTCAATCACCGGCGATGAAGCGATGTAGGTTTCCAACTGAATCTTTTTCAGCACCTTCCCCGTCTCGACATTTACCAAATGAAGGAAGCCGTCGCAGCCGCCAAACACTGCACATTTACCATACAACGCCGGAGCGCCATTGATATAATTATCAGATTCGTAGCGCCAGATGCTGTCGCCCTTATCAAAACCAAAGCAGTGCAGGTTATAATCGTAACTACCTACAAATAAACGGATTTTCCCAGTCACTTTCAGCCAGTTGGCCGAACCCATAATTTGGTTGTCGGTTTTGTATTTCCAGATTTGCTTCCCGGATTTCTCATCCAATCGGAAAAACAACCCGTCGAGCTGGCCAAAAAGAACCGAGCCGTTCATGACCAATGCAGGAGCTTCAATCGAATTGCCGGATGCAAATTTCCATTTCAGCTTTCCATCAAAACCAATGGCGTACATCGTTCCGTCGGTCGATCCGAAGAAAATGGTTTGTCCGTCAACCACCGGCGAAGCTTTGATGTCGTCGCCCGTCTGAAACGAAGACAACAATTTGGGTTTTTCAGGAATTACCGCTGTAGTTGTCCCGGTTAGCTGCTGGTTTCCACGGAAAATAGCCCAAGATTGGGCTGATGTGGTCAGAACAAAAAGACAACAGAATTGCAAAATAAAAATCTGGAATAACCTCATATCATTTAACTGTTTGGGCTTTTACTCAACACTATAAAATTACACTTTCAATTGTTTAATGCGTGACTTCCACGCTCCCGGTACGTTTCAGGAACCCCCAAGCAGCAAGTTCACCTTTCATTGCACGCAAATAGCCTTTCAGCAATACATACCACAAAAGCTGACGGTATATGATTCGTTGCAGGAACAAGTTACCGGCTTCGCGCAAAGTGAATTTTTCACCATCGAAGTGAAATGCCAAGATCGAGATGCCAAGATCTAAAGCATAATATCCAAAATAAAGGAGGGCAATAATTCCACCTTTGGGCATGAACAGCGAGAACACCAAAGTAAGATCGACCAATGGCGACAGCAAAGGTAAAACAAGTTGAAAGACCAGCATATTGGGAAGAACAATCCAACCCAGATTGGGATTGCGGCGAACGAACATATTCCCCCGATGCTTCCAGAACGATTGCATAATCCCAAATGTCCAGCGGAAACGCTGTTTCAGTAACATGTGCAATGTTTCGGGAACTTCGGTAAAAGCCAGCGCTTCGTTACAGGTTCGAACCGTGTAACCTGCGTTCAACAGACGTAAGGTAAGATCACAATCTTCAGCGAGAGTATCGGTGGTAAACATCCCGACTTTCATCACCGCATCGCGCCTGAATGCGCCAATGGCTCCAGGAACCACCATGATGGCATTAACCATATCGTAGGCTCGCCTATCGAAATTCTGACTGGTGATGTATTCAATCGATTGCCAGCGGGTCAGCAGATTCTTACGATTCCCAACTTTAACGTTTCCGGCAACGGCAGCCACTTCCGGATCGTCAAAACAAGCTACCATTCTCGAAACGGCATCGGGATTAAGAACGGTATCTGCATCAATGCAAACCAGAATATCGCCCGATGCAAAACCAATACCAAAATTCAAGGCAGAAGCTTTTCCACCATTGGACTTGGTCAATACCTTCACTTTCGGATGATCTCCGTAAAGTGATTTAATATTTTTGAAGGTGTTATCTTTCGATCCATCGTCAACAAATACAATCTCCATATCCGGATAATCGGAACGAAGCAAATTTTCCACTGTTTTAGGTGCGGTAATTTCTTCGTTGTATCCCGGGACTATAATGCTCACTTTGTGATTTCCAATCACAACTGGATTTAATACTTTTTTCTTTGATTTTTGTCTTTGCCTGATCGCCAGAAAGGCTATACTTTTCAGTTTAAACAACGAGAGAATCATAGCCAAAAAGAAAATAGCTGATACTACCCGGTTAAAGTAATAGCCAACTTTAAACACAGTAGCATCGGCTGACTGAAGGTATTTATTGAACGAGCCAACAGCCTGCGGCATAATGTCGTCGCGCTTTTTATCCATTAACGATGCAATAGTCGAGAACTGAAAACCATGTGACTTATAATATTCGATAATCCGGGGCAAAGCCTTTATTGTTGATTCGCGGTACCCTCCGGCATCGTGTAACAGAATAATATTCCCCAATCCGCGCTGTTTCTCAGCCCGGGCAACAATAGTGTCAGCCGAAACTCCTTCTTCCCAGTCGCGAGGATCGATTGACGAACCAATTGTTAAATATCCCTCCTGTCGGGCAGTATAAATAGGGCTGATCTGAACCGGATTGGTTGGTTCGGCATCGGTATTATAAGGAGGTCTGAACAAGGTTGTCGCATGTCCGGTAATACTTTCGATGATGTATCCGGTCGATCGAAGTTCAAGTTTCAGCCGGTCGTTAGAGGTTACTTCAAGATTGGGATGCAAGAAGGTGTGATTGCCAATTTCGTGTCCTTCACGATACAATCGCTTTACCAATGGAAGGTTCTGTTCGGCATTTATACCGGTTATAAAAAAAGCTGCGGGCACCTTATACTTGCTCAGAATATCCAGGATACGTGGAGTATAGCGTTCATCGGGGCCATCGTCAAAGGTTAGCACAACCTGTCCTTTTTTTTCACCAGCTTTGTTAATCACATATCCGGAAGGCATACTGAGGTATTCTTCTTCGGCCACCAGATTTTCAGCTTTGTCGTATTCAACAGTAAATTTTCCTGGATTAGGAACCGAAAGAATATTCAGCACTTCACCCGCACCCACATAATCAACACTGTACGACGACTGCTCCTGTTGCAACAGATTAAAATCGAAAGGCTTGTTGGTCAGGGCAGAAACCGAAAGATCGTCGTTGTAAAACTTCCACATTCGCGGATCTTCCGATCCAAGCCGCCATATTGCAACTCCTGAAGTTTCAAAGTCAGCCGAAGTGCGTAAAGCGTTGAATGCGGTTGCGGCATCAGCAAAATACACATGATGCATTTTGTCATTGTCGTCGTAATACGAGTAATCAAGATTATAGGTGTTATTATCATACCTTATTTTTCCTTCGCTTTCCAGGGCCGTCGAGATTGCTTCCTGATATGTCACATCATCGCCCTGAAAACCATCCTGCCAGTCGTATCCGAATGCAGCAATACAAAGCACAATCTTATCAGAAGGAACTTTTTTACACAAGTCGCCCAAACCTGCTTCCACCCAGTTTTGAGCCGCCACAGGACCCGCTTCTGATGTCGAGTTATGCTGATCGTAACCCATCAGGAACAAAAAATCATTGTATTTAGACAGTTCTGTCACATTGTAATCTTCGTTAAACGGGGCAATATCCTGGGTTACCAGGTAACCTTTTCTATTCAATTCCTGATATAACTCTTTCATAAAAGTGACCAGGTACTCATCCGTCTTTTCATAGGTCAACTCTTCAAAGTCAATGTTTACCCCGTTGAATTTGTATTTATCCAGCACGTCGATCAGGCTATTAATCAGTTTGGCCCGTCGTTCCGGCGAAGTGATGATGCGGTGTACATTTTTACCATTCCATACGTTTTTGAAATAGTTCGACAGCATGGGAACTACAGCCAGATGGTTCCGTCGCATAATTTCGAGTGCCGATAAATCAATATCAGTCGATACCACATCGGCCGTATCCTGAACAAACAGCCATTCAGGAAGAACCATGTTCATCTTTGAAGCATTCTGGTCCAACGAATATTTTGCCTGAATATCCCAGTTCACATAAAACCCAGCGCGAACTGGAAGATATTTTCTTACTTCACCATGAATAACTTTATCTCTCTTGTAAAAATTATGTTCTTTGAGGCGTCGGGCTTCTAACGCCAGTTTCTTGAAATGTTCGCTCTCCGCTGCCTGCAAATCCGCACTGTTGTATTTCAGGTTTTCGCTCTGGGCAAGCATCAGGTGCTCATGTAACGATGGAAGCCGAAAGACTTGCTTGTGCAACAATGAAAACAAGAGGCAGGCCACCCCAATGAGAATAAGTACTGAAAAAATTTTAACCACCCATAAAAATCGTTTCCATCGGGATGAACTGGCTGAGTAAAAAACTGGTTTTGCTGATGTTTCCATAAGATTTATCCGGGTATCAATATGGCATAAAGTTAAGATGAAAAGTGGATACTTTCATTCACACAGTGCTATTTTTGAACTATGGAGCGGAATGCTTTATAATTAAATCAAATGGACTTTTCGCTTACAACTGTTCCTCCACCCCAAACATCGCCAGCGCCCCTGTCGGACAAGCTCTGGCAACAATCGCGGCCGTCTTTTCCAATCCTTTCTGAACACTTTCGTTGAACGGAACACCGATTTTCACATCAAAACCGCGACCGATAAAGGTAAAACCAAATTTTTCCTGATGTTGCCTGGTCAATCGGACACAAATACCACATTTGATGCACTTGTTCGACTCATAAACAATACCTTCCCGATAAACAAATTTTTCAACCTGAAACCGTTCTTCTCCCTGAAACCTTTTCTGCATGGCCTGATATCTTTCAGACAGATCGCGCAAAACACACGATTCAGGGTTTCGGCAATCGCAGTGCATACAGCGTTTGGCTTCAATCATGGCAGCTTCTTTACTGAAGCCTGAAGCATCCGGTTTTTGGCGAGGTGCTTCTTCCGAATCCTTTTTATACAGAATAAATTCAGCCGCAGTCAGTCGCCCGAATTTGGAATTGAACCGTTCAGGATAGCCTTTTACTTCCGAAGTCATAAAATAATGATCGATGACCGTGGCAACCTCTTTTCCTTGTCCAACAGACCTTACAGCCAGCTTGGACGCCCGAAGCGAGTTACCAACCGCAAAAACATTCGGGATGGAAGTTTGGTAACTGGTTTTGTCGGCCAAAAATCCAGTTTTAGAGGCTTTCAGGCTGAAGGCAGACGTTTCTTCCGAAATTGTTCCAGTCGCCACAACAACTGCATCATATTCATCAGGCAAAGTTGAGAAGCGGTCGGCATCAATCGTTTCATTTAAACGAAGCTCAACTCCGGTAGCCAGAATTTGAACTACCTCCTGATCAATCACCGAGGCCGGCAAGATTTGCTCTTCGATCAGGCGCAGTTCGCCACCAACCTGGGTTCTTCTGTCAAAGATTACAGTCTGATGACCCTTTTGCTGAAGGTAATAGGCCGCAGCCAAACCTGCCGGGCCAGCGCCGATTACAGCCACTTTTTTTCCTGAAAGCGGTGCAAGTTTTGGCAAGAAAGGTGTATCACGCTTCAGATCTTCATCGCCCACAAACATTTTCAGGTGGCAAATAGAAACCGCCTCGTCAACCTGCTTGCGGCGGCAGCCTGCCTCGCATGGTGCCGGACAAATGCGTCCAAGAATGGAAGGAAGTGCAATATCGCGTTTGACTACTTCCAACGCTTTGGCAAAATCACCTTTGGCAATCAGGCGGTTCATCAGAGGGATGTTCATGTGCGCCGGACAAACCAACTGGCAAGGCGCTTCGCAGTCGCCTACATGTTCACTCAGAAGCAATTCGAGGGCAGCCTTGCGCGACTCGATGGTATCCGTATCGTTGGTAATGATGTCCTGTCCTTCTGAAACAGGCGTTGAGCATGAAGCAAACAAACGTCCGTTCCGGTTATCCTTTACCAGGCAAACCATACAGGAGGTGAAATGACCAGTTTCTTCCAGGTAGCACATGGTAGGAATCTCAATTCCAACCGACTTTGCTGCCTGCCAAACTGATGTACCATTAGGAACTTCAATGGTGCGATTATCTATGGTAAGCTTTATCATTTTTCTGTTGTTGATACCCTATCAGCGTAAATTCCTATTTTATCAATTTCCGGAGAACCGGATACATGTTTTGAGACATCCTCAAAAAACCCAAATCAGTCATATGAACTCCATCAACAGTTGATTCATAGTCAGTCCCAATCAACTTGTCTGATTTCAGGTAATAGATATGGCGATCACCTTTCTTTATCTGCTCATCAAAAATTTTCTTCAGGGTCGCATTCTTTTCATGAAGTAAAGCAAAGACTGTCTGGTCGAAATACATGTGTGGGAAAAGTACTGTCTCGACCAGTAAAATCGGCACATCCGGTTTCTTTTCACGAATAATTTCGAGGAACCGAAGGTATTTTTCATTCATCTGTGAAACACTAACATTAGGTAGACAATCCACCACAAAGCAGGATGCATCAATTTCGGACATCGCTTCAGCTATCTCCAGATCGAGTTGCCCATTTCCGCTAAAACCAAGATTAATGGTTTGCCTGTCGAGCATACGCGACAACTGATTGGGATACGACATTCCTGCCCGTGAGGCACATCCACCCTGAGTAATACTGGTTCCATAAAAAACCACCGGTTTATCTTTTTTAGGAGAGTCAATTTGTGAATTACTAATTGTCGATTTCGGATCCACACCAATTTCAAGGCTGGACAAACCATCATAAAGAGGCAGGTATAGCATATATTCCATCTCATTTTCAATCATGTGGTCAATGATAATTGCAGTCGTTGATTTTCCTGCAGGACGTGCTGAATTGACAAACTGCCATTTACCATTCTTCAGGCAATAAAGGTCCAGACCTTTTATTCCTGACGGTGCGAAATGATTCATCACCACATCCCCTGTGACCTCCCATTTCGCGGCAATAACCGGAGAATTGGTACGAAACCTGATGGCCAGTCCACTACAGTTTTTCGATAAGTCCCAAACTGGCTGGCGTGTTTTTCCTTCAAGACGGGCAGGCAAACGTTCATACATGTTTTGTGTATCATCAAAACCTTTACCTATGATCTGGAAATCAGCGGCATTTACATATTTCAAACTATCAGATTTAGCTGCAAATCCAATCTGGGCAAACAGAAAAAACGAAATAAGAATCAATAAACAGGACTTCATGGGTTATCTCTTTAATTATTAAAATTACAGTGAATAACTATAATATTTTATCTCCAATACTCAACAAACAATATTCAACATCTAAAAACAACACACCTCAGACTGAGTCTGGCGAAGCTTAAACGATAATAACCGCACCGACCGGACAGGCCTGACGACAGGCATCGCACTTGATGCAGAGGTCGGTGATGACTTCGTGCTTCTCGTGCGGCTTGAATAAAATGGCGTCTGTCGGGCATCGTTGAGCACATTTGGTGCAGCCGATGCACAGATCGTTGATCCGATATTTGATCAGGTTCTGGCATTTGCCCGACGGACATTTGCCGTTGATGTGCTCTATATATTCGTCGCGGAAATACCGCAGTGTTGACAAAATCGGATTTGGCGCCGATTTTCCTAAACCGCACAAGCTTCCCTTTTTCGTCCAGTCGGCCAGATATTCCAGTTCGTCCAAATCTTTTTCGGTTCCTTTTCCTGAAGTAATTTTGTTCAGAATTTCGAGCATCCGTTTGGTTCCCACGCGGCAAAACGTACATTTTCCACAGGATTCGTTTTGGGTAAATGACAGGAAATAGCGGGCAATGTCCACCATGCAGTCATCTTCGTCGAGTACCACCAAACCGCCGGAGCCCATCATGGCACCCACTTTCAGGAGCGATTCGTAATCAATCGGCGTGTCGTACAACGATGCCGGAACGCAGCCTCCGGAAGGTCCGCCGATCTGCACTGCTTTGAATTTTTTTCCATTCTGAACGCCACCGCCAATTTCTTCCACGATCTGCCGAACAGTGATTCCCATCGGCACTTCAATCAGCCCACCCCGGTTGACTTTTCCGGCCAAAGCGAAGACTTTGGTCCCTTTACTCTTTTCGCTGCCGATGGACGAAAACTTACCCGATCCCTCCCGAATGATGTACGAAACCTGGGCAAATGTTTCGGTATTGTTGATGAGCGTTGGTTTCTTCCAGAGACCGCTCACAGCCGGGAATGGCGGACGGCTGCGCGGAAATCCGCGTTCTCCTTCAATGGAGGCCATCATGGCCGATTCCTCGCCACAGACAAAAGCACCTGCGCCTTCATAAATCGTCATATCGAACGAAAATCTACTTCCCATGATATTTTCGCCGAGTAAATTATGCTCGCGGCAGTTGATCAGCGCCTGACGAATGCGTTTTACTGCCAGCGGATATTCGGCACGGATGTAGAAAAATCCTTCGGTTGCACCAACGGCTTTGGCTGCAATAACGGCACCTTCAATCACGCGGTAAGGATACGATTCGAGCAACATGCGGTCCATAAATGCACCGGGATCGCCCTCATCGCCGTTCACAATCAGGTATTTTTCGTCAGCATGATTGTGGGCAACCAAATCCCACTTCAGTCCGGTTGGAAAACCAGCACCACCGCGACCACGCAAACCGCTGTCTTTCACAGTTTCGATAATTTTTTCAGGAGAAAGCTCAAACAGGCATTTTTTCATGGCCACAAAGCCTTCGTGCCGTTTGTATTCCTCGATGTCGAGCGGATTAATGATTCCGCGGTACTGTGTGGCGATTGGAATCTGCCGATCGAGAAAGTTGGCCACCTGCTTTTCGCGGGCATCAATCGCATATTGTTTTACACCGTCCCAAACGGTGTCGGTTTGCACTTTTTCAAAAAAATTGTAGATCGAATTCTTCAGTCTATCGCCCAAACCCAGCGGGTTGAAATGTGACGAGATAATTCCCTTGATTTCCTCGGGACGAACTTTGGCGTATAAAGTTGACTTCCCGTTTTCAGGAATCACTTCGACCAACGGCACCTGATGACACATGCCCACACAACCCACATTTTTCAGACTGACACGGATTCCGGTATTTGCGACGGTTTCCTCCACCGCTTTTTTCACTTCTTCACTTCCCGAAGCCACGCAGCATGAACCCAATCCGATTCGGATTTCGCCCTGAATTTCAGTGCCGTCGGCATGGCGAAATTTACCTTTTCCCGAAGTAGTCGCGCCCTCGTGTGCCTCAAAATCGTCAATAATGCTGCCCACTTTATCCGAAGCCACATGTCCATAAGTGATTTCGTCGATTTGAACCACAGGTGCCAGTGTGCAACAACCCAAACATGACACTTTTTCGATGGTATAAGTCATGGTGGAGTCGGTATTCAGATTTCCTGTCAGGTTGAAATGACGCCTGAAAGCATCGTACACCTGACCAGCGCCTTTCACGTGACAAGCCGTCCCGACGCACACTTTTACAATGTGTTTACCCACCGGATGCATCCTGAATTGGGAGTAAAACGAAGCCACACCTATAATCTGTTCAGGAGTGATCTCCGTTTTTTCGCACACATAGTGCAAAGCCTCTTCCGGAAGGTAATTATAGGTTGTCTGGATGGATTGCAAAACCGGGATGACCGACCGGGCAGCCGTCCCTTTTTCCGCAATAATCTGATCAACGATTTGTTGTATGTTTTTTGTTTCGCTCACTTTTGTTCCTTTAATTGTATCCGTTGGCAACAGCCAACGACAAAGAATATCATCTCATTTTTATACAGCAGCATTTGTTCAGAAAGCCAACTATCCATTGCCGTCTGCTTTAGCTGACGGACATCCTGACAACTTTTAGCTCCCGATGCAATACAAATTATTCATTCCGCGAAGGAATAATTTTCCATCCTGAAACACTGGTGAACAGACGGCTTTCTCACCCAGTTCGGGAGTACCAATCAACTGGTAATCACGGGTAGTTTTTACGATGTAGCTCTTTCCGGTCATATCTGTAATGTACACTTTTCCATCGGCATAAACCGGCGATGAATAAAACGATCCTCCATATTCCTGACTCCAGAGCTTTTCGCCTGTTTTTGCGTCGTAACAAGCCAAAACACCATAGGTTGTAGCCACATACAACAACCCGTTTACAGCCAGAGGACTCGAAACTTCGGGCAAAAACTCGTCGGCTTCCCAGGCAATTTCGGGAGTTCCGCCACCAATTTTTATCCCAACCAACTTGGCATATTCGTTGGCCGCAAATACCATCCCGTCGGCATAGCCAGCTGACGGACCAACTTCACCTGAAAGGCAGGTAATGTTCCACAATTCCTTTCCGGTCTGCGGATCGTAGCCATTCACATTCGGATTAGTTGTCAGGATAACTTCGGTGCGGCTTCCGGTGTTCACCAAAATAGGCGACGACCACGAGATTTTCGAGCTTCGTAAGGTTTCCCAAACTTTATTCCCGGTTTGTGTATCCAATGCCAGCAATTTTCCACCCCGATTGGTATCGTATTGAATCAGCAACTTGTCTTTGTACACAATCAGTGAAGAACCATGTCCGTAATGATTATCCGGGACTCCCAGGTTGAGTGCCCACAACCGTTTTCCGGTCATATCGAGTGCCAAAACATCGCCGGTGGCGAAAATGGCAAATACGTCGCGCCCGTCGGTTGCCATGGTTGGGGCGGCCAAACCAGTGTCGGCAGTAACTTTTGGCATTCCCGAAGGTGAACCCTGAATGTTGTCGGCAGCGGCTTCCCAAAGCAGTTTACCTGTAACCTTGTCATAGCAATAAACCATTCGGGCCTGAGCATCAGCACCAGTTACAAACAACTGATTTCCCCAGATAATCGGAGAACTGAATCCCGGTTTCGGAACTTTAACTTTCCATTTCACATTTTTACCACCAGCTCCGTTCCAGTCGGTAGGTGTGTTTTTCTGGAATGCTACCCCATCACCAAACGGACCGCGGAAAAATGGATAATTGGCTTTTAGCTGAGCGGCCGTGGGCAATGCTGCCGGTTTTGCTTCAGCCGGAACGGCGGCCTGCACAGTGGAATTTTCGGTAGGAGTTGCTGTTTGAGCCGGAGTATTTGAGACAGTTTCAGCAACGGTAACATTTGCTGGCTGAGCAGTTGCTGCAACCGGCTCAGCATTTCCTGAATTTGCGGCCTGTGGTGCCGATGGCTGATCCGATACGATTGCATTTTCATTCACCATGTATTCGTTAAGCGAATTGGAAGCGAGCAAACCCGAAACCAACGCCAAGACGATCAGGCCTGAACCTACATAAATGACCCATTTTTGGGCAACCAGCTTGTCCAATCCTTTCACTTCGTTAGCCGGATCAATCTCGTTCAGTTTCGATTTGGCGGCCAAAATGTAGCGAACAGCGAGGATAGAAATAATCAGGCCAAGAAACATGAGGTAACTTCCGGTTCGCAATTGCCACTGACTGGTAAAATAGGCCTTGCGAGCCATCAGGTCGAATGCCCTGATTTCGGTTTTCAGCGTTTCGTCGGAAGGATTTTCACTCAGTCGTTTGACCAAAGCCGGAATGGTTTTATTCTCGATGGGATTGTTCAGTTTGGTCTGTAAAAAATTGGCGATCAGCAAAACGGCCAGCATCAGCGAAAATCCTCCGGCAATAATGGCAACCTGACGGGCCAGTTTAATTTTTGTATTGGTTGAAACGGTCATTATATTTTGTTATCGTTGTTGTAAATGTTGTCGAGTTGTCAAAATTGTGTTCCAGTTTTGCGGTGATTCAGTTTCATTCATTTTATTCCTTTTTCACCGGGCAATAGCCCATACAGCGGGCGCAGCTCAGACAATTGGTTTTATTGGGTTCCCAGTCTTCTCTCCTCCTGAATTTCGACAGGTTGATCAGGCTGGAGCCAATAATCAGTCCCATGAAACCTCCCAGAATCCAGCCGCCCCAATAAAATTGCTTCTGAATGGTGCGTGCGTCCTGAATGAGCTGCTCGGTTGTTTTTCCTGAACCCAGGAAGGTGCGTACATCAATATTTTTCGGATCATTTTTCACTTCAGGATGTTCGATGATCTGTTCGGCCAGGTAAACCGTTTTGTTAAACTTCGACAACGGAACATGAACCATCGAACCGGCCAGTCCACCAAGGCCGATCCACAGCGGAATAAGCACAAAGTAAGTCATCAACCGGTTCACATTGCTGCGTCGTTTACCGGTTTCTGCTATTGGTTCGTCGATCGCACCAAACGGGCATGAGTTGGAACACAGCTTACACTGAATGCAGGCTGCGGGTGTAATCGACATGTGGCGCGACGAAAAACACGACATCCATCCGAGCAGAACCCCGTACGGGCAGAAGAACCTGCAATACGGGCGGGCCACAAAAACGCCAACTGCAAGGAACAAAATCCCTAAAATCAGCATATCGAAAGGTGCATCGAACCTGAAAAAACCCACAAACGGATCGTACCGGCAGATGATGAATTCGGATTTGGTTACCACGTATAAAACTGCTAACCCGAGATATAAATATGGAATCAGGCCAAGCACTTTCTGAATCCACTTGGGCAATTCGATGGGCTTCAACACAATGATATCCTGAATGGCGCCCAGCGGACAGGCTCCGGCACAGAAGGTCCGACCAAAAAAAAGTGCAAAAATCAGTGGCAACAAAAAGAAAAGCAAGGCTGTCAGAGGTATCGCATAAGTTGGATCAACAACTGCCAGCACTACATTCTGGATGGAGCCGATTGAGCAGATACAGCCTTCACGATAAAATCCAAAATAAAACAAGGAAAACACGGAGGTCCAGAAAACACCCCGTCGCGAACGTTTTTTCAGCACAAACCAGGTGGTAACCGACAAAATAACCAAAAGCACGAATACATCCAGGTACTCCAGAAACATCCATCGTGGCGAAGGAGCAAGGGTATTGGGTTGCGTATAACCATTTCCAAATTCAGGTTTGGGGAATCGTTGCTTGGCTTCCGCCGCCCCAAACGATTGAAGTACCCCAAAAATCAGGATACAGATGAGTAAAAAATATCGTTTGATTCTATTCCTCATGTTTATAGTCTATTCGTTTACGCTGTTTCTGTTCTGTTTCCAGATTTTCTTTCTGAAGCAAATAAGTAATGGCTTCATATACATCTTTGAATTGTTTATCGTATTTATTTTCAAGCTCCTGAAGTTTATCCGTCAAATCCTTATGAGTTAGGGCATATTGCCGTACAAATACAAAAGCCCGCATAATAGCAATGTTTGTTTCAATCGCTTTGTCGGAATTAAGAATCCCGCTCAACATCGCAACGCCTTGCTCAGTAAAGGCATAAGGCAAATACCTTGTTCCTCCTCTACTCTTTGAGGTTTCAAATTGCAACCTCAAAATATCCCATTCGGGTTTTGTAAGTTGAAACATAAAATCAGGAGGAAATCGCTTTATATTGCGTTTAACTGCCAGATTTAAATTCTTGGTTTCGACATTATAGAGTTCGGCCAGATCAGAATCCAGCATCAACTTTTGGCCTCTGATTTCGTGAATCTTTGTTTGAATTGTTTCGAGTTGCACGTCTTTACTGATTAGATTTTCATTTAGCAATTACTGAAACTGTACTACCTTCAATTATCCTTTTCCTTTCTTTGTTTTTGCCGCACTTTCTTTGGTAAAACCTCCTTTAATCATGTATGGTGTATCATACGGGACGCGCTGGAAGGCTTCCGCCGGGCAAACACGGGCAATAGCGCACTCGTTGCAATTTTTGCATCGGTCGTGACGAATCTGTAAATGCAGCGAACCATTCCCGAAAGAGGTGCATCCGGCCACGCATTTGGCACAGCCTATGCAAAGTGCTTCATCGATTTCGTACTCAAAATAAGGTTCTTCGATGTATTTTCGTTTGATGGCCGCCGTCGGGCAAAGCTGATTTTCGGCGGCAGTGGTACGTGCATTGGCATCGGGCTTCAGATAACCGCCGCACAGATCGCAATACCCGCACAAAGCATAGGCATGAACGCATTTCACAGCCGACGGGCTCATCACGCATTCAGTCGCACAGCGGCCGCATTGCACACATTTGAACGGATCGATCTGCCAAACCATTTTTTTTGAAGTCGATTTCAGGAGCGAATAACCTGCCACGCCTCCCAGCGACACGGCCAACGCCATCTGCATACTGGTTCGGATAAACCTGCGGCGCTCCATCCCTTTGCTTGTAATTTTATCGCTCATTTTTTCTGAAGTTTTTAGCCTGATCGAGCGAACAGGTGTTTATCTTCTGACAGCTTTTGCAGAACTGATTGCTTGAACAACCGCTGGTTTGAATTCGGTCTTGCTTTATCAAGTATGCCGTTCCGCCAATCATTACCGACAAAAAAGTTAATTGTGCAGCCTTTTTGAAAAAATCTCTTCTACTTGTTTCCATTTTTCTTCCTTTCAAAAATTCGAACCTGCTGGCGTTCAAAATCGAGCGCAATCACCCGGTGTTGCTTATCAACCGCAATATCGGGAGCCAGTGAGCCACTAAACGAACCGGGAGCGGCAACCACTCCAACAAATTGTCCGTGTTGGTTATATAATTTGATGCGCGGCATTCCTTTTTCGCTGGTTACAAATGAATTGTCGTCCATCATGGCAAAATGGGCAGGATTGCAACACCCGCTGAAGCCCTCAATCTTAAAGCTTGCTACCCCCCAGGAAGTTCGCAGCGAACCATCTTGAGCGTAATTTTCAAAAGAATGCCTGCCTGTATTTGCTGCCCATAAAAAACCGCGATCGTCGAGGGCAACATCAAAATAAGGACTTGGAATCACAAATCCGGGAATGCCTTTGTGCTCGTCTTTCTCACCTATTTTCTGTTCGAGCTGGCCATTGGTATTGCATTGATAAACAACCCGGTTACCCGCATCGGCCACATAAACGCTTTCTACTGAAACAGCCAGTGAGGTAATAACGGAATTATCGCCAAACGAATTCCAGCGTTTGATCAGTTTACCATTCGCATCATACATCACCACATAATGACGCATACCGATCCATACTTCCCGGTTTGAACCGACAGCCACACAGGTTGCCGTATCAATAGTTTCCTTGGATGATATTAATTTCCCTGTGTAAGTGAATTTCATTAAATGATTGTCGGTGGCAACAATAATCGTCGAATCAGCCACTGCAATTCCGCCCCAACTGTTTGCCTTTACCGGGAAATGCAGTTTTTCGGAATACAGTATTTGGGTCGAATCGACTTTACGGAATTCATCGATATTGTATTCGTAAGGATTTTCAATGGGCTTACCGGCTTTTTTACCGATAAAATCCCTGCCAATAATTATCACAATGGCTACAGCCATAACAATCAGCACAATATTTATCAGTTTCCGGTTCATTTTCAACTAGTTTACTTGAACACAATACATTTTTTTCGAATCGCGCAGCATCAGGTAGCCGTCGGCCAAAGCCATTGGACCCCAGGCATCCTGTCCGTCGAATAACTTCTTTTGGGCCAGTTGAATGTACTTCTTTTTATCGGGTTTAATCAAGGTCAGAACGCCTTCATCGTCGAGAATAAACATTTTCTGATCGGCTATAAGGTAAGGTCCCAGACCAAAACGCCCTTCTTTTCCTGAAGTCCAGATTACTTTTGTGACGTCGTCAGGAGAAACACAAATCAACTGATTGCGCAACGGACCAGCATCTTTTGGCTCAATGCCATACATCATTCCGTCCCAAACCACCGCAGTCTGCTGCTCGCAGGCCAGTCCGTCTTTCGGGGGATATTGCTTCAGAACATCAACGTTATATCCTCCGCCCGATGGGCTAACTTTGATCATCATACTTCCGGCGCCATAACCCGCAGTGAGGAAGATTTTTCCGTCAGGAAAGCAAACCGGAGCAGGCGCTACAACAGCATGGTTCCAAGCTGTTGATTGCCACAATATTTTGCCTTCGTCGGGCCCTTCAGCAGAAACAGCCAATATAGCGCCAACAGCGCTGTACACATACATTTTCTTTCCATTCAGCGTCCAGGGCATGATAGAGGAGTGCGACATTTTGATTCCTCCCGGGTTGGGAGTTTCCCACAATACTTTGCCGGTAGCCATATCCATTGCAATCATTACTGAAGTTCCGCCGGGAGCCAGAATAGCCTTGTTCCCGTCGATCATCGGACACTGCCCGGTAAACCAGAGCGGCACTTCGGTTTTATATTGCTGAACCATGTCGAGCCCCCAAACCAGGTCGCCGGTTTCGCGTTTGACACACATCACGTGGCAGCGAGGACCGATGGTCAGGATATATTCGGCATTAACAGCAGGAACGGTTCGGGACATGCCATGATTACGTTTTAAAGTCACTCCATAGGAACGACGCCAGATTTCTTTCCCATCCACGAGCGAAAAACAACGAAGGGCATCCGAACGGGTTGCCTCATCATAGTCCATCACATAAACCTTTCCTTCGTAGATAGCAGGTCCGGCATGGCCTTCGCCCAGATCGACCGACCATTTGATCTCAGGTTCATTGCCCGCCCATGAGTTTTTCAACGGAAGTGAGTTTTTCACAATGTTGTCGTAATCGGCACCACGAAAGCGGGTCCAGGTTCCTTTCAGGCTTGAAGTTGAAGTCGCAAACGATTCAAATTTCTCACCAATTTTTACGGGTGGACCAGCCGCAATCGAATCCTTGCCACGATTATCTGCACCAGGCAAGCTTTCGGCAAATTTTCCGGTTGGATCGCGAAACATCCACCAAAACAGGAGAATTGCCAGTACTCCAATCACTGACCAAAGAATATATTTTAGCTTGCTTTCCAAGATTTAATTGTTTTTCAGATCATAAACCATCAGGCATTCGCCGTGACGCACAAATAGCTTTCCGCCAAAAATAGCTGGATGCGCCCAATGTGGGCCGGTTCCGCCATTTATTTTGAACGAACTAACCAGCTTAAATTTCTCAGGATCAGCTTTTACCAATCCAATATTTCCATATTTATCTTCATAACAATACAGCATTCCGTCGGCTGAAATGATCGAACCTTTCGTAAACCACTTGGTTTCCCAATTGGTTTTTCCGGTCTCCCAGTTAACCGATGCCCAGTTTCCATTGGCATTGTCGATCATTGTTGACGCGTAAATGTTACCATTTACCAAAACCAATCCACCAATGTGTGTATCTAAAATATCGTTTTGCCATTTCAGGCTAATTGACTTTCCATCAGGAGAAAGACTGAACATCGATCCTTTCTGCTCATTGCCATAAGTTACAAAGATCTGACCGTTGCTGTACAAGGGGATATTTGCCGCCTCTCCCTTTCCTTTGTTATCGCCATGATATTGACTCAGGTTATACGTCCATAGGATTTGTCCGTTGCTGACATCAACTCCGACAAGATCTTCAGAAGTTTGCACCAGAGCGATCTTAAGTCCGTTTCGTTCAATCAGAGATGCTGATGCATAGGCTTTCTCGCCACCTACGCTTTTCGATTTCCAAATCAACTCGCCATTTCGTTTGTCCAGAGCCACTATAGTCGTTTCGTTGCCACCTGTTACATACAAAACCTTATTATCCGAAATCAAAGGCGATTCGACCACACCGAACCACATATACTTTCCATGAAATTCGATGTGCGGATTTTTCGACCAAATGATGTCACCATTTAGGACATTCATGCAAACCAGATCGCCAGTTCCACCAACCAAATATATCTTATTATTTTCGATAGTTGGCGTGCAGCGTGAGCCAGGATAGGTTCGAATCCATGCCCGGCTGAAATCTTTTTTCCAGACCAACTTTCCTTTCATATCTATTGCTGAAATAAAATTTACACTATCGTGTGTGCCAGTCACATAAATCACATCATGATAGAGAACTGGCGATGAATAACCTTCACCCAGTCCATTTGCCTCCAGCAAAAGTTTTGGCCCTGTTTCAGGCCAGCTTTTCAGGAGATTCTGATCAGGATAAATTCCTGAACGATTGGGTCCTCTCCATTCAACCAAGTCCTGCCCCGGCAGGATTCCTGAAAACATACAAGTCAATAAGAAAATACCCATTAAATGCTTCATCTTCCGTTGGCTTAATTTTTTATTTTGTAAACAACCAGACTTTCGCCATGCCGAACGAACAGTTTTCCATCGTAAATTGCAGGATGTGCCCAATGCGGTCCCTCACCTTTATCGATCTTAAATGAGCTGATGATGTCGAACTTTTCAGGATTTGGCCTGACCAGCGCCAGATTGCCTGACTTTTCTTCATAGCAATATAAAAGTCCATCGGCCGAAATGATTGGGCCTTTGTTGAACCATTTTGTTTCGTACATGGTTTTTCCAGTATTCCAATCAACACAAATCCAGTTTCCGGTTGTATTGGTTATCCAATTCGAACCATAGACGTAATTTCCAATTTTTACTACTCCACCGATGTGATTATCAAAATCAGGATTCGTCCATTTAATCGAAACAGATCGTCCATCCTCGGCAAGAGTTAATAAAATTGCCGGATGATCGTAACCGCTTGTCAGAAAGATTTTGCCTTCAGAATAAAGCGGTGTGTTGGTATTTGCACCTTTACCGGTTTCTCCGGGGTGATACTTTACCAAATTGAATGACCATATTATTTCTCCATTTTCAATGTTTATGGCCATCAAATCGTTAGCCGTTTGAGCCAGCAAGAGTTTCAATCCGGCTTTTTCGATGATTACCGAAGAAGCATAAGCACGAACTCCGCCTAAACTCTTGGTTTTCCAAAGAAGCTTGCCATCCGTTTTATTCAGCGCAATCACCGACGTTTCTTCTCCTCCAGTGACATAAAAAATGGCTTTATCTGAAACTGCGACTGATTCGGAAATGCCCCAACGGTGCGATTCTCCTTTATAAATGGTTTGCGCATCAACCGTCCAAAGTAATTTCCCGGAAACAGCATCAACACTGACTACTTGTCCCATGCCACTTACCAAATAAATTCGATTATTTTCGATACTTGGTGTGCAGCGCGTTTCAGGAAAAGTGCGGGACCATGCCCGACCATATGGTGTTTCCCATTTCTTCTGTCCGTTCATTTCATAGGCCGAAATCACATCGAGGGTATCTTTACGTCCGGTGACGAAAATGGTATTTTTATAAACCACCGGTGACGAATAGCCATTCCCAATTTTATCCAGCTCGAGCAAAAGTTTTGGTCCGTTTTCAGGCCAACTCTTCAACAGATTTTGATCAGGATAAATTCCGGAACGATTGAAACCTCTCCATTCTACTATATCCTGAGAAAACAAGTTTCCGGAAAGAAATAAAAACGACAGAAACATCAATAATTTCATTATCGAACTATTTAACAATTTACGATTTACCCATTTAAAAGTAAGTCTATACCAATCGTAAAAAAGATCTGTTATGCTTTAAGGTTATACACGAACAACACTTCGCCATGGCGCAAATACAGTTTCCCATTGGCAATATACGGATGCGACCAAAAAGGACCAGATCCGCCCTGCAACTTAAATGAGCTAATCACGTCAAAACTCTTTGGATTAGGTTTTACCAGTGCAACGGTTCCTGTTTTTTCTTCCAGAATATAAAACATTCCATCGGCATAAATCAGTTCGCCTTTGGTGAGCCAGTCCGTTTCATATTTTGTTTCACCTGAATTCCAGTCCAGACAAATCCATTTCCCTTTCGAGTTGCTAATCCAGTTTGAACCATAGAGGTTTCCATCCAATTCGATCAACCCGTGGTGATGGTTATCCAGAACCAAATTGCTCCATTTTTCTTTGACTGATTTTCCATCTTCACTCATGGTCAGCATCACATTGCGATAATCGTACCCCATCGAAATGAAAATGTCAGGTCCTTTAAAGGTTGGTGTATTGGCCCAAATCAGGCCTGGCTGATCCCATTTGGCTCCATCCCAATATTGAAAAGTCCAGGCAACTTTCCCGGTAGCTGGCTCAAGTGCAATTAGGTGAGTTCCGGTAGCAGCCAAAATATATCTGAAGTTTTTGTATTCGTAAATGGTGGGCGAAATATAGCAGCGCGGACCACCAACCGATTCGCTTTGCCAAACCTGCTTCCCGGTCATTTTATCGAAAGCAACGATTGAAGTTGTTTTTCCGCCAGGCGAGCAAATCACCTTATCATCAACAATTAACGGAGACTCTGACACACCCCAAATGTGCCATTCAGCTTTGTAATCCTTGTCAACATTCACTTTCCAGCGAGTAGCGCCATCTTCAACATTCATGCACGACAACTGGCCTGTTCCGCTGATGACATATACACGGTCGCCCTCGACAGTTGCGGAACCTCGGGTTTCGGGAAACGACTGCTTCCATGAACGTCCGTAAGGAACTTTCCATTTGATCTGGCCTTCTGGAGTAATACACGAAAGATAATCGAGTGTATCGATCATTCCTGTGGCAAAAATAAACTTTTCGGTAGCTACAACCGACGAATATCCTTTACCTATTCCTTCAACTTTCAATAACAATTGAGGACCTCCTTCAGGCCAAGTCTTTAACAGTCCGGTATCGGTAAATTTGCCATCCCGGTTGACACCGCGCCATTGTGCTGGCTGAGCAAAAGAAATAATTACAAAAAAAAGAAAGGTAATCGCTAAATTTATTCGTTTCATATTTTTTAGTTGGTTAAAAAAAGGCCTGGATTCTTCTCTATTCTGAAATCTTATAGGCAATCAATGCATTGCCATGTCGAATATATAAAACACCCTTATCAATCACCGGATGAGTCCAATGTTGCTCTGAGCCAAGTGTCACTTTGGTTTTCGAGATTATTTTTAATCCGGAAGGAAAAGCGTCAGCTATAAACAACTCTCCCTTTTCCGAGTAGCCGATCAATTTTTTATTGGCAGCAATAACAACCCCTTTGGCAACTTCGGTTGATGAATATTCTTGTTTCCCGGTTTTCCAGTTAATACACTGCCAACTACGACCACTATCGCCTGAGCCATATATAAATCCATCAATTAAAACAGCACCGCCTATCCGGCTATCAAAACTTTTAATCTCCCATTCTTTGGTCACAGAACTTCCATCATCGCTCAACTTTAGTTTTTCACCACCTTGGCCATATCCGCTAAAAACGAATAAGCCCCCATCCTGGTAGATCGGAGTATTGGGATGAACCGACCACTGATTGGGATGTGGAAAACTCCAAAGCAATTTTCCAGTTGTGGCGTCAATACCCAACACGTGGCTTGCGGTATGCGTAACCAATAACTGACGAGTAGGCAATGTAACAAGCAGTGGACTACAATAAGCCGACAATTCTCCTAATCCGTTACAGCTCCAAATTGTTTCGCCAGTCATTCGGTTTAAAGCCATAACATTATTTTTCTTTCCTCCAGGAGTACAAAATAACTTATCTCCATCGATTAACAAGGCTTCGGTATATCCCCATGTTATATTTACTCCTCCAAATTGACCGATCAGATCTTTCTCCCAAACCGGCTTTCCTGTTTTCAGATTTAGACAGGTTAATTTTCCGTGACCGGTTAACAGATAAGCCAAATCGCCAGCAATTGTAGGTGTTGAACGGGAACCTGGATAACTGGCATCAAATTCTTTTCCGTATTTAAATTGCTGAAGTTCTTTACCATTTTGATCAAGCACGAAAAGCACTGCTTGTCCATCGACCATTCCGTTCACGTAAATTTTATTGTTGGCCACTGCCGGAGATGAAAATCCCTGGCCTAATTTGTCGAACGACCAAAGAATCGTTGGCCCATCGGCTGACCATTGGGCTAAAAGTTTATCGACAGCATAAATTCCGGAAGAATTAACACCACGCCACTTGGTGGGTTCCTGTGCATTTGATATTAAGAAAAAGCAAACAATGAAAAACAAAGATGCAGATAATCGTTTCATAGGTTCAACTTAAATTGTTCTTTGTAAAAGTATCAAGTATCGATCAGTATTACAAAACGATACGGAATTTAATACGGTTCTAAATAATAAGATTTATTAACAAAACACATACAACCAACCGTAACACATCGAACTGGAATACAAACAGTTAATTGAACAACATCATCAATCTAAAATTGATGCCATTGAAGATTCAATTGACAGACAAGAAAAATAAAAATAAGGGAGAAGGTGATATGTGACTTTTTTGCCGACTAAATAGAACAGATTCTTGTAAACATAGAAGTATGCTCAGAAGAACATTAATCCGAACTGATCTTCTGGTTTTATTCTGTTAATTTGGAAATATATTTACGCAGACTTTCAACCCGGATTGGTTTTTCAATAAAATCATTCATCCCTGCTTCCAAGCACAAGTCTTTATTTTCATTAAGTTCACTTCCGGTAAGAGCAACAATGAAAGCCCGGTGTAAAGTTCCGGAATTCTTCTCAAATGCACGAATCTTTTGGGTCGATTCCATCCCATCCATAACAGGCATATGTAAATCCATGAATATCAGATCATACTCTTTTGTCTGAACCATTTCAAATGCTTCTTTCCCATTAGATGCAATGTCGCATTTCAAATTAACCTGACTAAATATCAGCATTGACAACCGTTGATTTACCCTATTGTCATCAACGAGCAAAATTGGTAGGTCGTTCATATTTTCCATATCCATCTCTCTTGATCCAGAAACAATCAAAAAGTTTATGATCAAATGTGATGGTTGCGAAGATATAAAAACTTTGGATAATCGCTCTATCTAAAATTATTTGCCTTTAACGATGCAATTTAATTTAGCCAGAACCTGTTCCGAAAAAGATTCAATGCAAAACTCATAAGTAAACGGTAAGCAGTCGTTAAAAATCATAAAAAAATTTGAATCGGTTATACATTCTTCAAATTCTCAACTGGTTATTCTGTATCCCTCGAATGTCGAATTTAGAGCAGCCCATGGAAAATTCAAGAATAGCTATTCATGGAATATGCTTACTAATTCATTACTTTTGGTCTTTACCTTCGATGTCATTTTTTACTTCGAAATGTGGTCAATTCATGTAAAGAAAGAACATTAACGATATCATCTAAATATATTTTATTGATAATAAATTATTTACACTCTTATCACATGCTAAGAGTTTTCAATTTGAGTTTCATAACTGAAACATTTCTATTCTAAAAGCATTCTAAAAATGGAAAATATTGATTCAATAACACTTTCGTCGATATATAAGCTAAAGAAAACCGATCGCGACATTTTTCAGGACTTGATGCCTACCAAGGTGAAAGAGGTGCTTTTGCTGGCCACCTTATACGACAGCTATTCCATCGTTCGCGAAGGACAGTTCAACGATAAAATTTTCGGCGAATTTCTCCAGTTGAACCTATATACTTACCCACGCTTCACCAGTGTAAACTCTGAAGAAGACGCGCTCCGGATAATTAAAATCCGTGAGTTCGATTTAGTTATCGTTATGGTTGGTGTCGATAAAGATATTCCGGTTCGTGCTGCTGATGCCATTTACAAATCTAAGCCTCAGATTCCTATTTTACTGCTTGTAAACAACAATGGCGATTTACGCTATTTCCAAACTTCATCGAATAAAATAGCATCAATCGATCGTGTGTTTGTCTGGAACGGAAATTCAAACGTATTCCTGGCCATGATCAAATACATCGAGGACAAAAATAATGTGGAGGCTGATACCAAAAATGGAAATGTCCGCGTCATTCTTCTGGTCGAAGACTCGATTCAATACTATTCAAGGTATTTACCTATGCTGTACACCAATATTATGACGCAAACCCAAAACCTGGTGGAAGACAAATCGGCTGATGAATTGCACAAAATTCTGAAATTACGTGCCCGCCCCAAGGTGATCCTGGTAAGCCATTATGAAGAGGCTGTTTTTGCCATTACCAAATATAAAAATTACTTGCTTTCGGTTATTTCAGATGTAAAATTCCCAAGAAACGGAATGGATGATGAAGAAGCCGGAGTTGATCTGCTTAAATATGTCAATTCGAACATGCAGTTTCCGGTTCCAATTCTGTTGCAAAGTCATGATGTAAACAATGCTCAAAGAGCGCTCGATATAGGCGCCGATTTCATCAACAAAAATTCCGAAAGTTTAGCTCTTGATATTCATAATTACATATTCAAACGACTTGGCTTTGGAAACTTTGTTTTTAAAGACCTGGATGGAAATCCAATTATGATTGCCCACAACATGGCCGAATTTCAGGAAATGTTCCGATTGGTTCCCGAAGCAGCGTTAGCCTACCACGGGCAACGAAATTCATTTTCAACCTGGCTGATGGCCCGCGGAGAAATCAACATTGCAGAGCAGCTTTTGCCCTACCGCCTGGAAGATTTTAAAAATACGAATGATTTACGGCAATTTTGTTTGGGCGTATTCGAACGAGTGCGTATTCAGAAACTACGTGGTAGCATCATCGATTTTGATTCCACGCTCATCAATGGCAATCGCTATGTTATGCGACTGGGCAAAGGCTCGCTCGGTGGCAAAGGACGCGGAATGGCTTTTATGTGCAATTTCATTGAAAACATCGATTTTGCACAAATCATTCCTGAACTGAATATCCGAATCCCGGCAACTGCGGTTATTGGCGCGATGGAATTCGATAAATTTTTGGAAACCAACGACATGTTCGAAGAGATTTATTCGAGCAACGATTACGAACGGACCAAATCCATTTTTCTGGAATCGCAATTCAGCGAAGAACTGAGAGATCGGCTGTTCGTGTATCTCGAAAAAATGACCAAGCCACTGGCAATCCGATCATCCGGACTGTTCGAAGATTCACTCACGCAGCCATTTTCCGGAGTCTATGCCACCTATCTGATTCCCAACAACCATCCGGATATTCATGTCCGCCATCAGCAACTCGAAACAGCTATTAAACTGGTTTATGCCAGTATTTTTACCGAATCGGCTATGTTGTATTTCGATGCTGTCAATTATAAAATTGAAGAAGAAAAAATGGCTGTCATCATTCAGGAAGTTGTTGGACACCAATACAATGATCATTACTACCCTTCAATAAGCGGCGTAGCCCAATCGTATAATTTCTACCCGATTTCGTATATGGAGCCCGAAGATGGTTTTGCGGTCTCGGCAGTCGGGCTGGGAATGTACGTGGTTGGAGGCGAAAAGGCCTATCGGTTCTGCCCCAGATATCCACAAATAAATACATCGAGCGATCACGATCTGGTTCGCGATTCACAAAAAGAATTTTATGCCATCGACATGGATCACACGCAGTTCGATCTCGAAAATGGAGGTGAAAATGCAGCTATCCGGAAAATGAAAATCTCGTCGGCTGAAAAAGATGGAGTTTTGCAGCACTGTGCCTCGGTTTACGATTATGAGAACGATTGTTTGATTCCGGGCATTGACAACCCGGGACTTCGGGTTATCGACTTTGCCAATATCTTGAAATACAAACACATTCCATTAGCCGATACACTAACCTTACTCCTGAAATTATTTCGTGATGCGATGGGTTCGCCAGTTGAAATTGAGTATGCCGTTGATCTGGAGAAAGGCGACAATCAGCTTCCGACCTTTTATCTACTGCAAATCAAACCGTTAATCCGCCGTGACGATCAGTTGACCGTAAATCTGGGGGATATTGATCCGGAGAAAACCCTGATGTATGCCAGGCGAGGAATGGGAAATGGAGTGGTAACAGGTATTCAGGATGTTATTTTTGTTGATCCCGACCGTTTCGATAAAATGAAAACTCGCGAGATTGCAGACGAAATCAATCATTTCAACCGAAAGATGGATTTTCAAAACAAGGAATATGTTTTAATCGGCCCCGGACGTTGGGGAACACGCGATCCGTTTACCGGAATTCCGGTTACATGGGCAAATATTTCAAAGGCCCGGATTATCGTAGAAATGGGATTGAAAGATTTTCCGTTGGACGGCTCGCTTGGCTCCCATTTTTTTCATAATGTTACCTCGATGAATGTTGGCTATTTCACCATTCCGAACCATTCAACCGATTCAAGCATAAACATGGCCGTCTTAAAAAGCAGGCCGGTAATTGAAGAAGGAAAATTCATCAGGCACATTTGTTTCGACAATCCACTCCATATTATTATGGATGGAAAAAAACGCCAGGCGCTGATCTCATTTGATTAAAAACAGCTACGGGTTACGCGTTACAGATTTCAGGCTTTCCCCGAAACAGGTAACACGTAACCCGCAACATTAAAATTTTTTTTAGGCCAATTTTGCCTTCAAGCTCAACAGTTCAAGCTTCATCTTATCCAGATCAGCCATCATGTTATTCTTCGAAGTCGAATCTTCCAATTGAGCTTTACATTTCTGAAACAATTCTTTGTAATACTCAAAGCCTTTAGTCAAATTTTCCTGAAAAGTCATAAAGTGCTTTTTCTGCTTATCAGTGAATGGCTTAACTGTTTCATCAAGTTTACCATTCAGATATTCAACATACATGCCCAGTTCTTTCACGAATAAGTTGGGGCGATCTGTACGTTCCATCACATTGGTTCGTCCATAAATGTGATCGACCATTTTCTTCAGCGAATAAGTGCTCGAAAAATAAGCCAGATTTGGTCCCGGGCAAATACTTACCGCGGTTCCTTCAATCTTGGTGTCTAATTTATTGACCATTAGCGATGACGCAGTTAGTCCATTGCAAAGGCAGGCTTTAACTGTTATTTTACTCAATTCTTTTTCAAATTCCATTTCATTCAGGTTCTGTTCTTTCAGCTCCTGAATTTTTTGACGCTGGTACTCTTTCGAAGCGGTACAGGTACCTTCTTCTCCAAAACCAGGAGTCAAAGCAAGGTATTTCTTCACACAAGGGAAGCCGTACTTTCCTTCTTTAATCTGGGCTTCCTTCTTCAAGTCCATACTGTTTCCCCGAACATTATTAAAAATTACTCCCATTGGTGAAACATCGCTCATGTAAAGATCCTCTTCTTTGGCATTACAAAGCACTTCGAGTGTTTTCTCGTCAACCGAAACTGCTTCTGGAACCAGCAAAAATGGAGTTCCCCACCCGATTGAATCCAAATTGTAATAATCAAGCAAAAACTGATGTTCGGTATTCGAACCAACACCACCCTGAGCAGTAATTTTAACAAAAAATGGTTTCTCCGGAACTGGTTTCCCTTTGTCGGCCAAAGCTTTGATATAAATATCGTGAACGGCATCAATCAACTGTTCCTTATTTTCCTTGAATTCCTCAAGAACCGGTCCCATCAGGAAGCCATCGGTTGCAAAGGCATGACCTCCGCAATTCAGACCTGATTCAACACGATATTCTGAAACCCAAATTCCTTTTTTAGCCAGAAAACGTCCCTGAATCAAAGCTGAACGGTAATCGCTCACTTTCAGGATGACTTTCTTTTTCAGTTCCAGTTCAGCATTTGGATAAAAATCTTCGAATTCTTCCAGATAGCTGTATAAACGAGGGTTCATTCCAGCCGAAAGAACAATCGAAGAACTCAAATCGCTCAAAGCAAAACCGCGCAATGCCGACTGGGCATCACTGTAAATTGCTGGCATTTTTTCGCCGTTCACAAAGTTGTCACGATCCAGTTTCGACATGATATTGACATCAATTTCGCCTGCAACCAAATTTTCTTTCAGCCAATCAGACAACTTTTGTTTCACATCGGCAGTATTGATCATCTGGTTGAATTTCTGCTTGATTTCAGACATATCAGGCAACATCGCAATGTATTTTTCCAGCTCTTCTTCCTTTTGTGTAACAGAATTTTTCAGATTTTCGAACTTCTGCTTCACGATTTCCTGAACGGTATTCAGGTAAGCCGTAATTCGTTTTGCCCGGTGATCTTCTGTTTTGGTAGGAATCGACTGAAATGGCAAATTGAATTTTTTGCAATAAAATTCCCTCATCTTCTCCATCGTAATATCGTCAACCAGCGATATGACCGAAGAAATGCCATAATGTGCAACTTTTACCGGTGTATCAATGGTATAACATAGTCCTAAAACGGGAATATGAAAGGTGTGTGGATTATTTTGAAAACTCATATTCAATATTCTTAATTAAAAACGGTAAAAGTAGTCTATTCCAATTAATTTTTAAGGTACAAATACCGATAATTACAAAAGTTTGAAAGAAAATCAAATATTTTCGTAATTCAGTGAAAAATACAACAATATTGAATCAATATAATTGAAAAGATCAGTCAACCTGCATAACCATCACCCGACTTAATGTATCCATCATCAAATTTTCGAATCCACGTTAATGATTACATTGATGACCTTCTTCGTGGATTTCGTGTTGGTGACATCCTTCGCCCGAATCTTCAACGTTCCCTTTCAGAAATGTTTCAACCAGTTGTTTTACGTCACCAGAACAACCACGGAAAACTTCAATGCCGTGACTATTAAGTACGTTTAATGCGCCATTGCCCATATTTCCGGCAAGCATTATGGTCACTCCTTTTTCTTTCAATACAGATGCAATATTGCTTTTACAACCGCATCCCTGTGGCGATGGTAACATTTCAGCCTTTTCGATTTTACTGTTTGCGCCAACTGTAAAAATGGTGTACGCTTCGCAATGACCGAAATGGTCATCAACAACATTTGCCCTTGTCGGTACGGCTACTTTCATGATTAAATTCTCTTTTTTTTAATAAATATAACTGGTGATGATAACTTCCTTCCCGCATCATTTTCTTTCCACATTGTGGACAGTCATTTTCCCGGCACGGGATTCCTTTGGCATGAGGAATTCGTATGTTGCAATGCACACAAATACAATAGCCGTTGAAATCAGTCGTTTCCATTTTTTTCAATCGTTTTGTTCAACCTTCGCAAGGTGTTCGAGTGACAGTAATTGCACGAACTGGTTTCAGTTTTACTGATGTTCAGTTTCATGCAGTTTTCGCAACGATACCAGCAATCGTCGGTATGATAATTACCGCCTTCAATAAAAATAGCTTTACCTTCTACAAAAGCCTGTGCAATGGTTCGCCTTGCTTTTTCATAAATTCTGGTAAACGTGGGACGCGAAACATTCATTTTCGCAGCAGCTTGTTCTTGTGTAAGTCCCTCATAATCCGAAAGTCGAATTGACTCGTATTCTTCATACAATAATATAACCGGTTCTAAATCGGTCATTGGAATCCCAAAGGGTTTAAAGCCTTCCATAACAGGCGGATTAACAATTAATCGATTGAGCTTCGGACGTGGCATATTTCGGATTCGAATTTCTATAACACAAAAATAGGATTAATAATGAACAAATGTTCATTATTAATCCTAAATATTTTAGTAGAAGATGTCGAAGTTCAAATCAGACTAAACGAAATGCATTCGATTTAGCAACCTCCTTTAATTTTAGTAGTTTTAGCCTCCACCGGTTGATTTGAGTTTTTAAGCGCTTCGACCAGTGTTGCCATATCGGTGGCAGCTTTTTGCCTGAAATTATAAATATTGATTTCATTTTTACTTGCATTAACTCCCGGAGGGACCAAATCTGTAAACATTTTTCGAAACTTCAGAGTAGGTTCTGATAAGATATAACTATCGGAATTTCCGAGTTGAACAGCCCATAAATAGGCTTTCTTAGCCACTTGCTCATCGTCAGCATAAAAATAGTTCGCCTTATGTTTCTGATTCAAAATAGTTTTCCATTCGCGTGCAGTCATCTTTTCAATCGGAATATTAATGGCGAAAGGAAGATGGTAAGCTTTATAAGCTTCAGGATTTCTCACATCAATGATGTTGATTTTGTAATAATTATTTACAATCTCGGTCACCAATTTATCGGGTGGAACCATAACCGGAGAAATATCTTTTTGCTGCATCTGGCGATTAATTCTCGACTCTATCCGGGTCTTACTATCAGGTACAAATGCGATAACTCCCAATACAAGAAAAGCAATTCCGATAGCCGAAAAATAAATGATTACCTTTTCCTTAGGCAATTTTGCATGAACGCCATTTACACGATTTTCGATTAACCGGGTGAAGTAAAAAGCGGCAAAAGCAAAAGCAGTGAGCAAAACTGCAAACAAGATTTTGGACATTCCTAATTTTTCATTCATCAACACTGGACCCCAGGCATCGGCCAGGTATATCTTCTCGAACAACGGATAACCTTCGACAAAAACCAGTACTCCAACCCCTGATCCAAATACAAAAGCCAAACCATCAAGTTTTCCATTGGAAGCCGCACAAATGCCAGTACCTGGACAAAATCCACCCACAACAAATCCAACGCCCATAATAGCACCGCCAACCAACGCCGATTTCAGGAATGTGGGATTAACATAAATCAGACTTAAATCGAGCAAACCAAAGTGGGCAAGTAACAGAACGCCTATCATGGCAGTAATTCCGGCAGTGAAAAAGACTTTCAACACAGTAAAATCGTAGCCATAAAACAAACCGACAAGTTTCTTGGTCGAAGAAAAACCAGCTTGTTCAAGGGTAAATCCAAACCCGATTCCGGCCAGCAGTGCAATGATCAGATTGAACTCATTGCTGAAAATGAATGGTACTAATGGTCCCATATGAATTATTTTAACCAAAGTTTTCTAAAAAAATAGGCAACTGCATAAGCCGATCCGAAAATCGCCATCATGGTGATGATACCACCAAACGACATAACCGCCATACCGCTCAGGGCAGCCCCACTGGTACACCCACGTCCAAGTTGAGACCCAAGACCAAACAGCGCGCCTCCAATAATAGCGGCAATAATTCGTGTACGATTCGTAATATTTGGGCCACGTTCAAGTTTTATTCCCACACGATTAGATATTACTCCTGAAAAAAATGCGCCAATAATAACTCCAATAACTTCGAACACCAACCAATCTTTCAAGGGACCTCCCGGATGTTCTTTTTCGTAAGTCTTAATGTAAGACGTATTTGCAGAATGTTCAGGTGCCATGTTTACAACGGTAGCAAGAGCCACACTTTTAACTGCACCACTGGCGCCTAAGCCACGACCGGTCACATAAATTGTTCCCAGCAAAACCAGACCAAGTAAAAATCCGGCCAGATAAGGGTTCATGTATTTATTTGGTTTCATCACTTTTAATATTATCGGGTTCATCGTCTTCAAGTTCCTCATAACCGGTAATCATCGCATTGATATTTGATGTTGGCGTTTTTCCAGTTGTAGTCATGTAAACATGTACAACAAGAAAAATCATGAGCAGAATTGCGCCAAGAGTATGCCAAAATGCAATTGAAGCCAGTGGATAATCCTCAATCACAATCAGATTGTTTTGATCGATTGTTTTGTAAAGCATATACAAAATGCCGGAAGTAGTGGTTATTGGAATAAGCACTACTTTAAAGCCAAGATAAACAAGCCGTTGCAACGGATTTAATTTACTCAGTTCTGTTTTTTGTGTTGGATGGTGTTCCCCTTTAAAAATTCCAGAAACATATAACATCACCTGTTCTCTCAATTGTTTGGTAGTTGGGATGTATTGTCGCCATTCGCCGGTTGTAAGGTGCCAGAATATGGCAAAAATCAACAACCCGATGAGCATCCAGGAAGCCGTCCGATGAAATGCCACTGCCTTTTCAAATCCAAAAATGGAATATGAACCGTGGACTTCGAACCCGGTAACAGCGAGAAAAATGATGAGCAAAGCCTGTGTCCAGTGCCAAAAACGCTCAAATCGTTTATAGATATATACTTTCCGCATTGTTTATCTCTATTTTACTAATAATCAAATGTTCCATTGCAACGGATTACTCCGTAGGTTTATCCTCATCGTAATTGATGATTTGTTTTTCATATTTATTCTTCACGATGCTCGCCAGAATTCGCATCAGCGCATGTCCAAAAACGGCCAGAACAGCCAGAACAAACATCACTGTACCAAATCCATCAAGCGTTTTGTTTCGGTCGCGGCCAGGAAGGTAAAAATCAGTTAATTTGGCCAATCTGCCATTTTCTCTGGTATGACATTCAGCGCAGCTAACAGCCTTTTCTTTTGTCGATACCATATGGTTAACAGGCCAATACATTTCGGTTTCCACAAATCCGTATTGACCACTGACCGGAAGTCCAGATTTCTTCATTCCAGCTTCAACCGCTTCTTTCCACTTGAAATCTTTCCAGTAAGCACTATCGCCCTCGGCTTCACCATAAAGCTTTGGCTGCACCAACCGGTGGTAAACTTTGTCATAAACCTGGTCGCCCACATGAATTTTAACCGGGATAATTTTCGACGAATGATCGCTGTACGAACCATTTAAAGTATTCATTTGAACAGGAACAGACTGAATGGTATCGCCAAGCAAGTATTGTTCGGCAGTACCATTAAACCAGACATAATCAGGAGTCACATTCCGTTTCCATTTGAATGAACCTTTAATTGACATATAATCGTGATTACCTAAAGAATCTTCCTCTTCATAAGGTTTCCCATCTTTCAGTTTTCCGGCCTCCGACCATTTCCACGACATTTTAGTCGAATTTACTTTAGCATATTCAGGAATGTGGCATGTCTGGCACGAAACTCTGGAGCCATGCCTGTTTAGCACATCGCTCAAATGTGGAGTATTGGTATGACATTGTTCGCATGTAGCCCTGTTCGTGTTATCAGGCGAAACAGAATAAAGTTTGCCGCTAATCTGGTGGTTCTTCGTTGTATGACAAGCGACACAATCCATATTCATACCATTTGCTCCCATATGAACATCTACATCGCGGCTGGTTGAGAGCATCGCAACATCAAGGTCACCATGTTTCACATTGTTTCCACCTCCACCAAAGAAATGGCACGATCCGCAATTGCTCCTCTTTGGAGCTCCTACGCTTTGGGCGACTTTTTCCAGATTTACCGAACGATCAGGATAGCCAGCCATCGATGCACCTTTCAGATATTCGTCACTGTTATCGTGGCATACCATGCAATCTACATTGCGAGAATTATTAAAATCGAAATGATTGTTGTTCATTCCATAACCAATGTGGCATTTGGCACACGATTGTTCGTTTGAGCTGGTTCCAAGACAGAAATTATTCATCACATTTTTCTTTCCTGCCGAAGATATTCCCTTGCCTTCAACATAAGCAGCACGTTCCCAGTTCCAGTGCGACGAAGCCATTACCTCCTTTGGTGTTCCATTATGGCAAGAGATACATGTTTCCGTTACTTCCTGAGGCGTTTTAAATTCCTTATTCAAAGCGGGTAAAAGAGCATGATTAACAGAAGGGATTTCCTTAATTGCATATTTCTGTTTAAGTTCTTCTAATTTAAGATTATAGCCATCTTCATTATGGAGAACATTTACCAAAATTAGTGCAAGTATAACAGCAAAAATAACGAGCAGTATATTTCTAATCATAGTCAAATTCAGTTTTCATTTATACTTAACCTGAACATTATAATTCACTGAAAAGTTATTAATGCAAATATACCGATATATCAATATATACAAATATCAATCACATTAAATCCAAATTAGCCACATATTTAAATTTTTATATGTAATTAAATTACTGCCACTTACAATTAATAGTTGTTTGATAATTTAAATCTATTTTAAATAACAAGAACCAACTATGCAGGAATACATGGCAGACTAACTGATGCTTCTACCCCAATAGCAGCACCATTCTTAACATATTGAGCCATTAACACTCAAATAGTGATATTATTCATCTGAATCGAATGACCTTGATCAGCGTTTCAACCCAGCAAAAAGTATAAGTTCGATGTTTCATTGATAAAAATTAAATCGAAATTTATGGAAAGTCAATTCTCGTTTAATCCAAATCCGCTGGTTCGCTATCTTCAGAAACCTGCCGAATTATTTACCCGCGAAGATTTAATCCGGTTTGTTGAAGGAAACCAGATTCAACAATTGAATTTCAGATACGTTGCTGGCGACGGACGATTAAAAACACTCAATTTTATAATCACCGGACGTGAACATCTGGAAAGTATTTTGACCTTTGGTGAACGGGTTGACGGTTCGAGTCTTTTCCCGTTTATGGAAACCGGAAGTTCTGACTTGTACGTGATTCCCAGATACCGAACTGCTTTTATCAATCCGTTTTCGGAACAACCTTCGCTCGAAATACTTTGTTCTTTCTTCGATTACGAAGGGAACCCGCTCGAATTATCTCCTGAATATGTCCTTCAAAAAGCAATCTCTCATTTCAGGAAAACAACGGGGCTAAACATGAAAATGATGGGTGAACTTGAATATTATGTAAATAGCAAATATGAAGGAATCTTTCCGGCAGCTGATCAAAAAGGCTATCATGAATCGGAGCCATTTGCCAAATATGAAGGAATGCGAAAAGAAGCGCTCCGACTGATTGCTTCATGTGGTGCAAAAATAAAATACGGGCATTCTGAGGTTGGAAATTTTTCACTGGGAGATGAATCTTTTGAACAGCACGAAATTGAATTCTTACCCACTGATCCAGAATTTGCTGCCGATCAGCTTATCATTGCCAAATGGGTATTACGGATGCTTGCCGAAAAGCGAAAAGTTGAGATCAGCTTTGCACCGAAAATTACTGTTGGAAAAGCCGGTAGCGGACTTCATTTTCACATGTTGGTCGAAAAAGATGGACAAAATATCGTTTTGGAAGAAGGGAAATTATCTCCAACGGCTCGAAAAATGATTGCCGGAATTCTGGATGTTGCCGATGCCTTGACGGCTTTCGGAAACACTATTCCAACCTCATACCTTCGACTGGTTCCCAATCAGGAAGCGCCAACCAAAATTTGCTGGGGCGATCGCAACCGTTCAGCATTGGTTCGTGTTCCACTTGGATGGAACGGGAAACAAAATATGGCTGCAATAGCCAATCCAGATATTAAAGTTTCGTCAAAAAATGGAGAGGACCGTCAAACCTTCGAGTTCCGAGTTCCTGATGGAAGCGCCAACATTCACCTGATTCTGGCCGGACTAATCGTGGCTTCTTTACACGGAATTGAAATGCCCCATTCCCTCGAACTGGCAGATCAGCTTTATGTCGAAGGAAATATTTTCAGGAATATACCTTCACAACAATTGCAGCAATTGCCTGCATCATGTGTCGAATCTGGAGAACGGTTAAAATCGAAGCATGAGATCTTTGAAAAGAATGGGATTTTCCCCGAAAGGCTGATCAATTTTACTATTGAAGCACTAACCGCTTTTCAGGATAGAAATTTGAGCAGCGAGTTGATGGGAAATGCGGAAGCTACAAGAGCCTTAGTTATAAAATACATTCATTGCCAGTAACACTAATTATTTACGAAGCCTGAATTTTCGTTAAACCCGATATTCTGAATTCCGGTCAACTGACTAGAATACAGGATCTCGGGTTTATTAATTCTGTAAAACCGGAAAGACCATCGAATTTAATTTTCAGACTTCAGGCTCTCAGGATTGGTAATGTTACTGACATTTATCTTCCAAACAACAAGACGAAACGATCGCATTAGGTTGTTTTGCTTCAATGAAAATGACTTTTCAAAACGCATTTTACGATTTTCTTCAAATTTATCTGTGGTATTTTTCTTTGATTTCAACTCCGATATTCGGTAAAATAATTCCAACTTGAAGAATGATCAGCAAATTTCAAAAAAATATAAATTTTAAATATTTGTATTTCAATTATTTAAAAAATAAATTGAATTAACTTAGTACTATGTCTTGCATGGTATTAGTTTATATATGTATATTTGCAGTACAAATAACAATGCAACGAAAGGTAGATTTTTAAAAAATGTACTATACACATTGTAACGAAATCGAATTTCAAGCGTCTATAGAATCAGAAAACAATTTTAGAAAACAGAAAAATTAAACATTAAAACTCAAAGTCATGAAAACAAAAATCAGAACCTTTATTACAGTTGGAGTAATTGTATTTGCAGGAGTATTAAATGCCAACGCAACAGTAAATTCCGAAGAGAAAAATTCTGGATTGATCCGCACAAACGAAAGTTTAACCGTTTTAAATGAAAAAATAGCTTCGTTAGAAAATGAACTTAACGAAAGTGTTGACTTTGGAAAAGAAGCTCAAATGATCACCCACTGGATCGCTGATATGGAAGAAGCAAAAGCTACTCAAAGAGTGATGGAAAGAGGCTTTGTTACACCGGTCGAAACTATCGATTCCGTTGAAAATGAAGCCGGATATGAAAACAATACTGAAGTAACCGACTTCCGTGAAGAAGCCCAATTAATGACTAAATTAATTGCAGACAAGGAAGAAGTTAAAGTTATTCGGAAAGTGATGGAAAGAGGCTTTGTTGCCCCGATTGAAACAGTCACTTCCTCTGAAAATGAGAACGGATATGAAAACAATATTGAAGTAACCGACTTCCGTAAAGAAGCCCAATTAATAACTAAATTAATTGCTGACAAGGAAGAAGCTAAAGTTATTCAGAAAGTGATGGAAAGAGGCTATGTTGCCCCAGTCGAAACAATCAATTCCGTTGAAAATGAGGTCGGATATGAAAACAATATTGAAGTAACCGACTTCCGTAAAGAAGCCCAATTAACGACTAAATTAATTGCTGACAAGGAAGAAGCTAGAGCTATTCAGGAATTAATTGCAGAAGGTAGATTAGCAGAAAACTAATAGGTCTAATTTCTAATGATAAGGAGTGTAAATTAAACTCTGTACAAAATGAAAAATTTTAATACACACCAAAGCCCCTCTTTGTTGCCAGTGCATAAACGAGGGGCTTCTTTTTGTTTTGCGTCGATGACGCAGTTTTGATTAGTTTAATCGTACCTGAACACAATATCGTCGTTTTCCACATCAACCATCACTTTCGATCGATTTTCCATTCTTCCTGAAAGGATTTCTTTCGACAAATCGTTTATCAGGTACTTCTGGAGCATTCGCTTAACAGGCCGTGCACCATGAGTGGGATCGTAACCAACAGCGGCCAGCCAGTCAATAGCTGCCTCCGTAATATCAATTGAGAACTGGTTATTCGGAATACGCTGTAAAATCAGGTTAAACTGAAGTTTGACAATATTTCGGATGTCCTTTCGAGTCAACGGAGTAAACATGATCACTTCATCGACCCGGTTCAGAAATTCCGGAGAAATGGTTTTCCGCAACATATCAAACAAATCGGCACGGGTTTGTTCCTCTATCTGGGCTCGGTTGTGCTCGGTCATTTGCTCAAACCGCTCTTGAATCAGATGCGACCCCAGGTTTGAAGTCATGATGATGATTGTATTCTTAAAATTGACTATCCTTCCTTTATTGTCGGTCAACCGGCCATCGTCGAGCACCTGCAGCAAGACGTTGAAAACGTCGGGATGCGCCTTTTCGCATTCGTCAAAAAGTATTACCGAATAAGGTTTTCTTCGAACGGCTTCGGTCAACTGGCCGCCTTCTTCGTAACCAACATATCCGGGAGGCGAACCGATCAGACGAGTTACCGAGAATTTTTCCTGGTATTCCGACATGTCGATTCGTGTCAGCATATTTTCGTCGTCGAACAGAAATTCGGCCAGAGCCTTTGCCAGCTCCGTTTTTCCAACTCCGGTAGTTCCCAAAAATATGAACGAACCTATCGGACGTTTTTCATCCTGAAGTCCTGCCCTACTCCTTCTGACCGCATCAGAAACCGCGCGGATTGCTTCGTGCTGACCAATCACCCGACGGTGAAGTTCTTCTTCCAGATGCAGTAATTTTTCGCGTTCACTCTGCAACATCCGGGCAACCGGAATGCCTGTCCATCGCGAAACGATTTCAGAAATATCTTCAGCATCAACCTCTTCTTTAATCAGATGCTGATCCTTATTATTATTTAATTCTACTTTCAGCTTTTCGATTTCAGCTTCTGCTTCGCGTATTTTTCCATACCTGATTTCGGCTACCCGGCCAAAATCGCCAGCACGTTCAGCTTGCTCTGCCTGTAGTTTAAGCGATTCGATTTCCTGCTTTTTTTGCTGAATTCCATCAATCAGCGATTTTTCGAGTTGCCACTGCGCCCTGAATTTCGATTGTTCCTGCTTCAGGTTAGCAATTTCTTCGTTCAGCGTGGATAGTTTTTTCTCATCCTTTTCGCGTTTGATGGCTTCCCGCTCAATTTCGAACTGCATAATTTTACGGTCGATTTCGTCCAACTCCTGAGGTACCGAATCCATTTCCAAACGCAATCGTGCAGCGGCTTCATCCATCAAATCAATGGCTTTATCAGGTAAGAACCGTTCGGTAATGTATCGCTGCGAAAGCTCAACCGAAGCAATAATCGCTTCATCTTTAATCCGGACTTTATGATGATTCTCGTACCTTTCTTTTAAGCCACGAAGGATCGCAATAGCACTCAATGTATCAGGCTCGTCCACAGTCACAATCTGGAAACGACGTTCCAAAGCTTTATCCTTTTCGAAATATTTCTGATATTCGTTCAGCGTAGTTGCGCCAATGGCACGGAGTTCACCACGGGCCAGAGCAGGTTTCAGAATATTGGCAGCATCCATGGCTCCATCGCTTTTGCCAGCTCCAACTAAAGTGTGTATTTCATCAATAAACAAAATGATTTCGCCATCAGCAGCAATAACTTCGTTTACCACTGCTTTTAACCGTTCCTCAAATTCGCCTTTGTATTTAGCCCCGGCAATCAAAGCACCCATATCGAGCGAAAATAGCTGCTTCGATTTCAGGTTTTCAGGTACATCGCCACGAACAATTCGTTGAGCCAAACCTTCAGCAATCGCAGTTTTTCCAGTTCCAGGTTCTCCAATCAGGATAGGATTATTTTTAGTTCTTCTGGATAAAATCTGAAGAATTCGCCGGATTTCGTCATCACGACCAATCACCGGATCAAGTTTTCCTTCTCGTGCCCTTTGGTTCAGGTTGACAGCAAAACGGTTGAGTGAATCGAATTTATCTTCAGCGCTTTGGCTGTCAACTTTGGCGCCTTTCCGAAGTTCTTTCACCGCAATTTCCAATTCTTTTCTGGAAACTCCCGAATCTTTCAACATCCGGCTGATGGTATCGCCAGTTTCCAACAATCCCATCAGGATATGTTCAACCGAGACAAACTGGTCGTTCATCTCCTGCATAATACCAATTGACTTCTGCAATGCTTTATTGGCGTCAGCCGACAAATAGGGTTCTCCTCCGGTAACTTTCGGGTAGGATTCTACAATGCGATCGAGTGCCTGATTAATGATCACTGGATTAGCACCAACTTTTTTCAGTAAAAATCCAACAACATTTTCGGCTTCATGAAAAAGCCCTTTCAGGATATGTCCTGTTTCAATAGCTTGCTGCTGTTTGCCCTGAGCTACCACAAAAGCATGTTGAACGGCTTCCTGCGATTTAATTGTGAAATTATTAAAGTTCATATATTCTGTTTTAATTGTTTCTTTATATAAAGATAATGAATCAAACTGATCAAATGGTTTGCCAAGAATGTGTTTACCCAATTGGTTGACAAAAAGGCTGGTAATGAGTTGTTATACGGAAAATATTTCAGGAATTGTACAAAATTGTACGACTTTTTGACATAAAAATTCAGTGTACAGTTTATAAAGTTCTTTCCTCGATTTGAAACCAAACTCAGGCAATGGAGTAAATAGTTTCAGTCATCAATATTTAGAAACATAATTCAGCATCAGAAATGGAAAAATGGATTCGCATATTTCATTGGTTACCCCGGATAATCTGCATTTTGGCTATCCTTTTTGTAAGTATGTTTGCACTGGATGCTTTCGCGCCTGGATTAACCATCGGACAACAGATTGGAGGTTTTTTGATCCATCTGATCCCGTCGTACATTTTAATTGCGATGCTAATTGCTGCCTGGAAATGGGAATATGCCGGTGGCATTACATTTATTATCACCGGATTGGCTTTTTGTGTATCGGTATTTCTACTTAACCACAACCGTAACCATTTTTCGAGTGCACAAAGCACGGTGAATGCACTACTCGTTGCATTTCCATTTGTTATTGTAGGCATTCTTTTTATCGTAAGCTATAAAAAGAAAAATGGGAAAATGCATCGGCAATAATGCATTGTTGATGCCACAAAAAAAGGATGAATTTCTTCACCCTTTCCTCACAAAACCAAACTTATTCTCTATGAAAAAAAACTAAACTTTTAACCCTAATGCCTGACACAAATATACTCCAGCGTTTAGTTAACACATCTAAACCAGCGTTAAAGAATATTAAATTATGGCTTACTACATGGAACCGTTTCAGTTTGAATAAAGCAAAAAAAAAGGATGACCTCTGTCATCCTCTTTTAACCTAACTAAACCTATTTCTATGAAAAAAAACTTACTTGCTTTCTTAATTGTACAATACAAATATACGCCCTAGTCCTGTTAACTACTGCAAAATAAAGTTAATACGTGTTAAAGATTTCCGGAGGTATGAAAACTGCGTTCCAAGCTTTTGAAGTTTCCCAACGAACTTCATACGAAGCACTGCATTTCAATTTGTTCATTTCACATCGAGAAAGCACCGAAACCCGACTTGCAGGATGAATTGCTTTAAGAGGCGTATTCCTTGTTCATTAAATCGATTTTTCAACCTTTCAACGACACCTTTAAAAAGGTACTTTTCGGTCTGCCTGTCAAGTACCGAAACTGTTTCAGATACCGATAACCGATGATTGTTAAAAACCCGATTAATAGTCGAGCTACATCCCATATGGGCTACAACGTAGGAAGCTACACGCAGGGGCGGATTGCGGGCGGTTTCCTGTCAAACCGAAAAGCTGACCGGGCGAAAAGATGCCCACCGAAAACCACTGCTGCCGAGGACGGGTAGCTGATGTTGTGTGGCGCTTTTTTTATTAAACATCACTAGTTTAACAAAAAAATATTCCAACATCAAATGAATATCCAAATATGCATATACTCTGATATTTCAAGTAGTTAGATTAACCTCGTACAATCCTAAATTATTTATTTTGGGGGCTGGTTTCAAAATATATTTCCTTGATGAAGATCTGCTTCAAACGAAGATTGCAAGGCAGTTAACAGAACTAAGGGACTGTCTCCAACCATATAGGTTTCTCCAATTGAAAAATTATATTTCTGAGTTGTTTTCATCACACTTCCAATTTTTCCAACTAAATATTTTCCTCTATCTCCTTTGTCTCTAATTTTATAAATCAACTCCGAATACGGTAGTATTGCTTGACGATATGCATCTCTTGGAATTTACCAAAGTGCAATATCTGAAATATTAAAAAGCACTTGTGCTGCAATTATATCAATGCCTAAATTATACTCCAAGCTTGAGTAACCTGGAGGCAGCAAAGCCAAATCGCTATACTCAAGACCACCAATCCATATTGATATTAAACGTTTAGCAATCTTAGGTTCCATTAAATATATGCTCGTAATGTCTGTTATACCTGCACCACAAACAACATACAATGGCAAATTTGTATCATCTCTTAATGCTTCTTTTACAATTATTTTGCACCCTCAGAAATGATTAATATAAATTTTTCATATTCATTTTTATTCTTTTGGGCTCTATTTGTAAACGATACCAGATATCTCCCCAGTCACTTTGGGGATATAATACCATCGTGTTTTTTTACATATTTCTTTTGTTGGAATACCACCTTTCACTAAAACTTTATTATTAAGTGTAAGTGTGCTATTGCCTGACATAATGGGCAAATGTAGTTCGGCATTTATACCTTTGGGTATAGATACATTAAAAGATAAAGACTGTCCGTCTGAAGATTTTTGCCAGGAAACATCAACGGGTCCAAACTCAGTAACAACAGTTCCGCTGGCAAAAGTTAAATCGGCAAGACGAGGCTCAACGATTAATTGCTTTTCCGAAACATTCCCTACCCTGCGCACTCCCAAAACATAAGAACTTAGGAAATAGGCAGGCTCCGAACCGTAATTATGGCACGATTCACTTGCTCCTTCTCCTTTTTCGTTGGTAAATGATTCGGAAAGGGTGCCCGCATCCTGCTGATATTTAACCATTGGACTCCACCGACGTAACATTTCACCAATCGCCTCTTTGTCCAACTCTTCTGTATTTGTCCGGTATAATTCACTAAATACCCAATAGTACATTACCGGCATATTAATACCAGCCTTCATTTCCACCATTTTCTCATAATCATTATTGCTACAGCAATGAAAACTTCCTGGATTTTTATAATTTACCAAAAACCATTTTCTTACGTCAGATTCCCTTTCGGTGGTTGCCAATCCGTAATGGAGTGCAATTAACTGGGCATGTACTGTAGGTGCGTAAATTTTATCTTTCAGGATAGCCGAATTGTATGCTTTTTCACTTTCGTTCCAAAATTGTTGGTTGAAAGATATTTTTAGGTCTTCGGCTGCTCTTTGATAAAAGGTAGCCGTCTGGCTTTCGCCAATCAATAGCGCCAAGCTTTGTGCAACTTTTAGCGCATCATAGAAATAAGCATTTATGGTAGCACCCTCGCAGGTGATGTATGCAAATGGATTGTCGAACGAACTATATTCGCGGGCAAGTAAAAGACCTCGTTGGGTACGGAGTTCTAAAAACCATTTCATTTGTGCAACTAATGTTGGCCACATTTCGCGTACAAACTCTTTGTCGCTGGTTGCATCGTAGTATAATTTCAACGCTTCGACCCACAGACAAGCATAATCATCTATAAAATAATGGCAATCCCAGGCTCCCCTATCGGTTGGAAAAGTAGCCAATATCCGGCCATCGGGTAATTGGGCTAATGCGGCATGGCGTAAAATATTTTTGAGTAACCGGGCATCGGAGAAAACTTTACCGCCCTTACCTCCAGGTCCGGCGAAGGCAACCTGCGTAGTTATAAAATTTGGCTCAGCAGGATCCTGAAGCCACTCGTTGCGCTCTCGTGCATCTGAACCATAACCGTCATCGGTAGTAACTTCTATAGTTTTTACAGCCATATCCCAAAGTTTAGTTAGCACTTCGTTACTACACGTAAACTTTCCAAGCCGCTCAAACGGATAGCGTCGATCTGTAATTTGAATGTCGTAAATTTTAACTTTCCCAGTATCGCATTTTATTTTTACATAATGGCTGCCCCACTGGTCGGTTGTCATAAAAAACTGACGGCTCGCACGAGTTGTATAGGTATTCCCTTTACCGTACATCTCAGCGGGTTTGCCGTTTTTGTACCGAAGGGCATATTGCATCGTAAGATAACTGCCTGCCTCAGCCTCCAAATCGACAGAGGTATATGCCAAAGCCATTGTTCCATAGTCTATTAATATCTCCTGACCTGCTGTAAGTTCTATGGGTAGTTTTGCGCTTAACAATTCTCCCGATGGCAATAGTTTAATGTTTTTAAGCTTGGTCTCTTGAGGTAATGGAAGTTCTGAACGATACATTTTTCCCCAAAGATTGCCTTCAACTTGTTTTGCTTTTTGCCATCCGGAATCGTCAAAATCGTTTTTCATCCACAGTCCATTGTCGAGTCTGGCATCCATGATGTCCGGAATAGTATTCCATGACTTGGGTGCCGGCTGATACATGGTTTTATCCGAGCAAAGCCAAGTCGAATCAGTACGAAAAAACTCTTTGCCCGAGATTTTAAGAATTGCGGCTAGTCCGGGAACATGGTTCATCATATGGCCATTAATAAAGTTCCCGTAATCATGCACTAAAAAAACAATAACATTGGCTCCTTTTTTCAAATAGTGTTGTATATCAACTTCATTATATTCTGGTCTTTTAGGATTAAACCGACATGGCCCACGCATAACATATTGACCGTTTATCCATAGCAGGTAACGCGAATCGGCAAACAATTTCAATTGCGCCTCGCCTCCTGTTTTCTTAAGATTAAAGTTCTTACGGAATACGGCATATCCGCCATTTGTACCAATTTCAAACGGAGTCCATATCATGGAGTTTTGAATTGCAGGCAAGGTGTTGTTTTTATCTGGCTGTGCCTCTGAAGCAATTCTTATAAAACAAAACAATAATAATAGTAGTAAAGCTTTATTCATTTTTATGAAGTTTCAACCTAATAAGTAATGCAATATATTCGAATTATTTTAGGGTAACCGGAATTACTCTTACAAAAATCGAGCTATACTATGACATATCTGTCTGGAATTGTTTTAATGAAAAAAATACAGATTTCCTAGTTTAGTTTTTACGGTTAATAAGCATTTGAAATTATTGTCGAAATTACATTAAATCAACATTTAAGATGCTTTCAAATAGACGTAGCGTTTTTTTTATGAAATGCCACATAACGAAGGAAGCTACACGCATGGGCGGATTGCGGGCGATTTGGCTTCACCGATTTTCAATTCCTGTCAAGCCGAAAGACGGCACGAGCGGAAAGATGCACACCGAAAACCACTGCTGCCGAACTTGCCGGGTAGCTGATGTTAGCGGTAGTTTTTATTCTATATCAAGGTTCAATGTTTTTCGAACCAACTTTTTGTTCTCCTCAGTTGCATCTTCTAAGAGTCTTTGTTTTACCGAGTCTGAAAGGTCATTAACGGTTAAGTTTTGTTTTATGTTTTGTCCTCCCGGATAGATGTGCTTGTCGAATTCGTGCAAAACTGTTCCGTCAGCATACAAGGTATAATCATCGTCTAAAACACCTTTCATTTTGCACGATATTGAAATTGCCTTTTTGTCCATAAGTACTGGTTTTATTTGTAAGTATTTTTTTATTGTTTGTAAAGTTCTGAATGTAAGATTTTCATTTCAAGCATATTTTTTGTCAGCACTGAAAATGAGTGAACGATTTTTGTCCTAAATGTGTATTTAGAAAATTTTTTACCTGTTAAGTTGTCTAAAATATTAATTGCCCACATTTCGAATTCTCCATTATCAATGTCAAAGTGAAATTCGTGTGCAACTTTATTTCTTAGCCTGTTGATTTCTCTTAATGATAAGATGATAAATTCCTTTTCGGATAAGTCCTCAGCCTCAATATTTTCAAGTGCTAGGATTTTACGATGAAACGAATAATTGTCAAGGTTCGTGATGTTATTCCGTTTTAGAACAGTTTCTAAAATAGTCTCAAGAATTAAATGTCCCTTTAGTAGAATAAGCTCTAAATCAGTCTTTTTGTCAAGATGACCAAAAACCGCCCATTCTATAAGTGGGTCAAATTTATTATCGAACTTATCTTTTGTCATACTAATCAATTCTGTTTGTTTTTACGGCTCGACTCTCACTTTACTGTGCCCCCTAAAATTACCGCTAACGTAGGAAGCTACACGCAGGACGGGGTTTACCCGATGAACTTCCTACGAAGAACTGCCTTCCAAAATACTAATTTCCTTTCAACGAGCCACCAAAACCCGGCTTGACGGGTAGCTGAAGTTATAGCCAGTTTTGAATCTGATCATAAATATGGATAATGTGTCATTGATTCGATTAAAGCAATTAATTCATTTATTGTCCCGTTACTGTTGCTTCTATAGCCGATAGAATTGCGAAGTATCTTGATAGTGTCTTTAGCTGAATTGTGTACGATTGGAGTATCATACACAGGATCATAATTGAAGCCTCCATGTGATAAGCTAATATAAACAACAGTCTTTGGAATCGGAAGATTTAAATCAAATTGCACATATTCGTGGTCTGGTAACTGAATTTTGATTGTTGCTTTCCCTCTTTCTGGTTCAACAGTGTAGATTTTCGTAGCTGTTTTTAGTTTATTTCTAGTTTTGTAATGCATATTGTTTTGTTTTTAATCTCGCATAAATTTTTCTCTGTCGGCATCACACATCGGGCACAAATCATAATCAGCTATAAAAATAAGATCTGTCAAACATGTAACGTTCCCATTACCACATCTGTCACAATGATTCTTCTTTTCATAAGCCTTAATAAAATTATCAACAACTTCTCTCTGTCTGCTGGTCATAGAGCTTTCACCTTTGCCAACAATCTGTTTTGCGATACCTTCTATAGCACCTGAAAGAACTTCTCTTTTCAAAAGCTCTTCGAAGAAATCAGTAATGTCCCTATTATTTTCAAAACCATCCATAATGTGTCTTTTAGTAGTTTGATTAATTATTTATCTTAAGTTGTCAGTCATAGACCGTTGTCTGTTGCCTTAAATTGGCTATAACGTAGGAAGCTACACGCAGGGGCGGATTGCGGGCGATTTCCTGTCAAGCCGAAAAGCTGCCCGGGCGGAAAGATGCCCACCGAAAACCACTGCTGCCGCACTTGTATGGGTAGCTGAAGTTACCGGCTGGGCTTCTGTCTGTCCGAAGATGAGTCATTTCAAATATAAAGTCTGTTGTCATAGCTGCACTTCAATTAGAATTAGAGTGTCTTGTATAAGGTTGTCTAATTCGGGTGCTGTAATTGAGTTCGGATTCATTCCCAAACTTGTATAATCTGGAGTTGGGTCGCCATGATGTGGCTTCCAAGAAACACCATTGATTAAATGGAGTTTAGATATTATTGGATTTGCCGGTTAAATTGACCAGTTCACGCCGTTTTATATTGACCAGTGTGCGCCGGAACAAATTGACCACCTATTTTCAATATTGAGAACGATCATTTCCTTGTTTTGATTAGAGTTATACAAAATTAGATTTATTTATTCTGATTCAACAGTTTCTACGTTTTTGTTTCGTTGTCTTCTTCGTATTGATTCTCCTACAAGTTCCATTCGATGAGCATCATGAACAATACGGTCAAGTATTGCATCCGCAATTGTTTGTTCTCCGATAACCTCATACCATTGTGCCACTGGCAACTGAGATGTTATAATGGTTGAGCGGTTTCCATGACGATCTTCGATGATTTCCATAAGTACCGACCTGTTTGATGCATCAAGCGGCTGCAAACCAAAGTCGTCCAGAATCAGAAGATCCTGCCGTTCTATCTTCGCAATTTCTCTGATGTACGAACCATCTGCTTTGGCCATTTTTAATCTTGTAAACAGCTTTGTAGTGTTGGCATAAAGTACTTTGAACCCGAGAGTACAGGCCTGATTTCCGATAGCAGAAGCAATGAAGCTTTTGCCTATTCCGGTACTACCGGTGATCAGAAGATTCTCTTTTCTTCCGATAAAAGTACACTCAGCCATACGCATGAACTGATTTTTGTCCAGGTTGCGATCTATATCAAAGTGCAACTGCTCAATGTTGGCTTTATAACGGAACTTTGCATTGCGCATTTGCCTCTCTATGCGGCGATTGTTACGATCATCCCATTCGGCATCAACAAGCATCGATACCATTTCATCGCCTGTCATTTGAATCATGCTGCCATTCTCGATGCTTGTTCTAAAGGCCCGAACCATACCGAAGAACTTCATCTGTCTCATTTTTTGAAGCGTTTGCTCATTCATTTTATTTGATTTAAGGTTAAACAATACCCGGAGGGGTTAGCCGTTACAGCTGTCCTCCGGGGAGATATTACCGGTAATAGTTTTTGCCACGTATATTCAGGTGAGGGGGCATTGACTGATCAACATGCTGCTGATCATCAACGTTTCGGTCAAGTCCTTTTTCAAGGATTACCCGGATGGTCTGATAGCTGTAATCGCCATATTGAAGTGCACGGTGACAAGCATTGTTAAGCCGCTCTTTTCCGGCACGTACCGAAAAACTTAAAACTCCCTGGCAGGATCGATAAGTCTGCTCCGGATGCTGTCTGGCATTTAGCAACTGGATAATATATTCTTTCGTTTGAGGGCCTACCTCTGCGGCTCGTTCGATAAATTTATCGGGGTTCCAGTCGCTCATGAAGCGGTGCTGCGAGGCCAGATGATCAGTTATTGTAGTGTGTCCAAAAAGGTGCCTGTTCCTTTTGTGCACTGCAATTCGCTCGTAGCGGTGATAAATTTCAACCTCAGATTGGCTGTAAAGCAAGGTTACCTTTTTGCCGATAAAATGGTAAGGAACACTGTAATAATGCTTATCCTCGGCAAGACAGACGTAATTGTTCTTCATCACAGAAGCGATATAGCGTCGCTTCAACTCATATCTCTTTTCAGGTAAAGGGTGCAAAAAGTGTCGTTCAGTATCTTCGAACAACTGTCGCCTGCTGAACGGCCTTCCGGTAAGCGGCCTGTTATTATGAGCTTCCAGAGCCTCCCTGATCGCGCTATTTAGAAGTTCAATGCAAGAATATACATTACCCTTTAAAGTGCTGTAAATCGAACGGTAAATGATTTTTACGGCACCTTCTACCAACGCTTTGTGTTTGGGTTTATACGGAGCAGCCGGTAAGGCCGCCATCGAATAATAGCTTACAAAGTCACGAAAAGCCTCATTAAGTGTCGGCTCATAGCGATTACTCTTGGTTACTGCAGACTTTAAGTTATCCGTAACGATGGCATTGGGAACACCTCCAAAGTAATGTAATGCATTTTCGCAGGAGTTGATGAAGTCTTCTTTCTGTTGGGTATAACTGGCCTCTACGTAGGTCAACTGACTTGCACCCAGTATGGCGACAAAAACCTCTACCTCTGTGATGTCTAATGTTTCCGGATCTAAAACCTTGAGTTTTTCGCCTGCATAATCAACATACATCTTCTCCCCGGCCTTATGCTCAATGTGCATAACCGGATTACGAACCTTCTTCCACAGAAGATAATAATGCTTGAACTGTGAAAACCGATAGCCTGCAGGATGCTGTTCAAAATATTGCTCCCAAAGCTTCTCCTTGGTGTTTCCCCGGATCTTCAATGCTTTTTCCATGGTGGGGAAAAATGCTTCCAGAGATTGATAACGCAGATCATTCTCAATATGATTGCGTGGAACCATATCCAGAAACATCTGCTCAAGTTCAGTGTCACTCATCAGTTGAATCTCCTGGGGCGATTTGCCCGAAGCCAGGAACAACCTGATATACTTCTTAACACTATTGCGGGGAAGACCCGTCCGATCCCCGATGGACTGTTTACTTACACCTTCGGTGTAAAGCCTGATAATGCTTCTTACCTTGCTCATAATGATTAGTTTATTTGACATTTTGATTATATTGAACAAAGCCAACTTAATCATAAATGCCCGCTAATCAGCAAGGATAAATCGTTCTTAGAGGGTGGTCAATTTGCTCCGGCGAAACCCAACCATTTTGACCGGCGGAAGGTGGTCAATTTGTTCCGGCGCACACTGGATATTTGTTCCGGCGTGTCCACCTTAATCTTTGAAACATTTTTAATTTTAATCAAGGTCGCCTCATGGTCAGTTATTCCACAGGCTAAAGAGTAAAATTCAAAACTTTTCAACATTTTTTGTATATATTCCTCCATCTGGGTACACTTTTAAACTGTTGCATAACGGTATCCGGCTATGTGCAGGGCGGGATACGTGGGAAAATTTGTCAAACTGCATGAACCAACGGGCGGGTTAAGTCGCTCGAATTACAAACAATACCCAACTTGACATATAGCTGGGGTTATAAGCAGGGTTTCTTATGGCAAATTTAAAACAAATATGGTTTGAGGTTTTCTCAGAAATGTACGGAACAACTACGGCATGTATATTAGATGTTGAATACGCAATAAAACGCGGTTGTTGTGATTGTGGATCTGGTGAAGTTTATTATCTCACTCGACATGAAATTGAACAGTTTAAGAATGGGATTGAAAATGAAAGTGAGTTTAATCCTTCAAATAAATTGAATTACCCGTTGAATTTGATTGCAATGCTACGATGTGAAGAAATGAGAATGGAACTGCCTAAAAATTTCAGATTTTCAAAAAAACAATACAATGATGTGAAAACTGAAATAACCAAAGCTGGCGGTACTTATAATAAAAACGGATTTGATTTTATTGAAAGTGCAATTTCTGTTTATGATCGAATCATTTCTGGTGCAACTTATAATCTAAAAAAGGAATTTCAGTTTTTTGCAACGCCTGAAAGATTGGCTGAAAAATTGGTTTTTCTGGCTGACCTAAAACAGCACGACACTATTTTAGAGCCAAGCGCAGGGCAGGGAGCAATTATTAAGGAAATAAACAAGGTTTGTGACGTTGTGCCTGATTGCTTTGAATTGATGGACGTAAACACCGTTATTTTAAACAAAAGCGGACTTCGGTTTAATTTGATTGGTGATGACTTTTTGAAACACAACGGCGAAGTTTACACGAAAATAATTGCAAACCCACCCTTTACAAAAAACCAGGATATTGACCACTTGAAAGAAATGTATGAATGCCTCGCCCGTGGTGGCCGTTTGGTTTGTATTACTTCCGAAAGTTGGGTAAATGGTAGCCAAAAAAAGCAAGTTGATTTTAAAGACTGGCTCGATGAAGTTGAAGCTGAAGTTCTCGACATTGAAAAAGGCTCTTTCAAAGAAAGCGGAACAACTGTCGGAGGTAAAATAATCATTGTCAACAAAGCATTATCAAATTAAGCTGGAATGTTTCAACGAAGCGCATTAACCTTGCTTATAACGTTGAAGGCTACCGGCACGGGCGGGATTACGGGCTTAAATCTTTCCTGTCAGCGCAAACGCCAGGGCGAAAAAGTGAACACCGCACCGCAATGCTACCCGACTTGCCCGGTTAGCCAAAGTTGTGGTTAGTGCTTCGAAGTCCAAATTAATAACTAAAAATAATTCAAAATGTCAAAACCAATTACAATACACAAGAAGAAAATATCAACTGGAATCACGGCTTATTATTTCACTAAGTCAAAAAACCGTTGCCTGCGAGTTGAATACGATAAGCGGTGGGATTTTGGCAAAAGTCCATCAGGCGCAAGATTAACAGATATAGAAATTCATTATCAAAATAGCTTCGTTACCGATGAATTGACAGAAATTGAATTGTCAGACGTTCCTTCAGTCGTTGTTGATATTTTAAGCTATTTACTTTGAGTTAACTAATCTTAATAAAAACAACATGAAAAACTTTAAAAGAATTTTTTGGCTGATTGTATTTTTTGCTTCGCTAATTACAATCTACCCTATGAAACTATTTTACTTTTTAAGGTGGAAAACTTTTACGGTGAAAGAGATCAATACAGGATAAGATTTTAGATAATGTTTTCTTTTAATCACTTAAAACACAATAAAATGAAATTATATTCTCAATATTATATTACTCCGAACAAAGATTCGGAAAAGCCAATTGTCTTAATAGTTACCGACCAAGACCCTGAAGGCGTGACTATAACAATTAGAGATAATTCCGAAGGTGGTTCAATATCTTCCTTCAATCTTCCAAGAATTGCAATGATTAACGCACTTGAATACATTGTCAAAAAGATAAAAACAACAGTCGATGAGTAGCGCCCATAGCATTGACCACAACTAGTAAATACCGGAGAGTTTATAGTACTTTTTTTAACGACCATTGCTTTCAACGCTCCTTTGCATTCGCTTTCTGTTTGCTTTTCAACGATTTAAAAGTACGCTATTATGTTTATAATTCAAAACTATTTATCATTATTTTCAATCTTTTTATACGTTAAATTACTCTGCACCAAACTATCTAACGGACTGATAATTTTTTTCTCAGCTTTTGGTGTAATGTGCGTATAAATCATGGTTGTCTTTATACTGCTGTGTCCCATGAGCTGCTGTATATATCTTATATCGGTGCCGCTTTCGAGTAAATGAGTTGCAAACGAATGCCTCAACGTATGCACCGTCGCTTTCTTTTCCAAACCAGCCTTTACAACAGCATTGGTCATTACTTGTTGCACCGTTCGACCACTCAACGCCTCGCCTTTATATTGCCCCTCAAAAACCCAGTCGTCGCTGGCATATAGCTGCCGGTAGTTTTTCAGGTATTCCACAATAGAGTATGGCAACATCACAATCCGGTCTTTTTTCCCTTTGCCCTGTTTTACATGTATCTGGTGTTCTTCAAAAAGGATATCGGCCCACTTCAACGAAACAATCTCGCTCCGGCGTAAGCCCGCGCCATAACCTATCAGTAGCAATAACTTGTGTTTCGGATTATCGACATACCTGAAAATTCGGAAGCATTCCTCCATCGTCAACACCGACGGCAAATGATGTTCTTTTCGTGCCCGTGGTAAATTAATCTCAAACGAATCTCTTTTCAATACCATCCTGAAATAATACAACAAGGCATTCACCAGCATATTAAGGCTCGAAGGCGACAGCCCCTGCTCGGTCATCCCGGCCAAATGCTTAACAATCTGCATTTCAGTCAATGTATCCGGGTTCTGGTATTGGTTTATTCTCAGAAAAAGGTTAAACGACTTCACATAGTTATGTATCGTATTGGGACTATAATTTTGCGCCATCAGATAATCAATCATTGCCAGGGTGTACGTTTGTGCCATCGATGGAACCTGTTGCAGCAAATGCTCCCTTAAATTCTTCAGTTGCGATTCCTTTCTATTCAATGCCTTGTATTTGCTCAGGTATTTGTCTGGCAGCTTGTTGTGAATAGAAATATTCAGTTCCCAGGCTAGCTTCTGTAGATTTTCGAGCATAGCAGGCGTTGCTGTCAAAAGGTATGCTTTATTTGCCTTACTGTAACGGCTACCCTCCCAACGTTTCACCTGTTCAAGCAAATACGGCACCGGCGGACAGCTTAATACCATCCACTTTTTATTAACCCTGTATTCACGCAACTCAATAAAGGTATTCGGGTTGGCAACAACCTTTTCAAGGTTAAAATATTCAGGCGGAAAAATTTGGCCAACACCCAGTAATGCTTCAACTTTAATTTTTACATTAACATGCCGCAATACAAAAAAAGCCAGATGTTTCTTGTTCCAGAACACGCCCTTAATGTCCATCAATTTTGGAGTAAGGCTTTTGCTATAGGGTACTTTTAAAATCCAGTATTTACCAATACTGCCAATGAAAACAATTTTGCTGGCGATTTCAGGGGCTAACCCCTTATGTTCAGCCTGAATAGGGGGCTGAATTTCGCCGATCGTCTCAGCTATGTGAACAATTTCATGCCGTATGGCAGCAGGTTCAGTGCGCCGCTCGTTGTTTTCGTCTGTTATAATTTCAACCTGATCAAAGTTACGAAGGATCGAACGATAGTTCTCCTTGTTATACAACACATACCAGCATTTGTGCGTACGGCTCCAGCAGGCTCCAATACTTCTGGCTTTTGCCTTCATATCTTCATCGAATCCGAAGAAGATGCCAATCTGGAAATCTCCCCGATGATAGATTTTACGGAGTTGTACCATGAGTTGTCCAAAATTTAGAAAACAAATGCTTTACCTATCATATCAAATATACAAAATTGCTATGATAAATTAATATAAGAATCCGTTCTTTTACTTAAAATGAGAACCCTCTTTCGTTGAAAGCATGACTTCAGACGAAAACAGACTTTGAAAATCAATAAATTTGGGATTTTCGGAGCGGAATCAATTCTACTTTACCTGATATAAAAACAAAAGGGAACAATCCTTTCAGATCATTCCCTTTTTATGAATTAAAATTGGTCGTTCGTTCTCCGATTTCCCTTCTCCGTTCTCCCTTTTTATTTCGAATGTTTAATATTTGCCTGAGCGGCAGCCAAACGTGCAATTGGCACACGGTATGGCGAGCAGCTTACATAGTTCATTCCAACTTTATCGCAGAATTCAACTGAACTTGGTTCGCCGCCATGTTCGCCGCAAATACCTATTTTTAAGTTGGGTTTGGTCTGTCGTCCTCGAGTAACTCCAAGTTCAATCAACAAACCAACGCCGTTCTGATCCAACACCTGGAATGGGTCTTGTTTGAAAATTCCTTTATTGATGTATTCAGGTAAGAATTTACCGGCATCGTCGCGTGAGTATCCCAAAGTCATTTGGGTTAAGTCGTTTGTTCCGAATGAGAAGAAATCAGCTTCAACGGCAATGTGGTCGGCGGTCAAGGCAGCACGTGGAATTTCAATCATCGTTCCTACCAGGTAATCGATGCGGTCGCCTTTTTCAGCAAAAACCTTTTCGGCCACACTGCGGATGATTTCGGTTTGGTTTTTCAACTCAGCCACGGTGCCAACCAGCGGAACCATAATTTCAGGACGGGCATCAACGCCCTTAGCCTTCAGGTTCATGGCAGCTTCAATGATGGCACGGGCCTGCATGGCTGTAATTTCAGGATAAGTAATTCCTAAACGGCAACCACGGTGACCCAACATGGGATTGAATTCGTGCAACGATTCCACTTTATTTTTTACTTGCTCAACCGAAATGCCCATTTCTTTAGCCATATCAAGCTGGTTGGCTTCTTCGTGAGGTACAAATTCGTGCAACGGCGGATCGAGCAAACGAATGGTTACGCCATAACCAGCCATGGCTTCAAAAATTCCTTCAAAGTCGCTGCGCTGCATGGGCAACAGTTTAGCCAAAGCTTTTTCGCGTCCGGTGACGTCGTCTGAAAGAATCATCTCGCGCATGGCTTTAATGCGTTCGCCTTCAAAGAACATATGTTCGGTGCGGGTTAATCCAATACCTTTTGCTCCGAAGTTACGGGCAATTTGTGCATCTTTAGGCGTATCGGCATTGGTACGAACCGACATGCGGGTATATTTATCGGCCAGGATCATTAATTCGCCAAAATAGCCGCTTAATTCAGGATCGATTGTCGCGATTTTGCCTTCGTAAACTTCACCAGTGGTTCCGTTCAGCGAGATAAAGTCGCCTTCATTGAAAGTTTTTCCATCAACAATCATAGTGCGGGCTTTGTAGTCAATGACCAGTGTACCGGCTCCCGAAACACAACATTTACCCATTCCGCGTGCCACAACTGCTGCGTGTGAAGTCATACCTCCTCGGGCTGTCAGAATGCCTTGTGCAACATTCATACCTCGAAGATCTTCGGGTGATGTTTCGATGCGCACTAAAATAACACTTTTGCCCTGTGCGGCCCATTCTTCAGCCTCGTCGGCAAAGAAAACAATCTGTCCGGTTGCAGCACCTGGAGAGGCGGGCAATCCTTTTGCCAAAACTCTGGCCGCTTTAATGGCTTTTTTATCGAATACAGGGTGCAGTAACTCGTCAAGTTTATTGGGTTCAACGCGAAGGATGGCTGTTTTTTCATCAATCAGGCCTTCTTTCAGCATATCGATGGCAATTTGCACCATGGCAGCTCCGGTACGTTTTCCACTGCGAGTTTGCAACATCCACATTTTACCTTCCTGAATGGTGAACTCCATATCCTGCATATCCTTATAATGTTTTTCGAGATTGTTCTGGATGTCGAACAGCGCTTTGTACATTTCAGGCATCGATTCTTCCAGCGAAGGATATTTGGCGGCACGATCGGCTTCAGAAACGCCAGCCAAAGCAGCCCATCGTTTTGAGCCTTCAATGGTAATCTGTTGTGGGGTGCGGATACCGGCCACCACATCTTCTCCTTGTGCATTAATCAGGTATTCGCCATTAAACAGGTTTTCGCCAGTTCCGGCATCGCGGCTAAAGCAAACACCTGTTCCTGAAGTCAGTCCCATGTTTCCAAATACCATGGCCTGAACATTGACTGCAGTTCCCCATTCTTCAGGAATTTGGTTGAGCTGACGGTAATAAATAGCACGGTCGTTCATCCAACTGTTGAATACGGCGCAAATTGCACCCCAAAGCTGGTCGTACGAACTTTCAGGAAAATCGTGACCAGTCTTAGCTTTAACGGCAATCTTGAATTTGGTAACCAATTCTTTAAGCGCTTCAACCGAAAGCTCGTTGTCGTTAATAACTCCTTTTTCGTGCTTCACTTCTTCCAGAATTTCTTCGAAAGGATCGATATCTGTTTTTGAAGTAGGTTTCATGTCGAGTACCACGTCGCCGTACATTTGTACAAAACGACGATAGCTATCCCAAACAAAACGGGGGTTGTTGGTTTTCCTGGCCATGCCTTCCACAACGGTGTCATTCAATCCAAGATTCAGAATGGTGTCCATCATGCCTGGCATCGATGCACGGGCGCCAGAGCGCACTGAAACTAAAAGCGGATTGGAAGCGTCGCCGAATATACCTCCGGTTTGCTTTTCAACCTGGGCAATGGCAGCTTCAACATCAGCCTTAATGAGTTCGACAACTTTTTCACGACCTTGTTTATTGTAAATGGTACAAACATCGGTAGTGATCGTAAATCCGGGAGGAACAGGAACACCAATCAGGTTCATTTCTGCAAGGTTTGCACCTTTGCCCCCAAGTAAATTTTTCATATCAGCTTTTCCTTCAGCCGCACCATTTCCAAACGTGTAAACGTACTTTGTCATAGAGAGTTAATTTATAAATTATTGATATGTGTCAGTTGTTTGTTGTAGGTTTGTAAAAAGCAAACAGAAATTCATAATTATTTTTACTTTTCATTTTAAAATCTAAAGTCAAACGAACAATTGTTGATTTTGTTTTTGATTTTAGAGTGAGCAAATATAAACATTCGTTTAGGAAGCTAAAAGCACTTTCTTAACTTTAATTTAATATTGACATTTTTTTAGTGGCGTACTGAGCATCAGTAAATTTGGTTAAATAGCCATTGCTTGAAATAGGCCGGTCAGGCAAATATTCACTCTTATCATTGTATTTTAAATGGTGCAGCCAGCCCTGGTCCGGAAAATCTTAACATTACTTAACGAACATTTATACCTCTTAACTGAACGATGCCATATCTTTGTAATGTAGTTAGAAATAAGCAATAGAACGCATTAGTTTTTTTCATAGAAATAGGTTTAGTTAGGTTAAAAGGGGATAACAGAGGTTATCCTCTTTTTTGTTATAATTCATGACTGTTAAGCTGTTTCATTAATTCAGATCATACAATCAAAAGGAAGACCTACTGGTTGCTCCTTACCCATATCTTCTGACTGTCCATTTCAATTCGGGCAGGGGTTTTAAGCTCCCCAGGTTCGCCGTCAAAATGATAATACGGAGTATTAGCCAATTCCAGTTCGACCTGCCTGGCTTTGTAACAATCGACAAATGGCAGTTTGGGAATAAACTTTGAGAACAAGGCTGCCGCAAACACCGGCATCCATATCTTCATGAATTTTCTGACTACTACCACATCAATTAATCCATCGGTTATGCTGGCTGCAGGTGCAATAAAAGCATTGTTTCCGAATTGTGTGGCATTGGCAAACGTAATCAGAAAGACTGCTTCTTCAATCCTGACTCCATCAATGGTCATTCGCACATCGATCGGTTTAAAACTGAGACTTTCCTGAATAACCAATTGCACATATTTCAGGAATCCACGCGAAGCTGCCTGGCTCATTTTATGAGCGATCATGGCATCGAAACCAATCCCGCTGGTACACAAAAAACGCTGATGGTTAAGCTTGCAAACATCTATGTGAAGGTTTTTCCCTTCAATTAAAGTGCGGGCACTTTTACGCATATTCATCGAAATGCCCAGTTCGCGGGCCAAACCATTTCCGGAGCCCATTGGCAGAATACCCATCGAAGTGCTGCTGCCAACTAAACCTTGCGCGACTTCATTTACGGTACCATCGCCACCAACGGCAACCACCAGATCAAAACCTTCGGCTGAGGCTTTCGAAGCCAACGCTGTCGCATGACCAGGGTGTTCGGTGTAGGAATATTCAACCATGTGCCCATGCTTTTTCAGAAATGGGAGGACCAAATCAACTGCGACATCACCTTTCCCATGTCCGGCGTATTTATTAATAATCAGAAATATCTTCTCGGTTATTGATCGTTTCATTGTACAGTTTCTTTTTTTTCAGACGGAACGAATCACGTCTTTACACATTAACGGCCTATAAAATCATCGTGCAAAACCTGCATATATGCTTTCGGAAACTTCAGGTCATCTGATGTTTTTTTTGCCGGTTTTCGTGCAAAATCACGAATATTCTGATCGAAATAATATTCTCCTTCAGGAGTTACATAGCCCCAGCCTGAATCGAGAGCGTAAAATGCGTATGGATGCGAAATAAAAAAATCTTTTGCGAACCTCGACGAATCGGCTTTCCACCCCAGCTGATGAACCAATGAAGCGTCAAAATCGATCTGTTGCGTAATGGTTCCGATGCGTCGCAACGAATCGACTACCCCACCCGACCAAATCAGCGGAATACGGTACGAAGCGGTTTCTGTTATATCTGTCGGTCCCGGCGGAAGTGTACCATGGTCGGCAGTTATTATTAATAAGGTATTGTTCCAAAGCGGCAATTTACGGAAGCCATCAATAAATACACCCAGGCAGCTATCGGTGTAAGCTACCGAATTCAGGTATTTCGCTTCGTTTGAATTTCCCCTAATCTTTGAATACGGAACATCATAAGGTGGATGACTGCTGACCGTGTAAATGGTTTTCATAAAAGGTTCTTTCTCAGATTTTAGGTCATCCAAAGCCCTTTCAAAAACATATCCATCGGGAACTCCCCATTTCGTCATCCGGCCAAGTTTCGCCGGAAAATCTGATTTGGTTGTAATTTTCCTGCATTTGCTTTGCAACATAAACGTTTTCAGGTTGTAGAAATTGATGTCGCCACCATAGTAAAACGAGGTATAGTAATTGTGCCGGTTAAAATACTCCGGAAGCAAAGTCAAGCTTCGGGCTTTTTCGGGATATACCATAATGGAAGTAGTCAGGAGAGAAGGGTATCCGCCCATAACGGCCGAGATTCCCCGGTCGGAACGATTTCCGGTGGAATAAAAATTAGTAAACACCGTGCTTTTTGTACACAGCGAATCCAAGTTGGGTGCAATTCCGTGCAATCCTCCCAATGGCGCAATTACCTTATTCGAGAAGCTTTCAAGAATAACCAGAATAACATTGGGTTGTTTCTCCTGATTCAGCTTAATGAGTCGTGGCCTCGAAACAAGCGAATCGTTTTTCATAAAGCGGGAAAAGATCAGTTCACTCTCTTCTTTCGGCATATAGGCGCAGGGATTAGAAAACCGTTTTCGCGTTTCGACCGACTTGGCGAAATTCCACAAATAATTAGTTGATGCCTGATTGACATACAATTTTTGACTGAAGGCGACCGAACTCAGATTGAGTGGCGAAGTATCAAGTCCCCCGCGTATCGGAAGAATTAAGGTTGAAACCAAAAATAGCATTAAAAGGGAAACAGGCCATTTAACCTGACCATTGATGGCAACGCCTTCAGGAAAAATTCGCCGATAAAGGAACCGAAAACCCCAAAGTAGTGTTCCGATAATAAGCATCCCAAAAAGAATATCGCCAACCGAAACGGACGCACCCATCGCCACAGGATCGTCAATGTAATTAAAGGCAGTGATATTCACCCGGGTTCCCCAATGCGGATACAACCCCAAATCGAGAACAACTAAAAATGCCGCAATAATTATAAATACAAGAGTGTAGATATAAAAGAAACGATTCACAAACTTCGAAGGGACAAAAATGCGGATTGAAAGCAACAAACCCGGCAAAACCATTAAATAGCAGGCGGTTGAAACATCCATCTTTAAACCATGGCCAAAAATTCCCAAGACCTCGGCCATTGACAACAGGCGTGTTTGTTCAAAATTGGAGATCAGGAAAAACGCTTTGGCTAGCCAGAAGAAAATCATCCAGAAGATGAAGTATTTAAAGAACCGGATAATCTGAATTGCCAGCGATGCCATGATATACTATAATATTATTTACAAAAGGATTGCAAATATATAAAAACTGCTCAGTTCGACCTTTGTCCTTTTACAGCAAAAAAATCAATACAAAAAATTTAATCAATACAAACACTCGATTAAAAATTCTAAAAAATAAAAATTCTGTAGTTGTATGAGAAAAATAAAACATGCAAGACATTATATCATAAAAACACAAAAACAAAAGATACAATATCTTTTTTCTATATATACAATATTTTATCTGTCATTTTATCACAACAATACCTAAGCATACGACAATTTGATAATCATTGAGTTACAAGACTTTTTCTAAAATATAATTTTGCATTTTTTTGAACAACACCCCTATTTTTTAGTGCTTTTTCCTTTTTTTTCATGCATTTTCATACAAAAACCCCATTTTTTTGCCATTTCGTTTGTTAATTTATCTTTAATTTCAAATCGCCCCCTATTTTTAACACACAAACTTTCTAAAAAATACATACTTTTGAACAAGCATATCAAACAAAGAGGGATACCACCAGAAAAAAAGATGATTTTTCAGAAAATACCCCCTAAGTAGAAAAATTTAAAAACAGATAAAAGTTTAACCCTAAAAATTGTGAAACATGAAAAAGAAAATCACCCTTATCGTTTTTGCACTTCTTGCGATTTGCACATTGAATGTAAAAGCTCAAAGCTCGTGGTCAACGGGTGCTGATTTAGTCAGCAGCTATATCTGGAGAGGATCACAAGCTGGTGCATTGAGTATTCAACCAACAGTAAAGTACACGGATGGAATTTTTTCAATCGGAGCATGGGGATCGGGCGACTTAACCACCGGAGCTCCTCAAGAAGCTGACCTCTTTGCAACATTGTCTTTCAAATCAGGTTTATCGCTTGGATTAACAGACTACCACTATAATTCTTCGAAATATTTCGCAGATAAGGTACATGCTATCGAAGCAAACCTGGGCTATACGGTAGGGAAATTTAGTATAAGTGGAAACTATATCTTCAATTCGGCATCGGGCGCTTTGGGCGACGACAAATACTTTGAAGCCGGATATCAATTCTCGCAGGTAAAACTGTTTGCCGGCGCAGGTGATGGATGGTACACCAACGATGGTTCGTTCCAGGTTTGTAATCTTGGAATTTCCACAACTAAAACACTGAAAATTTCAGATAGTTTCTCAATTCCATTCACCGGTTCGGTGATCTTCAACCCGAACAAAGAACAGGTTTTCTATGTAGTTGCGATGTCTTTCTAATCTGAAACATCTTGTAACAAACAGAAATTATCCATTCAAATTACCATAACATAAAAAAGATACGATATGAAATCAAAAACAACAAGCCCCGCGAGGGGTGGGTATTTAGCTCGGGTGAGTGAAAATATGTCAAAACCAAAAAATTGGAAACTTGGTTTAACAATCTTTGCTGGAAAAATGATAGGGCTGTTCGCTGTCATTATGGCTATGATTATGCTTCCTGCCCTCATCGGATTAGATGCAATGGCCGCAGATACTTACACTGCACATGAAACATCGGTAATAAATTCATTAAATACAGTCTGGACTCTTGTGGCAGCAGCTTTAGTTTTCGGGATGCAAGCTGGTTTTGTTATGCTTGAAGCTGGCTTCGCCAGAAAGCGTGAAACTGTAAATATATTGGTAGAATGTACGTTAGATACTGCTATTTGTGGTGTTTCTTTTTGGGCAATAGGTTATGCATTTATGTTTGGTGCAGGAAACGGATTCATTGGAAATCAATACTTCTTTCTACAAAATGCACCAGCCACTTATGGCTCAACAGGCGTAGCCTTATTAGCTCATTGGATTTTTCAGTTTGCATTTGCTGATACTGCCTCAACCATTACTTCAGGTGCAATGATTGGACGTACCAGTTTCCGTGGTGACATTATCTATAGTGTTGGAGTTACTGCATTCATTTATCCTATAATTGGTCACTGGGCTTGGGGCCCTGACGGTTTCTTAGCATTAATGGGAACTCCAGGAAACTTTTTGCCTTCATTGGGTCAAGGATTCCGTGACTTTGCAGGTTCAACGGTTGTTCACACCATCGGAGGTGTGGTTTCCTTAGCAGGTGCCATTGTTTTAGGACCACGTATTGGCCGTGTTTTCTTGCGCGATAACAAAGAAAAGGGCGGATTACCTGCTGCTCACAGTTTACCATTAGCTACTATCGGGGCTTTCTTATTGTGGTTTGGTTGGTATGGGTTTAACCCAGGAAGCACACTTTCAGCAATGGATTTTGAGGGAATCGGTCGCGTTGCTGCAAATACAACACTTGCTGCGTGTACCGGATCATTGGCTGCTATGTTTGCTGCTCTTTGGATTGGACCTTTTAAAGGAAAATTTGATACTGGTTTTGCACTGAACGGGATGCTGGCTGGACTGGTAGCGATTACGTGCCCTTGCTATTGGGTATCTCCATTTGGCTCGATTATTATAGGGCTTGTTGCAGGGCTTGTCGTCTTTGGTGGAGTTTACTTGTTAGAATATCTTCGCATTGATGATCCGGTAGGAGCTGTTCCTGTTCATGGATTAAACGGTATTTGGGGAACTTTATCACTTGGATTGTTTGCCAGTGGCGAATACGGAGCTACCGGTCCTTTTGGAGCTGATAATTCGGCCCCGGTAAAAGGTCTGTTTTATGGCGGTGGTTTTGATGTTCTCGAAGCACAAGCAATTGGAAGTTTAACAATCACAGTTGCTACATTTGTTGTTGCAATGCTTTTAATGTGGGCCGTAATGAAATTACCCTATCCGTTTAAACTCCGTGTTGAACCAGAAGGAGAAACAGGACCTGGAGGTTTGGATGTTTGGGAACATGGTGCTGAGGCATACCACGATTAATTAAAAGCATCTACAATTTCAGTGGTTTTTTTATAAATTTGGAATAAAGATGGTGTTTAGGCTGCTTTTGAAATTATTCTCTCTAAAACACTGCAACACCATCTTCAAACAAAATAAACACATTTAAATTTAATCGACATGAAAAAGATCGAAGCAATAATAAGGGTTTCAAAGTTTCAGGCTGTAAAAGAAGCTTTACATGCAATTGATATTGATTTCTTTTCCTATTACGACACCGTAGGCGTAGGAAATGAAAAAAACAGAAAAGGCTCATACCGGGGAACTTCATCTGATACTGAATTTATTTCACGGCGAACACTTAACATTGTCGTCAGGGATATCAACTTGAAGAAAACTGTGGATTGCCTATTAAAAGCAGCTTATACCGGAGAAGTAGGAGACGGAAAGATTTTCGTTTGGACAATTGACGAATCCTATCGCATTCGCACCGGTGAAACTGGTGATGATTCAATGTATAACAAAGATTAAAATAAGCGAACCTGATCATCTCAAAATTAAACTAGAGATTATCAGATTAAATATCGAATCACATTTTCTTCAACAATTAAGTTTGTTGTTATTCAAAGAAGAGGGGACTGTTGGGGGACAGAACCCTCTTTCTTTTTCAATCAGTCAAGATCAAACAACAAATAGGACCATGTAAATTATATACATATATTTTCAAACATAAACCATATATTTTCAGGAGTCAATATTAATTTTTTGTATTATTTTTTATTTGCACCCCATTATTTTATATGTATTTTCATTTTTATTAATATTTTTGACACAAATAATAAATTAATTATTAGAATTATTCAGGAACTACCCATTTCTGATTTTTAGAAACACAAAATTTAATTGTTATGAAGAAAATTGAAGCCATCGTTAGAAAAACTAAGTTTGAAGAAGTACGCGCAGCTCTTCACGAAGCTGATATTGACTTTCTATCCTGGTGGGAAGTTAAAGGACAGGGCACTGCACGCCAGGGACTTATTTTCAGAGGTATTGCCTACGATGTTAATTCAGTAGCACGCATGTATATCTCGTTTGTTGTGCGTGATCAAAATGTTGAAAAATCAATAAACGCCATTCTTGAATCGGCCTACACCGGCGAAAGCGGCGATGGACGCATTTTTGTCAGCGATATTAATGAGTCAATTAGAATTCGCACCAAAGACCGTGGCGACGAATCGCTATATAACAAATAGCCCCTCTTTTTCAAATCAACTTAGAAGAAATTTTTATGAATACTAAACTAAAACTGATAGGGATGGTTCTACTTGGAGTAGTTGCGCCCACCTTACTCTTCGCACAAAACACAGCGGCAGCTCCAGCTCCGTACATCGATTTTGGAAATACCGCATGGATGATTGTAGCTACAGCTTTAGTTATGCTGATGACAATTCCAGGACTGGCCTTATTTTATGGCGGGTTGGTCCGCCAAAAAAACGTTTTAAACATCCTGATGCAATGTTTTATTCTAACTGCCGTAATCACTCTGGAATGGGTATTCTTTGGTTACAGCCTTTCCTTTAGTTCTTCAAAAGGGGCTTTAGCTCCATTCATTGGTGGTTTCGACTGGGCTTTTCTCAACGGTATTGGAATAAACGACGTGAGTCCGTACTATATATCTCAGGCAACCGCTCGAATTCCTCACCTTTCGTTTGTTTTGTTTCAATGTATGTTTGCTGTAATTACACCAGCGTTAATTATTGGAGCATATGCCGAACGTATCAAATTTAAAGGATTTTTGATTTTTTCTATCCTATGGTCAATCTTCGTTTACAATCCGGTGGCACACTGGGTTTGGTCGGCTGATGGCTGGTTATTTAAACTGGGAGCGCTCGATTTTGCCGGTGGAACTGTCGTTCACATCAATGCCGGTATAGCTGCTTTGGTTATGACTTTAATGATCGGATCAAGAAGAAACTATAACAACCACCCAACAGCTCCTCACAATATTCCTTTAGTAGTTATAGGCGCTGCCTTACTTTGGTTTGGTTGGTTCGGCTTTAATGCCGGAAGTGGCCTGGCTGCCGACGGATTGGCGATCAGCGCATTCCTTGCCACTCACGTAGCAACCGCAACGGCTGCCTTCACATGGGCCCTCATGGATTGGTCGATCAATGGGAAACCAACCGTTGTCGGTATTTGTACTGGTGCTGTTGCCGGGCTTGTTGCTATTACTCCTGCTGCCGGATTCGTTGGAGTTTTAGGTGCAGTGGTAATCGGTATTTTGGTTGCAGTTGTCTGTTATTTTATGGTTTCTGTGGTAAAACACAAATATGGCTACGATGATTCATTAGATGCCTTTGGTGTACACGGGATTGGCGGAATTCTGGGTGCACTTTTAACCGGATTTCTGGCAACACCCGCCATTCAATCTTCATACAGTGGCTTGTTATACGGAAACCCCAAACAAGCTTTTATACAACTAATTGCAACGGTATCGACAATTGTATTTTCAGGAATAATGACTTTTATCATTTTCAAAATTGTTGACAAAACCGTTGGAATACGTGCTAATCAGAAAGAAGAAATTGCAGGATTGGATATTACGCAACACAACGAAATGGCTTATGCCGAAAGTGATTAATTCTGAATTTTAATTCGATCGTATATAAAGTTCTCGCTTCATATAATTATCTGAAGCAGTTTGCGAGAGACCTGTTGGGTGACAGGTCTTTCTTTTTTGGCTATTGGGCTCATCGTTTGGCTAATCGATCAGGTTATTTGGTTAATGTTTTGGTAATTGGAGGTTAGTGAGTAAATCGACATAGATTTGAAAACCTTCTTCTATTTCAGAAATCAGGATAAATTCGTCAGCCGTATGTGAACGGGCACTGTCGCCGGGTCCAATTTTTATCGATGGATATGGAATTACAGCCTGATCGGAAGTTGTAGGGGAACCATAGTAACTCAAGCCCATACTTATGCCCCGCCTGACAATTGGATGATCAACAGGAATTCCGGAAGAATTTAACCGGAACGAACGGGATTCTACATCAGAAACAATCAACTCTTTGATAATCTCATATGCCTGCTGATTCGAATAAAACTCGTTGGTGCGGACATCGACAACAAACGAACAAAGATCGGGAACCACGTTGTGCTGAGTTCCGGCATTGATTACCGTAACCGACATTTTAACAGCGCCCAGAATCTCCGAAACTTTATCGAACCGATAATTCCTTATTTTATCAATATCGGCAATCGCTTTGTAAATAGCATTTTCGCCTTCTTCACGGGCGGCATGCCCCGACTTCCCGCGAGCGGTACAATCCAAAACCATCAAGCCTTTTTCGGCAATAGCCATTTGCATTTGTGTTGGTTCGCCAACAATGGACAAATCTAAAGGTCCAATTTCGTCCAAAATACTGGCCAATCCGTTTATTCCTGAAATCTCTTCCTCGGCAGTAGCTGCATAGATTAAATTGAAAGGAAGATTCTCTATCTGATTAAAATGCATGAAAACAGCAAGAAGGGTTACCAGCGAACCTCCGGCGTCGTTACTGCCAAGCCCATATAATATGCCCTTTTCAATATCCGGAGAAAATGGATTTCGGGTATATCCACTTGCCGGTTTAACCGTATCGATGTGCGAATTGAGCAAAACAATGGGCAAGCCTTCTTTCCAGAACTGATTTTTCACCCAAGTATTATTTACCTTCGAATCATATTTCACCTTCGAATCGGTAAAAAAATCGCGAATGATCTGGGCTGCATCCTGCTCATTTCGACTAAGAGACGAAACTGAAATTAATGATTTTAGCAGATTTATATATTTATCCATAGTTTTCAAGGTTTCATTGCCTCACAAAAATCAAAAAAAAAAGTAAGCGTTCAGCAAAAATTCAGGAAAAACTATGTTTTTTAATTCGATTGTAATTATTTCAAACGAACTCGCCTTAATCGTTGGGATAAGCTGCGCAACTCCTAAAAAAAAACAAGTACCAATTGGGCCAAATAAACGATGAACGGCAACAAATCTTGCATTAATCGGAAAGAAGATAGAGTTTAATAATTTTTTATTTTGAAGAGAATGGTCAAATCGGTATTTTTACCTGCAATAACCGTAATATAATCAACTAATAAAAAAACATGGAGAATCAATTTAAAAAAGGTGTATCCAGACGCCATTTTCTTGGAACAGCCGCTATTGGTGTGGCCGGTGTAGCAATGTTTTCATCGTTGTCAGCATGTAAACAAAAAGCTGTTGATAATAACCTAAAACTAGGATTCATCGGAATGGGACGCCAATCGATGTTCTTGCTGAGCGGATTCATCTCAATTCCAGGTATCCGGGTTGTTGCCGGATGCGATGTATATGGTGTAAAACGTAAACGTTTCGAAAAACGGGTAAATAACTTCTACCAAAAAGCAGGCATACAGGTTGAAGTCCAGACTTACGAAAAATTCGAAGATTTATTGGCCCGCCCGGATATCAATGCCGTTGTAATTGCAGTTCCCGATCATTCACATGCCCGGATTGCCATTGCCGCCTGTAAAGCCGGAAAAGATGTTTACCTCGAAAAACCGATGACTTTTACCATTAAAGAAGGTCAGGAATTACGCCGTGTAGTGCGCGAGACCAACCGAATTCTGGCTATTGGCAGTCAGCAACGCTCTGACCCGAATTTCCAACATGCCGTTAAACTGGTACAATCGGGCGCTCTTGGCCAAATTGAGAAAGTAAATGCCTACGTTGGTGCACCTCCACGGCCATTCGATCTGGCCGTTGAACCCGTTCCCGCCGATTTGAACTGGGATTTATGGCAGGGATCGCTTCCTGAAGCCGTTCCTTATAACCACGAATTGGATCCACCAATTACCATTGACCCGGAAAAAGAAGAAGAATGCTGGGGTGCATGGCGATGGTACAAAGGAATGGGCGGTGGTTTCACTACTGATTGGGGCGCTCATATGTTCGACATTGCCCAATGGGGACTTGGAATGGATAAAAACGGACCGGTTGAAGCTGCGCCTATCGGTGATGGCACTCAATACATGCAGTTTAAATATGCCAATGGTGTAGTTATGACTTCAGAACCATTTGACGAAAAGAATACCAAAGGCGTGAAATTCATCGGAAAAGATGGCTGGATTGAAGTCGCCAGAGGTTATTTTAAAGCTTCGGATGACAAGTTTTTGCCGCCACCTGCAAAAAAAGAAGATGCCAATGTTCCATACGAAACCAAAATTCCACATCAGGTTAATTTCATCGAATCAGTGCGTCAACACAAAGATCCGGTTGTTCCGGTTGAAATTGGTCACAGTAGCTGTACCGTTTGTAATTTGGGAAATATTGCCTGCGAACTGAAACGTACCGTTAAATGGGATCCGATAAAAGAAGTCTTTATTGACGATGCCGATGGCGCTGCGACTAAATTGATGCACTACGAATACCGTGCAGGATATAAGTTAGTCTAAAAGTAACGCCGATAAGATATAACGCAAGTATTTCGGGTAAAACCGGGGCACTTGCGTTTTTTGTGTTTCAAATTGTACCGTCCAAATCAAGATCAAAAGATTGTCGAGCATTAAATTGATTTCGCTAACTTCCGAATTTGAATTTTTAAAACACTTTAACTCATTGCTGAAATCATGGATTTTTCAGAAGGATATTTAAAAATAGCGCTAAGTAGTCTGGCGATATACCTGTTCATTATCATCGCCATCAGGTTGTTTGGCAAGAAGGAACTGGCACAGTTATCGGTTATTGATTTAGTTTTTATTCTACTGATCAGCAATTCGGTTCAAAATGCAATGGTAGGGTCCGATTCTTCGCTAAGCGGAGGAATTGTAGCTGCAACAACGCTCTTTATCGCCAATTATCTGTTTAAATACTTGCTATATCGATTCCCAAGATTCAGCACCATCGTTCAGGGGGCCGATCTGTTGCTGATTTATAAAGGCCAGTTGAATGAAACAAACTTGGCCAAAGCGCGAATTACCCGTGAAGAATTACTCGAAGCCGTCAGAGAACATGGAGTCTCGGAATTTCGGGAGGTTGACCTTGCCGTACTTGAAACGGATGGGAATATCAGCATTATTTCAAACGAATATAAACATCGCACCGTCAGAAAAAGAAAGGGTCATAACAAGGTGATGAAAAGTCAGTAACAGTTTGATTTTCTGAATAAATTAAGAAAATCTTCAAATCAATCCAATACAAAACGGTAGGTAATTGTTCCTGATTGGAACGCAGGAGCATTGGCATCAACATTAAATTTAGCCTGAAGAGCTGCCTTTTTAGCGGCAGCAATCAATTCCGGATCAGCCGTGTTTGATCCTCTCACCCCAGCCTCGGCTTTGGTTACAAGTCCTTTTTTATCAACAGTAACCTGAACAACAACAACACCTTCTTCATTTCCCGGATAGCGGGGCTTTGGCAGCGACAAAGAGGTTCGCCCATCCAAATTAAACGAAACGCCATTGCCAGTTCCACCGCCTGGGCCATATCTTTCCGCATTGGCCGACCCCTGAGGAACGCCCTGGTTTCCCGTACCATAAGTTACGCCTTGACTGGTACTTTTCGAATCGGGACTTCCCTTTCCTCCGCCACCGAATACATTTTTAGCCCGACTGTTTATTTCTCCGATTTTACGCTGTTCGGCTGCTGCCTGCGCTAAAAGTCGCTGTTCCTCTTTTTGCTGACGGAGTTGTTCTGCTTTTTGAAGTCTTTCTTCCTCCGCCAAACGTTGTTTTTCCGGATCAATTACTTTTTCAGTGACTTTCTTTTTAATTGGTATTTTAACGGCAACCGTCTTTTCCAAATCCTGTGTAACCACAGGATCATCAGCAGTGGAAGAAACCTTCCTGGAAGAAGCTGGCTGAGCCACAAGATTTTCAGAAGACGATTCTACTGGTTTTATTGCCGGTTCGCGTTCTCCAGGTGCCGGTTCTTCAAGGCCAAGTCCGGTTTCGGAATCACCAAAATTAACCAAAATACCTTCATCAATCGGCATCGGCTTGGTGATCAGAATTCCGAAGTATAACAAAAAAATCAGGATTACCCCATGAGTAACGAGCGTTCCTATTAATCCTGTTTTATGTTCTAAAATGTATTTCATGAGAAAACAACTGCTTTAATTTGTTGAAATACTTTTCATCCCGGAACCCTTTCGTGCCTGAATATTTCTAATTCCGACTAAACTCTCACTCCCTTTTGAGCTGCATCAAGTATTATTCTCAGCAGCTATTCGTTACCTTTTCAGTAATACAATGCCGGGTAGTTTCGACATCAACCAATAAGGACTGAAACGAATACTATGCAGGTTGTTCGCTCAGCATATCCATGAAATCAATAGTAACCAATTTGATATTGGCTATGGCTCCTTTAACACTTGCAACCAAAATGTTATAGGCAAACAAGGCAACTATACCAACAATAAAACCTGCAACTGTTGTGCCCAGAGTTTGATAAACATTTGAAGCAACTAAAGTAAAATCGATTGTTTTCCCGGAGCTTGCCATCTCATAAAAAGCCTGGATAATTCCAACTACAGTACCCAGAATTCCTAGCATGGGCGCTGCTCCAACCACACTGGCCAAAACCGGAAGGCCTCTTTCCAATTTTGATATTTCATGATTGCCAACATTTTCAATAGCGGTAGTTACGTCGGCCAACGACCGGCCAATTCTCGAAATACCTTTTTCAATCATACGCGAAGTTGGGGTATTCTCCTTCCGGCACAAAGAAAATGCCGAGTCAATTTTTCCATCCTGAATATGCTCACGCAGATTCATCATTAGTTTTGAATTAATCCGTCCTGCTTTATAAATAGCAATATAACGTTCGAAAAAAATAAAAAGTGCCACAAGCGTTAACAACAGCAATGGGATCATCACCAGTTCGCTTTTAAAAGCCGCTTGAATAAGTTCTTTCATTAATCCACCCGCGTGGACAGCGTTGCTGATGGGCTTTGAAGCCTCAGCTAAATTTGTACCAGCTTGTAATAAAATAGTGTTTAACATATGTGTTTTTGTTTAAACTAACCTGAATAAAAACGAAGCTTTCTATTCAAATAGTATGCCCTACAAAAATACGATTTATTTAAATATGATTGCATAGGCCTTCAGTGCGCTAATAACACAATCATAATCAACACAATAAACATTTATAGAAACGATTGTTGTTATTTCATTTTAACGCGAACAGGTCGTGAATTCTTCCGTTTGAAGATACTTTTCACTTTTTGCCAAAGTTCATCGAAGTCATTAAAATCTTCACGATACGATAAACCAACGCCCTGCGTGTATGGTGAGGTTTCGTAAATCAGGTTATTATTGGAGTGGTTGTATGCCTTTAACTGGAGTTTCCCATTATTGGTTATTTTGACATTGACATCGGCATCGCCAACAAGCCCGTTGCTGTTGGTACTCGTCCGCTGTGACGAGTTGTTTCCAATGTTTCCATTGATCGAAACCCGATCGTTAAACATCTGGGTACTCAATGCCAGTTCTATCTCATCGTTCGTTATTTGATTTCCTGGACGGTAATTCACTCCAATATCAAAATCGTTGCTGATCTTTGACAACCAATTACTTAGCTGATTGGAAAACAATTCACTTGCGGTTGAACCAACAACATTATTATTTGCACCAGAATACGTTCCGCGAAGATATTCAGGAGTATAAAATTTGCCAAGGACCAACAGCGATAAGATTTGTTTATTCATATCTTCTTCCGAACTGATATACTGCCCTACTTCATCTTTAATGCGGCTTTCAGTAGTAGGCAATTCTATATCGAATTTGATTTCAGGATTACTTAGGTTTTTGGTAAGGTTAATTTTGCACATGACCGGAATACGTTGGGTGTAACCGGTGTTTTCCTGGGTAGTGGCAAAAAGCTCACTCAATGAGGCTTTTAGTCGATATATAGCATTCAGGTTAACGGTGGCTACTTCCGGATCGCCATTCCATTCAATAGTTCCTCCCCGTTGAATATCAAACTTTTTATTGATGACATTTTGCAGCGTAAATAAATAATCACCCTGTTCAACGGTATATTCACCGAAAAGTGAAATATTATAATTGTTATCGATTGAAACCTGCAAATTACCAGATCCCTGTGAACGGATAACATCGCCTATTTTTGAATTGTAAATCAACTGTGCTTTCGCTTCAGGAGTGACTTCAACATTAAATTTCATTTGCACATCCGAATCACTAACCGGAAGTTTCACGGATCCGGTCTTTGGCTGATAGCCATGAGTTACAAAATTTAAAAAATTATATTCCTGGGCATCGCCTTCATACTCAAGTGAGATATTCATTTCGGTTCCTTTTTCAGTACGGGAAACCCCATCGATCAGAATCTGCGCTCCCTTTCCCGTGATCCGAACAATTCCACTTCCAAATAACTTCCCATAGAATTGCGGATTGTCTTGTTGTGTAGTGTTTATAGCCAGAATCTTATCCGTTTTGATCGACAAATCATACACCATCTTCGAAAACGTATGGTGCTGGATTGATCCGGAAAAAACTCCTGAATTTCCGAGATCATCATGAATTTTAATGTCCGGAAAAATGATTTTATCGCCCGAAAACCGAACCGAATCGTTTAACGTATAGTTCGCCTGCAAATCAGTTAGCATTAATCCGGCATTGGAAGCATATAAAGCACCATCGTGATGAATGTGGTCGGGCGATCCCCAGACTCTGACCTTTCCGGTCGCATCGCCATGAAAATTGGCAAAGCTGCTACCCATCAGCGGCTGAAGAATCAATAATGAAAAATGATCGAAATTGGTAAAGATGGAAAGGCTGTCGCGCCCTGGATTGTATATTCCATAAGCATGTAATAATTCACGCTGCTTCGATTTCACAAGCAAGTCACCGTTAATTTCCTGTGCATCTCTGTCCCACCGACTTTGAATATTTGCGTCACCAATCGGCTGACCGAGCATGCTTAGATCATTTACTTTCAAGTCGGAAAGGAACAATGCCTGTCGGTAAATATCAAAAAAAGAAAGCGTACCATCCAACTCACCTCTCAACTCAAGGTCATCACCAATTAACTGATTGAACGACCTCAGGTCAAGCTGATTGAAGATCAGGTTAAGTTTATCGCTTTGGTTTTTATTTATTGCCCCATCAGCAGTTATCGATTGACCTTTGCTCGAGAATCGGAGTTTGTTCACCTTAACCAAAGTTGAATCGACCGTGATTAGTGCAGAATTTAAAAGCCAAAGACTATCGGCCAAGTATAAACGAGTGGGCTTAACGGATATTTCGACATGCGGTCTGTGCTTTTGTGCAAAAAACTTTGTACTCGTATTTAACGAACCACTGTACGAAACCGCTCCATAGTTGTTCCAGGCCAGTTTCGAATCAAGCACATCGCTTTCAGCTTCAGAAATGAGCGAAAGATTATATACTTTAAACTGTTCTCCCAAATCAAATTCTTCCACTTTGTTGCGCAAGTGAAGCTTTGAATCGCCATCCAAGTTAACCGTGAATTTATGCAATACGACCGATTGGTATTTAATCTCCGGAAAAGAAGCTTTAACCGTCAGTGTATTTTTTCCCGAGTTGATGCTTCCTTCCATTTCACCTGTTTCCATTTTCAAATCAGGAAGCAAAACCCGGGTAAACCGGTTTATGTCTTTTAAGTTAAACCGGAAATCAAAATTATTCATGGTTCGCTGATCGGAATAGGTCAAACCAGAAGATGGCAGATAATTACTGATGATTTTCAATACTGAATTGTGAAGGTTATGCAATTGATATTGCCCCCGAATGTCGGCGTCCAGAAAGTCAGACCGAACCTGCAGAACTGGTTCATTTTCATAAAATGTCTTCAGATCAAAATTATCGAACGACAATCTACCATTTTCGTTTTGGTAAACTCCTTCCTTGAAATGAATCGATCCGGCCAGATTATCGATGTTGCTCCCTGAGAAATTGGCATTCATAGCAAACGAAACCGCCGATTCATCAAAGCCACTGACCAGTTTCAGCGCCTTCAGGTTCGCTTTTTCGACCAACATATTAAAATTAAAAACCGGAACCGGTACATTCAGGTCAAACCCACCGTCGAAATGAAATTTCAGGTTTGGGTCATCAGCAACCAGATTTCCCTTGAAACTTTTATTCAGGACATCGCCTTTTAACTCTATATTTTTATACGGATAGTCATTCATCATCAGGCTATCGATCCGACCCGACACCGAAGCGCTGAAATCGTGCGTGTTTTGATCCAACAGCCCTTTTACGTCACCATTGAACGTAATCCGGTCGAGGATATCCGTCTGTACCAATTCACCCAATTTAAAATTCACGGTTTTCAATTTCCCGTTTATTTTTAACCGTTCTCCGGATGAAGGCACAAAAGACAAGTCGGTGGTCAAAACGCCCCATTTCGATTTGAATGTTCCGTAAGCAACAAAATCGCTGAGAAATCCGGTGAAATTTCCGTTGTATTCAATAATGCCAGCCTGAAGAAGCTGAGAAGGAATTTTTAATTGGGTGAGCGGAAAGTCGTCGGGAAGTTTCACCCTGCTCAGATCGTTCAGGTCGGCAAACGATTGCTTCAGGTCAATATGCATGTAAGTACTTGTAATTTCGGGCAGACCGCTCAGGTAAACATCGAAAGCCAAACGGGTATTATTTCCCAGACTAAGCTCAATGTTTTTCCCTTTTACATCGCCCAAAGTACCCGAAACCTGCCCCGATACTTCAATATTTTCGTCCATACCTTTCAGTGCAGGAACCAAAAGGCCAACGTCCCTCAGGCTAACCACCGATTTTTTTAAGTCGAGGTTTACCTTTAATTTTTTTAAGTCAAACTCCGAACCTATTTTGCTTTTATCAACATACAGGTTTGCCTCCGAAATTTCCGAATTCGGAGTTTTGGCATGAAGTTGCGTAATAATAAGTGAATCAGGAGTTGTCAGGAACTTTGCGGAGAAATCTTTCAACTCAAATTCTTTGCGGTCGTTCAAGGCAAAGCTGTTTATGCTGAAAGCGATATTATCGTTAATGAACCTCATGTCTGAAACCCCGAACGAGATATCATCCAGAAAAATTTGCCGCGGACCTGCGCTGTCGGTATAAGCATACCTGATTTTGGCATCGTTAAAATCAAATTTATTCATGAAGAACGCAAAACCCGGACTGTTGGTCGTAATTGTATCCTTCTGTTTAAAGGCATCAAGCAAAAATTGATAATTGGATTTCCCGACAGAATCGGAATTAATGTTCAAATAAGTTTGATCGAGTTTAAGTTGTTTGATACTCACATAATGCTTTTTAAGGCTGAACGAATCGACTTTAGCAACAAGTTCATGAACAAATAACAATGAGTCATGCTTTTGGTCTTCGATCAAAACATCTTTAAGTATAACCTCTTTAAAAAAAGTAATTGAAACTCCTTGAACAGTGATGTTTGCATTGAATTTTTCAGAAAGTTTTTGTGCCAGTTTTTGGGTAAGATAGGTCTGTACCGCCGGACTCTGAAGAATGAGCCAGGAAGAAAAAAGCAGCGCTACAACCGTGCCCAATATAGGCAACCCTATTTTTAGTGTTTTTTTGATAATTTTACCGTTCTGAATTTGAATACAAAATAAGACAAATACACGAATAAAAACCACCCCAGAACAGGAATTAAACGTAAGTTCAGGCTTTTTATTGATGACAATGAACAAAGAAAAAGACATATTTATTTTAGGAATTGAATCGTCGTGCGACGATACTTCGGCCGCAGTTATAAAAAATGGTGTCCTACTTTCGAATATTATTGCGGGACAAAAAGTACACGAAGCCTTCGGAGGTGTGGTTCCCGAACTGGCCAGCCGTGCCCACCAGCAAAACATTGTTCCGGTTGTCGATCAGGCCATCAGGCAGGCCGGTCTAAAAAATGAAGACATTACAGCCATTGCGTTTACCCGCGGGCCGGGGTTACTGGGTTCATTGCTCGTTGGAACCTCGTTTGCCAAAGGATTCTCGTTGGCAACAAGCGCACCAATGATTGAAATCAACCACCTTCAGGCACACGTGCTGGCTCATTTTATTCAGGAGAAAGACACTGCGTTTGATCCGCCGAAATTCCCGTTTTTGTGTTTATTGGTTTCAGGCGGAAATTCGCAGATTATACTTGTGAAGGACTATCTGGATATGGAAGTAATTGGCCAAACCATCGATGATGCGGCTGGCGAAGCTTTTGATAAATGCGCCAAAGTGATGGGATTACCTTATCCGGGCGGGCCGTTTGTGGACAAACTAGCCAAAGAAGGGAATCCGGAAGCATTCAAATTCGCGAAACCCCGAATTCAAAACTTTGACTATAGTTTCAGCGGACTGAAAACCAGCTTCCTCTATTTCCTGCGCGATCAGCTGAAAGAAAATGAAAACTTCATTGAAGAGCGAAAAGCCGATTTGTGTGCTTCATTGCAGAAAACTATCATTGATATTTTGCTCGACAAATTGATAAAAGCGGCCAAAGATCATGGTATTCACGAAGTTGCAGTAGCCGGAGGTGTTTCTGCCAATTCGGGATTGCGAAATGCTCTGATTGAAACCGCGGCCAAACGGCATTGGGAAATGCACATTCCGAAGTTTGCCTTCACCACAGACAATGCTGCAATGATTGCCATTACAGGCTATTTCAAATATCAGAAAGGTGAGTTTATTGGCATGGACGCCGTACCATTTGCCAGGATGGATATTCGGGTATAAACTTGAACAGATTAGTATTCAACCCATTATTCTATTCCTTTCCACCACTCGCTCGTGGGCTTAATATTGTTCAAGTCAACAACTTCGCCAATCATCGGGTGAATTATTGGCACATTTAACTGATGTGCGTCTTTGGTAACACGTTGGATGGGTTCGTCCCAGGCATGGAGCGACAAGGCAAATTTAGCCCAATGAACCGGCATTAGGATTTTAGCCTTTAAATCGATAGCTGCCTGAACGGTTTGTTCGGGCATCATGTGAATGTATTTCCACGATTTGTTGTACTGACCACACTCCAACAATGCCAGATCGAAAGGTCCATGTTCAGCACCAATCTGGACAAAATGCGTATCATAACCCGAATCGCCGCCAATAAATATCTTTTTTGATGGCGACTGAAAAACAAAAGAACACCAAATAGTCTGATTTCGCTTAAAAGTTCTTCCGGTAAAATGTCGCCCCGGAGTAGCAGTAATTTTAAATCCTGAATCCAGAACAGATGAATCATTCCAATCCAATTCAACGATTGATTTTAGATCGAATCCCCAATATTCCAAATGGGCCGCGGTACCCAACCCGGTAATAAATTTCGCAACTTTAGGCTTCAGTTCAAGCACCGTTTTATAGTCGAGATGATCCCAGTGATCGTGGGTAATAATCAGATAATCAATCGGTGGAAAATCATCAGTAGTATATACATCGCTCCCTTTAAAGCTTTTCACCATAAATGGAAAAGGAGAAGCACTCCCGGAGAAAACCGGATCGACCAATATCTTTTTGCCATCAATCTGCATAAAATACGATGAATGTCCGAACCAAACCAAAACATCTTTTTCTGGAGGAAGATTTTTGAGATCAGATTTTACTGAAGGCAATGCTGCTGATGGCGCTTTTCGTTTGCTAATCTTGAAAATTCCGTCCCTGATCATTTCAAATTTGGAAACGTCCTCCGCAAATGTTGGAGTAAAACTCTGATTCTGAAATTGACCGTCGCGAAAATTGGGCGATCGTTTTATCCGGTTCAATCTTTCTCCAGAAGGCTGTTCTCCGAATTGTTTTTGATTGACAATAAGAATTGTAGCCAGTAAAATCACCAGCGAAACAGATATAACAATATACATAACTCTTTTCATTTAAATGGGTTTGCTTTATCCAGAACCTCAATGCTGGAACCAGGTTTTCATTTTTAACCTAACATCAATAATTTAGACGTATTTTGGGCTCCGATATTTTAAGTATTGGCATAATATTTGAAATTTACCCCCAACACTGAAAAAAGAATAACCATGAAACAATTATCTTTCCTCTTTTTTGGCATTTGCCTGATTATTTTTTCAAGTTGCTCAACACCCAAAGAATTAATCAAATTAAAACCACAGTCGGACAAAACAAGCTGGTTTTATGGGCAGGAATTTACTGGCGATTCAGTCTTCGGAATTATTGCCAAGGTTGGATTTGATGAAGTTCAGCCACCTTATTACACCTTCGATGTTGAAATTACAAACCGTTCGAATATGGATTACTTAGTTGATCCAGCCGAAATGTTTGTTGTTCCGCTGGATGGCAATGGGAACCCTTATAAAACCGATACTCTTAAGGTTATTGATCCTGAAACTAAAATTATGGAAATTGATAAGAAACTAGCTGTTAATTCATCTAACCAGAAAAACTCGGTTGGATGGCTTCTGTTAGCCGCCGGAGTAGATATTGCTACAGGGATTTCAGCTGAAAATGGTGATCATCGTCGCCCTCATATTCGTACAGATTTGTTTCCTTTGGCTGTTGCAGCAACTGAGGAAAATAAATTTGTTGCCGCCGATTTAAACCAGTTGCGAGACACATGGAAATCAACCTCGTTGCGCAAAACAACTTTGCAAAAAGGTTATTCCATACGCGGTAAAATATTGGCACCAATTTCACCAGACGCATCGTACATTCAGTTAAATATTCCTGTTGATAATGAAAATATCAGGATTAATTTTATGCAGATCAAATATTTGCCATAAAAATTAAGGGTTTCACCATGTTGGTAAAACCCTTAATTCAAAAATCATCAGTATTTTATTTCACCTGAGGTTTCAGTTGTTTGTCGAGAAATGTTAGCATTGAGCGATAGAAATCGAAGCGGTTTTCCTCGTTGTGAAATCCGTGTCCTTCATTGTCTTTCACCATATATTCCACGGCGATACCGCGCTTTTTTAACGCTTCCACCATTTGGTCGCTTTCATCTTTATTTACCCGTGGATCGTTTTTCCCCTGAGCAATAAATAGCGGTGCTCTTATTTTATCGACCTGAAATACCGGTGAAACCTGGGCGAGCATTAAGCTATCGGTTTTTGGATTCCCAACCATTTCATAAAACATATCGAGCATAGGTTTCCAATAGGGAGGAATAGTCTTCATAAACGTGAACATATTCGAAACGCCCACATAGTCAACGCCAGCAGCATACAAATCGGGAGTCAAAGTCAGGCCTGCCAGTGCGGCGTAGCCACCGTAGCTTCCTCCATAAATAGCAACTCGTTTCGGATCAGCAATTCCTTGATCACTCAGCCATTTTACACCATCAGAAATGTCGTTTTGCATAGTACGGCCCCACTGTTTGAACGACGATTCCCAGAATGCCTTCCCAAATCCGGTTGATCCGCGGTAATTCATTTGCAAAACTGCATAACCGTTGTTGGCTAAGAACTGAACCTCAGGATTAAAGCCCCAATAGTCGCGTGCCCAAGGGCCTCCATGAGGATTAATAACAACTGGCAGATTTTTAGGATTGTAACCTTTGGGTAAAGTCAGGTAGCCCTGAATGGTAAGTCCATCGCGCGATTTGTAGCTAATTGGACGCATGTCGCACAGGTCTTTTTCATTTAGCCAAGGGCTTAAATCGGCCAGTTTTTTCAGGTCGCCCGATGCTTTATCGAACATATAATAGGCGCCCCGGCTTTTGTCGGAGTAGGTGCGAACCATAAATTTATCTTCGGTCTGGTTGTTACTGCCAATAGCAACCTGGTATCCCGGAAGTTTCTCTTCCAGTTTTTTCTTCATTGCTTCAGCATCTTTATCAAAAAAATGTTCTTTTTCAAGGTCGGTAGTCCATGATACTGAAAGTAGTTTCTTGTCTTTTCTTGAATAATCAATACCTTCAATATCTGCATCCTGCGTTTCAAAAAGCAACTCTTTTTCTTTGCCCGTAGCTGGATCAAAAATAACCAGCGCTGCCTTATCTCGACCAAGATTTGAAAGTGAGTACAGCATTTTATTGTCGAATGTAAACAACTGAGGCGACATGTTTTCTTTGAAGCTGGTTGTCAGAATTGGTTTGAACTGGTCCTTTTCAGTCTCGCGGTACAAAATAGTCTGATTTACTCCATCAGAAGTTGTTGCAATTCGTAATTTTCCGTCATGATCGGTCATCCAGCTAACAATGTTACCAGGATTTTCTGCCAATTGAGTCATTTCTTCAGTAACCACATTCAGGCGGAAAGGATCAAAAACCTGTGGGTTTCGTTTATTCAGCCCAACGATGATTTCACCATCAACATCTTTCAAATCGTCGATCAGTTCGGTGCGAACTTTCTCAAAAACGGTGAGCCCTTTTAAATCACTTCCATCAATGTTAACGCCATAAAGCTGAAAGTTTTCATCGCCGCCAGTATCTTTCAGGAATAAAATTCGGTTATTGCCCTTCCACAAATAACCGGCTATATCGCGATCCTTTTCCGAAGTAATACGGACTGCAGCGTCAGTCCCTATTTTTTGGACAAAAACATTCAAGCGTTTTTCCCAGGGAGCCAGGTAAGAGAAATATTCTCCGTTGGGCGATAACCTGAATGCGGTTTTTTCAGGATTTTTAAAAAAGTCTTCCAACGCAATTTTTGGTGCTTTTTCAACAGCTGGCTGACAAGCTACACAAGCAAAAAATACTGCAATAACAATAAATAACCTGTTCATAATGACCAAATTTTAGTTTATAAATAGTTTTTCTGAATGCTTCGAATTACCAATTCGATACAAGTTAATCATTTCTGTTGAAAACTCAACACCGAACATTAGCCTCGATAATTGTTTAAGAATATGATATAACTGGCCGGTTCAGTAAAAATTAATTGAAAGAAATGATTTAACTTTATTCGATAAACATTTATCTGTTGCCTAATTTGTTAACTTAAACCAATTATAGTGCCTATTAAACCTAAAATACCAGTCACTATCGTAACAGGCTTTCTTGGTGCAGGAAAGACAACCTTCATTAATAACCTTCTGCTACAGAATTACGAGGTTAGAATCGGACTGATCGAAAATGAATTTGGAGACGTTTCGATTGACTCCAAATTAATCGCCAACTATCAGTCTGGTAATATCATAGAAATGAATGGAGGGTGTATCTGCTGTAGTATTTTCAATGAATTTTCACTTACGCTTCAGGAATTGGCAAAAAGAAACAACCAGCTGGAACAACTGATTATAGAGACCTCGGGTATTGCCGACCCCGGGCCAATCATTGAACCTTTTTTTCAGGATCCTGACCTTGAACGCTTATTTGAATTAAGCGGAACGATTTGTCTGGTTGATTCGATTAACTTTCAGGAAGAGATTGGCAACTTTGAACAGCAAAAACAAATTATGCTTAGCGATCTGATTATAATGAATAAAATAAGCGATGCTGATGAGGTAAAGCTCACATATATCCGTAAAAAACTAGCAGCCCTCAACAGCACAGCCCAAATCATTGAGACCGATTTCGCATTTCTTGATCCATCACATTTATACATTCTTCAACCACAGATGCAAGACGAATTTATCAAGAAACTGCGAAAGCCAATTTACTGCGAGCCTGATTCTTCAGATTTTCACAGCTTCACCATCCGGTTTGGTGGTTATATCAACGAAAAGAAGTTTCGCGAATGGTTTAAATATTTCGCTTCCATCTATCGAAAACAGATTTTCCGAATAAAAGGAATGATTAATTTCGAGAACAGTCCACTTACCGGAATCGTTCAATCAGTTGGCGGCATGACCAATATTTCGGAAGGTTCGGTAGCGAATCCTTATGAACCTCTTGAAAATGTACTGGTATTTATTGGTAAGGGAATCAGCAAATTCGAGATCGAAAAGATATTCCAGCAATATTTACTTCAGGAAAACTAACGGTGAAAAGGAAATGGGAAAAAGGGACATAGAAATGTCCGCTGACTTTTATTGAAACGGGTCGGTTACAAACGGACGAACATCGGTCAATAGCATTCCGGCAGTTTGGGCAGCCTGCATACCGAGTTCGCCATCTTCAAAAACCTGGCAAAAATGTGGTTCAACACCCATTAATTCGGCACATTTCAAAAAAGTATCAGGTGCTGGTTTATGTCGGTCAACATCATCGGCAGTCACAATAAAATCAAATAGTTGGTCAATCTCTAATTCCTTCATCTGTAGCATGGCGCTTGTCCGGCTGGCGCCAGTTCCAACAGCCATAGGAATTTTTCCGTGGGCATCCTTCATCAAACCAATAACAGTATCGTGTGGCTTTATCTGATTAATATTTTTCCAAAATTCGTGTTGTTTCATTACCACCAATTCTTCAGCCGAAATTTCCAGATTTTGTTCTTTCTTGATTCGTTCGGCAAAACTAATGGTTGGTGCTCCAGTCATTTCAACCATAATACGCTCGTCGAACGTGCAGTTTAACTTTTTGCATACCGCATACCAACTGGCGAGATGTACCGGTAGTGAGTCGGACAAAGTTCCATCTAAATCAAAGATCAGAGCCTTCGCTTCCGGATATATTTTAAGTTCCATGAATTTCAGATTTTAAAGTGGCAAAAATAGTAAACTTTTGAGCCTAATGGTAAAATCGACATTTAGCACGCCAACTTGGATAATTAATTTAACCTGAAAAATAAACAAAGACATTTTTCTATGAATTGAAACTTCGGGAATAGTGCCACCTGAATATTTGACTGCATATCATTTGTGTTTGAAAAGAAAAATTCACAAATTTGTATCCCTACCAGTTCCTACCGGTGGGCATCAACATTTGCCAATTTGCTAACTTAAATCTACATTTTATGAATTACCGTTTATTATTATTGGTTTTTATCGCGGCTATTGCAATCAGCTCGTGCAAAAGTAAGTACAAAAACGAACCTTTTCAGGAAAAAACACCGCGCGACTGGGAAAACCAAGCGGTAAACGAAATCAACCGCGAAGCTCGTCGTGCCTATTTTATACCTTATGCTACTGTTGAGCAAGCCAGCCAATACGACATCTGGAAATCACCTTTTATCCAGACGCTAAACGGAACATGGCAATTTAATATTTCGCATACACCGGATGTACGTCCTTTCTATTTTTTCAAGGACGATTATGACACCAAAGATTGGAAAACCATTACAGTTCCTGGCAACTGGGAGCTACAGGGATATGACGTTCCAATTTATGTCAATGTGCAGTATCCGTTTAAACCAAATCCACCGCTTCCTCCTAAAGATTACAATCCGGTAGGTTCATACAAACGAACTTTTACCATTCCTGAAGAATGGAAAGGACAGGATATTATCCTTCATTTCGGAGCAGTAACTTCGGCCATGTATGTTTGGGTAAACGAACAACAAGTGGGTTACAGCGAAGACAGTAAAACGCCTTCAGAATTCAACATTACCAAATACCTAAAAAAAGGAGAAAACTCGCTGGCCGTTGAAGTTTATCGCTGGTGCGACGGTAGTTACCTTGAAGATCAGGACTTTTGGCGTATGAGCGGAATCACCCGCGATGTATTCCTGATGGCCCGCAACCCTCAGCATATTCGCGATTATCGGGTTTCGTCTCCTTTGGTAAATAATTACAAAGATGGTGAATTCAAATTAGCAGTTGAGGTAGCTAATTCTGCAGCCAATACTCCAAAACTGACTATTGATGCGGTTTTAATGGACGGTGAAACCAAAATTGCTGAAATGAATCAGGCTGTTCAAACGACAGCTCAACCGACAGTAGTAAACCTGGCAGCTAATGTTCCGACAGCAAAACCTTGGTCGTCCGAAAATCCAAACCTTTATCATTTGTTTATTACATTGAAAGACGAGTCAGGTAAAGTAATCGAAGTTTTACATCAGGAAGTTGGGTTCCGTACAGTGGAGATTAAGAATGCACAATTGTTGGTGAATGGTGTTGCCATCTATGTAAAAGGGACCAACATCCACGAACACAACCAGGTTACCGGCCATTATCAGGACGAAGCAACTATGCTGAAAGATATTGCATTGATGAAATCGCATAACATTAATGCGGTTCGTTGCTCGCATTATCCTGAACCTGAACGTTGGTACGAACTCTGCAATGAATACGGTATCTTCCTGATTGACGAAGCAAATATTGAATCGCATGGAATGGGTTATGGTCCTGAATCACTGGCTAAAAATCCAGCGTGGAAAGATGCTCACCTGTTCCGCACCAGGAATATGTTCGAACGCGATAAAAACCAACCATCGGTAATCATCTGGTCGCTTGGTAATGAAGCCGGAAACGGCGTAAATTTTGAAGCCACCTATGCCTATTTGAAATCGGTTGACCAAAGTCGTCCGGTTCAGTTTGAGCAAGCTGGCGGCGGCGCAAATACCGACATCATGTGCCCAATGTATGCCCGTATAAAAAACATGGAAGACTATGCCAAAGCCACACCTAAACCAACCAAACCGTACATTCAGTGCGAATATGCCCACTCCATGGGTAACAGCACCGGAAACCTCCAGGATTACTGGGATGTGATCGAAAAATATCCGGTTCTTCAGGGTGGTTTTATCTGGGACTGGGTTGAACAGGGAATCCTGACCAAAGATGCACAGGGCAATAAGTTTTGGGCTTATGGAGGCGATTTGGGCAGCGACACACTGCCAACCGATGGCAATTTCTGTTGCAATGGATTGATTAATGCTGACCGCACAGCTAAACCGGCTTTGTACGAAGTTGGCAAAGTTTATCAGAATATTGGGTTCAAAGCTGCCAATCTGAATGCCGGAGAAATCGAAATCATCAATAAAAATTGCTTTACCAATTTGTCTGAGTTTACGTTCAACTGGGAAGTCGTTGCCGATGGCCAGGTGGTGAAATCAGGAGATATAAAAGATCTGGATCTGGCTCCAAAAGCGAGCAAAAAAGTAAAACTTGATTTAGCTGTTGAAACCAAACCTGCAACCGAATATTTTCTGAATATCTATGCCAAACTGAAAAGCCAGAAGGGCATTTTACCAGCAGGAACTAAATTGGCCTATGAGCAGATTCAGTTGCCAAATAATAAAAAAGCAGTTTTAACTTCAACCAAGGGATTACCTGCTGTCACTTCAAAAGAAGAAGGAAACACGATTTTTGTTGAAGGAACCGGCTTCAAGATTAGTTTCAGTAAAGATGAAGCAACAATGAAAAGCTACCAATTGAATGGCAAAGAAATGTTGTTGGCCGGACCAGTACCGAATTTCTGGCGTGCACCTATCGACAATGATTTTGGAAATGAGTTGGACAAACGCAGTCGGGTATGGAGAAAAGCCGGTGAACAGAGAACCATTAAATCTGCAAATGTTAAACAAGATGGCAACGAAGCCGTTGTAACTTTCACTTTCGATCTGAATGACGAACAAAAACAGGTGATTGCCAATTACACTTCAACTTATAAAATACTTGGAACTGGCGAAATGATAGTAACCTGCGATTTTAAAAAGGCAAAAGAATCGCTTCCTGAAATCATTCGTTTTGGTGTAAACCTGGTTATGCCTCGCGAATTCGATCAGATTAGCTGGTTGGGCCGTGGGCCACAGGAATCGTATCAGGACCGCAAAACAGGTGCCTTGGTTGGGTTGTATTCCGGAGCAGTTGCCGATCAGTATTTCCCTTATGTACGTCCGCAGGAAAACGGGAACAAAGTTGATGTTCGCTGGATGACTATTACCAACAAAGAAGGATTGGGGTTGGAATTCATCGGAATGCCTTTGCTTTCGGTTAGCGCCCACCACCAGATTATGGAAGACTTCGAATCTCCAGATCGTACCGATGGACGCGGAAAATTAGGTCTGAAAATGATACGCCGTCACATTAACGATGTAAAACCGCGCGACCTGACTTCCATCAACATCGACTACAAACAACAAGGAGTTGGTGGTGACGATAGCTGGGGCGCTTGGACACACGACGAATATCGTTTACGCGAAAAAGCCTATAATTATTCATTCCGGATTTGCCCTTTAAAACCAGGAGAAAAACCAGTTGAAAAAGCGAAAGTGATGTATCAGTAAAAAGTTAGAAGTCGGGATACCGAAGACCGAAGTGCAACTTCGTGAACTTGAAGAAGGAAGCAGGAGAATAAAAAGCGGGAGACACTGAAAGGAGTTTCCCGCTTTTGTTTTTGATTGAATTTTTATGGAGTTTTGTAGAACACCAAAACAGTTAAAACATGAAACAGATTAAAAAATTATCAAAAAATGAAAATTATACCGCAGTTAACCTGGGTAATCTTGATGAGTTAATGGATTATAGTTTGATCCATCCGGTTAGGAAAAATTTGATTGAGGGTAAAGTATTCCTAAAAGATGAAACTCATGCAACAGGTACCGAAATTTCTTTTAATATGCTGCCACCGCATACCGAGCAACCTTATTTCCATATTCACAGAAAGAATGAAGAAACTTACATAATTTTAAAAGGATTCGGATTTTATCAGGTGGATGAGGATTGCTTCGAAATAAAGGAGGGAAGTATTATACGAGTTGCACCAAAAGGGAAACGTGGCATTTGCAATTCATCAGACGATACAATGATTTATATGGTCATTCAGTCAAAAGAAAATTCACTGGAAGAGCACACCTCTGCCGATGGAGAAAGGATTCCGGTTGATCCCAAATGGAGGTAGTAATCGATCTAAAATTCACCATGTGATCGCCAGATTACACCAAAGCAAAAAAGCGGCAAACTCTTCATCAGAATTTGCCGCCTTCAACTTGTAATTTATTACTCAAAATTTTAAACCTCTTTATACCAGCTCGCATACATTCCATATGATTTTGCAATGCGTTGAATCTCGCCTTCGAGCAATTCTGGCCCAATGTTTTTTATTTTTTTCGCCGGAATACCAGCATATACCGAACCACTTTCAACCCGGGTTCCCTTACTGACAACTGCACCTGCAGCGACAATGCTGTTACTTTCAATCACCGCATCATCCAATACAACTGCATTCATACCAATCATCACATTGTCGTGAATGGTGCAACCGTGAACAATCGCCCCATGGGCAATGGTTACATTATTCCCGATGTTAGTAGGCGATTTCTTGTAAGTAGCATGGATCATTGCATTGTCCTGAACGTTCGTATTATTTCCGATACGGATAGAATGAACGTCACCGCGAAGTACGGTACCATACCATATACTACAATTATTACCTACGACTACATCTCCAATTACTACTGCAGTTTCAGCCAAAAAACAATTCTCACCAAATTCCGGAGTTTTTCCTAAAAGTGTCTTTATAAGTGCCATTTTCTGAAATCTTTTTAAATTCAATTACAAAGATAGGAAAGAACGAGAAAGGGAAATCGGAAACTGAAAAAGAAAAAAGGGAAAAGGATGAATAACAACTATCGAATATCATTAGCAGTGCTCCCCCCGGAACAGTGAGCGCAATATACATACAAAGTCAGTGTCCAAATGTTTAATTTCCGACCTTCAAAGAACCTGAAATATTCAATTCCCTTATAAAAAAAGTCAAGATAAATAATTAAGATTATCCTGTTAGGCTTATTAATTTATGGTTATTTTTGCTGCGTTTAAAAAACTATGAGCAAGCTAACCAGGCTGTAAATTTTATAGTTTCCTATTTTTGATGTCAATCTAACAACAATTCAAAAGTAAAAGAACCGATATTAAAATAATATCACATAAAATTAAGCCTGTGGAATTATCTACGGCAAGTTCCCTGTTTGACGGACAAGCTTACAGGAGACAATATAAAAACAAATTTTATACAAATGAAAGACGCAAAAGTAATCGAACTCGAAGAGGTTGCCATTCGGTTTTCCGGAGACTCGGGTGATGGAATGCAGTTGACAGGAACCTTGTTTTCGGACACTTCGGCCCTATTGGGAAACGACATTTCCACTTTTCCGGATTATCCCGCAGAAATAAGGGCTCCTCAGGGAACTGTGGGTGGAGTCTCAGGGTTTCAGGTTCAGTTAGGAAAAAAGAAAATAACCACTCCAGGCGATTTGGCCCACGTATTGGTTGCGATGAATCCGGCTGCATTAAAGGCTAATGCAACTTTTTTAAGCCCGGGAGCATCAATCATTTTTGATGTTGATTCATTCAGTGAAAAGAATTTTGAAAAAGCGCTGTATAAAACAAACGATCCGTTTGCTGAGTTAAAACTTGAAGATTATGCTTTGATTCCGGTGCCAATTACAAGCATGACCAAAGAAAGCCTGAAGGAACTCGAAATCGATAACAAGAGCGTTTTACGTTGTAAAAATATGTTTGCCCTTGGATTAATCTGCTGGATGTTCGATCGTCCGTTGGATTACATCGAAGGTTTTATTCAAAAGAAATTCGGGAAAAAACCGTTAATTGCTGAAGCAAACCTGAAAGTTTTGCACGATGGTTACAACTACGGAATGAACCTTCAACATGCCACGCCACAATACATCGTTCATCCTGCTCCGATTGAAAAAGGGATTTACCGCAATATAAACGGCAACAATGCCACCGCATGGGGATTTATTGCGGCTGCTGAAAAAGCCGGATTGGAACTGTTTATCGGCTCCTACCCGATTACCCCGGCCACCGATATTTTACAGGCTTTGGCCGAACGAAAAGACCTCGGCGTGAAATCATTTCAGGCTGAAGATGAGATTGCAGGAATCTGCACAACCATCGGAGCTGCATTTGCAGGTCGTTTGGCAATAACTTCCACATCAGGACCAGGTTTTGCCTTGAAATCTGAAGCGCTCGGCCTCTCGGTAATGGCTGAACTACCAATCGTTGTTGTCAATGTTCAGCGAGGTGGCCCATCAACCGGATTACCTACCAAAACCGAACAATCAGACTTATTACAAACCATATATGGAAGAAACGGCGAAAGCCCCATTGTTGTATTGGCAGCAAGCACTCCATCCGACTGTTTTTACTATGCCTATCTTTCAGCTAAAATTGCACTCGAACGAATGGTTCCGGTTGTACTTTTAACCGACGGATTCTTAGGTAACGGCAGCGAACCATGGCGTGTTCCAACCATGGACGAACTTCCTCCAATTAAACCAAGATTTGCAAAAAATTCGGAAACATTCAAAGCATATGCCCGTGATCCTGAAACTTTTGCACGGGAATGGGCTATTCCGGGAATGGAAGGATTCCAGCACCGGATTGGCGGTTTGGAAAAAAACATAATGGGCGGCGTAAGTCACGATCCGGAAACCCACCAGCAAAACAGCGAATTCAGAGCTGCCAAAGTTGACAAAGTGGCTGAAATGATTCCGGAACTGGAAGTTATCGGAGATGCCGAAGGTGATCTGCTTGTTGTTGGATGGGGCGGAACATACGGACACATGATCAGTTCGGTTCGGGCCATGCAGGAAAAAGGGAAGAAAGTGAGCCTGGCTCATTTTAACTACATTAAACCATTACCTAAAAACACGGCTGAAGTTTTCAGCAAATTCAAAAAAATAGTTGTATGCGAGTTGAACATGGGACAATTCGCCAGCTATTTGAGAGACAAAATTCCGGGATGCCATTATTACCAGGTAAACAAGATGAAGGGATTACCATTCTCGGTACACGAATTAGTTGAAAATTTTGAAAAAATACTGGAGGCTTAATCATGACAAAATTTAATTATACTCCCAAAGATTTTAAAAGCGCTGCCGAAGTTCGCTGGTGCCCGGGTTGTGGCGATTATGCCATTATGAATGCCGTTCAAAAGACAATGGCCGATATGGATATCGCTCACAAAGATTTTGCCGTTATCTCCGGAATTGGCTGTTCATCTAGGTTTCCTTATTACATGAGCACCTATGGGTTTCATACCATTCACGGACGTGCTGCCGCTGTTGCTTCAGGTGTTAAATCAGCAAATCCAAATCTGACGGTTTGGGTAATTACCGGCGATGGCGACTCTTTGGCAATCGGTGGAAACCATTTCATTCATGTGGTCCGTCGAAACCTGAACCTGAACCTGGTTCTTTTCAACAACAAAATATACGGCTTGACCAAAGGGCAGTATTCTCCAACTTCCGACCGCGGAGTGATTACCAAGACTTCACCTTTTGGAACCATTGAAGATTCGTTTGTTCCCGGACAACTGGTGCTGGGTTCGCGCGGAACATTCTTCGCCCGTGCGGTCGACAGTAATGTAAAACATACGCAGGAAGTTATGGCCATTGCAGCCCAACATCAGGGAACCTCGGTGGTTGAAGTATTGCAAAACTGTGTGATTTTCAATGATGGAATTCACGACTATGTAACCGATCCAAAATTCCGCGCCGAGCGTCAGATCTTCCTAAAAAAAGGAGAACCAATGATTTTTGGTGAACAAGAAGACAAAGGTTTGATTCAGGGGAAAAATGGAAAGTTGGAAGTGGTAAAAATTGGCGAAAACGGGATTACACGCGAAGACATTCTGGTACACCATCCGGAAGAAGACAATCTTGGCTTACAGGTTGCCTTGATTAACATGGCACTTCCTGAGTTTCCGGTTGCCATGGGCGTTATCCGAAGTGTTGAAGCTCCGGTTTACGATCAGGAGATGAAAAAACAGATTGCCACCGTTCAGGCCAAACGCAAAGTGACCTGTATGGACGAATTGTTGAAATCGGGCAACACCTGGACTGTTGATGGCGAAAACTGCAGCGAACCGGTTAAATTTTTCGACAACAAATGTTTCGGATAAATTAAAACGATCAATAATATTCAAAGGCTGAACGGGAAACCATTCAGCCTTTTTTATTTTAATGAATTGCGAAAAGTACGTAATGTAAAACAGAGCGATGGTTTCACTTGAAGTAAAGCCATCACTTTCCGAACAACAAATTATCGGAATTTGCACCCTGAAAATCAAACCAAAAATATTACTTTTAAAGTGAATTAAACAAAATGCAATTGTCCTTGAGCAGAAAAGCAAGCAGGATAGAATTAATAACCAGAAGAAATTAACAATTATGATAGTTAGTTGTTTGTAAAAACCAGACCAGACAACTATAGATAGATCGAACTAAAGTAAAATCATTGCTTATTTAAAACCTTTAAACTACAATTGCATAACAATAACCCAACTGAAACTGACTCATGCAGAAAAGACTCCTATCCATTTTCGTATTTGTGCTGTTTCTATCGATCAGCGTCGTAGCCGAAATGATTAACATTGGCGTTCCGTACATTCATAATTTCCCGAGAAGAGAATACCGGGGTGGAACTCAAAACTGGAGCATTGCTCAAGACCAGCACGGATTTATGTATTTTGGCAATAACGAAGGATTACTCTTTTTCGATGGTGTAAGCTGGAAAATTTACCGGATGCCCAATTTATCGATTGTGCGCTCGGTTTACATCGACAAAAGCGGACAAATATGCGTTGGTGCATACAACGAATTGGGCAAAATGGTTATTGGCAAAACCGGGAAAATGGAATTCAGATCGTTGAAGAAATACTTACCAAAGAAATATTTGAATTTCGACGATATCTGGAACATTACCACTTTCCAAAAACAGACTATATACCAATCGTACAATTTTGCATTTTTTTTTAAAAACGATTCAACAGTTTCCGTAATTGAAGCGCCAACGCGGTTCCAGAATTCATATCAGGTAAATGGCCGCTTGTATTTCAACGATCAGGAGAAAGGATTGATGGAATATACCAACAACAACTTGATCTCATTATTAGGATGCGAAAAAATAAGGGGTGAAGAAGTGTGGTCAATTCTACCGTTTAACCGGGGCAATAATTTAATGATATTCACCCTGAATAAAGGAATATTTATCTATGATGGAAGAGAATTGAAAGAATGGACTGCCCCGGTAAATAAACTGCTGAAGCAAAAACAGATATTCAGCGCAATTGTCGTTCAGGATAAATACTATGCCATTGGCTCCATTCAGGATGGAGTGATTATTACTGACGAATCCGGGAATATCATTCAGCATATCAACAGGCAAAAAGGACTTCAGAACAATACCATTCTGAAAGTTTTCGCTGATCGTGTCGGCAACCTCTGGCTAGGACTTGATAATGGAATCGATTACCTCAATGTAAACTCGCCCATCACTTTTATACAGCAAACCGATGGTATTGGGGCTGGTTATACTTCCATTATATGCAAAGGAAAAATCTACCTTGGAACCAACCAGGGACTATTCGTCAAAAACTGGAGTCAGGAGCAGCAAAACGAAGAATTCCGCCTTATTTCGGGAACAAACGGTCAAGTCTGGTATCTTGGAATTCACGATGGTGTACTTCTTTGTGGCCATAATAAAGGTACATTCGTTATTGAAGGTGAGAAAGCGAGGCAAATCAGCACCGTTCCAGGGGCATGGAAATTTCATACGCTCACACGATTTCCTGGAATTCTGATCGGGGGAACATACAGTGGACTAACCTATTACAAAAAACAGAAAGATAGCTGGGTTTATGCTGGTAAAATAGCAGGGTTCAACGAGTCGTTCCGTATTTTTGAAGAAGATGAGAATGGCGATTTATGGATGAGCCACGGATTTAAGGGAATCTACAAAGTTAGCTTCGATAAACGGATCGACAGCATTTCTTCATTCCGGTTCTTTACACAAAAGGATGGATTGCCATCTAATTACAACCTGAATGTATTCAAGCTAAAAGAAAAAATAGTGGTTACTTCAAATGTTGGCGTTTACGAATACAACCGACAAAAAGACCGATTCGAAAGCTCATCTTATTTCAATCAGTTGCTGAGTCCCTTAAAAGACATTTCCTACCTGAAGGAAGACAAAAATGGGAACATCTGGTACGTTGCCTGGGACATGGGGAAAAATAAAACCGGGGTATTCCGCATACAAGAAGATAATAGTTACAAAAATATAAGCGCCCCGTTTGATTTACTGACCGGAAAATTCATCAGTGGGTTCGAATCGGTTTATTGCTATTCCGACGATCACATTTTCTTTGGTACTGAGGAAGGTTTTGCCCATTATTCACCTCTTTCTGGCTTTAACAACATACCAAAATTTCAGGCATATATCAATAAAGCAACCGCGTTGTATCTCGACAGCACTTTTTTTGATGGCAGCTACCTGAGCAAAACTACAGAATTTGAACCTTCCGGCGCCAATTCAACGAAAACCACGATCAATCACGAGTTCAGCTTTCCTTTTAAAGACAATAGTTTCAGGTTCTCATATACGTCTCCTGTATATGACAATCAGGACAATATTGAGTATAGTTTTAAACTGACAGGTTATAATGAGAAATGGTCGGAATGGAGTAATGTTCCGTTTAATGAATACGCCAAACTGCCACCCGGAGAATATACCTTTAGTGTTAAAGCCCGCAACCAGTTAGGCATTGAAAGCTCTACCGATACGCTGAATTTCAGCATAACCCCACCGTGGTACAGGACTATTTACGCTTATTTAATCTACACGCTGATATTACTATTGGCTATTCTTCTTCTGATCTGGTATTTCCTAAAACGTATGGAGATTTCGCAAAGGAAAGAAAGGCTGGAACATTTGAAAGCCTACCGACAAAAAGAACAGGAATACAAAAGAGAAGCATTAGTTGCCGAGAAGAAAATCATCAATCTTAAAAACGAAAAGCTTAGGATTGAAATGATACACCGTGACAAAGAACTGGCAAACCAGACCATGGATTTAATCCGCAAAAACAAATTCCTTGTACGAATCAAAGAAGATCTCGAGAAACTAAAAAAATCAACATCAGACGAGTCGCTGAAAGACAAAATTTCTTCCTTGATAATAAAGATAGACAAGGACATTGACCACAAAAAGCAATGGGAAGTGTTTGAAACCGCATTCGATGAAGTTCATGAAGACTTTTTAAGTCGTTTAAAAGAACGATTTCCAAATCTGACCCCAAAAGAATTAAAACTTTGCGCTTACCTTCGAATGAACATCTCGACCAAGGAGATTGCCCCATTAATGAACATTTCGGTTCGCGGAGTTGAGATTTGCCGTTATCGGGTACGTAAAAAGCTCGATATCGATCGTGATCAAAACCTTACCAGAATGATTATTGATTTGTGACATTAAACCTACCTGTACTGTAGCCTAGCAACCAATGTTGTATTGTTATATTTACATCAACTACATTTAAACATCAAATTATCAAGAATATAACAATACAAATGATGTATTCTTGATGTAATACATCGGTGGTGTTGATGTATTTTTGCTGTATGGAATTACTTCGAAACGGGCAATTAATGGGATATTTTTGTCTCATAATTAATGCACAAAGGCATTTTCTCGTCTAGATATGCTTTTGAAACCATTTCTAAAAAACACTATTAACTTATGAAAAAAGCAATTTTAGCTCTTTTAATTTTGATGTATTCGTTTGCAGTATTTGCACAAGGGATACAAGTGAAGGGAGTTGTAACATCAGCTGACGATGGGCAACCAATCCCGGGAGTGAGCGTAGTTGTAAAAGGAACAACTACTGGTGCAATCACCGACATTGATGGAAATTATACCGTTAACGCACAAAACAACTCGACCTTGGTTTTCTCGTTTGTCGGTATGAAAACACAGGAAATTCCTGTAAACATGAAAACAGTTATTAATATTGTTTTAGTAACTGAAAGTAAATCTATTGATGAAGTGATTGTTGTAGGTTATGGCACACAAAAGAAGAGTGTCATTACCGGAGCAATTTCCAGCATCAAATCAAAAGACCTTGAAAAAGTAGCACCAGGCCGAGTCGATCAGGCCTTGCAAGGTAGAGTTTCAGGCGTTACAATTGCCTCGAACTCTGGACAGCCTGGTGATGCTGCTACAATTCGGGTAAGAGGGATAACAACCTTCGGAAGTGGAAACAATCCGTTATGGGTGGTCGATGGTGTTGTTGTTGATGCAGGCGGTATCGGTTACCTCAACCAAAACGACATTGAATCGATTGAAGTATTAAAAGATGCCGCTTCTTCTGCAATTTACGGAACACGTGCAGCAACTGGTGTTATCATGGTAACAACAAAAAAAGGTTCGGAAGGAAACTTAACCGTAAATTACAACGGTTTTTATGGCACATCTGGTCCGGCAAAAGTACTCAAACTTCTTAATGCAACTCAATATGGTGCATTGCTAAACGAAAGATCAGTTGCCGGCGGTGGAAATGTAATCTTTTCTGACTTGAGCACCTTGGGAAAAGGAACAGATTGGCAAAAAGCAATCTTTAACGACAACGCTCAACGTTATTCTCATGAAATAAGCCTTAGTGGAGGTAATGCCAAATCAACGTTTTATGTTTCTTTCGGAACTCAAAATCAGGAAGGTATTGTTGCGACTGACATCTCTAACTTCAAACAGGAAAATTTCCGGTTGAACAGTACACACAAGATTTCCAAAATTTTCACATTCGGTCAAACGTTGGGCTATACTCACCAGAAACAAGTTGGGATTGGTAATACGAACAGCGAATATGGCGGCCCTTTAAGCTCGGCCATTAATCTTGATCCAATTACTCCTATTGTTGTGACTGATCCGACTGTTGCCAATGCCGCACCATATAGCGTAAACAAAGTTATTCGCGACAACAACGGCAATCCGTATGGAATATCTTCGCTTGTTGGTCAGGAAATGACAAATCCCTTGGCATACATTCAAACGCGGTTAGGCGCTTACGGATGGTCGGACAATATTGTTGGAAATGCCTATTTACAAGCAGAAATTATTAAAGGGCTTATTATCAAGTCAACCGTTGGAGGGAAACTTGCTTATTGGGGTAATCAAGCGTTTACACCAGTTTACTACCTTAGTGCAACAAACCAGGTATTAAAAAACAACAACTACAAACAAACTGAAAAAGTTTTCAACTGGAACATTGAAAATACAATTAATTACACCAGAAAGTTTGATGATCACAATTTCACTATTTTGTTGGGTCAGGGAGCTTATGTTGACAACAACGGCGGAGGACAAAGCGTAACGTTATACGATTTGCCAGTAAGCAGTTATAAAGACGCCTCTTTCAGCTTTAATATTCCCGATGCAACAAATCGCGTAGGTGGAGCATGGGATTTTGTTCAACACAAATTAACCTCTTTGTTTTCCCGTCTAAACTACGACTATAAAGAGAAATACATGTTTACAGGTATCCTTCGTCGCGACGGTTCTTCACGCTTTGGAGCCAATCACAAATACGGTGTATTCCCTTCATTCTCTCTTGGATGGGTTGTTACTAAAGAAGATTTCTGGAAATGGGCCGACATTATCGATCAGTTAAAAATCAGGGGAGGTTACGGTGTTGTAGGGAACGATGCAATTAGCGATTTTGGCTATTTGTCAACGGTTAGCGGCGGTTTCAACTACACTATCGGAAGTTCAGGTGCTATAACTCCGGGGTATGCTCCATCGTCGCTCGATAATCCAGATTTGCGCTGGGAACAAACATCTCAGGCCAACATCGGATTTGATGCACAGTTGCTGAAATCAATTACCATGACATTCGACTATTACAAAAAGAAAACCTCGGGGATCCTCCGTCCAATAACAATTCCGGGTTATGTGGGTGTATCTTCTTCGCCGGTTGGCAACATTGCCGATATGCAGAACACAGGACTTGAATTTGAAATTGGTTACCGTAAGAAAATTGGAAAACTGAATTTCTCGGTAAACGGTAACATTGCTTATCTGCAAAACAAAGTTCTGTTCATCGCTTCCGATGCCAACTACATTTCTGGAGACGCTTCATTCCAATCGATGGGCGCAGTGACCCGTACACAGGAAGGCCAATCCTATAACTCCTTCTATGGTTACAAAACAGCCGGCATTTTCCAGAACTGGACTGAAGTAAATGCTTACAAAAATTCTTCAGGTAGCCTGATTCAACCTGATGCCCATCCGGGCGACCTTCGGTGGGTTGATACCAATAATGACGGCGCAATTACTGAAGCCGATAAAACATTCCTAGGAACCAGCATCCCGAAATATACATTTGGATTTACCATTAATATGGATTACAAAAACTTCGACTTTATGGCATTTGTTTCGGGTGCTGCCGGTAACAAAATTTTCCAGGGATTGCGTCGTCTTGACATCAGCAATTCGAACTGGCAAACTCTTGCATTGAGCCGCTGGACTGGCGAAGGAACTTCAAATACCTATCCTCGACTGACCAGTAACGACACCAATGGTAACTTCACAAAAATGTCCGATTTCTACCTTGAAAAAGGTGATTATCTGCGTCTGAAAGTTATGCAGTTGGGGTATTCACTGCCATCCGAACTCTACAAAAAAATCGGTGCATCCAAACTACGCTTTTATGTTTCAGCCGAAAATCTCCTAACCCTTACCAAATACTCGGGTTACGATCCTGAAATCGGTGGTGGCGTTTTTGGTATAGACAAGGGTGTCTATCCGCAAGCCCGCTCATTTATGCTTGGAGTTCAATTACAATTCTAAAAACTGACTGACAATGAAGATAATAAATAAAATAATGATAGCAGGCGCACTGGTAACATCACTGATGTCCTGCGATAAGGGGTTTATCGAAATTCAACCCCAGGGTCAATTCCTGACAGCCAATTATTATGCCGACGAAAACCAAGCTTTTAGCGCCTTGGTTGGAGTTTACGATGTGTTGCGTAAAAATTCGGGCGGCTTCGAAAACATGATTACCATGATGAATGCCGGTTCTGACGACCAATATGCCGGTGGCGGTGGAGAATCGGACGGTGTTGGTATTCAGGGATTTTCAAATTTTACCCTGAACTCAGTAATTATGCCGGCAAGTTTTTGGAACGATTACTATCAGGGCATTTTCAGAGCAAATACTTTGCTTCAGAAAATCACAGGAGTAAGTATGAGCGATGATCTTAAAAAACGCTTTGCTGCTGAAACCAAGGCCCTACGTGCATTCTACTATTTCAATCTTGAAATCATGTTCAAGAATATACCGTTGCTGCTGGAGCCACTTACGGCTACAAACATGTACGACGTGAAACAGGCAACACCAACAGAAGTATATACCCAGATTGAAAAAGACCTTCAGGAAGCCATTACTGATTTACCACAAACTGTTCCTGCTAATACCGAAGGAGGACGATTAACTAAAGGTGCAGCTCAGGCTATACTCGGAAAAGTTTATTTGTACGAAAACAAGAAAGACCTTGCTGCAGCACAACTGGCACAGGTTAACGGAACTCCGGGCGGTACAAGCCAATATGGATATCGTTTGTTATCGAATTTCAAAGATTTATGGGTTGTTTCCAATAAATTCAATACTGAATCAATCATAGAAGTTTGCCATAGCAGCGTAGGAAGTTCCGGTTGGGGAAACTGGGGCTCAGGCAGCGACGAGGGAAATTCGGTAAACGTAATGGTTGGTCCTAGAAGTTATTCAAGACCTGCAGGATCGATTGCTCCCGATCTTCCATCAGGATGGAGTTTTAACGTTTTTACTCAGGATTTTTATGATGCCATCAAATCTGATCCACGTTTCGGTGCAACAATACTTGATTTAAAAGCATTGAAAGCAGGCGGACAAGCTGACTACATTGGTGGTTATAAAGACACCGGTTATTTCCTGAATAAGTTCACACCACGCCAGTCGGATGTTTCAACCGGTTCGGGCGATGCCGTGTTGAATTACAAACAAGACACGTATGCCATTCGTTTGGCCGATACCTACTTAATGGAAGCTGAAGCATTAGGCGCAACAGGCGCAAGGGCACAGGCATTGCTCGATGCAGTACGCACCCGCGCTGGATTGCCGTCAATTCCGGTAAATATGGCTGCCATTAAAGCTGAAAGAAGACTTGAACTAGCTGGCGAAGGATTCCGCTTTTTCGATTTGGTAAGATGGGGCGATGCTGCAACCAAACTGTCAAGCAGAGGATTTACTGCCGGGAAAAATGAAATATTCCCTATTCCATATCGTGAGTTACAGGGTACTAAACTGGTTCAGAATCCGAATTATTAATTTGAACATCTAGCAAAACAAAAACACATGAAAAAGATAACATCGATCTTCTGCCTTGCAACATTACTGCTAATCGGCGCAGTTAGTTGTACTTTGAAAGACGGTATTGATAAAGACGTGGCCTTTTTGGATACTGCATCCTCGGCTAATGTCAACAAAATCTTCAGCATCAGTAACGATAACTCCGGAAATGTTAGAATTACTCCAACAGGAGACGGGGTAAGCTCTTTTACTGTTAATTTCGGACACGGTAGCGGAAATGCCGCATCGGCCACAGTTCTTCCTGGTGGAAGCACAACGCACTCCTATCCTGAAGGAAATTACACCGTATCTATCATAGCAACCGATATTGCAGGAAAAGAAACAACAGCAACCTATCCGCTTCAGGTTACCTACAGGGCACCTGAAAATCTTGCTGTAACGCTTAATCAATCGGTACACAACCTTAAAGTTAGTGCCACTGCCGACTATGCTGCCTCTTACCTCGTTTACTTTGGCGATGTTACAGGTGAAACAGGAACTGCTTTAGCAAGCAGAGCTACGGTATCGCACGATTATGCAAAATCAGGTAACTATGATGTAACCGTTGTCGCATTAAGTGGTGGAGCTGCAAAATCACAAAAAGTGACTTCTGTTAAAATTACCGATCCGTTTGGTTTACCAATCGACTTCGAAAGCGCATTTATTGATTATTTCTTTGGCACTTTTGGTGGTGGACAGAAATTCGAAAAAGTGGCCAATCCATTTTCAGGAGGGATAAATACCAGCGCTATGGTTGGCAAGTTCACCAAAGGATATGAGGGATGGAGCGGGACTTATAGTCCGTTGAATAATCCAATCGACTTCTCCGTGGGCAAAGTCATCAAAGTTTTTGCTTATAATCCAGATCCAGCTATGATTGGCGTAAAAATGAATATGGAGTTGGAATCGGCTGTAGGTGGAACACCGGCCAATGGAGTTGCGGTATTGAAAGTGCCATTTACCAAATCCGGCGAATGGGAAGAACTGGTTTTTGACTACAGTAAAATCAGCGGAATACCAGCAACCGCTAAATTCACCCAGCTTGTTTTGCGTTTCAACGATACGTTCGACGGCGCTGGAGCTGTTTTCTATATTGATAATTTCAGATTAACGAATTAAGATTAACGAATATGAAAATGACAATAAAATACCTTTTAGGAATATTTCTGGTGTTTATAACCAACTACGGATGTTCCGACAAAGAATATTCAATGGGTGAATTGACAGCACCCACCAATTTGGTCATTAGCACCACTGTTGTTGGGGCAAACACGGCAAATCCTTCTGGCGATGGCTCCGGCGATGTAATTATTACTGTAAAAGCAGATAATGCTATCGCTTATAAAATTGACTATGATGCCAATACACCACTTGATCTGGTCTATTTATCGACCGGAACGGTAACAAAAAAATATACCACAATTGGCACGAATAAGTATCTCATTACTGCCGTTGCTTACGGTAAAGGCGGCTCATCGACAACTGTAACCAAAGAAATAACAGTTCGAAGCGATTTTACTGTTGATCCGGAGATTGTGGCAAACCTTACCGGCGGAACATCAAAAACCTGGGTGGTTGATAAAAGTGTTGCTGGTCATTTTGGCGTTGGACCTTGGAGTCCTTCTTCAGTAACACCGGAATGGTGGTCAGCTGCTGTTAACGAAAAAGTATCGTGCTGCAATTGTTTCTACACTGCTAAATTTACATTCAGTGTTGATAATGCGACAAAATCTTATGGATTGAATGTGGCTACACCTGATGGAGTATTCACTAAAACAGGATCATTGTCTTCTTTGCCTGGTATTCCCGGTTCAGGAGACGAAGGATGTTACAGCTACAGCGGAGGAAGTTCTTCATTCTCATTTGTACCTGCTAGTTCTGGCATCAATGCATCAGCGCCATCAACGTCAACAAGCATTTTGTTGTCAGGAAACTCAACTTACATTGGATATGGTTCTCTGCAAAAGGAATACGAAATTTTAGTACTGACTTCGTCGTACATGTATCTTCGGGTGCAAGGCACCGAAACCGGAAATGCATGGTATGTGAAACTGAAGCCTGTTCAATAATTTTTGAATTCACAAATAATTCGATATACATCAAAAAAAGGAGGAGTATTTTCTCCTCCTTTTTATCTTCTTTTTGAACATCAATATACTTTAACAGCCTGCTAAATATGTTTAAGGAAAAACTAATTGTATTTGTTGGACTACTGATTTGCTGGATGAGCTTAAGTTCTTGCAGTAAAGGCGGCAGTTCCGATTTGCCTGATCCGGAGCCTGTAACTTTACCTGAACTGACCATGAACGATATGAGCCAGCCAAGAGCCACCACGAATACCTCCTTGCAGTTTTATGCCAACCTCAGCAAAACAAGCGCTAATGCAGTTAGCTTCGACTATTCGGTTACCGACGGAACAGCCACTTCGCCAAAAGACTTTGTGTCATCATCGGGAACAATCACTATTCCTGCCGGAAAAACACAGTCAATTATTGATGTTCAAATCAATGGTGATCCCACCGATTTGCGCCAGGACAATTTGCAATTTACTGTCAAGTTAAGCAACCCTAAAAATTGTACCCTTAAAACTTCATCAGTAACCGGAATCATAGAAACCGAAAACGGAACATATTTGCCCACAGACAATACCGGATATTCAACCCCTTTGACATACAGCGGCTATGCGCTGGCATGGAGCGACGAATTTTCAGCCACAACGTTAAATGCAACAGTCTGGAACCAGGAAACAGGAAATGGAAGTGGAGGTTGGGGCAACAATGAACTGGAATACTACACCAGCAATTTGAAAAATTCATTTTTATCAGGCGGAAACCTGATCATTGAAGCACGCAAGGAAGTTGTCAGTGGATTCAATTATACCTCGGCCAGATTAACCACGCAGAATAAAAAAACATTCAAATTCGGACGTATCGACATTCGGGCCAAATTACCTGTTGCAAAAGGAATGTGGCCGGCTCTATGGATGCTCGGAACAAATATTTCAGATGTCGGATGGCCCGCCAGCGGCGAGACTGACATTATGGAGCTGATTGGCACTTATCCTTCGAGGGTTACCGGAACAGCTCATTGGAAAAATGCAGCTGGATCTCATGCCTCCAGCGGTTCGAACTACAATTTAACATCGGGGAACTTTTCGCAGCAGTTTCATGTATTCAGCCTGATCTGGAAAAAAGATACCATGCAATGGCTGATTGACGACCAATTGTACTATACAATTACTGCTACCGAAGTTGGCGCCGCAAATTATCCGTTCAATGCCGAGCAGTTTTTTATTTTCAACGTAGCAGTTGGGGGCAACTGGCCCGGATCGCCCGATTCCTCTACAACTTTTCCGCAGCGGATGTTTGTCGATTATGTACGCGTTTTTCAGGAAAGCAACTAATAAACCTGACGATGAATCAAACAACACCAATATCCAGATTTTGCCTGTTACCACTCATTGTTCTGGCGATGAGTCTGGCAAGCTGTAGCAAATCGAAAAATGAAACCAAGCCAGATCCCAAACCTACTCCCACCCCGGTGGTGGTGAAATCGGATGTTACCTGTTGGCTCACCAATCCAGAACAATCGATCTATTTCGAAAAACAAAATACCAAATTAAATTTCAGCAGTTCGGCCAACTACAATCCGAATATAGTCGTTGATACCACACAAACGTATCAATCGATTGACGGTTTTGGGTTCTGCCTTACCGGAGGAAGCGCTTCGTTGATCAATCCATTGTCGTCGGCAAACCGGAGCGACCTTCTAAAAGAGCTTTTCACTGCCGATAGCACTTTCATCAACATCAGCTACCTGCGCATCAGCATTGGTGCTTCCGATCTGGATGCTACGGTATTTTCGTACGACGATATGGTAAATGGAGCCACCGATCCTGACTTGGAGCATTTCAGCATAAGTCCCGATAAAACCAATTTAATACCTGTTCTGAAATCGATCGTAGCTATTAACCCAAACATCAAAATTTTAGCTTGCCCCTGGTCGGCACCTGCCTGGATGAAGACCAACCAAAACCCGATAGGTGGTAGCCTAAAACCGGAATATTACGAGGCTTATGCCACCTATTTTGTGAAATATATTCAGGCCATGCAGGCTGAAGGAATTCACATTACAGCCATTACGCCACAAAACGAACCGCTGAACCCATACAATAATCCAAGTATGACGATGTCGGCAACCGAACAGGCAGATTTTGTAAAGAATCATCTTGGGCCAGCGTTTAAAGCGGCAAATATTGATACCAAGATCATTATTTACGACCATAATTGCGATGTTACCGCCTACCCTCTATCGATGCTTAAAGATCCGGAAGCGTCAAAATATATCGACGGCTCAGCTTTTCATTTGTATGCAGGCGACATCAGCGCCTTAACTCAGGTGCACAATGCATATCCGGACAAGAACGTATATTTTACAGAACAATGGGTCGGTGCCCCAAGCAATTTTGCCGGAGATTTGAAATGGCACATCAAAAACCTGATTATTGGCGCCACACGGAACTGGAGCAAAAACGTATTGGAATGGAACCTGGCTTCGGATCCCAATTACAACCCGCACACAGCAGGCGGATGTAGCACTTGTCTGGGAGGACTGACCATTGGAACTTCAATCAGTCGTAACGTTTCGTATTACGTGATCGCCCATGCATCCAAGTTTGTAAAGTCAGGATCGGTAAGAATTGCTTCCAACCTCATTAATCCCCTATCTAACGTAGCCTTTAAAACTCCTGAAGGGAAAAAAGTGCTGATTGTGCTGAACGAAGGAAGTTCTAGTCAGACTTTCAATATTCAATTTAATAATATGATTACAACCACCACTCTATCGGCAGGCTCTGTCGCAACATATATCTGGTGATTCTGACTAAAACAACAAAAGCAATAACGACACAGCTCCCTAAAAATCAGCAAAAATGAAAACCAAATTTCTAAATATTTCTTTTATTATTCTTTCAATCTCCGGATTTTCGTTTGTTGCCAATGCGCAGCAAAATTCATCTTCAGGGAAAAAGGACCACTGGCAACTGGTTTGGAGCGACGAATTCGACTACAACGGCCTCCCTGATTCAAGCAAATGGATTTATGACACTGAAGGAAATTCCGCCGGCTGGGGAAACAACGAAGAGCAATTTTACACTAACGCCAGAAAAGAAAATACCAGTGTAGCCAACGGCAAACTCGCGATTACAGCCATTCGTGAAGATTTTCAGGGCAAGAAATTTACTTCGGGACGATTGGTTTCAAAAGCCGACTGGCAATGCGGACGAGTAGAAGTGCGTGCTAAACTTCCGGCTGGAAGGGGAACCTGGTCGGCCATTTGGATGATGCCGGGCGGCTGGACTTTCGAAGATGGCAACTGGCCTAATGTTGGAGAAATTGACATCATGGAACATGTTGGCCATGATTTGGGCGTAATTCACGCATCTGCCCACTCGAAAGATTACCAGTGGCAGGTTGGGACTCAGAAAACGGGCATCATGACCGTTCCCGATGCCATTGAAAAATTTCACAGCTACATTCTTGACTGGAATACTGATGCAATGAAGGCTTATGTTGATGATAGTCTGTATTTTGAATACAAAAATGAAGGTCTTGGCGTAAGCAAATGGCCCTTCAACAAACCATTTTACCTTATTCTGAATGTAGCAGTTGGAGGCGCCTGGGGCAGCATGAAAGGAATCGATGAGCAGGCTTTCCCACAAACTATGGAAGTTGACTATGTGCGCGTTTATCAGAAAAAATAAATCGAATTCAAGAAAACTTCAACACCATCTGGCATGAATACTAGAGCAGTTTATTTGGGCAATGCTCTCCTGAAATCCGGAGATGCTGAAATTAAAGGACAGTTTACCGAAATCGGGAACGAAAAATTCTATCAGATCAGCAACTGCAACCTGATGGCTGATTTCTTTATGACCATCGTGAGCGACTCCGACCACTGGATGTTTATTTCGAGCAACGGATCGTTGACAGCCGGAAGAAAAGACCGCAACAATTCGCTGTTCCCATACTATACCGTGGATAAGATTCACGATTCCAAAGGAATAACCGGAAGCAAAACCCTGCTTTTGGTCACCAAAAATAAAAAGACTTACCTGTGGGAACCATTTTCCGACGAATCAGAAAAAATATATTTCATTCAACGAAATCTGTATAAAAGCATCTACGGAAATAAAATCATTTTTGAAGAAATCAATAAAGATCTGGGCGTCGGCTTCCGCTACGGATGGTACAATACCGAAAAGTTTGGTTTCGTAAAGAAATCAGAGGTAGTCAACCTGAATCCGGAAACTCTTGGCATCGAAATCCTCGACGGGATTACCAATATTCTTCCGAATGGAATCGATTTCGATTTTCAGAATGCCTACAGCAATTTGTCGGATGCCTACAAAAAAAGCGAACTGATTCAGGAAACCAAACTGGGTTTGCACATGCTCAGTTCCATTCCGGTTGACCGGGCCGAACCGAGCGAATCGCTCAAGGCAACAGCAGTATGGTCATGCGGATTGAAGCAGGATGCCAAAATTCTTCTCTCTAGCCGGCAGGTGGAAAACTTCAAAAAAGGAATGCCGGTAGCGGAAGAAACTGACATCAGGGCAAACCGCGGCGCATACTTTGTAAGTACAAGCTTTAAATTGAAAAGAGAAGCAAAAAACGACTGGATGATTGTTGCCGAGATCAACCGCGACAGCGCAGACGTTGCCAACCTCAACCATTTCCTGAAAAACGACCCCAATCCTGAAAATCAAATCAATGCCGATATTGAACTGGGGACTTTGAACCTGAAAAAAATAGTTGCCAAAGCCGACGGTTTGCAAATCGGGAACGACGAACTGAGTTCTGCACGCCATTTCTCGAACACACTTTTCAATGTGATGCGAGGCGGAATTTTCACCAACAATTATCAGATCGATACGGCTGATTTTAAACTGTTCGTCGGCCAGATCAACCGGAACATTTCAGCAAAATTTGCAAATTGGCTGAACGATTTGCCCGCTGAAATCAGCTATCCTGAATTGGCTGCTCTTGCAGAAAAAACCAAAGATCCTGATCTGATGCGGATTTGCTTCGAATATCTTCCATTAACATTTAGTCGCCGTCATGGCGATCCAAGCCGGCCATGGAACCAGTTTTCCATCGAAACCAAGAACGAAGACGGCAGCCCGAAACTGAATTACCAGGGCAACTGGCGCGATATTTTCCAGAACTGGGAAGCGCTGGGCTTTTCGTATCCCGATTACATGGAAGGAATGATCAGCAAATTTTTAAATGCGACCACTGCCGACGGCTATAACCCATACCGGGTCACCCGCGAAGGCATCGACTGGGAGTGTCCCGATCCGCACGATCCTTGGGCATACATTGGCTACTGGGGCGATCATCAGATCATTTACCTTCAGAAATTTCTGGAATTATCGCGCGAGTTTCATCCCGGAAAGCTTGAATCACTGCTCCAAAAAGAGATATTTGTATATGCCAATGTTCCCTATCGGATAAAACCATACTCCGAAATTGTTAAAAACCCGAAGGATACCATCGAGTTCGACTTTGCGCTGAACGACCAGGTTAAACAATCGCAGAAACAAACCGGAGCCGACGGAGCGCTATTAAAAGCCAAAGGCGATCAGATTTACAGGGTGAATCTCACCGAAAAAATACTGGTTACGCTATTAGCCAAATTAAGCAACTTTATTCCTGAAGCCGGAATCTGGCTCAATACCCAGCGTCCGGAGTGGAACGATGCCAACAATGCGCTGGTAGGAAACGGCGTTTCGATGGTAACACTCTATTATTTAAGGCGCTTCATGAAATTCTGGTCGGAGCAGTTCGGTCAGCTTGCTATTCAGGAGATCACTGTTTCTGAAGAAGTCAAGACTTTGTTTGATCAGATATTTAAGGTATTTGCTGAAAATACCTCATTGCTCAAAACCGGTTTCACCGACGAAAACCGGAGGCATTTTGCCGATTGTCTTGGCAAAGATGGAAGCGAATACAGACAAGCTATTTACGAAAAATCATTTTCAGGCAAAAAGGCTTCGCTGACAGTTCAATCACTGATCGAGTTCACCCAACTTGGTCTGGATTATCTCGACCAATCGATCAAGGTAAACCGCCGGGATGATGGACTTTACCATGCCTATAACCTGATTTCATTCACCGAAAAGGGAATTTCCATCCGCCATTTGTACGAGATGCTCGAAGGTCAGGTGGCTGTTTTGAGTTCGGGATACCTTTCGGTTCAGGAAAGTCTCGATGTATTGGATGCCTTGAAAGCGAGCAGCATGTTCCGCAGCGACCAATACAGTTATCTGCTTTATCCCGATCGCCAGTTGCCACTTTTCGTTCAGAAGAACAACATTCCGGTAGCACAGGTCAGTTCATCGAAACTCCTGCGCAAGCTGATTTCCGAAAACGATTCATCGATCCTGAAAGCTGATGAAACTGGAAATTTCCATTTTAACGGTGCGTTCAGAAATACAACGGTATTGGAATCCTTCCTGGAAAAGTTGGATCCGGTGAAATACGGAGTGCTCGTTTTCGAAGAAAAGGAAAAAGTACTGGCCATTTACGAAACGCTGTTTGATCACCAGTCGTTTACCGGCCGTTCAGGAACATTTTACGGTTACGAAGGACTGGGAAGCATATACTGGCACATGGTTGCCAAACTGCTTCTTTCCGCGCAGGAATGTTTTTTCAAAGGAGTTGAAGAAGCTGCCGATCCGCTTGTCCTGGGTAAAATTAAAGATCATTACTACGAAATCAAGGCTGGAATTGGCATGAACAAATCGCCCAAGTTGTATGGCGCATTTCCAACCGATGCCTATTCGCACACACCCGGGAATGCAGGAGCACAGCAGCCAGGAATGACCGGACAGGTGAAAGAAGATTTCCTTTCGAGAATGCGCGAATTGGGAATTCATTTCGAAAACGGCGAAATCGAATTCCGGTTTTCGCTGATCAATCCGGAAGAATTTCTGAAGCAGAAAAGTGAATTTGAGTATTTCGACCTGACAGGCGACAAAAAGCAAATTCTCCTGAGCCAGGGACAACTTGCATTTACGTTCTGCCAGGTTCCGATCGTTTACACAGTTTCTTCGGAAGCCAAAATCACGATTACGAAAACCGATGAATCCCGGATCATTATTGCCGGGAATATACTGGGAAATGAGTGGAGTGCAGCTTTGTTCGAGCGCGATGGAAGCATCAGCCAGGTTGAAGTTTCATTCCAAAATATTCTGTAATAGTTATTTTCAATCATTTTATTGGGAGAAAAAAATATGTCATTTAAAAGCGAAAATATTCTGTCGTTAATCGGCCGTGACTTCTCAGGCAAAACTGAAGTCGAAATGAAGTCTATATTTGTCGAAGTTCTGGAAAAAGGAATGCATGGAGTATGTTTCAGCCCTTACCTCGATAATCAGGGGCCTGGTTCATTGATCACCGAAGAACAAATCCGGCGGAAGATTGAAATTATTCTTCCATACACCCAATGGATTCGAATCTTTTCGTGTACCGAAGGCAATGAACAGATCCCAAAAATCGCCAAAGAATACGGATTAAAAACACTGGTTGGTGCCTGGCTTGGCGAAGATCTGGACAAAAATGAAGAAGAAATAACAAACCTGATTCAGATTGCCAAAGAAGGATATGCTGATTTGGTAGCCGTTGGGAACGAAGTTTTGTATCGCGAGGACTTGACCGAAGAAGAATTGCTAAAATACATCAAACAGGTAAAAGATGAATTGCCCAAAATACCGGTTGGTTACGTCGATGCCTACTATGAATTTTGTAATCGACCAACTTTAGCGGAAGCTTGCGATGTTATATTCGCAAACTGTTACCCATTCTGGGAAGGCTGCCACATCGACTATTCACTGATTTACATGAAAGACATGTACCACCGGGCTTTAGCTGCCGGGAAAGGGAAAAAGGTCATCATCAGCGAAACAGGCTGGCCAAACCTCGGCTCTTCATTCGAAGCTTCTGATCCAACCAATAAAAATGCCGTTCATTATTTTGTCAATGCACAAAACTGGAGCAAGGAAAATAATATCGAAATGTTTTATTTTTCCTCTTTCGACGAATCGTGGAAGATCGGTGCAGAAGGCGATGTGGGGGCATACTGGGGACTCTGGGACAAAGACGGGAACCTGAAATACACCTAGAAAACATTTGATGAATCTTTACAACGCAATAAGCATAGAACCAGGAAGATCAATTTGCTATTCCGGATATCGGGCAGGGCAAAGTCCCGATTCGGGCATTTACCCGAGCTATGAGCAAATTCGTGAAGATCTGTTGATCCTTCAGGGAACCTGGAAATATCTCCGTCTTTACGATTGCAGCATACATGCTGAGAACGTTTTAAAGGTAATCGATCAGGAAAAATTTAATTTCAAAGTGATGCTTGGCGCCCACATTGGAGCCGAACTAAACAACTTTGGCTGCCCCTGGGGAAAAATCTACACCATTGCTGAATTAGAAAAGAATATTAAAGATAATCTGATTCAGATCAGAAAACTCATCAAACTGGCCAATCAGTATCCGGACATCATTTTTGCACTTTCCGCCGGAAATGAAGCTACTGTTGACTGGACCGATCACTTTGTTCCGGTAGAAAAGGTAATTGGCTATGTGCAGAAGATCAAAAAAGAAACCAGCCAACCAGTCACCTTTTGTGAAAATTATGTACCCTGGCAGGATAAACTAAAAAAACTGGTTGATGAAGTCGATTTCATTTCCATGCACACTTATCCGGTTTGGGAATATAAACACATTCATGAGGCGATGGATTATACCCGGCAAAACTATTACAGCATTGCCAACCGGTATCCGGATAAACCGGTAATCATTACTGAAGCTGGCTGGGCCACCAACTCGAATGGACGAGGGATTAATCCTGAAAATGTAAGTCAGGATTTGCAGACGGTTTATTGCAATGAATTGCTTGAATGGAGCGAAAAGGAAGAGATTATGACTTTTCTGTTCGAAGCATTTGACGAGCCTTGGAAAGGTTCGCCGGAAGCGATGGAACCTGAAAAGCACTGGGGATTGTACACCGTTGACCGGACCCCCAAGAAGGTCATGCAGTAAGCTGAACTAAAACTAAACAAGCAACAAAATATTCTCCTTAAACTCTTAAAATCTAACTAAATGGCACATTTCAAAACAGCACCTGAAGATGTTGTTCCTTTCGGACAAAAAATCGCGTTTGGATCGGGTCACCTGGCGAATCAGTTACTTCCTGCGGCCTTGGGTATATTCATGGTCATACTGGTTCTGGCGCTAAAAATGAATCCTTTACTGGCCGGATTGCTTGCAGCTCTTCCTCGCCTGATGGATGCAATCATTGATCCAATCATGGGTTACATCTCCGACAATACCCGCTCGCGCTGGGGCAGAAGAAAACCATACATTTTTCTTGGAAGCATTATTGCTGGGCTAACCTTCATGGTCATGTGGCAATTGTACCCTGAAAACTCAATGTTATATAATTTCTTTTATTTCTTAATCTTATCGTTGCTTTTCTATATTGGCTATACCATTTTTGCTGCACCGCTGATTGGGTTAGGATACGAAATGACTCCGGATTATCACGAACGAACCCGTTTGATGGCTGTCTCACAATGGATGGGACAAATCGCCTGGATGATCGCTCCCTGGTTCTGGGTGATCATTTACGATCAACGGTTCTACCCCACTGCTCCGGAAGGAGCCCGGAACCTTTCCATCTGGGTCGGCGGATTATGTCTGGTTCTTGGAATAATGCCCGCCCTGTTTTGCAAAGAAATGAAGCTACCCGAAACCATTGGAAACTCAAAATTATCGTTGAAAGATCTGGCAGCCAATACCAAAGAATTTATCGGAGCGATCAAGCAAACCATTACCTGCAAGCCTTTCATGAAATTATGCGGAGCTACTTTCCTGATTTTTAACGGGTTTCAGACGATTGCCCAGTTCGCCTTCTTCATCATTATTTTTTACCTTTTCAAAGGCGACACTACTGCAGCAGGACAATGGCCGGCATGGTTCGGAACGATTAGTGCCGTGGCAACAGCTATTTTGGTTATTCCGGTCATAACTTTTATCTCACAGAAAATCGGGAAGAAAAACGCGTTTATCGTTGCCACCATCATCTCCATGATCGGATATGCTTTAAAATGGTGGGGCTTTAATCCTGCAAATCCATGGTTGATGTTTTTGCCGATTCCATTCCTTTCTTTTGGAATTGGCGGTTTGTTTACCCTGATGATGTCGATGACTGCTGATGTTTGCGATCTGGATGAACTGAACAACGGCACCCGTCGCGAGGGCACTTTTGGAGCTGTTTACTGGTGGATGGTGAAACTCGGCACGGCAGTAGCATTGCTCACAAGTGGAGCCGTTTTGAACTGGGTTGGATTTGACCAGAATATCACGGTTCAATCTGCTGAAACAATAACTCATCTCCGTCTGGCTGATATTATAATTCCAATAGTAACCGCCATCGTGGCAATATTAATAATGTGGAAATATGATGTCAGTGAGGAAAGATCTCATGAAATCCGGGAAGCCTTGACTTTACGCCGGGGCCAGGTGAATATTCAGGAAGAAAGTAATGATTGAGTGTAGAACCTATTTAAATTTGATTATTCAATAGGTGTCAAAGTTCAACCCCTTTCGGGTTTCCAGATTATATCATTCATTTTCCGTGGGTTAACGCCCTCGGTTATTAAAATCACACCCTTTCAGGGTTGTAACCGATCAAGAGTCCGAAGGACTTGAATTTGAATAACCTCAGGTGAAACCGGAGACAAATAAACACATTAGATTGAGAACCCCGAAGTGGGTTCAATTTAAATTTGATCAGTCTAACACTTTAATCAATAAAATTAACGAATCACACTTCATGAAGTCAATTTTCGTCCTTCTTTTTTCCGGCTTGCTACTTTTCAGCCTAAACACTGCAAAAGCTGATGAGGTCAGCGTTTCAGGCCGACAGATTCTTGTAAACGGTACTCCTTATACCATTAAGGGCGTTTGCTATCATCCGGTACCAAAAGGCAGCAATACAGTCAGCTATAGTAATCTGAAGGAGGATCTGGGCCTGATGAAAGAAGCCGGAATCAACACCATCCGGGTTTATTCACCGATCGCAGAAAAGGCTATTCTGGATCAGATCCATGCTGCCGGACTGAAAGTAATTATCGGTTTCGGCTACAATCAGGAAGGAAAGTTTGACATTCTTTCAGGAACATTTGCCGATTATGTCAAAACCTTCAAAGATCATCCGGCGATTCTGTTCTGGGAACTGGGAAACGAATACAATTATCATCCCGAATGGTTTGGTGGTCAAATCGAAAACTGGTATCAGGCACTGAATAATGCTGCTGAAAAGATTCACCAGATTGATCCTTCTCATCCGGTATCAACTGCACATGGCGAGTTGCCTAAACCTGAAGCACTTTCGTTGTGCTCAAATGTCGATATCTGGGGGATGAATGTTTACCGATGGGATAATCCGGAAGGGATATTCCCGGCATGGAGCGCAATCAGTCCGAAACCCATGTACCTCTCCGAAGCCGGAGCCGACAGCTATATGACGGCAACCATGAACGGATATGAACAGGGTGAAAACGAAAAAGCGCAGGCTGATGCCACCCGGAATATTCTGGACGACATCTTCCGATTTCGGGATATTTGTTCAGGAGTAGCCATCTTTTCTTTTTCGGATGAATGGTGGAAAGCCGGGAAAAATGAAACGCAGGAATCCGGAGGATGGGCCCCAAACAGTGGTGGTACTCCCTACGACGGCGCTGCCAATGAAGAATATTGGGGAATTGTAAAACTGGATAAAACCAGGAAATTGGCTTTCGAGGTGGTGAAAGAAAAATACCTGGGAATTCATTAATTCACTTTCACGCGTTAAGCTGAATCAACCGATTAACAATGAAATGTAAATATTTTCAAAACACGAACTAATAACTTTACCAATGAATTCAATCGCAACACAACTTTCGGTCAAGGAAAAAATTGGTTACAGTCTGGGTGATACCGCCTCGCACTTTGTGTGGGACATGGTTGGTTTCTGGCTTTTGTTTTTTTATACCGATGTGTATGGAATTTCAGCCGCCGCAGCGGGTACCATCATGCTGGTCGCCCGGTTCTGGGACATGGCCATTGATCCGATGATAGGCATAATTTCGGATCGTACCAATACCCGCTGGGGTAAATTCCGCCCATATATTCTGTTTGGAGCCATTCCTTATGCGGTTTTGGCCATTCTTACCTTTACCACGCCACATCTGGGCGAAGTTGGAAAAATCATTTATGCCGGAGCAACTTATGTACTTCTGATGACTGCTTATGCAGCCATTAACCTGCCCTACTCGGCACTTGGAGCTGTGATGACCGACGATACTTACGAACGTGCCGGGCTGAACACTTACCGCTTCATTGCAGGTTTTACCGGGCAATTTATCGTGACAGGTCTGGCGCTGACACTTGCTGAATTTTTTGGCGGCGGCAATAAGGCCCAGGGATTTCAGTACACTGTATTTCTATTTGCGGGCTTGAGTCTGGTTTTCTTCTTCATCACCTTTAAAACTACCAAGGAACGCGTTCAACCGCCAAAAGCACAAAAGAATTCACTGAAGGAAGATATCCGGAATTTGTTCAACAACAAGGCATGGGTCATTCTGGCATTGGTTGGCATTATTTCGTTCATCATGTTTGCCATGCAAAACGCTGCCATTGCCTACTATTTTAAATATTATCTGGGAAAAGAAAATAATGTTCAGTTATTTAATGTAATTGGAACAGTCGCCCTGATTATTGCTTTGCCGCTGTCGAAACCGCTCGCTAAACGCTTCGGAAACCGGAATGTTTTTATTGGCAGTTCGTTGATTTCAGGAATATTTTTTATGCTGATTTACCTGGCCGGAGTTACTGATTTAACCATGATATACGTCTTTAATATCATCGCCAAAATGGCTTATGCGCCTGCAGTTCCGCTATTATGGACCATGATTGCCGATTCAGCCGATTATGGCGAGTGGACAACCGGACGCCGCGCCACAGGCTTGTATTTTTCTGCCGCTGTATTTGCGCAGAAAGCCGGTTGGGGAATTGGAGCAGCCATTGCCGGATGGATTTTAGCCGTTTCGAACTTTGTTGCCAATGCTGAGCAAACCGAAACCGCCATTATCGGAATCAAATTATTGGTATCGGTCATTCCGGGTGTCTTATACATGTCATGTGCCTTGTTTATGATCTTTTACAAGATCGACAGCAAAACCACCGATTTGATGAAAAAAGAACTGGATGCCAGAAGGTTAGCTGAGTAAAAAAATCATTAAAAAAAAATTTGACTATAAATAGAATTACGGAGGTTAGAGGGTTTATATTGGTTATCAGGTATTACTGGCAGATATATCTATCTGTCAGTAATTTTTTGCACTTGTTAGATTGAAACTTTCATTCTGCAGATTCAAAATAGAAGTAGAATATTCAACCCGTTTATCAGTTATCAACAAATTTGAATGTAGCGACTGATTTTAAAATAATATCTGAACTTTGGATATTATTTATTGTTCTTCATTCGTCGAATCAATCTAAAAACAACCATGATCATCGTTATTTCACCGGCCAAAACGCTATACGACCATTGTCCTATTCATTTTGAAAAGCATACTGAAATTGACTTTTTGCCAGAAACCGTAAAAATTATTTCGGTGATGAAGAAAAAAAAACCGGCGCAACTGGCACAACTGATGGATATTTCACCCAAACTGGCTGATCTGAACTTTCAACGTTTTCATGATTGGTTCCTTCCTTTCACTCCGAAAAATTCGTGGCAGGCTGTTCTGATGTTTAATGGTGATGTTTATCAGGGGTTAAAATCCGAAACATTTACTGAAAGTGAATTCAAAATCGCTCAGGAAAAGTTGCGAATTCTTTCAGGATTATATGGATTGCTAAAACCACTCGACCGCATTCAGCCTTACCGTTTGGAAATGGGAACCAATGTAGCGATTGCGCGAAAGAAAAACTTATACGAATTCTGGAAAACAAAAATCACATCAAAATTAAAAGAAGAATTGTCCCAAACTGATCAAAAACTCTTAATCAATCTGGCATCCAACGAGTATTTCAGTGCCATCGATACGAAGAAATTAAAAGCCAGGATCATTACGCCGTCGTTCAAGGAGAACAAAAACGGCAACTATCAGATGGTGTCGTTCTTTGCGAAACGGGCTCGCGGATTAATGAGCCGGTTTATCATTCAGAATAACATTTCCGATCCTGAGGAAATGAAAGCTTTCGACTGGGAAGGATATTATTTCAATAACCAACTTTCAGGAGAAAACGATTGGGTGTTTACACGATGAAGAAAAGCGGAAAAAGAACGGTCATTGGGAAATTTTTCTTTTACCTTTTCCTAATGACTATTCACATTTTCCTGATGACGTTAGTATCGTTTTCTGGAAATCAGGTAGTTTGAAACGTAATCTTCGATGCCGTCTTCCAATGAATAAAATGGTTCGGAATAACCGATTTTTCTCAACTTCTGAATATTAGCGCAGGTGTAATACTGATATTTTCCTCGTAGATCTTCGGGAGTGTCAATAAATTCAATACTTTCCTTCAATCTCATCGACTTAAAAACCGCTTTGGTCAGACTGAGATAAGTTCTCGCCTCGCCGGTTCCAACATTGTAGATACCAGAATTTTTGCGGTGGTTCATGAAAAATAAAATCACTTTGGCAATGTCTTCCACATAAACAAAATCGCGTGCTTGCTCACCATCCTTAAAATCAGAACGATGAGATCGGAAAAGATTCATGTGACCTGTTTCGGCGATGGTATTAAACGCATGAAAGATGACTGAAGCCATGCGTTCTTTGTGATATTCGTTCGGACCAAAAACATTGAAAAATTTCAATCCTGACCAAAAATAGGGTTGTTTCTTTTGCTTAAGTACCCACCGATCAAAATCATGTTTCGATTGTGCATACAAATTTAAGGGTTGTAATTCTGAAATAAGTAACTCATCATCGTCAAATCCTAAATGCCCGTCTCCGTAGGTCGATGCCGACGAAGCATATATTAACGGCAAACCATATTGAATGCAAGCCTTCCAGATTTTCTGGGAATAGTCTAAATTAAGCTTTTGGTAGATCTCGGGTTCCTGACCAACCGTATCAGTACGGGCTCCCAGATGAATGATGATCTGAACAAATTTTTCATTGATGGACAACCAATCGAAGAAATTGTCACGATCAACTTTTTCTGAATAAGTCTTGGTTTGGTAATTCTGCAACTTCAAAGGATCGTCGTACTTATCGACCAAAACAATGTCTTTAAATCCTTCACTGTTGAGTTTCCCGACAACATAACTTCCAATAAAACCAGCGGCACCGGTAACTACAATCATAAATACAGTTCATTAACATTAGTCGATTTCCGAAACATTGTTTTCATTCCTATAAACTTCGATTCAAAGCATATATTGTATAACAACGCCAAAATAATTAACATTTCTTTACACTTTTTAAACAACACTTAACCGGTCAATTTTCCAAACACTACTTAACTTTACCAGATTATCCAAAGTAAAATCTAAAAAGCGACGCAAAAGTAAAGATTTCAGTAACCTAACTTTCATTTTAGGTATTCGGCTTCGTTTTTAAGTTAAAGATTAATTGATATATCACGCTTTTGTAACAAAATTAAGATCTCGAACAACGAGTAAGACTGAACTTACTACCTTTACGGTTGCGTTACTGAACTTTTTTTGCAGAAAGGAACTAAAATGGAATTTACATTAAATGGGAAAGACGGAACATACCGCAAAATAGAGCAGTTTGATTCTGAAACTACCGGAAAACTTGGCGAACATTATAAAAAGATTATTGAACTTTTGGGTGAAGATCCCAATCGTGAAGGATTGGCGAAGACACCCATGAGAGTAGCTAAATCGATGCAATTTTTGCTTCAGGGTTACGAACAAAATCCGGAAGAAATTTTACGATCGGCCATGTTTAAGGAAGAATATCGCCAGATGGTTATCGTGAAAGACATTGAAATATACTCGATGTGCGAACACCATATGCTTCCTTTTATTGGGAAAGCTCACATTGGTTACATTCCGAATGGCTACATCACGGGACTCAGTAAAATTGCCCGAGTAGTTGATGCTTATGCGCGCCGATTGCAAGTACAGGAAAGACTGACTACCCAAATAAAAGAATGTATTCAAAACACATTAAACCCGCTTGGAGTTGCGGTGGTCATTGAGGCTCAGCACCTCTGCATGCAAATGCGCGGTGTACAAAAGCAGCACTCCATCACAACCACATCGGATTTTACCGGGGCTTTCGAACGGGTTGCCACCCGCGAAGAATTTATCAGGTTGATTCGGGGATAATGTAATTTAGCCAGATTGAGCTTCGAATTATTCAATTACATTCCCTTGATCATTTTTTGAGTTTTATAATCAAATTTCAATTGTTCATAAAGCTCTTCCGAGATCAAATCCCGGTTCTTCAGGTAATTTAACTGATTCATCTGCGTATCTTCAGGTAAATCAGGATCAATTCGACCATATTTGTCTAGCAAAATTCTTTTAGTTCTTTGAACCACTTCTTCAACAAAAGTTTCAACTTCCAGTTTTGATGGGCTATTCATGAAAAAAGATATTTGATTGGCCCCACCGACCAAATGTAATTCGTTTCTCATCGGAGAAAAAAGCAATAATGCAATCATTCCTCCAAACAAAGCATAAACACCAAGTAGAACCCATACATTCTGTGCTTTATCATCATCAACCAAAAACGCGATGGTAACAAAAATGATAAACGCGCTGAGAATGAGAGCCAGAAGTTTAGGCCCTTTTCTGGAATGTGATTCATAAAATTTACTATCACCCAGAAATTCAAGATTCACCGACCATTCTTTCATTTCTCCAAAAGCTGAAGTTGACTTTATTCTGATAATTTTATCTGTCAATTCAAATTCTTTGGTATTAAGTCCCTGTTTTTGTTTTAAAATCATGGTATGTCTATAAAAAGAAAACTACACCAATTATTATTTCTCTATTTTAAAAACTGCAAACAAACAGGCGATTCGTTCGGAACTTTAATTCCGGTATAGGTTAGTTTTCCTGAAGGCAGATCGATTTTAAAGACCGTAATGTCGTTACTCTTTTGATTGGCTACCAGCAAGAATTTACCCGACGGATCAATAGCGAAATTCCGGGGCCAGTTCCCCTCAACCGGAACCGTTTCGATCATTTCCAGCATCCCGTTTGTGGCATTGCGCTTAAAGACTGCAATGCTGTTGTGTCCGCGGTTCGACCCATAAACAAAGCGGCCATCAGCCGAAATATGAATATCGGCACACCAGCTTTCGCCTTTAAAATCTTTGGGCAGCGTTTTAATTGTTTGAACCGTTTTCCAATCAGCTCCATATTTCATTAATACGGTAATGGTCGAACTGAGCTCGTTAATTATATAAATAAAACGGCCATCAGCCGAAAAATCCATATGGCGTGGACCTGAACCCGGCGCAAGTTTAATATATGGCTGAGCATGAGGAACAATAGCCATTGTATCGTTTTTAGCAACATCATAAATTTTCAGCTCGTCAATACCCAAATCAGCAGCATATAACAATTTTCCCGTGGAATCAAATCGGGCAGAGTGAGCATGTGGTCCGGTTTGTCGTTCAGGAAACGGGCCACGACCTTCGTGCTGAATTCGTTGTACCATCTCAGAAAGACTGCCATCAGGCTGAATATTGAAAAACGATAAATTTCCGCCGGTGTAATTCGAAGCCACCAGTTTCTTTCCGTCAGGAGAAAGGCTAACGTGACAAGGATTAGAACCGTGGGTAAGTACATGATTGATTAAAGTTAATTTACCGTTAGGTTCAATTTTAAATGAAGAAAGTCCACCACTTTGGCTTATCGTATCCAGATTGTTGAGTTCGCCAACTGCATAAAGGAATTTTTTATTGGGCGAAATCGTCAGGAATGATGGATTATTGCTTATTGCAGGTTTTTTCAAATCGACCAATCGTCCGTGCACATCGCTGAACGAATAGACAAAGATACCATTGGTCATGCCTTTGGTATAAGTTCCAACATAAAGCAGATGTTTTTTTGCCTCCGCATTCTGACCAAACAAAAACACACACAATAAACTGACAATCAATATTTTCATAATTATTTTATTTTTTAACCATTTTCGGTTACCTATTCCAGTTCAAATTTAAAAATTAAAAGGAACTCTCCCTATATGTTTCCGTTGTGTTTACAAATCTATAACTTTGTTAAAAACTGATTGAACATGGATTCACAAGCCAACCTATCACCATTGATTTTGTACGGAAGTATTTGTGTGTTCTTCTTATGTCTGACGGTAATGGTCGTTTTAATTATCCGTTTGAGAAAAACAGCAAACGAAAAACGGCTTATGGAATCAAAATATCGGGAGATGGAAGGCAAATTTAGCGAGATGCAGCTCGAAAACCTGGGGTCGAGGCTTAATCCACATCTTTTAAAAAACATCCTCAATTCCGTTCAATCACATGCCTATCAAACCTACTTTGCATTAGATAAGCTCGCCAATGTATTGGATTACATTCTTTACGAAAGCAGGAAGAAATTTGTCACCCCCAAGCAAGAAGTAGAGTTTGCGCTCAATCTGATTGAGATCAACAAAATCAAACTGAGTCCGCTTTTCGAGCTCAATGTAAAAATGAAGGTTAATGAAAATGAACCGCTTTATCACCAGCATTTGCTGGCACCGTTCATTTCAACCGATTTAATTGAGAATGCCTTTAAACATGCCGATTTGCAAAGTCAGGGAGCATTTATTTCCATCATTTTTGAATTTAATAACAACACGTTTGGACTCACAGTTGCCAACAAAATATCGGATAAAGCACCCATAAAAAAAGAAAAAGGCGGTTTTGGAACGGAATCGCTCGAACAACGCCTGAAAATTATCTACAACGATCATTTTAAATTCGACCGTTTTACGGAAGACAACGTTTATATTGCCCATTTAAAAATTGATTTGCTTGAATTCAAGGCTAAAATGCTTGCTTCTGGATGATGAGTTGCCAGGGCTTTCGTACTTAAAACTTCTTTGCGAACAAATACCAGAACTTGAAGTGGTCAGGGCCTTTAATGACCCGGAAATATTCCTGAAAGAGTTTTCCGGACTGGATTTTGATCTTTGCATCCTCGACATTGAGATGCCGGGGATCAACGGCATTCAATTAGCGCAATTGATGAAAAACAAACCGGTTATTTTTACCACCGCCTACAAAAATTACGCAACCGACGCATTCGACCTGGATGCTGTAGATTATGTCGTTAAACCAGTAAAGTTCGAACGTCTCAAACAAGCTGTAAATAAAGCCATACAACGTTCAGCCAACGAAAATAAAATCCGCATGCACATCCGTTTAAACACCGATAAGGGAAATTCAATAATCTACATCGATCAGTTGGTTTATATTCGGGCTTCAGAAATCGACAGCCGTGACAAAACAGCCCTTCTGTCCAATGGCACCCTTCTGCTACTGAAAAATATTTCGTTTGAAAAGCTCATTTCAATTTTACCTTCCAGCGAATTTTGCCGGATTAACAAGAAAGAGCTAATCGCACTGAGTTGCGTTCTCTATTTTTCGACCGAACAAATAACTACCAATATTTACTTTCAATCCGAAAAGCCATTGATCCTGACTCTCGGAGATGCCTATCGCACCGACTTTATCAACAAAACAAACCGGTAACTTATTACAAAATTTCGCCTATTCATTACATTCCTTGACTTCATGGCGAAAAATCTCCGATAACTTCAGAATTTTTACTTCATATTTGTTTAGAATGTTAATGTGGCCGAACATGAAGAAGTTTAGAAATGTATCGCTTTATTTCTGCGTATTGAGTGTTTTTTTCATGTTGATGTACTGGATTATTCAATCCGGAAAAACGTTGGAAGCCGGGAGAAATGTAATAGCGCCACAATTACATATGTCATATTTCACTCAGTTTATTCAATCCATTTCAGTAAATCTGGCACATCCGGTTGCACTGATTCTCGCCCAAATTGTAACCATCATAATTGTTTCCCGCATATTCGGATTCCTATTTGGCAAAATTCACCAACCAACTGTAATTGGTGAAATAATTGCCGGAATCGCACTGGGTCCATCATTACTTGGCCTGATCTTCCCCGAATTTTCAATGGCACTTTTTCCTGAAAAGTCAATGGATAACCTTAGCCTTTTAAGTCAGGTTGGATTAATTCTGTTCATGTTCATGGTGGGCATGGAACTCGACATCAAAGTACTGAAAAACAAAGTAAAAGATGCTGTGGTTGTAAGCAATGCGGGAATCCTTATTCCGTTCACTTTAGGAATTGGACTGGCCTATTTTATTTACGGGCATTTTGCGCCAAACGGAGTTCCATTCCTGTCGTTTGGCTTATTTCTCGGAATGGCAATGAGTATTACCGCATTCCCGGTATTGGCACGAATTGTTCAGGAACGTGGAATGCACCGGACCCGACTCGGTGCATTGGTTATTACCTGTGCTGCTGTCGATGACATTTCAGCATGGTGCATGTTGGCCGCTATAATAGCTATTGCCAAAGCTGGTTCGTTCCTGAGTTCGATTTACACCATTTTATTGGCTATTTTTTATGTTGTTTTAATGATTAAAATAGTCAGGCCGTTTCTGAAACGAGTGGGCGATTTGCATGCCTCGCGCGAAAATCTGAGCAAACCAGTTGTTGCCATCTTCTTTCTGACTTTAATAATTTCGTCGTACACTACCGAAACAATTGGAATACATGCACTTTTCGGAGCTTTTCTGGCCGGAACAATCATGCCAGAAAACGCCAAATTCAGAAATATATTCATCCAGAAAATTGAAGACATCGCTCTGGTTCTGTTACTTCCGCTCTTTTTTGTTTTCACGGGCTTACGCACCCAAATCGGACTTATAAACGATATTTATCTCTGGAAAGTAACCGGCATGATTGTTCTGGTGGCCATTACCGGGAAATTTGTGGGTAGCGCACTTGCATCAAAAGTCATGGGACAAAACTGGCGCGATAGCCTGACCATCGGTGCGCTGATGAACACCCGCGGACTAATGGAACTCGTTGTTCTAAATATTGGGTACGATCTTGGTATTCTTTCTCCTGAAGTTTTTTCTATGATGGTTATCATGGCCCTGGTCACTACTTTCATGACCGGACCAGCACTGGATCTGATTGAACGGATTTTTAAACAAAAGCCCAATGTCATCGCAGAAAAAATCAGCCAATTGCGAAAATATAAAATCATCCTTTCGTTTGGAAACCCGGAAATGGGAAGGTCGTTGCTGCGGCTTGCCAACAGCCTGATCAAAAAACAAAGCGAAAACACCACGGTTACAGCGCTGCATCTTTGTCCCAACAATGTGCTTCATCATTACAATATGGATGAATACGAAAATGACAGTTTTGCGGCCGTTATTGAAGAATCGGAATTCCTGAACCAAAAAATCACTACCCTTTTTAAAGCTTCCGATAATATTGAAGACGACATTACCGAGATAACCAACAAAGGTGATTTCGATTTATTGCTGATCGGAGTCGGACAGTCGATTTTCGACGGAAGCCTGCTAGGCCGAATTCTGGGTTACACCACCCGAATTGTGAATCCTGACCGATTGATTCAAAAAGTTTCGGGGAAAGAAAAGCTATTCGCGAACTCTCCATTCGACGACCGTACTCAAAATATACTTTCAAGCAGCAAGGTTCCGGTCGGTATTTTCGTTGATAAAAACACAGGGAATTTCGACCAGGTAGTTGTTCCTTTTTATTCTGAAAAGGATGGTTTTTTGATTGAATACATCCAACGACTGATCAAAAACTCGGGAGCCCAGGTTACAGCTACCGATCCTTTGGGGCTAATCAGAAGCCACACCGAAATCAAGGAGGCTATCAGGGCAATAGAGCAGGAAGCGCCAAACCATATCGCGCTTAACAACGAAAAAATTATGGATGAACAATTTATCCGGCAATTTCAATTGATCGTAATTTCATCTGATGGATGGAAACAATTGGTTGATTCGCGTAATTCATGGCTAAATCAGATGCCTTCGATTCTGATTTTACATCCCTGATCGAATTTCAAAATCAAAAGATTTCCTTTTTCAGCAATTGATATTCGTATTCAAAATTTGGGGTAAAAATACACATCCCCAGATCTGCATCAATCTGTTTCTGTGTCCAAAACCGTCCTTCCTCCACTTCTTCTGAATGAAGGTGAATCGATTTAAAATCATGACTAACAAAAACATAAACCAACTCCGACTCTATTTCACTATCCCAACGGTAAGTTTTCACCAGTTTGGCCGAGAAATTCTGAAGACCAATTTCTTCCCAAGCTTCTCGTTTTAAAGCAGTTTCAAGTGTCTCTCCGTCCGAAATGTGTCCACCAACAGCGGTATCCCATTTCCCCGGCTGAACCAGTTTGTTCAAAGGCCGTTTCTGCAAATAAACATGCTTTTGATTGTTCAAAACATGCAGATGAACAACCGGATGTAGCAACTTTTCGCCCTGGTGGCAAATCGAACGTGGCGCTTTACCAATAATTAGACCTTGCTCGTTAACCAATGGCAACCACTCCTCATCTTCAGGAATTACAAGTTTTTTTCGAAGGGTAAGTTTTTGTTTAATGAACTCATAAACAAAAACTACTGCAAACAAAATATAAAACAAACCGCCGCTAATAAAAGCCCAGGCTCCGTCTGACATATAAAAAGCGGAATAAAACACCAACACGGTATGAATCAGAAATACAAAAAACATCAGTTGCAATGTCTTTCTGAATTGAGCTGTCTGTTGTTCGTTCAGCTCCATTTCTTTCATGTACCGCTGAGTCATCAGCCCAATGATATTTAGTTCTGAAAACGCAGAGACTCCAAGTACTGCGCACAAAATCAACTCAACCAAACCGGGTTTTAGCTTGAAAAAGATGTCATTATTGAGTAAAAGCGATACCGAACCAAGAACAACGAGCAAACCTGTATCGAACAAAACAAACTTATCGAACCGTTTTTCTTTGATCCAGATCCAGACCATTTCGCCAATACCAATAATTATGGCAGCCACCAAACCTGCACGTGTTCCCCAAATCTCGTCAATTGCAATAAATACAAATAAGGGAATAAATCCCGGAAGTAGTTTTTTAAGTAATTCAGACTTGCTCAAATCAGTTCTTTTTAATATCAACCACCTCTATACCATATAGCAATGGGGTGTATGGAGGCACCACCAGATAGCCCGTCGAACCATAAGCCAGGCTCGAAGGAATCAGGAATACCGCCTTGCTGCCTTTGCTTAACAGTTCGAGGCCTTCTTCCCAACCTGCAATCATACGTTTAGAGGCATTACTGTCTTTGTGTTTATATTTAAAACTATCAGAAGCATCAAATACACTTCCGCTCAAAAACATAGCCGTATATTTTACCGTCACTGAATCTCCGGTTTGTACAGTAGCCCCGGTGCCAGCAGTTTCAATAACGTAGCGAAGGCCAGTGGATGTGGTCTGAACATTGTAGTTACTGGCAGCCATTGTAGTAAGCCATTCCTGAATTGACGCAGCTTCAGTTTCAATAGTATTTTCTGAAGCATCATCTTTTTTCATACATGAGGAAACGATAAAAACAAGAGACAATATGGAAACACAAAGCTTTAAATTTGAACTCAATTTTCCCATAGCGAGTTATTTTATTGATTGGTTAATGCGCTCTTCAAATTCGGGCAACAACTTTTCGAATTGAGCCATCGTTTCAGCTAAAGATGCATAAAACTCTCCCCCGGCTGCGTTACGATGACCACCTCCATTAAAATATTTTTCAGAAACTTCATTTACAGCAAACTCGCCCTTCGACCTGAAAGAAGCTTTTATGTATTTTTCTTTTTCGGTAAAAAGAACACTAAACACAATTCCTTTAATCGAAAGTGGCATGTTAACAAAGCCCTCGTTATCTCCAGTTTTGAAATTGAATGCTTTCTGATCTTCGAGGGTAATATACATGCAAGCAGCATGATACTCCGGATAAACAATCATTCGGTTGCTCAAACAAAAACCCATCAGCCTCATCCGGTCGGCTGAATAATTATCATACACTTTGGCGTGAATATCAAGCTGATCAATTCCCATACGGGTAAGCTGAGCGACCGCTTCAAACGTATTGGGATTCGATACATTAAAATCGAATGAGCCAGTATCGGTCATAATGCCGGTAAAGAATGAGGTTGCAGCATTTCGATCAATATATTGAGCAAGAGCTGTGGACTGAAGAACCGAAAAGATCAATTCAGCGGTCGAACTGTAAGTGATATCAGAAATAATCAGGTCGGTAAAATTTCCGGGATATGGGTGATGATCAATCAACATCTTTTTGCCAGCATAATTTTCGACAAGCTGTTTCATTTCACCAAGCCGCGAAAGCTGATTAAAATCCATACATATCAGCAAATCCGATTCATCCAAGGCTCTGGCCGACTGCTTCGGATGATGACTGTGGATGATTACCTCATCGTGTCCATCCATCCAGTGATAAAACTCAGGATATTTAGTCGGACTAACCACTTTCACTTTTAATCCGGCATTTTTCAAAACGCGCCAGAAACCGAGAACCGACCCCATGGCATCGCCATCCGGGTTCATGTGAGGAATCAAGACTATGGATTTTGAACTATTCGCAATCAGCTGCTCAAAACAATTAATTAACTCTATATCAATTCGTTCCAATTATTCTATTTTTAAATTAAGTACAAATATAGAAATAATGACATGGTGTTGAGATCACAAAATTAAATTTAACTAACTTGTGTTCCGTCTAAAAACACATAACAAATAATATATATGTCAGGCAATCAAACTTTTACGATGATCAAACCGATAGCGGTTAAAAACAATTATATTGGGGCAATCCTGAAACTTATTAACGAGTCGGGATTTCGGATAAAAGCAATGAAATATACACACCTGACCAAGCAACAAGCTATGGATTTTTATAACGTTCATGCTGGTAAATATTTCTATGAAGAACTAACATCGTTCATGAGTTCAGGCCCGATCGTTGCCGCCATTCTTGAAAAAGATAATGCTGTTGCCGATTTCCGAAAACTGATTGGGGCTACCGACCCTGCAAAAGCAGAAGAAGGAACAATCAGAAAACTATACGCCGAATCGATGTCGCACAATGCAATTCATGGGTCGGACAGCGATGAAAATGCAATTATCGAAAGCGATTTTTTCTTTTCGAAAACGGAAAGATTCTAAAAGAAATGTCAATAGAATAAAGGAGAACGTCATTGGGAAAACCAGTCAAGCGGTGATTGATTTTCCCTTTCCTTTTTTTTGTTAATTGAACCATTTGAACTTCAAAAAAGTTAATTTCTGATTAAAATTTGCCTTTCGGGCACAATACATACTTACTTTGAACATACATTTGTGTCTGGTTGCTTGCAATCACCAATTATATATTAATTAGATTCGAAAATCATGAATAGAAATCTTTTGACACTTCTGATAACTGGCGTTATTGGAACCTCAGCAATGGCGCAGAATTTCAGCGAAAAAGAGATCTTCACAATCAAAAGGACTCCCGAACCTTTTCTATTTTCGGTAACCACATTAACTCCTGAAGATTTAAAATGGAGCATGAATTATTCGGGAAGCTATGGCGAAAGAATTACAAACACGCTCGGATACAATGGAATAAATCAACAATTTGCAGTAAAAGGATACCTCGGGAAACGGTTTACCTTATATGCCAACGCCTCTTTGGGTTTTCCACTTGAAAATAATGTTGCAAGCGCGCAGCAAGCTGAAATCATACGCGATATTCTGGGAGGAAAAAAAAGTCTTGGACTTCGTTTGGGTGCCAGTCTGGGAATACAACGAGATTATAGCGATGTAAAATCGCTGCTTAGCCGGATTACCTTTTCCTATGAGATGCCGCAATGGAAATTTGGCGGAAATGTACTCTTCGAAAAAGCACTTACCTCAAACCGTGATGCCATTGATGTCATAACAAGCATCGGCCTTCATTATTGTTTGGCCGAAAATTTTTATGGCGGAATTGAAGCTGTAGGTGAAGATCTGGAAGGTTTTTGGGACAAAGAAGAAGCTGAAGGTGGTGCAAAAGTATTGATAGGCCCATCATTAAACCTGTCGCCAAAAAAATCCAGGCTTTCATTTTCTATTTCAGGAGGACCCGTATTTTATGCCACACAAAACCTGGCTACAAATAACGAAGCTATACGCGAACTTCCGTCGCAAGCTGGACTTATGGTAAGAGCCAGAGTCGTATTTAATTTGTCGGGATCCTGAGTATCAAATCGGTAGAGATGTACCATGTCTCTACGCATACTATCTGAATATTATTGCTTTAATCAATTCTTCACCGACCACCTCATTCAGACGAACCCGAATTTCTTCTTTCATCATCAACAGTTCATTTCGAACAATTGGCGAGGTTGTTTCAACAAACAAGGTGCTATTCTGTATGTACAGATTTCCGGTATAACGCGAAACCGTTTTGCCCATCACCGACTCCCACGATTTAATCAAATCAAGTTCATTCAGCTTTCGTTCAAGATGATTTTCCTGAATATAGCTTTTCAACACGCTGCTTATACTTTGAGTATTGCTTTTTCTCATTGATTTTTAATTAATTACGCTTCCATCACTGATGGTAAAAATCCGGGATTCGGTTTCTAAGCTGGCAATCATCTGGTCGAGATGCTCCCGGTTGGTGTCGGTAATAAAAATCTGTCCAAAATGGTCATCGGCTACCAATTTCACAATTTGTTCCACCCGATTTTTGTCCAATTTGTCGAAAATATCATCCAGAAGCAAAATAGGCGTCAATCCCGAAATTTCTTTCATAAAATCGAACTGCGCCAGTTTGAGCGCGACAAGATATGTCTTTTTCTGGCCTTGTGAGCCAAATTTCCGGATTGGATAACCGGCAAGCTCAAATTCAAAATCATCCTTATGAATGCCGGTGGTTGTATATTGAAGCATTCGATCTTTTCCTATTGAAGCTTTTAACAACTGTTCAAAATTAGATTCATCTAAATCAGACCGATGTTTTAAACCTACAATTTCGGTTCCTCCCGAAATCAATTCGTAATAGGATTGAAAAATAGGTTTCAGCTTTTCAATGAAAACCTTCCGCCCTGCGTGAATTAGTTGACCATATTTTACCAGCTGATCGTCCCAAACTTCAAGCGACTCCAGTTGAAAGGAATTATGACCGGCAAACTGTTTCAGCAGGTTATTCCGCTGCTGCAAGGCCCGGTTATACCGGATCAGGTTTTCAAGATAAACTGCATCGTATTGAGAAATAATTACATCGACAAAACGACGGCGATCTTCGCTTCCTCCTGAAATTAAATTGGTATCCGATGGGGTAACAATAATTAACGGAATCAGACCAATGTGTTCTGATAGCTTTTTGTACTCTTTCTGGTTACGTTTTACAATTTTCTTCTGGTTACGTTTCTGTCCACAATAGATGACTTCGTCTGATTCAAGCCGTGAATATCGACCCTGAATCATAAAAAACTCCTGGTCAAACCGTATATTTTGACCGTCGATCGCATTCAGAAAACTTTTACAAAACGAGAGGTAATAAATGGCATCCATCAGGTTAGTTTTACCTGCACCATTATTGCCAATAAAACAATTTAAGCTATCAGAAAACTTAAATTCAGCATGTTCAAAGTTTTTGAAATTAACAACCGATAATTCTTGAATGTACATCTTGAAACCTGTTTAATACAACAAAACTACAAATTTCCGGCTGTGAATCCGGATAAAAAAAACGCTAATCAAGATAATAACATCAATGTGTTGATTAATATTCATTTTTATCTTCAAAATCTGGCGTTTATTTTTGAAAATAGTATATTTTTGCCTCTCGATTTTCGAACTATACTTTACAAGATGGCAAAAGACAAAAAAAACACTCAGGTAGATAACCTAAAAGAAGTAGAAAGTGCATTGACCAGAACCGAACAATTTCTTGAATCGAATCAGAAATTGATTGGAATCGTAATCGGCGCAATTGTAGTTGTAGCTGTTGGTTATCTTGGTTTAAACAAGTTTTATCTTGAACCGCGCTCAAAAGAAGCCCAGGAACAAATGTTTAGGGCTCAGAATTATTTTGAAAAAGACTCGTTCAATTTGGCTCTTAATGGAGACGGAAACAACCCCGGATTTCTGGACATCATTGACGATTTTGGATCAACAAAAGCAGGCAACCTGTCTCGTTATTATGCCGGAATATCATATTTACATATGAATCAGTATGATAAAGCCATTGATTACTTAAAAAAATTCGACACCGACGATGTACTTTTAGGCCCAATCTCGGTTGGAGCTCAGGGAGACGCGCAACTAGAGCTAGGCAAAGCTGATAAAGCTCTCGATTTATATACCAAGGCTTACAAAATGAATGACAATGAGCTTACAACACCAATCTACATGCTAAAAGCCGGTGAATTGCTCGAAAGCTCAAGCAAACAGGAAGAAGCACTGAAAATTTATGAAGCAATCAAGCTGAAATTTCCGGAGAGTACGGAAGGAAGAAGTATTGATAAATATATTGCCCGGGTTAAGGCTAAAATGTAGCAAAGAGCTATTATAGTATAAAAAAGTCCCCTCATCGAAGGGGATTTTTTATTTTATCCAATTTTAAATCAACACAATGGCAACAAAAAATTTATCGGAATACGACTTAACAAAAGTTCCTTCAGCAGCCACCATGAAGTTTGGAATTGTGGTCGCCGAATGGAATTATGAGATTACAGGGCCTTTGGCTCAAGGAGCTGTTGATACATTGAAAAGACATGGAGCTACCGATGAAAATATCATTATCAAACATGTTCCCGGAACGTTTGAACTGACTCTTGGCGCACAGTATTTGGCCGAATTTTCGGTTGTTGATGCAATTATCGTATTGGGATGCGTTATTCAGGGAGAAACCCGTCATTTCGACTTTATCTGCCAAGGAGTGACCCAAGGAATCACCAGTCTGAACATCAAGTACAACAAGCCTTTTATCTTTGGAGTCCTCACAACCGACAATCAACAACAGGCACTTGACCGTGCAGGAGGAAGGCTTGGAAATAAAGGAGACGAAGCTGCCGTTACTGCAATTAAAATGCTGGCATTAAAAGATGAGATGAAATAACCATGGGTAACAAAGCCCGCACATACCGGAAATGGATGAATGGCTATTCCATTTCGTTGGATTTTTGAAAATGAACTAAGTTTAATACGAAGATTTTTAGACGTTAAAGAAATAAAAAAGGGACAAAAAGTCCCTTTTTTATTTCATCTCAGAAATCATTATTGTGGACCGCCAGGTCCGGCAGGACGACCTTGACCACTCTTTCTCATCTCTTCCTGTTTCTTCAGCTTTTCATCAAATAATTTAACTTGTTCAGGTGTTAAAACAGCTTTTATCTCTTTGTTTTTTTCATCCTGAATTTTCCTCATTTCAGCAAACATCTTGGCACGTTCTTCGTCAGTTGCAGCACTCATTTTAGACCTATCAGCAGTCCTTTTGTCCATGTACTTCTTATTGATCGCTGTCACTTTGGCTTCCTGATCCTTGGTTAGTTTAAGCTCCTCAACCAGACGTTGGGTCTGCCGTTTAACCATTTCTTCTGGATTCATCTTAGGACGTTCTCCGCTCTGACCTGCTGTTTTTGACGGACGTTCACTACTTCCCCGTTCCTGTGCATAAGTAATTCCTGATACAAACAAAAGAACTACCAATAAAATACCTAATTTTTTCATGTGATTATTTTTAAAATTTTTAATTGCCACACAAAACTCGCCAAAATCAATACACGCATTGTTAAATGGCTCGTTTCATGATTCTTTATTATGAATAAACCAAATCCAAACACATAGACTAGTGCAATAACAAAAAGTTTAATAGTGAAATATCACTGAGTTGTTAAAAAATCGAAAAAGAAAATGATTTGAACACCCAATATGCCTATTTTTAGACAAAATAAAATAGAACAGTGAAAGCGCTAATTTTTGCAGCAGGATTAGGAACACGACTTAAAGAACACACCCATGACAAACCGAAAGCATTGGTCTGTCTGGCGGGGAAACCATTGCTCCAACATGCCATCGAGCATTTGAAATGTTTTGGAATAACGGATGTTGTTATCAATGTGTTTCATTTTGCAGAACAGGTTATTTCTTTTATCGAAGAAAATAAATCATTTGGAATCAACATTCAAATTTCCGACGAACGTAACCAGCTTTTGGATACCGGTGGCGGACTGAAAAAAGCTGGCCTTTTCCTGAAAGGCAACAACAAACCAATCTTGATTTACAATGTAGACATAATCAGCGACCTCAATTTGAATATCCTTCTGAAATACCATCAGGAACAAAAAGCGTTGGCGACTCTGGTTGTCCGTTCGCGCGAAACAAGCCGCTACCTGATGTTCGATCAAAACCTGGAATTAGCCGGATGGAAAAATTGCAGCAATGGAGAAACAATCATCAGTCGGCCAGAATCTTTTCTGAATGCACAACCTCTGGCGTTCAGCGGGATTCATGTTATTCATCCTGGATTACTTGACCTGATCACAGAAGAAGGAAAATTTCCGATTATGGATCTCTACCTTAGACTGGCCAGAAATCACTCCATCAAAGCCTTTATCGACCAATCTGACTTGTGGATGGATTTAGGGAAATCGGAACAATTACTGGCTGCTGAAAAGCTCTTTGCCAAAAAGTAGTAAATAGAAAAGCCGCTACATAACTGAAACGGCTTTTCAAACAGCAAGTCTTTCCCTTCTATTTCGCAGCTTCAGGCTTTAAAGCAACCCCGTAATAATTTTTAAAATCGAACCATTTGTTCACTGCGGCTTTAATATCGGCGATGGTAAACGAATTCACAACATTTTCGAAGTCGGCAAACTGACTAAAGTCGGCATCGTTGTTCAACCAGGTATTGCTTAAAATACTCAGCCAGTATTTGTTTTCGCGCAGGTTGGTTTCATGTTCACGAAGCAATTTTTCCTTGGCTTTCTGCAAATCGATAGTCGTTGGCCCATTGGTTGCAATATCTTTGATCTGGGCAAAAACGGCGTCTTTAAGTTCGGCTAATTTGGCCGGATCGGCTCCATAATAGATTGAAATATCATATTTTGGTTCCGGAAATTTTTCGACCGAAGGATTGGCATCAATGTAGTAAACGCTGCTTTTATCTTCACGAATCACTTCAAGCAACCGGGTAGTCAAAATTTTACCAACCGCATTGATTAACAAATTATTCCTTCGGTTATAGTCGTAGTCACCATGAAAAACAAGGTATTGAATGCTTTTTGCATCCTGCCCTTTAAATACGGTTTTTTCAACAACTCCTGAAGGTTCTTTAATTCCGGGATCTTTCCAATTTTCATTTCTATGAGTCGATGGAATTGAAGCCAGGTATTTCCAACCAATAGTTTTAAAGCTTCCTTATCAATTTTTCCAACGAAAAAGAACTTAAAGTCACTGGCATCGCTGAAACGTTCGTGATTAATTGCTGCTATCCGGGATAAATCGGCTTCTTTCAGCATGTCTTCGGTCATCGGTCGTTTGCGGGGACTGTAATTTGCTGAAACGACTTGTAATGTATCCTGAAATGCTGCTTCTGGCGACGACTTTTTATTTTCCAGAATGCCGGCAGTACGTGTCATGAACGAATTAAAAGCCGATTGATCGGTACGCTGACCGACGAAATACATGTAAATCAACTGAAACAGCGTTTCTGCATCTTTCACCGACGAGCCACCACTAAAACCTTCTTGTAAGTCATTGATATATGGACTAATTGAAACGGCTTTCCCCGACAAGAGTTTATCCAGCGATACTTTGTCGAAATCACCCAGTCCACTCAATGCTAGAACTGATGGTGCAAAATCATTCGAAACATCATCTTTCTGACCGTAAAGCGAACTTCCGCCTAAACTATATGCCGAGAAAAGGATTTCATTGTCCTTAAAATCGGTTGCTTTTACAATTACTTTTGCGCCATTCGAAAGCGTCCACTCTTCAGCATCTACCTGATCGATCTTCCGGATTGAAATAATTGAACCAGCTACTGGCTCAACAGGAATCAGTGGTTTGTTCGTAACATTATCGGCATAAGGTTCAATCGGAGTTTTTTCAACTTCATCGAGGTATCTACGGATGTCGGCTTCCGTTGGAACCGCAACACCATCAATTTCAGGAGCCGTTAAAATAACCACCCTATTCTCTTTGGTAATCCATTTCGAAGCTAATGAGTTTACTTCTTCCAGTTTAATTTCAGGAATAAAAGCCTGGTAATATTTGTACTCGTTTTCGATTCCAGGGAAAGGTTCTTCCGTGGTCAGAAAATTCCGTTTGTATTCTTCGGCATACGAATTCGATTTTTGTTTTTCTCTTTCGTTATAGGCATTCTCCATCGATGTCATTATCGCAGCTTTCTGCCGGTCGAGTTCGCTTTGCGTAAAGCCAAACTTTAAAACCCGTTCATTCTCAGTAAGCACGGTTTTAATACCCACTTCAATTTTTCCATTTTGACAAACGGCTACCGAATTGTAAACACTTTTGGGGCCAAAAAGCGCACCATAACCCGAATTTGCCATCATGAAAGGTGGATTTTCTTTCTGCGTTAGCTCGGCCAGACGATCATTGATCATGGCATTGTACAAACCTTCGACAATTCCCTTACGATAATCACCGATGGTTTTCGATTTTTCAAGCGGATGTTTGTAAAATATCTGGGCAACGGCATATTGTGCTTCCTTGTCGGTAACCACCGAAACCAAAGTTTCCTTGTGGTCGGGAATATCGTAAACCGATTTTTTTCGAGGAGCTTTAGTCGCCGAAATTTTTGAAAACATTTCAGTAATGTGCTTCACCATGGCCTGTTGATCGAAATCGCCAACCACAACTACTGCTTCCAGATCAGGGCGATACCAATCTTTCCGGAACTTGCGCAACAATTCAGGAGCAAAATGATCGACCACTTCCATTTTACCAATCGGGAGCCGATCGGCATATTTCGAATTGTGTAAAAAAACCGGGAGCCACTTTTGCATCATGCGTTCGTCGGCATCACGTCCACCGCGCCATTCCTCGTGAATAACACCCCTCTCCTTCTCAATTTCATCGTTGGCGTCGGTTACCTGGCCCGCCCAATCGTAAAGTACCTGTAATCCCTTATCCATGAACTTTGTACTGTCGAGCGGCACCTTGATCATATAAACCGTTTCGTCGAAGCCCGTATAAGCATTAATTTCAGGACCAAACTCCATCCCGATCGATTCCAGGTAATTAACCAGATCGTGTTTTGGAAAATTTTTGGTTCCATTGAATGCCAGATGTTCGGCAAAATGGGCTAGTCCCTGCTGGTTATTGTCTTCTTCAACCGAACCTGCCCGAACAACCAGGTAAAGATCGGCCCTGTTTTTCGGAGTGCTGTTTGCCCTCACATAATAAGTCATTCCGTTTGCCAAAACCCCTTTGGAAACCTTTGGATCGGTGGGAATCGGATCTGTCAATTTAAACTGCGACTGACCGAAACAAAATGTTGCGGTCAAAAGCCAAAGAACAGTCAGTAATTTTGTCATTTTAGGTAATTTTTTGTTTCTGTTTTCAATCCTAACATTAAAGATATTCCTGAATTGCCCGGGCAAAAGCATTTTCCTCGTTCGATTGTGTCGTCAAAAAACGAGATTTCAACTCTGCCGGACCATTTCCGACGATGTATGAATAGTTGGTAAACTCCAATAAATCCAAATCATTGAAATCGTTACCTATGCCAAGCGTAAATTTATGTTCTATTTTCAAACTATCGCAAACAAATTTTACTCCGTTTCCCTTCGACACCGACTGATGAAATATTTCCATCCAAATATAACCTGTTTCGAGCGGCGAACTAGTCCGAACCACTTTCACCTCCTGAAACTGATTCTCTATCGCGTTCTTAAGAGACAGAAAACGCTCCAAATTGTTCGGGAAGACAACCAAAAACTGACAGGCTTCGGAATCAATTGGCTTATCGGCTGGTAATGGCTCAGCGCCATACTTCAAGTATTCGAAATAATTCTCGAACTCGCTGCAGCGAATGCTTCCCCGATGATACCAACAATTGTGGTTTTCCGGAACAGGTCTGAAAAGATGAAAATTAAGGTTGCTTTCGATCAAAAAATCCGACAATTTTTGAACAACTTCCTTACTGATATTTTGATGGTAGAGCAATTTTCCACGTCTGCGATCGTAAACTCCGGCACCCGACGAAAAGACAATGTAATCGAATGGTATTTCGGAAGAAATAACTTCCATGGTTTTCTTCAGGTTTCGCCCGGTGGCAATAACCCGTATAATTCCTTTTTCGCCAAGGGAATGAAGAACTTCAAGATTTTCTTTTGAAATTGACTTGTCATTCTTCAAAAACGTTCCATCCAAATCGGTTGCTACAAGCTTTAACATAGGTTTACAATTCATGTTAATTCTAAAACGAATGTACTCAGAAAAAGCTACGGGCGAAGAGAAACGATGAAATTTATAGTCATTTTAGTTACATAAATCAGAGCTTAATTAGGCTGTTGGTCGAAGTATAAAACGCGTTTATCGAAAAAATCAGAATCCTTTTCGAGGTATCACTATATTAGCCTTGATTTTATATCTTTGTTGACCAAAAAATTAGACATATCGAATGAAGATTGCATTAATCGGTTACGGGAAAATGGGGAAAGAGATCGAAAAAATTGCTCTTGACCGCGGGCACGAAATAGTATTGAAAATCGACATTAACAATCCTGAAGATTTGAATCTGGACAACTTGAGAAAAGCAGATGTCGCTATTGAATTTACCACACCGGCCTCGGCTACTGCCAATTACAAGCTATGCTTTGAAGCCGGAATACCGGTGGTTAGCGGCACAACCGGTTGGCTGGATAAACAAGCTGAGATTCATCAGCTTTGTAAAAACCTAAATGGAACTTTTTTCCACACCACTAATTTCAGCCTGGGAGTAAATATTTTCTTTGCACTAAATAAAAAATTGGCCGAATTGATGGCTAACCACAGCGAATATACGGTTGAAATGAAGGAAATCCATCATACCCAAAAACTGGATGCGCCAAGCGGAACAGCCATAACTCTGGCCGAAGGGATTATCGAAAAAATGCCATCGAAAAAATCATGGGTCAATCATACCACCAGATTAGCTGATGAAATAGGCATTATTTCGGAACGTGAAGGCCTGGTTCCTGGCACGCATATCATCAACTACGATTCGGAAGTTGATTACATTGAAATTACCCATTGCGCCAAGAGCCGGAAAGGACTTGCATTTGGAGCTGTTTTGGCTGCTGAATACAGTTTCGGTAAAAAAGGGATTTTGACAATGAATAATTTGCTAAACATTTAAAATACAATAAAGAAATGAAAGAAGTACTTTCTAATAAATGGTTCAAATTTGCCTTGGTCGGCTTCATTTATTTGCTTTGGGTAATCTGGATCGAAAGCTTTTTGTGGCTGATCGGCCTGGCAGTGATTTTTGATATTTATATCTCGAAAAAAGTTCACTGGGCTTTCTGGAAAAAGAAAAATACGCCCGATGGGAAACAAACCAAAGTGGTTGAATGGGTCGATGCCATAATCTTTGCTGTAATTGCAGCCACTTTTATCCGCATGTTTTTCATCGAAGCTTATACCATACCAACTTCTTCGATGGAAAAATCGATGTTGATTGGCGACTACCTGTTTGTAAGTAAAACTTCGTACGGTCCCAAACTGCCGAATACTCCGCTTTCATTTCCATTTGTTCACCATACCATGCCTTTCTCGAAAACTCAGAAATCCTATGTCGAGTGGATCAAAAATCCGTACAAACGGATTGCCGGTTTCGGAAAAGTAAAAAATAACGACGTGGTGGTTTTCAACTTTCCGGAAGGAGACACCGTAGCCGTAAACGTTCAAAATCAGAGCTATTATTCGTTGGTCCGTAGTTACGGACGAAAACGTGTTTGGGACGAAAAGGAAACTTTTGGCGAAATTATTGCCCGTCCGGTTGACAAACGCGAAAACTACATTAAACGTTGCGTCGGTATTGCTGGTGATGTAATTGAACTAAAAAACGGACAACTTTACGTGAACGGCAAAGAACAAACCCATTTCCCCGGAATGCAGCGCGAAAGCATTGTGACCACCGACGGAACCGGGCTGAACAAACGTATGCTTGAGCAAATGAATATCGCTGAAGACGACCGCCATGTGATCTCAAACACACAGTATCTGTTTCCGCTAACCATGGAAAATGAGCAGAAGCTAAAGGCTATGAAAAACGTAAAATCGGTTCAGCCATCGCAGGTTGCTCCTGGTAATTGGGATCAGAATATCTTCCCATTCAGCCAGAAATATCCTTGGAATGTTGATAATTTCGGGCCACTCGAAATTCCTAAAAAAGGTCAAACAGTAAAACTGACCCTGGATAATCTACCATTGTATCAGCGCATTATCGACCTCTACGAAGCTAACGATCTAAAAGTAAAAGACAGCACCATTTACATTAACGGTAAAGTTGCAGACAGTTATACCTTCAAAATGGATTATTACTGGATGATGGGCGACAACCGCAACAATTCGGCTGACTCGCGTTATTGGGGTTTCGTTCCTGAAGACCACATTGTTGGGAAGGCTGTATTCATTTGGCTTTCACTCGACAAAGACCAGCCGATTTACAACAAGATTCGCTGGAGCCGACTGTTCTCCTTCGTTCATTAATTTGTTCAATATTGAATCAAGAGAAAAGCGGTCAGAAATTCGTATGATTTTCTGACCGCTTTTCTCTTTTGCAATAGCTCACCCAATACTGCTTTTCATCAAATACATCAAGCAGGGGTACCAGATTACTTTAACAATAACCCGATCCTGAGCCCAGAATTAATAACAAACGGGGAATCGCTTGTGCCGCCTGTGAAAGCAAAATGCCGTGCATTATCATCACTATTTTTTCCGAAACCATATCCAGCACCAATATACCAATCGACCAAAAAACGATCAGCAAAAACCCATTGTTTCCCCACATTGAGTATAAAAGCGAACATAGCTACATTCGTATCAGGATCAGCAACTGTATTTCCTCCAATGAACGTGTGGTCTGAATATTTATAAATCGACATTGCCAGTTCTGGTTTAAAATACGAGCCTTTCAGCAAATGAGCGTAACGCATTCCCTTCAGGTAAAAATCAGGATCTTTAATAAACTTATATCCGGCATTTATAAAAACTCCGGAAGCCCTAAACCCATCAAGTTTCTGGCCCAATCCAATAAATCCAATACCACTTTCAATACTTCTACCTGGCTTCAGGCAATGTTCAAAACTAAAGGCTGTGGCGCCAGCAAGTGGTGAAAAGAAGTTGAATTTCAAGGCATTTTTGCGTTGACTAGTGTAATTTTCATCACCCAACATCGAATCCGATAATTTAAGTTCACGACCATTGGCGAACTGTATTGTAGCAACTTTATTTTTATCAATTCCGAAAATAACGTCGCTGCTATATTCTTCAAGAACGTATTTCACTTCATCGTCGCCTATTTCGCGAACTTTACAAACAATAACACCACCATCGCGTTTAACTATTTTGTCTGTAAATTTTTCCTGTGCAAAAAGCACAATAGACACAAACAAAAAGAACACAGTAAAATTCAGTTTTAATTTCATCTTTTTATAATTGGTTTTAAAGGAAGACGATTACAACCATTACTTCGTTGCGTTTTGTCACACTTTTATTGAGTTTAAATTTAACAAATAATATACCAATAAACCTGAAGTCATTGGGGTTTAACGATCATGCCAGCGCTTGGCTAAAAATATAAAACGATTACATTCAGCCACATTTGTTCACTTACAGGCTTTTAGTTACTTTTGTTACCGATAATACCAATCACATGTCCTGGAAAGTCATTACGTTTTTTATTCTTACGGTTTTGCTGGTCGTTTTTACGATTCAGAATCAAATAACGCTGAATATCAAATTTATCCATTGGGAAATAACCGATGTTCCTGTAGCATATGTACTGCTCTTCGGACTGATCTTTGGATTTTTGCTATCGATGATTATCCAGCTACCAACCATAATGAGACTTCGCAGGGAACTTCGGAAAGTAGTTCATGAACTCGAAGACAGCGAGAAGATAGAACCGAGTAAGGATGAAGAAATTGACTCAGATGATGTGAGCATGGGTAGCGACTACAAAGGCGGATTTTTTAACGAATAAGAATGACACAACCTACCGGAATACTGCTGAGTACAGCGTACTTTGCCCCTGTCAGATATTTTTCAAAACTGGCAGCTTACCCTGAAATTTACATCGAGCAGCACGAAAATTTCGTTAAACAAACCTACCGAAACCGCACGGTTATTTTAGGCGCCAACGGCCCCATTTCACTTATCGTTCCGGTTGAAAAAGGACGTTCGCAGAAAGTAAAAATCAAAGATTTGCGGATTGCTTACGACGAAGAATGGCAGCGAAACCACTGGCGAACCATCTTTTCGGCCTACAACTCCTCTCCTTTCTTCGAATACTATGCCGACGACGTTGAAATGTTCTTCCGAAAAAAGCATGAATTCCTGTTCGATTTCAACCAAAAAATCACCGAAACCATTCTCGAAATTCTGGAAATTCCTATCCGTTTAAACCTGACTGATGATTTTGAGCAAGTGCCTGAAAACTGCCTGAATTTCAGGGAACAAATCAGCCCAAAAACTCATTTGATTGATCCTGATCCGCATTTCATTGCTCAACCATACACCCAGGTTTTCGCCGAAAAATTTGGTTTCGTTCCCGATTTAAGCATTCTGGATTTGTTATTCAACGAAGGGCCTTCGGCACTTGGGATATTGGAAAATTCATATATCAAGTAAAAGACCAGAATGATTCCTGGAGTTATTGGTCAATTACCGATGGCGTTTGGCAGTGTCCAAACCTGATAAAACCGTATTACCGGTATGTGAATACATCCAAAAACCTTATTATTGCTTAGTAGAACATTGAGCGCCACCATGACCTAAACCTTATTATTGAGCTTTGTACCCGAGAAATATTCACCCATACAATCGTTATAGAACCATTTTTTCTTGCTTTGTACTAAACATTTAATCCATTCAGAAATGATCGATCTTTTACGCACCCGCCGCAGTATCCGGAAATTTACCGAACAACCCATCGAAACTGAAAAACTGAAAACACTGAAAGAAGCGATACTGCGCGCCCCAACCTCAAAAAACTCGAATGCCTGCGAATTTATTTTCATCGACAAAGCTGAACTCATTCAAAAGCTGGCACTTTGTAAACCACACGGAGCTGCACCTTTGCAAACGGCACAATTAGCTGTAGTTGTTCTGGTTGACGAAAGTAAAACGGTTGCCTGGATTGAAGACTCGTCAATTGCCGCTTTTGTTACTCACATGACCGCACATTCAGTCGGACTGGGCAGTTGCTGGATACAGATCCGGGGACGCGAATATTCCGAAGATAAAACCAGCGAGACATATGTGCGTGAGATCCTCCATATTCCTGAAGGTTACCGGGTATTGAGCCTTGTTGCCATTGGATATTCACAACGGCCCCATGAAGGAAAACCGTTTAGCGAGTTAGACTTCGAGAAAATACACCAAAATGGATTTTGAAAAGGTAAAATGTCTGGTTTAAAACATTAGGATTGTTTGTGTAAGCTGTTAATTTTGTAGTGCTAAATCAACTCAAACTATGCCAAAATTAACAATTCTAATCCTTTTTATTTTTATTGCCTGTTCTGGATTTTCAGGTACAGTAAAAAACCGAATTCCCAATAAGCTGGTTGTACTAACTTTCGACGATGCTAGCGCCAGTCAATATTCAGTAGTAGCCCCGCTCCTGAAAGAATACGGTTTTGGAGCCACTTTTTTTGTTTGCGAATTTCCACCCAACTTCAGCGATACCAACAAATACATGAACTGGCGCCAGATTCGCGAACTCGACCACATGGGCTTCGAAATTGCCAACCACACCCACAACCATCCGGCCATTGCTAAATTAACCGACGATAAAATACTCGCACAACTCCAATACATTGAGCGAAAATGCGACTCGATGAAGATTCAACATCCGGTTACATTCGCCTACCCGGGTTACAGCCTAAGTTCGCCCGTACTAAATATTCTTCAGGGAAAAGGATACCAATTTGCCCGTGCCGGAGGAAGCCGAGCTTACGATCCGCGAACAGATCATCCTTTGCTGGTGCCTAGTTGGGCCATGAATTCTGAAAACAAACCACTAATTATGGATGCCCTGAAAGAAGCCCGCGACGGGAAGATTGTTGTGCTGACCATTCACGGCGTTCCCGACGCTGAACATCCCTGGGTGAACACTACTCCTGAATTATTCCGGGAATACCTGCAATACCTGAAGGAAAATCATTTTACAGTCGTTGCGCTTCGCGATCTGGCCAAATATGTCAAGGTTAAAGAAGCCCTGAAAACTATAACTCCCGACCTGACTAAAAAACTTAAAAACTAAACTCATGAAAAATTTATTTCTGCTCGTTTTAGCCTTACTAGCGTTGAACCTTTCTGCTCAGCAGATCATTCCGCTTTATTCGGGAACCATTCCGAACAGTACCGGCTATAAAATGAAAGAAATCAGGATGGAAAATAACGGACAGTTTATTGGCTACCGAAGCATTTCTGAACCGACATTGAACGTTTATCTTCCCGATGAAAAAACAGCAACAGGTGCGGCCGTTGTTATTTGCCCGGGCGGTGGTTACGGCATGGAAAGTTACCGGTTGGAAGGCACCAACATTGCCGAAACTTTTCAGAAAAACGGAGTTGCTGCCTTTATCCTGAAATACCGGTTACCCAGCGATTCAATTATGCCCGACAAGTCGGTTGGCCCACTTCAGGATGCCCAGCAAGCCATCAAAACCGTTCGAGAGCGTGCTGCTGAATGGAAAGTGAATCCGGCAAAAATCGGGATTATGGGATTTTCGGCAGGAGGACATCTGGCTTCAACTGCCGGCACTCATTTCAACAAATCGTACATTCCGAATGATAAAAACACCAGCCTGCGACCCGATTTTATGATCCTTGTTTATCCGGTAATCAGCATGAAAGACGGATTAACCCATGGTGGTTCGCGCACCAATCTCTTAGGAAAATCTCCTTCAGACGAACAGATTACACTTTTCAGCAATGATTTGCAAATCAATGCCAATACACCACCAACCTGGATTACCCACACCGGCGACGACACCGCGGTTCCGGTTGAAAACAGCATTCGTTTTTACCAGGAATTAATCCGGAATAAAGTTCCGGCGGAAATGCACCTTTATCCCGCAGGGAACCACGGTTTTGTATTGAAACTGCCGTGTGACCAGTGGATGCAACCGTTATTCGAATGGATGGGGAAAAGCGGAATTACAAAATAGTTTTAATGGGGTTAGGGCTCGATTCAAGAATAACCGCTATCGACTTACTCGCCTGTAATACGACGGAGTTATACCGGTATGTTTTTTAAAGAACTTACATAAAAAAGCTTCGCAGGGATAATCGAGTTGTTCTGCTATTCTTTTCAATGGAACCGAAGTGGATTTCAATTGTAGTTTCAACTCTGTTATTGCAAATTTATCAATCAGGTCTTTAGCCGACGACCCGGTTGTATCTTTGGTCACAATCGACAGATATTTAGGAGTTATACAGAGTTTTTCAGCAAAAAAAGATACCCCTCGTATTTTTGTATGCTCTTTAATTAAGCGGAAAAATTCGTCCTGCAATTCCTTCTTTCTTTTTCGCTGATCAGGCGAAGCACTTATTCTGTTGCTTAAAACAACTTTGCTGTAAAGGTTTAAATAGAAATTATTCAATAGATTTAAAATCATTTCCCGACGACAGATATTCGACGAATCAGTAAATATATTGTTGATCGATCTAAAGTAGTCGGTAATTATCTCATCCTTTTCATCTTCAGGCAATTGATATTTTACGCTTTCTTTAAGAAATCCGATAAACTCGGCGGGTAAGCGATACAAAACTTCATCGATCATTTGGTTCGAAAAAGTAAACCAGGCTATCGCGAAATCTTCAGATTTATTGTTACATGCCAGTATTTGCCCAGGGAAAACTTCAATAATATCGTTTTTAGCAAAACGATAAGTCCGCAAATCAATTTCAATATTTGCATACCCACTTAAACACACATATACAAAACAGGCACTAATTCGGCATGGTGAATAATCGATAGGCAAATCACTGTATCGTAATGAAATATTAAAGTCTCTTTCAATGGTTTTCATATCCTCAGGTGAAAGCTTCATGTCTCTTAATGTTCGCAATTTGTATCCAAAAATACTGTTTACACTTGGTTTTTTCCGAAAATTGTGGAAATAAAGATAATTTATATGGAAATACAGACAGTTGCTTCGGTCCATTTTTACCTGACTTTTGCAGCCTTGAATATAACAAGGAGGAATAATGAATCGAAGGATCAAATACAAGATTTTATTGATGGCCGCGATGCTGCTGAGTATGAAAAATATAACAGCACAAACAGCCAGAACTTTTACCCTGAAAGAAGTGTATGAACTGGCTATTGCCAACAGTAATCAACTGAAATTAGCCCAAAATGGAATAAAAACGTCACAGACTGCGACACAACTGGTGAGAAACGCACTGTTACCAACCTTCGATGCATCACTTTCGGCAACGTATATCGGGAATGGGTTACTGACCGACAGGGATTTTTCAGGTGCCCAAAACATCGAAATGCCGCATTGGGGTAATAATTTCGGAATTGAAGCATCCCAGGTAATTTTTGCCGGTGGCGCTATATCAACAAACATCGAAAAAGCAAAGCTTGAAGAACAAGTTGCCCAATTAAACTACGACCGGAATGAATTGGATATGTGTTTCCTGCTGACCGGCTATTATTTAGACCTGTATAAATTAAAAAATCAACGCGAAGTATTTCTGAAAAATATAGAGCAAACTGAAATCCTGATCAAGCAGATTAGGGCGAAGGAAACTGAGGGAATGGCTTTGAGCAGCGACGTTACCCGGCACGAACTGATGCTTCAAAACTTGAAGCTGGCACTGATCGAGATTGAAAACAATAGCAAAATCATCAATCAGCAAATGCTCGTTACGCTGGGTTTGCCGGCTGAAACAATCATTATTCCCGATTCATCCGTTTTCGAGCTTCATTTGGACACACTGGCTCCTGAAAACCTAAATGAGCTGGCTACAAAAAATCTCCCGGAATTGAAATTGGCAACTCTAAATAAAACGATCGCTGACAAAGAGTTACGAGTTGTGAAATCCGAAATCTATCCGCAAATAGCTCTGGTAGCAGCCAATCATTTCGACGGGCCAATCTTGGTAGAAGTACCAACAATAAACAGCAATTTCAATTACTGGTACGTAGGCGTTGGGCTAAAATACAACATCGCCTCGCTCTACAAAACCCACCGAAAGCTGGATGTTGCCAAACAAAATCGTGAAGCAGCCGGATACTCAGAAGCTTTAGCCTTTGAACATGCTCAAGTGATGACACATAGTGCCTACACCAAATTTCAGGAATCAATGGAAAAACTTGCGGTATATGAATCGAGTCTGAAACTGGCTGATGAAAACTATCGCATCATTAACAACCGATACCTGAGTGAATTGGTATTAATTACCGAAATGCTGGATGCCAGCAATACAAAACTCAACGCTGAATTGCAGGTGGTAAATGCCCGGCTCGAAGTTATTTATTACTATTTCAGGATGCAAAGGGAAATCGGGAACAAAATCATACAATAAACAAATTGAATAATTAAAGTAGAAATCATGGTAAAGAAGAGAATGAAATTAGCATATAACATCGTTGTTGGCTTGCTGCTGTTGGGTGGTATTGTCTGGGTTAGCGCCAGGTTTGTACATTTGGGAGATGTAGAGTTTACCGACAATGCACAGGTGAAACAACAGATTACACCCGTAAACTCTCGTGTTCAAGGGTTTATCAAAAAAATCTATTTTAACGAATACCAACGGGTGAACAAAGGCGATACCCTGGTCGTGATTGAGGATGTGGAGTACCGCTATCGTGTGGCGCAAGCTGAAGCAGATTACCGAAATGCCATTATCGGCAAAAAGGCAATGGGAACCACCATTCTTACCACTCAAAGTAATATCGGCGCAACGGAATCGGGTATTGAGGAAAGCCGTGTGCGGCTAGAAAATGCCGAAAAAGAATATAATCGCCACAAAACACTTTTGGCACAGAAATCGGTTACGCAACAGCAGTTTGATGCAGTAAGCGCCAATTACGAAGCTGCCAAAGCACGTTACGAACAATTGCAACGTCAGCGGAATACAACCTCGCTGGTTAAGAACGAACAAACGTTGCGCCTCGATCAAAATGACGCAGGGATAAAAGTGGCGGAAGCGGCCCTTGAATTGGCCAGGCTGAACCTTTCATACACCGTAATTCTGGCTCCATGCGATGGTGTTACCGGACGGAAAAACATTGAAGAAGGCCAGTTGATACAACCCGGGCAAGCCTTGCTCGACTTTGTAAACGAAACCGAAAAATGGGTGATTGCCAATTACAAAGAAACGCAGACTGAAAAAATTCACGAAGGACAAAGCGTCAATATTAAAGTCGATGCCATTTCTGATGTAACTTTTAAAGGCAAGGTAAAATCCATTTCCCGCGCAACCGGCGCAAGTTTTTCGCTTTTTCCACAAGATAATTCTTCTGGAAATTTCATCAAAGTACAACAACGGATTCCGGTACGAATTGAATTTTCCGATGACAATAAAATCCAGGATATGGAAAAGTTGCGTTCAGGAATGAATGTGGAATGTGAGGTAAATTATTAGCGCCATGCACCATACCGGACCATTCACCATTCCTGATATTCGCGATTTTGTGCCTGAAAAGGTGAAGCCATGGATACTTTTCGCTTTCTTCATCATCTTCCAATTTTCAGGAGGAGTATATCTGGCATCAGTTTGTGAAATGTCGGGTTCATTGGCGCTGATGCAGGAAGATATAATGATGCCGGTTACGCCTCGTTGGTGGGTTTAGCGCTCACCTTTACCATCATGTTTCGGCTAAAATTCCGGTTCTCAACCAAAACGTCACTCATTTCAACAGCGTTAGGGCTCATCGCATGCAACCTGATCTGTATGCACACCCACAGTATTCCTGTGTTGGTAGCAACATGTTTTATTGCCGGAATTTTCCGCATGTGGGGGACTTTTACCTGTAACAGCACCATTCAACTCTGGATAACTCCCAAGCGCGATATGTCTGTATGGTTTTGCTACATTCAATTATGCGTACAGGGTTTTCTGCAACTTTCAGGATTGACCACTATTTATGTTGCGTTTCTTTCTAAATGGGAATACATGCATTGGTTGATTATCGGCCTTCTTGCCGGGTTACTGTTGATTACATGGGTTGCCTTTCGCCATTACCGGTCGATGAAAAAGCTTCCACTGCTTGGAATCGACTGGATGGGTGGACTGCTATGGGGAGCCACTATACTTTGTGCGATTTTTGTTCTCAACTACGGCGATTATTACGATTGGTATCAATCCACATTTATCTGGATGGTAACTATTTTGGGACTGGTAACGCTGGGACTCAATTTGTGGCGGGCTTCGTTTATCCACGAACCGTTTATTGCGCTGGAAACATGGCGATTCCGCAATGTGTGGCTAACTTTTCTGCTTTACATCGTGGTCGATATTCTGGTTAGTCCGACCCATTTGTTTGAACATCTTTACACCGAACGTATTTTGGGCTACGATGTGCTTCATGTTGTTTCGCTCAATTGGTTCGTGTTACTTGGCTTTGTGGTCGGCGCAATTTTCACCTATCGGGTCTTCGACTTGCGTAAATGGACGTACAAAACAATGACACTGATTGGCTTCTCGCTTTTGGTAGGTTACTTATTGGTGATGTATTCCATTATCGACTATAATTTGCCGAAAGAAATGCTGTTTTTCCCAATACTTCTGCGGGGATTGGGGTATATAATTATCTCCATAACTTTTATCACGGCGCTTTCGACAACCCCTTTTCAGAATTTTCCGCAGACACTTACCATACAGGCATTTATTAGTGCGTGCCTTGGTTCGTTAATTGGTTCAGCTGTTCTTGCCCACGTGTTCAAAATCACGATGAAGAAAAATGCGATGCTGCTCGGTACGAACTTAGACAACATAAATCCGGTTGCAAATCAGATTCCTACAGAATCGCTTTTCAGCACTTTACAGCAACACGCGATGATCGTTAGCATGAAGGAAATTTACGGTTGGCTCTGCATTGCCGGGCTGTTTTGTCTTTTGGCATTTTTGCTGAAGGAAAGTACGCTACGTCCAAAATCGTTGCACCCCAAATTTAGTACAATCAGGCGCACGGTTAAGCACGAGATAAAAATGGAAAAAATATTGAATGTGAAGTAAATTATTAACTATGACTTGGGGTGGTCCTTACAAAATTGAAGCAATTCGTGATGTTATACCCGAAAAGGTTAAACCATGGGTTCTTCTTCTGTTCTTTTTGATTTTTCAGTTTTCAGGAGGTGTCTATATGGCTGCCGTATCGCAAATGTCTGGCTCGCTGGCGCTTATGCACGAAGACATCATGATGGCTGGTTATGCTTCGTTAGTGGGTTTGTGCCTTACATTTACGGTGATGTACCTGCTGAAATTTCGCTTCACGGTTAAAACCGGGCTGACAGTCAGCGCCATAGGGCTTATTGCATGCAATCTTATCTGTTTGAACACTTCGAACGTTCCGTTGCTGGTAGCTGTAAGTTTTGTAGCCGGAATTTTCCGAATGTGGGGTACGTTTATGTGCAACACCACTATTGCACCATGGATTTTCCCCAAGTGGACAATGCCTAAATTCCAGAGCTACATACAGCCGGCGGTTATGGGCTTTATGCTTCTCTCTGGTTTGACTACCGTTTATATTACTTACTATTTTCAATGGCAGTATGTACACTGGTTCATTGTTGGGGCTCTTTTATGTATGCTGCTTTTTACTGTTATTTTCATCCGTCACTTGCCGATGAAAAAACTACCGTTATATGGCATCGACTGGATGGGAGCTATTCTTTTGGGCGCAACAGCCCTATGCGCCATATTTGTCCTGAATTACGGTGAATATTACGATTGGTATCAATCTGCATATATTTGGATGGGAACTGTTTTCGGTATCGTAACAATGGGTCTCAATATATGGCGTGCATCGTTTATCAGGCATCCGTTTATTGCTAATTCTACCTGGCATTTTCGTAATGTCAGGATCGCATTTTTACTGCTTGTTGTGGCCTATATTCTTGTAAGTCCCTCTTCTTCTCTTGAACACATTTATACAGATGCTATTCTGAAATACGATTCTCTAAACCAGATTTCGCTCAACTGGATATCGTTGCTTGGCTACATTTGCGGAGGTGCTTTCGCGTTCATGACCCTTGCCCTTCGTGACTGGAAATTTAAAACCATGACCCTGATTGCTTTTTCGCTAATAGTCGGATATTTACTAATCATGTATTTCACAATTGATTACAATTTGCCGAAAGAAGCGCTTTATCTCCCTATTTTTCTTCGAAGTGCAGGGATGATTATGATTCCTATAATATTTTTGTCAGCTATCTTTCGAACAATTCCATTTCAGCAGTTCTTTCAGGCACTAAACATTGTGACAATAATCACCGCTTGTTGTGGTCCTCTTTTCGGTTCAGCAGTGCTAAAGTCCATATTTAAAACTACAATGAAGAGTAACGAACTATTTATTGGTTCAACCATAGATAATGTAAACCCGGTTATAAGCCACATAACTTTTGATTCACTTTATTGGAGCTTACAACAACAGGCAATGATCGTTAGCATGAAAGAAATTTACGGATGTCTTTGTATGGCCGGAATATTCTGCATCCTAGCATTTTTACTTCACGAAAGTTCGCTACATCCACAACCCATACACTCCAGAATTCTTAGTTTGAAACACAGGAAAAAATACGAATTAAAATTGGACAGACTGCATCGGGAATAACTATATTTTTTCGTTCACGAAGCAGTTTTCATAAAAAAAAACAAAAGTTTGTCAGGATGCCAAACTTTTGTTTTTGCTACAATAAGTATTTTCTCCTGGCCTTGATAAAGATTTGGAATTATCAGATTTTCACTTTAGTTCCAATTCCAAGCACATTGTAATACTTCCATTCTGCACTTGACATGGTTTGGCAATAGCAGTAATACAGGTCAATTCCCCAATGCTCGTTTTTAACAACATGAAAACCGCCATAAATCCGAAGGGTCTGTAATTTACCGACATTGAAATTAGAAAATACCTCATCCATCAGGTAAGGTTTTGGAAATTTACATTTCGACTTGGTGAAAAAATCAATGTTCGAAATGTTGTCCAATCCATATTGGGTGTTGTCCGTTTTGCTGACTTTAGCAGTCAACCGATTGGCAAACTTGATTTTAATATCAAGCGGATTAAAAAGCAGTACACCATAAAACATGTACGTTTGTCCGGGATTCCATCCATTTGACTTATAACTTTCGGTTTGACGTACGCCTAGTCCAAGCAAAAATTTACTGGTCAACTTTCGATAACCAATCAATTCAAAATGATAATAATCAAGCCTTTCAATCTGATTGCTATAGTGATCTTTATTGCCAAAAGCCAACTCAGTTTTATCATTGAATTGATAAGTGAGACTTGTCGAATTCCAGAAATAAGAACCATCGGAACCAAGCTGCCCAAAGCATTTTTGAAAAGCAAATACCATCAGAAAAAGCAGTAGTCCCGGAAATTTCATGCTCATTTACCCATGTTTTTAAAATCTGAATTTTATCTTTAGCAATTTGGATGGCATAAATGTACATTTTATTGGCATTTATCTCCAAAATTCAAAAACCAAACTAAAAAACGTAACCGTGAATAAACTTGTGCTACTTATAATTCTCTTGCTTTCAGGTTATTTAGTAAAATCACAGAATAATCAATTGTTCGAAGAAAATTCAAAAGTGACTAAGGTTGGTAGTGGTTATGCTTTTACTGAAGGACCTTCGGTTGCTCCTGACGTCCGGATATTTTTTACCGATCAGCCCAACGACAAAATTTACATCTGGCATGAAAAAGGCAACGTAATCACCATTTTTTACAACACTGCGAACGGTCAAACGGAACCTATTTCAACAAAAAAAGCGAATTGGTTGCCTGTGCCGATTTGCATAACCGCCTTGCGACGTTCGACGAAAAAGGTAAAATGAAAATTATTGCCGAAAACTATAACGGACATCCACTGAATGCACCTAACGATCTTTGGATTGCACCCAATGGTGGCATCTATTTTACTGATTTATATTATGCCCGCGACTATTGGGAACCGAGAAGAAAAGAAGTTCAGGACAAAAGGGGTGTTTACTACCTAAACCCTGAAGGAAAAGTTATCCGGGTAATCGATGACTACAAACAGCTAAACTAATACATTCAATCATGTCTAAATTCAGATTATATCTTTCGCTCGCCATTTCAATGTTACTAATGGCTTGCCATTTTGCCAGCCAGAAAGAACAAACTTCAGGCAACCCCATCATGGAAGGTTGGTACGCCGATCCTGAAGGTGCGATTTTCGACCATACTTTTTGGGTTTATCCAACTTTTTCGGCCAAATACGAAGAACAAACATTTCTCGATGCCATTTCGTCTGAAGATCTGGTACACTGGAAAAAGCACTCGCACATCATCGATACTTCTGCTGTAAAGTGGGCAAAAAAAGCAATGTGGGCGCCATGTATCGTTAAAAAAGACAAGAGCTATTTCCTGTTTTTTTCTGCAAACGACATTCAGGCTCCCTTCCGCGATGGATATGTTGCAGCTGAAAATAAAATTGGTGGAATCGGTATCGGTATTGCTTCAAAACCTGAAGGTCCATACCGCGATTACTTGGGGAAACCATTAATTCAGGACTTTTATAACACGGCCCAACCCATCGACCAATTCGTTTTTCAGGACAAAGATGGGCAATATTACATCATCTATGGAGGATGGGGACATTGTAACATCGCTAAACTCAACAGCGATTTTACAGCACTCGTTCCTTATCCTGATGGAAATATAGTTCAGGAAATTACTCCTGAAGGTTATGTTGAAGGGCCACTCATGTTTATCCGGAACGGGAAATATTACCTCATGTGGTCAGAAGGCGGATGGACAAACGACACGTATAAAGTAGCCTATGCCATCGCCGATTCGCCTTTTGGACCATTCAAGAAACTGGATGTTGTTCTGAAATCCGATCCGGCAATTGCTACCGGCGCTGGACATCATTCGGTCGTGAATATTCCTGGAACCGACGATTGGTATATTTTCTATCACCGACGTCCCATTCCAAACGAAGGACGCGACCACCGTGTGGTGTGTATCGACCGGTTGTATTTTAACCCTGACGGAACCATTCGACCTGTAAAAATGACCAGAGAAGGAGTTCCGGGAAGGAAAGTGAAGTAATCCGAAATGTTACCAAATCATCAACGATAAAAAACAACAAAACAGCAACTGTTTTGAATTAGGAAATAATTTTTTCCTTTGTTTACAATTATGAAGAAACAATTTATCCATATTCTAGTCGCAATCGTGGCCGCATTCGTGGTTTCGCGCAAAGAGGGTATGGCATAAACGACAAATATATAAATCCGATTATTTAAGCCATTCCCTCAAAAAGGGAGTGGCTTTTTTTTTGATCAACTGAATATGATGCATTTTATTCTCGTGGCGGTAGTGGTCATTTTTGTGAACGAGTTCACCTAGGGAAACTATTGCCAGAAACAATATAAAGCCTTTCCCTATTTATCTGGGAAGGGCTTTTTTTGCTCCGGCTATCACCTTAAAATCAAATACTATGGAAGTCAATTACGAAAGTCTGATCTCAAAAAGTTGTAAAAAAATTCCTACATCGTTTGTCCGCGAAATACTTGCTGTATGCGAACAGCCCGACATGATTTCGTTTGCCGGTGGATTGCCCAATCCAACCTGTTTCCCGACAGAACAAATGAAACAGGCATTTATTCAAACTATGGACATTGAAGGTGCAGAAACGCTTCAATACGCCGGAAGCCAAGGTTATTTCCAGTTAAGGCAATGGATATGTGACAGGTACAACGGCAAGTACAATCTAGCTATTTCGCCTGAAAACATCCTGATCACCAACGGATCGCAACAAGCACTCGACCTGATTGGCAAACTGCTGATCAATCCGGGCGATCCGCTAATGTTGGAAAAACCATCCTACCTGGGAGCCATACAGGCATTTTCGGCTTATCGTCCCGAATTTCATCAAATCACTTTAAATTCAGATGGCCTGGATTTGAATGAACTGGAAGAAACGATCCTGAAAACCGAGTCACGGGTTTTGTACGGCATACCAAATTTCCAGAACCCAACCGGAATTACCTATTCCGCAGCAACCCGCGAGAATCTGGCCATCCTGCTCGACTGGCACAACATACTACTGGTGGAGGACGACCCTTATGGCGAAATACGTTTTGAAGGAGAATTTCAGGCACCAGTTTATGCCTCAAACCCAAATCACACCATTTGGTGCGGATCATTCTCAAAAATGATTTCGCCCGGACTCCGAACCGGTTGGATTTGCGCCCCAAAAGAATTGATACCGCATTTGCTGCGCATCAAGCAAGCTACCGATTTGCATACCAACAATGTGGTTCAACACATTATTTATCGTTTTCTGACCGATAATAACCTGGAAGAACATCTCTGCAAAGTCAGGTTGGCTTACAAAGCACAAAAAGATTGTATGATTGAATCAATCAGGAAGTATTTCCCCGAGGAAGTCAGCTATACCAATCCCAAAGGGGCAATGTTTATTTGGGCTACGTTACCTGAATCGATGAACTCCGAAGAACTCATCAAAAAAGCCATTCAGGAAAAAGTAGTTTTTGTCCCCGGAAAATCGTTTTTTACAATCGATGAAGGCCTCCGAAACATACGACTAAACTATTCCAATTCGTCGGAAGAAATGATCGAAGAAGGAATTAAACGGCTGGGCGCAATTATCAAAAAAGCGCATGAAAAGACCTTGATTTCCGCTTCATTGGCTCAATAAATGAGGTAATCTTGCTACTTTTACCTGATGTTGTTTTCGTTAAAATTGGAGCGACATCAGTATTCAATATCAATTCTAGAAACCATGACACGAATCACTTTTGACGAAATGATGGCCACCATCAAGAAGGCTTTCATGAATGCTGGCATGCCCGAAAAAAAAGCCGAGATCTGCGCCCTCATTCACACTGAATCGAGCCGCGATGGCGTATATTCTCACGGGCTGAACCGTGTGGAGCGTTTTGTCGATTACCTGAGGAAAGGTTTGGTCGATGGAAATGCAGAACCAACACTACAGCTAAATCTCGGATCAATTGAAACTTACAACGGGAACCTTGGACCGGGAATTTTAAATGCACTTTTTGCGATGAACCGTGCGACCGAAATTGCCGAACAATACGGACTCGGATTAGTGAGCCTGAACACTACCACCCACTGGATGCGCGGCGGAACTTATGGATGGCAAGCTGCAGAAAAAGGATTTATCGGCATTTGCTGGACCAATACGGAATCGTGCATGCCGGTATGGGGTGCGAAATCGTGCGGAATTGGGAATAACCCATTTATCATGGCAGTTCCGCGCAAAGAAGGGCACCTAGTGCTCGATATGGCCATGTCGCAATATTCGTATGGGAAGCTTCAGACAACACGCCTGAAACACCAGAAACTCCCCTACCCCGGAGGATTTAATCTGGATGGAAAGCTCACCGACAATCCCGGTGAAGTTGAAGAAACCCGACGAATTTTACCTATGGGATTCTGGAAAGGTTCTGGGTTTGCCGTTATGCTTGACCTGATTTCAGCACTAGTTTCAGGAGGACTCACCACTTCCGGGATTGACAAAGCAGATAAAGGCTCTTGCGGAAGCTGTTGCCAGGTGTTTATTGCAATCGATCCTAAGAAAATAAATACACAAGAATTCATCGATCAGGCCATTGCCGATACGATTCAACAAATCAAATCATCGCAATTGGCCGAGGATACAAATCATATCTACTATCCCGGAGAACAATCGCTAAAAACCCGTGCTGAAAACATGGAATTAGGCATCCCTGTTGATGATTGCATCTGGAAAAAAGTGAAAGAGCTAGCAATCCCGAATTGTTAATCAGTATTATATAAACAGAAAGAAGCAGGTCAAATGACCTGCTTCTTTCTGTTTATAATTTTAAAATCCTACTACAAATCGGTAATAACCTTGTATTTAGGAACAAGCGTTTTCATAATCGACCAACCAATTAAATAAGAAACAGAGCAGATACAGAAAATAATGAAATATCCGGACTCAATACCTTTAAAACCCATGAATTGCATTTGGGTTTGTTCGGTAAAATCAAAAAGTACGCCTGATCCTTTATTAATAAAAAATGAACCAAGACCACCAGCCATACCGCCAATACCCGTAATAGTTGCAATAGCCGATCTAGGGAACATATCGCCAACTGTTGAAAAAATATTGGCCGACCAAGCCTGATGAGCTGCAGCTGCAATACCAATAATAATGACAGGTAGCCAAAAGGTATAGTGTCCAAGTGGTTGAGCAAACATGGCCAAAAGTGGAAAAAAGGCAAAAATTAACATCGCTTTCATACGTCCGGCATATGGGTTCATCCCTTTCTTGGAAACAAAGTAAGAAGGAAGCCATCCGCCATAAATAGAGAGAAGTGTAATCATATACAAAACAAACAGAGGGAAAGCGCTTTGAGTCGAATCCATGTGATAAACTGAGCTCAAATAGGCAGGAGTCCAAAATAAGAAGAACCACCATACTCCATCGGTCATAAATTTTCCAATAGCAAATGCCCAGGTTTGCTTATACTTAAAATGAGCAGCAAACGATGCTTTAACTTTGTCGCCGGCCTGCTCCTGTCCACTCTGAATATCAGCTAATTTGTCTTGCTGAATGTATGTTAATTCAGCAGCATTTACTTTTGGGTGTACTTCAGGTTTTTTGTATATAAAAATCCAAATTCCCATCCACACAAATCCAAGTGCACCAATAATAATGAAAGCGGCTTCCCAACCCCAGGCTTTAGCTATAAAAGGAATAGAGATAGGAGCTCCCAAGGCTCCAACAGTAGCCCCAGCATTAAAAATACTGGTAGAAAAAGCCCTGTCTTTTTTTGGGAAATATTCGGCTGTTGTTTTAATCGCTGCCGGAAAATTACCGGATTCACCTACAGCCAATATAAAACGTGCGAATACAAATATGGTAACGCTGACAGTAACAATCATAGAAGAATCGGTAACTGCACCAATAATGGTTTTTGCTTCCCCAAAGCCAACCAGCCATTTTCCGGTTAAAACGCCAGAAGTTGCTATACCACTAAAAGCATGAAGTACAGCTCCAACCGACCACACGCCAATAGCCCATAGAAATCCTTTCTTGGTATCCAACCAGTCAACTAACCGACCGGCAAACAACATGCTTACGGCATAGAAAATTGAAAAAAGTGAAGTAATGGTACCGTAATCGCTATTTGTCCAATGAAACTCGGGTGCAATAAAATCTTTCCACGTCAACGACAAAACCTGTCGGTCGAGGTAATTGACCGTTGTCGCAAAAAAGAGCATGGCACAGATCACCCACCTGAAGTTTGTCTTCTTACTGCTGATTGTATTCGAAAGCATAGTTTAGATTTATTGGTTTGTACTCGTTTGTTATGTTCTTAGTTTTGTTATGATCGCCAATGCCTGACTACATTTTTCAGTAATAGCACTGTAATTTCCAGCTTCAATCACCTCTTTCGGGAACAATTGTGATCCCATGCCTACGCAATGCACTCCTGCTTTAAACCAGCCTTTCAGGTTGGCCTCGTCGGGCGAAACGCCTCCGGTTGGCATAATACTTGCCCAAGGCATCGGGCCTTTTACTCCTGAAATAAAATCAGGGCCACCCACCGCTGAACCAGGAAAAACTTTCACCACTTCGGCACCCAGTTCATGTGCACGGTTAATCTCGGTAACCGAACCGCAGCCAGGACTCCAGGCAATTTTCCGGCGGTTGCAGAAACGGGCTGTATCTTCGTCAATCAAAGGTGAAACAATGAAATTAGCACCCAACTGAATGTACAATGCTGCTGTTGCGCTATCAATCACCGAGCCAACTCCCAAAATCATTTCCGGAGCTTCGTTGACTGCCCATTTTGAGATTTCGGCAAATACTTCGTGTGCGAAATCACCACGATTTGTAAATTCAAATACTCGAACACCTCCGTTGTAACAGGCTTTTACCACCTGTTTGCAAACTTCTGTATCCTTGTGATAGAATACCGGAACCATGCCGGTTTCTTTCATTTTGATTGCTACTTCTATTCTTGTAAACCTTGCCATTCTTTTATCTTTTGCCACAAAGGCACGAAGCCACAACGTTTTTTATTTCAAACTCTTGGTGTCTTGGTGTCTTTGCGTTTTCATTTATAATTAATCATTCAAAATTTATAATTATCGGGCAACCCGACCCGAAGCATCGCCGCCCATCAGTTTTTCAACTTCATCAACAGTTACCTGGTTGTAGTCGCCATAAATGGTGTGTTTTAAACACGATGCTGCAACTGCAAAATTCAGTGCTTTCTGATCGTCATCGGTATAAGTCAGCAATCCGTAAATCAAACCACCCATAAACGAGTCTCCACCTCCAACGCGGTCAACAATATCGGTAATCTGGTAAGTTGGAGCTTCGAACAAAGTTTTTCCATCCCAAAGTACACCCGACCAACTGTTGTGATTGGCGTTAATCGATCCACGCAAGGTAGTGATCACTTTTTTACAACGTGGAAACTTGGTCATAATCTGCTTTGAAACAGACTCGTAAGCAGCAGCTTCAACATGACCACCGGTTACATTAACTCCTTCAGGTTTAATTCCAAGTACTTTTTCGGCATCTTCTTCATTTCCCAAAATCACATCGGTTCCGGCAACCAAGGCAGGCATTACTTCGCCGGCTTTTTTGCCGTAGTTCCAAAGATTTTTGCGGTAATTTAAATCGCACGAGACGGTGATTCCTTTTTCATTAGCTTTCTGAATGGCTTCCAGACAAACATCGGCAGCGCCCTGCGAAATAGCTGGTGTAATTCCCGTCCAGTGAAACCAGTTCACACCTTCAAAAACCTTGTCCCAGTCAATCATTCCTGATTTAATTTCGGAAACTGCTGAATGGGCACGGTCGTAAACCACTTTACTACCGCGACTTACAGCGCCCGTTTCGAGGAAATAAATACCAATACGATCGCCGCCATAGACAATCTGATCCACTCCTACTCCGTATTTCCGCAGATCCATTACACAACTCTGTGCAATATCATTTTTGGGCAGCCGGGTCACAAAGTCAACCGGGATGCCAAAGTTGGCAAGCGAAACGGCCACATTAGCTTCACCACCGCCAAAAGTGGCTGTTAAACTATCGGTTTGATTGAAACGCAAATAACCTGGAGTTGCAAGTCGCAACATGATTTCTCCGAATGTAACTACTCTCATCTTAATTCTATTTACTATTTTTTGATTTTCAATTTACTAACAACAGACAGGATAGAGGAAAAGGAATGAGAAAACGTTTCCTCACTCCTGATTTCTTTTTCCTATTCCATATGTGCAATCGATTGCAAATCTAACATTTTTATCAATTTCAGCAAGTTCTGTTCGTACCAAAAGGCGGGAAAAATAACTTATTCTTAAAAATTGAAATAGTTTTTTGCATTATTGAAACTAATATTCTCGACCATTTTTCCAAGTAATTCCATGTCGTTCGGAATTTCACCGTTCTCCACGTCGTTACCCAAAATATTGCAAAGGGTACGGCGAAAATATTCGTGTCGGGTGTACGACAAAAAACTTCTGGAATCGGTTAACATACCAACAAATCGGCTCAACAAGCCCAAATTCGACAAGGCATTGATTTGCTTTTCCATACCATCTTTCTGATCGAGAAACCACCAGCCTGAACCCCATTGCATTTTTCCTGGCACGCTTCCATCCTGAAAATTACCGATCATGGTTGCATACAATTCATTATCGGCTGGATTCAAGTTGTACAATACAGTTTTGCACAGTTTATCTTCCATATCCAGACGGTTCAGTAATTTGGACAAAGGCTCAGCAACTGGTTTGTCGCCAATCGAATCGAATCCTGTATCAGGTCCTAATTTATTGAACAAACGAGTGTTGTTGTTGCGCAATGCGCCAATGTGCAACTGTTGTGTCCATCCGCGTGAATGGTCCATCACTCCAAATTCGTAAAGCATACATGACTTGAATTTCAATATTTCTTCCGAATCAAGTTTACTTCCCGACCTTACTTTAGAGAAAATGGCACGGATTTCTTTGGATGAATAATCTTCAGCAAAAGCGGTATCCAAACCATGATCAGACAACCGGCAACCGTTTTCGTGGAAATACTGATGACGTTTATCCAATGCACTTATCAGATTGGCAAAAGTTGTAATTCGCATTCCGGCCACCGTCGATAATTGATTGATATAGGCATTGAAAAATACAGGATCATCGACCATCATGGCTTTGTCAGGGCGCCATGCCGGAAGTACAGCAACTTCAAACCCTGATGCTTTAATTTGCTGGTGGTATTGTAAATTATCAATTGGATCGTCGGTAGTACAAATGGTGTGCACATTGGCCATCCGGATAATACCACGACAACTGTATTCCGGAGTTTGCAACTTTGCGTTACAGGCATCAAAAATCTGACGTGCATTTTTGGGACTTAAAACTTCGTTGATTCCAAAGAATTTCTTCAGTTCGAGGTGAGTCCAGTGAAACAATGGGTTCCGTAAAGTGTGTGGAACAGTTTCTGCCCATTTTTCGAATTTCTCCCAATCGGAAGCATCGCCGGTGCAAAAACGCTCATCGACACCATTGGTTCGCATTCCACGCCATTTGTAATGGTCGCCGGCCAACCAAATCTCGGTAATGGAGTTAAACTTACGATCCTCAGCAATATCTTTTGGATTGATGTGACAGTGATAGTCGAAAATCGGCATTTTAGCTGCATGTTCATGGTATAATTTCTGTGCAGTTTCGGTTTGCAACAGAAAATTCTCGTCCATAAAAGGTTTTTTCATATTTACAATTTATTGATTTACAATTTACTATTTAAATCGAATACGAAAAGATAATGGTCAATCGTAAATATTTAAATAGTCAATTTATTGATTTACTATTTTGCCGTTCAATTTTTAGGATTCGATTTTGTAGAATTAAGCTTTTTCTTCATCGTTGTGATAGAACTGGCAATTATTTTAAATAATTCCTGATTTTCCTGAATTAAATCATCGAGCAAATTAGGCTTTACCAAGCCAGATTCGACAATAAGTTCCAGCCAATAAAGCGTCTCATCAAGTTCCTCTTCAACCATTTTCAATTTATTCAAAAAATCTTTATCTGACTTACCAAGGCAAGCGGAACGATAATTTGCTCCAGGCGACGTCCCCGAACGAATAATTTGATTACCAAGAGTTTTGCCTGTGATATTGTTTGGTAAACTTTCGGAAAGCTTTATTATTCTTAATGCAAATATCTTTAACCTCTTTTTTAGATCGTCAGCAGTCATTTTTCAATAGTAAATTGTAAATGAAAAAATAGTAAATTATAAATTGAAAAGTCTCTTCAAATGCCGGTCATAAATATTTTCTTCAACGCACTGGCCAACAACATCAGCATGTTTTTTCAGAAGGTCGGTATAAGTTGTTCCCATTTCTGAAGCCACTTTGTAGCCCACATGAATTAACTGCCGGAAATTCGGGTTATAATCCGGATGACCAGGGATGTGACGCAACGTATTGGCGTATTTTTCGCTCGACCAACCGGCAACTTCAGCAGGTGTTGGTAATTTCGAATCATCAATATCGATCACATCGGCATACGGAGCACACAATTCGTCTTTGCGGCCCAATGCAATCGTGTAAATCGACTTTGCTGCTTCCAAGGCTTCGCCACCAGCAACGGCAAGACCGATCACTTCTTCGAGCCAGGTTGTACCAGCTGTTTTCACGTGAATACCTTTATTGTATTTTTTGATGATGCCCGCCATGATCGGATAAATCGTAAATTTATCGCTTCCGGAGTGAACACTCAACTTCAGTTCTTCAGGAAGTCCGAATTCTTTCACCGCATAATCAATTACCAGAACATCTTCTTCAAACTCTTTGGCAAACTGCTCAACGTTTCCGGTATAATCAACTCCTTTATTAAAACGACCAGTAAATTTGGGGGCAATGGTTTGTGCCGGAACTCCTTTATCGGCCAACATTTTCAGGATAAAAAACAAATCGACCGGAGTTTGTGGGCTTTCAACTTCGTCCATCGAAACTTCGGTAATAAAATTGCCAGTACCTTTCTTTTCCTTCAGATAATTGTAGATTTCGGAAGCCTGTTGGGTAGCAGCTAAAAATTTATGTGCAATTTGTTCGATCAATTCTTCTGAAACGTCGATCGCATGATCAATTCCGGGAATATTCAGTTTCCCAATATATTTGGAGCATGAAGTAATAAAAGCCTTCACTTCGGCTTCAAGGCTTTCTTTTCCAATAAATGAAGCCACATCCAAGGTAAAAAAATCGGCGGTTTCGACAAATGGTGCTACCGTTCCCATATTAATATGATCGGCATCGACAAAGTATTTTCCGGAGAAACCCAAAACGGCAACTGCCGCGTCAGCTTCTTTTCGAACATCAGCCGGGTGCGAATGCACATACATATGTTCGCGATTCGACTTATTCCAAACCGGACTAATATCCAACCCAGTCAGGTTAGCTTTCATAATTCCACGAAGCTGAGCCACGCCTTGATGGGAAAAGCGATCGCCAATCCCTAAACTGTATTTTCCTAATTGCATAGTACATTAATTTACTGAAACATAAAAAAAGAAACGATTTTTCCGTGTACGGACACGAAAGTAGATACAATATCTTTAATCTACAACGATGACGCACTAATAATTGGCTAAAAATGTTTTAAAATAGTTTTTCCGTGTTCGTACACGACATCAAAGAAAAATTATTTAGCTTTGTTCCTACTGAATAGTTTCACCACTAAAAATGAATCGTCATCAAAGCAATTAATCGCACCCGGATCAAGGATATTGCACTAAAAGCAAACGTTTCGATTGGAACAGTTGATCGTGTAATACACAAACGTGGCGAGGTTTCGAAAACCACGCGTGAAAAAATCCTTGCAATTATCGAAGAATTGGAATACCAACCGAACTTAATGGCAAGTACATTGGCATCAAAAAAAACATTTTCGTTTGCCATATTGGTCCCCGAACCCATTTCGCCTGAAGCTTATTGGAATAAACCCTTGATTGGCGTTCAAAAAGCTTTTGACGAAATTCATCAATATGGAGTAACCGTCTCCACACATTTATTTAAACAATCTGATCCAGATACGTTTAATAAGAAAACCGAAATTATTCTCAACAACAATCCTGAAGGAGTGGTACTTGCACCATTCTTTTCGCGGGAATCAAAAGAGTTTATCGCCGAACTGAAGAAAAGGAACATCCCTTATGTATTTATCGATTCGAATATCAAGGAATGTGATAAGCTGAGTTACATCGGTCAGAATTCGTTTCAATCCGGAACTTTGGCGGCCAAACTGCTCGACTACTCCGTTCCTGTGGATGCTTCAATCCTGATTTTGCATTTCGCCAAGCAATTGGATAACATGAACCATTTGGTGCAACGCGAAAAAGGATTTTATGAGTATTTCAGCAAAGACAAACCAGAGGAAAAGAGAAAACTGATCACCTTGGAAATTGCGGATCCCACTTCCGAAGAAACACAAAAGACAATTGAAACCGTGTTGCAAACAAATCCTGAAATTCAGGGCATTTTTGTAACCAACTCACAGGTTTATTACCTGGGACGCATTCTTGAAAAACTGAACCTGAGAGGTATCCGCGTTATCGGCCACGACTTAATCAACGAAAACATCAATTTTCTGAAGAAAGGATTTATTGATTTTTTGATTTGTCAGCGACCTGAAGAACAAGGATACAATGCGATTATCACTCTTTTCGAGTATCTCCTTTTGAAAAAAGAAGTAAAAAATGAAAATTATACGTCCATTGATATTATTACCAAAGAAAATCTGGACTATTATAAATAACTAAACTATAAAGAAATGAATCCAATTAGTTTTAATGACTTAAGCGGTAAAGTTTGTGTAATTACGGGTGGCGCTGGTGTTATCGGTTCAGCAATGGTTAAAGCAATGGCCTCAGTAGGCGTTAAAATTGCGATTGCCGACATCAATAAAGAAGTGGCAGAAAGAGTTGCAGCTGAAATTTCAAAAGAATATAATGCTGAAGTAATTGGAGTTGAAGCCAATGTTTTGGACAAAGAATCGTTAATCAAAGCCAAAGCAGTAATCAACGAAAAATTGGGTGATATTGATATGCTCATCAATGGAGCCGGTGGAAATCACCCAACTGCAACTACGAAAGTGGAACAAATGGACGAGAACAGCCTCGATCACCTGGAAGATACGTTCTATGGTTTGTCAATGGACGGTTTCGACAAAGTGTTCGCACTCAATTTCAAAGGAACTTTACTTCCATCGATGGTATTTACAACCGATATGTTGAAGAATAAAAAAGGTGTGGTACTGAACGTTTCGTCGATGAACTCTTACAAACCGCTGACTAAAATTCCTGCCTATTCGGCTGCAAAAGCGTCGATCAACAATTTCACTGAATGGCTTTCCGTTCATTTGGCAAAAGTTGGAATCCGCGTTAATGCAATCGCTCCCGGATTTTTCATTACCGACCAGAACCGCTTTTTGGTACTCGATAAAGAAACCGGCAACTTCTCGGCCCGCGGACAAAAAATTGTAAACAACACACCAATGGGCAAATTCGGTGAGCCGGAAGATCTTCAAGGAACTACTTTATTCCTTCTTTCTGATGTTTCGTCGTTCGTAACCGGAATCGTGATCCCCGTTGATGGAGGATACAGCGCTTTTGGAGGAGTGTAAATGAGATGCGGGGTACGAGTTGCAGGTTAGGTGTTTTCTTGATACCTGAAGCTTGATACTTGTGTCTAATATCAAATGTCTAAAATCTAAAAATCTAAAATATGAGCTTCGAATTAAAAAAAGACTGTAAATATTCCCTTTTGGTTCCAACCAGCATGGGTGTTCGCATCACGCCGGTAAACGGACAACCGGTACACAGCAGCAACTTGTTCGAAATGCAGGCCACCAGTGCCGAAACAAACGTTGCAAATATCTCTTCTTCACTCGGTCTTCCGGTAAAAGTACTCACTACTTTCGTGAAAGACAGTCCGATTGCCCTGTTTATTAAAAGCAGCCTCCGCAGCCGGAACATGGATTACGAAGGACCTGAAGTGGCACAAGGTGATCCATGGGGTTATCGCCACCAGTTCAATATTGCTGACAGCGGTTTCGGAACCCGCGGCCCCCGTGTACAAAACGACCGTGCCGGAGAAGTTGGCCGCACCTTGAACGTGAAAGACTTTGATCTGGAACGCATCTTCGGAAAAGAAGGTGTACAAATCGTGCATCTTTCAGGATTGATTGGCGCTTTATCGCCCGAAACAACAACTTTCTGCCTGGAAATTGCCCGTGCAGCCAAAAAATACGGTACACGCATCGCTTTCGACCTGAATTACCGTGCTTCGTTCTGGAAAGGTCGCGATCAGGAATTACGCGAAAGTTTTACTGAAATTGCTTCGGTAGCCGATATCCTGATTGGCAATGAAGAAGACTTTCAACTTTGTTTAGGTATCGATGGACCTGAAGCCGGAGGCAAAGGTATTGATGCTGAAATTGAAGGATTTAAAGGAATGATTAACCGTGTAAAAGAAGCTTTCCCGAATGCCTCGGTATTTGCGACTACTTTGCGCCAGGTGATCAGCGCCAACGAACACCTTTGGGGCGCCATTATGCTCGAAGGAAACGACTGGCAAGTCATTGAACCACGCAAAATTACTGTACTCGACCGCATTGGCGGTGGCGACGGTTTTGTTGGCGGTTTGCTTTATGGTATCCTGAAAGGCTGGGAACCCGAAAAATGGCCTCAATTTGGCTGGGCAACCGGCGCTTTGGCAACCACTTTCCTAACCGATTATGCTCAACCAGCCGACGAAGACATGGTTTGGAGCATCTGGGGCGGAAATGCAAGAGTGAAACGATAGAACGATTTACCATTTATTTATTGACGATTTTCCATTTGGAAAATGAACGCTGACGATTTAAAGAAACGACTTAAGATCTTTGCGTTGAGAATAATTAAGTTTTCAGAAAGCTCACCAAACAATACAACAGGTAAAACTCTTGGCAATCAAATTATTCGTTCAGGAACATCACCCGGAGCAAACTATCGATCCGCCTGCCTCGGTAAATCTGACAAAGATTTTCTGAATAAACTCAAAATGGTGGAAGAAGAACTTGATGAAACTCTTTACTGGTTGGAATTGATTGTTGAATCAGGCTTAGTTAAGGCAGATTTACTTAATGATTTAATCAAGGAAAATCAAGAACTATTCAAAATAATTGTCAGTTCAATTAATACCATGAAGAAAAAACTTAATTCGAAGAGGAATGATTCTGAAAGCAAATAGTAAATTGTAAATTATAAAATTGTAAATCCATGATGTACTATGAAATAGGTTCAGTGAACCACCAATTAAGTGCAGACGACCTAAAAAAAGGGTTGTTCGAAGCATTGGAAAAGATGGGCACAAGGAAGAAAGTGCTTGCTATTCCTCCAGATTACACCCGTTTGCCAAGTCGCGCCGGTGAATTAACCGAAATGACATGGCAGTTTTACGGTGATGCTTTGACAGATGTGCTTCCGGCTCTCGGAACACATTCGCCCATGACTGACCACCAGATTTCGCACATGTTCGGCACCATGCCAGCATCGCTCATTCGTGAGCACGACTGGCGCAACGACGTGGTTACTGTTGGCACTGTTCCATCTGAATTTGTCAAAGAAGTTTCGGGCGGAGCCGTCGATTTTGAATGGCCTGCCCAAGTCAACAAAATCTTGATTGAAGGTAATTTCGATTTGATTTTGTCAATCGGTCAGGTGGTTCCTCACGAAGTAGTGGGAATGGCCAATTACAACAAGAATATTTTCGTCGGAACTGGCGGTGTTGAAGGCATCAATAAAAGTCATTTTGTAGGTGCAGCCTATGGAATGGAGCGAATGATGGGTCATGCCGATACGCCTGTACGCCGTATTTTTAATTATGCATCGGAACATTTCACCAATCATTTGCCAATCGTTTACGTGCAAACAGTGGTTGGACTCGATAAAACCGACGGCAAAATCAAAACCCGTGGATTGTTTATTGGTGATGATTTTGAAGTATTCGACAAAGCAGCCAAACTGGCTTTACTCGTCAATTTCGAGATGCTGGATAAACCCCTGAAAAAAGTAGTGGTTTACCTCGATCCAACCGAATTCAAAAGCACCTGGTTGGGAAACAAATCGGTTTACCGCACCCGCATGGCAATAGATGATGACGGCGAATTGATCGTTCTGGCTCCTGCTCTGAAAGAGTTCGGTGAAGACAAGGAAATCGACCGACTTATCCGCAAATATGGCTATTTCGGAACACCAAACACGCTAAAATGCTGTGACGAAAACGAAGAACTGCGCAATAACCTGAGTGCTGCCGCTCACCTCATCCACGGCTCATCCGAAGGACGATTCAGCATCACGTATTGCCCCGGAAAAGGTACAGATAACCTAACACAAGCTGAAATCGAAAGTGTTGGATTCCATTATGCCGATTTCGATCTGGTAACTGCCAAATACGATCCGGCCAAGCTGCGTGACGGCTACAACACAATGCCCGACGGAGAAGAAATTTTCTACATTTCAAATCCAGCATTGGGCTTGTGGGCATTTAAAGATCGCTTCAATTATTAGTATAAACCACATAGACACCTAGAACACAATAGGAAGATTCATAACAAACTATGTGGCCTTTGTGCCTTTGTGGTTGAAACAAAAAACAATGATGCTGAAGGAAATTAACTGGGGAATTATTGGCTGCGGAAGTGTGACTGAGCTGAAGAGTGGTCCGGCATTTAGCAAGGTGGAGAATTCCAACCTTGTGGCAGTGATGCGCCGGAATGCGTCATTGGCCAAGGATTATGCCAGACGGCACGGTGTGCCGAAATGGTATGCCGATGCTGATCAGTTGATTAATGATCCTGAAGTAAATGCTGTTTACATTGCTACCCCGCCTGACACCCATGCATCGTATGCCATTGCAGTCATGAAAGCCGGGAAACCAGTTTATGTGGAAAAACCCATGGCCCGAAATGATCAGGAATGTCAGGAAATGATCCGTGTTTCAGAAGAAACCGGAATGCCCTTGTTTGTGGCTTATTACCGGAGAACTTTACCGGCATTTTTAAAAGTTAAAGAGCTGTTTAATGACGGCATTATTGGCAAGCCTTTAACTGTGAATGTTCGTTTGCACAAAGCCTTTGGCATGAATGACCAGTTTCCTGAAAAACAAACCTGGCATACCAATCCCGAAATTGCAGGTGCCGGACATTTTTACGATTTGGCTTCACACCAATTCGATTTTCTGGATTTTGTATTCGGACCCATTACTGAAGTCAACGGAATTGCCAAAAATAATACCGGGTATTATCCTGCTGAAGATACGGTTTCAGCTGCTTTCGCGTTTGATTCAGGAGTTACCGGAACCGGAAGCTGGTGTTTTGTTGTGGATAAAGGAGCTGAAGAAGATGTCATGGAGATTACCGGAACCAAAGGCAAAATCGTATTCGCGTGCTTTACCACAAGCGATGTACAACTGATCACCGAAAAAGGAACTGTGAAATTCAGTTTTCAGAATCCTGAGAACATTTCGCACAACCTGATTCACCAAGTGGTTCAGAATCTTCGTGGAGAAGGTGATTGTGAAAGCACCGGTTATTCAGCAGCGCGAACCAGCTCGGTTCTGGAAGAAATTGTGAAAGAGTATTATAAAAAGCGAAATGGTTAAATGGTTTAATTGTTCGATTGCTAATTTATTCACAATATGAATTACCTTAAAATTACTGACATTGAATCGTATAATATTGGCTTTAACTTTGGCAATAAGGTTTGGGATATTGTAATGCTTTGGCCTTATTTAGCTCAAAAAACAATTGGGGCACAATTCATCGACGCTGCTGATAGTATTTCAGCAAACATTGCCGAAGGTTTTGGCCGGTATCATAAAAAAGACAAAGTAAAGTTCTATCATTACTCCAGAGGCTCTGTTCTTGAGTGTGTCGATTGGCTTGAAAAGTCGCTTTATAGAAATTTAGTTACCCAAGATCAATATAAAGAATTAAGAACCGAGTTGGAAAAACTTCCCAAAGCCATAAATAGCCTTATCAAATACACAAACCAACAACTTAAGGAATAACCTTAAACAATTTAACCATTCAACAATTCAGCAATGAAGATAATTATTGACGATAAAATCCCTTACATCCGTGGCGCTTTTGAAGGAGTAGCTGAGGTCATTTATTTGGCAGGATCGAAAACAACACCAGAAGTGGTGAAAGATGCCGATGCGATTGTAACCCGCACCCGAACCATATGCAACGAAAAATTGTTGGCCGGTTCATCGGTTAAATTCATTGCAACAGCAACTATTGGATACGACCACATCGATACCGACTATTGCGATGCCTCCGGAATCAAATGGACCAATGCTCCGGGTTGCAACAGCAAATCGGTGGAACAATACATCGCCTCAACATTGATGGTTTTGGCCGAACGAAAAAATCTGCACCTGGACGGTTTGTGCATTGGCGTGGTTGGAGTTGGAAATGTGGGTAGCAAAGTTGCCCGAATCTGCGAACTGTTTGGCATGAAAGTACTGATGAACGACCCGCCACGCGAACGCGCTGAAGATTCTGCTACTTTTGTCAGCCTGAAACAGGTGATGGACGAAGCCGACATCATTACACTGCATGTTCCGCTGAATCTGAAAGGCCAGGATGCCACGTTGCATTTGGGCAACAAAGCATTCTTTTCAGGTCTGAAACGTAAACCAATCGTGATCAACTCCTGCCGTGGCGAAGTGGTGGAAATACAAGCTGTGAAAGCAGCGCTGAAAAGCAATCAGATTTCAGAATTTGTGTGCGATTGCTGGGAGAATGAACCAGACATTGATCTGGAATTACTAGCCATCACCGATATTGCTACGCCGCACATTGCCGGGTACTCGAAAGACGGCAAAGCCACCGGAACTCTGATGAGCGTTCACGCCATCAGTCAATTCTTCGGACTGGGACTGGATAACTGGCAACCTTCAGGAGTGGAAGAACCGGCAAACCCGGTTTTTGAACTCGATGGAACCGGACTGAGCGAACAGAAAATTATAGCCAAAGCCATTTTGCACACGTATGATATCAGGAATGACGATCAAACTTTCAGGAAAAATACGGCACAATTTGAACAGTTACGTGGCGATTACCCTGTCAGAAGGGAGTTTCCAGCGTTTACCATTGTTCCGAAAAATATTGGGAAAGAAACTTTGGAAGTGCTGAAAAAACTGGGATTTCGAATTAATAACTAGTCATTGATTGTCATTAGCTTCGCGTCATTCGTCGGAAAAAACAATTGAATGACTATCAATGACCACAAATGACAACTTAATGACATTGATTAACACTAAAATACAAACATTCAAACTATACAAAATGAAAAAATTAGCAGACATTGGATTGATAGGTTTGGCCGTAATGGGCGAAAACCTCGTGTTGAACATGGAAAGCAAAGGCTTTACTGTGGCTGTTTTTAACCGCACAACTGCCCGCGTTGACGAGTTTATGGCTGGTCGTGGCAAAGGCAAAAACTTCATCGGAGCTCATTCGATTGCCGAATTATGCGCTTCGCTGGAACGTCCACGCAAAGTGATGATGCTCGTAAAAGCCGGACAACCGGTGGATGATTTCATCGAACTGATTATTCCTCACCTGGAACCTGGCGATATCATCATCGACGGTGGAAACTCGCATTTCCCCGACACCATTCGCCGCACCAAATACGTTGAAAGCAAAGGTTTGCTTTTCATCGGAACCGGCGTTTCTGGCGGAGAAGAAGGCGCTTTGTTAGGACCATCAATGATGCCAGGTGGATCACCTGCCGCATGGCCTGCTGTAAAAGAGATTTTCCAGGCTGTTTCAGCTAAAGTGGAAGACGGTTCCCCTTGCTGCGACTGGGTTGGCGAAGGCGGCGCAGGCCATTTCGTAAAAATGGTTCACAACGGAATTGAGTATGGCGATATGCAGATCATTTGTGAAGCTTACCAGCTGATGAAAGAAATGCTAGGCTTGAGTGCTGACGAAATGCACGAAGTTTTCACAAAATACAATGAAGGCGACCTGGATTCGTACCTGATTGAAATCACCCGAGACATTTTGGGTTATCGCGACGAAAACGGCGAAGCATTGGTTGAAAAAATTCTGGATACTGCCGGACAAAAAGGTACCGGGAAATGGACTGCCGTTTCTGCCCTTGACTTGGGTATTCCATTGACATTGATTGGCGAATCGGTATTTGCACGTTGTTTGTCAGCTCAAAAAGACATGCGCGTTGAAGCTTCGAAAGTACTCAGCGGACCGGTTGTTGACAAAACCATCGACAAAACTCAAATGATTTCAGACCTGAAAGACGCTTTGTTCGGAGCTAAAATTATTTCGTATGCTCAAGGTTATAACCTGATGATGGAAGCTGCCAAAGAATACGGCTGGAACCTGAATTACGGCGGTATTGCCCTGATGTGGCGTGGTGGTTGTATCATTCGCTCGGTATTTTTAGCCGACATCAAAAAAGCATTCGATACTAATCCTGACCTGACTAACCTGTTGCTCGCTCCGCATTTCAAAGAAATCGTTGAAAAAGCACAGGCAGGATGGCGTCGTGTTTGTGCAACTGCTTTGACTAACGGAATTCCTGTTCCGGCATTGACTTCAGCACTTTGCTATTTCGACGGAATCCGCAGCGAACGTTTACCAGCTAACCTGTTGCAGGCTCAGCGGGACTATTTTGGCGCTCACACTTACGAACGCACCGACAAACCTCGTGGCGAATTCTTCCACACCAACTGGACCGGAAGAGGTGGAGACACCACTTCACGTACTTACGTGGTGTAATTTGTTGCTCTTTTAGTGAGCGGGTGACTTGGAGTCACCCGCTCACTAGCAAAATACAAAAGCCGCTTTCAGAAATGGGAGCGGCTTTTCAATTTGATTGCGGCATATAGACGAATCAAATAGTCACATGTTTCTGGTGACATTTGTTGTTTCTATTTGCAAAACAGCAGTCATGGCTGCAGCCAAAATAAGTTTCATCCGGTCATCCAAATTCTTACTAATCCAAACTACACTTTTATTAAAACCAAGCGCTCCACTTCCCAAGTACTGAATAGCAGAAAGGGATTGTCCATTCTCAATAAGCTCATATCCACGTGCAGGAAACATCTTATTTTCTGATTCTTTATTTGAACTTGTCGGAAAAATTTTTATGTCCCTTGAACCATTGGTGAGAAATGCAAGGAAACTATTTCCAGTTTGTGAACTTTCAGTCTTTTTTATAAAAACAACCCATTTATCAATAGTATCTTGGTTGACAACTATATAGGCAAAAAATATATTATCTCCTTTTAATAGTTCATTCGTTCCCCACGAGAAATTAGGAAATAACTGTATTTCATTCAATGATTTAACTTCAACTTTATTGGCTGCATTCACTATTGCTGAATCGCTTTTTTGGTTGCACAGCACAAATGAGAATTTTTCAGAAGTAATACTTTCAGATTTAGTCCCCCAAAAGCTATCTTTTGATTTTGTAATAGTCAATCCCATTTTACTTTTTACCACTGCGTATTCTCCAAATCGGAAATTCCAGATCTTTCCAAATTTTTGAGTTCCCATTTTAACATTCAGCATCTCAGAATTTGCGGACAGATCGTCACTGATAATAATGTTTTTCTGTGCAGAAACCAAGTCAGTCGCAAGTAAAAAAAGGACAATGATACATGTTTTAAAGGCTAACTTACACATTGAAGTAGATGTTTGGTAGTTGTAACTATGAATAAAGTATTGCTGACGAACATTTTTCATATCACAAAAACACAACTTTTCACCTAATGTTGTCAACTAAGAAAGAAGATAGGATCTTAATCGCTTCACCGTTTTTCAACAAGTCTTGCATCGGATTTCATTGAAAAACTTGTTTACTAAAAGAATAAAATACTTAACTAATTTACAAATAAATCACTTAACTACAACAACTTACACAAAATAAATCTGAAGAAATATGATTTTCCTTATTTTTTCTTTTTCTTCTTGCCAAATAATTCAATATAAGCGCCTCCGGTTATATCATTACCTTTCCTGATTTGGTCATATCGTTCGGCGTCCTCCTTCATTCGAGTATCCCTGATCGCTTCCTGAGAAATTCGGTTTTTGGTTTCATCGTTAATCAGCTCCTTATTCAGTTTCCCTTCCTGATCGCCTTTAATTTCCACGACCGATTTTACTTTGATTTTCGTTGAGTCATTCTTGTTAAGGTTCGAATAATATTCGTCGAGTTTACCGAGATTTATCTGATACTGGTTTATATCCGAATCGCTTATCTGCTTCATAGTTATTGCATTTCCTTTCGTTTGATAATGCAGAAAATATCCTTCTGCTGAATGAGTTAGTGTTCCGTTAAAGAAATCTTCGTTACTGATTTCAGGGAAAAGCACAAACTTGATTTTTTCGGCCTGACTAATGGTATCGCCAACCAAAGGATGAAGCACAAACAAGTTATTTTGAGAATAGCATGTAAAAACGACAAACAATCCAATCAGAAGGGTAATTAAATTTTTCATGGTTTCTTTTGTTGTTAGTTAAACTATCTTTTAACCCAAAATAGAATATATACAAAGGTAAGCTTTTGCCAAATACGATCATCCAGTCAAACCACGCGACGAATTCTTCCACACCAATTGGACCGGAAAAGATGGTGACATAACTTCGAGAACATATGTAGTCTAACAAATGCGGAGGTTAAAAACCTCCGCATTTTACCCCGCGATTAAAAATCGCGGCACCCATAAACAAGCCGCTTTCCGGAAATGGGAAGCGGCTTGTTTGCATTTGACGATTAGAACTCATCGGATCTATTCGAACCACAAGTCGTTCATTTCGTAAAAGTTAGTGATTTTCAAATCGAGAACTAAAATTAGGAAATTATTTTGATAAATCTGGTGAATTAGAGACCAGTGAAATCATGATATATATGTCCAGGCTTAGAGCCAATAAGGCATTTTTGTTGCGAAGCTATTTTTAAGCACATAAAGTCGCTCAAAAAAATATTCTCCCGACCCTCAAACAAAATATGAAAACTCAACGGCAACAATCAAGCTTCATGCAATTTTTCAGATCATTTTCCGTAAGTTTTTCGCCCGAATTAACCAACTTTACCAGTCCAAAAAACTATTTGCCATGTTTCAATGTATCATTTTTGATGTTGACGGAACTTTAATCGACACCGAAGCCGCGGTAAAAAAATCGCTCCAAAAAGTATTGGCAGAAGAGACCGGAAATTTATACTCTTTAGCCGATTTGGATTTTGTTCTGGGAATTCCCGGACATGTTGCCCTTGAAAAGCTCGGGATAAAAGATATTCTGGAGGTAAACATTCGGTGGAACGAATACATGGCAGATTACAAAAGTACGGTAGCCGTATTCGATGGAATTGAAGAAATTCTTCAGCAACTAAAAGGGAAACAGATTATTACCGGCATAGCAACATCGAAGACACACGCTGAACTTCATGATGATTTTCTTCCTTTCGGACTAATGAAATACCTCGACTTTTACGTTTGTGCCGACGATACAACCCTGCACAAACCGAATCCCGATCCAATCTTAAAATTCCTTGAAATATCAGGAACTGAAGCAAAACAGGCGATTTACATCGGTGATTCAATTTACGATTACAAAGCAGCAATTGCAGCAAATGTAAAATTTGCACTTGCTATGTGGGGAGCGAAAAATCCGGAAAAATTTGATACCGATATAAAAATCGAAAAACCGCAAAATATTTTAGATCAACTGGATATACCTTAAAACGAAACCGCCATTTGATTGCTCAACAAATCCGGCTAAACCAAAAAATTCTAATTTTTATTGACCTTTAAACCCAGATTTAGAAAGACTATGAAACCTTCAGAAATAGCAAAAACGTTAATTGAAAACCTGAAACTGGATAAATACAAACCCTGCGGCGTGTATTTCAACGACAAAAAACCAGAAAATGCGCTCGAATTAAAGAAAAAAGGAAACGGGTGCATTGTTCCGCTTATCCTGAAAGCATCGACCGGAATTCCGGTTGTTTTTGCTGAAGAATCGACTGGCTGGCCATGTTCGGCTTTTTATCTCGGTTTTCAGGATACTATTTTCGAGGGAATTGAATATTTCCTGTCGAACAAAGATGATTTCTGGCGGCCATGCGAGCGGTTTATCCAAAATCCAGCATTAGCTAAAGCCTTGATCGACAACCTGCATCCGGTTAAACCCTCCAAACCTTACCTGGTTATTAAGCCGCTCGAAGATTTTGCCATGAATGAAAAACCTGAATCGGTCGTGTTTTTTGTCAATGCCGACCAACTGAGTGCTCTGGTATTTTTGTCACACTTTGATGCACCGGCAAATATGGATCGTGTGCTGGCACCATTTGCATCGTCGTGCATGGCGTTGGTCACTTTGCCCTTGAAACTGGCACGAAAAAAAGAAGAAAAGGCAGTCATTGGAAACTTCGACATTGCTGCCCGAACCCGAATGCCAGCCAATTTGTTGTCGTTCGCCCTTTCCTATCAATTTCTGGAAAAACTGGCCAGTTTTATTCCAGATAGTTTCTTAACTACACACAACTGGGAAACGATCAAAGAGAGAATAGAAAGCCGGAAATCCTGAATTTCGTCTATCCTGCCGGAGGATAGCTGTCTATCAGCTTGTTCTGTCGGCGGGCAGCTTTCAAAAAATCCTTTATCGACATGGGCTTATGGCCACGTGACCGATTGAGGTCTGACACTTTAAACAACATGCTTTGTGTTTTGAAAAGCTCTTTGTATAGCTGCAAGATCGGAACTTCGGGATCCCAGCCATTGATAGCTTCAGAACCTGCACCATTGATCTCGATAATCGAAAAACCTGCCCCCGTCATCAGCAATTCTGTTGATTCAAATCGCACATCGAAACGTCCGAAGTAAAATTCGGGCATGCTCAACGCTATTCGATCGATGCATGCTGTAAGTTCAGGTGTTATTAAATGACTGGCGTTTCGGTAAAGACCGCCAACGCGTATGCTTCCAATGAAAGAAAGTCTCACCAATTCGCCTTCTGTCGGTACCAGTTCAAGATATTCCTTTTCAAAAGCCATGTGTTCTGGTTTTTCTCCCAGAAAAAATCCCGCCCGAAGCCTCGATCTTGGGTTATTTTTGATGAGTTCTTCAAGAGTTGATACGCCATCGCCATAAACATAGGGGAAATAGCGCAAAGTAACCGAGATTATTTTCCCGTGTTCCTCTCCGGGCATGCGTACATAAAAAATTCCGGCCTCTCCATCGTGCGGCACTGGTCGCTGAAGAACCATCCTTTCACCCAAGGGATAACTCGAAATATACTGAAATAAATGGTCCTGATCTTCGACCAGCCTGACGCCATACCCCTGCCAACCCACGTCGGGTTTAGCCACAACCGGAAAATTGAGTCCTTTTTCATCCATCATGGTTAAAGCAACATCTAAATCGAATTGCGGACCACCACCATTCCTGTGCAAGGTAACATATTCGGCCAGCCAAACCTGCTGATCTCCACCAACCTGTCCCATGATGTCACTTTTCGATTCACCCCAAAACCCACCCGTTTCAATCATCGGATTAGAAACGGTTGGTAAAGTCAGGCTTCGATACCGCACCGCAAGTGCGAGCCATCTCAATCCAACCGGAATGTAAAACAGTCCATTTGGAATCCGTTCGGCGTGCGAAACCAATCGTTTAACTCCGTCAAGAGAGGGCATTCCGTTAAATTTGCGCTTGATAGTCGGGATTTGTTTTTTGAAGACTTTAAAAAACGAAGATGGGACTTCACCCATAAAATGCTCTGTGGTTTTACTCCAGCGTGGTTTAAACGCATTTCTGACACCAAACCCAATAACAACTGCAACCAAAAGTATCCATGCCCAGTAATCCAGATGTATCAAAACCAAATCGCCAAACAGGATAATAGCGGTGAGAACTATCGTTGAATAAATTATTCCTGAAAGAATTGTTATAAAGGCGAAGCGGGTAAATGGAATTTTGAACCACCCGCAGGCTACATAGGTTGGAAACAACAAGCCTGGTGTAATGCGGCAAAGCAATAAAACCCTAACCAGATGATTCTCGAGCCACTTATTCACATTTTCAACCTTGGACCCGATAATTTTAGACCTCAACCATGCATTCTTTTGTGCAAAATGGCCAAGTCCGAAAATAACTATATCACCCGAAATAATTCCAAGATAGATACTTACATAGGCATAAACCAAAGGCATTCCATGTTCAACACGTGAAAATGCGGCGGCCAGAATAGCTGCATCTTCATGCAGAAAAGTCATAAAAAAGATTACAACACTATGCTTTAGCCACAAAAAGAAAGAGGGATCACTCATAAATTCGGCTGATATTTCGTTGTTTGGGTTCCCATTCACTCAACTGAGAACACCAAGCAAATTTACAAAAACTAAGCAGCTTTTCTATTTTGACTCAACATAATTGCCCAAAATTAACCCAATGAGTAAAAGCACTTCAGGAAAAACAAAGTCAAAACGACTCAATAGTTACTAAAACTATATTCTTTTTCAACTCTTGAAATCCTGACTTTAAACGATTCATACCACATTTCCAGGCCTTTTTCTCGGGCAATAATATGTTCATAATGCTCTTTCCATCTCCGGATAGATTCCAGATCACGCCAATACGAAACGGTAATGCCAATTTCGCTCCGGGCAGATTCAGCTCCAAAGAACCCATCCTGTTGTCTGGCTAATTCAACCATTTTATCAGCAATTTCGGCATAGGCATTGTCGCCTTCAGTACGAACAGATGTGAAAATCACAGCATAGTAGGGCGGTTTAGGTGTTTGAGCAATCATTGTTTATCTTATTTAACAGCTAATTTCCCAAGCCGGTAATAACGGTCGAATGACTCACAATTGCTGATCAAATCGTTATAAAAAGTGGGATACTCTTTCTTCAAGTCTTTGTAATAGGCGTTCTCAACCTTAGGTGGATCGGTGTCATACGGATCCATTTGAGAACGAAGGCGGTGATTTTCGCACCTTCCGGCCATACGCAAACACAAGGCCGCAAACTGGCTGTTGTCGCTTACTTCTTTCGCCTTCAGGTAATATTTTCGAGCCAAAATGCAATTGTAATAGTCGTCGTTGTCTTCGAAACCCGAGTTTTGAGTATTTACGGTCCAGTAGTAACGTTTCATCATCCACGAATTGCCGTATTGGGTCATGTTCAGGTAACAATTGGCCACTTGAAAATAATAGTAATCGCGGCGCTTTGTATGAATATCTTCAGCTTTTGCCAGGTAATTGATTAACGTCCGGGCAATGCCTACTTTGGTGTAACGAATTGTGTCGCCGGCCGTTTTGTGATGTTCGCTGTACATAGTGGCATAAAACGGATTCGCATCGAGGTAAGTGGCGTAGGGATAATATTTCGAAGTCCACAAAGTATCGGCCACATGCTCAAAACTTGTCAGCGCCTGATTTAATTCATTTTTGCGCATGTATTGGGTTCCAAGCAAATCGTACAAACGGTCCTTATCTTTTCGCAAAACATCGAATTCCCATGCCGAAAAGGCATCCTTCTTTCCTGAGCCATCAAGGTCAGCAATCAGACGTTTAATTTGGTCAGCAGAATATTCAGCATCCAGGTAAAAGAAATAATCGTCGTAATACTCCACAAACAAGGTTTGCTTTTGGGGCTTTGTTTTCCAGTAAATGCCGTTCCTCCAATACGCCTGATCGCTATAATCAACCCTTCGCAATTTGAATTTTGACAGTAAAGCTGCAGCATCCGTTGTATTTCCTTTAAACTCAAGCTCACGGGCAACCGCAAAAATCAATTTAAAGTTTCCCGTAGCAAATTCGCTCATCAATACCGGTTTTATTTCTTCCGGAATGATATACTTTCCTTTCTGCGAAGTAGTTAAACAAATGGCTTTAAGCACCGAAAGCTGCCGACTTAATTTCAAATCCGATGCGCTTTGTTTCTGAAGCGCGTTTATCTCGTTCAGCGACAACGGATAATTGCCGGTCATGTAACTCAAATAAGCTTTTGCAAGTCGCCAAAGATTCGGATTTTCAATTTTCCGGAGATCGGCTGCTGCAACAAAACTCAGCAAATCCTTTGCGTACTTGCGGTCTTCTTCAATTCTTCGCGCCGGATAGGCTTTCGCCTCGTATTCCCAGGGTTCGAGCGAAGGGCTGAAATTGGTGTAATAAGGCGTATAAATCCAATCTTCGAGCTTATTGATTTCACGCAACAACAGGAAACTTAATCCTGAATCGTTGGATTTAAGGACATACAATTTTTTCAGAACATCCAGCGTTTTGCCAGTCTTTCGGAAGCCATCCAACATCCAGACGGCGCGTTTTTCTTCATCAGTCTTCGCAAACTGCAAGGTTTTTTCAACCGGGATGAGCTTATCGTACCTGTAAAAAATGGCCATTCGCTTATCGGGAGCAAAAGCGAAAACCTGCGCCGCATCAAAATTTCTTTTCACGCTATCCGCTTCAGTTAATGTCCTGAAATACAAACTCCAGTAATCAATGATATTTTTGTGATCGCACTTACCAAAATACGTCGTGTAGATAGACTTAAGTGTCCCGGCATCGTCGTTGTAACTAGCCAAACGGATAGCCAGAAATGCGTACCGTTGACGAATATCCTCATCTTTCGTCGACTTTGCCCGACTGACAGCTTCATCAATCAACTTTTTTCGCTGCGGAACATTGGCATATTCCTGCCTTTCCCACGGATCCTCAATTACCGAATTATAGGGATTGCACTTTTTGGCAAAGTTCAGGTAAGATAAAGCTTCCGTATCGTGATTGGCATGAAGATAGCGCACAAACGCGTTCGACGATTCCGGATGATTAATTTCGTCACCCAATTCATAAACAGCCTGATGTACAGACTTTTCATCGGGTTGATTTTTACATCGGATTCGCCAAAGTGTGATATTCTGTTTCACTCCCTGATCGATCGGATTCCGCAACTGCCCGGCTTCCGACTCAAAATTTGAAGAATAGAAAAATCCGGAGGAGTAATAAAACTCGGAATATTCGGAATAATTAAAAGTCCCGGGATTTAAAAGTGAAAACCGAATATCGTCGCCCAGCGGATAATAAGGGCCACAGGCCAAACTTCGGAATGACAGGCTACTGATTAAAATCAGTAAAAAAACTATTGAGCGTTTCATGGTCAAACTGGTCTAAATTATTGGCATCGAGGTGGAAAAGAATAATGGTTTGCCCGTCGGTGGCGGGAACATATTTCTTCAGCAAAGCGATGGTTTCTTTTAATGTTTTCGCGGTAATTTCTTCGTATTTAACCTTATCTCCTGCCCTCAGAAATAAATGATCGAGTTCACGGTCTTTTGTAACTTCAAACCACAAAGGTTTTACCGGCTTCAAAATCGAATCCAGCTCGTGTGGTTTCGGAGTAACTAACCCGGCAAACCGATTGTTCTGATACACCTGCATCCACGAAAAAACTGGCAGGGCCACGTCAAGGTGAAGCGGATATTCAGGAGTTTTGACCAAGTACTTTTCGAGTTCGTCCGCCGAAAGAATTGAATTGGCATCTTCACTGGCCAGTGGACTGATCAGGTTGTAGCACATCAATACTGCTTTATCAACCGGCGGAATTCCCATTCGGTCGCGGTATTTGTATGGGTACAATCTTAAAGTACACGAAATGGTCTTTTTCGATGCCTCTTTTATTTTCCGGAGCAGGTAAAAATAATTGTCTTTCGTTTTCTCGGTCCAGTCGCAATCGAGCTGAATCTCCTTGTAATCACCCAAACGATCAACGCTTATTTGATTGCGATATAACTTATTGATCAGGAAAAGGGTATTTCCGGCCAACGAATCTAACCCGGCAGTTGATAAGCGATAAAGCACTTCATTCTTGATATAAACCGTTGGGATAACCTGAGGTTGCACCTTGGCGGTATCGCTATCATTCTGAAAACTCCAGATATTCAAATTCGTTTTTGCAACGGGAATCGCCCCAAAAAGAGCATCCGGTTCCACATCGAAAAACTTCACATACAGTTTCTGAATTTGCTGCTGATTGATACAATCAAGTTCTTTTTCGCTCAAACTATACTGATTGCTTTTCCAGAAATAGAATGCCCGATTGACATTGGGTTTATCGCTTTTGCAAGCCAATACAGCATGAAAAAGTAAAACCACAGAAAGTAAATATAAAATACGTTTTGCCATGCCTCATGAGTTTATCATACTACAAAGGTCACTATTTATCAACAACAAAATGATAAACCAGGCACTTTTAATTCAATATTAATATCACCTTAAGATTTTCCGTTTCGTTTGTCTGCTATATCCTTCCTTCCACCAAACTTAATATTTCGGCTTCCTTTGAAAGCGTTTGTTGAAGGAGCTGAGACGCTTTCGCCAGAACATCTTCAACAAAAACTTTATCACTCAAGCCCCCTGCATTTATTCGTACATTGAGGTAGGCGCCATAAACGGCTGTCCGGGCACACAAGGCGCCAACTCCTGCATCTGAGAGAGAATTTGGGTTGCCAATAGTTGCCATCGTCTGAATGACTTCCAATGAACTATATGCTGTTTGCATAACCTCAAACGGAACTTCTATGGCATGTTTGGTTGCGGCCTGAATGGCGGTAGAGCGAGTTTTTTTCTCCTGATCAGTATTTTTAGGCAACCCAAATGCATCCATAATGGCGTTGAAAGCGGTTGTGTCTTCATCAACCAATTTTAAAAGTCGGTCGTGTGCCTGTTTACCTTTTTCCGCCCAATCGGAGAATTCTTCCCAACGGTCGTCCCAGCCGCGTTTGTGTGCCGACAGATTGGCTACCATTGAACCCAATGCCGCACCTAAAGCACCAACATACGCAGCCACAGAACCTCCACCCGGAGCTGGCGATTCGGACAAGGTTTCGTTTGAAAAGCCTGATAAACTCAGGTCAACCAGTTTATTTTGCTGATCGTCAATCAGGTATTCAATGATTCGTTTCTTTGGATCAAATGGTGCCAGTTCGTCCAACCCCAGCGATTTGATTGCTATTTTGATGATTTCAGCATCCGGAATACCAACTGAGCGTTCTTGTTTCCGCAGAAAATATTTACCCGCTTCGAGCATCGCCTGCAGTGGAATAACTCCGATGAGTTCAGATCCGGTTACGCGAATTCCGCGGGCACGGGCACGTTCAACCACTTCATCGAAAGCCTGGTGCATCGATGTTACGGTAATGTCAGTCAGGTTCATTGAAATTTGAGCAATTCCATATTCTTGAATAAACCAACCAATGGCGCGGACCTTTTTCAATGTTCCGGGAATTCGCAATGGTTCGCCGTTTGCGTCATTCACGATTTTACCTGTAACCGGATCACCTTCGCGAACCACCCGACCAGCTTCACGAACATCAAAAGCGATGGAATTGGCCCGACGAACCGAAGTGGTATTTAGGTTTACATTGTAAGCAATCAAAAAATTACGCGCTCCTACTGCAGTTGCTCCTGATTTTACATTCAGAACATCCGGCCCAAAATCTGGCTTCCATTCTGGTTTCTGAAGTTTTTCGTTCAATCCTTCGTATTCGCCTGCCCGGCAATTGGCCAAACTACGGCGATCTTCATTTGCCGCTGCAAATTCATAGCAATACACCGAAATCCCAAGCTCCTCGCCCATCCTTTTAGCCAGCTTCCGTGCATAAACCACGGTTTCTTCCATGGAAATATTGGCAATCGGCACTAACGGACAAACATCGGTTGCCCCAAAACGCGGATGCTCGCCTTTGTGCTTGCTCATGTCGATCAGTTGAGACGCCATTTTTGCACCCTGAAAAGCAGCTTCGATTACCTGTTCGGGTTCTCCAACAAAAGTTACCACCGTACGATTAGTCGCCTTTCCCGGATCAACATTCAATAATTTGATGCCGTCCACGCTTTCAATGGCGTAGGTTATCTGTTTAATTATTTTTTCATCTCTCCCCTCCGAAAAATTCGGAACACATTCGATCAGTTGTTTCATTATTTAAGACGTTAGATATCAGATTTTAGATAATAGACAAAGTTCATAAATCAGACGTTGGCTGAGTTTGTCGAAGCCGGAACATTATTGTATTTCCCCGTTCAGGATTACCGTTTCTATCAGGTTGGATCCGAAGGAATACGGAATAGCGGCATACGACGAAATCTCTTTGGTGATGAACAGATTGGCCACTTTTCCGCGGGCAATACTGCCGTAACTTTCACTGACTCCCATCGCGTAGGCCGAATTAATAGTAGTGGCATGGATGGTTTCTTCCGGAGTCATTCCATATCGGAGGCAACCCAGAGATTGTATGAAATTCATATTTCCGGAGGGTGAAGTTCCAGGGTTGTAATCGGAAGCCAAAGCAACCGGCAAGCCAGCATCAATCATTTTGCGGACAGGGGCCAGTTTGAGATTCAGAAAAAAGGCTGCACCTGGCAAAGCTGTGGGCATCGTTTCGCTGCCCATTAATGCCGCGATTTCTTCATCACCAACAAACTCGAGGTGATCGGCCGACAAGGCATTGTATTTTATTCCTACCTGCACTCCTCCGGAATTGGCCAATTCATTGGCATGTATTTTTCCCTGCATACCTTGTTTGATACCTGCCATCAGGATTCGTTCGCTTTCTTCCATCGTGAAGAACCCTCGATCACAAAAAACATCAACGTAATCGGCCAGCTCTTCGGCAGCAATTAATGGCATCATTTCATTGATCAGCAAGCTCATATAATCTTCACGTTTGTTCTTGAATTCAAGTGGAAAAGCGTGAGCCAAAAAAGTGGATTTGATCATCAAAGGCGAATGTTGTTTCATCCGGTGAATTACCCGAAGCATTTTCAGTTCCGATTCGGCAGTCAGACCATAACCGCTCTTTATTTCAACGGCACCTGTTCCGGTCAATGCAATCTCCTCGAGCCGCTCCATAGCCTGATGGAACAAATCGTCGTCCGACATTTTCTGAAGGCGTTTCGCAGAATTCAGGATTCCTCCGCCATTTTTTGCAATTTCTTCGTAGGTCAAGCCTTTAATGCGGTCAACAAATTCAAGTTCGCGGGTAGCTGCAAAAACCAAATGAGTATGCGAATCACAATAACTCGGAAAAACCATCTTGCCCGAGCAATCTATTTCCATGATCAGATCATCAGCTTCAAAGTCAGACTGGATAAGATCTTCCATTGGACCAAAATCAACGATTTGTTCTCCCTTGATCAGGAGAAATGCATTTTTAATGGTCTGGACCTCAGCCATCGACTTTCCGGCAACCCACAATCGATTTTTGGGATCAACCTGAACAAGTTCTTTGATGTTTTCAAGAATGAGTCTCATAACTTGTGGATTTTGGCGCAATTTAAATTTTTGTTTTCTACTTATTTCAAACTACGAAACATCAGTTACTTTCTTCTGATGTGACTTCATTTTTCGAACACAATTAAAGAAAGTCACTGCATATTTTTCATGCAATCAGTCATGAATTAGTGACTAATTTCTGTTATTAAAAAGCTTCAATACACCACAAGTTACGATGATAAATCGATTAAAACAATTAGTTACTCGCTTTACACATAAAACTAACTGATTGCCTACAATCGTGATGATATTCCTTCGAATACCAGAATCTGTTTATTGAAAGAAAAATATACTAACAAAATGGAAATTAAAATTCTTTTGCTTTACTCACCTGATCAACCAAATAAACGATGGATTGGTGTGAAATTCCAGAGTGCAGACTCAAACCGATTTCGCAGGTTCGACTGGTTGAATAGCCATGCCTGACTTCTGCGGGAAGTTGCATTTTCAGATTGCGCAAACCATGTTTATTCAGTTCAGGAAACGAGAATCCACGGTCGCCGGCAAACCCACAACAATTGGTTTCGGGAACAATTACCCTGGCAGCGCATTTCTGAGCCAACTCTACCAATTTATCTTCCAATCCCATCTTCTTCATGCTGCAAACCGCGAATACCGAAATGGTTTCATGCAAAGGCGTAATTTCCAGATTGGGCATCAGGTATTCCAAAATAAACTCAACCGGCTCATAAAGTTTCATGTCCGATTTCATATTTTCTTTCATGGTAAACAAACATGGACTCATGTCGCACAAAACCGGATATTTACCATTTTTACTTGCTGTCAGAAGTGCAGTTTCCAACTCATTCGATTTTTTAGTTCCGGCGTCGGTGTAACCTTTGCTCGAAAAAGCCATTCCGCAACACAAATTGTTCAGATTTTCAGGATAAATGACTTCAAAACCTCCTTTATCCAACAACTTAAGCATCTTTTCCGAAAGCTGTTTTTCTTTGCGATTTTCTTTTGAAACGCCCATCGCCCGGTTGATGCACGAAGGAAAATATACCACTTTATTATCCGATTTCGGTTGCTGTACCCGATTGGTATTTATCTTTCTGGAACCCAGCGGCATATATGGGTTCCAAAGCGGGATGCGATTACCCGACAAGCTTCTCATTCCTCCTGAAATGCCTTTCATCAGCGAAGTTCCCAATATAGAATGGAAGAATCCGACCACAGAAAGGCCAACCCGCGCCGAAGCGGTAACTCCGGCCATACGATCGGCAATCCAAACGGCCCGTTGTTGTCCTGAACCGATTTCTTCCTTTCGCAGATTCTTAATCAGTTTGCCAGTATCGATTTTTACCGGACAAGCCGTGGCACATAAACCATCGGTGGCACAGGTTTCGTTTCCGGCGTATTGATAGGCCTTGGCCAACGAAGCAGCAATATGCGGTTCGTGGCCACTCCGTAACAAACTGGCCATTTCGCGGTAAACCACAATGCGCTGGCGGGGTGTCAAAGTCAGTTCGGCGGTAACACAGGTTGGCTCGCAAAAACCACATTCAATGCACTTGTCAATTTTTTCGCTGGCTGCCGGAATCGGTTTCAGGTTTTTCACATGTGCCTCCGGATCGTTATTCAGAATAACACCCGGATTAAGCAGGTTTTCCGGATCGAAAATATGCTTGATGCGTTTCATCAGGTTGTAGGCTTCCATGCCCCACTCCATCTCGACAAACGGCGCCATGTTGCGGCCCGTACCATGTTCGGCCTTGAGCGACCCATCGTATTTCGAAACGACCATCTCAGAAACATCTGCCATAAAACGACTATAGCGTTCTATTTCGCTGGGAGTTGTAAAATCCTGGGTAAAAACAAAATGCAGGTTTCCTTCGAGTGCATGTCCAAAAATCACGGCTTCGTGATAGCCCCATTTTTCGAACATCCGGTGTAAATCGAGCGTTGCCTCGGCCAATCGCGGCACTGGAAAAGCAACATCCTCGATGATAACTGTTGTGCCGGTTTTGCGAATGGCTCCAATGGATGGAAACATTCCCTTTCGGATGTTCCAGAACAAAGCATATTCAGCAGGAACATCAGTGAACCGTATCGGGACTTCGGACGGAATGGGCTGAACCGTTTGCAGAATTTCTGTAATCTGCCGATTGAGCTGTTCATATTGAGTCGCGCGAGTTTCAACCAAAATGGCACAGGCAGTTGGGCTGAGGGTTTTCAGGTAATCGGGCATTCCTTTCTGATCTTCTACCGATCGCATCCCGGCGCGGTCCATCAATTCGACGGCAGCCACTGGTGCCGACTTCAGAAGCGAAACCGCGTTGCAGGCTTTTTCAATATCCGGAAAAACCATCAATGCGCTGGCTCGGAACGGATGCTCAACTACTGTTTTATAAGTAATTTCAGAAATAAAACCAAGTGTTCCTTCGGAACCAATCATCAGGTGCTGAATCACTTCAAACGGATCGATAAAATCGACCAGCGCATTGAGACTGTATCCGGTGGTATTTTTCATCTTGAATTTTCGGGCAATGCGGGCCGAAAGTTCTTCATTGGCTTTTACTTCAGCGACCATTTCTGAAATTTCCTGAAGCAATTGCGCATGTGTTTGCTGAAATTGGTTCTTGCTTTCGGCGCTAGCCGTATCGAGTACCGACCCATCGGCCAGAATGATGCGCATGGCATCAAGCGTTTTGTAAGAATTTTCAGCTGTTCCGCAGCACATACCACTGGCATTGTTGGCTGCAATTCCGCCAATCATGGCCGCATTGATCGAAGCCGGATCGGGTCCTATTTTTCGCCCGTAAGAAGCCAATAAAGTATTCACCTTTGCACCGGTCAACCCCGGCTGCAAGCGTATTTTCAAGCCATCTTCATGAATTTTGAAATTTTTCCAGTGGTTTCCGGCAATCACCAGCACCGAATCGGAAATGGCCTGCCCCGAAAGGCTGGTCCCGGCGGCACGAAATGTAACCGGGATCGACAATTTCGAACTTTCATTCAGGATAAACGAAACCTCGTCCTCATTTTTTGCCTTGACAACTATTTTAGGAATAAGCCGGTAAAAACTGGCATCGGTTCCAAAAGCCAGTGTATAAAGTGGATCATGAAAAATCCGTTTCGAATCAATTGTCGGCGTAAGTTGTTGATATAGCTGCTTGTATTTTCCGGAAAGCATGATGAAAATTTAGAAATTAACTCAGGTAAAAGTATAGAAATATCTTAAGTTTCAGATCGAAAATCTGCATTCTGGATCTCATTCATTCAAAATCAGGTTAAAATAATGTATTTCTGAACCCAATTTGATTTTATTTATTTTGAATTGCCGATATTCGCAACACGCATAACAAACTAAACACATAACTAACAATCTATATGAAACGAACATGACAAAATCTACAGCTTTTGACACACAGGCAAATGATTAAATTTTGTCATGGAGTTCCATGTGGCAAGTAAAAAACAAATTATAAACTCATGAAAAAGACACTCTCATTGTTCCTTATCTGTTTGATTACAATCGTATCATGGGGACAATCACAACCGGGAGGCTTTGTTAAGCCAGTATATCAGGAATTACCATTAGGAACCATAAGACCTGAAGGATGGTTAAAACATCAGTTACAAATCATGCGCAACGGAACATCCGGCCATCTGGATGAAGTGTATGCCAAAATAAAAAACGATAATGGCTGGCTGGGCGGAGCCGGAGATGCCTGGGAGGAAACGCCCTATTGGCTCGATGGCGCTATACCTTTGGCATGGTTGCTCAACGATATCAACCTTCAGAAAAAAGTAAAAAAATACATCGACTGGACCATCCAACACCAGCGACCATCGGGCTATTTTGGAGGAATCACCAAATATGAACACCAAAACGACACTTTGGTAACTGTTAAAAACCTGAAAGATGCAGGCGACGACTGGTGGCCCAAGATGGTGATGCTGAAGGCGATGAAACAATATTATCAGGCAACTGGCGACCAAAGGGTAATTGAATTCATGAAGAACTACTTTCAGTTCCAGATTAGCACGTTAAAAACCGTACCTCTCGGACAATGGACCGAATGGGCAACATCGAGAGGAACTGAAAATGTAATGATGGCGCAATGGTTATACCAGATTACGAAAGATGAATCGTTGCTTGAGCTTGCCAGTTTAATCGAGTCGCAATCGTTCAACTGGAGCGAATGGCTTGGAAATCGCGATTGGGTAATCTGGGCGGCAGCGCACCAGAATGGAGACCAATGGATGCACCGTCATGGCGTGAATGTAGGCATGGCAATTAAATCACCGGCTATCAACTATCAACGTACCGGTGACGAAAAATACCTGAAAGACTTAAAAACAGGCTTTACCGATTTAATGATCCTGCATGGTTTACCGATGGGAGTCTTTTCGGCTGATGAAGATTTGCATGGGAATGACCCAATTCAGGGTACCGAACTTTGTGCTATTGTGGAGTCGATGTATTCGTTGGAAGAAATAGCCGCAATTACCGGCGACCCGTTTTATATGGATGCACTGGAACGAATGGCTTTCAACGCGCTTCCATCACAAACCACTGATGATTACAACAACAAGCAATACTTCCAGATGGCCAATCAGGTTCAGATTTCGCGCGGTATTTTTAATTTCGCTACGCCTTTTGACCGCGGAATGAATAATGTTCTGGGAATGAGAAGCGGCTACACCTGCTGCCTGGCTAACATGCACCAGGGCTGGCCAAAATTTGCCCAGCATTTGTGGTATAAAAATGCCAAAAACGGGTTAGCCGCATTGGCTTTCAGCCCAAACACCATCAAAACAAAAGTTGGAAGCGACAGCACTGAAATTGAAATTGCAGAAAATACAACCTATCCCTTTGATGACAAAATTCAGTTCGACCTCAAAATGAAGAATCCAGTTGAATTTCCACTTGACATCCGAATTCCGGCTTGGTGTAAAGAGCCAAGAATCAAGATCAACGGGAAAAAGATACCTGTTGAAAACAACGGCCAAATCATCTCAATCAATCGGAAATGGTCCAATCTCGATCAATTGGTCGTTAACTTTCCGATGGAAGTTACGACTTCTAACTGGGGGCGAAATTCAACTGCTATAGAGCGAGGCCCGCTGGTTTATGCGTTAAAAATTAAAGAACGCTGGGAGAAAGGGAACGACGAAAAAGAAGGCGACTATTTCTCGGTATTTCCCGAATCGGACTGGAATTATGGATTGGTTTTGGATGCTATAAAAAATCCAAAGGAACATATCAATGTAACGCAGGTTGAAGCAGCAAATTCTGATTTCATTTGGAATCAGAACCATGCACCTATCGAAATAACTGTTCCCGGGAAGCAAATTCCAGGATGGAAAGCTGTTGATGGCGTTGCTTTTCAACCTGTGACCGACCGGGACGGCACTTACAAAGGAAAAGTTTCGGAAAAAACAGAGCAGTTAACGTTAATTCCTGTCGGTTGCACTAAAATAAGAATTGTCGCATTTCCGGTGGTGAAATAGGATTTACAATCGTTGGGTCATTTCGGAGGAGTCTGATCGTTTGGATTTTCGAAAGCAAATTGTTTCTTTTGAATTATTAAATGAGGCAAATCTCATTTTTAATTTTATTTAATAACCGTCATGAGTCTTTCCTTATTGCTCGATTATCCTGAAGACATTTCGCTCTCAGCATTGAAACTGATTAAGCTCAAAAAGAGCATCATTAAACGGCTTGCCCTGATTGGCGTGGCAACTATTTCTGAACTTTGCAAAGAAACCGACTTCAGCATACCAACAGTTACAAAGATTATTTCAGAATTAATCGAAGAAGGCATTGTTTCAGAAACCGGCAAAGTTGACACTGCTGGCGGCCGGCGGCCATCGCAATACGGAATAAATCCAAATGCCTGTTATTATCTGGGCGTTGAAGTGAAAAGAAGCTCGATCAACATCGGGATTCAGGATTTCAACAACAACTTCGTTCAACTTTCAGAAAACATCTCATATACACTCGAGAATACCAGGGAGTCGCTTTCATCGTTGTGCGCAATTATCAATCAGTTTGTTGATAACTCGGGTGTGCCACGAGATAAAGTAATCGGAGCCTGCATCAACCTCAGTGGACGTATCAATTCGCGCAAAGGATTCAGCTACAGCTATTTTTTCTTTGAAGAAAAGCCATTAAGCGAGATCATCGAATCGCAGATACACATTAAAACCTTTCTTGAAAACGACACCCGGGCCATGACCTATGGCGAATACAATTGCGGAGTGGTAAAGAACGAGAAGGATGTCATCTTTGTAAATATCGGATGGGGTGTTGGAATTGGCATCATTTCAAACGGAAAATTGTATTACGGAAAGTCTGGCTATTCTGGAGAATTTGGGCACAGTCCGGTTTTCGACAATGAAATAATCTGTCATTGTGGTAAAAAAGGTTGTCTTGAAACCGAAATTTCAGGAATTGCATTGGAGCGAAAATTCAAAAAAGCACTCGAAAACGGTTCAACTTCCATTCTTTCCGGGAAAAAAGCAGATGAAGAAATAACCATTGACGATATTCTGACGGCCATTAAAGAAAATGAAGATACACTTGGAATTGAGATCATTGAAGAAATTGGAAGTAAAATGGGGCGATACCTTTCCATGCTGATCAATATTTTCAATCCGGAACTTGTCGTACTTGGCGGAGCTCTTGCCGAGACCGGGATGTATTTACTCTTACCCATCCGCACCAACATTCATAAATACTCACTGAGTTTGGTTAGTCTGGATATGGAATTGAAAACATCGACATTGGGATCCAGGGCTGGCGTAATTGGAGCATGTTATATTCTTAGAGATAAGTTACTTTATTCGATCTAGCAAATAGATTTAACTATCGTTTTTGAACATCAAAAACACAACTAAATGGGATAATTTCATTTCTATTATTAAATTTATTTAATAATTTATAAGTATTTAAAAATTTAAATTAATTTAGTGGCATTAATTTGTGATTTCAAATACATTAACCCCATGTGCTGTTGCAAACCATTAATGTTTATAAGCTCTCGCAGTTTCAACTTAAGAAAGGCAATTGTTCTGATTGGTATGTTTTTACTGAATAGTACAGTATGTATTTCTAAAGAGAAAATCCATCAAACAGATGTTTTAATCATTGGCGGAACTACCAGCGGAATTTCTGCGGGATTGCAGTCGGCGAGACTTAATATACCGACGCTCATTGTTGAAGAAACGCCCTGGTTGGGGGGTATGCTGACTTCTGCCGGTGTAAGCGCAACCGATGGAAATCATCAACTTCACTCCGGAATATGGAACGAATTCCGCGATAAACTTCGCAAACATTATGGTGGGGAGGCCGCATTGGCTACCGGTTGGGTGAGCAATACCCAGTTTGAACCCCATGTTGCCGACAGTATTTTTAAATCAATGGCTGCCGCGGAACATCAGCTTACCGTAATTTATGGTTACCACCTGACTAAAATCACAAAAAAAGGAAATAAAGTTACCGGTGCAACGTTCGAGAATGAGCAAAAGAAACAGTTAACCGTTCGTGCCAAAGTGGTGATTGATGCTACCGATTTGGGCGACGGACTGGCCATGGCAGGTGCAGCTTACGATTTGGGAATGGAAGCCAAATCGGTAACTGGCGAAGAATGTGCTCCCGAAAAAGCAAACAACATCATACAGGACTTAACCTGGGCTGCGATTCTAAGAGATTACGGACAAGGAACCGATAAAACCATTGAAAAACCAGCCAGCTATAATCCTGAATTATTCCGGGGCTCCTGTTTAACAACGGTCGATTCGAAGTCGATCGACTGTGAGAAAATGCTGAATTACGGTCGCCTGCCGAACAAGAAATACATGATTAACTGGCCAGAAAAGGGAAACGATTTTTATCTGAATGTAGTGGAAATGAATTGGGAACAACGACGTGAAGAACTAAAAAGAGCAAGAGAGCACACGCTCTGTTTTGTATATTACATTCAAACCGAACTCGGATTTAAGAACTTAGGTTTAGCCGACGACGAATTCACAACCAACGATAAACTTGCATTTGTCCCGTATCATCGAGAAGGACGCCGTTTACGCGGAATTGAGCGCATGACAATCAATGATATACTCAACAGGTACAACAAGCCGTTGTACCGCACCGGAATTTCAGTTGGCGATTACCCTGTTGACCATCATCACGATTGCAGGCCCGATGCACCCGTAATTAAATTCCCTCCAGTTCCATCCTTCAACATTCCGCTGGGGGCACTTATTCCGGAAACAATTGATGGTTTGATTGTATCAGATAAAGCCATTTCAGTTTCAAATATAATGAATGGAGCAACCCGTCTCCAACCTTGCGTATTGCTCACCGGACAGGCTGCCGGAGCTTTGGCTGCCCTCTCCGTGAAAAATAATCAGGAAGTCAGGCAGATCAATATCCGTAAATTACAGCAAACACTTCTGGACGCGGGAGCCTACCTGATGCCTTTGGTTGATGTCAGTCCTAATGACAAAGACTTTCAGGCCATTCAACGAATTACTGCTTCAGGAATTCTAAAAGTAAAAGGCGAATCCTTTGATTGGGCAAATCGAACCTGGTTTTATCCGGAAACAACCTTGACTGTGAAAGAATTCACCGAAGGATTGAATGCTTTTGAACCTAAATTTCCGATAAGTAACGACCAATCAGTACTGACTGTTCGTGAGACGAGTAAACTGATATCGAACTACTTGAATAAAGACATTTCCAGAGAGGCAAAAGGCATCTGGGATAACCGGATGAAACGAAAAATAGATCAAAACCTGGCCATCACAAAAAGAGAACTCAGCATTTTGACTGACGAACTAATACGTCCTTTTGAAACCAAGGCGATCGGATTTGACGGAAATTACCAATAGAACAAGATTCTAGAAATTTAACTTTTAAATACTATATAACATGAACGAATTAGCGAAATACGCAGGGCAATACAAAACAGAATTGCTCGAATCAGTTGTTCCTTTCTGGATGAACCATTCAAAAGACGCTGTTTCAGGAGGATACTTTACCTGCCTGAACCGTCGTGGTGAAGTTTTTGACACCGATAAATTCATGTGGCTTCAGGGTCGCGAAGTATGGCTTTTTTCGATGCTATATAATAAGGTTGAGAAAAAACAGGAATGGCTCGATATGGCTTTGCATGGTGCCGAGTTTATGAAAAAATACGGAATGGATGCACAGGGGAACTGGTATTTTTCGCTCACCCGCGAAGGAAAACCATTGGTTCAGCCATACAACATTTTCTCCGACTGCTTTGCTGCTATGGCTTTCAGCGAACTTTACAAGGCCACTGGAAATGAGGAGCACAAGAAAATCGCGTTGAATACGTTCACGAATATCCAGAATCGTCAGGATAACCCCAAAGGAATTTACACCAAAGCTTTCCCCGGAACACGGCCGCTAAAAAGCTTTTCGCTGCCGATGATTTTGTGCAACCTTTCGTTGATTATGGAAGACCTGTTGGGAACCGAGCATGTGAATAAAACAGTTCAGCCACTGATCAAAGAAGTGATGGAAGTTTTTTACGACCAGAATTCAGGATTGATCCTCGAAAGTGTCACTCCGGAAGGGAACTTCAGCGATTCGTTTGAAGGAAGATTGCTGAATCCGGGTCATTCCAACGAATCGATGTGGTTCATGATGGATTTGGCTGTTCGCAACAACGATAAAGCATTGATCGACCGCTGCGTCGAAATACTTCTGCGTACCACCAAAAAAGGATGGGACAAACAGTACGGCGGAATTTTCTATTTCCTTGATGTGAAAGGCCATCCGGTGCAACAATTGGAATGGGACCAGAAATTGTGGTGGGTTCATATCGAAACCCTGATTTCGATGGCCAAAGCCTATCGTTTAACCGGCAACGAAACCTGTAAAAACTGGTTCGAAACCATTCACGAATACGTCTGGAATCATTTTAAAGATCCGGAATATCCAGAATGGTACGGTTACCTCAACCGCGAAGGAAATCCGTTGCTTGAGCTGAAAGGCGGCAAATGGAAAGGCTGTTTCCACGTTCCAAGAGGAATGTACGAAATCTGGAAGATTCTTGAGTAATATAAAACTAACACACATAGACACATAGAAAACACATAGGACAATAGAAATAATAAAAAACTATGTGATCGATGTGCCTATGTGGCTAAAATAAAAACAATGAATAAACTTACGCTATTTCTATTTCTTCTATTTGCTGTTTCGGGTTTTGCACAAAAAAAAGCATCGAACAATGCCATGTCGCAAAAACGGGTTACACCCAAATCAATGGGTTACAAACTCGTTTGGGAAGATCAGTTCAACGGAAAGTCGTTGGACACAACCAAATGGAACGTTCGCGGTGTGGGGGCTCGAAGAGTTGGCTATAACTCGGCTTCGACAGTAAAAGTAGAAAATGGCCTGCTAAAACTTTTCGCGCTGCAAAATGGCGACAGCATTTTAGGCAGTGCTGTTGGAACGGCCAAACATTTTACTCCGAAATATGGATATTTCGAATGCCGCGCCCAATTGCAGAAATCAATCGGTATCTGGGCCGCTTTCTGGATTCAGTCACCCGACATTTCCAAAGGCAGTGACCCGGCAAAATACGGATCAGAAATGGATATTTTCGAATTTTTTAAGGAAATGGATAACGATACCATTACACATGCGATTCACTGGGCTTATGGGCCTAACATGAAATCGGTAGGCATGAAAAGTTATCTAAAGGGATTGAGCGAAGGATTTCATACTTTTGGATTTGAATGGACGCCAGAGAAATATTCGTTTTTCATCGACGGTTATAAATTTCACGAGCAAACAGTTGGTATCTCAAATATTCCTGAATACCTTATTCTAAGCATGGAACTTCCGGAAACCTTGAAAAGTCTGGAGCATACCGTTTTCCCTGATGTTTTTCTTGTCGATTGGGTGAAAGTTTATCAGAAGCAAAAACCGTAGTAACGACTATCTAAAATCGACATGAACCGACCAATCCAACTTTTAGCGATTTTCCTGCTTGCACTTTTGCCGGCCGGAACATTTGCTTCCAACAAACCCAAAAGCGAGACACCACCCATTTCCGATCTGATGCTAATTTACCATGGCGCAACCCAGCGACATGACTGGACAACCAACCAGATGAAACCATACATCTACCGCGAAAATTCAGGCAAAACAGAGTGGCTTTTCGATGGCTTTTTATTTCTGGAAATATTCGACAGTGTACAGAAATACGACTACGATCCGGGATTTGGGAATCGCACCGCCGGGAAAGAACAATGGGAATGGTTGCTCAATCGCTACTTCGCAAAAGGGAAAGGTCCTGATGCTCTCGAAGCCGTTCTCGACAGTCTTTCGCAAAAAGGGAAAAAACCAGTGCGCCAGCGTCAGGTTGTAATAAGCATTCCCTGCCCGGTCAATGGCTTTACAGAATGGGGCGAACTGAATGGTAAAAAACTCAATTTCAACAATCCCGACGATCAGGTACAGGCTGCCTGCTGGTTCATCGACGAGGTACTCAAAAAATGGAAGGATAAGAACTACAAACATATCCAGCTGAACGGATTTTATTGGGTTCATGAGGATGCACTGCAATCGGATGCAGCCATCCCGTTTGTCAAGAAATATCTCGAAGAAAAAAACTACAAACTCTTATGGATTCCTTACTGGGGTGCAAAAGGTAAAGGTGAATGGAAAAAACTCGGGTTCGATTTTGCATGGCAACAACCCAATTACTTTTTCGGCACCGACATTCCCAAACAACAACTAACTGATGCCTGTTTATTTGCAAAAGAGCACAAGATGGGTCTCGAAATGGAATTCGATGAACGGGTGACCAAACCTGAATTCAGAGCCAGATTCTACGACTATATTAATTCATTTACAGAAAACAACGTATGGAAACTTTATCCGGTGGCCTACTATGAAGGAGGTGACGCATGGATGCAAATGGCCAACAGCAGCGATCCGGAAATGAAAAAAATGCTGGATACACTGGGCAACATCGTTGTTGAACGGCAAACACGGGCCGACAAAACTAATTTCACCAAATAGTATTGATCACTAACAAAAAAACGGATATGGATACACAAAATTCACGTCGAAATTTTTTGACAAAGTCTTCGGTTGTAGGACTTTCAGCTTTATCAATGTCTCTCTCATCGTTCGCAGGCAACGAGTTTACTGCAGAACCCGTTTCCGACACAAAATCAAACCTGATTGTTCCCAAAGCACAAGGATTGAAAATTACCGGAACTTTTTTGGATGAAATTTCACACGACATTCCGCACCAGAACTGGGGAGAAAAGGAATGGGATGCCGATTTTGCCCACATGAAAGCCATCGGGATCGACACGGTGATCGTCATTCGTTCCGGCTACCGGAAATTTATTACCTATCCATCGGAGTACCTGCTCAAGAAGCACAATTGCTACATGCCTTCAGTTGACCTGATTGACATGTATTGCCGTCTGGCCGAAAAATACGGCATGAAATTTTACTTTGGTTTGTACGACTCTGGAAAATACTGGGACACCGGCGATTTAAGTTGGGAGATTGAAGATAACAAATACGTTATCGACGAAGTATGGAAGAAATACGGGACCAAATACAAGAGCTTTCAGGGATGGTACATCAGCGGCGAAATCAGCCGGAAAACCAAAGGGGCAATTGGCGCATTTCATGCCATGGGCAAACAATGTAAAGATGTTTCAGGAGGCTTGCCAACCTTTATTTCGCCCTGGATCGATGGTAAAAAAGCGGTCGAGGCTGCTGGAGGCGATCTGACCAAAGCCAATTCGGTTTCAGTTCAGGAACACGAACGCGAATGGAGCGAAATATTTGAAGGAATTCACGACGTGGTTGATGCCGTAGCCTTTCAGGATGGACACATCGACTACGACGAGTTGGATGCCTTTTTCTCGGTAAACAAAAAAATGGCCGATAAATATGGCATGAAATGCTGGACCAACGCCGAAACGTTCGACCGCGACATGCCGATCAAGTTTTTGCCCATCAAATTCGACAAACTCCGGATGAAACTCGAAGCCGCAGCCCGCGCCGGTTACGACAAAGGAATTACATTCGAATTTTCGCATTTCATGAGTCCACAATCGTCATATTTGCAGGCTGGTCATTTGTATAACAGGTATAAAGAATATTTTAACATCAAATAATAATGAGCAAAGATTCAGGACAGTTAGGTTACATCATTTGGTTGTCGTTTGTGGCGGCCTTGGGCGGATTTTTATTTGGATACGATACTGCTGTTATTTCAGGCACAGTCGATCAGGTTGCATCTCAGTTTAGTCTCGATGATTTTGGAAAGGGGTGGTACGTGGGCTGCGCTTTGGTCGGGTCCATTATGGGTGTTGTAGTTGCAGGGCCTTTGAGCGATAAGTTTGGCCGGAAAATCGTGCTTTTATTGTCAGCAGTTCTTTTCTCTGCTTCGGGCTTAGGTTGCATGATTGCAGCGGATGAGACGTCATTGGTTATTGCCCGTATTGTAGGCGGCGTTGGGATCGGCGTGGCATCAGTCATTTCACCCTTATATATTGCTGAAATTTCTGTTCCACGTTATCGCGGACAATTGGTTTCACTATATCAGTTGGCTATTACGATCGGATTTTTGGGAGCTTATCTGACCAATTACGGGTTGCAAACTTATTCCGATTCATTAATAAAAGCAGGAGCTACACAAGGGTTGTACAATAAGATTTTTGCGACCGAAGCGTGGCGTGGGATGCTTGGAATGGAAGCTATGCCGGCATTGTTGTTTTTTATTACACTTTTCTTAATTCCGGAAAGTCCACGCTGGTTAATTGTTGTCGGGAAGGAAAACCGGGCTTCAGGTATAATGGCTAAAATATATGGGGCCAGCGAAGTACAGGCACAAATAAAAAATGTAAAAGATTTGATTACAGGAGAAGTAAAATCCGACTGGAAACAGCTTTTTCAACCGGGGTTCCGCATGGCGCTTTTTATTGGTGTTGCATTGGCCATACTTGGACAATTTATGGGAGTAAATGCGGTATTGTATTACGGTCCTACCATATTTAAAGAAAGTGGCTTGTCCAGCGGCGATTCGCTGTTTTACCAGGTAATGGTGGGTGTAGTAAATATGCTGACAACCGTGATTGCTTTGATTATAATCGACAAGGTCGGACGGAAACAATTGGTTTACTGGGGCGTTTCCGGAATGATTATAACGTTGATTAGCATTGGACTTTATTTCACTTTCGGAGCCAGTTTGGGGCTATCGTCAATTTATCTGCTAATCTTCTTTCTATTGTACATTTTCTGTTGCGCTATTTCCATTTGTGCAGTCATTTTTGTACTTCTCTCCGAAATGTATCCGGTAAAAGTCAGGGGCGCTGCAATGTCAATTTCCGGACTTTCGCTCTGGATTGGAACTTACCTGATTGGTCAACTGACCCCATGGATGCTAACCAACCTGACCCCTGCGGGAACTTTCTGGTTATTTGCCTTAATGTGCGTTCCATATATGTTGATCGTTTGGAAGTTGTTGCCTGAAACAACAGGTAAATCGCTTGAAGAAATTGAACACATGTGGTTGGAGAGGTAATCAGTCAATTCACAAACTCATATAAAGAAAGGCTGTCCCAAATTTTGTTTTGAGACAGCCTTTCTCTTGCAACACAAATTGAACAAAAACCCAAAAGCTCTGCACCCATTTAGATCACAAAGCTTTTTGATTTTAAATGTATCCGGCTGGGGGGTCTTATCTTTATTATATAAAAATGATTATCAGCACTTTAAAAACAAAATTAAAACGGATCCCGATATAGTCCCTCACTGATTTTCAACTCATTTCCATCAAAAATTAAAAGAATTTAATGAAAATATAGAAACTTAAAAGAATAAAAATGCAAGCTACAATTCAGGTTAATTCTTTTCACAAAATGCTTGTTATATTGATCAAATTCAACTTGTATTTTTTAAATCTGTAACTATACAGTTTAGTGAGTTTCTAAATCTAAAAACAAATTCTGTTTGTTATAAATGACAAAAGTAACCATATTTGCATGTGTGTCATTTATAAAATACGAAATGAAAAAGTACATTACCCGGGAAATCTATAAAAAAAGTATTGACCGCTACATTGGCAAGGAGATAATCAAGGTATTGATTGGACAGCGTAGGGTTGGTAAAAGCTACCTTTTGTTTCAGGCAATGGACAGTATCAAAGAGCAATTTCCTGATCCTAATATTATCTACATCAATTTGGAAACGAACGAATTTGAAAAGCTAACAACTTCAGATTCTCTTTACCAATACGTAAAATCAGTATCGAAAGCCGGAGAACTGAATTTCCTGATGATTGACGAAATTCAGATGGTTCCCGAATTCGAAAAAACGTTAAGAAGTCTTCTGGCTGAGGGAGGATATGATATTTATTGCACCGGGAGCAATGCTCATATTCTTTCAGGAGAACTCGGAACATATTTAGGCGGCAGATATATTGAGATTCCGGTTTATGCATTGAGTTATCCTGAATTTTTACTCTTTCATAAGCTCGAAAACATTTCAGATAGCCTTGACAAGTATTTGAAATATGGCGGACTTCCTTATTTAATTCACTTGGACCTCACTGATGAAACCGTTTTCGATTATCTCAAAAACATAAGCCAGTCTATCCTTTTTCGTGATGTTGTTTCCAGATTCGAAGTGCGCAATGTTGATTTTCTGGTCAGGCTCATTAAATATTTAGCGAATGAAACCGGCAACCTCATTTCTGCAAGAGGGATCGGTAATTTTCTGAAATCGCAAAATATCTCGATTTCAATTACAGCTATACTTAACTACCTGAATTACCTTACAACCGCTATGTTGATATCGAATGTTCAGCGGTCTGATATTCAGGGCAAAAAAGTTTTTGAGGTAGGCGAAAAATATTACTTTAACGATATTGGTTTAAGGAATTCCATTGCTGGGTTTTCACCATTTGATTTGGGCCAAATCATTGAAAACGCAGTCTATCTTCATCTTAAATCGATTGGTTATTCGGTTCTGATTGGAAAACAAAATAAAAAAGAAATCGATTTTATCGGCGAGCGTCAATCTGAAAAAATTTACATTCAGGTATCATTTAGAATTACAGAGAAACAAACCATGGAAAGAGCATTTGAAAATCTGATGGCAATAAAAGATAATTATCCCAAATACGTGATCACTTTGGATGATTATTCAGGGACAAGTTATGAAGGTATTATTCACATCCCACTGAGGAAGTTCTTATCCGATTTCTTATAGATGATGTTCCTTCAAGCTATATAAATAAGTTCTACAACCACTATTTCATTTGCGAAAACCGACAAGTCAGAAAATATTCTACTTTTATTCTTTGAAAACCAACTATGTTTTTCGATGGACACGAGCAATCAGACAAAAGAGCTTTTTTTATATGAAGAAATGAAAAGGGGGAAGGAATACGCCTTCGATTTCTTCTTCAATTACTATTATCCAGGTCTGTGTGTTTATGCTCAAAAGATGATCTCGCTCCCTGAAGAAGACACCAGGGATATCGTACAGGATGTTTTCGTTAAATTCTGGAACGACCGCGAAAAATTAGGAATCCAATTTTCTATTCGGTCATATTTGTTTGTCTCCGTAAAAAACAAATGTTTCGATGTCCTGCGAAAGAAAAACAGAGATATAAAAGTTCAGGAAATCTCCAGTGAGCACGATATTGCCAATGAATCATTTGAAACCTATGTTTTATCGGAACTTGAAACCCTGTTTAATAAAAGTCTGAACAAACTACCCGAACGATGCCGTGAAGTTTTTGAACTGAGTCGGTTGCATGGCCTAAAAAACAGAGAAATTGCCGCGAAGTTGAATTTATCGGAGAAAACAGTAGAGAATCAGGTAACAAAAGCACTCCATATATTAAAAGAAGAATTAAAAGATTACCTACCATTATTGGCTCTTTTCGAGTTTTTTCACTTTCTCCAATAGTTCTGATTGCTTTACTTCAGATATTTTCTGAACTTGCATGGGGGGTAATTCAAAAAATTACGTCTTATCTAATGTAAATGCACAAGAAAAGTGGAAAACAAGAATTTCATATATAATTTAATTGCGCTGAAAATTACCAGTGGGCTGGATAAGCAACAGAAAGAAGAATTGCAATCGTGGCTTGAAATGTCTCTGGAAAACAGGACTGAATACAATGAAGTTGTCAAAATCTTGACTTATTCTGACAGATTGGTTGCAATGAAGAGAATTAATGCCGATCAAGACCTATTATTAGTCAAGAAGAAACTGAATCGCCAACCTAAGAGTAACAAAACAATCCTGGTTTTTCAAAGAATTGCCGCCATCCTGATCATACCTCTTCTCATATATACTGCATGGAGTAGCCTCAGTTCGCATGAAACCTCGAAAAAGAATGTCATGATGAAAAGTTCCGAAACAGCTTTTGGCGTCCGTTCGCAAATTCAATTGAGTGATGGAACAAAAGTATGGATAAATTCAGGAAGTAAATTAACCTACCCTGAAGAGTTCAGTGGAGATTCACGCGAGGTACAGTTAATAGGAGAAGCTTATTTTCAAGTCGAATCTGACAAAGAGCATCCATTTTATGTTGATTTAAATGGGTATAAAGTTAAAGCTACAGGAACTCGATTTGACATATCCAATTATCCAGAGGATAAAGAAATATCTACCTATCTGGAGCATGGCAAAGTTTCCCTATTGAGCTACTCCATGGAAAAACAGGATGAATCTATTCAACTAAAAGAAAAAGAGATAATAGTCTTAAATAAGTCGGAAAGACAATATCGGATCGAAAATAGTGATGGCAGTAAATATTTGGCATGGATTGATGGCTCTCTAATATTTAAAAATGATAATACAAATGATGTGGCTGTTCGACTTGGGCGATGGTTTAATGCGGAGATCATTTTTGATGAAGAATTATCGAAAAGCGGCTATGTTTTTACAGCAACGTTTAAACAGGAATCACTTGAAGAAGCATTGAAACTCCTTTCCTATAGTTCTCCGATAACCTATAAAATCATTTCAGGTAGTCAACTGAATGATTCATCATTTAGTAAGCGAAAAGTAATAATCTCAAAAAAATAAAATATGGACTAAACAAACTCTGACATTACATTTAAAATGAAAAAGGGAAGCTGGTAACTTCCCTTTCGAAAAATCCTGTGCGGACAGGATCTTATTAAAGTATAAACTTAATATCTACAAACTTATGAAAAAAAATCATTCCCTGTATGGGAAAGCGGATACTTATGTCACGCTAAAAAAAATTATTAGAAAGATGAAACTAACTTTACTAATTGTTTTACTCTCTGCTTTTCAGATTTTTGCGAATAGTGTGTATTCACAAAATACAAGGTTTACCTTAACAAAAGAGAACGCCACAATTGAGAATGTTCTTAACACAATTGAAAATCAGTCAGAATTTTACTTCCTATATAACGGCAAGCTGGTCGATGTAACGCAAGAAGTAAGCATTAAAGTTGAAAATCAAAACCTTGAACAAACCTTGAACAAACTTTTCATGCACACAAACATCATTTACAAGGTTTTTGATCGTCAAGTAGTGCTGTCTCCATCAGAAGGAATAGACAATAATCAACAACAAAAATCTATTTCTGGAAAAGTAACCGACTCATCAGGTGCTCCTTTGCCAGGAGTATCAGTCGTTGTAAAAGGTACTACAACAGGTGTTATTACCGATATGGATGGGAAATATACACTTGTTAAAGTTCCAGAGAATGCCACATTGCAGTTCTCGTTTGTGGGAATGAAAACTCAGGAATTAAAAATGATTGGTAAGACAACGATCAATGTTGCGCTTTCTGAAGAAACTGTTGGAATAGAAGAAGTTGTGGCCGTAGGGTATGGTGTTCAAAAGAAAGTCAACCTGACAGGTTCTGTCGCATCGATTAATAGCAATGTTCTAAAGAATATTCCATCCATTGGGAGTACGACAAATGCCTTAGCAGGTCGAATGCCGGGTTTAATTTCAACCCAGGCAAGTGGAGCGCCGGGCGTCGATGCTGCATCTTTAAGCATTCGTGGCTTTGGATCTGCACTTGTCATTGTTGATGGCATAGAAAGCAGTTTTAATAATATTGATCCTAATGAAATTGAATCGATTTCAATTTTAAAGGATGCTTCTGCAGCCATTTATGGAGCACGAGCTGGAAATGGAGTTATTTTGGTGAATACGAAGCGTGGAAAAGATGGGAAACCAACAATAACATTAAATAGCTCATATACACTCCAAAGTATCACAAACTATCCTGAACAACTAACTTCTGCTCAGTATGTAGAATATGATAGGGAGTCAAGATCACATCTGGGTGCTCTACAAAGATATACACAATTAGATCTTGACAAATATCTGGCTGGGAACGATCCTGATTATCCAAATACTGATTGGCAAAAAGTATTAATGAGGACCGTTGCTCCTATGCAACAGCATAATTTATCGGTTAGTGGTGGTAGTGATAAAATTAAGTATTTTGGTCTAATAGGATTCTTGGATCAAGAGACTATTTGGAAAAAGAATGGCGGTGATTTTCAGCGATATAACATTCGTTCAAATATTGACGCGAAAATTACGGAGGATTTGTCATTGCAGTTAGATTTTTCAAATATCAATGAAATCAGAAAGTTCCCGGCGCGCGATGGCGGAAACGCAAATGGAGGAGAATGGCATGATTTGTGGTTGTCATTGCCAATTTATCCTTCGTCATTACCTGATCCTTCAAAATTAGTATATGCTGCTGATGGACTTGGAGGAGCCATCAATTCAACCAACAGAGCTATACTTGGCTTTGCGGACAATGATGCTCAGAACATAAAAGCCGGAACAGCCTTGAAATATGAATTTCCCTTTATTAAAGGGCTATCTGCTAAGTTATATATAAACTACTTACAGAATTATAACAATGCAAAAACGATGAATAAGCCAGGGAATTTTTATATCTACAATTATGCAAATGATACATATACATTAAAAGCAACATGGAATCCAGAGGCTAACTTAACACAAACTAGCAGTAGAAATAGAACAATTACCAATCAATTTTCTTTTAATTATGATCGGATTTTTGCAAAAGATCATACTATTTCGGCCTTGGCACTGTATGAATCAATTGGTTATAGTGATGAATATATTACAGCTAGCAGATACCATTTTTTGACACCTGCTATTGAGTACTTATTTGCCGGAAGTGTTAAAGATCAATATGCTTATGGTAGTGCTAGTGAAATGGGGCGTAAAAGTTACATAGGCAGATTAAATTATTCGTACAAAAATAAATATCTTTTTGAAGCAACTTTAAGAGCAGATGCCTCTGCTAAATTTCCATCGGAAAAACGCTGGGGTTATTTCCCAAGTATATCAGGAGGTTGGAAGATTTCAGAAGAGCGTTTTGTTAAAGAGAATATTGAATGGATAGAGAATCTGAAGCTTCGCGGAAGCATAGGTAATGCAGGTTATGATAACGTTAGTAATTTTGCATATCTGTCAGGTTATCAGTTCGGAAGTAACTATTTCTTTGGAACAGATATAACAAACGGATTAAAATCAACTGGACTAGCTAATCCGGACTTGACATGGGAAAAGATATCCACATACAACCTAGGTCTTGATTTTTCAATATACAAATCAAAATTGTATGGTGAATTCGATGTTTTTTACCGCGACCTTAGCGGAATTCCTGCAACTCGTTTACTTTCGCTACCATCGACCTTTGGTGCTAGCCTCCCTCCTGAAAATTTAAATAGCAGCAATGACAGGGGATTTGAAACACAGATTGGAACCAAAGGCAGTAAAGGTGATCTTTTTTGGGATATTAGTGGAAATATTTCATGGTCGAGAGCAAAATGGGGTCACTATGAAGAACCTGATTATTCTCCCGATCCAGAAATGGCAAGTGTATACCAGATTTCTGGAAAATGGACAGACCGTGCAATAGGTTATAAAACAAATGGAGTATACTCTTCACAGGCGGAAATTGATGCTATGACATTTGATCAGGATGGTCTAGGAAATAAGACTATTAACCTTGGAGATATTAAGTATATTGATATAAATAAAGATGGGAAACTTGACTGGAAGGATAAGACCGATTTGGGAAAAGGGACAACGCCTCATTGGATGTTCGGATTATCAATAAATCTAAAATATAAGAACTTCGATTTTTCTACTTTATTCCAGGGCGCCGCAGGTAATAATATTTCAATTCCAGGTCTAAATGATGTTCCAAATTTATCAAAGCAAATGTTTAACGATAGATGGGTAGAAGAAACTAACAATCCTCATGCAACATACCCTCGTAGCGGAAGTATAGCACAAGGTGGTGGATTTTCTGATTTTTATCTTAAAAAAGCAGGTTATATTCGGCTTAAAACTTTGAATTTGGGGTATAATCTCCCAGTAAATTTATTAAAGTATGCCAAGCTAAATAACCTTCGTATCTATTTTGCAGGAACTAACCTTCTTACGATTGATAGGTTAAAGAAATATGGATTCGATCCCGAAGCTCCTTTGCAAGTTGATACTTATAAGTATTATCCACAACAGCGCACATTTACTTTCGGGATAAATCTTACGTTATAAAATTTCAATTAAAATTAGCACAATTATGAAAAATATAGCATACATATTCTTGTTAATGTTAGCCAATGCTTTGTCATCATGTAATAAAGATGTTCTTGAGAAAGAGCCATTGAATATTATTTCAGATGCAGTTGTTTGGAATGATCCGGTATTAATTAATGCATATTTAGCCCAATGTTATAGTGAAATGGGATTTATTAATGATATTGAATTTGGCGGTAATTGTACATGGTTCGCGCTTCCAACTCAGACTAATATTGCGGATGAATGTACCGTTGGATGGGAAGGATATTCTGATGGATATAGTGGAGGTAAATCCTTCATGTTAAGAACTGATAAAACATTTGGAGAATGGTGGGGATACTCTCTTGTTCGTGAGCTAAATGTTTTTCTCGAAAAGGTTCCTAACGCTCCAATTGATGCGAACATTAAGAAACAAAGGATCGCAGAGGCAAGATTTTTAAGGGCATTTGCTTATTTTAATATGGTTAAACGTTATGGGGGGGTACCTTTGATTACTAAATCTCAGGGGCTAGATGCACCTAATGAAGAATTATATCCCAAAAGGGATAAAGAGGAAGAAATTTATAATTTTATTATTTCAGAAATTGATGAAATTGCAAGTGATTTACAGGATGTTCAAAATGGCGGAGGGCGTCCGTCTAAATATGCTGCCTTATCATTAAAAAGTAGGGCAGCAATGTATGCTGCTAGTATTGCAACTTGGGGAGATGTCCAGCTAGATGGGATTGTTGGTATTTCTTCAGAAAAGGCAAAACAATACTGGCAAAGCTCGTATGATGCATCAAAATCAATTATTAATAGCGGAAAGTTTACATTATACAATAAAACACCTAATGATAAAGTTGCTAACTTTCGAAATATTTTCTTGGATGAAAATAATGAGGAGGTTATCTTTTCTGAAATTTATGATGGTCAAGCAAGTAAGGGCCATGCATGGGACTTTCTGAATGATCCTTATGGTTATCACGTTTGGGGTTGCGGTGGTGAGTCTGTCGCGTATCTTGAAATGGTTGAAGAATTCGAAAATAAAGATGGTTCTTCTGGAACAATTGACAGACAAAAAATTGAAAAGGGTTATCTTTGGACAATTGAAGAATTATTCGGCAATAAAGATCCCCGATTTCGTGCTTCAATTCTTACTCAAGATGGAAAATGGTCGGGAAATACGATTGATGTATATAGAGGAATTATTCATGAAGATGACACAATTGATGAAAATGATTATAAAGGGTTAACCGGTAAGGGAAAGAGTACCAGTGATAGACCTTATGCAACTCCATTTATGATGTTAAAGCATATGGACGAATCTCTAGGATTAGCTCAATATGGGGGTACTTCAAAAACCGACTGGATCGTATTTCGATATGCTGAAACTTTATTGAATTTTGCTGAAGCTGCTTTTGAACTAGGAAGACCTACAGAAGCACTTGATGCAATAAATCAAATCAGAATCAGAGCAGGCATCGCTTTATTGACATCGATTGACCGCCAAAAGATCAGACATGAAAGAAAAGTTGAGTTGTTTGCCGAAGGAAATCGTTATTGGGATGTTCGCAGATGGAGAACTGCAGTAACTGATCTTTCAAAACCTCTTTCAAGTATGAAGTTTATTCTTGATTATACTACACGTAAATTTAAATTACAAATAATTAACAACATTGATGGCGTAATTGCAGGTGAGTTTTTATCCCGTAATTATTATTTGCCAATTACGTTATCTCGTATCAACAATAATTCTAATTTAGTAGAAAATCCTGGATATTAACACATTAAGAGTATGGCTTTTATTATTGAGCCATACTCTTTTTTTATGCTGTTCTGCATGTATCGTCATATGGATTAATCCGTTATGGAAAATCCAGTTCTATCCGTCAGCGAAAAATAATAGCCTGTACGGTTATTAGATAGGTCAAGCCTGAAATTAATTTCATTTCTTTTAAGTGATAAAATAAGACAATATTTTAAATCCAAATCATGCAATAAGGAGATCGTGACATTTAAACATTTGATTTACAACACATTGATGATACACTTCTCAATGCGTAGCATTAGACATTTTTAAAATAAAAAAACGCTGTATCCATTGTTCTATAAGGCTTACAGAGGTTTTTCGAATTCGCGTCATACTTCCAATGCTTAATTTGGGTTAAATAGAAGCATTTCGGCCAATATTTAAATATTATACAAACAAAAAATATGGTGTATGAAGGCTAAAACATTTTTTTTACTACTTCTTGTGATGATGATTTCTATAATGGGAAGAACTTTTGCTTGTTACAGAGATAATAAATCTGTTAAGCATGAGAGAAGTGTATGTGCAATATCTTCGGATGTTGATGCTTTTTATCAATTATTAAAAAATTCCCCATCAAAAACGGAGGATGCAGATGGAAATATAATTTCTGCTAATCAACTTGTAATCGTTAGAAGATGGTCTGGAAATATTTGTAAAACGACATTGAAAAACAATGGCAAAACAACTGTACATCCGTCTAATGTTATTTTATTCGATATTTCTGATCACGGTCTTGCTCCCGAGAGCGTGGTTTACGGAGAGGGTTTCCAGATGCTCCACCAAAATGGAGGAACGCTTGCTCAGCGAAGAGATATTGGCGGAAATGCTGATAATAAACACTACAATATTCCTGATCTGCATGGTCTGCCCACAGCATACGGAGTATTAACTGTCAGTATAAAGACAGATGAACATCTTTTGTTGGGTTTTACTTCATGCCGTCGTTTTATTGGCCGGATTAGTTTTGATACCAGGCAAATGCAGGTCTCAATTGATGCGGAGGGGCTCGAGATCAAACCCGGTGAATCATGGGTATTGGAAGATTTTATTCTTCTTGGTGGATATGATCGTAGATTGTTGTTTGACCAACTTTCTACTGAAATTGCTAAAAATCATCCACTGCGGAAGACACAAGCAATTCCGACGGGTTGGTGTTCCTGGTATTGCTATGGCCCGACTGTTACCAACCAAATTATTGAAAATAGCCTCAATAGTTTTGCCAGAATATTGCCCGAGATGAAATATATCCAGATCGATGATGGTTATCAGTTATTTATGGGCGATTGGCTCGACGAGAATCCATCTTACGGTAACATTCAGAAAACATTGGCAGCAATTAAAGCCAAAGGGTTTGAACCTGCCATTTGGGTGGCGCCTTTCATTGCCGAATCAAAATCGCGCATTTTCAAAGATCATCCCGATTGGTTTGTAAAGGATATTGATGGTACTCCATTAAAATCGTCAAATGTTGGTTTTGGAGGTTGGCGTAATGGTCCTTGGTATGTGCTCGATGGTACTCATCCTGAAGTTCAAAAACATTTGCAGTACATCTTCCAAGTGATGCGAGAAAAATGGGGCGTTAACTATTTTAAACTCGATGCTAATTACTGGGGTGCAATTCATGGAGGTACACATTACGACAAATCTGCTACAAGGATTGATGCCTACCGTCGAGGAATGGAAGCGATCCTGAAAGGATGCAATGATCAGTCAGTGATTCTTGGTTGTAATGCACCTATCTGGCCCTCAGTGGGATTGGTAACTGCCATGCGTACCAGCGGTGATATCAATCGTGAATGGGGAACTATTCGTGAAACTGCTTATGAAAATCTTTGTCGTGCTTGGCAAAATGGGAAACTATGGGATAGTGATCCTGATTGTGTGGTGCTGACTAACGATACAGTTTTCAGTGGAAAGAAGGTTATTGAACCCAATGAATGGATATTTCATGCGACTGCCATTCATGCCGTTGGTGGATTGGTGCTTAACGGAGATAAAGCTTCGAATTTAAAAGAGGATGAATTGGCAATTCTGAAAAAACTATTTCACCCAACAGGTATAGGCGCGAGGTTTTCAGACGCAAAAATGCAGACAGCTATCACTGATTTAGGCGACATGCAATATTATTATTTCTTTAACTGGAGCGATACGGAAACCATAGATCTTACTGTTCATTTAAAATCGAGGTCTATATTGACTGACTTCTGGTCTGACAAAGTGCTTGGCTTATTTAATGATACTTATACAGTTACAAACCTTGCGCCCCACTCCGCAAGGCTAATTATGGCCAAATTGGAATAGATTTTGGTTTTAAATTTCTAAGACAAATAAAAAATTGAATGCACCAGTTAATTTATCCTTCGAAAAGACATTGAATTATGAAGTATTATTTATTTTCTAACATATTAAAAGAACATGTGATGAAAAATCAGGTTTCTTCGTTTATTTTCCTTCCTGGTTTTTGGCTTCTTCTGTTTCTATTTACTCTGATGGAGAGCACATCAGCGCAACAAGTTGCCTCTTTGCATACCCCATCTTCACCAATATTAGCAATGGCAATTCAGATTACGTCTTCTCCTTGGGATACCGTCGAATTATATAAAATACCAAAGACTTACCCTACAAATTTATGCAAATTAGATGGATTCAAGTCTTTTTTTTATGAAGGGTTAGAATATAAAGCCAACAAAACGAGGGTTTTCGCTTATTATAAAAAACCTACAGGAACTCCTCCGTCTGGAGGTTGGCCTGCTGTAATTTGTGTACATGGAGGTGGTGGAACTGCCTTCCCGGAATGGGTGCAGGCATGGGTTGATCATGGATATGCAGCCATTGCCATGGACCTGGAAGGACATCTGCCAATAGGGGATTTCCCTCACCGTGGATGGCATGAGAAAGCAGGTCCACCAAGAATCACGACTTTTGGCGATATAGAACTGGCAGATAGGGAGCAATGGTTTTTCCATGCAGTAGCCGATGTTATAAGAGCCAATTCATTATTAAGATCTTTCCGCGAAATAAACAGTCACAAGATTGGTATTCATGGTATTTCTTGGGGTGGGGTTATCACTGAGACTGTGATAGGAATAGATCATCGCCTGGCTTTTGCTATACCCGTATATGGTTGCGGCTTTCTACATCAAACAACTTCACCTGGTTTTAAAAAGTTCTTTGACATAATGAGTGAAGAACAGTTAAAAGCATATAAATCGAAATGGGATCCTTCTATTTATCTCCCAGATTGCAAAATCCCCTCCTTATTTTATATCGGAAGCAATGATGGTAGTTTCCCTTTGGATATTTGGCAAAAATCTGCTATGTTAATCAAAGGCAAGAGAATCTTATGCATACCCAATAACAGTGAACATGGACATATCTGGAACCAGAAAGAGATATTTGCCTTTGCAGATGCTGTTGCTGCAAACGGCAAACCTTTACTACAGATTGGAAAAACTGAAATAGTTAATGATGTTGCAATTGTAGAATTTCCCATATGTTCCAATTCTCCAGATTCTTTTGTTAGTGATATTCAGCTCCTATATACGAAGGATACATGTGATTGGCAACACCGTAAATGGCAATCCATTACAGCAAAAATAGAAAACAATAAAGCATTATGCAAATTACCACCAATGACAAGTGCCTTTTATTTTAATATTAAAGATAAACAGGGACTTACATTTAGTTCAGGCTATAAAGAAGTATATTGATAAATTGAAACACGAAACTATTAACATTAAAAAGATGGAATTACTATTGTGTTTTAAAAATATAAATATTTTAGGCAAAAACCTATCCTCTTTTAGTTGCTTGAGTCCTGCATTTAACGGAGATAATCAATTTATGAAGATATCATTATATTAAGCTGTCCCAAAATATACGAATCACATAATCAAAAATTAAAAAATTATGAAAAATTATTTTTTATTTACTTTTCTATTTTTTATTCTACATCATGCTGATGCATTTTCTCAATTCAGGGTAGGACAATACAATGTTGTATGGAATAAACAATCTTCTATGCCGGTTGAATCGATGCCACTAAGTGGATCTAAGGGGTATGGTGCAAATGTTTGGGTCGAAAATGGAGATATTTACTGCTATTTGGGTAGCAGCGAAAGCTATGATGAAAATGGTGACCTATTGAAATTGGGAGCTTTGCGTATCCATTTAGATCCAAATCCATTTGTTTCAAATGGTATATTCAAACAGGAACTTGATCTATCTTCTGGAAAAATAACGATAACAGGGAAATCGCCCGACCGCAAAGAGGCAAAAGTTTCATTGTGGTACGATACACAGGATGCAACGTTCTTTATCAAATCTGAGAGCTTATTCAAAACTCAATGCAAGGTCTCTTTTGCCACTTGGAGAACGAACCCAGATACTGTTAACAATGATAATTGGGATATTGCAAGTAGATTATCCGTTATTTTGCCCGATGCGGTAGAACAAAAAGGGAACTCAATTTTATGGTATCACCAAAACGACAATAATCGTCTGGTTGTGAAAAAGATGGTCGAATTACAAAAGTTAACTGAATATTCAAATGTAATTCAACCTTTTACCGAAGATCTGATATTTGGAGGAATGGTTGTTGGCAAAAACATGAAGGCCAATGGAAGTGAAAACATTCAGTGGTTGGACTGGAAAGGGAAAGCTTGGCACCTAGAGTCCAAGTCCTCATCTAAATTGCATGAGATTGCCATAGTAACGAAAGTAGAAAAAGAGAAAAGTATTCAAGTCTGGAAAAAGAAGCTCACCGATGAAGCATGTACGAAATTTAGTAAGATTGCATCGTCTGAAAAGAATAGCTCGGAATGGTGGCAATCCTTTTGGAACAAAAGTAATATTTCAGTGAATCCTACTGCAAATTCAACGGACTCAGGTTGGCAAATTGGCCGTAATTATCAGTTGTTTAGATATATGTTAGCTTGCAACAGGGGGCGTCGAATACCCTTGAAATTCAACGGTGGAATTTTTAACGTTGGAGCACTCGATCGATCCAAAATTGAGAGCTTGGTGAATAATAAAGATGGTTATTGGCCAGACTTAAATGTCATGCCCGACTATAGGCGCTGGGGCAATATGTTTATGGGGCAAAACCAAAGATTGATTGGATGGCCCTCCTTAGCTACCGGCGATTTCGAGTTAGTTACTCCTTCACTTGACTTTTATGCCGACAGGCTGAAAGTGGCAGAAGCCCGTTCTCAGTCTTATTGGAAGCATGGTGGGGCTGCCTTTGTCGAAATACTTTCACTTTATGGTCTTCCTTGCCAAAATCTGGCAAGCGATCATGGGCCTATTACTGCCAGGCATCTAGCCTATCATTTCTCAATGCAGATTGAATTTGCATGGATGGCTATCCAATGGTCGAACTATTCGGGGAAAAGTATTGACGCCTATTTGCCATTTATTGAATCAGTAGTGCGTTTCTATGATGAACATTACCGCAAAGAGAATCTGCAACGTATCGGAAAGGAACTTGACGAGAAAGGCAAACTAGTGCTTTATCCAATGAACAGTCTTGAAGCATTCCCCGATGTAACTGATCCAGTGGAAGTGGTTGCTGGACTAAAAAAAGTAACAGAAGCTCTGCTGAAGATGAACGATAATCAGATACCGGTAAGCACCCGCAAATATATTGCAGAAGTTTCGACACAAATACCTGCAATCAACTTCGGACTTAAAAATGGGAAACAGATAATAATGCCAGCCAAAATCTATCATGAAGGTATGAATTTGGCAGATTTTCCGGAGATGTATACCGTGTGGCCATATTCAATATTTAGCGTTGGTAAAAAAATAGGATTTGAAGAGGCCAACAATACTTGGGAAAACCTGTCCGAAGATCGGGCGAAGAAAGCATTGTTCTGGGAATCATGGTCGTGTACCCCTATCTATGCAGCATTGATGGGAAGAACCACAGATGCAAAACGACTAATCACTGAAAAGCTTAGCGATAAAAATTCGCCGTCTAAATTTTCCGCTTTTTTTGGACCGGGAGACTGGATTCCCGATTTTAATTGGGGAGGTTCTGGAATGGTGGGATTACAAAGTATGTTGCTTCATTGCGATAACGATTTGATCTATATCTTACCTGCATGGCCAAAAGAATGGGATGTTGATTTTAAATTGTACGCTCCGCAACAAACAATGGTTGAGGCAAGTGTCCGGAATGGGAAAATTGTTTTACTAAAAATTTTTCCTGAATCACGAAGAAAGGATGTAGTAATAAGCCCGACTTACGTGGAATGACCAGATTCAAGTTAATTAACTAAACGACCAGAAAAAAACTAATGAACTAAAGAATAAAATGAACAATAGATTGGTATTAAATAGAACTCTTTTAAGTGCAGGTCTCATCTTTTTGATAATCTCTTGCTTAGTACATGACAAAAAAATAAATAGTTTATTATCAGTAAAATAAGCATTGATGTATTTGTTTAAAATGCTTATTATCATTATTCTACAAGTTATTATCACATCTCATAGTAGGAAATGACACCCAGGATAGATACTAAAAGTAGCGAATCAGTTTCCGTTAGATCAATATGGGAACAACATCTAGTCTGTTCTCAAATTAGAAATAGTGAAAATTACTCAGTTATTATTAATGTGGTCAAATAATTGGTCTTGTTAGTTTAGTTAAGTGAGAACCCTCTATTTCTCAGGAGGAAGGTTTCCCTGGGGCATGTTAGTGCTCCCGGGATTAAACAAGAAAGATGTTGTTATCCTAAAAAAGAATGCACAATTAAATTATCACTTAGTGGAAATTTATAGTGAAAATTAGCCTAAAAAGTAATACTTGATAGAAATAGGGATAGAATAAAAACAAAAAACCTTCGCAAATCATTGATCTACAAAGGTTAAAATATTGCAATATGTATCCCGGTTGGGATTCGAACCCAAGACCTACGGCTTAGAAGGCCGTTGCTCTATCCAGCTGAGCTACCGAGACATCCTTTTTAGCGGCTGCAAATATATCAATTTTTGCCAACCATCAGTCACTATTTATGACAAAATTATAAAGTAACCGGCAATGAATTAAATGTAAACTGCAATTGCCGGTTCCTTTGTGTCATTAGATCAGCTCAATCTTGTTTTCTTTGCAGATAGACTTCATTTCATCAGGCCAAATGCTCGATTGAATTTCACCGATGTGTGCTTTTCTCAGGAAATACATACACAACCGGGATTGACCGATTCCGCCACCAACAGACAATGGGAATTCGTCATTCAGCAATCGTTTATGCCAGTACATATTTTTGCGTTCTTCGGTTCCGGTAATAGCAAGCTGTTTTAAAAGGGCATCTTTATCAACGCGGATTCCCATAGATGATAGTTCCAGAGATGTTTCCATAACCGGATTCCAAACCAGAATATCGCCATTTAAGCCTTTATAGTTTTCAATAGTTGGAGTTGTCCAGTCGTCGTAGTCTGGAGCACGTCCGTCGTGTTTTTCACCCCCTGGAAGCACTCCTCCGATTCCGATAATAAATACTGCACCGTATTTCTTAGCGGCTTCATGCTCGCGATCCTTTGGCGAAAGATCAGGATACTGTTCCTCTAATTCCTCGGCATGTATAAAGGTAATTTCTTCGGGAAGTATGGGCTTAATTTGAGGGAAATTCTCCGACACTAAGAATTCGGTGCGTAAAAGTGCCGAATATATTTTCCTGACGATTTTTTTCAGGAAATCCAGATTGCGTTCTTCTTTCGAAATCACACGTTCCCAATCCCATTGGTCGACATATAGTGAATGAATATTCGACAACTCTTCGTCAGGACGAATGGCATTCATGTCAGTATATAATCCGTAGCCCAGATCAATCTGCAAATCGGCCAGGGTCATTCTCTTCCATTTGGCCAGTGAATGAACCACTTCGGCTTTATTGTCTCCGAGCTCTTTGACCGGGAACGACACCGGACGTTCAATTCCGTTCAGGTCATCATTAATTCCAGTTCCTCTCATGACAAACAATGGAGCAGTAACCCGGCGTAAACGAAGCTCTGAAGCCAGATTCTGCTGGAAACTGTCTTTTACAAGTTTAATGGCCTTTTCAGTCTGATTCACATCAAGCAAAGGCTGATAGTTTTGGGGGATAACTAATTTCATTTATTCTCTTTTTTATTTTATTTATTGAATCAAAATTGCCAAACGAATCAATTTTAGCCACAAAAATAGCAACAGAATCATCATTTTAAGGTTTTTTACATCAATTTTATTATTATCTGCTCATTTTTTGTGTCTTTTTGTAAACAATTGACAAAATTCAACAACAAAACAATAATAAAAAGTGGAACATTAAGTCTTCTTATGAATTGGGTTTCATTTGGGAAAATGAGTAAAACTGAACCAAACAGAATTTCTATTTTTACGCAAAATTCATGTTGAAAAACCTTCCGAAAAATACACTTCAGTTATACCTGATTAAGGTTGCAAAATGGTTTAATTTGGTGATGCCGATCGTTGTTCTGTTCTATCAGGAAAATGGATTGAGCATGTCACAGATTTTTATCCTGAAATCAATTTATTCCTTAGCAATGGTATCCACCGAATTGCCATCGGGTTACCTGGCCGACGTTTGGGGTTGCCGCAAAACCATTCTTTTTGGGGCATTCCTGGGTTCACTTGGAATGCTGATTTACAGTTTCTCTGCCAATTTTTACAGTTTCGTTTTTGCTGAAATTATACTTGGAATTGGCTTTAGCTTTATTTCAGGAGCCGATTCGGCCATGCTTTACGACTCGCTCAAAGTCGAAAACAGAGAAAATGAATATATCAAATACGAAGGCCAGATAACTTCAGCCGGGAATTTTGCCGAAGCGCTTGCCGGTGTTGCAGGAGGGTTGCTGGCCACCATCAGCTTTAGAACACCCTATTATTTTCAGTTTATTGTTGCTTCCATTGCAATTCCTGCTGCATTTATGCTGAAAGAACCTCAGCACATACTCGAACGTACCCGGCTAAAAATGAGTGAAATTCTTTCAATAATTAAAGTAACATACCTGCAAGTCGAGATGCGTAGCGCAATCATGATTTCGTCGTTTACAGGTGCCGCAACACTCACTTATGCATGGTTTGTCCAGCCCTATTTTCAGGAAGCGGGTGTGCCAGTTTCGGTTTTTGGGATTCTCTGGACATTGCTAAACCTGTCGGCGGGTGTATTTTCGATGTTTTCGTATAAGGTCGAACGGTTTCTGGGAAATAAAAAAACATTAATCCTGATTGTTGTTCTTATCTCATTGGGGTTTATTTTCACAGCTTGCGAAGTTAGCCTGGCAGGAATTGTCATTCTGTTTGGGTTCTATATGGTTCGCGGAATTGCCACTCCGGTGTTGAAGGATCAGATCAATCAATATACCGACTCCAAAGTGCGGGCAACCATTCTATCGGTCAGAAACATGGAAATACGTATCATTTTTGCAGTCGTTGGACCTATTCTGGGTTTCCTCACCGACAAATTCAATTTGAGTACAGCGCTCATCGTTTGCGGATTCGCTTATTTTGTGGGAGGAATGTTAAGCATCAGGCCGTTTCTGAAAAAGTAAAAATTAGTCATTAATGGTCATTTATCGTTGCTTTAAGAACATTAAATGACCATCAATGATGCGAAGCAAATGACAACAAGTGACTAAAACTATTTAAATAGCTTCTTCAGCTCATCGCCCATCTTCTTTACCGAGCCTTTTATTTCATCAACCGAGGCTTTTTTCACCTGCTGTTCGATCTGGGCGCGGGCTTTGCTCAAATCGAGCGAAACTTCAGGTTTGGACAGCGGACCTTTCAGAATTACCGAAGCATCAATCAATTTGATGTTTTGTGAACCTGGCAAAATATCCAGCCCTTTATTTATATCGGCGCCCAAATCCTCGCGATTCACCACAAAATCCATGTTCAGGTTAATTTCTTGGGCAGCCGAAAGCGTTCCGTAAATGGTGGCTTGCTGATCAGCAATATTGGTTTTAAACGGGTTCATCTTTAGCTGTCCATTTTCGAACTGGAATTTGGCTGTAAAATCGTCAACCTTCACGTTTTTCAGCTTCTCCTTCTTGATGATTCCGCGAATCTGGTCAAATACTGGCGAATCAACAATCATGAGGTTTTTCGTATTGAAAACCCCCAATCCATTCATGCTGGTTGGCACAATATTCATCTTCTCGTTCATCCCTCCGGAAAGGCTGAATTGCGTGGAGAATTTACCCTGACTTTTAGCTGCTATCGGTAAATAATGCCGAAAGGTACTCAGCGATTGGTAGGCCGTCGGCAAATCGATATTTTGCATGTCGAGCTTAAAATCGAACAGTGGTTTATTTTCTTTATTGCTAGTGTATGAGCCATTTACTGCCAGCTTCCCCTGCAACATGTCCATCGACAAATTGGTCAGTTCCATGCGTTGATCTTTCACTTTTACCAGCCCATTGATGTTACTGATCGGCATTTTGTCGTAAACAGCCTTTTGAACTGATGACTGAAAACTCAAATCCAGATTTTTAGGAACCTGAAAAGCGGTTACTGAATCGGAAGGAGCTATTGGAGCAGCTTTCGCTTCTGTTTTTTGCACGGGTAGAGGCTTTGCCAGTTTCTGAATGTTCGACAATTCAGAAAAATTCAGAAACGAAGATTTCAGGTTAAAATCACCTTTCAACACCCCATTTTTGAACATATAGGCCAGATAGTTGGTCACATTGCCCTGCAGCGAGAAGTCGCTCTGCCCTACCTTCGCATCAAAACGCTCAATATTAATTTGTTTGGTACTGGCTTTTATCTGTCCCTGACTTATCTCGACCGGCTTGGTCAACTGATTGCTTTGAATTTTGAAATTCTGAATGCTCGCCTCTCCGCTCGATTGAAATTTCTCATATTCCTGTTTTTCTACTGACGACATCCTCCCGGACATTTGCATTTTAGCTTTCAGAATACCAGTTATGTCTAAACTATCGATTGGAATGGCCTGTTTCAATGAAGCGAAATCAATCGTTCCGGCAAACGAAGCGTCAATATTCGGATCGGTCATCGGCTCAGTAATCAGCAAGCGTAGATCGACCGGGTTATTCCTAATTGATGCATGTGCCTTTTCCACGTTCACTTTCAGCAGATTCAGGTCTCCTTCAGGCTTGGTAATTTGTGCCGAAACCTGAATATCCTGAACGCTTTCGGGCAATCCCTGGTATTTGAAACTTGCGTTATCAGCCGAAAGCGAAATATCAATAGCTGGGTAAATCTTGTTGTAGAACAAACCTTTGACCAATCCATTAAACTCGGCAGAACCTTTAATGTCGGCCTTTTCAAGGTATTTTTGATAATCGGCCGGAACCAGCGACAGAATAGTTGCAAAATCGCTCTTTTCACTTTTGAAACCCAAATCAAAAAGCATGCTGTCGTTTGGCATGGCGAACGAACCATTTACTTCGAGCGGCAAATTATTGATCCATAATTTACCTTTATCAAAAGTAAAATTCATCTTTTCCAAATCGGCCTTCAATAAAGTTTCGGCTTTTAGCTTAGTCTTTGATATATATTTAACCGAGTCATATTCAAAAATTAAATCTCCAACTTCGCCTTTCATGTCGAAACTGGTAACCGCTCCGGCAACATCGCCCGACGAATTCAGATTCGCATTTTTAATCCAGACATTCATAGGCATAGCCTCGTCACTATACCTCATATTCAAGTTGTTAATCCGAATATCGCTCAACTTCATTTTAAACTCGCCCGAAGAAGCGGTACTGGTTAACGCCGATTTTTCAGCAGAAGGCTTGGCAATATCCCAACTCACTTTTCCGGCCTTGTTCGAAATCAGATTAATTCTGGGGTTTTCAATAACCAGACTTTTAAGCTCCAAACCTTTGCTGCTCATCATTTCTGAAATTGAAATATCGGTTGCAACAGAACTAGCATAAAAAATAGTATCGCTGGCAAATTCGTTGATCCCAATCAAACTTAAATCACGGATCTCCATTTCGACCCTGGGAAAATGGGAAAACAGCGACAAACTAAAACCTTTGAAGTCAATTTTAGCATTAACCTGACTGTTCAGCGTTGTTTTCACCTTAGTCAACAGCTTATCTTTAAACAAAAAAGGTAATGCTGCAATAGAAACTATAATCAAAACAACTATTCCGGCAATAATGCTGATTTTCCTTTTCATATCAACTCTGATTTTCGTTACGAATAAAGATACGCAACATATTTAACGCAGTATGCGTGCTTCGTAGTATATTTCGCTCGCGGTTGTGTTTAAACACATACTTTTTGCTTGAAACGCCATTCGGACCAGCCACAGCGATCCAAACAGTTCCAACAGGTTTTTCATCAGAACCGCCATCAGGTCCAGCGATACCAGTAGTTGAAACTGCAAAATCAACGTCCAATACCTTTCGGATACCAATAGCCATCATTTCAGCCACTTCCTGACTAACAGCACCATACTTTTCAATGATTTCAACAGGAACTTCAAGAATCTTATTTTTGATTTCGTTGGAATAAGCCACCACTCCCCCTTTAAAATAAGCTGAACTGCCTGGATTTGAAGTTATAAACTGAGCGATGCTTCCTCCTGTGCAGCTTTCGGCGGTAGCCATCGTTTTTCCAATGCTTGTCAGTATTCGGCCTAAGGCTATTCCCATGTTATCATTATCGTAGCCAAATACTGCTTCCGGAATGATTGACAGTAACTTTTCAACCTGTTTTCCTATTTCATTCTTCAACGCAATTTCATCTGAACCATACCCACTCAGACGTAACTTAACCATCATTGGACTAGGCAAATAAGCAAGTTTAATGTATTTAGGAAGGGCGTCTTCCCACTTTTCAATTCTTTCGGCAAGCATCGATTCAGGTACGCCAATAGTTAAAACCGTTTTGTGAACAATTGACTGACTTTTTCCCAAGTGCTTTAATCTTGGAAAAACCTCTTCAGTCATAATTGCCTCCATTTCAAACGGAACTCCGGGCATCGAAATGAAAATCGTTCCATTTTTCTCGAACCACATTCCTGAAGCTGTTCCGGCTGAGTTATGCAACACGATGCAATTTGCAGGCAGTAACGCTTGATCGCGATTTAATTGGTTGATCGCAACATTTCGCGACGACAACAACAACTTGACGTGCTCTAAAACTTCGGGATGAAAAACAAGTTCCGTTTCGAAATATTCGCAAAGACACTTTTTGGTAATATCGTCTTTGGTTGGCCCTAAGCCACCGGTTATCAAAACCAAATCTACGTTTTGTTCGGCCTCCGAGATCGCTTTCATGATATGATCGTGGTCGTCGTGAACCGAAGTAACCTGATAGACTTCAATTCCCAGCATATTAAGCTGTTGACCCATCCAGGCCGAATTGGTATCAACAATCTGTCCGATTAAAATTTCGTCGCCTATGGTAATTATTTCCGCTTTCATACTAAAAAATTTCAGGTTCTATGTTTCAACTGTCAGGTATTATCTTGAAATTGAAAATTAAACGAGGGTTATTTAACTGTTTTCAAAGCATTTAATCGTTGTAGAAGTGTTGGATGCGAATAATGAAAAAACACGTACAACGGATGTGGTCTAAGATTACTAAGATTTTTTACAGAAAGCTTTTTTAGAGCTGAAGCCAGTTCTTTTCCGTCGAAATGGGTGGCGGCAAATCCGTCGGCCCCATATTCATTCGCTCTGGAAAGAATATTCATTGCCAATCCAATAATCATTGAAATCGGCGAGTAAAGAATACCAAAAGCGATTAACCCAATGTGAAAACTTGGTGTTTCAACGCCCAATGCAGCCGAAAGATCAGGGCTACTCACAAATAAAGAAAAAATAAACAAAGTCACCCCAGTCTGGATGATCCCCAAAATTAAACTCCATATAACATGATGTTGTTTATAGTGTCCAATCTCGTGTGCCAAAACGGCCACCAATTCATTGGTTGTCATATCGTTTATAAGCGTATCGTAAAGAACAACACGTTTTTTTGAGCCAAAGCCCGTAAAATAAGCATTTGCTTTTGTAGAACGCTTTGAACCATCAATCACATAAATATTATCGAGTTTGAAGCTCACTTTTGAAGCAAAAGATTCAATTGCCGATTTCAATTCACCTTCAGGAAGTGGAGTTTGCTTATTGAACAATGGAACAATAAGGTTAGAATAAAACAAAACCATGAATACCGAAAAACAAGTCATAACAAGCCAGGCATAAATCCAAAAATTGGTTGTTGTGAGCTGATAAAGGTAAATTACAAGAGCTAAAAGGCCACCTCCAATGATTGCTCCGAGTAAATAACCTTTTAGCTTATCAAGGGAAAAAGTCTTTGGTGTGGTTTTGTTAAAACCAAATTTTTCTTCAATCACAAAGGTATCGTAAACCGAAAAAGGAGTAGTGAGAACATCGGAGGCAAAAAGTAATATCCCGAAGAAAATCAAAGCTGCCAAGATGGAATTTGAAGTCATCGAGAACGCCAAGCTATTCACAACGGCAAATCCAGAAAACAGAAACATCGCAAGCATAAGCAAAAAACTAAACGAAGAACTAATAGTCGAAAACCGATAATTGGCCTTTTCATAAGCTTGCTGCTTTTTATAATCATTATCGTCATAAATATCTTTGATTTCTAAAGGCAACTCATCGCTCCACTGAGTAGAATTCAGATAATCAAGCACACGCTCAAAAATAAAATCGATCACTAACAGGCCAATAATGATAAAGAATAAAATCTGTGACATATAATTCAATTTAATTCAAAAGTAGTAAAAGCTTTCCTCTCAACAGAAAATGAAAGTACAAATTAGTAACTCAACAAAAAACTAAAGAAATAAAAAAGCTGGGAAACACAATTTTCAGTGTTCTTCCCAGCTTTCAATATTTTCGAAGGCGAATCAATCTAAATCCGAATCGTTACCAAAGACTTCTGAGGCAATGCCCGGAGTATAGCTCTTGCTTCATTTTCAGGAATGCTGATTAAAATTTCAGGTGTATATGTTGGCTTTGAGAATTTCAGAATACTCTGAAATGAATTCACAATATTTTTTAGATCGCGATCAAATTCAAATCCTTTACCAAATTCATATTTTTTCTGAGCCTCAGCTATCGAATCAATACCTTGAATATCCAAGTCAAAACCACGATCAAGCTTTACAGTCCAGAATACATTTTGATTTTTACGTTCTTGTGCTTCTTTTTTAGCTGCAGCATCAGCCGCAAGTTGTGCTGCAATAGTATCTTTCGGAGCTTCAACAACTTTAAACGGATTTTTTGCAATAGATGACTTAAACTCTTTGATAGTCAAAGGGGTGCCAAATGTTTCAAAGTACACATTCCCATCAATCTTTCTAAAAAAACCTGACACCGAGCAATCACGTATTTTCGACGACATTACAACTACTCCTTTCAGTTCGAGCTGAATAACATGCTGTTCCAAGTCAATTGATAAACCGACGGAATCGAGTGACGCCATTTTAAGTCGTGATTCCAACCATGCTTTTTGCTTCAATTGTGGAAATAATGAGGAATTAATAGCAGGGCTATTCGCAGCCCGATCCATAGCCAATTTCATCTGCTCGCGCACGGCGCTAACAGACAAATAGGCATAAATAGAAGTCAATCCCAGAACCGACAATACAATTATCAGAATAATATATTTACGACCTTTATTTTTGTCCTCTTCTTTAACGAATAGACTCTCAAAATCTTCAGCTGAATTTTCTTTCATACTAGTAAATATAAACTTTTGAACCTATTTCCATTGTTTTGTAAACTGCTTCCAAATCATCGTCAAGTAACCGAATGCATCCATGAGTTACACTCATCCCCATGCGTCGCTTGTATATTGTACCATGAATCATGTAACCATCTCCCAGTTCGAGTTTATAGGCACCTAGAGTTCCGGTTTCCCATCGCGATTTATCGTTTGGTCCAGGAATGGGTAACCCATCTTCAATATAGGCCCAGTCGGGTTTTTTCCATACTGGATTTGGCGATTTTCTCAATATCTTAAGGACCCCAAATGGTGTATAGAACATATGCGTATATTTACGATCAGCCGATACTAATTTTTCATTTTTACCAGTCGAACACACGCCATCACGCAGGAACTGTTTACCCTTATATAGGTAAAAGTGATTATCTGATGTATTAACAATTAGATAGGCATTTGTTGGAGTATAAGCATCGAGTTGTTTCTGAAGTTTATCAACTTCTTGTTCGATAGAGGCTCTATCGGCCTCTCCTCCAGCTGAACTTGCTGAACTTGCTGATAGCCCTACTAAAGCTACTGTAGAATCCTGTAATGCTGGTATAGCAAACAGCACCATGACAACAAAAAATGCCACTCCAACAACCAAGACAGTCAGATAAATAAAGAAATTACGAATCATAGACTTTGAATTATAATTAAACCCGCTTTATAAATCATATCATTAAATCAAACTATTATTCCAAAAAAAAGTTTCAAAATAATTAAAAATCCACACCATTAGTTATAACAGATAACGGTTCAATTGAACCAACAATAGTAACACGCGTACCCGAACCGACAACACGATATAGATCATCAATATCCCGATCCCGCATTCCCACACAACCACTCGTCCAGTCGAATCCACGTCCACCGTTACCATGAATTTCAATCAGGTTCCCTATACCAGCCCTGCGCGAGATTAGTCCTTGACGTTTCATTTGAGCGAAATGTGCCCGATCCTCCGCGTTCGGATAATCAAGCATCATGGCTTTGTGATAACCAGTACCACCACCGGCTTTTTTACTTAAAATATGATAGTTACCTTCAGGCGTTGCCCTGTCTCCTGCACATTCTTTATGTGCCATCCAGTTAGGGCCAAATTCAACATCGTAACTACGAATTGGCTTTCCCCCCTGATATACATATAAAATATGCGCAACTTTATCTACTAAAATTACTTTATTACCTCCACGAGAAGCTGCAATGGCGTCATTCGCTAAATTTTTCCATCTGGGATAACCATTAAAATAATCACGCAACATTTTAGCTGCAGCTGTATTAGCGTGATTAGTGTATATCTCGGCTTTTTTAAATAGTACTTCGGCGTCCTTTAACTTACCATTTTCCTGTGCAATTTTTGATTCGCTAAAAAACATTTTAGATTTGTTATGCGCATCAAAAACGGTTCTCGGTATAGGTAAATTCTTAAAAAGCTTATTATACAACTCTATTTTTTTCTCCAGACTTACAAATGCGGCATCTACATTTTTGCTTAGATCGGAGGCTTTCGCGATTGACTCTTCTTTTGATTCTTCTGCAATTTTTTTTGTCTTTCGCGCTGAACTAATAACACTGTTATAGTCCCTGAAAAGAATAAACCGATCGTTTTCTCTTGACCAACTCTTCATCGCTGCCTCATATATCTGCAGTGCTTGTTTATACTTTTTTTCTGAATAAACATCTGCTTCAGCTTCTTTGGCCTCAGACAAAGCTATCCGTGCCATTCTTAAATCATCGTTTGGTAATTCTTTCTGAGACACAATGATTACACAAACTGTGATAATAAGAAAAACAACTGACAATATAATAACAGTTATCCACTTTACTTTCTTCTTATTCAAGCCCATTACATTTATATTAAAAAAATACCCGGGAGGAAAGCCCCGGGTATTTAAATCTTTAACTCTTAAGAGTTATTATTTTTTTCCACCTTTTTTTGCGATAGCTTCTTCCAATTCAGCTTTGATAGAAGTAGCTTTTTCTTTTGCAGCTTTAATTTTGCTGTTAGAACCTAGTAAGTCACCATTAGCTAAAAGGCCTTCAACTTCAGTTACAGTTGTTTCTGCAACGCCAAGGTCACTTTTAATAGCTTCTAATGCTTCTCTTCCTTCTTTACCTCTTGGAGCTTTTGCAAGTAAGCCTTTGTTTTCTTCAACAAGAGCTTTAACTTCACCAATCAAAGTAGTAGTTTCGTTTTTCAATTCAACTTTACGAGCTTCAGTTTTAGCTTTAGCGTCAACAGCAGCTTGGCTAACATATGCTAAAGTAGCTTTAGCTTTTGTGTAGCTTGGGAACCATTTTGCTTTTGCAGTTTCAACTTTTTCGTTAGCTGATTTCATAGAATCTACCAATGCTTGGTAAACTTCTGGCACATACTGATCAGCACCAGCATCTTTAACATCCTGAATTGCTGCAGTTGCTGCATCAATTTCTGCTTGAGGAACTTTCTGACAAGAACTAAATAACACTGTAAGACCCAATGCTGCAACAGCAATAACTAATTTACTTTTCATAACTCAATTTTTTAATTTGTTTTTCTCAAAAATTATTAACTCTATAATATAACTAAAACTTCTGCAAATTTCTATTTTTACATCGAAATATCAAAGTACTTTCTGACAAATTTATCATTGTGACGGAGGTTTTCAGAGAAGTAACACAACTTTGTTTATTTTTTTTGAATTTTTTTGAATTTTCATATTTCCAATACCGATAAATGGCATCAAAGGTTAAATATAAGCAAAAAACAGACGAGGAAATTGTTCTGTTGATTATAAATTCCGGGAATCAGGAATTATTCGAATTACTCTACTTAAGATACTTTAAAAAAGTTAGGGATAAATGCTTCAGCTTTTTAAAGGATACCAAGTTATCTGAAGAATTTGCAAACGATATTTTAACTAAAGCATATGAAAAGATTCAAGGGTTTAAAGGGAACTCATCTTTTTCTTCTTGGCTTTATTCTATAACATACAACTATTGCATAGACTATTTAAGGGCAAAGAAGAAACTTCACTATCCGGAATGGAATAGCAACAATGAAATTCCTGAAATTATTGATGAATCAGAAACCGATTTCGAGGAAGTAAGCTATGAAAACTTACTCACCATTTTTGAACTAATTCACCCCGAAGAGAAAGTACTGTTATTAATGAAATATCAGGATAATCTTCCAATCAAACAAATCGCAAAAACCTTGCGAATTAGTGAAGATGCTGTTAAGATGAGGCTTAAAAGAGCCCGGTCTCGAGTTATTTATATGTACAATCAAAAATTTAACTCCAACAGATAATCTTTCTTCGCAATTGTTACATTTAGATTATTTTTCGTCTATATAAAAAATCATAGAGTATTAATTTACAATTTGTTCTATCTGTCAAAAAAACTTAAAAATAAATAAACCAACCGAACCCAATTTATTTAACTAATTTATGAAAAACATTTTAAGCAAAATTTTCAAATTTTCTAATGTTTCACTGCCCGAGGTCATTAAAAATTCATTCCTTGAGAAATTTGGAGATTCAATTAATATAGAATGGCTCCATTCTGACGATTTTTACGAAGCCATTTTTTATCTTGAAGACATTGAGCATATTGCTCATTTTGATGCATCAGGAAAACTACTTAATCTGAAGAAAAATCTTTCAATTCAGACCACACCCGAACACATAAAAATAAAAGCTGCTGAGCACGGCGAATTAATGAATGTAATTGAAATCAGAGAAGAAGAAATCGTAGGATATGAGCTTATTGTTAGAGACGAAGCGCTTATTAGATTCTCCTTGCTTTTAAATGAAAAAGGAGGTCTCATACATAAAAGTAAACTTTAATAGATGCACTCGTTTTGAGAAAACAGACAACGGCATCAACCTAATAACATTCTACTCTTCAATAATTTATCAATAATATTTTTTTCTTTAAAATTACATGCTTGTGTTACGTGATACAAAAAACTAAAAAAAGCATTAAAAACGCACTTCTGCTGTTGTAAAACTAAAAAATTTAATACTATATTTGCACCGCAAAACACGGTGGTTGTAGCTCAGTTGGTTAGAGCACTGGATTGTGGTTCCAGGGGTCGTGGGTTCAAATCCCATCTACCACCCACCTAAACCCCAACTAATTGTTATTAAATTAGTTGGGGTTTTATTTTACCGTGACATACACCCGAAATAGGATCGGATCAAATAGAAAAGGATCAATTCAGAAATCGGGTAGATTAGCATTTTCTCACGCATAAATTATAGATAGGCGAAACAAAAAGAAATTCACATCACGAACGCCTCTAAGAACGGATTTGAACGCTTTGATTTTAGCAATGAAAAATTCTGCTAAAGCATTTGTGCTTCTTCGATCAAAGAAGTTCTGTATTTATTGGTAATGCGAAAGATAGTTGCTGATTTGGTATTAAAAGATTTAAAGTCTGATTCTGTCACTTTGTTGTACCATCTGGCCACTTTGGTACAAGCCATTTCTTTTTCTTTTGTTTTTGAGAAAATGAGTCTTAATCCCTGAGTCAAACTAAATACCTTTTTGATGTCGGGATATTGAAAAAAAAAAAATGATTGCCCGTTGCTTCTGTGATTGGCTCCATTTCTCTGGTGAATCAAATAAAAGATATCGGCTTAGGGCCAAAAGTTGTTTCTTGGTATCACCGTTATCAAACCGGAAAGGCGTATATTTCTGCTTGTTCCACCTGGCATTGTCTTTCTTGTTTGTTTCTTCATTGATCGCCTCTAAGCGGCGAGCAATGCGCATTTTCAGTAAAGCTCCTAGGCCAGTTGTTGTAAATGAAACCGATCGATGACCTTCATGGTTTGGGGGGAACTTCGTTTGGCAATCAGTCTCAAGTTCAAAACAACAAAGATTCATTTATTTTTATATCCACCTACTTTTCAATTTGATTCCCAACGATATCAAGTGATCCGATTTGATCCCGTTTATCCGCCTGTAGGAGCAAAAAAGCTTGCAGATTCTCTCCATAAGCTTTTCGATTTCCTAATGACTATTTCCTGATTTATACAATTCCTCTTTGTTTCTTGATAATTTCCCAGGCTTCGTTTACTTTCTGAAATTTATCATTGGCGGCTTTTTGCACATCTTCGCCCAGGTAATTAACTTTATCGGGATGGTATTTCAAGGCCATTTTACGGTATGCTTTTTTCAATTCGTCGTCGGTAGCAGCTGGTTCTGCTTCCAGTATTTTGTATGCACCATTGGTGTCGGCCACAAACATGGCTTCGATCGACTGGTAATCCTTTTCGCTGATTCCCAATTGCTGGGCAATGTGCCTGATTAGCTGATGTTCCGATTCGTGTACAACTCCATCTGCAGCAGCAATTCCGAAAAGAAAATGCACCAGTTGTAACCTCGACGGATGATCCATGTTTTTGCGGATCTGCTGACAAACTTCAGTCACTGGGATGTTTTGCTTTAAAAGATCGCGAAGTATTCGGATGGCTTCGCTTGCTGCAGCGGGACCGAACGAGTTTACAAAAAACTGTTTGGTGTAATCGAGTTCCGATTTCAATATTTTTCCATCGGCTTTCATAACCGCGGAAACCAATACCAGCAGGCTCATGATGTAGCCGCCCTGCGTGGTTGGTTGCCCGGGTTGATATTCCTGATGCCCGGTTATAACCTGAGTGTTGTCGAGCAACGATCCGACAACAAAACCTAAAATTCCTCCGATTGGTCCGAAAATAGCCCATCCCAGACCTCCGGTAATCCATTTTCCTACTTTAGCCATGTGCTCTTATCTTTTTGTCAATTTCTATGATTTGGGGAATGATTAGTTCATTGTCGTTATTGCCGATTACAAAATCGGCTAGTTTAATGCGTTCCTCATCACTCCACTGATTTTTAATTCTCTCTTTTACCAATTCAAGAGTCAATCCGTTGCGTTTCATTACACGTTCAATCCGTTCATTTTCGTTGGTTACCACAACAATGGTTTTATCCATCATTTTATGAAAACCACTTTCGAATAAGATGGCGGCTTCGTGAATGACATAAGGCGACTGCTGCTTTTTGCACCAATCGAAAAATGTTTTTTGCACCACCGGGTGAACGATTGCATTTAATTGCGCAAGTAAAGATGGGTTGTTAAAAACAATTCCGGCCAGGTATTTTCGGTCGATGGTCTGATCGGGCAGGTAAACCGACGCTCCAAACAAGTTAACCATTTTTTCGTGTATGCCCTGATCGGTATTCATGAGGTCTTTAGCAATCCGGTCGGCTTCAAAAACAGGAATGCCAAGAACCGAGAAGACCCTGCAAACGGTACTCTTCCCACTTCCAATTCCTCCGGTAATTCCAATCTTTAGCATCAGCTTATTTTTCGATGAGGTATTCAATTTCTTCCGGGGTAATTTTGACGTCGTAGAGGAATGCCGGTACCGACATGGTTTTAATCCGCAGGCGTTGCGAGCCTTCCTCAATGTCAGAATACGATACGGCCAGTTTAAAATCTTCAGGATGAATTTCTGAAAAACGGCTTAACCCAATCAAAAACGAGACTTTAACCCGCGCCGGAAATAATTTGACTTTAATCATGTCTGGAGTATTGGTCAGCATAACCGGGACCGATTGTTGGGCTTCGGTATATTCTTCAACTGGAACTGTTAATGTAACCAATTGAGGATCAAAGTAAAGTTCTTTTACTGTACTAAGCTCTGCTTTTTTTCGAATGGACTCATAAACAGCATTAAATTTCTGTGGTTTTGTATAAGCAAACTGAAGGGTATCTAGCGTTGATTGCGGACCATTTACAACAACAGAATTGGGCTCGGTAGTTATTTCTCCGGAAATCTGGAATTGCTTTTTTAGATCAACTTTCACAACCGGTTTTACTTTAACCCGTTTCTGCCCCATCTGGTCGAACCTGAAAAACAAAGTGTCGGGAGTCATGCTTACAATTTCAATGTCGTTTGACAATTGGTAGGACATTTCTGTCAGAAATTGTCGCGATGGAAAGGCGAAATTGGTCCTTTTGCTTTCCATCATCCGGTTGTTGGTCATCTCGTTTACATTGAATGAAAGGGGTCCGAACAGAAAGATAAGTTTTCGCCTCAGGATTGTGAACCCGTGGGCCTTGACCGTCATTTCGAACTTCTCGGGCAAATGGTTGGCAAGTGTTTTATTATTCGGAAGATTGACATATTCAACCGGAGCAACAATTTCGACTGTATAGACTTTACTTAACGCATTCAGGAACCAGAACCCGGTTGCAATGGCAACGCAAACCAGATAAGCTGCCACGCGCTTGTCGTTCCTGAAATACACTTTTCTCAGGTACTTTACAAAGTTATATCCCCAGTTTGTCTTCACGGCATCAAATATAAAAAAATGGACCGACAAATTGCCGGCCCATTTCCTTTTCAGATGTTGTTTAAATATTATTTAGCCTGAACGTCAGACATATCTTTTACAAGAGCTGATTTATCGACTCTGATTTTTACATTATCGTCAATCTGAAGAAGAACGTAATTGTCTTTTAACTCTAGAATTTTTCCATAGATTCCGCCAGTGGTTACTACTTTATCACCTTTTTGCAGGCTGTTGCGGAATGCAGTAATTTCTTTTTGTTTTTTCATCTGAGGCCTGATCATGAAGAAGTAAAATACGGCAATGATCAGGATCATTGGAAGAAATGTCATAAAAGGATTGGGCTGAGCACCACCAGATGCAGGTTGAGCCATTAATAAATAATTCATCATTGGTATGTTTTTAATTTTAACTGTTTAATTCAATTATCTCGTTGGTAACATTTGCTTTCAGATAGATTTGCTTTTGTGCGGGTTCGGCATTCGAAAACAACGTGATTGTTTTTAATTGCCTTCCCACTTCGCCTGCTGAATTGTAAATCACTTCAATTCGTCCTTCCTGTCCAGGTCCAATGGTCTTATTCTCCATTTTTACTTCTGTGCATCCACAGCCTGAATCCACTCCGGTGATGGTCAATGTTTTTGTTCCTTCATTCCTGAAAACAAAAGTGAAAGAAACAATCTCTCCAGCTTTAAGCGAACCAAAATTATGGATTTCTTCGGAAAAGACAAATTTAGCGACCCCCGATTCATCTGATTTATTGACAGGTGCTGCTTTTTGTGTTCCGGAATGGCATGAACCAAGCATTAATCCGAATATCAAAGCAGCAAGTTTTAACTTGAAACTCGTTTTCATTCTTCTTCTTCACCAATTAATCCACGGCCAGCTTTCTGTATTTTATTCACTTTTTTCAGGTCTTTCAAGGCTTTGTCGAGGATTCCATTAATAAAGTTACGGCTTTTTTCGGTACTGTAATATTTCGAAAGCTCGATGTATTCGTTCATGGTAACCTTAGTCGGGATAGATGGGAAATACAAAAATTCGCTCAATGCCAGTTCCAGAATCAGGTTGTCGATAAATGCAATTCGTTCGATGTCCCAGTTTACAGTATGTTGTTTAATCAATGCCATATTTTCGGTGTGGTTCAGCACCACTTTCCGGTATAAATCTTTGGCAAACTGACGGTCTTCTTCGTCTTTGTACATGGGAAGCAATGCCTGATGGTCGTCGCTGAAATCCTTGAATTTCTTGAACGTCTTCAGAATCATGCTTACTACAAAGTCGAGGTCATCATTCCAGTAAATACTTTGTTCTTCAAGCAACGACTCAATATCCTCATTGTCGAGAATCAGGTATTTGAAAATATCTTCAACCAGTTTACGATCGTCGGCATAGCTGTTTTGCTCAGCAACCATATATTCCTTGTAGAAATCCTGTTCGGTTAATGAAAGATATAACTTGCGGATAAGTTCATCTTCGTTAACCCAGCTTAATTTGGCCGATTCGAGGTATTTGGTAAGAGAAGTGTTGGTTTTTAACTGGTGGATGAGCAGATTATTTACAAAACGGGTATTCGGAGTCAGTTCTGCACTTGTAGGGCGGTGTTTCTTTAAACCCAGATCGATACGGTCTTCTGCAAATTTTTCTATTTCGATAACGAGAGCCATCAGATAGTGGTACAGATCGTATGTTTTCTGCAAACTGAAAAACAGTTCCTTTTCAGTGTTGTTAATTGATGTTTCAGGGGAAGTAAAGAACGCGTACAATATTTGTAATACCTTGATTCGAATTATTCTTCTGCTAATCATTGTCTTAGAACCTGGTTAAATATGGGGTGGCAAAGTTATGATTTTTTCTTAAATCCATCGATTCGGTGAATGAATTATTGTTTCCGGTGGCATTCCTTAACCACATTGACACCTGGGTCATTTAGATTAAAGGTGATTTTAGTCTGAATAATTGTTATTCTTGGTTACTTTTCTCTGTATTTCCTTCTCCTTATAGCGTTCTATGTGACTATTCGGTTTGAATCCTCCGGAGTTATTTCTTCGTTAAATTCTTCTTCTGGCGAATCGTCATCGTCATCCTCCGGTTCGTTTTCCCAGCTTGTACCCGGACGAACAGGTCCCTGATGACGATAGTAAAGAGCCAGTACTAATCCACTGACCGAACCCCACAAGTGGCTTTCCCACGAAATACCTGGTTTTAGTGGAAAAATTCCCCAAAACATGCTACCGTATAAAAAGACAACAATAATGCCGATGGTGAGTAAGTTGGCATCTTTTCGGAATACGCCGCTGAAAAACAGGAAAGAAGCCAATCCGTAAACGATACCGCTGGCGCCAATATGATACGAATCGCGTCCTCCAAGCCAGACGCAGAGCCCCGAAAGAATGTAAATCAGGAAAAGGATGCGGTAAGCCAGGTTTCGGTAAAAATAAAACAGGGCGAACGAAAGGATAAGGAATGGTATGGAATTCGACAATAAATGGTCGTAATTGCTATGAATGAAGGGTGAAAAGATAATTCCCCGTAGCCCTTCGATTTGCAGAGGTAAAATTCCGTATTCCGTTAAATCAAGGTTCAGTAGATCCTCAATGAATTTTACCAGCCAGAAGATGCCCACTATGATTACCGAGAACAAAAGACTGTATTTGAAAATCTTCTTTTCCGTTTCCTTGTCGGTAGGTTCGTGATTTCTGGGGTAATAATCGAATATGGGCATAGGTTAATAAATATTTTTGGAAAAAGAGAAGACTGGAGGCTGGTGTTAACCTGTAACTCCAATCCAGTCATCCGATTCTACGTATTTTAGTTACACGGCACCAGCGATTTAATTAATGCGGCGAAATTGTGTATATCATCTTCTTCGGTGTCAAACGAAGTCATCCAACGAACTTCTGACCGGTTTTCGTCCCACATGTAAAAGAAATATTTTTCCTGAAGCTGAGGGATAATTTTCGGCGGAACAATGGCAAAAACGCCATTGGCTTCAACTTCTTGTGTGAGCTGAATGTCTGGTATTTTCTTCATTTCCTGTTCCAGAAGCTGGGCCATACGGTTCGAATGGGTTGCGTTTCGTTTCCAGAGGTCGTTTTCGAAATAGGCCAGAAATTGCGCACTCAGGAAACGCATTTTCGAATACAGTTGCATGCTTTGTTTACGAATGTATTTGGCATTTTCAGACAATTCAGGATTGAAAAACAGGACCGCTTCGCCCATCATCATGCCATTTTTAGTACCCCCAAACGAGAGTACATCAATACCGGCGTCAACAGTAAATGTCCTGAATGGCAAATCCAGCGCGACGGCTGCATTAGCCAGACGGGCACCATCCATGTGTACGAAAAGTCCGTATTTGTGCGCCAAACTGGTAATAGTCTTGATTTCTTCAAGCGAATAAACTGTGCCAAGTTCGGTAACCTGTGAAATTGAAATTATTTTGGGTTGCGAATGGTGCTCAAAATCAAAACCATGCAAATATTTCGAAATCCCTTCCGGCGTAATTTTCCCTTTTATGGTTTCCACCGGGAGCAGTTTGCATCCCGAAAATTTTTCGGGTGCGCCACATTCGTCAACCTGAATGTGAGCCGTTTCGGCACAAATTACCGAGTGAAACGAACGGGTCAGCGTTGAAAGGCTCAGCACATTGGCGCCTGTTCCGTTAAATACAAAATACACATCAGTTTGCTCTCCAAATTCTTTTTTGAACCGCTTGATGGCCATTTCTGTCAGGTTATCGGTACCATAGCCAGTGGCATGTCCTTCATTAGCAGCCGATATGGCGCTTAAAATTTCAGGATGAATGCCTGAATTATTGTCGCTTGCAAAACCACGTTTCATCGTAATAAATTATATTTTTAACCAATAATTAATTGTTTTCATATGTCGAGTTTCCGAGTTCTATTTTTAGGCACTTTCCTGCCAGCCGTGAGTGAAGAACTCCATGCGCTCCAAATTTCTTTTGGTATAAATGAACTCAAAAATTCAAATCAATCAAAATGGATCGATCATTAAAACTGAAAGAAAAGTTTTTTTATCTGGTAGTCAATACGGGAAGAGGTGATATACTATTGAAAAAGAATATTATACTATTCATTCTGCTATTTATCGTCAGCATGCCAGCTTTATCTCAACCGAAAGTTGACAGTTTGTTGCGGCTTTGCGATAAAGCGCCTGAAAAGCAAAAAACTGCCTTATATCTTGAGCTATCGCATAATCTGCGAAAAGATACTTTAAAGAGCAACTCATATGCACGCCAAGCATTTAAACTAGCTGAAAAACTGAAGCAACTTCCTGAGCAGGCGAAATCTTATTATTTCATAGGCGAAACAAATTATTATGCCAGAGACTTTTCTGGAGCTATTCCTTATTATCAAAAAGCCATTCCCTTGTTCGAATTGCTTAAAGATTCTTTCAACTTAACCAACTGTTACAACTCCATTGGATTGTGCTACCACGGCATTTATCAGGGAGAAAGAGCCATTGAACAATATATAAACGCGCTTAGGACATGCGAAAACGACAAGGAGTACACCGCCGAAATTATTTCCAATATTGCCATGGCACATGCCAAAATGAACAACTACATTGAGGCAATTGCTAATTACAGAAAAGCGCTGAATATCAACACATCTATTAGGGATTCGTCAAGTATGGCTGTAAATTATAACGGACTTGGCGATACTTATTCCAATATGAACAAACCGGATTCTGCCATTACAAACTTCTTAAAAGCACATTATCTTTTCAAAAAGTTAAAAAATAAGGGTAATCAAGCTATTACGCTCACTAACATTGCCACCATATATCCAAATTATCCCGACAGCCTTAATAAAGCAATGGCATATTTTAATGAGGCATGGAAAATATTTAAAGAATTGGGGCAGAATCATTTCGAAGCCGAAATCAGGCAGGGAATAGGAGCTATTTTATATAAACAGGGAAAATACAAAGATGCACTTCAGGCTTTCAACCAGAGCCTACAATTGACCGACAAATATAAACGCGGATTTTATCTCAAAAAGACAAATTACAAATGGTTGTCCGAGTTATTCGAAAAGATGGGCAATTATAAAACTGCATTAAAATATCATGTTTTATTTGCTCAATATTCTGACAGCCTGGATCAAATGGATAAATATGAACAGTCTATAAACCTTGAGAAGCGATATGAAACTGAGAAAAAAGAAAATGAAATTATCAAACTTCAAGCCAGGCAAGAATTAATGGACGTTCAGTTACAGAAAAATAAACAGCTCAAGATACTTGGATTTGTTACCGCCAGCTTATTGCTCATTTTCGTATTTTTTGTTCTCATCAGGTATTTCGACAAAATCAAGTTAAATCGTTTGCTGGAATCAAAAAACAGAAAGATTGAACGAAGCGAGAATGAACTTAGAATATTAAATGCGTCTAAAAACAAATTTTTCTCGATCATTGCACACGATTTAAAAAATCCATTCCATACAGTACTGGGATATTCGTGGTTGCTAAGTAGAGATTATGAGCTATTTACAGAAGAAGAGCGGAGAAAATTCGCATTCGATATTCACAACTCCTCCAATAATATTTTTCGGTTACTGCAAAACCTGCTCGAATGGGCAAGGTCTCAGACCGGAAGGTTAATCATTAATCCCAGAGAAGTCAAATTTAAGCCTATCCTTGAAAGTTCGGTAAGCGTACTTAACTCTTTGGCCGATCAAAAAGCCATCAGCATACGATTGATATTTGATGACGAACTCACCCTATTCGCTGATCCACAAATGATTGAGACGGTGCTGAGAAACCTGATTAATAATGCCATCAAATTTACGCCTGATAATGGATGGATTGAAATAACCGCCAGTCAAATAGATGATCACGTCAGAATATGCGTAACGGATTCTGGAATAGGTATTTCAGATGAAGATATGTTGAACTTGTTCCGGATTGATTCAACTGTAAAGCGTAAGGGAACTAACAATGAAGACGGTTCAGGACTTGGATTAATCTTATGCCATGAATTCGTGAAAAAAAATAATGGGACTATTTGGGCGAACAGTTCCTTGGGCACAGGCAGTTCATTCTTTTTCACTATTCCGGCCAATTCCGGAAAAGTCAATAGTCATTAGTGCGAAAGAAACATTGATGTATCAAGTAAATTGCAAATGAAAAGAAAATATTTAACAAGAAATTTAATAACCATAATTGTTATTTTATTCTTTGTTCATCGAGTTCAAGCGCAGGAAAAATTCACATCCGAAACTACTATAGGAATTAAACAGGGAGTAAATATTTCAAAAGTTTTTTTTAACCCTGTAATTAATCAAAAAATAACCACAGGCTACTCTGGCGGTATAATATTTAAACATATCTCTCAGGAAAGTTTAGGAATACAAATGGAACTTAATTTTTCTCAACAAGGATGGACTGAAAAATTAGATACAACTAACAGTTATCTCAGACGATTAAATCAAATTAATCTTCCATTTATGACTCATGTTGAATTAGGTAAGGGGGATGCTAAATTTTTGATAAATCTGGGGCCAACATTGTCATACCTTATCTCTGAAAATGAACGTATAAAATTGGTTAACCCAAAGGATGCACGAGTATATTACGGCAAAAAAATTGATAACATTTTAGAGCTTGGAGTTTGTTTCGGATTTGGTTTTGTAACAACTACTTCAATTGGTTCATTTCAATTTGAAACTAGATTCAATCAAAACTTGAGCGATATTTTTAAAAATATATCTGATCTAAATATCACATCAGCTAAAATTCAATCTGTTGAATTGAGTATTTCTTATTTAATTGAATTGAAGAAAACAAAGTGATTAACCTATTAGCATTCAGAGGCTATTTGATGACGATGCAATGTTTACAAGTAACACCAAAATACTTGCACAGCGGGTTCCAGTGCTTCATTGTCAGTAAATTTGGATTTTTAAGGGCAACTTATCGTTGACAATTTATCGGAAAACTTCCGTCCTGCATGTATTTGCGGAACGAAATGCAGAGGCTGGCTAAGTTTTGCAACAGAATACCTTCCGAATGACTATTGACAATTTTTTCCCTTTTGCTAAACAAGCATCTGCTGTGCAAGTTTTTCAGCTTTTTCGACTGATACAGCTTTTTCGACAATCTTTAAAGCAAATTGAATGGCGACGCCTGGCCCCCGACCTGTAATCAGATTTCCGGATTCAATAACTGGAATTTTAAGTACTTCCGCTCCTTTCAAGTAATTTTCAAACCCAGGATAACAAACAGCCTGTTTCCCCGCCAAAACTCCAAGGTTCCCAAAAACGAGTGGTGCCGCGCAGATTGCAGCAAGTGGCTTATCTTCAGCATGAAATTTTTTGATTTGTGCTCTCAATCCGGCATGAGCATCCAGGTTTGAAGCCCCTGGCATTCCCCCTGGCAATACGATCATATAAACTTCATCGTAATCTACCTTTTCAAACAAGATATCGGCCATTACTTTAATATGGTGAGCACCTTCAACTTCAGCTTTCCCGGTAACCGATACCACTGCAACATCCAGATCAGCCCGGCGTAAAACATCGACGATGCTAACAGCTTCAATTTCTTCAAAACCATTAGCCAAATGAACTGCAATTTTTTTCTTCATAGCATTCCGATTTTTTTTCAAAATTAAACCAATGTAAAGCTAAAAAAAAATGGCCTGCTAGCAGCAGACCATTTTAAACCGAACTATTCTATTTTATGAAATAAACCCAAACCTTTTTAATAAGCGTAATCCTTTAAAGATTTTTCCAGTTTTTTTCTGGTGAAAAAAATGCGACTTTTAACAGTTCCAAGAGGTAAATTCAAATCTTCAGCGATTTCCTTGTATTTGTAACCATCCAAAAACATGTTGAATGGAACCTTGTATTCATCTTCCAGAGCATTGATACATTTGATAATCTCTTTTGAACTATAGATCGATTCCGGTGAAGGATAACTTTTATCTTTAGAGAATTTCAAATGAAAATCGTTATTCGCTCCGTCAAATGTGCTTTTTGTCTTTACATTACGACGATAATTGTTAATGAAAGTATTTTTCATAATCGTGTAAATCCACGCCTTGAAATTGGTGTTCTGAGTGAATTTATCCCTATATGTGAGCGCCTTCAGAAAAGTTTCCTGAAGCAGATCCTGAGCTTTTTCCTGATCTGAAGTCAGACTTAATGCATAGTACAACAACTTGTTTTGTAATCCTAAAAGTGCGGTGTTAAATTGAAGCTGTGTCATGGCGTTCGTTTTTTTATTGTTAATGTTAGCACAAATATAGAGATTCAAAATTTCAAATAAAGGATTTACGGCTCTTTTATTCTTCGATAATTTTTATAGCTGATAAAGATTATTTATATGGATGTACGTAGGCAAACGAGTATCTACTTTACGAGCATTTACATAAGTTTGTTTTCTATTTGCAACATGTTATTAAACAAATATTTCCAGTTAAAATAAAATCGGAAATCGGAAATGAATTTTGTATATTAAAAAAATACCTTTTTTTCGGAACTGGTGGTTTACGCAATTCTGTTGAAAGTTTACGCAGCTCATACTTCTTAGACCAATCCTGATAAAGCAGACCATGAATTTTAACAAGTCAAATAATTATTACTTTAGCCGCCTCAAATTTTTCACTAATTATTAAAATGAAACAAACAATCAGATCCATTAACCGGGCTGAAATGTTTACTTTCAAACGTTGGGGACGGAAAGCTTATTCGTTGTTTAATGCCATTAAAAAGCCTGTGCGCATTGGTGTGTTGCTGGCTATTTATACAACGGTGGCCAAACCTGAATTAGTTTTTGCCCAGACCGACAGCTCGAATGTAAGCATGGAATACAACCTTGACGAAGTTGAGGTTTCTGCCCAAAGAGCACCTGTTGCTTTCTCGCAGGTGGCGCGGATTGTTTCCGTGATTAACAGAGAAGAAATTGAGGCGGCTCCCGTCCAAAGTATTCAGGAACTGCTCGAATATGCGCTGAGTGTTGATGTCCGTCAGCGTGGGGTTCAAGGAGTTCAGGCCGATATTTCGGTAAGGGGAGGTTCATTCGATCAAACCCTAATTCTTCTAAATGGCATCAGTATTTCAGATCCCCAGACCGGCCATTATGCCCTCGATCTTCCGGTCAGTTTAAAAAACATCCAGCGAATTGAAATTCTTGAAGGTCCGGCAGCCCGTGTTTTTGGTCCCAATGCTTTTTCGGGCGCCATCAATATCATTACCAGTTCGGATGACCAAACAAATTTAAAAGCAGATGTTGCTGGAGGCCAGCACGAACTGGCCGATCTTAATCTTTCCGGGAACCTGAACTCTGGGGCATGTAAACAGTTTGTCGCTTTTAACCGCATGTCGTCTGACGGGTACATCGACAATACTGATTTTAAAACCTGGAATGCTTTTTACCAAACCAAAGTGAATACCAACCCTGGAACTCTTGATTTTCAGATCGGAAGAACAAACAAAGCATATGGGGCAAATAGCTTTTACTCGGTTAAATACCCCAATCAGTTTGAAGAGACAAAAACCACGTTTGCATCCCTGAAATTCGAGACAGGAACAAAAATTCATTTGACTCCTTCAATCTATTGGCGTCGCCATCAGGACCGGTTTGAGCTTTTTAGGGGAAACCCAACTACTTATCCTTTTAATTACCATTTGACCGATGTTTTCGGGAGTAACTTCAATGCCTGGTTTAATTCACGTTTTGGAAAAACAGCTTTTGGTGCCGAAATCAGGACCGAAAATGTATGGAGCAATGTTTTGGGCGAAACAATGACCACGCCGATTGAAGTGCCCGGTGAAACTGGTCGGTTTTTCACCAAATCATATTCACGCACTACTGTTTCATACTTCGCCGAACATTCGGTTCATCTGAATAAGCTATCGGTTTCAGCCGGAATCATGACCAACTGGATTTCTGATCAAAAATTTGGCTGGAATGTTTATCCGGGGATTGATGTTTCTTATGCTTTTTCAGAACATATAAAATTATATGGATCGATCAATTCAAGCCTTCGAATGCCCACATTCACCGATCTTTTTTATAGTGATCCAACTCACCTTCCTAATCCTGATCTTAACCCTGAAGAATCGGTTACCTACGAGGGCGGGGTAAAACTCAACCACACTGGCTTTACTGGACATCTCGATGTTTACCACCGGAGAGGCAAAAACCTGATTGATTGGATTCGCAAGAGTGAAAACGACAAATGGCAGGCACAAAACCTAACCCGGATTAATTCAACCGGATTTGAATTCAGTGGAAACATTTTCCCTGAGAAAATATGGCGAAAAAGGTTTTTTATTACCAAACTTGGACTTAATTATTCATACAGTGAGTTAAGTAAGGGAGAAAATAACCTTTTGTCGAATTATGTGTTTGACAACCTGAAGAATAAGCTCGACGTTGAGATTAGTCATAAAATTTGGAACAAACTAAAAGGTTCATGGCGTTTCAGCTATCAGGATAGAAATGGCATGCGTACTCAAACAGAATCGTACCAGCCATTCTGGCTAGTCAATACACGGATTATGTGGAAAACTCCGTCAACCGAAATATATGCCATGGCATCGAATCTATTCGGTACCAAATATTTCGATCTGGGAACGATTGAACAACCTGGCCGATGGATCAGTATTGGAATCAGCCACCAAATCAATTTTAAATAAAACTGACTTTTGGTTAATCCGTGAGTTGTTTTTTACTTCGGGGAAAGTATTATCTTCGTACTCGAAAAAAGAAAAACAGAACGTATGTTAAAAGGAATATTATCGATTAGTGGTCAATCCGGATTATTTAAGCTGATTGCCGAAACGAAAAACAGTATTATTGTTGAATCTTTGATAACCGGAAAACGAATTCCGGCTTATTCAACATCAAAAATCAGCACATTATCTGACATTTCAATCTTTACTGAGACTGGTGAAATCTTACTTAAAGAGTTGTTTATTCGAATTCAGAAGAGTGGAAAAATGATTTCGCCCAAAGCATCTTCCAACGAGATTAAAGCTTTTTTTGAAGAAGTTTTACCTGAATATGACAAGGATCGGGTCTATGTATCCGATATGAAAAAGGTTATTCAATGGTATCAAACGCTCAGTGATTTGAATCTGCTAGTAGAACCCGAAGAAGAAAAAACGGAAGAAAAGAAGTCGGAAGAATAAAACTAAAAACCGCACCGATCGTGCGGTTTTTAGTTTTAAAATAGCCTCAATTGACCAGGTGGTTGTTTCATTTCCTTTTGAGCTTTTCGAGCAAGAATAATTTCGAAAAGTTTGGTCGTTGCCAAAGCATCACCAGCGGCCCGGTGCCTTCCATGAATTGAAATGCCAAGTTCGTCACAGATTTTACCTAAAGAATACGATTTATGTCCAGGTAAAAATTTACGGCACATACGAACGGTACACATCGTTTTCCGCTGGTAGTCATATCCTAAACGATTAAATTCTTTCTGAATAAATTTATAGTCGAAACTCACATTGTGAGCAACAAATATTTTATCCTGAGTGATTTCAACAATTCGCCGTGCGACTTCATAAAACTTAGGAGCATTCCTGACCATTTCATTATCAATTCCGGTAAGATTGGTGATGAATCCGGGAATGTAACATTCAGGGTTAATCAGGCTCGAAAATGAATCGATGATTTCAAATCCGTCATGTATGAATATAGCAATCTCTGTAATCTTCCCATTAGCAGCCGACTGACCTGTGGTTTCTATGTCAATTATAGCGTACAAATTTTTATTGTTTTTGACAAAAATACAATTAAAGAATGCCCCATATGTGCTTTTTATCTAAAATTTACGCCTACATAAAAGCTTTAATTTTACAATATGTCAGCAATCAAAGCAACTTTGCTTTTTATATTATAAATTCAAATCTTACAGAAAGGTCAAATAAATAACATATTTTATTTTCTTTTTGAAATTATTGTTATTCTGATGCAGTTATTCCCCTTATCTATCTATATTATAATTTACTATTTACTAGTTTTGAAAAAAAAATGATTGAATGATGCGAGATTTGAAACCATGTATCAATTAATGCAACTTGGCCGTTATCCGATTTGAATAGCTTTGAAACAAAGCCCCAAACGAAAAAAATCAGGCAGAAACGTCCGAAAACATATTTGATATTGTAGCAAAACAATGTTATTTACAATGTTGTTTGACTATAACATCTAAAAATTAAATAGATTTTTATATATTTAGGAAACAAAAAAAGCAAAAACTATGAAGAAAATTCTACTTCTATCATTATTAACCGCATTCGTGGCTATTGCAAATGCACAAACCGTTGATAAAAAATGGGGAATTGGTGCCGGCGTTGGTGCTTACGGTACCCTCAATAAATCAGGTCTTGGATTCATGCCTGAATTATATTTAAGTCGGTATTTAAGTCCACGACTTGATTTAATGCTTAAAGGCGACCTTGGATTGTTCAATTCAAAGCTTACAAGTGATCTGGATTTGGCAAATGCTCTCCTTAATTTGCGGTTAAAGCTTTCTGACGAAAGCAAAAACTTCAGGCCATATCTTTATGCTGGTCCCGGTATTTTGGCCGACAATTCAGAATCTGGATTAAACTTTGATTTAGGTGTTGGAGGAAAATATTACGTTAGTCCCGCTACAGCTCTATATCTGGAAGCCGGATATGTAAATGGAATAAAAACTAAAGTGGCTGGAGAAGATACCAGAGATAACCTTTGGAAAGCCACATTAGGTATTGAGTTCGATTTTGGTAAAACCAAAGATTCGGATATGGATGGCGTTTCTGATAAAAAAGATAAATGCCCGAATACTCCGGCTGGTGTTGCTGTTGATGCCAATGGCTGTCCAATTGATAGTGATGGTGATGGAGTTGCAGATTACATGGACGATTGCCCTACAGTTGCCGGATTAACTTCGTTGAAAGGTTGCCCTGACGCTGATGGTGATGGAGTTGCTGATAAAGACGACAAATGCCCCGATACTCCTAAAGGTGTAAAAGTTGACGCTAAAGGTTGTCCTCTTGATTCTGATGGAGATGGTGTTGCCGACAAAGACGACAAATGCCCCGATACTCCTAAAGATGTAAAAGTTGACGCTAAAGGTTGTCCATTTGACTCAGACGGCGATGGTGTTCCGGATTACCTTGACAAATGCCCAACTGTACCAGGAGTTAAAGAAAATAATGGTTGTCCAAGAGAAAAAACTGCTGAAGAAATCGAAGCTGAGAAAATGAAAGTTGATCCTGTTTATTTCGATTCCAACAAAGCAACTTTCAGTACTCAGGAAAAAACTAAAATTAATAAGCTTGTCAGTTTACTGAAAGAAAACAGCAATTATAATGTAAAAGTAACAGGTTATGCCGATGCTCTTGGAGCTGATGCTTACAATTTGAATCTTTCTAAAAACCGTGTAAGCTCTGTTGTTAAAGCAATACTTTCAAATAAACTAAAGAAGAACCGTATTGTATCACAGAAAGGATTGGGAGAAGCTAATCCTGCCGCAACAAACGATACTCCAGAAGGACGCGCCTTGAACCGCCGAGTTGAATTTGAAGTAACAAAAAAATAAAATGTAGCCACTTAATAAAAAAATCCTTATCAGAATTGATAAGGATTTTTTTTATGTACATTTGTGTTGTAGCTATTTTGTAAATTCCTCATTTCAAAAGCTAAAAGGTTTATAATCAGATATTCATCAAAATAAATGAACATGAAAAAAGTATTTTTACTTTCATTATTTTTTGCTTTTGCAGCTGTTTCTCAAGCTCAAACTGTTGATAAAAAATGGGGGTTCGGGTTAGGAGCAGGTGCATATGGAACAACAAATAGTTCTGGGGTGGGCCTAAATCCAGAACTGTATTTCAGTAGATACCTCAGCACCCGATTCGATTTAATGCTTAAAGGTGACCTTGGATTGTTCAATTCCAAGCTTACAAGCGATATTGATATGGCTACGGCTTTCCTTAACCTGAGGCTAAAACTTTCTGGCGAAAACAAGAATTTCCGTCCTTATCTTTATGCCGGACCCGGTTTTATGGCTGACAATTCAGAATCGGGATTAAACTTTGATTTAGGTGTTGGAGGCAAATACTACGTTGGCCCAGCTACTGCTTTTTATTTGGAAGCTGGTTATATAAAGGGGATAGAAACGACCGTAGCAGGAAAAACCAATACTGATGACTTTTGGAAAGCTACAGTTGGCATGGAGTTCGATTTTGGTAAAGCCAAAGATTCTGACATGGATGGCGTTCCGGACAAAAAGGATAAATGCCCAAATACCCCAACCGGTGTTGCTGTTGATGCCAATGGCTGTCCAATTGATTCGGATGGTGACGGTGTTGCCGATTATATCGATGATTGCCCAACTGTTGCCGGATTGACTTCACTAAAAGGGTGTCCGGATGCTGATGGCGACGGTGTTGCTGATAAAAACGACAAATGCCCTGATACTCCTAAAGGCGTAAAAGTAGATGCAAAAGGATGCCCGCTTGATTCGGATGGTGACGGTATCGCAGACAATCTGGATAAATGTCCAGACACACCCAAAGGTGTAAAAGTTGACGAGAAAGGATGTCCTATAGATTCTGATGGAGATGGTGTTCCGGATTACCTTGACAAATGTCCAACTGTTGCAGGCTCAAAAGATAATAACGGTTGCCCTGCAAAAGAAGTAGAAACAAGAAAGGAACTAACTCCGGAACAGGTGATTATGCAAAACATCAAAATAACTCCTGTACATTTTGTATCCGACAAGAGCTATTTGACCGATTATTCAAAAGGTGTTCTGGAAAAGCTGATCAAAACATTGCATTCTGATCAGGATTTCAATGTGAATATGTATGGGTACACCGATAGTCAGGGGTCAGACAATTACAACCTCAAACTGTCTCAAGACCGAATTGATTCAGTAATTAAATATTTAATTTCGAAAGGAATTTCGAAGGACCGGATTATTCATCAAAAAGCATTGGGCAAAGCAAAACCAATTGCAAGCAATAATACCGAAGAAGGTCGTTTGCAAAACAGACGGGTTGAATTCGAAATATTCAAAATGAAATAGCAAAGTAACTCGTTTAAATAAATCGAAAGCCCTGTCTATTCCTTTAGATGGGGCTTTTCTGTTAACCAGAACTCATTTATAAAGTCTGAATGTTACATTCAGAAATCAAAACCAGAGAAAATAAATATCTTTGTCGCTCAAATTTCAAAGTACAAAAAATGTCGATCGAACTGATTATACGTGACCAGATTGTTGAAGCCATTGAAAAATGCTACCAGCAACAAATAGATCCAAGCCTCGTTCAACTACAAAACACCCGGAAAGAGTTTGAAGGTGATATCACGCTGGTGGTATTTCCATTTGTCCGGATGTCGAAAAAATCTCCGGAGCTAACAGCCGCCGAAATTGGTGATTATCTTCAGCAAAATGTAACTGAAGTTGAAAAATACAATGTTGTTAAAGGCTTCCTGAATCTGGTCATTGCATCAGAATATTGGGTTTCGGTGCTTAATTCGGTTGGTTCAACTGCCAATTATGGAATCACCGAACCAACCGATTCGTCAAAGCTGGTTATGGTCGAATATTCGTCGCCAAACACCAATAAACCTTTGCATTTAGGCCACATCCGCAACAATTTGCTTGGTTTTTCACTTAGCGAAATACTGAAAGCCAATGGCAACAAAGTAGTAAAAACCAACATCGTAAACGACCGCGGAATCCACATCTGTAAGTCGATGTATGCCTGGAAAATGTGGGGCAATGGCGAAACTCCAGAGAATACTGGCATCAAAGGCGACCATTTGGTAGGCAACTACTACGTGAAATTCGATCAGGAATACAAAAAAGAAATAGCTGGTCTGATTGAACAAGGGCAAACCAAGGAAGAAGCCGAACAAAATGCTCCGGCAATGATTGGCGCACGCGAAATGCTCCTGAATTGGGAAGCCAAAGACCCTGAAACCATACAGCTTTGGGAAACCATGAACAAATGGGTCTACGCTGGTTTCGACGTGACTTACAAAGAGCTTGGAGTTGATTTCGACAAGATCTATTACGAATCGGAAACATACCTGTACGGCAAAGACGAAGTTTTGAGGGGATTGGCAGAAGGTATTTTCTACCAGAAAGAAGACTCCTCGGTATGGGCCGACCTCACCGCCGAAGGATTGGACCAGAAGATTCTTCTTCGCAGCGATGGCACCTCTGTTTATATGACTCAGGACATCGGCACAGCCAAAGAACGTTTTCAGGATTACCCCATCGATAAAATGATCTATGTGGTTGGAAACGAACAGAATTACCATTTTCAGGTATTGTCAATTCTGCTCGACAAATTAGGATTTGAGTTTGGCAAAGGTCTGCATCATTTCTCCTACGGAATGGTTGAGCTTCCGCAGGGAAAAATGAAATCGCGCGAAGGAACCGTAGTTGATGCCGACGATTTGGTTGCCGGAATGGTTGAAGTTTCGCGGAAAACATCAGAAGAATTGGGCAAACTGGAAGGTTACACTCCTGAACAGGCCGCCGAAACGTATAAAATGATTGCTTTGGGCGCACTCAAATATTTCATCCTGAAAGTAGATCCAAAGAAAAGTATGCTCTTCAATCCGGAAGAATCCATCGATTTTAATGGCAATACCGGCCCGTTCATTCAATACACTTATGCACGAATCCGTTCGGTACTGCGCAAAGCAGCCGACAGAGGCATCGCGATTAATCAAACCATTGATAGTAAATTGCAGATTGGCAAAAAGGAGCTGGAATTGATTAAAGCTATTGCTCAATTTCCGGTAGCCGTGAAAGAAGCTGGCGACAACTATAGCCCGGCTTTGATTGCCAATTACATTTACGAATTGGTCAAAGAATTTAACCAGTTCTACCACGAATTTCCGATCATCATCGAAGAAAATGCAGATGTCCGCAACCTTCGTTTAGTGATTGCCGAGAACGTTGGCAAAACCATTAAAACCGGCATGAAACTGTTGGGAATTGATGTTCCGGAAAGGATGTAAAAAAGTCAGAAGACCGAAGCCAGAAGTCAGAAGTAAAAACCCCGAAAATCAGTGATGGTTTTCGGGGTTTTTACTTTTTGATGATTACAGCTAATATTTTTATTCGTCTTTTTGATCTGTCGTTTGATTTTTGCAACTTTGCGGCATGACAAAAGCGCAGACCTTAGAAGAATTTTACCAGAATCAGTTTAATTGCATTCCGGAAAGCCTGAAAAAAGAGATCGGGCACTTCAACATATTTCACCGCGAAGAGTTCTGTTGTGCCAACAAGCCTGTTCCCTACAGCCGGAAAGATTACTACAAAATTACGCTTCTGAAAGGCGCCAATAAAATTCACTACGCCGACAAAACAGTGCTGAGCGAACACAATGCGCTGATGTTCTCGAATCCAATGATTCCGTACAACTGGGAACCGCTCGAAGACAACCAATCCGGAGTATTTTGCATTTTTACCGAGGAATTTTTCAGCCAGTACGGCGCCATTAAAGATTACCCGATTTACAGGCCTGGCAGCAACCTGGTTTATTTGCTCGACAACAGCCAGTTGGTCGAAATCGAAGCGATCTATCAGAAAATGTTTGATGAAATTGCTTCGGACTATTTATACAAATACGATGTACTCCGTGGCTTGGTTTTTAACCTGATTCATACCGCGTTGAAAATGCAGTTAACCGAAGCCACCCGGCTATCGCCATCAAACGGAACGGCACGCATTGCTTCGCTGTTTGCCGAATTGCTCGAACGCCAGTTCCCCATTGAGTCGGTCGTGCAGCGCATGAAACTGCGCACGCCCAACGATTTTGCAGCACAACTCTCCATCCATGTCAATCACCTGAATCGCAGTCTGAAGGAAGTAACCGGAAAAACCACTTCGCAATTGATTGCCGAACGCGTTTCGCAGGAAGCCCGCGCCTTGTTAAAACAGACAAACTGGAATATTTCTGAAATTGCTTATTCGCTTGGGTTTGAAGAATTGCCTCACTTCATCAACTTTTTCAAGAAGAACTTTAATCAAACACCCAAACTTTTCCGCAACGAAACCAATGTTTGATTTATGCAGTTTTTCGTTTGATTTTTATATCTGACGAAAACATTTCCTGATCTATTTTTGTCGTATAAATTTACAGAAGGACGAATCGGTTTCGCGAGCCAGTCAAACTTCAGTATTCAAATTTCCATATCGACATGACAAATTCAGATCACATAACATCCAAACAACCGGTATCGCGCTTTTTAATCGGACTGATGGCCGTTTCTGCCGGGATAACCGTTGCAAACATCTATTACAATCAACCTATCCTGAAAGAAATTGCAGCCGACTTAGGTTCTACAGAGTCTCAGGCCGGAATGGTTTCCATGCTTTCGCAGGTCGGGTACGGACTCGGATTGTTTTTCCTGACCCCGCTGGGCGACAAAATCAACAAGAAAAAATTGATTATCAGCCTTCAGATTTTGTTGATAGCAGCCCTTTTGATGGTCACTTTCACACACAGTATTTTTCAGCTTTGGGCGCTGAGCCTGCTCATCAGTATGTTTTCGGTATCGGTTCAGGTAATTATGCCCATGGCAGCCGGACTCGACAGCGAAAATCGCGGCAAAAACGTGGGAACCATTTTCACCGGCGTGTTGATTGGAATTCTTGCAGCCCGGGTTTTCAGCGGAAGCATTGCCGAATGGTTCGGTTGGCGGCTTGTGTACCTCATTTCGGCTGGAGCTGTTGCACTGGCCACTGTTATGCTGCAAATTAAATTGCCCAATGTAACCACTCGTTTCTCCGGAAGCTATCCACAGTTGCTTGGCTCGGCCCTGCAACAAATCAAGCGCTTTCCCATGCTTCGCGAAGTTTCGCTGGTCGGTATCCTTCAGTTTGGCTTGTTCTGCTCATTCTGGACCACATTAACCTTTTATTTAAGCAGTGCTCCATTTAACTTTTCGAGCGACATCATTGGGTTATTCGGATTGGTAGCCATTGCCGGAGCATTGCTGGCGCCAGTTTTCGGGAAACGGGCCGACCGTGGTGGCAGTAGAAATGTCAGATTCATTGCTGTTGGCCTGATTATCGCTAGCATTTTCCTGATGATTCTGCTGCCAACGTCCGTTCCGGCACTCGTTCTGGCTGTTTTCCTGCTCGATGTGGGAGCACAGGCCATCCAGGTCACCAACGTAGCCATGATTTACACGCTCGACGAATCGTCGCACAGCCGAATCAATACCATTTACATGACATCGTTTTTCACCGGCGGTGCATTGGGAACCCTCATCGGTATCTATTGTTGGAAATACGGCGGATGGCTTGGCGTGAACCTGCAAATGCTGCTTTTTGCATTGCTTATCTCGGTACTTTTACTGAAAGAAAAACGAAAAATGGCAGATCGTAAAAATGCTGTAATGATTGCCGAATCTTAACTTAGGAACTTAAACATATAAAAATGAAAGTAGTAGCAATTAACGGAAGTCCGAACAAGAACGGGAATACGCACCATGCGTTAAGCATCATGTGCACAAAATTAAAAGAAAACGGAATCGACTTTGAGATTATCCACATCGGGAACAAGGTCATTCGTGGCTGTATTTCCTGCGGATTGTGCCGTAAAAATCAGGACGAAAAGTGCAGCATCAAGACCGATGTGGTCAACGAAGTCGTTCAGGAGATGAAAAATGCCGACGGCATTATTCTCGGTGCGCCGGTTCATTACTCCGGAATACCGGGAACAATGAAAAGTTTTCTCGATCGCGCGTTCTATGTGGCCGGAAGTAACGGCAACCTGTTTCGCCACAAAGTGGGCGCTGCTGTAGTCGCCGTTCGCCGAACCGGAGGTTCATCGACACTGGATGGCCTGTACCATTATTTGGCCTACACCGAGATGATCTTGGCTACCTCCAACTACTGGAACGTTATTCATGGCCGCGCTGAGGGAGAAGCGTTGCAGGACGCCGAAGGCGTTCAGATCATGGAAGTGCTGGGTAACAACATGGCCTGGCTGATGCAAATGCGCGAACAAACCAAAAATGTATTGCCAGCACCCAAACCAGTTCAAAAAGTAATGACCAATTTTATCAGATAACCGAATTGGTTGCGGGTTACGAGTTTTCCAACCCATAACCCGTAACTCGAATCTCGTAACAATTTAAAAACAGAAAAACATGAAGTACAATTTATTAGGAAACACAGGGTTAAAAGTATCGGAGCTTTGCCTCGGAACCATGACTTTTGGCGGACGCGGTATGTGGACTGCCATCGGAACAATGCCTCAGGATGAAGTGAATCAACTGGTGAAAACTTCGGTCGATGCCGGAATTAATTTCATCGACACGGCCAATATTTACAGTGAAGGATTAAGCGAAAAAATGACCGGACAGGCCATTCGCGACCTCGGATTAAACCGCGACGATTTGGTAATTGCCACCAAAGTACGCGGTGCAATGGGTACCGGGCCAAACCATTCAGGATTAAGCCGGAAACATATTTTGCAGCAAGCCGACGAAAGCCTGAAACGCCTGAACATGGATTACATCGATTTGTACCAGATTCATGGTTTCGACCCGATTACTCCGTTGGAAGAAACATTGGATGCACTCGATTCGCTGGTAAAAAGCGGCAAAGTGCGCTACATCGGCTGTTCGAACCTGGCAGCATGGCACATCATGAAAGCGTTGGGAATTTCGGCGCAGCAACACCTTTCCAAATTCGTATCACTTCAGGCTTATTACACCATTGCCGGTCGTGACCTGGAACGCGAATTAGTTCCGATGTTACTCGATCAAAAAATCGGACTGATGGTTTGGAGTCCGCTGGCCGGTGGGTTCCTGAGCGGAAAATACAGCCGCAACGCAACAACAGAAGAAGGACGCCGGGTGAATTTCGATTTTCCCCCTGTAAACAAAGACAAAGCTTTCGACATTATTGATGTGATGCAGGAAATCGCTTCGGCAAAAGGCGTAACCGTGGCTCAGATTGCTTTGGCCTGGTTGCTTCGTCAGCCAGTAGTTACTACGGTTATCATTGGAGCGAAAAAACAAGAACAGCTACTCGATAACCTGAAAGCTACTGAAGTAAAATTAACCGCTGAAGAATTAGCAAAGCTGGATGAAGTAAGCAAACTGGCACCTGAATATCCGGGCTGGATGATTGATCGGCAGGGCGGCGACCGCAAAAAAGAATAATTAACGATGAGGCTGTCTCAAAAGTCAAGATATTCAAGGACAAGTTCAGGATGACGGGGTCAATGACTTTTGAAATAGCCTCACAAAAACGATTGAACATGAAATACAGAAAACTAGGAACAACCGACATTCAACTTTCAGCCATCGGACTGGGCTGTATGGGAATGAGCCATGCGTATGGCGAAAAGAACGATCCCGAATCGATTGAAACCCTGCACAAAGCGCTTGAGTTGGGCATCAACTTTTGGGACACTGCCGATGTTTACGGCAATGGAGCCAACGAAGAATTAATTTCACACGTGTTGGTGCCTAACCGCGATAAAATTTTCATTGCCACCAAGTTTGGATTCCAGACAACAGCTGATTTCAAGATGGTTTTCGATGGATCGTCGGCTTATATGCGCAAAGCGGTGGAAGCCAGCCTGCGCCGGTTGAAGATTGAAACCATTGATTTGTATTACGCGCACCGCATCGACCCGAATGTGCCGGTTGAGGAAATGGTTGGCGCTATGAGCGAACTGGTAAAAGAAGGTAAAGTTCGTTATCTGGGACTTTCGGAAGCATCAGCCGAATCTATCCGGCGGGCTCATGCCGTGCACCCGATTTCTGCCCTACAAAGCGAATATTCGTTGCTTACCCGCGAGGTCGAAACCGAAATCATTCCATTGTGCCGGGACCTGGGAATCACCTTTGTGCCATTCAGTCCACTTTCGAGAGGATTGGTTACCAACACGGTTGATCAAAAATCGTTGGGCGATAGTGATTTTCGGAAAGCTCTGCCCCGTTTTGCAGATAAATACTGGGAAAACAACGCCAAGCTGGCCGCAGCTTTTGCTGAATTGGCGGTTGCAAAACATTGTTCTCCGGCGCAACTGGCGTTAGCCTGGGTATTGGCACAAGGCGAAGATATCATACCGATTCCGGGGACCAAGCGCCGCAAATTTCTGATTGACAATGCCGGTTCAGTAGATGTTGAACTATCAAATGAAAATCTTCAGGATATTGAAAACCTGTTGGTAAAATACCCGGATACAGGCCCCCGTTACCCTGAAGCCATGGATAAAATGGCGAATAAATAAGCTGCAACAACAGCGATATGGGACGATACGTTGAAAATAGATTAAAAGTATGTATCTTTCGAAGGAATCAGCAAGTACACACCATAAAAATATCCACCTTGCAAACTAATAGTAACGATTTTAAATAAAATATCATGAATAAAATAGATCGTGTAATAATATTTTTAGATGTCAAAGACTTAAATCAATCTGCCAATTTCTACAAAACCATTTTTGATTTTAATGAAACTTTTGCACATGAGAACATTACGACTCTCAAGAATTCGGCATGCACTCTAGTATTAGCAAAATCATCCGATCCAAAACTTATAACTTTTGGTTTTACCATTGAGGACACCACTTCTCTAGTTCAAAAAATCAAGGACTACGGAAACATTGTCTTCCGTCAGTCTGTGGATTCGGCACATCCTGAATTTGCAATAATGGATATCGATGGAAATGAAATCGCACTAAACAATGCTAATTATAGACCATATTAACACTAGCCTAGTACAGTGCTGTTCTATTTCGGGAGCTTTAAATTTTAAGTAAAAAACAGGAAAGTGAAGGCTTCACTTGGAGTGAAACCTTCACTTATTTCGACTACTTTCTCCCCTTCAAAATTTCCTGATATTTGAACATTTCGTCGCGCAGGCAGGCAGCTTCGTAGAAATTGAGCTCTTTGGCTGCGGCTTCTATTTTCTTCTTGATTTTGGCAATCGCTTTTTCCATTGCCGGTTCAGTAGATGTTGAACTATCAAATGAAAATCTTCAGGATATTGAAAAACTGTTGGCAAAATACGCGGATACAGGACCCCGTTACCCTGAAGCCATGGCCAAAATGGCGAATAAATAACCAACAATATAAAACTGGATAATGTCCTGAAAAAGTTGGGCAAATTGGCCGGAAATGTTGTGAAAGAAATATTATTTCTAATCCATTTTATCAACGCTAACTCCTAAATAAGTGGTGTGCTTGCAAACGAATGTCATCTTATTTATTAGTTTCTTAATCGTAGGGTAGTATTATTTTTCTACTTTTGATCGCAAATGTTGGTTTAAATAATGGAAACAGGTTTAAATGAATTGCGTGTAATTGGGGAAGGAAATCAAAAAGTTTTCAGATCGGTAGTCTATAAATACTCCGATATGTTGCTTGTTTTTTCCATGGGATTTGTCCGAAAACGCGAAATAGCCGAAGAAATTGTAAGCGATGCATTTGTTACCCTTTGGAATCAGCACGACAAAATATCTGAAATCAGGGATTTAAAATCATATCTTTACATTTTGGTTCGAAATAGCAGCATTTCCTACATCCGAAAAATGAATGGCAGGAAGGAAATCAACATCGATGATATTCAGGAGTATTATACACTCCCGGTAACCGGCCCCGAAACCGACGATATTACTGAAGAAATCCTCAATCAAGTTAACAACGCTATCGACCAACTTCCCCCCAAGTGCAAAATCGTATTTACTCTAGCCAAAATCCAGGGGATGAAGTATAAAGAAATTTCTGAGATACTTGATATTTCTGTTAAAACCATCAACAATCATATTGCAAACGCTCTAGTGCACATTTCTCAAGCATTAGAAGAAAACAAAAAAACTTCAGGTGTGGATTTTGGAAAGATAGCCTCCATACTATTCTTATAGCCAGCGTTTTGCTGGTTTTATCTAAAAATTTATAAAAAAAATTAAAATCCGAATGGGAGATTTTTAACCTTATTGCGTCTTTAGTATCAACAAAAAGATGATCCCGTTAATATGCCAGATATAGTATGGAATATAAGGGAATATTTAAAAAACGCCAGTGAAAAATATCGATCAGAAATATGAAGAATATGCACGCTTACTTGCCGGAGAAAGTAGTGTAAATGAGCTGGAAGATTTTCAGACTAGATTGGAAAATGATCCTGACGAAAAGAAGTCGTTTGACAAACTTAAATCGTTTTGGAACAATTATGCTCCTGAGGTCAATTCTGCTGAACTTATTTGGGAAAAAACTGCTCAAAAACTGGGGTTCGCCGAAACTAAAGCTGCAAAGGTACGCAAGCTCACTCCATTTCTTCGTTATGCTGCAGCAGCTGCTTTTATTCTGTCGGTTGGTATCAATTCGTATTTCCTGACAACCAAATGGATTTCGAAACCGGTTGATATGGTTGAATATACGACAAAAACCGGTGAGGTAAAGAGTTTTACATTGTCTGATGGAAGCAAGGTTTGGCTTAACTCCGAATCGACACTGATTCTTCCCGAGAAATTTGAAGGCAAAACCCGAAACGTTTATCTGATTGGTCAGGCTTTTTTTAAAGTCGAAAAAAATCCTCAAAAGCCATTTTTAGTAAACGCCTCACAGTTAATTATAAAAGTATTGGGAACGTCGTTCGAAGTAAAAAATTACCAAAATGACCCGGAAATAAGTGCCAGCTTGGTTGAAGGAGAAGTTGAGGTAATAAACAAATCGGAACAGATGAATGCCATTCTACTGAAACCTTCAGAAGAAGCAAAGTTTGACAAAAAGAACAGTGCAATTACGGTTTCCCCAAAACCAAAAATTTTAATGGCACAATGGAGAGAAGGTCGCTTTAGGTTTCATAATTCCGACTTTCTATCAATTGCACATCAGCTTGAACGGAAATTTGACTGTGAATTCGTTTTTGTTGATGAAGCAGCTCAGTCACTTCGCTTTACTGCTGATTTTGAAAATGAAAGCCTTGACGAAATGCTTGAGCTTATGAATAAAGCTCATTCATTCAATATAAAGAAAGCAGGCCGCAGGTTTATCGTATCCGTTTCCAAGTAATTAAATTGAATGGGTGCCATTGATAGTAAAAGATAAAAGTTAACTACTGGATATAAATTTTAATGAAAAAGTATGAAATAAATATCGATAAATAAAAACAACGGGAAATGTGCCAGCATCTCCCGTGTTCAAATTAATGCAAATAAAAATGTTTAACGAGTAAACAATGCAAATCTATGAAAAAATGTTGTATTGATGGACTTTCTTTGCATAGAAGAAAGCTCAAAAAAGCAGGACTTATTATGCGCCTAACGCTATTATTTACAGTTTTTTTGGTAGTGAACTTGTACGCAAGTACCTATTCGCAAAATACCAAACTGAATCTCGACTACACTGACATTCAACTCAAGCAATTGTTTGATCGGATTAGCGAGCAAAGTGAGTTTCGTTTTATCTACAACAACAATGTTGTAAACGACGATATTCATGTGAGTGTTAAAGCAAAAGATGCCAAAATTGACGTCATTTTGGAGAATATTTTGCACAACGCTAAATTGGAATACAGAATTGTTGACAAGCATGTCATTGTATTTCCGGAAGAATCTGGCGAACCTGGTCTCTCTGCTATTAATGGCTCAGGAATGCAGCAAACTTCGGTGAGTGGTAAAGTTACTGACGAGATGGGAACCCCTTTGCCAGGAGTATCCATTTCGATTAAAGGAACGACCCAAGGTACAATTACTGATGGTGATGGAAAATTCACTATCAATGTAACAGGAAAAAATGCCGTGCTGAATTTCTCTTTTATTGGTATGATCTCGCAGGAAGTGCCAGTTGCCGGGAAAACCGTTCTGAACATTTCATTAAAGCAGGAAACTATCGGTATTGAGGAAGTTGTTGCCATTGGTTACGGAACATCGAAAAAAGAAGACCTTTCTGCTGCGGTTTCAACTATTCAAAACTTAGACAAGCTAAAAGACAGGCCTGTGTTGAGTACTGCTTCGATGATCCAGGGTCATATCCCTGGGGTAACAGTTACAAACAATGGTGGTCAACCCAATAGCGCTCCTTCGGTAACCATCAGGGGAACAGGATCGAAAACAGAAAGCGTTCTCTACGTGGTAAACGGAGTTCCAGGAGCTCCGTATAATCCAGAAGACGTTGAGTCTGTTACTGTTCTGAAGGATGCTGCATCAGCAGCTATTTATGGTGCACATGCCGGTGCCGCTGGCGTTATCCTGATTACTACCCGTCAATCAAAAGAAGGAAAACCTTCCGTTGAGTACAGTGGTTTCTATGGAGTTAAATCAGCATGGAGATTGCCACAATCGCTTACTGGAGCTGAAGAAGCCCAGGTTTCAAATTTGGCCTATACTAATGCAGGAATGACTCCGCTTACCGGATGGGATGCCTCGATAAACCCATACGCTCAGGTAACCCGTACCAACTGGATCGATGAAGTTTTCAGAACGGCAACAGTACAGCGTCATAACATAACCATCAACGGTGGTACTGACAAAATGACCAATCTGTTCCAGGTTCGTTCCGAAAATGAGGAAGGAACATTACTGAATACCTACAATAAAAATGTTTCATTGCGTTTCAATTCTTCGTACGAAATTAATAAATACCTGAAACTTAAAGAGGAGCTCTTCTGGAACAACAACGACAACCGTGGTACAGACACTCAGAGCGGATATACCGGAACCATTCTTTCGGCTATTTATATGCCACGCTCGGCTACACCCTATTATGAAGATGGAAGCTTTGGTGGAGTTGGTCCCCGCGACTCGCAATACCTTGGCATTCACGGAGACGTTGTAAACCCAGTTGCCACCTTACTGCGCAATCAGAGCTATGTTCGCAACAGTGATATTTTATCAACCTCTGAACTTCATTTGACCAACCTTGTTAAAGGACTTGAGTTTACTTCACGGTTTTCTTATAGAGCCTACAATTCGTTTTACAAATATTTCGAATCAAAACGTACAGAACCAGGGAAACCAAACAATCGTAACAGTTTGACATATTCAGCAGGTAAAGATTACCATTGGCTACTGGAGAATACAATAAACTACAACCGCATCTTTGGAAAACATAACATCAATCTGATGGTCTCATCAACTTCTAAAGAAGATGGAAATCGTGGTTTTGGTTTGACCGCACGTGATTTTAATCGTGAAGATGATTGGGCACAGTTTCTTGTAAATGCTCAAACATTTACCGATGACCGCCCATGGGATGGACAATATGAAGACCGCAATCTTTCGTATGTTGGCCGTGCCGCATACAGTTTCGCCGATCGTTATTTCGTAACCGGAAGTTATCGTCGCGATATTGCCGGTCTTCTGGCCGTTGGAAATCGTGCAAAAGACTACCCCGGATTAACCGCAGCATGGAAAGTTTCTTCTGAACCATGGTTTAATATCCCAACACTCGATTTGCTGAAAATTCGTGCCAGTTGGGGAAAAATCGGTAACCTCGGATCAATTGGTATGTATTACGGTTACCCGAACCTCACTGGTGGCTATTCGTATCAGGTAGGTAATGGTGCTCCATATTCCAGTACCGCTTATGTGGCCAGTGCTTATAATTCTACTTTGTCATGGGAAACTTCGGAGCAGACCGACCTTGGACTCGATGTGCTTTTATTCCACAAAAAGTTGAGCATTACCGCCGACTATTTTAAGAAAAAAACGTATGACCTGATTAAACAGCAGGATACAGAATGGACCAACACTTACGGTGTGGATGCTCCTTATATTAATCAGGGCGAAATCTCAAATAAAGGATTTGAGTTTGCTGTCAACTATGCTGATAAGGCTGGAGAATTTTCGTACGATTTAGGCTTCAACTTTGCCACCCTTAAAAACGAAGTAACTTACATCGATGAAAACGCAGATTCCTATTGGGCGCACAACGATTCATGGAGAGGTATGCTCTATCCTTTCCGTTCAAAAGTTGGCGAACCTTATTACTCCTATTGGTTGGTAAAATCGGATGGCATTTTCCAAACTGATGCCGAAGCAAAAGCATACAAGAGTTCAAATGGCACAGTCATCCAACCCAACGCTCAAGCCGGAGACCTGAAGTTTATAGATCAAAATGGCGATGGAAAAATTGATGACAGCGACCGTATTTATATGGGCAATGCTTTCCCAAAAGTAACTTACGGATTCTCAGCTAACTTCGCCTGGAAAAATTGGGATATGAGTTTGTTCTTTCAGGGTGTTGGCGGAGTAAAACTATTCCACGCATTTAAAGAATCAACCCTGAATGCTTCGGAACAAGGGTACAATCGTTGGAACAAGATTTTAGATGCATGGTCAACAACAAACACTGGCTCTGACATCCCCCGGATCAGTGCCAGTGATGCAAACAAAAATTTTGGGACTCCTTCAGATTGGTATCTGGAAAATGGAGATTACCTGCGTTTGAAAACATTGTTGATTGGTTACACCTTCAAGAAAACACCATGGAATGGTACCCTGAGATTGTATTTTAGTGGAGAGAACCTGTTGACTTTCACCAAATATAGTGGCATGGATCCGGAAGTTGGCGGCTACGGACTTGACGGTGGACAGTATCCGGTTTCAAGAGTTTTCTCTTTCGGTGCAAAACTTAATTTTTAATTCCAAAAATCCTGAAAAATGAAAAAAATATATTTCATCATATTAACTGTACTTCTGCTCACTTCGTGTGGTGAGGAATGGGTTGATACCAAGCCTTATGGTTTGCCAACCACTGCCTATTTCTGGCAAAGTGAAGAGGATATAAACAAAGCTGTTGCCGCCATGTACACACCTATGCGCTACGAATCGACCTGGGGACGCGATTTGTTCTGGATGCAAGACGCCAGCGACGATATGATTGTTGGTCGGTCAAAAGCAAACGGCGAAAACATTAAAAATTTCATTCCAACTGGTCGCGAAGGTTACATGACTGGTGCATGGAACGATTTATACTGGATGATGGAAAAAGCCAATCAGGTAATTGCCAACATCGACAATGCAACCAATGTAAGCGACGCCCTTAAAAATCGAGCCAAAGGAGAAGCTTATTTTGTTCGTGGATTTGCTCACTTTTGGGTGGCTTACCTTTGGGGATGTGAAAGTCAGGGCGTCCCATTCGATGGTCCAGAAAACGCCGAATACCAAAAACGTATTGCGCCGCAATTGGCATCGGTAAAAGATAACTACGCTCAAATTATAGCCGACCTTCAAAAAGCTGCCGATTTGCTTCCGCTGTTCGAAACTTATGGAAGCGCCGATCAGGGGCGTGCACACAAAGCTGCAGCCTGGGGATACATGGTAAAAACTTATGCTTATTGGGCAACCTACGACAACACCAAATGGGCTTTAATCCCTGATTTGTGCGACAAAATTAAAAATGAAGGGAAACGCGCTCTTGTAAAAGTGACCGGAGATCCAAAAGCCAGCTACAAAGCGGTATTCACCATTGCCCAAAACTGGGGATCGGAATACATCTGGTCAGTAACTTCAGGAACCCAGGGAGGAAGCGAATTCCCGGGAGTTATCCTTGAAAATAAAGGTTGGGGTAAATACAATGGATGGGGCTATTTCCAGCCAACTCAAGAACTTTATAACGAATATGAAGCCAACGATCCTCGTCGTGAAGTTACTATTCTGAAATTCGGTGATGAGTTTACTTATTTCGGAGAAAAACGCAAATATTACTCAACCAACAGTTTATCAGGATTCCAGATCAACAAATACATGGAGCCCTATAGCTACGGTACTGCTGGAGATGTTGGAAGCAACAAACAAATCAACCAAAACGGCGATTACCCTACCACTTGTTTGAATTTGCCATTGATGCGTTATGCTGAAGTTCTCCTTTTCAAAGCAGAAGCGCTTCTGAAACAGGGAAAAACGGCTGAAGCTGCAGCTCCACTCAACGAAGTGCGTGCACGCGTTGGTTTGGCTCCGGTTGCTGCTCCTACCCTGGCTGATCTGAAACACGAACGCCGTTGCGAATTGGGTTGCGAATGGACCGACCGTTTACAGGATCTGAAACGTTGGGGCGATTACGACAAAATCAGGATGCCGCTGCACGGACGACTACATTCTGACAAAACCAATCCAGATTCACCTTTTACTGTTGTTGAAGTTTGGAAAGCCAGAACTTTTGATCCCGCCAAACATATTGTATGGCCAATTAATCCAGACGAGATTTCCCGTTCGAACGGAGCATATAAACAAAATCCAGGTTGGTAATTATCTGAATAGAATTTTAGAACAAGGGCTGGGAAACTGGCTCTTGTTCTATTTCCATCATTTCCGTTGAACACAAAATCAGATCATGAAAAAGCTTTTTTTCCTGATTGTGCTATTTATTTGTCATACTCCTGGTGTTAAAGCACAATACACTACATTAAATGCACATTCACACAACGATTACCAGCAAAAGAATCCATTTTTCGAAGCTTATAATCATCACTTTGGCTCAATTGAAGCAGATATTTGGGCTGTTGATGGTGAGCTATATGTGGCACACGACAAAGAGAAAATCACTCCTGAAAAAACACTCGATGCACTTTACCTCCAACCTATTGTGAAACTTTTCAAGCAAAGCAATGGCATGGCTTGGCCTGATTTTCCTGGTTCATTTCAATTGTTGATCGAGCCTAAATCAGAAACGGAACCGACTTTGTCAATATTGATTAAAAAACTTCAAGAGTACCCCGAAGTTTTTGACCGTAAAGTGAATAAAAATGCGGTCCTTGTTACCATTACCGGAAACAGACCCTCTTCTTCACTTTTTTTCACTTATCCCGATTTGATACATTTCGATGGTGAACTGAACCTCCAATACAGCGAAGCACAACGAAGTCGGATAGCTCTCTTTAGCGATGATCTTGAGAAATTCACCTCTTGGAATGGTTTTGGCAATATTCCGGAAGAAGATCAAAAACGGTTGCAACAAATTGTTGACTCAGTTCATAGACTAAACTGTAAAATCAGGTTCTGGAATGCTCCAGACAATCCAGATGCCTGGAAAACAATGATGAACCTGAAGGTTGATTACATCAATACGGATCATATTGATCAGTTTGCGAAATTTCTGACCAAATAGTTCAATCCCAACGTTTATAATTCATCCTTTAAGCGCTGTATGGCGGTTATCCGTCAAGTATGCACCTTCGTTTATATTCTGGCAATTTCTTTAAAGCAAATCAAAATTGAAAATAATCACATGAAACGAGCCATGAGAGAAAGACCTCTCACACAGGAGGATGATTATAATGGCGAGTTCCATCTGGCAACTAAAAAACAAATTTATAAACAGATGAAAATATCTTTGAAATTACTATTTTTTATTTCCTTTCTAAGTTCGATCAGTGTTTTTGGACAGATCGATAACTCCGGGATTCCTATCGCTAACAGCTATACCAACGTTAAGCCCTACCAAACGGTGAACGTTCGGCCAGTAAAAGGCAAAAAGGTGAAAAACGTAATTCTGATGATTGGCGATGGAATGGGACTGCAACAGGTTTCTACTGCCTGGGTGGCCAACCATGGAAAACTGAATATCGACAATTGCACTTCAACCGGGTTTTCTCGCACCTGGTGTGCCAACCGTTTGATTACCGACTCAGGAGCTGCTGGAACAGCCATGGCAACAGGAAGTAAAACCAATTATCATTGCATTTCGGTTGATCCGCAGGGCAATAAACTGAATTCGTTGACAGACCTGGCGCATAACCATGGGTTAAAAACCGGTATTGTTGTCACTTGTAACCTGCCTGACGCCACGCCAGCGGCTTTCTGTGCCAATAACGTCGATCGCGACAAGGAAGAAGAAATTGCTGCCGATTACCTCAATTGTAACGTAGATTATATCTTCGGTGCTGGTCGTGAACGGTTCAACAAGCGTGTTGATCAACGCGATTTGCTGGTCGAAATGCAGCAAAAAGGTTATCAGGTTTGTACCAGTTGGGACGAAACTAGCAAAATAAAGTCGGGTCGAGTATTTTCAGTTCCAAGTGAAGGCCAGTTGGAGTTTGCCCGTGAGCGTGGCGATGTGTTCAGCAAAGCTTGCCTTCATGCCATCAGCTTACTGAATCAGGATAAAAAGGGATTTTTTGCCATGTTCGAAGGTTCACGGATTGACGATTGTGGCCACTTCAATGATTTACCTCGATTAACAGAAGAGGTTCTCGATTTCGACCAAAGCATTGGAAAAGTATTGCAATGGGCCGAAAAAGATGGAGAAACCCTTGTGATTGTATTGGCCGATCACGAAACCGGGGGATTTACATTGCTTGGTGGTGACATTAAGTCAGGAACTGTAAGCGGAAATTTCTCAACCAAAGACCATTCTGGTATTATGGTACCTGTTTACGCTTATGGGCCGCAGTCTGAATACTTTTCAGGAATTTATGAGAATACTGAGGTTTTTACTAAAATTACCAAGCTGTTGAACCTGAATAAATCCCGATAGTCACTCCGTTCTTTTCGTTGCAATTATGGAATGGAGGATTCATTTCTTCCGTTCCTTCAATATTTCCTGATATTTGAACATTTCGTCGCGCAGGCGGGCAGCTTCGTAAAAGTCGAGTTCTTTGGCGGCAGCTTCCATGTCCTTTTTGAGTTTGGCAATCGCTTTCTCAATTGCAGGAACATTCATATACTGAACAACCGGATCGGCAGCCAGATTCGTTGGTTCGTCGCCACTGTATCCTTTCACCTTTACTTTCATGCCAATGCTTGAATAGCCAGCAATTTCGCGACTAGCCTTGATAATTTGTGTTGGCGTAATGTCGTTTTCGATGTTGTATTTCATCTGTTTCTCCCGCCGGTAATTGGTCGAATCAATGGTTCGCTGCATCGAATTGGTAATTTTATCGGCATACATAATAACCATCCCATTCAGGTTTCGTGCAGCGCGGCCCGCTGTTTGCGTCAGCGAACGCTCGGAGCGAAGGAAGCCCTCCTTATCGGCATCCAGAATGGCAACCAGCGAAACTTCAGGTAAATCCAATCCTTCGCGCAACAAATTAATTCCGACCAACACATCAAATTCACCCTTCCGGAGATCTTCCAGAATCTGGATACGATCGAGTGTATCCACATCAGAGTGAATATACCGGGTTTTTACGCCCATGTTGGCCAGGTAACTGCTTAGTTCTTCAGCCATTCGTTTGGTTAGCGTGGTTACCAGTACCCGTTCGTTGCGTTCGATCCGCAAATGAATTTCGTGCATCAGATTATCAATCTGGTTGATGCTTGGCCGGACATCAATAATCGGATCGAGCAGACCGGTTGGACGAATGACTTGTTCCACCACAATTCCTTCCGATTTAGCCAGTTCATAATCGGCAGGCGTGGCACTCACAAAAACAGTCTGATCGACCACCGTTTCAAATTCATCGAATGTTAAAGGCCGGTTATCGATGGCTGCCGGAAGACGCCAGCCATAATCGACCAGGTTGATTTTACGCGAACGGTCGCCACCAAACATGGCCTTGATTTGAGGCAATGTCACATGGCTTTCGTCAATGATAGTCACAAAATCGTCGGGAAAATAATCGAGCAGACAGAAGGGCCGTGATCCGGCTACGCGTCCATCGAAATAACGCGAATAGTTTTCAACGCCGGGGCAATAACCCAGTTCACGCATCATTTCCAGATCGTATTCGACGCGTTCCAGAATACGTTTGGCTTCCAATGGTTTGCCAATTTCTTTAAAAAAATCAACCTGTTTCACCAAATCATCCTGAATCTGCCGGATAGCCAACTGCATGCGTTCTTTGGTGGTCACAAACATATTGGCCGGATAAATTACCGCCATGTCCAATTCTTCGATGGTTCCTCCGCCAACCGGATCGAAGGAATAAATTTCTTCAATATCGTCGCCCCAGAAAACAACACGATAAGCAATATCAGCATACGCGGGAAAAATATCGACACTGTCGCCTTTTACCCTGAAATTTCCACGGTTGAACTCGATTTCATTGCGTGAATAAAGCGCATCGACCAGCTTTCTGAGAAAAACATTCCGGCTGACGGTTTCGCCTTTGTGTACATTGGTTACATTGGCATGAAAATCGGCGGGATTTCCAATACCGTATAAACACGAAACCGACGAAACAACAATAACATCGCGCCTTCCGGAGAGTAAAGAAGAAGTAGTGCTGAGCCGAAGCTTTTCAATGTCTTTGTTTATCGAAAGGTCTTTTTCGATGTAAGTATTGCTCACCGGAAGGTAAGCTTCGGGCTGGTAATAATCGTAATAGGAAACAAAATATTCGACGGCATTTTCAGGAAAAAACTGTTTCATCTCGCTGTAAAGCTGGGCCGCGAGCGTTTTGTTGTGGCTTAAAACCAGCGCCGGACGTTGCACCTGCTCAATCACATTGGCCATGGTAAACGTTTTCCCCGAACCAGTAACGCCAAGCAGCGTTTGAAACGTTGTTCCATTGCGTAAACCTTCGGTTAGTTGGCGAATCGCTTCAGGCTGATCGCCTGTGGGTTGATATTCAGAAACAATTTTAAAGTCCATTGTAGAAAGTTCAAAATTCGGGTTGGCTAAAGTCTCCGGAAAAAATCTATAATTAGCCAGTAATCAAAAACGAAGCGTGCAAATTAGCATTTTTCTGATTTGAATCTAACATACGAAAACTTGATTTGTTTCTAAATTTTGACGTACGTCATGCTGAACTTGTTTCAGCATCCCTCAAATAATGAGATCCTGAAGGCCCGTCTGACAAGCGAGCGGGCAGGAAGTCCAGGGTGACAAGCCAAATTTGACCAAATTTCATTTCAAAGCTTTCCGGTAAGTTTCCACGGCTCGGTTCCGGGCAAATGCGTGATCAACCATCGGTTTTGGATAGGCCGGAGTTTCGTATTCAGGCACCCATTTCCGTATGTATTTGAAATCGTGATCAAACCGTTTGGTTTGCAAATCAGGGCTAAAAACCCTGAAATACGGAGCAGCATCGCAACCCGAACCGCTGGCCCACTGCCAACCGCCGTTGTTCGAGGCCAGCTCATAATCGAGCAATTTCGACGCAAAATACGATTCGCCCCACCGCCAGTCGATCAACAGATGTTTGGTCAGGAAACTGGCAACTACCATCCGAACGCGATTGTGCATAAAACCTGTTTCATTCAGTTCGCGCATCCCTGCATCCACCAGCGGATAACCTGTTTGTCCGGTGCACCACCGCTCAAAATCGACTTCATTGTTGAGCCACGGAATAAAGTCGTAAGCCGGTTTAAACGACCTTTCAGAAGCTTGTGGAAAATGCCATAAAATGTCCATATAAAAGTTACGCCAGATCAATTCGTTCAGGAAAACTTCGGAATGCATTTGTGCAAATTGCGTCAGTTTGCGGATTGAAATTGTTCCGAAGCGAAGATGAATACCCAGTTTGCTGGTGCCACTTTCAGCCGGAAAATCGCGGGCTTTCGCGTAATTTTCAATCAAAAATTGGTCGAAATTCTTATCCGGAAAACTGATATTTTGTTGCTGATAGCCAATTTCAGTCAGCTCGGGGAAATAGTCAGATGACAAGTGTTTCAGACTATACAAGTATTTTTCGCTTTCGTAAACCGGAATCGGATGAGAAGCCAGTTTTTCTTTCCATTTTTTGCTGTATGGTGTAAAAACTGTATATGGCGACCCGTCAGCTTTAACAACTTCATTCTGGTGAAATACGATCTGATCTTTAAAACCATGAAATTCAATTCCTTTATTCTGAAGAATTTGGGCAACTTTCTGATCACGAAGAATTGCAGCCGGTTCGTAATCGGTATTGGTAAAAACACTATGAATCGGATATTTGGCGGCCAGTTGACCGAAAACAACTTCCGGAGAAGAAACATAAACCTGTAAACTACTGTTGAATTTGCGGAATTCGCGATTAAGCTCGGTCAGGCAATGGTGAATGAAAGTGAGCCGGGCATCGTTTGGATCGGGGAATTGAGCCAAAATAGCCGGATCGAAAATAAACACCGGAACCACAGGCAAGCCGGCATTTAAAGCCTTAAAAAAGCCATGATTATCGTCTAGCCGCAAATCGCGCCGGAACCAAAATATGTTTACGTTTTCCATTAGAGCAATGATTATTTGGTATTACTTTCCTTTTCCAGCTTTCATTTTCTTTAACCACAAAGCGACCGCCCAAATCACTGTTATACCGAATATGATAACAAAAGGAAAATAGTAATGGAGAATAAAATCAGAAAACCAGGCTCCAACTAAAACGTATGCAGATGCTATACAGAGCTTTAATACAATAAATTCTGCATTTGACCAGCTTGTTTTGATCTTGAAAAAGTTCATAATGTTGTTTTATTTATTAACAAAAACTGAATACGCGATGACAGAATATTTTTACGTTGTAACTGCAAAATAGCGGCGTTCATCATTTTTATAACTCTATAAATCACTTTTATAGCTGTTATTTCAGGTTGTTTCTTGGCTTCTTTCCATTGTACTCTTTCCTGGAGAAATTCGTTACAACAAATTGAATTTCGCAACCATTATGGTTAGAAAAAGAGTTTCGTTGCGGTTCTTTCTTCACGAAGTCGCCGCTATTTCTTTCCGACAGCTTTCAATCGGGTCATGATTCATTATCATCTTAAACAACAAGCAAATTGTCAATAGAAATAATCGGTTCTCCTTTGTATCTCAGCATCAGATTGGCAAGGGCCAGCGTATCTTTTTCGCAATAGCGGATAATCCGGTCAAGGTCGCCTTCCAGGTAATATACCTGGGCAACCTGGCTTCCATCGATGTCATCTTTTGGAGTTGGAATATCGAAAACAGCGCATAGCAAATCAAGCGAGGTGTAATTTTTATAGTCACCGAACTTCCACATTTGCAGGGTGTCGAGCAAACGGTCTTTTACTTCCCAGGGCTTGGCGCCCGCGATGTCCAGAATTCGGGGCAGTTTCAGTCCGTTGATTAAAGTGCGACGGGCGATGTAAGGATAGTCGAATTCTAACCCGTTGTGGGCGCAAAGTTTCTTTCCGGGATTTGAAGTGAATTTTTCGAGCATTTCGTTAAATGCAGCCAGTAATTTCTTTTCATCTTGATCATGAAACGATTTCACCCGGTAAAACCGTTCTCCGTTTTTCTGAATAATAACACCTGCCGAAATGCAAATTATTCTTCCGAATTCAGCGTAGATTCCAGCCCTTTCATAAACATCAGCTGCAGCCTGGGTTTCATCCCTGAAATAAACCGATTTTTTATCCCAAAGTTTTTGGAAATGATCAGGCAATTCAGTGAATTCGGCTCGCTGTGGAACCGTCTCAATGTCAACGAACAGAATATCTTCGGAAGAAATGGTCTCGAACATGTTATTTTAGGTTTTGTTGAATGTAATTGGTTAGAATGCTGATTGCCACCAGGTTATTTCCACCTTCAGGCACAATAATGTCGGCAAACTGCTTGGTGGGTTCAATAAACTGAATGTGACTGGGGCGTACTGTTTTTTCATAACGGTTCAGAACCATTTGAACATCTCGTCCGCGTTCAATAATATCTCGCTGAATCACACGCGATAAACGAACATCCGAATCACAATCGACGAACACTTTAATTTCCATTTGTTCGCGCAAAATAGCAGGAAAAAGTACCAGGATTCCTTCGATAATGACAACTGATTTCGGCTGAATTTCCCGGGTTTCCTTAGAGCGGGTGCAGGAGAGGTAGGAGTAAATCGGTTCCTGAACCGACAGTCCGGCCTTCAGTTTTATAATGTGTTCCACCAAAAGCTCAAACTCAATCGACGCCGGATGGTCAAAATTAATTTTTTGTCTTTCTTCGAGCGGCAAGTGACTGTTGTCTTTGTAGTACGAATCCTGAGAAATAACTGCAACCTCGCCGGCTGGCAGGTTTTCGATGATTTTCTTTACTACCGTTGTTTTACCAGAACCCGTTCCGCCCGCAATGCCAATTACTAACATAGAATATTTTTTTATCAAAGATAATGAAGTGTGGCGCTTTTCTGCAAGCAAATTTATACGTTGTGAAACAGAGGTGAGAAAATGCTAACTTCGCAGGTGAATAAATAAAAAATAGTTGTTATGATTAATCATGTAGTGTTGTTTAAACTGAAAAAGTACGATTCTGAAAGCGAAAAACAGGACGTGATCAGTTCCATTGAAGATGCTTTGCTCAACCTTTCTGGTAAAATTAAAGAACTGAAGCACATCGAAGTAGGGGTCAATTACGAATTAACCACAAAATCATACGATATTTGCCTGATCTCGCATTTCGAGACTATTGAAGAACTTGATGTTTACCGTGTGCATCCAGAACATCTAAAAGTGGGTGAACTAATTGGCAAACACGCTGTTGAAAGAGCCGCCGTAGATTTCGAATTTTAGTCAGATTCGGTGCATCTTAAATTCATAATTTTAAAATTTAATTATTCCTTAACGCATGGAAGGATTGTATCCACTGAAGTTTACGCCTATTTACAAGGATAAAATATGGGGCGGAAATAAGATTAAATCGGTTCTGAACAAGGATTTCGGCAGTTTACCCAATTGTGGTGAAAGTTGGGAACTTTCGGGAGTTGAAGGCAATGTTTCGGTTGTTTCGAATGGTTATTTGGCCGGAAATAGTTTGGAAGAACTCATCGAAGTTTATATGGGTGACTTGGTTGGTGATCGGATTTTTGAAACTTTTGGCCACGAATTTCCGCTGCTGATTAAATTTATCGATGCCAACGACGATCTTTCCATTCAGGTTCATCCTAACGATGAAATGGCTGCCGAACGTCATAATTCTTATGGCAAAACCGAGATGTGGTACGTGTTACAGGCCGACAAGGGATCGAAACTTCAGTCGGGTTTTAACCAGCAGGTTGATCAGGAAAAATACCTGGAGAAATTGGAGGCGGTTGAATTGACCGATATCCTGAATTTTGAGGAAGTCACTTCCGGAGATGTGTTTTTTATTCCCGCCGGACGGGTTCATGCTATTGGTAAAGGAATTTTATTGGCCGAAATTCAGCAAACTTCGGATATAACTTATCGTATTTACGACTACGGTCGCCGCGATAACCAGGGAAATTTGCGCGAACTGCACACCGATTTAGCTTTGGATGCGATTGATTACACGCTTTTTCCGGAATACAAAACCAACTATGAACCAAAGCCGAACGAATCGGTAGAATTGGCCAGCTGCAAGTATTTTACGACGAATGTTCTTGACCTCAACAAAGTTGTAGAGAAGGATTACAACAAGCTCGATTCGTTTGTAATTTATATTTGTCTGGACGGTGAATTAACCATTGAAACCGAATTGGGTTCTGAATCGATTCAGAAAGGCGAGACGATACTTATACCTGCTTCTATCGAAAATGTACTTCTGAAACCATCAACTGTATCCGCAAAATTGCTGGAAGTTTACATCGGCGAATAAACTGGTTGTTTACTACACGTCATGGGTTGTCATTAGCTTTGCGTTATTTAACTGATTCAGCAAGGGATTACAATTAATGACAATCATTGCTTTTGAATGACTATAAATTACTAATTTTCAAAATTTTGAACTGAATCCATGATCAAACAAGCCCGTTTTTTAATCAGCAACACCGATGTTAAAAAATGCCCACCGTCTGATCGACCCGAGTATGCATTTATTGGTCGTTCGAATGTGGGAAAATCGTCGTTGATTAATATGCTTGTTGGGCAGAACGGTTTGGCCAAAGTGTCGGTCAGGCCAGGAAAGACACAACTGATCAATCATTTCATTGTTGATGAAAGTTGGTACCTGGTTGATTTGCCGGGGTACGGATATGCTAAAATTTCGATTTCAGTAAAAGAGAAGTTTCAGAAATTAATCAGTGATTATATTCTGAACCGTGAAAATTTGTATTGCCTGTTTGTATTGATCGACATTAGGCATTCTCCACAGAAAATTGATGTAGAATTTATCACCTGGCTGGGCGAAAACCACATTCCATTTGCCATTATTTTTACTAAAGCCGATAAACTTGGGAAAGTGTCGGTAGCTAAAAATGTTGGGGCTTATACACAGGAACTGAAAAAGTTATGGGAAGAATTGCCTCCCGTATTGGTAAGTTCATCACTTGACGGAACAGGCCGGGACGAGATTATTTCATTTATCGAAAATGTAAATAAATCCTAATCATCTCTTTCATCTTCAATTTGTTATTCTAGTGTTTTAGGTGTGTTTTATACCAGTAAAGTTTAATTTATTGGGTAAATAAAAAGAGATATGAGTAAGTTTTATATACCTTTGCCGCAATTCCAGAAACACAAATTTAAATAGGAAGACATGTCTAGAAAGGCTCCTCTTAAGATTTTTTCGTGTACAAAAAGTGTGGACTTAACCCAACGGATCTGCGAAAGTTTGGGCGTTGAAATGGGTAAAACCTCATGTCCGGTTTTTTCTGATGGTGAATTTGAACCCTGTTATGAAGAAACAATTCGTGGTTCGCATGTGTTTATTATCCAATCGACGCCCCCCCCTGCCGATAACCTGATGGAATTACTCCTGATGATTGATGCAGCTAAACGAGCTTCAGCTTACAAAATTATTGCTGTTATTCCGTATTTTGGCTATGCCCGTCAGGACCGGAAGGATAAACCAAGAGTTTCGATTGGCGCTAAATTGATAGCCGATTTACTTTCGACAGCTGGTGCTGACCGTATTATAACCATGGATCTTCATGCCGACCAGATTCAGGGATTTTTTAATGTGCCGGTCGATCATTTATATGCTTCGTCGCTTTTCATACCGTTTATCGGTTCAATGGGCCTTGAAAACCTGGTGGTAGCATCTCCAGATGTCGGGGGAACAAAGCGTGCCAATACCTATGCAAAAATGCTTGGTACTGATATGGTTATCTGCCACAAGTCGCGTGCAAAAGCCAATGTGATCGATAGCATGACATTAATTGGTGAAGTAAAAGGCAAAGACGTAATTTTGGTTGATGATTTGATTGATACTGCCGGAACTATTGCCAAAGCTGCTGGTATCATGATGGACAAAGGTGCAAACAGTGTTCGTGCATTTGCCGCACATGGTGTATTGTCGGGACCAGCTTACGAACGGATTGAAAATTCAGCTTTGACGGAAATTTATTTTACCGATTCAATTCCGGGTAAAAAAGATTCACCAAAAATCAAATATATTCCAATTGCTGCGGCCTTGGGCGAAGCAATCGAAAGAGTTTATAAAAATCAGTCAATTAGTTCGATGTATTACGGTTAATTGTATATATTTGCACCGCTTTTTCCTAAAGCACATGTTATGCATGCTGTTTGCCCTTTCGTCGTAAAGGGAGGACTGAGTACCATAATTTAAACATTTAAAAAAGAAAAATGAAATCAATTTCGATTAAGGCTACAAAAAGAGAAGTAGTTGGTAAAAAAGAAGCGAAAAGACTTCGCGCAGAAGGTTTAGTTCCCGGAGTACTTTATGGTGGCGAGGAACCCATTCATTTTCAGGCTCCAGAAAAGGAATTCAAATCATTGATCTATACACCAAATGTATATCTGGTTAATCTGGATATTGATGGGACTGTATATCAATCAATTATTCAGGATACTCAATTTCATCCAGTAGAAGAACAATTGATGCACGTTGATTTTCTTCAAACCACCGACGACAAAATGGTGAAAGTTGAAATTCCGGTGAAAACTGAAGGTTTTGCAAAAGGTATCCGTAAAGGGGGTAAGTTAAAACTGAACCTTCGTACCTTGAAAGTAAAAGCGATGGTGAAAGACCTTCCTGATACTATTAATATTAATGTTGATGATCTGGATTTAGGACAAAGTTATAAGGTTGGTTCACTTCAACGGGAAAATCTTGAATTCCTGAATGCAAAAGCTGTTCCGGTTGTAACCATCATGATTACAAGAGCTGCAAGAGCTGCCAAAGTTGGCGGTAAAGGTTAACTAATTAAAACAATTTTGTCTTGAAATATCTTATTGCAGGACTTGGAAATCCGGGTGACGAATACAAAAATACCCGGCATAATATAGGATTTAAAATATTGGACGCTCTCGCAGAGGCGTCCAATATTGTTTTTAGCGATGAACGTCACGGCTGGATTACCGAATATAAATTCAAAAGTAGAACGTTTATATTGCTCAAGCCAACTACTTTTATGAATTTAAGTGGGAAGGCCGTCAATTACTGGATGCAAAAGGAAAATATCTCCTTGGAAAACCTTTTGGTTGTGGTCGATGATCTGTCTTTGCCATTGGGTTCTTTGCGCCTTCGTGCCAAAGGAAGCGATGCTGGCCACAACGGATTGAAAAATATTACCCAGATTCTTGGAAGTCAGGATTATGCCCGACTTCGGTTTGGAATTGGTGATAATTTCAGACAAGGCCAGCAAATTGATTATGTGTTGGGTGAGTGGGATAAACAAGAAAAGCTTGAAATTCCGGCGCTGATCGATACTTCAATTGAAATCATTAAAAGTTTCGGAACCATTGGTGTTGCCCAAACCATGACTTTTTTTAATAAGCGGAAATAAAATGGCTGAAGGTACACGCATCGACAAATGGCTTTTTGCTGTACGCCTTTACAAAACGCGCAGTTTGGCATCCGAAGAATGCCGTAAAGGAAAAGTAACCATTGGTGGCATGAATGTTAAACCCTCGCGAGAATTGAAAGTTGGTGAAGTCATTCAGTTGCGCCGGCCTCCAATAACCCGCAGTTACAAGGTATTAGCTCTTACCGAAACCCGGATGGCCGCCAAAGTGGTTCCTGAATTCTTGCTGGAAACAACACCCGCTTCGGAACTGGAAATTCTAGAGATACAGAAAAATATGAGCGTTTACAATCGAGAACGCGGAACCGGACGACCAACAAAAAAAGAACGCCGCGATCTGGATGATTTTTTTAACGTTTAGATGATTTTTTACTTTTAACTTGTTTCCATATGATAATCGCCAGAGAATTACGAAAAACAAATATAGCTGAATACATTTTGTATATGTGGCAGGTTGAAGATTTGCTGCGTGCTTGTTCATTCGATCCTGAAGCGATTGGTAAACAATTGGTTTCGAGATATAACACCGATGAGTTGGTAAGAAAGGAAATTGCCGACTGGTACAATAATCTGGCTGTGATGATGGAAAAGGAACATGTTCAGGAAAAGGGACATCTTCAGGTCATTACTAATCTGGTGAACGATTTGAACGAATTTCATCACAAAATGCTTGAGGTTCAGAATGATCTGGAATATGTTCGGTTGGTCCGGCAGAATCAGGAAGCAATAAGCGAACTCGTTCAAAAATCGAATTCGGCAAATGAAGTGGAAGCTTGCCTGAATTCGTTGTATGGATTTATGCTGCTAAAACTGAAAAGTTCTGAGATTTCACCTTCAACTCACCAAGCTATTGAAAAACTGGCACACCAAATCGGCCATTTGTCTGCCCGTTACCTTCAGTTTGAAAACGACGATTTCGAATTCTAGATAAAACGTTTCGTTTTTTCCGGGGAAGGCAGATAACATGAATCACGCTTTCCAAACCAGCGGAAACGGTTTCTGGCAATCCATAAATACATGGAACGCCGCCAACTTCCGGGTAAAAGTCTGAAGATATAAATCGCACGGTAAACTCCGCCCAATTCATTTCCGATCTTCAGAACAGCATCGAAATACTTCAAAGTCGAGTGGCCGTCGGTAACTATAATTGTTTCGAAGTCTTGGTTTTCATCGGAATGTTGAAGTGTTTGAAACACAAATTTTTTCTTTCGGTCGGCCTTCAGGATAAACTGGACTGTCTGGCTGCATAAAGTACACATGCCATCGAACTGGATGAGGATTTTTCCTTTTGGAATGGGCGGAATCATTTAATGCTCTTTTTGAAATCAGCAATTAATCCTTCGCGGAGCCAGTTGGCAATAGCCTTGCGGTTATCAGGAATAATGAGTCTTTGCTGGTCGCGGGTATGGTTAATGTTTCCCAATTCAATAAAAACAGCGGGAACGATAGCGTTTTTGATCACATAAAGGTTTCGGTCAGATACATTTCCGGAGTACCCACGGTTGGGCTGATACATGGCATATTTTTTTTCGATGGTCTGTTTGAGCGTATTGGCCAGCCGTTTCCCGGTATTGCTGCCTTTGTCGTAGTAAAAAAAGATGTCGATATTCTTTTTCTCATCTCTCGAATCGACATGAATAACCACCAGCCGTTGGAATTTCGTTTTATTTAATTTATGCAACGCATTGATGGCTTCGGTGCTTTGTTTGAGCCGGGCTAACTGATTCAATGGAATTTCATCGTTTGGATAGCAGACTTCGTCTTTGTCGGGAGTAAGGTAAGGTTCGTCGCGGATGCCATCATCCGGATCGCGTATAATCATATAAACAGTTGCACCAAGTTCAGTGAGGTTACGGGCCAGTCTGAGCGTTACATCGTAAGCATATTCATCTTCGCACAGCGTGTGGCCGTTTAAGCTCCCCATTGCACCCGGATCGGGGCCTCCATGTCCGCTTTCCAAATAATAAATAGCTCCCGCAAGTTCTTTGCTTTTAATGGTAACGTCACGATAATTCGGGCCAAATATTTCGTTCACTATTTTCTCAGGAATAGGTTCCGGTTTTTTTATGATTTTCTGTGCAGCTTTAAGGGAGTCGGTTTTCAATGGCAACCGATAAACTTTGTCGATAATCAAGGCATTTTCTTTACCCAGTCTGGTTTTGTTCAGTTCAATAAACTGATTTATATATTCGGAATATGAATATCCATTTTGTTTTAGGACCGAATAAATCCCGTCTCCTTTTTTTGCTTTAAATGTTTTGTACGCTTGTGCTGGTAGCTGAAAACAAAGAAATATAAATAGGCCAGAAGCTATTATTTTTTTTGTGGTATATGTAAGTTTTTTGATTTGGTACATCGGAAATGAAATTTTTTATCAAACGCTTTTTAATTGATTTTGTTTTTATCTTTATGCTTGGTGTCGCTTAAAAACATCAATAAATTCAATCCTAAATATAATTCAATGCGTCGTTTTTTTCTCAGTATTTTTACTGTTTTATTATTATTTTCCTGCTCAAGGTATTTGACAGTGAGCCAGATTAATACGAAAAACACTTCGGTTGAAATTCAAAATTCGAGAATTGATTCTTTGGCTGAATCCATTGTAAAACCATATCGGGATAGCATTGAACATGATATGTCGAAGTTGGTTGGAATTAGCACATCTGCTCTCGTCAAAGGGAAACCGGAGAGTAAATTAACCAATTTGGTCACTGATGTGATCTTGAAATATGCTGTCGATTACTGTTCAAAACATCAATTAAATATTCATCCGGATATCGCATATGAAAATTACGGAGGACTTCGCGCTTCGCTTCCACAGGGGAAAATTACTGTCGGACATGTTTTTGAACTGATGCCTTTTGAAAATGAAATTGTGATGGTAAAAGTTTCGGGCGAGTCGGTGTTGAAGATGGCTCAACGTATTGCAGTCAGGGGAGGAGAAGGGGTTTCAGGCCTTAAACTTGGAATACGAAATGAAAAAGCTGGCTCGATGACAATTGGTGGAAAAACGGTTGACCCGAATGCTTCATACTGGGTGGTAACAAACGATTACATTGCTAATGGTGGCGATCAGATGAGTATGTTTATTTCACCAATGCAGAAAATTGAAACGAAAGCAAAAATCAGAGATGTCTTGATTCAGTCGTTAATGGAACTGTACAAGGAAGATGGAGTGATTGATATAAAAGAGGATGGAAGGATTTATAATGAGCAATAGAAGAACTTTTTTAAAGCAATCGATACTTGGCGGAGGAGCTTTAACGCTCGGTCTTATCCCTAATGAACTATTTGCATCCAGAGAATTTGTCCGATTAACGGTTATGCACACCAACGATATGCATTGTCATGTCGATCCTTTTCCTGCCGATCATGCTGAATATCCGGGGAAAGGCGGATTAATCCGGATTGCATCTATGGTCAATCAATGTCGGAAAGAAAATCCGAATTTGTTGTTGCTCGATGGGGGCGATATGTTTCAGGGAACTCCGTATTTCAATTATTATAAAGGCGACCTGATTGTGAAGATCATGAGCATGATGGGTTATGATGCCGGAACGATTGGAAATCATGAATTTGACAATGGACTGGGCGATCTTTTATCAGCCACTAAAAATGCAAATTTTCCATTGATTTCAAGTAATTACGACTTTTCAGATACCGTTTTGTCGGGTTGTGTGAAAACCCAACAGATATTGGAAAAAGGTGGAATAAAAATAGGTATTTATGGTTTGGGAATTGAGTTGAATGGCTTGGTCGGATCGTTAAACTCGGGAAAGACACGCTACCTCGATCCATTGGAAACCGCGCTCAAAATGGAATCAGCGTTGAAGAACGATCACCAGTGCGACCTGGTGATTTGCTTGTCGCACTTGGGATTGTCTTATGAATACGATAAAATCAGCGATAAAACGCTTGCTCCTCAAACGAAATATACCGATCTGATTGTTGGCGGTCACACGCATACATTTCTCGAAAAACCATTGGTGCTGCAAAATGCTGTTGGAAAACCGATTTTGGTCAATCAGGCTGGTTGGGCCGCTTTGGAAACCGGGAAAATTGAATTTCTTTTCGACCGGGTAAGTAAAAAGAAAAATCCGGTTGCTGTAATCAATAATTTATCCTGATTCGGGTGTTTTTGCTAACTGTTATACAGAACCTGACTTCCTGATGAGAAGAATACAACTGTTTTTTCTTTCTGTTACTTCAGGACTATTGCTGAGCTTACCTTGGATATTTCCATATCTAAGCTGGGTTTTGTTATTCGCTTTTGTTCCCTTACTTTTGGCCGATAACCTGCAATTTAAAAAAAACGATTTCTCGGTTTTTGACGATTATTTTCTATTGATTTTCACCACTTTTCTGATTTGGAATATTTTGTCAACCTGGTGGATCGCCTATGTCTCTTTGTCCGGAATGTTATTTATTACTTCTCTCAATGCTTTGTTTATGTCAACTGTTTGGTGGTTGAAGAATAAGGTTTGTCGAAAACTAGGCACTGCTTCCTGTTACTTTTCCCTGATTGTTTTCTGGATTTCTTTTGAGTTTCTGAATCATCATGGAATGCTTCCATGGCCTTGGCTGACACTCGGAAACGGATTCGCCAACACGGTAAAAATCATTCAATGGTATGAGTTTACAGGAGTTTTGGGCGGCTCGCTTTGGATTTTGCTATCTAATATTCTGATTTTTATTTCAATTAAGAATATTTCGGATCAGTCAAACAGAAAATTTATGAAGTCCGTCGGCTTAGCTTTATTTGTGATTGCGGCTCCAATTGCTTTGTCGTTATATCTGTATTCTAATTATTCTGAAAAAGGAACAATTCAGAATGTGGTTGTTATACAGCCGAATATTGATCCATATACTGAAAAATTTTCAGGGATGAGTGCAAAAGAACAGATAGACAAGATTACCTTATTAGCTGAATCAAAGATTACCGATTCAACCGATTTGGTGTTGGCTCCTGAAACGGCTTTGCCTTCGTTGTGGGAGGATTCTCTTGATTTTCAAAATCCAGTGCTGTTTCCCTTTTATCAAATCATCCAAAAATTTCCGAAGATCAATTTTATTGCCGGAGCCATTACTCTGCGAAAATTCAGAGAAGGTGAGCCGATTTCGAAGACGGCACAGCAATCAATTGATGGTAAATATTATTTCGATAGTTTCAACTCTGCCTTTCTGATCGATCGGGTAGGCGGTGTTCAGTTTAGTCACAAAAATATTTTGGTTGCTGGCGTTGAGAAAGAACCATTTCAGGAATATTTTTCTTTTCTTCCGAGTTTCATGCTCGATCTGGGTGGATTAAAAGGTAGTTTGGCTTCAGGAAAAGAACCTCGAAATTTGGAAGGTTCAAACGGAAGAACAATTGGACCGGTAATTTGCTTTGAATCGATATTTGGAGAACATGTGCGCCAAATGGTGGAGAATGGTGCTGAATCTATTGTGGTGCTCACAAATGATGGGTGGTGGAAAGATGCTCCTGGAGTTTGGCAGCATTTTGGATATTCCAGGGTCCGGGCAATTGAAACGCGGCGAAGTGTGGTTCGAAGCGCGAATACGGGCATTTCAGGATGTATTAATCAACGTGGAGATGTGATTGTGCAAACGAATGTCGAAGTTTCAGAGGCAATTAATTCAAATGTGCATTTGAATAGTTCGGTAACTTTTTATGTCAGGTATGGTAACTATTTGGGCTGGGTAAGCTTGTCGCTGTCAGGAATGATCGGAATTTTTCTTTTGGCTCACCGAAGGTGGTAAAAGGGCATGAAAAATCCGCATTAATTCGATTGTAAAAATCCCAGATAAATAGGATTTGAGTGCCTGCCTGATCAAACTTCCAACGGTAACGGATGTTACTCTCGCTTTCGCGGTACTAGGCCTGTTTTAGCAGTCAAAAGCTTACTCGGGTCAATTGTAAATGTTGAATTTTCCAAACGTAGAATTAATGCGGACAATATTTTTTGACGTATGTGACAGAACGATTTGTTGATTCAAATATAGGTTGCAACTTTCAATATTCCAATTAAATCAAGGGTTTTAATAACATGTTCTTAATATCTGGTTGATTTCCAGTGTCCTTGGCAATCATATTTTTTTTGTCTAAAACTTTTTATTCATTAAGTCGTAGAACAGCAAGATTGAGTAAGCTTTTCGGCATTTTCGACTTTATGCCAGATTCCCCAGAAACATTAAAAAAATACCAGATTTTTATCAGAATTGTTTTGCTAAAGAAAAAAGTAGTTCTATATTTGCACGCACATTCGCAAAGGCTGAATGAGTAGCGAAATCGGAAGGTTTTGCAGCAAAAAATTGAAAGTTTTGGAATAGAAATTATTCTGTTACAATACCAAGGAGAGATGGGTGAGTGGCTGAAACCACCGGTTTGCTAAACCGACGTACGGGTCATTCTGTACCGGGGGTTCGAATCCCCCTCTCTCCGCACAAAATATAACAATTTGTCATCGGGGTGTAGTACAGTTGGTAGTATGCCTGGTTTGGGACCAGGAGGTCGTCGGTTCGAGTCCGGCCACCCCGACAAAATTGGGAGCCAAACCCAAATAAAAGACCGCAAATCATTGATTTAGCGGTCTTTTTTATTTTATATGTGTCTAGTCCTGAAATAGCGTTACACAAAAACAGAGAGAAACACCATAAAAACGTTGTCGGTTTCGAAAAAATAGATTTTCTTTGTTCGTAAATTACCGAACGGAAATGAAACAAAAAGACATCATTACAGAAGAACAGAAAAGGCTGGCCCGATACGCCAAGGCAATGGGACACCCCATCCGGATTTATATTCTGGACTTATTGTCGAAACAATCGTGCTGTTACAGCGGCGACCTGACTGAAAGTCTGCCCATCGTAAAATCGACCCTATCGCAACACCTGAAAGAACTGAAAGCTGCCGGATTGATTCAGGGAGAAATTGAAGCTCCCCGCATCAAATATTGCATCAACCGGCAGAACTGGGAGGACGCAAGACAAGCATTCGGTCAATTGCTCGACAAAAAAGAGGTGATCAGTTGCAAGTAGCCCTAAACTAAAATACGACAGAAAAGAATAAAAAATAATTGATATGGAAATCAAAGTTTTAGGAACAGGTTGTGCCAAATGCAAATCGCTCGAAAAGGCAACCATCGAAGCGGTTAGTCAATCCGGCATTGATGCCACAGTAACCAAAGTGGAAGATTTTATCGAAATCATGAAACTGGGCGTAATGACCACACCAGCATTGGTCGTTGACGGAAATGTGCTGGTGAAAGGCCGTGTTCCTTCCGTGAGTGAAATCAGTCAAATGCTCATTAACTTCAAAGCAAAAGAAAATTAAAACCCGTAACAATGAAAAAATTAATAGTAATACTGATACTGTGCTTTTCTGGAATTACTTCTATTGACGCCCAATCCGTTGTAAAACCTTCAGGAATTGAAGTATATTATTTCCATGGGACACACCGCTGTGCAACGTGCAATGCCGTTGAAAAAGTAACAAAAGAAGCTTTGAAACAATATTACGGCGATCGGATTGCACTTCAATCGATCAATCGCGAAGAAGACAAAAGCAGTGCCCTGGTTAAAAAATATCAGATTGCCGGACAAACCCTTTTAATCGTCAAAGGCGACAAAAAAGAAGACCTGACCAACATCGCTTTTATGAATGCAGAACGAAGCCCATACCGCCTAAAAACGAAGATCAAAGAAACCATCGATAAAATGTGACAATTCGACGATGTGGCCATTTGAAGATGAAGACACTTTTCATCGAGCCATGTCATTGTTGAATACTCAAATTTTTAAATCAATCAAACATGGAATTGATCCAGACACTTCTTGAAAACACACAGGTTCCGCTATTCTCGGCCTTTCTGCTGGGTTTGATGATGGCTATCAGTCCATGTCCGCTTGCGATGAATATCACCGCCATCGGGTTTATTGGCAAAGATCTGGAAAACCGGAACCGGGCTTTTTACAATGGCTTAATTTACACATTGGGACACGCCATAAGCTATTCCTCCATTGGACTTTTATTCTACTTTGGAGCCAACCAATTCAAGCTTTCAGGCTTCTTGCAGGAATGGGGCGAAAGAATCATGGGACCATTACTCCTCATTATCGGATTGGTTATGCTCGATGTATTGAAGCTGAATATTCCGGGTTCGGGCTGGCTGAAAGGAAAAATGGAAAACCGCGACAACAGCGGCTTTGGCGGAGTATTGCTGCTCGGAATGGTGTTTGCACTAGCTTTTTGCCCATACAGCGGAGTGCTTTATTTCGGAATGCTTATCCCAATGACGATCAGTAGCGCCTCAGGACTCTATCTGCCCATTATTTTTGCCATTGCAACCTGTATTCCGGTGATCATTTTTTCGTGGGTTATTGCCTTTTCGCTGGGTTCGCTGGGGAAATATTACAATCGGCTGAAATCAGTTGAAATCTGGGTACGCCGCACGGTTGCCGTGGTATTTATTATCATCGGGATTTATTACCTGAATATATTCTTTCTCTGAAAAAAATTTGAATTCATTGTTCGTCGTATTACGAACAGAAATAAAACCAAGAATGAGACAACAAATATGTAAATGGAACAAGCAAACGAATGGAATCCTTTTTCCTGCACTACTCCTACCCATGTGGGTTCTGCTTTACATGAATTTGCAGAACCTGACCAATTATGCGATCGACGATCTGGCTGGAATGACTAAAGGTGTGCATCTAACCGAAGCTCTCCGTTTCTTTGTGTTTGAAGTACCCAAAGTATTGCTGCTGCTCATTCTAATCATCTTTGGCGTCGGCATCCTGCGTAGTTATTTTTCGACTGAAAAAACACGCAAACTACTCGAAGGTAAATCGCTGTTTACCGGGAACATAATGGCGGCTATGCTCGGAATAGTTACGCCGTTCTGCTCGTGTTCGGCCATCCCGCTGTTTCTGGGGTTTGTTGAAGCCGGAATTCCGTTGGGAGTCACTTTTTCGTTTCTGATTGCCGCCCCTATGATTAACGAAGTTGCGGTTGTAATGCTTTTTGGACTTTTCGGATGGCGGGTAATGTTCATCTACATTGTAACAGGCCTTTTTGTTGCCATTCTTTCGGGCTGGCTCATTGGTAAACTCAAACTCGAAAAATACGTGGCCGACTGGGTCTATCAGGTAAAAACCAATCACAAAAACGAAGAAGGAGAACGTATAAACCTAACACAACGCATTCAGTTCGGATACAATGCAGTAAAAGAAATTGTTGGCAAAATCTGGATTTATATTGTTGTTGGGATTGCTGTTGGAGCTGGGGCTCATGGCTATGTTCCTGAAGATTTTTTGAGTTCATTGCTGGGGAAAGAAAACTGGTATGGTGTACCGGTAGCCATCCTGATTGGCATTCCAATGTATTCGAATGCCGCCGGAATCATCCCCATCGTGAGCGTGTTGATTGAGAAAGGCGTATCGCTCGGTACTGCGTTGGCTTTTATGATGTCGGTAATCGCCCTGTCTCTTCCTGAAATAATTATCCTGAAGAAGGTACTCAAAGGACAGCTCATTGCCGCTTTTGTGGGCATTGTATCGTTCGGGATAATTTGTGTCGGATATATTTTTAATTACCTGTTGTAATTGTTATATTTAAGAGAACAAAAAACCAAGCATCATGAAGACAAAATCACTAGGTTTTATTGGAGGAGGCCGGATTACCCGGATTTTTCTGCAGGCTTTTGTAAATAAAAAAGCCATTTTTGAATCGATCTCCGTTTTTGATTCCAATCCGGAAACACTTCAGGCTTTGAAACTCAAATTTCCATTTATCCAGGCAATCAACTCAGCCGCCGAAGCAGCCCAAAAAGACATTGTCTTTCTGGCCCTTCATCCTCCGGTAATTATGGAAACCCTCGAAAAAATCAAATCGGAAGTTAACGAACAGACCATCTTCATTTCGCTGGCGCCTAAAATTACCATCGCCAAAATAGCTGCGGTGTTGTCCATCAGTCAGATTACAAGGTTGATTCCCAACGCTACTTCGGTCATCAACCACGGCTATAATGCGGTATGTTTTGCTCCCGGAATGTCCGAAATTCAGAAATGGTATATTCTGGAAATGATGAATTTATTAGGACATGCGTTTGAAACGGCAGAAGAAAAACTGGAAGCCTATGCCCTGCTTTCGGCCATGCTACCCACCTATTTCTGGTTTCAATGGAACGAACTGGAAACCATTGGAACACAGTTTGGACTTAGCAAAGCCGAAAGTCGTGAAAGCATCTACGAAAGCATGAATGCGGCACTGAATACCATGTACCGCTCCGGAATGTGCCCCCACGAGGTGATGGACCTGATTCCGACAAAACCTATCGGGGAAAATGAAGAGCAAATTAGAACCATTTACCGGGAAAAACTGACAGCTTTGTTCGAAAAAATTAAACCATAAAATAATGAGGGATTCCATTTTTCCGAAAAGATGGAATCCCCGAATAAATTACTTTATCTCATACGCCATCAGCGCATTGCCGTGCCGAACATACAAAACGCCATTGGCGATCACCGGATGCGCAAAATGTTCCTTGGTTCCTTTGGTGATTTTAAATTTACTGGCCACTTCCAGTTTCGCCCCAATTCCTTTGATCAGATAGATATAACCATTGTCGGCATAAAAGAACAGCATATTGTCGGCAGCAATCAAATTTCCTTTCATTCCACTCAACGACTCAGTAACCTGACCGGTTTCAGTATCCAGCACTTTTAGTTTATTGTCTTTCGACGAAGTATAAATTCGGTTTCCAATTTTAACAAAACCGCCCAGAGCATTTAAAACTTTACTGTTTCGCCACATTTCCTGGATGCTTTTTCCATCGGGCGACAATTGCAGTTTATAAGCGCCATTCCCTTTGTCATCGCCCGAAATATTGTAAATCGCTCCGTCGGCATAAATTGGCGTGTTGCAATGTTCGCCTTCCAGTTTCACCGAATCTTCCTTATGCGACCACAACAATTCCCCGGATTTGGCATCTATCCCCAGCAAATACTCATGCGACAAAGCAACCAGCACGTTCCGCTCAGGGAGTTTAATCATCATCGGCGAACTAAACGAGACCGGATCGCCCAGCGCCTTGGAGGTCCAGACTGGCTTCCCTGTAAAACGGTCAAGTGCCATTACGTTCGATTCTGTTCCTCCCGGATAGCAATAAACTTTTGCCTCATCAACCAGCAGCGATTCGGAATAGCCAAACATGTTCATCTTTCCGCCCAAATCATTAACCATGTTTACGACCCACTTTTCTTTTCCTGAAGCTGCTTCGAGGCAGGCAATCCGTCCCATTCCTGAACAGACATAAACCAGGTCGTTGCAAACTGTTGGAGCTGATCGTGCCCCCGGAAAGTTGGCCGAATAGCCTTCTCCAAAAAATTCAGGACCATTGGCATATTTCCAGAGTAATTTGCCATTCAGGTCGAAAGCAAAAACAGTTGCAACCCGATTGATTTCACCATTGATAAAGAGCTTTTCGCCTGCAATTACCGGAGAACTGAAGCCTGCTCCAATTTCTTCGGTTGACCACAGCAATTTTGGACCAGATTCAGGCCAGGTTTTCAAAAGATTTTGGCCAGGATAAATTCCTTCGCGGTTTGAGCCACGCCACTGAGAAATATTTTGAGCAGTGCTATTCAATACAATAATAAATAGAAATGTAGCTAGTAAAAAGAGAAAGTTTGGTTTCATCGTTTGATGGTTATTTGGTTATTGAAAACTTTTAATTGAGTAAAAAAAACAGATTGCCTACCAAAGCTAATTATTCAAATTGATTTCAAGACCTTCGTTAACTAACATTAAGAAAACAAATTACCTTAGCGATGCTTATTGTTATACATTTACATCAGTTAAATTATTTAATTGTTGACCTGAAGTTTCACTTTTATTAATATGTTTGAATACTTTTTGCAAATAAAAATAGGGGCAATATAAAAATCAGACTAACTAATTAATAGCACTTTAATTCACATAAAAAATTTAGAATGAAAAAACCAATCGTAATTATGGTCATGATGTTTCTTGCGATGTTAACCATACAAGCGCAGGATAAACCGGTAACTCCGCAAGATTCCATCGTTTTTGCAAGCACGACACACGATTATGGAACAATTGTTCAAAGTAGCGATGGTAGCTGTGTTTTTGCATTTACCAATAAAGGAAAAGCTCCGATCGTACTGAACGATGTAAAAGCTTCGTGCGGCTGTACCGTTCCTGAATGGACTCGGACACCTATTGCTCCGGGCGAAAAAGGAAGCATTAAAGTTACCTACAACACCAATAATGTAGGGGCATTTACCAAGTCAATTACGGTTAATTCGAACGCCATAAATTCACCGTTGGTTTTAATTATCAAAGGCACTGTTACCGCCAAACAATAGGTTTCAAGTTTCAAATTCTTGATGAACGATAAAATCGTTCATCAAGAATTTGATTTTTTATTACCTTTTTAGATGCGACTCCTAAAAGTTAGTTAAGATCAGTTTTAAGCATCAATCCATCCTATCAATCTACCAATTAGCTCATTAAAATTTTAATCAAAGTTTAATGATGTAAATATACGTCAGATAAAAATATGACGTATATTTACGTCGCAATTTAAACACCAACAATGGTCACAGCAAAACACGAACTATTCAACGAAGCGCTTCAGCAACAGGCTATTTATTTTAAAGCCCTCGCCCACCCGGCACGCCTTCAGATTCTGCAATTCCTGGCAAAATCGAAAAACTGTATTTCAGGCGATATTTCTGAAGATTTGCCGCTAAGCCGCACTACAGTCAACCAACATTTGGCGGAACTAAAAGAAGCTGGACTAATAAAAGGACATGTTGAGGGAATAAAAATGAAATACTGTCTCGACGGCGAAAAGGTAAAAGAGATGAACGTCCTACTTTCCGGTTTCCTAAATGAGATTCAGCTTCCGGAAGATTTTACCTGTCAATAAATTAACCAATTAGCAAATTTGTCAATTCGGTAATTGGGAAAAGCGACTTACCAAAACATTGGCAAATTGGCAAATTATCACATTTTCAAATTAAAACACATTCTTTCTTTAACAATACCATAAAATCAAACAATCATGAACTTAATAAAAACATCATTTTTTTCGCTTACAGTTGTTAGTCTTTGGGCGTTAACAGCCTGCGGGAATTCAACTGCTGTCAACAAACAGGCAAGTCCGGGAACAGAAGCAACCCAAAGCGCTCAACCGGAACAGCCAAAAGCATTACCTGCCAGCAATTCAAAGATTCAGGCTGATCTGGAAAAGGCAAAAAAAGAAGGAAAAGCTGTTTTTGTAGTCGTAACCGGAACCGGCGTAACTGAAACCAATAAAGCCACAACAGTTGCCAAAAACGCAAATGCACTTTATAAGAATGCTACAGTTGTCCAATTGGACAGGGACGATGCTGCAAATGCTCAGCTGGTAGCCGAATGGCGTTTAGCCGGGGCACCACTTCCACTTCTTTTGGTAATATCGCCGAAAGGATTACCTACTGGTGGTTATACTCTTGAGCAGGCCACTGCTGAAAACCTTGCAGCCTTAGTTCCTTCCCCAAAATTGGAAGAAGTGCAGGCAGTTTTAAGCGATAGAAAACCTGCTTTTGTAGTCTTCACAAAAAAATCGTTTAGTGATCGTACTGAAGTACTTCAGGTCTGCAAGGAAGCGGTAACCATACTAAAAAACAATGCAGCGATTGTTGAAGTGGATTTGGATGATAGTAAAGAAGCTAGTCTTATTGACAGACTTGAAGTGGACAAATCATCGAAGGAAACCACCACGCAAGTTATCAATGTACAAGGACAAATATCGGGAACGGCATTGGGTCTGCCTGATGCAGCCAAATTAGCAGCAGCTGCCATAGCCCCTCCCAAAAGTGGTTGTTGTCCTGGAGGAGCCGGATCATCAGGTTGCGCTAAATAAATTTGATTCGAGAATTTGACAATTAGCAAATTATCGAATTGACAAATCTTCACATTGACAAATTAAAAACATGAGATTAACAGATTTAACATTAAAGGAGCTTTGGCACCGAAAATCGCAGCTTGTTTCGGGTTTGTTGGCGATAACATTGGGCATTGGTGTGATTGTAGGAATCCGCTCTTTCTCTGTAGTATCGGAGAAAGCGGTGGCTGTGAACCTCGATAATTTAGGGGCAAATGTATTGGTGCTTCCACAAGCCGCCAGTGTTGACAATTATTATTCAGCCGACATTGATGCTCCAACTTTCCCGGAAAGCTATGTCGAAAGAATTGTAACATCTACTTTACCCGGTGTAGATAATCTATCACCCAAACTAACACGCAAGGTAAAAATTGGCAACGAAAATATTGTATTGACTGGCATTTTACCCAAAAGCGAAATAGCATCAAAACCCATTTGGCAGCAGGGAGGTTTAATGGCTAAAAAGGTGGCAGCAAGTTGCGCCCCAAAACCCGGAGCCGAACCTGCAAAATATCTGGATGCAAAACTTCAACGAAAGGGAATTGATTCTTTGGCAGAAGCAGATTGTTTTATCGGTTCAGCAGTTGCCCAAAGGCTAAATCTAAAGGAAACAGGTACGCTAACAGTAGAAGGCAAAGCTTTTACCATTGTAAAAATTTTACCTGAAACCGGCACGATTGATGACGACCGGGTATTTGCAAACCTGCATACTGTCCAGGCACTTTTAGGCACTGGTGAGCAAATTAGCGCCATCGAAATAATGGGTTGTTGCAGCGAAATTTCTGATGGACTTTTGGGAAAACTTCGGAACGTTTTGCCTGACACCCGCATTACAACCATTGGGCAGATTGTTTCCACACAAATTGAAACCAACAAAATGATGAATAAAATATCACTGGTATTTCTCATCATCATCCTTTTTGTTGGTAGCATATCCATTGGAAATTACATCTGGGCAAACGTAAACGAGCGCCGGAAAGAAATAGGAATCCTCCGAATGATTGGTTACCACAAAAGGCATATTTATTATATCCTTGTGCTAAAAGGTATCATCATTGGCTTTTTGGGTGGAGTTGCAGGTTATATTCTTGGAACTTTAGGCGCAATCTGGCTGGGGCCGCAATTTGCTGGAATCGAAGTCAGCCCAATTTATACGCTGCTACTCGTTTCTATCGCCCTTTCTATTTCAATTTCAATTTTAGGATCAGTCATTCCTGCTTATCTGGCCGGAAAAATAGAACCATTTTCAAACATGCAGGAGGATTAATTATGCTGATACAACTGAAAAGTCTCACAAAGACCTATCAACATCATGACGGAGCAATTAATGCAGTTGACAACCTTTCGCTCGACATACCTAAAGGTTCGTTTGTTACCATCACCGGTGCTTCAGGCTCTGGGAAAACAACCTTATTGCTGATTCTTGGAGGTTTATTACGTCCAACTTCAGGAAAAATGAGTTACAACGGTAAGGAATTAAACCTGCATAATGACAAAGAATTAGCTAATTTCCGTAGCAATCATGTCGGGTTTGTCATGCAGAGCTTTGCCCTTGTACCTTATCTTACTGCTATTGAAAATATAATGATTGCGCTGAACGTGAAAAACAGCAACACTGCTGAAAATAGAAAAAGAGCTTTGGAATTGTTGGAATGGGTCGGCTTGGAAGACCGCACCACTCATTATCCAAAAGAGCTATCGGCAGGACAACAACAGCGCGTGGCTATTGCCCGTTCGTTGGCCAACAATCCCGATTTGCTGCTGGCCGATGAACCCACTGGCAACCTTGATCCAGATTTGGCTGGAGAAATACTTGGTATCTTAAAGGAAATTAACCTGAAACAAAAAACTACGGTCGTTATGGTTACCCATAGCCCAATGGCTACTGAATATGGTAGTTGCCGGATAAAACTCAATAGCGGAAACATTATAAATTAATCAATTAGCAAATTTGTCAATTTGATAATTAAAAAAGAGACATATCAAAACATTGGCAAATTATCACATTTTCAAATTAAAAACATGAAAGTCCTCATTCTTTGCACCGGAAATAGTTGCCGCAGCCAAATGGCTCACGGTTTTTTACAGTCGTTCGATCCGAATATCACGGTTTGCTCGGCCGGAACTCAAGCTTCGGGGAAACTGAGTTCAAAAGCTGTTGCTGTGATGAAAGAAGCTGGCATCGACATTAGTCAGCATACTTCCGATCCGGTTGAAAAATACCTGAACGACGAATGGGATTATGTGATTACCGTTTGCGGTGGCGCCAACGAAAGCTGTCCCGCCTTCATCGGCAAAGTGAAACATCGCCAGCACATTGGCTTCGACGATCCATCGCACGCAGTGGGAACCGATGAATTTATCTGGAGCGAATTTATCCGTGTTCGTGATGAAATTAAAGAAGGGTTTTGGAAATTTTACATCGAAAACATAAAAGAGTGACCTCATGCCATCACAAAAACGTTTGAAATTCTTAGACCGTTATTTGACCCTATGGATATTTACAGCAATGGGTTTGGGTGTTCTTATGGGTTGGACAAGCCCCTGCGTTGCCGAATTCTGGAACAGCTTTTCGTCAGGAACTACCAATATTCCAATTGCCATTGGCCTAATTGTGATGATGTATCCACCATTGGCCAAGGTGAAATATGAAGAACTGGGCGATGTTTTCAAAAACACCAAAATTCTTGGACTTTCCTTGTTTCAGAACTGGATAGTCGGACCAGTACTGATGTTTGCACTGGCGATCACTTTCTTTAAGCTGTTCCCGGGCGAAAACAATGCCAACCTGCCTTATATGTATGGGATTATCCTGATTGGCCTGGCCCGCTGCATTGCCATGGTCATCGTATGGAACGACCTGGCCAAAGGCGACACGCAATATGCGGCCGGATTGGTAGCTTTTAATTCTGTTTTCCAGGTGCTTCTGTTTTCGGTTTATGCCTATGTTTTTATCGCCATTTTACCGGGCTGGTTCGGAGTTCCGGTTAACGAAACCGTTTCGCAAATTACAATGGGAGCTATCGCCAAAAGTGTGTTTATTTATTTGGGAATTCCAATGATTACCGGCTTTTTAACCCGGGTTATCCTGATTCGGGTTAAAAACAAAGAATGGTATCAGACGAAATTTATTCCTAAAATCAGTCCATTAACATTAATCGCATTGTTGTTTACCATTGTGGTGATGTTCTCGCTGAAAGGCGAATATATTGTGAAGATTCCAATGGACGTTGTGCTTATAGCCATTCCCTTGCTGATTTACTTCGTGGTCATGTTTTTCAGTTCATTCTACATGAGCAAAAGAATCGATGCCACTTACGAGCAGTCAACCACACTTGCATTTACGGCGGCCAGTAACAATTTCGAATTAGCCATTGCGGTGGCCATTGCCATTTTTGGCATCAATTCGGGCGAAGCTTTTGCCGGAGTCATTGGTCCGCTGGTTGAAGTCCCGGTGATGATTGGTTTGGTAAATGTGGCATTCTGGTTGAAGAAGAAGTTTTATACCACATAATCAACTAATTTGAAAATTTATTGATTTGAAAATGAAAACACTAGTTGAATAGTATGGATAATTTACAATGAAAGTCAAAACTTCAAATTTACTCATCTTCAAATTGCCTAATTTACAAATACCCCAGCGCATCCATCAGTTTCTCATCCAGCCGTCGGTTTTTACCCTGAAACGGATGGCAATGAATATGAATGGCCGGATTGAAATTCAGTTCAATGATGGCATAATTGTCGTCGCCTGCTTCGGCTAAAACATCCGGAATAATCATGTCCAGGCCGGTGATGACCACATTCAATGCTTTGGCTGCACGAACGGCAATTTGCTTGTACGAATCCGGAATATCGTCGGTAAAATCGATGCTGTCGCCACCGGTGCTGATGTTCGAATTTTCGCGCAGGTAAACCACTTCTCCTGAAGCCGGAAACGTATCAAAATCTTTATTTTGCTGCTTCAGGAACATCGCTTCAGCTTCGCCCAACTGAATTTTTTCGAGCGGTGTTCGGTATCCTTTTCCACGTAATAGATCCTGATTTTTGAGTTCGACAAGCTCACGAATTGTCTTCGTACCATCGCCTGTTACATTGGCAGGAACACGGTGCAAAATGCCCACCACCTCATCGCCAATCACAAAAAAACGAAATTCTTTTCCAGCAATAAACTCCTCGATCAATATGGTGGTATCGTATTCAAAAGCAATATCAATGGCCCGTTGATAGGTTTGTTCGTCCGTATTTTCTTTCAGGATGGTGATTCCCAGCCCAAAATTAGTTTGGTTGGGTTTAATCACCACTGGCTTTCCCTGATGGATCAAAAAATCGGCTTTGGCTGCTTCGGCACTGGTGTATTCCAGTCCTTTCGGAACTCTAATTCCATTTTCTTCCAGAATTTTCTTGGTCACCAGCTTATTTTCCATAGCCAGAATGCTGGCATAATTATCGAGCGAAGTTTTGGTGGCCTGCTTGACATACTGCGTATTTCCATCCTTTTTGAACCTCACAAAATTCTCTTTCCGGTCGAGTATTTCGAACAAAACGCCCCGCTTCACAGCTTCGCGCATCAGAAGTTGCGTTGAAAGTTCCATGTCTTCCATACCATGAAAATTATAGCTGGTATTTTGGCTTGCAGTAAGATATTGTTTCGCCATTTCAACGTGGAATGGAATGTACCCTACATTCACTATATTTTTCAGAACTTCAAAAACTTTACGCTGTTTTGGATTCTGAACCAATTCGGTAGCCTGCTGCAGCGATTCCAGATATTCAGGACTCCGGACTTCAAGTTCTTCAAATAAACCGACTATTCCCTGAATAATGGTTTGCGCCTTCTGCCAGATGTTGTAGGGTTTACCATCCACCACGCAAGGCGCCACATTCAGTCCATACAGAGCGACGCCAGTGTGGCAACGGTTAGCTTCAGCCTGTGCGTTATCCCCAAAATCATCGGGCTCATTGGTCACCAGTCCAAACAAAGCCAACGCGTGCAAAAAACGAAGCGCTTCGGCGGAAATACCCGCCTTGGTTAGCGGATCGATATCGATAAACCTGAATTCGAGGTACGAAATATGATCAGGACTCTGAATGAACTTGGGACGTACCGGCGAATACAATTCCTTGGGTGCAGCAATCTTACGGTCTTTGACCATTTGATCGATGCTCGCCTTAAATTTGGAAACCGAACTATAATCCGGATACAAATTGTCGAAATTCTGGTAACCATAGCAACTGTTGCGGATCGAAAGAGCGATCACGTTGTGGTCAATTGGGTATGGAGCCATTTTGCACCGAAGCTCAAATGACGGATCGACTACCGGGCTACACCCGTAAAGCAAAACATAAAGCCAGCGTAGGCGCAACATCTGCCGAGCCGTTTTCAGATAAACTTCATCTTTAAATTCGTCGAACGAAACCGATGAATTCGCCGTTCGGTAAAGTAATCCAAGTAGTTTTTCACTGTACGAAAAATTGAAATGAATTCCGGAGAACAACTGGTTTTTCGGACCATATTTCTGCGCCAGAAATTCGCGGTATTCGCGGGCTTCCTTGCCATCTTCGTCATATTGGGCAATCGGAATCTGCTGATCGGCGGGCAAGATAGGCGGAATACTTTGCGGCCATAGGTACTCGTCTTTTAGTTCCAGACTGACAATATCGTGAATGGTTTCCAGGAAACCAATGGTTTGCCCGATTTCAGGAAGGGGCGGTGTAATCATTTCGATCTGACTCTCCGAAAAATCGGTAGTGATATACGGATGTTTCAACTTATTGCCAAAGACTTCAGGGTGCGGAGTCAGGGCAAGATTGCCAGCCTGATCGACGCGTAGATTTTCCTTCTCAAGGCCAAACAAGCCTTCGAGCCAGGTATTTCCTTTGAATGAATTGAATGCCAATTGTTTCATTTTAGTATATTTTGTTTGAACCAAACAGACACATAGGTCACGCCGTTTTCCTTTTCTTATTTCTATTGTATGCTATGTGTCTATGTGGTTTTCATGCTCTTGTTTTCTGATAAATGCTTTAAAAAGAACGACAAACAGCACCGAAAGAATTGTTCCTTTTAGGATACTGCTAATACTGATGCTCCACCAGACTGACGAAAGCGCATTCTGCCAAAGACCGATAAATGCATAGGCCATTGGAATTCGCATCACGGTCAATGCAATTCCGGTTATGGCCGGTATATTGGGCTTCCCCCAGCCAAAAAATGCACCGGTTGCCATTAGCTCCATCACCATAAAAAGTTGCGAGAAACCCAGAATAATCAGGTACTCGCGCCCCATAACCACACTCTTTGCATCGCTCAGGAAGATGGAAAACAGAGGCTCGGCAAAAGCGATAATAATGACCGACGTGACTGTTCCGAGGACAAACGCAAGAAGCATACCCGAACGAAAAGCCTGCCATTGTTTCCGGTAATCGCCGCCACCATAGGCAATTCCAGAAATGGTTGACAAAGCAGAAAGAAACCCTCCTGCAGTCATGTACGAAATGGCTTCAATCTGAATGCCAACTTTCTGCACAGCAATGGCGGTAGCTCCCCAATTGCTAATGATCCGCGCCATAAAAATGGCTACAATGGTGAACGAAACCCGCTGTATCGTCGTGCTGACTCCCATTCGCAGGATGTTTTTCAAAAGCGAACTTTGGTAAGCCGAACCGGCAGGCCGCAAGTTTTCAGACCGATTCAGCTTAAAATAAAACAGAACAGTACCGATAGCTTGTGAAATAATGGTTCCCAAAGCAGCTCCGTTAATTCCCATTCGGGCCTGAAAAATCAAAAGATAATCGAGCACAATGTTGATAGCCAACGCCGTGGCATTAATCCGGAAAGGCGATTTGCTGTCGCCCGAACCGATAAAAACACTGGTAAAAAACAGATTCTGAAAAGAGAATGGGATACAAAGTCCAATCAAAAGTAAATATCCGGAAGCGGCATGTTCAATTTCAGTATTGTTGAGCTGAATCAAGCCAATCAGTCCGTTTCGGGCAAAAAATAAGATGACGTAGTAAATCAAAGCTAAGCCGATTACAGCCAGAATGCCACTCCTCACATAGCTTTTAGCCAGTTTTAAATCTCCACCGCCAATGGCATGAGAAACCCGAATACCTGCACCGACCGTAAGTAATGACGACAATCCCCATCCAAAGTGCATAAAAAAACTGGCCGAACCAACCGCAGCAACTGCGTCACTCCCCAACCGGCCAACAAAAATCATATTGATAAAATTGTAGGCCATGGTCATAAACGAAGATCCAATTACCGGCAAGGCCAGCAAAATCAATCGTTTCATCATTGCGTCTGAACCATACGCTGCAATGCGATTTAAACTATCATTTTTCAAGAAAACCATCCAACAAACATGAGTATCGGTAAATAGACGCAAAGTTGAACAAACGGACGCAACGATTTCCTAAAAAAGTCGATCTTTACTGAAAATATATTCGCCCAATATTAAAAAAAACTCATTATGAATCGTTTATTGGTTTTTGTTTTATTCGCATTTCTGTTTGGAATCGATTCGTGCAAAAAGGAAGAAAATTCAAATGCGGATCAATTTCCAGAATGGCTTCAGACGAAAATCACCGAATTGGTTTCAGATCAGAATCTTTGTAAAATTACCGATGTGACCATTATTGAATACAAGGGTGAAAAATACTATCATGTTTATTGCGGCATCTGGTCGTGCATGTACTGCCAGCTTTTTGACGAACATGGAACCCGACCAGCATGGAATACTGACGAATGGAATGGCTTTTTAGCAAATCAGAAAGTGATTAAAACGCTTCCAGCCTGTCAATAAGTCATTGCTGAGATTAGTCTTTCCGGTTTAAATATTTACTCGTTTTTTTTAAGGTAAGTCGTTTGAAATCAAGGTTCGCAGGTTTTCCTGAAGGGAAACGTGCAAAAAGTTCAAGTTTATCAAGACTAATCTTTCCGGGATAAAGCAGGATATTTTGATGAGATAAGTTCTCAATGAGGATGGTCGCCCCTCCAACTACTGTAACAGGTATTCCCAAGGCTAAAAAACCTCCACCATATTCACTAGCATAAATTAATGCACCTAATAAATTGGGAATTAATAAGAAAGAGGTAACTTTTGTATAGGTTCCCGCCTGATTCCGGTGTGTAAACAATTCAGCCTGAACAACAGACTTTAAATAAATCGGCTGCACCTGAAAATCGTTTACCAATAGGTACAGCGTGTCAGCATCCGTACAAATAAACTCTCCGGCAATTGTATCCGGGGCAAGCGGATTCTGAGTGGAATTAAAAGTCACAATTGTCCAGCACCCATAAGGATTACCTTTTATTTCTTTTGAGGTAAAATTATAGGCATCCGGGATTTTAATCATCGGTTGGCAGGTAGTCAGTAGCATGCCTGCAATGAACCAAGCCAATAGTCTCTTACTGTTTAACATACCTACTTTCCCAAAATACTTTTTCCAATTTTGGTTCTACTTTTTTATATTCCGGAGCTGCCTTTCTCATAAACAGCCCCGGAAAATAGAATGCAAAAGCCGCCTTTTTCAGATTCTCCTCGGCCAGCCATTCATCCCTCATCCATTCCATATAATAGCCTTTTGTTTCAAGAAAGAATTGATAAGAACAATCATCAGGTAACCGATATTTCAGCTCAAACTGATCTCCCGGAAAGGTTACCAATGGATCAACCCCGTCGACTAATCGGGTCATGGCTTCCTGATCCACTGTATCATTTTTCAAAACCAGTTCCGGTTTTATCCGGATTGGGTTTTCCTCCCCTATTATCCTGGCAAGAGCCAAATAATCAATACGCCACAATCCTTTTGTCAACCTGAGTTTTAACGTTATTTTTTCTTGCTGCACCGAAGGTAATTTCACCAAATGCACATCCGAAGCAATAGGCCCCATCTCCGTTATTTCATCAATCTTTTCCCATTTTTTATTTTTGTCCTGAATAAAAATTTCAATTCCGCCCAATTGATCCCATAACTTTTGAATCCGTTTTTTTAGTTGTGAATTACCATTCTCTACTTCAGCAACAAGCGATCCGTAATAATTCCCCGTATAAGCCATAACCTGGTAAAAAAGGTGAGTGGTAAGCAGAGTTTGTTTTGAGCCAATCAAAAAGCCTAATTCTGATTGAGAATCGTTGTTAAAGGTCAAAGTAATCTCTTCTTTCCGCGACAGGTTTTTGGGATCAGCCCCGCTAAATCGTTCATTCCGATCCATGTCTTTAATCAGGTTCAAACAATCACCTTCCTCGGCCACACAGCTTTCCGGTGACACAATCTCCGACGTTCTGTAAAACTGTCCTTTTTCTGTTGCAAAAACCCGTTCTCCATCCGATTCTGGGAATGTGAGCAAATCAACATAGCGGATGACGTGGGTTTCAAGCGCCTCGTTTGTCAGTTTCAGCGACATCTGGTTTCTGGCTTCATCAGCCCAATACAACATGTCGATGTCCTTTTTCTCGAACGAAGGAGATATGCTCGAAGAAAATCCTTCGGCCATTAAAGTCCAACGTCCATTCTTAAGCGCATAAAAAGTAGGACAAGAACCGAAACAGGCTTTGGGATTAGCAAGGCAATAAATTGTAGTAATAGCATAAGGCACGCCAATAATCGAAATTGCAGCCAGATTGCCAATGTTGTTTTTGAGTTTATTCGTTTCGATCAGCACAATTTTATCGTCTGGAATTGAAAAATGATTGGCCTTTTCGATGCCTATGGATGGATCTCTCCACTTTTCGCTGACCAAATTCCGCCGGTAATTATAAAATGTGCCAAAACCAATAATCGTATCTGAAGAATTATTGAACGACCAATCATCCAGAATATAAAGGCCACCATCTCTTAAATGGATCTTTATAATTTTAGTGTGTTTCGCTTGATCTTTTAATATTTGCGGACTCATGGATGACCTTATCAGTTTTGTTCCTGCGCATCCTGCCAATATTAACAATAGGACTATGGACCAAGATAAACCTATTCTTTTCATTGTCCATCAGGTATTTCAATCGTTTTTTTCTACGATGAGACAACGAAAAAAAATAAAATTTTCAGCATGTTTTCAAACAGCAAAACTCTCGATAGTACAGACAAAAATCTATGAGATTCAACAGAAAAACACACATAATCAGCCGTTTATGAACTGAGACCTAAAGATCATTAGAGTGTTGGATTCGCTCCTATTCGACATACAACACCAATCCCTTCAGGTACTCACCTTCAGGATGATACATATCCACCGGATGATCGGCTGGCTGAACCAATTGATTGAGAATGCGAACTTTGCGGCCTGAAATGGCGGCTGCCGAGAATACAGCTTCGCGGAATTTATCTTTGGTTACGACTTGCGAACAACTGAAAGTAAACAGGATTCCTCCCGGTGCTATCTGCTGAAAAGCTTTCAGATTAAGGCGTTTGTAGCCTTTCAAGGCTTGTGGCAAGGCGCCGCGATGTTTGGCAAATGCCGGAGGATCGAGAATAATGAGGTCGTATTTGTCCTTGTTTTTATCCATAAAATCGAAGGCATCGGCCACAAACGCTTCGTGGCGCGTATCTTCCGGAAAGTTCAATTTTACGTTTTCGTTGGTCAGTTCAATGGCTTTGGCCGACGAATCAACCGAATGCACCAGTTTGGCGCCACCACGCATAGCATAAAACGAGAATCCACCCGAGTAACAAAACATGTTCAGTACACTGCGTCCGTGCGAGTATTCCTGCACCAGCCGACGGTTTTCGCGCTGATCGACAAAAAACCCGGTTTTCTGGCCCTCTACCCAATCCACATTAAACCGGTTTCCGTATTCCTGAACTTCGAATACTTTTGATTCGCCAAGCAGGTAGCCATCTTTGGGTTCCAGATCAGCTTTGAATGGCACCGTCTTTTCACTCTTATCGTAAACGGCAACCAGACGGTCGCCCATCACTTCTTTCAATGCTTTGGCAATCGTATCGCGAATCAGGAACATTCCGGCCGAATGTGCCTGCATGACTGCGGTCCCGTTGTAAAAATCGACAATCAGTCCGGGCATTCCGTCGCCTTCGCCATGCACCAAACGGTAAACATTGGTCAGTTCATTATCGACCAAACCCAGTTTTTTACGCACATCCAAAGCACGATCCAATTTGCCTTTCCAAAAATCGAAATCAGGTTCTACCTTTTCGAACGAAAAAATGCGGACAGCGATCGACCCAACCTGAACATGACCCATGGCCAGAAATTCATTCTTACCTGAAACAACCTCAACCACATCGCCTTCTTCTACCCTACCGGCGATTTCCTGAATAGCTCCGGAAAAAATCCACGGATGAAAACGCAATAGCGATTGTTCCTTTCCGGATTTCAGAATAACCCGGCTATACTTCGGCTGGACAGAATTAGCTATTTCCATATTTACATTTTCCTATAAATTAAATTATCCACGAATGATAAAAACACAGTCATGCTGAACTTGTTTCAGCATCTCTAAAATGATTAGACCCGGAAACAAGTTCCGGGTGGCTGGACTTATTTTATTGTTGATTGAGGGATTCGAAGATACGGTGAGAAATCCAAGCGTCTGTTGCAGCATAAATTTGCTGAGCTTCAGTCAAATCTGGGGCTTCCCAATTGGTAACGCGTTGCGCTTTCGAAATGCGGTAACCCAAAACAATGGCCGATAATTTTTTGAGGCTAAAATCCTGAATGCCAAAATCTTTAACATGATCCTGCAGTTCAACAAATCCGCCGGGTTTGAAATTATTCAGTTTTTGCAAACCTTTGATATCGTCGCGAATAGCAACCCCAATTTTCTGAATTTCAGGATTTTCAAGAATAACTTTCAATCCGTTTGGCAAACCAATTTTATTGAGTCGGAACAAAAAAGCACGTTCTTCGGTAGCCAATTGAAGTAAGGCCACTTCGTAAACAACTCCTTTTTTGAACGCGGGTTTGGTTTCGGTATCAAACCCAAGCAATTTCTGTTTTGACAGGTATTCAACCGAAGCCAGATAATCGTCCTTCGATTCCACCAAAGTAATTTCACCTTCAAACTGAATAAGTGGTAACTCTGCTAATTCATCTTTATCAATACTCTCCCTGTACATTTTTTATTCTCCCTGAAACGAAAAACGATCGTTCAACCAATCCGGATTCTGTTTCTTATTCTTTGATTCTTTATTTTGTTTTCCCTTCGGAAGGGAATCATCCTCGACACTATTTTCTGAATAAATCAGGTTATGAAGGGCTCGCAGGCAGTTCACCAGTTTCTGACCCCAGATTTGCGCAAAATTATTCTGGCTTTCCCAGATGGCCTGTTCCATTACCTCATCGTTCATGGTACGAAACGACATCACCAGATCTTTCATATCCTGATAAATATCAGCCACATTTTCGGCTATACTTGATGTCAGCGCCGATTCGCTGAACTGCATTCCAGGAATGAATACTTCCTGATAGTCATCGCCAGCTCCCGTATGATGAAGTATTTTTTGCTGAATCAGGTTATAGTCCACTTCAGTCACATATTTTTCGAGTTCATCATCGGCTTCGAACTCAAAAACAGGCAGCAAACTGGCTTTGAGGTATAGAAGAGGAAGCATTTTTTGCAGCCTACTCAAAAAATCGGCAGATTCCATTTCATCCGACCGTTCCAGAAAACTACAAAATTCGTTGGCAACGGTAATGAATTCAATTACATTTTTCGAATACACCAAACTGTTCAATCCTTCTTCACTCATGAAAATCGTTCTAAAATTGGGTCAAAAGTACAAAGAATTTTTGTTCAGACACATTAAGCCACATGTATTTAAAATCGATGAGGACAGGACAAGAGCAGATCTGCCAATCAATTCATTCGATCTTTCCACAGGAACTGTCAAGTTTCCTGCCATTCAGCGATAACTGCGATTCGCATTTCTATGCAAAGCGATCGTTTGTTTCCATCCATCATACGACCCGAAACGTCAATCCGGAGCTTCACCTCGGCAGTAACCTTTGTTTTGAAAAAAGTCTTACTGATTAAACACGTACGATATAATATTGGCGCCCATTTGTAAGGCTTTCTGGCGAATGTCTTCCGGGTCGTTGTGTACTGAACGGTCTTCCCAGCCGTCGCCCAAATCGCATTCGTAATTATAGAAACAAACCAGCCGGCCTTTATAAGTTAGTCCAAACCCCTGAGCCGGTTTGCCGTCGTGCTCGTGTATTTTGGGCAATCCATTCGGAAACTGGTATTTCTGATGATAGATAGGATGATCGAAAGGAAGCTCAACAAAATCGAGTTCAGGAAAGACCTTTTTCATCTCGCGCCTGATAAACTGATCGATCCCGTAATTGTCGCTGATTTGCAGAAAACCTCCCGATTCAAGGTAAGTACGCAAATTGGCCGCTTCGGCATCCGAGAAAAACACATTTCCATGACCGGTTAAATCAACGTAGGCGTAATTAAACAGGTCAGGACTGCCAGGTTCAACGGTTCCCGGTTCCGGATCAATATCAGTTTTCAGGTTATCGTTGCAAAACGTGATCAGATTGGGCACCGATGTTGGATTTGAATACCAGTCGCCGCCACCATTGTATTTCATCACGGCAATCTTCACCGATTTGGCCTGCGGGAAGGCCAACACTGGCAAAATAAAAAACAGTATCAATCCAAGTTTTCTCATGTAAAGGCAAACGTAAAAAGTATAAAGGCAAAAACCTGTCGCAGCGATCGGTCAGTTTAGGGACTTCCGTCTCCAATCGCCAGTCTCCATCACTTTGTTTGCCTCAAAGATAAAAATATTGAATGGTTTCAGCGACCTACCAAATTTGAATTTGAAGTATGACCGGTTTTTCTGAAATAATTACCAATTTTGTCAACTCATCCATAGAACCAAAAACTGAAGCAATCGTTTACAAGGTTCAGAGACAAATTATACTGACATGAAAAATTTTACAACCCGCTCATTAAATATACCCTTCCTGAAAAAAGATCCGCACAATGCTTTAGCCATGCCCATTTACGAATCGGTAGCTTTTGAATTTGCTTCTGCGGAAGATAATGCAGCAAATTTTCGGGGAGAGCTACCAGGTCACGCCTATTCGCGTACATCTAATCCGACGGTTGAATACTTCGAAACTAAAGTAAGGACACTGACCGGATCTCATCAGGTGTTGGCCGTAACATCAGGAATGGCCGCTATTTCGGTAACAATGCTGGCCATCTGCAAACAAGGCGACAACATCATTTCAGGGAAAAATCTTTTTGGACATACCATAGCCCTATTTGAGCAAAGCCTTTCGGCTTATGGGGTTGAAACCCGTTTTGTTGACACCACCCTGCCCGAATTAATTGAACCTCTGATCGACAAAAATACCCGGGCCATTTATTTTGAAACGGTAACCAATCCACAACTCGAAATCTCGGATATCAGTCGGATCGCCGAAATCGCTAACAAACACGGGATATTGCTGATTGTTGACAGCACCATTACTCCTCCATCGGTTTTCAGTTCGAAGTCACTGGGCGTTCATGTAGAAGTGATGTCGGCCACCAAATTTGTTTCGGGTGGAGCTACTTCGTTTGGAGGACTGGTTATCGACAATGGTTTGTACGACTGGAAGAAAAACCCAAATTGCAGCGAGTTTGCTCAAAAATTTGGAAAAAATGCTTTTATTGCCCGTCTCCGAAAGAATTATTACCGGAACATGGGAATGCCCATGACCGCCCACACGGCCAATTACATGATTGCCGGACTGGATATTCTGGAATTGCGCGTTGAACGTTGTTACCAGAATTGTCTGAAATTGGGCGAATATTTCCAACAAAATCCAAAAATAACCCGTGTTGATTACCCCGGACTAAAAGATTCGCCTTATTACGATCTGGCTTTGAAACAATTTGGAGGAGTTCCTGGAACCGTGATGACTTTTGATCTGGCAAGTCAGGAAGAATGTTACCGATTTATCAACCGGTTGAAGATCATTCGCCGCGCCACCAACCTGAATGACAACAAATCGCTGATCATTCATCCCTATTCAACCATTTATGCCGAATTTCCGGAAAGTGAACGGCTGAAAATGGGTATCCGACCGGGCATGATGCGCCTTTCTGTTGGAATTGAAGGCGCTGAAGATTTGATTGGCGATATAGAACAAGCGCTTGGGGTAAATCAAACTTAAAAGAAGTTGAAACAAGCTAAATTGTAATGGGCAAAAAGGTCGCATATATTCTATTAGTCATAACCTCTATTCTTGGGATTCAGGCAAAAAAAGTATTTGGCCAAACCTACTGCAATCCACTGAACCTAAGTTACCCATATAATTCAGATCAGTCCTCTGGTCATTATCTGGATGACCCAACCGTTGTTCTGTACAAGGGCAACTATTTTCTTTTCGCTTCCAATGCCGAAGGTTATTGGTATTCAGGCAACTTACTTTCCTGGAAATTTGTATCAGCGCCCGACCTGCCATTAGAAAAGGATCAACCGACTGCAGTTGTAATTGGTGACTGGCTCTATTTCTTCACTTCATTTACCGGTACGATGTACCGCACAAAAGACCCGGAAAGTGGCAAGTGGGAAGTATTTGGTAATTCGCTTCTACTTTCAATGATCAGCGATTTTGCCATTTTTGCCGATACTGATGGAAAGGTCTATTGTTACTATGGCTGCACGAATAATGACGGTGTGATGGCACGTGAATTGGATGCAAACAATCATCTCGAACCAGTAGGAGTTCCTATGGTTTGTAAGAAGACAAATCCGCTGAAGAAAACCCAGACAAAATCTAAACCCATTTCAGACAAGACTGGCGGTTCCAGTGTTAAAGGCTCATGGGTGAATAAGTACAATGGGAAATACTACTATCAATGTGCAGAGGTGAACAAAGATTTTAATAATTATACCGATGTTGTTTATGTTTCGGATACACCTACCGGACCTTTTGTTTATGCAGCCAACAATCCTTTTTCAAATCGGCCTGAAGGGTTCCTCTATGGAGCCGGAAATGGGTCAACTTTCGCTGATAAATATGGCAACTGGTGGCACATTGCAACACTCGAAGCCTCTAAAAATCAAAAATCTCAATCCAAACTGGGGCTCTTTCCTGCTGGATTTGATGAAGATGGGAACTTATTCACCAAAACTGATTTTGGCGATTACCCGATCATCATGCCAAACCACAAATACACCAATATTGATAAACTTGATCCGGAATGGGCGTTGCTTTCAAACGACGCAACAGGACAAGCATCTTCCAGTTTATACAACTGCCCAATAGCTTCGGCTCTCGACGAAAATTTGGGAACGTTCTGGAGCGCCCAAACCGATAAAAAGGGCGAATGGTTAAGTGTTGACTTAGGTTCTGTTTGCACGATTAACGCTTTTCAACTTTTTTTCCCTGAAAACCAAATTATTAAGGCCGATACTGTACATGCCCACCAATATCTTATTGAATATTCGACGGACAAAAAAAATTGGAAAAAACTGACTGATAAAACCAAAAACCTTGAATTACAGATAAATCCGTATGAAGAAATAAAGAATCCCGTTCAGGCCCGATATTTAAAAATTACCAATTATCGGACTCCTGAAGGCGCATTCGCGATTACGGATTTACGGATTTTTGGAAATGGAACACATCGCAAACCGAAAAGAGTGAATGAGTTTCGTGCTATAAGAGATTATCGCGATCCGCAAGCCATTAAAATGTCGTGGAAAAAACAGGCAAATACCACCGGATACAACATCAGGTATGGTACCAATAAAGATAAGTTATACCACAGCCTTCAGTTGTATAAGAATACCCGGTTAACCATTCATTGTCCCGATAAAAATAGGATTTATTGGTTTCAGATTGATGCATTTAATGAAAACGGAGTGACCCCAGGCAAGGCCATGCTCGCGAAATAGCATCACAAAAATAGTTGACGTAAAAATATAAGCTTCGTTTTAGTTTCTGTACATTAATACTTTGAAAGTAACAGTTGAAAATAAACCTCAAAGAAGTAGGGTAAAACCATTTGTAATTGTATCAGGTTAAAAGTTGTAAAACGCAGCAAATAACCGACATCTAATAGTTATTCGGAAGGTCAGGAAATAAAGGATGAGGATGTTATCGGATAAAAATCAGGCTGGAACCGGACTTGATCAAGTTGGTTTTGAACAGTTATTTGATGCTTATTATGATGAGCTTCAGCATTTTATTTTCTTCAAATCAGGAGATACCGAAGTCGCTGAGGATATAGTCCAGGATGCCTTTCTGAAACTCTGGGAAATGCGATCTTCGGTTAGGGTAGAAACAGCGCGTGCACTGCTTTACACGATAGCAGCCAATCTGTTTGCAAACCGGCACAAACGCATGAAACTGAATTTCAAACTTCGGCAGACTATTGTTGAAGACCGGACGTTCGAAACTCCTGAATTTGAAATGGAGATCAAGGAATTTGACCGGAAACTTCAGCGGGTGCTTTCTGAACTCAACGAAAACAACCGGACAGTTTTCCTGATGAACCGGATGGAACAGATGACCTACAACGAAATAGCTTCAACCCTAAATATCAGTGTAAAAGCGGTTGAAAAAAGAATGAAAAAAGCACTGGAACATGTTAGAAAAGAAATAGAGCAAAAATTTTAAACTGTGGAAACGGGTAAAAACAGACATATTGATCCTTCAGATTTTTCAAAAGCACATTTTGATCAGCTGACAACCGACGAAAAAGTTGACCTTTTCGTTCAGGGATACCGCGTTCCCCAGAAGAGAAGCAAAGCCGAAGCGCTGGAATTACTCCGGTCGAAGCTGGATCAGACTAGCACGGGAAAGCCCGTCAGAAGTCTCCGGATTTACTGGTCGGCTGCTGCTTCCATTGCTTTGATTGCGCTTTTGACTACCATTTATTTCTATAAATCATCCTCCAGCCAGATTGTTGCCAACAAAGGACAACAACTTGAATATACCTTGCCAGATGGTTCGAATGTGACCGTGAATGCCGATTCAAAAATCAGTTTTTCAGAATCGGATTTTACCAAAAAACGTGTCCTGAAACTGGATGGCGAAGCATTCTTTTCGGTTCAAAAAGGAAAACCTTTTGTTGTAAAGACAAAAACAGGCTCGGTTGAAGTTTTAGGCACAAAACTGAATGTGTATAGCCGCGATCATGAACTCAGCGTTTCGTGCTTAACTGGTAAAGTACAGGTTACGGCCAACGGCCAAACCGTGATTATTGAACCTGGCGAAAAAGCTGATCTGGTTTCAGGAACACTCCAAAAAACAACCAATATCCAGACGAACCAAATGGCCGGATGGAGAAGCGGTGAGTTCCATTTTGACAACGTATCATTAATTTCTATTTTTGAGGAGATTGAACGGCAGTTCAATGTCAAGATCGCAACAAAAGGTTTAGAAAACCGTTTCTTTACCGGAAGCTTTTCGAATAAAAATCTGAACGAGGTATTGGAAACCGTTTGCTTACCGATGCATTTGGACTATGAAATCAAAAACGGAAACAGAATCAGGATCGAACCAAAGGCGCAATAAATACTTGCAACTTATTTTCTTGTTCCTGATCATATTTCTCCTGCTTCGTCCGATTACAGGCTTTTCGCAGTTTCCGGCTTTCAATTTCAATAATGCCAAGCTTTCTGAAGCTTTGGTTCAGGTTTCCAAAACCCTGAATATCAAAGTTGCATTCGACGCCAAAGAAATGGCCAGGCATCAGGTTTCAGGAACATTCAAGGGCAAAACTCCGGATGAAATTCTGGCAGAACTTCTTAAAAACACGGGCTATATCGCCGAAATGAAATTTGGAAACTACCTGATTATTCCGGGTTCTCCCAAACCGGCTTCTTCCATTCCGGCATTCTACCGCATTTCGGGACTGGTAACCAACCGGGGTTCGGGTGAGCAGCTTCCGTATGCCAGCATTTATCTCCCCAATCAGAATTTAGTACGCACGACTTCGCTAAACGGAACTTTCGTTTTCCGGATTCCGGCAGTTCAATCGCTGCGGGTGAACATTCAGTATCTGGGATATCAGCCTATCGACAGTACTTTTGCGATTAGCGATACATCTGCTGTTCTGACTTTCAGAATGAAACAGAAAAGTATGGAGCTGGCTCCGGTTGTGGTCAAAAAAACAACCTTGAAAATGATCGATCAAAATAGGGAAACCAGCCATTCGACAATCAATCCGGTTGGATTTGTGAATTTACCCAATATGGGCGAAACCGATATTTTCCGGACTATCCAGATGCTGCCTGGCGTTGGATACGCCGAAGGTTCATCGGGACTGAATATTCGAGGAGGAACTCCTGACCAGAATCTGGTGCTTTTCGACGGCTTCACACTTTATAACCTCGATCATTTCTTCGGAACTTTTTCGTCAATCAACCCCAACGTGGTGAAAGACATTCAGATTTACAAAGGTGGATTTGATTCGCGCTACGGAGAACGACTTTCTGGAATCATCGACATTACCGGCAAAACAGGGAACAAATACCGCCCCAAAATATACGCCGGGCTTAATCTGATCAGTGGAAACCTGACGGCTGAAATTCCGTTTTCGGAAAAGTGGACACTGGTTGTAGGCGGTAGGCGTTCGTATGCCGATATTTATTCAAGTTACCTGGTTAACGCCATGCTCGAAAATCAGGTGGAAGATGTAAACACATCAGCAAGCAACAGCATTGTTAAATTAAAGCCAGGCTTCTACTTTTACGATTACAACGCCAAACTCACTTTCAGCAAGAGCGAACAGGAAAAAATGTCGATCAGCGTATATGGAGGTAAAGATTTTCTGGCCAGCCTCGGCGAAGGAAGTGTTAGGCAAACCTATTCAAAAACCAATAACGACGCAGATTGGGGAAATTACGGTTTTAGCTATTCATGGATCAAGCAATGGAAGAAAAATTTCTTTTCCAATTTGCAGGTAGGATATTCAGGTTACCAAAACCAATACACCGAACAAACAGAGGTTACGACCAAAAAAGGTAAAAATACGACGACCACTTTATTCGACACATACGAGGAAAATAAACTGAATGATTTTTCGGCTTCACTGAAAAATGAATTTGCACTCGGTCAGAAAAATACGGTTGATTTTGGATTTCAGACGAAATACAATGAATTTACTTACCAAAAAAATGCCGGAACAGACGCCTATTACTCGGATATCGCCAATTCATCGTGGCTTTATTCATCGTTTTTGCAGTTAAACGCACAAGTTATTAAAAACCTGACTGTTAAACTTGGCGGAAGAATAAGTGGATACAACCTTTCCGGAAAACTATATTACGAACCGCGCTTTTCGGCCAACTACCGCATTGGCGATTTCGTTAACCTGAAATTTGCTACCGGACGATATTATCAGTTCCTGAGCAAAGTAGCGCCTACCCAATCGTATGGCTACAACCGCGATTTTTGGGTCATTGCCGACGACGACAAACATCCGGTTCTTTCCTCCAATCACTTCATTGGAGGAACTACATTAACTTATAAGCGATTTTCGCTGGATGCCGAATTCTATTACAAAACCATCGACGGACTTCAGCTTTTCCTATACATTCCACCATTTCAAAAGAATGTGGATCCCGGTAAATTTACGCCTCCCGGTCAGGCAAAAAAGGTCCAGCTCCCGAGCAAATTTATTACTGGCATAGGAAGTGCAACGGGACTCGATCTGCTGCTGAAATACGAAAGCACTCACTATACCGGCTGGATTTCTTATTCTCACAGTAAAGCTATACGTAATTTTGCCGAGATCAATCACAACGAGGATATTCCGGCACCTTTCGATAAAACACACGAATTCAAATGGACCAATCTGTTTACCATAGGAAAATGGAATTTCTCCGGAACTTGGATTTATTCAACCGGCCAATCCTACGTTCAAAATCAAACAGTTGACAAAACTTTAACAGCCGTTTTTACCTACGACCGCCTGCCCGATTTTAAACGCCTGGATTTGGCTGCCAATTATAATTTAAAGATCCGGGATGTCAGGATCAAGCTGGGGATGTCGTTGATCAATGTACTTAACCAGAAGAATTACAACGATATTTATTCGCGCAATTTCAATTTCGACACCACTACGTTCAACGAAACCACTTATATGCGGTCGCTGGGGATAACCCCGAATTTCTTTATCAGTTTTCAATATTAAAAACGGATTTTCAGGCCACAGGAAAATAAAAAAGCTGTCACCATTTACGGCGACAGCTTCCTGATCAAATACTATTTTTGAACTGTCTTTGCGAATAACTCTCCTGTTATGGATTTGTTGTAGCAGTTGCAGTTGACATTTGAATATCCACAGCCGTTGTTTCTCTGGCTTTCACAACTACCGGATTTACCGTCACTGAAGTATAGCCGTCCTTATCACAAACAACCTTGTAGGTTCCCGACGGAAGTCCAATCATGCTATAAGCTCCGGCAGCATTGGTCAGTGCCGAACTCAAAATGGTATCAGCAGCAATAATCTGGACATGTGCTTCTGCAATTGGAGTAGTTGCATTTTCAAAAACCTTTCCGGCAACAATTCCACTATATTTCTGGCATACGGCACGAAGTACTGGTTTAAAAATAAAACCCTTTATACCGTTCTTCGACTTTACATTGCCCTGTGCCACAAACGATTTACTCACATCAAAATCGAGAATAACTTCGCTCTCAACACCACTTTCAATAACCAGATTAGGAGTTATTTTGATTTTTAGACCACTGGCCGAACCACCTGGCACTTTTAACCCAAAATTGGTTCCATCTTTCAGAAGAACACTTGCCTCGGCAACATGCATCCGGATTAGATTGTACGATCCAGGAGCTATATCCAGACTCAGCAATTCGGTGGTAATACCATTCTGTAAATCAAGCAAATCATACACTTTCCCTTCGCCCTGGTATAAAACGGTGTAAAGAGATGAGTTATCGGTGTCTTCGGTTGTAGCTGCTGCTGTACTAGTCGCACGTATTTCTATTTTGTCAATAGTTACCAAAGCCTTATCAACCAGGCTAACTGGAAAGGGTGCATCCGTCAGCGACAAAACAACTTTTCCTTTTCCACCATTTCCCGAATCATTCGTCTGGGTGCATGATGTTGCCAAAAGTGTAATGGCGGCTAAAAACATCATTCCATTTTTTAATAAACTTTTCATGACTTTTCTGTTTAAATGATAACAACTACCAAGATTTAATTTAAAACAGCAATGCTGAACAAACTATGAAAATGCCTGAATACCCTTTCACTTTATTATATGAACTAAAATTCCGAATTGATTGATTACCAAAAAAGTTTGTTTACAAAATGAATAAGCTATCCTGACATTTTCATCTTAGTTGATCTATATAGTCCTGAAAATAAAAATACCCTACCTGAAAAATAAAAAGAATACAAAAAAAGAATAGAAAGACTAATTGAAATCACATCAACCATCAGATAAACAAATAAGTACATGGAAATATTGAAATCCAAAACCTGAATTTAATTCTCATTCAGCAAATTGAACGTATGACAAGCCACAACACCAGCGGTTTCGGTACGCAAACGGCTGTTGCCCAAACTAACGGGTACAAATCCGGAGGCAATCGCCATTTTAATTTCTTCCGGAGAAAAATCGCCTTCCGGACCGATCAGTATCAGGTAATTTTTACCGGGGATCATCACGTTTTTAAGCACTTCGCGGTGCTGTTCTTCGCAATGAGCAATGAATTTCAGCCCGTCAAAAGGCTGGCGAATAAACTCGCTGAACTTGGTCAAATGGTCGAGTTGTGGTAAATAGGCTTTCAGCGATTGTTTCATGGCCGAAACCATTACTTTTTCAAGCCTCTCGTGTTTAATTTCCTTTCGCTCTGAATGATGGCAGAGTAGCGGAGTAATGCGATTAATTCCAATTTCAGTAGCTTTTTCGAGAAACCATTCAATGCGCTCGATGTTTTTGGTTGGCGCAATGGCTACCTGTACCTGAAAATTTCGAAGCCCGAAATTCAAATCCGATTTGATCACATTTACCAAACACCGCTTGGGATTGGGATCAGCAATCTCGGCGGTAAAAAAACCTCCACGACCATCAACCAGCGTAATTTCATCGCCTTTTTCAAGTCTTAAAACCCGAATACAGTGTTTCGATTCGGTTTCGTCGAGTGTGTATGTGTTTCCTGAAAGTTCAGGAGTGTAGAAAATGTGCATAAAATTTATTTATCGCCAGCTTTTACAACAGCATGATTTACATTCTTCCATTGTTTTAAAAGGTGCAGGAATACCACCTGAAGAATATGAAATACGTTTACACTTCCTTTCCTTTGGATCGAAATAATAGCCATATCTTAAATCCCTCATCATTCCAGATTTAGGGATTATTTTACATTCTTCGCAAGAGGTAACCTTTTCTTCACAGTTGCAACTTTCTCCTTCTACTACATGGTTATAACTACTCATGTCATCATAAGCTGTTATGTTATTATAAGCCGTTGAAGTTGAAGAACCTTCATGTGGACGCAATGAAAGTTTAACTGCACCACAACTGCTCACCACGAAGGAAATCGCAATAAACAGATACGTCAACGTGAATTTTGTTTTCACGATAAAGTCATTCAGAGTTAGTCTATCCATTCGTTTTAAACAGATTTGGGTGTAATCTGAAAAGCGACCTGCCCTCCCCGCGCCGAAATGTCTTTCCATTTTTCAACCTGAAAGTCAAGAGCAACGGTCGAGCAGGTTGGCATATCAGAATTGAAGTATTTCACCAGGTTATAGGCCAGGTAATAAACCGTTGGATTGTGTCCAAAGACCAAAACCGTTTGAACCGATTCCGGTAATTCCTGAAGCATATCGATAAAGTTTTGGGTGGTCAATCCTTCATAAAATACTTTTTCCTGACGAATTTTTGCATGGTCGTATCTCAGATTCTGACAAAAAATGGAAGCTGTATGCATGGTACGAATTGCCGGGCTGGCAATAACCAAATCGGCACAAATGCCCATTTCATGCAGCTTAGAACTTATTTTTTCAGCATCAGAAACACCCTTTTCGGTCAGGTCGCGACGAAAATCATCGTCGTAACCATACGGCACCGATTTAGCATGACGAACAATTATTACCCTTTTCATCGCTTTCAATTTTTAGCAAAATTAATCTATTTTTAATGCCAAAGAAATACCCGATCAAATGAAACGAATTGGTTTATTATCAGATACGCATGGAACTCTGAGTGCGCGCATTTTTAAATTTTTTGAGCCGGTTGACGAAATCTGGCATGCCGGGGACATTGGAAATACAGAAACAGCCGATCGGTTATCAGCTTTTAAACCACTAAAAGCAGTTTATGGAAACATTGACGATCAGGTGTTGCGGCGAATGTTTCCGGTTGATCAGCGTTTTTTCTGCGAAGATGTTGATGTTTTGATGACACACATTGGCGGTTATCCTGAACGATATGAAGCCCGCTATAGTAAACTATTTAAAATCAGGGCGCCGCAGCTTTTTATCTGCGGACATTCGCATATCCTGAAAGTGATTTTCGACCCGAAATACCACATGCTTCACATTAATCCCGGAGCTGCCGGAAATAAAGGGTTTCACCAGGTTTGCACGGCTGTGCGATTTGTAATCGATGGCAAAAACATTCGCGAGTTGGAAGTGCTGGAATTTGAACGAACGGCTTTTCAGGAAATAGTCATTGGCAAATAGCTCAACATTTTGTGCTTTTGTCTGTTTTGAATTGAAAAGCAAATGCGATGAGAACGTTTCTTTTCATTTTAATTTTATTCAGTATGTCAGAACAGATTAGTTACGGGCAAACAGAAACGGCCACTTTCGGAGGCGGATGTTTCTGGTGTACCGAAGCCATTTTTAAAAGCCTGAAAGGTGTCGAGACCGTTGAATCGGGTTACTCAGGTGGAAAGACAAAAAATCCAACCTACCAGGAGGTTTGCACCGGAGAAACCGGTCACGCTGAAGTAATACAGATTACTTTTAATCCGAAAGTGATTAGCTTTCATGAACTACTTGAGGTTTTCTGGGAAACACACGATCCGACCACTCTTAACCGACAGGGAGCCGATTCCGGGACACAATACCGATCAGTGATTTTTTATCATTCTCCGGAACAAAAAGAAACTGCCGAAAAATATAAAGCTGAATTAAACAAAGAAAATGTTTATAACAAACCAGTAGTAACCGAAATTACGGCCTTCGATAAATTCTATAAAGCCGAAAATTATCATCAGAATTATTTCGCGAACAACCGATCACAAGGCTATTGCCAGTTTGTCATCGTCCCTAAAATTGAAAAATTCAGGAAGATATTTAAGAGCAAGTTAAAATGAGTTCCCGATGTATCGACGAATCATTTTTTCTCAATTAGCACAGGTTGTTAAATCCTGATTTTTGATGTGGCTTCCATTTCTCATGTCATCAGAATGGTAGCGATCCATACAGTCGTTCGTTCCGGAAGGTTGGAAATTCAGGCAGTCAATTGATGAACAACAATAGGCAACGAACTTTCCTAATTCGAAGCATCTGTCTTAAAGCCCTCAATCTGCATTTTAGTTTACTTTCCCTTCAGATTAAAACAAATAATTCAGCCCCATATAAAATCCAGAACTTCCATCTTGCTTATCGGCGGCCAAACCATAATCGGCAGCAATCACAAAGTTTTCGTTCATTACAATCCGCAGTCCGCCACCATACGAAAAGTGCATTTTTTCGGCATCCCAGTTAAAATAGCTGGGCTGAGGGATCGAACTCATGAAAATAACTTTGCTTTTAATATCAACCATTTTGGTCACCCGGCCAAAATCGGAAAAAGCATTCAATCCCAAATAAAAGTTGTTTTTTATCCATTTAAAACGCACTACTTTCCAACGCAATTCTGCATTTCCCATGAACATACCATCGCCCTGAACTCTATTCCTCAGAATACCACGAATGGTTTTTCCACCGCCCAAACCTTCGGAAGTAGCGCCGGTCAGGATGGAAGTAATCAGCTGTGATTTGTAGTAAAAAGGCACATCGCCTGAAATGGTCGTTTGGTAAGCCAACCGGTAGGCAAACGACAAATTTTCTGGAATCATAGTGAAATACTGTCGGTGAATGAAACACATCCGCGAAAACGAACTTTCGGCTCCCAGTATTTTGGGCGAAACTTCAAGAACAACTTCTTCCCATATTCCTTTCATCGGATTTGGCGTGTTATCGCGTGTATCGAAAACCAATCCAGCTTTGAAAGCAGGAACAAAACCACCATCGGATTCTTTAGCACTCAGAATTCCCCATGTTTTATAATTTTCGTACAAACCCGGTTGATCCGTTGGCGATGGCAATTTATCTGCCTCATCTTTCCCTTTATTTAATTTTTCAGTATTTACCGAGCCAACTTTAAAATTTTGGAGGTTCATTCCGGCAATCCACCGAAACTTTTCGTTGGTGATATTTCCTTGCAAATCAATTTTTGCCCGGAAAAGCTTTCTATCGTATTTATAGAACATTCGCGTGCGGTACAATGAGCTTTTGTCATCGGTCCAATCCTTGTTATATTTCGATTCATAACCATTATAACCATAGAAATCGTAAGCCTGATCAGGAAGATACGAAATATCAAAAGAGGTTAGCAACCCTTTTATCAACTGATCTGAATTGTAATAAAACCGATAAATCCCGCTTCCTTTGGTGTATCTCGAAACTTCGAAATAAAGGGAATGATTGTAGTTTGGATAGCGACTCCCATTGCCATAATCGTATAAATTAACCAAAGCACCGTATTGAAAACCCAAATCGGTATCGAATGTAATGGCTGGTAACGCTCCAAAATTCCAGTTCTTTTTGATTAATTCAGGCTGCTTTTCTGCCTGGGCAAAAAGACAGAGAGAAAAAAACACATATACTACGAAAAGAATAAGTTTTTTCATGTGTTAAGGATTTGGATGAAACGAAGATAACAAAAGTCGATTGGTAAAAGCGATCAAATTTCAGAGTCAAAAGATTTCATGCGATCAATTGTCATTTCAAATCCAGCCTCTCAATTTATAGTAGGCTAAAGCAGTCATTTCTCGCGCAATCAGAATTTCATATTTCAGATGGTTCCAAAATTGGTATCGTACCGAAGTATGACTGCCAATGTTTGGTATGAATTTTTTATTGCCGCCCAACTCATCGTCTTTAAACCCCAAATCACTCTCAAGCGCATTTTCAAAAGCAGGAAGTGCGTTAACCCTGGAGAATCCAACCTTTCGAAATACCAATACCGATCGGCACATATGCTCTGGGGAAGTAACCAGCAAAATGGCTTTTTCGGTTATTTGTCCGGCATTGAACTTTTTTAAACATAGAGCCTCCATTCGCGTATTGGTGCCGGTTTGTTCATAACAAATTCGCTGCTGATCAATTCCCTTACTGATGAGTTCAGCAGCTACCAATCGGGCTGTGCTGCTCGAATCTGCTATATCTCCGGGTATTGCAATTACTATTTTGCTATCAGGCGATTCCTTTGCTGCCCGGAACACAAAAAATGCCCGCATCAGGTTCGATTCACTAGGCATTCCGCCTCCGCCAAGCAAAACAATATAATCAGGTTTTTCGGTGATCTTCGACTGGCTTGTTCCCAACCAATAATAGCCCCAATAGGGTAAAGTAGTGAAACTGAAAGTCAAAAAAACAACAAACAATACCCCAAAAGCTAGGAGTACCGAACGAAGTAAAATCAGGAAGCGATTAACCAGTTTTTGTTTTGCCATACCAGTGCGATAAAGCTGCAAGTTAGAGAAAATTCAGGATTACTGATAAACAAACCCTGAATTTGAAATCTTACGATTACTGTTCCTTGTCAAGAACGATTTCCATTAATCATTCCTGAAACAATACCCTTGATTTTCCCATTCTCGGCAATAACTACACCAGCTATATGGAGTACAATAAAAGCATATATAAAATACTGAATGAAAGCATGAACATTTTTCAGGACGCCATGAATTTCACGCGAGAAACCCAAATTGCGACCAAACGTCATTCCCATTCCTGTTAGAGCCATGCAAAAAAGCAGGATGAAAAATATGGTATAACTCAGCTTCACCTTCAGGTAATGCTTATATTCAGCCGCATTTTTGTCATTTTGTTTGGACAAAATGAAAGCTTTTTTCATCCGGGTTTGTATTTTTTCTTCATCCGACTGTGTGAATTCAATCACAATCCGGGCCAGCAAAAGAAATGAAAGCCCGAAGCCGATCAGTTTATGCACATCCCACATTTTATCTTCGTACTCGTGCGACACCGCAAAAGCCTGATCGTCGGTCACAGTAACACCTTTTCTTTGTAGTTGCTCCTGAACCAGTTTTACATTGTCACGCGGAGACAACAAAGTGGAATTGAGCAACACAGTGACTATTGAACCCATGATAAACAAAAAAATTAGCCAGTGCCAGATTCGTAATTGAACCGAATGGGACTGAATAAAAGGTGACGATTCCATGCTTGAAGAAGTGCTTTTCAATGCCATAGTCCAAATCTTTAATTAATTTCTGCTGAAACAATTAAACTCACCTGAAGTTTAAATAAATCTGAAAGGAAATAATTTGAACCAATTCTTCACGAAAAGATCAAACAAAAAATCCCAGATGTTCATCACAACTGGAATTTCTATTCCTATTTTCTTATTTCTCTTTTCTATTTCTTCACTGAGAATGTGTAAATCGTCGTTGATTTTAAGGTTTCTCCTGGTTTTAACAACGTATTCGGGAAGTTTGGATGGTGCGGAGAATCAGGATAATGCTGAGTTTCAAGACAAATACCATTACGGTAATTGTAAGCATTACCACGTTTCCCAATAATATTCCCTTTCAGAAAGTTTCCGGTATAAAGTTGAACAGCTGGTTCTGTAGTGAAACACTCCATAAAACGGCCGGAAGCCGGTTCTAACAAGCTGGCACAAAACGTCATTTCGTGGCCATTCTGATCTTTATTCAGGATGTAATTGTGATCATATCCGCCTCCCATGTGAAGCTGTGGCATCGGATCGTTGATGCGTTCGCCAACAGTATGAGGTGTGGTGAAATCCATGGCAGTTCCGCGAATATCAACAATTTCGCCAGTTGGAATTAACGTTGAATCGCCCACCGCAGTCGATGTGTTCGCATCAACGACCAACACATGATCCAGAATATCGCCCATTCCTTCACCTTTCAGGTTAAAATAAACATGGTTGGTCAAATTGAAAAAACAAGCTTTATCGGTGGTCGCTTCATAATCAATTTTCAAACCGTTGTCTTTAGTCAAAGTATAGGTCACTTTTACATTTTTATTACCAGGAAACCCCCATTGTCCATCGGGGCTTTGCAAGGTCATTTCAACGGCAGGTCCGTCAGCAGTCTGAATTTCTTTGGCATCATAAACCTGACGGTAAAAGCTTTCAGCTCCGGAGTGCAAACAAGCCTTATGATTATTCACCGGCAATTGATACACTTGTCCATCGATTTCGAACTGACCATTGGCAATTCGGTTGGCATATGGACCGACCACTGCTCCAAAACCAGCCTCACCCGTAACATACTTATCAATAGATGTGTATCCCAGAACAACATCTTCCATAGCTCCATTTTTATCGGGAGCATATATTGAAACAATTTTTGCTCCATAATTGGTAAGTGTTACCAGAATTCCACCTTCATTTTTCAAGGTAAACAAGGTAGTTTTTTTCCCATTTACTTCCTTCTCAAAATCAGCTTTTGAATACGTAGGAGTGAACTCTTTTTTTGGCGCCGAACAAGAAACAATCATTCCGGCAATAACAAATAGGCCTATTAATTTCTTCATTGATTTGGTAATTTAGTATTTATATGGATAAAGATAAGTGTTTATACGACACATCAAACAAAAGAATCGCGTTTTCTACCTTAAAAACGGTACAAGATAGATATAATTACGAAAAAGGAATAATCCAAAACATACCCATTTTGCGATTGTTAGGTTAATTTAATCCGAAAAAGTTATTCTTTCCTGAAATTAATTCTGATTAGCTATTGAAATAAAATATATTTGATCAGTATAAAAATCCCAGAGAATCAATATGGCAAAATCGATTTTATATTTCCTGCTGTTTCAATGTTTTGTGATCGGTATGTTCAGTGAATCGGTTAGTGCAAAGAAGTCGGGCAACCTTGACCAAAAAGCGCTTCGCATTGTGAAGAAAAATGCGGATTTACTTGATAGCATCAAACAGATAGTGGTGGTTTTTAATGAAACGCCGCAACAAAATACAGCCGTATTGGTGGCAATGGAGAAAAAAGATAACGAATGGAAAGTAATTTCTGGTCCAATAACAGCAGGGATTGGACGCAAAGGATTTGCGGCTCCCAATGCCAAACGGGAAGGCGATCAGAAGTCGCCAACCGGATTTTTCAGATTGGGACAATTGTTTTGCTACGAAAAAGAGGTAAATACCCAGATGCCATTCATTCAGACAACCGCAGAGGACAAATGGATTGACGATCCGGATTCGCCTGATTACAACCGGCACATCAGAGGTGCAACAAATGCAAAGTCGTACGAAAATCTTTTGCTAAAAGGAAATGATTACAGGTATTGCATGGCTATCGAATACAATATGCACCCGGTTGAGAAAGGCAAGGGTAGCGCTATTTTTCTTCATTTAAGCGTGGGCAAAACAATTAATTCTTCTTCGGGATGTGTGGTTTTGCTCCAAAAGGACATGGAATCGTTGCTGCATTGGATGAATCCCCAATTAAGACCTTCGATCCTGATGGGTAACGAAAAGTCCCTGATTTCAGGATTAACAAATTAGTACGAGACGGTTTATTCAAGGATTAAAAACATCTGGTGATTATCTGCACCATAAGTCATATAAATTTTTATTTTTGACTTTGACAAAATGTAATCTTTGAATCAACTAAACGATCATTTTATTCATTCATGCAGCAAATGACTGACATCATCACTGTGGAACGTTTATCCCATGCTTTTGGCGATAAAACTGTTCTTCAGGACATTAATCTCTCGATAAAAAAAGGTGAATTTGTTACGATTTTAGGTCCCTCGGGCTGTGGAAAAACCACGTTGATGCGATTGATCGGTGGCTTTCTAAAATCTAAGGATGGCAAAATTACCATTGCTGGTCAGGATGTAACTCAAACGCCACCCCATCTTCGTCCGGTGAATACGGTTTTCCAGCGTTATGCGCTTTTCCCTCATCTGAATGTCTTCGAAAATATTGCCTTTGGCCTCCAGTTGAAAAAACTTCCGAAGGACGAAATTACCAGGCAGGTGAAACAAGTTCTGAAAATTGTAACCATGACGGATTATGAGAAACGCGATGTCGATTCGCTGTCGGGTGGTCAGCAACAGCGTGTAGCCATAGCCCGCGCCATTGTGAACAAACCTGAAGTTTTGCTGCTCGACGAGCCTTTGGCTGCCCTCGACCTGAAAATGCGCAAGGACATGCAGATGGAAATTAAGGCCATGCACAAAAAACTGGGCATCAGCTTCCTGTATGTCACACACGATCAAGAAGAAGCGCTGACTTTAAGCGACCGAATTGTTGTGATGAGCGAAGGAAAAATTCAGCAGATTGGAACACCAACCGAAATATACAACGAACCGATCAACTCGTTTGTGGCCGACTTTATTGGCGAAAGCAACATCATGAATGGCGTAATGCTTGAAGATGAGCTGGTTGAATTTGCCGGCCATCGGTTTGAGTGCGTTGACAAGGATTTTGCGCCCAACGAGCCGGTTGATGTGGTGGTCCGCCCCGAAGACATTTACATTTTCGAGTTGTCGGACAAAGCGCAGTTCACCGGACAAGTAACTTCGAGTATTTTCAAAGGCGTACACTACGAGATGATGGTGATGACTCCGGAAGGTTTCGAATTCCTGATTCAGGATTACCACTGCTTCGAAGTTGGCAAAACGGTTGGAATGCTGGTGAAACCTTTTGATATTCAGGTTATGAAGAAAGAAAGAACCTGCAACACATTCGAAGGATCTATTGTCGACAAAACGCATGTTCGATTCCTTGATACTACGTTTGAGTGTACGGAACATGGATTAGCCCATGGAACCGAAGTAGCTGTTAAAGTTGATTTTGCCAACATCAACCTTCAGGATAACCAGGAAGACGGCATGCTAAGCGGTGTGGTTAGCTTCATCCTTTACAAAGGGAACCATTACCACCTGACCATTTCGACGGGCAGCAACGAAAACATTTTTGTGGACACCAATGATATTTGGGACGACGGCGACCGAATCGGAATCAGCATCTCACCCGAAAACATCAAAATAGAACCTGTTTAAAACCATCGCGAAATGCAGAATAAAGTTTTGTCGTTTATGGGACGGAGAAGAAACTGGGCGTTGCCTTACGCGCTGTTTCTGGCTTTTTTTGTCCTTGTTCCGATGGCGCTTATTGTTTTTTATGCGTTCACCAATACCGATGGTCGGTTTACGTTTAGCAATATTCAGAAGTTTTGGGTTCATCCTGAAGCGATGAATACCTTTATTTACTCGGTGGTTGTAGCGCTCATAACAACGGTTTTATGTATCCTGATTGGGTATCCGGCGGCTTATATCCTCAGCAAGATGGAGTCGCGGAAAGCCAAATTACTGGTCATTCTTTTTATTTTACCGATGTGGATCAACTTCCTGATCCGCACGTTAGCGACCGTGGCTTTGTTCGATTTTTTCAAGATCCCGCTTGGCGAAGGCGCGCTCATCTTCGGGATGGTTTACAATTTTCTGCCGTTCATGATTTATCCGATCTACAACATCCTCCAGAAAACCGACCAGAGTTTAATTGAAGCCGCACAAGACCTGGGCGCCAATCCCAGGCAGGTATTCCTGAAAACCGTTTTTCCGCTTTCTATTCCCGGAATTGCCAGCGGGGTAATCATGGTTTTTATGCCCGTAATTTCAACCTTTGCCATAGCAGAATTGCTCACCATCAACAACATCAAGTTATTCGGGACAACCCTTCAGGAAAATATTTACAACGGAACATGGAATTACGGCGCGGCCTTGTCGCTGCTGATGCTTTTACTGATCGGCGTGACCGCATTACTCAACAGGGGTGGAAGCTCCAAAGCTGCTGAGGAGGGCAATCTGATATGATCAGACGAATTTTATCCTCATCGTACCTGGGCATTTTGTTGCTGATGCTTTATGCCCCCATTCTGATTATCATCATTTTCTCGTTCACCGAAGCCAAAGTACTGGGCAACTGGACCGGTTTTTCGCTGAAATTATATACTTCAATTTTTCATGGAGGAATACACCACTCGCTCACCAGCGCCCTTTGGAATACGCTCATTATTGGATTGATTGCCGCTTTTGCAGCCACCGTTCTGGGAACGATGGCCGCCATTGGCATTTACAACCTGATGCCACGCGCCCAAAAAGCCATGCAAATGGTAAATACCATTCCAATTTTGAATCCCGATATTATAACTGCTATTTCGTTGTTCCTGCTTTTCGTCAGCTTGGGTATTTCGCAAGGCTATACCACGGTTGTTTTGGCTCACATTACGTTTTGCACGCCTTATGTAGTACTGAGTGTTTTACCTCGCCTGCGCCGCATGAACCCGAACCTTTACGAGGCAGCGCTCGATCTGGGCGCAACCCCTCTGGTGGCCGCGTGGCGGATTCTTCTTCCTGAGTTAAAACCAGGTATGATCAGCGGTTTTATTCTGGCATTCACCCTTTCGATCGATGATTTTGTGGTAACTTTATTTACGATCGGGAACGAAGGACTTGAAACGCTTTCAACTTATATTTATGCCGATGCCCGGAGAGGCGGACTGACCCCAGAATTGCGTCCACTTTCGGCCATCATTTTTATTACGGTGTTGCTGTTGCTGCTCCTGATTAACCAGCGGGCGGCAAAGAAGAAATTGTAAAAATTAACCTTTAAATTGATACCCATGAAAAAATCTTCCAGCTTTTCATTCAGGAGCATCTTTATCGCGCTTTTCCTCCTTTCTTCTGTGTTTTCAATTTTTAATGCCTGCAAACAAAACGACGAATCGCGAAAGAAAGTCCTGAAAATCTACAACTGGTCAGACTACATCGACGAAGACCTGCTGAAAGAATTTCCGGTGTGGTACAAAGAACAAACCGGCGAAGATGTGAAGATTGTTTATCAGGTTTTTGATATGCCTGAAGTGATGTACACCAAAATTGCTATGGGAAAAGAAGATTTTGACTTGACCTGCCCAACCCAATATGTGATTGAAAAAATGCTTAAAAATGATCTGTTGTTGCCCATCGACCGCAATTTTGGACAAACGGGCAGTTTCCTCGCAAACATCTCGCCTTTCCTCCGTAACCGGATGAACGCATTCAGTGTTCCGGGCAAAAAAGCAGAAGATTTCATGGTTCCATACATGTGGGGAACTTCAGGAATTCTATACAATACCAGCAAAATATCGAAAGACGAAGTGAAATCGTGGGCTTGCCTGTTTGATCCTAAAAACAAAGGCAAAATCCTGATGAAAGACCACTACTGGGACGTTTACAATATGGCAGCCACTTATGGTTTTTACGATGAAATTACCTCCAGGAAACGTACCCGATATGCCGTTTCGAACGACCACACCGATACCGACATTGATATGGTTGAGAAACAATTAAAAGCCTTGCGCCCGAACCTCGCCGGATGGGAAGCCGACTTTGGCAAGGAAATGATGACCAAGGGCGAAGTTTGGATGGATTATGCCTGGAGCGGCGACGCCGTTTGGGCCATCGACGAAGCTAAAAAAGTAGGCGTTTCGCTGGCTTATGAAGTTCCCAAAGAAGGCAGTAACATTTGGTTCGACGGTTGGGTAATTCCGAAATATGCACGCAATGTGAAGGCCGCCAGCTATTTTTTGAACTACCTGTGCCAGGCTAAAATTGCTTTGCGCAATATGAATGTAAGCGGCTATTGCAGCGCTGTTGCAACTCCTGAAATCATCGCGGCGCAATCAGATTCTACCATTACAGAAACCTCGAACCTGAGTTATTTCTTTGGCCCGGGCAACGGCAAACTGCACATCAATGGTGTTCAATACCCCGACAGCACCGTGGTTGACCGCTGTGTGCTATTGCACGATTTCATGGACAAGAACGACAAAGTACTCGAAATGTGGAGCCGCGTAAAAGGCAACAACGTGAATTAAAACTGAGTATATCTCATTACAATTAGTCAGGGTTTCACCTGAAGTGAAGCCCTGACCATATTTCCTCGGTCAGTCTTTCGTTCGGCAGGTCATTCACCGCTCGATATTAAAGAAATCGTTATTTCTCCTCCGGTTATTGTTCATCAAAATTAGCCAGTTTTTTAATTTTGCAACACGTTTTCACAAAGAAAACGATGGCTTTATGTACCAGAATCTATGTCCTGACGACATCGAAAAAGTGCAGGACCTCACAAAAAGAATACAACGGAACAACGATTTTGCATGGATGCTTTGCGACTACCTGAATAATGATCCATGCTTTATTTCAAAGGAGTTGATGGAGAGCGCCAACAGCGACTTCGCTCTGCCCGAAGAAACTGTGTATTTTGCCCTGCTGACAGGTTTGTTCGACCTGGATACCGAAAACAATGAACAGGACAAGCAACTGGCGAATGAATATCTTCGTCCGTCAGTTAAAAAGCTGGATACAAAATCATATCTTCTAAATCCTTACTACCGAAACATCCGGATTCCGGAAATAAAGTTCGGACATTGGGAGCTGAAGTACCAAAAATACAAAGCTTACGAAGCCTTTATTTACAAAGACCTAATCGTAGAACCCGATTTTAAGGAATTCCCGTGTATTGGTTTTTTCAATAAAGAATTCCGGTTTCCAACGGTAATGGAAAATGGGCATGAATGGATGTCTATCAAGCCCAGCGAAATAGAAACTACAAAGCCAGCCATTGATGCTGCAGAAGGGCATGTGCTTACATTCGGTCTTGGACTTGGCTATTTTACCTATATGGTTTCACTTAAAGAAAATGTTAAAAGCATTACGGTTGTTGACCGCGACAAGGAAGTTATTCGGCTTTTTGAGCGATACATCCTTCCACAATTTCAGCACAAAGAGAAAGTAGAAATCATTTCTGCTGATGCTTTTGAGTACGCAAAGGAACAGATGCCGAACCGAAATTTCGATTACGCATTTGTTGATTTGTGGCACGACATATCGGACGGACTTGATTTGTATCTTCGAATGAAAAAGTTGGAACAGTTCAGTCATCAAACAAAATTCCTTTATTGGATTGAAGATTCGTTACTTTCCAGCTTCCGTTGGCAGATTTTTGATTGGGTAGTTGAAAACACACTATCATACAACGAGATAGTAAGAGATTTAAGTAATTCCGTTCTGCAAAAACTCGCGGCAACCGAATTCCGTGTACTTCATATGGAACAATAAAACAAAAGAGTCAGGGCTTCACTTGGAGAGGAACCCTGACTGGAATTCAAAATTTATCAGTTATTGAATTCATTAATTGGTAAACACCACTTCAACCGGCAGACTACTCATTCCGCTAACAACTATATCGTAAGTGGTTTCGGTGTTCTGTGGTACATTATCGTCAAAAATAACCAAGTCGTTTTTGGTAATCATGATCTGCTCAGACAATACCAGACCATCACGCCATCGTTTCACAATCACATAAGCACCCGACCAGACATCGACATTTGAATTTGGGTTCATCCGGAATCCGGCTTTAATAGGTTTGTCGCTTTTAAATCCGCCACATTTAAACCGGTAAACCACCGAATAGCCATAACAGGTTGGCAACTGAAAAGCCTGCCCTTTCTGGTCAAAACAAGTTGTTACTATATTTTCGCCTTTCTGGAAGTTTGGCGGGTCGAAACCAGTAAATACAAAGCGATACGGCAAATCGGCAGTAATTTGACGATTGGGCAGCGTGGTAGTCACCATTGCGCCTACGCCCGATCCTCTCAACGTATTGGGTGTTGGCGCGATATCGTTGGTTGCCACTTTGCTAAGCACCTGATTTTCTTTCCCGGGAGTTACCGCATATACATCACAAAACAAGCGAGTGCCACTGTATAGCGATCCGTCAGCATTTTGAAGACTTGCATTCAGCAAGCCATTAAAGGTACTTTTAACCGGTTCATTGGCCGGCACAGTACTCATAAAAATCCACCTAGCCGAGCCCGCCGGATTGGACGCATTGTAAGCCGGCAACTCGATTGTGTTCCCGACTTTCAGGTCGTTATCATTCAATTTATTATCGAACCAATCGTGCCAAACTCCGCACATGGCGCCTTTCATTCCGTTGGTTTCGGTCCAGCTAATGGCACTCGATGAATTCAGTTTTACTTTAATGGGACACGAATCTTTGTTCCACATCAATACGCCAAATTTCAGGGCATAACCAATGTCGTTGCAATGTTCCCAGTAAATATTGGCATTCCCTTGTAAGTTACTGCGAACCAAATAAAATCCATTTTCGCCCAGACAGTTTTCCCCGGATTTGAGCTCTTCCGGCGAATTTGAAATCAGGTAAGTCAGCAGATTGGTCGGGTTTCCCAAAGCATCGAGTTTGGTCATTACAGGCAGGCAATCGTCGATTTTTACCTTAACGACATACTCAATAACCTGCTGATCAGGAAGAATATCGATGTAATATTTGCGGGTATCGCCCGATGTAACAAAATACGACATCCGATTTTTTTGGTACCAGCCACCATACATTTTCGTCTGTTGGCTTTTGTCATCAACCAGCCTAATGGTATAAGCATTCTCTTTAGGAAGAAATTCTCCATCGAGTGAAACCATCACCACTTTTCCTGCCTCAACCGGTGTATCCAACTCAATGTGCACGGTATCGGCAACCGTCAAAGCTCCTTCTCCCTGCACCAAGTGAACTACCTGATTATTTTTTGGCTCAGGTACAGAGGACTGGGCATTACTTTCGCAACCGCATAATAAATGCCACACAGACAAACATAAAACAAACATCTGCGTTCTCATATGTATTTAGGTTTTTCTGAATAGTGTTTACAGAAAATTTATAAAAGAATTAAAGGCAAATAACAGTTATCCTTGCCATCACATGAATGTGATGAGGCTAAAGTATTTCCATTTTGCCGGTTCTTCACCCGGCAATCCTGTATTATTCCTACAAAGGTTGGGGCTCTGTTATTGGTCCGTTTTTAAAGGTTTTTCAGCTTGATCGAAAAATTGATTTTGCAGCTTCAGCACTTCCTTGTCGGCCTTTACTTCACCAAAAACTTTAGCCAACCCATTGGTAGTGGCGTTAAGCATGGCCTTCCCCAGTTCATCAGTGGCAGTAGCCGCATTTCCGGCATAATGATTTGGGAAGGATGCATACCAATCAATTCCTGTAGAAACATTGGTAAGGTGCTTTAACCTTGCCTGATTCTCTCCAGACTGAGTTTTTGCTTTTTCAGGCTTAAACAATTCGGGGCGAACGATTTTTATTTCGGCAGCTTCGTCGGCACCGGCATGACCAAGTGAATTTTCCGGAAGTTTGGCAAACAGACTTTCTACCTCCCTTTTCTGGGTATCGTCGGCATAAATATCCCATCCGTTAGCCAAATAAACAGCGTAATTGTGTTTTTTACTTAGCATTGCCATGGAAAAATAGGACAACATTGCGTTATTTCCCCCATGTCCGTTTACCAATATGATTTTTTCAAAACCGTTGCGAGCTATTTCGTTGCAGGTTTCTTCCAGTATCCGCCAAACCAAATCAGGGCTATACGCAATTGTTCCGGGCTGATGACGTGCTTCGTTAATCTGACCGGCGATGAACTCAGGAAAAACGACCACATATTCCTTTTGAGCCGCTTTAAGGACTACATCGCGAACAATCATCAAATCGGTTCCCAACGGTAAACTCGGTCCGTGTTTTTCAATGATTCCCAGCGGGACGACACATACCTTTCCTGATTTACTAACCGCTTCGGAAAATTCAGGAGCCGAAAGATCTTCCCATTTAACAGGCAATTGCGCGTTGCATACAAACACGGCAAGTATGAAGAACAGTAAAAAAATCGTTTTCATAAGTAGTTTGTTTTTTAGTGCCGATATTTTCTATAAAATGCCTGTCAGGCTAAACACCTGACAGGCATTCTCCATTACCAGCCCGGATTTTGCACCAGGTTCTTGTTTTTGTTTATTTCGTCGAACGGAATCGGGAAAATACTGAAATATTTCTTGAATACTCGGTTTTCGTAACTAATACGTTTGTAAAAGTCTTCTGTTGCCGGTGCACTCACTACAGTGCTGATATTCATACTATGAAAACTTTTGTTCAGAACATCTTCTCCTTTTTTCCACTGCGTAACATCGAAATAGCGAAGGCTTTCACAGAAGAATTCAACCTGACGTTCGCGCAAAATGGCTTCACGCATTTTTTGACTATTAGCAAGCAATGAAGATGAAAGCGCGGGAATACCGGCACGTTCACGAACAAGATTTACATATTTCAAAATGTCGGAATTTCCGGGTTGATATTCGTTTAGCGCTTCGGCATAATTCAGGTAAAACTCAGCCAGGCGGTATAGCACCACCGGACGATAAAGTGTTGCCTTGTTGATGCTGTTAAATGTTGGATCGACCATTTTCCTTGGAGAATATCCGGTTTGATTGTGGTACCAGTCGCCACCCCACGAAGCAAAATCAACAATTTGCTTTGACTGAGGACAAACCTGTCCGTTAAACATGATATCGACATAGAAACGTGGTTCCCTATTTACATACATGTTATAGGTTCCGGCAGGAGCAAGAAGGCCAACCTCATCAGAAACATCTTCCCATTTGGTATTGGTAGCGTAAAGTGGGGTTGTTGAAAATCCCAATTCGGAATAAGTTGGGTCTTCTTTAATATCGAGGCCATTCTTAGTATAGAAAGCATCAACAGCTTCCTGAGTTACCGAGAGAAAACCAAGCGCATTCCAGTCAGCCGGATCGGAGGTCGGAGGAGTACAGAAGCTGTCCCATTCAAAATTATTGGCATTATCGGTCCGGGCAAAAATGATCTCCTTATTCTTCGAATTAAAGAATGTGTTAATCAGCGACATGTATGGGTCAATTGAGCCGTCAGCATTATACTCCTTATGCAGGTCATATATTCCCAAATCCAACAAATCTTTAGTTGCATCTGCTGCTTTTTTCCATTTATCTGCACTGTAAGTTGAATTAAACAAAGCTTTCCCATCTGAATTGACCAATCCGGCTAAATCAGTATTTCCATTGTATAATGGACGTGCAGCGTACAACAGCATACGAGCCCTTACTGCCAGGGCAGCTCCTTTGGTTGGTTGACCATAATACCACGATTTATCGTCAACCGAAGAAGGCAGCTTATCTGCAAGGTCTTTTAACTCCGTATCGAGCCATGTCACAATTTCATCATAAGGAGTACGCGGAAAATCCCCTTTCTCTGAGAACGAAACTTCATCGAGGATTAAAGGAACAGCTCCATAAACCTGAATCAGATATGCATAGTAGTAGGCCCTAAGGAAGCGAACTTCAAGCTTCGCATTTGCCACATCTTTTTCCGAAAACTCGCCGGTGGCATGTACTGAATTTAAAAATAAATGGATCTGTCTGATGGCTTGGTAAAAATGAGTCCAGTAATTGCATTGGTCGCTGGTGGGTGAACTGGCCGTCCAGTTTCCCTGCTGAATGGCATCAGTCCAATATCCGGCGCCTGCAAAGTTTCCAGTGAAATCCAATTCGCCTGACATTCCATTCCAACCGCCTTGCGCAACAGGAGATCCTCCATAAGGATATCCAATTGTGAGATGATTAACCGGAATATACGAATAACAGTTGGCAATCCATTTTTTTATTGTCTTGGGATTATCAAAAACCACTTCCTGAGTGAGTAATCCTTGTGGGGTCTGGTCGAGATAGTCTTCGCACGAAGAAAACATTAAAGCAACCAGAAGCGCTGATATATATAGTATTTTTCTCATTTTTAGTAATTTATTTGGTTTAGAAATTTACTTCAAGTCCAAGTGTTACTACCCGGTTTGAGGGATATTTCATTCCGTTTGGAGAGGCTAATTCCGGGTCCCACAAATTCTTGAAGTCTTTACTCCATGTTAACAAGTTAGTACCGCGGAGATAAACCCTTAGCAAACTAATCTTACTTTTAAGCGCATTAATTTTATAACCTATTTCAAGGTTTTTTAAACGGCAAAAATTTGCATTACGCAACCACCAAGTAGAAGGTTGATTGTTATTTTTATTAATTCCATTTGTTGTTAGTCGAGGCCAGAAAACATTCTGACGAGGATTTTCAGAAGTCCAGCGATCGTCAATATTGTTAAAAATATTTCCTTGGGTACCACTACTCTGACAGGGAAAGAAGAACGAAGAAATTCCATTGTCGTCATTACCTAGCATTAAAGAGGTGTGCGATACGCCCTGAAATAAAAATCCAAAGTCAAAATTCTTATATTGAATACTTGCCCCTAACCCATATACAATTTCCGGGTTTTGAGCATAACCAATTGCAACCTTATCGTAATCGTTAATAACACCATCATTATTGTAATCGGTGTATTTAATATCACCCGGAAAAACATGGTTCATGTATGATGGTATTGCAAGACCTGATTTTAATGAACCATCGCTGTTAAAATCATCAGCTGCATACAATCCTTCGGCTAACAAACCAAAGGTTTGTCCATAGCGTTTTCCTGTTTTGTTTTGATAGGCGTATTTCGATTCAGGCTCATCCATTTTTTCAATTTTGTTGTGGGCATATGTAAACGAGCCATTGAACGACAGGAATATGTCCTTATTGATTTTCTTATTTACAATCAGGCTTGCATCAACTCCGTGATTTGACATCTCGCCAAGATTACCATAAGGCAAATTGGAGATTCCCGTTGAAGCGGGTACCGAATTCATACGCATGTAAATATCTGAACGGTATTCCCTGTAATAATCAATGCTTAAATCAATCATATTGAGAAATCCGGCTTCAAATCCGAAATTGGTTTTCCTCGCTTGTTCCCATGTCATTTGAGTATCACCATATTCAGAAACACCGATTCCGCCCCAGGTATATTTACCATCAGAACCCCACGAATAGCCATTGAGTCCTGTAGTTAGAATGGTCAGGTAACCAAAACGTCGGCTGGCTGAAATCTGGTCGTTGCCAACCAAACCATAAGATGCTTTAATTTTGAGCTTATTGATATATTTGGCAAAACTTTTCGAATAAAAACTTTCCTGAGAAATCAGCCATCCTACAGCTACAGAAGGGAAAAAACCATACTTTTTACCTGGTGCGAAATTTTCAGAACCATTGTACCCAAAGTTTCCTTCAGCAAAATAACGATCGGCATAGCTATATGTTAGCCTGCCTGCCAAACCATTGGTCCGGTATGGTAGTGATCCAACTTCAGAATAAGCTGGGGTATATTTCGAACCCGATTGATTATATAGAATCAATGCAGAAATATTATGAACATCGGCTATTTTTGTCTGATAATTGATCTGGGCTTCGATATAAGTTCCTCTGCTACTTGTATTCGATTCGTTGGAAAGGCTGACATAATCAGTTCCTTCCTCTGGTTTTAAGATTAGGGCGCCATCCGAATCACGACCGGTGGCATAATAAGTCGTCGGATTCTTTTGTAAAACCGTTAACTGGTTATTATAAGCATCGAATGAGAACAACCCTTTGGCGCTTAACCCTTTGGTAATAAAGTCCAATTTTTGTTCAAGAGCGATTGTTGATTCAATCTGATTTTCAGTGTTCATGGAATAGCCCGAATGAGTTGATGCCATCCATGGATTAATTTGGCTCCCTCCAAGGTGGGCATATGAGCCATCAGAATAAATTTTAGGATAGCTAATTGGTGTTGCAGCTAAAGTTGCTGTAAAAATATCGGAGACATCGAACCCGGGAGCTCCCTTCTCTTTGTAATAACCACCTAGGTTTAGCTTGAACAAGGTAGTTTTCGATAAATCGATATCAATATTACTCCTGAAATTAAACCTGTCAAATTTCAATCTCGACTTTTTGTCTTCCATCTCATCGGTTTTCAATATTCCATTTTCATGAAGGTATGCTCCCGAAACATAGTAACGAATTTTATCAGAACCTCCTGAAACATTCATATTTACCTTCTCATTGGTAGAAAAATTCTGAAAAACCTCATTCATCCAATCAACGTTTGGATACAAATCTGAATCTTCGCCAGATCGCGTTTTATCGATACGAACCTGCGAAAATTTTTCAGCGACCCCACTATTTCGGCAAGCTTCATTGTATATCTCCATATATTTCACGCCATCAATATATTTAGGTAATTGCACAGGAGCATTCATACTTTGTTCGAGTTGCACCTGAATTTGAGGAGCACCTGTTTTCCCTTTTTTTGTGTTGATCAATACAACACCGTTGGCGCCGCGAACCCCGTAAACAGCTGTAGCTGTAGCATCTTTAAGAATCGAAAATGACTCGATATCCATAGGATCAACATTGTTCATGTCGCGTTCAACCCCATCAACAAGTACCATCGCCTTTTGTGAATTGGCATTAAATGTGCTTACCCCCCGAATCCAGAAATCGCTTTGATCGCTCCCTGGCTCTCCCGAGCGTTGCACGGCCAAAACACCCGATAGTTGACCGGCAAAACTACTACTGAGGTTGGCATTTGAGGTGATCAGCTTTTTAGGTTCAATTGTGGTTACTGATCCAATGATGCTAACCTTTTTCTGTGCACCATAACCAACAGCTACAACCTCTTCAATACCAATGCTTTCTTCTTCAAGAATCACATTTATTACCGAGCGTCCTTTTACCTCTATTTCCTGAGTTTTCATACCTATAAACGAAAACTGCAAAATGGCATTCGTGGCTATGTTATCTATGATATATTCACCGTCAACATTAGTTGTAGTGCCGTTTGTTGTGCCTTTAACCAAAACCGTAACGCCGGGCATAGGCTCTCCCTGTGGATTGGTAATTTTTCCCTTTGTTGGTTTGCTCTGTTGTGTTTTCGATGGGATTGGTGTTGGCAAATCACGCTTTTTTATTAATATTTGTTTATCAACCACGTCAATTTTAAGTCCGGTTTGTTGGCTTATCTCAGACAAAATCTCATCAAGCGAAGCATCTTTGGTACTAATAGAAATGGTTTGTCCGGTTTTCAGGACATCATTGCTGTAAAAAAAAGTGAAGTCTGTTTTCTTCTCTATCTCATTAATCACATCTCGTACAGAAGCTTGTTTAAAGTCAACCTGCAGGCGAGTTCGCTGCGAATAGACATTTGCCGAAATTTGCATCGCGAAAGCAAACAGGAACAACGTCGTAATCTTCATAATTAGCAATACTTTTAAAAGACGGTTCCTTATAAAGGAGCCATCCAATTCAGGATTTTTTTTCATACATTTGATCAATTAATGGTTACTCAAAGTCGAATAGTAATTATTTAATTTTAAGCGGAGAATGTTGCCTCATTTTCCGCTTTCTTTATTATTCAATAACGATTTTTCCCTCCCTATTATTAAGAATATGTTTATAATTCAGTTTAACGGGCGAAGTAAGTTTCAACAGCTCGAGAAGTTTATCCAAACCTTCATCCGATTTAAACCTTCCAGAAAATTTTATTTGTTTTAATTCTTCATTTTTGATTTCGATTTTGGTATTAAACTGACGTTCAAGCGACTTGCATATTTCACAAAGACTGACATCACTAAATTCCAGCGTATTGTCCAGCCACGAAGCAATGCTTTCTTTATTCGTAGGAGCTATTGAGAATGACTTTTCCTGTTTATCCAACACAGCCATTTCGCCCGGAACCAGCTTATATTTCTGATGGTTGCTATTAGCCGTGATCTCAACTGATCCAGACTGCAGAGCTAAACTATTTTTTTCATCGTCCTTATAGGTCGACAAATTAAACGAGGTACCTAATACTCTCACCTCAAATTCCGGAGTTTTCACAACAAATGGGTGCAAAGGGTCTTTCTTTACCTCAAAATAACCTTCGCCATTAATCTCAACGGTTCTAATATTTCCGTTAAACCGTTCAGGATAACGGAATGTAGTTCCCGAATTCAGCCATATTTTTGTTCCGTCAGGTAAATCAACTTGCATTCTCTCTCCAAAAGGAACAAACAACTCATTAAAAACCAGTTCTGACTGTCTGCCGGTCCAATGGCGAAGGCCCCAAAAACCAGCAACCACAGCAATCAATAAAATAGCAGCAATTTTTGACCACCTGGACGAAAGAAAAACCATTGTGTGTTTATGTCTCCGTTTTTCCACTCGGGTCTGAAAGTCTTTCCACGCCCTTTCAGCATCTGATGTTTCTACATTATATTCATTTTTACGAATAAATGATTGAAACTCGGCAAGGTTTTCAGGAGACTGATTCACCCAACTAAAAAGCGCATCTTCCTCAGGTTTAGATAGATTACCTCTCAGGTAGGATCGGATTTTTTCTTGATGATCGGGCGTATTTTCGTTCATTACGAGTTGTTTTATGTAAGTAATACAATCAACCAGCAAAAAACCGTTCCCCTATAAGAAAGAAAATTTTATTTTTTTAGAACTCCTGAAATAATTCGATTAGGGCAAGGGCCAACAGGTAATTTTCGGAGAAATGATTTTTGAATTTATTCAGGGCCCGGGTGATGTGCTTTTCTACTGTGCGGGTAGTAACTCCAAGTTTATCAGCAATTTCCTGATTTTTAAGTCCCCTGAACCTGGAAAGTTCAAAAACTATTTTGGTTTGCTCGGGGAAAGAGTTTATAACCTTCGCCACCTCGTGCTTCAATTCGTTAAACATTGTTTGGTGATAAGGATCGCTAAAAAAATCGGCATAATATAATCCTTCATTCCGAAGATCAGGTTCTTTTTCACTAAAAGCATTATCAACTATTTTTTTGTGTTTGAGGTAATTCAGGCAAGCGTTACGTACCATGGTAAAAATGTACGAATGAAATGTTTCAGTCCGGATTTTATCTTTGTTTTCCCAGATTTTCAAAAACACATCCTGAACCAAATCTTCAGCAACATCCTGATTTGAAATAAATTTAAGCGAAAAGGCCTTCAACCGGGGAAAATATGCTTTGAAAACTGTTTCGAACATTTTTTCCTCTTCCAACGAAAAATCTCGTTCAATCGTCATGTGATTAGTTGAAGACTCTTTCATAACTTTCAAAAATAGAAATAAAAAAGCAGGTGAGTCACTCTAAAACGAATTCTGTTGACTTTTTTACGGGACATTAAAAGAAGCCAGGTAAAATAAACAAAGAACAAAGAGCCAACCGGAAATTCCTGATTGGCTCTTTTGCTATAATTTTATTGGTAAGCCCTATTTCATTCCAAATTCAATCACTTCACCTAATTTCAGGTATCTGGCATACAAAGTCTGATATTTGGCAGCGTTGTTGGCATTTGGAGTGTAAGTTGTTTCGAAACCACCACCCATTTTCTTCTGCGCCTCCGAGATGTTTAGATAAACACCGGCAACAACGGCAGCGGCCATCGCGGTACCTAATGCACAGGCCTGTTCTGAACGGGCGACTTTAATTGGCATATTCAGTACATCGCATACAATCTGCATCACGAAAGGAGATTTTTTAGCCACACCACCCAAGGCAATTACGCCATCGATGCGAACACCTTCGCGTACAAAACGATCGACAATGGCTTTCGAGCCAAAGGCAGTGGCTTCAACCAAGGCACGGAAAATACGTGGTGCATCAGAACCTAAATTCAGGCCTGAAATGACACCTTTCAGGTTCTGATTGGCATCTGGAGTGCGGCGGCCATTCATCCAGTCGAGTGCCACGATACTGCTTTCCTCAATCGGTATCAATTCGGCAGCTTTGGTCAATTCAGGAATGATACGTGATGAAACTTCAGCAATCAATTTGGCTTTGGTCTCTTCGTCTAAGAGTGTGCTGCTGGCAATAATCTGCTCCGTTGGCCACTGAAGAACGTTTTTGAACCAGGCATAGATATCACCAAAAGCCGACTGACCGGCTTCCATTCCCAACATTCCGGGAACGATAGAGCCATCCACCTGTCCGCAAATACCACTGATCAGTTTGTCGCCCACTTCTTCCATCGGGGCGATCAACATGTCGCAAGTTGAAGTTCCCATTACCTTACTCAGGTAATAGGGTTCAATTTCGGCGCCAACAGCTCCAAGGTGAGCGTCGAAAGCCCCTACCCCAACTTTTACGTTGGCCGGAATGCCTAATTTAGCAGCCCATTCCGGAGAGATGGTTCCTGCAGAAATGTCACAGGTATATGTTTCAGTAAATAATCGCTCTTTCAAACCACTTAAAAGCGGATCGAGTTTGACCAGGAATTCTTCGGTTGGAAGTCCACCAAAAACTTCGTGCCACATGGCTTTGTGACCAGCCGCGCAACGCGAACGTTTCAATGTTTTCGGATTGGTATTTCCGGTCAGGATAGCCGGAATCCAGTCGCAATGTTCCACCCACGAGTATGCTGCACGGTAAACGCCGGCATCTTCGCGGATCACATGCAACAGTTTAGCCCAGAACCATTCCGAAGAATAAATTCCGCCCTCGAATTTGGTAAAATCGATATTCCATTTTTTAGCCAGCTCGTTGATTTCATCGGCTTCCTTTACTCCTGTATGGTCTTTCCAAAGCACAAACATGGCATTCGGATTTTCTTCGAAGCCAGCAGTTAACGACAGCGGAGTTCCTTTTTCGTCCACGGCAATCGGGGTCGATCCGGTTGTGTCCACTGAAATTCCGACAACATTTTCAGCTACGCCAGCAGGAGCCTGTTTTAGAGCCTCAACAATGGTGTATTCCAGACCTTCGAGGTAATCTTTTGGATGTTGACGGAACTGGTTGTTCGGAGCATTGCAATACAACTGTTTTTTCCAGCGCGGATATTCGAAAACTACGCTTGCTACTTCTTCGCCTGTTTCCACATTCACAATTAATGAACGAACGGAATCGGAACCGTAATCCAGCCCGATTGTAAATTTTGCTTGACTCATTTTTATCAATTTTGTTTAACGTTTAATATTTCATTAGAGGTATGTAGAGAGGCACGATCGTGCGTCTCTACGATCGATTTTCAATTTATTTCTGCCCGTAATACGCATTCTTTCCGTGTTTCCGAAGGAAATGCTTATCGAGAAGGACCTGATCCATTTTGGTTTCAGGATTCAGGACTAAACTCCGAAAGGTCATTTTTGCTACTTCCTCTACAACCACGGCATTGTGAACCGCATCGTCGGCATTTTTTCCCCAGGTGAAAGGCGCATGATTATTGACCAATACCCCCGGAATCATATCCGGATCAAGGCCTTTGAATCGTTCAACAATCACTTTCCCGGTTTCAAGTTCGTATTCACCTTTGACTTCTGCTTCGGTCATTTTGCGTGTGCAGGGAATCTCACCGTAGAAATAATCGGCATGAGTGGTTCCAACCGCAGGAATGCCGCGACCGGCCTGGGCCCAGCTGGTTGCCCATTCCGAATGGGTGTGCACAATACCACCAATATTCGGGAACTGGCGGTAAAGTTCAAGATGAGTCGGCGCGTCACTCGATGGTTTCAGTGATCCTTCAACCACTTCACCCTTCAAATTAAGCACCACCATATCCGAGGATTTCATTGTATCGTAGGAAACCCCGCTTGGTTTAATCACCACCAAACCACTTTCGCGGTCGATGCCGCTCACATTTCCCCAAGTAAATATCACCAATCCGTGCTTTACCAAATCCAGATTGGCTTTGCAAACTTCTTCTTTTAATTGTTCGAGCATATCTCTTTTATTTTCAGGTTCAAGACGAAAATATAAAATGTAAATTTAACACTTATCTCTGTATCTCAAAACGCTTTGATTTTGAACCACCTATTTATTGACATCGAATCAAATAACCTAAAATATTAATCATGAAAAATTTAAGCCAGAAATTAGAACCAAATAAACGCTGAAATTAACTGATTTATCCTGAAATTAGAGGTTTGAAAACCATAATTTATTTTCCAATCCAGGCAAACAAAGTGTTCTGGATAAACGTTTGAAATATGTCGTAAAACACAAAACAATGCAATTCCAATTGCAAAAAACCAAAACAAATGTCAGTCAACATACCAGAAACAGCAAAAAAAAGAATCGTTATCATCGGAGCAGGTTTTGGAGGATTAAAATTAGCCCAAAAGCTTGTCGGGTCAGGCTATCAAATTGTTCTGATCGATAAAAACAACTACCATCAGTTTCAGCCTTTATTTTACCAGGTAGCCAGTTCAGGCATTGAACCGAGTTCAATCCTTTTTCCCCTGCGGAAGATATTTCAGAAGCGAAGAGATGTATATATCCGCGTGGCCGAAGTTTATTCGGTCGATCCGGAGAAAAAAGAACTGCAAACCAGTCTAGATACCGTTTGGTACGATTACCTGGTGATTGCAACGGGTGTCAATTCAAATTTTTTCGGGATGAAGAATATGGAGCAGTTTGCCATCCCGATGAAGTCGATCTCGGAAGCCATGTCGTTGCGTAACCGCATACTTTCAAACCTGGAAAAGGCAGTAACGCTTTTCAACGAACGCGAGGACGAGAAAAAAGCATTGCTCAACGTGGTTGTAGTTGGTGGTGGGCCAACCGGCGTAGAAATTGCCGGCGCCATTGCCGAAATGAAGAAGTTTGTACTGCCCAAAGATTATCCGGATTTAAACCTCGATCTGATGCAAGTAAGCTTGGTCGAAGGTTCGCCATCGCTTTTGGCCAACATGTCGAAACACGCTTCCGAAAAATCGCTCTTTTATTTGAAACGGCTGGGAATAAATGTGCATGTGAACACCCGGGTAATCGATTATGATGGTGAAACTCTCCGGTTAGGAGATGGAAAATTAATGAAAAGCAAATTGGTTATTTGGGCCGCAGGAATCAGCGGAGTTGTACCTCCTGGTATTCCGGAAGAAGCAATCGGGCGCAGCAGACGAATTCTTGTAGATGAATTCAACCAATTAAAAGAACTTGAAGATATTTATGCCATTGGCGATGCTTCAATTCTCTCAACGGCCGAATATCCCAATGGCCATCCGCAGGTGGCGCAGGTTGCTATTCAGCAAGGCTCCAACCTCGCCAAAAACTTCAAAGCGATGCGAAAAAATAAGCCTCTGAAAGCCTTCAAATACATCGACCGTGGCTCGATGGCAACCATTGGGCGTAACCGTGCCGTTGCCGACTTGCCATTCCTGAAATTTTCCGGGTTTATTGCCTGGCTCACCTGGATGTTTGTTCACCTGATGGCCATCGTGGGTGTGAAAAACCGCCTGCTCATTTTTATTAACTGGATGTGGAATTACATGACTTACGACCAGTCGTTACGATTGATTTTATGGGCAGCAAGAACAGATCCAAATAAAAAAATATCACCTCTCGACAGGCAATAAAAATAAAAGAGATGCCGGTTGAATAAGAATTTAACCGGCATCTCTTTTTAAACAATTAGTACTACCAAATTACTGCCCTATCAGCTTCTTTCAGGAACATATAATCACCTTCCTTTACATCGAAAGCCTTGTAGAATTCGGGCATATTGCGCAGTGGCCCCAAAACCCGGAACCGGCCCAGTGAATGAGGATCTTCTTTTGTACGACGCACAATTTCCTTGTCGCGAATATTCTGAGCCCATAAATGTGCATAGGCCAGGAAGAAACGCTGATCAGGAGTAAAGCCATCGATTGGTTTTTCGTTGCCGGTTGATGCCTTTTTCATCGCATAATAGGCAATATTTAAACCGCCCAAATCGGCAATATTTTCGCCCAACGAAAGCTCTCCATTGGCTTTTAGCGTGTCGAGTACCGTATAGTTATTAAATTGATTAACCAGCACTTTGGTGCGTTCTCCAAACAATTTGGAGTCATCGGCTGTCCACCAGTCGGCCAGATTTCCTACTTTATCATACAAACGTCCCTGATCGTCAAATCCATGAGTCATTTCATGGCCAATTACCACCCCAATAGCACCATAATTCACAGCATTATCGGCGTCAGCATAAAAGAAGGGTGGCTGAAGAATAGCGGCGGGAAATACAATTTCATTCATGTTTGGATTGTAATAGGCATTCACTTCCTGGGGAGCCATCTGCCATTCCGTGCGATCGACCGGCTTATTAACTTTCGAAATCATGAAATTAAAATCGAACTGACGGGCACGTAAAACATTAGCCACATACGAATCGGTTGAAACTTCAAGGGCTGAATAATCCCTCCATTTATCCGGATAGCCAACCTTAACATTAACAGCGTCTAATTTAGCAAGTGCTTTTGCTTTGGTTTCGTCGCTCATCCAAGCCAGTTGTTTAATACGTTCGCCCAGCGATACGCGAAGGTTCTGAACCAATTCGAGCATCCGTTTCTTGGACTCTGCCGGGAAATACTTCTGAACATACAACTGCCCAATCGCTTCACTCAGGGCATTATTCGTGGCTTCCTGAACTCTTTTCCAACGTGGCCGCTGAGCCATTTGTCCTGAAAGTGTCTTTCCGAAGAAATCGAAACTCTGGTTCACGAAAGCTAAAGACAAATAGGAACTGGTGCTCCTCAGCACCTGCCATTTCAGGTAAATTTTCCAATCGTCAACCGAAACTTCTTTCAGCATCTTTCCCAATTCGGTCACAAAATCGGGCTGCCCGACAATAAAATCGCCCGGATTGCTCAATCCTAAACTTTGGAATTGCGACGACCAGTTAATTTCAGGAGAGATTTTTTGTAGCCCTTCCAGGTTCATTTTGTGGTAAATATGGTGCGGATCGCGCTGTTCGAGCAAAGTCATCGACGATTTAGCCAAACGGTATTCAATGGTATAAACAACCGACGAATTTGCTTTGGAAATAGCTTCATTGTCGCCAGCGAGCGAGAAAATCTTCTGGAGATGAACCTTATAGGACTCCTGAACACTTTTGCTTCGTTCGTCGTCTTTGGTATAATAATCGCGATCGGGCATTCCCAGACCGCCCTGGTAAAGATATGCCACCACCAACTCAGAGTTTTTCTGATCTGCATCAGAGAATAGCGAATACATTGGGCGAATACCCTTCGTATGCAAATCAGCAACCACTTTCATCAAATCGTCCTTATTTTGAATGCTGTTTATCTGATCGAAAAGTGGTTGAACTGGCTTACAACCATTGGCTTCAATTTTTGCAGTATCCAAGCCAGTGTTGTAGAAATCGGCGATTTTTAGCGCTATTGAACCGGCTTTTTGTTTGTTTGTAGCGATTTCTGTTATCAGCTTCTGCACTTGTACTTCACCAGTATCAGCTAGTAAATCGAACGATCCGAACCGGCTTTTTTCATCCGGAATGGGGAACCGCTTTTTCCAACCACCGTTGGCATAATTATCAAAATCAGAAGCCGGGCTAAATGAAGTATCCAAATCGGCCAGGTCGATTGCCTTCGATTTAGGAGGTTCCTGCCGACACGAAAGACTTCCCAATAAAATAGAGATTAATGCAATTCGGTTTAAATTTCCCATGATAAAAATATAAAGTTGTAACTATTCAGCCTGATGACTATTCAGAGTTTTTTCTGAACCATTTGTACCCAAAATTTAAAATGATTACAAAAGAAAGATAAATGCCTGATTTTATTTTATCAGCCTATAGCCTCCATAAAACGAAACATGTTCAAAAGCATTACTAACAAACTAATAATCAAAACAGAACCTAACATTTCAGTTTTGTTTTCTATGCCAAATGGCGTAACTTAATATCAACTTTAAATCGGGAACGAAAAAATGAAGATTTTATTCCTTTGTACCGGAGGTAATTCATGTCGAAGCCTAATGGCCGAAGCTTTTCTACAGAAATTGGATAAATCGCTGGAAGTCTATTCCGCAGGGCTCCATCCTGATAAATATACTGATCCGATGGCCGTAGAAGTTATGAAAGAGGTCGGTATCGACATCAGCTCGAAGCGGCCAAAAAGCTGCCACGAGTTTGAGGGAATGGAATTTGATTACCTCATCACACTTTGCGACGGAACCAAAGATAAAATCGACACCGTTAATATCCCCGCCAGACATCACATACACCTTGGCTTTGAAGACCCCCGAAAAGCATATTGCACCAAAGAACAACTCGTTTACCTGTACCAGGACATTCGCGATGAAATTAAAAATGAATTGGATTATTTTTATAGCAGAGTCTTGATTAAGCAACTGAACAACAACTAATTTCAATTTTTTAAACAAACAAAAAATTCATACGGAAAAAGGAGGCTCGATTGAACCTCCTTTTGTATTTTGGTCGGAATACTTTTCTCCAGCTCCCCTATTTCTTTCCTGAAATTATTCCCACTCAATGGTTGCAGGTGGTTTTGAACTGATGTCGTAAACAACACGGTTAATTCCACGTACTTTGTTAATGATTTCGTTCGACATTTTTGCCAGGAATTCGTAAGGCAAATGTACCCAGTCGGCTGTCATTCCATCGGTTGAAGCTACGGCACGCAATGCCACCACATTTTCATATGTACGCTCATCGCCCATTACGCCCACCGACTGAACTGGCAACAGCATAACGCCAGCCTGCCAAACTTTATCGTACAAACCCCATTCTTTCAGGCCTTCAATAAAAATAGCATCGGCTTCCTGTAAAATACGAACTTTTTCGGGAGTCACATCGCTTAAAATACGGATGCCCAAACCGGGTCCAGGGAAAGGATGACGACCCAGTAATTCCGGCTTCATGTTCAAGGCCTTCCCTACCCTGCGCACTTCGTCTTTAAACAACAATTTCAGTGGCTCAACGACTTTCAGGTGCATTTTTTCGGGTAATCCGCCCACGTTGTGGTGCGATTTGATGGTTGCCGAAGGTCCGTTCACCGAAACTGATTCAATCACATCAGGATAAATCGTACCCTGCGCCAACCATTTTACATCTTGTATTTTGTGAGCTTCCACATCGAACACTTCGATGAAGTCGCGGCCAATAATTTTACGTTTTTTCTCAGGGTCACGAACCCCTGCCAAGTCATTCCAGAATTTCTGACTGGCATCAACCCCGATGACATTCAATCCCATGTTCTGATACGAGTCGAGGACCTGCTGAAACTCGCCTTTGCGTAACAAACCATTATCAACAAAAATACAAGTTAGGTTTTTGCCAATGGCCCGGTTCAGGAGAACTCCGGCAACCGACGAATCTACTCCGCCCGAAAGTCCAAGCACTACCCGGTCGTTGCCCAATTTGGCTTTCAGTTCCTTTACGGTAGTTTCTATAAACGAATCGGGTGTCCAGTCTTGTTTGCAACCGCAAATATCAACCACAAAATTATGGAGGAGTTGAGTTCCTTCAGTGGTATGATAAACTTCAGGATGAAACTGGATGGCATAAGTCGATTCACCTTCAATCTGGTAAGCGGCATATTCCACATCGGCAGTGCTGGCAATGACTTTATAGTTTTCAGGAATACGAACAATGGTATCGCCATGCGACATCCAAACCTGTGTATGCTGGCTGATATTTTTCAGCAATGAATTTGAATCATCAACAAATCCGAGATTTGCCCGTCCATACTCGCGCGAATCGGAGGGTTTAACCTCGCCTCCGAAATAATGTGCCAGATACTGAGCACCATAACACACTCCAAGTAAAGGCATTTTACCTTTTATAAGCGACAAATCGGGCTTTGGCGCATCGGCATCGCGAACTGAAAATGGACTTCCGGATAAAATGACGCCCTTAACGGTTTCGTCTATCGCGGGATAATGGTTATAGGGATAGATTTCACAATAAACATTCAACTCCCTGACACGACGGCCAATCAATTGTGTGTATTGTGAACCAAAATCAAGGATCAGAATTTTTTCCTGCATGGGACTTGTTTTTTGAGTTGGCGCAAAGATAGACAAAAAACAGTCTGAAGAAACCTACCAACATTCGGGAGAACCCGAAGTAAAGAAAACGTAAGATAAAGAAGTCACGCACAACGGTCGTTTATTTCCCTCCATGTTATCAGACGAATATTATTTTCATGAATAATTTGCCTGCACTCATCGCTGGTAAAAAAATCAATATCGTTCTGACGCCAATCCGAATTATAAGCAGAATATCCGGTTGTCAGTAATTTCATTTCCTCATCATTAAATGCGGGATGCACCAGCAGGCAATTTAAGCCAGGGCGAAGAGTCTGAAGAACATTCCGGTAATACGCCGAAAGCCCTGTTGGAGCGGATCGCGGAGTTGCAATGCTAAGTTGGCTGATCAGAACCTCTTGTTTCGAATACAAAGGCTTTAGACTGTACCAAAATCCAATTTTAATTTTTCCCTTATTCAACAGAACGGGCACGCCATAGTAACGTCCCAGACGAATATACGATTTCAGGAATTCAGGATTTGCCATTACTGCGAACATATGACAGTCGAAATGAGTAGGTTTTATCCCTTTATTCAATGCCAATTCAATCTGAGCACGCATTTCCTGTTCAACATCTGAAGGACTGGCCTCCTGATTCAATTCTTTTCTTGTTTCAAAAAGGAAACCTTTAGAGTCAACCAGGCTGGGAACCTTATTGCCTAGTACTGGACGCCATTTATGACCCGGCCACTCGCTGGTCAAAGTTAAATGAATGCCAATATCGAGATGCGAATGCAACCTTGCATATTCACACATTTCATCAGCCGATGGGCATGGCATCATAATACTGCCTGAGTTTATCATCCCACTTTCAAATCCTTTAATTCCAGCCAAATTGGATGAGTGCGAAAGTCCAAGGTCATCGGCATGAACGATCAGCAACTTTGTATCTCTAGTTATGCCCATACGTTTCAGAGTTCCTGAGCCAGAACAAAATGGTATTGCTGAACGGAAAAAATCTATCATGGCCTAAAGTATATTTATATCAGGATAAAAATAACCCATTATCTTATCCCTCTTGCCACGTATTCAACTATTTTTTTGTGGAAAATGTTCCGGAAACGGAATGCGGGTTCTAATTTCGGAAACAACAGTTTGATCCTGCCTGTTTTTCCTGATTCCCATACGGTTCAGTTTATCAACGATACGACCACTTACATTCATTAAAAGATTATCAATTTGCATGGATAAGTTTTTTCTTTTAATTCGAAAAGGCCTTCCCAATTGTCGCCCAACAAAATCATGATGCTTTCGGTTAATAAAATCGGCAGTTTGTTTCTCTATTTCCGAGGTTGTGCTTCTCTGTCTCGAACATCGGTGAATACGGTAATAAAAACCGGAAAACGGAAGTTTATGAACAAGTCCTCCGTTCTTTAGCATCGAAATCCAAAATTCCCAATCCTCCCATCCTCCAATTAATTCGCTCGAATAACCGCCGACCTCTTTCCAATCGTTTTTACGAAACATAGAGCAGCTAAAAATCATATTACTGATAGCCAATCGCTTAAGAGAGAATTTTTTCAATTTCCAATGACCGCTTTTGGCCCCGAAATACTGGGCATCGCAATATACAACTTTGGTCATCGACCTACTTTCCAGCACTTCGACTGCCCGCTCAATGTAATGAGGTGAAATTTTATCGTCGGCATCCAAAGGAAGCACGTACGTTCCCTTTGCTTCTTCAATGCCCCTGTTTCGTGCTACTGAAGGTCCCTGATTCTCCTGGTAGATGTAGGATACGTTCCCATGTTTATCCATGATTGTTCGGGCAATCTCTTTTGTACAATCAACTGAGCCATCATCGACAATAATAACCTCAACCGGAGAATAGGTCGAATTTAGCACCGAATTAACAGCTTCTAAAAGAAAAGTTCCATAATTGTAACAGGGAATAACAACACTAACCAAACGTCTCCCCTTCTGATAATCTACAATCATATATCTTACTGCTTTTTAATTTACCATCTTACTACCAACAAAACTTATTTACCTTATGGGTAGAGCAAAAAACATCGGAAATGGTTGCTTCTGTTTATTCTTTTTTATGATTATTTATAATTTTTTTTATCTGGCGGAAACTAAATATCAGTAAAAATAATGAAATTATATTATTTTTTGTCACCGTAGATAACGACTTTGTTTATCGGAAATACTCTAAATTTAACGGAAAGAGAAAATGAGCAAAAAAAGTAAAAAAGGGAAATCTTTTTCAGGATTGAAGTAATTTGCCAGTGGTTAGCTTTAGTTTATAAAAAAACAAAGCTTCCTGAATTCAGGAAGCTTTGTTAGTTACGATTATAATTCGCGAATCCAAATATTCCGGTAGCTTACCGGATTGCCATGATCCTGAAGAACGATAGGACCAGCTCCATGAGGTTTTACAAAATACTCCGGAATACCAATATATTCGGTTGGTCCGCGCAATGCCACATGATTTTGAACCAAAACACCATTCTGTAAAACGGTTACCGTTGGTGGAGTAAAATATGTTCCATTTGGGTTAAACCGTGGCGCAGTATAAATAATATCATAAACCTGCCAAACGCCAGGGCCTTTACATACATTTACCAGTGGAGGATATTGTTTATACAAACTTCCGGCCTGTCCATTGCGATAAGTACGGTTATTGTAATTATCCAGTACCTGAACTTCATAAAGTCCCTGTAGAAAAATTCCGCTATTTCCGCGCCCCTGACTTTCGCCAACTACTTCGGCAGGCGAACGCCATTCGATATGAAGCTGAAAATCGTTAAATTGCTTTTTAGTTTTAATTACACCTGTACCTTTAACAACAGTTGCACAACCGTCGGCAACATTCCAACCGGGTTCGGCACCGGCATCATTGGTCCATTCCTGGCTCAAAGTTTTTCCATCAAAAAGTACAATAGCGTCAGAAGGCGCATCCTGAGGTGTTTCGCCTGGAGTAACTACTGAAACTTCCGGGTCCCAGATTTCGGTCATCTCGGGTTTCATTGGGAAATCGGTTCTTCCCTGAGCAAAGGTTGCAGTAATGGCCAGAATGCCAACTGCTGAAATCAATACACTTTTCATTTTTAATTGGTTTTTTAGTTGATAAAATTATTAGGGAAAAGTCATTCGTTACTAGAATAGAGTTCCCACTATTATCTAACAACTTGATTTACAAGTCGAGTTCTTTCATAATAGCTTCAATTTTCTCATCGGCCCGTTTTTCAACAGCATCGTAATCGACACGTTTAGTAAACTCACCAGCAACCTCGAAATAAAATTTTATTTTTGGCTCTGTTCCTGAAGGGCGAACTGATATTTTTGTTCCATCTTCAGTAAAGAACTGCAATACATTGGAGGTTGTTTTCTGATTAATTGGAGCCTCTTCCCGGGAAAGAAGGTTTTTTTCAATCAAAGTTTCGTAATCTTTTACAATTTTCAATTTTGAACCGCCCAGTACTTTAGGTGGGTTGGTGCGGAAATTAACCATCATCTGCTGAATTTCTTCGGCACCTGTTTTTCCTTTGCGTACCACATATTTCATTTTTTCGCGCGAATAGCCATATTCAAGATAAATATCCAGAAGCAATTGGTACAACGATTTGCCCTGATCTTTTGCCCAGGCTACAATTTCGGCCATCAAAGCACAGGACGAAACAGCGTCTTTATCGCGAACGAAATCGGCAGGCATAAAGCCAAAGCTTTCTTCGCCTCCGCCAATGTAAACTTTCTGGCCTTCCAAATCGCGAATTACTTCAGCTATATACTTAAAACCAGTAAAAACATCGTAATAATCAACGTTATTCCGTTCGGCGATTTTGGCTATCAGTTCGGTCGTGACAATTGTTTTTACAATGAATTCGTTGCCTGTAAGTTTTCCGCTTTCCTTGCGTTTACTGATGATATAATAAATAAACACCAGGGCGGTCTGATTTCCGTTCAGGATAACAAATTCGCCCTTGTCATTTTTAACAGCAACACCAATTCGGTCGGCATCGGGATCGGAAGCTAGCACCACATCAGCATCGACTTCGACAGCCTTTGCAACAGCCATTTTCATAGCGGCTGGTTCTTCCGGATTTGGTGAAATTACTGTCGGAAAATTTCCACTTACCACATCCTGTTCTGGGACATGGATGATATTTGTAAAACCAAAAGCATGCAAAGCCGCCGGAATCAGGCGAACACCGGTGCCGTGTATCGGGGTATAAACAATTTTTAAATCGTTCTGCCGCTGAACAACTTCCGGAGAAATGGACACCGTTTTCACTTTTTCGAGGAAAAGTTCGTCCATATCGGCACCCATGATGGTAATCAGGCTTTTATCGCCCTTGAATTTGATGTCGGTAGCTTTTACTTTCGACACTTCTTCAATGATGTTTTCATCGTGTGGCGAAACGATTTGCGAGCCGTCGTCCCAATAAGCTTTGTAGCCATTATATTCCTTCGGATTGTGCGATGCCGTCAGTATAATTCCACTCTGGCAACCCAACTGGCGCAAAGCGAAAGACAATTCAGGTGTCGGACGTAAATCATCAAACAGATAAACTTTTATTCCATTAGCCGCAAAAATTTCAGCGCTGGTTTCAGAAAACAGACGGCTGTTATTGCGGCAATCGTACCCAATGGCGACTTTAATTTCAGGAAGGCTGGCGAATTCCTTTTTCAGATAATTACTTAATCCCTGAGTTGCAGCACCCACAGTATAAATATTCATCCGGTTGGTTCCGGCTCCCATGATACCACGCAGACCGCCGGTTCCAAATTCAAGGTCGCGGTAAAATGAGTCGATTAATTCGGTAGTATCTTCATTATCGAGCATCCTGCGAACTTCAGACTTGGTCGCTTCATCATAAACCTCAGTCAGCCATTCTGCTGCCTTCAATTTTACACTTTCTAAAACTTCCTGATTTGTTGCCATATCGTAATTATTTTTTCTGAAAATATTCAACTAAACTGTCCCTCCAGTGGGGGATTTGCAATCCAAAAATAAGTTTAATTTTCGACTTATTCATAACACTGTAGGGCGGACGCTTAACCGAAGAAGGGTAATCTTCTGATGCAATCGGTTTCACCAAACAATTGATTTCTGCGATATCGAAAATGGCCTTTGTAAAATCGTACCACGAAGCAACCCCCTCATTTGAATAGTGGTATATTCCTGAAGCAAATGGTTTTTCAGCACTTATAATAGATGAAATTATCGTTAAAATTGCACGTGCCAAATCGGCGGCGTTGGTTGGACTGCCAATCTGATCGGCAATGACACCAAGCTCCGTTTTTTCGTTTCCCAACCGGACCATCGTTTTTACGAAATTATTTCCAAAACAGGAATACAACCACGAAGTTCGGATAATGATGCTTTCGGGGTTATTTTTGATGCACAAAGTCTCGCCTTCCAGTTTTGTTTTTCCATATACCGATTGCGGATCGACCCGATCATCTTCCTTATAAGGCCTTGGCCCTCGGCCATTGAATACATAATCAGTAGAAACATGAATCATTTTACAACCGACTTCAGCCGACTGCTCGGCCAGAATACCAACAGCTGTAGCATTCAGTAATGTTGCTGTCTCGACATCAGTTTCAGCCTTATCGACAGCAGTATAAGCTGCGCAATTGACCAAAAATTGTGGCTTATTTATGGTCAGAAAATCAGCAACAGCCCACGGATTGGTAATATCCAATTCAGCAACATCAGTAAAATTAAACTCCATCTCAGGAAACAAACCCGAAATTTTGCGAATTTCCGATCCTAACTGTCCATTTGCTCCAGTAACCAGTACTTTTGTTTTCATCTTTCAAATTTGAAATTCATTTCGGCGTCTGCCAAAAAAGGATGTATTTTGTCTTTGTCAGAAATTACGGCTAGTTCGGCCGGAAGTCGCCAATCAATATTTAGAGCAGGATCATCGTATCGGATTCCTCGCTCAGCCTGGGGATTGTAAAATTCATCGCATTTATAGGAAAATATGGCATATTCGCTCAATACAGAAAATCCATGAGCAAATCCTTTAGGAATATAGAATTGCTTTTTGTTGCTGGCACTTACAATTAATCCGTACCATTGGCCAAATGTAGGCGAACCTTCGCGCAAATCGGCAGCCACATCATAAACGGTACCACGCACAACCCGAATTAGTTTGGTTTGTGCATAGGGGGCAAGTTGATAATGCAGCCCACGAATGACGCCGTAATGCGATTTCGACTCATTATCCTGAACAAAATTGGAAATCAATCCATTCGCAGCAAATTTTGTTTCGCTGAAGCTCTCAAAAAAATAACCCCGCTCATCAGCAAAAACCCGAGGTTCTATAATTAGCAGATTCGGTATTGGAGTTTCAATTATCTTCATTCTTTGTTTATTTGTTTTAAAACGATAAAACTTTCCGGTTGGCTAGTTTTATCAAATATTCACCATATTGATTTTTCTTCAATGGCTCAGCCAACTTAAGCAATTGTTCTTTAGTAATATATCCCCTTAAAAAGGCAATTTCTTCGATGCACGACACTTTCAGTCCCTGTCGTTCTTCGATAGTATGAATAAAATTTGAAGCCTGCATCAAACTTTCATGGGTACCGGTGTCGAGCCAGGCAAAACCACGCCCCAGTAGTTTCATGTTTAAACGTCCTTCTTCCAAATAAACCCGGTTTAGGTCGGTTATCTCTAATTCACCTCTTTTCGATGGTTTTAATTCGAATGCCTTTTTAATCACGTCGTTACTGTAAAAATAGAGGCCTGTTACTGCATAATTCGATTTTGGTTGTAACGGCTTTTCCTCTATCGACAATACTTTACCGGTTTCATCAAACTCAGCAACACCATATCGCTCCGGATCATTCACGTAATACCCAAAAACAATAGCACCATCTTTCAAGGCTGCTGCTTCTTCAAGAATTGAGCTGAAATTATATCCGTAAAAAATATTGTCGCCCAACACCATACAAACAGAATCGTCGCCAATAAACTTTTCGCCAATCGTAAAAGCCTGTGCCAATCCATCAGGCGAAGGTTGAATAGCATATTCGAGTTTTATTCCCAATTGACTGCCATCTTCAAGCAAATCCTGATACAAATGAATATCCTTTGGAGTTGAAATAATCAGGATCTCACGAATTCCGGCCAGCATCAAAACTGACAGCGGGTAATAAATCATTGGTTTATCATAAATCGGGATAATCTGTTTCGAAATGCTTTTCGTAATCGGATACAACCGCGTGCCAGATCCTCCGGCGAGAATGATTCCTTTCATAGTTATTGTTTTTATTTATTCCGATAATAACTGATCAAAATATTCAATTGTTTTTATCAATCCGTTCCGGAGCGAAACCTTTGGTTCCCAGCCGTCTAACTTTTCTTTAGCCAGCGAAATGTCGGGTTGCCGCTGAGTTGGATCATCAGCAGGCAAAGGAAGATAAATAATTTTTGATTTGGAATTGGTGAGTTCGATGATATTCTGGGCCAGTTCCAGTATGGTAAATTCACCAGGATTTCCAAGGTTCACCGGACCCGTAAAATCGTCGCCGGTAGCCATCATCCTCGTCATACCTTCAATTAAATCTGAAACATACTGAAAGCTTCGGGTCTGAGTCCCATCGCCAAAAATGGTAATGTCCTGATTTTGTAATGTCTGTACAATAAAATTCGAGATAACACGGCCATCATCGGGTTCCATTTTGGGCCCATAAGTATTGAAAATCCGAACTATTTTTATGCGAACATTATTCTGCACATGATAATTAACAAACAGCGATTCGGCACAACGTTTGCCTTCGTCGTAACACGACCGGATTCCAATTGGGTTCACATGCCCCCAGTAATCTTCGGTTTGCGGATGAATGCTTGGATCGCCGTACACTTCACTGGTCGATGCCTGTAAAATCTTCGCCTTCACTCTTTTGGCCAAACCAAGCATGTTCACGGCTCCCATCACCGATGTTTTTATGGTTTTAATCGGATTATACTGATATTGAATCGGCGAAGCCGGACATGCCAAATTGTATATTTCATCCACTTCAATATAGTAAGGCATCGTTACATCATGCCTGATCAATTCGAAATAGGGATTATCAATTAAATGAACAATCTTCTGTTTTTTGCCTGTGAAATAGTTGTCCATGCAAACCACTTCGTTCCCTTCATTCAGAAGTCGTTCACACAAATGCGATCCAACAAACCCGGCTCCTCCGGTCACAAGTATTCGTTTCATAATTATTTAGCTTCATTTAATTTTGAAATCACTAATGCCGCTTGATATGGTATCAAAAATAAGGATTAATACTTAACAGAAACTTGAAAACGCTGCAAATATCTGATATTATTTGCTTATGTTTTGACTCTGAATGCTTTTCGATATGATTCTGAACGAACAAGGGCCTGTCAGAAAGATAACTGAATGCAAAGGAAATATTGCCGGAATTCTTTGTTTTATAGTGGAATAGTCTTAATTTTGCGGCGCATTTATTTAATATACAGTCTAACTCATTAATTAATTGATTATTAAATGGTAGAAAACAACGCAGAGAACCTTGATCCAAAGGTAGAACTCGAACAACAGGAAACTGTTGAAACACAAACCGTAGCAGTTGAAGAGACTGTTGCTCCAGTAGTAGAAGAAACACCGGCCGAAGTGGCAGAAGAAGTTGTTGCCCAGGCAGCAGAAAAAGCAGCAGAATTTGTTGAACCTGAAGTTATTCCGGTTGCTAAAAAGGCAAAAGCGCCTAAAACAGTTGTTGCTGAACCAGCAGATTTTGACTGGGATGCATTGGAAGAAGAAGACAAAGGATTTGGCGGAAGAAACAAAAAAGATCTTGAAACTCTTTATGAAAAGACCCTGACAACTGTTCAGGAAAAAGAAGTGGTTGAAGGAAGAGTTATTTCGATGAACAAACGTGAAGTTGTTGTTGACATCGGGTACAAATCGGATGGTATCGTTAGCTTAAACGAATTCCGTTACAACCCAGAATTAAAACCAAAAGATTTAGTTGAAGTTTACATCGAAAGCCTTGAGGATTTAAAAGGCCAGATGATCCTTTCACACAAGAAGGCAAGAGCGCTGCGCTCATGGGATCGTGTAAACGAAGCTCTTGACAAAGATGAAGTCATCAAAGGATTCATTAAATGCCGTACGAAAGGCGGTATGATCGTTGACGTATTCGGAATCGAAGCATTCTTGCCAGGTTCACAGATCGATGTGAAACCAATCCGAGATTACGACATGTACGTGAACAAAACCATGGAATTCAAAGTAGTTAAAATCAATCACGAATTCCGTAACGTAGTAGTTTCTCACAAAGCATTGATCGAGGCGGAACTCGAACTGCAGAAAAAAGAAATTATCTCTAAACTCGAAAAAGGACAAGTACTTGAAGGTACCGTTAAAAATATCACCTCATACGGTGTATTTATCGACCTTGGCGGCGTAGATGGTTTGATCCATATTACCGACCTTTCTTGGGGTCGTATTACTCATCCAAACGAAATCGTTGAATTGGATCAGAAGTTGAATGTTGTTATTCTTGACTTCGACGATGACAAAAAACGTATCGCTCTTGGCTTGAAACAATTAACTCCTCACCCATGGGATAGCCTTGGTTCCGAATTGAAAGTTGGCGATTCAGTAAAAGGTAAAGTAGTGGTTATGGCCGACTACGGTGCATTCGTTGAAATTGCTGCCGGCGTTGAAGGTTTGATCCACGTTTCAGAAATGAGCTGGTCACAGCACTTGCGCAGCGCTCAGGACTTCCTGAAAGTTGGCGACGAAATCGAAGCTCAAATCCTGACTTTGGATCGCGAAGAACGCAAAATGTCTTTGGGCATCAAACAATTAAAATCTGACCCATGGCAGGAAATTGACACTGTATTTGGTGTTGGAACAAAACACAAAGCCACAGTTCGTAACTTCACCAATTTCGGCGTATTTGTTGAAATTCAGGAAGGCGTTGACGGCTTGATCCACATTTCAGACTTGAGCTGGACCAAGAAAATCAAACATCCATCTGAATTCACTTCTATCGGTTCTGAAATTGATGTTGTTGTATTGGACATCGACAAAGACAATCGTCGTTTGAGCTTAGGCCACAAACAATTGGAAGAAAACCCATGGGATGTATTCGAAACCATCTTCTCGGTTGATTCAATCCACGAAGGAACTGTTGTTGAATTATTCGACAAAGGCGCAACAATCGCTCTTCCTTATGGTGTTGAAGGTTTTGCCACTCCACGTCACTTGGTAAAAGAAGACGGAAGTCAGGCTCAGCTTGAAGAAAAACTTGAATTCAAAGTCATTGAATTCTCAAAAGCTGCCAAACGCATCATCCTTTCTCATTCAAGAGTATTCGAAGATGAGAAAAAAGCTGAAGAAACAGCAAAACGGAAAACCCAGGCTAAAGCTACTGCTAAAGCTGTAAAACAAGTGAAAGAAGTGAACAGCGCTGAAAAAACTACACTTGGAGATATTTCTGAATTGGCTGCTTTAAGGTCTCAGATGGAAGCTGACGAACAAAAAGAAAACTAGACATTGATTATTAAAAATCCATTAGAATTTCATAAATTGCATCTATGGATTTCGAAATATCAAAAATAGCAGACTATACTCTTGTTAGAGTACTGAATGACAGGCTGGATACCAACAACGCTCCAGACCTAAAATCAGAACTTGTAGCAATAAATACGAACGGAGAGAAAAACATCGTTCTGGATGTCGGTAATTGTGAATATTGTGATTCTTCAGGCTTAAGCGCTATTTTGGTAGCCAACCGCCTTTGTGAAGACGCAATCGGAACATTTATTTTGACTGGCCTTCAGCCCGATGTTGAACAGATTATCAGGATTTCGATGTTACATACTGTTTTGATTATTACCCGAACAGTTGATGAAGCAGTACACCTCCTGAATGAAAAGGAAAAACTTTAGCCGGACACCATGTCGGATTCTGTAATGCCTTTTCAGCTGACTATTCTCGGAACCAGTTCTGCATTACCTACATCAAACAGATATCCAACCGCCCAGGTACTCCATGTATCCGGGCGGTTTTTTTTAATCGATTGCGGAGAAGGTTCGCAAACCCAGATGCGGAAATACAAGATTGGCTTTTCCAAAATCAATCACATTTTTATTTCACATTTGCACGGCGACCATATTTTTGGGTTGATCGGGCTCATTTCAACGTTCGCCCTCATTGGCCGCGAAAACGATTTGCACATCTATTCCCATTCTGAGTTGCAGAAATTCCTTTCGCCTCAAGTTGAGTTTTTGTATGCTGAAGAACTCCCGTTCAAAATTATCTTTCACCCGCTGAATTTCAAGAAAGAGCAGCAAATTTTTGAAGACTCGAAGGTTACGGTTTACTCATTCCCTTTAGACCACCGGATTTCAACCTGCGGATTTCGGTTCGAAGAAAAACCCGCTTTGCCTAATTTACTTCCTGAAAAGATTAAAGAATATCAGATCCCCATTCGCGACCGGCAAAGGATTAAAGAAGGTGGAGATTTCATCACAAGCGATGGCCGTATTATTCCACATTCCGAATTGACAAAAAACAAACATCGGGCACGAACCTTCGCCTTTTGTAGCGACACCCGATACAACGAATCGTATCTCGAATCGGTCCGGAATGTGGATTTGCTCTATCACGAAGCCACCTTTGCCCGCGACAACAAGGATTTGGCACAAACCACCTACCACTCCACCGGCGAAGATGCCGCCCGGGTTGCTTTAGAGGCTGAAGTTGGCAAGTTAATTATCGGCCATTTTTCGGCCAGGTATAAAGATCACACTATAATCCTGAAGGAAGCACAGGAGATTTTTACGAATACAGAAGCGATTACAGAAGGTCAGGTGTTCCTTGTGGAAGGAAAAGGTCAATAGTCATTAGAAGAAAGGGCACCCGCTCTATCCCACTCTTTGCCGCTAATGCTCGAAGGGCAACGGCGGGATTGTTTAATAATCAAAATCGTTGGGTTCTCCATTTTGAACTCTTCCTTCCAGGATTTTTTCGCGGAAAAGTTGAACAAGATGGTCATTGTTATATTCTTTTGTTATTTCTTCCGGCGATTTATCTTTCGAGAATCCCAGTTCTTTCATCATCAGGTATTCATCAAAAGCAAAGTTGAGTGCTTCCACGATTTTTGTATTTCGGTACTCTTTTGCGGCCACCATAAGAGCGTTATCCCATGTGAGGTGGCTTTTCATATAAACAGGTCTGTCGGCAGTAAGCAAATATTGAATGGTCTCTTTTAGGTCATCAAAATTTGGACGTCGATGATCCTTTTCCTCGTAATATTTGTAATATTTAAACAGGGCGCTGAAATATTTGTCTTTTTCAAAATGCTCTGCGAAACCGAAAATTTCTGTTCCCCAACCATAAAGGTAAGGCAACGGCTCAGGGGTATTCACCGAAGGATTGACTGCTCCAGCAGGCTTACGCGAAAAGTCAAGATAAAAGTCCTCCATTGTTCCTTTGTGGTTGGGCAGAAGCAAAAGCATACGGGTTCCCATTCTCGAATCATAGAAATCGTACCAGTCAGGCATATCTTCCATATCGCCATGCTCATCTTTTTGAGTTAGCGAATAGTAATCCTGCCACCGTGTATAACGGTCGTCAACCTCATCATCTTCATCGAAGCGCAGCAAATACTCTTTCATCAGTTCAAGCTCATGGCTCGTAATCGTCGGAACAAATGGGCAAGCGAGGATGTGCTTCGTCCAGAATTCAAAGTCGTACGCAATATCAATTTCATCGATTTTAAGCTGACCCGCCCGCCAACGTAGTTGCATGTTGAACAACTTTTTCTGAAGGATAAGCTGAAGCATTTCTTCTGCTTTTTTCTGATAATTTAGTTCCGACACTTCTTTTTCGTGGTATTCGTCGGAATAAAATTCGTAGCATTGTAAAAGATGCACTTTTCTGGCAGCATACGTCTTTGTAAAGCTTTCGATGCTGTCGGGCCGGTAGTTTGCGAAATACGCGCTGGCCGTTTCCGAGTTCTTTACCTCTTCGTAAAATTCTTGTTCGAGCTGCTTAAAAAACTGTTGTCGTGCGTTGGCATCGGCTGGTATCGATGATTTGTTGTACTTGAACTGATCAAAATTTAGCATGATCGTGAATTTAAGGAGTTTGAAACGGGTTAAATTTATATTGCCTCGACGCTGTCGCACGATTTTATTGTGTGGCATTATTTAATAACTGTTCTTTACCACGCGATATAATCGTGCAGTAGCAGAGGTGCTCGGGGGCACTAGCAATTGTGAACTTTTACATATCCCGAAGAGCAGGATTGCCGCGCCATCGGAGTGTATCCAAATAACCTTGATCGCCTTTTTTCTTTAACCCTTATTTTTAGAGGGCTACCTCAGTAGAAAAGCCATGCACATTGCCCTCAACCTTATTACCTTATTTCGGGGTTGATCGTCTTCTGGTAGAATTTAATAAATGTCTCATATTCTTCCATGAAACTAACCTTCCGATGATGTTCCGGCTGATTAAGGATGTAATTGCATACTTTTCGAACATCGCCTTTTGATACCGAAAAAGCAGAACAGGTATCTTGCCATTTAAATTTGCCCTGACAAAATCTATTCTCATTAATAAACCGTTCTGAGCTATTCGCCACTAAAGAGGCGATTGTTTCTTCAGAAATGTTTGGTGCACGGGAGATCAAAAAGTGTACATGTTCCGGATTCGCGTAAATGGCATAGAGGTGACTTTCATTGTTTTTGACTATTCCGGTGATGTATTTCTCGATGCGCTCCCTATGCGTATCAACGATCAAAGGCAACCGGTGTAAGGTTGTGAACACGAAATGCGTGTACAGATTGTTGTATTCCACTTTCATATTTCATAAATAAGGTAATAAGGTTGGACACTGTTGGTTGAATATTTTCTACTGAGGTTTTATTCGCCCCGCTTCTTTCGCTTGCACTTAAAACCTGATTTTCTTTACTATTAACCTCAGTAGCCAAACATCTCCCTCATCTTTACAACCTTATTTATTTGAATAAGGTAATAAGGTTTAAAGCTCATTTGTTATTGCATTTCTACTGAGGTTATTGTTTAAAATATGCTTTACTAATGATTGCCTTTCTTGCTGGTGCAAGTTAATTTGTACGATTACAAATCCCTCGTTAAAAAGTGCCAATTACAAATTGGCACTAGCCATTGCGAGCGTTTGCATATCCTGAAGAGCTGGTGTACCATTTTTCGTCGGTTTCATTCCAAACCGTTCTGATCTGTTTGCTCTCAAATAATTTAATATTGCTCATTTTCTTTTTTCTTGAAATTTTAAAATACTCAATTTGCTTGACTTTAAATACTCAACAAAGTTTACATCTGCAAATCGTTACCAGCAGCCGATAAATGGATTGTAAATCCATTGCGAAAAGGTGCAGATTGCCCCAATTACTCGGGGACACTAGCGTTCACTGGCTTTTACATATCCCAAAGAGCAGGAGTTCAACCGGGACTTCACGCTGGGTGCTACGCACCACTTAAAATCCTATATATTATGCCCAGTTTTTTATAACTTGTTAAGGTCTTCTTTCTCTTTCAGTTTCTTTTCAACTCCCTCAAATTGAGTGCTTTTGTATTCGATTACCAAATTTATTTCATAATTATCTCCGCTTAAAACTAAGTCTATTTTTGTTTTGGGAGTTTGCCAAGAGGAAATATAAGATAGATGGCCTAAACTTATTGCCATCCCCCATTGCTGATATTCATCTTTATATAAATCATTGAACCATTTCTGGTCATTATCAAGAATCGTTGATCCATATTTTTTAGTTAGTAAACTCTTTAGCGTTTTATAATCAGACTTATTTGTATGAGTTTCTTGTATAACATATTTAGCTCTTGTTAACTTTTCATCGGTAAAGATATAACCAATCAAACATTTCATGCCTGCAATTGAAGATTCATATCCAATAATATTGTCTTTATTGACAAAAACTGGTTGCTTCTCACTATTAATAACCTGATTTCTTTGAAATCCCCAATTTGTTTCCCTAAAGTCATATCCTTGAGGAGCTTGTCTATACAAAATGCTAAGAAAAGGTAAAATTGACTCTTCATTAAAATCCAAAAAACCTAATTTTATGATGGTTGATTTAAAAAACCAATTTGAACTTTTTGAATATTCGTTTATTTCATTGTTATTTGGTTCACCATATTCTTCCTTCATCAATGAAAGCACAGATTCATAGATCTTGCGTATGTCTGTAGTCTTTGATTTTAAACCTGCCTTGATTGGATCTAACTCGAGTTTTACACAGTCTAACGTATTGCTTTTCTCCTCAATTAAAAAATGAACATTAAAACTAGCATTGTATTTCAGAATATCCTTGATGACATAGTTACAATATTCATTTGAATATTTTTCGGTTTGGTCAAGTGCAATTAACTTTTCTTTCAAGATTTCTTTGATCTGTGATTCTGATGAATTCCAAGGAATATTTTCCCAGCTTTTAACATCAGGCTGAGCAAAAATGTTAATTTGAAAAACAATCAACAGAATTAGGTTTAGTAATAATGTTCTCATATAAATATGTTTATTATTTCAGCTACACTCAAAATATTGCTATGTTCAGATGGTTAAGTCTTCAAAGGGAGTTTTACTCTATGCCTCTCAAAAATCAAAATTAGAGATAGGTTCACCCCTTCAGCTAACTATTGACAGGGTATTTAACTCGATTATGCCTTCGTTCTTTTTTTATCTATACGGTAAGCATAATTATTTTTGTACGTCCGATCTTCATTGGTTAAATATTTAAGTCGTCCTTAATTTAAAGATTGATTGAAAATTCTTTGGAGTTATCTTTATTCATTTCATCGTCCCATATTAAAGTCAAAGAAAAACAGGATTTAACGTTATTACTACAATGAAGTCTAAAATCGGCTCTTCCCATTGGATCTAAACCACTAATTGTCTCAAAAGTGTTTTCAAATATCCCATTATCTTTAGTCAATGAGTTTTCACCTAAGCGAATATTTCGAGCTTTACATTTACCAATATTTGATATTCTAACATCATGACTTCCACCTCCATTATATGGCAATGCCACGACAAACAGATCCGCTATATTTTTATTTAACTCTTCCTTTTTGATCTTGTCGATTTGAGAATCATAAATAACGTCTAGTTTTTTGTTTAGTCTTTTTTCCTGATTTTTTAAACGACGATCATATTTGAGGAACACAAAGAAACCAAATATTACAGTAATGGAAGATACCCCCAAAGAGATGTAAGAAATAATCTTAGCTGATTCCATATATTTATTTTAGATTTTTAAATATGGCCTTGAACTTTTCAGCAATAATTTTTTCCCCTTCAATTCTAGCTCTTTTTTCAATGTATGGTTTATTCAACTCTACAAGCTCATTGTATCCACCAAAGTATTCTCTACCACAAGCATGGCATTTCACATATGTTTTGTCCTCGTTTGTTTCGAATTGATTAGCACTTCCACATGTGTCACAGATTAATTGACCAACAATTTTATTTACTGACATAATTTAAAGTTTAATTTTTTCATATTACTATATGTTCCAAAATTTTGGATCCGAAATCATTTCTTTAATTGTATATTCAATACAGTGATGAAAAATGACCAAATCCATTTTGTTAAAAGTCTTTGATTCTTTAATCATTTCATCAATCCTGTTTGTCGCATGTTGAATAAGATTAATGTTATATGATAATCCTGGTAGGTCTCGGAGGTCTTTATATTTTTCATTGAGGAGTGACATCACTTCTCGAATTAAACTAACCGCTGCTCTGGCATCACCAATAAACTCACCATTCTCATTCCATTCAGGCATTTTTTGAAAGTCATGACCATCAATAATTGTCCTTAAAAGTTTTAATGTTTCTTCCATTATATCAATTTTAAAATTTAAACACTTACGTACTCTTCCAATTTATATTATTGCCGACAGTAATATTGATCGCGAAAGCGGTTTAGTTCAACTAATAAATGCCGGCAAGTCCATACCATTTTACCGAAACTTCGATTATTCTTACTTCTGATCCGATGAACGTTGAGTCATCGAATCTGTAACTTTTGCCGCCACGAATTTTTGTTTTCCCGTTTTAGCCGTCTTTGTGGCCTCAAGAAATTTCAATTTACCTATTAAACACTTTTCTATGCGAATTGAAACTGGTATTTCCATGGAAATTTGTCTAGTAGAAGTTTACAAATTTGTTGGCACCTTTTATTCGGTTTCCGATGCGAATACAAATTTTGTGGTTGCTATAAAACCGTCTAAATGAGGGTTACAAATTTGTTGGACTCATTTAGACGGTTTTTATGCTTTTACAAAAATTATTAGGCCGGATTGGTCGGTTCAACAGTGGGTTCACTTTTAGTAGCAGTGAATATCTGTGGAAACAGGCGATTGGCATAGGCTTTTCCGAATTTGGAACTGGCCGTATAAATGTTTTGTTCGTATTGCCTGGTTAAATTCACTTTGGCAATGGCTTCGAGGGCTTCGGCCATTTTTTCGGCGGTAATAGCTGTTTTTACTTCGGCAATAGCTGTTTTGCTGTTACCGATGGCATCCTGAAGCGTTCCGATGTGTTCGGCAAGTGGATGTCCTTCGCCCAAACTCTGAATACCCAGAATCAGTTTTTCAACCAGGGTAGGTTCTGTTTCAACTGGCGCATAAATAAAGGGCGAAGTCCCTTCAGGAAATAACAGCGCGGAAACAGGAATCCCGGGGTGATCGCGGTCGTATTTCTTGCAGGCGTCGTTCAGGTCGCGCACTTTATCGTCAAGCGTTACGTCGGCAAGCGCCAGTGAATCGCGTTTACATTCGGTTTCTTCGGTAGCGCTAATGGTATTGGCTGCTTTTGCTGCCAGTTCGTTGTAGAAAGGTTCGATAGCGATTACAAGTTCCTCGGCTCCTTTAAATTGCCTGGCAAGTCTGATGTGACGTTTTACAATGTTCAGGTGCACGTTGGTCGAGTGCCGTTCGTAGAGTAATTGTGCCATTTTGTTTCTGTTTTTTAGTGAGTTAATAAATTGTGTTTACTAATTTACAGAATACCAACCACAAAAAAACAAGTTAACTTAAAAATATTCAAGACATTTAACTGCATGAATATGATCCATATGTTACAACCTTTGTATTTATTGGGCATCGAATATTATTTTGATCAATAATTTAGAAACTATCAAAATAAACGTCCACTCGTTGTCGCTACCGCCCCCTCCCCCTCGTTTGCAACGAGGGGTTAATGGTTCTGAGTTTATAACTCGGCTTCCGCATCCCAATTGGGTGCAAATGGTGATACAATGATGCGTCGCAGACGCCAAATCAACTGCCCCTCGTTGCCGCTGGCGCTCAAACGAGGGGCAGTAGCTAGTCGTGCGGTAGCAGGGGAAAACTATTCGAAAAATTCCTTATTAAAATTCACCAAATACAACCTTTCAGTCGGGCGGGTAAAGGCGGTATACATCCACCGCATAAATTCGATGTTAATCATTTCTTCGGTCAGGTAGCCCTGATCGACAAAAACTGCTTTCCATTGTCCGCCTTGCGCTTTGTGGCAGGTAACGGCATAGGCAAATTTCACCTGAAGGGCGTTGAAATAGGGATTCTCCCGAACCTTTTCCCAGCGCTTTTTCTTACTCCGGATGTCCATATAATCTTCAGAAACGGCATCGTATAATTTACGGTTTTGCTCACTGGTTAGCGATGCCGATTCAATTGCCAGTGTATCCAGGATAATTTTGCAGTCGAATTCAATATCCGGATAATCAATCAGCCGAAGACTTACATTGGCAAACCGGAAACCGTACAAATCTTCGTATTTCCCAATCGAAATGATCTCAGCAATGTCGCCATTGGCAATAAAATCGATCTTTTCATTCGCTTCGAGCCAGAAATAATTATTCTTCACCACCATGATCAAGTCACCAACTGAGATGTCGGCTTCTTTGTAGAGAATCGTACTGCGTATGCCTTCGTTAAATTTATTGGCACGCTTGTTCGAGCGGGTAACTACAATGGTCTCAAACAGCCCGAAACGGTCGTAACAAGTCGATATCTCTTCAATCAAGTCGGCTCCGCCAAGTCGCCGGATATCATCAAAACCTTTTAATTCCAGATGAAAATATCCCGGAGAAAAATAATCGCCAGTGATCAGGTTCCGGATCATGGTTGCATTGTGCAAAATTCCGGAGTTTTGATTTTGCCGGACCACATCGGTTAACTCATATTCAAAAACAACCCGATCATAAAACTCAAGCTCAATTCTGGACAATGCCGGACTGATATCGAGACCAACTGGCGGAAGCTGTGCGGTATCACCCACCAAAATCAATTTGCAATTCGAGCCTGAATAAACATATTCGATCAAATCTTCCAACAAACGTCCGGAGCCAAATATCGACGTTTCGGCATTCGAGTTGGGAACCATCGAAGCCTCATCGACAATAAAAAAAGTATCTTTAAAAAGGTTTTTATTCAGCACAAATCGGCCGAATCCGTCGCTCGACGATTGCTGCCGATAGATGTTTTTATGAATGGTATAAGCATTTTGTCCGGTGTAGCCCGACAAAACTTTCGCTGCACGGCCAGTTGGAGCCAGTAAGACCGAACGAAATTTAAAAGCAGTAAAAGTCGCAACCAACGAACTGAGCATGGTGGTTTTACCAGTACCGGCATACCCTTTCAGGAGAAAAACAGCATCCAAATCCGAGCTGGCAATGAAATCGGCAAACCGACCGGAAAGTTCTTCCTGTCCTTTGGTAGGTTCTTTCCCCAAATACCTGATTATCTCTGACTGGATGTGCTTTGTTAGCATGAATTTAAATTCAATCCACAATTAATGATTTCAAATATTTTTCTGCAATCCCAATCCTTGGATTTGAGCATTCATAAAACCGGTAAAAGGCAATCTTCCGGCTAATTCCGAAACAAGAACATTTAACATCAGCATAGAAATATTTCAATACTTGCTCTATCTCATCTGCGGTATTCACATGTTCGTGATTCATTAATACGCTATAATCAAGGCCATATTTTAGTTTGAACTCGATGCCTGTTGTTAATTTGTATCCCAACTTCCAAAGGAAAGTACCTTCATTCGGAATTGATACACGTAACGTACCACGTTCGTTGAGAAGAATACATGTTTTAGCAACTACTTTAGGTAAATCGGTGATATGCTCAAATGTTGCAACAGAAGTTATTCGGTCATATTTATTCGCAGCATCGACATCATCAATATCCTGAAATACCTCATTGAGTCGATTTCTATATTTTGAACTGGAGTAAAGCTCAGAAAATGGTTCAACAATATCATACGGCTTTGTATGCTCGTACATCAACTGATTCAGAGTTCCTGCCCCAATTTCCAGGGTCGATTTATCCTCAGTACCGATCACATCATTAGCAACTTTTCGGTGCAACCAAGCTTCCATCTTTTGAGCCAGAGAAGATGCAGAAGTCGATCCTTCACGATTATTTTTATAATGTTCGGAATAAATTTTCTGAAATTCGAGTGGTAATTTTAATCTTTCTTTAGGGTAATTTTCAAACATCTCGCTACTTGTTTTATACAGTAATTAATTGGGTAAAATAGCATTGCAAGATAAGCACTAAACTAAATTATTAAGCGTTTCAAAAAGAAGAAATCGAGTTATCTTTACAAAAAGTAAAAATGACAATCAACTTAACCAAATAACCCAATAATGTTTATGATTAAGTACAATTTATTCAAACAGATTTCAAGCAAAAAGCTTATTCCCATATACGTTTTCCTGATTATTTTCATCGGTCTATTTTACTTAATGGGATACCAAAAGGTCGCGTCCAAGGGCCCTTTTTCAAGACATTCCTACCGGCAAAGTGACAGTTATGCTTTCGCATTAAATTACTATTATGAGAACAACCGGTTTTTAGAACCTTCAGTTTTATGCGTTATTGAAGACAAAGGAGGAAAAGCTGTAAGCGAGTTTCCCGGAATATACTACATCACCGCCAAAATATGGAAGGTAACGGGAGTGAATCCTTTGGTTCTACGACTTATCGATTTAATTCTTTTATTTATTGGCCTGTTCTATTTATATAAATTATCAAATGAGATACTTAACGATCATTTTTGGGCTGCATTAGTCAGTCTTTTAATGTTTTCATCACCCTTGCTTGGGTATTATGGTTTTAATTTTATCCCTAATATTCCGGCACTTGGATTGGCTCTTATTGCAACTTACTATTATTATAAATATCACGCTTCTTCAAAAGTCCAATTTTTAGTGCTTTCAACGATTCTATTTTCGATCGGAGCACTTTTAAAGATATCGAGCCTTTTTGCCTTTTTAGCCATAAACGCGGTGTGCTTTCTTCAAAATATTCGCCATATAAAGCAGAATTCGAAAGCTCTGCTTCTGCAACTGGGCTCTGTTCTTTTTCTGTTTATTGTTGTATTTTCATGGTATGCTTTTGCTAAAGATTACAATTCGAAGAATCTGGATGGATTGTTCCGACAGGACACTATTCCGATATGGAGCTTAAGTTCTGAACACATTCACCAGATTTTAAACGTCGTTTACACCAATACAATTATCTACCTCCTGAATCCCTTCGCTCTAATAACATTGGCTGGATTATTTATTGTCTCAGTGGTACTTTGGAAAAAAACAAACACGACTTTACTTTTAATTACCTCTATCTTGTTTTTAGGAATTTCGATGTTTATTCTGCTGTTTTTTGAAGCAATGGATGCCCATGAGTATTTTTTAATAGATGCAACAGTAATTATACCTGCCATAATCCTTACTTTTTTAACAACGATGAAAGGTTTGTCGATAAAAACATTCAATTCAACAACAACCAAATCACTGGCATTCATTCTATTAGCATTTTCACTAAATTACGATATAGTAGTAACTAGGGACCACTTCAATCCTAAAGATAAAATGGTTACCTATAATATTCCATTGCCCAAGCGGGTACAGGATTATTGGGACTACTGTTATTGGGATTGGGAGCTTCACCGGGGTAAGTTTGAGGGAATCACTCCTTACCTCCGCAGTCTGGGCATAAAATTCGAGGACAAGGTTATTTCTATCCCAGACGAATCGCCAAATATTACACTAACCATGCTGCAGCAAAAGGGATTTACCGATTACCATTACTGGAACAATTACCAAGGTGCTCGAAGAACAGAACGCAAAATAGAGCTTGGTGCAAAATATCTAATCGTACAGGGTGATGAAAACCTGCTTCGCGACGATGTTGCCCCGTTTATCAGCAACCAGATTGGAGAATACAACGGAATAAAAATCTACAGACTTAAAAACAAAGAATAAAACACTAATTTCAATTAGTCTCTGTTTTATTGTTTACTTTTAATGATGAAAACCTAAACTTATTATAATTCAGATATGAATAGCCGATTATTCTTCATATTAGTCATCTCTCTTGTTTTGTTTGGTTGCAAAAAAGAAGATAAAACGGAGCCATCAAAAATCGATGAGATTGTTGGAAACTATGAAGGTCAGTCATATTTTAATTCTGGCTGGAGTTTGGCCGGTGGCAATATTTCGAAGCTTACTGCTGATACAATAATCATGAACTATTGGAGAGCCTCCACGGGCGATCCAATTAAGATGCGGGTTACCGGTAACAAAATTGAAACAAAAAGCCAAATATTTCCGGCTTCAGGTCATACGAACAATCCTTGGAAACAATATTACTTTAGCTATCGACTTTCAATAGTTGGATATTATCAAAATGACTCAATCCATTATACTTTTGAAGAGGAAATAAAACAAGAAGGCGATTCTATTTTTAGGTATTTTGAGAATGGAAGAACCGAATTACATAAAATTCTGAAATAACAAAAAAAAATAATTAATATCCAAGAAATTTTCTACTGATAAAATCTAGATTTCAACAGCTTAAAAAAAAAAGAAAGACAGATATTGATTTGCTACTGATGTTTCTTCCGAATCATCAGATCGTCAACCACCAACTGAAAATGCTTTAAATCTTTATTCCGCACCGAAAGCATCACCCGATCGCTTGCTGTTTTTAGCACAAAAGGAATCCGGATACGCATCCAACCGTCCTTAAGAGAACAAAAGTATCGCTGAAACTGATCGTACTTGTAAATTACCGTCTGGTCACCGTCTTTCTGCACAAATTCGAAATTTGATCGGGCAAACAGGTCTTTTTCAAACCCTTTGGCCCAGAACAACAACTCGCAGGTATCGCCCGGCAAACCTTTCTTTAGTTGGGTGTCCAGAATATGATTCCAATTCTTAATCTCTCCCGAAAATGCGCCCGAACCTGCAAATGCGCCAGTCGTCCGATTACTTTCAAATCCATTGTAAAACAGAACTTTGGTCGAATCAACCTTACCTGTATACAGCGGCTGCATCTCAGCGTCAAATAAACGTCGACCTTTCTGAGCCAGACTGTCGAGCCTGTCAATCGAAAACCGGTATAACGAAAATTTGGACCCCTGCCAAACAAGTGATGATTGACTAACTATATCTTTTTCAGACGGATTCAGTTCGTTGCAATTATCAACCATCAGCAACAACGGTTTCTGGTTGGGCAAATCGCTTTTGATCTGGTACGGCGAAACCGGAATACAGGCCAGTTCAAGGCTTTTGTAGGTTTGCGAGATGGACGTCCGGCTCAACGCTACACCCATGGAAGGCAAGCCGCTTTTCAGCGACACGATGAGCGATTGCTGCATTGCGTTACATTTGGATTCGAGCCACACATTCTCAGAACCTACATGAAAATAAGGCAAGGGCAAAACCGCCTGATAATTGTCAGGATTAATCTTTGAAACCCACGCATTCTCAAGCGATGAATTACTTAAATCATCAAGTTCAGGAATACGGTTATTCAACCGAGGGGCATATTGGTTCACATTCAGATACCCGTCGTACAGAAGAAATGAAAGAGCCAGTATACCCAATATTTTCTGGCGCATTCCGCGTTTCATCAGGTTGAAAATTCCATAGAAAACAAGAATATTGATCACGTAATAAAACAGCCATGAAAACCGCGACAAGGCGCGCAACTGCTGGATTGGGCCAAGATAATCCAGTAAAAACATCAGTCCCATATTAAAAGGAATACTAAATGAAAGCAACAACGAAGCTACTGATGCCCAGAAAAAAATGGTCATCAACCTATTTTCTGAGACTTTCCACCACGGTTGCTTTTTCCGAATCCGAATGACCATTCGATACACCCCGACGACGAACCCAATCAATGCCACCAAGCCAATAAATGCGAAGGCTTCCCATTCGTAATCGTATTTCATCCCTATCTGCTTCATGATGGTCGCATACGGTTTATGAATCGGAAGAAAAACAGTGGCCGGATTGGCTTTATAAGTAAAAAATCCCCAGGGATGAGTGGTACGATCGGTTATTGTATTGTTGGCGCCAACAATGAGTTGAACCAATATCAGCGGAAGAATGAACTGGATGAAAAGGTGAATTGCCCATTGGTAATTTCGGATATTTATTTGCTTAGAATAAATGCTAAAACTCCAGTAAAACAGGAACAAAAACCCAAACAAGGCAAAAAAGTACATGTGCATTCCGGCGGCAAAAAAAGTAACAAACCCAATGATGGCCGACAATCCATACGACTTTTTTTGGTCGAACTTCATGAGTAACCAGATTAACATCGGCAACCACATCAAATGACTCAACGAAAAATGCCCACCCAACCGGCCTATTTGTGGTGAAAGCATGGCAATCCCAACCGATGCGATGGCCGCAAACCACCACGAAATTTTAAGTTCAGTAAAAATTAAATAAAGGAAAATGGCCGCCAGCACAATAGACAGGAGCATAAACAGGTTTATTATTCCAACAATATATTCCCTGAAATCGATGCCTGTTTTACTCAAGATCCGAATTGGATTGGTGATCATCGGATGGCAATCGGCAAAAAAAGCCATCTCGCCATAGGGGTAATTCTGAATCGATGAACGAAATAAGGAACTATCGTTATTTAGGTGGTAAATCGATGCAGCATAAGACTTTAAACCATCACCTCCTGAAGCAAAATAAACACGATTGGGATCTTTCAGCAAAGGGCCGAAGAATAGAAACAATACAGTAGTACTCAAAACAAGAGTCAGCAAAAAGCCCTTTCGGAAATCTTCCATATTGATCTAGTATTATTGTTATACAAAATAAAGTATATTTACAAAATAAAGCTAATTAATGGAATCAGGAAAGAAAATATCCGTTATTGTACCTTGTTTTAACGAAGAAGAAGGCCTGGCAACATTCAACCAAACGTTAATCCAGTTTATCCCTAAAAATTACGACTACGAGATTATTTACATCAACGACGGCAGCAAAGACAATACTTTTCAGGTGATTCGGAGCCTGGCAAACGACAATCCGAACATCAAATACATCTCATTATCACGCAATTTTGGCCACCAGAATGCGCTAAAAGCCGGCTACGATTTTGCTACAGGCAATTGTGCCATCAGCCTTGATGCCGACTTGCAGCACCCGCCTGCGGTTATTCCAGAACTGATCAACAAATGGGAAGAAGGCTTCGAAATTGTGAACACCATTCGGCACGATCACCAGAGTATTTCATACGCAAAAAAAATGTCTTCCGGGTTATTTTACAAGCTGATGAAGAGTTTATCGGATGTCAACATCGAAAACGGGATGGCCGATTTCAGGTTGATTGATAAAAAGGTACTGAAACAGTTAAAGCTTTTTCCGGAGAACTTTTTGTTTTTCCGAGGGATAATTCCGTGGATGGGATTTAAACAAACCACTGTCACCTTCGTTGCCAACGAACGATTTGCTGGCACAACCAAATATACTTTCCGGAAAATGCTGAAGTTCGCAACCACGGGATTGACCGCTTTTAGCGTAAAACCACTCCGAATTTCAATTTACCTCGGTTCTGTAATTGCGGTTTTGTCTTTTAGTTACGGATTGTACGCTGTTTACACACACCTTTTTACTGATCGTGCAGTTACCGGATGGACTTCTATGATTATCAGCGTTTTATTTATAGGTGGCATTAATTTATTGATGCTTGGCATCATCGGCGAATACCTTGGCAAACTCTTCATCGAAAACAAAAGAAGGCCCAATTATTTGATCTCGGAAACAAACATCGAAGTTTAGATTTTCGGCTATCCTATTTTGTAATTGAATTGAAAATTAGCATGGGAATCCATAAAAGTTTATAGAAAATTTAAAATGATCAACAATAAAAAAATTATCGTTGTTCTACCTGCTTACAATGCAGCGAAAACACTTGAAATTACATTCCGCGAAATTGATTTTAATATCGTTGATGAAGTGATTCTTGTCGATGATAAAAGCAAGGATGCAACCATCGCTGAAGCCCGAAAACTGGGAATAAAGTACATTGTCGAACATCAGGAAAATAAAGGATACGGAGGAAACCAGAAGTCGTGTTACAACAAAGCTCTTGAATTAGGCGCCGATATTGTCATTATGCTTCATCCTGATTATCAATATACCCCCAAATTAATCCCATCGATGAGTCACTTAATTGCAAACGACTTATATCATGTTGTTTTGGGTTCACGAATTTTAGGGAAAGGAGCTTTGGCTGGCGGAATGCCTTGGTACAAATACCTTGCAAACCGTTTACTGACCTTATTCCAGAATATCCTGATGAATGCGAAACTTTCGGAATACCATACCGGATATCGTGCATTTTCGCGCGAAATACTTGAGAAAGTAAATTACAACGCTAACTCCGACAATTTTGTGTTCGATAACCAAATGATTGCTCAAATTTGGTTTGCCGGTTACGATATTGCTGAAATAACTTGCCCCACTAAATATTTTAATGATGCATCGAGTATAAATATCAGGAATAGCGCTGTTTATGGCTTAGGAGTTTTGAAAACATCTCTGCAATTCCGGCTTCAAAAATGGGGAATGATTAAAACCAGTTTTTTGCAGTAATTCACTAAATATAAGTCAAATACTTCTATTACCCGATCAATCCACCAAAATATAGTTCATGCTGAAATTTCGATTGTCCAGGAAACAAATTCCATATCTCATTCTTGTTGTCTTCGGCATTTTGCTGTTTGCAATGGGGATTTTAAACCATTATTATTTCCGGACCTTTACATTCGACTACGGCAACTATAATTATGCTTTCTGGGACTATTCTCATTTCAGGATTAGTAGGATGCCAACTTATCCGGCCAATTTTCTACAGGATCATTTTTCACTTACCCTGATGTATTTCGTTCCTGTCTATTGGATATTAAACTGGATAACAGGAACTTACACATTAATTCTGATACAAAACGCGCTTATACTGACAGCTGCATGGTATACTTACAAACTTATACTGCCGAAATCGGACAATACGTGGATGAGTATTGGGGTATTAATCTATTACTTTACCTTATTGGGAAGGTACACCACTTTTTCGTGCGACGCGAATATTGCAGTAATGTCGGCCTGCTTTATACCAATCTTCATCTACTATTTTGAGCTACGAAAGTATCTGGCTGCATTTATTATTTTAATACTTTCCTTGCTCTCAAGGGAAAATATACCATTATGGTTTATTTTTATCTTTATTGTGTTGATTATCAACAACTTTAAGGATAAAAAAGCCGTTGCATTCAGTTTGGCTGGTATTGCTATTTCTATCATCTATTTCATCTTGTTGTTCAAAGTATTTATTCCTTCCATAGAGACTCCGGAAAAACAGTTTTCCCTCTTTAATTACTCAGCATTGGGAGCCAATCCGGGCAAAGCATTGCTATTTATTATCAGCCATCCAATAGAAACCACTAAATTGTTTTTCATCAACCACTTGAATGATCCGGCATACAATTGGGTTAAATCAGAATTTTATTTGGTTTACCTTATTTCAGGTGGTTTTGTATTATTCTTGCGGCCAAAATACCTCATTTGGTTCATCCCGGTTGTTGCACAGAAAGTTCTAAACGACGGTTATATCCGTTGGGGAATAGCGACATATTATTCCATCGAAGTTGTTACCTTGTTGCCATTGTCAGTATTTGCTGCCTTATCAACCATTAAGCAGAAAAAGGTTCAAAACGGCCTTATCCTTATCGTATCCATCGCAACACTTGCAACAACCATTTACAAACTGGACGAAAAACACTATGTACTACCATGGACGCTTAGTCCGGACAAAGTAAGATTCTTTGATAAACAATTTTTGACTTCCCCCCTTCCCATCGGCAAAATAAATGAAACACTAGCGCTTATCCCATCAAACGCAAAGGTTAGCGCATCCGATCATCTTTTTTCGCACCTTGCACAGCGACGGTCAATTTATTTATTCCCAACCGTTAATGACGCTGAATATGTAGTTTTTTCGGTATACGATGATTATTATTTGATCTCACACCGTGACAATGAAGAAAGCAGGAATACCTATTTTTCTGACCCGCAATGGGAATTGATGGCAAAAGAATTTCCGGTTTTTTTGTTTAAAAGAAAAAATCAAACTACTGATTCGGCACCACCTACCAGGAAAGAGATTTGGCTCCCTGCCGATACAATGAAATGCAATTTTGAGAATATTGATGTGCAAAAGATGCACGTTTTATTTAACAACCAGGAGATAGCCGAAACATCTAAGAATATATCTTCCGATAAAGCTTATAGCGGCAAGCACAGCATCGTGCTTTCGCCCGAAAATCCTTACAGTTCAGCAATAAAACTAAACGATTTAAATAAAGTGAGTTACCTGCAAATCAGTGCATGGTCCTATTCTAAAAAGAATCAGTTAAACATCGTGGCCGGAAATGGGAAAAACTTCTACCTCTTAAGCGACGAAGAGGTTCCGACAGCATCTGGTTGGAAGAAAATATTTCTTGATTTTTGGGTACCCAAAAATCTGGATACTTCCACTATTTCTATTTATTTCTGGAATAGTAGTTCAGAACCAGTTTATTATGATGACCTGCAAATAATAAAAAAATATCTGAATTAGTGCTTAATCGCTTGAAACGGATATTAGCAAGTTTAAATAACTTGGAGAAAGTAAGAATTTAGTGCTTTGGAGTGTCATTTTTTATTGAATATCAAATTGAATTACAACATTTATTATTTTTAATGAAAACTAGTTTCAATGAATAAAACAAAATATCTTATCTTGATTCTTTGTTGTTATAGCCTATTCTTCAATTGTAAAAAAGAAGAGATTAGAAAAAATGAAAATTTTACCGATTTACAAGATACAATAATAAAGATTCCTGATGGTCTGATGATTGGGAGAACTAACTTTGATTTGGATATCGACAAAGACAATACAATTGATTTGTCAATCCTCGTTGTAAAGTATTATTCTTCGATGTATCCCTGGAGTAACTACGTTCAAATTTCACCTAAGAATGGTTATCAATTAAATTATTCGAACTATGTTGATACTTCCTGGTATTGGAATCCGACCTTACCTGCCAAGGTATTTCAATATGGAAAAGCTATAATACCCAAAATATTCAATACCGGAGATACAATAAAAGTTGAAGGTGATTTCACAAATGATTCAACGAAGATTGTATATATTGAGAGCCCTGGAGGTGCAAATAGCATGTATTATGGAGGCATTTCCAGAAAGGCATGGGTAAACATTGGATATAAGTATATTGCCTTACGGAAAAGAAAAGAAAATGTCAATAAATTGGCTTGGATAAAACTAAAAGTTAACAGCAGCTCAGTAATTGTTTTGAACAGTTGCTTTTATGATGAGAATAAAGAGGAGTTAATAATCGAAGAACAATAGACTAGATTTGTTATTTCAAAAACGAAAAATTGATAATGGAAAAAGGACAACAAACTATCCTTGATTATTTTGAAACCACTGCCCATAAGCGTGATAAATTAAAAAAGCGAAACCGTTTTTACCAGAGAACCATCGAAAGACAATTCGCGTTCATCATTCCCGAAGGGGCAACTGTTCTGGAACTTGGCTGTTCAACCGGCGATTTGCTGAACGCCGTTAGACCGGGGAAAGGAATTGGGGTCGATTTTGCGCCAACGGCCATCGAAATTGCCAGAAAGAAATATCCTCATCTCGAATTTCAGGTGGCCGACGCTTTGGATTTTTCGCCGGAAGTGACTATTGATTATGTTATTGTTTCAGATTTAATTACCTCCTTGTGGGACGTTCAGGCCTTCTTCCGGAAACTGAGAAGCTATGTCACGCCGCGAACCAAAATCATCATTTCGAGTTTCAATTACATCTGGGAACCTGTTGTAAAACTTGGCGAGACATTGGGACTGAAAGCCAAACAACCACTTCCAAACTGGCTGACAATTAAAGATATTGAGAATGTGCTACGCCTCGAAAACTTCGAAATTATAAAAGTAGAACGGAAGCTGCTTATTCCCAAATATATTCCGGTAATCAACCTCCTTTTCAACAAGTTTTTAGCCAACCTGCCCGGAATCAACAGCCTCGACCTGATTCAATTCATCAGTGCCCGTCCGGTTTATTCCGAGCCCAAAGATTTTTCGGTCACCATTGTTGTTCCGGCCCGCAACGAAAAAGGGAACATGGAGAACGCCATCAAACGGACTCCTCAATTCGGGTCGCATCAGGAGTTTATTTTTATTGAAGGACATTCGAGCGACGGCACCTACGAAGAAATGCTTCGGGTACAAAAAGCTTATCCTGAAGTGGACATGAAAGTGATGCGTCAAACCGGAAAGGGAAAAGGAAACGCTGTTCGCGAAGCATTCGATGCCGCCACCTGCGACATTCTGATGATTCTAGATGCCGACCTGACCACACCGCCTGAAGATATGCCTAAATTTTATGATGCTCTGCGGAACAACAAGGGCGAATTCATTAACGGGTGCCGGCTGGTTTACCCGATGGAGAAAGAAGCCATGCGTTTCCTGAATTATCTGGGCAACAAATTTTTTGGATGGTTCTTCTCTTACCTGCTTGGTCAACGGCTGAAAGATACACTGTGCGGCACCAAAGTACTTTTCCGTAATGACTATGAAAAGATTATTGCCAACCGGAAGTATTTTGGCGATTTCGATCCGTTTGGCGATTTCGACTTGCTTTTTGGCGCGGCCAAACTGAACTTAAAAATCACTGAAGTCATTGTACGATATCGCGATCGCGAATACGGATCGACCCAGATCAGCCGCTTTAGCCACGGTTGGTTATTGATAAAAATGAGCCTGTTTGCAGCCCGAAAAATCAAGTTCAAATAAAAAAAAGAGTAATGAAGCTTTTCAAACAAAAACTAATTATTTCGATTTTCCCTTTGTTGGTTATCATCTGGGGAATATTCATGCTGATATTTTTCGATCCGTTTTATTCGAAATCGTCAGATCCTGAATTTCCTTATCTGATAAATGGCCTGAATTGCGCAACTCTCAAATTCAATTATATCGGTCACATCGACCATCCGGGCACACCGTTTCAGGTTTATAACGGGATAGTCATCCGAATTACCCATTTAGTTTCAGGAAAAGGAAATATTGCCCAAGACGTTTTTGCCCGACCAGAACTTTACCTGAATGCAATTTCAAACTCACTGATCCTACTTCAGGCTGCATTGATTTTTTGCATTGGATTGTTGGGAGTCAAACGGAAAATCCCTTTCTGGCAAATTTCAATTTTGCAGGCCAGCTTTTTGTTTAACGATGTTTTGGTTTGGCTGTTTTGTAGGGCAAACCCCGACCGCTTTTTCATGATTTCCGGTTTGATATTCATTTTAATTTACCTAAAACATGGCTACGAAAACCGTTCGCCGCGCAAATTTGCGCTATGGAGTGGAGTTGTTATGGCTTTAGGATTAGCCACCAAATTCAATTTTTTACCTGTACTTATTCTTCCATTGTTATTGATCGGCACCAACAAAAACCGTCTGATTTATGCCGGATCGGGAATTGTTTCCTTTTTTGTTTTCATCGCCCCCATCATCACGAAGTTTGACGACTATTTTCGATTCCTCACCAGTATCTTCAAGCACGACGGCCTTTATGGAGGCGGAGAATCGAAGGTATTGAACTTTCAGAAAATGACCGACAGTGCATTTGAAATCTTCAGGTTGAATCCCGAGCTTTTCTTACTAATCATGGCTTTGCTCGTTCTGATCGTCATTGCTATCCGGAAAAAGGAAGAGGGAATAAAAAAATTCAGCTTTCTTTTTGCTGGCTATCTTTTTATTATTGCCCTTCAAATCCTAATGGTCTCCAAGCATTTTAAAAACTACTATCTGGCACCTACCTTTATTGTTTATGGGTTTATGTTTCTCACAATTTCTCTTTTCCTTTCCAGAATAATAAAGAAACAAAACCATTTAATTCTGGCGTGCAACATTTTACCGCTTTTATTTATTCTGGCCACTGTGGCAAAGGTCAAAAGAGATTATCCCAATATTTCAAATCAGATTGAACAACGCAATAAAATACGCACTTTTGTTGAAACGAAGATTTCGAAAGCTGATTACTGGTTTATTGAACCGACATGGGAAAGCGGACCGAATGTTGAAAATGCCATCGTTTACGGGTTAAGTTATTGCGGACACCGGGTTGATTATATGCCTCAACTGATGGCTGTTAATCCGAATATCGTTACATATGAAGATAACACGGAGCAGGTAAAACTATGGCGTGGCGCATCGGTAAGCCTCGACAGCGTAGTAGCTACCGGAAAAAACATTCATATTTATTCCACCCCGGGGAGACATGCTTCGACATTGATCCAAATGGTGAAAGATGCCGCCAACCGAAACAACTTTCAGTTATCGGTTGATACAATCTTTTCTGACAGCGAAACACAAAACGAAATTATCAGGATAAAAGCCCTGAATTCGAATTCCAGATGGACTCCAAACAAGATCATTACCAATTCCCGGCAACAAAAGATTGAGGAATACATTCATTCCATTAAAAGCACACCCGAGTGGCTCGAAAAAGTGAAACAAAAAGCCATTCAAAAGAACATTCCGCTTGATTCAATGATTTTACTGGATGCAATATATATGACCGACGTTGAAAAATAAGGTTGGAAGATTTTTATCATTCACCTTTCAAAACCAGCTTCAGCACCTCTGTTTTTCCTGAAGATGAAATCTTACAAACAGATACACCTGCTTTTGATTTCAAAGAGCCATTCTGCCCCGGAACCCATTGTTCCTGGTGCAATCCCTGGGTTTGTCGGCCAGCAAACAAAGCAGCAATCTTGCGGCCTGTCAGATCGAAAATACTTACCTCAACATCGCCGGATTCGGGAAGGTTGTATTCGATTGTGGTTCCCGATGCAAATGGATTGGGATAAGCTTTTGCATTGAATTCGGCCATTCCCAATTGTTCCGTAGTTGAAGTAATTGGCGTTCCGTTGACGCGTATTTCGTCAAACCAAATCTTTTGTGTCCCCAACGCATTAAATTCTGAGATAATCTCCAACCGGTCAACTGCTTTCCAGTCAAATTTTCCATCAGGATTAAACCAGGCATTGTCCCACGAGCCAGTTTCAGTAAAGCTCTTCAGCGGAATTTTCAAATGCTGCCAGGTTCCGTTCCACGTCACTTTGGTCTGGTCAATGTCGTAACTCATCCGCCAAGGATGGTCGCCCGAAACGGTCGATTTCGAATCGACAAATCGAATCTGAAATTTTGTTCCAGGCGTATCGCCCTTCACCCAAAAATCGAGTTCATAATTGTTGGTAACTAATTGTGAAAAGTCTTTATCTGGTTTGAAATCGAAACCCGGGCCTGAATACTGATTGCTACCAGTCCAGTAAATAGAGTATTTACCTGCCTGCGCATCAGAAGAATAATAGTCGATGGTACCGTTTCCGGCACTTCCGGATTCAAAGATAGAAGACCCAATAAAGTCGGTATAAATATCTATTGGTTTCGATTCCGGAGTAGGTACCAATACACTTTGCGGTGGAATGTTAAACCCAAGACTCTTAAGTAAATCTGTATTCAGATCGTAATCGAACAATTCGTTAGTTCCCTTTTTGAACAATCCAAAACCTCCCTGATAATCCCAGGTCGTCCACGAAATTCCTTTTTCTTCCAGATATTTGCGCACCACATCATACCAAAAAACTCGGTCAGCATTAGGACTATTCGGTATATAAACACCATATTCGCCGCAAAACAAATTCACATTCCGGCTGATTTTAAAATTTACAGCAATATCAAGCCATTGTTTTACAGCGGCTACTGTTCCGTCGTTTTTATAATTATTCAGCGAACTTTCGACCCATGTTCCTTTAGCGCTGGCAGGTATCGGGGGCATTCGGGCAGCATCGTAGGGGAAAGGAACTCCTGATAAATCCTGCATATAGCTGGTCCATGTTGCGCCCTGATGCGTGAACATAAACGGATCGTAAAAATGGAACGTGTAAATCAGGTTTTTATCCAAATAAATTGGCATGTTTTTCAATTCGTTATAGCTGTTATAGCCCGAAGCTCCAACTACAATGGTATGTTTGGTATCGATCGCCCTGATGGCATTAATCACCCGCTGCTGAATCTGACACCAGATGGCAGTTGTTATTCCGTGCGGTTCGTTCAAGATTTCATAATAAACGCAACCCGACCGGTTTTTATAATGTTCTGCCATTTGCCGCCATACTTTCAGGAGAGCAGTTTCGATTGATGGTTGAGTATCCACATTGGGATCGAATGTATGATTATCGAGCAAAAGATTTATTTTCAGTTCTTCGGCCCAATCGACCACCTGATCCAGAAAATCAAAGAACAGTGGATCGATCACATAATCAGGCGAACCATTGGTCATAAAGTGCAGATTAATAGGCAGCCTAATCACGTCGCAACCCAGATTTTTGATCTGGATTAAATCCTGTTTGGTGTATTTGGTAAATTGAATCTGCCTTACACTACCAGACTGAAACCAATTGGTCAGGTTTACACCTTTTGAAAAGGGAGTTTGTGCATGTAGCATTGATAAACAAAAAAACATCACAATGATTGATACTGTTTTATATCTGCACTTCATACTTTTCTGGAATGATAAACCAGTACTGAAATCTGACCCACTAAAGTATCGAAAAAATTGATGTTACTTGTAATTGTATTTTTTAGGTTTTGAAGAAATAAAGACCATATAAACACTTGGGAAAATTATTTCGTTGACCAAATAATTGAAATGCATTCTCATCCACAATGATTTTTTATGAATATCCTTATCACATTTTTCAACATGTCAACTCATGTAATTTTCCGTTTGAACACAAAAATGACTAGTCCTATAAAAAATCTTCTTACAGGACTAGTCAACAATAAACTTTAGATAATCAATTATTTAAAAATTAATATTCGGATATATCACATAACTATTTTTGAACTTTTAAATCAACAACAAGATCTCCGGTTGGATCAGTCATGCTTTTTACTTTTAACAAGCCTTTTCGACCACTCTTGGTTTGAAAGAAGATAACATCTCCTTCCTTTATATTTATAGAACTTACCGTTCCCAGCGTTGAAGAAAATAATTCATCATTTGTAATTCCGTCAAAACCAGAAGAAGTAATATTAGTCGTTGAAAACTTTGTTCCTGTTTCGGGGAACCTTGCTCCGTTGTATGATTCAGGATAGAAATCGACGGCATCCAAATCGTGCGACGCAAGTTCGGCATGATCAAAAAATATGTCAATAATTGCTCCTACTTCACCCAACTGACTTGATCCATAAGCACTACCGGTATCGGCATCCAAAGCACTTCCATAATTACTATCCCAACCGCCCAATTGAATACCTAAATAAGAAATGATATCATTTTGTTGAGCCGACATACTTGTAAATCGTATAGCACGAAAATTATGTCCTCCCTCAAAATAATATTTTATTTTATGCTTCCCGGCAGTTAAATTCATGACTATTCCAGGAGAAGGATTCCATTCAAAATTGCCCCATCCACCGGTATTAGGAACCTCAACGGTATTCGTCACATTTACACCATCAACTTCTAAGTGAAAACTTCCGGCACCCGGAACAGAGGTCTGCACATCTACAAGATATTCACCTTCGTCCTGAACATCAACAGAATACAGCAACCATTCGCCTGAACCAGTCCAACCAACATTTTGACCAAATCCTTCTATGTCAACCGCTTCACTTTGGGTGTCACCACCTTGCCTTCGATAATTGCCACCTTGTCCCGAGTTATCGCCGGGATCATTGTCATGGAAAGCATTGCCTTCACCGCCAAGGTCGAAGTCAGCTGCATTGATGATACTAGAAGCTGTGGCCGAAAGGATATGAGGTCCTTTAAACGGACGAGTAGTTGATACGTCAACAACAATGGTTTTCACAATATTGCCCATACGATAAATAATATTAGTTACACCTTGTGCAATAGCTGTAATTTTACCACCAGCGTCAACGACTGCTACACTGCTATTTTCAGAAGTCCACGAAGTAGTATTCGGCACGTCATTGGCATTATCGGGAATGAGCGTTACCTGAATACTTGTATTATCGTTTGGCGACATTTCGAGTTTATCCTCGCTCAGTTTAATTCCGGTTAACGGTATTTTAGTACTTACAGTAACTGCCACTTTTTTCTGAGCGATCCCGTCACTGGCAACGATATTGGTTACTCCCTCGCCAACAGCTTCAACAAGGCCATTACTAACTTTGGCTACTGTAGGATCCTCACTGGTCCAGATGTAAGTAACATTGTCAGTTGGACTGGCGGTAAGCTGAATCTGCTCACCGACAAATAGGGCAAGCGAACTTTTATTAACATAAACACTTTCCTCAACACCAGTTCTATTGTAATCGTCACATGCCCATACAGAAATCAATATCAGAACACAAAGTCCTGATCTATAGAGTTTTTCTTTCATTTTCAATGTGATTAATGTTTTATTTATTTCTACAATCATTAAGGCAAATACGAAGAATTATCTTTCAAAGTAGTTAGAATACTTCGTTCTCCGCGTCAAATTCGAGCCGTAGTTCTTCCTTTATTTCATAGGTCGTATTGCCAACCGTATAGTCGTAATGCAAAAGGAACGTTTTGTAAGTATTATAGCCATCATCCTCAATTTTGAAGATGTTCGGATAATATGAATCGCCATCGATCTGGTGTACTACGATGCTCTTATACGGAGAGATGGTAACCTTGTTTTTATCGTCGATTTCCAGCACAATGGCTGCCTTATTAAAGACTGCAATGTTCGATTCATATGTTTCATTCCCCGCCATAATGCGTACCTTGTTTTTACCAATCGGAAACATGGTTTTCGTTCCGGGGACTTCGATCTCTGCAGTTGCACCCTTTTCCCTTATTTTTCCTTTCATGTAATAGGTGCTAGAGCCGTCACTCTGTGCCCAGTAATTTTTAATTCTAACCATGTACAGAACAAAATTCTTATCCGGATTGGCCTCGTAAGTGGAATGAGAATCGACCCGTAACGCAATCATGTATGTTGAATCAGGACACAAGCCATCGGGCCTGATGCGGATGGGCAACTTACCGCCAATCTCTCCAGCGGGTATAGTAAACTGGTAGCTGTCGATGTCATATTTACCTTTAGGAAGCGGACGGGCGTATTGGGCAACATCCACATCATAGTTTGTTGTATTATACTTATCAATCAGCGACTGATCTTCCACCAAATTAACCACAATATCTTTCTGGATTGGATTGGTTCCGCCGCATGATGCTGCTACATACCCCGTTGATTCTGCTCCCAGTTTATGATACTTGGTAGAGACATTGTTACTTCCACTAATGAGTGCAAATACATTTTTATATTGTTCCTTCTCAAATACTTCATCCCTGTCGCAGGCATATATTCCCAAGAATAAAATGATAATTAAGCTGATAACTGCATATTTCATATTCTTCTTTTATTTATTGTTAGTTAATTATCTATTGCTCCCATCCTGGGTTTTGATCCAAAGAGGGAAGTCTTCTTACTTCATTAAGGGGAATCGGCATCAGAGTCAATTTTTTATCAACAATACGGTTCCCAATTCTTGATGTATTTGGAATAACCTTTGTGTAAAACACATCTTTTGTTCCTTCGACATTCATTCCCCTGATAGGTTCACTTTCTGTTTTTTTATAAATTCCCCATCTTCTGACATCATAATAGCGTCGGTTTTCAAAAAGGAATTCTACCATACGTTCTTTTTCGATCAGCTTTTGAATCGTTTGGGGATCTTCATTTCCTGTAATTCCGGGCAACCCGGCACGGTAACGAACTTGGTTAAAGGCCTTCTTGATTTCGTTAACATCTCGTTGAAATATTTGTGCCTTTCCATCCACTTCGATGGTGTAACTGCTTGTAAGATTATTAAGTGCTTCCGCATAAGAAAGCAGGATTTCTGCATATCGAATGATCGGGAACGCTTTGTCCATTTGACGGGCATTGGTTCCGCCAAAAGCATCGGATGGATGAATGAATTTTTTGAGTACATACCCGTTAATCGGATAGTCGTTTGGACTGCTTACCCCACCTTTCCCATTTGGAGAATCATAATAATAGGTAATAGTCTGGTTATAGTAGCCAGAAGAGGTAGAAGAACTCATCGGCCAATAACATTCGCTGAAGCCTATTGAAGCATAAAAACGCATTTCCCGGTTGACATACATATTACTGACACCAGCATTAAGCCGATACCCCGAGAATGTCTTTACGCCGTTAGAAAATCCGGCTTCCGTGTAAGGATAAACACTACTGGATTTGTCGATCGATTGTCCGTCAACCATCGAATAAGCGTCGATGATCTTCTGGGTAACACACAGTCCATTCCATCCACCTAGTCTTTGGGGAAACGACATCTGAGTATTCGCCTTCACAGAATTACTCTTCCTTCCCCATACATATTCGGGATTGGTAGCAATAACGGATTCGCCATTGAACATTTCAGCATAAGATCTGTAATGATCAATACCAGCTGCTCCCTCAGGCCAATTTTTATAATAGTTAGGATCACTGGTAACCCCTTCCGGTAAATCAGGCGTATCCGAATCGGCATCAACAGTATGCAATCGATACATAGGACCTCCAGAGGATTCCATAGACATCACCCGTTTGGCAGCTGCTGCCGCCAGTGCCCAACGTTTTTCGTCATAGGTTTGCGACACATAATAAGCTCCGTCAGACTTGCGTTTCCAATCTCCAAAAGTAGTATGAGCAGCGTCTCCGCCGTTATAAAGTGGACTGGCATGTATCAGGCGTAACCGCGCTATAACGCCGTAAGCGACACCTTTAGTGGGCCGTCCGAATTCCATCAGTGAGTTCGTTGCAGGCAGGTATTTCGCAGCTGAATCCAGTTCGCTACAGACATAATTAACGGCTTCATCATAAGTACTCCTACCGCGATCATAATAAGCCAGAGCTTCATTGGATTCCACAACCTCGTCACCCAACAGTATCGGCGCCCCGTAATCGACTATAATGTTATAATAGGCATAAGCCCTTATAAATCGAGTATTTCCCAGAATGCTGAACCTTTCCTTTGTAGTCATATCCTTGGCTTCATCGATCCGTTTCAGGATTGTATTACATTTACGGATAACCTTGTACTGGTTTCCCCAAGTGTTTAAAGAATACATGTTACCGGCAGTTATTTCGCCTAGAACATACCGCATACCATTATAATTATATGCGGTTAAGAATCCAGTGAATCCTTCGTCGGTGGCAAGAGGACCGGGTGTGTAGTTACCATTAAATAAGTTACCTTCATCTGGGAACATATCGGCAGCCGCCCACATATAAGCCTCTATATATCTGGTTCTTGCAAAAACAGTGTCCAATTTCAGTTCGTCGCTAAAATAGTTATCTATACTAAGATAATTTTTGCAAGAAGACATTGCAACCATTAAAAGAAGGCAAAGCACTATAACGGAATGGCTGAAAAGTTTTCCTTTTGAGCAGAAATGAGTTTCAGCTTTCCCAATACCTGTATAATGGCATTCATCGGTGCAGGTTTGTTTGTTTGAACTTGGTAAGTTCATTATGAGTTTACGATTTGGTTTCATACGTTTATAAAATTTGGTTTCATACGTTTACCTCGACAGGGAATCCTTTTATAGGTTGATGTACATTTGAAAAACATAAGTGGCGGGTATAGGGTACACTTCTCCGTTTTTGTAAGCCTGCTCCGGATCAACTAATTTCTCTTTATCCCAAACACACAAATTGTTTCCTACCAACTGTAAGTCGATTGAAGAGATACTGGCCTTTCGTAACCAGGAACCTTTGAGGTTGTAGTTGATTGTAACTTCCTGAAGGCGAATATATCGGGAGTTCCCTTTCCAAAAGTCGGACAACTGATAATTATTGGTATTATAACCGTAGGTCAGTCGGGGAAAACGGGCATTGGGATTTTCGGCCAGTTTAGGGTCAATACCATACTTGGCAGCATATTCTTTAGGTATCCAACGGCTAGATGGATCGTTGGCTAAAGTAAGAACATTTCCATAAACACCATTAAAGAAAGGTACATATCCGCTTCCGTTCCCACTATACCCTACATGGTAAAAATCAGTTTTTCCTGTTCCTTTAAATAAGACTCCTATAGAGAAATTTTTGTATTGGAACTCTCCCCCAAAGCCATACATGAGCAATGGATAAGTACTATAACTTAGAGGAGTCATGTCGTCTGAGTTAATTTGTCCATCACCATTAACATCCCTGTATTTGATGTCACCGGGCATAACCGTCCCGAACTGTGTTGGACTGTTATCCACATCATTCTGATCTTTAAAAAGGCCGACAGCATGATATCCCCGTATGGTACCTAAAGGATAACCCGCCGCTTCCTGATAAGGATATTTGGGGTTGGCTTCTTCCCAGTTTTTAACATCGTTCTTGGAGAAGGTGAAATTTCCTCTGACGGTAAAGTTCATGTCCTTATTGATGGCATGGGTATAACTGGCGTTTCCGTCAGCTCCGTAGCTTACCATTTTCCCTACGTTACCATAAGGTAATGATACCAAACCAACGTAATCCGGAACCTGAATCCTTTGCATGAAAATTCCATCACGTTTATCCTTGAAAAAATCGACAACGAATTTTATTTTGTCTTTAAAGAGACGGCCTTCAATCCCGAAGTCTGCTTTTGTTGCTTTTTCCCATTTGAGATTATCGGCACCGACAGTCGATTCAGAAACTCCTTCGACACCGTTTGATCCCCACGGGCTGGCGTACGTTGAGCTTACCATAGTCAAATAAGGGAAACGCTTAGAACTGATCTGGTCATTTCCAACCGAGCCATAAGATGCCCTGAACTTCAAAAAGTCGAGCCAGCGCATATTGTTTTTAACATACTCATATCCTGTGGGTACCCATCCCACAGCAATTGAAGGGAAAAATCCGAATTGGTGTCCTGGCTGAAAGTTTTCAGAACCGGTGTATCCGAAGTTGAAATTAACCAAATAAATATCTTTGTACCCATATGTAATCCTACTGGATAAGCCTTGGTACCTGAGTGGGATGGCACTGAGATTGCTCCATCCATCACTTGCTCTTTTCTCATCGCTCATGTAATAATAGATCAGGCCTGTTACATTGTGGTCTTTCCCGAATGTTCTATCGTAATTGACAGTACTTTCCATATGATATTTCCGATACTGGTTGGTACTATTACCGTAAGAAACCGTTCCTTGTTGTACCCGTTCGATTGTGATTAATTCTCCATTTTTATCGCGGCCTACAGCTTGATAGAGCGCAGGCTGGATCAATCTCCGCTCTGAAAAATAATTGTTCATGTTGTAAGCTCCCTGAATACGAAACTTCAAACCTTGCATCAATTTTGAGAAATCCTGTTTCAGTTCAAATGTATATTCGCCATCGTATTCCTGATCGGTGCGCCGTCCCATATTGTTTATCATCACTACAGGAGACATCATATTTCCAGCACTACCCGAGGCGGGAAGCTGCCCGTTGGAGTATTTTACCGGAAGCAAAAGTGGGTTAAGTTGCGCCTGGGCTTGCCAAATATAATCAGTACTGGCAACACCAGGGTTGTTCTGAACAGAAAGGTACCCATTGGATCCGAAATACAAGTTTGTAGAGGGGGACAATTCCAGATCGATATTAGCACGATAAGAATAGGTACTATAACCCACATTATTTGAATAAGGACTTTTTTTATCATATTTGTAAGCAGCAGTTTCCTTGCTTCCGCCCAAACTAAGGAAATACCTTGCAGCTCGGGCCCCACCGCGTGCACTGACGTAATAGGATTGCTTAAACGAATTATTCTTTAAGACCTCGTCTTGCCAAGAAACATCCGGATAAATATCGGGGTCAAGATGATTCTTGATAATGTCCATTTCAACATCAGAATAAATGGCGGATTCACCTCTTACCAACCTTGCTTCATTGGCTAGATTGGCATAATCATAGGCACGCAAATAATGAGGGACCCTTTTTAGGTGCGATAGGGTAAAGTTAGACCGTCCGGTGATGTTCAATTTTCCAGACTCACCTCTTTTAGTAGTAATCAATACAACACCGTTAGCACCGCGAACTCCGTAAACAGCCGTTGCTGAAGCATCCTTAAGAATTGAGAAGCTCTCAACATCTCCTGGGTCAATTGAATTCATGTTTCCTTCAAGTCCGTCGATCAGTACAAGCGCACTTGAATTGGCTCCAAAAGTACCAATTCCGCGTATCCAAAACTCTGAAAGGTTTTTACCTGGTTCACCGTTGGTCTGCATAGAGATGACACCAGCAGCACGCCCACCTAACATGTTTGCAATTGAAGCTGCGGGTTGTTGCAAATCTTTAACCTCAATACTTGAGACAGCCGCTACATTTGAGATTTTTCGCTGCTTCCCAAGTCCTACAACAACCACCTCATCCAGTTGCTGTTTGGTTTCAGAAATTTTGATTTTCACATCTTTCTTTTCTTCTGTGACCAGGTATTCCACCTTTTCGTAACCAACAAAGGAAAATACAATCATATCGTTACGGGATGCCCGGATACTGAATTTTCCATCATTGTCTGAAATCGTTCCGATACTGATTTCATCTTTCAGGTAAACGGCAACTCCGGGTATTGGCGTGTTCGTTTCATCGTACACGGTACCTTTGATGGTGAACTTATCATTTTTCTGCTGAGCTGAAAGTCCAAGGCATAAAGACAATAATAACCATAATGTGCATACTATATATTTCATTTATTTTGGTTTATTGTTAGTATATTTATTTTACTATTGGTAATCAGATAGTTGACAGATATTTGTCAGGTCAGGCTTCTGGAAGTCACCTACCTATATGTCTGTTCCCATTTTAATTAATAGAAAGTTTACGGACACGGCTATTTCCAAAATCGCCCACATACACTGACCCGTCTTTACCAATTCCAATGCCCCGTGGATTATTAAACAGAGCCTCATCTTTTGTTCCGTCTTTCCATCCAGCAGTTCCAGGCATACCCAGAACGGTTTCTATCATATTATCAGGCGTGATTCGTCTGATGCAATCATTGCTACAGTCTGCCACATAAATATTGCCATCTTTATCACAAAAGATTTGGGCCGGATCCCGAAACAGAGCGACATTAGCATTGCCGTCACGATGTCCACCGCTTGAGGATCCACTGAACTTTTTAAATGAGTTTTCAGGATTCGTTACATCAATCGTGCAGATACAGTTTGCATTGACCCCTGCATTACTCCAGAATGCTATGTAAAGGATATTGGGATGGAGCGGATTGAAAGTCAGCCCATAACTGTCGCCTTGGTCTGTCTTGTAAATAACCTCTACCTCGTAAGTCTTGGGGTTCATTTTTACAATTTGTCCATAATAATACCGAGTATAGATACATCCGTCCACGGGATTCACCACCATCGAATGCTTCCACCCATTATCAGGCAGATCTCCTGTTTTTGGCCATTTCATTTCCCTAAACCGCGGCGCCCAGAGCTCTTTCGGATTAAGCGTATAAAAAGACCCTATCGTTTGCTCTGTAGGAAAGGTGATCATTCCAGTTTCCGGATCGGCACAAGGAACATTGGCTACGACTCCTTTAGCAATGGTGATAAGCTCATTCGCTTCCTGGTCAATTCGTGAAATAACATAATTTGAACGATCATTATTCCAGGTTATGACAAAGATATTATCTTCTTTATCTACACATAAATAGCGGGGTTGTAGCATTGAACCGCTTAAATCCCCATCCTTATAATCCATGTTGTTACCATTGCCCGCAATAGTCGTTACTGTCACCGATTCATGATAGCGAAACCTGTGATCATAAGCTACTGAGTCCTTTCCAATGGCGACAGATAGAAGACAGGTATCGCCGGGAAGCCGGGGAGCCTGCACATAGATTTTGTTCCCGTCAGTGCCAATTACTGCAGCTTTTGCATTGTTGAAATAAACTCGGATGCTTTTGGGATCGATGCCAAAATTTTCACCGGTCAAAACTACTTTTTCCTGATATTTCCCAGAATCAGGATAAAACGAATTTAATACTACGGGTTTTGTTGGATCATGAGCGACCCTAGCCGAAACAACATCTTTGTCTTTACAGGCTAAGAAGACAAAGATGCATAGGCATACCGGCATCACGACACACTGTATAGTATGTCGATTAATCAACTTGCTTTTTTTCATAAATTAGTATTTAAAGTTTGGTAACGCAATATTAATAGTCCGACCGATATCACGCTGATTCAATTGTTCCAAATGCTTATACTATCTATTCTGTTTTGATCATATCTATACTTTATGACCATTTTTTTATACTAATGTTCCAATATAATTTTCGGAGTTGATCCTTAACCCGATTTCACTACCTTTATAAACTATAATTATAGTACTGAAAATGTCTATCAAATTTTTACTAATACTAACCAACATTTGCATTTTTCTAAATCTGTCGAATGTTGTATTGTCGCAAGAATACGTATCATCCTTTCCTGAAAAAGCGACACAAATATCCAACATCAATATCAAAGCTTTTTGTCAGGATTCGCTCGGCGATATGTGGATTGCTACCCCTCATGGATTAAACCGGTACAATGGATATGAATTTTTGCAGTATTTCCATGATCCCCTCGATTCGAATTCTATAGGTGATGACTATGTTCGGACTCTTTTTCTGGATTCCTCAAACAGACTTTGGGTGGGGACAACAACCGGAGTTGACCGTTATAATTTTGAAACTAATAGGTTTGAGCATTTCTGCAATGGGAAAAACAAACCGTATTACAGCGTTTTTTCTTTTTTCGAAGACCATCAAAAGAATATATGGGTCGTAACAGCGCCTGGTGCCGTTATTATTGATACAGTAAAATGCCAGCTTCTCTGCCAGGAATCTGTGGGACAGAAATATGTCAATCTGTTTTGGGAGGATAATTCTCATCGGTTATGGATGGGGTTGTATCAGGGGAAAGGGCTTGCGGTTCAGCGAGATAAGAATAACTGGGACTATTTTTCATTGCCTGGAGACCGGAGCGTACATTGCCGGTATCAAGACCAGCAAGGAATGTGGTGGTTAGGCACCAATGAAGGCATTGTGCTGTTCGATCCCGTCTTGCAGGTATTCAAAAATCCTCCGGGGCCCGTGAAAGACGATATGCTGTTAAATCATACCAAGGTGAATTTCATAAAAGAGGTCAGCCCCTTAAAACTATTGATAGGGACCGATTCCCAGGGCTTATTCCTGTATGATATTCCCAGACGGACATTATTGCATAATGAGCTGAATCAACGAACAACGGCCCTTTCTTCCCAGTTGCTGTCCTGCTACATTGACCGAGACCATAATGTATGGTTTGGTTCGTTTGATAAGGGCTTTAAGGTATGGAACCGATGCCTGGATTATTTTAATTCGGACAAGCAATTAAGCGATACATTTAAAGATATGTTCGTGGATCAAATTGCTGAGGATGCTTACGGCAATTTGTGGGTAGGCACTCGTTATGACGGGATTTTTCATTACTCATCTTCCGGAAAAGTTACAGTCTATAATACTCAAAATTCGGACCTGTTCCCCAACGGTGAAAACCTGATTGAATCGATTTTTGTTGATTCTCATGACCGCATTTGGATTGGTTTAACGAATTATTTAATTGTGGCCAAAATTTCACGGGACGGACATCTCCAAAAACTGGAAACCAAGAATTTTAAGTGGGTGGGATTCATGACCGAAGACCACTCCGGAAATCTTTGGCTGGGTTCTTTTGCTGGTCTATATCGGATAAAAATGGATGATCCGGGTCTAAATCCTGAATTGATTAAGGAAGGAAACACCCCGTATATTTGCATTCTAAAGTCCGGCGATGTGCTTTTTTCTTCTTTTGGCAACGGGATTTTTCTTCTTCATCCCAATGAAAAGATTCCGGTGCCATTCCTGCCGGGGGATTCGGTTCTGACTAAAAGAGGGTGCGTTTCGATTTGTGAAGATGCCCAACATCGCATCTGGGTGGGCAGTTACCGGGATGGCCTACTTTGTGTATCGCCTGATCGAAAGCGTTATCACATTTTTACCAAAAGACAAGGTTTACCAAGTGACGATATTTTACGGATTGAAGAAGGTAACCATGGCGATATGTGGCTGAGTACCTCCTTTGGGCTTTCAAAGTTACGCATGGTCGATACGACCTTTGTGAACTATTTCAACGGTGACGGCACTTTAGGCAATCAGTTTCATGAAAAGGCAGGGTTAAAGCACTCTGACGGACGTATCTTTTTTGCAGGAAACCATGGGCTGACCTTTTTCAACCCGATGGTTGATATGCCAGCAAAGTTTCAGCCTAAGGTACATTTGACCGATCTCAAAATATTTAACCAAAGTGTTATCCCGGCAAGTTCGGGTTCCGTATTGACCCAAACGCTTCCCTACACCAGGCAAATTACGCTGAATCATCACCAGACAGTTATTTCGATCGATTATACCGGAATTGACTTCCTATATCCAAACAAGCTAAAGTACGCATACCAACTGGAGGGATTTGACAAAAACTGGAATCTCGTCGGAAATTACAGGAGGGCAACCTACTCCAATCTGAGCCCAGGAAAATATTTGTTTAAAGTCAAGGCCATTAACGGAGACGGAATAGAAAGCCAAACTCCTGCAACCTTAACGATCATAGTCAAGCCGGCGCCCTGGTTTTCCTTGACAGCCTGGATTGCTTATGTCCTAGTTACATTAACGTTTATATATTTGCTCTTTCGTTTAATACTAAATATAATAATAAATCGACACAAACTGGAAACTGAGCATAAGGAGCTAGAAAGAGAACAGCAAATATCTGAAATGAAAATTAACTTCTTTACAAACATATCGCATGAACTGCGTACCCCTTTAACTTTGATTTCGGCTCCACTCGAACAACTTTCCTCACTGAAAAGACTTGATGATAATAGTGAATATTTATTAAATACAGCCTCCAGAAATATCCATAGCATGTTACGCCTGATTAATCAGTTGCTTGATTTCAGAAAGATGGAGAGCGGAATGCTTGATTTACAGGTTCAACAAACCGATGCCATACAATTTATCAGGAATATACAGAATGCATTCCTTTATTCTGCTATTGGAAAACAGGTTACAGTTGATTTTGTTCCTCATGTTTCCAATTTACCTGTCTGGATAGATACGGATATGGTTGAAAAAATCTTACATAATCTTTTGTCAAATGCATTAAAATTCACGCCGCAAAAAGGAAAAGTCCAAATCATTACAAGAACCTTAGGTCAGGAAGAAGCATTCCAGAAATACCAGATAAAAGATTATACTTATCTAGAAATTATTGTAACCGATACAGGTCCTGGAATTCCAGAAAATAAGCTCCATGAGCTGTTTGTGCGCTATCGTCAGATAAATGGAGCATCAGGCCGTAAGCCTGATTATGGAGGAACCGGAATTGGGTTGCATTACACCAAACAATTGGTGAAAACCCATCGTGGAAATATCCAGGCCAAAAATCGGCAAGAAGGAGGCATCGCGTTCTCATTCGTCTTGCCAATAGGTGATATTTATTCCGAACCAGAGAAACTTGCAGTAAGCGATAATCTCCCATTTTTAATGAACGTACCGTCACAACCGGAAGAAAAAAAATTTGAGGAAAACAAAAATGGCTATACGATATTGGTGGTAGAAGACAATGCGGAATTAATTGGGTTTATTCGAAATTTACTAAAAAATCGATATGTATTGATTGAAGCGATGGACGGAAATACAGCGTGGTCGATTGTTCAAAGTAATTCTCCTGATTTGATTTTGAGCGATGTCTTAATGCCAGGTTTATCAGGTTATGAGCTGTGTAAACAAGTCAAGCAACATCCTGAATTCAGTCACATACCAGTTATATTGTTAACCGCAAAAAGCACCATAAGCGACCAGTTAGAAGGGCTTGAATTAGGTGCAGATGCATATATCTGCAAACCTTTTCATGTTGAATATTTATTACTAACAATTCGGAATTTGTTTGTGAACAGAACCCGTTTACAACAGTACTTTTCGATACCTCAGACACCAGACCAAACGATTCTCCCTCTTGTATTGAATAAACATGATCAAATGTTTATGGACAAGCTTACCCAAATTTTAGAGCAGGAATTAGCCAATCCCAATCTTAATATTGACAGGCTTGCACGTGACATGGGATTTAGTAGAACAGGGTTTTATCGTAAAATAAAGGGTCTAAGTGATATGTCGCCCAATGATTTTTTAAGAAGTTACAGACTCAGACGTGCTGCCGAAATGATTAGGGAAAATTCGTTGAGCTTAAATGAAATTGCATGCTATACTGGTTTTAATTACTATCCTTATTTTTCAAAATCTTTCAAAAATCAATTTGGGGTTTCACCGAAAGACTATACCAAGACTACATAATCAAAATTTGTAACATTACAGCCTTCAGGTTCCCATCGTCAAATTTGAGGTTGATTGAACCTATTATGATTCTTGCGATCAGATTAGTGTTCCTAAAATGGGAATATTTTAAATTGTAAGAAACATCTATACTCGTTACATGTAGATTTTCCAATGACTTTATCTTTGTTATCAGATCAGTTGTTTCTCAAACAACGGCTTGTAAATCGGACCGACGGGTGTAGTTATGCTTTCAAACAAAACCACTTTATTCATATCAACCTGATCAAAAACAGCATCCTGATATTCCTTCAGTAATGATTGAAATGCAGAAGGATTGTCCGTTCTTTTTACACGGGCGAGGGTCAGGTGTGGTTTCAGTGGTTTCTGATCGAAAGAAAATCCATTTTGCTGAAGCAATTCTCCCAGTCGCAGATAGGCAGGCATTAGCGGCTGTAAATTTGCAAGGCCGAGCCACAAAACCTTTGGATTATTTGTATTCGGGAACACTCCTACCCCACGTAACTCGGTTTGATAAGCCTGAATTTTACTGAATGATTCTTCGATCAATCGTTGTAGCAAAGGTACTGCCAATTCTGTGGTGCTGCCCAAAAAAAACAACGTAATGTGCCAGTTTTCCGGAATTGTCCAGTTCAGCACATTTCGGTTCAATGGTGTGTCTTTCCCCCAAGACTCAACCTGCCGAACTGATCTTGGAGATTCGATGGGGATGCCGATAAAAAGTCGTTTCATTTCATAAACTTACAGACTTTTTTTGAATTCTATTTATCCTGGAGGTGAGACTGAATAAACCGCAACTGTTTTTCGAGCATCGAAACTTTGTGCATCACAAAACCTGCCTCAAGCGCGGTTTTAATCGGTTTCGAATAAATGTATTCAATTTCCATCGTCCTGCGGTGATCGTAGTCCAGTTTCATGCTGGGCGCGTAAGGGTTCATTTTTATGGTCATGTCAATCATTTGCTGTGCCAGCGATTCTTTAAGCGGGACTCCACAGGCATTAGCCCCGTGAATGACTTCAAGCATCAGTTCGTGCGACAACTCACGGGTTGATTCATTGGCCATCAACCTGTCAGTTGTTGTATTCAGCACAACCGTCATCCCATTAAAAGGTATATTCCATACCAATTTTTGCCAGCGGGCAAAACGAAGATTGGACGAAAGTTCCGCATGAACACCTGCCGTTTGAAAATCGGAAACTACCCGATTCAGAATATCAGGATCAGAAACATTGTGCGAACCTAAGTTCAGTTTTCCATAATCGAGGTGGTGAATATGACCGGGACCAACCTTATTGGAACAGATGAAAGCCAATCCACCGGCAATGGCAACTCCGGGCAACTGAGCCGAAAGATTTTCCTCCAGTCCGAGCCCGTTTTGCAAAAGGATAACCACACTTTTGGGGTGAAGCATTGGCCGAATCAGTTCAGGTAACCGTTGATTTCCAGTCGTTTTCAGGCAAACCAGAATTACATCGCACAAAGGCATTTCCTGCGGATTGGAATAGGCATTTACTTCAGGCAAATGGAAATCTCCATTTACCGAATCAACTCGTAGCCCGTTTTCACGAACAAATTCAAAATCGCTCCGGAATAGAAAGTGAACTTCCTGACCCGATTTCGCCAGTTTTCCGCCGTAAAATCCGCCCAAAGCGCCTGTCCCGATAACTCCGTATCTGATTTTCATGTTCAAATCTAATTTCGGTTTTCCGACAAAAATAACCACAAAACTTGCTCTATGTAACCTAAAGCGTGATGAGTCGATAAATCGTAACGAAAAAATTACAAGCTACTTGTTACACATAAATCATTCAAAAGAATTCATTCGTTTCGCACTGCTTCGGAAACGATATGCCTAAAACCTATATTAAATCGGATATGAAAACAATACTTTTTTCTTTTCTGCTTCTCCTTGCCTGCCTTTCAATTCAAAACTTATCGGCTCAGGAAACGAAATCCATCCAATCGCCCGACGGAAATCTTGCCATCACCATTCAACTGGCTCAAGATGGTTCGTTGAGCTATTCATTCAATGCTTTTAAGCAACCGGCTATTGAAAACTCATCGTTGGGATATTCCGCCGAAAGTTCTGTTTCGGTGCCTTCTTCAGGTTGGATTCTGGAGAATTCGAGTCAACATTCGGTGATCTCAGTCTGGAAACCGGTGTGGGGAAAACGTTCAATCGTTCCTGATGAATACAATGAATTGACTCTGAACCTTTCAGGCCCTGATGCATCAAAACCCCAGCATTTGTGTTTGGAAGTTCGGGCCTACAACGATGGAGTAGCTTTCCGCTACAGCATTCCGGCCAAAGAAAAAAACAGTTTGATAGCAACATCAGAGTTAACTGCCTATCATTTTGCAGGTGACTACACGGCTTGGTTCTACAATGGCGAAAATGCGAATATTGGTCCAATAAAACTCTCGGAAAACGACGGGAAACGCTTACCAGTTATGACAGTTAAGGCCAGTGATAAATTATATATGGCCATTCATGAAGCCGACTTGGAGACTGCCGACCCACTGGTTCTTCAATCCCGAAAAGGCAGTACCACTTTTTCGGTAATTTCCAATCCCGGAACCCTGAAGGCTGGTTATCAATCGGCCTGGCGGGTTATTCTCTGTGGAAAAACTCCCGGAACAATGGTCGATTCTCACCTGATAGAACTTTTGAACCCTCCGGCTGTAGGCGATTTCTCATGGGTAAAACCTGGCGTAGCGGTATGGGATTGGCGCATTGATGGTACACAAATTAATGACTACACCTACGGGATGAATTATCCATCGTGGGTTCGGATGGTTGATTTTGCTGCCGAGAATAACATCCGCTATTTGGTCCTGGATGCCAACTGGTACGGCCCGGAGCACGACGCGAAATCGGATCCGTTGAAAGGCGATAAAGTGAACGATGTAAAAAAAATACTTCAATACGGAAAGGAAAAGGGTATTGGCATTTGGCTGTATCTCAACGATGTTGGTGGCCGGCAATTTCCGATTGAGCAAACCTTGAAACAATACGGCGAATGGGGTGCAGCAGGCATCAAATATGGATTTATGAGAGGCAATCCCTCAGAAAAAAATGCATGGACACGTAAGATCACGGAACTATGTGCACAAAATCACCTCCTCTGCGATTTCCACGATGGACCGGTACATCCTTATGGCCAAATGCGCACCTTTCCAAACGCTGTAACCCGCGAATATTGCCATTCTCAGTTGGATGGACATCATGTATTTGTTCCAAAAACATTTGTAACCACGGTTTTTGTCAATATGCTGTCCGGTCCCATCGACATGAACAACGGAATGTTCGATCTGCGCCAGGGAAAGACCACACGTGTTGACGAAAATCAACCAGTTCCATCCACATTAGTTTCGGAAGCAGCCCGCACACTGATCGTTTTTTCAGGAGCTACAATTATTCCTGATATTCCTGAATATTACCGTAAATATCCCGAATTGCTGAAATTCATTGCTTCACAAAAGATGCCATGGCAGGAAAGCAAAACACTTTCAGGAGAAATTGGCGAATACATCGTGGAAGCTCGACAGGCATCGGACGGTGTTTGGCTGGTTGGAGCTGCCACCAACGAATCGCCGCGTGAGCTTGATATTCCTCTTAGCTTTTTGAAACGCGGAAAATATGAAGTGACTATCGTTCAAGATGGCGACAATGCCCATTACCTCACCAACCGCGAAGTATTAAAATCGGAAAAAAGAACGATGAAACCATCAGAAACCGTACATGTTAAACTTGCCGCCGGTGGTGGAGCCTGCCTGATGATAAAAAAAGCAGGTAAAACAAACTAAAAATTCTGATCTCAAAACAGTGTCGGAGTGATGTAAAGTCGCCCCGGCATTGTTTTAATTATTGGTTTGCATGAGATTTCAGGAAATTACAGATCTCATCCAATGCCATTTTCGATTCGCGAAAAAGATCGCCAAATGCCGGATAACAGTGGCACATCCCCTCGCCTACCCGCAAAGTAACTTTAACTCCGGCAACCCTTGCCTTTTCAGCAAAACGGGCCGAATCGTCGAGCAAAATCTCGTGGCTCCCGGCGCTGATGTGCAGCGGTGGAAGTCCTTTTAAATCGCCGAACAGCGGCGAGATGAACGGATTTTTTCGATCGTTTTCGCCTGCATAAAATGCACTGGCATTTTCAGCGCTGCCTTTTGGAGAAAGGCACTTATCGATGTTGGTTTTGTGCGATTGCCCGGTTAGTGTAAAATCCGTCCAGGGTGACAATACTGCCGCAGCAGCAGGTAAAGCCAATTCCTTATCTTTCATGGCTAGCAATGTGGCCAGGCACAAACCAGCCCCAGCCGAATCGCCGGCAAAAACTATGTTTCGAGGCTTAAAACCTTCTTTGAGAAGAAAATTATATGCCGACAGAGCATCGTCGAGTGCCGCCGGAAAGGGATGTTCGGGCGCCAGCCGATAGTCGAAAACCAGTGCATTGATTCCGCTTCCTTTTACAAACTTGACCACATGGGGACGATGTGACTCGGCGGAACCGGTCACATACATTCCTCCATGAAAGTAAAGCACGACTTTCTGAACATTGTTTTGCGGAAATTTCATCCATTCGGCATACATTTCGCCAATCCTGACCGGAGCAATTTCCACTTCAGGAGGAAGCTTTCCAAATATTTTTCCACCTTTTTCGGTTAGCTCTCTCAACTTCTTAATTCCCTCATTAGAAGGATCAAATGGTTGTTTTCGCAGTTTTCCCTGAAATAGATGGCGGTTTACCATCAACCCAAGAATAATCTTACTTTTAAAACTCTGCATATCAAATTGTTTTAAATTTTCATCTGTGAATAATTTGTTTTTTAATGGTCAGATGGAATAGCCATGATTGGATCTTTATTCGCTAATCCGGTTGGTGTTTACAGAATCATGGCTATTTCTTTCAGGAGCATACCTAACAGAATTTGCTTATCGGGCATTTTAAACCGGGTGCCATAAATCGCCTGATTCAGTGCCAATCCGTTAATCGACGAAAAAAATTGCGTTGCCATTTCCTGCGGATCATGATTTTTGACCGTTCCATCCATCTGACCTTGCCTGAAAATACGGATCATGACCTCGTATTTTACATCGTTTTGTGCTCGGATGATTGCTTTTGCCTCTTCGGGATAAGCATCGGCCAAAGCAGTTTGCGTGATCAGAAAATAATAATTGGCAGCGTTTGTGTTTGTTTCAAAGCCTTTCAAAAGGCCGTCAACGGCCAAGATAACTTTCTCCCTTGCTGATACCGGAAGCTTTTCCAGGTTCAACGCAGCCTCGTTCATTCGTTCCATGGCATGCCCGATCAACCAGATAAAAATCTCTTCTTTCGACTTAAAATAGTGGTAAATCAACCCCTGCGACATCCCTGTTTTCTCGGCAATATCGCTGATTTTAGTTGCTGCCAGCCCTTTTGTGGCAAACAGCACCAGAGCCGACGCCAGAATTTTCTCCCGGCGCTCATCTTTTACTTTCTGATTGGCTTCTTTGTTCCTTGGCATTTCTTTTGATTGAATATTTATTCAATACAAAATTAAAACAAAATTTCCGCTTGTGATCTTTTTCTTGAAGTTTTTTTTGAAAAACTATATTTTCTTCAAAAACCGTGAAATAAATTTGGCTTGAAAATGCACCAAACCCATTAAGGCTCAAAACATTTTTTCCTCCTGATGGTTATAATAACCAGCTATAAAATCCCTGAAAACATGGAAAATGAGGCGCTAATAATCGAACAAGTTTATTGGGTACAGGCTGCAACGGTTTGGAAAGCCATTACCGACAGGGACGAAATGAAGATGTGGTATTTCGACCTTCCTGAATTTAAACCCGAAGTAGGTTGCGAGTTCCAATTTATGGGCGGGCCTGATGAAAAACGCCAGTACAAACACCTGTGCCGGGTTACCGAAGTAATACCAAATCGGAAGGTTGCCTACACTTGGCAGTACAAAGGTTACCCCGGAAACACTTTGGTAACTTTTGAGCTATCGGATGAAGGCGATTTCACCAAACTTAAACTTACACACGAAGGTCTGGAGACATTTCCAGCCGATGCACCCGATTTGGCCAAAGAAAATTTCATGGAAGGCTGGAACTGGATCATCAGAACATCATTAAAAGATTATCTCGAGAAGTAAATTAACACATTAAAAACAACAAGAATGAAAATTGCATCTATTATCGTCAGAATTTTGATGGGGTTTCTTTTTGCGTTTGCCTCCATCGCATTCTTCTTTAAACTCATGAAGGAGCCCGAAGTAACCGGAAGCATCAAAATTTTTAACGACGGCATTGCGGCATCTATTTATTTGATGCCAACCGTGAAAGTTTTCGAGTTGCTTTGTGCAATTGCCTTTTTATCCGGAAGGTTTGTGCCGCTGGCAACCGTTGTAATCTTCCCCATCGCTTTGAATATCCTATTGTTCCATGCATTTCTTGAACCGTCGGGATTGCCGGTTGCGATATTTGTAATTGTCGGGAACCTATTTCTGGCCTACTATTACCGAAATAAGTACAGATCGGTATTAGCCCCCAAATAAAAATCCACATTCTGCACCATTCAGCATTTAGCACGAACAAGTCTAACCCAGATTGGTTCGTGCTTTTTTGTGCATTGTTTTCAGAATGTTAAAAAATATCAATTAACATCTAGCTAGCCATATTTCAGCTAACTTTAAGTGTTCAAAATCAACAAGCCATGAAAACTATGGGAATTTTTTTAATCGTTTGTTCGTTGATTTCCATTTCCATCCCGGCGCAAACAAAGTCGAACCCGGAATCTGATTCTATAGTGATTAACCCTTCATTTCAGCACATTCTGAAAGATACGCTGAAGTTTGAAATTCCTTCCGGAGGTCATCATTTTCAAACTCTATCGCCTCAAATCAAACTTACTGATCAAGACCAGAAACTCGCATTAATCCAGCGTAATGGGAAAATATTACAGAATCAAAACTTCAGAATGCCAGTATATAACCCCAGATTTAAATCGAACATGCCAGTTATGAAACCCGATTCAACTGTTCATTATCATTTACTCGTTAAGAAAATTGGGAAATACTGATCGGATTGAGAAAGGAAACCACTCCAATAACTTCAGGTTTTGATTGAATTTCAGCCCAATTCTTTAGGTTCAATACTGATTTTCATCTAACTTGCACTCTCAAAATTAACCCAAATACAAATAAACCTTATTAAACTAAAATGAAACGAACAGTCTTTTCGATGATGGCCATTCTGTTGGTCATTGTTTTTTCTGTAAGTCAAGCATTTGCAGAGATTAAATTACCCTCGGTTTTTTGCGACAATATGGTTTTGCAACAGCAAACGCAGGCCGCAATCTGGGGAAAAGCCAGTAAAAACTCTACTGTTAGTGTATCCACATCGTGGAATGGGAAAAGCTACAGCGCCAAAGCTTCGGCTGATGGTAGCTGGAAAGTGAAAGTAACTACACCCAAGGCTGGTGGTCCTTACGAAATCACGGTCAGCGATGGCAAAGCGTTGAAACTGAAAAATGTATTGATTGGCGAAGTCTGGGTTTGCTCCGGACAGTCGAACATGGAAATGCCTGTAAAAGGCTTTAAAAACCAGCCGGTTATTGGTTCATCGGATGCCATTGCTTTTTCTTCCAATCCAAACATCCGACTTTTCAGTGTAAAAAGAGCCACCAGTTTAGATCCACTCGACGATTTTACTGGAACCTGGCAACTTTGCGAACCCGAAAATGTTGCCGATTTCAGTGCTACTGCCTACTATTTTGGACTGATGCTGAACAAAACTCTGAACGTTCCGATTGGACTGATCAATACCAGTTGGGGTGGAACCCGTATTGAACCATGGATCAGCGAAATGGGATGCAAAAACTTCGATTGGGTGAAACTTCCGGAGAAGAAACCAGTTGAAAACTTATCGCCACAAACACCTACTGTTCTATTCAATGCCATGATTAACCCGATTGTTGGTTACGGAATACGCGGAGCCATCTGGTACCAGGGCGAATCGAACCGCAACGAACCAAAGGAATACCAGAAACTGATGCCTGGTCTGATCGAAAACTGGCGTTCGGTATGGGGAATTGGCGAATTTCCGTTCTACTTTGTTCAAATTGCTCCTTTCGATTACGGCCCAAGCGGTTTGAGTTCGGCTTACCTGCGCGAAGCCCAGTTAAAAGCATCAACAACGATACCTAACATCGGGATGGCTTGCATTATGGATATTGCCGAAAAAGATTGTATTCATCCGGCGAATAAGGAAATTGGGTCGAAACGACTAGCACTCCTGGCACTTTCACAAACCTACGGAATTAAAGGCATCGTCTGTCAAAGCCCAGTTCTGAAAGAAATGAAGGTAACGGAAGGAGTTGTAAAACTGACCTTTGACAATGTTCCAAACGGACTGACGTCGTATGGAAAAGAATTAGCCAATTTCGAGGTTGCCGGAGCCAACAAACGTTTCTCTCCAGCCAAAGCATTCATTACCGGAGCCGGAATTACCGTCTTTTCAGCAGCTGTTGCAGAACCTGTTGCGGTGCGCTACGCATTCAAAGACTTTGTTGTTGGCGATTTATTCAGCACCGATGGCCTACCCGTTTCGTCGTTTCGTACCGATGACTGGGACCCTGAAAAATAAGAATTTAAACTAACAATCAATGAGCAATAAATTATCACGTCGTAAATTTTTAGGCACAGCTGCGGCCGCATCGGCCTTGGCTGCAATGCCGTTCAATTATGGGTTCAGCGCTATTTCGAGCAGTCTGATGGGTGCAAAACCAAACTCAAAATTCGGTGGAGTTCAGATTGGAGCCATCACATATAGCTGGCGCAGTATGCCCTCTACCCCACAAGATATTATTAAATATTGTATTCAGTCTGGAATTAGCAGTTTGGAACTGATGGGCAATGTTGCCGAAGACTACCTTGGACTTCCGCCGTCACCAGCTCGCTTAGCCAAAGACGCTACCCAAGCTCAAAAAGATGCTTATGAAAAAGCGGCTGCTGAAGCTATTGGAGCTCAAAAAAAGTGGAGACTTTCGGTTTCGATAGACAAGTACACCGAACTTCGCAAACTATTCAATGATGCCGGAATCGATATTCATATCGTGAAATTTTCGCCGGAAAACTGGACTGACGAAGAAATTGACTATGCGTTTAAAGCTGCAAAAGCCATGGGCGCAAAAGGTGTGACCAACGAAATTGGGGAGAATGCCTGCAAACGTCTTGGGCCATTTGCCGAAAAGCATAAAATGTATGCCATCTTCCATAACCACGGCCAACCAGCCGAGCCTGGATTTTCATTCGATAAATTCCTGGAATATTCGCCTGCTAACATGTTGAATTTTGATGCAGGACACTATTGGGGATATACGGGCAAACATCCAAATGAAGTCATTAAACGATTGCACAAACGAATCTTCAGTGTTCACATGAAAGATAAAACCGATCCGAAATCGACCCCTGCCAATACCAATCAGGTTTGGGGAAAAGGAAATACTCCGATTTCGGATATTCTTTTATTACTGAAGAAAGAAAAATGGCCCATTTACGTTGACATTGAGCTTGAATATGAAGTTCCGACTGATTCTGATGCCGCAAAGGAAGTGGGCAAATGCGTTGAATACGCTAAGAAAATATTGAGTTAGTCAAACTCAATATATAAAGGTAAACAAAGCCTTTCATGAAATACTCAGAAACGCTTCGGTTAAGTAATTCCGAAGCGTTTTTTTTTCGTATTTGTTTACCGTAGCGCTTTAACTCTTGAAACCAATAGTGTGATGCCCATTCCGAAAACTCCGATTACAGCAAATGAGTAGCGCAAACCTGCCGCGGCAGAAATATACCCAATCAGTGGAGGCCCCATTAAAAAACCCAGGAAACTGACACTCGAAACGGTGGCCAGTGCAATACCTGCAGGAATTTTACTATGCCTTCCGGCAGCGCTATAAACCGTTGGGACTATACTTGAAAACACCTAATCCAACCAACATAAATGCCAGGGTACAAGGAACCAAAGTAAGGAAAGAAAACAGAAGTAAACAAACCCGTCGAAATCATCGTTCCACAAATTTGCAGCAAACGTTTCCTTCCAATTTTCGAAATCAGGTAATCGGCCACGAAACGACCGGTAGCCATCATAATCATAAACGAAGTATAGCCAAGAACCACCAACGATGTTGGGGCCTTTACCACATCTTTAAAATAGATTCCACTCCAGTCGAACATGGCGCCTTCGCTAGCCATGCTGCAAAAACCAATGATTCCCAATTGCAAAAGAATGCTATCAGGTTTATTGAAAAATTTCCGGCGCGATTCTTCCGGATTAGATACCGGCGCCGTTCGCACCAAAAACGGGTAATTAATCCAAAGCATGGTCAGTACGATAGCTATAATGGTCACAAAATGCCAGAAAACGGATACGTTCAGGTTGATCATTGCCCAACCGATCAATGCTCCGGTAAAACCTGCCAGGCTCCATCCACCGTGAAAGGAAGCCATAATCGGACGCTGATAAAGGCGTTCGGCTGCCACACCCTGCGTATTGATGGAGATATTGCACAAATTGGAAGCCAGTCCAAATAAGAACAAACCAATAGCCAGCTGCCAACCCGCCTGTACCAAACCTAAATGGCTCAGAAAAATCGTATAAACAGGAAGCGCGTACAACAAAACCTTATGGCTTCCGAAACGGGTAACCAACTTTCCGGAGAATGGCATCATCAGGAACTGTCCGACAGGTAAGGCAAAAAGAATTGTGCCAAAAAGAGCATCGTTCAAATGAAGAGCTGTTTTAATATCCGGAATGCGACTGGCCCAGGAAGCAAAACCCAGCCCCATACAAAAATAAACCAGGAACACGGCCTGCCTCGTTCTCCTTTTATTCGGTAGCGTCTCTGCTTGTCCTGAAATAGATTTGTTTTCTGTCATTTGTTTTCTAAACGGTAAATAACCAGCGCAAAAGTATGAAAACAACACGATGAGCGATTTTTAACTCCGAAAATCAACCGTTCGTTAAGAAATTGCGAAAATGTTGAAAAGTACTTATTCTCCAAACAAGCATTTCATTGCTCCAGAAACGGGCATAAAAAAACCCGGCCAAACGACCGGGTTCTGTTATAAGACAATAAATCCATAAAAACTATTCCCATTTAATGGTTTTCGAATCAAGTGTAATAAATTGCAAGTTATTTCCTTTATCGCTTGTCACACCAGTTTCAACTTTAACGGCAAGTAATTCGATCACATAATCGGTGTTTGCTACTGGCGATTTTCCCGAATACCAACCCGAAGTTGCTGCACCGAATTCATATGCAGTAAGATCGGAAGCAAGATAATCACTTGCGTATAAAAGCTCTGCCTTGTTGGCTGAGTATAATTTCACGGCATAAGCATCAGCACCCGTAACTTTATCCCAGGTAGTTTTAAGCTTCTGGCTAGCCATTGCAGCTGTTTTAATCACGATCGGAGTCAGTTTTTCGTCGCCAACTGCATCTTTTATGGCTAGTGTCGCGTCATTGGTTGAGACGATTTCAACGGTATAATCGCCTTTCACTGGCATTTCTGTAGTATAATCAGACGCTTGCGGATAGAACACAAATTGTTGTTTGTTTGTAGTAGCAATTAACTGATAAACTTTACCTCCTGTCCCAGGTGCTGTTACTTTGGCCGATTTTATATCATAATTTGCAATAACATATATATAAACACCATATTTCACACCTGCATCGGTTTTCATATCCTGAACAATAACATCTGCCACCGCCTGAAGTGGAACCGGATCGTTGTCATCACAAGATTCAAGTGCTAATACACCAACTAAGAAACAAAAAACACCTACAAATAGATTTTTAATTTTTTTCATTTTGAATTACATTTGAATTGTTAATAAAAATACCGAACGTTGTCGGTTGGTTGTGAAGGGAACCTTCCCCCACGGAAGGTTCCCTTTGTTTGTTAAGATGGGGAGTTGTGGGCTATGGTTGCGTAGTTAAAAAAATTCAAAGAATTCGAAATGAAATTCGCTCGGGTGTACGTCAAAATTCTCAGGATAAAAAACCCGTGGAGTTGCATCATTTGGTTATCTGATTTAGGAAGATGTTCTGATTATTGTACGGCCCACTTGACTCACCCCGTACCCTAATACGTTTGACTGAGCTCATGCCGAAGTCCGGGCGGTCTCTCCTTTACGAAGAGAGGAGGCTGGGGGCGAGTTGATTTACATTCCATTTTTTCATTTAGTCACTCAAACGGATATTTATTTCACATCTGCTGCACAAGGTTCCATTTCATAAGCGGACATGGCAGAACCGTCAGAAAAGAGCTTCATTCACCGAAAGGAAGCCATAATCGGACGCTGATAAAGTCGTTCGGCTGCCACACCCTGCGTATTGATGGAGATATTGCACAAATTGGAAGTCAGTCCAAATAAAAAATTTCCCGAGTACCCGGGAAGCCGTCAAACGCCAGTTTTTTCGCGCGAAGCGGGTAAAGCCTTGACCTTTCTTAATTCTTTTTTGTGTTCCCGCCTGCCAAACTTGTGGGCAGGAAGACAAAAAAAGAATTGGGATCTGGGGCAAAAACCCATTAGGCGGAGTAATTAGGCATTGAACCAGATATTCATAAACTCTTTTTCAAGCATTCTTAAATAGTATTTGATAAATGCACTAAAAAAAAGATAAATCAAATAAATAGGAAAAAAGTCTTAATTTTAAAACAATATAATATGAAAAGATGATAAAACGCTGTGATATATTGTATAAATCAAAGAGGCCATTCTTGCCGTATTTATTTAGTTAGAGATTTTGCCATACAATTAATGATATTCAAATCTCATGGAAAAGCCTATTCATTACACATCGAATTCATTGCGTCAACAAGCAGAAGAAATCCTGAAATCGAAACCTCCTAGGATAGGCATTCCTCTCTCCGAGGCTGATTCAGTAAAACTCATTCACGAACTCCAGGTAAGTCAGATAGAATTGGAATTGCAGCATGAAGAGCTTTTAAAGGCCAAAGAGATTGAATTACGACAAAGCGAAGTAAAATATAAAGATTTAATCGAAAACATATCAGATGTTATTTACACAATAGACAAAGAGGCCAATATCACCTTTATCAGTCCATCTATTAAAAGATTGCTGGGTTACTTGCCCGAAGAAGTAATTGGCAAGAATTTTCTACATTTTGTTGGCGAAAGCCGCGAACAACTGCAAAAAAGATTTGAAGAAATACAGAAGAGCATTGAAATACAAAATGAATATCAAATCTTTTCAGCAACCGGAGAACCTCATTGGATCAGATTTTCATCCAAAGCTATTTATAAAGAAGGGCAGTTTGTTGGAGTTTCGGGAACGTTGATTGATGTTACCGAACAGAAACTGGCTAAAGAGTCAATTTTAAGGGCCAATCGTTTGTACGCTGTAATCAGTCAGGTTAATCAGGCTATTGTTTATATCAAAGACAAGGATAAACTATTGGATAAAATTTGTTCGATTGCCATTAACTATGGAAAATTCAGAATGGCCTGGATCGGATTGCTTGATGAAGAATCTTTAACAGTTAAGCCTGCTGTTTGTAAAGGTTGGGAAGACGGTTACCTTTCACATATCAAACAAATTTCACTTTCCGATTCACCTGAAGGCCATGGACCTACCGCAACAGCCTTGCGCGAAGGTACTTATTTCGTATGCAACGACATTGAAAATGACCCACACATGGCTCCCTGGAAAGAGGAAGCTTTGAAACGGGCATACCGGTCATCCATAGCTTTGCCAATTAAGCAATCCGGAAAGGTAATTGCCAGTTTCAATTTATATTCCTCTGTGCCACATTTCTTCAATCGCGAAGAAATTAATTTGCTTGAAGAGATTGCCGGTGACATAAGTTTTGCATTCGATGCCCTAGAAGTAGAAAAAGAACGCAAAAGAGCAATTCAGGAAGTCAGCAAGTTTCGCACCATTACCGATCAGGCCAATTACGGATCAGCCATAACGACCCTTGATGGAGTTTTAATCTATGTGAACCGAGAATTTGCCCGGATGCATCAATGTGAACCTGATGAATTAATCGGGAAAAACCTAAATATTTTCCATAATCCGGAACAAATGCCTCGGGTAGAAGAAGCCTTAGAATTGCTAAAATTATATGGAAAATTCTCGGCTGAAGAGGTTTGGCGCACACGAAAAGATGGCAGTATATTTCCAAGCCTGATGAATGCATCAGTTATCGTAGATTCGAATAATATTCCACAATTTTTGTCGGCCACTGCTATAGATATTACAGATCTGATGCAAAAGGAAGAAGCTCTGCGACAAAGTGAAGGAGACCTGAATTATGCACAACAAATCGCCAACATGGGCAGTTGGGAGCACAATTTGGTTACCAACCAATTGACCTGTTCAAAAAACTACTATAGACAATTGGGGTTGCAACCTGGGGAAAATGAGGGAAAACTCAATGATTACTTTATTAGTTTGGTACATCCTGATGATTTAAAAATTGTAGAATACCTTCATACCACCAACTATTCAGAAAATAACCTGGAAGTAGTTGAACTTCGAATTGTATTGCCCAATGGAACAACGCGATGGTTGCAAAACAATGTAGTACCTGTTTTTGAAAACGGCAAGTTAGTTTCACTGAAAGGAGTCAATATTGATATTACAGATAAAAAACTAGCCGAAGAAGAAATAAAACAGCAGAATGAGCGATTAAATGCCATCATTAGTGCCATACCAGACCTGATGTTTGTTATTGACAAATACGGAACATTCCAGGAATATTATGCCAGTCATCCCCAAGAACTGCTAGTTCCTGAAGATCGTATTATAGGTTCCAATGTAAAAAAAATATTTGATGTAGAAACCGCTGATTTGCATATCCGGAAAATCAACGAATGTATTGAGCAGCAAAATCTGGTCACCTACGAATATGTCGTGCGCAACGAAAATACACTTTGGTTTTTCGAAGCAAGACTGGCTCCACTGGGAGAAGATCGCGTTTTGACTTTTATCAGGGATATAACCGAGAAAAAACAAAAAGACATTCAAATCAAGAAACTTTCTCAGGCTGTTGAGCAAAGCCCGGTATTGGTGGTTGTTACCGACCTGAATGGCTCTATTGAATATGTCAACAAGGCATTTACCAAAGTTACCGGATATACTCAGGAAGAAGCCATTGGGAAAAATCCCCGAATACTTAAATCTGGTCAAACAAAAAGAAGTGTTTACTATGATCTTTGGAAAACTATTTCTTCTGGAAAAGAATGGGAGAGCGAATGGATCAACCGGAAGAAAAACGGCGAACTTTATTGGGAGAGTGTCTCAATTACCCCAATTCACGATGAATCAGGAAAAATCACGAACTATGTCGCTGTAAAGCAAGACATCACCCAAAGAAAAAAAGATGAACAGGAATTAATCAAAGAAAAAGAGCGGGCTGAGGCCAGTGACCGGCTTAAAACTGCTTTTATGAATAATATCTCGCACGAAATCAGAACTCCCTTAAACGGCATTTTGGGTTTTGGCCAAATACTAACCGATCCATCCTTTTCTGAAACGGAAAAAGAAAGCTACTTCAGGATGCTCAACGAGAGTTGCGATCGCCTTTTGAATACGGTTACCAACATCATGGATATTTCGCTGCTCGTTTCTGGAAATCAGAAAATACGTAAAAAAGACGTTGTATTGTCTGATCTGATTTGTCGAATGAACGAAAAATTCAAATTTTCCTGTCAGCAAAAAAATATTTCCATTTCGATGCCCGAAAATACCAAACAGACTATACTCACTGACGAAGACCTCTTAACTAAAATATTCCATCAGTTAATTGATAACGCAGTCAAATTTACATCTCACGGAACGATAACGATTGGTCACAAAAAGCATAAAAACGAATATCATTTCTTCGTTAAAGATACCGGTATTGGCATTTCTGAAGAATACAAAAGCCGAATCTTTGGCAACTTCGAACAGGAAGATTTTGCTACCACACGCAAATATGAAGGTACCGGAATTGGACTATCCATTGCCAAAGGCTTTATTGAATTGCTTGGCGGAAAAATGTGGCTCGAATCAGAAAAAGGGAAAGGTTCGACATTTTACTTCTCTATTCCAACCGCATAAAAGCTCGCTAAAAGTTTCACAATCCGCTGCCTAAAGGCCCCTTGCGGCGGGCAGAGAATGGTAGAGGATGCCGTTACTTTAATTTCAGAATATGCTAATTCTCAAATCTTCGAAATTACTTACTACCCGCAACTACCGTGTAAAAATCTTCCGGATTTAGATATTGCTGAGCGAGCTGCATTAGTTCGAAAGACGTGATGTTGCGCAAAATGTGCAGATAGTTATCGTAAAACGAATAATCCAAGTCGAAATCGTTGATGGCTTTGAAACTTCCGGCCAGTGCAAATGGGCCATCAAAATCGCGAAGAAACTCGCCCAGGAGGTAACTCTTCACCGTTTCCAATTCATTTTCCGATACCGGTTCGGTTTGTAGCCGGCGCATCTCTACTGCGATTTCAGTAAGTGTTGGTTCAATATATTCGTTGCCTACTTCGGTCGAAATAACCAGATAACTGGCTTTTTTCAGTGTCAGCACAAAACTGCCTATTCCGTAAGTATAGCCCTTTTCTTCGCGAATATTGGCCATTAACCTCGACCCAAAATACCCGCCCAAAACAGTTACCAGAATCGATAAGGCATGATAATCGGGATGGGTCTTCGGAACCCAGAACTTTCCGACCCGAATGGCCGACTGTATTCCATTGGCCTTTTCAATATGATGGGTTTTCTCCGGAGAAGAATTGATCTCATATTCAGGAGTCATCACCGAATTTTGCCGCCAATCCATTCCACCAAAGCGTTCTTCGAGCATTTGCAATACCGATTCATCAATCTTTCCGGCAGCAATGATGTGGCAATTTCCGGAGTGATAAAATGAACGGTAAAACCGCAGTAAATCTTCGCGACTGACCTGATCAAAATCTTCAAGTTTGTTATTGATGGCATATGGATGAGCATCGCCAAACATCACCTGTGTAAATTTTTTCTGGCAAAGCGTACGAACTTTCTCGTTTTCGAGCAACCACTTCTGTTTGTTTTTGTCAATCAACACTTCGAGTTCGTACTCCGGAAAAATGGATTTCTTAATGAGATTTTCCGTCACTTCCAAAATAGCTGGAAGATGTTTTTCCAGACTGATAATACTGACAAATCCCTGGTTCTGATCGACAGTTAGCTGAAGATAAGCGCCATAAAAGTCGAACTTTTCGGCAATTTCAGCTGCTGTAAAATTTTCGCTGCCTTCTTCGAGCATCGAATTACAAAGGCTTGCCTCCAGATTCGCCGACTGAAACCAGGTTCCGGCTTCGAAAATAAAATCAATTTTAACCACATCCTGGGTTCCGGCATTGACGAAATAAACCGGGATGTCGTTTGAGAGCATCCGTTTTTCGGCCTTTATCCTATCGATGTGTTCAATGGGATTAACTGTGGGTTGTATCTTGCGATTCAGCATGTTCTATTTTTTAGCAAAGTAATTAAGTACCGAACAGTTTTCGGGTCTGAAAATTTGTTGCGAAACCAGTTGAATTTGTTCTGAAGTAACCGCCCGGTAGCTTTCTACCTGCGTATTGATCAGGCTGGCATCCTGAAGTATTTCGTTGGTGGCCAGATTCATCGCCTTGGTCAGGTAATTCATTTCGCTATACACAATATTGGCCTCCACCTTGTTTTTCACTTTTTCGAGTTCATATTCAGGCACGCGGTCCTGTTTCATTCGCTCAAGCTCACGTTCAATAGCCTTTCTGGCAGTATCAAGCGAAATACCATCGCTTGGTTTTCCTGAAACCACAAATAATCCGGGTTCATAATCTCCTGAAAGATAAGCATCCAATTCAGTGAATAGTTTTTCTTTCTGAACCAGGTTCTGGTACATGCGCGACGAATTTCCGTTCGAAAGCACATCTGAAACCAAATCGGTGGCATAATACATCGGATCGAGCCTGTCGGTCATGTGATACGCCATATAAATGGTATCATTCGGCACATCGCGTACAACGGTCTGCTCACGTATTTCAGTTTGCTCAGGTTCCTGCGGAATATTCCGTGGTTTTACATTTCGGTTTGGAATCTGTCCGAACCAGCGCTCAGAAAGTTTCACCACCTGATCAAAATCCACATCGCCGGTAACCACCAGCACTGCATTGTCGGGAGCATAATGGGCAAAGAAAAAATCTTTCACCTGTTGCATCTTGGCCTTTTCGATGTGACTGATTTCGCGCCCGATAGTCGGCCACTGGTAAGGGTGGACCTTATAGGCCAACTGCCGCAGCAACGGCCACACATCGCCGTAAGGCTGATTCAGTTGTCGTTGCTTAAATTCTTCGATCACTACATTTCGCTGCACATCGAGGCTCTGTTTCGAAAAAGCCAGTTCGAGCATCCGGTCCGATTCGAGCCAAAAACCAGTCTCGATATTATTTTTGGGCAATGTCAGGTAATAATTGGTCAAGTCGTTCGAAGTGTAAGCGTTGTTATCGCCACCTGCCTTTTGCAGAGGTTCGTCGTACGACGGAATATGTTTCGAACCACCAAACATCAGGTGTTCGAAAAGATGGGCAAATCCGGTACGATCGGGATGTTCGTCGCGCGATCCCACATTGTAGCAAATATCCACCGCCACCATCGGGGTTGTTTTATCCTGATGGACAATCACCGTCAATCCGTTTGCCAATTGAGTACGTTCAAAATGTATCATAAAAAAGATTTGGAAATGAAACGATTTGAAGATTTGAAAATGAAACGACTTGAAGATGAGATGATTTTTGCTTATTAATCTTCAAATTTTCATATTCCCAAATTTTCACATTTTAAAATTATCCAGCCGATCTTTGGCTTGCCGATATTCCTGAATCAGGTTCGTCATAATAGTTTCAACAGGTAATATTTCGTTGATGATCGAGGCCACCTGACCAATTTCAAGCTCGCCTTTTTCCAGGTCGCCATCGAACATGCCTAACTTGGCACGTCCACGACCAAGCATAACACGCAAATCATCGGCACTGGCACCTTCCTGCTCCATTTTGTTGATCGTCTGGAAAAATTCATTCTTAATCAAGCGTACAGCGCCAATTTTTTTCAGTGCCAGCTTGGTGTCGCCTTCGGTCAATCTGGTTACCATTTTCTTAAATTCAGGATGAGCCGACGATTCTTCGGAAATAGCAAAACGTGAGCCAATTTGAACGCCATCGGCACCTAAAGCCATTGCAGCCAATATTGCTTCACCTGTACCAATGCCTCCGGCAGCCATTAATGGCAGCGAAGTTACTTTTCGAACCGCAGGAATTAAAGTCAGTGTCGTGGTTTCTTCCTTGCCGTTGTGTCCTCCGGCTTCAAAACCTTCGGCTACAATAGCATCGACTCCGGCTTCTTCGCATTTCACGGCAAAAGCAGCGCTGGCAATAACATGAGCAACAATTATCCCGCGCTCTTTCAGCCACGCCGTATATTTTTTCGGACTTCCGGCAGAAGTAAAAACAACAGGAACCTTTTCTTCAGCAATAATATTCATGATGGTATCCAGTTCGGGATAAAACAGTGGAACATTTACGCCAAAAGGTTTGTCGGTGGCCTGTTTGGCCTTTTGAATATGTTCGCGAAGTACTTCGGGGTGCATCGATCCGGCTCCAATAAGCCCCAACCCGCCATTATTACTGACTGCGGAAGCCAATCGCCAGCCACTGCACCACACCATTCCTCCTGAAATGATTGGATATTTGATTCCGAAGAGTTTACAAATCCGGTTTTCCATAGGAAATCTATTTTGGTGCCAAAGGTAGAAATTAATAAAGGAAAGCCCCAAATATCAATTACCGATACAAACGTTTTGCAGTAACCTTAAGAATCTCTCATTGCAAAATCAATTTTTTCGTCACAAAACGATCTTTACTTTTTAGCTGTATGAAATAAATTCCTTTGCCAAAATTGCTCAGATTGAGAATGAAATTTCCACGCTGAGCTGTTTCGTCAGAACAAACTGTTTGTCCAGACGCATTAATAACCTGAAATTCAATTGATCCGCTCAATAAATGATCACATTCAATATGCACCAGACCTTCTGACGGATTAGGATATATGTTAATTAAATTACTGGTTGTTAATTCATTAACATCAGTCTTAAAAAAGCGAACCACATTACTGATTCTCAGTTCATCAATATACCCATCAAGTCCACTTCCAATAATTAAATCCTTTGTATTTATAAATGTCTCACTATTGGTATATTTAGTCGAATTATTTGAAACCTCATTCCGGTTTTTATCCTGAATAATCATCCTTATTTCTGAATTTTTAGTATCGCGGATAAATGCAACGTGGTACCACTCGTTGAGGGCAGGTGTAAATGTTGAACAACCGATCCGGGAGTTGGTACCCGAAAAGTAAAATCCATGAAACACATTATTCCACCAAGGATTTAATTCCAACGAGTAATTAGCTTCATACGAATTGAAGTCACCCGGTTTGGTCAACAAATACATACTGTTATTAGGGCTAAAGGAATTAAATTTTAACCAGGCTTCAATGGTCCAGTCGCCAGTCAGATTAAGATTTGTATTATGCGGAACGGTAATCTGGGTAGCGGTTTTCAGGCAATTTCCCATTAAAGAATTTACCGATGGATCAGAAACGAGGTTATCAACCGAACCAATGGCATTTCCTGAATAATAGGATCTGTTATTCAAGTCATTGTCAAAGTGCAGAAGTAAGATAGTATTCTTGTCGTACAGATAAGGTCCGCCTACCTGATTGTTTTTCAGGATCGTAAATACCTTTTCGCTGTTATCTGTCTTTAATGCGTTGGTCGAATCCGAAATTCTTACTTTACATTGATTTGAAGTAATGTTTGGAACCACCCATTTGTAGCCAGATGTCGATGTTGTAACATTTGTATTTATTGGCTTCCAGTTTGTTCCGTTGTTATCGGAATATTCGAGTTTGATGTTTGGGATTGAGGTATCTGACCATTGAATTTTAACAGTATCCTCTGCAATTAAATACTCGCCACCATTAGGAAAGTTGAGACACAGATTATTTAGATCAGTCAAGTTAAATGGCCCGAAGATACTTTCAAGGTTCAGATTTTCTGGAGCAACAAATTTCAGGAAAAAATTTCCGTTATAAGAACCGGCATCCCAGACAAAAGATGTCTGAATAGTTTTGTCAACTATTTCAGTCCAATGCGCCTTATTGTCGGTGGAGACCAGAATATTGAATTTTACATCAGTTTTCAAAGGCGTCCAGGAAATATTTACCTGAGAGGCAGTTAACTTTGCTCCGGTATTCGGACTTGTTAGAGTGACAACCGGTTTATCCTGAACCCGAGCATCAAAATCGAAATAAAAGTCGTTCATAAAAGCCTGACCGGATGAATAACCCATTTTTTTGTAGCCATTCAAATCGCCCAATTGGACCTCTTTCACTGCTAAATAGCCTCCTTTGCGATAAATAAAATCGTTCACAAAGTACCCAAGGTACTTATATCCGTAATCAGTTTCATATCCTGGATATACTTTAGTATCTTCATAAGTTGGGCGATGTCCATAAAATTTAGTTCCTTTTTCGAGAGAAGAAATACCCAATTGTTTCCAATAGCCGTGTCCCATTTCAGAATTTGAATAATCAGAATTAAATGGACCATTATCACTAAAAAAGGCAAATCCCTCAAGTAACCATTGTGTGATCTCTCCTATGGGCAAAAAACCTTGGAAGGCATGGGCTAATTCGTGTCTGTTTTGACTACTAAATGCCTGCAAATCTGAAATCTGAGCAGCACAATTCGAATGAATCCCCGACGACCAGGCCGTCCCTCCGGTTAATCTGCCATTCGGATCGCAAACGATTCCCTCGATATCGCCATCGGCACAACCCGACAACGTAAAAAATGAGAGTTTCTCCGATGCTTTTACATTGTAATTATTCGAATATTCGACATAGGCTGATTCAACAGTATTTGAGAACGTTGGAAAATTCAGGGCATAGTCTTTAGGCCGTGTGTAAAATTTGAAGTGATCGGTTTCCAAAACCATTTTTATGCGCAGATCTTCATCAGGTTGTAAAAAACGGGCATTCAGATAGCGATTAAAATCGTCAAGCAGTCCTTTCAGATTGTCAGTATTTGACCATCCTGATGCAACATCAAAGGAATTGGCTGTGACATTAATAACCTGAGGATATCCCCAATTCTTATATACATTCATAAACTCACCAAAGGCATAAGCGACAGTCCAGCCGCTGTTGGCAACAAATGTTGCGGGATCGTTCAGCAAATCGAACGAAGAAAACGAGCCTCCATATTTGTTAATCGCTTCTTTTATTGTGGCATCAGTCGGATCCAGCCCCGCCTCATAGGCGCTGAAACCTACCTTGAAAAGCAAAGGCAAGCCTTTTGTCTGATAAAAAAAGTACATATACGATTGGCACAGGTAATAAACTGCCGCTTGTGTAATATCTTTGAATACAGCCTTCTGCATATCGTTCGTTGGAGTACTGACGCTAATGGTTCCGTCTTCGCCAACAAAGCCTACGTCGAAAGGCAAAGCATCACTTGTTTTTTGAGCGTTGAACTCTTCACTTGTCAACACTTTGAATGTGTATTTAAAATTGGAGAATGAGGGAGTTGCCGAAGATAATCTATGGACTTTCAACACATCCATTTTGTTTCCAATTACAGCCATATCAATACTTTCAGCAAATACAGCAGTAGATAAAACAGTAATAAACATAAATGACAAAAACAAATTTTTCATACAACAGGCTAGCTAGAGTTATTCTAAAATCTAAAACAATTCAAACTTTCTCTCAACGCACCTCTGATCAGACTTCCTCCACAATCACTTTTTCAAGTTCGGTAGTGAGTTGAACAATTGAAATCGAGTGCAACAGTTCGCCTTGTATGGCAAGCGAAATATTTCCCGTTTCTTCTGAAACCACAACGGCAATAGCGTCAGTAACTTCAGAAACGCCAACAGCTGCTCGATGTCGAAGCCCAAGGTTTGGATCAAGGTCATTCCGCTCAGTAAGCGGAAGAATGCATCGTGCTGCAGCAATACGGTTTCCCAGAATAATCAATGCACCATCGTGTAATGGGGTATTTTTAAAGAAAATAGTTTCAATTAAGGCCGATGAAATGCGGGCATTGATCTTTTCTCCAGACCGGATGATGTCTTTTAACTCAGAGTTTTGTGGAATAATAATTAGTGCCCCTGTTTTTGAACGGGACATATTATCACATGCTCTTACAATTTCCCTGATTTGCAAATTCGTAGCTGGCTTTATTTTTTCGGAAGCAAAAAGTTTGTCAAATCCAAAGCTTCGTTTCGTTTGGTAATTGGTTCCGATTAACAGAAGGAAGCGCCTGATTTCCTGCTGAAATACTACGATCAATGCCAGTACTCCCACCCCAATAAATTGGCCCATCAAAGTACTAAGCAATTCAAGGTTCAGTGCTTTAATGACCAGCCAGCTTAAATAAACCAGAAAAAAACCGATAAAAATACTAAAGGCAACTGTTCCTTTAATAATCCGGTACATCTGGTAAAGCAGAATAGAAACCAGCAGAATATCAACTACATCCAAAGCCCTTATCGTAATAAATAACATCATAAATAAATATAAAAGGCAAAAGTAAAAAAGTGAATTTTGAAGCAACGTCACACTGAATTTGTTTCAGGGACTCATTAAAGATGAGAAGGCTGAAAACAAATTCAGCATGACATCAGACAATCAAAATCGTTCTATTTCGAAGTTGAACGGACCATATTCATAATTTGAATGGCCTCAACGGCTTCCCGAACATCGTGAACCCTTAAAATATCAGCGCCGCCCATCAATGCCAATGTGTTGATCACCGATGTTCCGTTAAGAGCTTCCTCGGGTTTTGACTTTAGCATTTTATAAATCATCGACTTCCGCGAAACACCTACCAAGAGTGGCAATTGAAATACTTTAAACGAATCGAGCCGGTTTAAAAGCTCGTAATTGTGTTCCAGAGTTTTCCCGAAACCAAACCCAGGATCAATAATCACATCTTTAACGCCGGCCTTTGTCAATTTTTTGACACAGTCAGTAAAAAAAAGCGATATTTCGCGAATGATATCTTCATATTCAGGATTCTCCTGCATTTTAAGCGGTGTTCCCTGCATATGCATCAAAACATACGGAACCCCAAGCTTTCCAACGGTGTCAAACATATGAGCATCAAAATTACCGCCCGAAACATCGTTTACAATGCACGGTCCACAATCTTCGATTACCTTCAGGGCAACCCACGAGCGATAAGTATCGATTGAAATAAACGCTTCAGGAAAAGTTTTTCGGACTGCCCTTACTGCAGGCAACAAGCGATCAATTTCTTCTTTTGTAGATATGGCTTCAGAACCTGGTTTGGTAGATATAGCTCCAATATCAATAACAGAGCCTCCTTGTTTCAGAATTTCTTCGGCGCGGCTAATGACTTTTTTTTCTGTTTTATACTTGCCCCCATCAAAAAATGAATCGGGAGTAACATTTAGGATGCCCATTACAACAGGCTGTGCAAGATCGAGAATCTGCCCGTTAAGATTAATTGTGTTCTTGCGTTTTAGGAATTTAGTTGCGGTTGTAGTGATTAACATACGATAAAGTTTAGACCTCTTGAAATCATGTGCTTTACAAAAGTAAAATAAAATACAATCAATACATATTATTTTTAGTTTAATGGGTTGATTTCAGGTAGGTTTTTCAGATTTTATTCTCCCATTGGCCAAGCAAAAGTGATGATTTACTAAAAGCATAAACTGGAATAAAATTAATACTTTTATGGCTTCAAAAATTACGATAATCATGGATAAAACAAACCAGCAATACGATCACATCATTAGCGTTTGTCAGGACATCTTCACTAAAAAAATGAAGGATTATGGCATTTCATGGCGCATTCTTCGCCCCAGTTCGATGACTGATCAGATTTACATTAAAGCTCAGCGGATCAGAAGTATTGAGCAAAAAGGGGTCAGCAAAATTGACGAAGGTGTTCGTTCTGAATACATCGGCATTGTGAATTACTGCATCATGGGTATCATTCAACTCGAAAAAGGAATTTCGGATTCGGAAGATCTTACAGAAGATGAAACTTTGGCTCTGTACCTCAAACATTTCGAGAAAGCCAAAGAATTGATGATGGCCAAAAACCACGATTACGACGAAGCCTGGCGCAATATGCGCATGAGTTCGTACACCGATTTAATTTTGATGAAACTGAAGCGCACCAAACAGATTGAAGATCATTTGGGCAAAACAATTATTTCGGAAGGTATTGAAGCCAATTACCTCGACATGATCAATTATGCCGTTTTTGCGTTAATTAAGATTGAATTCTAAGTTTTCGCTATGTTTAAACAAATTGCACGCGTCCTGCTTGGATTAACATTCGTATTCTCCGGATTTGTGAAAGGTATCGATCCTTGGGGATCGGCGTATAAATTCACCGATTATTTCAATGCATTTCATATGCCGTGGTTCACCAACCTGGCTTTTGCATTGGGGATTTTACTGGCAGCCGCCGAATTTTTCCTGGGTGTTGCGTTTATCTTTAATTTCTTTATCCGGATTACTAGTTGGCTGATGCTTGCGTTCATGCTGTTTTTTACCGGTTTAACTTTTGTATTGGCACTGACCAATCCGGTTTCCGATTGCGGATGCTTCGGCGACGCGCTGGTTATTACTAACTGGCAAACCTTTTACAAAAATATCGTTTTGCTGGCCCTAGCCATTTTCATTTTTATTCATCGAAAGAAATTCCGGAGTAAAAACGGACCGATGCTTTCCATTGCTTTTTCGGGAATGACGATGGTTTTCTATTTTTACCTGGTCACCTATTCATACAAACACTTGCCGATTATCGATTTCAGTCCATATAAGGTGGGTGTCAATATTCCAAAAGCGATGACGATTCCGCAAGGGGCGCCAAAAGCCATCTACAAAAACGAATTCATCTACAAAAACCTGAAAACAGGCGAAGAAAAGAAATTTGCAGAAGCCAACATTCCATGGAAAGATACACTTAACTGGAAATTTGTAAAAGCTGAAGATGCTGTTTTAGTTCAGAAAGGCTATACCCCGCCGATTCACGATTTCAGGATCGAGACTCCGGAAGGCGAAGACATCAAAGATTTTTTCATGTACGATGAAAAATACACCTTTATCGTTATTGCCTCGAACCTTCAGAAAACAGATATGGAAGGGATGAAAAAAGCAGCAAGTCTGGCAACGGCGGCAAAAGCCAAAGGTTATAATTTCATTGCCTTAACCTCTACTTCGCCCGATAATTTTGAGACTTTCAAAAGTGCAACTGGTGCCAATTTCGATTTTTTTAATACCGACGAAATTGTGCTGAAAACGATTGTCCGTTCTAATCCAGGACTAATCGTTCTAAAAAAAGGAACAATCCTGAAAAAATATCATTTCAATGATATTCCGAAGCCGGAAGAACTGGATAAACTGTTTGAGTAAAAGAATTTGATTTGAAGTGACAAGAAACAAAACACCAAAATGAAGATTAACAAAAGATTGTCGTTACCTGTATTGATGGGACTATTTACCGGAGTATTTATTTTACTCTTTTTATCTGGGAAAATAATCGATTTCCCTCGTGGCACACCCACAGGTGGTATTATTGCAGGAACCGGAGTTGCGATCATTATTATTTCTATGTTTTTTTTCGGGTTCCTTTTATCGATAATCATTCGATTTTTTAAAAACCAGAATAAAAAAAACAATTAGCCTTTGGCATTTTGAACTTGAAACCAAATTGCCATAATAAAAGCCGGATTTTACCGTTCGGTTAAAAAGCCGAATACAGCGAATTATGCGTAAACTTATTATACTGATTGTTCTTCAGGCATTTATTTATCCAATGGCTTTTGGCCAGATAGGAGGAGAAAACACCTATGATTTTCTAAACCTGACCAATTCGGCGCGAATGGCGGCTTTAGGAAGCAACCAAATTGCTATAAACGATTCAACCGATTTGAATACTTCGTATAATAATCCTTCGTTGTTGAAGCCCGACATGAGAAACTTTCTCACAGTAAATTATGTTGATTATTTTGCCGGAGTGAATTATGGGTATGCGGCTTATTCGTTTGGAACACCACTGCCTGGCAATTTTGCTGTTGGGATGCATTACATCAACTACGGAAAATTTGATGAAGCACTTTCAACCGGAGAAAAAACCGGAACAACATTTAACGCTGCCGAATATGCCCTGAATATCATCTGGTCGAACAAATACAAGCAATTCACCTACGGGATAAACTTAAAGCCCATTCTTTCAACGTTCGAGAATTACCAATCGATTGGTATTGCTGCCGATTTAGGATTAAGTTACTTTAGTAAGAACCAAAATACAGTTACGGCACTGGTTGCACGAAATGTCGGCACTCAAATCACCACTTATTACGATGGCGCCGAGAAGGAATCGATTCCGTTCGATCTTCAGTTCGGGATCTCGCAAAAACTGGCACATGCGCCAATTCGTTTTGCCGCCACGATGCAACATCTTCAGAAATGGGATTTAGCCCAGGTGGAAGAAGATGACTCGGGCACCACCATTGTTTATAAAGACGATAGCTTTACGAAAAAATTCATGCGGCACCTGCTTCTTGGCGTTGAGTTGCTGCCTTCGCCTAATTTCACATTGCGGGCCGGGTATAATTACCAGCTTCGACAAGAGATGAAGTTAGACGCCAAGATGTCAACCGTAGGATTTTCATGGGGTTTTGGTTTCAATATTTCACGATTTCAGATTAGTTATGGTTCGGCACGCTACCATATCGCCGGATCGAGCAACTTAATTTCAGTGGCGATCAACTTGAATGACGGATTCAAAAAGGGTAAATAGCTTATTTTATGTCTTAATTCTTCATCTTCGCTGATAAAAATCAAAGGTTATCCCGGATTTCTTATGTTCCTTTGTGCTTTGGCTAAAAAATTCAGGTTATGACATTCATTCCAAACGATAAAATATTCAGCATTAAATGGTTTCGCGATTATAGCATGATCGTGATCGGTGCATTCATTCTGGCCGTTGGGTTTGTGTATTTCATTTCGCCCCACCGCATTGTTCCCGGAGGAGTTTACGGTATTGCCATCGTGGTGCATTACATGACTCAAGGCATGTTCAAGTTCGCGCCCGAAGGTTTTCCCATTGGTATGTTTGGTTTAATCCTGAATATTCCGCTTACCATTGCAGGGATCAAAATTCTGGGTCCACGCTTTGGCGTTAAAACAGTGGTTGGCTTTGTCCTTTCTTCGGTTTTTATGGATATGATCACCTATATGCGAGTCGATGGCGATGCTCCACTGGTACCCGATGTTTTACTTTCGTGTGTATTTGGCGGGGTTCTTATTGGCTTTGGTCTGGGATTGATATTTAAAGCCCGGGCAACTTCGGGAGGTTCTGACATTATTGCCATGATTATTGCCAAATATACGCGCATTCAATTGGGTCAACTGATGATCTATGTGGATTCGACCATCGTTTTACTGAGTTTGGTAGCCTTTAAAGACTGGCAAATTCCACTGTATTCGTGGGTCGTTATTTACATTACCGGCCGGGCCATCGACCTGGTACTGGAAGGTGGCGACTATAATAAAGCCTTGGTCATCATTTCAGATGAACACGAAAAGATCAGAAACAAAATACTGGTCGATCTGGAGCGTGGCGGAACTTACCTGAAAGGAAGCGGAATGTACACCGGAAGCGATAAAAACATTATTTATACCGTGGTTAGCCGCCGCGAAGTCGCTATTCTGGAAGAATACATCAGTACTATTGATCCGGATGCCTTTATTACAGTAATGGACACACACGAAATTTTGGGCGAAGGATTCCAGTCGCTCAAACATAAAGTTCAGGATTAAAGACTGAAGACGGGAGAAGAAAGTCATTCAATGGTCAATTATTGTCATTCAATTGTTGTGCTACAATTAATGACTGCCAATGACGCGCAGCGAATGACAATTAACAACAAAATTCTTAAATTTGGCTTCAATCAATGTTTTCAAACACCCAGAGCAATGAAGCGTTTTCTTCTGATTATCATCATAATCTGCTTCTGTCTAACTTCGGCAAATGCCCAGAAAGTTGGGCTCGTGCTGAGTGGTGGCGGGGCTAAGGGGTTGGCACATATTGCTATAATCAGGGCATTGGAGGAAAACGGAATACCGATTGATTACATTGCCGGAACATCGATGGGAGCCATTGTTGCCGGACTGTATGCGGCTGGCTATACTCCCGATGAGATGGAAAAGTTATTTAAATCAGATCAGTTCAAATTCTGGTCAACGGGACAGATTCAAGAGGAATACCGCTATTATTACAGCAAGCTGGAAGACGATCCGTCGTGGCTCGAGCTCGATTTGCTGAAAAAAGCAGACAAATTAAAAATACAACTTCCCACGAACCTGATTCCTGAAGAACAAATGGACTTTGCCTTTATGGAAATGTTTTCGTCGGTAACAGCCATCTGCAAAAACGATTTCAACCAACTTTTTGTCCCGTTTTTCTGTATAGCCACCGATGTTTATAAAAACCGTAAAATCGTTCTTCGTCAGGGCGATTTAGGCGAGGCCATTCGCGGATCGATGACTTTTCCGATGTATTTTAAACCCATTGAAATCGATGGGTCGTTGGTATTTGACGGAGGAATTGTCAACAATTTCCCGGTTCAGGACATGAAAGAGCTTTTCAATCCTGACATTATCATTGGACATAGTGTTGCCAACAACCCGGAGAAACCAGATCCGGATAACATTACGGCTCAGATCGAAAATATGATCATGCAAAAAACCGATTACCACGTTGATCCGAAGGATGGAATTTTCATGGAAACCACCTTCAACAATATCGGATTACTTGATTTTAAAAAAATTGACCAAATTGAGAGCGCCGGAAGTGAAACGATCAACAAAAACATGGATAGCATTAAAAGCCGCATTTCCCGACGGATCAGGCCTTCTGAACTTCAGCAAAAAAGGCATCAGTTTAATATGAAAAAACCGTTACTGAACTTCCAAAACGTACAAGTTGAAGGTTCGGTAGATGCCATGCAAAGCAAATACATCATCCAAAGTCTCAAACACAAGGCCAACATTATTGATTTGAAAGAACTAAAAAAAGAATATTTTAAACTGATTTCTGATCCTCAAATCAAATCGATGCGTCCGGTATCGCGTTATAATCCTGAAACCGGTTATTTCGATCTAAGTATGATTGCCAAACAAAACAACCACATGCTGATTAAATTTGGCGGAAATATCTCGACAAAACCGATTAGTCAAGGCTTCCTCAGCGGCGATTACCGCGTTTTCAAAAACCGATCGTACACCATCAGTTCCAACATGTTTTTTGGCCGGTTTTACAGTTCAATTAAAGCTGGCGCCCGAATCGATTACCCTACAACCATCCCGTTTTATCTGGCCGGATATTTTACCTTAAACCGCTGGGATTATTACTCTTCAACGACCGAATTTGTATTTGAAGATGTGCGTCCACCCTATATTATTCAAAACGAAGGCAATTTCAGGGCCGAACTGGGATTTCCATTGAATACCTGGGGAAAACTAACCTTTGGTGGCTCTGTCTCCAACGCAAAAAACGAATATTATCTGACTCAATCAATTAAAGTTTCCGACACTTCTGACCACACCAACTTCAATGCCCTTGCCGCAACAACAAGCATTTTGTCGAATACGTTTAACGACAAACAATACCCAACCGAAGGAATATCATCGTGCTTGTCGCTCAATTACATTTCAGGAACCGAGAAAAATATTCCGGGAACAACTTCGAATAACCTAACAACCCAACAATACAACCACAATTTTTACCTGCTGAAAGGAAATTACGACCGCTACTTTAAAATCAGCAGACATTTCACCCTCGGGCTGATGGCCGAAGGTGTTTACTGTAATCAAAAGCCTTTCAGCAATTATGTTTCAACCATTTTAGCAGCGCCATCTTTTAATCCGATGCCACACAGTAAAACCATTTACCTCGAAAATTTTCATGCCAACAAATACCTGGCTTCCGGCCTACAAGGTATCTTCAAACTCTCCGACGGGTTTCATATCCGGGCTGAAGCCTATGGTTTTGCTCCTGCAAATGAAATTATTGAAACAACCAACCACATGGCTGCTTTCGACAATCGGAATTTTTCGACGATCAAATTCATGGGTTCAGGAGCACTTGTATTTCAATCGGCACTCGGACCAATCAGTTTCTCGGTAAATTATTACGAGAAAAGCCAGACCAAATTTTTTGCCATGCTCAACATCGGTTATATTCTGTTTAACCGGAAAGGCTATTGATATTAAGAAAAAATATGATTTGAAAATTCGGCAATTTGAAAATTAGAGAATTACACACCAAATCAAACACCTTTAAATTTTCAAATCATTTCATCTTCAAATCGTCAAATTATTCAATTCTCAAATTATCTATTCTTATTTTTGTCCACTCATTTTAATCACTAAAAAGAACAATCATGTTAAAAGTAAACGAATATTTCGGAGGTTCAGTAAAATCAATCGCGCTCGAAAATACTGAAGGAGTTGCCACCATTGGCGTTATGGAAGATGGAGAATATGAATTCGGAACCGGAACCATTGAACACATGACCATCACCAGCGGTATTTTGGATGTATTGCTTCCGGGAGAAACCATTTGGACAACTTACCTGAAAGGCGAAACTTTCATCGTTTCTAAAGATGTTAAATTCAAAGTTAAAGCAAACGGGCAGGTTGCTTACTATTGCCTGTATATCTAGTCATTACCGGAAAAAGTCATTGGTTATTAGTACGAATTTTCCCATTTACTAATGACTAATGACTTTTTTCTAAATATGGCGTGAGGATTTCTTCCATAGCAGCAATCCATCGGGGCGAGTCGTTCAGGCTTTCGACCATTTGCAGGTTTTCGCCACCATTGGCAATAAACATTTCCTTGTATTCCCAACCAATTTCCACGGTTGTTTCCAAACAATCGGCCACGAATGCCGGAGCCACAACCAAAACGTTTTTACTGCCTTGTTTTGCCCGGGTTAATAAATTCTTATCGGTAAAAGGTGTCATCCAGTTATTCGACAACCTCGATTGAAAGGAGACCGAATATTGACCAACTTTCAGACCCAGCCGATTGGCCAATTCCCGTGTTGTTTGATAACAGGTAGCTTTGTAGCAAAATTTACCAAATTCGGGTAAAGCAGCTTCGCAATTGCAGGTGGTTATCGATTCTTCCGGATGGTTTTTCTCCAGATGCCGGTTGGGCAAACCATGGTACGAGAAAACTACATGATCAAAATTCTCAGGCTGGTACGACTGTATCCGTTCTGCAAAGGCATCCAGAAAAGCCGCATGGTCGTAAAACTGATTGACGGCATGTATTTCGGGAATAGTATTCCATCGCCGGATTTGATCGATCACCGCCTGAATGGCTGTACCGTTGGTTGACGAAGCATATTGCGGAAACATAGGGAAGATCACTACCCGGTCGTAATTTCCTTTTTGAATAGCAGAAAGCGCTTTGCCAATGGAAGGATTTCCGTATCGCATGGCCATAAAGACATCGGCTTTTGATGCAAGTTTCTGTTGTAATTCAGACTGAACCTGTTCTGAAAAATACAAAAGCGGCGATCCTTTTTCTGTCCACAAACGCTGATACAATTTGGTTGATTTGGGCGCCCGGAAAGGCACGATAATCAGATTGACCAGGATTTTCTGCAACACAAGCGGGATATCAATCACCCGGCGATCGTTCAGAAATTCACTCAGATATCGGCGTACCGCTTTTACGGTTGGCTCATCGGGCGTACCGACATTGATCAGGATTACCGCTGTTTTTTTTGTTGTCATGCTTTATTTTAAATGCGCTAAATTGTTGTTTGTTGATTGAAGATAACAATTCATTCAACAAATTGATCACCGTTTAAGTAAATTCCCTATCTTAAAACCCATATCTGCACGATCAATCAGGACGTCGGTCATTAAATTATCATTGGTAGTCATTAAGTTGTCATTTATGGTGTAACTAAAATTAATCAAAATTTTTACCAACAATAACCACTAATGACGTGAAACAATTGACGACCGAATAAACTGATTCAACTTACTTCAAATTCAAACTCACTTTCACTCCAGCTGACCGAAATTTACCATTTTCAAATCCGGCAACTGCTTCAACATTCAATAATAAAAACAAATTACCGATTCCGTAACCTGTTTCTACATAGTTTTTCAATTCAGGAGTGCTCAAATAATTGACAAAAAGCTTTTCAGTGATCGATGAGTTTTTAATTATTGGCAATTGCTTTAAGATCAACCGACGCGTTTGCCAGTTAGCATGGGCTTTCAGAAACTGATCGTTGGTTGAGTACCGATAAAAAGGCAATAACCTGAAACTGTTTTCATATGACGAAAACATAAATCCGGTAGATTGGGTATTGAAATGCTGGAAATCATCAAAATATACTTGTTTCCGGTTCAGGAATTTACCCGCTTCTGCTGAATAGGAAAAATGGTCGTCGATGCCGAAATCGAGCTTTTGCCTGATTCCAAGTTTGACTAAATCGTATCGGGCATCGCTCCCGAAAACTCCGGATAAAGCGCTTTTGTAGGTCAGCGAATAAGTCGGGAATTTGCTATCAACATACATTTTGGTGTGATTTCGAACGCGATACCTATGTTGCGGTGTATATTCTAAAACTAACCGGTATGCAAACGTCTGATGATTTCCGAGTTGCCAGGCTTCAAGCGTATTATTGACAGGAATATTGGGCTGAATGACCTTGTCTTTGTGATCGATAAACGAATAGTTCGAATGATTGCTCAATGCGCTGTTGTCGCTGTAATCAAAGGTTGCATTTAGGTTCAGTCCGTTTACCAGGTCACGACTGGCATTCAGTTGGATGAAATCGCGCCGGTAAAACCGCTTGTAATTTTCTTCGAGCCAAAGCGTATAAAAATCGTTTGTCAGGCTATTTAAACCTGTAGTCCGGTTAAAATCAGCCGTTGTCGTTCCGGCAAAAACAGAAATCCAACTGTTGGTCATACCATTCAAACGTCGGCTGAACGAAAACGAAGCATCCAGCTTATCGCGGGCAAAAGCATAAGCGATATGAGGTTCAAGGCGCAACAGATGCCCGGTGCTGTCGGATCTGATATAACTGAAAGGCAGTTCGGCACGCAATCCATCGACCGAATTGAACGACAAGGAAGTTGGAGCCGTCAGGTTCGGAATCGTAAATCGTTCGTATTTCCCGATCGAATCAATGGAATAATCATAGGTTTTCCCCAGCAACAAATGTTTCAGCTTAAATTTCCGCTTCGAATTGCGCAACGAATCCTGAAATTCAGGTTTGGCTGAAACCAGTAAAAAAGAATCCTTTGCTGCAAAACTTTTCTTCTCCGAAACGGTAAGTGGAATAGGCCGCAACGTTTTCCAGTAAGCCGAATCGTTGTTCACCTGCTTTTGGCTCACCTGAATACTCGATTTAATTTCGAGCGGTTCGGGTGGACTGTTGCGCTGGGCTTCCGTTTCAATCATCCGGTTCAGCTTCAATGTCTCACGGTTACTGAGTTTTTCTTTCTGCATCAGCGCATCAATCCGCTTCTGTTCTTTCGATTTGGCGGCTGCTTGTTGTTCCTTCTGTTCTTCAGCAACAAAAGTCTCCACGGCTCGCTGTTCGTCGAGTTGCTGCTTTTTCAGGCGTTCCAGAAAACTATGATCCAGCGCAGGGTTTAAAGTAGTTTTGTATTCGTTAATCGAAGCCACATATTTGTATTTCATTTTCAGGCCAAATCCCGAAAAATCCATGTCGAAATCAAGACTCACAGGCATCCAGGTGTTTTTATTCACTTCGCCATAGAACTGGCGAACATTGACGTCTGTCATCGGAATATGCAGATGCAAATCGGCCGAATGAATGTTCCAAAACTCATCGGCAATGAAAATAAACCCTGAAAACACATCATTCCCCTTGGTCTTTGGAACCACCAAAATTTTGTTGATCGTTCGGCCCTGATCCTGAAAGACACCGGCCAGAATAAAGTTGTAAACCTTCAGCGCATTTTTCCCAACCGGCGAAACAACGCCATATTTTTCGGCATCATACAAATTATTAGTGATCATGCCCATGGGTGATGTGTTATTTTGTTTTCCTGAAGAACGCATGGCCAGAACCTTCTGATTCAGGCGATCGGGCAATTCAAAATCAATCTGACTAACCGTTTCCATCACAAAAGGCTGGTTCTCTTTTAGGCCTTCCTTTTTCATTTGCTTTTCGAGCAGAAATGGTATTTTTTCAAAATTACCCGATCCTTTCAAATATACTTTGCACGAATACTTCGAAACCTGTTTCTGGTAATACGGCGCCATGGCAATCGCCCGCCGCATAATGTAATAAGCCGGATCTTCGCCCGAAGCCATGACCTTGATCTCCGGAATCTGGTATTCCTGCATTTCGAGCCGGATATTGAGTTCCTGAAAACTTTTACCCACGATTGGTTCAACAGTTTGCGTTTGGTAGCCCAAGCACTGAAACAGCACTTTTCGTTTTCCCTCCGGAAGTTTCAATTCGTAGTTTCCGTCGCTGTTCGAAGTGGTTCCGGTTGATAAATCGGGTATGTAAATGGTTGCGAACGGAATGGCCTCGCCTTGGGCATTGGTTATGCGGCCACGAATACCCTGGGCATTGACCTGCTGGAAAAACAAAAAAGAAAAAAGAAAAGGAAGTAAACTTCTAATCATTGTTCAATCCCGGTTTTATGAAGTATTGAACAAAAATAAAAGAATTTTAATCCGATTCCTTCTGATGGTGAGTTAATGATGTTTAAGGTTATCTAAAATAGATGATTTGCAATTAACTTCTTACAAAATGCGGCATTTCCATGGGTATCTCAAACGAGATTTCGACCACTCCTTTAAATTCGCCTTCTTCCATCCAGGGAGTTTGATGAATCATTTTCCGGATTCCTCTTTTTTCAATGGTGTACGAATTCGGAAACGGTTCGGCCAGCATTTTCAACAGTAAACTTCGTGCAGGTTCGGGGTGACATTCAATCAGGCTTTTGCCCAATAAATCGTCGTTGCCCGATTTGGCAAACTGCTGTTTCGATCGTTCGTTCATGTAAACCACAATTCCCTCGCGGTCGCAAACTGTTATCGCTCCTAAAAATCCGTCGGTCCAGTTCATTCCGATTTATTATTGATGTTGATTATTTCTATTTGAACAAGTTCGAAGTGCCTGAAGTGCGCTAAAGTTCGGAGTTGAAAAAGCAATTAAATTGCTATACTGTTGAATTGTTAACCAACCATAAGAACCATTCAGCAATTTAACCATTAAACTATTCGTCTTCATCCTCACTCTCCACATTTTCAAATCTTTTTAAGCTTTGGGATGTCGCTGATAAAAGCGAACCCAGTCGATCTCGAAACGATGTGGCAAATCGGTTGGCTCCGACACAACGATGGATGCAGCATTCAGGTGCATTTTAAAAGCCGGAACATTATTCGAAACAGTTAAAATCACTTTCCCGTTAATTTTCCAGGTAAGCGAATGTGAGTTCCATTCGAGCCTGAAAATATAATACTCACCCGTCTTTAATCCTGAGATACTTTCGCATTCGGCCTGTATCCCTTCCGCCGATTTGGTCAACAAACCCACGCGGTTTTTCACACCCATTTCAAGCAAATTAATCTGCGGCGAAGTTTCTTCTCCCAACAAATAAATAGCATCAACCAGATTTTGCGAAGGTGCATATTTCACCTTGGCTTCCAATATTCCGTGCTTCCACCATTCAACTCCGGCGGTAGAAACAATGCCCGAAGAATAATCGAAATCATGCTCCACAAATCCATAAGGAATCTGCCACAACATACCCACGTTCTTTTCTTTCCTGACCCCAATCGTCATTGTGTTCGATTCAATCGTCACATTTCTCCCTTCAGTAAACGATTGCATGTCGCCAACCTGCGAGAAATTACGGCCCAAGGTTTGACTGGCCCAATACGATTTCGTCATCCACTTTTGTGTGTCGAGTTTGCCCAAATTAAAGCGATCTTCGAAAACCAGATCCCACTTTTTGAAAAAATCGAATGCGTTTGAGTTAACGTATTTTTGATAATTGATGAATTGCGGCAATTTTTTTATTTCAGAAAACCGGATTTCCTTCTCATGTTCTGGTGTTTTCTCCCACTTATGTTTGTCTTCCAGATAAGTAATTCTTGTTTTAAATTCGCCCGAATCGGTAATTTTCTGCAGCTCTTCGTACCGTTTTCTTTCCGGCGATTCTTTTATTGTCAGGTAGTTTTTATATTCAGCCGATTTAGCAAATTGCTCATAAAACCGGATGTTTTCCGAATTTTTAATTTTATGGTATTCAGCCGATTTGGCAAATTCGTCACTTTTTTCATCCTTTTTCTTTCTGGTATCGAACGAAGGATCGTGTACATAACTTTTTAGTTTTTTGTAAGAAACCAATTCGCCCGAAGCTGAAATTTTCTCGAACCGTTTCAAATCTTCCGATTCCAGTGTATTATAAAATTTCTGTAACCGTCGGTTTCTGCCAAGCTTTTTAAACTCTGCCAAATGAGCTTCTTCTTTACTGCCCTTAAAAACCAAATGCTGAATTTCCTTTTTCGTTTGCATGAAAGTGGCTGACTTTACCAGCAAATCCAGTTCATTGTATTCTTTTAATTCAGCCGATTTCTCAAACGCACAGAACATTTGGTAATCAGCAAGAAGAGCTTCATAAGCAGTTTCTAATTTCGTGGTTGATTTTATCAATCCAAAAGTACTGGCAATAAACAGTTTAAACGACATAATCGGTTTTTTTTGATCAGAATTTCGAAGTTTTAAAAATAACAAATAAAACAAACATCTCTACTCTTTTCAAACTTCTGATAAAAAACGTGCAATTCAACCGAATATTATTTTGAAAATTAAATTGGTGGTTATTGTCTTTTCAACTGTCTATAATATATTTCATAATTGTCATACGAAAATCGTCATGCTTATTTCGATGGTGGATTTTCGAAAAGATTGCTGAATCTTTTAGTTTAATACTAAAAGAATTATTTCCATTACTTTGTACCGGTAAACGAAAAGTTAAAATCTCTTATGAAAAACTACGCAAAGCTGTTCATCGCATTCGTTTTAACACTAGTCCTGAACACAGGGTTTAGTCAGAATTTTTTAGATAAAGAACTCTCACCTGATAAAACCTATGTATTGCTGGCCCATCCAACCGTTAACAATATTGAAACAATTAATTTTCTGCTAAAGAATCGTATTCTTCAGCTTCCGGAAGTTGAGTTTGTAGGCGTTTATTCTTCGGCTGAAAATTATGATTATGATCAATCTGTAACCCTCCTGAAGAAGCCCGAAATGAGCAGATTCCATCTTCAGAAATTTGATGGAGCAATAAGTTCGCCCCAGGCTTATGCCCAGAACGAGTGGACGCCAATCTTTAAAAACCTGTTCGATCATTCTGTTGGAATATTTTTCTTTGGCGGACCTGATATACAGCCTGAAATATATGGCCAAAAGAATATTTCTTCGGTAGTAACCGACCCAAACCGGCATCTATTTGAATTGAGTTTTCTGTTTCAACTTTTGGGAGGTTATCAGAACGAGCATTTTACCCCTTTTCTAAAAGAAAAATCCAGCTATTTTATCACGGGATTCTGCCTTGGATTGCAAAGTATGAATGTTGCAACAGGAGGCACATTAACTCAGGATATTCCGGCGCAAACCTATAAAAAGATGAATGCTGAAGAAAGCCTGAAGTTGAAAAAAGACCAATTGCACCGAAACTACTGGCAGGAAATCACCAAGGATACCTTATTGATGGACAACAGTTTTCATCAGATTGAATATACCGCTAATCCGTTTTTCCCTGAAAAAGTGAAAGTCGACAGCAAATTGAAACCATTGGTTTTAAGCAGCCACCACCAATCGATCGACGATCTGGGCAAAAACCTGATCGTCACAGCAACCTCGATGGACGGTTTGGTTATTGAAGGCATTCAGCACCGGTTGTACGAAAATGTGTTTGCGGTTCAGTTCCATCCTGAAGTTCCGGCCCTTTACAAAGAAGGCAAAAAGCTAAAATTTACTCCTGAGGATACACCAAAATCATTCTTCGAAATTCTTTCGCCCGCCGACCGTGAATTTCACCTGAAATACTGGGAAATGATTTCCAGGGCGATCAAAGCTTCCATCAAAGCAGAAAAAATGAAGCAACCGCCAATCAGAAAATAGTCATTGTATTAAAGTCATTGATAATCATCAGCTACGCTCAATGGTAGCCTGAATAAACCTTGACAATGATTACAAATGACCATTAATGACTTAATTTTTAGAAAGACTCCATTCAAACTCACTGGCATTCCGTTCGTGTCAGATAAAGTTCTATTTTTGCAGCTTCAAAAAAAATGGAATCGATGAGTAATCAGACAGAAATACGCCGTAGAAGAACCTTTGCCATTGTGAGTCACCCTGATGCGGGAAAAACGACACTGACCGAAAAACTATTGTTGTTCGGGGGTGCCATACACGTCGCCGGTGCCGTAAAAAGCAATAAAATAAAGAAAGGAGCCACTTCCGACTTTATGGAAATTGAACGTCAGCGTGGTATTTCGGTAGCAACTTCGGTAATGGGATTTGAATATGGCGGGTACAAGGTTAATATTCTGGATACGCCCGGTCACCAGGACTTTCAGGAAGATACCTTTCGCACACTGACTGCTGTCGACAGCGTTATCATCGTGATTGATGCAGCCAAAGGGGTTGAGCCGCAAACCGAAAAACTGATGGCTGTTTGCCGGATGCGCAAAACTCCTGTCATTATTTTCATCAACAAGCTTGACCGACCTACTCAGGATACTTTCGAATTACTCGACGACATAGAACGCCAGTTGCAAATCAGCCTCAATCCATTGAGTTGGCCGATTAATAATGGACCCGATTTTAAAGGGGTTTATAACATTTTCGATAAAAGTCTGGATTTGTTTAAACCAAGCGTTCAGGATATAGAACCCGGCATTTCGTTCGACGATCTGAACAGCCCGGAACTCGAAAAACACATCGGAAACGATGCACGGAAACTTCGCGAGGATCTGGAACTTGTATATGGCGTTTATCCACCATTCGACCACGACGAATATCTGGCCGGGAACCTCGCGCCGGTTTTTTTCGGAAGCGCGCTTTATAATTTTGGCATTCAGGAATTGCTGGATGCTTTCGTAAAAATTGCACCATGGCCACGCAATGTTCAAACCGAAGAACGTGAAATCGATCCGGAAGACGATAAGTTTACGGGCTTTGTATTTAAAATACACGCCAACATCGATCCCAATCACCGCAGCCGCATTGCTTTTGTTAAAGTTTGCTCCGGAAAATTTGTCCGAAATAATATTTACAAACTGATCCGCTCCGGCAAGACATTCCGGGTTTCGAGTCCTACTGCGTTTATGGCTTCTCAAAAAGAAATTATTGAAGAAGCTTTCCCGGGCGATATCGTTGGGTTCCCCGACAATGGTTCATTTATTATTGGCGATACCATTACCGAAGGCGAGGATATTCATTTTAAAGGATTACCAAGCTTTTCTCCTGAATTGTTTAAGTTCGTTGAGAATGCCGACCCAATGAAAACCAAGCAGCTGAATAAAGGTGTTGACCAGTTGATGGACGAAGGTGTTGCCCAGCTGTTTACCAGTCAGTTTAATGGACGCCGCATCATCGGAACCGTTGGACAGCTTCAGTTTGAAGTGATTCAATATCGTCTGGAACACGAATACAATGCCAAATGCCGTTTCGAACCTTTGCAAATGTACAAAGCCTGCTGGATTCAAAGCGACAATCCGAAAGCTCTGGCTGAATTCAAAAACCGCAAGCACCAAAAAATGGCGACCGACAAACGCGGCCGCGACGTATTTATGGCCGATTCGCAGTTCATCCTCGACATGGCTCAAAGCGAATTCAAAGACATCCGATTCCATTTCACTTCGGAATTTTAAAGATAGCACCACAGATTACTCAGATTTACGCAGATTCTTATTTGCCTTTAATCCGTGATAATCTGAGTAATCTGTGGTGATTTTCCTGTTTCCTTTCTTCTTTTTGCTATTTTTCTGTTTCCTTTTAGTTACAGGCCCTTAGCCTCTACACAACGTTTTTTTATCGCGACTATGTTTTTAGTCATTTTTTTGGCAAAATATTTGCGTGACTAAATTTATAGTCATATATTTGTTTCGAAGGATTGACAATTTAAAAACAATAGCTATGCAACTGACAAAAGCCGAAGAACAGGTCATGCAACATTTATGGGAAATGGGCGAAGGACTGGTTAAAGACATCCGCGACCGGTTCGACGAACCCAAACCCGTGCGCAACACCGTTTCTACTGTACTTCGGATTCTGGAAAAGAAAGATTTTGTATCGCATAAAACCTACGGAAACGTGCATGTTTATTATCCTTTGGTATCGAAGGACGAATATTCAAAAACGCAGCTTTTCGGGCTGATGAAAAGTTACTTTAACAATTCGTTCCCCGCGATGGCTTCGTTTTTTGCCCGCGAAAAAGACCTGACTATTCAGGATTTGGAACAATTGATGGAAGAAACCAAACGCGAACTTTCGAAAGACTAAAAACCGACAATCATGGAAACATTTGCCCTTTATCTGATCAAATCGACCGTCTGGTTGACTGGCTTCTTCCTGATTTACATTGCTTTTCTTCGGAACGAGCGCTTTTTTACCCTGAACCGGATTTATCTGGTTTCCGGAATCCTCGTCTCCATCATTTTTCCGCTTTTCACCTGGCATTACACGGTTATCTTTCCCGTTACACCAACGGCTGAGGTTCTCGAACCACAAGTCATAGGAGTAACGCCAGTCAGCGATCCATTTCCAATACAAAATCTGCTGTTGTATTTCTATCTGACAGGCGCTTTGTACCTGCTTTTCAGACTAATCAAACAAACCGCTGCGGTTTGGAAGGTCATCCGAAATTCAGAAACCCATCATTTCAACTCCATAAAACTCATCCGTACTGACCGATATCCTGCCTCATTTTCATTTTTCTCGTTCGTATTTGTCAATCCTTCAATCGACGAAACCGAAACCAACGAGATTGTGAACCACGAACAGGAACATATCCGTCAGCAACACTGGATGGATTTACTGCTGTTTGAAATCCTTCGCACGATGCACTGGTTTAACCCGGTAAGCTGGCTGTATGGCCACCTGATCAGGCAGAACCACGAATACCTGGCCGACGAGCGGGCGCTGCAGCGCAGCTCCAATCCGGCTATTTACCGTGCGGCATTGCTCAATCAAATGTTCGGCGGGCCTGTGATTTCACTGGCCAACTCGTTCAATTATTCACTCAACAAAAAACGATTTAACATGATGAAACAGATAACATATTCACCTTTCAGAAAACTTAAACTTTTACTGGTTTTGCCGTTAATCGCAGGAGTTTTCTACGCTTTTGCCACTCCTGAATACCAATTTGTTCAGACAACAGGCAGCACTGACGTTTCGAACACACAACAAAATTTAAAAACAGTCAAAGGGAAAGTAGTTAAAGAAGACAGAAGCCCTTTGAAAGGTACGTCGATAGTGGTTTCCGGCTCAACAATTGGAACCATGCCCGACGAGAATGGCAACTTCAAATTGGAAGTTCCCGACGATACACCCATTGTATTTTCGTTTGTAGGTTTTGAAACCGTAAAAGTAAAGCCCGATTTCGACAAGGAAATGACCATCATAATGAAAACAAAAGTTTTTAGCATTGATGCTGTTGGGAATGCCGACACAAAATCAGAGAAAAAACCAACTACTTCGTTGGTTTTTATCGATGGAAAGGAATCCACGATGGCTGAAATGAATCAAATCGACCCGGCAAAAATCGAAAAAGTTGATGTCTTGAAAGGAAAACAGGCTATTGAAAAATACGGTAAGAAGGGAAAAGACGGAGTGATTTTAGTTACTTTAAAAAAAGACGACCCAACGTCTCAAACTACAAAAGTCCAATCCAATTCACCTTTGAAATTCGTGAACGCAGATGGTTCTGGCAAACAACCTTTGATTATTATCAATGGAGTTGTTGCTAAAAATCAGAATGTGAATAATATACCACCTGAAACAATTGAGTCAATTACGGTTTTAAAAGACGAATCGGCAACCATCCTGTATGGTGACAAAGGCAAAAACGGAGTGATTCTTATTAAAACAAAGAAGGGAACTTCCGCTGCACAAAATAGGCCAGTTGATGTAAAGGTAACCGGGTATGCCAATGATCAGAAAGAAAATCAAAACACACAACCGGGAACCGAATTTCAAATCAGGAGCGCTCAAAATGAGTCCAAGCCATTGATCGTTGTTAACGGAGTAATTTCTGAAAACCAAAATATTGACAAGATTGATCCTGAAACCATTGAATCGATCAATGTTTTAAAAGGAGAAATGGCTACTAAGAATTATGGAGAAAAAGGTAAAAACGGGGTAATTCAAATCACACTAAAAAAGGAAAAAGAAGTATTTATTGTAGTTGAAGAAATGCCGGAGTTTCCCGGAGGATTTGTGGCGATGAAAGCCTTTGTAGCTGCAACTTTAAAATACCCAAACATTGCACTCGAAAACGGAATCTATGGACAGGTTCACGTAAATTTCGTAGTTGCAGCGGATGGTTCAGTAACCGACGCGAAAATAGCAAGTGGCGTCGATCCCTCGCTTGATCAGGAAGCTTTACGAATCGTAAATAGTATGCCTAAATGGAAGCCAGGAACACAAAGAGGAATGCCGGTAAGTGTAAAATACGAAATGCCAATTAATTTCACCTATCCAGCCGATTACCATCCCAAAAGCAGGGAAAAACTAATGGAAAAGAAATAAACTAAAAAGCAAAGGCGATCAGAAACGGTCGCCTTTGTTGTTGCTACGAACTATTGAAAATGCAGGAAGCATAAATTTATTTCAGCGGAATTTTCACCTTTCGCTTAATGGTAAAACCCGTTTCGACTGTTTAGTGTTAAAGCTATTATTACTTTTACAGCTATTTAATCATTACCCTTTGACAACAAACAACGATATTCCCCATATGAAACGAACTGTTTTTTTATTCTTGATTTTTACGCTATGCTCGCTGCCGATTCTGAATGCCCAGACCATAAACAAAAAACCACTGACGACCATCGATTTTGCGGCATGGAAAGTATTAAATAACCCTATCATTTCCAGTGACGGCAAGTATTCGGCCTTCGAAATTAACCCCCAAAAAGGCGACGGCAAACTGGTCGTAAAAACCACCGATTCGAAAAAAGAAGATTTACTCGCTCGTGGCTACGCTGCCAGTTTTTCTCCTGAATCGGATTTTATCGTGTATAAAATTAAACAACCGGTTGATTCGATCCGGAACGCCAAAAAGAAAAAAGTGAAGAAAGAACTGATGCCCAAAGACAGTATTGGCATTCTGGTCTTTAAGCGTCATAAGGTTTATTCATTCCCGAATCTGAAACAATTTTCGCTTCCAAAAGAAAACGCCCAATGGATTGCCTTTACCACCGACATGAAAAAAGCAAAAAAGAAATCAGGGAAAGAGGATGAACCGAAGAAAAACGATTCGAAAGCAAAAAAAAGTGACGATCAGGCTGATCAAAAAAGTCAATTAGTATTATTCAATCCCGAATCGGGCGACACCGTGTGTTTCCAGAACATTAGCGAATACTATTACGCCCCGTTGGGACGCAGCATAACGTTTATCTGCCAGACCAAAGACTCGCTCGACCGTGCCGAAGTGCTTGTTTTTGACACTAAAACCCGGAAAACAAACGTCGTCTTCGATCGTTTGGGAACAGCTAAAAAAATCACTTCCGATCAGCAAGGCGGACGATTTGGTTTTGTATTTTCAGCCGACACCATTAAGGAGAAAACTTACAGCTTGTTCTATGGAACTCTTACCACTGGCGAACCCAAAGCTGTTGTTTCGCCCGACCAGGCCGGATTGCCTATGGGATGGTCGCCCAGCGAATTTGGCGATCTATCGTTCTCGGACAACGGTCAACTGCTGTTTTTTGGGACCAACCGCAAACCTAAAATCGAACCCAAAGACACACTTCTAGAAGACGAAAAACCGGTGCTTGACATCTGGTCATGGCAAGACAAAGAATTGCAGCCCGAACAAAAAATCAATCTGGAAAAAGAGAAAAAGCGCAGCTACAAAGCAGTTTATATGGCCGACAAAGACAAATTTGTTCAATTGGCCAATCCGGAAATCAGGGATATCCGTACCATACAGAAAGGGAACGGGCACATTGCACTTGGAATTGACCCGACACCTTATAAACTCGAATCTTCGTGGACTGGCAAGTCGAATGCTGATTTTTACCTGGTTGACATCGAAACAGGAATAAAACGACAGGTTGTTCAGAATAAATCATTGGTTTCACTGTCGCCAGGCGGCAATTTTGTCGTTTGGTTCAATCCAGGCGACTCTTGCTATTACTCCCGTTCAACCAACATCAATTCGACGGACATCATAAAACTGACAAAACAAATTCACGTTTCGTTTTGCGACGAGCGTTGGGATATGCCCGGAGACCCTAATCCATACGGAATAGCAGGCTGGTCTGAAAACGACAAGTATGTTTTTATTTACGACCGATACGACATTTGGAGGATCGATCTGGAAGGGAACAAAGTTCCGGTAAGCGCAACCCACAACTACGGGAGAAAAAATTCGCTCCGATTAAGATACCAAAAACTTGATCCGGAAGAAGAATATATCGACACCAGTAAACCAGTCATCGTCAGTGCATTTGACGAGCATAATAAATCGGATGGCTATTTCAGCGCCGATCTGCGAAATTATTCAGAACCCCGGTTGCTCCTGATGGATGATTATTGCTTTGAGAACTTAAAAAAAGCGAAAAATGCCGATGCGTTAATTTGGACTCGTGAAGATGTGAACGAATCGCCGGCAGTTTGGACCGGGACAATGGCTTTCGATCACCGGCATCAACTTTCCGATGCCAATCCGCAACAAAAGCAATTTGTCTGGCCAGGAGTGCGGTTAGTTCACTGGAATTCGTTCTCAGGAAAAGAGCTTGAAGGACTGCTGTATTTTCCTGAAACCATCGATCCGGAGAAAAAATACCCAATGATCGTTTATTTTTACGAGCGGAATGCCGATAACCTGCACGTTTATTCTTCACCATCGCCAACACGCTCAACCGTTAACCGGACTTACTATACCAGTAACGATTACATCGTCTTTATTCCTGACATTACCTATGAAGAAGGTTATCCGGGACGATCAGCATTCGATGCCATAGTAAGCGGAACCCAGTTTGTGAGCAACATGTTTCCTTTTATCGACCGAAAGAAAATAGGGATTGAGGGACAGAGCTGGGGCGGTTACCAAACAGCATGGCTCATCACACAAACCAACATGTATGCAGCCGCTTCGGCGGGTGCACCCGTAAGCAATATGACCAGCGCATATGGAGGAATCCGATGGGAATCAGGAGTGTCACGTATGCATCAGTACGAAAGCTCTCAGAGCCGCATTGGCGGAACGTTATGGGACAAACCATTACAATACATTGAAAACTCTCCATTGTTTTATGTGCCCAAAATAAATACGCCGCTACTGATCATGCATAACGACAACGACGGAGCAGTACCTTGGTACCAGAGCATTGAGCTTTTTACGGCTATGCGTCGCCTCAACAAACCGGTTTGGATGCTTACCTACAACAACGAAGAACACAACCTGAAAGCTGAAAGCTGGGCCAACCGCATGGATTTAACCATCCGGATGAAAGAATTTTTCGATCACTACCTGAAGAATGAACCTATGCCCGTTTGGATGAGATACGGCTTACCTGCCATTCAAAAAGGGAAAGAGCTGGGATACTAATAAAGTTATGGGTTGTAAATTGTGACAACAAAAAAAGTGTTCATTTCTGAACACTTTTTTGAGCGGGAGACGAGATTCAAACTCGCGACCCTTAGCTTGGAAGGCTAATGCTCTATCGACTGAGCTACTCCCGCATTTAATCTATTAGCTATGACTTATTATTGCCGATGAAAATTCATCATTCATAATTTATCATTCATAATTTCACTGTGGGGAGAGCAGGATTCGAACCTACGAAGACGTACGTCATCTGAGTTACAGTCAGACCCAGTTGGCCACTTTGGTATCTCCCCAATACAATATCAGAACCTTGAATGTCAGAATATTAGAATATACTAACCGGTAGATTGGAACCCTTTTCATTCTAAATATTCAAGATTCAAACACTCCAACCTTCATTTTGAGCCGAATCACAGATTCGAACTGTGGACCCCGAGATTACAAATCACGTGCTCTGGCCAACTGAGCTAATTCGGCATAAAAAGTGGGTAAGCTACCTGCATCGCACCGCTCAACCATTTACCCTTGCTGCCTTCCGACCCTGGGGGAATTCAACAGGAGCTAGTCGTACAGGACTTACCCGGCGCAAAAGTAGAAAAAAAAGACTTGCGTGCAAATGAAATCAAGACCTGCCTGTAATTTTTTTTCAATCAAACAAACTAATCCTTTAACGGTCAATCCCATATTCGCTCAAAAAAAAATTCAACTTTCTTTTTTAAATTTTTAATTGACAGTAAATAATAGTGCTATCGATAAAATCGAATATATTTGTTAATCAAAATTCAAAAAATCAACATGGAAGAACAACAAACCACCAGGATGAAGTTAACTATGACTTATGGTATTTATCTTGCCGCTATTAGTATAGTTATATCCCTTTTCATTTGGGCAACAAGTCTTATCGAACATTTGGGATTATTTGGTTCTGCTTTTATCGGAGCATTTCAATTTGTGCTGGTAGCCTTTCTTTTGGTCTATTTCACTAAACGCTACCGCGATATTCTTTTCGACGGAAAAATTACTTTCGGACAGGCATTTACCTTTGGTGTGATGCTTGTTGTTTTTAGTTCTGTCATAAGCGCTTTGTATAGTTACATTCTGAATAAATACATTGATCCTGATTACATGCATCGGGTAATGGCCATGATTCAGGACAAAACTTACCAGATGTTATCTAATCAGGGTTTATCTCAGGATCAGATTGATGCGACTATGGTAAAATTCGAGCAAAAAGGAATTCCTTCCCCTATGGAAACGTTAGTTTCGAGCCTTCAGGGAGGAATTATTGGTGGAGCCATCATGTCCTTAATTAGTTCGGCTATTGTTAAAAAGAATGTGAAGGGTGAAGATGCTTTTGACGAAGCAATGGAAGATGTAAAAACTGAAGAACACGAATAATGGATATTTCCGTAGTTGTACCACTTTTTAATGAAGAAGAATCACTTCCTGAATTAACCTCATGGATTGACCGGGTGATGGTCGCTCATCATTTTTCATACGAAATTATTTTAATTGACGACGGCAGCACCGATGGTTCTTGGGAACTAATTGAGCAGCTCAGTTTGCAGAATTCGTGCATTAAGGGAATCAAATTCAGGAGAAACTACGGAAAATCGGCTGGTTTGTATTGCGGATTTGCCCAAGCTGAAGGCAATGTGGTGATTACCATGGATGCCGACCTTCAGGATAACCCTGAAGAGATTCCTGAGCTTTACCGCATGATTACCGAAGAGAAGTACGACCTCGTTTCGGGCTGGAAGAAAAAACGCTACGACCCTGTTCTTTCGAAAAACATTCCAAGCAAATTCTACAATTGGACAGCCCGCCGGATGACCGGCATCAAACTCCACGATTTCAACTGCGGGTTGAAAGCTTATCGCAAACAGGTGATTAAAAGCATTGAAGTGTATGGCGACATGCACCGGTACATTCCTGTTCTGGCAAAATGGGCAGGATTTAAACGAATTGGAGAAAAGGTGGTTCAACATCAGGAACGTAAATTCGGAACCACCAAATTCGGGATGGAACGCTTTATCCGTGGGCCACTCGATTTACTTTCGGTCATTTTTATTTCGAAGTTCAGCAAACGCCCCATGCACCTTTTTGGTGTTCTGGGTATGCTTACTTTCTTACTCGGCTTTGCCGCAGCAATATGGGTTGGGGCCCAAAAAGTAATACATACGCTGCACAACGAACTGGCTCCCCGAATTACCGAAAGTCCATACTTTTACCTCTCATTAACCGCTATGATTATCGGAACGCAATTGTTTTTGGCGGGATTTCTTGCCGAACTAAGTTCGCGAAACTCGACGGAAAGGAACACTTATCTCATTGACAAGAAAACGACAGCCGCCCCCAACTCCCCTTTGAAAGAGGGGATTTAGGAAAGGCCAGACCATTCAACTCAACATGACAGAATTAAACCGAAGGGCACTTAGCACCAACGAAGAAATTGCAAACAGCATTACCCATGGAATCGGCGCTTTATTGAGCATTATTGCTTTAATTGTGCTGATTATTGTAGCCGGAAAGCACGGTGATGTCTGGCATTTGGTTAGTTTTTCAATCTATGGAGGTTCGTTGATTCTGCTTTATTTATCGTCAACACTTTATCACAGTTTTAGCCGACCGAAGTTAAAAAACCTCTTTGCACGCTTCGATCACATCTCCATTTTCTTACTGATTGCCGGAACCTACACGCCAATTTTGCTCACTTCACTGCGAGGAATTTGGGGATGGACCTTGTTTGGAATCATCTGGACTGTAGCGTTGGTAGGTATCGTAATCCGATCGATTTACGTCTATCGGTTCCGGAAATTAATGGTGGCCATCTACCTCATCATGGGCTGGATGTTTGTTCTGGCTGGCAACCAAATCTACCATAAGCTACCGTCAATTAGTCTGATTTTCTTGGTCTGGGGAGGGCTTGCTTATTCGGTCGGAGTTGTTTTCTATATGTGGCGAAAACTTCCGTATAGCCACGGAATTTGGCATCTATTTGTATTGGCCGGAAGTATATTGCACTTTTTTGCCATCTATTACCTCATTTAATAATCAGATTCGTTAGATCGAAGGAACTTCAATGATATTCGATGGTCATTGATTCTTAACACCCACCTTTTCAAATAAATGACGCGAAACAAACGACCATTGATGTTCTCAGAAAACTGAGACCGAGCACTTTTTATCCTGAAATTCTCCGCATAAAATCATTGCTATTTTTAACAATTGCCACATTAGACGGAAGCTTCGGTTTATGAATGGCAATTTGACGACCAGTAATTAAAATTTTGTCCTGATTAAATGCCAACGACAGATTAGCCAAATACCGCACCAATTCCGGTTTTTCGATGGCATGAATGAAAGAAGTACAGACAAAATCGTATTTACTGGCTGTTAACAGATTGGATAAATCTTCGAAAGGCAGGCTTTGCCCAAGATAAACACTGCGTAATCCGGCTTGTGCAGCCAGAAAGTTGAAGTAGAGCAATCCCAGTTCATGCCATTCATCTTCCCGAAGAAAAAACAATACCGATTTCGATGCCTCATTGCGCTCAATATTGCCGATTTCGCGTATTAACCGATTCCGAACCAGGTTTGAAACAAAATGTTCGTGCGCTGTAAAAATTGATCCGGCTTGCCACAAAATTCCAATCCGCTCGAAAAATGGGAAAACGACTTGTTCAATGGCCTTCCGGAAACCAAATTCGACAATTACCTGATTCAGTAACTGCTCAAAGCCAAAGGAGTCGAGATTAACCGTCAGGAATAAAAGCTGATCGATATTTCTATCCGGACCATTTGAATTTCGGCTAATTCGAATGACTTCGGCCTGAAGTTTTTCTTCATCAAACGAAGCAACATTCGAGATTTTATGACCGCTTTTTACCAAAAGAGCCACATTTAAAATTCTCCGGATATCCTTGTCTGAATACGAGCGAATGTTGGTATCCGACCGTTCCGGATTAAACAGTGCATACCGCTTTTCCCAAATGCGGATGGTGTGAGCTTTTACACCCGATAAATGCTCCATATCTTTGATTGAGTACTGGGTCATAAGTAATGATCAATGATTAATGTTCTTTCTTCTAAAAACACACGACCCGATATTTTGTTGCACATTTTCATTTAATTAATAAACAAAAAATCAAATTCTGATAACAAAAGCAGGCTCTGATTTTTTAATATTAGATTCATTGCCATTCGTTCCATTCTTATTCAATCAATTGCTTATTTTTACAACTCACATTTCAGCACATACATTAACCTAAAACCAACTCGTCATGAAAAGCTTATACCTAGTCGTCACCCTGGCTTTTTCAATTTTAATGTTTCAGGCTTCCGCCCGCGACATTTTTGTTTCAACCGGAGGGAACGACAATAATCCCGGAACACAAAACCAACCAGTAGCTAGCTTGATTGGCGCGCGAAACCTGATCCGCCAATTGAAAGCCAATGGGGTAAAAGACGATTTTCGCATTGTAGTGTCCAAAGGCACTTATTTTATGAGCGAACCGCTGGTATTGACTCCTGAAGATTCGGGAACCGAATCAGCCCCTTTCACCATTACAACCGAGCTGGATGCCCATCCGGTATTTATCGGCGGAATCCAAATCAAGAACTGGGAAAAAGTATCGGATAAACTCTGGAAAGCCCAGATACAGGAAGTGAGCCGTTACGGCCTGTATTTCGAACAACTTTACGTGAACGGACAATTTGCCACCCGCGCCAAATCGCCAAATCGTGGTTTTTATTCGCCAAAAAAAGTGATTGAAACGGTAGCCGATTCAGGCTCCGGACGCTTCCCGAGGGTCGCTGTTCAGAAACTGATCCTCCCTGTTCCTGCTGTCGATGATTTGAAAAAGCTGACCGAAACCGATTACGACGATGCGTTGATCACCTTCTACCACAAATGGGATAATACCCGGAAAAGGATAACCGCTTTCGATGCCGAAAATGCTGCCGTTTTCATTTCAGGAGAAGGCATGAAACCCTGGAATAAGCTGGACTCTATCTCCCGTTTTACCATCGAAAACTACGAAGCGGCGCTCGACACCTGCGGCGAATGGTTTTTGAATCGCGACGGCTACTTGTATTACATGCCACGCGAGGGAGAGACGATTGAAAACACCAAAATTTATGCGCCAGTCACCAGTCATTTGGTGGTTTTTAAAGGCAACGAAACCACCCGACAAAAAGTACAGCACATCCGGATCGAAAACCTGAATTTTGCTGTTTCAGCTTACCGCACCCCAGTGCTGGGCAACGAGCCAGCTCAGGCCGCCGCTCCGGTTGATGCCGCCATTGCCGCTGACTATACCAGTCACGTTGAACTGATTAATTGCGAAATCTCGCAAACAGGCACCAATGCCATCTGGTTCCGTAAAGCCTGCACCGACTGCAACATATCGCATTGTTACCTGCACGATTTGGGCGCCGGAGGCATCAAAATTGGCGACATCAGTATTCCAAAAGATGAGCAAGATTTGACCAAAAACATTGTGGCCGACAACAACATCATCCGTACCGGGGGATTCGTTTTCCCTTGTGCGGTGGGGGTTACCATTTTTCAGGCTTCCGACAATCGGGTTACGCACAACGAAATTGCCAATTTCCGCTATTCGGGAGTTTCGGTCGGCTGGGTCTGGGGATATGCCGACAGTCCGACGAAACGAAACATTATTGAATTCAACCACATTCACCACCTCGGCTGGGGCGAACTTTGCGACATGGGCGGCGTGTATTGCCTCGGATCGTCGGAAGGCACCAGCGTGAGCAACAATGTCATCCACCACGTGTATTCGTTCGATTACGGTGGCTGGGGGCTTTACACCGACGAAGGTTCGACCGGAATCCGCATGGAAAACAACCTGGTATATGCCTGTAAAAACTCCGGTTTTCACCAGCATTACGGAAAAGAAAACATCATCCGCAACAACATCTTCGCCGAAAACATCAAAGCCCAATTGCAGGCAACGCGAATTGAAAAACATTTGTCGTTCACCTTCACCAACAACATTGTTTGGTTTAACTCCGGAAGTTTGCTTACCAGCAATTGGAGCAAGATTAACCTGAAATCAGACAACAATTGCTATTGGGACGCCCGAACCAAAGATATCCGTTTCGACAAGCAGACGTTCGGCGAATGGCAGGCCAGCGGTAAAGACAAAAATTCCATCATAGCAGACCCCGATTTTACCAATCCCGAGGCGTTCGACTTCCGGATAAGAAATAAGTCCATGCTAAAACGGATTGGATTCAAGGCGTTCGATTACTCCAAAGCCGGAGTTTATGGCTCCGACGAATGGACTGCCCTTGGAAAGTTCGATCCCAAAATCGCTGCACAATACGACGAAGCCATCCAAAAACTGGAAAAGAAATAGAACATGAAACAAACGAGCCTTTTCGTCCTGTGTTGTCTCCTCGGTTTGAACTTATGGTCGCAACAGTACAACCCAATCATTCCCGATAACCTGGCTGACCCGACGATTATGCAGTTTGGCGACACGTTCTATTTGTATGCTACCAGCGACGTGGGCGATCTGAAAACCGACCTGAGTTTCTCCGGAAATCCAGTCGTGTGGAAATCGAAAGATCTGGTGAATTGGAATTTCGAGGGAATTTGTTTCCCCGGAATTGACTGGCACAAATATAAATACTGGGCACCGGGACGGGTCATCGAAAAGAATGGGAAATACTATTTATTTGTTACCATTGAACAACTCACACAATTGGCTATTGCCGATTCGCCTGAAGGGCCATTTCGACTTGCCAACGGTCCAAAGAATTACACCGGAGTTGAACGCAATTCTGTGATTGTGGACGATATTGACGGTTGTCCGTTTGTTGACGACGACGGTCAGGCGTATTTATTCTGGCGACGAAAAAAGGCAGCAAAGCTATCTCCCGATTTTCAGAAATTGGAAGGTGAAACCATCACCATTCCGGGCCGCTGGAACGGATACTCCGAAGGCCCGTTTATGATCAAACGCAAAGGTATTTATTACTATTTCTATACCATGGGCGGCTATGGCGACTACCAATATGGCTACCAGATGAGCAAAACATCGCCGCTCGGCCCGTTCGAAACGCCCGAAAAAGATGTGATCCTGACGACCAACCTTCAGGAAAAAATATGGGGCCCCGGACACGGTTTTGCCTTTAACCTGAAAAATACCGACGACTGGTATTTTGTTTATCTGGAATATGGCATTGGCGGAACGCCTCGCCAGATCTACGTCAACCGGATGGAGTTTAATCCGGATGGTACGATAAAGCCAATAAAAATCGATCGGAAAGGCATCGGTCCATTGGCGAAAGTTGATCAGCCGAAACCGATGGATTTGAGCAAAGCAAAGGCAACGGCATCGTCAATGCGCGAGACTCTGGTAGTGCAGCCCCGTAAATGGGGCAATGCAAAGGAGCTTTGCTATCATCTGCCCAATTCGTTGCCCAGCCGCACACACACGTTCAACGCTGCAAATGCCCTCGACAGCTCCAATTTTACCGAGTGGTGGGCTGCCCCTGAAGATACCCAAAAGTGGTGGCAGGTTGATCTGGGGAAAGCCCAAAAGCTCGATCGTTGCGAAATTTTCTTTGCACATCCCACGCTTGGACATGCCTGTGTCGTTGAAAAATCGCTGGATGGCAAAACATGGCAACCGGTTCTGGAAGAAAAAAAACTGGTCATTCGTTCGCCGCATGTTGCTTGCCAGATTGGCAAAGCCCGTTTCCTGAGAATCCATATTAACGAAGGAACTCCGGCAATTTGGGAAGTAAAGGTTTATGTATAATTTACTTCATTCAATTTCGGAATACCCAATCGTGAACTGGCCTTCTGTGAATTGAAAGAACTCTCCTTGATCGGAGTAACGCGCATCGCGGACTAACCGGACTATAAATGTTCCGGATATCAGTTTCTTCTGCGTGTCGATTGATGTGATATGTATTTGATTTGCAGCAGATGTATCCATGTTATAACTATCAGATAGTACATCACCTCCGATCACGTATGACCAACTTGCTGAAAAATTATGAGTCACGAGAGGAGCGGAAAGGTCGGCTACAGTAAAATTCAGTCCTAAACATTCTTCCTGATAATACTTCGGATCGCGTTTTGCCCCGGTAATATTGAACTTCTTATCCTTCTTTGAATAACTCGCCCAGTTGCTGGTTGAGACCCAACTCGCGTTATTCTTCATGGCTGTAAAATTCGAAACTTCAACAATCGAATCATTGTTTTTTTTACACGACGAAAGACAAACGAAAAACGAGATTAGCAGAAATAAAACGGAAGACTTCATCGACTTGTATTTTGGGTTACAGAAGATAGACGACCAAAGGAGGAAATGGGTTGCGCTGAGATCGAATGAAATTGCTGATGATCAATAATTACCACAAAAGGATTCTATCTTTGCTAATTAGTTCCATTTTCGGGAGCAGAACGTAATACAACCAAACATTCAGGAATGAGAAAGAAGGCAATTATTTTAGATTTGGATAATACCATCTATCCGGTCAGTTCCATTGGAGACCGGCTTTTTAAAACGTTGTTTTCGTTGATTCACGAAACCGGCGAATATTCAGGCAACTTCGATCAAATGAAGCTCGAAATCATGAGACGGCCATTCCAGTTTGTTGCCGACGAGTTCTCGTTTAGCCAAAGCCTGAAAGCCAAATGTTTTAAGCTGTTGGCCAACCTGACCTATGACGACAAAATGCAGCCTTTTGAAGGTTACGAAACACTGCAAACGATTCCATGCCTGAAGTTTCTGGTTACCACAGGCTATACCAAATTGCAACACAGCAAAATTAAACAGCTCGGCATTGAAAAAGATTTTGAAGCCATATTTGTGATCGACCCAGACCAATCGACGCTCACCAAACGCGATCTTTTCGAGAAAATACTGACCGATTACAACTTCACGACACAAGAGGTGTTGGTGGTTGGGGATGACCTGAACTCGGAAATTCTCCATGCCAAAGCGCTAGGCATAGATACGGTTTTGTACGATTACCGGACTCAATTTCAGGAATCTGAAGGTCAAAAAGTAATATGCAACCACAAGGATCTGAACCTTTACATTTGAATGATTGCCTGAATTTATCCTTTTCTTTTCAAAGGATTTGCAAATGGCGAACATGGACGTTCAGCCCGAAAAGCCAAACCACAAAAACATCGTGTTGCTCCACAGTAATATCTACAAAGGAGTCTATTGGGAAACCACCATCCGAGAATTGCTTCAAGATGGCTTCCTCACCTTGAAGCATTTGAGCGATTTTATTCCGAAGAAAATATGAACCCGGATGAATCTTACTCATTTTGATTGGGAAGATCATTTCAAATTTTAAACAGTTTCGTAATCTCACACGACGAACTCCTTTGATGAGATTTCAATTATACTCCATTGCGGAATAGCCTGTCAACGTTAGATTTTTGAATCTAAGACAAAAGGGAAAGTAAACTCAATTATTTTATCGAGACCAAATAATTACAGCCCCACCTGATAATAAAAACATAACATTAACTTATATATTCGTTAATTTTTGGGGGTCATCTCCAATATTTATATAAAAAACTAACACACATAATTATTTTCAAGTTATCTTGTCGTCAAAAGACATAATTAATGAGATTATCCTAAATTCTATATTTCACCATATCCAAAATCAGCACTATGAAGAAAAACTTTTACATTTTTTTTATCATGCTCTTTGTTTCGTTAAGCGCAGCAGCGCAACGGCGAACTGTCACAGGCATTGTGCGTGACAAAATGAGCAATGATCCGATTCCAGGAGCCAGTGTGCTCGAAAAAGGTACCACAAATGGCACAATTACAGGAGGCACAGGCGAATTTACCATTGCCGTTGGACAAAATGCCACCTTAAAAATCTCTTTTGTAGGCATGGATCCTAAAGAAGTTAAGATTGGTGATCAGTCCAAAATTGAGGTACTTCTCGAAGAATCAACCGAAATGCTGAATGATGTTGTAGTTACCGCTTTAGGTATTAAACGCGATAAAAAGGCCCTGGGCTATGCGGTTCAGGACATGAAAGGCGACGAGATACGCGAATCGAACAACAGCAATATCGTTACCGCTTTAAGTGGTAAAATTGCCGGAGCACAAATCGTTACTTCATCCGGACAGGTAGGCGCTTCTGCAACAATTAAGATCAGGGGAAATAAATCGCTCGACGGACTGAGCCAGCCGTTGTTTGTGGTTGATGGAATTCCGATCATGAACAATACCAGCGATGCGCGGAACTCCATTCGCACCGACTTTGGTAACAGCGCCATGGACATTGATCCGAATACCATTGAAAGCATCAGTATTTTGAAAGGCCCAAGCGCTAGCGCACTTTACGGTAGCCGTGCTGCCGACGGAGTCATTTTAATTACCACAAAAAAAGGGAATTTAGCAAGAAAAGGGTTTTCTGTCGATGTTTCTTCGTCACTATCGTTTGACAAAGTTGGCGAATTGCCCAATTACCAAAACATGTACGGGCAAGGATATAATGGTGATGAGTATAACTGGAAAACCAATTATTCTAAATACGACACCTATCAGGCTTTCCATAATGCACGTGAATTTGAATGGGCTACCGATGGTACCGGCCGCCGAATGGATTACGACGAAAGCTGGGGGACACGCCTCGATGTTGGCTTACTGGTTGACCAAATGCAGGGAAAACAGCAACCCTGGGTTTCGAACCCCAACAACATCCGCGACTTTTATGTAACCGGTGCCACCACAAACAACAACATTGATTTAAATATGAATACCGATCGGGTGACCGCTCGTTTTTCCGTAGGCTATAACAACCAGAAGGGAACAATGCCCAACACCGACCAGGCCAGATTAAATCTTGGGTTAAATTCAGAATTTAAGGTTTCCGATGAATTCAAGCTTGATGTCAGCATGAATTACATTGACTTGAATAACGATAACTTACCACAAACCGGTAACAGTATGCGTAACCCGCTTACTGAATTCAACTCCTGGTTTGGCCGTCAGGTTGACATGAAATACCTGAAAGCACATTATAACGACATTGTTGATTACGGTGGCACTCCAATGGCATTTAACTGGATGATGGATTACCCGACCCAACACCAAAACCCTTATTGGATTGCCTATAAAAACACCATGTCGCGAGACAGGTTGCGGACAATGGGCACCGTAAGTGCGACTTACACCATTGCCAAAGGGATCGACCTAATGGGACGCGTAGGAACCGATTACTACACCGAAAAAAGGTTCTACAAATTTCCACAATACTCGCGCGACTGGGACGACATGACCCAATCGGCTGTTAACGGTACATTCTGGAAACAATACCAAATCATGAACGAAACCAATGCAGATCTGATCCTGACCATAAAAAGGAACATCACTTCCGACATTAGCTCATTTATAACCATCGGCAGCAACTTCCGCTCATCGTACGACCAGTATTCTACGGTTTCGGGTACCAACCTGGTAATTCCCAACTTCTTTTCAACATCGAACATCGAAGGAACTCCAAGTGTATCGTTTACCGAGTACAAGAAAAAAACAAATAGTGTATTTGCATCGGCAAACTTTGGCTACAAAAGCTATCTCTTCCTCGACCTTACCTACCGGACCGATTGGAGTTCAAGCCTCCCAAAATCGAACTGGATGTATAACTACCCTTCTGTAAATCTTGGATTTGTGTTCACCGAAGCCCTAAAAGGTCTGGTCAACATCGACCCCAAAGTATTGTCATTCGGGAAGCTTAGAGCTGGATATGCCATTGTTGGAAGCGACACCGATCCTTATCAACTGACCCCAACCTACAGCACAGACGGGACTCCTTTCAATGGCGTAACCTTATACACACAATCGAGCAATTACCCAACTTACAACCTGAAACCACAAAAGACCAGAAGTTTGGAAACAGGTTTGGAAATGAAATTACTAAACAACCGGATTGGCTTCGATGTTGCCTACTATACTTCGCGCACATTCAACCAGATCTTAGGTGTTGGCGTATCGGCAGCTTCAGGATATTCAACCTGGTATAAAAATGCCGGTGAAATTGAAAATAAAGGACTTGAACTTCAGTTATCACTTGTTCCGGTTAAATACAAAGGTTTTGAATGGAATGTTGATATGACCTGGTCCAGAAACCGGAATACAGTAGTTAAACTTGAAGATGGCATCAATCAACTTCAGATCAACTCTTTGTATTACAACTCGAACCTGATGGCTTTTCCGGGTAAAGCCTGGGGAACCATATACGGAACAGATTATCAGCGGAACGATCAGGGCAAGACATTAATTGGCGCCAACGGATTGCCTATTACAACCACTTCTTCCATCGATCTGGGAAATGTAAATCCCGACTGGATTGGCGGCATACGGAACACCTTCAGGTATAAAAATCTAAGTCTGAGTGTGCTCATTGATGGCCGTAAAGGTGGCGATGTTGTTAGTATGACTAAATCCGTTGGTCAATACGGTGGCGTTTTGCAAAACACTGTTGAAGGCGGAATCCGTGCAAACGGGATGATTGTTGATGGCGTTTATGCTCCCGGAGTTAAGGTAAACAATGTTGATGTAAGTGGACAGGATAATGCGACCCGCGTTTCTGCACGCAGCTATTTTAAAGGTACCCGTCCCTGGGGTTCAATGGCTGTTATTGACGGAAGTTTCATCAAATTACGCGAGGTAAGCATGAATTACACCGTAAATCCCAATCCTATACTTGAAAAAGTGGGGATCACTAAGTTGACAGTGGGCGTGTTTGGAAACAATCTGGCTCTGCTGTATAAAGACAAATCGAACGACGTGAACATCGATCCTGAAGTTTCGAATGGAGGATCGCTATCCGGGGTTGGCCTTGAAGCATACCAGTTGCCTGTTGCAAGGACCCTGGGTTTAAAAGTTAACGTTAGTTTCTAATTCTTAATGAAATAATAGAGATGAAAAAAAATATCATCATACTCCTCGGAATAGTAACTCTGGCGTTCTATTCATGTACCAAAGATTTTGAGGAAACAAACACGAACCCAAACAGCCCGGAAGTAGCCCCGGCAACCAATGTTTTTGGATATGCCATTCAGAGTATCGCACAGCGTTTTGGAGAAACCGAGATCTTTTATCCGGGCGCATTTGTTGGCTATACCGCCAAAGGAACCTACAACCTGGTCAACCGTTATGCCGAAGTTGCTCCAACTTCGCATTGGACAAATCTTTACACCTACGCCATTGGCAACCTGAACTCTGTGATTAAAGTAGCCGAAGCCGACGGGAATAACAATCTGAAAGCAGCAGCAATGGTTATGCGTGTATATGCCTTCCAAATGCTTGTCGATACTTATGGTCCAGTACCTTATTCCGAATCAGGAAAACTGAATGAAGGGATCGCTTACCCCAAATACGATACTGAAAAAGAGATTTATACCCAGTTACTTTCGATCCTGAAAGAAGCGAATACGCTTTTTAATAATTCAACGACCCAGCCAATTGGCGTAGGCGACCTGATTTACTCCGGAGATGTTACCAAGTGGAAAAAATTCTGTAATTCAATGCGCTTGCGCCTGGCGATCCGCATCTCGAACGTTGACAAAGCAACAGCATCGTCGAACATTGCCGAGATACTGAACGATGCAACCACTTATCCGGTATTTACAAGTAATGCCGATAACGCCAACCTGAAATTTCCTGGTGGTTCATGGCTCGAACCTTGGGCCAGTGCATTTAAAACTGTTCCGGATGTAAAAATAGCCCAACCAATCGTTTCAACGATGTTAACTTTTTCCGATCCACGTTTGCCATTCTACTCACAAACCAATGCAGCCGGCAACTATGTTGGCCTCGAAGTTGGAGCTGATGCCAATGGCACCAATGAATCGAAAGTAGCTGTGGCTTTCATGGAAACCGACGACGGAACTGTTTTCTTCCAGCATTATTCTGAAGTTGAATTTATCAGGGCTGAAGCTGCCAAACGTGGATTTATTACTTCTTCAGCTCAAACAGCTTACAACAATGCGATTAAAGCATCGTTCGACGAGTACGCCATCCCGGCAGCTGATTATAAAACGTATATTGAAGCAACCGGCACAGCATGGGCCAACGACCTGAACCAAATCTATACCCAGAAATGGATTGCTTTGTTCCGCCAATGCTGGGAAGCATGGGCCGAAATGCGCCGTACCGATGTGCCACAGCTTGGACCAGCAGTAAATCCTTCTTATGCCGGACACACCCGTACGCCATTCCGCCTTTCGTACCCCATCGAAGAGAGAAACCTGAATCCGAACGTGCCAGCAACGGTAACTGAGACCGATATGTTCTGGGGATACCAAGTTTGGTGGGATACCCGTACCGGAATTAAATAGCCCTGATTTAACCTTACCGAAGAAAGAGGATAGTTGGCCGATTTATTGCCGACTATCCTCTTTTTCTTTCTACGGACCCGCCGAAAAACAATGACATTCGTGTTTCCCCTAAATAATGGAAACCCATTTTACAGTTCGGGATGATTTTAATTATATTTATCACTCAGAACTCTCGAAATGAAACGAGCCATGAGGGATAATCGCACACAGACGCATGATTATCGAAGGCGAGTTCCATCTGGCAATTAAAAAACAAAATATAAACAGATGAAAAACTAACAGAAAATAATGAAAAACCGGAACCTTGTTCTTCTGGGCCTGATCCTGCTCAAATTTATACTGCAATATACCCTGATCGATCCGGTGTACGAGTTGCACCGCGACGAATTTCTGCACTTGGATCAGGCTCGGCATTTAGCCTGGGGATATACATCAGTGCCCCCTTTCACATCCTGGGTTTCGTGGATCATCCTCCAACTGGGGAATGGCGTGTTTTGGGTAAAATTTTTCCCGGCTCTGTTTGGCGCATTAACGTTGCTGGTAGTGTGGAAAACCATCGAAGAACTGAAAGGCGGCTGGTTCGCGCTTCTGCTGGGTGCTGTTTCGGTTATCTTTTCAGCTTTAATCCGCATCAACATGCTTTATCAGCCCAACTCGCCCGATATTCTGGCGTGGACATTACTCTTCTTTACAATCGTCAAATACATCAATTCCGAAAACAGCAAATGGCTGTGGTACGCCGGAATTGCTTTTGCATTTGGCTTCCTGAACAAGTACAACATTGTCTTCCTTTTGATCGGACTTTTGCCTGCGATCCTGATTACCGAACACCGCACTATTTTCAGGAAGAAACAGTTTTATTACGCCATGTTTCTGGCAGCTATGCTGGTTTTGCCCAACCTGATTTGGCAATACATGAACGGATTCCCGGTTTTTAAACACCTCGACGAACTGGCCCGCACTCAACTAGTCAATGTTAATCGTTTCGATTTTGTAAAAGAACAACTGTTATTTTTCATGGGATCGTTGTTTGTAATTTTGGCCGCTTTTGTCGCATTCATCATTTATCGACCGTTCAGGAAATACCGGATTCTGGGTTGGTCGTTCTTATTCACCATCAGTTTGTTTATCTACCTCAAGGCCAAAGGATATTACGCCATCGGCCTCTACCCTATTTTTCTGGCTTTTGGCGCCGTTTATCTGGAACAATTACTATCTGATAAACGGATCAAATACCTACGCCCAGTAGTTCTTGTCCTTCCAATTTTAATGTTCTTTCCATTGCTGCAAATCGCATTTCCAAACCATACACCGCAAGAAATCAGGCAGCACCCTGAGATGTACAAAGATTTCGGACTGCTACGCTGGGAAGATGGCAAAGACCACGATTTGCCGCAGGATTTTGCCGACATGCAGGGTTGGAAGGAACTCGCACAAAAAACAGACTTGGCCATGGCCTCCATTCCGGACAAAGAACACACCCTCGTACTTTGCGACAATTACGGACAGGCTGGAGCCATCAATTATTATTCGGCCAACAAAAACATAGGCGCCGTTTCGATGAATGCCGATTACATCAACTGGTTCAGGCTCGACAAGGAAATCCAAAATGTGATATTGGTCCAGCAAGCCGATGACGACGATCGGGAGCGAACAAAAGAAAGGCCCATGTTCGAAACCGTTGAGCGCGTTGGCGAAATAACCAATGAGTTTGCGCGTGAAAAAGGCACCTGCATTTATGTCCTGAAAAATGCAAAAGTCAATGTCAATGAAATTCTCCGGAAAGATATCGCAGGACACAAACATTGATTGCTAAAAATTATTCGTTGAATGGCAAAGGCAGTCCAAGCGATTTGCCTACTTTTGTGCGAAACAAAACCAACGAATAATGAATTTCAAATATTTGTCCCTGCTTTTGCTGTGTTTATTCTTCCTGAACGGTTATTCCCAGGATCAGGAAAAAACGATTTTAACCACGTTCCATTCCATTTCGAGCCACGATTTATTGAATGATGCGACCGAATTGAGTTCGCCCAAATATGGTGGCCGATTGTCGGGGTCTCCGGGCTACCTGGCTGTGGCACAATGGGTCGCCGATCAACTTAAACAGGCAGGCGTAAAACCTGGGCTGAGCGATGGCACCTATTTTCAGTATTTTCCGAATGCTTACAGCGATGTGTTGACTCCTGGCAGCATCACCTTACTCGCGGGGAAAAACAACCCTAAAAAAGAATACAAATTTCCTGACGATTATTTCCCGGGATCGAACTCCGCTTCAGGAACCGTTTCCGGAGAAGTGGTATATGTCGGTTTTGGTATTTCGGCTCCTGAATTGGGTTACGACGACTACAAAGACATCGACGTAAAAGGGAAAATAGTGCTGCTTGAAACCGGATTGCCCTATACCGCCAACGACAGTACCCAACTGAAATGGCTTAAATATACTTATCACAATTACAAATTTAATCGCGCTAAGGAACTTGGTGCTGTCGGATTGCTTTATGTTAGCAAAATTGCCAACCCAAACACGTCGTACATCGACGGATTTGTGTATGCCCATATCAACGAGGCCGTAGCCGAAGAATTATTCGATGGAACAGGCCAAAAATATGCCGGAATGCGTGGTACTATTGCCAAAAGCCTCCATCCCAATTCGCTCGATTTGAATAAGAAAGTACAGATTTCGGCTTCGACCAAACATTTTCCGGATAGTCGTTCGTGCAATGTTGTCGGAATGATTGAAGGATCGGACCCAAGTTTAAAATCGGAAGCCATCATTTTAGGCGCTCACCTCGATGCCGTTGGACATCCGGGCTGCCTGTTTCCCGGAGCACTCGACAATGCGTCGGGATCGTGCGACATTCTGGCTGCGGCCAAAGCAATGGCAGCGTCGGGAGTAAAACCCGCCAGAACCATCATTTTCGTATTTTTCGGAGGCGAAGAATGTGGTCTTTTCGGAAGCACCAAATGCGTTGAATCGCCTGTCTGGCCCAAAGAAAAAGTAATTTGTATGATTAACCTCGACATGGTTGGCAATGGAACCGGGTTCAACGTTGAAAACGGGAAATCGTTTCCGGATTTGTTACAGCATTTTTCAGCAGCCAACGACAAGTATATACACCGCGATTTAATTGCTACTGAAGCTCACCCAAACTTCGGACGCGCTCGTACCGACGGAGCCGTTTTCCAAAAAAACGGTTATAAAACGCTGGGGCTTTGGACAACCGGCACCGGTAAACCGGTATATTACCACCAGCCACTCGATAACACCGACGGACTGACTCCAGAAATCATGGAAGATGCCGCCAAATTATTGTACCTGGGCGTTTTGGATTTAGCCAACGACCTGACGGTCGGCAAAAAAATACGATTGGAATAAAACGAACATAAAAAACAAACGGATGAAGATACTTGCCATCGAAAAAGAAATGCCAGGTGTAGCTGATGCTGATTATCGTCCATTTTTAGAAGCAGAAGCTTTAAAAGCCTGGGAATTGCATCAGGAAGGATTGATCCGCGAATTGTATTTCACCGACGATCATTGTGCGGTTCTGATTCTGGAAGCCCGAGATAAAGCCCATGCCCGCGAAATTGTTGATCAATTACCGCTGGTTCAGCAAAAACTGATCGATTTTGATTTGATGGCTCTAACCGCTTATCCGGGATTTGCCCGGTTGTTTAAATCTTAACTGCATGGGCACAACCGCCGAATTAACTATTGCACAGGCACAAAAAACTGATTTTCCAAAAATCATGGACATTCAGAAGAAAGCTTTTCGTTCTGAAGCCGAGTTTTACCAAAACTTCAAAATTCAGCCACTAACCCAGACTCTGGAAGAAATGGAAGCTGAATGCGAAGAAAAATTAGTTCTGAAAGCAATTATTGACGGGCAAATTGTGGGATCGATCCGTGCAAATATTTCTGAAAATGTTTGTATGGTTAACAAACTTATTGTTTTGCCCGAATTTCAGAAAAAAGGCATTGGAAAAAAGCTATTACAAGAGATTGAAACCTATTTCGCCGAGGCCCAAAAATTCACGCTCCAAACTGGAGCAAACAGCGAGTCAAACATCAGGTTATACACCAAATCGGGATATCAGATTATTGGTAGAAGCATCTTTGAAGGAGGTGTGGAAGCTGTTGTTTTAGAGAAAACAGTAACAGCATGAAATAGTAAAACCCAGTACTAAAAACAAAAAAAATTCAATGAAGAAAAAATTATACTTCCTGATTGTACTTTTCTTGATCGCAACCGCAATCAATGCTCAAACCGAAACAGTCAATTACGGCAGCAATCCGCAGGCCGGGCATTATGCACAAGTGAATGGCATTCAATTATATTACGAAACTTACGGAGCTGGTGAGCCGTTGATCATGCTTCATGGCAATGGTGGATCGATCAATGCCTTCAGCAATCAAATTCCTTTTTTCGAAAAATATTATCAGGTCATTGCCATCGACAGTCGGTTGCAGGGGAAATCAGGAGGTTCGCCCGACACCATTTCATATGAACTGATGGCCTCCGACTTTTGTGCGCTTCTTGATCAATTGAACATTCAATCGACGAATGTGCTGGGTTGGAGCGATGGCGGAATTGATGGGATCATTATGGCAATGCGATGTCAGAACAAAGTAAAAAAACTGGCAGTTTCGGGCGCCAACACCGTTCCCGACTCAACAGCTGTCTCGAATGCCGACATTCTCGGCATGAAAAAATTCGTAGCCAATCCCGGAAATGCTTCCAAAACCGATGTTGCTTTAACACAAATGCTGATCGATCAGCCCAACATCCCGTATGCCGATTTAGGAAAAATTAGTTGCCCGGTATTGGTTATGGCCGGCGATCGCGACATGATAAAACCGGAGCACACCCTGAAAATATTCCAATCCATTCCCAGAGCTTCCTTGTGCATCTTTCCTGATTCCAATCATGGTGTTTGCCAGCAACATCCTGATTTGTTTAACGAAACGGTATATAATTTTTTCAAGAAGTAGAGCTTTCCCTCAAAACATACAATTTAAAAGCCCGGACTACTTTTGTAAATCCGGGCTTTCTTTTGCCTTTATAGTTATAACTCTTGTCTTGTTCTAGTGTTGTGTTAACTCGATTTTGTCAAGTCCTCGTCACCCCGAATTTATTTCGGGGTTTCATCATTGTTACGGGATGCCGAAACAAGTTCGACATGACGCTCCGTCAAAAGATTGTTAACACAACATTAGTATTTCCAAACCAGTACGTCAGCCGTTTTCATCGATTTGCTTCCAATCAGGATTTGGGCATTGACCGGAAGGTTCATTTCGTACACCTTATCCGAATAATTCATGGCAATGCCAAAGCCATCGCGGTATTCAACCATGATTCCCAGTGGATAATTCTCCACTGGTATGCCTTGCAGTTTGTATAATTTGGTCAGGACCTGTCTTTCAAGTTCGCCTTCTTTCGAGTCAACGCCAATGTAAGTTACCGTTCCTTTGCCCAGTTTGTGGAAAACCACGGCTGGCGTTCCGGCGTAGAAATCGCCTTCGAAAGTTCCCCAGGTTTCGGTTCCTTTAAATGGTTTCAGCAAGTCTCCCCAGCTGGTCCAGGCAAATTCCTGATTGTTGAATTTAATCTGATCGGGCGAATGTGGCATCAGCAAATCGTACGATTCCACTTCTGCACCAAACAGTTTCCACATCGGCTGATAGAATTTGGTTTCCCACAGGTGGCCGTTGCGATCCTGAATTCCGGTACGACAAGTCATTACCAGATTTCCACCATTCTCAGCATATCTAGTCAGTTTATCAATCATTTGCTGATCGATCATTTCGTAGGCAGGGACAATCAATACCGGGTAATTGGCAAAGTTGGTGGTGTCGCGGACAAAATCGACCGGTGCGCCAAACGACTTGGCAGCCTTGTAATATTTCAGGAAATGGCCTTCGGTGTTCCATTCGGTGGTTTGCTTGTTCAGGTTGAGCCCCTGCACATTGTCGGTGTTAATCAGAATGCCGGTTTTCCGCTGCAAATATGCTTTTGGTAACTGTGCCTTTGCATCATATTTCTTGCGCAAACCCTGAATTTCAGCAATAAACTGGCTGAATTCCTTTCCTCCGGGAGTTGGAGTTACACCGTCGGTACCCACCATTCCGTAGTGATATTGCTCGTATCCATACAATGGCGCACGGAAACGGTAAGAGCAAGTAAATTTGCTTCCTCCGGCAAACACGTGCCACAACCACATGCGAATAGCTCCCGGGAGCGGCTGTGGATTGATACTTCCCCAGTTGACCTGACCAGGCTGAAGTTCCATCACACCGTAAGTGCCTTTCAGCGGACGAAAAAAGTCGTTGGCCATGGCAATGCGCGAATATTCGCCTACACGGTAACCTTTAGGCCCAATGCCTTTGTCTCCACCGTAAACCATGTAACGGGTATATGCAACAAAATCGAGGTCCTGACTTTGCCCAACATACCCTACATCGTACATCGGGATATAATTCGAGGTAACCCACTGGTCTTTTGTTGCATATTTTTTGATCACGCGGGCCTGTTCATCCAAAAAAGTAGCCGTTTCGGTATCGGCAAACCGGTAATGATCGAGCTGGGCATGAAGGTTCATCCCCCATTGGTGATGCAGCGGGATATTTATTTCATCGAAACTGGCATAAGTACCGCTCCAGAAATTGGTTCCCCATGCCTGATTTAATGCATCAATGGTTTTGTATTTTGCTTTTAGCCAATCGCGGAATCGCTGAGGCGCATCAACTCCATAATCGAGAAAACGGCGTGGCTCATTGTCGACCTGCCAGCCCATTACACGCTTGTCGGTTCCATAGCGTTTGGCCAGTTGTTCGATCATTTTCATCGAATACATGCGATAATAATTGCTCGAAAAAGTGGCATGTTGCCGTCCGCCATGATCCATCTTTATACCATCTTCATCAGTAGCCAATACATCCGGATGTTTGCGTACCAGCCAAACCGGAGGTGTAGCCGTCGATGTACACATCACCACCTTCAGGTTATATTTGGCCGCCAATTGCAATGAGCGGTCGAGCCACTTGAAATCGTATTTTCCTTCTTCGGGTTCTAGCTGTGCCCAGGCAAACTCGGCAAAGTGGGTAAATTCGAAACCCATTTTAGCCATATTCTGAAAGTCGCGATCCCATTGTGTAGAGTCCCAATGTTCGGGGTAATAGTAAACGCCCACGGAAGTCAGGTCTTTGGCCGGGAAAAATTTCTCAAAGTTCTGAGCTCCTGCATTCAGGAATAAAACGGAGGACACAAAAACGGACAGAGCAATCCATTTCAGGTATTTAAGTAGATGAATCATCGGACTATGAATTAGGTTTTTTCAGTTTTGAAATACAAGTATAACTCATTTTTGGCAAACGCAATTAAAAGTGTCAAAAATACCGTAATCATTTATTCACGGTTATGGGATGCAAATTACAGAAAGCTCCTAATTCCATCTGCAAGCTCCGGCATTGCCTCGAAAAGATGGGCTGGGGTATCCCGGAGAGGCAATTTTCCCTCGTTTCGATCCTAATTTCCCTCCAAACGAGGCAATTTTCCTTCAGAAAGAAGAAATGTTTCCTCGAAAACAGGGAGTCGAGGATCAAAAAGAAGGAACATTGGCACTTTCTGAGGGAAATTTCCGATGTGGATTATCCAACCAACAACGCCTGTTCCAATGCTATGGCTTTAGGATGAAGAATATCGTTTTCGAGGTGAACGTGACGATTCAAATCGTCTTCAAATTCTTTCAGTTTATCGTAAAGAACACGAAACGTGTTGCAGGCATCTTCGGGAGGAGTATAATTATTGCTCAGTTGCGACAACCGTTTCTGAATAATACGAGCAGTTTCATGCTCGGTCTCCACCACCGAAACAGGAATTCTAACCGATCCGAAAGATGGCTCCTCAACACCTGTTCCATTAGATTCTGCCAGCATCAATTTTTTAATATACGGAAACAAAACAAGCTCTTCCTTTTTCATATGAAGAAGCATCTCGTTGGAAATTTGCTGAAAAAGGCTCTGAATAATTGCCAGTTCAGTATGTTTTGCACCCTGCACCTCAACTACCTTTTGAACCAATGGCAAAATCTCGGGAATCGTTTGGTTCACATACTGATGATGTGTTTGAATGATGTGATCGATCAGGTAATCACAATTCCAGTCGTTATAATTGTGAGTTGCCAATACTTCCTGATTTGTGATTTCCTCAACAAAATTATTAAGTGTGCCTGACATTCTAAGGATTGGTTTTTTAATAAACTGAATTTAATTTCGATGCTCTCCAAAATTAATGAAATTTCCTGTTTCCTTCTGGTTAAACAACACTGAAACCGCTAAAATGCGAAAATTAATAAAAAGAAAAATCCTGAATCCAACTAGATGGACTCAGGATTTTTTCAAGTACCCATTTTTTAAACCAATTAACTAACCAACAGAGTCTTCTCCATTTCAATGGCTTTTGGGAACAGAATGTTGTTTTCCAGATGGATGTGACGGTGCAAATCATCTTCAAACTCTTTCAGTTTACCGTAAAGCACCCGAAACGTATTGCAGGCATCTTCTGGCGGAGTGTATCCATCACTTAACTGGTAAAGCTTTTTCAGGATTACCCCTGCATTTTCATGCTCCTGTTCCATCACCGAAATCGGTCCCATCACGGTACCGAAACAGGCGCCATCGGCACAATTTCCGGCAGATTCGTCAGCCACCAGTTTTTTGATGTAAGGAAACAGTACTTTTTCCTCCTTCTGCATGTGCGAAAGCAATTCGTCAGCCAAATCGTTGAATAATTTATTGATGACAATAACTTCAGGATGATGCTCCCCATGCACCTCAGCAACTTTTTGTGCCAAAGGCAAAATCTGCGGAATGGCTTTGCTCACATACTGATGATGCGTATTCTGAATGTAATCGGCCAGAAAGCCGATGTTCCAGCTATCAAAATCGTGAACGGCTGAACCACTTTGATTTTGCAGGTTTTCCAACGCACCAATGACTAATGACTCGTCAGTTTTGGCATTCGCACAAGCTTCGGCCACCGAAATTTTTCCACCGCAGCAAAAATCGATTCCGTAGTTGCTGAACACATCGGCAGCCCTGAAATCAAGTTTTACAATCTCTCCTACTGATTTATTTCTAATGTTTTCCATGATAAATTTGTTTCAAAATTGTTTTCAAAAATTCTATTCTGTTTTATCGCGTAGCGATTAAAGTATTGTAAAATTATCTAACCAATTAGATTGTTACCGCGTAGCGGTTAAACTTCATCATTTCCAATTGGTTCTTTCATGCGGCGCATATATTTCTTTATTTCAATCTTCATTCACAGATGCGCCTTATGTTACTGGTGTTTCAACTTGCTACAAAACATTAACCGCTACGCGGTATTTTTTATTTTTCTTCTTTCTGAACCGACCAGCCAAAGACCAGTCCGGCGACAAAATACACCAGCGCTACCACTCCCACCGCAAAAATGGTGTCACCAACAACACGCATCCAGCGAAGGGTCTGCATGAATGGTTGTTGCAGGAAATCAGCCGAACGAGCATACCAGGTTCCGTATTTCACGCTGGCCACTGTTTGCAGCAATCCAACCGGCAATACACTAATCAGAACCATCAGCGCAAGCCCGACGTTAATCGACCAGAATGCAACGGACAAGGATTTATCATTCCAAACGCTTTTTATCCACATGTTCCTGAGAACAAACAGCATCAGCGAAATTCCGAGCATTCCATACACGCCAAACAAAGCGGTGTGGCCGTGAACTGCAGTGGTATTCAATCCCTGCATGTAATATAAAGCGGTTGGCGGATTGATTAGGAATCCGAAAATACCGGCACCCACTAAATTCCAGAATGCCACGGAAATCAATCCGTAAATCGGCCAGCGGTAAGCTGTCAGCCAGTTGGTATGTTTGCTCAGCTTGTAATTGTGCCAAACTTCGAAACCCATCAGCACCAGCGGAACGACTTCCAACGCGCTAAATGTTGCTCCCAAAGCCAGAATTGCAGTAGGAGTTCCGGTGAAATACAGGTGATGAAATGTTCCAATGATACCACCGCCCAAAAAGACAATCGTTGAGAAAAGAACAGCGGTTGTAGCCGATTTAATCCGGAGTAACCCCAGTTGTACGAAAATAAAGGCCGAAACAACCGCTGCAAAAACTTCGAAGAACCCTTCGACCCATAGATGAACAACCCACCAACGCCAGTATTCGGCAACAGCCAGGTTGGTTTGTTGCCCCCACATCAGTCCGGCACCATAGAACGAGCCAATGGCCGCCGATGCAACTACAAACAAAATGATCAGGTTGCGGCTTTCAGAAGGAGTTTTCAATATTGGAATGAGTGGACGAACCATTAACGCCAACCAGATAAATAAACCGGCAAACAGAAAAATCTGCCAGAAACGGCCCAGATCAACATATTCGTACCCCTGATGACCAAACCAGAAGTTTTCGACCAAGCCCAGTTTCTGCATCACGCCCATCCACTGGCCAGCCAATGAACCAACAACAATAACCAGCAATGCACCAAATAATACGTTGACGCCCAACCGCTGAAACTTTGGTTCGTAGCCCGAAACAGCAGGAGCTATGTACAAACCTGTAGCCAGCCATGAAGTTGCAATCCAGAAAATGGCCAATTGTACGTGCCAGGTTCGCGAGATGGAATACGGCAAAATGGTATCGAGATTTAGTCCGTAGAAAGAGCGTCCTTCGACACCAAAATGAGCAGTTACAACTCCCATAATCACCTGAACCAATATCAACGCAGTAACAACAACAAAATACTTCAGGGTCGCTTTCATCGAAGGAGTCGATTTGAGGCTTATCAACGGGTTGGTTGCCGGCATTTCAATGTGTTCTTCGCTGTCGCGGGTGCGGGCATACTGATAAGCCATTAATGCAATACCCAACAGCAAAATAATCACACTGAAACCGGTCCAGATGTGCAAATCGCCGGTGGCAACATTTCCAACCAATTCTTCATGCGGCCAATTGTGCGTATAGGTCAGGTCGCTGTTTGGTCGTTCAGTTACACAAGCCCACGATGCCCACCAAAAGAAGGCAGTCATCTTGGCCATCCGTTCCGGTGTTTTGATCGAATTTTCAGGAATGGAGTAATTGTCGCGCAACTTAGCCATTTCAGGATTGTTGGTAAACAAACCTGAATAAAATTCGCTTGTACTTTTTATGGCCGATGCCCGAACTGCGCTCACTGTAATCGTTTTAGCCGATTCACTGTAGGTGTTCTTCCTGATTTCCTCCTGAAGTTTGATCTTCAGATAAGCCTGATCGGCTGGAGCGATTTCGCTGAATTTTTTCGCATTTTTTTCGATCGAAAGTTCATCAAGCATGGCAATGGCTTCTTTATGAAGCCAGTCGGCGGTCCAGTCGGGTGCCTGATAAGCGCCGTGCCCCCAAACAGTGCCCAACTCCTGGCCGCCAATCGACTGCCAAACATTTTGTCCATCGCGAATATCCTGACCGGTAAACAGGACCATTCCATCGCTGGTTACTACTTTGTCAGGAATGGGCGGTGCCTGATGGTAAATCTCAATTCCGAAGTAACCCAGTACCCCAAAACTAAGCACCATAACCGCTATAAACCCAAACCATAATTTCCGAATGTTCATAGTATGTTGTTTTTAAAATTTAGATATAGTTTTTTGGATATAAAATCCTGGTTCAATGTTCTGAAACAAATATAGATGAGGGAAATTGTGTACTTTTATGAGCGAGATCATAAACCAAAAAATCAGCTAAATCACATATTAACAATACAATAACTCATCAAAAGAACCAATTTCAGGAAATGGATTGATGTAAATAAAAGATTAAAGCCTCTTTATTTATTCTTTTGATGTAATTTTGGGTTCAAAACGCATAAAAGATGATTGAAGAAAATATTCTTGTACAGTACGGTGCAGTAGAGTTAAAACTCGAAAAGGGGGCTTTTCTTTTTCATGAAAAAGAGCGGGCGGCTCATTATTTCCAGGTGAAAACCGGAAAAATGAAGATGTTTAACCTGAACGCCGAAGGGAAACTGTTTACTCAAGGGATATTTGAAGCCGGGGAAAGCTTTGGAGAGCCACCTCTTTTCACCGATTCAAATTATCCGGCATGCACCGTTGCTGAAGAAAATACGTGTCTGTACAAGCTTTCAAAAGCCAAATTTTTAAAGCTCCTGAAAGAAAACCCGGAAATTCATCTGAAGATTACACGGATGCTGGCTTCCCGATTGCTTTATAAATCGATGCTCCTGAAGGAAATATCGAGTTTCAAACCCGAACACCGTATCTTAAGCTTGTTGGATTACCTGAAGAAAGAAGAAGGAATCCCGGCAGATCAGAAATTTGAAGTCAGCCTTACGCGCCAACACATTGCCGACCTCACCGGGCTGCGTGTCGAAACGATCATTCGCTCGGTAAAAACCCTCGAAAAAGAAGGAAGTCTGGATATTCGGGGACATAAGATTTACCGGTAAAGCACCACCGACCTTACAATTCCAGCTTCTTCTCTTTGGGCGAAGCGCCCATTTTCAATACTCCGGAAGCATGGCGGTAAAAATGACCGCGCAAATCTTTGGCATAATCGTTCAGGATTTGAGTACCCAAGCCGTTGTAATCACCACAACGGAACAAGGCACGACCTAGAATAATTTCGCGCAGGGCATTGTTGCGGGTACTGGTATCGGTTTCGCTGGCCGGAGTATCCTGAATGGCTTTCTCAATGGTCGTCATGGCATGACCGGTCATCCCTTTCATCTGCAGCAAATCGAACAATACTTTGGCCGGGAGCTCGTTCGCGATGGTCTCGAAAGCAACTGCGACTGCACGAAAATGCGAAAATTCGCTTTCCGGAGTGAGCATTTTGGCCAATCGAATGATGGATGGCAAGGCCTCCTGTTTACGCGATTTACCCAAGGCAATCACCAGACTGTCGAGGTAACTCATACTCATGCCAAACTGTCCCATTCCGGTGTAGTTCCAGCCTTTATCCCAGGCAGGGAATCCATCGACGGCCTTTTGTAAAACCTCCCATCCGGAGTTATTATCCAACATTCCAAGGATACGGGCATACATCAGTTTATCTTCAGGAGAAACGACCAGGTTTAATTGGTCGGTCAGTGCCGGAATCCCTTTCTCGGTGTCCCACATTACAATTTCCAGCCCGTCGAGTTCGTGAGTCAGGGTTTTGGCGGCTTTCTGCACCTCTTCAAACTTGGGCGGATAATTATCCTGATCGGTCAGCACCCGGGGAGCCAGACTTTCGATCTGAACCAACTGCTTTTGCAATACTTTGATGTCGATGTAGCGAATGCGCTGTTGATTGGCAGCGGCCATGGCAGCCCCCATTCCGACGGCATAACCCTGATTTTGCAGACAAGGCTGCATCCGGATCACGGGCATGGCATCGCGGTGTGCCGAAGCGCCCAACCCCGTCACGACAATTCCTTCCAGTCCCTTGGGCAGCAAGGCACGCAAAGGCACATTGGCCACCACAGTAACGCCGCTGTGTGCCGGAGGTTTCAGGGCGAAAAACGGATCGATGGTAAACCCGTGGGTATCGAACGAACTCTCGTGAATGGAAATGGTATCGGGATAAGTTCGTCCATTGTAAACATCGAGTACCGAAATGGTAAAGTCGCCGTTCATTCGGCGGCGTTCACGGGTTTGCGGCAATTTTCCCAAATCGAACTGATCTTTGAATTTCTCTTTTCCGACAATAAAAGTCGCCCAAACATCAATCATATCCGAATCGTCGGTAAACGTCCAGTCGGTATTGTTATAAAAGTCGTCCGGGTTTTTAGGCGGCATTCCGGCGCCCTGAACGGCGACATTATTTCCGTCGGTATACGAGTATCCGGCCCCGGCAGCAATGGCAATGTCGGCGCTTCCGGTCGAATCGATCACCGTATTTGCCAGCACCACGCCACGTCCGAAAGGTGTTGAAACAACCACTCCTTTTACCTGTTTGTTTTCCACATAGGCGCCAATGCCGATCACGCCAAACCAGATTTCACCACCGACTTTTCGGATTTCGCGCCGGAACCATTCCGTTTTCCAATCGAATACCCATTCATCCAAACGTTCCCGCTCGCGGGCATTACCGCCTCCAAGCGCGCGGACTCCGGCATCGACTTCGTTGGTAAATCCATGACGGTACCCGTAGAAATACCGGCCAATCATGCCCAGCGTGCCAATACCGCCCATTCCGTGAAGATATTCAACAACCAGCGTTTTGGCGCCATTGCGGGCAGCGCCGAGTCCGGCAGGAGCACCAGCCGTTCCGCCACCCATCACCACCACATCGTAAGTTCCGAGAATGGGCAAATGAGTGGGTTCAGCTTTTACCACACCGATATTCAGGCTGGGGCGCAAACCATCAAGCAATTCACCAACGTCGCCGGTCTTGGGTTCCTGAAGTAATTTTCCCTGTACCGTCAATTTTGCGGCATCGCGAATAAGAACAGCCTGCATGGCTGCTTCTTCACCAATGCGCTCACCCATGCGGATCATCGCACCGGGCTGCAACAGTTGTTCGGCAGCTTTGCGCGAAATGTCGGCACAACCGCCCAACACAAACATGCGGTCAATCTTTTTCGACTGGAATGCTTTCAAACTGACCTGTTCCGGATCAATTGTTTCTTCGTCCAGATGTTTTTGCCCCATTATCGGATCGGGTGGAACCTGGAACAACAGATCAGAAGCTTCCACCTGGTTGGGGTCCCAGGTCAGGTCGCGGGCCATTTGTTCGGCACGGGCAAACGAGCCCACCGAAGCATCGGGCATGTCAACCTGCACGCGATATTCGTAAACCTGATGTATTTTTTCTTTAATCTGAATTTTCTGGGTATCGTCAACCAATGTTAATCCGGAAGCATTTTTTGCATCGTTGCCAACCACAACAAAACGGAAATCGTGTTTGCCTGCCGGAAATTCGGCAAACTTAGCTAACGACATCCGGACGGTTGTGGCACGAGGCGTGGCATCGATCACCGTTTTAGCCAAAACCACCTGCCGGCCCGAACGGTTGGAAATCACAACTCCGGCAATCTTTTTGCTTTCATCGTAAACCAAATCGGTAACGTAAGAGGAATACAGAAAGCCCACTTTATTGATGATTAATTCCTGATCGAGCGTGCGCTTGATCCACATGGGCGTGGGTTGCCCGTTGCCGAATAATTTCATGCCCAATTCGGAATGGGTTGAACCATTGAAAAAACGGTAGGTTCCGCAAACATCTTCGCCCAGGTAAGGTTCCTGAGCCGCCAGAAATACCGATGCGCCTTTTTTCGCGGCAGCAACAGCAGCGGCCACCCCGGCAGTCGATCCGCCAACCACCACAACATCCACTTTATAGGCGATCGGGATCTCGCGTTCCGACTGAAAACAGTATTTAATATTTTGAAGATTGTCAGCATTGGCTTTGCCAACAGCCCACCAGCCTGAAGTGGCTACAAATGCAGTTCCGGCAACGGTAGTTCGAAGAAATTGACGACGTTTCATGCAGGTAGTTGATTTAGGTTTCAGTGGATAAAGTTAGTGGAAAATGCGAAAGATGTCCAGATTTTACATGGGAATGAACTCCCGTGAATACATTTTTCAGTCTGGCCCAATTCTCACATTCACTAAGAGCTATTTTTGCCTCCAATTAAAAAATGACCCGTTTCGACAGACCGAAAAACAACTAAATATTGAACTCAATTTTGCAGCTTATCATTTTGTGGTTTTTATAAACTGAAAATCCAATGTTTTGTCTTAATTTTATATGTATTTAAATCTAAAAGCCTTGTCAGTATTGAGTTTTTACATCAAGTATTATTGCACAATCACTTAGCTTACAGGTTCTCGATTTTGAATCAGACTTTACAAAAAATTATAATTATTAATCTTAAATTTTAAAACATGAAAAAGTTATCAGTCTTTATTGCAGCTATTCTTATTGCAGCTATGAGTATTTCTTTAACCGGATGTTATGGTTCATTTTCACTGACAAAAAAGCTTTATAACTGGAATGGCAGTGTTGGCGATAAATTTACAAACGAAGCCGTATTTCTGGTCTTAAATATCATCCCGGTATATGGAGTAACTACATTCGTTGATGCCGTTATACTTAACACGATCGAGTTTTGGACAGGTAAAAAATCTTTATCCTTGCATGAAGGCATGAACAATGTCAATATAAAAGGAAAAGAAATGAAGATATTGCTTGACAAAAACATTACTACCCTCTATGATAACCAAAACCATGTGATCGCTACCTTAAATTACAACAGCGAGAACAAAACATGGTACTCAACCATCGAAGGACGAACTGCTAAACTGATGACAATTGAGGAAAACAATGTTGAATTATATACCCCGGCTGGCCAAACAATTACCGTTAACAAAGCTGATCTGAACTCAGAAAGTACATTGTTGAAATTTAATGAATGTGTTGCCATGAAATAATGACCATTTGAAAAATAATCGGGTTAAATACAACTATTGAAAGCGGCCATCTCAAAAAATAAATTGAGATGGCCGCTTAATTTTATATTCAGATCGTTTGGTTAAGCTTTCGCCTCATCCCGGGTTCTCCAGTATAACGGCAAGAAAAAGAATAAGCTGAGGACAAAAAAGATGGTAATGGCAAGCACCGAAAAACGCATACTGCCGGTAAACGCTTCAATGGCACCAAAGCTAAAGGTACCGGCCACAGTAGCCAGTTTTTCCATCACATCGTAAAAGCTAAAGAATGAAGTATGGTCGGTGGTATCGGCCGGAAGCATCTTCGAATAGGTGCTTCGCGCCAGCGATTGCGAACCGCCCATAACAATGCCAATAAAAAATGCGGCAATCAGAAACTCTATGGCATCAGAAATAAAATAGGCTCCAACGCAAATCAAGGTCCAGGATACCACGGTAATCATCAGGGCACGCAGGTTTCCTATCTTTTCGGAAATGCGGGCAAACATCCATGCCCCCAGCATTCCAACCAGTTGGATGGCCAGCACAGTTGGAATAAGCACACCTTCTTTCAGTCCTACTTGTTTTTCGCCATACGTTGCGGCCATAAACATGGTCGTCAGCAAACCCATCATCATAAAGAAAAAACCGGAGAGATACATACTCAGCTTATACGATTTCCGGATTTGATTGAAAACCACCCGCAATTCCTTATACCCGTTAGTCCATACTGATTCCTTGGTTATTCTTTGGCGGAACGTATATTTGGGCAAGCAGCTGAACGTAATCTGCGAAAAACCGATCCACCACAAGAAAACCGTGACAAACGAAATGCGCGCAGGCAACGAACTATTGGCTGCAATGCCAAACCAACCTGGCTTCATGATCATCAGCAGGTTAAAAAGCAGCAGCACCACTCCGCCCAGGTAGCCCATGGAATATCCGCGTGCACTGATGCGGTCCTGATCTTCGGGCTCGGCAATAACCGGTAAAAACGAATTGTAGAACACGATACTTCCGCCGTAGCCAATGGTTCCCAGCGTAAAGGCAATTATACCCAGTTCGATGTGGTTTTTATCGAAGAAGAACAAAGCTCCGCAAGCGATGGCGCCAATCAGGGTAAAAGCACGCATAAATCCTTTCCGGCGTCCAGTATAGTCGGCCATCGACGAAAACAAAGGCGACATAATGGCCACCAACAGGTAGGCTACAGCAATGGTCCACGAATAAAGCACTGTATTTATCGCCTTTAAGCCAAAAAAAGAGATGGTGAAATTGTCGCCCGTTCGGGTGACTGTGTTGTAATAGATGGGAAAAATAGCCGATGCAATGGTTAGCTGATATACCGAATTAGCCCAATCGTACATCACCCAACCTCGTACAATACGCTTATCGCCCTTCACGATAGTCTGGACGTCATTTCTTTTGATCATTGTAGCCTTCTCATGTTTATAGGATTGCAGAATCGTTTTGCAAAAAAACAAGTTTCGCGTAAACGTAGCTATTTCTTTCCCTTCCTCCGATACCGATAAAGAAAAAATTTAAATCTGGTATGGACAACCAGTTGAAACACTATGCTTCAGCGAAAAAGAGGCTGAATTAAAAGCAACTCTATCAATGCTTTAATCCAGCCTTTTTTCAGTCTCTATCGTTACTAGTGTCATGTCAACAACCACTTGTCGCAACGTCATGCTGAACTTGTTTCAGCATCTCTCCGCTGATTAGACCCTGAAACAAGTTCAGGGTGACCTCTCATGACAATATCAAGTTGATACGACACTAGTGCGACCTTAATCTACTTTTGTTTTCTTTATAAACCACTTCGGAATGGCTTCGAAGAGGATAAGTACAACACAAACCAGGATTATACCCGTTAAGAGCGTGTTAATTGTTCCTTGAACACGCGTAGCTGCCTCCGATATTTGGGGAATGTAAATATTGAACATGTTCATCAATCCACCTGTAATTGTGGTTACTCCGACAAAAATCATCGGGCAAACCGTTGTCCAGATGTACTTACGCTTGCCGATGTTAATCAGGAATGAAGTCCCGATTGCCAGCGCCAGCGTGGCCAGTAACTGGTTGGCTACTCCAAACATAGGCCAGATGGTGGAAACGCTTCCGGTATAAATAAAATATCCCCAGGAAAATACAATCAGGAAACTGGTAATTAAAGTTCCCGGAATCCAGTTTGTTCGGGCGAATGGGGCATAAACTTTTCCCAGTGCTTCCTGAAGAATAAACCGGGCAATACGCGTACCAGCATCAACGGTAGTCAGGATAAATAAAGCTTCGAACATAATGGCAAAGTGGTACCAGTACGACATTAAACTGGCCAATCCGGGAATGGATGAGAATATCTGGGCCATCCCAACGGCCAAAGAAACAGCGCCACCAGGACGCCCGGCTATATTTTCGCCCACTTCGCGCGATAATTCGAGCAAATTCGTTTTAGTAAATCCTAATGTCTGAAGTTGAGGAAGAATCTGCGTGAATTTTTCAGGAGAAACATTGATCTGAAAATAGTCGAGCGGGAAAAGACTGGTTGCAGCAATTAAGGCCAGGATACTAACCATGGCTTCGGAAAGCATGGCTCCCACCGCAATTGGTTTGATATGCGATTCTTTCATAAGCATTTTTGGCGTGGTACCCGAACTCACCAGCGAATGAAAGCCTGAAATTGCACCACAGGCAATGGTTATGAACAAATAAGGAAACAAAGGTCCCGGAATAATTGGACCTCCACCATGTATAAACGGAGTAAACGACGGCATGTGAATCGTTGGCGCAACCGCAATAACCCCGAATGCCAGCATGGCAATTACGGTAAGTTTCATAATCGAGCTCAGGTAATCGCGGGGCGAAAGCAGCAGCCAAACCGGCAAAACCGAGGCAAAAAAGCCGTAACCGGCCAGCATAATGGTGAGCGTTTTGCGATCGAAAGTAAACCACGATGCGAAAGGAGAGCCTGGAATGTGCTTCCCGAAAATAACGGCCAACGACAGCAGGATTACTCCGATAATCGTAGCTTCTACGGTTTTCCCCTTCCTGAACTTAAACATCCACAGCCCCATAAAAATGGCAATTGGTATGGTTGAGGCAATGGTAAAAGTACCCCACGAACTTTCGGCAAGGGCATTTACCACAACAACGCCCAACCCGGCGAGAGCGATGACCAGAATGATCAGAACAGCTATCGAGGTAATTATGCCACTGAAAGAACTGATTTCGGTCTTGGCAATTTCGGCCAGCGATTTTCCGTCGTGCCGCATCGAAGCTGTGAGAATAACCACATCATGAACGGCTCCGGCCATCACTGCACCAACGAGCATCCAGATAAAACCCGGCATGAAGCCAAACTGAGCAGCCAACACCGGTCCGACCAATGGCCCGGCTCCGGCAATGGCGGCAAAATGATGCCCGAAAACGACCCACTTCGACATCGGGTAATAATTGTGATGATCAAATAAGCGAATAGAAGGAGCTTCAGTATTATCGTTTAGCGTTAAAACCTTTGCGCAAATAAAACTGTAATAAAATCGGTAAGCTAAAGCCAAAACAGCCAGAGCACCAATGACAAAAGGCATTGCATTCATAGACAAATCTTTTTCTATTTAATTGGCTCATGCGGGATGTGATACATAAGATCACTGCATTGATAAAAAAGGTGGCTCTAAGCCACCCTCAAATATAATCAGTAAAATTCTTGATGATTAACAATTTCTAAAGAAATCGCTGAGTTTAATATTTCAAAAGAACAAAATACGAACATTAATTTTTGACGACTGAAAGTACCTGTTTCCGTTCAAGCAGCTTTTCTTTTAAGGCATCGTAGGGCACATCCTGTATAGCTCTATCCTTGTCGATTGCCAGAATTGCGGCCACGGCCGCTGATTGCCCCAAAATCATAAAAACAGGTTCCATCCGGATTGATCCATAGGCAATGTGACTCGACGAAACACAAACTGGAACCAGCAAATTGGTGCATTCATCTTTTTTCGGGACAATTGAACCATACGAAATAGCATATGGAGATTGAGAGCCAACTCCCACATCACCTTCATTTTGCACAAACCCTTCAGAAGTCACGTAACGCTGGACATTGTGCGAATCCATGGCATAGGAACCCATTCCAACCGGATTGGGAACTTCTCGTTTTGCTAAAACATCGTTTTCGGTGGTTACATAAACACCGATCATTCGTCTTGCCTCACGAATGTATAACTGGCGCGACCAGTTTCCGTTATCCGAAAATTCGTCTTTAGCCAATCCCCACTTTTGCATTTCATCATGAATTTCCTTCGGAACCCTTGTATCGTTGGCCACATAATAAAGCAAGCCTTTCTGATAATCTTCGTGCTCTTTGATAATTTCTTTCCGGCGTTCGTAGGTTGCTTCAGGATAATCGTAATTCATACCAATAAAGTCGCTACTGAATGGACCATGGTTGTTGGTGTCGGTCTTGCGGTTGGGAATCAGGTCGAACTTGTTAAACCACTCGCGCCAGCCAGCATCGAAAACCCGCCCGAGTAACTCATATTTGGCCGGATCGTAAGTTTCAGGTTTCGGAAAAGGAACCCGATTATCCGGATGATTGCTCATGCACAAACGGAAGCAGTAAGCTTGAATTTTGTTATCACCAGAACAATTAGCGGCAATCTTTTCCGGAGAAATACCATAGAGTAAACCGCTTTCAGGCTTTCCTGGCGTTTTATACGGATCAATTTTATCCTTGAAATAGTGAGGATGATGCTTTATTCCGGCCTGCACCCCATTCCACGTTTCGTTATACACCGAACAAGCTTCGCGGTCAACATGATAAGTTACGCTGGCAGCCGCCATCAAATCGCCTTCGTAAGTGGCATCAATAAACATTTTGCCTGAAAACGTTTTTCCTGAAAGGGTTTTAAACGAAACAATCTTTCCATTTTTTTTTAATACGCCGCTGGTTGAGCGATCGAGCCACTCGTTGCGCAATACGGTGATTTTATTTTCGGCAATAAAGTCATCGAAAACCTGCTCAGCCACGTGAGGTTCGAAAATCCACATGGTTCGGTTTGTGCCATCCATAGCCACAGTTCCCTGTCCTTTATTGCCAAAGTCCGATTGTTTTTCCCAGTTCCAGGAAGCTGCATCGTTGTAATGAAGCCAGACCCGATGATAGAATTCGCGGGAAAGTCCGCCAATGGTCGATTTGTTGCCTGTATCGGTAAAACCGAGGCCTCCGGAAGAAAGGCCGCCCAAATGTATGTCGGGCGAAACCACCAAAACTGTTTTCCCGGAATGAACGGCTTCAACAGCAGCAGTAACTGCAGCCGAAGTGCCTCCGTAAATGATAATGTCGGCTGAATAGCTGATGGGATTAGCCTTTTCCTGCCCGTTTTTATCCAAAGTATCTGATTTACATTTACCAAAAGAGATAAGAGCTGTACTACAAAGTAAAAGAGCTAATGATCGAATGAAAAAAAAAGGTTTAATCATGATTGGTTTGTATAGGATTGCAAAATCTAGGTTTTAAAATGAAAACAATCCGGAGGAAAATTCCTCCGGATTGGTCAAACAAAGTCTTGGAGTTAGTAATTCGGGTTCTGTTCGATCAATGGATTTGTTTCAATTTCGATGTATGGAATTGGCCACAAATAATCGCGGTTTTTATCAAACGATCTAAGTTCAACGACACGCATCTTAAAATCAGCAGATTCTCCTTGTTGTGCAATAGGGATATTGGTATAGTAGGCTGTACCTACTTCATTTACTATGGGTGCAACCGATGGATACGATTTTTTCATTCGACCCAAAACAGGCAAGTTCATCACATCCTCCGCGATTCCCCATCGGCGTATATCAAACAAACGAAATCCTTCGCCCGACAATTCATATTTACGTTCGCGACGCACTGCATTACGCAATTCGTTTATATCAGTGGTCGTAATAGGAGGCATATTGACCGAAGGACGTTGACGAACTTTGTTAATTGCATCTAATACCGATTGATCGACACTTCCTGACTCAATTTTTGCTTCAGCATAATTCAATAGGACTTCAGCATAACGAATGATAATTGTATTCAATTCACTTTCATTCATCGCCAAACGATCAAGATTGTCTGCATATTTACGCCAACAAATACCAGTGAAAGTTGCATAGGCATGTGTTGCCTCCAAATTTGCAATACGTTTGGCTGGAGTTTGATTATAATCCCAACACTTCAGACTGTCTCCATGCGTTTCGAACTGAAATCCTAAAAATGTTGATCCCGATGCTGCTATGGTATAGCCCAATCGTGGATCACGGTTTTTATAAGGATATTTCGGATCGAATAAAGGAGATTTATCAATCTGTTTCCCATCAGTACATTCCCAGCAATCAGCCAACTGATAAGCCGGTTTTTTGTTAGTAAATGCTTTTGCATTTCTACTGCCAAACAAACCGAACAAGCCATGTACATTAGTTCCTTTTAGATACTGAATTGAAAAGACAATCTCTTTTGAACCTTGTCCGGCATATTGGAATAAATCCATAAAACTTTTATTTATAATGTATTCAGTTCCTTCAAGAGCCATTACTTTTTTTGAAGAACTGATCGCTATATCCCATTTTTTATTATATAAAGCAACACGAGAAGCCAACGACCATGCAGCACCTTGGGTTGCTCGTCCGGTAGTAGGATTGTTTTTCTGAGGAAGAAATTCAGCACATTGATCCAACTCTGTAAGAATGAAGTTTACCACTTCTTCTTTGGTATTGCGCTTCATCTTGGCTTCCGAAAGTGTTATCGGGGTTTTAACCAAAGGAACACCTCCATATAATTCGGTTAAGTAGCTGTAAAAAAGAGCGCGCAAGAAGCGGACTTCCGATTCGCATTGTTTATATGTTGCTTCTGGAATAACGTTTTTACCACGTTCCATATTAGCCAGCACATAATTACATTTTGCAATACCCGCATACATATTAGTCCAAAAGTCAACAATCGTTCCGTTTCTTGAATCTTGCGCCCCACGGCCAAGAGCCTGAAGTTGTGACCCGTTACGATCGTAACCAATATCTGTTATTTGATCGAAACATAAATGAAAAGGCATTGCCTCAACTTTATACCATAATGCGCCATAACAACCCGTAACGGCCATTTTAAGTTCAGTTTCGTTCGATAGAAAAGTTACATCCGAAGGGTTGTTTAACGGATATCGGTTCAAATAATCTTCGCACCCCACTAATAATAATGAGAAGAATATAATGATCAGTTTTATATTTGATTTCATCTTAATTATTTTTAGAATTTAACATCAACTCCCAAACTGTAAGTTTTCATCTGCGGATAATATCCGCCATTACCCACTGGAGCCTCAACATCGTAACCATCCCAGAAATTATCAATTGTCAACAGATTTTGTCCGCTGAAATAAATATGAACTTGCTGCGCTTTTATCTTATCAGAAATTCTTTTGGACAATGTATAACCAAGTTGAATATTTTTCAATCTTACGTATGACGCATCACGCATCCAAAAGCTGGAAGTTTGTTCATTGTTGGTTTCGTTAAATGCAAAACGGGGAAAAGTAGCGTCACGATTTTCGGGTGTCCAGCGGTCTTTATGTTGTTCCTGAACAGTTCCTCCCATTACAAATGGCATAATTCCCTGGTCGCGAAGTAACCCATCAGCTTTTCCCACTCCTTGCAAGAAAAATGAGAAGTCAAAATCTTTGTATTTTGAATTGAAATTGAAGCCAAAAGTATAGCGCGGAAGCGTTTGGCCTATAATCGTATAGTCATTTGAATTAATGATTTTGTCGTCATTCATATCCACATATTTAATATCACCAGGAGCAATGCTACCAAACTGTTTGGCATATTTATATACACCTGCGCCATCAAAATCTGCTTCGGTTATAAATCCGTCAGCTTTTAGTCCATAAAGCGAATTCATCGGATATCCTTCATGATTAACGGTCACTCCGGTTGTGTTTACACCCTTCAAATCAAGAATCTTATTTTTCACATCAGATACATTTACTCCTATTTCATACTTAAATTTATGATCCCAATCGGAATAACTAATTCCTAAATCCCATCCACGGTTTTCGATTACACCAGCATTTTGTGCCGGAGCACTTAACCCAATAATTTTAGGGATATCCAAATAAAGTAAGATATCATCTGTTTTCTTATAATAATATTCAGCCGTAACATTGAATTTTTTCAAAAAGGAAACATCAAGGCCTATGTTCGAGGAGGTTGTTGTTTCCCAAGATATTTCAGTATTGGCTAAGCTTGTAAGACCGGCACCACTCGCAACCTGTTTGTCGAACACATATTTAAGACCGAGGTTTACATCTGATGAAAATGGATAGGAACCAATGTTCTGGTTTCCTAATTTACCCCATGATGCTCTTAATTTCAGGTTGCTAATTTTATCTTTTAATATAGCAAAAAACGGTTCTTCAGAAATTCTCCAACCTGCAGAGAAAGAAGGAAATACACCCCATTTACGATTTTCAACAAAACGCGAAGAACCATCATAACGAAAATTGCCTTCAAATAAATATTTATCGCGAAATGAATAATTCAAACGCCCAAAGAACGATTCTAATGCCCATTCAGATGCCCATCCGTATGATTTTTGGTTTAGTTCGCCACCAGAATTCAATACAGGATAATCTGGGAATGCAAAATTCTCACGATAGCCGGTAATACCATCATTACGATAGTCTTCCTGTTGGTATCCTAATAAGGCTTTTACACCATGACTTCCAAAGGTTTTATCAAATGTTACTGTGCTACGAAAATTATTGGATAGGTTCCGGTCGTTGGTAGCACTTAAACTACTTTTCTGCGGAGACATATAGCTAGCCGAACCATCCCAACGGTAGGTCTGGACGATTTTCGAGAATGAACTACTACTTGATTGCCAATAATTTGGGGAATAAGCAACATCCATAGCCAACCATTTGGTTGGTTTATATTTTAAAATGATATTCAAAGTAACTGAAGGCGCTTCTTCTTTACGAACTCCTCCGTCCTGTGTAAAAGCAATAGGGTTATCACCATTCCATCCCTCTCCCCACAATCCGTTCGATAAAACGCCAACCTGATTTGCAGGAATTCTACCTGCCCAATGAATGGCATCGGCTGTTCCGCGCGAAGGTTCTAATATTTTAGATTGCATGATATGAGCATCAACCTGTGCCGAAAAAGAATTGGTTAACTGAAGGTCAGTATTGAACCGAATGGTATAACGTTTATATCCAGTATTGGACATAATTCCGTTCTGATCCAGGTAGCCCAACGACACTGCAACCTTTGCCTTCTGAGTTCCACCCATCATCGTAAGGAAATGATTCTGCATGAAACCATTGTTATTCAAAACCTTATCATACCAATCGGTATCAGGGTATTTATCTGGATTAGTGGCCATATTCTGACGATATTCCTGAATATACGCATCAGAATATAATGGCGATTTACCTGTATTGACATAAGCTTCATTCGTCAATAGCATGTGGTCAATAGCTCCAACCATATTGGGCAGATTTGTTGGACGCTGAAATCCGATATATGAATTATATGAAATCGACATTTTTTCATGTTCTGCCCGCTTAGTGGTTACAAGAATAACTCCATTTGCAGCTCTTGATCCGTATATTGAAGAGGATGCTGCATCTTTTAATACAGACACCGATTCAATCATTGACGGATCGATATTATTGAGCCCCATTTCAATTCCGTCAACTAAAATCAAAGGATTACTATCACCCATTGTCGTTTTGCCTCGGATACTGATTATTCCTCCATCTCGTCCTGGTTGCCCGTTCCGTTGCGTAACAACGACTCCAGGAGCAACACCTTGCAAAAGCATCGACGATTGTGAAACCTGTCGGCGAGCAAGATCTTTACCATTTACAGATGTAATTGCCCCTGTCAGGTTTACCTTCTTCTGCGTTCCATACCCAACAGCCACAACTTCTTCAATACCAACAGTTTCTTCTTCTAAAACCGCATTAATAGTGCTTTTACCTGCAACTCCAATTTCAATTTTCTTCATTCCAACGAACGAAAAAACTAAAGTCGCATCATTAGGAACATTAGTCAAGCTATAAGCTCCATCAACATCGGTTATGGTGCCATTGGTTGTTCCTTTAACCAATACGGTAACACCCGGCAACGATTCGCCGGAAGCATTTTTAACAGCTCCCTTCACCTTCACTGCCGATTGCTGAAATCCAGCAGGATCGATCGCTTTTATAATGATATTTTTTCCTGCGATTTCATAGGTCAGGTTTAAGTCCGAGGCTATTGCTTTCAGGATTTCGTCAATGGTTTTGTTGCGATAGTCAACACTGATCGTTCTGGTTTCGTCGATCTGGCTTTTGTTGTAAAAGAAATACACTTCCGAGTGTCGTTCAATTTCATCAAATACCTGAGAAATCGTGGCATTCTTCATTTTCAGGTCTAAACGGGTATTCTGTGCCGACACATCGGCCGATACCTGCAAGACCGTAATGAGAATCAAGAAAAAGTTAAGTTTCATAATTAACCAGATTTTTTTGAACAAAGGCCCATAGCCCTCATTCGATTGCCCAATAATTTTCATAAATTTGGTTGTTTTTAGTTAAAAAAATGATTTTCGTTTTTTCGCATTTCTGCGTTTTTCGACAGGGACAGTTCGCAGCTGTTCCTGTTTTTTGTTCCGAAATTCCGGAACCGCGGAAATAAGGTGTAATGCAGTTATTTCAGCATAATTTTTTCATTTTAAAGGTTTATATTTAGTTAGTATATCTATTTCTACTGCAACCAGATATCACGACCGTCCATCCGGTATTTCATATTGGTAGTTTCTTCCAGGGTTTCCAGTGCACTGAAAATATTCTGATCGTATTCAAACATTCCCCTAAAGCGCAGGTGCATCAGCGAATCATCTTTCAGATGAATACGAACATCATACAACCTTTCCAACTCCTTAATTATCGTCTGCAAATCAGCATCTTTAAACACATATTTTCCATCTTTCCAAGCTGTTTGCAGGTAAATATCAACTTTCTCTTGTGTTATTTTATTTTCTGAAATGTTGTAAACCACCTGTTCTCCGGGTTTTATTTTTATTGGATCCGCGTTACTTCCGTTCAAACTAAATTCTACACTTCCCTCTTCCAGTGTAGTTTCCACCTTATCTTCCCCGGAATAAGCTTTCAGGTTAAAAACAGTTCCCAACACCTTAATCTGTGCTTGTTTGGTAGTTACCACAAAAGGTTTATGCTTGTTCTTCGAAACCCGGAAATAGGCTTCGCCATCGAGTTTTACTTCGCGGTAATTACCTTTTAAGGTTGGATCATAGGTGATGGTTGTTCCGGCATTGAGCCAAACCTGCGTTCCATCGGCCAATACGCATTTCGAAATCTGTCCTTTTGGCGCTGTTACTTCGCACATTGCCGTTTCAGCATTGTTCCGGCCAGAACCCAAATACCAGCCAATACCCAACATTATCGGAAAGGCCAAAATAGCAGCTACGCGGTACATCCAAACCGATAAACTCACCTGTTCTTCAGGTTTCGAAAGTCGCTGAATAATCTGGTCTTTGACTTTTCTCTGGTCTGAAAAAATTTCAGAAGATGAAAAATAGACAGGAGATTTTTCCCAGATTCGCTTATTGGTGTCAAAGAGCTTTTTATTTGCTGACGATTCGTCAATCCAACGTGTTAACTCTTCTGATTCTGCCGGGGTTGTTTCCCCACTCAAGAATTTAGCGATTAATAGTTCAATCTCGTTAATTTGGGTTTCCATTGGTCAACAGGGAATTCGTTTAATTGTCCCTTTGACGACTTGCAGTTAATTTACCCTGTAAGAAATTTGATATTTTTTTGAGGAAACGAGCATAAAAAGCTGAAACATCTGATAATCTGACAATTCAATGCGCAGCTTTTTTAGTGCAATAGCAATTTGCATTTCAACGGTTTTTACCGATATGTTTAGCTGGGCAGCAATCTCCGCATATTTTAATTCGTCGAAACGGCACATGACAAATATCTCACGGCATTTCTCCGGGAGGTTCTGAATGGCCCGATTGATGCGATCGGCCAATTCGGCTTCCTCCATTAAATCAGCCATTTCTTCCGGCTCACCTTTATCGAGCAACGAAAGGTATTGGGCTTCCACCTTTTTATGTTTCAGTACATCGAGCGCCGAGTTATGTACCGATTGATAAAGGTACGATCGAAGGGATTTGACAATCAACTTATCGCGCTTAATCCACAAATCGACAAATACCTGTTGGACAATCGAACGAGATAAATCAAAATCGTGAAGAAGATTATTGGCGAAATAACACAAGCTTGAATAATACAAATCGAAGGCTTTGTTGAAAGCTTTCTCATTACCACCTTTTATATCCCCGAAGGAAATCAAATCATTCGTTTGTGCCATGCAGTAAAAATAGAAACAATTTCAGGATGGACAAAAACAACTTAATTAATCAATTTGAATAACACAATTGACCATTAACTTTAGACAAAGTTTAATTGCAAACAAACTTGTATGCTGTCAAAATTCAAATTCTTCATAAAAAGCAAATGGATCCAAAGCGAACCCTGAATCCATCTGCAAAAAGCACTTAGCTCAAACTTATGTTGGTTTACTTGATTTGTAAAGTATAGCTAAACGAAGCCGGTTCAGCAAAAACCTTGTACTGATCGAGTGGTCTTGGCCCACAACCTGCAGAACCAGCGCCCAGTGTTTTATGACTGATGCACAATACGGTAGCACTACTCTGCGGCAAATCAATGCGGTATTCTGTTTTTTCCATTTCTTCGTCGGTATAAGGAAGTGCTGTAATCTGAATCAGGTTCTTATCGCTGGTCACTTTAAGGCCTGATCCGTTTTTCTGCGAAATATCAGCCCAACGCACATCTTCGTGGTTTCCGCAATCCATCGGTTTTTCATATGGGGTCATCTGCTGAGCAATGGTGCTGTTGTACAAACCTACATCGAACCCATGTTTACGGTCGCTGTAATTTTCCATCGGCCCCCGTCCAAAATAAGCAATCTGGTCGAGTTGCTTGTTCAGCATCAGCCGAACCCCCAAGCGTCCTACCACCAATTTCGGATTGCTCGAATCTAGCTTGTTGCTGGCAATAATTTCACCATTGCCGGTTACTTTATAGGTAGCTTCAAATGAAACGATAAAACCTTCTTTGCCCTCACCCTTCATTTTTACTGAAATCTGTGCATTGTTCACGTCAGGCTGACTGGCAGTCACTTCGCCAACAGTCCATTTCAGTTCTTTCACGCCATATTTGGTCCAATCGCGGTCGGCCCACATATCGTCGTTGCGGTGAGGCGCACGCCACAAATGCAGTTTCGGGCCACCATCAGCTGCCAACAATTCCTGAGAACCTTTTTTCAGGCTGCTGAAAGTTCCGGCGGCTTTGTCGAATACAATTGAGAAACTGCTTCCTTTCACGGTAACTTCTTTGTCGTCCTGGGTTAAAGTTACCGGAGTTTTTGCTTCAGCCACGGGCATTTCGGCAACAGCTACTGGTACCTTAAATTGTTCTGCTGCAACTTCAAACCCTTTTTTCGCCCATAATTCGTCGTTATTCTGAGTAAACGAAATGCGCACAAAATATTCAGAACCCGGTGTTGGTTTGGTAATCTGGAATGGCACTTTAACTGTTTTTTCGGCACCCGGATTCATCTCCGGAAGAACTAATTTTCCGGATGAAATCACTTTCCCGTTTTCCGACAGTGTCCACAAACCGGTAAAGCCATTCAGGTTAATGAATTGGAAACGGTTACGAATTTTGATGATTCCTTTTTCAGCGTCTTCAACCGAAATACCAATCCACTGATAGGCTTTTTTCATCTCCGGATAATGCGGTTTAGGCGAACGGTCGGAAAATACAGTTCCTTTGTGGATAAAATAATGGTCGTTGGGGAATTCGCCAAATCCGCCACCATAAGCAATAATGGGATGTTTCGGATCGCGGTTGTTGTACAATCCCTGATCCTGGTATTCCCAGATAGCGCCGCCCAAAATTTCAGGATTTTGGTCAAACACTTCGGAGTATTCATACAATGATCCCATTGAGTTGAACATGGCGTGAGCAAATTCGCAAATATAGAATGGCTTGGTGAGTTCTTTGTTTTGAGCAATTTTGGCAAAATCTTCTGGTGTTCCGTACATTTTACCATCAAAATCGGAAGGGTTTTTGGCTCCAATACCAAAACGTTCGTAATGCACAAAACGGGTTGGATCAATAGCTTTTATCGTCTTCATGGCTTCAACGAAGTTGGTTCCAACACCACCATTTTCATTACCCAACGACCAGATAACAACTGAAGGATGGTTTTTGAAATTCTCAACATTGGCCACGTTGCGGTCAATAATCTGGGCTTTCATGGTTGGTTCTTCGTCGAACTTGCCATCGTAACCGTGACACTCCACATTGGCTTCGGCTACCAGCCAGATACCATATTCGTCGCACAACTCGTACCAGCGCGGATCATCGGAATAGTGACAAGTACGCACATGGTTACAGTTTCCCTGCTTAATCACTTCCAGGTCACGGATCATTTGCGCTTCGGTAATGGCATGGCCAACTTCGGGCCAATTTTCGTGGCGGTTAACCCCTTTCAGCTTGATCGGCGTTCCGTTAACCAAGAAAATGCGGCCTTTGATCTCTATTTTCCGGATACCTGTTTTTGACGACAGTATTTCGGTTGTTTTGCTGCCTTCGTTCAGGTTAAGAACTGTTGTATAAAGTTTCGGCGTTTCAGCAGTCCATTTTTCAGGTTTGGTTACCGGAAACTTCAGCGTAACCGTTTTTTCTTCGCCCGGGTTCAATGCAGGAACAGCTACTTCAGCTTTCGCGCCTTTCACTTCTTTCATTCCATCAAAAAGTGTAGCAACCAGTTTTTGAGCCACTCCTTTTGATGATCCGTAATTTTTAATCTTGGCGGTTACATCAACAGTTGCATTTTCGTATTTCGAATCGAGGTCGGTTTTAATGAAATAGTCGCGAACATGCGTATCGGGCGTACTCCAGATGGTTACATTACGGAAGATTCCACTCAAACGCCACATGTCCTGATCTTCCAAAAAGCTTCCGGCGGTAAAGCGGTAAACCTCAACGGCCAGCATGTTTTTACCAGGTAAAACGTATTTGGTCACATCAAATTCGGCGGCATTACGGCTGTTGATGCTATAACCGACTTTTTCGCCATTGATCCACAGAAAAAAACCAGCATCAACACCGTCGAAGGTCAGAAACAACCGACGGCCATTCCAGTTTTGCGGAATTTCGAATTCACGGCGGTAACTTCCAACCGGATTCCGTTCCTTGTAAGCCGTGAATGTTTTGGGCGGTTCGCTCATCACGTGAGGATAATCTTTCTGAAATATATAGCCCATATTTCGGTAATAAGGAGTTCCGTAGCCCAAAACCTGCCAGTTCGATGGTACCGAGATTTCTTTCCATCCCGAGACATCAAACGAAGGCTTATAAAAATCTACAGGTCGTTGCTGTGGCCAGGGCACCCAGTTGAATTTCCACAGGCCATTCAAACTTTTGCAATACGACGAGGCGTGTCGAATCGCCTTGAGGGCTTCGGCCTGATTGCTATAAACCATTAAGGTGGCGTGAGCTGGCTCTTTGTTGATGCCTAACAATTCAGGGTTCTCAATTTCGGGAGGAACCGGAGCGCCGTTAACAACAGTGTCGGTGCTGGCTGTATTTACAATAATTGCTGAATTCATTGGGCCATTTTTTGATGTCGTTCCTGATTCGCTGCGAAAACTTTGCAAAACGAAAAAGGCAGCAATGGCCATGCCTAAACAAACTATTTTCTTCATTATAAAAAGGATTAGTTATTTTAAAACAGGGTGAAGTTAATTCCAGAATAACAGATGGACATTCATTTATGATCAAACATTTGTCCATGTCTCATTTTACTGAACAAATTTAAAGCTAGCAATCCTCCTGATTACCATTAGTCTCCATCCTGAAGTTTAACGGTAATCGGTTTGCTTGCTTCACCGGCATAAACGCTTATGTGTGGAAAAGGGATTTCAATGCTTTCTCGGTCGAAAGCTTCTTTTATTTCGATGAACACTGAATTTTTAACGGCTGTGTAATTGGTTTTCTCGAACCAAACTCCAAACGTAATGTTGATGCTGCTATCTCCAAACGACTGGAAAAGAATGTAAGGCTCGGGTTCTTCAAGGCATAGCGGATTGTTTCGGGCAACACTTTCGAGTATCGATTTCACTTTCCGGAGGTCTTCTTTATACGCTACCCCAATCTGGAAATCGAGCCTGCGGATCGGAAACCGCGTCACGTTGGTCAATTCCGAAGAAATAACCGATTGGTTCGGAATCCTGATCAGCAAATTATCGAAAGTTTTGATTTTAATAGAAAGCAAATCGATGGAATAAACCGTTCCGGTTTTATCGCCGATGCGAACCACATCGCCCAGTTCGAACGATTTCTCGCCAACCAGGAACAGCCCGCTGATGATGTTGCCGATACTGGTTTGCGAGGCCACACCAAGCACGATACCGACCACTCCGGCGGCGCCAAACAAGGCTGTCAGGTCGTAATTAAATTCTTTGACCACAATGAGTACCAGACCGGTATAACCGGTATAAACAACGGTTCGCGTAATGAGCATCAACCGTTGAGGCGAAAGTTGCTTACGCAACGACCTTCTCAGCATAAAAGCAATCGTCTGAATAGAGCTGATGCCAATAATCAGGATAAATACGATCCGAATGAACTTTTCGATGGTTGCCGGATTGATGTATTTCGAAAGGTCGAGATCCATAATTTAACTTTGATAGATGTTTTTAATAAAGAAAAAACTCCGACGAAGCAGTCTCTTCGAATCAGAAAAACGCGATTTGGCAATTTGTACCGGGTTGTCCCCGTGAATTTCTTCCTGAACGCTTAAATTGACACTTCCGGCCTGCTCCTGGCCTTTAAATTCGATGGTTGCACTGCTGGTTATCACCTGTTTGTTTTTCAGATAAAGATTAAAATCTTCCACCCGCAATATCAGCCGCTGTAAATCGAGTACACTGGACGTATTATTAATGATTTCAACTGAAGTGATGGCTTCCCACGAAGTTGCCTGTACCTCCGAAAACGATTGATCGTAATTGCTGCCTATCGAATAGGCCGGTTCTCCGTTGTCGATTTCGCCAAACCAGGTATCCGACAAACGTTGCAGCGGAATTTCAACCAGCCGGTTTTCATCCTTCACTTCCTGAAAATAAATTTGCATGGTCAATGGAATCCGGAAAAATAAACTGGCCGATTCGCCGGCACTGATGCGAATGTTCTTATTGTTCCTGAAAACCACAGCCTTATTGGGCAATGCCGGAACCAACAGCAATTCGTTTGAATCTCCGGAATAAAAATGGAGCACATCCTGATCGTCGGCCAGATCATCGATTTTTTCAACCAACAAATCAGTTGAAGCCCCATCGGATAAACGACTTTTCACCAGCCACCCATTTTGAATACACTTAACGTAAACTTCGGCATAGCCAGCTTTAAAGAGCAAAGTCTGATTGACCGCAAAAGTGTATTTTTTCCAGAAACTCTGTTGTTTCATTCCATTCCATTTAGAGGAATAAAAGTAAAACAAAATTTAGTAGCATTGGCCATTGATCTGTAATGAAAAGGTTAAACCTTGAATCGCACCAAAAAGGAAAAGTTCCGGAACTTCAAACAGCTTCGGAACTTTTCGATTGTCATTTATTCCATTATTACTTGGTTTTGATGTCCAAATCGAGCGAGCCAGTAATTTTACCTATGTCATCGGGATCAATCACACCACGGATGCTGATCAGGGTGTTGTCATCACCACCCACAACAAGCAACAATTCAGAAAGCTTGCCTTTCTCTCCGGCGCGCCCATAGAAGCGAACAATTTCATCCTTTTCGGTCACTTCCATCAGTGACTCGTAATTGTTGTTTTTGAAAAATCCGTCAGCTTCCAATTCCTTATAGAAATTCAGTCCCTTGTTCAACTCCTTATCCTCGACCGATAGTATCCGGATTCCGCTCAGTTTTTCAAGCATGGCTGTCTCTTTGCTTTTCGATTCGTCGAATTTGCTGGCAAAGCTCAACAGTTTTCCGCTGATATTCACTGTAGTAAACCCTTCTTTATTGGCATATTTGCTAAAAAGTTTGTCAATCGGACTATTGTCCTGAGCCATCACCCATAACGGGATCAGCAAAACCAAAGTCATTAAAATTCGTTTCATGGCTATTCTTTTTTAAATTTTTTGTTCAACGTTTTCATTTCATCAATCTGTTTAAATCCTTTATTCAGTTTCGAAACTCCCGATTTTAATGGATTAACAGCACGTTCGATCTTCCCGATTGGTTTCAACTGAGCCAATCCTTTGTTGTATTTTCCGGCAACATATTCCAGGGTTTTGGTAGCTTCAGAATAAGCCTGTTTCGGATCTGAAAAGGTATCTTTCCATTGGGTTTGGCTGCTATAAAAATTCACGGCCAACATCACCAGAATCACCGAAGCCGCTATTCCGGTCACAATCTGCCACATCCAGCGGTACCGAAGTTTTTCCTTGTGTTCCGATTCGAGGATAAAGTTCATCAAATCGTCGCCCAAGTTCGGATCATCCTCAGCCGAAAGTTCCCTTATTCCTGAAAACAGAGGAACATACATTTTCAGGTCATCATCCACCTCTCCGGAAGTAAAATAAGTGATCAGTTCATTTTCTTCGTCGATGGTAGTTTCGGCGTCAAAGTACTTTTGAAGCAGTAGGTGTATTTTCTGTGATTCCATAATTTTGAATTTTTAAGATTTCATCACGTACTTTTTTTCGGGCACGCGATAAATTTACCCTGATCGCATTGACATTCAAATCAGTTGCTTCTGCAATTTCACCATATTCGAGCTGCTCAATGTCGCGCAACTGGATAACTGTTCGTTGCAAATCAGGCAATTCAGCTATTATTCGTTTTACCTGATCGACGGAATTTGTCAAATCAAGATAATCCGTTTCGGAACATTCTTCATCGCGGAATCCGGATTTTTTCAAAGAATCAATTGAGACAGTCCGTCGCGAACGAATCAGATCGAGACACCGATTGCGGGTCATCCGAAAAGCAAAGGCCTCCAGATTTTCAACTTTCCCCAACTCATCACGCTTATGCCACAGTTTCAAAAACACATCCTGAAGTACATCTTTCGCCTCTTCCTCATTCTGAAGAATTTGGTTAGCAAACCGCAACAACTTGTTGCTGATTGGCAGTACATCGGTTTTAAAATCTTTGGCTAACATTCAAGCTCTTTTCTGATCGTTTCAAAGTTAAGACGAACCATACCAAATTTCATTACATGGGAATGAAAAATAATTGGGATTAACCACAGAGACCACAGATTAACACAGAGCAAAAAAATATTCATACCTGTTGCTAAAAACAAAAGGCAAAAGATACCTTAACAACCGTTCTTTGGGATGACCTGAAATTTGAGACTCTTTTTAGAAGAGCTCTGCGTCGAGCACATCCTTCAATTCCATTAGGTTATTCTCCAGAATGAGCATGTTGTCGATCATGAAGTTGAAAATGTCGGGCCATTGATTTTGGCGGTGAAAATCAACATGGGGAAGCGACGTGTAAATTCGGCAGACCTCCTGCCCACTTTCGCGGATGAAGCAAAAATCCCAGATCAGAGGTTCGGCAAAACCCTCTTCCAGAAATTTTTGATATTTTTGAAGGGTTTCGAATATCTCCAGGCGGCGGCTTTCCTGCCGGCTGTTCACTTCAATCATCACCAAAGCCTCCGAGCGCGAAACCTCGAATTTCAGATCAATACCACTCAATCCGGTATCGTACAACAACCATTTCTTCTTTTTGTGACGTAACTCCGGAACAATCTCGCATCGCCGGGCAAATACTATCCAGAATTCTTTTCGTAACAGTTTGGCTTCGTCTTTACTATACATCCTTGAAATTTGAGGTTGCAAAGATAATGATCTGTACGAAACCGAAACCGGGTCATAAAAAAGGCCGGGATCCTTACGGAGCCGGCCTTTTGCGATTTACCTATTCTGCTTATTTTTTGATCACCTTTTTGTATCCATAAATAGCCGAAGCGCCCAATTCTTCTTCGATGCGAAGCAACTGGTTGTATTTAGCCATACGGTCGGAGCGGCTCAACGAACCGGTTTTAATTTGTCCGGCGTTGGTTGCAACAGCAATATCGGCAATGGTTGAATCTTCGGTTTCGCCCGAACGGTGTGAAGTTACAGAAGTGTACCCAGCACGGTGAGCCATTTCGATGGCATCCAACGTTTCGGTCAACGTACCAATCTGGTTTACTTTAATCAGGATTGAGTTGGCTGCTCCCAATTCGATACCTTTTTTCAAGTATTCAACATTGGTTACAAACACATCGTCACCAACCAACTGACATTTGTCTCCCAGTTTTTTAGTCAACGCAACCCATCCATCCCAGTCGCTTTCACACATTCCGTCCTCGATTGAATCGATTGGAAAGTTTGAAACCAAACTAGCAAGATATTCGATTTGCTCAGTCGAATTCCGTTTTGCACCTGTTGTACCTTCAAATTTGGAATAGTCGTAAATTCCATCTTTGTAGAATTCAGAAGCAGCACAGTCTAATCCAATTGAAACATCGCCTCCATCTTCAACCCGGCCAGGCTTGTATCCGGCGTTTTTGATGGCTTTAATGATGCTGTTTAATGCATCTTCTGTTCCGTCTAATTTAGGGGCAAAGCCTCCTTCGTCACCAACGGCAGTGCTTAGTCCACGATCGTGAAGTACTTTTTTCAGGTGATGGAAAACTTCAGCACCCATGCGCAACCCTTCGCGGAACGATTTTGCACCAATTGGCCGAATCATAAATTCCTGAAAAGCGATCGGAGCATCAGAGTGCGAACCTCCATTGATAATATTCATCATCGGAACTGGTAATGTTTTTGCATTTGTTCCGCCAATGTAGCGATACAATGGCATATCCAGAGCTTCAGCAGCCGCTCTGGCAACGGCCAAAGAAACGCCCAACATTGCATTGGCTCCTAATTTCGATTTGGTTTTTGTTCCGTCAAGTGCAATTAACTTTTTATCGATAGCTACCTGATTTGAGGCATCCATGCCCATAATCTCTTTGGCAATTACGGTATTTACATTAGCCACAGCTTTCAGAACGCCTTTACCTAAATAACGACCTTTATCTCCATCACGTAACTCAAGAGCTTCGTTTTCACCAGTTGATGCTCCGGAAGGAACTGCTGCCCGTCCGATAGCGCCACATTCCAGGGTTATTTCAACTTCAACAGTTGGATTACCACGTGAATCCAGAATTTCCCGACCAAGTACTTTATTAATAAACATTGTGATATGATTTAAAATTGATAAATATTGTTTGATATCTTTTTAGAATAAACAAAGATACTATACAAAAGATTAAAACTAAACATTAATTTTTTCAAGAGCATTGTCTTCATCAAGCGATCTCCAGTAATGCATTCCCGGAACCAATTCTTCAGAAGTTTCCAAACAAAGATCAATATCACCGCCCTTTTTCGAATCATCAATGCGCGAACCAAACAACCTGGCAACAATCTCCGGCCCAAAGATTTCTCTGGAAAGAAAAGGTACGGTGATTATTTCATTCCCCGAAAGGCGCATAAACGATTAATTTTAAGGACAAAGATACAAAATTCGAGTTAAGTGTAGCTGGTAAATTGTTTAATGGTAAATACTTATTTATCTTTCCACCAAAAACTGCACCGATGAGAACCCCGATTATTTGCACCTGTATTTTTGCACTTTGGACAACTTTTAGTTCCGCACAAAATACTGCCGCAATTCAGCAAAAAATAGCCAATTGGCAAACTTCTCCCGGATTGGCAAACGCAAGCATTTGCATTACTGTCACCGACAACCAAACCAATGAAAAGCTGATTGAATCGGGGCCACAGCTTAGTCTGGCACCTGCCTCCATCCTAAAAACGATAACAACCGCTACTGCACTGGAAGTTTTCGGACCTGACTTTCGTTTTCAGACCTTCCTTTCCTACTCCGGAATTATAAGAAACGACACCCTTTTGGGCGATTTGCAAATCATCGGTGGCGGCGACCCCACTTTGGGTTCCGCATATTTTCCGGAGACCAAACCGTTTCAGGAAGAATGGATAAAAGCCTTGCTGAGCAAGAACATCAAGGTTATTACTGGGAACCTTATTCTGGATGCAACAATTTACGAATCACAAACGATTCCCAACACCTGGATATGGGAGGACATCGGCAATTATTATGGTGCCGGAGCTTCAGGAATCAGTGTTAACGACAATCAGTACGAAATTCATCTCAAATCGGGAAGTGAAGCCGGTGTACCAACAAAAATAATCCGCATTGTTCCTGAAATTCCAAATCTTGAACTGACGAATGAAGTGCTTTCGTCTGATTTGAACAGCGATGAGGCTTATGTATTTGGAAGTCCGGAAGAGAACCGAAGGATCATCCGGGGAACCATTCCGAAAAATCAATCCGACTTTGTTATCAAAGCGTCTGTTCCCAATCCATCGGCACTTTTGGCCAGCGAATTCAGGAAAAAGCTTTCTGCCGAAAGAATCAAAATTTCAGGAGAAACAAAATTCGAAAAAGTAAAATCTGGATCATCGACCCAATTATCAGTCATTCAATCACCTCCATTGCGTGATATTATCCGGGTAACCAACCACGAAAGCGTGAACCTTTTTGCCGAACATTTTCTGAAACACCTGGCTTTTCAAAAAAACGGATTGGGAACGACCCTTGACGGCTGCAAATTCGTAAAGCAATTCTGGAAAGACAAAGGATTTGACATGACCGGATTTTTTATGAACGACGGAAGTGGTTTGTCACGATTCAACGCTATTACTGCCAGCCAAATTGTTTCGGTACTGAATTACATGAAAACGAAAAGCCTGTATTCGACCGATTTTTACCAATCGTTGCCAACCGCAGGAAATGGCACCCTGACGGCTTTCAGCACCGAGAACTTCCCCAACCAATGTCTGCATGCAAAAAGCGGCTCAATGACCCGTGTTCGTTGTTATGCCGGCTACCTGACAACCGACAGCAGGCGGTCTCTCTCCTTTGCGATCTTACTGAATAATTTCTCGTGTACCATGAGCGATGCCACCCGAAAGATTCAGGATTTGCTGGTAGAACTCCGCAAATTGTAATTGAAAGAGCCCCGTTTTTCAACGAGGCTCTTTCAATTACAGGGGCTGTTTAATTAAAGAATCTTTTTCATTGCAGTCATTTCGGCGCGCAATTCTTCACCAATGACTTCGATATCGTGATAGCGGATAATTTCGTTCACGCTGATCAGTTGTTTGTTGTCAACGCCGTTGCCTTTGCCTCCTCCATAAGGTTTTCCAATCACATCGGTATCGATTTTCGACATAAAATCGGCCAGCAATGGTTTGCAGGCATGGTCGAACAAATAGCAACCGTATTCGGCCGTGTCCGAAATAATACGGTTCATTTCGAACAGTTTCTTGCGGGCGATGGTGTTAGCAATCAGAGGAACTTCGTGCAGCGATTCGTAATAGGCCGATTCTTCCTTTATTCCGGCTTCAGTCATGGTTTCAAAAGCCAATTCAACACCCGATTTTACGAAAGCAATCATCAGCACGCCATTATCAAAATATTCCTGTTCGCTGATTTCCATGGTTCCGGCTGGCGTTTTTTCGAAAGCAGTTTCGCCAGTTTCGGCTCTCCAGGTCAACAGTTTTTTATCGTCATTGGCCCAGTCTTCCATCATGGTTTTCGAGAATTCTCCTGAAATGATATCGTCCATATGTTTCCAGAACAATGGGCGCATAATGCATTTCAACTCTTCTGAAAGTTCAAAAGCCTTGATTTTAGCAGGATTCGACAAACGATCCATCATATTGGTAATACCGCCATGTTTCAGTGCTTCGGTAATGACTTCCCAACCGTACTGAACCAATTTGGCAGCATATCCGGGATCAATACCTTTTTCAACCATTTTATTGAACGACAGGATTGAGCCAGTCTGTAGCAAGCCACACAAAATAGTTTGCTCGCCCATCAAATCCGATTTCACTTCAGCCACAAATGATGAACTGAGAACTCCAGCTTTGTCGGCACCAGTGGCAGCAGCATACGCTTTGGCAATTTCGAATCCATCTTTATTCGGATCGTTTTCAGGATGAACAGCAATCAGAGTTGGAACACCAAAGCCACGTTTGTATTCTTCGCGAACTTCCGAACCCGGTGATTTTGGAGCTACCATGATCACGGTAATGTCCTTACGAATCTGCATTCCTTCTTCAACAATGTTGAACCCGTGTGAATATGAAAGAGTTGCTCCTTTTTTAATCAATGGCATCACCGCTTTGATTACGCCACTGTGTTGTTTGTCCGGAGTCAGGTTAATTACCAGATCGGCAGTTGGAATCATTTCTTCGTAAGTTCCAACTTTAAAGCCGTTCCCGGCAGCATTTTTATACGACTGACGTTGCTGTTTAATGGCTTCGGCACGCAAAGTGTACGAAACATCCAAACCCGAATCGCGCATGTTCAACCCTTGGTTCAAACCCTGAGCGCCACAGCCAATGATGACGATTTTTTTGCCTAACAGCTTTTTTACACCGTCAGCAAACTCCGAACGATCCATAAACTCGCAGGTTCCCAATTGTGCCAACTGAAGGCGCAATGGAAGTGTGTTGAAATAATTTGCCATTTTCTTAATTTATTGTGTTTAAAATTTCTGCCTGATCATTGATTTTACAAAGCAAAAGAATATTCATTAGAATACAGAGTAAAAAAACAACTATTTTAGGTACTTTTAATGGATCGGATATTTGAATTAATCCGAAAAATAAAAATAGACGCTACAAAACAGTAAGTTACAAAGCAAACAATTTTGGTGTTTTTACACATCACTTAAACGCTTGTGTACGATACTGAATTGGAGTTAAACCGGTTTCCCGCTTAAAGAATTTGGTGAAATACGACTGATCATCAAAGTTCAGATGATTGGCTATTTCTGATACGCTCAGGCTGGTATGAACCAACAGTCGTTTAATTTCCATCAGTTGTTTGGCTTTGATGATTTGCGAGGAAGTTTTGCCGGTAAGCGATTTGACCGTTTGTGTCAAATGATTCGGTGTAATTCCGATTATTTCGGCATAATCGCTCAGTGAGAGGTTTTTCTGGTGATTCTCTTCAACTAAATGAAAAAACCGCTTCACCAGAATTTTTCCTTTCCCTTTGTTCAGCAAATTTTCAGTTACTGGATAGCGGGCAGCACAGGTGGTCAAAATCAAATCGAGTAGCGGCCGCAAAATTTCGATGGTGAAATCGCCTGGGCGCAGAATTTCTGAAATACCCTGCCTGAACAAAGTTTCCAAAAACCGAACATCGTTCTCATTATCAAGTGGCAACGGCGGATTATCCTGATGAATGGTATAGAAAAACGGAAATTCAATCAAACTGTTTTGATTGCTCCGGTTGAGCAGGTAAAAATCGGAAGTGAAGATAAAAATGTAACCCTGAATGTCGTACGAAAGTTCAAGTTTGTGAGCCTGTCCAGGCGACATGAAGAAAACGCAGGGTGGCTTGATCTCATAATTATTGTCGTCAATTACATGGTAGCCAGAACCTTTAAGCAAATAAAGCACCTCAAAAAAGTCGTGTCGGTGCGGATATTTCACACTGAAATGTCGGTTGGCATCGAACACTTCAATCTGAAACTGCTGGCTTTTCCGTTCCGGAGAACTGAAAATATCAAGACTATAAACTGGTAACTGTTCGCCAATTTGCTTCATTCGAAAAGGAAATTTTTGAATTGCTTACGAAAGTACTAACAAATTGGCGAATACGAGAATATCTTGGCGGATCGATTCAAAAATCAGAAGTCATTTACTTTAGAATTACAAATGTTGGCCGATATAAACTGAAGATATCTCTCCAGCAACCATATCCCCTTCAAAAGTCAGTCGCCCAGAGCGCAATCCCGTCAAGGTTGCGGTTCCTCTACCTGAAGCCCCAATGCTAAAGAACAAGTCATACATCCCAATAGGAGTCATTACACTCAGGCTTAAGTCAAACGCCTTATTCTTCTCATTTTCAGTCAATTTCCATTTACTAATCGAACCTTTGGCAGTAACACCACCAACTCCGTTCGGGCCAATTCTGGAATTCGACCCAATCTGAATAATTGCTTCGGTAGAATCGACAGCAACAAAGTTAATGTTGGAAGTCACTGGTATTCGATTGCCATACCTGTCTTGAAGAAAGTCGGTCTCTAATACAAAATTTTTATTTTCAAGCATCGATTTCGTCTCCTGAAATTTTTTTTCAAGTTCAGCGTTCCTTTTTTCCTTTCGGTTTAGTGCAGAATTTTCATCATTTCCCTGGGCAAACAAGATACTGGCCGAAATGATGAGTCCGAGAAATACTACTAATCTTTTCATGGCTTTATCCTTTCTTTTTTATTTATTTCAAGGATATTACATCAATATTTGTTCCTAATTTTTATCCGAAGAGGCATGTTTTCTTAAATTAGCAAAAATTAACTTTTTGATTGCACCGGCGTTTATGTAAAGGTTTAAATTTTGAACAGATTGTGGTATCACCCATTTTTGATTGACCTTTGCATTTCGCCATACAGACTGATTTTACTTCGGCAAAAAACGACATTCATTTCGATGCGTTGCTTTTTAACAGGTGAATTTATCGTACCTTTGCAACCGCGAACCTGCAAACCTTCCTTGTGAAAATACCCCGGTAAATCAAGGTAACAATTAAAATTTCTGGCTTTTGTTATGAATAGAACAAAACTTCAGGGAAATGCAGCCATGTTGGTAGCGTCTATCATTTTTGGTGCCAATATTCCCATTTCTAAAAATCTAATGCCTTATTGGATGAGCCCCTGGGCTGTGAGTTATTCGCGTTTTGCATTTGGTGCGATTATGTTTTGGTTAGTTTCCATGTTTATGCCGAGAACTAAAATACATAAGAAAGATATGCTTACGCTTTTTGTTGGGTCGTTGCTGGGTGTGGGGATAAACCAAACAGCATTTATTTATGGACTTCAGCAAACCGCACCAACCGATGCATCCATTGTTGTTACCACAATGCCTATTATGGCCATGATGATCGCTTTTTTTATACTAAGAGAGCCCATTACGTTAAAAAAAGCCGGTGGTGTCTTTCTGGGTCTGACCGGGGTATTGAGCATCATCCTTTCGGCTTCATACAATTCAGGAGGCAAGGGGGCGTCGGTTATCGGCGACCTTTTCTGTATGTTGAGCTGCTTATCGTATGCCTTCTTTTTGGTCGTTACGCGTAATATTTCAAAAAAATACAATGGTGTAACCATTATGAAGTGGATGTTTCTTTTCTCGAGTATCGTAACTTTTCCCTTAGGATTTTACGACTTGGTATCAGCACGAATTTTTGTGTCGGGTGACAAAACAGCCTGGGGCAGCTACCTGTATTTACTTGTTGGCGCTACATTTCTTACTTACCTGCTTATTCCCGAGGCGCAAAAGAGAATTCGACCAACAACCATTGGAATGTATAATTATGTGCAGCCGTTAGTTGCCTCAATCATTGCTATTTCGCTGGGACAAGATAGCTTTTCGTGGATAAAACCGATTGCCGCCATCTTGATTTTTCTGGGGGTTTATATGGTTACCACAAGCAAATCGCGCGAAGATGTAGAGCTCGAATCGAAAGCGGCTACACCAAGACATGAGACACAAAGCATTGAATAATAAATAATTATACTTTGCATACTCATCCCCTGTATTTCAATTCAAACTGATTAATCGACTTGTTCGAGCATGGCATCGCGTTCTCTCAGAAATTCTGAAAGCCTTTCGATTGTACTTCGGGTTATAGCAACCCTTCCGGAGCGAATAAACTGAGTTACACCATACGAGCGGTTCAGTTCTTCAAACAGTTGTTGCGTTTCATTGGAATGTCCAGTCTTTTCAATCACAACATATTCACGGGTAATTTCGAGAATGCGGGCACCCGAATTGCGAATGATTTTTTCAACTTTATCCGATTCGAACAAAAACTCGGTTGATACTTTGTAAAGTGCAATCTCCTGAAAAATCATCTCATCATCGGTATTTGCATAGACCTTGATCACATCGACAATTTTTTCGAGCTGACTAACTACCTTCTGCGTACGATCGGCAGTTTCGCTGATTACAATGATAAACTTGAAGATCCCGGCAATCGACGATTCGGAAACCGTCAAACTGTCGATATTGATTTTGCGGCGGGTGAAGATCAGGGTTAACCGGCTCAGCAACCCAATATTATCTTCCGAAAAAACGGTTATGATGTATTCTTGTTTCATTGTTGTGTCTTTTACTTTAAATGAACTTGAAATTCCTTATGATTCGAGCAGAATGTTTGAAACAGAAGCTCCTGTCGGAACCATTGGAAATACGTTATCTTCTTTTTCTACAACTACTTCCAACACATACGGACCTTGATGATCGAGCATTTCCTGAATAGCTCCGTCCAATTGATCACGCGAGGTGACTTTTTGCGATGCCAGTCCATATGCTTTGGCAATACCCACAAAATCGGGGTTCTTCAATTCGGTAAACGAATATCGTTTTTCGAAAAACATTTGCTGCCACTGACGAACCATCCCAAGGAAATTATTATTCAACACAATGATTTTAACATCAATCTCATATTGCGAAATCGTACCCAATTCCTGAATGGTCATCTGGAAACCACCATCGCCGACCATCGCAAAAACAATGCGGTCGGGACGGCCAATTTTAGCACCCACAGCAGCGGGCAAACCGTACCCCATGGTTCCCAAACCTCCTGAAGTAATATTACTTCTTGACTGGGTAAATTTAAAATAACGAGATGCAATCATTTGCTGCTGACCAACATCGGTCACCAAAATAGCATCGTTATTCGTTTTTTCAGAGGCAATCCGCACCACTTCGCCCATGGTTAATCCTTCTTTCTTCGGAAACAAATCTTTCTGAATAACTTTCTCATATTCAATTTTATCACAATTTCGGAATTCGTTCAACCACTGGTCATGCGAATTGGAATTGACGTTGTTGATCAGCATCCGGAGCGATTTCTTGGCATCACCCAAAACCGGGGCATCGGCTTTGATGATTTTATTGATTTCGGCAGGATCAATTTCGAGATGTACAATTTTTGCCTGACGGGCATACTCCGCAACTTTACCGGTTACGCGATCGTCGAAACGCATTCCGACAGCAATAACCACATCGGCCTCGTTGGTTTTGATATTCGGTCCATAATTACCATGCATTCCCAACATCCCAACATTTAGTGGATGATTGCTCGGAAGGGCTGAAAGTCCAAGCAAAGTCCAGGCTGCCGGAATTCCGGTTTTTTCGATAAACTCTTTCAATTCGGCTTCTGCATGAGAAATCATTACACCATGTCCGAACAACAGCAGTGGTTTTTTAGCATCGTTGATAATATCGGCAGCGGCTTTTACCTGAAACGGATCGACCGGATATTCAGGCAAATAACTTCTGATTTTAGTACATTTTTTATATTCAAAATCGAACTGGGCAAACTGGGCATCCTTGGCAATATCGAGCAAAACCGGACCAGGGCGGCCAGTGAGGGCAATGTGGAAAGCCTTCGCGATAGCTTCAGGAATTTCTTCGGCGTGAGTGATCTGATAGTTCCATTTGGTAACCGGTATAGAAATACCAACGACATCCGACTCCTGAAAAGCATCGGTACCGAGCAATGGAGAAGCCACCTGACCGGTAATGCACACCAATGGAATAGAATCAATTAATGCATCAGCCAAACCAGTGATCAGGTTAGTAGCCCCGGGGCCTGACGTTGCAAAACAAACACCAATTTTTCCAGTAGATTTGGCATAACCTTCGGCCGCATGAATTGCACCCTGCTCGTGCCGGGTTAAATAGTGTGTAACTTTTTGATCGTAATCGTAAAGTGCATCATAAATGGGCATAATCGCACCTCCTGGATACCCGAAAATAGTATCAACTCCTTCCTCCAAAAGGGATAATATTACAGCTTCTGAGCCGCTAACTTGTTGTGTGGCCATATTCTTATTTTTATTTATTTCTTTTCAATATTTACTAATATTTACAATCAGACGATTTACTATTGACGAATTGAAAATCTGATTTTGAACCAAATGGTAAATTGTAAATAAATAAATCGAATCATTCAATAATCCTGATTGCGCCTCTGTCAGCCGACGAAACCATGCTGGCATAAGCTTTCAGCGCTTTACTGATCTGACGATCGCGACCAACAGGCTGGTAGGCAAATTTCCCCTTTTCCTCTTCCTTTCTCCTTCTGTCATCCAGTTCATCATCACTGAGCAGAACATTTATCTTACGGGTTACAATGTCAATTTCGATTAAATCACCATCCTGAATAAGTGCAATTTCGCCACCTGCTGCCGCTTCCGGAGAAATATGCCCGATCGATAAGCCTGACGTTCCGCCCGAGAAGCGTCCGTCGGTAATTAACGCACAAGCCTTTCCAAGGTTCATCGATTTAATGTACGAGGTAGGATAAAGCATTTCCTGCATCCCGGGACCGCCTTTGGGGCCTTCGTACCGAATGACCACCACATCGCCAGCCTGGACTTTGTCGCCAAGAATTCCGTTGCAGGCGTCATCCTGCGATTGGAATACCTTGGCCGTTCCTTTAAAATGGTAGACTGAAGGATCAACTCCGGCTGTTTTAACAATACAGCCATTCCGGGCAATATTCCCGTAAAGAACAGCCAAACCGCCGTCTTTGTTGTAAGCATGTTCGTAATCGCGTATGCAACCACCTGCACGATCGGTATCTAATTCTTTAAAATAATTCTCCTGCGAACCCATGACCAGATTACGGCCTCCACCTGGAGCCGATTTGTATCTCCTGAAGGCATCCTCGATTGCCACTGGTGACATTACATCGTATTTGGCAATTGCTTCGCCAAGCGTATTTCCATCGGCACGAGGCACCGACAAATCGAGCATCCCGACACGGGCTAATTCGGCTAATATGCTCAAAATTCCACCGGCCCGGTTCACATCCTGAATGTGGTAACTCCCGTTTGGCGCCACTTTACAGATGTTGGGTGTAACACGCGACAGTTCGTCGATGTCTTTCATGACAAAATCAACTTCGCCCTCAGCCGCAATGGCCAGAATATGTAAGACTGTATTGGTTGAACCGCCCATGGCAATATCCAGTTTCATCGCATTTTTGAATGCTTCTCTTGTGGCAATACTTCTTGGCAATACTTTTTCGTTACCGTTTTGGTAATAGTCGGCAGTCATTTCAACAATGCGGGAAGCGGCCTCTTCGAAAAGTTTTTTGCGATTAACATGAGTGGCCACAATGGTACCGTTTCCGGGCAAAGCCAATCCAAGCGCTTCGGCCAGGCAGTTCATCGAGTTGGCGGTAAACATCCCGGAACAAGAGCCACAGGTTGGGCAGGCATCACGTTCGAGTTTGGTTACTGTTTCGTCGGAAACATTCTGATCGGCAGCCATTACCATAGCGTCGATTAAATCATATTTTTTACCGTCAATTACACCGGCTTCCATCGGCCCGCCCGACACAAAAATGGCCGGAATATTCAGGCGCATGGCTGCCATCATCATTCCGGGAGTGATTTTGTCACAGTTGGAGATGCAAACCATAGCATCGGCGCGGTGGGCATTTACCATGTATTCAACACTGTCGGCAATTACATCGCGCGAAGGGAGCGAATACAACATACCGTCGTGCCCCATAGCGATTCCGTCGTCAATAGCAATGGTGTTAAATTCAGCGGCAAAGCAGCCTTTCTGTTCAATGATTCCTTTAATGTACTGACCAATTTCGTGAAGATGCACATGCCCGGGAACAAACTGGGTAAACGAATTAACAATGGCAATAACCGGTTTTCCGAATTGCTCTTCCTTCATTCCATTGGCCCGCCAGAGGCTTCTTGCTCCTGCCATACGCCGTCCTTCGGTCGTAGTAGCTGATCTTAATCGTTTATACATATCGTCTGAATTTATTATTCATAAAAAAAGCCCTTCTCATTTTGAATGAGAAAGGCTTTCAAGTTTTTAACTTACATTATACCATTCTCATTCAGCACGAAGGAGGACCACCACGCTGATAATGACTAGAGATATAATGCTGATATTTTTCATTAATGCTATCGTTTTATGCCGACAAATGTAGAAATTAATTTGAACATCCAAAATTAATTTAAAAGTAAATATCCCCGTTTCCTGAAAAATTATAAGGAAACATTCCACTTTTGAACAATTAAATCTAAAAAAAGATCATTTTCACAACGATTAATCACAAAATTCCATTCTTGGTTCAAACCTTCCCGATCATAAAAATGGCCGGTCGTTTCTGAATGTCAGGAACATGTGTTTTCCAATACGAAACAGGTTTGCTGAGGATAAATTCGGTATCGAGTGTAATATCAGCGGCAACACAAAGCATGGTTTGCGGATCGCAATTTTTCAGTAATTCGTCGAGCAATTGGGCATTGCGGTAGGGCGCTTCAATAAAAATCTGGGTTTGTCCTTCGGTTTGCATCCGTTTTTCGAGCATTTTAATTTGCTGCGATTTCTCCGGATTCTTAATGGGCAAATAGCCATTAAATGCGAAATTCTGCCCACTCATTCCTGAAGCCATCAGTGCCATCAGAATCGACGATGGTCCCACCAGCGGTACCACCTGAATGTTTCTGGTATGCGCAATCTTTACCACATCGGCCCCCGGATCGGCAATTCCCGGGCATCCGGCTTCGGAAATAATGCCAATGTCCAATCCCTTTTGGTTGGGTTCCAGAAAGCGGCTGATATCTTTTTTGTCGGTATGCTGGTTCAGCTCAAAGAAAGTGAGATCATCAATCACGATAGCTGGATTTACTTTTTTCAGAAACCGACGGGACGTGCGGATATTTTCAACGATAAATACCGTTATGGAAGAGATCACCTGAGTCAGATCGGGTGGTAAAACCCGTTCAATGCTCGTGTCGCCTAAAGTGGTCGGAATCATATAAAGTTTGGCCATCAGTAATTTTTTTTCAAAAATAGTTAAAAACCTTCGGGCAGGCTGAGGGCAATCGTTATTTTTGTGAACCAAATAACACGAAAGTGAAATTTACCTTTTTAGGAACAGGAACATCGCAGGGGGTGCCGGTTGTCGCTTGCCAATGCCCAGTTTGTTTATCTGACAACCCGAAAGACAAGCGGTTGCGGGCTTCGGCAATGATCGAGACAGAAACTCAATGCCTGGTTATTGACGCTGGTCCCGATTTCAGACAGCAAATGCTTGCTCATCAGGTTCGTCATTTGAACGGTATTTTGCTCACTCACGAACATGTCGATCACATTTTTGGACTCGACGACATCCGCGCTTTCAACTGGGTGCAAAAACAACCTACCGATATTTATGCCGAAGAACGCGTTCAGATTGCCATTCGGCGCATTTTCGATTATGTATTTGCCGATTTTAAATACCCTGGAATTCCGCAAATGCACCTGCACTTGTTGGAAAATAAAACGTTTAAGATTGGCAATCTTGAAATTCTACCAATCCGCGGATTTCATTACAAATTACCGGTATTTGGATTTCGATTTGGAAAAATTGCCTATGTGACCGATGTCAACCGTATGGAACCTGCCGAGATTAACAAACTCAGAGGTGTCGAAGTCTTGGTTATAAATGCTTTACGAAAAGAAGTTCATATTTCGCATTTTAATCTAAGCCAGGCACTCGAACTCATTGCAGAGGTTAAACCAGGGAAAGCCTACCTGACCCACCTCTCGCACCAGATGGGATTTTACAATGATGTTCAGAAAGAACTTCCGGAGAATGTATTTCTGTCTTATGATGGGCTGGAAATTGAGGTTTAAAAGGGCTTCAAGACACAAGTATCAAGTATCATGATTTCATTCTTGATACTCACAGCTTGATACCTGATACCATCAGTAATAAATCTTCTCCATCGGAATCACCGGCATATCTTCAAAACTTACCATCGCATTAATCAGTCCGACTTTCTGGTAAGAGCAAATATCTTCCTCCCTGATTTTTGTTTCGAAAATAATTTCCTGATCAAGCAAAAACTGCCGTTGGGTTCCTTTTAAAAGCGGAGTGGTGGGGGTAACCCAATTCTTACCATCAAAAAACAGCAGATTGGCGGCAAAAGCATCAGTTACCAACCCGTTTTTAATGATGATGATGTCGTCGCATTTGCCGCGCTGTGCAAACAATTCCTGAAGAATTTGCCGGTCAGTGTATTTCAAATGGTAATCAACACTCTGGTAGCGAACAATTTTCAGACTCTGAATAATCCGAGACTGGTATGATTCAATTTCAATTTTCCCGACAGAACTCCCATATAAAACCCGAACTTTAAATACTCCGGAATTGCAATACTCCGGAATTACAATTGCAGCGCCCAGATTAATCTTTTCAGCCTCAGGAAAAAGTTCGTCCATTGACCAGTTCATGCGGCGTTGGTGGTGTTCCAGGTTTTGGATGACACCGTCTTTCAGCTTCAGTGTTTCAACTAATGGGGACATATACTTTCTGAATGATTTCGTTGTATTCGGTTTGGCAGTCGCTTAAAAAAGTGACTCCTCCCCCACTCTTAAAAATTAGTTCATCACCAACTTGTTCCAAATATCGGATCAAAACACAACTGTCGAGATTTCTGCCATCAAAAAAACCAAAAATTCCGGTATAATAACCTCGGCGGTAATATTCTTCCTGTTTGATGATTTCAACCGTTTTAGGTTTTGGAGCTCCGCAAATCGATCCGGCAGGAAGCAATTTTGCTAATATCGTTCCAATAGTTTCCGGATAATTCTCAGGAAGCTGACCCGAAATTTTGGAGCTCATCTGCAATAAATCGCCCTGATTGGTGGTGATGCGATCAATGTACATCAGCCGTTCAACCGCAACATTTGTGGCGACTATACTCAAATCATTCCGAATCAGATCGACAATGGTATGATGCTCGGCCACTTCTTTTTCATCGTTCAGCAAGAGACTTTCCGCCTCCTCCAAACTGGCATCAATCGTACCTTTCATGGGGTACGACGTGATAATTCCATCCGTTATACGAATAAAAATTTCAGGGGAAAAACAGACGAACTGATCTTTTAGCCATATTTTGTAAGGGGCATCGCTTCGATGAAAGATTTCTTCCAAAGAAAGATTTGTATTTACCTGGGTGGGCATGGTCAAATTCAGCAAATACGTGTCGCCGTTGTGAATGTGTTGCTGAACGTTGCTGAAAGCCACTTTATATTTCTCAAAGTCAACCGGATAAACATTCCAAAGAATATTCTTTCTCTCAAATTTACGGGACTGATAATTGCCTGATTCCGGAGTCTTCCAAAGTAACCGGGCCGAGTCTTCAAAATCAAAAATCAGTGGTTTTTCAAAGTCAAAATCGATCACAAAAACGAACGGATTACCTTGTGCCCCCAGCTCATTCATTCGATCGATCGTATGTTGCTGCATTTGGTTCATTGGATCAAAGGTAGGAAAAAGAAAATCTGGAGATGTGAAGATGTGAGAATTTGAAAATTTAAGGATGGGTAAGGTGCATTGATAAAGGTTGTATTGTCTGACCGTAGTTTATCGCGTAACTTGAAACCCACAACTTTTCTCTTTACTTCGAACGATAGCTTACTTTAGGCACTCCGAATTCTATTTTGAATGACTTTAAATATTATTTTTGAAGCATGAGTATTGCAGAAAACATAGACCTTGTAAAAGCGCATTTACCGCAGCAAGTGCAGCTTTTGGCCGTTTCAAAAACCAAGCCGGCCGAACTTCTGATGGAAGCTTACAACCACGGGCAAAGAGCCTTTGGAGAGAACAAAGTTCAGGAAATGGTGCAGAAATTTGAGGAACTGCCGAAGGATATTGAATGGCACTTTATTGGTCACATGCAAACCAACAAAGTTAAATATATTGCCCCGTTTGTTCACCTGATTCATGGAGTCGATTCCTTCAAACTGCTAAAAACCATTAACACCGAAGCCAGAAAAATTAACCGGATCATTCCCTGCCTGCTTCAGTTTCACATTGCCGAAGAAGAAACCAAGTTTGGTTTATCACTAACTGAAGCCGAAGAAATGCTGATCTCAAACGAATTTTCGCAGCTCCGGAATGTACAGATTTCAGGTGTAATGGGAATGGCAACTTATACCGACGATGAGGCTCAGATACGAAAAGAATTTGCAAACCTGAGAACCTATTTTGAGAGCCTCAAGTCGGCCTATTTCGCCGAAAGCCCAGATTTCAAAGAAATTTCAATGGGTATGTCGGGCGATTACCTCATAGCTGTTGAAGAAGGAAGTACGATCGTACGAATTGGAAGTACAATTTTTGGCGAAAGGAACTATGCTTGCTAATGCAGTTCCTGTCTCCGTTTATAATCCAATGGAGGGTAAGAAATCAATGACATCCAACATCAAGGCCTTCTTTTGATCCGTAGCTGTGCGCATGGCTTCTTCGAGCCGCTCAATTTCCTGATCAATTTTCGCCTGATCAATTTGAGTAGTCATATTTACTATAACCGTGTATGCCTCGAAAGCAATAAGGAATTCATTTTCGATCAGCAAATCGACAAATAGAGACAGGTAACTGCTGTAATCGAGTCCATTTCCCCAACAACTGGCCACCAAATCCTTCATCTCTGGTGCATATTTCTGGTTCTGAATGGTTTCAATAATTAAAGGAATGGCATTGCTTTCCTTTAAATTGGCAAACAAATCGGTTATTTTCGATTTTATATCCGGGTTCTGAGTCAGATGCAATAACTCGATCAGGAATGGAATGTCGGACGCTTTTCCTGAAACGCGTAACTCTTCGAGCGTTTCAATTACTTTGAGCGAATCAGCAGATTGTAATCCCTTCAAAATATCTTTGTGATGGTCGTGTGTATGATCGCTGGTCATCGGAATTTCCTTTTAGTATTCTGCAAATTTAATAAATTGATGTTAGTTTGAGCCTCCAAAAAAAACCAGTTTGACAGAAATCAAATTTTACCATCGCATCAAATTAAACTTCTCCAATTTGAACACACTTATTGAGTTTCTAAAACTACTTTAAGCCTTGAAACTTCAGGAAATCGCCGTCAATGATCAACAGTTTCACTCCATTTTTTGTTGCCGAGCGGTGCGAACTTAGCTCGTCGGTTACCACATAAGTCATTCCTTTTTTCAAAATCGAATGATTTCCATCTGCCGATTCGCTTACAAACTCGCCTTCGAGACAGTGAACAATATGACCTTTCCGGCACCAATGATCGGCCAAATACCCAGCCGAATATTCCACGATTCGGATACGAAGTCCGGGCAACTGAACCGTTTGCCAAAAGGCGGTTCCGGTTTCGCCTTTGTGTTCTGTTTTCGGGATAACCGACCAATCGATGGTCTGAAATGGAATGTTTGAATTCATGAAAGGTAAGTTCTATTTGCCATTTTTATATTCCTAAATGCCCCAAAATTAGGATTTAATCTCAAGCTACATATCTTACTAACCCTATTCTATCAATATTTGCTCCACAACCGGTAGCCAACACGAAACACAGGAGCAAAATCAACATTGGGAATGTTGTAGGTGGTTTGGTTAAATTGTGCGCTTTTGTCGCTTCGCAAATAGAGGTGAAGTCCGGGTTGAAGGTAAAACCGTTTCCCAATAAAAAACTGATAGCTTACGCCACCGCCGAAATCGGTACTGTGAATATCCTTTTTTAAGCCGGAACTTTTTTGTTCAATCTCAAAAGTATGAAATTCGAGAAATGTATAAACCTCCAGGTTCTTCCACACATTGTACCCCAGGAAGAATCCGGGAGATGGCTGATAATACCTTTTAAAATCGGCTTTAGAATTTTTCAGACCTGCAGGTTCGGCATCGTAATCGCCACCGTTAATCACACTGGCACGAAACCTGAACTTATCGTACCGGTAGCAGACTGCAAAATGATAGCCGCCGGTTAGAAACATGGGAACAAGGCTTTCCACTTCGAAGGCCTGTTTTACTTCATAATTGTGAAGTTTTGATTTCCCGATTGGTAGGCTTTCTGTTTGAGCAAAAAGTTGAGCGCCCAAACATAGCAGGGCAATTGATAAGATAACTAATTTTTTCATGGGTACTGAGTTTTAAATTATTGATGATGCAAAACTCAGCATTAATCGAGTAGCGATTACTCCACAATTGTTACCAAAACAAACTAACGGAGGATTTCTTTGCGGATTCGGCTTAAAGATTTAGGGGCAATTCCCAAATAATTGGCAATGTGGTAAAGAGGTATCCGTTGCATAATTTCAGGCGAATTCAGTAATAATTGTTCATAGCGCTCCTTGGCTGAAAGCAATTGCAGGTCGATACTTTGCCGTACAATCCGGATATAAGCCTGCTCAATTAATATTCTTCCCAGTCGCTCCGCTTTGGGCATACGATTGTATAAATCAGCCAGACTTTTATTTTTGATGACCAGCATTTCAGTTGTTTCAATCGCCCGAATGTTAATCAATGAAGGCGTATTACATAAACGGCTTAGGTTGTTGGTCACCCAATCGTTTTCGAAGGCAAAGTCGGTAGTCACTTCTGTTCCGCTATCGAGTATTTTAAAATAAACCAGCGCTCCCTGATTCACGAAACCCACAAAATCGCAAACCTGACCTTCTTTCAGAAAATAGTCATTCTTCTTCAATTCGCGAAGTTCTAATAGTCCTGAAAACAGTCGCCATTCCGCTTCAGTAATCGGAACGATTGAATCAATGCTGGCTTTTAATTTGTTTGTATTGTCCACTCAAAAGTTGATTTATTCGCTGATTTGCGTTTGCTCAAAGAATTTTTTCTGAATGAAAAGTGTAACCGGTCCGGACTTGCCGTTCCCAACAAGGCTTTCATCCATCTGAACAACAGGTGTAACCTCGCTTCCGGTACCAATAATCATCATTTCGTCCATGCCGGACAGTTCTGATGCAGGAATTCCTTCCTCAACCAGCGGAATATTGTTGGCTGTGCAAATTTCACGGATCACAATTTTGGTGATACCCGGCAAAATCAGGTTCGAATCGGGATGGGTATAAACCACACCGTTTTTCACCGCCATGAAACTGGAATGAGATCCTTCGGTAACCATTCCGTTACGAATGAAAATGGCTTCAACAGCATGTTGTTCATGAGCTTTTTCGGCGGCAAGCACGTTGGGCAGCAGCGAAATCGATTTGATGTCGCAACGCAGCCAGCGAATATCCTCGGTAGTGATAACCTTCACTCCATTTTCGAGTTGATCCCACTTCGAGGCAAAAGGAAAAGCTGTGGCATAAACCGTTGGCTTAATGTTTTCGGGAAATTGGTGAATTCGGGTGTGGCTCCCGCGTGAAATTTGCAGGTAAACGCCAGCTTCCTGATTGGCCAATCCGTTTTGTTCCAGAAGCGTTTGAAATACGACTTCAAGCGGATTCAAATCATCAAAATCAATACTGATTTCGCGCAAACTTCGCCGCAACCGATCCATGTGATCGGCGTACCGGAAAGGCTTTCCGCCGTAATATTTAATCACTTCGTAAATGCCGTCAGCAAAGTTAAAACCGCGGTCTTCAGGAGAAACAAAAGCTTCATTTTTCGGGATGAAGTTTCCGTTTAGGTAAACAATTTCAGCCATATTATTTGAGGATGTTTATTTGCCTCTAATTTACTGAACATTTATTGTTCTACAGCGGAATCCATATATTTATCAGTTGTAAAATATATGGGGTAAGAATGGCAGTAAAAATGCCGTTCACAATTAGGCCAATGCTCGACATGGCGCCAAACGACGGGCTGATTTCCATCGAGCGCGAAGTACCTACCGCATGAGCAGCCGTTCCCATCGACAAACCTTGCGCCACCGGGTTTTTCACGTGTGTCCATTTCATGATGGTGTACCCGAAAATGGCTCCAAAAATACCAACCACAATCACCACCGAAGCGGTTAGTGCCGGGATGCCGTGAATGGCTTTCGAAACCTCGATGGCGATTGGCGTGGTAACCGATTTGGGCGCCAGCGAATAAATGATTTCTTTTGAAGCGCCCATTGCTTTGGCAATCAGCACCACCGACACAATACCGACCACACAGCCCACCAGTTGCGAAACCAGAATCGGGATGGCCTGTTTTTTTATCTTTTCGAGCTGCTGATACAACGGAACGCCCAAGGCAACTACCGCCGGTTTCAGGAAAAACTCGATGAGCTTGCTTCCTTCGTGAAACGAGGCGTAATCGATCTTGAAAACCGACAAAAACACAATGATGATAACCACCGCCACCAAAATGGGGTTGAGCAGGATAAACCCTGTTCGTTTCTGTAACCGCGTGGCCAAATAATAAGCCAGAAAAACAAAGGCTACAATAAATGCTTCGCTTTGGAAAAAAGTCTTCATCCTGCTGATTGCTAATAATTACTGAATTGACCGTTTGCTATTGAGAAATTTACTTTTCCGGAGGATTTGATGCGTCCATCCGGTAAGCGCCAGCACAATAATGGTACTACCCACCGATGCCACCACAATGGCCCAAAAGTTAGCCTCAATGACATCGAGGTAAAGCATCACCGCCACGCCGGGCGGAATAAAAAACAAAGGCAGATTCTTCACCAGGAAATCGGAAATTCCCTTTACCCACGCCACTTTCACCCAACCCAGTTTCAGCAGCAGGGCCAGAAGCAACATGCCAATGATACTCGCCGGAAGTTTGATTCCCGTCACGGCCACAATCAGTTCGCCAATAGCCAGACAACCAAAAATTATTACGCACTGTCGAATCATAATCCACAATTTTAATGCTGATTCTCAATTAACTAATCGAAATCGAGTGCAAAAGTACAATTTGCTATGGTTGCTTGTGTAAATTAAAGGTTTAGAAATGAGGAGAAGGTGTTAAGGTTTGGTAAAGCGGAGAGATACTACGAGATATCAAATTCAAAATATTTACTAAAAATGATAATTGGCTTTTAAAAATTTATTATTTTTACGATATATTTATCGCACGTCAAATATATCGCATTCTAAAAACGTTATTATATGAAAACAATTGTATCTGATATAATCGGTCGGGACGAAGAAATAAACGAATTGTTTATACTTCTTGAGCAATCAAGTATTGTTATGAGTTCGACCCGAAGAATGGGTAAAACTATGATTCTTACTAAAATGCACGAGACAGATCGCAAAAATACGAAAACGATGCTATGTTTTGTGGAATCAGTCCAAAGTGCAGAAGAATTTGTAAATGTTTTTAGAGAGGAATTAATCAAGCAGGAGCTAATTCATGAACATGGGTTTAAACAAATGCTTAAATGGATGAATTCAACTTTGGGCAGCAAAGATATCGGCATCTTTAAAACTCCTGATTTCACACGACATTGGAAAAAAATTCTAAATCTGATTTTGGCTGATCTGGCTGAGAATAATCAAGGACAGGTTATTCTAATGCTTGACGAATTTCCAAAAATGCTTTGGACAATGATTCAAAATGGGAAACATCAACAGGCAGAGGAAGTTCTTGACGAACTGAGACAAATTCGCGAACAGCACGAGAAAAGAAGTAGTCTTCGGTTTATCTATTGCGGATCAATCGGGATGAACCAGGTACTCAATTACCTTATCAAAACCCACAGATATGCTGGCGCTCCATTAAATAACATGGAGCATTACATTGTTGAAGAAATGCACCCTGAAGATGCAATACTCCTAATCAAACATTTAACAGAAAAACATAAAGTTAGTTTGACTGACGAGTTAATCGTTTACTTAGCACAAATATGTTCCTATTTGCCTTTCTTTATCGACAGAATATTTACGCAACTGAAACTTTCTCCAAACAAATCTTCTCTGGCTAAATCGGATATTGAAAAAACCGTTGATGAATTTATTTCTGGAAGAAAAAACAATAACCAATTCAATCATTTTACTGAACGCATTGATGCTTATTACAATAGGGAGGAAAAGCTTATCGCGCATGAGTTATTGCGCATTTTATGTAAAAGCAACGAGCCCTTGCCAACAGAAAATCTTCTAAAGCTGGTGAAAACCAAAATGGATGCTGATGATTACGAAATATCAGAAATACTAACTGAACTATACAAAGACATGTATATTGATCGAATAATGTCCAATGAATTGATTTGCTATCAGTTTCGGTTCAACCTGCTTAAGAAATGGTGGAAACTAAATTTTGCTTAATCCTAAAATCAGATTGCTATGTACCTTTTTAATGCCAAAATAGAAAATCCGGAGAAGTTAGAGAAAATGCTGGTTGGACGCGCTCCCGTGGTTGATATGTTAGTAGATGCTCAGTTGGCTCATACAACAGGAGGAATGCCACCCCAGTTTTTGGTTGTTGGTCCACGTGGTAGCGGCAAAACTCATATTCTTCGCATCATATACGACCGACTGTCGAAAAATGCTGATTTTATGGCTACTCATGAAATTGCTTATATGGTTGAAGACGAAACAGGTATTGGTTCGTATTTCGATTTATTGCAACGCATTTTCGAAGCACTGAAACGTTGGAGTAATGATGAGCAAAGAATTCGTTTTATTGCCGATCAGGTGGAAAACCTGAAAGAAATCCATTCAAATTTATGGACTAAATCAGCGGAAGGTATTCTTTTAAATATCCTGAAGGACAAATCGCTGGTGGTTCTTATAGAAAACTTTGATTCAATCCTAAAGGGAATTGATAAAAAAAATGAAGTTATTGAATTGGCGAAACTCCGCGATTTTATCCAGCAACACAATCAACTGTCTTTTATTGCAACCAGTCAATCTCTGATAAATCCATTATCTGATGATCAGAATCCACTTTATGGTTTTTTCAATGTAATCCAGTTAAAACGGCTAACTTTGGAAGAATCGTTCGAGTATGTTAAAAAAATTGCACTTTCCGAAAATAACGAGGAACTTGTTCAATTTCTTGGAACTCATGATGGGAAAGGGCACCTGGAAGCAATTCATCAATTCACCAAAGGAAATCACCGTTTACTTCTGGTGTTTTTCGATTTCCTGAAAGCCGAATTTCGCAGCAATTTATCGGATGTTTTCCTAAAATCGATTGACGAGCTAAAACCTTATTACGAAAGTTTCCTCAGAACGCTTGCTCCCCAGCAACAGAAGATTGTACAATACCTTTGTCTGCAACGCAATCCGCAAAAGGGAACGGATATTAGCCGAAACTGTTTTTTAGATAAAAATACTGTTTCCAAACAACTCTCTGAACTACAATTGCTAGGCTACGTGAGCACAGTGAACGAAAAAGGGAGAAACAAATATTATGAAATAAACGAACCTTTGCTGCGCATGTGCATTGAGATTAATGAAGATCGTAATGGAATTATTAAGCTTTTTGTGAATTTTTTGGGACAACTCTATACCGCGGAACAACTGAAAGAAAAATATTTGCACTACAACTATTTGGAACGCTTCCAACCCGAACCTATCCGTAAATTATACCAATCGGAAGCAAAAATCTACGAAATGGTACGTTCTCAATTTTTGAGTTCTTGGAAGTTAAAAGAAGAAGAGGTAGAAAAGCTTGATATGTGCTGTGAACCAGATGAAGCAAAAAAAATGATTGATGAAATCGCGTATCAGGAGCAGCCAGATGATAATGCGTTCAATATAGTTCAGGAGCTAATAAAACATCAAGAATGGAAAAAACTAATCACTATTTTCAAAAAATATCAAGAGCTGAACCCGAATAATAGTGGGACTTTATTTTCCCTTGGTTTATTGTACAGCAATATTGGCTCTTATGAAAAATCCATCGATTATTTACTTCAATTTACCGAATTAGTGAATGATAATGAAAATGCTTGGTATAGTTTGGCTACCTCATATAGTGGAGCTAAGCAGTATGATAATGCAATTAGTGCTTATCTAAAAAGTATAGAATTAAATTCAAATAATGAGAAATCCTGGAATGATCTTGGAGCAACTTATTTTGAGGCAAAACAATATGATGTAGCTATTAAAGCCTACTTAAAAGCTATTTCAATCAATCCAGAAGTTGCTTTTCCATGGGGTAATTTAGCGCAAGCATATACTATAACAAATCAATATGATAAAGCTAAAGATTCATGTTTAAAATGCCTTGATTTAAAGCCTGAAAATCATGAAGTCTGGTATAATCTTGGTTTAATTTATAGTGTTCAGGAAAAATTTGTAGATGCTAAAAATGCTTTTTCTAAAGCTATTGACTACCTAGACACTACAGATGGAGACATTACAAGCACATACTTTATAAGTTTAATTGGAACCCAATTTATTCTAAATGAAATTTCAGAAGCGATTTCATCAATTGAAACTCTATTTTCAAAGCCGGAACGGATTGAATTTATAGGTAAACTGGAAGATGCTCTAGTTTTGCTTTGTAAAGAAAACAGCGAGGATGCAGTAAAAGACGTATTTAAAAAGCTTCTCCAAATTTGCGAAGCAAATGGAGCCAATGAAAAATTATCGGCTTTGCTCTCAAATGTTGTTTTCAGGATACTTCGGGAATATCAGGAAATAAAACCTTTCCGGATTGAATTACTTCAACACATTTTGGAAGAACTTTTTAGTGGAAAACCTGAATTTACTTACCCTCTGCGGTATTTGAATATAGGAGTTCGATATTTTCTCAAAGAAGAAAAAGAAGCCATTTATGAAATGAGCCAAGAAGAACGGATGCTTTTTGAGAAGTTCACTTCATCAGATTTAAAGGAATAGAGTTTAATAGCAATTCAAAAAACCAGTCAGGGCCTCACGTTGAGTGAAACCCTGATTATTGAAACTCCAAGTCTTCAGGAGAAATGAAGGCTTTATTTTTTCGAATTGGTCTCTGTACTTCGGTTAATTGCAGTTATCCTTTTTTCACCGGCACATAAAAATCTGCGGCTGTTAAATTACATTTCTCTGCAATTCGTTTACAATAGGCTAAACGACCGACATTCGTATTGCGCGAATCTGACCCAAACGTAAATTTAAGGCCTTGTGCTTTTGCTTTCAGGATAAACTCTTCATGTGGTGTATGCGACATGTCGTTAATTTCTATGGCAATATTTCGTGCTTTTGCTGCAGTAATTATTTGTTGCATGCGGTCTTCTGTCCATAATTTATAGTAATCGCGGGCGATACAAACCGGTAAAAACAATGGCCATCCAAAAATATTGATTGGCTCTGTTGTAAGCACTTCCATTGAATAATCCATGTATCGCTTCATGAAATCTTCGGTGTCATCAATGTAGGTATCAAATTCCCAAATTTTCCAGGTGTCGCCGTTCCCCATGGGTACCATTTGTGCATCCATCAAAATGTAATCAACCTGAGCTAAAAGTTCTTTGGAATAATTTTTACTCCAGCCTAAATAGGTTGGCTGTAAACCAATATAAACCGGATATTTTCTGAGTTTTTCGATGTAGTTTTTAAGGTCGGCATCATCTTTCAGCGCCCACGAAATTGGGTGGTCAACGATACCAAATTTCACCTGATTCTTTTGGCCAATTTCAAGGATGTTTTCAATGGTGAATTTGTCGGTGGTGTGTACATGCAAATCCAATAATTCGAAGTTTAACTTCTCAGGTTCTTTACATGCTGCAGGTATAACCGAGGATGCCATTACTAAGCCGGCTGACAGGCTAAGGTTTTTAACGAATGTTCTTCTTTCCATTTTTAGTTGATTTAAGGTTTTCTGTTCTGACAAATAAATAAGAATTTACCCTATTCTTTGTGCGGTATTTTATTTATTCAATATTACCATATTCGTAAAATTCGCGCTGCTAAATATAAAAACTCTTCCCCGAAACACCTTGATTTCAGAGAAGAGTTTTCATAAAAATCATGAACCTACAAGCTGTTGATAGTATATCCGTTAAAACGGTATAATGTACTTTGTTCGCGATAATTTAACCCGTTGTTTACGAAGCGTCATGCCGAACTTGTTTCGGCATCCCGTAATAACATGAGACCCCGAAATAAATTCGGAGTGACTTGTACTTGCTATTTCAATACTTCGCCCAGGAACAAAAGTGTATGGTTCCAGGCGCGTTTGGCCATTACTTCGTTGTATTCCTGCGAGGTCGGGTTGGTAAATGTATGCCCGCAATTGGCGTAGGTGATGATTTGCCAGTCGGCCTTTCCATCCTTCATTTCCTGCACCAGTTGGTCGTAAATCTCTTTGGTTACGCCTTTGTCTTCGGCCGGATTTTCAACCAGAACTTTGGTTTTAATCGGTACGTTTGGCCGATCAGCAGCCTTGGCCAGTCCACCGTGAATCGAAACTACGCCAGCCACATCGAACCCTGCACGAGCTGTTTCCAATGCACCCGATCCTCCAAAACAATAGCCAATTACTGCAATTTTGCTGCTTTGTGCACCGGCCGCTTTCAGTTGTTCGAGCGCCAGCGAAATACGCTGTTGGTAAAGCTTGTAATCGGTTTTAAACTGGGTTGCAATTTTAGCCGCACTGCCAAAATCGGTCGGAATGTTTCCTTTTCCGTAGATATCGGCAACAAAGACAACGTATCCTTCTTTTTCGAGCTGAAGCGCGGCCGTTTTGGCTTCGTCGTCAATTCCCATCCACGCCGGAAGAATTAACACACCAGGTAGATTTTTACCTGCGTTGGAGGTAACCAGTCCGTTGAGTTCCTGCGTGCCGTCGGCATATTTAATAGCTTTCAGCGGTTGTGCTGCTAGTGATTGCATAAGTCCCATAAAGATCGAAAGAATAATAAGTTGCTTCATCGCGATTCAATTTTAATGATTTCCGGAATACTTTCTATCCTGAAACCTCTGAATGCGCGTTTTGTTTAGATGCGTTTGTTAAGTTTTCTAAATAGCAAGTCAGAACTTCCATTTGGAGTGAAACCGTGACTTGTTTTCATCAAAAATTTAACGAGCCTATTCCGCCAGAACCTTTCAATCGGCTGTTAGACAATCGCTTTAATTGTAAATCCTTTCAGTCACTACCCGAACGAAATCATTCACCTGCTGTTTGACTTCCTTCTTTGACGGGCTTCGCGCCTTACTCGCAATTGTGCCCAGCGCCTGAATGAATCGGTCAACATCAGCCTCGCTGTTTTCGATGCCCAAGCTTACCCGAACCACTCCCGGAAGTGATAATTTGGGGAATAGTGTCACAATCAGTTTTTGGAATTTTTCAAGACCAGGCCCAACCTGAAGAATGTGCTTGACGGTGATGTGTGCGCAGTGGCAACCTGTTCGAACGCCAATTCCACCAAGCAGAGCCAATTCTTTGCCAACCTGGGTGGCCATTTTGTTTTTTAGTGCGAAGGGAATCACCCCAATTTTGTATGAAAATTCGGCCGAGGCTGTGTCTTTAATTCCAAAAACATCAAGACCGGCAATTTGAGCCATTCCGTTGAGAACCTTACGGGTCAGGGCTATTTCATCGCTCTTAATCAGATCCGAGCCTATGCGTTGCATGATGGCCAGCGCCTTTCCCAAAGCCGCAATTCCCGCTGCATTTTCTTCGCCCGACGACAGTATCTTCGCCAGTTCGTCAGGCTTGAAATGAAGTAGCCCTTTCCTCACAACCAGCGCCCCGGTGCCAAAAGGGGCATATATTTTATGTGCCGAAAAGGCCAGGAAGTCGATCCCGACACCCAGCATATCTATTTTTTGGTGGGCAACCAGTTGAGCCGCGTCAACCAGAAGGTGCGCCCCGTAACGATGAACAATTCGGCTGATTTCATCCAGCTTATTGCATACGCCCAGCACATTCGATGCCCCGTTGATGGCCACGAGTTTAATCCGTTGGGCTCCGTGCCCGTTATTTTGGTTATAGTCGGCCAGCAATGTTTCCAGTTCTGTTAAGTCGATAAAGCCTTCCTTGTCGGGCGACAGGCGGATCATCGAACTGTTTGGTAGCATCCGCCACGGCAAATCGTTCGACGAATGTTCTGCCAGTGTGGTCACCACAACCGATTCGCCGCCATCACACGTTTCGGTGCCAATACTTTCGGCCGCCAGATTAATGGCTTCGGTGGTGTTCAAGGTAAAAATCACCTCGTATTCGTCAGCCGGTGCCCCTAGAAATTCGGCACAAATCGATTTTACTTCGCGAACGACCTCGCGTTTCACTTGTTCAGGCTGGCGCAACGTTTGCCGAAAAGCAGTCCACACCGGCTCAAAAGTGGGCGTACTGGCGCTGTTGTCTAAGTTGACAAAAGGCTGCATTCCTTCGACTGTGGGTACCTGAATGCCGCAACCAATCCGGGTTTTTCGGAGTTCTTCCAGCAGCTCCCTGCCCGAAAAGTTCTCCAGTTGGTCGTGATAAAGAATTTCTGAGGCTGAAAGTTTTTCAGGATTATTTTTTCTGAAAATATCTTTTCCTGATTGCTGAATCATTTGCAGGGCGCGAGTCAGCGCGATGACGTTAATAATGGCTGGCGTACCGGCCTCAAACTTATCGGGCGCAGCAGTCCAGACAATCCAGTCGGCGGACACCAGCCGTGCATTTCCTCCACCCACATGAAAAGGCACGCCTTTGGGCAACGCTGTCTTTCTGACTGCTACGGCCCTCACACCAAGCGACAGCCCAAAATCGGACGGCGACACCAGTTGAAAACTGCCAGGCTGAAGTTGTGCCATCAAGCGGTCAGCGCTTCGGGGAGTAGTGAAAATAACTACGTAGCCGCGACTCAGGCCAAGGTAGCCCAGCACAATTTCACGGGCATGCTCGTACAGTTGGGTGGTTATCGCCGAAAAATGGCCACTTCCCCGGTGAACATTCGAGTAGGTTTCAAGCGCTACATGAATTCCATGCTCTAGCTCTTTAATCGCTGTGATTGTTTCATCATTCTGCAATTCGGTTTTTTCTTCTTCGTTAAACTGAAGAACATCTGGTGATTCTTGAATTACTTCCATTTTATTGTTCTAAATTTATTGAGAATAAAATCGGGATTGTTCGTGAAAGATGTATTTCAGATGCCTGACCAACAGTGTGTCACTAACTTTGAGCGGCGGAAAAATCTGCCAAGACCTATAATTGCCTGATCATTTCAAATTGCCGACCTTTCTGGAAAATTCCTATTGATTCTGCAAATTTTTTAATTGATTCGCATCCTATTTCGGCATTAATCAGTTTGATGTTTTGGTGTTTGTTCCCTTTGGATAATTCGTCAAGTAAGGCTGAAGCAATGCCTTGTCGGCGGTAATTTTTATCTACTGCAATTTGGGTAATGTCGCCGGTATCGGGCGCGAATATACAATAGCCAACAAGTGTTGTACCATCAAATGCACCCAGCATGATAAAATCTGATGTTCGCCGGGCGATCGATTCAAAGCTATTTTGCCAGGAAGGTGCGAAATCCTGAAAACTAGCCATTTGCCCTTTCAATTCCAGACCAATCCTTTTCAGTTCATATTTTGCTTGTACTGGCCTCAATCCATGTTTTATTTCGTCCCTGTGCTGAACGAAATAATTGAATTCACGGGTTACTTCAAACCCAAGGTTTTTATAAACTGTAATTGCTAGGGTATTGTGCTGCAAAACTTCCAGAACGTATTGGGTTATTCCGGCCTTTTTCAGTTTAGGAATCGAGAAGGTGAAAACTTCAGTGGCAAGCCCTTTTCCCCTGTATTCTTTAACGGTGCCGGTTCCCGTATCGTAGGCAGTTTCCTGATTGTTAAACATACCTATCCCATTCAAGGTAAAACTCACCAATTGATCTTCGTCAAAGGCGCCGAATGACAATTCAGGGACAAATCCCCTGCGCGAAAGCATCATATGAAATTCATCCTTGTTAATTTGAACCTCATAATCGTTGAATGCCCCGCTGAATGCGTCAAACAAGAAGTCAAAACTAATTTTATCGAGTGAAGTAATCGTTTCCATCCATTTCCCATCAAATAGTTTTTTGCATCAGAACAACTGCCCGACTTAAAAATGATTTTGGCAGTCTGGTAATTTCAAAACCCAAGTTTTTAACTCTTTCGAGCATATGATCAAACGACTTTTTAGGAACATGGAAATTTGGCTCGACAATGAATATTTTCCCTTCGGGTTTTAAGATCGATTTCAATTCCCGAAATAGTTTATCCTGATCGGGGACTTCGTGTACCACATAAAACGCCAGAATAAAATCAACTTTTTCTGTTACACCAACCGATTGATCTTGACATTTATGCAGTTCTATCAATTGCTCCAATAAAGCTTTACGAATTTTCTGCCTGACAATTTCGAGCATACCTTCCTGTAAATCGGCAGCAATCACCTTACCTTGCCCTTTCAGTAATTTAGCCATTTCGATGGTAAAAAACCCAGGACCACACCCCAAATCCAATACTACCATTCCTGGCTTTATATGTGGCCTCAGGATTTTTTCAGGATTTTGAATCCATCTTCTGAATGAGTTATCCAATCCTCCAGCATTTTCAACCGGACAAACCTTTTTATTATCTGCCATGACCTATTTTTATTTGTTACAATTTCTGATCGGCGATCTGTTTTTTTTCTTTATCTTATTACTAATGAGCTGTTCAAAATATGAATTGGGTCACACTTCTGAGAAGCAGGATTGAGAAAGTATTGAAATTTATGACTTCTCGAACCGTTCAATCACCTGCCCTACCCGATTTTTAATCTCCTGCCAGGTCGGATTTAGTTCTTCGGAAGTAAAGTTGCCGTTTTCAATATCGATGCGCTCGAAAACCATCAGGTACAAATCGAAAATGATTTCCAGGCTCAACTGGCTGCGCGGTTCGACCAATGGTTTGATCTGACAGATCATGTCCAGCGTGCGTTCGCGGTAAATATCGGCTACTTGGTACAATTCACGAATCATTTTGCGGAAACCATCGGTAATTTGTCCGCCTTTAGCCATGAACAGCAGTTGCTGGCGGTCCATCCCGTAATTCGCAATCAAATCATCCGGAAAATAATTCAGGTTATTGAGGTGATCTTTCTGAAAATCGCGGATAATGTGCACCAGGTAGCTGAAAATAGCACAGGGTGTTGCTACCTCTTTTACATCGAACACAGGTGGAAAGTATTTCCCGTCTTTTTGGGTCAACCCGGCCAAATGTACGAAGATCGAAGCTGGGGCGACCGATGCACCGCCAGCATAGTCGATAAAACCTTGCAAGGAGGGGAATCCGTCATGGTAAATGTCGTAAATCATCGATTTGGCGAAGACTTCGAGTGGCCAGAACGGGATGCAGAAACGATGAACCGTTTCGATCAGTTCGCGGTGCGACGGAATTTCGTGCGTGGCTTCAATTACGGTACCGATCCAGCGGTAAACGTCGGCCTCGAACTGAGCCTGATTTTCAGGAGCAATGGTCACATGCTCCGTTTTATAATTATCGATCAGGTCGTCGATGGCACGCATAAATTTATAGCAGTTGCGGGCTGCCTGGTAGCGTTCGGCGTCCCAGAAATGCGCAGCTATCAGGATGTTCGGATGATCAACAATTTTTTCGAAATCGATGGATTCGAAAATGCGAAGATATAAATCAGTTTGGGTTTGTACCGCAGTTTCCATGTTGTTATTTACGATTGGACGATTTACAATTTTATTTAGAGTGTCATTGCGCACAAAATACAATGAAGTGCAGCAATCTGCCTGCATTCGCACTGACTCGTTCCTCGCAGCGACACTTCCATTTTCATTACTAATTAACCATTTTCTTAGCATCGTTCAGGATACGTTCCGAGGTTAATTTAGCTCCCAGAAGCACCAGCGGAACACCGTTTCCTGGATGAGTACTTCCACCTGAAAAATACAAATTTTTATATTTTTTATGCTGATTGTGAGGACGGAAATAGCCCATCTGAAAAATGGAATGCGCCAAACTCCCAAAGACCGATCCGTTGGTTACATTGCAACTGTTTTCCCAGGTTTTTGGAAGGTAGCAGATCTCGAATTTGATGTGTTCCTCCATGTCGGTCAAACCAGCTTCTTTCAGTCGGCGAATGACAGCTTCGCGGGCTTTTTGCTTAAGAGCGATCCAGTCCTGGTCCACGCGTTCGTCGAGATGGGCAACCGGCACAATTACCGAAAGCGAATCTTCATTTTCAGGAGCTGCAGTTTTGTCGCTCCTGACGGGCGCATGGATATAAAAACTTGGATTATTCGACAGTGATTTTTCCTTAAAGATGGCTTCCAACCCTTCCTTGTACGGATCGTTCAGGAAAACGCTGTGGTGGTCGAGCTGCGGATAAACTTTGTCAACCCCCCAGTGAAAAACAATGGCCGAACACGAGTATTCCTTCTTTTTAAGCGACTTTGTTTTCTGTTTGTCGCGCAAAAGTTTGTCGTACACATAAGGCAGGTCGGCGCTGGCAATCACTAAATCGGCGTGAACAATTGTGCCGTCCTCGAGTAAAATCCCTTCTGCTTTTTTCCCGTTCAATATAATTTTTTCGACTGGTTTTTTGCAGTGAATTTTCACCTTGTTTTTTTCGGCCAGCACAACCAGCGTTTGTATGATGCGGTTCATCCCGCCTTTTGGAAACAGGGCACCTTCAGCAATTTCAGCTCCAGGGAGCATCGAAAAAAAAGCGGGGGCTTCATAAGGATTTTGCCCCACGTAAATATTCTGGAAAGAAAAAGCTTTTTGCAACCGGGGATCGTCGAAAAACTCTTTGACATAATCCGAATGATTCCTGTATGTCTTCAGCTTCAGTAATAAGCGCATGCTTTTCAGGTTGACAAATTGGAACACGTTATCGAAGTTTTTGCCCAGCAAATCGTTCATGGCCAGTTTGAAATAATCGTAGCCTTCTGCAACGTATGCCCTGTATTTCGGGAAACTTCCGGGTTCGAAAGCTTCGAGTTGGGCTTTCATTCGTTCTTCGTCGCGCGTAAATGAAAAGTCGGAGCCATCGCTAAAAAAAAGCTTGTAAATAGGAGCCAGCGAAGTGGTTTCCAGGTCTTTTTCGAGGTCGATTCCCAGTTCTGAAAAAACCTGTTTGTAAAGCGAAGGCATCAACAAAATGGTTGCGCCCAGGTCGAACCGGTGCCCGTCCTGAATTTTTTGTCCGCAGCGCCCGCCCGGGTTGCAGTTTTTCTCGTAAACTTCAACTTCATAGCCATGTTGAGCGAGAAAGTTAGCGGTGGCTAACCCGCCAACTCCGGCTCCAATGATGACTGCTTTCGGGTTGTTGTTCATGATCGTGTTTCTGGTTTTGTTTTCTGAATATTGTTTTTTGTTTTCTATGACGCGCACTCCATTGAATTGTTACAGTCTCACGGTAATTGCAAGCAAATATATGCCGGACCGATTAAGTGATTCAATAAAAATGCGCGAATGCACGGTTTTTGCCGATAAACGGACTAATGGAGAGGTTTAATTTTCAATTGGAGAACAAGAATTGCAATCTATAGCATTGAACCGGGCTGAATTTTTTCAAACGTTATTTTGCCGAAAGAAACAGTAGAAATAAAAGTGGCAGAAGATAGACGATTGCTGAGGTCCAGACTTTATAGGTACGTCGGTAATAGAAGGCTTGTGCCAGCCCATAGATGCCAAACAGAAACAAAACCGGGAAAAGAAACCCTGGCTTTTCGGTAGTGTAAACATGCAGACCGGATGCTGTAAACAGCAGTCCAAAAACGAACATGATCCATGCCTTCCAATAGAAGTGATGGTAACTTAAATCGAGAGGAAGTTCCTGGTGCTGCCTTTTTGCCGACAAGCCAATCTTTTCGCGAGTTCCCCTGAGTAAGTGGAAAAGGTTTGAAGCTATTTCAAACAGTCCGAGGACAAGAATGACGTAAATCAATTGTTTCATGGCTTTGAGTCTTTATGGATCAAAAATAGAAACGACACGTTTTCAATTAAAATAAAATGGAGTGAAGCCGACTTTTAAAGGCATGAGCAGCCGAAAATAGGAAGTAAAACTTTTTGCAGTTTGAAACGGCTCTATTTCAGGTTCTCAATCGATTTAAGCCGGCTAATATTGACTGCTGTGAGTAATACCAGAATTCCTGAAATTACAAACATAAGCCCGATTCCCCGACCATTGCCGGTACCAATAAACTGTCCAATAGTTGACGAGAGTACGCCGTCTGGCAGAAGCAACGGGTTGAACACTTTGTCAGCCAAAGTGCCGGCCAGTGCGAAGGCCACAATCATGCCCAATTGCGAAATGAGCGAGACAATGGACCAAACCCGCCCCTGAACTGCGTTATCTACCCTTTTGCGAATCAGCACTTCGATGGAAGTATTGACAAACGGAAGTGCTGCAAAGAATAGAAATCCGTATGCAGTTACCAGAACGATGTTGGTCGAAGTCCCAAACAAGGCATAGAAAACCCCGGCAACAGCCAGCGAACTGGCCAGTATTTTAACCTGATTTTTGGAGTTGCGGAACATACCAATGAAAAAGCTACTGAATAGCATTCCGGTAGCAGCAATGGTTTGCGAAACACCAAGCGTTTTGGCATCGGCAAAAGGCAAAATTAATGGCCCAAAAAGCGACTGGATAAACCCGATGAAGAACGTTACCAACGACACTACCGACAATAAAATAACCAGTTCTTTACGAGCAAACGTATAGCGGAACCCCTTTTTGAACTCGCTCCAGAAACCATCGTCCGGCTTTTTTGCTTTTGCCTGAACCATTGTTTTTTTAACCGCCAGAACGGTGCAAATAGCGAGGACAAAAGTGGCAATATCAAGTACCAAAACAACCTCGATACGAAAATAGTGCATCAAAAAACCTGCTACTATGGGAGAAACAAGGTACTTCACCGATTCGGTCAGTTGCACCAGACCACTGGCTTTGGCGTAGTTTTCTTCATCAAGCAAATCGGTAACCGACGCCTTGTACGACGGGTTTTGGAGAGCCACAAAAACCGAACTAAGCGCCACGCCCATGTATATTATCCACATCTCGTTCATTCCTGAAACAAACAACAGGAGAATGAAAACCAGGCCTAGAGATGAACCCAAATCGCCGAGCATCATCATCAGGCGTCGGTCGAAACGGTCGGCAAGTGTGCCGCCGATAGGCTTAAGCAGGTACGAAGGCAAAAAAGCGAACAAAATGATTAGTGAATAAACGGTGGCCGAATGGGTGCGTTCGAAGGCGTAAACGCCCAGAGCAAAAGCGGTAAGCCCAGAGCCAATTCCCGAAATCAGTTGTCCGAACCAAATGATTAAAAACCTTGTCGATATGGGTTTTGCAGAAGATCCCATATTGAAGTCATTTCTTTTTAAGCCACTTTTTCAAGGGAAGCGGGAAAAATTCCGGCGTTTCGCTTTTGTATTTCAGGTATTCTTGGCCAAAATTTTCTTCAAGTAGTTGGTATTCATTGTTCACATATATTTTCAGGAGTATAAACCCAACCAAACTTGTGGTGAGTACCAACCACGAATTCAGCAGCAGTCCAACTGCAGGAATCAACATCAGCACAAACGACACGTAAAGCGGATTCTGGCACAAAAAGAAAGTCCCCCGCGTAACAAGTTTCCCGTCACTTAGCCCTTTCAATAAAAGTTTTACCGAAGTGAAATAGAAAATCAATCCGAAAACAAGATATCCTGAACCTATCAAAGTCAATGCAGTCGATCGTTCAGGTGTAAATCTGAAACTGTCAGTCGCCAGACTCAAAATAATAGTTATTGCCCACCACGGAATCAGAATCCGTCCGATTTTTGGCCCAACACCATAAAAGTCCATTTTCTTCATTGTTTGTTCGTTTTGAGTATTTTACGTAAAAATAGGGAGGTTTTATTTTCTCCTGAAAGATAAAAAAAATGAATGACGGATTTTCGAATGTCATTGGCTAACATCTGCAAATGAGTGACGTTAGCTCTTTTTGTCAGAACCCTGTTTGATGCAAAAGAGGCTCTGTCGGCTGGTTATTTTTGCCTGACAAAGCCTCTTGCTGTGTATCGTTTCGGTTGAGCGATTATGCCTTTTGAGTTTCCAGAAACGGGTAATCGGTATAGCCTTTTTCGGCGCCGCCATAGAACGTTGTGCGGTCGTATGGATTCAATTCTGCCTTTAGCTGGATGCGCTTGGGCAAATCGGGATTGGCTATGAAATGACGACCGAATGCCACGGCGTGAGCCAAACCTTCTTCAACATAGCTGGCGGCTGTTTCAGGCGTAAATCCGTCGGCAGCAATAATGGTTCCGGTGTACGATTTCCACAACGCCTGTTCTTTGGCAACAACGTCGTCGATTTCACCCTCGCGGTAACGAACCAAATGCAAATAAGCTAACCCATAGCCATTCAGTTTTTCAACCAAATACTGGTATACTTCGTACGATTTGGGATCGTAAACACCATACGGAAAGGCGAATGGCGACAAACGAATCCCAACTTTTCCGGCGCCAAACACTTCTACCAGTTCATCCAGCGCTTCAAGCACAATGCGGGCTTTGTTTTCGACCGAGCCGCCGTATTCGTCGGTACGCTGGTTGCTGGTTTCGTGCATGAACTCGTGCAACAGGTAGCCGTTGGCCGAATGCAGTTCAACACCATCGAAACCCGCAGCTTTCGCATTCTCAGCGGCTCTTCGGTAGTCTTTTACTGTTTGTTTGATTTCGTCGATGGTGATTTCGCGCGGTGTTTCAAACGGAACTTGTTGAAAAGCTGCTGTCAAAGTCAATCCCGAAGCGGCGATTGCCGACGGTGCAACCGGCAGTCCCTGTTCGGGGTGCAACGAGGTGTGCGAAACACGCCCGACATGCCAAAGTTGTACGAAAATCTTACCGTCGTTGTCGTGAACCGCTTTGGTCACTTTTTCCCAACCTTCAACCTGGGCATCGCTATAGATTCCGGGTGTGAGCGGGTATCCCATCCCGAGTGGCGAAATTTGCGAAGCTTCGGTAACAATGAGTCCGGCTCCCGAACGCTGACGATAATACTCGGCATTCAGTTCGTTGGGCGCGAGGGTAGAAGGGGTGGCACGCATGCGGGTGAGCGGTGCCATAACAAAACGGTTTTTCAGTGTGAGGTCTCCTAACTGTAAGGAGCTAAATAATTTATTTTCCATAGCTTTCTGCTTTTTGTTTTTAGACCGATTGGTCGGTTCCTGTTTAAAAAATTTTAAAATGTTTCAATCTCTGTTTTAATCAGATTTAGAATCTGTTCCAATTGTTCCTTGTTGTTTTCGATGCGGCTGATGATTACAGCACCTTCGAGCAAAACGTAGATTTTAAGTGCCTGTGTTTCGCAATCGAGGCCCGGCCTGAATTCACCACTTTCGACTCCTTTTTGGAGCAAATTCCGGATGAAAGACCGCGACGAATGAATGACTTGTTGCACCCGTTCGCGAATTGCCGGATGGGTGTCGTCTGATTCAGCGCCGAAATTGATAACCGGGCATCCGCCAAATTCATCGCGGAACGAGCCATCCATCGAGAAATCGAGGTAGGCAAGCAGTTTCGCTTTGTTTCCGCTAAAGTCCTGAAGGTATTTCTGCAACCGCTCGCTGTAGCTTTGAGACAGGTAATTGAACGCTTCGAGGCAAATCTCATCCTTGTTTTCGAAGTTCCCATAGATGCAACCTTTGGCCAATCCGGTTGCCTCCATAATATCGCTCAACGAAGCGCCGGCCATGCCCTTCCTGTTGATAATGGGTGCAGCTTTTTCGATGATATATTGCCGTGTGCGTTCTGCTTTACTCATAACGATACAAAAATAGACCAATCGGTCTAATAAATAAGACAAAATTGTCTTTTATTTTTAGCGATTAATAAAAATTTAACGTTGGAAAATTTGAGCAGATGGCAATATCGAATCCGCGATTGCTGATTTTGGCGTATTTATCTACTGATTTTCAATGGACTCGTGCCACGGTTTTTGTGGCCGGTTTGTCGGGTAGCCTTGTTCAAGGCGGTACTTTTTCCGTTCTTCCGTAAAATTCCACCAGTTTTTGGTTGAGTCGCCGGTGTTGGCGTAGTGCACCGCCAGCCTAAACTGGTCTTCCACACATGGATCGATCCAATATCCTTTTTTTTTCTCGTACGCGTCGGTCAGCGCGGCGCCATCCTTGTCTTTTAGTTCGTCCAACGCGTAATAACCCATAAAAACAAGGTCTTCGGCAAACCTGATCCCAACCGACGGCACCGTTTGAAACTCGGCCAGCGCGTGCAATTCCCGGGCGCGTTCGAACGAGGTGTTCAGCAGAACTTCCAATTCGTCCACCGCAAAATCGGTAATGTCACTGATTTTTAGTTTGTTTTGCTTCAACCGCGCTTTTTCAAAGGCGGTTAGCGGTAGTTTTATCGAAGTTTTGGTTTTCATAGGCTGCAACGGTAATTGTTCAACTCTTAAGCTACAAGGTTAGACGGACGGAAAGATGCACACCGAAAACCACTGCTGCCGAATGGGTAGCTGATGTTGACGGCTGTTCTTCTCTCCCTAATAGATTTGTCAATAAAATTTCATTTAATATTTTTCTCAACTTCTTCTGCAATTTTTGATTCTAATTTTTGTTGATCTATGGTACCAATCATTCTCTTCTTTTCATCTAAAACGGGTAAAACATCTCTATTTATGAAGAGCTGTCGAGATTGATTGCTCTTTTTGATTTTTCTATATGCTTCCAAAGTATTATCTGTTGTTATTATAAAATCCGTTATAACATCTGGGAAATATTCTACAAAATTGTTTGTTTCTATCGCTCGCACTAAATCATTAAGTCTGGCTCCGTTTATCTCTTGATTTGGAGGAATATTGTTTCTTGTTGGTTTAAATTTAGTTGAAGGAATTAAGTAAATAAACTCTCCATCTTGATTTATAATTTCAATAAATTTCAAATTGCGTAAAATCCTTAAATGCTCTTCTATAGCATAAGTATCGTAATAATTGGTTTTGCCACTTATAAAACGAAGGCAGTTAATTTTACTTCTTTCATTTTCGCTCAAATTAAAAAGCCGCTGGAGTGATTCTTTATTCATTCCTGGACTTTCTGTCAAATCAATTTTTGAAATAACTGATAGAGAAATTGGTTCACTCAAATTAGATTCAAGTTCTATTCCAAATCCTTTAAAACTCTTAATGTAGCCTCCAATGAAAAGCCCAATAAGAACTGGAACACCAGACAAAATGATCCATTTAATGTCCAGTGTCAATGCTTTTAATTCATAATACTGAAAAACTAAAAAAGTAATTAAAAGAATAGTCGAAACTGCAAGAGAAATTAATAGAAGTCGATGTCTAAATAGATCGTCCTTAAATGGCTGTTTCATATTATGTCTTTTGTTACGTATTAATGTAAAATATTCAGGGCACTTAGAGTTGCCGCTAATTACTAGATATAAACAAATATACACCCCTTTTGCGAAAAATTATGGACAGTAAGCTTCTTTATTTTCCTGTTTTTCAACAAATAAAAACCAGAAGGCGTGGCGTGTTCTGGTTTCTTCGAGCTGCAATAGGTTGTCGAATTACATCTTTTTTAAGGCCCGGTAGCGGCGTCCCCAAAACTTGTATTTGGTGAGCGAGGTGTAAACCACCAACCGTTCGACGAATTTAAACCGCATGGCGTAGTGCAGCAAACGGTACCAAACGGCCAGGATGCCCAGAAACAGGACCGACTCAAGAATAAAACCAGCGAAAGTGCGTTCGATGTCGAAAAACAACTGCCCGAAATAACGGCAAAGCAGACCCGAAAAAACAAGCGACGACAGCACGGTAATCAGCACAATGGAGCCATGTGCCGTTTCGATGGCACGTTTGGGGCAGTAGCTCATGCAGTGCATGCAGCTTTCGCAGTTGAATGTCCAAAACGGGCGGTTGTCGACAGTTTTGATGGCTTTCACGGGGCACGACTGGATGCACAGGCCGCAGTTGTCGCAGGCCGCAGAAGCATAGTAGGTTTTGGCAAAGAAAAAGCGCCCGATGAAATAGTATCCCAACGAAATCGGCGAAATGAGCAAATCCTGAACCAGCTCGCGAACGGCGCGGAAATTGGTTCCTCCGGCCAGCACGTTTTCGGCAAAACGGTAAACTTTTTCGCGGTTTCGCTCGTGCAGGAATTTCACGGTTCGGTCGTTCAGCCCCGGGTGTACCGAAATCCAGTTCGAGGGCAAATCAACCGGAAACATCGAGCGGATCGAATAGCCTTTCAGCTTCAGGATTAAGGCAGAAAAATAGAACGCAATGCCGGTCAGGCCGGGCACATTCCATTTGCCAATGAGCATTCCGGCACGGGTATTTAGCAGCAGCACATGGTTCTTTGCTTTCGGAAACCGCAGGATGAAATTCAGCATCACCGGCGGGTAGTTGAAGCCGTGAATGGGCGAGCAAAAGGCCACCACCGCGTCAGGACCAGGAGATTCAATACAACGGCGCTCGGTTTTGGCAATGTTGATCAGGCTGACTTCCATATCCTTTTCTTTGGCGATATCAGCCATCCAATGTGCTACGTTCCCGGAATTCCCTGTTCCCGAAAAATAGTAAATGACCAACTTCGGATATGCGGTCATTTTTTTGTTACTGGGTTTCTGATTCCAAAAATATATTCGTCTAAATATTCACCGTCTTTGAAAACTGTCTTTTCAAATATCGTCTCCAGCTTAAATCCTGATTTTTCGAGTACCCGGTGCGAAGCGAAGTTGGTATGGAATGGCTTGGCGAAAATGCGCTTAATATCCAGAATTTCAAAAGCTTCATTTATAATGGCAGGAATTGCCTGGCTCATAATGCCCTTACCCCAGAAAGGTTCAGCCAGCCAGTATCCAAGTTCTGCATTTTTTCGGTAAATATCCGACAGAACTGAAACACCAATTCCGCCAACAGCTTCGCCATCAAGTTCAATGGCACGATAAATTCTATCTGTTGCTGAATTTGCAAACGCGATAAATTTCTTCGCCCCTTCAGGAGACGAAACGTTTAAAAATCCATCGGACATAAACCGCGTAATTTTCGGGTTTCCGGCATATTTTACAATTGAATGCAGGTCGGTTTCAGCCCAGGGTCTTAGCATCATCACCATGTTTATTCGCCCAGCCATTTCTTAAAAGCGGTCACTTTATCGATGCTCACGAAAATATCGTCTGCCGGTTTGGGCGACAATTCCAGTTTTAGATGGCTTTTCGGAAAAATATGTACTTGTTTGATCGAGCCGTGTTTGATGAGGTATTGCCGGTTGATGCGGAAAAAATCAGTTGGATTTAGTTCGTTGAGTAAATTGTCGAGCGAATAGTCAACCGGATAATGTTTGGTATCGTTCAAAACAGCGTAAGTCATGCCCTCGTTGGAATAGAAATAGGCAATTTCAGAAACGCCAAACGACTTTATCTTTTGACCATACGAAACTGAAAAACGTTCGCGGTAAGTCACTTCCTTTTTGTTGATCAGGTCGAACAGCGCGGACATATCAATGTTGCTTTTTTGCCCGTTCCATTCCTTGTATTTAGAAATTGCATTATTCAAATCCTCCTGAACAATAGGTTTCAGCAGGTAATCAATACTTTTCAGTTTGAATGCACGAATGGCGTATTCGTCGAATGCCGTTGTAAAAATGATGGGCGAATCAACTTTCACCTTATCGAAAATGGCAAAACTAAGGTCGTCTTCGAGGTGAATATCGAGAAAAATCAGATCGGGATGGGCGTGATTTTTAAACCAGGCTACCGAATCTTCCACCGATTCGAGTTTGTCCAGCACTTTTATTGCCGGATCGTAAGTTAAAATCATACTTTCAAGGCGGCGTGCTGCCAGTTGTTCGTCTTCAATAATCAGGACGTTCATTGTGTTTGTATTTTAGGTTTTGAAATTTCTCGATGAATGCTTAAAAATTCTGACCTTATACCAGTTTTTTGAAATCAATTGGAAAGTATTCCAGTGATCAGTTGCTTGTTTTTATCTGATAAATCTCCGTTTCGCGATTTCAGCTCCAGCAGAATCTGGCCGGGCTTACATTTCAGGTGCTGGCTCATTTTCCTGAACATGCTGCCTGTTGCCAATTTGTAAGTGGTAAACAACACCAGCTTCTTGTCGTTTAACTCAGGCAATTTCTCAGCAAACTCGACCCATGTTTTCTCCGGATGTTGCAAAAGGATCATCAATCCATGTGTCCAGCATCCCATAAAAATGTAATCCACATTCTTTAGGGCCTCTGTTGTAAACTCGTCAGTCGCTATAACCTTTGATTCAATGCCATTTACTTTGCAGAAATTGTTGATGTCGATACCCAGACTACGTGTAGTACCTGTTTGGCTGTGGTAAATTACTAATGCTCGCTTCATTTTCTGTTTCTATTTAATTGTTATTTGGTTGCTATTAACATCTCGCCGGTTTCCAGATAGTAGTTGATCATGTTTTCCAACTCCTTTATTTTTATCCCAAATTCTAAATTTGAAAGGCTTTCTACATAACGGTTGCCTGTCTCTGTTAAACCGGTAACTATTTGTTCCCACAAAGCTATTGTCTGGCCATGTGCATTGTCTTTCAAGCTAATCCGATAACGAATCACCCGGTTTTCAGCTACCCGTATAAACTGAATCATTTCGGTGGGCTGATAACAGTCAACTACCCAGATATCTTTTTCGTCGCCGGGAAAATGGGTTGCAAAAATGCAGTCCAGTTCGGCTAACCCCGATTCCGAAAAAACCAGATCGCATTTCCAGTTTTGTATCCATTCGTACTCACGGGTTGGGCAAAGCAAAGGGAATACTTTTCCTGAAGAAGCAACCAGTAACTGACTGGCTGATAACGAACATCGTTTAGCGATAAAACTCATAGCTTTAATTGTTTTTTATAAATCTAAAAATCGAAACATCAATGGGCATCCAGTCCTTAACCTTAAAATTCTGATATTTCGAAATGATTTGCTTCAACTCGTCACCACAAATAGGCTTCAGCAGATAATCCAGATTGTTTTCTTGGAAAACGACAGTCGATTTTTCGTTGGTTGCCGTAGTAAAAACAATAGGGCAATTAATTGATACACTGTTAAATATTGTAAAACTCGAATTGTCTTCGAGATGAATATCCATAAAGATCAGATCGGGTTGCTGCTCATTTTTTAGCCATTCCACCGATTCGTTCACCGATTCAAGTTTGGCGACCACCTTGATTTCAGCATCAATTTGATAAATCATCCGCTCCAGCCTGCGCGCGGCAAACTCTTCATCCTCAATAATTACTACTTGCATTTTATTAATTGTTTCCTATGTTTCTATTCTAAAATTTACATCTTCAACCACCTCACAACCAATACTTTCACATTTTGCTGAATTAACTCACACCGCATTTCGCATTGTTTCTTTTGCGCTAGACTCGGTTCTTTCCCCACTTAACCAGGGGTTACAGATAATTCACGACTTTGGTGTTTTAATAAATTGCAACCCATGCATCCTATTCTGAAACCAATGGTATAATTGCTTTGAAATGCGTCGCCGTTTTTTCAAAAACCGGTACAGAATTATTTAGCAAACGGTAGCGGTTTTGAATATTTTTCAGTCCAACACCGGTTGATGTCATGTGTGCTTCCCTTTCCTGAAGATTATTAACCACATTTAGCAGCTTATTTTCGTCAATAAAAATTTCAATTACCAGCGGCGATTTCTTCGACATGGCGTTGTGCTTGATGGCATTTTCAATCAGCAACTGCATGGCCAGCGGGATAATCCGGAAATTCCTCATGTCGTCTGGAATACGTATATTCACTTTTACTTTGTCCATAAACCTAATGTTGAGAAGGAAAATATAGGCATCGAGAAAATTCATTTCTGTGCTTAATGTTACCAGCTCATTGTCTTTTTTTTCCAGTACATAACGATAAACCTTCGCCAGGTGTTCTGTGAATTTCTCAGCCAGCTCGGGTTCAACACGAATCAACGATGTAAGCACATTTAAACTGTTGAACAGAAAATGCGGGTTAACCTGCTGTTTGAGTACATCGAACTGCGATTGCAGGTTTTCCTTTTGTAACTTCAGCAACTGGGTATTGGCCTTGGTCAGCTCCTTGGTTCGTTCGCGAATGGTCTGCTCCAAATCGCGGTTAATTTCTTCGAGGCGCTTGTGTGCGGCTTTAATTTCCTCTTCGGCTTTTATGCGGTCGGTAATATCTTTAGCTGTTCCGACAACAGCCATTTTCCCATCGAGTTCGGTCAGATTGGTTGAAAGAATAACAGGAATTCGGGTTTTCCCATCTTTGTGCAAAAGTTTAAACTCGTAGCTCCACGATTCGCCATCGCCAGCCTTTCGCCTGAAATTATATTGAACCGATTCTTTGCGTAATTCGGGAGGAACCACAGCGCTAAAATGCTGACCAGTCATTTCTTCAACTGTGTACCCTAAAATATCAACTATGGCATCGTTTACAAACCTGAATTTTTCATCCTGAAGCACGAACAAACCTTCCTGCAAACTCTGGATCACCCGTCGGTAATGTTCTTCCGATTTACGGAGCGTTTCTTCCATTGCTTTTCGCTCCGAAATATCAATGATCAGTCCTCGGGTGCCAAGGAATTCATCATTTTCAAACATTGGCGATGAATAAAAAATAGCTGGAAATGTTAAGCCATCTTTCCGAAGGACAGTATATTCATCAGAAAAGCTGAGCCTTTTTTCTTTAAATGTTGTTCGCATGTTTTCCCGCATCCGATCACGATCTTCAGGAATTACTCCATCCAATGCATGAAATTTCAAATCGCTTCCATCTTCCCTAAATCCCATTGCAATGCGCCCTGTCTTATTCAGGTATGTTCCGTTACCATTTGTATCGAGTTCGTAAACGGTCTGAGGCAACAGGTCGGCGAGTTCACGGAATTTTTTCTCGCTCTTTTTCAGTGCTTCTTCCATCGCTTTGCGTTCCGAAATATCGATTACCAATCCACGGGTGCCAACATACTGGCTATTCTCGTACATCAGGTTACCATAAAATATAACGGGGAAGGTACTGCCATCTTTCCGTCGGGCGGTATATTCATCTTTAATACTGATCTCTTTCTGCTTTGCCGCATTTACAATGGTATCGTACATGCGCTGCCGGTCGGAAGTTACAATTCCATCGATAGCATTGATTGCGGTATCGGTTTCGGTAAAACCATAAACCTTGCGACCTGCTTTATTGAAGTATGTTACATTTCCGTCCGGATCAAATTCGAAAACAGTTTGAGGCAACAGGTCGGCCAATTCACGAAATTTGCGTTCGCTTTTCTCAAGCGCTTCCTGCATTTTAATTTGTTGGGTAATATCGCGAGTGGTAATAAAAGAAGCTGTCCTGCCATTAAATTCAATGTTGGTCGAATTAAATTCAGCAATAACGCGTGTGCCATTCTTGCAAATTATCGAGGTATTGTAGCGTTTATCTCCCAATTCGCCCTTCATTCGTTTGTAGTGAAAACCCATAACCCGTTCACGGTCTTCAGGGGCGATTGAATCGGGGCCGAAACACTGCATACATTCATTAACCGTATAGCCAAGCATATCGGCAAAAGCGTTATTCACCATCACCAAATTTCCATCCTGCGAAATGACAATACCATCCAGCGATTTTTCGATCAGCATGCGGTATTTTGCTTCGCTATCCTGAACTTCTTTTTGCATGCGTAAACGTTCGGTAATATCGCGGGCAGTAATAATATGTACTTGTCGGCAATCGAGTTCGGTTACGCCAGCCGAAATTTCAACGGCGAATACCGTTCCATCCTTCTTTTTGTGGTAACGAATCGGAACAAAATTATGGTCTTCTCTCGTTGCTGCTTTGGTTTTATCAGGTTCAGCAGAAATATCAGTATTCTTTAGCGAGAGGAATTCTTCGTGTTCGTAGCCATATATTTTTGTTGCGGCCGGATTGGCATCCAAAATCTGGCCTGTTTCCTTTTCAATCAAGAAGATAGCATCCGACTCGGCCTCGAAAAGGCGACGGTATTTTTTTTCGCTGGCAACCAGGGTGTCTTCCATTAAGCGGTGGCTGGTGTGGTCGCGCAAAATGATGAAAGTAGCCGGGTTCCCGTTGTATTCGATGTATGAAGTGTTAATCTCGAAATATTTAATCCGTCCTGATTTAGTGATGCCCTTTGCCTCATAAATCATTTGATGTCGTTCGCCAGCCATCCGTAACCGGTGAAATTCATTCAATCTTTCGCGGTCTTCTTCTGCAACCACTTTCAGAAAAGGTTGTTCAACAAGCTCATCTTCAGAATATTCGACCGCAGCACAAAAAGCCTGGTTGACATACTTGAATTTTCCGAATTGGGTAATAATGATTCCGTCGTGAGCGTTCTCGACAAGATTTCGGTATTTATGTTCGCTCTGTTCCAGCTTTTCCTGCATCAGTTTGCGTTCGGTGAAATCACGAATCGATATAAACGATGCCAATTGTCCCTGGTAAGTGATTGGCGAAACATTAAATTCTATGGCTATATCGGTTCCGTTTTTGTGCACCAAGGTAGTATAATCTAATCCGTAATTTCCTTTTCCCTGCATCCGGTCGAAGTGCTGCTTAACCATGCGTTCTTTTTCGCGTTCAGGTAACAGGTCGGCTGCAGTCATGCGGCACAATTCGTCGCGGGTGTAACCAATCATATCGCAAAAAGCCTTATTCACATAACGGAATTGGCCATCTTGAGTGATGTTAATCCCATCACGGGCGTTTTCAACCATTTCAAAAAAAAGCTCCAGGTTTTCAGTGAATATTTTGTTTTCAGAACAATCGTGTTCCATTTGAGTTGAAGATTAAATGCGTTTCATTCGATGATAAAGATAGGGTCAATCTTGCTATCCGAAACGAAAAATAGTCATGAATAACGAATTTTGAATGATGAATGACTGCTATATTTTGGAGAAAGGGAAAGCTTGTTCATCGCAAAATACAATAAAACCCAAAAGCTCATTTGTTAGAACTTATGGGTTTTACTTTATAAAAACGGACATTAAATCATTTACATCTTACTCATCTCTTCTTTCAATTCTTTTTCGGCCTGAGCGATTTCATTCAAAAACTCATCAACATAAACCGGATAACTATCAATATCTTCCAATTTCTGGGTTTTCAGTTGTAATTCTTTCAGTCGGTGTCCAAGATCATTCATACCAAAAGTCATAACCGACGACTTTGCCTTGTGAGCCAATTCGCCAAGTTCTTTGTACTTCTTATTGGCTAAATGACTGGTCAATCCATCTCTGAATTCAGGTAACTGATCAAAAAACATTTGAATAAATTCCTGCATAATTTCAGGTTCACCTCCAGTAATTTCTTTCAAATAGTCTAAGTTCGTGTAGTGGTTTTGTGACATTGGTTCTTTTTTTGAAATGAGTTTATTGCTTTCAAAAGTATAAAAATTATCATTCAAAATTTGGCTACTGGTCTTTTTACTAAGCATTAGTTACCCCATAAAATTATCGAACCCAAGATAAAAACTAATATATTTGGCAAATGATATTTTTCATGCTTTAAACACAGGTAATAAGCTAATTTTGTCACTTAAAACTGAAAATAAAACTATGCAAATCACAGCTTTTAATCAAATACACAAACAACTTGGAGCCAAAATGGTGGAGTTTGCCGGGTTCGAAATGCCTATCGAATATTCCGGGATCAAAGACGAACACATGACTGTTCGCGAATCGGTTGGGGTATTCGACGTTTCGCACATGGGAGAATTTTGGGTAAAAGGCCCGAATTCACTGGAATTGGTTCAGCGGGTAACCACAAACGATGTTTCCAAATTAGTTTTAGGACAAGCTCAATATTCTTGCCTTCCCAATGGGAAAGGTGGTATTGTTGACGACTTGCTGGTTTATTATTACGAACCCGAAAAATACATGCTGGTTGTTAATGCCGCCAACATCGATAAAGACTGGAACTGGATTGTTTCACAAAATACAAATGGTGCTATTCTTGAAAATGCCTCACCTGCAATCAGTCAATTGGCTATTCAGGGACCCAAAGCTGAAGCCACTCTTCAGAAACTGACCAATATTAATTTGTCAGAAATCAAATATTATACATTTGTTACCGGTACCATCGGCGGTTTTGACAATGTAATCATTTCGGCCACTGGCTATACCGGCTCTGGCGGTTTTGAGCTTTATTTCAGAAATGAAATTGCTGAACAAATGTGGAATATGATTTTTGAAGCTGGGGCTGAATTTGGCATCAAACCAATCGGACTGGCAGCCCGTGATACACTTCGCCTCGAAATGGGATATTGCCTTTATGGAAACGACATTGACGACACCACTTCTCCGATAGAAGCGGGATTGTGCTGGATCACTAAATTCAATAGTGATTATTTCATTGACAAGGATTATCTGCTGATGCAAAAGCAAGAAGGTGTGGAACGCAAACTTCGCGGATTTGAGATGATCGACCGCGGAATTCCGCGTCACGATTACGAATTGACCGATAAAGACAGGAATGTGATCGGTCGGGTTACTTCAGGAACCATGTCGCCTGTTTTAAACAAGGGAATCGGGATGGCCTATGTCCACAAAGCTTACTCAGCTATTGGCACTGAAGTTTACTTAAACGTTAGAGGGAAAGCATTGAAGGCCAAAATTGTAAAAATGCCGTTCATCAGTACGTTATAATTCATCAAAAAAGAGGAAAAAGAAAGAAGAAAAACCTCAACTTTCCTTTTCCTCTTTTCGTTTTCCTTTTCCTCATTTCCTAATTTTACTATTAGTTTAAATACTATTTTCTAACACTGAAAATAGAGCTTGGTTGACGACTTTCTATATCTTTGTGGCCTTTGATTAAAAAATGGAAAAATCCAAAAATCGGCTTGAGGTTTGTTTGTCCCCCGCAATCTACGATAAACATGCCGATGATCAGAACATTGTGGTGATCGTTGATATTTTGCGCGCTACCTCATCCATCTGTGCCGCCATTTACAATGGAGTAAAAAGCATCATCCCGGTTGCGACTGTCGAAGAAGCAAGGACAATGAAACAGCAAGGTTACATGGTGGCTTCAGAGCGCGATGGATATGTGCTCGATTTTGCAGATTTCGGGAACTCGCCATTCAATTTTACTTCTAAAATCGTAGCCGGAAAAGAAATAGCCTATTCCACTACTAACGGAACACGCTGCATTCACATGGCCACCCATTCAAAAGCAGTTGTTATCGGCTCATTTTTAAATATTACCACACTGGCAAACTGGTTGATTCAGCAAAACGCCCCGGTAATAATTTTTTGTGCTTCGTGGAAAGACCGTTTCTGCCTGGAAGACACCGTTTTTGCTGGCGCTCTGGCCGAACGGCTCCTGAATACAGGAAAATTTGAGTCCATTTGCGATGCGGTCACAGCATCGATCGATTTGTGGAACCTTGCCAAAAGTGATTTATTGGGCTACTTACAAAAGGCTGCGCAAAAAGGCCGACTGGCATCGAAAGGATTGGACGATTGCATCGAATATTGCCTGACAGAAGACCTTTGTCCTGTCATTCCTATATTTCAGAACGAAAAACTGATTGACCTTTATAGAACAGTATGAGAATTTGGGTATTGTCAATAAGAAGTCAGCAAAAGTTAAAAAAATAAAGCAAATACAGATTGACGCTTCACTTTTTTATTCGAATTTTGAAGTTTATTAATTGGATGTTCTATAACTTGTTGTAATAAAATTAAGTCTGATATATTTCAGAAAACCATCGACAAATAATCGTTTATTTTAAACCATTATTTGCAATTTAAATCGTTGTAAATAGTTATTAACCCATAAATTACACTCAAATGAAGAAGCATAATTTTTATGCGGGACCCTCTATTTTACCGCAATACACCATTAAAAACACAGCCGAAGCATTAATCGATTTTGCCGGAACAGGCCTTTCTCTAATGGAAATTTCACACCGTAGCAAGGAGTTTGTTGCTGTAAGCCAAGAAGCGCAAAAACTTTTCAAGGAATTGCTCGATATTCCTGCAGGTTATCATGTGCTATTTTTGGGTGGTGGTGCCAGTTCTCAATTTATGATGGTTCCTTTCAATTTACTTGAGAAGAAAGCGGCATATTTAAATACAGGAACATGGGCTGATAAAGCGTTGAAAGAAGCCAAACTTTTCGGTGAAGTTATCGAAGTTGCATCGTCAAAAGCAAGTACTTACAACTACATCCCTAAAGACTACGTTGTTCCTGAAGATGCCGATTATTTTCACATTACAACCAACAACACCATTTATGGAACTGAAATCCATAACGATATTGATTCAAAAGTGCCGTTAGTTGCCGATATGTCATCCGACATTTTGAGCCGTCCGATGGATGTTTCGAAATATGCAATCATTTACGGCGGAGCCCAGAAAAACCTTGCTCCAGCCGGGCTTACTTTCGTTATTGTGAAAGAAGATGCGTTGGGTAAAGTAACCCGTAAAATTCCTACGATGTTGAATTACAAAACTCACATTGAAAACGAATCTATGTTCAACACACCTCCGGTAGTCCCAGTTTTTGCAGCTCTTCAGACCTTGAAATGGTTGAAAGAACTTGGCGGTGTTAAAGTGATGGAAAAAATGAACATTAAAAAAGCAGGAATTCTTTACGATGAAATCGACCGCAATAAATTGTTTAAAGCCAATATTCCTGATGTAAACGACCGTTCATTGATGAACATTTGTTTCGTAATGAACGATGAATACAAAGAATGGGAACCTGAATTCCTCGCTTATGCCAAATCTCTGGGAATGTTAGGATTAGAAGGTCACCGCTCTGTGGGTGGATACCGAGCCTCAACCTACAACGCGCTTCCGAAAGAAAGTGTAATAGCGCTGGTTGATGCGATGAAAGAATTTGAGAAAACGAAGCTTAAATAAATCAGAAGAAAAGCAGAATGGAGGTTCTGCTTTTCTCTTTTAAAGAAAAACGATAACGATGGAACAAACGTGTTGCTGCAAACACAAATGCAAAAAATAATTTTTAGCAACAGGCAAGTTCCATCACCATTAAAAACAAATTATTTTCTGATGAAACGGGTATTAATAGCTACAGAAAAACCATTTGCTCCGGCAGCAGTGAATCAAATTGTCGGAATTCTTGAACAAGCCGACTACCAGGTGCAACGGCTTGAAAAATACGCATCAAAATCAGATTTATTAGATGCAGTTAAAAACGTTCAGGCAATGATCGTCAGAAGCGACATTGTTGACAAAGAAGTGTTGGAAGCAGCCAAAGAGCTGAAGGTTGTTGTCAGGGCGGGCTCAGGCTTCGATAATCTGGATTTGGCTACCTGCACCGAAAAAGGAATCGTTGCCATGAATACGCCCGGGCAGAACTCAAATGCCGTGGCTGAATTGGCCATCGGCATGATGATTTTCATGTCCCGCGGTCAGTTCAAAGGTATTTCAGGTTCTGAACTTAAAGGGAAAACGGTTGGAGTATATGGTTGTGGCAATATCGGACGCCGCGTTGCCCGAATTGCCCAGGGGCTGGGCATGAAGGTCATTGCTCTTGATCCATGTATCACTAAAGTTAGCATGGAACCATATGATGTAAAAGTGGTTCAATCAGTTGAAGAGCTGTTTAGCACTAGCGATTTTTTATCGTTGCATATTCCGGTAAACGAAAAAACAAAAAAGTCGGTTAATTTCGACCTGATGAACAAAATGCCAAAAGGCGCTACTGTAATTAATACAGCCCGAAAAGAGGTAATTGATGAAGATGGCCTGAAAAAAATGCTGGAAGAACGTCCTGATTTTAAATACATCAGCGATATTGCTCCAGCCAACCACGCCGAGTTAGCCGAAAAATTTGACCTTCGCTATTATTCAACTCCAAAAAAACAAGGAGCAGAAACAGCCGAAGCCAACGTAAATGCTGGTGTTGCCGCTGCTGAGCAAATTGTCGCTTTTTTCGAAACCGGCGATCAGACATACCGCGTCAACAGGTAGTTGCAGAAGGAAATGAAGAAGAATTGCTACTACAACGAAAACTACACGAATATCAACTATTCAGGCCAAAAGGTTTCACAAACCGAATTTGATAGTTGTATTTTTCTGAATTGCAATTTCTCCAATGCCGATTTTTCTGACAATGATTTTATCAGTTGCCGGTTTGAAAATTGTAACTTTGCCATGGCAAAATTAAGCGGATCAGGGCTTAAAGATGTTTATTTCATTGGTTGTAAGCTAATTGGAATTAACTTCGAGCACTGTTCCGATTTTCTTTTTGCTGCTGAATTTAAAAATTGCGTACTCGATTATTCTTCTTTTTTCGGCAAGAAGCTAAAAAAAACAAAGTTTATCGATTGCTCTCTTAAAGAGGTTGAATTTTCCTCAACCGATCTGTCAGAAGCAAAATTTGACAACTGCGATTTGTCAATGGCCGTTTTCAAACAATGCAACCTGGAGAAAACTGATTTTCGGACCGCTCGCAACTATGCGTTCGATCCGGAAACAAACAAGATGAAAAAAGCAAAGTTCTCAAGTTCCCGGCTGGCCGGGTTACTTGGGAAATACCATATTGAAATAGAATAAAATTTAGAAAAATTCAGAGTTAATTATGGGACTGATTTAAGTCGCGTTAATCAACATGAAGCGTAAGAATCATTCATCATTTATTAATTATCAAAATAGTTAAGTCATGCCGTTGAAATTCAAAATTCCCTTTTACAATTTCATGATATTTTTGGTCATTTTTGATATCATCTATTTGCTTGTTTGGATATTTTCAATTGAAATGAATCCTGTAAAAGGCGTAATTGTTGCCGGAGTTGCAGCATTGATCATGCCGTGGGCCCGGCCAACACATCTTCCTTCCGGAAGAAAAGTTGCGATTCGGAGCCTTGCTTATATTATTTATAAAAAATACCACAGACCAAAAGAAAACGAATAATCCAATTCAATAAAAGTAAGAATTATGGCTATCGTAAAACCATTTAAAGGACTCCGTCCGCCCAAAGCTATTGCCAGCGATCTGGCCTGTTTACCATACGACGTAATGAACAGCACCGAAGCTGCGCAAATGGCCGAAGGCAAAGCATGTTCGCTGCTCCACATCACCCGGGCCGAAATCGACTGCCCGGAAGGAACTGACATTCATTCGGAAACCGTTTACCTGAAATCGGTTGGAAATTTTCAAAAATTTCAGAAAGAAGGTTGGCTCAGTCAGGACGAAGAAGCTAAATATTACATTTACGCGCAAACCATGAATGGCCGCACTCAATACGGAATTGTGGGCGCTGCTTCGTGCGAAGATTACAACCAGGGAATCATCAAAAAACACGAGTTGACCCGTCCGGACAAAGAAGAAGACCGCATGATACTGACCCGTTACCTGAATGCCAACATCGAACCGGTATTCTTTTCGTATTGCGCTGTTCCTGAAATCGATGCCATCGTCAATTCGATTGTAAAAAACCAGAAAGCCGACTATGATTTTGTTGCAGAAGATGGTTTTGGACACCATTTCTGGGCCATCAACGATGCGGCGACCAACAAGACTATTGAGGAACTATTTGCGACCAAAGTTCCGGCAACTTATGTAGCCGACGGACACCACCGTACAGCAGCTGCTGCCCGCATCGGACTGGAAAAGAAAGGACAAAACCCCAAGCATACCGGAAACGAAGAATACAATTTTTTCATGGCTGTTCACTTTCCTGATAATCAATTGCAGATTATCGACTACAACCGCACTGTGAAAGATTTGAATGGCCTGACCGAAGCAGAATTGCTCGACAAACTGACTAAAAGTTTTGATGTTGTGCTGACCGGAGCTGAAATTTACAAACCATCAAAATTGCACGAATTCAGCATGTACCTCTCCGGAAACTGGTATAAACTGAACGCTAAACTAGGCACTTTCAACGACAACGATCCGATTGGCGTGTTGGATGTGACCATCCTGTCGAATCTGGTTCTCGATCAGATTTTGGGAATTTCCGATCTCCGGACTTCAACACGCATCGATTTTATTGGTGGAATCCGCGGTTTGGGCGAGTTGAAAAAACGTGTGGATGCTGGCGACATGAAAGTGGCTTTTGCCCTTTATCCGGTGTCGATGCAGCAACTGATCAACATTGCCGATTCAGGTAATATTATGCCACCAAAAACTACCTGGTTCGAGCCAAAACTTCGCTCCGGATTGGTTATTCACAAGTTGGATTAAATTTAGGAAAAGGAAACCTTACAACCTTTATATTGTTATAAAAATTCCATTGGTAATTCCAGTGGGATTTTTTTGTTTCTGAAAACCTTGTCTCATAAGAATTGTTACAGGTTTTACGAATTCGTAAAACTTATATGTAAATTGAAATATGAAGAATCAGACCATATTAATCTCAGGAGCTGTTTTTATGGCTTTGGCCGTTTTGCTTGGAGCTTTCGGAGCTCATGCACTGAAACAAATTGTGTCGCCCGAAATGCTTGCCGTGTATAAAACGGGTGTCGAATACCAGTTTTACCATGCGTTGGGTTTGCTGCTCATCGGATTGATCGGATTTCAGGTTAAATCGAAATACATCCGTTGGGCTGGCTTCTTCGTTAGTATTGGCATCATTTTATTCTCCGGAAGTTTGTACGTTCTTTCCATTTCAGGAATAAAGGCAATAGGTGCAATCACTCCCGTCGGGGGAATATCATTTGTAACCGGATGGATTCTTCTGGCTATCGCCTTATGGAAACGCTGATTCGTTTGAATTCTTCATTTCCCTTTCGTTTCCCATTTTCCAAATAGGCAGACCTGAGCTTTCTCATGGTTCTTATCCTGAAAATCAAGCTTCTTTAAAGTCATAAATCAGGTCTGATTTTAACACCTGATAATAATTATATTTGTACAAAGAAAAAAGTTTATAGTTGTCATGATAAAAAAAGTTCAACACATTATTTTTCTGTCGATTATGGCAGTTGTTGGGGGTATTCAGGGATCATTCGCATGCACCAATTTTTTAATTTCAAAAGGAGCCACTGTCGATGGCTCAACGATGATTACTTATGCAGCCGATTCGCATACTTTATATGGCGAATTGTATTACCAGCCTGCTCATGATTATCCGGCTGGCGCCTTACGCGATATTTACGAATGGGATACCGGTAAATTCATGGGACGCATTCCTCAAGTCGCACATACAAATAGCGTAATTGGAAACATGAACGAATTTCAGGTTTCCATTGGTGAAACAACTTTCGGCGGACGCGAAGTGCTATTTAAACAATCAGGAGCGATCATGGATTATGGCAGTTTGATCTACGTGGCTTTACAGCGAGCTAAATCAGCACGCGAGGCTATTGAAGTGATGACCAGCCTGGTTGAAAAATACGGTTACGCCAGCGAAGGCGAATCATTCTCCATTTCAGATCCTAACGAAGTTTGGATTATGGAGATGATTGGAAAAGGAGAAGGCGAAAAAGGCGCTGTGTGGGTTGCTCAGCGTGTTCCCGACGGATACATTTGCGGACATGCCAATCAGGCCCGTATCACCACCTTCCCAATGAATGATGCAGCCAATTGTTTATTTGCAAAAGATGTTATTTCGTTTGCCCGCGAAAAAGGATGGTTTGATGGCAAAAATACCGATTTCAGTTTTTCGGATATTTACGCGCCAGTCGATTTCAGCGGCGCACGTTTCAGCGATGCACGTGTTTATGCCGGTTTCAACAAAGTATATTCCGGGATGAAACAATACGAAGAGTATGTGCTTGGAAATGTAAAACATGCCGGCGAAAATAAGTTTCCATCGAACCGGATGCCATTATGGGTAAAACCCGACAAAAAACTTAGCGTTCAGGATGTAATGAGCATGATGCGCGACCATTACGAAGGAACTGCCCTGGATATGACGAAAGACATTGGTGCCGGACCATTTAAATTACCATACCGCTGGAGACCACTTACTTTTAAAGTTGATTCTGTAAGTTATGTCAACGAACGAGCCATCTCTACCCAGCAGACAGGATTTTCGTTTGTCGCTCAATCACGTTCATGGTTGCCCAACCCGATTGGCGGAATTTTCTGGTTTGGCGTTGATGATACTTACAGCACCTGTTACGTTCCGATGTATTGCGGAATTACTGAAATTCCTGAATGTTTTAAGGTGGGGAACGGCGACATGCTAACGTTCTCTGAAACATCGGCTTTCTGGACATTCAATGTGGTTTCAAACTTTGCTTACCTGCGCTACGATGCCATGATTCCCGATATTCAGAAAGTTCAGAAAAACCTGGAAGACAAATTTGTAGCCTATACACCAAGTGTCGACATGGCCGCACAAAACCTGTGGAACTCCGGAAAGAAAAACGAAACGCTTCAATTTCTAACTGATTATTCAGTAAATCAGGCCAATGGAATGACCAAAGAATGGAAGAAACTGTCTCAATTCCTGATTGTAAAATTCATGGACGGGAATATTAAGAAGGAAAAAGATGGCGTTTTTGAACGAACAGAGACAGGAATGCCTCCAAGCCCTAACCAGCCTGGCTACCCTGACTGGTGGAAGAAGGTAATCGTTGACGGCACAGGCGATCATTTAAAAATGATTGGCACGCCTACCCATTGATTTAATGACATTGCCAGATTATTTTATTAGATATAAGTGCCAGATTAAAATCTTTTATTAATTTTGCGCCACATTTCAGCAATCTCTTACTCATTGATTTGATGTAATATTGCCACTAAAACATAAAAAAAAATGGATTTAATTAAAGTTGCACAAAACGCGTTTGTAACTGAAACAAAGGAACAACCGCAATTTAAAGCAGGTGACACCATTACTGTTCACTACAAAATTAAGGAAGGGAACAAAGAACGTATCCAGAATTTCCGTGGAGTGGTTATCCAGGTTAAAGGAACTGGTATTACCAAAACTTTCACTGTTCGTAAAATGTCGGGAAACATTGGTGTAGAAAGAATTTTTCCTCTTTATTCACCTTTCATCGACCAGATTGAAATGAACAAAAAAGGTATTGTTCGCAGAGCAAAACTGTATTATTTACGCGAACTTACAGGCAAAAAGGCCCGTATCAAAGAAAAACGTGTATAAGAAAATTTTTCTTTATGCAAAGAGGTTGGATCGAAAGTTCCAACCTCTTTTTTGTGCCATACCCATCGAACAGGGTGTGATGCATGAAGTTCAAATAAAGCATGAACATTGTAAATTGAATCGTCTATAAAAATAGATTAAGGTCCGTTTGAAATATCATAACCGGAGTATGTTTTTTTCCCTTCAAGATAGCCTGTCTAAAAAGAGCTTCCGTCTCCATGTTCTCATCCTACCAGTTCACTTTAATCTGAAGATTTACAGATCTCATGACTTTCATCCAAAAGATGGTCCAAACAAAAATGGGTATTCTGGGTTGTAGCTTCGTAAGTAAGATTACACCTGATTGGGTTACTTGATGTATTTGAATTGCATCGAAGTACAAAACAAGAATACATGGAACAAAGAGGATCTCTAGGATCATATAAGCAACCCTGATTTGTTTTTTTCAGGGGTGACTTTTAAAATGAAGAAAATAACTATTGACTATCATACAATTACGACGCAATAATCAAAAAATTCCGTGCCAATCGGATAATGGTGATTTATTATTGATCCGTAAAAGTAGAACCGATTAAAGTCTATATTTGCATAAATTGAACCGAAGAACTAAGATTGAAAGAACTTGATTCTGATAACGAATTAATTGAGAAGCTGCGGATTGGTGATGTAGAAGCTTTTGATCAGGTGTATCATCGATATGCAGGAAAACTGTATGCTTTTTCGCTAAAATACTTAAAATCGAAGGAGGACGCCGAAGAGTTGGTTCAATCGGTATTTCTTAAGGTATGGGAGAACCAAAAAAATCTTAAAAAGGATACCTCATTTAAATCATACCTATTCACTATTGCCTATAATGAGATTTGTAATCTGTTTCGTAAAAGGAAATATCAACAGAATTTTATTGATAAGACCATGATCGGAAATCTGGTATCATCCAGAGAAACAGATGATCAAATTGAATTCCAATTTGTTCTGGAACAAGTTGACCAAATTATTGCCCGATTACCTGAAAAGCAAAAATTAATCTTTCTGAAAAGCAGGCAGGAAGGCAAATCAACCAAAGAAATTGCCGAAGAACTCGGTCTTTCACGCGGAACCGTTGATAACTACATTTCAGAATCGCTAAAATTTATCCGTGCCAATTTAAAGGATAAACATTTTTCAACACTCCTATTTATTTCCTTGTTTTTCGTTTAATTTAGTGGTTAAGGCATTGTGTAATCAAATGTTTCAATGCGTACAAATGCTTAAATAACAAATAGATAAATCCACTTTCTGAAATTATGTTCTAAATAGGCAAAAAAAAAGTCAAATTTCACATGAGATTTATTGGTCTCGTGTGTATAACCATACAGAAGAATAAAAGTTATCATTTATTCTTCTCATCAATTTATTGAAAATGTTAAAACAAAATGAAATAGAACGGATTGAACGGTACATTAACGGAATGGCCGATCACTCTGATATTGCCTGGATTGAAGATCTTTTCTCGCATGGCTACAAGAATCATGATTTAAAGCAACATCTTGAAGATGATTGGGAAACTGAACTTCGCGTAGAAAGTACGGATAATGTTGAATTAAATGTAATGCTTGACCGTGTTCACCATCTGATTCGCAAAAAAGAATCGCAGAAAAAGAAAACGCTTGTTCGTCGGATCACCAAAGTTTATATGAAGATAGCAGCCGTATTACTGTTGCCGGTGGTCATCGCAGGAAGCTTATACTTTTATTTAAATAGAGCCTCTGATGAGTTGGTTGCTGACCAACAAGTAAAATCAGTAATTTATGCACCGATGGGTTCGAGAGTATCTTTCAATTTGCCTGATGGATCAACAGGCTGGCTAAATAGCGGTTCAAAACTTTCGTATTCGCTGCCATTCAGTGGAAACAGGAAAGTGTCACTTGAAGGGGAAGCCTGGTTCGATGTATTCCACAATGAAAAACAACCTTTTGAAATTAGCGCAGGGCATTCAAAAATAAAAGTTCTGGGTACAAGTTTCAATGTAAGTGCTTACCTGGAAGAAAAATATGTAGAAGTAGTTTTACAGAACGGCAAAGTTGAATTTTCAGACAATACACAATCGGATGATATTATTTTGAAACCATCCGAACGATTAGTTCTAAGTGATAGTAAGCTTGAAGTTAACGCGGTGGATCCTTCAAAATATAAAGGATGGACTGATGGTAAACTTATTTTTCGAGGTGACGATATGGCCGAGGTAGCCAGAAGAATTGAGCGTTGGTATGATGTGAAGGTAGAAATTGCTGATCAGGATTTGGTGCATTTTTCATTTCGGGCGACATTCAAGGATGATTCACTTGAAGATGTACTCCGATTGCTTAGTATGACATCTCCAATTGAATATAAGATAATCCCAAGAAAACAACTTCAGGACGGGACCTATGAAAAAGAAAAAGTGATTTTATATAAACGATTAAAATAACAATAACCTAAAAAAAACAAAGATGAAGAAAAACTGTATTTAGATTAAATGGAAATAAAAAAGGAAACCGCGCCAACGATCTCCTTTAAAAAAACATCTTTTCAGACTTTTTTATTAATAAAACATTCAAATTTATGAAAAAAAACGAACCATTTAGGGAATCGCTACATCATTCCTTGAAGAAAATTTTACTTATTATGCGTATTGCAATTATTCTTTTACTAGTCGGATTTCTGCAAACACGCGCTAACAACGCCTACTCACAGAAAACCAAACTTTCGATGGATCTTTCAAATACCGAACTTGTTAATGTACTCGATCGGATTGAAAATCAGACTGAATTCTTTTTTCTTTATAACGAAAAACTGATAGATGCTAATCGAAGGGTTACTATTAATGTTAAAGATCAAGGAATCGAAGAAGTATTAAAATCACTTTTCACAGGTACTGATGTGAAATATTCAATCATTGATCGGAAAATTATTCTTTCACCTGCCGAATCTGTTAGTATAGCGCAACAGCAAAAAACAGTTTCTGGAAAAGTAGATGATACTGCAGGATCTCCATTACCCGGCGTTTCGGTTGTAGTAAAAGGTACAACTAACGGAACAATCACCGATTCAAACGGTAAATATACGCTAGCAAATATCCCAACCAATGCAGTTTTGCAATTCACTTTTGTGGGTATGAAAGCCCAGGAAATTGTTATGGGTGGCCGGACAATTATTAATGTAACAATGAACGAAGAAGCCATTGGAATAGAGGAAGTTGTTGCAGTTGGATATGGCGTTCAACGCAAAGAATCAGTAACTGGTTCGGTTGCCTCAATGGGTGGCGATAAATTGCGCGACGTGCCATCTTCCAACATCTCACAAGCATTACAAGGCCGTGTATCTGGGGTAGAAATGTCACAAACTTCATCCAAACCAGGCTCTTCAATGCAAATCCGTATTCGTGGTACTCGTTCGTTGAATGCAAGTAACGACCCGCTGGTTGTTCTCGATGGTATCCCTTTTGCCGGATCTATCAGTGATATCAGCACCGACGATATTAAGAGCATTGACATCTTGAAAGATGCTTCAGCAACTGCTATTTATGGCTCACGTGGTGCCAATGGTGTTATATTGGTAACTAGCAACAAAGGGCAAAAAGGACAGGAAGCTCATGTTACATACAATGGATATGAAGGCGTAAAAACTGTTTTTGCCAAATACCCGATGATGAACGGACCCGAGTTTGTTACTCTTCGTGCTGCATCCAATCAGTTCAAAAATACAATTGACGAAGCAGATGATGTAAATACAGATTGGCAAGATCTGCTATATAAAAATGGTACGATAACAAATCATGATTTAGGTGTTACTGGCGGTAATGCAAAAGGCAGCTACAATTTCGGGTTAGGCTATTTTAAAGATCAAGCTGTTATACCCTTGCAGAACTTTAACCGATATTCTTTTCGCGCCTCTCTCGATCAGGAAGTAGGTAAATATTTACACTTAGGATTCTCCACAAACAGCAATTATTCGGTTAATAATGGCAACAATCTGGGTGCTGTTGGCAGCGCTCTGGCCAGATCGCCAATTGCCAATATTTATAATGCTGAAGGGACATTAAAAACCCGAATTCAAGAATCAACTTCAGGTGCACAATGGGTATCTACCCGTTCTACAATTGAAGCTTTAGGTGATCAATATATCGATCAGACCCGAGCTTATGGATCATACAACAGTGCATTTGGTGAAGTTAAAATTCCTGGTATAGAAGGACTGAAGGCTCGCGTAAACCTGGGATTGAACTACCGTCAAAGCAATTATGGTAACTATACTGGCATTGGGGTATTTAGTGGTACACCTACCAATCCATCTACTGCAAATATTAGTAATGAACATACCACAAACTGGGCAATTGAGAACTTATTGACCTACGATCATACTTTCGCTGAGAAACACAAAATTAATGCAGTAGCAATGTACTCTGCCGAACAGACCACTTACAATAAATCTCAGGTTTCTGCAAAAAATCTTCCTGCCGATTTCTTCCTGTTCTATAATCTAGGGAGAGCAGCCTCAACTGACATTACAGTTGATCCTAATAATCAACTATATACACAAAGTGGGTTGATTTCTTATATGGGACGTGTGATGTACTCTTACGACGACCGTTACATGTTGAGTGCCACATTCCGCTCTGATGCTTCTTCAAGGCTTGCCGAGGGACATAAATGGCATTCTTATCCGGCTCTTTCGATAGGTTGGAATATCAAAAGAGAATCGTTTATGCGAAATGTTGTATGGTTAGATAATTTGAAATTGCGTGCAGGTTATGGACAAACGTCCAACCAGGCAGTCGATCCATACAAAACACTTGGTTTGATGTCGGCTAATCCATACAACTTTGGTAGTTCAACATATTCAACAGGTTTCTCTGTAACCAATTTGCCTAATCCAAAATTAGGCTGGGAATTCTCTACAACATATAACTTTGGGGTTGACTTTACTGTCCTGAAAAATCGCTTGTCTGGTACTGCTGAGTATTACTCAATGAATACGAATAATGTTCTGCTGAGTGTAGGTATGCCTTCATCGTCGGGTGTGAGTTCTTATATGGCCAATGTAGGCGAAACCGGGAATAAGGGTTTCGAACTCTCGCTTAATGGACTGATATTAAATAATTTAAACGGCTGGACATGGGAAATTGGAGTAAATGTTTATACTAACCATAACAAACTTTTAGCCCTTGCTTCTGGAGCTGATAGAGATGAAGGAAACTCATGGTTTAAGGGGCATCCAATAGATGCGATCTACGACTATAAGAAAATAGGACTCTGGCAAGCGGACGATAAGTATCAGAGTGTTCTGGAACCTGGAGGAAATGTTGGTATGATTAAGGTTGATTATACCGGTACCTACAACGCTGATGGTACTCCAACAAGATCGATTGGACCTGCTGACCGTCAAATTATGGATATAACTCCTGATTTTCAGGGTGGATTCAATACCCGTGTAGCTTATAAAGGATTCGACCTGAGTGTAATCGGTACTTTTAAAAGCGGTGGCATCGTCATGAGTACCTTATACGGCGGAGCAAGTTACCTCAATAATTTGAATACCAGGTCGGGAAACAACGTGAAGGTTGATTACTGGACAGCTACAAATACCGGAGCCAAGTACCCAAAACCAAATGGTGTTGGCGGCGACAATCCAAAATATGCAAGCACCCTAGGTTATTTCGACGCTTCGTATCTAAAAGTACGTACCATAACTCTTGGATATAACGTAAATCCCAAATGGCTTAAAATTGCCGGAATTGAGAAAGTACGGCTTTATGGCACAGTTGAAAACCCATTTGTGTTGTTCTCTCCATATACGAAAGAATCAGGCATGGATCCCGAAACCAACTCCTATGGAAATGAAAATGCGGCAGTACCTTTGTCTAACAGCCAGAAACGTCTGCTAACGATAGCGGTCAATACGCCTACAACGCGGAATTACTTGGTTGGTATTAATGTAACATTCTAAAAACTAAAATAATGAAACGAATACATATAAGAACTATAGGAACAGCGCTACTGTTATTGTTTATGGTTGGTTGTTCTAATATTTTGGACGAACAACCACGCGCTATTTATTCTCCCGATTATTTCAAAACCCAGGCAGGTATTATGGGAGGAATTACCGGAATGTACCAACATCTGCGTCAATTATATGGCAATGGATATTTCTTAGATCATTGTGAAACCGGTACCGATGAAGCAACCTGGGGAGCGAGTGGTGATGGTAGTACTTTTGCATATCAAGACTTGTCTGGCAAAGGGTTGCTTACTCCAACACAAAACGATGCAGGTGTGGTTTGGGGAACATTCTCGAACATCAATACCGCTAGCGGGGTTATCGAAAATGCAACTGCTTTAGGGACCATTTCTGCAGCTATAATAGCCGAAGCCAGACTTTTCCGTGCATTCGATTATTTCTTACTTGTACAAACTTATGGAGGTGTGCCTTTGGACTTAGGTTCTGGTGAGCTTAAATTCAATACTTCAACTGTAAGAACTTCAGTTCGAAATACAGTACCAGAGGTTTATACAAAAGGTATATTCCCAGATTTACTGACAGCTGTATCTGATTTGCCTGATGCTCCACGTGTAACCGGTGGCGCAACTAAAACTGCCGCTCGCTTATTATTGGCTAAAGCTTACCTTACTTATGCATGGTGGCTTCAAAATCCAAACAACATTCCAACCTATCCGTTGTGTGACAGAAAGGATCCAAATGGGAAAACTGCTGCACAGTATTTTCAAATGGCTTATGATATTGCCGCCGATGGTATTAACCTTGCAGGAACAAATTACGCCTTACAGCCTACATATTACGATGTTAACGTTGGCACGAACGACTATAATAAAGAAGACATCCTTTATGCTGATCACACACAGTCAAGCGAACTGTATAATGGAGCCAGTCTTAGTTACGAGTCTGGAGGTAATGGGGCTAATTATGCTGGTTGGTTCTTAACATGGAATTACACTAGCATTACAAGTTCTAAGACTAATTGGAGTGCTAAGAGTACGGTTAATTCAGTTCAGCGTGAAGCTGTACAGTCATTGGGTCGTCCTTGGGTACGCATGGCTCCCCCAATTGGAGTATTTACAAATACTTTCGCTGATAAAACAAATGATTCACGTTACGATGGTACTTTCACAACCGTTTACCGTGGCAACTGGAATAAAGCCGGTGTAACCAATGCAACTTTGTATAATGCCAATAATAAACTGGTTGCCCCAGGCGATGCAATCCTTACTTTCCTTGACAGCGATCCTACTGGAACTATTGATTATTCGAATACAACTTTTAGTAGCAATGTAGGTGCGGGAGTATTACCAGATCGGGCTGATTATGTAATTGCACCAAGTGGAATTAGCAGACTTGTTTATCCAGGCCTTTGGAAACTTGGCCCATACCGTACCGACAATGGCGTAGGACTGGGATCGCCGAATGCCGGAAGTACACGTCCGTATGTTATTGCCAAATTATCTGAGCTATACTTCATCGCTGCCGAAGCTGCTGTAAAAGGTGCAACTATTAAAACGGTTGGAGGAACAGACGGAAGCGCCAAAGCATTAATTAATGTGATTCGTGCTCGTGCCGGAAAATGGCGCTGGAGTAATGGTGGAAACGTGGCTAAAGTGCAGGATAATAGCGCTGCTATGATAGCCGCTACACCTGATGTTATAGATATTAACTATATTTTGGCTGAACGCTCACGCGAATACTATGGCGAAGGTTATCGCTGGTATGATTTGGTCCGTACTCAAAAATGGGAGGAACTTTCAGGCACTTACACAATTTGCGGAAAAGCTCTGAATGACCATACACCTGTTAAGATAACTCGAATAGATCTTTTAAATGATACACAACATCATCTTTATCTGCGCCCAATTCCACAAAGTCAAATTGACAATCTGGATGCCTCAGCCACAGAAAAAGCGGCTTATCAAAATCCGGGGTATTAATTTTCATTTCTAATTAAGCTTCATATCAATGTACTAACTTCTCAGCAGCCTGATGTTATGCTGGGAAGTTAGTTTTTTATGATTACGAATCGCTGTAAAACAATAGTTTAAATAATGATGTGATGAATAATTAACGCTAATCAGGAAATAGGACCAACTATGAAACGAAGATTTTTCTACATCATTATACTTGTAATTTCATTAATAAGTACACGGACTTTATTGGGGCAGGTACGCCTTCCCAAACTGGTTAGCGATGGTATGATACTTCAGCGCGAAGCCCCGGTAAATATTTGGGGCTGGGCATTTCCCGGCGAAAAAGTTAGGCTTAACTTCAACGGCAGGACATTCGAAACCATTACCACTGCAGATGGCAAGTGGAAAATTGTCCTTCCGGCGCAAAAAGCTGGTGGTCCATTTGAAATGGAAATTACGGCCAGCAATGCTATAAAATTGAAAAACATTCTATTTGGCGATGTTTGGTTATGCTCGGGACAGTCGAATATGGAATTGCCCATGAGCCGGGTTGCCGTTCTTTACGGAAAAGAGATTGAAAACTGCACCAATCCCAACATAAGGCTTTTCCAGATACCTGTTCGATGGAATTACAACAACCTTCAGGAAGATATTTCAGGTGGAAAATGGGAAGAGGCTGACCCTCAAAACATATTAAAATATACAGCAGTAGGTTATTTCTTTGCTCGCGATCTTTACGAAAAGTATAAAGTTCCGGTTGGGATTATCCAATGCGCGGCAGGCGGATCAAGCGCCGAAAGCTGGATCAGCGAAGAGTCGTTAAAAGCCATTCCCGAACAATATCAAATTGCCAGGCAACTTTCGGATACAACCTACATGCGCAATTTGCTCGCTTCAGAAAAAGCGTCTCAGGCAAAATGGTTTGGCGAACTCCGGAAAAACGACCTTGGCAGAAAAAGCGTTCCCTGGTTCAACACATCGCTCAACGATTCCTCGTGGGCAACGTTTCAGCTTCCGTCATCGTTTGCTGAGGCTAATATGGATTTCAACAACGGTGTCGTTTGGTTCCGAAAACAGATCGACCTTCCTGAGAATTGTTCAGGTAAATCTGCCCTCTTGGAGCTTGGCCGTATTGTCGACAGCGATTCTGTATTTGTAAATGGCACTTTGGTGGGCAATGTCACCTATCAATACCCACCCCGCCGATACAACGTGGCTCCCGGTATTTTGAAAGCAGGGAAAAACAATATAACCGTCAAGGTGATCAGTCAATCGGGCAACGGAGCTTTTATCAAAGACAAACCCTATCAATTGAATGTTGACGGACAAACCTTCGACCTCAAAGGAGTTTGGAAATACAACATTGGGGCAAAATGTGGTCCCTGTCCGTCGTCAACCTTTTTCCCCGAGAAACCACTTGGATTGTACAATGCCATGCTTTATCCACTGGTAAACTATACGCTGAAAGGAATGGTCTGGTATCAGGGAGAATCGAATACCAGTCGGGCAAACGAGTATAAATTTGCATTATCAACACTCATTGGGGAATGGCGCAAACTTTGGCGACAAGGCAATCTACCGTTCTTGTTTGCTCAGCTTCCCGATTTTTTAGAACCGAAAAGTGAGCCGTCAGATGGGAATTGGGCAACTATGCGCGACCAACAATTGAAAACACTTTCTGTCCCCAATACGGCGATGGCAGTAACCATTGGCTTGGGCGAATGGAACGATATTCACCCGCTTCGGAAAAAAGAGGTCGGCCAGCGCCTTGCATTGGCCGCCGAAAAATTAGCTTACGGTGACAAAAAAGTTGTCGCATCAGGACCCACCTATCAATCGATGAAAATCGTTGGGAACAAAATTGAACTCACATTTGCCAACTGCGGAAGTGGATTGGCCACCAACGATGGCAAGCAACTGAAACATTTTGCTATTGCAGGCGCCGATAAAAAACTGGTGTGGGGCAAAACCGAAATCAAAGGGAACAAAATCACAATATGGAACGATACGATAACTAATCCTGAAGTTGTCCGTTATGCCTGGGCAGATAATCCATCCGGAGCTAATCTCTGTAACAAGGAAGGATTGCCTGCTTCGCCCTTCACAACGGAACGTTAGACGAAATTGAACAACCTTACGATAATCTTTCAACTATATGGTTCGTTTGCGCTCAACCCAAATAAACGAAACAAGAACATGAGACATCTTTTAATTTCACTAATTGGCATTTTGTTACCCATTTTCATTTTTGCTGAAGATGGTTCGGAGCTTTGGCTACGCTATAAAGCTCTTCCCGGTATTTTGTCAAAACAGTATGCTCAACAGCTTCAATTTGTAACTTTTGAAACCAACAGTCCGACAAGAAAAGTCGCAGGTACAGAGCTTGATAAAGCGATCAAAGGATTGTTAGGCAAAGTCTTATCTAAGAACGGTAAAATTCAGGCAAATACCCTTGTCATTGGAACTTTGAAAGATAAATCGGTTCGCCAGTTTGTTTCGGCCGACACGCTCCGTTTGTGCGGAGAAGAAGGCTATCTGCTGAAAAACGTTGATTTTAAAGGTGGCAAAATACTTCTTCTGGCCGCAAATCAGGATATCGGATTGCTATACGGAGTTTTTGAGTTGATCAGGCAAATTCAGCAGGGGCATCAGTTATCCAATTTAAATTTGAAAGAGAAACCTTCCTACAATCGGCGAATATTAAATCATTGGGATAATCTGGACGGAACCGTCGAACGCGGATATGCCGGCCATTCGATCTGAAAATGGGAAGAATTGCCTGAGAAAATCAATCCAAGGTACGAAATCTATGCAAGGGCAAATGCTTCGATTGGTATTAACGGAACGGTTTTGAACAATGTAAATGCGAGTCCCAAAATTTTAAGTGCTGAATACCTGCGAAAGGTTAAAACTTTGGCCGACAACTTCCGTCCTTATGGAATTCATGTGTATCTGGCAGTTAATTTTTCGTCGCCAGCCAAATTGAGTGGTTTGCCGACCTCCGATCCATTGGATCAAAATGTGCAGGATTGGTGGAAGAAGAAAGCAGATGAAATTTATAGCCTGATTCCTGACTTCGGCGGGTTCCTGGTGAAAGCCAATTCGGAAGGTTTACCAGGTCCGCAGGATTATGGCCGCACTCATGCCGATGGAGCCAACATGTTGGCCGATGCTTTGTCTTCACACGGAGGAATAGTGATGTGGCGTGCCTTTGTATATCAGCCTGATGGTGACGACCGGGCTAAACAAGCTTATAAAGAATTTACACCTTTGGATGGAAAATTCCGGTCGAATGTGATTATTCAGGTGAAAAACGGACCTGTCGATTTTCAGCCCCGCGAACCATTTAGTCCGCTGTTTGGTGCCATGCAAAACACAAATTTGATGCCCGAATTCCAGATAACCAAAGAATACCTTGGAATGAATAATCATTTGGCTTATCTCGGACCTTTGTTTGAAGAATGCCTGGACGCCGACACCTATGTTTTGGGCAAAAACTCAACTGTTGGCCGGGTAACCGACGGGTCGCTGTTTCACAATAAGGTAACTGCAATTGCGGGTGTAGCAAATATTGGCGAAGATGTAAATTGGTGCGGTCATCAGTTTAATCAGGCAAACTGGTATGTTTTTGGGCGTTTAGCCTGGAACAACAAATTATCGTCAGGCAAAATTGTAGCCGAGTGGATTGAACAAACCTTTTCGCACGACAAGCAATTTGTTTCAGAAGTTGGCTCGATGATGATGCAATCGCGGGAAGCAGTAGTAAATTACATGACACCGATTGGATTGCATCACCTGATGGGTTGGGATCATCATTACGGACCGGAGCCCTGGTGTGCCATTCCGAATGCCCGTCCAGATTGGATGCCATCCTATTATCACAAGGCCGATTCTGCAGGGATTGGGTTCGACCGGACTTCAGCAGGCAGTAAGGCTGTATTGCAATATGCCGAACCATTGCGCTCGTTGTACGATAATCCGAAAACCTGTCCCGAAATATACCTGCTGTGGTTCCATCATTTGCCGTGGAATTATGTCCTTCCGGATGGTAAAACACTTTGGAACGAGTTATGCTACAAGTACAGTTCAGGAGTTAACGATGTAAAGAGCTTTCAAACGATATGGGACGATCAGAAAGGGAAAATCGACGAAGAGCGGTTCAAAGAAGTTCAGCAGAAGCTTGCCATTCAGGCGAAAGAAGCTGTTTGGTGGCGCGATGCCTGCCTGCTTTACTTCCAGACTTTTTCGAATAAACCCATACCCGAAAAGCTTGACCGGCCAATTCACCAGTTGGACGAACTTAAAAAACAGAAATTCAATTTAAAGAATCATAATTAAAGATTCAACAATCGCCAGTTTGGTAAGGCAACATTTGTTAAGCTATCTGAATTTGGAAGAGTTGTTGAAAATCTCAAAAAGCTTCTATCAAAGGTATCGAAAAACAACAAATTACAGAGACAGCTTGTTCCCTCTTTCCGGATAAGTATGCAGTTATGCTTTTAAAATGACAAACACTATTACTGAATATCAAAATGTTAACTGCGTTTTTTTTGGTGGATTTTGAATTTAGTAGGTCAACAATGAAAAATTTACTCACCGTATTACTCACATTTTCGTTGATTTTACTTGATCTGAATTGACATAATTAAAATGGAAAACACTGAAAATCATACAACTTACAGGGTTTTGGTGAAATCTAAATTCCTATTTAGTCGATCTTCCGTAACCCTCAGCAACGGAGTTCCAATTGAAACCATTTCGAGAATATTGGGACATACTTTATTGAAAACCTCACAAATGTATGCGAAGGTAATTGACAAAAAATTTCTACGGATATTGATTTTGTTACAATCCAAATTAGGTAATCTTCCAAATTGATAAAAAACAAGGTGAATATGCCCATTGATTGTAGAACCATTTGATCCCTGAAATAAAACAGGTAGGTCTCGATTTAAACCCTTTAAGTTTGCGTCTATTTATACAATTTGATCACTTTTATGTGTAATACCTCCTTTATAATAAAATTTAGCTGGTATTGATTTGATTTAGTTTCTTGGATATTGATTCAACTGGCGTTTTAATTTGTCCTAATTCCGAGTTGATTATCAATGTTTACTAAGTGCTTATTGCAATAGGTCTCGATATATTATCGGCTGATATTCAATTCATTACGATACAAATATATGTAAATAAAATTAATACAAAACTCTACATCACTACAAAATGGGATTATCTTTTTGAATATCTGACAGTATTTGGGAAAAACCCAGATGATCAGGATATTTTGACATCGGGTCTCATCTGTTTTTAGAAGCCATTTAAATACCCAATTACTCCGACCTGACAACCTTTCCCAATTCTTTTATACCAGTTGTTCCTCCACCCTTCAATGTCAATTCTATAGGAGTGTTCGTTTCCCAAGCTCCATTGGTAAAATCGGGAATATCAATTGAGTTGGAACGGTTGGCAACCGATTTTTCACTTAACGGGGCGATTGAACTCCAAAGAGCTGCATCATACACATCCTGATCGAGTGGAAGTCCATTGCGCAAACAATCGATTAAACGCCAGTCCATCATAAAGTCCATGCCCCCATGACCACCTACTTTTTTGGCCATTTCACCAATCAGTTTTACAATTTCAGGCGTATATTTTTCTTCCAGTTGTTTCATTTCATCTTCTTTCAACCATTCATGAGCAGTCGCAATTCGGGCAGGTTCGGGCCATTTGCAGGCTACTCCTTTGGTTCCACTCACCAGGTGAATACGTGAATAGGGACGCGGACTGGTCACATCGTGCTGGATCATAATGGTTCGCCCCTTGGCGGTACGTACAGTTGTTGTGTTCATGTTTCCGCGGTAATGATTAGTGTCAAATTCAGTGAAGAAACTGTCTTTTTCAGCAAGTTCGCGGGCCATTGTTGCCATCAGAAAATCATTTGACGACATGGAGGTCAGGTATTCCATTCGGTCGCCACGGTTAATGTTCATCACTTGACAAATTGGGCCAAGTCCGTGAGTTGGGTAAAGATTTCCATTTCGACATTGGTTTTCTTTCAGCCGCCACATTTCAGTATAACCGTTTTTATCGAAATTCAGGCTGCGCAAGTCATGGATGTATGCGCCTTCACCATGAATAATTTCTCCGAAGAAACCCTGGCGAGCCATATTCAATGTTAATAGCTCAAAAAAGTCGTAGCAACAATTTTCAAGCATCATACAATGCTTTTTGGTTCGTTCCGAAGTTTCGACCAATTGCCAGCATTGGTCGATGGTTATGGCAGCCGGAACTTCAGTTGCTGCATGTTTACCGTTTTCCATAGCGTAAACAGCTATTGGTGTATGCAACGACCATGGTGTTGTGATGTAGATCAGGTCGATGTCCGGATCTTCGCACATATTTTTCCACGCGTCCTTGCTGCCCGAATATGATTTTGCCCTTGGAAGTCCCTGTTTCGCAAGCAACTCTTGCATTTTTTCAACACGATCATCATATTGATCGCACAATCCGACAATTTCCACACCTTCAATATACGACATGCGTTCAACTGCGAAAGGGCCGCGCATGCCAAGGCCAATAAAGCCAATTCGCACTTTATCTAGTTTAGGTGCGGCATAGCCACACATATTAAACCGTTGTCCTGAATTTTTGTCTCTTTTCAGTGAATTTGATTCGTTGTTTAGCGAGGCTGTATGACCTGCCAGACCTGTTGCCAGCATTCCGGTACCCAATAAAGTGTTCCGAAGAAAATCCCGTCTGTTTGATGCCATTTTGATTGAGTTATTTTTAGTTTAAAATATATCCAATGAATTTATTTCATCCAGCGGTCAAGATTTTCAGCAACAAAAGCATCATCGTTTAATTCAGGATACGCCAAATAAACCCGGTCTATTTCTTCCTTTTGACCGGGAGAAAGGGTTTCATTTTCGTTAAGCGTCCAAATACCTTCGAGCAAACCCTGTCGGCGAAGCACTTCGTGGATGCCAGTAATACACCCGGCGAAATTGTTTGCAGCATCAAAAAAGGCTGCGTTGCTGTCGGTAATGTGTGTCCCCATTGTCAATAAATGTTGGATGTTTTGGGTTGCCTCTGTTCCTCGAACCAAGTCCAGCAACTCAACCGCTTTTCTGGTCCAGACGGCCCAATGGCCCAGCAGTCCACCTGATATGCGTTTTCTTACAATGGTATTTCCATCCGACAAGCTATATTCGGTTAACAAGTCGGCCATAATATTATCATCATTCCCGGTATAAAGGGCAATTTCATTGGCTCTTCCCGATTCAATAACTCCCCTGACCACATCCAACGTTTGGTATCGGTTGAAAGGTGCCATTTTCACAGCGACTACGTTTTCGATCCGTGCAAATTCGCGCCAGAAGTTCACGTCCAGCTTACGCCCGCCAACTGCCGGCTGAAGGTAAAAGCCTATTACCGGGATAATATCAGCAACTGCCTTGCAGTGTTCAAGCAACGTTTTATTCGACGCTTCTTTCAGGGCTGCAAGGCTTAACAATACGGCATCATAACCAAGATCGGCAGCCATACGGGCTTCCTGAACGGCTTGGCCAGTTTGCCCGATTACTCCTGAAATCATGACAATTGGCTTATTCGTTTTGGCAACAAACCGGGCATGCTCCTCTTTGGCCAGCTCCAGGATTGGCCTGAACAAACCAACTTCAGGCAAACGGATTTCAAATTGGGTGGTATGGACAGCAACGGCCAAACCGCCTGCTCCTGCATCCAGGTAATAGCGCAAAAGTGCCCGTTGCCTGCGTTCGTCCATCTTTCGGCTACTGTTTAATGCCAAAGGAAGGGCAGGTATGACTATACCACTTTTTAGCGCATTGATTTTTTCTATGTTCAATTTTAATTGACTCATTTTTAATATCTTTTGCTATTAATATTTTCCATCCCTGACTTCAAAGTGGGTTTGCTTATTTAATAACCTGTTTTCGTGTTTTATCCAGCTTGCAATCCATTGAATGATTTGTTGTGGAGATACTTCTGGCTTGCCAAATAGATTATACGAAAGCTCTGCATTACTAAGTAGGGCCGTTGGCGCTTCATCACCTGTGAACTTCGGAGTCTTCCCAAAAAGTTTTCCAAACTCGAGGGCAACTTGCCTGACAGAAAGCGTTTCAGGCCCGGTAATGTTGATTGTTTTGGCCGGACTTGTGCATTGGGACAAACTAAGTAGCGACATGGCATTCATGTCGCCTTGCCAGATGACATTAAAATACCCCATCGACAAATCTACCGGTTGATCGTTTTTAACTTTGGAAGCCACATCGACCAAAACGCCATAACGCATTTCCACCGAATAGTTCAGGCGGATTAACGAAACCGGGGTACCGTATTTCAAACTCCCGTGTTCAAACATCCGTTCACGCCCAAGGCACGACTGGGCATATTCGCCAATGGCAACCGGCTTGTCTGACTCAACAGAACCGCCTGACTTTACATCGACCAACGGATAAACACAGCCGGTTGAAAAAGCAACAATTCTGGAATATTTAAAGTGTTCAGCAGCCATAGCTGGCACGTAAGTATTCATGGCCCAGGTCAGCGAAAGATTACCTTCTGCACCAAATTTCATCCCGGCCAGAAAGACTACATTCTTCACTTTAGGCAAGCTATTGACAAAATCTGGTTCAAGTAAATCGCCACGAATTGTCTCAATGCCAAATCGTTCAATCTGGTTTCGCTCTTGTTCGTTGCTGAAACGGGAAACGCCGATGATCCGTTTGGAAACACCCGCTTCTTTGCTGGCCCTCATTGCCATCCGGGCAATCGAAGGGCCAATCTTTCCTGCAATGCCCAGAAAAATAATATCACCTTCAAGAGTTTTAAATAAATCAACTACTTCAGGTGCCGGCCTTGAAAGAAGTTCTTCCAATTGCTTCTCATTCACAATTGTTTCAGGAAATTCGATCTTCATTTAAACCTCCGTATTTTAAAATGATTTTTTTATAAATCGTTACCGCTTCTTCTATTTTATTGATATAACAAAACTCATCCGTCTGGTGTGCCATTTCGGGTTGTCCAGGGCCCAGAATAACAGTTGGAACTCCACCATACAATTGCTGTAGCACTGCGCCGTCGGTCATATAGGGCAATGATTTCCGGATTGTCACGGATTCATGTTCTATACCACAAACAGAATAAACTACCTGAACAAAAGGTGATGATTCTGAAGAACTGACAGCAGGAAGGTCAACCAGTTTTTCAATTGTTACTTCATTCCCTAAAACCTTGGCTAACCGTTCCAGTATTTCTGAATGTTTGAGCTTATCGGTCGAACGGATATCAATGGTAAACTCCGCATAATCAGGAACTGAATTCAGGTTTTTCCCTCCTCTGATCAGGCCCACGTTGATGGTCGGAAAACCGTGCAGATCGTCCTTTTTAGCACGGAAATGAAAATTCTCGATTTTGGTAATTGCCCTTGCAGCTTTATAAATGGCATTATCGCCCAACTCAGGCATGGAAGAGTGTACCGTTTTTCCTAAAGTTGAAACGTTGAGGTACAATGCACCTTTGTGCCCGATGGCCGGAACATTCGAGGTGGGTTCGCCCACAATGATTGCACTTGCATTACCCAAGTCATAATTGGTATCGGCCAGATGTTTTGCTCCATAGCAGCCGGGTTCCTCACCAGCAGTAAAAATCAACCGGACTCCTCCTAAAGGATCTGACTCTTGAAAAGCCCGTAACGTTGCAATGATCATAGCCGCGAGCCCGCCTTTCATATCGCTAGAACCACGTCCATAGATTTTACCGTCTTTTATTTTTCCTGAAAACGGATCTTCGCCCCATGGTTTTTCGCCCAAAGGAACTGTATCAAAATGTCCGGTCAAAACAATTGGAGAGATTGACCGGTTAAGTCCCCTTTCAGCAATTAAAGTCAGGCGGTTCGTTGCCAGCCGGTGGTAATCAACTGTAAAATCATTTTCTGTCAACAGTTTGCCAACAAACAGAGCGATATTTTGCTCATTTCCTTCCGGATTAATGGTGTTAAACGAAATGAGTTTTCTTGTCAGTGAAATTACATCTTCAAGAATCATGTTTATTTAATTTCTTTAAATTCGGATGTTTTGGGCAAAAATGAAACGATAATTGCTCCTGTCAGAGCCAGACATATCAGAAGTGTGAATCCAACAGCATAGCTTCTTGCTACATCGTTGTACAAAGCCCCGACCAACATGGGGAAAAGCGATTCAGCCACGCCATCGGCTACCAGGATAATGCCCATTGTGCGGCCCAAAGCCCTGATGCCAAACAAATCAGCAGCCATCAAAGGGATGATCATGTAATTGCCACCCAGGCCAATTCCAAACAGGACTGAAAAGAGATAGATTCGACCCGGAAAATCCGGAATTAATAGTAGAGGTATTGAAACTGCTACCAGCAAATAAATCAAAATCATGACATATTTGCGGTGAATTACATCAGCAAGCCAGCCCATCAGCACCCTACCTCCAAGGCTAAATACCAGCACCAACGACATCACATGGGCAGCTTCGGATTGAGTAAAATGCAAGTCATTTAAATAGTATTTAATGTGCTGGCTTATCCCGCCAACTGCGCCCATGCAGCTCATACTACCGATAGCCAAAAGATAAAAATAGGGATTCGTTAGAATGTTTCTGATCGGAACCATCGTGTTTTCAGCCTTATTTTCCTCCACTTTCAGTTTTGGTTCTTTTATAAACCAGGCCATTGGCAAAGCAATCAGTACAATCAGAATGCCCAAAGCCCCTAGTGCCAGGTGCCAGCCAAATTCCTTTTCCAATCCAGCTGAGATTAAAGGGACCAGGGCACCACCAGTCCCAACACCTAAATAAGCAATGCCCATTGCCTTTCCCCTGTTTTTACCAAACCATCTGGAAATTAAAACCTGACATGGGATCGGGCCTCCAAACACATAACCCAAAGCATTAAAAAACCAGAATAAATAAAACAATGGCAATGAACCGGACAAACTTAATCCGACCAGTGAAATCCCCATCATTATTGATCCTGAAATCATTAACCGACGAGGCCCGTATTGGTCGATCATATACCCGGCAATAAATCCGAACAAAGGGCCAACGATTAATTTTCCAAACGCATTTCCGGAGGTGACTATTGCACGTGACCATCCATATTCTTTGGTCATAAAATCGTAAAAGAATGATGTGCCATAATAGGCAAGCCCGATTAGTGCAAAAAGTGATAAAAATGCTGTGGCTACGATGTAAGTTTGCGAACTTTTTGGGGAAGTATTTATGTTTGTTATGGATGCATTACTTTCAATCATGGCTTTGTCCGGATTGTGATTATCACCGATATTGAACGAAATCCTCTAAATCAGAACTTCCTGATCAACCTTGTTTTATCAAATTATTTAACATGCTTTTTTCGGTTTAATGCCTCCAGAAAATAATAGTCGGCATATACAAGTGGCACATCAATTTCAACACCATGAGGGATACTGCCCACGCTGTGGTTTAAAATGAAATACTTGTTATTCCCGGGAACTGCCATATACGTTGGTGATGCTAACGATTCAAGAATTTTCGAAGCGGCCAAACGATACTTTTCCTGATTCCCTTTGGAATATTCGCTTAACTCAAACAAGGCTGAACTGGTAATTGCCGCTGCAGAAGCGTCGCGCGGAATTACAGGATATTTCGACGGATCATAATTCCACTCTGGTGTTAATCCGGAATCAACTACATTGTAATCCCAATACGGAATCATGTCTTTCGGCAAGTTGGGATGGTTCAAGATGTAACCGGCAATATTCTCAGCAAATTTCAGAAACCGGGCATCCTTTGTATAGCGATAACACATGGTAAATCCATATAAACCCCATGCCTGTCCACGAGCCCATGACGATTCGTCTGTGAAACCCTGACAGGTGGCCTTATCCAGAACTTGCCCGGTAATAGAATCATAATCAACCACATGATAGCTTGAAAAATCGGCTCTGTAATGATTCTTCATCGTAGTTAATGCATGCTGAATTGCTATTTTTTGAAAAGTATCGTCACCACTGAATAAGGTTGCCTTAAACAACAGTTCGAGGTTCATCATATTATCAATAATGACAGGATAAAACCATTCCGTTTTTCCGTCCCATGCTTTGCGGTAATCCCACGATTTAATACATTTTGTAATTGGGCTATATCTTTTACTGAGCGATTTGGCTGCTTGTATCATTACCTTTTCATAGTCTTTATTACCGGTTAATCGCAGGCCATTTCCATAACTACAATTAATCATAAATCCAACATCATGGTGGTTACTGAAATATTGAATGGAATCAAGAGCTTCTGTCCATTTAGCGGCTTCTTTTTTCCATTTTTCTTCACCAGTAAGCTCATACATCTGCCAAAGATTTCCGGCAAAAAAGCCACTAGTCCAGTCAAAAATGTCAACTGTCACCAGTTCACCGTCTTTGGTTATTGTTCTTGGAATTTTAAAAGGATCTTTAGCAACGGCCAAGGTATTCTCAAACTGACCCTTAATAAATTGAATCTTTTCACTACTTAAAACAGCTTTTTCTTTCTTATTGCATGATGAAAATAAGGTGATTAGGATCAATGCAGTATAAACTATTGTGTATTTTTTCATGTGTTAAGTATTTGCGATTTTTTAATGAAAGACGAATCGTAATTCAGGAATTGGCTGATTAAAAATTGGGTATCGTTCATTTCTTATATTTTCAATGCATCTGGTACAAACCGTTAACGACTTTCAGTTTTTCCAACACTAATTCTGTGACTGCCTGAGTTGCAACCGGAAACACTTTTCGTAAATCAATTTCGGTTTCATGTTCCAGTTTATTTTTTAAGGTTTTCATAAAAATATTTTTAATCTCAGTAGCCAGGTTTATCTTGCATATTCCCAATTTTATGGCTTCGGTTAACACTTGGTGTGGGATCCCTGAACCTCCGTGCAAAACAAGTGCAGCATTGGTTGCCCTCCTGATTTTTGAAAGTCTTTCCAAATCCAATTTGGGTTCAACTTTATAAAAACCGTGCGCTGAGCCAATGGCAACTGCCAAGGCATCAACACCCGTTTCTTCAACAAAAGTTTTGGCTTCAGTTGGTTCTGTAAATCCTATTTTTTCGGAAGATTGTCCTAATTTAGAAATATAACCCAGTTCAGCCTCAACGCAAGCACCATATTTTTCTGCAAGTCTTACAACCTGGCGTGTAATCTTGATATTTTCATCGAATGGTTTTTCGCTTGCATCAATCATTACTGAATCAAAACCAGCATCCAGGCATTTAGCAACCAATTCATAAGAATCGCCATGATCAAGATGTATCCAGGCTTTTACCCCAAATTCATTTATAGCCGCTTTGGCCATTTGGAACGCAATGGGTAATCCCATATATTCAATCGAGCTTCTGGTTAACTGAAGAATAATTGGACACTCGCAGATTGCAGCCGCCCGAAGCACACCCTGAAGCGTTTCCAAGTTGTAAAAATTTGTTGCCAGTAGAGCCGATCTCTTAAATTGTAATTCGAGGTACTTTTCCTGAAGTTTCATGGTACCATTTATAAGCCATGCATTTGCATCATATTTTTTTGAGTGGATAAACCACATGCCCGGGAATAAATTCCTGTTACAATCTGAATATAACTATGAACCAGATCCTTGGGTTCGGCCTTAATCAAACCTTCGCATACCTGATAAAACTGAACAGGCATAAACTGGCTTAAGAGAGAGTTGGGGATTCTATTATTTTGTAAGTTTTCAAACAATATATTTCTAGCCAGGTCAAGTTCTGCTATTGGCCAGTAATACCTTAACCGGTCAGAGAAACTAAACTTTCGTTTAAAAAATTTCAGTTTCTCCTCGCCTGGATAGTATTTTTCCCAATATTTGGGTTCTTTAATCATTGCATTTTCAAGTGTCTCACGTAATTTCGACAAGCTTTTATGATCTTTCCCAAGAATTTCGATTTCCATTGCTTCCAATGCAAAAAGTGCCTCCCGATAAGCAAAAGTCAACCAGGGACCTACCTTGAGGATGCAAAAATGATCCTCAACAAGTGCTCTCAGATTCGCCTCAGTTTGATAGTCTGTTGAATGTGCCTCGAAAACCATATGATCAAATTCCATGATTTTTTCACTTAATCCTTTGGCCTTTTCTCGCTGGTAATTAAAAACCTGGTCGTCTCCAAATTCAACTCCAGGCTGAACAACCAGACCTATCACACGTTCCCAGGTATCTGACAAGCCAGCTTTTATAAAATATTCTTTTGTAATCAGAACTGTTCTGTCAGCATCTTCAGGTGTTGTCGGGATAACATCATCTTCCTCTTCCCGTGCGCCTCCCGGCACAGGAACTTCGGTTCCTATGATGTATATAGGTTTAGGACTGTCTTTTCGATATTTTGCCCAGGCATCCTCGGCAACCCGGCATAAATTCGCTGCCCTTTCAGCAACAACTTCATCCGGAAGTGGTTTCGCTTTATCTCCTTGATCGTCGGCACAAAACATGCTGGTATCCAGATGTATTTTCAGATACCCGGCTTTTATATATTCTTCGATAAGTACTTTGGCATTTGACATTGCTTCTTCGACAGAAAGATTTTGCCATGCATTTGGCCCCAAATGGTCGCCGCCCAAAAGGATCATCTCTTTTGGAAACCCAACTTTTCGGGCAATTGTATATACATATTCTACAAAATCGGCCGGCTTCATGCCAGTATATCCGCCAAATTGATCAACCTGGTTTGAGGTGGATTCAACCAGAAGAATAGACCCATCAGCTTTAGCCTGAATTAAACAAGCTTCAAGCACATCAGCATTGGCAGAGCAAACCGAATATATTCCTGATTTTTCCCCTTTCCGGTTAGCTGCCATTAAATCCAGAAAAATATCTCTCGCATTTTTCATTCGTCCTATTTACTAACTGATTTAAATTATTGTCTGGCACAGATCATCCAGTAGATTCGTTGCCATGGTTTGTAATTTTCCTTTCTATTCGGAACCACTCTACACCTTATTAATTGATTTATAGATTTTTACTCCTTGCACCACCCTAGAAATCGCGTTAGATTTTGATGGAGAATCAGGAGACAATCCTAAACTTAATGATTTGTAGAACCCAATAATCTGGGCAGGAAGGATATAGAATACGGATAAAAAGTCTTCAGGAATTCCTTCAGTTCCTTCTGGAAAATGAATGGAAAGATCAAATTTAAATTCTTTCTCATCATAACTATTCCCAATAGCAACCGACTTTTCTCCTGCTTTTGTTTCATTTACAGATTGCACCAAATCCAATTCATAACGTTTTACATACGGATTATTTGAAAACAAATAAACAACAACTGTAGAGCTATTTACGATTGCTTTTGGGCCATGCCTGAACCCCAGAAAAGAATCAAATGTACAAATGACCTGTCCATCAGACATCTCCTGAACCTTCAGGTGTGATTCGTGGGCAATTCCGAAAAGCGGACCTGATCCTAAAAATACCATTCGTTCAAAATTCATTTCTGCGATCTTTTTCAATCCGGGCAGGCATTCATCTAGAATATAATTTCCCAATGCCTGCACTCCATTGATGAGTGGCTCCATTTGGCTGATTTCCTTTATGTTCATAATCAGTAATCCGGCAAGCAGCATAGAAGAAAAGGAACTTGTCATTGCGAGTGAAAGATCATTTGTTTCCTCCGGTAGTAAAAACACATAAGAATTCATGTCACCGGTATTTTTTGCAAGTGCACCATCTTTATTACAGGTGATGTTTAATTCGTATAATTTATCGCAATATTCTTTTGCAAGCTCAATGGCTGCAACGCTTTCAGGGCTATCACCTGATCTGGCAAATGATATCAGCAGAGTCGGTCTTGATTTAATGAAATAATTTTCCGGATGTGTAATAATATCTGTTGTGCTGATTGCTCTGCACGGAACATTCCATTTCTTCTGACATTCTCCAACCAACGCTTCACCGATGAAAGCAGATGTCCCAGCTCCTGCAAGAATTACATTTGGACAATCGTTTTTCCATACTTCTTGAAGAAATTTTAAAATCCCTTCTTTTTCTTCTACCAATTTTATATAAGTTTTCTCCCATAGCTCAGGTTGACTGCAAATCTCTTTGGCCGTATGATAGCCTCCAATTGATTTTAAATCCTCTATTTGATAGTTTAGGTATTTCATTAATATGGCGTTTTTATTTCAATACAAATATATATATTTTCATTTGCTTTCTATTATAAATACAAAAGTTTCATATAATTATTTATTCAATTATACAAACAAGCCATGAAATGCTATTTTCAAAAAACAATATCCATCCATCTTCACATTATCTCAGCAAACCGCTGAGTATAATTAAAGATAAAATATTGATAAATAAATTATAAATAAATGATTTACAAATAGATAGTTTGTTCTTAAATTTGAAAACAAATGTTCATCGATGAGACTAAACAAAATTGTCTTTCAAAATACATTCAATTCCTTTTATTTTCGAAAGGAATTATAATGTTTCAGCTCTTTTTTTGACATTAAAAGTTCTATATTTAAACATATTAAACAAGAATAGCTTAATGAAATCTATTTTGTAGGGAAATTAAGCGAATTGATTATTTTCGAAAGGTTTGTAATTTACAAATCGTTGATAATCTCAATGATTCAAGAAAGAATGTGAAGACAAAGCAACGTGGTAGGTTAAAGAGCTTCTGCTTTAAGGTATTTTTGATGCACTAATGAACACGATTCAACGGCATACGAAAGATAAGGATGAAAATACTGAAATTAAAATGCCATAAGGAATTACATCATTTTCTGTTCGATGTTATTCCAAGCCAATCATCAGTACGGAAAGGTGATGCAGGTAAACCTATTTGGCCAAACGATTTATTGTAAAGATTGCATTTCACCGGAGAATTGGCCCAGGCATACCTTACAGCCAAAGGATCTGGAACGTCATTGCTCCAAACAACAACATGGCCACCGTCAATGAGTGCCTGTGCCTTAACGAAATGCCGGTCTGTACCAGCAATTTCAAAACCAACTAAAGGCCCAATTCCCTTTGCCACTAAACCTTCTCCTATGTACGAAAAATTCAGCCGACATCTCCCTTTTATTATAACCATCGATTGATAGAGTGGACCGGAATAGACTAAATCTTCGCCATAAGCTAAGCTACGAGCAGCCAATGACAACCGCTTTCCAACCTCTTGTTTGTTTCTTGGATGAATGGTCGCTGAATCACCGATATCGATAGTTACAACCATTGCAGTTTCTGGCACAGAAAGAGTCCTTGCCTGAGCTTCCCTGAGTTCTGGGAATACCTGCGGTTCGAATTTATAATTCGCCAATTGCACAAACAAAAATGGGAAATTCCCTTGTCCCCAATTCTGTCTCCACTTCGTTATCAGAGCCGGGAACAATTTTCTGTATTGGAGCGCCCTATATGTATTAGATTCGCCCTGATACCAGGCTACCCCCCGGATTCCAAATGGAACAACCGGTGCAATGATTCCATTATAAAGCACCGATGGCTGGTTAAAATAGAGTGGTTCAGGTTTTCCCTCTTTATGAGCTTCCTCAACGTCCTTTACAAAAGATTCATATTCTAAACGTAACCATTCTTCATCATTATTGTATTTCGGCCATTCCTGAAGAATGGGCACCAAGTCCTGATCATTTTCAAGAGCGTCTTTTGGAACCCATGCCTCTGCTGTTGTGCCTCCCCAGGAAGCGCTTATTATACCCACCGGAACCTGGTATTTCTTCCATATCTCGCGGGCAAAAAAATAGCCAACCCCTGTAAAATTAGACACAGCCTGTGGACTACATACCTGCCATTTGTTAAGCCAATTTGGCTCTTGGCCAACAATAGGAGAAACATCTGAAAGTGCGACTGAGGATTTAGCGCTTTTAACCTGAAAGAGCCGGATTTGAGGATAATTTGCCGTAGCTATTTCCATTTGGGCATTATCACAACTACTTACTTCCAAAGCCATGTTTGATTGTCCTGAACACACCCAAACTTCTCCCACCAAAACATTCTTCAAAAGAACTGTATTCATAGCTTCAATTTTAAAATCGAACGGCCCGCCTGCCTCTAATGGTCCCAAAAATAGTTTCCATTTTCCATCGGCATCCGAAACAGTTTCTGCCGAATGATTTTCAAGAGAGGCAGTAATACGCTCTCCAGGATTAGCCCATCCCCAGATCGGGATTTTCATTCCCCGCTGAAGCACCATGTTATCGCTAAATATTTTTGGCAGTACAACATCTGCCTTTGCATTATTCAATAACAGGAAAAGAAAAGATAATATAATACCAATTTTCTTCATGAGTAAACCGTTTTATGGGCAATCGTCAAAATTATCACTTAAATTAGGGTACACTTTCCCATCAATAGCCAAAATAAAGCTCATTATCAGAACAACATAAAGCTAATTGACATACATCGTTATTTTACTAAAAGATAAGATGGCAATGAAAATGTCCACAGAAACATTCAAAGGGGCAACAATGATTAACATTCAAGACCGGCTAACCTAAACGAGAAACACGGATAGCAATTAAAACATGAATCATAGCATCAAAACAAGAATTTAGCAAGAAAAATATTGAAATTAAAACAAGAAAAGAGGCAATCTACTTCAACTATTCTGCGATCATAACTTCAACTCCACCTTTTTCAAGACGGTTCTTATCTTCGTCCCTAATTCTAGAATCAGTAATTACCAAATCAACATTTGAAATCGGACCAATAAAGGCAAATCGCCTTCTTTCAAATTTTCTCGAATCGGCAACAACAATAACCTTTTTTGCAATCTTAATCATAATTTGATTTAAGTGAGCTTCTTCTGAATTAGGGGTAGATAAACCATGTGTTGTATCAAAACCGTCAGCACCAAGAAACAACTTATCACAATAGAATTTTTCAAAATTTTCATCAGCAAGTACACCAACAAGAGATAACGATTTCTTACGCAAAGATCCACCAGGCATAAAAATATTAATTCCCTCATATTCAGAAAGAATACTTGCAATATTTAAGGCATTTGTAATAATCGTCAGATTTTTGAACTGTCCAAGATTTTTTGCAATTTCTGTAGTAGTTGTTCCCGAATCTAACACAATAGTATCACCATCTTCTATAAGGCTTGTTGCAACTTTGGCAATAAGCTGCTTCTCTTTCAGGAACTCCTTTTGCTTATCAGAAATTGATGGATCAATCCCCATCCGTTGAAATTTAATCTTAATCGCTCCGCCTCTAGCACGGATCAACATATTCTGTTTTTCAAGATGATCAAGATCATTCCGAATGGTAACCTCGCTAATATCAAACATTTTACCAAGCTCACTAACAGATACTTGCCCTTTTGATTCTAGCTCATCAAGAATTTTTGCTCTTCTGGAAACTGTTGATTTACTAAATGATTTATCCATTTTATTTCACATATTATAATTAATTTCAACTAACTGGCTAATGTATAATAAAACATTACCAGAATATGACCTGACAAAAATACAGAAATTAAACACAAAACAGTAATACAATATTAACTGAAACAAAAATACCTTTCATTTCGTTATACACAAAATGAATTGAAAGAAAATATTTATTAATTAAGTATGAATTAACTAATCCTAATAGAAAAAAACATATTAAGGTTTTAGAAAAAAACGGCAACTCACAATACTAAACATCATGCAGGTAACAAAACTCGTATTAGTAATCTTAATGATTTCCTCATTTGTAAATAACACTAATAGCCAGACCAATTATGATGAAAATAAAGTTCAGGAATATCAATTACCTGAACTTTTAATATCACAGAATGGAACAAAGATAACTGACTCTAAAAGTTGGATGAAAATCCGTCGTCCTGAAATTCTGAAGCTTTTTGAAGAAAGTATGTACGGGAAGATTCCCGGTAAACTTAAAATTTCAAACTATAAGATTTTGGAAGAAAATCGAAATGATTTGAATGGCAAAGCCATAAGAAAACAAGTATTGCTGACTTTTAAAAAAGCCAGGAAGGAGCTTAATGTGAATCTACTAATCTACCTTCCGAAAAATCACAAAAAAGTGCCATTATTTATTGGATATAATTTTTACGGGAATCAATCTATTATTGACGACCAGGAAATCATACTAAACCAATCGTGGACAAGGAACAACGAAGGGTATGGAATTACGGAGAACATAGCAACGGAAAAATCGCGCGGAGTGCAAAAAAGCAGGTGGGCTATTGATAAAATTATTGATGCAGGCTATGGGTTGGCAACCATATATTATGGCGACGTGGATCCTGACAAATTCGGCAAGGATGGTATTGATTTTTCTGATGGCATTCATCCACTGTTGTATAAAAAAGGACAAACGAAACCTCTTCCCAATGAATGGGGTGCTATTACAGCATGGGCCTGGGGGTTAAGCCGGGTGATGGATTATTTTGAGAAAGACGATGATATCGATCATAACAAAGTCATTGTTATGGGGCATTCGCGGTTAGGAAAAACTGCACTTTGGGCTGGAGCTCTCGACCAAAGGTTTGCGATTGTTATTTCTAATAATTCTGGTTGTGGTGGTGCAAAGTTGTCACGACGCAAGTATGGAGAACGACTTGGAGGTATGAATGGATATTTTCCACATTGGCTTTGTGGTAATTGTGCAAAATATGATGACCATGAAGAAACGTTGCCAGTTGACCAACACATGTTGATTGCCCTTATTGCCCCAAGGCCGGTATATATCGCAAGTGGTGAAGATGACAAATGGTCCGATCCAAAAGGAGAATACCTCTCCGGATATTTTGCTTCACCGGTTTATGAACTTTTTGGAAAATCAGGACTTACCACAGATAAGATGCCTAAGGTTAACCAACCCATAATGACGACTATTGGTTACCATATCAGGAGCGGTGGACATGACGTAACTGATTATGATTGGGAGCAATATATTAAATTTGCAGATATGCATTTGAGAAGTCAACAATAACTATTAACATGAGTTCAAGATAGCCCCAAGCATATAAAATTGAAAATCAAAAGCTATGTAGACTTCTACATAAAGTTTCGTTTAAAAACAAGATTTTTAGGTTCTTCTCATGTTTTTTAACCTTAATATCTGTTTTTTATACCAATACATTATTCCTGATCTCATTCATAATTATGCCTCGTTGTTTCGGTGGCACCTGGAGAGCAAGCAAAAATCATTATTCTGGTTATTTGTAACGTTTGCAAATCCAAAATTTTTGCAAAGCCTTACTTTTTCCCTGACATTTCCACATTGTGGCCATTGAAAATGGTTTCTGTCTTAGGATGACAACAGCCAGAAACAAATTAGCTCACAGAGAAATCTCCATGAGCTAAAAAGTAAACTAAATTAAACTATTCTCCACCTAATTCATTATCATTTAACAACTCTATCAATAGTTTATTGCGAAGCCCATGGTGTAGTACGAGTTTCGACTTTTCCAGGATGTACTTTGAATGGATCAGGGTTAGCTTCCCACCAAATATTAGTGGTTCGTTCGTCTTTTCCAGCGCCACCAATATTAACCAATGCTTTTTGGTACTGTTCAGTATTAACAAGCTGTTCTGATCCCGGCCAGGGCATCCGGCGTGGCATATGCCCTTGTAGTGGGCCATTATCGACCCCCACTAGTATTCTTGGGTATCCGGTCCTTCTTTGATCACACCAACCTTCGTGCTCCATTGGGAACATGGCAACCATTTTTTGATTAATAATTTGCTCCAGTTTGTGTTCGTTTGTGCCAGTTAGTGTCACGACGGGAGCAGTGCTAAGAAAATTATCAATTTGTGCTTGAGTTATCTTTTTTTCAGCAATAACACTGGCAAGAGTGGCATCGATATGTGCCTGAGTTTTTCCAGAATTGAATAATGAAACTACATCTTTCAGTTGAGGAACGGCATCATCGTACAACTGTTTAGTATCTGCCATCGCAAGTTGTATTCCCTTTTTGTAATATGCCTGAGCATCTCCTGCTTTTAAATTAAACAGGGCAGCTTCAGCAAGATTAAAATAGGTTTCAGATGCTTTGTACAAAGGAAATTTCTGGATCTCAACCCAGAAAAGGTCAGACCATTTACAAACAGTATTATTACCATATGCATAATCTTCTTGCTGATTAGCGCCACTAAGTAGAGGCATTCCCCTGTATTTCAAATAATGATATTCAGGATTTTGAGGATAATTTCCTTTTACTGTGTCTGAAAATACCTGTAAACGCGGATCATTATTGTCATTCAAGATGTCCAGAAATGTTTTTGCAACATTTGCTTTAACAACAGTCGCTTTTCTGGAAACCAGATCAGTGTATCGGCTGTTTTCATGAGCCGGATAATCTGTAATATTGGAAATGAAAGCATCATCGCCCCTTGATGTAATCAAATCAGCCTCAGTCAGGTCGGCCATTTGTGCTGTTGCCGTTGTGGCATCCACATAACGAAGACGTAATGCCAAACGGAGCCTTAACGAATTGGCAAACTTCTTCCATTTAGCTATGTCGCCCTTATATAATATATCAGCATTTCCATAGCTATCTTTAGTAGCATCAAACTCAGCAACAGCCTCCTTTAACTCTTTAAAGAAATCATTATAGATATCCTTCTGTAGGTCGTATTTAGGAGTTGTTATAGCTTTTTCGATAGGAAGGCACGATTCAAAATAAGGAATATCACCATATGTATCTGTACATTTTGCAAAAGTCCATACCTTTAATATCCGGGCAATGGCTTTTTTATTTACAAGGTCAGCCGCATTTGCCCTTTTTGTACAGATATCAATAATATCACTTAAATTGGGGCCTGCATTACCATAGGTAGCATTCCATACACCATTATTTTCTCCTGTTACAAAAGGATTGCTAGCCCCAAAAACAGACATACCAGCCCAAACTCCGCCACTATAACCGGATCCATTTTCACCATTTACAACTGCATCGGCCAATACTTTAGTAAAAATCATATTAACATCAACAATTTCCTGAGTTACAAGACTTCTTGATGTATTCATCTTATCGAAATCTTTGGTACACGAGTTGCCCATTAGTAACACCAATGCAAATGCAACTATTATCTTTATATAATTTTTCATGTTTGCAATTTTTTTTAAGAATTAGAAGTTTAGCTTAATATTGAAGCCAAAAGAACGGGTAGAAGGAATAGTTAAACACTCCATTCCCGAAGCGCCTCCCGCCGTATTTGGAGCAGATTCCGGAGATAAGCCTAGATAACCCATCCCATTTTGAAGATATAACAAATTCCGACCATATGCGGATAATGTTAAACCACTAAATGGAGTTTTCTTCAATAGCGAAGGTTTCAACGTATAGCTAAGCATAACCTCTCTTAGCATGATATAACTACCATCTTCAACAAATTCTTCGGCAATTCCATTCCATGCTCTATTGCCCCAATATACCATTCCTGGTACAGCTTTCGTATTCTTTTCATATCCGGTAACATTTCCACTTGCATCTTTAACTTCAACCACACCATCCAAAACACCGGTATATTGCATTGGGTCGCCAACCTTCGAACCGGCAGGAATAACATCACTTTGTTCATACCTTGCTTTAGGCCTTCTTCCTTCCACAGTCCAGGCACCAGTTCCTTTCCTTGTCATTTCATATTTCGTTGCTGAGACAACATTACCACCCTCCTTAAAATCGAGGAGTACATTTAAAGCCAATCCTTTATACGTGAATGTGTTATTTAAACCGCCTATCCATTTTGGTGTTATGTTGCCAAGAGTCGACAATTTGCTTTCACGAATATATGAACCTGAGCCATCAACAATTTTTTGCCCATCGGGAGCTCTTTGATATGCGTATCCAACAATATTTCCGTAAGCTTCACCCACTCTTGCCTCAATATTGGCAAGGCCAGCTTCTCCACCGGAACTTGAAATAAGTGGGTATGTTTGGATTTTACCATCGAGTGAGACGACTTTTGAACGGTTAGCTGCATAGTTGAAATTAATAACCCACTTGAAATTGTTCGATTTAACCGGGGTAATTCCAAAAGTTACTTCAATACCGCTGTTTTGTACTTCACCCGCATTCATAACCTGTGAATTGTAGCCTGAAGCGCTGGAAACCCCTAAGTTTAAGATTTGATTCGTGGTTTTCCCATTATAATAAGTCACATCCAGGTTTATCCTGTTTTGCAGGAATCTTAGGTCAGCGCCAAATTCAACCGATTGTGTCAATTCGTTTTTCAAATTGAATAATGGAAGGGTTCCACTCTTCGAGGCATAAGATAATCCATTCCACCCTGTATTATAAAGGCTATAACCTGCTCGCGTCATATAAGGCTCAGAGTCATTTCCCGATTGTGCCCAGGAAGCGCGCACTTTACCATAACTTAAAATAGACTTATTTACGTCAATGACATCGGTAAATACAAAACTTGTACTAACAGATGGATAAAAGAATGACTGGTCATTGACACCAAGAGCTGACGACCAGTCATTACGTCCAGTTACATCTAAGAATAAGTAGTTTTTGTAAGCTACCTGACCTGTAAAAAATGCAGACTGCATTTCTTTTTCATTAAGAGCAGAACCTACGCGAACATCAGTAAAATTTGATATATCGTAAACATTTTTTGCCTTAAATCCCCGGCCGTCCACATTCAGGTTATCTAATCTAAACGTACGAACGCTGGCGCCAAGAACTCCATTTAGACTAAAGCTTTCCGAAACCTTCTTGTCAGCCGTAAGCATTACATCGGCATTAAAGTCACGCACCCGACTAATTTCCTGTGTCAATTCACCTAGTCGAGAGGCTGTGTTCTTGGAGCTGGGATCATTTGGCCAGGTATTCTCCTTCGACTGGCTGGAAAAATCAACACCAACCCTACTCATTAAACTCAACCAACTGGTTAATTTTAAAGTTGCAGAGGCTGACCCAACTATCCTGTCTTGAAAGTCATGGTTTTTTATCTCATTAACCATATAATACGGGTTATAATTAATACCAGGGTATCGTATATTCGTTCTAGTGATTTCATATTGTTGTTTTACAAAATCAAGAGGCGTACTTCGGGGCATACTTATTAAATTATACATAGGATTTGATTCACTGTATCCGGTAAGTGGGCGCTGATCACCTTCTGTACGGATATAATTAACTTTGGCGTCAAACGATAATACATCATTTACCTTGGTAGTCCCATTAAAGCTGATCGATTTATTTGATATCTCTTCATTAGGGACAATACCTGATGTTTTAACAATCCCAGCTGACAATCTCATCGAGCTCTTGTCGCTTGCCGATGTTACAGCAACATTATTCGAATAAGTAACACCTGTATTAAAAAAGTCCCGTACATTGTTCTTAGGTTGTGCAACAAGAGGAATTACATTATTAATCGGGCAATCCCATATCTCTGACGAAGAATTATTTGAAGGCATTGTCCACCAATTGGGTATCATTGTCTTTCCGTCTAAGGGAGCGCCCCAGCTATCTAACTGACCATTATCTGGCCACAGATAAAAAGTTCCATCTATATCAGTTCCCCAGCCCTGATCAGCATAACCTTCATCATTGTACCCAGAACCAAATTGATTTTGGTATTTAGGTACCAGGTATAGTTTTTCAAATGTCACCCCTGAATTAACTTCAATACCAATACCTTTATGCGCGTTTTTACCCGATTTGGTAGTAATAATGACAACACCATTGGAACCCCTAGAACCGTAAAGTGCTGTTGCCGAGGGCCCCTTCAAAACATTCATCGATTCAACATCCTGTGGATTAATGCCGCCAATACCGTCACCATAATCAATACCGGCACTAGCTACAGCGTTAGTCGGATCATTATTTGTGTAATTATAAATAGGCATTCCGTCAACAACATAGAGAGGTTGGTTGTCGCCAGAAAAAGATTTATTGCCACGGATAACTACATTGGTAGAACCACCAGCTCCACCGGCGGTTTTTGAAACCTGTACACCTGCAATTTTACCTGTCATGTAATTGGTAACATTTGTTTCTCGTGAAGATGACAAGCCATCTTCTCCAATTTTCTGGGCGGCAAACCCAAGAGCTTTTGTTTCACGTTTAATACCAAGAGCGGTAACTACAACTTCATCCAATGATTCAGTTGATGTATCAAGCGTAACATTGACTACATTGGAAGTTCCTATTTTCACAACCTTGGTCTCCATTCCGACAAAAGAAAACACGATGTTTTTTGAACTATCAGGTATTTTGATAGAATATTTTCCAGATGCATCCGTAATAGTACCAACGGTTGCGACTTCCTTCACAACTACAGTAACCCCAGGCATTGTGAGTTTATCAGTTGCTGAAGTTACTGTTCCTGTAATAGTACGTTGTTGAGCAAATACGCTACACAACAATGTAAAATTTAGGACAAATAGAACAAAGAGCATTTTTTTCATACGAGTTAGTTTTATTGGTTATTAAAACTGGATTTGGTTATTTCTAATTCAAATTAGTAAGTTAAGTAGATTCAAAATTTGGTAACAGGAACATGAATATGAATCATAGTAGATATAATAGATTATGTAATCATCATAACTAATATAAATCAAAAGCAATATCCATCCCAAAACGTTCTTTAGCAGTCTTTTTAAGTTTCTCTAAATCTTCAAAAGCCGTAGTTCCACCAGAAGCTGTTGTAGATATGGCACCTGTGAGATTTCCAAACTTCTGACATTCAGAAATTTTATGGCCATGGATAAATTTGTAGATAAACCCTGCATTAAAACTATCTCCAGCACCTATTGCATCAACAACATGGTCGTTTAAAAATGCAGGGAGGTCAGTCAACTGATCTTTATAGTGAACAATTGAGCCCCTATTCCCTCTTTTAATGACAAGAATATTTGTATGCTTCTTTAGCAATTCAATCGCATCATCGATATTATTTTTACTGGTTAAGAACAATAACTCTTTCTCATTCGGAAGAAAAATATCTACGTTGGGTAACACATCGGCAATATCCAAATTCCACGTTTCATTTGGATCCCATTGCATATCAAATGAAGTGGTCAATCCTATTTTTTTTGCCTTTCTAAAGAGTTCTCCTAAATTGTTCCACATACCAGGTTGAAGAAAATAAGAAGAAAAATGAAGGTGTCTGGCTTTACTTAAATCGGTTTCAGAGATGTCATTAATTGTCAGATGATCCATCGCACCAGGATAGGTAGTATTGGCCCTGTCTTCATCAAAATTTAATATCACAGTTGCGCCGGTGCCAAGGGTTTCGTCAACTTTAATCATTGAAGTGTCAACCTTGTTCTTTTGAAGGTTATCAAGTACAACTTCCCCAAATTTATCTTTACCGATTTTCCCAATGAAGCTTACCCGGGCGCCCAAACTGGCAATATTGCTGGCAAAAATAGCAGACGAACTACCCAAGGTTAATGTCATACGCTGAGCAAGCACTTCTTTTCCCATTTCAGGAAATTTATCGATCCCATCCAAAATAAGATCAACATTCAATTCACCTACAACTAAAACATCATACAATTTTTCCATTTTCGAAATCTAAATTTAAATGCTTCTCCCAAAAGAAATCAGTATAACAATATTTCGACTTTATTACGACCAACTAAAAATATGATAACCGATTTCTAGAAGTCTTGTTGTCAAGTTTGATTTTCACATTTCAAAAATAAGAATAAATTATCAAAATAACAAGGTTTTGATAATTTATTTAATTATTTATTAAAATTTAATAATGATTTGAAAGTTTATTTTTTTCGAATTGCGATTTTAAATTCAAACTACAAGATCAAACATCACTAAATCTCTTTCTTATCCATCACAATTCCATTGATTAATTGACTGAATAGAAAGTATTCGAAATTGCTTTATTTGTTTTTATCACTTTTTGAAATACTCATATAGATTGATTCATACTTAATTGCTGCATCAAAGATTTCATTTACAAACTGTGGAGCAACCAGATCAGTTGCTGAACCATTTGGGTGACTGTTGCCCGCTGAAGTTCGGTATTTCGTGAGCATCATTCCATTGGCATCTGTGAGTTTGCTGAAAAAATCAAAAACAAATACATTAGAAGGAAATTTTCCGTATTCAGCATCCAGTCCTTGGGCAAGGGTATCATTTGCCCATTTACAAAACGATAAGGATTTTGCAGCTTCGTCCAACGTAGTCGAAGCTGGTTCTAAAGGCGCATTTGTCCATATACAAAAAAAATGATCGGGATGATTTGACATTATTTTAACGATATGTCTCCAGTGCCATTTGTAATTATATACACTTTTATATGAAGGACGCAGAGTATCAGATGGTGCACCCCATGCTTCAATTGCTGATGATGGAAAACAAGATTTTATCACAACGATTTTATTGTTCGATAAATAATCATTTATATTCGTATATGCCGTATTACCCTCAAAAAATTCATGTTGTGTCGACCATTCATTATCATCTGGAGACCACCATTCTTCGTTTAAAGAAATTCCGTCACTACCTTTGTAACCATGTGATAAATTATAATTTGCCATTTGTTCAGGAATGCTTGTAGTTGAGTTTCCTCCAGAATTTGGATTCCAAATACACTTTCCGGTTGAGTGGTGCAGAAAAATTCCACTTCTATAATAATTTTGAGAGAACCCAGTCACGGAGAATAAAATTCCGATTAATAAAATTAAAATCCGATTCATAGCAATATTAATTATTAAGTAAATCAAAATAAATTATTGTGTTATAATCTTACATTTTGTAAGACACTTATTAAATGTTCACAGAGGATAACCTTTCTGACATCTACTTTTTCTCTGCTTTCAACATTTCAGTTCCGGCAAGTATCACTGCGCCAAGTCCATGAAGATCGTTAAGCTCAGTCGGACGATTGTAATAGAATTGAATATTATCTTCGATCCCGGTACCGATGCAAATATCCTTTACCCGACCGTCTGCTTGAATTGTGGTAGTCAACCCCTTCCATCCATTCATTGCAACCGAAAGGTAACTTTTATCAATCCATCCTTCGTTTACTGCTCTTGCAATTGAATAAACAAACATCGCCGAACAGGAAGTTTCAAGATAGGAATCGGGTTTATCCAATAACTGATACCACAAACCTGAAGTATGATCCTGATATCTCGAAACACCAACAATCTGCCGTAACAATAATTTTATAAGTTCTTTTCTCTTCGGGTGATTGGCAGGTAAGTTGTTCAGCAGTTCTGTCTGCGCTAACATTACCCATCCGTTGCATCGACCCCAATGAGCTACACCATTAAGCTGCACATCACTGTACCAGCAATGGTAAAATAAGTCAGTGTTAGCATCGTAGAGATATTTAGTAAAATTCTCAACCTGCTTTATTGCATCATCAAAATATTTTGCCTCACCGGTAATTTTTCCCATGCGTGCCAGAAATGGAACGCTCATATAGAGATCATCGGCCCATAAAGTCATTTTATGTGGTTCTGGCCTTACAAACGTGCCATCAGCCAGTCTGTCCTGTTTTTGCGTGATAAAATCGGCAGCCTTTCCGAGATAATCCTGATATTCCTTTTTTCCAACAATCTTATTCACATCGGTAAGTGCGGCACCCATTGCGCCGCAATCATCGAGTTTTCCAAGCCTGAAATACTGTGCAAACGAAGAACCCGGAACTTTTTCATCGTATTGCCTTTTAAAAAAATCAAGGTTGCTGAATATAAATTCAAAATTTCGCTGAGAATATTCGAAATACTTACTGTCGTGAGTTAATTCGGCGAGTCGTATCAAAGCGATATTGGCAACACCATTCATATAATACCATTCGTTCTCAGGACTTTCAACAGTAACTGATTGTGAATATGGAACATCTTGTGTAGATGAGAATTTTTCTCCTGTTTTCTTATTAATGAATTTAAACGATGTGTTTTTAATAATCTGATCGGCAACTTTTTTGGTTATTTCTTCGGCGTTTTGAGCCAAAAGAGCCGTAAAAGTGATGCACAAAGTAAAAATCAAAGTGATCTTTTTCATCGTAAATGTATTTTTATTTAAATAGTCAAATTTGCAAAACTCAGTGAAGTACAACTTCCTTGTTCTGGTCCAGTTCAACAACTTCTTTGGTATCGTCAACCGAAACTGTGTATGGAGACGATATCTTCTTTTCCTTCCCATTCACCACATATTCCGGTAATTCAGCCGAAATCTTCCCGTTTCCATCAGTCTTTGCCTGAAATACTACAGAACCGGTCTTATCTAAGATTTTTACATTCTCATTTCTAACAGGAATTCCTTTACCATCAGTAACTTTAACAGTTAACGTCCAATAAACTGAATAAATGTGGTCCTGTTCAGTAGCATCAATTTCAAATTTTCCGCCTTCAACTACATTCGACCGGAATTCAACATTCTGAGCAACATCTTCTTCTGCATTGTCCAACGATCCAATCTGAAACGTATTAAACTTGGCCCCGTTGAGTGGAATAATGGTATTGTTGTACAATTTTGAATGGGATGCTCCGCCGTAAATAGTTGCGATCCAGGCTGCAGGCACATTGGTGGTAATGCGGTTATTATAAAATTGTCCGCCAAAATATTCAAGGCCTCCACAAATATACAATGCTGCCGTTTTTACTTTTGAAGATGGCTCCACATCATTCACAACGAATTCGTTATTATACACATAATTTTCGCCTCCTCTGGCACTATAAAAAATTCCCCAACACATGGGAATAAATTTCTCCGGTTCAGGATAGTTTTTCGCTGTGATGTATATTTTATTGCCGTGTATCTTGCTGCCAACCGAAGCTTTTGGAGAGCCGGGAACCGCATGGTAATCACCTAACCGTATCGCTGCAGTACTGTATTCTTCTCTTCCGTACTCGCAGGTTGGCGGCGATGTTTCTATTTTGAAAGTGTTATTTGCCACTTCGGTATATCTCGACACATAAATTCCTGATCCTTGCTTGGGTTCGAACCGGTTGTTATAGATTTTGGAACTGTCGCCTGTTCCCATAATGCTGTAATGGTTTGTCACCGTTTGTTTGTTCACGAAAAGGTTATCGTGTATCAGCGAATATTTTCCTTTTACCGACAAACAGCCCTGACCGCCATTAAACTCTGAATTTGCAATTTCAGTTGGATTATCGCCTCTGATAATAACAGAACAAAGCCCAACATGTCGCTGTATCAGAAAAGGCATATCTACATCGAATGTACAGTTTTTGATGTCGGCATACGGGATATCAGCGGCAGCGCAACTTATTCCACTTGTTTTGATTTTCACGTTGTCAAGGATTACCTTCACATCCGGTGCCGAAGATTGAATGCCCCATGAAAGAATTCCTTCAACGCCATTTTCGATGATGCCGTTCTTAATGGTAATCGTTCCTTTTCCTGATACCTTCGGAAGTGAAGACAATGGGATCCCGTTTTTCATGTCCTCAGTATAGTCATAAAAAGAAGGGATAGTTGGCGGATAAGATTCCGCAATCACATGGTCGTAGGTGGCCAGAGGAACTGCATTTTCAATAATACTGATACCTGCATCCATAGCTGGACGGATATCAATCTCATCAACAAGGCAGTCTGAGTCAGCCTTAACCCGCACCCTGTATTTTCCGGCTGGAAGATTAACCAAATGGGCATATACAAAACCTCCGCCCAGGCGTGGACTTTTCTTTTCAACCGGACATCCTTGATTTTTGCCATCACCATATTCGTTCATACATTTCACTTTCTTACCTTTTTCATCTTCCACATAAACGCTCACCTTCATTTCATCATCAGGATACTTCTTCATATCATGATAATAATGCCCGGTAATACCGCACATGGCAAAATAAGAACGGTTAGCTACTGGCAAAACAACATACGACGAAGTTATCTCATCACCGGCCTTCAGGCTCATTAATTTTTTACCCAGAAAAACATGCACATCAGCAGTATTCACCACTTTGGAGCCAGGAGCTTTCGAAACATCCCAGCCTTTCAGGCCTTCTTCGAACCCACCGTTCAGAATGTGTCCGTACTTTGCATCTGCATATTTCAGGGTATATCCGTTCAGGTCGAGCGTTACATTTTTGCCAAGAAAGACCGTGCTTTTTGGGCTTGAAATATTATTCGAAAGCACATAAGTTGCTCCGGCTTCGGCGTAGCTGCCTGCTGTCTTAACAGCAATCTCTTTTCCTGAGATTTTTCGATGTTCAACTTGATGATATTGAGCAAAACTACCGTGTACTGAAAATAGCACAATCAGAAATGTGAAAATATTCTTCATTTAATTCAATATTTACTGTTTAATGGTGACAATGTATTTATACAAGCTTTCTATTTCTCCTGACACGTTCAAGCCCATAAGGAACCATCAGCAAAAACGGAATGATCCAAATTGCCCAGTACGAAAAATATTCAAACCAGTTGTCAATGGAATAGACATGTTTCCGATGCCCAAAAATTTCAACCAAAAAATCGGTTGTGTATGGGTCTTTTGCATCGGGATAATATAAAGCAGCCAACTTACTGTAAGGAGCCCTTACCAGTTCGGGATTTGCAGTAATGGCAGCTGTATCAAAAGGAACAACAATACCGTAATCCGGATCCAGGATGTAAGTTGCAGTATCATTCAATTCGGCCCTTACCACCACATGATGTCCTCCCACATCCAACAACTCAGCTTTCATCCCATTGTCGAGCAAGACCCCTTTTACAATGGTTGAGTGCGTTGAACAAAGACCAACGCCCCGTTCCAGATTCTTTTTATAATTACTGAACTCATACATCCTGTATTTGCTGGGATAAATATATGATGCGGCATACAGCAAGTAATTTTCCCAAACAGGAACACGCTCGTGGTATTTGTCAATTCCTTCCTTTTTCCAGTAATGAATAAAACCATCATTCACCACTTTGTTTATCCTGACGGCAAAGTCAATATTGGATTCGCTTTGCTTCCTTTTCAACTGATCCAGTATTTCTGGATATTTTATGGTAATATCATTGATCCTGTTCCTGATGATTTTTTCTTCAGAATAAATGGCAGGATTCCGCATCGTTTTGAACAATCCACAAATATTGATTCCCAGCAACAACAGGCCAATGAAAAGAATAATTTTATTGAAAGTTTTCATATTTAAAAGGTTCAATTATTTAAATGGTGTGGTCATATAATCTTCAATATCGCGCCAGTGGCTGATCATTATTTTGTATTTCATATTAAGCTGTTGCATAATGTCAGGACCAAGTATGAAACAATCTTCATGGGCGGCGTCTTTTGCAAGGCATAACTCATTTGTCCCGTTTTTCTCCAAAACACCAATCAATTCAGAAGTATTATCCAACTCATCGCGCATGATTTCATTAAACTTCAATAAATCCGGATCGCCTGTCCAGGTACTTTCTTTGCTGGGCCGGTGAATGGGACTATTCAGTTTTCCAGCATTTCTGTCGCGGATTTGCTGGGCAACGGTAAAATTCCCAATACTTCGGAACAGGCTTGCATGTATCCGCAGGGCAATGTCAAGATTTGTAACGAATTCGTTTTTGGTTCCGTTACCCAAATCTTCAAGTTTTTTACAGATTTGCATGATTTTTCCTACATAAATCTGAATGGAATCACGGGATGCTGTCCAACGCCCACCGTTAATATCTAAATAATCCATCCGGGCTTCGTTTTCTGAAACGTTGAAAATGTGCGGAAGGGAATAGGCTTCTTCCTCTTTTGTTAGCCTTTGCGGAGCTACAACAAGCGGGCGAGTTATCATTCTGTTGGATACATTCCAGTAAATTCCATATAGATTACCCAGATATGAATTTCTGAACATATCGGCAGCGCTAAGGTCAAGAAATGCATTACACAAACTGTCGGCATGGTTTCCCTCTGCCCAATCCCTGCAATAAGCCTGAAGCTTTTGTTTTGCTGTTAAATCAGACGAAGGATTACTGAAATAATCATCCAGCAGCTTAAGCATCAAATCATCAACAATAGGGCTTTCATTTCCCCGGCTATAAAAGGCTCCCAGACTCATAAATATGGTTTGTGGCTTTTGTCTGTCAATCCCTTTTAAATCACTCAGAAAAGAATATACATCTAAAATACCTTTAACCGGATATAAAAAAGCGAAGTCGTTTCCTATTGATTTCATTTCGTGTTCGGAAGTACTTGCAAAAAAGCAGTTGGCTGGCAAATGGTTTTGGATATCGATCCTTTCTTCATCCGAAAAATTTGACGATCCCTGTGCATGAGAAAGATAAACATCCAATTTGGTTCCTGCTTTTAATGCACCTTCTTGAAGTGCATTAAATATGTTTTCAATCCGTTGACCGGTTGTTTCATTTTTACAATGATCTGGTCCATTTGGTCCAGGATACAACCAATCCGACCAACAATTTCCAGATCCAGCATCGTTGGTCTTGAAAAAGAATGTTTTTATTTCAGGAGTATTTTTCAGCAGTTCGGCCATCATACCGGCATACATACCCTGCATTTCCTTCATACTTAAACATGGTGAAAAGAAAGCCACATTGCTTCTTCGGGGATGATCTACACGTGGGCCACGCAATTCCGGATAAGCTTCAAAAAATGCCGACGGTATAATTTCAGGCTCATTACTAAAAAAAGCTGCGTCCATTCCATTTTCGCGTAATATTTTCACCTTGGCCAAAAGCAGTTGTACATTGTCTCGCACAAATTTCTCAGGAATAAACGGAGCAATCTTTTTATCGGGATAAAATTTGTACAAATTGGCAAAGTTACTGGCATACTCACTCCAGGGATTGCCACCCTCCGGAATCTCGTAAAATGCTTTATCGGCAACAACCCCAATATTAATCTGAACATCGCCATATTTCTTTAGTCGACTAGCTGATTGAACCAGTTTTTTAAATTCATTCAGATCGGTAATACAATTGTTAATAACAAAAGTTTGTTTTTTATCATCCTGATTTTGTATGCTATTGGATGGCTGAGTACTTCTCACTCCTAATGAACCTTCATTTGACACATTGAAATGGTTCAAACTATGATGAATGTTTAAAGTAGCGCCCTGATGAAATTCAGCATATACATCGTCAGCTCCAATGAATAACACAATCGAGAGAATACCTATCAGAAATCGCAAAAAAAGCTTATTCATAGTAATTTATTATTTTTTAATTATGCATGGGTTTGTGCTATAAACCAATAATTTCATCCGACAGGAAGTGAACACCTGTTGCAACGCAATCCTTTCGAAATGGATTGAAGCTCTCTCCGACATTCGATGATTTGAATATTCTTTGTCAAAAACAACCTGTAATACTGCCCCCGATAACAAAGCCGACCTAACCTTAGCTATATTCATTCAAAACACATGCAATATGTGAGTGTGTTTTAAAATCCACAACAAATATATAAATGTTTTGCAAGCAAAAGAAAATATTTGTAATTTTAACCGAAATTAAACGAAAGTTTTTACATTACAAAAACAACACAACGACAATAAAACAACCAACAAACAAAACATTTTTTTGAGACTGACTAATATCACTGGCAGATCATATTAAAACCTTAAAAAGAAAAAGATGGAAAGACAAAAGTTGCAAGCAATTAAATTCAATCAATTTGATCAATTAGAACACTGAACATCAAGAATCAAGAGTAAGAAATTCAGAATTATTTCATTAACTAACAACTCAAATCGTGCAAAAGAAATTAGCATTAACTTTATTTGGAGCTTTATTTGTGTCCATATCCTTTTCTCAATCCCCGGCACAAAAATCATCTTCGAACATTGTATTTCAATCTGGTTTTGAAGAAGGCAACAAATCAATCTGGAACGACTATGACGGAAACCCTGATACCGAGAACCAGATATTGGTTGATCCAGGCCCCTTTAATAAAGTTGGAAATCATGTGATTAGGCTTAAAGTTCCCGAAGGACAGGCGGGAGGTTCTGATCTTGTAAAAGTGTTCTCAGGACAATACGATAGTTTGTATTACAGATGGTATTTTAAATATGAAAAAGGTTTCAATTTTAATGCACGCAATCATGGGAGTGGCTTCTTCGCTGGTAGCAGAAATTATCTTGGACAATCAAATTACCGGCCAAACGGGGATGATTTCATTGTTGGCACGCTGGAATATGACCCCAATAGTCACAGGCCTTATTGCTATTTTTATTACAGGGGGATGTATCAGGACTGTACAAATCCGAATGGAGCATGCTGGGGTGACCATTTCCCCTGCACAAGCGATGAAGGCAGTGGATATTGCACAAAGACAGAGCACCGCGACCCTCCCTTACCACCAGTTTTAACTGACAATACCTGGTATTGTCTTGAGTCGAAAGTAAAGATGGGAAAACCATCAGCAAATGGTATAGGATCTGACGGGGAATTTGAATTCTGGCTAGACGGGGTCAGTTGTGGCCACTGGAAAAATTTATGGTTGCGCACAACAGACCAACTAAAACTTACCATGCTTTGGCTTTCGCTCTATCACCATGACGGAACCCACAGTGTTGCCGGTATTTTGATAGATGATGTCATTGTTAGCACCAAGCCGATTGGTTGTTCCGATATTATTTCAGGAGTTGGTGCTAACAAACTCAATAAAGAAGACATTAAAATCTTTCCGAACCCTACGAAAAGTATGATTACAATAAGCTTTTCTGCTAGCCGGAAATTCTCAGTTTCAATTTTCGATTTGTCAGGCAAACTGATTATTAATAAGTCATTTCACGAAAAGGAAGTCTCTATTGATACTCATAAATTTAATCCGGGAATATATTGCCTTACTGTAAAAGATGAAACTGACAACTCTCTGGTATGGACTGAAAGTATTATTTGTAATAATTAAGAAATGACTAAATAGATTGAAAATGAAGTTAAAAGCGACAAATCTAATTCAGCTGATGATTATCATTCTTGCCGGGATAGGCGAATTGAAAGGGCAAGTTGGAGGTTCGACAATACCTACTGCCCTGAATTGCAATAAATACAGTTACGACAATGTTAATATTATAAGAGACATTCCTTTTGGGATGGTGAGAAATCATGATAATGAGAAAGAAGAACTAAAACTTGACATCTATTCTCCGGAAACCGATCAAATAATGGAACGAAAAGTTATTGTGTGGTTTCATGGAGGAGGGTTCAAACCAGGAAACGATAAGAGCCAGAGCTATATTGTTACCTTATGTCAGGCATTTGCCCGAAAAGGTTATTTGTGTATTGCCCCGAATTACCGGCTACGGAGCAATCCAGAATCAGATATGAAAGAAACTCTGGATGATGCAATTCACGATGTGGAACTTTCACTTAAATGGATCCATCAAAACAGCAAGAAATATCACATAAATACAAAATATGTGATTGTGGGAGGAGGTTCTGCTGGCGGTATTCTTATGAGCAATTTTTGTTTCAGAAAAAACAACACATGCAAAAAATTTAATATAAAAACCTTTATTAACCTTTGGGGAAGTCCTGATAATCAAACATCAAATTCCTTCTTTGGTCATCATTTACCCTCAACAATTTTTATCCATGGAACTAACGATACTGTAGTCCCCTTTCAAAACAGCAAATCTCTTGCATCCAGTCTTTCCAAAACAGGCGTGTATTGCGAATTGCACGCCTTACAAGGAGCCTCGCATACTCCAATTGACAGGATGGAAGAAATTATTTCTTTCATATCCGAATTTTTGAAAAGACCTTAAATCAATATAATTATTCGGCTATTAAATAAACTGATATCATTGCGAAAACAATACCTGCAATAATAATGGGGCTTGGTAATACCCCATAAATTAATAAAGACAATACAATAGTAATTATCGGTGCAACAGCATTGGTTAGGGGAGCCACAATTATCACCTTCCCATATCTGATAGCGTATACCAAGGTGAGTGCGCCCAACGAATTAAGTAAAGAAACTAAGGCTGCTAAATACGGTCCCTTAAATCCCCAGAAAATTTTGCCATCCAAATCTGTCATAAAATACGCAATTGGAGCTAAAAGCAGGCCGGAAACCATCATATAGAAAAAAATACTTTCTGCCTTCATGGTAGCGTTAGCCTTCTTCATATAAAAAGCCTGAACGCCCCATGCAAGGAATACAAATATGGCAAAAACAAACCAAACATAGCCCTTAATAGCATTATTATCAGGCTCCTGAAACGACATCAAAACAATAGCAATAAGTGCAATGGCAATACCAATCCAATGCCGCTTTGTTGTTGTTTCATTTAAAAAGAAAACAGATAGAAGAACTGTAACAATCGGCGATAACGAAATGATCGGAAACACAAGATAAGCCGGCCCCTCTGAAAGCGCTTTAAACAGGGCAAGCTGCCCCCCTGATCCTGTTATTCCTATCATCAGTCCGAGCAACACTGATTTAAGATCATAGTCAAGTTTCCATTTGATGACGACCAAACCTAACAACGCACAAGGAATCATCGAAAGCGACCAAACAATGTAAACCAAAGTGGGTGGAAAACCTGATCTTCCTGGGATTTCGATAAGAGCTCCCCAAACACCCCAAAACAAAGTAGTAATAATGGTATAAATAAACCATGGCTCTTTAACTATCGAAACAGAATTAACTTTCATAACCTTTTAAAATATATTAAAAAACTAAATATTTGATAAAATAAATCAAATTATTTTAATATTATCTTATTTATCCTTTATTTATTATATTTTTGAATCTTACGATTTAATTTTAATGTTATTTGAATATTAAAGCATTTATTAATACATATATCTATTATGGAATCAAAGGAACGTACTCTGGCAGCAATCAACCATAAGCAACCTGACCATCCTCCAATTTATGTATCTCTTACACCTCAGATTGCAAAAAAGCTAAGTGATGCACTGCAAATTCCATACGAAGAACCAATAGATGCAATGGAATCAGCACGAATATCACATGTTGGCCTGCTGACTAAGCTGGGAGTGGACATAATTGCCATAGCACCAACTGCTCCAAAAAATGCACCAACCATCATACACCCTGATGGCCGGATAAAAAACGAATGGGGAATGATATCCCGTGATGTTGGAATATATAGTGAAATAGTTGAATATCCGCTTGCAAATGCCTCCACTGAACAAGACATCATAAACTACCCGTTTCCCGATCCGAATGCTCCCGGCAGATTCGATTCTGCGATTAGCACGATGAATACATACAGCAACAAATATGGTATAATCGGCGATGTGGAAACTATGTTTTTTGAAATATCATGGTACCTAACTGGTCTTGAAAAATTCCTGACAGACATGATGTTAGAGACTGAATATCAAACCTATTTGATGGATAAGATCATGAACTACATTATTGTAGCAGGCAAAAGGCTCATCGAGATGGGTGTCGATATCTTATGGTGTGGAGATGATTTTGGCGGACAGCAAGGGATGATTATTGATCCTGACACCTGGAGACAGATTTTCAAACCAAGAATAAAATACATGTTCGAGGAATTCAGAAAAGTCAGACCCGATATTAAAATCGCCTGGCATAGCTGCGGTTCTATATTACCAATTATACCCGACTTTATTGAAATTGGACTCGATATTCTGAACCCCATCCAACCGCTTGCTCATGGTATGGATCCGCTATTCCTGAAGAAGACATATGGGAAGGATCTTATATTTTTTGGAGGAATAGATGTTCAACAACTGCTACCTTGTGGGTCGCCCCAAATGATCAAGGATGAGGTACGGCGACGAATTGATATCCTTGGGAAAGATGGTGGATACATTGTTGCCCCGGCACACAACATCCAGCCCGATACTCCTATTGAAAATATTATGGCTTTTTTTGAAGCAGTTAAGGCATAACATCTAATTTCATCACATAAACCTGCCGACTCCCGTTTTGGGTTGAGTTGAAACCGATCATATCGCCATTCGGGCTCCATCGGCAATGGATATCGCACCGCCAGCCACCATGATATTCTTCTGGTTCAGGAAATCGGCCTAACGAAATTATTGCTTCGGTTTTCATATCCATCAGGAATATTTTTTGTTCACGCATTCCTTCGCCCGGATAAGTGTCTGTTGTCATCCATTTCCCATCTGGTGAGAATGTGCCGTGACCATCAAAATCCAATAGTCCATTGCCCAGCCGTTTATAGTTGTTCTTCCCCACGGTAAACAAAACATGACCGTATTGTTTGGTTTTATATTTTGCAGTAACCATCAATTCATTACCGTTCAACCAATCGAAATGCGAGCCTTCCCAACCGTCAGGAAAACACCGCCTGATTTCGGAACCATCCCTATTCAATGTAAAACTCGTTGTATTCCAGTTAGGTGTAGCCCGGGCAAGTAAAAATATTTTGCTTCCATCCTTGCTAAATAAAGTATGATTGAAATATTCAAGTCCTCCTTCCGGCACTTCAGGAACCAGTTGTTTTACCTGTGCAACAGATAGTATCAATTTAGCCTTACCTGTTTCGAGATTGATCAGAAAGAGCCCATCATCTTCAGGAAACGAAATATCCGTTTTAGATTCCTGTCCATTTCCTGCATACCCGTAATCGGCGCGCGTAATTCTCATACGGGCAAAATTAATGCTCAAAGCTTCTTTACCATCGGGAGAAACAGCGCTCACCGGATAGGAAATTACCTTCAACTCCTTCTTAGTGTGTACATTTAATATCACTGAAACAAATTTTCCGCCACGCAGATCATTAAAAATAATCAGTGAGTCAGGAGAACTGCCTAACCAATGTGCCATGCAGCCCTGTTGAAAATTCCACGCGGATGTTTTGGCAATGGGAACAAATTCGTGCGAGTTTAGATCGACCAGTCCCAGGGTTGCCGTGTCATTTTCGTTAGGAAGACGAAATTTCACATCCGTTTCTAAAACGGTTGCATATTTTTGCGACTTGCTGAAAGAATTGATCCCATAATAACTGGCAAACAGGTGTTCCTTTCCGTTTTTTGTTATTTGCACCGGTTCGCTGACATTCGGAAATACAACAAACAAACGACTTCGCTGTGCAGTGCAACCGATAACGAATACCAGAATTATCAGGCTAAATCGTTTCATTTTCAAGTACTTTTTCATGGATATTTCATTGTAAAACATTTCAAATCATGAATAACCAGACAGTAATCCAGATAGAAATGTCTGTATTCTACTTAAACGGAGTAGTCATGTAACCTTCAATGTCAGTCCAATGATTTAGCATGATTTTCCTTTTCAGTTTTAATTGTTCAATTAGGTTGGGCCCTAACAGGAAGGTATCTTCATATTTTGGGTCTTTGGCGTGTGAGATAAATTCCATTCCGCCGTTTTCAAGCACGGCAATCAATTCCTGCGTATTGTCCAGTTCATCTCGCATAATTGTATTAAAAGCCTGAAGGTCGGAATCGCCTTCCCAGGTTGGTATTTTATCAGGTCGATGAGGGGCTGCAGCAAGCTTTTCGGCATTTCTGTCGCGAATAGCCTGAGCTTCTGCAAAATTTCCAATGCTACGGAAAATGCTACTGTGGATTTTTAGGGCTTTCTCCATATTTTGAATGAATACTTTTTCCGGGGCATTCTGGCTGACACTATCCAGACTACTGATCACACTGCCAATCATAGCAATATAATTATTTGCGACTCCAGTAGTCAATGTTTTATGCCCTCCATGAATATCGGTATAATCCATGCGTGCTTCTTTTTCTGAGGGATTGAAAACAAAGGGCATAAAGTAAGCCTCTTCCTGAATAGAAAGCCTGTCAGGTGCAATTACCAATGGTCTGGTGATGGTTCTGTTTGTTACGCCCCAATATATTCCGGAGGCACCGTTTAATGCCTCACTTTTGTATTTATTGGCTTTTTCAAGGGCTAAAAAAGCGTTGACTAATTGATGACTACTGCCCTCCCCTGCCCATTTTTTGCAAAGTTGAGCTAACTCTTCTTGTTCTGACATTGTCACTCCCTGTGCGGGATTGTTCAGATTATCGACCAACAAATCAATAAATTTATCAATGGCACCAAAATGCTCACAACCTCTGTCGTATGACGCTCTGAAAGTGATGAAAACAGTCTTGGCCGGATCGTTCCTCACGGAATTGATATTATGCAATATATCAATTGGATCGAACAGACCACGAACAGGATAATTGCCCACAATCATACTGCTTATACCTCTCACTTCATCCGAATTATGACTCTGAAAGTAACATCCTTCAGGCAGATGTTTATAAATATCAGCCTTTTCATTGTCCGAAAACATGGAGCCGGTCAGGAAGATAGAAATATTCTGACCAGACTTTGCAGCCCCAGATTTAAATGAATTCATTAAAGTTTCGACCCGCTCTCCCATACTATGGCTTTTACAATGCGAAGGGCCGTTTGGTCCGGTATATTGCCAGTCGGACCAGCAAATTCCCGATCCTGCATCATTGGTTTTAAAGAAGAATGTGTGAATTTCAGGTACATTTTTCAGGAGCTCGGCCACCATGTTGGTATACATTTCCTGTGTTTCTTTCACATCTACACATGGAGCAAATGCCGGATGGTCACCGCGCCGGGGATGGTCGACCCTTGGGCCACGCATTTCAGGATATTTTTCGAAGAATTTTTCAGGTATAAAATTAGGTTCATAGCTCCAAAAAGCTGCCCCCAACCCATATTCACGTAGTATTTTTGCTTTTGCCAAAAGCAATTCGCGGTTTTTCTTTACAAATTCGGCAGGAATGAACGGTGCAATTTTGGGGTCAGGAAAAAACTTGTAGGGTGTGGGGTTATAACTCGCATATTCGTACCAAAAATTTCTTCCGGGTGGAATTTCGTAAAATCCCTTTTCTGCCAATTCGCTAATGTTGACCTCGACCTTTCCAAATGGTTTCAAGCGGGCTGCCTGTTTGGCTATTTCACGAAATTCGATTAAGTCGGTTACCGGTGCCTGAAGAACATAAACCCGTTCATTTTTTTCAGTCGGGATCAGAATCTGTCCCTTTTTAATATCTTTAATTTCAGTTGAATTCCCGTCAATCAAACCACAAATTAATATTAAAAAAGCTATCCGGACAAAGCTGTTTAGAAATCGTTTTACAATCATTTCTCTTAAATTTTAATTAATTAGGTTTGAATATTATTTCTGATCATTTACCTGTATTATCCCCAACAGTGATCGTAAATGTTCCCCAGGTAACGTCCCTTCTTATCTTTTGCCAGTCCTTCACTTCGTAATTAGCAAGGAATTTTATCTGATGACCAGCCGGGCAATCTTTTGAAATATGTATCAACGATGAAAGTGAATATCCGTCACCCCATTTATCAGGCTGAATCTCGTCGTATAAGCGTTCGCTGTCGATATACGGATCGTCATAATACAACCTCATCCGGTGACTACCATTTGATATTTCGTATATCATAAGCGTTTCGCCCGGTTCGGCTATGTTGTTGCCATTCCCGCTTCCGAAAATCTCGCTATCGCCATCATCAATCCCTATTTTTGTAAATTCAGGCACATCATAATATATCGGTGCATCAAATTCATCGTTCCAGGTGTGCTGGTTGTTGTCAGTTATGGAAAGATTGAACCGAATCCTGAATGGTGAACCGTCGGAGGTTGGCTTATTCGAGGCTGTAACTTTAAAGTCAACAGGCAACCAGGTTAATTCTCCCGAAGCGAGTTTTTCAAGTTCAAGAGTTGGATTAGCAATAGTTACACCTTCAGTTGAAGTGCTGATATTTACCTTTATGCCTTTAGCATCGCTACCTCCCCGGTTGAGCAGACGAATGCCAAGGCGACATTCCTTTTTATGATCAAGGAATATACCCTTATCATTTACTTTATGAGACACATAGGTGATCTCTGCAGGATCATTTTTTCGGAAAATTCCGATTTGGTGGTTTTCAGGATTTACAGAAAAGCTTATTTTTCCCGCATCGTCGCTTGTAACGCTGGAAATGCTTTTATCGCTTGTTGTCTCATCGTAATCGAGCAAAGTATAGTCGGTTTTTGGAAGATAGATAGCAGGGGTCTTCACATTAATTTGAACATCTGGAATAATTTTACCATCAGGCTCCCACGTTTTTGTACCAATCGAAAGCCCGCCTTTGGTTACTCCTTTCATATCTATAAATCCGCGTTTATCTAGGTTGCTTCTGACTTCATAACCCCAAATATCGAAATTGGGATACAAGTCGGCATGGTGCCAGCGCTTTGGATCAGGCAATGGATTCTTGAACGATGTAACAATAAAATTAATGGCATCCTTAAACTGGGCTGGTGATATGGCGTGTCCGCCTTCATATACATGATAGGAGAAATCAAGCCCGGTTTCATGCAAAGCGCCCTGAATAACTTCGTTGTTCAGGTAATAGAGTTCACACTCCTTGGCGGTAGCAAATCCAACCCTTACCCCGTAAAGGTTTTTGAACATGTAACGCATATGGTAAAGAGAATGGCTGGCAGGATAACCGATAAAAAACTCAGGTGAACCTTTTGAACTATATGCAGTACCGATCATGTCCGGGTACTTCCCTGCAATAAAAAATGACATAATCCCCCCCATGCTGTGGCCAAAAACCGCACGGTTTGAACGATTGGCAAGAGTCCTGTAAGTACTGTCTATATGGCTTACCAATTCAGGAAAATAGTCTTTGAACTGCACCTGGTAATTGATATTGGAGTGGTTACCTATATTATAGGGTCGAAGATCTGAATCCACTGAACGACCATTCCAGGCAACAAGGATCACATTATTATCTTTCACGAGCTGCTCTACTCCTGAGATATCCAACTCATGGCTGCCGGTATTGCCATGGAAATAATAAATAACTGGGTATCTTTTTTGAGAAGATGCATAATCTTCCGGCAAAAAAATCCGGTATGGTTTTTCCCTGCCAAAAGTTTTACTGAAATGAGAATGGTCTTCCTGCGCAAAGGAAACTGTTGAAAAACCAATCACAAAGAACAAAACTATCCGGAATAAAGTATCTCCTTTTCTTAGCCAATCATTCATAATTATGTTTTATTAAGGTTAACCATGTTTAAGTACAAAATAACAATACAAAAATATAAAATTTTCATAACCTTTCTAATTTTGAAAATAATCTTTTGCATGTCTGTGGTTTAATCTTTATTTTTGTATCTCGATAAAATGAAAATCGAGATATTTAAAAAATTTAATCATGACAGAAACTAAACCTTTTACAAACCTTCAACTAACAGCTCTGGTTGTTCTTCGGATCCTAATAGGTTGGCACTTGTTATTTGAAGGAATTTCAAAATTTCTGAATCCCAAATGGTCATCCATCGGGTTTCTAAAGGAATCGCAATGGATCATGTCCGGTTTTGCCAAATGGATTGTAGCTCATGATAGTTTACTGCAAGTAGCTGATTTTTTAAATACATGGGGTTTGGTTACCATTGGATTAGGGTTAATTCTAGGGCTTTATACCCGCATAGCTGCTATTTCAGGAACCTTACTCCTTTTAATGTACTATTTTAATAATGCACCAATCACTGGGATTGAATACTCTATTCCCGCGGAAGGGAATAATCTAATTGTAAGTAAAACGCTGATAGAAGCGGTCGCTCTTTTTGTGCTCACAGTTTTCCCTACAGGCTCAATTATTGGGTTGGATGTTTTAATTGCACGATTTAAAAACAGAACAAAATAAAGAAGATAAATATGGATATCGATCAAGATAAATCGCAGCAACCTGAAGAAAAAAATGTTCAATCGCGAAGGACATTATTGAAGGCTCTGGCCGGAATCCCTGTTTTAGGGTTATTTACTTATGAGTTAATGGGAAAAAGATCCTTCGACCGGAAAAATGAAACCAGGTTAATAAAAGAATTAGGCCTGGAAAACCTTCATGCACCTCACAAAATTTCAAGTGCGGCCAAAGGGAATTTGCTTCGTATTGGAATAATTGGTTTTGGCAATCGGGCAGCCCAATTAGCAAACGGACTTGGATTCATGCATCCGGCAGATACAGAAAGCAACCGGAAAAGTGGAAGACTTAATAATTGGCTGAAACAGGAAGATCTAAATGTTGCTATCACTGGCATTTGCGATGTTTTTGACTTGCATGCAGAAAAAGGGCTTGCCACAGCGAGGAACGAAATTCAGGCAGGTGGAGCAAAACCCTCTGGACTTCCCGTTAAACGATATCGCACGTACAAGGAAATGCTTGCTGACAATTCGATTGATGCTGTCATCGTTGCAACTCCCGACCATCATCATGCACGGATTACAACAGATGCGATTAAGGCCGGGAAACATGTTTACTGCGAAAAAAGCATTAGTCATACTGAAGAAGAATTGCATGAGGTTTATCAGGCGGTAAAAAACAGTGACAGAGTTTTTCAATTGGGACATCAGATCACCCAGAATGTTATTTTTCAACAGGCAAAAGATATCATAAAAAAAGATATCCTTGGAAAGATTACATTAATTGAAACAACGACTAATCGCAACACAGCAGAAGGCGCATGGATACGGCATCTGGATAGCCAAGGTAAGCCCAAACCTGGAGATTTGAGCAACATTGACTGGGATCAATGGCTTGGCGACAGGCCGAAAGTACCTTTCAGCATTGATCGTTTCTACAACTGGACCAAATTTTTTGCCTACGACACGGGCATGTTGGGACAGTTATTTACCCATGAATATGATGCAGTTAACCAACTGCTTCGGATAGGCATTCCAAAGTCGGCAGTTGCTTCCGGAGGTATTTATTTCTGGAAAGATAATCGTGAGATTCCAGATATGCTTCAGGCTGTCTTTGAATATCCTGAAAGGGAATTGACATTAATGTACAGTGCAAGCCTGGCAAACAGCCGTCAGCGTGGTCGGGTTTTTATGGGTCACGATGCATCCATGGAACTGGGTGGAACACTTAGTATTACGGCCGATAATGATTCCGAAAAGTATAAAGACAAAATTAAAAATGGGTTGATTGATCCAGGCAACCCGATGCTCACTGTTAGCCCGGGTTCAGGAGATATTGATGCGGTATCGTCTGCCACAGCAAAATACTATGCATCGCGGGGCTTAACTTCAACGGTTATCAATGGAAAGGAAGTCGATGTCACCCATTTACATATTAAAGAATGGATCGACTGTATCCGTAATGGTGGCGAAACCAGTGACAATATCGAAAAAGCCTTTGAAGAAGGCATAACCGTATTGATGGCTCACAAATCATACCTCGAAAAAAGGCGCGTCGAATGGGATCCAATACAACGAAGAATCGTTTAATCAATCTCAATATGAAACGACTTCTGTGTATCTCTTGTTTTCTATTTATCTTTCTGATTTCCGGCCATTCTCAGGAAACAAAATTTACATTTAAAAAGAATGATCAGGGCGTTGAACTTCTGGAAAACGGCAAACCAGTATTTTTTTATCAGGAAAAGCCAAAATCGCTGGATGGTAAATACATATACAACAATTACCTTCATCCTCTTTATAGTTTAAATGGAGATACGCTCACCGAAGAATTTCCTGTTGATCATCCCTATCACCGGGGCATTTTCTGGGCTTGGCACCAAATTTACGTCAATGGCAAAAGTGTAGGTGATAGTTGGATCATGGAAAATATTGTACAGGAAATTGACAGTGCACAAACGTTCGCAAAAAAAAATTCCGCAAAACTTGAATTAAAAGTGCTTTGGAAGTCACCCTTATTTGAAAACAGCGAACCATTTATCATAGAAAACACCACGATTACAGTCTATCTGCTTCAGGATTCCATTCGCAAAATTGATTTTATCATTTCGTTGAAGGCTCTTGTACCAGGCGTTGAAATCGGTGGTTCGGATGATGAAAAAGGTTATGGGGGATTGTGTACCCGGCTAAAACTTCCGAAAGATCTGACATTTACATCTGCGAATGGCAAGGTTACCCCGCAGTTGTACCAAGTTTCCGCGGGATCTTGGATGGATTTTTCAGCCTCATTTGCAAGAAATAGGGGAACAAGCGGAATATCAATACTTTGCCATCCCCAAACACCAAATTATCCTGCGCCCTGGATATTGCGGTCAGAAACAAGTATGCAGAATATCGTTTTCCCCGGAAGAAACAGGATTAAACTGTCTATTGATGAACCTGTTGTTTTATATTACCGGATGATTGTCCATAGTAGGAATACTAAAAACATTAATCTCTTTAAGCTACAATCCGAATACGAGGAAACTAACGTAGGTCGGAATAATTGAAAAGGAGGAAACAGCATCCTTCGGCATACCTAATAGCAGATTCAATTATCTTTAGAGTTGACATATAAGTCCACCGTGACTGTAAAATGGACTCAGTCCTGAGTAAAGTTTAATTGAATCAGGCAAACTTCGGCTTCAGAATCATTCTATTTAATTAGAGCTTATTTATGAATCTTTGCCGTTATTTCAGTTGATTCGAATGTGAGACCTTCATAATAAAGGTTAAAAACTTACTAACAACCTGATTTCGACATAAAATGATCGAAATTTCACGCTTAAGACTAATCGGCTTGGGTCTCATTTTCGAGCATCAAAACGAACCAAAAGAAATCAAAATTAATTAATTATCAGAATCTTACACCGATTATCGAGACCTATTTTAGATTTCCGTAGAATAGGTCTCAACATAGTCTTGTTTAGTTTGCGAATTTATGCATATTTTGACACATTGCCGAAAATAAAAAAGCGCTTAAACATTTGAATTTAAGTAATTTTAGTTCATTTTTATATCATAATCCGTGATCCAATTCGTTCTTTTCGGGTCAAATCAGCCAGCTAGATAATTTACGGTATTAACCCAAGCCCCAAAGATTTCAGATTGTCTATTTATTGCTTTTGCACTCAAGGCTGAATCTGTTGGTATTGACTCTGAAAGTTATTTCTTTGGCAAGAAAATATCGGATCATCCTGCTAATTTCACAAACCTGACTCGACAGTTCCAATTTCAACCAGAGACGAAAATGTCTTTTTTTTCAAAATCGTGAAATAAAGCGGGGTTGGATGATATGATGAAGGAGAGGATGTATATATTTTAGATTATATTCGGGCTCCGATTTGTCAGATAGCCAGAAGAACTAAGCCTTATCTGCTATGAAGTTTTTGAAACTGCACCAGAGGGACACTCCGATGTTAGTAAAGCTTATTGTTATGACTACAAATTAGTTGCCTCGTAATTTCCGTTAGAAGGACATTTGTCAGTAGAAATATAAGCAAGACAAGAGTGCACAACTCCTATTATCTGACGGATGTTAAAAACTATTTTCTAGGCGATCATGCATTTACAGGAGACAACCAGTACCTTCATGGAGAAATCAGATAACAACTGATTCATAATGTCGTTTTTTCCAGCTCAAGAACTTTATTTCAATACTTGTTTTATCAAAACCTGACCTTATTTGGTCAACCGATATTGCCTTCATCGGGAAAATTAAATTGATCAAGCAACTTTGAAACGTACATTGCATTACCTAACAGTTCTTGGGTTTTGCAGCATGCAAACTTCTAAGCAAATATATAAAGCACAGAGTCTCAATATTAGAGTTTAAAAACGACAGACCGATTTAAAGCTAGCTTTAAATCGGTCTGTGAATCCGTTAATATAGAACAATAAATCTGTAGCGCTTTTTAGGATTTGCGAGACAAAATATCACTAAGATCTCAAAATTATGTGATTTATGAATTTAGAATTAAACGACGCCTTGTGCAATCATAGCGTCGGCTACTTTTATAAATCCGCCGATGTTGGCACCTTTCACATAATTGATGAAACCGTCTTTTTCAGTTCCGTATTTCACGCAGGTTTGGTGAATACTGATCATGATCTGGTGCAAACGGGCGTCAACTTCTTCGCGTGTCCAGGGTAAGCGCATCGAGTTTTGTGTCATTTCTAATCCGGAAGTTGCAACACCGCCAGCATTGGCGGCTTTTCCCGGTCCGTAAAGTATTTTAGCTTTCAGATAAACTTCAATGGCATCCGGGGTTGAAGGCATGTTGGCACCTTCTGACACCACGAAACAACCATTTTTGATCAGTTCGTTAGCATCGTCTTCGTTCACTTCGTTTTGAGTTGCAGAAGGGAAGGCACAGTCGCATTTTACACCCCATGGTGTTTTTCCAGGAACAAATTCACATCCAAATTTGTCGGCATATTCCGAAATACGTCCGCGACGAATGTTTTTCAGTTCCATCACCCAGACCAGTTTTTCAGTATCGATACCAGCCGGATCGTAGATGTAACCTGATGAATCGGAAAGGGTAACGGCTTTTGCACCCAATTGAATCAGTTTTTCAACGGTGTATTGGGCAACGTTTCCTGAACCTGAAACGGTACAAACTTTGCCTTTCAGGCTGTCGCCGCGGGTTGCAAGCATTTCCTGAGCAAAATATACCGAACCGTAGCCAGTCGCTTCAGGACGGATCAAACTACCACCCCATTCGAGAGCTTTACCGGTTAACACACCGACGAATTCATTACGGAGTTTTTTATATTGTCCGAACATATAACCGATTTCGCGGCCACCAGTACCGATGTCACCAGCAGGAACGTCGGTGTCGGCACCAATATGTTTGCTCAGTTCGGTCATGAAAGCCTGGCAAAAACGCATGATTTCGTTGTCCGACTTTCCTTTGGGATCGAAATCAGAACCACCTTTGGCACCACCCATTGGCAACGTGGTCAGACTGTTTTTCAATACCTGTTCGAAAGCAAGGAATTTCAGGATGCCTAAATTTACAGTTGGGTGCAGACGGATACCGCCTTTGTACGGACCAATGGCACTGCTCATCTGGATGCGGTAGCCACGATTTACCTGGATTTCGCCATTGTCGTCAACCCAGGCTACGCGGAACATGATTACCCGTTCTGGCTCTGCCATGCGTTCCAGAATTTTTGCTTCTTTGTATTTTGGATTTGCTTCGATGAAAGGCATCAAAGATTCAACAACTTCCTTTACTGCCTGGTGGAATTCAGATTCTCCCGGGTTCTTGGCAATTACTTTCGCCATGAACTCATTTACTTTTACGTTTAAAATGTCGGCCATGATCTTTAATTTTTTATGATTAATTTTTTGGGTTTTATCTTTTCCTGAAATTCGGAACGAAAATAAAAGACAAGGCGCTAAACACAATGTAAATAGGATGCATTTACGTGTTTTACGTAAGTGAAGCGGATTGAAGAAATAAGCTTCGAAATTGCCTATATCTCAATAATATTATTCTTGATGGCGAATTTCACCATATCCACCGTGCTTTTCAGATTGAGTTTCTGCATGATATGGTTTTTGTGCGATTCGACGGTGCGTACACTAATGAAAAATTTGTCAGCAATTTCCTGGTTGGTATAACTTTCTCCCCATAGTTTCAGGATTTCAATCTGTCGCGAGCTGAGGCTTTCCAGGTTTGCATTTTGGCTCAAATCGTCACTTTTCAGGCTCGAAATGTAGCGGTTCAGCAAAAGGTGAGTAATGGACTGGCTGTAGTAATCGTGACCGTTTCGCAGGGTGTAAATGGCCTCCATCAGGCTGTTGCGGTCGGAGTCTTTACCAAGAAAGCCTTTGGCTCCGGCTTTGATGGTTTTTAGCACAATTTCTTCGCTGTCGATTACTGAAACAATCAGTATTTTAAGTTTAGGATTGGAAATGTTCAACTGAACGATCAGGTTGATGTTGCGCACTGAAATATCGTGCATGTTCAGGATAAGTACATGAACTTGCATGGCTTTCAGTTTCTCGGTCAAGACACTGCGGTCGTCGCATTGGAGTACCACTCTGAAATCGGAGATTCCAGAGAGTAATCTTGAAAGTCCTTCCAGAACCAGTTTGTGTTCATCGAAAATGGCAATATCTATCATAGTGTCAAAACATTATAGCCGAAGTCTTATGTCGTCCGTCCATCAAAACGGTCAGCGGTTTTTCGAATCTGATGTGGCGGTAGAATTCAGTTTCACGGATCACTTTCTGCTCGTTGAGCACGTTCCAGCGTACAAAATCGGTGGGCGATGAGTGCAGCACCGAAAAATAGCCGATGTTCATCGACGTGACATTGTGGAAGAAATGGGAGCCAAGCGACGAATCGAGCGGGAAGTTCTCCAGGCTAACTTCAACAATGATTTTGGCATTCGAAATCTGCGACCAGTTTACCGGGATACCTACAAAGCGATCGCGGCTGCCCCAACGTCCGGGACCAATCAGGATGTATTGCCGGTTGTTTTTTTTCATTTCCTTGTTGAGCGACTCAATTTCAGCAGCCATTTCCATGGTTTTTAACTTGCTGAAACGTATCGGATCGACGTAAATAATGTCGCGGATGTCTTTAATTTCGCCGTTCCCGAGGCTCGATTTGGTGTATAAAATCATTTGCTGCTTGTCAAATCGCTCGATGTCCAGATTTTGTGTTATCTGGTTGCCAATCAGAGGTTTTATTTGCAGTAGATAGAAGGTAGGCAAACCGTTTTCCTTGAGTTCCAGGTCTACAGCGTATTCAATTTCGACTGGAGAACCAAAAGCTTCTTTTACTGTATTCAGCAAGGTACTGATGGTTTCGGCCAGCGGAATATAATTGTATTGCAGAATGTTAGCAAAGTTGATGATGCGCGGCCCGCAAGCTGCAAGGCCTGCTTCGATGCGGTCGTTGTTAGGGTTGTAAACTGAAGCACAATGTGTGAGCGTTCCGTGTCTTTCAGCTTCGCTGATGTCCAGAAGTTTCAGGGCCGCAAGTTCTCCATGTTCCAGAAAGTCAAAATCTTTCTCGGTGCAATCCAGCGCATAAAACTGTACCTGCGAATTGTTGAGCAAATCCTTGGTGCTATGAATGGAAACCCTGGGATATTTGGGCGAAAAACGATACGATTTCCAGCCATCGACCACATATGTTCCCAGGCCTACAGCGGCAACAGCAAAACCTTCTTCGGGTTTCATATTGGCAACCGGATAATAGTTGTACGACTGCGCTACGCCGCTGATGTGCGGATAGTAGTAGTCACCGTATTGATTTCCAACTAATTCCTGAAGTATGACCGCCATTTTTTCCTCTTCCACTTTGTGGTGGATGATGGAGAAATAGTTTCGGGCTTTTTCTGAAAAGGTGGAAGCATAAACCAGTTTGATGGCCGTTGAAATGCGCTCCAGGATCAGCTTCTTATTGGCTGCATGGTTGGGAATGATGTAGGTGTCGAAAACTCCGGCAAATGGCTGTGTAATGGAATCTTCCGACGAACTTGACGACCTGACTGCAATAGGCTTTTCGATTTGCGAAACGAAAACCCTCAGCTTTTTCAGGAGCGAAATCGAAAGATGTGCTTCGACAAAATGCTTTCTTAGCTCGGCGTATGAAATATCGGGATCGACAATTTTTTCGAGCAACCTGTTTTTGGCGATGAACTGCTGGAATTCGTTGGAGCCAATGACAACGGTAATTGGCGTGAGAATGTTGATTCGATTGGCCAGCGTCGGGAATTCTATGTTGTAGATTAACGTGTTAACAAATGCCAGGCCACGACCTTTTCCGCCCAGCGAGCCGCCCGCGAATGACACAATGTTTTTTTCGTCGAGGATCGAGGTTTCGTCAAAGCTCAGGATTTTGCCTTTCTTCTTCTCTTCGCGGTAGTGTTTGATGCTATCGAGGAAAAATTTCCGGGCTTCACCGATGCTCTTAAAGATGTTGACGGAAAGTGGGTTCAACATCTTCGCCAGTTGAATCTCGCCGCGCGACATCAGCCACAGCGAAAGTTGGTTTTCGGAGGCGTGCAGGTAAAGCGATTCGTCGGGGACCTCACGCAACAGGTTCTCGAATTCGCGCAGCGATTTGGCTACGCCTATTTTATTGCCTTCGCGGTCGCGGAACACAAAATGCCCAAACCCAAGATAGCTGATCAGGTAATGCTTGAGATCATTCAGCAGTGTTTCTGAGTTTTTATTGAGAAAAGCGACTTCCATATCTTTTGCTACCTGCTGGTTTTGGTTTTCCGACGATTGCAGAATGATTGGAATTTTGGAGACGTGCGACTTGACATACTTAATGAAATTCACGCCTGCGTGCTTGTCGAGTTTGCCGCCACGGTCGAACTCCATGTCGGAAATGACACAGAGCATGAAGTCCTTGTATTTGTTGAAAATGGCGATGGCTTCTTCGTAGTTTCGCGCCAGCAGAATTTTGGGGCGCGAGCGCATCTTCGATATTTTGTCCAGTTCGTTCTTCTCCACTTCGGGCAACAACTGTTGCACCTGACTGAACACGATATCGTACAAGAACTGGAGGTATTTCGAATAATAAAGCGGCGAATCTTCGATCAGCAAAATGATCCTGACTAGCCCGATTTTGGTGTCGTTCTCGACGTTCACCTTGTCTTCGAGCGATTTGACGATGGCAAACAAAATCAGTGAGTCGCCATTCCAAACAAACAGTTTGTCAACCGAACGTATGGTTGGCACAAGTTCTTCGAAATATTTGATATCGCTTTTTCGGTTGAGCAAAAGGTAAATGGGCAACGATTCGTTTTTATCTCTGATTTGTTCGCTCAGAATAATGGGTGCTTCGCGGTCCATTCCGGCCATCAGGATAACCAAATCGAAGTTGGTGGTTTCGAGCAGGTCGAGCGCCTCCTCGGCCGACGAAACACCGGTGATTCGAGGAACCGAAAACAAGCTGTATTGATAGATGGACCCCATGAACCGCTCGAAGAATGAGTCCTCATTCTCAAGCGTGAAGGCGTCGTATAAAGTAGCTACAAACAGAATGTGCTTAATTTTATACTTCATCATGTCGAGGTAAACATACTTGTCGATCGACTGCTGATTAAAGTAGAGTTGAAGCGGCTTTTTATTGCTGACCAACGAATTACGAAAATTATCGGATGGTTGTATCGCCTGCTCCGGAACGCCTTTTCGGTGAATGATTTCACGGCCTTTGTAATTGTTGAGGTAGCCGCTAATCAGCCTGGCGATGTTAACCAGTAAGTTGCGTTCTTCCTGAAGGAACGGACCTTCATCCTCTTTCGGAAATGGCTTCAAGTAAAAGATTTCGATGGTTCCTTTCTTGTTGTCAATGGTCACAAAATGCTCAGTTTGCACCCACTCGGTTTCCTGAAAGTTAGGACTGGTGTACGTTTTCCCCTCGAATTTTATGCGCGAAACAGTGTGTTTAGGGTATTGCCACGAGCGGGGCAAGAGGGCACAAATTTCCATCAGCGTTTCGTCAACTGTTCTTCCTTCGTCGATAATTTGCGTGGTTTGGTTGATAGCCCGAAGCTCTTTTAACCGCTCGGTATTTTCGTGGTGAAGCTTGTTGAATATGTCAAGCGTGGCCGAACCGGCAATCAAGTTCGAGAGATTGACCAGCAAATTGCGTTCTTCTTTCAGGAATGGCCCCTCGTCTTCGGCAGGGGATGGCTTCAGGTAGAAAATTTCGATGGTGCCTTTTTTCATGCCGGGAGCTTCAAACTCCTGCACCATTTTCCACTCGGTTTCAGCAAAATTGGCGCTTCGAAATACATTCTTCCCATAGATGATGCGAGCTGCCGTATATTCGGGATATTGCCACGATTCGGGCAGAATGGCACATATTCGGGGTAGTGCTTCTTCAAGCGATTCGCTGTTTTGAAGTATTTCGCTTGTGCGATTAATTCCACGAAGTTCTTTCAGCCGCTCGGTGTTTTTAATCAGCAGTTCACCCAGTGCTTTTTTGGAAACTGTTCCGGCAATCAGCTCAGCCAGATTGTCAATCAAATGGCGCTCTTCCAGTAGGAACGGACCTTCCCCGGCTTCAGGAAATTCGTTCAGGTAAAAAATTTCAATCGAACCTTTGGCTGCATCAGGAGTATCGAATGTTTGTTGCAGTTTCCAAAGGGTTTCCACGAAACCGCTACTGGTAAACTGACGGTCGCGATAATTGATGCGGGCAACAGCCTGTGCCGGAAATTGCATGGCTTCGGGCAAAAACGAACATATTTGCTGAAATAATTCTTCGAGCGTGTTGCCTTTTTTCAGTATTTCGGTAGTCCGATTAATACTTTCCAATTCTTTTCGCCGTTCGCCAATGTCAAAAGTTAGTTTCTCAAGTTGAATTTTTGAGATTAATCCAACCAGCAGCGCGGCAACGGTTTTTAGCGTCAGTTCAGCATCTTCGATCAGGCTTCTGACAAAATGTTCCCGATTTTCGTGAGAGAGGAATAACTCAATCGTACCAATTTGCTTATCAGGAAGCTCAAATTTGTGTTTTATTTCGATTGAAGTTTCGCTAAAGTCCTGATTTTTATATATTTTTCCATCGAACCTTATACAAACAGAAAAGCGATTCCCTGAAATGCAAGCAGACGAAATGGCCTCGCAGACCTCAACGAGCGAATCATCCAGGTTTTTTCCGCTATCAATAATCTGGATAATCCGATAGGTGAGCTCGTCAATCAAAAACAAATGCTGTTTCTGCAATTTTTTTTGATTTTCGTGCGAAAAGTGAACGTTTTTCATCATAAAATCCCGTTTTGAGAACATTTTTGTATCGCAAAACCTAAGTTAGTACAAAAATAGTTTAGATTTTCAGAAAGGCGGGAAAATACCGGTGGTAGTTTTTTACGTTGGTTATATTCCCCACCTTTGGTTAAATAACTTTCTATGTGCTATTTAAACGGGAAGTGTCAATCGGTCAGCAGTTTTTAATGCAGAGGAATCGTTTCCAAATCTCTTGGCAACATCATCAAAGCTAACGTAATGCGCATTAAAATTGTAGCCATCCACACAAACCGAATGTGTTTTGCCACAAACGCTTACCCTGAAAATGCCATGTTTTCCCTGAAGGTTTTGTTCGCGTAAAAAGAGCATCAGCTGAACCGGTGTTCGCGTGGCAGTGCAGATCGTACTGGTTTCGCGTATGGTTCGGGTGTGGCCAATGGCAATAACCTGATCGAATTTCTGAGTCCTGATTGTTTGTTCCAAAAGCTGGGCCGAACGACGCTGATTTTCGTCAGTTGCAATCCAATGGTCGGCATTTCTTCTGATTTCGCTTTCGGGCAGTTGCTTCGTTCCGGGGTTTTGTGTCAGCAGGCAGGTTATTTTGTTTCCAGCGGCCCGAAGTGCCGAAATAACCGGGAGCAACGGGATCATGCAATCGTAGCTGGCTACGCAGAGAACCGAACCAAAATTTTCTATCCGGAAAGGTTGGCCAAATGGTCCTTCCATTTCCACCTGATTTGAGTTTGCTGTAGCCTGAAGAAATTCAGCGGCAAGTTCTTCGTTCGCCGGAATAAGCATAGCAAGTGTTTCACGACTCGGCTCATTCTTAAAAACCGGTAATGTAACTGAAGCTTTTTTGGTGAGCAAATGAAGTATTACATATTGTCCTAGGCCAACGTATTCGAACTTACCGGTTGTTTTGATTTCGAGCTTTACAAGTTGCTCCGAAAGGGTTGTTTGGCTTATCATTTTAGAGATCATCTCGTCGGGTTTAGAATAAAGCCGGAAGATAGACCGATTCGTCGTTACACGAAAAGTAGAAGGATGAATTCAGTATTTCCACTACGTGAAAAACGGAATTTTAATTCTTTTTCAAAACAAATTGATTTTTTCCTAAATGCTGAGAATTGATTTAATTTATATAAAAATGCGAATCAAGGGTTAAATTGCTAATGTTATATATGTAGCAGCCAATCTACGAAAGCGTGGACAAGCAATCCTTTTGTAGATCTCACTTTACTGGTTTTCTGGATATCTGCCTTTTCAATCAACCAATTAAAGAGAACCTCAATAGGTTGCCTGATGCGGGAAACAGCCGTTGAGAATAGGTCATCTGCAGCTTTTATCCTTTGTTTAATTTCATCGGACATCTCTTTCTCCTCTTTGATTGGAGTGAGCATTTCAGAGTTCTATTTTTTGATCATTTCACTATTGAAATCTATATCGGAGTATATCTTGTCGCCAAAAAACGCCCTGCCTTCCAACTCTGACCAAGCTTGTTTATAGACACTTGTGTCGCTTACAGATGCAGGGGGGTGAACAATATCTGGTCAGGATGAGGCAGCCTGCCAATACGCCGAAAACCAAGCAAATGCAATTTCATTCCGTGATAATACATGCCTTTGGTCGATCAAAAACCTTTATTGGCAATCGGCTTCACCCTTACTTACCAATCGCACCACACTGGAATTGAAATTCATACATTCACAAACGCGCTCGAATGATTCATATTATAGCATCTCCCTACTGTCCACTTAAATCAATTTGAGTGGCAGTTCTCTATAATTTTAGTGTCCTTGACACTTATTGTAATCTATATTTGCAAATAGCTATTTCCCAGGAGTTTTGTAGAACAGGGATATTCCAAAATCTGTAATATTTTGCCACCTACCATAGATATGACATTCACCTCTTTTTCAACTTATTATCCGTACTTATCCTGAGTATTTGGCAATCATGAGGTGCCAATGTGATGCTATATCCTCCAGACATACTTCCCAAATCTTTATGAGACCATAAATCCCGGATATTGCTTACCGTGCCAGAGCTGAGTCCCAATTCTTGCGAGAAATCGATACTTGTTTTCTGATCAGTATTTTCCCTGTTAAAAAGGCCAACGATCCAGTCTCCATTCGGCAGTTGTCCCGTCCAACGGGAACTATTTTTGGCATCATTGTAATCGTAGCTCAATGGCTTTGCAACAAATCCCAGCCTATTGAGTTCGTTGAGTTCGGCATTTTTATAAACCCACCCATGCTCACCGATCGTGTTATATTGATCTGCAATGGCCAACGCAGAACCTCCCATTATCATCAAAGAGAACAAGAATTTCCTTTCATTATCGCTGGCAAGTTTATTCATCCTCATGAAATCACCATCAAGTATTATTTTCCCTGGCCCATTTATATCTGAAAAAGCAATAAAACCGTCAAAGGCATTTCCAAATTGCGGCCATTTAGTGTTTTGTTGTCCTCTCCTTCTGTTGCTGACAAACTCCCAATCGCCTGCAAAACAGTCGTCATCAATACGTATCATATCGCCGTATTTAAGCTCGGTTGCAGCATGATCGTAGCAGTTTGGCATAACCAGACTGAGAAACAGATCATCGCCTGCGACTTCCTTAATCCAGCCTAATGCCCGGTCGTATTTTGCTGTACCGTAATTTGTTTCATAGTTTTCCAAAAAATCAATACGCAAATATTTGCTGCCTAATTTTTTAAAGTGATTTACATATCCTTGTATCCACTCTTTGGCCCCTGGCTTCCCGGCATCAACCCAATAAAGAGCATCATTAAAAGATTTAGTGCCAACGATATCCCTGGCGTGATAACTGGTCCCTTTTACCGGTACATTTTGATCATATGCAGCTTTGGTAAGCCACATGGGGTTATAATAAACGCCCATTTTCAAATCTCTTTCTGCCAAATACTGATGCCACTCGCTAAAACCTTTTGTCCAGTTGCTGTTGTATTTGGTGATATAACCATTGAAATTAATTGTTTGAGCTTCTTCTATCCAACCGTCATTGCAGATCATGTCGTACCCAAATGACTTAAAATTGTCATTTATCCAATCAATGTTTAATTTCCATTGGTCTTCGGAAATCGGTTTGTTGGCTTCGAAACAATATTCGTAGGCAATCCAGTATTTGGGCCCAGTCCCTTTGCGGGTGAATGAACCATCCTTTGCTTCTGATACTGATGGATTGCTGAACAGGATAATTATCAATGGAAGCAATCGTATAATTTTCGTCTTAAGATTAATCATACCTGATATTTTACAAATTAAGATTCATGGCAAATTCATGCATACATTGCAACGAAATGCCATGAATCCAACTTGTTGGTTATTAAAATAAATTAGTTTATTTTTTTCACTTTAAGCTTAAGTGTGGACGGATTAACAGTAAGTTGGTATGTCCCATCAGCACCTTTTTTAATTCCCCAGAAGTTATCACGAAGGTTGTCTGCAGTTTGAGAACACATGGACATATCATATTCACCACCATCCTCTATAATTTTGGTATATCCATTATAATCAACCACAGTAGGAACTAAATAGCGTATTTTGTCCCAATCACCTTCTTCGCGGGTAAACTTAAACTGTTTATTTTCGTCCGACCATTTCATTGCGATCTCATAAGTAAAGACATTCGCCACATCGGGATCCTTTGTAAGGGGTTTTGACGACCATCCAGTAGAAGCTCCTGTCATATAAAGAGCTTTGATCCGCTCGACCGGTTCAACAATCAACACATCTTTTTCATTTGAACATCCTGCCAGAATTGTCATTATTCCAAACAGTAATACATTTATGTATTTTTTATAAGTTTTCATTTTGCTTCTTTTTGGTATTACTACTCTGAAAAATTAGTTGTTATAACCCGGATTTTGTACCAGATTATGATCTGCTCCCAAATAATCTCTTGGAATTGGGAAGATCTCGGTGTGATTATCGGCATCAGGCGTTTTGTCCCACCATGATTCGTTACAGAACTTTCCCCAGCGAATCAGATCTGTCCGGCGGCGTCCTTCTGCAAAGAATTCACGTCCCCATTCATCAAGTAATTCGCTTTCGGTCAATGTTACAGAGCCATCAGGTTTATACAAATACGTATTGTATGTGCTTTCAGGATAGTTGCGTTTACGAACAGCATTTAACAGTGTTCCGGCCTTTGTTATATCACCACTTCTGAATTTACATTCGGCTAACGAATAATAGATTTCGGGAAGACGAATTTCAACATAATCGGACTCACATTTACCTGATTCGTTGTCTGAGTAAATCGGGTATTTAGAAAAATGCCATCCCGAATTGTGGTCGCCGCCAATCATTGATGAGCTTTTATTTTCAGGCTGTTTGTCCGGGGCTAATGCATGAAAAGGACCAACCTGGTCGCGGATATAGAGAACATTCCCATCAGTAGGAGATTTAATCTGCTTAGTTACTCCACCTTCTTCATAATTAAGATAACCATAAACAAACATGCCTTTGCGGGTATTATTTCCAAGATTCTTATATAATACCAACCGATAATCCTCAGGGTATTTTTTAAATTTAGCTATAGGCTTCCCCATCGTAAAACTATACTCATTTCCATTGAGATCAAGGCTTGGCTGAGCAGCATATTTGCAGTTAAAATCAGCATCCCTATAAACTCCGAAGTACTTTTCACCATCAGCAGGTAATGTCCCGAAGTAAGTATCAAGGGCATAAAGCCAATGAGAACGACCGAAAGTTGACGGAAAAGCAAAGATTGCTTCTTTGGAAACCAAGTCGTTGTTCCAATCGAACGGCTTATCCCACGTATCGTCTATCTCATAGTGACCATACATTCCATCAATGATTTGTTGTGCATAAGCAGCACATTCGGTATATTTTGCGGTTCCAATCCATTTTTCGGCATTCAAATAAAGACGGACAAGCAATGCGGCAGCACCAGCTTTTGTCCACTGACCTTGTAAAATACCATTACCCGAAGATCCTGTTTTTGTAGGTAAAGCATCGATTGCTTGTTTTAGTTCCTGCTCAACAAAGCTGAAAATTTTCGAAGGTTCTACCTGGGCTTGAGAATTCTTGCTATTATCCATACTCACAGCCAATGGAATATTACGGAACATATCCAACAATCGGATATAGAACCACGCGCGAAGTGTTTTATTCTGGGCGATATAATTGTCCATCTCCGATTGAGTCATATTAAAATCGGTTGGCTTTAGTTTGGTCAATTCGTCAATAACCGAATTCGACTGCATGATACCTTGATAACAAACCTGCCATTCCTGCCGGATGTTTTGATGACTTGAAGTCCATGTATGATAGTGTAAGTATTGGTATTGTTGATTATCAAGCCACCATCCGTCACGTTCCCAAGTCCCTATCTGGTCGGCTACTTCTTCACAGAGGACTTGACGTGATCCGATACTGCTATAGGCATGTTCAAAAGGACGAAAAGCAGATCTGATAACATCGTCTCGTGTATTGTAGTAGTTTTCAACCACAATCTGATCATAGACGGTTTCCGATAAATCGGTGCAGGCACAAAAGGATGCAGTAAGCACAATACCTGCTATATATTTGTTTATATTCTTGAATCTCATAATTATGTTTTTGTATATGATTAGAAATCAATTTGTGCGCCAAATATAATTTGGGTTGCTGAAGGATAGTATCTGCGAGTTCCCATCGTATCAACAGTTGAGTTTGTCCCAGCGGTTATTGATCTGTTACTTCCCTCAACCAATGAAGTTCCCGTTGTACCCCCAAGTAAATTTACACCTGGCGTTAATCCGTTGGTTTGATAGGTAGATGGATCGACTCCGCTAAATCCGGTAAACGTTGCCAGATTTCTTCCGGTGGCATATAACCGAACACCTTCTATCCACTTTGTTTTAAATTTAAATTTATGACTCAAAGAGATCATGTCAAGTTTTACATAATCGCCATTTTCAATAAAGTAATCAGTTATCACATTTGATCCTTTGGTAATCGCCGCATTTTTACCATACGCTTTTTTGAGTACATTCCCCTGCGAGCTTGGCAATCCATAGTAGAAGTCGTGTACATTAAACAGATCATAATCGAAAGCGCCACTAAAGAAGACAGTTAACCCCCAATTTTTATAGGTAAACGTGTTAGTCATGGAAGCAGTATATTTAGGAAGCCCATTACCTGTAACCCGTTTATCTTCATCCTTTGCATCCCCAATCTTAATCATCTCCGTATTGTCTTTGTTCCAGACGACCCAATCACCATCTTTATCAATTCCGGCATAAGCCCATGTATAATAGTTCCCGATACGCTTGCCTTCTTCAATCCGTTGCAATCTTCCGGGAGTATTGGGACTTTCCATATTTGCAATGTCGTAATAGCCGATGCTTGTATAATTATTGTTCGAGAAATGGAGAAATTTATTTTCATTTGTTGCCCCAACTAACCCAATTGAATAACTGAAGTCTTTTGTTTTTAGGACATTGATATTCAGATCAAATTCGATACCTGTATTACGCATGGTACCAACATTGACAAATGTTGTTTCCTGAATTGCAGGAGGAACGGAAACAGTATAGTCGCCCAATAAATCTTGCTGCCTGCGGCTGTAATAGTTGACAGATCCACTTAATCTGTTGTTAACAAGTGAAAAATCTAAACCAATATTCCAGTTCTTGCCTTTTTCCCACTTTAAGTCAGGATTTGGATTCTTCCCCAGACCCCAAACAGTAAACCAGTTTCCATTATAATAATAGCTGCCAAATCCAGTCATTGTTGCCAAAGAAAGATAGTTGGCAAAATTCTGATTTCCAGTCACACCATAATCGGCCCGAAGCTTAAGATCATTAATCCATCGTACATCTTTCATGAACGACTCTTTACTAATACGCCATCCGGCGGATACAGCCGGGAAATATCCCCATTTGTTATTATCCCCAAACTTTGAAGAGCCTTCGTACCTTAATGATGCAGTAGCCATATAGCGTCCTTTGTAATCGTAGCTTAACCGGCCAAAAAATGCGATTAATTTAGCATCGTTCTTGTAGCTGCCTATTCCATTCTTACCTACAAGGCTTGCCCATTCTCCTGAACCGAGATTGTTGTATGTTAACGCATCGGATGCAAAATCCTTATTTGCGGCTGACATACCGGAATTCTGAAAATATTGATATGAATAACCACCTACGGCACCAATCTTATGACCATTCAACTCAACGCCATAGTTTACTACCCATTCCAGACTATGTTGTATGTATTTGTCATATGAACGATTTGCTTCTCCTTTAAAACCATTCTTTATTGCCTTTTGACTTGTTGACGGGCGAAAGAAATAATTGAAATTATCGGATTGCTGGTCGGCAAAGGTAAGCTGTGTGCTAAGCGAATGGATTGAGTTTGCATTTTTAGCGAGAAGAGGGAGGAGGTTCAGTTTTATAGTTCCATCCCAATCCAGTAGTTTTGTTTCTCCACCATCATCTTCTAATTTCAAAAGTTCCAATGGATTTGCATCAGCTTGCTGACCGGTAAAGTCATAATAAAGAGATGGATTTTTCGGGTCATGTATAGGTGTTGTAGGATTTGCATCGGCAGCCCATTTAAAAGCATCAAGAGATGAATTCTTTCTGTACACAACACGGGGAGCAATATTAAGTGAAAAGTTTAGTAACCCGCTATTGGTGGAATGATTGATCGAAACACGGCCACCATATTCTTCTCGGCCTGAACGGATATCGATACCAGTAGCATCTCTATAATCCGCACTTGCCCTATAATTGCTCTTATTATTGCCTGCCGATAAGGTTAAGGTTTGTTGTTGAGTAAACCCGGTTCTTGTAATTTTATCAATCCAATCAGTATTACTGCCAAGGTCAAGGGCGGGGTTATTGGCGGTACGATATTTACGGTAATCCGCTGCCGAAAGTAAGTTAAGTTCATTGTACGGTATGCTGGCTGAAACCATGCTATTGTAGGTTGTGTGAATTTCACCATCTTTCGAACCCTTTTTAGTTGTAACCAGGATAACACCATTACTGCCACGTGTGCCATAGATTGCTGATGCTGCTCCGTCTTTAAGAATATCCATTGATTCAATATCGTTGGTGTTAATATTGGTAAGGTTACCGCCCGGAACACCATCAATTACAACAAGGGGACCCAGACCAGCAGCACGGGAAGTAATGCCCCTAATTTGAATACTTGCCTGATTATTGGGATCGGCAGCCGCAGTGTTTGTAATCGACACACCTGAGACTTTTCCCTGAATCATCATCGAAGGGTCAACACTACTTACTTTTAGGAAATCCTTACTGGAAATATGCGATACAGCAGAAGTCAATTCTTTTTTACCTACTGAACCATAACCTATAGCCACGACCTCTTCTATTCCAATGGTTTCTTCTTCCAAAACCACATTAATTGAAGTTTTGTTACCTACAGTCACCTCATGACCTTTCATCCCAACAAACGAAAACTGGAGTATTGCATTTGCCGGAATGCCAGATAGAGAATAAATTCCGTTCGAATCGGTAATTGTCCCATTGGTAGTTCCTTTTATTACAACAGAGACGCCAGGGAGCGGAGCTCCAGACATGTCTGTCACTTTCCCTGAAATTGGTTTTTGCTGTTGAACACTATGCACGACTGTAATGTCCTTCTCTTTCAAAATAATTTGTCTTTCGCGAACCTCATACGAAACATTAGTTTGATCGCAGAAGGTCTTTAAAACATCTTCGAATTTTGCATCAATAAAGTCGATTGACACTTTTTGTGAAAAATCGAAGATCTGATCTTTGTACAAGAAAATGTAATTTGTTTTTTCTTCGATGGTCTGCATAACATCGCGGACATCGGCTTTTTCAAAGCGAACTGTAAGTCGCACCTGAGAAAAGCTGTTTCCAAAAGTAGCACAGACAATAAACAATAAAATTGCTGTTAGTTTCATCTTTCTGAATTGTAATCTCATTTCATCCCCATACGGGAATAAAACTTCTCGTTTTTTTTTCATAAGTTTGAATCGTTAAATGATACGTTAATAAAAAAATTTAACACATGGAGCTGGTAAGTGCTGGAACACTTGCCAGTTCTTTTATTTTAATATTGCATAAGAGCCGCCTCCTTTATTAATGATATTTACTGATGCGGTGTGTGCAATCCGTTCAATAACTTCGTTTAGATCTTCTTTTAATTCTAATTTTCCTGAAATTTTCAGTTCTCCTAACTTTGGATCGTCAAATTGGAAACTAATGTTATAAAAACGTTCCAATTTCTTTACAATACGATTCAGATCAGCACTTTCAAACTTTATCATGCCTTGAGTCCAAAGTGTATAATTTTCGACCTCAACCGTTTTGATGATAGTCTGATTAGTTTGCCTGTTGAAAGATACCAACTGTCCGGGGATGAGTTCAGTAGCCCGATCAAAGAGCCCTGCATTGTTTTGCTTAATACTTAGTTTTCCTTCTGTTAGGACGGTTTCGATCCGGCTATCCGAAGGATAGGCAGATACGTTAAAACTTGTTCCCAAATCGTTAATGCGTAAATCATTAACCTGAACAACAAATGGATGCTTTGCATCATGTTTTACCTTAAAATAGGCTTCTCCATATAAAAAAACTTCACGAAATTTTTGCTTAAAATGCTCAGGATACACCAAACGACTTCCTGCATTTAGAATAACATTGGTTCCATCGGGCAAAATTATTTCGGAAGTTTTACCATAGGGAATAATTAACTGGTTGAGAGGCTCTTCGCCCTTATTATTAACTTTCGAAGGCTGAAGTGTATCTTTATTTATTATCAGTTCTCCAGTTTTCTGATATTTAAGAACCGCACGTTTTTCATTGAGGATAATATTTTCTCCGTTAGAACGAATTAATCTGGCCTGATCATTAGGTATTTGATCCTCCGAAACAAACGAATAAAAAGCTGGGTTGATTTGATTCTGCTTATAAAACAGTAAGGCTCCTATTGAAAAGAAAATTAGTGCAACAGCAGCATATTTCAATAAACCGAGAAAACGTATTCTTGATTTTTTTGATTTTTGTTTTTTCTCAATTTGCTTGAGAATTCTCGAAAATAAAAGAATTTTATCTTCTTCGGAAAGAGGTTTGGCAACAGTTCGGAATTGCTGAATAACCCTGTGAGCCATCTGGATATTTCTAGCTTCTTCCGGATGCAATTTCCTGAACTCCTCCCAGAAAATATCAAGTTTTGAAGTTGGCTCAAAAACCCAATTTATAAAGCTAATGTCTTCGAGATATTTGCTTAGATTGTCCATTTAATAAAGTAAGTTTTATAACCTAAAAGGCTACTAACTATTTAAACATGGACAGTTTTTTTTACCTTTTTTTTGAAAAAAATGGAATAAAATCGTAATTGACTTATTATCAATAAGTTCTCTAACTGTCTTTAAGGCCCTGTACACCTGCTTTCGAACAGACTCAATGGTTATTCCCAACATAAGCGCAATTTCAGGATAATCCATACCTTCATTAAACCGAAGGTAAACAGCTTCTTTTTGTTTCCCTGGAAGTTGGTTTAAAGCATTTAGAACCTTTGTATTTAATTCTTCATCCTGTTCTTTTTCAATTAACTGATATTCAACGCTAAATTCCAGATCAGACATTTCTCCTTCAGACATTTCTCCTTCATCAAACCTTCTTTTTGATTTCAGTTTCTTTATCAAATTTCTTTTTAGAGCCAATAGCAGGTAGTATTTTAAATTTTCAGGTGTTGTTTTGTTACTCGCCCTTTTTAAGTAAAGGTCAAGGAATACTTCCTGTATTGCATCTTTTATGGTATCATCATCATGACAAAGTTTAAGGGCATACTTATACAAACGGTCCACATGGAGGTTGTAAAAAATAGCGAAAGCTTCCTTGTCGCCTTCCTTGAAGTTCAACCATGTCTGTTGCCAGTAATCTATATTTTCGCTACCCTTTGTCAATATTGCTTAGATTTAATTGTTTGGTTGCTTAAAATCATTGTCGAAAGTATAATAAAAACAGAATAATCACTATTACTTCTTTTGATTTCAAAATTCGCTTTCAAACCATATTTTCTTAGTGTAGATTTTCCTGATTATTATTGTACAAATATAGAAACCAAAGATTGTTATGTCGTTAAATAGGTTGACAATAAATAAGATAAATTGTTAACTACAAACAGAATTAGAAAGGATAGATCGATACTTTCCTAGGTGTAATCCAACTCTCCAACCTTTATAAAAGTAGTTTATATGTGTAAGGTAAAACGATTTGTTAAATGGCAATGCTTTGCTTAAGTTATACTTGATAAACGTGAACTGAAATTTCTACAGTTTTCTTCTGTATTTTCGTTTCTGAGATTTCAGCTTATATCTTTTGTTTCTGAAACCGGCTCCATCATCAAATTGAGATTTTACCTGCCGGATCAATTCTTTTAAAATCAACGATTTAAAAACTCCACTACTCTGCCCAATTAGATTCGAATCGGGATATTTCCCGGAACGTTTGTCTAGATTCTGCCTTTCAGCCAAATAAAACTTCGGTTGATCCTGAAAGTCTGACATCTTTATCGTAATATATTGAGGTTTACTATCTAATATTTAACAGATTAACCTCTTATTTGCGAGTTAAATTTAAATTAAAAATTAACTCACCGTATTACTCACATTTTCGTTGATTTTACTTGATCTGAATTGATCTGATAAAAAATGAAAAACCCTGAAAATCATACAATTTACAGGGTTTTGATGGAATCTAATTTCCTATTTTGTCGGTCTGCAGGGATTCGAACCCTGGGCCCGCTGATTAAGAGTCAGCTGCTCTACCAACTGAGCTACAGACCGAATCGGCGACAAAAGTAACAGATTGTTTGTCATTTTCAAAAAAACAGGCCACTAAATCCTGATTTTATTTACTGATGGGAAATTCCCAAAATAATATAGGGTAAATCAACGTTTAAACGGATAAATCATAAGTCTCTGGACAATTAATAAATGTTAATCTGATTACAATCTTGATTTAAGTTTGTTGAAATAATACCTTTGTTATCTAACTAGATAAGCAATATGGAGATTCTGAATCACATACCTGAAGGATTCACCAAATTCATTTTGGTACTGATTTTTTCCTTACTCATAGGGCTGGAACAACGACGGCATCACATTGGAGAAAATGAGGATCAGCTTTTTGGCACCGATCGTACCTTTACATTCATCGGATTGTTGGCTTATGTATTGTTTATTGCCGATCCGGTTAATTACATTCCTTTTTTGATTGGATTTGTTCTGATCGGAATTTTACTGGGAATTCAATACAATCACAAGATCGGCCAAAATGGGAAATATGGATTAACCAGTACCATACTTGCCCTACTTACTTACTGTATCCCCATCATGGTTTTTACACAACCCGTGTGGCTGGTTTTGTCGTTTATTGTGGCGCTTCTGATGCTTACCGAACTCAAAAGCCATTTCATTACAATAACAAAAAAAGCGTCAGAAGAAGAGTTTATTACGCTGGCAAAGTTTATAACATTCGCTGGCGTTATTCTGCCTCTTCTTCCTGAAGAAAATATTTCAGCCCAAATCCCTATTTCACCATATCATTTGTGGCTGGCCATTGTTGTCGTTTCGGGCATATCGTACTGTAGTTATCTGCTGAAGAAATTCATTTTTCCGGATTCAGGAATCATACTCACCGGGTTATTGGGAGGAATTTATAGCAGCACTGCCACGACAGTTATTCTGGCACGTAAAGAAAAACAGGGTTTAGCGGGTTTTCAAACAGTCTCAGCAATTATGATTGCTAATGGAATGATGTATTTACGAATACTTGTTCTCGCTTTTATTTTTAACCACTCAGTTGCCATAAGTCTTTCCATTCCTTTTGCAGTCATGTTTACCATAAGTTTTATACTTTCGAAATTTGCTGAAAGGAACAGACAAAACAACCGTAATGTTGAAAATCAAGAGAATAATCAGGCTTCGGCTAAAAATCCGTTGGAGTTTAGAACGGCTGCTATCTTTGGAATTTTATTTGTCGTTTTTGCCTTAATTACTGATTTCGTACTGAAAACATACGGCAGTACTGGAGTTACCAATCTGGCTTACATTGTAGGTGTTACCGACATCGATCCATTTCTTCTGAACCTGCTCCAGCAAAAAACAGGAATCGGACAGATGACTATCGCTTTGGCCATTATCAATGCTACAAATAGTAATAACCTGCTAAAAATGATGTATGGAATATCGTTGGGCAGTAAAAATATTCGGAGAAGTTTAATTCTGAATTTCTCGATACTAATTGGTGCAGGAGTCCTTACTTCAATTATTTACTATTTGCTTTAAGACTTCAATATTACAACATTCAGAAAACATCATGAACAGATTTAAACATCAAACCGTCATCGCATATACAATGTTGATTATTGTTTTGCTATCTGCATGTAAAAAAGATGACTCAAGTACACAAACAGAAGCGTCGGCCACTACTCAAGAAGTAAATAACTTCATTAAAGAGGTTATGACCGATGTCTATTTATGGTATAATTATCTACCAACAATTGATACAAAATATGAAACCGACTCAAAAGCATATTTTGAAAAACTGTTGTACAAAGACGACAAGTGGTCATACATAACCGACGATGTTACATCATGGGAAAATAGCTTAAATGGAATTGAAAAAACATATGGGTACTCACTGGCATTCGGAAGTTTTGTTAATTCAAGTGGGACTGCTACAGGCAATTATTTTGCTATTGTTGAATATGTTTATCCCAATACTCCTGCACAACGAGCTGGCTTTGATAGGGGAAGCATAATTACAAAAGTAAACGGAGCCAGTATAACTAAAGATAACTACTCTGATTTATTAAGCGGAGAATCGGTGACCGCTACTGAAGGCACCCTCACAACCTCAGGTATTTCGAATTCAGGAACAGTTTCGATGACCGCTGAAGACTTAAATTTAGATCCCGTTATTTTATATAAAATCATCGAAAAAGAAGGACATAAAATTGGATATTTGTTTTACGCTCAATTCATTGAAAACTACGATAAAAGTTTGCAAACTGCGCTGGACTATTTTAAAACAAACCAAATCACTGATTTAGTTATTGATTTACGGTATAACCCTGGTGGACAAATTTCGGCAGCACAATATCTTTGCAGTTCAATTGCCCCGCTTAGTGCTGTAAGTAACTCGAAAACTTTGGCAACTTTCCAATGGAACGATAAGTATCAGGCGTACTGGACCACAAAAAAAATAACCGATCAAACCACTGTCCCATTTCTAAATACAGTTCCAGTTAATCTGGGGTTAAACAAGGTTACCATATTAACAGGATCAGGAACCGCAAGCGCCTCTGAATTAACTATTACCGGATTAAAACCTTACATGAATGTAGAAATGGTTGGCGATACAACATATGGAAAATACACCGCTTCAATCACCATAAAACCTGAAGATTATTACACCAATGCTTCGGATTATGCCGATTTTAAAAATTGGGGAATACAACCCATTGTGTTGAGATATGCTAACGCCGAAGGTGTTACAAATTTCGTAGATGGCTTTGCCCCTGATTATCTGGTTGACGACGAATTGCTTCCGGCCCAGCCACTTGGTGATTTAACAGAACCTCTTCTAAAAAAAGCCGTGGAGAATATTACAGGCGTTCAGATCTTGGCTCTCAAGAGTGCTTCGCCCAAATTTGGATTCAAGAAATTTGCCAGGGGTTTCTCGAAATTTGATCCAATTAAACGGAATTTGCCAATTGATTTCGAGAAGGATTTCCCAAAACACTAAAGTAAATCAGGATTATTTATGTCCGAAATTAGCCTGCTGCTATACAAATAGCTAAATTTAAGTCCTGAACCACGAACCCGATGATCGTGAAAGAAATAGTCTTTTTATTTTTATTTCTTTTCGCCTCTTAAATGCCTAACTTCCTTTCAGGCTGGAAGTAAAAATGATTCAGGCCGTAAAAAAAGACGAAGTGGTTCCTGCACTTCAGAAACAGTTCTATGATCAATCTGCTAATCCACTGAATACCAAACAACAAATTCAGAAATTCATAAAAAGAAAATAGCGACACCTCCCACGGTAATTACTGCGCCAAGTATTTCTTTCCAGTTCACTTTTTCATGAAATAAAACAATTGCTGGAGGAATAATGAGTACGGGAACAATGGCCATAAGGGTGGCAGCAATTCCGGCTTGTGTATGCTGAATGGCAATCAGCGAAAACGAAACGCCCAGAAACGGACCGAAAAATGAACCTAAAGCGATTCGTTTCATGGCTGGCTTATGCTGAATCGCTTTCCAGACTTTCCCATATCGACTGGTAACCAATATGATAATGGCAAAACCAATCATTCCAGTAGTCACGCGAATTTGTGAAGCAGCCAAAGCATCGTAGTTGCCCATTCCTTTTTTGCTCAAAACCAGACCGATTCCTTGTCCAATTGCGCCACCAAATGCTAGCAAAATTCCTTTGAGGCTATAATTTGTGGTGAGCTTTCTCCTTTTCTTCGAATCAGCCTCTTTTTCTTCACGTTTCAGAATTACGATTGAAATTCCGGCAAGTGTAACAAACATACCAACCCAGTTCATTGGACTTAACATCTCTCCCAATATTAACCAACCTGCAAATGCCGTAATTGGAGGAGCCAACGCCATAATCAGCATAGCAATTCGCGCACCTATGATGACGTAGGATTGAAATAGAAGCAAGTCGCCAATAACAAATCCGACGATGCCTGAAAGAGCCAGCCATGCCCATTGTTCTGCTTGGGCATCGAAGGGTAAAACCATTCCTCTCCGAAAGTAATTCACCATTCCATAAATCAAAAAAGCAAGTACCAATCGGATTAGATTAACCGACAACGATCCAACTTTCTTTCCAGCCGATTCAAACGACATACTGGTGACTGTCCAGAAAGCGGCAGTCAGCAGAGCGGCAATTTCGCCAACATATTGTCCCATTATTTCTGAGATAAATTGAACGGCGAAGATAAGGAAAGAAGTGCCTAAAGTGAACCTGAAAACCTAGAGATGGAAATAAAACTTCAGACACTCCGAACTCAAAGCACTTCGAACTACGTTATTCCATATCGTTCAAGTGGAGATCGAGTGCTTTAACCGAAATTTGAATTTCGCGAATCGAAATGGCCAGTGAAAGGGTAAGCAACACAAGGGCAATCCCGAATAATATTTCGGCCCAAATGTGAAGATGAACATAAATAAGAAACATACAAACCACACAAAGTAATAAACTGGAAATTCCCAAAACCTGCATCAATTGAGTCAAACGTAACCGTCTTCTCAAATTTTGAATCTGACCAAGCAAAATGGAATTCGGATTTTCCTTGAACGTAGTATGTAGATTCCGGACCACCGAAGCATATGCTAAAAATCGGTTGGTGTAGGCCAGCAAAATCAACGAAACTGCCGAAAAAAGTAAGGCTGGGGTTGTAAGTGTTAATTCTTCCATAAGCATTGATTTAAGAGACTAAAGTTAACACGGTTACAATTTTACTATTTACAATTTCAGGATGTATGACCCCAAAATAGTAAATAGTCCAATCGTCAATTACATTATTTTAACAATCCGGCGATAGTTTCCCGGAGTTTTTCTTCCCGGAGATTTCTCCCAACAATTTTTCCGGTTTTATCAACCAAAAGATTTGAAGGTATAGAGTTGACAGAATACAAAGCCGCAGCTTCGTTCTTCCAAGCCTTCAAATCCGAAACGTGCGTCCATGTAAGCTGATCGTCGGCAATCGCTTTCACCCATTTGGCCTTATCGGCATCCAGTGATACTCCCAAAACGCCAAACCCTTTCGTCTTGAAACGATTAAAGACTGCAACCACATTCGGGTTCTCGTGGCGACAAGGACCACACCACGATGCCCAAAAATCAATTAAAGTATATTGATTTTTAGCATAAATATCGCTCAGCTTAACCGGAGTTCCATTCACATCATTCATTGTAAAATCAGGAGCCTTTTGGCCGATTGCAACCAATTTAAGCTTGGAAACACGCTCTTTCAAAGTAAGAATTGTTGGTACAGAATCCAGTTTGGCATCCAATCCTGATAAAAAACCTTCTAAAACATCAACTTCCATGTCGTAATAAATACGTCCCAATAAATAAGGCGAAACATACGATGCGGGATTAGCCTTAATATAATCTTTTTGCAGATTGTCGCCCTCTATAAATGCTTTGTCTGCTAAGGCAAACAAACTGTCAGCTTTAACTTTATTTCCAGCTTTTTCAGCATCTTTCGAAAGTTTATATAAGTTATTTCCCTGTTTATCGATTATATCCAGTTTATTCTGAAGTGCCTGATATTCATTCTGAACGTTGGACCCGGTAATCTTTGCAACACTCAATGAATCGATATAACCGGTAATAGAGATCTTAGCATTGTCAATAAAAAAAGGTAGTTTTTCCTTTACTGAACTAAACCCGAGGTAATATACTCCCGGATTTTTAACCACACCCTTGAAAACACCTTCGCCGTTAACCAACGAAACAGAATCCAATTTGATCCAATCCCCTTTTGCACGTTCACTCAAATAGGCTTTTCCTTCAGCTTTGTCAAGCTTTATTTTTACTTCGTACGAAGGCTTCGTGGTGCAAGAAAAAATGCCTAATAATAAAGCAATCAGTTGTAAATTTCTCATCATCATATAAATTAATAATTGTAGGTGTTTTGAGCTTTTGCAAAATACAAGAATTATATGAATGTTTACTCGCTTTTATAAACAAAAAAACCGGGATTTGAACCCGGTCTTTTCTATCAAAAAATATTTTAAACAAAATTATTTGCTTTCATATCCTTCTAAATGTACACTTCCAACCGAACGGCCCGACGGATCGGCATTGTTCTTGAAACTGGCATCCCATTCCAACGCAATTGGTGTGCTACAAGCAATTGAAGGTACCGAGGGCACACAGCTTGCTGCCGAATCAGATGGAAAATGTTCGGTAAAAATAGAGCGGTAAAAATACTCTTCCTTCGACATCGGCGGATTGATCGGGAAACGGTAATTAGCTACATTCATTTGTTCATCGGTTACTTTTTTGGCAACCATCTCTTTCAATGAATCGATCCAGTTGTAGCCAACTCCATCAGAAAATTGTTCCTTTTGGCGCCAAACCACACTTTCTGGCAAATAATCTTCAAAAGCTTTGCGTACGATCCACTTTTCCATCCGGCCATTTTTGGCCATTTTTTCTTCCGGATTAATCCGCATGGCCACATCTAGAAATTCTTTGTCGAGGAATGGTACACGACCTTCAACACCCCAGGCAGCCAACGATTTATTGGCGCGCAGGCAATCGTACAAATGCAGCTTACTTAGTTTTCGCACGGTTTCTTCGTGGAAAGCCCGCGCATTAGGAGCTTTATGGAAATAAAGGTAACCCCCAAAAACTTCATCAGCTCCTTCTCCTGAAAGCACCATCTTTACGCCCATTGACTTAATAACACGCGACAGAAGATACATAGGAGTGGAAGCACGAACGGTGGTTACATCGTAAGTTTCGAGGTGATAAATCACGTCGCGGATGGCATCCAATCCTTCCTGAACAGTAAAATGTATTTCGTGGTGTATCGTTCCAATATGTTCTGCTACTTTTTTTGCTGCAATTAAATCGGGCGAACCAACCAAGCCAACAGCAAACGAATGCAACTGTGGCCAGTATGCTTGTTCATGGCTGTCCGATTCGACACGATAGCCTGCAAATTTCTTTGCAATGGCCGAAATTACAGAAGAATCGAGTCCCCCGGAAAGTAGAACGCCATAAGGTACATCCGACATCAATTGACGCTGAACAGCATCTTCGAGAGCTTGTCGCAGAACATTTATGTCAAAACCGTTGTCTTTCACGGCATCGTATGATGTCCAATCGCGCTCGTACCATGTTTTCACTTCACCATCGCCGCTGTACAAATATTTTCCGGGTAGAAATTCTTCTATCTTGTTGCAATAGCCTTCCAGCGCTTTCAATTCTGAAGCGACGTAGTAGTTTCCCGATTTATCCCATCCCTGGTACATTGGGATAATACCAATATGGTCGCGGGCAACCATATAAACATCTTTTTCCAGATCGTACAAGCAAAATGCAAAAATGCCACTCAGATCTTCCAGAAAATTGGGTCCTTTTTCACGATATAAAGCTAGAATAACCTCACAATCAGAATGAGTCAGGAATTCGTATGAATCACCAATCCGGTTACGGATTTCCATGTGATTATATATTTCGCCGTTAACTGCAAGCACCAATTTGCCATCTTTACTGTACAACGGTTGTTGTCCCGATTCAGGATCAACGATCGACAACCGTTCGTGGGCAAGGATTGCCTTATCGCACGCAAAGATTCCAGACCAATCAGGTCCGCGATGACGAATTCTTTTCGACATGGCTAAAACCTGAGTCCGCAAATCCTGGGCTGGCACCTTCAAATCAAATACTCCTACAAATCCACACATAATATTATCTGTTTAAAATATTTTCCTGCTGCAATAATCAAGCGTTCAAAAATATACATTTTGATTATATTTTGAAAGTTTTAGTGACATTTTTCTTTTTTACACGACATTCACTGTCATATAATTCATTTTTGGCCATATTTTACAAAAACACAAAAACACAAATCAAAAACATAGTCCCCAAAAAATAATTAACTAAGGAAAAAAAATCAAGATTTCGAACCATTTACCCCAATCCAAAACAAAAAAAACAGCATAGAATAAATGTATTTTCAGCATATACCTCCATATTCGAATTTCGTTTCAAATTTCAAGATAAAACCTGTTGAGTGAATTCAATTACCTGTTTTTGATGATTGATCGATCGATTATTGATAGGTAAAGTGATAGTCAGAACGGCTATTTTTGATTTTTCGTACTTTCTGGGGCGTGGTTAACAGATCCTTGAAGCAATTTTTGCATCTTAACCGGAGTCTTCGATACGCTGCTTTACTCAAAGAATGGCGCTTTTAATAATAGCTGCATGCCTGTCGGCTAAAGCGAGACAGCAAAGACTTAAATCTAATTGATTATCAGGATATTTTGCTCAACGCGCCTGTTTTTTGCCGTTGGGTTCAAACAATAGACATGTGGATTTCAAGTTTTACTTCACCTCCATCTCTTTTCCTCGCTCCGAAACTCCGCTTTCTCCCAGCGCTTCGATCGAAAAATGGTAGGTTGTGCATTTGTCCAGTCCACGGAAATTGTAGTTCTTTTCGCCGTTTACGGTGATGCAGTTGTACCGTTTGCATGGAACAACACCCTACCACATGTTGTAGCCATAAGCGCGGGCTGAAGGATTCCAACTGATTTGTGCGTTGCGCGAATCAGCATCAGAGCGGTCCACTTTGAAATTGCGGACTTCTTCCGGTTTTTCGCCTTTGGCCAGTCCAAATACCCGGAAATCGCTGATGACAAATGAATCGGTTGGCAAAATTTGGACGGCCTTTTCTGAAATATTTCTAAAGATTAACTATACGTTAAACCTAAAATGCATAATATCACCATCCTGAACCACATATTCTTTCCCTTCAATTCCAATTTTACCAGCTTCACGACAGGCCGCTTCTGATCCTAACCGGACGTAATCGTTGTATTTAATTACTTCAGCGCGGATGAAACCTTTTTCAAAATCAGAATGGATAATTCCGGCAGCCTGTGGTGCTTTTATTCCGCGAACATAGGTCCAGGCACGGCTTTCGTCGGCTCCGGTTGTAAAGTAGGTTTCGAGGTTCAGCAACCGGTAAGCAGCATGAATTAGTTTGTTGACGCCAGGTTCGGTTAGCCCAAGTTCTTCCAGAAACAATTGTTTTTCTTCGTATGATTCAAGTTCTGCAATATCCGATTCTGTTGCAGCCGCAATAATTAATATTTCTGCATTTTCATCTTTTACAGCTTCCTTAACCATTTCAACATACCGGTTCCCGTCTTTGGCCGAACCTTCATCGACATTACAGGCATATAGAACAGGCTTATTCGTCAGTAAAAAGAAATCATGTGTAAGCTTTTTCTCGTCAGCGGTGAGTTCAACCGTACGTGCCGATTTGCCCTGAATAAGAGCCTCGCGGTACCGTTGACTTACCTCTACTATCTTTTTTGCATTTTTATCGTTACCAACTTTGGCTACTTTTTCCCATTTCGCAATACGGGCTTCAATGGTTTCGAGATCTTTCAATTGCAATTCAATATCGATCACTTCTTTATCTCGAACCGGATTAATCGATCCATCAACATGAGTAATGTTGTCGTTATCGAAGCATCTTAAAACATGAATAATTGCATCGGTTTCACGAATATTTGCCAAAAACTGATTGCCCAGACCTTCTCCTTTACTTGCTCCTTTGACTAATCCAGCAATGTCAACAATTTCGACAGTGGTAGGAACTACTTTCTTTGGATTATCAATCCGCTGGAGTTCAATTAACCGTTCGTCAGGAACCGTAATTACGCCAATATTGGGTTCAATGGTACAAAACGGAAAATTTGCCGATTGAGCCTTGGCACTCGACAAACAATTGAACAAGGTTGACTTTCCTACATTCGGAAGTCCAACAATCCCACATTTTAAAGCCATGCGTTGTTATTTTTTTAATTTCGCTGCAAAGATAATCGATTCAGCAAACTATGATGCACTTATGAGTCACACTTAATATTTAGAGTGCATTAAGGGAGAATAAAGTTCTGTTTATTACATTTGCAAGCAAAGCCAATAATCATGATTTTAGATTCAATTTCTGTTGATTGCGTAATATTTGGATTTGACAAATCCGGTCTGCGGGTTTTGCTCAACCTGATTGACCGGGAAGCTCTTTTACAAGATTTACCAACCTATGCAAGTACCGACCAAATCAAACAGATTTACCAAAAACACCCTGTTTTAACCAGCGATAACCAATGGAGCCTTTTTGGAGAACATGTTCCTGAAGAAAAAGATCTGGACGAATTTGCAAAAGAGTTGTTGTTAAAGGCAACAGGACTCAATGAAGTTTATCTTCAACAAATTAACGCATTTGGATCCCTCAATCGTGTTCCGTACACAAGGGTAATTACTATTGGTTATTATGCTCTGATTAACCCCGATTATTATAGCTTAAAACAATCAAAACTGGCAAAATCGTTGCAATGGTTTAATCTGCATGATTTGCCTACTCTTTGTTTTGATCACGAAATCATTATACAACAGGCTCTTGAAAAGTTGCGACAAGAAGTGATGTATCACCCGGTTGGATTTCATCTTCTGCCCGAAAAATTCACGCTCACCGAAATACAGTTGCTATACGAAGTTATTCTGAATAAGAAAATGGACACCCGTAACTTCAGAAAAAAATTGGCAAAGATGAAATTGCTGATTGATTCTGGCGAAAAACAGCAAAACGTTGCTCACCGTGCGGCTAAATTATACCAATTCGACATTCAGGTTTACGAAAAACTGAAAATGGAAGGATTAAATTTCAGGATTGAATAATGGAGAACAAATAGTCATTAGAAAAGTCACTTTCTTTCTTTTTTCTAATGACCAATGACTGTTTAATTTAAACCATTTCTCCGTTTTCATGTCAGAAAAACAAGCATCGAGTTAAGTATGACCAATGACCAAGAAATATTGGATTGTCTGAAAGATCCTTCAACCAGGGAGCTTGCTTTCAGACACCTGATTTCCACCTATAAGGAAAGGTTATACTGGCACGTTCGGAAAATAGTGCTAAATCATGATGATACAGATGACGTCCTACAAAACACGTTCATTAAAATCTGGAGCGGGCTCGATTCATTCAGGGCCGAATCGAGTTTGTTTACCTGGCTTTACCGAATTGCCACCAACGAATCGATTACTTTCCTGAACCAGCGAAAACGAAAGATGATGTCAGGTCTGACCGATGAAAACCAATATTTAATAAACAATCTGGAAAGCGATGTTTATTTTGACGGCGACCATTGGCAAATGCTTTTACAAAAGGCTATTGCAACATTGCCTGAAAAACAAAGGATTGTATTCAACATGAAATATTTCGATGAAATTAAATACGAAGAAATGTCGGAAATTTTGGAAACATCGGTTGGAGCTTTAAAAGCCTCATATCATCATGCTGTTAAAAAAGTAGAAGAATACGTTAAATTGAATGAGACCAGATTAGAACCTGAATAAAGCATTCAAAGAAATGGAATGGAAACAATTTTCAAGGCCATTCAATAAATAACAAGCGCAGAAATTAAACTATTTGAGATTAAAGATGTCAAAGCCATACATTTGAAGATCATGTACAACGAAGAAGAAAATAGGAAACCCGAATTCATGAAACGCGCCGGAGCCGGAACTAATCCATTTCGCCTACCAGATGGTTATTTCGATTCCATTGAAGATCGGATTATGAAAGAAATCCAACTTCAGGAAAAGAACCCAACCTCAGGTAAAATCAGAAGAATGCTGAAACCAGTGCTGGCATTAGCCGCCTGCATAACACTGGCATTTCTATTGATTAATAAACCTGCCACTAAGCACAACATTAATTCGGAAGTGTCATCTGCAACGGTAACCTCAATGAAAGATGATTCAACCTTCAACTTTTCGTTGATCGATGAATGCACTTTGGTGAATGCCATTTTCTCCGACGAAAATAGCAATGTCGCTGATATAAATTCAGACGAAATGCTGGCCTATCTTTCTTCGGGGCTAAATGAAGTTGAAATCTATTCTGAAATTCAAAATTAACAAATCATGAAGAAGCTATTCCTTATATGTATTCTGTCAATCTTTACGTTCAGTATCTTGATGGCACAGGATAAAGGTGGTCCGACAAAGGAAATGTTTGAAAAGATAAAAGCGGAAAAAATATCCTTTTTCACAGAGAAACTGAGTCTGACACCATCTGAAGCACAGGCATTCTGGCCTGTTTACAATGAATTTGAAAAAAAACGATTCGATATTCAAAGGCAAATTCATGAATTCGAGCATATGCCCGATGATAAATTTAACAACTTATCTGGTTCGGAAATCGAACAAATGACCAATAGCTATATTGGCTCATTCGAAAAAGAAGCATTACTTCTGAAAGAATACAATAAACAATTTCTGAAAGTTTTACCAAAGAAAAAAGTTTTAATGATCTACCGTACCGAGAACCAGTTCAGGGGACATCTAATCAGAGAATACAAAAAGGGTCAAAGACAAGATTAGGAAATAAAAAAGGCTGGGGGTCCAGCCTTTTTTATTTAAAGCCGGTAATTGCCTTTTTCAAGAAATTCGATTGTTTTATTGATCCCGACATACATAAGGGTATCTTCACTAACAAATGAAACCTGTTTCCGGTAATCAGCCCAAAAGCGTTCCAGATAATCTGAAGTTCGTGCAGGTCTCCTGAACTGCATGGCTTGTGCCGCATTGTAAAGTTCGATAGCCAGAATACTATAGATATTCGTAGCCACCTTCAGCGCTTTGGTAGCTGCATTTCCGCCCATACTCACGTGATCTTCCTGCTCGTTCGACGATGGAATTGAATCAACCGAAGCCGGAGTACTCAGTTGCTTATTCTGGCTGACAATGGAAGCTGCCGCATATTGCGGAATCATAAATCCAGAATTCAGCCCTGGATTGGCAACCAAAAACTCCGGAAGATGCCGATCACCGGAAATCAACCGATATGTGCGGCGTTCGGATATACTCCCTATTTCAGAAAGGGCAATAGCCAAAAAATCGAGCGACAACGCCAACGGTTCACCATGGAAGTTTCCGCCTGAAATAATCAGATCATCATCAGGAAAAACAGTTGGGTTATCGGTCACCGAATTAATTTCGGTTTCGACCACACCGGCCACGTAATTCACTGCATCTTTCACCGCACCATGAACCTGTGGAATACACCGAAAAGAATACGGATCCTGCACATGGTCTTTCTTGCGGCTGATTAACTCGCTTCCTGAAAGCAATTTTCTAAAATTAGCAGCAGTTTTAATTTGGCCTGAATGTGGCCTGATTTCCTGAACCTGTGCCATAAAAGGCTCAATCAACCCATCAAAACTATCGAGCGACAGAGCGCCAATAATGTCAGCATAATCCAGCAACCGAAAGGCTTTCAGCAGAGTAAAAACAGCATGGGCGCTCATAAACTGGGTACCGTTCAGCAATGCCAAACCTTCTTTGGCCTGAAGCCGGATGGGCTCCCACTTCATTTCGGTTATGACTTCCGAAGCTTGCCGCCTGATTCCATGATGATAAACCTCTCCCATTCCGATTAGTGGAAGAAAAAGCTTGGCCAAAGGAGCCAAATCGCCGCTGGCCCCAAGCGAACCTTGTTCGCAGACGATGGGCAAAATATCGGCGTTAAATAAATCGAGAATCCGCTGAACAGTGATTAGCTGTACCGCCGAATTCCCTTTAGCCAAGGCATGAGCTTTTAAAAGAAGCATTAAACGAACCACATCCGAAGGAATTTCCGGGCCAAGGTTACAGGCATGTGAAATCACCAGATTCTCCTGCAATTTACTCAGGTCGTCTTTCGATACTTCGATGTTGCACAACGCCCCAAAACCGGTATTGATTCCATATAAAGGACCATGCGTTTCACTGATTTTACGATCAAGATAGGCTTTGCTTTTTTGAATCAAAGCGATAGACTCTTCTGAAATAACCAGCATTTTATGGTGTTCCAGAATCTCTTCAATAATTGGGTAAGTTAATTTTTCGGGTGATATATAATGAATCTCTCTTTCCATGAGTTTTGGTTTTAATGATTGGAAAATGTTCAATATCGAATATCGAACAAAAAATAAGAAAAAAGGAATAAAAATATCGGATAATTGACAAACCAGACAACAAACCGGTGGCTGAGCTTGTCGAAGCCAAACTTGGAACTAAAGAGAAATTCAGGGACAACGGATGTCGCCCCCTCTGGATTTTGAAAACCGGTTTTCTTTAAGCAAACGGATCATTCCCTGAATTTTTCAAGGAAGTAACTCAAAAGAATTCTATTCGGAAAGGATTTTTATCAGTTCCCGTGCATCGACCAACTGCTGTTCACCCGAAAGCATATTTTTGAGGTTGATTTTGCCTTCTGCCATTTCGTTTTCGCCAACAATAGCCACAAACGGTATTTTTTTGTTGTTGGCCCAGGTCATCTGCTTGCCCATTTTGCTGTTATCCGGAAAAATTTCGGCATTGATTCCTGCCTTCCGAACGGCTGAAAGGATAGGCAAACAGAAAGCTTCTTCGGCTGCACCAAAATTCACAAACATCAATTTGGTCGAATCGGCTGTGGCTGCCGGAAATAAATTTAATTGAGTGAGGACATCGTAAATACGATCGGCACCAAACGAAATGCCAACACCCGACACATTGGGCATTCCGAAAATTCCGGTCAGGTCGTCGTAGCGGCCACCACCACAAATACTGCCCATGGTCGCGTCTTTTGCTTTTACTTCGAAGATGGCTCCGGTATAATAATTCAACCCACGTGCAAGAGTGATGTCAAATTCTAGTTCGGCAGTTTGTAGCCCTAACCCTTTTACAGTTGAAATTATAGTCTCAAGTTCGTCAACTCCCTTTAACAAAACCGCTGAGTTCCTATAATCAGCGTCATTTTTCAAAATATGAAGTTTAAAATCAACCCCATACATTTCAGAGACAACTACTCTATCATTCTGCAATAAAAATATCTGATTCAATTTTTCAATTTGTTCTTCATTAAAGCCTTTTTCTTTAAGCTCAGAAATGACACCCTCCTTCCCGATCTTGTCATATTTATCTATTGCAATGGCAATATCTATCATTTTATCAGGAGTACCAATCACTTCTGCAATTCCACTTAAGATTTTTCGATTGCTCATCTTTATCGTTACTGATATGCCCAACTTTGTGAACACGTCATCAACAATCTGAATAAGTTCCACCTCATTCAAAAGAGAATTACTTCCTACAATATCCACATCGCATTGATAAAACTCGCGGTAACGGCCTTTCTGTGGACGGTCGGCACGCCAAACCGGCTGAATCTGGTAGCGTTTAAACGGGAACGAAATATCGTTTCGGTATTGCACCACAAAACGTGCAAAAGGTACTGTCAGATCATAGCGCAAACCTTTTTCAGAGATTTTGTTCGTCAGGCGGATGCTGTTTCGTTCCAGCAATTCCTGATCGGAAGGGGCAGCTGCAAAATCACCCGAGTTCAGAATTTTAAACAACAGTTTATCGCCTTCTTCGCCATATTTGCCCATCAGGGTCGACAGGTTTTCCATTGCCGGAGTTTCGATGGGCTGAAATCCGTACAAACGGAAAATACTTTTGATGGTATCGAAAATATAGTTCCGGTTGGTCATTTCAGCCGGTGAAAAATCGCGGGTCCCTTTGGGGATTGAAGGTTTCTGTGCCATGATGATAAATTTCTAAACGTGCGCAAAGTTAGCCAAAAAGCATTCACATCGAAATATTGCGCCGATCATTTTGATCGTGCGAAATCTTCCTGCAAATTTTTTGGAGATCTTTTTCAATCAAGTTCGTCGTCTTAATATTTTGGGGAAGGTTTTGTGATTCGGAATGATCTCTCACAAATTTGCGAGAGGTTTTTGAGAATCTATTTGATCCCCTGCAAATTTGCGAGAGGCTTTTGTGATTCAATTTGATTTCCCACAAATTTGTTAGCATCGTTTGCGATTCGGAATGACCTTCCACCGGTTTGAGAGAGTGTTTTGAGAATCCATTTGATCTCCTGCAAATTTTCAGGAAGAATTTCGGGTATCAGGAAGCATAAAACCGATCAATTAAACGAAGAAGGTATTCTGAACAATTCGGATCGCCTTCTCTTGGTGCCCAACTGGCAAAATTCTTATCGTCCAGGGGTAAATACGGGCCATCTTTCACTTCATAAACAACAGTTCCCGATTCGAGCGCGAATAAAGAATGCCACGCTCCCTCGGGAATTTCAACCGCAAAATTTCCCTTGTCCCGATCGAGCAAAACAAAATCGGTTGGCGTCCCTAAATTGTCGAAGAATATCACAACCAAACTTCCGCGCAACACGATAAAAACTTCGCGCTTATCCGGGTTTTCATGTTTATGAGGTTGAATATAGGTTCCCGGCTCAAAAGCATTCAGCATTCGGTTAATCGGATCGGCCAAATCGTCGTGAAAGTTGTGATTCAATCGCTTTCGCATCAAGTTTATTGCCTTTTGGCTCAACTCATCCAGTAATTTTGGGGATACAATTTTAATCATACTTAGGAATAATAAGTCCGAAGCGATTACCGCCCCGGACTTTGTTGTTTATTTGGATACTCAGCGGGTGACTCAAAGTCACGGACTTCTTTTATCGGTCTAAATTTTAGTCTTTGACCAGTTTTTTATATTTGACTCGCTGTGGGCCAACATCGCCCATACGTTTTTTGCGGTTCTCTTCGTAATCGCTAAAACCACCTTCAAAAAATACGACTTTCGAATCGCCTTCGAATGCCAGAATATGCGTGGCAATGCGGTCGAGGAACCAACGGTCGTGCGAAATAACCACGGCACAACCAGCAAAATTATCCAAGCCTTCTTCGAGCGCCCTCAATGTATTAATATCGATGTCATTAGTTGGCTCATCAAGTAACAATACATTTCCTTCTTCCTTCAGGGCCAAAGCCAGATGCAAGCGATTCTTTTCACCACCTGAAAGGTACCCGCATTTCTTTTCCTGATCGGCGCCACCAAAGTTAAACCGGGAAACATAGGCCCGGGCATTCAATTGCCGACCGCCGACTGTAATCAAGTCACTACCACCGGTAATTACCTGATAAACGGTCTTCTCCGGATCGATGCCTTTATGAGTCTGATCAACATAGGCCAGCTTAACTGTTTCGCCCACATCGAAAGTCCCTTTATCGGCGTGTTCCAAACCCATAATCAGTTTAAACAGCGTAGTTTTACCCGCACCATTGGGGCCAATAACTCCAACAATACCATTTGGCGGAAGTACAAAGTTCAGATTTTCAAACAACAAACGATCACCATAGCCTTTAGCGACGGCATCGGCTGAAATCACCCGTTCACCTAAACGAGGGCCGTTCGGGATGAAAATTTCAAGTTTTTCTTCCTTCTGTTTAACATCTTCATTTACCATACGGTCGTATGCTCCCATGCGGGCTTTCGATTTTGCCTGACGGGCTTTGGGCGCCATTCGAATCCAATCCAATTCCCTCTCCAACGATTTACGGCGTTTCGAAGCCACTTTTTCTTCCTGTTCCATCCGTTTCGTTTTTTGTTCGAGCCATGATGAATAATTGCCTTTCCAAGGGATACCTTCACCACGATCCAGTTCCAAAATCCAACCAGCCACATTATCGAGGAAATAGCGGTCATGAGTGATACAGATCACCGTTCCCTTGTATTGCTGCAAGTGCATTTCGAGCCATTGAATCGATTCAGCATCCAAATGGTTGGTTGGTTCATCGAGCAACAATACGTCGGGTTCCTTCAGAAGTAAACGGCATAAGGCGACCCGACGTCGCTCACCTCCTGAAAGCTCACCCACTGCTTGATCGTCGGGCGGACACTGTAAAGCATCCATCGCACGTTCAAGCTTTGCATCTAAGTTCCAGGCGTCGAAATGGTCAATCTTATCTTGAAGCAGGGCCTGCTCGGCATAAAGCTTATCCATTTTATCAGCATCCTCATAAACCTCAGGATCACCAAATTTCAGATTAATATCTTCGTAGGCTTTTAATACATCGACAATCTCCTGGACACCTTCTTGCACAATTTCTTTGACCGTTTTCGAATCGTCAAGTTGAGGGTCTTGCTCAAGGTAACCAACAGTATAGCCGGGAGAAAATACGACATCTCCAAGAAACGAACTTTCAATTCCTGCAATAATTTTCAACAATGTTGATTTTCCGGAACCGTTTAATCCTATGATGCCAATTTTTGCACCCAAGAAAAAGGACAACGATATATCTTTCAAAACTTGTTTTTGCGGAGGGTAAGTTTTACTTACCTTGTACATCGAGAAAATTATCTTATTATCATCACTCATATTTATTCATTTTAGAAGTTTAAGAAACAAAAGCATCTGTTCATCTATCCAACGTATGATTTGAATTACCAAAAATAGTTTTTTTCAACGATCTATTTAGTAGTTTTATAGCCAAGAAAGCATTCTCTGTATTAAAATATGACTCGGTGAAATTATTAATTGTTGATGACAATCCTATAAATCAAAAATTTCTATACTACTCTTTAAAAAAGTATTATGAAATAGAAACTGCCAACAATGGGCTTGAGGCAGTTGAACTGCTTGAGCAAAATGGGTTTGACCTTGTATTAATGGATTTGTCAATGCCAGTTATGTATGGTGCTGAGGCTACTCTAAGAATCAGAAGATCTATTAATCTCAGGAACAGGCATATACCGATTATTTTTGTTACCACAAACGATTACGAAAATGAAAGGGTACGTTGTTTGGAAAATGGAGGAGATGATTATTTAATCAAACCTGTTGATATGGGAGAATTATTGACTACAATCAACTTTCATCTCAATAAAAAACAAGCTGTTCTGTCGCTATAGTTAAACCAAATCACAGAATAAATTCCCAATATTTCTGATTGTTGCAATTCAAAAAAGGGGATAAAAAAAAGGCTGATGTTGAATCAGCCTTTTCTATATTCTCAAAATATAAATTTATTCTTCAGTCTTAGCTTCAGGTTCCGCTTCAACCACAGGAGCTGGTGCTGAAGCAACAGGAGCTTTAGGTGCCTCTGCTTTTTTCTTGCCGCCACGACGTGATTTTGCTGGTTTAGCCTTACTTTCTTTAGCAGCCAACATATTTTCGTTGAAGTCAACTAATTCAATGATACACATTTCTGCATTATCACCAATTCTATTTCCTGTTTTAAGAATTCTGGTATAACCGCCTGGACGATCAGCAACTTTTTCAGCAACGTCTCTGAATAACATTGAAACAGCGGTTTTGCTTTTCAGGTATTCAAATACGACCCTGCGTGAATGTGTCGAATCGTCTTTAGCTTTGGTAATAAGTGGCTCAACATATACTCTTAAAGCCTTTGCTTTCGCTAAGGTTGTAGTAATACGTTTGTGAAAAATCAATGAGTTGGCCATGTTGGACAACAATGCTTTCCGATGAGCGCTGGTTCTACCTAAATGGTTGAATTTTTTACTATGTCTCATTTTTACTTATTCCTTATCAAGTTTATATTTACTGATATCCATCCCGAAAGTCAAATTCAGGCTCACCAACAAGTCATCCAATTCTGTGAGTGATTTTTTACCGAAATTACGGAATTTAAGCAAATCGTTCCGGTTATAAGTAACCAGTTCTCCCAAAGTTTCAACATCCGCAGCCTTTAGGCAGTTCAATGCACGAACAGAAAGATCCATGTCAACCAGTTTTGTTTTCAACAACTGGCGCATGTGCAGAACTTCTTCATCAAACTCTTCGTTTGCAAATTTCTCGTCTGAATCAATTGTGATTTTTTCGTCAGAGAACAACATGAAGTGATAAATCAGAATTTTTGCAGCTTCTTTCAGTGCATCTTTGGGATGGATCGAACCATCGGTAGTGATTTCAAAAACCAACTTTTCATAGTCAGTTTTCTGCTCAACACGGTAATTTTCGACAGCGTATTTCACATTTTTGATCGGTGTGAAAATTGAATCGATCGGAATTATTCCAAACTCAGCATCGATAGGCTTATTTTCAGCGCTAGGGACATATCCGCGACCTTTATTGATGGTAAGATCCATCTGCAATTTAACTTCAGGTTCCATCCGGCAGATAATTAGCTCTGGATTTAGAACCCGGAAGCCGGTCATAAATTTATTAATATCTCCGGCAGTAAATGTTTCCTGTCCTGAGATTGAGATAGAAACCTTCTCATTGTCAAAATCTTCAACTTCACGTTTAAACCGAATTTGTTTCAGATTCAGGATAATTTCAGTTACATCTTCCATTACACCCTTAATTGTTGCAAATTCATGGTCAACTTTATCAATTTTGACAGTTGTGATTGCATAACCTTCCAAAGAGGATAACAGAATTCTTCGTAAAGCATTACCGATTGTAATACCATAACCTGGTTCCAATGGACGGAATTCAAATTTACCGTACTTCTCATCGGTTTCAACCATTATAACTTTGTCGGGTTTTTGGAACGCTAATATTGCCATAATAATACTGAGTAATTGATTATTTAGAATACAACTCTACGATAAGTTGTTCTTTAATGTTTTCAGGAATTTCTGTTCTTTCCGGACGGGCTAAAAATTTACCTGCCAATTGAGAGTTATCCCATTCCAACCATGCGAATTTACTTGAACGACGCGAGTTCAACGAAGTAGTAATTACTTCAAGTGTTTTCGATTTTTCACGAACACTAACAACGTCACCAGGACGTACATGAAACGATGGAATATTTACAACTTCACCATTTACATTGATGTGTTTATGAGAAACCAATTGACGGGCTGCAGCACGAGTAGGAGCAATTCCTAAACGGAATACAACATTATCTAAACGAGCTTCGAGCAATTGCAACAGGACTTCACCTGTTACTCCTTTTGATGCTGAAGCTTTTTTAAATAAATTAGAGAATTGACGTTCCAATACACCATACATGTATTTGGCTTTTTGCTTTTCTCTTAACTGCAAACCGTATTCTGATTTCTTACGTCTGCGGCTAGCCAACCCGTGAAAACCCGGAGGAAAATTTTTCTTTTCTAATACTTTATCAGGTCCGAAAATTGGTTCACCGAATTTACGGGCGATTCTGGATTGTGGTCCTCTATATCTTGCCATTTCTGTCTTAATTTATTAGATTAAACACGTCTCCTTTTTGCAGGACGACATCCATTGTGTGGTAGTGGAGTAACGTCAACAATTTCACTTACCTGAATGCCAACGCTGCTGATCGCACGAATAGCAGATTCACGACCATTTCCTGGACCTTTTACGTATACTTTTACTTTTCTCAGACCAAGATCATATGCGGTCTTGGCACATTCTTCAGAAGCTACCTGAGCAGCATAGGGAGTGTTCTTTTTAGAACCTCTGAACCCTTTTTTACCAGCAGACGACCACGAAATAACTTCACCATTACCATTGGTCAACGACACAATGATGTTATTGAATGAAGAGTGAATGTGTGCCTGTCCGATTGCTTCAACGATAACAACTCGTTTTTTAGTAGAACCAGTCTTTTTTGCCATAATTCAAATATCAATTATTTAGTGGCTTTTTTCTTATTAGCAACAGTTTTTCTCTTTCCCTTACGTGTACGAGCATTATTTTTTGTGCTCTGTCCACGAACAGGTAAGCCTACACGGTGACGGATTCCACGGTAACAACCGATATCCATCAATCGTTTAATATTCATTTGGGTTTCAGAACGCAATTCGCCTTCAACCTTAATGCTCCCACTGATAGCTGCACGAACAGCAGCCAGATGTTCATCAGTCCAATCCTGAACTTTGATGTCTTTATCTACACCGGCTTTTTCAAGGAGGGTTTTCGAAAGATTGCGACCAATACCATAGATATAGGTTAATGCAATTTCTCCTCTTTTATTGTTAGGGATGTCAACACCACTTATACGAGCCATAAAATAAATTTTTTACAAAGTTAATTAATTATCCCTGACGTTGTTTGTACTTCGGATTCTTTTTGTTAATCACGTACAAACGGCCCTTCCTGCGTACAATTTTGCAGTCGGCGCTACGTTTTTTAATGGATGCTCTTACTTTCATTATTTTGTGCTTTAGTTTTTATATCTAAAAGAAATTCTTCCTTTTGTCAGGTCATATGGAGACATTTCAACCTTCACTTTATCTCCCGGTAAAATTTTGATGTAGTGCATCCGCATTTTCCCGGAAATATGTGCAGTAATGGTATGCCCGTTTTCCAACTCAACCCTGAACATTGCATTCGATAATGATTCAATGATTGTTCCGTCTTGTTCTATTGAAGACTGTTTTGCCATAAATATAATCTAATTATCTAGTAATTTGATGTTTACATTTCATATACTATTCAAATCTAAACACCGGTACGGAAGATTATCTAATTTTCCGCTAATAAATCCGGCAAAACTACTAGAATTACCGGACTTACTTCGCTATTTATGAATAAAATTTAACAAGTTTAGAACTTTCACCAATCCAAGACAAAAAATGTCTAAATAGTATTAGTATGCTCCACCGCCCGAACGTCCTTTAATACGGCCCGATTTCATCAAACCATCATAATGACGCATCAAAAGGTGACTCTCAATTTGCTGTAAAGTATCCAAAACAACACCAACCAAAATTAATAAAGAAGTACCGCCAAAGAAATAGGCGAACTGTTGATTAATTCCAAACATCATTGCAAAAGCGGGCAGAATTGTAATTATTCCCAAGAATATTGAACCTGGAAGAGTAATCCTGGACATGATGGTATCAAGAAATTCAACGGTTTTCTTTCCTGGTTTTACACCGGGAATAAAACCACCATTTTTCTTCATATCTTCAGCCATTTGCAATGGGTTAACGGTAATTGCCGTATAAAAATATGTAAATAAGATAACTAACAGAAACTGGGTAAGGTTATACCATAATCCGGTATGATTTGTAAATGCGGATGCAAAGCCACTCAAACTATCAGATTTGGCAAAACCTGCTAAACTAATTGGTATAAACATAATCGCCTGAGCGAAAATGATAGGCATAACACCAGCAGCATTTACTTTCAACGGAATATACTGACGAACACCACCATATTGTTTGTTGCCAACAATTCGTTTGGCATATTGTACCGGAATTTTACGGGTTCCCTGAACCAGTAAAATCGCTCCCATAAATACAACAACAAGAACAACAAACTCAAGCAGAAACATTACCATACCACCACCTTGCTGTTCGATGCGCGAAATAAATTCAGCGACAATAGAATGAGGCAATCTGGCGATGATACCGATCATGATAATCAGTGATATCCCATTACCAATACCTTTATCAGTTATACGTTCACCAAGCCACATTACGAACATCGAACCAGCAGTTAAAATGATGGTCGAAGTTACTGTAAATAAAGCTCCAGTGATTGCAAATGCAGTTGCAGGCAATTGGTAGTGAAGATTTGTTAAATATGCAGGCGCCTGGAAGATCAGGATGACTACAGTCAGATAACGGGTTAGCTGATTGATTTTACGACGTCCTGATTCACCTTCTTTTTGCATCCGTTGGAAATAAGGTACCGCAATACCTAACAACTGGATCACAATAGAAGCCGAAATATACGGCATGATCCCTAAAGCGAAAATAGATGCTTTAGAGAATGCTCCCCCTGAGAACATATCCAACAATCCGAGCAACCCCTCAGATGTTTGGTTTTTAAGTTGAGCCAATTGTGATGGATCAACTCCAGGTAAAGAAACATACGAACCTAAACGATAAATTACAACCAAAAACAAGGTGATCCCCAACCGAGACCGCAAGTCTTCAATCTTATAAATATTCTTTAGGGTTTCAATAAACTTTTTCATCAGGTTTAAAGTATTTCGATGGTTCCTTGTAGATTTTCAATGACCTCTTTAGCTCTTTTAGAAAAAGCATGAGCTTTAACTTCCAATTTAAGGTTCAATACTCCATCTCCCAAGATCTTCACTTTATCCCTTTTGGAAGCCATACCAGCTTCAACCAAAACATCGACATCAACACAAGTGATTTTTAAAGATTCAGCCAATTCCTGAATTACATCAAGATTGATTGCTTTAAACTCTTTTCGGTTGATATTTTTAAAGCCAAATTTAGGAACAACACGCTGCAAAGGCATCTGACCACCTTCGAAACCACGGCGACTTTTATAGCCTGATCTTGATTTGGCACCTTTATGTCCTCTTGTGGAAGTACCTCCATGACCAGAACCTTGACCGCGGCCAATTCGTTTAACGCTGTGGGTTGAACCGCCAGCAGGTTTAAGATTACTTAAATCCATATTTCTTGATCTTAATAAGTTTAAACTTCTTCAACAATTACGAGATGCTTCAATTTATTGACCATCCCCATAATTTGTGGAGTTACTTCGTGTTCCACCGAACGATTAAGTTTCTTGATTCCTAAGGCAATAAGCGTTGCTTTTTGTCTTTTACATGAACCAATTGCGCTTCTTACTTGGGTAATTTTTATCTTAGCCATAAGTCGTTATCCGTTAAATACTTTATCCAAAGTTACTCCACGATGTTCAGCAACAGTATGCGCGTCGCGTAATTCGAGAAGAGCAGCCATGGTTGCTTTTACCAAATTGTGAGGGTTCGAAGATCCTTTTGATTTAGCAAGGATATTATGAATACCAACACTTTCCAATACAGAGCGCATAGCACCTCCGGCCTTTACACCAGTACCTGAAGTAGCCGGTTTTAAAAATACGCGGGCACCACCAAATTTAGCTTCTTGTTCGTGAGGAATTGTTCCATTATGAACAGGAACCTTTACCAAGTTCTTTTTAGCTGCATCAACACCTTTTGAAATTGCGGTAGTAACCTCGCTGGCTTTACCCAGGCCCCAGCCCACGATACCATCTTCGTTGCCAACAACAACGATAGCTGAGAAACTAAATGTTCTACCTCCTTTGGTTACTTTTGTAACGCGGTTAATAGCTACCAACCGATCCTTCAGTTCCAGATCACTGGTTTTTACTTTTCTGATATCTCCTGTCATAACTATTAAAATTTAAGGCCACCTTCACGGGCAGCGTCAGCTAATTGTTTAACTCTTCCGTGATACAAATAACCATTACGATCAAATACAACAGCTGAAATCCCAGCAGCAAGCGCTTTTTCAGCAATTGCTTTGCCAATAATAGCAGCCTTTTCGATTTTAGTACCCTCGGTACCTACGAAATCTTTATTAAGTGAGGAAACTGCCAACAAAGTTTTTCCTGACAAATCATCAATCAACTGAGCATAAATTTGCTTGTTGCTTCTGAAAACATTCAAACGAGGTCTTTCAGCAGTTCCGGAAACGATTTTCCGGATTCTCTTCTTAATTCTATATCTTCTTTCTTGCTTCGTTAAAGCCATGGTTTTTAAATTTTACTATTTAGCACCAGCTGATTTACCGGCTTTGCGCCTAATAAGCTCACCAACAAATTTAACACCTTTTCCTTTGTAAGGCTCAGGTTTCCTGAAGGATCTGATCTTGGCAGCAATGTGTCCAATAAGTTGTTTGTCACAGCTTTTTAGAGTCACAATCGGGTTGCTACGTTTATCACTTTTTGCTTCAACCTGTACTTCGTTTGGAAGTTGCAGATAAGTATGGTGTGAATAACCTAAAACCAAATCGAGTACCTGACCGTCGTTTTCAGCACGATAACCAACACCAACCAATTCAAGTTTGACTTCGTAACCTTTTGATACACCAATAACCATATTGTGGACTAGTGAACGATAAAGGCCATGAATGGCACGATGATTTTTATCATCTGAAGGACGATTCACCTTTAAAATATTCCCTTCCAATTCGAAAGTAATATCTGGATTAACCTGCTGTGTTAGTTCACCCAGCGGACCTTTTACAGTAACCAGATTTGTATCGCTTACCGTAAATTTTACACCAGCTGGTATTTCAATGGGTAGTTTACCTATCCTTGACATTATTATTCCTCCTAGATTAATAAACGTAACATAAGACTTCACCACCAACGCCTAATTCCCGAGCTTCTTTGTCGGTAATTACTCCTTTGGAAGTTGAAATTACTGCAATTCCTAAGCCGTTAAGTACACGAGGTATACTTTCGGTATGGCAATATTTACGTAAACCAGGTTTACTAATTCTTTTAATTGCCTTAATTGCTGGAACCCGAGTCTCCGGATTATATTTCAAAGCAATTTTGATGTTGCCCTGGAAGTTCACTTCATCCTCAAATTTATAATTGAGGATATATCCTTTATCTTTCAAAATTTTGGTAATTTCTTTTTTGATATTGGATGCAGGAATATCAACAACACGATGTTTGGCTTTTTGGGCATTTCTGATTCGTGTCAGATAATCTGCTATTGGATCTGTAATTTTGCTCATTACTTCTTAATTATAAATTACCAACTTGCTTTTTTAACACCCGGAATTAAACCAGAAGAAGCCATTTCTCTGAAATTGATCCTACTGATACCGAATTGACGCATATATCCTTTCGGACGCCCGGTTAATTTGCACCTGTTGTGCATACGAATACGGGAAGAGTTCTTAGGTAACTTTTGAAGTCCGACAGAATCACCTTCAGCTTTAAGCTTGGCTCTTTTTTCGGCATATTTTTCAACAAGTGCAGCCCTCTTAACTTCCCGAGCTATCATTGATTCCTTAGCCATATCTTAAATCTTTTTAGCATTTTTAAACGGTAAACCTAACTCTTTCAATAAAGCATAGCCTTCTTCGTCTGTACCGGCTGAAGTTACGAAAGTAATATTCATTCCGTTAATACGGGTAACTTTATCCAGCACAATTTCAGGAAAGATAATCTGCTCAGGAATACCTAAGGTATAATTACCACGGCCATCCATTTTGCCTTCAATTCCTTTGAAATCGCGGATTCGGGGAAGAGATACACTGATTAAACGATCAAGGAACTCATACATGCGTTCTCTGCGAAGGGTTACACGAACCCCGATTGGCATTTTTTTCCTTAACTTGAAGTTCGAGATGTCCTTCTTTGATTTGGTTTGGACTGCCTTTTGACCAACGATATTTGTAATCTCTTCTGTTGCCAGTTCGATTAACTTCTTATCGGCGATAGCAGCTCCAACTCCCTGATTGATGACAATTTTCTCTAACTTCGGTGCCTGCATTAAGTTTTTGTAGGAAAAATCCTTTACTAACGCAGGTACGACTTCGTCTAAGTATTTTTTCTTAAGTGTTGGTACGTAAGCCATTACTTAATCTCCTCTCCTGATTTTTTTGAATAACGAACTAATTTACCTTTATCATTCAGCTTCCGACCAATACGAGTAGGTTTTCCGGTTTTCGGATCCTTATTCATCAGGTTAGAAATGTGAATAGGTGCTTCCTTTTCAACAATACCTCCCTGCGGATGAGCCGCATTCGGTTTTGTATGTTTTTTAACCATATTAACACCTTCCACAATAGCTTTCTCGGTGGCCCGGATTACTTCGAGCACTTTGCCTTCCCGTCCTTTGTAATTGCCAGCAATTACAACAACAGCGTCGCCTTTTTTAATGTGTAATTTTCTCTGCATTTCTCTGATTTTATGCATTAAAGTACTTCAGGAGCAAGTGAAATAATCTTCATATTTTGATCACGAAGTTCTCTTGCCACGGGTCCGAATATACGAGTTCCGCGCATTTCACCAGCATTATTCAGTAACACTACAGCGTTATCATCGAAACGGATATAAGATCCATCCTGACGACGAACTTCTTTGGTTGTACGAACAATTATTGCTTTTGAAACGGCACCTTTTTTCATGTCACTTCCCGCTATAGCACTTTTTACTGTTACTACAATGGTATCGCCTAGGGTGGCATAGCGCTTTCTTGTTCCGCCTAAAACGCGAATACAGAGCACTTCTTTGGCCCCACTATTATCGGCAACGGTACATCTTGATTCCTGTTGTATCATGATTACTTAGCTCTTTCTATGATTTCCACTAATCTCCAACATTTCTGTTTACTGATTGGTCGTGTTTCCATGATCTTTACAGTATCACCGATGTTGCAGCTGTTCTTTTCATCGTGGGCGTAAAACTTCGAAGTTTTGTTGACGAATTTTCCATAAATGGGGTGTTTTTCTTTGCGGTGTTCAGCCACAACGATGGTACATTCCATTTTGTTACTCACAACAACTCCAATACGCTCCTTTCTTAGATTTCTTTCCATTACTAACTCTGTTTTGCGTTAATTTCCTTTTGGCGTAGAATGGTTTTTAGACGTGCAATATTCCTTCTCACATTTACGATTACCTGTGGGTTTTCGAGTTGAGAAATTGCATGGTTCATTTTCATCCGTGTTAAGGAATCCTGATCGGTCTGAATTCTTTCGATAATTTCAGCTTTCGATAATTCTCTAATTTCTGATGTCTTCATTATTCAACGATTTCAGATTCAACATAATCACGTCTAACCATGAACTTAGTAGTTACCGGTAGTTTCTGAGCAGCTAAACGAAGCGCTTCCTTTGCAACCTCATAAGGAACTCCATCGGCTTCAATCAATATTCTACCTGGTGTAATCGGAGCAACAAATGCTTCCGGAGCACCTTTACCTTTACCCATACGTACCTCTGCAGGTTTTTTAGTAATCGGTTTATCGGGGAATACACGGATCCAAATTTGACCCTGACGTTGCATGTGACGTGTTACAGCAACACGGGCAGCCTCAATCTGGCGTCCGGTAAGCCACGTCTCTTCCAACGATTTAATACCAAAAGATCCAAATGCCAACTGGTTGCCGCGTTGCGCCAGTCCTTTCATTTTTCCCTTTTGTACTCTTCTGAATTTTGTCTTTTTCGGTTGTAACATCCTTCTTTACTTCTGAAAGGTTTACAAATTATTTTCTTTTTTTCTTAAATCCGCCACCTTTTGGTGCACCTTCGTTCGGACGTCTGCTTTCTGGTTTCTGTCCTACATTTGGTGAAAGGTCACGCTTTCCATAAATCTCGCCTTTGCAGATCCATACTTTCACACCGAGTAAACCGGTTTTAGTAAGGGCTTCTGCCAGTGCATAATCTATATCAGCTCTCAGAGTGTGCAATGGAGTACGACCATCTTTGTACATTTCTGAACGTGCCATTTCAGCGCCGTTTAAGCGGCCTGAAACCTGAATTTTGATACCTTGCGCTCCCATTCTCATGGTTGAGGCAATAGCCATTTTAGTGGCACGACGGTAAGCAATCTTACCTTCAATTTGACGTGCAATGTTAACAGCTACAATTTTGGCATCTAATTCCGGACGTTTGATTTCAAAAATGTTGATCTGAACTTCCTTGTTAGTGATCTTCTTCAGTTCTTCTTTCAGTTTATCAACTTCCTGACCACCCTTGCCAATAATAATACCGGGCCTTGAGGTGTGAACAGTGATAGTAATAAGCTTCAGTGTGCGTTCAATAATAATCTTGGAAATGCTTGCTTTGGCCAAACGGGCATTCAAATATTCCCTGATTTTAAAATCTTCCACGAGCTTATCGCCATAGTTGTTTCCACCGAACCAATTGGAATCCCATCCTTTGATGATTCCTAAACGATTAGCGATTGGATTAACTTTTTGTCCCATGTATTATTATTTATTCTGTTACTTTTTCTTCAATTAAACTACCAAGACTAACGGTCACATGATTCGATCTTTTCTTGATCCGGTGTGCACGTCCCTGCGGAGCAGGCATTAATCTTTTCAATATTCTTCCTGAATCAACAGAAATAGTTTTCACTACCAAATTACTTTCTTCCAGACGGCTTCCTTCGTTTTTAGCCTGCCAGTTAGCGATAGCTGACATGACCAATTTTTCAAGCCGGCGTGATGATTCTTTTGATGAAAACTTTAGTACATCAAGAGCTCTGTTCACTTCCATACCACGAACCATATCGGCTACAAGCCTCATTTTTCGCGGCGAAGTAGGACAATTCTTCAAAACAGCAAAATACTGCTGTTTCTTAGCTTCCTTGCGTTCGTTTGCACTATTTCTTTTTCTAGCACCCATCGTGAATTTCTTTAAATCTTAGCCTTATTTTTTTCCTTTGGAATGTCCCCTGAAGGTTCTTGTAGGTGCAAATTCACCAAATTTATGACCAACCATATTCTCAGTCACATAAACCGGAATGAATTTATTTCCGTTATGAACTGCGATAGTCTGCCCTACAAAGTCAGGAGAAATTACTGATGCTCTGGCCCATGTTTTGATTACCGCCTTTTTGTTCGTTTCATTCATAGCCAGAACTCTGCGTTCGAGCTTGAAATCGATAAAAGGACCTTTCTTTAATGAACGACTCATATTCTTCTCCTTTTAATTATTTCCTGCGTTTTTCTACAATATACCTGTTGGAAGCTTTCTTCTTAGCGCGGGTTTTAAAGCCTTTAGCCAATAAGCCTTTACGTGAACGTGGATGTCCACCCGAAGAACGACCTTCTCCACCACCCATTGGGTGATCGACTGGGTTCATTACAACACCTCTTACGCGAGGTCTCCGACCTAACCATCTTGAACGACCAGCTTTCCCTGATCTTTCTAAGTTGTGTTCGGTGTTTCCAACAATACCTACTGTAGCACGACAAGTTATGAGTACCATTCTCGATTCGCCCGAAGGCAATTTCACGATAGCATACTTTCCTTCTCTCGAAGTTAACTGAGCGTACGTTCCGGCACTACGAGCCATCACACCTCCCTGACTTGGGTGAAGTTCAATGTTGTGAACCAATGTACCAAGTGGTATTTCAGCCAGTGGCAAAGTATTACCTATTTCAGGAGCAACACCGCTTCCGCTCTCTACTTTCTGTCCAACTTTTAATCCGTTGGGAGCAAGCATGTATCTTTTTTCACCATCAGGATAAACCAGAAGTGCGATACGTGCGGTACGGTTTGGATCGTACTGAATAGATTCTACAACAGCAGCAATGCCGTCCTTCTCGCGTTTGAAATCGATAGAACGGTATTTGCGTTTGTGGCCACCACCTATATACCTCATTGTCATGCGTCCCTGGCTGTTACGACCGCCAGAGCTTTGCATGGGCTTCAACAATGATTTTTCAGGTGTTGATGCAGTAATGGTATCAAAGGAACCAGCAATCTTGTGCCTTTGACCCGGAGTAACTGGATTTAATTTTCTTACTGCCATTTTTTATTAAATATTACTGTAAAAATCAATAGATTCTCCTTTTGCTATTGTTACAATAGCTTTTTTGCTCATCCCAGTAGTGCCAGAAATAACTCCAGCTTTAGTAAAACGAGACTTTCTCTTACCTCCATGAATCAACGTGTTTACAGAAGTCACTGAAACATTGTATAAATCTTCAATGGCTTTTTTGATCTGTAATTTATTTGCGTTCCGATTAACCAGAAAACCGTAGCTATTAAGACTTTCGGCCTGACTTGTAACTTTTTCGGTAACGAGTGGTTTAATTAAAATTTCCATTTTCAGCCTTTTAAATCTTAAACAATTCTTCAATTTTACTAACAGAACTTTCCAGAACTACCACTTTTTTAGCGTTTAGTATCTGGTAAGTATTTAATTCAGAAGCAGTTATTACAGAAACTGCCTGTAAATTTCTGGAGGACAAATATATGTTTTTATTTTCTTCTGGTAAAACGAAAAGTGACTTTTTATCAGCAATTTTCAGGTTATTACTGATTTGCACCATTTCGCGTGTTTTCGGAGTTTCAAAAGCGAAATCTTCGATTACCAAAATAGATTCTTCCAGAGCTTTATATGTCAATGCTGATTTACGAGCGAGAGACTTCACTTTTTTGTTTAATTTGAAGTCATAATTTCTCGGACGTGGACCAAAAACGCGACCTCCACCACGGAAAACAGGAGATTTTACGCTACCTGCTCTTGCTGTTCCGGTACCTTTTTGTTTTTTAAGTTTCCGGGTACTTCCAGAAACTTCGCCACGTTCTTTCGCACTGTGGGTTCCTTGTCTTTTGTTAGCCAAAATTTGTTTGACATCCAGGTAAATGGCGTGGTCACTTGGCTCAATACCGAAAATTTGTTCATCTAGCGTAACAGTCCTTCCGGTTTCTTGTCCTGCGGTGTTTAATACTTTTATTTCCATTACTGATAAATAATTACGAATGAACCTTTAGCACCAGGAATTGATCCTTTAACTACCAATAAATTTGACTCTGGAATTACTTTCAAAACTTTCAGGTTCTGAATAGTAATATTGTCATTGCCATCGCGACCAGCCATGCGCATTCCAGGGAAAACGCGTGATGGATAAGAAGACGCACCTACAGAACCAGGAGCTCTCAGGCGATTATGTTGACCGTGAGTACTGTCACCAACCCCACCGAAGCCATGACGTTTAACAACGCCCTGAAATCCTTTTCCTTTGGTCACGCCCTGAACATCAACCCAACCTTCTTCGTCGATTGAATCTACAGTAACGAGATCACCAAGTTTAAACTCGCCTTGAAGTTCTTTGAACTCTACAAGCTTCTTTTTTGGCTCTGTTTCAGCTTTTTTGAAATGTCCCAATTCGCACTTGTTGGTATGTTTCTCTTTTTTGTCTTCATACCCAAGCTGAACTGAATCATAGCCGTCAGTTGCCACCGATTTCACTTGTGTAACCACACAAGGACCGGCTTGGATCACAGTGCATGGGATGTTTTTCCCCTCAACACTGAATACGGAAGTCATTCCGATTTTTTTACCGATTAATCCTGCCATTTTTTTTGTTTTTACAGGTTATCAAACTTTAATTTCTACTTCAACGCCACTTGGTAATTCAAGCTTCATTAAGGCGTCGATTGTTTTTGCTGTTGAACTGTAAATGTCGATCAAACGTTTGTAAGACGACAGCTCGAATTGTTCCCTTGATTTTTTGTTAACAAAGGTTGAACGTAATACAGTAAAAATACGTTTGTGAGTAGGAAGCGGAATTGGTCCGCTTACTACTGCACCTGTAGTTTTAACTGTTTTTACGATCTTTTCAGCCGACTTGTCTACCAAGTTGTGATCATACGATTTCAGCTTAATTCTGATCTTTTGACTCATAGTGAGAAATAATAATACAGTTTATAATTATAATAAGTCTGTTCTTCCTTTAAGGTCTTCAAGAACCTTAGTAGCGAGTAATTTTGGTAACTCAACGTATTTTGCGAATTCCATTGAAGAGGTTGCACGACCTGATGACAAAGTACGTAGTACAGTCACATATCCGAACAATTCAGAAAGCGGAACCAATGCTTTGATTACACGGGCACCCGATTTTTCTTCCATTCCTTCAATCTGACCACGACGACGGTTTAAGTCACCGATGATGTCACCCATGTATTCTTCAGGAGTTACAATTTCGCATTTCATGATTGGTTCAAGTAACCTTGGACCAGCTTTTCCTGCAGCTGTTTTGAATGCCTGACGGGCACAAATTTCGAACGATAAAGAATCCGAGTCAACAGCATGGAAACTACCATCGAGAAGTGTTACTTTAAGGCTGTCAACGTTGAAACCGGCCAATGGACCGTTTGACAATGCTGATTCGAAACCTTTTGCAACAGAAGGGATATATTCGCGAGGAATGTTACCACCTTTTACAGCGTCAACGAACTGAAGTCCGGTTTTGCCTTCGTCAGCTGGTTCAACGCGCACAATGATATCAGCGAATTTACCACGACCACCGGATTGTTTCTTGAATACTTCACGAATTTCAACCGATTTGGTGATACATTCTTTATAAGCAACCTGAGGAGCTCCCTGGTTACATTCAACTTTAAATTCACGACGTAAACGGTCAACAATGATTTCAAGGTGAAGCTCACCCATACCACGGATAACAGTCTGTCCTGAATCAGGATCAGTATTTACTTTAAATGTTGGATCTTCTTCAGCAAGTTTGTACAACCCCTGGTTCAGTTTATCCAAATCTTTTTGAGTTTTAGGCTCAATAGCGATACCGATAACTGGTTCAGGGAAATCCATACTTTCAAGTACAACCGGATTATCTAAATCAGATAATGTATCACCTGTGCGGATATCTTTAAATCCAACAGCAGCACAAATATCACCAGCTTCGATTACATCGATTGGGTTCTGCTTATTTGAGTGCATCTGGTAAATACGTGAAATACGTTCTTTTTTACCGGTTCTGGAATTGAATACCGAGTCACCTGCAGTAATTTTTCCGGAATACACACGAATGAAGCATAAACGACCAACATAAGGGTCGGTAGCAATTTTGAAGGCCAGTGCAGCTAAAGGTTCGTTTACATCGGCATGACGAATAATTTCAACATCAGTATCATCATACTCAACTCCTTTAATCTCGCCTTTATCAAGCGGACTCGGAAGGAATGCACAAACGGCATCGAGCAAATGTTGAATTCCTTTGTTTTTAAATGCCGATCCACAAAGCATCGGAACAATTGAACCAGCGATAGTAGCTTTACGGATGACGACCAACATTTGGTCAACAGTAATCGAATTTGGATCGTCAAAGAATTTCTCCATCAATTCGTCATCGTGTTCTGCAACAGATTCAACCAGTTGTGCACGATAAGTATTCGATATTTCAACCATATCTTCAGGAATTTCTTCCAGATAGAATGTGGTGCCTAATGTTTTATCGTCTCTCCAGCGAATGGCTTTCATTTCGATCAGGTCAATTACACCTTCGAAAGTTTCTTCAGCACCAATTGGAATGGTAATTGGAACTGCATTTGCGCCTAATTTTTCTTTTACTTCAGAAACAACATTGTAAAAATCGGCACCTGAACGGTCCATTTTATTTACAAAACCAATACGTGGAACGCCATACTTTTCTGCCTGGCGCCATACTGTTTCTGATTGAGCTTCAACACCACCTACTGCACAAAAAAGAGCAACAGCTCCGTCCAAAACACGTAAAGAACGCTCAACTTCTACAGTAAAGTCAACGTGTCCGGGGGTATCAATAATGTTAATTTTGTGTTCTGTATCCTGATATGTCCAGAAAGTAGTAGTAGCAGCAGAAGTAATGGTAATACCACGTTCCTGCTCCTGTTCCATCCAGTCCATGGTGGCTGCACCATCATGAACCTCTCCAATTCGGTGAGTAATCCCCGTATAATAAAGGATACGCTCCGAAGTGGTCGTTTTGCCGGCATCAATGTGTGCCATGATGCCGATATTTCTAGTGTAATGTAAGTCTTTTGCCATTTTAAACCAATATCTATCTAAACTAAACGAACTATCTAAACCATCTAAATACTAAAAACGGAAATGTGCAAACGCGCGGTTTGCTTCAGCCATACGGTGTGTATCTTCTTTCTTTTTGAAAGCTCCGCCTTCTTCGTTATAGGCTGCAACAATTTCTGCAGCAAGTTTATCAGCCATTGAGCGGCCTGAACGCTTGCGTGAGAATAAAATCATATTTTTTACTGAGATTGAAGTTTTTCTTTCAGGACGGATTTCCATAGGAACCTGAAATGTTGCTCCACCAACCCGGCGGCTTTTTACTTCAACGTGAGGGGTAATTTTTTCGAGTGCTTTTTTAAACACATCCAATGGACTGACTTCTGAGTCTTTCATTTTCGTGCCAACGATGTCCATGGCGTCATAAAAAATTTGATATGCAATTGACTTTTTTCCGTCGTACATCAAGTCGTTTACGAAACGGGTAACCAATGTGTCATTGAACTTTGGATCGGGCAGAATGATCCTCTTCTTTGGTTTCGATTTTCTCATTATGTAATGCTTTTGTGTTAATTAAATTAGCTGTCGTTTTTTTTGCTGTCTTCAATCGGCCATCGGGCCTCTTTACTCAACTCAAACCACAAAGCTAGAACGTCAATTAATAAAACTTAACGAAAAATTACTTTTTCGCTTTTGGTCTTTTGGTACCGTATTTCGACCGTCTTTGAGTACGACCTTCAACACCTGCGGTATCGAGAGCTCCACGAATTAAATGGTAACGTACTCCTGGAAGGTCTTTTACCCTACCACCACGTACCAATACAATAGAGTGTTCCTGAAGATTGTGTCCTTCTCCCGGAATGTAAGCGTTCACTTCCTTGCCATTGGTTAAACGAACCCTGGCTACTTTACGCATAGCTGAGTTTGGTTTCTTTGGAGTTGTAGTGTAAACACGAACACATACTCCTCTTCTCTGTGGGCAAGAATCCAATGCCGGAGATTTACTTGTCTCCGCATTACTTTGTCTACCTTTTCTAACTAACTGCTGAATCGTTGGCATATAGCTACTCTTAATTTTAAAATTACTTACGCAAAAATTTGGTCTGCAAAGGTATCGCAATTTTTCACAAATACAACACTTTACAGTCCGTATTAAGGGACTTTCCCTTTAAAACGGCTCGCAAAAGTACTAATTGTCAATAGAAAACCCAATAAAAACTTATAAAAAAAACATCTTTTTTAGATTATTCTTAACATGTAAAAGATGACTATGGAAAGAATATCTTATTGTGATTGGGGAATCCGGTGTTTCAGGAGAGATTTTACCGGATTAAAGAAGCGTTCAATAAGTCGTAAATCTTTGGTTATGATTTCGGCCGATCCTTTCATTTCCTGGCTGAACTTTAAAGGAATACCGTAATTAGTTTTCATATCCTGCGGCATCTCCACTTCAACCACATAGTTTTCGTTATTGGGCATCAACGAAATGTTTTTAACAGTAGCTCGTATAAATCCATATTCCATGTATGGGAAATTTTCGAACCGGATGTTGACTTTCTGACCAACAACTACCTTTCCGGCGCCCTTCACCGGCAAACTGATTCGGCCAATAATCTGAGATTGTTTTTCAGGAATGACTGAAAATACCATTTCATCTTTTTTCACCTGCTGATTTTTACTCCAGAAATTGGCAAAACTAACTTTTCCGGCAATGGGACTCTTAATTATAAATGTTTGCTCCCAATACGCCAAGCGACTTTTCAGAACATTCATAGCCTCAATCAAAGTATTCTGAGCAGCTTTCTTTTGATTGGCAAACTCCATTTCAGCATCAACTACATCCTGTTCGAGTTTAATTATTCCACTTTGAGTTTCGGCAAGGTTGGTAAGAGCTCCGTTTAAATTGTATTTTTTCTGAATCAGCACGGCTTTCGACTTTTCAAGATCGAGATCAGAAAGCACACCTTTCAGTTGCAAGGTCGAATCGCGTTTGAATTGGCCTGCTGCTAAACGAAAATCGGAAGCCATATCCTGCTTCTGCCGCCACAACCGGTCGTAATAAATTTTATTCATTGCAATCTGCTGCTTGAGTGCCTTGATCTTTTTGGCGTGTAATTTTAACCGGAGAAAAGTGAAATAATCGTTATACAACCTGACGAAGCTTGAATAATCGGATTGAATGTCGCCCAACTGAAGATCAACTCCCGGATGAACCGAGGCCAATGTATCGAATGACTGCATGAATGGCTCCATGCGCGAAAGCAAATCCTTTAGCTTCAGGGCATCTTCAAATTTGGCCGTACTTTCAAGAATAGCAATAATCTGATTGTCTGACACCAATTGCTGGTCGGCAACTAACATAGAATCGATACGGGCAGTGGTGCGGGCGGCCAGATATGCCGGCGGATTTTCAGAAAGCACAACAATATCGGCAGTAATTACATCGGGATACCTAAAGAAATAACTGCCAACTAACAACAAAAGGATAAAACCCAGTACCAGGGAAATACCGGAACGAATCATCCAACGGGGCGATTGCTGCACAATCTCCTGGAATTCGTCGCTTCGAAGTTCAATTTCAATCCGTTTATTCTCTTTATCCATTTTATCAAGTCAAAAGTCAAAAGTAGAAAGTCAAAAATAATGAAATACAGTTTGCGTATTATTAAAGTCAATTGCTGAATTGGATCAACATTAAACTTTTTCACTTTTGCCTTTTCACTTTTGCCTTGTATTTAGTTCCCTAATTCAAGCTGGTTCTTTACCAAATTATAATATGCACCCTGTTTGTCGGTCAATTCTTCATGTGTACCTATTTCAACCAATTCGCCCTTTTCGAGAACCACAATCTGATGCGCATTTTTTACAGTACTCAACCGATGCGCCACCACAACCACCGTTTTGCCTGAAAAGAACTCGTTCAGGTTCTCCAGAATCACTTTCTCGTTATTCGCATCTAAAGCATTGGTTGCTTCGTCGAAGAAAATAAATTCAGGATTTTTATAAATGGCACGGGCAATTAAAATGCGTTGCTTTTGCCCCTGGCTAAGCCCAACTCCTTCAGGACCAATTTTTGTGTTGTAATTTAAAGGTAACAATTCGATAAATTCCTGAATGTTGGCCATCCGAACAGCATAGGCCAATCTTTCCTTATTTACTTCATCTTCGGGTAGAGCGATGTTATTGGCTATGGTATCCGAAAAAATAAAACCATCCTGCATAACTGCTCCGCATTGATCGCGCCACCAATTTTGCCTGTATAAAGACAAATCGGCTTCCCCAACTTTTATAGTCCCCGAAACTGGAGGGTAAAATCCCAAGAAGAGTTTTACCAAAGTTGTCTTACCGCTTCCACTGGTTCCTACGATGGCTGTAACTTTCCCTTGCGGAATAATCAAATTAATGTTATTCAGAACCTTCGGTGAATGTGGCCCTTCATATTGAAATACCAGATCAGAAATACTCACGTCAGCCTTTGGCGGTAATGATGTAATTTTCCCAACCTGATCCTGTTCTTCGTCTTTTTGCGTATGGATTTCGCTCAACCGTTCCAAACTGATTTTGGCATCTTGTGAAACCTGCATGAATTCAACCATCTGATCGAGCGGACTATTCATCTGACCAATTATATATTGTACGGCCAGCATCATACCCAATGTCATATTTCCATCAACAACAGCAGTAGCAGCCAAAATGGTAATGACAATGTTTTTGGTTTCGTTGATAAAAACAGAACCGGCCTGCTGGTATTGCTGCAACGACAAACTCTTGATATTCACCTTGAACAGTCGGGCCTGAATCCGCTCCCACTCCCACCGCTTCTGGCGTTCATAATTGTTCAGCTTGATTTCCTGCATCCCATTAATCAACTGTATCAGTTTACTCTGATTATCGGCTAACTGGGTAAACTGTTTGAAATCGAGTTCGCGGCGTTTCTTCAGGAACAAAAATACCCATACAATATAGATTGCCGAACCAAAAAGAAATACCAGGAAAATGCTCAGATTGTACATGACCAATACAATACTGAAAATTAAGATATTGAAAACAGAAAAGATCACATTGAGCGATTGGGATGTCAGGAAACGCTCGATGCGCCGATGATCGCCGATGCGCTGAAGCAGATCGCCAATCATTTTGGTATCGAAGAAGCCAATCGGCAACTTCATCAGCTTGATCAAAAAATCGGAAATGATACTAATGTTAATGCGTGTGCTGATGTGGAGTAAAATCCAGGATCGGATAAAATCGACGGTCATCCGACTCAGAAAGAGCATCATCTGAGCGGCCAGTATCAGGTATATAAAATTAATGTCCTGAGTATTGATACCAACATCAACAATACTCTGGGTCAAGAATGGAAATATCAGCTGAATTAAGCTGCCAACCACAAATCCCAAAATCAGTTGTGCAACCAATCGGCGATGTGGCTTCAGATATTTCAGCAAAAAGCGGAAGTTTCCGCGGTTGATTTCTTCTCCTTCAAGCTCAAAAAACTTAGGTGTTGGATCAAACAGAAGGCAAATTCCTTTTTCCTCACCATGTCGAACCGTAGCCAGCCAATGTTTTTTAAACTCCGTTTCAGAATACTCAACCAGTCCAAATGCAGGATCGGCCACGTGAATTTTTCCCTTTCTGAATTTATACACAACCACGAAGTGATCCTGATCCCAATGAACGACACACGGCTTGGGGGCTTCCATTAATTGTTCGAAAGTAATGCGGGCGCCAATCGTACGAAATCCAATTGCTTCTGCAGCCTCGCTCAAGCCCAACAGCGAAACGCCTTCACGGGTAATGTGCGCCAATTGGCGGAGTTTCTGAAGCGAATAGCTTTTCCCATAAAATGCAGCAATCATGCGGATACACGAAGGTCCGCAGTCCATTGCATCATACTGTTTAAAGAAGGGGAATTTCGGCATATTGATTCATTGATGCTCAAAAATAACAGAATTAAATGAATCTTCTAGTTTCCACCTCTAAATATTATTAAGAAAATTGGGAGGGGTTATTTGTTACCTGCCTTACTGGTTAATTGGGTTCAGGTCTATTGATCAGTAAAAATTAATCAATTTTTATTCATTTAAGCAAACATAACATTTTAAAAATTAAAATAATTTGTATCAATCTATTTTTCAATATATTAAAAAACACAAACCCATTTTCGATGCAATTTTTATCCTGAATATAATTTTTAGGCAATCAAAAAAATATTCAACAACATATTACCTGCACACTATATTAGCTGCCTGATACTTACACGAAAGGTTAATTATCCTTAAAAAGCACAAATCACTGATTCTCTTAATCTTTAATTTAAGGCTCTAAAGTGCTTTCCGATAGCAAATCCAAGTAATCTTAGCGCATCTTGATTGTTAAGTAATTATTACTAATTTTGGTCGTCTCTCAAGCAAGAGTATCGTAAAGTTGATACAGAACGATTAAAAAACCAATATAACTATCTAAATATGAAAGTCTATAAAACAGATGAGGTTCGCAACATTACACTAATTGGTAATGCTGGCAGTGGGAAAACCACCCTTGCTGAAGCTATGCTTTTCGAGGGTGGAGTAATTAACCGCAGAGGTGACGTTGGAAGTAAAAATACGGTATCCGACTACCGCCTAATTGAGCAGGAATATGGCAACTCCGTATCTTCAGCGCTCATGTACACTGAAATTAACGGCAAAAAAATCAACATTCTCGATACTCCAGGAATGGACGATTTTTGCGGTGGCGTTGTTACATCTCTCCAGGTGGCAGCGCTTGGGTTGATGGTTATTGACTCTTCAACCGGTATTGGCGCCGGAACCGAAGCTGCAAACCGTCATGCAGAGACAGCTAATGCTAAAGTGGTTTTTGTGCTGAACCATTTAGATAACGAAAATGCTAATTACGACCAAACCGTTGAAAATCTAAAAACAAAATTCGGGAACAAGGTAACCATTGTTCAATATCCGGTTGAAACAGGTCCCGGATTTAACACCATTATCGACGTACTGAAAATGAAGATGTACAAGTATGGACCAGATGGTGGTAAACCTGAAATTTTGGAAATTCCAGATTCAGAAAAAGACCGAGCTGATGAATTGCACAACGAGTTAATTGAAATGGCCGCGGAAAACGAAGAATCGCTAATGGAATTGTATTTCGAACAAGGCTCACTGTCGGAAGACGATATGCGGAAAGGGATGAGAATTGGAATGGTAAAACGTGACCTGTTCCCGGTATTCTGCATATCGGCCAAGAAAAACATAGGTGTTGGCCGCTTGCTCGAGTTTATTAGCAACATTGCACCAGCTCCAAGCGAAGTACCCATGCGTGCCATTGTTCAGGGAAAAACTGTTGTCATGAACGAAAACAACCCGACTTCGTTGTTCGTTTTCAAAACAGCCCTTGAGCCACACGTAGGCGAAGTAACGTATTTCAAAGTAATGTCGGGAAAAGTTACTGAAGGAAAAGATTTATACAACACGTTCAACAACGGAAAAGAACGGATTTCGCAACTTTTCGTTACCGCTGGAAAAACCAGGGTCAGCGTTCCTGAATTGGTTGCCGGCGACATTGGCTGTACCGTCAAACTGAAAGATACTAAATTTAACCAAACCCTTTGCGACAAAGAACTTGACCTGAAATTTGCCCCAATTGTATTTCCCGATCCAAAATTCAGGGTTGCCATAAAAGCTGTTTCGGAAAGTGACGACGAAAAAGTAGGTGAAATTCTGCACAAAATGAAAGAAGAAGATCCAACCTACCTGATACAGTATTCAAAAGAATTGAAACAACTTATCGTTGAAGGACAAGGTGAATACCACTTAAACACCTTAAAATGGTATTTCGATCACGTTCATAAAATTGACATCGAATTTAAAAATCCAAAAATACCATACCGCGAAACCATCACCAAGTTTGCCCAAGCCGATTATCGCCACAAAAAACAATCGGGCGGATCGGGTCAGTTTGGTGAAGTACACATGATCATTGAGCCTTTCGAAGAAGGTAGTGCCCCAAAAAACATGTTTGTTTATGGCGGAAAAGAAATGAAGATTTCAGTTCGCGATACTCAGGAAACTCCACTGCCATGGGGCGGAAAACTGGTTTTTCACAACTGTATCGTGGGAGGTTCGATCGATGCCCGTTTCCTTCCTGCTATCCTGAAAGGAATCATGGAAAAAATGGAAGAAGGCCCGCTTACAGGTTCGTATGCACGCGACATTCGCGTTTACATTTACGACGGTAAAATGCACCCGGTTGACTCTAACGAAATCTCGTTCCGTTTGGCTGGACGTAATGCTTTCAGTATGGCCTTCAAAAACGCTGGCCCCAAAATTCTGGAACCCATCTACGATTTGGAAGTTTGGGTACAGGGTGACCGGATGGGCGATGTAATGAGCGACCTGCAAGGCCGACGGGCATTAATTATGGGAATGGGAAGCGAAAAAGGCTATGAAAAAATAACCGCCCGTGTTCCATTGAAAGAAATGAATAAATATTCTACTTCATTGAGTTCATTGACCGGAGGCCGTGGTGTTTTCAACACCAAATTTGCCGCTTACGAAAAAGTACCGCCTGAAGTTCAGGAAGAACTTTTGGCAGCTTATGCAGCCGAAGAAAAGGATGAATAGCAACCAATTCTATCTTAAATATTCTACTACTAAAACAAAAGACCCGGGAATGCCACCCGGGTTTTTCTGTTTTGTTTGTTATTTTATTGGTTCAAGATCAATGAAGTGACATTTTCGACAAAAGTCAGGAGCTTGATTGGTATACCACCCCTTTCTAAATTGTCTGAACGAACTTCCGTTTAATACAGACATTACCCCATGTTCAAATACATTTCCAAAATTCAATTCTTTGGGGAAGGGTTTGGAGCAACAGGGTGTTAGAAACCCATTCCAGCAGATATAGAAATGAGTCCACGGAAATACACATTTTTTAAATTCATTTTTACTTTTATAGTCCCAATAAGTCACTTCAACCCCGGGTGCTTGTTCTTCAGCACCTTGCGCCTTTTTAAGTTCGTTCAAAAATTCAGTGCTTTGGAAAAATTCATAATAATCAGAGGAAACATTGGTTATTGACCCCAAATTCAACAACGTGAAGTTGAGATATTCAACCCCCTTTTCGTTGGCATATCCAATTAAGTCGCTCATTTGGTGATAATTTTCTTTTGTAACAACCATATTCAGCATAACCGATGTTTCTGTGTTTCTGCATTGTTTCACCAATGCGCCAAGGTTTTCATTCAATGTGTTGAAAGAAGCACTTTTGCGTATTTTCTCATATGTTTCGCCCAAGCCATCGATCGAAACTTGTATGGTATCGACCTTGTTCACTACTTTCGACGATAGTCCAGCAAAATCAGGAAGCATCGCATTGGTTGACAAGGAAATAATAATGCCTTTATTCTTTGCTTTTATATAGTCAACTATTGGTTCGATTTCTTTGGAAAGAAAAGTTTCGCCCATTCCGGTCAGCCCAATTGAATCAAGGTAAGGCCACAGTTCGTCAACAACGGTGATTGCCTGTTGCATTGTAATGAACCCCTTATCCATGGCCTGTCCATAATCATATTCGCGGGGACAGGTTGTGCAATGCAAGTTGCAATGGTTATTTAACTCAAGCATAACGGTGGAAGGATATGCAACCCTGGTTGATTTGATATACATTAACCAAGAATGCCTTATCTTATTCCCGGCATATAAAAAGAAAAATTTATTTCTAGGTAAAAAGCGTAACCGTTTGATTATCTTTTTTAGTTTTCGCCTGTTCATTTTCAATTTTCTTGTTAGAACCGTTAAAACTAAAAATTATTGTTCATATTATAAAACTCAAAAATTTAATGGCTGTGGAAATCAACAATAAAGTCTTAGCTGACTAGATTTATCCAATTATTTTTCAAAGGTTGCACTTATTTAATCCTGTTTCGTTCGTATTTCCAATCTTTGATTTCCCGAAACTTTAGAACTCCATCAGCAACCGATCAATACCGTTTTCTATTCCTCTACTTATCCCGGAATAAATGGAAAAACCCATTTTCCCTTCGTTTGACCCCATCGCGCCCAATACCTTCGGCAATCCAGAAGTAAACGCCCGGAGTGGCATATTTACCGCCAACTTTGCCGTCCCATACCGACTGAGGAACGGTCTCGGCAGTATTGTAAAACCCCTGTAAATTATTGTTCTCCCAAACATGCAGTACCTTTCCCCATCGATTAACAATCGTGATCTTAACCGATTTCATCGAAAAAAACATAACAGCGAATGAGGCGTTCAGCTTTTCGGGCATAAACAGGTTGGGGGCATCAATAAACGAAGTATCAACCTTTATGTAGTTATCAATATAATAAGTATCCGAACAGGTGATTGATCCAGTAGTTTTTTTTGCAATTAGTTTCACCAGGTACTTGCCCGATGCTTCATAGGTATAGACCGGATTTTCACTGTAAATAACATCCTGAATGCTATCTTTAAATATACCTGCATCTTTTTCTTCTGTTATCAGTTTAAGCGATTTAAAGAAGTACCATTCATAGCTACTGGCGTTTTCCGAAGTATTTGTAAATGTAAAAGTAGCCGGAGCCTCAATTTTTGCCGCATTGCTCCCTTTACCCTGATCTTTAAGCGCATATGTAAACGATGCTTTCGTCACAACCGAAACATATTCGACATTGGCTTGTGCCGAGCATCCAAACCGGTCGGTAACAGTGAAGGTATAAGTTGTATTTTTTGTTGGCGGATCATAGACTGTGGAGGTCATGACCTTGCTCACAGAGCTACCTGCCGCCGACCATTCGACCGCAACATTTTTTGCCAGCACCTTGGGTTGCCCGGTTGATAAATCGGTATATGTTAATGTCTGCGGTTCAAAAGTTCCGTTCAGGGTTAACGAAGAACAGTCGGATTTAGAAATCTCTGCGCTGGCCTTCATGTAATTATTAAATACCCAGGCCGTGTATATTTTTGCTCCTGAAGCAGGAGTAATCTTCACCCGGTAACATCCATCAGCCAAATTTGAGATTTTTGATGTTGCAGCTACCGACATATCGCCTGGGAAAGGGTCAAAATCGCCAATTGCCTGGTTGTATTTCTGCCATTCAAAAGTTCCGGTTTCACCCTGCGGATAGCTGGCTATCAACGTTGCATTTAATTCGCCTTTTTCGCCACAAAAAACATAAATATTATCCTGACTTCCGCTTGAGTATTCTGTCTGAACTGCGTTTACAACCGACGTAATTTGGGTAAACCCTACAATCGGAAACAGAGTTAAACAACTAAAAAACAAAAATATCCTTTGCAATTTGTATCTATTCATTATCCAAATTCATTAACAATGCACAATATTAACGCTAAAAATTGATTTATCTTTTGTGCCCCTTGAAATTTTCTGAATCGGCATAGCTATGTTTGACTGGCACACAAGGATTGCTTACTCCATGAAAATATTGCATAAAACTACTTACCTTGCAGCCCTAAAGAACAGCATAAACTGTTTTACTTTTAGCGACCAAATAGAATATAGAAAATAGTGCAAAATTATTTAGAAGAATTAAATGAAACACAGAGGCTTGCCGTTGAAAACATCCACGGCGCTTCGTTGATTATTGCCGGAGCTGGATCGGGCAAAACAAGGGTTTTAACTTACCGGATCACCCATCTTTTGAAAAATGGGGTACGACCCGGTTCAATTTTGGCGCTGACGTTCACCAACAAAGCTGCCCGGGAAATGAAAGACCGTATATCGGCTATGGTTGGTCAAAATACAGCCCGACACCTGTGGATGGGAACTTTTCACTCCATTTTTTCACGGATATTACGTACTGAAGCTGAACTCATCGGCTACCCTTCAACATTCACCATTTATGATTCGGCCGACTCCAAAAACCTGATTAAAAGCATCATCAAGGATATGAGCCTCGATGACAAAACCTATAAACCCAATGTGGTTGCTTCGCGGATTTCGGCAGCTAAAAACAATCTGGTTTCTTCGGAAGTATATTCCACTTTGCCTGAAACTGCCGAATACGACCAAAGTATCCGGATGCCGCTAATCGGAGTAATTTATAAGGAATATGCCAAACGCTGTTTTCTGGCTGGTGCCATGGATTTTGACGATTTGCTGCTAAAAACCAATGCCTTGCTCAGGAATCATCCTGAAATTCTGGCCAAATACCAACGAATTTTCGAATATATTTTGGTCGATGAGTACCAGGATACGAACCATTCGCAGTATATGATCATCAAAAAGCTGGCGGCTAACCACAATAACATTTGCGTGGTTGGCGACGATGCCCAAAGTATTTACTCGTTTCGCGGTGCCCGCATCGAGAATATTCTGAACTTCCAGAAAGATTATCCCGAACACAAGGTTTTTAAACTTGAACAGAATTACCGCTCGACCCAGAACATCGTAGATGCCGCAAACAGCGTAATTGCCAAAAATAAACGGCAGATTCAGAAAAATGTCTTTTCAGAAAAAGAAAAAGGTACGCTCATCAAAGTAATGAGTGCCATCACCGATAACGAAGAAGGTTACCTGGTCGCCAACGAAATAGGCGATACCCGGATGCGCGAACATTACCAATTTTCCGATTATGCCATTTTGTATCGCACCAATGCCCAATCGCGTATTTTTGAAGAATCGCTCCGCAAACGGAATATTCCCTACAAAATATATGGTGGACTTTCGTTCTACCAACGTAAAGAAATCAAAGATTTGCTCAGCTATTTCAGGTTAGTGATTAACCCGAAAGACAATGAAGCATTTAAACGGATCATCAATTATCCGGCACGTGGAATCGGGCAAACCAGTCTCACCAAACTCGAACAGTTTGCCGCACAAAACAACCTCTGCATTTGGGAGTTTGCCACCAACATACCACTTTTACTCAGCGAATTCAATAAAGGAACGGCTGCCAAAATCAACGAATTTACCCGTCTGATCGAAGTTTTCAGGGAAAAGCTGGAAACCCACAATGCGTTTGAACTGGCCAGCGAAATTGCTACCGGCTCGGAAATCATGAAAGATTTGTACAAGGATCAGACTCCGGAAGGTGTCAGCCGTTTCGAAAACATTCAGGAATTACTGAATGGTATTCAGGAGTTTTCGATTTCGGCACGCGAGGAAGGAACACCCGGCCAACTGAACAACTACATGGAAGATGTGGCCTTGCTCACCGATCAGGACAGCGATAAGCCGGAAGACACCGACCGGGTTACGATGATGACCATTCACTCGGCCAAAGGGTTGGAATTCAAAAATGTTTTTATTGTTGGGGTTGAAGAGAATCTTTTCCCATCGAACCAGAATGGGCAAAAAACGATGGAAGATTTCGAAGAAGAACGTCGCCTTTTTTATGTCGCCATAACCCGAGCCGAACAACATGTTTACTTGAGCTATGCCCGTCAACGGTACAAATGGGGGAAACTGGAATTCTGCAACAAAAGCCGTTTTATCGATGAAATTGATCCACAATATCTGGATATGCCACTTGAAAAAGATCCTGTTTTTTATAGCGAAAACCAGGAAATTTCTTTTGCCACGCCAAAACCCAAACCCCAAAGTGCCATGGCACCGGGACTTCGGGCTTCGGCTGTCAGTCAGCCCGACATGTTTCGTAAATTAACCAAACTTCGCGAAGCAAAAAAAGAGACTGACGCTTTCGAATACAGTAATCCGGAAGATATTCAGGCCGGAATGCTGGTGGAGCATCAGCGATTTGGACGTGGAAAGGTTCTGCAAATGGAAGGCCAGTCGCCCGATATTCAGGCCACCGTATTTTTTCAGAACACCGGTAAAAAACAGCTTCTGCTTAAATTCGCAAAACTTCGGATCATAACCTAAAAACCAGGAAAAAGAAAAAAGGTAAGGGGGAAAACGAAAAAAATCAGGAAGTATCTCCATTTTTTCGCTTCCTTTTTCCTCTTTCTTGTTCCTTTTAACATTTTTCTAATAACTAATGATTAAGACAAAGAAATTTTTGCTTAATTTGTACCGAATTCTTCTTTATCCTGATTATCTGTATTGATTTCCTCTATTTTAGATAACAGCCTGATTTTTAAGAAAAACTTTATTTATTTACATGGATTATAATTCAAGTCGTAGTAAGTTGGCTCTACCCGAGTATGGAAGGAACTTACAAAACATGGTCAATCACATCATGACCATTGAAGATCGCAATGAGAGAAATAGGGCCGCCAGAACCATTATTGACATCATGGGCACAATGTACCCATACCTTCGTGACATTAATGATTTCAAGCACAAGCTTTGGGACCATTTGGCCATTATGACTAATTTTCAATTAGACATCGATTATCCTTATGATCCGCCATCTCCTGAATTCTTTAATACTCCGCCGCTTCGAATTCCTTATGATAACAATAAAATCAAATATCGCCACTACGGAAAAACAATCGAAACTTTAATTGAAAAAGCCGCGGTTTACGAAGACGAAAAAGAACGCGATTTGCTGATTAAGCTGATTGCCAATCACATGAAGAAAAGCTATGTGATGTGGAACAAGGACTCGGTTACTGACGACAAAATTCTCTCTGACATTGAAGATATGTCGAATGGTAGAATTAAATGCCAGGATATAACCCTGACCGAAACTAAAGATATCTTATTCCGGAATCAGAAAAAACCAATGCCGGTAAACAATAATCCCGGACGGAAATTTCAGAAAAACGACAACCGTAAAAAACAACAATAGGTCGAAGAGCCTGAAGCTTCGGGTAGAATTAAACACCTGATTGTTTGCGGCTCAACATTAAATCGTTCAATTTCAAAATAGATTCAGAAAACAGCGTATTTACTTTTGGGATGGCTACATTTAAAATTGAAGGCGGCACTCGACTACATGGTGATTTATACCCGCAAGGTGCAAAAAACGAAGCACTTCAGGTAATCTGTGCAGTCTTACTAACTTCTGAAGAAGTTAAAATCAGCAACATTCCTGAAATCAGTGATGTCATTAAATTGATAGAGATTTTAACACAACTCGGAGTTAAAACCAAACGTACCGGCAAGGGAAATTACACCTTTCAGGCCGATGTCATTCAGCTTGATTATCTAAAAACCGAAAAATTCGCTATTCAGGCAGCCAGTCTTCGTGGTTCGATCATGATTTTGGGGCCACTTCTGGCGCGTTTCGGAATAGGATACATTCCGCAACCCGGTGGCGACAAAATCGGGCGGCGGCGACTGGACACTCATTTTACTGGTTTGCAAAAACTAGGAGCCAGCTTCAATTATAATCCGAAAGAAAGTTTTTATAGCGTAGAAGCTTCCAAACTCAAGGGAACTTACATGCTTCTCGACGAAGCTTCGGTAACCGGAACGGCCAACATTGTGATGGCAGCTTCGATGGCCGAAGGAACAACAACTATATACAATGCCGCCTGCGAACCTTATTTGCAGCAACTTTGCAAAATGCTGGTTTCGATGGGTGCGGTTATCGAAGGAATTGGGTCAAACCTGCTCACAGTAAAAGGAGTTGGATCGTTGAAAGGCTGCACACACGAAATACTGCCCGACATGATTGAAGTTGGCAGTTTTATTGGACTTGCCGCCATGACCAATTCTGAAATCACAATAAAAAATGCAGGTATTGCTCACCTGGGTATTATTCCGGAACAATTTAAACGATTGGGGATAAAGATTGAAGAACGAAATGACGATCTGTTTATTCCGGCTCAGGACCATTACGAAATTGAAACATTCATGGATGGTTCCATCATGAATATTGCTGATGCTCCCTGGCCCGGATTGACTCCCGATTTGCTCAGCATCTTCCTGGTCATTGCCACGCAAGCCAAAGGAAGCCTACTGATTCACCAGAAGATGTTCGAAAGTCGGTTGTTCTTTGTCGATAAACTAATTGATATGGGCGCGCAGATTATTCTCTGTGACCCGCACCGCGCGACGGTAATCGGACTTGACCATAAATACCAACTCAGGGCAACCAACATGAGTTCGCCTGATATTCGTGCCGGTGTGGCATTGCTCATTGCTGCTCTATCGGCTCAGGGAACCAGTAAAATATCGAATATTGAACAGATCGACCGGGGTTATGAAAATATTGACGAACGCTTGAATGCCATTGGTGCGAGGATTACGCGCATCGACTAATCCGGAATCAATTCCTGTTAATATTTCCTAACTCATGAATCAGGTTCAACAAACTTATCCCTGAATTCTTATTTTTGTGAGTATTATGAGTTATAAACATTTAGAAGTACATTAATATGAGATTTAAAGTAACACTGGCATTAGTCGTATTATTTGCCTTCGCCGTGTCGGCAAATCCAGACAAAACCAAGAATACAAAGGACGAAGTAACCATTGGGTTAAATATCGGCAACAAAGCCCCCGAAATCAGTGAAAAATCAGTTGATGGAAAAGAACTTAAATTATCATCACTTCAGGGGAAGTTGATATTGATCGATTTTTGGGCATCATGGTGCGGGCCTTGCCGCAGGGAAAATCCAAATGTAGTAGCTACCTACGAAAAATTTAAAAACTCCAAATTCAAGAATGGTAAAGGATTCACTGTTTTCAGTGTTTCTTTAGATAAGGACAAAGCCTCGTGGGAACAGGCAATCGCTGCCGATAAACTCAGTTGGGAAAACCATGTTAGCGATTTGCAGGGATGGAATTCTAAATATGCCGGCATCTATGGCGTTCGCTCTATTCCAAATAATTTTTTAATTGATGGAAATGGCGTTATTGTTGGAGTGGGACTTCGTGGACCAGCGCTGGAACAAGCTTTGACGGATCTAATGAAATAGAAAAATCACAGACTTTCTGAAGGCAGTTCGAACAACGGGCTGCCTTTTCTTATAAATTAGGTCGATTTGGAGGGACTCTATCTTCTGACTGCAAAATGCGCTCCTGTCAGTTATCAATTATTTAAAATGCCAATTTGTCAATTGTAATCCAATGGCAGTATATTTGCAGTTCTGAAAACAAAATATAAAAATTCAGGAATAATGACTACAGATAAAGAAAAAGTGAACGAAGAATTGGAAATTGAAGCTCCAGAATCAGCTGATCAGGCGGAGACTCAAGACAAAAAAGAAAGCAAAAAAGAAAAAGCTCACAAAAAAAATAAGGTTGAAGAACAACTCGAAAAAGCAGAATCGGAAATACTTGAATTAAAAGATAAGCACATTCGGTTACAGGCCGAATTTGACAATTACAGGAAACGCACCCTAAAAGAACGCATGGAGTTATTAAAAACGGCCAGCGAAAGCGTGTTGATGAGCATTTTACCTGTGATTGACGACTTTGACCGCGCTTTACAAACGATTGACGCCGTTGAAGAAGATAGCCATTTAAAAGATGGTGTATTGCTAATTTACAACAAGTTTCAGGACTTTTTGAAACAAAACGGGGTGAAGGAAATTGAAGCCAAAGGACAAAGCTTCGACACCGATTTGCACGAAGCAATTACCACAATACCTGCCCCGTCAGAAGAACTAAAAGGCAAAATAGTAGATGTGGTACAAAAAGGTTATTATCTGAACGACAAAGTAATACGTTTCTCAAAAGTAGTTATAGGCGAATAAGACAGATATATTTGATAAGATGACAAAACGTGATTTTTACGAGATTCTTGGCGTCAGCAAAACTGCGACCGCTGATGAAATAAAAAAGGCCTACCGACAAAAAGCTATTCAGTTCCATCCTGACAAAAATCCCGGGAATAAAGAAGCTGAGGAAAAATTTAAGGAAGCGGCTGAAGCCTATGAGATATTAAGTAGTCCCGAAAAACGTCAGCGATACGACCAGTTTGGCCATGCCGGTACGGGAAACGGGAATGCTGGATTTGGTGGACACGATATGTCGATGGACGATATTTTTTCGATGTTTGGCGACGTTTTCGGTGGCGGTGGTTTTGGCGGTTTTGGCGGTTTTGGCGGCGGTTCACGCAGCCGCGGCCCTCGTCAGCACCGTGGATCTGATCTTCGTGTGAAAGTCAACCTGAACCTGAATGAAGTATTAAACGGAGTTGAGAAAAAGATCAAGGTAAAGAAATACGTTCCCTGTACCCACTGCAATGGGACTGGGGCTCAGGGCGGATCATCTTATTCAAATTGTTCAACCTGTCGAGGCACAGGGCATGTTACCCGCATACAAAATACGTTGCTCGGTCAGATGCAGACAACTGCCACCTGCCCTACCTGCAATGGAGAAGGACAGATTATTACCAACAAATGTACTCATTGTCAGGGCGAGGGAGTTGTTCGAGAAGAAGAAGTCATCAGCATACGCATACCTGCCGGAGTTGGCGAAGGAATGCAGTTGAATGTTTCGGGGAAAGGGAATGCCGGACGCAGGGGTGGCATTAACGGTGACCTTTTCGTGGTTATTCAGGAAGATGAACACAAGGAACTGATTCGTGATGGAAACAACCTGATTTACGATCTCTTTGTAACTTTCCCTGAAATTACCCTAGGCACCACAAAAGAAATCCCAACCGTTGACAGCAAAGTAAAAGTTAAAATTGAAGCCGGAACACAACCTGAAAAAACACTTCGGTTGCGCGGAAAAGGGTTACCTGATGTGAATGGTTACGGCAAGGGCGACCTGCTGGTTCGCGTTCATGTTTGGATACCAAAAAAACTGAATTCTGAAGAAAAGAAGATGCTTGAAAAGCTCCAATCTATGCCAAGTTTCAGTGACGGTCCCGATCAGACCGACAAAAACTTATTTGACAAAATGAGGGACATCTTCGATTAAAAGACTGGACTAATCCAGGTGGAAAATCTCTTCCATCGTAGCCCACCATTCTCCTTCCAAACGGGTTTCGACCGGTTGCTGCATGGGATTCATTACCGCCCACCAATCCTGAGTTTTCGGATCTGCCGACATTTTAGTCATGTCGGCAGCAAAATCATTACCCGTATATTCAAAATAGGCGAACAAGAACCCATCTTTGTGAAAAATGGAATAGTTGCATATGTTACATGCAGTAATCATCTTCAGTACATCGGGCCAAACTTCCGCGTGGTAAGCTTTGTAAGCTTCAAAATGTTCAGGCTTTATCCCTATGATTTGTCCGAATCGCTTCATTGTTTCCTTATTTATTACACCAGTTATAATAAAACAATCTCAAATATCCCGGGAACTCCAGAGGCTTCAGTGATCAAAAGTCGTACTTGTCGGGCGTCCACTTTAGGAAAACGGATATCTGCTTTTTCTCCGATAGTCTTTCCTTTATACATCGGTTTCCAGTCGTTCCCTTTTTTATACTGAAGTTCAAACGATTTCACCGACTGACTATTTTCGTAAATAATGGCTCTCGAAATCTTTTCATCGTTCCCCAAATCAATTTCCACCCAGGGAGTACGATCGTCCTTGGCCGGTTTCCAGAAATGCCCGACCCAATCCCCATTAACTACATTGGCAACACCACTCCATTCCGGACTTGGATTACTCGATGCCGACACTTTTTTACGAAATGAAAGCGATTGAGAAGCTACCTCAACAGGAGCTAATTTCATCGCATCACCGTCCAATTCAATTTCAACGATGGTATCAATCTGTTTCAAATTACTTGAAGGAATCTGAAGTATATAGGCTCCATTCTTTTGCCTTGAACACTTTACCAAGCCTCCTCCGGCCAGGCTGCAATTTTTAATGTGTATTCCGAGATCGGGCAACACAATTTTGGGAGAATCTCCAAACCAGTTCAGGATATGCAGAAATATTTTATTGCCTACACGTGTACTGACGCCCCAATCGGTTGGTTTAAACGGACCGCCACGGGTTTTATATATCGTATATCCATATTTTTCAAGCCATTTCCCCATTTCTTTTAAGCGTTCAACCTGAAGTGGTTCAATTTGTCCGTCAGGCTTCGGGCCAACATTGAATAAAAGATTTCCATCGCCTCCGGCAGAACGAACAAGACCCTGAATACACTGTTCCAGTGACTTCACTTCATCGTTGGGTTTCCATGCCCACTGATTGGCAATGGTCATACAGGTTTCCCAGGGACGATTATTCTGAAAGTCACCCACCCGTTGCTCCGGCGTATCATAATCTCCCCGGGCTCCTGTACGATTATTAATCAAAAGATCAGGTTGAAATAGGTGTGCAAAATCGATTACACCCTGCCCCCTGATGGAATCAAATTCCTGAGGGACATCGAACCAAATGGTTGACAGAGGTCCATAATTCAGCAGTAATTCGGCAACCTGCCGTTTCAAGTAATTGGTATATGCATCCAAATTGCTTTGAGTCCGTCTTATTCTGCCGCCGGGGCTGGTTAACGGGAAATCAGGATTGTGCCAGTCGCAAGTTGAATAATAGGTTCCGAAAGCAATGCCTTGCTTTTTACAGGCTTCTGATAGTTCTTTTACTACATCACGTCTGAACGGGGTATTTATAATATTGTACTCTGTTTGTTTGGTGTTCCATAGGCAAAAACCGTCGTGATGTTTGGTGGTCAGGACAATGTATTTCATTCCGGCACTTTTGGCAATACTCACCCATTCGTCGGCATTAAAATTCACAGGATTAAATTGTTTGTAAAGATTATCGTACTCCTCGACAGGCATATCTTTGCCCCGCGACCACCCAATCTCGGTGCCTTTCAGGCTAACAGGGCCCCAATGGATGAACATTCCGAAACGGGCATCCTGCCACCATTTCATCCGTTGTTCTTTCGTTTCAAATTGTTGTCCTGAAGCAATTAAAAATGAAATAACCAATATAATTACAGATGACATTTTTTTCATGACTTTACAATTTTATATGATTAAATTCTTTTACGGCATCGAACATGGCAATGATGTTTTGAGGAGGAACGTCGGGTAAAATATTGTGTACAGTATTAAAAACAAAACCGCCCCTTTTCGAGAAAATATCAAGGCGTTCCAATACTTGTTCCCTAACTTTTTCAGGAGTCCCAACATTGAGGGTTCCCACGGTTTCAATGCCGCCACCCCAAAATGTACAGTCTTGTCCAAATTCCTCTTTCAGAAAGTTGGGCGACATGTTATATGAATTGGTTTGCACCGGATTGAAAATTTCGATTCCGGCATCAATCAAATCGGGCATCAGCAACGAAATGGAGCCACACGAATGGATGAACGTGTGCATTTTACTGTGTGATTTCACATAGTCGCACAGAACTTTATGTCGCGGCTTAAACAGTTGCCGGTAGGTTTCCACATCCATAAACGGACCTGAACTCATTCCTAAATCATCGCCAAAACGAATAATATCAACAATATCGCCAACTGCTTCGCATACTTTTTCGAGCGTTGACAGATGGCGGATCATCAGTTGATCGAGCAACTTTTCAACATTGTATGGATCACACATTAAGTCCATCAGAAAATTATCCATCCGTCGTAGAAATGTACCCCATTCAAACAGGTTACAACCACAAACTACGAGCAAGGCTTTATCTGTACTTTGCCTCAGATTCAAGGTGTTTTTACGCAACGTCTGCCAGAATTCGGGGTCTCCGGCATGATCCCACGGACTGTGAACATCGCGCGCCCACATGATACGCCCCATTTCTGCATCCAGGTTATCGTAACTATCAGGATAACCATCCACATACGGAAAATAGGTTTGATCATAAAAAGTTGCACCAACTGGCATCCGCGACAATATCCGTTGCCCATCGCTGTCGAAGGTTACAAAAGAACCATCGGCTTTTAGAGTCGGGTTAAACCATTTCGGGTAAAATGCAGGTGCACCATTGACCATCTTTATAGCGTACCAATCGGAAGGTTGTGCATTAAAGGTCCGGCCAATATCGAGAACATCGGCCCCAAATCGATCCAGGATAGTCATATCGGGTTGTGCCAGTTGCTGCACCACATCATAAATTTGAACCGGCAAATCCTCGCATCCGATGTACTTTATAAGGTTGCTGTAAGCTATGGCTGAAATTCCAGAACTTGGTGTTGCGCCCAAATCAATGGGAACCCGGTCTGGCGTTTGATGGTTGATGGCAGCTAAGATTCGTTCTCGCGAGGTAGTCATATGCTTATGTTAGTAGTTTCTGATCAAATAGTTCAAGTTTCAAATGGGATATCAGTTGAAACCTTAGACTTTGCTATTCCGTTCCGCTAATCCCAATCAGGAATGATGATGCAATGATGATGAGTAGCGATAAGATCATCAGGATATAAATCTTGGTTGACACGCCTTTCCATTCTTTCCGGAATAGCCCCCAAACGGTGGCAAAAACGATGGTCAAGGCCATCAGGATGCCCCATGAAGTGAAGGTAAACGGGCCCATTTTGCTTTTGCCCATCCCATAGACGATGAACTGGCTAAACCAAAGCAAAGCGGCCAACAATCCGAAAATATAATTCAACACCAATACTTTCGACGAATCAGCGGTAGAATAATCTTTCAGCGAATGATTTTTGCGACCCAGATAAACGCACCAGATAATCGTGGTTACAAATGTCCCGGAAAATAAAACTGCCAGAACCGGCATTATAACAAACAGCGGATCGACACCCTGCTTTGCAGCCATATCACAAATGGGCAAACCCTCTTCGAAGCCCAGCGCCATGGCCGAACCAGTAATCCCAACCAGTAAAGCGGCCAATGAACCTTTAACCATATTAAATTCGCCTATGCTTTCTAGCTTTTTGGCATGCGAAACCGACTTGTCTTTCAGAATTCCCGCCCAGGCCGAAAGGGCAATACCAATACAGGCAATTGCCACACCAAGCAACAGGGTGGTTCCTCCCGATTTTTGCATCATCAGTTGCAACCGTCCATCGATCATTGGAGGGATAAGAGTACCGATGGCCAGCATTAAACCCAATGCAAGTGCATAACCCAGCGACAAACCCAGATACCTCAGGGTCAATCCGAACGAAAGGTTGCCAATGCCATAAACAGCGCCAAGCAAAAAAACAGTAATAATTGTTCCGGAATACATCGACCGGATAATTGAAACAAAACCGGGAGCAAAAATTAAACAGGATACCAGCGGAAATACAATGTAGGCACCAAAACTAAAAACCATCCAATAGGTTTCCCATTGCCAGCCTTTGATTTTTCCAAACGGAACAGCGAAACTTCCTGAAGAAAACGCCCCAATGGCAATTAACAGAATTCCTAGCAGAACACTTGTGTTCATAAGTTAAAATTAGTAGTTAGCAGCATTCTGTTTGAGAGATCATCAGAATACATGGACAAACATACTCAATAGCAAGAATTATAACTTGAACATTTCAGGCAAATAATTGCACGATTCCGTGATAATTTAAAATGCAATTTTTAGCTACTTTTGAAAAGCAAATATTAAGTTACTCATTTAAAACAAAATGTATCCAGAACAGATCAACGAATCGTTTAACTTTCATCTTAGGAATGCTGCAATATTAAGCTTTGAGGAAGATCGGGACTATAACGATATCATCAGCCCTTTTACCCGGATCTACCTGGTAACAGAAGGCAGTGGCTATATAATTATCGGAAATCACAAAACCAAGTTGGAAGCCGGAACCCTTTATCAAATCCCAAGCTTCACTTCGTGTACATACCATTTTGGCGCCGGTTTATCGCATTATTATCTTCATTTAAGCATCGACCAACCCAATGGATTAAGTCCATATAACCTGTTTTCGGTTGCTAACCTGACTAGGGCCAGCGAACTCGATCTATGCCTTTTTCAGCGGTTACTGCAAATAAACCCCGATTTGCAATTGCCACACCACGATCCCAATGTGTATCAGGCCAAATCGTGGATGAACAAAAAAGTAAGCTACCAGACTCCCGCTCAACACCTTGAAACCATTGGAATATTGAAACAACTGTTTTCGCGTTTTTTGGGGTCAAACCAGAACCAAACGATGAACAGCCTGCTGAAATACAACATCCAGCCCATTCTATTACATATCAGTGATAATTTAAAACAAGACATTAAAATTGATGAACTGGCCGGGATAGCCTGCCTTTCGAAAGATCACTTTTCAAGGGTTTTTAAGTCGATTACCGGATTTGCCCCTTGCGACTATATTATCCGTAAGCGCATCGAACGGGCTCAGTTTTTATTGCTAACTACCGACCTTGGGCAAAAGGAAATTATTGAGCAAACCGGCTTCAAAAGTTCATCATATTTTTCGCGTATTTTCAAAAAAAGTACTGGGTATTCACCCGAGAGATACCGAAAACAAAGAGGCTAGTAATCGCTCGAACAGTTTCCTAATCCATTTTACTGCATTATATCCTGGGCATTGAGTGCCTCACGGTATTTCCGCGCGTTCGCGTTATGTGCTGAAAGTGTTTTTGCAAAATTGTGGTATCCTGAAAAATCCTCGCGGGCGCACATATAAATGTAAGGTGTTTTGGCTGCATTCAAAACGGCATCGATACACGAGATCTCAGGAAAATTGATTGGTCCCGGTGGCAGTCCCGGATACTTGTATGTGTTATAAGGTGAATCAACGGCCAAATGGCTATTGAGGACCCGCTTAATGCGGAAGTTTCCAAGCGCATATTTCACCGTTGGGTCAGCCTGTAAAGGCATTCCACGCTTAACGCGGTTCAGGTACAATCCAGCGATAATTGGCCTTTCATCCTTTTTGTTACTTTCTTCCTGAACAATTGAGGCCACAGTCATCACTTCTTCAGGCGTTAAACCCAATGCAACAGCTTTGCTCCGGCGTTCGTCGTTCCAAAAGTGCTTATATTCCATCGCCATACGTTCAAGAAACTGATCAGGTGTTGTTGTCCAATAAAACTCGTAAGTATTTGGAATAAACATGCAGTGAAAAGTACTTTCTGTAAAACCGTACTTTTCATAAACAGTTGGATCGGTAAATTTTGCAAGCAGCGTTAATGAATCTGGTTGGATATATTTGGCAACAGCACCAGCCAACTCATTAATAAAACGCAGATTATTGAACGTTACCAGCACTGGTTCTTGATTTCCGGATCTCAACATATTTAAAATTTCATTGGTATTCAAGCCCTTATCCAACAAATACTTACCAGGCTTAATCAATTGCGGGTATTTTTTTCGCTTGGCAACCCAGTCGAAAGCCTCGTAGTTCACAATAATTTCATGTTTTTTCAAACTATCCAGAACCTGTTCGTAAGTGGCATTAAGCGGAATGATAATACTTCCCGGAATATTAATATTTGGCCGAAAAATAAATTGATACAATTGGTATCCACGAAATCCGCCACCGACAGTTGCGATAATAAAAACAATAACGATCCATTTATTCAATCGGGGAAACAACATAGTTTTATTTTTTTGGACTAAATCCATTTTGTCTTGGTTTTTCCGATAAAAATAATCATTTCATTTAAAGTACCTAACATGATGGTATAAGTTAAAAACACAAAGCTGACCAAATTAATCTGTTTATCAATACGTTATATAAAGACATATTTTTAGATACTACATTGTCTTTTGTACTCAGAATCGTTACTCTTGAAATCAGATGATGTAAAGTTATATATATGTGCACGATGCGATGTTTGTCAACTTTTTCTTAATTTCTGACCAGATAAAAAACAGACCAGAGTTCTTTACCTGAAATTGTTTATTTTCGCTCTACTATATCACAAGTCTAAATATTTCAATATGCATAAAGTAAATTTAGCCGAAAATATTTATTATGTGGGTTTTAATGATCGAAAGACACACCTCTTCGAGAACATATGGCCCATTCCAAAAGGGGTCTCATATAATTCATATCTCATAGTTGATGAAAAAATAGCTTTAATCGATACCGTCGAACGTTCATATATCGATGATTATCTCGACCAGATTGAAGTCCTGACTGAAGGTCGTCCGGTGGATTACCTCATCATCAACCACATGGAACCCGATCATTCCGGAGCGTTAAAAGCCGTTATTTCGAAGTATCCAAACATTACGCTTGTTGGGAATAAAAAGACTTTCGAAATGGCTCAGAATTTTTACCAGGTGACCCAGTCAAATATTGAAGTTTACGACGATTCAGAATTGTCGTTGGGTAAAAACAAATTACAATTTACTACCATACCTATGGTTCACTGGCCTGAAACCATGGTTACTTTCGAATCAACAAATCAAATTCTTTTTACAGGTGATGCCTGCGGTAGCTATGGAACACTCGATGGTGGAATCTTTGACGATGAACTAGATTATACACTCTACGACGAAGAAATTGTCCGCTATTTTTCAAACATTGTAGGTAAATATTGTGCACATACCCAGCGAGCTTTGAAAAAAATAGCCAAGTATGAAATTAAGATGATCGCTGCCACACATGGAATGATCTGGCGGTCGCACATTGATTACATATTGGATAAATACCAAAAATTAAGCACATACCAAACTGAACCGGGAGCAGTTATTGTATATGGTTCGATGTACGGCAATACAGCAAAAATGGCTGAAATCATTGCTCGCCAATTGGCTGTCAGAGGCGTTAAAAATATCAGGGTTTACGATTCGTCCAAAACCCATCCATCGTTCATCATTAGTGATATATTCAAATTTAAGGCGCTGATTCTTGGAAGCGCTGCTTACAACAATGCCATGTTCCCAACTGTTGAAACACTATTGACAACCATCAAACACATGGGAATAAAAGACCATCTGCTTGGAATTTTCGGTTCTTTCAGTTGGAATGGTGGTGGGGTAAAGAACCTTGAACTATTCGCAGAAGAAATCAAGTGGGAAGTTGTTGGAAGTCCTTTAGAAGAAAAAGGGGCCATGAAACCTGACCATTTCAATCGTTACGTCGATCTGGCCAATGCCTTTGCTGATCGGTTATTGAACGACTAATGGGTAGTGAATTTATACAACCAAAGTCCGGTTTCTGCCTGTAGTAGAAACCGGACTTTCTTATGATTTTTATTTCTGAAATTTTGTGAATAACTATTTGCTCATTTACCATGAATTCCCATTCAGGAAAATATCTTTGCAGATCAAAAAAATAAAGTATGCAAACCTGGTTCGAGTGTAAAGTAAAATATGTAAAAATCGACGACGATGGCCGCGAACGTAAAGTAAGCGAAGTTTATCTGGTCGATGCGGTCACGTTTACCGATGCTGAAACACGTATCATTCAAAACGTACAAACAATGGTTCGCGGTGAGTTTATTGTCGATAACATTAAAAAGTCGAATATCGTTGAGATATATCCGCACGAAAACGGAGAATGGTGGTATAAAGCAAAAATCGGCATTGTCACCATTGACGAAAAGGCCGGTAAAGAAAAAAAAATCAACAATTATTTTTTGGTTGCAGCCGACGATATCAAACAGGCTCTGCAACGTCTGGAAGAAGGGCTTTCATACATCTTGGTTCCCTACCAAACTACATCACTTGCTATTTGCAATATCGTTGACGTATTTCCTTATTTCGAGGATAATGTAAACAAACCAATTCCTTCGAACCTGAAACCATTGACTCAGGTAACCAAAAAGCCAGTTTTTGAGGATGAAGATCTCGATGAGGTGGTTTATTCGGCCGACGACGAAGAGGAAGAAGAAACAACCGACGATCAGGAATAAGACTGCTGTTATTTGTAGTTTCACGATTACCTACAAAAAACATTGCTGGCTGAGTCCAATTGAGACTTGCCAGCAATATTTTTTATGGTTCTAACACGCCTTTATCTTTTTCAGGCGTGTTGAACCCTTTCGAAGGCCTCTTTTTTCAAGTTAATCATTACATGATAGAATCTAAACCGGTCATGTTGTACCGGGTCAAATTCATAATAGGCAGTCACAATACGGCAAATGTCTTTTACTTCAGAGTAGATCGAATTGATTTCTTGTTTCAGTTCAGTCCCCAATTGGTCATCATCTCGCGAAATATCAAAGCAGTTTTTTAATTCTGAAAGCTTCTCTTTATATGCAACTAACCGATTCACCAAGTTTTTGTCGATACCACGGGCAAAGATGATTTGCTCCAATTCGGGTGTCATGTTGCGTTTGAATGTAGCCATCATTTTGTACAAACTGAAATGATCTCCATTCTTGGCTTCGCTGAAATAATCATTATATCCCAGTGTCTCAAGAGTTTCATTCAGGAATTTTTTATCATGCTTGAAATCGACTTTTAGCTCGGCACGGAATACACTGACATCTTTCAACGCAGCAATCATCAGTTCATAAAGCTTACTATGTTTGTCAAGATGGTCAATTAGAGATTCGTGAGTAAAATACGTACTAATAACCTTGCCAATTCTTTCTCTCAGGTTGGCAGCATACTCAGGCGACCAGTTGCGCCTGATGGAAGAGAGTTCGTAGATGTTCTCGCCAAATGATTGAGCGATCCTTCTGCACGTCAAAATAGTTGCAGTTCCCGTAAGGCAAGTTGATATGACATTCATAATCGCAGATATTAATTGTTTAGTAATTAAAATATACGATTTTTTTACATGGAAAAATGTGTTTAATGTTCTTATTCTCAGTATTTATGTTGAAGAAAATAAAATCAACAAATCAGCACCATTCACGATCAATTCGGCTTGATTTGCCCAAAGTCATTGCTGTATCCTGAAAAAAAGAACCCCTGATCAGCGCGATTACCAATCAGGGGTTATGATATTTTATGAGAACTAACTATGGAATTTAGCTGTTTTTAGCTAATCGTTTACGATCGTGTTCTTTCAAAAAGATTTTCCGCATCCGGATTGATAATGGTGTTACCTCAACCAACTCATCGCTTTTGATGTATTCCAGTGCTTCCTCCAAACTGAATCGAATAGGTGTAATCAACCTCATTTTTTCATCAGTACCCGAGGCTCGCATGTTGGTTAACTTTTTGGGTTTAGTGACGTTGATGGTCAAATCATCGGCACGGGTATTTTCGCCAATCACTTGTCCTTCATATATTTCCTGTGCCGGATCGATAAAGAAAGATCCTCGATCTGAAAGTTTACTGATTGAATAAGCAAATGCGGTTCCGGTTTCAAGAGCAACCAATGATCCGTTATTCCGGATTTCAATAGGCCCTTTGTAAGGCTGATATTCAACGAAACGATGGTTCATAACAGCTTCCCCGGCAGTCGCGGTAAGCATGTTTGTACGCATACCAATAATACCGCGCGAAGGAATCATAAATTCGAGGTGGATACGGTCGCCTTTGCGTTCCATATTTTGCATTTCACCTTTCCGTTGCGATGCCATCTCAACAACTTTCCCAGAATATTCGTCTGGTACGTCAACATGCAATTCTTCGATTGGCTCACATTTTTCGCCAGCAATATCTTTAAATAAAACCTGCGGCTGACCAACCTGAAGTTCGTAGCCTTCGCGGCGCATAGTTTCAATGAGTACCGATAAATGCAATACACCACGCCCATAAACGATGTATGAATCGGCCGAATCGGTTGGCATAACACGTAAAGCCAAATTCTTTTCTAATTCTTTTTCCAAACGGTCTTTCAAGTGGCGCGAAGTCACATATTTTCCTTCCTTTCCATAGAAAGGCGAGTTGTTAATCATGAATGTCATGCTCATGGTCGGTTCATCCACAGCAATTGGATCCAATGGCTCCGGATTTTCATAGTCGCAAACCGTATCACCAATATCGAAACCTTCGATTCCAACCATGGCGCAAATATCTCCGGAAACCATACTTTCAACTTTCTGACGACCTAATCCGGTGAATGTATGAAGTTCTTTGACTTTGGTCCTTTTTACTGAGCCATCGCGTTTAACCAGAGAAACATTCATTCCTTCTTTGATTTCGCCACGGTGAATACGGCCAATAGCAATACGGCCAACGTAGGAAGAATAATCCAGTGAAGTAATCAGAACCTGTGGCGTTCCTGGATTATCGATAGGTCCCGGAATATGTTTTACTATTGCTTTTAGTAATGCTTCGATATTATCGGTAGGAACTTTCCAATCATCCGACATCCAGCCTTGTTTTGCCGATCCGTAAATGGTAGGAAAATTTAACTGGTCTTCTGTGGCATTCAAACTGTACATCAGGTCGAAAACCTGTTCGTGAACTTCTTCAGGGCGACAGTTTGGTTTATCAACTTTATTAACTACAACAATGGGTTTCAATCCTAATGCCAGCGCTTTTGACAATACAAACCGGGTTTGTGGCATGGTGCCTTCAAAAGCATCAACAAGCAATAAGACACCGTCGGCCATGTTCAGTACCCGTTCAACTTCACCTCCAAAATCAGCGTGGCCAGGAGTATCTATGATATTTATTTTAATGTCTTTATAAATAACCGATACATTCTTTGCCAGAATGGTAATACCTCTTTCGCGCTCCAAATCGTTACTGTCGAGAATCAACTCTTGTTTTTTCTCGTGTTCTTTCATGATGTTACAATAGTAAATCATCTTGTCGACCAATGTAGTTTTTCCGTGGTCAACGTGGGCAATAATAGCAATGTTTCTAATCTTCTGCATAGGTTCCAAAAATGAGGTGCAAAGATAGCTGAATAATTTGGAAGAAATCGGTTTTACGCTTCCCGAGAGGTTAAGTTATTGTAAATACGGGTCTTTTAACAATTTAGTCGCATTAAAATACAAAAGCGGAGGACTCTTTTCTTAGAATTCTCCGCTTTTTAGGCTTATATTAATCGTTCAGCCAGCTATTATTTGTGCCTTCTCTTCAATTCTCGTGCTAAGTCTTCAATTCGGTAACCTTTATGTGTAAGCAACACAATTAGGTGATACAACAGATCGGCACCTTCATAAATGAAGTTCTCGTCGTCGTTAGCCATGGCACCAATAATGGTTTCAACAGCCTCCTCTCCTACTTTCTGGGCAATCTTCCGTGTTCCTTTCTGAAACAATGAAGTGGTGTACGAACCTTCCGGCATTTCCTGCTTCCGCTGATCGATAAAATCCTGAAGATACTCCAGAAACTGAATATCGCTTTCATCATTCACTTCACCCCAGCAAGTGTCGTCGCCAGTGTGGCAAACCGGGCCAACCGGATTTACTTTAATCAAAAGCGTGTCGTTATCACAATCGGCAGCTATTGAAACCACATTCAGGAAATTCCCTGATTCTTCTCCTTTGGTCCACAACCGGTTCTTGGTGCGGCTAAAAAAGGTTACCTGCCCAGTTTCTTCGGTTTTGGCAACAGCCTCTTCGTTCATGAATCCCAACATCAAAACAACGTTGGTTGTGTTGTCCTGAATAATGGCCGGAATAAGGCCATTTAGCTTACTGAAATCTAATTGTGTATTTTCCATTCTAATTTATCTTATTTTTTTCGTGGTCTTTGTATTTAAAATGCAAAGATGCACAACTTTTTATCGTATGACAATTCCTTTACTTTTCAAATAACTTTTCAAATCAGGGATTGCAATTTCCTTGTAATGGAAAATACTCGCAGCCAATCCTGCATCTGCTTTTCCTTCGGTAAATACATCCACAAAATGATCCATATTTCCGGCACCTCCCGACGCAATGATCGGAATGCTGAGCATATCCGACATTTTAGCCAACTCTTGATTTGCAAACCCAGCTTTGGTCCCATCGTGGTTCATCGAAGTGAACAGGATTTCGCCAGCACCACGGCTTTCGCCTTCTTTAGCCCACGAGAAAAGCTCTTTATCTGTTGGAATTCGCCCCCCATTTACGGTTACCGTCCAATGATCATTTTCGCTCCGAGCATCGATGGCCAAAACCACAAACTGGCTACCAAAATTCAGCGCCAGATCGTCGATAAGTTTCGGGTTGCGGACTGCCGATGAGTTGATGCTGATTTTATCAGCACCAGCGCTCAGCAATGCATCGGCATCTTTCAATTCGCTGATTCCGCCACCAACGGTAAACGGAATGTTGATTTCGCGGGCAATACGCTTCACCAGTTCCACAAACGTTTTGCGGCCTTCGTGTGTAGCTGTGATGTCGAGAAAAACCAGTTCATCGGCTCCTTGCTCGGCATACAGGGCGCCCAGCTCAACCGGATCGCCAACGCTTTTAATATTCACAAAGTTGATGCCTTTTACGGTCTGACCGTCTTTGATATCGAGGCATGGTATGATTCGTTTTGCTAGCATTTCCTTAGTTTATTAGTTTGACAGGCAGAAGGCAGAAGTAATAACCTGATTGTATCACTTTTGCGAAATCCTCTGATGCTTTAGGTAACTTTCTCATGTTTAATTTCATTCTTAAGCTTTTCGAAGTCAGGGAACATCGTTTCCTTCGTAATATTTATTGAACTAGAATTCAATGCCTCTGTAATTTTAGGAATAAATTTTTTATGAATATCGTAGCAAATAAAATTCTGAAAGTGAGTTTCAACTGCCTTTTGAATTTCTAGTTCTTTTGATCTGTCGGATAATTCTTTAATCCTATGAAGAATTGATTCTTCTAATGGTCTATATGGGTCCATGTTGAGAATAAATAACCCATTCTGTGCGTTAATATTATAATTGACATTTAAAAAATGAGTTATTTCTATTTCAGGACTGTCCTCAATTCGCTGAATTGGAAAGCATTTGATATTTTGTGTTATTGAACTTTTCTTATTAATTTCATTCTGAATAAGTTCGGTTATTGCGTCTGCTTTTGCCAATTCTTGAAGATAGCTATCACCACCGTGTTCAATCACAGAATTAACTTTACTCTGAACATGTGTATTTTCGTTATCTTTACTTAAATACTCTACATAACCTAATTTTGAAGTGAAATTATAATACGGATGTTCGCTTGTCATAAAGTAAATAGAGAAGTAATCTTCGATACTTTCTTTTTTTCGGAACAAGTTCGCTATCTCTTTTAATTTAATGTGAGAAATAATCCTTTCAGGTAAACCATTGTTTGCATTTGTCGCGAAATACAACGCAACATTGGGATTTCTTGTCCAATCGAGAAACGGAGTCCTACAACCGTGATGTTGCAGAATACTAAGTGCCGCATAAAGTGGGATACTGGAAATATTATAATTTCTATCAAAATATCTCTGAAAAACCCCTCTATTCCATTTCTCCAATTTGCCAGTTATATCTATAGATCTATTTATTACGTCTTGTACAGAATTCATCTCGTGAGTTTCTACATTCTCTCTCTGAAGTGAATTAAAAAGCTTAAATCTGCTTTCTGGTATCCCTCTCCATATACCTTTCTTTTCACGATAATCAGAGGGTAATTTATACATAAAATCATACAAGTCTTTTTCTGTATCAATTACTTTTAAAGAAAAAAATTCACTTTTTTCACCATGATTATTATATGTAAGAATCTCTTTTTTCACTTTTTCCTGCCCAACTTCTAACTAATAAACCTTCGAATCTCCTCCAACTTAATTCTCCCCTCGTAAATAGCTTTTCCAGTAATCACTCCCGGAACTCCCATTTTGTTGAGTTCGTGAATGTCTTTCATCGAAGCAATTCCCCCACTGGCAATGAGTTCCAAACCAGGAAATCGATCCATGATTTCTTTGTACAAATCGATACTGGGGCCGGTCAACATGCCATCGCGAGCAATATCTGTTGAAATAACCTGATGAATTCCTTTTTCGGTATAGCTTCCAATGAAATCCAGAATCGGCAGTTCCGAAACCTCCTGCCAGCCACTTACGGCGATCATTTTGTCCTTGGCATCTGCCCCGAGAATGATTTTCTCAGCACCATAGGTTTCAATCCAATGCAGGAAAGTCTCCCGGTCTTTTACGGCAATACTTCCGCCGGTAACCATTTTTGCGCCGCATTCAAAAGCGATACGAAGGTCTTCGTCCGATTTCAGCCCACCGCCAAAATCGATCACCAAACTGGTTTTTGATGCGATGGTCTCAAGCACTTTATAATTGACAATGTGTTTGGCTTTGGCACCATCCAGATCAACCAAATGTAAGCGGTTGATTCCGGCGCCTTCAAACATTTTAGCCACTTCCAACGGGCTCTCATTGTAAACCGTTTTCTGGTTGTAATCGCCTTGCGATAGGCGAACGCACTTGGCATCGATCAGGTCAATGGCTGGGATTATTGTTATCATTCTTAAATTTTCAGGAAATTTTCTAATATTTTAGCCCCAACGACACCACTTTTTTCAGGATGAAACTGGGTGGCGTAAAAATTGTCGCGGTGCAAAGCCGCACTGAACGGGTTGATGTAACTGCAAATGGCAGCAGTATCCTCCCCAACGGCAGCGTAATATGAATGCACAAAATAGACAAACTGGTTTTCGAGTGACGAATCGAAAATGCCACTTTTCAAGTCAGTGATGTTGTTCCACCCCATGTGCGGAACCTTGGTTACGAATTCCATACCAGGTTTAGGTATAAATCGTTTGACTTGTTCGTCGAAAATGCCCAAACAAGGCGTATCACCTTCTTCAGAATAGCTGCACATCAACTGCAAACCCAGGCAAATACCCAAAACTGGCTGTTTCAACTCTGGAATAAGCTTGTCCAAACCTTCTTTTTTCAGGTAAGCCATGGTGGTACTCGCCTCTCCTACTCCCGGGAAAATCACTTTATCAGCAGCCCTAATCATCTCGTGATCACCGGTAATTTCGGCTTTTACGCCAAGTCGCTGCAAGGCATTGTTTACCGATTCGATGTTTCCGGCGTTATATTTTATGATGACAATATTCATTTCAGTCATTGTTTATTTTTCTGGTTCATTCGTGATAACGAAAGGCATTTTACAGTATTTTTGTCCAGCAAATTTTCACATCCGGCGCGTTCTTCTAACGGTTAGGAAACCGGTTTCTCAATCCGGAGATGGCAGTTCGATTCTGCTACGCGCTACATTTTACTTTAAAAGATCAGCAATCACCTTCTTCATTTCCTGAAACTCCTCGTCTTTGTATAACCTGGTCATAAAAACAATTTTGCCAGTTTTATCGACAATTACATTTCGGGTAACGCCAGCGCCTTTCTCGGCAAATTGATAAAAAATATCACCTTTCGGATCGAGTGCCAACGGATAAGTTACTGGAATTTGTTTGGCGAACTCTTTTACCTTTTCAACCGGCTCATCCAAATCAATTCCGTAAAGGGCAAATTTTGGATTGTTTTTGTATTGCTTCCAGATTTCAGCTTCGATGTTCGGCATCTCTTTCCGACAAACTCCACACCAGCTGGCAGTAAATTGAAGCATCACCACTTTACCTTTCAAATCGGCTATCTTAACTGTTTTTCCATCGATTGTGGTCATACTGAAGTCAGGAATCTGCTGCCCAATTTTGACAATGTATGCGTAATCCGACGGGATTTCCTTGGCCGGAGTTTGAGCCAATAAATTAGCTGCCATAAGCAAAAAAATAAAAGTCAAATATTTCATAATCAATTCTAATTAAACACGACAGTCTTATTTCTGTAAACCAGAATCTTCCGCAACAGGTGTTTAAACACGGCATGTGAAAGTACGATCTTTTCCAGATCACGGCCTTTGCGAACCAGACGATCAACGGTATCGGTGTGGTTGCAGCGGGTTACATCTTGCTCAATGATTGGACCGCCATCCAAGTCGCTGGTAACATAATGACTGGTTGCTCCGATGATTTTCACACCGCGCTCATAAGCAGCATGATACGGTTTGGCTCCGGCAAAAGCAGGCAAAAACGAATGATGAATATTGATGATCCGGTTGGGGAACTGTGCCACAAATTCAGGAGAAAGTACCTGCATGTAGCGCGCTAGCACCATAAAATCAATTTGATATTTTTTCAGCAATTCAATTTCCTTCGCTTCCTGTTCTGCTTTATTTGCACTGGTCACCGGAATATACTGGAATTCGATGTCGAATCGTTTCGCAACCGGCTCCAAATCCATGTGGTTGCTGATAATCACCGGAATTTCAACATCCCATTCGCCAGCCGTATAGCGCGACAATATATCGAACAAGCAATGCGGCATCTTCGAAACAAAAATAGCCATGCGCGGAATCTGCTTCGAGAAATGCAATGAATATTCCATCTCCAGTTTGTCACCAATCAGGGTATGAAAATACTCGTTAATTTTATCTTCCGGAATGGCAAACCCATTCAGTTCCCATTCAACACGCATATAAAAAACTTTCTCCACCCGATCGACATACTGATCCAGGTAGATGATATTTCCATTATTTTTATTCAGAAACTCAGTCACTGTTGCCAAAATTCCCTGTTTATCAGGACAGTGAATCAATAAAATAGCTGTATTTTTTTTCTCTCGGGCAGGTTTGATGCTCTTCATTATAATGTTCCTTTAGTAGTTGGTAATTCAAAGTTAAAAACGTCTTTCCTAATTGCCATCTTGATGGCTCGTGCCAAGGCTTTAAAAATACCTTCAATTTTATGATGTTCATTCGTTCCTTCAGCCTGAATATTGAGGTTTGCCAATGCTGCATCTGAAAACGACTTGAAGAAATGAAAGAACATTTCGGTTGGCATTTCGCCAACTTTCTCCCGAAAAAACTCAGCTTTCCAGACAATCCACGGGCGGCCGCCAAAATCGATGGCCACCTGTGCCAAACAATCATCCATTGGCAAACAATAGCCATATCGCTCAACTCCGCGTTTGTCGCCCAAAGCCAGTTTAAAAGCTTCACCCAGAGCCAAACCTGTATCTTCGATTGTATGATGTTCGTCAACATTCAAATCCCCATCCACCTGTACAGTCAGATTAACTCCTGAATGGCGGGCAATCTGATCAAGCATGTGATCGAAAAATCCCAGTCCAGTATTGATTTTTCCTTTCCCGGTTCCGTCCAGATTCAATTCAACCCTAATTTTCGTTTCCTTGGTATTACGGGTAACTAGGGCAGTGCGATCCGGAGAAGCTACTTTCGCATATATTTCGTCCCAATCGGAAGTAATCAAAACACAACATTCTGCCAATCCTTTTTCCTGAAGTTCATTTAACAAAGAACCATCGTTAATCAGAATTCCTTTCGCACCAAGGTTTTTGGCCAACTGAATGTCGGTTAACCGGTCGCCAATTACGAAACTGTTGGTCAGATCGTAACTGCCATCCAGGTATTTCCCCATCAGGCCAGTTCCCGGTTTCCGGGTTGGTGCATTATCGTGTGGAAAGTGGCGGTCAATTAAAATATCGTCGAAAACAACGCCCTCTTTTTTAAAAGCATTGAGAACCTTGTTGTGAACCGGCCAAAAAGTTTCCTCCGGGAAACTTGCTGTACCCAAACCATCCTGATTCGTGACCATTACCAATTCGTACGAAAGGTTTTTGGCAATTAGGTGCATGTTCCTGAATACCTTCGGAAGATATTCCAGTTTTTCCAGCGAATCGATTTGCTCATCTTCCGTTTCAAAAATCAGGGTTCCATCGCGGTCGATAAAAAGTGCTTTTTTCATAGTCGGTTAAATTAGCTTTTTCAGTGCTTTTCTCAACTTCTTATTTTCTTTCGGCGAACCAATCGTAATCCGAAGACAATCGTTGCAAAGAGTAATCTTTGAACGGTCGCGGACAATAATTTTCTGTTCAGTCAGGTATTGGTAAATGCCGCGTGCATCGTGCATTTTCACCAATATAAAGTTGGCGTCCGAAGGATAAACCACCTGAACGAATGGTAATTTGAATAGCTTCTTTACCATTTTAGCACGTTCATCAACAATGGTTTTCACCCAGTCGTCCTTTTTCTGAAGGTTATCCAACAACTCCAACGCTTTCTGCTGTGTCAGGATATTGATGTTGTACGGATATTTGACTTTATTAAAAACGCTGATAATTTCCGGCTTTGCAAACGCCATCCCCAAACGGATTCCAGCCATTCCCCAAGCTTTTGAAAAAGTCTGAAGAATAATCAGATTAGGATATTTATCCAATTCCGGGAGCAGACTGCTACCAGGAGCAAAATCGATATAGGCTTCATCAACCACCACAATTCCGTCGAATTCGGTGAGCAGTTTGATAATTTCTGCTTTATCGAGCAAATTAGCTGTCGGATTATTGGGCGAACAAACAAAAATGACTTTAGTGTACAAATTTGCAGCGTCCAATAGCTTCTGAGCGCTGAATCCGAAGTTCTCATCCAAACCAACTTTGTGAACTTCCACATTGTTAATGTCGGCTGCAACCTGGTACATGCCGTAAGTTGGATCGATGGAAACCATATTGTCAACTCCTGGTTCACAAAATGCACGGAAAATAATGTCGATTGGTTCATCGCTACCGTTTCCTAAAAATATTTTTTCGGGAGCTACACCTTTAATTTCTGAAATTTTTGCCTTTAGGGCCAATTGCAAAGGGTCGGGATACCTGTTATACGGGGCATTGTATGGATTTTCGTTGGCATCCAGATAAACATCAGCCTCTCCCGAGAACTCGTTGCGAGCCGAAGAATAGGGTTTGAGAGCCTTTATGTTGTTTCGAAGCAGTTTGTCTAAATTCATGTTCCTTATTTTTGATTTCTGATTTCGTTCAAACGTAGCGTTACGGCATTTTTGTGAGCATCAAGTAATTCTGCCGCAGCCATGGTTTCAATGACTGGTCCAAGCTTCTGAATTCCTTCCGGAGTAATTTCCTGAAAAGTAATTTTTTTGAGATAGCTATCGAGGTTTACCCCGCTGAATGACCGTGCCCAACCATTGGTTGGCAAGGTATGATTTGTTCCTGACGCATAATCACCGGCACTTTCAGGCGTATAATTTCCAAGAAAAACTGAACCGGCATTCGTAATTTTTTCAGCCACTTCCAAATAGTTTTTCATGGCAATAATCAAATGTTCAGGCGCATATCCATTAATCAGATCGATCATATCTTCAACACGATCCAAAACCACGGCCTGACTGTTTGCCAAAGCTTTTTCAGCAATGGTTTGGCGCGGTAATTCGTTGAGTTGGCTGGTCAATTCCTGAACGACTTTTTCGATCAGCGAATGATCGTTAGTGGCCAAAACCACCTGGCTATCGGGGCCATGCTCAGCCTGTGAAAGCAAATCGGCCGCTATGAAAGCTGGATTCGCCGTCGAATCGGCCATAATGGCAACCTCAGAAGGACCGGCTGGCATATCGATTGCCACATCGCTAATGCTCACCAATTGCTTCGCGGCCATCACATATTGGTTTCCGGGACCGAAAATTTTATTCACTTTTGGCACACTATCAACTCCATAAGCCATGGCTCCAATGGCCTGAACTCCGCCTAGTTTAAATATCTTTGTTACACCAACCAGTTGGGCGGCGAACAAAATAGCCGGATTAATTTTTCCATCTTTATCAGGAGGAGTGCATAGCACAATTTCTTTGCACCCGGCAATTTTAGCCGGAATGGAAAGCATCAGCACGGTCGAAAATAGCGGAGCCGATCCTCCGGGAATATACAATCCAACTTTGTCAATAGCCACAGCTTTCTGCCAGCAGGTTACTCCTGAAGTGGTTTCAACCCGTCGGATCTGAGGCCGCTGTGATTCATGAAACTTTTGGATATTTCGGGCAGCAATAGTTATTGCATCTTTCAGGTTCGGATCAATGAATTGGCAAGCCTCTTCAACTTCTTCCGACGAAACAGCAAAATTACTGATGAACACACCATCAAATTTCTCGGTGTATTTTTGCAAAGCACGAACACCACCATCCCTTATCTCAGTTAATACAGCTTGCACCTGATCCTGTAATTCGGCAACACTAAACAACGGACGTTTTAAGATTTCATCCCAACTGGTTCGCTGTGGATTGATATATGTTTTCATTTTAGACTACTTTTTAATGGCTTCATTTTCAGGGCCAGAATATTACCTGCAAATAACAGCAAAACTCCAAATATGGCAACGATTCCCCATCGATAATTTTCGAAAAACGAAGAAATGACCAATGCAATAACCGGAGCCACCAAGGTTGTATAACCGGCACGATCGGGGCCAATATCGCCAACCAGCTTCAGATATAGGGTAAATGCGACAATTGAACCAAAAATGGCCAGGTAAAAAAGCGAAGCAATGTATGGGAATGATGCGTCAAAAGTAAAGTTTCGGCCCGAAAGTGGAACGACCAGCATCATCGCCAGGCTTCCATAAGTCATACCAAACGCATTGGTTTGAATAACCGGCAATTTTCGTGTCTGGTTGTATTTGGAAAGGATGTTCCCAAGCGATGCCAGTACGATTGAACCAAAGCAAAACAGCAACGCCTGATAACCAATAGCCATTTGCTCCGAATTTTTCAATTCATGATTAAAAATCAGGAAAGTACCAACAATTCCGAGAATCGCACCTACCATCACTTCTTTCCTGATTTTCCCCTTCAGCAGCAAATAGTTGAAAAAAATGTTGGTAAAGATGGAAAATGAAAAAATAATGGCAACGATTCCACTGGTTAGATTGGTCTCGGCCAAATAGACCAGCCAATAATTAAACCCAAACAAAATTATTCCCTGAAGAATCATCAACAAATGCTCGCGCAACGTGAACCGTAAATTAAGTCTCCGGATAAGGCTAAAAACCATCAGCAACAATCCGGCAATCATAAAACGGTAAGCCACCGAAACCAGCGGATCAACTTGCCCCAACTGAAACTTGATGGCAAACCAGGTTGATCCCCATATGAAACATGGAATAATAAAATATAGAATTTGTCTGAGTTTCATTCGATGTATTAAAAAATCATTTTCTCGATTGGAATGACCAGAATGCCAGTTGCCCCAACAGCTTTCAATTTGCCGATGATTTCCCAAAAATCTTTTTCGTCAATCACCGAGTGAACCGAACTCCAGCCTTCTTCGGCCAGTGGCATGACCGTCGGGCTTTTCATTCCAGGCAGGTACGACTCAATTTCAGCCAGTTTATCGTTGGGCGCATTCAATAAAATGTATTTTTTCTTTTCAGCGCGCTGTACTGATTCCATGCGGAAGATCAATTCATCCAAAATTGCTTTCTTGCTTTCAGAGAGATTGGGATTCGCAATCAGAACAGCTTCTGATTTTATAACCACTTCTACTTCTTTTAACCGGTTACTTACCAAAGTACTTCCCGAACTAACAATATCGAAAATAGCATCGGCCAAACCAATTCCGGGAGCAATTTCAACAGAACCGGTAATTACATGAATTTCCGCAGTTATATTGTTCTTCCTGAAAAAATCTTTCAGGATAACAGGATAAGAAGTAGCAATTTTTTTCCCGTTGAAATACTCAATACCATTATATACATCATCCTTCGGAATTGCGAGCGAAAGTCTGCACTTACTGAATCCAAGTCGTTTTGCAATAATTACATTTTCCTTTTTTTCGAGCATTTCGTTTTCGCCAACAATACCCACATCGGCAACGCCACCGGCAACAGCCTGAGGAATATCGTCATCGCGCAGAAAAAGTGCTTCCATAGGAAAATTAGTAGCAGTTGAAATCAGTTTCCGGGTACTCAACGGAAGTTTAATTCCGGCTTCATCAATTAGTTTCAACGAATCTTCGTTTAACCGACCTTTCGTTTGAATGGCAATTTTTAAAATTCCTTCCATTTTAAATAGGAGTTAAAATAAAAGAAGGCCTACCGTCGTGGTAAGCCTTCTTTTGGGTTAATATCTTTATAGTAACATCAAAACAATTACTGCCTACCTGATGATAGAGTCACATGATGATGGCCGTAATGTTTGTTTGTAAAAATCATTTCATTGTTTTAATGAGCTGCAATTATAGTTATAATCCGAAACTAAAACAAGTTTTTAAATTACAGTTTTCCTGACTTTACGTTTTTTTAATATTAAAAATCATCAATTCAAGACACCATTCTCTCTTAACTATGAATATAATCCAAAGTGATAAAAGATAATTAAAACGATTTTGTATGTTTGTACAATCGATTGCAAAATCAACCTTAATCAACTAAATATGAAACGAGCCATGAGAGATAACCTCTCATACGGGGAAATGATTGTATGGCAAGTTCCATGTGATAATAATTAAAAATAAATCCTAAACACATGAAAAAATCGCTTTCTATTGTACTTGCTTTCATGCTGGTTGGCATGAGCGTATTCTCTAAAAATCAACAAAATAAATGCTTTAAGCCTAAAGAGATCAAAAAAACCATGATCAAAGCCGCGATGTGGCAATTGGCGAACCCCAAACACGAACTATGGGATTGGACGAATGGCGCGTTTTACGCCGGAGTTTCAGCAGCCTACAAAACAACCGGAAACAAAAGAATACTGGATGCGATGAATAAAATGGGCGAAGCAAACCAGTGGAAACCAGGACCTCGCCTTCAACATGCAGATGATATTGCCATTTGCCAGACCTACGTTGATCTGTTCCGCATTAAAAAAGACAAGGCAATGATTCAGCCTTTTATTGAAAATATTGAAAAATTTCTCATAACTCCATTCCCTGTAAAGGGAATTGAAAAGATTACCTGGTGGTGGTGCGATGCCTTGTTTATGGCACCCCCTGCATTAGTCAAATTGTCGATGAGCACCGGCGACAAAAAATATATGGAGAAAAGTGACGAATTATACCATGAAACTTACAACCTGCTTTACGACAAGGAAGAGCATTTGTTTGCACGTGATTTGGGCTATGTAATTAAAGGCAATGGGTCTGACCGCCATGAAGCAAACGGAAAGAAAATATTCTGGTCGCGCGGTAACGGATGGGTATTGGGCGGTCTTGCTTTAATTTTAAACGAACTGCCCAAAGACTATAAAGAACGATCGTTTTATGAGCAAGTGTACAAGGAGATGGCTGAAAAAGTTGCCAGACTGCAACAGAACGACGGACTTTGGAGAGCAAGCTTACTCGATCCGGCCTCATACCCCGGAGGAGAAGCCAGTGGATCTGGCTTTTACACTTATGCCCTTGCTTGGGGAATCAACAATGGGTTATTGGATAAAGACAAATATCTTCCAGTGGTTCAAAAAGCATGGAAAGGGATGAATTCACTGATTCAACCAGACGGCCATGTCGGATGGTGCCAGCCCATAGGGGCCGATCCTAAAAAGAATTTTTCAGCGGATAGCTGGGAAGTTTACGGGACGGGTGCATTTCTTTTAGCCGGAAGTGAAGTCATCAAACTAAAAGAATAATTTATTCAATTGCTCTCTGGATTCATTGCCTCAATCCTTTTCTGGAAAAGTTAGCTGACTTCAAATCTGCCCTAATTGGTTGAAAAATTTGACAGCAAGGTTCGATTCCTTTTTTGGTTGATCTTGTTTGTGGTATGAAAAGCCGGACCTCTTTCCGGCTTTTCTAGTTTCATAGATGTACTCTGAGTAACAGATAAAAAAAACCGCCTTTCGAGCGGTTTTTTTTATCTGTTATCCAAGATATGTTTTTAGTAACTTACTTCTTGACGTATGCCTTAACCTGCGGATCGCTTTTTCTTTGATCTGCCGAACACGTTCGCGAGTCAACCCAAAACGTTCTCCAATTTCTTCAAGAGTCATTTCCTGACATCCGATTCCAAAGAACATCCGGATGATGTCACTTTCGCGTTCTGTAAGTGTTGCTAAAGCCCGTTCAATCTCTTTGGCCAACGATTCCATCATTAATGAACGATCGGCGTTTGGAGAATCGTTATTAATCAAAACATCCAATAGGCTGTTGTCTTCACCTTCAACAAATGGAGCATCAACAGAGATATGTCGTCCAGAAACACGAAGCGTATCAGCTACCTTATCAGCAGGTAATTCCAATGCATCTGCAAGTTCTTCGGGAGATGGCTTACGCTCATTTTCCTGTTCAAACTTCGAGAAGGCCTTGTTGATCTTATTCAACGAACCAACCTGATTCAAGGGTAAACGAACAATTCGAGATTGTTCAGCTAATGCTTGCAGAATAGATTGGCGTATCCACCAAACTGCATAGGAAATAAACTTGAAACCCCTGGTTTCATCAAACTTTTCTGCTGCTTTTATAAGCCCCAGATTACCTTCATTAATAAGGTCGGGTAAACTTAAACCCTGATTCTGGTACTGTTTCGCTACAGAAACGACGAAACGCAAATTGGCTCGTGTTAATTTTTCCAGTGCGGCTTGATCACCCTTTTTAATCCGCTGCGCCAACTCTACTTCTTCCTCAACAGTAATAAGTTCTTCTTTACCAATTTCTTGTAAATACTTATCTAAAGAAGCGCTCTCACGGTTCGTGATCGATTTTGTAATCTTTAATTGTCTCATATCCCCTTCAAAAAAATAGCGTGCAAATATAGGCTTTTGAGGTCAATAATTCAAATGGTTTTTTTTCTTTGGTTATTGTTTACAATTTCATAACCAATAACTTTGTTTTATTTCGAGTCAGTCCCAAAAACATAGTAAGCGACCTCTCCATTTGGATAAATTCCTTCAACTAATATTCCACCCCTTGAATTTTTAATAATACGTTTTAATTCCTCAACTTCCGAAACAGCATTTTTGTTAACTTGCGTGATGATAAAACCCTTTTTTATACCTGCATCTTTAAATTTACCGTTTGCAAGTTCCAATATTTTAACACCATAACGAATTCCCAATTCCTCCTTGTCGCGGTCGGAAACCTTTACAAATTTCGCACCAAAAATATCGTCTGGATTGTTATCACCTTTTACAATATCTGTATCTCCATGCTTGTTACGAAGCGTTACGTTAAATGGTTTCTTTTTATTGTCCCTTTTTACCACAACTGTTACTTTATCTCCAGGACGATGTTTGCTGATTTGCTCCTGAAGCTCAGCCGTTGAATTCACAGCCACTCCATCAATACTGATAATAACATCATTGTCTTTCATTCCGGCAATCTCGGCAGCTCCTCCGGGTAGAACTTTACCCACAAATACGCCTTCAATTTTATCCAGATCATATTTCTTGGCAACATCTGAATTTACCTCGCCAATGTTCACATTTAACAATGCTCGTTGCACATCACCATATTCTTTTAAATCGGCAACAACTTTTTGTACAATATTCGAAGGGATGGCAAATGAATAACCACTGTATGATCCTGTTTGTGAGGCGATAGCGGTATTTATCCCAACAAGTTCGCCATGAGTATTAACTAACGCACCACCGCTATTACCAGGATTAACAGCGGCATCAGTTTGAATAAATGATTCAATCCTCATTTGATCAGGATTGATTCCGATGTCTCTGCTTTTGGCACTTACAATTCCTGCTGTAACGGTTGATGTCAAATTAAACGGATTTCCTACAGCCAAAACCCATTCTCCTAATCGTAGATCGTCAGAGTTGCTGAACTTAAGCGTAGGTAAGGATGAAGCATCTATTTTAATCAGAGCAACATCGGTTGACGGATCGGTACCTATAAGTTTTGCTTTAAATTCGCGTTTATCATTCAGAACAACAGCAATTTCATCAGCCTCGTCAATAACATGATTGTTGGTCACAATATACCCATCCGGAGAAATAATTACACCAGATCCAACGCCTTGACGAATAGGCATCTGCTGAGAACGAGAACCTCCATCACCAAAAAAGAAATCGAAAATATTATTCGAACTATAATATCCTCCTTTTTGGGTTACCTTAATGTGTACAACTGCATGAACCGAATTTTCTGCTGCAAAAGTTAAATCGGGCAAATCGCCAGTAGTTGTAGTTGGTAAACTAGCATATCGCATCGATTGTTCTTGTTGAACGGTCAATACTTTTGGATCATCGAAGTAACGTGTATAGGCCCAAAGAGCAACAAATCCGCCAACAAGTGCCACCAACAATGTAAATAATCCTGTTTTCAAATTTTTCATCTCTTTTTACTTTTTGTTGTTAGAAATTTTTGACTTTAATTTTTGAATATTTAAAGATAACGCATATCATTTACATCTGTTTTACCATTTGTAATTCGTTTAATTTGTTTAACAGATTTTAACAACGGAATAAACAAAAGAGATGAACCCTGACGGATTTTTATTAACGTGAATAACAAAAAACTACGAGAAAATTGTCGCTGCACCATCTTACTAATCAACGGTAAAATACCATAAAAAAAACCTGATTCCTCTCTAAAATGCTTGGTTCAAAACCAATTCTATCTATATTTACCTCACAAAAAAACAATGAAAACATGCTTGACCGGATTTTAAGAAAACTTGCACTTTCCTCAAATATATCTACTTACCTAAGTCGTACTCTAATTGTCATTACCGTGGCTACAACTCTAATGATTGGTGGAGTTATGATTTTTCAGCAATCGTTGTATTTTAAACAAAAAAACAAGCAAAGGAACGAGGAGTACGTTGAGAATCAAAAAAATTATATCCAGGAAATTGTAAAAAATGAACTGGAATATATCCGGATACAAAATGATCAGTTTAAAAAGCAAATCAATGATAAAATCAGGCAAAATGTGAATCAAGCGTTTAACACGGCGGAATCAATTTATCAGAAATATGAAGGAAAAAAATCGGAGGAAGAGATAAAAGCCCTCATTATTGCAACAATCTCGTCCCTTCGTTTCGAAATGGAATACGAAGAGGTATTTATCTCGACCTTAAACGGAACCGGAATTTATTACCCCAGAAAACCTGATTTTTCAGGGAAAGATTTGCTAGAATTAAAAGATTCAAATGGATCGGCTGTAATCCTAAAAGAACTTGGTCTACTGAAAACAAGAGACGAAGGGTTTCTAGAGTACGATGTTAAATCGGGAAAATCGGCTAATTCATCACCACATAAAAAAATAACCTTTGTTAAGAAGTTTGGCCATTTTAATTGGTATTTCGGATCCAAACAATATCTGGATGATTATTTTCCGAAATTCAAGGATGAAATCGCCCAGAAAATCAGCTCCGTAAGATTCAGACATGGAGGTTATGTATTTATGAACAATATGGATGGTAGCCCTATTGTCATGGATGGATCGGTTTACAAGGGCAACTTAAACATGTTGACAAATACAGAAGATCCACGTCACAATATATTTTTGAAACAACTCGATGTTGCCCAAAGAAATGAGGAAGGTGGTTATTTCTATTACGACTGGAACAAAATAAACGAGACCCATACTTCAAAAAAATGTTCGTATGTTAGTCAATTTAAGGAATATAATTGGTTAATCGGAGCAGGGTTTTATCTCGATGAAATAGAACAAAGTATAAAAGAACAGCAAAAAGCTCTTCTCAAGGATCAGCAACGCAGTATTATATTAATACTGCTCATCTTTTTCGTACTTCTGTTTTTCGAAGGTCTGATTATATACCACTTCAATAAGAAGTACAAGTCCGATTTCGAACGATTTTTTAACTTTTTCTTCTCGTTACAAACTAACTTTAATCAAATAAACACCTCCGAGCTTTATTTCGACGAGTTTAAGCGGGCTGGAATAGCGGCCAACGAAATGGTACTATCCAGGAAGGAAATCGAAAAGAAACTTATTGAGGAACAGAAAAAGGCAACCGAATCGGACCGTTTAAAATCGGCTTTCCTGGCAAACATGTCGCACGAAATCAGGACGCCTATGAATGCAATTCTTGGATTTTCTGAACTGTTGGAAGATGAAAGTCAGGATGAAGAAGACCGGATTGTGTTCATCAAATTGATACGTAAAAATGGAGAAATTCTGCTGAACCTGTTAAACGACATTATTGATATTTCCAAGATTGAAGCCAATTTACTTTCAATCAGGAAAAAACCTGTTAATCTGAATAAATTTCTAAATGAAGTTGAGTGTCATTATATTGAGACAATTGCGACCCGAAACGACAGAGACATTGAATTCTTCATGAAAGACAACTTAGAACCTGATCTAATAATTTCAACTGATTCAATCAGACTTCGGCAAATTCTTGATAACTTGATTGGAAATGCTATCAAATTCACAGCTTCTGGTTCAATTTCGGTAAGGATCAGGAAAGAGGACGAAACTGTTTATTTCAGTATTTCAGATACCGGAATTGGAATTTCTCCGAACCAGTTGGAGACGATTTTCGGACGATTTATGCAGGCAGAACACGATCCAAAAATGAATTTTGGGGGAACTGGTTTAGGTTTGGCTATTTCGAAAAATCTCATCGAATTACTTGGAGGAAGCATTCGTGTAGAATCGGAACCTGGAAAAGGTTCTACTTTCTATTTTAATATTCCGGTTAATTAGCGTTCCGGAACTTCAAACCACTTATTGACAGTTTCTTCAGGTTTATAATTCTGTATATAATTCATTGCTTCTGTGGCGTTGTCAGCAATAAAATAAAGTTTGCGGTAATTTTCCTTGGCAAATTTCTCTTCATACGATTTCTCGAACTGCATAAAAAGATCGTTGAAAAAGTTATTCGTATTGATAAAAACGACAGCTTTATTGTGGTAGCCCAATTGTTTCAAAGTAATGACCTCCAAAATTTCTTCCAATGTACCAAACCCTCCGGCCAATGCAATAAAAGCATCAGAGAGTTCGCGCATTTTGTCCTTTCGCTGCATCATATCTCCAGATACAATTATTTCGTGAGCATGCAACGATGCAAGATTGAAATCGCGTAACTTTTCAGGAATAACGCCAATAGTCTTTGCACCTTTATTCCCAGCCTCGCGGGTAATCACATCCATCAAACCGACATTAGACCCACCATTGACCAAACAATAGCCTGACTGGCCTATCAGACGCGCCAAATCGAGGGCTTCTGTCACATAGATTTCTGGAATGGCATTACTTGAAGAAGAATAAACGCAGATATTCATGACATTAAATATTTACGATTAAAAAAATTACGATTTACTATTTTCCTTTGAAATGAGTACAAATAGTAAATCGTAAATAGTTAAATGACAAATTGTTATTACGCGTCGATATTGGCATAAACGGCATGATCTTCAATAAACTGACGACGTGGAGGCACTTCATCTCCCATCAGCATACTAAACACATGATCGGCTTCCGCAGCATTTTCAATGGTAACCTGCCTAAGCGTACGGGATTCAGGATTCATTGTTGTTGACCATAATTGCTCTGCATTCATTTCTCCAAGACCTTTGTAGCGCTGAACATGAAGCGTGGATTCTTTCCCTTCTCCCCATTCGTCAATTAAACGCAAACGTTGTTGCTCAGTCCAACAATATTCTTCGCGTTTCCCTTTTCGAACCAAATAAAGTGGTGGTGCCGCAAGGTAAACGTGTCCACGCTGAATCAGCTCCGGCATAAAACGGAAAAAGAAAGTCATGATTAATGTAGCAATATGGGCACCGTCAACGTCAGCATCGGTCATGATCACTACCTTGTGGTACCTCAGCTTATCGAGGTTATTTGCTTTCGAATCATCATCGGTTCCAATAGTGATTCCAAGAGCAGTGTAGATATTTCTAATTTCCTCACTGTCATAAACCCTGTGTGCCATTGCTTTTTCAACATTCAGGATTTTACCTCGTAATGGAAGGATGGCCTGAAAGAAGCGGTTACGACCTTGTTTTGCTGTACCACCTGCAGAATCTCCCTCCACCAGGAATAATTCGCAAAGCGAAGCATCTTTTTCGGAGCAGTCGGCCAGTTTGCCTGGTAAACCAGCTCCTGAAAGTACATTTTTACGCTGAACCAATTCGCGGGCTTTACGGGCAGCATGACGGGCGGTTGCGGCAAGAATTACCTTGTTCACAATAGCGCGTGCCGAACGTGGATTTTCTTCCAGATAATTGGCCAGCATCTCGCTCACCGCCTGATCTACAGGCAAACTAATTTCCGAATTTCCAAGTTTTGTTTTGGTCTGACCTTCGAACTGAGGTTCAGCTACTTTTACCGAAACCACAGCAGTTAAACCTTCGCGAAAGTCGTCACCATTGATTTCGAATTTTACTTTGGATAGCATACCGCTACTTTCAGCATAAGCTTTCAATGTACGGGTCAAACCGCGGCGAAAACCAGTTAAGTGGGTTCCTCCTTCTATTGTATTGATATTATTAACGTACGAATGGATATTCTCGGTAAACGAAGTATTGTAGTGAAGCGCAACTTCTACCGGGACTCCCGCTTTTTCAGATGAGATATGAATAGTCTCGTCGATGAGGCGTTCACGGGTATTATCGAGATATTCAACAAATTCTTTGAGTCCTTCTTTCGAGAAAAATCCTTCGTGCTTATATTTACCATCAACAGAGCTCCTTCTATCGGTAATATTTAATTGCAGCCCTGCATTCAGAAATGCAAGCTCACGCAACCGGGCTGATAATATTTCGAATTTGTATTCAGTAACCAGGAAAATAGAATCGTCAGGCTTAAACGTTACGGTGGTTCCGGTGTGATCGGTTTCACCAACCTCTTTTACATCGTACAACGGTTTGCCCTTGCTGTATTCCTGTTGCCAGATTTTACCCTCGCGGTGTACCTGAACAGTAAGATGAATGGAAAGCGCATTTACGCACGAAACTCCAACTCCATGCAAACCTCCGGATACTTTATAGCTTCCTTTGTCGAATTTACCACCGGCGTGTAAAACTGTCATTACCACTTCGAGCGCCGAACGGTTTTCCTTGGTATGAAGTTCGGTTGGGATGCCCCGGCCATTGTCGATAACGGTTACCGAATTATCTTCATTAATGATAACATCAATTTGTGTACAATAACCGGCCAAAGCTTCATCTATTGAGTTATCGACCACTTCATACACCAAATGATGTAATCCTTTTTCATTCACATCGCCAATATACATGGCCGGTCGTTTGCGAACGGCCTCTAACCCTTCGAGTACCTGAATACTGTCGGCATCGTAACCCCCATTTTCATTCTGTATTCCCCAATCCTGGGTTTCTTCAATTTCTCTCATCGATCAAAATATTTAATTTATCTCATATTAATACCCATTCAGCCCTAAAACAAAGGACTAAAACCAGTTACAGAAAACATATTTTCTCCTGCTTTTCGAAAAATTCCGGATTGGGTAATAAAACCAGATGTTTGATTTTCAGTAAATAATTCACTTGGCAATTTCTTCAATTACTAGGACGCAAATATAGTAAAAATGCCGTAACTACCCATGACAAAAGATGCAATCAAAACGTTAAACTTTTTAACATTTTATAAACATTTTAATTTCTGAAAATCAATGAATTACTATAATCGTGACCGATTGTAAAAAGCAACTTGAAATGAGGCCAAAACAAGGCCTGTTTTTAGAATGAATAGCTAATTCCGGCCAGCCAATTAAGTCCTCTGTTGGTGTATCCCAGCCATTGTTCGTATTTCTGGAAACCAAAATTATTCAGTTTCGCAAAAAAGTTCAGTTTTGGAGAAAACTGATATTCAGCACCAACATTCAGGTCGATAATTGGGTCCATATTTATTTTTATTTGTTCAGGCACATTAACTGAATTAGCCAAGGGATCTGACCATTTAGAATCGAGAATCAATGCGGTTCGCTCTCCTGAAACAAAAATATCAGTCGAAAACTTCAACTGCTCTGTTGGCTTATAAATTCCTGAGAATGTGAGATCAAAATTGGGCATTTGCCAAGGTTTATCGATCGACTTCAGATCATATGAATAGTAGTTTCCAAGCAAACGAAGTGAAAAATTGTCGGAAACAGCGTGCATCACTTCTCCTGATAATTTCAGAATATTTACATCATCGTACACCCAACTAAAGGTGTTTTCTAATCTACGACTTGAATAGGATGAATTAAATGCTTCAAAACCTTTAATTACATAGAAATGCTGACCCTCAACTTTCGAATAAGAAACTTCAGCTACATAATTAGTTTTGGGAGTGAATTTACCTTTAAATCCTCCTGAAAAAATGTATTTGTAATTGGCATTCTTCACATCGTGATACGGATCGACATAGGGATTTTCGGCCGCAATAGCCGACCATGTATTGTGTTGTAAATATCCGTCAGCTGAGGCAAAAAGCGTCAAAACCTGAGGTACTGGCGACCATTCGGCCTTTACTTTTGGCCAAATCCGAAAAGACACATCCGTATCTGAATCAAGGAACAGTGTAGTATTCAGGCCAACTTGCAAACTGGCAACCTCGGTTGACCACATCACCGATGGATTTACCCTCAACATGGTTTGCTGTTTCTTGCCATAAGTATCCGAAAAACGGCTCAAAATACTGTCTGCATTGTAAACCATCAATGAAGCAGAAAGCAATCCAAGCATGTTGTTGAGCTTCTTGCTCACATCGCCCGACAAGACAGTTTCATTTTCGGTTTGCCCGGTTTTACTGGTTAGATAATGATATTTAAGACCAAAATCGTAGTTTAGTTCCGATGCTGAAACGGTTCCACTTTTTAAACGAACAACCGCAGTACCTTTCGAAAAATACTGTTTATCCTGAAAGTACGGGATCATCTGCTCTTTCAATTCGTCCGACAAGTAACCTCTGGCATAGCCGTAATAATTGAATGCTTTGCGGTCGAAAGCCAAGCTTCCGGATAAGGTTGACCGTTTAAAGAATTTTTTGGCAAAAATTTCGGCTGCATTTTCCGATTCAGGAGCATCCACCTTGTCATCATTCAGAAGTTTGATTTTTCCGGACGAAGAAAGGTGCCGAAGATGAATGCCAAAATTTGAATTTTTATCGGGCTGTGCATTGAAAAAAAGTTCGCCATAAGGAGTCATGTAATTTCCGAAACCCAGCTTCAGCATTCCCAATCCCATTGGGGGCTTCGGGTCACCAACCATTTTAGCCGCTGCTACCGGAGTCGGCTCAAATGTCGAAAACACTGGCTTACTGTATATCGAGTAATCGAATGTAGGTACTTCGGTCTGCTCTGGTTTAATTTGTGGAATATCATTGATTTTCACTGCTTCCAGAATAGCGGGCTGATAGGCTTTGGTTACCTCAACTTCTTTTCTCAGTTTAAGCGTATCTTGTTGTGCAATAGCGTTAAAAGCTCCCATTAACAAACCAAAAGTTAACAAACTTGCGGCTAAATATTGTTGTCTTTTCATGTTCATCTATTTAAAACTATTTTTTACCTCCGGAAATATTGATTTCGAGCGGTTTACTCTGATTCTTCGTTTGACTTGCCTCGCTGGCTTCAATCAACTGCAATTTCTTGCGCGTTATTTCGAGTATTCCATCTTCTTTTTCCGGATAGTTTTCTTCAATGCTTTTCAGTGTATGTTTGGCCTCAAATTCATCACCATTTTTCAGGTAAATATCTGACAACAAGATAAAGCTTTTAGCCAGCCAGAACTGATGTGGCGAGTTTTTATCAATGAAATCCATAATTTCATCCTCGGCCTCTTTCAGCTTCTGTTTTTCGTACAAAATTTCAGAAACTAAAAACTTCGATTCGGCACCTTCAGCCGAATTGGTATCAGCCGACAACTTTTTTAAAATCGGGAAAGCCTTATCCTGATTACCTGTGTTATAATACGACAAGGCCAGTTTGTAGCTGGTTTCACGCTTGAGAATATCAGAGACTTTCTCGGAACCCAGAATTTGATTCGCCACGTCGATACAAGCCGGATAATTACCCAATTTATACTGACAGCGCATCACGCCGGTTTGGGCATTCAAAAGATCATTCCCCGAACCTGTTATTTTTGAAAGCCGTTCGAAATAATCGAGAGCTTGTTTGTAATTCTCATTGTTGTAATGCAATCCGGCAGCTTTCGACAACGCAACTTCCGTAAATGAATTATCGCCCTGGGCGATAACCTGTTCGTAACTGGCCAGCGCCTTATCGAATTCGCCATCGGTATAAAGTAAATCGGCAAGATAAAACTGCGAATTCAACACAAAACTTCCGTTTGGAAACTGGGCAAGGTAGCGTTCAAACTGCGCCTTGGCCTTATTATCTTTTGCCATGTACAACTTTTCGGCTGCCCGAAACGATAGCGAATCCTGTTCACTGGCCGAAATCTGGGCTCCTGAGCCCAATTTTCCGGTATAGCTCAGATATTCATCTACATCGTTCATTTCAACATAGCTGTTTTTCATTCCAGCCAAAGCCGATTGTGTTTCCGGACTAGCGGGCGAAGTTTCAACAACCTGTTTGTATGATTTAATGGAATTTTTAAAATCGTTGGCGTTGTAATAAACCAGGCCAAGCTGAACCAGGGCTTTATTTTTATAGTTGCTTTGCGGATACTTATTGATTAAATCGTTGTAACTACTAATGGCCAACTGCGGCTGATTGGTGCGTTCGTAGGTACGGCCCAACTCATAAAGCGCATCGTCCTGATAACTCGATTTTGGATAATTCTGAAGCAATGTTTGAAGGTTATTGATTTTCCCCTGATTATCGCGCTGAAGCCCCAGACAAAAGGCTTTCTGGAACAATGAATAGTCGGCGTCGTACAAATTCATCCGCAAAGCCTGGTCATAATTCGAGATGGCAGCGGTATATTCACGATTCAGAAAATTACAGTCGCCCAGGCGGTTGTTGGCATCGGCCACTTTTTCTCCACGCGAGTCATCTGCGATAGTCAGGTATTTCCTGAAGTATTCGCTCGCACTTGCATAATCTTTAATCTGGAAATAAGCATAAGCCAGGTTATAATGCGCAGTTTTATACTCCTGAAGTGAATATGATCCGGACAATTTCAGGAACGAATTATAGCCTGAAATGGCTTTATTAAAATCGTTGAGCCTGAACATCGCTTCGGCTTTCCAGAAAATGGCCAAAGCCCGGTAGTTCTTGTTAAAATCGCCTGCATCAATTGATTTGTCGAAATCTTCGATGGCCGCGGTATAATCCAGGTTATTGAAACACTCCAATGCGCGGTAGTAGGCTACGCGCTGATAGGCCTTCTTCACCGATGGGCTTTTCACTTTGATGTTTTCGATCGAAGCCATGGCATCGCGATAATTACTGGTACTCATATACACTTTCACCAGGTAATCGTACGCCACATCATTCCGCTCGGCGTTGGGGTACGAAGCAATGTATTTATCGAATGCTTTAATCGTTTCGTTAAATGGCGAATACGACAGTTCGTAGGTAATTTTGGCATAATTAAAAAGTGCATCTTCCTTTATTTTCGGATCAAAATCAAATTCCGAAGCCGCTTCAAATGCCTGACGCGCTTTGTTTTTATCATTCGTTGCCACATAGCAGTCGGCCAAATGGTAATAGGCGTTTTGTGCCAATTCGTCTTTACCTTTCGAGGCGATTTCGAGGTGCGGAATCGCCTTGGCTTCTTTGCTATCAAGATAATAACAATAACCAAGCATGTAATTTTCCTCACGCCCTCTGTTGTTTTTATCCGACAGATAAAACTCCAGAAATTGAACAGCATTTTTAAACTCGCGCAAATGGAAATACGAGTTCCCCAGAATCCGTGCCAGTTCAGGCTGCTGATCGGAAGAAACGGTATTGATCAGCGGTGCGGTATAATCAACAACTTCGCGGTACTTTTCTTGTTTATAATAAATCTGACTGATGTAAAAAGGTATCACCTTTTCAAAAACCGGATTCTTCTGCAATTTCAGGAATGCCTGAAGAGCCGATTCGTAATTTCCGTCCAGGTATTGAATATGCCCCCAGTAATACTGCGCCGGAGCAGCATACAAAGAATTACCATCTTTAATTTCGGCGAAATCGGTCAGGGCAATATCCATTTTCTCTTGTTCAAAATTCGAATAGCCTCTCAAATAATAGTAATAACTGAGTTCTTCCGGCGCCAAACCTCCTTTATCCAAACGCTCCAAGGTCTTCAGTACCGCCTGATATTTCTTTTTGTCGAACTGATAAACGGCCTCCTCAAATAATGCCCTGTTCAGGAACGAACTCTCCGGAAATTGTTTCATGAACTCGGTAATCTGCTCTTCCGCGTTCTGGTTATCGAGCTTTAGCCCGCATAAAGCCTTGTAAAACATGGCTTCGGCTCGAACGTCCGAATTCTCGTCAGTTTTTGCCGCAATTTGCTCAAACTGACTCAGCGCTGAAATATAGTTTCGTGCCAAAAACAAATCTTTGGCATTTTGTATTTCCTGATTAATAGATTGATAATAAATCGTTTTTTGAGCTTTAATCAAAACCGGCAACAGGGCCAGCAGGATCAGAATGAATACGTATCGGGTTGTCTTCATTATATCTGGATATTTTATTCTGGTTTTGGGGATACACAAATTGTACCATCTTTTATTACTGACAAAAGTTAAGATAAAAAGTTGCCCGGGTAAATTTAGCTATTCCATCCGGCACTTCAGGAATCTTCGCCTCGTTTCTAAACAAAAACTGAGATTTATGCTTTATTAGTATCTGGAAGGATAAAAAAAATTAGTTTTGCATACATACCAATTTGCTTTTACAATGTCAGAAGAAAACATCATTGAACTCCTTAATGCCGACATCGTTCAGCGCGATCATGTGGTACTTACGGACATCAGTTTGGAAATTAAAACCGGTGAATTTGTTTACCTCATCGGGAAAGTTGGAAGTGGAAAATCAAGTATCATCAAAACGATAAATGCGGAATTGCCGCTTGAAAAAGGGGAAGGAAAAGTCGCGGAGTTTAATCTGGCTGAACTTAAAACCAGTGAAATTCCCTTTCTGCGCCGGAAATTGGGCGTGGTTTTTCAGGATTTCAAGCTATTGAGCGACCGAAATATTTACGACAACCTTGCTTTTGTGTTAAAAGCCACCGACTGGAAAAACGAATGGGAAATTATTGACCGTGTAAATGAAGTTCTCTCGATGGTTGGTATGACACAAAAGTCAAAATCGATGCCCCATCAGCTTTCTGGTGGAGAGCAACAGCGGGTTTCAATTGCCCGGGCCATACTGAACAATCCGGAAATAATTTTAGCTGACGAACCTACCGGCAACCTCGATCCACAAACTTCGATTGAGCTGATGCAAATTCTCAAAGACCTGAACGATCAGGGAAAGACTGTGGTAATTGCCACGCACGATTACCCGCTGATCCGTAAATTTCCAGCTCGAATTGTTACTGTTGACAACCAAAAAATCTATGAAACCGTACTCTCAAAAAAAGAAAATAACGGATAACCAATCACCTGGCGCTGATTGGTGGTCTCTGACATAACATTGCAAAACCTAACAAGCAGAAATATTAAACCAAAAGCATGGATAAAGTTCTTTCTTTTCTCCTTCAGATAAGAGACAACAACAACAAAGAGTGGCTCGAAGCCAACAAAGATGCATATCATGAAGCCAACAACATTTTCATTGCATTTGTAGAAAAGCTCATTGCTGGTATTGGCGAATTTGACCCTTCGGTCAGCGACCTTTCCATAAAGGATTGTGTGTACCGGTTTCATCGCGATACGAGGTTCTCGCCAAACAAAATGCCATATAAAACACATTTCGGCGCTTTTATTTGTCCTCATGGCAAAAAGTCAGGTTATTCCGGATATTATTTTCACATTGAGCCGAAAGGTAGTGGCTATTTAGATGGGCATCAACTGGATACGGGCCTTTATTGCCCCCAGTCAAACATATTGAATAGTATTCGTGAAGAAATCTATTCAAACGGAGAAGTGTTCGATACCCTAGTTCAGACGGCTAAAGGTTTTGAGTTGGAAGATAGCCAGGCATTAAAAAAGGTTCCCAAAGGCTACCCTGCCAATTTTAAATACGCGGAATACCTCAAACTGAAGAACCCATGTTTATGTAAACACGTTGATGACGACTTTATTCTCAGTAAAAATCTCCTTGAAAATACACTGGAAGCATTCAGGCAAACAGCTTCGTTTAATTCTTTTTTAAATAAGGCAGTCGAATACGCATTAGAATAATACGCATTCAACACCATCAAACATAAGGAGAATAAATCTCCTCCAGTATTTTTTCCTCATTTTCCCAGCACAACTCCTTGGCTGCTTTCCGAAGGTTCTGTTTCCATGCCAACCGCTTCTCCCGGTCATAAAGCGCAATTTTCATCAATTCGGCCAACAATTTCCACTGATGGGTTTCAGCTACGATACCAATCTGATAACGCTCAACAATATGCCTCATTTCAGGAAGGTTCGAAACCAACACCGGCACGCTTACCTGAATGTAATCGAACAATTTATTAGGTAAGGCAAAGTGGTAATTCAAGCCCAAATCTTCTTCGAGCGAAATTCCCAAATCTGCCCGACAGGTCACTTCATGCAACTGATGAAATGGCAGGCGACCAAGAAATTTCACTTTCGATTCCAGTTTCAGTTCGGAAACCAGTTCTTTCAACTGACGGGTCAAATCGCCATCTCCAGCCAGCCAGAGTTCGACCCCTTCCAGATATTGCATCGCACGGATCGTGGTTCCAAGACCACGTCCAAAATTAAGTGCTCCCTGATAAAGAACTACTTTGGTCTGGGTTTCCGTTTTTTCCTGAGGCTCAAATTTTCCAGACGGCAGACAAACCGGAAGATTTCGAACTACCTTAAAATCGACTTGGTACAAATCGCGATAAATCTCAGCGATCGAATCACAAACCGTGTAAGCTGCATCCACCTTTGGAACCAAAAGTTTTTCGAGCCGGAACCAGATCGCCTTTATAACAGGTCGGCCAATTAATTCAGGAAGTTCAGTAAAATATTCGTGACTATCGTAAATTAAAGGCTTTCGTTTGATGCGACTTGCCAGGAAATTAGCGGCCAGAGTATCCAGATCGTTTGCTACAAAAACATCAATTTCCGATTTCAGGAGGTAAAAAAATAAACGGAGATTGTATTCGAAATAAAACATAGCACCCTTTCGGAACAGAAGCTTCATCCGATGGATAGCATAATCGCGCTCCACCGACTGGCTCTCGGGTAATAAACGGCCAATTAAAAGAGGCTCAAAACCCATTTTTTGCAGGCTCATCGCTACTTTATGCACCCGGTTATCGGTTACCAAATCGTTGATTACACTAAGTGAAACTTTTTTCAAAGCGATTTTCTATTGGTTCGTATCGCCAAGGTAAACGAAAAAGGGCGATCTTCTGTTATATTTGCCGAAAAATAATTCTGATGATTCACTCATACTACGATTTCCAGCTAAAACAACACCATACTTTCGGCACCGAGGCTATTGCCAAATACTATTTCGAATTTACTGAACCCGAAGATTTACAAGGTTACATTGCCACTACCAACGAATGGAAAAACCTGTCAATCCTGATCTTGGGCGAAGGAAGTAACTTACTATTTGTGAATGACTTTAACGGACTTGTTATTAACCCGAATATTCCAGGAATTAAAATTGTACACGAAGACCGGAACAACATCTGGCTTGAAGTGGGGGCTGGTGTCGTCTGGGATGATCTTGTTGAGTTTGCCGTTTTCAACTGGTGGGGTGGCATCGAAAATTTATCGTTGATCCCCGGCAAAGTGGGCGCCGCTGCCGTTCAAAATATTGGTGCATACGGCATGGAAGTTCAGCGCCGAATCGAATCGGTTACCGGTTTTGACCTGGAATCGCAAACCGAATACACCCTAGATGTGGCCAATTGCCACTACGCCTATCGCGACAGCATCTTTAAAAATGAGCTGAAAGACCGTTTCATCATTACCAGTGTTTGTTTTAAACTCGATAAGTTTCCGGAGTTTATCCTGAATTATGGTGACCTGAAAGCAGAAACTGAAAAATTGGGTGCAATAAATCTCCGGAATATCCGCAAAGCGGTAATTGGCATTCGCGAATCGAAATTGCCCGATCCCAAAGTTTATGGCAATGCAGGAAGTTTTTTCAAAAATCCGATTATCGAAACCTTCCGGGCAGAGCAGCTTTTAACTATTTATCCGAACATGCCCCACTACCCTGCCCTTCAAGGTCAAACCAAACTGGCAGCCGGTTGGTTGATCGAACAATGCGGATGGAAAGGCTTCCGGCGCGGCGATACCGGTGTACACGAAAAACAGGCTTTGGTGCTGGTTAATTACGGGAATGCCACCGGGAAAGAAATCTATGACCTTTCAGAAGAAATCGAACAATCGGTTCAGGAAAAATTTGGTGTAGAATTGGAGCGGGAAGTGAATGTGATCGGATTGAACATCTAGGATCTCGCTTCAGGATTAAACTCATCGCTTTTCGGCAATAAATATCATGTCGGTAGTTACCGACCCATCCGGTTCCATGTAATCCTGAAATTTTGCTTGCCTGATTTCGAAGCCACTCTCTTCAAATACTTGTTCCAAAACGGTTTGCCGGTGGTAATTGAAATAAATTTTGGCATCGCCCGAAAAACTGGTGGTTTCGAATCCCGCCCGATCCTCATTCCCTTCCATGGTACTGATGTATAAAACGCCTCCCCGATTCAGACAGACGGCGCAATCGCCAATCAGTTTGGTCGCATCTTCATTCGATAAAAAAGGCAGGCCAAACGAACACATCACCGCATCGAATTGCTCAGGAACTGTAGAAATATCGCGAATATCCATCACCCTGAAATCAACATCAGGAAACCGATTCTGCGCTATTTCAATCATTTTCGGAGCGAGATCGACAGCCAAAATCCGACTATCGGGAAAACGATTTTTGAGGAAGCTGGTCACATTTCCGGGGCCACAGGCCAATTCCAGAATACGGGGCTTGTCAGTATTAATCAAATTACAGAAATATGTAAGTTGTTCGAGATAACCGCTCACGTTATCGAACCGACTGGCATATTCTTCAGCAAATTCATCGAACCGCTTTACCGAAATGTCAAAATTCTCCATTTTATTCCTTTATTCCTTCTGCTTTTTTGTACTGCTCAATTACCTCTTTAGCCTTTTCGAGATCAACACTCGATACGAATATTTTTACAGAACCAGCTCCTCCACCGGCTACATTCCATGGAGCTAAAACGCCCATCTTCTCATCTTTAATAAAAGACTCAATTTCGGCATTGTCCAACAAACTTTTTACCATTGAGGCATCCCAATCGTTTCCATCAAAAACTTCCACCGGATAAATTTCCTGATCTGCTTTCATCTTTGTTTCGTTTAAGTATAGTTATTGAACAGTAAAACTTGTCAGCTTTTTCAAGTAGTCGGTGTCCAAACCAGCGCCCAGGCCCGGAACTTCAGGAACGGTAACCAACCCATTCGGTCCATATTTTATTCCATCCGAAACCGGATCGTCGCTGAACATCATCGGCGTATCGAAATCGCAGAATTTCACGGTATCACTCGTCAATGCCAAATGCGCCGATGCGGTAAAACCAATCCGCGATTCGAGAAACCCACCGATTTGTAATTGCAAGTTAGCCTTTTCGGCCAACTTAATTATCTTTTGCGCCTTGAATATTCCGGATGACTTTCCCAATTTGATGTTGAACGATGGAGCAGCTTGCAATTCGATCAGTCGCTGGGCATCGTGATGATCACAACACGATTCATCGGCCATAATCATAATAGGGCTTTCCTTCCTGATACGGGGCAATTCCATGTAATTCCAGCGCGGAATGGGTTCTTCGCAAAACTGGATATTATACGGGGCTAATTCATTCAAAACTCGGATCGCCGAGGCTGCGTCCCAACCTTGGTTGGCATCGAGCCTAAGCGGGATTTCATCCCCAATTTGTTTCCGGATAGCCTTTATCCTGAATATATCCATTTCCGGATCGTCGCCCAACTTAACCTTAATGACTTCAAAACCCCGGTCCTTGATTTCCTGAGCATCGGTTACCATTTGTTCGGGCTCATTCAGGCTAACCGTATAGTCGGTCTTCAGGATTTTATTGTTTTTGCCACCCAGAAAGGCATACAAAGGCAGGCCCGCCTGTTGTGCGGCAATGTCGTATAACGCAATATCAAATGCGCTTTTGATGCTTGAATTACCAAAAATGGTCCGATCCATCAGTTCTGAACAGGATTCAATGTTAAGCGGATCTTTTCCAATCAGCGATTTGGCCAAGTAACTGGCAACTACATAACAGGTTTCCATACTCTCGCCATTGATAGGCATAAACGGGCTGCATTCGCCAAAACCAGTCAATTCCTCATCGGTTCGGACAACCACCACCACATTTTTGGCGTATTCAAACGCGCCTAACGAAATAACAAAAGGCTTTTTTAGTTTGACCGGGAATTGATATACTTCTATTTGAGAAATCTCCATCTTTTGACTTTTCAGGTTAGCACAAGCGCTATTTTGACCGCCAAATTTAGATTAAAATAGTAGAGATGCATAAAAGCAACATTGTCAATTCATGAATTAAACAAAAAATAATCCGGGCTTAATCTCAAATAAAAAAGTCATCTCGTTGAGATGACTTTTAAAAAGATTGAAGAGTTACTAAAGCCAATTACTTCGTTTTTTTATTCTCTTTGTATCTCATATCCGGAGTACCATCTTTTTTCAGAGGACCGGCTGCTGCTGGAGCTGCTTTATTCTCTTTAAATCTCTTATCCGGAGTACCATCCTTCTTTAATGGGACTCCTTGCTTAGTTTCTGCTTTAACAGCTTTCGCATCTGTTTTGACATCCGATTTAACAGCTTTCGCATCTGTTTTGACAGTCTTCACTTGAGTTTTAGTGTCCGCTTTGACTGCCTTTACCTCTGTTGCAGCCTTCTTTACTTGTTGTTTTGGAGGTGTTTTAGTCGCCTGAGCAAACAACATTGTTGTAGTAAAACATACCAACAATAAAATAGCAAAAATCTTTTTCATATAAAAAAAATTAAATGATTTAAATTATCTGTTCTAATCTGCTTATAAACAAAGTTAACCAAATATTTCGTTACAAAATACACCTGAATGTGAATTTTAGAGGTCTCTTTTCAGAATCTACCAAACTTCTCTGGTAATACCAATGGCAGCAATGGTTCCATCGGCCATGGCTATGGTAATTTGCCGGTATTTTTATTAGTTGCCGACATCGCCAACAGCAAAAACTCTGTCAATATCGATAGGCTTATCATCCTCGACAGAGATTTTTAGATACTTTTATTCCCAAAGAACAATCATCAAACCTTGTTTCAAGAAATATTTCGCTCTTTAATATACGAAAAACAATTTAAATTATTACTACAAAATAATACAAAAACAGGGGTTACCATTTCATTAATTTCGGGATTGATATATTGAATACTAGTACTTTACAAGCTGATCTCAGCAACTCAATGCTTAAATCGTTGAAATAGAAGATGTTGATGTCTTTTATTTTTTTCGATTATTAATGAATCTTACGGAACATCGTTTTTGCGGTACCCAAAACCGAAAACGGTGTCAGACGCGCTCAAAAAACCAAATTTCAGGTAAGGATTTGTTGAATGATTTCCACCAAATGCAACAATCAGTATTACCATGATTTACGAAGCAATTCAGATTATTAGTGAACAGTTGGATAATTACCTTTCCTCTTCAGGCATGAACAACCTTGTCAAGCTGGAAAATATTGCCATGATCGAAACTTCATCCGACAATACTGAAAAAGTAAGTGGTAAGCTGATTTTGACATTGATTAATCTGAACGAAGAAAGTGCACTTAAAAATCTACCTAACTTCAAGGTTATCAACAAGCAAAGTACCGAATACAAGAATCCGCCCATTTATTTAAATCTATATCTACTGATCAGCGCCAATTGCAATACCTACGTGAACTCGCTCCGAAGCATATCGAAAACCATCGAATTTTTTCAAGGCAAATCAACGTTCACCTCCGAAAATACCACCTATACTACCAAGGAAGATTTTGATGTGCTGAGCAGTTTCAAGCTCATTGTTAACCTACACACGCCAACATTTGAAGAACTCAATCACATTTGGGGAACTCTTGGTGGCCGGCAATTGCCTTCGGTAATCTACCAGATTCAGATGATTGAAATTGACAAGAAAGAACTGACCGGAACCGGACCTGTAATTCTGGAAATTACAGATGCGCTCAAGCTAAAAGAAAAGAAATAGTAATTGAAGATTAACAAACTATAAATTAAAAAACAGAAAATTATGGCAACAACGTACAAAACACCAGGTGTATACGTAGAGGAAATTGCAAAATTCCCGCCATCGGTAGCACAGGTCGAAACTGCAATCCCAGCCTTTATTGGCTATACTGAAAAGGCCGACAAAAAAGTGGCCGGAGATTTAATCATGATCCCCTTCCGCATTACTTCACTCCTCGAATACGAGACCTATTTTGGTACAGCCGACCCTGAAACAGGCATTACGGTAAATGTCTCGGATGCTAAGGTTAATGGGGTAACCAAAAGATCGATTTCAGTTCCTCAGCCTACGTCAAAATCGCCATTTTTGATGTACTATGCCATGCAATTGTATTTTGCCAACGGAGGCGGACCATGCTACATCACCGCCATTAAAACATACGCCGCCGCTAAAGCAGTCAGTTCAACTGATCCTGTTGTGCTGAAGGATTTACAGGATGGCTTACTGAAAATCGAAAAAGAAGACGAGCCCACACTTTTGCTCTTCCCCGACGCCACAGCACTGGCAAATGACAAGTTCTACGCAATTTACAAGGATGCGCTTACTCAATGCAATAAACTTCAGGATCGGTTTACCATTCTGGATACATATTCGGATGACGAAACTGACACCCCAACGCCCGCCGCAGGACTTCGAGATGGAATTAATCTCGAAAAAGATTATCTGAAATACGGTGCCGCATACTATCCATTTGTTGAAACTCTGATCAATTACCAGTATAACACTTCTGCAGTTACCATTAAACACAGTACCGATGATTCGCCCGTGTTGTTGGGCAAACTGGCCGATGCAAACACCGCATTAGCGGAAATCAATACACAGAAAGACAACAGCACCGACCTGGTAACTGCATTGGCCTCAGCCCAAACAGCTATTGATGCGTTGGCTGCGCCTCAGGCATTGGCTCAGGCTAGTTCGATTACAGATACCATTCAGCCAATTGTTGACTTACTGAATGCTGTCATCACTTCAGGAAACAATGCAGTGGCAGCCGCCACTTTTGCAGCCACCGCCGCCAGCGAATCAGCTTCAGCAGCTGCCGCTTGTACCTTAGCTGCCGGAAACATGAATACCGGATTGGGTGGCGCCATCAAAACCATGAAAACCGCGCTCGAACTCAACCTGACCAACATTGCCTCAGCAGCCAACGGAACAGCTGTTAAAACCGAAGCATCGGCTGCTGTAGCATCAGTGGCAACAATCGAAACCGTAATTACAGCCATCGCTGCGCTGATTAGTCCACCCATTATTCAGGCCATCACTGGGGCTAAAGCTGTTGATAAAAACGGAGAACTCGACAATTTGAAACTGAGTGCAATCGAAAAATCGGACAGCGCCACTTTCAACCAAATTAAAACCTTGCTTTCGAATTTATACATTAAAATGCCTCCAAGCAGCGCAATAGCTGGTGTTTATGCCCGCGTCGACCGCGATCGTGGCGTTTGGAAAGCCCCCGCCAATGTTGGTCTGAACTATGTGATCAAACCTTCAGTAAAAATCACAAACGATATGCAGGACAGCTTAAATGTTGATACTACTGCCGGAAAATCAATTAATGCTATTCGTACGTTTACCGGAAAAGGAACTTTGGTTTGGGGTTCACGCACATTGGCCGGAAACGACAACGAATGGCGCTACATTCCAGTTCGTAGGTTCTTCAACATGGTGGAAGAATCGGTTAAAAAAGCGACAGCCCAATTTGTTTTCGAACCCAATGATGCCAATACCTGGGTAAAAGTTCGGGCCATGATCGAAAACTTTCTGATTTTACAATGGCGTGCTGGTGCCCTGGCTGGTGCAAAACCTGATGACGCATTTTATGTCCGCGTTGGGCTGGGGCAAACCATGACCGCCGAAGATATTCTGAACGGGTTGATGCACATCGAAATAGGCATGGCAGTGGTCAGACCTGCAGAATTCATAATCCTTAAATTCTCACACAAACTTCAACAATCTTAATATTAACCCTTTAAAAAATATTGATCATGGCAGAATATCCTTTAGTAAAGTTTCATTTTCAGGTTGACTGGGGTGGAACAAAAATCGGATTCACAGAGGTTTCAGGATTAGATGTTGAAACTGAAGTTGTGGAATACCGCCAAGGAGCGAGTAAAGAATACTCTAAAATCAAGATGCCCGGAATGCAAAAATTCAGCAACATTACCTTGAAACGGGGAACTTTCGCAAGCGACAACGAATATTTCCAATGGTGGAATACCGTAAAACTCAACACCATTGAAAGGCGCGATGTGACGATCAAACTGTTGAACGAAGAACATAATCCGGTGGTTACCTGGAAGGTAAAAAACGCGTGGCCAACTAAAATCCAATCGACTGATTTGAAAGCCGACGGCAACGAAGTGGCAATCGAATCAATGGAATTGGTGCATGAAGGTCTAACCATTCAAAATGAATAAACATGAGTATCTATTATCCTCCTTTGGGATTTCATTTCAAGGTTGAATTTGAGAATCTGATGGATGAGTTTCAGTTTCAGTCTGTCTCCGGATTATCTGTTGATCTGGAAACAGAAGAAATCAAAGAAGGGGGAGAAAACCGCTTTAAACACAAGCTTCCGGTAAGGGCTAAATACCCAAACCTGATTTTGAAAAGAGGTCTGGCTACACAATCCGGCTTACTCAACTGGTGCAAAGAAGCCATGGAGGGGTTCGTTTTTAAACCGAAAGACCTGATCATCATCTTGCTAAATGCAGAAAATGAGCCACTCTTAAGCTGGAATGTTGTTCAGGCATGGCCAGTAAAATGGTCAGTTGGAGAATTTAATGCTGAAGAAAGCAAAATTGTGATTGAAAGCCTTGAATTAAGCTACAGTTACTTTAAAACCCTTTGATATGCCTATCGAAATCAGAGAATTGAATATTAAGGTTAATGTATCTGAAAATCAGAACAATACTACATCTGGTAATTCAGAACTAAGTCTGGATAAAATGAATGAAATTGTTTCACAATGTGTTGAGCAGGTCATGGAAATTATTTCGAAAACACACGAACGATAAATAGAAACAATGAGCGGCGAGTTGACTAAATTGAAAATTAAAGGTTTTAAAGACGAACGTTTTCGGCAGGAAATTGCGGACGGCGAGTTCAATACCTTGCTTAATCCTGAAACCTACCGGATCAGGTACGAAATTAGCCAAAATCAGCAACAAGCACAGGGAACAAGCGCTACAGCACCAAGGTTTAATAAAACCTTGCCTGAAGATCTTGAGCTTGATTTCATTTTCGACCGGACAGGGGTGATTAAAGGTTACGAGGATCAATTGGGCGAGGGAATAATTGGCGACATCGAGAAATTCAAGCGGATCATTCTGGATTACAACGGCGACCAGCACAAACCCAATTACCTGATCATCTCGTGGGGATCGCTTTTGTTTAAAGGTAGCCTGAAGGACATGGACATCACCTACAAGCTCTTTAAACCCGACGGAACACCGATCCGTGCAACTGTTCGCGCCACCTTTAAAGGTTTTATTGAAGACAACCTTCGGGTAGCCCGCGAAAACAACAATTCGCCCGACCTGACGCACATTCGCATGGTTCATGAAGGTGACACACTCCCATTGATGACCTTCAGGATTTATGGTGATTCGAAATATTACCTCGAAGTGGCAAAAGCAAACAAATTGGTCAATTTCAGAAAGCTGATCCCGGGACAGCAAATCTTTTTTCCACCAGTCGAAAAAATTGCAAAAAAACTAACATGAGTCCAGCCCGCACCATACCGACGTCAAGGTCAGCCGATCTGATCACCACTACAATCCTGATTGGTGGAATCCAATTACCAGATACTGCGCAGGTAATGAGCATTACTGTTGAAAAGGAAATCAACCGGATACCGACTGCCCGAATAATTTGTATCGATGGCGATCCTTCTACCCGGGAATTTGCATTAAGCGACGGAGATATGCTGATTCCCGGCAAGGAAATAGAAATTAAGGCCGGATACCATTCCGAAGAAGAAACCATTTTCAAAGGCATTGTGATCAAGCACAGCTTGAAAATCCGATCAGGAGGCTCACAGCTCATTGTTGAATGCAAAGACAAAGCAGTAAAACTAACTTCAGGCCGGAAAAGCAAATACTTCGCCGACAGCAAAGACAGCGATGCTTTTGAAGAAATACTCGGACACTACGGAATTGACCAAGATATTGAGGACACCGGGTTTCAGCATAAAAAGCTCGTTCAATACAACAGCACCGACTGGGATTTCGTGGTTACACGGGCACAGGCCAAAGGAAAAGTGTGTGTGGTTGACGATGGAAAAATTACGATCAAAGCGCCGGATTATCATCAGGCAGAACTGGCAACTATCGCTTTTGGTGACACATTGCTCGATTTTGATGCTGAAATTGATGCCCGCAACCAGAACAGCAAGGTAAGTTCTTACGCTTGGGATCCGGCTAAACAGGAATTGGTTGAGGTGGACGCTACTGATCCATCGGTCTCGCTCAACGGAAATCTAACTTCGGGAGACTTGGCTGAGGTAGTTGGTCTGGGAAACCTTGAACTCAAATACGGCGGGACAATTGCCGACCAATCGATTCAGGATTGGGCAAACGCAAAAACCTTGTTTGATCAGCTATCAAAGGTTCGCGGACGGGTAAAATTTCAAGGCATTCCGGCGTGTAAACCCAATACCACCCTCAAACTCGAAGGTGTTGGCGACCGCTTCAACGGCAAAATTTACGTTTCGGCAGTGCGGCACGAAATTACTGAAGGACAATGGACCATCGATGCCCAGTTTGGAGTGAATCCAACTTGGTTTTCGGAGACCAACTCCATTAGCGATCTGCCTTCATCCGGATTATTTCCGGCCGTTCATGGCTTACAAATTGGCATAGTTACGGCAAACGAAGATCCCGAAGGCGAAGACCGCATTCAGGTCAGATGCCCGATGATTGACAACGACGCTGAAGGCATTTGGTCGCGGATGGCCTCGCTCGATGCCGGAAAAGAACGCGGCGCTTTCTTCCGTCCTGAAATTGAAGATGAAGTAATCGTCGGTTTTATCAACGATAACCCTAACGATGCGGTGATTCTGGGAATGCTCAACAGCAGCGCAAAACCGGCGCCAATAAAGGCTTCGGACGACAATCACGAAAAAGGATTCGTTACGCGCGAAAAAATCCGGTTCATCTTTAACGACGAGAAAAAATCAGTCGTTTTGGAAACACCGGGCGGCAAAAAAATAACACTCGACGACGATGCCCAAACGATCAAACTGGAAGACGAGAATTCAAATGCAATAACGTTAAACTCTGACGGAATAAAGATAGAAAGCGCCAAAGATATTATTCTGAAAGCCACCGGCGATGTGAAAGTTGAAGGTATCAATGTTTCGCTGAAAGCTTCGGCTCAATTCAAAGGCGAAGGATCGGCCGGCGCAGAAATTTCGACATCGGCAGTCGCCATTCTGAAAGGATCGATGGTGCAGATTAACTGATTTAATGATTTGAAAATGAAAAAAGTCGCAGTTAGCAGGAAAGCTTAGAAGTTAAATGGTTGTATGGTTAAATTGCTGAATTGTTACAACAATTTAGCAATTTGACAATTTAACCTAAAATTTTTCAACTCCGAACTTTAGCTCACTTTAAGCTCTCCGAACTTAAGGTGTAAATAGTAAATAATTAACTAGTAAATGAAAAGATGGGAAATCCAGCAGCACGACTTACTGATATGCATGTTTGCCCGATGTCAACACCGGGAACGCCACCCATTCCACACGTTGGAGGGCCGGTAATTGGTCCCGGAACACCAACGGTGTTGATTGGCGGACTGCCAGCGGCTTGTGTTGGTGACATGCTGGTGTGTGTCGGGCCGCCGGATACCATTGCTGCGGGGTCGGCAACCGTGGTGATTGGTGGCAAACCGGCCGCACGAATGGGCGATTCAACCGCTCATGGCGGAAGCATCGTTTTGGGTTGCCCAACAGTTTTAATCGGAGGATAAAAACAAAAACAAATGGATACGAACGAATCATTTTTAGGCAGAGGATGGGGATTTCCTCCCGAATTCAGTAAAACCACTTCCGGCATAATCCTGACAGAGGGCGAGGACGATATTGATAAAAGCCTCCAAATTCTTTTGTCGACCCGGCTGGGCGAGCGGATTATGTTGCCAGATTATGGCTGCAACCTCGAAGAATTACTTTTCAACCCAACGAACCTGACACTAAAAACTTATGTGGCTGATTTGATTAAAACAGCCATTCTATACCACGAACCTCGTATTGATGCTGAGAAAATATGGATTGACGAATCGACTGACAACGATGGCATTTTGCTCATTAATATCGATTACCGGGTGCGGATTACCAACTCAAGAAAAAACAGGGTTTTCCCGTTCTACCGCGCTGAAGGAACTGAAATTGGATCGTAAACATGGCTAAAAAAACTACATATCAGGCAATTTTACCGGGTGAAGGAACCGATCAGCAGCAACGTGGCATTGAGGCGCTGAACCCGGATTTGCTGAAACTCCACGATTTTAGCGTAGCCGATTGGATGGAATTTGCCTGGGATTTTGCGAAAAAGGTAAATTATTTCGATGGCGAAAATCAAATTGATGGAAACTGGCAGGATTTTTTCATTGAAGAAACCGAAATCAAAGCATTTCTGAATCGCCTGGAATCGGATCAATCGATGGCGCCACACTTAACCTTGTTTGTTTGCTTCCTGAAATTACTCGACAACAGCAAAAATCATTTCAATCAACTGACCCAAAGGCATCTGGATTTCTATTACCAGGATATTTTGAAGATCGGGAAACGACCTCCGGTTTCTGATCAGGTTCACATCATTTTCGAACTGGCCAAGAATGTCGTTCAGGAAAAGATAGGCAAAAGTACGGCTCTCGATGCCGGAAAAGATAAGTTGGGCAACAAGCTGGTTTTCGAAACCCGCGACGAGTTGATTGCCAATAAAGCCACCATTGCGCAACTTAAAAATGTCTATCATCATTCCGAAAATTCACTGAAAGCCATCAAGGCAAGTGAAGTAGCCAATTCGTTCGATGGAATGGGGAAAACCAATCCAACCGGCGATTTGAAGTGGTACCCTTTTGGATATGCCAGACCAAATTACAGTGAAACTTTGCCCGAACTTCCGGATGCAAAGCTGGGATTTGCCCTTGCCTCACCGGTTCTGTTTCTGAAAGAAGGTTTGCGCACGATAACCGTGCAAATGAGTTTTCGTGATAATTTTTCAAGTTCGCTTGCAAGTCACGCTGAAAGTAGTGTGAGCGTATTCCTGAGCGGGGGAAAGAAATGGCTCGGTCCGTTTAGTTTGAAAGCTTCAGGCCAAAATAAGGATCTGACTTTTGAAATTGGACTAGATAAAAAGACTGAACCGGTTGTCGGCTACAACTCAGCGGTCTTGGGCGAACGGTTCTCAACTGCTGATCCGGTGATGCGTTTTCTGATTGATACCAGTTCTGATCAGGGTTATTCGTTCGCCACTGGGTTTGCCGATTTGAAATTGAAAAGCATTCAGCTTTTGGTTGCGGTAAATGACATGAAAGAGCTGGAGCTCGAAAATGATCTGGGTATTCTAAATGCGAAGAAACCGTTCATGCCTTTTGGCCCGATTCCGGTGAAAAATTCAAAATTCACGGTAAAGAACGACGAAGTTTTCAGGAAGGACTGGAGCCAACTGACCTTAAACATCAACTGGATGAATACCCCGGACACATTCGTTAACCAGTACTTGGCGTATCGAAACGATTTGAGCGCGCCAACTGCCGAACTTTTTAAGTCAGGCATTCGAAAGAAAATTCACAAACCACTTGAATACGACACATCTGCCAACAACCTGATCGTCAGCAGCGACAGCTATTTCAAAGCATCGGCAGCCTTGTTCAGCCAAAACGAATGGACGGCTGTAAAAAACGATCAGGAACTTTTCTCGAAATCGGGATCCACTTACCAATGTTCGGTTGTCGTTACAAATAACTCGTTCGACACCAGCGACAATGGCCGGATTCAGCTTGCATTGAACCAGTCGTTTATGCACGAAATATTCCCTCGCATTTATGCCATGGCCATGCAAAACGACAAAACCACATTGATTCCGAAAGATCCATACACGCCACTGGTGGAATCCATCGAACTCAGCTATTCGGCTTCGGCAAAAGCTGTTTTCAATGAAGTCTCTGCCGAAATTCAATCGGTTCATCTGATTCATGAACACCCATTCGGCCAGAGTGTGAAAACATCAGGAATTGTCGATGCCCCAGCCATTTGCCTACTACCCTCCTACCCTTCAGGAGGCGAATTTTACATTGGCCTGAAAGATGCCGAACCACTTCAACAGATTTCATTGCTCTTCCAGATTTTCGAAGGAAGTGAGAATCCCGAAGCGGTCAGTTTTGCCTCAGGAGAAAAAATGGAGTGGAGCATTTTGTGCTCGAACAAGTGGAAAAAATTGACCAGCGATTACCTCATGGCCAACCATACCGATAACTTCCTGAAATCCGGGATTGTGAAATTTTCCATTCCGGCGGAAGCAACAAAAGAAAATACACTTTTAGCCCCCGGACTCTTCTGGATTCGTGTCCGGATGGACAAAACATACGATGCCGTCTGCAAAATGATCGACATTAAAGCGCAAGCAGTTTTGGCACAATTTGCCGATCAGAACAACGAATTGTCGCACCTCGTTACCGGACTTCCGGCACAAACAATCAGTAAATTAAGCGAGCGGAAACAAGCAGTGAAAACGGTGAGTCAGCCCTACAATTCGTTTGGCGGGTTTCCTGACGAAACCGATCAGGCTTATTACCAGCGCATCAGCGAACGCCTGCGTCATAAGAACCGCGCCATCACTTTGTGGGATTACGAGCATCTGATTCTCCAGCAATTTCCGGAGATCCACAAAGTTCGCTGCCTCAATCACACTTCCGACACTTCGTTTTTGGCGCCTGGGCATGTAACGTTGATCGTTGTTCCCGACATCCTGAACAAGAATGTGTTCGACATTTATCAACCACGGGTTAGCCGGGCAACGCTCAATCGGATTCAAGACTATGTCAATCAACTCAATAGCCTGCATGTAAATGCGGCAGTCATTAATCCTGAATACGAAGAAGTGGAGCTCTCGCTGAAGGTAAAATTTTACGGTGGATACGATGAAAACTACTACCAAAAAGTACTTCAGGAAGACCTTACGAAACTGCTGTCGCCCTGGGCTTTCGAAAAATCGTTCGATTTGCAGTTTGGCGCCACCTTGCATAAAAGTGTGATTATTAATTACATCGAGAAGCTGAAATATGTCGATTTCATTACGGACCTGGCGATAAAACACAAGGGCGAATTCAAGTCTGCTGTTTCGCCATCCAATCCGAAAGCCATTCTGGTTTCGGCCAAAGAACACCCGATTAGTGTATTACAGGCAGGATGTACCAACTAGTTATTCAGAAAAAAAACAACGCATGTCAAACGCTGACCCACATACAAGCATTTCCGGAAACGTCTCAACCAAAGACGATTTGGATTATTCGTTCCTGAAGCAGTTGGGAATTGAATACATCGAAAAATATGGCAGTAAAATCTGGACCGATTACAACTCGCATGATCCTGGAATTACCATGCTCGAAGCGCTTTGCTACGCCATTACCGATCTGGGTTACCGCATCAACATGCCAATTGAAGATATTCTAAGCACAGAAGACGGCAGCAAAAATCCGTTCGAGGAACAGTTTATTAAGGCCGAGCTGATTTTGCCAACCAAGCCGGTTACTGCCAACGATTACCGGAAACTTTTTATCGACATTAACGGTATCAAAAATGCCTGGCTCAGGCCATACAAAAAACAGGTTTTCTTCAATTGCAAAGACGAAACGCTGTCGTACACGCCTTTCGAAATTGAGGAGAAATACAAGAAAGATTTTACACTGCAAGGTTTATACGAAGTCTTGCTTGATTTCGATGATCTTGATCCGGCAGTTTACAACACCTTCTTAAAGATTGCCACCCGCAAAAAGCAACTGGAGAATGAAGTCAGGAAAATTTACCACCTAAACCGGAATTTGTGCGAGGATTTGATGGTCGCAACCGAAGTCGAAACACATCCGATCTCGGTATGCGCCATCATTGACGTAAAACCTGAAGCCGATGAGGAACTGGTTCACGCCCGTGTTTTGCGCGCCATCAACTCCTATTTTTCGCCCTCGGTCAGGTTTTATTCGCTGCAGGAAATGTTTGCCAAAGGCTACTCGTCCACCGAAATTTTCGATGGCCCAATCCTGAAAAATGGTTTTATCGATCCGGCAGAACTGGCCAAAGCCGATCTGCGAAAAGAAATCCGCCTGACCGATATTGTCCAGCTCATCATGGACATCGATGGCGTTCGGCTGATTAAAGAAATTTCCATCAACAATTGTGGCGACGAAAACAAACCGGAAGGCCAGCCCTGGATTATTTGCATCGACGACGGCAAGAAACCCATGCTTTGCTCAAAAAGTGCATTCAGCTACACCAAAGGCGTTTTGCCGGTCAACATCAATCAGGAACGTGTAAAAAAATACAGTTCCCAACTCGAAACAGAGGAAACCGAAGCACAAAAGCAGGCACAGATCGACAAGTTGATCGACTTGCCTACCGGACAATTCCTGAAGATTGGCCAATATGCCAGCATACAGAACAGCTTTCCGGAAACTTACGGAATCGGCGAATTTGGGCTTTCACCATCGGCCACCGACGAGCGAAAAGCACAAGCCAAACAATTACAGGCCTATTTGCTGTTTTTCGACCAGATTCTGGCCAGTTATTTCGCACAACTCGATCGGGTTAAGGAATTGCTTTCGGTCAACAACACCGCCCCCCGCAGTTATTTCACGCAAGCCATCCGCGACATCAAAGGAATTGAGGCGCTTGTTCCGGTCGAATACCTGAACGGAACAGGAGATGAGCTTTCGGAATCGTTGTTTTCAATGCTCGATCAAAAAATCGATCGCAAAAATCAGTTGCTCGATCATTTATTGGCGCGCTTTGCCGAGAACTTCGGAACTTATGCTTTCCTGATGAAACAATTGTATGGCAATGATCATAACCTTGCCGTCATTCACACCAAAGAAAATTTTCTTCGGAATTACCCTGTCCTGGGAACCGAACGCGGCGCAACCTTCAACTTTTACCACCCGAAAGGAACTCTGTGGAATACAAACAACGTTTCAACCGTTGAAAAGCGAATCGCGTTGCTGACCGATATGACCGACTTTAGCCGCCGTAACCTGTCGAATGACCCGGTTGAAATTTACCAGGAAAAAGATACCGATGGCTTGATTGAATACCGCTGGCGGATTAAAGACGCGGCACGGAATGTGCTTTGTTCCAGCTCTAAAAAATACTATTCGAAGGAAGATATGGACAAGGAAATCCTTTTGGTCAAGGCGCTGGCGGGCGACATTCAGAATTACGACATCAAAAAAGCCAAATCAGGGAAATTCTATTACAACCTCATTAATCAGGCGATATCCGATCCGAAAGACGAAGATCGCATCATTGCCCGGCGGTTGGATTATTTCGATACGGAAAACGCGGCCAGAAACGCTGTCAGGCAGTTCATTTCGTTCATGAAAAAAGTAAAGCCCAACGAAGGCATGTACCTGATTGAGCATATTTTGCTCCGTCCCGACGAGACGAAAGCTTACAGTATTACAGCCGATGCATTCCTTCCCGTTTGCAATTGCGACGACTGCGAACCGCTCGACTCGTATTCGTTTCGGGTTTCGGTTGTCCTTCCGGGCTGGACCGAACGCTTCTCGAATATGGATTTCCGCAATTTCATGGAAGACCTGATCAGGCGAGAGCTCCCGGCGCATGTGTTGGCGCGCATTTGCTGGATTGGATACCCCGACGGAGCTGTTGAAAACGATAAAAATGAAATGATTCAACTCGAAACCGCATGGAAAGCATTCCTCGACACCATGAACAAAAACGATCAGGACATTCAGATTTTAAAAGACTTCCGCGCGATACTCAGCCAGTTACATTCAATCTATCCAACCGGATTTTTGTACGATTGCAACGACGAAACTGAAGATTTAAAAGGCAAAATAATACTTGGCAGAACCAATTTAGGAAACATTTAAACAGCAGGCTATGGCAACGAAATTATCAACAATAACCACACAATACCGTTCATTTGTAAACGATCAGGTATTAACAGCAGACCAGTTGAACACGTTGATTCAGTATTTCGGGGATCAGGACCGACTGTCGCGCGTTTGCCTGAACGGAGTTGGAATCGCCTGTGGTTTCCAGGTCAGCCTCACGGGCAGCAAGGAAATCATTGTCAGCCAAGGCTGCGGAGTTACCACCGATGGCGACCTGATTCAATTGCAGCAACCCGTTCCGGAGGAAAGCACCCAAACGATCGATATCGACTCGATTAAATTCACGCACTACAAAGTGTACGAAGATACCGTTGTCAAATATTCACCATTCTTCAAAAACGGTGTGCAGTTGCCTGTTTTTGAGCTGATTCCTGAATTTCAAAACCCGAAAACCGATTTTTCGGCGCTGAGTACGCTACCGGGAATCGAAAAAATGATCGCCTTACTTTACCTCGAAGAATTTCCGAAATCGCCCGAATTGTGTACCGCCATCGATTGCAATAATCAGGGAATCGAAGAAATTTCGCGGCTGAAAGTGTTCCTCGTATCGGAGGAGGATGCCGAATACATCAAAACTACCGACGCTATATACACCAAGCATTCCATTTTGGAGGCATACGTTCAACTGCCCGAACTCGCGGTGCAGCGCGTTTTACTAACCAACAATGCAGCTTCCAGCCAGGCCAACCTGCTAAAAAGCTTTCATTCGGCTATTTCGTCGAACAACACACTCAGTCAGCTTAAAACCGGGATAGCCAGTCTATTCAAAGATTTCAAAGGATTTCTGGATTTAACTTCGGGCGTAACCAGCGAAATTATCAATCAACAGATCGAGAAACTTCTTGGCTTTTCAGCATTAACTATTCCCGTCGATGTGCAATACCGGTACGATTTGCTGAAAGATTTAGTTGATACCTACAACGAAATTAAAGAGCTTTTGCTTGAACTCGATGCTGAATGTTGCCCCAATATCGGTTCATTTCCGAAGCATTTACTGGTTGGAAGGCTAACCCCCGTTGCCAATGCGGAACAGTTTCGTCATTCGTTCTATCAATCGCCAATCTCCGGCAACAAATTTGAGCACATTACCCAATTGAATAGCCTGATAACCCGACTGTTCCTGATGGTCTCGCAATATAACATTACCGGAAATGACGTAAAAATTACGCCATCGAAAACAAAAGTACCACTCAGTAAACGAAGCATACCGTTTTATTATACAACGAACGAACAACTGGTTGATACCTGGGACTTCTCCAAAACGAAACGCCTGGCCCAGAAAACAAATCTAGGCTACGACCGGAGCAGTCTTTCAAGCGCCGAACACATTCAGAATCCGCTGAAGTTCAATCTTGACGCCTATGATTTTTTCAGGATTGAAGGACATCAGAGTAAATCATCGGCTGTTGCCGAACCTCAACTAACCGGAAGCCTGGCTGCCAATGGTTTAGACTTTGATTATTCAGCCTTCGATATTGATGCCAACCAATCGGAACTTCAACAGTTCATCAACACGAACAATTCGCTCGAACACCTTTCCGGAGTACCAAAAGGCGGAACATTTGTGGTTTTGAAAAAAGCCAACCTGATTGTTGCCGACTTTGCGCTGAGCTACAAGTACCGCGCCGAGCAAACCGAATCGTGCTGCAAAATTTCGGAATGCAGCTATCCTTGGATCAGCTCGCTGAAATATCTGAACAACCTGTCGCGCAGCCTGAAAGGCACCCAAAGCCGAACTTTACTAATGCCAAAAGCGTACAGACTGTTCATCACGCAATATTCCATCAATGGCATCAGCCTGATCAGTCAGCCCACCGAAATCAGCGTTCCGCTAAATGATATTTTCAATGGCCGGATTCATGCTGTGACCCGGAAACTAAACGATACTTTCCCGACTGGGCTAGTCTTTGACTTTGACCAGGAAAGCAAATTACTGAAGATCAAAAAGCTGAAAGAAGACACCTTCGCTTTCAGTATCAAAGACATTACCCTGTCGAATACTTCGCCAATTTATACTTTCACTGAAAAAGCTTTCCTGAAAAACGGAAGAATCTTGCAGTCGAAGGATGTGGTTTGCGCCGATGTGAATTTGCTTCAGAAGAATTTCTATAAGCAGCTCCATGCCAAATACGACCCTAAAAACAAGGACGACGATTACAGAAGTTACGACAATCAGTGGAAACGCTGGGCAGACCTGACCGAAAAACTGAAGCACAACAAATTGTTTAAAGATCAGCAGGTCCGTCGGTTTCCAACCAAACTGGCCGAGTTACCCAAAACTGTTCAGGAAGAATTGCGGGCCATTCGTGCGGTTATTACACAAACCAGCGCCACGGCAAAAGCATATTTGTCGGGCGATTGGGTAAATGGAACCTGGGTCGATGCCGGCATGATGACCTATTATGCTGCCCATCAGAAGAATACGCACGATGATATTGTGCTGTTTATCAAGCTTCGGGAAAGTTTGCATCAAAAAATCGGGAAAAGCAAATATGCCATTTTCGCTGATCTGATCACCGACGCTCAACTCAAAACTATCCAGAGTAAGTACTTGAATAAAGTTGATTTCTACCTGGGGAAAGCCAGCGGTGAAGTCGTTATCGAATTTTGACAAAAAAAAAGAAGTCTCAGTCAATGTTAATCGAATGAGACTTCCATGGGGCCGAAACCAGAACTTAACTTCATGAAAACAGAACAAGATCAAACTTACGAAAGAACAAGCGCTGAAACCACAATGAAAAGAACTAATCTACCTAATCGCCCAGTAACCTACTAAAAGGTTCAGGAAAGATACAATCTTTTAAAACAAAAAACAAGAGTTTAGGATGTTTTTATCAGTTTAAATGAAAATTTTCAACCAACATATTCTACATCAGGTCAATCTGGAAGTAAACACCAACTCCGAACAGCAAGCCTTTCGACTTAAAAATGAGATGGACAGCTTTCTAAAGGATGATTTTCTTCCCATGATTGAACAATTATTGGACGAAATAATTCCAAACGGCCAGATCATCCGGTACGATTCAATCGACCTCGAAATCAAGCTGGATAATGGCGGAAAGCTCGAACTGGCCAGGGAATTGCTGGTTGACCAACTGAAAGCCAAACTTCATATTTCCGTCCCGCATTATTCGTTGCAATTGCCAGTTCCAGGGGTTGTTGGTGATGTTGAAAAATGGTCGGAAAATGGATCGTCGAAGACAGACCTCCGCCAGAAACCGCCTTTGGTGGTCGAGCCAATTTCCGACGATGAAGAATCCCTGCTCTATTTTCTGGAAACCGGGCAATTACCTTGGTTTGTTGACCCGGCAGAATTTACGGCCTCCATCGAAAGCAAATCAAACACCATCCTGGTTCAGAATAAGGTTTTTCTCCAGAAATTGATCGCACTTTTTGCAACCTCACCCTATGCGCTTGAACGATTTGTGCATCAAATGAACCTTGATTTTACGCTGGAAATGATTGTTCATCTGATTGGTAATAAATCATTTGACCGGAAAAAATTTAAATCTGGAATAACTCAACTTTCTGCCCGGCAAAAGATAAATCTATACCAATCAATAATTGGTCGCCTCGTCGAAATTGACCAACAATCCCGGATGAATTTACACCAGGAAATGAGGAACGGATCATCGCCAATCACTTCAATTCAGGCAACTAAAAGTATCGCAGAAATTATGGAATTGATTGGAATGAACGCGAAATACGCAGAGACCTTGGAGCACAATGGCGGCACATCGATCAAAAAAAGTCAAAACAATCATTCAGATGAACATCTCAACCCCAAAAAAGATAGTAAACCAGATCACAAAGCAATTGACCTGAAAGCGATTTACGTTCAAAACGCGGGATTGATCCTGGCACACCCGTTTATACATCAACTTTTTATCCAAACAGCTTGTACCCATCATGATAAAAAGTTACTACCCGAAAAAATGCAAAAGGCAGTTCAATTGCTGCATTATTTGGCTTCAGGCCGAGATGTGGGACTGGAATTTAACCTGACCTTCGAAAAATATCTGAGTGGATTGCCGCTGGAAACACCGCTGGTGCGGTTATCGGAGCTAAGCGAAACAGACAGGAATGAGTGTGATGAGGTCTTACGGGCAATGGTTAAGCACTGGCCTGAATTAAAAAACACCTCTCCCGACGGCCTGCGGCAACTGTTTTTTCACCGGAACGGAAAACTTGATGTACAACAAACACCGCATAAACTATACGTTGAGCGCAAGGCGCAGGATGTACTTCTGGATTATTTGCAATGGAACATTTCCATTGTAAAACTTCCCTGGATGAATGATTTGTTATTTGTTGAATGGTAGAAAATATGAAGACGAATGTAAAACAAACAGAACCATCGAATCAAAGCAAAACTGCTTTTTTTCAAACTCGAAATACTGCCGGATTTTTCGCGGCAACCGGTGATCTGCAAGTTAGCCAACCCGATGATCAGTATGAGAAAGAAGCCGATCGAATGGCCGAACTCGCGTTGTCACCTTCAGGACAGATTGATCTGGAAGAGCAAAACATGGCCGCTGAAGGTTTTGCAGATGCTACCGTGGAGGAAAAGATCAGGAAAAACAATGGAGGTGGACAACCATTAGACCCCGAAACCCGCGCTAAAATGGAGAATAGTCTGGGAGCTGATTTCAACCGGGTAAATATACACACCGATCAGGAAGCGGCCTATTTAAGCAATACACTCGGAGCACAGGCGTTTACGAATGGCAATGACGTTTATTTCAATCGAGGGAAATACAACCCAAATACAAGTGATGGTAAATATTTGCTGGCACACGAATTAACCCACACGATTCAACAGTCGGGAAATGTCCCTTCGTCGTTGCAGTTCACCATTGGCGATAATCATGATTTGTTTGCCGATCGTTTTGCAGGCGATCCGGTACTGGAAGCATGTCTCGACGGAGAACGCATTTTACAGCAAGGCGCCAGCGGCGATGCAGTTACCAAAATACAGCAGGCACTGATAGATGCAGGGTTCCCGCTTCCGCAGTTTGGCGCTGATGGATCTTTCGGTAGCGAAACCAAGAATGCGTTGAAAGATTTCCAGCGGGCTTCGTCGCTGGTCGACGACGGCAAAGTTGGCCCGGCCACCATGTCGGCACTCGATAGCCTTTATTCGATGGGCGATCCGGTACTTCCGCCAGCGGTTCCGGTAACACCAACTCCAGGAACAGCGCCCACAGTAACTTCGCAAACCATCGCCATTGCTCCCGACAACAGCCCTGACAACCGGACAACGGTTGGGGTTGGTGAACGTGTTTTGTTCTCATCGGACATTGCCGGAACATGGACGGTTACCGAAGGTCATATCATCGGTATAAACAACGGGCAAACCATGGTTTGGGAAGCTCCCCCTATTGCTTCCTCGCCAACAATCACCCTTACAACCGCCTCAGGAGCACAATCGATGAACTTTACGGTTATTGCACCCGATTCGCTGACCATGATTGTAGGCAACCACGACCCCATTGCAGCGGGGACTGCCGGAGCTTGTATGATTACCAACATCATCGTCAATCCGCTGACGGTTAACTTTGGCCGGACTCAATGGCTCGAGGTTCCCGGACCAGCCACCAACGTAACCGGTTATTTCAACCGCTTTTCGGCTGCACAATTGAGGCATCACCCCAATCCGCAGTATTTGCCTTTCGACGACATGAACACCGGACTGACCGACCATGCCTCATTCCATGAAGTTCCTGCTCCATTTTCTGATGGAACTTTCGAGTGGGTAATTCCGAACCGATACAAAATTGACGGTGAACCCGATGCTCAGGGACGATTTTTCGAGAATACCACTCAGTCTTTTTTCCAGTTTGCCGATGGCTCGATGATGATTACCAAAGCCCAGGCCTTTGTTTTCAGAACCATAAATAACATTGTAATTTAAGCGATGGAAAATCAACCTGAAATAGAACTCAAAATAAGCTCATCCCGTTTCGGTTTAAGCGAAATTCCGAACCTGAAAATTGGAATAAAAATCACCAATCGATGGAAGGAAGTTTTGCAAGTAAATCTCTCAGGACTTGCCCTATATGTAAATTCAGTGCGAAGTGTCGCCTGGGATTTGGCTATGCAAAACGGGACTCTTGGTAATCTCCGGCTGGCTCCGGGGCAACCTGAAATCGTACAATGGGAATTGGGTGAAGCGCTCTTTGAATCAGCCGGCAAATACCAACTCGATCTTTACAACAAGGGCCAACTCGTTGGTAAACAAGAAATTGAAATTACCAACAAACCGGAACAATGAGCCATACCAACCACCTGATGTTCCTAAAAACTGCTATTGAAGCCCGGCTGGAAACCGAACTGAAAGGAAACCCGGTTCAACTTCCGCAGTACACGACAAGTACGGACGATTGTTCGGAACTAGCCATATTTATAAGCAAAAACAAGCTAACGAATCCTGAAATACTGACGCTATTGCTGGCTCTCGTTCCTCACCTCTCGCCTTCGTTCCTGAGTTCGATCATAGGTTCTTACCTTCCACAAGGTGGCGATTTTCCCGATTTCGGCGGAGTGAAAGGCAAAAACCACCGGGGTGTTTTACCCACTGGCGAAACCGTTTTGTACCTTCTCGCCGGAAAGAATCCCGAATTCAGGGCCGAATTCAGGCAGCTTTTTTCGACCGATCACTTTTTTTCCCAAAAAGGTGTTTTATTGCTTGAAGATGTGCCTTCCGGAGAACCTCAAATGAGCGGAAAACTCATTCTTGAACAGGAATACATTGATTTATTTACTTCGGAAAAAGTCTCAAGACCAAGGCTTGGCAGTGATTTCCCGGCACAATTGATTGAAACAAAACTGGAATGGAAAGACCTGGTCCTGAATGAAAAGACTTCGGCACAAATCTCGGAAATTGAAACATGGCTAAAACACAACGACACGCTGATGAACGAATGGGGCATGAAAAACCGCATCAAGCCTGGATTCCGGGTGCTGTTTGCCGGTGCTCCAGGAACTGGGAAAACCCTGACCGCAAGTTTGCTGGGAAAATATACAAACCGCGATGTATTCCGCATCGACCTTTCGTTGGTGATTTCAAAATACATTGGCGAAACCGAAAAAAACCTGTCGAGATTATTCGACAGGGCTGAAAATAAAAACTGGATTTTATTCTTCGATGAGGCCGATGCCCTGTTTGGCAAGCGCACCGGTGTGCGCGACGCCCACGATAAATACGCCAACCAGGAAGTCTCTTACCTGTTGCAACGCATCGAAGCACATCGCGGGCTGGTTATTTTGGCCTCGAACATGAAAAGCAACATTGATTCGGCATTTACTCGACGTTTCAATGCAATTATCGAGTTCGAAAACCCTGAAGAAAAGGAACGGTTTGCCATCTGGAAAATCAACATCCCTAAAAATGTTGGCCTCGATAAAGACATCAGGCTGGAAGAAATTGCCGCCAAATACGAAGTGAACGGCGCCAACATTGTCAACATCATTCATTACGCTTGCCTGAAAACCCTCGAACGAGAGTCAAAGGTCATCAGTTATCCTGACCTAATGGCTGGCATTCAAAAAGAGTACGTGAAAGAAGGAAAGATGATTTACCTGCGATAATAAGTCAAATCTGGTTAAAATAAATCGTCTTTTCTGCTTCCGAAGTTAGTCGCCATTGCTTTGAAGATCTTCGTGGTACCAACAATATAAATCAATTCATGAAAAGCAGATGAAATCCGTTTCATTTCTGAAATAACCGATCAAAAAAAGTATTTTTACGCCGTTTTGCGAATCGAAAATTGAAATGAGTTTATCAGCCAACTTTCAGGATGCAACTCGTTTTAAATGAAACAAATTATTTGCTGTCCGAATCCTATCTGTAGAAAAACAGATGAATGCCGGGCATAAAATCAATTGAATGTACAACAATCGGATTCTGTTTGTTATCGGGTTTATACTGCTCTCTTTTCTATCCGGAAATTTGGTTATTGCACAATCATTGCCAGCAGCAAAGAACGACAGTACCCAGGTTGAGCAAAAAGATCTGGTTGATGTTTTGCAGGATGGTTTAAAGCTAAATCTTCGGGCCAACAGCACCATTCAAAACGGCAATGGCCCCTACTTCTCGATGATGCCAGTTGTGGGTTATTCAATGCAGTCGGGACTTACAGGAGCTTTGGTTACCAATACCTCGTTTTATACCGATAAAAACAAAACCCGGTTCTCGAATCTGCTGGCCAATGCCTATTACTCTCAATTTCACCAATACTGGTTCATTGCCAACAGCAATGTTTTCCTCGAAAAACAAAAACTACACTTTATCGGAGATACCCGTTTTTATAAATTCCCGACGCAAACCTACGGTCTGGGTACAAGTACAACCCTGGAAGACATCCTTCATGTCGATTTTTTATACCTGCGCCTGTATCAAAGCGTTTTTCGCGAAATCAGGAAAAATCTGTTTGCAGGAATTGGCTATAATCTCGACTACCATTGGAAAATTGTTCCCGAACAAATCGCTGGAAATGCGTTAAACGATTTCAATACGTTTCAGAATGGGAACCGATCAACATCCTCCGGAATCACTCTGAACTTGCTATTCGATAGCCGTAAGAATGCTGTGAACCCAGAAGCTGGCACACTCGGAAACATCCAGTACCGCTCGAACCTGAAAATGCTGGGCAGCGACAGCAATTGGCAATCGTTAATTGTCGAGGCCAGGCATTATATCAAACCATCAGCCGCTTCACGAAACCTGCTGGCTTTTTGGACCTACACCAACCTGACGTTGAAAGGAACACCGCCTTATCTGGACATGCCAAGCATCGGCTGGGACAATTACTCAAATACCGGGCGTGGATATATCCCCGGACGTTTTACCGGAAGAAACCTTATTTACCTTGAGTCGGAATACCGCTTTGGACTTACCCGAAACGGGCTGTTGGGTGGTGTGGTTTTCGGAAACGCTGAGACCATCATGCCCAATTTATCGAGTCCGGTGAAAAAAATCATGCCGGGAACAGGACTCGGACTTCGTATTAAAATGAATAAATATTCGAACACAAACATTGCTATCGATTATGGCTTTGGCATTGGCGGTTCGCACGGTCTGTTCTTCAACCTGGGCGAAGTTTTTTAACGCAGGCTCATATTTTTTTGCTTGTCATTTTCCACCAAGCGTTTAACTTTACCATTCGTTTTGACAACCTAAACCTAACCCAAATGATCCGTAAATTTCAATTCTTTCTATTTTCCTTTTTCTGTGTCTTTCTTCTGAATGCACAACCCACCCAACAATTCACTCCCGGCGAAATCTGGAACGATAACAACGGCAAACACATTAATGCTCATGGTGGTGGAATCCTTTTCTATAAAGGCATTTACTACTGGTATGGCGAATACAAAATAGCAGGAAAGATTGGAAATTCGGCACAGGTAGGCGTTAGCTGCTATTCATCAAAAGATTTATACAACTGGAAAGACGAAAGTATTGCGCTGAAAGTGGAAGAAGATCCAAACAGTGACATTGCCAAAGGCTGTGTCCTCGAACGCCCCAAAGTAATTTACAATGCCAAGACCAAAAAATTCGTGATGTGGTTTCACCTCGAACTGAAAGGCAAAGGATATTATGCCGCGCGCAGTGGAGTGGCCGTGAGCGACAAACCGGAAGGACCGTTTACCTTCCTGAAAAGCTTCCGCCCAAATGCTGGCTATTGGCCGATTAATGTACAACCTTGCCACAAAAAGCCAGTTTCGCCCGATGTGAAAGATTCGTATTGCGGCGGGAAAGGCTGTCTGCCAGCGCCCGTCGATTCAGTCAATCTGTTGGGCCGCGACTTCAAAGGCGGACAAATGGCCCGCGACATGAACCTGTTTGTTGACGATGATGGAACGGCCTACCACATCTATTCTTCTGAAGAAAACAGCACTCTGCACATTTCGAAACTGACCGACGATTATCTCTCCTATTCCGGAAAATATTCCCGTGTATTCGTTGGCCGGTATATGGAAGGCGCAACCCTATTCAAACGAAATGGCAAATATTATATCATTGCTTCCGACTGTACCGGATGGGCGCCCAATGCTGCCCGGTCGGCTGTTGCCGATCAGATCTTCGGCGAATGGAAAGAATTGGGAAATCCGGCCATTGGTGCAGAATCTGAAACAACCTTCCATTCGCAGAGTACTTTCGTTTTGCAGGTTCAGGGCAAAAACAACAGTTACATTTTCATGGGCGACCGCTGGACCCCGGATAACCCGATTGATGGCCGATATACCTGGTTACCAGTAACTTTTGAAAAGGATGCGCCGAAGCTGTATTGGCATGACTCTTGGAAACTGAAATAAAAATATTGATGTCTTGAATACTGGAATCTTGAATTTACTTGAAACTCGTAAAAACCTAAAATAAAGAACAATGAAACGCATTTTATTAATCCTTTCCGTGCTGCTTGTTTTTAACTCAGCATTGCTTGCCAAAATCATTCTTCCTTCGGTATTTGCCGACAACATGGTTCTGCAACAAAATTCTGAAGTAGCCATCTGGGGCTGGTCCGATCCGGGCGAAACGGTGAAAATAGTAACCAGTTGGAACAGCAAAGACACGGTAAAAGTAAAGGCTGATAATACTGCAGCCTGGAAAACCAAAATTAAAACCATTGAAGCAGGTGGCCCTTACTCCATCCAGATTTTGGGCAATGGCGGGGTAAAACTCAACAATGTGATGTTGGGCGAAGTGTGGGTTTGCAGTGGTCAGTCGAACATGGAAATGTCGGTTAACTGGAAACTCATTAATGGCGAGGAGGAGGCCGCTAAGGCGAACAACCCAAATATCCGGATTTTCCATGTACAAAAACTCGGAGCCGATTATCCACAGCAAACCTGCAATGCCACCTGGACTATATGCACACCCGAAACCATGCGGGCAACAAGCGCTGTGGGTTACTTTTTTGCCCGCGAGTTGCAGCAAAGACTCAATGTTCCGGTCGGAATCATTGTTTCGGCCTGGGGCGGAACTCCTGCTGAAGTGTGGATCGAAAAAAGCAGAATAGAAAACAATCCGGAGTTAAATAAGAACAAGCATTCGGATGATTCTCAATGGTGGCCGGGCAGCCCCGGAAAATTGTACAATTCGATGATTGCCCCTTTTGTTCCATACGGTATAGCCGGCACGATCTGGTACCAGGGCGAATCGAACTGCGAAAACTATTCGGTTTATTCGCAGTTGATGAAAACCCTGATCGAAAACTGGCGGGCCGATTTCAAAAAAGATTTTCCGTTCTATCTGGTACAAATAGCACCATTCAATTACGGCGACAAAGGAACTTCGGAATATATCCGCGAACAGGAAGATATTGTGGCCAAAACAGTACCGAACACCGGAATGGTTGTGATTACCGATTTGGTTGACAACATCAAGGATATTCACCCGAAAGACAAGCTGAATGTGGGTAAACGCTTAGCTAATTACGCGTTGGCTGAAACCTACAAACAAAACGTGGGCGCTTACAAATCGCCATCTTTCAATTCGATACAGGTTGAAAAGGGTAAAGTACGACTGAGTTTCAATGATGTTTTAACCGGATTAAAATGTACAGGCAAGACTCCTGAAAAATTTCTGATTGCAGGCGACGATCAAAAATTCGTTCCGGCAACGGCTAAAATCGAAGGTTCAACCATTGTGCTTTCATCCAAGCTGGTTAAAACGCCGGTTGCTGTTCGCTTCTGTTTCGACGACACCACCATGCCCGATGTATTCAGTACCGAAGGCTTGCCACTGGCGCCTTTCCGAAGTGATAAATGGTAATTTCCATTTAAACACAACCACATCAGACACACCTTAGAATGTACCGGGCTGAATAAACCAGAACAAAGAGGATGAACTCTAAAAATAAGTTCATCCTCTTTGTTATTTAAACCCAAACCAACTTTGGACTAATGATGTCCTTCAAATTTGAACGACACTTTTAATTTCGTCCGATAACTTTCAACTTTGCCATCTTTAATCGTCAGGTCCATCGAAGTAACTTCTGCAATACGAAGTTCGCGCAGAGTTTCAGATGCTTTAGCAACTGCCGTTGCCGCAGCTTTTTCCCATGATTCGCTACTAGTACCCACCAGTTCGATAATTTTGTAAACACTTTCAGACATAATCGGCTCCTTTCATTTTAAAGTTTTACTGCATTTACATAAAAATCAAACATTTGGTTTCTTAAAGTTGCCTGTTTGACAATAGGTTCTACTAAACTACATTGGTGCCAATTGCCTCTACTCGAACTTCGACCTTCAATTGAAATGCCATCTTTGCGTTATTGGAAGTACGATTACCCTTAAAATGATTATCTGGTGACCGCCATCGAAGTTTCTATAAGATGAATTCAAAACCATCACCAAAAATCCATCAATTGTGAGGAATAAATGAAAAAATCATTTTCCTTTGTGTGTAGTGGAAAATGCTCAACTAAATATTAGGTTACAAATAGGGAATTCAGCAGCTTACGAGGAATTGTTTAAACAAACTTTCCCGAGGATGTTGGGCTATTGTAAACTTTTCATCCAAGATCAGGCGCAGGCCAATGACTTGGTACAGGAGTGTTATGTGAAATTATGGGAAAAGCGGAGCACCATCAATCCATCACAATCTGTTGAAAGTTTACTTTTTGTCATGCTGCGAAACAAATGCCTGAATTATTTGCGCGATCAGAAGTTGCATTACTCCGAAAAAGACATCGAATCGGTTCAGGAAAATGAACTTCAGCATCTTTACCAGTTAGATTTTTTAGGGAAAGAAGAAAAATCGCTTGAAGAAAGGTTAATTGAGGCGATTCGTGAAGCGATAGATCAACTTCCGGAGAGGCGCAAACTCATTTTTATAAAAACGAAAATTGAGGGTAAAAAAAATAAAGACGTGGCTGAAGAACTGTGTATTTCGGTCAAATCCGTTGAAAAACAACTCCATCAGGCCAAAGAACAAATCCGAAAAGAAACACTTTCGAAATTCCCGCTTTTATCAGTCCTGATTGCAATTATCCTGGAATAGATATCCATACGAAAATCTTCATGGTTGTTGGCTAATGGAGACGGATAAATCTCCTACTTATTCAAAAATGCAAATGTCCAATCCGGGTATTTGAAAACCATCATACAAAAAGCATAAAACTTTTACTTGCCCGAGGTAGGGTTTCTATAAATTTAGTGTACTACTCACGAAACAACTTTATAAATGAAGCCACAAATTAAGAAATATTTAGCAGGGGAAAGCTCTTCAGCGGAACAGAAAGAACTTTTAGAATGGCTACGAAAAGAAGGTCATTTATCTGATTTTGAATCAGTAAAAGAGGAATGGAAAGATGAAATAATAAAAAAGGAACACGCTCCCGAATATCAGCAAAATTGGATCGACTTTCAGAATTCGATTCATGAAAAATTACAGGTGCAATTATTTCAAGCTAACCGATTTCTGAAGTTTTTTCAATATGCAGCGATCTTTACATTGTTAATTTTGGTTCCTGCAATCATTTATATGACGCAATTCAAATCCCCCGACAAGAACCTTGTTTATACTACGGTCGCCGCCGATCTCGGACAAATCTCGAAGGTCGTTTTACCCGACAGCACAACCATCTGGATTAATTCCGGATCAACGATCAAATACAACAATCAATTTTCGGCAAGCAACCGCGATATTAAGCTGACAGGCGAAGCCTACTTTAAAGTTTCCAGGAATGAAAAATTGCCTTTGGTGGTTTCAAGCGGCGATTTGCGTGTAAAGGTTTTAGGTACCGAATTCAGCGTAATAGCCTATCCGGATGAAAAAAACATACAGGTGGTTTTGGAAAAAGGGAAAGTGGAACTTACGTCCGCTTCGCAGTCAAATTGGTTGCAAAAAATGAATCCCGGCCAAATGGCTAGTTTCAGTAAAGAGAAAAAAGAAACGACCCTTTCATCAGTTAATACTGAATTATTTACTTCATGGAAAGATGGCTTGATCAACATCTACAACCTGCCACTTAGCGAATTAGCCCGCAGACTGGAGAAAAGATATAATCAAAAGTTTGTAGTTGATGAAGAAATAAAGAATCTACCGTACACCTTCACCATCAAGAACGAAAATCTGAGTAGCGTATTAAGCCTGATGGAGAAAATTACTCCGGTTGATGTGTTTCAAAATGGGAATGTGATTGAGTTGAAATACAGGGGAAAAACAAATAAAAAGAACTAAAAAGTCAAAATAAAAACCGGAAGGCGCGGCAACGCTTTCCGGTCAAATGCCCATCAATAAATGATGAAACTATTTTATAACAAAATCATTCAAAACTATGAAAAAAAAATCGGGATTCCGAGGTCTGATACCTCCGATCTGGAACAAAAAATGTTATCGGATTATGAAACTAACTATTCTATTCCTATTTGTGGGTTTGATGCAGGTTTCGGCCAGTCTTTACAGCCAAAACACCAAACTCAATTTGGATTTCCGCAACACTCGGGTAGCAGATGTGCTTGAAGCCATTGAAAATCAGAGCGAATTTCGGTTTGCATACAGTGCCGAATACATTGACATGAACCGGAAAGTTAATGTTGATGTGAAAAGCCAAAGCATCGAAAAAACCTTAGCTATTCTTTTTAATGGTACCGAGGTAAAGTATTCCATCAACGACCGGCACATCATGCTGTTCCTCGATGGTGCTGAAAAAAGCTCTTCACAACAGCAAAAGACGGTATCCGGAAAAGTAAGCGACTCTTCAGGAGCTTCTTTACCCGGCGCTTCTGTGGTAATTAAAGGAACGCCTAACGGAACAATAACCGATACCAACGGAAATTATACGTTATCGAATGTCTCGTTCGATGCAACACTCCAATTTTCGTTTGTTGGAATGAAAACGATAGAAATAAAAGTGACGGGAAAAAATGTAATAAATGCAGTACTGACTGAAGAAACTGTTGGCATCGACGAAGTGGTTGCCATTGGTTATGGTACTGCAAAAAAAAGAGAAACTATTGGTGCCATATCGAAAATTGGTGGGGACGAGATCACTAAGTTGCCAAGCACATCAATTTCGCAATCGCTTCAAGGGATGGCTGCTGGTGTTAATGTAACAAACACTGGAGGAGGTACGCCAGGTGCGGGTAGTCAGATAAACATTAGAGGATTGAAGTCGATTAGCCTTAGTTCCGATCCGCTTTGGATTGTTGACGGAATTCCGATTTTTACTTCATCCGATGCGTTGGCTGTGAATGGAGTAAGAGCAGCATCTCCGATTTCGATGCTTAACCCCAACGATATCGCCTCAATTGAAGTACTGAAAGATGCCGCTGCTACAGCTATTTATGGGAATAGGGCATCGGGAGGTGTGATCATTATCACCACTAAATCAAGTAAAATGAAAGAAACCGATGTCGCAGTAAACTACGACGGTGGAATTTCGCAATTGCCGTTTACCCAAACTTCGGTTTTTACCAATAATACGGAATACATTGCTATTCGCGACGAAGCGATGAAAAACACCGGTGGAACCGAATTCCAACCGTCCTACTTTGGTCAGCAATTTCCGAACGACCCGGGGTTTACCCGCGAAATGGCGATTAATACCAATACCGACCACCTGTCGGCCATGGCACAAACGGCTCAATTTCATCAGGTAGGGTTATCGGCTAATAAAGGTTTCGATACTGGGGGAATGCTTTTCTCATTAAGTTATCGCGACGAACAAGGGGTTTTGCGCCACAACGACTTAAAACGTATGACTGCCCGGTTTAGTACGAACTTTAAACTTATCGATTTTCTTGAGCTTGGTACAAGTGCGAACATCATGTATATGGAAACCAATGGGGTACGTACCGGGGCAGGAAAATTGGCCGGAGGTTGGGATCAATGGTTCCAGATGGCACCCTTTTTCAAACTTTACGACCCATTGAGCGCATCAGGATATTGGTATCCCGAAAGTGGCTATAATGCAGCTGCTTACCACGATCCAAAATTAATTCGGAATAATTCAGGAGAATTTCGCACACTTGCCAACACTTACATTAAAGCCAACCTCCCGGTTAAAGGGTTGACAATTAGAGGAGATGCGGGTACAGATGTAACTTTCACCAACAGTTCGTATTGGCGTTCGCCGCTACTCTCTGCCTCAAACCTAAGTGAGGCTCAGGAAAAAGCAGTTACCCGTGCCGTTTTTACCTGGAATGGAACAATAAATTATACCCGCACCTTTGCTGATATACATAGCGTTAATATTACAGCAGGTGGAGAGGCCACCAAAAACTACAGTTATTATCGTTCTGCAAGTGGCTATAATGTTGCAACAGCCTATCCCGAATTAATCAATCCTGATAAATCGATGGCCATGACAGCCGATGGGCACCAGGGAAATGATGCTTCTATGGCAGGATTCTTCTTTCGCGGAAATTATGCATATAAAGGGAAATACATCTTTAACGGAAGTATCCGATACGACGGACACTCGGCATTGAGCAAAGAAAACCGTTGGGCACCTTTTGCAGCGGCAGGTTTAGGCTGGACAATTAGTGAAGAGAACTTCATGAAAAATATTACTTGGCTGAGCACGTTAAAACTGAGGGGAAGTTACGGAACAACTGGAAATACCAATATGTCATCGGATATGTTGATCATGACCTGGAGCATTTTAAGTGATCGGCATTGGGGTGGTTCAACCATCACTTCTAGCCAAAACTGGGGTCCCTCGGGTAGCTCAGACCTAAAATGGGAAACCACGGCTTCGTATGATTTTGGGTTCGACTTTGGCTTATTTAAAGATCGAATTAATGGTTCGTTTGCTGTGTATCAACAGGACATTAAAGACCTGATCATGAAATGCCAGGTACCTCCATCGATGGGCTATCACAATGCTTATAACTGGAAAAATGTTGGAGACCTTACGAACAAAGGAATAGAATTTAATGTGTCTTCAGTAAATATCAATACCGGGAGTGGTTTCCGCTGGACTACCGATTTTAACTTCAGTACCAATAAAAATGAAATAAAAAGGCTGAATGATCAGGAAAAGGGAAAGGGCGCGGTTCAAGACAACATCTTTATCAGAAAGGAAGGCGAGTCGCTCAATACTTATTACCTTCCCAAATATTCGCATCTGAATATTGATAATGGACTTTACATGGAAGAAGAATTAGATAAGACGAAATGGGACAGTGAATATATTACAACTTCAACAGGCAAACTAATCCCAATGATTGGCACCAACCCGGGTAACAATAAGTTTATCCATTCAGGAAAAACGCCTCAGCCCAAATGGTATGGTGGTTTATCGAACAACTTTTTCTATAAAGGGTTCGACCTGAATATTCAACTTAATTTTGCCGGGGGAAATTGGATTATCGATGATAAGCTGGCAGGAAAAACCTCGATGGACGTTGAAAACATAGGCCGTGAACTGATTGGTAATTACTGGCAAAAGGCTGGCGACAACAAGCGCTTTGGACGTATTGCCCAAAACGACAAAGTGCCATTTGATCTAGATGGGAAACCATCAGCAGGTGGAAATACTATGACTATTGAGAACACAAGTTTTGTTCTGGAACGTGGCGATTTTATCCGCCTGAGAAACTTGCAACTTGGCTATACTTTACCCAATAAAATTACAGCCAAAGCACGGATCAATAACATGAGGTTTTATGTTGGCGGAAGCAACCTCTTTGTTATCACCGATTATACCGGGTTCGATCCCGAATCGATGAATGCCGTTCCAACTCCACGGACGTTCAATTTTGGCTTCACATTTAAACTATAAGCAATAAAATAGGATGATGAATTTCTCACTATTAAATTCGAAAAAAAAAATGAAAATAAATAAAATAACCATAGCATTATTCATCCTGATTTTCAGTATGGGATTGTTTTCGTGCAACGATAAGTTTTTCGATAATCCCAGACCTCAGGAAAAACCTTGGACTTCAACCTTAACCTTAGATCAGTTGGTAAATGAATGTTACCGGCTGGTACTGTGGGAAGGCCGCACCCGTGGTAATTTTGCCTCCTTCGATTATATGATGTCGGGGTGTAGCCAAACTGCCGCTATTTCGAACGACCTGTTTGACGACTGTAACACAATATGGTACGAGCGGCGATTTACCGATAATACCACCAACCAAATGGCCGATTTATGGACAACCCTTTATACGGCTATTTATGGGGCAAATGCAGGAATTGAATTCGACAAAGAGAATAATAGCAATCCGTTTAACCTTAATCTTACAAGTTTAGATTATATCCAGAATTACAAAAGGCAAATCGGTGAATTGTATTTCGTCAGGGCTTATGCCTACTATTTTCTTGCACGAATATGGTGCCATCCATACAATGAAACAAATAAAAACAAACAGAGCATCATTTTTACTACTGAAGCCACATCAACAACCAACGACCTGAAGCGTGGCACCGTCGGAGATATATACAACCAAATTGTTCTGGATTTAAAATCAGCTATCGATTATTTGCCACAAAATATCACAGGCTACAGTTGGAGCGCAACATCAATTTACAATTGCGGACGCGCTAATCAATATGTGGCAAAATCGCTGTTGGCAAAAATCTATTTTGTAATGGGCCAGTATTCTGATGCTGAAAAACTGTTGGATGAAGTAATCTCTTCGGGAGCCTATACCTTGGAAGAAGTTTATAAACCGTTTATCAGTAACGACCGCAGCTATAAACCAGCAGAAAGCATTTGGGAATTTAATACGGGCGATCCATCAGGCAGGCGCGACTGGTCGAGACAATTGAATTATCATGGCGTTGGATTTAATTATCGCCATTTTAATGGCGCCGACCATTTTGGAAACTTTCTGTATAACCCAATTACAAAGCTTCCATTAACAACCATGACCGCACTTGACTGGAATTCGTGTTCGCTCTCGTATTACATTCTCCGCCAGGCAGGATGGATGGAAGCAGACAAGGGGAACAAGTTTGCACGTCCCTATAATGGCGACCCCATAAGCCGCGATACTGCTTTTACCGCCGATGCCAAAACCGATTTGCGCTTTAACCAGTTGTTTCATGTAACAAAAGGAGCAGGTTACGGATTTCCTGAGGGAGACCCCAGAACTAAAAGTATTGTAAAACCTAAAATTTTGTCTGGTGGTGCTCCTGACCTGTCGAGTGGAAAAACGTTAGAACAGTTCTACAAAGAAATGCGGGAATATTTAGAATACGAACCTGATGCAGCAGAACCACGAAGGACAGCCGGAACCCGTCAGGTATATGTCGATAAATTTTTCCGTGGTCCGGATAACGGATATGGCACTGGGGCGGCAATGACCAAATGGCCATTAATCCGGCTGGGTGAACTTATCCTGATTAAAGCCTGGATCTTGCAGAACGAAGGAAAAGCTGGTTTAGCCGCTGTTGAATTGAATAAACTTTGGGACCGGGCAAACCCGTCAAATCCCGGCAGATATACGGCAGCAAATACAAACCCTAACGCGGTTTACCAGGAATTCATTAAAGAAATGTTGGGAGAAGGCGGAATTTATGAATTCCAACTGGCCACTAAAATGACTATCCCAAAGGGAGATAATCCATTCAATACGGTTTCTGACATTGCTTATCCATATGAAAACCTCGTTTTCGCAATTCCTGAAAGAGAAACTTCGTTAAACCCAAATTTTCAATAATATAAAACTTTAAATAAGTCTTTTTAAAAGGGGAAAGGTAAATAACCTTTCCCCTTTCTTTTTGATTCGTATAGAATAAGCTGAATTTAAATTTCCAGTTTATTACGCAACAAATACAGACAATTCCATAATCCGGCTTTTTGGTTGAATTTTAAAATACTACTTTTGGAAAGGGAAATTCAGGTTTCCCAAACAACTTAAACCACAAAACCATTTAAGAATGAGATCTTGTATTTTTTCAATCCTGTTGATTCTCGCCATCAGCATTTCGCTTAGTACCAGAGCACAGCAATCCTCGCCTGTCGATTTTGTCAATCCGTTGATGGGTTCCGATTCCAACTATACGTTGTCAAACGGAAATACTTATCCGGCCATTGCGCTACCTTGGGGAATGAATTTCTGGACTCCACAAACAGCGAAAATGGGCGACGGATGGCTTTATGCTTACGATGCGACCCATATTCAGGGTTTTAAACAGACCCATCAGCCCAGTCCGTGGATCAACGATTACGGCCAATTTTCGCTTTTCCCGATGACCGGCAAATTGAAGATTGATGGTGAAAAGCGTGCGAGTTGGTTTTCGCACAAAGCCGAAACCGTTAAGCCTTATTATTACAGCGTTTATTTGGCCGATTATGATGTAACTACCGAAATTACGCCCACCGAGCGAGCTGCGATATTCCGTTTTACGTTTCCTGAAAACGAAAAATCGTGGATAGTGATCGATGCGTTCGATCAAGGTTCATACATCAAAATTCTTCCTAAAGAGAACAAAATTATTGGCTACACAACCCGCAACAGTGGCGGAGTTCCTGAAAACTTCAAGAACTATTTTATAGTGAAGTTTGATAAAGCATTTGCAGAAAGTTCGGTTTGGAGCGATTCCGTATTAGTTACTGGAAGTTCAGAATTAAACGCCAATCATGTTGGTGCCGCCATTCGGTTTACTACTAAAAAAGGAGAACAAATTCATGCCAGAATCGCATCGTCGTTCATTAGTTTCGATCAGGCTGAGTTAAACCTGAAAGAACTAGGCACTAATAATTTCAATCAGGTTTGCCAGAAAGGAAAAGACATCTGGAATAAAGAGCTTTCGCGCATTGCCGTTGAAGGTGGAACCACCGACCAAACCCGCACTTTCTATTCATGTTTGTATCGAACCATGCTGTTTCCACGTAAGTTCTTCGAGTTCGACAAAGACGGCAAAAAGGTCCATTACAGTCCCTACTCCGGGCAAGTTTTGCCCGGAGCAATGTTTACCGATAACGGGTTCTGGGATACATTCCGCGCCGTTTTCCCATTCTTTAACCTAATGGAACCCGCTCTGAATGCACAAATTCAGGAAGGATTGGTCAATGCCTACAAAGAAAGCGGATTCCTTCCGGAGTGGGCAAGTCCGGGTCACCGCGACTGCATGATCGGGTCAAATTCGGCCACCATTGTTGCGGATGCATATCTGAAAGGCGCCCGTGGCTACGACATCAACACACTTTACGAAGCAGTTGTAAAAAACAGCAAAACCGAAGGACCACTTGGATCGGTTGGCCGCAGGGGAGTTGATTACTATAATAAACTGGGTTACGTGCCATACGATGTAAAAATCAATGAAAACACGGCCCGTACGCTCGAATATGCTTTTGCCGACTGGACCATTTACAAACTGGCCAAGGAATTGAAACGCCCTCAGACTGAAATTGATTTATTTGCCAAACGCTGCCAGAATTACCGCAATGTATTCGATCCGGAAACCAAGTTGATGCGTGGAAGAAATCAGGATGGAACTTTCCAGAAACCATTCAATCCGTTTAAATGGGGCGATGCCTTTACCGAAGGAAACAGCTGGCATTATACCTGGTCGGTACTGCACGATGTTCAGGGTTTAATAAACCTGATGGGTGGCAAAAAGGAATTTGTGAGTATGCTCGATTCGGTATTCGTGGTTCCACCAATTTTCGACGATTCATACTACGGACAAACGATCCACGAAATCCGCGAAATGCAGATCATGAACATGGGCAATTATGCACATGGTAATCAGCCCATCCAGCACATGATTTACCTGTACAACTATGCCGGACAGCCGTGGAAAGCCCAAAAATGGGTTCGCGAAGTGATGAACCGCATGTACTTGCCAACGCCTGATGGTTATTGCGGCGACGAAGACAACGGACAAACATCGGCCTGGTATGTGTTCTCGGCTATGGGCTTCTACCCGGTTACTCCCGGAAGCGACCAATATGTTTTGGGAGCACCGTTATTCAAGAAAATCACGATAAAGCTCGAAAACGGCAAAGAAGTGGTGATGAATGCTCCTGAAAATAGCGCTGACAATAAATACATCCAATCGATGACATTCAACGGTGCCGAATACAGCAAAAACTGGATAAACTACACCGAGCTGATGAAAGGCGCAACGATTAATTTCAAGATGGGCAACCAACCCAACACGAAACGTGGAATTGACAATAGCGATTTCCCGTATTCATTCTCGAATGAATTGAAGAAATAGAAATAGAAAATTTTCCGAAAGAGGCTGGCTCGAATGAGTTCAGCCTCTTTTTTTATTCATAGCCACAATCTTTGTTCCGTAGCAAACAGTTAATTTCTATCTTTAAACCAAACTACATAACTGAACAGCCATGCCTCTGCTCATTGTCGGTATCGGAATTCTTATCCTGCTGCTGCTTATCAGCAAATTCAAGCTCAATGCTTTTCTGGCTTTACTTATCACTTCATTTGCTGTTGGATTACTCAGCAGCATGAACCCGCTTGACATTCTCGATTCGGTATTGAAAGGAGTTGGCGATACGATGGGGAAAATTGTTCTGATTCTGGCTTTTGGCGCCATGCTGGGCAAAATTCTGGAAGAAAGCGGCGCTGCTCAGACCATTACCTTCCGAATGATCGATTTAATGGGCTTGAAAAACATTCAGTACGCCCTGCTTATCACAGGGTTCCTGGTTGGCTTGCCCATGATGTACAACGCCAGCTTCCTGGTTTTAATCCCGCTGATCTTCACATTCGCTTCTGCGACCAAATTGCCAACAATTTGGCTGGCGTTACCATTGTGCTCATCATTGTCGGTGGCGCATTGTTTTTTACCGCCCCACCCTGCCCCAACCTACGTGTCGTTTATTTACGAAGCCAATGTCAACAAAGTATTGCTGTATGGTCTGATTCCGATGATACCGGCCTGCTTGATTGGTGGTGTGTGGTTATCGCGTTTCACCAAAAAGATTGTGGTTGCGCCGCCAGCCGAGCTTTTTCAGGAACGGAAATTCGAAAAAAGCGAACTGCCGGGATTGGGAATCAGCATTCTTTGTGCTGTAACTCCAATTATTTTAATGCTCCTTGGCGCTTTGACCGATTTAACTTTTGGACCACCACCAGCCAAGACAGAATTGACCAAAATGGGAATTGAAAGCATCACCGGTTTTTACCACCACATCTTCACAGCAAAAGGATTTGACGAGCAATCCACGCATTATATTTCAGGAATTCTTACCTTTTTTAAATTCATGAGCGATGCCAATATTGCACTTTTCATGGCGGTGATTGTGGCCATTTTCACGCTCGGACTGCGTAAAGGAAGAAAGATGGACGATGTAATGAACAGCTCGGCTAAATCAATCGGCGCCATATCAATGATTATTTTGATCATTGCCGGTGGAGGAGCGTTTTCGCAGGTTTTAAAAGACAGTCATGTAATCGAATACATTCGGTCCATTTCCGATTCCATACAAATGAACCCGCTGCTGATGGCATTCCTGATCGCATCCATTTTCCGACTGGCGGTTGGATCGGCGACTGTTGCGACCCTAACCACCGCACCCATCATGCTGCCCATCGCCCAGCAAACCGGCACTTCTGCCGAACTGATGGTGCTGGCTACTGGCGCCGGAAGTGTGATGTGGTCACATTTCAACGACTCCGGATTTTGGATGTTTAAAGAATATTTCGGACTAAGCATTAAACAAACTTTTCAGACCTGGACTTTAATGGAATCGGCCGTGGGGATTGTGGGGATTGTTACCGTAATGATTATGAGTGTATTTATCTAAAAATCTAATAAAACTTAAAAATAAAGCATATGGAATCGAACAGACGCAATTTTTTGAGGCAGTCGTTTGCCTCTGCTTCAGCTTTAGCTGCCGCAAGTATGTTACCCGCCGATTTATTTGGGCAAGGGTTTCACAGTACGAACCCAATTGAAGAGATGGTCATCCAGCCAGAGAATCGTCCGGCTCCCAAAGAATCCATCCGGTTTTCGGTCATTGGGATCAATCATTCGCATATTTATGGCATGGTTGATGCACTGACTATTGGTGGCGGACAACTGGTTTCGGTTTACTCCAAAGAACCCGAGTTGCTGCCTAGCTTTACCAAGCTCTACCCAGCCGTTAAAGTTGCCAAGAGCGAAACAGAAATTTTGGAAGATAATTCCATTCAGTTGGTAGCCTGCGCCGCCATTCCTGTTGACCGGGCGCCCATTGGCATCCGCGTTATGAAATCGGGAAAGGATTACATGACCGACAAGCCCGGGATTCTGACTTTCGATCAACTGAAAGAGGTGAAAAAAGTTCAGAAAGAAACAAAACGCATTTATTCAATCGTGTACAGCGAACGATTGAGCAATCGGGCATCAGTACAAGCCGGAGAACTGGTTCGGGCCGGAGCGATCGGGAAAGTGGTTCAAACATTAGGAATTGGGCCTCACAAAGTTGGGTTAACTGTCCGTCCCGACTGGTTTTGGGACCCTGAAAAAGCAGGTGGAATTTTGTGTGACATTGGTTCGCACCAGTGCGACCAGTTTCTTTTTTACACCAACTCCAAACAAGCCGAGGTTAGTTTTTCTCAGGTTGGAAATTTCAACAACCCTAATTATCCAAAATACTGCGATTTTGGCGATATGAGTGTGCGCAGTCCCCACGCTACGGGCTACATCCGCATCGACTGGTTCACACCGAAAGGTCTCGATACCTGGGGCGATGGCCGGATGTTTATTTTAGGCACCGAAGGTTATATTGAAATGCGGAAGTACATTGATATTGCCGGTCGCAAAGGGGAAAATCATTTGTTCCTGGTCAACCAAAAAGAAACCAAGTATTTCGATTGCTCTCAGGTGTATATGCCTTATGGCGAACAATTGGTAAGCGATGTGGTCAACCGCACCGAAACTGCCATGTCGCAGGATCATTGTTTTTTGGCCACCGAATTGGCTTTAACCGCTCAAAAAAATGCCTTTAAACTGAATGTCTGATTAATAAAATACACATCATGATTAAAGAACTTGTCTTAAAAAACCGCAGTTACCGTCGTTTCTTTCAATCCGAGAGAATTTCGGAACAACAACTCCGCGATTGGGTTGATCTGGCGCGGAACTCGGCCTCGGCCCGCAATGCCCAATCGATGAAATACATCCTGAGTACCGACGAATTATTCAATGCTCAAATCTTTGAACAACTCGCCTGGGCTGGTTACCTGACCACCTGGAAAGGCCCGGAAGAAGGCGAACGGCCTTCGGCTTATATCGTATTGCTGCACGATACCTTAATTTCAGGAAACTACTTTTGCGACGATGGAATTGCGATGCAAAGCATCCTGCTTGGCGCCACCGAAGCCGGTTTTGGCGGTTGTATCATCCATTCGGTGAACCGGAATAAACTTCGCGAAATCCTTCACCTTTCGGAGCAATACGAAATTCTGTATGTTTTAGCACTAGGCAAACCCAAAGAAACGGTTGTTCTCGACGAATTGGAAAATGGCGACATTAAATACTGGCGCGACGAGAATCAGGTTCACCATGTGCCGAAACGGTCGTTGGACGAAATCATTCTGGAAGCAAAATAAATGCATAGAAATGCACAAAGGCCCGAAGGTTTAAATCTTCGGGCCTTTGTGTCTTGTTTTTTGGGAAACAATTTAATCCTTATTTCGCGCTGTTGAAATAATTACTCATGAACAGCAATTGAAACTTTATGGCATTGGTCCAATATGGCCAGGTGTGTCCTCCCGGACGAGAAATATAGTCGTGTGGGATATTCCGGTACAAAAGCTGTTGGTGCAGGATTTCATTCACTTTGAAGAAAAAGTCTTCGCTTCCACAATCAATAATAATCGCCAGTGAACCTGGAGTCAACAAATTCAGCATATTAATCACAGTATTCTTTTCCCAACGTTCGGGCTGCTCCGAATAAGTTCCCAATCGCTTGGCCATATCCCAGTTGTTTGGAAACGGACGAATATCAACACCGCCGCTCATGCTTCCACATGCGCCAAATACATCCTGATGCCTGAATGCAAGGTACAAACCACCTTGTCCGCCCATGCTGAGGCCAGTAATAGCACGGCCTTTTCGGTCTTTGATGGTTTTATACTTTGTATCAATTGCTTTAACCAATTCGCCAGAAACAAACGTTTCGTATTTCGAGGTCGGATCAACCGGACTGTCCCAGTACCAACTGCTGTAACCGCCATCGGGACAAACAATAATCAGGTTGAGCTGATCGGCAGCTTTCTCAAAACCTTTCGCTTTATTGATCCAGTCGAGGTGGTTGCCACTGTATCCGTGCAGTAAATAAACCACAGGTAATTCTTTGGCAGAAGCATAATTATCAGGAGTAATAATTACAGCCTTAATATTTTTCTGCATCGATGGACTGTAAACCTGAATGGTATCGACGATAGAAGCCTGAACCGAAACCAGCGTCCAAACACAAAACAAAAGAGCAATTAATCTTTTCATTACAAGTATTTTAGTTGATAATCATATTCTATTTGGCTTCGAAGATGGCGCCGTTGGCTTTCACATCCTGTTTATAAAACTGGATGGAGCTGTCGTTCAGCTTAGGAAAATGTTTTTTTAGCATTTCGATCATTTCAGCACCAGCCAGCATTACCGGACCATAACCGTGAGCAGCGTAAACATTCACCGGACGATAGTAGTAGAACGCCGGATCGAAACCCATTCCCGTTCCGACACAAGTACCTTCAACCTGTCCTTTTTCGGTCACTTTCGAGGCAACGGCATTCCAGGCCAGGCAAACCATCGGGCCATAAACCTGCTCGTCGATATAACCCCGGTTAATGGCGCGGGCAATGGCATAAGTGTAAATGGCTGTGGCCGAAGTTTCGAGGTACGAATCGTTTTTGTCGATCAACTGGTGCCAGAAACCTTGCGACGACTGGTAATTGGCCAAACCGCGAATGTGGTGTTTCAGCAAGTCGAGTACCTGATCGCGACCGGCGTAATCGGCAGGCAATACTTCGAGCAACTCAACCATGGTCATTACCGCCCAACCGTTGGCACGCGCCCAATGAAACTGAGGATGTTCTTCCATACCCTGAATCCAGCCGTGCATGAACAAACCTTTTTCCGGATTAAACATGCGTTTTGAAAATTGAAGCACTTGCTTTACGGCATCGTCGTAATATTTGGTTTGTCCGGTATATTTGCCCATTTGCGCCAAGGCCGGCACGCTCATAAACAAGTCGTCGAGCCAAAGAGAATTAGGCAGCGGGCGGTTGCGCGATAAAGTTCCGTCGTCTAATCGCTGTTGTTTTGTACTGATGAAGTCGATAAAATTATCAATCATGGGATTCAGGTCCGATTTAATTCCTGCCCGTTCAGCTTTAATCATAGCGGCACACATAGCACCTGCGTCATCAAGCGCATGAGGATGGTTGACTGAAAACATGGCGTCTCTGACCTCTGGATTCTGTTGCTCAACTTTCAGGAACGACGGACGAATATCGGCCAAAAACTTCAGGCGATTAAATGTATAATCGGCGTACTTTTTATTTCCTGTGGCTTCGGTAGCGAGCAACATTCCGGCGTAAGTAACGCCCCACTCGTAACTAATCAGCCTGAAATCGCCTTGTTTGAACCTTGTTTGTTCGTTTACTTTAGCCAAGTCCTTGATTTCAGGGCCTGAAGCATCGGTTAATTGGGTCGGAGTCGATGCTTCAAGGTAATTATAAACCCGGTCGAGAACTTTGGTTATCTCAATAGCCGTAGGAACGTTGTACGGCGTTTCGTAATTGGGTTGCATCAAATGCAACGGTGCAGAGGCGTCATTTTGTGGTTTCGTCGGTTGTTTTTGTGAAAAAGCAACGACGGGAAACAGTATCAAAATTGTAAATATATTCCTGATCATAGCTGTTTGGGGTTTTGTTGGGTAATTGTTGACAAACCTAAAAATAAATGGGTTAAAATTATTTTTTCTGAAGGGTAAAGTATAAAAAAATATGGAGGCACATTGAGCCTCCATATCCATTTTATATAGGTTAAATATTAATAGCCAGGATTCTGCATGGCAGCTTTTTCGCTAGAAGTTAGAGGCTGTCCATCTTTATAGATTCCATCAAGGAATGTTTGAGGAATTGGTCGCAAAAGGTGAAAATCCTTAATGTTTGCTTTTGCTTCTTTGTTATAAGCTCTTACTCTTGGAACCAATGTTTTAGTTCGGCTAAGATCTTCCCAACGGAGCCATTCACCGCAAAGTTCCCTGGTGCGTTCATCCAATACCAGACACAACATTCTGTCGTATTGGCTTGCATACCCTAATTTGGAAATCACTGCTTCATCTTCTGCCGGTAAAGACGAAGTATTTGAAATTGTCAAATCAGTTGCAGATGTAGTCGCAGGAATATTGTTAGACTCATAATATGAATTTTCTGTTATAAATGAATTCATACTAGCAGCCTGAACATACGTAGAGGTTGGGAAAGAAGCGGCTCCATCCGTATAGTATGAGCGGCTTTCTCCATCTTTATAAGCTGCACGGGTACGAACTGCATTGATGTAAGGTAATGCATCGGCATAAGATCCTGTTCCTGCAGCAGCTAAGCGAATTTTAGCTTCAGCAGCCATTAAGTAGGTCTCGGCAGAACGCGCTAAAATTTCATCGCGCATCCCTCTGTTGTCGTTGATGGCTGTCCGGTCTGATTCAAAATGTTTCGATAATGAAGGGAACCTTGGGTTTGCCTCTAATCCTAAACCATCGGCGGCATAAGCTACATATACATGCGGAATTGTCTTTTTGGTAGCGCTGTATAAAATATCAGGGTTATTGTTATTAATCGTTTTTGCAAAACGAGTGTCGCCCTTTGAATTGATAATGTACATAATACCTAAATCAACTCCTGCAGTATAACTAATTGAAGTACTAGGATATGTACCACCTTTGTTCACCCGGTGCTTCGTTCTAAATGTTTTCCAGAATCGAGAGTCGTTAACGTGGTCAAACGCATCGTAAGTAAAATAAGTTGGGGCCATACGGCTATATGGACGCATCCCAGTGATATCACGTTGCATCAAAGCCAAATCATCATAACGAGCAGTAAAGAAAATATGGCTATCGTTCTCCGTTTTAAGAGCTGGATCACGGCTAAAGGAGGCAGACAAAATGATTTCTGGCAGGGATTCATTAGCTCCATCAGGCTTGGTGTAATCCCAGAGTGCCTGATAATTACTGGCAAGTGGATGACGTGCAATTACTTCATCAGATAAACTTACCACTTTCTGCAGATCAGCAGTCTTTGTGCTTGAATTCCAAGAGTCGTTAATTTCACTGGCACGTGTTAAATAGGCTTTTGCCAGAAAATGAGCAGCTGCGTCCTTAGTGATTTTGTTGGGGCCTCCAGTATTGGGCAACAAGTTATAGGCCTGTGTAAAATCATCGATTACCTGCTTCAGCACGTCTTCAGCCGTTGCACGGGTAAACTCTAATTCAACAGTACTGCTTGATTTCAATTTTAAAGGAACACCACCATATTGCCGTACCAATTTCAAATAGTTAAAAGCACGCATAAAGTACCCTTCGCCCAAAGCTGTTTTTTTTATCGCATCGTTTGTTGATACAATTTTGGTTGCCGATTCGATTAACTGGTTGGTCAAGCCAATACCAATATAGGCATTATCCCAAGGTTCTTGTGCGGTAGTGCGGATGGTAGTTATTATGGAATTGAACCTGCTGTCGTAATTGTTCCATTGACTATTGGTATCGTCACCACCTACATGGAATTCATCGGTACCATAGCTGGTGGTACCATATTGATACTCCGTAGCAAACGGAGATGCAAAAACCTGATAATAAGCACCAACATCTATTTGCTGAATCCCGGCTTCTTCCTCCAGATATGAAAAATCTCTTTGAGTTTCCAATTCTTCTTTCAGAAAGCTTTTGGAGCAAGATGTTACACCCAATGCGATTAGCGCTAAGAGTGTAAGCAGTCGTGTATGAAGTTTTATCTGTTTTTTCATAAATTTTAGTTTTTTTGAATTTAACATTGATTAAAATTGTACGCTAAGACCTGTTACAAAACCTCTGTTCGAAGCATGGTATTTTACATCCATATCAATCCAGGACACTTGGTTGAAAACAAAACCGGGGTTAGACGCCTGAACATACAACCGCAATTTAGCTACCTTAAGTTTATTGGCAATTCGCTCAGGGAAATTATATCCCAACGAAATATTACGAACCTTTAAGAAAGACCCATGTTTATAACCTAGCGATGCATAATACTGGTCGCCATATCCGGCAGAATAAATTGGTTTCTGATAGTCGGAATTCGTGTTATTTTCAGTATAATAGCTCACTGCTCTTTGTTGATATCGTCCAACCAGACCTTCACCTCCGGCGTTATACATATATCCCAAACGACCATATAACAATACCGATAATTCAAAACCCTTGTAGTCAAAGGTATTTGTTAAGCCTACAATATATTTCGGGATTGTACTACCGATGATTTTACGGTCATTGTTAGCATCAATTTTATAATCACCATTTTGGTCAACCGGTCTAACATTCCCTGCAGTAAAGGTATGGCCATTGGCATTGAATTTTGCCATTTCTGTGGCATCAGATGCCTGCCAGATTCCGGCAGCTTCATAGCCATAGATAACACTTTGCGACTGTCCAATAAACCATCCGTTAACCGAATCGTCTTGTTTACCATTCGCTAAGGAAACAATTTGGTTATCTTGGTACGAACCGTTAAAACTCGTTGACCATTCAAAATCCCGGGTTTTTACATTTATCGAATTTATTGTCAAATCAGCACCTTTCGATTTAGTTTCCCCAATGTTGGCATATGTTTCAGGATAGCCGGTAACCGTAGGGATTGATTTTTTAAGCAATAAATCGGTGGTATGCGAGGTGTAAACATCTAAACTTCCGTAAATTCTTGATTTAAAAATGGAATAATCGATACCGACATTGTATTGCGTGGTTTTTTCCCATCCCAAGTCCGGATTAGCCAGGGTTTTAACATTTACTTGACCCGCTGTAGAAGTGGTTCCAAAAGGATAAAACATGGCATCCAATCTTTGTTTAGTTTGGTATGCGTCAATAGCAGCATTACCGGTAACCCCAAAACCAGCGCGTAATTTTAATTGCGTCACCCAGTTTACATTTTTAATAAAATTTTCCTGGTCCACACGCCATCCTAACGCAGCGCTGGGGAAAAACGACCATTTGTTACCTTCGGCTAATACAGATGCACCATCATATCGTCCAGAAACAGTTAACAAATATTTATCGGTGAAGCTGTAATTTAAACGGGCCATATAGGAAATGAGTGATTGTTTAGTAAGATCGGAACTCCATTTATTAAGAGAACTAATTGAATTCAAAGCATTCCATTTCTGGCTTGAAAATGGTACGTTAAGTGCCTCCATATAGCTGGATTCTGTTGCAAATTGCGTTTGGCTCTGTAGTAAAGTCAACCCAACAGTGTGTTTCCCTAAGGCTCTGTCATAATAAAGCAGATTGTCAAGCGTGTATGACAAGCGTTGTCTTTTATCCAATGAAGCATAGGCGGAGCCGCTTCTGATGACTGATTTACCATCTTCGAAGATGCCATCACGCCAGGTTTGGATATCAGGACCAAAATTAGTGCGGAACCGCAGTCCCTTTAACTCGGGCAACAAGGCTCCAAAATCAATTTGCCCATAAAAACTACCAAAAGTACGAAAAGTAACACGCTGATCCTGAGAGTATTTATCTTCATCAATAACGGTCTTAACGGCAACATCACCACCCGGATAATCTATGCGGTTACCCTTAGCATCATACGGCTGTGCGAAGGTAAAAATGCCATATGCACTTTGGTATAAAGAGGCTTGAGCTGACACCCCAACATTACCGGCAGTCGATTGTCCATATTCCTGAATACTGTATGAACTGTTCAGGTTTCCACCAAATGAGAACCATTTTAATGGAGTAATATCAACACTAACGTTGGCATTGTAACGCTTAAAACCTTGTCCTTTTACCACCCCTTTACTATCCGTATATCCAAAGGAGCCGTATGCTTTCATTTTGTCCGTACCGCCACTTGCACTCAGTGTATTTTGTGTGGTAATACCGGTGCGGGTTACATAATCGGTCCAATTTGTAGTGGTTAACTGTGATCCATCCCAGGTACCACTTGCCCAACCTTTATTGATATTAGCCAAGGCCGTGTCATCACCGGTAAAAATTTTGGCATCGTTGGCCTGTGTTGGCTGATCACCCCTAACATAAGTGGTTGGATACGCATTGTATTCGGCCCAACGACGGTATGTAACATAATCGCCAGCACTAAACAAAGGCGAAAATTCATGCATCTTCTCTGTAGTCACTGAGCTGTCAAAACTCAGTGATAATTTTCCGGATTTCCCCTTTTTGGTTGTAATCAAAACAACACCGTTGGCACCACGAGAACCATAAATAGCTGTAGCCGATGCATCTTTCAAAATATCAATGGACTCAATGTCGTTGGGATTCATGTTGTCAATTCCGCCAAGCGTTACTTTGTTTGATGGAACACCCTTATCATCGTTAGATCCGCTTACACCCATAGTTCCGGTTACCATAGGAATACCATCAACAACATAAAGTGGCGAGTTTGATGCAGTGAGCGAACGTACGCCACGAATGGTGATATCGCCAACTGTACCAGGACGTTCATTCGTAGTGATATCAACCCCGGCGGCCCTTCCCTGAATTGCTTGAACGGCATTGGTTACCGGACGTGACTTAATTTCTTCAGCGCCAACACGCACCAGGGAACCTGTAACATCTGACTTTTTCTGAACACCATACCCAACGGCCACAACTTCCTCAATGCCGATGGTTTCATCTTCTAAGGTAATATTGATTGAAGTTTTACCTTCAACCGGAATTTCCTGCATTTTCATCCCTACAAAAGAAAATTGAAGTTTGCCGTTTTCAGGAATATTCGAGAGAGTGAACTTTCCATCCATATCAGTAATTGTTCCGTTAGTTGTTCCTTTTAAAACAACCGAAACACCGGGAAGGGAACTGCCCGAACTATCTGATACTTTACCGGATACAGCTTTTAACTTTTGCTGATTCACTCCATTGACTGAAACGACTGGAGATAATACTATCTGACGTTCTTTAACTAGGAAACTAACGTTTTTATCCGAAAACAATTGAACAAGAACATCTTGTATCTTCTCATTTTTAGCCTCGATGCTCACCGTTCGGTTCACATCAATAAGATCGTTGTTGTACAAAAAGTAAAAATCACTTTTGTCTTCAATTTCGCGCAAAACATCCTTAACCGAAACATTCGACATTTTCAGATTTAGTAAGGTTTTCTGCGAATAAGATCTCAGCGCAAAAGCCTGTGTGATGATCAAAAGGCTCATGATAACTGTAAGCTTCATAACAGTAAAAATTTTTTTCACAGAACGATGAACTCCATCATCCCATAGAAGGTGATTACATTTTTTTTTCATACGTTTGATTAACTTTTTGATTTAATAAATTAAAAATCTAACCGTGGTTCAAACGGTTATCAACCTTCAGGGCAGTTGGGGAACTGCCCTGATTCGTTTAAGCATATTTTCAATTCATAGGCAACATATTTTCCTTTTTACTTGTTTTTTGTATTTGATTTACGGCCAATCTTTATTTCTTGTTTCGAATAAGCTTTATTATTCATAACTTCTCGTTTGCTACTCGAATAAGTTATTGGGGTTGTTAATGTCAGCAACTCCATCACCTGATCCAGGCTTTCGCTTGTAAACGTTCCGGTAAACCTATAGTTTGCTATCGATTGGTCTGTAATTCGAATGTCAGCATTGAACCATCTTCCAAGCTTGGCAACTACTTCATAGAAAGGTGTTTCGTTAAAAATCAAAATGCCGTTACGCCACGCGATAACGTCTTCAACACTCACATTTTTAGTTTTATAAGTCTTCTTAACGGTATCGTAATTTACTTGTACTCCCGGATCGATGTAAATAACTTTGGCAGCATCCACATTGTCGGTGATTTTCACCACACCCTCGGCCAAAGTGGTTGAAAGTTTCAAATCGCCCGGGTATGCCGATACATTGAATTCGGTACCCACAGCTTCAATATCCATAATGCTGGTTCCAACAATAAAGGGCTTCTTTTTATTCTTGAATACTTTAAAAATCGCTTCTCCTTCGAGGGCAATTCGACGTTCTTTTCCAATAAATGCTGAAGGGAAACGCAATCGGCTGCACGAATTCAACCATACTTCGGTGCTATCCGGAAGAAATAGATGGGTTCTGGTTCCAGGTTGCGTACTGATTTCCTGATTTGCCATTAACACCGACAAATCTTTCCGGAACTGATTTTGCTCCTGATAGTACCATAATCCTGCCAACAATACCGGAATAAAAAGCAAGGCAGCAATTCGTTGCATCCATCCAGAAATTGAAACAATTTTATTCGACCTGTATTTTTTCCATACCTGTTTTTTCCCCTTATCGATGTCAAACCGGCGAAGCAAATTAAGGTCAGCCGTGAGGCTATCAATTTTCTTCAATTGCAGAAAAAGTTCCTTATTTTCAGGATTTTGAATCCATTCTTTAGCCAGTTGCTCTTGCTCCTCTGAAGTATTGCCATGCAAATAGGCAATCAAAAAATCGGGTATGTGATCGTGTGTTTCCATAAAATTTATTCATGTATATGACGGCAAAGCATTACTTCACCCTAAACTAATCTTTAAAAAAATGTTAAAAATTGTGATTGTTCACAAAAAGCAGCAAGAGAAGGTAGTCGCCTAAATCTTTACGAAGTATGGTAAGCGCTTTACTGATTCGGTATTCGACCGTTTTTACCGAAATGTTTTCTCGTTTGGCTATTTGTTGGTAGCTGAAGCCATCAAAACGGTTCATCATGAAAGTTTCACGAATCCCATCCGGCAACTTCTGAATGGCTAGTTCTATCTGATCTGCCAATTCACTGTCGAGCAGCGGATATTCCTGTAAATCTTCATCAGTCTCCATTTTCAGACGAAATTGCTCGTGGTTGACTTTCACTTTCTGGTGCGCCAGATAATCGAGACAGCGATTGTGAACCGAGCGAATAAAATAGGATTTGACACTAGACTCAATGGAAATATTATTGGGCCTCTCCAGTATCCGAACGAAAAAATCCTGAACCAGATCTTCCGCTTCAGTGCTTGATTTAAGCATCCGATAAGCATAAACACAAAGCCCCTTATAATATCTATCAAAGAAATAGTCGAAAACATCACGATTCCCTCCCTGAAAATCGAGGAAGAATCGCTTCTCATTTATTACGATATTCTGGACCATTGACGGAATAGATATTAGCTTCGGTATATGCTAAACAAATTAAGACAATTTTTTTGAAGAATTGTCGATCGCACACTCATCAAAATTCTACGTTGAACAAACATAAGTAGCATTTATATCCTTTCGAATTAGAAAATATAAACCGTTGCACTATTGAGGAAATTCGTGCATCGAGTAGGCTCAAATATATTCTTCCAGTTCGTCAGAACGAAAATTTAATGTTGGCTTTCGGCGTAAACTAAGCCGATTGCTTTCATCAGATTATTAATCGCCAAAATACACTTGACCTTAACTAACGATTAAGAGCATAGCGAATTCTCACTACACCACTGATGCCTAATGCCGACGAAAAAAGAGCCGATCACATTGCTGTAACCGACTCTTTATATGGATATTGAAATTCAGAAAGTTATTAAATCACAACCTTCTTACTCCAATTTAAAGCTAATTGGAACAGTATAAGATACCCGAACAGGAGCACCTCTTTGTTTCCCAGGTTTCCATTTCGGCAAAGTCGAAACAACTCGTAATGCTTCAGCATCCAACGACGGGTCAACACCTCTGGCAATTTTAGCCTTTGTTACAGAGCCGTCTTTTTCAACTACGAAATTAACATAGACTTTCCCCCTGAATTCCATTTTCCTGAGCAATAACAGGGTATTTAACTGCAGAAGCAAGATATTGACGCAGGGCCAATGTTCCACCCGGAAATTCCGGCATCTCTTCAACTACAACAAATACTTCTTCTTCCACCTTCTCTTCAACTACTTCTTCGTGTTTCTCTTCAACAATTTCAGTAGCTGCTTTATTTTCTGTTGTGGCAACTTGTTCGTCAGAGATCATCAATTTACTTTGATCTTCAACTTTAACAGAATCAACAACAACAGGAGCTACATACTTAACAACAGTCTGTTGTTCTGCAGCCGGTGGTGGTGGTGGTGGTGGTGGTGGTGGCGCAGCGTTATCCTGAAGGTCATTCGACATTTCTGCAATAACTTCTTTTGCATCTCTCATCTTACGAGAGGCATTGCGACTTGCATTAATGTAAGGAATAATGACAGCCAAAGCGATAGCCAAGCAACCGATCAGAGTAGAAATAAGAACAACACGGTTGTACTTCTTCCGTAATTGATACGCTCCATATTCCTTGTTTCTATTCTCGAAGACTATGTCGTCGAAAGTAGGAATGAATTGATTATTTTGTACCATACGTATCGTTCTTTATTTTTGAGCAACAGGTGCCGTTGGCTGAGCTTTAAGCGCAGCTTCAACCATACCTTGTTCAATCCAGTTAATATCTACAAGAATATATCGAGCAATTCCCACAATCGACATTTCGTCGATAATATCAACAAAGTTTTTATACTTTGATTTTTTGTAGAATTTGATCAACACAATAGGACCAGTATCATCATCCTTCTTCAGTTGTTTAATCGCATTATTCAATGAATCCTGCTTTATATTCAACTTACCTGAGATTACATCAGCTTTAAACTGATCAATCTTTTTAAACAGCGCGCGGTTACGATCAAGCAAAACCTCACGAATACCCTTATCACTGAAATCAGCTTCTTGTAAAGGCATACCAGCTTCTGCTTTTCCAGGATACCAGAACACTCGGTTATCAGGTCCAAGAATAATATTAAGAGTACGGCTGTCAGCAATCTTTGGAGGATCAACTTTTTCGTTTTTCTTGATTTTTTCAGGTAAAACGATTTCCATAACCTTAGGTTTGCTAAAAGCGGTAGTAAGCATGAAGAATGTGAGCAATAGACACATAAGGTCTACCATCGGCGTCATATCCATATGTGGGTTACCCTTCTTAGGGCGTTTTTTCCCACCTTTACTTTTTTCTTCTTGTATAATCTCAGCCATAATACTACTTTTTAGCTTCAGTTAGTTCAACCTTCACTGCTTCAAGGTTTGTGATCAGACTAAATCTGTTCACATTATAATCCTGAAGAATATCCAGTACTTTTTTCACTAGTGGGTACTCAACATTTGAATCACCTTTGATCAAAGCCTGAACGGCAGGATTAACCTGGCGGGTATAAAGCACCCAATAACCCATCTGGTTATCAATAGAATCGTGAGGAATACCTTTTTCGTACTTATCTCTTTCCTTAGAGTCATTGGCAGCAAGGAACTTCTTCATATCATGTATAGAAACACCAAATGAAGAACCATATTTTTCAAATTTCCGCAGTTCCTGCGGGGTGAATACGATATTGTATCTCTTGCCCATTTCCTCAAGAATTTTAGGCCTGAAATGCAAAATAGTATCCTTTCCATTATCCACATTGAAAAAAATCCGATTATCTGATGATAACACTACAGTCATAATATTAGCATCAGGTGAAGGTTTTTCCGACACAGAAAATGGAGTATCAACAGGAGCCGGTTCTTGTGGCCTAAATGTCGTTGTCAACATAAAGAATGTTAAGAGCAACGAAAAAAGATCCACCATAGGCGTCATGTCGATATGGGGCGACTTGGTTGGCATTTTAATCTTTGGCATGCGATAATTTTAAATTTTAAATGAACCAAAAAATTAAACCCAGACTTATTTTCTAAGTGATGCGGCAAAGGTCTGAGTAAGGCTAAATCCTGCTTCATCAATTTTGAAAGTATAACCGTCAATTTTTGATGAGAAATAATTAAAGAATACAATTGCAAAAGTAGAACCAGAAATACCGAAAGCTGTATTGATCAAAGCTTCAGAGATACCAGTTGACAATGCAAGAGCATCAGGAGCACCTGCCTGAGCAAGAGCAGAGAATGCGCGGATCATACCAAGTACTGTACCGATAAGACCGATCAACACAGAAATAGAAGCAAGAGTTGAAAGAATAACCATGTTTTTAGACAACATAGGCAATTCCAAAGCAGAAGCTTCTTCCAAAGCTTGTTTCATTGAAGTAATTTTTTGGTCTTTCTCAAGAGTTGCATCTTTTTCAAGATCTCTGTAGCGAAGTAAACCTGCTTTAGTTACGTTAGCCAAAGAACCTTTTTGAACATCACAAGCAGCAATAGCTTCTTCGATTTTGTCTTTTGCAGTCAATGTCTGAATATTAGCTACAAATGCATCCAAACTAGCTTTACCTTTTACTTTTCTCAAAGTAATAAATCTTTCAAAAACGAAGATTAAAAGAACCAAAATACAAGTCATCAAAACAGGCACAATAGGTCCCCCTTTATAAAGCATACCCATGTAATTTCCTGGTAGTGGATGACCTTTTGGGTTACCGCCTTCAAAGTTTACCGGATCACCCATGAGCTGGGTAAACAGTAAATAAGCGACCACGAATGCAACAAGTATTGCAACTGAGGCAAATGCTGACTCAAACACACTCTTGAATGATTTAGAATTTTTACTCATTTTTAATAGTTTTTGTGGTTAAATAATTTTTTGTTGAATCTCTATTTAAATTTGTTGATTCCGAATTAATTATTTGCTAAGCGTAGCATTGTAAACCCTGCTTTTGGTAACAGCAACTTCTTTCGTGGCATATCCCTTGGCACTAATTACAAGTGTTGTGGAAGCTTCAGGCATCGTAAACCGATACTCACCCTTGGCATTTGTCCAAGCTTCTGCAGCAGTATCTTTTACACGAACTGATGCACTTACAATAGGACTGCCTGAACTGTCTTTGATAACACCTGAAATTTCGTTCGGATTGGCTTTTGGCCTAGCACTGCTGGTTTGAATAGATTGAATATACTGATTATTCGATTTAGCCGTTGCATTATTAGGATCAATAGCTAAAATCTTATTATTGCACTCCACTGCCTTACCATATTCGCCCATTGAAATATACATGGTATTCATTGAGCTATAGGCCTTAATCTGAAATTCCTTATTGTTTGGATCGAGATTAACCATACGGGTGTAGTATGCTTTTGCCAATTCATTTTTATTTGACTGGAGTGCATTGTACCCTAAGAAACGCAGCGCATCAAAAATTTCAGTTGAATATTTAACGGAATCAACTGCTGCTTTAGCAACCAGAGTAATAAACTTATCTTTAGCTATGTCCGTCTTTGATTCAGGATCTTTAGCTGCAGCATTATTTGCAGCCCAATTGTACCCAGAAATATTATTAGGGTATTTGGCAATCATTTGGTCGAAAATCTCTTCTGCTTTATCAAAATCTTTTCCCTGATAATATGCCCGACCAATTTTCAGGTAATTATCATCACTATCTTTACCTTTTGCAATTAACCTTTTCCAGGTATCAGCAGCCTCTACATAAAATCTATTGGCATTCTGCATATTTGCTTTTTCCTGAATCAGGTTTGCATCTTCATCAGCGAAAGTGATTGCTTTTTCATATGCATCGAAAGCTTGTGTCAATTCTTTTGCCGAAGCATCAACACTTCCCTGAAGTTCAGCTATTTTGGCAGTTAATGGTTCTTCGCTAACTTTATCTTTTTCTTTAGCTGGCCCTTTCAATGATTCATTTTTCTCTTTGATTTTAGCTAATTCAGCGTTGTCCTTGTCAAGTTCAGCCAATGTTTTAGAATAACCCGAATTTTTTCTTACAAGGATACGAGCCAAATACACATAGTCTTTTTTCAGGATACGATCAGCAGGTAATTTCGCAAATAATTGATTCATATACCTTAAAGCTTCCGAATAATTGCTTTGCTCATAACTTGAATACCCAGCGATGCGGTTCAAATAAGTTCTTGACTGGTCAACAGCAAAAATATCTTCAACATTCTTAATTACATCGGCATAATTCTTTGAATAGAACAATGCATTGACGTAACGAATTTTAGCTGGAATATTCTGATTGGTTAACTGCAAATAAGTTTCAAAATATTTCTTTGATTCCTTGAATTTTCCGGCCAATGAATAAAGCTGACCTAACTCACGATAGCCGGGAGCATAATTTTTATCGAGTGCGATGGCTTGTTCATAATAGGGAATTGCTGCCATCAGGTTTCGGCCCTTGTAATAAATATAACCGATTTTCATGTTGGCAATTGGCGACTTAACATCTAAGTCCTGCGCTGCATTGTAGTTTTTAATGGCTAACGAGCCGTTGTTAACCAACAGATAAATATCTCCGGCAATAATAAAAATAGTACTATTCTTAGGGTCGATTGTTGCAGCCTCACGAACCAAAGGTAAAGCCGAAGTTGTATCTACCTTGTCAAACACAATATACGATTCGGCTAATTTGGCCAAAGTAAGGGCATATTCCTGAGGATTAGGAATTTTTGTTACTTTCTTATATGGAAGCAAAAAGCTCTTTGCCTTTTGTCTCATTGCTACGGCACCTTGCTGATCACCCAGGTAAGCTGCTACTTTTGCTAAACCAACATAATTTAGAGGATCACTTGCATTAAGTGAAATTCCTTTTTCAAACTGTTGTTTTGCTTCAGCAGCAACAACTTTCAATGAGTTCGAAATGGTATCGGCAAAGAAATTTAACATGGTATTCTCTCCAAGTCGGTAATAGATTTTACTGCTTGGAGATTTTTTTGCCAAGTCCTGAAGAATCTGGTCGGCTTTGTCGTATTGTTCATTGTTTGTTGCGGTTATCGCTTCATCTAATGTCTGTGCTCTTAATCCTGCGACACAGCAAACAATGAGCAGTCCCAAGATTAAAGAAGTTTTCTTAAAAAAACGATTGATCATATTAGGTAATATTAAAATTATTTTTTGATTTGTATTAATCGAATTGGCATTGTGGCGGGTACCAGCCCCGATTTCAGGACAATCCGCTGTCCTTGTTCTGAAGCAAACCACGAAATAAATCCAGATCCAAGTCCTCTGAACGTTTCCCGCGAAACCAGATTAATCTTTCGGGTAAAAGGATAACTTTTATCGTAGATTGAACCCTGAACTGGCATAGAATAAGTCCCTTGATCTAAATATTTTTGCGATACCGCTGCTATTTTAATCTTACTAATAAAATTACGAGTTGCGGAATCATCTTTATCACTAATCCAATTGACACTTACCAGCCCAATTGCTCCTTTATTTTTACTTACATAATCAATCACCTCAGCATTACTTTTTAATGCATAGAAATTGGATGGCAATTGTCCTTCAAGTTTAAACTCTTCTTTGAAATAACGCATGTTGGCTGATTTATCGCTGTCAAATACCGTCATCATTTTTCCAAGCTTAGATGTCGGATTAATGTCTTTCCAATCTGATATTTTACCGGTAAATAAATCGTTAACGTTCTGGTAGGTAAAAAGCGAGTCTTTGTTTTCTTTATTTAGAACCAGTGCAATGGCATCGTAAGCAACGGCAGTAGTACGCACTACAATTTGGGTGTTAAGCAGCAACTCTTTTTGTTGCTCAGAAGGCTCCCAGGCCGAAACCACAACCTTTACCGAATCTTTCAGAAAGGCAGCGATCAAATCAGTTTCAGGGACAAATTTTGGAGTAATGTGAGCGTACTTGTACAAAGAGGTAAAAGTAGCAATTTGAGAATCAACAATGGGTTCAAAGGATTCGTCAGCCAATATCTTGATATTCCCACTAGTAGGAGTCTCATCAATGACACCCTTTCTGTTAGTGCATTGTGTTCCAACCAACATCAAAATCGTTACGCAACCGATTGCAATAACGACCGAACTTAAAGTCTTATATGTTCCTGACATTTTCATTTGTACACGATACAATGATTCAAAATTTCGTTGCAATAATAATAAATCAAATCCGTTATAGGGCAAAAAAACAGTAACATTCTTAATATTTTTTTTTTTGAAACCCTTTTATTTTCGAATAAAATTGGCCCAAGATGCGTTCTAAATTAAGATTGAATTCAAATAAAATTAACTTTAAATAAGAAAATTCAATCGTATGTTAATTTTATAACAACAATTATACCACATCCCTTCCCCAAATATCTTTTTTCTCCAACATTTAGAAAATCAGTGTACTTAACCGATTCTATCATTGCGTCGTTTAAACACTTTATCCAAATCGGACACAGAATTAGCTAACTCGACACTCATTCTGGATTCTCCTTTTTGAAGACTAAATTTACAATTTACCTCTTGCCTGAGAACGCCAATAATTCAATCCTTGTTGAGTCGATTCTTCAAAGATTTAATTACTTAAATTTCATCATGCTATATTTCGACAGTGATTACCGATTCTGAACAAAAATAATACATTAATCCTCGTCTCGATCAAAGAAATTTTCTTTGATCTTACGATACGATCCCACAGCCCTATAAACTCCATAAAGTAAAAACGGGAAAGCAAAAATCGACCTTAAGGTAATGTCCACATGAGCAAATATGCTGGAAAAAAGTAACATATAAGCCAATCCCAGGTAAAAAAAGACCATCGCGGTTCCAAAGATTGTCATTACCTGATCGTAGAGTCTTCTGCTGTTCATTTTATGGTTTTTATTTTTGCAAAAGCAAAGATATACAAATTTGTAAAAGATGATGGTTTAAAACTCCAATTCAAATGGAAAACCCACGAAATTCAGTACGGCCCCTGTTGACAAGAGTGAAAATTAAAAACCAATGAATGAAAAGCGCTCATTGCCCTTTCGAAAATTCACCGAAAATACACTTGACTCAATGATTAACCAATCTGAATTTCTGTTTAAACGAAACACGTTGCGATGTTGCACTCATGTTCCCCGAAAAACCAGACATCCCTCCTTTACTCATGCTTCCGCCTGGACCTCCACCCCCCGGACCTCCACCGGGTCCACCAGGGCCACCACCGCCAGGTCCGCCTCCGCCGGGCATACCACTACCCCCTGAAGCTCCTCCTCCAGATATTTCACCAGAAGAACTATCGCCAGAGGGCTTAGCCGCAGCATTCACACTAACAAGCATTGCCATCGACTCGTTAAGCCGCATGGTATCTTCTTCGAAAAGTTCGTTGAGAGGAATGGCAACTTCATAAAGCAAACCCTTCGAATCGGATTCGCCTACCCGGACAACGATTCCGGAAGTATCGCGTAAGGATACATAGCCATGACTAAAAATGAACCCTTTTGTTATAACCGATTGCAAACTCATTCCGTAACTGGCAATCATCGGTGCAATGTCCGAAATTGGCTCAGTCGTTTCATCAGGAGCCATACCACTCATTTTATTATTTGTGTTCTCGCTCATTTTGCCCTTCGGTCCGTCCATCTTCACCGCCGGAAAAGTAATGCTGCCCCTGATTTTGTTGCGTTTGTCCTTTAGCGAAAGTTCAAGCGACCAGCCTGAGCTGATCATTTTCATCATCTTCGTGGGGTCAGTTATCGTGAAATTAAAATACAAGGTTGAGCTGTCGTTCGAAATGGCGAACAGCAATCCGGTTTTGTCTTCGTACAAATTCAGTGGTTTAACCCAATCGCGGTCGTTGCCATCGACGACAATCTCGTGGGTTTTCCAACGGGCTACCGATACATCGCTTTGTGCCGACAGTTTTAGGGCAAACACCAGGAAAGCGATGAAATACAAACTAAACTTCTTCATTTTTGGGTTGTTTTTTTTGATGTATTTTCTCTAACAACCGAATAAAAATGCTTCGACCCTACTGCCATTCAAGCTATAAATTAGTGCGAAAAACTTAATCGGAATAAGCAAGACAACAGCCGTTAATAAAGCACAACAAATGCAAAAATGCCTACCTTTACCCGTATGACCGATTTACACAGCAAAGAAATACGGAGCTATAACATGAGCCGGATAAAAGGGAAAGATTATCCAAATTAATTCCTGATATTTATGGTCAACTAAATCATCTTTATGGAACGACGACTTTGGACCAGAGAAGAACTGATACTTGCATTTAATCTTTATTTGAAATTACCTTTCGGGAAACTTCATCACCGAACTCCAGAAATCATTCATCTAGCCAAAATTCTGGATAGAACTCCAAATTCAATTGCTATGCGTTTAAGCAATTTTGCTAGTATTGATCCTTTTCATCAGCAAAGAGGAATCAAAGGATTGACTGGGGGAATCAAACAAGTTGAACCAATTTGGAACGAATTCGTCAACAACAAAGAAGACCTTATTTTTGAAAGTGAGAGAATTCTGGCAGAACTTGAAAAGCAAACAATTGAGACAAAATTTGTTGAAATATTATCCGGAACTGAAAATTTAAAAGGCGAGACCAAAGTCAGAGAAGTTAAAATGCGTGTGAATCAGAACGTATTTCGACAGATTGTTTTATCTAATTATTCAGGGAAATGCGCTATAACAGGCATTGATTTACCTGATTTATTGGTTGCTAGTCACATTGTACCTTGGTCGCAAAATGAAGAAGAACGGCTCAATCCTGAAAATGGAATTTGCCTTTCTGCTTTGTATGATCGAGCTTTTGATAAAGGTTTGATAGGCATTTCAGAAAAATATCAGATACTGATTTCCGAAGAACTGAGGTCAAGAGAAAAGAAAGAGTATTATTCGTTAACTTTCGGTAATTTGGATGGCATTACGCTCCACCTTCCTCAGAAGTATTTACCAAGAAAAGAATTTCTACAGTTTCATTTGAATACCATTTTTAAAGGATAATTTTAGTGTGACTCATAGTCCGTTGACAAATAGGTTTTAGCAATTCACCTTTGTCAAAAAAAAACTATGTTCAAATATGTCCGTTTCAACTATCTATTCTATGGCTCAAGAAATTTCATGGATTTCGGCAGTATATTATTTACAAATCCAGATCAACTAACTAGTGACGTAATTGAGTACAATATTAGGTTCCATTTGATCTCACATGAATTTTTCACCCCTAATTGCATCGGCATTAAAAAATTTAAAGAACATCATTCCTGGAATCATTATCAGTTATTTGAATTTGACTCAATAGAAATGTTGAATACCATTGATAATCCAAAGAAGAAAATGGAATCAATAAATTTTCTACTATTGAAGCTTGAGGAAATGACCGGTTTTGAAATCTTCTCTATGGGTGTTCAGCCAACAACTTGTCCAAAATGCGGTTCCAGAACTGAATTGAAATTGAAACTACTGAATTCTCCCAATAAAACACAATTTCACAAATGTTTGTCTGATAAGTGCAAATATTTCTTTGCTGTGAAAAAAGATTCGTTTTAACTCAAAATGTGACTCATAGTCCGTTGACATGCATTTCTTAACTTACTTCCTTTGGCTGAAAGAGCCATGAGTGAATTAATCCGTTTTAACTATTTGTACCGCGATTCGGAAAACTGGAAGAAGTTTGGACGCAAGCTGTTCTCAAATCCTGAACAACTTTCGCTTGAAGAAATAGGACAAAAGATTCGTCAAAATCTGATTGATCAGGAATACTTTTACCCAGAACAAGTCGGCATTAAAAAATTCAAATTTCATCGGCATTGGGATGATTATTCGTGGTACGAATTTGAATCGGTTGAAATAATTGAAACGGCTGATCTTTCAAAAAAGGAATTGAAATCAATCAGTGGCTTTTTATGGCTGCTTGAAAAAAAGGAATAGAGTGTTGTATGGTACGGTCAGGACATGTCCTGACCATACAAATTGGCCAGACAACCGAAAGTTTTCCTCACCGCTCCGGACCAATCCTCCCCCACTCCGCTGGCGTTGATCGCCTGTCCGCAGAAATTTTGCGTCGCATAGCTGATTAAGCTCGCCGTTTAGTTGGTTCGTTTCGGCATTCCGGAGCAATTAGCGAGGGTCGCAAACTGCTTCGAAGCGGTGTCTTATTCTTTTTACATCTATTTTTGTGTAAAATACAGCAATTATTATTTATTTACACACAATATTTTTTCTATTTGCCACAACATTGATTCTATTAGTACCATTTTTATTTCTAATAAACACAACATTTTTTCATTTTAAATAAATGTTGTGTTTTAAAACCTAATTTATTATTCTAAATACATCATTTATTATTTATAATACATCAATGTTGATGTATTTTAAATAATAGGTGTTATTTTTAATCACAACATCAAACGTTTAACCTTAAATCAGATCCGATGGAACAACTGGCCATACTTCCTATGATCAAATGCGAAATGAACCGCAAACACATGAATCAGATGGACCTGTCGCGCGGATTAAAAGTGCACCACTCCTCGGTGGTGGGCATGTTACGCCGGCCAACGCTTCAGATTCAGCGGCTAGCCGAGTTGTCCGAATTCCTGAATTACAACTTCTTCAGGGAAATAGCAGCCAAATTCCCCTACCCGGAGACCGATTACTCGGTACCGGAAGACCGTTACGAAATAGAAGCCCTGCAAAACCGGATCAAGGAACCCGAATTGGAAGTGAGTATTCTGAAGCAAACACGGATCAATTGAAATTCTTGTGGAGATTGGTTTCAAATACGAAACGGCATGACTGAAAATCAAGGGTGCTGTCCCCAAGCCGGACGGGCTGTTCCTTTTTCCCTTCAGCTGGAAAAAGGAACCCAAAAGAGCCGCCGCTACAGAATAAAAAGCTAAAAACCGTATCCGTTCCGCTAAAATTTTACTAACTCCTCCCGTTGGTCGTCGGACAGGTAAAATTTTTTAACGCTTCACTGCTTCGGTTTTTTTAACGCTTTTTCTTCTTAGGCGGGAAAACTCCAGCGCTGCAACAATCGCAGAACTCATATAAAATCATTCTTCCCATTGAAGCAAACCTTTGTACAAAGCGAGTGCGTGGGCCCGTCAAAACACCCGGCTGAGGGATCGTTTTGACGAGATTTTTGCTTCCTTTTCATCGATTGGAAAAGGAAGGGCCAGTCCGGCCTGAGGACAGTAACAATCGAAAGATTGATCACCTTTAATTTTAAGCTGATTCATTGATGAATGATGTACTATGATAACCCCACAACTTTTTGAAGTGATCCGCAAACACTTAAAGATTTGGCTGGTAGCCGGTGAGCAAAAAAAAGGACTTCATCCTTCAAGACAAAATCCTTTCTTCCGTTAAACCGAACCTATTTCGGCTTCTTATCTCTGTGCCCTTTGCTCAGGGCTTTCCCCTAAAATTCAATGTCGTACAACCCTTCGGCGTCAGTCTCAAATTGTTTTACACTGATGTCTGTCATGGGGTGTTTAATCAACTGGTGCAGCAATTCGGGTCCAACTGTTGCGGCATGAGCACCGGCCATGCTGGTACGGTAAATCTGGTCAACGGTTTTAAAACTGGCAGCCAAAACTTTGGCGTCGATTCCATATTCCTGAATGTTTTGCACAATGTCGCCCACCACTTCGATACCGTGCGACGAAATATTGTCGAGACGGCTAACATACGGTGCCACAAAATCGGCGCCTGCCTTCATGGCCACCAAGGCCTGTTGCTGGGTAAAAATGGCAGTTGCAGTTACGTTTACTCCTGCATCTTTCAGAATGCGCATAGCTCTGTATCCATTGGCTGTTACCGGAATTTTGGCATAAAAATTATCGCCAAAATCGAAATAACTACGATATTTCTTTGCTTCGCGCACCATGTCTTCAGTCTCAGATGAAACCATTTGAACGTGAACCATTCCAGCGCCTACCAATTCCTGAATGCCTTCGACGGCTAAAGACAGTTTATTCCCGGCATTTTTCAAAATCGTCGGATTGGTAGTAACTCCCTCCAAAGGGAAAAAATTGTACAGCTTCCGGAGTTCTTCCAGATCGGCTGTGTCGGCCATGTAAATCATTTTTTATATCTAATATTTATGAATGCAAAGATACGGCATTAAAAGAATCAAGACCCAGGTATCGAGTATCAGGATGAAAAGATATTACATAAAGGAAACACAGGATATAAGAATCAGGACTATTAGATAAAAGTCCGAAGTCTTGATACTTATATCCTGATACTTGATACTTAATTCCCCAGCAAATATTCTTCAGCCTCAACCGACCACAATCCCTGATGACGGTCGCAAATTTCGGCCAGCTTAGCAAACAGCGGTTCGGTTTTTCCTTTTTCCTGAAAATCGGCAATAGCAGTCAACGGCAAGTCGAGGTGCGTATAAATCAATTTCTTTCCTCCGGGAATATTGGGCAAATGCAAGGTCGTCTCGGCTACCGCATTCAATCCGCCAATGTGAGTAACGAGTCCGGCCGGATCGAGACCTTTGGTCATCACATCGAGTGCTTCTTTCATGTCGGCAGTGTTTCCTCCTGAAGTTCCGACAATATGGGTATAAGCATAATGCACGTTGTAGAAATTCAATTTGGCGCCCAGGGTCGGATCAGACGGTCCGGCGAAAAAATTAAGGCATCCGTCGAAACCCAGAATGGCATCGCCCTGTTCGATCACCGAAGGCACGGGGGCAAACACGAATACATCGTCGTATCCGGTCCCTCCTGAAATTTCTTTCAGTTTTGCTACCGGATCTTCAATTTTTGTATTCAGGTAAATCAGCTCGATGCCGCGTTTGGCGGCTTCTTCAACGGTATAAATTGAAGCGGCACGATCCAACCGGGTTTGATCGATGTCGGTAACCACACACAATTTAGGCTTGCGGTCGGCACGATGAATGACATAGTTGATAGCAGCCAGTCCCATGGGACCAACACCTGCCAACACCGCCATTTTCCCGTCGGCTACAATTTCCATGTTGTGAATGTATGAACCCGGAGTGGTATGGTAATTGGCGTGTTGGGCGCCAATCACGCACGAAAGAGGCTCGGCCAGTGATGCAGGATAAAAACCCGGTCCATCGTAAGCCAGCAAACAATCCTGAACCAGCACATCTTTAGGGATGATCACGTAAGTTGCATCACCTCCAATGTATTGGTACGAATAACCCGGAGCGCTCAACACGCCCACCGGTCCATCTTCGTAATAAATGGCCGGCTGAATCGAGAATTTTTGTCCGGCTTTGAATTTGTGTTTCCAGTTTTCGCCAATCTCGACCAACTCACCACTAAACTCGTGACCAATGATGATCGGGTTCTCAGCAATATCCTGAGGTACACGTTTGTGATCGGTAGCCTGTTTAGCTGCCTTGTATGACGACATGCAAATGCTGTCGGACACCACTTTTGCCAATATTTCGTCGGCTTTGATTGCCGGAAGTTCAAACTCTTCCAGTCTTAAATCTTCTTTTCCGTATAAACGGACTGCTTTTGTTTTCATATTCTCTTTGTATGATGTTATTGTTTCAATTAGCTGCTGCTGGCTATTAGCTGCTGGCAGCAGGCAAAAACTAAAAATTGCATCTGGCTACTAGTCTCTGGCAACTGGCTTTTTTTTGCCAGATGCTAGCTGCGTGTAGCCAGCTGCTTTCATTTTCTCTCAAAGTGTTTCAAAAAGTTATTCAATTTCTTACCTAAAGTTTCACATTTGGAATGAATAGATTCAAACCGTTCTTTATTCTTAAGGGAACCTGTATCCCATAGACTTTCCAGATGATCAGTTGTCTCGTCGTTCGAAGCAATGGCGTATGTCAGAAACTTAAAATATTCAGCCTGATAAATTCGTCTTCCATATCCTTCAACTATTGTTGAGCGAGTACTTTTTGATGATCGACGTATTTGTCCGCCGGTTTCGTACATTTCAAATGAAGGCAAATCTTTCAAGGTCATCTCATGCACTTCAATGGCAATTTCTTTTGCCAGTTGCCAGATTTCAAGATTCTTGTAGGACATAAGCATATTAATTTACTACTAGCTTTTGGCTTTTTGTTTTGCCAGTGGCTAGATGCTAGTGGCCAGCAATCGTTATTTTCATCTCAAATGCTCAATTCCACACTGCTTTTTGCCAGCGGCTACTTCAACATATTTTGTCCACCAGTTACTGGTACGGCCTGGCCAGTTTCGTATTCCTGTTCGATAATGTAATACACGGCGCGCATCACATCGAGCGGAGTACAGCCACGACCAGCAGGAACCTGTGCCACATAGAAACGTTTCACATCGTCAATGGTTTTGGCACCAGGCACTTTCCCTGCATTCAGGTACTGCACAAACAGTCCACGTTCCGGATCGGACCATAGCGGACCGTCGTAAAAGTTTCCCGGACAAACGGAGTTAACCTTGATCTTGAATGGCATCAATTCCATGGCAAACGACTGTGTCAGACCAATTCCGCCAAATTTACCACCGGCATAGGCGAAATTTTTGTTCGAGCCTTTTAATCCTGATTTTGAATTGATCTGGATAATGTCGGCAAAATGATCGGCCTTAAATTTATTCTGAAGTTTCATCACCGCTGAAGCATATTTGGCACACAGGAAATAAGCCGAATAGTTCACTTTGGTCATCAGTTCAAAGGTTTCCGGAGTCATGTCTTCCAGTCCCCCGGCACGTAAAATACCGGCATTGCTGATAAAGATATCGAGTCCGCCAAATTCGCAAACCGTTTGGAACACCAGACTCTCAACCGAAGCGGCATTCGACACATCGGCTTTCACAAAGAAAGCTTTGTTTTTGCCTTTTCCGGTATTGAGCGACTCGGCAAATTTGGTTCCGAGTTCATCGTTCAGGTCGGCAATCACCACATTGGCGCCATTAGCCATCAGGTTTTCCACAATTCCGGCACCAAATCCCTGAGCTCCTCCGGTTACAATAGCAATTTTGCGATCGACGCGTCCGGTTGTAGCTCCCATGGCAAGTGCGCTACGGTATTGTTCCACTTCCCAGGTATCGATAAACTGAACCTGAGCCGGAGTCATTGGGCTTTGTCCACCAAATTTTTCGGAGTACAGGCTAACTCTGCAAGTGTCCATCATCACGTCTTCCAACGTAGCAACAGCCTGCGCATTATCGTTAGCCAAAATGCAACCGATTCCTTTGATGCAGATGATCTTCGGAGTTTTTGGCTGAGTTTCGGTGTATGTTTTAATTTTTTCTGAAAGTTCATTAAGCAAAGCTTCCACATCGCCTTTGTATTCGGCATAAATGAACGACGAGTTGCAATACACGATTCCATCGGGAATAAACGGCAAAGCTATTTTCTGAAATTCTTCTTCTGAAGAAAGGAAGCGTTCGTAGTATGAGTTATTGACAACTTTCAGCGTTTTCAGTCCGTTTTCCGAGAGCATCATGCGGATAGCCGGAACAATTTTCGCAGCAATCGGATCAACCGGAAGATTGACCAACGAAGCAATTTCACCAATGGCAGCGTCAAGCTTGGCAATCACTTTGGTGTAAAGTTCATGAATTTCGGTAGTGGTATCAGCAGCCACAAAAATCCCGTGGTTCTGCAACAGGATGATTTTGGGTTCCTTCCCGGTTTTGGCACGATAGGCATTGATTCGGTTTTCCACTTCCTTAAACAAGATGTATCCCGGATCGACATAAGGTACATACACCACTTCGTCGCCAAACAATTCGGCAGTGCGCTTTTCAGCGTCTTTGCCACACATCAGTCCGTTCACTTTGGTACTGTGCGTATGCACCACAAAGCGGAAAGCGATTAAATCGTGCAGCGAAGTTTCAACCGATGGGCGCTGTCCTTTTTCAGGGTAAACGCGGGCATTCAGCAAATCGTTTTTGATCTGATTTTCGCGTTCCATCACATCGCTGGAATAAGTTTTCCCGGCAATCAATTGCAAACCCTTTCGGTCGAGTTGGGCAAATCCGCCCTCCCCGATGGTTGCCAAGCTGTGTCCGCTGGCTTTGATGTACAGGTGATCTTCGTCTTTGTATGAAGTGTTGCCTCCTCCGGCGATTACAAAATCTTTTTTCGTTCCGTAGAACTGTGAAATTTCGATTAATTGTTGAATTTCAGGTTTCATTTCTTGTATGAATTGTTGTTCTTCTTTTGCCAGTCGCTGGCAGCTAGCGGCTGGCTGCTGGCAAAAGAAGTCAGATTATTTTATGAAATTTTTAATTACAGCTTTGCCTAATTCGACAAACGAATCGTATTCGCTGGTTTTGGCATCGCCGTCAGTATTCAGATAACCTTGTTCGCCTTTGGCAATCAGGTACTGGTGAGCTGCAATGATGCAGGCCCCTTCGAACCCGATTCGTTCCAGCTCCTCGTCGAGATCAACACCTCCGCTGCACGAAACTTTGATCGGATCGAGCTGGGGAGTATTGTGTTCGGTTCCAAAAGTGACCAGAAAATTTTTCGAACGGAAATAGGTCACAAATTCTTTCAACACGGCAAATGTATTGCGACCCGGAATCAACTCCAGGCTGTAAACGCCTTTGCTTCTAAGGGTTTCGTAAAGCTGAACGAAATCACCTTCATAGTCGGTAAAATTACCCTTGGCATCGTCGAGCAACACAGGGTAACAAGGAATGCCACCGGCAGAGATGATGATATCTTTTACTTGTTCCAGGCTCAGGAATGCTTTTGGATCTTCGGCAACAAACGCACGTCCACCGGCTTTCAGCAGATTACCGCGAATTTCGTTTTCGAGGGCCGACACATTATCGAGCTTCGATTTCACTTCTTTGCCTGAGAAAACTTTCAGGTAGAAAGCCCTTTTATCATCGTCAGAAGTAAAATTCTCGTCGATGGCAGTGCGCAAAGCCTTGGCAATGTGCCGTTCGCGCAACATGTTCTTGGCATATTTCGCCTTCAGCTCATCAAAATCGAAGCTGAACCCGGCATTGATTTCAGCCAGCAGTTCGTTCAGTTTGTTCACCATTTCGGCAGTCTGCACATTGCTTTCGTGCTGAACCTGCTTCAGCAACTGCAACGGCTCGCCCGACAATTCAAACGGGTTGCGCAAACCTTTTCCGGAGAAATAGGTCCGTCCGGGATTGGCCGGGTCGTTCACGCGTACACCAGCTTCCTGCAAATCTTTCTGTAACGACATAAACTCGATGTTGTACAGCGGGAAGATTTTATATTTTGAAGCAAGGGCTGTAAACTCGGCGTAACCGTCGGTAGTATAAAAATCGTTGATGCCCAGCACCTGAACGCCCTCGGCTTCTGCCATTTGGAACGCCTGTTCGATCTCGGTGAACGCACTGAAGGAGAATGGAGTGTGAAAATGGCCGTTCACCAGTAAAGTTTTGTTTTCGGACTTACTTTTGAACTGGGCGAGCAACTCCTGTTTGCCCGGAAAGTTTGAAAAAGGAGATGTTTTATTCATTGATCTTACTTTTAGTTAGTTTTTGAATTTCATAACAAAGTAAAAGAAATGCCAACGAATTTGTATCCTTTGGTATCCTGTTCGGGGACTATTTGCCATTCTAAATTAACAAAACAGATTTATTAAAAATTTATCAATAAATTTGCACATTATAGTAATCAACATTTTCCATGAAATATTCATCCGGCAAATTTCTATTATCTATTTTCCTCTCCATTTCGATGCTTCTTGCTTCCTGCAAAAAAGAAGAAGATAACACCGTTTATGACATGGATGGCAACCAATACCAGACCAAAACAATTGGTACGCAAACATGGATGCTCGAAAATCTGAAAACCACCAAATATAATGATGGAACTCCTATTTCACTTGTAACTGACCAAAGAGAATGGGCTTTTTTGAGTCCTCCTGGCTATTGCAGTTATAACAACGACGACAGTCACATCGAAAAATATGGTCTGCTTTACAACTGGAATGCAGTAAAAACAGGAAAACTTGCGCCCAAAGGATGGCACATTCCGACCGATACAGAGTGGCAAACTTTGATTGATTACCTTATTGCAAACGGATATAACTATGACGGAACAACTAAAGATAATAAAATTGCAAAGTCACTTGGGATTACTAAAGACTGGGCGCTTTCGAACATGTCAGGAACTCTGGGAAGCAGTGATTATCCGGAATATGCTAATAAATCAGGATTTAATGCTGTTCCAGGAGGATGCCGGAGTTGGAATTTTGAGATGATGGGCTACGGCAGTTATTGGTGGTGTATATATAACAACAATATGGATGACCCCCATCGGATTGATATCTATTATAATTTTCCCCAGACATTTATAAACCCGGCAAATTTATCCCAGGGCTTTTCAATAAGATGCATAAAAGACTAAAACAAAAACAATCTTAATCACATACAAATGAACAATTTAACTGCCAGACTTATCCTGCTTTTATTCATTTTTGTATTTGCAATAAGTTGCAATAAGGAATCTGATCCTGTAAAAGAGAAGGTTTACATCGCCGGAGCAATGTTATATCATAATATTAGCTTTATTCCTTCTTATTGGGAAGATGGCGCTCAGAGTTTTTTGCCTGATGGACCCTGTTCATCTGATTGTAAATATTCCCTGTTTGTTGATGGTTCCGGTGTTTATGTTACCGGTAGAACCGCATGGAATGACGACCAGGCCTTTGGCCGGTACTGGATAAATGGGATATCAAATACAATTGGCGATGGATTGGGTAATCTAATTACGCTAAATTCAATATTTGCAAACAATGGGGACATTTATATAGCTGGTAGAACTTTCAAGTTGAATTCACCATCAATTGCAACTTATTGGAAAAATGGGGTTCCCGTTTATTTGAATACTGCGCAAACTTCGGCTGAAGCAACTTCTATTTATGTTGAAGGATCGGACATCTATGTGGCTGGCAATGAAACGGTCGTTGAAAATGGAATACCAAACCAATATGCGACCTATTGGAAAAACGGACAGGCAACTCATGTTTCAAATGGCTGGACAGAAGCTACATCAATTTGTGTTAAGGGGTCTGACGTTTATATGTCAGGAAATATATTGGGGAAATATCCACCCTTTGATGAGAATATAGGATACGGCATACCTGTTTATTGGAAAAACGGAGAAGAGGTTCGACTAACGGATGGAAAATATTATGCCTATGCCCGATCAATTTTCATACACAACAATGATGTTTATGTGGTTGGCACAAGTACAGGAAAAGATATTCCAAATATGGTGGCCACTTATTGGAAAAATAAAACACCGGTTTACCTCACTGATGGCAGAACCAATGCAAGGGCTAATTCAATATTCGTGACAAATCAATCGGTATATGTTGCCGGAGAAGTAGCAAAATATGGGGACAGATACATTGCCACCTACTGGGATAACAATTCGCCACATTACTTGTCTGATGAAAGTACAATTTCCTTCGCACAATCAATTTTTGTAAAATAAAACAGTTAAGACTAAGAAACCAAGTTTGACTGAAAATTCAGATAGTGGACGAACATCAGATCAGCAACTGGAACAAATCGGGCCGCTCGTTCACGTATTCGGAAAGGAAACCGTTTTCGTCCATTCTCTGAACCAGACCAGGAAAATCTTCTTTATCCTGAAGTTCAATGCCAATCAATGCCGGACCTTGTTCTCGGTTGGTTTTCTTGGAGTATTCGAACATGGTGATGTCGTCGTTTGGGCCAAGCACCTGATCGACAAAATCGCGTAAAGCGCCTGCACGCTGTGGAAAGCGGACGATAAAATAATGTTTCAGCCCTTCATATAGCATCGAACGTTCCCTGATTTCTTCGGTTCGGGTAATGTCGTTGTTGCTGCCCGAAACCATGCAAACCACATTTTTACCTTCAATTTGTTCCCTGTAAAAATCAAGCGCTGCAATAGCCAGTGCTCCGGCCGGTTCAACCACAATGGCATCGAGGTTATACAGTTCAAGAATAGTCGTGCAAATCTTTCCTTCAGGAACCACCACAATATCGTCGAGCACCTGCTGGCAAACTTTAAAGGTGAGATCGCCCACACGTTGAACAGCAGCGCCATCCACAAATTTATCGATGTCTTTCAAAGTTGTCACTTCGCCCTTTTCAATGCTCGCTTTCATCGAAGCAGCACCCGCAGGTTCCACACCAATAATTTTTGTATCCGGACTGATCTGTTTGAAATACGCCCCCACCCCGGAAGCCAGACCTCCGCCGCCAATGGGCAAAAACAAATAATCAATACTTCCGGTAAAATCCTGAAGAATTTCTACGCCAGACGTGGCCTGCCCTTCAATGATCTGTGGGTCGTCGAACGGATGAATATAAATCATGCCAGTTTCGTCGCTGTTGCGGTGGGCGGCGTCCGAAGCAGCATCATAGGTGTCACCGACCAAAACCACTTCGATTTTATCTTTCCCGAACATTTTCACCTGGGTGATTTTCTGTTTCGGGGTAGTGGTCGGCATATAAATTTTCCCTTTGATGTCCAAAAGCTGGCACGAATAAGCCACACCCTGAGCATGGTTTCCGGCACTGGCACAAACCACGCCACGCTGCCGTTCCTCCTCGGTCAATCCAGAAATTTTGTTGTAAGCACCGCGGATTTTGTACGAACGAACCACTTGTAAATCTTCCCGTTTCAGGAAAACATTGGCCGAATAACGATCGGATAAATTGGTATTTCGCTGAAGTGGTGTTGATTCAACAATGGTATTCAGGTTTAATTGCGCCATAGTAATACTGCGCAAAGTTGGATAATATGATTTCTGTTGTGTCATGGTTGTTTTCTCTTTTCTGATCGTGGCAAAATTAGACTGAAACCCGGGAATAATATGTTTTCCGTTCCTGAAAAACGCGATTCTGCAACAATTGTTTAACCTAAAGACATTCACAATAAAATTGAAAAGGTGGATTTCTTATACAGAAATCCACCTTCCCTATCACCTCAGTTCAAAAATCAATTATCACCTTTTGTAGAAGAATTTTCCGGTAAGTAGCAATCCTGCAAACACAAAAGCCCCAAACAACAGGCTGCTGGCAGCAATTTGCATTCCGCCTGAGATAACATGTCCGCTGGTACATCCGCCAGCCATACGAGCACCAATCAACATGACAAAACCGCCGAAGAACGCCCAACCAATCCGTTTTACAGGAGAAATACCCTGTGTTTTAGACCATCCTGAATGAATCAGTTGGATCTTGAAATCTTTCCGTAGCAAGGAAACAACCAGCCCCGACAAAAAAGATCCGGATAAGAAAATTAATTCCCAATTGCCAGGTTTTACTGTGGAAGCAAAATACTCATTTTGGGTTAATCCGGTCAATAAATCGCCAACATACGGATAAGTTGTGGAGGCGCCAATCACCCGATCAAATCCGGCAGTCAGAAAAACGATGCAATTCAGCACAGCCAAACCAATTCCGGCATACAACCAGTTATAGTTTTTTTTGTTTTCGATTTTGTTGAGCCAAAAGGCTGTTGCCACCAATGCAAGTCCGAACACGAAAACCAGCATATAATAAAGCAAACCCTCACCCAATGCGCTCTGAAGTGAAAGTTTTCCCAGATCAGGTCCAAGCATTCCCTGAACAGATGGCTGAATCAATGTATAAACAATTCCACCAGCGATTCCACCAATAATCCCAATCAGTGCATCCACCGAACCTTCGCCCAACGAAATGGGTAGCGTTCCGGGGCAATAACCCAGAATCGCCATTCCGGCACCGAAAATGAGTCCGCCAACAACAATTCCGGCCAAAAGTAGAGGTTTCAGATGCCAGGAAGCATAGCCAAGCCCAATTTCGATGCTCAATAAAATCGCACCAACGCCAACAGCTACGGCAATGGCTTTGGCAACCGTAAAATCTTCGAGCCGTGCCATCCCACTAATGGTATTGTATTTATTCAGTTTGGCGCTTTGGAGTAGGGCTCCGAACAGAAACCCGGAAATCAGGATTAAAATAGTCATCGTTTATTAATTTTAATGGTTGTCAGTTTGCTTTTTTAACGGCACAATTTACGAATATCGAAATTAGAAACCATTAATTACAATCCAAGTTTTATTTGCAATGGCTTTATTCCTCCAACCCACTGCAATATTAGGTTCTTGTTAAATCAGGACGCAGGAAAGAATACCCAACAGGAGTGTTGAATAACTTCGCAGCTTCAAATTAATGTTCAGGATATGTACGAGAAAATGTGGAACCGGGATTTTATTCTCCTGACATTGTCGAATTTCTTCATGTGTATCACATATTACGCCATTATTTCGGCATTGCCGATTTACCTGGTAAGTGAACTTCATGCCGGAAAAACACAGGTTGGTTTTGTACTGGCCGCATATACCATTGCTTCAGTTATCATTCGTCCGTTCTCGGGTTTTGCACTCGATAAATTTGGCCGGCGAACCGTTTTCCTTTTGGCTTTAGTTTTATATACCCTATTGTTTGCCGGCTACCTCATTGCATTAACCATTACAGCCCTTATTTTTCTGCGGTTTGCCCAAGGATTAACCTGGGGCGTTACTACCATTTCGGGTTCGACGATTGCTGTTGATATTATTCCGCTGGCGCAAAGAGGCGAAGGAATTGGTTATTTCTCGCTATCGACCACCATGGGCATGTCGGTTGGTCCGGTTGTGGGTTTGTTTATCGCCCATCACGGAGGATATTCGGCCATGTTTATCTCCGGGTTTTTCATCAGCCTGATGAGCCTCATCTTTGCCTATTCAATCCGGTTACCCAAGAAACTGACAACCCGAAAAGAAATTGAATTCAGCGTCGATAACCTTTTTCACCGGAAATCCATATTGCCATCGCTTAACCTGCTGATCATTATGACCACTTATGGCGGGTTGCTCTCGTTTATTGCCCTGTTTGGTCGGGAAATCGGGATCGAAAATTCGTCGCTTTTCTTTTTGGTTTTCGCTGTCGGGATTGCCACTTCGCGACTGACTGCCGGAAAAGCATTCGACCGGAAAGGCCCGCTTGGCATCCTGACCTTCTGTCTGGCATTGTTAATTATTGGCTTCCCGTTCCTGGCTTTGGTAAGGAATGCTGTAGCTTTTTACACCTCGGCGCTGTTTATCGGATTTGGTATTGGGGTGGTATTTCCAACTTTCCAGACGATTGTAAACAACCTGGCCAATTCAGGAAACCGTGGGGCCGCCAACTCAACACTTTACACCGCTTTAGACACCGGCATGGGACTCGGAATGATTCTTGCCGGATTCATTGCCCAATACATTTCCATATCGGCAGTATTCCTGATCAGCTCAGGCGTTTGCGTTGTTGGGCTGGTCTTTTTCCGGCTGAAGGTCATCGGATTTTACAACCGCAATGTGGAATAAGTTTCTTGTTTTTGTTATCTGTCTTTTTAGAAACCATAACTTTGGCTTACTAAACAAAACCCATGTCACTTGAATCTGAAATCAGGAAAATGTTGGCAAGTCAGGGAACCGATTTTGTTCGTCTTGTCGATGTTTCCAATCTGTCTTTTCTGCAAAATAAAGGAATGAGCGTTGCCATTTTATTCGGATTTGCACTTTCTACTAAATTTATCCGTGAAGTGGCTTCAAACGAGAATTACATTCAGGAGCTGATTCGCGACAAAAGGCAGGATGACGATGAATTTAGCCGAAAGGAAATTGCAACCGACCAGATTGCCGATGATATTGCAGGATTCCTGCATTCGAAAGACTATGCAGCCTATTCCCAATCGGAGAAAAATCTGATAGCGAACGATTGTTACGATGCCGAAACCCACTCTACGCACCTTCCCCATAAAACTATTGCTGTGATGTCCGGATTAGGCTGGATTGGCAAACATAATCTGCTGGTTACACCCGAATTTGGAAGCGCCATTAGCATGTGTACCGTTTTGACCGACGCTCCTCTCCCGGCAGTTTCATTTCCTGCCGCCAGCCCGAAATGCGGAAAATGTACGATTTGCATGGATGTTTGTGAAGTTGGTGCCATTAAAGGAAAAAACTGGACAAAAAGTAGTCCGAGAGACGAACGGATTGATGTTTACACCTGTACCACCTGTTTGAAATGCCTGGTTCATTGCCCGTGGACACAGGAATACGTAAAAAAGAATATAGAGAGGCTATCCGATACTTTTGGACAGCCTCTTCTAACTTGATTAAATTTTCTTTCCTATGTAAAACACATAGCCGTAATACGCTTTGTATTTCGCGTACAATTGGGCTTCGTGTCGTGCGTAAGAAATAAGTACTTCGGCAGTTTGGTTACCGGCGTGTTTCTTCAGAAAGATTTCCTGAGCCTCGATTTGCGGAGCAAAAAAGTGTTCCGTCCAGCAATTTTCAGGCAAAACAAACGAAGCAACTGGCAAGTAATCGGCCTTTTGCATAATGGCAACCTTGTTGGGGATCGTGTCGATCTCAGGATAAGCTTCCACCCAAAAGTCGTTAATTTCAGCAGGACGCTCGTCGGTAAACCACGATGCTTCTGTAACAGCTACATAGCCTCCGGGTTTCAGGAATTTTCGCCATTCGGTCAGCCCACGTTCAAAACCAATGTTGTAGATCGCTCCTTCCGACCAGATCAGGTCTAATTCTTCCTCCTGAAAAGGCAGGTTGTCCATCGAGCCAATGATGCCTGTAACCCGATCATGAAGATTCAGCTTACCCGCGTTCTGGTTGAACAGGTCAATAAACGTGGGAAAGAGGTCGATTGCGGTAATGCGTCCCGGTGCATGTTGGGCCATCACCATCGTCTGGCCGCCTGTTCCGCAACCAAGGTCGGCAATGTGCGATTCAGGAGTTAAATTGTCGATGAAACCCAATGCTTTAATGGTTACTTCGGGGCTACCTGGTCCTTGCCGCTCTACGCTTGAAAAATATTCGCAGATTAAGCTAAAATCGAATTCGTGCACTGATTTATTTTCGTTACTCATGATGTTTAAATTTTATTTGGTGCGACTTGGCATAAGAAATACTTTGCCACGCCACAATTTGTTACTAATGTATTGACATGAAAATAACTCCGGCAAGAACATGCCTGAGTTCAATTAAGGGATAACCTTGGTTGGGATACCTAAGGTTATTTACTTCACACGATCCGAAATAAATTTAAACATCCAACGGTTTTAGAGATGGCAAAGGTAAAGATTATTTTGATTTCGGTAAAAGCAGGAGAAGGGAAAATACTCAGAAAATAGGTTCCGTTTCCTGAAATTTACCTCCAACGTAGCCATTGCCCTTCAACATTCAAATGATAACTTCCCCGAAAAAAACAAAACCATCCTATGGCGTCGGCGAAAAGATTATCGGCTTAATCATTAACATTGTCTTTCCTTGCGTAAAGAAAAATCGGTCTAAAAAGGTTGTTTATATGTTTTAGACTATTTTTGCCCGACTTTTTAAATTGCACATGAAATATTTAATATACATTTTCTCCTTCTTCTTCCTGACATCAGGGACCCCACCAGCTACATTCAGAGACAAGCAACTGAATTATACCCGGGTGAGGGAAGCTTATGGCAACAAAGAAAAAATGGTAACCAAAACGCTTACCGATCATGGTATTTCGCGCGACAGCATGCAACTGTACCTTCGTGCTTTCAAAACTGAAAAAACGATTGAGGTTTGGGCAAAGAACACTTGCGACACGGCGTTTACTTTAGTCAAAGAATTCGCTATCTGCGAAATTTCGGGGACTATTGGTCCCAAAAGGTGTTCTCGTGATTTGCAGGTTCCGGAGGGATTTTACCGCATCAATGAATTAAATCCTTACAGTAAGTACTATTTGTCGATGCGAATCAACTATCCAAATGCATCCGATAGTATCCGGGGTAATCGTGCGCATTTAGGTAATCTCATTTATATTCATGGAAATTGTGAATCGTCGGGTTGCATCGCCATTACCGATGAAAAAATCAAAGAATTGTTTATCTATTGCATTGAAGCCTATAACTGCGGACAAAAAGACATCAACATTACCATTTATCCAGCCAGGCTTGAAGATAAAACCTATAACAGGTTAACAAAAGAGAACAGCAAAAACAAAGACAAAATCAGCTTGTGGGCCGACTTAAAAAAGAGCTACGATTTGTTCAACAAAAAGAAAGTTCTGCAAGCTGTCAAATTTCTACACGACGGCACTCATGAAATTAGTGTCGCTCCTAAAACGGCACCTCAGTCTGCTGGTTTAGCTGCACCGGTAGCGATTCAAGGACCAACATTAAACCAGTAATATTTCTGCGATTACAAGAATATCGGTACCCTGAACAAAAAAAGACTCCCTGCCTGCGCAAAGAGCCTTTCAGTATCATTTCAGAAAATCTTAGTTCTTACTAACCCACTCGGCAATCCAGTCACCTACTTCGGATGTTGAGTAGGGCTTTTCGCTGGAAATATCAACAGTCACCACTTTCGCATCCAGTGAAGCATCAACGGCTTTGCGGATGATGGCGCCTTCGTCCATCAGGTTGAAAGCATATTCGAACATCATGGCCGCCGACAAAATGGTGGCTACCGGGTTGGCGATGTTTTTGCCTGCAGCCTGCGGATACGAACCGTGAATGGGTTCGAACACCGAAGTATGAATACCAATGGATGCCGATGGCGACAAACCAAGCGATCCGGTAATTACCGAAGCTTCGTCGGTCAAAATATCGCCAAACATGTTTTCGGTAACCATCACATCGAAATCTTTAGGCCATTGAATAATCCGCATGGCAGCATTGTCAACGAACATGTATTCGGTGGTCACTTCCGGATAACTTGGGGCCATTTCTTGGGCAACTTCTCTCCATAAACGCGAGCTTTCCAACACATTGGCTTTGTCAACCACCGTCAGTTTTTTTCGGCGTTTCATGGCATATTCATAACCCAGTTTCAGGATTCGTTCTATTTCCATACGGGTATAAACACAAATATCGTAAGCTGTGTTACCATCGTCTTTACGGCCTTTTTCGCCAAAATAAATACCGCCGGTTAGTTCGCGGATAGCCACAAAATCGGCACCTTCAATCAACTCGCGGCGAAGCGGCGATTTGTGCAGCAACGATGGAAAAGTCACTACCGGACGAATGTTGGCATACAAACCGAGTTTTTTGCGCATCAACAACAAACCTTGTTCGGGTCGAACCGGAGCTTTCGGATTGTTATCGTATTTGGGGTCGCCAATAGCGCCGAAAAGCACGGCATCCGATTTCATACACAATTCGTGAGTTGAATCGGGATATGGAGCGCCAAATTTATCGATAGCACACGCACCGGTTAACGCATATTCGTATTCGAGTTCATGGTTGTACTTGGTTGCAACGGCCTTCACTACTTTCATGGCCTGATCGATGATTTCAGGTCCTATCCCGTCACCGGGAAGAACAGCTAATTTTAACTTCATATTTTTGGTTTTTAATTTCTCTTTTTTGTCACCCCGAATTTATTTCGGGGTCTGCTAAAATTTCGTCAGATCCTGAAGCAAGTTCAGGATGACCATAACAATGAATTACTTTATTGCGCCGAAGGCGGCAAAATTAAAATGTTTGTGTAAAACAATGGTCTCTTTGAATCCCAATTGTTTCATTAAGTCAAGCTGATACGACAAGGTACGAGGTGTGTCTTCCGATTCATAACGCCCCATGTACATTTCTATTTCTTCGGGACTGATTTGTTTACCCAGCACACTCAGCCATCCGTCAAGCAACATCCGATTAATTTCGTCGGTTTCGCCAATCACAATGTCGTTGATCCAGAATGTTCCGCCAGGCTTCAGCGCACGGTAAACTTTCCCGAAGACCGACACCCATTCCTCATCGCCACGCAAGTGATGAAGCGTGGTTCCGGCAGTAATTACATCGTATGAGTTCTCTCCAAGATCAACATTGCGGTAGTCGCCCTGAATGGACAAAACTTTTCCGGAGATATTTTCCAGAACCCGTTCTTCGGCTTTTGCCAGCATGTTGGCGCTCAGATCTATCAGGGTGCAGTCCACATCAGGCAAAAACGAAGTGACTTTCACCGCATAGTTTCCTCCGCCACAACCCAAGTCCATGACCCGTTTGGCATCAGGATTTAGTAAAGCTGCCGAACGGGCAACCAGTTCCATGCACAAAGGCGAATCGATGGCTGTAGTTTGACCAGTTTCCAAATTCGAAAAACGCTCGACCTGTTGATCGAAGTTCCGGCGAATGGCTTCCGGAGTTGATTTCAAAATTGTCATTAGTAAATGGTAAAATGGTAAATCACTCCGATTTACTTTTCTATTAAATTTAGCATACGCACAGTGGCCTTGATGGCTGCGGCAGTCTGGTCAGAATCGAGGCCCCGGGTTTTGAATTCGCGATCCATTTTCCAGGTGATCAAAGTCTCGACCAAAGCGTCAGTTTTACCTCCGGGAGGAATAGTTACCGAATAATCGAGCAATTTTGCCAGTGGTCTATTCAGCTCACTGTAAATTCGTTGGATCGCATTCATAAAAGCATCATAAATTCCATCACCGGCGGCATTCGCTTCGTATTTCTCGCCTTTGATCAAAAAACTCACGGTTGCCGAAGGTCGAAGTCCCATTCCATGAGACAAGGCGTAGTTCACCAATTTAATTTCCGATTCACCATCATCCGAATTCAACACATCGGCCACAATGTATGGAAGATCTTCAATGGTAACCGATTCTTTGCGGTCACACAGTTCGATAATGCGGTCGGTGACCAGTTTCAGCGAAGTTGGATCGAGTTCAATGCCCAGTTCTTCCAGATTATTCTTGATGTTTGCTTTTCCTGAAGTTTTTCCGAGTGCATACACGCGATGGCGGCCAAAACGTTCGGGAAGCAGGTCGTTGAAATACAGATTATTCTTGTTGTCACCGTCGGCATGGATTCCGCTGCACTGGGTAAACACAAATTCACCAATCAGTGGTTTGTTGGTCGGAATGCGAACTCCCGAAAACGATTCAACCAACTTCGAGACTTTATTGAGCATGGTTTCGTTCACCTTTGTTTTCATTTTAAGGTGATCTTTCACTGTGGCAATCACGCTCGAAAGTGGTGCATTCCCGGCCCGTTCGCCCAATCCGTTGACCGTAGTGTGAACCGTGCGGATTCCAGCCTTAATGGCATGAAACACATTGGCACAGGCCAGATCGTAATCGTTGTGCGCATGAAAATCAAAATGCGCTTCTGGAAAAGATTCAATCATCTCGCGACAAAATTCGTAAGTTTCATCCGGGTCCAGAATTCCGAGTGTATCGGGCAACATGATACGGCCAACGTTCAATTTCAGCATTTCGCCAACCATAAAATGCACGTAATCTTTCGAGTTGCGCATCCCGTTCGACCAGTCTTCCAGATAAACATTGACGCGGATTCCAAACGCTTCGGCATATTGAACCGACTTGCTGATATCAGCAACATGTTCTTCCGGAGTTTTCCGGAGCTGTTGGGTCACATGCTTATATGAACCTTTACAAAGCAGATTGATTACTTTTCCACCTACCGCGTTGATCCAGTCGAGCGAAATTTTTCCATCGACAAAACCCAGAATTTCTATTTTTTGTAAATGACCTTTTTCCTTTGCCCATTCGATCACACGTTTTGCAGCAAGGAATTCTCCTTCGGAAACACGGGCCGAGGCGATTTCAATCCGGTCAACTTTTACATCTTCCAACAAAATCCGGGAGACACTCAGTTTCTCCATATCGGTAAACGACACTCCGGATGTTTGTTCCCCATCCCGTAAGGTCGTGTCCATAATACTGAGCACCTGATTTTTAACCTCTATTACTTTTCCTGTCATAACTTAAAAATGAAGCCCCCTCCCTGCCTCCCCTGAAAGGTGAGGAGAAAGAAGTGGTTTGCATTGTTATTTATTTTCTTCAACCTAATCTATGCGCTATGCCTTCGTTCGCCCCTCCTTAGGAGGGGTTGGAGGAGACTGTTATTTTGCTTCAAAGGCGGCTATTTCTTCTTTCATGCTGACCAAATAATCGATGTCGTCGAGACCATTGATCAAACAATGCTTTTTGTATGGATTGATGGTAAAACCAGTCGATTCTCCTGTTGCTTTAATGGTAAATTTCTGATTCTGAAGATCGACCTCAAACTGAGCATTCTGGTTGGCTGCAATTGCCGCAAATATCTTTTCCAGAAACTCAGGTGATACAACCACCGGAAGGATACCATTGTTCAAAGCGTTTCCCTGGAAAATATCGGCAAAGAAGCTCGAAACTACCACGCGGAAACCATAATCGTAGATGGCCCAGGCAGCATGTTCGCGGCTAGAGCCACTTCCGAAGTTTTTACCTCCAACCAGAATCTTACCTGAATATTTTGGCTGATTGAGTGGAAAATCAGCAATCGTCTGGTTACTTTTATCGTACCGCCAGTCGCGGAACAGGTTATCGCCAAAACCTTTGCGTTCGACAGCTTTCAGGAAGCGTGCCGGAATAATCTGGTCGGTATCAATATTTTCGATGGGCAGCGGAACTGCCGGCGATGTTAATGTTGTGAATTTATCGTAGGACATATTTAAAATATTTAAAGATTAGAAGATTAGAATCTTGAGTAACACTACGCGATGGTTATTTCCCTGAACCTGATTGGAGCGTCATTCGTGATTTAATTAAAATTGAAGCAATCTCATGCGCTTCAGCTATAAGTAATGATCCGTTTGAATTAGAATTTAAACCTTCTTCAGATGCAAATTCTATACAGAATTCACACTCGTCTGCTTCCTCAATTGCAATACTCATTTTACTGATTAATGAAGGTATTGTTTGTGCAATACAAGATGCCCTGTAATTAGCGGCAACTGAGGTGGAGCATCTGATTAACTGACCGCTAATGTGTTTGCCTAGCTGATCTTTAGGAAGAGTCAAACAAAATTTAACACAATCATGAGCAAACTTTTTTGTTCGCTTTTTCATTTGCTCTTTAAACAATCCTAATTCAGACATAATTTGAATATTAGAAGGTTAGAATATCAGAATCTTGAGTGAATTCTAAACAAAATCGAAATTGACAAATTGCCTTTTCTATTCAAGATTCTATTTTCATTCTAGATTCAAGACTCATCATTCGAGATTCCTAAAGAAATTCTCTTGGATCGGTAATTTTTCCTGTCACAGCAGCAGCGGCGGCAGTTAACGGGCTGGCGAGCAGCGTGCGGGCTCCCGGTCCCTGACGGCCTTCGAAATTGCGGTTCGAAGTAGAAACTGAATATTTCCCTTCCGGAATTTTATCGTCGTTCATGGCCAGACATGCTGAGCATCCGGGCTGACGCAATTCAAAACCAGCTTCATTCAAAATTTCAACCAATCCTTCTGCAATGATCTGTTTTTCAACAGCGCGCGACCCAGGAACAATCCAAGCCGTTACATTGGCGGCTTTCTGCTTCCCTTTTACAAAATTGGCGAAGGTGCGGAAATCCTCAATTCGGCCATTGGTACAGCTTCCAACAAAAACATAGTCAATTGCCTTGCCAACCATTTTATCGCCTTCCTGGTAACCCATGTATTTCAACGACTTTTCGTAAGTCAGTTTGTCGTTTCCGGTTAAGCCAGCGCTGGTTGGAACTGTTTTTGAAATACCAATTCCCATTCCGGGGTTAGTTCCGAAAGTAATCATTGGTTCGATATTGGCGGCATCAAAAACATATTCTGCATCAAAAACGGCGTCAGCATCCGATTTCAGTGTTTTCCAGTAAGCCAGAGCCTTGTCCCAGGCTTTGCCTTTAGGCGCAAATTCGCGGCCCTTCACATAATCGAAAGTCGTTTGGTCAGGAGCAATCATACCGCCACGGGCCCCACACTCGATGCTCATGTTACAAAGCGTCATGCGTCCTTCCATCGACAGGCTTTCGATAGCCGATCCGGCAAATTCTACAAAATGGCCTGTTCCGCCTGAAGTTGAAATCTGCGCTATTACATATAATGCAATGTCTTTGGCTGTTACTCCTTTATTCAATTTGCCGTTTACCGAAATCAACATTTTCTTTGGTTTGGGCTGCATAATACATTGACTTGCAAACACCATTTCCACTTCACTTGTACCAATTCCAAAAGCAATGGCTCCAAAAGCGCCATGGGTCGAAGTGTGGCTGTCGCCGCAAACAATGGTCATTCCGGGCTGAGTAATCCCCATTTCAGGACCAATGATATGAACTACACCGTGGCCTTCACTACCCAACCCATGATAAACGATGCCGTGAGTGGCGCAGTTCTTTTTAAGCATTTCCACCTGATTGCGCGACAATTCGTCTTTAATACTCAGGTTCTGATTGATGGTTGGCACGTTGTGGTCAGGCGTGGCAATGGTTTTCTCCGGACGAAGGACTTTCAATCCGCGTTTTTCGAGTCCCAAAAAAGCCACGGGGCTGGTCACTTCGTGAATCAGATGCTGATCGATGTACAGCACGCTTGGGCCACCTTCCACTTGTTTAACTACATGTGCATCCCAAATTTTGTCAAATAAAGTTTTTGCTTCCATTATTATTATTTATTGGCCTCGCTGCCTCCCCTCTCCTAAAGAAAGGGGAATTAGCGCTGCAAAAATTAATTTATTTATTATTATATAGGAGTCCCTTCACCCCGCCTTGGAAGGAATTGGAGGAGACTTTTAATCTACTTGAGTTTTATTTCCTCCCGGAATTTTATTCAGCGCATCCAGAAAAGCCTCAACCGAAGCGACAATAATATCGGTATTGGCTCCAAAACCGTGATAGATGCCATCTTCGTGTTTCACCTGCATGTGTACTTTACCTAAATCGTCGCTTCCTCGGGTAATGGCCTGAATCAGGAACTCTTCCAAAACAACTTTACGATGTAAAATTTTCTTCACCGCTTTAAGAGCAGCATCAACCGGACCATTTCCGGAAGCCGTAGCGTCCAGTATTTCACCGGCAATGTTCAAACGCACATTGGCAACCGGCACCAGACCTTTCCCGGTAACTACCTGCAAGAAGTCGAGTTTCACGCGGCGTTCTTTCTGTTGCACATCACCAATCAAGGCGGCAACATCGTCATCTTTCACATCCTTTTTCTTATCGGCCAGCTTCAGAAACTTTTCGTAGATATCGTCCAATTTTATTTTATCCAGCTCATATCCCATTATTTCCAAGCGGTGTTTCAATGCGGCACGACCACTGCGAGCGGTAAGTACAATGCTCGATTCATTGATTCCCACTTCTGTTGGATCGATGATTTCGTAGTTTTCACGATTTTTGAGCACTCCGTCCTGGTGAATTCCGGAAGAATGGGCAAATGCATTGCGGCCAACAATCGCCTTGTTCGGCTGAACCGGCATATTCATCAGGTTCGATACCAAACGGCTGGTCTTATAAATGTTTTTGGTGTTGACATTGGTGTCGATATTCAATACAGCATAGCGACTTTTCAGGATCATCACCACTTCTTCGAGCGAAGTATTTCCGGCACGTTCACCAATTCCGTTGATGGTTACTTCGGCCTGACGCGCTCCATTCATGATTCCGGCAATCGTATTGGCAGTGGCCATTCCCAAATCGTTGTGGCAGTGGGTCGATAAAATAGCTTTATGCACATTGGGAACATTGTCGATCAGGTATTTAATTTTGGCACCAAACTCGGTAGGCAACGTATATCCGGTAGTATCCGGAATATTGACCACCGTTGCACCTGCTTTGATAACAGCCTCAACCACGCGAGCCAGGTACTCGTTTTCGGTGCGACCGGCATCTTCAGCATAAAATTCAACATCTTCGACATAGCGTTTGGCGTATTTCACGGCAGCAATGGCACGTTCGATAATTTCATCCTGATTCGAATTCAGTTTGTAATGAATGTGATAAAACGAAGTTCCGATACCGGTGTGAATTCGGCCTTTTTTAGCAAACTTAAGGGCTTCAGCAGCAACATCAATGTCTTTTTCGACGGCACGGGTGAGGGCGCAAATGGTTGGCCAGGTAACCGCTTTTGATATTTCTACTACCGAATTAAAATCGCCCGGGCTCGAAATGGGGAACCCAGCCTCGATCACGTCAACGCCCAATTCCTCCAACGCACGTGCAACTTCAATTTTCTCAACGGTGTTCAACTGACACCCGGGAACCTGTTCCCCATCGCGTAACGTGGTGTCAAAAATGTACAGTCTGTCGCTCATCTGATTTATTATTTACGATTTATTATTTTTTTATTCCTGTCCTGATTTGGCTATTCAGTATTGAAGATTCAGAATATTCATGTTTATAAAAAAAAGGCCATCCCCTGAATCGAGAATGGCCTTTAAAAGCTCTTTATAGTTTTACCCATACCATTCTCAATCGCGCATCCAAATGAGGAGAATACCGAGAATGAGACCTAGAAGGGAAATATTAGCAAAACCTGTCATTTCTGAATAATTTGATACAAATATGACTATTATTTTTTAAACTGAAAACAAAACAGACTTTTTTATTCGGATTACTAAGAAAAAGATAAAATAGTCTTAATTCATCAATCAAATGTCGGTTCCATTTTTCAGAAGCTAAAACAAGGTTTTCAGGACATTGTTTAAACGAGACGGAAATTTAAGGATAAGAAATCAAATCAGGAAATTCTTATCTGAACGATTGGTTTTGTTGCCAGAACAAAGGAACTGTACGAAATCATATTTACACGTTAAGGTAAATTTTTTGACAACGTTCTGTTTGGAATCGCGATGATGTGATTTTTTAATGGAGAGTTTCTTAAATTGCGGAATATTAATCCGTCAACCGACCTTTTATCGTTGCAATAATGATGCATCTGCCCGCCCTCATAATTGACTTAGCCCTTATTTTGAGCGCTGCTGCTTTGGTTACACTCATTTTCAAGAAACTAAAGCAACCGGTGGTTTTGGGATATATTATCGCCGGACTTTTGGTGGGACCAAAAATCAAAATATTCCCCACGGTTATTGAACCCGATATTATTAAAACGTGGGCCGATATTGGGGTTATTTTCCTGTTGTTCGGTCTCGGTCTTGAATTCAGTTTTAAAAAATTACTAAAGGTTGGCGGCGTGGCGGCCCTCACAGCGATTACCGAAGTAACACTAACTTTACTTTTAGGTTTAGGCGTTGGCCAATTGCTGGGTTGGAATTTTATGGATAGTCTTTTCCTGGGCGGAATCCTGGCAATTGCATCCACCACTATTATTATTCGGGCATTTGATGAGTTGGGCGTAAAAAGTCAGAAATTTGCTGGAATTGTAACCGGGGTGCTGGTTATTGAAGACTTAGTTGCCGTTTTGCTGATGGTATTGCTTTCTACCGTGGCCGTGAGCCGGTCATTTTCAGGAGGTGAAATGATCAGTGAGGTTCTGAAACTGGCTTTCTTCCTCATTCTGTGGTTTGTCTCCGGAATATTTTTCATCCCTACGTTTTTTAGGAAAATCAGGTCATTAATAAACGAAGAAACACTCCTGATTATATCGCTGGCACTTTGCTTTTTAATGGTGGTATTGGCAACCTATGTTGGTTTTTCATCGGCGCTTGGCGCTTTTATCATGGGTTCAATTTTAGCCGAAACCACAAAAGCCGAGAAAATTGAACAACTGACCAAATCAATAAAAAACCTTTTCGGCGCTATTTTCTTTGTGTCTGTCGGTATGATGATTGACCCGCAAATGCTTGTAAAACATGCACTACCCATTGGTGCAGCCACACTGGTATTGTTGCTCGGGAAACCGCTTTTTGTAACTCTGGGAGCGTTGGTTGCCGGTCAACCGCTTAGAATAGCCGTACAATCCGGGATGAGCCTTTCTCAGATCGGTGAGTTTTCGTTCATTATAGCCGGGTTGGGTCTCAGCCTGAACGTTACCAGCGATTTTTTATATCCCGTGGCTGTTGCTGTATCGGTACTGACAACGTTCACCACGCCCTACATGATTCGTTTTTCGGAACCTGCCTATAAACGTTTAGATGCCACCTTACCTCATAAATTAAAAAATACGTTAACCAGATATAGTATCGAAGCACAACACATTACCGAAATAAGCGACTGGAAAAAAGTACTGAAATCCTATTTCATTAACGTAGTCATCTTTTCGGTAGTCATAATCACTTTAATTGTATTAAGCACGCGGTACATTGCACCATTATTCTCTGATTTCGAGGAATACAATGTAATTACTGCAATTGTTACGCTTATTGTTCTATCTCCTTTTTTGTGGGCGCTTGCCTTTCGCAGAATACAGCGACAGGCCTATGCCAATGTGTGGCTAAAAACCGAACGTCGCGGCCCGCTAATTTTATTGCAATTCTCAAGAATCGTATTGGCCGTTTTATACATCGGAATTTTATTTCTGGCTTTGTTTTCGCCAGGAGTTGCTCTTTGGGGAATTTTTGTTTCGACTATTATTATGGCCCTCTTTTCAAAAAAGATAAAAGCGTTTTACGGGAGAATTGAAGCCCGGTTTTTAGCTAATTTCCATGAGCGCGAATCGGAGGCAAATTCAAATGAGATATTAACTCCATGGGATTCGCATATTGCTAAATTTGAGATAAGCCCGCGATCGCTATTCGTTGGAAAAACATTACAGAAGTTGCAAATACGTGAAAAATTCGGTGTCAATGTGGTAGCTATTGAGCGAGGCGATTTTATAATTAATGTTCCGGGGCGGGAAAATCACATCTATCCCAACGACAAAATATCGGTCATTGGAACCGATGAGCAACTCGATCGTTTTAAAACATTTCTTCAATCATCGGCAGCTGAATCAAACACAGAAGAGGTAAAACAAAACGTTTCACTTCATCGTTTCACCATAGACAATAATTCGGTACTTGTTGGACAGAATATTCGCGAATCAGGGATTCGGGAACAGGCGCAAGGTTTAGTCGTCGGTATCGAAAGGAATGGAGAGCGTATTCTAAATCCGGAATCGGATACGGTTTTTGAAGTAAATGATAAAGTATGGATTGTTGGAAATGAAACGTTAATTCAGAATAAAATAAAAGAATCCGGAGTTTAGGCTACAGAAACAAATTCTGCAACGACGTTTACAATCTAAAGTTAAAGCAAGACAACAGAAATCAGGAAGGAGAACAACAATGATAAATATTGAAAAGACAAAAGTTGCCTATCTATTAGATGGGCTGGCAAGCAACATTTTGCCAGATGAGGCAGTCAAAGCAATTCATTCGTTTATGGTGACCGAAAATCTGTATTTGGCTGCCACACGCGAAATTACAACGAAGCTGGAAAATTTGAATGATGAATTTAAGTACGTAAAAGACCGAAACCCCATCCATCAGATCAAGGCCCGGGTTAAAACCCCCAAGAGCATTATGGATAAGCTGTTAAGAAGAGGCTTTGAACTCAGTGTTGAATCGGCCCGGAATAACCTGACCGACATTGCTGGTGTTCGCGTTATTTGCTCTTACATTGACGATATTTATCTGATTGCAAAATTGCTTACATCGCAGGACGATATAAAGGTAGTCCGAGTTTCCGACTATATTAAAAACCCGAAACCCAATGGTTATCGTAGCCTCCACCTTATTGTGACCGTTCCCGTTTTTCTATCGGAAAGTACGGAGCTTGTTAATGTTGAAATTCAGATAAGGACCATTGCTATGGATTTTTGGGCATCGCTCGAACACGAATTGTGGTACAAGCTGACTGACGAAAAAACAGGAGAAGTTACCAAAGAATTAAAAGACTGTGCCGATGGTATTGCCGATATTGATATGAGAATGCAAAACCTGCACAGCATATTGACTCCCCCCAAAGACAGCACTGTATAGATAATCACGGTTCGATTAGCTTAAAGAATTGAATGAAAGAAAAAGTCATTGTTAAAAAAGAGAAACGATTCTTTGGATTCACCAGGAATATCTTGTTTACTGGGGTGACGAGTTTTCTGACCGACACCTCCGTAAAGATGATCTATTCGGTGATGCCCATGTTTTTACTCTCACTTGGCGCTTCAAAAACCAGTTTGTCGCTCATCGAGGGCATTGCCGAAAGTACTGCCGCACTCGTCAAAACATTGTCCGGATTTTGGAGCGACAAAATTGGCAAGAACAAACCCTTCATGCTGATTGGATATGGAATAGCAGCCCTTGTTATTCCGCTTTATTCGTTTGTTGTTTCGCCCATGCAAGTTTTGTACCTGCGATTCATCGAACGCTTTGGCAAAGGCATCCGCACAGCGCCGCGCGACAGCCTGATCGCCGGGTCAGTGACCAACGGAGAAACCGGGAAAAGCTTTGGCTTGCAGAAAGCGATGGACAATAGTGGTGCAATAGTTGGTCCGTTGGCCGCATTTGTGCTATTAATCTTCTTTCCCAACAACTACAAACTCATCTTCATGTTAGCCGGAATACCAGCAATCCTAGGTGTTTTCACCATCATTTTTGGCATCAAAGAGGCCAAAAAGAGCAAGGAAAGCCTGTTTAATAAATTTCATTTTAAAGATTTCCCGCGGAAATATTATCTCTTTCTGGCTGTCATTTTCATTTTTACTCTTGGAAATTCAACCGATGCACTATTGATGGTAAAAGCCAATGAGGTTGGGGTCAAGGTTGCTTTTATTCCGCTCGTTTATCTGATTACAAGTATTGTTGCTGTGTTACTGGCCATTCCTTTGGGTAAACTTTCCGACAAAATCGGAAAAGAAAAACTACTCATAGCCGGGTTTCTGATTTATGCAATCGTTTATTACGGATTTGGGATCACCAAAAGTGTGAGTACCATTGTAGCTCTGTTTGCTTTATATGGTTTGTATTCGGCCGCAACCGGCGGGATTCAGAAAGCATTTGTTTCAGACATAATCGATAAAAACAAACAAGGCACAGGATTAGGAATTTACAATGCACTGTTGGGAATTACCTTATTGCCAGCAAGTTTAATCGCCGGATTGCTTTACGATAAAGTTAATTCAAGCCTTCCATTTTATTTTGGCGCCACAACTGCTGCAATTTCGGCATTGCTGATGTTTTTCTTTGCCCGTGGAACAAAGATCGGTTAGGAATTATTTTTGTCATAACTCGCTTTAAATCGGAGATTGATGTCTGCTGAAGCAAGATGTCTTTACTTATCTTTGTGACACTTTGGAAAACAAAATATGCAACATTATGGAATCGAGACCCAGAATAAACAAAGTAACCGTCCGGTCATTACAAATCGAAGACTACTCCCAGTTATCGCAATCGTTCAGAAGAACCTACACAAACGGGAGCGACGAATTCTGGTCGCGCGAGCAGATCCAAAAGTTAATCGATATATTTCCTGAAGGTCAAATTGTTACCGAGGTCGATAAAAAAATTGTAGGATGTGCGCTTTCCATGATCGTAGATTACGACAAGGTAAAAAACGACCACACCTATGACTCTGTAACCGGACATGAAACTTTTGATACGCACAATCCAAAGGGGAATATTCTATATGGCATCGAAGTCTTTATCCATCCGGAATACCGCGGACTTCGTCTGGCCCGTAGAATGTACGAATACCGAAAAGAACTTTGCGAAACGCTAAACCTGAAAGCCATTATGTTCGGTGGTAGAATTCCGAACTACCACAAATACGCTGACGAATTACGCCCAAAAGAATATATTCAGAAAGTACGCAAAAAGGAAATTTACGATCCCGTACTTACTTTTCAGCTTTCGAACGACTTCCATGTGCGCAAGGTCATAACCAATTACCTGCCCGATGATGAAGAATCGAAGCACTTTGCCTGCCTTTTGCAATGGGACAACATTTACTATCAGCCACCTTCACAAGATTTCATCCCCCAAAAAACAAGTGTCAGACTTGGATTGGTTCAATGGCAAATGCGTACATATAATAACATTGACGACGTATTTGAACAGGTAGAATTTTTCGTGGATGCAGTGTCTGATTACAAAGCTGATTTTGTTCTTTTCCCCGAGTATTTCAATGCTCCGCTGATGGCAAAATTCAATCATCTGGGTGAATCACAAGCGATCAGGCAATTGGCTCAATACACCAACGAAATGCGGAAACGCTTTATCAGCCTCGCTATCAGCTACAACATCAACATTATCACCGGAAGTATGCCTCAACTTCGGGGTGACGACCTGTACAATGTGGGCTTTCTTTGTCGCCGCGACGGAACTTTCGAGACCTATGAAAAAATACATGTTACCCCGGATGAAACCAAAAGCTGGGGACTTTCAGGAGGTAAAAGTATTCGGACATTTGATACCGATTGCGCCAAAATCGGGATACTGATTTGCTACGATGTGGAATATCCCGAACTTCCGCGCATTATGGCCGATCAGGGTATGCAAATCCTTTTTGTGCCTTTCCTCACCGACACACAAAATGGTTATTCCCGTGTGCGGATCTGCGCCCAGGCCCGCGCCATTGAGAACGAATGCTATGTGGTAATTGCTGGTAGCGTCGGAAATCTTCCTCGGGTTCACAACATGGATATTCAGTATGCTCAATCCGGAGTTTTTACCCCCTGCGACTTTGCTTTCCCAACTGACGGAAAATGCGCAGAAGCCACACCAAATACCGAAATGATTTTGGTTACTGATGTCGATCTGGATTTACTGAATGAATTGCACACCTATGGTTGTGTACGAAATTTGAAAGACCGGAGAAACGATTTGTATGAGTTAAGACTGAAAAAATGAAAAATGTTTAAACTAAGTTACAAAACAACAGGCTTCAACTTCGAACGTTTATTATATACGCTGGGGTACTTCAGATGCTTGAAAATTTTCTTTCCATTCGGTTGTTCGAAAACGGTAACCCGAGCGATGTAAAAGTTGAGCTTCCCGTTGTAAATCGTTATGGGCCGATCAATGTCGCCAAGCTCAAGTTCGGTATTAAAGAAATAGTTAAAGATGGAGTTGACGGAATCTTTCGACTCTACAATGTATTTGTGCGAGGTTCTGTCGGTATAGTCTTCAACATAAACATAAAATCCATTATTCGTATTTTGTGCAGCTTTTTCGACGGAAGGACGGAATGAAAAACAAAAGATCGCAAGCAAAAAAATAAAATAAATTTTCATACAAACGGAATTAAAGAAATCCGGTTTTTACTCCATATTATTGATTTCCTGAAAAAAATCGACCAAAACTAGAAATTAGTTCACCACTATTACATTTAAATATCATCAACTTATTAACAATTCTACAGATATCTGTTAGTTAGACTATTCAAACAAAACGAACCTTTAGTAAACTCCATCTTATCTTTGAATCCGCATGTATTGTTATCCGGATTTTTTGTAATAACAACAAAGACACCCCATATAACGATTGAAAAAACAATTGGATTGTGTAAATTTATATGCAACAAGGACTCACGACAAAATTCGGATTATGAAAACTTTAATCGTTTTCGGAATTCTGAGTATCCCAACAATAATACTCTCAAGACGGACCTTATTCAACCCTAAAAGTCACGGGTTTTACCGGTTCTTCGGTTGGGAGTGCATCCTCTGGCTTTTTGCGAGCAATTATAACATCTGGTTTGAAAATCCGTTTAGCATCAATCAGATTTTTTCATGGATCTTCCTGGTTATTGGAGCTTACCTGGTTATTGCCGGAACAATTTTCCTGAAAAAAATCGGGGAACCGGCAATGACGCGAGACGAAAAATCACTTTTCGAATTTGAAAAAACCACTAAATTAGTCGATTGCGGTATTTTTAAATACATCCGCCATCCACTTTACTCTTCGCTGATTTTTTTAACGTGGGGCATATTTCTGAAAAATCCTTCGATATTCCTTTTTGCTATTTCTTGTTTGTCAACGGTCTTTCTTTACACAACCGCAATTTGCGATGAAAAAGAATGCATCCGGTATTTCGGCAAACAGTATCGTGAATATATGAAACGCACCAAAAAATTTGTTCCGTTTCTGATTTAACAATCTAACACTACAAACAATGATTGCCTTCTGCGGCCTGATATGCGATACTTGTCCAATTCATCTGGCGACCCTGGAACCTGACCCGTCGCACCAACAGGCCATGAGAAAATCGATTGCCGAATTGTGTGCCAAACAATATGGAATGAACCTTAAACCAGAAGACATTACCGACTGTGATGGTTGCCTTACCAACTCCGGAAGAATGTTCTCAGGATGCCAAAATTGCGAAATCAGAAGATGTGCCAGCCATAAAAACATAAAGAACTGTGCTCTTTGCAGTGACTATGCCTGCCCTTCCCTACAGGAACACTTTTCGCACGATCCCAGCGCACTGACCCGCCTGGAAGAAATATGGAAATCCGGCAAATAACCGCCAGAAAATAATTTCAACCCAAAAATTCAACCGCATGGAAACTATATCCAAAAACCTATGGCTTTTACTTACTTTAGTGCTCCCCGGATTCTTCACATATGGATTATGGCGGTTAAGCCTGTTTTTTGTTACAGAACGGCCGTTAACCGATGCTGCTTTAAAACAAATTGACGAATCGACATTGACCACCACTTGTATCATTTTTGCATTTGCATTAATGCAACAGGCCATCGCCATAATGATTGAAGCTTTTATTTACTATTGCTTAAACCGAAAAGAAAAAGGCAGAAAGTCAAGCAAAAATTTAGATGAAAAATCGATCTTGAAAATTTTGTTTTGCGAACGGTTTGACTTGACCGCCAGAGGAAATCTAAACGAACGTGCCGAACGAATGATCGGAAATTTTTTCCTTTCGATGAACATGTGCATCGGGATATGCCTGCTGTTGGGCTACTTCGTTGGATACATTGGATATGCCAAATCCATACCTGTTGTATTTGGACTGATCATCATTCTACCAGCAGCTGTAATTGCAACTTATTTCAGGATGATAATTGCAGAAAAAGTTATTATTGAATGTAAAAATGCCCCTAAAGCAATTGCCCCGTCCGACGCCAATAATCAAGTTGAAGACAAACATTGAAAATAAAAGGTTTTGTTTACATTTTGGGTTCTGACCGACGGAAGCTTTTACTCAGGAAATCCAATGATTTGAAACGACGGGTGAAAGTACAATTAAGAAGCTTCAGTGAGCAACTTATTTCAGAAACTGCTGAAACCACAAACCTGAATCTTTCATGATTCGTAGCTGAGTTTGAAAATCGACATAAACCAAGCCAAAACGCGTCCGGAATCCTTTATCCCATTCGAAATTATCGGTAGGCGACCATACAAAATAACCATTCACATTGGCACCATCCTGTCTGGCTTTTAAAACCGCCGCCAAATGGTCTTTGAAATATTCGATTCGTCTATTGTCGTGAACCTTGCCATTCTCGACACTATCGAAAACACAAGTACCATTTTCGGTCACCAGTAAATTCCGGATTCCCTTGTATTGGCTAAATCTTTTCAGGATATGATAAAGTCCCTCCGGATAGATTTCGTACCCCATTTCATTCGCCGGCACACCTCGATCAGCGGCTTTTACTTCTTTGGCCTGAATATATGGAATGATCGATTTTTCGACAACGGCCCGGAAATAATACTGGATCCCGATGAAATCGAAATCAAAAACCATACGTTCTTCGTCGCCGGGCTCATTAAATTTATGAATTTTCTTCAGTACCGGAAGTGCATCTTCAGGATAGCCCAACCCTAGCGACGGTTCAATAAACAGTCGGTTTATTCCGGCATCAACGCGGCTGGCTGCCTCAATGTTTTTTTCGTCCTGATCAACGGATTCGATGTGTGCGGTAAAGAACGTGGTGCCGACATTTGCCCCATCAACATTCCTCCGGATGATGCGACCACCCTCGGCATTGCACAATACCGAATGATGAACTGCCTTCAGAAATCCCCTGATGCTCCAGCGTCCGGGAGCCATATATCCGGCCAAATAGCCACCGGCAATGAACGAAAACTGCTCGTTTAACACCATCCAGTTTTTTACCTTGGGGCCAAACGCTTTGGTAACCAATTCAGTATATTCCGAAAACCATTCTACCATTTTTCGGTTCGTCCAACCGCCCTGATCTTCGAGAACCTGAGGCAAATCCCAATGGTAAATGGTAATCCACGGCTCCACTCCTACCGACAAACATTTGTCGATCACGCTGTGGTAAAAATCGAGGCCAGCCTGATTGACTGCTCCTATTCCGTCGGGCAAAATACGTGGCCACGACAACGAAAACCGAAAGATTTTAAAATTCATCGACTTGATTAAGTCAATATCTTCCACATATCGATTGTAAAAGTCGGCGGCCACATCGGCGTTCTCACCACGCTCAATTTTTCCTGATTTACGCGAAAAATGATCCCAGATCGATTCACCTTTGCCATCAGCATTCCACGCTCCTTCGGTTTGATACGCTGCCGCTGCAACTCCCCATTTAAAATCTGAGCCAAAATTGGCTTTGGTTAGGCTGAAAGCCGAATTAACGGATGTCGTATTATTTTCCATATTAGTATGTCCAAATTTCATATAACTGGACAATAAAAGGCCAGTCCCCACTACTCCAGTTGTTTTTACCCATCCTCTCCGTTTCATTTCCTGACAATTTGAGGATAAATGATTTTACTGAATCAGGACGCAAAACTATTCGATTTTCGGGTTATACCGAAATTAAATTTCTATCGAGATTGACGCTCGCCCCCTTTGGCTGCTAGGCTCTCAGGTAGTGAGGTTTCGAGCAACATTTGTCGTCATGAAAAAATACCGATCATACACTCGCTGCTTGAGCATGTCGAAGGCGATTCGTTGTAAAAACACAAGCCCCCGCCATCCATTCCGGACAACGAGGGCTTTTCATTTTCACACAATTAACTATCTTGAACTGGCGCAACGACTTGGAGTCACCACGCCAGTTACCACAATTAAAAAATTAAATTCCCAATTTACTTCTGCGGATCTGCTCTGCACCCGTGAAATTATATTTTGCCACATGGCCTTTAAGCGGGATAAGCTTCTCGTTGATGATGTCGATAAAGCTTTCAGCCTGAGGGAAGAATGCATATTCCAGTTCGTAAGCTGGGGTAATCCAGTCGCGCGAACCCAATACTGCCGGAGGTGCATCCAAATCGTCGAAGGCAAGGTCGGTAATGTTGCGGGCCAAATCGTTCAGGAACGATCCACGTGCAGTTGCATCGCTCGAAATCACAATACGGCCAGTCTTTTTTACTGATGCAAGTACTTTTTCGTAGTTGAAAGGAACCAGCGAGCGGGCATCGATCACTTCGGCGCTCATGCCATACTTTTCTTCCAAAATTTTTGCTGCATCCAATGCGCGATAAAGTGTTGCGCCAATGGTAAGAATGGTCACATCTTTTCCTTCGCGCTTGATATCTGGTTCTCCAAACGGAATTTCGTAGTATCCTTCAGGCACTCCACCTTCGTGGAACTGTTCACCAATTTCGTAAATACGTTGACTTTCAAAGAATACAACAGGGTCGGTTCCTTGCAGTGCACTGTTCATTAAACCTTTTGCATCGTATGGAGTTACCGGGAAACAAACCTTCAGGCCCGGAATATGAGCCGTCAGTGAAGTCCAGTCCTGCGAGTGTTGAGCGCCATATTTCGAACCTACCGAAACACGCACAACTACCGGCATCTTCAGGATATTTCCACTCATAGCCTGCCACTTAGGCAACTGGTTGAAAATTTCATCACCACAACATCCGAGGAAGTCGCAATACATGATTTCAGGAATTACACGGCCACCACACATGGCATAACCAATGGAAGTCCCTATAATAGCTGCTTCAGCAATCGGTGAATTGAACAAACGATGATAAGGAAGAGCTTCGGTCAACCCACGATAAACTGCAAATGCGCCACCCCAATCGCGGTTCTCTTCACCATAAGCAATTAACGATGCATCTTTATAGAACCGGTCAATGATAGCTTCGAAAATACCGTCACGAAGTTGGAATTGTTTCATCTTCGAAACAGGTTTACCTTCTTTATCAACGGTTGACCGTTCTTTTTTGGCAATTTGCTGAACACGCGGATTCTCGCTCATCGGATGGTTTACATCTGGTTTTGCATCTGACAGGGAGTCAACCGACTGGTTCGAGAACATCAATGTGCCCAATAAATCAGGATTTTTATGCAAATCCATAATTGGCGAGAGTTCGTTATCGATCGCCAACTTGAAGGTATCAAGCATTACTTCTTTAACGCCGGCCCATGTCGAATCAAGGTCAGCCTGAGTGGCTACACCAGCTTCAATGAGTTGCTTTCCAAAAGAAATAATACAATCCTGTTCTTCCCAGGCCTTAATTTCTTCAGTGGTGCGGTACGACGATGAATCGGAAGGCGAATGACCACTAAAACGATAGGTAAGAATATCAACCAGGATCGGTCCTTCTTTCTTCTCGATCAAATCTTTCTTCCGGCGGTAGGTTTCAATAACGGCCAGTGGATTGTACCCATCAACTCGTTCAGCATGCATCTGTTCGGGGTTAACACCGGCACCGATACGAGCAGCAACATCATAGCCCATGGTTTCGCCACAGGTTTGGCCACCCATTCCATACTGGTTATCCATGATATTAATAATCACAGGAAGACCACCCTTCATATCATCAGCCCAAAGTTGTTTAAACTGATCCATTGCAGCGAAGGTAATTCCTTCCCAAACCGGACCACGAGCCATTGACGCGTCACCGATGTTGGCAACTACCAAACCTGGTTTACGGTTAACTTTTTTGTAAAGAGCTGCACCAACAGCAATGGTTCCGCTACCACCAACAATAGCATTGTTCGGATAAATACCGAACGGGGTAAAAAACGTGTGCATACTTCCACCCAATCCTTTATTGAAACCGGTTGTGCGGGCAAAGATTTCAGCCAATGCACCGTATAATAGGAAACGGATTCCTAACGCTTTGGTATCATTGCCTTTGTACGATTTTTTAGCAACATTAAGCGTAGCTCCATCCCAAAATTCGTTCATGATTTTTTCAAGCTCTTTGGAATCGAGTGTTTCAATGGCGCGTAATCCCTTGGCCAAAATTTCTCCATGGCTACGGTGCGATCCAAAAATGAAATCGTCAACAGTAAGTGTGTAAGCCATACCTACTGCAGCAGCTTCCTGACCAGCAGAAAGGTGAGCCGGACCTGGATTATTGTACTCAACGCCACTGTATCCACCGGTAGTTTTTACCAAATGAAGCATGGTTTCGAACTCACGGATAACCACCATATCGTGATAAATCCTTTTCAAATCTTCTTTAGTGAAATTTTTACTTTCCAGTTCTTCACTAACTGTTTTGTTGTACTGGTTTACAGGAATCGGCTGAAATGTAACCTCACCAGCTTTCCTGACATCTGATGGATTAATAAATTGACTTTTTGGCATCGTATTTTGTTTTAAAATTGTTTCTTTCTTCAACACAAAGACACTAAGTCACGAAGAAAATTTTGACTTTGTGTCTTCGTGCCTTTGTGTTTAATTAAAACTGGAATATGGTTTCTTTAATAATCTCGCTCACCGTTGGGTGTGGAAATACGATTTCCTGCACATCCTGAACTCGCAGTTGGGCTTCGATCAATGCACAAGCGCCCCAGATCATTTCGGAACAGGCACCGCCTACCATATGAATACCGAGAATTTCGCCGTATTTTTTACCGACAATCACTTTGCAAAAACCATCCTTGCCTTCATTTTCGGCGACAAACCTTCCGGCATAAGCCATTGGTAATTGTTTCACCACCACTTCGATGCCTTTATCTTTGGCAGCGGTTTCGGTCAGACCAACTCCGGCAACTTCAGGATGAGTATAAACCACGCCCGGAATAGCATCGTAGCGCATCACATCTTTGCGACCCAGCATGTGGTTAACCGCCACTTCCCCTTCGCGACTGGCGGTGTGAGCCAATAATGAAAACCCGGTAATATCGCCGGCAGCATATACATTCGGCACATTGGTGCGACAATTCTGGTCGATTTTTACACCACGCGGAGTAAATTCAACTCCAATGTTTTCCAGACCGATTCCGGCCACATTAACCCGACGTCCAACCGAAAGCAAAACTTGTTCTCCGGTAATCTTATGTTCCTGACCATCTTCTTCGAACACCACTTCTTTGCCGTTCAGCTTGGTAACGCGGGCTTTCAAATGGAATTCAATCCCTTTCTTGATGAATTCCTTGCGAACGAAAGCAGCAATTTCTTCATCAACACCGGTTAAAATCTCCGGAAGCATTTCGATGACAGTGACTTTGGTTCCCATCGCGTTGAAAAAATCAGCAAACTCAGAACCAATCACGCCTCCACCTATGATAACGAGGCTTTCAGGTTTTTCTTTTAACTGAAGGATTTCGCGGTTAGTCAGAATTTGTGAAGCATCCAGTCCCGGAATAGGTGGCATAGCCGCTTCAGAACCAGAGCAAACCAGCAAGCGGTTGGCCTGATATTCCTGACCATTGGCTTCTATTGTGATCACTTCGCCGCGTTTTTCCTTGATGGTGGCTTTAGCCATCACCACCTCAGCTTTGGCGTGTTTCATCTTGGCGCCAACACCGGCCACCAATTTGCGAACAACCTTGTCTTTCCGGAGCATGATTTTCTTGAAATCGATTGAAATGTTTTCCACTCCAATCCCGTATTTATCGGCTTCATGGGCATATTCCAGAACTTTTGCTGAATTTAATAGCGTTTTGGTCGGGATGCAACCTTCGTTCAGGCAAACTCCGCCTAGCGAACGCATATCGAAAATAACCACGCTCATTCCTTTGGCTCCGGCGCGTTCGGCAGCTACATATCCTGCCGGGCCTCCGCCTATAATTGCTAAATCGTATATTTTGCTCATAATTTAAATCTTAGATGTAATACATTAGATATTAGAGAAAAAAATCAAATGACTGATGAAAACCAATTTTTGAACGCTCGATCTTGGGTCTATTATCTAGTATCTTTTGTCTTTTAGATGGATAGATTTTCAATCTGTTCTTTGATTTCTTTCAGGAACAACGTTGCTTCACCGCCATCCAAAGCCTGATGATCGTAGGTAAGCGATAATCCCATCATTGGAACGAATCCATAGACTCCATCTCCCAGGTCTTTCGGACGTGGAATAATGGTACAAACACCCAGAATGGCAGTTTGTGGAATGTTGATTACCGGGGTAAACATTTCAACGCCATAGTTTCCGAGATTAGAAATGGTGAACGAAGCGGCTTCAGGAGCCAACAGTTCAGGATTTACATTTCCCTTGCGGCATTGTCCGGCAATGGCCTGCATTTGTGTTGACAAGCCTTCGAGCGAAAGATCATCGGCGTTTTTAATAGCCGGAACCATCAGACCACGATCAGTATCCACAGCTAATCCGAGATGAACTTTCTTGAACCAACGCATACTGTCGCCAATAAAGTGGGTATTTACCTGAGGGAATTTCTTCAACGCTTTGATTACCGCGAAACATACCAAATCATTAATGGTAATGTTTTGTGTGATTTGTCCGGCATCCAATGCTTTTTTATATTTTTTCCGCAAAGCCATGATGGTACGGGCATCGGCGCTCATGTGATGAGTTAATTGAGCCGAATTTTGCAACGAGGTGTGCATGGCTTTGGCAATTAACTTGCGCATGTTGGTGAGTTTTTTCACTTCAAAATCGTCGCCATAAACCGGATTGTAAGAGATCAGGTCTTTTGCAACGGCTTTTCCTCCAAGTCCCGTGGCCGTTTCGCCAAGTTTCAAACCTTCAGCTTTGGCAACTTCCTGAGCCAGCGGAGTTAATTTTGGCAATGTTTGAGCGGCAGCTTCAATATCGCGCTCAATAATACGACCTTCCGGACCAGATCCGGCCAATTGTTGATAGGCAACGCCTAATTTTTCGGCGGCGTTCTTTGCCCGTGGCGAAATTTTCACTTTTCCCGAAGGTTCAGCAATTGTTTTAACTTCAGGAGCAACAACCGTTTCTGTTTTTACTTCAACTGCAGCAGTAGCTTCAGCAACTGGTGCGGCAGCTTGTCCGCCTGGGCGGAATTCGTCAACCGACTCGCCTGCAGCACCGATTACAGCCACATTGACCAACACCGGAACTTCGTCACCCTCAGCAAAAAACACATCCAACAGAACACCATCTGCTTTGGCCTCTTCTTCAAACGAAGCCTTGTCTGTTTCATACGAAAAAAGGATGTCGCCAACTTTCACAGCGTCACCCTTTTTCTTTACCCATTCACCTAAGATACAGGTCTCAACCGATTGCCCCTGACGGGGCATTAATACTGGAATTGCCATATTTGATTTGTTTTAACAACTTTAGTTTACTTGTAAACACAACTGTATTTAGCCATTTAGCTTAAATAACTAATAAATCAGCAGTTACAACACATTAACATTTCACGCATCAAAACTATATTATTCTACTTGTATTTACAAGTTAAATTTGAAAAATGATTTTTATTTTTTACTTTTGACTCAAATTCACAGCATTATGACTGAAGAAAATAAAGTCCCGCAGCATAAAAAAATATACGAAATCCTTCGGAAACACATTCTTTCAGGTGTTTATGAAGAAGGAAGCCTTTTGCCATCAGAAAATGAATTGTGCGCCGTGCACAACATCACCAGACCTACCGTTCGTCAGGCCCTGGAAGCTTTAGTAAACGATGGTTTTATCTCGAAAAAGCAAGGTAAAGGAAGTATTGTACGGAAACCGCCGCAGGACATTGGAATTCTCAGTATTTCAGGAACAGCATCGGCCATTGGGAACCAATATCTGCAAACACAAATACTGCAAAAACCACAAATTAAACCCTGGCCCGAAAATTTCCCATTCGATTTAACCAAAATCGAGCACGAGTCGGGCTGTATTTACATGGAACGGCTTCGTTTGGTTGACGAACAACCTGTATTTTACGACATTAACCATATTCCAAACATTAATCTTCCGAGATTTTCGAGCCGTTCGTTCGAAAACAAATCGCTATTCGAAACGCTTAGAACTCAATATCAGATTGAAGTAAAAGGCGGCGAACAAAAACTGAAAGCCATCAAGGCTGATTTGCTTATCGGGCAATTGCTCAATCTGCCTGTTGGTGAACCCGTTTTGAGCATTGAACGAAAACTAAACACGAATCGCGAAGGATTCCATATTTACTCAACCATTTGGTTCAATTCAGCCAAGCATTCGATATTTGGGACTTTCTAAATCGAACCCACCAACTTTCAAAACGAAAGCATTTCAGCCGAAACAAGCACTAAAAAAGACGAATTCTTAAATAATATCCAATATTTACTTCCAAATCGTAAATCTAACGTCCGATTTCGAAAATATTTCACATCTTTGTCATTCTTATAAATATTCACTCAACTCCTTTTAATTAAGAGGTTTAATTATGAAAGTATTAAAATTTGGAGGAACCTCCGTAGGATCGGTAGAAAACATGCGCACTGTAATGCAGCTGATTACCGATGGAAATCAGAAAATAGTTGTTTTGTCGGCCATGTCGGGCACGACAAACGCCCTGGTTGAAATTGCCAATTACCTTCAGAAGAAAAATAAGGATTCGGCCAGACAAATGATCAGTCAGTTGGAAAAGAAATACTACAACGTAGTTAACGATTTATACGCCACGGAGGAGAAGAAAGCAAAAGGTAAAGCTATTGTTTCCGGGATCTTCCAAACCATAAAAACATTGACATCGGGCGAATTTAATGAAGTAAGCGAGAACACTATCGTTGCCCAGGGAGAACTTTTATCAACAGCTCTTTTTACTGAACTGATGCTTGAAAACGACTTTAAAACGGCTTACCTTCCTGCTTTGGATTTTATGAAAATTGACAGTGACAAAGCCGCTGACTCTCATTTTATTCAGGAAAGCATAGCCAAAATCCTTCAGGAATCGGAAAAAGCTGATTATTACATCACTCAAGGCTTTATCTGCCGGAATGCCGATGGAAATATCGACAACCTTCAACGCGGCGGAAGCGATTACACCGCGACTCTGATTGGTGCAGCCATCGATTCGGAAGAGGTTGAAATATGGACTGATATTGACGGATTCCACGACAACGATCCACGTTATGTGGACAATACTAAAAAAATCGATCGGCTATCGTTCGAAGAAGCCGCTGAATTGGCCTACTTCGGTGCTAAAATCCTACATCCGCAAACGGTGCTTCCGGCCAAACTCCAAAACATTCCGGTACGTTTAAAAAACACAATGAATCCAAGCGATTCAGGGACCTTGATCTCTTCCGAATCGTTTGGAAAAGGCATAAAAGCAGTCGCTGCAAAAGATGAAATTACGGCGATCAAGATTCGCTCATACCGCATGTTAAACGCATATGGCTTTTTGAAAAACATATTTGAGATTTTTGAATTTTTCAAAACTCCAATTGATATGATTTCGACCTCGGAAGTCGCCGTTTCCCTGACCATTGATAACACCAAACATCTCAAAGAAATCGTTTCAGAATTAAAAGAATACGGTGAAGTTGAAGTTGACTATAACCAAACCATTGTTTGCATTGTTGGCGATTTTATTGCCGAAGAAACAAGATCAGCCGCCAAAGTTTTTAGTGCAATAAATGGGATTCCAATCAGGATGATCTCCTATGGTGGCAGTCGCCATAACATTTCTGTTCTAATTAAGACAGAACTAAAAAGACAAACGCTTCAGGCATTGAGCAATAATTTATTGAACGAATAAGTAATCAGGTAATGGAAATAAAAAAGAACTGCAAGCTACTGACGCCCAATAAATAGCAGTTCTTTTTTATTTTAATCCTATTTTTGGGCAACGATTTCAACAGTATGAAAATGATTTTCATACTGTTGATGCGGCCAAGAGTTGATAAAAAAAACTCCTGTTCAATAATTTCCCCGGCCATAACGAAAAACTCATTCATTTATTTTACTCAAAATCAGCATTTTTTTAACGCTAAAATAAGTTTGAATTGAATTTTACCTATATTTGCAACAATATTTCAATTTTTTTATTAATTATTATGAAAACAGGTAAAGTTAAATTTTTCAACGAATCTAAAGGATTCGGTTTTATTAAAGACAGTGAATCTGATAAAGAATACTTCGTTCACGTTTCAGGTTTGGTTGACCAAATCAGAGAAGATGACGACGTAACTTACGAACTTCAAGAAGGAAGAAAAGGATTAAACGCGGTAAATGTTAAACTAGCATAAGTAGTCTAATATTTTTAAGATTTAAAGTTCGAAGCCTTGCAATTTTTGCAAGGCTTTTCTTTTTAATATAAAGCCTGACGATAACCAGGATCACTTCACATTGTTGGGGAGAAGTAGGTGGACATACAATACAATTCAAAAAAACCCTTCAGATTTTAATCAAACGCTTCGTCCAGGCTATAAACCAAAAATATCCGAAATATAAACTCAGTTGCTATTTCAATTTTTAATACATAGATTTGATAGATGCAGAATGGGGGATTTATCTGTTCAAAAACACAGACGAAACCATATTTACGAATAATATCTGTTTAATCAATTAAAGGAATTTGCAGATGAAACAATACAACTTTAACATATCAAGTATTGAGCGTTTAGTTGAAATCCTGCAATCCAAAAAATTGCCTTCTCCTGGCAATTTTCAATCTCTATTCGTTCAGATTTTTTCTGAAAATAATGATAGCAATTGGTATCTTTCCTTAGGGGATGCAATCAAAAAAGCATTTCCATCAGCCTTGATAGTTGGGGCAACTTCAGTAGGAGAAATCAGTAATGGAAAGCTCTTTACAAATTCAACTACACTTTTGTTTTCATTTTTTGAAAGCTCTTCACTTCACCTTTTATCCTATGAATGCAAACCTGGGAACGAAGAAAAAATCGGCGAATCATTAATCAGAGAAGTCGAATCACTGGATCTCAACATCAAGGGAATGCTGTTGCTTTCAACGCCAATCAGCAACGATTCCGGTAAGATTTTCAACAGCATTACAAAGAACAATTTAAGCTATCCGATTTTTGGAGGAGGAGCAGGAGACTATGCGAATCAAAGAAAAACCCTGGTCTATGATGGGACTTATTGTTTTAAAGAAGGTATAGTTGCTGTTGTTTTTTCGGGAACAACCCTTCAAATTAAATCACTTACATGCCTTGGCTGGCATCCTTTAAGTAAAGAAATGACAATTACTGAAATAGGCGATGTTTCAGTTAAAACGATTGATGGCAAGCCTGCATTTTCAGTTTATGAAAAATACCTAGGAATAAAAGCAGACCAGAATTTCTTCCAGAACAGCCTTGAATTTCCGTTTCTGATTTATCGGGATGACCATATAATAGCACGAACCCCCTTTTTCGTAAACGAAGAAGATGGTTCTATTCAATTAGTTGCCGATGTACAGGTAGGAGAAAAATTCAGGATCGGATATGGAAACCCCCAATTAATTAAAAATGAATCCATGCAGCTTCAAAACCAGATGCAGGATTTTGAACCAGATGCAATCTTTTTATATACCTGCATATGCCGAAGGTTCCTGATGCAAGACGAGGTTGATCTTGAGACTCTTCCATTTAACGAGATGGCTCCAACAGCCGGATTTTATACTTTCGGTGAATTTTTTTCTGACTGTAATTTCAAGTCGTTACTGAATTCATCAATGGTTGCTGTTGGATTCAGGGAAGGAGACAAACAAAATCCTTTGGAGCAGAAAGAATTGCCACAAAAGATAAGTTCTACGCTGAAATCAGACCCTTACCTTAATCAGCACAATCGAATCCTCTCTCGTCTGCTTTATTTTATTGAAGAGTTGATCAATGAATACGATGAGCAAAATCGATTATTAATAGCCTTAAACGAGCAAAAAAATGATTTTTTAGGAATGGCTGCCCACGACTTAAGAAATCCGATAGGAGTAATTCAGGGGTTCTCTGAATTGCTTGAAGAACAAGTCGAGGGTGAGCTCAAAAAACACGTTGCTATAATATCGAAAGAGAGTTCAAAAATGATGCAATTATTGAATGATCTTCTTGATATATCGAAAATTGAAGCAGGAAGGCTTGACCTCAAAAAAAACAATACGAACTACCTTGAATTCGTTAAACAAAACGTAGGAATAAACAATTTCATTGCCCAGAAAAAAAACATTAGGATCGAATGTGATTTTGAAATACCCCATCTGATTGTGGAAATTGATGAAGGAAAAATAGAACAGGTCCTCAATAATCTTCTCAGTGACGCGACAAAATATTCTTATCCTGATTCAAAAATAATAGTTAAAATCTTCATAGAAAACAATCAGGTAGTCACGCAGATCATTGATCAGGGACAGGGAATTCCGGAAAAAGAAATTGATGGTATTTTTAACGCATTTAGACAAACAAGCGTTAGGCCCACAAACAATGAATCCAGCCATGGACTTGGCCTTGCCATAGTTAAAAAAATTATTGAAGGGCACAATGGAACTGTTGGGGTTTTCAGCGAAAAAAAGAAAGGCTCAACATTTTTCTTTACTCTTCCCTTGTAAAAAAGACAAATGTTACATTAGCGCAATTGGCACAATTCACTGTGTGCATTCCGCGAAGTTAGTTTTATGTTAAATCGGTCGGTCAAACTCTCAAACCTTGCTTGTGCCAGCTCCGGACGGTTATTTTCTCCTGAAAGATGACTCAAAAACACATAAACCAACTCAGGCCCGGCGAAATCGCGAATCAACTCAAATGCCTGATCGTTTGACAAATGGCCGTAAGACGAAGCCACTCTTTGTTTTAGATGATATGGATAAAAACCATCCCAAAGCATCTTTTCGTCATAATTAGTTTCGAGGAACAAAGCATGGCATTTTCGCAAATGATGTTTCAATTGCTCACAAGCTTCGCCAATATCGGTAAAAACGCCAATATGCCAGTCGTCATGTTCAATCCGGAAGGAACAAGGCTCGGCAGCGTCGTGATTTTTAAGGAACGAATGAACCATTAAAGATCCAACTTTTACCGTTTTCCCAGGGACGAAAAATTCGAAAAGTTCTGGTTGATCATTTTCCTTCAAAGCTTTATAAGTGCCCTGGCTAAACCATATCGGGATTCCCAGGCGTTTGCTTAAAACACGAACGCCACTCACATGGTCGGTATGTTCGTGGCTAACAAAAACACCTCTGATTTTGGATGCATCCAATCTGCAATCGGTGATACGCATCAGTATTTGCTTGGCTGAAACGCCTGCATCGATCAAAATCGCATCTTGCTCGTTACCCACATAGTAACAGTTTCCATTACTTCCTGAGGCCAATGCACAAAGCTCTATCACTTTTAATTTGAATATTGATTATTGATCATTGATTATTGGTGGGTTTTATCGTTCAGCAAACCCATAACCTGTGCTGATGTAATTTCACTCCCTTTCAAAACATACCTGGCCTTTTCATAGAAAGGACGTCGTTGGCTAAGAAGTCTATCGACAAACATATAAAGTTCTTCCGGAGACTTTCCCTTAATTAGTGGTCGTTCGGTTTTTGCATGAATGAGCCGATTGATTAACGAATGAATATCGACATCGAGAAAGACACAAAAACCCGAATCATTCATCAAATCCATATTATCAAAGAAACAAGGAGCACCGCCACCTGTAGCTACAATAACATTATCAAAAGCGCAGACTTCTTCCAGCACTTTTCGTTCTTTTCGGCGAAAATTTGCTTCACCTTCCTCTGCAAAAATCTGAGGGATCGTCCGAAAATATCGTTCTTCCAGAAAAGAATCCAAATCAATAAATGTCAGGTTTAATTCCGAAGCGAGCGTCCGTCCCATTGTCGATTTACCGCAACCCATAAAACCAATTAGGAATATTCTCATAAAAACAGAAATAAGTCGTTAGGAAAGTGAAAAAAGGAAAGAGGAATTTTTCTTTTCCCTTTTTCCTCTTTTCTAGAATTCGAGGGTCATTTGGTTAGGCGGTTCCTCGTTTTCGCCAGGTTTGTCTGTTCCGAATAATAGGTCTTCAATATCCGGAATCACAATATCATTTGACTTAGTCTCTTCTTCAGGTTCCTCAATTTCTTCATCAACAATAACCGGGTCAAGCTCATTAATCTGGCTTATTTCATAGGTTGACAAACGCTTCCCTTTAGCTTTGTATGATTTTATACCAATGAATTCATCGACATCGATCACTTCCGCTTCACGACCTTCGTTTTTGCCTCCGAACAAGAGTTCCAAACGAGGATGACCAACCCAGGTAAAACTAACCAGCCTATTTCCTGGAAATTCACCAATAAAACCAGTTTCTTTTTGCGATTCGTCAATCTGGAACCGTTTCACGTAGTAATAACCTTGCTCTGCATCAAAATAAACAGCAGTAAGTACTTTCCCCGGATTGAATTTTTCAATGAGCAATATCCCATCATTAAAATGATTCGATAAATCAAAATTACAGATCAGGTACTCTCCGGTTTTATAAATCACGAAAATCATATCGTCGCCAGTGAATTCGCCAAGGTACCTGCCACGATTGTCAGAGTTAAGCCTCCGCACATCATCGTCGAACCAGATTTTACGTCCACCAAGCGTCGAAAGTCCCTTTTCCTTGAGGGCTATTTTATGAATCTCGAATTTAGTCAGAATATTTCCCATCGACGAACGACCTTTGATGGCCAGTTCGCTAAAGTCAACTTCAAATATCAGTTTTTTGATACGTGGTTTAGGTTTTAACGTAACCCGAAGCACCTCGGCTTCACCATTTGGATTTTCGCTGAAATACAAGATTCGCGATCCCGGAGTTCCTTGCGTCAGATCGTACTCTTTATCGCGGGTAACGCCCGTTACTGCTGCACGTTTCATATATACAAAGCCGTTTTTCCCATCGCGGTAAACCACATTGTAAATGGTTCGGTTATCGTTTTTCTTAAAAATGGCAATGTGAAGGATGTTTTTCCCGATAAAAGCCTTTTCCGAAACCTTGGTGACCAGATAAGTTCCATCTTTCCGGAATACAATAACATCGTCAATATCTGAACAATCTGAGACATATTCAGCTTTTTTCAGACAGGTCCCCATAAACCCTTCGTCCCGGTCGATGTACAGTTTTTCATTAGCAATCACCACTTTAGATGCAACAATATTTTCGAAATTACGGATTTCAGTTCGACGTTCGCGGCCTTTGCCATATTTAGCACGAAGCCGTTCGAACCATTCGATGGTAAACGGGATAATATTCGCAATCTTATTATTTATCTCTTCAATTTCGGCCTCGATCGCCAACAAATGATCATTGGCTTTGTCAGTATTAAATTTCAGGATTCGGGCCATACGGATTTCCATCAGCTTCAAAATATCGTCGCGGGTAACTTCGCGATGCAATTTTGGTTTCCACGGAGTAAGCCGCATATCGATATGATCGACTGCCTCATCCATGTTGGACGAATCTTCAAACTCTTTATCCTTATAAATTCGTTCTTCGATGAAAATTTTTTCGAGCGATGAAAAATGCCAGGCTTCTTCAAGTTCACCTCGTCTAATTTCAAGTTCAAGCTTCAGCAAGGCTACCGTTTGATCGGTATTGATCCGGAGGATTTCGCTTACTCCAATAAATTTCGGCTTATCGTCTTCAATAATACAACTGTTGGGCGAAATGGAGACTTCGCAATCGGTAAAGGCAAACAAAGCATCAATGGTTTTATCGGATGACATTCCAGGAACCAGATGGATCATTATTTCAACCTTGTCAGAAGTATTATCGTCAATTTTTCGAATTTTTATTTTTCCTTTATCGTTAGCCTTAATGATCGATTCGATAAGCGAAGCCGTTGTTCTTCCGAACGGCACTTCGGTAACAACCAAGGTTTTGCTATCCCTTTTTTCAATCGTAGCCCTGACTTTAATTGACGATCCCCGAATACCATCGTTGTAACGCGAAAAATCACCCGATCCACCTGTTGGAAAATCAGGATATAATTCAAAGCCTTCACCTCTCAAATAGGCGATCGAAGCGTCGATTAATTCGATAAAGTTGTGTGGGAGAATCTTACAAGCTAACCCTACAGCGATACCTTCAACACCCTGGGCCAACAGTAACGGGAATTTTACCGGGAGTGCAATTGGCTCGCGGTTACGACCGTCGTATGATAATTTCCAGTTGGTGGTTTTGGGATTAAAAACAACGTCCAGTGCAAATTTTGAAAGACGCGCCTCGATGTAACGCGGAGCAGCCGCTCCATCGCCGGTGAGCAGGTTTCCCCAGTTTCCCTGGCAATCGATCAACAGCTCTTTTTGTCCCAATTGCACCAAGGCATCGCCAATGGATGCATCGCCATGCGGGTGATATTGCATGGTTTGCCCAATGACGTTGGCTACTTTATTGAACCGGCCATCGTCCATAATACTCATGGCATGTAAGATCCTTCGCTGAACAGGCTTTAAACCATCTTCAACATAAGGCACGGCACGTTCGAGAATAACATAGGAGGCATAATCGAGGAACCATTGCTGGTACATTCCCGACAAATAAATTATTCCATCCTTTTTCTCTTCTTTTGGGATATCTTCTTTATTGATATTTTCTTCTGTCATTTTTTAAAAATCATCCTGCTCAATGTACAAATTTTCAATAATAAAATCCTGCCGTTCAGGAGTATTCTTACCCATGTAGAATTCGAGCATATTGGCAACCGATTCGTGTTTTTTCATCAGTATTGGATCGAGGCGGATATCGGCTCCAATAAAGTTTTTAAACTCATCAGGCGAAATTTCGCCCAGCCCTTTAAACCGGGTAATTTCGGCGGTTTTTCCCAGCTTTTGGATGGCCGCAACCCGTTCATCTTCGTTATAACAATAGTAAGTCACCTTTTTATTGCGTACCCTGAAAAGCGGGGTCTGGAAAATAAAGAGATGTCCCTGACGAACGACTTCGGGGAAAAACTGTAAAAAGAATGTGATCAGCAACAGGCGGATATGCATTCCGTCAACATCGGCATCGGTAGCAATAATCACTTTGTTGTAGCGCAAATCGTCGATGCTTTCTTCGATATTTAAAGCGGCCTGCAACAGGTTAAATTCTTCGTTCTCGTAAACGACCTTCTTGGTTAATCCAAAAGTATTAAGCGGCTTTCCCCTCAAACTAAATACGGCCTGAGTATTTACATCGCGCGATTTGGTGATCGATCCACTCGCCGAATCTCCTTCGGTTATAAAAATCGATGAATTTTCGCGCAACTCATGATTGCTGTCCAAATGCACCCGGCAATCGCGTAATTTGCGGTTATGCAGGTTGGCCTTTTTTGAACGCTGCTTGGCCAGTTTTTTTATGCCTGAAATCGCCTTACGTTCGCGTTCCGAGTCCTGAATGCGGCGCAACAAAACCTCCGAAACATCTGGATTTTTATGCAGATAATTGTCTAATTCCTTCAGTACAAAATTGGTCACAAAAGTCCGTACGGTAGGGCCTTCCGGACCAATATCCTTGGATCCCAATTTTGTTTTGGTTTGCGACTCAAATACCGGTTCTTCAACTTTAATACTGATCGCCGCAACAATCGAAGCGCGGATATCTGATGGATCAAAATCTTTTTTGTAAAAATCGCGGATGGCCTTTACAATTGCTTCACGAAACGCCACCAAGTGCGTTCCGCCTTGTGTGGTATGTTGTCCGTTTACAAACGAATAATAATCCTCGCCGTATTGATTTCCGTGGGTAATAGCTACTTCGATATCGCCGTTCTTCAGGTGAATGACCGGATAAATCGATTCCCCTTCCATGTTTTCTTCGAGCAAATCGCGCAATCCATTTTTGGAATGGAATTTCTCTCCATTAAACTCGAGTGTAAGCCCGGCATTCAGGAAGGAATAGTTTTTCATCATATTGACTACATAATCATCAATATAATGATAGGCTTTAAAAACATTTACATCCGGAGTAAAAGCAACATAAGTACCGTTGGGCTGATCAGTTGAAACAACCTCCTGCTCTTCTTTCACAATCCCTTCGCTAAAGCTGATTTCTTTAACTTCACCTTCACGAAACGATTTGATTAGAAAATGGCTCGACAAAGCATTCACCGCCTTGATACCAACGCCATTCAACCCAACCGACTTTTTAAATACATCGGAATCATATTTAGCCCCGGTATTCATTTTTGAAGAAGCATCGAGCAACTTTCCCAAAGGAATACCCCGGCCATAATCGCGCACCGAAACCAATTCGTTACTGACACGAACTTCAATCTTTTTTCCGTTCCCCATCATAAACTCGTCGATGGAGTTATCCATTACTTCTTTCAGCAAAACATATATACCATCGTCGCTTGCCGAGCCGTCGCCTAATTTGCCGATATACATTCCTGGCCTTTTGCGGATATGCTCCTGCCAATCAAGCGTTTTTATTGAACCTTCATCATAATTCGGCATCATATTTCCTTCCAATTTGCAACAAATATAAAGAAAACAAGAGTCGATTGGAAACTCGGAAGCCCGACATTAACTAACAAATCGCGGTTGAAAACTTATTCGATATTTTTCTTCCAAATGCAAAAATAAAGTCAAAATCACGTCATTTATCCAGCTGGTTTACAGGTGCATATTTAAATTTCTAAATGAATTATATCGTCAAAACATTATTTCCACTTTTCACTCGTTATATTCAAACTAAATTGAACAGGGCAAGTATTACTATGTATATTTTGATAACGAAATGAGGGGCTAAAAATCAGTCCTGAACTTCTTTTCTGCATATTGATGTGGGTTCCATATTTAATTATCTTTGCGCGGACATGTTGAAAAAGTTTATCTACATAGCAATAGCAGCTTTTCTGATTGCCATCCAGTCGAATGCACAAATCAGATCGGGATCGAATGGGCGAAGTGATTCAGAAATGAACTCGAGTTCTGATTCGAGAAAAAATTCCAAAGAAAAAGAAAAGAATAAGCCAAAAATTCCATCGGTTATAAAAACATGGGAAATACATCAGCAAGGCTCACAAATTGAAAAAGCGGAGCTTGATACTACCTTAACTTTTTACCACAACTATCTACCTTTCTATCAAAAGAGTATCAGCAATACATTTACCGGGAATAATGGAGGAGCCTACATTACCAACGATTTTTTTGCCCGCAATTACAATTCTGATTTCTATTTCGCCCGATCGTTTGACGCTTATTGGTTGATGCCTGCGCAGATAAAATATTTCAATACAACCACTCCTTATTCAATGCTCGACTACACCCAAAGCGAAAATAGAAACACGAAAAACGAAACGCGGTTCAACGTTTCCATTTCTCGAAACGTAAATAAAAAGTTGAACTTCGAGCTTATTTATAATCAAACGCGTTCAATGGGGCAATACTTGTATCAAGAGAATAGCTTCCATAATATTGGCTTGGTTTCTTCATACCTGTCCAATAATTTCGTATCTCACTCGAATATTATTTTTAACCGTCTGAAGGGAGAAGAAAACGGCGGTATTGAAGCAAATCAACCACTTGGAGGAACTAGCAAAACCGAGAATTTCAGCGTGCAACTGAATGACGCAACCAATAAACTTCAGAATAACAACATTTTCACGGTCAACGAATATCGGCTGGGCAAAACAATAAAGAACGACAGCATAAAAAAAGGAGCTGTAACTTTCATTCCAAGAGTTGGATTTATTCATGAGTTTGAATTATCGAACAACAAGCGAAGTTTCACCGAAACTGCTGCCTCTAATAACTTTTTTACCAACAACTATGTCAACACCGGAACAACCAACGACAGCGTAAGATACACTCGACTGACAAACATATTTCAGATTAAATTTTACGAAGCTCCTGATCGAAAATACACTTTTGGAAAACGTGCATACATTGGGCACGACGAATTATGGTATCATGCTACTACTCAACTGGCTGATTTAGGTGGGTACCCTTTCGCTATAGTTGGCTCGTATCTTTATCACAGGCCAAGCTCTATCGATAATCTATTGATTACTAATAAATTATTTTTTTCAAAACAAACAAACACATTTGTTGGAGGAGGAATATTCCGGAAAGAGGGTAAATTCTGGCAATGGGAAGCTAATGGAAGAATTTACCTCACGGGATATCGATCGGGGCAAACGGAGCTAAACGGGTTCATCAATAAACCTTTAAAAATTGGCCGCGACACAACCAGTCTCCAAATAGAAGGTAGTTTAAAAACGTTGGTTCCTGAATATTTTGATTCATACTTCTTCTCCAACCATTTTATCTGGAGGAATAACTTCAACAACATCAACGAAATGACCATCCGATCGAGCATTCATTCTCAGGAATACAAACTGACGATTGGAGCCAATTATTCGCTCATCGGAAATTACATTTACAACAACGAGGAAGCTTTACCAACGCAGGCCAGCAGCGAATTGCTTGTTGTTTCGGCCTATCTGAATAAAGACATTGAAAGAGATCATTGGATCATCCGCACCCAGGTCTTGGTGCAGAAAGCCAATAACGAAAAACTGGTACATTTGCCTGCCTTTGCCGGTTATCTGAGCATTAATTACAGAACCTTGTGGTCGAAAGTGATGTACACCCAGCTCGGTATCGACACCCGATACAATTCCAATTTTTATGCCGATGCCTATGATCCGGCAACCGCCCGGTTCTATCGTCAAAACACACAGTTAATTGGAAAATACCCATACATCGATTTACATGCAAACCTGAAGCTAAAACGCACCCGGTTCTTTTTTATATTGATGAATGCCGGCTCTGGGTTGGTCGGCAACAATTATTTCGTTGCTCCTGATTATCCGTATTACCGTCGAACTTTCCGAATTGGAGTTTCGTGGTCGTTTTATGACTAGCCTGCAATTGCTCATTAAAAAATTGAATTACTGAAAACATCTTTGTCTTTTCAGGATTTCGATTAGTTCAGATAAAATCATCGCCGTGGCGCCCCAAATAAATTCGCCGTCGTACGGATAGTATTTCACCTGAAGCGACCCGGTTACAGTCTCAAGTTCAATTTCCGAAATAATTTCGTTGGTAACAAAATCGCTGACCGGGAAGAAAATCAGTTTTTCGACTTCCCCGGAATCAATAACGAATTCGGGCTTTTGATCGGCCCAGGCAACGAACGGCTGAATGGAAAATTTACTAACCTCAACATACAGGTCAGACAATTTTCCAAGAATTTGAATTTCATTGTGATCAATACCTACTTCTTCCCGGGCCTCGCGTAAGGCGGTCATTTCAGCAGAGCTGTCCTCTTTTTCAACCTTTCCTCCGGGGAAACTGATTTGTCCAGGATGGTGTCGCATCGTTCGGGGACGTTTGGTCAAGCAAGTGTAAAACCGATCTCCTTCAGGAAACAGCAACAACAAGACGCTGCTCATTTTCACCATTGAAAGTTCTTGGTCATCCATTTTTAGATGTCGGCCCGGAGGCAACATCTTGGAATGCGCCTGAATGCCGGGCAATTCACCTTGTAAGGTTTCTTTCAGATATGTTTTAACAGCCGAATACATGGTTTCTTATTCGAAGCGAATGGATTTTTCAGGCGAAACTTTGGTAATAAAATAAGAAGGCAACAGCAACATCAAAGTGGTTATTATCACCGTGCCAACGTTCAGCAAAACGAGGTGCAGAACGGTCAAATTTATCGGGACATATTCGAGATAATAGGAACTGGGATCGAGCTTAAAAACATGAGTATATTGCTGAATGAGGCAGATACCAACTCCAAGAATATTCCCCAGCACCAATGCTTTCAGAATTAACATGACCGAAAAATACAGGAAAACTTTTCGAATGCTCCAGTTTCGGGCACCCATGGCTTTCAGAATGCCGATCATCTGGGTGCGTTCAAGAATAATGACCAACAGGCTCGAAACCATATTGAATCCGGCAACCAAAACCATCAGGGTTAAAATCACCCAAACATTCATATCGAGCAAGCCCAGCCAATCGAAAATTTGCCGATATTTTTCCTTAATGCTGATTACCTGTAAAACCGTACTGTCGGGAGTTGTATTTCTCAGGAGTAAGTCATGTACATCTTTTTCCTGTTTCGAAAGTTGTTTGAAATCGTTAACCAGAATTTCGAAACCACTGACCTCATCCTCTTTCCAGTTGTTTAACCGGCGGATGTGGTTAATGTCAACCAGAACAAACATCCGGTCGAACTCTTCGAGACTGGTTTTGTAAATCCCCGCCAGTTCAAACTTGCGCTGACGTGGAACAAACTCAGACCCATTAATAAAAAACATGTTCAGATTGTCGCCTATCTTGAGCTTAAGCAGATCGGCCATTTGTTTCGAAATCCATACTTTATTGCTCCGCACAGTATCCTGAACCTGAAATGGCTCACCAGCCACTTTATTCTCCTGAAAAAACGACCAGTCGAAGTCGGGGCCAATTCCTTTCAGTACAACGCCCTGTATTTCATCGTTGGTGCGAATAATACCCGGTTTGGTCGCAAAAATCTGCACATGACGAACACCTTCAATATTTTTGAGGTCAGACAAGAAAGGTTGATCCTTACTGATCGGACTGGTTTCGAACGATTGGTTTGAATCCAGATTAACGATTTGCAAATGCGAACCAAACCCGATAACCTTGCGCCCCACTTCTGTTTTATATCCGGTTACAATAGCCACCGACAAAATCAGCACAACCAAACCGAGAACAATACCGAAAAGGGCAATGTTTACGATCCGATGCGAAAGGTTTTCCCGATTTTCTTTCGAGGAAAAAATCCGACGAGCTATGTAAAGATTGACATTCAAATATTTACGATTTTATTATTTGCGATTTATTATTATAAGGAAAAGTCATTAGTCATTGGTAAATAACAAACTCTATTTTCTAATGACCATTTTCTAATACGTCTTCGCGTTCATTAATAAATGGCAATACAAGCAGTCCGACCAAGCCAAGAACAATCAGCATCACCGTTGTTGTGCCATGAGCAAGCAAAGCAAACACTTTCCCGTCAGCTCGATCAACACCATAAAGCGCAAGCCCTTCAATCACCATAAAGTGCCAGGCGCCAATGCCGCCCTGGACCGGCGCCACCATGCCAAAACTACCCAAAACAAAGACCGTTAGTCCGGCCAATGGCATCAGGTGCGACGTGAATCCAAAAGAAAAGAACACACAATAAAGCATTAGATAATATAAAAGCCAGATGAATAAGGAATGAAAAATAAATATTCCCTTCTTCTTCATCCTGCCAATAGTTCGGAACCCTTCAATAAATTGCTTGACAAAACCCATGGCCTTTTTCATGAACGAACTTTCGCGGATTTTATGCCGGCTGATCCAGAGAACAACCAGAAAAAATAATAATCCACCGATTAAAACGGGCGAATAAATCACTTTCTGAAGCTTTTCATTCACTTCCGGATTGTTGTTCAGAAACTCCAAAACCTGTCCGAATTGAGTCAATACAACAACAACCAGAAGGAGAAGCAACATCAACACATCGATAAGTCGCTCGACCACAACTGTGCCAATCAACTTAGTAAACGAAATTTTTTCGTAACGGGCCAGAACGCCGCATCGCGATATTTCGCCCATTCGTGGCAAGGCTAAATTCATCAGATAGCCAACCATAACCGCTAAAAATGTATTCAGCAGGCGTGGTTTTCGCCCCAAAGGTTCAATCAGCAAGTTCCAGCGAATGGTGCGGCTAACGTGGCTCAACAATCCCAGGACAAGCGAAACAACAATCCAGAAATAATTAACATCGTTGGTTAAAATACTTTTAATGCGTTTTATATCCTGATCTTTATAGACCATCCAAAATATAAGTATCCCAAGCAGAAAGAAGGAGATAAATTTGAGGGTTTTAAATATACCTTGTTTCAAGTTATTTTATTTAGTGTGAGATGCCAGTTGAATTTAACGTACTTTTGTCGCAACAGGCTGAGATTACCCAGCAATCGCGACAAAAATACAGATTTATTTTCTGTGATTTGATAATTTGTAAATAGTAAATCGTGTAATCGTAAATACTTGTTATGGCAACAGTAAGAGCAAAAAAGAATTTGGGACAGCATTTTTTGAACGACAAAAACATCGCTCAGCAAATCGTTGAAAGCCTTCAGGCTACTGAGGTGAAAAAAGTGCTTGAAATTGGCCCTGGAATGGGTGTTTTGACTCAATTTCTGTTGAAAAACAAGGCATTCGAAACTTCAGTTGTCGAAATCGACCGCGAATCGGTTGATTACCTGAACACGCATTTCCCTGAAATTAAAGAGCGGATCATTTCTGCCGATTTCCTAAGATTAAACCTGCATACCCATTTTACTGAACCATTCGCCATCATTGGCAATTTTCCTTACAACATTTCGTCTCAGATATTTTTTAAAGTTCTCGAATACCACAACCAGATTCCTGAAATTGTTGGTATGCTTCAGAAAGAGGTTGCTGAAAGGCTGGCTGCCGGGCCTGGCTCAAAAACCTATGGAATACTCAGCGTATTTCTTCAGGCTTATTACGACATTGAATACTTGTTTACCGTAAACGAAGATGTGTTTACACCTCCTCCGAAAGTCAAATCAGGAGTTATAAGGCTGACCCGTAATAAAACAGAACATCTCGATTGCGACGAAAAGCTTTTTAAGAGCATCGTGAAAATGGCTTTCAACCAGCGGCGAAAAACCATGCGCAATTCACTAAAAACCATGATTTCCGCCGATGAATTAAAAGCGAACCCGATATTCGACAAACGTCCGGAACAACTGGGCGTAGCTGAGTTTGAGATGATCACACGGCTGATTAGAAACCAGTCAGGACTTCACTTCGAGCGAAACCCTGACTAATTCCAAATTGCCTTAATCATAGTTGTAAGTTTTTAAAAGTCAATATTTAATTTCAATTCACAGAAAAAACATTTATTTTGCCAGTCATTGCGCTGTGTTAAATAAGTGCGGAAGCCAATATCAGGGGTGCAGCTCAGCAATACTTTGTTGAAGTGGAAAAGCTTTTTCTTCACCCCAAAACTTAAATCCAGGAATGAACGGTTAATTTTTATGCTGGATGTATTTGGGGTACTCTCCTCTGTAAGCTTATAGCTTAATAACCATCCCAAGCCGGAGCCAAATGTAAAAGAATCAATAAAAGAATTATTTAATGGGAACGTGAGATAAACAGGCACTTTCATGCTAAGGAAAGCCAGGTTCCAGTAATTTGTGCCTTCATACGGCCACCATTCCTTTACATCATTTCTCCAAACTAATTTGGCCACTTCTTCTACTACAATGTGTTTACCGGATTCAATCCCAATTCCTGTTGATAATCGAATGATTTTATAAAGCGGGATATTGAACAAAAATTCGGCATCAGGAACAAGGGCACGCTCATGAACAGTATAGGCAAAGGAAGATTTATATACCGGGAGCGTTAAACCAAAGTTTACGGTAAATCGTTCAAACTTTTCCTGCCCCCAATTGTAATTCGAATAACTCAATAAAAGCAAAAGGAAGACAGTAATTTTTATTTGTCTCATAATTTGTCCTGTTTGTGTTAAATAAAATAAAAACAATAAAGAAGTATTTTCAAGGAAGGTGGTCTTTCCATGTTTTTGGGTTTAAGGACGATCGAAGTTAACTAAACATATACTATTGATGCCACAAACCAACAAAAGGTTGCCTGCCGGAGCAGATGCTTGGAAACATAAAACAATAAGACCAAAACAATTGGATTTCACCAAAGTTTTATGTATTTAAATGGAGTATAAATTGCTCTTAAAAACCAATCAAGCTTTCATCTGAAGTAAAAAATCCGAATTATCTTTTGCAATAAATGGGCATAGACAACCCAAAACGGAGACCTTCGACCCTCATTTCCGGCGAATTGAAGTGCTTTTCTGATGCAACGACACCCATTCCTACATGTTGATGGTCACCGCTGGTGTAACAATGCCCTCCGTTGAGAGAACGGGTGTGTCCGCGAGCAATATCAAGGTCATTTCTTATGCAATTAAGTCGTCCGCTGGTAAAGCGATCTTGTCCACTGGATGAATGGATATGTATTCCAGCTCAACTACAATGTCCACCGAAGAAACTATATTCTCCGACAGCGCAATGGTGTTGTCCGCCGAAAAAACGGACCCTTTCATTGTCCCAACATGTACCTCCGAAAACAAACTGATCCGATGACTTCGTGCCATCGGATCATTAGAGCAAGGCATACAACTAAAAAAAACGCTGCGATCCCGAACTATGCAACAGGCGCTGTTTCGGTCGCTTTTTCGCGGTGCTGTGTTGCCGGTTCAACAATAATGCGCGACTGGACATAACTGTTATAAAATGCAAGATCGCTTGTTTTAAACCGAAGCATTAAGTTGTCGAGTTGCTGGTTGAGTAAATTCTTTGTTTCTTTAACCAGTTTCGTTAACTGGTTATTGGCCGAAGAACTCCGAACAATGGTCGTGCGTGGGGCTCCAACCAAGGCTACAAATTGGTCGCGGGTTGTTTCCACATCCACAATCATTTCTTCGGTCAGTTCATACCCAGCTAATTGTGGTTGTAATTCACGAACGATTTCCAGGAAGGTTTTCACATTGGGCTCAATGTCGGTTTCGCGTTTTTTTGAGAACCCTTTCGAAAGAAGCTCCACTTTTTTTACCAGTTCAGTCATTCCGTTGGCATAGGCATAAGAACGCACAATACCTTCCAGAACTTCAATTTTAACTTCAAGCAATTCTTTCATCTTATCCTTGTTGGTAGTAACAGGATTACTCGCTGAGGACGACTTTTTCTGATCCAGCTCTTTGATGTCCACAATATTCTGAGTCAATTTGTCTTTTATCAAAAAAAATGGCCAAAATATTCATCCATTTAACCTGATTTTGATTCATGCACTCCTCGGTAGTGCCAAACATCCGTACATCTTTTGTTTGTGACTTGTTCATAATGATAACTATTTTTATAATTTATTGTAAAAGTTATGAAGAAATCACCAATCAAACCGAATGTTTTTTTATGAAAATTTGCAAAATATGTTGTAAAATATAACCCACATAGGGTCTTGACTATCAATATCAATTAACTGGACTTATCGAAGTCTAAACGCTGTTCATGGCTTCAACCGGATCGAGCCGCGAAGCTGAAAGCGCTGGGATAAAACCTGCCAGAATACCAATCACTCCGGAGATAGTCAGCCCCAGAATGATATTTGCCATCGACAATGCGATGGCCATGTCGGCCACATAACTAAAAATGAGCGTGCCTATAAATATAAGGATAAGTCCGATGACGCCTCCCACCAAAGAAAGCACTACCGCTTCGAAAATAAACTGAAGCAGGATGAAATATTTTTTGGCCCCGATGGCCTTTTGAATCCCGATGATTTTGGTCCGCTCTTTGACCGACACAAACATGATGTTGGCGATTCCGAAACCACCCACCAGAATGCTGAAGCCGCCGATGATCCATCCAGCAAGGTTAAAAACCTTAAAGAAAGCATCGAACCGGGTTGAAATCACACTGACTTCATTAATGGCAAAATCGTTTTCTTCCATAGGTCTCAATCGGCGAAGTGAACGCATGAGCCCTTCCAGTTCAGCTATAAATTCATCGTGATCGGCATTCGATTTGGCTTTAACGTTAATGGCCTGTCCCTGATCGCGATCACGAACATCGACCATGTTCATGGCATAAACTACCGAAATATGAACCCGTTTATCCATACTTGTACCAAACATATCTTCACCTTTTTTTAAATACACACCAATAACCAGAAACCGGTGTCCCTGAATTTTAATCATTTTGCCAACTGGGTTCACCTGATCAAAAAGTCGTTTGGCAAGTTCGCTGCCCAGTATGGCCAGACCGGCTCCTGAGTTCGACTCAGACTCGGTGAAATAACGTCCTTTTTCAATTTCAAGGCTCCAGGTATTAATTAAATCGTGTGTTGTTGCCAGAATTTCGGTATTCTCGGCCTTGCTATTTTCGAACTGCACAGTACGATTAAAACCAAAAAAATAAACCACATCCTCGATGTTCTTCGAACGACGAGCCAATTCGTCGGACTCTTCCATAGTAGGCACAGGCCGGTTCAGGTATTTCCACCACGGATATTCCGATTCGCCTTCAGGTGGCGCCCATGGCCATTTCTGAATATATACCATATTGCTACCCAACGAATTTAAGCTATTCCGGATGTATCCCTCCAGTGAATCGATTACGGTAAAAACCGAAATAATCGCAAAAATACCAATGGTAATTCCCAACAGCGAAAGAAACGTCCTCAATTTATTTCCCCGAAGGGATCCAAATGCAAACGAAAAACTCTCCAATATTAATCTGGTTAAAAGCATATCTTCACCGAATTGAGAAGTAAATATAAACAATCCTGAAACCGGAACGGCAATTGTCTTCAAAAACCAGAATCAAGTTTCAAACGAACCTAAATTTCAGAAATCTAAAAAATTAGTTGACGATTTCAGAAATGATTACAGTTTGAGTGAAAAATTGAAGAAAATAAAGTTCGGAAATCAATTCAAACACTGAAAACGGCTCGAAAAGTCAAATCGAATAAAGCATTCAACTAAAAACAATGTTTCTGAACCCTAATACTTTAAATGATTTAACATGGATTGATCCGAATAAATTTGTTCTTTACTGTTCGCAATTTGCTTTTCATTTCCATAACAAACACCAATTACGAACGTTATAGATTTAGCATCCGCAAAACAAAAAACAGAATAAAGAAATAATCAGATTATAATGTTATAATAAGCTTAATTAGTAAGATTCGTTGAGAAAAAAATCAAGGTGTTTTATTATCTTTGAGGCCAAAATACAAAAGGATTATAGATGAAGGACTTAAAAACACTTAAATCAGCTTTAATTTCTGTATATCACAAAGATAAGTTAGATCTGATTGTTAAAAAACTGGATGAACTAGGCGTCACAATCTATTCAACCGGTGGAACGCAATCATTTATTGAAGTACTGGGAGCCCCCGTTATTCCGGTAGAAGAACTTACAAGTTACCCATCAATTTTAGGTGGACGTGTAAAAACCCTTCATCCGAAAGTATTTGGCGGAATCTTAAACCGCAGAGACAATTTGGGAGACCAGCAACAAATAGCCAAATACGAAATCCCTGAAATAGATTTGGTTATCGTGGATCTTTATCCGTTCGAAGAAACAGTCGCTTCAGGCGCTTCTGATGAAGACATTATCGAAAAAATCGACATTGGTGGTATTTCACTGATTCGCGCAGCAGCCAAAAACTTCAACGATGTAGTTATTGTTTCGTCGCGTAACCAATACCAGCACCTGCTCGATTTGCTCATTGAAAAGAATGGAGCCACTTCGCTTGAAGATCGGAAAGAATTTGCACGATTGGCTTTTGCTACCTCGTCTCACTACGACAGCGCCATCTTCAATTATTTTAACGGCGAAAAATCAGAAGAAGCCCGCATCAGTGTTAATGAAGGTCAGGTTTTACGTTACGGCGAAAATCCTCATCAGTCGGCTACTTTCTTCAAATTCAACAACTCCAATTCAGACATTACGCTTTCGAATGCTAAAGTATTGCAAGGCAAGGCACTTTCATACAACAATATGCTCGATGCCGATGCTGCCTGGAAATCAGCCAGCGACGCATTCCATTCGGTAACTCATCTGAAAAGCAAAGTAGCCGTATCGGTTGTTAAACACCTCAACCCATGTGGGCTTGCGGTTACCGACGACATAATGAAATCGCTTGAACTGGCCTGGGCTGGCGATCCGGTAAGCGCCTACGGAGGTATTGTTTGTTTTACCGGTGAAATCGATAAAACTATTGCCGAATGGTTCAGCAAACGGTTTGTCGAAATCATCATCGCTACTGGTTACACCCCGGAAGCTCTGGAAGTTTTGGCCAAAAAGAAAAACCTGCGCGTAATGGAGACCCCGGTTAAACCACAAGTCGCCGGAGAAAAGCTCTACCGTTCGATCAGTGGAGGTTTACTCATTCAGGATGAAGACGAAGGGTTGGAAACCGAATTTAAAAACGTGACAAAAATACAGTTTGACGATTCAAAAATGAACCTGTCGAAATTTGGCATTGTTGCCTGCAAACACCTAAAAAGCAATGCAATTGCATTGGTAACTCAAAATGCCGACGGATCGTTCTGGTTAACCGGAGCAGGAATGGGGCAACCTAACCGTCTCGACAGTTTGCGCCAATTGACTATTCCAAGATTCAATCTGAAAGAAGGAATTAGAATTGAAGATTCGGTATTGATCTCGGACGCATTTTTTCCATTCCGCGACAGCGTTGAAGCTGCCAACGAATTTGGAATCAAATACATTGTAGAGCCCGGTGGCAGTATCCGCGATGAAGAAGTGATCGATGCCTGCAACGAATTTGGCATTGCAATGGTATTCACCGGAATGAGACATTTCAAACATTAGAATCACGAAAATGTCATTAATTATTCAGAAATTTTTTCCAATGAATAATGACTCTTTCCTAATGGCTTTCAATAAAGTATAAACGAAGAAAAACAGATATACAAATGGGATTATTTTCATTTTTAACCCAGGAAATTGCAATCGACCTTGGAACAGCCAACACCATTATTATCCACAACGATAAGATTGTTGTTGATGAGCCATCGATCGTAACCATCGACCTAAAAACGGAAAAGCTTGTCGCCATAGGTGAAAAAGCACGACAGATGCAGGGGAAAACCCATTCGAACCTAAAAACGATCCGCCCCTTACGCGACGGTGTAATTGCCGACTTTAACGCAGCCGAGCAAATGATCAGGGGAATGATCAAAATGATGAATCCCAAATCTCGTTTTTTTGCACCTTCACTCCGAATGGTGGTTTGCATCCCCTCCGGATCGACCGAAGTTGAAATCCGTGCGGTACGCGACTCCTCGGAACATGCCGGAGGCCGCGACGTGTACATGATTTACGAACCAATGGCCGCTGCAATTGGTATCGGACTTGATGTTGAAGCACCGGAAGGGAACATGGTCGTTGATATCGGTGGTGGTACTACCGAAATTGCAGTAATTTCACTGGGTGGTTTGGTTACCAACAAATCGATCCGTATTGCCGGCGACGACCTGACTGCCGACATCATGGAATACATGCGTCACCAACACAACATTAAAATTGGCGAACGTACTGCTGAAGAAATTAAGATCAATGTAGGATCGGCACTGTCGCAACTCGACAATCCACCAGCCGATTACGTTATACAAGGTCCAAACCAAATGACAGCTCTCCCCATTGAAGTTCCGGTTTCGTACCAGGAAATTTCACACTGTCTGGAAAAATCGATCAACAAAATCGAGACAGCCATACTCAGCGCATTGGAGCAGACTCCTCCGGAATTGTATGCCGACATTGTTGCGCGTGGAATTTGGCTCGCCGGTGGTGGCGCTTTATTACGCGGATTAGCCAAACGTTTCACGGATAAGATCAATATTCAGTTTCATGTGGCCGAAGATCCATTACGTGCAGTAGCCCGCGGAACCGGTATCGCACTTAAGAATGTAAATAAATTCTCTTTCCTGATCAGATAATGCTGAAAGAGAAGGGGTAAACCTCCCATCTAATGAGAAATTTATTTCGATTCTTATTACGAAATTATTTCGTAATGATGTTTCTGGGACTTGAAGCTTTTTCCTTCAGCCTGATCGTTAGTTTAAACAATTACCAACGGGTAACTTTCGCTAATTCGAGTAACGACTTGGTGGGGACTGTTTATGAACGGTTCAGCCACCTGGACGATTATTTTAATTTACGCCAGACGAATGCCCGTTTAGCAGCCGAAAACGCATCGTTGCGCAAACAGTTGCAGTTCCGGATCATGAATCAGATAAATTACCCGATAAACCGGCCCGACACGGTTGATGCACCAGCTTATTATTTTGCTTCAGCAAAAGTAATAAGCAACTCGGTAAACAAACAATTCAACTACATAACCCTGAACAAAGGTTCGCGACAAGGGATTAAACCCGATATGGGAATTATCAATGCCGACGGGGTGGTTGGCGTAATAACCAATGTCTCGCCAAACTACTCAACAGGGTTGTCGCTATTGAATAAGCGCTTTAGTATCCCAGCTAAAATTACCAAAAACAATTATTCCGGAAATTTAGCTTGGGACGGAGAACACGCCAACACGGCCGATTTACGGGAAATTCCGTTTCATATCATGGTTAATGTGGGCGATACTGTTGTTACCAGCGGTTATTCAAGTATTTTTCCTGAAGGAATTATGATCGGAATTATTTCAAAGTTTGATGTGGAGAGTGGAACAAACTTCTACAACATTAAAGTTGACCTTTCGACCAATTTTAGAACACTGAAGTATGTGGAAGTGGTTAAAAACACGAAACAAGCCGAATTAAAAAAACTGGAATCAAACAACGTTGGTGAATGATAAAAGATTTTGGAAAATACATTATCATGTTTCTCGCACTTGTTTTGGTTCAAGTGCTTATCCTGAATAACATCCAGTTTAGTGGATTAGTCAATCCATACATTTACATTTTGTTTATCCTGCTTCTACCGTTCACTATTCCGGGATATTTGCTGCTTGGGCTTTCTTTTATCCTTGGCATTACCATTGATATTTTCAACAATACACCAGGAATTCATGCCGGAGCAACTGTTTTGCTGGGTTTTTTGCGCCCCGGAATTGCTCGAATGATTTCTTCACGAGAAATCATCGAAAAAGGGATAACTCCCAGCATGACCCAACTCGGATCGGCCAGTTTTATTAAATACACGGTCGTATCGGTTTTAATTCACCACCTATTTCTCTTTTTTGCTGAAGCGTTTTCATTTGGAGACTTCTTTGAAACTTTACTCCGTTGGATTCTCAGCAGCATATTTTCGATCATACTTATACTTGGTAGTCAATTCATCGTCTTTAAAAATTAAAAGAGGTGGATACATTCTCAAAACGGAAACTCATTATTGCAGGAATTATGCTGGGAATTGGGATAATTTTCATCCTGAGACTATTTTCCCTGCAAATTATGAATAAAACCTACAAGCAATTTGCTACCCGGAACGTACTTCGCAACATTACAACCTTCCCTGCCCGTGGATTAATATACGACCGTAAAGGAAACTTGATGGTTTACAATAAAGCGGCATACGATCTGATGATCATTCCCCGTGAAGTAAAAACATTTGACACGACCGAATTGTGCAACATTGTTCAGCTCGATCGGGTTGAATTGAGGGATGCCATACGGAAAGCAAAACAATATTCCCACTACAAACCTTCGATTATTGTTGGGCAGATTTCGCCTGATATTTATGCTCCACTTGAGGAGAAACTTTATAAATATCCCGGTTTTTTCGTGCAATCCAGAACCTTACGCGAGTACCCGAACAAAAGTGCAGCACATGTTCTTGGTTATGTTGGCGAAGTAAATCAAAAAATTATTGATGGCGACAAATATTACCGGCAGGGCGACTACATTGGCGTTAGCGGACTCGAAAAAGCTTACGAAAAAGAACTTCGCGGTATAAAAGGAATAACCAAATCGATGGTTGATGTTCACAATAGGGTTAAAGGAAAATACAACGAAGGCAAGGAAGACACTACCGCAATACTTGGCAACAACCTCCAGACCGGTCTCGACGCGGACCTTGAAGCCTATGCTGAATTGCTAATGACCAATAAACGGGGAGCCGTAGTAGCTATTGAACCGGCAACCGGCGAAATTATACTTATGGTTAGCGCCCCATCATACGACCCAAACTTAATGGTAGGCCGCCAGCGTAGCACAAACTATAGCATCCTCAATCGCGATTCGATAGCCAAGCCCATGTGGAACAGGGCTATAAATGCACTTTATCCTCCCGGATCAACATTCAAACTTGCCAACGCGCTCATTGCTCTGGAGGAACATGCCATTACGCCATTCGACCGTTTTTCCTGTTCAGGAAAAGCCTCGAAGCCAATTGCCTGCACCCATAGCCACGTCAGCCCATTATCCATACGGGAAGGGATTCGCGAATCGTGTAATTCATTCTTCTGGAATACCTTCAGGCAGATCATGAACCGGAAATCAAATTCGGCCGAAAGTTATCAGGCCTGGCGCGATTACATCACAAGTTTTGGTTTTGGGACGAAGCTCAATCCAGAATTGTCATCCGAAAATAAAGGGAGTATTCCTGAAGTAGCCCTTTACGATAAGTGGTACACGCCGGGTCACTGGAACTCAATGACGATCCGCTCGCTGGCTATTGGGCAGGGCGAAATAGAAGCGACTCCTTTACAAATGGTCAACCTGTGTGCGATGATCGCCAACCGCGGCTATTACATTGAACCACATATTGTCAGAGCTATTCAGGATGCTAAGGATGCCAACCGGGAAGTTCGACAGCTCGAATACGAAAAGAAAGTGGTTAATATCAGCCCTGAACACTTCAACACCGTAATTGGCGGGATGCAAGCCGTAATCGAAGAAACCAAACTACAATATACCGTAAAACAGGACCACATTATTGTTTGCGGAAAAACCGGAACCGTACAAAATCCTCACGGAGCAGACCATTCGGCGTTTGTTGGATTTGCCCCGCGCGACAATCCCAAAATAGCTATTGTTGTTTTTATCGAAAACGCTGGTTTTGGAGCTACCTATGCTGCACCAATTGCAGGGCTGCTCATGGAAAAATACCTGAACGATTCGATTACGCCCAAACATAAAGAAATAGAGCAAAAACTGATCGAAACCGATTTAATGCATGTTGTTGAAGTAAAGAGAAAACTTTAAATGATAGAAAAGAACGACAACGTCTGGGAAAACGTCGACTGGATAACCATTGGGTTATACCTGGCCTTAATGCTGATTGGCTGGGTTAACATCTATGCCGCTGTATATAACGAAGAACACAAAAGCATCTTCGACATGACACAGCAGTATGGGAAACAGATGATGTGGATTGGTGCTGCCATCTTCATTGCTGTATTAATGATTAATACCGACTCCAAGTTTTTTGTCACCTTTGCCTTCCCCATTTATATATTCCTCATTTTGGTTTTGTTATCGGTTCTCGTTATCGGTTCGGAGATAAAGGGCGCCAAATCATGGATTCAAGTGGGAAATTTTTCGATACAGCCTTCCGAATTTATGAAGATGGGAGTGTCGCTGGCACTGGCCCGGTACATTAGCTCTTACGATTTTAAAATGCACGATTACAAGTCGCTTTCGATCGTGGCTGGCATCTTATTAATCCCTGTAGGCCTCATTTTTCTACAAAACGACACTGGATCTGCGCTCGTTTTTGGGGCATTCATATTGGTACTTTACCGCGAAGGACTTAATGGCCTTGTGCTGTTTTTTAGCTTTCTTATTGCCCTTGTTTTCATTCTTACCATGATTTTAGATCCGCTAATCACAATCGTCATTCTGACCATTGCTGCGTTCCTCATCAATTACCTGTTAAAAAAGAAACTTCAGCGAACCCTAATTGGCGCCGGAGTATTCTGTGGTATTTTTGGCACTTTATGGTTTCTCAACAACATTTTCGGCGGATCAATTAGTCCAGTATTTTTTATTCTGATTGCGGCCATCATATCGTCGGCCTTATTTTTCACCTGGGCCATGGTTTTGCACAAGAGAAGTCTGGCCATCTTGATCGGTATTTATCTTGGATGTGTCTTGTTCTCGGTATCGGTCGATTATGTATTCGACAACATCATGGAACAGCACCAACGCGACCGTATTAACGAATTGCTGGGTATTCAATCGGATGTGCTGGGGGCTGGGTACAATGTCAATCAATCTAAAATAGCCATCGGATCAGGCGGTTTTTTCGGGAAGGGTTTTCTCCAGGGAACACAAACCAAATTTGATTTTGTGCCGGAACAAAGTACCGATTTTATCTTTTGTACCGTTGGCGAAGAATGGGGCTTCTTAGGCACGGTTACCGTTATCGGATTGTTTATGACCTTGCTGATGCGGCTTATTTTCCTTGCCGAACGCAACCGATCCCGATTCAGCAGGGTGTATGGTTATTGTGTTGCTGTTATTTTGTTCTTTCACATTGCAGTGAATATTGGCATGACCATCGGGCTGGCACCCGTTATAGGGATACCTCTGCCCTTTTTTAGCTATGGCGGTTCTTCGCTCTGGTCGTTCACATTCCTTCTCTTTGTTTTCGTCAGGCTCGATGCCAGCCGGTTCGAACAGCTGAGTTTCTAAGGTTTGGCAATTTTTACTCCGAAATTAGTTTCCACATATTCAATCATTTCAGCAAAGAAACTTCGAAATAAAGTTTCAAACCGATCGTATTCCTGATTCAAAATCAGCATGGCCCATTCGCTGTTTGCGGGTAAAGAAGTTCGGCGCGACATGATTTCCAGAACCTGGAACATGCTTTCACGACGAGCATACGATTCGAAGCGTTTATTCTGAATCAGGAAAGGAAGAAACTGTTTTACCTGAAAGGGAAGAAGCCTGAAATGAGATAAAAATACGGCATGGGCATGTTTCGAAAATTGCCTCAACGTGATGGTGGAATATTCGTTCCAGTTCGCGGCCAGAAAATGATCAAAGAAAACATCCGTCACAATTCCGGCGTAACGGCCATATCCGGGTTTTAGCAGATCAATGCTTTTTCTGACATTCGGATGCTGATCAGTAAATAAATCGATACTTCGATGTAGGCGAATACCAAAAGCAACCTGTTCAGGATACTGTTGGTATTTGTTCCCCTTCACAAAATCACCAATAAAATTTCCAAGAATAATTTCATCCGAATCTCCGGATAAATAGATATGAGCCAGATAATTCATCGTTTTCTTCCCTGTTTTCAAACTACCATTAATCGTTACAACAAAACCCACAATAATGATTACAGACAAAGATGTGGATGGTTAGTTTAAAAGTAAACCATGTAAGGTTACTTCATTTTTTTGTTTTTTTTCTATCTTGCCAAAGTTTTAAACGATAAATATGCCGAAGAAAATTGCCGCATTTGGAGAACTACTCTGGGATCTGCTACCTAATGAAAAGGTTCTGGGTGGAGCCCCGGCTAATTTTATTTACCGCATTAATTCATTTGGCGATCATGGAACCCTGCTAAGCAAAGTTGGAAACGACAAAGCGGGAAAAGAAGCCCGTGAGGCACTTCGTAACCTGGGCGTTTCGGATGAAAACGTTCAAACTGATTACGAATTTCCGACAGGATCGGTAAAAGTTAAGATTGACGACAAAGGAAATGCCGACTACAACATTATTACCGACGTTGCTTACGACCATATCGAAATCAATACCGAAATGATTGATGCCTTCAGTCAGGCTGCCTGTGTTTGTTTTGGCACATTGGTTCAGCGTTACGGCATCTCGAAAAATACACTGCGCGAACTGATTCATGAATCGCCTGATGTTGTTAAATTTCTGGATATTAACCTCCGGAAAAAATGTTATACCGCCGCTTCGGTTGAAGACAGTTTGCGCATGACCAATATTCTGAAAACAAATGACGAAGAACTGCTGGTTACCAAATATTTATTGAATTTAAGACATTCTACACTGAAAGATTTAGCTCAGGAAACAATCGAAAAATACAATCTGGACATTCTGCTGTGCACATTGGGTGGAAACGGTGCTTTCAGTCTGACCAAAGAAAACGGATTTTTTTACGATCCAGGATACCAAATCAACCTGATCGACACCATTGGTTCAGGCGACGCATTTTCTGCCGGATTTGTTCATTACTACATGAATGGGCACCCCATTGAAGAGGCGCTTCGTTTTGGTAACGCTGCAGGAGCAATGGTTGCCACCACAACCGGAGCAACTACCCAAATTCACAAAGGGGATATTCTGAATTTCATGCTTAGTCCGCACCAACGGAATGCAGTGCATTTTCATCAATAAGGCTAAATTGGTTGAATGGTTTTATGGCTTAATGGTTGAACAAAATAACCATACAACAATTTAACCATTCAATTACTCTTCTGCCCAACCCTAATTATTCCCGCCTGAGCCATAGTCATCACCAACACTCCGGCAATGGTAATACTACCACCCCACAACTGGATGGGCAACGGAAATTTGTTCAAATAAAAGTAGGCAATAGCCAAAACGAAAATTCCTTTCAAACTCTGGATAATTGAAGATCGGGATGCAGAGATAAAACGGTAGGAATAAAAGAAGGATAACAAACCAATAAACGAACCGAAAAATGCGCCCAAAGCAATGTTTTGAAAGGCTTTAACCGGAATAACGACCGATTGTCCACTTCCTAAAAAATATCCTAAAAAGAAGAGGAAAATCCATCCATTCGAATTCAGGTTAAAAACTTCAGGACTTGCCTTTTGAACATTCTTCTTTATAATAGCCGAAACAGTTGCAGCAAAAAACGTATTGATCACCACCCAACCGGTCCCCGGAATAAAAAACTTTCGCCAGTCGAGTTCGCCGGAATAACTGATAATGAACGCTCCGGCAATGGCCATCAGCGCGCCAAGCCCCTCAATCAAAGAGAATCGTTCTTTCAGAAAAGAGACTCCCAGAAGAGTAAGGAAAACAGGGAATAAATTCCCAAGAAAAGATGTTATTGATGGATCGGGAATGGCGCGAATGGCCATGAAAAAAGTTATGTTCGAAAGAATATCGATGATTCCAAGAATCACAAGCAAACCAACCACTTTTTTGGAAATGCCAGGAAGTTGTTTGAATTTTCCAGTAGCTAGAACAAAAAACAGGTTCAGGAGAAATCCCATTCCAAAATAGTAAAATCCAAACTGCGCTAATTCAACCTGATTTAAACCCGCTTTGCTAAAAACATAAAGGCTCGAAAAGGCAATGGTACCAACCAAGGCAAACACATATCCTTTCCACTCTTCTGATTGATTTGCTTTCATCGAAAAATAAAAAAGAGAAACCGCCACGTGGAGATTTCTCTTTCGAAAGTTATGCTATTTTTTGAATTACAGGCGTTTTTTGATCGCTTTTGTCGCTTCTTCGTAACCAGGTTTTTCGAGCAATGCAAACATATTCTTTTTATATGCCTCAACACCGGGCTGATCAAATGGGTTGACGCCTAAGGTATATCCGCTCAAACCACAAGCAAGTTCGAAGAATTGGATCAATTGTCCGAGGAAATATTCGTTTAATTTTGGAAGAACGATTTGGATGTTTGGAACGCCGCCATCGACATGAGCCAACATGGTTCCCAATTCTGCCATTTTATTCACCTCGTCAACACGTTTTCCGGCAAGGAAATTCAGTCCATCAAGATTGGCCGGGTCGGTCGGAATGCGAACTTCGCGGTCAGGATTGGCTATTGAAAGAACGGTTTCAAACAACGTGCGTTCTCCTTCCTGAATATATTGCCCCATCGAATGCAAATCAGAAGAGAAATCGACGGCAGCCGGGAAAATACCTTTGCCTTCTTTGCCTTCGCTTTCGCCGTAAAGCTGTTTCCACCATTCGGCCAGAAAATGAAGTTTCGGATTAAAATTGACCAGAATTTCAACTTTCTTTCCGTTTTTATAAAGTTCGTTACGAACGGCAGCATACTGGGCAGCTATGTTTTTTTCGAATGGAACATCAACTCCGGTAGCATTTTGCATATCAACTGCGCCCTGAACCAAAGCACGAATGTCGAATCCGGCAACAGCAATGGCCAGCAATCCAACAGGAGTCAGCACAGAATAACGACCGCCTACATTGTCGGGAATAACAAAAGTTTTGTATCCTTCAATAGTGGCTAACGAGCGCAAAGCTCCTTTGCTGGCATCGGTTATGGCTACAATACGTTCGTTGGCTTCGGCCTTGCCATATTTATCTTCAATATCTTGTTTCAGGAGACGGAAAGCCAAAGCAGGCTCGGTAGTAGTTCCCGATTTGGAAATCACGGCCATCGCATATTCTTTGGTTTTCAGTAACTCGCGAAGTTCAAAGAGGTAATCTTCGCTAATGTTTTGTCCGGCGAAAAGAATGAACGGATTTTTACGCGTTTTCAGGTGAGCAAAACTATCGGAAAGTGCATCGACTACAGCTTTGGCTCCCAGATACGAACCTCCGATGCCGATAACAACAAAAATATCGATGTCTTTGGCCACCAATTTCGCAGCAGTTGCTTCGTAATCGGCCAGTTCAGCTTCAGAAATTGAGGTTGGCAAGTTTGTCCAACCTAAAAAATCGCTGCCTTTTCCGGTTTTATCGGTAAGTACACGGTTATAATTCTCAATCGCTTTTTTGTATGAGAAAATCGAGTCTTTTGAAATAAAATCAAAAGTCTTATCAAAATTTAAAGAAATTCTTTCCATTTTACTTTTATCTAAGGTGTTCGGTTAACAATCGGATTTCAATTGCGGGGGAAATATTTTCGTACAGAATATTATACACTGCTTCAGCAATGGGCATGTTCACCCTGAATTCTTCGTTAATTTCCTTGATGGATTTGGCTGCATAATAACCTTCGGCCACCATGTGCATTTCGAGCTGTGCCGAACGAACGGAATAACCTTTGCCAATCATGGTTCCGAATGTGCGGTTGCGCGAAAATTGTGAATATGCGGTAACAAGCAAGTCGCCCAGATAAGCTGAGCTTTTAATATCGCGGGTGATGGGGTGAACTTTATCGACAAACCGTTTGATCTCCTGAATGGCATTCGAGATTAGAACCGCCTGAAAATTGTCGCCATAACGCAATCCATTAACAATTCCGGAAGCTATGGCCACTATATTTTTAAGTACCGAAGCATATTCAGTTCCGTAAATATCGTCGGAAACATGGGTGCGGATGTATGGACATTCGAGCCGGAATGCAAACGCACGCGCCCTTTTCACATCAGGACAGGCAATGGTGAGGTATGATAACCGCTCCAGCGCAACCTCTTCGGCATGACACGGACCAGCAATAACGCCAATTCGTTCGTAAGGAATATTAAAATACTGATGCAGGTATTGTCCAACAATCAAATTATCGCCAGGAACAATTCCTTTAACAGCCGAGACTATAAATTTTTGGGACAAATCAGCAGACACATGTGATAAGGCATCTTTCAGGAAAGCTGAAGGAATAGCCAGAATCACAATATCAACACCTTCAACAGCTTTATCTATATCGGTAAAGAAATTGAGCCTGGAAACGTCAAACTCAACGCCCCTCAAGTAGTTCGGATTGTGCTTAAACCGGTTGAATTGTTCAATATTCTCAGGGTTTCTGAAATACCAATTAATGCTATCAACATTGTGCAAAAGAATTTTCGCCAATGCTGTAGCCCAACTCCCACTTCCGATTATAGCTATTTTTGAGTTTGAGAACATTTTTACATTTTCTGGGTTATGACAACCAATTAGTTACATCATCCATCGAAGGGTTAACTAAACCCAGTTTATTTTTTTTGTTGTAGCCACAAATGTCGTTAAAAAACTTTCCGGTTTTAGTTTCTTTCAAATCTTTAACTTTTTTTAACCCTATTTGCCTGATTACAGGAATCCATTCGGCAGGAATCCCCAATTCAAGGAATTTCTCATCCGGATCAGATGTTTCAACAGCTTTCTCAGGTTTCATCTGCGGAAAGAAAAGTACATCCTGAATCGACAAATTATTGGTCATAAACATGGTCAGACGGTCGATACCAATTCCCATTCCTGAAGTTGGCGGCATCCCGTATTCAAGCGCACGCAAAAAATCCTGATCGATAAACATCGCTTCATCGTCGCCTTTTTCCGACAGCCTCATCTGATCTTCAAAACGTTCGCGCTGATCAATCGGATCATTCAGTTCAGAATAGGCATTGGCCAATTCTTTCCCGTTCACCATTAGCTCAAACCGTTCGGTCAACCCTTCGATAGAACGGTGTTTTTTGGTCAGCGGCGACATTTCAACCGGATAATCGGTAATGAAAGTCGGCTGAATATAATAAGATTCGCACTTCTCGCCGAAGATCTCGTCGATCATCTTTCCCTTGCCCATGGTTTTGTCGGTCTCAATACCGAGCTGTTTACAAATATCGCGCAACTCGTCTTCCGTTTTTCCGGAGATATCAAAACCCGTATGCTCTTTAATCGCTTCATACATGGTTACCCGTTTAAACGGACGCTGGAAATCGATCACCTTATCGCCAAGCTGAACCTGAGTTGTTCCGTGCAAAGCCAGGGCAACCCGTTCAATCATTTCTTCGGTAAAATTCATCATCCAAATGTAGTCTTTGTAGGCCACATAGATTTCCATTACTGTGAATTCCGGGTTGTGCGTGCGGTCCATTCCTTCGTTGCGGAAGTCTTTGGCGAACTCGTAAACACCGTCAAATCCGCCAACAATCAGGCGTTTTAGGTAAAGTTCGTTGGCAATTCGTAAGTAAAGTGGAATGTTTAAGGCATTGTGGTGCGTAATGAATGGACGGGCAGTTGCGCCACCCGGTATGGATTGCAAAATCGGGGTTTCAACTTCCAAATAGCCCTGTTCGTTAAAAAACTGCCGCATGGTGTTGATGATTTTCGACCGTTTGATGAATGTATCTTTCACCTGCGGGTTCACAATCAGATCAACATATCGTTGACGGTAACGCATCTCCGGATCGGTCACGGCATCAAACAATTGGCCGTCTTTCTCTTTCACAATAGGCAATGGCCGGAGCGATTTACTCAGCACAACAAATTCTTTAACGTGAACCGACAATTCACCTACCTGAGTGATAAAAGCAAAACCTTTCACGCCGACCACATCGCCAATGTCGAGCAGCTTTTTGAAAACGTCGTTATACAGGCTTTTATCTTCGTCGGGACAAATTTCATCGCGATTGATGTAAAGTTGCAATCTACCGGTCGAATCCTGTAATTCTGCAAATGACGCTTTTCCCATAATCCGGCGGCTCATAATTCGACCTGCCAAAACAACATCCTGGTAATTATTCAATTCAGGATTATATTTTTCTCTGATTTCAGAAGTAGAAACGTTTACGGGGAATTCAGCTGCGGGATAAGGATCAATTCCCATTTCCTTCATTTTTTGCAAGGAGTTGCGCCTTACAAGTTCCTGTTCGCTTAATTCAGATATGCTCATTTCGTGGAGACTATTAAAATTGAAAAAATTTCCGGCAAAGATAGCAAACTATTGCAACTAGAAGTAACCACAAAACCCAGAGTTTCGATTTACTTCAAATTACTTGTTTCATATAAAAATCGAACCCAATGATCATGCCCCAAACTTAAAATAGCACTTGGCGAGATCCAAACAATTCTGCGTTCTGAAGTCGAAGTACAATAAATCAAATTCAAGAAAATAGGCAACAAAAACCTTAAATTTATTTCACTAAGCTAAGATTTTGACAAGATGAACATTAACGGATTAAGAGCCTGATTTTGTTAACAAAATGTGCTTTAATGTGGCTAATTTAGTTTCCAGTTCTAAGTTCATTTTTTATCTTTGAGAAATTTTTGTTCAAAATTAGATTGTTCTGAAACAAAACGAATGGATAAAGTCTGGAATATTAAAAAAGAGGGCGACATAAATATCATAAAGCATTTATCGGTAGCGCTAAATGTGAACATGATAATTGCCAACCTTTTAGCCCAAAGAGGCATAACAACCTATGCCGAGGCTCAGGCTTTTTTCAGACCAAAATTATCGGATCTTCACGATCCGTTTCTGATGAAAGACATGGACAAAGCCGTTGAAAGGCTTGAACGGGCCATTGACAATCAGGAAAAAGTTTTGATTTACGGTGATTACGACGTTGATGGAACAACATCCGTTGCGATGATGTACCAGTTTCTTCGCAGCCGGTTAAAGAATCTCGATTATTATATTCCCGATCGCTATTCCGAAGGATACGGTATTTCGAAAACCAGCATCCTTTATGCTGCTGAACAAAGCATCACCCTGGTTATAGTGCTCGATTGCGGGATTAAAGCCATTGAAAAAATAAAAATGGCCAAGGATTTGGGTATCGATTTCATTATTTGTGATCACCACAATCCGGCCGACACCATTCCGGAAGCCTATGCTGTTCTGGATCCCAAACGGCTTGACTGCACCTATCCATACAAAGAACTTTCGGGATGTGGAGTTGGGTTCAAATTACTTCAGGCTTTTTCCAAAAAAAACAACATTCCCTTTTCTGAGCTGACCGAATTACTGGATTTAGTGGTCGTGAGCATCGCTTCTGATATTGTTCCGGTAACCGGCGAAAACCGGGTTTTGGCTCATTTTGGATTAAAAAAGCTCAATTCATCTCCCAGTATCGGGCTCAAAACCATCATGAATTATTCGGGTTTAAATACCGAAGAGAAATCGGTTAGCGATATTGTTTTTAAAATTGGGCCACGACTAAATGCATCCGGAAGAATTGAGCATGGGAAAAAATCGGTTGCTATTTTGACTGCCACAAATGAACAGGAAGCATTGCTGCTTGGCGACGAAATCAATTCGTACAACGAAATCCGAAAAACACTAGATCGCGACATTACACAGGAAGCGCTGGAGATGATCAAACGTGACCCAGGCCACGAATCAAGAAATGCGACTGTTCTTTATAACCGCGACTGGCACAAAGGAGTTGTTGGCATTGTTGCTTCTCGTTTGACCGAGCATTTTTATCGCCCCACGGTGGTTTTAACCGAATCAAATGGGCTGGCAACCGGATCGGCCCGTTCTGTACGCGATTTCGACTTGTATGAAGCCATTGGCGCCTGCAGCGATCTGCTCGAATCGTATGGCGGACATATGTATGCCGCCGGATTGACCCTGAAAATCGAAAATATCTACGAATTTTCGCGCCGATTTGAAGACATCGTAACCAAACAAATCACCAACCAGCAGCAAACTGAATCGATTGAAGCTGACGCCAAAATATACCTGTCAGACATTACGCCAAAGTTTTACCGTATCTTGAAACAATTTGCCCCTTTTGGACCGCACAACATGGTTCCGGTTTTTATTACTGAAAATGTTCTCGACAGCGGAACGAGCCGCCCCGTCGGGAAAAACATGGAACATTTGAAACTGGACTTGATTGAACCTACCAGCAATTCGTCTCAATTTTCAGGTATTGCTTTCAATCAGGCCAATCATTTCGACTCGATTAATCAGGGGCTTCCTTTTGATATCTGCTACTCCATCGCAGAAAACGAATTCAGGGGAAAAACCAGCCTTCAGCTTTACATCCGCGACATTAAGTCGAAAGCCTACTAATCAGCAATACCAAAATTCGTTTTCACTCTTTAGCTTTTCGCCAAATCAACCTATTTCCCTAATTTTCGCAACGAAAAAATGCTTTCGGTAAATCAAATATGGACAACTTTGCCCCTAAATCTAGAAAAACATTACTTTTGATTATTATTAACCAACCATAAATTCACCATGAAAAACATTCGATTTTGTTCAATATTTAGTGGCAAATTTCACTACTTATTGCTTGCGCTGACCTTGTTTGTTGCAATACCATTTAATTCGCAAAGCAGCAATTCAACCTCTGCAGAACAACCTATTATTGGCCGTTGGGACCTTACCGTTCAAATGGAAGATCAAACTGTTCCTTCCTGGCTGGAAGTTAAACTTTCAGGAATAAAAACGCTTGTGGGCTATTTTGTGGCCGATGGCGGAAGCGCCCGTCCAATATCAAAAGTAAATTTTAAGGATGGCAAAGTTTCGTTTAGCATTCCACCTCAATGGGACAATGCTGACAACGACATGGTTTTTGAAGGAACCCTTGAAAAAGACCAACTCAAAGGAGTGATCACCAGCAGTTCGGGCGTTAAACACAACTTTGTCGGTGAACGGGCCCCGCTGCTTAAACGGAACAACACTTCTCCGGAATGGGGAAAGCCAATCACCCTTTTCAATGGAAAAGATTTGAAAGGATGGCATCCTCAAAATTCAAACAACCAATGGGTCGCTGAGGGTGGCATTTTAAAAAGCCCGAAACCGGGAACCAACATCATTACCGATCAAAAATTTGACGATTTCAAATTACACATTGAGTTCAGGTACCCGGAAGGTGGTAATACCGGGGTGTATTTGAGAGGTCGCTATGAAGTTCAGGTTGAAGACAGCAAAGGGAAAGAGCCTGCATCGATTTACCTGGGCGGAGTTTATGGTTTCCTGACTCCGAATGAAAACGTAGCCAAAGCACCTGGCGAATGGCAGACTTACGATATTACCCTGATTGGCCGTCGTGTAACCATTGTTGCCAATGGCAAGGCCATTATAACTGATCAGATTATTCCTGGAATTACCGGAGGTGCAATTGATAGCAAAGAAGGAGAACCGGGACCGATTATGCTCCAGGGTGATCACAAACCGGCTGATTATCGCAACATCGTTATTACTCCGGCAAAATAAAACGAATATACCTTGCAACTCCGGGAATGATTCAAGGTCACCCCCCGAAAATAAAAAAGGCCTGCTTTCTAGGGTTATCCGATTGAAAGCAGGCCTTTTCAGTACAAAAAAGTATCAACTACACTTCTTTGTTCATCACATTAAGCTTACCCAACGACCAGAATATCAACGACAATACAACACCGATAATAGCTGCAAAAGCCATTCCTTTTAACTGAACTGAGCCAATATTGATACTTGCACCGCTTACACCAACCACAAAGGTAACAGCACCAAGAACCATGTTGCTGTTTTTACTGAAATCAACTTTCTGTTCCACAAACATGCGGAAACCCTGAACAGCGATTACGCCATACAGCAACATGGTAATTCCTCCCATTACCGGAGTTGGAATGGTTGAGATTGCAGCGGAAACCTTCCCAATTAATGAGAATGAAATGGCAAGCAAAGCAGCCCCTCGGATAATCCACACGGAATATACACGGGTGATGGCCATTACTCCAATATTTTCGCCATAAGTTGTATTGGGGGGCGAACCGGCAAATCCGGAGAAAACATTACTAATTCCATCGCCAAGCAACGAACGATGCAAACCCGGATTTTCCATCAAATCGGTTCCTGTAATTTTCCCGGTTACAATCAGGTGACTGATGTGCTCGGCAAGTACTACAATACACGCTGGAGCTATAATAACAATCGCATTGACATCAAAAACAGGTGCTTGAAATTTAGGTAAGGCAAACCATGCGGCATTGGCAATAGCAGCGGTGTCAACCATTCCCATTCCCAAAGCCAGTAAATAACCTGCAATTACTGCAAAAAGGATCGGAATTACCTGCATAAAACCCTTGAAAAGTACTGAACCTGCAATACCCATAATCAGCGTAAACATCGAAACAATCACCGTATTGGTATTCATTACAAATGGCTGCACCGTTTGACCAACGTTGGCAGGCCAGGGAGCCAATCCGGCTTGCTGGGCAGCAACCGGAGCCAATTCCAACCCAATAATAGCGACAACTGCACCCATTACAGCTGGTGGCATCACAACATCGATCCATCTGATCCCCCAGTATTTGACGACAAACGAAATGGCTATGAAAAACAAGCCAAAAAAGATAAACCCTGACTGAGCATGGTCAAAACCCCCATATTTACTGATAATCAGCAGCACAGGTGAGATAAAGGCAAAACTGGATCCCAGGTAGGCCGGAATACCGCCCTTAGTAACCCAGGTGTAAATTAAGGTGCCAATACCATTCATTAACAATGCAATGGCAGGATCAACTCCCAACAAAATGGGAACCAGAATTGTCGCACCAAACATAGCCGTTAGATGCTGGAAGCTGAGCGGTAAGCTCTCTAATACAGGTAGTTTCTCATGAATACCAATGATTCGTCTCGCCATTTGTAGTTCTCCTTTAGCTTTAAGATTTAGTTATTTAAAAGGTAATTATAAGTTTCTTGTTAAAATCAAATTATCATCGCCTGAAAATAGCAATTGTTTTATAAACTAATCTTCAGAAGAAACAATTAGATATTAGTCAGTTTTCAACACAAAACGCAAATCAGGGCTTCTCTCGGAGTGGAACCTGAAGCCTATTCTTTTCGGGTCGTTTTCTTATTTTACCAACAATTGCAGTAAATTCGATTCAAGCTCCTGCCCTGAAATATTTTTCCCGATAAAAACCAGTTTACTGAAACGGGCTTCGTTGCCCCAAGGTTTTCCTACTTCAAACATAAACGAGCTGCGTACGGCATGAAAAACAAACTGATCTTCGGTTTGGTCGAAACTCATGACTCCCTTTACCCTGAAGATGTTCTCGCGATTAAAATACAGGTAATTCTGCATCCACAATCCAAATTTATTGACATCGAAGCTGCCTTCAAAAGTAAATCCGACAGATGAAATATCGTGTTTACGTAGCGGTTCCTTTCGCTGAGGATTGTGCACAAACGATTTCTGTCCGACTGGCTTATTCTTTGAAAGATTCATACTGAAGAAAGATAAAGTCGATTTTTCAATCACCTCGCCCGAAAACGAATTGGTGTCTAAAACCGCCGTATCATCAACATTACAGAACGTAGTATTTACAATTTTAGCCATCGGGGCGACTTCTTTAATCAGTCCGGCTAAGTGCGACAAATAACTGGGATGAACACAATCGGTTTTATTCAGCAATACCAAATCGGCCAAGGCCAGCTGCAACCGAACTTCCGGCTGCCCATCCAGCAAATCTTCCATATTTTCGGCATCGGCAACGCAGACCACGCTATCAATCCGAAACCGTTGCTGTACAGAATTTCCGGAGATAAAAGCATCGACAATGCCCGAAGGATCGGCAATGCCTGTAGTTTCGACCAGCAAATGATTGAATTCGTACGAACTGCCCAACAACGTTTCGAGAGTATGCAGGAAGTCTTCGCCCAGGGAACAGCAAATGCAGCCATTATTCAACTCAAAAATGGCATCCGGTGCCGCTGCAATCAATCCGCCATCGATGCCGGTTTCACCAAATTCGTTTTCGATGATGGCAAATTTCTTCTCCGGATGTTTGCCAATCAATTTATTCAGCAAACTGGTTTTCCCGGCACCTAAAAAGCCGGTAATAATGGTCACCGGTATTCGTTCCTGTTCCATAGGAGTTTATGATTAGCCCAATAATTGCGAAATGGAATCGATGACCCGAGCTCCGGTAGTCTGAAGAACTGCCTTCGACTGGTGTCCATCGGCGATAAGAATGCATTGACAACCCAGTTCGGTTGCCACATCAAAATCGTGAACAGTATCGCCGATTAGCACCAGATTACTGGCATCCAGCTTCATTTTTGCAATTAATTGATGTCCATTTTCAATTTTTGAGGTGGCGTAAATATTATCCAATCCCGAAACGTATTCGAAAAAATCATTGATCTGATAATGCTCCAGACAATCGTCCAAAGTTCGCTGTTCCATGGCCGAAAGGATAAACTGCCTCACTCCTATCGATTGAAAATAGCTCAAAACCTTTAAGGCATCACGATGAAGTTCGCACTCGTTGACCTGATTGTTGTAACCAACAATAAATTCTGAAGCCGGAACTTCAAAAGGTTCGGTCTGAAAATCGAAACCTATTTTCCGGTAATAATCTTTAACGGGGAAAGTAAATACTGATTTATATCCATCAACCGAAAGCACCGGAAGGCCTCTCCGCTCAAGCATTTGATTCATGGTTTCAATAGCAAGTCCGGCATCATTGAGCAAGGTACCATTCCAATCCCAGATGATTCCACCAATTCGATCAATCATTATACTGGGACTGAGATTTACGCTTGTTAATCAATGGATTTATGTACATCTGAAGAAACATGTTGCGAATAACATCTTTCTCGCCCGGAATCGTTCCAATAGCTTCATCGAGCATAGAAACGAAATAAGCAAATTGATCGGATGTATATTGATCGGAATTTTGGGTAGAATTATTCAGGATGTCTTCAGCAATATAATTATTTGGCCAAAGCTTAAAGCTATCGTAAATTTGATGATCAATAAGTTCAGCCAATTTTTCGATCTGAATTGAAACGGGTTCATCTTTACGAATTAAATCGATTTGACCGGTAATGGGCTGACCAAATCCAAAATGAACCCTGCCTTTGGGCCGCATCAATCCTTGTCCCATACTTCTCAGGTCATCTTCCTGCGTTTTCTCAAACCCTTCAGTTTGTTTTTTATACAATTCAGCGACTTTTGAAAAACCACAAGGCTCAATCTCATAAGAAATTGAAAGAGGAACGATACGTAATTCTTTAAATCCTTCGCCAAGCTCATTGATATTGCTCAGGTTTAGCATTTTAAGAACTGCATGTTGGGTCTTGTCATTGCCGTCCTTTGTCCTACCTTCGCGCTGAGCCATCCAAACAGAGGTGTTTTTTTCGGTGATGTCTCTCCGGATATATTCCGAAAGTTTTTTGGAAGCCATCAGCAACTCCCTGACTGGCAGATTTCGACGGACAACAAACGCTCGGTTGAGCTTAACTGTATATTCGATCCATTTTTCAATGAGCAAATTATTTCCAATGGCAATTTCAGTTGTATTCATTCCTTCGCGCACAATCAAATAATTCATCAGCGCCGAATCGAGAATAATATCACGGTGATTAGAAATAAAGAGATAGCTGGCATTTTTATCGAGCTTGTCCAACCCACTTGAGCTCAATCCATCAGTCGATGGTTTCAGAATAAGATCCTCAATCAGTTGATATACAAACTCTAATTGCAATTCTTTAATGTTATGGACATGAGCAAGAAGGAGCTTAATCTGATCGATCTTTGCCTGATCTTTAAAAATGAATTGTAAGATATGTTGAAACCCTTCATCCTGAAGAAGTAAACCGAGGTAGTGATCAACCTCAGAATCATCGAATGGACGAATATCATCGAAATTAATTTTATGGACCATCCCTTTTGCTGTTTTGACGTGCAAATATAGCAATTGAGAGCGAACTACATATATCACAAAACACAAAACACACAAAACACTGATCTACAAGATCCAGACAACCTCAAATAGAAACAAAAAAATCCTCAATGTTGAGAATTGGAAAGTTTTGAGTTTTTTTAATCAATCAAAACTGATAACGAACCTGGATTTTAACCTCCAACTTCGTCAGCGACGCAACAGTTGATGCATCATCGTCCTTTTGTGCAAGCTGATGTGTTGCAGCCAACTTCAGCCAAAGTGACAATTTGCTTCCCAAATTTTGCTGAACATTAAAATATGCACGAATTCCCTTTCCATAAAGTGCCGGAACAGCGAACGAATACAGCAAATCGTTTTCGTACTCGAAAAATCTGGAGTTGTATCCCTCGGTTGAAAAATAGACCAATCGCCCGTTCATTGCATATGATTTCCGAAGCGGTTTAAAAGCAACATCCTGATAAACGAGAACGCCTTTTTCACGGCCTTGCTTCGAATAAAGGGAAAATTCCAACCTGCTTTTCAAGCTGATCTGCTCATTCACTTCATGTGTAAAATTAAGTCTTAGCCTGTTAATCAACTGCTGTTCATTGTACCTTAGGGTTTGTGCGATCAGTCGCTGCTCCTTTTCTTCCTGGAAAAATCGTAGATAAAAATTCGTTTTACGAGACGGGCTGTACGAAACCTGTGCCAGAAGTTCAGTTCCTGATGATGGCGCAGCCGTAGTGTATTTTAGCCACTGATACCGAAAGAAATCGGCATATCCCGAAAGAATCCACCGGGGAGCCGGAAAGATTTTCAAACCCAAATACAAGCCATGCTCATCGTTAATCCTCGAAGATTCGGCAAAAGCATTGGAGAAAAAACTGAAATAGGTTTTATTGATATTCCGGTAAACCATCGATAATTCGGCATTCGATGCTGGTTTCATCATAACACCCGTCAACAAAGCTTTTCCTGAATTTTTACTTATCGCGGCTTCACCAAAAAAGTATATTTTTTTCACGGAACCCTTCCAATCCAATCCAGCCACCAGATTATCCTTCCCTTCTGGCAGAAATTGATTGTACGGTTCATCGCTTCGATCCAGAACTGCATCAAAACGAGTATAAACAGTTGTCAACCCAAAAGACCATTGGTTGTGCCAATAAGTTACATGACCGCCACCCACAAGCTGCGCCAGCGAATTTTTGCCGGCAATCTCCGATCCGGTGCGATGATAACCGCTAGTCTGAAATGCCCCAAAATAAGGTTTGCCATCCAATGTATCGATATTGGCATCCAGCTTATGCAGAGAAAGAAAAGGGTAAAAATTAAAATTAAGATGATTAAACTGACCTGCAATTCCCCGAAAAAATTGATTTTCGTCGGTCCCTGAATATGACTTAATGCCTTGTTCCGACCGAAAAACCTGAGTTGTTTCGGCCGACTTTCCCGTCGAAAAACCTTGAGAGGCCAGCAATCCCTGACCAAAACGCACATGATAATCACCAACGAAAATCCGGTTTTTCTTCTTTCCGATGCCGAAATTGGCAAAAGCGCTCGTGTAATCGAACCCCTGTGGATTGGATTGACTAAAAAATGCTTCTCCGGGATCTTTTTCAGCAACCACACCATATTCATCTCCGGAAGAAACATGTTTCATTCGGAGATAGTAGCGTTCCGGAGAACCTTCGTATTTGCCCAGATTGGATGGAACTGCAGAAGAAAACGACCGGTTCGATCGTATAAACAAATCGGTTGAAGGCCGTTTCGTTCCGGATTGCGCTTCCAAAACCTCGAACGAAATAAATGGTTCCAACTTTTGCAAAATATCCGGCGTAAAACCATCGACAGCGGCCAGTTCATACAAACTATAAATGGTGCCAGTCTTCTCCCGATAGGCTATCAGGTTATCAATCTGAACCACCGACAGCAAATGCAAACGCATCAGATCGTCAGCTGAAGCCCGGTTAATCATCAATGGATTTTGCCTGAAACCTTCCAGATCATCGAGTATTTCCTGAATGTCGGTATCATCGCTCATGTTTTCGCCTATCGATTCAAGCAAATCTTCGGTCACCTGGTTGACCACAGGATTTTGTGCATTCGAAAATACAACCATTCCTGAAATCCACATCAACAGGAGCAATCTTCTCATTAGTTTACATTTTGTTTGAACCACGTCTATTCCAGTTTGGTTCCCTTTTTCTTTATCCTTTTTCCCAGGTATTGGCTTCATCAGAATTGATATTGAAATGAAACAGAAGGGGAATTACCCAAGTACTGATTATAGGTTGTAGCCAAATCCAGCGTAAGTTTTTTCACTTGAAACCCAATTCCGGCAGAAAGTTGGTAAGGTTTCCCTGCAACTCCGGTTCTTACAGAAAGCTTTTCAAGAATAGAATATTCGATACCGGTTTTTAGGATGAAATGACTATCGAAATTATTTTCGAGTTCTGTGGCCAGACTAAAAAAATCGGAAAGACGATAAAAAGTCCCGATTCGAATCAGCGATGGATAGCGATACATTCCCGTGGACAGCTTGACGCCAGTCGGATACGCATTCGTCACATGAAACCCGAGAACAAGACTTTTGGAAACCAAATACTGAACTCCAACTTCAGCACCATATGAGCTGACTGACCTGTTTTCTTCAGAAAGGAATAGCCGGTAGCAATTAAATTGCACCCCAAAACTGAACTGTGGCGCGATTCGCCTGGCATATGCCAACCCAAATTTGCCTTGACGAAAAGGAATTTGTCCAAATTGTGAGAGTGAAAAAGCAAACACCGAAGACTGAACTGGTAACGCAAACAACCCCGAACATGTCGATAATTCGCCGACTAAAAATCGATTTTGGAAAGAACCGCCTACTTCAGGACGGTCGATTGCGGCAAGCCCGGCCTGATTACCAAAAACCGACCAGCAACCCGACAATCCAACGGAGGCATCAGATAAAGCCTGGTATCGGGAACCTGATCCGAAGACCTCCTGCGCCTTGCTTTTTACTGGGGTAACTGCAACCAACGCAAACAGAATATATGCCGGTAACAATTTCATAACATTGGGGCAAAAAAAAATTCCTGATAAAACATCAGGAATTCATTTACTCCATACAAGTTATAAATCTTTTGTTAAAAAGTCAAGCTTAATTTGTTTTATACCTGAATTTTATCTGTGCCAGATCGTTATTTGCTTTTTCAATTTTCGATTTAAGGTTGACTTTGAAAGTCTCTAACTTGACAGCCAGCTCCGAATCGCCCAGTGCAATCATCTGAACTGCAAGGATTCCTGCGTTTTGAGCACCATTAACAGCCACGGTAGCCACTGGAATTCCCGGAGGCATTTGCACAATAGCCAATAATGAATCGATTCCGCTTAATGAAGCGCTGATTGGCACGCCAATAACGGGAAGTGTTGTCATTGCGGCGATAACACCAGGCAAATGAGCAGCCATTCCGGCGGCAGCAATAATAACCTGAATACCACGAGCCTTTGCTCCTTTGGCAAAAACTTCAACGGCTTCAGGAGTCCGGTGGGCCGACAAAGCATTAATTTCGAAAGGTATCTCAAACTCATCCAACACTTTAGCAGCGGCTTCCATTACCCCCAGATCAGAGGTACTTCCCATAATAATACTTACTCTTGGTTCCATCTTTTCAGAATTTAATTTTTTCAATAGAAATTAGTTTTGTTACTTTGTCGCTTTATTTTCGTGCCAAAATTAATCGAAAATAACTCAGAAAAAACCAAAATGATTCAAAATACCAGCAGATGAAAAATGTAACAATACATGACAAAGAATTTGAACTTTTCATCACTTACGAAAAGATCAGATCAATCGTTGAAGAAATGGCAGAAAAAATGAATAAAGATTTTAAGGATAAAAATCCGTTATTTCTCTGCATTCTGAACGGTTCGTTCATGTTTGCTGCCGAAGTATTCAAACGCATTTCGTTACTCGACGCCGAGATATCGTTTATCAAACTGGCTTCTTATTCGGGCACTCACACAACTGGAAGCGTAAAACAATTAATCGGCCTGAACGAAGATTTGACAGGCCGCACCGTTGTTGTGCTTGAAGACATTGTAGATTCGGGCATAACCATTGCCAATACCATTGAACAAATAAGAGCAAAGAACCCAGCTGATATCAAGATTGCAACTTTACTATTAAAACCCGACGCACTTCAGGTCAAGGTTCAACTCGACTATATCGGGTTAGAAATACCGAATAATTTCATTGTTGGCTATGGCTTGGATTACGATGGAAGGGGTCGCAATTTGATTGACATTTATAAAGTAACAGAAAAAAAGTAACCCAAAATCAAATGTTAAACATAGTTTTATTTGGCCCTCCAGGTGCTGGAAAAGGCACTCAGGCCGATTTCCTGATTGAAAAATTTAAGCTGATTCATCTTTCAACAGGTGATTTATTACGCAGCCAGATCGCAGCCGAAACAGCACTCGGTTTGGAAGCAAAAAGTTTCATGGACAAAGGCTTCTTGGTTCCTGATTCGATCGTTATTGGTATGATCAAATCAAAACTTCAGGAAAACAAAGATGCCAACGGATTTATTTTCGATGGATTTCCCAGAACTACCGAACAAGCGAATGCTCTCGACGAATTACTCGACAAAAATGAAACTCCGGTTTCAGGAATGCTGTGCCTGATGGTTGAAAAAGATGAGCTGATTAAACGTTTGCTTTTTCGTGGAAAAACTTCTGGTCGGCCTGACGATCAGGATGTTTCGATCATCGAGAACCGGATTAATGTCTATCATGAAAAAACTTCGCCACTGAGGGACTATTACCGTGCGCAAAACAAGTATTTTAAGATTGATGGTACTGGCTCAATAGAAGAAATTGCCCAACGGCTTATCGACACGGTATCGACATTATAAGATTCTGATTAATAAACTGAAAAGACGAGTGGTTATCTAACCATTCGTCTTTTTTTGCTTAACTTGCGCCCCCAACAAAAAAGTCAATGATTAATGATCAACGACTAACATTTTGAACTTTGAACTTTTTATATGGCAGATACAAATTTTGTTGATTACGTTAAAATATACGCCAGGTCAGGAAACGGAGGCCCCGGCTCAGCGCATTTCCGCAGAGAAAAATCGGAACCCAAGGGCGGTCCCGATGGAGGTGATGGCGGCCGTGGTGGACATATTATCCTGCAAGGTAATGCGCAAATGTGGACTCTGCTTCATTTAAAATACCGCAGGCACGTTTATGCCGGTCATGGTGAATCGGGAGGAAAACAAACCAGCAGCGGTGCCGACGGAGAAGATGTTTACCTCGATGTTCCGCTCGGAACAGTTGCCAAAGATGCTGAAACCGGAGAAATTCTTTTTGAAATCACCGCGGATGGCGAGTCGAAAATCCTGGTACAGGGCGGTAGAGGCGGACAAGGAAATGTACATTTCAAATCGTCAACACAGCAAACGCCACGTTTTGCGCAACCAGGCGAACCATTCATCGAAGGTTGGTTTACGCTTGAATTAAAAATCCTGGCTGATGTTGGTCTGGTTGGCTTCCCCAGCGCCGGAAAATCGACATTGCTTTCGGTTGTTTCGGCAGCCAAACCCAAAATAGCAGATTATCCGTTTACCACCCTGGTTCCTAATCTGGGAATTGTAAGTTACCGCGACAATCAATCGTTTGTGATGGCCGACATCCCCGGAATTATCGAAGGAGCGCACGAAGGGAAAGGTCTTGGACTGCGGTTCTTGCGTCACATTGAGCGTAATTCGATGCTTCTGTTTATGGTTCCAGCTGATGCCAAAGACTACCGTAAAGAATTTGGCATCCTGATGAACGAATTAAAGCAATACAATCCGGAACTACTGGACAAGGAACGCTTTCTGGTCATCAGTAAAAGTGACTTTCTGGACGAAGAATTGAAAGTGGAAATCAGCGAACAACTGAAAGACATTCCACACCTGTTCATTTCATCGATAACCGGACAGGGAATCTCGCAATTGAAAGACAAAATCTGGCAAATCCTAAATAAATAATTTACTATTTTGACATTGACCATTTACAATTTATTGTTGACGCCTACAGGCGAAACGTAAATTGTAAATCGTCAAATAATAAATTGTAAAATCGTGTGTCCGAAATGAAAACAGACCTCCTCCAAAAATACGAGTCACTTACCAACAACTATCAAACATTATCCGACTCAAAAAAGCAACAATTAAGGCTCATTTCATTCGGTCGTTTAATTAGTTTTCTCGGCATTATTCCAGCATATTATTATCTCAATCCCATAAATAGCCTGTTGGGTGGTGCTGCTTCTTTACTTTTTCTGGTGGCATTCCTTCTCTTGATTAAAAGATACATTCTGACGGAGAAACAACTATCCTACTATCAGCATTTAGCCAAAATAAACCAAAATGAAATTAACGCATTAAACCGCGATCTAAGTGCATTTGAACCTGGCAACGAATTTATTGATCCCCATCACGATTATAGCTACGACCTGGATTTATTTGGTGCCGGATCACTGTTTCAGTTCCTGAACAGAACAGCCACGGCACAAGGCAAAAACAGGCTGGCAACGTTTTTGAAACAGAGCCAACGCTCCTCCGATGAAATCAGGAACAGGCAGGAAGCCATACAGGAGCTTGCTGGAGAATTGAGCTGGAGGCAAAATTTTACGGCCAAAGGCATGGAAACTGATGGAGCGAAAGATCATTATAACGAATCGATTGATGAAGTATTAAAACTCAAATCTGTTCATTTCCTAAAATATCTGTTAAAAACACTTCCTGCTCTGACCCTTCTCCTGATCGGATTGAGCATTGCAGGTATCGATTCGCATTCATTTTACAGGCTCGCACTTCTTGCTCAATGGATAACAATAGGGCTTTACTTTAATACAATTTTAAAATTCCACCAGAAATTCGAAAGCCAGGGCAAGTTGTTAAGCCGTTATGCCGAAATGCTGAATCAAATCGAATCGTTCAACTTTAAAAGCAGCTACCTGCTATCGCTGAAAGAACAACTTTCGCATCAGGGAAAAAACGCAAGTTCAATCACTTCTGAGCTACAAAAAATTCTGGATCAATTCGATTACAGTAAAAACATACTGGTCGGATTTGTCCTCGATTCCATTTTTCTTTGGGACATCAGTTGTTTGGTAAAACTCAACAAATGGCAGCAAAACTATGCCGGAGTTCTTCCCCGTTGGTTCGAGGTAATCGCCGAAATGGACGCCCTCATTAGCCTCGCCAATTGCAATTACAATCATCCTGATTGGGTAACTCCTGAAGTTTCGCAATCCGGATTCACATTCAATGCCGAAGATCTGGGACATCCGCTGATTGACGAAGCCCGATGCGTCAGCAATTCTTTTCAGATTTCAAACGAAGAAAACATCGCCATCGTTACCGGAGCTAATATGGCCGGGAAAAGCACTTTTTTGCGAACCGTTGGCATCAATCTGATATTGGCTTCCAATGGATGCAAGGTTTGTGCTGAAAGCTTCAAATTCAGCCCTTGCCGGATTTACACCAACATGCGCACATCCGACAATCTGATGAACGACGAATCGTATTTCTATGCCGAATTATTGCGGCTTCAAGCCATGCTCACCCTGCTCCGGAAAGGCGAAAACTTGTTTGTAATTCTTGACGAAATGCTGAAAGGGACCAACTCCGTTGACAAACTAAACGGATCGAAAGAATTGATCAATCAACTCATTTCGTTAAAGACTCATGGAATTGTTGCCACCCACGACTTGGGTCTCACCGAACTAGTACAAGTCTATCCCACCCAATTAAAAAATCAATGCTTCGAAGTACAATTACTTCAGGATGAATTAATGTTCGACTATAAATTGAGCAACGGAGTGACTCGCACCATGAATGCCACCTTCCTGATGAAAAAGATGGGAATCATTCCAAAGAATTGAATAGACAAATTGCTAAATGGTTATATGGTTTCTGATAACAATAAACCATTCAACAATTAACCTACTCCTTATGAAATACCCGTAGCCCAACAATTCCGATTACAATAAGCAGAATGCAAATGGCCTTAATTAGGTCGATGGGCTCTTTAAAGAAAATGAGTCCAAAGATGACCGTTCCGACCGTACCAATACCAGTCCAAACCGCATAAGAAGTTCCTAAAGGCAAGGTTTTGACCGCAAGCGAAAGGAAATAAAACCCAATAACCATTGAGACAATCGTAAATATACTCGGATAAAGCTTCGTCCAACCTTCAGAATATTTCATCCCGATAGCCCATACCACTTCTAGAATTCCGGCAATAAGCAAATAAATCCAAGCCATAGTTTGATTGATTTAAAGAGCCACAAAAATGGACAAATTTGGTTAAACCTAACTTCTGAATTTAATATATCTTCAGGCAGTGCAAAAAACTTTCGAAAGTATAGCGTTGATGCAGGCTATTTAACACCGGAACACGGCGCCCGGAAACTGGCAAGTATTTTTTGTTTGACTACACAAACCGCTGATTTCAAGACTAAATTAAGCAACATCCATATATTTCTTTAAAATTGTTATCCCTATTTTCCTGGCGGTGGAGTCATCAATGCACCAATAAATCAACCTTCCATGAAAACATATAAATGTATGCTATAACCTAAATTCATTGCATTTATTTATATCGGATGCAACAAAATTTTGTACGGACCGGGCAAGCGGATTAAGAAACAGGGTTCTGCAATCCAGAAAGTTGGTCCTGCAGGTAGGAAACCCGACTGGGCAGATAGGAAAATTCGTGACGCTGGTAGAAAATTTCGTTCCATTGCAGGGATGGATAAGATACATGGCAAAAAAAACCTCCGACTCAATAAAGAATCGGAGGAATTTAAAGAATGGCGACGACCTACTCTCCCACATTGTATTGCAGTACCATCGGCGCTGGCGGTCTTAACTTCTCTGTTCGGAATGGGAAGAGGTGGAACCCCGCCGCAATAGTCACCTAAAGCTTTCATGGTGGCTTACGTATAAACACCAAAATATTTTTAACATAT
>CAXXUQ010000005.1:2212500-5441709 GCA_963676015.2 Prolixibacteraceae bacterium
GACAGGATTTCACGTGTCCCGCCCTACTCAGGGTACTGCTAACTTGTTAATTCTTTACGTGTACCGGACTTTCACCTTCTTTGGTTGCATTTTCCAAAACATTCCACTTAAAATTAACTCATATATCGCAGCCCTACAACCCCAACATTGCCGAAACAATATTGGTTTAGGCTGTTCCCTTTTCGCTCGCCACTACTTGGGGAATCACTTTTGTTTTCTTTTCCTCCGCTTAATGAGATGTTTCAGTTCAGCGGGTTGACCTCCGACATAATCGGATACCCTTGCGGGTGGGTTGTCCCATTCGGATATTTGCGGATCAAAGGTTATTTGCACCTCCCCGCAACTTTTCGCAGCTTATCACGTCCTTCTTCGTCTCTGAGAGCCAAGGCATCCTCCGTACGCCCTTACTAACTTTCTTCTATAATTATACTTACAGGTTAATCTTTACTTCTATTTATTTTTTCCCAATATGTCAAAGAACTTTATAACTCTTCTTTTTACTTCCAGATTGCCGAACCGGCTCCCTTTCTGTTTCCAGATTGTACGAGTTAAACGTGGATATCAATGGAGTCGAACCATCTGACTTATATGCGCCACCGCATATCCTTGTTATTCCAGTATTTTAAGAACTTCTTATGCTATTATGTCTTCTTATTCTCCGGTTTCCGATTGAAAACCTCTCTTTTGGTGGAGAATAAGGGAGTCGAACCCTTGACCCTCTGCGTGCAAGGCAGATGCTCTAGCCAACTGAGCTAATCCCCCAGGGTTTTTAGTGTAGTCCCGCCCAGATTTGAACTGGGGACCCCTACATTATCAGTGTAGTGCTCTAACCAACTGAGCTACGAGACTGTTATTTCAGATTTAAGATTTAAGATATTAGATGTAAGACTTTAGATTTTTTTTTGATTTCAGTCTTTCATCTTCAGTCTAATGTCTTTCGATCTTTTTTCTTAAACTTCAATCTCTCTACAATATTTTAAAAAAGGAAAAGGCAAACAATTGTTTTTCACAAATAATCATCTTCGTTAAGTCAAAAGAGCTCCAGAAAGGAGGTGTTCCAGCCACACCTTCCGGTACGGCTACCTTGTTACGACTTAACACCAGTTACTAGTTTTACCCTAGGACGCTCCTTGCGGTTACATACTTCAGGTACCCCCAGCTTCCATTGTTTGACGGGCGGTGTGTACAAGGCCCGGGAACGTATTCACCGCATCATGGCTGATATGCGATTACTAGCGAATCCAGCTTCACGAAGTCGGGTTGCAGACTTCGATCCGAACTGAGACCGACTTTAGAGATTAGCATCCAGTCACCTGGTAGCTGCCCTTTGTATCGGCCATTGTAACACGTGTGTAGCCCTGGACATAAGGGCCGTGCTGATTTGACGTCATCCCCACCTTCCTCACACCTTACGGTGGCAGTCTCGCTAGAGTCCCCGGCATGACCCGCTGGCAACTAACGATAAGGGTTGCGCTCGTTATGGGACTTAACCCGACACCTCACGGCACGAGCTGACGACAACCATGCAGCACCTTGAAGAACGTCCGAAGAAGGCCACCTTTCGGCAGCTGTCGTTCCCCATTTAAGCCCAGGTAAGGTTCCTCGCGTATCATCGAATTAAACCACATGTTCCTCCGCTTGTGCGGGCCCCCGTCAATTCCTTTGAGTTTCAACCTTGCGATCGTACTCCCCAGGTGGATCACTTAATGCTTTCGCTTGGCCGCATACTGTGTATCGCATACAGCGAGTGATCATCGTTTACGGCGTGGACTACCAGGGTATCTAATCCTGTTCGCTCCCCACGCTTTCGTGCATCAGCGTCAGTAACAGTTTAGTAAGCTGCCTTCGCAATTGGTGTTCTGTGTAATATCTAAGCATTTCACCGCTACACTACACATTCCGCTTACCTCAATTGTACTCAAGCTCTTCAGTATCAATGGCAATTCTACCGTTAAGCGGCAGGATTTCACCACTGACTTAAAAAGCCGCCTACGCACCCTTTAAACCCAATGAATCCGGATAACGCTTGCATCCTCCGTATTACCGCGGCTGCTGGCACGGAGTTAGCCGATGCTTATTCATACACTACCGTCGGGCACGAACACGTTCGTGTTTTTCTTGGTGTATAAAAGCAGTTTACGACCCATAGGGCCTTCATCCTGCACGCGGGATGGCTGGTTCAGGCTTGCGCCCATTGACCAATATTCCTCACTGCTGCCTCCCGTAGGAGTCTGGTCCGTGTCTCAGTACCAGTGTGGGGGATCATCCTCTCAGAACCCCTAGACATCGTAGCCTTGGTAAGCCGTTACCTTACCAACTAGCTAATGTCACGCATGCCCATCTATAACCGCCGGAGCTTTATCTTTCTTCCCATGCGGAAAAAAAGAACTATGAGGTATTAATCCACATTTCTATGGGCTATCCCTCAGTTATAGGTAGGTTGCATACGCGTTACTCACCCGTGCGCCACTCTCATGAGAGCAAGCTCTCAATCCCGTTCGACTTGCATGTGTTAGGCCTCCCGCTAGCGTTCATCCTGAGCCAGGATCAAACTCTTCGTTGTAATATAAAAGTTAAATATTTTCCTCGCTCTGACGTAACTCAATTTTTTACTTGCGTATCTTCCTTGTTTTACCTTTTCCCAATATTTTCAATGAACTCGTCTGCCTTGCGGCTATCGTTTCTCCACCTTTATTGCTACCTCTTGCGAAGCGCCTTCCCTAATGGATAAATTCAATCTTTGTTAGTAGAACTCTTTTCTCTTTTCGCCTCCTCTTTGCCGATCTATTCTAAGCGGCTGTTTCAGCGGGGTGCAAAGTTAAGAAGCTTTTTTAAATCACCAAAAGTATTGTAAACTTTTTCTGTTTTTTTTCTTCCTATTCTCGTTGATTGCTGTGGTTTAATTCCCTTTCATATCCCATCTTCACATCTCCTTAAACCTCCCGGATAACCGGCTCGCAAATCCCAAGCTTTACTCCCATTCGTTTCAGTGAACTCTTTCGTTTTTAGCGGCTGCAAAGGTAAACTTTACTTTTAAACTTCCAAAACTATTTTCAAGTTTTTTCAATCTTTTTTTCCAGTACCCCGTCTTGCCTTTTCAACTCCTTTACTACCGTCTCCTGTAGTAAACATTCCGTCGAAAGCGGCTGCAAAGAAATACCTTTTATCTGAACCTTCCAAATCTTTTTTAACTTATTTTTTAATCCAGAGCAAATCCCTTGCACACAACCCCTTATAGAACTTCCGCCTCCCTTCCTGCTACTCTGCTTTTCCGTTTAGCGGCTGCAAAGATAGACCCCTTTCCCACTTTTCCAAACCTATTACACCCTTTTTTTTAATCTTTTTTTACCCCTAAAACCCCAATTCCTCTATGTCAACCTGTTACAAAAATCATCAAACCACCCTAAACCTAAAGCTAAACCCTAATCATATCCGTATGATACTAAATACATCCCAATTTTTCCGTCTTGATACTTAAAAATCCTTGGGCCTATACCCTTCAGAATACCCACACAAAATATGAAATAACCCTTAAAAATATAGAAAGCCAGTCTTCACAGACCAGCTTTCTATATTGTATTTTTGAACTTCAGCCCCCGTTGGGGTGATTTTACAAGGTAATGTAACCTATGCCATTTCGATCTTATAAGCTGCTAAATCCTCAACAGCCGAACTGCGGATAAACTCTGCATGGCCTTTTACAAGCGATTTAGCTAGTTTAATAAACACTTTGGCTGATTTGGTAAACGAAACATCGCGATTGCTGTCAACTACGAGCAGATAGCTCATAATGATGTATCCGGCCATTTCGACAAGACGACGGGCATGAAAATCGATGAACTCGTTGTCGTTGCTATCGACCACTTTGGCGACTGCCTGCTCGTAATCATCGGTAAGGATAATCAGTGTGCGGCGCATGAATTCCAGTTCAGGAGTGATTTTTTGAGCTTCGTACTCGCGAATCTGAGCCAGGTATCCTCCCGTGGTAACACCACGAATAGCAGCAACAACCTGCAACTGTGTCGTTCCTTCATAAATGGAAGTAATTCGGGCATCGCGGTAGATCCGTTCAACCGGATAATCTTTCATGAAACCTGATCCACCATGAATCTGAACAGCGTCGTAAGCCAACTGGTTACAGAATTCGCTTGCGATACCTTTACCCAGCGGAGTAAATAGGTCAGCCAGCTTCTGATACTTCTTCATTTCAGCCTTTTCGTCCTTATCTAAAGCGCGTTCTTCTGAAATATGGGCATAGGTCTTATACATGTCAACAAAACGGGCTGTTTCGTATAATAAGGTACGCGAAGCATCCAATTTAGCCTTCATGGTGGTGATCATTTCGTAAACTGCAGGGAACTTGATGATGGCTTTTCCGAACTGCATACGTTCTTTGGCATAAGACAAAGCTTCGCGATAAGCCGATTCAGAAACACCTACTGACTGCGCATGAATACCCAAACGGGCGCCATTCATCAAAGCCATTACATATTTAATCAAACCTAACTTACGATCGCCTACCAATTCGCCAGGAGCATCTTTAAATACCAACTCGCAGGTTGGCGAACCGATAATACCCATTTTGTGCTCGATGCGGCGAACCCTCACTCCACCATTGCGTTTGTCGTAAATAAACATCGACAAACCGCGACCGTCTTTAGTTCCCGCTTCGGAACGAGCCAATACCAATGCAATATCGCCATCACCATTGGTAATGAACCGCTTTACGCCATTCAGCAGCCAAGTACCTTTCTTTTCGTCCCAGGTTGCTTTAAGCTGAACAGCCTGCAAGTCGGATCCTGCATCAGGCTCTGTTAAATCCATGGCCATGGTTTCGCCAGCGCAAACACGAGGCAAGTATTTTGCTTTTTGTTCTTCTGAAGCGAATTCGTTGATGGTTTCGGCACAATCCTGAAGTCCCCAAATGTTAACAAACCCTGCATCAGCGCGCGAAACGATATCTGCAGCCATAATATAAGGTACAATCGGGAAGTTCAAGCCATCGTATTTGCGTGGTAACGACATTCCCATCAGTCCAGCATTCAAAAGAGCCTTAATATTTTGTTCGGTTCCGCGGGCATAAACAACATGTCCGTTAACAACTTGTGGTCCTTCTGCATCAATGCTCTCAGCATTTGGAGCTACAATGTCGCCACAAATTTCACCCACAACATCAAGCACTTTGTCGAAACTGTCCTGTGCATCCTCATAATCCATGGGAGCAAAATCGAATTTCTTTTTTTCTTCGAAATTCCGTTCTTTCAACCGAACAATTTTCTCCATCAGCGGATGGGTCAAATGGAATTTCAGGTCTTTATTATCTGTATAAAAATTAGCCATCTTCTTATGTCTTATTTTGTATTTGCTTTATAGAATTTAATCATCTTTGGCAGAATCTCAGAAACATCGCCGGTAATCACATAATCGGCAATGGAGTTGATCGGAGCTTCAGGATCGGTATTGATTGCTATGATCTGAGCCGACTCTTCCATACCCGCGCGGTGCTGGATTTGTCCGGAGATACCACAAGCAATATAAAGTTTCGGACGCACAGTGGTTCCGGTCTGGCCAATCTGGCGTTCGTGTTCGATGTAACCGGCGTCAACGGCAGCGCGCGAAGCGCCAACTTCGCCACCCAATACTTCGGCCAATTCGAAAAGCAAATCGAAATTTTCTTTCGAACCTACACCATAACCTCCGGCAACAATGATCGGAGCGCCTTTGATGTTCACTTTGCTCTTTTCCATGTGGCGTTCAACCATTTCTACAACGAAATCAACATCGCTGGCGTACTTTGCCATATCGAGTTTATTGATTTTCCCTTTGTAAGCCGGATCGAGGATGGCTTTTTTCATCACGCCTTCGCGAACGGTTGCCATTTGTGGACGGTGATCGGGATTAATAATGGTAGCAATGATGTTTCCGCCGAAAGCCGGACGGATCTGGTAAAGCAAATCTTTATAAACTTTATCTATTTTTTTTTCTTCGTGATCTCCAATGACCAACGAAGTACAGTCGGCTGTCAATCCACTGTGCAGAGCCGATGAAACACGTGGGCCTAAATCACGACCTACGGAACTCGCGCCCATTAATGCAATCTGTGGTTTTTCTTCCTGAAAAAGTTTTACAATAATAGAGGTGTGGGGCAACGTGGTGTAATAAGCCAGACGTTTGTCATCGGCAACGTGTAAAACATCAACGCCATATGGGAAAATTTCCTTTTCAATTCCATCGAGCTTGTAGCCAATGGCAATAGCTTCGAGTTTACATTTTAATTCGGTGGCCAGCGCGCGTCCTTTGGTCAGCAATTCCATGCTAACTTCGGCAACCTGACCGTCTTCTATTTCGCAATAAACAAAAACACTGTTCATAATTTGGGATGTTTTAACAATTATCCGATTGTATGATTTTCAATTAACTCACGCATCAGTTGATCCATATCTTCGTCGGAAGAAGAAATGACTTTGGCTCCTTTCGACTGAAGGACGACGTTCTCAACTTTTTTCACCTTGGTTGGTGAACCGATTAATCCAAGTTCGTCGGGATTAACTTCGATATCCTGAACGGTCCATTCCCGAATATTCAGGTAAGGGCGATCGTTATACAGGTGCAAATAATCTTCGTTTGCGTCCTGCATTTCGGAGATTGTTTTGGCATGTTTGTATTTCATGATCAGTTTGGCGTTGCGCGCGCGGCAATCGGGAGCCGAACTGTTTACGGTTACCACCAATGGCATGGGGCATTTCACCACTTCAATACCGCGTTCGAGGCGACGTTTAACGGTTACCTTTCCGTCTTTGATGGCCTGAATTTCTTCGGCATAGGTAATTTGTGGAATCCCCAATTTTTCGGCAACCTGAGGTCCAACCTGGGCAGTATCACCGTCGATAGCCTGACGGCCAGCGATGATAATGTCGTAATTACCGTGTTTCTTCAGGGTTTGACCAATGGCATACGAGGTTGCCAAAGTATCGGATCCGGCAAAAGCACGGTCGGTCAGTAAAATGCCATCATCAGCTCCACGGAACAATCCTTCGCGGATAATTTCAGCTGCACGACCTGGTCCCATCGTCAAAATGGTGATGGTCGTTCCGGGAAAACTGTCTTTAATCCTCAATGCCTGTTCGAGGGCGTTCAAATCCTCAGGATTAAAAATAGCCGGTAGAGCTGCCCTGTTTACAGTTCCATCGGCTTTCATTGCATCTTTGCCAACATTCCTGGTATCAGGAACCTGTTTGGCAAGAACGATAATCTTGTAACCTTTCATCAGTTATTATTTGAGTTAATTTTATTGTTTTAGCTTCATGAAGAACCCGTTGCGAATTGGTGAATATGCCTTCAGTTACAGTCCTTCAACAAGGCTCATTTTTTAAAAGTGAGCAAATATAGGCAATCGCCCCAAAGAAATCAAGCAACTTTTTTGGGCAATTAAACCAAGCAAAAGCTACATTGACGGCGAAAAGAGAAGAATTACAGAATCGCGTCAACTTAAAACGCTGAAGCGCTGACCGGCAAAGCAAATCAAACAATCAAACTGCTTTTTCAAAAAATCCTTTTCTCCGAAAAAGGCACATAATTTAAAATGAATTTAAGTAAGAAAGGGCTGATTTGGCTGTCAGAATCGGTATTTGAACAAGTTTTGTACTTAGAAAAAGGGGCCGTTTTTAAATCATCCATCTTCCAGAAATTCAATCGAACCGGGGAACATTTGTTTTTGCTCCCTCAGGCTACATCAAGCTGACCTACCGGTATTTGTGCCTGAAGCAAGCTGCATCGAACTGTTGCAAGGATATTTTAATGAACTGCAACAAGCAGGAAACAATCGTGGTGATAATTTTTATCGCCGCAAGTAACCGCAACCAAACTTAGGGGTATTTTTCGTTCATGCATCGTGTAGCGCCAAAACGTAAGTATATTTTTAGTCGCTGCAGGCTGAATAACCCAAACCGCACGTATTTCCAAATAAAAGCAGGTCTAAATTAAACTATCACGATCTGCATTTTTCCTTAAATATCTGCATAACTACTTAAATAAGTGTCGATTTAATTCAATTTAACATTTATAAATAGAAATTATTTGAAAATAAAGTGATAAATTGTATCATAATTTTTTCACTCTAAATTTCAATTCAATGAATGTAATTCTCGAACCTTTGAAAGTTTCGGTTCTTACCAACATGGAAGCCGGACAGTTAATCAACCGTCACCTAAGCGATTTGGCAACAATTGATGCAAGCTTACTGACTGATGCGCCGTATAATAATTACGTGCAAAAAATCGGTGCTAAAATGGAGTTATACCGCAATGCACTTGCACAGGTGCAGAAAAGTGAAGAAACCGAAAAAATTGGCTTGGCCGATGCAGCCCGTGACAAGGCCATCAGCGCTTTTGGCCTAGCGATTAAACTTCATGCAACATCAGACGATCAGGCTGAAGTGGAAGCCAGCAGCAGCCTGGGTATTTTATTTGGCGCGTTTAAAAACATTGCCCGTTTAAACTACGAAGCCGAAACGCTTGCTATCGACAAACTCACCGCCGAATTAAACAGCCCGGCCTATGTCGAAAAAGTGAATTATTTGCACATGAGCAAATATGTTGCCCGCATGGCCGAAACCAATACGGCCTTTAAAAACCTGTTTGGAGGACGAATGGTGACTATGGCCACTACCGAATCGTTCGATATGAAAACCATTCGAGCAGAAATTCAGAATCTGTACAACGATTTTACCAACTATGTGCTTGCTATGGCCAAAGCAACCGACAACCCGCTTTTCGAAGATGCGCTTAACCGGCTGAACATTGCCCGTAAATATTACGCCGACCAGCTCGCACGTCGCACTGCACCCAAAACTGAAGAAACAAAACCTTCGGTAAACTAACTTGATTTTTTGGTGGAATAAAGAAACCCGTCGGTCTGATGAAGATCGGCGGGTTTTGTGGTTTTATTAACGCGGCAAACTACAGTTGTGGTTTTGCGGGCGATTTAGCTATCGCCGATCTTCAATTCCTGTCAAGCCAAAAAACAGCCCGAGCGGAAAGGTGCACACCGAAAACCACCGCTGCTGGGTCGCTGATGTTAGCGGTCAGGTGTTTATTTGTCCTCAATTTTTAACTCTGTCAATTTGCTACAATGTTCCTGTCTGCCATGCATTAGAGTAGGCAAGCTGTTGACTGGTTTTGGACGTGCGTTAGATTTTTGTGAGACCAGCCAATGTGCTTGACTCCGAAGAGTGGGCTTATGTATAGTTTTCAATAAAGATTTCGTTTATTTTATTAACAATACTTTCGTCCGGTTCATTTTCAATTGCTGATTTTCTGTATAAATGATATAAATCCAAAATTTTCTTTTCAATTTTTAAATCAATTAATTTTAAATTCAACATTTGGGATTTATTTATATCATTCGGTTCAAACTTTTGTAATCCATTTCCATATTCACGACTATTGTCTTCAAAGATTTGTCTTGCAATGTCTGTAAGCAAATAAGCAAACAATAAATCTATATTAATACTGTCGAATAAATTTGCTGAAGAAGGATAGATGCAATGAAAGGTCGTCAAATTGGAAATGTTTGCTTCATTCCTAATAAACCGCAACCCATTGCGGTTAAAAACAGAAACCCAAATTGGGGCAGGTGGCCTGTTTTCTAGCGAATACCAAGGATTTCTATTTGCTGTTAAAAATTTCTTGTGAATTTCTTGTGTTTCTCCTAACAATAAATATTTCCTAACATTCTCATCTATTGGAGCAACTGCATTGAGAAGAAAAATTGACTTATCATTATTTTTAAGTACTTCAAAATCTTCTTTTAAGAAAAATGACTTTTTCGAGTCCATTGCTTTACAAATACAGGGCAGTAAATATTTTTCTGTAATTCCATATTTTTTTGCTTTCGATGGACTAATTGTAAAATATTCATTTGCTCCTGTTGCTATGCCACGAACAACTTTGCCATAATTAGAAAAAGGCACTAAATGTTTGTAATTGATTGAGTTTTGCTTTTGATAATATGCTTTCCATTTTATATCAGGATTAAGAACATCAAATGCAACAATTTGTTCTTTTGATGAATAATTAGGATAGCTGTTAATAATTTTGTCAATACTCCCTAAATCTTGGATATTGCCAATGTTGCTGAATTGGACTTGAATTGTTTTATTATCATTCGCACAAAGAAGTATTGATGCAGTTGTCAACGCATCATCAAATACATTTTCATCGAAATTTATTACAATAATATGTCGCAAAGTTTTACTCTTAATAAGATGTTTTTTGACAAGTTTACCATAGTCAGAGTTGAGAAATTCAGAAGGAATAATATAAGCGGCTCGGCCGTTTATATTTAATTGATAAATAGATTTTAATAGAAATAAAGTATAAAGATTAGTGAACCCGTTAAGTTTACAGGAAATTCTTTCTTCAATTTCTTTTATAACAGTTTTATTATCATAGTCGTGGAATTTAAAATATGGAGGATTACAAATTATTCCATCATATTTATTGTTCCAATCATTATACATATAATCTTCTAAAAGGATTGATACATTTTCATTCTCTTCAAAAATATTTTTTGATTTAATAAAAATATTATGGTCGATTTCAAACCCTTTAATTTTGATGGTTTCTTTGTAATTTAACAATGCTCTTGAAAACACTCCAAGTCCAAATGCTGGTTCCAAAACTGTTTTCAAATTCTCATTACCAAGAAGCCATTTCGCCATTAAATCAGCAATAGGAAAAGGAGTAAAGAACTGGGCAAATTTCTTTCTATGTTCTATAGAAGTGAACTTTGAATACTCACGTTCAATCTCATTTGTGGTTATATGTCCTTTAATTGTAGACATTAAAATTCACTTTCTTTAATTCCTAAAACTTTGCATAAATTGTTTATATCCAGATATGCAGTTCCGCCATTGAATGTTACATAAAAAAGAAGTTGACCACGTTGCATTTCTTTTCGAACACTTTCATGTTTTGGCTCATCAACTTTTTTTGCAATTGGAACTCCACTTTTTGAATTAATCTTTATCGTAGTCTTATTCTGATTTTTGGTATCGGCTTCTACTGAAAATATTACATCTTCATTGTCCGGGTTAGAAATGATTGTAAGGATTTGCTCAAATGAAATACCGTAAATCTTATCAAAAAACACCTGAAAATAATAATGCGGAATATTGAATTCTTCAATCCATTTGTAAACAACTTTTATGTCTTCAACTTTTGGAGTAATCGATAAATAATTTCTTTTTTGAATTTCCCGTATTGAATCTTTCAGCTTTCTAAATAAGTCTTTGACTTGAACCAATCTTTCAGATGAACTCCAACTTGGAACTCTAAAGTCAGTTACGTTTAATGTGTTTTCTGTAATTCCCTTGAGTATTTCAATGTAGCTTTCTCTCGAAGGATGCTCAAATACATCCAAAAAATCGGATAATATTAAATCACGTGTTTGAAGGGCAATTTGAGTATATTTATCTGTTTTGATTTGCATTGCAGCTTCATAGCGGTCAATTAAAAATGCACTTGAACGGACTTCAATGCCAGCAACAGCTTTTTTTACGTATTCGGTTATATGACTATGAGGAATGCGACTAACATCTAAACCCAAATTTGTGTCAAAATCTGATTTTCTGAAAATTAATAAGTCAGGTCTTTTACCAATTGTGTCGAGTTCTCTTTGAAAGTCATGGTAAAAAGTATCAAATCCATCTTGACCAGCAACTAAGTCATCAGATTTACCATACTTTATTGCAACATAATTCTTTGAAGTCTCATTGATTGCTCTTGTTACAAGATTCTCAGCCCAATCTCCTTGTTCTTTGTTCGTGATAAAATTTGATGATGCCTGAGTTGGCGTTCTTGCTATGTCTCTTGGCAAATTAAAGTCCACCAAAGTTGCAGGTACAATCTTAGTTAGTTCTCTTATAGTTTCGAAATAATTCATTTATCAATATTTTTTATTTTACAAAAATAGTCATTTTGTCTGGAGCGTCTTCAAGAAAAAAACTCTTTTGCTAGCTTTGGTCGTGTGTCTGCCTGTGTGGTTTGCAAGAGTGCTATTTGGCGCATGGGTTGTTCATTATTTCGTTTTTAATTTTCTGTCTTTATGTAGCAAATTATCCGCTGTGTAGGTCTCAATACACTTGCCGGCAACGAGTAAATAGCCGCAAGTATGCGGTACTTTCCGAATAGAATCAGACAATAAAGCTAGCTAATTTTACATCGTTGACAAGATAACTCAAAGGAAAGTTGCAGAAACTTATGTTGCATGTAGTAAGGTTGAGTTTTTTAAGCAACTGACGGGGTGACTCCTTATCAAAAGCAGCACGAAAGAACAATCGTGAATCAGTTAAGAAGAAGTCACCCCGCCAGTAAACTGTATTGACAACCAAGCCAATATTCCTGATTTGATTGGGATAAGGCCCAAACACCAGAATAAATCCACATGTCCGTAGGCTAGCCAACGAACACCTGAACGTTGATTTATTGTATTTTGCTAATGGCCGTTTTAATCCGATCAATTGTTTCGTCCTTGCCAAGCAATTCTAGAATTTCAAATAAATCGGGACCGCTACTGCTCCCCACCAAGGCCAAACGGATAGGCACCATTACGGAACCAAATCCCCATTCTTTAGCAGTCATGAATTCCGAAAATTTTTCTTTGATCGGTTCATATTTCCAGTCGTCAACCGTCTCGAAAAACGAGGTAATGGCTTGCAGTTTCTCGCTGGTATCGGGTTTCCATTTCGTCCTGACCGTCTTTTCGTCGTAGCTTTCCGGAGCCTGAAAGAAATAATGCCCTTGTTCCCATAAATCGTTCACAAACTCGCACCGTTCTTTAATTGAGCCAACAATACGTTCGAGTTTCTGCGTATCCGGATCAATTCCTTTTTCCTTCAGAGCCGGCAAAAACAATGCAGTCAATTCGGCTGACGATTTCTGTTGCAAATAATGACGGTTAAACCATTTGGCTTTCTCCGGATCGAACCTGGCTCCCGATTTGACCACTCGCGAAAGGTCGAAGCTTTCGATCAGTTCGTCCATCGAGAAAAATTCCTGTTCGGTACCCGGACTCCAGCCCAGAAAAGCCAGCATATTAATAAAGGCTTCCGGGAAATAACCATCTTCGCGATAGCCCCGGTACGATTCTCCCGTTTCCTGATTATTCCAAAGCAGTGGAAAGACCGGGAATCCCATTTTATCGCCGTCGCGTTTGCTTAGTTTTCCTTTCCCTTCAGGTTTCAATATTAAAGGAAGGTGCGAAAACCGTGGACGAGTTTCTGAAATACCAAGCGCTTCGTACAACAAAATATGTAAAGGCATGGACGAAAGCCATTCTTCGCCTCGAATCACATGGGTAATGTTCATTAAATGATCGTCGACCACATTGGCCAGGTGATAGGTTGGCATACCGTCAGACTTAAACAAAACCTTGTCGTCGAGCTGATTGGTATTAAACGACACGCGGCCGCGGATCAGATCTTCTTCAACCACATCGCGGTTTTCAGGCATTTTAAACCGAATCACATAATGTTCGCCGCTTTGCAATCTGGCAGCAACATCTTCCGAAGAAAGGGTCAGCGAATTTTTCAATCCGTTGCGGGTATGTAAATCGTACGAAAAAACCTGTTTGTTGGCTTCTGCTTGTTTCCGGAGTTCGTCTAATTCTTCGGCAGTATCGAATGAGTAATAGGCAAAGCCATTTTCAATGAGGTGATCGGCATATTTTTTATAAATCGGTTTGCGCTCGCTTTGGCGATAGGGACCTAAATCGCCACCAAAGCCAACACCTTCGTCGGGCACCAAACCACACCATTTTAACGATTCAATGATATATTCTTCGGCCCCAGGTACATATCGGTTTTGATCGGTATCTTCGATGCGCAAAAGGAAATCGCCATTGTGCTTTCTGGCAAATAAATAATTGAATAAGGCCGTGCGAACTCCACCCATATGCAGCGGGCCGGTTGGGCTTGGGGCAAAACGAACCCTCACTTTTCTTTCCATGATTCTGCTGATTAAATTTTCGGCACAAAGATAACAATTATGTAGGTTGAGCATCGTTTTTAAACCCGCAGCAAATAAAAATCACGATCATTGATACTCCAAAACAGGACGTTAATCGATATTAACAAGTTTTTTAACTGGCTTGCGAAAAAATAATTTGCAGATAACCAGATATCCATATCTTTGCGCTTTCATTTTTTTCACATTAATTATCTATAAATCATCGGATGAAACGTTTTTTTGCAATTGTCGCATTCATTCAGGTTATTATGCCTGGAATGGTAAAAGCTGACGAGGGGATGTGGTTGCCTGCTTTAATTGAAAAGCTGAATATCAACCAAATGAAACATGAGGGGTGTTCGCTTAAGGCTGAAGATATTTACAGCATTAACCATTCAAGTTTGAAAGATGCGGTTGTTGCACTCGATCACGGGTCGTGTACCGCCGAGCTAATTTCGGATGAAGGTCTGCTTTTGACCAACCACCACTGTGGTTTTGATGAAATTCAGGAACACAGTTCTGTTGATCACGATTATCTGCAAAACGGATTTTGGGCCAAAACAAAAGAAGAAGAATTGCCCAATTCAGGGAAAACGGCTTCATTTCTGATTAGTTTCGAAGATGTTTCGGAAAAAATATTGTCGCAATTGAACGATCAGATGAGTACAGAAGACCGGGAAAAGAAAATCCGCGAAGTATCGAATGAAATCGAAAAAGCGGCTACCGGCGACACCCATTATGAAGCCCGTGTTCAAGGGTTGTACAACGACAATAAGTATTATCTGTTTGTTTATGAAACCTTTCGCGACATTCGCCTGGTTGGCGCTCCACCTCAATCGATGGGCAAATTTGGAGGAGACACCGACAATTGGATGTGGCCACGCCATACCTGCGATTTCAGCATGTTCCGCATTTACTGTGGAAAAGATGGCAAACCCGCCTCTTATTCAAAAGACAATGTTCCTTACAAACCCAAGCACCACTTGCCCATCTCGCTGAAAGGCTATCAAAAAGGCGATTTTGCCATGATATTGGGCTACCCCGGAACAACAAACCGGTATAAAACTTCATACGGGATTGAATACACGATGAATGTGACCAATCCGATTCGCATTAAAGTACGTGCCGAAAAACAACGGATCATGGAGGAATTCATGAACACATCGCGAAAGGCACGAATCATGTACTCGGCCAAATATGCCCGTAGTTCAAACTACTACAAATACAGCATCGGACAAAACCAGGGACTCCAACATCTGGATGTTCTGAGAAAGAAAAAACAACTGGAAGAACAATTTACCAAATGGGTAAATGCCGATGAAAAGCGAAAAGCCAAATATGGTGAAGCGCTCAGCCTGATTGCCAATTCGTACAAAGACGTTGAAGACGAAAAAGCGTTCGAGTACATGGTTGAATCGATGGTCCGTGGACCTGAAATCTTTTACTTTGCCTACCGCACACGGCCCTTGTACGACGCATTAAAATCGGATAAAAATTCGGAACACGTCAGTCTGGCCAGCGAACGGGTGAGAGGCGGATTAGACGAATTTTTTAAAGATTACGATTCGGAAACCGATCAGAAAATCGCAGCTGCGCTTTTCCGTGTTTACGAGCAAAATGTTGCCCCACAATATCACCCGCCTTTCTTTAAAACAGTGAAATCAAAATACGGTAACGACTTCGAAAAATACACCAAAGAATTATATGCGAAATCAATCTTTGGAAGCCAGGAAAAATTGGTTCGTTTCTTCGAAGCTCCCAAAGCAAAGGTTCTTGAAAAAGATCCGCTCTTTCAGGTATCGCTCGAAATCTTCCGGATGATGGGACTTATCGGTGACGAAACCAACAAAACAACCGAAGCTCTTGAAAAAGGAAATCGCTTGTTCGTTGGTGGACTAATGGAAATGGAAGCCGATAAAAATTTCTATCCCGATGCCAATTCAAGCATGAGATTAACCTATGGAACAGTAGGCGATTACATTCCAAGAGATGGCGTTAAATACAACTATTACACCACGCTGAAAGGCTACATTGAAAAAGAGATTCCGGGCGACGAAGAATTCGATGTTCCGGCCAAGCTGAAAGAACTCTATTATGCCAAAGATTTTGGCCGTTATGCCGATGCCGATGGAAATCTCCGCACGTGCTTTATGACCAACAACGACATTACCGGTGGAAACTCAGGAAGCCCTGTTATCAACGGAAAAGGTGAATTGATTGGAATTGCCTTCGATGGAAACTGGGAAGCCATGAGCGGCGATATTGCCTTCGAAAACGATTTGCAAAAATGCATCAATGTTGACATCCGTTTTGTTCTTTGGACCATCGATAAAATGGGTGGGGCGCAGAACCTGATTAATGAAATGACCATTGACAACTAAGATTTTATTTTTATTATACCTGAAAGACCCGTATTTTAACGGGTCTTTCGCTTTATAGAATCATGAACATTACCATTTATACCGACGGCGCAGCGCGTGGAAATCCCGGTCCGGGAGGATACGGAACAGTTCTGCTTTCAGGACAATTCCGCAAAGAATTATCGGATGGGTTTGAGCTGACCACCAACAACCGGATGGAACTGATGGCTGTAATTGTTGGTTTGGAAGCGCTGAAAGTCGAAAACTCAACGGTGACGATCTATTCCGATTCGAAATATGTGGTCGATGCTGTCGAAAAAGGATGGATATGGAATTGGGTAAAAACCCGTTTCAAAGGGAAAAAGAATGAAGATCTTTGGCTGCGTTTTCTGAAAGTTTACCCGAAACATCAGGTAAAATTTATTTGGGTAAAGGGACACGCCAGCATTCCTGAAAATGAGCGCTGCGATCAACTGGCAGTTGCTGCATCTATGCTGCCCCGATTAAAAAAAGACAGCGGATATTTGGCCAGTCTTTAACACGAATTAAGGTATTTCGAAGCAAAATACTATTTTTACCATTCAAAAGAAAACCAGATGAACGCCCTTTATAATCTTTCAATTTTTTTATATTCCATTCTGATTCGGCTGGCAGCTCCTTTCAACATTAAAGCGCAGCAAATCAGCAAAGGGCGAAATCAAACGTTTGCCAAACTTCAGGCTGAAATCAGGCACGACAAACCAATTGTATGGGTGCATTGCGCTTCGCTCGGCGAATTCGAACAAGGACGGCCAATCATTGAAGCCATACACAAACAATATCCCGGATACCAGATTCTCCTGACATTCTTTTCCCCTTCAGGATATGAAATCCGGAAAAATTACGATCTGGCCGATTACATCTGTTATTTGCCAGCCGACACCAAAAAGAATGCTGAAAAGCTGATTGAACTGGTTCGTCCCGAGATCGTATTCTTTGTCAAATACGAATTCTGGTTCCATTACATCAACGAATTAAAGAAAAGGAATATTCCGCTTTACCTGGTCTCCGCCATTTTCCGCGAGAACCAGTTGTTCTTCAAAAACTCGCTTTGGGGAAAGTGGTACCGCAAAATGCTTTTCAGTTTCGAACAGTTTTTTGTTCAAGACGATCAATCGGTCAGGTTGCTGCACCAACTTGGTATAAAGAATGTGACCAAAGCCGGAGATACACGGTTCGACCGTGTTGCCGAAATTGCACGTAATGGAAAGGACATTCCTCTGGTTGAAAAACTGAAGGGCGACCGATTGCTGGTAGTGGCCGGTAGTACCTGGAAACCCGATGAAGAATTGTTGGTTCAGTACATTCACAGTCATCCGGAAACCAAATTCGTTATTGCACCGCACGAAACAAAAAAGGGAAATATTGAAAGGTTGATAAGCCTGTTGAAAACCCCGGTTATTTGTTATACAGAAGCGAACGAAGAAACGGTTATGAACAAACAGGTACTGATTGTTGATACCATCGGAATTTTATCGTCGATCTATAAATACGCCGATTTATCTTACATTGGCGGCGGTTTCGGGGTGGGAATACATAATACACTCGAGGCTGCCATTTTCGGAATGCCAATCGTCTTTGGCCCCAATTACCTTAAATTTAATGAAGCAACCAATATGGTTAAGCTGGGTATTGCCTTCCCTGTAGCCGATTCCCCTTCATTGAATTCGATATTCGATCAACTATTGTCAGATAACGGAAAAAGAAATTGGATCGCCAACGAATGCACCAATTTCACTAAACAGAATTTGGGCGCTACACAAATTATCTTAAACAAAGTTTTCAACAGATCGTAATCCGTTAACAAGTTTAGCCCGATTCAAACAGCAACCCCTCCAAACGGCTTTACTACAATAGCTTCCTGCAGAAAAAATATTTCCAAAAACTAAATTCTGATTTTCATTTTTGTAAACTTTTTCCAACATTCCAAATGTTAACATTCTAAATTACAGAATACTAACATTTAAAAGTTGATAACTTCTGTTTTTTTTTACAAAATACATATCCATTTTTTTAAACCAAGGTCTTATATTGCATACAGCAAAAACAAACAAACGCGAAAACAAATTTCATCACGTTTACAACCTATTATCTATTATTAAAGCTCTAATTTTTCTGAATTATGACATTTAAAAACGTGGCAGTCGAGCCCCAAACTGAAAAATCAACGTACTCCCAGGATGAAGCATTTCAGGCTTCGTTAGATTATTTTAAGGGAGATGACCTTGCTGCAAGGGTCTGGGTAAATAAATATGCGTTGAAGGATTCGTTCGGACATTTATACGAACATACTCCTGATGATATGCACAGACGACTCGCTTCTGAAATTGCAAGAATCGAAAAAAACTACGAAAATCCGATGACCGAAGATGAGATTTTTTCGCTTCTTAAAGACTTTAAATACATCATTCCGCAGGGAGGTCCGATGACAGGAATTGGCAACGACTATCAAATCGCTTCGCTTTCGAACTGTTTCGTCATTGGCAACGAAGGTCATTCCGATTCTTACGGTGGCATCATGAAAGTTGATCAGGAGCAGGTACAACTGATGAAACGTCGCGGCGGTGTTGGACACGATCTTTCTCACATCCGTCCCAAAGGTTCTCCGGTTAAAAACTCGGCCTTAACCTCAACCGGTATTGTTCCGTTCATGGAACGCTATTCAAACTCGACCCGCGAAGTAGCACAGGATGGCCGCCGCGGTGCGCTCATGCTTTCCGTATCAATCAAACACCCTGATGCCGAATCGTTTATCGACGCCAAACTGGAACAGGGAAAAGTAACCGGGGCAAACGTTTCGGTTAAAATTCACGACGATTTTATGCGCTCGGTTGAAGCTGGAGAAAAGTACCAAACTCAATACCCAATCGATTCTAAAACTCCAAAATACACCAAAGAAATTGACGCCGACAACCTTTGGAAAAAGATTGTTCACAATGCCTGGAAATCGGCCGAACCCGGCATCCTTTTCTGGGATACCATTATCCGTGAATCGGTTCCAGATTGTTATGCCGATTTAGGGTACAAAACCGTTTCGACCAATCCATGTGGTGAAATTCCGTTGTGCCCATACGACAGCTGCCGTTTAATTGCAGTGAATCTTTATGAGTATGTCGAAAACCCATTTACACCGCAGGCCCGCTTTAATTTCGATTTGTTCAAAAAACATGTGCAGATTGCCCAGCGAATGATGGACGACATCATTGACCTTGAACTCGAAAAAATTAACGGTATCATCGCTAAAATCGATTCCGATCCGGAAGATCCGGAAATCAAGAATATTGAACGGTCGATGTGGTTAAAAATCCAGACCAAAGCCAAAGAAGGTCGTCGTACCGGAGTTGGCATTACTGCCGAAGGCGACATGCTTGCTGCGCTTGGCCTGCGTTACGGAAGCGACGATGCCACCGATTTCAGCGAAGAAATTCACAAAACAGTTGCTTTGGAAGCTTACCGTTCGTCAGTGAACATGGCTAAAGAACGCGGTGCATTTAAAATCTACAGTGCCGAACGCGAGAAAAATAATCCGATGATTAAACGGTTGCGCTCTGCTGATGAACAATTGTACCAGGATATGGTGAAATATGGCCGCCGGAATATTGCCTTGCTAACCATTGCCCCTACCGGAACAACCAGTTTGATGACGCAAACCACTTCAGGGATTGAACCTGTATTTATGCCGGTTTACAAACGTCGCCGGAAAGTAAACCCAGGTGATAAAAATGTAAAAGTTGATTTTGTTGATGAAGTTGGCGATTCGTGGGAAGAATATGTTGTTTTCCACCACAAATTCAAAGACTGGATGACAATTAACGGATTCGAACTTAAGAAAAATTACCCGCAGGAAGACCTCGATGCAATGATCGCTAAATCGCCTTACTACAAATCCACTTCGAGCGATGTGGATTGGATGAACAAGGTTCGGATGCAGGGTAAAATCCAGAAATGGGTTGACCATTCGATCAGCGTAACCATTAATTTACCAGCCGATGCCGACGAAGAATTGGTTGGTCAGCTTTATTTCGAAGCCTGGAAAAGCGGTTGCAAAGGTGTAACGGTTTATCGCGATGGCTCTCGTTCTGGAGTTTTGATCTCGAATAAAAAGGAAGAGGAAGTTGAAGAAAAGAAAGACAGCATTTTCCCAACCAAACGACCAATTGAACTGGAAGCCGACGTGGTTCGTTTCCAGAACGCAAAAGACAAATGGGTCGCTTTTATTGGAACCATCGACGGTCGCCCATACGAAATCTTCACCGGACTTTCTGACGATGAAGATGGAATTCTGCTTCCTCGTTCAGTTGTTAGCGGAAAAATCATTAAAAACATCAATCCTGATGGAACCAAGCGCTACGATTTCCAATACACCAACAAACAGGGATACCGCACAACCATCGAAGGGTTGTCGTATAAATTCAACCCGGTTTTCTGGAACTATGCCAAACTAATTTCGGGAGTTCTGCGCCACGGAATGCCAATACACAAAGTGGTAAACACTGTAACCAGCCTGCAATTCGATAACGACACCATCAACAGCTGGAAAGCCGGTGTGGCACGCGCCCTGAAGAAATATGTTCCGGACGGAACTGTTGCCGAAGGTGCTATTTGCGGCGAATGCGGATCGAAAAATGTGGTTTACCAGGAAGGCTGCCTGATTTGTCCCGACTGCGGAACATCTAAATGTGGATAACACCGATCTATCCATTTTTACCTTATACCAAAAATCAATTTTAAAAAAGGCTATCCAAGCGGGTAGCCTTCTTTACATTACCTAAAAAATAATTACCAACAACCTTAATAATAAATATTTAACCATCAAAAAAAATGAAAACATTCAAACTAGCTTTAACCGTTTTATTTATGCTTTTTGCAGGTATTTTGTCCGCCCAGGACTGGGCCAATACGACCCGTTTTAAAGATGCAAATGCCAAACTGGCCCCAATCGCGGCAGGCGAAAACCGCATTGTATTTATGGGAAACTCCATCACCGAAGGCTGGATTAACACCGATCCGGACTTCTTTTCCGGGAAATCGTATGTCAATCGAGGCATCAGTGGCCAAACCACGCCGCAAATGCTGGTTCGGTTCCGTCCCGATGTCATTAATCTGAAACCGGCAGTTGTTGTAATCCTGGCCGGCACCAACGATATTGCCGGAAATACTGGCCCTTCAACGCTTGAAATGATCATGGATAACCTGATTTCGATGGCCGAGCTGGCCAAAGCAAACAAAATAAAAGTGGTACTAAGTTCGGTTTTGCCTGCTTTCGATTATCCCTGGAAACCGGGTATGCAGCCTGTCGAAAAAATTGCTGCATTGAATGCGATGATAAAAAATTATGCCGATCAAAACGGCATTGTATATCTGGATTATTATTCGGCTATGGCTGACGAACGTAAAGGGCTACCCAAAGAACTATCGGGCGACGGTGTTCATCCAAACAAAAAAGGCTACGATGTGATGGCACCTTTGGCTGAAGTCGCAATAAAAAAAGCACTGAATAAGTAATTTTAAAATCCTGAAGGGGCGCCTTTGCAGTCCACTTCATTGGATTTGGGAGTGCTAACGGCATAACTGGGTCAATCGAAGTTTGTTTAAATTTACCTTAGACAAAATCAATTTTTAGGAAGGCTGTCCCTAAAGGATGGCCTTTTTTTAGCCTTTAATTCGCATTAAATGTTGAAGAGTAGTCACCTTAGGCTCCTTGTCCGCCGGGGTAAAAACAACAACCCCCGGTTGCACGTTAGCGACAGCCGGGGGCATTGTGTGCGATCTGCTCACAAACAGCCTTTTGCAAATGCTATTTCGCAGTTGGGGTTTTGGCAGCCTGTGCCGAATCGTCAACCTCGAAGCCCCAATCGGCCAGGCGTTTGGGATTTTTCTGGTTCAGGGCTTTGAGCAGGTTGCGGCTCGCAGTTACAGCCTCTTTGATTGCAGGCGTGTAAAGGTCGCGTTCGCGGTAAGCCTGTTCCATCCGGCTTTTGTAGTCTTCGGCCTCCTTCTGGCTGGCCAATGCCTGTTCAATGGTTGGGCCTACCACCGCCCACGATATGCCATCGAGGTTCGTCAGTGGCGAAGCATCTCCAATTTCCTGATGTTTCTGATAAACTTTTGATGCCAGCGTGAGCATCTCTTCCACATTTTGCGAAATAACGATTCTTCCTGTTGTTCTAACCATAATTACGTCTGCTTTAATTGGTTAATGAATAAATTTACTACTAAATAATTATACATACAAGCAATTAAATAATTAATTTACGGAGGTTACAATTGCAATAATGCCGTTATGAAGGATTATAATGCCAAATTCAATAGTTATAACGCCGTTATGTATTATTATAATACCGTTATGAATGCAAATAACGGCGTTATACGAATTCGTGGAGGCATATTTAAATTCCGTGGCTGGCAGGGGATGAAAGGACTCCACCCTTTTGCAAGGATGGAATCCCTTCGTCCGTTTTACCGAAATTACAACTTTATTTCTGAATGACTATCTGTTCCTGATACAGCACATAATCGTTTTCGATGTGCAAAAAATAAGTCCCTGATGGTAAGTCTCGCAAGTCAATTTTATAGGATTCATCTTTTGTTTTTGCCGATTTCAGTAAGCCTTGCTTTTCACTGTATAGCTTGATCGAATATTCCTCCTGGTTTTTGTCCCTGAATTTAAATCCTTCATCCCTGAATTTTTCCTTTTTTGGCTTCAGCATAGCACTCTCACCACCAGCCTGGTTCTTGTCGATGCGGCTAACCACCAACTCGGTGGTTGCGGGGTTGGGCGACATGGCGAACCCATAACTATAACCCGGAACAAAATGGTACGTTGGACTTATCAATCCACAACCTGATGTGTTGATATCCAGTATGAAATCGCCATAGCTTGATGAATTATTAAGATAAAGGTTCATGTAATTGATATAACCGCTAGATTGGTTCCAATTGATTCCTGTACCGCCGGTCAACCGCCAGTTGAATGAGTTTGCGTCAGGACAAGCTACCGTTGTTTGAACCCAACTGCCATAGTTTACAAAGTTAACCGTATTTAACTGATGAGTTATTCCGTTTTGTGTCCAAGTGCCGGTTGCCCTCACTGTACCAACAGGAATTCGGGATAATACTACAGTTCTGCATCCTTTGAGCGTTGCTTCAATCCAGGCTGAACCTGAACCGTTGGCCCAGAAAGTACACGGATTGGATCCCTGTAGCGAGCTAAGCGAAATGTTCGAACTCTGGTTCCACTCAATCGTAGCCCCTGTTGGTAAATTAGCTATGCTATACGAAGATCCATTCATACAAACATTTAACGGGCCTGATATTGTTGGCGGATTAGCGGGATCGTAAAGCTTATACTCTATTGTTTTAGTCAATGTTTTCTGTTTCGTTCCATATAATATTCTCACCGATACAGTTACATCAGTTGAACCATCGGGAGTAATTGTGTAACTATAGCTCGAACTAGCAGGTTGGTTGTTCCAATAATAGGTTGCACACGATAACACCGGGCTGACGGTAAATGTCACGGGATTGGTATCGCCACATAACAAATACGCTTTGTTTGCAGTCAAAGTAAAATCGGCATCTCGCTTGACGGTAACAGCGTCCATTGGAAGACTTTCCTGTAATTCAGCAGTGCAACCTAAAACGACGTGGTAGCCTTTTACACTAATGGATCCTTCAGTAGTGGAGGCAGGATAGTTAACAGTAACGTTTTGACCTGATTCTATCCACGTTGAACCATCACTTGTTTGTCCCTGTACGGTCCATCCAGAAGGCACAAGCCATTTAAAGTCTAGTACTTTCTCAGGAGGTGTCCCTGTTCCCGGAACGTCGATATTAGCTGCCCCAAGATTTAATGTGCCAGGAACACATGGGTTAAGTGTTAACACCCCGCCACCACCGCCAAACTGAGGGATTTGAGCCTTGATGTGCTTTATTGATTTAATAGTAAAGCTAATCTCATTTGATGTGGCAACAACATTGCTTCCAACCATTAATTGAACCTTTAATGTTCCAATATTGGTTGATGTCGTTGCCCCCCAGGTTACTTTAACTCCACTAATTGTTCCTTCAGTATAAGTTCCGGGATTTACAATCCAATTTGCAGAATATGATTTATTTGGATCCAACCCAGTTGTTGTTGCGCTATACACATACTGTTTTGCATTGCACACATCAGTAGTTGCCGGAGAACTTATTGTTATGGTTTCTGCTCCAAATAGTTTCTGTAACATTAGAAAGGAAGCAAATAAAACTATTATTAATGATCGTGATTTCATGATTACGCGTTTTAGAAATGATAATTGATTGTGAAGTTATAAGGCAGTTGAAGTTTGGAAAGTGTGAAATAAAATACTTGGTCATTATATTGATTTGTATTTTTGCTTAAACTATTTTCCCATCCGATTTCAAAAGAGACGGAAACCCTGTTTTTTAATATATAGTGCTTAATTCCCCAGAACGGGCATATTCCCAGAGTAATTATTCCTTGATCCTCGGAACTTTTTTCAGGAACTCTATGTTCTAAGAAATACTCTCCTGTGATATCTAACCCGTAATAAGTCAGTACAGGTCCTATTTTTTTGTATTTTTCATATCCCAAAAACAAACCTGCTTCGAAATGAGAAAAATTATTAAGTGAGATCGTGGTACCTTCTGGATATGTGGATAAATCATGATCCCATCTGAAATATTTCCCTTTAGAAATGCCAACCCTGTAAGCTCCTTTTAACTGGTTCTCTTTGTATCGATTTATTTTAAAATAAACTTTCCCGAATTGGCCCTGGTCAATTATGGGAACTAAATCGATTGACAGTTCGTACTTCAATGGTTTGTTTTCTATTGGTTCTTTTTGCGCCGTGGCCTTCCGGCTGTTCATAAAAAGTAATGCTAATAGCAGCAAAACCGGTAACCCGGCATTCCGGTAAATTAATTTCTGTTGATTCATGGTAATTTTTTTTGATTAAAGAGTTGGACTTGGTTAAAGACACTTCTGTTTTCAGGCGGAGGCCATTCCATGTTTGTGGTTTTTAGAGTGAATAGCCATTAATAAACATATACTATTGATTCCAAAAACCGCAAAAAGGTTGCTTCGTGCAGCACGTGTTTGGTAACATAAAAATTGGAGAAGAAAAATTTTGGTTTTGTGGTTAAAATAGCTTATTATGTTTTACCTGGGCTAGGCAATTCAGAAAGTCAGAAAGACTATTTGGGGAGAGAAAAGGGCTTGGTTGAAATACTTTTTGTTTTGCTTAAAACGCGGATCACAGATACGCAACTAAAAGGTGTCGATTACAAATCGACACAAGCAAGTTTTCTTTATCGAAAATAAATCTCAATTTCTTACTTTACTTTTAAGTTTCTGCTATCTTGTTTAGATATCTTTGATTATATGGTTGTCAACAAAAAAGCAACAAGCAATGATTTCGGAAAATAGCCTTGAAAAACTAAAGATTTTGGCCGGAGCGGCCAAATACGATGTATCGTGCGCATCGAGTGGCACCAAACGGAGAAACACCAATGGAGGAATTGGGAATGCTACTGCATGGGGCATTTGCCACAGTTTCGCCGAAGACGGGCGTTGCATTTCTCTCCTGAAAATCATGCTCAGCAACTACTGCATTTTCGATTGTGCCTATTGCTATAACCGCAAGAGCAACGACATTCCGCGCACCTCGTTTACTCCCGACGAAATAGCCAACCTCACCATCGAGTTTTACCGACGTAATTATATCGAGGGACTTTTCCTCAGTTCAGGAGTTCTGGTTAATCCCGATCACACCATGGAACGGATGGTTTCGGTTATCAAGAAACTGCGAACCGAACACCGCTACAATGGCTATATCCACATGAAGACCATACCAGGGGCCAGTCAGCAGCTGGTTACTGAGGCCGGACGATGGGCCGACCGTTTGAGCGTAAATATCGAAATTCCGACCGAGAATAACCTGAAAATACTAGCTCCGGACAAAGATTTTAAAAGCGTTCTGGAACCGATGAAAATGATTTCGACCGGAATCCTGGAGTCGAAAGAAGAGCGCAAAAACCACCGCAACGCTCCGCTGTTCAGTCCTTCAGGACAAAGCACCCAACTAATTATCGGTGCCACCAACGATACCGATCAGACCATTTTGAAATTGTCTTCTGCCTTATACACTCGTCGTGATCTAAAGCGGGTTTATTATTCCGGATACATTCCAGTAAACAGTTACGACAACCGGCTTCCGGCATTGAGCGCTCCCCCACTCCGCCGCGAACACCGGTTGTATCAAGCCGATTGGCTGCTACGTTTCTACGGCTTCCGAAGCGACGAAATTGTGAATACCGAAAATCCCAACCTCGATCTGGAACTCGACCCCAAAGTGAACTGGGCTTTGCGAAATCCACATCTGTTCCCGGTCGATATAAACACAGCCGATCCACTGATGCTGTTGCGAATTCCGGGAGTTGGCACCAAATCGGTTCAGTTGATTTTGATGGCCAGGAAACACAACCGGCTGAACTCGTCGCACCTCAAGAAAATGGGAGTGGTCATGAAGCGTGCCCAGTTTTTCATTACCTGCAACGAACTCCGGTCGCAAAACGTTCAGGATTTAAAACCTGAGATTGTGCGCCAGCTTTTGCTCGATAAAAACCCGACCTCGAGCGATAATGCCATTCAGTTAAAAATGTTTTATCCGGTAATGCCCGCGTTGAAATAGTTTAAAGTAAAAAATGTTGCACGATGCGGGTTCCGAGTTGCATATAACCCGAACGTGCAACACGCAACCCGTAACCCATGAACGTTTTTTCATTCGACAATACTTTTGAGGGACTGCTCACGCTGGTTTTTGAGTGCTACAACCGGAAACAATTTCCCGATGAAATCCTTTCAGGAGAAGGAAGTCAGAATGTTTTATTCGCTTCGGGATTTGAAGTGACTACCGACGACCAAAAAGCAGAACGGGTTTGGAACGGGATCGTGAAAAAATCTTCGGAAGATAATGCGCACCGGATATACCGCGTTTTTTTGTCAGGATTGCCCGATACGCCTTTATTGCTGGCCAAATACATCTTCCTGATTATCGATTCGGTCAAAAACGAAGAGACCAATTTTTCGCTGCCTGTTGTCGTCGAAGTCAACAAACTGCACCAGAAAGTTTGCCGGGAAGCTCAACGAATTCACATGTTCACACGGTTTCAGAAAACAATTGAGGGTAGCTATTACGCATCTTTTGCGCCCATTTACGATGTACTTCCGCTTTGCATTTCGCATTTCCGCGACCGATTTGCCGACCAGCCCTGGATTATTTACGACCTGAAACGCAATTATGGTTTTTTGTACGATCTGAAGACCGTTTCGCGGGTTGTTTTCGACGATCTGAAAGTGAACTCACAAAACGGGCAGTTGCACGCTTCGCTTCTGGCTGAAGATGAAAAACTATTTCAAAAGCTGTGGAAGCAATATTTCAAAAGCATTTGCATTCAGGAGCGGAAAAACGACAAGTTACACCGGCAACATCTGCCAAAGCGGTTTTGGAAATATCTTCCGGAGAAAGGAGTCCTCTAAAAGTCCAGCGATCCCTGCCTTGCCAACAAACGGGCAAACTCCAGTTTTAAATCCTGAAAAGATAAACTTGTTTTTATGGTTACATGCTTTGCCAGAATTTCTTCCAGAATTTCACGAGTCAAATCCGGAAACTTGATCTCCAAAGTAGCCGAATTCTGCACCCAATCGATCAGATCAGGAACACCTTTTGAAAAACTATCGAGTACCTTTATTCCCATCGATTTCAGGAAAGCTGCATTGCAATATTGCTCGTACTGCTTTTTCATCGGAATCACACACAATTTTTTGCCCATAAAAATGGCTTCTGCCGGTCCTTCAAAACCAGCAGTGCAGATTAATCCAGTGGAACTCAGAAAACTTTGGGTGAAGGCATCGAGCGAAACGGGCCGGAAATGAACGTTGCCGACGGTATATTTGGTTTTTGAATGTTTGGAAAAAACCTGCCATTCGGCACCCGGAATGCGGAATAAAACATCCTGAATCTGCTGATCGCTATAAGCGGGAAGATAAACCGTGTAGTGCGGTTTGATGGTCGATTCAGCATTTCGGATGTCGTGACGAATGACAGGAGGAAAAATATGAGGAGAGAAGGGTTTAAAATTGAATCCATATTTATAGTGGGCCGGAGCATAATGTTTCAGTATAAGTTTCCCCACCCATTCTTTAAATTCTGGTTTGGGAGCCGATGGATGCAAAACGGCATTCTGATGGCTTAACCCGATGCATTCTTTGTTCCGAAGGCGACAGGCCCAGGCCGAAACCGGTTCAAAATCGCTGATCACCAAATCGTATTGTTCAACCGGAAGACTACGAATGTCTTTAACAAACTGTACAATTGGTATTTTTTTCGCTGTTTGCCAAAGATCGACACCTCCATTTTTACCAATAATAAAACTCAATCCTGAAAACTGGTAGTCGATTTTGAACGGAACCTTCAGGTCGGCCTGAGTTCCACTAACCAAAACATGGGTATCGGCCATTGATTTCAGAATAGGTACAATTTCGGTAGCTCGGGCAAGGTGTCCGTTTCCTGTTCCCTGTATGGCGTATAGAATTCGCATTTTTTGATTTATTATTGATGGTTGATTACTGGCAATTTTTGTATTGGTCATTTAAAAGAAAGCAGCTACAGCCAGCTCTTCAACAATCGATTTGTACAATTGCTTCTTATCTGGAATAAAGAGTTCGTCGCTTGGCGATTCAATTTCTTCTTCTTCTTCGGTCTGGTAATAATTCAGGCTCCATTTGCCATCGACGCATTCAGCTGCCGAAAAATGTTCCACCCAATCGCCGCAATTGATGTATCGTACCGAACCTTTATCTGTTTGAATTTGCTTATCGACAGGAATATGGGTATGGCCACAAATAACCAGATCGACCTCTTTGTTGATAGCGGCGTTGGCGATGGCTTTTTCGAAGTTGGTCAACACCTTATTCCGTTTTAAAATCCGGTCTTTCATCGACTTATAAAGAATCATTTCCTTTCCACTAAAAGCTTTCAGGAAAAGGTTGATGAATTGGTTAAAAAGGGTTAGGAAACCATAGGCGGCAGCCCCAAGCTTAGCCAACCAAGGTGAATGATGAATGATGTGGTCGAACACATCGCCATGAAAAATCCACGTTTTTTGGTTATTGACCGTGAGTTCGAACTGATTGACAATACTGAAATTACCTAGCTTAATATTGTTGAACTTGCGGAACACATCGTCGTGATTACCTGTAATGTAAACCACCAGAACGCCTTTTTCAACCATTTTCAACAACTGACGAATAACTTTCAGGTGCGATTTGGGAAAATAATTTCGGCTAAAACGCCAGGAATCGATAATATCACCATTTAAAACCAGCGTTTTAGGCTGAATCGACTTTAAATATTTAAGCAGTGATTTAGCTTTGCTGGCGTGAGTGGCCAGATGAAAATCAGAGATAACTGAAACTTCTATTTTTCGAATGACTTCCTGCATATAGCATAGGAATTAATAACTGCATGCAAGTAGCAACTATTACATTACATGAGGATTAATGAATGATCAATATTTGATTAAACAAGGGAAACAACTAATGCTACAAATAAACAAAAAAGCCACCAAAGGGGGATTTGGTGACTTTAATACCTTAACAACTATGTGTCAAGCATTACCAACACATATCGCATTTGAGAATGTTTAAGATGCTGTTTAATTCTTTACATGAAAAAAATCGCGTTATGTGTTTCTGATTTCAAACTTAATAATAAGATCCACTGTAAAAGATAAATTTCTATGAACGACCATTTCCGGCAGGTAAACGATAGAAAATACGAAAAATCCAACTGGTTAAAAAGAGGCCAAACTTTCTCAAGTCTGCCTCTTTCTTTTCCTTTTTTTTTGCCAAGCAAAAGCCAATAGTTGTCGCATTACCATCCCGGGTTTTGTTGCGATTTCAACTTCTCATTGGTATTGGTTTCAGAATCGGGAATTGGCCACAAGAACCGTTTGTCGGAATAGGGATAGGCAGCTACGGTTAAAAGACTGGCGGGTACAACGCCACTGGCTGCATTCCATGCAGCAGGGGTTACTTTTCCGGCGTTAACTTTTGCAGGAACACCTGGCTCATTATTTAATACTGGAACAAAATAGACAGGATCTTTGGCCAATCGGTGAATATCAGCCCATCTGCGTCCTTCACCAACAAACTCAATACGCCGTTCATTAAAAATGGCCTTCATTAAACTTTGAGGGGTTGTAAAATTACTCAACGTAAAACGGTTGGCCGTTTCAGTCACCGCTCTGTTCCGAACCTGGTTCAGTAGATCGACCGCCTTTTGAGTTACGCCATTCACACGAACTTCGGCTTCAGCATAATTTAATAACACTTCAGCGTAACGAAGAATTGGTGTCCAGTCGGTCATTTTTTCATTCGTATTGTATTTATCGACCCAATACGCAAAATTCGAGTTATAACTGACATCATTAACTACCAGTTGAGACCTTCTTTTATCAGTTGCTAACCAAAAATCGGCATTGTAAATTAACGGGCTTATGCAAACCAACGAACGAACCTTAGTATAAAACTGAGATAAAGAACCATTGTTCGTAGCATTGTCAAGCTCATTATTCTCGATAGAAAATATTGACTCGGTATTATTACTGTTTGCCCTGAAAGGCCCATTGGGTTCGGCAGTTAATTTGTATCCACCGATAGGGCTGGTGAATGAAGCGTTAACAATCTTTTGCGATTCGGTAATTACTTTGTCCCATTTTCCCATATGTTGGTAGATTCGGGCTTTCAGGCCAATTGCCGCACCCGAACAAGCTCTCGATATTTTTAAACCACCGGCACGGGTAGCAGGTAAATTCGTTTCAGCAAAGTCAAGGTCTTCGAGAATTTGTTGATAGGTTTGGGCAACGGTAGCTCTACCAGCTGACTTTGCTTCATCAACAGTTTCAATTGAATTGATAGGCTTCGTGCTTACCGGGATTCCTAAATGAGACGCATCGGCGGTATGCGCATAAGGATAAGCAAAATGGATAAGCAGTTCATGAAAGCCGAGGGCTCTCAGGAAACGTGCTTCAGCTTCGTATTCAAGAGCTTTGGCAGGTGTTATGGTGCCAAGTTGGCCAGCCATTCTGAACCCATCGATGCAGATGTTGATTTTATTGATCATCTGGTATGTACATTCCCACATGGCCTGCCCATTTGGTGAAGAGGAACTATAAGTCGACTGGTAAGTGATCAGGAAGAATGACTGAACATTCAGCATGTCCTCTCCTCTCATGTCGCCCTGCTCGATGGATGCTGCACCAAAAGGGTATCCTCTGCGCTGTGAATTGCCCGGATAATAACCGCCTTGTGCCGCATCGTAGCAGCCTACCATCGAAAGTTCGCACATCTTGGCTGTTTTGAACGCATCGGGATAAGCGATAGAGTTTGCAGGCAACAAATCAAGTGTCTCTTTCTCGCAGGCTGTAAACGATAATAAAAGAGCCAATGTTAAAGCGCAGCCTGAGAAGTATTTAAATTTTATATGTTTTTCCATAATGTAGTCAGTTTAATAAATTAAAAAACGATATTAAGACCAATCATAAAGGTGCGCTGTTGAGGGTTTCCATTCCAGTCGACACCCGATCCTAAAGTTTCGGTATTCGAACCATCGAGTGATGATGAATAGCTTTCAGGATCTAAGCCTGAATACTTAGTGATTGTCAGTAGATTCTGTCCCTGAACATATACTCTGGCACGTTCCAGCAATAATTTATCAGTTATACTTTTTGGAAGTGTGTACCCTAATGAAACGTTCTGTACTTTCAGAAAATCCCCGTCTTCCATCCAGCGTGATGAACCGTCAGATTCCAGATTAAGAAATGAACCCTTGCCGTACATCACCAGTGGGACATCGCCATTGCCTGGTTTATCGACACTCTGCCAGCGGTCAAGGATTTCCTTGCTGTTGTTCTGAAAGCTCATGGTCAACATGTCGCGGCGTGTTACATTGGCAATCTTATTCCCTCCCGAGAAACGAAGGAAGATATTCATATCGAAGTTCTTATACTTAAAATTGTTATCCAAACCTCCAAACCATTTAGGAATGGTATTCCCAAGCACTTTTTTATCAGCAGCCACTAAACTGCTTAAAGCGCCTAATGTTCCTGGATTGGCCGAATCATACACATAATAGTTACTGTTGTTCGGATTTCCCTGAACGATAGTGCCATCAGCCTTTTTGTACATAGGGAATCCGTTTGCTTTATTTACTCCCATGTATTCGAATCCATAAAGCGCCCTCATTGATTCTCCTTCTCTGATGATCGTATGTTGATACATCATATCACTAAGCAACTTAGTAACTTTATTGTATTGGGTCGAAAAATTTAGCGAGGCCGAATATTCAAAATTATCGGTCTTTACAACTTTACCCCCTACTTCAAACTCAAGCCCATGGTTTAATACAGTACCAACATTCTGGCTGATTACATTCCACGGAATACCTAATGAAGGAGGCGTTGGCGATTGTAAAACGATATCGGTATTTTTCTTATTCCAATATGCTGCAGTGATATTGATACGGTTAAATAAAGACATATCAAATCCAAGATCGAAAATATTTTGCTTTTCCCATTTCAAGTTTGGATTTCCGGTCTGATAATAGGAAATACCTGCCTGAGATCCATAAAGTTGTGCCCTAAATGTATCGAGATAGGTGAAACTACCAATGTCTTCGTTACCCACCTGTGCATAACTTGCCCTGATCCTGAAATCGTTCACAACATCTTTAATTCCTTTCCAAAGGCCAAGTTCTGACACGCGCATGGCGAACGAACCACCATAGAATAAACCCCAACGGTTATCTTTAGGAAGTTTTGAAAGGCCGTCTCTACGAATCGAACCTCCAAGGTAATAGGTGCTCTTATAATTGTAATTGGCACGGAAAATATACGACGAGATTCCATTGTAATAATAGTCTCCGCCAGAAGATTGGGTATTATACGTGCTGCTAATAATATAAGGCATAAAGAAAGCACTTGACATGTCGCGTGCACCGGCGGTAACCGAGCGGTACTCGTATTTCGAATACTCGGCGGCAGCAGTTAAGTCAATGCTGTGGTCCTTGATTTTTTTCACATATGATGCTATATTCTGGAAGGTCCATCTCTTGCGGGTATAGTTTGTTTCATTAATCAATCCGTTGTAACCATTCCCGTCACCAGTCTCAGGAAGCCATGCGTAAATGTTGTCCATTAACGAAATATCGGCGCCAACAGTAGTTTTTAACGTTAATCCTTTCACTGGATTAACTTCGAGGTAAGCATTAGGCATCAACCGGTAGGATTCGTTTTCCTGTACATTGTTTTTCAAAACCCAAACAATGTTCGGAACGGTAAGGTCGATTGGCTGTGTATTTGCCCCACGGCCTAAGCTCTTACGGCTGGTTGCATCAATGTTGTAACCCGATGGATCGTCATTGCTGTAAACTTTTACGTTTGGAAGCATACGGGTTGCTGCATACATGTTGTCCGATATACTGTTGGTTCCTTTAACCGGACCTTCGTTTTTCTGATACGATCCGTTAAACGAAAATCCAGCTTTAGCCCACTTTAGCAGCTTATGGTCAACGCTCGAATTCATAGTGTACCTTTTCAAACTGTTATTAATCACAATCCCGTCCTGCTTGCTATATCCAGCCGACAAATAATACTGAGTGGCTTCAGTTCCTCCGGATACAGATAAAGAATGACTGGTTTGAAACCCATTACGAAACACGTAATCAAACCAATTGGTATCGGTATTTTCTGAATCCATAACGGCTGGGCGCAGTGATGATCCAATATTCGCATATTTCTCTCCGGTAATAGTTACGAATTCCTGAGCGTTTAGAAGATCATATAGTTTTGATGCCTTGGAGAACGCGCACCATACGTCGTACGACACTTTGGTTTTTTGTTCTTTACCCTTCTTGGTGGTCACCAAAATTACACCGTTCGAAGCTCTGGATCCATAAATAGCAGTAGCAGCACCGTCTTTCAGAATCTCGACCGATTCGATATCGTTCGGATTTATATCAGCTAAAGGGTTGTTGTTGGTATATGTACCACCAATATTGCCCGATGTAGCTGGGATACCGTTAATGACAACCAGTGGTTGCGAACCTGATGATATGGTGTTTACCCCGCGGATTCTTATATCTGGTGGTGTTCCCAAATCGGCCGACGATTGAACAATTTGCACACCAGAAGCTCGTCCGGCAATTTGTTGCACAAAACTAGGCGATGCTTTTCCGGCAATGTCAGCACTTTTCACTTGCGAAATGGAGCTGGTAACATCCTTTTTATTTTGAACCCCATAACCAACAACAACCACTTCGTCAACAGAAATATTTTCAGATTTGAGCTTGATGTTGATGATTGTTTGGTTTCCAATAGTTATTTCCTGAGTGGTCATACCTACAAATGAGAAAACAAGAGTTTTTGAATCGGCTGGCACTTTTATACTAAACTTACCATCCATATCAGAAATAGTTCCCATTGTGGTTCCTTTGACCGAAACAGAAACACCCGGAATTGGTGACCCGTCTTCCGCAGATGTCACGGCTCCGGTAAGTACCCTTGATTGAGCCATTCCACTAAAGATGCTCAAAGCAAAAATAAATACAAGTAAAAATCCTGTTTTCATAGACTAAAATTTAGAGTTAAGTAAAATAGCACACCTGTTCTCTTAGTGATTACCGATGCGATTAATTTCGTTTCATTCTTATAAAAGGGGGAGTTAATGGTCAATGACCTTAAAAGACCTGCGGAACAAACGATTATTGACATGTGATGTGATTTCCCCCATTGACTTTCGGTTAATAAAAACGCACTTCAGTTTATTCGCCAAAACCGACCATATCAAACGTATTTAATTAAAGTAAACCGATGGTTTTTAATCAATATTTGGAATATTCCAAAGGGTAAATGATTGAAAAATAAAATAAAAAATACATTTACTTAAAAAAACGCCGTTGGTAGTTGATTTTGTGCAGTTCAGCATGACAAGCTCGACATTGAAAGTCAAATACACCTGAAATGATGGAAATACATGAATTACGCCCTATTATTTTACTTGGTTCATCAACTGATTTTCTGATCAATTTTTTCCTCTGCAAACTAAAAAACATTACTTCAAAAACATTCAGCTAAAACTTAATTCAACTATCTTGCAGCAATTTTATCTGGCAGCAACTCCATAAATTGAATAAAAATGGCAAGTAGTTTCTTTGATCAGATAGCCCATGAATTTGAAAGGCCATTTCAAAATCCGGTGTTGGTATTTTCCGTCATCCTGTTCATCATACTACTATCCCCCATCCTGCTCCGAAAACTAAAGATTCCCGGAATCATCGGGTTAATTATTTCAGGAGTGGTTATTGGGCCGCATGGATTAAATGTACTTGAACAGAATTCTGCCGTCAAACTTTTCTCTACCATAGGTTTGTTATACATCATGTTTATTGCCGGGCTGGAGCTCGATTTAAAGGAATTTCAGCGCAATAAAAACAAGAGTCTGGTCTTTGGATTCCTCACATTTACCATCCCTCTGGTTTTCGGATTTCCGGTTTGCTATTACCTGTTGAAATATGATTTCACAGCCAGCTTGCTTATTTCCAGCATGTTTTCGACCCACACCATGGTGTCCTATCCGATTGTCAGCAAATTTGGGATATCGAAAAACGAAGCTGTTGCAATTACTGTTGGGGGAACAATCCTTACCGACACAACTGTACTGATTCTTTTGGCCATTATCCTGAGCTCGAACCAAGGCGGATTGAGTTTATCGTTCTGGGTACAATTGGTCGGTTCACTGGCTGTATTTTCTGGCATCATGTTCTGGGTTATCCCCAAAATTACCGCTTGGTTTTTCCAGAAGTTGGAAAGTGAGAAGACTTCACATTTTATTTTTGTGCTTTCGGTTGTTTTCTTTGCAGCTTTTCTGGCAGAATTAGCTGGTGTAGAACCAATTATCGGAGCCTTTGTTGCCGGACTAGCTTTGAACAAACTTATTCCCTACTCATCGACACTGATGAACCGGATTGAATTTGTCGGTCAATCGATATTCATACCTATTTTTCTGATTAGCGTAGGCATGTTGGTCGATGTAAAAGTACTGTTGAATGGTCCTACAGCGGTCATTATTGCTGTAACGTTATCGGCAGTAGCATTAATTGGCAAATGGCTCGCAGCTAAAACCACCAGTCAGATTTTCAGGTATTCGTCTGATCAGCGAAAACTTATTTTCGGATTAAGCAGCTCACATGCAGCAGCAACTCTGGCGGTAATTCTGGTTGGATTCAGAACCGGTATTATTGACGAAAATGCACTGAATGGTACCATTTTGCTTATTTTGGTGACCTGCCTTACAGCTACTTTGGTGACTGAAAATGCCTCTCGCCGGATACTAACCTCTGAAAAAGAGGAGCCAGCTATTGAATATCCGGTTTATAACAGCGAACATATCATGATTTCGATTGCTAACCCGAACAGCATGGAAACCTTGCTCGAATTTGCTGCATATGTGAAAAATAAGAAATCAGTCAACCCCATTACGATATTATCAGTTGTTCCAAACGACGAAGAAGCTGAAAAAAATCTGGTTCGGACAAAAATCAACCTGCAATCGATGGTAAAAATGACAGTTGGCAGCGAAACCAAGGTAAAAATCATAGCTACAATCGATCACAATATTGCAGGAGGAATTATAAGAGCTTCGCGCGAGGAAATGACTGACACGATTATGATTGGCTGGCCTAGAAAAACCGGTATTATCGAACGTTTTATTGAAACAAAAACATCTTTGATTATTTCGCGGACCAGCAAGGCCATTTACATCTGTCATTTTGAACATCCTTTGGTTGGGCATAATAAAATAGTGATGGTATGCCCTCCTCTCGGAGAGCTTGAACCGGGATTTGAAATCTGGCTACCAAAGATCAATATTTTATCTAAAGAATTGAGTTTAAACGTATTGTGCTACTGCAACACAACTACAAAAGGAGCTATTATTGAATATTTCAACCATCGAAAGCAAAAAAGCGGATTTACCTTTTCTCATGAATTCAACCTGCCCGATCTTCAATTGTTGCAAAATCAGGTGAGTTCTGAAGACATTCTCATTTATATAGCTGCACGAAAGACTTCAGTTTCATACGATAATTGCATGGAAGGTATTCAGGCTAAATTGGAGAGAACCTTCCCAATCAACAGTAAGATCATCATTTACCCACGGACTCACCACATCGACAGTAAATTTAGTGAGTACGGCGACATCGACCCAGAATCGCTTAATCAAGGGTTCGAGCGGGTTCAGAAAATCGGGAAAGATATTGGAAACTTGCTCAAACGTGATCACAGTAAATCGCAGGGCTAAATTCCTGCCACTGTTCCGGCAAAATTCAGCACGTTTAACACTGCATTTTTAAAACTTCGACCGATGGGTAATTCCTTCCCATTTATCTCAATGGTATTTGCAGTAAACGCCTCAATCTTGCTGATAGAAACAATATACGATTTATGAATCCGGAGAAAGTTTTCATTCGATAATTTTTCCTCCATCTGGGTCATGCTGGTTTTGGTTATGATTTTGCGTTTATCGGTATAAATCTGCACATATTCGCTTAACCCTTCAATGTACCTGATCTCTGAAAGATAAACTTTTACTATTTTTTTGTTTTCCTTGACATAAATAAAAGGCTCATCAGCGACCTTTTCAGCAGATGCTCCGCCAACCAGCTGGACTTCGTCCGGATTCGTTTGGTAAAATTTGTTCACCGATTTCAGGAAACGCTCAAAAGTGATCGGTTTAAGCAAATAATCAACAACATCAAGTTCAAAACCTTCCAGTGCATATTCACGATAAGCCGTTGTAATAATTACCTTGGGCTGGTGCTTTAATGTTTTAAGGAATTCAATGCCAGTAATCTGAGGCATTTGGATATCCATGAATATCAAATCGACCTGTTTTTCACGAAGTACATTCAGTGCTTTCATGGCATCGCCACATTCGGCTACAATTTCAAAATTTTCCAATTTTTCAACATGTCCTCTGATTAGATCCCTGGCTAATGGTTCGTCATCAACAATTAAGCATTTTGTTTTCATGTTTCGAAGTTTTCAGTGTTTCTAGTCTGGTTTCAACATATATAAGACTTACTTATTTCGAAATTGTTACGTCGTCACGCAATTTTTATAAAAATATCTGAAATAGATCTCGAATTACTTTTTGTTTTTGTTTTCATTACCAACCAGTTCCTCAACTAAATACGTTGAATTCAATGGTTCACCAGTAGCCTTTTCAATCAGTTTTTCCCAAGGCAATAAATCTCCGTATTTGAACAAATTGTCGATAAGGTATTTCCCAACGGCTTTGTTATTCTGAATGCACAAGTTTTTTCTGTTAAGAATTTTCTCATCTATTGTATGTTTTAATTGCGCTGCAAAAACTTCGGCCACAACATAATTCTGAACGTTGCACGACAAACTTGTAAAATACTTATTTGTAGCCCAAAAACAGGAACCTTTTTCTTTAGGATAAATAATCCCCAGGTATTTCAGGTTAAGGTCATACCAAAGTAAATCCAAATCCTGATCCGGAGAGATATAAATTTCTCGCTCAAACTCGGCAAATACCATTTGCTTTCTAATTCTGAACAGTTGATCAATCTGCCGAAAATGCTGACATATCAATGTTATCTGGTCTTTTGTCTTTTCATCGCAAGAAACTTCCTCGCTTAGCCATAGACGATCAAAAGCCAGATTCGAAAAATAACTGGCAATCCCTTCAGCAATGAATAAACTGGGACCTTTTAATAAATATGGTAGATCATCTGAAATATTTTTATAGTGAGTGGCATGTCCTCCCTCATGCAAAATTTTTGTTAATCCGTCGAAGGTATTAGAGATTCCTCCAATTATTCGGATATCGTTTTTAAAATCGATGATAATTGTTGCATCCATGTTTCCCTTTCGAAGTTCGCTTTTATCAATCACATCCTGAATAGGAAGCCCTATTCCTTCGAAGAAACTCGAAGCCCGTTTTATCGGGTCTGTCGATGCAAGTAACGAATCGAGTTTTGAGATAAAGCTTTTAGGCAAGTAGCTTGTCCTACCATCATTGTAATGCCATGGCCGAAGTTGTTCGGCTAAAACACCAAAACGGTTGGCCAATTTTTTATCTATTAACCTTTTAGCTTCAAAGAACTGATCTCTGGTTCTCAGTTCGATCTCCTCAATCAGAGATTGAATCTTTTCAGACGACTGATCTTTTTCCTCAAGAAGTAGATGGTAATAATCGGGAAAACCAAGAGAGACCGCTATCTCGTTTCGGTCTTTTACCAATTTTATTATATCAGGAGCTATTGCCTTGCCATTTTTTTGATATAACATTGCTATATTTTCCATAACTTGACTACTGGTGGAACTTTTCCTTACTGAATCAATTTTTGCAGCTCCATACACTCTACCATCGAGTTCTAATGTTACAGATGACGCTTCATGCGATAATTTAGTTTCACTTTCAAGTAGCTTTTTGTATTTCTCCGACTCGATTTGTGAACTAATGAAAGTATGATACAGATATATTAATTGTCTGGATAACAACGGATCCGTAATTAACCCCGAATTTTTCAATTTTTGCAGAAGTTCAAAGTCTTCCTCGTTGGTAAACACATTTTTTGTGATTGTGGAAAAGTGATCTGGACTAAAATTTCCCGGGATATTTCTGTTCGATTTACTAAAATCCAGTTCAAGATCGATTAACTTTTTGTAGTCTGAGTCTTTACCCGAAATAGAAGCATTCCAAAAAGCCAGCGAGCTTTCCATATAATAATTTCTTATCAAGTCGGTTTTACGGTCAAGATAATGGCGAAAAATAGATTCAGCCTGCTTTTTCTGGTCTAAGCAGCCCCCCCCAACAAGGATGATAACGAGTAGAAGAAGAATGTTACGCATTTGCTAATGGTCTTTGATTACAGTCTTTACGAATTTCCAAACGAACATGGAATTCACTAGCTGCTCTGGTGATTTCCAGAACATGATTCTTCGGATAAATCAGTTCAAGGCGTCGTTTAATATTTGACAAACCTACGCCTTCTCGGTTTTCGTTAAGTACACTGGTTGCTTTAGGTAAACTGTTCAAAGCTTCAAATTCAAACCGGTTTCCGCTAACCCTGATACTTAGCTTAATCCATGGGGAACCCGGATCGTTGCTACATCCATGTTTAAAACAATTCTCTACTAAAGAATAAAGCAACATTGGGGGAATAAGACAGTCCATGTTTCCTATCTCTTTTTCGAAAGAAATTGAAAGCCGATCAGAATATCGCAATGTTTCAAGCTGAATATAGTCATCAATAAGTTTGATCTCTTTTGAGACGGGTACTTCAATTGAATTACATTCATAAAGCACATAATGAAAAAGGTCGGATATTCTGGAGATAACTAAAGGAGTTTTATCACTTTTCTGAATGGCTAGTAAATAAAGATTATTAAAAGTGTTAAAAAGAAAATGTGGATTTAATTGGGCTTTCAACATCTGAACTTCGGATGATAATTGCTTGCGTTCGGCCTCATTTGCAAGAGTTTGGCTAGTCATCCAGTTTCTGTAATATTTGAACATGGCAAATACGATTGCAGGTCCAAGAACCCAAATCACATTTAGAAGGAAAATGTCGGTATTCAGCCATTCGTTAGGATGAAGGACTTTCGGTATGAAAAGAGCATAATAAATGTTTTTACTGGTCAAAATACGCAATAAAGCTGCTGCGCATGTTGATAAAATTAACAAGGCAAAAAATTGCCAGTACTTCTGCTTTAAAAGTAACCATGGCACCAGAAAATAAACCACGCCATAAGTAAAAAGGACAAATACTGGTAAATGAACCAGAAAATTCAGCAGAAAGAAAGAGTATGGAAAATTCTGCCGGTAACTGAAAATAAACGACCCGAACAAAACAAAAAGCGTCCAAAACAACAAGTGGACAACTGGCCGTTTGTTCATATACTGGTATATTAATTTTATCGACATAGAATGAATTTCAATGTTTACAACAGTAAAGTTAAATTCTAAAATTGATATAATTTTCTGTTTTTCAGTATAAAAAACAGGAGAAACAGAACAACAGAGATTAAATATCGATATACAGCAGATTAAATACAACGAATAAGGCACAAATGAGGCATAAAGACGTTGGGCCAGAGATGTCGGTCGTTCAGCCTTCAATCCGTGTATTTTAGACAGCAAAAAAAAGTTTCCTGAATTTAAAGATCAGGAAACTTTTTTCAGGAACTAAAAATTTCAAGAGAGCCAATAAACCTACAAATTAGTCAAATAATCATCTTTAATCAGTGATGGGAAATAACAGGCAATCAGCCCCAGCAACTCTTCTTCGGTTTTTGGATTTTGAGAAATGACCCGCTGTGTATAAAAATCAGCATTGTCCATCATCTTATTTATCGTAGCTGTAGGAACGGTTTGGTAGTCTTTGTTAATCCGTTTCACTCCAAAAACATGCTTATTACAAACGTATTCCACCTCAAAGTTCTCGGTACGAACAATAAAATTCATCCATTTTTTGGTTTTTTTCGTGCCAATTAAAACCGGAGAGTCGCTGTTTGAATACCTCAACTCATAGGTTTTAAGTACTTCATTTCCAATTTTCAACGTTTCATTCGAAGTACGAATACTATATTGACCAAGTTGTGTCAATGATTGACCGCTAATAAGCGTAGTTCCACTTTCCTTTGCTGTGGCAAACATACTGACCAGTAGCAAACACAATGCGAAAAATCCAATTCTTGTTTTCATGTTTTTTAATTTTATTGTTTTTGTTTCTTTTAGCTGGAATAAATTTATTTCAAAACATGAAGCCAAAAAGAATAAATCAACAAACAAAGGCTTTGTGGCAAGCAAAACGAAAAATCAGACTACTAACGCCATTCACTTTTCAAAATTCTATTTTCCCAAAAATCAGATTTTAAGCGGATTATCAGAAATAAAAAAGGCCTCCGTTTCCGGAAGCCTTATGGGTTTTACACTGATTTCCCTTACTGGGAAAATAACTGGCGTTTGCCTTTAAACTCAAAATTACCTGGGCGATTAGGCTGCTTTCATCGAGAAAGCATTGATCAGGATGTCAGGATACATTTCCAAGAAATTTTCGTAACACCACGCTTTTAAGCTACTAATTTCCGCATCGCCTACCCAGTTAATACACTTTGTCAATTCTTTCCGGAATAAATCACGGCTAAAACTAACTTTCGGTAAAATAACTTTTGCGTACTCTAACATTGTTGCTGTTTTTTGTGTTTCTGTAATTGTTGTATGAAAATAACGCTTTTCTTCGACTCAAAGTATGCCTAAAAACAGGATTAACAGAGTTTAACATCGCATGCTGAATTTCCGCCAAATAAACAACTGAAATACAAAAGGATATCGGATTTGTCATCAAAACTGTTTCAGAACATCTTTGATGACATAATCATCAATACAAAAAAACAGCTTTCAGATTACGATTCCGTTGCAATCGTATTAATAAAACCAGAAACTTTTCTCACTAACGATTCTGGCCCCTCCAGCGCTTTTACAAAGGCACTTCCGATGATAGCCCCACTGGCATAACGACAGGCATTGGCGAAGGTTTCGGCATTCGAAATTCCAAACCCGATCATTCGTGAATTCTTTAACGACATCACATTTACCCGTTCAAAATATTGATTTTGAAAGTCGGACACGCTGGTTTTTGCGCCGGTAGTGGCATTGCTCGAAACCATGTAAATAAAACCAGTAGAAGCTTCATCTATTTCGCGAATTCGTCCCTCAGGAGTTTGCGGTGTAATCAGGAAAATATTGTGCAGATTACTGACTTCAAAAATGGATTTAAATTGTTCCTGATAAACATCCATCGGAAGGTCCGGAATAATCAATCCATCAATGCCAATTTCGTTGCACTTTTCACAAAAATTTTCAACGCCATACTGAAGTACCGGATTGAGATATCCCATCAAAATGAGCGGAATATCAACTAATTGACGAATATCTTTTAATTGGTCAAACAATTTTCGAATGCTCATGCCATTCTGCAAAGCAATCATACTGCTGTATTGAATGACTGGCCCGTCGGCCACCGGATCTGAAAACGGCATCCCGATTTCAATCAGGTCAACGCCATTTTTCACCAATTCCTGAATTACAGGAACCGTGTCTTCCAAATTGGGGTATCCAGCAGTAAAATACACTGAAAGTACCCGCTCCTTTTTCTCCTGAAATAGTTGATTTATTCTGTTGTTCATGATTTTTTATTTTTAAGCAACTAGCGGCTGGAAACTGGCATCTGGCAAAAGACAGTAGCAAGCAACGAGAAGCCAGAAGCGCTTTTTTAATATCCAAAGTAACTTAAATAGGTTTCCATGTCTTTATCGCCTCTTCCGGATATATTAACCACTGTTACATCTTCAGGTTTCAAAGTGATCTTTTCCAGTCCGGCCAGGGCGTGAGCCGATTCCAGAGCAGGAATAATTCCTTCTTTGCGAGTCAGGAGCATAACTGCTTTCAAAACTTCTTCATCAGTTGCCCAGATGTATTTGGCGCGGCCGGTCTGGTGAAGGTTGGCGTGCATGGGTCCAATTCCGGGATAATCCAGTCCAGCCGAAATCGAATACGCTTCGTTGATTTGCCCATCCTCATCCTGAAGCACATACGAGCGAAAACTATGTAAAACGCCCACCGTCCCTTTGGTAATAGTCGCAGCTGTTTCGTGGGTATCAACCCCTTTCCCGGCTGCCTCAACACCAATCAATTCCACATCTTCATCGTCCAGAAAATGATAAAATGCACCGGCAGCATTGCTTCCCCCGCCCACACAAGCCATCACACGTGTCGGTTTTTCTTTTCCGGTTTGCTCGTCGAGCTGCCAGCGTATTTCCTCTGATATCACCGACTGAAACCGGGCAACCATATCGGGATAAGGATGTGGCCCCATGGTCGATCCGATGATGTAAAATGTGTCGACCGGATTGTTGATCCAATCGCGCATCGCCCCGTTGGTCGCATCTTTCAGCGTTTTGCTCCCCGACTCAACCGGCACCACTTCGGCGCCCAGCATGCGCATTTTCTTTACATTAGGAGCCTGTCGTTCCACATCAATAGCGCCCATATAAACCACGCATTTCAAACCCATCAACGCGCAAACGGTAGCGGTTGCCAATCCATGCTGACCAGCTCCGGTCTCGGCAATGATGCGGGTTTTTCCCAACTCTCTGGCTAGCAGAATCTGTCCGATGGTGTTGTTGATTTTATGCGATCCGGTGTGGTTGCAATCTTCGCGCTTCAGGTAAATGTGCGAATGATAATGCTCCGACATCCGTTTGGCGTAGTAAAGTGGCGACGGACGTCCCACATAGTTTTTCAGTAACCCGATGTAATCCTGACGGAAGTTGTATGAATTGATTATCCGCAGATAATTGTTCCGGAGTTCTTCCACATTGGGGCGCATCATTTCGGGAATGTATGCTCCGCCAAATTCGCCGTAGAACCCTTTTTCGTTAACATGATAGCTCATCTGATTTATGATTGATAAATGATTATTTATAATTTGAATATTTATTTCAACTTCTGATTTTTTCAATAAATCCCTTCACTTTTTCAACATCTTTCATTGCCGCACTGATTTCGAAACCACTGTTGATGTCGATTCCATATAACTGTTGATGACGAAATTGTCGGATGGCATCAATGTCCTCCGGACCAATGCCACCGCTAAGGAAAAAAGGAACATCGCCTTTATAATTTTCAAGCAATTGCCAGTTAAATTTTTGCCCTGTTCCTCCCCGAAGTTGGCCTTTGGTATCGAACAAAAAGTAATCACAAACTGCTGAATAAGCTTTCAATGCCGCAAAGTCAAACGATTCATCCACAGAAAAAGCCTTAAAAACAGCTATTCCTGAATTCTTGAATTGCTGACAACATTGCGGTGATTCGTTCCCATGCAATTGAACCACGTTCAATTGCCAGCTTCGAATGATTTCAAACACTTTATCCAGCGTTTCGTCGACAAACACACCTACTTTTCTTACTGAGTCTGGAATCATATCCAGCACTTTCACAGATGGTTCGACGCCTACGAAGCGTTTGCTTTTCGGGTAAAAAATAAAACCCATGTAATCAGGCAATGCCGCAATTACTCCTAAAATATTTTCAGGATCGCGCATTCCGCAGACTTTGATTTTTAGATTACTCATTGCTTCTTTTTACTAACTACACTCCTTCATTTTGTCATCCCGAATTTATTTCGGGATCTGCAGTTCACTGCAAAAAGATCCTGAAACAAGTTCAGGATGACGGGATACATAAGACTATTTTAATTTCTCAATAAACTCAGCACAAGCTTTGCCCGGATTGTCGGTTTTCATAAAAGTCTCGCCAATCAGAAAGCCTTTAAAACCTGCAGCACGAAGCTGTGCAATACTTCCCGGATCAGAAATCCCGCTTTCCGAAATTTTCACAAACTGATCGGGAATGAGCTTGCTTAGATTTACTGAAGTTTGTACATCCACCTCGAAAGTTTTCAGGTTGCGGTTGTTTACACCCACCAGGTCAACCTGTGAATTTAGCTTTTCAAGCTCTTCTGCACTGTGAACTTCAACCAAAACTTCCAGACCCAGTTCCTTTGCTTTCAGGGTCAGTTCAAGCAGAAGTTCCTTGGTTAAACTTTCAGCAATCAGTAAAATTACATCGGCGCCGTGCGCACGGGCTTCGTAAATCTGATACGGATCGAGCATAAAATCTTTACGCAAAACCGGAGTTTTCGGATTAGCAAACCGTGCTTTGGCCAGATTCTCGAACGATCCACCAAAGAAGCGTTCATCTGTCAGAACCGACAAACCACTTGCCCCAGCCGCCACATAGGCTGCTGTAATTTCAGAAGCCTCAGCGGTATCGTTAATCACACCCTTCGACGGTGATTTGGTTTTAAATTCGGCAATCACGCCACTCGCACCTTCTGCCAGCAAAGCTGCTTTCAGCGAGTTTATCTTCCGCGTAAAATACGGCGATGCAATTAATGCCTCGATCGGAATCAAGCTTTTTGCTTCAGCAATTTCGGTTCGTTTATGGTTGTTTATTTCGTCAAGTATATCCATATTAAAGTTCAAAGTTCCAAATTCCAAGTTCCAAATCCGATTGGATATTGATTGTTGGATATTCGATATTGGTGATTATTTATTCCTTATTTTCCATTCAACTCCATCAGCTTCAGAAATGCTCCAAGTGCACGTTTACTTTTCAGCGATTCGGAAGCTTCGGCCACACAATCGAGTAGTGATTTTTCAGGGTACATGCATCGAATTCCCAGCGCAGCATTGGCAATCACCACATTTTGCTGAGCTTCGGTGCCAGTTCCTTCCAAAACATTTTTGAAAATCTTTGCAGCCGCTTCAACCGTTTCTCCGCCATAAAGTTCTTCCTGAGCAACCACAGCAAACCCAAAATCGGCAGGAGAAAGATTGTCTTCAGTGTGGTTCGAAACAAATCGGGCATCGCCGGTAAGCGAAACTTCGTCGTAACCATCCAGACTATTAACAATGATGTAATTTTGTCCACTTTCATAGAAAACCTGATGGTAAAGATCCATCACATCCAGATCATAAACGCCGACCAATTGGTTCTTCGGAAACGATGGGTTGATAATCGGTCCCATCATATTGAAAAGTGTTTTCACTTTCAGGGCTTTCCGAACCGAACCAACACTTTTCATGGCCGGATGAAACAGCGGAGCATGCAAAAAGCAAATTCCGGCTTCTTCCACTTCGCGACGCAACTTATCCTGATTGTTACTAAACTGATAGCCAAAATACTCGAACATGTTCGACGATCCGCTCACGGAGGATGAACCGTAATTTCCATGTTTAGAAACTTTGTAACCAGCCCCAGCAAGTAAAAATGTACTCAGGGTCGATATATTAAAAGTGTCTTTCCCATCACCTCCGGTTCCAACCACATCGATGGTATTGTATTCCGAAAGATCAATCGCCACGCACAAATCAAGCAGAGCCTGACGAAATCCAGCCAGTTCTTCGCCTGTGATTCGGCGCATCCTGAAAACCGTCAGGAATGAAGCGATCTCGCTGTCAGAAAATCTTCCTTCAGCAATGCGAACCAGCATTTGATGTGCGTCGGCTTTGGAAAGCGTGTCTCCTGAAAATAAGTAGTTTAAAGTATCTTTCATTTCTCGTAAAATATTAAGAGTAGAACTTTTTTTGCCAATAGCTGGCAACTAGTTGAACAATGAGACAGTCTGCTGAAACTCATTATTTCTCCAACCAATTTGTAATCATTTGCTCTCCCAACGGTGTCAACACAGACTCTGGATGAAACTGAACTCCTTCAACATCAAAAGTAGCATGTTTCATCGACATGATCATCCCTTTGTCGTCGTAACTGGTTATTTGCAGACACTCCGGAAGATCATTTTCATTGACAATCCACGAATGGTAACGGCCAACCGAAAAGGTTTCCGGAAGACCTTTAAACAGAACGGTTGGCACTTTAGTTGTTGTTACTGGAGTTGCAATTCCGTGCAAAACGCGGTTCATGTTGGTAAGCGATCCGCCAAAAGCCTCGCCAATGGCCTGATGCCCCAAACAAACGCCCAACATACTTTTAGTTGGTCCGTACATGCGGATAATGTCGAGCAATAATCCGGCTTCTTCAGGAATACCAGGTCCTGGAGAAAGTACTATTTTATCGTATTGCTCCAGATCTTCCAAAGCAATTTCGTCGTTCCGGAACACATCAACCGGCAAACCCGATATTTTTTTGATGGCATGTACCAGGTTGTATGTGAATGAATCGTAATTATCTATGACTACTATTTTCATGTTTTTCTATGTTTCGCGTTGCGGGATTCGCGTTGCGGGTAAACTAGAAATCCGTAACTCGAAACTCGCAACAATTTTTTACTAGTTTATCTCTTTTGCTATTTCCAACGCTTTTTTCAAAGCGGCTAGTTTGTTATTCACCTCCTGAAGTTCGTTTTCTTCCTCTGAGTCGGCAACAATTCCGGCACCAGCCTGATAAAACAAAGTATTATTTTTGCTCAGGAATGAACGGATCATGATGGCGTGGTTCAAGGTTTTGTCAAACCCAATATATCCGATGGCTCCGCCATAATAGCTTCGACGTTGGTTCTCGTATCGGTCAATCAGTTGCATGGCCATGTGTTTGGGGGCTCCAGAAAGTGTTCCGGCGGGGAATGAATTACCCATCACAGTTACCAGGTTGGCATCTTCGGGCAATTTTCCAGATACTTCTGAAACCAGGTGGATGACGTGCGAAAAATATTGCACTTCGCGAAAACTGTCGACCACCACATCGCTGGCATTGCGGCTCAAATCGTTTCGTGCCAGATCGACAAGCATTACGTGCTCAGCATTTTCCTTGGGGTCGGCGCATAATTTTTCAGCCAGTTTCCGATCTTCATCGTCATTTCCCGTCCGACGAAAAGTGCCTGCAATCGGGTTAATAATGGCACGTCCTTTCTTAATGCGCAATGAAGCTTCAGGACTTGATCCGAAAATGCGGTAATCGCCGTAGTCGAAGAAAAACAGGTATGGCGAAGGATTCACTGTACGTAAGGCGCGGTACAGGTGAAAGTCGTCGCCAGCGAATGGTTGAGAAAACTGCCGCGACAGCACGATCTGGAATACATCGCCACGGTAGCAATGTTCTTTTCCTTTGGTGACCATGAACTTAAACTCATCATCAGTAATATTCGATACCTCGTTGCCAAGCGGTGTAAAAGTCGTTGAAGGGAAAGTCAGGTTTCGGAGCAGCGACTCAATTTGTCCGATCTCGACTTGTTCTCCTTCCATGAGGTTTTCGACCAGGTAGATCAGGTTTTTGTGATGATCGAAAGCGATGATGTATTTGTAAAAGCAATACCGTACTTCCGGAATGGCATATTCATTCTTCTTAATGGTTTTAATGTCGATTTTCTCGAAATATTTCACCCCATCGTAACTCAGATAGCCGAACAACCCATTGGCCGGTGCTTCTGAAAAATCGCCTTCCAGCTCGAAGGCTTTAAAGAAACGGTCGAGTTCCTGATCAACACTGCTGGTCTTACTAACGGAAACTCTTTCTGCCAAACGGCCATTACACTCCACTGAAATTACACCCTCATCGGCAGTAAAACATGCCAGTGGCTTGATACACACAAACGAATAGGCATTTTCGTTCCCATGATAATCAGAACTTTCCAGCAGAATTGTTTTAGGAAATAATCCCCTAAATTTCATGTAAACACTTACCGGCGTGAGTACATCGCCGAGAATCTTCTTTACATTGACTTTAACTTTAATCTTTTCCATAATATCTATTTTTCAATTTCTTCGTTTACGTTTTTGATCAAAAAAAAGCGGCTTACCGTGTTCCGATAAGCCGCTTTTTTATTCATTTTTTGACAATGATAGCTACTTCCTTCCACGGTATTGCGAAAAGTTTCTGTGCCACCACCAAATATTTTTCATTGTAATCATCATTCTCTGCTTAAATTAAAAAACCTGCTATTCCGAAGAGAAGCAGGCCTTAGTATAATTTTAAAATACCAATATGGCTCTTACTTCTTACTTTTTAGAAAGAAGACCCCACCACGGAAGCCATATTGTATTTGTATTTTGAATCATATCGTTAAAATCTGATGTAAAAAAATGAAATTTAGATCAGAATAACAAGTGATCGTAACAGAAAGTTTGAAAAAAGTCAATCATCATGAGTAACACTGCTTCTATGGGCATCTGCCATAACAATGGTATCTAACTGACTGACAATAGAAATAAGGAGAAAGGAAGAAAATGTCATTGGTAAAATGCCGACTAATGGTTGATTTCCTTTTTCTCATTCCGAATTATTAATGATCCGTTCCTCTTTTATTGTGCCAGCGTGAAACGGAAACTAACTCCAAAATTTGTGGTTGCTGTATTAAACGACCCCACCAGCGGATGATTCAGAACTTTGTCGTAATACAAACGCAACTGGAAACGGTCGCTGAGCATATAATCAGCAGTAGTTTTAAGCGTTATATTATTCTGACCGGCAGTCAACTGTTCATCTTCTTCAACAATCTTTCGAAGAACGGTTTTATTTTTCGTGAACGATAGATTCGCTTTTATATTCAAATCGTTTGAATAAGCCTTCTGCGATTTCTTAGTTTTAACGATCAGGTCCATATGTGTAAAGCGATAGCCCAATCCAAAGGCCATCTCATTACTCAGCACTTCGGTAATCTGGTTGTTCGAAAAACTTAAAGCCAGATTACGGGTAGATTTAATATCAACACTGGTTTCCAGATCGTTTTTCCAGGTAACATCCAGTCCGATGAGCGGGCTGAATTGTTCAGAAATACTCACCGAATTAATTGCGTTAGGGCCGATGAAATCTCCAAGCGTATTCCGCACATAACTAAATCCATCGCCATAAACACTTTCATTGTAAGCAAGATTGGACGTAAATGACCCCACATTGTAACTTGACCGATAAGAATGACTAAAGCTTAACGCTTTAAAATATTTCTTTAGTAAGTCTGATTTAGATACTATCCCTTCGTACGTGATTCGCCAGTTCGGGCGCATATATCTGATTGAGGGGAATGGGTCTAAAGACACTTTATTGGGGGACTGACCGGTATAGGCAGCAATAAATGCAGGAATCAACACTTGTGGTGATGTAGCCCCGTATCCAACTGGAAATTTTGTATTATCATCGCGTGCTGCGGGATTATAACCTTCAGCAGCATTTTCGATTCTTCGACTAGCCAATCGCTCAGCGATCGTCATCCGGTAATCTTTCATGTTTTGAAATGCCGATGAAGCCTGGACGCTCGCATTTCCTATTTTACTGAATGACGTTCTCATTGAATTAATTGACATGGTAAAATTGCCAGTCAATGATTTATTTTCAGGGTCGAAATGATTCGTAATGCTGTTGTAATTGTAATACTCAGAGCTTTTTTCAGAATAAGTACGATTGGCATTCACATCAATTCGGAGATCAGGAAAAGGTTCAACATTCGCACGGAAACTAAAGGTTTCACTATGCGTCATAACATAGGGCGAATTGAGCGTTGTATCGCGGGTGATCCATCCCTTTGCAGCTGCCTTCATGGCAAAGTCCTTGTCCTGCCAACCAAGGAGGAAGGGCATACCTGGAGCCGTTGACTGTCCTGAAACATCACTGAACATGGTTTTATTGGGCGTATATTTTGTGCTTCCGAAAAGTCCGGGTTCAGGCATAAAGCCAGGCAATATTGTCCCATCGGTTGATGAATAACTCAACGAAATGCTCCGAACACCCATCAGGGCACGTGCAGTATATTGAATCAGCTTTTCTCCAAGGTCGCGGTTTACAACAACCTTGCCTTTGACCACAAATTTAACACCAATGGCATTTTTTTCAGGAGTAAAACTGATGCGGTTTTCGTTAACAACATCAACTTTACCATTAATTTTCGAACCATCTTTGCCAATTGCTATTACTTCAACATCTTCTGTTTTAAGCTTATGAAATATCGATTTGGGAGTATTTGCTTTTAACCTGACATTATCTGTTGAGTACTGCACCTCTTTCGTTTTGGGAGCTACCTTTACCTTTGGGCCATTATCTGTTCTTTGTTGAGCATTCGGCCCTTGCTGACCTTGTTTTGCCTGATTCTGTCGAGATCGATCCATGCGCTGCTGCTGCTTCGAACTGGTTCCATATTTTTGGTTAATTTCCTTAAGAAATCCCACTTTATTATACAAAGTGATCATATTAAGCTGGCCATTTAACTGGATCTGTCGTGAATTTTGTATTTCATTTCCCAGAACCACCGATTTATCAGTAATTGAGCCGGCCTGCCAATCGTACATTCCCTGGTAACGTACCGAAAGGGAAGTCCAGTCGAGCATTGGAAATTTATTAATCGGGACCATGTAGTTTGCATTGATGAGGTGATGGTACAATGTTGGCCGGCCCATATTCAGTAGATTCTTTAAAATCGAATCTCTTTTCATTGTATAATCATCGTCGTTTCGGTTAAGGCGGCCTGCAGGCTCATCGATACGCGCAGTTTTTTGAGATGAGAAATCGACTTCGAGACTACGGGTCAAATTGTACCGCAAATCGAAATAACTGTTCAAAGTAAAATCTTTTTCGTATGTTGGAGACACAATCAGGTTCGGGTTTGAGATATTCCGTAATTGGGTTTCATTATAGTAGCGGTAAACGTCCAGTCTGTACGAAATTTGCGAAGGCATTGGCGAAATATTGAAATCGCGGATTGGCCTGAGAAGTTTACCTGAAAACAGCTTCGACTTCTTAAATGGTTCATAGACCGTGGGTCTGTTGTTAAAGTTGTATGAGAATAGTCCACGGTATGTTTTCTCGACATTGAATTCGGTATTGACATCCCGTTGGTAAAGCTTGTTATAAGAGTACGTCAATGAGAAATTGGTCGGATCATAAAACCTGGGCTTGCCCGACTTACTGGTTTTGTCAATTTTCACATTCGTGAAATTGAGGCTTTTTCGAATAACCAAATCCTGCGCCAATTGTTTGATCGAGTCTTTTGCAGCTTTACTTCCGGCACTCTTGAGCGATTCCTCCATGGTTACGTCAGGATCAAGCGGATTGTATTTCGGATTGCTCACACTTTTTGAATAGCCATAATACATCGGAATTTTAACCTTGGCTTTTTCAGGAAAGAACTTACCAAGTTCAAGATTTGCTGCGACATCGATTTGCCCCAAATCAGCCATAGACCGTTCATTCACTTTTTGGCTGATACTTCCCCACCCGACACTTTTGTAACTGCCGGCAACAACAACTGAGCCCAAATCGGCCAACCGTGTGGTAACCCTTCCGTTTGCAGCCCAACCTCCACTTTCATTCAAACCAGTCAAACAAAGTTCATTTACCCAGACTTCAACCGAACGCGGTCCGTAATTGTTGGCATCTTTACGGTTGTACCTGATTCCAATCATCATTACTTCCACATTACCCAGATTGGGGTTTCCCTTGACTTTTATCGTCCGGGTTCCATTTACAATTGAATAGACTTCAGATAAACTAACTCCTGAATTAGCCTGACGAAGCAATTCGTTCCGCTTCAGCTTCAAATCGGTAAGAGTGGCAAGTGTCAGATTAATCCGGTTTGTATCGGGCCAAACAGTATATCGATTGGCTTCGGAGTCACTCGAATAATTGCCTGGCGGAGTAACTGAAAGTGGCACTTCGTACTCGTAGTAATTGTTGTAATAATCGGAACCAATTCGCATAAACAACGACAATTCCTGGTCTTTAAGGATTGACCCCGTAATGGCTTCAGCATGAACATCCATTTTAATCTTTTTATAGTTACGGAAATCCATACTGAGCGTTTTGTAAGCGGCACGGGCTTCACCTTCTTCCAAATCGACTGCCCGTAAAACCAACGACTGCTCGTTCAGTTGCAGTAGTTGCGGACTGGATGGATCGATTACCCGTTCGGTTCCTGGTGGCAACACATAATTAACCGGTTTACGGCTGGCATTTTCCTCAATGTTAACTGCTGAAAGATCGAATTCTGTATTTGGTGAAGTTGTACTTAATTTTCCATCCACATCGCTGGTATATTTGCGCCAATCGGCTCGAACCAAATCGAGCGTGGCAAAACGCAGGACCGTGGAATGGGAAAACCCTTTCATATACATTCGCATAAAACGAATAGACTTGAAATCGGAAATGGAACCGAATACCTGATCGGGATTTTTAACCGGCACTTTAAATTGATACCACTTAATTGTATCCAATTTTCCGTCTTTTAATTTAACGGGTGCAACCCTGATGTTTGTAATCGAATTTTTACCGATTACCATATCTTTACGGCGAAGGCTGATGTCGTATTGATAATATTTTTCGTATTCGTTCAGTGTATTGTCGCCGTTAATATCCTCCATGTCGGGCTGATTAGAAGCTGAGGTTGTATATGACTCTTTCGACATTTCGGCTGTTGGCGAGTTCCCGTCAGGCCCGTTAAAATTTTTGTACCGTTCCAAAATTCCCAAATGTTGATCATCATAATCAGAACCCCGGAAATAATGGAAATCATCACTGGCAGGATCCTTTTCTACTTTGCTAAACGCAATCGGATTCAGAATAGACTTCAATGATTCCAAATAACTCTTCTTAAAGCTTTGCTCATCGGCATCATTCATTCCGTCTAACCCAACATCTTGATAAGTACGGCTTTGAGCGTTATTATCGAACTCCTTTACCAAAGACTGTTGCGTTGATACCCTACCCCAGGCTGTAGTATCGACATTAGCCACCACTGCTGAAGTTGGCAATCCATTTTCAAACGATTTCCGTGAATCTTTCAAAATATCTTCCGAAATATCCCCAAGGTTAAAATACAAATCGCCACCCGGGTTTTGCCCAAGCGAATCAGTTTTAAAAGGATCCATCATCCAAAACTCGATGTATTCGATATTTGCAGCCTCAAAATCAGTAGTTTCCACCTTGCGCATAATTCCTCCCCAACGAGATTCCGGATTGCGAAGGCTTCCATCGGCATTTACCCCGCTCGAATAAGATGAAGGTTTGCTGTCGAAATTATATGGGCCTCGTTCCTCCGGATAAAAAGCAAGATCCAAAACTGCAATATTCGTTGGTAAACCTACCTGTGTTTGCTTGTCGGGAAAAAGTTCGGCTTCGTAAACTTCGCGTACCAAATGGTTCGACTGCTCTGCACTGTTTTTCAGATAATCGGGCGTTGTAGAGGTATTTCTAAGTAAAAGCGGATCGATATTATACCAGGCCAGTTTAGCCCGGTTAAACCCATAGGCAACGTCATTGTTGAGTGAAGCTTCAGGGAACATCGATTGTTTTTGCGGTGTACTCGCCAAAACCCAAGCGGTACGTGTTTTCATGTCAATGGAAGTCTTTGTAGCTTCAAAGTCGTCGATAAAAACGGTACCTGTACCACTTATGACTTTGGAATGACCCGGAACTAGTTTTGCAACTTCCCCGTCAAACGATATGGAAGATGCTTCCTTGGTCGAATAGAAAGGTAATTTGTCAAGTAATTTAGTCAGAAACATCGATTTGTTTGAATATTGGGTATCCATTCCATACATGGTGTTCGAGATTGGATCGTCGCCATAATTCACTTTTTGAGTCAGCGGCCTTTCCTCCATATGCAATACCGTTGCCCCCAGGCTAAAACGGTTGTTGAAGGCATAATTGGCGTGTGTTCCAATCAGTGTTTTACGCTGCATACTAATAAGATCCTGACTTTCAGTCGAAACAGCTAAAGAAGAGCCCGACTCCAGTAATCCTGAATTAATAATTTTCACGATACCTGACGCATAGTCAACGGTATAGTCAATATTTTCGGTCAAAGTGATTCCCCCTGATGTGACTTTGACAGAACCGCGAGCCAGATTTTGCGAACCAACCGAAATTTCATTGCTTGAAGCTCCCTTGTATGAACCTTTCAATTTGAATTTGTTATGCTCGGCATCCTGAATGGCAACAGTTTTTGTTGAATCGTAAAGCGTTGAATAAACATATTTTTTTGCCAGGATCGGATCGGCTATCGAATCGGCCAAGTGTTTCCCGAAAGGTTCCAAAACCGGAAAAATGATTTTTCCGGCAGAAGAGCGGACCGTAATTCCTTCAATGTAATCGAACACCCCGTCACGGCCCAAATCTAATTGCGAATTCAGCTTATCGAGGTTCATTACATTCAGTAAAATATGTCCCTGAAGCTTTCCATCTGGCAGGTAGTTAATTTTAGTTCCGTTTTTATCGTTCTGATACAGAATATCAAAAACAAAATCGTCTTTGGTAAGCTGATAGGCATTTAAATCATAAATATTTTTCATCATCAATTTCCATGTAGGAATCCGCGGCGAAAGATTGGTTCCCTTCAGCAACTTCAGAACCAAGGTGTTTGGAGCATCGATTCCATCAGATGAGGCGAATTCCCCAACCTGGTAGGTTTTCCCGTTGGCCGTATAATTGTATGCAACGGCCAGTATCTCATCCGAATTTAACGCCGACTTTAATGAAATGTATCCAAGATTGGCGTTGATGGTATATTCCGATTCGCTCAGCAAACGAGCCTGTTCAATTTTTTCAAAATCCTGCCCTCCCGTAAATTTTGATGCTTCCAGCGGAGACAGAGTTTTATTGATAACCGAAAATTGACGAACCGATGCATAGTTGGTAATAATTTGGTTGTACAAACCATTCGCCGCATTAAACGGATAAATACTTTCAGGATAAGCCATTCCTGTATTTTCCTGAAAAGCGCCAACCTTATTGTAGATATTTGGGCGATGCTCACCCAAATCCATAAATGCCAATATATTACGCGATGAAGTAAAATTGCTCGATTTGTTGGTTACCCAAACTTCAATTTTATTGATGGTAATTGACGAACTTACAATGGGGAGAGTCTTAAGTGCTTCGTCGTAGTGATCTCGAAAATATTGGGCAAGGAAGAAATGTCGGTTGGCGTCATAATCAGATGCAGCAATCTCGAATGTTTTTTTCTGCGCTCCTCCTTCCGACTCAATAACCTTGGTTTCGCCTTTGCTTTGCGAAAAAATAGTAGTCAGGTTCAGTTTCCCAAATTGCGATTCGGTTTTTACCCCAAATAGATTAGTTGCGCCTGTAATAAGCGATCCGTTTAACGGAAGCGAAACGTTGCCTGCTTCGACCTTTTTGACAATTTGATCATCGTCGCCGGTATAAGCCAAGTTCATTTTGTTTTCGTAGTCAAAAGTGGCTTCAGTATTATAGTTGACACGCATTTCCATTTTACTGCCAATTTTTCCAGTTACATTCATCTGTATTTTCTGGTTAAAATCGAAAGTTGGAACTTTGCGTAAGCGCTCCGAAATAGCTGTGTTTCCGGTTTCGTTCATTTGGTAACCGAAACTCACCTCGACATATCCCTGCGGGCGAATATCGATGGTATTGCTTCCGAAGATTTTGTTGAAGGTTTCACCTCCAACTGTCAGCTTTGGAATAAGACCACCTTTAGCTTCAATGCTTTTGATTTTGTTTTGACTACGCCAGTAGTTTTGGATCGCCTGATCGAAATCGTATCTCTGGAACTCTTGTCTGGACATCGTTTTCGGTAACCTGTAATTCAGCTTACCAACCTTCTCCACAAAATTATATTCACCGGTAACCGGATCGTATTCAATTTCGGTTTTAATGTTCGAAGGTTTTTTCAGGAACAGCTTTGAACTGTCTTTTTTATCGGGATAGGCAAATGCCGGTTCGTCCTTAAATGGATAGGGTAATACGCCAGTGGTATCAATCTCAACTTTTTTCTTCTTGACCGTATCTTTAGGTGCCGACAAAAGGTCCAGCAAATTATAATTTCTGAGTGTTGTTCTTGATTCGGTAGGAGTGCCGATAAGAGCATAAAAAATAATTACAATAAAAAATAGAAGTATGTTTCTGCCGTACTTTTTCAATTCCAAATTCTTTTTCTGTTTAAAGGCTTTTAAGCGCTAACTTGATCACATTTTCAACTGAAAGATTGGGTTGAGCCGCCAGAATTTTATCCAATTCTTTTTCGGCTGGCTTCTTCGCAAATCCCAGCATGACTAATGCTGATAACGCTTCATTTCGCAATGTATTGTCTGCCGAAGCCACAAATTGTTCACTAATCGGCGACTTTCCTACTTTATCCTTTAAATCGATGATGACTCTTTGCGCTGTTTTGATTCCAATACCTTTTATGCTTTTCAGGAGATTGACATTTTCGTTCAGGATGGCATTGCTGATTTCGTCAGGCGAAAGTGAAGAAAACATCATGATGGCAGTATTTGAACCGATACCACTGACCGAAATCAACATCCGGAACAGTTCGCGTTCGGATTCGGAAGCGAAACCATAAAGCAGATGGGCATCTTCACGAATAACCTGATGAACAAACAGCGTTACCGATTCTTTTCCATTCAATTGCGTGTAAGTATTCAACGAAATGGTTATAAAGTAGCCAACCGAATTAGCCTCCAATATAATACATGATGGTTTCAGGCTGATGACAGAGCCTTTGATATATTCGAACATACACTAAAAGTGAATTAAATTCCTTCGTCGATCGCTTCAAAATCAATTGACTCATCGACTTGCCCCTGATTGATTTCGTATTTTTTCAACGGATTTTTGGTCATTTCCTTATACAAAGCGCGATTTTTATGAATATCGATGGCCAGATACAACGCTTCACGGAATGAATCGGGCGAAGCTTTATCTTCGCCGGCGATATCGAAAGCCGTTCCATGAGCTGGAGAAGTGCGGATAATTGGCAGACCGGCGGTATAATTTACACCCCGGTCGAAAGAAGCCATCTTGAACGGAATCAGTCCCTGATCGTGATACATAGCCAGAATAGCATCGAATTTCACAAAATCGCCCGAGCCAAAAAATCCATCGGCAGGATATGGACCAACAGCAATAATACCTTCGTCTTTAGCCCGTTGAATGGCAGGTATGATAATCTCATTTTCTTCTTTTCCCAGCAAACCGTTGTCACCGGCATGAGGATTTAGGCCAAGTACAGCAATTCTCGGACGCTTCACCAAAAAATCTTTTTCGAGCGACTGATTGATAATCCGTAATTTATTCAGGATAGCTCCTTTAGTGATTTTAGAAGCAACTTCTGACATAGGCACATGGCCAACAACGACACCAACTTTCATCGATTCGCTCACCATGAGCATCACAAAATCGCGGGTTTTAAATTGTTCTGCCAAATATTCGGTATGTCCCGGAAAATTAAATTTCTCTGACTGAATGTTATCTTTATTGATTGGCGCAGTAATAAGCGCATCAATTTCGCCGTTTTTCAAGTCTTCAACAGCTTTTTCTAAAGCCATGTACGAAGCCTCCCCGGCCATTTCGCTCGATTTACCCAATTCAACGCGAATATTATCGTCGATGCAATTAATAATGTTTGCTTTACGGGAATCGGCTTCACTGGCCACGCGAATGTGATTGAAGTTGAAAGTTTCGATGTTCAGCGCTTTTTTATGATAGGCGGCAACTTTGGGCGAACCGTAAACAATTGGAGTGCACATTTCAAGAATGCGTGGTTCCATCAATGTTTTCATAATAACTTCGTATCCAATTCCGTTGATGTCGCCCTGCGAAATTCCTATAATAATTTTATCCCGTTTCATTTGTTGGTTCTCCTTATGAGGTATTTGAATAAAAATGTATGATCTGACAAACGATTTTTCGTTGCGCAAATTTAATCTATTATTTTAGACTATTTAAAGTTGCACAAACTTACTGACTTAAAGAATTCATGTTTCAGTCAGAAAAATTAATAAAACGATTGGAGATTTAGAAAATGACGATGATCAAAAGAATAAAAATCATGAGCATAAACAGGATAAACTGATTTCGAACAAATAAGCCAAGTAACAAAAGCATTTCGATTTCTTCGGTGCATCCTGTGAATACTTCGATCGCACCTTTGTCTTTCGTTAAAAATTCATGGCTTTGGTAAGTAATTAATTCGTCGCCATTAAATTTCCATGACCAGCGCGACTGCCAGAAATTCTTCACTTCCAGCTCAAAACGCTTCCCGTTAATAATAATATCACTTTTAGGATTAAAAAGATTTATCATGATGGTTCCTAAAAGAGCGTGATTATTGGCATCGTAAATTTCGAGCTTCGAAAGAAAAAATTCGCGATTGAGAATAAACCGACGATCGTTTATCATTCCTTGCGCCTTTGAACCAATCAAACTTTCCCAGACAATGAATCCTATTCGTTCTGATCCCTGAAAAATTTCAAGATTATTTTTCAAAATTCCCTTCGACCAAAAATATCGTTCCATAGCTTTTGAACTTTTAGTATATGCAAGTTACGAAAAAAAGTACAGATACTGATTTTTAAAGCCCGAGTCCTAAAACTGAAAAGATCCAACCTTAATCGGGGAAGGATCTTTTCGATTAATAATTTTATGCTGAAAGTTCTTATTTCTTAACCGCAGTTTCGTCGCAATCGTAGCCTAAATTCAGCAATTCAACCTTCCGGAAATCAATTGGATGGCTTTCTGACTGAAGCGATATGGTACCTTGTTTAAGCAGCTTGTTTCCATCGGGAGGCAATAGCTTTTGGTAATTCGGATCTCTATCGTCGAGTTGTGGCTCCGTGTATTCCATTACGACTTTCCCGTCCAAGATGTGGCGAATAATTGAATCGCCCTGTACTTCAACTTCGGCTGTAACCCATTGGTCTCCATGATAGGTTCTTGAGGTAGAATTGGTACAGTGCTCGGTCCACAGTTTCCCATTCAACACAATATTGGTTCCGGGAGTACAAACATTAAGATTCGACCGATCGTCTTTTCCATTACCTCCAAGCAACTGAACTTCAATCGATACCGGAAAATCTTGGTTCAGACCCATACTTTCGGCACTTTGCCCATGTATCATGATTCCGCTATTACGATAAGCCCAGGCAGCACCACCGGGACATTGATCACCGACAAAACGATATTCAACCCTGATTTTGTAATGAGAATACGGACATTTGTAAAAAATATGGCCAAAATGATCATCGAATTTCTGATACTGATCGTACCTGACCTTCAACAAGCCATCTTCAACCCGGAAAGTATTTCCGTAGTTCTCGTTGAGAGGGAATCCGGTTATTTTAATGTTCCAGTCTTTCAGGTCTTTCCCGTTAAACAGTTGAATCCAACCCTCATTCTTGGGTTTTGGAGCAGTACAAGCCGTAGCTATGCCCAAAACAAAAACGAAAAGAATAAGTCTTGACAAAATTTTGTTCATGTTTGAAATAGATTTAATGGTTTAAAATTCGCATTTAGGCGTTGAAAGTTAACTATTTATTTGACATTCCAGACTCAAGTATATGGATCAACGAATAATGCAGAAAAAACAAGGAGCTGGGCTATCTAATAGCTCCGGCTCCTTGTTGAACGAAAAAATTTAAAAAAGAAAAGAAAGACTGACACTATTTCTTTTCCTTTTTTGCCTTTTTTTCCAACCTTTTTTCTTTTAAAGTTTTTGTAGGCTCCTTTTTTTCGCTTTTCCGGGTATCTAATCCTTTTGCCATAGCTGTAGTTTTTAAGGTTACTAATCTAAATCAGAATACATAACGTGTACTTGATGCATATTGATTTGTATCACATCAAATTTATTATTTTTTGTATAAAAATGTATCACCATAATATCTTTAAAATAGGTTAAATTTTATACAATGACTTGTGATTTGCTATTCCAACATCACCACATCCATTTTCAATTCGAACAGGCAAGTCGCAATACAATCAACTAATTAAAAAAATGCTGAATAACAGTGTGTTATTCAGCATTTAACCATGTGGTTAAATATTTTGGTTAAAACGTTTGGTAAATTCATTTTTGGGTCATACTTTTAACCCCATAATTTAACCACTTAGTTAAACTAAAAAGTAAAATGGAAACAAAAAAAGATAGTACTGAAGAAAAAATCCTTGAAGCAGCAAAAAACGTGTTTGTTGCCAAAGGAATGGACGGAGCCCGCATGCAGGAAATTGCCGACGAAGCGGGGATAAACAAGGCTTTGTTGCATTATTATTTCAGAAGTAAGGAAAAACTCTTTGAAGCCATTTTTGCCAATGTCATTGAATTTGCCTTTCCAAAACTATCGCTCATACTGAATGAAGAGACAGATTTCAGGAGCAAGTTCGACCATTTTATCGACGCTTACCTTGAATTACTCATCAAACACCCGTTTATACCCGGCTTCCTTCTGAAAGAGCTCAACCGCGATCCATCCGGACTTTTCAGCCTGATTGCCAAACATGCAATAAGCATTGATCCACTTATAAAACATCTGGAGGATGCTATGGATAAAGGAGAAATTATTCGAATGAACCCACTGCACCTAATAGTCAATGTAGTATCGATGTGCGTTTTCCCTTTTGGCGTGCGCCCGATTCTGAAACATGTCATTTTTAATGAAGATAAACAGGCCATGGATGCATTTTACCATGAAAGAGCCGAAGTGGTCAAACAATTTGTAATCAACGCCATCGCAATCAACAACGAGGAAAAAGTATAAAGTCAAAATATGAAACGAATGAAAACAATTAAACTACTGTTCATCGTGTTACTACTTCCGGTCCATCTGCTGATGGCACAGGAAGCCGTAACACTCGAACAATGCCAGAACTGGGCCAGGGAAAACCACCCGGTTCTGAAACAATTGGATTTGTACCAGCAAATTCTGGAACTCAAAAACGCGAACAATGCTGCCAGTTATTTACCTCAGGTCAACCTGAATGGTCAGGCAACTTACCAGTCGGATATTACTAAAATCGGCATCTCGCTTCCTAACATTAAAATTCCGACAGTCGATAAGGATCAATACAAGGTTTATCTCGACTTGAAGCAAACCATTTGGGACGGCGGTTTAATTAAGGCTAAAGAGCTAATTAACAATTCGGAAAATTCCAGTAATCTGCAACAAGCCGAAGTTGAACTTTATCAGGTAAAAGAAAAAGTGAACCAATTTTTCTTTACTTCTTTTCTGATTCAGGAAAATCTGAAAGTATTGGAAAAGAAAACCGAAACACTCGCCGAACGCAGAAAATTATTGGAATCGGCTGTTAACAATGGAATGGTTTTAGCGTCAGAACTGGATCAAATACTGGCCGAATTGCTAAAAACCGACCAACAGGTGCTGGAACTTAAATCGAACCTTGAAACCGTGCGCTACGCGTTGTCAATTCTCACCGGAAAAACGGCCGAACAATTTCAAAAGCTAACGCTGGGCGAAGAACTGTTGGTACTCGACAAACCATTGATGCGACCCGAGCTTGACCTCTTCAGCAAACAAGCAGAACTTCTGGAAGCTAATTCAACGTTGCTAAAAAAACAGAGGAATCCCAAATTATTCGGGTTTGGTCAGGCTGGTTACGGAAGGCCAGGGCTAAACATGCTGAGTACCGAATTCGATACGTATTATTTGGTTGGTGTTGGTTTTAGCTGGAATGTACTCGACTGGAAAACCACCAGCCGGCAACGACAGGCTCTAAAACTTCAGCAAGACATTATTCAGACGAAACAGAAATCGTTTGTTCAGAACATCGACCTGGCGACCAATCAGCAACAGAAACAGATCAATCAGTTAACCGAACTCCTTAAAACTGATCAGGATTTAATCCAGGTGCGCGAACGCATCACCAAAACATCGGCATCGAAGCTTGAAAACGGAAACATTACAACAGCTGATTATATCCAAGACCTGAACGCGGAAACAACAGCACGAATCGCACTCGAAACACATAAAATCCAATTGAAAGAAGCACAGATCAAACTGGAAAATATCAGGGGACTCCAATAATTCAGAAAAAGTAAAATCGACAAAAAAAAAACGATATCATGACAAAAAAAATACAAATCATAGCGTTGGCTCTGCTTGCATTCGGAGCTTGCAAAAACGGAGAGCAGAAATCGGATGCATATGGAAACTTCGAGGCGGTTGAAACTATTGTTTCTTCTGAAATGTCGGGCAAACTACTCATCCTGAATGCAAAACAAGGCGACCTGCTAGAACCGAACAAATTGATTGCCTTGATTGACACCACCGAACTGTACCTGAAAAAGTTGCAAACCGAAGCGCAACTAACCGCCAGCGACACAAAAAAACAAAATGTTTCGGCCCAGATCAATGTGTACAAAGAACAGAAAAAGAATGTGTTGACCAACCAGCAACGCATAACCAAGATGTTTGCCGACAAAGCAGCAACCCAGCAGCAAGTGGACGACATCAACGGGCAAATGAATGTTCTGGACAAACAAATTTCGGCCACAAACACTCAATTTCAATTGATCGGCAGTGAGATGGATGTAATTCAACGGCAGCTCGACCTGATCAGCGAACAGTTGACCAAATGCCGTATCAACAGCCCGATTAAAGGGACAGTTCTGGAAACTTACCTTGAAATCGGAGAGTTGGCCACTCCCGGGAAACCCGTTCTGAAAATGGCCGACTTGAGCAATCTGGAACTAAAGGTTTATATTTCAGGGACTCAGCTCTCCAAAGTAAAACTCGGGAGCGAGGTTAAAGTATTAGTTGATTCGGACGCCAAAGACATGCAAACAGTGAGCGGAAAAATCACTTGGATTTCATCGGAATCAGAATTTACCCCCAAAATCATTCAAACCAAAGAAGAACGTGTAAAACTGATGTACGCCGTTAAAATAGTAGTGGCCAACGATGGCCGTTTGAAAATCGGAATGCCGGGAGAAGTGGTGTTCTAAAGAAGTGTTCTGTCGCAGTTGCCACCGCAATTTTGGCTAGTCGCTTACAACCAGCTTCTGGCTTAAAAAGGACTTGGAATTTGTAACTTGAAACTATTAATTTATGATCAGCATTCAACATATCAGCAAATCATACAAAGAAGTACAGGCGCTTCGCGACATTTCGCTTGAAGTACAGAAAGGCGAACTGTTTGGATTGATTGGCCCCGACGGAGCTGGCAAAACCACACTGATGCGCATTCTGATGACCTTACTCATTCAGGATGAAGGCAAGGCCAGCATGAACGGATTTGATGTAGTAACCGACTACAAAAAAATCAGGAATATAGTTGGGTACATGCCCGGACGATTTTCGCTTTATCAGGACTTGACGGTGGAGGAAAACCTGAATTTTTTTGCTACTGTTTTTAAAACCACAGTTGCCGAAAACTACGACCTGATCCGCGATATTTACGTTCAGATCGAACCTTTTAAAAACCGTTTGGCCGGAAAACTGTCCGGAGGTATGAAACAAAAACTGGCATTGTCGTGTGCCCTGATTCACAAACCTGAAATCCTTGTTTTGGACGAACCAACCACTGGTGTTGATGCCGTTTCGCGCAAGGAATTCTGGGAAATGCTGAAAAAATTACAGAAACTGGGTATTACTATTTTAGTTTCAACACCTTATATGGACGAAGCGGTGCTTTGCAACCGTGTTGCGCTAATGCAAAAAGGAAAAATTCTGGATATCGACACTCCGCAAAAACTGATTGAGAATTACACCCGAAAATTGTATGCAATAAAATCGAACGACATGCACCGACTAATTCTCGATTTGCGATCGTACGATAAAACAGAGTCAGCTTTTGCATTTGGTCAGTACCTGCATGTAACCGGGAAAAACGACGAAGTTGAAGCCACTGAATTTGAAAATTACCTCCTGAAAAAAGACCACAACGAATTGCAGGTTTTCGGCATACCTCCGACTATTGAAGACGTGTTTATGAATATGATGAACGATTAAATGATTTTTAACCAACGAGTTTTACAGATCGAAATACGAGAGAAGCGCAACGTTAAGCGTTCCATAATCTGTGGTAAATCCTTGAAAAAAAATGAAAGAGAAAGTAATTGAAGTCCACAACCTGGTAAAAAAATTCGGTTCGTTCGTTGCAAACGATCATCTAAATTTTGATGTGTATCAGGGCGAAATATTCGGCTTTCTGGGAGCCAATGGTGCCGGGAAAACCACAGCAATGAAGATTCTTTGCGGCCTCTCCTCTCCTACTTCAGGACAGGTAAAAGTAGCTGGCCTCGACATATACAAAGAAACTGAAAAGGTAAAGCGCAACATTGGATACATGAGTCAGAAATTCTCGCTGTACGAAGACTTGACTATTTCCGAAAACATCCGTTTTTATTCCGGAATATATGGCATCTCACCGGCCGAACGCAAAATGAAACAAGAAAAGCTGCTCAAAAACCTTGATATTGAGTCGGCGAAAGATTCGCTGATTGGTTCACTGCCTTTGGGATGGAAACAAAAACTAGCCTTTTCGGTAGCTATTTTCCATGATCCGAAAATCGTATTTCTCGACGAACCAACCGGCGGCGTTGATCCGATTACCCGCCGTAAATTCTGGGATCTTATTTACGAAGCTTCCGACCGTGGAATTACAGTTTTTGTGACCACACATTATATGGACGAAGCGGAATATTGCAACCGGGTTTCAATTATGAATGAGGGCCGCATTGAAGCGCTCGACACACCTGAAAACCTAAAAAAACAATATTCAGCAAAGAATATGGACGAGGTTTTCCTGAAGATTGCACGAAACACCGAATAAAGTGATCGGTAGCAGTTGACGGCTTTCAGTGTTGGCTCTAACTTGAAACATTGAACTTTGAACTTGAAACTTTTAGTATGAAACAATTTATAGGTTTTCTCCGGAAAGAATTTTTACATATTTTTCGCGATCCGCGAACAATGATCATCATTTTCGGAATTCCGGTGGTACAGTTGATGTTGTTCGGAAAAGTGATCAGTACCGACATTCAGAATGCGAAAATCGGCATTCTCGATCAGTCTCACGATAATACCACCCTGAAAATTACATCCAAGTTGCTTTCGTCAGGATATTTTGTACTGGCCAAAGAATTGCAACCCGGTGAGGATGTTGAGGATGTTTTCAGAAAAGGGATTGTAAAAATGGTGGTCAATTTCGGACCTAATTTTGAACAAAACCTTGAGCGTGACGGGAAAGAAGATGTTCAGCTCCTGGCCGATGCCTCCGACCCAAACACGGCCCGGATTCTGACCAGTTACGCCGGTGGCATTATCAACGACTTTGTAAAAAAGGAAAAACTACAGAATATTCAGTTGCCCGACCAAATCAATGTTGAAGTCAGGATGCTCTATAACGAAGGCCTGAAAAGTGTTTACATGTTTGTTCCTGGAATTATGGCCATGATTTTGATGCTTATTTCGGCCATGATGACTTCCATTTCGATTAGTAGAGAAAAAGAAATGGGAACCATGGAAGTTCTGCTAGCCTCGCCGTTAAAACCAATTCAGATTGTTTTGGGTAAAGTGACTCCATATTTGCTATTGTCGTTCATCAATGCGCTAACCATTATATTATTGGGAGTTTTCGTTTTCGGGGTACCAATAAACGGAAGCTTTTTTCTGCTGATGGGCGAATCTTTTCTGTTTATATTGATGGCATTGAGTTTAGGCATATTAATTTCAACAGTAGCGCCAAACCAAATGGTGGCCATGTTTATTTCGTTGCTGGGGCTCATGCTGCCAACCATTCTCTTGTCAGGCTTTATTTTCCCCATCAGGAATATGCCGCTACCATTACAAATCATAAGTAATATCATTCCTCCACGGTGGTTTATTGTAATCGTCAGGAACATTATGCTGAAAGGTACCGGAATTTTATACATCTGGAAAGAAACACTGGTACTGATTTTTATGTCCGTCACGTTTATTGCACTCAGCATTAAGAATTTTAAGATAAGATTAGAATAATTTACAATTTTGGTTATTGACGATCTACGATTTGACGACCAAATGGCTGGTGCAAATCGTAAATAGTAAATCATAAACTAGTAAATAAGAAAATGAGAACTTTATTTTACGTACTGCAAAAAGAGTTTATCCAGGTCAGGCGAAACAAGGTCATGCTGAGAATGATCATCATGATTCCAATTGTGCAGATGCTGGTATTGGTTTTCGCAGCGACATACGACCTGAAAAATGTCAATATTTTCCTGGTCGATAAAGATATGTCATCTACATCCCGAGAGCTGGCCTCCAAGATTGATGCATCGCCCTTTTTCACTATAAACAATACTTCATTCAATCCTGAAGATGGCGAGAATGAAATATTAAACAACCGGGATGATATGGTTTTGGTTATTCCGAAAGGTTTTGAACGCGACTTGATGCGCGAAGATAAAGCCAAAATTCAACTTTTGGTCAACGCCATCGACGGACAATCTGCACAAATCGGTTATTCATATGCTGCTTCTGTAATTGGTGGGTTCAACAAGAATATTATTGCTGAATGGAAAGGATTGCCAGAGTTTAAACCACCCTATCAAATAAACGTTGTGCCCCGGTTTTGGTACAATTCTGAACTCGAATACAAATGGTATATGGCTCCCGGAGTTCTGGCTCTGTTAGTTACACTCATCGGTCTGAATCTTTCCAGCACAAGTTTAGTCAAGGAAAAAGAACAGGGCACAATTGAACAACTGAATGTAACTCCAATCCGAAAGATACAGTTTCTGGCCGGAAAACTCATTCCATTTATTGTGATTGCACTTTTTGATTTATCGTTTGGGTTGTTCCTTGCCCGAATGGTTTTCAATTTGCCTATTGTTGGCAATTTGGGACTTGTGTTCGGCTTTGGGGTACTTTACCTCATAGGCATTCTGGGCTTGGGTTTGTTTGTTTCAACTGTTGCCAATACCCAACAGCAAGTAATGTTTGTGACTTTCTTTTTCATGATGATTTTCATCCTGATGAGTGGAATATTTACACCAGTTGAAAGCATGCCTCAATGGGCGCAAATCATTGATCAGGTTAATCCGGTTTATCATTTCATGCGTGTTTTGAGAATGGTGGTACTCAAAGGTTCGCATTTTGAAGACCTGGTTCATGAATTTGCTGCGCTTAGCCTACTTGGAATCACCTTCCTGACTCTTGCATTGAAGAGATACCGGAAAACGGCATAAACCCCAAGTCATTATTGGTCATTAGCTTCGTGTCATTAATGGTCATTAATTGAGAGTTCATTACAATTAACGATCATTAATGACTACTAATGACAAGATTTCAAAGTTGTCCTGAATCCAAAATCGCATATAAAATGGCCAGTTTGAAGCGATATTGCGAATAACTGGCTCCGCTGACGGCATCAATCTGATTAAAGTCTTGTTTTTCGAGCATCTGATTTTCATAGCTCGGGTAGGCAATTGCCGGAGTGGTCCCGCTTTGAAGCATGGCTTTGCAATATTCGTCGTCGTGTTGTTTGGCATGGCCATCGGCATGAATTTCATCGTAGTTAATCGAGATCATTTTGCCGCCTTTCATTTCAAATACCACTTCATGTCGATAGCCATAATCATCGGCAGGACTAGCTCCTTTGTAGATGCCATCTTTCAAGCCTGAAACCAGCGAAGAAAAGTGGTTTCCGTCGCATATTTTCTGAAATTCCAACCGGACTTTGTTCATGTCCGATCGTTCAATAATCCAGTGAACCTGCTCAAGAATGGCCAATTTTGCAGAATCAGGATTTGCTGCTTTGGAGAAAGGAACACTGCAAATAATAGACACAAACAGTAGGATCAAATAATTTTTCATATTCAGGTTACGTTTTCGTTTAGTAATTGGGTATGATTCTTTGTTTTTATACTTTTGCCACTCAAAGTTAAACCAACCATGATAAAACCTTATATACTGATTGTTTCCGTTTTACTGACAATCATTTGCAGAAATTCCCTTACTGCCCAGAATATTAAAAATACCGACACAGCCCTTCCTCGCATAGTAGTTGTACTTTCGGTTGACCAGATGCGTACCGATTATATTTCGCGGTACTGGAACAAATTTCAGGAAGGCGGATTTAAACGGCTGGTTAACGAAGGAGCCTTTTGCTCCAACGCCCAGCTCGATTTGCACATTCAGAAAATATCAACCGGAACGGCAACCCTTTTCACCGGAGTTTACCCGGCGACTCACGGCATTGTAGGCAACAGTTGGTACGACCGGTTGAAGAAAAAAGAAATTAACTGCATCACCGACGATTATTTCATTACCGTTGGAAGCGATTCGAAAGAAGGAGAACGCTCAGCGGCAAAGCTCTTGTCGCCGACATTGGGCGACCTCATTAAAATTAACAGCCAAAATAAATCGAAAGTATTTAGCGTGGCCATGAACGATGTCAGTGCAGTGCTTTCGGCTGGTCATGCCGCCAATGGAGCCTACTGGTTCGACACCCAAAATGGCAACATGATTTCGAGTTCCTATTATGTCGATACTTTTCCGGAATGGGTGCGCCAATTCAACGAAAAAGGGTATGCAAAAACCTTTTCACAGCGCGACTGGACCACCCTATTACCGATCAAAAGTTACGAGGAAAGCCTTCCCGACGACTATGTTCTCGAAAAAGGGTATTACGACAAATGGAATACATTTCCGTATAGCATGAAAAAACTCATGGATAAAGCTGTCAACTACAAATTTCTGAAAACCACGCCATTTGGGAATAACTTAATTAGGGATTTTGCGACCAGCTTGATTCTGTCAGAAAACCTCGGGAAAGATGATTATACTGATCTGTTGACGCTTACATTTACTTCGATGGATTATGAAAATAATTCGTTTGGACCTACTTCTGTTGAAATGGAAGATACCTATTTGCGCCTCGATCAGGATATTGCCTTGCTCCTTGATTTTCTCGACAAAACAATTGGCAAAGGAAATTCATTGGTTGTACTTACATCAACCTGCTCATCGACCTACCCCGTTGATTACATGAAAGAAGAATTTAAGATGCCTGTTGGCGCTTTTTCTCCCGAGAGTGCAATTGCTTTGCTAAAATCTTTTCTGAATATCACTTACGGACAAGGTGATTGGATTGAAGTGGTGGGCGACCAGCAACTCTATTTTAACCGCGAATTGCTCGAAAAGAAAAACGTTTCGTTGCAAGACATCCAGACCAAAACGGCCAATTTCATTAACCAGTTTGAAGGGGTCAAGATTGCTTTACCCTCTACGTCATTCGAACAAGGCGATTACTCGAAGGGACAGCTCGCTGTAATTGCCAATTCGTACAATTTTAAACGTTCAGGAGACGTACTTTACCTGCTCGAAGACGGCTGGCAACCGGTTTATAAATATGAACGAACCATTTACAACGATAACTCCAACATTCCTTTTATCATGTACGGCAATGCGATAAAACATTTGCAGGTTAGGGAAAAGATACTGGGAGAAGACATGGTTCCTACCATTCTGGAAATCCTGCACATGCCAATTCCCGCCCATTGTTCAGGGAATATTCTGGAAGAGGTTTTGAGATGAAGCGGTGTCCCATCAAAGAAGACTGTAACATAAAATCAGTACTTTTCAGAATTTTGCTTTCGTCTGTCTTGCAGAAGGAATCAGCTTATCTCCCGATTTTTTATTGTAAATGGAACAAATTCGAAACAAATTAAAAAATAATCAGCGTTAAAATCTGTTATCTTTGAATCCAAATTTCAGAAAAAATGGCCAACGACTGGAAAGATAGGCTGGGAACGGTTTACTCGACCAACCCAAATTTTCAATACGAAAGCAGTGCTGATGAAGAACAAGAAACGCTTCAGCCCAATATGCAGAACCTGCGGGTTCAACTCGACAAGAAGCAGCGAAATGGGAAAAAAGCAACCCTGATTACTGGTTTTGTTGGAAAAGATGACGACTTAAAAGAACTGGCCAAAATGCTGAAAACCAAATGTGGTGTTGGAGGTTCAGCTAAAGATGGAGAAATCCTGATTCAAGGTGACTTTTGTAATAAGGTAATTGAAATTCTCAAAAACGCCAATTACAAAGTCAAACGTTCAGGAGGCTAATTCGTTATAAAGAGAAAATGCTGGCGGAAAGTGGCGAATGGAATTGATTGTGTGATTTGAATAAATTCATTGATGCTCTATATAAACCGTTTCAGGTATGCTCAAACATTATAAAACTATCGGGATGATTGGGGGAATTGCCCCAACTTCAACCATCGATTATTACCAGCGAATTATTTCCCGTTTTCAGGAACGCACCGGACTGCGCGAATATCCGTCTGTTATTATCAACAGCATTAACATGACGTACATGATGAATCTGATCAACGAAGAGCATTTAGATGAGTTGGTCGATTATTTATCAGAAGAAATATTTGTGCTGGAGAAAGCTGGCGCCAAAGTAATTTTCATGGCTTCGAATACGCCTCATATTGTTTTTGAACAACTTGTACAACGGGTTAAAACAAAAATGGTAAGCATTGTCGATTCGACAATAGCTTACGCCCAATCAAAAGGTTTTAACCGGTTAGGTTTATTTGGAACCATTTCGACCATGGAAGGCGATTTTTTTCAGGACGGGTTCGAAGCCTGCGGTATGGAAATAATAACTCCCATGTCGGATGAGCGAAAATACATCCATAAAGTTTATATGGAAGAACTAGCCCGAGGCAGATTTTTACCCGAAACAAAAAGCCGTTTGTTGTCGATCGTCAATCGGATGTATAATGAAGGACAAATTGATAGCTTAATTCTGGGCGGAACTGAATTGCCTTTTATACTGAAATCAAGCGACATGGAAGATATTGAGTTTCTCAATACCACCAAAATTCATGTCGAACGAATTCTGGATGCGGCCATCGGGTAGATCAAATACCAGCGTCAGCCCTTCCAAATCAATTGATTAAAATTCAAAAATGATCAAATCAGACATTGCCGGGTTACTGATGGCTGCAATTCTTTTATTTACTTCCTGTGCAAAACTTTCTAAATTCAGCAAAATTGCTCCGCCAAAATCTGATGATTATAAACTCTTTGCAAGCAAGGCAATTGAGCCGGGAAGAGAAACCTTTCATTTTTATCCATCGAACCCAAACCTGGATTTAGGCGAAACCATCGAAGTTGACAGCCGTAGGATTGATGCCGGGGATGAGAGACTTAACTTATTTCTAAAAGATCACAGAACCCTTTCATTCTTAATTATCCGGAACGATTCTCTTTTATATCAGTATTACGATGAATCTAAAGCCGATTCAAGTATTGTCACTTCGTTTTCGGTTGCCAAAGCATTTATTTCGGCATTAGTTGGCATCGCAATCTCGGAAGGCAAAATTCCCGGGACCAGCACTAGCATCGTTAGTTATTTTCCTGAACTCACAAATCAAGGCTTTGAACCAGTGACGATCGATCACCTGCTTGACCATACTTCAGGCATTCATTATAAAGAAATTCAAAATCATGTTGGCGGGAACCTCGAATTTTACTGGGGTAAAGATCTTTCAAAAGACATTTTAAACATTCATCCGGTTTTCGCGCCAGGCGAACATTTCGAATACAGCAACATAAACACCCAATTGCTGGCTATAATCCTTAAAAGAGCCACCGGGATGAATGTCTCTGAATATCTTCAGGAGAAAATCTGGAAACCTATCGGAATGGAATATCCGGCTTCATGGAGTTTAAGTAACGACGGACCCGATGGCATTGAGAAGGCATTCTGTTGTTTGAACGCAAGGACAATTGATTTTGCCAAATTCGGACGCTTGTACCTAAATCATGGAAACTGGAATGGGAAACAAATTATTCCTGAAAGTTGGGTTAATCAAAGCCTTCGTTCATCGAAAGAAAATGGGCAACGACTCACTTACCATTATAACTGGGGAATTGGCCCCAAGAAGTATGGAAGCTACTATGCCATTGGGTTGTACGGGCAATTCATTTACGTGTATCCTGAAAAAAAAGTGATCATCGTGCGTTTCGGGAAAACAGATTTAGGTTACAATCCGCCGTTCTTGCTCCATACAATGTTACAGATTTGCGATCAACTTTAAAGCAAGAAATCCTGCCATTAATTGTCACTTGCATCTGATCGAATAACCAGAAATGACCATCAGTTAAGCCAATTGGCCGAAATGAAATTAAAAGAGGAAAAAGTGAACAGGGGAAAAACATTTTCCACATTACTTTTTCCTCTTTTATGTTTTTAGAATTCTTTGATTGCTATGAGCTTATTCATCATCGAGTCGCGATGAACGGTGTAATCTTTCATGTATTTTTTATCAACAGGGAGCCCAGGTTCTGATTTAACTTTAAGCGGATCCATTGGCGATCCGTTAAAGAAAACCCTGAAGTCGAGGTGTGGGCCAGAAGCAAGTCCAGTAGCACCAACATAGCCAATCAACTGGCCTTGTCTCACATGTGTACCTATTGAAATTCCAGAAGCATATCCGCTTAGGTGCATGTAGCTGGTGGTATAAACCGAGTTGTGCTTAATTTTCAAGTAGTTTCCTCCACCAGCAGGCTGATAGGCTTTTGCTATTACTGTTCCATCGCCAATCGACATAACCGGGGTGCCGGTAGGCGCTGCGTAATCAATGCCAAAATGAGGTCGGTAAATTTTTAATACCGGATGAAATCTACTGGCCGAAAACGTTGAGCTGATCCGGTTAAATTTTAACGGAGCTTTCAGGAATGCTTTCTTTAGGCTTTGTCCCTTGTCGTCGAAATAGCTATCTTCATTACCCTGAGTAAAACGAAAAGCATAGAAATTCTCTTTGGCATGGAAAAATTGGGCAGCAAAAATACGACCAATGCCAATTGACTTTCCGTTAACAAAGTTTTCTTCATACACAACCCTGAATTTATCACCTTTCTGCAATCCATAAAAGTCGATGTTCCACTGGTAAATATCATTCATAGACATTGCTAAATTTGGGTCAAGTGCCTGCGCCTCAAGTGTCTTCCATAACGATGAAGTTATTACGCCGCTTGCCGATTTGATCAGTGTTTCAATGGGTTTTTTCTCTTTGTAAATCCGTAAACTGTCTTTCAACTGGAAAACCACATAGTCAATCGGATTGATTTCATAAATAAAGTATTCAACCTTCGAAGCGTCCTTTTTATTCACGAAAAAGTAATATGGATTGTTTACCTTCATTTTTCGAACATCAAAAGTCAGGACCGATTTTTTTGATATTTCATCAATCCGGGTCATCGATATTCCTTTATTAACAAGGATGTCAGAAAGATTTTGTCCCGATCGTACCTGCCCGGGGACAACATTAAACGAGTCAACAGGAAGATTAAAAAGTAACACTGGAGCTGGTACTTCAACCTCTTTTTCTTTGGCTAGGTCTTTCATTATTCGCTTAGTTTCGTAGTAATCGAAAATGAAATAAGCAACTTGAAGTAGTAGGATAAACGAGACTGCCCAGATTAGGATTTTTTTTAGTCGTTGGAATTTTTCCGGAATTTTAAGTTTCATGGTTTTGTTGTTTCTGCATAACAACTAACCGGGAAAGTACTTTTCAGAAAGAACGTACTTTCCCGGTTAGTTATTTCTGTTTCTCCAAAACTAATAAAATTAAAAAGGAATCGAAAGTAGAATTCAGGATGACGCTAAAATAGGTGCGTATAAATTCCGTTAAACATGGGTATAAATGCTTAGCTTTTCAAACTTTAAGGCAGTGAATAAAAATCAATAAAAAATTGTTAATGAAGCTAAACAGGGAATCAAGCTCGCAATTTATCGAATCCCTTACCGTAAACTCCCATGACACTGGCCATCGAAATGAAAGCATTCGGATCAATTTCCTTGACCATGCGAAAAATGATGCTTGTTTCTTTCTTACGAACAATGGTCATCAATATTTTAACATCTTGCTGGGTGTACCAGCCTTTCCCGTCGATTACAGTTACTCCACGAAACGATTCCGTATTGATAAAATCAGCAATTTCTTCGTATTTTGACGAGAATATAAATATCTGGGCAGAGGCATTCGATCCGCTCAGGAAGGCATCGAGCGTGTAGGAAACCACGGCCATCGAAACAAAACCATAAACCATTTTATCAATCGAATGGACGAGAAAATAGGATGACCCAATAATAATTACGTCGCAGTACAAGATAATTCGTCCCGGACTTATATTATGATATTTATTGATCATCAGAGCAATAATATCAGTGCCCCCTGTACTGCCACCACGAGAAAAAACCAGACCGATCCCGACACCTCCCATCATTCCACCTAGCACTGCAGATAGAAAATTGTCTTTAATTAGAGCGCCGGGAAAAAGATCTTGGGGAACCGCAAATAGCAAGGTAAGTGCAACCATGTTAAAGACGGTCTTCATCCCAAAATTAGCTCCAAGTACTTTTAATGCAATCGCGATTAGCACAACGTTAATGGCAAAATATGTCAATCCCATGGGGACTTTTGTACTATAGAAAATAACAGCTGCTAAACCGCTTATTCCTCCGCCAGTAATTTGGGCTGGTATCAGGAAGAGATTCCACGATAACACGTAGGTTACCAGACCTATAAGCATGATGGAATAATCCTTGATCGTTGTTTGTAATTTTTGCTTATTAGCCTTTGCCATTTCTTTCAGTTTTTGTACCATGCAAAATACAGATTTTAAATTGAGCCGCAAAACAACTTTCTTTTAGACTCGCATTTTATGTGAAAAATCAGGTGATGACAGACTTAATGAAAAATTGATATTGAGAATCAGATAGTTCTAAATTGTTACTGTAGGGTAGTTAAGTGGTCCAGTCAAAAATAAATCGTTTTCGAAGTAATAAGGCGTAAATTTGGATACCCAGATTTAGGAATTACGGCTTATGTTTTCGTCGAACATAGCTCAGTGTGGGGGGTGTTTGCTGTCAGGCTAATAAACGAGATTTCTAAATACTCTTTGGATTTCAGAAATCAGAACTGCTTTTATTTTGCTAAACCAATTGTTGATTTTCCTATTTTTGCCCCATGATTTCATTTCCAAATGCCAAAATAAATATTGGTTTGTTTATCACCGGGAAACGCCCCGATGGATTTCATAATCTTGAAACTGTATTCTTTCCGGTTGGCTGGAGTGATGCACTCGAAATTGCCGAATCGGATGTTTTGCAATTTTCTGCAAGTGGAATCCCAATTTCAGGGCCGACTGAATCAAATCTGGCGATGAAGGCCTACTTCCTTCTTCAAAAAGACTTTGGCTTACCGCCTCTAAAGATTCATTTACACAAGCAAATTCCTTTTGGAGCTGGTCTTGGGGGTGGTTCTGCTGATGCTGCATTTATGCTCCGGATGCTAAATCAAACGTTTAATCTGAATATTTCACAGGATAAATTGATTGAATATGCAGCGGTTTTGGGTAGCGATTGTCCGTTTTTTATCCTGAATAAACCTGCTTTTGCAACAGGTCGGGGTGAAATGATGAATGAAATAAACCTAAATGTTAACGGATTGTATCTTTTATTGGTTAAACCACCGGTTGAAGTTTCTACCGTCCGGGCATTTCAGAATGTGGTACCTCAGAAACCAGCAATTTCACTTTCAGAATTAATCAATCTTCCTGTTCGGGATTGGAAGGATAATATCGTGAACCAATTTGAATCTTCAGTATTTCCGCAATATCCAGCGATTTCAAGTATCAAAACCCAGCTTTATGACTTGGGCGCACTTTATGCGTCAATGTCGGGCAGCGGATCCTGCATTTTTGGCTTATTTAGCGAACCTTTAGCAAACATTGAGAATCTGTTTCCCATGTCATTCTTAACATTCAGCCAACAAATTCATATCCTTTAAGTTTTAATTAAGATAAGTTTATCTTTTATTTAACGCATCGGGAAGTAACTTTCGGGTGGTTTCGGAGTCTTAATATCGAAAACAAGTTAAGACGGAAACATTTAGAAACAATTAAAAGAGAAAATTATGAAAACAACAATTAAAACACTCGTGACAATTTTCACACTGGGATTTATTGGAATCTTAAATACCAATGCAACAGAAAATTACGCAAAAACAAGCCACTCTGTGGCTATTGAAGTTGAGAAAAATGTAAAAAGCGGTTTGAATAAAGCCAATGGAAATTTAATGATTTCGACAGAACAAAATGCAATTTTGGAAAGTGATGTCCGATTTGATGACTCTGAATCTGTTCAACCTCTTCTAAACGAAGATCAGGATGCAGAAACCGATTTTCAGAAAGAAGCCCAATTGATTACAAAGTGGGTTGTTGATCAGAAAGAAGCTCAGATGATCGAACAATTAACAGCTGAGGGAAAAATTGGTAAGGTTGAACCTGCTCAGACTCTTGCAAATGAAAATCTGGATTCTGAAACAGACTTTCAGGCAGAAGCCCAATTGATAACAAAACAGTTAGCTGATAAGCAAGAAACCCAAGCCGTTCAGAAGTTGATTAGCGAAGGTAAATTATAGAAAACAGATAGTTTAGTTTTATTGGTTAAGTAATACGAAGAGAGTTGTTCCGGTTGGAGCAGCTCTCTTTTTTTCTGCTGGTGCGCAAGGTTAAGCCACCGCTTTTTTCTTATTAAATTTCGACTTTTTTACCGATTCTTTCCGGGAGAGTAACATCGGAATGGCAACTCCGGTTCCCAAAGCAATGAGTACAAACATCGCTTTAGCGCCATTGTTTACCGTTTCTATTAAAGTCTGGATATAGGTATCGTTATTTTCTATGGTGGTTAAGGCAATCATTCCAAGCATAAATTTGTAAGCAAAAACGCCAGGAATCATCGGAATAACCGAGGGAATCGAAAAAATCAGCGGTGGACTATTACGCATGTGAGCCATCTGAATTGAAATAACACCAACAGCAACAGCGCCTATGAAAGAGGCAAATACAATCCCAACGTTATAGTTCATTGCTGTAAATTTAATTAAGCCACCCATCGCGCCAATACACCAGATTGGGAATAAGGTACGACGGGGAACATTAAACAGTATAGCAAAACCTATGGCTGCTATTCCTGCCCAAAAGCTTTTTATAAGTATTTCTGCAAGTATCATATCAGAAGTGTAAAATCATTCGTACTGAAAAAAGGCCCATTGCAATCGAAAAAGCAATAATGAGACCATTTATGCCGCGTATTATTCCGTTTTGAAGATTTCCTTCGAGCAGGTCGGTTACCGAATTGATAAGCGGAACCCCCGGAACCAAAAACAGGACAGATGTGGCAAAAGCTTTATCGGGTTGCAACCCGATGTGAAAATACTCGGCCACACCAGCAATAAATGAAGCCGTAAACGCAGCAAAATAAACACAAAGGTACGGGTTGAATTTCACACGAGTAGCTTCTTGCCTGACGAATAGCCCGATAACAGTAGCAACAAAGGCGACAGTCATTTCAACATATCCACCGCCAAATAACCGGCAGAATGCGGCACCAGCCATCCCAACCAAACCCAAAATTACCAATCTGGGGTAGTGCGGAAGCGATTTTAAGCGGTGAAGTTCTTCCTCGATTTGTGCAACAGTCCAGTTTTGTTCCAAAACATTCCAGCTCAAATGGCTGATCCCACTGACAATCCTGAAATTTACCCCATGAGGTGAAGTACGTTTCAGCCGACTAAAGAAATGTTGCTGATCTTTTTCAATGATTGTCAGCATCAGAGCCCGGTGCGTAATCAGCAATTCCGTTTTGTAGCCAAGCCCGTTGGCAATTCGTTCCAAAGTAACCCTGATGCGGTTAGAATTGGCACCCGAACTCATAAGCATCGTTCCTGTTTCAAGCAAAATATTGCCAACTAACTGTGAATCTTCGTTTAAAGTCTTTGTTTTCAATGTTTCTTTCGTGTTTTTCAAAGAAGCGCAAAAATAGTTTTTTTAGATAATACCGATTTGATCCTTTGCTCTTAAACCCTAAAATTAGAAGAAAAGTTTACATTATTGGTTTGTTTCTTTTTAAACCTATTGGTCATGACCTTGTTATTCTGAAATAACTTGAAAATAATGTCAAAATCGGAAGAATATAGCAAACAAATTATAGCGCTTAACGAAGTTTCTGTTACTGGAAATGAGGAAATATCATCCGGCGTTCATTTAATCTCCTGGAAACGAATCTATGATTTTCATCCCGGGCAGGTAGTAAAAATTGCAACCGACCCTACGATTGCCCCTCGCATTTATAGCATTTGTAGCGGTAACGATGAGCCTGAAATCAAGGTGCTTTTTAATATTAAAGAGAACGGATTGTTAACCCCGCAATTGGCATGTGTCATTCCTGGCATGAAAATCTGGACCAGTAAACCCTACGGAAGTTTCAAAGACGATAAAAAAAAGGCATGGTGGATTGCTACAGGAACTGGAATTGCACCATTTTACAGCATGTTTCGATCCGGAAATTCTGAAAATAAGATACTTATTCAGGGCGCACGTCAGCTCAACCAGTTTTATTTTGAAGATGAGCTGGAATGGGCCATGGGCGATCGATATATTCGTTGCTGCTCGCATGAAAAATCGTGCAATGTTTTTCCGGGCCGTATCACCAAATATCTGGAAGAAATAAAAAATCTCCCGACTGATATTAACTATTATCTTTGTGGCAAGGCTTTAATGGTTGTCGATGTACGCGATTTGCTTATTTCACGCGGAATTCCGTACCAAAACATTTTAGCTGAAATTTATTTTTAAAAATCAGGAATGAGTCATTCGTCATTTGAAAGTAAGGGAACTTTTTTCCCAGATGACTAATGACATTTTTCGAATGACTTGAGATTAAAATGAAAGATTCATTATTCGGAAAAACGCTCAATGAACTGACTGCACTCGCAGTTGAACTTGGGTTGCCCAAATTCACCGGCAAACAAATGGCCGAATGGCTGTACCAGAAAGACATTTCTTCGATTGAAGAAATGACCAATCTTTCAAAGAAAGCACGCGAACTCCTTGGCAATAAATACGAATTTGGTCTGGTTAACTCAACCAAAGTTCAGGAAAGTATTGACGGAACCAGAAAATATTTGTTTCCAACGGTAAATGGAAAGTTCATTGAAACAGCCATGATTCCGGATGACGAACGGAAAACGGTTTGCGTGTCGTCGCAGGTGGGGTGTAAAATGGGCTGTTTGTTTTGCATGACAGCCAAACAAGGTTTTCAGGGACAATTAACAGCCGGCGAAATTGTTAATCAAATCCGAAATATTCCGGAGCGACACGAGGTAACCAACATTGTGTACATGGGAATGGGCGAACCATTCGACAATTTGGAGCAAGTATTGAAGAGCCTTGAAATCCTGACTTCGGAATGGGGATTTGCGATGAGCCCGCGCCGGATCACGGTATCGACCATTGGCATTATTCCCGGAATGCTTACTTTCCTGAATCAATCGGAAGCACACCTGGCCGTAAGTTTACACACTCCATTCGACGATGAACGCCAGAAGCTGATGCCCGTTCAGGTGGCCTATCCGCTGGCCGATGTCGTTCATGAAATTAAAAGTTGGGACTTTGGCCGTCAGCGTCGTGTATCGTTCGAATACATTGTGTTTAAAGGACTGAACGATTCGCCACGCCATGTTCACGAATTGGCAAAAGTACTCAACGGCATTAAATGCCGTATTAACCTCATCCGTTTTCATCCCATTCCAGGCACCCCGCTCGAAGGAACCGATGAGAACACACTTCAGACATTTAAGGACCAACTTAACGAAAAAGGCATCTTGACCACGATTCGAGCCAGCCGTGGCCAGGATATTTATGCCGCATGCGGATTGCTCTCGACCAAGGAATTGCTGGGATAGGGTTTTATTTTAGATTGCAGGATATTATCGAACATACTAAGTAGCTGCCGAAATAGCAGCTTTTACGGCCTTTCCTAATATTTCGAGTGCTGCATTTGCTGCATTCTGGGCAATTGCTTTCGACAAAACTGCCAGTGCATTTAGCTCTGCCTCTAAAATCAGTTTTTCGTCTAATAACCGAGAATCAAATTTGGTTTGGCTTATATCGCCTTTAATCCGCAATTCGGCCAGTAGTGTCAGCCTTTCTTCTCTGTTTTGAAGAAACTGTTCGGCAGTCGATTTTACTTCCGGCCAATTTTCGGCTACTGCCCCCTTTATTGCAGAAAGCATGTCAGACAATACTTCGTTCATGTTAAAACTCATAATGATATGTTTTATCAGTTTTTAGTCGGGCGGATTGGTTACAAGTCCTTTCCCTTTTTCGGCCACTTGCATGGCATAAAGTAAATCGCTGAATGTCTTGTTGTTCAGCTTGATTAATCCATCGCTCAGCGTATTATCATCTTTATGTTCTTGCTTGTATTTTTGCCATAACTGAAGAGTAATTTCACAGATTCTTATTGAATTCTTATTAAGCGGACGTATTTTATTCTTGTTCAACAATGAATTGAGTTCAACTTCAATTTCCACATATTTATCGGCGAATTTATTAAACGCCCGGCCATCATTCGCCACACTTGTTGTTTCGAGCATTGACAAATAAAACTTGTCAATGGTTTTTGCTGTATTGTCAATTTGTTCAGAAATTGTTGCACTATAACTTGGAAGTAGGACAACTTTACAGGCGTTAAGAGCTACAATTGTAAAAGCAAAGACAAAAGCGATGAGGAATCTTTTGGAATGAATTTTTATGAGTTGTTCCATAAGTAAAAAAATTCAGGTAAAATCATTCAATTACATTCGTAGTAATCCCCATTGAATTTCTCATTGGGGCACCATTTGTCCAAATCAATGATGTACGCATCCTTTCTGATCTTCGCTTTATGGGCACTTAAAAATCCATTGCTTCTTGCTTATTCTGAAATGGAGCAGACAGGATTCGATAGAAATTATCTTTAAAATGAATTTCTGGATTATCGATTCCGGCCTTTATCAGGTTTTTCAATTCAAATCTCGATTGCTCTAAATTTGTATCTGCTGTAAATACAATGACCCATCTACCAATTCGGGGTTCAATCAATTTCTTTTCGTAAGTTGCCTTTTCTCGTTGAACATAGGTTAGTGTTGCTTTCTGATCAGAGGTTAAAGATTGTTGGCTTAAAAGGGTATTTTCTTGTGAGTCTAAATCTTTAAATTTCCGATAGTCATCCTTAATTAATTCTTTATATGCAATCCACCGTTCACGGAGCCTATCGGTTGGGGTTACCGTTGAAAAATACTCTGCCAACTTCCATCGGGCTTCAATGTTGTCGGCTTCTAAAATAGTTGTCACATATTTATCGTAAACTTGCATTTCTTTAATTCCCGTTTCTCTTTCAGAAAAGCCAGTCTCAATTGTTTTTGCAGAAAATACAACGGCTACAGAAACCATGTACCATTTGCTGAATTCGAGGATTTTACCAAGACTTTCATTCCCAATTTGTCCCCCGAAAAGTTTGTACGAAATCAGAATGATCAGCAAGAATAAAGGTAGTCCAACGTATATTAAACCAAACCAATTTATTATTTGAGTGATCGTGTCCATACACTTTCAATGCCGGGTTTATGAATGCCGTTAAGGAATGTTTGCAGAGCTCATTTCAATAGTTTTAAATCCCGAAGAGGCTCTTCAATAATCTTGTTCCAGTTCTTAAAAAACCATTTTTTATTGAGGAAAACTTTATCGACCACAACATTGAATGCCCGCTCTGAAGCCCAGTTATCGGTTATTTTATCAATATAAACATCCAATATCCTTTCGAAACGCGAATAAGCCATTTCACGCAATTCTTCCAGATGGTCAGCATAAACTTTTGGCCATTCAGGAAAAGCAGGAGCTTGCAAAATAGTTAGGTTGTTGTTTTTTGCAGTTTCGGGGAGAACCGGTATAATTTGCATATGCTGCACGTCTGTACCTTCAGAATTGGTTACCGATTTAAGCCATCCGGCCTTCTGATATTTTTCTGTAAGGCCATTTTTTCCGACATACTCAACGATTGTATTCGATAACGGAAGACTGAAATGTTTTTGCAGAAAATCGTAACAATTTCGCCGCCCCAACTCATAATCATGATTCCGGAATGAACCTGAAATAAATCCTCCGAAAGCGCCAAGGATTGATGATGCCAAAGGCACGGAGGCTGAAATATATTGTCCATCAATGAGTTCATAGCGCGAAGGGGAAACCAGGAAGCGTGAATAAACTGATGGGTCAAGGGCGGCATAAAGTAAATCGGGACTAAATAATGCCTGGTTGCGAAGTGAACCAAACAGTGCTGTAGCCAACTGGCTGATTTCTGGCAATTTGCTGTATACAGATCCGGATATTTTGGGAGCATCGGAGGGGAAAGGATCGATCATGATTACACCTGATTTTGCTTCGCTTCCCTTGGTCGGATTTCTCCAATATCCCTGATTAAGTGCCAGGCGACGACGTACTAATTCAAAAGGCTCATTATTCATGACCCCTCCATCAACAAACTGAAAATCGATAGGGTCGGGAGTGCCATCAGTCCAGTTCACTGCGATGTACTGAGGTTCGGGCTTAACTCCCTGCTGCATTTGAAAGTTAAAATACCATTCGCGCTTATCGTATTCAATCTTACGCCTTGCTATTGTGCGTGGCTTTAAACCAAATGGAAATGCTCCGGAAGCAACACATGCAGAAACAAGCTCAGTCCATTCTTTAACATTCGATTGCGAGCTTTTGGCGGTCGGATTTAATGGCGTGCTGTCATCAGGAGAATTCGACACAGTACCCGGCTTAAGCAATGTGAATCGTTTATAATCGGCGAAATTCATTATAAACTGGTTCGAAGACGAGTTTGAATTAAAAGAAAGATCGTATGGAATTCCCTCTAAGTTGGTTAGCGTGAGATACATGTCGATCTGTTCTGACAGGTAAGCTGGCCATGGATCGGAGGAATTGTGAACGAAATTAGTTATGTTTTCAGCAATTTTATCGATTACGTTCACATTGAACAACGAATATATGGGCGAGTTGGTACTCCTGATATCACTGGTACTTAACATTGGTTTTAAATCAACTTGATTCACCCAGGTATCATAAAGCCTGTCGAATTTTCCTTCAGCCAGGCAAATAGCCAGCAATGCAGTGCACATTCCACCTGCTGATGCTCCAGAAAGAGCTTCAATACAAATTTCGTGTTGCGGCATTTCTTCAGGACTAATGGTGACATCTTCGCCAATTGAAGTTTTAAAGACGATTCCTTTAGCCTTATATTCATACCATTTGTTGATTGTGTCAAACATTTGTGTGAGCATGCCAGCCGTATATGATCCGGCTGAAACAGCTCCTGCCATGCTTAGTCCAATGTGGTAAGTCTGCTTTCCCATAATTGATTTTTGTATTGAATATTATATGTTCATGATAAGGGTTCAATCGTTAACCATCAACACGGTCTGATTCCCGGATGTTGATGCAGCAGTTTCGTTCAGAAGAATCATTTTAAACTGCACAGGAAAACTTTATCAGATTAGAAGAACTCTAAACTTTAAAATTTCCGGTATCGACCCACTCGTTTTTCAGGATCGACCACCAATCATCGGCAAGTCCTTTAAGTACATAATCGTAAGGAAGCCATCCATAACCATTTTCGCCCCAAGTGGTTCCCCACGAGTTACGGATTAAAAAAGCTCCCGTAGTTTCAACACCTCCCATAATGTTGTTTTTTATTTTTAAGGTGTCGTCGTATCCGGCAACTACAATGGCATGACCACCTTCAATTTTTTCTCCTTTAGTTGGATAAGGTATTTTGCCTCCAGTTTGATCGGCCTGCGAAATAGAGCTGTAAACCGTAAACCCGAACATAGAAGGAAGACCAGCCGCCAGATTCGTTTTTATACGGACAAGTAGCTGATCGGGAGTTGTTCCGGGAGGATCGAGCCGGTAATAACTTATGGCCTGATAATTTTGGGCGAAGGCGTAACAAAAGGCTGTTGGCTCTTTGTCGAAATTGGCAATATTGTAGGGCCAGTATTCTTCAGGTGGAACACCAAACAGCACTAAAGCCCCCATAGTACTCCGGAGAAAAGCTCCAGTATCACCTTTTTCCTTCATTAAATTCCGTGTGGTTTTATAAAGGAATAATCTTGAAGCATCAATGTGATTCCCAAAGGCACGCCGTTCAAAATATTCTACCATTCCCACGCCAGCATTAGCAGTACACGATCCGAGCTGACCCTGATCTTCGATAGGCGAAAACCATTGCACCAACGATACATTAGTTGGTAGTGCTTTTTTACTTGTGGAATTTACTCCGGCCTTGGTAAGCATTTTTTTTACTGAATCGGCTTGCCCTAGTTTTTGCAACCGGGTAGAAACGCTTTCATGATCAACTGTAAGATCTCTGAAATCAGGATAGTCTGGTAACCAGCCTAATCCAAGTCTTCTGCGAATAAATGCGCTCATAATTTTTTCTTTAAATGTTGTTTTTTAATGTGTTAACTCGAATATTCAAAGACAAAATATACTAAAATGATTGATATAGCTTTAATTACACTAAATAAAATTACTGACAAAGCTCACACACAGTCAATAGCACGAAAGTGTCATTTTTCGACAAAAAGAATGTAAGAATTCGACTTTTTAGTTCAAGAGAACTAAAAAGCAAATCGAGTAATGGCGTGTAAATTGGCTACCATTACCCGATTGCATTAAAACCCAAATAATTACTTGAACAAGAAGAAATTACTTATTTTATTAGCGAACATTTTAAATCACTTTTTATTCTCTTTTTTGAACCACATATAGCCGCCTACGTTATAAAAATCATCCTTTAGTCCCGGATTTGCTGCCAATTCACCATCCGTGTAAGGATAGTGGGGAATGATAACGTCATCTCCGTTTTTCCAATTTGCAGGAGTACAAACCATTTCACGGTCAGCCGTTTGCAGTGCAATTAAAATCCTTTCAATTTCCTGCATATTCCGCCCAACCTGCATAGGGTAGAAGTTTATCGACCTAACAATATTGTTTGGATCGATAATATATACGCCACGGATATCTTTGTTTGAACTTGTTGGTTCGTGCAACATGCCATAAAGTTTTGATACGACATGAGATTCGTCACCGATAAGTGGAAATGCAATTTTTTGTGGCCCATGTCCTTTATAATCCAACCCCTCCAACCACGTTTTCCAGCGCCTGTGCTCAGCCACATTATCTGCCGAAACAATCGCGATTTTAGTACCTAACTTTTCAAAATCTTTCTGCATGTTGGCTAATTCTGAAAGTTCAGAAGAACAAACCGGGGTAAAATCCTGGGGATGACTAAATAAGATCTTCCAATTTTTTCCATATTCATCAGGAAAATTAAGCGTGCCATTTGTAGTTTCAGCCGTAAATGATGGCGCTTCAGATCCGATTAATGGAATTTTAATGTTTTGTGAGAAAATTGTGACTAGAAAGAATAATACCGACCCAAATGTTAATACTAATTTTTTCATGATTGTAATTTTATGACCTTCAGTTTTTTAATCTGTTTATCTCCCGAAATTTCGGCCAGACTTGATTAATCCGCCGATAAGCGGATTCGCAAAAAAGGAAAATGATTACTGAACAGGATAGACAAAGCGTTCATTTACATTTTCCAGAGAGACAAAACTGTTTTCACAGCCTCCTGAATTGTAGGATTTAGATAGAAAAACTGATCAGTTACAAAAAATTAAATATATTGAGATGAAAATATATTTATTTGATCAAATATACCCTGAAAATGGAATAGAGCACAATAGCACGAATGAGTCATTTCATAAAAAATAAGTTTTTTATACTTTTCATCAATATTAAATATGGCCTAGCAATAGAACATCTCATCTTTATATCCGTATTGAATTTGTTGCCAGCAATTTTATAAAGTTTAATGTTATTAAATTACTGCATTGAATGAAGAACGAACTTAAAACTACTTCTTTTACCAAAGCAAGTCCTGATGAAAACGGATATTATCCCTTTAATTCCAAGGATTCTCATCAAGTAAATACAAATAATTCCATAATTCCTGAAAATGATCATTTATTCCTGTTTGACTATTGTCTTGTCGATCATTCAGGAAGGCAGTTTGCATGTGTTCATGATCATTGTCAGGAGCAAAGCATTTGTTTCCAGAGCAAATTATTACAACAGAAACTCGATTTTCATGAACTTCGTTTTCATCCGGAGGATCGGAAACTTTGGTGTGACGAGGCGTTCCCCGATCTTCTGCAATTTATAAATTCTGAACCTATTGTTGAGTACGCTGATTACAGATTCATATTCAATCACCGTTATATCCGAAAGGATGACAGCATTTCTCAGTTCATGCACGAAGGGTCAATAACATTCAAAAACGAGAAAAAGACGCCGGTATTAAATCTCAATGTTTTTTTTGAAATTGCAGACATTAAGTCTGATGAAACTATGATTATGACTATATTCAGGTATTCGAAAGATCTGGGATATCAGAAGGTTTTCACTAAAGTTTATTCGAATAACCTCCATTCGAACCTGACCCCCCGTGAATTGGAAATTGTCAGGCTTTGTCATGAAGGACTTAGTAGTAAAATGATTGCAGATAGACTGAACCTGAGCATCCATACCGTGAAAAACCACAAACGAAATATCATGGATAAGACGCTGACCCACAACATTTCTGAATTAATTCATCTGTGTATCAAAAATCACTGGTTGTAGGTTCAAGTGCAGTTTTTTGTTTCAGTATCCTAATTATAGAAATTCTCCTATTTTTGCTTCCTGAACAACACCATTTTGATGAAACAAGTACTTTTTGTTTGCCTTGGAAATATATGTCGGAGCCCCAGTGCTGAAGCTGTTTTTAATGCGTTAATCGAGAAGGAAGGATTGGCAGAAGCCATGCAATGCGATTCGGCTGGAACAGCGGCATATCATGCCGGCGATCAGGCTGATTACCGGATGAAACAATTCGCACAGAAAAGAGGATACCATTTAACAAGTATTTCGAGGCCAGTTGATCCGAAGCGTGATTTCGACCGTTTTGATTACATTATTGGGATGGATAAGCAAAATATTCGCGATTTGAAAGCGATTGCCCGAAATGAAAATGACCGAAAGAAGATTTTTCTAATGACCGATTTTTGTTCCAATAAAAAACACGATTCAGTGCCGGATCCGTATTATGGCGGTGCTGCCGGATTTGAACTGGTTTTAGATATTCTGGAAGAAGCCTGCAAGGGGTTAATTCGTAAACTACGGGAAGAAGGGAAGTAATTAGTGGCTGGGCGGAGGTCATTCATTGTCATTTGATCCGTATCATCGATTGTCTTTCTTGATCAGGATCTGAGTTTGTAAACCAAATCCCACAGAACAATACCGGCACTTACCGAAATATTGAACGAATGTTTGGTTCCATATTGAGGAATTTCGATGGCACCATCGCATAAATCAACAACCGACTGCTGAACGCCCTTCACTTCATTTCCAAAAATAAGCGCTAATTTTTGACCTATTTCAGGAGAAAAATCGGGCAGCGAAATACTATTTTCAACCTGCTCCACAGCAAATACATGGTATCCGCTTTCTTTCAACTGTTGAACAGCAGCTTCGGTTTCTTTAAAATATTCCCATGGAACCGATTTTTCGGCATCCAAAGCCGTTTTGTGAATGTCTTTATTGGGAGGTGTTGCAGTTATTCCGCAAAGGATTAAGCGTTCGATCAACAAAGCATCGGAAGTGCGAAAAACCGAGCCGATATTATTGCAGCTACGGATATTATCCAAAACCACGGTTATTGGAGTTTTTGCAATTTCTTTGTATTCATCAACCGATAAACGGTCGAGTTCGCTATTCTTTAATTTTCGCATCGTATTTAGTTGACTATTACATAACCTACTATTTGAAAACTGATAATCGTAAATAGTAAATGATTAAATGGTAAATAACTAGACTTTCCCCCTTCGGATGGGCATGGTCATACATCGGGCGCCACCGCCGCCGCGAGCCAGCTCCGATCCGGGAATGGTAATTACACATTTCCCATCCGGAATTTTACAGGCCCCGCTTAAAACATCCTTCGCAGGAGTGACCTGAAACCCATTGTTGTTGAGTTGCTCCAATGTATGTACATTTCGCTCGTAACCAATCACTTTACCAGGTGCAAATGCGAAAAAATTTGCTCCGCTGTGCCATTGTTCGCGTTCCTGAGTCCATTCGCCGGTTATTCCGCCGCAATGAATCGGGCGCATGTCGATATCCAGTTTTTTCAATGCCTTCACCAGATTCTTTTGTTCACTGATGTCGGTTACTTTTCCGTTTTCAACCTGGATGTGAATGGTATGAAAGCGATTTGTTCCCATGATCAGCGGTTCGTAAACCATACAGGCGTCAGTGTCCAGAAAGGTAAAAACCATGTCGAGGTGAATAAATGATTCCGGAGTATCGGGTAATTCCTGAATCAGAATATGCTGGAGTCCTTCTTTCTTTAATTTGATATTTTCAAGTATAAAATCGATGCCTTGGGTACTGGTTCGAATTCCGGTTCCAATTACCAAAATATCCTGGCGTCCAACTTGGAAATCGCCACCTTCAATCGAAATTCCAGAGAAATTTTGGAGATTTTCAGGAGAATTGGGATTGATTGTTTTGGTTACAAGCAATGGATGATTATTAAAAATGGCATCCATGATAACCGCCTCGCGATCACGAACTTTGCTGGCCATTTTCCCAATCAACACCTCTTTACCAAACGACATGGAAGCATCACGCGTAAACAGGAAATTATGAAGCGGACGAAGGCTAAAGCGTTCCTGGCTCAGAAAACGGGTCAGGTTATCGCGTACGATGGGGACACCTTGTATGAGTTGCCGGGCAAGTTCAGGAGCGCTTTGAGCCAACAGTTTGGGATATATGTCCATTGCGCTTTCTTTCACACAAATCTCCTTCAGTAATGATGTCTTTACCTCATCAAAACCCAGAATATCCGAAAGTAAATCCTTTACCTCGAAAGTGTTGGTTACTTTATTCAAGATGCCTTTAAATACCGAATATTCACTACTGGCGACAGATAAATTAAGAATATCGCTGTAAAGCGCACGCTCGGCATTTTCAGGAGTCATTTCTTCAACTTCAAGACCTGGAGTATGAATAATTACACCCTCCAACTGACCAAATTCTGAACAAACATCAATTTCAATTTTTTGATTTACCTGCATAATCGTTAATTTATCGGCTCAAAGATACAAACATTGAACATCTGGAAATCGTAAACCAAACGCAAACGTTTCAGTTTTATAACATATCATTTTAGAGAACTTAAATTAGGAAAGAATCTATGGTGAAGATAATCGTTTGGGGTTTATTTGGTGACTTTCGCTTACATCTGTACCAACAATAATTATCTTCGCAGAAGAATACAGAACGAATGAAACGGCTCTTCATAATTATACTGATATGGATGAATTTTGTGGGTGCCTCTCTGGCTCAATTTCCGCAGAAACCATATTTCGCTATCGGATTTATAACCGGTAACGATACATTACCTCATGTTGAGATTCCTGAAGTTGAGATTTTTCCCCAAAAGGTTTTCAAAAACAAATCAGAAGAACAGCAATACTGGAGGATGGTTGTACGCGTAAAAAAAGTACTGCCCTATGCCAGGGAAGCAGCTACACTGATGAGAAAATATGAAATGGAAGTTCCGGCTGATGCGCGGGGCCGCGACCGGCGTGTTTATGTGCGGCGGGCCGAAGATGAACTGATGAAAAAATACGGTCCAATCCTAAAAAAAATGTCGATTAATGATGGGAAAGTCCTGATCAAATTAATTGACCGCGAAACCCATAAGGCTTCGTACGATCTGATTTACGAATTAAAAGGAGGAATTCCGGCGGTGTTTTGGCAAGGAGTGGCCCGGGTTTTTGGAAATAACCTGAAAGCCAAATATGATCCTTATGGAGAGGATCGCCAAATTGAGCAGATCATCTATAAAATTGATATGGGAATCATTTGAAAAACGAAATAAAAAAGAAACAAGAAAAGAGTTATTAATCAATAGGAGAAGGTTGACCCGTCCTGATTTTTCCTTTTTTTCTATTTTCCTCGTCCTCTCACACACTCCATAATGGTGTAAATCAGTATTTTGAAATCAAGATATAATGAGATGTTCTTTAAATAAACCATGTCGTATTGCAAACGCTCAACCATTTGATCAACATTAGAAGCGTACCCATATTTAACCTGACCCCAAGAAGTGATACCCGGCCTTAATTTTTGCAGATGAGTAACATATGGTGCAATCCCGGCAATTTGATCGATATAATATTTACGCTCCGGACGTGGCCCAACCAGTGACATTTCGCCCTTGATTACATTGATAAACTGGGGAATTTCATCCAAATGCGTTCTTCGTAAGAATTGTCCCAAATGGGTAATCCGACTGTCATCAGAACTTGAAAGAAGGGGTTCATCGGTTTCTGCATTACGGACCATGGTGCGCAATTTATGGATCATAAATGGCTTGCCAAATTTACCGATGCGTTCTTGCTTATACATAATCGGTCCGCTCGAACTCATTTTTATCCCGATAGCCAAGGCGATAAAAACAGGAAAAAAAATAATGACACAGAGTGCGGAGATTGTCACATCGAGTAACCGTTTAATGTTTTCCTGCCAAACAGGCATCAGTCCGTTTGAAATTTTGAGCAATGGACTACCGAAAATGGTATTCGTTTTGGCCGTATTCGAGAGAAGATCAAATAAATCGGGGATTCCCCAGACCGTGTGCGTTCTATTTTCGAGCATCGTAAGGATTTCGCTCAGTAATTTATGTTCCGACGATTCTATCGCAATAATAATTTCCTCGACCTTGTAGTCATTGATCACTTTTTGCAGGTTTTTGTATGAACCCAGATTGGGCACATATTTTTCGAGTGGATAAGAGTCCCGCACATTTACTGTTAAAAATCCGATGACCTTATTCCCGGCTGGTCTGGATTGGGTCATCAAATCTTCAGTCAAACGGACAGCTTTCTTGTTTGCACCGATAATAAGCGTATTAAACCCAATAATTCGTTTATGGATTCGATGAATGGTCCGGGTTGTAAGTATTAACCGAAACAAATAAGTAAACCCAAAATGAAGGCCAAGAAGTGTAAAAAAGAGGTTGTAATATTTATGGTAATCCGGGATCCAGTCGTTCAGTAAAAGCAGAAAAAAGATGATTGTGACGCCACAAACAGAGGTAACGGCAGTTTTACCTAATTCCAGCAATCTAGATCTACGGTAAATGTTAGAGTATTGCCCGATAACGTAATAAATGGTAACCCAAAAAGCCGGAATAAAAATCAAGGCGAAATAAAACTTACTGTTAAATTCGATCGGAATATTGTAGCCAAACTTTAATGGCTCAATATAGACTTTTCGGTAAGCATAAAATAAAGTCCAGCTAAGTATTGCAGCAATTATATCGAATACCAGATACCTGGCTACTTGTAAATTTTTATACATAAATAGGATTTGGTCAGGATTGCATACGCAATACCGAACGCTTCAATTATAAAAATATTGCGGCAAAAGTAGATTATTAATGCTAAAAATCGATTCCATTGAAACGCAAATGTTCTTTAATTTCATGAACAATTTGCACTCCATTCAGCAGGTTATCGAAAGAACAAGCTCTTTTATCATGATTCAGGATAAGCCGGATGAACGTATTTATAGCCATAAATTCCTGATTCAATTGAGGATATTGAATAAAAAGGGGCGCCTGAACGTCAAATTTGATTCTTCCCGTTTGCTGAATAATTTCACAGTAACCGGGTGATTTTTCTTGTGAAATAGTCAGATTAATCACACAACCATTATCGTACTCAATCCGGAGACTGATAACCAGTTGTTTGTCGGAATCCTGCAATCCAAATACATCGAGTTTTTTAAAATTACTTTGAGCCAAACGGTTTAATGCCGTTACCAGAAGCAACATTTCATGCGAAGACCTGACCACCTGACCTTCAAAACTAGTCCGGAGATTAATCAAAAATGGCTTTTCGTATTTGTTGCTGAATGGATCAAAATAAGGATTGTAGTTAAACGGATTGTAGATGAAAGTAACAATGCCAGCTTCCTTTTCCAGATCGATAAGTTCTTTGATTTCCCTGATGTGTAAACTCGGAACCGATTTCAAATAAATATGCTTGCTTTTTCGCAGAATCAGTTTGACCAAATCGTTGCTGATACTTTTATCGCTCAAAATCAGGATCGCATCCGAAATATCCATCAATCCAATCGGACTCGGAAACACAGGAAAATCAGCTGGAACAACTGCATTTCCGGAAAAATACATGCCAGTAACCTCAACTTCCGAAATCGTTTTCAACTGTTCCAGAAGTTCATGATTCGTGGTCTGATCTCCAAAAATTCCGAGTTTAATCATTCATGCAAAATAGGAATAAATTAAAAGTTGTAATATTGCTTGTTGAAATACTTTTCAACGTTGATTGTTAATAATGTTTACCGCTATAAACCATTTCGAACTTATATTTGGCTAATTTTGAAAAAAAGGAGTTTCTATGGAGTTTCAGGATACATTACGTCATCAGGGATTACGAAAAAGATTGGTGGAAGGTATTCGTATCAAAGGTATTAAAGACGAGAAAGTGTTGGCTGCCATTGCAAAAGTACCCCGGCACCTGTTTATTGACAGCAGCTTCCTTCAGTTTGCCTACAAAGATCAGGCATTCCCGATAGGTGCGGGTCAAACTATCAGTCAGCCATTTACCGTAGCAATGCAAACCTCTCTTCTTCAGGTTGAACGATATGATAAAATTCTGGAAATCGGCACCGGATCAGGCTATCAGGCAGCAGTACTGCTCGAAATGGGGGCAACCGTTTATACCATCGAACGTCAGCGCGAATTGTACCTGAAAACGCAATCCATTCTTCCTCAAATCGGCTACAATCCCAAATTTTTTTATGGCGATGGCTACAAGGGACTGCCCACATACGGACCGTTTGATAAGATCATTATTACCGCCGGAGCTCCTGTTATTCCTGAAGATTTGCTGGCTCAACTTAAGGTGGGTGGACGAATGGTGATCCCAATGGGCCCACGCGAAAAACAAACCATGTATGTGGTGGTTAAAACCAGCGAAACCGAATATTATAAAGAATCGCACGGAACTTTTGTCTTTGTTCCGATGTTAAAAGGAACAGATAAATAAATTAGAATTTACCATTTATTCATTTACTATTTACTATTTCGCAGTTCTTTACATCCTTCAAAACAGTAAATTGTAAATGGTCTAATAGTCAATCACAAGAAATGATTCAGATAAAAAAATTCACCTTTAATCCGGTTCAGGAAAACACACTGATTGTTTATGACGAAACCAACGAATGCATTATTGTGGATGCAGGATGCTATTTCGAAAACGAACGTAGCGAACTCGACCGGTTTATTGCAGAAAAAAAGTTAAATCCAGTCCGGTTAATCAACACGCATTGTCATTTCGACCACATCATGGGAGTAACTCACTGCCGCACCAAATACCATCTTCAGTTCGAAATTCATCCGGATGAAGAAATTCTGGTTGAACATGCAGTAGATTCGGGCGACCGCTTTGGTATCCCGATGGAACCCATTGATGCGCCGGATGCCTATTTCAGAGAAGGCGACCGAATCACTTTCGGCAATTCGTACCTCGAAGTCATTGAATCACCCGGGCATTCGCCCGGTGGAGTTGTATTTTACAATGCGGAACAAAAAATATTGATTGCCGGTGATGTACTTTTCTATGGAAGTATTGGACGCACCGACCTTCCGGGCGGAAGCTTTGAACAACTGACAGGTAACATCAAAACGAAACTGCTTACCCTTCCGGAGGAAACCGTTGTGTATTGCGGCCATGGACCTGAAACCACCATTGGTTTTGAAAAGAAGAACAATCCATTCTTAAACTAAAAAGAAAATCACACAAACAAAAGCAATGAAGACCATTACCGACGAGTTTATGAACCAGATGCTTAAGAATACAAAAACTTATACTCAAGTTTTTTTGAAAGTTGGTCCGAACTACAATCAACCCGCTAATGATCCTATCGTTTGGGAACATGGACGGAGAAATTTTGCCCTCCGCGAAGAAGGTTTGATTAATATCGTAGCGCCTGTTTTGGATGGTGGTGATCTCAAAGGAATTGTCATTTTCAACGCAAATCAGGATCAAACACGAAAAATAATGGAAGAAGATCCATCCGTACAGGCAGGGATTTTTATTTTTGAAGTTTATACGATCAGGAGCTTCCCTGGCGATACTCTGGCTTAATGAAGATTTTCCCGGTGATTACCGAACAAAATCTTCAATTGGAGACACTTACCGCTATTCCTAATTAAATGCATAAAAATCATGTTCAGAAATGATCAATCTTCCTAAGTTTGCAGCTCAATAATTTGACTCTATAATTTTTTAACACAAAATATGGCAAGCGATAAATTTGTAATGCGCCACATTGGTCCACGCGACCACGAAATTCAGGAAATGCTGAACGTTCTTGGCGTTTCGACTCTGGATGAATTAATGAATCAGACCGTTCCAGAAAATATCAGGTTAAAAAAACCACTGAACCTGGAAGACGGATTGACCGAACGTCAGTATTACCGTAAAATTCTGGCACTGGCCGCCAAAAACAAAGTCTATAACACCTACATCGGGATGGGTTTTTACGACACCATTACCCCGGCAGTTATTCTCCGGAATGTGTTCGAAAACCCGGTTTGGTACACCAGCTACACCCCTTACCAGGCTGAAATTTCACAAGGCCGTCTGGAAGCTTTGCTGAATTTCCAGACAATGGTTTGCGATCTGACCGGAATGGAAATGGCCAATGCCGGCCTGCTCGACGAAGCCACTGCTGCTGCCGAAGCTATGATCATGATGCACAATTCACGTTCACGGGCCAAAGCAAAAGCCGAAGCAAATGTGGTTTGGGTTGATGAGAAAATTTGGCCTCAAACCATGGATGTGCTTCTTACCCGCGCCAATCCTCTGGGTTTTGAATTAAAGGTAGCCGACTGGAAAAACTTTGATCTGAATGAAAATACCTTTGGAGTTATCGTCCAATATCCAAATTCCGACGGACAAATCCTTGATTATACATCGCTGATAAAAGATGCTCATGAAAAAGACATTTTCGTTTCGGTTGCTGCCGACTTACTCAGCCTGACAATACTGACTCCTCCGGGAGAATGGGGCGCCGATATCGTATTCGGAAACTCTCAACGCTTTGGTATTCCGATGGGTTATGGCGGACCTCACGCTGCATATTTTGCCTCCAAAAGCGAGTTTAAACGCACCATGCCTGGCCGTATCATTGGCGTTTCGAAAGATGCACATGGGAACCGCGCCCTTCGCATGGCCCTGCAAACCCGAGAGCAGCATATCAAGCGCGAAAAAGCCACTTCAAACATTTGCACTTCGCAGGCACTGCTGGCAAACATGGCCGGATTTTATGCCGTGTATCACGGTCCGGAAGGAATCACCCAGATTGCCACCCGAATTCATTGCATTGCGGCTTTGCTCGAAAAAGAAATTACGGCATTGGGCTACACCCAGCTCAACAGTAACTATTTTGATACCATCCGATTTGAATTGCCACGTCATGTAAAACGTGAAGATATTGAATGGCTGTCGCTCGAATTGGAAATGAATTTCCGCTATTTTGAAAACGGCGAAGTTGGACTAAGCATCGACGAAACCACCAACCTTGACGACATTAACTGGATCATCGAAGTATTTGCAAAAGCAGCCAATAAACCACTGGTTAAGATTACCCAATATCCAACTATCTGTACCATTCAGCCTGAATTCAGGAGAACTTCGGCATTTATGCAACAGGAAGTTTTCAATAAATACCGTTCCGAAACCGAGATGATGCGTTACATCAAAAAGTTGGAACACAAAGATATTTCGCTCACTCACTCCATGATTCCGCTTGGATCGTGTACCATGAAACTGAATGCGGCTACCGAAATGTTGCCAATCAGCTGGATCGAATTTGGCGGCATTCACCCGTTTGTACCCAAAAATCAGGCACGTGGCTACCACGAAATGATGGAAGAACTTCGTCGCGATTTGGCCGAAATTACCGGCTTTGCCGATGTCAGCCTTCAACCCAATTCAGGAGCAGCCGGCGAATATGCCGGATTGATGGTCATCCGTCAATACCATATCAGCCGGGGAAATAGTCACCGTAACGTGGTACTGATTCCAGCATCGGCACATGGAACCAACCCTGCCAGCGCTGTAATGGCTGGCATGAAAGTGGTTGTAACGCCTTGCGACGAACGCGGAAACATCGACGTGGAAGCCCTGCGCCAGAAAGCCGAAGAATACAAAGACACTCTGTCGTGTTTCATGGTGACTTACCCGTCAACACACGGAGTTTACGAATCGTCGATCACCGAATTGTGCGAAATTATCCATTCGCATGGCGGGCAGGTTTACATGGACGGCGCCAACATGAATGCCCAGGTTGGTTTGACCAATCCGGCCAGCATTGGGGCCGATGTTTGCCACCTGAATCTGCACAAAACATTCGCCATTCCTCACGGAGGTGGTGGCCCGGGTGTTGGTCCGATTTGTGTTGCCGCACATCTGGTTGAGTTCCTGCCTTCGCATCCGGTGATGAATAACGGACACGTTGGTATAACTGCGGTTTCAGCCGGTCCTTGGGGAAGTGCTTCGGTACTGCCAATTACCTATGGATACATTAAGATGCTGGGTGCCGATGGATTGAAACGTGCTTCGGAAATCGCTATCCTGAATGCCAATTACATTGCCCATGCCCTAAAAGACAACTATGGAGTTTTATATACCGGCGAAAACGGACGCTGCGCCCACGAAATGATACTCGAGTGCCGTCACTTAAAAGCCGCTTCGGGTATTTCGGAAACCGATATTTCGAAACGCCTGATGGATTATGGCTTCCACGCTCCTACCCTTTCGTTCCCGGTTCACGGAACGCTGATGGTGGAACCAACCGAAAGCGAATCGAAACAGGAGCTCGATCGTTTCATTGAAGCGCTGACCGGCATTTTCAACGAAATTCAGGCCGTGGCTTCCGGCGAAATGGACAAGGAAGACAATCCGCTGAAGAATGCTCCCCACACTTCGGATGTGGTTACTGCCGACGACTGGAACCATTCGTACAGCCGCCAGACAGCCGTATTTCCATTGGCATGGCTGAAGGAAAACAAATACTGGCCACCTGTTGGCCGTGTTGACGATGCTTTTGGCGACCGAAATTTGGTTTGCACCTGCGAACCGATTGAGAGCTACAAGTAATAAGATAGTGTTTTTGATATAAGTAACCCCTGTCATGATTTTGAATCCTGACAGGGGTCTTTGCTTTTATAGGCCGGGAAATGATTTGTTTTATTTTATGTAACTTTAAAAGATTAATAATAAAGAAATGGAACAAGAAGAGCTCCCAAAAATCCTATACAAATACAGATCATTTCAAGAAAATATTTTAGAAGATAAAAGATATCAAAGAGATGCACTTATTAAAGGTGAACTTTATTTTGCAAATCATGATCAACTTAATGATCCCTTCGATCTGAAAATAAGAAAGAAAATAGAAAGCCTACCCAAGGAAGATAAAATAATGAATATACTTTTTCTTTTGGCAAAAGATGATGGGTCGAAAAGCTTTGCTCTACTCTGGCAGGAAGCAGATGACATATATCTAGAAAGTCTAAAAGAAGATCCAGACATTTATAAAAAAAGATCAATTAATGAAACTCAATTGATCAATGCCATAATAGAACCCGGAATCTTTTGCTTATGCGAGAAAAACGATGATATTTTGATGTGGTCACACTATGGAAGCTCAAATCAAGGATTTTGTATTGGGTACAATACTCAAATGCTAATTGATTTTATTCGTCGGAATCATGTTCTTATTGCTTTTTTAAAAGTTAAATATTTCAGTGAATACCCGGAATACAAGATATCCTTCGCACCTAAAAATATTGAGGAACGAGTTAGTAATCTCATTTCAAAGTCGATTATTTGGTCATACGAAAAAGAATGGAGATTAATTATTCATAACCAAACAAGTGTTGCAATTCAGATTCCTAATGAAATAGTTGAAGAAATTATACTTGGCTCTTGTGTATCAGAAGATACTGAACAGGAGATTTTATCTATCCAGCGACAGAAATATCCACATGCCAAAGTATTCAAAGTTGAACCGGATGATTCTGAATTCAAATTAAACGTTAAGCTTTACGAAGTTTAAATTTGACATTCAACCCGTTCCGGGTTGTCTTTGCACCGCATTTCCTATTCCCCAGAGATGCTGGGACCCACTGATCGTAAACTCCTTCAGAGTTTTAAAAAGACGAAAAATTTGCATCTACAAAACAATAAATCCTGATACGTTTCGGAAACGTGTCAGGATTTATTGTTTATAATAGCTGATTTTACTCGTGGAAGTCGTTGCTCAGCACCCTGAATTCCGTTCGCCGGTCGAGCATTTTGGCTATTTCCTGCTGTTCTGGTGTGAGTTTCAGGATAAACGCTTCATTCAGTTCGTCGCCTTTTTTCAGGAAGTCGTACTGTTTGGCCAGGGCTTTAGTTACTTTCTTTGGCCAGGTTTCGCCATAGCCTTTGGCAACCAGTCGTCCGGCACTAATGCCTTTCGAAATCAGGTAATCGACCACCGATTGAGCGCGTTTTTGCGACAGTTCGGAATTGAACTGATCGCTTCCCACAAAGTCGGTGTGAGCCATCAACTCAATTTTGATGGTTGGGTTCAAAACAAGTAATTGAACGACAGAATCGAGCGCAGCTTTTGATTCTTCGGTTATTTGGTAGCTTCCAAAGGCATAATTGATGTTGTTGACCTTGATCGGTTCATCGGTAGGTGCAAGTTTGAATATAAACCTGAAATCTTTGCTGTCGGCCAGTCCAACGGTCGTTAGTCGTGCTTTGTCGTTCAGGTAGCCGTCTTTGAAAGCGGCGAATACATATTCGGTTTCAGGTTTTAACTTATACTGAAAACGGCCTACATTGGCCCGAACTTTCAGGTTTGTACCATCGGTTCCAATGATGCGAACCATGGCTCCATCAATTTTTTGGTCGGTTTCTTTGTTAAATATTTCTCCGGAAGCATTAAATACTTTTGGCGGAAGGTAGAATGAATAAATATCGTCGCTTTTCGAGCCTTTGCGATTCGACGAGAACAACCCTTTCTCAACTTCACCCTTGATAAAGGTAATTCCAAAGTCGTCGCCCGGTGAGTTGATCGGGGCTTTCATATTTTCCACATGCCACTTTTTATCTTCGCCTTTTATGGCTTTAAAAATGTCGAGTCCACCAATCCCTGGATGATAATTCGATGAAAAATACAAATCGCCATTTTCGCGGATATACGGGAACATTTCGTCGCCCGGAGTATTGATTTCAGGACCGAGATTTACCGGCTTATCGAACGTATTGCCTTTACCTTGAGCCATCCAGATGTCTTTCCCTCCATAGCCGCCAGGGCGGTCAGACACAAAATAAAGTGTTGTTCCGTCGGCACTCAGCGATGGATGCGCTTCAGTTAAACTGTCGCCAACCAGTTCAAGTTTTGAGGGTTCAGACCATTCACCTCTCGATTGGTTGGCCACCAATAATTCAGCTCCCAAATCTTTTGATTTGTCATACTTACAACGGGTAAAAATCATCAAATCGCCTCTTGCAGACAGGGTTGCTGCCCCTTCATCGTTTGTTGTATTGATTACATCATTTTCTTCGAGTAACTTGGGCGTACTCCATTTTTGTTTCTGAACTTCAAATTTACTCGTAAATAAATCGGCAAAACGGGTCCCGGTGATGTTGCTCTTTCGTTTACCCCCAGTTGCGGGTTCGCGAGAAGATGTTAGAATAACCTCATTGTCGCGCCCACCAACAAATACGGGGCAATAATCATTATCTTTCGAATTCAGCTCTTTAACTGCGGCAACCATATACCGATTTGGGTTATCGAGCCAACTTTTTGCAACCTTGCTCGCCTCCATTCCATTTTTTGCGTATTGGTCGTCGGGTTTCACTCCCAGATATGTTTGATACCAAACGATTGCTTCATCATACTTTTGTGTACCCTTCAGACAATCGGCGTAGTGCAACATACACAATGGATCGGAGTTCTTTTGTTTGATGGCATTTTTATACCAAACAGTTGCCTTGGCGAAATCGCTTAAATGATAATACGCTTCAGCAATATGGAAAGCGATATTTCCCTTTTCATTTCTGAGTTTCTGGCTGCGATAAGCCTTTTTATATTTTTCAATAGAATGAAAATATTCTCCGATTTCATATGATGTTGCCGCAGAGTTCAAGTATTTGCGGGCTGAACATGAGCCAAGTAAAATGACCAGAAAAATGAGCAATATTTTGGGAAGGACCGAGTTCTTCATTTGATATTAAACGTTTGGCGGTAAAAGTAACCAATTTATATCCATTCTGAAACGAACATATTTGCAGAAAACACAAACTCTGAAAAAATATGAGTCTTTAAGTTTCCTGTATGCCTACAAGCAGGCTTACGACCGCTAATAAACAGCCCAATTGCGTATGAAACGAACAAGTAGTTGCATGCACAAACACCAATGAGAATAATTTTCAACAACATGCGGGGTTCATCAGGAATTAAAAAACAATTTATTTACTGATGAAAAAAACGGAAAAGCTTCATTTAAAGTATTCGGGAGATGAACAATTATTTGACTACTGAAATTGGCCCCAAAATTTGTCGGATTGTGGTTCGCTTAATCTGGATAAAAAAAAGGCTTCCGGTTCGTCCCGGAAGCCTTTAAGTATATCGACTTGTAACAAAAAACTATTTTGTAAACAATAATTCTCTGTATTTTGGCAATGGCCACAATTCGTTATCAACAATCAGTTCAAGTTTGTCGATGTGGTAACGGATATCATCCAAATAAGGTCTTACGCTAGCTTCGTAAGCATAAGCTTTTTCTTCTTCTGATTCGATTACATTAGCAACTTTCCGTGCTTCGATCATTTCTTTCACTTTAATTTTAATGGCAGAAACGTTTGCTCCAATTTCGCGGATCAGTTCAATACGTCCAGCAGCCAGTGAATTGTATTCTTCTTCGCTGAAAACAATCTTCAGGTTCTTTACGTTTTCAAGCAAAGTTGTTTGATACTGAACAGCTGTAGGAACAATGTGGTTAATAGCTAAATCGCCTAAAACACGGGCTTCGATTTGTATCTTCTTGGTGTATTTTTCAAGTTCAACTTCAATACGACCTTCAATTTCACGTTCGCTTAAAACACCCATTTTACCATACATTTCAACAACGCGCTTGTCTTTCAATGATTCCAATGCGGATGGAACGCTGGTAATATTGGTTAAACCACGACGTGCAGCTTCTTCTTTCCATTCGTCGCTATAACCATTACCATCGAAACGAATTGGTTTTGATTCAATGATCAGTTTTTTCAATACCTGGAAGATGGCTTCGTCTTTCTTAACCCCAGCTTCAATCAAAGCGTCAACTTCAACTTTGAATTTAGTAAGCTGATCGGCAACGGCGGTGTTTAAAGCAATCATCGCCGAAGCACAGTTGGCAGAAGAACCTACAGCGCGGAATTCGAAACGGTTTCCGGTAAATGCAAATGGAGACGTACGGTTACGGTCGGTATTGTCTAAAATAATTTCAGGAATACGGCCAATATTTAATTTCAGGGCTGTTTTTTCATCTGGAGTCATTTTACGGTCAACAACCGATTCTTCCATCAGGTCAAGCATTTTGCTAACTTCGGCTCCCAGAAAAGCAGAAATAATTGCTGGTGGAGCTTCGTTAGCGCCCAAACGATGTGTATTTGGAGCAGTAAGAATGCTGGCGCGCAACATGTCCTGATTTACGTACAATGCTTTCATGGTGTTGATCACGAAAGTAAGAAACTGCAAGTTTGATTTTGGGTTTTTCCCTGGAGAATACAAGTTAACACCGGTATCGGTAGAAAGTGACCAGTTGTTGTGCTTTCCAGAACCGTTGATGCCAGCGAATGGTTTTTCGTGCAAAAGAACGGCAAAGTTATGACGACGTGCAATCTTTTTCATCAGGTCCATGATCATCTGGTTGTGATCGTTGGCCAGGTTCAATTCTTCGTAGATTGGAGCAACTTCAAACTGGTTTGGAGCAACCTCGTTGTGACGGGTTTTAATCGGAATACCTAATTTGTAAGCTTCATTTTCCAAGTCTTCCATGAAGCGGAAAACACGGGTTGGAATTGAACTGAAATAGTGGTCGTCCAATTGCTGATCTTTCGAAGCCGAGTGTCCCATCAAAGTACGTCCGGTTAACACCAAATCAGGACGGGCAAGGTATAAAGCTTCGTCAACCAGGAAATATTCCTGTTCCCAACCTAAATTTGCATTTACTTTGGTTACGTTTTTATCGAACAATTGGCAAACTTCGGTTGCAGCATTGTCAACAGCAGCAATTGCTCGCAACAACGGTGTTTTATAGTCAAGTGCTTCGCCAGTATAGGAAATAAATACAGTCGGAATGGTTAATGTATTGTCAACGATGAACGCTGGTGAAGATGGATCCCATGCCGTATAACCACGAGCTTCGAAAGTTGCGCGGATACCTCCACTTGGGAAAGAAGAAGCATCAGGTTCCTGTTGAGCTAACATTGAGCCAGATAAAGACTCTACAACTGTACCATTTTCGCCATGAACAATAAATGCATCATGTTTTTCTGCAGTACCATCGGTTAAAGGATGGAACCAATGAGTAAGGTGGGTTGCACCATTTTCCAAAGCCCATGATTTCATTCCCTGAGCAACCTGATCTGCCATTTTGCGGTCGATTGGAGTTCCATTGTCAACAGCATCAATAACTGCTTTATATGCTTCTTTCGACAAGTATTTCTTCATTTTCGGACGATCGAAAACATTCATACCGTAAAAATCAGAAACCAGATTTTCTTCGCGTTTAACTTCGATCGGTTTTCTGGTAAGAACTTCTTCAAGTGCTCTAAATCTAAACTGTGCCATAACTTAAAATTTTAATGGTTTATATTTTGTTGTCGAATTACGAATTGCGATAAACACATAACAAAAATATACAAAAAACGAAATAGAGGTGTAAAAAAACAGGCAAAGACTAAAAAATTTACAATTATTTCAGAAAAACAAATAAAATTGGCAGGGCAATTTAAAAAATAGATAATTTTTCTTAAAATATTAGAAAAAGTGTAAACTTGGAGCTTTCTGCTTTTCAACGGCTTTTCTATAACTTCAAGAGAAGTGCAAAAAAAAAGCGCAGAACTATCATCCTGCGCTTTCCCTTATTCTCTATCCTTGTTCAGTTATATAACAACATTCACGATTTTATTTGGAACTACAATCACTTTTTTGGGCGTTTTACCTTCGAGCCATTTGATGGAGGTCTCGTGTGCCAGAACTTCAGCTTCAATTTCAGCATTTGGCGTACCCACCGGAAATCCCAATTTAAAGCGAACCTTGCCATTGAACGAAATTGGGTACTCAAACGTATCTTCAGCCAGCATAGCCTGATCAACTTCGGGCCATGGAGCAAAAGCCAAAGTTTCCGGATTTCCATACAATTGCCACAATTCTTCTGCAAGGTGTGGTGCATAAGGTGAAAGTATTTTTGCGAAAGTTTCGGCTGTTTGTTTGCTTACTTTCCCTTTCTTCATCACCAGATTATTGAAAATCATCAGAGCCGAAATTCCGGTATTGAATTTCATGTTTTCGATGTCGAAAGCTACTTTGCTAATGGTCTGGTGCAACAATTTCAGTGTTTCTTTGTCGTCAGCTTCGTCAACAATATTCTCCGGAGTTCCGAAGAAACGAGCGGCACGGTTCAGGAAACCGAAAACTCCTTTCACGCCATTTTCAGCCCATGGTTTGGTGTCATCAAGCGGGCCCATAAACATTTCGTATAGACGAAGTGAGTCGGCACCAAATTTGGCAACCACATCGTCAGGGTTCACTACGTTTTTCAACGATTTCGACATTTTGGCCACAATCTGAGTCAGCTCCTCTCCTGTTTCGGTATGGAAATATTTGCCTTCTTTTTCCTCAACCAAGTCGCTGGCCACTTTGGCGCCGGTGGCTGTTTGATAGGCAAAAGCAAGAATCATTCCCTGGTTAAACAACTTCTGAAAAGGTTCGCTTGTTGAAACGATACCCAAATCAAAAAGCACTTTATGCCAGAAACGTGAATATAATAAGTGTAGAACTGCGTGTTCAGCTCCGCCCACATATAAATCAACCGGCATCCAATAATTTTCAAGCTTTTTATCGAAAATCGATTCATCATTTTTTGGATCGATATATCGCAAGTAGTACCAGCACGAGCCGGCCCATTGCGGCATGGTGTTAGTTTCGCGACGGCCTTTGCGACCATTTTTGTCGGTCACATACAACCAGTCGGTCGCGTTGGCCAACGGAGATTCGCCACCTTCGCCCGGTTCGTATTTTTCCATCGCCGGAAGTTCAACCGGAAGATTTTCTTCCACCAAAGTCACTTCGCCATCTTCCCAGTGAATCACAGGAAAAGGCTCTCCCCAGTAGCGCTGACGGCTAAATAACCAGTCACGCAATCTGAAATTGATTGTAGCTTTACCAATTCCTTTTTCGCCCAACCATTCAACGACTTTGGCGATTCCGTCTTTTTTGTTCAGACCATTTAGATCGAGACCAATTGCGGGATTGGCTGAATTAATGTACGCTCCGTCCTCAGTCCAGCAAGCTTCACCAGCCAAAACTTTGGCGCGAGTTACCTCATCGGCATTCTTCGGATCAAGAATACAAATGATTGGAATATTGAATTTTTGAGCGAACTCAAAATCACGGGTATCGTGCGCCGGAACAGCCATAATGGCACCGGTTCCGTAGCCCATCAACACATAATCGGCTACCCAAATCGGTATTGGCAAACCAGTAATTGGGTTGATGGCATTGCGTCCGGTGAAAACCCCGGTTTTATCTTTGGCCAGTTCGGTGCGATCCAAATCAGATTTTAGCGAAGCAGCTTGTATGTATTGTTTGAATTTCTCTGTATTTTCAGGAGTAACCAAGGTTTCCAGAATCGGATGTTCCGGAGAAACAACCATATAGGTGGCTCCAAACAAGGTATCGGGACGGGTAGTGTAAACCCGAAGTTTTTCGTCCAATCCTTCGATCGCAAAATCCACTTCAGCACCGGTCGATTTACCGATCCAGTTTTTCTGCATGTCTTTTACGCCTTCCGGCCAATCCAGATCGTCAAGACCTTCGAGCAAACGTTCGGCATAATGAGGAATCCGGAGTAACCACTGCTTCAGGTTTTTACGGGTCACCTGATTGCCGCATTTTTCGTGCGAACCATCGGTCAAAACCTCTTCATTGGCACATACCGTTTTGCACGACTGGCACCACCAAACCTGGGCATTGTCGTAATAAGCCAGGCGTTTGTCTCCAATGTATTTGTTGATGGCAGCCTGTCCCTGTGCCTGAATATCGGCAGGAATTGGCAATTCGCTGATTGGGCGGCCTTTCCCGGCTTCTGGATCAAACCAGCAATTGTACAATTTGGTGAATATCCATTGTGTCCAGCGGAAATATTTCGGGTCGGTGGTATTTATTTCACGATCCCAGTCGTAGCTCAAACCTAGCGATTTAATCTGACGGCGGAAATTGTCGCAATTTTTATTGGTGGTAACCGCTGGATGTGTTCCGGTTTGAATGGCATACTGCTCGGCTGGCAATCCAAAAGCGTCCCAACCCATCGGGTGAAGAACGTTGAAACCCTTCATGCGCTTATAACGGCAAATGATATCGGTGGCTGTGTAACCTTCAGGATGTCCAACATGCAAGCCTGCTCCGGAAGGATAAGGGAACATATCCAACACGTAATATTTTGGTTTCGAGAAGTCGTTTAAGGTTTTGAACGTTTGATGATCTTCCCAGTATTTCTGCCATTTCGGCTCAATTTCGGAGAAATTGTATTCCATTTTGTGAGAGTAATTAAGGTTCTTGATAATGAGCCGCAAAGATAGCAAGAAAGTTGCAAGTTAAAAGTCGGTTGAAGCGGATTTGTGTTGTTTACTGATCCGATGACTTGGAGTCATCGGATCAGTTGGAGAAAAATGAACTTTTACACCAATTCAACGTTCAAACATCGAAACAATTAAAAAACAAAACACATGAAATTCGTTGTAACAGGTTCATTGGGAAACATCAGCAAACCACTTGCTGAAAAATTAGTTGCTGCCGGTCATGATGTGACAGTTGTGAGCAGTAAAGCTGACAAAACCGTGCAAATCAAAGCCCTTGGCGCCAAAGCGGCTATTGGCTCTGTTGAGGATGTTGCTTTCCTGACTAAAACTTTTACCGGTGCAGATGCCATTTACACCATGGTACCGCCCAATTTTGGTGCTGCAGATTGGAAAAAACACATTGCCGATGTTGGAGAAAACTATGCAGAAGCGATACATGGCGCAGGAGTGAAAAATGTTGTCAATCTCAGCAGCATGGGCGCCCATATGCCCGAGGGTTGTGGTCCGGTGAGCGGCTTATTCTATGTAGAAAAGGCGTTGAATGCTCTGGATGGCGTAAATGTGAAACACCTTCGTCCCGGATTTTTCTATACAAACTTTCTGGCCAATGCCGGAATGGTAAAACACATGGGAATTATTGGCGGAAATTATGGTGAAAATGCCAAACTGGTTTTGGTTCATCCAAGCGATATTGCTGAAGTTGCTGCTGAAGAATTACTGGGATTGTCGTTCAAGGGCAAGAGCATTCGTTACATTGCCAGCGATGAGAAAACAACCAACGAAGTGGCTGTCATTTTAGGCAAAGCGATTGGAAAACCAGAACTTCCTTGGGTAAACTTCAAGGATGAAGAAACTTTGGGGGGAATGTTGCAAGCCGGTGTTCCGGAAGAAATTGCTAAGAATTATGCTGAAATGGGTGCAGCGATGCGAAGTGGTGAAATGGATTCTGACTACTTGAAGAATAAACCAACCGTATTTGGGAAAACAAAGTTCGAAGCTTTTTCTCCGGTATTTGCATCTGTTTACGCTCAATCCTGATTGGTTGGTCAATTATTCAGCTGGTGACTTTAAGACACCCGCTGAATATGCATATAAACAAGAAACGCTCCTTCCCCGGAGCGTTTCTTGTTTATAAAACTTTGTGCACTTATTTCTGTTTTTGTGCGTCCCACTGCACTAATTTGGAAGGATAGAAATTAATGTTCATGGCTTTCATCCGTTCGCCATGATTGGCCAAACGAACTTTATAATCATCCCAATTACGCAATTCCACTGGTGTCCATCCAATTTCGGCATACCCAAGCAGGCGGGGAAAAATTAAGTATTCAGCTTCCGGACGGGCTCCGACGGTTTCAGACCAAAGCGGAGCTTCGATACCTACAATGTTTTCTTTTTTGATTTCAGGAACCAAATTCGCCGGATCCCAATTGTAGCCTTTGTCGACTTCGATGTATGCAGCCCAATGCAATCCATATGTGCTGGTTGAGTCGTACTGCATATCGAGGTAGGCATTTTTTGCAGGCGACATCAATACTTTAGCTCCCTGAGCTACTCCTTTAATCGCATTTTCGGCTTTGGCCCAATATTGTACGACCGTATTTGGTTTTACTGTTGACAATGCAACTTCGTCCCAAGCTAAAACATTTTTCCCATGGGCAATCACCATGTCCTGAACCCGATTCATGAAAGGAATGTAATCTTCTATTTTGGTTGCATGCGACTCGTCGCCTCCGATATGCAAATATTCACCTGGCGTTAAAGCTGCCAATTCACGGATCACATCATCAATAAATTTATAGGTGATCTCTTTCTTAGTCGCCAATGTGCTGAAACCAACCTCAGTTCCGGTATACAATTCGGGTGTTTTACCATTTCCATTCAACTCAGGATACGAAGCCGATGCAGCATTGGTATGTCCCGGCATATCGATTTCAGGAATAATGGTAATGTAACGATCCTGAGCATATTTTACGATATCTGAATATTGTTCCTGCGTATAAAATCCGCCTTCGCCACCACCAACTTCAGTTTTGCCGCCATGAGCGGTCAGGTTTGGCCACGATTTAATTTCTATTCTCCAGCCCTGATCGTCGGACAGATGTAAATGCAGCACGTTCATTTTATAATAAGCCAATTGATCGATGTAGTTTTTCACATCATCAACTCCAAAGAAATGGCGGGCCACATCGAGCATCGAACCACGGTAGCCATAAGTAGGATAATCACGGATTGTTCCGGTTGCAATTTTCCATGGTCCTTTTTGTTTCGATGACATTTCGACTTGAGAAGGAAGGAGCTGACGGATAGTCTGAATTCCATGGAACAGACCAGCTGGTTTATTCGCAGCCAGACTAACCAATTTGTCAGTAATGGTTAATTGATAACCCTCGTCACCCAATTCGGAATCACTGCCTGAAAGTGACAGATAAATATTTCCTGGCGCCGGAACTTCATTGGCTGTTTTAACTTCCAGACCTAATCCGGTTGAAGGATTTAACTTATCGGCCAGATATTGACCAATTTGTTTCAGTTCCGCCGATTCGCCCAAAACATAAATATCAGTTTGGTCGGTCAAATCAAATTCACCTCCTTCAGGAACTACTGAAACAGGTTTAGGAATCATGTTTTCTTTTGAAAGATTGGTTGGTTTACATGCCATTTGGCTGAAAATCACACTTAAAATGAATCCACCAAAAGCAAAGCGTTTAAAGTTGGTTTTTGTCATGGTTCGTAAAATATATGTTAGTTATTCATTTAGTTTTTCAATTTTAAATATAACTGGCATTAATCCATCACTACAACTGCTAATTGCCATACCAGGCTGTTTCATCCATGGGTAACTTCCATCAAACATGATGTGGGTTACATCTTTCTGAATATCGCCCCAAGCCCAGGCACAGAATCCCTCCGGAATATTGTTGTGATCTCCAACCAGAAATTCCTGACCAACCGTTAACAAATGGCATCCCAGGCACTGATCCGAAAGATCTAAACTACAATATTCATCAACTAAATCCCTGTTAATCATCTTTCTCAGAACTGTAATCTTACAACTTGCCATAACTCCGGGTTTTAAATGTTTTGAAAGAGCCAAATTACCCAAAAAACATGTAACACCCTTCAGTTTCAGGTTGATCTATGTCATTCAACCAGCTTTAAAATACGTGTTCTTTTACCAACCCTGAAATTAACGAAGACCAAAAGAAAACATGAACTGACAATTACAAACGCGCCGATCAACTCAATAGTTGTATACAGTTCGTGAAAAATGAGCCATCCTGCAAGGAGGTTGAAAACCGGCACCATCGATTGCAGCAACGAACCTGTCGCTACATTCACGTAACGGTAACCTTCGGTCATAAACAGTTGCCCAATCGTAGCAACAATGCCAACCAAAACCAGCAAAAGTATTTCGGTCTGATTTCCTTTAGCTTGTGTTACTCCTGAAGGTATCAGAAACATCCAGAAACCGACAATACACTGTGAAAAGAAAATGGCATACGAATTATCGCTGTCGTGCAATCTTTTTACAAATACTACGGCAAGCCCGGTAGTTACCGATCCTGCAATGGCAATCAGTTCATATATTCCCATTCCGGCCAGCGATCCTTTTCCTCCACCAACGGAGAGTAGAATGAGTCCGGCAAACGAAATCGCTATAATGACAAATTTAATGGGCTCCACTTTTTCTTTCAGGATAAGCATACTGAAAAGTGTGGCAAAAATGGGGTACGAATAAATATAGACAGACCCCTTTCCAACTCCCAGTTTCAGAATAGCCAGGTAAAACAGGTAAACGGCAATTCCGCCAACAAAACCAAGCCAGAACAATCCTTTCCGGTCGTTAAACTTTAGTTGGATTACTCCAAACAACGACAAAATACTGACAATGCCAACGCCAATGGTAAAGCGAAAAAAGGTAGTTTGATAGCTTGAAACGTTGGGGATTGCCTTGACCAAAACGGCCATCAGAGCAAAGAATACCACCGAGCCTAAAGTTAAAAATATGCCTTTTGAATTATCGGACATCAGAATGCGTTCGAATTAGTTTCGCAAAACTACCGATATTATACTGAACAATAGCTGACAAAAATGAGGAAACTTGAAGATTTACACTTACAAAAAACCCCCGCTGAATGCGAGGGTTTTTTGTAAACTATTCTTCAATAATTACGATCTTTTCAATGATATCGCCCTGACGAATGGCATCAATCACTTCGAGGCCTTCATAAACCTTGCCGAAGCAGGTATGTTTGCGGTCGAGATGCGACGTGTTGCGACGACTATGGCAGATAAAAAACTGTGAACCACCGGTATTTCGGCCTGCATGAGCCATCGACAAAACACCACGATCGTGGTATTGGTTGTCACCGTCAGTTTCACAGGGAATTTTGTAACCCGGACCACCAGTTCCGGTTCCGTTGGGGCAACCTCCCTGAATTACAAAATCAGGAATTACACGATGAAAGGTCAAGCCATCGTAAAAACCACTTTTCGACAATTTGATAAAATTAGCGACGGTTCCTGGTGCATCTTCATCGTAGAAGTTCACTTTCATAACACCTTTACTTGTATAAATTTCTCCTTTGCTCATTGTTGTAATAATTAAAGATTGAGTGCAAAAATACAACATTTTGCCACAAAACACGATTGGCTAAACTGGTTCCCTGATAAAACGCTGAAAGAGTGCCGTTGTGCAAAAATTATTAATGAAATTTTAGTGACTCTACGAAAATTTTTCACTTAATTTGAACAGCATAGTACAGGATAGCGAAATCTTTCGGGATTCATATTCTTGTCGATGGAAAATCGTAGCATTTTCTAAACCTGAATTAAAATGTAATGATCGGGAAAATGTTACGAAACATTTTCCCGATCATGCAAAGCTTTGCAATCTCCGAATTGGTAAATGGCGTTTGGCAATCCGGATTTGTTTGTTGATTTTTGAAATGCCAAATACGACTGATAAACTAAAACTAAAATAATTACACTTATGAATGTCAAAGAATCAACGAAGTTAATTACACCAGGTTATACCCTGACTTTTATCCTGGTCACATCGCTCTTCTTTTTGTGGGCTTTGCCTAATAATTTGAACGATATTCTTATTCCTCAGTTCATGAAATCATTCGAACTGAACCGACTCAAGGCCGGATTGGTACAATCGGCATTTTATCTGGGATATTTTTTGCTTGCCATGCCTGCGGCTTTGATTATGGACCGGTTTGGTTATAAAGTTGGTTTACTCACCGGGTTATTGTTGTTTGCATCCGGTTGTTTCCTGTTTTGGCCTGCTGCTCTGGCCGGAAAATACGGTTTCTTCCTAGGTGCTCTTTTTGTGATTGCCGCCGGGTTGGCCTTCCTTGAAACCGGATCAAATTCGTTTATCGCCATTTTAGGCGATCCGGCAAAGTCTGAACAGCGGCTCAATTTATCGCAATCATTTAACCCACTTGGGTCGATGACTGGTGTGTTAATCGGTACAGTCTTTATTTTCTCAGGAAAAGAACTAACTGCCCCCCAAATCGAAACCATGAAAGTGGCAGGAACCTATAAACAGTATTTGCATGATGAAATTATGCGTGTTGGGCCACCGTATTTGTTTATTGGAACTATTTTACTGATCATGGCGTTTTTAATCTGGAGAGCAAAATTTCCTGAAAACAGTGTAAAAAGTCACGGTTCAAATAAAAGCTCGGGAAGTTTTTCGGAATTGGTAAAATATCCACATTTTTTGAAGGGTGTTTTGGCTCAGTTCTTTTATGTAGGTGCTCAGGTTGGAACATGGAGTTTTCTGATTCAATACACCAAGGATTATATGAATAAAACGGAAAAAGAAGCAGGCGTATATCTGACCATTTCATTACTCGCTTTTGGAATTGGGCGTTTTGCTTCCACTGCCATGATGAAACGGTTTGAGCCTAAAAAGCTCATGGGTTTATACGGATGTATCAATATTGGAATGGTAGCACTGGCTGTATTTACTCCCGGTTTTATTGGAGGATGGGCGCTTATTCTTTCCAGTTTTTTCATGTCGCTGATGTTCCCGACGATTTTTGCTCTGGGGGTTAAAGGTTTGGGACCGAACACCAAAATTGGTGCTTCCGGAATTATTATGGCAATTATTGGTGGAGCCATCTGGACTCCATTAATGGGATACATTTCAGATCAAACCCACAGCATGGCCATGGCCATGGTCGTCCCGCTGATCAGTTATATTTATGTAAGCTATTATGCACTGCTGGGGTCAACGCCTTCTGGCCCGATCTATAACGGTTCTGATGAAAAGGTTATTGTTGCACATTAATTTATTCAATCATGGGAAATCAATATAAAAGATACTGCAAGACATTGTCGCTGAAAGATGACGCACAACTGATTGAAGATTACAAAAAGGTACATGCTCCTGGAGCAGCCTGGCCCGAGATTACCAAGGGAATGAAAGAAGTGGGAATCGTTGATATGGAAATCTACATTTACGGAACCCGGTTATTTATGATTATGGATACTGTTGCTGATTTCGATCACGAAAAAGCCATGGCCGAGCTGGCAACAAAACCGCGCCAGGGTGAATGGGAAGCCTATGTTTCGCGTTTCCAGCAAACTTCTGCCGAAGCTACTGCCGATGAAAAATGGCAATTGATGGAACGCATCTACAAGCTGGATAAATAGTACAGAACTATTCCAGTAGAAAAATTCAGAATCCCGGTGTAGTATATATGCCGGGATTTATTTTTTGTAGGATTTGGGCAAGTAAGCTGTTCCTCAACAAAAAAACCGTTTTTGCAACATTGCCCGAACTGTAATTCCACGAATTGATTACACCTCTGATGGTCCAATCAATTCCCCAATATCTTCCATAAGATTCCCGATTTCGAGTTCTCGGAGGCATTCTTTTATCGTTGCTTATAAAGAATAGTTTGGATTGCCGTTCTCGCCATACCGATCGGCTAATTTCTTGAGAAAATTATAACTGAACGGTTCGGAAATGTGGCGCATTTTGCTCACTTCAAAGTTTAGGCTGCATACCATAGGCGAAGTAGTTGGAGTTTCAAAAAGTAGTTGGAATAAAAATAGGGGTAAGCCTGGTCGATTATTCAACCTTTTTAGGCCATTTCCCCGATTGTGAAACTCTATTTTTTCTTTTTCTTCGATTGTGGTTTTTGTTCTTCCTCGCGCATCAAGGCTTTCCAGTCGTTTGGATTGTCTAGCGACAAATCAACGGTAGCAGAGTATTCTTCCTTATCGATGATTAGGGTGCTGATTTTTTGTCCAAGGAACGTTTCTATTTCGTCGAGTACAGGTTTTTCTTCAGGGCTACAGAACGAAACCGCCAATCCTTTTTTTACCCCACGACCTGTCCGTCCCACGCGGTGAACGTAGTTTTCAGCCACATCGGGCAAATCGTAATTAATGACATAGTCAACATCAGGAATATCGATCCCCCGCGCACTAACATCGGTGGCAATCAGCACCTTCACTTCACCCGACTTGAACCGATTCATAACATCCAGCCTATCTTTTTGTTCTTTGTCTCCATGAATTGTTACCGTCTGAATTTCAACCCGTTCCATTGCTTTAAACACACGTTCCGCACGAACTTTGGTTCTGACAAAAACAAGTATTTTCGATTCTGGATGTTCTTTTATCAAACGTTCAAGAAAGAACCGTTTGTCGTCCATGTCGATCATGGCTACCGAATGCGTGACATTTTTAGCCACCGGGTCTTTGGGCGATATCTCAATACGAATGGGGTTGGTAACGAGCGAATATGCCAGTTCCTTAATTTCAGGATTAATGGTTGCCGAAAAGAAAAGCGTCTGCCGGTATTTGGGCAAATAGTGGATCAATTGTCTGATATCTTTGATGAAACCCAGCGCAAGCATGTGGTCGGCCTCGTCGAGAACAAGTATTTGTATTTTATCGAGTTGGATGTGTCCCTGACTAACCAGGTCGAACATCCTTCCTGGCGTGGCCACCAGGATATCTATACCACTTTTTAGTCTCGAAATTTGTGGTTCCTGATCAACTCCACCAAATACACAGGCCGTTTTTACTAAGGTATGCTTGCCGATGGTTTGAAAAACTTCGGTGATTTGCAAAGCCAGTTCACGGGTAGGAACCATGACCAGACAACAAAGAAACTCACTACGACTGCTACTCTTTTGCTGATGAATTGTGTCGATAATTGGAATGGCAAAAGCTGCCGTTTTCCCGGTGCCAGTTTGGGCAATAGCTAAAACATCGTCACCTTTCAGTATCGGGGTAATGGCTTTATACTGAATGTCGGTAGGACGGCGAAACCCAAGCGTTTCCAGGTTTCTCTTAATATCGGGAGATATGCGGTAATCATCAAATTTCATGACAAGTCTATTTTATAAGAGTACAAAGAAACGCATTTTTGTGGAACCACGGATTGTACGGTTTCATATGGGTTTGTTGATTCAGTTATTTGTTCTAAAAATTCCGAAGCTAATTTTCCTCCATTATAAAGTTTATCCTGAAACCGTGTTCAATTGAGTTAGTAGCAATCAAAAAGCGTTTTAACTTGCTTTTCACGAAAAAGAACCTATAAAATCCAATCTAAAAACCGGGAGGCAATCCTTTCGTAAATATAAACAAGTGCTTTCGGTAGATTAAGAAATTGACTACACTTTACAATTTTACTTACGTCAGAAATAGAATTCCAGCCCGATTTTGTTTTTTTGTACCTTTGAGCATTTCCGAAAGGAAGGCGCCAAACCGAAAAATCATTTTAAAAACTACATACAATGGCATTAATTAATGAGAATTACCTGAAACTTCAGGCGGGATATTTATTCCCTGAGATTGGAAGACGAGTGCGTGAATTTGCAGCTGCCAATCCAGATAAAAAAGTCATCCGCATGGGCATTGGCGACGTAACCCAACCGCTGGTTCCGGCAGTTATAGCAGCTTTTCACGAAGGAGTTGACGATATGGCCAGTGTCGAAACGTTTAAAGGTTACGGTCCCGAACAAGGTTATGATTTTTTGCGCGAAGCAATTGCTCTGAACGATTATCAAAGCCGCGGTGTTGATATTTCGGCTGACGATATTTTTGTTTCCGACGGATCGAAATGCGATACGGGAAACATTCAGGAAGTATTTGGTGCGGGCAATAAAATTGCCATTTGCGACCCGGTGTACCCAGTATATGCCGACACTACCGTAATGTCGGGTAAAACCGGTAACATCCAACCAAACGGCTACTTCGAAGGAATCATTTATATGCCTTGCAACGAAGCCAACGGTTTTATTCCGGAATTACCAACCGAACGTCCCGACCTGATTTTCCTGTGCTTCCCCAATAATCCGACCGGCACAGTGGCTTCGAAAGAAGAACTGACCAAATGGGTGAATTATGCGCGTGCCAACAAATGCGTCATTCTTTATGATGCAGCTTACGAAGCATTCATTACCGACGATTCCATTCCACATTCGATTTTCGAAATTGAAGGCGCCAAAGAAGTAGCATTGGAATTCCGCAGCTTCTCGAAAACTGCCGGATTTACGGGGACCCGTTGCGCATTCACGGTAATTCCATCGGAATTAAAAGCATACGACAGCGAAGGAAAAGCGCACCCGGTAAAACCCTTGTGGAACCGTCGTCACACCACTAAGTTCAACGGAGTTTCGTATCCCGTGCAGAAAGCCGCAGCAGCTATTTATACCGAAGAAGGTAAAAAACAGGTCAAAGAAGTAATTAACTACTACCTCGAAAACGCCCGTATCATGCGCGAAAGCCTGAAAGAAACCGGATTTGCTGTTTTTGGCGGAGTAAATGCTCCTTACGTTTGGGTAAAAACTCCCGACAACATGAAATCGTGGGATTTCTTCGACAAATTGCTGAATGTAGCCAATGTGGTTGGAACTCCAGGTTCAGGCTTCGGGCCATCGGGCGAAGGCTATTTTCGTTTTTCGGCTTTTGCTGACCGCGACAATGTGTTGGAAGCCATGGAACGGATTAAAAATCTGAAGTAAAGTTTTCCGGAACATCATATTTAGCAAGGGTTTCACATGTTTGAAACCCTTGCTTTTTTATATTGTCAGTTTCCTACGGTATCTTTTAATGCTTTTTCCACACAACTCTTGAAAAAATTATACGACCAGGTTGCTCCCGAAACGGCATCGACATCTTTAATATCCTGCTTTGTTACAAGTTCCTGTGGATAATGCTGTACACCTTTCCAGTCGTTCCTCGATTGTTGGATGTATAATTCATCTCCGGCAAAATGTGCTTCATATTTGGCATCGAAGGATTCATGAAGTGTCGAATCCCTGATCTTGAATTTCACTTCAACAATTTTCCCCTCTTGAATCTTTATCTTTACATATCCCCAATAATTTTCCGAATCATAATACGATTGTGATTTTGCTTCAAACGTTCCATTTCTGGGTTCCCGATTTTCCGGTTCAACAGGTTTTTGAGAGCATAAAATCATCAAAAAGGCTAATAATAAAATGGATTTCATTGTCTTAGGTTTATAAATTAAATAAAAGACAAACGACCTTCATTTTACCCTCACATTTCGGTCTACGGAATTGTACTCAGAATATCGCCCAACAAATCGTTAAACTTCATGTTCCGATCGGGCTTAGGCGAATAACCAACCACAACAACAACTAATTCTTTGGAAGGAATGATAAATATTAGCTGTCCATCGTGTCCGTTGCACGAATACATATCTTCAGGAGCTGCCGGATAATACTTCGATTGGTTCAGCCAGAAAAGCGATCCATATCCACCTTTACTGTCAGATGCCGGAGTGGTGGTGTATTTCACCCAACCCTCAGGCAAAATCCGTTCGCCGTTAAAAACACCATCGTTGAGATACAAAAGACCATATCGGGCATAGTCACGTGCCGTGGCATAAATGTACGACGAACCAACCTGTGTTCCACTTGCATCAACTTCAAAAATGGCATCGGGCATTCCGATTTTATTGAATAGCCGCATTTGTGCAAACCGATAATAATCCGGATCATTGCCAATACTTTTTCGCATCAGGTAATTGACCACATTGACAGAACCCGAAGAATAATACCAATGACTTCCGGCCGGAAACTGAAAAGGCTGATCATAGGTGAACCTGGCGAAATCACTTTGACAATAAAGCATTTGAGTCACATCGGAGCGATTGCCGTAATCTTCGTTCCAGCGTAACCCACTCTGCATCTGCATCAAGTTATTAATCGTTATGCTGTTCCGATTGTCGTTTTTCCACTCCGGAATATTTGCGGGTTGATTAATGTCCCATTTGTCCTCTTTCACCATAATTCCGGCCAAGGTATTCGTAAAACTTTTAGCCATCGACCAGCTCAGGAAACGTGTTTTCTCGTTGAACTCAGGCTGATAAGCTTCCACCACCGGAATCCCTTTATGCACAACCATAAATGCAAAAGCATGGCCATTGTAGCCATCATCGTCCATTAATTTTTCAGCAATGCGCTCCAATTTAATTGTATCTGTGGTTATTCCTTTTTTTTGCAATCTATTGCCTAATGGCCAGACAATTGTATCCTGATCATACAATATTGGAGACGTCGGAAATTTTATTTTGCGCAAGTTCGCTTCAGAAACCTCACAGACCAACGTTGCGCCAAAACCTTTCCGATAAATAGCTTTCGACTTTCGCCACAAAAAAGAACTGGTCACGCTAGAGTCTTGAATGTCAATAGCATTTTTAGTGTATTTGATAAACGAAAAATTTAAATCCATCGCTTCCACTTCATCCTGTTGCCGATTCGAAACAAACACTGCCGAACATAAGTATTTGGCCGAATAACCGGTAACAATTGGAAGTAATGAATTGATATAATAAATGCCGTAAGCCAGGCCAGCGACCAGAATGGTCAGTAAAACACGAAGGATTCGCTTCACGTAAGTTCGTTTCATTTTAAAATACTTTAGGTAGAATCATTTAAATTTGAATCGACTAAAGTTAAATAATCCAAATGAATTTCCCTTTTGCCGTTTTCTTTATTTCCAGATGTATAAGTCTGTTAATTACAGTTAATGAATGTTAGTTCAAACAAATAGTCTTTTGCAATTGTTTAATTTTGTCTCAAAGCCTTTAACCCAGATGTTCCTTATCAACCATCAAGTGGAAAATACCAACAAAAAAGCTGTTAATCATCAGCACTTTTCAATGGAGTATTGGAGACAAATTTCTCGAAAGAAGGTCTGTCGTTTCGTTTTTGTATTGTTGCTAATTACTTACGGATCGCCCGCTTTCTCCCAGAAATCAGATGATAATGCTCCACCGTTGCTTAAAGGTCAGGTTTTGAACCTGGAAGATGAAACGCCTGTTGTTAAAGCAATTGTTACCAACCAACGAACAAAAGAAACGATAACTGCCGATTTGGAAGGGCGGTTCGCTATCAATGCATTAATCACCGATAGCCTTGAATTTAGCTCACTCGGATTTTCCAAACAGACGATTTCTATTCCTGCAAGTTACAGTGTTTCTGATATTTTAATTATTCATATCCGGCCATTGAGCTTTCTGTTGCCCGATGTAAGTGTCAATGGAAACTATCAAAAGCCAATTCTGAAAATCGGGAAAATCGAAGTATCCCCCTATTTCCGAAATGAGTTCATGCAGGAAAAACCAGCGGAAGAAAAAGCCTACCAAAATCAAATCAGGTTTTTACGAATTCCTTTATACGGCAAAGAAAAGCCCAGCCATAAATCCAGAGATGTTCTAAAATCCGACAAGCAATGGGCCGCTATTTCGAAAATTTACAATATAGAACTGGTTAGGGAGCTAACCGGGCTGAACGCCACGGAGGCTGATGATTTTATGATGTTTTTGAATAGCAAAAAATTAATCAACAAAACGACGACCAAAGAGAATGCGAGTTTTATTATTCTTGAACAATTTAAGATATACCGGAAAGACGGACATTAATCCAGTTACCCGCAATCTGTTTCTGAACAGGATTTTTATACTTTTGTACCAAAGCCAAGCCGTCATGAAGCAATTAATACAAACCTACTCACCTCGCAGGTACTGCCAGAAGAATTTGTCTGTTTGCTGGGGTTCCTGGTCAGAAAGGTCATTTCAATATTTTCAGATAGCTGCTAGCACTGCTTCTTTTCTTTTCTTATTCTTTTTTTTCAGTATTACTGTTTCCGCTCAAACCACTGACGAGATCGACCCAATGCCAATTAAGCTAAAAGGAAAAGTTTTAAGTTTAGGTGACGAATCACCAGTTTCACACGCATTTGTAGTGAATTTACGAACACACAGCGGCGTTACTACCGACGAACAGGGCCGGTTTACCATGGATATGCTGAATGTTGACAGCCTCTCCATTACGTCGCTTGGTTTTTCGAAAAGCACGGCACACATACCGGCCAGTTACAACGAAATGAATGTTTTGGTTATTTATGCAAAGCCCATTCGTTTTGCCCTTCCTGAGGTTAGCGTTTCAGGACAGCAGAAAAAAGTAAACATGGACGGTGTCCCCCCCGCTAAAAAATTAGACATTTCTCCCGAACTTCGTGGTGATGCCTACAACAAAAAGCCACCTGTAATCGCTGCATTCTTTGCTCCGGCCAGCTTTCTTCAATACCATCTGAGCAAAAGTGAGCGTGAAAAACGTGAAACCCGAAAGGCCATTGTTACAGAAAAACAGTGGGAAATCATTTCTCAGTATTACAACAAAGATTTGGTTATGAAATTAACCGGATTAAACAATGCACAGGCCGATTTTTTCATGATCTACATCAACAGCAAGGGATTACTAAATCAAATGTCCAACGAATATGATGTTCGAAACATCATTAAAGAACAATATAAAATCTACCTTGCGGAAGGACATTAAACAAATCTTCGCTAAAATTTACGACATTTGCCTCCATAAGGGAAAGTCATTTGTCACCAGGAAATAGAAAATGGCTAATAGTCATCAGTCATGCAAAAGAGCTTTTTAATTTTTCCCAATGACTATTGACTTTTTCCTGTTACCCAAATCACAAAAACCCCAGAAAGTTGAAAGAGTTTTCCAAAAAGAAAATCGTCCTAAAAAAGAAGGAACAATCCGCAGAAGAACCTGCCAATGACGGATTAATTCGCCTGAACAAATACATTTCGAATTCGGGGGTGTGTTCGCGCCGCGAAGCCGATAAGATTATCAGCGATGGATTAATCACCATAAACGGAGAAGTAATCACCGAACTCGGGCATAAAGTATCGCTTGACGATGATGTTCGTTTTGATGGCCGGCAACTAAATCCGGAGCGAAAAGTTTACTTGCTTCTGAATAAACCCCGAGGGTTCGTCACCACATTGGACGATCCACATGCCGAAAGGACCGTGATGCAATTGGTCCAGAATGCCTGCGCCGAACGGATTTATCCGGTTGGACGGCTCGACATGCAAACCACCGGAGTTCTGCTTTTTACTAACGATGGCGAACTGGCCAAGAAACTGACGCATCCGAGTTACGAGAAGAAAAAAATATACCATGTTCAGCTTGATCAGGATTTTCTTCCCGAAGACCTCGAAAAAATAAGTAAAGGAATTGAGCTTGAAGATGGATTTATTGCTGCCGATGATATCCAGATGATCGATCCTGACCATGCAAATCAGGTAGGCATTGAAATTCATTCAGGAAAAAATCGTATTGTCCGTCGCATTTTTAATTATCTGGGCTATAATGTTGAAAAACTCGATCGGGTCATGTTTGCCGGGCTGACAAAAAAAGATTTGCCCCGTGGTCGTTATCGCTTCCTGACTCCACAGGAAATCAATTTTTTAAAAATGAGTTGATGTAATGAAATTCATTTTCGCAGACTAATAGCAAAACTTTGGAAAAGGAATTTTTACAAATAATCACCGAGAATCAAGGAATCATACACAAGGTTTGCTCCATCTATTGCGATTTGGAAGAAGATCGGCGTGATTTGTTTCAGGAAATTCTGGTACAATTGTGGAAATCGTATCCTTCGTTTCGCAGCGAATCCAAATTTTCGACCTGGATGTACCGGGTTGCACTAAACACTGCAATTACAAGCTTTAAAAAAGACAAACGGCAGCCCGACAAAACAGGTATTTCGTACGAAAACATGCAACTCGTTGAGGAAATGTACGACACCCGGACTGAAGAACAAATCAAGATGCTGAACAAAGCCGTTGCACAGTTGACCGGAATTGAAAAATCGATTATCTTGTTGTTCCTTGAAGATAAAAAATACGAAGAAATAGCAGATATTACGGGTATTACCCAAAATTATGTCAGGGTAAAAATGAACCGTATTAAAAAGAAGTTGAAGTTGCTAATGATTACAGAAGAATAGATGAATTTAAAAGATTTAAAATCGGCTTGGGATGCATATTCTTCTCTGGAGGTGGATAAACATCGACTAGGAAAGGAAAATATTCAAGAGATGCTCAAAAACCAGACTAAATCGCTGGTTGATCGCATTGACCGCAACATCCGGATTGGAATGGGTGTACTGCTTCTATTTATTGCCTATGTACTATTCGACGATTTGTACCTTTCAAAATTACTGATTCCGGACTCCATAAAATATCCCGGATGGATGATCCCATTTGATGTTTTATCGAACACTCTGATTATAACTACCTACCTGTTTTTTGTAATACGCTATTTGAAAATTAAAAAAAGCTATTCTATTGATCTTCAGCTTAAAGATCTATTGATTGGTATTCAGGAAACACTGAAAACCTACCGGCGATTATTTTACCTGGCTGTTGTAATCCTGATGATAAACATCATCGTAAGTTTTACAGCAGGAGTTTACCAGGGGCTGAAATTCAAAGCTGAAACAGTTAGCGGAGGTGTTATCAATCTTACTGCCAACAAAATTTTACTGCTCATTGGTATTAGTTTGCTAATAATAGTCCCGACGATTACTTTCTCATTTCTCTTTCTTCGCTGGGGATTCAATAAACTGTATGGCAATTACGTTCAGTCGCTGGACGACACCTTAAACGAGTTGGACGAATCGGAAACCTTGGAGTAAATACTACTCATGTAAAAGAGCTACTGAAATGAATTTTGAACTTTTCTGAAGATATGGTTGTTCCTGAATATCAATGATTATTTCAAAAAGTAACTCGATGAAAGCACTTAAAATTATTGGAATTATTCTTGCTGGTCTCATTGCACTTTTATTAATTACAGCACTCTTCATCAATGGCAATTATGCCGTTGAGCGTGAAGTTACGATCAACAAAGCGAAACAGGAAGTTTTTGATTATGTGAAATATCTAAAAAATCAAAATCAATTCAGTGTCTGGGCCAAAATCGACCCGGCCATGAAAACCGAATTCAGAGGCGAAGACGGTACGGTTGGTTTTGTCTCTGCCTGGGACAGTAAAAATCCGAAGGCAGGTAAGGGAGAACAAAAGATCATCAAAATAGATAATGGTAGCCGGATCGACTATGAAATTCACTTCATCAAACCGTTTGAATCGACTGATTATGCTTACTTGGCATTCGAATCAACTTCAGAAAGCACGACCAAAGTAAAATGGGGATTTAAAGGAACTATGAAATACCCAATGAACCTGATGTTGCTTGCCACAAACATGGAAAAAATGCTTGCTCCCGATTTGCAAAACGGACTAAACAATCTGAAAGCATTACTTGAAAAGTGAGATAAAATTCACTATATTAGTTCCTTATCTCCTCACTAAAAATAAAATAAGATGAAAAAATTAGTAGCAGAGTTTATCGGAACTTTTTGGTTGATTCTGGGAGGTTGTGGCAGTGCAGTTTTAGCTGCAAAATTTCCTGAAGTCGGCATCGGTTTAGTTGGTGTTTCATTGGCTTTTGGATTAACCGTTTTAACCATCGCCTATTCGCTGGGCCATATTTCTGGCGCTCATCTGAATCCAGCTGTTTCAATCGGGCTATGGGCTGGTGGCCGATTTAGTGCAAAAGAACTTTTACCTTACATTTCATCACAAATCCTTGGTGGATTACTGGCGGCAGGTGTTCTATACGTTATTGCAACCGGAAATGGGAGTGTCATAGGCAACTTCGCTGCTAACGGTTATGGAGAACATTCTCCGGGTGGATATAGTTTGGCCTCGGCTCTCGTTTGCGAAATTGTAATGACTTTTATGTTCCTGATTGTAATCCTTGGCGCAACCGATAAAAAAGCGCCTGCCGGATTTGCTGGCCTGGCCATTGGGTTGGCCCTTACATTGATTCACCTCATTAGCATTCCAGTTACCAATACTTCGGTAAATCCTGCCCGAAGCATCAGTCAGGCTGTATTTGTTGGTGGTTGGGCTATTGAGCAACTTTGGCTCTTTATCCTTGCTCCTATTGTTGGCGCAGTATTGGCCGGAATTGTTTATAAATATTTGGGTGGAAAGAGAAAATAAACTTTTTCCCCATCACTAAAATAGATTAGAAGTCTGGTTGAGGGATTCAATCAGACTTCTGCATTTTCGCCCCTTTGTTAATTCATTCACAGCGTTTTGAAGGGCTTCGCTATTTAAAGGATTAATTGATTATCTTTGCGCAGATTTTTTAAAACCTTCATTCAGACATAAATGGCACATAAATCCGGATTTGTAAACATCATCGGAAACCCCAACGTCGGGAAATCGACCATCATGAACGTGCTGGTGGGCGAGCGTTTGTCGATCATTACCTCGAAAATGCAAACCACCCGACACCGCATCAAAGGAATCGTGAATGGCGAAGATTTTCAGATTGTGTATTCTGACACACCAGGAATCTTGAAACCGAATTACAAACTTCAGGAAACCATGATGAAATTTGTGAACACAGCGTTGATTGATGCCGATGTGATTCTGTATGTGACCGACGTGATTGAATCGCCCGGAAAGAATGAAGAGTATGTTGACCGTATTAAAAGTTCTGAAGCTGCCGTTATTGTGCTGATTAACAAGATTGACCTATCGACTCAGGAAAAGGTTATGGAGTTGTACAATTACTGGCGAGAAAAACTTCCGCTGGCCGATGTGTATGCCATTTCAGCTACCGAAAAGTTCAATACAGCCCCAATATTCGACCGTATTCTGGAATTGCTTCCTGAAGGTCCGGCTTATTTTCCGAAAGATGAAATGACCGATCGCAACGAACGATTTTTTGTTAGCGAAATTATCCGCGAGAAAATTCTGCTAAACTACGACAAGGAAGTTCCTTATTCGGTAGAGGTGGAAGTGGAACAATTTAAAGAAGAAGACAAAATATTGAACCTGATGTGTGTGATTCATGTAGCTCGCGACAGCCAAAAAGGCATCATCATTGGGCATCAGGGACAAGCACTTAAACGTGTTGGCACCGAAGCCCGCCAGGATATAGAAGAATTTTTTCAGAAGAAGGTTTTCCTTCAGTTGTTTGTAAAAGTAAACAAAGACTGGCGCGACAAAGACCGTTCGCTCACCGGTTTTGGATACGATATGGAATAAACCATCAGGAATCAGAAAAAGGAAAAAAGGAAATTTAAAAGCGAAGGCATCAGCCTATTTTGATTGAAATACGAAAGCTGTATTCGCTTCATTAAAGATGTTAACCAATGGAGTTTTCTTCATTGATCAACACTTAGAATAAAGAAAAAACAATTGATAGAGTCCTGTTTTTGGGACATAGGAGACAAAAATGAGTAATATTATTGCAATTGTAGGTCGGCCAAATGTAGGAAAATCAACCCTTTTCAACCGGATGACCGAATCGAGAAAAGCCATCGTTGACGAATCAGCAGGAGTAACACGCGACCGTCAGTATGGAAAAGGTATTTGGAACGGAATCGAGTTTTCGATTATTGATACTGGTGGTTATGCCGTCAATTCAGAAGATATTTTCGAAGGTGAAATCCGCAAACAGGTTATGCTGGCCATCGAAGAAGCCGATGTAATTCTGTTTGTGGTCGATGTTGAAAACGGGATAACCGACATGGATGAAGAAGTAGCTGCTGTTCTGCGCCGCTCTTCAAAAAAGGTTTTTGTTGCCGTAAACAAGGTTGATAACAATGCCCGAATCATTGATTCGCACGAATTTTATTCGCTCGGGTTGGGCGAAATCTATTGTATTTCGTCGATGACCGGAAGTGGGACCGGCGAATTACTTGATGCTATTGTTGATGAATTTCCGAAGGATGAACCAGAACAGATCGAAGATAACGTTCCGAAGTTCGCAATTATTGGCCGTCCAAATGTGGGTAAGTCATCGTTTATTAACGCACTGATTGGTGAAGACCGCAACATGGTAACCGATATTGCCGGAACCACCCGCGATGCTATTCATACCCGTTACAATAAATTTGGTCATGATTTTTACCTGATCGACACTGCCGGGCTGCGTAAACGAACCAAGGTCAAGGAAGACGTTGAATTTTACTCAACCATGCGCTCCATCCGGGCCATTGAAGATTCGGATGTTTGTATTCTGATGGTAGATGCTACCCGTGGCATGGAGGCTCAGGATGTTTCTATTTTCCACCTGATTGATCGTAACAAAAAGGGGTTGGTTATCCTAGTCAATAAATGGGATTTGATTGAAAAAAACAACGCAAGCACCAACGAATTTACCAAGCAGATTAAAGAAAAAATTGCTCCGTTTGTCGATGTTCCGATCATGTTTATTTCGGCCTTGTCGAAACAACGAATTCTGAAAGCATTGGAAACCGCCGTTGAAGTGTATGAAAACCGCAGCAAGAAAATCAAAACGTCAGAGTTGAATGAGGTGATGCTAAAGGCGATAGAAGCTTATCCACCGCCGTCTATCAAAGGTAAGTTTGTGAAAATAAAGTATGTCGTTCAGTTGCCCAGTCAAACACCGAGTTTCGCATTCTTTGCCAATCTTCCACAGTACGTGAAGGAAGCCTACCGCAGGTATCTTGAAAATAAAATCAGGGAAAATTTTAATTTTTCAGGAGTTCCGATTCAAATTTACATCCGGAAAAAATAAACCAAAACAAGCATATCAAAAAGGCCGTTTCTGAAGTGATTCTGAAGCGGCTTTGCTTATATCAGCTAGCTTCTAAATTCGCTCCTGGCAAAATGAAATAGAAAACACTGCCTTCGCCCGGAACATCGTTACTTTCGACCCCAACTTCGCCATTTAGCTTCTCAGCAATTCGTTTGACGATGGAGAGTCCTAACCCATGGCCTTCAGCTCGCATGGTATCTAAGCGGGTAAACTTATTAAAGAGCAAGGCAATTTCACTTTCAGATAGTCCCTTACCGTTGTCAGTAATCCAAAACTTTACCCGGTCATCTGGCAAAATATCGTTGCCTATTTGAATTTGTGGAGGCGTTCCGCCATATTTAATGGCATTGCTGATGTAATTAATCCAGATCTCCTCCACCCAAGCTTCATAACCCAACACTTCAGGCCAACTGTCAGGAAGTACTATTTTCGCATCATTTTCCCGAATCATATCTTTTAAGCGGGACATTGAATCTAAAACTACCTTGTGCATATTTACCGCAACCAACTTAATTTCCTGCTGGCGAACCGAAGCCAGTGTCAGCAACTCATTTGTAATTTGTATGGTCTTTGCGGCTGATTGACCGATCAATTCATTAATTTCCATCAACTCAATTTTTGACATATCGTCAAAACCCCACTGAATCATCTGACTGGCAGAAACGATAGAACTCAGCATATTTTTCAAATCGTGCGCTACTGTATGCGAAAAAGAGTCGAGATCGGATATCAACATTTCCTTTTCCTGAATTTCATTAATCAATCTGATTTGCGATTCTGTTACTTGTTCATCAGCCCGCACCCGACTGGTTACATCTTTCAAAACAACCAGTCGTCCATTACTTTGTTGGTACTGATCATAAATTGCTAATGAATGCAAATCAAAATACAACAATTGGTCATGGACTTCATGCGATATCATGGTTTGAAAATCAGTCACTTCCCCCATTTGCCTGAACATTTTGCGCCATTTGGGGAAAATTTGATCAACACTTTTCCCTGTCAAGTCACTATCATCAAGTTCTATAAGTTCTTTCATCGACGGGTTATAATCTGCAATGCGCCCTTTTCTATCAATAATCACGATCGCATCAGGTAATATATCGAACAATTTATTCCGTGCGAAAGGGACCAAATCGAACATCTGAAATTGTGAGATATTGACAGCGACCAAGATACCAGTAAGTAGAAACGTAAACGGAGTCCAGTCGAACCCCGGTAAGGGATTGATCTGAAAGACATAAATAAAATTTCCAATCAAAGGAAGAAGCGAAGTAATAAAAAGCAGTGTAATCTGTCGTTTGTAAAATCCTGATAGTTTGGAATAAAGTAAGGAAATGTTAACAATACCAACCATCAGGGCAAAATAGGCAAAACCAGTCATAATCCAAAACAAAGGACCATAAACGTAGTCGGTTGCATTTGTTACCGGATTTATGGCATAGCTTCTCCAGTGCAGGTGATGATAGGCGTTCGTAAATGGTGATAAGATAAACAGAGATGCCAGAGCATAAACCAGAATGACATATTTCCTTTGCAGAAATTTGAAACGCGATGAAAAAGCCAAAGAAAAGAACATGAACGAAACCGGGCCATAAACAATCCCGAAATACGAAAATTTTGACCACATGATTTTGGTCTCAATATTGGTGGCTGCAAATTCGAACGCATAGGTAAAAGCCCAAATTGATGCAGCGATCTGCCAAATCAACCAATATTTAACACCGGGAGTTTTCCGAAACCGCAAAAGAAAGAAAAAAGTACCAATTCCAATCAGGCCACCAATCACCAAAAGTAGGAAAAGAGGGGTAATGATATAGTTGTCAATATCCAGTCCTAAATTGCTCATAAGCTGCAGTCCATATACGAAAATTATATTTTCTTTAAGTTTAGCAAAAATAAGAAATTATGCTAACGCATTTGAAAAATAAACAGGAGACCTGATGTTTTTCAACTTAAAATCAACTACTGGGGTATTCGTAACAAAATCGATAATCGGCTAACTAGCAAGTAAATGTTCGATAAGTATCTTTATACCGATTACAATGAGAATTAGTCCTCCAATGATCTCGGCGTAACGGCTGATTTTTGGTCCAATTTTTTTCCCCAATAAAATACCGAGCATCGATGCAACAAACGTTACCGCTCCAATGATAAAAACGGCAATCAATATTTTATCAAGCAAAGTAGCAAAACTGAATCCAACGGCAAGGGCATCAATACTGGTCGCGAGCGAAAGAGTGAGGATAACTTTAATTTGCAACGGATTTTTGATTTCGCGCGCTTCTGAATCGATAAAACTTTCGATGATCATTTTTCCACCGATCAGGCTCAGCAGTCCAAAGGCAATCCAATGGTCAACCGGTTCGATCAATGATTTCATACTGTTCCCCACCAACCAGCCGATCAAGGGCATGAACGCCTGAAACAATGCAAGAAAGATCGCTATTTTTGCTGCCTGAATAAACCGGATGTGAGGAAGATTCAATCCGCTGCACACAGAAACAGCAAATGAATCGAACGACAAACCGATTGCAAGCAAAAAGACAGTTAAAATTTCCATTCAGAAAAAGTTGAGCGACAAAACTATAAAAAAATAGCTTCCTCAAAAAGAAAGCTTTTCCAAATCAATCATTTTCCGATACTACCTGAATAGTTTCAAAAATTTACCTGGGATGGGTGTATCGAACCGCAGTGTTTTTCCCGTGACCGGGTGTTTAAATGCCAAAACCCGAGCATGGAGCCCCATTTGACCAATTGGATTGAGCTTTGCCCCATATTTTTTATCGCCGGTTACCGAATGTCCAATATCTTTCATGTGGGCGCGAATCTGGTTTTTTCGACCGGTTTCCAACTTCACTTCCAGCAGCGAAAATTGCTTGCCCACTTTCAGCACTTTGTAATGGGTAATTGCTTTTTGCCCGTCATCCGGGTTTTGGCTCGAATACATGACCAGCGCTTTGTTTTCCTTCAGCCACGAAGTAATGGTTCCTTCGGTTTTCTCAACTTCGCCCTCTACCAGAACCACATACGAACGTTCAATAATCGAATCGTTCCAATCTTTCTGTAATGCCTCCTGAACCTTTTTGCTTTTGGCAAACATCATTAATCCTGAGGTATCGCGGTCGAGCCGATGTACAATGAAGACCAGATTTTTAGGATCGAATCTTTTTACATATTCGCTTAACATGCTGTAAGCAGTTTTGCTCTTCTCGGCATCAGTAGCTATCGAAAGCAAACCACTCCCTTTTTCAATCACAATGATGTTGGCGTCCTCATGAACAATGCGCATTCCCCGGAACCGTGGTTTTTCGTCAGTTTTCTTTTTATTGAGGTAAACCATTTGCCCGCGTTTCAGAGGAAAGTCGAACTTGGTTATCACCATATCGTCAACGGTGACCTGTTTGTGGGCCAACAGCGATTTGATTGTTGTTCGGCTCTTCTCCGGAAATTTCTCGATCAAAAATCTCATCAGTTCTGTCGTTTCCGAAACCTTAACAGCAACTTCCTTCAACTTACCTGGACTAAATTCGGACTTCTTTTGTGGGTATTTCATTATTTTATTTCGAGCTATAAAAGTACCTGAGAGACAAAGCTGCAAAGTACCTAAGTGAACAATTAAGGTTCCAAAGATACCTTTTTACTTTGGTACTTTGCTGTTCAGGTATTTTGCAACTACTCCCTGATTATCTTGATTTCTCCGCCCCTTCCAAGTTTCATAATACTCGACGGAACTGCTTTTTGGGCGTCGTCCTGACGGTATTTCACCACATAATCGACGGCATCAATGATCACCTGATCAATCTCGTCGAAACAAGTTGGTGAAGGCTTTCCGCTGATGTTGGCCGAGGTAGAAACGATTGGACGTTTAAACCGGCGAATCAATTCACTGCTGAAAGCCTCTGTGGTAATCCTGATGCCAATGCTTCCGTCTTCAGCAATCAGGTTTTTGGCCAAAGCCCTAGCTCCATCGAAAACAATCGTGAGTGGTTTTTCGGTCAGTTCGATTAAATCGTAGGCTATTTCAGGAACTTCAGTCACATATCGTTCTAAAAGTGCTGCATTTTCCATTAAAACGAGCATGCTTTTCGAGTCGATCCGGTTTTTGATGGCATATACCCGTTTCACTGCATCCTCGTTACAGGCATCGCAGCCAATTCCCCAAATGGTGTCGGTGGGATATAAAATCACGCCACCCTTTTGCAGCACATCGAGTGCGGCTTTAATATCTTCAATCATTCAAAACAGAATTATACAGTTGTTTCAATTGCTTGGCAAAACTCTCAGGAGTAAACCGCTCAACATTAACTTTTCCTTTTGCAATGAGCGATTTTCTCAACGTTTGATCTGCAAGCAAATGTTTTAATGCTTTTCCAATTTCTTCAGGCGCCTCCGGATTAACATATATCGCAGCATCACCTCCGGCCTCGGGCAAACTGCTTGTATTTGATGTAATAACAGGACATCCGGAAGCCTGAGCCTCAGCAACCGGAAGGCCAAATCCTTCGAACATGGATGGGTAAACCAAAACCTCAGCCATCTGGTATAAAACGGCCAGTTCTTCGTCCTGAATCCGGGGAAGGAAGTACACTTGCAACCGGTTCAGATCGGCTTCAATAAACTTTTGAACTTTGTGGTGATAATCGGTTAATTTTCCAACCACAACAACCGGAATATAGGTTTTTGACCAAATCATTCCTTCGAGTAATCCCAGAAGGTTTTTGCGCGGTTCGACCGTCCCGACTGAAAGAATGAATTTCTTTGGAAGTTGATATTTCTTCCGTAATTGCTCTTTCAGTTCTTTTTCGGCTCTTTTATAAAAAATGGGATTGATAGATTGATAAATAACCGTGATTTTTTCTTCAGGAACTGAAAAATAAGCCATCAGATCCCTTTTGGTTTGTTCCGAAATAGCATGAATCCGGTTCGCCTTTCGGCAGGCGTGCCTGAATTTCCGGTCATAAATCTTCCGGTCAATTTTGGTATAATACTCCGGGTAACGAAGAAAAATCAGATCGTGCATAGTCACAATTAGTTTCATTCCCGTTTTTTCAATGCCGACGGGTAATTCGTGACTTAATCCATGATATATATCTAATTTGGCCTCCTTGGCCAACTTCGAAATTTGAATGCTACGCCATATAAACTTCAATGTTTTCCACCAAAAATTTTCCGGTTTTAACTCGATGGAACTTTCCGGGGCAATGAAAAGCGGTTTCCGATTCCCTGGATTAAACAAAAAATACTGGTTGTCGGGGTATTGGCGAACAAGCGCAGAAATGCTGTTCCTGCTGAAGTTTCCCAGTCCTGCGGCATTGTTAAATGCACGTTTGGCATCAAATCCGATTTTCATGGTTGTTCAATTTAATAGTCAAAAGCACTTTCTAAATATAAGAAAAAGGATGCCAAAACACAATTCTGGTATCCTTTTCCGAATATTCTATTTTTTGACTGCTCAGACCTTGAACCTTTCCAATGCATCAAAATCCAAAGTTGCAAAATAGTCGTCGAGCGTTTCTGCACGACGAATTGGTAAAACTTCTCCGTTTTCGCGAAGCAGCAATTCGGCGGAACGCAATTTACCGTTGTAGTTAAATCCCATGGCATGGCCGTGTGCTCCGGTATCGTGAATCACCACCAAATCACCGGGGTCCAGCTTTGGCAGGTGACGGTTGATGGCAAATTTGTCGTTATTTTCGCAAAGTGAACCAGTTACATCATAAATATGATCGAGTGGTTCGTATTCTTTGCCCATCACTGTAATGTGGTGGTACGATCCGTAAAGGGCGGGCCGCATCAAATTGGCCATGCTCGAATCGAGACCGGCGTATTGTTTGTATGTTTTTTTGATGTGCAGTACTTTTGAAACCAGATACCCGAACGGACCAGTCATTGCCCTACCCGATTCGAAATAAACACGAAGCGGAGCAAGTCCGTTAGCTACAATTTTTTCCTGATACAGCTTTTGGATTCCCTGACTCATGAAATTCAGATCAACTGGCTGATCAGTAGGACGATATGGAATTCCGATACCTCCGCCCAGATTGGCAAATTCAATTTGAATACCAACCCGTTGCTTGAGTTCCACAATCAGATCGAAAAGAATTTGTGCTGTTTCAACAAAATAAGCAGCGTCCAGTTCGTTTGAAGCTACCATGGTATGAAGGCCGAACCGCTTTACTCCTTTGTCTTTCAGCATTTGGTAACCTTCGAACAATTGTTCGCGGGTGAAACCATATTTAGCTTCTTCCGGATGACCGATGATGGTGTTCCCTTCTTTTAACGAACCTGGATTGTACCGAAAGCAAACCAATGAAGGCAAACCAACCTGCTTTTCAAGGTATTCGATGTGCGAAATATCGTCGAGATTGATGATTGCTCCCAGATCAATGGCTTTCTTGTATTCGTAGGCCGGTGTGTCGTTGGAGGTAAACATGATTTCGTCGCCCGACATGCCCAACCTTTCTGCAAGCACAAGTTCGGCATACGAACTGCAATCAATGCCAAAACCTTCTTCTCGCATAATTTTCATCAAATATGGATTGGGAGCCGATTTGATGGCGTAAAATTCTTTGAACCCCGGATTCCAGGAAAATGCTTTTGTGAATTTTCGTGCAAATTCACGAATTCCCTTTTCATCATAAATATGAAATGGCGTTGGATATTGCTCAATTATTTTTTCGAGTTGGGGTTTCGAAAATGGAATGTATTTCGTTGTCATTACGATTTGTTATTTCTTAAGGCTGCAAATTTACAGATTTTCAAATACAAAGTACATCTGCAACCAATTCATCACTTAAATAGCCTGAAGCAATTTCACGAACTTTGCCAATCATGCGGATATTCCAAGCTTCATCAACCTCAATTTGAAGAGTTCCTCCCGGCATTTTCACGCTCAGTATCCGGTCGGTCAGTCCTTTTTTAACCATTATTGCAGCAACTGCACACGACGAACTTCCGGAAGCCAAAGTGTATCCGGCGCCTCGCTCCCAAATCAGGATTTCAACTTCGCTGCGCGAAATCACTTTGGCAAACTGCACATTTATGCGGTTCGGGAACATCGGATGATTTTCGATTTCCGATCCGTGTTTCAGGATTTCGGCTTCCATCAGCCGGTCCCTGAGAATGACACAATGCGGATTACCTACAGAAACACAGTTAATCAGGTATGTTTCGTCGACAATATTCAGCGGCAGATCCAGACATTCAGATTCGTCGCAAATGACCGGAATACGATGCGAATTAAAAATGGCTTTCCCCATATCAACCTTTACCTGACTGGCAATGCCATTGGTTTCGCGGGTTACTTCGGCAGTTACAATTCCGCCAAGTGTTTCGATGGTGAATCTTTTGCCTGAAGCATGGCTATAATCATACAGATATTTGGCAAAAATGCGCAGTCCATTGCCGCTTTTTTCGGCTTCCGAACCATCCGGATTGTAAATTCTTAAACCAAAATCAGCTTTTTCAGAAGGCACTTTCAGCAAAATTCCATCAGATCCGATTCCATAATGCACATCGCAAAGCAACCGAATATTTTTTTCGTTCAGGCGAAAAGAAAGTTCGGCCTCATTCAGCACAAAATAGTCGTTCCCAAGTCCGTGTGATTTGACAAAAAAGTTTTGCATAGGATGAGTTTTTGTTCTTTAGCAAAGGTAGAACAGTTTTTAAGTTGATTGGTTCTCCGGGAAATGATTTTTACTGTTCACGTGAAAATGCCCCGCAATAGTTCACCTGTCCGTTTTGGAGTTGCAGCAATTGAGTCTCGCCATGTGGAATTTCCTCCGGATAATGGGCCACATAAATCACCGTGGTATCCAAATGGGTGCAAATCACATCGAGTATCCCGGTAAAGCGGCGAGTTTGGTGCCGATCGAGTCCCTGGCAAGGTTCATCCAGAATTAAAAGCGAAGGCATTTTCACCAGGGCACGGGCCAAAAGCAACAAACGCTGTTCACTTAACGAGGCCTCTGCGAATTTACTGTCGGCCAAATGTTCCAACTGCAAAACCGAAAACCAGGTTTTTACTGCTTTTTTCTGAAAATCGCTATGCGACAATGAAAAACCAATTTGTTCATTAAATCCTGAAGTGATAACCTCATCGCAACGAAGCGAATTGACTCCGGAAGGAAGCGATTTTTCCAATCCTGGAATGGTATTGAAAATCCCCGTTCCCCGTAAAAAATAGAGGTGAAGTTCAGGTGAAACATAGCCAATTCGTTTTTTGATGTCCCAGATACTTTCGCCACTTCCTCGTTTTCGATCGAAGAGCGTCAAGTCGTTCACATATCCCTGTGGATTATCGGCGGTAACCAAACTCAGCAAAGTTGTTTTTCCAGCTCCATTGGGACCCATCAGCGCCCAACGCTCACCTTTTCGCACCGTCCAGTTAATGTTTTTCAGGATTTCGCGTTCGTCATGAATGACGTTCACTTTGTTCATCTTCACAGCATACTGAAACTGATCTTGATCGGCTACCTGTAAGTCGGCAAAATAATTTTCCATCGTTTCCGATGTATCGTCTGTCGATTCTTCAGAAATATAATCAGCACGCCTAATCCACCCGGCAATCTGACCTTCATTCAAAACCAGTACCCAATCCATCTGCTCTGGAATATGCAGTGGATCACAAATCAGGACAATTGTTTTGCCTGATTGATGCAATTCACCGATCTGTTCACTGAGCTTTTCCCTGGATTGAACATCGAGACCTACAAAAGGCTGATCGAGCACCAGCACATTGGGATGTTGGAGCAATGAGGCTGCTAATTGGGTTCGTTTACGTTCGCCGTTACTCAGTTGCATCAGCTTGCGGTCTTTCAGGTGTGCAATATCCATCAGTTGCATGGCCCAACCGACTTCCGGAGCCATTTGCCGCAAAAACGATTGCACCGACGGAGATTCATCCATGCCCTGATTTTCGTACCGCTGTCCATAATAACTTGATCCGATGCGCGAAATCGTCATGAAGTTATCCTGTTGCTCTACCATTTGGCAAACCAAGCCTTCAGAAAAAATAATTTCACCCGAAGCAGGAGACTGTTTTTGCGAAATTACCCTTCCCAGTGTTGTTTTTCCGCAACCCGACGGACCGACAATTGCCATGGAATGACCTTCAGGCAAAGCAAATGAAATATTTTTCAGTATGGTTTTACCGTCGGCTTTGAAAGAAACATTTTTAAATTCAATAGATTGCATATACTAAAACTGGACAAATGCAATTAGGGGTTTCACTAGGCAAGTGAAACCCCTAATTTAAATTAAAACATTGGGTCCCAAGGAGGGAGCATTTCGGGTTTCTGGCTATAGATTTCAAGAACCTTTTCGCTCAGGTATTTTTTGTTTACCACAAAGCGGAACATGTATTCGTCGAACCAGGCATCGGTAAACGTAAGGTAACCTTTGTCGCAGGCTGTTGGCCCCCAACTGTTTTCGAACTGCCACTTGACGGGCTTCTGCTGAGCATCTAAATCTACCGCTATCAGTGCCATTCCGTGGCTCGAACCACTTTCGCCGGTTTGGATTCGCTGCGCTTTGTTCATGCCGAATTTCACTCCGTAAATCGATTCGAAATCGAAATTATCAACATCCAGAATACCAACATCGCGGCGCAATTGTTTTGCCACATCGCACGACGAATACAACGCTTCGTTATTTTTGATCGAAGCAATACAAAATGCTTTAATCACATCGTTGGGCAGGTTCACATAATTCCAGTTTTCGCCTTCCTGTATGTTCCGGTAATTCTCCACTTCGTAATGTTTCCAGAAGGGGCGCGACGGATCGTTCATCAACATCACATAATCGTCGAGGCTGGTATTCCCAAAAACATCCGCCATAAAACTCTGCGGGGTATATGTTTTTGTTTCGCTTAGTTTCTTGTCCTTATCTTTAAAACGCCACTGAAATTCGCTGGGCGGTTCGCCCAAATTGAGTGCCAACATGCGGTACACTTCCGAAAGCATTTCCAATTTACGGTTAGCCAACTTCTTCTGATCAACCTTTGCCAGCTTCAGGTCCCGAATTTCGAGTGCATCTTCCCGTAATTTGGTGTTGATCATTTTAGTCGTCCACGAAGTGTTTTCGCTCGAATTGGTTTCTTCCATCGTCTCTTTGGGGACCAAACCGTACTTCTTCACCAGGTTGACAAAATTGCCCCATTGACCGCCATCGTCAATCGGCGATCGCAGGTACCATTTTACCTTTTGATCATCAATAGGGAGAATGGCCGAATTGGCTATATTATTCAGAAAAAGATTTGATTTCTCCATCAAATCCCAGAAATACAAATAGTTTTCAGAAAATTCGAACTCAGCCAGATTGAACCGTTTCATGGCCATTGGCCTGAATAAATTCAGAGAAGAAAACATCCAGCAACGACCCGATTTTTTCTGATCGGTAATTCCTGAAACATCAACCCGGTAAGTGAAAAATTGATCGGTAGTACCCACATTTTCGCGATTCCAGGCCAATTGGGTTATATCAGTCGATGACAATGCATTCTGCATCGCCTTGGTATAAGCATCTTTTTTGAAGCTGGATTTCAACTGATCCAAATCTCCATTGGTAAGGTTCTGCGAAAGCGTTACCAGCGCCGGCAACATCAGAACCAAAAACAAGCGTATCTTCATCGTCGAGGGGTTTTTAAATTAATGTGCTAAAAATAACCAATAATCCGGAAGGAGTCGGTTTTCATTGAAAAAAATGAAGCCTTCCGACAGAACCCTACCTAAACGATAAGCAATGATTAATTCTTTTATCTTTGAACCGAAAAGTTTGAACAACATGACATTGATTTGAGTTGTTCTTAAAAATGTACGATCATGAGTTTTGATGTCAATAAGATACGCGAAGATTTTCCAATACTGAACCAAAAAATATACAACCGTCCGCTGGTTTATTTCGATAACGCTGCAACCGTACAACGTCCTCAGGTGGTGATTGATGCCTTGACAAAAACCTACACGGAATACTACGGGAACATTCACCGTGCCGCACATTTTCTGGCCGACAAAGCAACTGCTGCTTATGAAGAAACCCGCGAAAAAGTAAAAAATCTGATCAATGCTGAAAGTCGCGAACAGATTATTTTTACAAAAGGAACAACTGAAAGCATTAACCTGGTGGCCTTTTCGTTTGGCGAAGCATTTATTCAGGAAGGTGACGAAATTATTGTTTCAGAAATGGAACACCACTCCAATATTGTTCCCTGGCAACTGATGGCTGGGCGAAAAGGCGCAAAAATTGTGATGCTTCCGATCGACGACGAAGGCCGACTGCAGATAGAGGAACTTGAAACCCTGATTACTTCGCGAACTAAACTGATTTCAGTAGCGCACGTTTCGAATGTTTTGGGAACAATTAATCCGATTAAGCAGATCGCCCAGATTGCCCATTCCCGAAAAATCCCGATTCTTGTTGACGGAGCTCAGTCGGTGCCACATCTCCAAATCGATGTTCAGGATTTGGATGTTGATTTTTATGCTTTCTCGGCGCACAAGATGTACGGTCCAAACGGCGTTGGTGTACTTTACGGCAAAAAGGATCTGCTCGAACAAATGCCACCATATCAGGGCGGTGGCGAAATGATTTCGGAAGTGAAATTCTCAGGAACTACTTACAATGAATTGCCCTATAAATTTGAGGCCGGGACTCCAAATATTAGCGACGTCATTGCTTTTGGCGCGGCCATCGATTATTTATTAAGTGTTGGCCTCGAAAATCTGGGAGCATGGGAACACGAGCTGCTCAGCTATGCAACATCAAAACTACTTACCATACCGGGATTGCGGATTTATGGCACACAAGTGCTGAAATCGGGAGTCATTTCATTCAATGTTGAAGGCATTCATTTCTTCGATTTGGGAACCATGCTCGATAAGTTTGGAATTGCCGTTCGCACTGGGCACCATTGTGCCGATCCATTGATGGATCACTTTGGAATTCAAGGAACCGTGCGAGCTTCGTTTGCGGTTTACAACACCAAAGAAGAAATTGATGTGTTTGTTGAAGCACTGAAAAAAGTAATTGCCATGTTCTGAAAAATCGGCAACCTATTTCTATGAATAAGAGGCAAAAGTAAATGAAAATTACTTTTGCCTCTTAGCTTTTGTCATTAGACTTTATCTGTCTAATAATTCTCAGCCTCGATTTCGAAATAAGCTTGTGAATGACCACAAACAGGGCATTTCAATGGCGGTTTGGTCGATTCGTGCAAGAATCCGCAAACGCGGCATTTCCATACGACTTTACCTTCGCGTTCAAACACTTTTCCTTCTTCGAGGTTCTGATACAATTTACGGTAACGGGCTTCGTGCGCTTTTTCAACTTTTGCAATGGTTCTGAAAAGCAACGCAATCTGCTTGAAACCTTCCTCCTCCGCAATGCGGCCAAATTCAGGATACAATTCCGTCCATTCTTCTTGTTCACCGTCGGCAGCTGCTTTCAGGTTTTCGAGTGTTGTTCCAATTTTTCCGGCAGGATAGGTGGCGGTAATTTCTACCGCACGGCCTTCCAGTTGCTTGAAAAATTGTTTGGCATGAGAACGTTCGTTTTCGGCAGTTTCCATAAAAAGGGCTGCAATTTGTTCTAAGCCTTCTTTAATGGCTTCTTTGGCAAAAAAATCGTAACGATTGCGGGCCTGCGACTCTCCGGCAAATGCTTTCAGCAGGTTCTTTTCTGTTTGTGATCCGGCTAATTCCATGGTTAAATAAATTTATTGTTATTGACTTTTTTCAATTGAACTGATCCCTAAAATTACGAATTAAATACGCCATCTCAAAAGAATGATTGATTTGTTAAGCTTTCATAAGTAATCACTTTTCTGTTTGACGAATATTAAAAAATAACGACATTTGCATCCTTTAAGCTTTAGCTCATGACTATAAACGAGATACAAAAAGAAATCGTTGAAGAATTTTCGGTCTATGACGACTGGATGGATAAATACAGTTACCTGATTGAATTGGGAAACGACCTGAAAGATTTGGATCCGAAAGACAAAACCGATCAATACCTGATCAAAGGGTGCCAGTCGAGGGTGTGGCTGGTTTCAGATTTTGTTGACGGAAAAATCGTTTTCCGGGGCGAAAGCGATGCCGTAATCGTAAAAGGATTAGTGGCATTGTTATTACGGGTAGTATCGAACCGCACTCCGGATGAAATATTGAACAACGAACTTTTCTTTGTTGACGAAATTGGTCTGAAACAGCATCTTTCGCCTACAAGGTCAAACGGATTGCTATCAATGATCAAACAAATTAAACTCTATGCTGTTGCATATAACAGAATTTCAGAAAAAGGAGAGAACTGATGGATGCAAGAATTGATTTAATTATCGAACGTCTGAAAGACGTTTATGATCCGGAAATACCGGTAAACATCTACGATTTGGGATTGATTTATAACGTTGACATCGACGAAGCCAATAAGGCCAATATAATTATGACGTTGACTGCTCCAGGATGCCCGGTGGCCGACATTTTACTTGAAGATGTGCGACAAGCTGCCCTCGCAGTTGAAAATGTTAACGAAGCTAGTGTTGAACTGACATTTGACCCACCCTGGGACAAATCGATGATGAGCGAAGAAGCCCGTCTGGAATTGGGATTCTTCTAATTTCCGGATTTGGACATTTGAAAATTAAATGCAAAAAGCGGCTATTGTTCTTGACAATAGCCGCTTTTAATATGTCTTGCAAGAGTTATTTTTTCTCCTTCAAATTCACTACTAAATTTAACTCGTTCAACTGCTCAGGTGAAATAGTTGATGGACTGTCCATCATCACATCGCGGCCTGAATTGTTCTTCGGGAAAGCAATGGTATCACGAATACTGTCCAAACCCGCAAACATGGAAGTCAGTCTGTCGAATCCAAAGGCTATACCTGCATGAGGTGGCGCACCAAATTTGAAAGCGTTCATCAGGAAACCAAACTGATATTCGGCCTGTTCAGGTGTAAAGCCAAGCATACCAAACATTTTGGCCTGAAGGGCTTTTTCGAAAATACGAACCGAACCACCGCCAATTTCAACACCGTTGATGACCAAATCGTAAGCATTGGCGCGAACGGCTCCCGGATTGGTTTCGAGCAGCGGAATATCTTCGGGTTTTGGTGCAGTAAACGGATGGTGCATGGCATAGAAACGAGCAGTTTCTTCGTCCCATTCGAGCAATGGGAAATCGACCACCCACAATGGCTGGAACACGTTTTTGTCGCGCAACCCAAGTTGATTGGCCATTTCCAAACGCATGTCGCCAATGGCTTTCAGCATTTTTTCTTTTACTCCGGAAAGGATTAGCAGCAAGTCGCCGGATTTGGCGCCAAACACTTCTACCCATTTCTGAAGATCTTCGGTACTATAAAATTTATCGACCGACGATTTGATTGTTCCGTCGGTATTTACTTTCACATAAACCAATCCTTTGGCACCAATCTGCGGGCGTTTCACCCATTCGGTAAGTGCATCGAGCTGTTTGCGGGTATATTCCGAACACCCTTTGGCGCAGATTCCTCCTATAAATTCAGCGTCGTCGAATACTGAAAATCCATGTCCTTTCGCCAAAGCGGTCAGATCTTTAATTTTCATTCCAAAACGAATGTCCGGCTTGTCCGATCCATAGCTTCCCATCGCTTCAGAATAAGGCATTCTTGGAAATTCAGTAATATCGATGCCTTTAATTTCTTTGAACAGATATTTGGTCAGCCCTTCGAACATGTTCAGGATGTCCTCCTGCTCCACGAACGACATTTCGCAGTCGATCTGGGTAAATTCAGGTTGACGGTCGGCCCGCAAATCTTCGTCGCGGAAACATTTCACGATCTGATAGTAGCGATCGAAACCGGCAACCATCAGCAACTGTTTCAACTGCTGCGGCGACTGTGGCAAAGCGTAAAACTCACCCGGGTTCATGCGCGACGGAACCACAAAGTCGCGTGCCCCTTCCGGAGTTGATTTGATCAAAACCGGGGTTTCGGTCTCAATAAAATTCTGATCATTCAGGTACGAACGGGTAGCATGTGCTATTTTTGCGCGAAGGATCAGCGTATCGCGCACAGGCGCACGGCGTAAATCGAGGTAGCGGTATTTCATGCGGAGTTCGTCGCCGCCATCGCTTTCGTCTTCAATGGTAAACGGCGGAGTGTCCGAACTGTTCAGGATATTTAATGCAGTTACGGCCAGTTCAACCTCGCCTGTCGGTATATTTTTGTTTTTGCTGCTACGTTCGCGAACTGTGCCGGTTGCCTGCACCACGTACTCACGACCCAGTTGATTGGCCATTTCAGCAACCGATTGTTGGGTTTTTTCGTCGAAAACCAATTGAGTAATGCCGTAGCGGTCGCGAAGATCGATAAAAGTCATTCCGCCCAGGTTGCGCACACGCTGTACCCAGCCGGCGAGGGTTACAACTGCCCCCTGATTATTGATGCGCAATTCGCCGCATGTATGTGTTCTGTACATATCTGTATCTGTTTTAATCGGTGCAAAAATAAGCAGTTTTTAGAATAATATGCGAAGAAATGTCAGTTTAACCAATTAAAGAAATTGAGAATGATAAATTTGCTACTGACTTCTTACCTCAGCTTACCACAAAAACAAGTCATTCGAAATTTACTGGTCACTTTTATAACCAAAATACTTTAATACTTTTGCCTTTCAACTTTTGCTAAGAACGAATGGAACTTTTTAATGATGAATATTTTATGCGGCGAGCCCTTCAGGAAGCAGAACTGGCTTTTCAGGAAGGGGAAATTCCGGTTGGAGCAGTGGTGGTTTCGCAAAACCGCATCATTGCCCGAGCCCACAACCTCACCGAAACGCTTAACGATGTAACGGCACATGCCGAAATGCAGGCGATTACAGCCGCAGCTAATCTCCTCGGTGGAAAGTACTTGAACGAATGCACGCTATATGTCACCGTTGAACCTTGTGTGATGTGCGCCGGAGCCCTGGGCTGGTCGCAGATTGGCAAAATAGTGTATGGCGCATCCGACGAAAAACGGGGTTTCTGCAAATTTGCTCCGGAAGCCTTGCACCCCAAGACCCAAGTTGTTTTCGGGATTCTGGAAAACGAGTGTTCGCAGTTGATGAAGGATTTTTTTCTGAAAAAAAGATAAGATATTACAGTTGTCCGTTCGCTAAAGGGGTGCGAGGGGTGCGTTAAAAAAACAGGATCAATCGGAAACCCTGTGGATTAAAAATCTAAGCATATAATTTTAGATAGTCTGAAAAGGAAGAAGCTTATATTTCTGACACCTCTGAATGAAGCCCGGAAAGCTTTGATCTTAGCATTGAAAGATTCTGCAGAAGCATTTGTACTGCGGTTTTCGAAATAGTTCAGGATATTCAGATAATGAGACTGAATTGATCTTACCACTACGCTAAATGATTCAAAACCTGCTTTTTCAACGCGATCGTACCACGCGGCCAGTTTTGAAAAGGCTTGGCCTTTAAGTTTTACATGGTGGTAAATGCTACCAAGTTGCATCACAAGTTTATATGCTTGTTCTAGCGATGGAAATCGTTCAAACAGCATTTCTGCACGTGCGTGCCGGGTGGATGTCCATTTCGATTCTGGCTTAAAAAGCAAATATCTGCTTCTGGCCAGCATTTGTTTTAAGGTATCACCATTTTCAAGGATCTGGGGAATGTATTTTTGTCCGGTTTCTTTACCCAATTCTATTTCTTTGTTTTCCTGATCGATAGCCTCCCAGCGGCAGCGAATCCTCATTTCTGAAGGGCATCGTAAGCAAGCTTCTGAACATGGAACCGGTCGGTGACCAACCGGGCATTGAGAAAGCTGAAGGCTGCAATGTTTTCCATCGTGGCAGCCATATCAAGCGTCACTTCCATAACCTTGTTCCTTTTCTAAGTGGTATCTTTCCCAGGATTGATTTACTGTTTCGCTTTTAGTTCCCTTGATCATGGGCACCAATGCCCCTTTGCGATCTTTGGCTGCTTTATTGGTAATCACCGTGTAAAGTTCGCCCGGCGATAGGGCCGTTTCGTCCAGACTTAAATGAGTTCCAAGGTTATCTTCAAATAAGATCCATTCATTGGCATGGGGTAATTGGTCCCAATGATGAAAATCACTCAAATAATCACGGTACTGTTCCTCAAACTGTTGGCCATTCACCTGATAAAATTGCTCTTTCTATCGACAAAGTTCCGAATTTGCACCTATAATCATCATCCTGTGTGTCAAAATTGCTTCGTCATAAAGGTTTCATATCACCTTATTCCATTTTACGTTTCGAAATTCTAAAAGTCTGTTCTGCATTCCTGCTAAATATTTTATCAATAACTTCACGAGGTAAATGCAGACCTTTGACTTTCTTTCCACCAAGATCTTTTACTGCAAATATTGAATCTGTGGCCAGATAAGCCCAATGCTCAAACCATCTTGCCCGGAGTCCCTTACTTCTTTCAGCATAATTGGTATTACCCTCATCTATAGTTATATCCGATCCATAAAGTATCCGATCCTGATATTTGATCAAAAAATCACGGACTTTTGCCCAGTCAGCCAGAGACTGGTATTGCATGTTTCCAATCCTGGCGGCCAAGTCAGCCGTCATATTTGGAAACTGATCGAATCGTTTGGCCAATTCATCCACATTCCACTCGATACTGGCCAGATGGGCACCGGTAAACTGAAGTTTAGGGTGTTTTTTCAGCAGGTTGTCGCGGGCAGCAATCTGGTTTTCATACGAAGGCGCTTCAGGGTGCATGTACATGTAAAATTCCGGATGCTTAGTGTAATAGCGGCGGTCGTTGTCAACCGTCATCTCCTTTTCCGGAAGCCAGCAGTTCCGTGGTTCTCCTAAATGTGCCAGTACCGGGATCTTATTTACTTCAAGATAGTTGAAAACCGGATCAAAAGCCGGGTCATCAATCATTACAAAATGACCGTCGGTATCTTTTAACGACATGCCTATGTTTTTCCATATTTTCAATCCTGAAGCTCCCAACTTCATACATTTCTCAATACGGGAAATTGTTTTTTGAGCAAATTCAGGATAGTCAAAACTATCGACCGAAAAAGTCCCCAGAAAAGCAAATTTATCGGGATACTGCTTTTTGACCCAACTGGTAATCAGCAACTGACTGTCAATGGGCATTTCCGTATCTACATTGGGCGAGACTAGTCTGAAATTCAACGAATCGGCGAATTTTAGGTACCGGATATCCAGGGTGTTGTAGTGAAAATGCGAATCGGTCTTGGATACTTTCTCAAAGTCAGCAACCGTATAATATGCAGGTTCATTTTTGCACGAATTAAGTACAAACAGGGAAGCGCAGAATATTGTCATTTTCCATAAACATTGATTCGTTCTCATAATCGATCTATTTATTGGTTCTTATTTCACTCCAAAGAAGACAATCGCAGCCGAAGCTTCTGTAAATGATGCTTCAATTCTTGCATGATTGTCATTGCCCATTTTCACTTCGGCACCTTCGCTGTTCCAAAATTTTCCTGATACCGGATGTTTGGTGATGTAAGTGAATTTTCCTTTGTCGTTGGCAAAAATCACCACCACACCCTTCTTCGTTTCCGGATTAATTTTCTCAAATATTTCAGGCGTATCACCTGAATTACCAATATGTACAGGACTTGCGATTGACACATCTTCTCGCACTTGTTTGTACTTTCCCAGAATTTGATTAAACAAAGCAACCCCTTCCGGCGATGTCTTCAGGATGTCGCCCCAGATGGAATTTGGGCCAAGAACGAGCGAACCCAAATTGATGAGTTGTGAATTCCGGGGATCGTCGGGTTGATAGTTGACCAGAAACAGGTTTGACGGAATCCACCGATCATAATCCAGCACCGAGCGCATAAACCAGCCACGGGCAGGCCCAGGCTGAACAAAAATATTGTGGTTGCCATTGATTAACGGACTTTCACCTAAGTCGAAATTTCGGAAATACGGCCCGTTGTTCAGGATAAAAAAACGTCCATTAGCCAGAAACTGAAGCCCGACACCAATGCGCCGCGCTTCGGTAACATCGAAATCAAAAACAGCTTCTGGACAGGAAGCGCTAACCTTTTCCATGATTTTGCCCAGATAGACCGGCAAAAGGAAGCCGTAGCTTTGCCGGCGTTCTTCCAGTGTACTCGCGGCACTTCCATGAAAATGGTTCGGGTCGTCGCAGCCCGACTGGCCGACACCATCCCAATAAAAATAGTGAATACCAAGGTTTTTATAGAGATTAATCAGCACGTTGGCATAGGCTTCCCAGTAAGGGCTGACCAAGCACATGTCCGTGCTTTCTTCGGTTTCCCATTCGGGAGAAGGAGTTTCGGACTTTCCGTTCCGGGTTTTCAGACAATTTTTGTTTTTCAGGAAAGGCTGGCTGCTTACTGCGGCTTTGGCCGGGTTCATCCATACGCCAAGTTTCATCCCTAAGGCATCGAGCTTTTCACGAACCTGCTTGAACCCGTCCGGAAAATTCCTCAGGTTAACTCCCCAGTCGCCAGTTCGGTCGAACCAGCCCGCATCTAACACGTAATATTCGATGCCCATTTCATGGGCACGGTCGATTTCGCAGAGCGTATAAACGAGGTTCATCGTCGTCAAGTATTGGCCGCCAGCCCATTTTACCCGTTCCTGTCGTCCCCACGAATTGTAATAAATGTACGGTTTGCGGCTTTCCTGATTTTGCGACTGGTATTTGAGCATAAACGTCCGGAACTGCCCGGCTAACTCGTTTTCATCTCCAGGAACGCCTGCCAGTTCAAACCAAATGGTCGAATAAGCATCGGCGGGCTGGCCATTAAAGTAATTTCCTTTTACTGCTTTCAATTCCACACTTTTATCCGGAGAAAGCTGATATTCTACAAAATTGTTCGGGTACATCGAGTCGTGCTCGTAGGCGCACAAAAACGTATTTCGTCCGTTGTTCCCAGTCACAATTGGCCCGACAAAAGAGCCTGAATTTGTAAAATCAGCCTCTTGTATTTGTGACTGGCTCATCTTGCAGGAATGGATCATGTCGTTGAATAGCGAAAATCGGATTTCCTGTGCTTCAGACCAGCCTTTAAGCGAATAAGTCAAATATGTTAGTGCGTCTTTCCCCGAATGTTTAGTTAGCTTCTGCCCCCGGGAAGCTTTCATGATATAGCTGAAACGCACAACCGGATTGTCATCCGCGACCCTGAACTTCACAAGCAAATGCAACGAAGTATCCTGCTGAAAAGCTCCTTCGCACAGGTATTCCTTTGCCCCGTTTCGCAGGACTCTCGGTTTGCCAATTTTCTTCAGACTGGTTAATATTACCGGCGTTTTCCGTCCGTCGATCTCGAAAACAGGTAGCGTTATTTTAATGGATTCCCCACCGGTTTTAAATCTATATTTCCAGGAACCGACACCTGACGATTCCCATGAAATACTAAAAAGTGATGTTTCAATCTTCTGTAGACCGATGAAATTGCAGTTGGTCAACAGCACAAACAGGCATCCGGTCAGTAGTCCGAAAAATAGCTTGTATTTGATTTTTGTGACCATTTATTGAATTAATGCACTGAAATTGATTGTTCCTTTAGGGGTTTCCCATCGCAATCCGGTTCCTTCGGATAAAATCATTGCTTTCGATTCCGGATTGACTGATTTTACCTTTAATCCTTCAGGTAACCGAATATGCAGGTTCGCCCATGCGGCCAATGGCTTTTCTTCAAAACTTATTTCTCCGGTTACTTTCGATTGGCCCGAATCGTATTGCATCTGGTACGAAACTTTTCCAAAATGAGTACAGGCATTTGCAATACCTACTGTTTCACCAGAAGCGAGCCATTCGCGGTCTGTTCCCAGAGCGAGATTCAATCCGTCATCTTGTTCCATAACCATCAGGTCACGGATAAGCCTAACCACAGCTACCGGAGTCCAGAGATGTTGGCGGTCGCCGGATGTTTTGGTAGTGCCAGGTTCTTGTCCGCGTTCTTCGCACCAGGTGTAAAGTGGCGTGCCGTGATTGAGTGTTGAGTAAAGGTATCGGACGGCGGCATCGCCGTTTCCCCTGGCCAGGTGCGTTTCAGCAATGTTGTCGAGTGTGATTGCAACCCAGGCTCCATCGGCCATCCACCCGGTATGAATAGGTTGTCCTCCTTTACTCACATTGGCTTCAATTTTTTGCAAAGTGCCGGTAATCAATTCGTGGTGGGGCGGTAACAATCGGCAGGGCAAAACACTGTTGAGTGAGCCCCAGCAACTTCCCGACGTTTTGCCGGGAACTCCGGGAATCCAGCGATAACCGTTTCCCTGAATTGAACCACGGTCGAGTACGACCAGCAAATCGTTGTAAGCGGTTTCGTAGATTGTCTTCAATTCTTCGATATCCTGATCTTTCCCCAGAATTTCAGCTACTTCGAGCGAACATCGGTCAGCATATACCGCCCAGATGTTGTGTGGGATAAAAACGCCATATAAGTCGTCATCGTTCATTAGTCCGGCATCGCCAAATCCCCGTGGCATCAGCCCGTAAGTTAACGAATCTTCGGTGCCGGCTTTTTTCATTTTTGCCCGCTGTTGATGTTGCCATCTGGAGCTGGCCCGCATTCGTGGATATACTTCGGCCAGGAATTTTTTGTTGTTGGTTGTCTGGTAATGTTCCATAATGGCCCAGGATTTAAACCCTGATCCGCACCACATGGCATGCATCCATCCTCGTTTATCGGCCCAGCATCCATCCGGTTCCTGCATTTCATAAGAGACGGAAGATGCTGCGGCTGATTCTTTGTGAAGTCCATTCTGATCCAAGGCTACTGAGATGATTAGTGGCTCAGCAGAATTTCCTGCCCGATATACTTCGGTTCCGGGAACTCCAATAATGCGGCCATCGGCCATCGGTTCGCGCATGATGAAAAGATCTGCCAGACAGGCATAATAGGCGTTTGATATGCCTGAATCCGGAATACTAAGTTTACTGGCCCGATTCAGAAGATCGTTCCATTCTTTTTTTCCTTGTTCCAATTCCTGATTCCAGTCCTTGTTGCGTAATGCGGGTAACTCAGCTTCATAGCTTTTGTATGGGCGTATTAACCAGGCCTGACGTGTTTCTCCTGGTTTAAGGTTCCAGACATAAACCATGTTTTGTGGTCCTGGAGGAAAATGATCTTCCTTTAGCGAATATGCATCAGCTCCAATACCCAGAATCAGCACCCGATCGGCCCGGTCTGACCATCCGGCAAGAAGACAGTCGCCTGAATATTGGGTGGGATCAACCCATCCGGGGTTTTCGCACCGGGACGAAGTTGAATCGCAGTTCAGCGTAAACTGGTGCGGATTGGAATCCTTGTTGGTAATGTTGATCCGAATTATATCTGCAGTCATTCCGCTTAAAGCCTCTAACTGTACTGAACCAAGAGAATCTTCGTAGTTATTCTTCAGTCCGGGCAGAATTTCGTCCAGCCGGGTCCAGTAGCTTTTGTCAAGAGGTTTATTATCAATTTGTGGTTTTATTTTTATGCCCCAGATTGTTCTTGGGGTACGAAATGCCAGCGGTGGGTAATTAGCCATGGTCAGATTATCATATGTCCAGGACATCTGCAAACTGCCTGGTTGGAGATCAAGGAGCGTCCGGTCGCTTGCATCCGGTCGGCCAACAGTTATCCGGTGCGGGGTGGCAAAAGCGTATGAAAAATCGACTTTAGATCCTTCCAATGCCGGGTTCAGGTTTAAACTGAAAAGTGGACTATCCTGATTTTTAGCCATTGCTGATGTTCCCGGGTTTGCTGCCAATGATCCACTTTGACCAAAGACTACTGCCCCAACGACTGCCCCGGCCCCAATTTTCAATGCTTCACGACGCGAAATTCCTTTTTTGTCAATCATGAATGAATATTTTGATTTTCTGTTTAAAATGACTTCTTTATTCTTTCGGCAATTCGTGGTACCTGATCAGCAACGATACAGGTTTTTGCGGAATATCGAAATTGAGCTCATCCCCTAAGGGCATTGTAGGCATTTCCATTGGTTCGTCAGTTTTTATTGTTGTCTCGATTTTATTTGGTTTTTTAGCTAAAAGTTTATTTTTACAATATTCAGTTCATTTCCATCCGGAGATATTTTCATTGTCACCTTTCGATTCCCTTTAAATTTATAAACAATTTCATCATTTTTACCAAGCAGTGGGTCCACAAGAACTTTTAGATCGTTTCCAGACATATCATCGGTTATTATCCACTTTCCTTTTCCATCACCGAATTCTTTTGTTCCACCAGCATATTTTTCCGCAAATTTCTTTGGTGCAAAACGCAGGGATGTTACAACCACAAGACCTTTTTCACGAACAAGCGAACGTACATCAGAAAGGGTCTGGTCACTTAAAAATAAGCCACATAAAAACGCAAGTTTTACGGTTTTTAAATGGTCCATAGTAACCTTATCATCAAATACGATAGGCGAATTTGCCGGGGCAAACGATCGATGTGGCATATCCTGATAATAATTGCCTGCATTCCATGAAAGGCTTTCCTTTTTTACCATTCCATGAGTAATCGTGTGCCAGGCTTTTATCCACTCTTCGGAAGCAGGGCTTGTATGAAGGTTGTAAGCTCCAAAAAGCCAGTCTTTCCAGTATAAATCGATCTTCGTGTTTTTCCCATTTACAATTTCGTTGACGCTGCAAAATACATCTTTGCCTTGTCCCCATTCGGTGTCGTCAAATCGGATGATCGCAATTTCTGGCTCATAATCCCGAAAGCTGTAAGGCCTTGGATTGCTGGGTACATATTCTTTGGCAAATCGGCTCAACGCTTCGCCTCTTCCTTTCAGTTTAACCTGACCTTGATCGGTAATTTCATAGGTATGGTTACCAACGCTTTCGACATAAGCCTTGTCGAGTCCGGCCCAGTAAGCAAACAAAAGATTTCCCCACAATTCTTTAGCCGAATGTCCGGGAAATATATTTCCATTCCAAAAATCGATGCAGGTCCAAAGTTCCTGATTGTATTGCAAGCTGGCTCCCATTGCACAGGCAGCCCATACATTCGACCAGTTTTCTTTCATCTGTTTATAAACCGGTGTTATTCCGGCACGGGCAAAATTATGAAAGAGAACGGGCCAGACATGTTCGGTAAATACTTTCTGCGTACCCAAACTTTTGCATTCGTCAGCTAATGACTTTGCCCCTTCAAATACAGCATGGTCGGCTGATTTAAAGTCCATACCTGTAGTTTCGGCCAGGCTAACCAGCTCAACGCCTGGATTACGCATACTTATAGTCAGATTACGAGTAATTTGGGAATGTTCCAACTCATCATACAAAACACCCCAAACGGCGGGCGACTTGTTTAGGCTTTTTAATACCTCCGATGGAAATTTGAACAAGTGAAGTTTGTTGGGCTGCATAACCCAGTTACGTCCATCAGTACTGGCCATATCCAGACTCCAGTTTCCGGATTCGACATTAACAATGACCTTTAAACCGTTATCATTAAAGCTATTTCCAAGAATCTCCATTCGTTTTGCTTCATCTTCGATAGTTCCTTTAGGACCACGATAATGGTAAACAACAAAATCGACTCCCAAGGCTTTCATTGCTTCCGGATTAAAAAACTCATTTGCTTTACACTTATCGCCGGAATTGTCGATTCCCAGGTAAAAATTTTTAGAGGTTCCGCTTTGTGCGTGTCCAGATTCACAAGACAAGAAAATCCCGACTAAAATGAACAGGGATGCAGCCTTTATTGAGTTGTTTTTGCTAACCACCAAGTTTTCAAATTAATTTATCGTTGTTCATAACCATCCATCATTGCAGGCATCAACGTTGTAAAAACCCAGGCAAAATGGTTCGCTTCGTAACACATTGGCCTATAAGGAGCCACATATTCAGTGTAATCAGTATCGTGATAAACGCCAACCATAGCATCGATTAAATTAGCAGGCCAGAAAGCATAACGTGTTTTTAGGTCCAGATCTGAAAACTTGCTTTCAGGACTGCCATGAACCGGATTTTCAAACCATTCCCATTCATTGGGATGTTGATTGTAATAAAGAAGATAATCGATTGCCGTTTTTAAGGAACAACCATTCTGTTGCAATGCAAAAAGGTTTTCACCCGTTGCATTATAGGCAACCCAGGCCATTGCTGTCATCGGTGCCAATGAAAAGTAGGTGTACCATATTCCATTGGCTCCACGGCGGGTTTCTTCGGGCATATGGCCACCATCGGCGATTTTATTAAAGATGTCTGACTTGAAAAGCCGGATGTTTTCATTCATATCTACAGAATCATTCAAATAATAATCAGCCAGCGATGAACCAAATCGTCCCCAATCAGCCCAATTATTTTTCTTCGTGCGGATTTCATTGGTTGCTTTGCGATAAACAATTTTCACCCATTCAGCAAAATAATGTTTGTCAGTATCTTTCCATCCCCGATAGTTACTCATCAGTTCGGCCGCCATTACCATTGCAGATCCGGTGTAACTCATCACCAATTGTCCATCACTCTCCGAATAGTATTTATTGATAGAACTCCACGCATTAATAAAATACAAGGCCTGTTTGGCATATTTCTTTTTCCCGCTAAGTTGCCAGGCCAATGCACAGGCATAGGCGTTAAAAGCGTCCGTAGCGAGGCTTTTGGAGTTGCGAACATGTTCGTCAGGTTTTACATAATAACCAGGAACACTAAAATCGGACAGAGCATGGTGCTCCTGCACTAAGGCACTATCAGTAATATGTAGCAGTTGTTTAAAAGCAGAAACATAGGGTTCTTTTTGCTGTTTGATTTGTTGCCTGACAAATTGAATCTGTTTCAGAGGGTGCATGCCTCCAGGATGCTCGTATGCAAAAAGCTCAGGAATAAATAGGAACAAGCCTATGGCCAGAAGAAAAATTTTCCTGTTAAATATAAATATTGGGACAATCGTTTTTATTTTCATAATTACTATGCTTATAAACTCTATTCCTATTCCAAACCCCATTTCTTATTAGGCTCCGGCCCCATTTCGAAGACCAGTTTTCCACCTTTCACAATTTCTTCGTGCGAAATCCATGAACGGTTTAATGGTTTCCCATCTAATGTTGCCGATTGAATGTAATAATTTGTTTTGCTGAGCTTATTTGCTTTGATGATAAACGATTTTCCGGGATAAATTTTGTAATCTAAATGCAGGGTAATCTCATTAAAAATCGGGGAAGTAATCTGATAAACCGGATTCCCCGGACAAACCTGAAACAATCCCATTGCCCCAAGAGCGTACCACGACGCCATGCAACCATAATCATCGTCCATTTCCTCCAGATAACCATCCGGAGTCGTTTTATAAACCCGATCGAAAATTGGCTTCGGAAAGAAATTATGTGTACCGTATTTCTGAACGATTGGCTCCGTTAAAATTTTGTGTGCCCATTTTTGGGACAACCAGGGTGCGCCAGCCTGATTAAACAAGAACGGGGCATGAAGGTCAATCTGGTTTCCGGCAGTGTACAAATCATTATTGAAGAAGTATTCCAACTCTTTGACAAAGTTTTCTTTTCCTCCGAACTGTTCGATTAACGAAGGCAGATCATGCAAAATATTCCAACGATATTGCCATTTTGATCCTTCGTAAGTGTATTTTTCACGGTTAACCGATGGATCTTCTGGAAAATCGAGCCAGGTACCATTGGCTGCCTTAGCTCTGAAATATTTAATTGATGGGTCCCAGGTATTTCGCCAGTATTCTGCACGTTTCATCAGGTAATCGTAGTCATGCTGATACCCTAGTGATTTGGCGATCTGGGCTAAACACCAGTTATCCCAGCTATATTCACCTGTTTGATCCGGACGTGCCGGAATATAGCCAATGGAATCATATTTTTCAGGCATCTGGAGTAAGGCTTCCTTTTTCAGGAAAGGATAAACAGCTTTCATATCCAGATCAAACAGTCCTTTAAAATACGCATCTGTCATAACCATCAATTGATGTTCGTTACGGCAATTACCATAAGGCTCATAGCCATTTTTACCCCTGTAATCAAATCCTGAGCCATGTGGTTTGTGGTCTGAATTCGGGAATGGTTCACAATTTTCGGCCTGCTCGTAAATGTCACGCAGCGATTTCACAATATCACGATAGGCATCAGGAGCAAAAAGGCTGTACAATGGATATTTCGTGCGGAATGAATCCCAAAAAGCGTAATCGAAATAATGCTTATACCCGTTAGCATGATGGACCTTTTGATCTAAGCCAGGGTAATTTCCATCAACATCACTGATGACTGTTGGTAAAAAACAGGCATGAAAAAGTGCCGTATAAAAAATCGTCTTATATTCCTCATTTCCTTTTACTTCCAGTTTAGCCAATCGTTCGTTCCACTGATCCGATGCAAGCTGTTTCATCCGGTCAAAATCAATTGCAGCACACTCTGTTTTAAAATTCTGTTTTGCAGCCTCCTGACTGATTAATGAAAGACCAATTTTTACTTGCAATGGTTTTCCACCAAGATCTCCAAAGTCGCAGACAAAACCACCATTATCCGTCATTTCGAGGTTTGATTGATTCTGCAATACCTGATTATTCCAGGTTTTTGTAAACTTAACCGGACTACTAAATTCAACAGTAAAACGTACCCCGGCAAAGGTTTGTAACAATCCTTCCAAATGAAACGCATCAATTTCTTTTACTGAAATACCAGCTGAACGTTCCCGGTTTCCTTCGTTGATATAAAGACGCGCCGGTTTTCCTTTCGGAAAAGTATAGCGGTGAATGCCCGAATGAGGCTGAGCTGTAAGTTCTACCAGAATATTATCCTGTTTTAACCGGACGGCATAATAACCGGCCAGGGCTTTTTCCGATTTTTTATCCATTATAGCCAGCGGATAACGATAAAACGAGTCAACCGGTTCATGAGAAAAAGGCATAAACGACAAACGACCAGCCCGGTCACAAATACGGGTTCCACCCGAACTACCTTTATGGAAATGGCTGAATCCGCGTACAATGCTGTCGGAATAATTGTATCCGGAATGAGCAAAATCACCATCGCCGGTTAGGCTACTTGGGTAAGTATCAGCTCCCAGTTTGATCATTCCAAAAGGAACTGTTGCTGAGGGATCCCATTGTCCGTGATCGCCCTCACTGCAAATAAACGGATCGACATAATCAACCGGGCGCTTTTCATATTTTGAACACGAAAAGCAGAATAGCAATACGATATAGAGTATTTTATTCGTTCTCATTTTAAGTTAGTTTAGTCGGTATTTCTTCAATTGGGTTTTATTTTGAATCTGTAAATGTGTTTAATGATTATCTGGCCTTTTGCCTGTGTTTTATCAATACTGAGGATTATCGAAATAAAGTTTTTCATCGATAAAAGCATTAACACCCGTATTAATTAACTCGATTGTCCTTTTAACTAAAATTTGGCTGATCAGGACGCGTCTTTAATGAATTTTCAGAATAACATTACCCTCTCTCAATTAATTGGTAAATGCATCCTTCAGCGGCTTCCCAGTAACCCACTCGTTAAGCTGAAATCCAAACAGCCAAGCAATAGTCGGGGCCAAATCGTAAGTAAAAACCGGATGTTTAATCTCATATCCTTTTTTAACCCCTTTCCCTGAAATTATAAAAGGTACAATCATCTCATCAGGACTAATACCACCATGTTTTTTATCAAGACCTCCATGATCAGCAATAATGAAAACTACTGTTTGATCAAGCATTTCTGTTTCATTGAGTTTAGCAATAAGCACTCCTACCAGACTATCGGCTTTTTCTACCGATTTTGCATATTCAGCCGAACGGTATCCATATCCATGACCGGCATGATCAACCAGATCAAGATGGACGAACATAAAATCAGGATGTTTGGTCGCCAAAAAATCACAAGCTTTTTGGGTAGCCAAATCTTCAGATTCTGCGGGGATACTTAGGTCACGAACACCTTTTTCAATAAAATTTCCGAAACTACTCCAATGGTAAACAGCAGCAATAACTGCTTGAGGAAGATGATCCCGAATTTCACCAAAAATGGTCGGAAACATGTTATGTTTATCTTCAAATACGGGTTCCAGAATTTTAGCATCTACTGTCCACGAGTTGTTCCCAATTCCATGACGATCAACAGTGGTTCCGGTAATCATCGAACTCCAGGCTGGGCCACTGCTACTTGGAACAACCGTGCGGGCAGCCATCGAATAGGAGCCATTTTTCATCAATTCGTGCATATTTGGCGTTTTGGCCATTCCAATTCCATGGGCGCCCAGTCCATCGAGGCCAATTACCAGTACATGAGGATGCCTTTTCGAAGGATTGCCTGCCTGCAAATCAATATTCAGAAAGAGAACCAGGCTCATTACGATAAGTATTATTCTCATATAAAAAACGATAATCTTACTTTCCATTGGTTATGAATTTATTTAGATTCATCATCTGCTTCTTTTTCGTACCTATCCAGATGTTTAAAGTTTCCCGTTTAATATAATCAAAATATTGAATCTCAAAGTTGTGTAACCCTTTCCCAAGAGCAACAAAATTTTCCTTTTTAATTTCATAATGGATGCCGTCATTACTGATAATTTCCTGCCCGTCAATAAACAGCTTGCTTCCATCAAAAGATTCAAGCAGGAAGCGATACACATTGGTTTCAGGAATTAATAAACTTCCGGTAAAACGTATTGCAAAATGATCTTTTGCACGGGGTTGTATTTGCTGAAGGCTGACCGAATCCAGATCAAATATTTTCAGTGGCTTTATCTTTTCAAAATCAGGCAAAGCAATCCAGTTTCCTTCAATATAACTGGCTCTGATCCCTTTATTTGCCTTCTTTACTGCCGGGAGAACCGACATTTTCACATAGGTCTTTTCAGCTAAAAAGCTTTTTAGTTCTCCATCCTGAATATATGCAGATACCGTTGTTGTTTCGTTTAATGGAATACGAACGTTTTCTTTACTGCTTGTTTGAATCGGGTTACCTGCCAACTGGTAGAATATTTTCCCACGCTTATTCAGGTTTTGAATTTTAACGGAAGTTGAATCAATAAAATACTGCTTTTCTTCGGTAAGATGTGGCGCATTCAGTCGCTTATAACCGGCTTTTTTCTCAATTGTCCAATCGTCAAATGTATTTCCGAGAGAATCTATAGCTCGACCATAAAGTTTTTCCCCAATAATGCTCAAGTACAGGAAATGATTGGTTACCCGGGTTCGTGCATCGTACCATGCTTTATTGGCTGCATGTTTCGAATACTCATTATTTCCACCGCCGGTTGTAACATAAGTGACTCCGTTTTCTGCATCAACCCGATCGTTCCGGAGAGGCCAGGTCCGTTCATAAAAATGGGCATGCCCATTTAAGACTAAATCGACGCCGTATGTTTCATATAGCTTTTTCAAGTGCATTTCATTCGGGTCGCCATGCAGGTTTCGCTGAAACCAGGTATTTCCGTAAAACCCTTCTTCAGAAACATAAACCGGATGATGGTGTACCACAATTTTCCAAGATTCGGTTGATGCGGCCAGTAATTGCTGAAGTTTTGAATACTGTTCGGATCCCGGCAAAATATCTTTGTTTGTATCGACAAAAATAAACAAAACATCTCCCTTTTTTACGGTATAAAACCATTCACTTCCGGGGAAATCGACATACTGATAATAATTTGCATGGTTCTGCTCATGATTTCCGATTGCAGAATAAAATGGGCAGAAGCGGAATAAATTATGTGCCGGCTTAAAAAACTCATCGACCCAATCAGCCTTATTGTATCCGTTTTGCACCAGGTCTCCAACATGAACGATGAAAGAAGGTCTTTCCTGATAAATAAGCTCAGACAAATGACCCCAAATAGCAGGTGAATTCTGGGTATCCCCTACCACGGCAAACGAAACTGGCATTTGTTCATAATCAGGAATGTGCAGCGGAGTAATAGTCCCCCGGATGGTATCGCCTTTTTCGCCAATCGTCAGGACCTGATAAAAATAATTTTCATCAACCTTCAAACCATCCACGACTACCCGGTGAAAGGTACCCAAAGCTTCTTCCTGAAATAAACGGTCGAACTTTGGCTTCAACACGTTGTACTCGGCAACTCCAAGTTTAACCATTCCTTTTCCGGACGATGAAGTTTCCCACAATACATGAAAAGAATCATTTTCAACTTGTTGCAGGTAAGGTTCTACAATAAAACTCAAGGATGAAACACCCTTGCTTTGACCAAAAGAAAATAAGTTCAGTGCAACTAATGGCACCGATACAATATGTTTTATATTCATGGTGATTTAAGTTAATTCCCGACCGGCGGAATTTGTTGTGCCAGAATATTTTGGAAAATTTGTTATTTCAAATAAACCTGACAGGTTACTAGAGCCTGTCAGGTTTTTATATAGAACTATTTATCAACAAAATTCAAGTAAAACTAGTTCCCATTCTTGTTTGTATCCCACCACAATGGAACATTTTCCAAATCAGTAACTCCATTGCCAAGAAGTTTAACGGCTTTTGCCACTTCTTCTGGTTGAGTTGAGTATTCACCCGAAGCAAAAGGCAAACGGGTAATAATCATCCCTTTGGTGATGTCGATATTAGCATTAGCTGAATTAGCTTTTGGATAAATTTTTGGAAGACGAGTCCTGCGATATTCAGCAAAAGCCTCAACACTTAATGGAAAATTTGCCAACCATTTTTGAGTTATGATCTGCTCAAATTGATCTGTTGAACTACTTGCAAACTTCACCGGAATAGTGGATGCTGCAGCATGGTAATAACCGTAATCGTTTGGTGCTACGGGAGTATTCGTGCTACTGATATACGTTGATATTGCCTCTGAAGCGACACCCCATTGTCCCATTGAAACAGTAATCCCTTTTTCGTAATATGACTGAGCAGTACCACCACCCATGTTCCAACCTCTCCAGGCTCCTTCTGCTTTCAGGAAATAAGTCTCTGCAGCATACATCACAGGTATTGGTTCGGTCATAATATTGGCAGCGCACCAGCGGGTTGTGTTAAGACATGAATAACAATAGTTTGTACTAGCTTCGGTTGATGTTTTAAACCCGTTAGCCATTCCATGATATCCCCCGTCATTAGCGCGCAATTCGGCAGGCAACAAAGCCAGGTTGGCTGCACTATATGCTGCAACCTCATTTACCGGGGAAAAATATTTTTCCATGCGGGGATCCTGAAACCCTTTCAGGTAACTTTCCATACTGGCACTCATAATACTGCTATACCAGGGATTGACCCTTGCCAGACCATTTCCCATGGTTTTCCAATTGGCCACAGCTACAAATGCGTTGTCAGTAGAAACTTCCATGGTAGTTCCTGCGGCAGCTGCTTCAGCCTCCGTTTTAGCTTTCGTAGGATCAATATTAGCAATACGCATGGCTAACCTTAACCGAAGCGAAGTAGCAAATTTAAGCCATTGCTTAACACTTCCATTGTACACCATGTCTCCCACTCCGTAAGCATTCGCTGAAGCATTACTAGCAACAGTCACCGACATGATGTCGATGGCCTTTTTTAAGTCTTCAAACATCAGGTAATAAACATCTTTTTGGCTTTCATAAGGGATTGTTTCTTCTCCGCTTCCGGCTTTAGTATAAGGTATTGGACCCCACAAATCGGTAACCTGATGCAATAGGTTTACTTTCCAGACCAATGCAATGGCGTATTCGTTCTGATACGAACTATTATCCTTAGTTATATCAATGATACACTGAAGCGAAGGAATTGCACCCGAATACATTCCTTTAAAACCGCTGTTATGGTATGAAGACTGCAACTGATTTTGTTCGTAAAATATGTCAACAATATTCATGTAACCACAAAGATGATTGGTTATTGTTCTTGATATGCGGTTGTAGTTATCGGTTGACATCCAGTTGCTTCCACTCATTTGCGAATTGGACATCAAACCGGCCAGCTCTTTGGTTCCTACTGACATTAATACTGATTTGTCAGTATTATACTCTTCAAATTTATCGGTACACGATTGCAGTACAACAATTACCGCAACAATACATAGAAATTTTACGGAGAAGCTATTGACTATCTGTTTTTTCATAGTTTCTGGATTTTTTAATCAGTTATTACAATGTAAGCTTGATGTTGAACCCTAAAGTTCTTGAGCCAGGCAAGAATGCACTTTCAGAGCCTTGTCCATTTTTTGTAGTGTCATAAGTGACATCGGGATCAAACCATTTACACCCATTGTAAATGTAGAATAAATTACGCCCTGTTGCTGAGACTTTTAGCGATTTTACCACATTGCTTTTTAGTGGGATAGTATATCCAACAGAAAGTTCACGCAGTCTAGAGTTCGTAGCATCATGGCTAAACAGTTCTCCGCAACCATTGCTGATACGTCCACCTACGCTCCGGTAATATGCCTCGGCATTTATCCTTACATTGTTTTTTGTTCCATCAGCAAATACCCCGTCAATCAGTATCCCGTCTTCGCGTCCAACCAACGATGCTTTGCTGGTTCCGCACAACAACATCATAGCTTCAGTAGAAGAACCTCTTACTCCACCATAATTTAAGTCGATCAGGAACGACATATTCCAGTTCTTATATTGAAGCGAATTGGTGATACTTGAAGTCCAGTCGTAGTTAAAGTTGCCCAGGTATTTGCTCGGGGTCGGATTTTCGGTAGCATCGATTTTAGGCATGCCCAGCGCATCAACGATTACGTTGCCATTAGCATCGCGGACGAACCCTTTGGTATAAAGTTCACCATAAGGTCTCCCCTTGAGTATCCATGATTCGCCAACTGATAAATTCGGAGAATCAATTTGATAAGCTTCAAGATTCGTATCCAGTTCGATGACCTTGTTCTTGTTTTTGGTGAAATTCAGGTTCAAATCCCATGAAAAATTTGTTTTTTCAATCGGAGTTGCACTTATCATGATTTCAACACCTGTATTTTGAACATTTCCACAGTTTTTCCATGCATCACTATATCCTGAAGTAGCAACAGATGTTATTTTTACTAACTGGTTGTATGTATTCGATTTATACCAGGTAAGGTCGAGAGACAGACGGTTTTTGAAAAACCTCAAATCGGCTCCGGCTTCCCACGATTTGCTTTTTTCTGGAACCAGGTTAACAGGCATACGGGTTGATTTTGGATAGATAATGCCAGCAGGTCCTTTAGCCTCCGCAGTATAAGTTTGTAAGGTTTGCGCCCAGCCTGCATCGTTACCAACTTCGGCATACGACCCTCGGAGTTTGGCAAATGTTACAAAAACGGGCAGTTTTACCATGTCGGAAATAACTCCGGTCAAACCAACGGATGGGTAGAAATAGTCGTACGGAGCTGGTAGTGTTGAACTCCAGTCATTGCGGGCGGTCGCATCTAAGAATAAATAATTACGGAAACTCAATTGACCCATTCCATATATTGATTGTTTCTGGATGCGGCTCTCGCTATCTGAAGTCACAGGCTTTTCAGCATAAGCCAGAGAGAACTTGTTCTCAGTGTTTAATCCCTGAGCATCAGACTTCATGCTTCTACTTTTGTTGTCGTTAATTTCAGCACCTGCATTTAAACCCAAATTGAAATTTTTTCCAATTTTTTTATTGAATGACAACAAAACGTCGCTATCATAAGTCCGGCCTTTGGCAAATTGAGTTACATAATTGCCATGTCCTGCATAGATATAAGGCGTATCCCAATAAGTTTTCTGTTCATAATCAGAACTCCCGGAACTTAAACTTCCTCTGATCTGCAAATATAAACAACTGGCAAAATCGTAACGCAATGATATAAGCGAATTTATATTATTTCCAGAACTTGGATTTTCGTATCCGTACATCGACCAATATGGGTTAACATTATTCGTTGAAGCCGGAAACCATGAATTCTGTTGCTTCGATCCTGTTGCATCGATATATGAATATTTCTCAATATCGGCAGTACGAATGCTGCGCGGCATCTTAATCAGGTTAAACATGGGGCTAAAAAGGTCATCACCAGTTACAGGCTGATCTTTCACTTCCTTGTTATTGTAGGTAACTTTAAAATCCATTTTTAAATTTTTAAGCATCTCCCCATCGATCCTCAAATTAACATTATGCCTTTGCATTTTATTATCAGCGAGAATTCCCTGAGCGGTGGTATTGGTATAAGAAAAATAAGCGTTCATCTTATCATCGCCAACACTATACGAGAAACTATTAACCAGATCGTATCCCGCCTGAAAGAAATCCTTAACATTGTTGGGCTGTGGATTGAGCTTTATTTCGTCGCCGGTCCAATTGGTAACGGTCTGCCCAGTCATTTTAGGGCCCCAGCTTAAATACTCTGTGGTCGAGTTGTATTTACCATCAGCACCTTGTGCATATTCATTCTGAAATTTCGGATACAAATATGGAAGGTCGAACATTGTAGAAGAGTTAAATTCAACTCTAGCTTCGCCTTTCTTGCCTTTTTTTGTGGTCACGACAATTACACCATTGTTGGCAGCAGAACCATATAAAGCAGAAGCAGCAGGCCCCTTCAACACGTTCATACTTTGTACATCATCAGCATTAATGCCAGATAAACCGCCACCTCCAGTACTCAATGGAATACCATCAACAACAATCAATGGTTGGTTGCCATTAGTAATCGAACGGTTACCGCGAATAACAATAAGAGCATCGCCAGAAACACCACTTGCCCCGCTTGATGAAGTAATAGAAACCCCCGCCACTTTACTCGTCAATGCATTTCCAAGGTTGATGTCCTTATTGGTCATCAATCCATCCATATTAACCTGTTGGGTCGAATAAGTTAAACTTTTTACGCTTTTTTCAATACCAAGAGCGGTAACCACGACTTCCTCAACACCAACAGTTTCTTCTTCCATGACAATGTTAAAGCTGGTTGTATTCGCTATTGGTTTTTCCTGAGATTTCATCCCAACAAAGGAGAACAACAATGTTTTGGAGCCAACAGGGATGGATAGCTTAAATTGTCCTTCGGAGTCGGTAATTGTCCCAATGGTAGTTCCCTTAACGATAATACTTACCCCGGGAAGCGGAAGGTTCTTGGTATCTTTTACTTTGCCTGAAACATCAATTTTCTGTGGTTGCGGTAAATTTTCCTCAATCGTTTTGATATTCGAATTTGTTGAAGGAATCGCATGGTCAGGAGTTATGATTATCTGTTTGTCAACAATTTGAAAAACAGCACCACTTTGTTGAAGAACGCTCTTCAAAATTTTATCAACTGTTGAATTCTCAACTTTGAGATTGACCTTTTGATTTAAATCGATAGCTTCATTTTTGTAAATAAATACAAACTCGCTTTGAGATTCGATTTGGTTGAAAACTTCTAACACTGAAACATTCTCCAGATCCAAAGTGATTTTTTTGGTTTGGGAATAAGTTGAAGCAGAAAGAGACATCAACCCCATAAAGAATAGTAATACAGTTAGTTTCATGACAAAAAGCAATTTCCTTATGCAGCCATAATAGCCACATGCTTCAATACATTTTTTTTTCATACTTTTGTACTGGTTAAAATTAATTTTACTGGTTAATTTAATCGCAAAATTCTTGACCGGTGAATGTTACCGCATTCATCGGTCTTTTTTAAAAATAGATTCAGTCTTTTTTAGTTTACATAGGTTTTTGTCTTTTAAGTTAATGATCGAGTTCGATTTTTATTCTTTTATCACATAAGTTCCATCTTCTCTTAATTCATAACGCACTTCGATGGTCTTCGTTAAATAGTTCATTAACACCGAAATATCATCTGACAACACCAGTTTTCCCGAAATCAAAATTTCAGGTAATTTATTTCCTTCAACGATAATATTTTTATTATAATATTTACATACACGCAGAACAACATTATGTAGTGGTTGGTCTTTAAACCTAAACAGACCATCTTTCCAAGAAACATAATCTGCAACATCGACTTGTTTAATTTCCGACATTGAAGTTTCAGAGGAATAAAAATAGCCTTGATTGGGAATTAGTTTCTTCGTGGTATTACCTAAAAATTTGCCATTTTGAATAACCGAAACACTTCCTTCAACCAACACTGTAGAAGTTACTTTTTCATCAGCATAGGCCGAAATATTGAATTTGGTACCCAAAACCCGGATATCCATCCTGTCCGTTTTAACAATAAAAGGTTTTTGTGGATTTTTTGCAACCTCGAAATAGCCTTCTCCAATCAGATATACTTCTCGTGTTTTCTCTACAAAATCAGCAGGAAACACTAATTTACTGCCTGAATTGAGCACTACCATAGTTCCATCGCTCAATGAAACAGTATGCCGATGTCCTGCCGGAACTATAATTTGGTTGATTACAGCGTTTTTTGCATCATGGTTGTTTTTCAATTTCTCGTCTTGTTCCCTTTTATTTCTTACAACAACATTACCACCATCGGTACTATACTCAATTTTCGAATCATCCTCATCCAATTTATATTTGGAACCGTCCGATAGGATGAGTACTGCTTCGTTTCCAGCTACTGTTTCTTTTGCTGCAAAACTGCTTAGCGTTTCTTTATTTAACTGCTGGTATATAATGATTGAACTGGCAAAAACAAGAATAACAATTGCTGCAACTTTCCATGTATTGTGCATAAAAAACTTGCGGAAAGCGCCTCCCTGTTTTTTCATGGAGTAGTCTTTAATGTTCTGCAATATTTGTGCAGCTTCATCAGCATGTATTTTTTTCTGTTCTGAAAGATTGGCTTTTATAAACTCAAGCGCATAGGCAACGGCCTCCCTGTTTGCAGGATATTTCTGTTCCAGAAAGTCCAGTTGATTTTTAAGACCATGTGAACCCTTAACCAGATCGAGAAAGGTTTCATCCTGAAGAAGGGATATAAAATCTATGTCATTTCCTTTTTTCATACATCAATAAATGATTGAAGGTGTCTTTTATAGACAAAAAAAATATTTTTTTTCATGCTCGTTTGATGTTTTTATGCAAATACTTGCATATCAACGCACTATTATGCTTAAGCAGATGAGGTCGGTGATGCTGAATTATTTCAGCAGAAAAAGAATAAGGGATCTTGTGGTTAGTGTTTGACTTGTAATGTTGGGCAATATAGTATCTTTTACTTTTTTTAGCGAGCGATAAATCAAAGTACGAGCAGAAGCGACGTCAATGTCCAAAACTTCTGCAATCTTTTCATAACTAAAGCCTTGTGAATATTTCAAAAAAATAGCCTCACGCTGGTAATTGGATAGTGAACTAAGCGCTGCTTCCAGAATTCTCCTGCGCGAAAGTTCCTCTTCCGATTTAATTGTTATTTGTTCCATGCTCTCATCAAACATTATTTCATCCGATGTAATACGTTTGATATTATTTGATCTGTGGCTTTTCGTCCGATATTCTTCGAATAATTTATTGCGTAGCGACTTGAATAAATAAGCAGAAGAAATTTCGGGAAGGATAAGTTTCCTTTTTTTGTCGATTAAATGTACGAATACTTCTTGTATGCAATCTTTAACCAATTGATCGTCGCCAAAAATTTTCATGCCATAAGAAAATAATTCATGAACATGCCGGCTATAAAGTAGCGACAATGCTTCATTATCGTCGTTTTTGCGATTGTACCAACAAGCTACTTCTTCTAATTTTTTCATTTAGACGAATACTTTCCGAATTAAAAAAGCGTGACAGACCAAAATAACAAAAATTGTCTAACCATTTAACAGCATTTGACGATATTATAAACTCAAAAAACTAAATATAACGTATAAATTCATTTCCATAGTCCTGTACAAACAAATTGGGGATAAAGCAAAAAAAGTAAATTTTAATTAACTCCTTATCTTAACGTGAGTTCGATGTAAGAAATATTTGAAAACATAGGAATATTTTATAAATTTAAATCTCTAACAATCAAACATATAACCAACATCTACTATTATTTAGTGTAGATAAAATTACCGAAATTTTCTGCATTGTTGACGATTTTTGCATTGAATTTGATAAAGTTAAGGACGGATACGTTTTGGATAAAGACAATAGTAAAAAGCGAAGAAACCGTTCATTCAGATTGTCCGATAGCTAGGTTATCATAATCTTGTTTCGTGCAGGTCAATTTATAAACATTAAACATTTCTATATCAACTATGGAATACCTCATCTTCAAAAAGAGTTCCCTCAAACTGTTTCATATAATCGATTTGTTGAGCTTCAGCAAAAGGCTGTTATGCCAATGGCGATCTTTCTTAAAACCGTTTGTTTGGGAACCTGCACCGGGGTTTCTTTTATTGATTCCACTCCATTGAAAGTATGTCATATCCGCAGGGAATACTCCAATAAGGTTTTTAAAGGCATGGCAACCAAAGGACAATGCTCTATAGGATGGTTCTTTGGGTTCAAACTGCACCTGATCATCAATGATAAAGGAGAAATACTCGATTTTATGATTACCCAGGGAAAATTGTTATCCGGACATAAATTATTCCCGAATTTTGATCGTTCTTGTTAGTGGATATACCGATTAAACTTGGTTCTTCGTCACATTTGGGGACGCTCAAAACCTCACAAATATATTGCACAGATATTTGATAATCAGACAAATATGATCGCTTTTTCTTGGTAATTCGTCAGGCATTAATTATCTTCAAGTAATTTAATATCAATTACTTATGAGAATAAATCACTTTATTAACCTTCCTAAATTCTGCATTAAAGACATTGAACTTGAAAATGGTAAAATCAGTATTTTTGCTTCCATCAAGTCCTGTCGATCCCAATGTCCTATCTGTGGCCATTCCAGTAACTCTGTTCATGATCATTATCAACGCAAGATAACGGACCTTCCCGTATTTCAAAATACAACAATCCTCTTCTTGAAGACAAGAAAATTTAAGTGCAGAAATTATTCGTGCCCCCGTAAAGTGTTTTCTGAGCAGACATCTCATATAAAAAGATACTCACGAAGGACGAACAGGGTATCGCAATTATTGGATTCAATATCAATAGAACTAACTGGAAAACTTGGGAGCCAGCTTTCAAAGCTTCTTTACCTTCCTTTGAGTAGTTCTACCGTAACTCGTATTGCACTAAGGCACCTACTGCCAGCAATAAAACAACCTGTCGTCCTTGGCGTTGACGATTGGGCTTTTCGCAAAGGAGTGAATTACGGAACGGTTTTGATTGATATGGAACCCTTCAGACCAATTGATCTCTTAGCATCAAGAGATAGTGCAAACTTAAAAGAATGGCTTAAAAAATATCCTGCAATTAAAATTGTTACCAGAGATCGGTCTGGGGCGTATTCTTCAGCAATTAATGAAATCTGTCCGGAAGCGATTCAAGTTGCCGATCGATTTCACCTACTAATGAATCTTTCTGATGCCTTGGATAAATACTTCAAGAGCGTCAGCAAGGAAATACGCCAGGTAATAACAGACAAGACAGACGAAATATTAACTTTATCCGCCAATGGAGGCCATTGTAAAAGCACTGAAGTAACTGACTGTCTTGCAACAATACAAGCTGCATCAGAAATTCAAGAAATTCAAGTTGATCAGCGATTAGGCACCTTTACCAAAGTCAAAGAATTGCAATTGAAAGGAACTCCGATAAAGAGGATATCGACAATATTAAAAATCAGTCGTAACACGGGACGCTCCTATTTCATTCAGGAAAACCTGTTCCCAAGGATTCACCCAAAATCAGTCAACATTGCTCTATTTTCAGGTCATATTTTATTCCGGCTAAATATGGAAGGTTATAAGAAGGAAGACATATTGGATGAAATTCTTGAACTTGGTTATAACGGTGGCCGCACGCAAGCCTTCGATTACATCAATAAATTAAAGTTACAATATGGCCTTACTACCTTGGATAACATTGAGGTTCAGCAAAAAATAATACCATATATAAAACCATTAGATTCCAGAAAACTAGCCAAATATATCGGAGGATCAATCTCGGATATCGAAGATCCAGATGAAAGGAGTTGTATGAAAACACTCATTCATAACATCCCAGAACTTAAGATAGTCAGGAAATTGGTTCAGATTTTTCGGACTATGATAAAACGAGGGCGCGGCAACATAACAAGATAGATCGATTTTATCAAAAGATCGAAACAAAATTATCCGGCTTGAAATCATTCGCTTATGGTTTATCCCGAGATATAAAAGCTGTTGAAAACGGAATACGATTGCCTTGGAGCAATGGGACCGTTGAAGGGCATGTAAACCGAATTAAAAGCATCAAACGCCAAATGTATGGACGGGCTAGTTTCGAGTTACTGCGTAGGAAAGTCATTCTATCCCAGGATGGATAAACGGCCCCAAATGTGACGAAGAACCATAAACTGATCCCCTTTCGCCGAAGCAAACTGACCCCTTGAAGTTGTTGGTCAAAAAGGATAAAAAAGCGTAGTCAAATTAGGATATAAAACAGTCATCATTTTACATCAAAATTTTTACAAATATATGGATTCTGTTTTGCCTTTTCTTCTTCTGAGAGATTCCCCGAACAATTCTACTCTTAACGATTGATGGACTATGCGGTCCAGTATGGCATCGGCAATTGTTTTTTCACCAATAATGTCATACCACTCTTTGACCGGTATCTGAGAAGTGATGATGGTCGAACGTTTTTCATACCTGCCTTCGATAATATCCAGTAACACAACCCTTGATGATTTCATGTCAAGGATAAAAGAAGAAATCAGGGCAGAGATTAGCCACAACGAAACAAAGAAAGTAAGCCCAATGAGTTACACTGAAGTTTGCGAGACTCTTGGAATTACAAACAAACCCTTGATGAAAGTCAGAATAGCAATGAATCTTACTTTGATTTACCCATCAGACATTAACCGGATACTATTAAAATACCCGAAATACTTAAAGAAGTCAGTTCGGGGCTAAATACCGGAGATTTATTTTGTTGGCAAATTCTCGAAAGCAAAATTCCGATAATGGTAAATTCTTCGGTAACCAAACCAACAGCTTATTACAGCCTATTGGTCCAGACGTCTTTGTTGAAAGATGCTTCAGTTTTTATGACAAGGAAGAAATAGGATGCCGCTTTTAGTCATTTTTCCACTGACCAATAAGTTCGTCGGCATGTATGTGACTTGATTAACTAAAAGTCTTTTCCCCTTTACTCCTGAGTGCCATTGATCTCTTCCGGTGTAAGTACGTAGTACACCTAAAAAGCCCGTTCATCGAATTGAAAAATAAAAATACCCAATTGGATTTATAAAGCACAAGCCAAATATGGTATTTTTTGGCATACTAAATTATCTTTGTAGTTATTGAACTAGACATAAAGTCAAAAGGCAACTATGAACCTTATTTTTACGGCATATTCTGTATTCTTCCTGGCAACCGCATTAGTCTCGTTCTTTGTTGCGTTTCTTGCCTGGCAGAGACGATTGGTGAAAGGTGGCAAAGAACTTACCTTTCTGATGATTGCCGCAGGTATTGGCGCATTTTGGCTCATATTTGAAACAGCATCAACTTCCATTCCGGAAAAAATATTCTGGTCGAAACTCGAATTTTTTGGTGGAATTGCGACTCCTGTACTTTACCTAATTTTTTCACTCCGATTCACAGGCAAAGACAAATTCCTTTCCCGAAAACATATCTGGCTTCTATTCATTGTTCCTTTAATCACACTGGCGCTCACGATAACCAACGAGAAACACAAGCTGATATGGTCAGGATTTTCTGCAATATCAGAGAAAACAAATCTTATGGAATATTACCATGGGATTGGATTCTGGCTCGGATACATAGCCTATTCGTACCTAGTGCTGCTTTTGGCAGTTATCAACCTTATTCGTTTTATTATCAGTCAAAACAAGCCTTTTCGCACTCAGGGATTGATTGTTTTAATCGGAGGTTTTTGTCCTTGGATAACCAGCTTAATATATCTTACAGACAACAATCCTGTAAAAGGTTTAGATATAACACCCGTAAGTATCTTGCTAAGTGGAATTCTGGCTGCTTATGCAATTTTGAACATCCGATTTCTCAATCTGGTGCCAGTAGCTCGTGAAACGCTTGTTGAAACTTTACCTGATGGAATATTGGCCTTAGACGGACAAAACAGGATACAGGATATTAATGGAACCGCCCTGTCATTTTTAGGTATTCAAAACAATAATATCATCGGATTTCCGGCCCAATCAGCGGGTGCCACGGTAACGCAGTTATTGAATGCCGTAATTAATCATGAAACTAATGACCAGACACAAGAAATTCGGAGAAATGATGAGATTAAAACATTCAGGATACTTAAACATGCCATAAAGAACCAGCCAGAAAGCCGTCTGGTTGTAATCCGCGATATTACAGAACAGAGACAGACCGAATGTGAATTAACCAAGGCCAAAGAACATGCAGAGGAAAGCGACCGTTTAAAATCAGCCTTTCTAGCTAATATGAGTCATGAAATTCGTACCCCAATGAACGGCATACTGGGATTTGCCGATCTACTAAAAGAACCAGATCTCTCCAGCGAAAAAGTACAAGAGTATATCTCGATCATAGAAAGTAGTGGCGTCCGTATGTTAAACATCATTAACGACCTAATCGATATTTCAAAGATTGAATCCGGTACTATGAGGATTTCAATGTCGGAAACCAATGTGAATGACCAAACCCGGTTTATTTTTAGTTTTTTTAAGCCTGAAGCTGAACAGAAGGGGTTATTGCTGATATTGAGAAATTCACTTCCTGAACATGAAGCAATCATAAGGACAGACCGGGAAAAGCTCTACGCTATTCTAACGAATCTAGTAAAAAATGCAATTAAATTTACCAATACCGGAAACATTGAAGTTGGTTATGAAAAAATAGAATCAGACAGTTTGGCTTCGAATTCTGAATTAAAATTTTTTGTGAAAGATACTGGAATAGGAATATCATCTGAACTTAAGGAAGTTATTTTCGAAAGATTCAGGCAAGGAAGCGAAACGCTAAACAAAAGGTTTGAAGGTGCTGGACTAGGATTAGCTATATCAAAAGCCTATGTTGAAATGTTGGGCGGTAGGATCTGGATTGACAAGGATTCTGAGATTGGATCAGTTTTTAATTTTACACTTCCATACAACTGTAAAAAAAAGTACCAAAGAGGTCAATAGCAGGCTGGATGATAAATCAATGATAAAAGTAAAATACTGATTGCCGAAAACGATTTGATATCTCTAATATAACTACTTTTTTGACGATAAATGTTGTCGGAGCATAGAGATTTCCCCCGATTTGGTGAACGTCACAAAATCCACGTTTTCAACAAGTCGTTCCAGATGATGTTGTGATTCACGACAGCAGCCAAAAGACTACAACAAATGAATCTGGAGATCCTTTATTCTGCCTGAATGATTGTGCCAAGGCTCTTGGATATTCACGTCCGACAGATGCAGTAAACGACCATTGTAAGTGGGTCGTCGTTTTACCGACCCCTACGTCAAGCGGTATTCAATCAATGACTTTTGTAAATGAATCAGGAATGTACGATGTAATTATTCGGAGTGATTCTGAAAATGCAAAACCATTCAGCAAATGGGTAACATCAGAAGTACCACCGTTTTTCCCTCTTGTTGCTAAATAAGCGGAATCCCGCCCATTAGCAAAACACTGACAGTGTTGATAAATGCCGTGATTTCAGAGGAAAATCTTAATCCCCGTAATTCCGTGTGTCTTACGAATCTACAAAATACATGAATGAGTTTCTTTTCCAAATATATCAGAAGCAATGAAACACAAAAGGGAGCAATTATTTAAAATTGCTCCCTTTTGTGTTTTGAGTCGTTTTATATGCAAATTGTATGCAAATAAAAAAGAATTACATTTTAAAATCTTGTAACTCTTTGATTATTAGTTGTCCTGTCAGGAGTCTGAACCTACTCCTTAAGTCGTTTATTATCAATGTTTATGCAATGAACAATTTCAATCTGACTCACTGTTTTACTCACCTAAAATTTGATGGTATTTTGGTCATTTTGTAGTGTAAAAATACGGAATATTTATTTGATCTGAGTAAAAATGTTGCATGAATTTAAAGATACGTCATTTTCTATTTCAAAGTTGAATGTTTAAAAATTGTTGTTAAAGAATCGCATAATCAGATTATTAATATGATAGTTGAGTCCTGAATAAGAATGTGAAACGTTGTTTAAAACAGTAAATTCTTCAAACTATTTTTCTTTTTTTGTAGGCACCAACAGTTCACGGATATCAATATCTAAAACTTCTGCGATCTTCCTGAGTACTGGTATGGAAGGTTGTGTATGATTATTACAATATTTGGTAACAACTACATAACTTTTTTCTATCTTCCCTGCCAACCATGTCTGGGGCCTTCCCTGATCTTTAAGCACTAGTTTAATTCGATTCATATCTACTATGTTGCATTTCATTATTAATAAACATTATATTTTGATAGTCAATAATAACAAATTCCAATATAAATAATAATAAATCATTTAAAGATATTGAAAAAGAATATATTATTATATCGTATTTAGATATACATTCTTTGATCCAATTATTCTTATATGAGATTGATGCTCTATGCATGAATGATTTATTTCTTGAATAAGCAATACGCATCGAAACAGTAAAAAATAATTATTGGATTAATTTTTTATTTTTGTCTCTTCCTAACTGTACTTATGTGATGTTTGAGAATGACTTGGAAAATTTTAAAAAATAAGAAATAACGATGAAGTTGTTTTCAAAGTTATGTTTAATAAATGCTACTCCAGATTTTATTATTTCATTCTTGAATTTATCTCTTTTGATGATATTGCTGAGAATATTGTACAGGACACATTTTTTACCTTATAGAACAAACGTCATGAACTAAAGGAAGATTCCAACTTAAGCACATATCTTTTTACCGTTGCCAAGAATAATTGCTTATATAGATTAAGAGATCAACGATACAGACAAAAGCCTTTTACTGCAAATTCATTGGATCAAAATGAATTGGAGATGAATATGGAAGTGTTAAACACGTTTGATTCTTCTGCCTATACGTTCGAAGAAATTGAACTTATAATTGAGCGTACGCTTGAAGAACTACCACCCCAATGTAAGAAAGTTTTTATCCGTAGTAGGTTCGAAGAAAGAAAAAATAAAGAAATAGCAGAAGAACTCTATATTTCTGTTAAAGTAGTTGAAAAGCATTTCAATTAATTTTCTTCTAAGTATTGTGTAAATTGTTTTTACAGAGGGCTTTATCAACTATTTTGTCTATTATATCCTATCTATTATAATTTATTTTTTTTTGAGTCCGTATTCTTAATCCGAAATTCTTTAGGAGTAGTGTTGGACTTATTCCGAAAATGCCGTGAAAAATAATTACAATCACTGAAGCCAACCTGGTAAGCTATTTCGTTAATTGGCAAATTGGTTTTTCGAAGTAAATCCATGGCATGTTGAATCCTGATTTCGATAAGATACTCAATAGGAGTTTGGTTTGTTGCATTCTTGAATATTCGAATAAGGTTCCCCTTTGACATATTTGCTATGGTTGTTAGATCGTTTAGACACCGTTGATTCATATATTCTTTTTCAAGCAAGCCTATTACATCAGCAACACGCAGCAGAGAGGCCGCATCAGGTGTGTCCGATAAGACGTAACGTTTCGAAAGATAAATAATTAATTCCTGAAGAGCGGTAAGTGAACATATCTCCCAACCAGCGTCTTTTCCAGTGCAAGCTGTTTCAATTTTATCAACAATTTGTATTGCTGGAGCTAAATCAAATCTTTTAAGGTGTAAACGGCTTGAAAACCGGTGTGGCTTCCGATGCTGCGGTTCGAGCATAAACAAGGCGCAATATCCGGGTAGTTTTCTAAGTTCGCCTTCGGGTAATCCCAACCGATCAGGATCATATAAAACATTTATCAAATCAAGGCTTTGTAAATCTTGAAAATAGTGATTCTGTCCCTTTTGTATTAAAAACACATCTCCTGAACTCACAGGAAAGGATTGGCCCTCGAGCCAATGTTTTCCTGTGCCTTCATTGATAATAACAATTTCCCAAAAATCATGTGAATGTTCTATTTCAGTATAATTGGGCCTGGTATCGACTTTGGTTGATAAACCTTCTCTCCATACTAAGATAGGAAATCCGTTTGGTCCAAAATAGTATTGACTATCTAAAATAGTTGCCATTTATAAAACATGTCTTTATTGAAATAAAATGCTAATATATTGAAAAATAATCAAGTTGTAATGAGGCTATAACTTTTATCTTGCAGTCATTTACTTGAAAAAATTCATAACAAAATAAAGTACTTATGAAGAATAAAACAAATTATGGATTTACCATCCTAATCACTTTGATAGCTACCATTGGTGGATTCCTTTTTGGCTATGATTCAGGTGTAATTAATGGAACCATTGATGGCCTACAGATGGCTTTTGGTTCTGATTCGGTGGGTACCGGTTTTAATGTTGCATCCATGCTTTTGGGCTGCGCTGCCGGTGCATTTGCTGCCGGCCAAATGGCTGACAGAATTGGAAGACGATCTGTACTTTTTATAGCCGCTGTTTTCTTTGCCGTAAGCGCTTGGGGGTCAGGCATAGCAAATGGTTCTGCTGAGTTTGTCATTTACAGACTGGTTGGTGGTTTGGCAGTGGGAGCCTCCTCCATTCTTGCACCTGCCTACATTAGCGAGGTTGCACCCGCCAGGTATCGCGGAATGCTCTCTTCCATTCAGCAAATATCAATTCTACTGGGCATCTTCTTTTCATTTTTGTTTAACTGGTTAATTGCTCGTCATGCGGGTGGTTCAACTGAAATATTCGCATTTGACTTTGCTGCATGGCGTTGGATGTTTTGGGTCGAGATAGCCCCGGCATTGATTTTCTTCTTTGCATTGTTTTTTATTCCTGAAAGTCCTCGTTTTTTAGTAGCATCCGGGAAAAATGAGAAAGCCAATGCAGTACTGACTCGTTTAATGGGAGGTGATGCACAATCAAAATACAAGGAAATTGCAGCTTCCTTATCGGCTGACCATCACCGTCCCATATTTCGGGATGTTTTAGGACGTTTCGGATTTCGTCCGATCGTTTGGGTAGCCATTGGACTGGCCTTTTTCCAACAAGCAGTGGGTATAAATATGGTTTTCTATTATGGGGCAGTATTGTGGCAGGCTGCCGGGTTTTCGGAAGACCAATCGCTGGTTACCAACGTACTTGGAGCAGCCGTAAGTATTGCCGGATGTGTCGTTACAATGTTGACCATCGAGCGCATCGGCCGGAAGAAAATATTGTTGATTGGTTCCATTGGGATGTTCCTGGCAATGGGCACAATGGCCTTGATTTTTGGGTTAAGTGGTCAGGAAGCAAGCGGTAAGCTTATTTTAACCGGAATGGGGGCTCCAATTGCCTTGATAGGAAATAATCTGTTTCTTTTCTTTTTTAATTTTTCGTGGGGCCCTGTCATGTGGGTGATGCTCGGAGAAATGTTCCCGAATCAGGTTCGCGGTTCAGGATTAGCTGTCAGCGGCTTTGCACAATGGGTTTCAAACTTTGGAGTAACCATGACAGTGCCATTAATGCTTGCAGGTATTGGTTTAGGTGTAACCTGTGGAATATATGCAGGCTTTGCAATAATCTCATTCTTCTACGTGAAAATGTGGGTACACGAAACCAAAGGGATTGAATTGGAAGATATGCCGGGATAATTAAAAGTGTTTATAATGAAAACGAGAGAGAATACAATTGATATCAAGCCTTTCGGGCTTATTGACGGGGAGCAGGTCGAATTAATCACGCTTTCAAATATCAAATATGAATTTCAAGATAAAAATTAAAGTAGCTGTATTGTTATTATATGTGCACTATGCATGACCCTAAGCATCAAAGTATTTTCGTAGTCGCAGGAAGATGATGTCATTGTAAAATAATGGGAAAAGATGCTCCAATCAAAGAAGAAGGCCTTACGGGATTTTAATAATACCAAATTTGGCCTGTTTATACACAGGGGTGTCTATTCTTGTGGGTATTTGGAAGGATGAGAAAGTGAAATGCTTAGGCGAATAGATTATGTACCATGTACAAATTTCTAGAGATAAAAAAATGTGCGGAGTTCAATCCGGTGAAGTTTAATGCGTAAGAATGAGTTCAGATGACCAACGATGCAGAAATGAAGTATATCGTGATTGCGTCCAAACACCATAACGGTTTTGCAATGTTCGATTCAAAAGCATCGGAATACAATATTCGAAAATGCGAAATCTAAGTTTTACAGGATCAATGATGGCGACAATGCGAGCAATCCCAAAGATACTGCCTTTGCAAAAGGCTGGATTTGTTTTTGGCGCAGCGATGATGTGTATGCTACGGTTTGTTTTATCTGGACAAATCATCGACAGACTTACCGGCATTGCAAAACAGTGAAGTACGGAATCACAGTCTGAATAAACTAAAGTAAATTTCATAATTGGAAGTAAATTCAAAATCAGAAAACAAAATGGAACGTCGTAAATTTATTAAAGCAACAGCTAGTGGATTCACTGGAATAAGTATTTTGCCTGGAATATTTTCGTTTCGTCAAGTTGAAAAAACAATTATAGATCAGTTATTGCCAGCTCCGGTAGGTGGAGGTTTTTCAATGGATGATTACTGGATTTGGTGTTCCTCCGTCATTCGAGGAGAAGACGGTCGTTACCATATGTTCGCTTCCCGCTGGTCGAAAAAACTGGGTTTTGGCAATTGGGTATCTAACTCGGAAGTGGTTCGTGCTGTTGCCGACACTCCTGTGGGGCCTTATACTTTTGAAGAAGTGGTGCTTCCTATTCGTGGTAAGGAGTATTTTGACGGGTTGGTAACACACAACCCCCGAATCATTAAATATCAGGATTATTACCTGCTATACTATTTTGGTACTACTTATGATTTTCCGATTCCTGAAGATGAAAAAATAATAGACAGTAAAGCTGCATGGATGAACAAACGTATTGGGCTGGCCATATCAAAATCGGTTTATGGCCCGTGGAGGCGGCTAGACAAACCGATTCTTGAGCCACGCTTTGGCAAATGGGATGCTACTATAACTACCAATCCATCTCCGGTCGTAATTCCTGATACCGGTGAAATATTATTAATGTACAAATCGTCTGAAGTAGGACCTGTACCTCCTTTGTTGTTGGGTGTCGCAAAGGCACAAGAACCGGAAGGACCATATGAACGTTTGAGCAACGACCCGATTTTCAGATTTGAAACAGCGGCCAATCAGGATAACGATGTGGAAGACCCTTATGTATGGTGTGCTAAGGGTAGGTTTGAAGTAATTTTGAAAGATCGTTTTGGGCATATTTGTGGCGAAGAAGGCGGAGGCTTGCAAGCATGGTCTAATGACGGTGTGAAATGGAATTTATACGATCAGCCCAAGGCGTATTCACGTACTATCCGATGGGATGACGGAACAACTACGATCCAAAATCATTTTGAAAGGCCATTTTTATTAATTGAAGACGGCGTTCCAACCCATCTTTTTGCAGCTACCGGAAATGGTTCGAAAACATGGCAGATAGAGCATTCATGGAACATGGTTATTCCTTTGAGGACTATGTAGCTGAGCTCGAAACCATTATCATGAAGGTATTGAAGTATATTGAACCCGGAGTGCAATTTTATTCCGGCAATTTTTTGGATGGCACACTTACCGGAAAAGTTGGTAAAAAATATGGACACCGTTCTGGTTTCTGTTTAGAGCCTCAGAAGTTCCCCGATTCGCCAAACTTACACGATAAAATACCAAATTATACTTCAGCAAAACTTGATAAAGGGGAAACCTACACGCAAGTTAGTGTTTTCGAATTTGGTATTGCTGAATAAATGATTGTTAATTCCATTAAATAAATGAAAACAGATAAAACAACATTCGCCTTGTTTCTGGGAAACAGGGGAACTTTTCCTGCATCACTCATACAGCAGGCGCGGAAAGAAATGTGTAGCTCCTTAACGGATATGGGATATCAAGTACTTGTGCCACCGACAAATTTAACCCCGTCTGGCGCATTTGAAACGCCAACAGAAGGTAAGTTGTTTGCCGAATTTTTAGATGCCAATCGTGGTAAATACCAGGGTGTTATTCTCTGTTTACCTAACTTTGGCAGCGAAGGCGGAGTAATTGAAGCCTTGAAAAACGTGCAAGTTCCGTTACTGGTCCATGCCTATCCTGACGAACTGAATAAGTTGGCTACGGACACTCGCCGTGATGCATTCTGCGGAAAATTTGCCATGCTGAATATTCTGGTTCAGTACGGATTAAAGTTTACCAACCTACAACCTCATGTGATACATCCAAATGACCCTGTTTTTAAAGAAAACATAATTCATTTTGATCGGATTTGCCAGGTTGTAAATAAACTTAAGAACTTGACGATTGGGGCCATTGGTGCCCGGACTACTCCATTTAAAGCCGTTCGTTACGATGAAATTGCTTTGCAGCAGCATGGAATAACAGTTGAGACCATGGATCTGGTCAATGTATTCACGCAGTTTGACAAGGTGGATACAAATTCTGAAGAATTCGTAAAAAAAGAAGTTTATCTAAAGAATTACACCCGCTGGGATGGCGTTCCCCAACAAGCTATGACAGATATTGCAAAGCTTGGAGTGGCTTTCGATCAAATTGCTGCAGAATATGGTTTGGATGGAATGGCCCTGCGTTGCTGGAGTGAACTTCAACAAAAACTGCGAATTTCACCTTGCGTGTTAATGGGAGTGATGAATGACAATGATATGATGGCGGCCTGTGAAGTAGATGTTTGCAGCGCTGTTGCAATGGCGGCGCTTCATGCAGCCACCGGGCAGGCAGTCACTAATCTTGACTGGAACAATAACTATGGCAACGAAAAGGATAAATGTATTTTGTTCCATTGCGGGCCGGTACCTCAAAGCCTGATGAAGGAAAAAGGACAGGTAGTAGATCATGAATTGTTGGTTCCGGCACTTGGAAAAGGTTGCTCATGGGGCTGCAATGTGGGTCGCATCAAAGCAATGGACATGACCTATTGTGGCATGAAAACGATGAATGGTAAACTTCAGTTCTACATAGGTGAAGGTAGGATTACCGATGATGTGATTTCAGGTAATTTCTTTGGGTGCGCTGGTGTTGCCGAGATCGAAAATCTTCAGCATGTTTTGCAGACCATTGGGACAGCTGGGCATCGCCACCATACCGTAATTGTTGAAGGCCATGTAGCTGATGCCGTTCATGAAGCGTTGGAAAAATATATTGAAGCAGAAGTAATTCGATTATGAACAGGAAAATAGATTGTATTGTAGCAGGTCACACCTGCATGGATTTACTCCCTACATTTTTCGAGGGGGGTAAATCGGTTGAAGATATATTCCAACCCGGAAAATTAATTCAGGTTGGACCAATGGCGCAGGCAATGGGAGGTGCTGTACCTAATACTGCAGGTGCTTTAAACCGATTAGGATTAAATGTTTGCCCAATGGGGAAAATAGGTGACGATCTACTTGGACAAAGTATATTGGCAAAAATGGAGGCGGAAGGATTGTCTGTTAAAGGTATGATTATGGATGAAACTTGCGGAACTTCTTACACCATCGTTTTAAACATTCCGGGCATCGACCGCATCCCTCTTCATTTTCCGGGGGCCAATGACACCTTCAGCAAGGATGACCTGGATTACAACCTCATCCGGCAAGCTCGCCATTTTCATTTCGGATACCCTCCACTCATGCGTTCCTTGTTTGCTGACGGAGGGAACCAATTGGTTGAGATCTTTAGAAAAATAAAACAATTGGGGGTAGCAACTTCACTGGATATGGCACGTCCCGATCCTCAGAGTAAAGCTGGGAAAGTCAACTGGACAGAACTTTTGCAAAAAGTTCTTCCATTTGTCGACATTTTCACACCCAGTATTGACGAGCTTTTATACATGATTGACCGTCCGGCTTTCGACACTTTTATCAAATCAGACAAACCTCTTGGTGGCCTAACTCAAAATAACTTACATTTATTGGGGAACAAGCTGGTTAAAATGGGTGCTAAAGAAGTTTTGATAAAACTCGGCGAATTTGGAGCCTGTTATATGTCTGAAAAAGAATTCCTTTACTCTTCCTGCTTTCAGGTTGAACTCATTGGGGCAATTGGTTCGGGCGATTGCACCATTGCCGGATTTTTAGCAGCACGTTTAAAAAGATTGCCAGCCCATGAAGCGCTGACCATTGCTGTTGCTACAGGCGCCTGCAATGTAGAGGCGATAGATTCGCTCAGCGGTATTCCCTCATGGGATGATTTACAAAAACGATTATTAAGCGGATGGAAAAAACATTCTTGTCAGCTTTAAATATAAAGATTATGGGAATTACAACCGGCACGGCCGTGGCGAAGTTTGAGATTTCTGGAATGCACCCCGAGCAACATGCAGTTTTCGTGCGGTTTGTTCCTGAATCTATCATTGTTTTTGGAATGAAATAAAAAGAACTACAACTATTATACAGTCCATTAACAACCTTTTTGTAAACAAACTAAACTTAGCTATACTATGAAATATATTTTCAATTTGATGAGTTTGACTTTCTCCGGCATGCAGCTTTTCGGACAAAATGAGCACAGTTGGCCTTTTCTGAAACATTACAACAAGGATCATTTATACAACATTGCCTTGCCTCAGAGTGGGATTGGAACAGGGACTGTTTTACTGGGAGGACGTGGGGAATTGCGTGATTGGGAAATCATGAATAAGCCGGGTATTGGTCATAGTACCATCACTAAAGGGAATAATGCACCTTTCTTCTCGATCTTTGTTGAACCCAAAGGAGAGTCCTCCATGACCCGAGCGTTAGTTGGTCCTGTGTACCCAGCCGAATCCCAACATTACAAAGGCCGTTCTGTAAATCAGCATGGTTTTCCATACTTTGGCGAAGCCAGTTTTGGGCCCTCGTATCCTATTGGAATAGTTAACCTTTCTGATGAAACGATGCCAGTGGTAGTTAAAATCATTGGATTCAACCCGTTCATTCCTGGTGATGCAGATGCAAGTGGATTACCGGTTGCCGTGTTAAATTATGAAGTGACCAAACTCATTGCAAAACCAATTCAAATATCCGTTTGCGGATCACTGCGGAATTTCGTTGGCAAAGATAATAGTAAATACCATCGTGACTGGAATGGTGATTTTATACCTGATAGCGCAAAAAATAATCATAATGAATTCCGAAAAAGTGGGGAGATCTGTGGGATTTATATGTATTCCGACAGTGTCAAAAAAACTGATACGGCTTTCGGTACAATTGCTTTAGTTACCAGCGAAAAATCTGGGATTAGCTATCGCTGGTCATCAGAAGAGAACAGTTGGGGAAGAGGAACACTGGATTTTTGGAACGATTTTAGTGTTGAGGGCGAATTGATTGATAAAACCAAATTGATGGATCATGATCCGTTGGCTTCACTGCCAGTGAAGAAGAAATTAGCACCGAATTCCAACGAAACGTTCAGGTTTTTTATCACCTGGAATTTTCCGAACCGATATGTCTGGTCAAGTGAAATTATTGGAAATTATTACAGCACAAAATATACCGATGTCTGGGATGCAGCACAAAAAATTGTTCTTCAGTTTCCGGTTTTAGAGCTAAAAACACGTCAGTTTATGAATGCTTTTATCAGTTCTTCGTTAGCCGATGTGGTCAAAGTTACGGCTTTGTTTAACCACAGCACGCTGCGGTCTCAAACGGTCTTCAGGACAAAAGATGGACACCTGATTGGCTGGGAAAGCGTAATGGATGAGTTTGGTTCTTGTTTTGATTCCTGTACGCATGTTTGGAATTACGAGGTAGCTACTTCATTCCTTTTTGACGAGTTCGCTCAAACTATGCGCGATGTGGAATTTGGATTTTCGACCGACAGCATGGGTTTAATGAGTTTTAGGACTGAACTGCCTCTCGAAATTACAAAGAGAAATGGCAATGCTGCTGCCGATGGCCAGATGGGAACCATCCTGAAATTTTATCGTGAATGGCAATTGTCGGAAAATGATAATTTTTTGAAGAAAAATTGGGATAATAATGCGTTCGCTTTTGCTTGGATAAAAGGTGGTTGGGACAGCAATGTTGATGGCGTTATGGAAGGTTGTCAGCACAATATAATGGATGTGGAATATTACGGACCAAACCCGCAGATGGAATTTTGGTATCTGGGTGATTTGCGTGCGGGAGAAGAAATGGCCAAATACCTTGGAGATAAAGAATTTGCCACAAAGTGCCGAAAGCTTTTCGAAAGTGACAGTGTATGGACTGATGCCAATTTGTTTAACAGAGAATCTTACATTCAGGAAATTCGTTCGTCAATGCTTGCTGCAGACTAATCCCTGATTTCCATTTAACAATATCTAATATATCAAGATGAAAACAATTAAAAATAGAGTAAAACTAGTAGTATTATTTATCCTATCAATATCACCGATTTCATATTCCCAAGGAATTGTTGAAAAAGATCAGCAGAAAGTTGTGTTGACACATATCGAAATCGAGACTAAACAAATAGGCAAGAAAATATCTCCATTATTGTTTGGCCACAACCTAGAAACGACTCGTATCGCGGTTTGGAAAGGACTTGGGGCAGAAATGGTGGCCAACCGTAAGTTTGCAGCCATTGAGAATGGCTTGCCTAAAAGATGGGAGATAATGGGAGATAGTATAGCTGTAACGAGTAATGATAGTGTGGCCTATGCCGGCAAACGCTCTGTCTGCATAGAAATACTAGGAGCCGGAAACAGTCGAGGTATCTCACAAGAACAGGAAGCCTTGGCCTTTCGAAAAGACGTCAAGTATCTGGTACGTATTTGGGTGAAGAGTGTCACACAAAAAAGCGTCATGGCTCGGATTATTGACGAGTCAGGGAGCCATGTTATTTTCAAAAAAGTATGGAATATTAAGAAGGGAGAGTGGAAACTCCTCATGGCGGAATTCATTGCAGGCTCAACGAGTGAAAAGAACCGACTGGAGATCTGTTCACAAGACGCTGGCAAGTTTTGGATAGGATCCGTCTCTGTACAACCGTGCTCCGCTTTTCACGGAATGAGGGCTGATGTAATTGAATTACTCAAACGAATGAAACCAGGAGCCCTACGCTGGCCGGGAGGATGTTATGCTGAATTTTACCAATGGAAAGATGGGCTTTTGCCAGTTGATCAGCGCCCACCCATCGGCCCCACTGGATTGCCGTTTCTACTTCCTGACAACGATGACTTTGATCCGCATGAGATTGGCATTGACGAGTTCATAGCTCTTTGTCGGCAAGTGGGTAGTGAGCCGGCGATTACGGTTCGGATGAGCGAGCAAACACCGGGAGATGCTGCAGAACTGCTCGAATATTGTAACGGTGGCCCAAATACTAAATGGGGCAAAATACGCATAGCACGTGGCCATGTCAACTCGTATGGGGTTAAGTACTGGTTTCTAGGTAATGAACTTTATTATTTCGGACGTGGAGGGTTGAAGGATCCCGAGTTTTGCGCTCGTCAGACCAAACTTTTCGCTAAAGCGATGAAAGCAGTGGATCCGACTGTTATCCTCACTGCTGTAGGCAGAGGAATGCCGGATTGGAGCAATGGGATGCCGAATTGGAATAAAATCATGTTCAAAAAATCAGGATTGAATGTCGATTGGTTTTCGGAACACAATTACGAAGGAAATGATGCCTATGATGCCAGAAATAAACTTCTCCCTTTGCTGAAGAAAGCCGTTGCCGATTATGGGTCAATTCCAATTGGACGTCAGTTTGGAATCACTTTTGACGAATGGAATTCAACATGGGGCAGTGACTGCTCATTGCCAATGGCACTGAATGCTGCCGGCGTGCTATCTTTGCTCTGCCGCGAAGCCGAGTCGCTGAATGTGAAGGCAGCCTATTTTTTTCAACCGGTCAACGAGGGTGCGATAAAGGTAAGGCCTTTGAATGCTAAGATGAAGGCTGTAGGCCAAGTCTTCGAGCTATTCTGCGTACATCAAGGGAACCGACTATTAAAAACGCCAGACCCATCTTCCGATAGCGATCTTGATGTCTGCGCCTCGCTGAGTCCAGGCGGCCAAGAAATGGTTGTCACTGTCATCAATCGCAACACCAACGAGGAGCGGGAACTCGAACTGAAATTGTTAGATTTCGCTGGTCCTATCATACTCGCAGAAACGCAACTGGTACCACATAGTGTAATGGTCGATCCAAAGGCTTTAGAGGTCAGGCGGTCTTGGAGCTGGCCTGAAAGAAAAATGGTTTTCACACCCATCACAATATTAGATGATGAGTTTCTGCAAGTTAATTCTGAGTCAAAATTGTTAGATGGTAATTGCGTTAAGGTGAAACTTCATCCTGGTGCTATTGACAGACTAATCTTGAAATATCAAGGTAAAGAATAAGCCCAATTGGGTTGATCCTTTGAAATCCAGATGGTGAACGTTACGCCATGGATAGCGATTGAGATAATGCGAGAGAGTGCCAATTTACTAAAAAATGTTATGGTCAAAACTATACACAGCTAAGAAAGAAAAGAGGAAAACGTTTGTTTAGTTTTATTGCTATCAAATCATAGTAAAAACTTTAATAACTAATGGACACAAGAGAAGTCATTATACTGTACTACAAAAAGGGGTGTTGAAGGCTGTCTTGTCTACTCGTTTTTGACAGGAGATGAAACTCTTGTATCTAACTTGGCCCAAGACAGGCGCTGTTCACGCATCCAACTGCAAGGTTGGCTTTCTTAAGGGTTGATTGCTGGTTCTTTTCAGGAAAGCTTTTTGTTTTTTTGAATCTTTACATTGGGATCACTTGATCAAAGTAAAATAAAAAACTGGGAAAAATTGTTTCAATAGCAAATCTGGGGTTCGATCAAAGTGAACAAAGATGTTGCTAACTGTTAGTTTACCTTTAGGGTAAATGGCTGGAACAAACCAAGAGTATTGAAAACCATGAGTCACATCAAAGAATATATGCAGACAGAATATCTTGGAGAAAAATAAATTGTTTTGGGGTACAGGTTCGTCTGCTATGTTAGCATTTTTGACATAGATGGCATCGGGCTACAATAACCTACAATAACGTTGAACCAAAGAAACGTGAATTAAACAGGAAAAAGGATATGCCATGGTCGGAAGTACACTGACCGACATCTTATGGGCAATGGTCATTCTCTGAAAATAGAATGTTTTGGCTTACAATATATCGGATGATAAAACAAAAGAATATTAAAAAACAGGGACACCAGAATTTATTGATTGGTTTGTTGCAGTTACTACTAAAATAACCGGCAACAGACATTAAACAGAATTGAAAATGGCTAAACACTATTTCATAAAGACGCTTGAGAAGAGCCTTATTGCCATATTAAATCAGACTAAAAACAGGAAAGCCGAAAATATGAAGTCTTATGTGTCGGAGTCTGAGAGAAATATGCCTCCATAACTTTGAAATTAACGTATTGAGTGGGGAAAAGCTAAAGTGCCATTATTTAAAATAAGATTCAAATTGCAGAGTTAAACGAATTAGGCCGCAAATGAATCGTTTTTATACATATGCCGGAATATTTCGGTTCAAAAATTTCAAATTATATTATTAATTAATAAAATGAAAATGAAAGATTATCTAAAAAAAGCGTTTATTCTCTCGTTAGTATTTAATATGATATTGATAGTACTTTTAGTTTATTTTGAAAGAGATGGATTAATTTTAAGAGTCAATAATCCTGTCAAAAAAGAAACGATTAATCCTGTCAAAAAAGAAAAAACGATTATTACTGACGACCAACTTAAATCATTTAACAATGGTTTCATTCCAGAATTTACAGATTTCTGTATCAATAGAAGTGAAAAAAAAATTAAAATTCTTATAATAGGGAATAGCCTAACTACTACAGAAGTATGCTTGAAAGCAGGCAAGAACCATTCAGGTGGATTGGCTGCAACATCAATAGAAAAAGACTATGTTCATTTGCTAGTAAAGAAAATTGAAAAGAAATTACCTGATAAAAATATTTGTGTAAGAATTTCCAATTTTGCGACATTTGAAAGAAATCTAGCTTCTTTTAAACGCAGGACTACTGATAGTTTAGTGGATTTCCATCCAGATATAATTATTTTTCAACTTGGAGAAAATGTAACCAGTGAAGAACTAATTGACCCATTATTGTTTGAAGAGAAATATATTGAATTAATAAACTGTTTCAAGGAAAAGGCTGATCCATTAATAATATGTACAGCTCCTTTCTTCCCAGATTTGCTAAAAAACAAGATTATAGAAAAAGTTACAATATCTACAAATAGCTATATGGTTGATTTATCTCATCTTCCACTTTTAGAAGATGAAAATTATGCGAAAAACGAAAAAAATTACCTTGGCGATAAATCATTATGGACCGTTCCGGGTATTGGCATTCACCCTGGAGATGTAGGAATGGAAAATATTGCAACGCAGCTATTTATAACTATCAATGCAGCTATGTGGAGAAATCAATAGTTGTAATGTAACTCGAACCAAGTTATTAGCGGTTTGACAGGAGACTATTCCACAATTTGCAACTATTCATTGTATTTTTGATTTCAATAGTTTATTTTACAATACTTCGGTTAAGTTTTAGTTATTTATCTGATTTTCAGTACAATAATTGATTATTTGTTAGTGTAAAACCGTAGGGGTTTGTATTTATAAAGTATTAATTATCAGTCATCTACTTTGATTGTGGCCCCCCCGATTTATGATTTATATTCAAATATTGTTCTTGATGCTTTATCTGTTTCTAAAATAAAACTCAACAAATGCAGACGAGATTTTATGATTGAGATTTTCATGCTATACTTAAGTATTTCTTCATGGATCAACTTTTCCCAGTTAGGCCGATACAACCCTTTTGGAGGACAACGCTTCCTCGGTCGATTCAAGCAGGGGTTAGACTTCTTTAGCTTCAACAAAGCCATGTCAATGTCTTGGATTGGCAATCGCATTGCGATTGCCAATCCAAGTTTCATTTCTAAATCAGACAAGCATACTTCTGGAATCGGATACTTTTGGTCGGGCTGCACAGGTCGGGTACTTCGTGGTATTGAAATCCTTGGACTTTCGGTTATCGATGCAGATACAAGGCTAAGCTTCCATCTGGAAGCAGTACAAACACCATTTCCATATTGTCTTCAAGATAATGAACTGTCATTAATTGATAGGTATGCAGCCGTGATCAAAAAACAGATAAAACTGATCTTGTCTATTACCCGGAAAGTTGTTGCAGGTGCGTACTTCTCCAAGAAAAATTTTTTCAATAAGATTCTGGGATGCTCCCTCCATTGGGTAAGCAAACTTCAGGTGGACGTGGACTTACCTTACCTTTCGGTACAACCCAAAACCGGTAAAAGAGGCCGACCCGCAAAATATGGAGGAAAAATCGATTTCAGGAAACTAAATCATAAATACTTCAATCTGGTGGTAACCGATAAAGGTATAACGGCATACTCTGCCGTTGTATACTTCAAATCTCTTGAAAAGAATACCTTGCTTGTTGTATAACTGTTCCAATTGAAAGGGAAAACAATTTACAGACTTTTGTTTTCAACCGATACCAAGCGAGCTCCAATCGATGTGATCGATATTTATCACACCCGCTTCCAAATAGAATTTGGGTTCAGGGATGCCAAACAATTCGCCGGACTTGAAAACTCGCAGGCAAGAAGCGGGAATAAGCTTAATTTTCATTTCAATGCGGCCTTTACAACGGTAAATATTGCCAAGGTAATGCAACTGAGCAATTCGCAAACCCGGGAAAACTCATTTTCGATGGCAACTTACAAAATCTTGTTTCATAATACATTAATGAGATCAAGATTTTTTAGACTGTTCGCCATTAACCAGAACTCAATTAAAAATCTTCAAAATGTCAATGAACTGTTGCATTGTGGAACTATGGTTGCTTAATTATATATCACTTTTTGAACGAACTATTGTAAGATGAACTTGACAAAAGCTATATTTGGTATTTTTTAGTAATTTTAGAAAGTTATTGCGATCGTTACCCCAAAAGAAGCTAACCCTGACAGATCAAAAGTGATGATAAGTGACGAAGAATTATTTGTTTTCAAAAGGATGGTAGAAGGAGAAAAAGAAGCCTTTCGCTTCTTTTTCGAAAAATACTATTCTGATTTATGTAATATGGTTAACTTATATCTACGTGACCCTGTCATGTCTGAAGAAATTGTTCAGGATATTTTTATGTACCTGTGGGAAAAAAAAGAGAGTATTAAAATTGAATCATCGCTAAAGTCTTATTTACTCCGGGCTTCTAAAAATCGAAGCCTGAACTATATCCGAAATGAAAAAACAAAGCTTGAAATATACAGCAAGTTGAATGATTCTGATCATGGAACAATTGAAATGCCGGACACAGTTCTGGATTCCAACCAGCTTCGAGAGGTTATTAATGCTGCTATAGACAGTCTTCCAGAACGATGTCGTGAAGTTTATATACTTGGGAAAGAAAAAAGCATGTCATACAAAGAAATATCTGAGGAACTGGGAATTTCGGTTAAAACAGTTGAAGTTCAAATGGGCAAAGCTCTGAAAAAACTAAGGGAACAATTGAGACCTTATTATAATGACATTTTCATTTTGTTCTTATTTTGTTTGACTGACTAATTTGTTATTGTATGGATATAATTTGTGTAACCCATGTAGAGATGTAATAAAAAATCAAGAATTTCTAAAAAAAAGTGAAATTCTTGATAAGGGTTATTTGAACGTTATGTGCCAATATAGTATAACAAGAAATAAAAATGGCACCAAAAGCTCCCTGGCATATTTTTTTCAAGTGTTTTCAAAACCAGGCAACACCTGAAGAATTAGCTGAAATAAAAAATTGGCTGGGGAAGGATATTGATAATTTAGAAATGTTGGATGAGGTATTTAATATTTACTCCATTTCAACGGTATTACCTCCTCCATTAAATCCTGATACACAAAAAGCATGGAGCAAGATTGATCAGAAGATTTCATTAAAAAACTCCTTCATTTTCAAACTCAGATATGCAGCTGCAATTGCTGCTGTGCTTGTACTTGGTCTGGCGCTTTGGGGGTTCATTGATAATTATTTACGACTTGACCAGTTATCCCACCAGTTTACTGAGATATATACACTGCCGGGACAAAAAACGAATGTGACATTACCAGATGGTTCTAAGGTATGGCTTAACTCCGCTTCGATGTTAAAATATCCAACAGATTTTAATACAAGGGAAAGAGAGGTTGTTTTAACAGGAGAAGCATTCTTTGACGTACACAAAGACAAATCAAAAAGATTCAGGGTAAAATGTGGTGGTCTTAATGTCGATGTTTACGGAACATCTTTTAATGTTAAGAATTACCCGGACGAATACATTCAGGAGGTTACTGTTGCTGAAGGCATTGTTGGAATTACAAGCAATTCTAAAGAAATCAAACAAATAACAAAGGGAGAACAGGCCACATTAAATAAAGAGTCAGGGGAAGTCATTTTCGACAAAGAAAATGCTGATGTAGTTGCTGCTTGGAAAAATAATGAATTGATATTCAGAAATACCCCAATTGAGGAGGTTATTAAAGCGCTCGAAAGTTGGTATGGTGTAAAAATCAGTATTGATAACCAAATGGTTGGAGGGCATAATTACACCTTCAAAATAAAGACCGAATCATTTAAGGACGTTTTGGAAATGATGCAGGTGATGACACCCTTCGAATTCAAGATTAATGGAGAAGATGTTGAAATAAAATACAATAACTGAAAAAATAATTTGCCTATGATTTAAGACTAACCTTGAAAAAGATACAAGCCTGCCTGGATAGGCAAGCCTGTATAAATTAAATGTTTAATAGATTCTTAACCGTAGTAATCCGATAAGAAATTTGGCGATTCACCTTATCAGAAAACTACTAAAACCCAAACAAAAATATGAAAAAAAAACATGAATCAGAAGGACTTGGTTTATTTCGTCCTTTTGTATTTAAATTATTGAGAATCATGAAAATAATGGTAGTGCTCATTTGCTTCATAGGTCTGTTAAGTAGTTTTGGAAAGAGTTATTCGCAAAACACCAAGCTATCAGTTGAATTTAAAAATTCAAGCATCGAAAATATATTAAATTACATAGAGAGCCGTACCGAATATTCATTCATGTATGACAATAAAAAAATAGATATATCCCATGAGGTAAATATTAATGTGAAAAATCAGACTATTGAATCAATTCTTGATCAACTTTTTGAGAACGGAGTAAATTACCAGATGATTGGTAAACACATTATTATTACTCCAAAAGGAAGTCAATTAAGTACCTCAACCCAACAATCTCACTCCATCTCAGGTAAAGTAAAAGACATTTCTGGGGCCTCTCTGCCTGGTGTTTCTGTTGTTGCAAGAGGAACAACTAATGGAACAATTACCGATACAAATGGTAATTATTCTCTATCTAATGTCCCTGCAAATGCAATTTTGCAATTTTCATTTGTTGGTATGAAGAGACAGGAAATTGCCGTTGGGAGCAAAACTATCATTAATGTTACGCTTGCTGAAGAAACAGTTGGAATAGAAGAAGTCGTTACAGTAGGATACAGTACACAGAAAAAAGTTAGTTTAACTGGTTCCGTATCAAATGTAAAAAATGAGAGTATTATTAATACTCCGGTAGCAAATATCACAAATACCTTGGCCGGTAGGCTTTCTGGTGTATTTGCGGTACAACAGAGTGGTGAACCAGGTATGGATGCCGCCGATATCAGTGTTCGTGGTTTCGGTAGTGCATTAATTATTGTTGATGGAATAGCGCGTAGTTCTATTCAATTTAATCAAATTGATCCAAATACAATTGAAAGTATCTCTGTCCTGAAGGATGCATCGGCTACCATTTATGGGGCGCGTGCCGGTAATGGAGTCATCCTCGTAACTACCAAAAGAGGAAAAACAGGCAAACCTTTAATCAATTTTAATGTCAGCAATTCATACCAATCAAACACGAGATTGCCTAGATTAGTTAATGCCGGTGAATTCGCAATGTCATTTAATGATGCATTGAGCGGTTCAGGGGCTCCCCTCCAGTTTTCAGACTATCAGGTAAAGGCGTACAAATATGTATCAGGAGAAAGTGTTGCCTTTACTGCTGCAGAAAAGGCACAATTTGAGAGTGAAAAAGCAAACTTTGCCAATACTGACTGGTTGAATATCGTATTCAAACCGGTTGCACCAATGCAGCAATATAATTTAAACTCAACAGGAGGAAATGACAAGATTAAGTATTTCATTTCGCTGGGGTATCTTGACCAGCAAAGTGTACTTCGGAGTGGCGACGATAATTTTAAGAAGTATAGCCTTCAGTCTAATATCGATGCTCAAATTACAAAAGATTTATCTATAGGTTTTGATTTATCAGCATGTCTCGCGAAAAAGCAATATCCCGGATATGCTATAGGTGAGCTTTGGAACAGTGCAATAAATGATATACCTACAAAAATACTTAATAAGAATCCTGCATACCCTACTGGTTTGGGACAAGCAACAGCCGATGCTGATATAAGCGGATACAGAAAAAATGACATCAAAGATTTAAGCGGTTCATTTTTTCTGAATTATGCTGTCCCATTTGTTAAAGGATTGTCGGCAAAAGCCAGATTTGATTATTCTACAACGACCAGTTTTGACAAGAATTTTAAAAAAGGATATAATATCTACAATTATGATCCGTCAAATGATCTTTATACGTTTTATCGCACGGGTAATAATGCTACAACCAATTTAACCGAAAATTACTCAGAGTTTCGTAATCTGTTATCAAAATTAATTTTAGAATACGAAAATGTATTCGGTAAGCATGCAATAAAGGCATTGGCTGTCGGTGAATATACTGATGCTAATAGCAATTATTTCAACGCGTATCGGACGGGTTATCTTTCGGACGCTATTGATCAGTTATTTGCGGGTTCATCTACAGGTATGCAAAATGATGGAGGTGAAACTGCTGATGGGCGAATCAGCTACGCCAGTCGTATAAATTATGCATATTCAGATAAATATCTATTGGAAACGACTTTAAGGTATGATGCTTCTCCCCGGTTCGCTCCGGACCAAAGATGGGGTCTTTTCCCAAGTGTATTGGTTGGTTGGCGTTTGTCTGAAGAGCGATTTGTGAAAGAGCACTACCAATTCATTAATAATCTGAAGTTACGGTTGTCTTATGGTCAGGCAGGTATAGATAATATTGCGAGCTATAACTATCTTTCCGGATACAATTATAGTGGAGGTTTTGTCGACAACGGGGCGATGCAAACTGGTATAGCAACAAAGGGTCTGGCCAATATTTTAGCTACCTGGGAAAAACATACTACCTACAATGCGGGTATTGATTTTGGTTTATGGAACAGTAAAATATATGGTGGTTTTGATTTTTTTTATAAAGAGCGTTCCGGCATACTTGCCAAAAGAATGGAATCATTGCCAAATACCTTTGGGGCAACTTTACCATTTGAAAACCTAAACAGCATGAATTACCGAGGATTTGAACTGCAACTTGGGTATACGAGTAAAATTGGTGAATTAGAATTCAAAATTGATGGGAATATTTCGTGGAACAGGGCGAAAAATGTTCATATTGAAGAGTCAGATTATTCATCCGTTGATAAATATACAAGATTAAGGTATCAGCAATCCGGTCAATGGTCAAACCGATATTTTGGATTGGAAGCAGCAGGTCTGTTCCAGTCGCAGGCCGAAATTAATGCATGGCCTGTAATACAAGATAATAATAAAAATACAACTTTAAGGCCAGGAGATATAAAATATCTTGATTATGATGGGAATAATAAAATTACAGATCTTGATTATCATCCTATAGGAAAAGGAAATACTCCTGAATTGAATTATGGTTTAAATCTCAATGGAAAATTGAAAGGTTTTGATTTGGGTATGTTGTTTCAGGGTGCTACAAACTATGGATTTGTTTCACCTGGAGAACAAAGGCCATATCCTTATAATCCTTCTACAATTTTTAGCTATCAGATGGATTACTGGACACCTCAAAATCCTGATGCCAAATATCCACGAATTGGCTTGTCTGGATTTACAAACAACAAATACCCTTCCACCTATTGGTTAGTTAATGCTTATTATGTTCGCTTAAAGAACATTCAAATAGGCTATTCCATACCGCCACAGTTATTTAAAAGAGTTGGGCTGACTAGTTGTCGGGTGTTTTTGTCAGCAGTAAATTTATTGACTATTACGAATGTAGCCCATTTTGATCCTGAAACTCCATCTTCCTCAGCTGATTATAGCTTTTTCCCTCAACAAAAAACGATCAGTATCGGGATAAACATGTCATTATAAATGTAACTTTAATTTAAAAAAAATGAAAACCATACAATATATATTTATCTCAGCACTGATTTGTTTTTCAGTCCAGTCCTGTGAAAAAATTCTTGAGAAAGAACCGTTGGATATAATTTCAGACGCAACGATATGGAATGACAAAGCCATGGTAAATTCATACGTTGCCAATTTATATGGGAGAATGAAGCTTCCAACAACGTTTAATTCATCGCTGTTAGCAACTAGTGAATTACCTGGTGATGAAATGTTTATTTCTGATGAAGGAAGTACAGCTCATACCTGGCATGAGGAATGGTCTAGTAATTATATTTTTGGTAGTTTGAATTCAAGTGGTGGTTTTAAAGAATATTGGGACTACGATCTAATCCGTGCATGTAATGTTTGTATTGAAATGATGGCTACTTCTACACTTTCTGAAAGTATAAAAGCAACAATTTCAGCCGAAGTTCGGATGATCAGGGCCTATACTTATTTTGAAATGGTGAGACGTTATGGTGGCGTTCCATTGATCACAAAAGCACAAGGTATTAATGATCCTGAGTCAGAATTATTTGCAAAAAGGAATAAAGAAGCGGAAATTTATGATTTTATCGGTTCGGAAATTGATGCTGTACTGAATGCTCTTCCTGTAGGTGACATAAACAGATTTACCAAATACGGCGCCCTGGCCCTTAAATCAAGAGCCATGTTGTATGCCGGTTCAATAGCAAAATATGGTACGGTCCAGTTGGACGGATTAGCAGGGATTCCTTCAAGTCGGGCTAACAGCTATTTTCAGGCCTCATACGATGCCTCAAAACTGATCGATGGTTCAGGTCTATTTTCTCTATACAAAGCGGATATAAAAGCAGGGGACCTGAAATCGTATGCCGATAACTATTATAAGTTATTTCTAACGAATAAAACCCCAGAGTCGATATTTGAGGTATCTTTTATTTCAGGGGTTCATGGTAATGTTGCATCATCTTTTGCGGAAGCTCTTATAGGAAATATGGAGTTCCCAAGTCTTAATTTTGCTAATGCATTTGAAATGGTTGATGGCAGTTCCGGTGTGATTGATTATGAACACATTGCTACCGCGAGTATACAAGACCTCGAAAAAAATAAAGATCCTCGTTTTCATGCAACTTTGTTAAGTGAAGGAGATATATGGAATTCGCAACCTGTCCATACTAATTGGTATATAATTAAAGATAATGGTGATATATTGCAGTCTAAGGGTGTTTTTTACACTGGTCAAAATGGAGTTACTATGCCAGGAAGGGGGATCTGTCTAACATGGAGTGGATGGGGTACAAAAAAAATGGTAAAAGAGTATTTACAGACACCTTTAGATGGTCTTGTCGGTAAAGATGATATTCCCTGTCTCCTTTTTCGTTTAGGTGAAATCTATCTGAACCTCGCAGAGGCAGCCCAGGAATTGGGTAAGTCAGATGAAGCGCTTAAGTATACTAATTTAATACGGGGCAGGGCTGGTATTTCCCAACTCAGTTCAATTAGTATGAAGCAAATTAAGCAGGAACGCCGGGTAGAATTGTCCTTGGGAGAGGGACACCGGTGGTGGGATTTGCGACGTTGGAGAGATGCAGCCAAATCGCCGGCAGAAGGTGGTCTTAATGGTTTATACATAACCAAAGCTCATCCATATTATGACTTTCGAGATGGAAAATTTCATTTTGAAACAGGGAATGTTGAAGCAAATCCCCGTGTTTTTAAGGAAGCTTACTACTACTTGCCCATAGGTGTTACGCGGATTAATAATAATAAAAACTTAGTTGAGAATCCGGGGTATTAAATTCTAATTTTTATTTAATAATAGTGTACTTTTCCAATACTTCGGTTAAATATTAGTTATATATCTGATATTCAGTATGATTAATTGTTTATTAGTGTAAAATCGCAGGGGTTTTTATTTTTATAGTATTAATTATCAGTTAATTACTTTAATTGTGGTTACCCCTGCGATTTATGAATTATATTCAAATATTGTTCTTGATGCTCTATCTGATCCTAAATTAAAGTTCAATAAATGCAGACAAGATCTTATGATTGTGATTTTCCCACTATACTTAAGTATTCCTTCCCTGATCAACTTCCTTCAGTTAGGCCGATACAGCTGTTTTGGAGAACAACGCTTTCGTCGCCAGTTCGAGCAAGGGATTGCCAAGGTAATGCAACTGAGCAACCCGCAAACCCGGGAAAACTCATTTCCGATAGCAACTTACAAGATCTTGTTTCATAACGTCTTAATGCTATCAAGATTTTTTCGCCTGTTTGCCATTAACTCGAACTCAATCAAAAATCGTCAACATGTCAATGAACTATTGTATTTCGGAACTATGGCTGCTTAATTATATATCACTTTTTGAACGGACTATTGTTTGTATGGAAATCAAAAAATATGATAAGGTCTACAAGTGATTATCTTCGGAGTTAAACGAGTTTTAAATAAACCAATTTTTAAGAATTTATGAAAATCAATGAAATTACAGATAAATCTGCCCAAATAGAACAATGTATTACTGAGGGGATTCCTAACAATAGTCATTCTCTTCAACGTCGTAATTTCCTGAAAACAGTTGGTATTTTAGGTGGTTCGACATTATTAGGTCAATTCGCCTGGGCATCTGCAAAAAAAGGACAGATGGGATTAGTCAGTAAGCCTTTTAGTGCTGGATTTGGGCAGGAGGTGATCGCTATGGATGTTTTCAAACCACTCGACTTACGGCAAGTCAATGTAGGGGGAGAAATCGGACGACGCATTAACATTACTGTTAACAACAACCTGCTCGCATTAGATGTCGATAAGGATTTTCTCCTGCCTTTCCAACAGAAAATCCACGAAGGTAAGGGGTATGATGATTATATAGGTCTTGGCAAGTTGATCGATGCAACTGTCCGGTTTGCAGCTTACACAAAGAGCGGGAAGGTTATGACTCTGAAGAAACATCTGGTGGATGAGATAATCAAGACTCAGGAAGCTGACGGGTACATCGGCATCATGGTTAAAGAATCCCGTATGTGGCGATTGTGGGATATTCACGAAATGGGGTATATCATTATGGGGCTCGCAAGTGATTACCATTACTTCCAGGAAAAAAGCTCGTTGATAGCGGCACAAAAACTAGCCGATTACATGATTGACCGATGGCCAATGATGCCGGATAACTGGGAAGAATCCGGAGCTGTAGGCTTGGATAGCAACATGCTGGCTCTTTATCGCGAAACAGAAAATAAACGATACCTGGATTTCTGTGTCCAACAGCGTGCATTAATCGATTGGAAATTGGACACTACCAAAGGACTGAATGCCTCTTTGAAAGGTCACGTATATACCGATTTGGACCAATGCCTAGCTCAATTTGAGTTGTTCCACATCCAGCCTGAAGAACGACTGTTGAAACCGAGCAGGCAGGCAATTGATTTTATGACCAAAGGCGATGGCATGACCATAACGGGTGCAGTCGGGTTGTGGGAAGGCTGGAACGATGTTCAGGAAGGGCGCGGGAATACGGCTGAGACCTGTGCCACAGTATCCCAAATTCGCATATTTGAAGGTTTTCTGCGAATGGAAGGCAATCCCCTGTATGGTGACATACTCGAACGCATGATTTACAATACCTTATTTGCTGTCCAATCGCCTGATGGCAGACAGCTCCGTTACTTCACTTCTTTGGAAGGTAATCGTGTTTATTTTAATAGAGACACCTATTGTTGCCCCAACAACTTTCGCCGGATCATTGCTGAATTACCGAAATTTGTTTACTATCAGTCAGCGGCAGGGATAGTCGTGAATTTATACACACCTTCAGAAGCAACATTTGCCCTTAATGATGAAATATCGCTGAAAATCAGGCAGGATACAGATTACCCAACTAATGGTAGGGTTGTGATCCATCTGTATCCATCTAAACCAGTGAGGTTCTCTTTACAACTGCGCATTCCGCAATGGTGCGATAAGGCTACGGCGAGTGTTAATGGAAAACCTTGGGAAAAACCAATCGTTTCGGGCGAATTTCTTACACTGGACAAGGAGTGGAAGGTTGGCGATCAGGTGATTCTCGATATGCCGATGTTGTTCCGGATGGTGCTTGGGCGCAAACGTCAATCAGGCCGTGCTGCCGTGCTGCGTGGTCCGGTTGTCTTTTGTATGAATCCTGCCCAAAATGATTCATTTCAGAAGAAAGATGCCGCTGACTTGACCAGCTACATGATAGATCCTAATTCACTCAAACTGATACCCGATGATACCACTGTGCGACCTAAAGGTGTGGCTTGCACGATAGATGCCAATGAGCGGACATTTAGTCTCGGAACTAGGGAGTTCATTAAATTGACTGAGTTTCCGGATCCGGATGGCAAGCTAATTTATTTCCGCATACCAGACTTTAGTGTTGCTGTGAAAGATGAACTATTATCAGGTAACAGTCATGAGCAATAAAGCCTTTTAATTGAGTATATTATATCACTAGTGTCTCGTTAAAAGAGACACTAGTGGTATTGTTTTGAATATTTGAAATTCCAGTTTTAATGATAAATATTCAAAAATTAATAAATACTAATCGACGCGAGACATTGAAGAAAATTGGCGTGGGAGTAATGCCCAATAAAAGAAACTGATATTCCGTCTTATCTGGGAGATGTTGGAGGTGATACCGAACACGTGGTGAATTCACATTCTACTGCATCTGGTTTGTCAGTCAGGTAAATAGACAGAGCTACGGGAAAACTCACGAGTAATTCTTTCACCATCGACCGGAATTACATCAATTTTTGGATTGGTGGTGGTTTTCACCAGAGCCAAACCTGCTTCAATCTTTTTGTTAATAACAAGGTGCTTCGGACAAATATAAAATACAATTTTGGAGAGTAGTAATCATTTAATATTTGTCGGATTATGTTATTCTCCGCTTGACCCTTAAAATAGTCAATTTTACAAAAAAATTAATACTAATGAAACATATTCAACCTACTTTAAAAAGTATTACATCAGTTCTATTCGGCTTCTTCTGGCTGTTCTTTTTCAGTGGATATACTTCCTTTGCTCAAAAGAGTAATAAAATAAAAAAGAATAGAGAATATTCCGTTGCAGCTTATGTATGGCCTTCATGTCATGATGAAAAAATGAGTAGAGAAGCACTTTGGGGTGAAGGTATTGGAGAATGGGAAATAATCAAAAAAGGAGAGCCTCGTTTTGAAGGACATTACCAACCAAAGGTACCTTTATGGGGATACCAGATGGATGATGATCCAATTGCCTGGGAACAAAAGATTAATGCAGCAACTGACCACGGAGTAAATACATTCATCTTTGACTGGTACTGGTTTGGGGGAAAACCATTTCTTGAAGGAGCGGTCAATGGATTTCTTAAGGCCAAAAACACTAAACAGATGAATTTTTACTTAATGTGGGCTAATCATGATGCGAATGGTTATCAGTGGAATCATTACCGATATAAAACAGATACACTCCTTTGGCAGGGGGAAGTTGACTGGACTAATTTTAAAATAATTGTTGCCAGGGTGATTAAGCAATATTTTAAACAGCCCGGTTATTTTAAAATTGATAATCAGCCTGTGTTTTCAATTTATAGTTTGACGGAATTTGTCCAAAGTTTTAATGGGCTAGAAGGGGCAAAAAAAGCTCTCGATTATTTCAGGCAAGAAGTCAAAAAAGCAGGTTTTCCTGGACTTCATATTCAATTTACGGCATGGGGAAGAAATGGAAATCCTGATTTGCTTGATAAAAAAAATGCAGAAGGTAAAAGTATAAATGAAATTGTCTCTCAAATAGGTATTAACAGTATCACGACATACCATTGGTCCGGTATCAGCGAAGATTACATAAAATGGGGAGAAAAAGAGATGTCATTATGGGATAAATGGGATTCAACATTGACCATTCCATATTTCCCAAATGTATCGGTAGGTTATGATGATACACCCAGGTTTCCTAAGAAAGGTAAAGAATCGGTTGTGCACTATAATAATTCACCGGAAAGTTTTGGGGCATACCTCCAAAAAGCGCGAGAGTATGTAATGAACCATCCGGAACAACCGAAACTCATTACAATAAATGCATGGAACGAATGGGTCGAAGGTAGTTATCTTGAGCCGGATATGAAATGGGGGTATGGTTATCTCGAAGCTGTAAAGAATGTGATGAGTGGTAAATATGACAAGTATTTGAAATATTAACTAAACTGAAAATTATCAATTATGCTAGCAATTGGATCAGATCATGCCGCATTCGAATTTAAAGAAACAATAAAACACTACCTAGAAGAATGTGGCTATGAAGTTATGGACTTTGGGACTTTTTCGGATATGAGAGTCGATTACTGTGATTTTGGATTCCAAGTAGGGAAAGCAGTTGTTCGTGAAGAATGTGAACGGGGACTTCTTTTTTGTGGTACCGGAATAGGAATTTCCATTAGCGCCAATAAAGTAAAGGGGGTCAGAGCAGTTGTGTGTAGTGAACCTTATTCCGCAAAATTATCCAGGCAACACAATGACACTAATATACTGGCCCTTGGGTCGAGGGTTGTTGGTGTAGAGCTGGCTAAAATGATTATTAATATTTGGCTCACAACAGATTTTGAAGGTGGAATACATGGAGAAAGGGTCAAAAAGATCAGCAGGTTTGAAGATACAACATTTAACAATCGATTGTAACCTTATAAAAATACACCATGGTTTCGCAAAGAATTTCTTTTTAATGCTGGACTTAGCCTTCTTGTTGTAAGTATGTTCCTTATTGGGCATCGTAATTTATCTCATTGTCTGGGTAAACAATATTTCCTTCAACATGTGAAAATATCTATACAATTTCAACAATCAAAACAATAATCATTTTTATGAAAAACAATTCTATCTTTTTAAGACAGTCTCTTACTAGATGATATTGAACAAAAAATTTGGAACTCTATAAAATATTACTTCTATAACAATTCTTTAAAATTTTAAAAATAATAAGATTATCAATGGTTTTATGCATTCAATTAGATCAGTTTATAAACAACATATTCATAACAAGAAAAACCAGATCTACGGAAATATTACCTGCGACGCTTATACATACTAACCTCAAAATTAATAAATTACTATGATTAATAGAAATGTTTTGATTTTTGGATTGTCATTTTTCCTATTTGGAGCAGGTATTTTGGATAAGCCGGTTACCGACGAACGAAAAATGAAGCCGATCGATATTCACCAAATAAAAGTTGGTGGAGAAATTGGCCATCGTCTTGATATTACTCTTAACAATAATTTGCTCGTCCTCGACATCGAAAACGATTTCATTAAGCCGTTTCGCGAATGTAAATCAACCCAAGGATATGTTGGTCTTGGGAAACTTATTGATGCCACTGTCCGCTTCGCCTACTACTCGGGTGATGATCGTGTATTACAATTAAAGAATCGCTTGATTGGTGAAATCATCAAGACTCAACTTCAAGATGGATATATTGGAACAATGGTGCCTGAATCACGTGTCTGGGCTTTGTGGGATACTCATGAAATGGGCTATATAATTTATGGACTAACTATGAATTATAAATATTTTAAGGAAAAGCAATCGTTGGATGCTGCTCGGAAATTAGCTGATTATCTGATCGCTAATCTTAAGTCACATCCTGAAAAGCAATTCAGCAATGGCGAATTGAAAGACCATTTGCCAACAACCAGCCTTGATTTGAATATCCTTTCGCTTTATGAGCAAACAAAAGATAGCAAATATCTTGATTTTGTCAGCAAATTCAGAAAACTGAAAAAATGGAATTCTCCAATAACGTTAGGCCGTTGGGGTATAATAGAAGGTCATGCCTATGACCATATCAGTAGGTGTTTGGCTCAACTTTATTTAAATAAATTTGAACCTGATCTGCAACTGACGAAGCAAAGCAAGGACGTTATCGATTTCATGCTCAACCAGAATGGTATGGTTATTACCGGGGAATGTGGAGATCATGAGTGTTGGACTATTAGTCAGGATGGAACCCTAAATCTTGGGGAAACTTGTACTTCGGCCTATCAATTACGGTTGCTGGATAAACTTATACAAAATGAAGGAATCCCGGTATATGGCGATCTAATGGAGAGGATTATTCTAAATGGTTTATTTGCAGCTCAATCAAAAGATGGAAGAAATATCCGTTACTATACACCTTTCGACGGTTCCCGTAGGTATTTTGAAAAAGATGTTTACTGTTGTCCGAACAACTACCGGAGAATAGTAACTGAATTACCTGGTTATATCTATTATTTAAACGATAAGGGGATTTTTGTTAATCTTTACACTTCATCATCTGCATCATTTGATCTGGTAGATAAAAACACGTTTGAAATCATTCAGAAAACCGACTATCCGACTTCTGGCAAGATTCAGATTGCCCTTAAACTTTCAAAAGAAGCAGAATTCCCAATATATCTCCGGATACCCAAATGGAGCAAGGGACATTCGGTTAGCATAAATGGTGAGAGAATAAACGATACACTTTCATCCGGAGAATTTATAGCAATAAACCGTAAATGGGAAACGGGTGATCAAATTGAATTGAACTTACCCATGTCAATTCGACTAGTAAAAGGAAGAGTTAATCAGGAAGGCCGTATTGCGGTAATGCGTGGCCCAGTTGTTTATTGTTTAAGTAGAAAGAATCATCCCGGATTAGCCGGAATTGATTTACGAAATGTCGTGATTGACCCGACAACAATAGAAGGTCCATTTCCTGATGATTCAGTTAGGACAGGTGGTACATGTATAAAGGTAAAAGCATGGAAACCAGGCGCATGGTATCCTTTTGAAGGATATAGTTACACTTTAACTTTAACAGAGTTCCCCGATAACAATGGAGAAGCAACCTATTTCAAAGTACCAAACCCGAACGAAATATTTTTTGTCGATGACGAATTATTAAAATAGTATGTACAAATTCAAGTTCACCATATTTTGCCTGTTGAGATTCACCTGCTTGTTTCATTGACCCAATCAAGAAAACCTGATAAAAGAATAAAGAGATCGGATAGTTTTTTATGTATCCATTTAAATTTGCATGCTAGTAAAGATATTACTGATGCTGGTAAAACTCTTACATCTGAAATGGTTTATCCTTTTTTGACTTAGGTTCGTCAAATTTCATTCAGATTGAATGTAAAGGTCATCTCGGAATTTTCAGTTATGCGACTAAAGTGGGGTGTCACGTAAAGGGAGGGGTTCGAAACAGATCCCCTGAAATTGTTTCGAGGAATAATTGAGAAAAATAATGTTTCACTTTATATATTCAATAGTTCGTTCAAAATATGACATATAATTAAGCGACCATAGTTCCGAAATACAATAGTTCATTGACATGTTGACGATTTTTGATTGAGTTTGGGCTAATGGCGAACAGGCGAAAAAATCTTGACAGCATTAAGGCATTATGAAACAAGATCTTGTAAGTTGCCATCGAAAATGAGTTTTCCCTGGTTTGTGGGTTGCTATGTTGCATTACCTTGGCAATATTTACCGTTGTCAAGGCCGCATTGAAATGAAAATTAAGCTTATTCCCGCTTCTTGCCTGCGAGTTTTCAAGTCCGGCGAATTGTTTGGCATCCCTGAACCCAAATTCTATTTGGAAGCGGGTGTGATAAATATCGATCACATCGATGGGTGCTTGCCCGGTATCGGTTGAAAATAAAAGCCTGTAAATTGTCTTTCCCTTTAATCCGAACAGTTCTACAACCAGCAAGATATTCCTTTCAAGAGACTTGGAGTATACAATGGCCGAGAATGCCGTTATCCCTTTCTGGTTTTCAACCAAGGTGAAGTGTTCTGGATTTAAATCGGTGACATCAACCTTTTTCCCATACTTTGCCGGCCGACCTCTTTTGCCGGTCTTAGGTTGTATCGAAAGATAAGATAAGTCCGCATCGTCCCTAAGTATGCTTACCAAATGGAGGGAGCATCTCAGTATCTTATCGACAAAGTTTTTCTTGGAGAAATACGCATCTGCAACAACATACCGGGTAATGGACAAGATCAGTTTGATCTGTTTTTTGATCAAGGCTGCATACCAATCAATTAATGACAGTTCATTATCCTGAAGGCAATTTGGGGAAGGTGTCTGTATTGCTTCAAGGTGAAAACTCAACCTTGTGTCCGCATCGATTACCGAAAGCCCAAGGATCTCAATTCCCCGAAGTGCCCGGCCTGCGCAACCCGACCAGAAGTATCCAATTCCAGAAGTATACTTGTCTAATTTAGAAATGAAACTTGGATCGAAGGCAATAGCATTGCGCTTGCCAATCCAAGGCATCGACAAGGCTTTATTGAAGCTAAAGAAATCAAATCCCTGCTCGAACTGGCGAAGGAAGCGTTGTTCGCCCAAGCGGCTGTACCGGTCTAACTGGGAAAAGTTGATCCATGAAGAAATACTTAAGTATAGCATGAAAATCTCAATCATAAAATCTCGTCTGCATTTATTGAGCTTTATTTTGGAAACAGCTAAACCGTCAAGAACAATTTTTGAATAAACAACATAAATCGCAGAGGTGGCCATAATTAAAGTAATTAACTGGTAATTAATACTTTAAAAATACAAATCTCTGTGGTTTTAATCTAATAAATAATCAGTTATTTTACTGTAATTCAGATAAATAACTAAGTTTTAAACGAAGCGTTGTTATATATTGTTTATCAAATAAATATCTTATATGCTTAATTTAATTAAACCAATAAAATTAAAAAGTATGAATATCAAACTTATCACTTTTTGTTTGCTTATTTTCCTTTTTCTGCCCAATGTCGTTTCTGCTTCTGAAAAAAGCAAGCCGGAAATCAAAGAATATCAGGAATTTAAAGAACGTGGAGGGTTGCCTAATTTTTTCAAAAAGGCTTTTCGTGGTGACTCTATCACTGTGGCTTACCTTGGTGGAAGTATAACTGCCCAAGAAGGATATCGGGTATTGTCTTTCAATTGGTTCCAAAAACAATTCCAGAATGCCAAATTTCATCAGGTTGATGCAGCTATTGGAGGAACTGATTCAAAATTCGGGGTATTTAGATTGCAGGAACACGTGCTGAGATATAAGCCAGACCTGGTTTTTGTGGAATTTGCTGTCAACGATGGAAGGCAGGTCAGAGAACAGATATTACGGTCGATGGAAGGGATTGTTAGGGAAATCTGGGAACAAAATCCTAAAACCGATATTTGTTTTGTTTATACCTTGAGTGAACAATTTGTCGGGATATTGGAAAAACAACAATTGCCACCATCGGTTTTGGCGATGGAAGAAGTTGCCCGGCATTATGGCATCCCGAGTATTAATTACCAAATTGAAGTTTCAAAAAGGCTTCAGGATCATTCATTAATACTGAAGAATAAAGAGAAACAAGTAGACGGGGTAACGGTTTTCTCCCAAGATGGCGTTCATCCATTCCTTGAAACCGGGCATGCTATTTATTTTGATGTACTGAAACGGTCTTTTGAGAAAATGAACCAATCCCAAAAGGCTAAGCCACATAAGCTCATCAAACCGCTTTATTCCAATTTTTTTGCCCATGCTCACATGATCGAGCCCAGTCAAGCCTTATTTTTCGGAAACTGGAAGATGATGGACACAACCAATGTTTTGGTTTCCAAGTTTAAAAAGCTCATCTGTCAGGTTGCTCAATCACATCAAACGGGAGCTACAATGAGCCTAACATTTAAAGGTCGGGCGATTGGTTTTTGCGACATTATGGGACCCGATGCTGGACGGGTTATTGTCGAGATTGATGGAATTGTGAAGGATACGATTTTCCGCTTTGACAAATACTGTACTTATCAGCGGTTGAATAATTACGTTTTTGATGATTTAAAAGATACCAGGCATGATGTAGTTTTTCGTGTATTGGCCGATCCAATTGATAAAGTGATGATTTTAAAACAGATGGGAAATGAGATGAAAAATTCTGATGACTATAAGGAAAACAACTTGTCAGTTGGTAAAATCCTGATCGATGGCGAATTGTTACCATAGAATGTTGTTAACATGGTTTTGAAATGGTTGAAAAATCTCAAAATGAATTGGTACTTGGCGTTGTTATTTTAATTACAACACAAGTTTATTTAGCAATGGAGTGGGATTTGAAAAGAACTATTGCACCTGATTAGGTTATGGTACAAGAGAAAAACCCAAAGAGAAAACTGGCTAATGCTTGGCGGGGTAAATATAGAATTCTATTAGTATGAGATATCATACAAAAAGCGGAGTTTGAATTGAAAAATTAGTTTATAATTATTTCAAGTTATTAAACCATGAGAAAGTATATTTTATTACTGTTCGTTTTAAGTTATTCGTATTGTTTTTCGCAAACTAACAATTTGGTTCATTTTACAAAAGGCGACCGGGTTTGTTTTGTAGGCAACAGTATTACCCATAGCGGACAATTTCATCACAATATATTACTTTATTACATGACTCGTTTTCCAGATCAACAGGTCACCTTTTTTAATTGTGGCGTTGCGGGAGATATAACTGGTGGCATACTGAAGCGCATGGACGACGATATCCTTATTCACAAGCCGACCTATGCTGTGATCATGATCGGAATGAACGATGTACAACGTTCATTGTATGGTGCAAAACCATCGATAAACCCTGATACTTTATCGAGGCGTAAAGGGGCCTTGATCACCTATCAGAAGAATTTGGAAAAGATCATAAATATATTTCTCGCAAAAAATATCAGGGTTATTCTTCAGAAACCAACCATTTTCGACCAGACAGCCATTTTGGAATGTCCTAATAATTTAGGTGTAAACGATGCGCTGAAAAATTGTGCTGATTACCTAGATGTGCTGGCTACAAAATACAATCTTTCTATCGTCGACTACTGGAGTATTATGAACCAGATAAATACAGATATGCAAAAAGTGGATCGTTCGGCAACCATTACTGGCAAAGACCGTGTGCATCCCGATGCTACTGGCCATTTCGTTATGGCTTATCAATTTTTGAAAACAGCAAAATCACCTCGATATGTTTCAAAAATTTATATCTCTAAAAAGGAGAACCGAATAGCTAAAAACAGTCAGAATTGCACAATTCAATCAGTTGTTGTTAAGCAAAACAATGCAACTTTTCAAGTAAAAGAAAATGCCCTTCCATTTCCAACTGTAAGTAATCAAGAAAAGGGTTTGCAATTGGTCCCTTTCACTGATGAACTAAATATTGAAATGCTACAGGTTTCAGGACTTAAAAAAGGAAATTTCAAATTAAGTATTGATAAAAAATCAATTGGTTCTTATACCGCAGAGCAACTAAAAGAAGGAATTAACCTTGCAATATATTCGTCAACACCACAATATCAGCAGGCTCTGAATGTTCGTGAAATGCTGGAACAGTTGTGGACTAAAGAAATCAAGCTGCGAGGTATTAAGTTTGTAGAAGACCAGTCATATTACAAAAATTGTCCGGACAAAAAAAATATCCAAGTAATTGAGACTTACCTGGATTCAGTCTTTACTGTAAAAGATACTAATCCATATTTCCGATCAAGATTAAAAGAATACATCAAGGATAAATCATTGGAAGCAGAATATATACAGCAGTTGGATCAATATAGGACTTTGGCATACCGTTTAGCTCAGCCCAAATATCATACGTATGTTATTGAAAAGGAATAGAAACTTTCAATATTTAAGCAAACTAACCATTTATAGAACGGATTAGTGAAGAGGTATTAAACTTATATTGAAATAATATGACTGGGATTTTAACCCATGATTTACATTAACAACCAAATAGATATTCTTAGAAGTGTTGAAAGTGTTTATGAAAGAGTTTTTAGTTAACTGTTAGGATTTGTAACTGTATCCAATTTTTTACTTTTTTGATGTTTTCAATTAATCGAATCTAAACAATTTATTTCATGAAAAAACTTCAATTTATTGGTGTTGAGATAAATCTATACTGTTTGAGTTATGAATACCCATATCAACTTAGAAAAATTAACTGCCCATTGAAAGGTATTGATTCTTATTCATTTCAGGTAAAAGTTGATTGGATTGATGACTAAAGTGAAGAAAGAAAAAGATAAATATGGAAACAACAGTTTTTTTTAAATGCAAACATCTTATATCATGCAAAAATTCCATTTAATTGGTGCTGAGATAAATTTATACGGTTTGTCTTATGAATGCCCCTATGTAATAAGGAAAAGTAACTGCCCTTTAAAATGTGTTGATTCTTTTTCATTCCAAAAAAAAGTTGATTGGATTGATGATTTAAGTGAAGAAAGAAAAAGATCAATTTACGAACAACATATCACCTGTTCTCAAATAAGGAATAACGAAAGTTTCTAAGATATTAAGAATGTGGTCAAATAATAGGTTTTGTTAGGTTAGTTAGTTAAATGAGTCTTCCCCTGTTTAATTGAGGGGAAGGTTTCCCGGGGGCATGTTGATGCTCCCGGGATTAAACTGTAAAAAAGAAAGTGTTTTCATCACCAAATAGAAATAACAGCGAACCTGTAACAAGGGGAAACTATTTTAAAATCTGTTGCCATGCAAAACAAATCGGACAATCATATTGATGTATTATTGAACTTGATTTCGTCAGGAGAAATCCTGAAGGCGGAACAATATTGTCAACAATTTCAAAAGGAAAATGAAAAGTTAAAATCCATCCTGTTTCAACAGTTTTATTCAATTGAAATTGAAGGCATGCAACAGTTATTTATACGAAATATCCATGCACGTTTGATTTTCCTGATTGATGATCTTTTTATAGCTGTTGAAAAAAGAAAGAATGAAGATAGCGTTCAGAATAAGGAGCTTATTAATGCCCGGAAGTCAGTTCTTTTGACTTTGGAAGATTTGCTGGTTTTTATCGGAGGAAATTTTGCGGAATCCGTTGATCCGGAACAAAAAATGCCGCTGAAGTTTCATGATTCTTCTATCCAAAAAATAACTGAAGAATTTTTGAGATTGAGTTTGCCAGCCGATGATCCGGATTGTATTTTATTTGAAAAGGTAAAAGCTTCTGTTCAAAAAAGGTTAAGCAAGCCGGGTATTACCTATGGATTAATGGCTTACCTGGACGAACTTGCCCTGCAAATTGAAAGGGTACAGTTAAGTAACAGGGAACATCCTTTTTCGATTACATTAAAAGACATCCTTATCGCCTATAATTTCAATTCATTAAGGGTCGTTCATTACCTGAATGCAGCGATCACAAAAGAGATAAAGATGATAGAGTCGGCAAAAGAGAAAATAGAATGTCTTAACCGTTGGTTGAAAGAAATAAGCCAGGTTCCGGTTAAACCTGCATGTGCTTTTAATGATTGGCACCTATCAGTGAGTCTTTTCCTATGCAATTGGATACGGGAAGAAATCATTTTTTATGAAAAGGGGCTTCTCTTGTTTTCGGGTGTTTATCCGGCCGGGACACAAAGCGTTGTCAATACAGGATACAAAATTGAAACGGAACTCTCGGTTAATCAACTGGCCTGCTTTGTCCGGCTTTTCATGGAATGTGAGATATTAAAAAATACGAATGTCCGCGAGTTGTTAAATTTTCTCGCTGAACATACTCGCTCCAAAAAACGTGAGAATATATCTGCGGAAAGTTTGCGTTTAAAATATTACAACATTGAAGAATCAACACGGGAGGAAGTTCGGAAAATCTTATTCCGGTTGCTGAAAAAAAGTAGTATCCCCATGTAGCCTAATTTTGCTGATTCCCAGGGTTCTCCATGAGATCTTCAAGACCAACGGATTGCAAATAGCCAAAAAGGTTAATCACTGCATGATATGTAAACCCCAATTTATGAACCATTTCATAATCAGAAACCTTTAATAGCTCATCAAGGTTTTTTACTTTATTCTTTTGACATAAACTTTGAATTTCTTCTCCAACCGGTATCTCGGAAATGGGTCTGTTGAGTATTTCCTGTTTGTTTCCCATCTTTTTAGGATTTTATGTTATTTTTTTCAATTAAAATATCTGAAAGTTGACTTTTGGGGGTGATCTGGGATTACTTTATATTTTAAGTTATTACTTGATACAAAGATAAATAAAATAATAAATACCGCATATTAAGGGGACTATATTAGCGGTACTAATTTAGGGGGATTTATTCTTTATTTGCCTTATGGTACTAAAGGATAACTATACTGAAAAACAACTGCATAACTTGAGCGAAAGGTTCAAAAAGTTGAGAAAAGAGAAAGGATTCTCTAACTATGAACATTTTGCATATGAAAATGATTTATCTCGCTCACAATATGGCAGATATGAGAATGGTGAAGACCTTCGTTTTAGCAGTTTGTTAAAAGTTCTAAAAGCCATGGATATCTCCTTAAAAGATTTTTTCAGCGAAGGTTTTGACTCATAAATTTATTCGTTTTCGGTAGTTTTCCCTTTTCCTTTACACTTTCCTAAAGCTCTGTTTTTACTACAGAAACAGCCTTACGTTAACCGGAAAATAATTCATTTTTATTTTGATTTTCTGGAATGCCCGATACTTTGGATATCAGCAAAATGTGATGTTCATTGTGTTATCCCTTGTTACTTTACTGTTTGGTTCATTTGCATTTATTTCGTTTGTTATTAAGAATTGGCGAAGGTGCACCAGTATGCTTTTGTTGATTCAGCGCCATGATCGGATGATATGATTTTACAGGATTTAGAAGGAGGAAAATTTGCAAGAAAAACCTCCATTGGCGAAATCAGTTTCAACATACACAATTGTTCAGGAAAATTATATTACATAACAGATGAAACAAAATGAATTCAAAGAAATAGCAGGCTCACTGGAAGCAAAAATCCGCAAATTGGATTCCAGTGACGATAATTTCCAGAACTGGATACTTGCTGCCATAAACTTATGTGCATCCGCTTACAACGAATTGCGTGAATCGCTAGTGAAGAATGGTTTTATTTCAACCGAAGAGGAGATTTATTTTTTTAAAGTTATAAAACCCAATGTGCTTGGAGAGTATTTGTTTTACTCAAAGCTTTTTGAGATAAAAACCAAAATGCCTGTTGTTTCAATAAAAAAGCAAAAGAAATTCTTAAGAAGCATGATTTTTCATGGGCAACAGTTTTTTAAAGAAAACAATGAATTTTACCAGTATTATCGCAGTGGTTCCGATCATCTTGACGATAAATATTTTGTGCGGACAAAAACCATTTGCAGCATAAATCCATATCACATTGCCGTTGATTTGTTCTTTTCTACAAGCCATGATTATACATTGGCAACGATTAAGGCCAATGAAAGAATAATTGCATATTGCACAACCGCGATCAATAATCTAAAGACACAAAAATTGCAGAAGATTTCGCAAAATAGTTTGATCCAAATCAAAACAAACCTTTTCTGGACAGGAAGTAAAACTGCGCTTATTGAAATGATCTATGCCATTCACAGTACAGGGGTGATCAATAATGGAAAAGCAGACATAAAAGAATTGGTAAATGCATTTGAGACCATTCTCAACATCAAACTTTCACGATTCTACCATACCTTTTTTGAAATGCGGCTTAGAAAATTTGATCGGACCAGTTATTTGGACTTCATGAAGAAGTGTTTGATTAAACGGATGGATGATGCCGATGAAAAATGATGGAATCAGAGACAAAAGATACTTGTTTCAACTTAAAGAAAATCAATCGCGCTATCGTATTTAAGAGCCAATACCACTTAGTTTTCATCGGTAGTGTATAGATCCGCTTTTATGCCAAACCAGATTAAATAATACCATAAGAAGGAACATACTTCTCACTGAATACCTAGGATTCTCAATTAACTTCCACAAAAAATATCCGAAAATTAGCGAAAAAACGCCCCCAACTCCGGGTCTGCTTTGGGTCAAAACAAAAATGAAGGATTCAAATTTGGAACAAATCAAAATGTACCAATTTAAATCTTTTAGTTATGCCTTCAGAAATTATTACCACCGACGATTTACGGGAATTCAAAACCGAATTAATAACCGAGTTCAGAAAGATGCTGAAAGAGCATCATGGTCAACCATCCAAAAAGTGGCTCAAATCCTACGAAGTCAAAAAAATGCTGGGTATTTCTCCCGGAACCCTTCAGAATATGCGTATTAATGGAACCATTCCATTTACCAAAATGGGCGGAATCCTCTTCTATGATTCCGAAGATATCCGTAAAATACTGGAAGACAACAAGAATGTTCCCCGGTTCAGTTTCGACGGGAAACGATGAACTACATCCGGCACTTGAGTGGATTCTTTATCCGGTTGGCCGAAGATCAGCGGATGACACCCTATCACATCAGCCTGTACTTATCCCTTTTTCAGCAGTGGAATGCGGAACGATTTGGGGATTGGTTTGTCATTTCCAGGAGTGAAATGATGCAACTGTCCAGGATCGGTTCAGCCAATACTTATGCCCGTTGCATGAAAGAGCTGTCTGATTGGGGATATATCATGTACACCGCGTCGTCCAACCTCCACTCGGGCAGCCGGGTCTCCTGTATTAGATTCGATACTGCAACCGATACTGCAAGCAGTACAGGAACCAATACCGGTACCAAAAGTGATACCGCATCTGATACCGATAATAATACAGCAAGAGATACCGGTACTACTGCTAATACCGAAAGTGATACAGGAAGGAGTATGGCAACTGATACTGGTATTAAAACTGATACCACAACCGATACAGGAACTGATACTGCAAGGAATACCGGTACTTCCTGCGATCTCAAAAGTGATACGGGAAGAGATACAGCAAGTGATACCGGTATCACAGCCAATATCGAAACTGATACCGGAAGGAGTACCGCAACAAGTGAAAATGAACCTGCCGGTATTAAATCTGATACCGCATGTGATACAGGAAGTGATACACTTCTTATAAACAGTCTAAACAAGGATAAACAGGAAGAAAAGTCAGTCAGAAGAAATCAAAAAGATGATTTTGATGAAAACGAAAAAAAAAGGAAAAGGCTCAAAAAGGAAAAATCCGAAAATCCTCCGGACGAGAAAGGTCCGGTTCCGGATTTACCCGAAGTTGAACAGTTTTTCGAGCAAAACCAGTTTCCGCGAAGCGAAGCACAGAAGTTTTACGCCTACTACCAGTTGTCAGGTTGGAAGACCGGAGATCAGATGAAAATTCAAAACTGGCAGGCCGTTGCCAGAAAATGGATGATTAACACCCAAAATTTTAAAAGCAATGAACGAGAACATAATCAAATCAGGACCGGCAAACTCAATGTCACGGTCAACAAAAATTACAATGAACCCTTATGAGCAGATTGCAGATTTCAGAGGTGGAATATTCAATTTTAGTTTTTCAAGCAGTATTCAATGGATGGAAGAACGCGGAAAGATACTTTTCGGGAACCATTTCTCAATTTATCCGGATGATCTGGAATTGATCTACAAACTGCTGGTTTATGCCATCGGCGATAAGGAAAACGCTGAAAAACAAGGAATCAGCCTTTGGAAGGGGCTACTTGTTTGTGGCCCAATAGGCTGTGGCAAATCATGTTTATTAAGGTTGATCAGCTATTTCTTTCCCAGGGAAACCCAGTATCAAATCAGACCAACCCGCGAAATCAGCTTTGAATTCGAAAAAGACGGATTTTCGGTGATTAACTTATACAGCAAAGGATCATTTTTTATGTACGGCAATATGCCCATCTCCAAAGTTTATTGTTTTGATGATTTGGGGTTGGAACAGACACCAAAGTATTTCGGGAATGATTGCAATGTGATGGCAGAGATTCTTTTGTCCCGGTACGACCTTTTTGTTTCCAAACGGATGATGACCCACGTAACAACCAATCTCTCAGCTTCAGAGCTGGAATCCATTTACGGAAACCGTATCCGTAGCCGGATGCGTGAGATGTTTAATCTGGTGGCATTTGACAGGGATTCGAAGGACAAGAGGAAGTAATCGAATTCCTTAGTCCCTGATCTTATCCATTGCTGATTGAATCGTATTTCTTGTTTCTTTGGTGATGTCCTGTTCACTGGCAATTGCTCCCCATTGGCTTATGGCCTCCTGAACCTCTTCGATGATGGAGCCTGCATTTTTCAATCCAAAATGAGTGGCCAGCTTCATAAGCTCTTTTCGCCCCGGATTTTTACTTTCCCCGGCGATCATGGTGCTGTGAAACCCATAGCCGGAATACGAAAAAGTCAGGTCATAAGCCGGGGCAAATTGCCATTCCCCTTTGGCATTCATTAGGAAAGAGAAATTCTTGCTGTGGTCGTCCCGGTTATGCGAATACACATTAAATGCTGCCAGCCGGAAGACTTTTTCATAAGCCTTCACGTGTTTTTCCAAGCGGAATGCGCAATCCATCAGATGCCCGTAATCCATGGTGCTCATTCTGAAGTTATCGTTCATAAGGCCTGAAGCAGTATGTGTATGAAGCCGTTTGCCAGTTACCCGGTCAAACCGCTTTGTTCCAAAATAAACCTGTCCTGATTTTCCCCTGAAAAGAAGGCATTCGCTCATTTCAATGCCTGCAAGAAGGGCCATTTTGTGATAGGCAAATTCAATATTGGCAATCTCCCTGTTATCTGAAGATGACGGGAATTTGATAATCCATTCTTCATAGCCTTCCGGTACGTTGTCCACTCCGTGTATCAGGTCGTCGGTAACCGGGTTGTAAGCGGCAAAAATCTTTGGCCTGGCGCCACCTGAAGAGCCTCCGAGGATAAATAGCTCTTCGATAATCTCAGAACTGATGCCCTGGAGTATTTGGTTCATTTCAGCAGCAAGGATGTCCAATTCGGTGACAAGTTCCGTTGTCTTTTCCGGTTTGATTCCCGGTTTGTAAACAAGGGCTCCCATTCCCCGCGATCCTACATACGCCAACCGGTCTAGTGGTGTTACCTTTGTAATGTCAATCCCTTTGGCTGACAAGGTACGATCCAGCAACAGCCTGCCCCAGCCGTCAGGCAATGAGTCGTTGAATACCCCAAACAACCCGTCAAATGGTTGTTTGTCGGCACTTGTTATATCTCCTGAAAAAGCGAGCTTTATGGGCGAAAGATTAAGCCCTGTTTTGAGAAAATCAGCATTGTACCTGAAATAGATCTTTTGGTCGGAAAGCACCAGTTCCCCAACTTCAAAGGTGTTACCTTCGAGAAGCAGCGATACGAATAATTTATTGATACCGGACATGGGCTATTGGTTATGCTGTAAATAGTTTTTTAACGTCATCAAGGTTTTCCTTTGGAAGCAGGAGGTTGTCAAATTCATTTAACCGTCCTAAAAGGTGTATTAGTTTCAGCAGTGAATCCAGTGATATTTTTCCGGTATTCTCGAAACGCTTTAAACTGCCCAGGGATACACCCGAACGTTCGGCCATTTCTTCCTGCGACATTTTTAGCTGCTTTCGCAAAGTGCGGTGCCTTTCGGCTAGCGCTTTACTTACCTCCGATGGAGTTGGTTCTAATGAATACATCGTATTTGGTTAAAATATTATCCAAATATAATAAAAACTGTTATAAATAGCTAATATATTATCTTATAATATCTATCTGTTTGTTTTAACCTGAGTTTAATAGTTGGTCTGAATCCCCCGTACCCCGGCACATTCGCTTCTCTCGCTTCATCGCTCCCTTTTCCCAGTTCGTAACCTCACTGGGACCGGTCGCTCAGGTCAACTCGTTCCGCTCATAAGCCGGGTTGTACCGCACGGCAAGAGTAGCCCGATTAACTTCCACTTCGCTTCATTAACGGGCTACACATGCCTTTCCCCGCCCACATCTCCATAACTTTTAATAAGGTTATCGCTTTTTTCTGATTAAGTTATCTCATGCAGTCAAAATCAAAAAGAAAAGCCAAGTTAGCCGGACTCCTCACAACCAAATCCCGGTAAATGCGCAAGACCAAGACAAGTGTCCCGCTTTTTTATTCATTTTGGTTGTTGTTTTTACCAAGCGTAATGTTCAGGTAAGCGGTCCAGCCTTGCACTTTATCCCCGTCCGCCACCTTTTCGGCTTTCTTTTTCTTTTTTTGACCTTTTTTCTTTCTCTTTTCGAAATATTTTTCCAATCAAATTGAAATAAACCCCGTCAGGATTTATTGAAGAATCACTTTAAAGAAGACTTTTCGAATCAAATCAATCCAGAATAATCTAAATAGTAGACTGGTAGTATCGAGTGCGCTTTAAAAAAACACACCCGGAGTCCGGGTCAACTTTGGCTTTTGCCAATTGTTCCTATCCCATTTTTGCACCTGCAATCAGGCAAATCAAACCTGAATCTTCGGATTTTAAATTAAAACTCAAGAATATGTTTGGAATCAATCAAATCAGCTGGGGACAATTCTCGGGCTTTATCCTTTCGATCCTTTTGGTATGGTACCTGTTCGTTCTGGCGCTGGCTTTTGTCAGGCAAAGAGGGAAACGAAAAGCACTTTTTGAAGATGACCAATTTATTCCGGTATCATCTGAAGGATTTAACCCGATATCCGTTTCATCCAAAGATCTGCCATCCGAGTTAATCCCGGTCCGGCTTTCAGATGACGTTGCCTTACCAGCTTCGCTTTATGAAGAAACAGGTTTGGATGAAGGTTATTCCATCGATACCTTCTCACAGCCCGATAATCCTCAATTGCCAAAAATCCTGGAGAAAGTCCAGCACCAATCATAAGCAATATTCAATTATTCATTTTTAAAAACTCAAAGTCACATGAAAACACGTGTTCAGAAATTTGTTCAAAAAGCAGTCTCTTTTTCGACCTTGCTGGTTTTATGTATCTCTCGCACCATGGCCCAATCAGCCGCCGGTATCGATCAGGCTACCTCCGAAGTCAGTTCGTATATTGACCCGGTGTGCAACCTGATCATTGCCATTGGAGCCGTTGTCGGTCTGATCGGCGGCGTTCGTGTCTACATTAAATGGCAGAGCGGCGACCAGGATACCCAGAAAGCCATCATGGGCTGGTTCGGGGCCTGCTTGTTTTTGATCCTGGTTGGGGTGGTTATCAAAGCCTTCTTTGCGTAATGCAAGGTTACCCCATCAAAAAGGTGGACACCCGGTTGTACATCAAAGGGCTTTCCGGCCCTTTGGTTTTCCGGGCACTGTATGGGATCATTGCATCCTTTCTGCTATTCTCTGCACTTTATATCCTTGCCGGGGTTTTTCCGGCAGTGCTGATCGGGGTTCCTGCCTTTTTCGGATACCTGTACCGGCTGAATACCATCCAGAAGAAATATGGTCCTGAAGGGTGGGGCAAGAAACAAACCGCAAGGAAACTGCCCCAGTTTATCAGTTGCAAACGCCGGATTCCTCAAACCTACTGCGGAAAACACTAAAAGTAAATCAGAATACCCATGAAGATTAAAAATCTTGAATCGATCCTTCCCGTCTTGGGATTTAACGGGGATGTTCAGGTATCCAATAACCTGGACCTGACCATAGGGTTCAGGCTTCGACTGCCTGAAGTCCTGTCATGCAGCACTGAACAGCTTTACCAGCTGCATGATACCTTTCAGCGGATGATCAACCTGTTGCCTGCCGGTAGTTTTATCCATAAGCAGGATTTTTTCCTGATCAACGAATTCCATCCTAAGGAACCGGAAGAACAGTCAGGCGCATCAGAAAAGCCGCAACAAAATCGAACAGACAGCCTGGATAGCTCATACCTGCAACACTTTGACGGGAGACGTTTTCTGAAACACGAATGCTGTTTTTACATCAGTCTGCTGAATAAAGGGCTTCTGAAAAGCTACCTTGAATCGGCACTGATCTTCTCCCGGAAAGATCGTAACCTGGAAAAACTCCAATACGATAAGATCAATGAGCTCAGGGGCAACGTAATTGCCATTTTTCAGCAAAACGGAATCGGGTGCGAACCTATCTCAAGGGAAGAAGCTATCGGTAATGATCACTCACTGGGACTGATCGAACGTTTTTTAAGCCTCAATTTTACGGATAACCATCCAACACTTGGAGGAATCGACTTTCGGGACAGGTTAAAGGTAATGGACCAGTTTGTGGAAATCCTGAGTTTAAGTGACTATTCCCATATCCCTGCAGAACTTCGTCCTGCATCGGAACACCCACAAACAGGACTACCTGTTTCACTGATTTACCCGGTTTGTTACCACCTGCCGTTTTCGCACGTCACCAACCAGTTTATTTATATTCCCGATCAGCAGGAGATCAAAGGATTTCTGGAAAGCAGTTACAAAAAGATTTTCAGCTTGTCCAAATTCTCATCCGAGAATAAGGTCAATGCAGGGCTGATCGAAACTTTTCTGGACCAGGTACAAACATCAGGAGAAAAGATCGTGAAAACCCATTTTAATGTGATGTTGTTTGATCCTTCCCTGAAAGACTTAAAGCAGCATAAAAGCGAAACAGCATCCGCCTTTTCGATGATGAACTGTTTTCCGTACCAGCATACCCATGACCTGCCGATGCTCTTTTTCTCCTGTGTTCCTTTCTCCACACAACTACCGGAAACCGAGCTTTTTATTACACAGGTTCCGCAGGCCTGCTGCCTGACCAACTTCGAAGGGGAACTCAAAAACAGTGAATCCGATTTTACCATCCGGCTTTCAGACCGTCTGGAAGGTTGCCCGGTAAAGATTGACATTTCGGATGAACCCATGCACAAACACCTGATCCATAACCGGAACAAGATCATTATCGGCGGATCAGGCTCCGGTAAATCGTTTTTCACCAACCATTTGCTCCGACAGTATGCCGAAAGCGAAAACTGTCACATTGTTTTGCTCGACGTAGGGAGAAGCTATGAACTGCTGACCCATTACCTGAATGAACGCCTGAGAGAACAGGGAGGTGCTATGATGGTGGAGTTTACCACTGAAAACCCGATCTCGTTCAATCCATTTATTCTGGAAGGAGAACTGGACGTTGAGCGCAAACAAACGATCCTGTCGGTGATCTACACCATATACAAGGAAAACTTGTCCGAAATGGAAAAGGATGTGATTGCCCATTCGGTAACTGCTTTTTTCGAATCCAATCAAATGACCGAATCCGATCAAATGCCAGAAAAATCCTTTAACGGGTATTATGAGTTTTGCGAAAACTACATTCCGGCTTTGGTTAATGAAAAGTCCATCCAGTTTAACTGCAACGAATACTTTTTCATCCTAGGCAAATATTATCGTGGAGGAGAATATGACTATCTGCTGAACAAGCAGATGGATACCGATGAGTTTTTCCGATGCCCGTTTATTGTCTTCGAACTCGACCTGATCAAGGATCATCCTGTGATTTTTCCCGTTGCCACCCTGATTATCATCGATATTTTTATGCAAAAAATGAGGCGGTTAAATGGTGTTCGCAAGGTCCTGTGTGTGGAGGAAGCATGGAAGGCCATTGCTACTCCCCAGATGGCCAGCTATCTGAAGTATTTTTTTAAGACCATTCGCAAGTTTTTTGGAGAGGCCATGGTAGTCACCCAGGAAGTGGACGATGTGATTGCATCACCGGTAATCCGCGATGCCATCATCAACAACGCCGATACACGCATTTTACTTGACATGAGCAAATTCCGGAATAAGTTCCAAAGCATCAGTGATACGCTAGGACTTTCCGAATTCCAGAAAGAACAAATCCTTTCGATTAATAAAAACCTTCCGGCAGGACGAAAACTCAAGGAGGTCTTTATCGGGCTTGGGAGTTACTCCCAGGTGTATGCTTTGGAAGTGAGCAAACCCGAATATTTCTGCTATACCTCCGAACAAAGCGAAAAAGAAATGATCCTAAGAAGGCTACAGCAAAATCATGAGAAGGAAGCAGACCAGGCATTTATAAAAATCCTCAAATCCATGTAAAACAAATTCACAACACTTAAAACAATGACAACCATGAAAACAAAGACTACATTTTTAAACATTGGGCTCTTCTCCCTGATTTGGATGATCAATCCGCAAAACATCTTTGCCCAAACCCCGGTAACAGATGTCGGTGCTGGTATCCAACGCGAATCATTATGGGAACAGGAAAAGGGAATTCTTTCAGAAATCAACTGGTACAATGTGCTGATCAAAGTGCTGAACGGCGACATCAAAGGATTGACTGAAGAATTGGTCGGAATTGATCAAAAGAAACTCGCAAGCCTGCAAAAAGTTTCCTACCTGATCAAGGATTACAAACGCATCAAAGAAACCAAAGACATGCTCCAGAAAATCATCCAGGTTTATACCGAAAAACTTCCCAAGCTGGTGCAGGACCAAAACTTCACCACCCAGCAGGCAGCCGTGATTGTCCAGTCGTTTGACCTGATTTTGGATGACAGTCGCCAACTGACCACGTCAATTTTGAATACCATCGTGGAAGACGACCTTTTTATGATGGATGACAAGCAGCGGTACGATACGATTAACGGCATTTACACCGAAGTGCGAAAACACTACGGGACGATCTGTTACCTGTACAACAAGCTGATGTATGCTTCCTTCCAGAAAAGTTTCGAATCGGATAAGCTGGAGAGTTTTGCTTACTACTACACGCTTTACAATTGATCAAACATCAATTCTCAGTAAACTGAAACAAAGTCCATGAAATCCATACTTTTCATACTCCTTCTTTCCCTGGCGGCTTTGCTACCGGGGACGCAGCTCAAAGCTCAGGTCTTTGACATTAAATCCTGGAATGGAACTTACCCCGAAATGAACGGAAGTTATCCGCTTTCCTTTGTGGCTTTCAAAGGATGGTTGATCCCGGTACCTCATGTATTTATCAGAACCTGGCCGACCCATTATTACATCGAAGTTGATGCATTGCCGGTTTCAGATGGGACGACCTATTCCGATCTTCTGAGGATCAATTTAATGAAGATCATTGAACGGCTGATCGAAAAATCACAGATGGAAAAGCGCAAAGAAGAAACAGAGCAAATCAAATCAAATACCCTTTCTCAACGGTATATTGAAAAGAAAATCTTTGATGCAGAGTCTGATCAATTGCCCGATGTATACAACATCGCTTCCGGGTTTGTCAGGCTGTATTTAAGTATCGAAAGAATGGACAAACTGGAAAACTGTCACTGGCTGAAGCAAACCTACCAGAAAGAAGCTGATCAGCTATTATCCCGTTTTGTTTCTGTGAATTTGTTCCAGACCGATCACGGTAAGAAACTGGAAGCCTTTGACGAGATCAAAAAAGAACTTGACCACCAGATCGGAGAAACGGATTATTGCTACCTGAAAGTCCATCACTACCAGTTTTATGCCAATAATGTCAGCCAATCTTACAACTTCCTGAAAGAATAAAGTAATCCCGGATTTACCATTTATTCATTGACTATTTACGATTTTATTTCAGATCGCTGGTGCTTCCATGCATGCAATTGACCATCTGCAATTTAACGCAACCCATTAACAATTAATCATTAACAATTGATTTTTATGCTTTTATTTATTTCAACCAAAGATTTCTTCGCATTTACCGATGTGCTTGTTCAGGGAGGGCTGGACAATGCTGCCGTATTGGTCAACCTGGCCCGTGCTATCGGTGGCATTGCCGCCTTTTTGTATATCTCCAAACGGATTTACGAGCAACTGATTGCCGACAATCCGATATCCTTGTTGCCACTTTTACGGCCTTTTGCCCTGGTGTTGGTTATCACCTTCTGGGGGCCATTTATACAATTGTTGATGGTTCCGACCAAGGGACTGACCAAACTTTCCGAAGCAATGTATGCCGATAAAAAGAGTATAGTCAGCGCCCGGCTGGAAGAAAAGCAGGATGCTATCCTGGCCATTGATTTGCCGTCCTTCCAGGAGAACGAAGAAAAGGAAGCTACCCTCTGGGACAAGGGGATCAACATGCTGTTGACCACTTACAACATTGTCTCGGGAAGGGCATTGCAGCACCAGATCAACTTTTACTTTATGGACGGTGTCCGCCAGTTGATGGAATCCCTGTTCGAGGCCATCGTTTACCTGATCGCCTTTTTGCGGACAGTCTTTTGCGTGTTGCTGATCATCTTTGGGCCGCTGGTATTTGCCATCTCCATTTTTGACGGGTTCCAGGACAACTACCTGAACTGGATTGCTAGGTTTGTTAATGTCAACCTTTATCTGCCCATTGCACTGATCGTACTGGCGCTGGTTCAGGAAGTGCTGATCTATGTGCTGGAAGCGGAGATTGTCCAGGTCAAAAGCTCGCTGATCTACATGCCTTCGATGTATTATGTTTCCAACCTGGTGGTTCCGCTTTGCGGTATTGTTGGGCTGGTGATGGTCCCCAAAATTGCTTCATGGATTGTCAGCGCATCCGGTACCAACTCAGGAGGTGGAAGACTGGTGAAAACGGCCGCCATGATGATGATCACTAAAGGAGCTATGAAATAGTAGCCTATCCATTAATCATTCATCAATAATAAATCATCAATCGAAATGAAAAAGGTTTTTGATATACAGCAAAAGTTCCGTTTTACGGTCTATGTTCTTTTAACCATCAGCCTGACACTGATCGGCTTCAGCACCTTTGTTTTTATCAAGTCACTGAACCTGGTGGAAAAATCGCGGCAGAAAATTTATGTGCTGGACAACGGCAAATCGTTGCTTTTGGCCCTTCGTGCCGATATTACGGACAACCGTCCTGCCGAGGCAAAAGACCACATCAAGCGATTCCACGAATTGTTTTTCACGATGGAACCCGACAAACAGTACATCGAGAACAACGCGCGTGAGGCCCTCTTTCTGGCGGATGGTTCGGCCATGAAGCAATACCAGTCTTACAAGGAGAACAACGTCTATAACCAGGTTATTGCCTCGGACATCAGCATGACCCTGCTGACCGACTCGGTTCACATTGACTTTTCAGCATACCCTTACCAGTTCAGGTTTTTCGGGAAACAACGTATTGTCCGCAAATCCAACATCACCATCCGCAACCTGGAAACTACCGGAAGGCTTCGGAACATTTCCAGGACCGATAATAACCCGCACGGCTTTCTGATCGAAGAATGGCTGATTACCGATAACAAAGACCTGGAAACCCTCAAACGTAAATCATTTTAACAGCAAAACTCAATACCATGAAAAACACGAATGATGAACCTAAAACAGAAAATCCGGGCCTTTTTTCCCGGATGATCAAAAAACTTGACTTAAAAGATCAGGGCCTTGATCCGGAAAAACGAAAACGCAAGTGGATGTATATCCTTGCCGGAATATTTGTTCTCTACCTGCTCTCGTTTCTGGTTCCTGCGCCCAAACTGTTGCACCACTCCTTAAATATTGAAAACAAGTCCATAGCAAAAGATTCGGTTTCAACAAGGAATGCCTCAAACGCTCAAAAGTCGCTGACTTTTGAGATGCCCGTCGATTCATTTGAAAACATTTTAAAGAAAAACATCAATGAAAAACTTTATAAAAAGAAATAAGCCACTGCTGTTCCTTCCACTTATCCTGATCCCCTTTATTGTCCTGATATTTTACATCCTGGGTGGTGGAAAACTTCCAAAAGAGCAGGCTCAAAGCCAGGTGAAAAAGGATTCCATAAAAGGGGCCAACTATAATCTGCCGGAAGCAGACCGTAACATCGGAATTGTGGATAAAATGGAAGGTGCCCAGTCCAAAAAGGAATTGGCGGAAACCCGTGATTACGACATTATGGGGGAGAAAGACTCGCTGGATAACGCTATGCTGATGGAAGAACAGGGTATGACAGATCCTAATGCGGCAGAAAAAACCACAGAATCATCGGGATTAAATTCCGACGTTTCCAACAACCTGCTTTCACATATCAGGGAAAGAGAAGAACAAGTCCGGGAAGATTTGCTCAAAAGTCAAAAAAAGACTCAGCAAAATGAAGAAAACCAGCTAGAACCTAAAGCAGGATCAACGGCTTCGGACAAAACTTCTGAGCGAAACCTGAAATCGACCGGCATTGAAGAACTGGATCAAATTTTCCGGCAGAACCAGCAACTGGCCAGAAAGAATGATTCACTTAGCCTGCACTTAAAAGAAGCTACCGTAAAAAATGAGAAAGTAGAAACAGAAAAGAGCAAGCGCTTTACCTTGGAAAAACAAGGTAAATCCGGGTTTAATTCCAAACAGTCAGCCGTTCCGGTCATTGAAGCTGAAGTTTACGAAACTGCAACGGTTCTTTCCGGCAACCGGGTCAAATTGCGGCTCATGGAAGATGCCTGGCTTCTGGGAACCAAAATACCGACTAACACTTTCCTGTACGGAACATGTGAAGTAACCAATGAAAGGCTCCAGATCGAAATCCGCCAAATCCCGCTTGGTGAAAAGTTTGTTCCGGTCGAAATTACCGTTTGCGATCTGGATGGGCTCCCCGGTTTGTATGTTCCCGACAATGCATCCCGGAAAGTGGCCAAAGAAGTTGGCAGCAGCGCCAATACCTCTTCCGTGTTTGGGTCAAGCAACAACCCACTAACTTATATGGGTATCCAGGCTGCTGATCGGGCCTCCCAATCACTTTTAAAGATGATCCGCCTGAAAAAAGTTATCGTCAAGAAAAACACCCTTGTCTATTTAGTCAACAAATCCAAATAATCAGAAACACAATTAGCTATGAAATCAATTATCGTTATCATTTTTGGTGCTGCCGCTATCCATTTTTCGGTATGCGCCCAACAGGTTCAACCAACCAATAGTTTAAAAGTATCGGATACCAAAACCAGCCATTTGGTTTGTCCCGATAAAGTCAGCTATGTTCAGGCCGGGGATTATTCGCTGGTACAGGCCGAAGTCGTTCCTGAACTTTCAAACATGGTTCGGGTAAAAGCAACTCAACCCTTTGAAAAGCAAACTTCCTTAACGGTTGTCTGTGCCAACAGAATTTACAGTTTTGAGCTTCAGTATGGCAATGATGCCCCGATCACATATCCCATTGAAACATTTCAGTCGCAATCGGCTATGACCTTTTCCGGCAAATTGATGCCGGATCATGTTCTGAAAGAACATTGCAATCAGGTGCTAAACAAACACAAACATCAGTTTCACAAGCGCAAGGCCGAAAAAGAAGGGATCGCCATCCGGTTAAACTCCATTTATCTTAAAAACGATGCACTGTTTTTTGAATTGGAAATTAGAAATAAAACCTCAATGGCTTACGATGTGGAAAGCTTTAACTTCTGGATCACGGATAAGAAGAAAGCCAAAGCCACCAATGTGCAGGAATACCAGGTTTTTCCCGAGTACCAGCGTAATCAGGTTCAACGAATTCCGGGGGAAGAAACCGTCCGTGAAGTTTTTGTGATGGAAAAGATGACCATTCCGGACGGACGGATACTGAAGATCGAACTGAACGAAAAAGCGTTGGGTAATACCGGGCGAAAACTCAGCTTTAACTTGAAAAACAAAGATATTCTCAAGGTTCGAAAACTTTGAATCAAAGAACCTGACGATCAAAACTCGCATTTATCATTTCAACATTCTGGATTCAAGTACTCAAGATTCAAATATTTTGACATTCTAATCTTCTAATAATGGATCACGAATCTCACGAACTGGCCAAGCTACACGAAGGGTTTCGGTTTTTTAGCTATTTGCTGCTGTTTGCATCGCTGTACCTGACCCAACTGGATTATTTTGTCCGTTGTGGGATACAGACACCTGCATTCCATCCAATAATAGAAAAGATGCAGAACCTGAAATTTCTGGCCAGCCTGTATCCATCCAAAGTGGTTTGTTTGGTTTTCCTGGCAATTACCTGCATCGGTACCAAAGCACATAAAGACCGGGAACTGCTGGTTTCAACCATCGTTGGACAAACGACAGCCGGGTTGATCCTTTATTGGGGAAGCCTGGTTGTTTTCAAATCGTTTCCTGCGGTTTACCTGGGCCTGACATTCTTTGGATTTGTCCTTCTGAACATCGGTTTTGACAACATCTCCAAACTGATCAACGTCAATTTGATGAAAGACCGGTTTAACGTGGAAAATGAAAGTTTTCCGCAGGAAGAAACCTTAAAAGCAAATGAGTATTCGGTTAATCTGCCAACTATTTACCTTCACAAAGGTAACGAGCATCAAGGCTGGATCAATATCGTGAATCCCTTTCGGGCAACGATGGTCATCGGAACGCCCGGTTCAGGAAAGTCTTTTTCTGTCGTACTGCCTTTTATCCGGCAACACCTGAGAAAAGGTTTTTCGATGTGTGTTTATGATTTTAAGTACCCGGACTTATCGTTGGTTGCTTACAATCATTTTCTGAGGGCCAGAAAGGACGGGAAACTACCGGAACCAGCCCGGTTTTATGTGATCAACTTTGAGAACATCCAAAAATCCTTCCGGTGTAACCCGTTGGCGCCGCAGTGGATGGAAAGCCCGATTGATGCTTTTGAATCTTCCCGCACGGTTCTTTATAACCTGAACCGGGAATGGATACGCCAGCAAGGAGAGTTTTTCTCTGAATCCGCCGTTACTTTCTTTGCCGCGGTAATCTGGTTTTTGAAAAAATACAAGAGCGGACAATTCTGTACTCTCCCTCATGCCATTGAACTGCTGCAGATGGATTACGAAGATCTTTTTGCAATCATGGAACAGGAAAAAGATGTGGTGAACATCATCAATCCCTTTATCAATGCGCATAAACGCGGAGCCAGGGAGCAACTTGAAGGGCAGCTGGGAAGCCTGAAGATCGCCATATCTAAGATCATCAGCCCTGAGATATATTGGATATGTTCCGGCAATGATTTTTCCCTGGACATCAACAACCCGGAATCACCCAAAATCCTCTGCCTGGCTAATGATCCGCTTCGGGTAGAGATGTACGGGGCTGTTTTGTCGCTTTTCATTACCCGTATGCTGAAAGTAATCAACAGAAAAGGACATCAATCTTCGTCCCTGATTTTTGATGAGCTGCCGACGATATACTTCCGAGGACTGGATACGTTGATCGCAACAGCACGAAGTAATCGGATTTCGACTTTGCTGGGAGTTCAGACCATCGATCAACTGATCCGGGATTACGGGAAAGAGCAGGCCAATGCTATTACCAGCAACATCGGGAATGTGTTTTCCGGTCAGGCTGCAGGTGAGACGGCCAAATTTATCCAGAACCGGATGGGCAAAATACTCCAGGAGCGGCAATCGGTTAACATCAACCGGAATGTTCAATCTTCCACGTTCTCAACTCAGCTGGATTTTCTGGTACCGGAGGGGAAGATCGCCACGTTGCCACAAGGATATATGGTTGGACAGATCGCTGACAACTATGGGGAAGCAATTGCCCAGAAGAACTTCAACTGCCTGGTTAAAGTCGATCTGAAAGCTCATGAAAGAGAAGAAAACTGCTATGTGCCCATACCTGATTTTTACAGGTTCGACAATATCCCTGAAGTTCTGGAAAGAAACCGGACCCGGATACAGAATGACATTCGAAGAATAGCTAACCAGAGACCGGAATCCGATCAAGATGAAAAGTCCGGTTCAAATTCACAGCAAGCTGAAAATCAAAATAAAGCGACCAACAAACCTCCCGGCAAAAACCCGAAGGTCAATCAAAAGACCAATCAAAGATTAATACAGAAGACCAATCAAAAATCAAATTCAAAAAGAACTATCCGATGATCGAAAATACAACATACTTTAAATGCAGGCCATCCCAAATTATCAACCTGCAAACCTTTTTGCTGACATTACTGTCGATTCCAATTGTGATCCTGATGCAGATCATGCTCAAAGAACAGCAGTTAAGCGCTGTTCTTCCAGAGAAGCTGGCAGTTCATGTAGACCGGTTTCCAATCTACATTTCAGTATATGTCCTGATAAACCTGTTCTGGCAAATTCTGAAGGTTTGGTGCATCCGTTATGAAATTGACCCGGAACAACTAAGGTATTCATCAGGAGTATTACTCAGAAAGCATGAATTTGTAGAAAATTACAGGATCAAGGACTACGCCATAGAAAAGCCTTTGATCTACAGGATGTTTGGACTGGGCAACCTGACTGTTTACACCTCTGATAAGACCACACCAATCCTGCATTTATATGCTATCTGGAACCCGGAAGAAAAGTATCAGATCCTCCGTGGACTGGTGGAAATCAGCCGGAAGGAAAAACGTGTTTACGAAATTGATTAACAATTCCATTAATCGTCCTGATAATATAAACCACAGATAATAACCTATAGTGCTAACAATTTAAAATTTTAAAAGTCATGGAACAACAACAAAGTACAAGAATGACAATGGACCAGGTACCTTTTGACAAGCTCGAAAAGGTAGGAATCAACCGCAGCCTGATTGAAAAGATGGAACAAAAAGAAAAGACCGATTTCCTGAACGGTTTCCGTTCGGATAAACTCTACACGGTAAATGCCCGGATCGGCAATGAAGATTACAGAATCCCGGCTAAAATCCGGTTGCAAAGTAAAGAGGACGGATCAGTGGATATTAAAATCCATCCAATCCAGCGGTTGAATGTGCCGGATGAATACATGGGGCACAAGTTTACCAAGGAAGAAAAGGGGGCTTTACTTAATGACAAGAACCTGGGCAAAACGGTGGAACTTACCGGCAGGGATGGGAAGAAGGATAATTATTACCTGGGTATTGATCCCAAAACCAATGAACTGATTCCGCTCCGGACAAAGATGATTCAGGTGCCGGAAAAGATTAAGGGAGCAACTCTTTCATCAGAACAAAAAGAAAAACTGGCGTCAGGGGAGAAAGTAACTGTTGACGGAATGATGGGGAAGAACGAGAAAAAATTCTCGGCAACGTTACAGGTTGATGCTGCCAACCGGAACATCAGTTTTTCTCAGTTTAAGCAGGAAAAGGCCGAAGACTTAAAAACCGATGCCAAACAATCGGAAAAGCAAGGGGCTAAACAGAAAGTCCATTAATTCAATAACAGGTCTCGTTTTCAAAACCGGAAGGGGAAATGCTGAAATCAGGTTTCCCTTTCTTTTTGGCAAAAGTTGAAAAAAATGAAGATGAAAATGCAAAGAGAAAAAGCAAAAAATCAGGGAGAAAATCTTATTCAAAGTGGGGAATGCAAGATGTGTTTTTATGGCCATAAAAACCTTTCAGCTTGTTCCGGCTGCGCCGGAAGACATTCCCCAAATAGTTGAATGATTCCCCTCTTTGAACTATTAAACCGGATGTAAAAATACCCATGCGACCCAGAATATCTGATAAAGACAAACGCAAAATAGTTGTCAGGCTATTGATGACCCGGGAAGAAAAGCTGAAACTGGATTCTTTGGTCAAGCGCGGTAAATATGGTTGTATGAGCGATTATTTGAGAATCAAAATTTTTGATCAGTCAAAAAGGAAAGTTATTTCGCTAGACGAAGAGACCAATGCCCAGCTAAAAAGCCTGGATTTTGAGCTAAACAAGATCGGTGTCAACTTGAACCAGCTTTCCAAGCGCATGAATTCATTTGCAGGCTACAATGTCGGAGACAATGACCGTCAATTGCTCCGGCAGGCTTTTGATATGATGCGAAATTGTCTGATACTACTTCAGAGATTGCTGCACTAATTTACCTGTTCCGGCCAATATCAAAGTACAAATCAATGGTTATTAAAATCCACCAAGCATGTAGTACACAAAACGCGTTGTTTTACAATGAGCGGAAGGTATTTCAGCACAAAGCTACTTTTTACCACAGCCGTAACACTCCGGAAATCAATCCTTTCCTGGGCGACAAAAATGCCCGTCACCGGATTTTCAAAGAGATTGAAGATCGCAACACTCGGGTACAAAAGAAAGGGCTGCATATATCGGTAAATCCAACAGTCGGTGATTTGGTTCGTTTGGGTGATGCTGGGATCAGAACAGAGATTGACAGCCTGATGAAACATTTGGGCTATGGGGACCAGCCTTATTTGGTATATAAACATGCAGATCTGGAACGGGTGCATTTTCATATTGTTTCGACGAGGATTGAATGTGAAATCGGAAAGAAAATCAAAGACAATTACGAAAAGGAAAAGACACAGTGTTTCATCCGAGGGCTGGAAGAAAAATATCAGTTGACGAAAGATGAGAATCCGGAAAGACTAAACTTCCGATTCTCCAAATCAAGCAAAGACCTGAAACAAAATCTGGAGAATCTTTTTGGGCAATTGAACCGGATGGAGTTTATCACTTCCAAAGAAATGTATGATCAGGCTTTGGGGTTATTTCAGGTAGAAATCCGAAAAGCAGGAAGAGGTCATCTGGTTTTTGTGACAGATGAGAATGGGAATCCGATCCGGCATCCAGTTAAAATGTCAGATTTTCAGGATCGACCGAAGTTCTATTTGCCTGAACAGCTGACCTTGAGTCAACATTCAGGGAAGTACCCTGATTCGGATTTAATAGGACAGAATAGTGGTGTTTTGAAATCGTTGGTTTTGAAAGAATTGATCCGGCAGGTAAAAACACAATTGGATGATGGATCAGGTTTCAGAAATAAAAGATATAAACTAAAGTCACAGAAAAAATACATGAGAAAATTATAGAAATAGCAATTCATGTTTATCGAGTAAAACTGAAGCAAAAGATTCCCATTTAATAAATTATTTTTCGTCTTACACTTATGAACTACTTTTATAAAGGTTAAAGAGTTGAACTCCAGCTAGGGAAGGTCGTTCCATCCCTTCCAATCCTATTTGTAGTTAACAATTAATCTTATTTTTTGTCAACCTACTTCAGGACAGAATAGTGGTGCAATTGGTAGTTAACTTCGTTGCCCGTCAACAGGTAGAATCCCGACTTTCAATTCCAGTGTGGTGCGATTAGTAGCCAAACCCGCGCAAAGCTAAAAACAAACGGTTTCAGGATTTCAATTCCAGTGTGGTGCGATTGGTAGAAAAAGACCAATGAGGAAGTATATAATATTTATCTTTGTTTCAATTCCAGTGTGGTGCGACTGGTAGCGAGTTCGTTTGGAAGTACCGCAATTCCGGGTATGAGGTTTCAATTCCAGTGTGGTGCGATTGGTAGGAAATTACGCTTGATCGGAATGATAATACATTCTTCGTTTCAATTCCAGTGTGGTGCGATTGGTAGCGGTAAGCGGCCAACTGAATTCGTAATCGATACACAGTTTCAATTCCAGTGTGGTGCGATTGGTAGCGGTAAGCGGCCAACTGAATTCGTAATCGATACACAGTTTCAATTCCAGTGTGGTGCGATTGGTAGCGAAAACGGCAACTGGTTTATTGGCGCGACTGATACGTTTCAATTCCAGTGTGGTGCGATTGGTAGATTGCATTAATATGATCCTGTTCTGTAGAATCAATGTTTCAATTCCAGTGTGGTGCGATTGGTAGTAATAACCTTCTTCTGTAACGTCGTACGATCCATGTTTCAATTCCAGTGTGGTGCGATTGGTAGTTATTGTAAGTTGACTTATCAACTAAAGCCCGAACAGTTTCAATTCCAGTGTGGTGCGATTGGTAGCAGGGTTTTTAGGACAGAACGATATGACTATCATCGTGTTTCAATTCCAGTGTGGTGCGATTGGTAGAAATCCCTTCACAATATTAACTACCTCAATAACAACGTTTCAATTCCAGTGTGGTGCGATTGGTAGCTAATTTGAACTCCTTTCCAACTTCTTACTTTGTAAGTTTCAATTCCAGTGTGGTGCGATTGGTAGATCCTATACTCGTGCGGATGGGCTTACGGCTTTCGTGGTTTCAATTCCAGTGTGGTGCGATTGGTAGTAAAGGCCTGACCATCAGTACTTGCCTTATTGTATGTTTCAATTCCAGTGTGGTGCGATTGGTAGGATTTGACGAGCGGCGTATGTTTGTGCTATTATTCGTTTCAATTCCAGTGTGGTGCGATTGGTAGTCAAAAATTGAAAACGGGAAAACCGATATTAACCGTTTCAATTCCAGTGTGGTGCGATTGGTAGTGGTTTAAATCAGGGGCTTCCTGCTATATCTGAGGAGTTTCAATTCCAGTGTGGTGCGATTGGTAGCTCAAAGCCTGCCGGTATATATCACGACAACGAAGTTTCAATTCCAGTGTGGTGCGATTGGTAGCAAACAACGGTTCCGATAACATATTAATGTCAATGTTTCAATTCCAGTGTGGTGCGATTGGTCGTTGGTGGAAGCAAGTGATGTGACTTTAATTTGTTCTGAGTTTCAATTCCAGTGTGGTGCGATTGGTAGCCCAATCCGGCCTTTTGCATGCCTCCACCAATTGGTTTCAATTCCAGTGTGGTGCGATTGGTAGCTCGGTAGAATAGTTCATTATCTTCTCCGATTTGTGTTTCAATTCCAGTGTGGTGCGATTGGTAGTGGAACGCCGCAAAGACTTAACGCTACTCCGTAAAGTTTCAATTCCAGTGTGGTGCGATTGGTAGCTGCAAGCCCCGGAGCTTCAGAAGGCTCAGCAGTGTTTCAATTCCAGTGTGGTGCGATTGGTAGATTAACAGCAGCCTGTTCCAATGCTACATTGGTGCGTTTCAATTCCAGTGTGGTGCGATTGGTAGTTCAAAGCTGAAAATTACAAACTTCCGGTTGATACGTTTCAATTCCAGTGTGGTGCGATTGGTAGCCCATTGTTTCGCCCCTGAATGTGGTGTGCATTACTCGTTTCAATTCCAGTGTGGTGCGATTGGTAGTGCGAGAATAATAGGGATTGCGCTCATGATTGTGGTTTCAATTCCAGTGTGGTGCGATTGGTAGAAATATCTGAAAGAACGTGGCTTTGATCCGATATGTTTCAATTCCAGTGTGGTGCGATTGGTAGTGCAAATCGAATTGTTATTATACAGGCATAGCGTTTTCGTTTCAATTCCAGTGTGGTGCGATTGGTAGTGGTTTAAATCAGGGGCTTCCTGCTATATCTGAGGAGTTTCAATTCCAGTGTGGTGCGATTGGTAGCTATGCTCAGCTACATTATCAATACCCGGTTTTTCAGTTTCAATTCCAGTGTGGTGCGATTGGTAGTGCTGATTTGTGGAGTTATCTTTCCGTTTGGCTTTCGTTTCAATTCCAGTGTGGTGCGATTGGTAGACCGGACGAACATCCGACGAACAACTCGACAAAAGTTTCAATTCCAGTGTGGTGCGATTGGTAGCAATCCTGATCGACATGTCAAAAGAAATATCCATGTTTCAATTCCAGTGTGGTGCGATTGGTAGTTTAAAACCGAAATATTAAACTACTTCCGGTTGAGCCGTTTCAATTCCAGTGTGGTGCGATTGGTAGCTCGACAAAATGGTATCGAGTTATAGTAATTTATGTTTCAATTCCAGTGTGGTGCGATTGGTAGAAAGTCTCAACAGGCATATCCGTTGAGGCAAAATATGTTTCAATTCCAGTGTGGTGCGATTGGTAGAATATCCGATTTCTCGCGGCTCGAGCGTTACAACATGTTTCAATTCCAGTGTGGTGCGATTGGTAGCCTGGTATCGATCCGGCTACCTCAGTCCATGAAAAGTTTCAATTCCAGTGTGGTGCGATTGGTAGACTTCAGAATTTCAAAGAATTGCCTTTCGGCTTACGTTTCAATTCCAGTGTGGTGCGATTGGTAGCAATAAACCAGTTAAAATTATAATCCGAAGATTCGTTTCAATTCCAGTGTGGTGCGATTGGTAGCCTCAACGCACGGATAGTAATTTTACTAGTAGTAAGTTTCAATTCCAGTGTGGTGCGATTGGTAGCTATTTTAGCCGATATAAAGCACTTATATTCTAGAGTTTCAATTCCAGTGTGGTGCGATTGGTAGAAACATAAAGACGACGGCAAAATATGCGATAATTGGTTTCAATTCCAGTGTGGTGCGATTGGTAGCTCTCAGAATTTCTAGTTACACACGCAATAACAAAGTTTCAATTCCAGTGTGGTGCGATTGGTAGCAAAATATGCGATAATTGCGGACACGTAATTTACGTTTCAATTCCAGTGTGGTGCGATTGGTAGTCATTTTACGATTACTGGAAAGGATTTTACCTCTGGAGTTTCAATTCCAGTGTGGTGCGATTGGTAGCTGGCCGCGCTATTGCACGATGCCGCCGAAGCTTACATGTTTCAATTCCAGTGTGGTGCGATTGGTAGTTAATGTTTATTTTGATGTTGATTCCGGTTATTGGGGTTTCAATTCCAGTGTGGTGCGATTGGTAGATAATTCATCTTTACTAGCCTGAGTCCAATCGCGGTGTTTCAATTCCAGTGTGGTGCGATTGGTAGAAGGAACAACTCCTCCGACGAATACAAGTGTATTAGTTTCAATTCCAGTGTGGTGCGATTGGTAGCAAAATTTTCTTTAGCTGAAGAAAACGCGCGATTACGTTTCAATTCCAGTGTGGTGCGATTGGTAGTGATCAGGCAGCTGATCTTACCGGAGCGACAACATGTTTCAATTCCAGTGTGGTGCGATTGGTAGTGACATATTAAAATATACCAACGAAAAATTGAAGAAGTTTCAATTCCAGTGTGGTGCGATTGGTAGAGAAAGACCGGATTATTCTGTTTGACTGGGATGACGGTTTCAATTCCAGTGTGGTGCGATTGGTAGGAAAAGGAGATCAAGGATTTATCGTTAACCGACCTGAGTTTCAATTCCAGTGTGGTGCGATTGGTAGTTATAAATCAACAATTTGCCTCCATTCCATTTTGTGTTTCAATTCCAGTGTGGTGCGATTGGTAGGAGATTTTACCGTCGTAATGTTTCATCGTCGTTACCGTTTCAATTCCAGTGTGGTGCGATTGGTAGCGTGTATTTGCAGAACGTTATCGTCAAGGCTAATGTTTCAATTCCAGTGTGGTGCGATTGGTAGAAAAAAGGAAGCGATATTATTGTCGCCGTCCAATCCGTTTCAATTCCAGTGTGGTGCGATTGGTAGATTATTGTTGATCGCGAAAGGCACACATAAATGCAAGTTTCAATTCCAGTGTGGTGCGATTGGTAGTGGTGGTCGGTCAGTTGATACACGCGGCTCAACCAATGTTTCAATTCCAGTGTGGTGCGATTGGTAGCATCTGTATTCGTTTACTTTTATTTGTTTTCTCAGTTTCAATTCCAGTGTGGTGCGATTGGTAGGTTGTTTTCATCTTGATAAGTTTTGCGCCGTTGGGTGTTTCAATTCCAGTGTGGTGCGATTGGTAGCTATATATACACATATGATGCGTGAAAATATGACGTTTCAATTCCAGTGTGGTGCGATTGGTAGCCGTCCGTTCTACCATTGTTAACCGCCTTAGCCCGTTTCAATTCCAGTGTGGTGCGATTGGTAGCAGAAAAGAAGGTCAGTGGTACATTGAGCCTTTTGTGTTTCAATTCCAGTGTGGTGCGATTGGTAGAAAGTTTCTAATCTCAATAGCTACTTTTGCCTTTTCGTTTCAATTCCAGTGTGGTGCGATTGGTAGTTTGCTTGCGGTGATAAATTTTACGAATCTACAATAGTTTCAATTCCAGTGTGGTGCGATTGGTAGACAGCACAGGACAGCGAAATCTTGAAACCATAATAAGTTTCAATTCCAGTGTGGTGCGATTGGTAGCCGCGCAAAGGCAAATAATCAATGACCATACCGATGTTTCAATTCCAGTGTGGTGCGATTGGTAGGAATAAATTTTTGAAAGAAGTATTGCCGGATGAATGTTTCAATTCCAGTGTGGTGCGATTGGTAGGAGCCCTGGGATGGCGGCTTTAAATGTTTCAAAATGATGTTTCAATTCCAGTGTGGTGCGATTGGTAGTAAATCAGGATCAATATTTTGATTGTGTTCTGGCGGGTTTCAATTCCAGTGTGGTGCGATTGGTAGAGTTTTTCGAGTTGATCTACCTGTTCGTTATAGGCTTGTTTCAATTCCAGTGTGGTGCGATTGGTAGTGAACTAATGCCGTAATCCACGTAAAATACGTGTAGATGTTTCAATTCCAGTGTGGTGCGATTGGTAGAAGTATTTATTTGCCGCTTCTTCTTCCGATTTAGATTGTTTCAATTCCAGTGTGGTGCGATTGGTAGGATTCGAGCTATATTATTCCGGTATCTACTAATAAGTTTCAATTCCAGTGTGGTGCGATTGGTAGTCAGGATTTTTATTTGTAAAGAATAATTTTGTTAGTTTCAATTCCAGTGTGGTGCGATTGGTAGTTGCAGTTTAGTCAGTCCGGATGAGATCCTGTTTGCCGTTTCAATTCCAGTGTGGTGCGATTGGTAGCTACTGATTTTAATCCTGAAACTGACGATTGCAAGTTTCAATTCCAGTGTGGTGCGATTGGTAGCGTGAATCCTCCAACAGTTTATTATCCAATGTATATGTTTCAATTCCAGTGTGGTGCGATTGGTAGTTTGGGTTGATTTCGTGAATGGAAATAATACTACGTTTCAATTCCAGTGTGGTGCGATTGGTAGTAATGGAAATCCAAATTATACAGGGTATGTAAATTCGTTTCAATTCCAGTGTGGTGCGATTGGTAGCATAAATGAATATTCGTTAAAGCTAAAAAATGGAGTTTCAATTCCAGTGTGGTGCGATTGGTAGTTTGGTCGTTTTTAAAGCCAAAACTTACCTGGTTGGTTTCAATTCCAGTGTGGTGCGATTGGTAGTGTAAAGGCAAATAAACAGAACTATGCGCTTGCTGCGTTTCAATTCCAGTGTGGTGCGATTGGTAGTAGGATTGGCACCTGTTCCATAAGATGTAATTGTTATGTTTCAATTCCAGTGTGGTGCGATTGGTAGCATTCTGAACCATGTTATTAATTGCCTGGTCAACGCGTTTCAATTCCAGTGTGGTGCGATTGGTAGTAGGTTAACGAATTCTGTGAAATTTCCTTTTTCAGTTTCAATTCCAGTGTGGTGCGATTGGTAGTTCAGCAATAATTGCTATGCAAGACCAATTGACGAGTTTCAATTCCAGTGTGGTGCGATTGGTAGTCGGCGGCGGTTCGCAAATCAGCAATATTAAATTGATGTTTCAATTCCAGTGTGGTGCGATTGGTAGAAAGACTGGTTCCGCAATTACGACCTTTCCGAACCTAGTTTCAATTCCAGTGTGGTGCGATTGGTAGTGACGAATCAGAACTTTCAGAGGAATCAGAACTTTCAGGTTTCAATTCCAGTGTGGTGCGATTGGTAGCAACGAGGTCAGAGATTGATTACGCTGTGAGAATGTTTCAATTCCAGTGTGGTGCGATTGGTAGATCGGCCTGAGCAAAAACTTCGCGTAGTCCTTTTTGTTTCAATTCCAGTGTGGTGCGATTGGTAGGCCTACTGCATTTGAAAGAAAGAGCGGTATAAGTAAGTTTCAATTCCAGTGTGGTGCGATTGGTAGTATCGTGCATAGGATCGGGAATTATCATTACGCCGTTTCAATTCCAGTGTGGTGCGATTGGTAGTTGTTTGCAACCCTAAATCTTACTTCATTTTTGATGTTTCAATTCCAGTGTGGTGCGATTGGTAGAAAAAAGTGCCGAACATGAAAGTAAATGATTTGGCTGTTTCAATTCCAGTGTGGTGCGATTGGTAGTAACGTTTCAACGAAGCATTAAACTGACCCATAACGCGTTTCAATTCCAGTGTGGTGCGATTGGTAGCAGATAAAATGCAAATACAAACGGTATTATTAGAATGTTTCAATTCCAGTGTGGTGCGATTGGTAGTAACGTTTCAACGAAGCATTAAACTGACCCATAACGCGTTTCAATTCCAGTGTGGTGCGATTGGTAGACAATTTCAATAGTTTGAAAGTGAGAGAATGAATTGTTTCAATTCCAGTGTGGTGCGATTGGTAGTGATAAATTCAGCCATTTCGGTATTTCCTTTTATCGTTTCAATTCCAGTGTGGTGCGATTGGTAGTCTTATATTTTTTTACAAAAACAGACCGGTTATATGTTTCAATTCCAGTGTGGTGCGATTGGTAGACCAGAAAGAAAGTTATCAGAGTAAAAATTAAACGCGTTTCAATTCCAGTGTGGTGCGATTGGTAGATGATGATATATGGAAAAAATTCATCAAAGATGATGAGTTTCAATTCCAGTGTGGTGCGATTGGTAGCAAAAGGTAATATGTATGATTTCGTCACTCATACAGTTTCAATTCCAGTGTGGTGCGATTGGTAGTTCAGTTATTAATAAGAAAGCAAAAAAAGTTTCTGGTTTCAATTCCAGTGTGGTGCGATTGGTAGCCAAGAACCCGACAGAAGAAAAGATGTTCTTAAAGTTTCAATTCCAGTGTGGTGCGATTGGTAGTGTCTTGTGCCGCCTCTTGCCTTTTCTTGTAAATAGTTTCAATTCCAGTGTGGTGCGATTGGTAGAAAAATTCATCTACAACATCGATAGTTCCTGATCCTAGTTTCAATTCCAGTGTGGTGCGATTGGTAGAACGTACCAGCTTCTCTGACTTTTTTCGTTGCAAGTTTCAATTCCAGTGTGGTGCGATTGGTAGTAAGTATTTAGCCGGAGTTGCTGATAATGTATTTGCGTTTCAATTCCAGTGTGGTGCGATTGGTAGCAACAATCATGGGATTTTTAACAGATATATTTTCGTTTCAATTCCAGTGTGGTGCGATTGGTAGGCCCATTGCATTAGCGACCCCTAAACGGCAATATTGTTTCAATTCCAGTGTGGTGCGATTGGTAGCCAAAAGCTTCAGTAATTTCAGGAAATAGCTTTGGTTTCAATTCCAGTGTGGTGCGATTGGTAGTTAAAATCCGACTTCCATACTGTAATTACTTGTTCGTTTCAATTCCAGTGTGGTGCGATTGGTAGAATAAGCCACAATCTAGCCGTTAAGATCAACGCACGTTTCAATTCCAGTGTGGTGCGATTGGTAGCTCTTACGGTTAGCGTTGTTGAGTATATGCCAGCAAGTTTCAATTCCAGTGTGGTGCGATTGGTAGTTTGGTGTCAATGCCGGAACTGGCACCAGCGCATCATGTTTCAATTCCAGTGTGGTGCGATTGGTAGCAATCTCCCGGATATAGATGAAACTGGCGTTCGTGGTTTCAATTCCAGTGTGGTGCGATTGGTAGCTGCCGCTCCTGCCACTCCTGAAGCTAATGTGCTTTGTTTCAATTCCAGTGTGGTGCGATTGGTAGCAGAACACGTTCGCACTAAGTTTCCGGATCCGCCGTTTCAATTCCAGTGTGGTGCGATTGGTAGATCAGTTGGCTGTCCGCAAATATGGCATAATTCAATGTTTCAATTCCAGTGTGGTGCGATTGGTAGTTATTGGTAATCGATCTTTGACACTGATCCAAGCACGTTTCAATTCCAGTGTGGTGCGATTGGTAGTGTTCGTCTTTTTGAAGCCTATGATATGTTCCTTTGTTTCAATTCCAGTGTGGTGCGATTGGTAGCATATTTCAAGCGTAGATTAGACGAGTTAATGCCGGTTTCAATTCCAGTGTGGTGCGATTGGTAGCGAAGATCAGGAAAAAGTCGATGAAGTTGAACAGTAGTTTCAATTCCAGTGTGGTGCGATTGGTAGTTCCATCTTCATTTAATTGATAAATGTCAAACTGGTTTCAATTCCAGTGTGGTGCGATTGGTAGTGAACCGTTTAACGCTCATAATTCTTTAGATGATGTCAGTTTCAATTCCAGTGTGGTGCGATTGGTAGCATAAGTGTGACTGGTGCGATCTTTCTATTGAAATGTTTCAATTCCAGTGTGGTGCGATTGGTAGTCGGCAACGTAGGTCAATTCAATAACGATCTGTTTGTTTCAATTCCAGTGTGGTGCGATTGGTAGAGAAAACCAACGGTGATGCTCAGGCTACCTATACAAGTTTCAATTCCAGTGTGGTGCGATTGGTAGGGTAATACAAATGGAAACGGCGACCGCGAAGGTGAGTTTCAATTCCAGTGTGGTGCGATTGGTAGCGTAAAGGCTTTGGTGTTGAATTGAATCCTGAATATGTTTCAATTCCAGTGTGGTGCGATTGGTAGTCGGTTTCAAGTTGCTTTTCAAAATAGGTTTTGTTTGTTTCAATTCCAGTGTGGTGCGATTGGTAGCCACCTGCTCCTGCGGGTAGGTTTGACATAGTAAGTTTCAATTCCAGTGTGGTGCGATTGGTAGGGGTTTGTTGTTACATTAGAAATATGAGCTTGAATATGTTTCAATTCCAGTGTGGTGCGATTGGTAGTCTGTTCCGCCGTTACTGTATTGATTGCTTACCCTATGTTTCAATTCCAGTGTGGTGCGATTGGTAGGTATCGATGCAGTATTAGAACCCACTGCACATGAGTTTCAATTCCAGTGTGGTGCGATTGGTAGCGAGGATCGGCACAACCAATCATGATGTTGTCAGAGTTTCAATTCCAGTGTGGTGCGATTGGTAGGGCTGGCAACTCCCGAGCCATTGAATGTTATTATGTTTCAATTCCAGTGTGGTGCGATTGGTAGTCAGCGATTGGAAAAACAACAATTCGAAGCTTCAACGTTTCAATTCCAGTGTGGTGCGATTGGTAGCGGAAAAATCAGAACTATCGTAAGCGCAATAAACCTGGTTTCAATTCCAGTGTGGTGCGATTGGTAGTCTTACAGCTTCAGCAACAGTTACAGGAAGTACTAGTTTCAATTCCAGTGTGGTGCGATTGGTAGACTTATTGATAATGCCGGGCATATCTTCCCCATTATGTTTCAATTCCAGTGTGGTGCGATTGGTAGCCTGAAGATTTTGCAGACTCCTAACAATGTGACTGTTTCAATTCCAGTGTGGTGCGATTGGTAGAACACGGAAAATTAAAAGTTCTTGCCAATAAACCACGTTTCAATTCCAGTGTGGTGCGATTGGTAGTCAGAGCATATACAATGATTTGAGGACTATCTGCTGTTTCAATTCCAGTGTGGTGCGATTGGTAGCTATTAATAAAGCTTCAGTATGGGTTATGCACAAGTTTCAATTCCAGTGTGGTGCGATTGGTAGAACCGTTGGCTAGTAGGCTGCTAATTACCGGGTGTAGTTTCAATTCCAGTGTGGTGCGATTGGTAGAAAGGCGGGTTCATAACTATACAATCGTATTTTTGTTTCAATTCCAGTGTGGTGCGATTGGTAGTTTTAACAAAAAATGATTAAAATAACCCGCATTAGTTTCAATTCCAGTGTGGTGCGATTGGTAGTGTTTTGCGGCCGGTGTAGGCGTCGCCGTTGCTGTGTTTCAATTCCAGTGTGGTGCGATTGGTAGGATTCCGGCATTTACTCCGAAGTCGAAAATTGAATGTTTCAATTCCAGTGTGGTGCGATTGGTAGAATTGGCCGTTATTGTTTTGCTTATCCTACCTCATAGTTTCAATTCCAGTGTGGTGCGATTGGTAGATGCTTCTAAAAATGTTTTAGGTGGTAATGAAATTCAGTTTCAATTCCAGTGTGGTGCGATTGGTAGATGATATTCGGTTACCCTGGCGTTTCAGCATCCTAGAGTTTCAATTCCAGTGTGGTGCGATTGGTAGAAACAAATCTGCTCTTATGGACATCTTCTGATGCCGGGTTTCAATTCCAGTGTGGTGCGATTGGTAGTCGGGAAGTGCACAATCAATTTATCGTAGCCTTGTTTAGTTTCAATTCCAGTGTGGTGCGATTGGTAGGTTGGATGCTTTCGAATGTCCGCGGATCGGTTGCAGTGTTTCAATTCCAGTGTGGTGCGATTGGTAGCTCCGGTGGTGGCTCCGATGGTGCTAAATTCTAAGTTTCAATTCCAGTGTGGTGCGATTGGTAGTGCAGCGACTTATTTTTATTTTGATTGCTGATTTAAGTTTCAATTCCAGTGTGGTGCGATTGGTAGAATCCAAGTTCTTGATCTTGCCGATAAAATTGAGCGGTTTCAATTCCAGTGTGGTGCGATTGGTAGTAAAGGTGGCGTGCCATATGTCAGCATTGAAGACGTGCGTTTCAATTCCAGTGTGGTGCGATTGGTAGTCGTTCGACGAATCAAAAATAGATGTTCATCTTCAGCCAATTAACTTTTACAAACATAGCATTTTTTGTGTGGTAAATTGTCGATCTCTCAAAGCGCTTTTTCTTCAGGAGATCGACAATTGCATATATGTAATTCATTTTCAGTATGTCAAAGAACGTTACCTATCAGCTTTCTGTGAAAATTGCTGCGTTTTTCATCTCCTTCGCAGTAATCGACAACTTCAATCACAGAAAAGTATCGAGGTTTTGACGCTCATGGCCCACGATTTCCTTATCTAACCATTTCTCTTGTCTGGTCTTGAAAATAATCAGGCTGTCAGTCTCTTCGTCCATAATAAGCATGGCTGAGTGCTTCAATTCAAGCAGCTTCACTTCTGTAATTTCGCCTTCAAATACCGAATTCTGAATCCAGTTCAGGTATCTTCTGCATAGCTTCAACATCTTCCCAACACGTTTTTGCCCAACATCGTACATTGCGATTACATACATTACCACCACATTTTAAACGGTTTATATTCTTCAATATCCAGAAGATGCTTTTGCAACTTGTAACATTCGAGTTTGATCAGGTGCTTATAGCTTACCGAGCGGTTCAGGGTGCGATGTGCAATGGTTTCTTCCAAACGATCTTCGAAAGCCTGAACAAAGGTTTTCTTCCCGTTGGCTTTCAGGATAACACGGTTCAGGTTTGCTTCAAAATGATCGGTTTGGATCATCTTTTTATTCATCACCTTAAAAATGACCCGGTCAACCAACAAGGGCTTGAATACTTCTGCTAAATCGAGCGACAATGAAAAACGCCTTTCGCCTGGTTCATGCAAAAAACTGATGGTCGGGTTAAGTTGGGTTTGATGAATAGCCCGCAAACATTGACTGTAACACATCATGTTGCCGAATGAGATTAGCGCGTTTACTTCATTTTGAGGAGGCCTGTAACTTCGTCCGCTCATACTGAAATCATTGATGATTAACTCAAATGCTTCGTAATAGTTTTTACGGATGTTCCCTTCAATACCCATCAATTCGTTAACGGCAGTTGTCTCTGGAATTTTAATCCTCAGATCCTCAATTATCTCAATAATAGGTTCCAGGTCCTTTCCCCGGCTGTTGTAATATTTCAGGTTTTTCACCATGTTGTAGCTTGCTCCGTCCAGAATCCGTTGCGCGACATCCATTCGTTTCTTTTTATTTTGCTGTATTTTCACCTGCGCAAGAAGCATCTTTCCTGAAATCAAGGCTTCGCGGGGCATAAACGAACCGGTATAATTCTCGTAATAATCGAAGAAATGAACCGGGATTTGTTCCTGTCCCAGGAAGTTATACATCGCTGAGTTGGCATCCAGGTTTCCAAAACAATACAGCTCACTCACATTTTCAACGGGCAGGAAACGTGGCTTTTCTTCGTTTCCATCTTCGTCATAAGGCGTAAATTTTAGTGTATTATCCTTTCGTTGAAGGCGTCCCGGATTGAACAGGTAATAGGTTTTTTTCATGGTTAAGTGTCTAACATACATTTTGTAACTTACAAATTGTAACCTGAAAGTATTGAAATCTGCCTAATTATATTCCTCTCCACTCCAGCAGAAATCAAAATAGCTGCAATTTTTGCAATGCGACTTTTGAATTCGCTCCGGACAATGTTCGTCCTGAATAATCTGCTCTATTTTCTCCATCATTTCCTGAATGGCTTCCCTGTCGGGCGTGGTAAGCAATACCTCGTCGGTTTTGTGTAATTTCGGGTATTCGAGCAATCCGGTAGCGCCTTCAATGCCGTTTTGCTCCAGTACATACAGGTAATATTTTACCTGCCATTCGTGTGCTTCCTCGTGCTTGTCCGATTTCTTGATTTCGTGAACCACCTTGTTTTTCGGGTCGTAATAATCGATTTTAATGCCATCCAATTCTATTTCCTGGTACTTTTCGCTTCGGCGAGGGTACGAGGTTTCGTGCAGCAATTTGCCTTCGTAAACCAAATCGGATGTCGATTCCATATTGATGCCCGTAGCAAACAGCCATAGTTTTCGGTGGCAAATCAGGTAATAGTTGAAATGGGTTCCGGTGGTGAGCATTGATTCAGAGGATTAATTGTGTTTTATATGGTTTCGAAACGATTTGAATCAGACTTCTTCTGGTTTAGCCTCGTGGATGATTTCATATACTTCGAGCATGGCAACATACAAAAAGCTGTCGAGATCTCTGAATCCCTGGGCCGGTAGATCATATATCTCGGTGATGTATTCAGGAAAAAGCCGCTTTAACAGCAGGTGAATGTGTTTTCGGTAACACTCAAAATAGAAATCCTCAACATATTCTTCTTCAAAATTTTCTTTTAAATATTCAATATATTCGTATGATTTGGGATTATTCTCCCGATTTTTGAACATATCATACCTAGTGGTAATCTGGAAGTGAGCTTCATACAATGGCCTGAAATAGTCAGGTTTCTCGTCTTTGTAGTGTTCGCAAAGGTTAGCCACATCGTCGAAAAGTAACTCGCCATAGTCTGATAATTCTGGTTCAACAATCCCGGCGATGTTCTGGTATTTCGGATAAAAATCAACGGCCAGGGCCAATATTTCACGGGTAAACTGACCGACAAAACGATCTCGTAGAGCTTCATAAATGATTGATTCTTCATCCAGTTTTTCCATTTCGGCCCGAATGCTGAAATATTTTTCGGCAAACTCGTTCATTTCGCGCCGTTTGCGTTCCTCTTTACTTTCGCCTGATTCATTCGGAATGTTTTCTTTATCACTCATCAGTAAATCATTTTATGGTTAAAATAAATCTTCATTAATAGTCAAATCGGTCAACAATATATTCTCCTGCCACGTAGCGAAAACCCTCATAGTACAAACGAGCCCCCATCAGAAAGATGTCGCCATCAATTGCCCGGAGTTGATCGCCCGTAAAATCAATGATCTCAGAGAAAAATGAATACAACACTTCCTTCATTTTTTTGTGTATCCGGTGCAGAAATACATCATAGAACTGGTCTTCGGCAAAGGTTCCTTCGTGTCGCTTAATCATTTGCGAATGAAATTTTTCGGGGTATTTGTCCAGCTCCGAGTGTAAAAATTGATCGCCATCCTCTTTTGTTATTGGTTTTGGAACCGTGAAAATGTTGGTCAACTTATCCTCATCTCCTCCTGAATTAGCTATTCGTTCGTAGCTATCCAGAATATTCTCGCTGCAATACTCTATCTCCGGATAAAGTAGTTCAACCCATTGGTCGCGGCAGGTTTCCAATTCGGGAAAACAGTCAACACTAAGCGCGATCAACTCTTCATTAAGTTGCTTTGAGAAATCTTCGCAAAGTTTCTTCCAATCGCTAATCCCATCTATTAATCGATCTGCGGCGTCCATAAAACTATCATATTCTTTCCGATCCATACTGAAATCGATTTTAAAATTCGGGTTTCGATATTTTATATCGGTTAAATTAAAAAATCATCGCTTCAATATTTCTTTCTTCAATATCCAACTGCAAGCCCAACTCATCGTCGTGTCAGATAGATTGCAGCTAAATAATAAATTCGGCTCCTACTAAATCAACTCCATTATCAAATGAATAAGCACGACTGTCAATTTTGTACAAATTGAAGTAATGCTGGTCGCTTCCCTGCAATGGCTTGATTTGATTTTTGTTCAAGCGAACCTGAACGATTTGCCCAGACATTTTTTTCAATTGTATCTCAATTGACTTCTTTTTAGTTCTGATAATTCCATTACTTGCATTTTCTTTTATCAAATCGATTAACTCCGATTGTAGTTTTAAAAGAATATCAAAGTTGCAATCCAGATAATTCCACGGCACATAGTATTGAATTTCTTCTCCAAAAAGCTGTTTGTCGATTAATCGGAACCGACCGATTCTATCATATTGGCATTCCGTAATATCTTTAATGAAGTTGAAATCTGGATTTATTCCATTTTGCGAATGTTTAGCAAAATTCAATTCCGATTGGATGCGATGGAAGAATTCTTTTTGAACAGTTAACAGTTCCTTTTCCTGATATTTGGATTCGACAAATGCTCTTTTTGTTAGTTTGATTATTTCTTCATCCTTTCCACGGAAAATTAGAGTCGAACGCTCTTTCCCGTTCTTTTGTAACTTAAAGAGTGTGACTTTTCCTAAAAATCCAAGTTTCCCGTTGCGATTGCACCTTCCAGCCGACTGAACAATACTTGAAACTGTTGCAAAGTCTCTGTACAAAACAGGAAAATCAATATCTACACCAGCCTCTATCAATTGGGTTGAAATCACGATTACTCGCTTATTCTGACGCAATCGGCGTTTAGCCAAATAGATTTTAATCTTTCGATGGCGAGGAGTTAAGTGTGTATTTAGGATTAACAATGTTTCTTTGTCGTATTCTTCCAGAAGAAGTTTATAAAGTTCCTTAGTATCGTCAATTGTATTCAGGATAACCAATGTCGAGCTATTTTCTGAGATAATCGAATCTTTCAATGATTCTAAATCAATTGGCTCTTTCCTGAAATCAATTTGATAGCGATTGAATAAGTCGTTATTGAAATAGCTTAAAGGCAATAATGGATAGGGTTCGGTATAATCTTTGAAAAATATTAATGCTTCTGTATTGTCATTTGGAATTTTAAAGTTAGGCTGAGTTGCAGTAGAGATTATCGCATAGCTATCGAACTTTTCGCAAAATCGTGTTAGGTATGCAACGAAGAACCCATATAATCGCGGCGGCAATGCCTGAATTTCATCCAATAGGAAAATGCAATTTGAAAAGTTGGGGAGTTTAAGTAATTCAGCATTCCGATTGCTCAATAAGGTCTCAAAAAAACGGACAAATGTTGTAATAATAAAAGGATATGCAAATGTGTTTTCCCGGAATTCGAGAATATTCGCTTCCTGTATCTTTGCTTCATCTGGATTGTCATCCAATTCTTCCTGAATTTTTTCGAACCGGTGATTGTCCGATTTTGAATCAATTCGTTGAATGAAATCTTCGTAACCTTCAAATATTTTCAAAACCTCAGCTTCAACTTGCTCAGTAATGGAAAGAAAAGGCAATCCATAAATAATTCGTTTGGCTCCTTTCGCTTTAATTATCTCAGAAGCCAAGGAAAGAAGCATCAGAGTTTTTCCGGAACCTGTTGGCGCTGTGAGTTCAAAAACTTGTTTGTTTACTTTCAATCCTTCCCCGATATTAAGAACAGCATTCTTTCTGATTTCTGTTCTTAATTTATTTAGTTCTGTATCCTGTTTTAGCTTTTTCAAATAGGAATCCAGTTGAGAACTAAAATAGGAAGAAAATTCTTTAACTGCTTTTTTTTGCTTTTCAATAATGTCTCCGATTTTGCCTGCATCGGCTTTGTCGGCTTGCAGCACACTTGCAAAAATCGCTTGATAATCTATAAAGAAATCCAATGCCGATTTATTGAAGACATCTCTAAATATCAATTTTTCAGTGAAAAAAGATTGGGTCTTAGTGTCTATTAATGATTCCCGAAAATCTAAAATTTGTATAAAATGATTTATAAACTCAGATGTTGGTAGATTTTTCTCTTTTTCAAGGAATTTGAACAAAGAGTAGTTTTCATCTCTTGAAAGAATCGAAGCAAACGCTTCATCTGGTTTGCATTTTGGTGAGAAATCTGGCAAGTTGCCATGGTGCTTGGCTATAATAACAGATAACGCAATTAAATCGTTAGGCGTTAAATCATTTACCCCAAGAAATTGTTTAAATACAGTTATGTTGTTACGAAAAGCACAAAAGAAAGCAAAAGCAGATAAATAAGCATGGTTAGCATATCCACTTACTGTTTTTTGTGGATCAAGTTTGTCCTGAAAATTGGGATTGATCTTTCCCAAATCATGAAAAATAGCCACCAACTCCGCAAAACGGGAGTTGGTTAGCTTTTTCGTATTATCTCTTACACCCTGAATATGTTTTAATAACGGTTTATCAGGATGAGATTTGAGCATTTCTATATCAGGCACCATTTTTCTGTTCTTGTTGATGTTTGATATTCGTAGTACTCTCCTTCAACCGAAATTGAATGAGGACAATCAGGATAAATGATATTCTTGTATTTCTCCGGCAGATTCCAAAAATCTTTGGTTTGAAATGTGGGCATTTTGTCAAAACCTATTCGGAATTCTCCTGTAAGTTGTGGCGTATGTTCTCCGGCAAGAACAAATCCTTCTGTCTTAAATATTGTTCCTTTTCCTCCTTTGGGTCCAGAGAATTCGCCTTCCGACTTCCATTCAAGGTTTGCAGGACAATTATGCCAGCCTAAAACAGGTGGATAAATAGCCGTTTCATTTTTTATTGACTGTTTAAATTCTTCAAAGATGGAATTTGATTCATCATTTTTCAATGCAATTGAAACCAAGAATTTGGGGTCTTTCAAAAACTCAAAATACTTGGGTGTTCCTTCAGCAGTCGGGCTTATGGCTGTTCGACTGGTAAAGCCCCATGAAATCTTTTTTACCGGATTAAGCAACTGAACCCCATAAAGTAAATCTTCCGACAATTGCGGAAATTTGCTTTTCATCTCTTCTCGTTCAATTCCAAGTACAGCACCGATTAGCCCAATCAGAGCGGTTTTAGTTATCAAATCGTGAGACAAAGGGTTATTATTCGTTTCCGGCTTTTTGAAATGTCCCCAATTACCTTCTATGATAAGTTGGAAGCCTTTCATAACACAATCGCTTCAAATTTTGGGTTCTTTGATAATTCAGATTTGATTGATTCAATCTCAGTGTAAAATTTAATCTTTGCCACTTTAGTTGAATTTGCAGCTTCAAACAACTTTACAAAATCGAGTTTATAATCATCCATACTGCGAAGTTGTTCCCCTTTTTTATCGTCTTTTGTCTCTATTTTGATCAAACGATCCGCACCATAGATTTTTTGATTGGTTTTAGCGTATTCAATTTCAAGCAATAAAACTGAATTTTGACCAACTTTACTGCGAGAGTGAGAACTTCCGTCTCCGCTGGTTCCATACCAAAGTCCTTGATACATCTGGTTCAAATCATCCTTCTTCATCCCAGTTTTTTCTGCAACTTTAGGATTTACCCACCCATGAATTTGTATTAAAGAATAAGGTACTAACGTGGTAGTTCCGATAGATCCTTGTGTATTTTCCGCTTTTGAAGTGAAGTGTGTTGTGTTCTGGTGCATTCTTAAATTTACTTCATTTAATGACGGATTTAGTAAGGCAAATTGAACCGGCCCTGTAAATTGAACATGTCCATTAGTAAACTCAACGTCCTTACCATCAACTTTAATTTTTACTTTATCATCCAATGTTGAGATTCCTCCAAATAAGCGAACATCAATCTGCTCTTTTAGAATATCTCCGATATTAGTCAACTTTTTTTCGTTCCGGTTTTGGGCAATCCATGTTAATACTCCCTTTGAATCGGTTTTGCCAGCTCCAGTCTTTTCACTTACATAGATTGGTTCCCCTTTTTCTTCAAAATAGGTTCGAACATACCGTTTCATTCGAACATCGCTAACCAAAATTTTCTTGGTTTCTTCGTCGTAGCGCTGTTCTCCTGTGAAAGGATCGCCATTAGGGATGTTATACGAGGTTTCGTACAAAAACAAAATTTCTGATTTTTTTAATTCGTTTTCCATTTGATATTGATTTAAAAGGTTATTGATTTTCTGTGTTTTCAGTTATTTCTTGTACAGGTGTTTCTTTTTTAGGGAAAGGCTTAAAATAACTTTCCATAAAGCCAAATGCACATTCTTCTTTATCATACCTTGATTTGAATTCTTTGACTTTCTGCGCCAAGTCATACGAAGTCTGAAAGGTGTACTTTGTTTTGTCGTGCATGATTAGTTTTTGTTCGATTTCATTTTTCAGTTTAATGAAATCGGCCATGTTCCCAATTCTTCGGGTAAGGTTACCCACATAGTTTTTTTCAAAAGAATTAATTTCTTGGCTTAAGTTTCTGGCCAATCCTCCAAGCATGAACCCAACTTGGTAACTTTCGGATGATGTGATTTCCATAAATTTATCGGTTTTAGTGTTTTGTATTTTTAAAAGGAACTGTAAATCAAATTTCAAGAAGTTGAATTTTTCATCCCCGGAACGGATGCTAAACTCCACATTCTGAATGAACGCAGGTAAGAGTACCCCGTCGTGAGAGTAATTATCTGAATAAATGAGTGGTATTACTTTTAATAGGTGAGATTGATATTTCGGATTGGGTTTGTATGATATTTTTCCGGTTTTGGGATCTGTTTGTGGATTTCCCAAAATACAACGAAACGAATAATCAATTGTAAGCGGGTTTAATTCTTTCTCCGTTCTTAGAAAGCTTTTTCTGTCCTGATTTATTTCTGATGAGATTCGTTGAATTCTTTCTTTTGTTTGCCTTAATTTACTTTTCTCAATGCCAGAAAGCTCAATTAAATCAGAATCAGGGGAAGACATTCCTCCTTTTTTGCAAAATATCAAATCGAAAGAAGTGATATTTTTCTCATCATCGGTAAAGAAATCGAAGAGTGGATCAATGGTATTCTTGATATTAGCCTTATTTCCTGCTATTACTTTTGCTTCATCTCTTTTTTCAAGAAAGTCATCGTAATCTTTTGTGGTCAGGTGTTCGCCTCTTGGTAGTACTATAAGTTTGATGTCAGTTCCAGAAATAACCTTTCCTTTACCTGTATAATCGATCGCATAAAATAAATCCTGCAAACTATCATTCTGAAAGTTTTTTGATTTGTGCTTGTTTGTATCTCTGAATGATGGAAATTGAATATCATTCTTTTTATCTCCAGAACAAAGGGTTTTATAAAGAGTTTTCTTCAAAACTAATCCATCAGGTGTATTATCTACGAATTCAGAAAGAACTTTTGTATTCAACAAGCTCATGTCCTCTACAAAATGATACCAATGTTGTTTTTCCTGAAATTCGAAATGGATAAATACCGCCAAATTGGTAAGATCAAAAAGTAATCTCTTTTGAGTCTCATTACACAGGGACAATTCATCTGGTATTCCTGCTTTCTTCAAATTGGCATTCGAAGTTTTTTGAAAGTTTTGTGATATTGTAATGAAATATAGATCCTCTTCATTTTCAAGAAATTCATTAATGGGTGAACCGTTTTTATTTTCAAAATAATATCGACTTGCTGGAATATACTTAAGAATCCTTTCAATGAATTTGATGTTTTTCCCAAACTCCTCATGAAATTGTTGCATCATACATTGAGTTTCGTCCTTTTTCGAATTGATAATGTCTCCGTAATCATTCAATCCTCGATTAAATGAACTTGCCCTGTAAGCGGCTGCACGATTGAGATCTTCTATCCTGTAATACCCACCCTCGCTTGATTCAATAAGTCCATCCTTTTTTAAAGTGGCTTTTTTCTCATAATAGATATCTCCAAATACATACTTTACTAATCCATCGCTATCTGAGGTCTTAAACTTCAGGTAGTAGAGCTTACTTCGCTCATTTTCTGGAGTAATTCTCACTCCTTTCCAATCAAAAGTAAAATCAGGATTAACCGGAATCGTAATACAAATTGGCCACTCTCCTGTTTTATTATCTTTTGGACAAGGTTCCACATATTTGAAATATTTCAGGCTATTCTCCGAACTACGGAGAACTTTACCTATTTGAAGTACTGTGTCTAAACTCATATATCAATCGTTTTGTAGGTTTCTTAAATGATTAATTTTATTCAATTGTTGATCGTTTCCACCCAGCCAAATCCCATTGAGTTTTTCTCACCAATCCCCGTTGCGAGTATCAATCGGTGGATTTCAGTAGGGCAAGTCAGTATAAAATCGAAAACAAAGCCGCGCACTTTGCTTTGTTCCGGAGTGTAGGGTTTTATCGTTACCAGTTTCGATTTCGATTCGCCTTTTAGTTTAAACTGAAAGTTCAAATCTTCGGGCAGGTCTGCCTCATTTGGGATGGAGTTGTATTTCGTCCAAAGATTTCTGCTAATCAGTTCGTTGTATTCAACATCTGCCGGAGAAAGGTACTGGGCGTATTTGCTGTTTTCTTCTTTTAGGCTAATAACTACCGGAGAAACAGCACGGTAATTCATGGCGCTACTCAATTCGGGTTCAGGTAAACGTTCTACCTGGCATACAACCAAATCTAATCCATTAAACTGGTCACCAACATAAACCTGTTGGTTATTAAACAAGCCAATGATAAATTTTTCGGCAGCTTCGGCCAGATGAAACGAGACGGAAAGGAAAAGCTGATCGGTATGAACTTCGAACAAAGTCTTTTCTTTCCAGAGCGTGGGTCTGCCAAAGTTTAACGGCGAATAATTGAAGAGTTTAAACCGTCTGTAGCCAGTTGAGTATCCTTCAGTGTGAAGAAAATTGGAAAATTCAGGATCGGCCTTTCCAATTACTTTATAAATCCAGGCACTGAGGTAATACTGGTAATCCATGGGGAGCATCCGCTGTCTTCCGGTGCGATTAAGGGCTATTTTAAATCTCATAATGATACGATTAAGTTGATGGCTAAGTATTGACTTTCTGGTTAATGTCATTCAAATTTCTATACCAAGACTTCCGAAATCGCGAAGTCAGGAAATGAATTTTGGTAAATGCTGATTTTTATTTTCAGATAATTGCGGAACCCCTCGTCTCCCATGACCTGAATATCTTCGGCAAGACCCAACATGAAGCGACCCGGACCTTCGTATTTGGCAACCGGCGCTTTCAATACAAACTGGTTGTTGGTGATTTTGTATAGGAATCGTTCGGACAACGGGTATTCTTCGATGAGTAGATTTTTAGCTTTCAGGTTTAATCTGAATTCAATTTGCTTGTTTAAATCGCCCGTATTCCTGAAAATATCGACAGGTTTGGAGCGATGCGAACGTTCATATTCCCACGGCAAAAGCGTTTCCTTAATATCCTCAATCCGGCAGATTTTAAATTGACGATTTTGTTTTAGTTCGGTATCGAAAGCCCATATCAGGTTAAAATCGTCTTTAAATTCAAACGGTTCAACCATCCGGTTCTTCATAGTCTGGCTGTTTCCCGAAGCATAATTGATCAGCATGATTTGCTTTTTCTGCTGTTGAGCTTTCCGGAGCGATTGTACGATTGCCGATTTTTCTTTCCGGATATAGGTTTCAATGGTTTTGTCCTGATTTAAGAACGAAGCCAGCTTCTGTTTCAATCGGGAGGAGCAAACTTGTTTTTCTTCGATCAGGTCGATGCTTCTGGAGAGTAAATACATTTCTTCTTCAGAGAAGTGAAGGACATTGCGCAGAACCTGAAAATCCTGATCAGGAAAATCAATCCAGTATTTTCCATCTTTTTGGTGAAGATTGAATCCGGTATCCTTTAGCGTATTGCAATAACTGTAAAAAGCTGTATCCCCAATTTCAAGGAATGAAATACAATCTTCTTTCGTTTTGGGGTAGCTATTCGAAAGAAATAAGATCAGACGAAGAATTCGATGAGTTTTGGTTTCAGTAGACATTTTGTACGTGAAAACCTAAATTTAAGGTATTTATCTATAAAACACAACGGATGAAAACATTAATTTGCTATAATCTTTTGATCGATAAACTGCATGTTAATCAAAAAAGCAAGGTTTAGTAAATGATTACTATTTATCATAAGGTTTTCTCTCACTTAAATTTATGCCAAAGTTATTTACGCTTCCCGGAACGGTAAAGGGGAACTCGCTTCTCGTGGCTCGTTTCCTTCGGATGCGTTCAGTTTCATGGATTGCCCATTTCGGGCATGAAACTGACATGCACCCCATTGACCTAATCCGTGACAGCTTCTATGTTGAAAACCAAATAAAAGCTATATATATTTTTTTCTTTCATAAGCCCTTTTTCAGTCCAATACAGGGTTCTGTCAAGGCCGAAGCGAAGCGGAGTTTATATAGCCTTGACAGGTTCTTGTGTTGGACTAACTTTGCTTTTGAAAGGGAAAAAGAATTAGATCATTTCCCTTATAACATTTATCAAATAACCTTTTTAATCAATCTTCTATCAGCGGTCATTTGTTTTGCCGCAATGCATCTTTCATATTAAAAAGGAGGGGGTCGTAATCTCAATATAGCGGTCATTCCTCGGTTAGGGATGCTGCACTGTCACGATATCGTTTATTCCCCCTTCCAATCTTTAAAGGTTTTTGAAACTATATTCTTATTTCACAATACTTAATTCATATTCTTGATTATTGGTTAAAACATAACGGATTCGGCTAAGCAATTTTCTCGCAATCCGTACAATCGCTTTGTTCTTATGCATTCTTTTTGCTAATTCATTGAATTTTAACATTAAAGCAGGGTCTTTTCTAATTGCTCCCCAAGAAGCTTCGATTAGCATTATTTTCAATTCTTTTCGACCTCTGTTTATCAACTTTCCTGTCTGGATTTTATCGCCGGAACAACTCATTCTGGGGACAAGTCCTACATAATTGCATAGGTCATCAAGTCTTGTAAATCGCTTTATATCCCCCAGTTGTGTGAGAATATACATTGCAGTTGTAAATCCGATACCTGGGATGCTTATCAATATTCTGTAATTCTCTTTATAATCTACAGTCTGGGATAATGCCCGGACCTGCCTATTCGCTAAGAGTAATTCACGCCTTTGCATTTCAGCGATTGAAATATAATTGTCAAGAACCGTTTTTAGGCTTGATTCTCTGATTTGGACTTCTTTCAGCCAATCGGTAAAAGCCATAGACCAATATCGCGTTTGAGTAGCTGTAAATTTTTCAGGAATCTCTATGCCGAACTGAAACAGTAAAGATTTGACCCTGTTTTTGGTTCTGCTTAAATCCTTCATAATTCTAAATCTTTGGCGTACCAAAGCTCTATCAGCCTCAAGTTTTTCGTCTGGGATGTGTATGGATTCAAACAGATTACTCCGCAATGACTTTGCCAATTTATGACTATCAGACCGATCTGTCTTTTGGAGTTTTTCCTTTTGACTAGTAGGGACATCAGCAGGATGTATAACTATGCAATTAATGCCTAGCTGATTCAACTTACGACAGGCCCCAAATCCACAAAATCCAGCTTCATAAACAGCGTGATATGTTCCTCCAGGAAAATTTCTTTTAAGATATGATGCCAATTGATTTGGGTCTGGATTGGTACTCATCGATTTATGTTCATACTGCTCACCTAAAATTGATACTTTCCAAGACTTTTTGTGATAGTCAATCCCAACATACAGTGGTTGATCTTTAAATGAATTCTCTGCAATTTGTGTTCTCATAACCTGTTTTTTAGTTTAGCATTTTGTCTTTTAGTAAATTACAGAATTCCTTCCAAATAATATTCAAACATAATACCTCAATGTTGGTACGCCAAAAATTTAAGTTTAACGGAGTGCCAGATGCCAATATAAATCTGTAAGGCAGCAGTAAATAACTATGAATAATGCAGCTAAAAAAAACGATGTTGAAAGTGTTGAACAACCTAAAACTTCTTTGGAAGTGGTGAAGAACAATGAAAAATCAGTTGTTGAAGTTCCTTCATTGGAGAAACGCATCCAGAAAGTTGAAGATTTGAGCATGCTCATCGAAAAGTGGCGCAAACTGACGGATACCCGTCGTAATCTTCAGACCTTTTCGTTAGGTGCTGATGGGATGGGAGCAACTGTATTCCTGCGGGACGCTTCCGGAAAAGAGTTTAAAACCTCCAATCTCCGGTTGTATCTGCCGTGATGGATGAAATCAAATCCACCTTGGATGAAAAGATCAAAGAAGTTGAAGATCAGATCAAGTTCTGACTCAAGAGAGGCGAAACGCCTCTCTTTTTGTCGCTATTTCTGGACGTGACAAGAATCTCAGTCATGAATTTCGGGTTTCTCCCCTTACATTAAATGAGTCAAGTGAATGCATAAAGGCATTGTCTCAGCGATAATTGGTTTCAAGAAATTCTTTTAATACTTTTATCGCACTGTATTGTTTTCAAAACTGGATGAAACCCGAATGACACAAAACAATTTATTGCTTCGCATTTCAATTTATTTAGATGGTGAAATTATCTGAATATACTGAAGACAAGGTTTTGTGGCACGATCTCAAAGAAGGAGACAAAAGATGCTTCAACCAGCTTTTTAGGAAATATTACTCCGAATTGTATTATTATGGCATTAAAATTTTTCCTGATCCTGATTTTGTAAAAGAATGTATTCAGGAGGTCTTTATACGTGTTTGGGAAACCCGTGGAAGTTTGGCCGAAGTGGAAAATGTAAAATCTTATCTGATCGTTTCTGTAAGGAGGATGATACTTATTCAAAAGGGGAAAGAAAAAGATAAGCATAATGTTGAAATTAGAAAGATAGAGAACTATTCGTTTTTTTTTGATATAAACGAGTTTGAGAAGCATGAAGAAATTTCAGATGAAATCCGTCAGGCCCTGTTAAAGGCTATCAATTCACTGACAAAGAACCAGCGTGAGATGATCATGTTGTTCTTTTATAATGAATTATCCTATCCTGAAATTGCACAGATCTTAGAAATAAGCATCCCAGCTGCCCGCAACCTCATGTACCGTACTTTAATCCATTTGAGAGAATCAATCGGCGAGAAGTCCTTAAATTCGATGAAAAATATGTTTTTTTTACTTTTCTCCTCCGTTTCAGTAAAAAATATCGAATAATTTGATGATGCTTTTCTGACTTTTCTCTCTATAGTAGCAAATCATATTTTTGATTTAAACGCTATGAAACGAGCCGAAGATATTTCAATCCTGATTACAGACAAGAACATTCAGAAGTTACTTTCTGAATGGACAGGTTTTAACGAAGAAAAAAGAGCTGAAGTTTGCAGTGAGTACGGACTTACAGCAAAAGATGTTGAAATTTTGCTTCAATTGTGGTTTGGTCTAGACTTTCATTCGTTCGAGCATCCCAAGGCTCTGACTGAAGAAGCTCTGGCGGAAACGATCTGGAAAATAGCAGAAAGAAAAAATACCCATTCCGCGAAACGTCCGATCAGAAGATTATATGAGCAATTTGCCAGGATTGCTGCCATATTAATAATTCCTATCATCTTATATACTACTTACATTCAATTTTTCAAAGTTGATCAGAATTTGACCGAAGCAACTTCACAACTGATTACTGTCAGTTCTCAGGCAGGTACAATCACAAACATGTCATTGCCTGATGGAAGTAAGGTTTGCCTAAACGCAGGGAGTTCCATTTCTTACCCGAACCATTTTTATGGCAGCACAAGGAACGTATTGTTGACTGGCGAAGCCTATTTTCAGGTTGTTAAAAATAAAAAGGTGCCAATGGTCGTTTCGGCTCGCAACGTCAACCTCAAAGTTTACGGCACTTCGTTTAACGTCAATGCGTTTCCATCGGAAGCAACTGTTAGGGTGACATTGGTGGAGGGAAGCATTTCCCTGTCTTCACCATCTGAGAAGCTGAAAGGCAAGGATGAATTTTTTATCGAGTCTGGACAAACAGTTACCTATTTTAATGATTCGAAGAAATTGACCGTTCAGAACGAGGATACATTTTTTTATACGGCTTGGAAAGACGGGATACTGGTTTTCAGAAACAACACTTTTACAACAGTGCTAAAACAATTGTCAAGCAAATTCAATGTGGATATAGAACTAAAGGATCAAAGCCTTGCATCAATACCAATGGATGCAACATTTAGAGAAGAAAATATAAATGAAATATTAAGATTAATGGCACTTGGAACCCCTTTCAGATATTACTACGAATCTCCAAGAAAATTATCCGATGGAACTTTTGCAAAAAGTAAAATTTATATAGTAAAGAATTAAGAACCAAAACTTATGCCTATGTAATATAAAGTAGTGAAAAATAAATGCGAGGAAAAGTTCGGACCTTCCCCTCGCATAACAAAATTAATCAATCTTAAAAACTAATTAATTAACGCAAAAGTATGAAAAAAAAATCTGTTAATGATTCAGGAGGGATAAGTATGTCTTTCTTGAAGAAAAACCTATTGAAAATGAAACTAACTTTTTTATGCCTGTTTCTGAGCTTTGTTCAACTTATGGCGAACAATAGTTTCTCTCAATCGACACGTGTAACATTAAATCTAAAAGATACCAGAGTTGAAGAAGTATTGATGAAAATCGAAGAGCAGAGTGACCTTTATTTTATTTATAACCGCAATGTTGTTGACGTAAACCGTATCGTAAATGTATCCTGCACCGATCAAAAGATTACAGAAATCCTTAATGATATATTTAAAGGGGTCGGTGTTACTTATGAGATTCAGGATCGCCATATCATTCTGAAAAGCAATTCTGAGCAAATAAGTCAGCAACAAAAATCTATTTCAGGTAAAGTAACCGATTCATCCGGCACTTCTCTTCCTGGGGTTTCGGTTGTGGTTAAAGGCACGACTACTGGTGTTATTACTGATGTGGATGGGAAATATACTCTTTTGAAAGTTCCAGAAAATGCCACTCTACAGTTTTCGTTTGTGGGGATGAAAACGCAGGGAATAGCTGTTGCTGGAAAAACGAGCTTAAATGTGACTTTGGCTGAAGATGCTATTGGCATAGAAGAGGTTGTGGCGGTTGGATACGGTACTACAAGCCAAAAGAAACTGACTACAGCAGCAACACATTTCAAGTCAGAGAAAATGGAGAGCCTGCCTATATCAAATATTGCGGATGCATTCTCAGGACAACTTTCAGGAGTTTTAGCTGACAATAACTCTGGAACTCCAGGAGCCGCTCCAGTTATCCGAATTAGGGGGTACGGTTCTATAAACGCTGGAAGTGAACCTTTATACGTTATCGATGGAATGATAGCAACAGCAGCACAGTTTGGAACCTTAAACCCAAAATCAGTAGAGAGTGTGGATGTTCTGAAAGATGCTGCTGCTGGAGCTATCTATGGTTCTCGTGCTGGAAATGGTGTAGTAATTGTTACCACAAAGAAGGGGAAAACAGGTCAGGCAATATTTTCTTATAACTCAACTTTTGGATTTCAGGAAGTTACAAAGAAGGTAGATGTTCTTGACCGTAACCAATGGCTTTCGCTTGTAAAAGAAGCTTATAGCAACGATAAGAAAGCTCTGCCTTCTTTTTATAGTCAAGATCCTTCCTCTTTTGCAAATACTAATTGGCAAGATGAAATTTTTAGAAAATCAAGTTATCAGAACCACCAGCTTTCGGCAAGTGGTGGTTCTGATAAGGTAAAATATTTTCTTGCAGGAAATGTCTTAGATAATGAAGGCATTATAATGACTACCTATCAAAAAAATTATTCAAGCAATGGAAATTTTGAGATAAATTTGAAACAAAATTTGCAAATCGGACTGACTTTCAATGCCTCTCATATCAAGGAAAGGGTAAATGGCAGTATTAACAATTATTTTGGACATTCTGCCGGAGCGTACAATGTATCGGGAGGGGTTATGCAACAAGCATTATGGATGCCACCAGTTGTGCCTGTTTATGAAGCAAATGGTGACTACGGACAGATTACCCAAGGTGCGTTTGCTCCGTATTTTCCAAGTGGGTACGCAAATCCAGTATGCAACTTAAACGAAACTTATGATGTCTATTCCAGAAATAATATTATGGGACGTACTTTTTTGAATTACGAACCAATTCGCGGATTAAACTTTAATTTAAGTTTTAGTGGAAATTTGAGTTCTTATAATAGGGATTATTATACAAGCCCATATCTTTCTGGGGTAAATAGCCCATTAGCTAATTTCTCAAATCCAGTTTATGATAAGGTGAGTGCCGGACAAGAAAATGGGAATGCTACTTCAACTATAACAGAGGGCTATCTGGATTACAAAAAAACATTTGAAACAGATCACAAACTAGATTTGATGATTGGCTTTAGCCGTCAACTTAATATCACAAGATCGACTGTGGCAACTTCGAGTTCGAATGATAGGGGAACCTCAAATGCCTTAAACCCAATAGCTGCTTACAGTAACGATTATCTCCTTAATATTTATGGTGCCGCATTGGTTTTAGGTTCAGGAACTTATGGCGAGAATTCATTTGAATCTGCTTTCTCAAGGATAAACTATTCATATAAGGATAAATACATCTTCATGGGGTCTGTTCGCCGCGATGGATCCTCGAAATTTGCGCCTGATGGGCGCTGGGGAATTTTCCCGGCATTTTCAGCAGCATGGCGAGCCTCAGAAGAAAATTTCTTGAAGAATTTTAGTTGGATAAACGATTTTAAATTACGTGCCAGCTATGGTATCTCTGGAAACGATCAAATCGGAAATTACAGTTGGCAGGGAACGGTAAAATACAGCAACCTTTATACTTATGCTCCGGTTTCCGATGGTGGTTCCGGAACAGGTAAATTGGTTGAACCTACTAGCATTGAAAATTCGAAATTAAAGTGGGAAACCAATACACAGAGTGATATTGGGATTGACCTTAGTATTTTCAAAAGTCGGATAAATATTAATGCCGATTATTTTGTCAGAAAAACAAAAGATATGCTTCTTAATCGTGCTTTGCCATCTGAAAATGGAATAACCTCGTCAATTCTGGACAATGTCGGAAACATGTCTAATAAAGGAATTGAAATGGCTTTAAACACAATAAATATAAAAACAAAAGACTTTTCTTGGACCACAGATTTTAATTTTACCAAGATTAGGAATAAAGTAGAGAAAGTGTTTACATCAACTGGCGACATTAAGTTATCCGCAGGGGCCGGTTCTGGATTTGAATCGGCTATCCGGATCGTGGAAGGACATGAGATGTTCGAAATTTATACTTACAAGGTGCTTGGGAATTTTGAGACTCAGGAACAAATCGATACATATCCCAGGGCTAATAATGCCCAAATCGGAGACCCTATGATTGAGGATTACAATAAAGATGGAAAAATCAATACAGATGATTTGCAGCCAGTTGGAAAAGCTTTGCCTGATTTTACTTATGGGGTTACCAATACATTTAAATACAAGAATTTTGATTTAAGTGTTTTGATTGATGGAAGCCATGGCGCTTCGAAAGTGGTAACCGCGCTTCGTCAAGCAGCACTTATGCGCAGTGCAGAAAACACACTTCGATCATTTTATGATGATCGGTATATTCAGGGTCAGACAGGTCATCATTTTGCCTATGCGTCTACCGGTGTTACCGGAGCGCGCCACTGGAACGAATCATATTTTATTTATGATGCCTCTTTTGTCCGTGTAAAAAATGTTGTGTTGGGTTATAATCTCAACAAGAACTTATGTGATAAGATAAAAATGGATGATCTGAGGTTTACCCTTGGTGTTCAAAACTTGTTTACATTTACTAAATACCCTTTGTGGAACCCGCAAGCCAATAGTAATGATGGACAACCTGGAACTGCTCAATTCGGTGTCGATCTTGGTCAATATCCCTTGTCAAGGATTTATACGTTAGGCGTTAACATTACTTTCTAATTACTAATTTTTTAAAACATGAAAATATTTATTAAATATTTGAATATCATATTCTTTACGGTCTTGTTTTTTACTGGTTGTGACGAAACCTTTTTGGAAAAATCTAATCCGGCGACCTTGAGTTATGACAAATTTTATTCTACTGAGGCTGATTTTCAGGGAGCATTAAATTCTTGCTATGCTCAGCTCAAAAATCAAGTATCCAATTTGATGGTCTTCAACGAACTGATGTCGGATAATACTTTCTTAAATAGCTATAATGCAACATCAGATTACTATTTTTTTGATAGTTATAATGTTCCGACGAATTCTTCAACGATAAAGTCGTTTTGGAGTGCATGTTATAAAAATATCACATATGCAAATATGGTAATTAGCCGTATAGGTACTTCAGAAGTCAATGCAGCTACTCAGAAGGTTTTTATTGATGAAGCTAAATTTATCAGGGCTTATACCTATTTCAACCTGTTGCGTATTTTTGGGGGTGTTCCTAAGTATGATCAGGAAATAACAGATCTCGCAACAGTTTACAATGTTGCACGTTCATCGGAGGATGACATCTATAGTTTCATTATTAGTGATTTAAATGATGCCCAAACGATTGATTCGGACAGATCGACGACACAAAATGCCACTGCTAAAGGGAAAGTAAATTCTACCGCAGTGAAAGCTTTATTAGGGAAAGTTTATTTACAAAAGGGTGACTTTGCAAATGCTTCGACCATATTAGGTAATGTTATTGCATCCAGCGGGTTGTCTTTAGAAAACAACATTGGTAAGATATATGATGCGAACAGTCCGTTTAATAAAGAAATAATCTTTGCGGTAAATTATGAAAGAGTTAGTGGACAAAGCTGTCCCTTTACTTATTTGAGTCTTCCAAAATTTTCCAAGGGGATATTGCCTAACGTAACAGCAAGTGATAACGGAGACGGTGATTTTAATATTGAGCCAGTTGTAGTTGCTAAGTTTCTATCTATTGATAAACGCAAGGCATTAATAGATTCTACTAACATTATCCAAGGAGGATCAACTATTAAATTTTACTACTCAAAAAAATATTTGGATTTGGGAACTACTTCCGATGGTTATTCAGCTTCTGACTATATTATACTTCGTTATGCGGATGTTTTGCTAATGTATGCTGATGCTTTGAACCAAACCAATAAAACAACTGATGCATATCTGTATATAAACATGGTAAGGAACCGGGCCGGACTTGGTGCTTTGCCAACCGGTTATACAAAAGATCAAATGAATGATGCGATTGCTAAAGAAAGACAACTTGAGTTTCTTTTGGAAGGAGACCGTTGGTTTGATTTGTCCTCAAGGGGTTTTGCATATTTGAAAAAAACATTGAACGATGCTGCTCCCTATTCATTTAGCCAAACAACAGCTACTATCGCTGACAACGAAAAACTATTTCCGTTACCAGCCGATGAGGTGCTCCTAAAACCAGGTATATTAATTCAAAATCCTGGTTATTAGTTGTATGTTATGACAACCAAGGAAGATTTCAATCTAATTTTGAAATCCTCCTTGGTTCTTAGTTATGAATCGTAATTTTAGTTTTTTATGAAGAAACTTATAAATATTATTGTTATTATTTCATTAGCATCTAGTTTGTTTGCTGCTGAAAAGTACAAATTGGAGGATTTTTCACTCAATCTTAATTCAAGTTTGACCCCCCCCAATCACCTATGGGTTTCCAGCGGATGGTCAACAGTTAACCCGATTTCAACTACAGTTATGGGTGTAGGTGATTGTATAGGTGCACCCCTGGCAGGCAAAGACTTTAAACTTTTTGTTACTTTGGAGGCAAATGGTCATCAAATAAAAGATGTGGGTAGCACCGGTAAAGGAGATGTGGGACTACTATTCCAAGGTGGTCAATGGCAACCTGATAAAATTATCCGAAAGGGCACTTACAATTACCTGATAGATAACAACCTAATATCTTTTGGAGCGCAAAGTGAATTAATACCTTTGTATAATAGAACCGGCTTTATTATAAAATGTACCATAAGAAACCGGATGGAAACTGCTTTGAAGATTAAAATAAATCCGGAAATTACCCCTGGGAATCCCAATTATATACCTTTAAATTCATGGACTTATAGCCAACCAAGTGCCGGTGAAGCAGCAACTTCTAATGGCGAGGGCGTTTGGTCAAATAACAAAGTTAAAATAGCTCTTTTTACAGAATCGCTAACTTTCGAGATTCCTGCCAACAAGAGCCATACAACCTATATTGCAGTTACCTTTACTGATCAAAACAGTATTTCTGTGCCGCCACCGGAACTTCAGGATTGGGAACTGGAAGAAAGACTTGCATGGGAAAACAGGTTAAACTGGGCGTTACGCGATGTTCCGGTTGTTAAAAGTTCAATACCTGGGCTTGACGACTACTATAAAAGATCAATAGTCAGCGGGTTAGTCTCTATTTGGGAAAATTCGGCATTTGTAGTAAACCCTATTCTAGCAACTTGCGGTATGGACGGTGGCGCAACCTGCACTTACCTTTGGGATTTTGGAGGATATATTCCACGAATGGCTTGCCTTATGCTAGGAGATAAAGTTTTGCCATGCACAAAAGCGATGGCCGATATTGGTTTAGATAAATCATATGCCTACACGTTGGATGGCACTGGAATTGGTGTGCCCTATGCATACAGTACATGGAGCTTTGTTAATCTTGTTTGGGAAATTTCAAAACACATGGGTATAAACAAAGCTTTGTTTAACGAAGCCAGAAGGTTGGTGTTACGGAATGAAAAGCAGGAATCTTCCAACAATCTTATAGACTATGGGGTGCAGCATAACCTTCTGGAAATGCGCAGCGCAGGCTGGGAGCACTATGTGGCAAGTCCAAATGCCGAGAGGGCATGGTGTCTGGAAAGGCTTGCTGAAATGGGAGAAAAAATTAGTTATGATCCTATCGAAATAAAACAATGGAGGGAAAAATCACTAATAATAAAAAAAGCAATACAAAATAAACTTTGGGACCCGGTTTCTCATTGGTTTAAGTGCATTTATCCAAATGGTCATACCGAACTGGTATATTCAATACAAGCTTTTGATGCTTTAAGAGCAGGAGCGTGCACAAAAGAAATGGAAAAAGGTTTATTAGAACATCTTAAAGATGGTCGCTTTTTATTCTCTTATGGTGTAAGTAGTGTTTCTGCTGAGGATAGTGTGCACTATGAAGTCAATGACACCGATTGGTCAGGCGGAGGAGCGTATACTGGTGATGGGCCGGATTTAGCTTTGATTATGTACGAGCAAGGAAAGAATGATATTGCATGGGATATTTTAAAGAGACATTTCTGGATGGGCAAACATCTTATTTATTATCCTCAGGAACATTATGTAGACAGACCTGCAGTCCCTGCACATAAAAGGGCAAACGAATGTTCGGGATTAATTGGCGCAGAAGCAATACTTTATGGCATGGTTGGTTTTAGCCCACGGATCGACGGATCTCTTTGGTTAAACCCGCAAATGGTTGCAAATGAGAATATTAATATATTAGGATATGGATGGAAGGGGCATAGTGTGAGCGTGCAACTTTTAAATAATATATGCATCATAACGGTTGATAGAAAGCAAGTTTATAAAGGTAACCCCAAATTACTAAAGATTATATAACCTGGAGGTTTTGACATTTTTTAACAATCCTAATAAATGTAATTATGACGTCGCGAGTAGGAGATACACCAGACACTGTTTCATTCGATGATACACAACCTTATAGTGTTGGTGCATTTCTTTTGGCTGCAAGCGAGATCGCTAAACTCTCTAAATAAAAGGCACTCTTGCGTGAGTGAAGGACGAAATATTTATTTTCGTGGCTTCGGTAGTTTTATCATAAAAATAAGAGCGGTGAAAACTGCACGTAATATTTCCAAAAACACTACAGTCATTATACCGGAACACTTTATCCTTTCTTTTAAACCAGCTGAAACATTTCTTACTCAGCGAGCATGGAATCCGAATGGAAGCGGAATCATTGAACAAGATACTCAAGGCTGTTGAGAAAGGTAACGTGCCTGTGAGAAAACAAATCAGATGGATCACCTATGGAATGATTGCAGTCTTTGTAATTTTATTGTTGATGATTTTGTTTTAAAATTGTGCATAGAAAAGCAAAGTGCTGGTTTGATAAAATCGACTGGAATCTCTTATTTGCATTTATTAAATTATAATTGGACTTGGAAAGGGTAGCTAGCAAATAGCTTTTGTCGTTTACAACGTCATTTTTGTCGTTTACCCTCATTCTGTTTTTCAGATCAATTATCCGGCTACTTTTATTGCCGGACACGATTAATTCGTGTGTCAGTCAATCGGATCAGAAAACAGTAAATGCCATGAAACAACGCTTGTTGATTGTAATTTTTTGTGTTTTAACCGGACCGGAAATTTTTGGGCAAGGAACAATGCTCCCGATGAATCTTCTTCCAATGGTTTTAGGTGGAGGTGGGTCTCCAAAAAAAGGGACTCCTTTAATCTTTTATTCACCAAATATTTTAGTTGATGAAAACAAAATCACAGGAAAAAGAGACACCATAACTGTTGGCAGTACGGTTAAGCTATGGTTGAAATCTGAAAAACCCAGAGCCTATCACCAGTCGTTATCAAAATGTGACTTTAATAAAAACACATTTTACCTTAAAGCCCAATTAGTGTCGATTACCGACAGTACGCTGGTTTTAATGAAAGGTGATAAACCTTCATTTATGTTACCCCTGCCGCCTCCTTATTCCTTGATACCCCTTCTTGCCATGAAATTGATGCCTTTGGCAAAAGAACAGTCTCATAAAGTAGAAATGGATGATCATCTTCCTAACCCCAAACGGAAATCAATGGCGATGACGTTTGATACGGTAAGAATTAATGAGATTGTAAAATTTCGGGTTGAGAACATGGTTACCGAAGGGGCATTTAAAAGCCTAACTATGATGCCAGCAATGAGCTTTATGCCAAAGTCATTTATGACCTGGCCAACAACTCTTTATGCGATGCCTGGAATGATGCTTGGCAGTGAAATGATAGGAAATGTTGCTTTTTCGACACGCCGTGTAAATACTAACCAAAGCCGACACAGGATACTTGTAGAAAATGCACCGCCTATAAAATCTTTAACTCCAAAAAAGCAGACATCAAAATACGAAATAGAATGGGGATATGAAAAATTTGACCAATGGAACAGGGTGAAAGATAAGATATCTGATCTCCTGTTTGAGAATGCAATAAACGAATATCGTGGGAACAAAATTATGAGTCTTTCGTTTGGATATATGATGTTCCCATCGTATGTAATAGGCCCTGACGATAAAAGGACGAAAGTAAATATCCCGGACAAGAAATTCATGTTTGGCTTTTCGATGGAAAATTTCATAAGTGAAAAAATCCGGGTCGGGATGGAAATGCAAACCTGCCAGTTATCTCAATCAACAGGAAATTTATCATCACAAAACATGTCGGTTGGGATGGGATTTATTATGTCAAATTTTACGTGTATGAAAATCGGCATTGGAAATGGTTTATATAGCGGAAATTATAAAGATAAACTCAAAATACAGATCGAGGAACTTAAAAATGACGTAGGATTGAATATTGACAGTAATATAAAGACCCGGATAGACATGATCAGGATGAAACTATTAGCAAATCCTAAACCTTATTTCATGTTTGGCGGCGGGGCTGTTAACACTACTCTTATGAAAATTCATGGCGATCCGGGTTCCATGTCAGTAAGCGAATACTCGCAGAAGAGGTTCTCGCTTACAGCGGGAGTTGGTGTACTTACCAGGATGGGGTGGCGGTTAACTTACGATTTGTCATGCAAATATGTGTATAGCCCCGATTACTCACCAACAATTGGTGGGTTGTACAGCTATAGCGGTATTAAAATACAACTAAACATAGGCTATATGTACGGCGGAAGTTTTTCAAAAATGAAACAATTGTACAAACAATATTCAAGGGATTATTTAGGCTTTGGCAAATAATCATTACTTATATAATGCTTATTATTAGCTATTTATATTCATCTTAAGCTAATGTATGGAAAGATTGTCTCTATAACTTTTTGTAGGGGAATAACCATGAAGCAAACTGGCGATTGTTAGGGTTAAGGTCATTGGTTGGGAAGTCTGATTCCGTACGCATGAAAATGTAAAAAAAAGAGTTGCCAAGTCTTCAGTCTGGATAACCAAAACCTTTGATCAAGGTACAACTGGAAATTTGTTGTACACCATGCCCTATTTTGCCTAAATCATTATCTTTATAAAGTCTTATGAACATCCATTACAAGTTGAAATGTATAAAAAACAACTTTATAAAACAGCATTGCTTTCCTCGCCGATCGTGGCGGCTTTTGAACTCTCGCCTGTTTTCTTTCTTAACGACGAACCCCATCTGAATTTTTTTGTGGGAGTTGTCATATTGACTTTTATCACCTTAATGCTATGGTCTTTTAATATTTTTATTCTTTCAGTATTTGAAATAAAAAGTACTGGAAATCAGTGGAAACGTTATTTTTTGAGTTATTTGTTCGCGTTTTTCATGATCGCACTGTTTATGGTCTTTTCTACTTCAGTCCGTCCGGCTAAGGGTGAACCTCCATCGGTGTTTTTCCCCTTTATTAACGCGGCTGCCCTAAATACGATTATCCTTATCATTATTAATTCAATCGTTATCCGTTCCAAGAAAGAACAGGTCGATCGCGAACTATCGATCCTGAAAATTAAAAGCCTTGAAGCAGAGCAACAACAACTCATTCAGCAATTGCAGCCACATTTTTTATTCAATTCGTTGAGTACATTAAAATCGTTAATAAACACGAATACTGAACAGGCTGAAGAATACCTGATCAAATTGTCCGATTTTCTTCGGTTCACAATCTCATCGTACGCTAACAGAATGATTGACTTGGATGAAGAGCTAAAATTTACCGGCGATTATATAAAACTGCAACAAATAAGGTTTGGCGCATCATTTCAATGCGAAATAAATATTCCTGAAAGGATCAGGCAATCGCACCAACTGCCGGTATATGCCCTTCAAACTCTGGTTGAGAATGCCATCAAGCATAATGCTTTCACTGAAGCAAAGCCACTGCGGCTTTCCATCATTTTTGCTGAAGGCTATATCGAAGTTAGAAACAACAAAATTCCCAAGCCCGTCGAAATTAAAAGTGGAGTTGGACTCGAAAACCTCGATAAACGATTTACCCTGATTGGCTGCGAGAAAATTCGGATTGAGAATGAAGCGGATTACTTTTTTGTTGCGATTAAGTTGATACCAAAACAATGAGAATGTTGAACGTAGTTATTATCGAGGACGAAAGACTTACTGCCTTGGATTTGGTCAACACGCTGAGGAAAATTGATGCTGACATTAAAGTTGAAGCCATATTGGCCACCGTCGAAGAAGCGGTAACCTATCTGCAAAGTAATCCGCATCCCGATTTGGTGTTCTCTGATATTCAATTGCCCGATGGACTAAGCTTCGAAATATATAAACAGGTTTCGCTCCCGGTTCCGGTAATTTTTTGTACTGCATACGATCAATATGCACTGAAAGCTTTCGAAGTTAATGGCATCGATTATATACTGAAGCCTTTTAATAAGGAATCCGTTTCGAAAGCCATTGATAAATACCGGTTGCTGAAAAGCAATACACACGATCAATCCGAAATTTTTGACCGGTTTATTCAAGTGCTGGGGCAAAAATCCGTTCGCCAAAACAGCTCAATCATTATTTATCAGGGCGATAAAATACTCCCGCTTGAAATTGATCGGATTGCCTTGTTCTGCCTTGAAGAAAATACGGTATTTGCGCACACATTCGAGCAAAAAAGGCACATTGTTTCGCAAACGCTGGAAGAACTGGAAAGCCTTTGCGGGATTTCATTCTTCAGAGTAAACCGGCAGTTTCTGGTAAACCGAAAGGCAATAAAAGATGCTTCGCGCTATTTAAACCGAAAAATACTGGTTCACCTCAACATCGTTTATTCAACCCAAATTCTGGTCGGGAAGCTAAAAGCCTCGCAATTCATCGAATGGCTGTCCACTCATTAACCGTATTTGTCCATCTTATTCCCGAAGTTGTCCACTTCATATAATCACATCTTCCTTGCTTTCCAGGAATAAATGACTTTTGTGCCAGATAAGGCTTTGGCGTAAATGAATTTAACCGAAAAAATAAAAACGCATTTTTACCTGCTGCCCTCATTATTTATGATTGGCTCAGCACTATTGAAGTTTTTCAATATTGCTTCGGTAAATGGTTTGTACAACGTGCTTGATCTTCAGGACCGATTGATATACCTGGGAGTCATTGAATTGGTGAGTGTCATTTTTTTTCTTTTCAGGCCAACCATGCTGATTGGGTTCTTTTTAATCTGCACCTTTTGGGGCGGAGTTATCAGTATCAGCATTGCCTCGTACATGACCTGCTATCTCCCAATCGTAATCCTGTTCCTGTTCGGACTTTCGCTATACTGGCGCGATCCTTCACTGTTTAAACTGCACGAAAAGAGCTATGAATAAATATAAACACAAAACAATGAGGAAAGAATTATTACTTACTGCTTTACTGTTGGTCTTTTTTCAGGTTTCCTTCTCGCAAGGATTTTCGCTGAAAAAATGCATCGAATATGCACAGAAAAACAGCAGTACCATTAAAAATGCCCAACTCGATGTGGCTATTTATGAACACAAAGTTCAGGAACAAATTGGGTCGATGCTTCCGCAAATTGATGCGTCGGGTAGCTACAAAGACAACCTTAAGTTGCCATCAACAGCATTGCCTGGTGAGTTGATGGGCGGCGAACCCGGTTCAACTGTGCTGATTTCGATGGGGACAAAACACAATGCTTCAGGAGGTCTATCGTTGAACCAGAAAGTTTTTAACCCAACCTCGTCCATTGCGATTAAAACCGCGAGGATCAATAAAGAGCAGTCGGAGCAAACCTTACAGCAAACCGAAGAGCAGTTGATTTACGATGTTTGTGTTACCTATTACCAGACACTGGTCATACAAAAGCAAACCAACGCGCTGAAAGCAACCCTCGATGCATCAACCGAATCGCTGGCATCAACCGAATTGAAATTCAAAAATGGAATGGCTCAACGTGTCGATGTCGATAAAATTAAGGTAAGCTGCAACAACACCCGCTCAAGTTTGCAACAAAGCGAACTGAGCTACAAGCAATCGCTCAACAATTTAAAGTATTACATCGGGATGCCGGTCGACAGCATTATTACACTCAGCGACACCACGCTGACGATGGATTTATCGCATGAAATGGTCAGTGTTGAAAGTTTCAATGTAAAAAACCACATCGATTATAAATTGCAGCAAACCACACTTAGCCTGAACCAGGCCAACAAGAAAAAAGAAGTTGCCGGATACCTACCTACGCTGTCGTTCAATGCCGCGTACGATTATAATGCCATGCGCAACAAGTTCAATTTTTTCGATAACAATGAAAAATGGCTCAACAGCTACAATTTCAGTTTCACTTTATCGATACCGGTTTTCGATGGATTACAGCGTAAGAACCGCATCTCGCAACAAAAGCTGGCCATCAGTAAAGCCGAAGAAAACATTTGGCAGACGACTCAATCGCTAAAGGTCAACCTCTCGAATTACGAGATTGAATACCGCAACGCCATTGACAACATCAAAAACGAAAAAGACAATCTGGATTTGGCGCAAAGTGTTTACCAAAATACCAAGCTAGCCTACAAAACGGGGACCCAGTCGTCGCTCGAACTGGTGCAGGCCGAGTCGTCGTACCGCGAGGCACAAAGTAATTATTTCAACAAACTCCTCAACCTGTACATTGCCCGCATTGCGCTCGAGAAATCGAAAGGCAACCTTAATGAGTACGTAAATAATATAAAATAAATAAGTTATGAAGAGAATAATAATTATCATCGTGTCCATATTGCTTGTTGGACTGATATTTTTTAAGCTTAAAAGTAATCGTGATAAAATAAATGCCAAGCAAGAGGTCAGTACAGATTTAAATTATGTAAGCGTCACGGTTGCAAAAGTACAATCAATGAATATCGAACGGTACCTTTCACTAGTGGGTAGCCTTACTGCTTATGCTGAAGTTGAAGTATCATCAGAAATTCAGGGAACAGTGACTTCAGTAAAAACCAAACTGGGACATCATGTGTCGAAAAATACGGTAATTGCAACCATCGATGACCGAATTAAAATACTGAATGTCAATTCAGCAAAAATCGACCTTGATAAAAAACAAAAAGATTATGAACGGTATAAAAATCTATATTCCGGAGGAACTGCAACCGAACAGGAATTAGATAATTCCCGCGTTAATTATGAGAATGCTGTTATAGTGCTTGAACAAGCCAAAAAAGAACTTTCGGATGCCACCGTTGTGAGTCCTTCCGAAGGTATTATTACGGAAAAACACATCGAAGAAGGAACACATGTTAACGTTGGTTCGCCGATTGTATCAATGGTAAATATTTCGAAACTTAAAGTTAAACTGAATGTGAGTGAAAGCAACATCTATCAGCTTAATGTCGGTGACAAAACAGAAATTACCACATCCGTTTATCCGGGAGCAACATTTAATGGAAACATCACTTTTATTAGCCCCAAGGGAGACGACTCGCACAACTACCAGGTTGAAATTGTCATTGCCAATAGTGATGAACATCCGCTGAAGGCAGGGACTTTTGTTAAAGTTAAAATCAGTCTTCCTTCAAAGGGGAATAGTTTGTATATACCACGTGAGACATTACAAGGCAGCATTTCGGAAGCAAAAGTATATTTAGTTAAAGGAGACAAAGCTGTATTACAACCCGTTACTATCGGAAACAGCAATAACGACTATCTGGAGGTAACATCAGGGTTACAAGAAGGCGATGTGATTGTTGCTTCCGGTTTTGTAAATCTCGAAAATGGCAAGGCAATCAAGGTTAACCAATAATCAGTCAAAAACTAAAAATTATGTCGATAACTGAAATTGCAATTAAAAGGCCAACCTTAGTAGTGGTAATATTTACCATTTTAGGGCTATTGGGGATAAACTATTATACCAAGTTGAATTACGACTTGATTCCGAAATTAAGCATCCCAATGATTAGCGTTTCTGCATCCTATCCAGGAGCTTCGGCCAACGAAGTGGAAAGCTCGTTGACTAAGGTGCTTGAGGATGCATTGGCATCACTCGAAAATGTAAAGTCGATGCAGTCGACTTCGATGGAAGGAATGTCTTCAATCTCAATGGAACTGGAATCAAACGCCGATGCCGCTCAGGCCGTTAACGAAGCACAGCGAAAAGTAAACGAGGTGTTGTCGACTTTGCCCAGTGGTGCTAAAACCCCTTCCATATCAAAATTTTCATCCGATGAAACCCCGATAATCAAAATTAGTGTATCCGGAAATATTAGTGGGACTAAATTATACGATTTAACCGATGACCAAATAAAATCGCAGCTATCAAAATTAAAAGGCGTGGGTCAGGTATCGCTTGTAGGAGGTAGCCAGCGCGAAATTAAAATCATAGTTAGTAAAAGTAGTTTAGTGGCTTACAAACTATCAATAAGCAATATTTATACTGCAATTGAACAGGCCAACATCGAAATGCCAACCGGCAAAATCGAGGGAAACTCAAGGCAGTACACAGTCAGGTTAATTGGGAAAGTAAAATCGTTGGACGACTTGCGCAATGTAACCGTTTCGAAAACGAATGATGGAAAAACCATAAAAATTTCAGATTTGGCCGAGGTGGTCGATGGGGTTGCCGAACAGGATAACATCAACCAGATAAATGGTAAAGAAGCCATCGGTTTAAGTGTAAAAAAACAAACAGATGCCAATACGGTAGATGTATGTCAAAAGGTTAAGGAACAACTAACCGTTCTTGAAAAGCAATATGCAAACGATGGCCTGAAGTTCGAAGTGGCTTCCGATAATTCAGATTACATCTTGAATTCAGCAAATGCAGTAATGGAAGATTTATTATTTGCTGTGCTACTGGTTGCTTTTGTAATGTTTATTTTCTTACACAGTGTACGCAACTCGTTCATTGTGATGGTGTCCATCCCGGCTTCAATAATATCGGTGTTCTTGGCGATGTATATTTTTAATTTTTCCCTGAACATGTTAACATTGATGGCCTTGTCATTGGTGGTTGGGATATTGGTTGACGACTCTATCGTGGTGCTTGAGAATATCTACCGTCATTTAGAGATGGGCAAGGATCGAAAATTGGCAGCCCTCGAAGGAAGAAATGAAATTGGATTTGCCGCAGTTGCCATAACCATGGTCGATGTGGTGGTATTTCTTCCTCTATCGCTGGTTTCGGGTATGATTGGTAATTTGTTACGAGAATTTTCATTGGTGGTGGTATTTTCAACACTAATGAGTTTGTTTGTGTCATTCACGGTTACCCCGTTGCTGGCATCCAGGTTAAGCAAGATTGAACCATTATCGGGTAAAACACTCATAAGTAGGTTTGCTTTGTTGTTCGAATCCTTCTTTTTAAAATTGGTAGCGTATTACGAAACCGTACTAAAATGGAGCCTTGGCCACCGGAAGTCATTATATGCTATTGTTTTAGGTTTATTTATTATATCATTCTCATTGTTTGGATTTGGATTGATAGGGACTGCCTTTATGAACGATGGTGACCGGGGCGAGTTTGTTGTAAAAATTGAAGGGGATCCTCAAAATACCCTTTTCAAAACAACACAAATCACCAGACAGGTTGAAGAATTATTATTGAAAAAACCTGAAGTGAAGAAAGTTTATTCAACCATCGGTTACTCGGGAAGCGACTTTAGTTCGTCTAAAGAACAATATAAAAGCGAAATCACAGTTACCATGTTGCCTAAAAATGAGCGGGATATCAGTGTTGATGATTTTGCAGGCAAGATCAAAAAAGAGGTGCTTGCAATTCCTGGCATTAAAGTAACATCAACCCCAACTTCCATGATGGGTAGCGCAGACGATGCGCCTATACAAGTGCTTTTACGTGGAGCTACAGTTGAAAAACTTTATCAAGTATCCGACAGTATTATTCCTTTGCTGAAAAAAATTCCAGGGCTTAATGATATTAAATTGTCAGTCGATAAAAATAAACCTGAATTACAAATCACTCTCGACCGGAAAAAAATGGAACAGTTGGGGTTAAATGTTTATCAGGTGGGTAATATTATCAATGTAGCTTTCTCGGGAAATACCGACCTGAAATATACCGATGGGGACAAGGAATATGATATTAACGTCCAATTCGACAAGTTCGACCGTAACAAGGTTGAAGATATTAGTTCGTTGACCTTTATTAACAACCAGGGCAACGTAATTGAATTATCTGATTTTGCAACTATCACTCAATCTCTGGGACCGAATAAACTTGAACGTTATGACCGCACTCCGTCATTAACCATTAAAGCATCTATTTATGGCATGGCGACGGGGACTGTAGGTGATGAAGTAAAAAGCACCATCGCTCAAAATATACACCCCGATGATTATTCCATTGAATACAAAGGTCAAATGGAGCGTCAGGCAGATGCATTTGGCAGCTTGTTTTCTGCAATCCTGGCAGCGCTCATATTTGTTTACCTGGTAATGGTGGCACTTTATAATTCGTATTACTATCCGTTTATAGTACTCTTTTCTATTCCAGTTGCTATAATTGGAGCCTTGTTTGCTTTAGCCCTAACCGGCGAATCACTTACTGTTTATGGCATGATTGGGATGATTATGCTTATTGGGCTTGTTGCTAAAAATGCCATTTTACTGGTCGATTTCGCCAACAAACAAAGAGAAGCCGGTTCTTCGGTCAAGGATGCTCTTGTTGAAGCAGGAAAAGAGCGGTTACGCCCTATTTTAATGACTACACTTTCCATGATAATTGGTATGCTTCCTATTGCTCTTGCATCAGGTGATGGGGCTGAAACTAAAAATGGGTTGGCTTGGGTAATTATTGGCGGATTAACTAGTTCACTGATGTTAACCTTATTACTGGTACCATCAGTATATGTTACCTTTGAAGGTTTTAAGGATAAATTTAAAAAGTGGTTTGGCAAAAAGTCAAAAGAAAACATAAGGTCAGATTCCTCACAAATTGTCCCCGAAATCTAAATAGCTATTATTAGTGCCGCAAGGAACACTTTTGACAGAAGTCAGTGCCTTGTGGCTCTAATTTTTTGATTCCGTTTCTAATATTAATTATCACTCAAAATGGTTCTTAAAAAGCATTTCGACACTCTAAGAAAGATGTTTTTTGAAGAAGGGATTAAAAGCTTTACGATGGATATTATTTGCCGCAGACTGGGCATTGCTAAAAAAACACTGTATAAAGATTTCGCAAATAAAAAGGAACTTGTCAACGCTTTGTTTCACGAAGATCTTAAACAATTCAGGAGGGAATTACTTCGTAAAGTAAACGACAGTAGTGATGCAATTCAGCAATTGTGTGTGTTTTTTGACCTTCTTTCCAGACGGCAGAATTCGATCAGTTATGCTACTCTTGGCGATTTAAGTGAATATTATCCCGAATTGAAATCCGAAATAATCGGGATGGAGAATCGCCTGATTATGGAAGTTGCCAACTCAATTTTGATGCAGGGGATTGCGGAGAAAAATTTTCGCGAAGACATCGTCTCTGAACGGATTGGTGGTATATTCAGTTTCCATTATATATCGGGAATAATTCTGAAAAGTAATCAGATCCATCAAAATCAGTTCAGCTTCGCGGATACCGGGTTGCTCGATTTCCATTTCCGCAGCATCACTACCCCTGCGGGCCTGGAATTGTGGAACCGCAGAATGGAAAATTTTGTCAAGAGCCTATAGATATGGAATTTACAAAAGGAAAAAAACGGATGGAATTTGCGATTCAGTTAATCGCATGGGCTATTATTTTGTCGGCCCCCATCTTCCTGCGGCCACCTGTCGATGTTCCTGCAAGGGCTACTACTTTTTTTATGATTGTACCCAGCCTCTTCCTTGCGGCCTTTTACTTTAGTAATTACTACCTGTTTATCCCTCAAATACTGTTCAGGAAGCGGATTGCGCCCTACGTGTTAGTTATTTTTGCTTGTACCCTCACGATTATTTTTATACCAGAGCTCATGGAAAGATTAAGTTCAGGCTACTTCCCCTCAGCTCCTCCGAGAATAAGGGAGTTAGGCCGCCTGAGTTCAACCGTGTTTTTCCTGCTGACATTCGTAATAAGTTCGAGCATTGCCGTAATAAAAGAACTTTTTGAGACCTGGGACAAAAACCAACGGGCAGAGGCGGAAAAAGTGGAGGCCGAGTTGGCTTCGCTAAGACTACAGGTCAACCCGCATTTTTTGTTTAACACACTTTACAACATCTATTATCTCTCAGCAAATAAGTCGGATAACGCACCGTTAGCCATCCTTAAACTGTCGGATATGATGCGATTTATTATGACAGATTCTCAGGAGAAATACATCACATTGCAAAAAGAAGTTGACTATATCCAGCAGTATATTGATTTGCAGAAGATGCGGATTTCTGAGAAAACAAGTGTCAGGTTCGTCATTGTCGGAGATGCATCATCAAGGCGGATCGCTCCGCTACTTCTGTTTCCCTTTGTCGAAAATGCTTTTAAATATGGTGTCAGTTCGCACGAAGAAACGAGCATTTACATTGGCCTACTGGTTTCGGATATGATGATTCAATTCGAAGTTACCAATCAGAAATTTCAGATAGTGGATGAACCAGTGAGGAATAATATCGGGCTTAAAAACGTTAGCAACCGGTTACAGCTCATTTATCCCAGGTTACATAAATTGGAAATTACCAACGAGAAAAAAAGCTTTAATGTCCATCTCAGAATATTTTATAGCGAAGAGCATTGCGTGTATAACTTTTTGTAATTCAAGACAAGTATGAAAATAAACTGCGTAATAATCGACGATGAAAAATTTGCTATCGATTCGTTGGTAAACTACTGCAATCAAATCGAGTTGATTCATGTTGCTGAAACATTTACCGACCCTTACAAAGCGTTACATTATCTCGAATCAAACACGCCCGATTTGGTGCTTCTCGATATTCAAATGCCCGAAATTTCTGGAATTCAGATTGCAAATGATTTAAAAGACCGTATCCTGTTTGTTTTCACATCCGCCCACAGCCAATATGCCATCAACGGATTTAATCTAAATGCCGTCGATTATTTGCTCAAGCCAATCAGTTTTGAGCGGTTTACCGAAGCCGTTGAAAAGGTAAAAGCAAAATATTCAGCCCAAAATCCCACCAGTTTGCTTATATCCGAAAGCAATTATATTACTGTGAAAGTTGAGTATTCGAATGTTCTTGTCGAAATTGAAGATATTTTATATATCGAAGCCATGGATAACTACTGTCGTATTTTTACGGGTAAAAAGACAATTACAACATTATTGAGCCTGAAAAAACTGGCCATGCTTCTACCTGAAACCGAATTTATCAGGATTCACAAGTCATATGTGGTTTCGCGGTCAAAAATCTCCAGGTTTACTAAAGACTATGTGGTGGTCGCAAGCAAAACATTGCCGATTGGCCGGGTATATTCAAAAACTATTTGAAATAGACTGATGTCAAATTAGAAATTCTGTTATTATTTTTTAATCGATCTTTGATAATTAGACTAGACAAATATTCACTAGTGTCCGGTTAAGAACTTTATTAAATATCTGAATCGCCCGCTACTAAATGGTTTTGGATAGGTTCATTGATTTTTTGATTTGAGGATAAAAGCCTCAAATCATGATTGCTTCCGTTTTTATTCCCTGCTACACCAGCAGCGTGGATTCACGTGTTCCTTCCCAATAACTTTGAGTTATCGGCTTTGCTAATTACTCAGTTATATAAAGAACACTGGAAGATTGAGTTGTTTTTCAAATGGATCAAACAACATCTTCGTATCAAATCATTTTATGGAACCAGCCGAAATACAGTTTACTGCCAGATATGGATAGCAATTTGCTTATATCTGCTGGTAGGGATTCTAAAGAAAAGGCTGAAATTGAAGCATTCACTCTTCTCTTTAATAGATTCAGTCTTACAGTTTTCGAAAAAGTAACTATAAATTAACTATTTATAAATCAACTAGTTCGAATAATTCTAACCAGCTATCAATCTGGGACTTTTAACCGAACAGTAGTTTAGGGAGATATAAAAATGGGTCTTTTAATTATCACAAAACTGGCAACAGAAAAGTGTTATTGCCAAAAATGTGACAGAATGACTAACTTGTATTTCTCGATTTCACACCACGAACAAATATGCACTTTAATAGTGCATATTTGTTCGTAATATGAATTTAGATAGTGCATTTTATTATCTTTGTGTAAAAATAAACGGCTATGGATAAATTATTTGAACAGTTTCTCAAACTTCTGAAAGAGACTGATACCAATTTCTTCCGATATATTTATGCTGAGATAAATTGGAAAAACCGGATGATCGGACTTACTGGTCCGCGTGGAGTTGGAAAAACTACGCTGGTTTTGCAGCATATCAAAAAAAATTTAAGCCCAGCCGAAACACTTTATGTAACTGCAGAAGATTTTTATTTTTCAGATAATAAGTTAATTGATTTGGCTGATGCGTTTGTTAAGCGCAACGGGAAATACCTGTTTATCGATGAAATTCACAAATACCCGAATTGGGCTAAAGAATTAAAATTGATCTATGACTTCCATCCCGAACTGAATGTGATATTTACCGGCTCTTCAGTGCTTGATATTAAAAAAGGAACCTCAGATTTAAGTCGCAGGGCGGTCATGTACCATATACAGGGGTTGTCTTTTAGGGAATATTTGCGATTGTTTCATCAAGTGGCTACCCAAGTGTATTCATTGGAAGACATTCTGTCTCACAAAGCAGAAATTCCTGAAATAAAGCATCCATTACCTCTTTTTGAAGATTATCTGAAGAGAGGATATTATCCGTTCGCATTAGAAGAAAATTTTGAATTGAAGCTACAACAGATTATCAACCAGACATTAGAAACGGATATACCCATTTACGCGGGGATGAATGTGTCAACCGGAAGAAAATTAAAACAATTGCTGGCCATTATTGCTAAAAGCGTTCCGTTTAAACCCAACATGACGAGCATAGCCACTGCCCTTTCGGCCAGCAGAAACAATATTGCCGATTATTGCCTGTTTATCGAAGAAGCCGGAATGATTACCCAACTAAGGGACGCTACCGGAGGAATCAAAGGTTTGGGCAAAGTGGATAAAATTTATTTAGACAATACTAATCTGATTTACAGTTTGGCCAGTGATAATTCAAATACAGGGAACATTCGCGAAACTTTCTTTCTTAATCAGGTCAGGGTAAAACATGACGCAATAGCATCGTCTGTTGCCGATTTTCAGATTGGTGATTATACTTTCGAAGTAGGAGGAAAAAGCAAAGGACTTAAGCAAATTCAAGGTGTAGATAAAGCCTTTGTTGTAAAAGACGATATTGAACTTGGTTATCTGAATGCGATACCGCTGTGGCAATTTGGTTTGACTTATTAAAAGTACAGCTTTTAGGATAACAGAAAAAATTTCGGAGAAGTATTTACATGAGGCTGGATTTGGAACAAATGCTATCCAAAAACATCCTGAGAGTACCCAAGAAGAAGTCAATACTACCCAGAAAATAATTATAAAGGCACTGAAAGATAAACCGGGAACAACTCAAAAAGAATTGTCAAAACTAATCGGGATTAGCATAGATGGGATTAAATATCACATTCAAAAAATGACTAAAGAAGGTATCATTAAACACGAAGGCTCAACTAAAGCAGGTAAATGGATCATTCTCTCGGAGTAAGTATGTAGAGATCGGTGAAACTCTTTATTAACTTGGCGATACAAAACTAACAATACGCAAAATGCTGATAATCAGCAGAAAATAGACAGAAAGCAAATCAAAATTTGTATCGCATTAATATCTAAAACATTGATATAATGCAAGTCGAATTTTTATTGACAAAATCGGCTATGGATCAATCATCTATCGCAAACATCAAATATCTCGTTCCAAATTTTTTTGTTTTCGTAGAGTTTGCTCATCAAATAATCAACATGGTAATAACCTTTGCTACCCTTATTGTAAAGGCGAGGTTTGTCCTCGTTAGCCACGTTGTCTGATGAAACCGACCACAATAAAGTTATAAGGTATATTCCGCGTTTTGTAGTTTGCTGTATCAATTCAGGGTTTATCTTAACCAACGCATCTCCGTACTGCTTTTGTTCATAAGGCATTAAGCGCGAGATGTCTTTACCACCATAATAAGCCTCCCTTTTCTTTTCTTCTTCGGTCATCGCTAAAAGTTCCTTTTTTAGCATGGATACAGGGTCTGTCAACGATTGATTTTCATCTTTTTTTTGATTCATTTCTTTTTTGAATTCAAGCATTTGCTGTCTGAATTCTTCAGCCACTTCTTTGTCTGTTTCGAGCAATTTTTGGTATGCTTTTTCCATTTCGTGAAGCGTCGCCTGATAATCTTGAGATGTAGGAGGTGAATATTTCGAAGCGTTCTTTTTTTCTTCGGCAATAAGCGTTTTCAAATATTCTTCCTGAGAAACAGGAATATAAAGTGGAACTTTCAAATCAGTCACAATGGTTACTTCTCCAGAACCTTTGTTGTAAATCGGATATCCATAAAAATCAGCCGTTTTTTGCGGGCAAAGGTAGATGCCGGATGTAACAGACCTGCCAACTATCGATAACGGGTCATTGACCGAGATATTCAGATGCGGACCGCCTTCTTCAGTAAATTTGTGCCCATTGGCAGACACGTAATTTTTAAAATAAATTTCAAGTCTTTCTTCATAACCAAAACAATCAATTTCCATTCCCTGAGGAGGATTAATAGAATCCCAAGCGGTAATTATCGAGCAAATTTTGTCGAATGTCTGTCTATTGGCACCGGCTATATTTTTCTTTACTTCTCCCTTTGTATAAGGCAAAAGCAGACTACCATCCTCTGTTTTAATAGCTTTGTCCGAAAAAGGGGGACGTTGCTGGGCGAAAACAGTCGTTGTCAGAAACCACAATACGATGATTGCAACCGCTGATTTTAGATAAGACGTTTTTATTCTTTTATAAACAAAGAAATGTTTCATTATCTATTTTCCACTAATAATTTTTGCGTTTGATGTTGGATTCAAAAAATAGAGTAGGATAACTCTCCGGTTCTACCTGCATTGATTCCTGAAACGGCAGTAATATTAACTTCTACGGCTTGGTTGGCCTGAATAACTCCGAGGGTTGCCGATACCCCGGCTCCGGCGGAACCACTTATGTCGATGATTTGGTTTTTTGAGTTGAAGGTAACCCCCAAGGTTGATTTTGCCTCCAATGAAACAGAAGCGGCTTGCAAACCAAAATTAGCTTTTGCACCAATTCCAACGATTGCAGTCAGTTCTTTATTCTTATAGTTCCATTTTCCTCCTCCAATTACCCCTTCCCCACATTCCAGTTTTACACTCTCGCAGTCGAGTTCGGCAGAGCAGATTCCTACGCCCAACGATAATTTTTTATTCTGAAACGGACAGGGAGGAGCATTCTTTTCAGAGGAGTCGATATCTTCCCCGTTCTTTTCAACAACGGGAGGCTTTGGTGGTGATTTTGGACATTCGCCGACTTCATTGGCCATGGCTCCTATATTAGAAAATCCAAAAGTCATTTGTCGAACATTGTAATCATTATAAATGATGCTGTAATTGGTTGCCACAAAAAGTTTTCGTTTGTCGTTCAGCTCTTCAAAATCATTCAGATCGTAAGTCTGATTGAGGTATTTTTCGCAAAAAGCCCAATAAGTCGATAATAAATCGTTATAGGTCTGATGGCGAATCCGGGCATTTTCTTTCCATGAGTTGAAGTATTTAGAATTCAGAGCAGTTATGGTATGGCAACACTCGATCATATATTGTTGCCATGCATCTATATTGGTAGCCATACTCTTCGCTCTGGATTCTATTTCAGTGGATAACTTTTCTATGGTTTTTCCAATATTTGCAGCCTCCAAGCTATCTGTTTTGGTATATTGCCGGTCAGCATCTGCCAATCGGGACTTGAAATATTCCTCCATTAAGTCTATTGCAAAAGCACTTTTTTTGTTTGATATCTTTCCCGGTTGGAGCAGCTTTTGCCCCATTTCCACTTTTTGCTGTTGGCTCATTGTCCGGAGACGGTTGGCTTTATCCACTATCTTGCTTGTCGGATTCAACTCATCCAATTTTTTCAGGTTATTTTTAATCGACTTATCGTAAACGAGTTCTCCGATACTCCCCCAATCAGGGAAACCTGGCAACCGCAATTCGTCGGTGGGACTACTTGTATTGGTCTGATTTGCACCGCCAGCAGAGTTTCCGGCATTTTCATTAATCGGCGATTTCGGCGGACTATATTTATCGTGGTGTTTTACATTATCGTGGACATCGTTCATCGATTCGCTATACATTCCTTTTGCACATTTGAAAAGTTCTTCCAACGCTTTGCCTAAATTTTTCCGTTTCAAATAGACAGAAACCAGTCCCTGTCGTGCCAACGAAAAATCGGGATTAATTTCGAGGGCGCGTTTATATAAATCTTCGGCAGAACGGTCGTCGTACAATTCAAAAAGTGTATTGGCAAGGTTTGTTAGAATGATCGGTGCTTTCGGGTATAATGATTTGGCATAAAGCAATACCGGAAGTGATGTTTGAATGGAATCCATCAAGCGCAACATTGCCCCAAAATTATTTACAATCAATGTGTCTTGTGGAAACATAGTGGTTACTTTTGCGCTCATCGCCACCGGTATATTTATGGAACTTCCCAACCCTGATATGAATACAGCGGACGAACTCATTCCATGAGCTACGGTTAACGGGCCGTTGTCTTTATCTTTGAGCATGCTAAACTGCCGGTCGAGATATAATTTCTCGTTGGAACTACTTGATTTATAACATTGCTGAAAGATCCGATTGGCAACCCGAACCAAACCTGCCTGATTGATAAGCCCGGTGGTGTCAATTTTTACTGATTTATACATGTTTTTCGTTTGGCCAACCGATGTCAGGACAATAAACAGACTAATCAGCAGGAGAATCAGCTTATTTCGTTTCATTAATCGTATTTTTTCATTTGGTTGCCAAATAGCTTTAACGTGCCGTTGTAAGTTACTTTTTCAGAGCCGTTTCCTGAATCGGAAGAAAACGAACCGACTATCGGGGCTTCGTAGTTGCCGCCGGGTTTCAGCAGAAAATTAACTAAATTCATCACATTAATGTGAGGTAAATCCTTGAAATACTTTTGTTCAAATTGCCCTTCAAACACCTCTTTTTTTAATTTTTCAACTCCAATTAAATTGGCGGACATTTCGGCATTTACCAAATCCAGTCCATAAAACAGCCCGCAACCCACATTTACAAACAAATCGGATGGATGCGAACCGGTACCTTCTTGCATTAGTTTGAGCCCTTCTTTGAGCCCCTCTACTGCTGACGGATCGGCTTTTTCCAATTCTTTCAGGGATGCTTCGTCCATCAATACCGTACCGCTTTCCTGCTGTTTCCGGCTATCGTATTCCACCGTAACATTTCGCTGGGTATCGGCATTACCGGATATTTTCATAGCAATGCGAAATTGAAGGTTGCCAAGTCCTGCCTTGTATTTTTCGGAATAATCGGGAATGGAAAAACCCACTTTAATGTCAGGATTTATTTCTCCGTGAGCCTTTATTTCTGTCAATTTTCCATCTTCCCACCATTTCACGTGTTCGTCAACCCACATCCAGTTTTCGGCTTCTCCATAGCCGCTGCCCATATCCATCAAACTTCAGGTTGCAAACCACCCCACCGACGGAATATATTCGTCTTCGACATAGCCAATAAATTCCTTAGGCTGTGCTTTGAAGAATTTCAGGTCGTTCAGGTTGAATGCTAAAAATACGGGAGATTTTATCGTATATGTACCTTCTTCTTTATTCTTGTTCTCGTTTTTGAAATCGATGGCATTTGTAATCTTCAGATGAAGCTCTCCTTTGATGATGTAATCATAGCCGGTAGGGCTATGAATGGGTTCGTAACCATTTTGCGCATTCGAATAATAAAAAGCACTAAGAAACAAAAGTCCTGATAAAATAATTCTCTTCATTAGCTCTCAATTTTTTGGGACCCAATATTTGTATGCTTCTAAAAGGAGATTGGCATAGCTGTCCACAGCCCCCAATCCCGATGCTTCGACCGGAGAGGCTTCCAATCCGTTTTGGATTTTCGACAGCTCGTTTGCTATTTCAGTCTGCCGGACATAATCGGGGAAAGAAATTTTCAGTGCTGATTGATATTGCAAGATATAATCAAGCAAAATGGATGACATTTTTTCGCAATGCTGCAATTTTAGGTTGTAAATCTGTTTTTCAAGCGCTCGTGCCCGCTGTAGTTCTGCTGCAGTTGCACATCCTCCATGAAGTACGGGGTCTTTTTCAAGCGGTTCGAGTTTCTGTTGTAATATTTTGCTTTGTACAGAATCCTGATACCGATAGTTTTTCTCAGCTTTTCCTACTTTTTCCCATATTGCAGAAAGTCGTTCGAGAATGGTTTTTTGTTCCACTCCCAAGTCATATAAATGTTTGTTTTTTTCTGATTTTTTAGCCGTTGCCTCTGGATTTTGCTGTGCTTGTTGCATTTGCTTATAGGCAAAATCCTTCGCCCATTGTTCCTGTTCGGCTTCGCTCATATTGGCCACTTTTTGAAGTTCTTCCACCGATGTACCATACCGATTTTCCACCGATTTATTTGCGATAGCCAAGCCTTCTTTCTCCGATATATTTTCATTCATCAGTTTTTGCATATCGGATTTACTTAAACCCAAATTGGCGGCATTGGTCGATAACATTTTATCCTTATTCTTCTCCCAATTGGCAGTTGCCTGAATACCTAACCTATCATTTTCAGCCTCTATACCGTTTCTAACTTTGTTAATTTGTGCCATATAACGATTAATCGTTGATGTATCGGCATTGCAAACAGTGTTGGGTACGGCAGGCAATTGCGACAAAAAGGCTTTGGCGGTTGTTTGTGCCTGGACGGTAAGCGACAATAGGAAAAAAGTACCAAAAGCGAGGTAATTTTTTAATCTCTTCATTTTTGTGTTATTTTTAGAGCTTAATAAATTCCACCCTGCGGTTTTTGGCTTTCCCTTCGGTTGTTGTGTTTTGAGAGATTGGTTCAGATTCTCCTTTTCCATCGGTTTGGATACGACCACCATCAATTCCGAATTCGGTAGCGAGGGCATTTTTCACTGCGGCAGCCCGGCGTTTCGATAAATCAAGGTTTTTAGCATCGTCGCCATCGCTGTCGGTATATCCAATAATTTTAATTTTTACGGTTGGATTTTCTTTCAATGTTTTGGCAATGTCGTTAAGTGTTCCAAATGACTCTGCTTTCACAACGTCTTTGTTTACATCGAAATAAATGCCATAACTAACCAGTTTCCCTTCGGTAATCAGCTTGCTGCGGGTATCGGGCGCTGCAGTGGTAATTTTGAGGTTTGTAACATAAGGTGTGCTATGTGTACTCCATCCACTAAAACGAAATCGGTTAAACTTTGTACCTGCGTGGATATTTGTCGGCATGTCTAAGGCTTTGGCTCCCTGATGATAGATGCGCAACCTGCGGTTTTGTACCCAAATAATCACATGGTTGACTTGCTTTAAAACCACCGGATTAGTAGTTGATTCTCCTTCAATCCAGCCTCCCACATCCAGACTGTTATCATATCCTTTGGTGTACCAGCGCCCTTCTTCGAATGAAATATGTACTCCCTTCTTGCCTGGATAAAGGTCGTCAGTTAATTCAGCATTTTCGGGATCTTCATAAAAAGTCAGCGCATAGCCATTGGCAAAATCCCCATCGGGAATAATATCAAATTCCATGATAAAGTTTTCGGGGAAAGGGATTTGTTTGGTGTAGCAATAAACAGCATCTTCCTTATTCATGTGAAACCAGTTGCCCGGAGCAATATTTACAGTTTTCACTTCGCCGCCTCCATTAGTTGTCCAAAGAGCAGGAAAATCACCAATGGCATCCTGCGAGAAATCTTCGAAATAAAGAACTTTGTCACCCGGGACAAAATCGTATTTTGAATAACCTTTAAGCGAAGGAGAGTTTTTTTTCGTAGTAGCGGTTCCTTCGTTCGGAGCTTCATTCGTTTCCTCAGCTCCTTCTGTTTCGGAAATATCTTCTTTTTCTTTAGTGGTTTCTTCCTGTTTGTCTTTTTTCTTTTTGAAAAGTTTGCCTACTCCTTCTTCAATTTTGTCGATGCCTTTGTCAATACCTTCATCAACTCGCGTTTCAGCCCGGTTTGTTGATTTCTCTTTGAATTTATCCTTGACATTAAATTGTGCATAGGCTGAAGATGCAATGAATATTACAAATAGTGTAAATACGATTTTAATGGTTTTCATATGACAGTTTTTTTTGTTCATCGACCAAAATTAGTTCCCATGTCAATCAAATCATTGTAAAAATTGGCCAGTACCCTTAACGATTCGGAGTGCATTTACTATAAACCTGAGAACAATTTAACAATACGAAGATCGCGGTTAAAGAAAGTACCGGGCGATTCGCCGATAAATTTGTGGAAGTCGTTTACAAAATGAGGTTGATCGAAATATTTTCCTGAATAAACAATGCTTTGAAAATCTATTTCGCATGATTCTTTCATGGCTTTTAAAACATGATTGGCACGGACAATCCGGCATAGCGATTTGGCTGTAACTCCTACTCGTCGGCAAAAATTCCGGCGAAACGATCTGCTGTTTAAGTTTAGTTCCGAAATGAGATTATTTATATGCAGCAGGCCGTTAGATGAATAGATGTGTTCGTAAGCAACATCAATACTATCGGGTCTATATTCTTCTCCTTTTCCAGTTTCACGAATAAAATTTTCAAATATTCTAATTCGTTCTTGCTGCGTACCGGTATTTTTTAGTTTTTCATATAATTCATGCGGTATTACATCATCGATGGTTCGAAATGATGGCGTTTCGAGTGAGTTTAATGAAATATTGAAAAAGGCAGAAAATACACTTGTTTTACACGCAATTCCAAATGTATCGATGGGTAGAATTGCTTTTACATTTACAAAACTCAGGTAAGGAAGAGCCAAAAAGTAAGGAGGTAATTTCAGATCGGGCGAATGATCCACACTCATATCAACCTCTCCTTTAAAATTGAATATGAGCGTACAAGAGCCTTCGGGTATATGTTTGTCGCTATAACTACCTGTTAGTGTTTCCGATTCAATGAATATAAACCTTCGTACTAAAAAAGAAGCTTGTTCTCCAGGCTCACAAAATGAAAAAGTTAGATCTACCGACATGGTTTTTCCCTAAGATATAAACCCCATTTATTAGTGGGAGTATTATTATACTGCAAAAGTAGATAGCTCGGTGACTCAATCATTGTAAAAAACGGTCAAAAATAAACGAAAAATAATCATCAAAAATTTTAGAACAATCACTTTATAACAGCAGAATTGAATCTTGCAACTGATGTAAACGTGTCCACATCGGTGAAACTCTTTACTAATTCTGCGATACAAAACTGATGATACACAAAATGCTGATAATCAATAGAAAATAAATAGAAAGTAAATCAAATTTTGTATCACATTATATATTAAAATGCTGATATATTGCAAGTTACATTTTATATTCAGGAAATTGAACAGGATGTTTCCCGAAAGAAGTTTTCCACTATTGATTCATTGAAAAGGGAAGTTTACGATCGGCTGTTTTATTTTTGAAGCAAACCGGAAAAATTGAGAGTCGTGATTTCGACGATTCTTTACATCCCACGTAAGGGGCTTTTTTACGTTTGGTTAGTTAAACTTGTAATAAATTTGAAATTAAAATCTCCAATGCCTTTATCTCAAGAGGTTTTTGCAGATAGCCATCGAATAAACTATCCTTTTCTGTTTTTTCAATTTCTTGCTTAGTATATGATGTTAACGCTATGATTTTTAAATCACTCCCTTTCTTTTTTCTAAGAATTTTGGCAATTTCAATTCCGTTAATATCAGGTAATTGAATATCCAAAAAAACAAAAGTATAATTCTTTAAAATAGTCTTTTCAAGTCCTTCTTTCCCTGTTACTGCAATATCCCATGCTAAATCTAATTTGTTTAAAATAGCATTACAATTTTCCATATGTACAGGATTATCTTCTATGTAAAGTATGTTCTGATTCGATAAATATTTTAACCAGTCAATTTGTGTAGTTTCCGACTTTATAATCTCCGGTAGTTCTATCCAAAAATTACTTCCTTTTTTTAAGGTGCTTTCCACTCCAATTTCTCCTCCATTAAGTTCAACCAGTTCTTTACAAACAATTAAACCCAATCCGGTACCACTTTCCATATTGGTCCCTGGCCGCGTTTTAGCCTCACGGTCAATACTAAACATATTTTCCATCCTAGTTTTATCCATACCTATACCGGTGTCGCTAATAATTATACGAACTTTCCCATTATTCTGCTTTGCTGTTATTGTAACTGCTCCCGAAGACGGTGTAAACTTGATAGCATTATTCACTAAATTTCGCAAAACAGTATCTGCCATTGACCAATCGGCACTAATAAATAAGTTGTCAATACCAAGTTCTGACTTTAGTTCGATATTTTTCTCTTTGGCGGCAAGTTGGTATACACCGATAGTTGTATTAATAAGATCGTTCACATTAATATCAACAGGAGAGGATACTAAAGATTTTTTTTGGCTTCTTGCCCATATCAACAAGTCTTCCAATAATTTATAGGTATTCTTAATGGTTTTATTTATCGATGAAAGTATATTGTCGGTAATACTTATTTCGCCCTCTTCGGCTAAATCGAACATATTGGCTATGCTTCCTATCGGACCTTTTAAGTCGTGAGCTATTATGGAAAAGAACTTGTCTTTTGTGGCGTTGCTTTCACGTAATTCAGCGTCTGATTTGGTCAGATCTGTTAATGCCTTGTCAAGTTGAGAATTTTTAGACTGAAGTTCTTTATTGGTGACCTCCAATTCTTCGGTACGTTGTTTCACCCGTTCCTCCATGTTTTGATACAATCTGGCATTAGAGAGTGATATAGCTATTTGTGAAGAAAGCAATTGAATGGCATCTCGTTTGTCTTGCGTAAATACCCCTGCAATTTCACTATGTTCCAGGTAAATAATCCCTATAATTTCAGAATGATTGATAACAGGAATAACAAGTGTCGATTTGGGTTGCTTGTTAATAAAATATGTATCGGTGACCGAGGTTTTAAGTTCTTCGGGTGTAATGTTCTTTTGGGTTCGAATAGCATAGTTAACCAGATCAAGGGATAATAGATCAGAGCTTAACGGCATTTTCTCTAAAATCCGTTCATTTCCCTGAATATCTGAAAAAGCTTCGATATTCAGATCTTCCTCCCGTCGAATTAAATAACATTTTTCGGCTCCTGTAAATTCAATTAATATGTGCAGCATCTTTCGAAGAAGTACATCAATACGGGTTTCCTGTGCCAGAAGATTTTGAGCTTTAATGATGTTTCGCAGGTCGATGTCTTTTACCTGAAATATATTAGACAAATGGGGATTCTTATCTTTAATGATCTGTAATTTACGGTGGGCGCCCCATTTCTCATACGATTTATAAGACAGTTCGAGTAGTGCATTCCCAAGTTCCCTGCTATTTCGTTCATACCAGTAATCGGAAAAGAGCTCCCGGGCAAGTGCAACATCTTGTGTGAAACCATTTTCATCGGCTATTGATATGGCTTTCACATAAAAATTTATGGTTTGAGTCTTATTTTTCGAGTATCGGTTTTTTTCAGCCATTACCAGGTAATACTTTTGTTGCCAGTTCTCGGGCACCTGATCCGCCCATTGTTTCAGCTGTGCGATATAGTTGTCGAGTTCGATTGCTATTTGCGGATTATCCTTGTATTTTCTGCAAAAACACAATGCCCCATAAAAATAATACGTCGCAACAGGAATAAAACCAGCTATTGATACCAAAACTTCTCTTGATTTATTGGCATACTCATAAGCTTTGTCGTACTCTTTGTGCATGTAGAGGTATTGTGTTTTATAGATATACAAAAAACACCGTCCCATTGCATTTCCTTTGTTTTCTTCCAGGTACTTTTTTTCATTAAATCCATCGATTTCAAATTGCTCAACAGAAGCATTTTCTGTCATCATCGACAAAACAAATTGCTTGAATACCGTATAGGGACCAAGAGCATGAAAATTAGCTGTTTTCTCAGCATAATCCAATCCCTTTTTTACTTCGGTCAATACCTCCTCCAGTGTTTCTCCTCTTTCGAATAAGTAAGGAATTGTATTATAAAAGACAAAACCAGACATTTGTATGTCTCCTCCCTTCAATAACAAATGAAATGCTTCCCGGGCTATTTCGAGGCTTTTGTTATTTTTTATGGATTTCATCCAGTGCCAGCAAAATAAAATAAAAAGATGTTTTGAATTACCTAACGAACGTTGATCATTTTCGGAGATTTGAATGGCGAATTTAGCATAGTCATAACCTCTTTTATAGTTGTTCTCTATAAGAATAAATGGAGCTGAAGCAATAGAAAAAGTGTAGCCCATGGAGGAATAGATACCATTCAATAAAGCAAGCCTGATTGTTTTGAAAATTAATAAACTTGATACCAATGGACTAAAAAAGAAAGATCCGGGAAGTATAGCCGATATCAATTCACAGATAAATTTCATTTCAACAGGTTTGCTTTTTGGTATTTTGGCCAAATCGGAAACATCTAATATACCCTGCTTTTCAAACTGTTCTCTCAACTGATGCAGTTGCTCTGTAAGTTCATTGATATCAGGTGACATGCTTACATGTATGTCCATTTTTTTGAGAATAGATAAGCCAAATTTAGTGGCCGCTTCATACTTGCCTAACATGCTGTCCTGTGAAACCTTAGTTACATAGTTGTCTTTTAATGCATAAATGTTGGAGTAATTCAATAATTTATCGTCGAAAAATTCATTGGCTTCGTCATACTTGGCATTTAGGTGTAATGCTACATGATATTCGCTATAACATTTGTACTTCTGTTCTTCTGATATTTTAGGGAAATGCAATTGCATTGCTTTCTGAATGAATTCTAAATATTCACCATAAGCCGATATTTCCTTGCTTTTTATTGCTGCCTCAAGATAGATTCCGAAGAATTTTTCTTTTTCTTTTTTTACATACTCAAAGCCGTTATTCAAATGCGAAACCACATTAAACAGATCCTCGATAGTGCTGTAAAGATCATTTTCAATAAATACACAAGCAATATCGTAATGAATCTTGGGCAGATCATCTTTGTTATTTAATTGATAACAAGCCTGCTGTATTCTATCGTGTGTAAAGCGAATATTTGTTGCTGTCTCGGTAAAAAGACTGTTTGCAAAAGGTATAGACAGTAATTGTTGCAGCTCTGTTTTACCTTTTTTCAATACAATTTCAAGAATGTCATATTCAGCGTTATGCCCCAGTGCACCTAAAATTTTAAGAACAGCGATAGTGTCATCATTATATTGTTTTATGGTCTGTTGCATAAATTCTACGATGTTATCAGAAGCCTCCATTCCTGATATTGCCTCTATATTGGCTTGCCACTTGTTGCTGTCCGGCAAAAAAACAAGAAATTTATTTTCCACAAACCTTCTTATATACCGGTGTACAAAAAATGAGTTTCCTCCTGTCTTTTTATGAATGATAACTGCCAGTTTTTCCGGACTTTCGATCCGACTTTCGATTAATAATTGAGTAATATTCTGAATCTTCAAATCCAGAAGTTTGAGGTGTAGCAAGTTATCATCTATTAATTTTACCTCATCGATGAAATGATGAAAGGGATGGTGCATATCCACTTCGTTATCGCGATATGCAAGACCGATAAAAACATAACCGATTTGTTCTTTAATGATTGCTTTTAGAATGTTCAGAGAGACAAGGTCGGTCCATTGCAGATCGTCAAAAAAGAAAACAAGCGGACTTTCATTTGTTGCAATGATTTTTAAGAATTTAAGAAAAGTAAGCACAAACCGATTTTCGGCTTCGATACCCACAAGTTTGGTAACCGGAGCTTGTTGGCCAACAATAACTTCAAGTTTTGGAAATGCCGATGTTAAAACATGTCCCTGATCTCCAATATGTTTTCTGAACTCATTACTAAACCGTTCTAATTCCAGGTTATTCGATAATAGTAATTTGTCAAAATAGATTTGAAGTGCTTCAATGAAAGCAAAGTATGGAATATTGGACTTGTACTGTTGAAACTTACCCTTTAGAAAATGCAAGCCTTTTGAACCTTCAAAATGGTTCATTTCTTCAACAAGCGCCGATTTTCCGACCCCTGAATAACCTGCAATGATTACCATTTGAAAAGCACCTTGTTCTATCTTTTTAAAGGCACTTTTTAAGTAATTGATCTCTGTTTCACGCCCGTATATCTTTTGAGAAACCTTAAATTCCAGATCGAAATCTTTAGTGCCCAATTTAAAATCAACTGTCGAAATATGCTCCAGATCATATATAATTCCTTGATGTGATTTATAGCGTTGTTCAGGATTTTTTTCCAATAATTTCAAGATAATCTGTGATAGGTTATCAGGTATTTCTGAATTAAGATTTACCGGATATTCAGGTTTTTTTGCCACGTGCATCGAATATAACGCAGAAACATCTTCATTTTCAAAAGGGTATTTCCCGGTAAAAAGTTTGTACATCAGCACTCCCAGAGCATAAAAATCGCTTTGTATCGAAATAGGGATGTTGGTTTTTCCGGTATGTTCCGGCGATATGTAAAGAGGATTGACCTTTTCTGAAACCTCTGTATGATTAGCATTAGAAATATTAATTGGAACAGACTTGTGAAAACCTGGAAGGAAAACTGATAGTGAATTGTACAAAAAACAATTTTCCAGACATAGGTTATTGTGTATTAAGCCACCATTGTGTATTTTCTTCAGAACCTTTACTGTTTCTATAATTATGGATCGCTTTTCACTGGAAGATAATTCAGCATATAATGCATTTAAGCTTCCTTGTAATTCATTAGCTTTGTAAACAATGTAAAACTTACCATTCGTAAATTCATTATTAATACTAAGTCCTTCTGTAAATTTATATGTCGTGGTAACTTTACTTAAGCATTGTTCTGCTTTGTTATGGTCAGTAAATTTTTCCAGTAAATACTTTTCCCCATTTTCGATTGCAACAAATAGCCCCCAACTTTCTGTTTCCTCAATGATCTCTTTAATAGTATGTTTCCCATTCATCCTCTTGGTTTTAATCAATTCAATCTTTATTAATTATTGAAATGTATTAAATAGTTTCATGTTCAAAAAGTGACAAGCCAATAGTTACAAGATATAATTTAATTACTATAAAAGCCAGGTAATAATACTTATAAATTGACCATCTCGGGAAAAATATTTGAAAGAACTCCGTAGTGCTTTATTGTTGGTGTTTGTATCGATTTTAAAGAGAGGGAAACAGGTAAAAATGGTTATTAACTGGCGAAGTTGAAGGGTTGGGTACGAATGTAAAATCTCATTAAGGGAAGAGGATTAAAACCGCCTCTTATTTCCCCGGAAGAAGGATTCAAACTAACCATAAGGCGACCTTCAGCCGAAACCATACATGAAACCATACATGAAACCGCACATGATACTTCTTCAACATTTGCGGAAATAGCTGAACTCACACATCGTTTGGTTAAGGCGATTCAGGGGGAAATGAGCATAACTCAACTCATGGAAATACTGGAGCTAAAAACAGATCTCACCTTTCAATAAGCTACTTTGAGCCTGCATTAAAAGAGGACTTAATTGAAATGACCCTACCAGAAGAATCAAAGAGCAAAAATCAAAAATACAGGTCAGCTTCCAAGGGATTGAAATTAAAAGAAAGATTGACAAGCAAATACTATTTAATCGCAGTTGTTACTTTTTGCTGTTTAAAGTAATTAAAAATATTCAGTAGAGAAACTTTAAGTTAGTTCTTCTTACACTCAAATTTCCGACAAATTTATTTACGCTTCCCGGAACGGTAAAGGGGAACTCGCTTCTCGTGGCTCGTTTCCTTCGGATGCGTTCAGTTTCATGGATTGCCCATTTCGGGCATGAAACTGACATGCACCCCGTTGACCTAATCCGTGACAGCTCAATGTTGGTACGCCAAAAATTTAAGTTTAACGGCGTGCCAGATATTACCCGAGTAAATCGAAGGGTGCCAAAATAAGCCTCCAGGGCAGGAGCAAATTCCCATGAATACTTCATTTGACATTTATGAAAGGATTACCAACCTGATTATTGAACGCCTTGAAAAAGGTGTCATCCCGTGGCAGATGCCTTGGAAAGCTGAAACCGGTTTTCCGCAGAACATGGTTTACAAAAAGGTGTACAAAGGTTTTAATTTCTGGTTGTTGCTGACTGTGGCTGATAAGTTTGGGTCCCCGTTCTTTCTCACCTTTAACCAGGTTAAAGAACTGGGAGGACATATCCTGAAAGGAGAAAAAGGTTTCCCGGTAGTATTCTGGAAGATACTCGACAAAGAAGAAAAGGACGGAAGTATAGACCATTTCCCGTTTCTAAGGTATTACACTGTTTTCAACCTGAAACAAACCGAAGGGATTGATGAAAGTAAAATCCCGCCAACAGAAGCTTTCGACCATGAGTTTGACCCGATTGCCCAGGCTGAACAATTAATTGAGTTCTGGTACGACAGTCCTGAAATCCGGCTGAACCAGTCACATGCCTTTTATTCACCTTCAGAAGATTACATCGGGATGCCCAATCCACGGACTTTCTTTCGTGATGAACAATATTATAATGTTTTATACCATGAGGCTTGCCATAGTACGGGGCATATTAACCGAACCGGAAGACATGAAAAACTTTCCAATCATAAATTTGGGTCACAGGACATTGAAGAACTGGTTGCCGAAATGGGAGCAGCTTACCTGTGTTACATGACAGGCATCCAGAATGCCACCATCGATAACAGTGCCGCTTACATCAAAAGCTGGATTGGCAAATTCAAGGAAGATAAAAAGATGCTTTTGACAGCTGCCTCGATGGCTCAAAAGGCAGTGGATTATATCCTGGAGCATCAATCCTATCCAAACCCGGCAACCAGTATAGCATTGGTTGACCATTTGGCGGAGGCAGTTTAGCCTTCGCCATTTTTTTATCTCAAAAATTCACAGTTAGAAACAACTAAAGATTAAAGATATGGAACAGTTAAACAGTTTTTCACAGTATATCCTGCAAATCAGTTATAAATATGGTTTGCATTCAGTGTTTGATGATTTTTTGGAAATGGTTGTTTGTTCGTTGTCTTTAGGGGCAAAAGAAGACCGCTACCTTGAAATTGTCCGTAATTACGAAAAGCCGGATGCCTACCTGATGGCTGAATCTTTCGGTTCGTTAGTAATTGAGATGGACAACAATGGAGATGGGTTGAAAGATGGGTTCGGTGACTTTTATATGGAATATCTCAGTTATGGACACAATGGACAGTTTTTTACCCCTGAGCCGATATGCGATATGATGGCCCGGATATTGAACCCGGCAGGTTTTGGAGAGAAGGTTGCCGATTGTTGTTGTGGTTCTGGCCGGATGTTACTGGCTGCTGCAAAAATAAGCCGGAATTCGTTGTTTTTCGGAGCTGATATTGACCGCACCTGTGCAATGATGTGCTTGATAAACTTATGCCTGAATGGACTTCTGGGAGAAGTCTGCTGGATGGATACACTGATGAATCGTTTTTATGCAGGCTGGAGGATGGAACTCCATCTGGAGAAGGTAGTCCCATACATAAGGGAAATAACCAAAGAAGAAAGTTATCTGGTGTTGAGATTGCCGGAGAAAAAGGAAGAAATCGTCAAAAGAAAGACTGCATCACAGCAATTATTGTTTGAATTCTAGGGGCATTGCCCCTTTTTTGTCGTTCAAATTAAGGCCAAACCACTGTAGTTCTTATTACAACAATGGGATAGATTAGATTATTGCAACCGTCATTACAGTAATATTGGTTGCAATAACTGATCAATTTTCTATTGAAACCCGTTGGTCAAACACAAATGGGATTGTACTAACGACTTTACAATTTCGAATGTCAGGATGAAGCGGGTTTAAAATGATGTTGAATTCATCTGGAATAATCACAGAAGGGACTTTAAGTGCCATGTGTTCTTTTTTTTGCAAAAAGGAAGTACCATAATCAATAGTTTCTAACGCAAAAGGAAAACTGGCCCATCCCTTGACCAATACCTTTTGAGGGACGGATTGAATCTCTATTCCATCAGGTAATTCAATTTTGACCAGTAACAGGTTTTTAGGAAGGTTCTCAAAGCTCGTCACATGGACGATCTTTTCCCATGCAGCCAGTGATGCATGTTCAGATGTGTAGATCACTAAATTTCCTTTTTTATGCCACCTTCCGGGGCCATACAATCCGCCCATCCCATCAAGGGCAGAATGTTCCTTTTTTGTAATCCGGTAAACGATCATCAGGCTGAGAATCCGTATTCAATAGCGTTTAATTCATCAAGGACAAGCTGTATCCCGGAAAATGTATCCAAGTATGAAACTGGCTTTTCATTACCCATTACAGTATTCTCGGAATTCAGCCAGCTATGGAATTTTTCTTTACTGCCGAAGAGGTCAATCCCTGATTTGAAAAGTTTTGCGATGTACAATGCCCGTTCGGAGGGACCGGGAGCAATAAGCTGCGACGGTTCCTTTTCCTGAATTGACCGTGTTGAAATCCGCAGGTACGAACTAAGCTCCTTTAATGTCAACCCAGATTCCCTGGCAATTGACAAAAGCCGTGATTTTTGGATTCCTTTTCGGGCTCCAATCAGGAAATCCTTTTCTGAAATTTCAAGTGCATTCATATCAATGTGAATTTATTCGCTCAAAGATACGAATATTTTCTGTTTTTGGTTATCTAAATTTAAAAGATAAATCCACTCCATTTAAAATTCCAGGCAAAGTTATTTACGCTTCCCGGAACGGTAAAGGGGCGGTTGCTTCTCTTGATGCCTAATGGCAACCGTCCTTCGGATGCGTTCAGTTTCATGGATTGCCCATTTCGGGCATGAAACTGACATGCACCCCGTTGACCTGATCCGTGACCTCAATGTCCGGTATGCCGAAATTTTAACCGGCGTGCCAGATGCCAATATAAATCTGTAAGGCAGCAGTAAATAACTATGAATAATGCAGCTAAAAAAAACGATGCTGAAAGTGTTGAACAACCTAAAACTACTTTGGAAGTAGTGAAGAAAGAGGAACCCGTAACAGTAGAAGTTCCTTCATTGGAAAAACGTATCCAGAAAGTGGAAGATTTGAGCATGCTCATTGATAAGTGGCGCAAGCTCACCGAAACCCGAAGAAACCTCCAAACCTTCTCCCTGGGAGCTGACGGGTTGGGAGCAACTGTATTTCTTCGCGATGCTTCTGGAAAAGAGTTTAAAACCTCCAACACTCCGGTAGTATCCGCTGTGATGGAAGAAATCAAAACGACTTTGGATGAACGGATCAAGGAAGTTGAAACCCAGATCAAGTTCTGAAAATGGGGAGGCAAAGCCTCCCCATTTTTTTGTCGTTAATATCAGACTTGGCATCTATTTAAAATGATTATGCGTAAAAAGTTACTTCGGAAAGTGTTAAAATAACAGGAGCCTTCATGTTTTCGATCTACTACAAAATGTATAGTAAATCGCATTTCAAACACAATTAAGTGTGACGGCCAGAGTTACAGCCAGAGCTTTAGCAGGAGACGTTGTTTATAGTAAGATTGGCCGAATTCTTGTTCATTAAAAAGACTTGTTCATTTTAAATGGACATTAAAAAAGAATGAACAAAGAGATTGAATCTGTACTACATAGTGTCGGATTTATTTATTTCTTCCGTAGGTGCTATCAATCTTTCCAAGTTTTTCATACAAGATAGTAATTGCATGACATGTTTGCAGCTATAATCAACAATGTGTTTATTTCTGTTTTGCAGCAAAAATAGTGCATTACGGAAATAGAACAGCAAACATTGAATGCAGTTCAATACATCCCAATGTTGTGCTATTACTATTTTATTCTGCAAAAGTAGTGTATGTGAATAAATTAAGCAACCATTTGTATTATTAAAATTGTCATTAATGTTATCACTATCAGGATCAGTAGGTGTAATTTGTATATTTTTGTTCATCAGATTTACCGATTTTGATCTGATAGTTTATCCCTTTGGGGACATTCCGTGCGGTGAGTTCTTCTTTTTCATTTTCTGTATTCATGATTTCATATGTTTTGCCAATGGGTCATCCAAAGTATCTTATTTGGTATAGATTTCTTGTAGAATCATATATGATACTACAAGGGGCCTAGGTGCTCTGTCGGACACATAAAACACCCAATAGCATCACAAAAGATACTATTTGTTTGTTTTTTGGTAAAATGTGTTGTAACTTTACCGAAAAGTATTATTTATGATACTATAGATGTTCGCTATATGACAAATGAAGAGATCATTAAAATAGTAAAAGACAGGAAAGAAATTCTGGCAATAAATCAGGAAAATTTAGCCGAACTTTCAGAGGTCGGAATCGCAACATTGAAACGGTTCGAAAGTGGCAAAGGGAATATTACGTTGAAGAACCTGCAAAAAATTGTCGATATCCTGGGACTTGAAATAAGACTGGAACTCAAAAATATAAGTAAATGAGAAAAGCAGAAGTATATCGGAATGGGGTATTGGCTGGCATCCTTACAGAAGCTGATGATCGGACTTTTGAGTTTCAATACATTTCTGAATATTTCAATGATAATTCGAAACCGGCCATTAGTCTGACATTACCTAAAAATCGATTGTCGTTCGTTTCGGGATATTTATTCCCCGTTTTTTATAATATGCTATCTGAGGGAGCAAACCGGATTGTTCAATCCAGGCAACTGAAGATTGATAAGAATGATTTTTTTGGCTTATTACTGGCCACAGCTCAATATGACACCATTGGGGCAATAACGATCAAACCGATTAATTAATAAAGCTATGGAAATAAGGAATTGCCCGGGATTGCTGGCGGAAGGATATTCAGAATATAGTCCTCTTTTCCTGCGCAGAATGTTTTCCGGGCGAAAAGTCAGTCACATTTTACCCTACAATGCCCCCGAAATTGATGAAGAGGACCAGAAGCAGTTCATGCAAAATAGAAAAAGAATCTCGATCTCAGGAATGCAGGAAAAATATTCCGTTCTACTGGATAAAAGCAATCTCAGGTTGACAGAAGAAAAAGAAAGAGGGACCTATATCCTCAAACCCAAACCGCACGGACTTAAGAAAGTCTTGATGGCTCCTGCAAATGAACATCTTACCATGCAAATTGCTAGCCAGATATACCAGATTCCTACCGCGGTAAACGGGTTGGTATTTTTCAGCAACGATGAACCGGCATACCTGACAAAACGGTTTGACGTTGGCACCAATGGCACTAAACTCGGAAAAGAAGATTTTGCAACCCTGGCAGGTAAAACGGAAGAAAATGCGGGAACTAATTTCAGATATGAATATTCCTATGAAGGTATTGCTGAATTGATTAAAAAATACGTTGGGGCATGGAAAATTGAAATGGAGAAGTTATTTAACCTGGTGGTCTTTAATTTTCTTTTTTCCAATGGTGATGCTCATTTGAAAAATTTCTCCTTACTGGAGACGGTAAATGGTGATTATGTATTAAGTCCTGCCTATGATTTGATGGATACAAGAATTCATGTCGATGAAGACGGTTTTTTTGCTTTAACGGACGAATTATTTAAAGAGTGGTACTGGTCTGATTGCAGAATAAACAACGCACAACACCATCCATGTAAGGAAGATTTTATCGTATTTGGGAGAAAAATAGGAATCCCTGAGAAAAGGGTTGATAAATTACTTGCTCCTTTCCTTAAAAAACAAGCGGGCGTTGAAATTTTAGTTCAGGGATCATTTTTAGATGAGGGAACAAAAGGGCAGTATATGAACCACTACCATGAACGTCTGGAAATGCTGAATCTGAGTTGATTATTTCCAGGTCATCGCCGGTATACATGTCGTATATTTTTATTAACGCAGTGGCGGAATGTGTTAATCTGCCATGTGGAAAGTTTTGGTATTGGACAGGTAATTCTCAGGTAAAAAAAGCGCTACAAAAAGCTAAAAAATGGAAGTAATTTAGAATTTTTGTTTATTTTGTATTTAATTAATAATCAGCGGCTTAAGTATTAATTTTTACTGATGAGTAATTCCGTGAATTGCTTGAGTTGGACAATTTTAAATAGATGATATTCAGATATTTAGGCCACTTGTTGCGAATCCAGTACATTTTAGTTTTCTTGAAATATTTATCCGACATTGCCTTTCATTACCATTGCTTTATTTGCTGACAATCTCTTCTTTAGTTTGATCATGTCTTTGCTGACCTTGTTTTCAAGCACTTTCGCATAGATCTGAGTGGTTGAAATGCTTCGGTGTCCAAGCAAATTGCTGACTGTTTCAATATACACCTTAACTATTCTAACGGACTTTGTATTGCAGCTTTTAACTTTGCCAGCTCGCTGTCAACTGTACAATTTTCAATACCACCAAGTAAGCTCTTATATGTATTGGAATACCCATAAGCTTGGAATATAAATACAAAATCTCATTTAATTATCAATAATTTTTAATAGTTTTCCACTCCAAAATCAACTGATACTTCCCTAAAGGAATTGGAATGTTTAACGACCTTATTCAGAATTCGTCCCTGCTTATAGCCCTTTCTGTCTTATACGGAATATTGAACCGTACCTGCGCTGACTCTTTCATATGCAAAATAATCGGCGGAATATTGTTTGGAACCATCACTGTTGCAGCGATGACAATGTCAATTCATTATAATGCCGGAGTTATTTACGACGGACGATCTATTGTATTGACATTGTCCGGGTTGTTTGGTGGGGGAATTACCGGAATCATTTCCGCCCTAATCGCAGCAGCATACCGTATCTACCTGGGAGGAGCCGGTGTTCTGGCTGGAACGGCAACTATTTTTACTTCTGTTTCGGTCGGACTTGTCTTTCGCCGTTTACACCACGATAAACCTGAATTATTGAAAATACCCATGCTTTTGGGAATGGGTGTTGTTTCTCATTTATGCATGCTGGCTTGTCAGCTATTGCTGCCCTGGCCTACAGGTATAAATATTATTGAAGAAATCTGGATTCCTGTTATGTTGGTTTTACCGCTGGGGACACTGCTTATGGGACTATTGCTGGCAACCGACAAAAAGCGAATGTTAGCAGAAAAGTCTTTGCGCCGATCCGAAGAAAACTTCAGGCGGTCAATGGACGAATCTCCGCTTGGTATGCGAATTCTCACTTCTAACGGGCAAACGCTTTACGTCAATAAGGCATTACTAACCATATATGGATTTAGCAGCTTCGAAGAATTTACGCAAACCTGTGTTGAAAAACGTTATACGGAAGAAAGCCTGAAATTACATCAGCAAAGAAAAGAGAAGCGGAAAAATAGAGAATATGTTGACCCTGAATACGAGATAGACATTGTCCGAAAAGATGGGCAAATCCGCCACATTCAAGTTTTGCGAAAAGCCATCAATTGGGATGACACACCCCAACTTCAGATCATTTACCAGGATTTTACTGAGCGGAAAAAAGCTGAAGATCTTCTTCTGCTCCTGGGCAGATCCACAGAGCAAAGTCCGGTAAGCATCGTAATAACCAATCCCAGGGGGACTATTGAATATGTAAATCCCAAATTTACCGAAACAACAGGGTACAGTGCAGAAGAGGCGATTGGGAAAAAGCATGGCATTTTAAAATCGGGTGAACAGCCCAAGGAATTTTACGATAATCTTTGGAAAACAATTCGAAGCGGCAAAGAATGGAGAGGCGAATTCCACAACCGGAAGAAAAATGGGGAGTTATATTGGGAGAGTGCTGTTATTTCCTCCATAGTTAATAAAGCGGGCAACATCACTCACTATATCGAAGCTAAAGAAGATATTACTGAAAAGAAAATGATCATTGCTGATTTAAAAATATCCAAGGAGAAAGCCGAAGAAAGTGATCGACTTAAATCAGCCTTTCTGGCCAACATGAGTCACGAAATCAGAACCCCACTCAATTCGATCCTTGGATTCTCAGACATGCTTACTGAAGACAGCGAATTGTCACAGGAAGTCAAAGAAGAATATTCTTCCATTATAAACCGGAATGCGGACCACCTGCTTCAGATTATCGATGATATACTGGATATTTCGAAGTTGGATACCGGACAGGTTAAAATCATTAAAAGACCTATCGATTTATTACAAACGTTGAATGAACTCTATATCCAATTTCAAAGGAAGATTTCGGAAACCGGAAAAGAAAATATTGCGCTGAAATTAAAGATTCCCGATTTCCCGGTTTCAATCAACACGGATAAGGTTCGGTTTAACCAAATTGTAAGCAATTTATTGAGCAACTCCAGTAAATTTACTCATAATGGAGAAATCGAGTTTGGGGTTATGGAAATTACAGAACAACACATAACCTTTTTTGTATCAGACACCGGAATAGGTATTGAAAAGGCTGTTCAATCTGCTATTTTTGAACGCTTCAGGCAGGCTACTGATTCAACTACCCGGCTATATGGGGGAACGGGTCTTGGATTGGCAATTGTGAAGAACCTTATTGAACTTATGGGAGGAGAGATTTATCTTGAATCAGAAATAGGAAAAGGAACGACCTTTAAATTCTGGCTGCCAATAAAGTAGGATAAAATTCTCTTTGCATTATTCCTATCATCATTGGAAAATAGATCAAAAATTAATCACTTCAGATATTCTGGAAAACTTTAACGATGGTATTTGTACCTATAATGTTCATGTTTTCAAAGTTGTAACGAATAGACTATTATGTTTTTAATTAAATAATTTTATATTTGTGCAGTGATTGTTTTTGAGATATAAAATACTGATAATTAAATATTTTAAGAGATGACAAAAGCAGATATCATTAACGAGGTTAGTAAAAATACCGGAATTGAGAAAGTGACAGTGCAAAAAACTGTTGAGGCATTTATGGAAACAGTAAAAGGAACTTTAACTGAAGGACGAAATGTTTATTTTCGTGGCTTCGGTAGCTTTATCATAAAAAGAAGAGCGGTGAAAACTGCGCGTAATATTTCCAAAAACACTGTAGTCATTATTCCGGAGCACTTTGTTCCTTCTTTTAAACCAGCTGAAACATTTGTTGCTCAGGTTAAAGAAAACGTGAAATAGGAAGGTTAGAAGCAGAAGATCTATCTTGTTTCCTCATACTGGACGAAACAAAATGTTGCACAACAATTTGTAGATTTTCATCTCAGTTAAAGTGTTCTGAATCATAATTCCAAAGCTTTAAATGGTTATAACAAAAAGATGACCAAAAAACAGACATTATCAAAGAGAATGAACTGAATTGCAAGGTCGGTTATTTGAATCCGATTTTGATATAGAGGTAAAACAAATCAAAGGGAAACAGAAAGAATAAACTTTAAATGGCATGGCAGAGAAACAAGAAACCATAGCAGAATTGACCGTCTATTACAAAAAACAACGTTTGTCAAACCTCCTGTTTGACACTCAGGAAACGGCAGATAAATTTGTTGAAGTGATAACCCATTTTCTTGGAGAAAAAGGGATAAAAGAAATTTCCTTTAAAGGAGAGATCAAAACTGTTTACATGCCTGAAAATATTATTGGAGAGGTGGATGATTATGCTAAAGGAAAGATCAAACCCAAAGGAACTATTTTGGAAATGATGAAAGTAATTGATGGCCTGAATTGAAAATATTCAACTGAAATTACTTTCTCTTATCAATAGAAAGTTGAAATATAAAGGGGGACTTTAGAGAAACTCTTCAAATCAATACCTTTGTAATGTATTGATAGTCAATATATAATTAAATAGCTGATTCAACTTTCGTCTGAGTAATAATTTTAAAATCCCAAATACATCACTCCCATAATTTTCTTGAAATATTTATCCGACATTGCCTTTCATTACCTTTGCTTTATTTCCTGACAATCTCTTTTTTAGTTTGACCATGTCTTCACTGACCTTGTTTTCAAGCACTTTCGCATAGATCTGAGTGGTTGAAATGCTTCGGTGTCCAAGCAAATTGCTGACTGTTTCAATGGGAACCCCATTGCTTAGAGTCACTGTGGTCGCAAAGGTATGTCGGGCCAAATGAAATGTAAGGTTCTTCTCTATCTCGCAAATGTCAGCTATTTCCTTTAAATAGCTGTTGACTTTTTGGTTCGAAACAAGAGGGAAAATGGTACCTCTATTGTTTGCTCTGATATTTGGTCTGTATTTTTCAATAATCTCCAACGCCTTTGGAAGGACTGGAATTCTTAAAGGAGTTTGAGTTTTCTCACGTTTTGTGTAAATCCATTTTTGGCCATCAATTCCGATTGATATTTCTGAAGTGGTCAGATTGATTGCATCAATGTATGCTAATCCCGTGTAGCAGCTAAAAATGAATAGATCTTTTATCATTTGAAGTCTTTCAATACTAAATATCTTCTTTTCGATTAGATCCAATTCATATTTAGTTAGAAACCCTCGTTCAACCTTATCAAATCTAATATCGTAGGCATTAAATGGATTTTTTATAAGCCATTCCAGACGAACCCCAAGATTTAATATTTTTCTGAAACGTTGCATGTGTTTCATTAGTCCATTATTGTGAAGTGGTTTTTGATGATCCAGAGGTTTTATTGTCCGAAGATAATAGTCGAAATCGCTGATAAATTTGAAATCAATCTTGGACAGATAAATATTCGAAGTATTCCGCTTCTGACTTAAAAACGAAAGAATATAATTTTTTGTAATGATATAACATTTCCGGGTAGAGGTTGATAAGACAGGAAACTGGGACAAGTTATGGTATTCTATTAATTCCGTAAGGGTATGCTGATCTGGATGATCACCCAGGAATAATGCTTTGATCGCATCAGGTGTGATTTTATCTTGTTTCAGTTGTAGCTCACGATAACACTCAGTAATTTTAATCCGAATATCATCCAGGTATGTGTTCAAGCTTTTTGCATCTTTGCTTGAACCATTTACTTTCCCTTTTGCATTGTTCCAAAGCGAGAGGGGTAGCGTTTTTTTCAATGAAATCTCCGCCCTTTGTCCTTCAATGGTTATCCGGACATAAATTATTCCCGAATTTTGATCGTTCTTGTTAGATCTGATAATGAACTGGAGTCCAAATGTGTGTGTCGTTCTCATAGCAATTTCGATTTAATTTATTTTGACTTGTTTTATAATGGAATTTTTTATCCAAAAAGACTCAAAAAATGAGTTTAAAACGACCCAAAATGAATCAAAATAAATTTTGTAAGTATTTGTAATTCTGTATTTTACAGTCTTTCTGGTGAGTCAAAAGTAAAATAAAAATTTACTCACCGTTTTACTCACATTTTATTTGAAATTGTTTGATTTACATTGATACGATAAAAAACAAAAAAGCCTGTAAATCAGTAGACTTACAGGCTTTTGATTTCAAACGAAATCTCTTTTTGTTGTCCTGTCAGGTTTCGAACCTGAACTCTTCTGATCCAGAATCAGACGTGTTGCCAATTACACCACAGGACAATTTTCAATAAGTAAAACAAACACCAAACCGAAGCTCAAATTGTTTGTATTTTGTTGACCCGCCAAGGCTCGAACTTGGACTCTACTGAACCAAAATCAGTTGTGTTGCCAATTACACCACGGGTCAATCCTTCGTTGTCTTTTCTTTAAAGACGGTGCAAAAATATAAAAATTATTTTTTCAGCATCAGTTTTCAGTGTAAATTTTCGTTTTGAGTGATAATGTTTATTTCTACCTTTAAATTGGAAAATATGTTTTAGCTCAAATCGGCTATGTTTAAATTGAATGTTAAGAATACGATGAATACATTTGAACTGAAGGCTAATTGTTAAAATTAGTCTTGTATTTTTGTCGCATTAAGTTTGACAATGTAGCTTTTAATGCGATATTTGTCTGACATATAGTTGATTAGTTATTAAATACAAATAGGTATGAAAGAATTTTTTCAGGAGAATAAGAAAATCGCCAAGACCATTAAAGAAGTTGCTGACCTGGCAAATTACCTTTGGCAAAAAGGTTGGGCCGAACGTAATGCCGGAAACATATCGGTAAACCTGTCTGAAATGATGGCAGAAACTCAGTTCGAATTGGATCATTACCCGATGTTTCAGCTCGAACGTAGTTACGAATCGTTGGCAAATCTTTATTTCTTCGTTACCGGCACCGGTAAACGCATGAGAGACTTGGCCATCAGTCCAATGAAAAACGCTTGTATCATCAAGATGAACAAGAAAGGAAATGCTTACCACATCATCTCGATGAAAAAGCGGAACCTTTATAATTTCAGGCCAACTTCAGAATTGCCAACTCATTTGGCGGTTCATAACTTGCTGGTAAGCACCGGCTCAAAATGCAAAGCGGTCGTTCATACCCATCCGAATGAATTAGTTGCCATGACTCAGATTCCAAAGTTCCAGACAGCCGAAATGCTAAATAAAACGCTGTGGGGAATGCACCCTGAAGCATTTGTTTTCGTCCCTCGTGGTGTATATATGGTACCTTATATTTTGCCCGGAAGCCACAAAATTGCCGATGCAACGATCGAAGGTTTTAAAAGAGGGCACGAGGTAGTCATTTGGGAAAAACATGGTGCATTTGCTATTGGTGAAACGGTCTCGGATGCTTTCGATATGATTGACATCCTTTCAAAATCGGCGCAAATCTGGTTTATGGCCATGCAGGCTGGAACCGAACCAGAAGGGCTGAATGATGAAGAATTACAGGAATTAAAAGAAGTTTTCCTGAAAAAGTAGAGGCATTTGCGATCATTTATGAGCAGGTTGATTGATCTTATTGATTTTCAACCTGCTTTTATTTTGAATTTAATGTTCCTCTTCTGGTTCTGTCCTGATGTAGTTTTTTCAACAATTTTCTTCCTCTTGAAGCGATTCCAGCAGAGCCGTGATATTCAATCTCGTGTTCGATCAGTTCAATTAGTTCTCCTGAAAAATCGGTCTCTTTTTGTGCAATTTTGAAGAGTATTTGCATGGCATGAACGCGAACAGCAACTGGCTCTGCCGTATTCGTGAATATGTCGATGCAGTAATTCAACAACAAGGCTAAATTCTCATCCTGAATTTCATAGAGACTGATCAACTTTAGCAGGTGTCTTTTTTTGCCTGCATTTTTGGTCGTCAGAACAAAGTTGATCATCAATTGAAGATATGGAACGACAAGTTCAGGATGTTTTTCTTGAATTTTATCGACCATCCATGCGGCCCGCCAATACTCAGGTCGGCTATCATCCAGAACTTTGGCCATAATTAAATCCAGATGCTCGGGGTAATCGGCTATATATCGCACCAACAGAGCGATGTTCTCCCACGATTGAATCAGCGATCCGAGGTCATTTTCAGTCATAATGCGCAAACAGTGCTTGTTTTAATCTTGAAATAAAGATAGTTTTTTCCCTTCTTTACAGCTTGATTTTATTCCGGAAAAGAAAGAAAATGATTGAAGTCACTTGTGCAATAATCGTCAACGATTCAAAAATTCTGGCCGTACAGCGTGCCCCAGGAAGTTGTCATCCATGGAAATGGGAATTTCCGGGTGGCAAAATTCAAAACAAAGAAACGGCCGTTCAAAGTATCATTCGCGAGATAGAAGAAGAATTATTGCTTCGAATGGATGTTTTATCGGAACTCGAATTTATTGACTTTGATTATGGTACCAAACAAATCCGGTTGATCCCATTCATTTGCCAAATAGCTTCCGGTGAACTTGTTTTGACAGAACATTTGGATAAATGCTGGTTCGATCTGGACGAATGGCAATCTATTGACTGGTCGGGTGCCGATCGCGAATTAATCCTGAAAAATCAGGGAAACCTCAAAAAAGTAATAGCAGAAAATAGAATTTAAGTGAATTTCAAAAAGATTACCCTTCGGTTTATCGCATCAAGTGTGGGAAAATAAGGGCAAAAGCAACAAAAATGGCAGTCCAGCTGAGAATTGACAAAACCATATAAGGTTTCGCCAGCTTGTGTTTCGAGTAGTATTTATTAAGCAGGAATGCTCCAATTGGAATGCTTAAAATAATAGGCGATAAAATAACAATTCCCAACAATCCGAATTTCGCACGAAACCAAGCTATAAATCGGTTTCTTTTACAGAAAACCCGTTCGCCGGTCATTCTTCTTCTCCACGACATCATCTGCCTGAATCTCAACCGAACCGAAAGAGGTGCATGCTTCCGGAGGAAAGTTTTTAGGTGATGAATTCGTTTAATGGCATAACCGCTCAAATGATAGAAAAAGAAAAATCCGGCTATTCCACCAAGTGTAACTGCAATTAATGTTTGCTGAAAGTTTAATCCGATTAATAATGCAAAGGGAAATGTTATAACATACTTTACTGTAGCCAACAAGAAAACCTGAATAATTTTAAATACTGCAACCATATCTTCTCCGACTTGTAAATTTCTAAAATTGAACTTCAAATGTCGTGAAAATGTTGTTACAGTGTTCTGTTATTTGCCTGATATTTAGTTTTATTAAGAAAATTTAATGCTTAATTTTTAATATTTTTTGTTAAAAAACCTTAGATAGCTTAATTAGCGCATCTTTCACAAAGCTAGTTTGATTTTCTTAAAATGAAGATTACGAAAGAAATGACTAAGAAAAAGAAAATATAACTATAACGATTGCCAAAATTGAAGGTCCAACCCATCCAGCTGATGCGTTTTGGAACCAAAATTCTTGAATCTTTCCGATTAAAATAAAAGATTCCCCACTTATAATTCGTCGGATCATCAATCATCCTGTCGTTTTCAAACTGGTCAAAATCGGGTTTCATGTCAAAAATCGCTGAAAATTAAACAATTTAAAATTTACACTCCCGGGATGTTGATCCCCTTAATTTTGCGGTATAAATCGAGGGCATACAAATCGGTCATCCCTGAAACAAAATCGACTACTGTTTGCACTTTTTGGTAAGTAGTGGAATGATTGCCTGCATATTGGTCAGGAATCAGTTGAAGCATTTTCCTGGAAATTCCTTCTTCCGGATTCAGCACGGCTTCAATAAAAACTTCAAGCAAAGTTCCGATAATCTGGTAACCTGTAATTTCAATCTCAACAACCGACCGATCGTTGTATATGTTTTTAACACTGACATTCTTGATTGTGTTCATTGCTGCAAGCGATGTGGGCTGAACGCAGTCAATCAAAGGTTTTTGGAAACTTCCGGATAAAATTTCACACTGCTTTTCCCAGAAGACATCGACACATTGATTAACCAGTTTCCCGATTACACTTGCACGCAGATAAGCAATCTGTTCGTTGGGGTCGGAAACCAGTTTGAGTGTTTCATTAATATGATTAATTTGCCTGGTTTCGTCCTGCTGATCGAAAAATCCCATTAATAGAGAGCGGGTTTGGTCGAAATTATGAATCTTCAGTTTGTGCGCGTCTTCCAAATCCATTAGCTGATAACAAATGTCGTCAGCTGCTTCAACCAAAAACACCAATGGATGCCTGACGTATTTTGCGGGATTTTCAGATTGTTGCAACAGTCCCAATTCATTGGCGATTCGCTCAAAAATGGTCTTTTCAGATTGAAAAAAACCAAATTTGGGTTTTTTAGTCAGTACCGACTCAAACGGATATTTTACAATTGAAGCGAGAGTGGTATAAGTGAGCGCAAAACCACCTTCGCGGCGCCCATTAAACTGGTGACTCAGCAAACGAAAGGCATTGGCATTTCCGTCGAATTGGGTGAAATCTCTCCACTGTCCTTCCGAAAGTTCTTTTTTCAGCCGAGGTTCGGTGCTCTTTTTAAAAAACTGTGCAATGGCATCTTCTCCCGAATGTCCAAATGGCGGGTTTCCCATGTCGTGAGCCAAACAAGCTGCAGAAACAACAGATCCAATTTCCTGGAATAATGGATTTTCGACCTCCAACTTTTCATTTTCGGCTTTTTCAACAAACATGCTTCCCAACGAGCGGCCAACGCTGGCAACCTCGAGGCTGTGCGTTAGTCGGTTGTGTACAAAAACGCTTCCGGGTAAAGGAAAAACCTGTGTTTTATTTTGCATTCTTCGGAAAGGCGAGGAGAAGATAATGCGGTCGTAATCGCGCTGAAACTGAGTGCGGCTATGTTTGTTGTCTTTTGTTGCGAGCTTTTCCTGTCCCAACCGGGTGGTTGATATGATTTGGTTCCAATTCATCGAGGTCATATTTTTAACAAAAATAGTTTGTGGTGCCGGAACAATTCTAAAAAGTTTGCGTCCGGTAGTTTTTCATTTCCTTGTCGGCTTTCCGGGCATTTGGATAACAATGTTCCAGCAGTAGCCAAAATTTTTCGCCATGATTTTTGACTACCGTATGAGCCAATTCATGCAAAAGTACATAGTCAATCAGATGTTCTGGAACCCGCATCAGATGAAGGTTAAGGTTGATGTTATTCGCTGAAGAGCAACTACCCCAACGGGTTGATGCATTTTTAATGCTTACATTTTCATAACGGAACCCATGCTTGTCGGCCAACTCTTTCAAGCGTTTGGGTAGGTAAATCTTTGCTTCCCAACGCATTACATCAACCAATGTATTCTTTATGAATTCCTGAACTTTGGGTTGTTCGTGGTTTACCCGTTCAGGAATAAATATTTGAATGACTCCGTTTCCGACCCGGTTGTAAACCTTATCGGTGTTGCCTTTGGTTATAGCTAATTTGTGAAACCGAGTTTTAAAACTACTTTCAGGAGCAAAAAGAGTTGACCGCGCCTGAATTTTCGTTTTTTGCATCAGAATCCAGTCGATCTTTGATTCAACAAAGCGAATTGCATCGCGGACAGCAACCGTTGATGGCATCGAAACAACAACCTCGCCATCAGATTTCAGGCTTAAACGTATCCTTCTTGATCGTTCATTAATGGTGAACGTTACTTCTCCTACATGTTCAATATTGATGCTTTTTGTCGTCATTCAACCCCATTGAATATTTTGCTAAAGTAATTCAAAAAAATATCCAATCGATCGGGAACGACAAATTGAATTTCAATGGTCAATTCAGGGGATGCTACATTTCTGAATCGAGATTCTTTCTGCAATAATTTTTGTTTTTTTTGATGTTTCCAAACATATAAGATCAGCACAGTACAGGATTGTAATCCGATTGCAATATTGTACTTTTATTTCAGAATAAATTACACCGTTATTATAAACCTAAACCACATCAGATGAAGAAATTAACTTTTATTTTTCTATTGATTGCCCTTTTCATTCAAAGCTCGAATGCTCAGCAAAAACTTTTTAAGGAAACCGAAGAACAAAAGAAAGAACGCATGGCCTGGTGGGTTAACGACCGATTTGGTATGTTTATTCACTGGGGATTGTATGCGCTTCCGGCCCGCCACGAGTGGGTGAAAAATCAGGAACGTTTGACTAATGAAGATTATCAGAAATACTTTGATAATTTCAATCCTGACTTATACAATCCGCGCGAATGGGCCAAAATGGCCAAAGCAGCCGGAATGAAATATGCCGTGATTACCACCAAACATCACGAAGGGTTCTGTTTGTTTGATTCAAAATTTACTGATTATAAAGCACCGAATACTCCTGTCGGAAAGGATTTGCTGAAGGAATGGGTGGAAGCTTTCCGCGCCGAAGGTTTAAAAATTGGCTTTTATTACAGCCTGATCGACTGGCACCATCCAGATTTTACAGTCGATAAATGCCATCCTCAACGCACCGACGATAAAGCAAAACTTGCCGAGTTGAATAAAAACCGCGACATGAATAAGTACCGCGAATACCTGCACAATCAGGTTCGTGAATTGCTGACCAACTATGGTAAAGTGGATATGCTTTGGCTCGATTTCTCGTATCCGGGCGAAGATGGCAAGGGGCATAAAGACTGGGATTCTGAAAAACTGATTAAAATGGTTCGCGAATTACAGCCTGGCATTTTGGTGAACGACCGCCTCGACCTGAAAGAATACGAAGATGGTTGGGATTTTACTACTCCTGAACAGTACAAAGTGTCGAAATGGCCTGAAGTGAATGGCAAACGAGTACCCTGGGAAACTTGCCAAACTTTCAGCGGATCATGGGGATACTACCGCGATGAAAATACATGGAAAGACACCAAACAATTGCTGGTTTTGTTGATCGAGTCGGTGAGCAAAGGCGGAAATCTTTTGTTGAACGTTGGCCCAACCGCCCGCGGAATGTTTGACGAACGTGCACAATCGAGATTAAAATCGATGGGTGAATGGATGAGCCTGAACAACCGGTCGATTTATGGTTGTACACAGGCTCCGGAAGCGTTTAAAGCTCCTGACAATACTCTTATGACGTACAATCCAAAAACCAAACGACTGTACATTCATTTGTTGGATTATCCATTGCAAAACCTCAATTTATCAGGTTTTGCTGGAAAAGTAAAATATGCACAGTTCCTGCACGATGCTTCCGAAATTAAAATGACCCAACGCACTGAGTATGGAACAAAAGAAGGCTCAACTCCGACTGATTTGAATTTAAGTTTGCCGGTCATCAAACCAAATGTTGAAATTCCGGTAATAGAATTGATATTGAAGTAATAAACTATTTCGAAATAGATAGAAAGGCGGTTCCTATTATATGTGGAACCGCCTTTCTTGTCTATTGGGTTGTTCCTGAAATACAAAAACTCAAAGTTTCAACAAAACCTGTTTAGACATATTCTTCTTTGTTGATCCAGAAATAATACGAAACGCTATTGTCCAAAGTGTAAAATATCTATCTTTAAACTTTAATATTTGTATTAATTACAATAAGAAATAGGGGTAGAATCTTCCTCAGTTGTTATAGATCTGAAACTTAAACCGAACCACTAATGAAGAACCAATTTTTATTGTGCGTTGTACTTATTTTATTCCTGTTTGCCAGTTCAAAACTGAGTGCACAACAGTTGCAGATCAATAAAAATGAGTATTTCGAAAAACCAGGATTGAATGTCATGGTCTTTTTCGATATCTATCCTGAAGGTCATCAGGGAGCAGTCGGCATCATTCAGAACGGAACACGTGTAGCAACCAACGGGGATTTGCGTCTGGAACCGACCCCCGGACAATGGCAGCCCATTCCCAAAGTGGGTAAACGCTCTGTTGACCGAACTAAAAACGAAATCAGCGTTAAATGTACTTTCCCCGATTCGAGCATTAACCGCAAAGGTTTTAATCCGGTTGAATATCCTGATTTGTACTTCAATTACCATGTACGGGTAGTTGGCGAAGGGAACAAATTCCGAATTCTGGTCGATCTGGATAAGCCACTTCCTGCAGGATGGGAAAAGAAAGTCGGGTTTAATTTCGAATTATTTCCGGCCATTTTATTTGGTAAAAGCTGGTACCTCGACGGACAATCCGGAATTTTCCCAACACAGGCCAACGGCCCTATGGAAAAGGATCTGGACGGAAACTGGCAGGCTTTCCCAATGGCAACTGGTAAAAAATTAACCATTGCTCCTGAAACTGCGGCTCAAACAATGGTGATTGAAAGTAAAGGTCAGCCACTTCAATTGCTTGATGGTCGGTTTTACCACAACAACGGATGGTTTGTAGTTCGTTCACTGGTCACTCCCGGAAAAACCACCGGAGCAATCGAGTGGGTGGTGGATTGCAATGTGTTGCCAAATTTCCTGTCAAAACCCGTGGTGCACATCAGCCAGATTGGCTACGAGCCCAATCAGGAAAAAATTGCAGTTATCGAGGTGGATAAAAATGATCCAAAAGTAGAAAAGGCAAGCCTGTACCGCATTTCGGAAGATGGTGGATTGAAAGAGATCCGGAGTATAGAGCCAAAAAAATGGGGTAAATTTCTTCGTTTCAACTATTATCAGTTTGATTTTTCTGACATCAAAACTCCCGGAATTTACCAGATCAAATATGCCGGAAATACCACAGAACCTTTCCGGATAAGTTCCACCATATACGATAGAAATGTGTGGCAGCCAGTTGTTGAATATTTTCTGCCTGTACAGATGTGCCACATGCGCGTTAACGAAGGTTACCGCGTTTGGCATGGTCTCTGCCACATGGACGATGCACTGATGGCTCCGGTAGATACCAACCATTTTGATGGATATGCCCAGGGACATTCAACCCTCACCAAATATAAACCTCTGGAGCAGGTTCCGGGGCTAAACCGTGGTGGGTGGCACGATGCCGGCGATTACGATTTGCGCGTAGAGTCGCAGGCCGGCGAAGTTTGGATATTGTCTCAGGCTTATGAATTGTTTCATCCCGAGTGGGATCAAACAACTGTTGATCAGCAAAATCACCTGGTTGAAATCCATCGTCCTGACGGGAAAAACGATTTGCTTCAACAAATCGAACATGGAACCATCTCCATTCTGGCCGGATATCAAAGTCTGGGACGTTTGTACCGTGGAATCATCGAAAATAGTTTGCGTCAGTACGTTCATTTGGGCGATGCTTCCACAATTACCGACGGACGCAGATACAATCCAGACTTGAAAAAAGATGAGGTTACTGCTCATGAATCAGGAGTGTTGGACGACCGTTTGGTTTTCACGGAAGAAAATCCATGGCGTGAACTTGATGTTGCAGAAGCTTTGGCAACCGGAGCCCGCGTTCTGAAAGGGTTTAATGATACGCTGTCTACGCAGTCAATCAGTGCTGCAGAAGCGCTTTATGCTTTGGTAGATGCCGATAAAAACCAGCGAATGGCCGGTGCAAAAGTAAAGGCGGCAGTTGAATTGCTGATAACCACTGGAAACACAAAATATCAGGCAGACATTTTAAAGTACACCAGTCCTGAAATCTTGAAGAGGAATGAATTGATTGGCTATCTTGGACGCGTTTTGAAACGGATCAACGATGCGAAACTAACAGCAATGGTGATTGCGGCTGCCCAAAATTATAAAGTTGAAGTTGATAATCTGCAAAAGGAAAATCCGTTTGCAGTACCTTATCGCCCGCACATTTGGGGCGATGGCTGGAACATTCAGAGTTTTGGGGTAACACAGTATTTCCTTCAAAAAGCGTTTCCTGAAATTTTTGATTCAAGGTACATGCTGAATGCCCTGAATTTTGTGTTGGGTAATCATCCGGGCGAAAATACTTCTTCCTTCGTTTCCGGAGTTGGTTCGCATTCGGTAACCCAGGCCTATGGTGCTAACCGCGCCGACCGCTCGTTTATTCCCGGAGGTTCGGTTTCAGGAACTGGGATTATTCGCCCCGATTTTCCGGAGTTGAAAGAATGGCCTTATTTCTGGCAGCAAACCGAATACGTTTTGGGTGGAGGCTCTACCAATTTTATGTTTTTGGTGTTGGCCGCGAAAGATGTGTTGAAATAACAATTGATGCAAAAAGTAAAAGGGAAAAGAGTGGAATCAGGTGGATTTCGCTCTTTTCCTTTTTTAGAATAGATCAGATTTTTTAGGAAGGTTTTTTTCTTCCCCGGAATTTTTTTTCCTTGGCTTTGTCTTTGGGAGGATTGCGTTTTTCTTTTTTATTATCACGGCCAAAAACGAACTTCTTCTCATGGAAAGCTCCTTTAAAAGTGGGGTCGGCGATTCTTTTCTGACGGTCGATCTCACGCAACTGGATTTGGCTTTCTTCACTTTTGGTAGCAACCATATCCAGACCTGCCGGAAGTTCAAGTTGCGGAATTTGCATCCGGATCAGTTCCTCAATTTTCCTTAGATTGAGTTCTTCTGCCGGATTGACCAGCGAAATGGCGGTTCCGGTATTGTTGGCGCGGGCGGTGCGACCAATTCGATGCACGTAATCTTCGTGATTCGAGGGCAAATCAAAATTGATGACATGACTGATCATATCGACATCAATTCCTCGCGACGAAATATCGGTAGTGATCAAAATGCGTACAACCCCACTTTTAAAGGCATTGATGGCATTCAATCTCGTACTTTGCCCTTTGTTCGAATGCAAAATACGTTTTTCGCCTTCCGAACGGCGTTTGATGATTTTGAAAACCTGTTCAGCATTTTCTTTGGTTCCGACGAAAATAATTACCCGCGAGAATGTTTCCTCGTCGCGAAGCAAATAGTTGATCAGGTTTAATTTAGTCTGAAAATTGGGTACTTTATAATAAACCTGATTAATCAGTTCGGCAGGTGTTGCTGATGGGGCAACTTCAACACGTTCAGGGAAATCCAGAAACTCGTGGCTCATTTCTTCAACTTTTTCGTTGAAAGTTGCCGAGAACAAAAGATTTTGACGTTTCAAGGGAAGGATTTCCAGAAAATTTCGGATTTGCGGCATGAAACCCATGTCCAGCATCCGGTCGGCTTCATCAATAACTAATGTCTTTACTTTTTTGAATGATACAGCTTCTGCCCTGTACAAATCCCACAAACGGCCAGGCGTTGCAACCAGGATATCAACTCCGGGTTTAATCAGCTCGGCATGTTTGGTCCAGCCAACGCCGCCATAAACGGTAGCGCGGCGCAGATTGGTGAATTTGGTCAGGTCTTCGAGGTCTTCACCCACCTGAATAGCCAGCTCACGCGTTGGAACCAGTACAATGGCCCGCGGATCATTACCCTCGGCTTTCACCAGTTTCATGATTAAAGGAATGAAGTAGGCTGCTGTTTTTCCGGTGCCTGTTTGTGCAATTCCCAAAACGTCCACTCCGGAGCGTATCATTGGGATAGCCTTTTCCTGAATGGGTGTTGGTTCGGTAAACCCCAGCTCTTCAATCGCTTTTAAAACCGACTTGCTTATTTTTAAATCTTCGAATGTTGACATGCTGCAAAGATAGTGGCTTATTTTGATTTTACTTCAACCGGTACATCTTCCCCGGCAAGCTAACAATTACCCCTTTAAATTCAAGTTCCAGCAATAAGGTCGAAACCTTGCTCATCGACAATTTTGTTTCGATAGTGATTTCGTCAACAAAACGGTCGCCTCCTTTTAATAGATCAACCAGCAGTTGTTCTTCCGGAGTTAATTCCACAAAAAGTGAAGTCTGGAAAGCTCGGCTAGACGACGCTTTTACATCCCAGTTCATGGCTTTTTCAATGTCGGCTGCATTTTCAATCAGGGCGGCTTCGTTGAGTTTTATGATTTTGTTGCAACCTCTCGAATACACATCAGTACATCGTCCGGGGAAAGCAAACACATCGCGGTTATAGGAATTGGCAATGTCGGCGGTCACCAATGCTCCGCCCTTTTCTGCTGATTCGACAATAATGGTGGCATCTGCAAGGCCGGCAATGATGCGGTTTCGGCGCAAAAAGTTAGGTCTGTCGATTTTTGTTTCGCTCGAAAAGTCGCTGAGCAATCCACCGTTTTCCATCATTTTTGCAGCAACTGGGGCATGAAGCGATGGATAAACTGTATCCAATCCATGAGCCAGCACGCCAACCGTTGAAACATTGTACTTCAGGCAGGCTTTGTGTGCCTGAATATCAATCCCATAGGCTAAACCGGAAACGACCAGAATTGGATAACTTTTTTCAGAAAAACTCCGGATCAGTTCATCGCAGATTTCTTTGCCGTAGTTGGTTGCATTTCGGGTTCCAACCACCGAAATGATGCGACTTTCGTTCAAATTGGCATTTCCTTTAAAATACAGGATGATTGGTGCATCGCTGCAATTTTTCAATCGGGCAGGGTAGTTTTCGTCGAGGTAAAATAAAGTTTGTAATTGGTTTTTCCGGACGAAGTCAACTTCCTGTTTGGCACGTTCCAACACATTCTGCCTGACCACTCTTTGTGCATTCACTTCACCAACGCCCGGTATTTTCATCAGGTTTTTCTCTTTTTCCTGAAAAACACCTTCAACACTGCCGACATACGCAATCAGGTTACGGACTGTAACCGAACCAATTCCAGGAATTAATGAAATGGCTATTTTAAAGGCGAGATTTTCGGGAGTGTCCATTAACCAAAGGTTTACCATAAAATTAAGCAATCCGGAGGTAAATGAAAAATCTCATTTATTATTTCTCATAATTTCAGACAAAGCTTGTTTGATCTGTTCAATTTCAGTTTTTCTCATTGCGGCCAGACTAATTGTTGGATATTCGGCAATTCCTCGTTTTGTCCTTATGGTAATGGTGAGATCGGCAAATCCCATCGCTTTTTCAATATCAAAATTTACCAGCGACGAATGAGCAAATTCGATCGATTCATATTCTTTTTTCAGGATAGAAATGACAGCATAATACCTGATCAGAACCTTTCCATTGTTGGTGCTGAAATATATATAGCAGAGATTGGCAAATTGTGCGACACCGACATAAACCGCAAATACACCAGCGATTATCAGAACTGCGGTGTCTTTTTTTAACAAAAGAAGAACCAACCCAACCAATACAATGACAATACCGGTAAGATTAAAAGCTTGTTTGATTTTCTTGCTTCTTTTTTGATTCGATATTTCCATGGTTCCTCATAAAATTGTAAATAATTCCGGCTTTTCAATGACAAATTCCAAGCTTCAGCAAAATAGCTTAACTTTGCCCGAAGCATAATTTAGAACGTGTATGACTGATTCAAAAGTACATTCAAATATTATCTTTTCACAGCAGATTGCTGCCGAACTTCGGAAAATCGTTGAAAAGTATCCTTCCGGAAAAGTATTTCTGTTGACTGATCAAACGGCTGAGGTTTTTTGTCTTCCGTTCGTTCAATCGGTTATCGATGATTTTTCGATTAAAATTGTCACTATTGGTTCTGGAGAGGAAAATAAAAATATTCAATCAATTGTTGATGTTTGGAACTTTCTGAGTAATAATGGAGCCGACCGCAAATCATTACTGATAAATATTGGCGGCGGAATGCTGACTGATTTGGGCGGTTTCGCAGCTTCAACTTTTAAGCGCGGATTAGATTTTGTGAATATTCCGACTACTTTGCTGGCGCAGGTTGATGCTTCGCTGGGTGGAAAAACCGGCTTCAATTTCAACGGACTAAAGAACGAGATTGGTGTTTTTATGGAGCCGAATTCAGTCATCATTAACGTCAATTTCCTGAAAACCATTGATCGTGAGAACTTCCTTTCGGGTTATGCTGAAATGCTGAAACATGGCTTAATAAAAAGTCGTGAACATTGGGATGAGTTGCTTGCTTTTGATATGGAAAACATCGATTACGATGCACTTCAAAAGATTATAGCACATTCGGTTGCGGTGAAAGAATGGCACGTGCTGAACGATCTGACTGAACAAAACATCCGGAAAGCTTTAAATTTTGGACATACCATCGGCCATGCTTTCGAAAGTTATGCCATGAAAACCGGACGCCCGATTTTGCACGGGTTTGCTGTGGTTTATGGAATGATAGCAGAGCTTTATTTGTCGGTCAAACAGTGTGGATTGGGAATCAACGAACTGAATAGCATTTCTGCCTGGATGATTGCCAAATACGGCAAGTTCGAGATTCAGGAAAATGATTTTGAAGCACTTTATCAACTGATGACTCACGATAAAAAGAACGAAGGCAAGCGCATCAATTTTACACTTATTCCTGAAGTTGGGAAGGTTGAAATCAATGTCGATTGTTCGAAAGAGCTGATCGTTGAAGCTCTGGAATATTACAGAAAACAAAAATAGTATCAGGATTTTTCTTGATACCTGAATCTTGATACTTGTGTCTAAAATCTAATATCTATTGTCTGTCCCAATTATGAAATACCTCGTTTCAAAATCCACCAAAACCTTAGTAGGAAGCATTGTTCTTCCCGGTTCGAAAAGCATTGCCAACAGGGCGCTGATTATTCATGCGCTGGGTTACAGTCCGTATCCGATTGAAAATCTTTCGGAAAGCGACGATACGCGGGTGATGGAGCAGGTTTTTAATTCGAACACCAATGTGTTTGATATTGGTCACGCCGGAACAGCCATGCGTTTCTTGACGGCTTTTCTTTCTCAGATCGTTGGTGAATGGATCATCACAGGATCGGACCGCATGAAGCAACGTCCCATTGCCATTCTGGTTGACGCATTAACCAAACTGGGCGCACGAATCGAATACCTCGAAAACGAAGGGTTTCCACCCCTGAAAATTTACGGATCGCACCTAAAAGGCTGTGTACTCGAACTCGACGGAAGTGTGAGTAGTCAGTATATTTCGGCATTGCTGATGATTGCCCCCACGCTGGAAGGTGGATTAACACTGCGATTGAAGAATAAAATCACTTCGCGTTCATACATCGAAATGACCTTGAAGCTAATGGAGCAATTCGGCGTTATGCATGTTTGGAGAGGCAATGAAATTCGAATTTCAGAACAAAAATATAAAGCTCTTCCATTCTCGGTTGAGGCCGATTGGTCGGGAGCATCGTACTGGTACCAGATGGCTGTTCTGGCTGATGAAGTTGATGTTGAATTAGTGGGACTTACAACTGAAAGTCTTCAGGGAGATGCTATGATTGCTCAATGGTTCGAACAATTGGGTATCAAAACCTCGATAACTGAAAAAGGATCGCGACTGACTAAAAACGGGCAGTCTTTGCCGAAGTTTTTACAACTCAATTTTATTGAAAACCCTGATGTGGCGCAGACTTTCGCCGTTTTGTGTGTGATGAAACAAATCCCGTTTCATTTTACCGGATTGGAAACACTGAAGATAAAAGAGACCAACCGAATTGCCGCACTTCAGGACGAATTGGCTAAATTTGGCGCTCAGATTACCGAACCTTCTCATGGCGAACTGAAATGGGATGGTTCTTTCCCGCTCGAAAAACAAGCAGTTCCTGAAATTGAAACTTACCACGATCACCGCATGGCCATGGCTTTTGCTCCGGCTTGTCAAACCTACGGACCGGTTTCTATTCTCGACCCGATGGTGGTTACCAAATCGTATCCCGGCTATTGGGAAGATTTGAAGAAGGTGGGGTTCGAAATAACTTCAAGTCAAAAGTAAAAGTCAAAAGGGGAAAGGTGTTTTTGTCTGGATTATCTGTTCAGAACTATCGTTTCAATTAAGTCGATCAGCCTTTTTACTTGTTCAAAGTATGGAAGTACTTTTCTCATCGGAATGTTCGAGAACGTAAATCCAAGTCACAATTGCCGTACTTTATATTTCCCTAAAAATATTAACTTTGCCGCACTTTAACAGATAAGGTAATTCAGAGTTTATGTCAGCAGATAACCGATATATGGCGCGTGGCGTTTCGGCTTCGAAAGAAGACGTGCACAATGCCATCAAAAACATCGACAAAGGCTTGTATCCAAAGGCTTTTTGCAAGATCATCCCCGATATTTTGGGGGGCGATCCTGCCTGGTGCAACATTATGCACGCCGATGGCGCTGGCACCAAATCATCGCTGGCTTACCTGTATTGGAAAGAAACCGGCGATATTTCGGTCTGGAAAGGCATTGCGCAGGATGCCATTATCATGAATCTCGACGATTTGCTTTGCGTGGGCGCAACTGATAACATTTTGTTATCGTCAACCATCGGGCGCAATAAAAACCGCATTCCGGGCGAAGTGATTGCTGCGATTATCAACGGAACCGAAGAACTTTGTGCCGAGCTGCGCGAAATGGGTGTCAACATTTACCCAACCGGCGGCGAAACTGCCGATGTGGGCGACGTGGTTCGCACCATCATTGTCGATTCAACGGTAACTTGTCGCATGAAACGCGAAGATGTGATTTCGGCAGATAACATTCAGGTTGGCGATGTAATTGTTGGTCTGGCCTCATTCGGACAGGCAACTTACGAAAAAGAATACAATGGCGGCATGGGAAGCAATGGTCTGACCTCGGCTCGTCACGACGTTTTTGCCAATTACCTGGCACAAAAATATCCTGAAAGTTTCGATCCGGAAGTTCCGGCAGATCTCATTTATTCAGGAAACAAAAAACTGACCGAAGCCATCGCCGGAGTTGGTCTGGACGCCGGAAAACTTGTGCTCTCTCCTACCCGCACCTATGCACCGGTTGTGAAAGATTTACTGGAAACACTCCGGAAAAATATTCATGGTCTGATTCACTGCTCAGGCGGTGCGCAAACCAAAGTGCTGCATTTTGTCGACAACCTTCATGTGATTAAAGACAACCTGTTCGACGTTCCGCCGCTGTTCCGGATGATTCAGGAAGAATCGGGAACCAGTTGGCAGGAAATGTACAAGGTTTTCAACATGGGTCACCGTTTCGAGGTTTACCTCGCTCCTGAATTTGCCGCCGAGGTAATCGCCATTTCTGAAAAATACAACATTGAAGCCCGCATCGTTGGGCGCGTTGAAGCCGCTGAAGGCAAAAAACTTACCATCAAGTCGCAGTTTGGCGAATTCGAATATTAGCTACGCCCTGCGGAATACCCAGGCATTGGTTTAATATCTTTTATTTCAAAATCTATCATCTTTATCATATGGCAGACTATTCATTAATGGAAAAATACGAGTCGATCAGGTATCGGTTCGAAGAAGTTGGCTCACAAATTACCGACCCATCGGTGATGAGCGACATGAAACGCTACGTTAAACTCAATCAGGAATACAAGCGGTTGGAGTTACTCACCAACGCTTTCAAAGATTACAAAGCGACAATCGACAACATCGAATCGGGAAAGCAAATGCTGGCCGAGGAAACCGATGAGGATATCCGCGAAATGGCGCGTGAAGAAGTTGAAGCTTCAGAAGCGTTGATTCCTGAAAAAGAACAAAATATCAAATTGCTGTTAATCCCGGCCGATCCGGAAGACGGTAAAAATGCCATTCTTGAAATACGCGCCGGTACCGGTGGTGATGAAGCCAGTATTTTTGCAGGCGACTTGTTCCGCATGTACACCAAATTCTGCGAACGCCGCGGCTGGAGAATGGAGGTAACCAATACCAGCGAAGGTACTTCAGGCGGATTTAAGGAAATTGTGGCAACCATCACCGGCGAAGGTGTTTACGGAGTGATGAAATACGAATCGGGTGTTCACCGCGTGCAGCGCGTGCCACAGACTGAAACTCAAGGGCGCGTACACACTTCGGCAGCTACTGTGGCTGTTTTGCCTGAAGCTGAAGAATTTGACATCGACCTGCGCGACAGCGATATCCGGAAAGACACCTACTGTTCTTCTGGTCCTGGCGGACAATCGGTAAATACAACCTATTCGGCCATCCGATTGACTCACATTCCAACCGGAATCGTGGTGACTTGTCAGGATCAGAAATCGCAGATTAAGAACCTGGCCAAAGCAATGATCGAGTTGCGTACCCGTATTTACAATCAGGAACACCAGAAATACCTGGATGCGATTGCTTCGAAACGGAAGACCATGGTTTCAACCGGTGACCGTTCGGCCAAAATCCGCACCTACAATTGGCCACAGGGACGTATCACGGACCACCGCATCAACCTGACGATTTATAACCTTCAGGCAGTAGTAGGCGGCGATCTGGACGAAATCATCGACAAATTACAGGTCGAAGAAAATGCAGAACGACTGAAGGAAGCGGAAATTTAATAAAAAGTGAATAGCTGTTTAGATAGTCATACTGAACTTGTTTCAGGATTTTCAGGATTTCAACAAAACAACAGATCCCGAAATAAATTCGGGATGACGGTTTCAATGAGAATGTTGATCTTTGAGCTGCTATTCTAAAACAAAAATATCATGAACAAAGAACAACTTTTTGAACAGATCAAGCAGAAACGCAGCTTTTTGTGCGTTGGATTAGATACCGATATCCTGAAAATTCCACGTTTCCTGAACGAAACAAGCGACCCGATTTTTGCTTTCAACAAGGAAATTATCGATGCCACACAAGACTTGTGTGTGGCTTATAAACCCAACCTTGCCTTTTACGAAAGTCAGGGAGTTGCCGGCTGGATCAGCTTGGAAAAGACCGTTCGTTATATCCGCGAAAAATATCCGGAGCAATTCATCATTGCCGATGCCAAACGTGGCGATATTGGCAACACTTCGAATTTGTATGCCCGTGCATTTTTCGACCATATGGATTTTGATGCAGTAACTGTTGCTCCATACATGGGAGAAGATTCCATCAAACCATTCATGACTTACCTCGACCGTTGGGTAATTGTTTTGGCACTGACCTCGAACAAAGGAGCAGCCGATTTTCAATACCTGAAGAATGCCGAAACCGGTGAACAGTTGTTTGAAACCGTGCTGAAAACTTCGCAAACCTGGGGAACCACCGACAACATGATGTATGTGGTTGGCGCAACCAAAGCCGAAAAACTGGAAGAAATCCGCGAACTGGTTCCCAACCATTTTTTGTTGGTTCCGGGAATTGGCGCACAGGGTGGAAGTTTGGAAGAAGTGGCCAAATACGGTATGAACGACATGTGCGGATTGCTGGTCAACTCGTCGCGACAGATTATTTATGCTTCGGATAGCGAAGACTTTGCTGAAAAAGCCCGCAACGAAGCCATTAATGTTCAGCTCGAAATGGAAGAATTGCTGTTGGAAGCTGATTTGCTGTAAAATACCTGAATCTGGTCATCCTGAACTTGTTTCAGGATCCCTGCATATTAACAACAGACTCCGAAATAAATTCGGGGTGACGAGTTCCCAAAAAATACCAACTCCGGAAAGCCTTTTGAAAAGAAGATTTTCCGGAGTTTTTGTTTTACAATAAACATTATCTTTATATCGCGCAACCTTTTTACAACGACTTTCATCTACAAAAAAACCCAATGATGAAAAAGATCAAACTAACCCTATTCTTTTGTCTCGTTCTCGCTATAACATCACAGGTTTCGATAGCCCAAAGATTCTCATTCGGAGAATATACTGGCGTTAACTTCTCGAACCTACACGGGAATCTCCTATCCAACAAATGGTTACCCAAAGTCGGGCCGAATGCCGGATTATTTCTGGAATATTCCCTGAACAGATCGTTTTCGCTTCAAACCGAAGTCGATTATATCACTCATTACTACGAAATGAAGAGTTACAACAATCAATCTGAACCAATTTATTATGATGATCTAATACACAACTATTTATCGAATTCCATCTATTATCCCTATTACCAAAGCAAATACGATTTTTCATTCTTACGTTTCCCCTTATTCATCAAATACAAAACGCCTACCCGTTTGCAATTGGAGCTAGGCGCGGGAATGTTCTATTCGGTTTTACTGAACGACGATATCACAAAAGCAGAAAGAGATGCTGCGAAAAAAGAAGACCGAAGAATTTACCCACCAACACACGACTGGGGGTACCTGTTTTCAGCCGATCTATCATACCCCATTACCCGGGAAATCCGCTTTTTTGTTACCGGACGGATATCAACCGGACAAAAAGTATTTATTGAAAGTGTAAAAGGAGAAAATGGCAGCAGTGAACTTGGATTTGGACTAAAGTACACACCCAAATGCAGAGAAAAAATCACGAACGACAACATCAAGACATCGACCGATAGCTCGTCGGTAAGATGTTTCATAAGGCCCGTGGCCGGTTTGCTGGTGGGTTGGAACTCATCTTCGGAAAAGGCAGGAAATTATTTGGCAAAAATCGGATCAAGTGTTGGAGCCGCTTTCGAATACCGGCTGGACAAAACAGTGTCGCTTCAAACCGGGATCCTTTTTGAACGAAAAGGATATGCGCTTTCAGACAGTAGCCTTTATTATCACCGCATTGCAACTGACGACCAATACGCCGAAAAAAAAGTTGACTCGAAAACTGAACTTGATTACGTGACCATTCCCCTGAACCTCAAATTATCATTTGGCAACCCGGTTGCATTCTATTTTGATTTTGGCCTGTACACCGGACTTAAAGTCAACGCTTTGTGCCACGGAACTGCAATTGAAAAGTCATCGAGTTCTTATGGCTATACGATTCAGAAGATAAACATTAACGATGCTGTTGAAGGCTACTACCACGATGTGGACTTTGGCTACCAAACCGGCCTGGGATTTCAATTTCCATTCAGGAAAAACATGAAATTAGACGTTGGATTCGTTTATTCCTCAAGCTTTTCGCCGATCATCCATAAGTCTGACCAAAATTCGGGCGGATACAACATGGACGATGTTTCTATAAAGAATGGAAGTGTTGCTCTTCAGTTCGGAATTCAAATACCCATAAGCCGATAACGTTCTAATTTTCATCGAAATGAAACAAAAAATCAATATATTCAGGAGTTACAAATTACTTCAAAGTCAGGTATTCGTAGTTTTGCTATTGACAATCATGTCATGCAATTTCAGCGACCCTTCGATTGAAACACTTGCGAATTACAATTTTAGCTATTACAATAACAACCCGGTTTCAATTGGCGGCGAATACTTAAAAGACAGCATTTATGTTCAGGTGTACAGCTATGTTACACCTACCGACATGAGCGGATTCACCGTTGAATTTAAGATTAAAAAAGGTGGTGGAAAGGTTGATCAGCAGGTGGTTAAAACCAATAAAAACGGGAAGGCTGCAACTCGTTGGAAATTAGGAACCGATTCGTTTACTCAAATTGTGACTGCTCAGGTTACTGATCCCAATGGGAATGTATTTCCCGAATCACAGATCATTGCGCATGGAATTCTTTACAATGCCTGGAATGAAATCGATTATGCACCACTTAACCAACTCTCTGATATGGTTTCGGATACCATCACTCACCAAAGCTGGATGATTTCCGTAAGTAAAGTATATAAACGAGGATCCAATTTCCTGGATTGGCAACAAATCAATGAACCAAAACTAAATGGGGCCCGGGAAATTGAGATCGATAAAAACGGGGTGATATATATCGGAAACTGGTATGGCGAATTGTATAAAAGTACCGATCACGGTTTAAGCTGGATCAAATGTACCAATCCAATACCTGATCGTCCGTATTATTTCTACTTCTGGATAACCCGTGACGGTGATTTATGGGCTACTGTTTATGATCGAGGACTCTGGCATTCAACTGACGGAGGAATGACTTGGACAAATCCAAATGAAAATTTTACTAGTGGTATTTTCAGGCTAAAAAACGGATCGCTCGTTTCACTTGTCAGCAATACCCCTTCGCTCATGAAATCGGAAGACAATGGAAAAACATGGCAATCTCTCGCCAACCTTATTTATCCCAACTGTTGTTTTGTAACAGATAATGACGATATTATTGTTTTTACGCAGGGCGCATATGTTGGAATATACAAATCATCGGATTTTGGAAAAACATTCAAGCAAGTGGATTTAGTTCCAGTTGCATTTGGAACTGGATCGCTTCAAACCTACTTTCATAAATTTGGTTCATATTACTACTTTGCCGTTCCGGGATATGGAGTATTGAAAACAACAAATTTCGAACAATTTGAAACAATCCTGAATGAACCATATATCAATGGGCTGTACATCGACCACACAGGTTCAATCGCTCTGATGGGATGGCTCAACAAACTGAATACATCTTTCTATTATGGGGTAGAATAACGAAAAGTTTATCATTGTCAATGAAACAACAGCGTGAGCAACAAGTACCGGCAAACCATACCTGCCAAACTAAAAAACAAAGCATCTTTTGCCCGGTATTTCAGCATTCCGGCGGCCAACGAAATAATTGGAGATGAAAGCGGCAACAGATTGGAAAGAAAAAGCGCCCAGTTTCCATATTTTCGGATTTCGTCTTCAGCTTTTTCGTAGCGTTTCTGTCCGATTAATCGATCGATTATTTTTGCACTGAAGAAATAACCAATCAGGTAGTCAATAACCTGCGAAGCCATTGCCGTTGCCACGGCCACCAGATTAAGCATTAATGGATCGTAGCCAGTCCGAAGATAAAAGATGAAGGCCAGTTCCATGGGCATGAGCAAGAAGAAGAACAGATAGCCGAAGAAATTTACAATTGCAAAGGAGTACATACTCTTTTCTCCAGATTCATAAATATCTCGCCCGATGGTAAGCGAAGCAATCACCGCCATCGACATAATCAAAAGCGTCAGTATGATTAACCGCCGATAATCGATATGGGTAACCTTCATGTTCATTGTTGAGTCGAATTTGTTGTTTCATTCAAATTTAAGTAATCATTTTGAGATTGTCAGAAAATTAACCCAAATTGCAACAACGACTTTTGACCTGAATCATTAAAACAAACTACATGAAATTCATCGGATTAGCTCTTGCTGTTCTTCTTTTCATAAATGGCTGTCAGACTAAAAAAAGCGAATACACGAAAATTTCAGGATTTGCACAAGGTACCACATACCACATAACCTACGAAAATTCGACAAAACAGGATTATAGCCAGGATATTGATTCTATCCTGAAAGCCTTTGACAAATCGTGTTCGATGTACGATTCAACTTCCATCATATCGAGGATTAACAATAATGATCCGACCGTTGAGGCCGACGACTGGTTTGTTGATGTCTTTAAGAAATCGGCTGAGGTTAGTACCCTGTCAGGAGGAGCCTTGGATATTACAGTTGGTCCGGTTGTTCATGCCTGGGGATTTGGGAATGCCCCCATTGCCAAGCACGACAAAGCTTACATCGATAGTTTGCTGCAATATGTCGGCATGGATAAAGTGAAACTCGAAGGTCGGAAGGTTATTAAAAAATATCCGGGAGTATCGCTTGATGTGAATGCAGTTGCTCAAGGTTATTCGGTGGATGTTGTCAGCAAATTTTTTGAGGGCAAGGGCATCAAAAACTATTTGGTTGAAATTGGCGGCGAAGTACACTGTAAAGGGACCAATGCTAAAAATAAACTCTGGCACGTTGGTATCGACAAACCGAACGACGACAACCTAGCTCCCGGAGATCAACTGGAAGCTGTTATTGAACTTGATAATCAATCGTTGACGACAGCAGGAAATTATCGTAAATTTTTTGTCGAAAATGGCGTAAAATATGGACATACCATTGACCCAAAAACTGGCTTCCCTGCTAAAAATACCCTTCTTAGCGCCACCGTTATTGCCGACGATGCAGTAACTGCCGATGCCTGGGACACAGCTTTCATGGTTTTGGGACTTGAAAAAAGCAAAGAGTTATTGAAAAAACTTCCGGGAATTGAAGTCTATTTTATCTATAGCGATCAGAAGGGCCAATTTCAGGTTTACTTTTCAGAAGGATTGAAAAAAAAGATTGTTGAACAAAAGTAACCGGATTCATCAGACCAAACAGGAAGTACAATCAGATATTATAGCATTCGAAAAGGAACGATCGTGCTATTAGAAAAATCAGAAATAAATACACTAACTTTCGTGAAATCGCGATGAAGCTTGTATTCCTAAATGCAAGTATCGGAATCGGGATTTGAAGCGCGTTTTAGTGAACTGTTTTGTGTAATAAATTAACTGATTGAAGCATTTGTTTCAACAAATAACAATTGAAATTTAATTTTATAATAGGGTGTTTCATGTTTCTTTTCGCAGGTTTTGCGAAAGGAACAGATACATTTACCATAAAACTAAACAACAGTTCGCCGGTACAGTATTGCAACGATCCGGTTCAGATTGTTGTTGCACCAAATCTATCAATCAATGCATCGATCCCGATTTACGGGATGAAAATTTCAATAACCAATGGTTTTATTTCAGGTGAAGACGAATTGGTTTATTCAGGTGCTGTCGGTACTATTTCCGGATCATGGAATGCCGCGCAAGGTACAATGTCGCTTCAACCTATCGGATCTGCAAATCCCTTACCTGATGATTACGTCAAGGCCATCGAATCGATTGTATATAAGAACAATAATCCGAATCCCGAGAAAGGGCCTACGATAGGAAACAGGGAGATAACAATCACCCTCATTGATGCAGACTTTCTGCCTGCCACAAAACATTTTTATCGTTTTGTAACAAAACCCGGAATTCTTTGGACCGTGGCAAAGGACGAAGCCGAATCAAATTCAATGATGTATTTTGGCATGAGGGGCTATCTGGCCACGGTCACCAGTCAGGAAGAAAACGATTTTATCAAACTAAAAACCAAAGGTGTTGGGTGGATTGGAGCATCGGATGCTGCAACTGAAGGGGAATGGCGCTGGGTAACAGGCCCGGAGGGTCTCGAAGATAATGGGAAAGGTCGGTTATTCTGGAATGGCGGTGCTGTTTCGGGACAATATACAAACTGGAATTCCGGTGAACCAAACGATTCCCCCACTGCAAGCATACCCCACCAAGAGGATTATGCTCATATCACTTATTTTCCGAGTGATCCTGCTCGCTCGTATAAATGGAACGATCTTCCAAACGGAGGAGGCTCTGGCGATTATGTGCCTGCCGGTTATCTGATTGAATTTGGCGGATTACCAGGAGATCCTGCGGTAGAGCTTTCTGCAACCCTTGATTTACAAGTGAATACAATAACTTTTAACACCAGTGAAATCGCTGCAATATGCGAAGGCGAAAGCGTTAACTTAAACCAACTCGATAATAATTCAAATCAGGCAACCTATTTATGGAGCCCTGCTGCAACCTTGTCAAATCCTTCAATTGCCAATCCGGTTGCCACTCCGTTAACAACAACAACTTACACGGTTAAAGCAACTCGCGGAGCTTGTTCTGAATCGCATAATTTTACCGTGACTGTGATTCCAAAACCGAAAGTTGATTTTTCAATCGATTCCAAAACCTGCTATGGTTACAGTCTCGACGTGGCCTATGTCGGTGATGCGAATCCGGCTATTTCAAACTTTAGCTGGATTTTTGATGGAAAAATAATTACAAGCGGTACCGGGCCTTCGTTCGCCCAGATAAATATACCGCTTGGTGTTGTTGGGTCAAATCGTGAAATTACGCTTATTGTGGAACAAAATGGTTGCTCAAATCAGCATACAGTAAGCAATATCCTCGTCAAACCCGATTTAAGTCTTCCGGATGTTAATGCAACAATTCAATGCCAGACCGAAGCGTTTAACTTTTCTGTTGTTAATCCTAACCCTTTGGTAAACTATGATTGGAATTTTGGTGACGGTAATACCGCTTCAGGAACCACCCCAACTCACCAATATCAACAATCCGGAAAATATACCATTCAACTAACAGCTACGAATAGTGACAATTGTACCAACACTGTTTTCATTAACGATATGGTTTTTGCCGCACCAATACCGGTGTCATCCTTTAGTTTGGATCATTCCATAGTGACTAACAATAAGCCAACGATAAATTTTACAAATTCAAGTACTGGGGCAATCTCCTATTTCTGGGATTTCGGCGACAGCACCACCTCAACCGACGAAAACCCAACCCACAATTATGCTGCTATTGGTCATTACCGGGTTTTAATGAAAGCTACTAGTGAATATAACTGTAACGATACCATCTCTCGTCCTGTTATAGTTGCCTTTGACAAGGTATTCCCTCCAAATGCTTTTTCGCCCAATGCTCCCGACCCGATAAATCGTATATTTTTGATTAAAGCAGAGGGAATAATTAGTCAGGGGTACCACTTCATGATTCTGAGTCGATGGGATGACATTGTTTTTGAGGTCAAAGACGAAATTAAAGGTTGGGATGGCAAAATGAAGAACGGGTCTTTCGCTCCAGCCGGTTCCTATTTATGGATTCTTTATTATTCAGATTCCCTTGGGTTTGAACATCAGCAAAAAGGCACAGTGACGTTGTTGTATTGATTGGTTTGTTTACATCTGGGGTATCTGCATTGTTCTCTTAAATACCTGGTTATGTGGACGTCCAAAAAAGAAGATCATCGATATTTCGTGCGAGCCATAGCCGTAACCAGCCAAATTCGAAAGAGTATAATCAAAACTATAACCAAACTGAAATTTCTCCTTTTGGGATCCAAACATGGCAACCACCGAATTAGGCCTGATCGATATATTATTTCGAAACCATAACCCAAAAGTGAGCCAATCTTCCTTCATATACATACCAAGGTTTACTTGTTTGAACGATCCCTGTTGTTGATAAACCAGGTTTGGCGATAACGTAAAAGCACGCGACAACAGCCCATGATGGAACTCGTGCCCCTTGGCTCCAACATGAAGGGTAATTTTCATTGGAAGCCTTCCCAATTCATCACCTTTTACGACTGATTGGTCAGGTTGGGTAAGGTGGTTAATTGCTAAACCAAAATAAACATCATCCCTTTGCCCCACAACCCCAACAGAAAAATCGGGGATAAATTTATTCCCGCTTTCGCTTGGAAGGATATAGGTTCCATAGATTTCCCCGTTATTTTGATTGATCATCCCCGGAAATACTAAATCATTAACTTGATATTGTTTGTAAATGAATCCGGCCTCAAGAGCCAATGAAAAAAACAACCGATCGTTAACCTTAAAATGATGGGCGTACAAAAAGGAAGTATTCAGGTTACTAATGATGCCATTTAACTGAACATCATACATCACCTGAACTCCAAATCCACCGCGGATGCCACTTACAAATTTGTCGTACGACAGGTAATTGGTTACATATGTATTTCCGTGATTTGGCCACTGATTCCGATAATTGACGGCCACCCTTGACAAAGCACTTGTACCAGTAAACGCAGGATTTAAATAAAGTGGATTGGCATAAAACTGCGAGAATTCGGGATCTTGTCCTTTCAACGTAAAAGTACTAATCATTAAGACAAACAAAACAAAAAGAAAAGCACTTTTTGAAATGGTATCTTTTGAATGAACCTTCCGATTTCGGTGGAAAGAATTGATCATTATTGCTTTAGCTGAATAAAAACTGGTAAACTGACCTTAATCTTAGCGATTGGGGCATTTGGGAAATATAAGTAATCCATTTTACAGTTAGGCTTTTTCACTACTTATTATTAATCGAATCCAATTCATGTTCATTGACTTTATCTGCGATGGGTTTCTTCCTTTTTTCAATCAAAATAAACGCACAACAAAAATCACCAGATTCCTGACTTTACTATCCACTCTCAAAGGTAAATTTTTTTGTAGAAAATGGGAGAAAATATTTGGAAACCATTTGATTATTGGGACCATGGGTGGCCAATTAAAAATTATCCGATCCTCTTAAGCGCGTCTAAAAGTTACCTCTAAGGGTATTTCGCCTATGGCCCTTGGTTTTTTCTTCGTCACTTTCAGCGCAGCGGATAAGCTTTTAGTAAACCCAGCAACAATGAATTCTTTTCAAAGATGGTTCTGCTATTAGTGAGTAGATTAAGGCAGAAAATGATACTCAGGAGATCGATCATTGCTACAAAATTTAACATCACCCAGGTGCTATGTCTGTGTGATTTCGCTTCTTTGGAAAAGTTAGCTGTTTTCCATACTTTTGCAGACCAAATTGAAATTCAATGAGCCGTGTAGTAATAGGATTGTCGGGAGGTGTTGATTCGAGTGTTGCCGCCTATTTGCTGAAGCAACAGGGACATGAAGTGATCGCTTTGTTCATGGTAAACTGGCACGACCGCACCGGAACCATTACCTCGCGCTGTACTTGGGAAGATGATGCCATGATTGCCGAAATGGTAGCCAACAAGCTTGATATTCCGTTTCACATTGTTGATCTCAGTAAAGATTATAAGCAGCGCGTGGTCGATTATATGTTTGCAGAATACAGCAAAGGGCGCACTCCCAATCCAGACGTGCTGTGCAACCGCGAAATCAAGTTCGATATCTTCCTGAACGAATGTCTTAAATACGATGCCGACTTTGTTGCAACCGGTCATTATTGCCGGAAATCTGAATTTGAGAAAGATGGGCAACCCATCTACCAATTGCTCGCCGGAAAAGACAGCAACAAAGATCAAAGTTATTTCCTTTGCCAGTTGAATCAGTATCAACTGTCGAAGGCCATGTTCCCGATCGGGCATCTGGAAAAACGGAAGTTCGTGAAATTGCCCGCCAAGCCAATCTTCAAAGCGCTGAACGCAAAGATTCTCAAGGCATTTGCTTCGTCGGCAAAGTCGATTTACCAACTTTTCTTCAGCAACAACTCGAACCCAAAACCGGTAATGTGATCGAAATTCCGGCTGAGTTCATTGCAAAGAAAAAAAATGTTGAAAAAACTGAAGATAACTTCAGGAAGCTGTGCTCAGCATTTCCTTATAAACCCTGGAATGGCGAAGTAATAGGTGAACATCGGGGAGCCCATTATTATACCGTTGGTCAGCGCAAAGGCCTGAATATCGGTGGCTATGAAAAACCGCTTTTTGTAGTCGGAACCGACGTGGCTCGTAACATTATTTATGTCGGTGAAGGGCAAGAACATCCAGGGTTGTACCGCCCGGGACTTTTTGTTCCGAAGGAAGAAACGCATTGGATAAGACCCGATTTGGTAATGAATCCGGGAGAAAGCCGGAGGTACGATCTCCGCATCCGATACCGCCAACCCCTTGAAAAGGCAACCATATACCAGCGTGAAGAAGGCATGTACATCATCTTCGATGAAGAACAGCGTGGCATCACTTCCGGCCAATTTGCAGCCTGGTATGAAGGCGATGAATTAATTGGATCGGGAGTTATTGCATAGCTCAGGTAAATAGTAAAAAGGTCAAAGGCAGCCACAACCTCTGCCAACTTTGACTCGTTTTTCTTTTGACTTTTAACTTTGTACTTTTGCCTTCATATTTTTGCCTTATCTTTAGAAGCTAAAACCATAATTTATGATCAGATCGATGACAGGATTCGGGAAGACCGAATTCGAAGTAGGAACAAAAAAAATCACCCTTGAAATTAAGTCGCTTAACAGCAAACAACTCGATATCAATACCCGTGTACCTTCGATGTATCGCGAGAAAGACCTTGAAATTCGTCGGTTGATTTCTGAAATGCTTACCCGTGGGAAAGTTGATTTTGCGCTTTATCTCGACAATTTGGGAACGGAAAGTACTTCCCGTATTAATGCTGTTATTATCAAAGATTATTACAGTCAACTAAAAGAGGTGCATCAGGAATTGGGGCTCGAAATCAACGAAACCATTATGCAGAGCATCATGCGGTTGCCCGAAACCGTCAAAATGGTGTATGAAGAACTCGATGAAACGGAATGGCTGATGGTTCGCGAGAACCTGGTTAAAACCCTCGAAAATTTGAATAGGTTCCGCGATCAGGAAGGATTGGCATTGAGAACTGATATTGAAACCAACATTCAAAATATACTTGATTTGCTCAAACAGGTCGATCCGCACGAAAATCAGCGGATAGACAATGTGAAGACCCGCATTATGGACAGTCTGGAATCGCTTCAGTTGAATGGCAACATCGACAAGAACCGCTTCGAGCAGGAATTGATTTACTACATCGAAAAACTTGACATCAACGAGGAAAAGGTGCGTCTGGCCAATCATTGCAGCTATTTCACCGAAACGATGAATGAAGGTGAACCTTCGGGCCGCAAACTTGGATTTATTGCCCAGGAAATTGGTCGCGAAATCAATACGCTCGGCTCCAAAGCCAATGAAAGTAACCTTCAACGTATTGTGGTTCAGATGAAAGATAACCTAGAAAAAATCAAAGAACAAGTCTTAAATATACTTTGAGGCAAAATCTTTAACTTGACTCATGCAAGGGAAACTCATTATATTTTCAGCTCCATCCGGAGCAGGCAAAACAACCATCGTTCGTCATTTGCTCGAACAAAATCTGAATCTCGAATTCTCTATTTCGGCTACCAGTCGCGGAATGCGGCATACAGAGACGAATGGTAAAGACTACTATTTTCTGTCTCCGGAAGAATTCAGGAGCAAAATAGAAAACGACGAATTTTTGGAATGGGAAGAAGTTTATGCTGGAACTTTCTATGGAACATTGAAATCGGAAGTTGAACGAATCCGGACAAACGGGCAAAATGTTATTTTTGATGTGGATGTGGTTGGCGGATGCAACATCAAAAAGTTCTACGGTGATGATGCTTTAGCTGTTTTTATTCAGCCACCTTCGATTGAAGAATTACGGAAACGGCTGGTTTCGCGCTCAACCGATTCTCCGGAAGTGATTGAAAAACGAATAGCCAAAGCCGAATATGAATTGACTTTTGCCAGCCTGTTCGATCGGATTATTGTCAATGAAAATCTTGAGAAAGCTTTTGAAGAGGCAGAAAAGTGCATTCGTGATTTTATTATTGGGAAATAAGTAACTTGTCATGCTGAACTTGTTTCAGCATCTCGCTAAAATGGAGACCCTGAAACAAGTTCAGGGTGACTTTAAATAAGTAAGTAAAAATGATCAAAACCGGACTGTATTTTGGCTCATTTAATCCCATTCATGTGGGGCATATGGCCATTGCCAATTACATGGTCGAATACACCGAAATCGATCAGCTTTGGTTCGTGGTGAGTCCGCAAAATCCGCTGAAAAATAAGAAAACACTGCTCGACGATTATCAGCGGTTGGAGCTTGTAAACCGCGCTATTGGCGACGATTTGCGTTTCCGTGCTTCAAAAGTAGAATTCAATTTGCCCAAGCCATCGTACACCATTGATACACTTGCCCATTTGAGTGAGAAATACCCGACTCACCAGTTTTTTATCCTGATGGGTTCCGATAATCTGGAGAACATTCACAAATGGAAAAATGCGGATGTGTTGCTGGCAAACTATGACATCATTGTTTATCCGCGCCCAGGCTTTAATCCCGATGGAGTCCAGAAATATCCACGCGTTCAGGTTGCCCATGCTCCACTCATGGAAATCTCGTCAACTTTTATTCGCGATTCCATCAAGGCCGGAAAAGATGTCCGCCATTTTCTTCCTTACCGAAGTTGGGATTATCTGCAACAAATGAACTTTTACAAAAAATAAAATTTCAGACCATTATTTCAGGAATCCAGCCACCTTATCAAAAACTTCTTTGAAACAGCTATCGACCTGTGAACCAATTAGCTTGTTATTTATAGGGAAGGGAATTTCATGCGTGTAAAGATAAGGAAAATCCATAATCTCGACTTTTGTAGGAAGGTTCATGCTGTCACCTTTTAGTGTTTGCAGGATAGCAAGTGGAGGAACAACCTGATCATTGGACAACCCAATGGCATAAATACGTTCTCCTATCTGATTGAGAATTCGTTCACGCGCCAATTTCCCCTCTTTAAAAAATGTCATATACCGCAAAGTTTCCAAAGTATGCTTGAATCCTGAAATTCCCGAATTTTCAAAATATCTGCGAAGACACTTAAAATTACTCATGGAAGTCAGCGCGTGTAATTTCTGAAAAGCACGGCTATCCATAATATACCGTGAAGCTCCGTTCAAATGATCGAAAGTTGCACCGCCGCAAAACAGGCAGAGTTTTGAACTATCGAACAATCTTTCAGGGTTATCCATCATGATCAGCTCTGATAGAAAAGCCCCAATTGAATAAGAGAAAATATTGATCTTCGTATTTTTTCGGAATAAGAAATGTTTCCCTTCGAGAATAGAAGAAACAATTCGGATGATATCCATATAGCTTTGCATTCCGGAAATGACAAACTGCTCCGGATAATTTTCAATGCGGATACTCAAGGCTGCATTCAAATAGGTTGAATCTTTGAGGTCAGAATAATGCTTTCTTCGGTCAGAAACCAATGGAGACATGGCTCGTGCATCGTTCCATTTTTCGGGTGCGCGGTTCATATGAAAAGCCAAAGGGAACAAAATTACGGGTTGCCCGGTTTGGTCCGAAAGGTACTTCGCCCATACCAAATATTTATTCCACGACCGTTCATTCAGCCCATGAAGAAAAAGAATGGCCTGATCTGATTTTTCAGCTTTTCCGGAAAAAATGACTGGATATGAAAAGCTATCGTTTTGCTGAATTTTATTTCGGGTAATTTCCTGATCGAATTTCATCGCTGTGGGGAACCATTCATGAGAATCGGCAATTCGCGAAAACGTTGAGTCAAACGGACAATTTACAATCTTGGTCGATAAATCATCAATCTGAATGCATTTTTGTTTTGTGCTGAAACATTTAACCAGCAGCTCATATTGCAAATTGTAATTCATACAAGTCATTTTTTATCACATTTTAAATCGCTATTTTTCAAACCCTTACACAAATAAACTATTTTTTTTAGATCCAGATTTGGAAATGGGATCAAGGCAAATATGGAGGGACGAAGTGGAATGAAAGGGACAGAAATGACTATTTAGGGGTGAAATTTCAAAGTCGTTTCCATTCAAAAACTGATGTTTAATGGAAATTTAAGGAGTGTAATCGTACGGCCAGAAAAATATGGTTACTTTTATGCTTAGAACAAAAAGGGATTCATTTCATGAAAAAGTTAAGACGAAAAATACCTGATTTTTTCATTAACAAAAGGAATACCGCGATACAGATTATTTTCACAACGGTATTTGCTTTTGTATTCATCAATATTTATAAGCCTTTTGGTTCGCAGCACTGGTACAATGCAACCCAGTTGCAGTTCTTTCTTTTTTCCGGATTGTTGGTTTTGCAAGGAATGTTGGTTGTTTTGCTGAGCCGTATCGTCCTTTTCCAGGTCAAAAAACATCGTGCAATTACCATCCGGAGTTATGCACTAATGGTCGTGCTTGAAATTATTGTGATGGCTGCGTTTTATGCGACTTATGAAAAACTGATCATCAACGACTCCCGATCGTTCTTAATGCTATGGTATGTGGCTGGGGGCAATACATCCCTTATTCTACTTTGTCCATACCTGATCAGTTCGCTGTATTTTGCCTGGGATGACAAAAAGCGCTATCTCGAAAAGCTTTTGCTGGGAGAAACCAATGCCCCTTCTATTCCTTTTATTTCCTTTTATGACGAAAAGAATGCCTTAAAACTGACCATTCAAACTACTAGCCTTTTTTATATCGAATCGAGTGATAACTATGTTACGATCTATTATGCCGATGGGGATTCGGCTAAAAAATATTTGTTGCGAAATAGCCTGAAACGGATGGAAGAGATGCTTTGTAAGTATCCAGTTATCAGATGCCATCGCTCATTCATGGTTAATATTAACCAGATAAAGATGGTTCGAAAAGGTAAAAAAGGATATGAAATTGAAATGAATATGCCCGATCATCGGGTATTACCGGTTACTAAAACCTATGAAGCCGAACTTCTTGATTGTTTCCATCCACAACAGAAATAGAAGATAAAGTAAAGCTGTTCATTCAATACTTATTTCATAATGACGCATTTGTTATTTTAATTAATTCTAAATAATTGTTAACGAGCTTTGTACTTAATTCAAATATGTTTAACTTGGTCAAAGAATTTATTAATAACTATTAAACATTTGAAAATCATGAAAAAATTAGCAATGGTTCTGGCATTGGCTTTTACAATGGGCTTAGCAGCTTCAACAGTAAATGCTGCAACAACAAAAGACGATAACAAGAAAACTGAAAAGAAAGAATGCTGCTCAAAAGATAAGAAGGAATGTTGCAAGAAAGATGCAAAAGCTTGCTGCTCAAAAGATAAAAAAGCTGAAACAAAAACCGAAGCACCTGCAAAGAAATAATTCTTCATTGAATTTTGTAAATAAAACAGAAATGACCGGTCGATGCCGGTCATTTCTGTTTTATTTACATTGGGGCAAAATTACTTTTTAATTAGAGATTTTTTATTTACTGTGCCTTTTGCGGGAACTCCAACAGCAGCTTTTTTCCGGTCAATCGACTTTCTGAAGTCCCATGGCAAATTGTAATAAACCGAATAAGTAAAATCGAAGTTAAATCCATTCGCGGCTTTCCCATAGCCAGGAACGAAATAAGCTGGGGGCATTCCCAAATCCTTGTTGTCAAGCCTTATCTTTCCACGGATCGTCCATCCCATATAGAAATTGTGTACAATTTCACCTTTAATCCCAAGCAAAAATTCGCCCCAGTGAGCAAAATAATTCTGATTACCGAATCGTCCTGTGGTGGTTCCCCAATATGAATCCATTGAATAAGAATTCACTTGTTGGCGGGCCAGAACAAATCCATACCGGAGTCCAACGTAAAAAACATTCTTATCATTTTTATTTTCCGCCTGAAGTAAGTTATAATCTATTCCAAAACGGGAATAACTTCCGGAGCTTTTATAATCGACGTAGTCGGTTTTGATTTTCATAATATCGATGCCCGATTCGAAAGCAGGGAAAAGATTAGGCCACAGCTCCATATCAGCAGAGAATTCAGAGCCATAACGGTCCCCTTTCGTCCACGAATTCTGAAATGGGCGCGAAATATCAGCGCCCAAACGAATACCTTTCATTCGGATATAATTGTCGGTCCGTTTTGGTTTGATCTTTTTTTGTGGTTCTTTCTGACCGTAGCTAATTGCCGCCAGAAGACAAAGGACGAAGGTAAAGCTTAATATTCTCATTCCATGTTTTGGTTACCAAACTGTCAGTAATTGCGATTGAGTCAATTCTATTTTTCGAAAAATTAATGCTATGCAATTTAAACTCATTGTAAAAGCCTGTTTCCATTGAAGCATATTCGATTGTAGTTTCATAAATAAAGGTGATGGTATCCTTTATTGAATCGAATGAAACCAGAAACTTACTTGTGTCTTTTGCTGATAAAGGAAACAATATTTCGGTTAAAGAACTATCCTTATACAATGTATTGTTAATTCCAATTCCGCGGGCAGTAATGACTGATGTATATGTTTTTTCGTTTGATGAATTCAAGAGCGATGCCTTAAGTAGAGCTTGCGGAGGCGCTTCGAACACTTCTTTGCAGGCAACTGTCGCAATCAAAATTATGATCAGGTAAACGATTCGCTTCATTCGGTATGGATTATTGAACGGTGTAAATGTAGGCATATTCAAACTGAAACGGAATACTGATCCACTTTTTTCACAACCAGATGCCGAAGGGTACCAAAACCTGCAGGGTTTGATAATTGACGGCGGATTGACATTCCCGAAATTTGAATATCTTTGCGCAAAATGCTATTGGAAGATTTGATTAATAAGGTTTTTAGAAAAGGATAGGAATGAAGAAAATACGTAATTTTTGTATTATTGCGCATATCGATCACGGGAAAAGTACACTGGCCGACAGGCTGCTTGAATATACCAAAACTGTTGACGGACGTGCAATGAAAGCACAGGTTCTTGACAGTATGGATCTGGAGCAGGAACGTGGGATTACCATTAAGAGCCATGCCATTCAAATGCAGTACACTTACCAAGGTCAGGAATATACCCTAAATTTGATTGATACACCCGGACACGTCGACTTCTCATACGAAGTTTCGCGTTCCATTGCAGCCTGCGAGGGCGCTTTGCTTATCATCGATGCAACGCAGGGAATTCAGGCCCAAACCATTTCTAACCTCTATCTGGCCATTGAACACGATCTGGAAATTATCCCAATCCTGAATAAAATGGATCTGGACAACGCCATGCCCGAAATTGTTGAAGACCAGATTATCGGTTTGATTGGCTGTAAACGTACCGATATTATCCGTGCCAGTGGGAAAACAGGACTTGGAATTGACGAGATACTCGAACGCATTGTCACCGTTATTCCTGAACCGCAAGGTTCGGTTGATGCGCCACTTCAGGCATTGATCTTCGATTCCGTATTTAATCAGTTTCGTGGCGTAATTGCTTATTTCAAGGTCGTAAATGGTGTAATTAGAAAAGGGGATCAGGTTAAATTTGTGAATGCATCGAAAGAATACCTGGCCGATGAAGTGGGTGTGCTGAAACTCGGAATGTTTGAACGTCAGGAAATGAAAGCTGGCGACGTGGGTTATATTATTTGTAATATTAAAACTGCGCGCGAAGTCAAAGTCGGCGATACGATTACCCATGTGAAAGCACCTTGCGAAAAGGCCATCGATGGCTTTGAAGAAGTAAAACCGATGGTTTTTGCCGGCGTTTACCCCATCGATTCGGAAGATTACGAAGATTTACGTTCGGCAATGGAAAAATTGCAGCTAAATGATGCCTCACTTACTTATGAGCCAGAATCGTCGGCCGCTTTGGGTTTTGGCTTCCGTTGCGGATTTCTGGGGCTGTTGCACATGGAAATTATCCAGGAACGCCTCGACCGCGAATACGATATGAATGTGATTACAACCGTTCCCAATGTATTGTATCACGTACATACCACTAAAGGTGAAACCATTAATGTTTATAACCCTTCCGGATTGCCTGCAACAACCTCGATTGACGACATCGACGAGCCGTTTATCCGCGCCAATATTATTACGGCATCAGATTATGTTGGGTCGATTATGACTTTGTGCCTCGACAAACGTGGAATGCTTCTGAAACAGGATTACCTGACCACTGACCGGGTGGAAATGGTATTCGATCTTCCGCTGGGCGAAATTGTATTCGATTTTTACGATAAGCTGAAGTCAATTTCAAAAGGCTATGCTTCATTCGATTATCACATGCTCGATTTTCGCCCGGCCAAATTGGTTCGTCTGGACATTCTCCTGAACGGCGAAATGGTGGATGCTTTATCGACTTTGATTCACTTCGACAATGCCTATAATTTTGGGAAACGGATGTGCGAAAAGTTGAAGGAGTTGATTCCTCGTCAGCAGTTCGATATCGCCATTCAGGCCGCCATTGGAGCCAAAATTATTTCGCGCGAAACAGTGAAGGCTGTGCGTAAGGACGTAACGGCCAAATGTTACGGAGGCGATATCACCCGCAAACGCAAGTTGCTCGAAAAGCAGAAAAAAGGAAAGAAACGAATGAAGCAAGTGGGAAATGTAGAAGTTCCGCAGAATGCGTTCCTTGCTGTACTGAAATTAGATTGAAACGATTTTGTTTTCGTAGAGACAAGGCATACCTTGTCTCTACCTGCTGAATCAACATCACAATATTTTCAAAGGGTTTTCCGGATTAAAGCGGATAAACCCTTTTTTGGTGAACTGAAATCTGTAATGACAATAAACAGAAAATCCCGCTTTTTAGCAGGATTTCAATTTCGTTTTCGAAAATCGTCTCTAAAGGATCAGTTTATAGCCTTTGCCATGTACGTTAATGATTTCAACCTTAGGATCATCTTTCAGGTGTTTCCGGAGTTTGGTAATGTACACATCCATACTGCGGGCGTTGAAATAATTGTCGTCGATCCAAATGGTTTTCAGGGCAAAATTGCGTTCCAAAACTTTATTGGCATTGTTGCACAGCAGGCGAAGCAATTCGGCTTCTTTGGTGGTTAGTTTCACTTCTTCCTCCCCGCCGGTCAGGATTTGCTTGCGCGAATCGAAGGTATAAATGCCCAACTGGTAAACAGCATCTTCGTGCGAATTGCTGTCCTGACTTACCCGTCGCATAATGGCTTCAATACGGAAAATCAGCTCTTCCATGCTGAACGGCTTGGTGATGTAGTCGTCGGCGCCAATTTTGAAACCTTCCAAAACATCTTCCTTCATATTTTTAGCGGTCAGGAAGATAATCGGAACATCCATGTTCAACAAACGAATATCTTTGGCCAGTGAAATCCCATCCTTTTTGGGCATCATGATATCTAATATGCAAAGACTGTAAGGTTGATTTTTGGTGAATCCTTTGTACGCGGCCTCTCCATCGGGATATAAATCAGTTTCATATCCTTTGGCAATCAGATATTCTTTTAATAACAATCCAAGGTTTTCATCATCCTCGGCCAATAGCAATTTTACCTTTTTTTCCATGTTTTTCTGTATTTATCGGAAAATATATCATGAACTTTGTTCCTTTATTTATAGCACTTTCGACCTTTATTTTCCCCTTGTGGGCATCAACAATGATTTTAACGTAACTTAATCCGAGCCCAAAGCCTTTTACATCATGAACGTTTCCGGTCGGAACCCGGTAAAACCGTTCAAAAATCTGGCCAATATGTTCGCTTTGAATCCCGATACCATTATCTTTTACCGAAACAACCACAAAATCATCGTTGACCTCGGTCGAAATAATTATTTTGGGTTCGTCCTTACTGTATTTCACTGCATTGTCGAGCAAGTTAAACAAAACATTGGTAAGATGTACCTCGTCAGCCTTAATGATTGCAGGATCGGCCTTCAAATCAGAGGTTAACTCACCATTTTTAGACTTCACCCGAAGTTCAAAGTTTAAAACAACAGAGTTAATCAAGGTATTTATATTTACTTCTTTGAATTTGAGTTTCAATTTTCCTTCATTAAAGACTGCCATTTGCAACACTTTTTCAACCTGTGTGGTTAACCGTTTACTCTCCTGAAAAATGATTCCCGAAATGTGTTCAATGGTCTTGGGCGTGTTGGTAACCGTATTGTCGCGTAACATCTGACTGGCGAGAGAAATGGTAGAGATTGGCGTTTTCAGCTCGTGAGTCATGTTATTGATGAAGTCGTTTTTAATGTCTGACAATTTTTTCTGCCTTAGGATGATCAGTATCGTGAATACGAAAATACCAATCAGCATGGCAGTCAGAACAAAGGTTGGAATAACCAGTAGCCCGGTTGATTTAAGCAAATAGGTATTCTGTTTGGGAAAGCTCAAATACAACCAGTTGGGTTTTTTTAGTTCTTCCAGATCGTTTGGAAACAAAAGAACGTTGTGTTCCTTTTGCCCATTTTTATTGTAGTTTTTATCTCCGAAAATAAACCGTTCCTCGCCTCTTGAAAACGATTTTACGGCATATTTGAAGTCCATGTTAATGCCTTGCTTTTTTAATTCAGTTTTAATAAACCGGCCAAGGGTAGTGGGATCAATTCGTTCTTCAATAGGAAGGGCCGAACGGATCAAGGCAATTTGCGAAAGCTCAAGAAGTCGTGCTTGCTGATTTAGCCGATCTTCATATTGCTTACTTACATACCCATCATATTTATGAATAATATCAAATGCGTTGGGAAAATCTCCGGGTCTTCCCCGCTCATTGGTGCGGTCGGCAGGCGGTGTATCGTATTCAATGTTTAATTCTTCAGAATAAATGCTCCCGGCAACCTGTTGCGAATACTGCAAAGAGATCTGGATATCTCTCTGGCTAAGCGATCTTGAGTTTGAACGCTTCGAGTTGCCAGGGAAAATACCATTGTTTCGTTGAATGACAAGATTTTTTTCAGCGTCAGCAAGCATCGAAGCTTCTTCCATTTCGAGCCTGTTCGATACTGCTATCAAAGCGTTTTTTACAGAAGTATTAAATTGCTCTTCTCTTATTTCGAGTGCTTTTAAAATCGAATTGGTCTGAACCAGAATTAAACTGGTTATCACCAACACCATGATCACAATTAATATAAGTATTACCCTTCTACTCATAGCGCAAATATAGTCTTTAAATGTGCTGACAATAAATACTTAACAATATTTAACACAGGCACTTCCAGTGTTGAATGACATTACTCCGAATTTTGAAAACAGAAATTGCTTCTTCGTTTCTGATGTAAATTTATCCTGATGACGAATTTACACAAAACCCAGGATCGAGTTTATTAACCAGAAAAGGAATAAGGTAGGGAGTACAAATTTTACTCAGACAGATTCAGATCGGGATACCGATCTTTAATTTTATCGAGGGCGACCTTTGAAGCATTTTGCTGGGCTTCTTTTTTTGAAGCGCCCGAACCTTTTCCTAAAAGTTCATTGTCAACTTCAATGGTAGCAATGAACCAAGGCTGTTTGCCATCGTTTTTGCTTTCGTCGGTAGTGTCAAACGAAACGGCTTTTTTGTTTTTTTGCGACCATTCGATCAACTGGCTTTTGTAATTGGAGTTTGTATTTTGTACTTCAACCAGGTTCACGTAGTTGTTCAGCAATTTCCGGGTGATGAATTTTTTTGCTTCCAGATAACCTTTGTCCAAATAAATAGCGCCGATAAGCGCTTCGAGCGTGTCGCCGTAGATATGGCTTGATTCAATTGTTGAAGTGGTATTTGACTGAATATAATGATTTAAACCAATCTGGTAAGTTAATTGGGTCAGAAAGCTGCGGTTGACCAGTTTCGAGCGCATTTGCGTAAGGTAACCTTCGTCCTGATTAGGAAAACGGTTGTAAAGGAAGTCGGCAATAGCAGCGCCTAATATGGCATCGCCTAAATACTCAAGTCGTTCATTATTTACAAAATGACCTTGGGAGTCAATCTTGGATGCCGACTTGTGGATAACGGCGATATCGTATATCCGCAAGTTTGTCGGATAAAAACCCAGCAACGATCTTAAAAATAAATAAAACTCTTTTCTAGAAGAAGAAAAGAGTTTTATTCTTTGAACGATAGTTCGTATCACTTGTGTTAAATTTTCTTGAAAATAACAGTAGCATTATGCCCACCAAAACCAAACGTATTGCTTAATGCGGTTCTGATTTTGCGCTCTTTTGCTACATTGAAAGTGAAATCAAGTTTTGAGTCGATTTCAGGATCATCATTAAAGTGATTAATTGTGGGTGGAATAATACCATCCCGAATGGCGAGGATACATGCAATCGCTTCAACAGCTCCTGTAGCTCCCAGTAAGTGACCAGTCATCGATTTGGTTGAACTAATGCTCATTTTGTACGCATGTTCTCCAAATAATTTCTGGATAGCTTGAGGTTCAGCGATATCTCCAAGTGGAGTTGAAGTTCCGTGAACATTAATATAATCAATGTCTTCCGGATTCATACCTGCGTCTTCCAAAGCCCACTTCATGCATAAAGTTGCACCTCCTGATTCAGGATCGGGGGCAGTCATGTGGTAAGCATCAGCTGACATACCACCACCAACCAACTCGGCATAAATTTTAGCACCACGTTTCACCGCATGCTCATACTCCTCTAAAATGAGAGCTCCAGCTCCTTCTCCCATCACAAATCCATCGCGATCCAAGTCAAAAGGACGTGAAGCGGTGGTTGGATCATCGTTTCGAGTCGAAAGGGCCCGCATGGAATTAAATCCGGCCAAACCTGCAGGATTTATCGCTGCCTCTGAACCTCCGGAGATAAATACATCCACTTTACCCATACGAATGTAATTCATCGCTTCGATAAGGGCTGTCGAGGAAGAAGCACATGCTGTTACCGTTGTGAAATTCGGTCCTCTGAATCCATAACGAATTGAAAGCAAACCACTTGCTATGTTGGCAATCATTTTAGGAATGAAGAACGGCGAATAACGAGGCATCTCGTTTTTATAATTCAGTGTTTCTTCAAAGAAGGTTTGTAAGCCTCCAATTCCGGCACCCCAAACAACACCAGCCCGGTCTTTGTCGATCTGTTGAAGATCAAGACCAGAATCTTCCATTGCCTGCGCTGCTGCTGCATACGCATAAAGAGTAAAAGGATCGTGTTTCCTGATCTCCTTTTTCTCAACGTAAACTGACGGATCAAAATTCTTCAGTTCGCAGGCAAAAGTTGTTTTGTGAGTGGTGGCGTCAAAATGAGTGATCGGGCCAGCGCCACTTTTCCCATTTTTTAAGCCTTCCCAGAATTCCTCAATAGAATTACCAAGCGGGTTCACAGTTCCAAGGCCGGTAACAACTACCCGTTTAAATTCCATAAGTGTTGTTTTGTTATTTATTACTTCAAATTTGCTTCGATGTGAGCGATTGCTTCACCAACTGTTGAAATCTTTTCAGCCTGATCATCTGGAATAGCCAAATCAAATTCTTTCTCAAATTCCATAATCAATTCTACGGTGTCAAGTGAATCAGCACCAAGGTCATTGGTGAATGATGCTTCGAGGGTAACTTCACTTTCATCAACACCTAATTTGTCAACAATAATTGCTTTTACTTTTGCTGCAACGTCAGACATAACTCTAATTTTTGGTTAATATTAAAATTGTTTCAAAAAATTCGATGCAAAGTAATAAATTTACGCCTGATATTTCAAACAAAAAATGATATAAATGGATGAATAAAGCTTGAATAAGGACTCTGTCAGGTCTATATTTGAACCTTTCATTCTAAAATTCCATTAATCATAAATCTAAAAATTGAACGTTAAATGAAACGAATTGCCATTTTTGCCTCGGGCTCCGGGTCGAATGCCCAGAAGATAATTGAATATTTTTCAACCAGTAAGGAGGTCGTTGTTGATTCCCTTTGGTCGAATAATGAAAATGCCTATGCTTTAATCAGGGCTGAAAAACTGGGGGTGGAAACTTTTACATTTGAAAGTGACGAATTTTACCGAAGTAACGAGATTTTAGACCGACTCTATGATCACCGGATTGATATGATTGTACTGGCAGGTTTCCTTTGGCTCGTTCCTCGTAATCTAACCGAGTTATTTACTGTTATTAATATACACCCAGCGCTGTTGCCTAAATATGGTGGTAAAGGAATGTATGGAATCAACGTTCACAAAGCAGTATTGGCCTCAAAAGATAAAGAATCGGGAATAACGATCCACCGCGTCAACCAGAATTACGACGATGGTGATATTATTTTTCAAGCTACTTGCCCAATTGTTTCAGGCGATACTCCCGAAACCCTTGCAGCCCGAGTGCATGAACTTGAATATCAACATTACCCGCGCATAATAGAGGAAGTTCTGTTGAGCGAAGAGGATGATGACTAAATGAGTCTGTTGATTTTATAGAATGAAATGCCACTTGTTTATTGGATACAGGTGGCATTTCTTTTGAATACCTGGATGGATTTGCAGTATCCTAAGCTGGTTCTGCTATATTCATTTGAGGCAAAATAGTAGAAATAAATCCTGAAAAATTGTAGCTTTACTGTGTTAACGGATAAACCTGACTAACCATGAAAAAACTCTTCGTTTCAATTCTTTCTCTTTGTTTGTTATTTTCTATGGCCTCCGCCCAACCCGGCGGAAAAGTTTCCGACAATTTATCGATACCCAGTAAAATCCTGAAAATGGATCGCAAATATGCCATTTACCTCCCGGCTGATTACGAAACTTCAGATCGCAGTTATCCGGTATTGTATCTGCTGCATGGTGCAGGCGACGACCAATCGGGCTGGGTTCAGTTTGGTGAAGTTAAATCAATTGCTGATAAAGCTATTGCTGAAGGGAAATGCACTGCAATGATCATCGTAATGCCCGATGGCAATACCGGTCAGCGTGGTTATTTCAATAGTCCGAAAGGTGACTGGAACTATGAGGATTTTTTCTTTCAGGAATTTATGCCGGCAATTGAAAAGACTTACCGGATCCGAGCTGATAAAAGATACCGTGCCGTTGCTGGTTTATCCATGGGAGGAGGAGGAACATTCATGTATGCTTTACATCATCCTGAACTGTTTTCATCAGCATGTCCGTTAAGTGCTTATGTCGGGCCAATTTCACTGGAAGAGGCAGCAACGCGATGGGAAAAGCAATATCCAGATATTTCAAAAGACGACCTGAATAAGTATTACATCCGCCACAGCGCTCTTGAACTAGTGAATGCGATGCCCGACGATCAGAAAAAAACAGTGCGTTGGTACATTGATTGTGGCGACGACGATTTTCTTTTTGAGGGAAACTGCTTGATTCATATTGCTATGCGTAAAAAAGAAATTCCTCACGAATTCCGCATTCGCGATGGCGCACACAACTGGACATATTGGCGCGAAGCATTGCCAACAGTACTTGAATTTGTTTCTCAGTCATTTCATCAATATTAGAAACATCCCTTAAATATTAAAATGATACCATGAAAACATCACGCCGGTCATTCTTAAGAAACAGTGCGATTCTGCTTGCCGGAAGTACACTGTTGTCGAAAGCAGCTTTTGCTGCGGTTAAACCTTCTGAAATTATTGGGGTACAACTTTACTCCGTTCGCGACGATATGAAAAAAGATCCGGTCGGAACATTAAAGCAATTGGCTAAAATGGGATACAAGCATGTTGAACATGCCAATTACGTCGATCGAAAATTTTACGGTTATCCGGCAAAAGAATTCAGAAAAATTCTGGACGACTTGGGCTTGAAAATGCCAAGCGGACACACGGTAATGGGAAAAGATCATTGGGATGCCAGCAAAAAAGATTTTACTGATGCCTGGAAATATACCGTTGAAGACGCTGCTTACATGGGGCAAAAGTATGTAATTAGTCCCTGGATGGACGAAAGTATGCGCAAAACCTACGACGATTTGGTCCGTTACCTCGATGTTTTCAATCTTTGCGGCAATCTGTGTAAAAAATCAGGAATGAAATTTGGGTACCATAATCACTGGGCTGAATTTACAGAACGACTGAATGGAATGAAGCTGTTCGACATCATGATGCAAAAGCTGGATGTAAACAAAGTGGTTATGCAACTCGATATTGGCAATATGTATATTGGCGGGGCAAAAGCTCTTGACGTAATTGGCCAATATCCCGGGAAGTTTGAATTGATCCATGTGAAAGATGAAATTGGCAATTCGACCCCTGAAAAATTCGAAAGTGCGATCCTTGGAAAAGGGATTATACCGGTAAAAAATGTCCTCGACATTTGTCGCAAAACAGGCGGAACCCAGGTTTATATTATTGAACAGGAGGCCTATCAGGGCAAGGCTCCAATCGATTGCGTGAAAGAAGATTTGAAAATCATGAAAGGTTGGGGGTATTAATTTGAAATCGGGCGAGTTGATGATCTGGTTTTTAGAAATTATTTGCTTTTTACACAATAAAAATAACCTTTTTGATCCAGGCTCCTCCTTATGTAAATATCTTTGAACCAACAACATGACTAGATCAAAGAACTTATTCAATCCGATTTTAGGAGGTACCCAAATAAAAGACAAGCTGCTAATGGAACAAATAACGACTGAATTATGGAACAGATTTAGCGGCGGTCTGCGCCGTTTTATCCTCAAAAAGGTGAACGATGAAGCTTTGGCTGACGATTTACTTCAGGAAACATTTATCCGGATTCATTCAAAAATCGACAACCTGCGAGACGAAGCAAAAGTACAATCATGGGTTTTCCAGATTGCCCGAAACATCATCAATGATCATTATCGGAGAAACAACCCCATATCAGTGGAAGAGGTTCCTGAAATGATTGACGCAGAACCTGAATCGGATGAAGCGATGACACAAACTATCCGCGACATGGTTCTTTTCATGAAGGACCTACCTGAGCAGGATTGCCAGGCACTTTGTCTGGTTGAACTGGCTGGTGTCAGCATTAAAGAATATGCAGAACAGGCTGGTATTTCATACACTGCAGCTAAATCACGAGTAGCTCGCGCCCGTTATAAATTGAGCGATTTATTAATGAATTGTTGCCATTACGAATTCGATAAATACGGAACCGTAATCGGTTATCATCCCATTCATTGCTGTTGCTGCAATCAGCACAAATAAAATTTAACCCTAAAACATACATATTATGCGCATCAGATTAATTGCGTTCATTTTGTTGATATTGTTTCAGTTACCGGCCTGGGCCCAGCATTCGGCCGATGTGTTGACCGAAGGTTCTCCTGAATTGGTTGGCGTATCCGAAAAGCGACTTCAACTGCTTGATCAGTTCATTAGGGACTATGTAAATAAGGGATATATTCCCGGAGGAGTTTTCCTGGTTGCCCGCGATAACCAGATTGTGTACAACAAAACCTTTGGATTCAGGAACACGGATAAAAAAGCACCTTATAAAAAGGATGATATTTTCCGCATTTGTTCCATGACCAAAGCCATCACCACGGTAGCCATTATGCAACTGTATGAGGAAGGTAAACTTGGTCTCGACGATGCTGTTCAAAATTATATTCCGGCATTTAAAAAGACTCAGGTGCTCGATTCATTTAACGAAAAGGATTCGACTTATACCACGGTGCCAGTGAAATCGCCAATCACTTTGCGACAGCTATTAACGCACACTTCAGGAATTGCCTATGGCGATTTTTATCCCGGGAAAATCAAGGCAGTGTATAAAAAGAACAACATGTTGGGCGTTGGCTTGTCGCATCCGAGTTGGACTACCGAAGAATTTATCAATCGACTGGCTGCCGTACCGCTGGCTTTTCAGCCTGGGGATCATTTTATGTACGGACTGAACATGGATGTTTTGGGACGTGTTATTGAAGTAGCTTCCGGAGAAAAGTTGAGCGACTATTTCCACAAGCATATTTTCGAACTGCTTGGGATGAAAGATACTTATTTTTATCTGCCCAAGGAAAAGCAATCGCGATTGGTGCCCATTTATGGATACGATGCCAACAATAACTTTCAGATGTTGACCAATGATCCGCTGGTGTCAAATACTGATTATCCGAAAAATGTTGATATTGGTCATTATGCCGGAGGTGGAGGACTTTCATCAACGGCAATGGATTATGCCATTTTCATTCAGTCGCTCATGAATAACGGCATTTACAACGGCAAACGGATTCTTAGCCGAAAGACGATTGAAGTGATGACCGCTGATCAGATGATTACGTTAAACCAGCAGGGAAAAGGCATGAGCCCGCGTCCCGGTGAAACTTTTTGCCTGGGCTTTGGATTACGCACCGATCAGGGGAAAGGCATCAATTCTAAATCGCCCGGAACCTACGAATGGAGCGGATACTTTACAACGAAATTTTGGATCGACCCCAAAGAAGATTTGATTTTTGTGGGCATGATGCAGATTAATGGCTTCCAGCACGGAGAGTTTTACGATCGGGTTGCAGCCATCCTTTACAGTGCAATTGAAGAATAGATTGCCTGGATAAATTTTCAATACAAAGGCTGCCAATTTCCTGAAGTTGGCAGCCTTTGTATTTTCAATGTCATCGTAACATATTCTTTTTCAGCTAAAAACCAGAATTAATATAGATTGCAGGTGGTTTATCGGATTAATGTCTAAATTTGCGACTTAAACATAAAGGCCAATCCATAAAGTTGGATTCGAAAGCCTTTCCAAATTATTAAGATGTTATTTGAAAATTTAGATTTGATTGAGCCCATCCTGAGGGCTTTAAAAACAGAAGGTTACGAAAAACCAACCCCAATTCAGGAACAAGCAATACCCATTATACTTCAGCGAAAAGATTTATTAGGTTGTGCACAAACAGGAACAGGAAAAACGGCAGCTTTTGCCATTCCAATCATCCAGATTCTTTACGATACGCACATTCCGGCCAAAGGGAAACGTAAGATAAAATCACTGATAGTAACCCCAACACGCGAACTGGCGATCCAGATTGGCGAAAGTTTTGCAGCCTACGGGCGATATGCAGGGTTGAAACATACCGTCATTTTTGGTGGTGTGGGTGAACGTCCTCAAACCGATGCCCTGCGTCAGGGAATCGATATCCTGATTGCCACACCGGGTCGTTTGCTCGACTTGATGAATCAAGGGTACATCGATCTGCGAAGTATCGAATTGTTTGTCCTCGACGAAGCCGACCGTATGCTCGACATGGGTTTTATCCATGATGTAAAACGCATCATTGCTGAATTGCCACGCGAAAGGCAGTCGTTGTTCTTTTCGGCTACCATGCCTTCAGACATTGTCAAACTGTCGCAAACGATCCTGAAAAATCCGGTTAAGGTAGAAATTACTCCCGAGGTGACTACTGCTGAAAAGGTTGAACAGCAAATGTATATGGTGAATTACGCCGATAAGCGCAGTTTGTTGCTTCATTTACTGAGAAACCCGGAGATTGTTTCTGCCCTGGTTTTTACCCGGACAAAACATGGCGCCGACAAAGTCGTCCAGTTTTTGCAGAAAAACGGACATCAGGCACAGGCCATTCACGGTAATAAATCGCAGAATGCCCGCCAGAAAGCCCTTTCGGACTTTAAAGGTGGGAAAATACGCGTGTTGGTTGCTACCGACATTGCTGCCCGCGGAATTGACGTCGACGATTTGTCGCATGTAATTAATTACGAAATTCCCAATATTCCGGAGACCTACGTTCACCGGATCGGAAGAACCGGACGCGCCGGACAAAGCGGTATTGCACTTTCGTTGTGCGACAACACCGAAATTACATTCCTGCGCGATATTCAGCGATTGATTTCTCAAACCATTCCGGTTGTCAGCGATCATCCGTATGCAATGACCGATTTTACTCCGGAAAAAGCACCACCGAAACAAACGAGGAAACCTATTGCCCGCCAACATAACGGTCAGGCAGTGAGAGAAACTTCAGGGAATCGGGAGAGCAGGCCAAGTGGACATGCTTCGGTTCAAGCTGAACCGAAACCCAAAAGGACTTTCTGGAGCAGAAGGCCGTAGATCAGAAACAAGGAAAAAGTCAATAGAAAGGGAGCTTTTTAAACAGTTTACCAATGACTAATGACTTTTTCCCGTTAGTTAATATGAAAAAGAAAAGAATATTTATAAGGAAAACCTCACTTCATGTGGGGTTTTTGCATTTTTAGCGGTGAACCTTTTCCTTAATATTTTGTCCTAATAAAGCATCAAATTTTATTCTGAAAGCCATGGAATTGTTTAACGAAAACAGCAAGCTCGCTTCGGTTATTCATAAAGATCATTCATTGTTGCCAGTCATCAACCGATTGGGCATTAAGCTTGGCTTTGGCGATAAAACCATCCGGAATATTTGTGAGGAAAAGGGAATCGATCTCAATTTTTTTGTCGAAACCATCAATGTTTTTCACTACGAAGCCTACTTTCCGGAGAAACGTTTGCTCGACTTTTCGGTATCGATGGTTATCGAATACCTGGTAAAAACACATCAGTATTACAAAGATTACCTGATTCCGGAAAATGACCGGTTGATTGAGCTTTTCCTGTCGGCCAGCCCAGATGAAAATACAGAGAACGAGCTGGTTCGGAAATTCTATACCAAGTTTAAAGAAGAGTTTGTGATTCACATTAATTTCGAGGAGCGGGAGATGTTCCCATACATTCTGGAATTGAACCGAGTCATCGAAAATCCCACTTACAGAGGACAATTTAAACAGAAATATCCTGAGTATTCAATTTCAAGCTTTGAAAAAGAACACTCGGCGATGGATGACAAAATGGACGACTTGACCAACATCATCATTAAATATTTGCCACCCAATTACGATCAGAATCGGGGAAATGCATTTCTGTCAAATCTATTCCTATTCGAGAAAGACCTGAAAAACCATTCCCGAATTGAAGATCACATTTTGATTCCGAAAGTAAAACAGCTCGAAAAATTGTTGGTAAGCGATGAATAGCAATCAGAACATTTCCATTGTGGTGATTAGCCAATCTGACCTGGTGCTGACCGGTCTTTTTGAAATTCTGAAAGGTAGCCTGGCAAGTGAGGTTGTCTTGCTTCATCGGGGTGACGAATTAATCGATTATCAGGCGATGAACGGTCATGTTTTAATCCTGGCAACTTCAGAAGAACAGGAAAAAAGCAGCTCGCTTATGCGACAAATACTTTTCTCAGCTCAACAAATTCACTTTATGACGCTTCATTTGGATGCCGATTCGGTGTATTCCAATCAAACAATTAACCTTTTCGATGCACCAACTTTGATTTGCTACAAGGTGAACGAAATCCTGAATTCATTCCTTTCAGACCAAAATAAAGACACAGACACTGAACTGACCAAACGAGAAATTGAGGTTTTGCAAATGGTCACCAAAGGACATTCGAATAAGGAAATTGCTGATCTCCTGTTTGTCAGCACTCACACGGTCATCTCGCACCGCAAAAATATTTCCGAAAAAACCGGCATCAAATCGGCTTCCGGATTAACCATGTATGCCATCCTGAAAAAGATAATCGACATGAACGAAATTGATACTGCCGACCTGATATAAATCCCCATTTTTGGGGATTGTTTGATGATGGTGCCTCCGGTACTTTTGCTTCGGTTAAACGAACAAAAAATCATCAAATGAAGAAAATTCTTTTTATAGCCGCGTTTCTAGTGGCCATCGGTGCGGTTGCACAAGACCGCGTTTTCACGTACACCTACCAGAGTAATGTTTTGAATAAAGGCCAGAAAGAGCTTGAAGTTTGGACCACTTTAGGAACCGGACGTCAGGACTTTTATCGTGGATTAAATCATAGTCTCGAATTTGAAATTGGTCTTGGCGGAAAACTCCAAACTGCATTTTACCTGAATTTTGGCTACAGCAAAGGCATCACCAAAAGCAATGAACTGGATGTTTTAACCAGTGATAACTCCTATAGTTTTGCCAACGAATGGAAACTGAAATTGAGCGATCCGGTTGCAAATAAACTGGGTTCGGCCGTGTATTTCGAGTATGCACTGGCTCCCGGAGAAACTGAACTGGAAGGCAAATTGATTCTGGATAAGCAGACCGGACGGTTTATTCAAGCCTTTAACCTTGTGGGGGAATTGGGGTTCGAAAAGGAATTTAATCCTGAAGGAAACAGGTTGGTGGCTGAAACTGAAAAGGAATTCAAGATGGAATGGAACTACGGGTTCTCCTATCAGATCAACAAGCGGTGGTTTGCCGGGGTGGAAGTGATGAACGAAAATGTTTTTGCTGTAGGTAAACTCGAAAAATCAATACTGACTGCCGGCCCAACTGTATCCTATTCAGGACAAGGTTTCTGGATGAATTTTACCCTGATGCCCCAATTAACTGATTTGAAAAGCGGCGGCCGCAACATTACTGATGAAGATGGACTTCAAGCACGTTTAATCTTTTCGTATGAATTCTAAAATTCGAAACCAGATCATTCTGTTGGCGGCAGTTTTCCTCTGTGCATGCAGTCCTGCGTTGTACATGCCATCGATAACCGATGCGAATCGCCTAGGCATTTCAACCGATAGCTTAATGATTGGACGAACGTTATACACCAAACACTGCGGAAGTTGTCATAACCTGCATTTGCCTGAACAATATACCCAGACTCATTGGGAAAAGGTGATGCCCGAGATGAAGGGTAAAGCCAAAATTTCGGATGAAGAGGCAAGACTCATTTCCAGTTTTGTTTTGGCGCGCTGCAAACCCTATTAGATCCAAATACTGACTGATCCGTGACTCGAAGTCATCGGATCAGTTGCTTGTAAAAACGGCCGTGTTTTAGATGATCGAACTTGTTAAAGTACAGATATTGTAGTACTTTTGCCAGCAAATTATACTTTATCTAAAACATCTGCCTAAAAAACAGATCATTATATATTTCTCATGTTCACATACATTTCCCGGTTTATACTTAAGCACAGAACCTTTTTAATTGTAGTTCTTTCCCTGTTGACTGCTTTTATGGCCTACAAAGGAAAAGATGTTAAATTATCATACGAGAACTCTTCTTTATTACCTGAAAAAGATAGCACCAGAATTGCTTATCAGAACTTCAAGCATCAGTTTGGTGAAGATGGAAATGTAATTGTTATCGGAGCCATAAACCCCAACCTATTTCAACTTGACCAGTTTAATGCCTGGGCTGATTTGGGAAGCAAAATCAAAAAAATAGATGGCATTCAGGAGGTTATGAGTATCTCAAAAGCCATAAACCTGGTAAAAAACGAAGAAACTCATCAGTTCAAGGTTCAACCTGTTGCAAGTAAACGACCAAACACGCAAGCAGAAGTTGACAGCATCAAAAACTTGATGACCAGCTTGAAACTTTATGAAGGGATGCTTTACAACCCAAGGACTGAAGCAACCCTGATGACTGTTACGCTAGACAAGCGAAAACTCAATGACATTAGCCGAATTACTTTGATTAATCAGCTCATTCAGGAGGTACAAGCCTACCAAGCGCAGAGTAGAGTAGAAATTCATTGCTCCGGGATGCCATACATCCGCACTGTAACTATGCAAAAGGTGAAACACGAATTATTCCTTTTCGTCCTGATAAGCATTGCGGTAGCGGCATTCATCATGTTCTTGTTTTTCAGATCATTTAAGGTTGTATTCAGTTCACTTTTGGTCGTCGGAATCAGTATCATATGGGTTATGGGGACTCTCGTACTCTTCGGATACAAAATCACCATTTTAACTGGTGTAATTCCATCGCTCATCGTAATCATTGTGATTGAAAACTGTATCTATATTCTGAACAAATACCATTGGGAATATCGAAGTCATGGCAACAAAATGAGGGCATTGTCACAGGTAATACACCGAATCGGCTTTGCGTCACTCATGACAAATGCTGCTACTGCCTTGGGATTTGCTGCATTTATTCTGGTCCCAAATCAAATGCTGCGCGAATTTGGAGTGATCACGTCCATCAACATCATGATTTTGTACATCCTAACCATTACGCTGTTGCCTATCATTTTCAGTTTGGTCAATCCGCCAACTGAGAAACACCTGAAACACCTCGACAGTAACTTCTTTGGTGCCATTCTCGACAAAGTCATCTATCTGATCAGTAACCGCCGCAATTTGATTTACAGCATTGCCGGAGGACTGGTTGTGGTTGGTTTCATCGGCCTGAGTATGATGAGAACCTCAGGAAAAATAGTTGATGATTTCAGATCGGATGATCCAACTTACATCGACCTGAAATTTTTTGAAGCCAACTTTGGAGGCGTGATGCCCTTTGAAATTTCGGTTGACACCAAAAAGAGAAACGGGGTATTGAACTATGCAACTATTCAGAAAATTGACAAACTTCAAAATACAATTAACGAACATCCCGAATTCTCGAAACCGTTATCGTTGATCGAGGTTCTGAAATTTGCACGCCAAGCCTATTACAATGGTGATTCGAGCAAATATTCGCTGCCCACTTCGATGGAGAAAAACTTCATTTTTGGTTATATCCCGCAGAATGTGAAGGGCGATGGAACTGGTTTGCTGAAATCGTTCCTCGACAGCACCAAACAAATAACCCGAATCAGCTTTCAGATGGCCGATGTGGGAACCAACCACATGGACTCACTAATGACCAGCATTTTACCACAGGTTGACAGCATTTTTGATCGGGCCAAATACAATGTAACTGTTACCGGAAATAGTGTCGTTTATGCCAAAGGAACCAATTTCCTGATCCGCAATTTATTCGAAAGCGTTATTATCGCCATTATTTTGATTTCAATCCTGATGGCCTTTTTGTTCTCTTCGTTCCGGATGATTATTGTTTCGATGGTTCCGAACATCATTCCACTCTTGATTACCGCCGCTATCATGGGATTTACGGGCATTCCAATCAAGCCTTCGACCATTATCGTATTCAGTATTGCTCTCGGAATTTCGGTCGATAATGCCATCCAATATCTTTCGCGATACCGACACGAGCTAAAAGTGAATAATGGCGCAATAAAGTTATCGGCCTTAAATGCCTTGCGCGAAGCTGGTTTCAGCATGATATACACCAGTATTGTCCTGGTTCTTGGATTCAGTGTATTTATTGTATCAGAATTTGGAGGAACCCAGGCGCTTGGAATTCTGATTTCAACAACTTTACTAATTGCCATGTTCTTTAATGTCATGGTTTTGCCTTCGCTTTTGCTTACGCTCGACAAACGTCTGGTCAGTAAAGCATTTACTGAACCAATTGTCGAAATTTACGAAGAAGATGAAGCCGAAGACAAAGAACTGGAAGCTGAATTTCCGGAAGAGGAAAAATAAAGCCGTAGGTTTTTCACCCTCCTCCATAACGAAGGGCGTTTTTGAGCGTTTCAATTTGGATTTTGTCAAATGAGAACCCAACTATTGCTATTTTTCCTCTCGAACAACACGATGATATGGAGAAACTGGAAATTGTACTTCGCTCTTTTGACACAGCACATCTGCTGAAAGATTCGTTTATTGAAAACTACCTAAAATAAATGCACAAGCCACAAACAACTATTTTTTAGGCTTTTAATTAAAAATGGTTGTTGATCGATGACTTGATTTCAGGATAATTCATTATTTGAGAACACAATAATCCTATTTATTGTTTAGGTTTATTAAAATGTAGAAAACTTAACATTAAATAAAAAATACAAAAAACTAATCAATTGATTAATTTTTTTCGACAAATTTGGTCTCTGGTTCGAACAAATTCAAATCACGCTAGCCACCTGGTTGAATTTTTCTGACCTTTTTACAGAAACAGGAAACAGAACAATGCACCGTAGAATCAAACTGCTTGAATTCCAATTCATAGGTAAGCTTCAGCTACTTATTATATTGCTTTTAATTTTTACCTCGGCCTTTTCACAGCTAACTGTTGTGCAAGGTAAGGTTACCGACTTGGAAACCGGGCGCCCTATTCCTTATGTCACGATTCTTTTTAAAAAGACACCAATAGGAACAACCACCGACTCTTTAGGCGTTTACAAGCTCACCAGCAAGATCAAAGTCGATTCCATTCAATTTACAACCATTGGTTATTTGGGTAAAACTTATGGAATAAAACCATATACAACGAACGAGTTACAAGTAGCCCTTCAGCCTGATCTGGTGAAAATTTCGGAAGTAACGGTATTGCCTAACGATGGACCGGTCAGGCGGATATTAAAAGAAATTTCGGATCGGAAAAAGCAAAATAACCCCGCAAAGTATCCACGTTATTCCTACAGAAAATACACGAAATGGGAATATCATCTGAACAACGTTGGTCAGAAAATGATTAACTCAAAAGCATTTAAAAACAACCAATCGGTATTTAAAACCAGCGAAGACAGTACTAAATTCCTCCCAATATATTTTTCAGAACAACTGGTTTACAACGAGGTACAAAAAAATCCATCCAAGCAAAAATCAACGGTTTTGGCCGACAAAACTTCAGGTGTTGGTGTTTTAAACGATTACGAAATCTCTGGGTACACTAGTGCATTGGATATGGAAGTTAATTTCTATGATAATTACATCGATCTGTTTTCCCAGAATTTCGTCAGCCCTCTGGCCGACAATGGCTGGTTTTATTATAAGTATTATCTGGCTGACAGCACTTATCAGAATGGAACAAAAAACTATAAAATAGAATTCATGCCACGACGAGCTGGCGACAAGGTATTTAAGGGCTATTTCATCACCGAGGATAAGGAATTCTCCGTGCTCGAAATCGATGGAACCCTGGCCACAACCAGCTATCTTAATTTTCTGAAAAGCATGCGACTTACAGGCAGCTACCAGATGGTGGACGATTCCATCCCATTTTTCAGGAGAAACCAGATCGATGCAGTTTTTAACTACGTTCCTTTAAAAAACAACCCATCGAAAAAGCCGATCAGCCTTTTCTTCACCCAGTCGTCGGTGATCGATAGCGTTACGGTTAACCAGGAACAGGATGTGAAACTTGCCAATGGAAGTGGGCACTATGAAACAATCAAACTACCTGACTCGAAAGATCGCGATCAAAATTATTGGGAAAACCACCGACTGGAAGAACTCAATCCACGCGAAAAAATGGTTAGTGCAACAATCGATTCTGTAGGCCAGATCAAAGCCATCAAATTCGCCGATAACATTGCCCGAATGTCGATGACCGGTTATTATGACCTGGGACGATTTGAATTTGGTCCATATGCCAGCACCATAAATACCAATAAAGTAGAAGGGTTGCATTTGTTTGCAGGTGCCCGTACCAGCAGCGAAATAAGTACACACTATATGATTTGGGGCGGTCTTGGTTATGGCTTCCGAAATAAAAAAATCAATGGTATAGCAGGCTATGGATATAAATTCCCGACCATCAACCGTCAGATTGTGAAAATTTCGTACGACGATAAAATTGTTCGATCAGGCGAAAACGAGAAAATATTATTTCTGTACGAAAATGCCCTGTCGCCAACCGAAAACAACCTGGTTTCGCAAGTTTTCAAGCGAGACGAACTAGACGAATTATTCCGCGAACAAAAGCTGGCTGCAGCTTACGAATACGAATGGCATCCCGGACTGTTAAATAAAATTAGCACCAATTATACCCGTCATTTTTCTCCGGAATTCTATCCATTTATGCGAGCAGGATTGCCCGTCAATAATGTTTCTGCGGTTGATGTCAGTATTGATACCCGTTTCTCGTGGATGGAAAAAGTGATCGACGATAAATTTTTGCGTGTTTACATGAACACCAATTACCCGATTATTCATTTCACGGTAGGGGGCGGCAAGGTTTTCTACTCAGGAAAAGAAAATTACTACGGCAAGGTTTTCTCCACTATAGAACAATATTGGAAGATCGGACAAACCGGATTCAATTATGCCATTGAAGGAGGAATGTATTTTGGGAAACTGCCTTACACGATGCTCGACATTCCGCGTGGTAATGAAACTCAAGGCCTATTCTCGTACGATTTCAATATGCTGAACTATATGGAATACGTTCACGACAAATACCTTCATGCCTACCTCGAATACCACCTCAACGGATTTGTGTTTAACCGGGTGCCTTTGCTAAAACGGATTGGGTTACGCGAAGTTTTATCGGCAAAAGGGATGATAGGATCGTTGAGCGATAAAAACCAGCAAATTGTTGAATTCCCGTCCAGCATTTCCAGAATGAGCAATCCCTATATCGAACTGGGAGCCGGAGTCGAAAACATATTCCGCTTATTCCGGGTTGAGGCTATCTGGAGGGTAAATAACAAATCGATATTGGGAGCACCTACTTTTGGACTACGCGCCAAATTCGAAATCAAATTGTAAAAAACAAACAGCGAAGCTCGGCGGAATCAGGCCAGATAATTACTTTTGCTATTCACCCGGTTTGTTTTAATGCAAGCCAGAAAAACTCATTCATCATGTTCAAATTGGCTCTGGCGTTAGCCCTAATAACCTTCTCGTACCTGAGTTTTGCACAACCTTCAACCGTAGCCGAAAGCTCCAACTTTGAATCAACATCGACCGAAAAAGATGTCAATGATTTTATCCTGTCGTTAAAAAAACATTCCTCCATTATAAGAGTTGAAACCATTGCCGTTTCAACTGAAGGACGCCCCATTCCACTCCTGATTATCGCCGACCCGCTTCCAAAGTCAGCAAAAAATCTGGCCAACGACAAACGTGTGGTGCTATACATTCAGGCCAACATCCATGCCGGTGAAGTTGAAGGTAAAGAAGCTTCGCTCATGTTTGCCCGCGATTTACTTTCAGGAATGAAAAAGGAAGTCCTGAAGAATGTGATTGTCTTGATCTGTCCCAACTTTAACCCCGACGGAAATGAAGCGATCAGTGTAAAAAACCGCACCCATCAAAATGGCCCGAAAAACGGAGTCGGAGTGCGTTACAACGGTCAGATGCTCGATCTAAACCGGGATGCCGTCAAACTCGAATCGCCTGAAATGAATGGACTGGTGAAAAATGTGTTACTCAAATGGGATCCGCAGATTACGATTGACTGCCACACCACAAACGGCTCGTACCATGAAGAACCAGTTACTTTTACCTGGATCATGAATCCGGCAGGCGATCGTTCGCTGATTGATTATATGAAAAGCAACATGATGCCAGCAATATCGGAAACCCTTCAGAGCAACTACAAAACAGAGAATTGTTACTATGGCGAATTTATCGACATGAAATATCCGGAAAAGGGCTGGGAAGCTTATGCTGTCGAGCCAAGATACCTGGTTAATTGCATTGGCGTGAGAAACAGGCTGGCTATTCTGAATGAGAACTACGTTTACTCCGATTACAAAACCCGTGTTCTGGGTTGCCATAAACTTTTGCATTCGCTTGCCGATTTTGCCGCAGCAAATGCCGGAGAAATCAAGGAGCTGATCCGGAAAGCCGATCAAAAAACAATCGACCGGGGATTAAATCCATTACCAACCGACTCGTTTCCCATCAGCTATATCGGCAAACCAATTCCGGAGAAAATAACGATAAAAGCCTTCGAAGTGGATGGATATACAGAAATCGACGGTTATAAAGAATACAAAAAGACTGACCGTAAAATAACGGTTCATGTTCCCTACATTGCTCAATACGAGGCAACAAAAAATGTAAAGTTCCCGTTTGCTTATTTGGTTGCAGTTACCGATCCGTTGGTGATTAACCTCATTCAACGACAGGGTATTCAGGTAAATAGACTCAGCACGCCACAGACTTTTGATGTCCAGTCATTTAAAATCACAGCTATTCAGTCGGAAAAACGCCTCAATCAAGGGCATTATATGCAAAACATCAGCGGAAGTTGGGAAACTCAGCGGAGGGAATTTAAAGCCGGAACGTTTGTGATCAGAACCTCGCAAGCCTTAGCCAATCTAGCCGCTTATATGCTCGAACCCCAAACCAACGACGGATTACTATCCTGGAATTTTATGGATAGGTATCTTGTACCACAATGGGGGCAGGGATTTAATGACTACCCAATTTATAAAATTATTGAGCCTGTTAAGATTCAAGATACTGTATTACCTTTACTGCAAAATTAGATGATTCTGCAATGGAAGTGATCGTACTAGGATTTCTGATTGTATTGAACGGATTTTTCGTTCTATCGGAAACCGCATTGATTTCGAGCAAAAAGGCCCGGTTAGAACAATCTAAAGTCAAAGGTAGTACTGGGGCTAAGGTAGCCCTAAAGTTACTTGAAAATTCTGAAGTTTTTCTTTCAGCCATTCAGGTCGGAATCACTCTAATTAGCATTGTTACAGGTGTTTACGGAGGAATTAACATTGCCGACAATGTTGCGCCATTCTTCCTTCAGTTTGAATCGACCAGAGAATTTGCCCACGAAATAGCCCTTTCGCTCACAATTTTGTCAATCACTTATATCTCGATTGTAGTTGGCGAACTGGCACCGAAAACCATTGCACTGGGTAATCCTGAAAAAATTGCAATCCGGATGGCCCCAACGGTATATTACTTCAGCAAAACATTTTACCCATTTGTACGACTACTGGCATTTTCGACCAACCTGATTATCAAACTGATTGGAATTAAACCATCGGAAGGACATGTAACAGAAGAAGAACTACGGCTTATGCTCAGATCGGCTTCTGACGAAGGTGTAATCGAGGAAGAGCAAAACCGGATGCATGAAAAAGTGTTTTATTTTTCGGATAAAAGAGCCAAGCACATCATGACTCACCGGAAAGACGTGGAATGGATTGACAGCAACCAATCGAAAGAAGATTTTCATGCTGAAATACTCAACCTCAAACACAGCAAAGTGATTGTTGGACGTGAAAGCATCGACGAATTTACAGGTATCCTGAATATTAAAGAATACCTGATCAATTACTATTCGCCATCGCCCCGCAAAATAGAATCATTGTTGCACGATCCCATCGTAATTCCTGAAAATGCCGATGCCCAAAAAGTGTTGGATTTATTCCGGAAGAAACAAAATTACACGGCCGTTGTTGTTGACGAATACGGTAGCTTTGAAGGGATTATCACCCTGCACGACATTATTGAAAACATCATTGGAAATGTACCAGAAGAAGGTGAAAAGCCTGAACCTGATGTATTTATTCGTGATGATCAATCTGTCCTGGTCAGCGGCGATGCGCCCATTGAAACGCTGGCCGATCTGATCGAGGATTTTTACATCGACTTTGAAGAAATCGATTATTCGACTGTTGCCGGGTATGTTTTTAACCAGATCAACAAAATTCCGGAATTGGGAGACAAGGTCATTGTTTCCGACAGCATCATCGAAGTGGTTGACATCGACAGCAACAAGATCGACAAAGTACTGATCACAAAAAGAAAATAAAAGGATCCAGAAAAAAGGAAACGGTAAAAAGTTACAGTAATGAAAGAGCCTCGCTGAAACGAATCAGCGAGGCTCTTTTTATTTGGTATATTCAGGATATTTCCTGAAGCTCAATTTAACTACAAACGATTTGCAAGTTTCTGCTCTTCAACCTGGGCGTCGATTACGGCAATAGTAACCATGTTCAGGATGTCGCGCACTGTACTTTCAACATTTAGGATATGAATTGGTTTTTTCAATCCCATTTGTATTGGTCCAATGGTATCGCTCATTCCGTTTTCAAGCATCAGCTTATAGGCAATGCTCGACGAACTTAGGTTCGGGAAAATAAGGGTATTTACATTTTTACCATCAATTTTCGAGAATGGGAACTTGTCGTGACGCAAATCTTTGTTTAAGGCAAAATTCAATTGCAATTCGCCGTCAATCATCATTTCAGGATTATTTTTATGCAAATAAGCCACGGCTTCGTGCACCATTCCCGGACTTCCGGCAGCTCTGGCGCCAAAGTTCGAATACGAAAGCATCGCGATTACCGGTTCGGTATTAAATAATTTTACCGCATCCTGTGTCAGCTTGGCAATATCAATCAAAGTTTCTTTGGTTGGATGGCTGTTTACCATGGTATCGGCAAAGAAGAGAGTTCCCTGTTTAGTGGTCACAATATTCATTCCGGCAATGTGGTTCAACCCTTCGCGCATCCCAACAATTTCGATAGCAGGAGTTATAGCATCCTGATATTTGGTATAAACTCCGGTAATGAATGCATCAGCATCGCCGGCTTCAACCATCATCATACCAAAATAGTTACGGTCGAACATTTTTTCATAGGCTTCGTCGTAAGTCATACCTTCACGTTGGCGTTTAACAGTCAACATTTTGGCATACTTTTCTCGTTTCGAAAACTCACGATCGTGACGAAGATTTACAATTTCAACACCTTCGAGTTCAATGCTGTTATTCTTGATAAGCTTACCGATGATCTCTTCGTTACCGAGCAAAATCGGGATACAAATGCCTTCGGCTCTGGCAACTGCAGCGGCTTTCAGCATATTGATGTGATTTGCTTCAGCAAAAACCACCCGTTTCGGATTTTCCTGTGCTTTTTCGGTCAGCCCACGGATCAGTTTATTGTCGAGACCCATGCGTTGGCGTAATTCTTCCTCATATTTGTCCCAATCGGTAATTGGCTTACGTGCGATACCGCTCTCTATCGCAGCTTTTGCTACTGCAGGAGCCACTGTAACCAACAGACGTGGATCGAGTGGTTTAGGAATAATATACTGGCGTCCGAAACTCAGGTGTGATGTGTTATATGCTGCAGTAACAACTTCAGGAACCGGCCTTTTTGCCAATTCAGCAATTGCAAGAACAGCGGCAACCTTCATTGCTTCGTTAATACCCGTTGAACGTACATCGAGTGCGCCACGGAAAATATATGGGAAACCTAATACATTGTTGACCTGGTTCGGATAATCGCTACGTCCAGTTGCGAAAATAATATCCGGACGCGAAGCCATAGCATCAGCATACGAAATTTCAGGATTTGGATTGGCGCAGGCAAACACAAGTGGATCTTTGGCCATGCTACGAACCATGTCCTTAGTCAGACACCCTTCGACCGAAAGTCCAAGGAAAACGTCGGAACCGGCAACTGCTTCTGCAAGGGTATTGCATGGAAGTGAGGTCGCAAACGGAAGCTTGCGGCTGTTTAGGTCGGTACGACGAGTCGAAATAACTCCCTTACTATCGACCATCACTATGTTTTCGAGTTTAGCGCCAAGTGCCATATAAAGCGTAGTACACGAAGAAGCAGCAGCTCCAGCGCCATTGACCACGATTTTAATGTCTTCTATTTTCTTGCCAACCAGTTCGAGTGCATTAATTAATGCTGCTGCCGAAATAATAGCAGTGCCGTGCTGGTCATCGTGCATGAGCGGAATGTCCAACGCTTCCTTCAGTTTTTCTTCGATTTCAAAACATTCAGGAGCTTTAATATCTTCGAGATTGATTCCACCAAAGGTAGGTGAAATGGCTTTCACCACTTCAATGAATTTCGCCGGATCTTTTTCGTCAACTTCGATATCGAAAACATCGATGTCTGCAAATATTTTAAATAACAGACCTTTTCCTTCCATTACTGGTTTTCCGGCCAAAGCGCCAATATCGCCCAAGCCAAGAACAGCAGTACCATTCGAAATTACAGCAACCAGATTTCCCTTGGCTGTATAGTCGTATGCACACTGGAGATCTTTTTGAATCTCCAAACAAGGTATAGCCACACCCGGTGAATAGGCAAGCGCTAAATCGCGCTGCGTACTGTATGGTTTTGTTGGTACAACCTGAATTTTTCCGGGCCGACCATCTTTGTGGTAATTTAAAGCATCTTGATTTTTTGAATTTTCCATCCCGTTAAAATGATTTTATTTAATACTTTAATTATTTAATCTATCCTGCTACTCCCATCCTTAAATTACTCCAGGATCAAAAAAGAACATTAGACTAATCTCCTCAAAAGTATTCTGAAAATTCGGTTCTTGATTATTTGGAAATGTAAATGTCATATAAAATTAACATTAGTCTTAGTTTTAAAATGTAAAAGTGCCAGCATGAAAAACCTACGCTGATTATTAACATTTTTTCATAAAAACACTTCTCCGTCAGATCCAACCAAGCGAGTTTCAAAACTTAAAAATTCGTGGTTACTAATTGAATTTTAGTCATACCAAATTCATCTTTACACCAGACATCTGTTTGTTCAGGATTTCAAAAGGTTAAGGCCAATGCTGACATTGTAAGCGTTTCTGGATTTTTGGTTGCCAAAAGCGGACAACCGCAGTACATTCACCTCAATAAAGTTCGGGCTGAAACAGATCTGAAGCTAATGACAATGAGTTGGCGAATACAGTATTGGTTTGAAAACACGAAATCGATCGTCGGCTCAATGAAATAAGTTTAGACGCCAAACCAAAAACTAGCATTGGATTGACGAAATAACACGGAAAAGGTCACTTTAATTAGAAATTCCAATTTTTTGCGAAGTTAGATCAGAATTTTATCTGAACGAACCCATTTTATTCTTTAAATTATCAAAATAAGTGCTGATTTTCAGCAATAAAGCTCAATTTTTGAATATCGATCATTTATCGACGTCCAAAATGCTGACGAAAGTCATTCGTGTTGTTAAACATTCATTCATATAAATTCAACTATCTGTAAACCTGAATTATAAATTCGAATTTGTTTTTTATGGATTGGAATAATCAACACCCGAATATCATAACTTTGGCTATCATTTAATGATTCTTACAGAGTTGAAACGAGCAGTTAAGGTCATCAGCTCAATAACGAATGATTATCAATGGCAAGTTCCAAATGTTGTCAAAAAAAATAAATAATTATCACATGAAAGCAGACATCAACGAATTTTTGGAAGCCCTGAAAGCCCGCACTCCGGGCGAACGTGAGTTTCATCAGGCAGTTCAGGAAGTGATTGAATCAATATGGGATGTTTATCAGAAAAACCCCAGATACCAAAAAGCAAAAATTCTGGAACGCATCGTTGAACCAGAACGGACTATTATTTTCCGTGTTCCTTGGATCGACGATCGTGGTGAAGTTCAGGTCAACCGCGGATACCGGGTCGAATTTAACTCGGCCATTGGTCCCTACAAAGGAGGCTTGCGCTTTCACCCTACGGTAACTTTAAGCGTCCTGAAATTTCTGGGCTTCGAACAGACCTTTAAAAACAGCTTGACCACACTTCCAATGGGCGGTGGAAAAGGTGGATCAGATTTCAGTCCAAAGGGCAAATCGGATAACGAAATCATGCACTTCTGCCAATCGTTCATGACTGAACTTTCACGCCATATCGGTCCGAACACCGATGTTCCGGCTGGAGATATTGGCGTAGGAGGACGCGAAATCGGATTTTTATTCGGTCAGTACAAACGGATCAGGAACGAATTTACAGGAGTTTTAACCGGCAAAGGATTGGGCTGGGGCGGAAGTTTAATTCGTCCGGAAGCTACCGGTTTCGGGGCAGTTTATTTCGTTCAGCACATGCTGCATAATCTGGGAAAAGAAATTGAAGGCAAAACTTTCAGTGTTTCGGGATTTGGGAACGTAGCCTGGGGTGCGATCCTGAAAATCAACGAATTGGGCGGTAAAGTGGTTACCATTTCAGGACCAGATGGTTACATTTACGATGCAAACGGAATCTCCGGCGAAAAAGTCGATTATATGCTCGACCTCCGCGCTTCAAATAATGATGTAGTTGAACCTTATGCCGCTGAATTTGGCGCACAATTTATAGCTGGTAAAAAACCTTGGGAATGTCCTGTCGATATTGCAATGCCTTGTGCCTGCGAAAATGAGCTCAACCTTGAAGATGCCAAGACACTCGTAAAAAACGGATGCCTGCTTGTAGCCGAAACTTCGAATATGGGTTGTACAGCAGAAGCAGTGGAATATTTGACCGAAGCCATTACCTATGCTCCGGGTAAAGCAGTTAATGCTGGTGGAGTGGCGGTTTCTGGATTGGAAATGTCGCAAAACTCCATCCGGATGAACTGGCCCAAAGAAGAAGTTGACATGTACTTGCACCGCATCATGAAAGATATTCACGATACCTGCGTGAAATACGGCACAAAAGGAAATAAAGTGAATTATGTGGTGGGCGCTAATGTGGGCGGCTTTGTCAAAGTGGCCGATGCTATGCTGGCTCAGGGAATTGTATAATCAAGTCAAATTTATAGTTTAAAAGATGTCCCGTAAATCTGTTCTCCAGAGCAAATTTGCGGGACATTAATATTTTACGTCAGACACAAATTGGGCCATTAACCATAGCAAGTACGATTTTCTCTTTTTCTACACAATAAAATAATATTCACTTCATATTCAGGTGCTTTATTTTCCCTTATTTTGGTGAAATTTTGCGAAAAATGCTGATTGATACCCATTCTCATATTTATTCTACTGACTTCATTCATGATCTGGACGAAGTTGTTCAGCGTGCATATTCGAACGATGTCCGGAAGATCATTCTTCCCAATATCGACAGTTCATCAGTGAAAAACCTTTTGGATCTGGCAGACACCTATCCGCACATTTGTTTTCCGTTGATGGGATTGCACCCCACTTCGGTAACACAAGATTATCAGGAAGAATTGCAATTGGTTGAATATTGGCTCAAAAAACGCAAGTTCTATGGAATTGGTGAAATTGGCATCGATTTGTATTGGGATAAATCATTCCTTGAAGAGCAAACCCACGCTTTTCGTTTTCAGCTCGAATTGGCCCGTCAGTATAAATTGCCTGTTGTCGTTCATGTTCGTGATTCGTTCGACGAAGTTTACCAAGTTCTTACTGAAGTAAAAGATGATAACTTGACGGGGGTTTTTCACAGCTTTTCTGGGACAATTGATCAGGCCAACCGGGTTACTGACCTTGGTTTTAAAATTGGAGTTGGAGGGGTAGTTACATTTAAAAAGAGTGGTATGGACCAGATCATCAGTCAGATCGATCCATCACATCTAATCCTTGAAACCGACTCCCCTTATTTAACTCCTGTCCCATTTCGTGGAAAAAGAAACGAAAGTTCCTACCTTGTTTATATTGCTCAAAAGATTGCCGACCTTCACCACATGGCCGTTGGCGATATTGCAAAGATTACCACCGAAAATGCCCGAAAACTGTTTGAAATCTGATCGTTTCCCCCGAAAATAATTAGGTTGTTAAATGGATTATCTTTACTTTCGCAAGGAATGCTATAACCGATAATTTTGGTTTTTGTATTTTTTCATTCTATTTTGGACCGCTTAATCCGAAATACTTTCAGCAGCATTTTGTTTCATCAGTAACAAATTATCGCGTGGAAAAAAAACCTTCCATTCTTATCATTTATACCGGTGGTACCATCGGAATGGTACAAAAGGAATCCAATGGAATACTAGTTCCTGTAAAATTCGATCAAATTCAGGAGGAAGTTCCCGATTTGAGCCGTTTGGATATCAATCTTCAGGTCGTAACATTTACCCCTCCAATCGACTCGTCAAACATGACGCCCGCCATTTGGGTGAAAATAGCCAATACCATCGAGCGAAACTACAACAAATTCGATGGATTCGTTATTCTGCACGGTACAGATACCATGGCCTATACCGCCTCGGCGCTCAGTTACATGTTCGAAAACCTGGACAAGCCAATTGTATTGACCGGATCGCAGCTTCCGATCGGAATACTTCGTACCGACGGCAAAGAAAATCTGATTACCTCGATACAGATAGCTGCTGCCCGGCAAAACGAGCAGGCTATTGTTCCTGAAGTGTGTGTTTACTTTAATTCGAAATTGTTCCGTGGAAACCGGATATCGAAACGTCACGCTGATGATTTTAGCGCTTTCTCATCGGTAAATTACCCACCCTTGGCTACGGCAGGTGTCGAAATCAAGTATTTTCAGGAAAATATTAACCGGTTCCCGAACAAAGGAATCTTGAAAGTCAGGTCACATTTTGATGAAAATGTGGTTGTGTTGAAAATATTCCCGGGAATTGGCAAAATGGTTTTTGAAAACATTCTGAACATTCCGGGACTGAAAGGAGTCGTTCTTGAATCGTTCGGCTCAGGCAATATTCCTACCTCACGATGGATGATCAACCAGATCAAAAATGCGATCAAGCGTAAAATTATATTTCTGAATGTTACTCAATGTCAGGGCGGAGCCGTGAATATGGGGCGATACGAGACGGGGGTTGAATTGGAGAATGCTGGTGTTGTCAGCGGCAAAGATATGACCACCGAAGCTGCTATAACAAAACTGATGTTCCTTCTCGGACAAGGATTAGACCACGAAGAAATCAAGCTGCACTTGAATAAAAGTTTGATTGGCGAAATGAGCGAGTAGGTTTTTTATTGGTTTTTTTCGTACTTTGCAGCCCTGAAAAATAATGTCAGATTTTATTGGAGAGATGCAAGAGTGGTTGAATTGGCACGCCTGGAAAGCGTGTGAACCTCTAAAGGGTTCCGGGGGTTCGAATCCCCCTCTCTCCGCAATAATGCCGCAACAAAACAAACAACTCAATTTAAAAAATTTTGTGGACGCAGGGTGATGCATAGCTGCATGTTAAAAGCCTTATCTTCTTTTTATATACATTAGAAAACCTCACCTATTTCAAACTTTATTTTCTTAAAAAAGCTTTCATAATTTTCTACAACATTCATGTAAATCAAGGTTATGGGAAGCGTGTCATCAATAAAATAATTCATATCTTCAGGTTTTTCTGGCAAGTTTTTGGGTGTTTTCCCAAGAACTCCAACAGAACATTGCAACCATGCAAAAGATGATGGCTAAAGAGTAATTTTCTAGAATAAACATGGAATTCCGTTTTTAAGGTTTACTAAAGTCACTTTAAAGCGTCAGAATAGACAATCACATCGACAAGATTTACCGATGCTTTTTCGTTCGGATTAAGCCATTTAAAAGTCACAACATGTGCTCCTTTATTCAGCTGATATTTCCAAAATAAATCGTTTCGGCGTGCAGAAGAGGAAGCAACAGGCAAACTGGCATTTTCAACCAAACTGCCGTCGATGTACATTTCGACCTTTGCCACATAACTTTCGTCAGGACACTGAACATAGCCACGAAGTACCATACCAATTCCATCAAAATTTACTTCACATGAATTGTTGAGCTGTTTATTGAGTGTGATTCGCTGAACAGGGAAATGACCATCAAAAGAATGCTCGTAACCAACCGGCTCGGGCTGCTGACAGACAATTGTAACCAGATCACCCTTGATTTGTCCACCATTCTTTTCAACCACCTGCAAGGCTTGTTTCAAACCCAGTTTGTAAACATCTATCAACGACAATTTGGTGTAGGCAAAGTCTCGATCTTCCACTTCATCTAAATTTTTTTTCCAGAATTCAGGAATTCTGCTATATCCTAGCATCGTACCCAATATTCCGCCGGCGGTAGATGGGTTGCAGTCGGCATCTTGTCCGCACCTTGCTGAAATATTCATTGTCTTAGAATAATCGCCCTGTCCGTAAAGCAGCCCGATTGCAACATATGCGCTGTTGATTTTTGAATCAATATCGAATGAGCTAAATACACCATCAGGACAACCAAAATCTTCACTCCATTTCTTTTGGCACTCAAACCAGGTTTGTTTCCAGTCATCCGGGAATTTTTTGTGCCACTGAATCACATCGCTGATACACTGATGGAAAGTACTCTTTTCAGGAATGGTTTTCAGCGCTTCGGAAACAATAAACTCAACATCATCAGACACGAAAGCCAACGAATACATAGCCCCTACAAACACACCGCCATACCATCCATCGCCATAGCAAATCATGTGGCCAACTTTGTCCGAGAACTTGCTGGCTGTATTGGGCATTCCAGGCGACATCAGTCCGGCGAAATCAGACTCGATCTGGTAATCAATATCGTCAGCATGTGGATTGTTCAACCAGTTTCCCGATGCGGGGGGCATTATTCCATGCAGAATGTTGTAACGGGCGGCCTGATTAGCATGCCACAAGGGATAACCGGATTTGGCGAAAGCCATTGCAATAGAATCGGAAGGGGCATCCAGTCCGAGACGTTCGAACACATTGACAAAGGTCAAATCCATGTAAATATCATCGTACAAACCAGGAAAAGTATCGTAATACTTTTTAATGGCACCGTCGGGCCAATCAATAGGAATATAATCCTGAATCATGGTTCCGTTGTAAATAAATTCAACCGGGCCTCCATAAGTACATCCAATTGTTTGACCGGCCCAACCACCCTTTATTTTATCGGCCAGTTTCTGTTTCGATAAGGTAAACGATTTTGGAACTGATCCTTCTTTCGGCTTTTGCTCAGCGAATGAAACGCCAATCCATGAGATCAGGCATATTGCTAGTGTCCATTGTTTTCTGTTCATCTGTTTCTATTTTTAATTATTTATTACCTATTAACTTAATCAATTGCTCCGGTTCATTGGTCGTGATCCAATCAACACCCTGAGTGAAAAAATATCGAAGTTCATCCTCGTTATCTACCGTCCATACATTCACAGTTAAACCCAACCGATGCGCTCTTTTTACCAAAGTTTCATCCTTATGAAAGGAATAAAACGGGTAATCAATTCCGGTAATTCCGTCGGCAACCAATTCTTCCAGTTTCTTGTCATCGGCCAGGTACGCTGTTTTTGCAACCGGGTCGAGTTCATGCACACGTTTCAGCACCCCGTAATTAAAGCTAATGTAATCGACCCAGGCTTCTACTTTCAGGTCGTGAACCATACAAACCACTGCATTGGTTAGTTCCAACGACCGTTCCTGGCTGATTCCGGAGGATTTGATTTCCAGAACCAGTTTTGTTTTGTTCTGATGCTTAATGGCGAGCAAATATTGCTGCAAAGTGGGAACAAAATCGCCATTTCCAAGCGATATTTTCTGCAATTCGGCGGCTGTTGTCTGTTCAATCAGTTTCCCGCCAATTGAAGCATTGTGGCAAATGACAGGAACTTTATCGGACGAAAACCAAACATCAAACTCTGAGCCTTCAGCTCCGATCTCAAGTGCTTTTTTAAGTGAGCCCAAAGAATTTTCAGGAACACTGTGATTTTTCCATGCTCCCCGATGTGCAATCACTTTGTTTTGGATGAACCCGTCAGTTATAAGCTCAAAACCGACCGGTATGCCGCCTACTGCAACAGTAATCCCATAACGAAATGTCGAAGAAGTTGCCTTGAGCCCGATTCCTTTTTTAAGCCTTACAAAACCTTTTTTATCCATGCGAAACAATCCGGATGTATCTTTCTGCAAAGTGATCTCACGTGGTGTTTTTTCCCCTGCAACAATTTTACCAATAAGCGCTCCTTTTTTTCCTGGTGGAATGCGATAGTTGCTCAATCCGGGCAAAGAACCGTGATTCTGAGCAATTCCGGTTATCGAAAAGCAAACACCAAACACGAATAAAGCGACATAAAAATGCATTCTCTTCATAACTCTTATCATTTTCATCGATTTTTCCATTCCACAACACTTTTTAATGAAGTAACCCCAGAACACGTATAAGAACAAACGTCATAACGACAAGCGATTCCGGTCACTGATTTTTTATCTATAAAACCAGTCAAGTGCTGATCGGCACCTTTATATTGAAGGTTAGCAATGAGCCTGTCGTCTTTAAAAATATAATATCCGGCGATATTCTTTTTGCGACCTGGTTCCTGCCAACTCAGACAAACTTTTCCTTCGGCATCAGAAAAGGCAATCAGATTAGTTACAGCTTCCGCAACAATATTTTCCGGAAACTTGCCTGTATTTACATATTCCAGATAGGCTTCGTGATATCCCGAAATTGTTTGCTGAGGGCTGTAATAATGGCTATAAGCAAATGTAATGATGTTACTTACATAGGGTTTTACCATTTTCATTTGTTCAACGAAACGGTCGAGTGGCGCCGATGTCCAGAAACGCTGGTCGAATGTTTCGGCATCTGACCAGAATTGTAAGCCCGGTTTCGTTTTTACTGCTTCGTTCAGCTCGCGGAACCATTCGTCAACCATTACAAGTTCGAGGCCTCCAGCACCGACACAATCCTGAGGGGCAAAGATATCGCCTTCTCGAAAGTGCGTCCCGGAAAACACATATTGCCACATTTTACGATTATCCTGCGAGTTACCAACCCGATAATTCATAAATGGGCAAAGCATAAACGGCATCTTCGGACTGATTTTATTCAAGTAATCAATATTTATATTCAACGCCTTAGCCAATATGTCCTGCCGTTCGGTGGTAGTACAATTCAAATTATCGACTTCCCAAACCCAGTACCATCCATACATGGTTTCATCATACCGGCTTTTATAGCGGTTAACCAATTCCTCGGCCACCTGGTTGCCCAATTCCATCTGTCCAAACAACCATTCAGGAGTGAAACTTGCAGTCCACCATTTTTCGTTAAAATTTAGTCCCAGTAAAACTTTGAAGCCGGCCTTCTGTGCATTCCGCAAACAGTTTTCGATCAAATCAGACTGATATTTAACTTTAACATTAGGCAGATTGCTGGGATAAATAGTTTGGTTAATATCATTTTCGGTATGCAAAGTGGGTGCAATAACCAGGTAATGCATTCCAGCTTCTTTTAAAAAGCCAAGCTCTTTCTGCCATTGGGCATCATCCCAATTCGCGATTAAATTCTCCTGAATGAAAGTTCCGTCAGCAATAGGATAAGAAACCTGATTTGAGGTTTGATCATCTTTTGAACAAGCTGAAACAAAATTAACTGTCAGTATTATCCAGCACAACACAACTATGGAGATTGATTTATCCATACTATTTTAAAGATTTTCTTGAAAATGAATAATCGAGAGAGGAGCCAGTCAGGGTTCGGATATGGGTATCAAACATCTTTTCGTTTTCATACAGCTCGATGACCCTTGCTCCACGTTCCAATACTTCATGATAGGCCGATGCATATCCGGTTTTTCGGCCATAACCGAGACAGATATTGGCTGCTGTTCCAACGAAATCATTGTTGTGATCGTGTCCAACAAAAACGCCCAATACGTCACCCATTTCTACAAATGAGCAAAACAAGCCACTATTCATCGAAGGCGAACAAACCGATTCTTCGATACTACCCAAGGTGCTTTTCTGATTTCGGACATACTCATACTCCGGAAGCGGAATATGGAAGAATGCCAATGCCGAAACGACAGTCCCCTGTTTAGCCGTATAAGCAGCGCTCTTCTTCCGGTACCATTGGATCTGGTCGTTTTTTATCCAATCGTAAGTTCCCATTATAGTGTCTTTAGGATAGGCATGCGAATCAAATAAATAGATTGCCCAAAGCATTGACTTTCCTTTGGACGAAAAGATCGGAAGCGAACAGTTTCCAACTCCGGAAAGCTTTTTATCAGCATTAGATGTCAGGTTATACTTATTTTTCTGAAGAAGTTTGAGAATGTTGAGTTTGGATAAATCGGATTCGGTATCGTGATTGCCGAACGTAACAGCAAAGGGAACTTTCGCTTCGGTCATGGGTTGAACGACTTCTTTCCAGATTTCAGCAGCACCGCCCGAAACAACCACATCGCCGGTAAGCACGACCAAATCGGGATTTTCGACCTTGATTACATGACGCATCAGCATGTAGGTACTGTCGTTTCGTTCAGCAAAATCCTTGCCGTTGATCAGATGAAGATCGGTAAACTGAACAATTTTGAATTTGTGGTCCTTGAACCGCAAGACCGGTTGTTTGGAATAGGCGCTTTGCGCAAAAACGACCACCAATAGTATGTATATATATTTCACGTGTTTATAATTTGTTTTTAATTGCCACATGAAACTCCATGACAAAATTTAATCATCAGCCTGTGTGTCAAAAGCAGTAGATTTTGTCATGTTCGTTTCATCATATCATTAGATACTTTGTCCTACCATTTATCCGTCCGAAAAGGCAATAATGGTAAATTATTCGAATCAAACAGGTTGGGCGTGGCATCGTTGGTGAAACAATACCGAACCGCAACCGGATTTCTCACATTCGGCGAAGTCAACTGAATGCTTCCATCCTTTTCAAGGATTGCCGATGCCGGATAGAACTGCTGATCGGCTCCGGACAGTTGAAAATTTGTTATTTTCTGTCTGTTACTGCTCAACGTTGCCAGTGAGACCACCGAAATAAGTGCCTTGTTCTCTTTAATCGTCATTCGGTCAAAACGTGGTGAATATGGCTGAAGCTCTTTCTTCCCATACTGTTCCTTCAAGGCCAGGTTAGCCAACCGTTCGCCAACCGCACGTTTTTTTGCAGGGTGAATGTTGGTTACGTCCTCGACCAAATCAGCAACCGAAATCATTCCGGTACCAGGCAACTTCAACCCGGATTCCTGCTGTTCGCGCAGGTAAGCGGCTTTTATGCCATCGTAGTAATTGCATGGCGCAATCTGGACAAAATAAACCGGGAAGTTATTCTGGAACGCATTTCGCCATCCCTCAACAAATCCGGTAAAAAGCTTGTTGTATTGATTGGATTCACTGGCTACATTTGCCTCGCCCTGATACCAGATTGTTCCGGCTATGCGATAGCGGTCAATCGGATGAATCATAGCATTGTACAAGATGGTTGCGCCTTTGGGCGCCCATCCATAGGGCTCAATGTTTTCGGTCATCTTTTGTAGTTCCTGATTTGTGCTGAAAACTCCGGAAGGCATCCATGCCTGAATACAGGTTCCACCCCAATATGAACCGACAAGGCCAACTGGTACTTTGAGCTGATCATTCAGCCGGCGTCCGAAAAAATATCCGACTGCACTGAAAGTCGATATTGAATTTTCATCACAGATTTCCCATTTTCCTTTACAATTTGTTTGCGGGTATTTATCGTAGGATTGCTCCACCTTGAAAAAACGGATTTCGTTGTTTTTGCAATTCTGCAAGGCATCTCCGGCATCAGAAACTCCCCACTTCAGGTTATATTCCATGTTCGACTGTCCGGAGCACAACCAAACCTCGCCCAGTACAATATCTTCGATGGTGATTTTTTGCTTTCCGCAAACGAAATCGATGGAATGCGAACCTCCAGCTGAGGGCGTATTTATGGTGGTTTCCCAATCGCAATCAGCTCCTATTGCGGCAAAAACGGTATCCGATTTATTCCAACTGCAAACAATGGCAACCTTCATTGAACCCGGGCCCCACCCCCAAACCTTCACCTTGGCGTTCTGCTGCAAAACAGCATGATTGCTCAGTATGGAAGGTAACCGAAGAGGTAGCTGCCCGTAGGCACAAACAACTATCAGGAGTAAAACAGAAATGAAATAAGTCCTCATCTATTCTTTGTATGAATTATCGAGCCAGTTCTTATATTGTTTATATAACCTTACCGATTCCTGATTTTGATGGCCGGCGTACGCTTTTGAACCGGGTTTATTCATACATCCGATGTATTGGTAAACCAGAATTTTATCGACAAAAGGCGAAAGATCTTCCATCTGTTTCAGAATACGGGTATCGAAATCGGCAGGCAATAGATTTCCCTTGGTGCCGTCTTCAAAATAGAACAACTCCATATCGGCCCAAATCCTTGCACGCGAAGCTTTCTGGTGTGCTTTATGCAGGTTTTCGAAATACCGGGCTGGTTCACCCAATTTGGTTGAGTTCACTCCCACTCCATCCTGATAAGCAATGATTTCAATGTTCATGCGTTCCAGCTGTTTCACAAACTTATCATCCGATTTTTCGGCCTTGATGTTGTACGGGGCAATGAGATTCACACAGGCGGGCATCAGCAACTTGGCCGTCCGGGCACAATCGTTCATGTATTCGATGAAGGCTTCGTCAAAATAGGGCATCAGGTACGATTCGTTAGGGAAATACCAACCGTAGAAGCACTTGTGATGACCGTATTTCTCAGCAACCTCTTCCATCGCTTTTGCACGTAACTTGCGGATTCCGGGATCTTTCATCAGAAAATCGCCTTTCTGGCAATCGTACCAGAAATCGTTGCTGACAAAGAACTTGATCCCATATTCATCGGCTGCAGAAAGCACTGCTTCGAGCGGATCGTCGCAACCCAATTCGTACTTCGGTGCCAGTTTCGACGGATAGATCGCTTTTCCATCCAGCGCAATTTCCTGCAAAACCAGGTACTCAAACCCGAGTTCGCTGATTTCTTTTATTTTCTCTTTCCACTGCTCAGCTGTAAATTTGGCTAATGCGGGATCCCAATACCGGCCTTCTGATGGCAGGAGATGTTGAAACTCGAACCATGATCCCGAAATGGGTTTTATTTTTTTGTCGATAGGATTAGTCAATGCCTGAGCCTTCAGGCTACCCGACATGAACAGACCTGCCGAGCCTGTACCTGCAACTTTAAAAAAATTCCGTCTTTCCATTCTACGATTAGTTTTGATTCAACATTATTGAACTGGGGTAAGCTTTACAAATGTCACGCCGTGATAGGCCACCTCGGTCGAAAATTGATCGGCAAAAGTTCCAAGATCTTTTTGCCTCCATAAATCGCGAACCGTGTATTTGCCCTTGAGCTGCAGTTCGGAGAAATTTAAGGTCATACCATATTTTGCCTTCTGAATTTTCTCATTGTCAGCCTGATTCCATAAGATGTAATACGGATCAACATTGAAAAACCCAACGGCAATCGAACCATCTTCCAGGTATTTATACCAGATTTGGCCATTTTCTTTCTGAATTTTGGTGGCTGGCATCGCGGCGGCATCCTGATCTACGGCGATTACCTCATCGTTGGTCAATAAATTCAGAGTAAAGTTGTCCATATCCGACATGTCGCAACCGATAAGCAACGGAGAAGACAAAATACTCCACAAGCTGATATGTGCATATTGCTCGTCGGCAGTGAGGTACGAATCATGTACTTTGCTACCCCAGCCCAGCCCAAGCTTTCCAACCACCAACATATCCGGATCGTTGTATTTGCCGGGGCGGGTAACCGGAGCGCATACATCCTGAAAAAAACCTATACTTTGTACAATATTCCAATCATCGGTAATGTCGCGGGTAGTCCGCCACTGGTTTCCACCAGCATCCAGCCCCCAGTTCCAAACATTTGGAGCCCCATAACCCACGCAATAAACCATATCGCGTTTAACCCGATCGAGCGATTTACGCATCACCACATAAGGTTCTTTAATCAGCGCTTCGTTTGGAACAGGAGCCACATCACAGTAGTAGCAATAATCATATTTCAGATAATCGACCCCCCAATTGGCCCAGGTTTGCGCGTCTCGATCTTCGTACTTATAACTTCCCAAATGTCCGCCACAGGTTTTCGGGCCAGGCGACGAATAAATACCAAATTTCAACCCCTGATCGTGAACGTAATCGCAAAGACGCTTGAAATCAGGAAACTTTTCATTCCCCAACAACTCACCATCTTTCGTCCGTTCGTTGGCTTCCCATCCATCATCAATGTTGATGTAAGTCCAGCCATGGTTCATCAGGTTTTCGTGCATGAAACGGGCAGCATCTTTCACTTTTTCTTCGTTGACTTTCAAACCCCAGCAGTTCCAACTGTTCCAGCCCATGGGCGGGGTTAGGCAAATGTCGTCGCCCACTTCAATTCGAAGTACTCGCGAATCAATGCCCATATTATTCTCGGCATGCAGAACCACCGTGTAAGTTCCCCGTTGATTGATCGCTCCGTTGATTGTACCCGTTTGGGTATCCAGTTTTAGTCCTGAAGGTAAATTACTGACAGAGAAAGTCATCGGACGTTTTCCCGTGGCAGCAATGGCCAACAAAAACGGATTACCCGGACGAACACCAAACACTTTGGCATTGTTGATTTTCGGACGATCTCCTGCTTTGGGGGTCAAAATATATTTTTCGACCGCGATGGGTTCTGGTTTTACTGATTCAGAAACAACGGTTCCCGAAGTTTCAAATTTGGCATCCAGCCAGTCGGCATGGTCGTACATGATTCCATCGCCACCTTCGAGAACCAGCAAAGCCAGCTTCTGCACATTCTTCAAATCGACACTGAATGCTTTGGCGGGCATACCTTTGTGCATTATTCCACTGTGCCAGATCACCTTTTGGTCGGCAATCAGTTGAAATTCCATGTTTCCACCATAATCGTTCCGGTCGTCGGCTCCGACTAATCCTGAAAAAGATTTAGCTTTTCCGCCCAGATTGACCAGGAAACGGCTTACCGAATGTGTGCCGATTCCTCGTTTATAGTTTACACCTGCTACCTGAAGCGGGGTTCCAAGCAGCGACTTATTTACCTGGGCTTCGCCCCAATCCTGGTACATCGTCCGAACATTTAGTTCGTCGAGCCAGACCACTTTTGAGAATACCGTAAACGGTAAAAAGAGCATCAAAAATGCATATATTATTTTGCTCATAGTTGTTGGTTTGGTATGAAATCATATTGAAATTAGCTAATCTCCCCAATTCCTGATTTTCTCGTTGAGCAAGAGAAATACAGAAATTGGGGAGATTTATTCAATCAGAAAAGAACAGGAGATTTTAATCTTTAAGTGCAATCCTGAAATTATCCCAGCCCATATTAACGGCCTCTCCAGCAGGCGATTCAATGCGAATATTAAATGATCCGATGTAATCTTTATTCCCTGTGAAGTTCATTGGAATAACTCGTTCCAATGGGATTTTAATCGTTTGCCAAATGCCCATATTCTGAACGACCAAATCGGCTGCGGTGATTTCGGCCGGAGCAAAATTCCAGTAGTCATAAATATAAAACTTGGTTTTCATGATCGGAGTGAGCATGTTTAGCTCAAATTTTACATTATATTTCTCCGGATGATCTTTCATATCGGCGGTATAAGAAACGCCGGTACCCATCAGATATGACCAGCCACTTCCTTCTACTCCAACTTTGAGTAAGGAATATTTACCTGAAGTTGGCTTTGGATTAGTCCAGGCGCCAACAAAAGCTGCGCCATCGCCTCCAGTGTAAGCTACATCGTCGAAATTTGTGATCAGAAATTGACGATCCTGATAATATCCCGGACATGTTGCTGTAGCATTGTACTTCGTGTTTTTAACTGTCAGTTTCAGGTTTGGTTCAACATTGACCGGAACCTTTACGGTTATGAAATTATCGCCAACCTGAATTACGGGCTGTTCGACTCCTTTAAAGGATACGACTGTATTGGTTTTGTCAACTTCGTATAGTTTAAAGAAATCGCCATAAATTTTTAACGTGTCGCCGGCGGGTGTGTATTCATTGAACATTCCGGTAAGTTTCAAATTGGGGATATTTACCGTGAAATTATATTCCACCTCTCCGGAAGCAGTCGCAATCGTAACCTTGTTATTCACACTTTTAGGCATCAACTTGGGAACCTGGAGATAAAGTATATTATTTTCATAATAAACATCTTTCATATCAACAACAACATCGTTAAACTTGATCGTTTGAGCCTCCTCCAGGTTTTCGCCCTGGATAGCAATCCAGTCACCCATATTTCCAGTTGATATGGAAGTATCCAATTGTTTCAGGGGCGAAATTTTTGAAAATTTCGGTAATCCCTGCACATTTTCATCCTTCTTGCATGAAGAAATTGTGCAAAACATCACAGTCATGAATAAAAAGGCTGCGAATTTTCTATATTTTATCCTTTTCATAATCAAATTGTATTAAAATCAGTCGTTTAAAATATTACCATCCTGGATTATTCATTTCAATAAATGGATTTGTGTTTATCTCATTGGCAGGCAAAGGCAAAAGCAAGTGTCTGGTTTCCCGACGTTTGATGACATCCTTTTCATCTACCCCGATCGCATTCATGGTTTGGAGGTAAATTCCCCAGCGAAGTAAATCGAACCTTCGAATTCCCTCTCCGGCAAATTCTTTTGCCCGTTCTTCCAAAACGTACGACCGGAATGATTCCAATGTCCATGGAGTTGTTTTTGCTATATCGCTAACTTTAGTACTGTTATTCCGGATATTTAATTTTTCGACTTGAGCAATTGCATCGGCTGTTGGCCCACCATTTACTTCGTTTGCCGCTTCAGCATAAAGTAAAATGACTTCGGCGTAACGAATAAAAGGCCAGTCGAAATCGCTGCGGCTCCCATCTACCGGAGTGGTGTAATCGCGGAATTTCATCAATTTCGAACCATATAAATGAGCATCATAGCGAAGAATATCGGTTGGTTTATAACCATCCAATCCCAAACGTACTTTCACGCTATCTTTTGCCGGATAATAAGAATACTGTAATTCGCCGGCAGAAGTAATATTAAACGGGGTACGATGAATGACGCCCCACTTTACGCGACCATCATTCTCGTCAAACAACTGATACCAATGGTCGCGCTGAACATAGTATCCTGAAGAAAGAGTTCCATCAGGTTTGATGTAGCCGGCATAGTCGGAAGCAACATAATTACTCATCGATTCATCTCCAGCCAGCGTTTGGAGCGAAAAAATAAATTCTCCTTTGTTCCGGTTCGACGTTGACCACAACTCCTGCTGAGAAGGAAAAAGATAAAAATCACCCGATTCGATGACTTCCTTCGCTTTATCCATGGCTAATTTGAAATACTCTTTCGAGTCAAAACTTTCGTAACCGGGCACCTGCGATTTTTGGAAAGTCAACTTAGCCGGAACAGACAGGAAAATTTTATTTCCATTGTCATCCTTCTTAGACCCCGGGCCACCCATTACCGAAATGTTGCCCGATTTCATAGAGGCCGAACCAATTGTTGCATATACTTTTGCCAGCAAGGCTTTTGCTGCGCCACGCGAAACATGTCCGATTTTATATTCAGGGTCTTTTACTGAATACATAGCGGTTTCAGCAAATTTTAGTTCTTCAATGATGTGTTCGTAAACATCTTTAATGGGAGAACGAGGTTTGTAAATATCTGCTCCTTCTGAAATTGAAGTTTTATATAAGCACAAATCACCATAAAACTGAACGAGATTAAAATAGCTCCATGCTTTCAGGAACGAAAGCTCGCCCATTGCATTGGCCTTCACTTTCTCATTGAGGTCCATCTTAGATATCAGATACTTGTGATAATTGGCCTGGTGAATCGATTTGTAATAGTTATTATAGAAATTGAGGTTCGATCCGTCTTCATAAAAATTGCCCGCACCTATTGACCCAAATGCCCAGGTTGGGCCACTTTGGTAATCGCAATCGAAATTAACAATATTATGGTAATTACCCCATTCAAACGAGTAGTGCAGCGTGTTGTAAGCGCCTGCCACCAACTGGTCGTAACTTTTGTTGGCGACAAGGTCTTCCCCAGAAATGAATGTATAAGTTTTTTCGTCCAACTGGTCAGAACAGGAGGTAGAAAATATGAAACAAGCAATGACTAGTATGCTTTTAAATATGGTTATTTTCATCGTTTTTCTTTTTATAGTTGAATTCATCAGAATTAGAATATTAACTGTAGCCCTAAACTTAAAGTTCTTGCACTTGGATAGGATGCCATATCAACTCCACGCCGAGAAGGATCGCCTCCGAATGTATTCACATCGGGATCGTACCATTTGTATTTGGTTATTGTAAACAAGTTGGTAACATTTGCCGACACATTTAAAGACTCAACTCCCTGAATAGGATTCTTAAACATATAGCCAACATTCACATTCTTCATGCGCAGGTATGCTCCATTATCGACATAACGGTCTGATGCTTTCATACTTCTTGTGTAAGTTCCGTCTGGACGTGGAGCCGTGGCATTTGCCCTGTTAGTATCGGTCCACCGGTTATCATATATAAAACGAGGCATATTTTCTGAACCTGCCAGGTCAAAAGCCTTCAAATTCACATTTAAGATGTCGTTGCCAGATGTTCCCTGCATAAAGAAGCTAACAGATATATTCTTAATTGAGAATGTATTCGTAATCCCGTAAGTAAATTTCGGATTGGTATTTCCAATGATCGCTTTATCCCGATCATCAATTACTCCGTTTTTGTCATTATCCTTATATTTTACCTGCCCAATCATGCTTTTGATTTTTGCATCCGATTCGTTCTTGTACATTGAACTGGCGCGTACTTCAGCCTCGTTGTCGTAGAACCCATCTTCCTGATATCCATAAATTAAACCAATAGGCTGGCCATTGCGGCGCAAGAACATACTTTCCATTCCCCATGCAACATCAGAGAACTGGTCAGCATCAAGTCCACTGATTTTATTCCGGTTGAATGAGATATTGGCGTCGATTTTCCAATTAAAATCCGGTTTGCTTACAACGATGAAGTTACCTGCGATTTCCAGACCTTTGTTCTCAACATTTCCGTAGTTGGATGCCATTGAAGAAAAACCTGTACTTGATGGGATAAACATATATTGCAACAAGTCATCTGTCTTTTTATAGTAAAGGTCAACAACAAAGTTCACCCGACTTTTTAATACCGATATATCAAAACCAAGATCGCCTTGTCGGGTTGTTTCCCATTTTAACTTTGGATTAGCCGGGCCACCCCAACGGTCTTCAGCAAATCCACTGGTTAGTTTACCATCAAACGGGTAGTTTTGAGCAGTCATTTTTGAACGGGTGGCATAAGCATTGATGCCCTGATTTCCTGTCTGACCATAGCTGACCCTCATTTTCAGGTCATCGAAAAAGTTAAGGTCTTTAATAAAGGATTCGTTTGATAAACGCCAGGCTAATGCAAACGAGGAGAAATTTGACCAGCGATTCGATCCTGAGAAACGGCTGGAACCATCTCGCCGGAAAGAGGCTGTCGCCATATATTTTCCTTTCAGCCCATAATTAACTCGGCCCAGATACGACATCAAAGAACTCATTCCTTTGTCGCTTGTATTCCGATTCTGATAAATGGCGGCATTCATGTCATTTTCTTCCGTCAAATCATTTGGAAATCCTTTGGCGCTCATTGTTTTGCCTCCGTAATTTACCTTTTCATAAGTCCATGCAGCTACTGCATCAAACTGATGAATTTTGGCGAACGTCTTGTTGAACTTCAACATTGATTCCAAAGTCGAGCTTTCGTAATAATTGTCGGCCTGCACCCCGTAACCGTTAGTTGGGGCAATACCTTCAGCAACCCAACGGTTGTAATATTCGTTACGGGTATTTGTATTATAACCGTAACCAATATTTTGTCTGAATTTTAAATAATCGGTAAAGGTAACTTCGGCGAATGCAGAAGTAAAAATATTCAAGGCTCCAACCTGATTTTTTGCTGTTCTTGTATAGAGGTATGGGTTTGCCAATCCGGTCGAAGTATCTTCGGTATAACCGGAATCTTTTGTAGGATCAAATACCGAGCGTGTTGGATTAAACCCAATTGCCGACGGAATAACGCCATAGGATTCGCTGTTGGTCCGTGCTAAACGGTTAATCGACTTGGTAAAACTAAGATTATTTCCAACTTCAATCCGGTCAGATATTTTTCTGGTAATATTCGACCTTACCGTATATCGTTTATAATATGAATTTACAATAACGCCCTCTTGATTCAAAAGGCCACCGGAAAACATATAGTATCCCTTTTCATCACCTCCTGATAAACTAAGATTATAATCTTTTGAAATTGCTGTTTGATAAATCTGGTCTTGCCAGTTTGTACCACCATTTTGGTATCCTTTGCGATAATCGTCTGGACTAGGTAAATATGTACTGTCGGCAACCGATATCTTCCCGGTAATAGGGTCTTTAATTTTGTTGTACGACCAACGACCAGGAATAGGATAAGGCAAATTATTATCAGCAACATAATCTTTACCGTCATACTTATAGCCATTCGTTACCATTTCATTGCGATATTCGGCATAGGTGGCTGCGTCAAGCACATCAATCTGTTTAACTATTTTCGATACCCCAAAGTTGGTACTAAAATCGATTTTGGCTTTTGACTTTCCTCCTTTTGTAGTAATAAGAACTACCCCATTAGCTGCACGCGAACCATAAATTGCAGTAGCAGAAGCATCTTTCAATACTTCAATCGAGGCAATGTCTTTGGGGTTAATCAGGCTTAACGGATTGTTTCTTTGTTTATCGCCATAAGCTGCGGCAGCAGGAGCTTCTCCGGCATTAAAAGGTATACCATCAACAACATACAATGGTTCGGTACTGGTTGTGAATGAGTTTGCACCACGAATTAATATATTTACACTTGCACCCGGAGCACCATCGGCCTGCTGAACCTGAACCCCGGCCAGTTTGCCTTGTAAGGCCTGATTGATTCCGGCAGGATTGGATTTTAACACATCCTCGCTTTTGATGGAAGAAACAGAGCCTGTCAGGTCTCTCTTTTTTACGCTACCGTAACCAACAGCTACCACCTCATCGATACCTACAACATCTTCTGCCAGAATAATATTTAATAAGGTCCTATTGCCCACTGATATCTCTTGTGACTTCATTCCAACAAATGAAAAGATTAGGATGGAACTGGTTGAAATATTTGACATAATATAATTACCATCTGAATCAGTAACCGTTCCAGTTGTAGTGCCTTTAACAAGAATAGTAACCCCTGGAATCGGAGACCCTAATGAGTTGGTCACCTTACCCGTAATGGAGCTTTTCTGTTCAGATTTCGACTCCGACTTCATAATTGGAGGCAATTCTTTCATATCGGGCGAAAGGATCACAATCTGACGATCATAAATTTTGTAGGTGTTTTTTGTCCCCTTTAGCAGGTTGTCCAGAATAGATTCTACTTTCTCATCTTTGGCATTGATACTCACTTTGCGATAAACATCAATGTAATCTTCATTATAGAAGAAGATAAATTCACTCCTATCTTCAATCTGTTTGAATACCTCTTTTACCGTTACCTCATCAAACTTCATGTTCAATTTTGTTTGCTGAGAGTAGGTGCTGGCAGATACAGCCAGTAACCCTGCAAAGAAAAATGCGAATAGTAGTTTCATCTTTTTCAATAGATTTCCAGCGCCTTCGTGCCTAAAGCGCGAATTCATAAATGTTTTTTTCATAGATTTGTAATGTTTATTTAAACGTTAATATTAATTGGCGTTTATGCCTGGTCCGGAGAGTGTTGACCGCATTCTCCGGATCTTTTTTATCTCATAGGCAAATAATTTATTTTACTGTTTACAAATACTTTATCCTGATCAATCCGATATGAAATCGGTGCTGCATCCGAAACAACTTTCATCACATCTTCCAGTGATTCTTTTAAATCCAGCTTCCCGCTGATTTTTCGGTTTAACTCGACACTGCTTTCTGTAACAAAATGCACATTGTAAAATCTTGAAAGTCTTTTAAATACATTCAAAATACTTTCCCGGTTGAATTCAAGCAAACCTTCTTTCCACGAAATATAACTGGCTACATCAACGTTCGATTCTATGGTGGTTTTATTTTCTATTTTGTCATAAACTGCTTTCTGGTTGGGCTTCAATGTAATCTCTTTACTTAAAATATTCATGACACTTTTTTCTTTCAGACTCACTGATCCCTCAACTAAGACCACCTCTAATTCATTATCCTGACCGTTGTCTCTCATGTTAAATGTGGTACCATGTACAGTTAAATTCACGTTATCAGTACCTACAATAAAGGGAATGTCCTTGTTTTTGAAAACTTCGAAATAAGCCTCGCCTTCAAGAAATACTTTGCGGCTCTTCCCTGTAAATTTTTGAGGGAAAACAAGTTTCGACCCTGCGTTCAAACATACTTTAGTGCCATCTGACAATAAAATGTTTGTGCGCCGTCCATACGGAATCAAAACCTGAGCCATAGCATCCTGATCAATCTTTTTATCGTAATTAATGATACTATCATGATCAACTTTTACTTGTGTTCCAGCGGCATTAAACTGAAGATCTGTTTGCTTATTCTTCAGCAAAATTTCTTCGCCTCCTGACAGTATTAATTTGGCTTCACCATATCCAGATGAAGAGAGCGGAATCTCAGTAAACTCAACCTTGCTTTTCGAAAAGTAAATGAAAGGGATAGCCGCTCCAATAGCTAAAACAAGAATAAAAAGAGCTGCGTACTGCATTATCTTTCTGAGGCGGAAAGAATGTTTTGACTTGTTGTGCAAGTCGTAAAAGATCTCAATGTTTTTATAGACCTCATATTCATAGTTATCCTGCAATTCTTTACGCGTAAGATTAAGTACTGAAACTATCTTTCTCGCAGTATTTACATTTTTTGATAAATCAGGATTTTCGTGGACAAAACTTTCCCATTCTCTTTGGTTGATGCCCTTTTTTACCCAGTTAATGAAATCAACGTCCTGGGCAAAATCTTCTACTGAATATTTAGTGTATTTATTGTCCACAATGAAAGCTTTTAACTATTAAGTCCGGGTTACTTCATTTTGTGGACACTTAAAATACATGTTAAAGAACATGTTTTTTAGAAAATCGTATCAAAAGTAAAATCGGGAGATCCAATTGTTGATCAACGATTCCCCTTAATGACTTGATTGCCCTGTAAACCAGCTTTCTGGCAGAATCGCTATTTAATTGCATGATTTCGCAGATTTGCCCATAATCCATACCGCATTCATATCGCAAATAAATGATTTCACGCTGTCGTTCCGTCAATTCGCTTAATGCTTTCAAAAGTGCAGTCTCCTTAATCGATACATTTTCTTTTTCAGTTAATTCCTCTTCAAGGGTGAAAGGAGAATCAAACTTGAGCGATGTAAACTCAACAATACCAGCTCTTTTACTTTTATCAATTTCTTTGTAAATTGTATTTTTCAAAGCCCGAAACAGGTAAAATTTTATATTTTCAGTGGAACTAAGCTTTTCACCTGCCTGAATCAGTTTGAAAAAAACATCCTGAATACAATCTTTAATGAAATCCGGATCGTCTTTAAACCTTATGCCATACTGAAACATGGAATGAAAATATTGAAAATAGACATATGAAAGCGCTGACCGATCACCTGCCTTAAAACTTTCCCATATTTCGTTATCTTGCTTCAAATAGATCAATCTTTAGATGAAACAAAAGTATGAAAATTTACATTCTTTGATGGTGCAAAATCAGTTAGAGGTTCGGAATTGGTTGTCAGGTTAAACTTATTATCCTGAAGGCACCTAAGAAAGTTTGGTTTGTTTCTATTAGCTTCGGTACTGCAATTGCAGAACAATACAGCAAAAGGTAGTTGGACTTCGGTTGTGGCCTGAATTACAATTTAATCATACTCCAACAGTACTGTTTAAATTAAAACAAAAAAATCGTCTGTACGAACTTTGTGGTAAAAGTTTAGGTACAAATAAAAAGGACTCACAAAATTTAATTTGTAAGTCCTTAATTTTTCAGAGCGAGAAACGGGGGTCGAACCCGCGACCCTCAGCTTGGGAAGCTGATGCTCTACCACTGAGCTACTCTCGCTTTTTGAACGCCCAAAAATAATAAAACTAAACTATCTGTGTTTAGGTTTTAGCAATATAATTTCCTCGGAATTCAAATATTTGCTTCTTTTATAATCGCCAGATTCAGTGTATTTATCTGAAAAATCAGTCATTTTAGGATATTTCGGCGCATTTTACAGCAGATAAAAATGTAAATTATTCTAGAATTGCACGATAGGACACCACTCACTGAAATGTTAGTTCTCTCATAATGAACGTTCAAGACATGATCAAGTGATACAATGCCACCTAATTTTTATAAGCCAAGTAATTCCATTATTTTTTTAGGAATATCGGTATTTTCCATGATGCCAGTGAAATTTTCGGCTCCGGGTCCATAGGCAAAAACAGGAACCATAACTCCTGTATGCTCTGGTGATGAAAAAGCGCCTTTAACCATACCCGTTTTCATATCGCCGCCAACCAATGCGAAACCACCCGTTTCGTGATCGGCAGTTACAATAATAAGCGTTTCTCCATCTTTGGCTGCAAATTCAAGTGCTTTGCCAATAGAGCGGTCAAAATCGAGCATCTCGTTCACGATGTAGATGGTGTTATTCTGATGTGCTCCCCAGTCAATCTGAGAACCTTCAATCATGATGAAAAAGCCTTTTTTATTCTGATCCAGAAGATTTAACGCAGTTTTTGTGGACAACGGCAGATCCATTTTTCGTTTTGGGTAAACTTCATTATGCTCCTCGGCTGTCAGACCTGCCAGTTTTCCGGTTTTCACTTTAGCGATATCATCCATGTTTCGCAATACCTGATAGCCATTTGCCTGAAGGTCTTTGGTCAGATCGCGCTTATCTTTACGTTCAGCAAAGTGTTTGTATCCCCCACCAATAAATACATCAATGTCAGTTTTCAAGAAATCGGCAGCGATATCTTCATAACTTCCACGGCTTCCCTGGTGGGCAATGTACGATGCAGGCGTGGCATGGGTGATAGCCGAAGTGGAAACCAATCCGGTGGACAAACCTTTGTTCTCTGCCATTTCCAGTACAGTTTTAATTGCAACTGTATCACTATTTACTCCAATTGCTCCATTGTAAGTTTTTTGTCCGGTCGAAAGAGCCGTTCCTCCGGCAGCCGAGTCGGTAATGTAATTGTTCGCTGATTGAGTTTTCGAAAATCCGATCTGCTTAAAATTGTCAAGGAATAAATGTCCGCCGTTGGCTGTGTATCCGGCATAAATGTGGGCCACTCCCATTCCATCGCCGATCATCATGATTACCTTTTTTGGTCTTTTTGCTTTGAACTTCTGGGTAAAGGTTTTTACTTCGTAGGGTTTGCCACCCAAATAGGTTTTTGTTGAATCAATTTTCGATACCGATTTGTAGTTTTCCTGGCTGAAAAGCTGCTGGGCCGTAATTAACAAGGCCAGAATAATCAACGATTTTAATCTCATGTTTAACTGATTTATTGGGTGTTTGGTCAAGATCTTTAATTGTGGATGAACTCATCCGAAATTAGATTCGCGCAAAAGTAATAGAATTTGATGTCTGAAGAATTTCAAAACTGTTAAATCTGTGGAAAAGCATCCTATTTTTAAACATAAAACACTTCGCTTTTTTCTTCACCTACTTTGTGCTTCCCATTCATGCCGGTCGAACTCTTCGTTGATGGCGTATTCAATCTTGGTGCCGTTGAAATAATCTTTCAAGATGTTGAGTGATCGAAAATTAATGATGATTTGTTCTGCTTTTTTATAGCTCAGATGAGCCATCCGTGAGTATTTGCTGACTGAAATCTTTTCGTTGTTTCCCAGATAGTCGAGCAGTATTTTTTCATCGTCTGAATAACTAATTAGGATTCCCTCTGCACTTTTCTGCCGTTTCCATACTTCGATCATTATTTTGTTGGCCAGTCGATTTTCGTCATCTTTTCGGAAATAGGCCCACCATTTGCCTTCTTCGTCGCGGGCAAAATGTGGCTTTTCATCGCTGGGTTCGATCATTACTTCCAAAACAGTTTTACCTTCGACGGTATGTTGTTTAGTGGTAAAGTTGATGACAGGTTTCGAATAGATTTTCGCAGCAGATTCAACCATATAATATTCTTCTTCTGAACGGATCCCGGCAATACGGCCATTGTCTTTTACACCAATAAGTAACCGACCTCCATTGGTATTGGCAAAAGCCACGAGCGAGCGGGCAATCTTGCGGGAGTCGCTAATGCAGTATTTAAAGTCCAGTGTTTGATGCTCACCTTGTTGGATAAGCTTTGCTAAGTATTTGCTCACAGTTAATAAATTCAAGCTTTAAATTGCACGTTACCAGTTTAAACCATCACCACGACAATAACAACCTGATAATAACGATAACATTTCTACACCTCTATCCCGAATAAAATCCTTACCAGGTAACCCAATCCGAAGGATATAATTCCGACGACGCTGCTTAAAACGACCATTTCGACGAAGCGTTTCCTGAATGGCTGATCGTTTGCTACAGAAATGTAATAAGTAAACAGGAAGACAATCAGGATTGAATCGAACAATGCTGCAAGCAAGCCAATAAATACAGAACTGAAAATCAGGAATGGCGCAACCAGAAAAACAACAGCGATGACGTATGCGATTCCGGTAAACACCGATGATTTAATTGCCATGTCGTGCTTACCTTCAGCTCTGTTCGACAAATATTCGGAAGAAGCCATTGATAAAGCCCCAGCTATTCCGGTGATAATTCCGGCCAAAGCGACCAACTTGGTGTTTTGAAGAGCAAAAGTTAACCCGGCCAAAGTCCCCAAAATTTCAACCAGTGCATCGTTCAGCCCTAAAACAATTGAACCCATGTACTTTAAATGTTCTTCTTCGATCAGGCCAATAAGTTCTTTTTCGTGGTTGTTTTCGTCTTCAACTACTTCTAGCGCTTCTGGAACTTCAGTTGCAATCAGCGCATAATTGATTTGCGCTTTTTCTTCGCCCTTTTCCATGAGTTTTAACCCGAAGGTCAATCCAAAAATTCTCGAAATCCAATAGTATTTCCGGACTTCCCAATTATTGGGCGAAACTTCCTTATTGGTATAAGCACCCCAAAGTTTGTAATGCTTCAGCTCATCAGCAGCTATCTGCTTTAGAACTTTTTGATTGTCAACATCTTTAGTCTGCTCAGCCAGTTTACTATAGATGTGATATTCAGTTATTTCTTCGCGCTGTGCCAAAATCAATTGCTGGCGAATTTCTGGTGATATGGGTTTTTTGATCATGACTTTTATTTTGGTATCAGGTATCAAGCTGCAAGTATCAGTATTTTAATTCAATGGCTTGCCTTACAAACGATTTTTTAGTCTTGATACTTTTAGCTTGATACTTTGTGTCTATTCTTTCATCCATTCATACATTTGGTAATGCTCGGCGGTCATTCCCAGGTGTTCGTAAACGCCATGCGCCGGAATATTTGTTTTGTCGGCGTACAAGCGGATGCCTCGCAAGTCTGGATTACCGTTTACTTTCTCCTGAACGTGTTTATAAAGCTTGCTGAAAATGCTACGTTTGCGAAATTCAGGGCATACATAAACCGACTGAATCCAAAGAACCGTTCCATTGCGCCAGTCGCTCCACTCGAAAGTAGTGAGCAGCGAGCCAACGACTTCCCCTTCAGCCTCTGCTACATAATAAATTCCTTTCGCCGAATCTTCAAAAACAGCTGTTACGCCTTTAATAACTGTAGGTTCGTGCAATTGAAGTTTTTCAGTTTCCCAGGCCATTGCCAGTTGAAATTTCACAATGCTTACTGTATCTTTTTCGTTTGCTTGCCTGATGATCATGTGCTCGTTGTTTGTTTTGGAAGGCTAAATTAATAAAATAGTTCTGCTCTTCCATTTCTGCTCCGACATAAAACCGGAAACATTAACCAGTGTTCATGTTCAGATCATGTTTTTTCGTATTTTGCGTAACAATTTGATTTTGGAGATATGATAAATATTGCGGTCGCATCAAAGAATCCGGTAAAAATAAATGCTGTTAAAGAGGGATTGTCAGCATTTCTGGATTCGGAATTTGAATTGGTTGGCGTTTCGGTTGAAAGTGGCGTTTCTGATCAGCCCATGAGCGATGCCGAAACCTTTCAAGGCGCGGCAACCCGCGTGAAAAATGCTCAACTTCAGTTCCCAGACTTCGATTTTTACGTTGGTGTTGAAGGTGGTATTGCCGAATCGGACTCCGATTTAATGGCCTTTGCCTGGATTGTGATCAGTGATGGCAAAAAAACAGGAAAAGCTCGTACTGCAAGTTTCTTTCTTCCACCAGAAGTGGCAAAACTGGTTCATCAGGGAATGGAATTGGGTCATGCCGACGATGTGGTTTTCAGGAAAAATAACTCGAAGCAACAAAATGGAGCAATTGGTTTGTTAACTCATGATGCCATTACCCGTAAATCGCTTTATCAGCCTGCCGTTCAGATGGCTTTTATTCCGTTTTTAAATCCGAAAATGTATCCTTAAATAATCCGAAATTTGTTTCAGAAGCTTATATCTGGTGCAAGGCTTCGTGATTCAGGTTTATTTTCCCTGAAAAGCTTTCTACAGCAGGTCCAGTCATAAAGACAGTTCCGTCTTCGGCCCATTCAATTTCCAGTTGCCCGTATTCGAGCTCAACAATAACTTTCCGATCGGCGTGCTGGTTTATAATTGAGGCCACAACTGAAGCGCAGCATCCGGTTCCGCAAGCCAAAGTGGCTCCAGCGCCTCGTTCCCAGGTACGAACTTTGATCCGTCCACGACTAACGACTTCTACAAAATTGACATTGCTTCCTTTCGGGAATAAACTGTTTTTTTCTATTGCCGGGCCAATCGTCAATAAATCTGCTGCTTTTACATCATCAACAAAAAGCATGGTATGCGGAACGCCCATCAATAAACTGGTCAGGCGCAATTCCCGATCACCAATTTGAACAGGAACCTCAATGGCTTCTTTCTCATCGCCCAGCATCGGGATAAACTGCCTTTCGGTATTCGGTTTTCCCATATTTACCCGAACCGCAGTAACTTTCCCATCAGTGATTATCACTTCAGGAATAATAATACCGGCAAAGGTTTCAATCCGGAAAATCTTAGAACGGACCAGCCCATGTTCGTAGGCATACTTTCCGAAACACCTGATGGCGTTGCCGCACATATTGGCTTCGCTTCCGTCGGCGTTGATGATGCGCATCCGCAAATCGGCCACCTCCGAAGGCAGAACGGCGATAATTCCATCGGCACCAATCCCCAGTTGCCTGTGGCACAACTTAATCGCCAGGATTGAATAATCCATCTCTATATTATTCAGGTTCTCGAAAAAGATAAAATCGTTTCCGAGTCCGTGCATTTTGGTAAATTTCATAAAATCAAGGGAAAAGTAAAATTTAGGATAACAGAAATTTACGGGCATTTTCCAAATCTTCGGGAGTATCGATACCGATATTCTCGAACGAAGTTTGCGCTGTTTTGATGCGGTACCCGTTTTCGAGCCAGCGCAATTGTTCGAGCGATTCGGCTTTTTCCAGAATGCCAAGCGGCAACTGGGTTAGTTCAAGCAGAATGTCGAAACGGTAGGCATACATGCCAATGTGGCTAAAAAATGTGTTTCTTGTCATCCAATCTTCGGGTTTGCTGTCGCGGACAAACGGAATGGGCGAACGACTGAAGTACATGGCTTCCAGATTCTTATTGATTACCACTTTGGGGCGATTGATATTGGTAATCTCAGTCGCCTGGGTGATGGGTTTGATCAGCGTTGCAATTTCGGTTTCCGGAGAATTGAAACAGGCTTTGAGCCCTTCAACCTGTTCAGGTTTAATGAACGGCTCGTCGCCCTGGATGTTGATGACAACATCAAATTTCAGCGATTCAGCAATTTTTTGAGCCGCCTCGGCACAACGGTCGGTTCCGCTCTGGTGATTTGGCGAGGTGTAAACAGCTTTTCCTCCAAAAGACTCAACAGCCTGATAAATTCGTTCGTCATCGGTGGCAACATAAACATGGTCCAGTGCTTTTTTCGCATTTTCGTACACCCATTGAATGATGGGTTTTCCGCCCAGATTAGCTAAAGGTTTCCCCGGGAAACGGGTTGACTGAAAACGGGCCGGTATAATTCCTATAAAGTTCATGTGATGATTACAATTGATGATTGAAATGCAAAAAGCTAAAACATGTTAAAACAGAGATAGCTTGAGGCTTGAAATCAAAGTTAATTTAATTTTGAACTGAATCTAAACGTTAAAATAGTAATTTTGCAAAGTTAAACATATTGTCCTTACAATGGATATTCAGGAAATAAAACAACGATTTGGAATTATTGGCAGTTCGCCTGCATTGTTGCATGTGATTGAGATTGCCGTACAGGTTGCGCCAACCGATCTGTCGGTTTTGATTACGGGTGAGAGCGGCACAGGGAAAGAGTCTTTTCCACAAATCATTCATCAGTTTTCGACCCGGAAACATGGCAAATACATCGCCGTGAACTGTGGCGCTATTCCTGAAGGAACTATTGATTCGGAACTTTTTGGACACGAAAAAGGTTCGTTTACAGGTGCCTTGGCCGACCGTAAAGGATATTTTGAAGAAGCGGATGGAGGCACTATTTTTCTGGATGAAATAGGCGAACTACCCCTTTCAACACAGGTTCGATTGCTGCGTGTACTCGAAGCCGGTGAATTTATGAAAGTGGGATCGTCGAAGGTGATGAAAACCAATGTTCGGGTCGTCGGGGCTACCAATGTAAACATTCTGGAAGCCATTGAAAAGGGAAGATTTCGAGAAGATTTGTATTACAGGCTGAATACGGTTCCCATCCGGGTGTTGCCCCTACGCGACCGTACCGAAGATATTCACCTGCTTTTCCGCAAGTTTGCTTCCGATTTTGCTGATAAATACCGGATGCCAGCCATCAGGCTCGATAATGATGCCGTAGGAGTATTGCTAAATTATAGCTGGCCCGGAAATGTAAGGCAATTGAAAAACATAACCGAACAAATTTCGATTATCGAGAAAGAGCGGATTATTGACGGGAAGACCCTCCAACGTTACATTCCAACGAGCAATCAGCAAAGTAAATTGCCAGCGTTATACCATAATGTTGACGAAAAAACCTTCTCGTCAGAGCGCGAAATACTATACCAGATTTTGTTCGACATGAAAAAAGACATGAACGATCTGAAAAAGCTGGTTCACGATATTATTCAGAATGAAACCAATATTGCCGATATTCGCGACGATAATGCCCAATTGATCAGAAAACTATACCAGACCGAAAACGGGAACTACATTCCAGATCAATCGGTTACACCACGGGCGAATATTAAACCTACCGTCCACGAAAACATTCTGGATACAGAAGAATTTGTTGAAGAATCGCTGTCGCTTGAAGACAAGGAAGTTGAAATGATTCAGAAAGCGCTCGAAAAGCACAAAGGAAAACGTAAATATGCGGCACGCGAGCTGGGAATTTCGGAGCGGACCCTTTACCGGAAAATTAAAGAATACAACATCGACTAATTATGAAAATACGAAGTACAATACTCATACTACTTTCTGTAATAATCACTTCCCTGGTTTTTACTGCCTGTAAAATCAGTTATTCGTTTACCGGGGCATCTATTGCACCCAACGTCAAAACGTTTATGGTCGATTATTTCCCCAATCGGGCCCGGCTGGTAAACCCGAACCTGAGCCAACTTTTTACGGATGCGCTGCAGGAGAAATTAATCAAGCAAACTTCACTGAGTCAGATTACCGATAAGGGCGATCTCGAATTCTCCGGACAGATCACCGATTACGATGTGAAACCAATGAATATTTCGAAGGGAGACCTTGCCGCTCAAAACAGGCTCACCATTGGAATCAAGGTTAAATTTACCAACAACAAAGACCATACTCAAGATTGGGAAAAGACATTTTCTGAGTACGAAGATTTTGAAAGCAGTAATTCACTCAGTACTGTTGAAGACAGCTTGGTTCCTGAAATTATTAAAAAGCTGACTGACGATATTTTCAATGCTTCAATAGCAAACTGGTAAACCTATGACAGCCGATCAAATCTATCAATTCATGCAGAATCCTGAAAAAATGAATCAGGAAACTCTAGCATCGCTGAAAGAGCTGACTGAGTGGTATCCTGCATTTGAAACCGGCTGGATGTTATATTTAAAAAATCTGAAAAATCTGAAGGATTCGTCATTCGAACAAGAACTGATTAATGCAGCAATCCGGATTCATGATCGTCGAAAATTATACTTGTTCCTGAACCAAAAAATGAATGAGCCAATACCTGAACAATCAGAATTAAGCGAAGCTGTTGTGGCAGATAATCCTGGTGTTCTCGATCTGATATTCCCAATGGAGTACCAACTTGAAACGATAGATAAAAAAGAAGAGACGGTTGGCGAAATTGCCCAGTCAGTTCAAAATAAACCGGATAAAAAGCAAACACTGATTGAGGAATTTCTGAAAGCTCAGCCCAAAATGCCGCTGGTAAAAGATCATGTTTCTGAATCTCCAATGGATGTCCAGAAACAAAAAGAATTGGAAAATGATGATTTTGTAACAGAGACATTGGCCTCTATTTATGCACAGCAAGGCTATTACAAAAAAGCGATCCAGATATTTGAGAAATTAAGTTTGAAATATCCGGAAAAAAGTACTTACTTTGCCGCTCAGATTGAAAAAATCAAAAATTTAATGAACAATTAATTCCATTAATATGTACACACTGATCACAGTTTTATTATTCATCATTTGTATCTTGCTGATTTTAATTGTATTGGTACAGAACTCAAAAGGTGGCGGTTTGGCAAGCAACTTTCAGTCTTCCAATCAAATCATGGGAGTTCGCAAAACAACCGATTTTCTTGAAAAAGCAACCTGGGTTCTTGCCGGAGCATTACTTATTCTATCGATCGGTGGAACTGCGTTTATTCCAAGAGATTCTAAGAAAGGCGCGCAGTCAGAAATTAAAGATCAGATTGAAAAAGCTGTTGACCCGAATCAGGTTCCAACGTTCCCAGCCCCTGCTGACACAAAAGCAGCGCCTGCAACAACGACTCCTGCTCCAGCGACAACTCCAGCCCCTGACGCTACCAAGAAATAAAGAAATTCATTCAGGTTTTAATCTGAACATGCCATAATTAAAAGTCCTCAATGCAAAATCATTGAGGACTTTTTTATTTATTTGCATTTAAACCTTAAAAACAACCTATTATGACCATGAAGTTCCGAAATCTCAGTTTGATTTTGCTTAGTGTTCTTTTTTTCTCTGTCAGTTGTCAGAAAAAAGTTCCCGCACCAGCTCCTGTATTGCCAGTACCTACCGATCGTCAATTGGCCTGGCACGAGATGGAACAATATGCTTTCGTCCATTTTACAACCAACACGTTTACTGATAAAGAATGGGGTTACGGCGATGAAAAGGAATCGGTTTTTAACCCAACCGCAATGGATGTGACCCAATGGACCAAAACCATTAAAGCCGCTGGTTTGAAGGGTTTGGTACTGACCTGCAAACACCACGATGGGTTCTGCCTGTGGCCCAGTAAATACACCGAACATTCGGTAAAAAACAGTCCGTACAAAAACGGAAAGGGCAATGTGGTTGACGAAGTAGAAAAAGCCTGTCGTGTTGACGGCCTGAAATTCGGTGTTTACTTATCACCATGGGATCGAAACCGTGCTGACTATGGTTCCCCATCATATGTCGAATACTACCGCAACCAATTAAAAGAGCTTTTTGCTGCACACAAGCCGGTTTTCGAAATGTGGTTTGACGGGGCAAACGGAGGCGATGGCTTTTACGGAGGCGCCAACGAAAAAAGAAAGATTGATGGCAAAACATATTATGACTGGCCAACAACGTTAAAAATGGTTCGTGAAATGGAACCCAATGTCATTTTCTTCAGCGACGCTGGTCCCGACATTCGCTGGTGTGGAAACGAAAGCGGACATGTAAACGAAACCAACTGGAACACAATAACAGCCGATAGTTTATTTGCAGGGAAAAGTGGCATTCAGGAACTCTTAAATACCGGAAACGAAAACGGTGCCAGTTGGATTCCTGCAGAAGTTGATGTTTCGATTCGTCCGGGATGGTTTTATCACGCTAAAGAAGATTCGTTGGTGAAAACTCCAGAACAACTTTTCGATATTTACCTTAGTTCGGTGGGCCGCGGCGCCAACTTAATCCTGAATATTCCTCCCGATCGTCGTGGGTTGATCAATGAGAAAGACGTTGCGGCTCTTCAAGGCTGGAAGAAACTCATCGATGGATATTTCCAAACAAACCTGGCATTGAACAAACCAGCACTAGCATCAACCGTTCGCGGAAATTCATACGAATACGACGGCTCGAAAGTGAATGATGGCGATAAAGAAACCTATTGGGCAACCAACGACGGGGAAAAAACAGGTAGTGTTGAAATTGACCTTGGACGACCCAAATTGATCAGTTTTGTAACTATTCAGGAATACATAAAACTGGGGCAACGAGTTAAAGGCTTTCGGATTGAAATGGAAAAAGATGGGAAATGGGTAGCAATTGCAAAAGGCTCAACCATTGGGTACAAACGAATTATGAAATTATTCCCAATCGAAGCACAAAAAGTGCGATTGGTAATTACCGATTCAAAAGCCTGTCCGGTTATTTCGAACGTAGAGGTTTATTAATCTGACAGTCTGACACACCAAATGGCAGTCTGAATTAAAAGGTAAAATGTCTTTTCATTCAGACTGTTATAGGTCTTATTCCGGCCTCCATGAATTGTCAGGTGCAAAAATGTCCCATTCAACGATTGAATTTTGGCACGAATCGCTTTGGCATAGTATCTGCTTACGAAGGATGTTGAAATTTTTAAAATGTATTTCTAACCAATTAAAATAATTTTAAAATGGCAGATTTAAAAGGAAAAATCCTGGCTGGTAAAATTTTGGTTCAGCCCAAGGAAGCAGAAAAGAAAACAGCTAGCGGAATCATTATTCCTGATTCAGCAAAAGAAAAACCACAAGTTGGTAAAGTAGTTTTGGTTGGTTCTCCTAAAAAAGACGAGCCAATGGAAATCAGTGTTGGCGATACGGTATTCTACGGAAAATATTCCGGTACAGAATTAAATGTTGACGGAACTGATTATTTGCTGATGTCGCAAACTGATGTTTTGTTTATTGCTGAGTAATTGATTAATAACGTATTAAAACGAATTAAAAATGGCTAAAGAAATTAAATTCAATATCGAAGCCCGCGACCTTCTGAAAAAAGGCGTTGACAAATTGGCTGATGCAGTAAAAGTAACCCTCGGACCAAAAGGCCGCAATGTGGTTATCGAAAAGAAATTTGGAGCACCACAGATCACCAAAGACGGTGTAACTGTTGCTAAAGAAATTGAACTATCGAATGCCTACGAAAACATCGGTGCTCAGATGGTAAAAGAAGTTGCCAGCAAAACTGGTGACGATGCAGGTGACGGAACAACAACTGCAACTGTTTTGGCACAGTCGCTCATTTCTGTAGGTTTGAAAAACGTTGCTGCCGGCGCCAATCCAATGGATTTGAAACGTGGTATCGACAAAGCCGTGATTAAAGTGGTTGAAAGCATTAAAAATCAGGCTCAGAACGTAGGTGACGACTTCAGCAAAATTGAACAGGTTGCCAAAATTGCTGCCAACAACGACAGTGAAATCGGAGCTTTGATTGCCGAAGCAATGGAAAAAGTAAATAAAGAAGGTGTAATTACTGTGGAAGCAGCCAAAGGAACCGAAACTTATGTTGACGTTGTTGAAGGTATGCAGTTCGACCGTGGTTATATTTCTCCTTATTTCATTACCGATGGCGAAAAAATGGCTGCTGACTTAGATCATCCGTATATTTTGATCTATGACAAAAAAATCAGTACCATGAAAGATTTGCTTCCAATTCTGGAACAATCGGCTCAGACAGGTCGTCCACTGTTAATCATTGCTGAAGATGTTGATGGTGAAGCTTTGGCTACTTTAGTTGTTAACCGTTTACGCGGATCGTTGAAAGTTTGCGCTGTGAAAGCTCCGGGCTTTGGCGATCGCCGTAAAGAAATGCTCGAAGACCTTGCCGTATTGACTGGTGGCGTAGTTATTACTGAAGAAAAAGGCATGAAAATGGAAGATGCCACTTTGGATATGCTTGGTCAGGCAGAAAAAATTACTGTTGACAAAGAAAAAACAACAGTTGTAGCAGGCGCAGGCGATACCGCTGCAATTAAAACCCGCGTTAACCAGATCAAAAAACAGATCGAAACAACTACTTCCGATTACGATAAAGAAAAACTTCAGGAACGTTTGGCTAAATTAGCCGGTGGCGTTGCTGTACTTTATGTTGGTGCATCTTCGGAAGTTGAAATGAAAGAGAAAAAAGACCGTGTTGACGATGCTTTACATGCAACCCGCGCTGCTGTTGAAGAAGGAATTGTTCCTGGTGGAGGTGTTGCTTATATCCGCAGCATTGCCGTTCTGGATGGAATGAAAGGCGATAACGAAGACGAAACTACTGGTATCGAAATCGTAAAACGCGCCATTCAGGAACCATTGCGTCAGATCGTTTTCAACTCAGGAAAAGAAGGCGCCGTTGTTGTTCAGAAAGTAAGCGAAGGCAAAGGTGATTATGGCTACAATGCCCGCACCGATGTTTACGAAAACCTTTATGAGGCTGGTGTAATCGATCCTGCAAAAGTAACCCGCATCGCGTTGGAAAATGCAGCTTCAATTGCCGGAATGTTCCTGACAACCGAATGCGTATTGGTTGAAGAAAAAGAAGACAAACCAGCTATGCCACCAATGGGCGGTGGAATGGGTGGCGGAATGGGCGGAATGATGTAATAGCCCAAGACTAAAAAAGACAATAGACCTTAGATTTTAGACTTCTGGGTCTGTCAAAATATGAAACAGCGCGGTAGCAATATCGCGCTGTTTTTATCAGATATCGCGCAGAACCCTTAAAAAACAAAAAAATGAAAGGGTCAATAGTTTCAAATTATTTTTTCATTGAAGATTCTAATTTATGCAGCTATTTTTTGGAGGATCATAGTGAATATTTTGATGAACCTCGCGGAATAAAGAAAGATAATTTCTGTAAATGGTTATTAATTGAACTTCAAAAACAAAGTTTATTAGTTCGACTTAATATACCTGATGCAAACGGTAATGATCCCGACAAACTTTGGTCAGTGGACGAGTTAGAAGATGCAGAACTTATCTTTGATGAAATAATGAAAAATTAGATTTAAAGGTTCAAGCCTTCTTCCGGTTTTCCGAGAGAAGGCTTTTGCTTTTGACTTATAAGTGTGATGCCGGAGGCATTGTTAGTGTATAAAAACCATTTAATTGTTTCCCAGAAAATCCGGAGAAATTATTTGCCGGGGTATTCCGGGACCGCTGATCAGGCAGTTCAAAAAACATCCACCACCTGCGTTGAAATACTCCACTTTGATTTGATGTTTCCCTTTGGTGAGTGTTATCGAACCTTGACGTTCTTGTACGCCATGGTCGCCATCGTTGTCAACAATGAGTTTTTCGTCGATATACAGTTTGCTCCCATCGTCCGATAAGGTCGAGAATGTATATTGGCCGTCGGTACCGATGTTTATCAGTCCATCGAATACAACCGCCGTATTTTCGACTATCTGGGTTTCAATGTCATCGGTGTTTATTTCGAGCGTTTTCCCTTTCGAGCTTGGTTTCAGCAGTGCAAAGTCGGGAACCTTAGTCAGGTTACTGCATTTGTATAGGGTGAAATTTACGCCGGTATTTTCCGTAGTCTGCTTAATCACCCTGAAATAACCTTTCGAACAGTCGCTTTTTTTGCCGTCGTTGCCAAAATAAGCTGCCTTAACAACCCCCGATGAAGTGATTTCGAAAGGATGTTGATAAACTTCGGAATGCGCTGTGGGTATCGTCCCGTCGGTTGTATAGCGTATTTTCCCGTCGGGGCCTGCACTTGTAATGGTTACCGTTGCTTTTTGATTGACATACAAACCACCAACTTCGCCATTGGGTTTGTTGGGCGAAATAACCGGGATATAAGTCGATGGTGCCATAAATGTACCAATCAGGTTTTTAGGTTCGGCTGAGCCAACAAAGGCGCATTCAACAGGACGGCCTTCCCAGGCTTGGGGCATTTCGGCATGAAAAACAAAGGCCGACGTTGCTGCCACATCGTAAAGCCTTACCAGAGCAGGAATTTCGTAGCCTTTTTTAACACTTTTCCCATACAGGATGAAAGGGACTTCGTTGCCCTGAAGTGTTTCGTGACCGTGGTCTTTCCCCTTTCCGCCATGATCGGCAACAATGATGAAAAGTGTTTCGTCGAATATTCCGGCTTCTTTGGTCGAATTAACAATCTCGCCGGCCAGTTTGTCGGCCAGCTCCACAGCTTTTAAATAGTTGGATGTCATGTGCCCATACACATGCCCGGCATGGTCGCATTGGTCAAAATGGATAAATAAATAGTTCGGCTTATCTTTTTTGATGACCTCAAGGACCTTATCGGCAGTTGCCCGTTCGTCCTTGCAGGTAGCATCAATATCGACAAACTGATGGTCGTAAAGGTTGCCAAAACCATCCCACTGATAGATAGCTGCGGTTTTTAATGAGCGATTGCTTCTTTTCAGAATATAGAAAATATCGGGATAACGGGAATTTTCGGTCGTTACAACAGCTGGAAGGTTAAAGTTATCGACCCGCCAGTCGTTCGAAGTTACGCCCGTCAGCGCTACGCCGGAGCTTGTCAGCATAGCTTCCCAGTTTGGGGCGCTAATGGTAGGCATCACATTTCGTGCATGTAACGAATAGGCGCCATTTTTCATGTATTCGTGTAAATTAGGGGTATTGGCCTGCATAACTCCGCCTACCGACATAGCATCGACTCCGATTACTATGACATGCTTTATATTTTCTGTTGCACTGGTCGGATTAATGGAAAACCATCCGAAGCAGAATAGCAAAAAAGAAATAATTGTGTTTTTCATTTGTATAAATTTTTGTTTTTCGTCTTAAAATCTGCGTATTAATATTTTCTTTTAGTCGAACTATCCAACGCATGGAACAGCCATTTATACATTTTTAATTTGTGCGGGCTGTTGTACACATGGCTATTTCATGCATAATTGATTTTTATAATAACTAAAACCGTGTTTTTTTGAACGTTTAACGTCAAAAGAAACCGGGACCAGCTAAAATGAGAACCTGAGATTCTATATTTTTAACCAGTCCCGGTATTTTTATATCATTCATTTTGCCTGCTGTTTCCGAACAGGTAAATGAATTGTTGTAATTAAACTACTATTTTACATCCCACCAAACATGTGTGGTCAGAGCATCGCCACCGGTTCCAAGCATTTGTACTGCGGTGTTGTAGTTGCTGGTGTTGATCGTTAATTCGTCAGACGGATAAAGTAGCCTTGACGGAATAGGAGTACCGCTGGCAGGCCCGGGAGTAATTGTTGGTACGCCAACCCTTCTCCATTCCGACCATGCTTCGAATCCACACAAAAAGAGGGAAACCCATTTTTGTGTATAGATTTTTGTGAGTTTCTCAGTTGTTGTGCCGGAATAAGCAACAGCTGATTGTGCGTAATAGCTTGCCGGAGGAGTGAGTTGTGCAGCGGTAGGCCTGACAAAGTTTGACGGGATACGGCTTGCATAATAGTCAAATTGTCCCTTAACCCCATTCAGGTAATAAGTTTCTGCATTCCCTGTGCTGATAAAACCACGTTCTTTTGCTTCGGCCAGGATAAACTGAACTTCGGAATAGGAAATAATGACTGTTTGGGCAGCATTCATCGAAGCATAAGTCGGGCTAAAAGCATAAGGAGCCCATAGAAGGCCGGGAGCCGACTGATTCGAAGCGCCACCGTTCCAAACACTCATTGCAGCATCAGTAATTCCATTCGGGACGCCGGAATATTGGAGGTTATCTGTAGTCGATGATGACGGAGTCGGCATAGCAAACACGGCAAGACGTGGATCGTTAATCGCTTTTAACTGGATTTCCATGTTGTACGATAATTTGAACGAATTGGAATAATTACTCACATTTCCATTGTAACAGGGATGTGCATTTTCCTTGGTTGCCAGGTATTGCAAAGCAGCCTGATCGGCATTCGATGTAAATAACGGATAAGTAGCTGGATCGCTTATTATTTTCTGCATTTCAGATGACGGGTCAACCCGGTCGCATTGACGAAGCAATACCCTTAACCGAAGTGCATTGGCAAACATTTTCCATTTCTTGGTATCGCCATTATACAGAATATCGCCTTTCACTACTTCGGTTGTTGTTCCCAAAATCGTATTTGCTTTTGCCAGATCGGAGAGGATACCTTTATAAATATCTTCCTGCGAATCGTATTTGGCAAAATTAGTGCCTTTGGCTGCCATCCCAGCTTCGCTGTAAGGTATTGGGCCGTAAAGATCGGTTAACGATTGAAACATCAAACATTTCATGACAAGGAAGATTCCTTTGTAATTAGCATATCCTTGTTCATCTGAAATGGTAATGGCATTTGAAAGGTTCCGGTAGATGGAATAAAAGTCCCACAAATAATAGCCAGTAGCATCAGACCGGGAAATATTTGTAAAACAACTTGCAAAATCATCGGAAAGTTGATCGGCAAATACTGATCCACGGGTAAAGGAAGCACTCCATAAGTCGTTTGCACACGAATGAATAATGTTGGGGAGCAAAAGACCTGGGTTTGTTATATTATCTGTTTCATTCGGGTTTGTATTGATATCTTCAAAACCTGCGGTACAACTACAAATAATAAAACCAGAAAATAAACAGATTATCAGAAGCTTAACTCTATTTTTCATTTTTGTTCAGATTAGAATTTAAAACTTACGTTAAAACCAAAACTCCTGGTCGAAGGAAGTGCCATATTTTCCTGGCCTGGTACTAAACCATTGCCGGAGGTAGCAACCGAAACTTCCGGATCGAAATGCTGGTTGCTTTTGGGTGTCCATAATAGCAGGTTACGGCCAACGAGAGAGATGGTAGCATCTTTAATTAAATGATTGAATACCTTGCTAGGAATAGCGTATCCCAGCTTCACTTCCCTAAGTTTCATGTAAGTTGCATCAAATACCTGGCCTTCCGGAATGTGGTCGGTTAATTTTTTAATGAACGACCGTGCTGATGTACCATAAACCCCGGTGCTGTATGTGCCATCGGTACTTGTACTATTGGAAACGTACTGTCCGTTAACCATTGCAGCTCCCTCCATATAATATGGACTGTCGTATTCATGGCCAACTGTCCTTGCTTCACGTCCTTTAAGGCTTTCAACTAACTCGCCAGCTCCGTTTGCTTTGTTGAAGAACCTGGAAACGAATTCACCGCCATAATGAACATCGACCAATACACCAACGCTGAAGTTTTTATACATAAATTCATTGGAAAGACTTCCTATCCAGTCGGGGTTAGCATTCCCTAAACGGATGTAATTGGAAGTAGCAAGGGGAACTCCGTTGGTCCCAATTATGATCTGCCCCTTCATTGGGCCATTATCTACCCTTTGGTAACCAGGGCCATAAAGAGCACCTGTTCTTTGTCCAACAACGGCCTCTGTTGCAACATCTTCGGCTTCAGCAGCCTGAACAATCCGGTCAACACCCGATACGAGTTTTATCACCTTTCCCCGGTTAGTCGAGAAGTTAAATGTAGCATCCCATTTAAAATCAGTTGTTCTAATCGGAACTAAATTTAACATGATTTCAAACCCTTTATTTTGTATTTCCCCGGCATTAATCATTCTCGAACCATAAGCCGATGAAATGGCCAGAGGTAATTGAATAATCTGGTTCTTTGAGCGAATGTCGTAATAGGTAAAATCGAGATTTATACGATTATCAAAAAGCTTAATTTCCGAACCAATCTCATACGTGAAAACTTTCTCTGGTTTCAATTCTGTATTGGGTAATGTGCTTCCCGATGTTAAAGCATAAGAATCGCCCCAGGTAGGATTTACAAAACTATACGTGCTCCGTAACGAATAGGGGTTCGTGTCATTTCCAACACCAGCTACACCCATCCTGATTTTTGCCTGGTCGACCCATTGCGGAAGTCTGGTAATTTTATCAATAAGGGTGCTAAACGATACGGATGGATAGAAATACGAATTACTGCTCGACGGTAATGTACTTGACCAGTCGTTCCTGAAGGTTAAATCGAGATAGTAGGTGCTCTTATAATCCATTTGAGTAAAAGCATATAAGCTGTTTATGCGCTTATGTGAAGTATTGGAGCCATCTTGCAATGCCGAAGCACTGTTGGCAATAGAATATAATCCGGGAATTAACAATGTAGGTGCCACAACCGATCTGTACCGGTTCCTTCTGTCCATGCTGTTTCCACCCAACGAAGCCCTGTAATTAAAATCATGGCCTATATGATCTTTCCAGGTAAGCAGGAAATCGTAATTCTGTTCCTGATAGAAAAGATAATCCTCACGATAGCTACCTTTTTCATAGCTAACTGTACTAACAGCCCATTTCATTGGACGGAAATCGTTGTACACATCAGTACCAATCCTCCCCATGAGGCTTAATTTGCTGGTAATATCATAGTTTAACGAGATGTTGCCATACAAACGATCTTTGTTCTGACCTTTGGTGTTTTCGTATTGTAAGAAGAATGGATTGTTGTGGTCTTCGCCATAGTTGTACTGAAACTGTTTGATCCCATTAAGCCCAGTCTCCCAATAATTTTTCAGGGCATTCATGTCGCCGTTTCGGCCAAACCAGGTAACAAAATACATAAATGTATTGCGGCCATAACCATTATCAGGCCTGTTTGTGCTGTTTGTTTTAACGTAATCAGCCGAAACATTTACCTTGATTTTATCAGTAAGTTTGTAATTCGATTTAAAGGCAACGGTATTTCTAATCAGATCGTTGTTCGGAATTACACCCTTTTCATCCAAATTGGTATACGAAATCCTGAAATCACCCTTTTCGTTCGATCCGGTCAAAGCAATGTTGTTGTAATAAGTATGCCCAAGCTCAAAAAAGTCGCGTATATTATTCGGTCTTGATATCCATGGAGTTGCAATTATATCGCCCCGGTTAGGGTTATCCACATCGCCTCCGCGCATTCCGCCTGTTGTAGGTGAAAAATATTGTTTTGCCATTGTGCCAACATCCATTCGCGGACCCCAGCTTTCATCATAATTGTCATTTACCCCATTGGGGTAAATCGAACTGCTGTTCCCAAAGTTCGAACCTTCGAACAAACCGTTGTTCCCTTGTCCGAATTTATTCTGGAATTTTGGCAAGCGCAAAAGCGATTCGAAGGTAGTTCCCGAATTAACCGAAACTCCAACTCCTTTTCCCTGTTTGCCCGATTTGGTTACAATGACAATAGCTCCGTTAGCTGCGCGAGAACCATACAAAGCTGAAGCAGCCGGCCCTTTTAATACAGTCATTGATTCGATGTCAGCAGGGTTTACTTCACCTGAACTGTTTCCATAGTCGGCAGCCGTTGAATTTGATACACCATCGTTCCCCATTGGAACTCCATCGATAACAAATAAAGGTTGGTTCGATTGCAACGACAGCGACGATTCGCCACGCATGGTAATCCTGGAACTGGAACCTACAGCTCCACCCGAAACAATGTTAACCCCCGCCACTTTACCTGCCAGCGAATTAACAAAATTTGTTTCACGGGCTACATTCAGTTGGTCTCCTTTTATTTCCTGAACGGCATAACCGAGACCTTTCTTTTCACGCGAAATACCTAAAGCAGTAACCACAACTTCATTAATCCCGATGGTTTCCTCTTTCAAAACTACATCGATCACATTCTGATTTTCTACTTTGATTTCCTGTGTTTTCATCCCGACAAACGAAAATATCAGCGTGGCATTGGACTGAACGTTCGAAAGGGAATATTTTCCGTTGATGTCCGTTACAATCCCGTTGTTTGTTCCCTTTATCGACACTGAAACTCCCGGGAGTGAAGCTCCTGTCGAGTCTGAAACTTTCCCGGAAACGGATCTGATCTGCTGGGTTTGTGTGTTCCCATCTGCAGGGGTGATTATAATCAGGTTATTCCCCATTATTTTGAACGAGATATTAATTCCGGTGAAAACTTCGTTCAGGATATTTTCAACACTCTTATTTTCGCTGAAAATGGAAACCTTCCGGTTCAGATCGACAAACTTCTCGTTGTAAAAGAACCTGAAATCGCTGTGTTCTTCGATGGTTTGAAGAACTTCTTTTACTGTACGGTTTTTTAAATCGAGTGAAAGGCTTGTGCTTTGGGAATATACCGAAGCCGATAATTGCAGCGCCCCGATAAACAGCAACAAAAATGATAGTTTCATAGTTAATAAAAATTTTCCAGGCAAGCATACTTTCGTATGCCACCGGCAATAACGATTTTTTTTCATAAATTTGAATTGTTAAAGTTTAATAATTGTTACCGACAGACTGGGAATTTGACAGTAACATGAATTAACTCATCCAAGAGAGGTCACTAGTGATCTCTCTTTTCTATTTCAACAAGGTTTTATATTGATCTACTTTGTTTTCATCAATCGACAAGGTTACATGGTTATTCACTATTTTATATTTTACCGGGGCTGAATAAGAAATCGCTGTTAGTAACTGTTCAATCGTCTCATCTTTAATGACCCCTCCAAATTCGTAGTCTTTAATACGTTCGTCGCTAAACGTGAAATTGATGTTGTACCGGCGTGCCAGAAGTTTCGAGAACTCGCCAAGCTTTGTATTCTTGATAACCCATTTATCCGTTGTCCATGAAATCTCGGAAGCATCGCTTACTTCAACAGTATTGAAACGGTTTTCCTGTAAATCGAATATTGCTTTTTGGTTCGGGACAAGGACTACGTCTGGTTTTTTCTTTACTTTACCGGTACTTAACTTTACCGAACCTTCCAGCAGGATAGTTTCAACAGTTTTTTCTTCAGGATATGCCTTTACATTGAACTTGGTGCCTAAAGCTGTGATACATATATTTTTGGTAATGACGCGGAAAGGTAATTTTTTATTTTTTGCCACTTCGAAATAGGCTTCACCGCTTAATTCTACATTCCTGTCAGAAGTGCCAAATCCTTGTCCGTATTTCAATGTTGTGCCTACATTTAGCCATACGGTGGTACCATCGGCCATTTTCAAATTGGTTCTCGACCCGTAGGGCGCTGTATATTCTACCAGTTTATGTGAAACTCCGGGGCGCAAATGTGTGCCGATATATAGATAAGTCACGCTGCCCAGGAAAAACGCCAGGATAAAAACAGCTGCGTACCTGGAAAAAAGCTGAATCAGAGAAATTTTATTATCTGTTTTTCCCATCTTAGGTTCAAGCCTGACCCATGCTTTTTCAGGATCAAAGTTTTTTTCACGCATAACCATTTTATCTGCTTCCCATAAATCGACAAGCTGGCCGAACAAATGGCTGTTTTCTTCATCTTCCTCAAGCCAGGCGTTTAAAATACCTGTGTCACATTCTTTCCATTCGCCACTTAAATAATTAATGATGGAGATTTTAACTTCGTTGGATAAAATATCTTTAGGTGCCATTGTGTAAAGAATTGTACTTTCCCGATATGACACAAAAATTGACAGGAGGTATTACACGGGATTAAAAAAAATTGGGAAAAAATTGAATAATTAGCGGGAGATAATCTTTTAGCTCTATGCGAAGTTTTGTTAAAGCTCTGTAAATCTGAACCTTTACAGTATTCTCTGAAATTTGTAATTTTTCGGCAACTTCTTTATGTGAAAGGTTTTCAAAGCGGCTCAGGCAAAATATTTCGCGACATCGTTCAGGTAGTTTTTCAACTTCAGTCTTTATTTTTTCTTCGAGTTCCCTGCCAATCAGGTCGCTCAATGGGTATTTATCAGAAATTGGGTAAGTAATCTTCAAGTTAAGCAGGTTAATTTCGTTCTCTGTGACCGTGTTCTTCCTGCTTTTTTCGCGGTTCAGGTAATTAATACACGAATTTTTGACCGATTGAAACAGGTACGATGAAACTGAAACGGTAATATTCAGTGTTTCACGTTTTTCCCAAAGTTTTAAAAACACATCGGTTACGATATCTTCGGCAATATCATCCTGCGAAACAAAACTAACGGCATAGGCACACATACGCCGATAGTAGGTTTGAAAAAGCATCTCAAATGCTTTTTTGTTCCCTGTAATTACCGACTTGAAAATTTCGAGCTCAAGGTTCATCATGCCTGGTTTTGCTGTTCGCAATGTAAGGATAGAATTTCGAAATTAGGGTACAAATATATTGATCGTTTATTTAACCTATCTGGTTTTTTAGGGCGAAAATGAAAGTGTCTGCTTTAAAGCCCAATTTTTTGAATAATTTTGGTTGTTCGAAGGGAAAAATAAACCCGAAATTATAATTCAGATATGAAGTTTAAGGTTTCTATCAGCCAGTTTTTAAGGCTTTTTAAAGAAAAAGCCAATCCGTTCCTGCGTGAGAACAAGAAGATAATTATCCAATTCATTTTTACACTTTTCTTTTTCGCCATAGGTATTTGGTTCATTCAGCACGAACGCTCCGAATTGGTCCAGGTAAAAGATGTCCTCCATTCAGCAAAATGGGAATGGGTGCTTGTCGGGATTCTTTTAACCACCGTTTATATTTTGCTCCAAGGTTTAATGTATGTGTTTGCTTTTGCTTCAACAAGACATAAAGTTTCGCTTCTCGATTCCACGTTGCTGTTTATTAAGCGGAATTTAATCAGCGTTTTCCTACCAGCAGGTGGTGTTTCGTCGTTGGTGTTTTTTACTGGCGATATTGAAAAAAAAGGTATAAAAAACACGCAAATTCATTTTGCCTCGTCAATCTATGGCTTTATTGGAATTGTATCAGTAATTATTGTTGCCATTCCAGCTTTTTTGTATGCCATTGTTGAAGGAACTGTTGGCTCAGGTGAATGGTTTGCCTTGGCAGCAATCGTTCTTCTGACCGCTGCATTGGTCCTCTGTTATCGATCGATCATGAAAAAAGGAGTTTTTTACACCCTGTTGATAAAAGTGGCCCCAACAACTGAGGTTTTTATGAACGATTTGCAGAATAACCGGATCGACAAGCGACAATTCGTTTATACCGTTTTAACTTCAGTAGTTATCGAATTCATAGGGATAGCCCATCTTTATGTTGCCATGCTGGCGCTCAACCTTACGCCATCGTTTTTGGCAGCCGTGTTGGGTTATATTATTTCGGTTATTTTTCTGATTGTTTCGCCCTTTCTGCGTGGACTTGGCGCCATTGAAGTTTCGATGGCCTATGTTCTTTTGCGTTTTGGATTTGGAAATGTTGAGGCAATTGCCATTACTTTTCTTTACCGCTTCTTCGAATTCTGGTCACCTTTGCTGGTGGGCATTCTGGCGTTTTTATCGAAAGTGAATAAACTTCTGATGCGCGTTTTTCCGGCATTTTTTCTTCTGTTTTTGGGAATTATTAATATTATATCGGTACTGACACCAGCCATTTCCGAACGATTAGATTTTCTGAAGGAATTTTTGCCAGCCCAGGCTATCCATACGTCAAACTATTTGGTGCTAACCGCCGGACTTTTGTTGTTGGTAACTGCGGCGTTTTTGCTGAAAGGATTGCGAACAGCATGGTGGTTTGCCCTAGTTTTAAGTTTAATTTCGTTGGTTGGACACCTGACCAAAGCAATTGATTTTGAAGAAGCGATCATTGCTCTTTTGGCCATCGTCATCTTAATTGGCACCCGCAAAGAATACTACATCAAAACCAATCCGAAAATGCGGAATGTCGGTCTGCAAACTTCGATCCTGACCGCTTTGGCAACACTTATTTATGGAATTGTCGGGTTCTATTTTCTGGACAAAAAGCATTTTAACATCGATTTTAATATTTTTCAGTCGATTGGCTATACCATTCAAAATTACTTTTTAATCAGTAGCGAAACCTTAGTTCCGGCCAGCGGATTTGCCCGTAAATTCTTGCTTTCAATCAATATTAGTGGTTTTTTCTCTATTGCGTTTCTGATCTACACCTTTGTCCGTACTTATGTTCCTCATGAAAACATTTCGGAAGAAGAACGGGATTTGGCAAATTGCCTTTTAAAAGCACATGGAAGTTCAGCACTCGACTATTTTAAGACTTCCGATGATAAAATGATTTTCTTTTCGGAAAGCAAAAAAGCCTTTATTGCCTATCGTATTTCCGGAAATTTTGCTGTTGTTCTTGAAAATCCGGTTGCGGAAAATACCGAAGAAATGAAGGCGTGTATTTCCGAATTTGATCAGTATTGTTACGAAAGCGGGATGAAAAGCATCTATTACCGGGTTCCGGAAGAAAACCTGGAAATCTACAGTCAACTGCGGAAGAAGAATTTGTTTCTGGGGCAAGAGGGCGTGGTAAATGTATCGACCTTTAGTTTGAGCGGAGGCGCCCGGAAGCCGATGCGAAATGCCATTAATAAAGTGGTTGACCGTGGTTATAAAGCAACTATTCACGAAGCGCCGGTGAAAGACGGCATCCTTCAAAAAATAAAATCGGTTAGCGATGAATGGCTTCACGATATGAAACGGTCGGAGATTATCTTTTCTCAGGGCATGTTTGTCTGGGAAGAACTGAAGCAGCAGACCATCATCACCGTCGAAAATGAAGAAGAAAAGATTATTGCCTTCCTGAATATTATACCCGACTTTGCCAAAGATGAAGCCACCTACGATTTGATCAGGAAAACCGAAGATGCACCTAACGGTGTAATGGACTTCATCTTAGTTGAGCTTTTCAACTATGTGAAATCGAAGGGTATCAACTTCGTTAATCTTGGGTTTGCTCCCATGAGTGGATTGGACGATCCGCATACATTTCCTGAGAAATCGATGAAGTTCGCTTACGAAAAAATCAGATCTTTCTCGCAGTATAAGGGATTGCGCGAATACAAAGAAAAGTTCGATCCGGAATGGCACAACAAATATCTGATCTATCAACACGACTATGATTTGCTTCAAATACCAACTGTTTTGACCAATGTTATAAAACCATAATGTGATGAAACGCCTACTTTTAATTGCAACAATTTTCTTGTTCCTCGGGTTAAAATCAGGAGCGAGCTCGGTAGATACCTTGTTTTTTGGCGCATTTGGAAAGGTAGAGGTTTATCATCCGGTTCACACTCCTGAGGCTTTTGTCCTTTTCATTTCGGGCGATGGCGGGTGGAACAAAGGAGTTGATGACATGTCAAACAATATTGCTGTACAAGGAGCAATGGTTGCCGGAATCAACATCCTGAGTTACATGAAAAATGTAAAATCTTCGAAGTCAAAGTGCTATTATCCGGCGTCCGATTTGGAAGAGGTTAGTCTCACTATTCAGAAGAAATACAAATTTAGCAAGTACCTGAAACCGATTTTGGTTGGGTATTCTTCAGGTGCAACCTTGGCTTATGGCGCTTTAGCCCAGGCTCCGGCCAACACGTTCAAGGGCGCCATTTCGCTGGGTTTTTGCCCCGACATTGATATCGACCGGCCACTCTGTAAAGGAGCCGGATTAAGTTCGCGAACGGTAAAAGAAGGTAAAACTTATATTCTTGATCCGTGTATGACTCTTACTGCTCCGTTCATTGCGATGAATGGCACAATCGATCAGGTCTGCAATTACTTCGAGACCAAAAAATACGTTGAGGACATGCCAATGGGCGAAGTGATCAGTTTGCCCAATGTAGGGCATGGTTTTTCGGTTACACGGAATTGGCTTCCACAATTTGTTTCGGCCTACAAGAAGGTGGTGAATGAACCTGAATATTTGGAGAAGAAATCGAATGAGAATGCGTTGCTTCAATCTCAGCGCGAGTTGCTTTATAAGAGTGATTTGCCTTTAGCAATTATACCTTCGGCAGAGAAAAATGATCTGCCATTGGCAATTTTTATTTCAGGAGATGGCGGCTGGACAAGCTTTGACCAATCGGTTGGTGAAAAGTTGGCCGAAAAAGGGATCCCGGTTATTGGAATTGATGCCCAAAAATATTTTTGGAATGCTAAACAACCCAAGGAGGTTTCGGACGATATAACTCCCGCAATTCAGCATTACATGAAACTTTGGGACAAACAATCTTTTGTATTGCTGGGATATTCATTTGGTGCATGTGTTGCTCCTTTTATTGCCAATAATTTTCCGGATCAGGTAAAAGAAACATTAAAAGGAGTATATTGTTTTTCTCCTGATTTGACCGGTGATTTTGAGATTCATCTAACTGATATGCTTCATTTGAAAACCAAAGACAAATATGATGTGGTTAAGGAAATGAAACAAATTAAAACGATGAATCCGGTTTGTATTTTCGGGAACGATGAGGATGAAGAAATTCAGAAATCGTTTTCAGATAGCGAAATCAAAATTGAAAAATTGCCTGGAAATCACCATTACGACAACGATTATAATGCGATTACAACTATTATACTGAAAGATTTTAAACCCGGCATCATCAAATAGAGTGACTATGAAGATACTATTTACAATCATCTTTTACGGAATAATTGCCACTGGTTTTAGTCAACAAAAACCAAGTTGGGATCAATGGAAGTGGTTGATGGGCGATTGGGCCGGTGAAGGTAACGGTAAGCCAGGTGCTGGAGGTGGAACATTCTCCTTCAAGCTTGATCTTGACCAGAATGTTTTAATTCGAAAAAGCCATTCGGAATACCCGGCCGCCGACAATAAATCTAAGGTTATTCACGATGATTTAATGGTTATTTATCCTACCTCTTCAGGAATTCCGTCGAAGGCCATTTACTTTGATAATGAAGGACACACAATTAATTATTCCATAAGTTATTCTGAAAAAATGATTATTTTAACCAGCGATAAAATTCCGAATATTCCTGTTTTCAGGCTGACTTATTCCTTGATTGACAATGAAACCGTAAATACAAAGTTTGAGATGTCGGAAGACGGTGAAAATTTTTTCACTTACGTTGAAGGTAAAAGCAAAAAACACTAAAAACTAAATAATTTATCCTATGAGAAAATTTCTGCGTATTGGTCTGTTGATCGTAGTTGTATTATTTTCGCTAACCTTTTGGTGGAGATACTATTTTGTATTTGGTGAAGGTGTAAAAGCAGGCAACCTCAATTTTTTTGTCAAAAAGGGATTTGTATTTAAAACCTATGAAGGACGGCTCATCCAGGATGGTTTTAAATCGGTTACCCCAGGTGCACTGCAAAGTAATGAATTCGAGTTTAGCGTTACCAGCGATAGCATTGCCTCTATTCTGGAACGCAACAGTGGAAAAACTGTTGAGCTTAGGTATAAAGAATATTTGCATCCTTTACCCTGGCGTGGTATGAGTACCTATGTCGTATTTGAAGTATTGAAGGCCGAAGAAGGAGTCGGGAATGGTAAGTTGCCCGTTCAATAATGGTTCCTTATTTATCAGGATCTGGCGCGTTTAAATTTTTGATCAATTTCAACAGCGTCCTTTAGTAAACCGGAAATGGCCACTTCATCGATTTGGTTGACTGAATGGTAAATCTGATAATACACCAGTTTATTGGTTCCATGAATCAGATAGTTTTCTGGATCGGATAACTAAACCCCTGACAAAAACCAAGTAAGACTCCCTTACAAATACCTCCCCAGGAAACAGCGCCTGGCCATATCAGACAAATTCGTTTATTCCCATAGTAGTTGGGTACATTGTAAGCCAGTTTTTCTTTGCAGGTTGTTGGCAGATTCTCCAGAATAATTTGTCTGAGTACATCTACAATGATTCGCTCATTTTCGGGAAGGAACTCCCAAAATTCAACAAACGATTGAAATCTTAATCCATTCGATTGAGGTATTTTTTCGTACGAAGCTTAGAGTCTAAAAATGAATGGTGCGATATTGGCAATCGCACCATTCATTTTTGCAACAATTTTAGAAAATATAACGGATTGAAATGGCTCCTCCATCGCCATAAAAGCCTGATGAATCGGTCAAATTTAAAGCTGGTTTCCAGTCAATGCCAATATTAAAAGGTATTTCTTTAAAATTGTACTCTAGTCCGAGTATTCCATCAATTCCAAGCACCGTATAATTCGTGTTGTTATGGTAATCGCGATAATACTGCCCATCCCAGAATCCGATATGTCCGCCGATTCCGTAATACCAGTTTAAGCGGTTAACATCAAATGCCTGATTATGTATTTCATATAGACCAGTTACGCTAAATCCATGCCAGCGCGAATCAAAAATACCTTCAACGGCCTTATTTCCACCCAGGAAATGTTTAACGGTCAAACCAGTTCCCCAGCCTCCGCGAAGACCAATTCCGGTATTGTAATCCTGAGCGTTAGATTCAAAGCCTAGAAACAAGGCAACAAGTATAAAAAACAGTAAATTTTTCATGGCTTAAAAATTACGAATATTAAAATTTTTAGATGTCAATAACAGTTAAGCACCGCGATTAGTTCGTACTTATTACAGTTAAGTAAAAACAAACCCTACTAATCCTGTAAAATAAACCCCACTTTAGGTATATTCTCAATAGTAATAGTTGGATCGGGGCTGAAATACTTCCGAAGCTTTGAAATAAAAACATCAAGGCTTCTTCCGGCGAAGTAATCGTTCTCACCCCAAATGGCTGTTAAGATCTGCTCACGACGGATCACATTGTTTTTGTTCAGGCATAAAAATTTGAGGATAGAGCTTTCCCGCTCTGTCAACCGGCGTTTTTGGCCATCGATTTCGAGCAACTGGTTCTGGAAATCAAATTGGAACCGACCAATCTGGAAGGTATTCTCATTGTTTGTTTTCGACAGGTGACTCCGGTTTAATATAGCAGTAATTTTATAAAACAGCTCGTCCTCATCAAACGGTTTAGTAATATAATCGTCAACACCAATTTCATAGCCTTTCATCTTATCTTCTTTAAGTGAACGTGCTGTCAAAAAGATGATCGGAATTTGTGGATTCAGGACTTTCATTTTCTTGGCCAACGTAAAACCGTCCATTTTTGGCAACATCACATCCAAAATGCAAAAGTCGAAATGACCATTCTGAAACCCATTAAAAGCAGTTTGACCATCGCGATAAAGTTTTACGGCAAATCCTTTTAATTCCAGAAATTCGACCAACAGAAATCCAAGATTCAAATCGTCTTCGACCAACAAAATATTTACAATCCTATTCATAACCAATCTTTTTTTTGATTCAGTTTTGCTTTATAACGGGCAAAACGATCGTAAAAGTACTTCCTTTATGATTTTCACTTTGCACAGTAATCTTACCCTCATGGGCTTCAACAACAGTTTTTACATAGAACAGGCCAATTCCGACCCCTTTAGTAGTGTGCATATCCCCTGTCGAAATTCGGTAATATTTTTCAAAAATACGCTTAAATTCCCGGGCTGGAATTCCAATTCCATTGTCAGTCAGTGTAATCTCTATTTTTTGGTTAAAATTTCTGGTTTCGATCCGGATTACCGGTTTTTCAAAAGAATATTTAAGACTATTGGCTAGAAGATTTATAAAAACGTCGTTTAAATGAATGGGGTCAGCCAGAACCACCGATGACAATGCCTTATAATTACATTTGACATCAGCTTCGCTTTGGTTCAACTGAAATGACATAGACCGGATGGAATCATCAATAATCGAATGAATATCGACCGGAAACTTATTGTATTTGAACCCGCTGTTTTCAACTGCCGCCAATTGCAAAAGGCGATCGACCTGCTTTTGTAACTTTTTATTTTCTTCCCTGATGGCAGTAGCTAAATTTACAGTCGTTTGATCTCCTGATTTCAGGCTCCGGTTTAGAATCATGTTTCCGGCAAGAGAAATAGATGAAATTGGTGTCATAAATTCGTGAGTCAGGTTTCCAATCATGTCTTTCACTTGCTGGGCAAACGACCGCTCTCTACGGTAATAGGCCAATATCATGAAAATAGAAACAATGGTGAAAAGGATTAATAACACAGATGCGGCGAACATGATTCCGATGCGGCGAACGATAAAAAAACTTTGTTCAGGGAAATGAATGGCCAGGTCGATACTTGCATTTGGATCGGGAGATGTAAATGATTGATGAAACAATTCCCCGTTTTTGACTTTGGATGTTGGTTTTAACGATAGGGTATCTTCACCGTTAATCAGCAGGAAATGAAAGTCGAGATTGATATGGTAGAATTCAAGTTCTTTCTGAACCGTCGAATCTAGCTTGGTTATAATATTCTGGGTAAATACTTCTTGAGAATTAATCAAACTATCTCGTTCAATACTGTTTTGCATGGCAATATTCAATTCTTCATCGTTAGCCATGTTTAATGCAGTTTGCTGAAGTGCCATATTTACTCCCTTGGTAAAAATAGCCTCCTGCATCTTAATCGACTCTATTAGCCAGTCGACCTGAATCACAAGCAATCCGATCATCGAAGCGACAGCTAAAATGGTCAGGATTAATCGTTGTGATTTCTTGCTAATATGGAATTTAAGTCGCCTCATCCCGTTGAATTTTAATACATTACCAAATACCGAATCGTTATCTGGTTCTTAATTATCGATACTGCTCAGTAAAGATATTTAATAATAGCAATGTACAATATCGTTTTAACAAAGCATTAACATGTTGGTAACTCTCATTAGGTTTTCCCCGAGGTACATTTGAATCGTAATTCGACAACAATAGAAAGTCAAAAAAATAATTGAAGATTTAGAATCATTATTTATAAAACAATTAACATTCAGCATTAGAGAAGAAAAACACGACAGAACTCGATTTCCCGTTTTGTTTGATTTCAGAATCTGGTGGTTGAATAAAAAAACAACAATTTAAAAATTAAAATCATGAAAAAGTTAGCATTAATTTCTGTATGTGTTTTAGGTTTAGCAATCGCTGGTAGCGCAATGTCTCAGACTCCTGCAAAAAAAGAACCTGTAAAAAAAGAAGCTGCTGCTCCTGCAAAGAAAAAAGCTGCTGCTAAAAAAGATGCAGTAAAAACCGATGCAGCAAAACCTGCAACTCCTGCAACTCCTGCTGCTCCTGCAAAACCTGCAAAGAAATAACATTAAGTTGTTCTCGATGAAAAATGCCCCAAATATTGGGGCATTTTTTTTGTCCGATTGATTAAAGTAGCCCACAATTTGGAATAGTACGATGAATTGCAGAAAATATTACCCTCCTCAAAAATAAAGCCATGAAGCTGTGATCGCCCATGATATGTGCACAGTAAACAACAAATAAACCATACCGTAGAGCCGAATCCATCCAATCGCAACCTTTTGAACATGATTGGATAACTTACCTGAATTAAAGCCAGCCTTTTGCTAAAAAGGTTGTAGATCGATTATAATCTCACAAGATAAAAGCCAGCAAAAAATAGCACTAAAAAATATACAAGTTAAGCTATCACCCAACACGTTGAAATTTATTATAAAATTTTCACTCAATTACTTGATATAAACAGTAGGGTATTCGCACTCTTCAGCGGATTTAATTATAAAGTAAGTCTGTCATATCGCGACTTGAAACCATACATCAACATAATCAGTGAATTAAACGAAAACAACAAACAATTAAAAACAGCATTTAAATAATGAAAAAAAAACATCTTATTGTTAGTTTGCTATTTACTTTCATGGCACTAGCAGGAATTTCTCAGGAACACTATTCGCTTTTCTTTAGTAGTGGTTACGATAATAATATGAATATTCTTTCGGGGATGAAGTACACCAACACGAATGAATTTCCCGATTACAATTTCGGGTTAGGTGGTGCTGTATATTTAAATGATAGGTTTAGGGCAAGGCTTGATCTTAAATACGTAAATGTGAGCTTTACCCGGAAATATAATTTCCAAAGTACAACGGCGACTACACCTGTCCGCTCAGTTTTGTCGATTAGTAATATCGATTTTAATCCCTATATCGATTACCGGGCTTTTTCGATTGGAAAATTTGATTTTTATGGCTATACCGGATTAAGGTTTGAATTTAACTTTGGTGGTTATCAAAGATGCTATAGTGTGGATGGGGATACCTCCTATAAAAATTATATTGAGAACAATTACAAAAAGGCTATGGTAGGACTCACCGGAGGGTGCAGCCTCAGTTACAATATCAACAAGAAATTTGCATTGTCAATCAATCCCGAATTTACCCACTTCTTACATTATTTTTATTCAGACAACACTTCGAATTTGGAACGTAAGAGTGTTAATCTGGGAGTAGAATGGAAGTTCTAAAAAAGAAATACTAAAGAATTTTTAGCCAGATTATTCCTAGGCTGGCTCACTCCCAACGACAAAGAAGAAGCTGCAATTGCTTGCAACTTCTTCTTTGTTATTTTTTATTGGTTCACAATTGGCGAGCCAACTGTAAATTAGCTATTCAGCGACTTTCTGCACGATCATTATCCCATCTCTTACCGGAAGAATTACATTTTTTACACGCGAATCGTTTTGAACCAAATCGTTAAAGGCAAGGATGCCCCGGGTTTGTTCTTCATCGGCTGCTTCCGGCTCAATCACTTTACCATTCCAAAGAATATTGTCAGCTAAAAGAAAACCACCAACTGGTATATGATTGAAAACCAGGTTATAATAGTCGCAATACTCTCGTTTATCAGCATCAATAAACACCAGATCGAATGATTGCGCGATAGACGGAATAATTTGGCACGCATCGCCCATGTGCTGAAAAATTCGATCGGCCATACCTGATTTCAAAAAATATTTTTGTGCGATCGACTCTAGTTCGTCATCAATCTCAATAGTGTGTAACTGGCCGCCATCGGTAAGCCCTTTTGCCAAGCACAAGGCTGAGTAACCGGTAAAGGTTCCTATTTCTAGAATACATTTTGGTTTAATCATGCAACTGATCATGCTCAAAATCTGCCCTTGCAAATGCCCAGATAGCATTCTGGAACGTAGAACTTTCAAATGAGTTTCACGGTCAAGCTCCTCCAGAAAATCGTCTTCCGGAGAAATATGATTTAAAATATATTGGTCGAGTAATACTGGATCGGACATTTTACTTGTAAATTAAGATACTGTTCTGCGATTCGTCAAAAATCTCGTTAGCAATTTCAAGTATCTGGCTGCTTTGAATACTTTCTATCTTTTTAAAAATGGTTTCTATTGGATCGACTTGATTAAAAAACAAGTAACTTTTCCCAATCGAAAGCATCAGATCTTCACGGTTTTCTGTCGAAATGGCCAATTGCCCGATCAATTGCTTTTTAGCGCGACTTAATTGTACAATTCCCATCGGAGTTTCTTTCATCTTCTGCAGTTCTTTATTCACCAGAGCTTGCGCCTGAGCCAGATTTTCCTTATCGGTTCCAAAATATACGCTAAATTCACCCGTATCGAAATAACCGGTATAACTCGATTCTACGTTATAAGCCATGCCATTACGTTCGCGTAAAGCCATGTTCAGTCTCGAATTCATCGATTGTCCACCCAAAATATTGTTCAGCAAAATCATCTGCATTCGTTTCGGACTGTAAATATCAGGAGCAATGTTTCCGATAATGCAGTGAGCCTGAAAGGTATCTTTCTGAACAATACGCGTTTCTGGCTGATAGTTGTACACATTCAATCGTTGTTTGGTGCGGGTCCTCTCCGGAATATGCCCAAAATACTTCTCCGACAAGCGGATGATTTTGGTCATCGAAATATTGCCTACCGAACTCAAAACGATTTGATCGGTATGGTAATTTTCTTCCATGAATTTTAAAATGCTGCTCTTATTGAAGGTTTTAATTAGTTCCGGAGTGCCTAAAATATTGCGGGCAATCGGATGTCCATCAAACAAAATCTCTTCAAACTCATCGAAAATCAATTCCGAAGGGCTGTCTTTGTATGAGTTTATTTCTTCAATCACCACCTCTTTCTCGCGCTCCATTTCTTTAGCCGGGAATGTGCTATTGATCAAAATGTCGCTGATCAATTCCATTGAACGCTGGTAATATTCACTTAAAAAAGTAGCATAAACCGCAGTTTCCTCCTTGGTTGTGTAAGCATTTAACTCACCACCAACATCTTCAATGCGATTTAAAATATGAAAAGCTTTCCGTGTTTGGGTTCCCTTAAAAATCACGTGCTCAATAAAATGAGCGATGCCCTGTTCGTCTGCCTCCTCATCTCTCGATCCGGTATTGATCATGACTCCAAAATGGGAAACTGGCGAATTTGTCTCCTGATGGATGATCCGGATTCCATTCTTTAAAACGAATGTTTGCATCATTTTCCTGAAAAGTGTAAAAAAAATTGGTCTGCAAAAGTATGAAATAGCCATGACATCATTGGTAAAAGCTTGTAATTTATTTGTTTCATGGCTATTCCATGCGTTACCATCATGATAATAGAGCAGATTTGAACACAGGAATTATACAAACTTTTTAGGATTATAATAGCATGATAAAGAAACGGTTCTACACCGTACTCAAAAAAAAAATACCAGAGATGAATTCTTTTTTTTTGTAGTTTAAATATTTGGTCTATATTTGCAACCCGAAAGCGAAACGGAATAGTCAAAAGCAAAAACGACCAGCTTCGAAAAAGTCCGCACCGGACTGAAAATGGTGCCATAGCTCAGTTGGTAGAGCAATGGACTGAAAATCCATGTGTCCCCGGTTCGATTCCTGGTGGCACCACAAAGGGGAGCAAATTGCTTCCCTTTGTTATTTTATTCTTCTTTCAAAAAGTCCAAATTTCTTCTTAGTCCTTCATACTTTGCACGTTTTACCGCTGAATTTCGGAAAAGCTCATTGAATAAGGATTTATCCATTGCATTCCACTCGTTCTTAGTCAGTATCATTAATTTCAAGCTTGGATTGAAGGCCGATTCTCGGTGTGGTTCTGATTTTAAGTTCCAGGGACAAACATCCTGACAAATATCGCAGCCAAACACCCTTTTTTCGAATTTGCCCTTTAATGTCGGTTCAATTTCACCACGGTTTTCAATGGTTTGGTATGAAATACACCGTCGGGCATCTAATACAAAAGGCGCAACCAAAGCCCGAGTCGGACAAGCATCGATACAGCGCGTACAATTTCCACAATGGTTCCTGACAGCATTTTCATCAACCGGTAATTCCAGATCAATAATCAACTCGCCAATAAAAAAAAAGCTACCATGCTCCTGAGAAATCAGATTGGTATTTTTTCCAATCCAACCCAAACCTGCACGAGCAGCCCAGGCGCGATCCAATATCGGAGCCGAGTCAACAAAATATCGGCCTTCGCAGGGTGCAATTTCAGTTTGGATGAATTTTAGCAGTTCTCCAAGTTTATCTTTCATTACCGAATGATAATCAGCTCCAAAAGCATATTTCGAAAGTACCGGAGCTTCCTGGTCATCCTGTTTCTCTGAAGGAAAATAATTCAGCAAAACAGAAACAACTGAACGGGCATTCTCGACCAGAAGGCGTGGATCGAGACGTTTATCCAAGTAATTAGCCATATACGCCATTCCTCCGTGCATTTCATGCTGAAGCCAATCCAACAACCGGACTTTTTCTTCGGCAAGGAAACGAGCTTTAGAAATGCCGCAATCTAAAAAACCGAGTTCCCTGGCCTTGGCCTTCAACCGATCCGATGCGCTTTTGCTTTTCATTTCCATTGAACACATATTTCTGCAATCAAAAGTAACAGATTAATTCCGGAAGTAATATCACTCCGTTGCCGATTCATCCTCATTCAGAGCTATCGGTCAGGTAATTTTTATTGCTCACACAAATTCAGCAAATAAAATGACAAGTTTCTGAATCCGTTTTGTTAAATTTATTGTCATCCAGATTGTCATAAAACCAAACGAATGAACGAAGAGTTTTTGCAATTTATTTGGGGACACGGGTTGTTCAATCAAACCGACCTGAAAACGGTTGATGGGAAACCTGTTGTAGTTATTTCGACGGGGCAACCAAACACCAATTCGGGACCTGATTTTTTCAATGCCCGGGTGCGAATTGGAGAAACCATTTGGGCTGGAAATATCGAAATTCATCAGAAATCATCGCATTGGTATCAACATCGGCACCACCTGGATGCTGCTTACGACAGTGTCATTCTGCATGTTGTTGAACGTTACGATAAACCTGTTCAAGTAAAAAAACAGGAGCTTCCTACACTCGAAATCAGTTATCCGCCTGCAATTCTTGAAAAATTCGAACAACTTTTAAAATCTAACCGATGGATTGCCTGTGAAGATAAACTAGCGGAAGTCGATCCGTTTGTCCTTCGGTTCTGGTTCAGCTCATTAATGATCGAACGCTTGCAATCGAAAACCAGCGACATTCTGACCATCCTTCAGCAAAACAAAAATAACTGGAACGAAACTTTTTACCAATTGCTGGCCCGCAACTTTGGGATGAAGACAAATGCCCTTCCTTTCGAATTGCTTGCCAAATCGCTCCCATTGAATGTACTTTCGAAACACAAAAACGATCTGTTTCAAATCGAAGCTTTGTTGTTTGGCCAGGCCGGCTTGCTCAACGAAACCTTGTTGGGTGACGATTATTTTTTAGCGCTCCGGAAAGAATATTCATACCTGTACAAAAAATACGGTTTATCGGGAATGGAATCACACGTTTGGAAATTCATGCGCCTGAGGCCCATCAACTTTCCAACGATCCGGATTGCCCAACTGGCTATGCTTATTCATCATTCATCGGCATTGTTTTCGCGAATTCTGGAAACAGAAACTCCGGAAGAACTCCGAAAATTATTCGATATTTCGGCTTCCGAATATTGGAATACTCATTACCGCTTCAACAAAATTTCAGAAGAAAACAGAAAAAAAACCCTTGGAGAAACCGCCTTCAACAATTTGGTAATTAACACCATTGCACCATTGCTTTTTGTGTACGGCGACCAACACCTCGATCAGGTCATGAAAGACCGGGCTTTGCTCCTGCTCGAAGAATTACCTCCGGAATCGAATCAGATTATCCGGAAATGGAATGAATTGGGAATCGGCAGTCGGTCGGCTATCGAAGCTCAGGCTTTGATTCAGTTAAAAAACTGTTACTGCGAAATTAAAAAATGCCTACATTGCCAATTGGGAGCGAAGATTATAACTTCAGTCAATCATTCATAAAATGAGCCAATCATACAACAAATTTCAGGCAGTATCCAATCAAACCATCAGAACCGGAGCAATATTGCTTTTGCTACTCCTTTCAACCGGCACTTTGTTCTATTGGGGTTACGAGCAATACCCGTTGATTGATGCTTTTTTCATGACCGTAATTACTATTTCAACAGTTGGATTTGGAATGATTCATCCGCTGTCTGATATCGGAAAAATATTTACTTCGGGACTGATTATGCTCAGTTTGGGAAGTTTAGCCTGGGTTGGATCCAATCTGGCCCGGTTTATTTTCGATGGGGAATTGAAAAATTACTTAAAAACATACCGCGTGGACAAAAAAATCATGAAATTGAAAGACCACACCATCATTATTGGTTATGGCCGGAATGGAGAACAGGCAGCCATGGAATTGCGCGACTATGGTGTCGATTTTGTAGTTATCGACAAGCGTGAAAACGTGATCAGCCGCCTTTGTGAAGATGAAGATTTATTATACATCCGTGGAGATGCCACCCGCGAGGAAGTGCTTTCGCAGGCCCGGATTGAACATGCCAAAGCCCTGATTGCCACTACGCCAAATGATGCCGACAATGTTTTTGTGGTCCTGACGGCTCGAAGCATGAATCCGGCACTGAAAATCATCAGCAGGGCTTCTGAAGTTGAATCCATCACCAAACTTCGCCGAGCTGGCGCAACCAATGTCATTATGCCCGAACGGATTGGCGGGCAACGAATGGCCAAACTGGTTACACAGCCCGATGTTGTTGAATTTTTGGAATATATTCTGCTACAGAGGAGTAAGGACGTAAGCCTGGAAGAAATTTCGTGTACCCATATGGCCACACATTTTGTAGCCAAACCACTAAAAGCACTGCAAACCAAAGACAAATCCGGGATCAACATTGTAGGTATCAAAATAAGTGGCGCCAAATATGTTTTTAATCCCGATCCGGAACTGACCCTTAGCCGCGGCGATCAGCTTTTTGTATTGGGCTCGCCAGTTCAAATCAAAGAATTCAGAAGTCTATTGGAAAATACGTAAAAGAAACGAAATGCTATTTCACCACAATTAGTCATTCAACAAACTTCCATGAAACAATTTTTAGTACTCCTGATTCTTTTTGCGTTTTTTTCAATCTCGCCCGTTCTTGCCCAGAAAATAAGTGAAACCAACCTTGCTTTGGGGATAAACAAAACGTTGTCGTCGATACAGCAAGAGCATTGGGGTGACGATCCGGCGCCAACATATCTGACCTTCAGCACAACGAAGAGCTGGTACAACGACGACCAAAAAATTTCGCTCCGGAAAGAGATTGGATTTAATCTACAGTATGCGCATATTGACCTAAGCAATGGCGGACTCGGTGCAAGCAACCACTACACCGGTAATATCGTTAGTCTCTTTGCTGATGCCTGTTTGCAAACTCGCTTTCGCATTGACAGCACTTTTGCCATTGGCATTGGTCCGGAGGCTGAATACCTGTTGATTGGAAATAATAATCTGAACATATCATATTCAACCATGCTTACTAATCCATACAGTTCTGGTAACACCAGTAAAACTGGATTGAACCGAGATTACTTTAACAAACCAACTTTTGGAATAAAGCTCAGCCTTTTCGAAACTGGGATCAGCGAAAAAGCTACCATTGGACTTAACGTAAGCTATTTGTGGACAAAAAGTGAGAATTCAAATTTTTATGCTTCCAATTATTTTCGGGTAAGTTTAATCATCGGTTTTAAGAGACAGCAATCCGCCCCAATTTAGGTTTCTTCTAAACTACTATTCTACCAGTTGCAATTCTATTCTATTATCAAGACAATAATAAACAATGTCTTGTATATTTGAAGAATAGAATAGAGTAGAACATGGAAGACCTCTTTGAACACATCAATCTGGGGCAAACGCAAACCTCCAAAAAAGATGCAATCGTCGAAGGAATATTAGACGCGATTGCCGCCAATGTGATTGACAAAGGCGACCCGCTTCCCTCGGTCAACAAATTGATACAAAAACTTGGTGTTGCCCGGATGACTGTCGTAAAAGCGTTAAATACATTAAAAGAGCGAGGAATTATCGTATCGGAAGATAAGGTTGGATATTATGTGAAAGACGTCAATATCAAACGAGAACTGAAAGTTTTTCTTTTTCTCACAGGGTTCTATTCGTACCACGAAACCTTATACAATAGTATTATTGAAAATATCAAAGGAGAGGATGTTACTATCGATCTTTATTTTCATCACTGCAATCCGAAGACTTTTAGATCGGTTTTACTCGAAAACATGGGGTCCTATGGGCTGTATGTAGTTACCGGGTTCGATGATCGTCAGGTCAAATCTGCAATGTCGCGCATCCCATCAAAAAAAATGCTACAAATTATTCGTCCTCCTTTGCTGGAGGACATTTCGTCCATTACCCAGGATTTTTATTCAGGCCTGAAAAGGGCGTTGCAAAAGATAAAAGACAGACTTTCTGCTTACGAAAAATTTATTCTTGTTTTTCCGTCCCGGAAGGGTCATCCAGAAGAGATTAAATCTGCATTTACCGAGTTTTGCACTGAAAACGGAATCGAATACCAGATCGAGAAAAAAGTAAGCCGCGAATTAATCTCAAAAGGTTGTGCTTTTTGGGTGATCGAAGACAGCGACTTAATTTCGCTGATCAAACTGGGAGAAGAACTGGGATTTCGTATCGGTAAAGATTTGGGCATCCTCTCCTACAACGAAACACTTATGAAAGAAATTATCCGTAACGGGATAACCGTTATCAGTATCGATTTTGAAAAAATGGGGCAATCTATTTCAAGGTTTATAAACACTCAAAATCCAACGACTGAAGTTTTCCAACCTGATGTTATTATTCGAAATTCATTGTAGTCACATGTCCGGTTGTTATTTCAAACACTAAACTATGAACACTAAACTAAAAACCAACTTTCGATGGGTGATTCTAGCCTTACTTTTTGCAGCAACCACCATTCTCTACATCGACCGTTCGGCACTGGGCATCCTTGCCCCCGACTTACAGAAAAGCATTGGCTGGTCGGAAGAACAATATGGGATCATCAACAGTGTGTTTATGATTGCTTATGCCCTCTGTTTTATCCTGATGGGTCAGTTGATCGATGCGATTGGTACCAGAAAAGGCTACTTAGTATCAATTGCCATTTGGAGTATTGCAGCGCTTGGGCATGCACTTTCGCGTAGCTGGATTGGTTTTGCTGTTGCCCGATTTTCACTGGCAGTAGGGCAATCTGGAAATTTCCCCTCAGCAATCAAGGCCGTTGCCGAATGGTTTCCAAAAAGAGATAGGGCATTAGCCGTTGGAATTTTTAATGGAGGGGCAAACATGGGAACCATTCTTTCACCTTTGATCATCCCATTTTTAGTGCTGAACTTCAACAACTGGAGGGTAGGCTTCTTGTGGACTTTCCCCATCAGCATCATCTGGGTGTTGCTTTGGCTTAAATATTTCAGGAGGCCCGAACAAAGCCCAAATGTTTCGGAGGAAGAACTCCAGTATATCAATTCAGACACCAACGAAAGCGAAAATACCGGGAAAGTAGGGTGGAAAGACATTCTTCCCCACCGTGGAGCATGGGCTATTGCAGTGGCCAAGTTCATGGCCGACCCAATCTGGTGGTTCTACCTGTTCTGGGGTGCCAAATTCCTGAATGGAAAGTTCGGTCTTAACTTGAAAGAAATTGGGCTGCCTTTTTTTGCTATCTATTTAGCATCATGGGGATTGGGCATATTTCTTGGCTGGTTATCGTCGAAACTGATGAAATCTGGGTTCAGCCTAAATAAAGGCCGGAAGCTTGGATTGCTCGCCTGCGCACTTTTTGCGGTTCCAGTAGCATTTGTACCACACACCTCCAATATGTGGCTAGCAGTTGGGCTGATTGCTCTTGCTGCCGGGGGGCATTGTGGCTGGTCGGCTAATGTGTTCAGTCTAATGTCGGATATTTTTCCGAAGAAAGCAACCGGAACGGTGGCTGGATTTGGCGGATTCGCCGGTGCTGTCGGTGGTGCCATTGTTGCCTTTTCTGTTGGCAAAATTCTACAGAACATAGGTATCGATGGATACGCTATTCCTTTTGCCGTGGCCGGCTGCGGATACCTGTTTGCCTTACTTATCATACACCTTTTGTTGCCGAAAATCAAAACAATTAATATTTAAGAAGTTATAAAATGAACAGCCGAGAACGAATTCAAACCACACTTGCACATCGTGAACCCGACCGGATTCCTTACGATCTGGCCGGAACAACAGTAACCGCAATTACAAAAAACGCCTATCTGCGTGCCATGAAAATGCGCGGACTTTCGACCAAAATTGGCGACGACGAGATTGACCCCATTCAGCAAATTATTACGCCCAGCGAAGAAAATTTGGCTTTTTTAAAATCGGATACCCGCCGTTTAGGAGCGAAACGGATTGCCAACTATCAGAATACAAAAAGAGTCAACGGAAATGTGATTGAAGTAACTGACTTTTATGGCTGTAACTGGAGATACGAAAAAGATCGCGATATTTATTTTCACCTGATAGATGCTCCTATCGAAAAAGCCGAATCGTTAAACGGATCACTTCACCTGCTTCCCCGACCCGACTGGGACAGTTATATAGCCATTCTACGGAAAAACCTGGACGAGCAAGTTAGCAGTATAAATAATTTCTGCGGAATTGCCGATCGGAATACCGCCGGATTAACCGAAAACAGCATGCGCATCCGTGGTTACGAAAACTGGTTTATGGATACCATGATTGATCCGGATGGTGTGGAAGCCTTGTTCGACATCATTGTAGATGACAAGTTGCGGTATTGGGATGCCGTTATTGATTGGGCGCTGGAAACAGGCAACGAACAAAAAATAACAGTAATTTCGGAATGCGACGATCTTGGTTCGCAAGCCACAACAATTATTGATCCAGACACCTTGCGACAGATGGTAATTCCAAGACTAAAAACCATTTTCATTCATGTAAAAAAACGATTGCCTCACGTAAAAACCTTTATGCACAGTTGCGGAGCTATCCGCGAGATACTTCCTGATTTGATAGAAGCTGGTCTGGACATCCTAAACCCGGTCCAATTCACTGCAGCCGGAATGGATTTAAAAGAACTGAAACGCGATTTCGGCGATGTTCTCACATTTTGGGGCGGAGGAGTTGACACCCAATCGACCCTCAACAGCGGTAGTCCGCAAAAGGTAGCCGACGAAGTCAAACAGATAATCGACATCCTTGCTCCTGGCGGCGGATTTGTATTCGCACCGGTTCACAATATTCAGGACGATGTTCCGCCCGAGAACTTCTGGGCCATGTGGGATACCCTTCAACAATACGGGAAATATTAAAATATTCTACTACCCTCTTGAAATTCAAAGATATTTGTTTATTTTTGCGCAGCTTTTTAAAATTAATTTTAAGCCGTTGTTATTGAACGCGATGCTGCGGCTTAAACATTGTATAACAAATAAAAAAACGTTACATGTATTTAACACCTGAAAAGAAAATCGAAATTTTCGAGCAGTTCGGAAAATCTGCTACAAACACAGGATCATCGGAAGCTCAGATTGCATTATTTTCATACCGCATCAGCCACCTGACCGAGCACTTGAAAATCAACAAAAAGGATTTCAGCACACAGCGTGCACTGACAACCCTGGTAGGTAAACGTAGAAGCCTTTTGGATTATTTGAAGAAAAAAGACATCAACCGCTATCGTGCCATTGTTAAGGATCTTAAATTACGTCGATAATTTTATTACAGAAAAGGCAATGTTTTATTGCCTTTTCTTATTTTTATATGCTGTTAAAAATATGTCGGTACCATGTTCTTATCAGCACACTTCAGATCACTTGTTTTTCTGAATAAAATACCCCACCACGCCCATTTGTAGTACCTTTAAAAAATTATTTATTTGAAAAAATTATGAATCAAGCAATTATTAAAACAATTGACCTTGGGGATGGCCGCACCATTACCATTGAAACAGGCCGTTTAGCCAAACAGGCCGACGGTGCGGTGGTTGTTCGGATGGGTGACACAATGTTGCTGGCAACCGTTGTTGCAGCAAGAGATGCCAAAGACGATGTGGACTTTATGCCGCTTTCGGTTGACTACCGGGAAAAATTTGCCGCTGCAGGACGGTTCCCCGGAGGATTTCTAAAACGTGAATCACGTCCTTCTGATGAGGAAGTTTTGATAGGACGTTTAGTGGATCGCGCTTTGCGTCCGCTGTTCCCTGCCGATTTTCATGCCGAAACAGCCATGATGATCTCCCTTATTTCATCCGATTCTGAAGTGATGGCCGATTCTCTGGCCGGGCTTGCGGCATCTGCTGCCATTGCCGTTTCTGATGTACCTTTCGAAACTCCGATTTCCGAAGTTCGTGTGGCCCGCATTAACGGAAAAATGATTGTAAACCCAACCTTTTCAGAACTTAAAGATGCTGATCTGGACATCATGGTCGGCGCTTCGTACGACAACATCATGATGGTTGAAGGCGAAATGGACGAAGTTTCGGAAGAAGTGATGCTCGAAGCCATTAAAGTTGCTCACGATGCCATCAAAATCCATTGCAAAGCCCAGGAAGAACTGGCCGCATTGGTTGGGAAAACCAAACGTACTTATTGTCACGAAATAAACGACGCCGATCTGAAAGCTAAAGTTTTCGAAGATTTGTATGCAAAATGTTATGCTTTGGCTACTCAGCGCCTCAACGATAAGCAAAAGCGTATCGAAGGTTTTGAAGCCATTGTTGAAGAATACATCACGGAATACTCGGCAGCTAATGCAGAAAACACCGCAATCGATCTCGGAACAAACATCAAGCTGATCAAAAAATATTACCACGACGTTGAAAAAGAAGCCATGCGCCGCATGATTCTGGACGAAGGTATCCGTTTAGATGGTCGCACAACCACTCAGATTCGTCCAATCTGGGGCGAAGTCGATTACCTGCCGGGATCGCACGGATCAGCCATTTTCACCCGTGGTGAAACACAGTCGCTTTCTTCCATCACTTTGGGAACAAAAATGGACGAAAAGAAAATCGACAGCGTGACCTATCAGGGAGTCGAAAAATTCATGTTGCATTACAACTTTCCTCCATTCTCTGTAGGTGAAGCCAAAGTGCCACGTGGAGTTGGACGCCGCGAAATTGGTCACGGAAACCTGGCTTTACGTGCATTGAAGAAAATGATCCCTGAAGATTTTCCATACGTTGTTCGCGTTGTGTCAGACATTCTGGAATCAAACGGATCGTCGTCAATGGCTACTGTTTGTGCCGGAACCATGTGTATGTTGGATGCTGGCGTGAAAATGAAACGTCCGGTTTCAGGAATCGCAATGGGTTTGATTACCGATCCGGCAAACAATAAATTTGCCGTACTTTCAGATATTTTGGGCGACGAAGATCACCTGGGCGACATGGACTTCAAAGTAACCGGAACCACCAAAGGAATTACCGCTACCCAAATGGACATTAAAGTAGGCGGACTTTCATACGAAATTCTTTCTCAGGCATTGGAGCAAGCCAAACAAGGTCGTGCTCATATCCTTGGCGAAATTCTGAAAGTAATTTCTGAACCTCGCGAAGACTACAAGCCAAACGTTCCACGTGTGGTAATCATTCAGGTTCCGAAAGAATTCATCGGACCAATCATTGGGCCTGGTGGAAAGAATATTCAGAAACTTCAGGAAGAAACCAAAACGGTTATTTCGATTGAAGAAAAAGACGACATCGGTTTTGTTCAGATTTCGAGCGTAAACAAAGAATCACTCGATGCTGCTGTTGCCCGCATCAAAATGATTGTAGCTATTCCTGAAAAAGGCGAAATCTACAAAGGAAAAATAAAATCGATCACCACATTTGGTGCCTTTGTCGAAATTATGCCAGGAAAAGAAGGACTGCTCCATATTTCTGAAATCAGCTGGAACCGTTTAAAAACAGTTGAAGAAGAATTGCAGGAAGGTCAGGAAATTGAAGTAAAATTGCTCGACATGGACCGCGATGGAAAAATGAAATTATCGCGCCGGGTATTGCTTCCTAAGCCAGAAGGCTATGTTGAACGACCAGAACGAAGCAACGACGACCGTCCACCTCGCCGTGACGACAACCGTGGTGGTGACCGCAGAGATAATCGTGGCGGTGATCGCCGTGATAACCGCGGTGGTGGTGATCGCCGATAATCTGAACTAAAATATCACAGATAAATAAAAATGCCCGCTGGTCGGGCATTTTTATTTTGACATAACTTAAACGCTCCTTTTCTATTATCAAAATTCAAAGTGTAATAAAACTTGCAAAATAAATACCGATAATTGCATACCCTGAAACGCTGGAACTTTAACGAACACTTATTTACTATGAAACAAGTTTTTATTTCTTTATTAGCACTCTCATTTATGATGTCATGCTCTGAAAAACCACTTCAGTATCCGCCCACCAAGAAAGCTGATGTAAAAGATACTTATTTCGGAACCGAAGTTGAAGATCCATATCGCTGGCTCGAAGACGACCATTCGGCAGAAACTGCCGAATGGGTAAAAACCGAAAACAAAATCACCTTCGATTACTTGGGAAAACTCCCGTACCGCGATCAAATCAAAACCCGCCTTACCCAATTGTGGGATTACCCGAAATACGGTACTCCGTTTAAAGAAGCAGGAAAATTCTTCTTCTTCAAAAACAATGGGTTACAAAACCAAAGTGTATTATATACAACCAACGATCTGGCTGCTGAACCCAAGGTTTTACTCGACCCGAATACCTTAACAACTGATGGTACAGCGGCATTAACAAACACCGAAGTATCTAACGACGGAAAATACCTGATTTACCAGGTTGCCAAATCAGGATCGGACTGGAACGAGATATTTGTAAAGAACATCGAAACCGGCGAAACACTCCCTGACCATATTTTGTGGGTGAAGTTTTCAGGAGTGAGTTGGTACAAGGATGGATTCTTCTACAGCGCCTACGACAAACCAGAAGCAGGCAGCGAATTATCGAAAGCCAATGAATTTCAGAAGGTCTATTTTCACAAATTGGGTACCGATCAATCGGCCGACCAGTTGATTGTGAGCGATCCAAAAAATCCAAAACATATGTTTGGCGCCGGAACGACTGAAGACAAGCGCTTCCTGCTGGTCTCGAAAAGCATAGGCACACATGGGAATGCTCTCGATTTTAAAGATCTTAGCAAAAAGAACAGCACATTCATTAATCTGATGAATCAATATGAATTTGAGTTCAATCCAGTTGACAACATTGGCGATAATCTTTATGTACGCACCAATTACAAAGCGCCCAGATACCGATTGATCAAAATCGACACCAATAAACCAGAAGAAGCCAACTGGGTAGATGTAATTTCTGAGAAAAAAGATGTGATGGAATCGGCAGGCATGATTGCCGGGAAACTGGTAGTAAATTACATGACCGACGCCCACAGCAAAACGGAGCTCTATTCATACGACGGAGTATTTGAGCAGGAAATAAAACTACCCGGAATTGGCACAGTAAGTGGTTTCTCCGGCAAAAAAACCGACACGATTGGATTCTACAGCTATACTTCATTCAACACTCCGGGCGAAGTTTACAAATATGATTTTACGACCAATCAATCGTCGCTATATTTCAGGCCCGAGGTAAAGTTTAATCCGGATGATTTTGAAGTGAAGCAAGTATTTTATGCCAGCAAAGACGGTACCAAGATTCCAATGTTCATTGTTCACAAAAAAGGATTGGAACTAAACGGTAATAACCCTACCCTTCTCTATGCCTACGGTGGTTTCAACATCAGTCTGACTCCTTCATTTTCGTCGGCTCGTATTGCATTTATTGAAAACGGTGGGGTATTTGCCATGGCAAACCTCCGCGGTGGCGGCGAATATGGAGAAGAATGGCACTTGGCGGGGACTAAACTGCAAAAACAGAATGTATTCGACGATTTCATTGCTGCTGCCGAATTTCTGATCAGCCAGAAATACACGTCGAGCAAAAAACTGGCCATTCAGGGCGGATCGAACGGAGGTTTGCTGATTGGCGCAGTGACTAACCAACGTCCCGAATTATTTAAAGTGGCGCTTCCTCAGGTTGGGGTAATGGATATGCTCCGATACAATAAATTCACCATTGGCTGGGCATGGGCTGGCGATTATGGCACCAGCGAAGACAATGCCGAAATGTTTAAATATCTTTATAGTTATTCGCCATATCATACCATAAAGGAAGGAACTTCTTATCCTGCCATTTTGGCAACAACTGCCGATCACGACGACCGCGTAGTTCCGGCTCACACATTCAAATATATGGCTCGTCTTCAAGAATACGGAGCAGGAAACAAACTGCCACTTTTGGTTCGTATCGACTCCAAAGCAGGTCATGGTGCCGGGAAGCCAACAGCCAAGGTAATTGAAGAATATACCGATGTTTGGTCGTTTGTTTTCTACCATTTAGGAATGCGAATCAAGAAACAATAAAGAGCTATTAGTCATTGTAAAAGGGGAAAAGGAAATATTTCTGGACGAGCCTTTTCCCTTTTTTTCTGATGACGAATGAACTTTTTCCGTTCTTTTGACTCAAAAAATTGTACTTTTAAAATCCCGGAAAATAATGTTCTGGATTTTTTTATGTCCTGATTATGAGTTTAAATTATCTGGTTATAGAAGGAAATATTGGGGCTGGAAAGACTACGCTTGCCCAAATGATCAGTGAAAGGTACCACGCCAAGCTGGTACTCGAACAATTTGCTGACAACCCGTTCCTTCCCAAATTCTACGAAAATCAGGATCAATATTCGTTCCCGCTCGAAATGGCATTTCTGGCCGAACGGTACAATCAGCTCAATCGAGAGCTCAGTCATTTTGACTTATTTAGCACCTTCACGATTTCTGACTATTATTTCATGAAATCGCTGATCTTCGCGCAAAACACCCTTCAGCCTGATGAATATAACCTGTACCGACAGTTTTTCACCATCATCTACGACAAAATGCCCAAACCTGATTTGTATGTTTATCTGCACAAAGACAGTGAACTGCTACTGAAAAACATTGCATTAAGGGGGCGAAAATACGAAACGTTCATCACCAAAGAGTATCTGGAAAAAATAACGCAGGGTTATTTCAGCTATTTCAGGCAACAAAACGACATTCCGCTACTGATTATTGACACCAATGGTATAGATTTTGTAAATAAGCCGGAAGATTTTGAGAAAATGCTGCTCAGCATATTCGGGCAGCAATATGACAATGGGATAACCCGTATTCTTCTGGATTAAATACCAGTTTTTTGCTTTTTTTTAAAGGAAACATTACTATTTTTGTTAGCATTAAGCGAATTATAAAATATGACCTCAAATTTAATATACGCATTATGATGAAAATTAACTTAAAACCACTGACTCTTATTGCGCTGGCGGCTATTATGTTCTCCAGTTGTGCAAGTTTGCAGAAGATGAAAAAGAACGCAAACTTGATCAATTTCAAAACTACTCCGGAGATTTTGGAAACTCATGCCGGAAAAGTTGATGTTGCTATCGATGGAAAATTTCCTGCCAAGTATTTCGCTAAAAAAGTAACTATGGTTGCTACACCAGTATTGAAATACGAAGGCGGAGAAAAGGCTTTTGAACCTGTAACTCTTCAGGGCGAAAAAGTGAAAGCCAACAACAAAGTAATTACCTTGAAAGGTGGCGGAAGCTTTGCCTACAAAGATGCAGTTCCTTATGCAGAAGCCATGCGTTTATCAAACCTCGAACTGAGAATTACAGCTTCTCAAGGTTTAAAAAGTGTTGACTTTGCTCCGATTCAATTGGCTAAAGGCGTAATTGCAACTCCAACTTTAGTTGTAAACTACCCAACTCCAATTATTGGCGTTCAGAGAGAGAAAAATACCACTGGGAAATACGATCCAAACATCGATGCTTTCCAACGTATTGTTCCTGATGAATACACTGCTGACATCAAATACCTGATCAACAAAGCAGATCTTCGTAAAGAAGAATTGACCAAGGACGAAATTGCCAAGTTGAAAGAATACAACAAAGAGGCAGCTAAAGATCCACGGAAAAAGATTAAAAACATTGAAGTTTCTTCATATGCTTCGCCTGATGGAGGCATGGAATTAAACACGAAACTGGCACAAAAACGCCAGGACGTTTCTGCTAAATTCTTAACCAAAGAATTGAAAAAAGACGAAGTTGAAGCTGAATTCAAAACTAAATTCACACCAGAAGACTGGGATGGATTCAAAGATTTGATGGGCAAATCAAACATTCAGGATAAAGAATTGATCCTGCGCGTACTTTCGATGTACACCGATCCTGAAGTTCGTGAAAAGGAAATTAAAAATCTTTCGAATGCTTTCACCAGCGTTGCCGCCCAGATTTTGCCACAGTTACGTCGTTCAAAATTCACTACAAGCATCGACCTGATTGGTAAAACAGACGAAGAAATTGCTGCTTTAGCCGATTCTGATCCTTCGAAACTAAATCCTGCTGAATTGCTTTATGCTGCTACTTTAACCAAAGACCAGAACAAACAACTGGCTATCTACAATTCGTTCATGAAAATTTATTCGAACGACTGGAGAGGTTACAACAATGCAGGTATGGTTTTGGCCAAACAACAGAAATATGCCGATGCCAAACCATTGTTCGAAAAAGCTGAAAAACTGAGCAACAATGAGCCTATCATCAAAAACAACTTAGGAGTTTGTGAACTGAAAGAAGGCAATTTGGCTAAAGCTGAAACCTATTTTGGTGCTGCTTCGGGAGCTGGCGATGCTGTAAACAACAACCTTGGTATTTTAAGCATCATTAAAGGCGACTACGCTAAAGCTGTAAAATATTTTGGCGACTCTGACTCTCCAAATACCGGTTTAGCCAAAATCCTTGCAGGTGATAATAACGGTGCTTTAAAATCGTTGGAAAACTGTACCTGGGAAGGTTGCTACATGAAAGAATACTTCAAAGCAGTAGTTGGCGCACGTACAGCTAAAGAAAACCTAATGTACGACAGCCTCGAAAAAGCAATCAAATTGAAACCTGAATTGAAGAAGACAGCAGCTACCGATATGGAATTTGCTAAATATTTCGGTGAAGCTAAATTCAAAGGACTAGTGAAATAAACGAATCACAACAAATACAAAACAGAGGCTGTCTCGATCTTTTGAGACAGCCTCTGTTTATTTGTACAACAATTCGTGCTTGAATTCGAATTCGACAGAGGATAAATTGACTTTTGATGCAACCTCTTTGTTGTACGATGAATCTAGGTCTGGCTTAATATCAAAAAAAGATGAGCCTGAATCAAGATACTCAAATCGTTATAGAAAAATATATTATAGAGCTCTTCCGGGATGAATATACCAGTTACCGTTTTGAGAATAAGCAGAAAATCAAATTAGAACTATTGAAACATGAAAAACTTTATTCGAAGAGACTTTTTTAAAAGCATTGTAGCCGGAGGATTATTCGCATTAATCCCCCGAAAATTGTATTCGCAGGAAAATCAAGCAATGACCTTATTGCCAGAAGGTGCAGGTTTAATTAATGTGTGCGATTTTGGAGCTAAAGGTGATGGCAAAACCGACAATACCGCTTCATTCCGGAAAGCGATTAACGAAGCTGCAAAAACAGGCAGATCGATAATCATCCCTCCCGGAGTTTATATGACTTCAACACTCCAATTGCAACCACATATAGGACTTATCGGCTACCCGTCATGGTCATTTCAGCAGTTTGGTGGTTCAATTCTCAGGTTGAACGACCCCAATGCCAATTGCCTCCTTGATATCACCGGGGCTTTCGGCGTGACAATCAACGGCCTTTGCCTTGATGGAGCGGGGCTTGGAAAAGACATACACGGAATATTCCTGAATAAACCTGATTATGGGTCGCAAGAAGATACACCACTTATTGAAAGATGCCGGATAAGCAATTTTACTGGCGATGCAGTAAGGCTCAGCCGGGTTTGGTGCTTCCGTATCCGTAGCTGTATGCTTTCATTTTGCAAGGGGAACGGTTTATATGTCAGAGGCTGGGATGGTTTTATCATGGACAATTGGCTGTCGGGAAATGATGGATTTGGCTTTGCTGCAACAGAAGAAAATGCCAGTTGTACATTAACCGGAAACAGGATTGAATGGAACAAGGGCGGAGGAATTGTTTGCCGAAATGGCAATAATTATAACATTACCGGCAATTACATCGACCGTTCTGGTGGCCCGGCAATCTATCTTAAAGAAAATTCATATAGCATTACGATGACAGGGAATGTAATTTTCCGTAGCGGAAAGCCGGAATGGACACCGGATGAAAATGACAGTGTGCATGTAAAAATCGAAAATTGCTCAGGAATCGTTTTTGTGGGAAATTCTCTTCGCGCCGGACGTGACGATGGCGGGAAAGGCTTCTTCTCGCCTTTATATTCACTTACATATGTAGGTCTGCAAGATTGTGTCATTAAAGACAATACCGCATATAACGGATGTACCAAAGGTCTTTTTATCGATAACGGCGCACATGGCGAGAATGTGGTCGTAAAAGATAATCCGGGGCGGATATTGAAAATTCAATAGCCCAGGATTACCTCTGTTATTAAAAAACACTGAAAAACAAATACCAGCTAACCTAAAAGACACTGAAACAAATAATTATCAGAACCGGAATACTCCTGTTTTTTAGCCTGACAGTTTTAGCCACAATGCTAAAAAATACGTGTCACTGGTCTGCATACCGAATACTTTGAAAGCCCAATTGGCTGGGGACTCCAACTTCCCGGCTTTTCTGGATTTTTGAGGGCGGAAACGCTAATTTTAAAGCATCGAAAACCAAAGTGACCATCAGGGACAATCCGAAGCAAAAAGGTGAAAGTTTCTATTGTAAAAGACCATGTATCAGGCGAAAAGCTGATTACATCGGTCAGCGTTGGCCATCGGCTAAAACCGCGAACACAATTTTCCAAAGGAAAAATTGCTAAAATTAAAAATGGAAAATTACATTTTGCCAGTAAAATAAATGGGCATCAGCCTCCTGATTTGACTAAAGAGAATATCGAATTTACCATCAACGCCAAAGTAGAAAAACTGCCTATCTACAAGCAAAAAATGTTGAATCAGATTTGGTTGCTGATTACAACAGATCTAAATTTAAGTCCTGTTTCATTCAACCTTACAAACAAAATCGGAAACTGGAACTTTTTTTCAGGCTTCCAAAAAGTGTTTTTATTCGAATTAGAGACCAGAATAGTGTTTGAATTGAATGTTCAGATTAATTGGTAACTATAATACGACCACCAGCACTAATCGCATGGTATTGTTTAAGTGGTTCTTTGGCTGGCCCTTTAATTGGACTTCCGTAACCGCCCAAAAGCATAAATTGCGACCCGCATTTAGGACAAGTAACTACTCCACTTCCACTATCATTAACTTCCACTCTGACGGTTGAAGAAACTTCATAAGTACAAGATGCATCAAAAGCTAAATATGGAGTGGTCGTGTCACCCCAGTTGTTTAAAATAATAATACCGCCATACCCAAAATTTTCAAAGTAAACCGCTCCGCCGGGAATGTTGAACTCAATATAATTGGCTGGATTGATATCCATATTGACGCGAACATAGGGGATTACAGAAGTGTAATCATCTTTACATCCGCTGATGCCAGTTAATAAAAAGAAGAACAACAAGACAGTTTTTGCTTTATTTTTCGGAAACTGGTTCATTTTTTTATACCTTTAGTCGTTCTATAAAAACAAAGTAAAGAACAATTTATTTTATTCATTCCATATTTTTTTAAAATGGAAGATTATATTTTTTTGATCATCGCTGTTGTTCTTTCTATTTTTGGTGCAATCAATCAGAACAAGAAAAGAAAAATCAATGACAATCCATTTTCGGAGAAAAAAGAAGAGTCTCGGAATCATTTTATGGACCAGTTCGTGGGCCGTGATTTTATGAATGAGCCGGAAGCAAAGAAACCGCAATCAGTTCGGGCGAATCCGCTCCCTGTAAAAGTTAACACTGAAACCCAAAGGGGAAAATTTTATCATCAGGTGTTTAAAAGTACTTTGCCAGACCGACCTAAACATGAGCTGATACAGTCCACTCGGAAACAGAAGGAAGAAGAGGTCGGCGAGGTTGAAGAATCAATTGATTACCTCGAAGATTTTTCGTTGCGAAAAGCATTTATTTATTCCGAAATTATGAACCGAAAGTATTAGCTTTATGCCCAAACTTTTTACTATCAAGCTGATTAATTGTTTTATAAAACATTAGATTCGTAAAGATTAAAAATTTTATATAAGTTTGTAACACAAAAGAGTTCCGCATCGGTCGGAATTCTTTTTTGTTTTTAATAGTTTTAATATAAAGGAGAAAACCATGGGAAAGGTTACGTACGTTACAGAAGAAGGCCTTCGGAATATGAAAGATGAACTTGATCGGTTGACCAAAATTGAACGTCCAGCCATTTCAAAAGCAATAGGCGAAGCCATTGAAAAAGGAGATATTTCGGAAAATGCGGAATATGATGCAGCCAAAGATGCACAAGGCATGCTTGAAGCAAAAATTGCTATTTTGAGTGCAAAAATTGCTTCTACACGGATCATTGATGAATCAAAAATTGATACTTCTTCGGTTCAGATGATGAATAAGGTTACAATACGCAACAAAGTAAACAATGCGACTATGCAATACACCATTGTTTCCGAACCTGAAGCTAATCTGAAATTAGGAAAAATTTCGATTCAGACTCCTATTGCAAAAGGTCTGTTGGGTAAAAAACTGGGCGATGTAGTTGAGATACAAGTACCTTCCGGGAAAATGGAATTTGAAATTGTTGATATCGCAATCTAAAAAAACATTGAAAATGGCAAGTCTTTTTACCAAAATTGTGAATGGAGAAATACCTGCGTGGAAAGTGGCTGAAGATGAGAATTTTCTGGCCTTTCTTGATATTTTCCCTGTTGCCAAGGGTCATACTTTAGTCATACCAAAAAAGGAAGTTGATTACCTGTTTGATCTGGATGAGGAAACCTATGTTGGGTTACAATTGTTTGCTAAAAAAGTAGCAATTGGCATTCAAAAGGCTATTCCGTGCAAAAAAATAGGAGTCATGGTTTTAGGGCTTGAAGTTCCTCATGCACACATCCATCTCGTCCCTATGCAGTCGGAAGCTGACTTGCTTAACTTTACAAAGAAATTGGCGCTTTCGAAAGAAGAAATGGCTGAAATAACCGCCGCAATCGCCAAAGAATGTCAAGTGTAAAAATATGATCCCGGGAATCCGGGATTTTTTTTGCTCATTAATCTACCTTAAATTGGCGGCACCACTCATGAATCAGCTTTTCTTTCTTCTTTCTTCTATCTCCGGACTTCGGTCTTCCAACAATTTCACTTCTTCACCCGCTCCGGATTCTTCTTCACAAAATCGCCCCAGCTCTTAATTCCCGATTTTCCTACCGGATTTTTCATTTGCAGGTAATGGCAGACAGCTACAGCCACAGCATCTGTCGCATCCAATTCCTTCGGAAGCTCATTTATACTAAACATGTTTTTCAGAAAAAAAGCTACCTGTTCTTTGGCTGCACGGCCCATTCCTGTAATCGATTGCTTCACTTTTAACGGTGCATATTCAAATACTGGAATCTCACGGCTTAATGCAAGACCCATCACAACTCCCTGTGCCCGTCCTAATTTCAGCATGGCCTGTATATCCTTGCCGTAAAAAGGCGATTCAATGGCCAGTTCATCCGGTTGAAGTTCTTTCAGGAGTGCGTTGGTGCGATCGAAAATATGCCTGAGTTTTTGGTAATGATCAGTAAATCCGGTGGTCTTTATCACGCCAACCTGCAGAATGCGGGGTTTGTTATCAATCACTTCAATCAATCCATAACCCATCACATTCGTTCCAGGATCGATGCCTAATATTTTAACTGGTTTGCTTTCCATCTAATTTCGAATCAGTTCTCAAAGGTAATTGATTTATGTTTTGAAGATTTGGAAATGTTGGGATTTGGAAACGAATTGACGATTGAATGATTTACGGGTTACAATTAAAATGGCAAATCGTGAATATTCAATACTGACAATCGTTTCAAGCAAACAGCAATGGGAACCTCACAACTTCTATTTCTTCTGTTGGTACCAGATTCCAGAGATGATGAATGCTAATCCGATAAATGTAGTTACGAAGATGATTTCGCCCAGAATGAAATGGATAAATACCAAGGAAAGAAATGGAGAAAGGAAAATTAGATTGCCCATTTTTGCATTGTTTTCACTCAGTTGCATGGCTTTCATCCATAAAATGTAGGTGATACCAAGTTCGAACAAACCGATATAAACAGCGGCTGGCAATCCTTTAGGGTCAGGCAACCGAAAATCAGTAAATAAAAACGCAGCGATTAAAAGATAGATGAATCCGAAGGCGAAATTCCAGAATAATTTGAAGATTTCGTCGCGTTTGTCGAGCACACTCAGAATCCAGAAAAACGCCCAGATTACACTGCTTCCAACGGCCAGTAATGCCCCGGTCAGGTTGGTATTGCCCATTCCGGATAAACTTCCCTGTGATGAAATAAATATCACACCTACAAAACTGACGAAAATGGCCACGAGATTTCGAATCGTGATTTTTTGTTTCAGTAAAGGCGCCGAAAGCAAAGCCAGCGTTATCGGCCAGATCATATTGAGTGGTTGTGCCACCTGAGCTGGCAGAAGGCTGTAAGCTTGAAAAAGGATGAGATAATAGCCAAACGGATTTAAGGCTCCAAGTAAAGCCGATCTTCCTAACCCGGATAGGGTTACCATAAATAATTCACTGATTTTACCCTGGATGAAAATGACCACAAAAAAAACGAGTAACGAAAACGCAGAAGCCAGTAAAATAAGGCAAAGCGGCGAAATAACCTTTAATCCCAACTTAAAAGCGGTAGCCACCGTTGACCACAAAAGAACCGACAGCAGGGCATAAATATAAGCTTTCGAAATACGCCTCATTTGAATTTTGGTTGTTGTTTCTATTTTCCTTCCGGAATAGTGGGAGTTTCGGTTTTACTTTTTGCCACTTCCATTTTGCGGTATTCCGTCCGGGCATCCACCACAAAAACACTTCCGGGATAATCGGTTAGCATTTTTTTGAAAAGCTCCATCGCTTCAGGTTTTCGGTTCAGTTTGTTTTCATAGATGGTAGCCAATTGAAAAAGGGCATCGTCGGCCAGTGTTTCCCAACTGTGATCTTTAACGATGGAATTTAACAGAACCGAAGCCTCTTCGTATTTTCCCTGTTTCTGAAGAATTCCCGCTTTCCGGAAATCGACATCATCAATAAGCGAATTATCGGGATAGATACGGGACACCGAATCGAGAGCGGCAATAGCTTCCGGAAAATTATTCCTGAAAAGCTGAAGATCAGCACGGGCGAATATTTTAAGCGGAGCTGCAGTGCTGTCGGTTTCCAGATTTTCGCTGATAAAAAGTGAAAGGTCCATAGCGTCGTTGGCAATCAGTTTTGATGTACTTGCCCTTAAAACATCGAGTTGTGCCTTTGCCCAGCGAAAGTTGCCCATGTAGTATCCAAGTTTTGCTTTCTTGAATTTCGCATCATCGCCTAACAGATTGGCTTTATTGCTCTCAATCACCTGCGAATAAGTGATTACTGCCTCCCACAAATCGCCTGAATATACGTACACATCGGACAACTCAGCTTTCATAGCCCAAGTTTGTTGCACATTGATGCCAGCCATGGACAGGCCGTCGGTTAATGTTTTAATGGCTTCTGAAGGCTGGTTGAGGTAAAATGCCAACAAATGAGCATAGGAAATCAAAAGGTCAACTGTTTCAGCCGAAATACCAAGAGTGGCGAATGTTTGGTTGAACAGATTCTGAAGCTCTTTGGCACGAGCCACATCAAGAATGCCTTCATCGACGAAACGGTCATAATTCATCCGCATCCGCTGTTGACTGGCCATGTTGTAATATTCGGCTTTTTTGCCTTTGCTGATCAGGTAATCATATGCTTTTGCAGCTTCATCGAAGTATTTATTGGAGGCCGAAACATTGGCGAGCTCGAAAACATTGGCATCTTCTGTTCCGGTTCGTTTATCGAGGGCAATAGCCTGCCGGGTTGCTGCCACAAAATTTTTATCCTGAATGAATAACCAGATCAGTAGCCGGTTGTAAATTAGTTGTTCCGGTTCTTGCTGAATACGCTTCAGAACGTAGTTTTTCAGCTGTTTGCTGATGTCTCCATCATTGTCCATCGACAAAACCGATTGGAGGTTGCTCTTTACGATTTCCAGATTACTTTCCTTTTGCTTCATCCATTCCAGGTACTCGTTCAGCATCCGGTCGTAGTTGCGCATGTAGTAATAAATTCGCGCCAGTTCATAGTTGTACATTGCTGGGGTTTGGCTTGCACGGGCTTTAAGGTAAACTTTTTCGGCACATTCGTATTCGCGTCGATTAAGAAACTGGTTGGCCAGGTTTGAATATTCATTTGGATTTTCTGAAAGCGATGAAATGGCTTTTTCATACATTTTTGCCGATTCAGCCACTTGTCCCTGTACTTTTTTCAGGAAACCCCATTGAACATACCAATACGAATCGGCCGAATTGCCCCGAAGTCCTTTTTTGATGGCTTTCTCCGCCTTTTCGTAGTCAGGGATTCCCAGCAAACAATCGAAATAAATATTGAAATAACCTTCTGATTTGGTACTCGAATACAATTGTTCATACAATTCAGCTGCTTTATCAAATTCTTTGTCTTGATAATACCTGCTGGCCAGATTTGCCAGATTTTGCAAGTCTTTATTTTGTCCGAATAAGATTGCCGGCGCCAACAGAAACAGAATTCCGAGCCAAGTTCTCATGAACCAATTTTTTGATTGAAGTACAAAAATAGCAAACCCAAGCGTTTCCTGCTGGTTATTTACGACTCAGATTAATAAGATTTATACAGATTATGAATTAAAGTAAGTTTTCTATCTGTGTTTATTCGGTCAATCTGAGGTAAAAACAGTTATTAGGCTTATTTTTGACAAATTTTTGATTCGAATGACTACTGAAATGAAGGGAAGGGAAAGGCTTCCGCGATGGATGAAAATGCAATTGCCCAAAGGCGAAAGCTATTCTAGGGTAAAGAATCTGGTGAATGAGCACAAGCTGCATACCATTTGTACAAGCGGTAATTGCCCCAATATTGGCGAATGCTGGAATCGTGGAACTGCCACATTTATGATTTTGGGCGACATTTGTACCCGAAACTGTAAGTTTTGCGGTGTTACCACTGGCAAACCATTGGCTCCCGAGCCTGAAGAACCGCTCCGTATAGCCGAATCAGTAAAAATCATGCAGTTGAAACATGCGGTGATTACTTCGGTCGATCGCGATGACTTGTCTGATTTAGGTGCCGGTTTCTGGGCCAAAACCATTAGCGAAGTCAAAAAGCTTAATCCTGAAACTAAGATTGAAGTTTTGATTCCCGATTTTCAGGGAAAGATTGAGCTGATTCAAAAAGTAATTGAAGCTGCTCCTGAAGTGATTTCGCACAATATGGAAACAGTTGAGCGATTGACACCCCAAATTCGCAGCGCCGCCAAATACAAAACCAGTCTGGAAGTGATTCGCTTTATTGCGGATTCAGGAATTATTGCCAAATCAGGTATAATGCTGGGATTGGGCGAAACCGAAGCCGAAGTTTTACAGGTAATGGACGATCTTCGTGAAGTTGGCTGCAAAGTAATGACCATCGGGCAATATCTGGCACCAACACTCAATCACATTCAGGTGAAAGAATACATTACTCCCGAACAATTCGAAAAGTACCGAACAGTCGGACTCGAAAAGGGTTTTTCATTTGTCGAAAGCAGTCCGTTGGTGAGGTCATCGTATCGGGCAGATGCACACATTGAAGCTAAGTAGCTGAAAGACTATTACATGACCATTAAAGACAACAAACATATCAGTAAATGGCAAATTTTAATTACGAAGATCTTGGTCTGAAAGACTATAAAGAGTGTTGGGATTATCAGGAAACTATCCACCAGCAAGTGGTAGATGATAAGCTTGCAAATAAAAAAAGCAGTGAGATCAATCGCTTTTTGCTGGTTGAGCATCCACATGTTTACACTTTGGGTAAAAGTGGCGATGAGCATAACTTGCTGGTTAATGGTGATTTTCTGAAAAAGATTGAGGCTGTTTATTATAAAATCGATCGGGGAGGCGATATTACCTATCATGGCCCCGGACAATTGGTGGGCTACCCGATTATCGATCTGGAAAATTACAAGGTTGGAGTGAAGGATTTCATCTTTAAAATGGAGCAGGCCATCATTCAAACCATTGCTGAATACGGATTGGAAGGAGCCTTGAAAGACGGTGCTACCGGTGTTTGGCTGGATTCAGCCATTCCGGCAAAAGCGCGAAAAATATGTGCCATTGGCGTTCGGGTGAGCCGCTACGTGTCGATGCACGGTTTTGCCTTAAACGTGAATACCGACATGCGCTATTTCAACTACATCAATCCATGTGGGTTTGTTACCTACGGAGTCACTTCCATCGAAAAAGAACTGGGACGAAAAATCGACATGCAGGAAGTGAAAGAAATTGTGAAGGCTAAGTTTAACGAACTGTATTAAGATTGAGAGGATTTGAAAACGCATTTTAACATCCGCAAATTTTCAAATCTTCTAATTCCCCAATTGATATGTCAGTCGTTTAAGTTCTATTTCCGCTATTTTTGCTGCATAGTTCAGATTAATTAACTGATAACCGGTGTCTTCATAACTTGCCTGAGCTGCTTTTACATCAAGAATGGTTGCCTGGTTGACCTGAAAACGTTGTAGTATCACTTTGATTAACTTTCCGGATAATTCAATCGTTTTTTTCTGTGCATCCAGTTGCTGCAAGTTTGTGCTGTACGATTGGTAGGTTTTCACCGCATCAGAAGTTAATGTATTGAGTAAACTTTCCTGTTGCAACCTGGCATTTTCAACGTTGAACTCGGCTGTTTCTTTTTGAACCTTGTAAGCGTTGCCATTATAAATTGGAATTTGCAATGATAGTCCGGCCGTAGGACCATAACTTTGATTCAGTAAATACAACCCCGCCGAACTTTGAACTCGACTCACATTGTACCCAGTACTAAGTTTTAGCGAAGGATAACGCAAGGCAGCGACCTCTTTCACAACTTGTTCGTAAATTTTAACCTGCTGTTCGCCAGAAAGATATTGCGGATTTTTACTCAGGTAGCTGGTAACTGTGCTAAGTTGAACCGATCTGTCAACCACAATACTATCGTTGATTACAAAGGAATAAAATTGTTTCTGGCTCATAATCTGGAGCAAGTCTGTCTTGGTTTGTTCAACCACCAATTCCTGGTTTTTTAAATTCTGCTGCGCGGTATTCACATCAATCAGCGCCTGAAGGTAATCGGCATCGTTTGCCATGCCAACATTTTTCCGTTCTGTAATTATGTCCAGTTTTTTTTGAGACACATCCAGTGAACTCTGAATGATTTTCAAGTATTCTTGTTGCCTGATAATGTCGTAGTATTTCGCCATAACAGTAGCAATGCTGTTTTGAACCTGAATGTTTAGCTGTAATTCGCTTTGCTGTTGCAAATGCTCTAAACGTCCTTTGGTTGCCATGATCTTAAAACCATTGAATAAGATCATAGAAGCTGTAACGCTCGAATTCAGGGTATTTCCGTTGGACTTGGGTTTATTTATTTTTACTCCAGTGTTCAATTCCTGATTGACGTTAGTAACCGATTGGTTATCGTTTACGCTGGCACTCATAGAGGGTAAAGCACCAGCAACCCCGCGCGTATTATTGATTTTGCTGGCTTCGAAATTATTGCTAGCTATCTGGATGTCGAAACTGTTCCTAAGCGTAGTATCTATGGCGCTCTTTAACGTTAAAGTAGATTGTGCTGCCCCCCAGAGAGGAAGAAAAGACACTAGATATATAACTATTTTTCTCATTGACCGATCATTTAAACTGATTATCGATTTCCTCCTGGCTGACATGCCTTCCTGAAATAAAAGTATATACCGCCGGAATAACGAATAAGGTCAGGACCAGCGAGAATATGATCCCGCCAACAACAACAATTCCGAGCGGAACACGACTCGATGCAGCTTCACCTAAGCTTAATGCAATTGGTAAGGCGCCTAGCGAAGTTGCCAGACTGGTCATTAAAATAGGGCGCAAACGTTGGGTTGCAGCTTCAATTACAGCTTGAGATTTATTCAGTCCGAATCCTCGTTTCTTATTGGCAAATTCCACAATCAGGATACCATTTTTTGTTACCAGACCAATTAACATGATCATCCCGATTTCAGAAAAAATATTGAGCGTTTGCTTGAACATCCACAAGCTCAGAACGGCTCCGGCAATAGCCAGAGGAACCGTGATCATGATAATAAAGGGATCCTTAAAACTCTCGAATTGGGCTGCCAAAACAAGGTAAATGAGCAACAACGCCAAGAGGAAGGCAAATGCCGTGTTCGATGAACTTTCGGCATAGTCGCGGGAGGGGCCGCTCAATGAAGTTTGATAACTTTCGTCGAGTAATTTGTCGGCAATGGCCTGCATGGCATTTACGCCATCTCCGATGGTTTTACCCTCGGCCAGTGAAGCTGAAATTGTTGCCGATTTGTACCGGTTATAATGGTATATTGATGGTGGATTGGCATTCGTAGAAATATCCAACACTTCCGACAAAGCAATGTTTTCGCCTGCGTTGTTTCGCACATATAACTTTGAAATATCAGTCGGCTGTTGGCGGTCTTGCAACCCAACCTGGCTGATTACCTGGTATTGCCGCCCATTCATGATAAAGTAAGCAAGCCGGCGGCCACTGAATGCGCTCTGCATGACGCCGGCAATATCCGAAACAGTAAGCCCCAATTCGCGTGCTTTTATGCGATTAATTATAATATCGACCTCAGGTTTATTGAATTTAAGGTTCACATCAACATTTTGGAAAGTCTTGTCATTTCGCGCAGCGTCAAGGAAATTTGGGATTACTTCTTTTAGTTTGTTGAAATCTAAGTTTTGAACAACAAACTGCACTGGCAAGGAGCCTTTGGACCCGGTACCAACAGAAATAGTTTGTTCTTCGATTGGGAAAATCTTCAGGTCATTATAACGCACGACCTTTTTAGCCAGATCACGTGCGATTTGGCTTTGTGTCCGGATTCTTTCTGTCCCCGGTATCAAACCAAGCCTGCCACTGGCTGAATTTAGCGCTCCACTGCCACCACCACTTGGCATCGCAATGAATGAAAAACTTGCTTCCGGAATGGAATCGATCAGATAGTTGCCAAAGTCAGTTCCGGCTTTGTTCATATATCCGTAGCTGGCTCCTTCTGGCCCAGTAATTTGGAAACGAAGATTTCCCTTGTCTTCGAGTGGAGCGAGTTCACTTTGTAAGTTGGTACCAATAAAATAGACGATGAGCAGGCAAATTCCAACAACCACCCAAGCCAGCCATCTTAATCTGATAAACTTACCAAGCAGATTTTTGTACCCATTTTCCATCCCTCTAAAAAAAGGCTCGGTCATGGTGTAGAATTTGCGATGTTTGGCGTTCGGCTTATTCAGATAAACATTTAGCACTGGAGTGATGGTCAACGATACAAATGCCGAAATCAGCACAGCACTGGCTACAACAACTGCAAATTCTCTAAATAAACTGCCCACAAAACCTGTCAAAAATAGTACCGGTAAAAATACAATGGCAAGTGTGATCGAAGTGGAGATAACGGCAAAAAAGATTTCCTTGCTACCTTCCAGTGCTGCTTTACGGATGGGCATCCCGCCTTCAAATTTCCGGAAGATATTCTCGGTCACAACGATCCCGTCGTCGACCACCAGTCCGGTTGCCAGAATAATGCCCAACATTGAAAGTATGTTAATCGAGAACCCGGCAAAGTACATCACAAAGAAAGTAGCAATCAGCGAGATTGGAATATCAATTAACGGTCGAATGGCAATCAGCCAGTTCCGGAAGAAGAAAAAGATAACCAGAATAACCAGGATGAAAGAAATAATCAGGGTTTCTTTCACTTCGGCTAACGATCGGCGCACATTCCTGGTATTGTCAACCAGAATCGTAAATTGAATATCGCTTTTCATCGACTTCTTTATTTCTTCAAGTCGCTTGTTGAACTCGTCAGAGATATTGATGTAATTAGCTCCGGGCTGAGGCGTAATAGCAAGGCCAACTGCACTTACTCCATTCAGTCGCCAGCTTCGCTCATATTGTTCTGGCCCCAGTTCAACCTTAGCCAAATCGCTTAGTCGTACAATTCCATCAGCATTCTCGCGAATGATCAGATCCTTAAAATCTTTTTCTGTAGTTAGTCGGCCCAAAGCCCTGATGGTGAGTTCTGTCTTGTTTCCATATATCTTTCCTGAAGGTACTTCAACGTTTTCTTCGTTCAAAACAGTTGTAATATCGTTGAAGGCAATATGGTAAGCATTCAATTTATCCGGATCAATCCAGAGTCGCATGGCAGGGCGTTTTTGACCGAAGATATTGACCGAACTTACTTCGGGTATGGTCTGAAACTTGTTTTGAAGTACGTTTTCGGCATAATCGCTTAATTCGAGCAATCCCTTGCTTTGGCTTTGGATGGCCATCATGATGATGTAGTCGCTGTTTGCATCGGCCTTTGTTACAACTGGTGCAGCATCAATATCTTGGGGTAAATTGCGTACCGCCTGGCTCACCTTATCGCGCACATCGTTGGCCGCAGCTTCAAGGTTGCTGCTTAGGTTAAATTCAACGGAAATGCTGCTACTCCCAACCGAACTTGAAGAGGTAATCGTCCGGATTCCTGGAATCCCGTTGATCGATTTTTCGAGCGGTTCAGTAATCTGACTTTCAATAACATCGGAATTGGCCCCTGTATATGAAGTGGTTACTGTAATAACCGGAGGGTCAATTGCCGGATACTCGCGGATACCCAGAAAGTTGTAGCCAATTACCCCGAACAAGATAAGAAACAAACTCATTACTGTTGCCAGTACAGGTCTTTTTAGCGATAGTTCAGATATATTCACGTTAACGATTCGTTGAGGGTTACTGACTTTTTTCTTGATTACAGAGGCTGAACACTTTTCTGTTTCTCCTGACTTATTTATTTCACCTTAACCACATTTTTCACTTTGATGGCAGCATTTTGTCGAACAAACAACATCCCGCTCACAATTATGCTATCGCCAGCATTCACGCCACTGGTGAGTTCCACCAGGTTGTCATTTCTTAATCCGGTTTCAACATTGCAAAAAACAGCCTTTTTGTTTCGAACCACAACAACCTGGTTCGAAAGCGCATCCGGAATAATGGCATTGCTGGGAACCATAATGCTTTGTCGGTTTTGATCCAACATTACTTTTACGAATGCTCCAGGAGTAATAATTCCATTGTCGAGAAATGCCCTCACTTTAATATTTCTGGAAACCGAGTTGATTTGCGGTTCTATTGCAGTGATGGTCGCTTCCTTATTCTCAGTAGATTCGTTGGTTTGAATTTTTACCTTGCCTCCTTTTGCAACAAGGACGGCATACGTTTCAGGAACTGTAAAATCAATTTTGACCTTGTCGGTTTGCTGCAAAGTACCAATAAGTGTTGACGGAGTTACATAAGCTCCCGGGCTCACCTCCCGTAGTCCCAGTTCTCCGGAAAATGCAGCCTTGATTACAGTTTTTTCAATCTGCGCATCCAATACTTTAATGTTTGCCTGAATGGAATTAACCTGACTTACTGCCACATCGTAGTCAGCCTGGTTCACTCCGTTTACTTTTAATAGATTTCCAAGCCGTCTTTCGGTTTTCATTGCCAGATCTAGTTGTGTTTTCTGCTGTTCCATTTGAGCCTGCAAATCAGCATCGTTTACTTTTGCCAATATGGTTCCTTGTTTGACTTTCCCTCCGTCGGGGATGTTTAGGTAGGTTAGCCTTCCGCTAATTTCAGGACGAAGTTCCACCATTTCGTTCGAAAGAACGGTTCCATTTACTTCCAGACTACTTGTAATGTTTTCAGCACCAGCAATAATCACGTCAACTTCAACCGACGCTTTTTCTTTGGGCAGAATAACTTTGTTCTTTGATTTGCATGAAATTAACAGAGACGAAGATACGATTAGTACACCCAGGAATTTTGTGTAATTCATAAGTTGATGTATTTATTTTGCGTAGTTGGTTTAAAACATTTGATGCCTATAAAGACTTACTGCTATTGATATTAAAGCACTATTAATCAAATATTTGCATTAACATTCATTACAGTTATATACTAACGAACAAATGTATATGAAAAGCAGAACATTTTATGCGATAAATTGTTAATGAAAGTTATTTTGACTTCACCATGTTAATTAGGTTTAATCGTTCCGGTACAAATTGATCGTTGAAATGAAAGTTTTTAATGCGAACATAAGAACTGAATCTCTTTCAAGATTTTTTTTTGTTTGTTCTTTTCTACACCAATAGTTTCAAGTGCATCAGGGTTTTCGAGCAGTTGGCTGCAAATAACAAAACCCTGATCCATAAGCTTTTGCTTATCAAGTAGTGTTAGTTTTGTAAGTACTGTTATGGGGAAAATTTGTTCACGGTCAATGATTTCTTTCAGGCTGTTCCCTTTAGGATAATCCCAGCTCAGCAAGTTTAATCCGGTGCATTCACCAAACGAAATGGCATCGTCAGTAAAACGGGTATTGGTAACTACGCCTCCATGAAACGAATAACCAGCAAACTCAGGTTGAGTACTCCGCTTTCTGATAATATCGTCAACTCTTGAACGGATATAAAGTGGAACCTGAACATTGGCATTCTTGCCGGTTCGCTGGTAATATTTGCATTCGATGAAATGCTGTTCATTGTCCCTTGTTGCAATCACATCAACCTCGTGTGTAACGCAATGGCCCTGAAGCACCTGTCCAACTTCAACGTCAAAACCTTTCAGCCTGAAAATTTCACCAACAAAACGTTCAAAAGGAAAACCTGTTGGCCCAAGTTCCATCATGGCCTTTTTCAACTTATAACGCGAAGCTGTCCCCGATTGCTTTTTGCGTAAAAGTCCGAAGGCCAGGTCATAAATTTTTTTGCTGGATATGCCATCATGCAATGCCAATTCAACCTCTTTGACAATAGAATCAATGACGGCATCATCAGCGCCTGAACGCTGCAACGAATGGGTGAGCTTGTTCCTCGAGAAAGATTCCATTTCTCCGGAAACCTTCCTCACCATAAAATTATTCTTCATCGATATTGATTTAAAAAGAAAGACGAATAAAGGTAATAAAACTAGTGTGATTCCAAATTATGTTGTTCTTCCTGACAAAAGTTGTCGTTCATTTTATTCAGTTTGACAGCTTTTATCTCCGGAAAAGGTTTGCTACCTTGCGCTGTATTTTATCCGAAAAACTCATAATATATAACTGATTTTTATGATTGATATTGACGAATTAGACGATAAATTCAGCATAGAAGGCGAAATCGGATTTGCTGAACTGGAAGAAGATTTGGTTTTTATTACCGTATCAAACAAATATGCTGATGTTGATATTTGCCTATATGGCGCGCATATTACAAGTTTTAGACCTACTGGTCAGATGGGTATCCTGTGGATGAGCCCCGATAGTAATTTCGAAGTTGGCAAAGCAATTCGTGGTGGAATTCCGGTTTGCTTTCCTTGGTTTGGGCCGCATAAAACCGATTCGGAGAAACCGCAGCATGGATTTGCCCGGTTGATGTACTGGGATGTTGCGGCAACTTCAACTAACGCTTCCGGTGAATCAATTGTCAAGTTACAGCTCCGTTCGTCGGAAGAAACCAAGGCTTACTGGCCTCACGATTTTTGTGCCGAAATGACTATTGTTGTTGGTAAAAAGCTAACCGCAACACTCAAAATTACAAATACTTCAGGAGAGCCGTTTGATTATACCTGTGCCTTGCATTCTTATTTCAGTCTGTCGGCAATCGAAAGTGTTACGATTGAAGGCTTGAAAGGCTTAACTTATTACAACCAGAACACTGGAGAGAATGGCGTTCAGGAAGAAGAAATACTGGAAATCAACGAGCCGCTGACCCGCCATTACTTAAATACAGAAACACCGGTGATTATTGCCGACAGCGCTTTTCGTCGCCGGATAAAAGTGGACAAGGCCGGAAGTAAGGTAACAACCGTTTGGAATCCGGGTGCCGAAACCTGTGCTAAAATTGGTGATTTACCCGACGATGGGTTCGAAACTTTTGTTTGCGTTGAGGCAACTAATGCGTTCGATTATCCGGTTCAACTGGCATCGGGCGAATCGTTCGAAACTTCAGCCATTATCGGAATTGACGATACTCCGGTATTTTGATTCTGAAAAATTTAACCACTAAGGCACGAAGACTCCAAGGAATAATTAAATCTTTGTGTCTTTGCGCCTTCGTGGCTACAAAGTCTTCATCATGAAAAAGACCAATGCTGCCCGCCTGCTCGATGCCAAATCAATCAACTACGAACTTGCAGAATACGAGGTTGATGAAAATGACCTGAGTGCAACTACTTTGGCCCGGAAATTAGGGCAGGATGTGGAGCAGATATTTAAAACGCTGGTGCTTCGAGGCGATAAAACCGGCGTATTTGTGGCTGTAATTCCTGGAAATGCAGAAGTTGACCTGAAAAAAGCGGCCAAAGTTTCCGGAAATAAAAATTGTGCTATGGTTCAGCAAAAGGAATTGTTAGGCTTGACCGGTTACATCCGCGGCGGTTGCTCACCGCTTGGAATGAAAAAACCTTACCCGATTTACATCCACGAAACCTGCCAGCTGTTCGATCAGATCTACATCAGTGCCGGTCAGCGCGGCTTGCAGCTCAAACTCAATCCTGAAGATTTGATCCGAATGACCAATGCTGTGGTTTGCGATGTGGCCGAATAAATTGTTTCGAGATACGGGTTCCGTGTTTCGAGTTCTTTTTCCTGCAACCTGCAACTCGTATTTATGAGCTTTTCTCCGGACTCCTGACTTCCGTCTTTTTTTACACTTCATCCACTTTTTCCGACAGTTCAGCAACTGTTTTTTTCGGCTATGAGGGTTTTGTTTCAACTTTGACACATGAAACAACAGAAACTCAAAGTCATGAAACGAACAGTTATATCAATCATTACAGTTCTAATAACTCTAAATGTCTTTTCTCAAACGATCATCAAGGGAAAAGTGACTGAGGCCGAAGGCGGAGTTTTGCCTGGCGCCAGTGTTTATTTGAAAGGAACTTACGATGGAACAACCAGCAACGAAAGTGGAGAATTCAAATTCAAAACCAGCAAAACCGGCCAGCTTACTTTGGCCGTTGAGTTTATGGGCTACGAACCATTTTCACGGATGCTGGATTTAAAGGGCGACACCATCTGGATAAATGTGGAGCTAAAAGAAGCTTTTAACCAGTTGAATGCCGTTACCATCACAGCCGGAACTTTTGAAGCAGGCGATAAAAAGCGGGCCGTTACCATTACTCCACTCGATATGCTGACTACTGCCGGAGCTGCGGGCGACGTTTATGGCGCATTGCAATCGCTTCCGGGAACAACTACCAATGGCGAATCGGGCCGTTTGTTTGTAAAGGGTGGCGACAGTGAAGAATCACAAACCTACATCGATGGGGCACTGGTGTCGGTTCCCTACAATTCGTCGGCACCGAACATGGCTACCCGCGGGCGTTTCAGTCCGTTCATGTTTAAAGGCACGATGTTCAGCACGGGCGGTTATTCTGCAGAATACGGTCAGGCACTTTCGTCGGTTTTGTTGCTCAATACCAACGATATGCCCGTAGAGGATCAACTTGATCTGTCGTTTCTAATGGTTGGCGTTGAGGCTGCCGGAACCAAAAAATGGAATTCAGGAGCAATAACCGGAACTTTAAGTTACAACAACCTGAAGCCATACATGAGTCTGGCACCACAAAATTACCATTGGACAGACGAGCCGGAATCAACAACCGGAGCTATCAGTTTCCGCCAGAAAACTAGTAAAACAGGCATGTTCAAGTTTTATTCGAGTCTGGATAATGGCAGTTTTACCGTGAGCCAGAAAAATATGGATGCCGGTGGACAGTTGACTGACTACAAACTGGCGAACGACAATGTTTTTATGAATGCCTCGTGGAACGACAAACTTGGCGAAAAATGGGCGATCAGTTCTGCCGCTTCGTTCACCAACAACAAAGACGATATCCATTTCGACCAAACTCATGTAGTTAAAAAGATACAGGGAAATTACCTGAAAACAGCACTTTCATATCCGTTCAGCGAAAAGTTTATCCTGAAGTTCGGGGGCGAATTATTTGCCAAAACCTTCTCGCAAAATGCGCAGATAAGCGGCGTGAATCACGACAATAGCTTTACCAACCACACTTTTTCAGGATTTACTGAAGCTCAGGTTTATGCTTCCTCGAAATTTATAACCCGCATTGGCGGACGAATTGAATATTCGGATTACCTGAATAGTTTCAAGTTTGCACCTCGCATGTCAACAGCCTACAAAATCACCGATAAGAGTCAACTCTCGTTGGCATACGGCTGGTTCTATCAAAACCCGGTTGACGATTATTTGCTGTACACCAACCTGATCAAGCCAGAACGTGCCGATCATTATACGTTTAGTTTTCAGTCGTCGGCCAACGACCGAACCATCAAAGCTGAGCTGTATTACAAGGATTACCGCGAATTGGTAAAGTTGAATGGTGGCGAATTCTATCTGCCTACCAGTTACAACAACTCCGGAAGTGGTTATGCCAGAGGGCTCGACCTGTTTTGGAGAGACAAGAAATCGATCAAAGGTGGCGACTATTGGATTTCATATTCGTTCGTTGATGCCAAACGCGATTACCGCAATTTTCCGCACGAAGCCATTCCGTCGTTCACCAGCAAACACAATTTGTCGGTTGTTTACAAGCATTGGTTGGGTGGTTTGAGATCGCTGGTTGGAATGAATTTCAAATATTCATCGCCGCGCGTTTACAACGACCCCAATTCGACAGTTTTTAATGGCGAAAAGATGCTGTCCTACCGAAGCCTGGATTTAAGCTGGAGCTTCCTGTATCGCCAAAACATCATTTTTTACTTTGCAGCCAACAATATCACCGGCTTTAAAAATGAGTTTGGCCGAACCTATGCCAGTACTCCTGATGTTTCAGGAAACTACCCGAGTGCTGCCGTCGAACCCAGTTCGAACCGCTTTTTCGTGTTGGGTTGTTTCATCACCCTGACCCGAAAAGGAAATGCAAACCAGTTGGATAAAATTGAATAGAAAGCGTTACGGGTTGCGAGTTACGTGTTAAAGATTCCCGCAACTCGAAACCTGTAACCCGCAACAACTTTAAAAATGTTTAACCTTAAATAATTACATCATGAAATAGCCACAGACGACATCGCTCAACCTGTTTGAAGGATACTTTCGTGGCTATTCCATCGGTTGGGTTTTACAATGAAAAACAAATATTAATACCAGAATTTTATTGTCAACTTTAAAAAATAAACAGATGAAAAAGATCATTTTATCATTCGCAGTAGTGTTGATTAGTTTAGTTTCAATGGCACAAAAGCCAGAGTATTTTCAAACCATGGGCGAAACGCTCGGAGAATATGCCAATTGCAAAGGAGTTGCCGATTTTCAGGCTCTGGGCAATAAGTTTGAGATGATTGCCAATGTTGAAAAATCGGAGTGGTTACCGCTTTATTATCATGCGCATTGTTATATCCTGATGAGTTTTGTGGAACAGGATGCTGCAAAAAAAGACGGTTACCTCGATGTGGCCGAAAAATCGATTAAAAAACTGATCGAAATGGCTCCGGCTGAAGCAGAAGTTTTTGTATTACAGTCATTTTACCTCACTGGCCGTTTAGTGGTGAACCCAATAGAGCGTGGGCAGGAATACAGCGGACTTTCAGGACAAGCCATTGGCAAAGCGCTGGCATTGGATGCAACCAACCCGCGTGCTCAAATGATGAAAATTCAGATGGATATGGGAACTGCCAGGTTTTTCGGTACCGACCCCAAGTCATTCTGTCCGCAAGCGAAAGATTTACTGGCCAACTGGGATAATTTTAAACCCAAATCGCCGCTTTACCCAAATTGGGGAAAAGATCAGGTTATTGGGATCGTGAAAGGCTGCGAATAGGAAAGTGTTCAGTCGCAGTGGCTAGTGTTCAGAAAAGAATACTGGTTACTGTGACTGAACACTGTTTCCTTTTTCCTCGATTTATCTTTACTTTACAATACAAATAACCATTCAAAATTCTTCAGTCACATGATGCCTCTCGAAACAAAAAATATAAAAGGAAGTCCAGTTGGCTATGTTCTTGGTAGTGCAATTTTGAGCCTTTTCCTCCTTATGACTTTTATGCACGGAGCATTTGCCGATTGGAAGACTTTTGCTTCCGGGTTTTTCTGGGCTTTCAGCATCAGTATTACACAATGGGTTGGGTTGGAAATTATTTACGGATGGATAGATCGTCGGATTTCGTGGATCGAAACTCCCGTAAAAAAAGTCTTCGTCCAGATATTTTCCTTTCTGGCATATTCAGCCACATCTTTTATATTGGTACAGTTTGCCAATTATTATCTCTGGATGAATGTTTTGCCTGAAAGGTCGTGGGGCTGGATACTAAAAGCGCTGCCATACACCCTTCTGATATCATTTATTATTTCGACGATATTTACAGCGATTGGTTTCTTTAAAGCCTGGGAAAATGCCTTCGTTCGTGCGGAGAAACTAAAAGTTGAAATGATGGCTTACAAATACGAATCGCTTCGGAACCAGATTAACCCACACTTCCTGTTTAATAGCCTGAATGTGCTGAGCGATTTGGTGTACGACGATCAGGCAATGGCCGTGAAGTTTATCCGCCAGTTGAGCGATTTGTTTCGTTATGTCCTCGACAGCCGCGACAAAGAGTTGGTTCCACTCAAAGACGAATTGGAGTTTATCCGTTCGTTTACCTTTTTGCTGAAAACCCGCTTCGAAGAAAAATTGACGATAGATATTGATGTTCAGGCTAATCCGGAAGAATATATTGTGCCGATGACCTTGCAACTATTGATCGAAAATGCGGTAAAACACAACGAGGTTTCCGAAGCTTTTCCTCTCCGGATTTCGGTGCGGAAAGTGGACGACTGTCTGGAAGTGGAGAATAATTTACAACCGAAAAGCGTGGGCGACGACTCGAAGAAAACCGGGCTGAAAAATATTACGCAGCAATTTGCATTCTTTTCTGAAAAGCCCATTAAAATTATCACTTCCGATGAACGTTACATGGTACGAGTACCGATCTTAAAATCTCTGGAGAAATGAAGGCAATTATTCTTGAAGACGAAACGCGTGCTGCCAACCATTTGGAACGGATACTGGCAAAAGTCGCCCCTAATGTGGTTGTACTAGCCAAGATAGAATCAGTTCGCGATGGAGTAAAATACCTGCAAAATAATCCGGAACCGGAACTGATTTTCTCCGACATTCAACTCGCCGACGGACTGAGCTTTGAAATCTACAAACAGGTGGCGGTGAACTGCCCGATTATTTTCACTACGGCATACGATCATTATGCCATTGAAGCATTCCAGACCAACGGAATAGACTATTTACTGAAACCGATTGAGGAAGATCGGCTCAGGCAGGCGATTGAAAAGGCGAAACATTTTTCACCCGGGCTGGTGCTCGAAAAGCTGCTGGCAATGAATCGACCGGCCGGAGAAAAAGCCTACAAATCGCGGTTTATGGTGAAAGTGGGCGATAAAATCAAAAGCGTTCCGGTTGAAGAAATTCTGGTATTTTACAGTCAGGAGAAAGCCAGCTTTATTCGCACCAGCGATGCGCATACTTACTGCATCGATTATGCGCTCGACCAGTTGGAACCCATGCTCGATCCCGAAAAATACTTCCGCATCAACCGCAAATACATCGTTTCAATCGATGCCTGCACTAACATTCTGGCATGGACCAACTCGCGACTCCGCCTGAAAATCGACGGAATCGATGACTCCGACATCATGGTTGCCCGCGAACGGGTGGTGGAGTTTAAAAATTGGTTGGATAGGTGAGTTGGTTTTAACTCTTTTAATGATTCAAATATTCGTATTACTGTTTCAATTGCTTTGGTATTAATGCTCCTGTTTAGTCACATTATTTTTCGTGTAAGGTAAATTCAGAAAAAATTTAGCGATTTCAGTGCCAGCATTAATATCCATGTTTCCTGAAGAGCCAATCCAGTCGTGACCGCCACCAACAACTTGGTAGAACCAAACTTGATTGCAATCAGATTTTGTCTGATAATGTTTTTCACGAATGATAAAACTATTATCAGTTTTATTCCAATCAGGTAATGTGTCTCGTTCTGTTTGGTTACAGCCATTCAGTTTTGCAAAATATTGGATCATGGTCGGAGTATCCAGGTAGGCGCCAAATCCTTGAAGATTTGAGGTGTCTCCGGCGTAATAGGTCGTATTATCCTTCGTTCCATTTATAAACAGCATTGGTTTGGGGGAGTAGTGACTGTTTTTCTGAATGCATTCCATCAGGCATCCAACAACCGGTGCAAAAGCCTTAAAAACGCCTTTCCCATCGCAAGCGATTTTAATACACATATCACCGCCATTCGACATCCCGGTAATATAGGTTCTTGTTGGGTTAAGGTTGTGCTTTTTCTGAAGATAAACTGCCAGAGTTTCAATAAAACCGCAATCATCTTTGATATCGTCACCTTTATGGAAATCATACCCAACATACCAATACCTCTTCCCTGAATGATCTAAAGTTCCTCTTGGATAACAAACTGCAAATCCCAGACTATCAGCAAGAAGGTTAAGTTTGGTGTAATCCTGAAAATGTAATGCATCATCGGTGTAGCCATGAACGGCAACAACCAATGGAGAATTGACAGGTAAATTGGAAGGGGTATAATAGAGGTATTCTCTGTTTGCGCCACTGTATTGAAACGTTGAATATTGCCCGTTGGAATGGAAGTAAAAACAGAGCAAAAGACAAGTAAATACAATTTTCTTTAACCTTGAGATTTGTTCAGGTTGTGTGCCCCGCATATAAAACTTTGGTTTTTCATGGTTGAATAATATCCGGATAATAAAAAGAAAAATTCTGTTTATTATCCGGAATATGGGGTGATAATTGTTTACACTTCAGCAAAATATTTGTAAAACAACGGTATAGTTCGTATTCCATTGAAAAACTGCTCCAAAGAATAATTTTCGTTGGGCGAATGGATGGCATCCGAATCCAAACCAAAGCCCATCAGGATAGATTTGATGCCCAACACACGTTCGAAAGTTGAGATAATCGGAATACTTCCGCCGCTGCGAACCGGAACAGGCCGTTTGCCATACACATCAAAATATGCTTTTTCTGCTGCCTGGTAGGCCGGAACATCAATCGGGCATCCATAGCCGTATCCGCCATGCAGATAAGTCACTTCAACTTTTACGGTATTTGGAGCAATGCTTTCGAAATGTTCTTTAAACAGAATGGCTATTTTTTCGTGATCCTGATTGGGAACCAACCTGCACGAGATTTTAGCAAAAGCTTTCGATGGCATCACCGTTTTGGCGCCTTCGCCCATGTAGCCGCCCCAGATTCCGCAAACATCGAAACTCGGACGGATGCCGGTGCGTTCGGTGGTCGAATAACCCACTTCTCCCACCACTTCGGCAATGTCGAGCGCTTTTTTGTAATTATCCAGATCGAATGGCGCTTTGGCGAGCATGGCGCGTTCTTCAGCCGAAACTTCCACTACATCGTCGTAAAATCCGGGAATGGTGATGCGTCCGTTGTCGTCAGTCATCTGGGCAATCATTTTGGCTAGCACATTCGCTGGGTTGGCCACCGCGCCACCAAACAATCCGGAGTGCAAATCTTTATTCGGGCCGGTCACTTCCACCTGCCAGTATGATAATCCACGTAGTCCGGTGGTAATCGATGGCATATCCGGAGCAATCATCGATGTGTCCGAAACCAAAATGATATCGGCTTTCAGCATTTCTTTGTGTTGCTCGCACCATTTACCCAGGTTTGGTGAGCCAATTTCTTCTTCGCCTTCAATCATGAATTTTACGTTGCAAGGCAATGTATTGGTTTTTACCATCAGCTCAAAAGCTTTGGCGTGCATAAAACTCTGCCCCTTATCGTCGTTGGCGCCGCGAGCCCAGATTTTACCATCACGGATTTCAGGCTCGAATGGTGGCGATACCCATAAATTGAGCGGATCAACCGGCATTACATCCATGTGGGCGTAAATGAGTACGGTTGGTTTGGCCGGATCGATGATCTTTTCGCCGTAGGTCACCGGATTTCCATCCGATTCGTACACTTCGGCACGGTCGGCGCCGGCATTCAGCAGGGTTTGTTTCCAGTACTCGGCAGCCCGGTACATTTCCGGTTTGTTGGCTTCCAGCGAGCTGATCGACGGAATGCGGATCAGGCCAAACAGTTCTTCCAGAAAGCGGTCTTTGTTTTCTTCAATGTATTTTTCGATGTGTTCCATGGAGATAAAAAATTAGTTATCGTTGTTGTATTAGTTGTCAGTTGTTGTCGTTGTTGGTAAAAATAGAGATTCAGATTCGCTTGATTTATGAATTTCTTCAGGCTTAAGAGGATTGAAGGATTGAATTACTGAAGGACTGGTCTTCGGCAAGCTCAGACACCGAATATCTCTTTCCCTGTTTTAAACAGTGGCTTTTAAAAATTGTTGCTGGTACTCGCCCGGTGTGTATTCGGTTTGCCGTTTAAACATCCGGTTAAAGTTCGAAATGTTGTTGAATCCACACTCGAAACAAATCTGCGAAATCGACAGGTGGTTTTCAATCAGTAGTTTGCAGGCATATCCAATGCGCATTTCATTCACAAAAAAGATAAATCCCTTCCCTGTTTTTTCCTTGAAATACCGGCAAAACGCAGCTGTCGTCATGCCAATTTTAGTGGCAACTTCCTCCTGCGTAATTTTTCGCTGGTAGTTGGTATTGATAAAATGCATGATTTTATCGAGACGGTTGTTCAGCTCTTTGTGCTCCTCCAACAGATAAGCTTTGCTGGCCAGAATGCGGTAATTCTCGGTTCTGGCCATAGTGTCCATCAGTTTGATAAAATAAAGCATCCGCTCCAGCCCGTTCATTTTCAGGAGCCGTTTTAGCATCTTCCCGATTTTCTCTCCTGATGTTTTACTGAAATGAATTCCCCGCTCGGCTTGTTTCAGTAACTCACTGATGCGGTGAAATTCAGGGTACGAGTTGATCTCTTCCCTGAAAAAATCTTTATGAAACTGAACTACAATTGCATTCACATGGCTGGCATTCTCAACGTCGCCCGGAACATCACTTTTCCAGAAATGCGGAAGATAACTGCCCATTAGCGTAATGTCGCCCTCCTGAAAGGGTTCGACACTGTCGGCCACAAAGCGTCTTCCAGAACTTTTTAGTACATAAACAATCTCGAATTCGCTGTGAAAATGCCAGGGATAGGTAAAGTGCGGAAAATCGTCCCACTTGACCTTCAGCATGGTGCGCGGAGCAAAGCTCACCTGTTCGTGCATGATCTTCATTGACCAGAGTATTTGATGTTTCGCAAAAATAGTATAAATGCTCATCAAAATAGTACTGGACAAACTGTCGTGAAACAGCTACTTTTGAAAAACAACTAAATGCATATTTATGACTAACGAACAATGGAACTTGCTGGTTGACGTCATTAACCGGAAACATCAGGGACCTGCACCTGTCGGGTTCATCATCGATAGCCCCTGGTTGCCAGGCTGGGCAGGCATTTCTACCCTCGATTATTATGCCAGCGGCAAACAGTGGTTCGAAACCAACAAAAGGGCAATCGATACTTTCCCGGATGCAATGTTTCTGCCCGGTTTCTGGTCGGAATATGGCATGTGCAGCGAGCCGTCGGCTTTTGGAGCCAAACAGGTTTGGTACGAAAGCAATCTGCCTCACGCCGATAAAACCATTCATTCCATAGAAGATATTGCGGGAATTAAAAAGCCGAACCCAAAGCTGGACGGTTTGTTGCCGTTTATCATTCAACGCCTGAAAGAATTTGAACCATCCATTCACGAAATCGGGCACGAAATCAAATTTGCCATTGCCCGCGGACCGCTGAATATCGCCACGTTCCTGATGGGGACTACCGAATTTATGATGGCTCTGATGATGAATCCGGAAGAGGCTCACCAGCTCCTGAAGGTTATTTCTGAATTTACGATCGATTGGCTGCGTTATCAGAAAGAACAATTTCCTTCCATCGAAGGAATAGTGGTTTTGGACGATATCGTTGGTTTTGTGGGTGAAGACGAATGTCGCGAGTTTGTGGTTCCCTACCTGAAACCGATTTTTGCAGCCTTCGAAACCAAAGTCCGCTTTTTTCACAACGATGCGCAGGGATTAATCAGCACGCCTTTCCTGAAAGAAATCGGCGTGAATTTGTTTAATTTCAGCTTCGAACATTCGATCAACGAAATACGCGAACTGGCCGGACCTGAAATCGCTTTACTCGGAAATCTTCCTCCACGCGATGTACTGATGGCTGCCACTCCTGAAGAAGTGAAAACGCAAACCGAACAGATGTGGAATGAAGTTCAGGATAAAAAAGGGATCATCTGGTCATGTGGTGGCGGAGTTCCTCAAAATGTATCAACCGAAAACATGCAAGCATTTATCGAAACTATACAGAAACTGGAGAATAACTGAAATTAATTGTTGCGGGTTCCGAGTTTCGAGTGAACCTGCAACTCGTAACACGTAATTCGAAACCAACGAACTATGAGACTAATAACTATTTTTTTTGCCGCCCTGTTCACGATGCAGGTCGCAGCACAAGACCTTCTTAAATTTGAAGTTTCAGCCGGAAATACCGATCGCACCGACTGTCCGGTCAGCCTGTCAATCGACCAGTTGAATTACAATACCGACTCGCTGAAACTGGCGCTTTTCGAAATCAAAGGAAAAACAGAAACTGCTGTTCCTTTTCAGTTGGAAACCGCATCAGGAGCCAAAGCCTGGTTTATTTTAAGCGGACAAACGCTTAAAAATACCAAACGCACTTTTGTGTTCCGGAAGACTTTGAACCCACAAGTATTTAAATCCGGAATCATTGCCGTCAAAAAGGATGGTGCATTAAACCTGAAGTCTGGCGACAAACCGATTCTGAGTTACCAGATCGAAACCGTGAATCCGCCCAAAGGAGTCAGTTCATTCTACAAACGATCAGCTTTCATCCATCCGGTTTATTCTCCTGAAGGTGAAGTGCTGACCCGCATTCAGGCACCCGACCATTATCACCACTATGGAATCTGGAACCCCTGGACTTTAACTTTCATTGGCAAACGCGAGGTTGATTTCTGGAATTTGATGAAAGGTGAAGGAACCGTTCGTTTTGCAGGCTTGATTTCGCAGGTTGAAGGTCCTGTTTACACCGGATTCAAATCACTTCAGGAGCACATTGATTTTGGAGCTGTTGGTGGCGATGCCGTTGCGATGAACGAATTGTTCGATGTCCGCGTCTGGAACATTGCCAATCAGCGCTATCTGTTCGACTATGTGAGCACTTTAAATACGCCACTCGACTCAGGAATTCTGCTGGCGGCCTACCGTTACGGTGGAGGAATTGGATTTCGTGCTACTGAAAAATGGAACAAAGACAACAGTTCTGTTTTAACTTCGGAAGGAAAAGTTCGCAAGAACGCAGATGGAAGCAACGCCCGCTGGTGCATTATTGAAGGGGAATCAGCCACCAAAGATGGCCGTTCAGGAATATTATTCATGAGTTTCCCGGCTAACCGGATGCACCCCGAACCGATGCGCGTGTGGCCTGAAGACCAGAACGGACGCGGCGATGTGTATTTCGAGTTCTGTCCGATCAGGCACAAAGAATGGAAAATAGAAAAGGGGAACGACTACACGCTTCGGTATCGTCTGGTTATTTTCGACGGAAAAATGACTCCGGAAGAAGCTGAAAATTACTGGCAGGCATTTGCCAATCCACCCCGGATTTTGATTGATAATGGGATGACTAAGAAGTAAATCGACAATAACTTAAAAACTAAACCATGTGTAAAAAAGTAATTATCACGATTTCGATTATTCTTTCTTTTTGTTCAGTCAGAGCGCAATTGAAAGAATTTAAACTTACCGACGAGTGGGTGCAGAAAATTGAAAAGCTAGCTCCGGCAAAGGCAGAAGTTCAACCGAAAACTCACCACAAAGTATTAGTGTTTAGTCTATTCACCGGATTCGATCATTGGGTTGTTCCTCACACCGATGCGGTTATGAAAGTTTTGGCTGAAAAAACCGGCGCTTTCGAAGTGGAATTCAGTAAAGACATTTACCAGTTCGAAAAAAAGAACCTGAAAAAATACGATGCAGTGGTTCTGAATAACAATTGTTCGGTTGGTCCACGCAGAGATTTGTTGCTGGATGTATTGGATCAGGACAAAAGCTTGACCGATGATCAGCGCAAAAACAAAGCGGCCGAACTGGAAGCAAACCTGATTGAATATGTGAAAAAAGGCGGTGGGCTGATGGTTGTTCATGGCGCGATCGTAATGCAAAACAATTCAATGGCTTTCAGCGAAATGGTTGGCGGAAGTTTCGATTATCACCCGGCACAACAGGAAATAACTCTCGAATTGTGCGAACCCAATCATCCTTTGGTTAAAGGATTTGGCGGAAAACCCTTCGTACACACCGACGAACCTTATTTGTTCAATAAAGCGTACACGCAGAAGAATTTCAGGCCATTGTTGTACATGGACACTTCGAAACTGACCAATAAGACAAAAGAAATTGATGAAAGAATCAAGTATGTATCCTGGATTAAAAAGTTCGGAAAAGGCCGTGTATTCTATGTCTCACCATCGCACAACGCGCAAAGTTTTGAAGATAGCCGACTTTTGAAATTTTATCTGGATGGCGCTCAATATGTGTTGGGTGATTTAAAATGCGATGACTCGCCTGCTAAATTTTAACAACCTAATCAAAAACTATATCTTATGGAACGACGAAATTTTTTGAAAAAAGTGAGCGCCGGAACTGCCGGAGCCATCATTTTGCCAACCATTATCCCGTCGAGTGTGATGGGGAAAAATGCACCGAGTAACAAAATTAATATCGGGCAGATCGGTTGTGGGCGTATTGCTCAAAGTCATGATATGCCCGGTACATTACAACATGACATTGCCCGGTATATTGCGGTGAGTGATCTCGATAAAAATCGCATGTCGGACGGTAAGAAACTGGTGGAAGATTATTACAAAAAGAAAACCGGTCAGGACAATTACGTCAACGTGAAAATGTATGACGATTACAAAGAAATGCTCCTGAATAAAGATATCGACGCGGTGGTAATCAGTACGCCTGACCATTGGCATGCACAACCTGCCATCGAAGCAGCTTTGGCCGGAAAACATGTTTATGTGCAGAAACCTACTTCGCTAACTGTAACCGAAGGCCGCATCATGGCCGATATTGTGAAAGAAAAAGGGATTATCCTTCAGGTTGGAACCCAACAGCGTTCGTCAACACAATTCCGTGTTGCTGCCGAGTTGGTTCGTAATGGCCGCATCGGTCGTTTGCATACCGTGAAAATCGGTTTGCCAGGCGATCCACCAGGCCCGGAAGCGGCTGAAATGCCTATACCAAAAGGCTTCAATTACGACATGTGGTTAGGTGAAACGCCATACGTTCCCTATACCGAAATTGGCGTTCATCCACAAAAAGGATACGATCGTCCGGGTTGGTTGCGCCGCGAACAGTTTGGGGCCGGAATGATTACCGGCTGGGGTCAGCATCATTACGATTCAGCTGCATGGGGAATGGATACCGAATTGACAGGCCCGATTTCTATTCAGGCAGTGGCCGAATTTCCGAAATCAGGTTTGTGGAATGTTCATGGTGATTTCATGTCGAAAGCCGAATATGCAAACGGAATAACCATGTACACCAGCGGTGGATACACCAACGGAATTCGCTACGAGGGAACCGAAGGCTGGATCTTTGTTTCGAGGGGCGACTATGTTGCTTCGGCCAGCGACCCTGTTTCGAAAGCGAAAAGCAGTAAGGCATTGGATGCCAGCGATCCGAAAATTCTGGATTCGGTCATCGGTGAAAATGAAATTCACCTGTATAAAAGCGATGAGCAACATGGCAACTGGCTGGAATGTATTCAGACGAAGAAAGAGCCTATTTCTCCGGCTGAAATCGGACACCGGGCTTGTTCCATTTGCCTGATTACGCACATTGCCATGAAGCTGAACCGCAAATTACAGTGGAATCCGGGAACCGAACGTTTCGAAAATGACGATCAGGCCAATGCGATGCTCAGTCGTCCGGAACGCTTCCCTTATGGAATTAGTAATATCAAGAGAAAATAACCGCAAAATCTCTGTCCGTCACATAAATGTGACGGCAAAGCCTGCCAGCCGAAGGCAGGGATATCGCTCTGATCAGCTAAATTGTTTATTCGGAGCACTATCCTTTGCCGTTGGCTGAAGCCAACGGCAAAGGATGCTGATAAAAAAACCGTCCGCGCAGAAGCCTTTTCAAGGCAAAAAACTCCTTTCGGACGGAATGGTAGTGGCATATAAAGTGTTTAGAAAAGTGCACTGCGCTAAGCGGTTTAGAACCGCTTAGCGCCTACAGCAGATATCAAATTTATAACTTAAATTTTTAAGAGTGAAGAAAGCTTTTGAAGTCCAAAATCCCGATCTGGAGTTGAGTCCATATACCGGGATGTCGAAAAAACATTACATCGAATTGGCAAAGTACTTGTTAGAAAGGACTTTTGAATATGTTGACTCGTTTGAAACCCCGTTGACATTTCCATCGGTTCCCGGTAAAACATATCCTGAACCCAATGCTCCGGATTGGAGGTATCGCTCTGCTGATTTTGAAGCGCTCGAACGGACATTCACGCTGGCAGGCCCGCTAATTCATATCGATCCGGAAACGACAATCAAGGGCATCAATCTTCGCGACTACTATAGCCTGCATATCTACAATGCCTTCACTCCCGGGCATTCCAATTCGTTGCCCTTGCCCGAAGAATTGTCCGATTCCAATTACCAGTTTACCTGCGAGTTTGGCGGTTTGTTTAAAACCTTGCTGTTGATGCCCGAAACCATCTGGTTTGGTTATACAGAAAAGCAAAAGGAAGAGATGGTTATCACCATTTCGAAATGGGCGCATCACCGGACAACTCAAAATAATTGGCGGATTTTCAACATCATCACCCTTTCGTTCCTGAAAAAGTATGGTTACGAAATTGATGATGAGTTATTGAAAAGTCATTTGTTGTGGGTCGCTTCTTACCATTCCGGAAATGGCTGGTATCTGGAGCAAACTTACAATTACTATTCGATCAGCCTGTTTATCGTTTATACTACCATCTGGAACCGGACATTTGGCGACAAATATTATCCTGAAGTAGCCGCCATCATTGAGAAATCGGCGCAGAAATTAATGGAATCACTCACCAGCTTTTTTGCTCGTGATGGTTACATCAACATGTGGTCGCGCAGTATTTGTTACCGAACATGGGTTTCAGGTGCATTCCCCGTTGCATTTATGCTGAAGGACAATACCCTGGTTGATGCCGGTTGGGCGCGAAGGCTTTGTTCAGGCTCGCTGCTGCAGTTTGTTACCCGCGAAGAATTTTACGACAACGATATTCCAAGTCTTGGATTTTACGGTCAGAAAGAATACATGGTGCAGGACTATAGCTGTGCTGCCAGTCCTTTCCTGATGTTTTTACCATTTATCTGTTTGGCTTTGCCCGACGATACGCCGTTCTGGACAGCGAAAGAAAATGAAGGTGACTGGGAAACTCTGGGAGACAAATCGAATAAAGTTGTTCTCGAAAGTCCGGGGCTTGTTCTTGTGAACCATGGGAAAACTGGTACTTCCGAAATCATTCCGGGGAAAGTTTATTACGACGATCCGAATTATTCCAAGCTTGTTTACAATACGCATTTCCCGTGGGAAGACCACAATCCGCAGGGAGGTACGTCGATGGAATACAGCTACCGTAGTCAGGATCCGAGAGACGTGCGTGGCGATGATGTCAATTTTTACCTCACCGGTAAAAAGGTTGAAAACGATTCCGAGAAAAACCGGTCGTTCACGATTTCGCAAAGTATGTTTTTTAATGGCGTGCGAAAAGATGTTTTGTACCGTCAGGCCATTATGCGCCGTCCGCCAAACAATGGGGTAGGGTATATCATTGATTTGGCCGAAATTACCATTCCGGGTGGAGTGATCAGGGTCGACCGCTCACGACTTGCTTTTGAGTACGAATTAACCCTTGGACATTTCGGAATGCCGCACATCGGTGGACAAAAAGCCGTGGTAAACCAATTTGAAGTGGGTGACAAAAAGGTGATTACGGCTTCCATTCCGGGAAGAAGAGTTGCCTTGATCACTTATCATGGTTGGGATAAACTGGATAGTTTGGTGCACACCAACCGTAATGCCGAGGCTGACGAAAGCACCGTGATCTTTGCATCTAAAAAGAGAATGGCTAAAAATCCTGCGATGGAAATGATGATCAGCGTGATGATTCATCGGATGGATAATCAGGAATGGACGGAAGACGAATTGTCGCCGATAAAGGATATCAAAATCATGGATATTACGCCTGAATTATCGGCCTTGGGTGCAACGATTACGCTTTTCAACGACGAAAAATATGAAATCGATTTTAAAGACATCGATGGAAAAAGGTCGTGCTAAGTTTTTCTTCGGCGGAAAGTTTTATTTTTGTGGACAATAAATCAGACAACCCTAATATTTAAACCATGAATAAAAAAGTGATTCCTGTGCTGGCAATGGCAACAATTTTATCGGCTTGCGGCGGAGGCGGACAAAAGCCAGCCGAAAAAGAACAAGCAGCAGCTAAATTTACAGGTGCTAAAGGCGAAGTAAAGCTAATGACACTCGATCCTGGTCATTTTCATGCAGCCCTCGTTCAAAAGTCGATGTACGAACAGATCGATCCGACTGTATATGTTTATGCCCCTGAAGGCGAAGATGTTACCCAGCATTTGGGACGGATTGAAGCATTCAACAAACGCGCAGATAAACCAACGGCATGGGTTGAAAAAGTTTATACCGGAACGGACTATCTGGAAAAAATGCTAGCCGAAAAACCAGGCAATGTGATGATGGTGGCCGGAAACAACGCCAAGAAAACCGAATACATTCAAAAAGCGGTTGAGGCTGGATTGAACGTATTTGCTGACAAGCCGATGGTGATTACTCCTGAAGCTTTCCCGGTTTTGGAACAGGCTTTCAAAACGGCAACTGAAAAGGGTGTTTTGCTTTACGACATCATGACTGAACGTCACGAGATTACCAATATTGTCCAGAAAGAACTTGCTAATACTCCTGAAGTGTTTGGTGGGTTTATTGACGGTACCGTTGAAGAACCAGCCATTGATATAAAAAGCGTCCACAATTTCTGTAAAGTGGTTTCGGGTGTTGCGCTGAAACGTCCGGCATGGTTTTTCGATACTGCCCAGCAGGGTGAAGGAAATGCCGATGTGGCCACACACCTTGTTGATTTGGCCCAGTGGAGCGCTTTCCCTGAAGTTGTACTGAATAAAACCGACGTTCAGATGATCTCGGCGAAACACTGGACAACCGATTTTACTCCGGCACAATTTGAAAAAGTAACCGGGATGAAAGAATTCCCTGAATTCCTGAAGAAAGATGTTGCTGATGGCAAACTGAAAGTCTATGCCAATGGTGAAATGCAATATAAACTAAAAAATAAAGTATTTAAAGTTACGACTTTGTGGGATTTTGAAGCCCCCGAAGGTGCAGGTGATTCACACTATTGCCTGATGCGCGGAAAGCAGTGCAATGTAATCATCAAGCAAACCAAAGACGAAAAGTATAAACCAACAGTTTACATCGAAGCAACCGGAGCAACTGATTTGGCTGCTTTCGAAACCAGCCTTAAAAAAGCTGTTGAAGAAACTATTTCGGCTAAATATGCGGGTTTGAAATTGAACAAACTGGCCGATAAACGTTGGGCGGTTGAGGTTCCGGCACAGTATAGCGTTGGTCACGAAGCACACTTTGGTCAGGTAACTGAAAAGTATTTGCAATACCTGAAAGACGGTAAATTGCCGGAATGGGAAGTTCCGAACATGATTGTGAAGTACTACATTACTACAGAGGCTTTGAAATTGGCAAAAAAATAAGGAAGAAGGAAGTAATGGGAAATATAAAAGGCTATCAGGAAACTGGTAGCCTTTTATATTTCAAAAAATTTCATTAATATTAATCATTGGTTAAAATTCTTCAATTTAGATTCGAAGTCCAAAAGAAAGGCATGATAATAAAGAACAAGAACTGGATATATTTGTCCACATTTATTTTGTTGGTTTTAAGTTGTTTTGGTTCATTTTGGATGATTCAATCAACCGATAAAAAGCTTCGTGAAGATCTACTCTTTCATGTTGGATTAATTAATGTTTCAATGGATTTAAACCGGGTAGTGTCATCTGACACAATCATTTTCAACCCATTGAAAATCAAAAATATTGGACTCGATAAGAAATTTGAAGATGTTTTAAAACAATACCCCGAATGTAAATACATCTATCTCCTCGGTAGAAATCCGGATAAGAAAGTATTCTTTCTTCTTGATATTGGAAATAGAAATGACAATGCTTATTTTAAGGAGAATTACAATGATGCATCTCCTGAGCTTATTCAATTATTTGATACCGGAAGTTCTTTTACTGAAGGGCCATTACGTGACGATTGGGGAACCTGGGTTTCAGCTCTTATTCCATTACGAAATCCTGAAAGTGGACAGGTTGTGGCTGTTTTAGGTATGGATATTGATGCCCGATCGTGGAATTGGAAAATTGCCTCTACGGCCGCTATTCCGGTCGGGGCGCTCTTGTTTGTTGTTGTCATAATTTTCTTATATATAATCAATTTTCGTTTAAAAAGTGAGAAAGCCCGAAGGCAAAGTGAAGAACGATTTCATGAATTATTTGATAATGCATCAATAGGACTTTATCGGACAACCCCAGGTGGTGAAATTCTCCTTGCAAATCCTGCTTTAATCGCCATGTTGAATTTTCCTTCATTTGAGGAATTGGCCAAACGCGATCTCAAAAATAGTGGATTTGAATCAATGGGTTCCCGTCAGCATTTTCTTCAATTAATGGAACAGGATGGAGAAGTGAAAGAATTTGAATCGGTCTGGATCAGAAATGACGGGACTCAACTGATTGTCAAAGAAAATGCGAAAGCCATTCGAAATTCAAATGGGGAAGTTCTTTATTTTGAAGGAACGATAGAAGATATCACTGAGAAAAGGAAAATAGAAGAAGCGCTTATTGCCAGTGAAAAGGAAAACAAAGCCATGATTGAGGCTAATCCTGATTTAATTTTCAGGGTTAAGCGTAATGGCATAATTACAGGGTATCATGCGCATAAAAAAGAACTTCTTTTTCAACCTCCGGAGAATTTTTTGGGGAAGAATATTTCGGAAGTATTACCCCCCAATGTTGCCATTTTAGCAAAGGAAGCCATTGAAAGAGCATTTCAGTTGAAAGAGCTTGTTAGTTTTGAATATCAACTTTTAGTAGGTGATCAACTCCTTGATTATGAAGACCGTGTTATTCCGATTTCAGAAGATGAATCGTACTCATTTGTACGTGATGTAACATTAATGAAACAGAAAGAACAACAATTGGTTGAAATGAATCAGCAACTTGCTGAACTTGTTGCAACCAAGGATAAATTTTTCTCGATTATTGCCCATGATTTAAAGAGTCCGTTTAATGGAATTTTGGGTTTTAGTCATATCATAGCTCAGCAAATTGAGGAGAAAGATTACACCAGCATAGCATTCTATGCTGAAAATATTATCAAAGCGTCGGAACGGACGCTTAGTTTGCTTTCAAATCTTCTGGAATGGGCGCGATCTCAAACAGGAACGGTTGAGTATAAGCCAGCAAAGTTAAACCTTTCAGAAGAGGTAAATAACACCATCGAATTGTATAGTGACAACGCATCTCAGAAATCGATAACAATTAAGAATAACTTGCCGGATAAAGTGCTTGTTATTGCAGATAAGGCCATGATTAAAACCATTTTGCGTAATCTGATCAATAATGCGATTAAATACACCAATATCTCGGGAGAGGTAAATATTTGGTCGGAGCAGAAAGGGAGAGAATCAATTATTTCCATTAAGGATAATGGAATTGGGATCTCTGAAAAAAACATTCAGAAATTGTTCCGCATCGATGGAAAACATTCGACATTAGGTACCATGAATGAATATGGAACCGGATTGGGATTAATCCTTTGCAACGAATTTATCAGAAAACATGGAGGTAAAATTTGGGTTGAAAGCAAATTAGGCGTTGGTAGCTCCGTTTATTTTTCATTGCCAATAGCCCAACAATGAAATTCGCGAAAAATATTTGTATAGTGAAATAATTGCCCTGAAAATGGAACAACGGATCAGATTGGTCTTTGGCGACATCACCAAGCTCCACTTCGATGCTATCGTGAATGCAGCCAACTCGTCGCTGATGGGTGGAGGGGGAGTCGATGGCGCTATTCACCGGGCTGGTGGACCAGCCATCTTAGCCGAATGTCGCGAGATTGTTGCGCGGCAAGGCCGTTGCGAAACAGGACAAGCTGTGATTACTTCCGGAGGAAATCTTCTGGTGAAACATGTAATTCATACGGTTGGGCCGATTTGGTGTGGCGGCAACAACAACGAAGCCAATTTGCTCAAGAATGCTTATTTAAACTCGCTGAGATTGGCTGTGGAAAACGGAGTTGAAACCATTGCTTTCCCAAACATCAGCACCGGAGTTTATGGGTATCCCAAAGATCAGGCTGCCGAGATTGCCATTTGTGCAGTATCCGAATTCCTTACCGAAAATAAGCAAGTCAGGCAGGTTTATTTTGTCTGTTTCGATCAGGAAAACTATGAGTTGTATAAATCTCTCCTTAAACTTTAGTTTTTCAGGTAAAATCATTCTAACTGAAAAACCATCTAAACGTCGATAAAATCAGTTTAAACGTCTATTGCATTTTTAAAGGAATACAAGTCAATGTAGTTTTGGTTCAAAATAGTAATAAGCAACAGACATTATGAAACGAGCCATAAGCGATGACCTTATACAAAGGGCGATGAATGTAATGGCGAATTCCATCCGACAATTTAAAAACAAACTATAAACAGATGAAAACAACTCGAACATGTTTACTGATTTCCGGATTCCTGATTCTTCTTTCAGGATTCACTGGGAGAGCACAGAGCAAGACCTGGTCGCTAGAAGAATGTATCAACTATGCGTTGAGTAAAAATATTTCGATCCAGAAAACTATTCTGACTAATGACAGAAACCAGCTTACTTCAAATCAGGCGCAGTTCAATCGGTTACCTTCGGTGAATGCCTCTGTTGGCCAAAACTTCAATTGGTATAAGGGGTTCGATTCTACTACAGGTACTTACGGAAGTAGCAGTGGCGCGAACAGTACAAACTATTCACTGAATTCAAATGTCTCTTTGTTTAACGGAGAGAAACTGACTAACAAGATTAAGCAAGCTGAACTTGATTTGCAAAGTGGACGATTCAACTCTGAAGCCGTGAAAGAATCGGTAGGATTAAGCATACTAAATGCTTACCTGCAAGTGCTTTATGCCCATGAAAACGTAAGCAATGCTGAAAAGCAAATTGTTTCAACGACTGAACAGTTGAACCTGGCCAAAGAACGTATGGATTTGGGCGTTATTTCTGTGTCGGACTATTTGCAGATTAAATCTGAATTGGCTACCGAAAAATCGACATTAGCCTCTGCTCAGAGTACGTTGGCAATGGACAAGGTTAATTTGATGCAGTTAATGGAATTGCCGGTTGATGCTAATTTTGAAATTACTTCACCAAATCTCGACAGTTTATTGCTTGATTCGGCTCAACCTGATGCCCAGGCCATATACAATCAGGCACTTGGAATTAAGCCTCAAATTAAAAGTGCCGAACTTGCGAAAGAGAGTACGATGCTGGATGTGAAAATAGCCAAGGCAGACGCCCTCCCAAATTTATCGATGAGTGCTGGTTTATCGACAGGGTACTCCAGTTTGACAACTAATTCTGGTTATTCCAGTCAACTCAAGGATAAAGTAAATCCATCTATCGGATTTTCTCTATCGATTCCAATTTTCCAGAAAAGGCAAATAAAAACGAACATTGCAACTGCAAATATTTCAGTTACCGATGCTGAACTTACAGAAATCAATACAAAGAACGAGCTTCGCAAAAGCATTGAGCAGGCCTGTGCCGATGTTGTTTCTGCAAAAAGTCAGTACCATGCAAGTTTAGAGCAAAATCAATCGTCGAAAGAATCGTATGATGTTACTACAGAAAAATACAATCAGGGTTTAATAAATTCGGTCGATTACCTTATTCAAAAAACGAACCTGATTACTTCAGAAAGCAAGTTGCTTCAATCCAAATACAATTTGATCTTCAGCTACAAAATAGTTGATTTCTATAAGGGTATTCCATTGGCATTGTAACGAATCCTTCAGTAAAAATTAAACAAAAAATATATAACCATGAAAAAGAGCATAATATACATTGGATCGGCAGTCGTCATACTTGCCATTGGATTCTCGGGTTACAAAATGCTAAGTAAGCCCAAACAAAAAATTTCGATTGAAACTTCCAAAATTGAAAGAGGAACCATTAGCAATACAGTTACTGCTACCGGTACACTCGAAGCAGTCAAAACAGTTGAAGTAGGGACACAGGTCTCTGGTGTTATTGAGAAATTATTTGCTGATTTTAACTCTCAGGTTAAAAAAGGACAGCTTTTGGCTCAGTTGGACGAAACTCCTTTGATTGCGCAACTTGATCAAAGCAAAGCATCTGTCGATCAGGCAGAAGCTCAGGTAAAATACCAAAAAGCGACTTACGAAAGGTATAAAGCGTTACTTGCAAAGAAGTTGATAGCCCAATCTGATTTTGATTTGGCCGAGTTTAATTACAACAATGCGCTGGGATCTCTGAATAATGCCAAATCAATGTACGATAAAAACAAAATTAATTTGTCGTATGCACGCATCTATTCACCAATTGACGGGACTGTACTTAACCGTGCTGTCGAAGTGGGGCAAACCGTGGCAGCCAGCTTCAATACACCAACTCTTTTCTCCATTGCAAACGACTTAACTCAAATGCGTGTGGAAGCTAAAGTTGATGAAGCTGACATAGGTCAGTTAATTGATGGACAACGCGTTGAGTTTACTGTTGATGCTTTCCCTTCACGAAAATTCTCGGGGTCAGTAACCGAAATCAGGCTTCAACCTACAACGACTAATAATGTAGTTACTTATACTGTTGTTATTGGAGCACCTAACCCCGACAATATTCTAAAACCAGGGATGACCGCTAATGCTACTTTCTTTGTTACCGAGCGAAAAGATATTCTTTTAGTTCCTGCAAAAGCCATTCGGTTCACGCCAGATGAAGCAGTGATGGAGGCTTACCGCCAATCGATGCCGATGCCTGAAGGTAATCAATCAGCCCCTCCAATCAACGAAGACGCTTTGGTTGATAAGAATGCAAAAGGCGAAGGACATATGGTTTGGATCAAAAATGGCCCGATAATTCATCCGCAGAAGGTTACTGTTGGCGTTACCGATGAAATTAATTACGAAGTAGTGAATGGACTAAAAGAAGGGGATGACGTGGTTATTTCAATGACTTCTGGTGTAGCGCAAACAGGTACAACAGCTAAAACAGCAAAAAGTCCGTTTATGCCACAACGACCAGGCGCCACAAAGAGATCGGCTACAACAAACACACAGCAAGGTGGCCCACCAAGATAGTTCAGGGTATAATCTGGTTTAAATTGATCCGTTGTCAATTCACCTGAATTGAACTAAGTAAAGTCAGTGAATAAACAGAGAAAATAAAATTAAAATGACAAAGACAATTATAGAGGTTAAGAACCTAAAGAAAGATTTCTATGTTGGAGATATCACGGTTCATGCCTTAAGAGGAATTAATCTGGAAATTAAGGAAGGCGAATTTGTAGCCATTATGGGAACCAGCGGATCGGGGAAGTCAACTATGCTGAATGTTTTGGGATGTTTAGACAAACCGACTTCAGGGAGTTACCTTTTGGATGGAGTAAGCATGGGCGAGCTTTCGAGAAACGAACTTGCAGCTTTACGGAATCAGAAGTTGGGGTTTGTTTTCCAATCGTACAATTTATTACCACGTACTTCGGCACTCGAAAATGTTGAACTTCCTTTGTTCTACAATTCGAAGGTAAAACCGAAAGAACGCCGTGAAAGAGCTATTGCAGCTTTGGAAGCAGTAGGACTTGCCGATCGTATGCACCATATGCCAAACCAAATGTCGGGTGGTCAGCAGCAACGTGCCGCTATAGCCCGATCGCTGGTTAACGATCCCGTGGTAATCCTGGCCGATGAAGCTACCGGAAACCTCGATACCCGTACTTCATACGAAATCATGGCATTGCTTCAGGATTTAAATTCGAAAGGCAAAACTATCGTTTTTGTGACCCATGAACCCGACATAGCCAAATTTATGACCCGTGAGGTCGTATTTCGCGATGGACACATTATTCGTGAAGAAGTGGTAACGAATAGGCACAATGCAATAGAATTACTAAAAACTCTTCCGGAGGAAGAACTGGTTTAGGAATGTGAGGAGTTTCTGGAGTTGATAACACCAAACGCCATGTACTCTGCACAACGAACTTATAACAATTAAAACTTGAAGCCATGAACTACACGAATACAATAAAAATTTCGATAAATGCTTTGAAACGCAATAAGTTCAGGTCGTTTCTAACCATGCTTGGAATCATCATTGGGGTAGCCTCGGTTATTGTAATGCTTGCCATCGGGCAGGGATCGAAAAAAAGTATCCGCGACCAAATGTCGAGCATGGGTACCAATTTAATTATGGTTATGCCCGCATCGCAACAACGAGGTGGGGTTATGATGGGCAATTCCAGCGCTCAAAATATGACTTTGAATGATATAACAGCGATAGAAAAAGAGTGTCCGGCGGTTTCTGCCGTATCGCCCGAAGTTCGTTCAAGTGGGCAAGCTGTTGTGGGTAATGCAAACTGGCCAACCTCAGTTTATGGCGTTAATAACAAGTATTTTGGCATTCGTAAATACACAATTAAATCCGGACGTAGTTTTTCTGAGAACGAGATACAAACTTATGCTAAGGTTTGTTTAATTGGACAAACGATAATCGAAAAACTGTTTGAGGGGAAAACTGATCCGATTGGACAAATCGTAAGGTTTAAAGGAATACCCTTGTTGGTTATTGGAGTATTGGGAGAGAAAGGCGAAAACGGAATGGGACAGGATCAGGACGATCTGATTATTGCACCGTTTACTACTGTTCAGAAACGAATTTTGGCAATTACTTATATTCAAAGTATTTTTAGTTCGGCAGTGAGCGAAGAAAAGAATAACGATGCCATCGATCAGATTACGCAATCGCTTCGTAAAAGCCATAAGCTAAAGGATGGAGTTGTTGACGATTTTCAGGTGAGGTCGCAGGCCGAAATGGTTCAAACGTTTTCTTCAATCAGTGATGTTTTAACAATCCTGTTGGGTGCAATCGCCGGAATTTCGCTGCTGGTTGGAGGTATTGGTATCATGAATATCATGTACGTGTCGGTTACCGAGCGTACCCGCGAAATTGGCTTGCGCCTCTCGGTGGGAGGTCGTGCTAACGACATTATGTTACAGTTTCTGATTGAGTCGATTCTTTTAAGTGTTTTAGGTGGGATAATCGGAATCACTTTTGGAATATGCATGACTTATGTCGCTGCTAATCTGATGAATTGGCCAACAGTTATTATGCCGGCGGCAGTAGTTATGTCGTTTTTTGTTTGTTCGGCTATTGGAATTTTCTTCGGATGGTATCCGGCCCGAAAAGCTGCTAACCTGAATCCAATTGACGCGTTGAGGTACGAATAGAAGGATTGACGAATATGTTATTTACGATTTACTATTTAGGTGCCTTCATGGACAATATAAATTGTAAATCGTAAATGGCTAAATTGCAAATTTTAATTTATGAACTGGATAAAATCAAACTGGGGATGGATAGCGGTTATCATTGTAGCGATAATCCCCTTGGTAGAAGTGCTGAGCATGATCAATATCAATTTTTCAGGATCGACTGATTCCTGGATTTCAATGGACTCTTTCACCATGCAGGGAAGACGCCCGGGAGAAGAGTCCCGGGTCGTTTCAGGCGCTCATATGGCGGTTAAGCAAACCGGAGAATGGGCAATCCGTTGGATTGTGGCTATTCTGAGCCTGACGCCTTTTGCGATTCTGACAGGTAAAAAGCCATCTTTATGGGTTCGGCAAGCTGCCGGAATAACCGCTTTCACTTATGCGGGCTTGCACTTTCTGTTCTTTTGCATCGATAAGGGCTTAATGGAAACGTTTAAAGAAGTTGGATTCATTTTGGGTTTGATTGCTACATTGATCATGTTTACATTGGCAATTACTTCAAATACTCGAGCAATGAAACGTTTGCGTAAAGCATGGAAAAAACTTCATCGGTTTGCTTATTTGGCTGGAATTCTGGCCGTTTTGCATGTTGCCCTTTTAGAACATGGCGATTGGATTCCTTACTTAATCATTCTTGCAGTTGGATTTCTTTTGCGTATCAGTTTTATAAAATATAAATTTTCAAAACTCAGGATCCAAAGAAAGCCGGAAACTGCGTTAGCTGATTAATTGAGAAATATTGTTTGTATAGATCGTCTGATAGAGGTGTGTTCATAATTCATCTGGCGAAGAACTTTAAAAACAGGGCAACATCAGTTTTTTACCCTATATATGCTGATTGAAGGGCACTGAATAATTATCTTTGAAATAAAGAATCAAATGGCTAAATCCTTTTCAATATCTGATAAGAAAATTGCACTGCTGCTCCATGCAATTGCATGGATTATCATCATTATCATTCCGCTTTACCTGAGTAATTCGCTAGGTGGTGACCGTCATCGGATTTACGAGTTTTATCTTCATACCTTCTCCGTTGCTGTGATTTTTTATCTGGGCTACCTTTGGCTGGTTCCCCGGTTTTTTATTCAGGAAAAGAGATTTACTTATGCGATCATACTAGCCGGACTAATTATTGTCACCTACTTTTTTTCAAACTTTATAGAAGAACATTTTCTTTTTGATCCGGTTCGCGAGGCTAAATTTCAGGCAGTAATGAAAAATCTGGCCGGCAAAGATGATAATTTTCGCCCGCCGATGAAAGCATTCAGTTTTTTTAATCATTTCCTTTCCTCCGTATTGGTTTCTGGGTTTGCGATGGGACTTGGTGTTATGGAAAAATTAAAACAGAACGAGAAAAAACAAAAGGAATTGGAAAAGGAAAAACTGAATTCAGAACTGGCATTCCTAAAAAATCAGGTTAGCCCTCACTTTTTCTTTAATACCCTGAATAACATTTACTCTTTGATCGGTATTGATGGTCCAACCGCTCAGGAATCGGTACTGAAATTGTCGAAGTTGATGCGTTATCTGCTTTATGAATCGGAACATGGAGAGACATTGATCAGCAAAGAAATCGATTTCATGAATAATTACATCGATCTGATGAAGTTACGATTGAGTTCACGGGTAGAATTGCTGATCGACTTTCCTCAGGAATTTCCAGACTTGTCGATTCCACCGCTGCTTTTTGTGCCATTTGTCGAAAATGCCTTTAAACATGGGGTGAGTTATCGCGATCATTCTTTCATTCATTTCCAAATGAAAATTGAAAAGGATCAAATCATTTTTATTTCGGAAAACAGTATGGGAACAAGCAGTCAACCCGGCGATTTGCAACATTCAGGAATAGGACTCGAAAACGTAAGGAAACGGCTCATTCTGTTGTTTCCCGGTAAACATGATTTGACCATTGAGCAAAACGAAACGGTCTTTCACGTCGAGCTTTCCATCAAAAAAACTGATACAAAGGCATGAAACTGAAAACCATTGCTATCGACGATGAACCACTAGCCCTTCGACTGGTGAGCGAATACATCAGTAAAACTCCATTTTTGGAGTTGGTTGGTTCGTTTGACAACCCATTGGATGCGATCGAATTTCTTTCGTCTCAGCCGGCCGATTTGATTTTTATTGACATTCAGATGCCCGATCTGACCGGAATTGAATTTACCCGGAGTCTGGAAGGTGAGCATAAAATAATATTTACCACTGCTTATCAGCAATATGCGCTCGAAGGTTTTAAGCTAAATGCCATCGATTATTTACTGAAACCATTTAGCTACGAAGAATTCCTGAAGTCGGCACAGAAAGCTCGTAAGCAGGCCGAATTAGAAGCAAATTCATTATCTTCAATCGAAGCCAATAATCAGTTTTTATTCCTGAAATCGGAATACAAAATACGGCGCATCAATTTCAACGACATCCTTTATATCGAAGGGTTAAAAGACTACATCAAAGTATATACAACGGGCGAAGACAAACCGGTTTTGTCGCTCAATTCCATGAAATCGCTTGAGCAGAAATTGCCTGAAGATCAGTTTATGCGTGTGCATCGGTCATTTATCGTCAACCTTAATAAGATCGATACCATTGAGCGAAGCCGTATTATTTTCGGCAAAACCTACATTCCGGTAAGCGATCAGTACAAAGATAAATTTCAGGAATATCTGGACAAAAATTTTTTATAGAACCCACCCATTCGAAGGAACTTTCCGATCAAATCAACTTAGCATTTTCTTTGTTTTTAATACCTGTAGTGTTCTGGTTTATATGGACCTTCCGCCGGAACACCTATGTATTCAGCCTGTTCAGGAGTTAATTGTGTCAGTTTCACTCCAAGCTGTTCAAGGTGCAAACGGGCAACTTCTTCATCGAGATATTTAGGCAAACGATATACATTTACAGCATATTCTTTTTGCCAAAGTTCGATTTGCGCCAAAGTTTGGTTTGTAAATGAATTCGACATCACAAACGATGGATGCCCAGTAGCGCAACCCAGATTCACCAGACGGCCTTCGGCAAGCAAAAAAATGGAATGACCATCGGCATAAGTGTATTTGTCAACCTGTGGTTTGATATTTGTTTTGCGTATTCCAGGCCAATTTTCAAGCCGGACAACCTGAATTTCATTATCGAAATGGCCAATGTTGCATACAATAGCCTGATCTTTCATTATAGCCAAATGTTCAGCAGTAATGATATCCCTGTTTCCGGTAGTCGTCACAAAAATATTTCCTTCCAAAACAGCATCTTCCATGGTTTTCACCTCAAATCCCTCCATAGCTGCCTGCAAAGCACAAATCGGATCAATTTCAGTAATAATTACACGGGCTCCATAGCTCCGCATCGAATGAGAACAGCCTTTGCCAACATCGCCATAACCAGCCACTACAACTACTTTCCCGGCAATCATGACATCGGTAGCACGTTTTATTCCATCGGCCAGAGATTCGCGGCATCCGTAAAGGTTATCAAATTTCGATTTCGTCACCGAGTCGTTTACGTTAAACGCCGGGAACAAAAGTTTTCCTTCGTTCATCATTTGGTATAAACGGTGCACTCCGGTAGTTGTTTCTTCTGAAACACCTTTGATATATGGAACCTGACGGGTCCAGCGTTGCGGATCGAAAGCCAGAACTTCTTTCAGCGCATTATTCAATTCGCGTTCGTCTTCTGCATCAACCGACTGATCCAAAATTGATGGATTCTTCTCCGCTTCAAAACCACGATGAATCATAACCGTAGCATCGCCACCATCATCAACTATCAGGGTTGGACCAAGGCCATTCCCAAAATCCACGGCTCGCTCGGTACACCACCAATATTCGGCAAGGCTTTCGCCTTTCCATGCAAAAACCGGAATTCCGGAAGCGGCAATAGCAGCGGCGGCATGATCCTGTGTACTAAAAATATTGCAACTGGCCCATCGCACTTCAGCTCCAAGTTCGACCAGTGTTTCAATTAACACCGCAGTTTGGATCGTCATATGAAGCGATCCCATAATTCGCGCGCCCTTCAGTGGTTTGGCGCTGCTATATTTTTTGCGAATTGCCATTAAGCCTGGCATTTCCTTTTCTGCAATTTCAATCTCTTTTCGCCCAAAATCGGCAAGCGATATGTCGGCTACTTTATAAGCCAATTGTTCCAATGTTTTTGTTGTCATTTCTGAAAATTAAATTTTGAGTGCAAAGTTAATCAAATCAATAGATGCAAAAAGCGAATCACGATTAACAAACAGCACATTAGACAAATAGTTTACTAACTTTTATTAGTTGATAGTCTGAAAGAAAGAAAAGGTATCCACTTTATCTTTCGCCAGTTGTTCTTTCAATGCATCGAGAGAGTCGAATTTCTGTTCTTCACGGAGTTTCCGGTAAAAAACAAGTTCAAGGTGCTCGCCATAAATATCCGAATCAAAATTGAGCAGATGTACTTCGATACTTCGGTGATCGGCGTTGTTATTGACCGTTGGGCGGCTTCCTATATTCAACATTCCCAAATAAGTACGATTCAGGACTATCGCTTTTACAGCATAGACGCCATAACCCGGAATAATTTTATCGGGGTCAGAAGCTTCAATATTTGCAGTTGGAAATTGAATCTGACGGCCCAGCCTTTGCCCTTCGACTACGGTACCATGAAGTGTGAATGGATAACCGAGATAAGCATTCGCAATATCAAAATTGCCAACCTGAATGGCTTCGCGAATCTTCGTCGAACTGATATTGGATTCGTTCATCAATAAAACATCCAGTTTTTCAATCTGAAATCCCAGACGATCGGCGCAATTTTTAAGAAGTTCAAAATCGCCCTGCCTGCCTTTTCCAAATTTATGATCGTAACCAACAACCAGCGTTTGGGTATGAATCTGGCCCACCAGAATCTGTTCAACAAACTCTTCATAAGTCAACTGGGCAAATTCAGGTGTGAACGGATAAATAATCAGGTGATCGATTCCGGACTGTTCAAACAATGCTATTTTTTCTTCCAAAGTAGTTAGCAAACGTAGGTTTGTTTCAGACGGAGCAACGATCTTGCGCGGATGAGGATCAAATGTAAAGATGACAGATTCGCCTTTGGTCGCTTTCGCCAAATCATGTAACCGGGCAATAATTTTGCGATGGCCCAAGTGTACGCCATCAAATGTTCCTACCGTTAGAACCGGATTTTGAGCATAAAAATCAGTCAGATCTCTGTGTATCTTCACCTTTAATGTTGTTAATATTCGGGGACAAAATTAGCGATTTCATTTGTACAAATTTTGTTTTTTAATGCTCAAATGAAATGGTAAGAGGCAAACCTGTCGGGAAAGCCAGAAATCATTCTCTTTTAAGAAAAGCTGGACATGAATCAAAAAAAACAACCAAAAAACATAAGGTATGTTTCAAAACTTGACTTATCCAACGAATAATGAACTCGAAATTATTATTTTTATGCCCGTTATTGACCAATAAAATTACGGTGAAGTAAATATGCCGTCAGGAATTTCTGAGAGGAGACCGCAAAAAATAAAAATATTCTTCTTTATGAAAGCCTTTCAGCATGAGAGTTTGATGAAAACGTATCAATATTCAATTTATTAACACAGTCATATCCGAATGAAAAAAATATTTTCAATTGCTCTTGCACTCACAGCGTTAACATTTGCCTGTAAAAAACCAACCGGCTTCGTTATTAATGGAAAAATAACCAATGCTGAAGGAAAATATTTATATCTGGAAGAATTAAAAGTTGCTTCAAGCATACCTGTCGATTCAGTGGAATTAGGTAAAGATGGTTCATTCAAATTTAAGGGAAAGATCAAATATCCAAACTTTTATCTGCTTAGCCTGAATAAAAATAATTTTGTCACACTGTTGGTCGATACAACCGAAAAAATTTCAGTTTATGGCGATGCCGCCAATTTTTCGCGTGACTATATTGTGCAAGGTTCGCCCGGCTCGCTTCTGGTTCAGGAGTTGAACAACATGCTCACAAAGACCAAGCATAAAATCGATTCTATCCACAATCATATTAATGTCTCCCGCTTGCGTGATGACTACAGTATTCAACGAATAAAATGGGATCAGGAAATTGCCGATATCAAGCAAAGCCAGATCAGATATTCGACTAACTTCATACAAAAACATCCGTTCTCATTGTCATGCGTATTGGCCCTATATCAGAAATTCGACGATGCAAACTATGTTGTTCAGGACTTGCAGTCATTAAAAGTAGCCGCTTCTGCATTGAATTCCTTTTTCCCAAAATCAGAACATGTGAAAGCACTATACCTCAATACACAAAAGTTAATGGCCGAAGAAAAAAACAATAAATTGCAGCAGTTCATTGCTCAAAATGGAGTAAATTCTCCGGATATAAAACTTCCAAACACCAATGGCCGGGATGTTTCGCTTTCATCGTTACCGAACAAGGTTATCCTGATTCAATTCTGGTCGGCCTTAAACCGAGATTCACGAATACAGAATCAGGCATTGGTTGAACTTTACAGCAAATACAAATCAAGAGGACTCGAAATTTATCAGATCAGCGTTGATACCGACAGGAGTGCATGGTTAAATGCTATTGAACAAGACCAACTTAGCTGGATAAATGTGGGAGACATGAAGGGTAGCATTTTGGCTGCGAACTTGTACAACATACAAACTATTCCTTCGAACTATATATTGGATAAAGACCGACACATTGTTGCAAAAAACATGCAGGGGCCAGCGCTGGACAAGGCAATTGGAGAACTAATCCGATAAGTTTTGTTTAGTAAGCATAATTTGAAAGCCCTGAGCAATTTCAAAATATTGCCTCTTTCATTTTTACCAGTATATTTGCATTTCATTTTTCGAACCAATTTCAAAATGTTTTGAAAAACCCAAACAAAAAAGTATATTTCGTATCCGATGTTCATCTGGGAGCTCCTGCGTTAAAGAACAACAAAGAACGTGAACGGGCTTTTGTGAACTGGCTGAACGAAATTAAAAACGATGCTTCTCATTTGTTCCTGATGGGCGACATTTTCGATTTCTGGTTCGAATATAAAACCGTAGTCCCTCGTGGATTTACCCGTACTTTGGGTAAAATTGCAGAGATAGCCGATTCAGGCGTTGAAGTTCATTTTTTTACTGGGAACCACGATGTGTGGGTGTTTGATTACCTACCCAAAGAGTTGGGAATGACTTTACACCGAAATGAATTCAGGACCGAACTTTACGGCAAGAAATTCTTTTTGGCTCACGGCGATGGACTTGACTATACCGACAAAGGTTATCTGCTGCTTAAAAAATTATTTACCAGCAGGGTGCTTCAATGGATGTTCGCCCGTATTCACCCCAACTTTTCGCTCTCTTTTGGTCATAATTGGTCGAAACGGTCAAGAATATCAAAAGGAGTAACTGGAGAAGGATTTAAAGGAACAACTATGGAAGGAATGTTTATTTTTGCTGAGTCAATTCTCCGGAATGAAAAATTCGATTATTTCATTTTCGGGCATCGGCATGTGATGGTTGACCACCCAATTGGAGAAAATAGCAGATACATTAATCTGGGCGACTGGATTAATTATTTTTCATACGGAGTTTTTGATGGTAACGAGTTTGAATTAAAACAATATAATTATCAAGGTCCAAAAGGCCACTGAACAAAGAGTTATGACAAAACAGGTATATACTAAAATTGTTGGGACAGGTAGCTATCTTCCAACACGTACGATTACAAATGATTATTTCAGTAATTATACTTTTTTTGACCCTTCGACAAAAGCTCCATTCGACAAGGATAATGACGAAATTATTCAAAAATTTAAAGAAATAACCAACATTAGCGAACGCCGGTGGATCAGCAATGATTTGGAAAATTCGGATATGGCTTGCATGGCTGTAAAAGAAGCCTGTGAATCAGCAAACATCGATCCTGAAACTTTTGATTTCATAATTATTGCGCATAACTTCGGCGATGTAAATCTGGAAACTACCCGGGTAGATATTCTTCCAAGTCTTGCCAACAAAGTAAAAGCCAAACTGGGAATAAAGAACTCATCCTGTTTTTGCCACGATATTATTTCTGGCTGTCCAGGTTGGACACAAGGGTTAATTACTGCCGATGCTTACATTAAAAGTGGATTTGCCAAAAAAGGTGTTGTTGTAGGTTCTGATGTACTATCCCGAATTTCTGATCCACACGACCGCGATACCATGATTTATGCCGATGGCGCCGGAGCAACAATTGTTGAAGCCGTTGAAAGCGAAGAACCAATCGGAATCTTATCTCATTCGAGCAGGTCTGATTCTGTGAGTTATTGGAATTTACTGACCAATGGAAACTCTTTTAATCCTGATTTTAAAGGAAACGACCAATTCATTAAAATGTCGGGACACCGGCTTTATGTGTACGCACTGACCTATGTTCCCGGAGTTGTAAAAGACAGTCTGGATAAAGCCGGATTACACCTGAGCGATGTGAAGAAAGTCCTCATCCACCAGGCAAATGAAAAAATGGACGATGCCATTTTAAAGAACGTTTTCAAATTGTATCACGAAAAGGAAATTCCGGCAGGAATTATGCCCATGAGCATCGAAAAACTGGGAAATTCATCAACCGCGACAGTACCTACCTTGCTCGATTTGATTGTGAAGGGTAAAATGGAAGGGCAAGCCATTCATCCCGGCGATCACATTATTTTATGCTCGGTTGGAGCCGGCATGAACATTAATTCGATTATTTACAAAGCATAAAAGAATCTCGTCTTTGCCATGCAGAAAAGGAGTAACGTAAATTCGCTGCTCCTTTTCTGTTTACCAAATCACAGGCTCTTTACCATGATCCATTAAATACTTATTGGTAGTCGAGAACTGTTTGTTCCCGAAAAAACCACGGCTGGCCGAAAGTGGAGAAGGGTGGACTGATTTTAAAATCAGATGCTTCCGCGGATCGATAAATTCGCCTTTGCTGATGGCATAATTTCCCCAAAGGATAAAAACCACATTTTCCGACCGGTCGGCCACCAAATGAATAACAGCATCGGTAAACTGCTCCCATCCCTTTTTCTGGTGCGAACCTGCCAGATGCGCCCGAACAGTGAGAGTTGCGTTCAATAACAAAACACCTTGTTTGGCCCACCGTTCCAGGTTTCCACTCTTTGGAATTGGGGCTCCCGTATCATCGTGAATTTCCTTGAAAATATTCCTCAAGCTGGGAGGAAACTCAACTCCATCGTTTACCGAGAAACACAAACCATGCGCCTGCCCCGGACCGTGGTATGGATCCTGCCCTAAGATCACCACTTTCAGCCGATCGAACGGACATTGTTCGAAGGCATTAAAAATGAGTTTTGCCGGTGGGTAAACTGTTTGGCTGGCATATTCCGACCGAACAAAATCGGTCAGTTGTTTAAAATAGGATTTATCAAATTCGTCCTGAAGCTGTTGTTTCCAGCTTGCTTCAATTTTTACGTCCATAACGATTCTTTATTTTGACAAAGCAAAGTAGTCATAAATTATTCTAAATTCAAATTTGCTTTTTCCCAGACACAAAGGCACAACATTTTTATTTTTCAACGTTATGCATTCGTGACTTTATGGCAAAAACTTTATTGTATTTTTAGTCAAAATTATACTCATGGAAATTCTTTTTCTTTTGGCAGGCGCAAGTCTGGGCTTGCTTCTTTCATACCTAGTTCTGAAATCGAGGTATTTGAAACAGAAATTTGAGTTGGAAAAAGAAAGATCGCTCTTCGAAGACCGAAATCAATCGCTTCTGAAGCAAAAGGAAGAGTTGATTCAGCAAATCCAGCAGCTTCGCACAGAGAATTCTATCCAAGGTCAGCGATTAGCTCGTGATGAAGCCGATTTCGAAAATCTTCAGGAAAAACTCGGTTCGCAGAAAAAAGAAATGGAAAACCTCCAACAAAAATTCACTACCGATTTCGAGCATATTGCCGCGAAAATACTGAAGCAAAACACCGAGGAGTTTTCGGTATCCAACCAGAAGAGCATCACCGAATTGCTTTCACCGTTAAAAGAAAAGATTCAGGTTTTCGAGAAGAAAGTGGAAGACACTTACGAAAAAGGTTTGAAAGACCAGACAGACCTGAAAGCAGAACTCAAAAAGCTGCACGATTTGAACCTAAAAATCAGCGATGAGGCAAACAATCTGACCAAAGCGCTGAAAGGCGATGTCAAAAAACAAGGGAACTGGGGCGAAGTTATTCTGGAACGAATTCTGGAACGTTCGGGGCTAACCGAAGGGCGCGAATACCAAAAACAGGAAAGTGTCCTTTCGGAGCATGGACAACGTTTTCAGCCCGATGTAGTGATTCATTTACCCGACCAGAAGCATATTGTGGTCGATTCGAAAGTGTCGCTGGTCGCCTACGAACGGTTGGTCAACGCAGTCGATGAAAAAGACCGTGCGTCTTTCGTAAAAGAACATTTGCTGAGCGTACGAAGTCACATCAAAATTCTGAGCGAAAAACACTATCAGCACTCCCCAAATTTTAACAGTCCCGACTTCGTTTTGCTGTTTGTTCCAATCGAATCGTCGTTTAGTGTTGCAGTTCAGGAAGATCAGGATTTATTTTCGTATGCCTGGGACAATAAAGTAGTTATTGTGAGTCCATCGACTCTGCTGGCAACACTAAGAACCATTGCCTCCATCTGGCAACAGGAAAATCAAACCCGGAATGCGTTGGAAATTGCCCGTCAAAGTGGCGCATTGTACGATAAATTTGTAGCATTTATTTCTGACATGGAATCCATCGGGAAAAGCATGGAAACCACCCGGAAAACCTACGATCAGGCCGTTAATAAATTGTACTCCGGAAGTGGGAACCTGATAAAACGAGCGGAAACCATCCGGAAACTTGGAGCAAAAACCACCAAAGAATTGCCGTCGGAAATGATTGGCGAGTGATTATTCGTCCTGATAAATTGGCTCCAGACCATCTTCACAGATGTCGATGGGGACAATCCAAACCACCGGATTTCCATTTCCTTCACCGCCTTCTGATTCTCGTTTTACGATTTCTGATCCGAAGAAAACAGCGATATGGTCGTGTGGAATATTTTCATCTTCTTCATTCGCAACGACTACGGCATTTATTCCATCAATCCGAACAAAATCACCTTTCGCAAATGGTAATTCATCTTCCATAACAACAAGTATTTATATCCAACTGAAATAAAAAAATGCAACCAAAACTGATTGCATCCTTACCTATTTTTCAAGAATCCAAATTAGCTGGCTTTTAAACGAACAGCACTGGTTCCGTCAATTTTTTCCTGGGCATATTCAAGCGTAATTCTCATCTGGCTAACGTTGGCCGAAGGAGTATCGAACATGGCATCGTTCATGATGTTCTCGCAAATGGCACGAAGTCCGCGGGCTCCAAGTTTAAATTCGATGGCCTTATCAACAATAAATTCCAGAGCTTCTTCTTCGAAACTCAATTCAATATGGTCGAGTTCAAATAATTTCACGTACTGTTTAATCAACGAATTGCGTGGTTCAGTCAGAATGCTCCGCAACGCTTTCCGGTCGAGGGGTTCCAGATAAGTTAAAACCGGAATTCGACCTATGATTTCAGGAATTAAGCCGAAAGATTTTAAATCTTGGGGAGAAACATACTGCAACATATTATTCCGATCGAGGTGGTCGGCTTTCTTTTGAGCGCCATAACCAACAATCCGAGTATTCAACCGATTGGCTATTTTTTTCTCAATACCATCAAAAGCGCCGCCACAAATGAATAGAATATTTTTCGTATTAACAGCAATCATTTTTTGCTCCGGATGTTTCCGTCCGCCTTGTGGTGGAACGTTTACAATAGCTCCTTCAAGTAATTTAAGCAAACCCTGCTGAACACCTTCTCCCGAAACATCGCGGGTAATGGACGGATTATCGCCTTTCCGGGCGATTTTATCCAATTCATCAATGAAAACGATGCCACGTTCGGCTGCCTCCACATTGTAATCGGCCACCTGCAGCAAACGGGTGAGTAGGCTTTCAATATCTTCGCCAACATAGCCAGCTTCGGTTAAAACGGTGGCATCGACAATGGTAAACGGAACATGTAACATCTTGGCAATTGTACGTGCCAGAAGGGTTTTCCCGGTTCCCGTTTCGCCAACCATGACGATATTTGATTTTTCAATTTCCGTTTCGTCAGCCGAGATCGGTTGGTTTAAGCGTTTATAGTGGTTATAAACCGCCACCGACAAGATTTTTTTTGCATGATCCTGCCCAATTACATATTGATCAAGGAAACTCTTAATTTCCTTGGGCTTCAGAATCTTGAAATCCTTATTGACAAAACTTTCATCTTTTTTGAATTCTTCCTCAACAATGGCATGAGCCTGTTCAACACAACTATCACAGATATGTCCTTCCATGCCGGCAATCAGCAAATTAACTTCCTTCTTTTCGCGCCCGCAAAACGAACATTTATCGATTTTCATAGTCCTAAAATTTGTCTTTTATTTATGTCTGATCAACACTTCGTCAATCATACCATATTCCTTGGCCTCTGTCGAGGTCATCCAGTAATCGCGATCAGCATCTTTTTCAACTTGTTTATACGATTTACCACTATGTATGGCTATAATATCGTACAATTCTTTCTTCAGTTTCATAATTTCGCGAGCCGTAATTTCGATGTCAGAGGCTTGCCCCGACGCACCACCCATTGGTTGATGAATCATGACACGAGAATGCTTCAGTGCCGAACGCTTTCCCTTGGTTCCTGAAGTAAGCAGGACTGCTCCCATGGATGCAGCCATTCCGGTACAAATAGTTGCAATATCCGGAGATATGATTTGCATGGTATCGTATATTCCCAAACCAGCATGAACCGAACCTCCAGGTGTGTTGAAGTAAATCTGAATATCTTTGTTTGGATCGGCTGACTCCAAGAATAGTAATTGTGCCTGAACGATGTTAGCGATATAATCATCGATCGGAGTTCCTAAAAAGATGATCCGATCCATCATCAATCGGGAAAATACGTCCATTGAAGCCACATTTAACTGACGTTCCTCAATGATGTACGGAGTTAAACTATCGGTAAAAATAGAATCAAATCGATTTAGGTTCAAGCTACTGATGCCCAAATGCTTCGTAGCATATTTATTGAATTCATTTCCGTTACTCATAATATTGATCTCCTGTAAAAAAAAACTTTGTGAAAACCGAACACTCACCTTTTAAAAGGCGAAATCAGATTTTCACAAAGTTAAAAAAATAAGCTTATTGACTAAACAGCTAACTCATTAATTTTCTAGCATTTTGTTAAACTCATCGTAACTAATTTCTTTTACATCGAGTGAAACTTTATCTTTTATTGTGGCAACAATAACATCTTCCTGAGTCCGTGAAACCAGTTTGCGACGTTCTTCTTCGTTTTTCAACATGTGATCGGCATAATTTTCCAAATGCTCATCGCCAACATTATTCAATCCATATTGCCGGAACTGCATGGCAGCCATTTCTTTGGCCAGCTTACGGACATCTTCTTCAGTAATCTTCAGTTCATTATCTTTTACAATTTTATCTTTGATCAACTGCCATCTCAGGTCGGTCATAAAATTGTCAAAATCTCCATCGATCTGCTCATCAGTCATTTTTACGTTAGTCGCTTTAATCCAACGTTTCAGGAAAGCTTCGGGTAAATCGAACGGAATTGCTTTAAGCAAAGCATCGCGGCTGTCAAGTGCAAATTTATAATTACTTGAATGAACAAAGTTTTCTTCAATTTCAGCTTTTACTTTGCCTTTGAATTCTTCTTCTGTTGAAATTCCACAATCTTCACCGTAAATTTTTGTGAATAAATCTTCATTCAGTTCTGCTTTTTCGAAACGAAGCACTTCAATGATGGTAAAGCTGAAATTTCCTGATAACGTTTCGGCTGCTTCGTGCGAAATATTCAACATATGGCCAACTTCGTGTTTGTTGTCGTATGCTCTAACCGGATCAAAAATCAATACATCTCCTGCCTTTTTGCCCAAAAATGAAGCTTTAGTTTCTTCATCTTTCATCACGTCGATAGCAATAACCACTTTTTCAGCAACAATTCCACCTTCAAGTTCAGATCCATCTTCATTCAACTGAACAAAGTTTCCACGAACAGTATCTTTTTCCCCAACGGTTTCAACCACTTTATTTTCGCCCAGACGACCGGCATAAGCTTCCACCTGCTTGTTAACCATCTCGTCATCGGCAATAATGTTATAGAATGGCAATGCCGCCATTTCATCAAGTTTTACATCGATTGCAGGCGCCATAGCGATGTCGAATACAAAGCTGAAATCTGCGTCTGCCTCCCAATTGATGGGAGCTTGTTTCTCATCGTTTGGAAGAGGCTCGCCCAATACGTTTAAATTTTCTGCATGAATATAATCGGTCAGGCTATTCGAAAGAATTTTATTGACCTCTTCGGCAAGGGCTGCTTTTCCGTACATTTTCTTAACCAAACCGACAGGAACCATTCCAGGACGAAATCCCGGTATATTAGCTTTTTTACGATAGTTCTTCAGAACGTCGTTTACAGTAGTTTCATAATCGTTCTTCTCAATCGAAACGGTGAGAATTGCATTCAATTCGTCGATGTTTTCTCTGGTAATATTCATATTATTCGCTTAAAGTTATTGGGAATGAGGAAGGAAGGAGAACTTTTTAAAAGCTCCGGTTCCAAAACCTGCTGCTTTAAATTAATAAAAACCGCTTGCTTATCCTTTTTCAAGGTAAAGCAAGGCGGTTATTTTTTTTGTGCGGGCGAAGGGACTCGAACCCCCACGCCGTAAGGCACCAGATCCTAAGTCTGGCACGTCTACCAATTCCGCCACGCCCGCTAAATGCGGTGCAAATGTATGTCATTTTTTTTATACCTACAACAGCATTGCGAAATCTTTATAAATTTGTTCCTTTAAGGAGAGATGGTGTTACCTAAGTTCAAAGTTCTGACCCAGATACACCCGGCGAACTTCTTCATCAGAAGCCAATTCTTCGGCACTGCCAGCCTTCATAATCGATCCTTCATACAAAAGATACGACCTGTCGGTTATCGTCAGGGTTTCATGCACATTGTGGTCGGTGATCAATACACCGATATTTTTGGCCCTGAGTTTTTTGATAATCGATTGAATATCCTCAACCGCAATGGGGTCAACTCCTGCGAATGGTTCATCAAGTAAAATAAATTTGGGGTCAATGGCCAATGCACGTGCGATTTCAGTCCGTCTTCTTTCTCCTCCAGATAATTGATATCCATTACTTTTACGAATATGCTGAAGCCCGAATTCGGTTAACAGCGTTTCCACTTTTTGCAATTGCTCTGCTTTTGGTTTGTTGGTCATTTCAAGAACCGAAAGAATATTGTCTTCAACACTCATCTGCCTGAAAACCGAAGCTTCCTGAGCTAAATAACCAATACCTTTTTGTGCTCTCCTGTAAACCGGAATCATGGTAATCTCTTCGTCATCAAGAAAAATCCGTCCTGAAAATGGTTTTATCAAGCCAACAATCATATAAAACGAAGTGGTTTTTCCTGCTCCGTTTGGACCAAGTAATCCAACAATTTCACCTTGATTCACTTCAAACGAAACGCCTTTAACTACAGTTCGTTTTTTATACTTCTTGACAATATTTTCTGCCCTCAACTTCATTTTGATTGTATTTTCCTGATGATTAATTTTCGTCAAGTTTACGTTGGCGCGTTTTCTCAACCGCTGCCGAAATAAAAATACTTACCTCGAAAAGAAGAATAAGCGGAATACTTACAATCGTTTGAGAAAGCACATCTGGAGGTGTAATAATTGCAGCAATGATTAATAAAATCACATATGAATGCCTTCTGTATTTCCGCAGGAACTTCGGAGACAGCAAGCCTACCTTACTCAAAAAGTAAACAACAACTGGCAATTCGAATGCTACGCCTCCTGATATCACGATTGAGGTAACAGAACTAATGTACGAAAGAATATTAATCTGATTAACAACCTCCGTGCTAATACTGTACCCACCCAGCCAATCTAAAGAGAATGGGACAATCAAATAATAACCAAACAAAACGCCAATCAGGAAAAGTCCCGACATAATAGCTACAGCTCCCGAAGCATACTTCCGTTCATTTTCGTAAAGGGCTGGTTTAATAAAACTCCAGAACTGATAAACGATATAAGGAAAAGCAATAATAAAACCTGCAATAATGGCGGTCCAAACATCGACCATAAATTGGCCAGACAAATCGAAATTAATTAGCTGAATAGGATGCTGATTCAACCCGGCAGACTTGATCCCAAACAAATCGCAGAGTTGTATAATCATCCGACTGGTCCAAAAATCGGGGCTTTTAGGTGCCAAAAGAATAGAATTCCAAACAAAATCGCTATAAATATAAGCAAGCGTACCACAAATAATAATAGCAGAAATCGATTTTATAAAGTGCCACCTAAGTGCTTCGAGATGATCCAGAAAAGACATCTCGGCCTTCGGTCCATCCTTTTTCTTCGTTTGTTCTTCGGTGTTGGTTTCTTCAGCCATAGTTCAGGAAATAAATGATCTGATTGGTTTAAAAAAATTCGCACAAATATAGCTTATATTCCTGACCCATTCTGAGAGCCATATCTTAATTTTATTTAAAGGAGCGCTAAAAGTATTCAAATTCGAACATTGGCATTGCATTTTGATTGATATTTTATATACCTTCGGGATACTTATACAAAATGCAATTAATTTTTTTGATCTGTAAATCGGTCTTTTTTTATGGGAATAGATTACAAGTTAACTGAACATCTCCAGAAATATTTCGGATTTGATCGTTTTAAAGGCCAACAGGAAGAAGTTATCAAAAGCGTGTTGGATGGCAACGATACTTTTGTATTAATGCCTACAGGGGGGGGGAAATCATTGTGTTATCAATTACCTGCACTCATTATGGAGGGAACAGCCATTGTTATCTCTCCATTGATTGCTTTAATGAAGAATCAGGTTGATTCGATCCGAAGTTTTGGTGCCGAAGATGGCATTGCTCACTTTTTGAATTCATCGCTGACCAAAGCAGCAGCTCAAAAAGTACGCGATGATGTGACTAGTGGAAAAACTAAATTACTTTACGTTGCTCCTGAAAGCTTGACAAAAGAAGACAATATTGATTTTCTAAAAAATGTCAAGATATCATTTTATGCCATTGACGAAGCTCATTGCATTTCAGAATGGGGTCATGATTTCAGGCCGGAATACAGGCGTATCAAACCTATTGTTTCCGAAATCGGACCAGCACCGTTAATTGCCCTAACAGCAACGGCAACAGCCAAAGTTCAGCACGACATTCAGAAAACACTTGGAATGCTTGACGCCAATGTTTTTAAAGCATCATTCAACCGTCCAAATTTATACTACGAAGTAAAACCAAAATCGAAACCTGAATCCCAGATTATCAAATTCATCAAAGAAAATGAGGGAAAATCGGGTATCATTTACTGTTTAAGCCGCAAAAAAGTTGAAGAGCTTACCGAAACACTGGTTGTAAACAACATCAAAGCCCTTCCCTATCATGCCGGCATGGACTCGGCAACCCGATCTGGTAATCAGGATAAATTTTTGATGGAAGAAGTTGACGTCATTGTGGCAACCATAGCCTTCGGCATGGGAATCGACAAGCCTGATGTCCGCTTCGTCATCCATTACGATATCCCTAAAAGTTTGGAAGGCTATTACCAGGAAACCGGGCGTGCCGGGCGAGATGGTGGCGAGGGAAAATGCATCACACTTTATTCGGCCAAAGACATCCAGAAATTGGAGAAATTCATGCAGGGCAAGCCAGTTGCCGAGCAGGAAATCGGGCGACAATTGCTGCTCGACACGGCCTCGTATGCCGAAACTGCTATTTGCCGCCGGATTATGCTTCTGAATTATTTTGGTGAAAAGCTGGAAGAACCTTGTGGAAATTGCGACAACTGCATCAATCCAAAAGAACAGGTTGAAGCCAAAGATGAGATTTGCCGTGCACTTCAGGCTATTATCGAAGTCAAGGAAAAATATAAAGCTGAACATTTAGCAGATATTCTTACCGGAAAAAAAACAGCTGCGGTTAAATCATTCCGCCATTACGAACTCGAAGCATTTGGCTCGGGGAACGATCATGGTGAAAAATTCTGGAATGCCGTGTTCAGGCAAAGCATGATTGCTGGCTTTATTTCGAAAGATATAGAGAACTACGGCCTGCTTAAGATGACAAAAAAGGGCTACGATTTCCTGGAAAACCCGACTGACTTCCTGCTCGTTCGCAACCACGACTACGACGCAATTGAAGAAGAAGCCAATGCAGCTGCTGCCCAAGCTAGTGGTGCCGGCGACCCGGAATTGTTTTCCATGCTGAAAGACTTGCGGAAAAAGATCTCGAAAAAACTGAACCTTCCACCTTTTGTTATTTTTCAGGACCCATCGCTGGCTGATATGGCTTTACAATACCCGATAACGCTGGACGAACTTAAATATATTCAGGGCGTTGGAGAAGGAAAAGCCAAACGATACGGAAAGGAATTCGTTGAATTGATCAAATCGTACGTCGAAGAAAACGAAATAGATCGGCCACAGGACATGATTGTTAAAAGTGTGGCCAATAAATCGAAAACAAAAGTAAGCATCATTCAAAGTATTGACCGCAAACTCTCGCTGGACGACATTGCCGCCTCGATTGGCATCGAAATGAGTGAATTAGTCTCCGAGATTGAAACCATTGTCAACTCGGGAACAAAAATAAATATCGATTATTACCTCGACGAAATACTCGACGAAGACCATCAGGAAGAAATCTTTGAATATTTTAGAGAAGCCGAAGATGACAATATTGATGCGGCGCTCAAAGAACTGGGAGAAGATGAATATACTGAAAATGACATTCGGTTAATGCGAATTCGTTTCCTTTCTGAATTAGGGAACTAGGAACTAGCAGACGATTCGCATCAAGCAATCCTGACCGGTTTTGAAACTTGTCAGGATTGTTTTTTTAGGATGTTAGAAATAATATGGTCTAGTGCTTTTCTTCCTATACAAATTGAAGTCGTACCCAACCATAATTTCGTATGTTCCAAGTTGATATTTTCGAATGTCTTGAATAATGTGATATTCTGAAGCATAACCTATTCGGACATTATTTTTAAAGGTGTACTGCCCTGTTACACATATAGCTCCATTACTTCTAAGGTTCAATCCAAATTGGAGATCACCAGGTAAATAAATGATTGCCGAGGCGTCGAGATAGACTGTTTTATTAACTGTTGCGACAACAAGCAAATTTGGGCGAAGCATAATTGTGCTGGGCAACCTGAAAACATATCCTCCAGACAAGTACACCGTTTTAAGTTCGTGTGTGGAAGAGAACCCATTTTGATTCACTTTAAAAGTATTGTTAATTACCTGCGGAATCGACAAACTTATATGATACTTGTCATCGAACAATACCGCTCCAACACCAAAAACAGTCATAAAATACTGACGAACATCTGTCGTAAATTCAGAATCTGGAATCTGGTCAGGATAAAGCTGATAAGCATTCAGGTTATTATCGTAATTCACAAACCCTGCCCGAAATCCAAAACGGAGGTAGTTGTAAACATCAAGCCGAACCTGGTACGAATAATCGCCGGTTAAAAACAAACTTTTCTCTAAGCCAACATCTTTTCGCTGAACATTTAGTCCAACGCCGCTTTTCTGGTCTTTGACGGGTGTATAATAAGAAAATTGCTGCGTTAAAGGTGCGCCCTTGATTCCAACCCAATTGGTCCGTGAAGAAAGTAAAAAGCCAGCCCTATCCCACATACCAACATAGGCAGGGTTAATGGTATTCATATTGGTGACATATTGCAACGACCATGGAAATTCCTGCCCTTTCGCCTGAATAACAGCGAGTATCAGCAAAAACAGCGAAAGCACAATATGGATAAACCTTTTTATCATTAATTATTTACAATATTGTCATTTACAATCTTCAAGTTCCCCGGCTCATTGCAGTATTCGAACTTAAAATAGTCAATTAATACGACACAAATACAAAGCTTTTCTTAACATCACCATTGCCTAATTGTAGTACATAGTAATACGTTCCCGGAGCAACCATTCCTCCGTTCGTAGTCGTCACTGCCCGGTTGGTTGTTCGTCCATCCCACCAAGCCTGCTCGTAACTGCCCCAGAACTCCAGATTTCCGTAATGTTCCTTTTCATACAACTTATTTCCTAGCTGGTCAAAAATATACATTCTGGCATTTGGATAATCATCGGTACAATAAATCTGGAAATAATCGTGAATATTGTCTCCGTTTGGAGAGAAGGCATTCGGAATAAACAAATCACAATCACGTCCAACCCAGAGATATTCGGGATGGCCGGGATGACCAAATGTATCATTGCTAAAATCTCCATCTCCATTCAAGTCTTCAAATCGTGTCAGGTATTGGTCGTCGTCATCATTTTCATCGCGCCAGTCTCTAAGGCCATCGCCATCGAAATCCTGCATCGATGCGTTGCTGCCTACCACATTTTCTGATGGAGAACACGCATTTACAACAGTATCGAAGCCATCATCCAAGCCGTCACCATCAGAATCTTTACCTACCAAAACTTCATCCGGTTTCCCATCTGCATTCAAATCATGACCTTCAATGTAATCCGGAACACCATCGTTATCAGAATCGGCGTCCAGAAAGTCCGGAATTCCATCGCCGTCAGTATCAACCGGGATAATCCGGACGCCACCCTGAGCGGGATCGTAAGCATCATCGATACCGTTATGATCCTTATCAACTCCTGAAGGTGGAATGTAGCCAGGCGTGCTTTGTGCTTCAATATTATCAACGATACCATCGTTATCGGAGTCGATATCCAGATAATTTGGATGCCCATCACCATCGCTGTCTGTTGTTTTCCAATCCTGACCCGGCAAAACTTCGTCAACATTTAGAATTCCATCGCCATCAGCATCCGGATCAAGGTCATCGGCAATTCCATCACGATCGATGTCTGAAACAACGTGAATGGTCACCATTGCAGGATTGCTATAATTTTTCTTTATATCATAAATTCGATAAATGAACAAATCATCGCCAGTATATCCCTGTAATGCCATATATTCAAATGTTCCATCCGAATTGATGGTCAAAGTTCCGTGCGATGGTTTTCGAACTGGCGTTGTATCAATCGAGATCGGATCGCCGTCTGGATCAGAATCTTTCCCGTTACCGTTATCCGTATAAAGCAAATCTCCTGTTACGAGGTTACAGGTAACTTCAAATACATCATCGGTTGCAATTGGCGGTTGATTTGCTTTCGGTATGGTATCTCTATAGGTCCTTTGACACTTATTTTCGTCAATAACAGTAACCGTATATACTCCGGCATCCAGATTTTTAATGTCTTCAGTAGTAGCGCCGGCGAATCCGTTAACCAAATTAGGTTGCCAAATGGTTTGGTAAGCGCCGGTTCCACCACTTATGTTCAGATCTATTTCTCCCTTTTGCCCCGATTTTAAATCAATTTCTGTAATTTTTGCACTGACTGAAATCATATCGGGCTGTTTAATCTCAACATCCCATTTTTCAGATGAAGTACATCCATTGGCCTCAATAGCCAAAACATGGTATATTCCAGCTGGTGCAATAATTGTTGCTTTACCATTTACAACCTTAACATTTTCAAACTGACCACCCAAATAGATGACAACATAAGTGCCATCAGAAACATTTCTAAATTCAAAATTCAGTTTGCCTGAATCGCCATAACAGATGCAATCTTCAACTGTTAAATTTATAATCTTCGGAGCAGGTGGTATATCCTGAACTTTTATATGAGTTAGGCCCGATTCGCAATTTGTAATAATGTTTTTAACCTGTATAGCATGGTCTCCGGGAATTTGATTATTAAATGTCACCGATGGTTGGTACATGCCGTTATCAATACGGTATTCAAAGTTAGCCCCTAAAGGTGATGTAACTTCTATAATACCTGAAGTATCAATACATCTAGGCTGAACACTTACAATGGCCGTAGGATTGGCTGGTAATGGATTTATAGACAAGGTTACCGCTGTACGAGGTGAACTGGAACAAACACCAGCAACGTCTTCAGCATAATAAGTAACCGTTTTTACTGCGTTTAAAGTAGGAACCGTAACCACATTCCCGCCAACGGGCTTATCGTACCATACAATGTTTTTACCGGTAGCATCAATGGCATCGCGGGCATCAAGAGTACCCAATGGCGTACTTTCGCAGGCTGATAAGTTTCCTTTACTTATTGGCGCCGCAGGCCTTGGAAGAATAGTCAGCATTACCGGAGTCCGATTGGTACTTACACATTCCCCATTTGATGCCTCTGCATAAAACGTAAAACTTCCGGTCTTATTCCATATTGGTGAAACCACGACATTCCCGCCAACAGCTTTATCATACCAAATAATGGTAGTTCCGGAAACAGGCGGAACAATTCCACTATTGGCATTGAGTGTTTGAATCGGCACATCTTCACAGGCCGATGGTACCGGCAATGCCGTTGGATTGGCCGGTGTTGCCAAATGAGGATTAATGGTTTTAACAATTGGCGCCGTTGTACAACCAAACGAGTTCGTAACGGTAATATCATAAACTCCCGGCGTTAAACCGGTGAATACTCCGGTGGTATTGGCAACCGGCAGAGTTACCGGATTTGTTCCGGTTAATGTGTAGGTAATGCCAGCTGCCGGAACCGGTGTAGTCGCCGTGATGGTTCCAGTTGAAATATCACAATCGGGCTGGACTACACTGGCCGTTGGTTCTGTCAAAGCAGGCTGTTCATTAATCCTAGCTTCAGCAAAATTCGAACAACCATTAACATCTGTTACAGTAACCCTGTATTTTCCCTTGGTCAAGCCTATAGCTGTTGGAGTTATTTGTTTAGCGGGGTCGTTCCAAAGATAAGTATATTGAGGAGTTCCTCCCGAAACTACGGCAGTCGCTGTTCCATCGTTGCCTCCATAGCAACTCACATCTGTTACACTGTTAGTTGATACAACAAGTTGTGACGGAGCTTCGGGCATTAAACCGCTGACTGTATTCGAGGAACATCCGTTACTGTCGATCACCTCATAACTATAAGTCCGGCCTGCCTGAACCGGAAGCAACATTTTTACTCCGACCATTTTTACTCCTTTGATAGACAAATCTCCAGTACCCCCCGACGCTGTAATTTCGACAGAACCATTATTGTCGCCATAACATTGAGGTGGATTTACTTTACTGGAAACAATAAGTGCAGGCGGATTTGGCACGGTGTAATTAATTGGATCGGTACACCCATTTTCATCAGTAACTATGATCGAGATCTTTTCGCCTGCCGACACAGTTAAGGTCATGTTTGTAATTACTGCACCAGTCAATGCATTGGTAAAGGTTTTAACACCTGTTCCTCCAGTTGAGAATAATGATATTACCCCCGATCCTCCTGCACACAAAGGTTCAGAATCTTTGGTATAACGACCGCGAAGTGGACTAGGCTGAGAGATTGAAACATGCTCAAGCAATATGTTATTGGATGTATTAAACCTATCCCGTAACCTTACTTCATAATTTCCAGGTTTTAATCCAGGATATGTCCCAGATAAATCCCATTTAGTTCCTCCATTAATACTATATTCATAAAACGAAGTTCCTGAAGGATTACTTATTATAATACTGCCATTATTTGCTCCATTACACAACACATCAGTATGGCTAACATCGGCGGCTAGTTGCCCCGCAGGCTGGATGATCTTTGGAATCACGACAGAACAGGTAGTCATATTTTTGTCACCAATCCATACATTGTAAGGCCCCGATGTCAAACCTGCAAAAGTGGTTGTGGCCACCCATTTAATTCCGTCAAGGCTGTACTGATATACTCCAGAACCACCCTTGGCATTACTAATCGTAATCATTGCATTATTTGCTCCTGCAACCGTCTCTGGGGTTACATTTACTGTCGCATTAAGTTCTTCGGGTTCAATCAATTCAATTTGATCGACCTTAACAGTATTGGTTGGATGATCCAGATCCCTAATCATTAGTGTATATGAATCAGCGGTAAGTCCTGAAAATTCAGGATTGGATTGCCAATTTGTTCCCCCATTAACGCTAAATTGATAATTTGTGGCCCCGGCATAGTTGGTAAAAGTTATTTTACCGTCGCTACCGCCATAACAGGAAATATTAACAACCGAATATTTGGATGAAACCGATCCTGCCGGATAAATCGTGATCAACGTATCAATCATACAATCCGGATTCAGCTTATCGCGCATGTAAACAGTATATGTAGCAGGCGATAAATTTGAGACAAATGGGTCAACCTGCCAGGGCAGACCATCAAATTTATAATCAAAGCTGTTCGATCCACCATTCTGCGCAGTAATGGTAATGGTTCCGTCATTAGCTCCGGCAATAGTTTCGTTCGTTTTAACCGGTTTAAATTGGAGTTTGGCCGGTTGCAATATTTGAACTGAGCCAACTGTTGAAATGCAAGTATTGGCATCACGGACCCGAACTGTATAGACCTGTGCCCCAGCCAGACCTGTAATCAATCCATCCGTTTGCCAGTTAATTCCGTCAATCGAGTACATATAGGGAGGAGTTCCGTTAACAGGTGGAGCGACCTCAATCTTTCCATCTTTGGTCCCATAGCAACTGGCATTGTAAGGAGTAAGGGCAGCAACAATTGGAGGAGGGTCATCAAGAACAACATCCATTAAAGTTTTCAGGCACTTGGGGTGATCAGCATCGCGCATCGAAACCGAATATGTCCCTGCTGCCAAATTCTTAAAATTCGAAGATCCTTGCCAATTGGTACCATCAATTGAAAATTCATAATTGCCCGATCCACCGGACAAGTCTTTCAACAAGATACTACCAGTATTGGATCCTGGGCATTTTACAGGAGTCGGGGTCACTGTCGCAGTGAGTTCTACAGGTTCAACTATTGTAACATCTCCTACGGAAACAATACAATTTGTATATGAAGCATCTCTGACCAAAACCTCATAGGTCGATTCCCCTAGATTTGGGAAGAACCCTGAGGATTGCCAACCCGATCCATTGAGGCTGTATTGATAACTGCCCCATCCGCCCTTTCCGGTGACTGTTATCGATCCTTTTTCTCCGAAGCAGGAAGGTTGGTTTGATTGAATTTCTGCAGTTAGAAGTTCAGGACCTTTTATTTCAATTGTATCTAAAGTTACGGCACAGTCGGCCAAAACGGTATTGCTTATTTGAACAAGGTATGCTCCCGGAGTTAGATTGGTGGCGGAATAATTAGTGGTCCAGTTGGCCGTCGTTCCAATGCGCTGAAAATTATACTTGTATTTAGCCAGTCCATCGTCATAAACAGTAATTGTTCCGTCGTTGGCTCCATAGCAGGTTACCCTTGTAGAGTTAACAGTTGCCTTGATGGTTATTATTTTTATAGCTATCGCATCTGAAACCGGGATACAGCTACCTTCGTCGCCCTGACCTTCAGCAGTAATAGTGAGCAAAACATTCCCGGAAACCAAATCGACAGGCCCCGGCGTGTAAACCGGATGAAGGATTGTGGGGTCATCAAATTTTCCATCACCTGCCGTTGTCCAGACCAGACCTGAAGAATTGCTCGTGGTTGAATTTGCCATCAAAATAGGACTTCCACTACAGGCAATTAAATCATCGCCGGCAAATACCTGAGGAACGGGTACGACTTCTATCGTTCCGGCGGTATCAATCGTACACGAATATTGATTTTGTTTCTGAACGGTCAGTGTATAAACTGCAGGATCGAAACTCCATTTGATTTGTATTTCACTTCCTAAAATCGGATTTCCATATATATCCTTATCGGTGAATTCCTTCGCTGCCGGAATTGAAAGCGAAGCACCTGCGACATTAGTCAATGTCCACGTATAGGTCAGATTGGCCTCGCCGTTAACCCGGTATGTACGAACAGCATCTTTACATACTTTATCGACGACATGAGCTCCCTTGGTCACTGTAACAGCAACAAGAAAAACAAATATCAGCAATATGTAATTCAGCCCCTTATTCATGGTTATGGTTTCTTCAGATAAATAGGTGTTTTCTGCGGCAACGGATGAACTGTAAGTTTAACCGAATTTGACGGATTCTTCTGTGTTCCGTATTTATCAACTACCTCAATCACTGTATAGGTAGTTGTAGCCAACGGATTAATGGGTATTTTATACGGATTGTTGGTCCCTTGTATTCCGGAATACTGTTTCACCGTTGAATTTCCAGCGCTGTCTTTCATTTCAAGTTTAAAACTCCACGATTCTGTTCCGGTAAAAGTAACCTCCAATTCGGCCCATGCGCCTTCGCATATGTCTCCCGGATTAACTTCAAGAACAGCCGTTGGCAAGGCTTCCTTAACCTCCATAATGCCAATTTTTATATTGTTGGAACAACCTGTTATATTGCGGGCATTTACTTTAAAAAAATAGAACCCGGGTTTTAACCACTGTACGTTTACACTTGCCCCGATGCTTCCACCTACAAAAGTAGCTGATGTAGCCGGACAATTACCCGGAACCGTTGCAAAGTTTACTGTCCCATCATTATACAACTCCCAATCGTATGTTTCTCCGGGTTGCTGAACGACAGCCAGCGTTGAAGTCTGGCCCTGGTACACGACGTTCTGGGCCATGGCGGGAGCCAAAGCCAACAACAGCAGCAGTAAAACTGCCAATGCCCGGTAACGTGCTATGTACAAAAACTTCTTCAAAATATAAGTTTTAAATTCCAAGTCCAAACCGCGAAGGCTTTCGTTCGGAATATTGAATACAGGTCATTTATTGTTGGTCATTCTTTCAATTCAATTCCCAACCAACTTTCGATCTTATCAAATTCAATCTTATCATTATGCAAACCTCTGAAATTTGCCTGATTATCGAACCAGCCTAAAACTGCTTCTCTGTTCAGCTTTGCCGGTTTAATCGAAATACAACTCAAATAACTCGACCAGGGATACTCTGACGCATGACTGCAAAAACCATGATGGACCGGATTATTGTGGATATACAAAACCATATGTTTAAAATATCTTTCATGTTCGATTAACTTCCGCTTAAACAGATGCTGAAAAAGACTTCTAGTTCGACCAAATCGTTTATTAAATGCCTGGGCGTAAGCATTAAAAAGGTGCGAAAACTGGCGTTCAGGTTTAAATCTTTTTAACCCTCCTTCGGGGTGTAAAACCTCCGAAGGGGTAAGTATTCTTTCCTTCCTTTCGGTGGTTGTAAACCCCGAAAGTGGTTTAGGCGGAATAAATCCAATCTCCTTTTGTTCTTTCACCTTTATCAGCAAGTGAAAATGATTGGGCATTAACACCCAGGCAAACGTCTCTGCTACAGGTGTGATATATTTGTCATACAAACCCAGAAAATATTCATAATTATCCGTTTCGCGAAAAAGATCGCAGCGATCAATCCCCCGATTATAAATGTGATAAAAATGATCGTATTTCAGTGATTCTGTTTGCATATAGCTGACTAATCATTTATTGTTTATTCCATCAAATTGTTTTTCCGATCTCTATCGGGCTTGCAACGACGCTTTAACGAAGTGTCGTTCGTTATTCAGCGGTGGGTCGCCCCGTGATCCAAACATCCAGGGTAGATCGCCCCAGCCTCCTTTCGAGCCAAATCGGTTGTTTTTCATTGCTGTATTATTTTTAAGCCTCCCCGAACCCCTCACTTCGACAAGCTCGGTGGCCGCCTTGCATGAGAACTTAGGTTCATGAAACCCTTCATAGGTTGACTTTGTTAATCACTTAAATGTGTGACCCATATGGGTCAAGTCTCCGGCATAATTACGCCCGAGATTTCCAAAACTACTCACCCCACGTCCGCATGCGGACGTCCCCCCTCTCTACACGTAGAGAGGGGAAGAGCATCGCAGATGCGAAGGGGTGAGTCAAGGTAAAGACACAAATCAAAATGCAACATTATTTTATTCCAATTACTTATCCGCATATTCATGTATTTATTAATTGATTATTACTCCCGTTATAGCTTAGTAGCAACATCGTTTTTACACTTTGCATAGTCTGTTTAATCCTTTGCAACGTTATTTTAAGGGTTTGCAACATCATTTTCATCGCTTGCAACGTCACTTGCAAGCTTTGCAATGTCGTTTTAAAGCTTTGCATCGTCATTTTCACATCTTGCAATGTCGTTTCCACGTCGTGTAACGTTACTTGCGGGCTTTGCACTATTCGTTTCCGATGTTGCATCGTTACTTTTTAAGTTTGCAATGTTAGTTTACGGTATATCAATGCCCTATTACGAGCAATCGAATAAGCACATCCAATGGCATCATGGTTTAAAACCGATCGGCGACTACTCACAACCGATCCCGATTGTTCCGCAATCAATTAAAGCTGTATAAACTTCATCGCACACTGTTTTTACTTGCTCAAAACTTTTTAACACTCTTGCTTTTCCATTCACAATTCCAATTGGTTGGTGAACCTTCGGCATGAGTTCGATAGAATGCTTGCCGAACCACGATTGGTGAGCTCAGTCGAACCATCAACTTTTGCCGGACGGCGCTTCGTTGGCTTTGTTACCGTTATTCGGTGACTGAGCTTGTCGAAGTCCGACCGGAAAAAGTATAGAGCTTCATGAAAAAGCTTAACAATCATCATTTCTTCTTATGGTCTTCTTTCCGGTATATTCCAGGGATTTGCAAGTTCTGGAAATCCGGTCTCCGACCTTTTTCATAGGCATTTTATTTTTTGTATTTATAAATTCACATTTACCTATTCGAATCGTCTTGGAGACTGATTCAATTTCTCCTTCGCGTTCGTTGTTATTACATTCTTCTTCTCCTTTTTCCCTCCTCCTTTTCCCGGCCAGTAGAGCTTCGTTAGCTTGACAGCTAAGCTTGTCGAAGCTCAACCAGCTGGGAAAATATAGGGTTTATAAAGAAAGTTAATACATTTACCTATCAAAATTAAGGTGCAGGCACTGGAACTAAGAAATCTTGAGTTGCTGGCAATGTTGCCGTATCAATACCAGGACGAGCAGTAACCGTCTGAGTAGTAGTGTCATAAGTAAATCCATCATCTAATCCGCATAAGGCATTTGCAACCGGCAATGTGGCAGAATAGTGTAGATCATGATCACCATTTGCTGTTAATCCATCAACGGCAAGAGTTATTGTTTCATCTGCAAGTCCTTCATAGTTCTTTCCAGGTGTTGAATGATCAAGAACCATCCGAATGTAGATTGTTTCCCCTGTAGCATCAATAGATGTACCTGATGATGGAGTTACAGCCGTAGTGGTAGTCCAATTTGTACCATCTGTAGTAGTAAAAGCACCTCCAGTACCTGTTCCATCCGCTTTAGTATTCCATGTTAATGTTACTGTCTCGTTTGCATCAATAGCAGAAGTTAATAATCGTGGAGTCCATGATGTAGACCAGTTTGCTGCAGCTACAGCCCATATTAAGGTATTCGATCCATAATCATAAGTTGCATTAGTAGGACTAGAAGCAGCATAAGTTACAGAAACGATGTCAGAGATACATTGAGAAAAAGGTGTCTCAGGTGCTAAAATAGCTAACGTAGATGGATTAACATTTGCAATATCGAGCGTAAACATATTGGACGGAACAATTTTGTATACCTTCAAATTTTGAGTACTACAAGTTGGGTCTGCCCCAACAACTTTTACAACTAAAAAATACGGCGCCGCTGGAGTTGCTGTAGTTTTCCATTTAATACTAACTGGAATTACAGTATTTGTAGGACTATCAAAAGTTCCTGAAGCAATAGTAGCATCGAAATCCGTACCACCACTGGATATTTTAGTTGGACTTACAAAAGTAAAATCTTTTGTAACGTACCATTGATAAGTTAATGTTGGTGCAGTTCCAGTAAAAAGTGCTGAATTAGGGATAGTAACTTCATAAGTGTATGACTTGCCTAGAGCTGGGAACAAAGGACCTTCAGTTCCAACAGTACAAGTTAAAGCTCGAGGTGCTAACTGTCCAAACGCAGTTGTTACGGCGAATAACGCCATGATTAGAATAAAAATTTGCTTTTTCATGATAATAAAATTTAATGTTTGTAAAAAATTTGATTTATGTATATGTGTTATTAATTTATTTTCAATAAAGCCTTCGATTAACTCAGGCATCAGACCTTCAACTAGCTCGGAGTGCTGAACCCTAAAGGCCTTGAGCTTATTGTCCCGGGTTGGGCAATAAGCCAATCCCGGGCTATGCGTTCGTCCAGGCGGCCCTTTCCCTTTGTTTTGGATCAGAAAGATATTGAGAAAATCCGAATTCGGTTGTACCCCGATTTTGGAATGATGGATTTCGGAATTTGCTTCCCAATAGTTTTGATTGACTTGATCTTTCATTTGTTTTTCGATGTTAACTTGTTTCATTTATTAATTATTTAAGGTGAATAACTTCTTCATTCAATTTTATGGACTCACCCCACGTCAGCGAGCTGACGTCTCCCCTCTCTACGCGTAGAGAAGGGGAAAGCGCTCCGCGAGGAGGGCTGGGGGGTGAGTAAGGGGTTTATTTCTCTTTTATTTTTCATGCTTCTTTTATTTCCTTCCATTTTTCTGACTCACCCCACGTCAGCGAGCTGACGTCTCCCCTCTCTACGCGTAGAGAAGGGGAAAGCACTCCGCAAAGAGGGCTGGGGATGAGTAAGGGGTTTATTTCTCTTTTATTTTTCATGCTTCTTTTATTTCCTTCCATTTTTCTGACTCACCCCGCGTCAGCGAGCTGACGTCTCCCCTCTCTACGCGTAGAGAAGGGGAAAGCGCTCCGCGAGGAGGGCTGGGGATGAGTAAGGGGTTTATTTCTCTTTTATTTTTCATGCTTCTTTTATTTCCTTCCATTTTTCTGACTCAACCCGCGTCAGCGAGCTGACGTCTCCCCTCTCTACGCGTAGAGAGGGGGAAAGCACTCCGCGAGGAGGGCGGGGGGTGAGTTGTGTATTTAGTTCTTCATTTCTTCAATCGCAACTTTTATCTTTTCCATTACCAAACGTATATCTCTTTTAACTTCCTCATTCTTAATCCTTAGAACATTAAAATCTAAACTCCTTAAAATATCTTCCCGATGCTGGTCATCTTCTTTCTGAAAATCATGAATCTTACCATCAACCTCGACAACCAGCTTTTTCTCAGCACAGTAAAAATCAGCAATGAAATAATAAGGCCGATTATCCGATACCTGATATATAATGGGATGCTGGCGTAGAAACTTCAGTTTTAAAAACTTTCGGTTTCTAAGTTCTTTCCATAGCATCTTTTCTGCTTCAGTCATGTTTTGGCGAAGCTCTCTTGCTCTTGATACTGGTGTTGGACAATCGCTCATACCATCAAACTTTAAATTAAATTCTATTTTTCCCACTCACCCCACGTCAGCGAGCTGACGTCTCCCCTCTCTACGCGTAGAGAGGGGGAAAGCGCTCCGTAAGGAGGGCTGGGGGTGAGTATGGGGTTTATTTCTTTTCTATTTTTCATGCTTCTTTTATTTCCTTCCATTTTTCTGACTCACCCCACGTCAGCGAGCTGACGTCTCCCCTCTCTACGCGTAGAGAGGGGAAAGCGCTCCGCGAGGAGGGCTGGGGGGTGAGTAAGTCATTGTTATTTTCTTCTTTCATGTTTCTTTTTAAGTTCATACATTATGGCATTTTAACTATATCAGGTCGTGGCTTGATGGTTATAGTGGTTGTTTTAACCGTCGAAGAGTTATTACACAAATCGACAATCCAATAAGTAATGGTGTAAATAACGTCAGCACTCGGTGCCCCCAGCAATACAATTGGTGCAACAGTGGATATGTAATTCGATACCTGTCCAGTAATATTGCTTAAAGGAGCATTGTTTTTATCCTTTACCGGAACACCAAAAGAATCGGTAATCGACCAATGCATGATTATGCTGGAAATCGGCCGGGTTGCAGAAGTACAATTATCAGAGAAATAGGTATTCGGATCGAGATCGAGATCAGTTGTCTGTAAAGTGTACCAATCGGGTCGTGCGGGTGTAATGTCAATGGTTGTTGGCTCAAATGTTGCCTGGGTAATATTCTGCACACAGAATTCTTTGGATGGAGGATTGGCCAAAACCGGCGGTGTGGTATCTTCCACATTAATTGTATGGACAATTGTAACCTGATTTCCGCAGGCATCTTTTACTGTGTATGTACGGGTGATCACAATCGGGCAGGTTCCACTCACTGCATCGCTACTCGTAACAGTCAGATCAGCGTCGGCATTGCAGGCATCGGTAATGGTGATCCCTCCGGGAAGCGCTTCCAGTGCGGCAACTGTGGTAACAGCGGGAACTGCTGAGGCGTCACAACTCTGAACATTGGCGGTGTTAAGTGTTCCAACAACTACCGGTGCGGTAACATCCTGCACGTTGATGGTTTGGCTTGCTGGTTCGGATGCATTTCCGCAAGCATCTTTGGCGATCCAGGTACGGGTTACGCTGTATTTTCCGGGGCAAGAACCGAGCGTGGTCACATCATTAGAAGTCCATGTAATAACTCCACCGCCGACATGAGTTGCGGTAGGCACTGCAAACGAAGGTGTAGCAGGGCAATCGATGGTTTTTGTAGCTGGCAGTGCATCAATTACAGGTGCAATAATATCCTGTACAGAGATCGTTTGTACACAGGTGCTCGACTTGCCACAGGCATCGGTAGCTTTCCAGGTACGCATAATCGTAGAGTTTCCAATGCAGGCGCCCAGATTGTTTACATCGGAATAGCTCAATGTTGCTGTGCTGCAATTGTCGGTTGCCACAGCCCAACCGGTAACATCAGGATGACTGGAATCTCCAAACGCAATAGCTGTGTTGAGCGGACAAAAGATTTCCGGAACCTTATTGTCATCCACCGATATGACCTGGGTATAGGTTCCACTGGTGTTTCCACAAGCGTCATTAACAGTCCAGGTATTGGTATAAGTTCCGGTTACAGCACACGAACCACCTGCCGGTACAAACGGTCCTTTAACAATGGCCACTTTAGTCGGATTGTTGATGTCAGTATCACAATTATCCTGAGCTACCGGGAACAATGCTTGCGCTGTAGCCAGTGCGGCAGGATCGTTACAACTAATAAACTGATCCAGATCGCCCGGTAAAGTTACCCAGCTTGGTTTTGTCTGATCCATTACCGTTATCGTTTGGGTAAAATCTACCGATTCATTTCCACAAGCATCTTTTGCAGTCCAGATATTGGTATAAGTACCGGTATAACCACAGGCTCCTGCAACAAAACTGCCCCTTGATTTAACCAAAACCAATACACCGGCATCGCAAAGATCGAATGCTTCAGGTACCTGCGCTTGAGCAGCGGCCAACCCAACAACATCGTCACAGTTAACTGTTGCATCAAGAGTACCCGTTGAAGTCGTCCATGTCGGTTTTGTTGAATCAACAATGGTAATCACCTGGGTAAATGGCAAACTCATATTGCCGCAATCGTCCTTTACAGACCATGTATTGGTGTAGGTTCCTGCCTGTGTACAAACACCCGAAGGCACAAAACTACCAGTACTTTTAACCAGACTTGTCAAATCCACCTGGCAATTATCAGTCGGTGTTGGTGCCAAAGATTCGGCAGCACCAAATCCAATTAAATCGCTGCATTCAAGGGTACGGTCAAGGGCGTGTGCCCCATCTGTCCAGGCAGGCAGGGTATTGTCGGTAATGGTGATGATTTGCTGACAAGGGATACTCAATAATCCACTCGCATCGCCCACTGTAAATGTACGGGTAACTACAATCGGGCAAGTACCAGACTTTGAATCGATATAGCTAAACGTAGTGACCGCGCAATTATCAGTTGCAACACCACCAGCAGCAGCCCATTGGACTGAATTAATCGAAACCACAGTTTCAGAATAACCCAATGGTGCAATTGCTGAAGTACCGCATCCTGTAACAGTTAAAGCCGGAGGACAGGTGTTAATTATAGGTGCGGTATTGGCTGCCAATCCCACTGTTGCAGAAGCATTGGCTGTACAATTGTTGGCATCGGTAATGATAACCGAGTAGTCACCGGCGCGCAGTCCGGTCAAATCTTTATTGGTAGCTTGCGCTGGCGGAACAAATCCTCCGTTGCTTGCAGTCCAGAGATAAGTATTGGGTGGCGTTCCTCCGGTAACCTTCAGGGTGATGGTTCCGTCAGTATTGCCTGCACAAAGCGTACCGGTAGGAGTTGCCGTAGCCGTCAAAGCGGCTGCCGGTTGGGTAATGGTTACCGAAGTGGTGGTGCTACATGTATTAGGAGCGGCGCCAGTTACGGTTACTGAATAAATACCGGCCACCAATCCGGTCAAGTCTTTATTCGTTGCTTGCCCTACAGGAACAACTCCTCCGCCACTTGCAGTCCAGGCATAAGCATAAGGAGTGGCGAGCCCGGCAACAGTCATATTAATTGCTCCGGTTGAACCTCCGTAACAATTCACATCGGTTTTGGTAGTGCTTAAAACTGGTGCCTGCTTAACAGGGATAACAACGGTTGAAGTTGCAGCCAAACAAGGGCCAGCTCCATCGGGATCGTTGGTTGTCAGGGTAAGGGAAACCGTTCCGGCCGCAATATCGGCTGCACTTGGCGTGTAGGTAGTAGCGGTAGCAAAACTGGCATTCGGACTAAACGTACCTGTTCCGCTGCTGCTCCATAATGCTGTAGTTGCTGCTCCACCAATAGTAGAACCGGATAGACTAACCGAAGGTGAGCTGGTACAAATCGCTGAAGATGCAACTGCAAGGGCTGTTGCTGCCGGGTTTACGGTAACCACAATGGTGAAAGTGGCGCCCGCACAGCTTCCGGCAACCGGGGTTACCGTGTAAGTTGCAGTTGCGGAACTAGCCGTGATGTTGGTAAGTGTCTGGCTAATCGAATTCTGACCGATTGCCTGCGCACTGCCCCCTGTAATTGAACCCAACGGACTATAAACCGGAGCAGCTGACCAGGTGTAAGTGGTACCAACAGGCACAACCGTTGAAGCATCGGGCACACCGTTTGACGGACTAACTGTAAATGGGGCGCCGCTGCAAATAGTTGTTGTTTGGGTTGGAATAACCGGAGTTGGGTTGATCGTTACCGTAGTGCTTGCTGTTATCGGCGGACAGCCATAATCATCTTGAATAGACACGGTATAAACTCCTGAAATTGGGTTGGAAATTGGATCCGGAATAAGCTTATCCGAGATTGTATTTCCATTCGGGTCTTTCCATACAATAGAACGGAGTGGCATTTTTCCACCAGTAACGGTCGAAGTAAGATTTAGCTTACTGTTACCGCAAATGGGCGAATTACTTGCTGCGGTTACTGTAAACGGAACATTGGCCAAAGTTCCAAACGAAATATCATCAAGGCCAAAGTCGTTACCGCTAAGAGCTGTTTGTAAGTCAACAATTTCAAGAACTGCAGTTGTAGATGTTGCAATCCAGTTGCCATAAAACTTTTGCCATGTGTACGGTCCGCCCGAAGCAATATTAGGCAGTGCCCCAGTGGAAGCGAATAGTGAATTGTCACCATTGATACTAAACTTAAGATTAGCTCCATTTCCCGCGCTATTCAAACTTCTTGCCCAGGCTGCAAAATAATAATTCGTTCCAACTGTCAATCCGGTAATGGTTTCCTGCCAAACTACTGGTTGAGCCCCTGGAAATCCATTAACAATCATGAAATTATCGCCAACCCCTCCGCGACCAGGTCCCCAAAAATTGCTGTGATAAGTATGTGCATCAGGGCCAATACCATACAATCCCTCTGGATTTAATTCATTATTTACTAATGGATTATCCGCCACATATTGATATCTGTTCGTTCCTGGAAGCAGAACCGGCGTACTAAACCCAGTGTTCCCAGCTGAAAAATCTCCATTTACGACCTTTTCATCAGCCACTACAATTGATGCAGACCCTGTACAACCAGCATCAGTAACGGTAACAGTATAAGTTCCGGCAATATCAACCCTAATTGCATTCAAGTTAGCTCCGCTAGCTCCTGTACTCCAGGTATAGTTTGAATAGCCACTCGGAGCTGTTAACCAAACAAAAGGACGGTCAATACAATAGTCTGCAGTAATGGTAGGGGTTGGTGCCGGATTAATCGTAATTGTAAAAGTCGGTCCGGTACAGCCGTTTATAGTTACTGTTACATTTGTAGTAACAGCAGAACCAGAAGGATTAATGGCAGTAAAAGAAGATATGTCTCCTGTGCCGCTTAATCCCATTCCTACATTTTGGGTACTTGTCCAATTGTATGTTACACCAGGGGGAGGACTACCGAAAGTTATAGCAGGAACTGTTGCTCCGCCGCAATAGGTTTTATTGGTTACTGCAGCAACTGTTGCTGAGGGGTTCAACGTTACCACCACATTGAATGGGTTCCCAGGGCAACTACCAACAGTTGGTGTTACCACGTAGGTTAGCGTTTTTACTGAAGTGGAAGTATTGGTAAGCGTTTGGCTAATTGTTGTTTGGTTAGTGCCAGCCGAATATCCGGAAACTCCGGTTGCACTAGGAGTAATAGTTGGAGCTGCCCATGTGTAAGTTGTACCGGCCGGTACAATGGTTGCGGCAGTGGGAACTCCGTTTACCGGTGTGGCATTGAATGTTGAACCGCTGCAAATCGTAACAGGCGGCTGATTAGGGATGAAAGGCTTTGGACTTACGGTAACGGTTACAGGACTAGAAATTCTTGAACAGCCGTTTCCATCGGTTGTTGTAACGGTGTAAGTATGAGTTCCGGTGGCCGGTGTCACAACCGCTGTTGCTATAGAGTGGTCGGCATTGTAAGAAACCCCAATCATGGGGTCCCCATTAACTACTGTTGTATATCCACTACCAATTTGCCTAATAATAGAAAGAGACCAACTATTTAGGGTTCCAACAGTATTATTAGTATTGTCGAAAACTCTCAATGTCCAAGAACCATCGATTGATGCGCCATTCAAAGCGTTGGCAGGAATTACAGTATAGTTTCCTCCTGATCCTCCAGTTCTGTCAGGTACGGTTGTTATGGTTCCTTCTGGCCTATAAGTGCCTGTAAAAGGTCCGTTATTATTACCTGCGCTACCTATTATATTAGAAGCATCTGTTCTTAATACTGTATTGATATAATTATCATCATTACCACCATTAGCTTTAGAAAGGTGCATTGCTCTTGTTCCAGAAGGATCCACTAAGAAGATGTCGATTTGCTGGTCTCTCGTATGAGAGATGTTTATCGTCACCATTATAACATCCGTTGCGCTTAAAGTGGCGCCACCACTTCCTGATAATGTTATGCTTGAACTTAAACCCGGATTTCTACTATTGTCCGGAATTGTCAAATTAGGATTTGGATCAATAGAACCAGAAAGAGTCTGTTGTACAGTACCTCCTGAATTTGTTGCCGTCAGTGTAATGCCTCCACCTTCACAAACAGTCATTGGTGAAGCTGTCAATGTAACCAACGGAGATGGACGAACCGTAACTGAATGAATAGCAGTTGAAGGTCCCCCACAACCCTGAGCTGTAGCTGTAATTTGAATAGTTCCAGTCCAGGCTGGAGCAAATGTTACCACCCCTGTTGCAGAATCGATAGTATTACCTCCTGCCAAACTTATTCCATCGAGACTATAGGATAATCCAGTAGAATTTTGTGCTGTTGCACTATATGTAACTGGAGCCGAACCGTTACAAACACTTGAGCTTGGTCCCAAGGCAAAAATCGGAATACCGAGTGTAGTATAAATACTTCCCTTTACTGGTTTTATATCGTAACAACCGGCAGCAGTGGTTCCTTTAATGTAATAAGTTTCATCATCAGCAGTTGCAGGATTACCATAAGAAAGGGTAGCCAAAGCATCAACCCAGTATGTAAACGTAAGCCCAGGTGTTGAACCTGCAGTAACTGCAGGTGCTGTTAAATCAACAGGTGCCGGAGAACAAACAGGTGCCGGATTGGTAATTTTCAAGGTTGGCGTCGGGGTTACTGTCACCGTACCAACTCCAGAATTAACCGCCGGGCATATCCCGTTTTGCACCACAGCCCGGTAATAGGTAGTCGTAATCTGGTTAGTAGCCGTTAAGCTGGTAGTAGTGTTGGCAATATCAGTTAAACCCGTACTAAAATCGGCTACAGTCGACGACTGCCATTTCAAAATACTGCCGGTGTATCCGCTGAGGGTGATTGTACTGCTGTTGGTTCCCTCGCAAACTGTTACACTGCCCGCAACGTTGCCACCTACACTGGCCGGATTGATGGTTACTGTTGTACTTGCAGAGTTGGCCGCAGCACAAGTCCCACTTTGCACCACCGCCCTGAATTGGGTGGTCTGTGTTAAAGAGCCTGAAGTATAGCTTGTCGTTGTATTTGCAATGTCAGTCCAGATTGAGAACGGACTAACTGAATACTGCCATTTGCTTACTGTTCCTATTTGCCCCGAAAGGGTAAGCAATCCGCTGCTACTGCCCGAACAAATGGTGGTTCCACCAGCAACCGAGCCACCTACCGATGTCGGATCAACAGTAACCGTTGTTGCAGCCGAATTAGCCGGACTACATGCGCCACTGGTAACAACAGCCCTGAACTGGGTAGTTTGAGTTAATGCCCCTGATGTATAAGTAGTAGCTGTATTGGCGATGTCGGTCCAGCTTGAGAACGGACTGACCGAATATTGCCATTTGGTTATTGTTCCGGTATATCCTGAGAGAGTAAGCAAACCACTGGTACTGCCCGAACAAATAGTAGTCCCTCCTGCCACCGTGCCGCCGACTGAAACTGGATCAACAGTAACCGTTGTTGCAGCCGAATTAGCTGAACTGCATACCCCACTTGCAACAACAGCCCTAAATTGCGTCGTTTGGGTTAATACACCCGAAGTAAAGCTTGTTGTGGTATTGACAATGTCAGTCCACGTGCTGCCCCCATCGGTTGATGATTGCCACTTGGTGACAGTTCCGGTGTGCCCACTCAACGTAAGCAAACCGCTGGTATTGCCGAAACAAATTGGAGTTCCGCCAGCAACAGAACCGCCAACCGAAACCGGATTAACGGTAATGGTTGCAACCGACGAATTCGCCAACGAACAGGTTCCGCTTTGAACAACTGCCCTGAATTGAGTGTTGACCGATAAATTGGTATAAGTATAGCTGGTTGTGAGATTACTGATGTCAACCCAGGTGCTTCCACCATCGGTTGACGACTGCCATTTATTTACATTTCCCGTTTGTCCGCTCAATGTCAAGGTTCCGCTATTGCTACCCGAGCATACGGTTGCATTAGCCGAAACACTTCCGCCAACAGAAACAGGATCAACCGTCACCGTCGCAATCGATGAATTTGCAGTCGGACATGCTCCATTTTGCACAACTACCCGGTATAGGGTTGTTGCTGAAAGATTGGTGTACGTTTGGGTGGTTGAGGTATTGGCAATGTCATTCCAGCTGACCCCATTATTTATTGACATTTGCCATTTCTGGATAGTTCCAGTTTGCCCACTTAAAGTCAAAGTACCGCTGTTGGTTCCTGAACAAACCGTTGCGTCAGATGTAACGGCTCCTCCAACCGATGGCTGATTGACAGTAATGGTGGCCACCGAAGAATATGCCGGGGAACAATTGCCACTTATTACCATTGCACGGTATTGGGTCGTAACGGCAATGTTAGAATAAGTTTGCGAAGTGGTGGTATTGCTGATGTCGGCCCAGGTACCTCCGCCATCGGTTGAAGATTGCCATTTGTCCACTGTCCCGGTGCGGCCGGTCAGGGTTAATGTGCCACTGTTGGTTCCCCCGCATACTGACGCATTTGAATTGGCCGTTCCTCCTTTCGATGCAGGATAAACCACAATGGTAAAAGTTGAGTTTGCCCCTATGCAACCATTCGCTTTTGGTCTGACCGATATAATTGCCGTTATTGGTGCAGACGAAGTATTGGTTGCTGTAAAAGTTGGAATATCGCCGATTCCACTGGCTCCCAATCCAATAGAAGGGTCATTGTTTGCCCACGAATAAGTAGTTCCTGTAACCGGACCTGCGAAAACAATGGACGGAACATTTTCTCCATTACAAAATTCCAGATTTGCCGGAAGAGTTACCGTTGGAGTCGGGGATATGGTAACAGTAACATTCTGAGTATTTGTACAAGCTCCTATCAACGAGTAAACATATGTTACAATTCTATCAGTACTTGTTGTATTAACCAGAGTTTCGCTAATATTTCCTGTTCCTGAACTGGCCGGATTGTCGGTATCGGCAACCCTGGTCCAATTTAGGATTGTACCTGTAATTGATGCCATTGCAGTATAGCTAAAAGTAGAATTACTGCAAATAGCCGAGGGGGTAAGCGTACCCAACAATGTTGGAGCCGGTGAAACGATAACAACAACATCCTGTATGTTTGAACAACCATTGGCTAATAGGGTATAACGATACGTTACATTTTTTGCGACTCCGGTGGTATTGACCAATGTTTCATTGATGACCCCGGGATCTGTTCCCGAAGCCGGAAGGTTTTGAATCCCAACCACAGAAGCCCGGGTCCATGAGAATGTAGTTGTTGCAACGTTGCTGGTTGGAGTGTAGCTGAATGCAAGGCCACTACATACCGAACCGGTCAGCGAACTAGATAGTGTTGGTCTTGGTTTAACGGTTACAACTACAGTTATCGCTGCCCCTGGACAAGTGTTTGCCATTGGAGTGATGGTATAAGTTAAGGTTGCTGAAGCAGCTGTGGTATTTACCAATGTTTGTGCAATTGTGCTTCCTGTACCTGCCGATGCCCCCGAAATACTTCCCAACGGTGAGTCGGCAACTGTCCATGAGTAAGTCGTACCGGCAAGGGTACTCGATAATGCAATCGCAGTTATGTCGCCTGAGCAAATCGTTTGTGCCGAGGGTGTTGCCGTTGCAACAGGCAAAGGATTAACCGTTACCGCTAATGTGGTATTCGAACAGTTGGTTGTCGAATTGGTGAACGTAAACGTAGCACTTCCAGCAGCCACACCCGTAACTACACCTGCATTGGTAACCGTGGCCGCTCCAACATTGCTGCTCGTCCAAGTTCCTCCCGAGGTTGGCGAAAGAGTTATGGTGCTGCCAACACAAACTGATGTGGAAGGCGTTGAAACAACCGGCAAAGCATTTACAGTTACTGCTGATGTGGTATTCGAACAGTTGGTTGTCGAATTGGTGAACGTAAACGTAGCACTTCCAGCAGCCACACCCGTAACTACACCTGCATTGGTAACCGTGGCCGCTCCAACATTGCTACTCGTCCAGGTTCCTCCCAAGGTCGGCGAAAGAGTTATGGTGCTGCCAACACAAACTGATGTGGAAGGCGTTGAAACAACCGGCAAAGCATTTACAGTTACTGCTGATGTGGTATTCGAACAGTTGGTTGTCGAATTGGTGAACGTAAACGTAGCACTTCCAGCAGCCACACCCGTAACTACACCTGCATTGGTAACCGTGGCCGCTCCAACATTGCTGCTCGTCCAAGTTCCTCCCGAGGTTGGCGAAAGAGTTATGGTGCTGCCAACACAAACTGATGTGGAAGGCGTTGAAACAACCGGCAAAGCATTTACAGTTACTGCTGATGTGGTATTCGAACAGTTGGTTGTCGAATTGGTGAACGTAAACGTAGCACTTCCAGCAGCCACACCCGTAACTACACCTGCATTGGTAACCGTGGCTGCCGCCACATTGCTGCTCGTCCAGGTTCCTCCCGAGGTCGGAGAAAGGGTTATGGTGCTGCCAACACAAACTGATGTGGAAGGCGTTGAAACAACCGGCAAAGCATTTACAGTTACTGCTGATGTGGTATTCGAACAACCAGTCGCGGTTTCAGTAAAGGTAAAGGTCGCACTGCCTGAAGACACCCCGGTTACTACGCCTGCATTGGTAACTGTAGCAACAGCAGTGTTACTGCTGGCCCAGATTCCACCTGTGGTTGGAGAAAGTGTTGCAGTACTGCCAACGCAAACAGAGGCAGGAGCCGAAACTACAGGTGTTGTGCAATCGGCGCGAACAAAGGTAGCATTGGTGAGGTTGGTCCATCCGCTGAAATTGACTGTTGCAGCGGCAGGCTGGTAACTCCAGGAACCATTGTATAAACCCACCTTCTGAGAAGCAGTAAAACCTGAAGGCAACAGATAACTGCCCGAAACCGATGAAAAACTTACCGTGCTGTTTGTTATATAGATTGGCGTGGCAACTGTGCCAGAATTTAATAAAAAACCTGAAGGTAAAGTACCAGAAGATGAAATGGTTACACTTCCAGGTGTGCTTATTCCTGTAAAATTAAGTATAAGAGTTGCTAAATTAGTTCCATTTCCGGTTGGGAACGTATAATTCATGCCTGAAGCTGATATAGATAGTTGCAATTTTTTCCCATTCAAATCAATACTTGTGTTGCTATCAAGCACCATCTGGCCGACAATGGCATCGCTAACCAGCTTTAAGTCGGCATTGGGAAAAGATGTAATTTTATTCAGGGGGATATCGCCGGAAATATTAAAAACGCTATTGGGCAGAGTCGATGCATTCCCAAACTGGAATGTGCCGCCTGTAGTATTTTTGGTTCCAGAACCACCCGTCAAGCCCAGATCAAGCGCAGTAGTAGCTGTACTTTCATTCTGAAAGACGATAGTGCCCGCCGAAAAAACAAAATTTCCATTTGCCGTAACATCAAGAGATCCTGTACTGTTTAATCCGTTTCCAACCGTACTAAGCGTAATTGTTCCTCCTGAAATACTTATTCCTGAATTAACTCCAATTGGGTTTAATGTACCGGCTGCTGTATTTTCAAGTCTTCCGGCTATGTTAACAGTTCCTCCCGAGACAATAAAAGCACCGTCAATCAGGGTATGAACAGAATTCCCTGAACTATTGCCAAAGTTGGCTGTACCTGATGAAATGCGGATTAATCCTTCATTGGTAATACTAAAATTGTCGGTGGTCATCGTTCCTCCGGTAATATCAAACCCTGCAGGTTTATTAATAGTTAATAAACTGTGAGGGAGGACAGTAAAGCTTCCAGTAGCCGGAATGGTTACCAAACCGCTATTCATGATCAAACTTCCTCCACTTGTTACTGTCGTGGTTCCGCTAATTGTTAAGGTAGTAGTCAAACTTCCCTTAGAAATAATAAGTTCTTCGAAATTGGTTGTACCACTAATTGTAGCATTCGCAGCTCCAGTAAATTCAACAATACCGTTGGTGCCGCCATTGTATGTTCCACTGTTTGTCCAGTTGCCATTAAGCAATATTTTACCGCTGGCACTTGAAATTGCTCCGCTGTTGGTAAGGCTTCCATTTACCTGTAATGTATTTGCTCCGCTTATCGCCAGGGTTCCAGCTATCGCAATATCGTTACAAATCCTGTTGTCGGTAAGTGTAATAGTTGCTCCTGCGACAATTGTTACATCATCACCTAATCCGGGAACCACTCCCCCGACCCACGAACCTGCACTATTCCAATTTCCTCCGGTTGCTGTTGAAGTAATGGTTGCCGTTGCAGACTTAAGCCTGACAACTTCTTCTTTTGCAGGCTCAACTAATGCTTCCGGCTGCGGTTCAATTGCTTCGCCTTCGACAGAAATGAGGTGTTTAGCAGTGCCTACATTTCCCGAGATATCCGAAATCTCGTAAGTTCGGGTAAGCATATAAGGACAACTTGTTCTGCTTTGAACCTGCCCCGCAAACTTAAAACTGGCAGGTTCCAGGTTGCAATTGTCGGAAGCCGCGCCTCCTGCACGGGTAAAGTCTTGCAACGAAGTATAGGCTGCCGGGATGTTTTCGCCGCATTGAATCGTAATTTTTTGTGGAGCAGTTATTTCCGGCGCTGTTTTATCGAATACGATTTTGGGTAACAAACTAACTGGGGTATTGGTAAGATCAGATTTTGACGTATTAAAAACATGAATTGTACATTCATTAAAAACGGTCAAACGATTAAGCACAGGATCGCCATCTACAAAGAAAGAACTTCCCGAAGGCGTAACTTCGGTACCCAATTGTATGGCTCCACCTGCGATTGATTTTGAACCACTACCCTCCTCTACTTGAATATCATTGACTGGAATTTCCTTCGAACTGGGAAATGCAATCGTAATTAACGGATTCCCATATATTTCTAACTTTGTCCGTCCTGAAATATGGAATGTCGGTTCATTATCAATTGATTTTCCCTGAGTTCCAATATTGATTTTTCCACTTGAAATAATACAGTTGGCTCCATCGATTTTTAACTTTCCGGCAATGTTCAAGATTCCGCCCGACATTTTAAGTTGCCCGTCATCTATGGTTTCCAACGAGTTTTCGACAGAAGTACCAACTTGATAGGTTCCATTCGTAATTTTCAGGTCACCCAGGTTGGTCACAGTGCCGTTCATTCCAATTACAGTTGCGTTTTGATTGCCAAGCCAAAAACCACCTGTGGCAGGAATTGTATCATTTCCATCGGTACAAAATACCGGATTACTGAAACGATTTGACCCGATAATATTAAAAGTTCCATTGATTATGGATAGAAATCCTTTTGCATTTGGACTAGCATCAGACAACACCTGAAATTTATTCCCCGGTGTAAATGAAAGTACTGATGCTGCCGATGTTCCTTTATCCAGGGTTATTCCATTTGACTGTCTTAAATTCGTTAATGGGGAATCGCTACAGTTAAATATGGCATTACTTGAACCCGAAAAAATGATTTCAACACCAGTCTCATTTGAATTAGAACTGAAATTAATTGTTCCGTCATTTATTATGCTTCCCAGAACAATTAGCTGATGAGTTTTAACTGCGCCTGATTGGGCGCTTTGAAAAATTCCGTTTGAAGATATAGTCACTTGATTTACAACGGTTATTATTCGAGGGATATTTACCTCAAACTCTAAGGTTCCAGAAATCGATAAAGATTCGACTGTCGGATTGGTGTCAATGGTGACTTTTGATCCAGCCGAAATAGAAACATCATCACCACTCGCGGGAACAACACCTCCAACCCAAGTGGCCCCACTACTCCAGTTTCCTCCTGTTCCGGTAGAAGAAATGGTCGCTGCCTGAACGTCAGCGAATGAAAGCACGACGAAAATTCCCAGCAGGAATCCAGTCTTTTTTGCAATTCCGGATAAAAAAGTAAGCTCAATACCAGGCGCTGTTAAAATCTTCAAAAAATGAAGAGGATAAAAAACACCTGATTTTAAAAACGAAGTAGAGGAATTGGCTCTTTTGGATTTGCAGTAGAAAAGTGCCGGATAAGATTTATTTTCGGAAAAATCAGGTGTTTCGGGTACTAAAATAGATTGTTGTTCGTTTACTGGACAGCTGAATGAACCAGAGAAGAACGAATCGGTAATGAAGAATTTTTTGACTGTGGCAATCAGATATGAACATGCTAAAATAAGATTATTCCTCTGATTACTAAGGGTTAAACCCCATAGAACCACAAGAATAACAAGACATAATAAACCAGTTATTATTTCTCTGTGAAGTGTCATATATTTTGCAAATCCAATCAAGTCCATAACTATCCTGCAAATCAGCTCAACGAGAATCAATCGTCTGACAGCAAAGCAGGATTAAACAACAATGCGTGCAATCGTTCAAATCATCAACAAATCATTGATTACTTGACTATCCCAAAGACCGTTTTAGCGGCTTTCCACTTCCCTTAATACGAGTCGTTCTATATGTAGATTGGTGCAATTCGACTTAAAAATATAAAAAAAATCCAATTAAAGGTCAATTAAAACCGGCGCCAATTAATCGAAACGACAGCATTTTCAGCAAGAAAAAGTCAGATAAGTAAATATAATTCATTTTTTCGTAAAAATGGAATTTAATTACATTTTTAATTAACTCAAAAACAAACACTTACAATTATTATATTCATATTAGATTAGAATAATACTGTTTCATATCTACTATTTATAATTGTTTTAAATTAACAAACCCAAAAACCAGAATGATCCAGAAAGAGGTATTATTCAATTCAACATTTCCAAAAAGAGGCGACGAAACTGCCTTTAACAGTTTTCAATAATTGGTCTTTTCAGATAAAGCGCTTAATTTATTGTCATTATCACCAGATGAGAAGCCATCGCGCCATGTTAATTTGGGTTTTGACATGAAAACCACGCAAAAAGAGTAGAAAACAGATATTTACAACTTTCAAGCTTAGAAAGTATATGGTCATAAAAATCACTAAATCCATGAGCGCAAAATCAGCACAATAAAAATCTATTGGACCAAGATAAAAACCACTTTTTTTTTATCTAAAAATAGGCCACATTTATCCCCCAGTATTAGTAACCAACTAAATCAAAAAATATGGGATCAAACAGAAGAGACTTTCTCCGGAACACCTTACTAGGTGCCGGAGTTTTGGCAACTGGATTTACCGGACAAGCAGCCACCCTGAGTAGCGTTTCAAGTTCAGAACGCAGAGGAAGAAACCCCAAACAACAATTTAACATGTGCGGCTATGCTGCGCCCAAGCTGGATAAAGTTCGCATTGGCTTTGTAGGCTTAGGACAGCGCGGTCCTGGGGCTGTTGAACGAATGTCGTACATTGACGGAGTTGAAATTGTAGCTTTATGCGACCAATACCCCGATCGCGTTGAAAAAATGCAAAAACTGCTCCAAAAACAAGGCTTACCCGAAGCAAAATCGTATTCCGGAAGTAAAGATGCGTGGAAAGCCATGTGCGAAAACCCCGATATCGACCTGATCTACATCACAACACCATGGTCGTTACATACCCCCATCGCCGTTTATGCCATGGAGCACGGGAAGCATGCGGCAACCGAAGTTCCGGCAGCGGTCACCATCGACCAATGCTGGCAGTTGGTAGAAACTTCGGAACGGACAAAGAAACATTGCATGATGCTCGAGAATTGCTGTTACGATTTTTTTGAACTTTTAACCCTGAACATGGCTCGCCAAGGCTTTTTTGGAGAAATTGTTCATGGCGAAGGTGCTTATATCCATAACCTGATTGATTTAAATTTTGACAAAAATGGCTATGCTGAAATGTGGCGGTTAAAAGAAAATCAGAATCGCAACGGGAACCTCTACCCGACTCATGGACTTGGCCCGATTTGCCAGGTGATGAACATCAACCGTGGCGACCAAATGGAGTACCTCACTTCCATGTCGTCAAATGATTTTCAGATGGCGACCAGAGCCAAAGAAGAAGCTACCAAAGACAGTTTTTACAACGAATTTACTACCGACCATTACCGTGGAAACATGAACACAACCACTGTCCGTACATACAATGGACGCACCATCATGATTCAGCACGATGTAACCAGCCCACGGGTATATTCAAGGCTCCATTTGGTAAGCGGAACAAAGGGAATGGCCAGTAAATATCCTGAAGCTCGAATTGCAACCAGCCACGAATGGAAGACCGATGATGAAATGAAAAAACTGGAAGAACAATACACTCCGGAAATCGTGAAACTGATTGGCGAAATGGCCAAGAAAGTAGGTGGACACGGGGGTATGGATTTTATGATGGACTGGCGCCTGATCGATTGCTTACGCAACGGACTTCCTCTGGATCAGAACGTATATGACGCAGCGCTTTGGAGTTCGATCGCGCCCCTAAGCGAAAAATCGGTAGCCAACCGTTCCAATTCAGTTGATGTTCCTGATTTCACCAATGGAGCCTGGAAAACAAACGCTCCTGTTGAACTTACTTTAAAAGGTGGCGGAACAACTGGTGTAAAAACAAAAGAAGTGAGCTCTGATGCTCAACTAAATGTCAAATAAACAGTGAAGAACAACCGGTTAACCAATAACAACTGAATCGGTCAACTTTCACAAACTCGGAACTTTTAACTGAAAAGAAGAGGCTGTATCAAAAGTCATTGACCCTGGCATCCTGAACTTTCTGCCCACTAGCTTGGCAGGCGGGGTTTCAGTATCCCAACGCATTGTATATCAGATCCCGAAATAAATTCGGGATGACCCGATCAGCGAGTATTTTGGCTTTTGAAACAGTCTCTTCAATTTATAACTTATTGAGAAGCTGTAATATTTAGAAATTAGCTTTGTCAGGGGCGAACCACAAACGGGTAGCGATATTATCAGGACCACCAAGTTTTGATGTAGCATCGGCAACACCGGCAACGTTACCTGTGCGTTCAGAGCTTACAAAAGGCATCCTTTTGATCCATTCACCCTCTGGAATAACGCCCCAATCAGAGTTACTGTCGTTTTTATAAACAGTTGGAATTTTGGGGTAACCAGTTCTGCGGAAATCGGCCCATGGTTCGTTTGGATTGTAAAATCCGGCGATCCATTTCTGGGTGATGATTTTTTCAAGCTTTAATTCATTAGAATCTGCTTCGTTCCATTTTACCGTTACTGTTGAACGAGATGTAAAACTATTGATTTTGCCATCGTATTTTGGATCGATGTAATCAATTGGCTTACTGGTATCGTCAGCCAGATAGGCATCGACATCACTCGCTCCCCAATCTTCGAACGATGCTTTAACCCCATTTTCGTAGTTGGTTTTGGCATCTCCGGCACCAGTCCATCCTCGTAATGCAGCTTCAGCCAAATCGAAATACACTTCCGAAGCGGAAAGATAATTACGCCTGGTGACTGTCCTGAAGCTTTCGTTGATCTTTGAAAATGAAGTGTGGTCGTCTTTTGCGACCAATGTAGCTCCATTACGGATTCCTTTGTATGGATATGCCGGATGGTCAGAATAAACCGAGGTATCGGTTGCAGGTTGAAAATATTTTCCAATACGTGGGTCTTTCAACCCAACCAGAAACGATTCCATTCCTGCCGACAGACGGGTGTCGTCCCATTCAAAACAGATAACCGACAAATAGAGTTTCCCACCGTACAATGAGATAGTCATGTTATCGGCATTGGTCAAAATCAAACCGGCTGGATCAGCAATTGCTTTTTCGCCCTGGGTCTTTGCTAAAGCCGGAGCTACTTTCGAAATACGGATAGCCAAGCGCAAACGTAATGAGTTAACAAATTTCATCCATGCTAAAATTTCATTCCCGGTTTCAAATTTATCTCCATAACTGGCATCAAATCTCTTTATCCCAGCGTAAGTTCTGTTAGCTGCAAACACGGTCTGGATTTCATCTAACTGGCTGAAGAATGTATTATATAAATCGGGCTCGCTATCGTATTTGATGATAGATCCTGTTGATCCATAGTTCGAGTAAATTACCGGGCCATGATAGGTGGTCAATCGTGACATACCCATAATCTGGATCAGTTTAGCCCAAGAAGAGAAAACGGTATAACCACCTTGATCGGCAATTTTTATAACCTGATTTGCAGGAGCCATTAATAAACCATAAATACGGTCCCAGTAAGCATTCCAACGAATATAATAAGTAGTGTTGTTAACACCTCCGGTGAATGGAGTTGGCGTAGCCATATAATCGCAGAACGATTCAGCAACTAGATTTTCTTCAATTTGATGACCAAAGATATTTCCTAACATGGAAGGGAAATAGGCACCTACGTTGTTAAAATCCTGCATGAGTGATTCTTCGCTGATTTCGTAAGGGTTGAGATTTGCCTCTCCAAATTGATTGGTACAAGCATTTGCGACAATTAAAAATACAACCATTAAGAGTGTGCGTGTGTTCATGGTGTCAATCCATTAACCTGAGACTACGTTAACTATCAATATCTTAGAATGTATAAACTAAACAACTCTTATACAATGATACAAAATTTCATTGAAATGCCTCTATCGTCCAGACCTTTTCGGTACCGTACAAACCCTTTAATTTTAGTTTTCACTTCACAAGCACATCTTTACTAATCAGATCTGATCGTTCCGGTTTTGACTCTTCGATGTTTTTACCTGTTCAAAAAAAGCGGCTGGTTCCCGAAAGGAAAACCAGCCGCTTTAAATCTATTTAAAAACCAAAGTATTAAAAGTTGGCTTTGTCAACATCCCACCATAAGCGAGTGCTAATCAAATCTGGTCCTCCCAGTTTTGTTGTTGCATCAGCAACGCCAGGGGCATTCCCAGTTCTTTCACCATTGGTAAATGGCATACGTTTAATCCATTGATCAGCAGGAATAACTCCCCAGTCAGCATTGCTGTCATTTTTAGCAACATGAGGAATTCTTGGATAACCGGTCCTTCTGAAGTCACACCAAGATTCAAGTGCATTGGTGAAATTATTGACCCATTTCTGGGTAATAATTTTCTCTAATTTCAATTCGTTGCTGTCGCCATCATTCCATGCAACAGTCACAGTCGAAAGAGGGGTGAAATTATTCCGCGCATCTTTTGGATCGACATAACTAATTGGTTTACTTGTTGCATCGGCCAGATAAGCATCTACCCCGCCAGCACCCCAATCGGCGAACGAAAGCTTAACCCCATTTTCATAATTGGTCTTTGCATCACCAGCGCCAGCCCAGCCACGAAGGGCAGCCTCTGCTTTAAGGAAACTTACTTCAGCAGCCGTTATTGACCTTCTGGTTTGTACCGTTTGGAAATCATTAGAAACCTTTGAATACGAAACCCTATCGATTTTGGCATTGAGATAGGCCCCATTACGAATCCCTTTATAAGCATATGAAGCAACCAAAGCATCCGATGAACTTGGAGCCTGAAAATACTTTCCAACGCGGGCATCTTTTAATCCCAACAGGAACGACTCCATTACAGCACCCATCCGGGTATCGTCCCATTCAAAACAAATCACGGCCATATACATTTTATTGCCTAATAACGAGATGTTAAGATTTTCAGAATTCGCCGTTATCAAACCGGCTGCATCACTCAATGCTTTTTCACCTTGCGTTTTGGCAAGTGCCGGTGCAACTTTTGATATGCGCATAGCCAAACGCAAACGGAGCGAATTCACCGCTTTCATCCAGGAAGGAATATCGCCACTATAACTTGGATCGAATTTTGCAAAACCAGGATAGGTCTTGTTCGCTGCAAAATCAGTTTGAATGGTATCTAACTGGGCAAAGAACAGGTTATACAAATCAGATTCCTTGTCGTACATGATGTTGTTATCTGTCTTCCCATAATTGGAATAAATAACAGGTCCATGAATCGCGGTAAGTTTTGACACTGCCATGATACGAATCAATTTGGCCCATGCAGCAAACCGCGGGAGATTATATTTCTTCGCATTTGCGATTACTTTTTTGGAAGGTGCCATTACATTATCGTAAATACGATCCCAGTATGCATTCCAACGAATATAATAGGTTGTATTATTAACATTACCCACAAAAGGAGTGGGTGTATTCAAATAACCCATCCACGAATCCTGACACAAATCTTCTTCAATCTGGTGCCCATTTATATTAAATAGCAATCCTGAAAATGGCGATCCAACAAGATTATTATCCTGGGTAAGCATCTCTTCAGAAATCTGAGATGGATCCTGGTTTTCGGTTACAAAATCCTTAGTGCACGATGCAAGAGCGCCTAAGAAAAGTAATATTATGAATATCTTTTTCATATTAGTTATTTTTAAGATGTTAGAAAGTGAACTTTAAGTTAAACCCGAAAGTTCTGGTTGCAGGCATACTGAATACCTCGTTCGATTGCATACTATTTGAGGTACTCATCGAATTTTCAGGATCGTAAGGAGCATCTTTATAGAAGAAGAACAAGTTTCTGCCGATTAATGAAAAAGAAGCGTCTTTTACAGGTAACTTAAGTTTTTGTACGTCAAGATTGTAGCCAATTACCAATTGTGCTAATCTGACGTTTGTTCTTTTAAAGATATAAGGTTCCATAATCTTGTTCCTGTCGCCAATTGCACTATAGTAAACAACCGGATCGATAGAAGTTACAGCAGTTGTTCCCTGAATGGCATTGATTGCAATTTTGCCAGCATCACGGGCCTCTGCGCTTCTCTTACTAACTCCGTATGAATCAAGAAATGCTTCAGTTTTCGAGAAAGCTACTCCTCCAAATTTGCCATTCACCAAAGCGCTTACATAGAAATTTTTAAAATTGATGGTATTGTTCCATCCCAAAATGAAATCAGGGTTAACATTTCCTACTTTTGTCTGATTGGCAGCTTTGGTTGGAACTCCATTACTGTCAAGAATGATCTGACCTGCAGTATTCCGGGCAAATTTGTAGATGTAAACATCGTTAAATGATCCGCCCGCTTTAGTTATAGCAGCAAAACCTTCATCGTCGCTACCTGTTTGATAATTAGGATTTGAAGCGATCAATTCTACAATCTTATTCTTGTTTTGCGATAAGTTTACCGACGATTTCCAGCTAACTGTTTTAGTTCTTACAGGTTCTACATCAACCGTAAGTTCGAAACCTTTATTGGTTATTTTACCTGCATTTACATAATAAGTTTTGAATCCTGAACCCGATGGAGCATCCAATTCAAGAAATTGGTTCTTACTGATATCACTGTAATAGGTAAATTCCAAACCAGCCCTTCCCTTAAAGAATCTCCATTCTGTTCCTAATTCAGTACTTGTAATCTGTTCAGGTTTCAGATTGGTAAAAGGAACCTTTGTATTGTAATCAATACCTCCGATAATTAGTACAGTTCCAGCGCCACTAATGGTATTCCATGGATTTACCTTGTTAAAAGGCACTTCGTTGGCTGTTTGAGAAGTGGAAGCCCTGACTTTAGCAAAAGAGATTACTTCAGGCAAAGTAACCATTTGACTTACAATAGCGGTAAGACCGACTGAAGGGTAGAAATACGAATCGTTTCCGGTTAAAGCCAAAGTTGAAGCCCAGTCGTTACGTCCTGAAAGGTCTAAAAACAACATTTCTTTGTACCCAATTTGAGCATTTACAAAAGCGCCTTCCTTGATTTTTTTGTCAATTGATTGACGAAACACGACGCTTAATGGCATGTTCGAGAAATCAAAGAAATTCGGGTACATCAAACTAGTCGTACCGTTTGAAACAGACATTCCATCGTTAAGAATGGTATGCTGGTAACTTGCTCCGGCAAGAGCAGTTAAACTGAAATTACCAAATTTATTGTTGTAGCTCAATATGGCGTCGGTATAAAACGCCCGGTCGTTGTATTTCGAATAATTCCATGATCCGTTTGGACTAACACTAACCGAGTTTCCGGCAGCTGCATATCGGTAATCATTCAGTTTATTGTTATAGTCAACGTTTCCCCTGACATCGAATTTCATGTGGCTTGAAATATCCCATGACAATTTCAGGCTGGCGATTGCACGATATGAGGTGTTTAATTTCGGATCGTTATAGAGTTCCCAATAAGGGTTATTTTGCTTTTCCTCAGTCGAATACCAGTTCATTTTGTATAGATTCCGATCCTTATCAAAAACCTGATAGTTTGTTTTGTAATCCTCGAAATTGCGTTCGCGTGCAAACAAATACAAACCGGTAAGTGGGTTGTTGTAGTAACCAGCGCCAGGGCGGTTGTGGCTTTCCTCATAGGTAAGCATTACATTTGAGCTAACAGTAACCTTGTCATTAAATAACTTAGTTGACTGATTAAACGAGAAGTTATTTTTACTGTAGCGGTTTGTTGGCATAACACCGGTAGCCGAAACATTTGAATAGGAGAAATAGGTAGTTGTCTTGTCATTTCCCCCACTAACCGAAACCGAATTCGTAGTATTAACTCCGGTCCGGAAAAAATCTTTGATATACGAACTTGCGTAGTTTCCTTTGGTTGTTGACCAGCTATAATCGGAACCACCAACGGCTCCATACTTATACTGAAAATCTGGCAATCCAGATACTGATTCGAGCATCGTACTGGAACTTACGCTAACATCTACCTTCCCAGCTTTACCTTTTTTTGTTGTTATAAGTACAACCCCATTTGCACCTTCACTTCCGTAAAGAATTGATGCGTTGGCGCCTTTCAAAACGTTGATACTTTCAATATCGTTGCTATTTAATGATGAAAGTCCATCACCGCTATCGGTTCCGCCGTATGATCCTGGCTGCGAACCTTTATTGTTTATCATTGGAATACCATCAATAACATAAAGAGGTTCACTGAGTCCAGAGAGTGATTTATTTCCCCTTAAAACTACTTTAGTTGATCCCCCTGCTCCTGAACTACTTGTTTTAATATCCAATCCGGAAGTTTTTCCACTAAGGGCATTCATGAAGTTGGCGTCTTTTGCTTTCAACATTTCTTCGCCCGAAACTTGTTGCGAAGCATAAGTCAAAGTCTTCTTTTCACGCTGGATACCCAAAGCGGTTACAACAACTTCATCAACACCAATCGATTCGCTTTTCAGGACAACATTAATTTCAGTACGGGCATCAAGAACAATTTCCTGAGCCTTCATACCCACAAACGAGAAAGCCAATGTTTTAGCGCCTGCTGGAACTTCGATGGTATATTGACCATCGATATTGGTAATTGTACCAACGGTTGTTCCTTTTACAAGTACCGATGCACCAGGAATAGCTTCTCCGCTTTCATCAGTTACTTTTCCTTTTATTGATCTTTTCTGCTGTTCTGCCTGTACCTGATTCTGGTTAGGAACGGTACTTTTTGCGGCCTTAGCTGATGCTAAATTGGCCGAGAATGTAACAAACAACAACAGAATACCAATTCTCAAGAACTTAAAGTTCGAATCCCATGTTGTCTTAACGGGACAAAAGATTCACAATCGTTCATTTTTTTCATAGATTTGGAAAATTTGTAATTAATAATGTTGCTTTTCGCAATGTTATTTCACACGTGTCGGAAGGAGTTGCAGCTTCTTTCGACATTTTTTCTTTAAACAAGTTTTTCATAGGCATTTCGTTTTTTAAATTCGGATTATTTGTATATGATTATCTGTCATTTCCACTTTAACATTGATAACCTCGGCTATAATTGAAAGAACCTGGATCGCAGAATTCCGAAGATCCAGATTTCCGGTAAATGTTTCGTTTAAAAGACTCTGATCGTTTAGTTGGATAGACACATTGTAATACCTGGATATTTTTTTAACAATTTCGCCCAGGGACTGTTTTTCACAAGCAATGTAACCATCCTTCCACGAGGTGTAAAGCTTAACGTTTACGTTGGTTTGCTTCACCTCTTTTTCATTCCGGTTATAAACGGCCATCATTCCGGGAACCATTCTCACTTTTGAAGTACTTAAAATAGCGTTGGAATTGTACTTCATTTCAACCGAACCACTTTCCAGGATAGTGCTGGTGGTTTTATCATCACTATACGCACATAAGTCGAAAATCGTTCCAAGAACCTTCACATCAACATCAGGAGTCATAACATGAAATGGGCGTTCTTTGTTGTGGCTAACCTCGAAGATGGCTTCCCCTTCCAGATAAACTTCACGTATCCCGGCAGCGAACCTGGCTGGATAAATCAACTTCGATCCTGAATTTAACCAAACCGAACTACTATCAGAAAGAGTGATTTTGGTTCTTTTCCCATAAGGTACGATAACTGTATTATAAACCTCATCACCTTCAACTGCCTGCCTGACACGATTTGAATCTACCTGTATTTCCTTGCCATTTTGGGCATAGGCAATTTTTGATTCATCAGATTTGATTTGTATTTCTTTCTCTCCTGAAAGAATTAGTCTTGTATTCCCAGTTAAAGCAACTAACTGGTTATTACGAGCAAAAGCAACAATTTCGGGCTCTTTGGTTACTGTTAAAACAGCTGATAAGCCAATAAGGAGCAAAAAAACAGCCGCGGCACTTATTCTGAAAACTATTACTTTTCTCTTATAGGTGTTTATGGTTCGCGTTATACGTTTACCCAGCAATTCTTTTTGCGGATGATTAAATTCTGCATCTTCTTCACGAACCGCATCCCGTATTTCATCTGCCAATTGGTATTCATCCGCATCGAATAACAAATTCTCCGATTGGTTTTTGTTTTGCTGTTGCGCAAGCCAAAAATCATCAGTCAAAATATCCTCTGCCTTCTTTTTCGAAAATTTATTCTTCATTCTTTTACTCTATCCGATTTCTGCAAGCTTTTCTAGCTGCTCCATTCAAATACCATAAGAATGATTTTATGAAAACATAGACATCAAAAATTAACTTTTTTTTACAAAAATTTAATCGAATTTGCTTTAGAAGGACAGACCTGCTGACAAACAGCAATTTACACAAAGTAGGAATTACAAAAAATCTTATCCATTGAAATGAGATTAACCTTAAAATGCAGGGATTGGTTTAAAAAATGAATCGCTCGTTTCATGCCCAGAAAAAGATTTTCCGGATTAAAATAAAACTTTAAAATTAAACCCAAATGACCGGGTTGAAGGCAGACCAAAATTATCAAGTGCCTGGTCGCTGATTAAGGTATTCAATGTTATTTCGGGATCAAAAGGGGCATCTTTGTATATAAAAAATAAGTTTTGGCCTGTAATCGATAAACTTGCTTTCTTGATTACCGAATTCGATAAATTCAGTTCATACGACAATAACGCCTGGGCTAATCGAATATTTGTTCTGGCATAAACATAAGGTTCCTTTATCCCATCGCGGTCACCTGTTCCGGCTGATGAATAGTATTGCCAGGCATCCATTTTGGTTACAGCTGTTCCATCGGGCATAACGGCATTAATTGCAACTCCTCCGTTATCCCTGGCTATCGCGGTCCGTTTGCTCACTCCATAACCATCCAGCATTGCCTCGGTCTGACTGACAACTTTACCACCAATTTTACTGTTAATCAGGAATTCAAATGTCAGATTTTTATATCTGAACCGGTTCCCGAGTCCGATACTCCATTTCGGATTCGAATTTCCAATATATTCTTTTTCTGCAGTTTTCTGTAAGGCCACTTTTGAATCCAATTTAATTTGGCCGCGACTATTCCTTAAAAATTTATAGACATAAATATCGCCAAATGAGCCTCCTTCTTTAATCAGAAGTTGGTATCCCTCGTTATCAGAAAGAACGATCGGTTCTTTCAGGTCAGGATGCAACGATACTATTTTATTTTTATTTCCGGAGAAGTTTAAACTGTTTTGCCAACTAAAATTGGTCGTTCTCACCGATGTAGAGGTAACCGAGACTTCAATTCCTGAATTAATTATTTCTCCGGCATTTACAAAATATTTGGTGTACCCCGAACCCCAAGGTGCCGGAAGGGCAATAAACTGATCGATACTTTTAATGTTGTAAAACGTGAAATCGAATCCCATTAATCCCTTAAAAAATCGCCAGTCTGTACCAATTTCAACGCTGTGGATCATTTCAGGTTTTAGGTTGGTAAATGGTTTGGTGGTATTGTATTGAACACCCGTCGTAGTAATTATGTTATTTTGTTTAACCTTATTGAACGGCACTTCATTCCCAACAACGGTATAAGACCCCCTGAGCTTTCCAAAACTAACAAATTGTGGCAAATCAATTAAGTTACTAACAATACCGGTTAAGCCGATCGAAGGATAAAAATAAGAATCGTTTCCCGTTCCATACAAACTTGATGCCCAATCGTTTCTTCCTGAAACATCAAGAAATAGCTTCTCTTTGTACCCCAATTGAAGGTTCCCAAATACGCCCTCCTTGATCAATCGACTGTCGAGTGTCGAAAGCACCTGTACATTTTTATCAATATTCTGAAAATAGAACTCGTTGGGATAGATCAAGCCCGTAGTCCCTGTGTCCACACTTACTCCAAGACCATAGGTACTTTTCTGGTAACTCGATCCGATTACCGCATCAAGACTAAATTGACCCAGACTATTTGAATAAGAAAGAATTGCGTCGCCATAGATTAATTCATCAGCATATTTTTGATAAACCCATGATCCATTCGGGTGTACATTCGTAGCATTCGACCCGGCCTTATTCTGTTGTTCGTTTGTTTTTATTGCATAATCATAGCTTCCCCTCATTTGCAATCGTAAATGATCTGAAATTTTAATTTCAGTATTTACATTGGTAATGATCCGTTTTGTCAAGTCATCGCGTTTCTGATTGTTGATAATCCAGTTTGGGTTCGATTGAAAATGGTCGGTTACATGCCAATTCTGAAGGTACAAATTTCTGTCTTTATTGAAAACCTGATAATTCGTGGCATAATACTCATAATCTTTGTCTCTGGGGAATAGATATAAACCGGTAAGCGGGTTCAGATAATAACCCGCCGTGCTTTTGTTATTCGTCAGCTCGTCAATCAGCATAATATTTGAACTTACCTTTAATCTGTTGTCAAACATTCTGATTGAATGCTTAAAGGTGATGTTATATTTCCTGTAATTGTTTTTTGGAACGATTCCGCTGATAGCCGTATTCGAAAATGAAAAATAAGTAGTTGTGCTGTTATTCCCGCCACTTAATGTCAGTGAATTAACCAATGTTGAACCGGTCCGAAAAAATCTATTCACATAGTCACTGGCATAATTTCCTTTCGTTGTAGCCCAACTTTGGGCCGATCCATTAATACCACCATATTCGAACTGAAGATCAGGTTTGTCCATTACACGCTCAGCGGATAACGACGAACTATAACTTGCCTGAATCAATCCTTCTTTGCCTTTTTTTGTTGTAATCAGAATCACCCCATTAGCTCCCTGACTGCCGTATAAAGCGGCGGCATTGGCTCCCTTTAGAATCGTCATGCTCTCAATATCATCAGTGCTGATTTGAGAAAGGCCATCACCACTGTCTGAACCTCCAAACATTCCGAGTTGACCGCCTTTTTTATTTACCATCGGAATTCCGTCAATCACAAATAATGGCTCGCTCGATTCGCTCAACGACTTATTCCCCCGCAAAATTATCTTACTCGAACCTCCCGCTCCTGCTGCGCTTTTGCTAATTTCCAAACCTGAAATTTTACCCGACAGACCGTTTATAAAGTTCAGGTCTCTGTTGTTGGCAATATCTTCTTCCTTAATCGTTTGAGTAGCATATGTCAAGGCTTTTTCTGCCCGTTTCAGGCCTAACGCCGAAACTACAACTTCATCAACGCCAAGATCCTCCGGAAGCATAATCACATCAATTACAGCTCTGTCTTTCAACAATTCTTCTCTGGTTTTGAGTCCTACAAATGAAAAGATCAGCTTCGATGAATTAATCGGGACATCAAGAGAATAGTGCCCATCTTGACTGGTAACGGTACCCAAATGAGTCCCTTTTACAACTACAGTTACTCCCAGAATTGGATTTCCATTTTCGTCGGTAACCTTTCCCGTTACATCTCTTTTTTTAACCAACTCGGTTACCGAAGGATCATTATTGGTATTGGGAATTTTCTTATCCTTTACAATGATGATTTGACGATCGAAAACTTTATATCTCAAGTCAGTACCATCCAATATTTGGTCGAAAATTTCCTCGATTGTTTGGTTGTCGGCATTTACCGAAACCTTCTGTGACAAATTGACCTGATTATCCTTGAAGAAAATAATGTATTCGCTTTGCTTTTGAATAATATCAAATACCTGCCCCAAGCTGGCCTGATTTAAATGCACAGTCAACCGGTTGTCTTGTGCGGGCAAAATGAGGTAAAACCCGATCAAACAAAATAGCAATAAAAATGCCTTATACTTCATATTTAAATTGCTCAGATAATTCTATCTTTTTGGGGTGAAAAAGATTCCAGAAAACTCAAATTTTACTAATCCTAATTTACGACTAATATTCGACCGATGCGGCCTGTTTATTTTTAACTTTCAAATTGGCTTAACTATTTCGCTATCGAACCGAAAAAAAAAATTAATCAACAAATTGCCTTTTTCTAATTTTGATCAAATGATCAGATTCTACCAGTTCAATATCCGTCATTTCCGAGATTAGCGCAAGTACCTGAGCTGCCGAATTTCGTAAATCCAAATAACCAGAGAAAGTCTCATCCGCTAATGTCTGGTCCTCAAATTCGATCGTTACATTATAATACCGGGATAGTTTTTTTGCAATGCTACTGAGCGACTTCTTTTCCATAACAACATATCCATCTTTCCATGAGGTATAATCCTTGGTATTGACATTTTTCTGAGCGAGAGTTTTGTTTGTCGGATCATACACAGCAAGCATTCCAGGAACCATCTTTTCTTTGGTTGAACCTAAAAAAGAATAGCGTTTATAAATCAGTTCAACAGAACCTCGTTCAAGCACAGTATTAACGATACTATCATCGGAGTAGGCACAAAGGTCAAAAATGGTTCCAAGCACTTTAATCTCCATGTCGCGGGTAACCACATGAAATGGGTGATCTTCATCATGCGCTACTTCAAACATGGCTTCGCCATCCAGATAGACTTCACGTTTATTATCGGCAAAACGAACCGGATAAACCAATTTCGATCCTGAATTTAGCCAAATTGTACTGTTATCGGATAACGTAATTTGAGTCCTTTTCCCATAAGGAACAATCACTGTATTATAAGAATTTACATCAACATCAACAGACTGTTCTTCATTCTTATGATTTTCAATCTTTATTTCTTTTCCACTTTTTGAATATGCGATTTTCGATTCTTGCGCATCAATCTGTATCGTTTTCTTTCCGGGAAGCACCAACCGGGTAAAATCTGAATCAGACTTTACCGAAATACTCGAAGCGAAATCACGAATGCCGGACTGGTTTTGTAGCTGAAAGAAGATAGTTAACCCCACCATTGCAAGCAATGCAGCAGCAGAGCCAATCCAGGCAAAAGTCTTATTTTTTCTGGATCGATTAATGCGGTCAATTATCCGCTGATCCAGAAAATCCTTTTCATCCTGGCTGAGCTTAACTTTTCCAGAATGGACAACCCGAAAAATTCCTTCAGCCAGAAACAACTCTTCTTTCTTAATTTCGTCCGCCTGAATTTCTCCATCAATCAAACCCTCTGAAAGGAAATCATCTGTAAGAACATCTTCAGCTTTTATATTTCGATCGTTATTTTCCTTCATCTTAATTCCGCCAACCGACACACTATTTGAGAAACATTAGTTTATTTTTTTCACATTAATTACACTTGAATTTAAAACACCGGCGCCTGCAAATAAAACAATATCAACGCACTGTTACTTAGTTTCAGTTCTTCTCTTATCGTTTTTACCGCCCGATACACCAAGGTCCGAACCGATTCGACTGAAATGTCTAATATTGTCGCAACCTCCGCATAAGGTAACCCAACCTGAAACCGAAGATTCAATGCTTCTTGCTGTCGTTCAGAAAGTTTACGCATTGCAGCCCTGATGTTTTCAATATTCTCTTCCTCAAGCTCCAATTCTTCAGCATCGGTGCCTAACGCTTTTTGTTCATTTTCATCCCCCACCGAATTGGTAAAAACCAATTTCAATTTCCCCGATTGAGACGACTGAATCTTTCGTTTCAACGATTTAAACAGGTAATTGCGAATATGATCGTTATCCGACAAATTCTTCCTGTACTTATACAAGTCAAAGAAAAGATCATGAATGCAATCTTTTATATGCTCCTGATCTTTTGAATAAACTAACCCGAAAGAAAAAAGCACATCTGCAAACTGCATATAGAGCTCATGAAAGGCCTGAGTTTCCCCTGCCTTAACTCTCTTCCATAAAAGATAATCTGAATTGACTTCTTTTTGCATAAAGATACAAGTCTGTCGCCAAAAGTATAAATTTTAATGTCACGGAAAGATGATATAAGCCTGAATTTTAAAATACCCTAACCTGTGATTCGTTCATGTAACCGTAAATGGCCTATTTAGTTGAGGTGATTTGAGACAAATTCAAGAGAAGATAGATTACTTGGTTCAAATTATTTCTGAAAGGAAAGACTATCTGGTTCTTGTAGTGGTACAGAAATCATTGAGTAATAACAAAATTCAGCGGAGACTATTTAATGGGTAATGCAGTTAAAAATTAAATAAAGACAAAAAGATCTGTTATTGTCAACATATTTGAATTGCCAACGTATAGAGTTAATGTTAAGAATTTAATGGTCGTCAAAATTGATTCAAGATAATTTAACCTATTCTCCTTTTTTTGATTTTTACGATAATCTGTTGGTAAATCGTTTACTTTTTGATTTTATAAAGGATTGTTCTTCTAACTTAAAAATTTCAGGAACCCTGGAAAGGGTTATTCAAAATAACAGTTGGCTCATTCAACTGACACATAAAAGCACAAAATTTTCATCGGTCGGTTACCGAATTGAATCCTGAAATGTCAGGATTCAAAAACTTCTTCAATTATAAACATTTAAAATTACAGTAATGAAAAGACTATTAACTTTATGTATGGTCGTTTTTATGACCTTAAGTTTGAACGCGCAAAACAACCCTCCACAATTGTATCTATTGTTTGAATTCATGCAGGTAAAAGGCGAATATGGATCAGATTATCAACAAGTTGAAGCGTTTTGGTCGGGCATTCACAAGCAACGTGTTGTCGACAAATCAATTCTTGGATGGGATCTTTGGTCGCTGACTCCATCGGGGACCAAACAAGGATCACAATACCTGACCGTCACCTTGTTTGCCAATCTCGAAAATATGCTGAAGGCGATTAATTCATTGGATGTTTACGGATATGCAAAAAAGGCTTATCCAACCAAAACAGACAAAGACCTGAATGCAATGTTTGATAAAACTTTAAAATCCAGGGATATGGCCAATCAGGTTCTCTTTAAGATGGTTGACCAGACAACAGGCAACTTCGATATGAAAGTCGGGACGCTGGCCACTTTGGATATCATGAAACAGCTCGACGACAGCTATGAAAAAGTTGAATCAGAAATATTTAAACCGTGGCACCAACAAATGGTTGATCAAGGCAAAAAAGGGAATTGGGGATTGCTTCGCGCTATTTTGCCTGCCGGAAGTGAAGCTTATGGAACGCACATTACTTTCAGCATGTTTAAAGATGAAGCCCAACTGGCATCATTTTGGGAAAATTCAGAAGGTGACATGAATTTAACGACTCAATTGGCAGTGAAAGAAGGGCTTAAAACCAGAGAGGATAAAGAAGTGAAACTCGCCAAGTTAATCATGACGGTGAAGTAATGTTTACATGTTTTATAAACTTAAAAGGCGGCTTGTAATCATTTACAAGTCGCCTTTTCAAATAAAATGCGGAATAATAATTTCGGTTATCTTGCACTTCTTACTTTTCCTGAGCCTGCAATGGATTGGTCGATTAGGGGATTGCCCTTGTAGGTAACGTTTCCGGAGCCAGCCAAACGAACGAATAGATTTTTATTGGCGCCCACTTCCACATTTCCGGAACCTGCAACTTTAACACTCACATCATCCGCAGTATAATCAAGTGCTTTAAGGTTTCCACTACCCGAAATGGCAACGCTCAAATCCTGTGCTACAGCTTTTCCTGCCAAAACAATATCGCCCGATCCGGAAATTGTTGTTTTTACGCGTTCGGCAGAAAGATCAGATAATTTAATGTTTCCGCTGCCACTCACCGCCATATCCAGAATTTTGGTTTTAATTTCATCCTGAGCGATAATGTCGCCCGATCCGGAAACGCCAAGACCATTAATTTCAGGAGTTGTGATGTAAATAATAACTTCGCCTGGTTGAAATGTTTTCCAGAAAAAGTCTTTGTTTGGGAACCTGATAATCAGTTTTCCGTCTTTCACCTCGGTAATAATTTCATCGAGAGTTGATGATTTGGCTACAATTTCAAGGTTTTGTTTTGCGCCTTGTTCCAGATGTACCTTGGCGCCAATCCGCAACGAAATTTCAGTAAATGGATCAACCTTCCTGGTTTGTTCTTCTGCCTGAACCCGAATACCGGTCAGGATAAAAGCGAATAAGATAAATACTGTTGCTAGTTTTGTCTTCATTGATTTGCTATTTTGATGATACATTGGTTTTCTGTCATTAAACGCAATTTATAGACGCCAAATTATTCGCGAAGTTGCAGTAAGACGAAAATTATTTTGAAAGAGACGCCTCGGGTCTAATCGTCGTCCAAATTGAACAAACCTTCAGGGATATTCAACTCTATTTCCCGCAACTCTTCATCCAGGCGAACAATCAGATCTTCGTTTAGCGGAACCATTGCTTCTTTCCCCTGGTAAATAACCGAGAGCAAAAGGTTCCCTGAGAAATCGTTCACCTCGGTAATTTGACCAATCGATCCAAGCGTTTGGTCAAATAATGTGTACCCAACCAATTCGTTCGGACTAATTTCATCCTCTGATAATATCACCTCATCCGAACCGACAAAAACCGATAAGCCACAAAGTTCCTTGGCTTTTTTCTCGGAATCAACCCATTCCAAGTTGGTAATTACCGCTTCGCCCGATTTAAACCGCAACCCTTCTTCTGTGATAAAAAAAGGAACAAGCAAATTATCGACTTCCAGAAAAAGAGTTGGACATTCCTCAAGAGTTTCGTAATACCCTGGATCGAACCGGATGACCAGTTCTCCATGTATTCCATGTGGTTTTTGGACAAAGCCAACTTTTATGCAATCGCTTTTTGGTATTGTTTCCATAGCAGTAAAAATAGAAAAAAGCGACAGATTTCTCTATCGCTTTTATAAGTTGTCTGTTTTATCCCGAAGTTTAAAACAGGAATCGACTAGTTGTTATCCTTCAGTTTCTTCAGGAGCAGCTTCTTCAGCTACTTCTTCAACAACTGGGGCAGGAGCAGAAGCGGCTTTGGCAGCAGCTGCAGCTTCTGCATTACGTTTAGCAATTGCGTTGGCTCTTTCTGCGCTCTTTTTAGCTTCCATTTCAAGCTGAGCTTTACGTGAAGACTCTGCATTGTTAACTAATACATCTTTCTTAGCCTGAACTTTCTGTGCTTTTTCAGCTACCCAAGCTTCGAATTTGGCTTCAGCTTCTTCAGCAGTAAAAGCCCCTTTGGCTACACCACCTAAAAGATGTTTTTTGTACATTACTCCTTTGTAAGATAAAATAGCTCTTACGGTGTCGGTTGGTTGAGCACCATTGGCAAGCCATGTTAAGGCTTTGTCAAAATCGAGTTCGATAGTAGCAGGATTTGTGTTTGGATTATAAGATCCAATCCGTTCAATGTTACTACCATCCCGTGGCGCCCTGCTATCAGCTATCACAATGTGATAGTAAGCATACCGTTTACGACCATGTCGTTGCAATCTGATTTTTGCTGGCATTTTGCTTAAATTTAAATGATAAACAGTTATTAAAAATTTGTGGCGCAAAGATAGAACTTTAATCCTGAATTCAAAATCAGTTCTGAAAAGTTTATATTTCTGTCGGATAATTGGAGACGCAATGCAATAAAACCCTTTTTATGAAAGTTCGATTGACAACCAAATGAATATCTTTGTATCCTGATAAGCGGGGAACTACAAACGGCATTTTAAATTTTCCGGACGAAAATTCTCCCAAAATATAGACACCCATGAAACCATTAAGATTTTTCTTTTTTGTTTTAATTACTTTATTCATGACATCATGCAGTAAAAACTTTGATGATGTTTCTGGTTCGGGTGATGCTATAATTGTTGTCAAACAGTCAGGTACAACTACGGTTTATGGCTATGCGCTCTATGCTTATACATTTGGCGCATTCCGAAGTGTAAAGGCGACCAGTACGCTTGACGAAAGTAAAGCATATACACTTAACATAAACCAGAAGTACCAGACTAATTTTTATTACGAACCCTCTGATGATGAATTCACAACCACCAGACCAACAGCTTCAATATTTAATTTTTCAGCTGTTTTTGAAAATGGTGCAACTGCCGAATTTCAGGATGAAGTATCTGACAAAGTATTAGCGGTTCCGGTTATCAAAGAAATTAAATACGATTCAACTTCCAGTGAAATGAGTGTAACCTGGGGCACTGTCTCTGGAGCCGAAAGTTATTCGATTAATATTCTGGACGGTTCGGAACTGGTTTTTGGAAGTTTAAAGCTTGCCAGTACTATAAAAGCCTATGCTGTCAAATCAACTACCACTGGCTGGATAACCGATTTCACCCCGGTCGTTGGCAAAACATATACGGTCAGACTAAATGCCTTTCTGTACGAGCCTTCAGGCGATTCATATAATTTACAATCAGTTTCTTTTGTAGAAAAAACAATTGTATGGGGAGGTAATTAAATGGGCGTTTTTATTACGAACAACGACGAATTTCATTTGAATAAAGTCAGTTAGCCGCCAAATAAATAACTTTGTTCACGCAACCTTTAAGGTCTTATTTAATCTTATATTACAATAGCAATAAATCGATTTTTATTTAGGGTATAAGCAAATTTAAACGGAATAGATTCAGCTAAATTATAATCATATGAAACAGTTAAAAATTATTACTTTAATTTTATTAGTAGCCTTCGCCTCTTCGTGCAACAAAGACAGCGGCGATTCTACTGTAGTAGGCGATGCCGTGATTGTCTCGAAACGTTCAGAAACAAATACCGTTGTTTATGGAGTTGCATTATATGCCTATGCCTTCAGCACCTTAAAAACAGTAACAGCGGTAAGTTCAGTTGATCCTACAGAAACAATCTCGCTTAAAGCAAATGGGGCATATACCTATAACTTCTTAAAAGAACCTTCTGACTCTGAATACTCGGCAACCAAGCCAGCCGCGGCCACTTACACTTTCAGTTCGGTGTTCGATAGCGGAACAACTTACGAATGTCAGGACGTTCTTACCTCCGATGCACTTGTTCCGGTTACCTTCGAAAAATGCCTATACAATACGACCAAATCGTATGCTGAATTTAGCTGGACTGCCTTGACAAATGCCGATAGCTATGCGATTCAAATCTTAGACAAAACTGGAACCATTGTATTCAACAGCAGTGAACTTTCCAGTTCCGTCATTACCGGCACCCTTAGCGCTTCCACCAGCGGATGGAGCTCAGGATTCCCTGTAAATGGGGAAACTTATACTGTCAGAATTTATGCGTTTAAGTATGAAGACTCCACTAAGGCAAATTCCTATCAAGTACAATCAACCTCTGTTTCAGATGCAACGATAGTTTGGGGAGTGTAAGTCGAGGGAAATAAGAATCGATCAGGTCGGTTGTTTCAACTTAATTTGAAATGTTTAAGTTGAGACTACCGACCTTTTTCTTTAATAAACAAATGTTACCTGTAACCTTCCGATTCACATTTCATTTTTTACTTTTGCTTTAGTAATTCATAAAATTAAAAAATGATTCTCAAAGAACAGGTTAAAGGTCTCAATGATCGCCGGGATGCGTTAAGGAGGCATCTTTGACTACGATCAGAAAGTGATCCAGCTACAGGAAGAGGAACTGAAAACTCAGGATCCTGATTTCTGGAACAACCCCAAAGAAGCTGAAGCCCAGATGAAAGTAATCCGTTCGATCAAAGTATGGACGGATGGATTCAAGCAGGTTAACCAAAATATGGAAGACTTGCTGGTTTTATATGACTTTTATGAGATGGATGAAGCCACAGAGGAAGATATTGAACAACAGTTCAACGAGACACTGGAGGCTATTGAAACTCTGGAAACTAAAAACATGCTCAGGAAAGAGGAGGATAAACTGGGAGCAATTCTCCGTATTAATGCCGGGGCAGGTGGAACCGAAAGCAACGACTGGGCAGAAATGCTGATGCGCATGTACATGCGTTACGGCGAAAAACAAGGCTACACTGTAAAGACAATTGAATATCATGCTGGTGACGAAGTTGGTGTGAAAAGTTGCACCATTGAGTTTGAAGGAGAATATGCTTATGGCTACCTTAAAAGCGAAAATGGCGTACATCGTTTGGTCAGACTCTCGCCATTTAACGCCCAAAGCAAGCGAATGACCACTTTTGCTTCCGTTTTTGTTTCACCAGCCATTGACGACACCATCGAAGTTGAGATTAATCCGGCCGACATTACCTGGGATACTTTTCGGTCAGGCGGAGCAGGTGGCCAAAATGTCAACAAAGTAGAAACCGGAGTTCGTCTTCGTCACGCCCCAACCGGCATTATCATTGAAAACACCGAAAGCCGTTCTCAATTTGGAAACAAAGAAAATGCGCTTCGTTTGCTGAAATCTCAGTTATACGAATTGGAGCTTCGAAAAAGGCAGGAAGCCGAACAACAAATCAATGCCAGCAAGAAGAAGATTGAATGGGGTTCACAAATCCGATCATATACACTTCAGCCCTATAAATTGGTAAAAGATGTCCGGACCGGCTTCGAATCGGGTAATGTAAATGCCGTTCTTGACGGAGAAATCGGGGGTTTTATTAAAGCATTCCTGATGGAATTCAGCGATGATGTAAATTAGAAATAATGGAATATCAGAATTTTGAGTGAAGAGTGTTTTTTACTTAAGATTCATAATTAAAGATTTATTATGGCTCAAATTATACGACTTGCAGAAAAACGTGATGTTCCGGGGATTCTGGAAATTTATTCACCTTTTATTCTTGAAACATCCGTCACTTTTGAAGAATCGGTTCCCGACGAGGCATCGTTCTGGAAACGAATTGAGGGAATAATGACTGAGTTGCCTTACCTCGTTTGTGAAATCGACGGACGGATTGCCGGGTATGCCTACGCATCGGCATACCGTAGCCGCGCATCCTACCGGTGGAGTAAGGAAGTTTCGATCTATGTCCACCCTGAATTTCAGCGCCAAAAAGTGGCTGAAGCGCTTTATACCAGCCTAAACGAAATGGTTCGCTACCAGGGAATAGCTAACCTTCTGGCCATTATCACCATGCCGAACGAACCCAGCGTGGCTTTTCATGAACATTTTGGATATATCAAATGTGGCGAGTTTTCGAAAGTAGGCTACAAATTAAATCAATGGCAAAATGTAGGCTGGTTCGAATTATTCCTTCAAGACGAAAATGAAGCACCGAAAGACCGGATAACCCCTTTAAACGAAATAACCGATCTACCCATATTTAAGGAAGCCATTCAGAAAGGCTTGAATAAACTTAAAATGTAAGAAACTGTTTGTTGGTTGTCTGGACAAATAATAACTCATGAAATGGATAAATCGAGCAAATACAATAACCGGGAAATTAGCTGGCTGTCATTTAATGCACGGGTACTTCAGGAGGCTGAAGATCCCACGGTTCCATTGTTTGAACGAATTCGGTTTCTTGGAATTTTCTCAAACAACCTCGACGAATTCTTCCGGGTCAGAGTGGCTACGGTTCGGCGAATGCTCGAATTTGGGAAAGACGAGGAGACGCTTTTAGGCAATTATACGGCAGACGAACTGTACGACAAAATTCAGGAAACAGTTGTTCAGCAACAGCAAAAGGCTCAGGAAATCTACCGGAATATTTGGGCTGAATTGGCCAACGAAAAGATTTTCATGCTCGACGAGAAACAGCTGACTCACGAACAGGGAATTTATGTCAGGAAGTATTTCAATACGAAAGTACTTCCGAATATCGTTCCGATCATGCTCGGCAAATCGATGAAATTCCCTTATCTGCGCGACAAATCGGTTTATCTGGCCGTCAAACTATCGAAGATAAGTTCACCCGAAAAGTTTGCGTATGCCTTGGTTCGAATCCCCAGCCGTTCCGTTTCCCGTTTTTTAGTTCTTCCCGAACAGGGGAAAAATAAATACATCATTATGGTTGACGATGTCATCCGGTTCTGCCTGAACGATGTATTTCCTATTTTCAATTTCGACCATTTTGAAGCTTACACCATCAAAGTTACCCGTGATGCCGAGCTGGATATCGATGATGACATTTCGAAAAGTTTCATGGAAAAAATGGAACTCAGTTTGAAAAAACGGAAAATTGGAATTCCCGTCCGACTGATCTACGATCGTGAAATGCCCGATGATTTGCTCGAATTCATCATGAAAAAAATGAAGCTCGATGGAGCTGAAAAAACCGTTGCCGGAGGAAGGTATCACAACCATAAAGATTTCATGAATTTTCCTGAAATCGGGAAATCGCGGCATTATTATCAAAGTCTTCCGCCAATCCCTCACAAAGACTTGCCTCCACACCAGAGCATATTGAAAAAACTACGGCAGAAAGATGTTTTGCTCCATTATCCCTACCAAAGCTTTTCGCATTTTATCGATTTATTAAGGGAAGCCGCCATCGACCCCAAAGTCCGCGAAATTGGTATAACCATTTATCGGGTTTCTGAAACTTCCAAAGTTGTAAATGCCTTACTGAACGCCATCAGGAATGGTAAAAAAGTTACGGTCGTCATCGAACTGCAAGCCAGGTTCGACGAAGAAGCAAACATATTCTGGTCGAACAAATTACAGGAAGAGGGAGCTCACGTTATCAATGGTATTCCAGGGCTTAAAGTACACTGTAAACTGGCGTGGATTCAGCGCAAGGAGAAGAATGGGCTCCGCAACTACGCATACATTGGCACCGGAAATTTCCATGAAGGAACAGCCCGTGTTTATGCCGACAAAGGCTTGATGACCGCCGATCAGGAAATTGCCAACGATGTGGCCAATATGTTCGAGTTCTTTAAACACACCTATTATCATTTCAACTACAGTCAGATCATAATCAGCCCATTCTCGATGCGCAAATTTTTCGTTCATAAAATTGATCAGGAAATTACAAACGCCAGGAAGGGAAAACCGGCCTATATGATACTGAAGATGAACAGCCTGATAGATCCCGAAATGATTGACAAATTATACGAGGCTAGCCAGGCTGGCGTCAAAATTCAACTCATCATTCGTGGAATATTTGGTTTAAAAACCGGTGACGAAAAATTGAGTAAAAACATCGAAGCCATCAGTATTGTTGACAAATATCTGGAACACACCCGTGCGTTTCTTTTTGCCAACGGAGGCAAAGATGACATTTACATTTCGTCGGCCGACTGGATGCCCCGAAACCTTGACCGGCGAATTGAAGTGGCCTGTCCGATTTACTCTCCTGAAATCAGAAACGAGCTGAAAGAATTACTCCGGATTCAGCTTCGGGATAACACCAAAGCCCGTATTTTAGACAGCGAACTGAGCAATCGGTATAACAATCAAACAAACGGACAGCGCTACCGTGCCCAGGAAGATTATCATACCTACATCAAAAAAAGACATCAGAATCTCATGAAATTTTATCACAACCCGCGTTGTTCAAAAAGCCGCGAAGGGCTCAAATATTTGGAAGAAAAAGGTTTTGAAATCGAAGTAATCGACTACATGAAAGATGGAATTACTGTAAAAGAGATCAAAGAGTTTCTGAATAAATCGGGACTTTCGGTAACCGACATCCTCCGTACCAATGAAGAACTTTATAAACTGAATTATAAAGGAAAAGTATTTAGCGATGAGGAATGGATTCAAATTTTGGTAGAAAATCCAAAATTGCTTCAACGTCCGCTGGTCATAAAAGGAACACGTGCCGTTCTGGCCCGCCCGGTCGAAGAAATTCAAAAGTTGATTTAAGTAGAACCAATATTTTCATCCATAAATCATTGGGGTTCTGACTCTGGAAGAGAGGAAATGGATTTCGAAAAAAATCCTACTTTTATCTGCCAAATTAATCCATGCTTTTTAACTCGCTTATTTTTGTTGTTTTTGCAGTCGTATATTTCCTTGTTTCAAAATTCATTGGAACTCGGCTTAAAGGACGCTTGCTTTGGCTGACCACTGCTTCATTTTTCTTTTACGGCTGGTGGGACTGGCGATTCCTTTTCCTGATTATCTTCAGCGGGCTGGTAGATTTTGCGGCCGCTTTGGGAATGGCGCGTTACGAAAAGCACCGGAAGTTGTTGCTCGTTCTTTCTATGTCCGCCAACATCGGTTCGCTTTCAGTCTTTAAATATTCAGGATTTATTGCTCGCAACCTTGATTCATGTTTGGGACTTAGTGGATCATTTTCACTTTTCAGCCATATTCCTGATTTTTTTCTTGTGACACCTGTTGGTATCAGTTTTTACACATTTCAGAGTTTAAGCTATACCATTGATGTATATAAAAAAAGGCTTGAACCCACTAAAAGTATTCTCCATTTTTTTGCATTCCTATCCATGTTTCCACAACTGGTGGCTGGGCCAATAATAAGGGCCAAAGTAATGCTGCCCCAACTGCTGAAAATCACTCCAGTTTCAAAAGAAGGAATGTGGATAGGTTTTCGGTTTGTCGTGAAGGGTTATTTCAAGAAAATGGTGATTGCCGACAACCTTGCTCCTTTAGTTGTGGCTGCTTTCAGCTCGCCTGAGGTAAATCCATCATCACTCTACTGGTGGGGAATCATGGTGGCTTTCGCAATTCAGATTTACTGCGACTTTGCTGGCTATAGCGACATTGCCAGAGGACTGGCCAAATGGATGGGCTATGACTTTGTCGAGAATTTTAATCACCCCTATATTTCAACATCATTGCGCGATTTCTGGACCCGCTGGCATATTTCACTTTCTACATGGTTCAGAGATTACGTTTACATTCCGCTGGGTGGAAACAAAAAGGGGAAATTTTACCATCACCTGAACATGTGGATTACCATGCTGATATCAGGATTATGGCATGGCGCTGCTTGGACATTTATAACCTGGGGTGCTATTCATGCGTTTTTTCTTTCGCTTGAACGAATTTTGGGATGGCCTGAATTCTTCAAAAAATACAAACTCCTGAAAATTGTCGGCTGGTTTTTTGTTATGGTTCAGGTACTGGTTGCCTGGGTGTTTTTTAGATCTGAATCGATTGGCAAAGCCTGGAAAATCATCAAAATCATGTTTTCGTTCTCTGGCCCGGCACAATTGGGTTGGGGACTAAACGGAACTGTTTTTCTCCTGATCATGTTTACCCGTGAGCTGCTGGTTGCAACAGGGATAAAAAATCGAATTGACTGGGATTCGAGACGCTGGATGTGGTTCGAAATGATCTTGTATGCCTTGCTGATAACCTCTATTGTTTATTTCAGAGGAAATGGTAGTGAGTTTATTTATTTTCAATTTTAGGAAATGAGACGATACTCTAATATTACGGTGACGTTGTTGATTGCCTCAGTTCTGATTGCGACTTTAAGCTTTGTTTTACCTAAAAATAAAGAAAAATATATCCGCGACCGTTTCTGGACACAAAAAACTTTTGCACCTGCGAAATATCAGGTTGTCGTTATGGGAGATTCGCGTGTTTACCGAGGAGTTTCGCCTGAAGTGATGGAGAAGAACTTATCTGGGATGAAAGTTTTAAATTTTGGATATTCCAATGGCGGACTGACCCCTGCCATGTTCGAAGCAGCTGAAGAAAAACTGTCAAAAAAAAGTCAGGAAAAAGTAATCTTATTGGGTATTTCACCCAATTGTATCACGGCATTTACTCAGAAGAACGAACAGTTTCAACAGGAGAAAATGCGCCCTCGTGAAGATATTTTTGAACGTTTATACCTGAATGGAATTCTTTATCAGTTCTCAGCTACAACCCCTGAAGAAATTCGTGATTTATTGAAGAATAAGCCACCCACAAGCTATTATTGTAATGAATATTACCCCAATGGATATGTTGAGTCTGAAAAATTTCCAGTAGATACGATGGAATCGATTTCTTCGTACACTCAGGATTTTGCCAACTATAAAGTTAAACTGCAATACATCGAAAGATTGGCATGCAAGGTTAAAGACTGGAGCCGTCGAGGAATACGTGTTATTGGATTTCGTCCTCCCGTATCAATCCCAATGCGGGCATTGGAAGACTCCATGGGATTATATAATGAGGCAATCATAAGTACCCGATTTCGTGAAGCAGGGGGGTATTGGATCGAATTAATGCCCAATCGCTATAAAACTTATGATGGGAGCCATCTGAATAAAAGATCAGCAATAATGCTTTCTAATGATTTGGCACTAAAAATAAAAGGCATGTTATACCCAGAAAAGAAACCTGCTCAATGATTCAATCTTTAATTCAATTTTGACTGAAGCTCCTTAATCTCTTTTTGGAGTTCAGTTTTCATTTTCAAAGCATTCGACAAGGAAAGGGCATCTTTTATCGCCTGTTTGTCAAATGTCTCAAGAACAATGAAATACTGACGTTTCCCCAGAAAAACAGCTTTCAGATTTCGATTGGCATTATCAGCAATAAACTGAATAACTCCATTGTCTTTGCCATTTTTGTAACTCACCTTTTCCCAATGTGTATTCATGAATTCGCTGTGGTGATTGTTCGGGTCGTCCAACGAAACCGAATCTGTTTTTGCCTGAAAAAGTCCGTCGTAAACTCTTAACCCGGTATGATTCAACCATTCGGCTCCATAATAATTGCTCGATATGTACAGTTCGCCTCGTTCGTCAAGATGAACTTGAATAAACGATTGATTCCAACGGCGTTCAAACTTTTGCATTTTATGAATATATTGGCTGTATCGGTCAAATTCGGTCTTCCCCTTGTCAAATAGTTTGTTGAGTTCGTTCAATTGATTACCCACTTTATTGAACTGCTCTTGTTTGCGGAACAAAATTTCAGAATTAATTTTGTTGCTCAATTTTCTTGCCTTCTCAACCGTTTCAACAGCATCCGAAAACAAAATCTGAACAGAATCTAATTGCTGTAAAGCGGTAACTGTATCTCCCTTTTCACAAATCGAAACCGCCATGTTCAGCCTCCCGGCGGCTCTCTCCTTGTACGATTTTCCGCAAGAGAAAAACACCGTAAGAAATAAGATTCCACCAACTATTTTAATACATCTCATTGTTTTCAATCTAAAAAATCAGTCATTTGTACCTCAAAGAAAAAGATATTCCGCGAACGATGGAAACAAATTCAATAGTTTTTTTTAATGACAAAAAATATACTGAACTCACAAGCAAGCCAATTATTGCAGCATGGCAAATCATTAATCCGGAGAATATCGGTAACATGATCAGGCTGGCAGACAATGTTGGCGCTGAAGATGTTTTTATTCTGGGTACCGGTTTCCAACTCCGGGAGTCGTCGATTAAGAAAACCGCCGGACTCAGTTATAACAATGTCAGGCTAACATTTATTGCTCCTGAAGACTTTTTCGCGCAGCTAAGTCCTGACATTCAATTGGCGGCTATTGAAACCAGTGAAGATTCGACCAATATATTTGCCACTAAACTACCTGAAAATATCATATTTCTTCTCGGGAATGAGCGAAATGGCCTCCCAGATGAAATCCTTCAAAAATGTTCGTTTAGGCTACACATCCCTATGACCGGCAAATGCAAATCAATGAATGTTTCGCACGCGCTTTCAGTAGCTTTGTTTGAGTGGCAACGCCAAATGCTTTTTATATGATTTGCAATTTACAATTATAATAGATTAATTATCAGTAATGTGTGGTAAGATATTACAAAATCGATTAATTGATTTGATAAATATTGTATGGCACTAAACGTTTCGAAATGACCTAACTACATAAGGAATCCAAATTGTAAATAGTAAATTGTTTAATCGTAAATACTTAATTATCTTTAGCAGATAAAAATCAAAGCTGATGATCACCTTAACCCAACTCGAATATATTGTTGCTGTTGATACTTTTCGTCATTTTGGCAAAGCTGCTGAAAACTGCTTTATTACGCAGCCCACTCTAAGTATGCAGATTAAAAAACTGGAAGAAGATCTGGAAGTCATCATTTTTGATCGGAGTAAACAACCGCTTATTCCAACCGATGTAGGACGCCGGATAATCGATCAAGCCCGCATTGCCTTACAGGAATCACAAAAAATAAATAGCATCATCAAAGAGCATAAAAACCTGATTTCCGGAGAGCTTAAGATTGGTATTATACCAACGCTGGCGCCCTACCTGTTACCTCTGTTTATTGGAAATTATAAGCGTAAATACCCGAACATCAATATTAAGGTTGAAGAATTGACCACCGCAAACATTATCGATCGTTTGAATCGCGACTTAATCGATGTGGGCATACTGGTAACGCCTCTCCACGAAGAACGGATCAACGAAAAACCCATGTTTTATGAAGGGATGTTGTTGTACCTGCACGACGATCATCAGTTGGCAAAAAATCCGACAATCAAATTAAAAGATATTGCTACTCCTGAATTATGGCTTTTAAGCGACGGACATTGTTTCCGCGACCAGGTGATCAATCTTTGTTCATTCAAGGGAACAGCGAATTCAGCATTGCCCTTCTTTTTTGAAGCAGGATCGCTCGAAACCATCATGAACATCATCGACAAGGAAGGTGGAATGACGATCATTCCAGAATTGGCAACCCTGGGAATGAGCGAAGCCCGTTTTGATCATGTACGCACTTTCGTCGATGCTAACCCACTTCGGGAAGTCAGCCTGGTTTTTTCGAGGCACTATGCAAAATACAAACTCATTGAATTGTTATGGAAAGAGATTGTATCTTCAATGCCCGAAAAACTACTGCAAAAGAACAGGGGAACGATTGTTGAATGGCGCTAATTTTTTTTCGCATTTTGTTTGCCGTTTCAAAAATCTTAATTTTCTTTGCAGCGCTAAAATAAAAGCCAAAGGCTAAACGAAGTCAAAGGATTTTTAGCAAAAAACTCTGAAAAAATTTGGCGACTAAAAAAAATAGTCTATTTTTGCAGTCCCAAATCAGGGAATAAACAAGTTGGCCCGTTCGTCTAGGGGTTAGGACGCCAGGTTTTCATCCTGGTAGCAGCGGTTCGAATCCGCTACGGGCTACAAATAAATTTAACAATTTAGGAAAGAAAAAATGGCACATCATAAATCGGCTAAGAAGAGAATCAAGCAAGATGAAGTAAAAACCTTGCAGAATAAATACTACGCTAAAACAATGCGTAATGCTGTAAAGAAATTACGTTTAGAAACTGATAAGGCAGTAGTTACTGAAGCTTTACCAAAAGTTGTTTCACTGATTGACAGACTAGCCAAAAAGAATGTGATTCATACCAATAAAGCTGCAAACCTGAAATCATCACTTTCTTTGCATCTGAACAAGATCTAAAAAATTAGATTCCAAAAAATATAAAAACCGTCTTAGTTTTAAGACGGTTTTTTTGCATGGGATAAACTCATCAGCATAAATCTGCACAAAAAAAGCCTCGCAGTTTCCTGCAAGGCTTACATCAAAGGATTAATATTTTTAGCAATTACACTGATAGTTGCTATCGTGGCAGCGACTGATCTCTCCGTTCAGGCGTTTTTCGATCAGTTCATCAATCCGCTCGCGTAGCGGTTCAATCGAAATCTTCAGGATTACTTCGTGAGCAAAAGCATTCATCAGCATCATCCGGGCATCCTTCTCCCCAATTCCACGTGCACGAAGGAAAAACAAAGCTTCTTCGTCAATTTGGCCGACAGTTGCACCATGGCTACATTTAACGTCATCTGCATCGATAATTAATTGAGGCTTGGTTTGCATCCGGGCTTTATCCGACAGCAAAACATTGTTGTTTCGCTGAAAGGCAATGGTTTGTTGTGCGTCGCGCGCCACGTGGATTCGTCCGGCAAAGGCGCCAGTTGACTCATCGTTCAGTATATTTTTATAAATCTGGTTGCTTTGGCAATTGGGCGAAGCATGTTCAATCACCGTAAAATTATCGATATGCTGATTTTTATCGGTAAACGAAATACCGTTGACATTCGCTTCAGCATGTTCGCCATTAAAAGTTACTTTCAGGTTATTCCGGATTAATCCGCCATGCAGGCTGACCGTGCCGGTAACCAGGTTCGAATTGTGTTCCTGTTTGTAGAATGTGGAATTTATGGAGGTTGACTGGTTGTGATGGTTCTGGATGGTATAAACATCAATCCGGGCATCTTCACCAACAAATATTTCAGAAACGGTATTGAAAAGAAACGAAGTTGAAGTCAACGTGTGGTCGCAAACCAGCAGTTTAACCTGACTGGCAGCTTCAGTAATGACCAGATTGCGCTGCGTAGCCATCAGGTTTTCGTCGGAACTCAGTAAGTTGATGATCTGAATTGGTTTTTCGATGATTACTCCTTTCGGAACAAATAGGAAAAAACCATCTTTTGCAAAGGCTGTATTCAGTGCCACAAAAGGATCGTTTGACAAACCAGCCTGACGATTCAAATAATCCTGAAGCAATTCCGGCTTTTCATTGGCAATCTGTTCCAGACTAGCCAACACAACTCCTTTTGGAAGCTCAGTTTCTGGCTTGTTACCGCTGTAAAACCAACCGTTGACCAGAAAAACCAAATGCGTATCCAACTGAGGAAGGTTGCATTTGAACACTTCATTCAGGTTTATTAAGCCTGATTCCCGCACCAATTCCTGACTGTACGATTTTTCGAAAGCAGGTTTCAGGTTGGTGTATTTGTAGTCTTCGTTCTTGAAATCAGGTATTCCGGCTTGGGCAAAACGCTTAAACGACACCTCGCGCATCCGGTTAAGGATTGGCGATGAGCCCTGATTTAGTGCGTCCCTGCTGTGCTCAAACAAAGAAGCTAGTTGATCCGTTTGCGATATTTTCTGTGATACAATACTCATTTTCAGAAATATTTTTTCGGTTTTAGTTTTCACCGTTTTTAATCCAGTCGTAGCCTTTTTCTTCCAGCTCCAATGCCAATTCTTTCCCGCCTGAAAGCACAATCTTCCCTTTGTACAAAACGTGCACAAAATCAGGCACTATGTAATCGAGTAATCGTTGGTAGTGTGTTACAACGATAGTCGCATTTTCAGGTGTTTTCAGTGCATTTACCCCTTCGGCCACAATGCGGAGTGCATCAATATCCAATCCGGAATCCGTTTCGTCGAGGATTGCCAGCTTAGGTTCAAGCATGGCCATCTGGAATATTTCGTTTTTCTTTTTTTCGCCTCCCGAAAAACCTTCGTTTACCGAACGGTTGGTCAGTTCGGTATCCAAATGAAGCATTTCCTTTTTGGCCCGCATCAGCTTCAAGAACTCACCGGCAGTCAATGGCTCCAGACCTTTAAATTTGCGGTGCTCGTTAACCGAGGCTTTCAGAAAATTGATCATAGGTACCCCCGGAATTTCAACCGGATACTGAAAACTCAGGAATAATCCGCTGCGTGAGCGAACTTCCGGCGAGAGCTCAAGCAAATTCTGTCCCTCGTAGGTGACTTCACCCTCCAGTATTTCGTAATCTTCCTTCCCGGCCAAAACATTGGCAAGTGTACTTTTTCCTGATCCGTTGGGACCCATGATGGCATGTACTTCACCAGCCCTTATTTCCAGGTTGATCCCCTTCAGGATTTCCTTGCCTTCAATTGATGCGTGTAAGTTTTTTATTGATAGCATTCTATTATAGTTTCATGATTATTATTCCAACTTTCAAGCCTTGAGTGGCGAATCTTGAATAAAAACACTCATCATTCGAGATTCATTTGCCATTCTGGATTCTAACATTCTAATATTCCTCTTATCCCACGCTGCCTTCCAAGCTAATGGCCAGCAATTTTTGTGCTTCAACGGCAAATTCCATGGGCAGTTTATTCAGCACTTCTCGGGCATAACCGTTTACAATCATACCAATCGCATCTTCGGTTGAAATACCGCGCTGATTGCAATAAAATATCTGGTCCTCACCAATTTTCGAGGTGGTTGCTTCGTGCTCAACAATCGATGATTTGTTACCTACTTCGATGTATGGGAACGTATGGGCGCCGCAGGTTGAACCCAGCAAAAGCGAGTCGCACTGCGAATAATTTCGCGCATTAATCGCTCCCGGTAACACCTTTACCAAACCGCGATACGAATTGTCGCTTTTACCAGCCGAAATACCTTTCGAAACGATGGTGCTTTTGGTGTTTTTCCCAATGTGAATCATCTTCGTTCCTGTGTCAGCCTGTTGATGGTGATTGGTCAATGCTACCGAGTTAAACTCGCCTACCGAATTATCACCAATCAGCACACAACTTGGATATTTCCAGGTAATTGCCGATCCGGATTCAACCTGAGTCCAGCTAATTTTCGAAGACTCGCCACGACAAATGCCACGTTTGGTCACGAAATTGTAAATTCCGCCAATGCCATTTTTATCACCCGGATACCAGTTTTGAACCGTCGAATATTTCACTTCAGCGCGATCCATTGCAATGATCTCAACTACAGCAGCGTGCAGTTGGTTTTCGTCGCGCATTGGGGCGGTACAGCCTTCCAGATAACTCACATAACTATCGTCTTCTGCAATAATTAAGGTACGCTCAAACTGTCCGGTTCCGGCAGTATTAATCCTGAAATAGGTTGAAAGTTCCATTGGGCAGCGAACCCCTTTCGGAATGTAGCAAAACGATCCATCTGAAAATACCGCTGAGTTTAATGCAGCAAAGAAATTATCAGTCGGAGGAACAGACATTCCCAGGTATTTTTTAATCAAATCCGGATGTTCAATCAGAGCTTCGCTAAACGAACAAAATATAATGCCTTTTTCGGCCAGTACTTTTTTAAAGGTTGTGGTTACCGAAACGCTGTCCATTACCACGTCAACCGCCACTCCGGCCAAATGCTTCTGTTCTTCGAGCGGGATACCAAGTTTTTTGAAGGTCTCCAGTAATTCCGGATCAACTTCGTCGAGACTTTGGTATTTAGCCTGATTTCGGGGTGCCGCATAATAAATCGTTTCCTGAAAATCGATGGGAGGAATTCGTAAATGAGCCCATTGGGGAGCTTTCATCTTCAGCCATTCGCGGTATGCTTTCAGCCTGAATTCGAGCATAAATTCGGGCTCATTTTTCTTTTGCGAAATCAGCCTGACCACATCCTCGCTCAAACCTTTCGGAATAACGTCTGTATCAATATCGGTTACAAACCCATATTCGTATTCCTTGTTTGTTATATCGTTTAATAATTTATCCTGATTTTCCATGTCCAACAGTTTCCGTTCACTTCTTGATTACAGTCCTATTAACAATCGTGTACCCCGACTGTTTAAAATTAATTGCAAAGATAAGGAAGTAAAGCTATTTTTGTCGAATCTTTGAAGGTAATAAATACCTTCAGGTCTTAATTTTAACACGAAAGAAACAATGAAACAAACGCCACTTTCTGAACTTGGAGAGTTTGGATTAATTAACCGCCTGACCGAAAAAATACAAATCAGAAATACAAGTACATTGACCGGCGTTGGCGACGACGCTGCCGTTTTGAGTTTCCCGGACAAAAAAATTGTGGTGACCACCGATCTTTTAACCGAAGGAATTCATTTCAACTTGATGTATGTTCCGCTGAAACACCTGGGTTACAAAGCGGTCGTGGTAAACCTTTCTGACGTTTTTGCCATGAATGCCACGCCCCGGCAAATCACGGTTTCGATCGCTATTTCGTCTAAATTTTCATTGGAAGCCGTTGAAGAATTGTATTCCGGAATTCATCTGGCTTGTGAGAAATATGGCGTTGACCTGATTGGCGGCGATACCACCAGCTCGTTAACCGGATTGACGATCAGCATTACAGCTATTGGCGAGGCCAATGAAGATGAACTGGTTTACCGAAGCGGTGCAAAAACGAGCGATTTGGTATGTGTGTCGGGCGATTTGGGTGGCGCCTATATGGGGCTTCAATTGCTGGAACGCGAAAACGAAGTGTTCAAAGTAAACCCGAACCAGCAACCTGAATTCGCAGGATATGACTATATTTTGGAACGTCAGTTAAAACCCGAAGCGCGTGGCGATATCAAGGAATTGCTGAAAACACTGGACATTAAACCGACTTCGATGATCGATATTTCGGACGGGCTTTCGTCGGAAGTGCTGCATTTGTGCAAAGCTTCGAAAGTCGGATGTAATATTTACGAAGACAAAATTCCACTCGACAGCCAAACCAAAAAATTTGCGGAGGAACTGAGCATCAACCCACTGGTCGCAGCCCTCAACGGCGGTGAAGATTACGAACTGCTGTTCACTGTTCCACTTGCAAGTTATGACTTGGTCAAGAAAGAATTTGACATTACCATCATTGGGCATATTACTCCGGAAGCTGAAGGAGCCAACCTGATTACCACCGGAGGCTCGGCCATCCCGCTTCAGGCGCAAGGTTGGAATCCGCTAAAGGATTAGAAAAAAGTCAAACAGGAAAATAGAAAGAGTCCGTTCAAAACGAATTGAACGGACTCTTTAAGTATCTTAAAAATCGTTTCCGTTAACCTTTCGCTTTGGGGGCTTTGAGCATACTAACTATTATAGTCGCTAAAATCAAAAATACTCCGGCTACGATAAAACCATAATCATATACCCCGGTTTTATCTTTCACAAAAGCAGCGAGCATCCCCCCGAAAACTCCGGCGAAACCCCATCCGGTAAAAATCATTCCGTAATTAACTCCCAGGTTTTTCATTCCGAAGAATTCGGCAGTTGTGGTTGGGAATAATGAAAAGAGAGCTCCGTAAGCGATCCCGGCCACTATTGAACCGATAATCAATAGAGGAATTGAAGTGTAAAACGTAAACAAGAACATATTCGCTGCCTGAATCAAAAAAACAAGCATCATGGCGCGGATTCTTCCCATTTTATCCGATAAGGCACCTCCGACTAGGCGGCCAAAAGCATTGAATATCGATAGGATAACAATCAGCCAGAAGCCAGCCTTCCATTGAGCCTGAGCTTCTGCAATCATTGGTAAATGAGCAATCAGCATCAATCCGGCAGTAGCAGCGAGTGCATACATGATCCACAACAAATAAAACTGAGGTGTTTTAGTAACTTCACTCCACGTAAAATCATTTCCTTTTGGAGCTGGTGAAGCCTGATTGGGGGCAGATTTCGGTACTTGAACTTCCGGAGGATTTGACAGGAACATGGATAATACGACAACAACTGCAATAGCGAATACTCCGAGGATAAAAAAAGTATTACTAATTCCATAAGCTTTCAGAAGGCTGGAAGCAATAGGCGTCATATAAACTGGCGACAAGCCAACTCCCGAAACAACGATTCCGGTAATTAATCCTTTTTTGGATGAATCGAACCATTTCATGGCACATGGCGTAACGGCCGAATAACCAAGACCGATACCCATCGATGCAATAACACCAAACGTCAATATCATGGCCATCAAGCTGGTAGCAAATCCCGAAAGAATTAATCCACCTCCGAGCATAATTCCACCCAATATGGTAACTGGCCGGGGGCCGAATTTATCCTGTGCCCTGCCGGCAAAAATCATGGAAATTGCAAAAACTGCGGCTGAAACGGTAAAAGGAAGAGTTGCATCGGTATTGGACCAGTGCCAGTCGCTGACCAACGCTTTTTTTATGACGCCCCAGGAATAGAGCGCTCCCATAATCAGGTTTATGCCAAGAGCGGCAAAGGTGATGATCCACCCGCGGTTGTTAGTTGTTTTGTTCATTTTTTTTAAGAGGTTTTTGGGTTCTTAAAATAATGGATAATTATTCGAATTTGCTAATAGAAGAGAGATAAAAATTGGATCTAAAAGTAAACCAACTATTGATGATTATCATTCGAAAGTAAAAAGCAGCTTTTATTTATAAATCGATCCTTCGTCTGATGTCTTTTATCCAATTCCAAGACATCGATTATTCGTCCAGATTTATTCAGGGAAAAATCCGAAATCTGGAAATTTCACCCTTTTATGGTAAAGAACATACCGATTCCGGTCGGCATTACCCCATTTATTACCCCTCCTTTTATACGTCAATTCTTTTCTTTGCTGTATCTTAACAATTCAAAAATGCATTCTACTAAATCATTTAATATGACAGAAAAAATGAACAATCGCCGCGATTTCCTGAAAAAATCGTTGGTTGCGGCCGCTGCAATAACCATTATTCCAAGGCATGTTTTAGGTGGAAATGGATTTCTTGCACCGAGTGATCAGTTAACAAAAGCCATTATCGGAGTGGGCGGAATGGGTCAGGGTCACATCGTTTATGAGGGTACCCGGCTACTTGCCATTTGCGATGCTGACAAAAATCATTTGAGCAGTACCTTACAAAAAGTTGGCTCGGAAGTGAAAGGATATTCCGATTTCCGCGAATTACTGCTTCGTCCCGACATTGACATTGTACACATTGCCACGCCTCCTCACTGGCATGGAATTATGTCGGTAATGGCCGCCCAGGCCGGAAAAGATGTTTGGTGCGAAAAACCGATGACCCGCACTATCGGCGAAGGCAAACGGGTAATCGAAGCCATCAATGCAACGGGCAAAATGTTCAGGTTAAATACCTGGTTCAGGTTTAAAGACAATTTCTACGGATTGAACACTCCAGTAAAACCGCTTAAAAAAGTAGTTGAAAGCGGAGTGCTTGGCTGGCCGCTGAAAGTGACCATTAGTGGAGTAACCGGCTTCGACTGGAAGTTCTACTGGGTTGGAAAAACAAACCTGACACCGCAGCCCGTTCCTGAAGCATTAGATTACAACATGTGGTTGGGGCCAGCTCCCGAAAAACCATACCATATACACCGTACTCACCAGACATTCCGCGGATACTGGGATTACGATGGCGGCGGATTGGGCGACATGGGTCAGCACTACATCGACCCGGTTCAGTATTTTCTGGGTAAAGACAATACCAGCCCGGTAAAAGTTGAAGTGGATGCACCACAACAAGACTATGATGCCATTGGCACCTGGAGAAAAATAACCTATACCTACGCCGATGGCTGCCAGATTATTCTGGATGGAGAAAACCGCGATCAAAATGCAGCCTACATCGAAGGGCCAAATGGGAAAATATTTAAAGGCTTCAAATCGGATATTCCAAATTTGAATGCATTGATTGACACCCTTCCAGAACCTGCACCACAGATCACCACGTTTAGCGAATCGGTTCGTACCCGGCAAAAATTTGCGCTGAACGAAGAAAACGGGTTCCGCTCGGCAACCATTGTTAATTTGGGTGTTATTGCGCTACGACTTGGCCGAACGCTCAATTTCGATCCGGAAAGCCTGACCTTTGTCAACGACGATGAAGCAAACCGACTGATCAATCAACCCATGCGTGGAGAATGGAGAATTTAAGAGTTCCGAGGGTGAGTAATTTCAATTCGTATCGAGAAAACCTTAGCCCGCAACGTTTTTCAATAAAAATCAATAAGCTAAAACACATGATAAAAATATCAACAAAAATATTGATCGTTCTTCTGGCCTTTTTCCTGACGGTTCCTTCGTTTGCTCAGGATAACCGAAGGCTGGAAACCAAAGTAGCCGATGCTTTGGCGCAGTTTCCTGCACAAAATGGTGATCACACGGCCAAGCTGATGGTCGAAATTCTCTCGACCGGCGCTCCTGGTATTGCTAAATTCTGCGACTTGATTGTCCCTCCCGGAACAGGCGACGACACCCAGGCACGAATGGCCTTGGAAAGTCTTGCCCAGTATGCCGGGGCACAAAATCGCGAAACCGAGCGCAAACTGGTTGAAAGTTCACTTTTGGCAGCTTTGCAAAAAGCAACTGACAAAGAAGTGAAAGCATTTTTCATTCGTCGCCTGCAATATTGTGGGGGCGCCGAAACAGTTGCCAGCATGGAGAAATATCTGAATACTGCTGATCTGTACGAACCTGCCCTGGCTGCTTTGTTTAGCAATGGCAGTGCCGATGCCGGAAAAGTAATCCTGAAAGATGCCCAGGACAAGAAAGACCTGCAATTGCTGTCGATGGTAAAGGTACTGGGGCAAATGAAATACCAACCTGCCGAAAGCTTCCTGATTGACCTGACGAAAACAGCCAAAACAGCTTTACTGAAACACGTTTACGCTTCATTGGCAAATATTGGCGGAAAAGCTTCGTTCCCTGTATTTGAAGCTGCTGCAAAAACAGCCAAATATCAATACGATTATGCTGAAACAATGGTCGCTTACCTTCAATATGCCAAACGCCTGGCTGAACAGGGCGAAACCAAACTGAGTAGCCAAATCGGAACTACCGTATTGAAAAACTGCACAGCCGACAACCAGTTGGTTTATCGTTCGTCAGCACTGGCTATCCCGGGTTTTGGTTCAAACGCCTTATTCCTGAAAGAAATTCAGAATAAAAATAAAGTATATCGTAATGCCGTTTTGACCAATGCTTCAAAACAATTGAAAAGTGAAAACGTAGGACCATGGATCGCTGTAATTAAAAAGGCACCCGCCGAAACGCAGGCTGAAATCATTCATTTCTTAGCTAATCGTCCGGAAAATGATGTTTTGCAAAAAGCAATCCTTCCTGCCTTGTCCTCAGAGAATGAAGCCGTCAGGGTGGAAGCCATTCGTTCACTGGCTGCCAATCAAAAAGCCAAGGCCGTTCCGGTATTGCTCGACCAACTGAAAAAAACAAAAAGCACCAATGAATATTCCGAAATCGGAACAGCTTTACTGAATACCACTTCATCCAAAGAAACCAGCTTGCTTTCGGCTCAATTGGCTTCGGCCACCGATGCCGGGAAAGTGGTTCTAATTCGTGTTTTGGGAGCTCGCCGTGCAACCGAAACTTTTGAAACGATGACGAAACTTTGTCAATCAGAAAATGCCGACATCAGAGACGCCGCGTTTGCAGCACTGGCAAATGTTTCAAAAGCTGATAATGCTGCTGAATTAATCTCCGCTCTGAAAAAAACGACTGATAAAAAATCGGTTGAAAACATACAGAATGCACTGATCGCCATCTATTCAGGAACAACAAAACCCGACGCCAAATTGGTTCTGAATGAAATTCAGTCTGGCGGACAAACTGAAAAACTGATTCCGGTTTTGTCTTCGCTGAATGATCCAAAAGCCTTGAAAACAGTTGCCAATTTGCTGAAATCAGGAAGTTCATCAGAACGCGAAGCTGCATTTGTGTCGCTTTCGAACTGGAATGATGCTCAGGCGGCTCCGCACCTATTTGCAGTGTTTACCAATCCTGAAATGAAATCGTTCAGGAACGATGCCTTGAAATCATATTTAAGGATTACGCTTGAATCGAACTTGCCCAATGATAAAAAACTGTTGATGATTGAGAAACTTATGCCTGAGTGTGCAACTGTTTCTGAAAAAACTTCGGTCATTCAGGCTGCCCGGAATGTGAAGACATTCCTGTCTCTGGTTTTTGTTGCTGCTTATCTCGATGATCCAGAATTGAGCGGTGTTGCTGCAGCAACAGCCAAAGGGCTGGCATTGCCATCTTCAGGAAAGAAAAATGGACTTACCGGAGAATTTGTTGCCGATGTTTTAAAGAAGGTTATGAGCAAAATGACCGGACAAGACAGCCAATACGATGTGATTGACGTACGCGAATACCTCGAAAAGATGCCAAAAGAAAAGGGTTATGTGAGCATCTTCAACGGAACGGATTTGAGTGGCTGGCATGGTTTGGTGAAAAATCCGGTGCTTCGTGCGAAAATGAAACCTGCCGAACTGGCCAAAGAACAAGTTGCAGCCGATGCCAAAATGTTGAATAACTGGTCGGTAAAAGATGGTTGTATCGTATTTAATGGCGAAGGCGATAATCTGTGTACGACAAAAATGTATGGCGATTTCGAAATGATCGTTGATTGGAAAATCAGTAAAAATGGCGATAGCGGAATTTATTTACGTGGCGCGCCACAGGTCCAGATTTGGGATACCGCCCGTGTTGATGTGGGTGCTCAGGTGGGTTCGGGTGGTTTATACAACAACCAGAAAAATCCAAGTAAGCCGCTGGTTTTGGCCGACAACGCCATTGGCGACTGGAATACCTTCCGGATTAAAATGGTTGGCGAACGCGTAACCGTTTACCTCAATGGCATTTTGGTAGTCGACAACGTGGTGATGGAAAACTATTGGGATCGCACAATTCCGATTTTTGCAAAAGATGCCATCGAATTGCAGGCTCACGGAACCGATCTGGCTTTCCGCAATATTTTCGTCAAAGAACTTAACACGGAAGAAGTTCAACTGAACGATCAGGAAAAAGCCGAAGGATTTAATTTGCTGTTCAATGGAAAAAACCTCGACAACTGGCAAGGCGACAAAATTGATTATACTGCCGAAAATGGGGAAATGATTGTAAGCCCTAAGGAAGGCGGGCACGGCAATATATACACCGGCAAGGAATATTCCGATTTTATTTTCAGGTTCGAATTCCAGTTAACTCCCGGAGCCAATAATGGTGTAGGAATTCATGCCCCGCTCGAAGGTGACGCAGCCTATGTGGGCAAAGAAATTCAGGTACTCGACAATACTGCCGATATTTACAAAAACCTTCAGCCTTACCAGTATCATGGTTCGGTATATGGCGTAATTCCGGCAAAAAGAGAATTTCTGAAACCAATTGGCGAATGGAACTCTGAAGAAATAATGGTTAGAGGAGACGATTTTAAGGTGACCCTCAACGGAACCGTCATTGTTGACGGAAATGTGAAGGAAGCCAGCAAAAACGGAACAGCGGATCACAAAGATCACCCCGGATTGCTCCGCCACAAAGGCTATATCGGATTCCTCGGCCATGGATCAGACCTGAAATTCAGAAATATCAGAATTAAAGAATTATAGGAGAAGCCCAAACTTAGTAAATTGATAAACCAGCACCTTCTGTTCGCAAAACAGGAGGTGTTTTTTTATTGACAACTGCCTTTTTTGATGTACCTTAGCCTGAAATTCAAAAACAAGAAATCATGACAATGGGAAAATTCAGATCTCACCAGCCAGAAGCAACCCGAAAACATAGTCAAACATCGATGATAATAAGCAACATCCTGCTTTTAGCCGGTTCCTTCGTGATTGTTTCATTACTGACTTACCTTCTTTTTAACCTCGACAAATCTGATTCCCTGGCTACCCTTTTGATGCCGTTTTTCTTCGCCGGCATAGTGTTAATTATTGCCAGTCAGTTAATTTGTCCGTTTCAGTTTAAATTGCGCCGATAATTAATTTCCATTTAATGAAAAAATTAATACTGATTGTTGTGGTTGTTATTTTCCAAACCATGACTGGAATTTCGCAGCCTCTTTCTTCTCCTGAAATCGATCAACTGGTTGAACGAACGATGAAAACCTTCCAGGTTCCCGGAATGGCGGTTGCAGTTATTAAAGATGGCAAAGTAATTCATTCGAAAGGTTACGGCGTGAGTTCGCTGAATACCAGGGGAAGAGTGGACGAAAACACCTTGTTTGGGATTGCATCGAATAGCAAAGCCTTTACTGCCGCCACGTTGGGTATTTTGGTCGATGAAAAGAAACTCTCGTGGAACGACAAGGTCATTCAATATATTCCTGAATTCAGGATGTATAATTCGTATGTTACCGAAGATTTCACCATTCGCGATTTGCTCACTCACCGCAGCGGATTGGGGCTTGGCGCAGGCGATCTGATGATTTGGCCCGATTCGGCAAATTTTACCATCAACGACATAATCTACAACCTTCGGTTCCTGAAACAGACTTCTCCGTTCCGGACAAAATACGATTACGACAACCTGCTTTATATGGTAGCCGGAGAAGTGGTTACCCGAGTTTCGGGAATGAGTTGGGAGCAGTTTGTGGAAGAACGGATCATGAAACCTCTGGGGATGAACCGTTCAGCAGCTTCTTTCGCCCGACTGAAAGATAAAACCAATGTAATTGATGGTCATTCGGTGGTTGATAAAAAGCTTCAGGTAACCCCGCGTGAGAGCATGAAACCCGGACAATGCTCGGCCGGCGGAATCTATTCGAGCATATCCGACCTGAGCAAATGGATGGCCTGTCATCTCGAAAACGGCAAATATGGCTCCCAATTGGGGAAACAGCTTTTCAGCGCTTTAGCCCAGAAGGAAATGTGGAGTCCGCAAACGAATACGCCCTTTTCAAAAGACAAGTACAACAGTCATTTTAGCGCTTATGGGTTTGGTTGGCGATTAACCGACGTAAAAGGAACCCAACAGGTTTCTCATACCGGAGGGCTGGAGGGAATGGTAACTCAGGTCACCTTGTTGCCGGAAATGAAACTGGGAATTGTTGTTCTTACGAACCAGGAATCTGAGGATGCATATCTATCGGTAACAAATGCGATTAAAGACAGTTACCTTGGCTTTACTCCGGAAGATTGGGTTCTTCGCTTCGACACCCTGAAAGCTAAATCGGAAAGGGAAGATGAGGAACGCTCTGCACAAATTCAGGCTGAAATTGACAATGCGCTTTTAAAGGCCGGGAAACAACCCGAGGCCAATTTATTTATTGGCGAATATGCCGACAATTGGCTGGGTAAAGTAACAGTCTCGCTGAGAAACGGAAAACTTTGGTTTCAATCGGCCCGTTCGCCGCAACTGCGCGGGGAAATGAGTTTCTATAAAGGAAATACATTTGCAGTGAAATGGGTTGACCGAAGAATGAAGGCCGATGCCTTCGTGCTGTTCGATCTTGATCAGGAAGGAAATGCTGCCGGTTTCCGTATGAAACCCATTTCGCCCTTGACTGATTTTAGCTACGATTTTCAGGATCTGGATTTTCATAAACTAATCCACTGATTTTAGATCGATGATGAAAACGCCACTTTTCTTCGAAACTACTCTCGATTTCCGGAAATGGCTGGAAGTTAACCATCGGGCCGAAACAGAATTGTTGGTAGGGTATTACAAGGTGAGTACAAAGAAACTAAGTTTGTCGTGGTCCGAATCGGTTGACGAAGCGATTTGTTTTGGTTGGATCGATGGCGTTCGAAAAAGCATCAACGAGGAAAGCTACTGTATCCGGTTTACACCGCGTAATCCGAAAAGCAACTGGAGTGCAGTAAACATCAAAAAAGTGGAAGAAATGATCAGGCTTAGGAAAATGACCCCCGCTGGATTGGCGGTTTTCGAAAAACGAAAGGAAGATCGGTCGGCCATTTACAGCTACGAAAACCAACCAGAAAAATTGACACCTGAACAGGAATCCCGGTTCCGGAAAAATAAAAAGGCCTGGGAATTTTTCGAGAAACAGCCGCCATCGTACCGGAAGCCACGAATTTATTGGGTGATGAGCGCCAAGCAAGAGGCTACTCAGCTTGCGCGACTCGACAAACTGATCGAAGCCAGCGCCGACCAGAAACGATTGTATTAACTGAATTTGAAAAGCTCATTACATCCGATTTAAAGCCTGACTAATCATTCTTTTTTTGATTGATTTATGTCAATAAACGAAAGGAGAATTGAAAAAACGACTAAAATTACAACCAATTGCTTTGAAGGTTGTTTGATTGCTAAAGTTTTGAGTTCAGCGAATTTGCGATACAACAAAAAATTAAAAACTATATAAATTTATAACTTATGAGATCATTAGTCGTAATTCTTGCCCTCCTGGTTGCTTTTTCGGGTTGTGTAAAAAAGAACAAGGTTCCAACAGTCCAGAATCAGGTCATGCCCGGGATGCACGAGGTGAAAGTTACTGAAGTTATTCAGTCGAGCAATTATACCTACCTGAAGGTAGCTGAAAACGGAGCAGAGAACTGGATTGCCGTAACCCATCAGGAAGCAGCTTCTGGTCAGACTTATTATTATGGAGAAGCCCTGGAAATGAAAAATTTCCAAAGCAAGGAACTGAACCGGACTTTCGAAACCATTTATTTTGTTCAGGATTTAAGCGCACAACCGAAGTCGGCTGCCGCGCCTATGCAAAACCCGCACGGGAAAACGATGGGCAAGGTTTCGGTTGCCGAAAAAGAAGGAATCTCGGTTGCTCCAGTCGAAAAGGACTTGTCGATAGCTAAACTTTACCGCAGTAAAAACGACTATGCCGGTAAGAAAATTAAGATGAAAGGACAAGTGGTGAAAGTGAACAACGAAGTGATGGGCAAAAACTGGGTGCATATTCAGGATGGAACCAAAGACGGAGAACATTTTGACCTGACCATTACTACGCTTGATAAAGTGGACCTTGACGCTGTGGTAACTTTTGAAGGAACAATTTCGGTAAATAAAGATTTCGGCTATGGCTACGCCTATGAAGTGATTATGGAAGATGCCAAACTGGTGAAATAGAAAAAAGAATTTGAGAAAAAGAAAAATCCTTGATTGAAGTCGTTTCAACCAAGGATTTTTTTTTGATCTTTAATCTTGTTATTCGTCAGTCATTCTTTCAAGCAATTGTTCTTTAAACTGTTCCGAAACCGGAAGTTTGTGTTCTCCGATGCAAATAAGGTTGCCTTCAATGTGGTCGATTTTCAGAAGATTAACGATAGCCGTACGATGAACTTTCAGGAATGACTGGCCTTTTAGCTTTTCCTCCCAGCTTTTCAGAGTTCCATGAACGGTCAGCTTCTTGCCCGAGCAGAAAAGCGTAACATAATCGCCGCAGGTTTCAATAAAAAGGATGTCATCAACGGCAATCTGGTAAATTCGTCGGTCTGCTTTTACACTTAATTTGGTTGGCGCGGTTGGTTTCTTGCTGATGTTGAATTTCTCGCGCGCTTTGTTTACAGCTCTACAGAAACGCTCAAACGAAAAAGGCTTCAACAAAAAATCGACAACTTCCAGATCAAACCCATCGACAGCATATTGCGAATAAGCGGTGGTAAAAATGACCAGCGGAGCATGAACCAGTGATCGCAAAAAACTCACGCCCGACATTTCAGGAAGATTGATGTCCAAAAAAATCAGGTCAACCGAATTCGAATCCAGAAATGCCTGAGCCGAAAAAGCATCGGCAAATGCTCCGCAGCAGCGCAGATCGGGATACTTGGAAATGTAATTTTCAAGTATCGACTGTGCCGCTGGTTCGTCTTCAATGATAATGCAGTTCATGAAATTTGAAAATTAGAGAATTCGGCAATTTGAAAATGTAATCGCTTGTTCAACGATAAAAGTATCCTCGAGAACGAATTAAGCATTCAATCAGTTATCATTTCAGGTCAATCTTCATCTCCAGTCTGAAAAAGCCATCCTTATTGGAATATTTCAGAGAATGACGACCGGGATAGATCAAATGTAAGCGTTTTTCGACGTTTTTGATTCCAATACCACCATTCTCTTTACCGTTCATTTTTTCGCGCAGGGCAACCGTATTTTCAGTTTTAAATCCCATTTGCTTCCCGTCGAATCCGATAAATAACCTGATAGTTCCGGGATCTTTTCCAACTCCATGTTTGAAGCAGTTTTCGGCTAACGGCAGCAGCAGCAAAGGAGCAATATTAACCCCGTCAAAATGGCCTTCTGTCATGAATTCGATGCCGGTGTTTTCTGAATTTACCCGTTCTTTTTGCAACTCGATGTAGGTGCGAATAATCTCAACTTCTTTTCCCAATGGAATGAATTCACAAGATGTATCATAAAGTACATATCTTAGAAAATCAGAAAGTTTCAGAACAAGATCAGGCGTACGCACGTCGTTCTGCGAGGCCATCAAATAGATGGTATTTAGGTTGTTGAATAGGAAGTGTGGATTAATTTGTGCTTTCAGGGCCGAAAGCTCATTGCGGGCAGCGTCTCTTTTTTCAATCAGCATTTGCGCATATTGCCACACCAGGAACAGAATGCCGGTGAACAGGAGATAAGCACCTACAATCAAAATCAATTCCCAAATACGGAAATAGGAGATGTAATAAAGGCTGGGGAAGATTTTGTCGATGAAAGAATCGAACAGTGAAAAATTCAAAATAGCTGTCAGTATGCACAATCCGGAGGCATACAGCACGAACAATCCAAATTTGCTTTGATTCAGAAAGCGTGGAATTAAAACTTTCAGGTTATAATAAACTGCACCGACGATCGTCAGGTGAAAAACAACCACGTAAAGAAAGTTTTTGATGAAATAATCGATGAAAAGAGCAACATCTTCTTTGTTGCCATCGGGCTTGATTTTTTGCAGGATCATGTAGCCCAGCGGAATCAGGAAGATAACGGAAATTACAACCTTGATCCAGAGCCATTTTCTCCTGATCAGCCAAACGAAAGGGAGCGTGCAGTAGAGCAGAAACACGAAATTGATCATCAGGATAACATCCCATCCGACTTCAAATCCCTGAATGACGACGGTTGATTCGACCCCCGGATTTAAAATGACATTCCATAAATTGAACGAGAGGAACCAGAACATCAGGTGCATGACGGTCGATAACTGTTTTTTTGATGGTACGATTTTCATGGCTATTGATTTACGCGGTTTAATTTCAGCATGGCTGGCTGGTTGTCCCAGTCGATAAAGCGCTTTTGGCTGGCATAACGTTCAAGCATTTCAGTTAAATTTTCTGACGAGGCTGTGAGTAGCAAACGTTTGGCATCAGGAACAAAGCGGTATTGAATTCTTACCCGCTTTTGCTCAATCATGTCTTTCATATATTCGGCACCTAACCACGACATATTAAGCCTTCCGTTTTCTGTTTTAATCCGGGCCAGCGTATGGACCTTAAAAAAGTTCTCTTTGGTCATGCTGCTTTGTTGAATCGCTGCAATTTCGCGTGGAGAGAAATCGCCAAACAGCATACCGTTTATGCGGAACAAGTAAAGGTAAAACTGGTATTTGGCCGTATCGCCGTTCTGGTTTGTGAGTTCAACGAGGTAATAATTCTGCGGTAAGTTCACTGTCGAGTCGTTCCCTTGTTTGTTTTTTCTTTTTTCGACGGAAACAAACCTGTTTATCCGCCAAACAAGCATGGTATCAGCGTCTGCCCATTTGGGGCTGTTTTTATCTTCCTTATCAGACTTTGAAAGGATTGGGTGTACGGTCCAGCTTCCTTCAATTTCAGGAGAAAAAGTGATGTTTTTGTCCAGGTAAAATGGATTAAGGGAGCAAATCATCATGAAATCGGAACAGCCTGAGAGTATGAGAATAATTCCAAAAACGACAAGCAATTTTCTATAATTCATGGCTTTGAGTTTTAAATTCTGAATCGAATATCGGAAGAATTTATCCTGGCCAGAATTTATTTCGATGAAAGTGTCCGTTTTTTCGACGGGGAGGTAAAACTGCTTTGGCAGAAATAGAAAGCTAAAAAAAACAGCAGGAATAAAGACTATGGAAAAGCTCAGTTTATCATTTCTTAATAAACTTTACATCAATTGCCAAAATGAGTTGGATTCTCATGTTTTTCTTTACATTTGGTAACTTAAATTGAAAATCAGCCAACCATATGATAAAAAAAACCTTAACTCTTTGCCTGATTTCAGGAGTACTTGTGAGCTTTGCCAGTTCAAAAGAGGAGAAAAAGATTGAAAAGAAAGTACAGCGTATTCACGACAAATGTCTGACCGTTGATACCCATTGCGATACGCCCATGTTAATGATTAAACCAGGTTTTTCGGTCCGTAACGAAAATAAAACGCCGCAAAGTCGGGTGGACTTACCACGAATGAAGTCGGGTGGAGTGGATGCCATGTTCTTTGCTGTTTTTACCGGACAGAAGCCCCGCACCGAAGAAAACTACCAGAAGACCTACGCTTTGGCAAATCAGATGCTCGATTCCATACATTCGATGCTGAAGCACAACAGCGATTTAGCTACACTGGCACTGAAAGCTGACGATCTGGCAAAAATCGAAAAAACAGGGAAACGTGCCATTTACATCGGAATGGAAAACGGATTCCCTTTGGCAAAAGATATATCAAGAGTTGAAGAATTCTATAAAAAAGGCGTTCGCTACATTACGCTTTGCCATTCGTACCACAACGACATCTGCGACTCGTCGAGCGACATCAAACCTGCCGAACACAATGGGGTAAGCGAATTTGGGAAACAGGTAATTGCCGAAATGAACCGCCTGGGAATGATGGTTGATGTTTCACATGCCTCCGACAAATCGTTTTTCGATGCCATTGAGTTGAGTAAAGCCCCGATAATCGCGTCGCACAGTTCGGTCCGCGCCATCGCCAACCACAACCGGAACATGAGCAACGAAATGATCAAAAAACTGGCTGCAAAAGGCGGGGTGATCCAGATTTGCCTGTTGGATGAGTACATCAAAAATCCCGACACAACCACGGTGAAGTTTCAGCGGATGAAACTAATCCACAAGAAATACAAGGAGATAAATAACATGAACGATGCCGAAAAAGAAGCTCTTTCAAAAGAATGGGACGAAGTGGAGGCCATGGATCAAGACAAGTTGCCAACAGTGAAAGACTTGTGTGATCACGTCGATTATGTGAAAAACCTGGTTGGTGTTGACTACGTAGGCTTTGGAAGTGATTTCGACGGAGGTGGCGGACTGCGCGATTGTGCCGATGTCAGCCAGTTTCCAAACATTACCAGGGAACTGCTCCGGAGAGGTTATTCCGAAACCGATATCAGGAAAATCTGGGGAGGAAATCTGCTGCGCGTTTTCAGGGATGTTGAAAAGGTGGCAGAAAAATACAAAACCAAGCCGCATTTTGCTTCGATTTCGAAATAATTCAGGAGAATAATCAGTGGTAATTTTAAATGTGCTTTTTGGGAAGAACACGCAACCTTTTCAACTGATAATCAGTCTAAATTTAGTAAATAACAGGAACAATGAAATCACTTGCTCTTTTTGGATTGCTTCTTTTTTTGTTTGGTTGTTCCGATCAGGAAAGCGAGATCAAATCAACTGATCTTTCGAAGTATAATATGAAAATTATACCTTCAGAACCAACGAGTAGCGACGAAATTAAACTGGTGGAATTTGACAACTGTACCTACAATATTCTTTCTGGAGTAACACGAACCGATAAAACCATTAGTATTCAAAAGCAGTTCAACAGCATGATGAAATTGCCCTGTGTTATGAAAAATGATACGATTCTGATTGGCAGGCTGCCAGCAGGAACCTATACGGTGAACTACAAACTTCTGGATATTTCAAGTAGGATGGACGACCCAACTGTCCTATCTTTCTCTTTCGGCTTATCTGTTTCCAGATAATAATATAGATCTTGCTGCATCTAGGTCTAATGATTCTTAATTTATTCAGGATACATTGATTTTGCATCAATTAGGCTCAATTTACTGACAAAAATCATATTTTTAACATCCTCTTTGCAATTTTCCGCGACAAACACCATAAGATACTGAAAATCAATTAGTGACTAATGTTACTTAAAAATTAAAAACTTGCCCGAATATCATGAGTCATGGGATAAAACACTAATTTTGCACCGATTTTCTAAACAGTTACATTATATTATGGCAGAAAAATATAACAACTTATTTGAAGAATTTCCGCCGGTCAGTACCCAGCAGTGGATGGACAAAATTACTGCTGACCTGAAAGGAGCCGATTTCAACCGGAAATTGGTATGGAAAACAAATGAAGGCATTGATGTTCAGCCGTTTTACCGGGCCGAAAACCTGGAACCCCTGAATTACCTAAACAGCCTTCCCGGAGAGTTCCCTTATGTTCGCGGAACCAAAAAGAACAACAACGAATGGTTAGTTCGACAAAGCATCGTAGTTAACGACCTCGCTGAAGCCAACAAAAAAGCCCTGAATTATCTGATGAGAGGGGTGGATTCGTTGGCTTTCGTATTTAACGAATGCACAGAATTGACTGTTGCAGATATGGCCGTTCTATTGAACGATGTTTGTCTGGAAGCCGTGGAGGTAAACTTTGTATGCAAATGCAGTTCCTGCAAAATCGCCAGAGTTTTTACTGAGTTCGTAAAACAAAGCAACTACGATCCAAAAACGGTTCGCGCTTCGGTTGAATACGATCCATTTGGCAAGTTTGCCCTGACCGGTAAGTTTAAAAAAGGACAAGAACATGTTGTTGTTCGTGCAATCGAAATGGTTCAGTCCACCGCAGAACTGACCAAGTTCAAGACATTGGCCGTTAATGGCAAAAACTTCGGAAACGCCGGATCATCAATCGTTCAGGAATTGGCTTACTCATTGGCTCTGGGTGCTGAATACCTGACTGTTCTAACAGAACGGGGTCTTGAAGTTGATGCAGTGGCTAAAAAACTGAAATTCAATTTGTCGGTTAGCGCCAACTATTTCCTCGAAATAGCAAAACTGCGTGCCGCCCGAATGCTGTGGGCTCAGGTGGTGAAAGCTTATGACCCAAAATGCGATTGTTCATGCAAAATGACCATCCATGCTGAAACCGGAAGCTGGAACAAAACCGTTTACGATGCATACGTGAACATGCTCCGTACACAAACCGAAGCCATGAGCGCTTCGTTGGGCGGTGCCGATTCCATCACTGTTCTTCCTTTCAATGCCGCTTACGAAGAAAGCAACGAGTTTTCCGATCGTATTGCCCGCAACCAACAATTGTTGCTGAAAGAAGAATCGCATTTTTCTAAAATTGCCGATCCGGCTGCCGGCTCCTATTACATCGAAGAACTGACTGCTTCTATCGCTGATCAGGCCTGGAAACTGTTCCTCGAAGTTCAGGAAAAGGGTGGATTCCTTGCCGCTTTACGCGAAGGATTCATTCAGGCTGAAATTAAAAAAATGGCTGGCAAACGCGACATGAACATTGCGACCCGTCGCGAAAACTTATTGGGTGTTAACCAATTCCCAAATTTCACCGAGAAAATTGAAGGCAACGTTGATGCATCTGTTTTTGCTCCTGCAGACTTGACTTCGGAAGAAGCTGAAATTGAAACACTGAAACCATACCGTGGTGCTCAGGCTTTCGAAGCGCTTCGCTACAAAACTGATGTTTACGCCAAAACCAGCAAACGTCCGTTGGCTTTCATGATGCCTGTTGGTAACCTGGCTATGCGCAAAGCACGTGCTCAGTTTGCCTGTAATTTCTTTGCCGTGGCAGGGTTCGATGTGCTCGACAACAATGGTTTCAAAACCGTTGAAGACGGCTGGAAAGCTGCTCAGGAAGCCGGCGCTCAAATCGTGGTGATTTGCAGCTCCGATGACGAATATGCTGAATTTGCTCCTGCTGCTTTTGAAGCGATTGCCGGAAAAGCCATCTTCGTAGTTGCCGGTGCTCCTGCCTGTGCCGATGATCTGAAGGCCAAAGGAATCTCTAACTTCATCAGCGTAAAAAGCAACTTGTTGGCTGAATTGAAACAATATCAAAGTCAATTATCTATTTAAACACAAAGTCACGAAGACACCAAGATGATTTCAAAAACCGAATACGAAAGGATTGCCAGACACATTGTGAACGCCGCTTTTGAAGTTCACAACGAGTTGGGACCAGGTTTGTTCGAATCGGTTTACGAAGTCTGTCAGGTTGAAGAATTAAGAAATCGTGGACTTTTTGTTGAAAGTCAGGTTAAAATTCCAGTAATCTTTAAAGGTAAAACATTAGAAAAGGAGTTTGTTGTTGATTTGTTGGTTGAGAATTCTGTAATAGTTGAACTCAAAACGGTTGAAAATTTACTTCCGGTTCATGAAGTTCAGTTAGTAACCTATTTGAAACTAGCAGATAAAAAACTCGGATTCCTGATCAATTTCAATGTTTCGCTTATCAAAATTGGAATTCACCGAAAAATAAACGGTTATTTATAATTCTTAGTGATTTAGTGGCCTCGTATTAAGTAAGTTAATAACACAAGGGCACAAAGACACAAAAGAATTTTAAAATGTCTGAATGATCAAAACAAATAATAATTTCTTAGTGACTTAGTGTCTTCGTGTTTAAATTTAAAAACTATGAAACCAGATTTTAAAAAAATCAATATAAAAGAAGCTCCCGGAGCAGTTGATACCGCTGTCTGGAATGCTAAAAATCAGATCGAAAAGAACTGGATCACTCCGGAGCAGATTCCGGTGAAACCAGTTTACACCAAAGAGGACCTCGAAGGCATGGAACATTTGAACTATGCTGCCGGTGTTGCTCCTTACCTGCGTGGACCGTACTCGGTAATGTACGCCATGCAGCCCTGGACTGTTCGTCAATACGCCGGTTTCTCAACTGCCGAAGAATCAAACGCATTCTATCGCCGTAACCTGGCTGCCGGTCAGAAAGGTTTGTCGGTTGCATTCGATTTAGCAACTCACCGTGGATACGACTCCGATCATCCACGTGTGGTTGGCGACGTTGGTAAAGCAGGTGTGGCTATCGATTCGATTCTCGACATGAAAATTCTGTTCGACCAGATTCCATTGGATAAAATGTCGGTTTCGATGACCATGAACGGTGCCGTACTTCCGGTACTGGCGTTCTACATCGTAACTGCATTGGAACAAGGTGCAACGCTCGATCAGCTTGCAGGAACCATCCAAAACGATATTCTGAAAGAATTCATGGTGCGTAATACTTACATCTATCCGCCGGAATTTTCGATGAAAATTATTGCCGACATTTTTGAGTTTACTTCTCAGAAAATGCCAAAATTCAACTCGATTTCTATCTCCGGATACCACATGCAGGAAGCCGGTGCCACTGCCGACATCGAAATGGCTTACACACTGGCCGATGGCTTGGAATATCTGCGTACAGGGATCAAAGCCGGAATCGACATCGATGCATTTGCTCCACGTTTGTCGTTCTTCTGGGCTGTGGGAATGAACCACTTCATGGAAATCGCCAAGATGCGCGCTGCCCGTATGATTTGGGCAAAAATGGTAAAACAGTTCAATCCAAAGAACCCGAAATCGATGGCATTGCGCACGCACTGTCAGACTTCAGGCTGGTCGCTGACCGAACAAGATCCATACAATAACATCGGCCGTACGGCTATTGAAGCAATGGCTGCTGCACTGGGTCATACCCAATCGCTGCACACCAATGCATTAGACGAAGCCATCGCGTTGCCAACCGACTTCTCTGCACGTATCGCCCGTAACACGCAGCTTTACATTCAGCAGGAAACTGAAATCTGCCGCGAGGTTGATCCTTGGGGAGGTTCATACTATGTGGAGACTTTGACCAACGAACTGGTTAATAAAGCATGGGCATTGATCGAAGAAGTTGAAAAACTCGGAGGTATGTCGAAAGCCGTTGAAACCGGAGTTCCAAAAATGCGCATCGAAGAAGCTGCTGCCCGCACACAGGGTCGCATCGACAGCGGTACCCAGGGAATTATCGGTGTAAACAAATACCGTCTCGAAAAAGAAGACCCGATTGACATCCTCGAAATTGACAATACTGCTGTTCGTTTGTCGCAGATCGAACGGTTGAATAAATTGCGCGCCGAACGTAACGAAGAAGAATGTCAGGCAGCGTTGGAAGTTCTCAGCAAATGCGTGGAAACCGGTGAAGGTAACCTGTTGGAACTAGCCATCGTAGCAGCACAGAAACGTGCATCGCTGGGCGAAATTTCTTATGCATGTGAAAAACATGTTGGACGTTATAAAGCAGTAATCAGAACTATTTCAGGCGTGTATTCAGCAGAAAGTAAAAACGATTCTACCTTCAAGGAAGCGCAGGATCTGGCTACCAAGTTTGCCAAATTGGAAGGCCGTCAGCCTCGTATCATGATCGCCAAAATGGGTCAGGATGGACACGACCGCGGTGCAAAAGTAGTTGCAACCGGTTATGCCGACTTGGGTTTCGACGTGGACATGGGACCATTGTTCCAGACTCCGGAAGAAGCTGCCAAACAAGCCGTTGAAAACGACGTGCATGTATTGGGTGTTTCGTCGTTGGCTGCCGGTCACAAAACTTTGGTTCCATCGGTTATTGCCGAATTGAAAAAACTGGGCCGCGAAGACATCATGGTGATTGCCGGTGGTGTAATTCCTGCACAGGATTACCAATTCCTGTACGATGCCGGTGTAGTTGCTATTTTCGGTCCTGGCACCAACGTTGCCGCCGCCGGAAAGAAAATTCTTGAAATCTTGTTGGCCGCACACGAAGAATAATTACATTGCAATAATGTGGTAAAGACGCCCTACTAGGACGTCTTTACGCCGTAAAATAGAGAAGCCGCTTTCCGAAAGGAAGCGGCTTTTTTGATCGCATCATTTAGCTTACTAGGCTACAAAACGAATGATCCAACATTGAACATTTGTTCAGTCTTTAAAGTTCTCTATTTCGTTTACGAGTTTTATAAGTGTACTATTGATCTCTTTAATATTCTCGTTAAGATTGGCATTTTTTAAATGAAAATTTTGTTCATCAGTAGTAGGCCTAAGTTTCATTCTAAATTGCTCTAGGCTAATTTCAAAATGTCTTTTTAAATATCTCTTACTTGATCTATAGTACTTAAATAGGATTTCACCCTCATAAATTAATTCTTTCTGTTCCTTTTTTGCTTTTTCAAATCGAGATGTCGATATGTCTACAAAAAGTTTAATGCAATCTCCTTTTTGTAAAACAGGAACATAAGGCAATTCCACTAATCGTTCATTACAATCAGCTAAAGGAGAAATCCAATTAAGTTTAATATCATAGGCATTACTCCCACCAACATTCTTTATTATAAACTGAATAATTTCACTTCGGCTATCCAAATCAAAAAAAGTGATAATATCGGGTTCGTAATCATCCTCTTGTTTCCAAATAACACGAACAGAAAGAAAGGCCGCAATTATTGCTGTTATAACGGCCAAGGAACTTGCGATGATTTCCCATTTTCCTTCTTTATATGCATTAAGCGAAAGGAAACAAGCCAATATTAATCCAACAATAAGGGAAATGCTAATTAAGAGTCGTTTGATCCTTTTCATTTTATACTGTTTTTGATTGACCAAATTACTTAATTTTACTTAATAATCCTATTACATCCGCCTCCTGCCTTCGACTGCTTCGCGCCTAGGCAGCGGCTACATCAGTAAACGTTCGCAAAAGCACCGCTCCCTGAGCAGCCGGAGGCGTGTCGAAGGAAGCATCTTCTGCGGTGGGATGCCGAAATAAATTCGGCATGACCCTTCAAGATTGGTAGTTAGATGATCATATCGTCATCCCGAACTTGTTTCGGGATCCGTCGGCATACTTTTTCAATTCTCCAAGAAAACTCTATGTTTGTTTCATCATTGCATCTGTAGTCTATCTTTTGCCCCGACTACTTCGCACTAAGGCAGCCACTTCATCAACTGATATTTGCAAAAGCACCGCTTCCTGAGCAGCTTAGCTTGTCGAAGAGAGAAGATGCGCGAGAAGATGCCGAAACAAGTTCGGCATGACGCTTCGAGTGGCGGAATATTATAATCAGAACGTCATCCCGAACTTGTTTCGGGATCTGCCCACATGCCGGAAATTTTTTGCCAGCCACTTTTGATTACCAGCAACCCATTAATTTCCACGTACCAATCCGCTGCCAAATCAACCATTTCAGGATTCTCCTCTTTGATAAGGTTGATTTTCCAGTCGCGGTGCCAGTTTTTTAATTGCTTCTCCCGTTGAATACACTCGGCCATCCCTTCAATAATTTCGTAATGGACCAAATCAACCAGATTGTATTTTGTGGTAAAGGCAGAACCCTTCCCGGTTTTGTGTTCCAGCACTCTTCGTTTAATTGCATTGGTTACGCCAATGTAAAATGTGGTTCTGTTTTTATTCGACATGATATAAACGAAGCCTTTTCGCATGATTAAAGCGTTTTTACTAATTTAATGAAAAAGTCAATGTTATGCGAGGGTGCCGAAACAAGTTCGGCATGACGCTCCGAGTTTGAAAATACGAAGATCGGAGCGTCATCCTGAATTCATTTCAGGATCTGTCAACACACCTTTTCAATTCAAAGGCCAACGGCAAAGAATAGGATTCTCGTTGGCGGGGAACGACCTGAATTAAAAAGCCGCAAATGCCCCCCAGCATTGACCCTGCTGAAGATTTCGCCGTCCTACTGGTTGGGAAGCCATCCTGCAAGGAGGGGACCTGCCCTGCTGCGGGTTTCAGGAACTTTTGCACTTTTTTGACACGAAATTTCATGTCCGTTGCCTCAAACCACAGCCGGTATCGGGCAGGGAATGGCAAATCCCGCCAGACTTGTGCGCAAAATACTGATCCGCTGACTTCGAGTCATCGGATCAGTAAAAATGATAACTTTGCAGGAGAACATAAAAATCAGCTGCCACTCCAAAAGCCGTAAAAATGGAATTCCAATCGAACCCGCAATTAGAGCTTGCCTACAATTTCCTGCAATACACCAATCAAAACATTTTCCTGACGGGCAAAGCGGGGACTGGCAAAACTACCTTTTTGCGCAACCTGAAAAAGCAATCACCCAAGCGAATGGTGGTCGTGGCGCCTACCGGTGTGGCGGCTATCAATGCTGGTGGAGTGACCATTCACTCGTTTTTCCAGATGTCGTTCGGGCCACAGATTCCGGTCGATCCCAATCAGCAACGACCGGTTGTGATACCCGAAGATGGCAATGTAGCAGCAGGAATTAAACGGTTTAGCCGCGAGAAAATCAACATCATGCGAAGTCTCGACCTGCTGGTGATCGACGAAATTTCGATGGTTCGCGCTGATATTCTCGACGGGATTGACGAAGTTTTGCGCCGGTACAAAAACCGCTACAAACCCTTTGGCGGCGTTCAATTGCTCATGATTGGCGACCTTCAGCAGTTGGCGCCGGTAGTCAAAGAAGACGATTGGGCGATCCTGAAACCGTACTACGATACCTGTTTTTTCTTCAGTAGCCACGCCCTGAAACGTTCGAAATTCATCGGCATCGAACTGAATCATATTTTCAGGCAAAGCGATCAGAAGTTTATCGACCTGTTGAATAAAGTGCGCGAAAACCGGATGGATGCAGCCACCCTTCAGGAATTAAACCAGCGGCACATTCCTGGTTTTAATCCGGAAGAAAAAGAAGGCTACATTACACTCACCACACACAATTACCAGTCGCAGCAAATCAATGATTCGAAACTGGGACAGTTGGTAACTAAATCGCACAAATTTACAGCCACTGTTCAGGGCGAATTTCCGGAGTACTCCTACCCCACCGATCCGGAATTGGAACTGAAAATCGGAGCACAGGTGATGTTTGTTAAAAATGATACTGAAAAGCGTTTCTATAATGGCAAGATAGGCAAAATCACCGGCATCGACGACGATTTGGTTAACGTGCTTTGCCCGGACGAAACCTTCCCCATTGAAGTTGAACGAACAGAATGGCAAAACGCCAAATACTCGCTGAACGAAACCACTCAGGAAATCGACGAAGAGGTGATTGGTACGTTCACACAATTCCCGTTGAAACTGGCCTGGGCAATTACCATCCACAAAAGTCAGGGCCTGACCTTCGAGAAAGCCATTATCGACGCCCGCGCATCGTTTGCGCACGGCCAGGTTTATGTGGCCCTGAGTCGTTGCAAAACCCTCGAAGGATTGGTGTTGAGTTCGCCCATTGCCGAATTCAGCGTTAAAAACGATACCACGGTTATTCAATTCAGCGATGAGGTGGAACGAAACCAGCCCGGCCCGGCCGAATTGGAACAATCCCGTAAAGAATACGTGAAACAATTGTTGAGTGAACTGTTCGATTTTAAACCGATGGAACGACAGATTCAGTATTTACTGCGGCTTTGGGAAGAACATCAGAGTCAATTACTTGGCACGCTGAAAACCAACCTGCAAGGCATTACTATCCCATTGCAAACCGAACTCATCAATGTGGCTGAAAAATTCGACAATCAACTCAGGCATCTGATTACCACCATGCCCAATGCCGAAGGAAACGAGCAGCTTCAGGAGCGGGTCAGAAAAGCTGCCGATTATTTCTCCGGAAAGCTTATCAGCATTGTGGAAGAGCCTTTTTCGGGGGCTACATTTGACACCGACAATAAAACCATTCGCAAAAGTTTCAACGATGCCGCCGACAAACTCCGAAAGGAAATACACACCCAAAAAGTGTGTCTCGAATTGTGTAAAAGTGGCTTTAACCTGAAAACCTACCTCGAAACCAAATCGAAGGCCGCCATTGAACCAACTGAATCCAAACAAAAGGCAAAATCTTCCGGAAGTTCTTCAAGCACAACAATCAACCCTGAATTCTTTACCAGATTAAAAAAGTGGCGCGACCAAAAAGCCGAATTACTGAATGTTGAATTACGGCGTGTGCTTCCTCAAAAAACCATGCTCGAAATCGCCGAAGCACTGCCAGCCAACAAACGCGAACTTTTAAGCATGAAGGGAATGGGTGGTACCCGAGTGAAGCAGTTTGGCAAAGAAATCCTTGAAATGGTGATTGAATTCCGTCAGTCGCAAGGAATGGAATTGCCGGTCGAACCGGAAAAGGAAAATAAAATCATCCTTAATTCTCAGGAGACCAGTTTAGAACTGTTCAAAAGCGGCAAGTCCATTCCGGAAATTGCCAGCGAACGCAACTTAGCCACTTCAACCATCGAAGGTCATCTGGCACATTTCGTCGGCACAGGCGAACTGGGATTAGATCGGCTGATTGATCCAAAAAAAGTAAAAATTATTCAGGAATACATCGAAAAACACGACGTCGAGGGATCGAGTGAGATCCGTGCAGCGCTGGGTAATGAATACAGCTATTCCGAAATCAGGTTTGTATTTAAGCACCTGCAAGCCAACCGGTAGATTCGGAAAGAAAGAATTGTTAGTAAAAATTTCATTCTTTTTTCTGGTTAATCAAAAAAGATTCTGAAATTAACAGCCTATTTCAGAAAAACCTAAACCGAACCACCTATGAATGAACGTCAAACAAAATTCTATTCGCGCCTTTTTACTACCATTCTGCGCGTTGCCATCGGCTGGCATTTTATCTATGAAGGACTGTCCAAAATTCTTCAGGGAAACTGGACTGCTTCAAGTTTTTTACTGAATACCACCGGATTCCTTTCGGGATTTTATCATGCATTGGCCAGTTCCCCTGCTATTTTGAAGGTAACCGACCTCCTTAACATGTACGGACTTTTCTTTATTGGTCTGGCGCTATTTATTGGGCTTTTCAGTCGTTTTGCCTCACTGGCTGGCGCCTTGCTGTTAATCCTCTACTATTTTGCCTATCCACCGTTTGGTAATCCGCTAATCAGCGCATCCGACGGGCATTTGTTCATCGTCGATAAATTATTCATTGAAGCGGCTGCATTGTTGTTTCTTTTCTTCTTTCAGGAGAAAGGCTACAGTATTGATACATTAATCGAGATCTTCAAAAAACGCAAGAAAACTCCTGCTCCGGAACCTGAAGGAAGTTCTTCACGCCGTGAGGTTTTGAAAAACCTGGCCACCCTTCCGGTATTGGGTGCCATGGGATTTGGCGCTGTGAATAACTTCAAAACTTTTGGCGTCGATGTCATGTCGGGAGCCACCATTCAGGTCAAACAAACCGCACTGAACGAATTGAAAGGCGAACTTCCGAAAGGAAAAATTGGGAAACATGAAATCAGTCGGTTAATTGCCGGAGGAAACCTGATTGGCGGATGGTCACATGCCCGTGACCTGATTTACACCGATACCCTATTCAAAGCGTACAATACCGAACAGAAGGTTTATGAGACGCTGATGCTGGCTGAAAAAGCCGGAATAAACACCATCAATATCGGATTTCCATCGAACCCGCTGCTAGCCAAATACAAAAAGATAACCGGCAGTAAAATCAAGGTAATCTCGCAAGTCGGACCGAACCTCAATAACCAGAAACTGGCCGAAGTGGGACCACAAACAAACAAAAAACTATACTTTGAGAACATCGACAAAGCCATCGATTTCGGAGTGGACATTATCCAGATTCAGGGCAACTGGTGCGACTGGCTGGTGCGCGACAACAAGATTGAAGTGATTCATGAAATGATGGAACATATCCGTCAACAAGGATACACAGCAGGACTGGCATCGCATTCGATTGAATCGTTGATTGCCTGCGCCGATCAGGGAATCATTCCGGATTATTATATGAAAACCATGCATCACGATCAGTACTGGTCGGCTCATCCCCGCGAAAACCGCTTCCCGTTCGAGGTTGATGGCAAAAATTACCTCGACCACAATCGTTTCCACAACAACATGTTCTGCCTGTTTCCGGAGCGGACTGTTGATTTCGTAAGTAAAGCCACCGTTCCGGTCATGGGTTTCAAAGTACTGGCAGCCGGGGCTATAGAACCCAAAGATGGCTTTAAATGGGCCTACGGCAACGGTGCCGATTTCATTTGCGTCGGGATGTTCGACTTTCAGTTGGTAAGTAATGTAAATATCGCTATCGAGTGTATAAAGAATGCTGGAAACCGTTCACGCCCGTGGCACGGTTAAAAAGAGTGAGGCTGAGTAATCAAACACTCAGCCTCACTCTTTGATAACTTTAAGGATTATCATTTCTTTTTCTTGAAATCGTCAAACTCTGGCTTTGTTGCTTCTTGAACCATCTGATAAGAAGGGACATGTTTACCATGTTTTGCAGATTTGTCTTTTTTGGGCTTTTTGTTTCCTGCAGCTCCCATAATTAGAACCTCCTATTATTTAAATGAAATATAAAAAATAAGTGTGTTCGGTTACGAAAATTCATAGCTGGACAACGGCCTGATACAAACAAATTCCAAGCCATTCAGGAAATGGACCAAAAAGGCATAAACAATGCAATATTGGCACTTAATTTTTGACAAACTGACGAGTTGAAAATCAATGCAAACCATTTACCTTAGACAGGGTTATCATGTTCGATTTATTTAAGGGAATACGGTAAAGTTGTAATTATGGACATAGAAGGCGACATCCCGGTTCCAGTCCGGTTCAACCCGATGAAGCATCACCGGAATTACATGCTGGACATGCTTGCAAGTGCCTCTCCTGAAGATATCATCAGGTCGCTCGATGCTGTTTGTAACAATTACAACGACATCTACACAGGTGAATTGTCACCGGGAACTATCGGCAAGGAAATAATCCGCATTTTGAAGAATGAAAAGTTTTTCCCAAAAGAGGATTTTGCCCGCTGGCTGAATCACCACAATGGATACTGTAAGCTTCAGTTGTCCGACTCTTCGGAATGGATCGTACGGATTGGGAACGAGGAAGAGCGATACGTTCATCTGCATCCCTCGCGCAATGGAAAATATACCGTTCGATTCAAAGGCTCATCGCTGAAAACGGTGTTCCTGATTAAAGCTTTTCAGAATGATTCCAAAGAAACTATTTCTCTGGAAAATGTGAATCGGGTCCGCCTACAAATAGGCCTCTCACCTATCAAAAAGCTCGACCGGAATAAAGGCATTCTGGCCTGTTACGAAAAGTTTTTCCGGCTATTGTTTTGATTTTGATTTCAGGAAATAACTGAACGACAGAACCAGAGCCGAATCAAAAGACAAAACTTTATAACCTGAAAAATTACTATAAGTCTCTCTCGAATGTTGAAGTTTTGCAAGCAGGTTCATTTTAAAGTTGCTACAAATTGAATAAGAACAACCGATAGCTCCACCCCAGTAGGACTTGTCATCGATTTCAGAACGTCCATAAACACCGCCCCCAGGAGAAGTTGTAGAGTCAAAATATTTTAGTGTCCAGAAACCAAATTCGGCTTCAACAAATGGAGTAAACTTTTTTGACCCGAAGTACTTCCTGGCAAAAAAACCATATCCTTTCCCCTGATTATAGCCTTTGTCCCGCTTGGTAAATGGAGAATAATTAAAATTATCTCGGACATATTTCAAGTCTATTCCAAGCACAAAATTCTGAAAAACCGAGTACCCAAATCGTGGAGACAAAGAAAATCCCAAATTCCTGCTTCCGCGGCTGTAACGATCTATCCCGGTGCTGGTATCTTTCCAAAATTCATCATTTGTTCGAATTGAGATATCGAAGCCTTCAGGAAACAGTATGGAATTATTTCCAAGTTTTACGCCTCCTTCGGCCATAAAAGCGCCTTTTTCAATCTGTGATTTTGCTGAAAAAACAAGGAATAAAAATAAAGTGGCGAAAAAGATTGGTTTCATAAGCTGAGGTTTAGTTAATATAAAATTAAACAAACCTCAGCTTAAAAACAAAGAAGTTATGTCATTTATTCCGTGCGGATCACCTTCGAATCTTTCACCAATCCTCCGGAAGTTGCTGTCAACGAAACATCGCCTTTTTCAAATCCTGAACCAAGAATAACCATCGCTTTTCCGTAGAACAGCTTCATGTTGTTGGCCTGAAACGAGTCGAACGACTGTGGATTGCCATTTCCAACACCGGCAATTCGCCCGGCTCCATTCACCGAAAGCTCGATTTTATTGTCGGCCAGCGGACAAACATTTCCGTCTTTATCTACGGCTTCAACTAAAACGTACGACAAATCCATGCCGTCAGCCTTTATTTTGGTACGGTCGGCTGTCAGCCTGATTTGATAAGGCTCTCCGGCAGTTTTCAGTACTTCTTCGCCAATCTTTTCGCCTTCCTTATAAGCCACGGCTTTCAGTTCGCCCGGTTGATAAGGCACATCGTTCCACATCAGGCGGAAACGTTCGGTTGATTTAAGCGAATTCGGACTTTTGCATTTCTTGCCCAGCGACTTACCATTCAGGAAAAGTTCGGCACAATCGCCATTGGTATAAACAAATACCGGAACTTTATCCACTTTACCGCTATTCCAGTTCCAGTGCGGAAGAATGTGAACCGTTGTTTCTTCGGGCTTCCAATAGCTTTTGTACAGGTAGTAGCGGTCCTTCGGAATGCCGCACAAATCAACGATTCCAAAATACGAACTGCGCGAAGCATCCTTGTCGGACAGGCCGTGGCTTTTTGTCCAACCGTTGCCATAAGGTGTCGGCTCGCCCAAATAATCGAAGCCAGTCCATACAAATTCGCCCGCAACGTATTCCTCGTCCTGCGCCCACATAAAATCTTCGTCGGGTAAATCGGCCCACTCCGGAACATTCAGGTCGTACGAACTCACCTGAGGCGAAGGAGTAAATTCACTCCGCTTTACCGGAAGCGGCAGTTCATAAAACCCACGGGTACTCACTGTTGAGCCCGATTCACTCACAATCACCGCTTTGTTGGGTTCCATCTGGCGAGCCAGACTGTATCGGCGTCCGTAGTTCCAGCTATGCACATCGTAAAAATCAAAATGGCGGCCAATGGCGCTGTTCAAATTATCGCAAGCCATCGTAACCGGCCGTGTCGGATCGTATTTTCTCACGTAATTGATCATGGTTTGCAGGCGGTGGAACCCGTTGTTGGTATTGTACTGCACATCGGCCATCTCGTTTCCCACGCTCCAGATGAAAACGCACGGATGATTTCGGTCGCGTTCCACAAAGTTTTTGATGTTTCGCTGGGCGAATTCTTCGAAATCGGTCGTTTCCAGAATGTCGGCCTTTTTATCGTATTTGTCGAATGCCTCGTCGAAGACCAACATGCCCATTTTGTCGCACAGCTCGTAAAGTTCGGGAGCCGCCATGTTGTGACTGGTACGAATGGCGTTGCAGCCCATTGACTTCATAATTTCGATCTGGCGTTCCATGGCCCGCGGATAAAAAGCGGCTCCTAATGGGCCCTGATCGTGGTGCAAATTCACCCCTTTCAAGGCAACACGCTGATCGTTCAAATACAAACCATGATCAGGAGTTATGCGGATTGAGCGGATTCCGAAAGGACTCAGTGACGAATCGACCAACACATCGCCTTTATAAACATTGGTTTTCACCTGATACAAAACCGGATGCTGCAAGTCCCAACGTTGAGGATCTGTCAGTCCGAGGGTTGTTTCCATTTCTTTTTTTCCTCCTGAAGGGATGGATTCAACCACTTCTTTCTTTGCAATTTCAACGCCCTTAGGGTTCAGGATAATGGTTTCAACTTTAATTTTTTCTTCGGAAGTCGATGAGTTATTGACGACCGTATTCATGATCCGAACCTCAGCAAAATTAGGCTTGATAACGGGCGTTGTAATTTGAGTTCCCCAAACCTGAACATGCAGAGGATCGACCGCCACCATCTGAATTTTGCGATAAATACCAGCGCCGGGATACCAACGACTGTCGTGTTCGCGTGTATCAGCATGAATGGCAAGGAAATTTTTGCCTTTGAAATTCACCAATTTGGTTACATCCAGGTAAAACGAGTTGTAGCCATAGTCCCATTTCCCGGCCAGTTGGCCATTCAGATAAATTTCAGGGAACGACAAAATTCCGTCGAAAATCAGGATAATATTTTTTCCTGACCATGCCGCCGGAATATCCAGCGATTTGCGGTACCAGCCTTCGCCTTTCCACGGAAGTTTGCCTGTATCGCCATTCCCATCGATGGTGGTTGGTTCGCCAATAGCCCAATCGTGCGGAACAGTTATGTCCTGCCACTTCGAATCATCGAATTTAATCTGAGCGGCTTTCTCATTACTGCCTTTTGCGAATTTCCAGCCGGTTTGCAGGGTAATCATCTCGCGCGATTGCCCAAAAGTTGACAAGCACCCAAATACAAGCAATGCAGTTGTAATTTGAGCTAAGTAATTTTTGAATTTCATCGTATTTCAGGTTTAGTCTTTAAGTCAAGGTTCATCAACAAACCGGCGGATTTCATCGGCCCAAATCTGGTAACCTTTTTCGGTTGGATGGCAAAAATCGCCAGCTATTTCTATAGACAACGTGCCATCGGGCGATAACATTTTTGGACCGATGTCCAGCAAATCAATGTTATTCTCTCGGGCAAAAACCTCCAGTTGTTTATTGATCTCGTTAATCAGTATCCTGCGTGGATGATCCGGTCTTTCTTCCCTCGGGAAAACTTTCATCAGCACGATGTGCGCCCCCGGAACTTTCGAACGCAGGCGCATACAAACGGCACGGATTCCTTCCACAATTTCGGTAGCCGAATTCATGCGGGCATTGGCCGTTTCGCTGGTATTGTTGGTGCCCAAATGCATGATAATGGTTCGAGGGTGAAGCCCGTCGATTTCGCCATGATCGAGCCGCCACAGCACATTTTGTGTACGATCCCAGCCAAAGCCCAGATTTAGCACGCGGTGATTCGCAAATATCGAATTCCAGGCATTCGGGCCATTGGGTTTGCGCGGTTTCCCATCGGCATTTTTCAGTTTGGGTTCGCCACCCCAATAGTGCGTGATCGAATTACCAATCAAAACAATCTCCGGATTAATGGAATCTTTCACGCGAAGAACTTCGGCATGACGATCCCACCAATTGTAACCGTCCTGCTCCAATTTCGATACCGGAACGAGAGCCGTGTTTGCCGGAATATCGGTGTCGTGCGACTGATTTCCCATGAGTTGTGATAGCAGCGGCTCCATGGCCAGCGCCCAGGCTTTGGCTCCGGCCGGACTCGGATGCAGCCAGTCGGCCATTTGGTCGTGATTGATCGAGCCATCCAGATTCAGGAAAACATGATTGACATCGCAGTAAAACACCGTTTTGTTGTCAGCCAGTTTTGAAACAATGTCTGAAGCGCGCTCCAAAATAGCCCGGTGCGAAGTTGGGTTTGGCCCGCCGTAACAACCCGGGAAGCAGCGCATGACAATGATTTTGGTCTGTGGAAGTTTTTCGTGCAACAGTTTCACGATGGTTTCGATGCCTCCGGCCAGTTGGCCAGCAGTATGGCGGGTTGGGTAATTCTTTTCGTCGATGTTATTGGTGCCTATTTCAACAATGGCAACTTTCGGCGACTGGTTTTCGAGCGGCAGATTTTGTATTTCCCAAATCAGGTTTTCGGTGCGGTAGGCGCTTGTTCCCAAATTGAGGGCATTTCGAGGTGCAAAAAACTGGTTCCAGATGGGTTGATATTCAGGCTTCTCAAAGTTATGGGTGATCGAATTTCCGAACAACAGCAAGTCGTATTTGTTAGCCTTGAGTAGTTCTGCTTTTTCGGCGTGGCGTTTTTTGGCGTACCCCTCAACCGGAACGGTAGCCGGATTCGGAGTTTGTGCCTGTGCTTCTGGTTTTGAATTCAGAAAAGCTTTGACTTGTTCCTGAAGATTCTGGCTTTCTTCCAGCGGATTAAGATCACTGCTTCCTATAAACTTACTATCTGCAACCAAACTGAATGTTGCCTGGCCGTCGTATCCTTTCCATGTTTTGGCATATTCTTGTCCGCAACGCGCCAGTTCTTTGTTTTCGTTGGCGGCAAAAGTTACCAACAGCTGAGCTTTCGGCTGGACAGGCGGCATCACTGCTGGATAAACCGTGCCTTTCAAGGTTTCATCCAGATATGCTGGCGAAATCAGGATCAGCTTATCGGGCTGCTCATTTTCGGCCAGACGCTGAACGGCTCGTGCCGCTATATGTCCGCCGGAACCAACGCCCAGCAGAATGAACTGCTGATCGTGCAATCCGAATAATTTCAAGTCAGTCTTTAGTTTTCTGATTGCCTGCAAAGCATCAACTGGAGCTAAATTCCGGGAATCTTCTGCTGCGATCCTATATTCGAGCACAGCCGCATCAAAGCCTTCTGCATTCAGGAATTGAGCTACTTTTTCGCCCTGATTTAGGATGTTCAATGCCTTGTATTCCCCTCCGGCGAAAAGTAAAATTGTGCCCTTGGGTTCTTTTGATTTTGTCCGGATGAGATGCAAAACAGCTGTTTCGACCTTTGTTATTTTGCCTTCGGAATTCACTGGATTTCCGGATTTTAAGAAGGTTCCGGAAAGTGAAATAAATTCGGGATTCGCTTTCTTTTCAGAAGTAATTGCAAAAGAGAACTGAGTAAAAGCTATCAGGAAAATCAGGATAGTAAATTGGATCAATCTTTTCATCATCAGGTTGGGTTGTTGTTATTCGCAAAAGTGCGAAAACATTTCAGGTTATGATTCACGAAATGCAAAAAACGCGAAGGCACAAAGACGAAAAAACTTCGCGACTTTGTGCCTTCGTGGCTAAATATTTCCTGACAATAGCTATTCTACCGTCACAGGAATTTGTTGTTTAATGTCGCGCGACGAAGTTCCGAGGTTAATGACGAACTGGCCAGGCTCCACTTTAAATTGTTTGGTGGATTCGTCGTAGAAGCCCCATTCGCTGACCGGCAACTCCAGGGTCACCACCTTGCTCTCTCCTGCTTTCAGGTTAACCTTGCCAAAGCCTTTCAGCTCTTTTACAGGCCGAGGAACTGATGAAACTTTATCCTGAATGTAGGCCTGAATGACTTCAGCACCTTCCACTTTACCTGTGTTGGCGATAGAAACCGTCAGTTTAACTGTTTCGTTTTTGTTGTATTTTGGCTTGTCAACTGATGCTTTGCCCAACTGGAAGGTGGTGTACGAAAGTCCGTATCCAAAAGGGAATTGCGGAGCGATATTTTTAGTGTCGAACCAGCGGTAGCCCACCAAAATATCTTCCTTATAAACCTCTTTGATGCTGTCGCCCGGGAAACAGAGCTTATCGAACGAATGAGCGCCGTAATCGTTCAGCTTCACACCAAATGTAAACGGCAATTTGCCCGACGGATTGGTTTCGCCTGAAAGCACCGAAGCGATGGCATTCCCCGATTCTGAGCCCAGATACCAGGTCTGAACGATGGCCGGAACCTGGTTCACCCACGGCATAGCAATGGCATTCCCGCTAACCAGAACAATGGCCATTTTCTTTTGAGTTTTGATCAGTTCGCCAATCAGTTTGTTTTGTCCAAAAGGCAAATCGTAGGTTTTGCGGTCGCCACCCTCGCAATCCTGAAAATGGTTTTTATTCAGTCCGCCCACGTAAAGAATCAGGTCAGCATCTTTAGCCATGCGAACGGCTTCGTTCAAAAGTGTATCGGCATTCAGTTTCGACGGTATTTCGCGGCCGTAAGCCGATGGACCCGAAGCATACCCCATCGCATACTTCACCTCGCATTGCGAACCAAAAGCACTTTTTATTCCCTGAAGCGGTGAAATTTCGTATTTGGTTTTCAGTTCCGAACTTCCGCCTCCAATGGTCATTTTACGGGTTGCATTTTCGCCAACTACCAAAATTTTCCTGTACAATTTCGGGTTAACCGGCAAAATATTCTGATCGTTTTTCAGCAATACAATTCCTTCCTTTGCCACGTCGGCAGCCACTTTCGAATGTTCGGGAGTCACAAAACTTCCCCACGGACGGTTCGGACTCATACTGGTATGAAAGATCAAACGAAGCACCCGGCGGGCTTTGTCGTTCAGCAAACTTATGTCGTATTTGCCAGCATTAATGCCTTTCAGGAATGGGTTGGCGAGATAAAATTCGGAATAAGGAAATGTTCCGTTGGTGGTTAGCCCATTGGTATAGGTTCCCATTTCAATGTCGAGGCCGTTTCGAGCGGCCTGATCGGTGTCGTGCGCGCCGCCCCAGTCGGTAATTACTGCACCCTCGAATTTCCAGTCGCCCTTCAGGATTTTATTCAGCAATAAATCGTTGTGACAGCAATGTTCGCCACGGAATTTGTTGTACGAACCCATGATCGACCAGGCTTTTCCTTCCATTACGGCCGCTTTAAAAGCCGGAAGATATATTTCGTAAAGAGCGCGGTCGCTCAATTCCACGTCGATATGCCCACGCCAGTTTTCCTGATTATTCAACGCAAAATGCTTCACACATGCGGCAACTCCGCTTTTCTGTACACCCTGAATGTAAGGAACAACCATTTTCGAAGCCAAATACGGATCTTCGCCCATGTACTCGAAATTGCGGCCATTCAGCGGCGAACGATAGATATTGACGCCCGGCCCCAGAATCACTTCCTTGTTGCGATAGCGGGCTTCTTCGCCAATGGCTTGTCCGTAGCGGGCAGCCAGTTCAGGGTTAAAAGTCGCTGCCAGACAAGTTAGCGCCGGAAAAGCCAGACACGAGTCGTTGGTAAAATTGGCATAGCCCCAGCTGTCCCACTCAATTTCGGCACGAACGCCGTGCGGACCATCGCTCATCCATATTTCAGGAATACCCAAACGCGGAACACCCGCGCTGCCAAACTTGGATTGTGCATGGCACAAGGCTACTTTTTCCTCAACGGTCATCAGCGACAACGCATTTTCGACCCGCTCCTCCAGGGGTTTCGAAGTATCGAGGTAAACCGGAAGTGCATTTTGCGCCGGCAATAAAAGTGATGCTCTGACGAAGAGCATGACGATCAATAGTTTTTTTAGCATGGATTATTTGTTGAGAACCACATAGACAGATAGAACACATAGTTTCTTATTTAATATTTCTCTATGTGACCTTTATGTCTATGTGATTCAATTTTAAAGATTTACTTTTTCGAAATGCTTACTTCCTTGCCCGAATACTGAACTGTTTCTGCTGTTTTGGCTGGTTCAACCCCAATTCCGTTCTTAGGAGTTACCCAAACAACACGGAAAGTACGGTCTTTCAACATTCCCGGGAAATCGCCTTTGCGGTCTTTGATCGTCAAAGTTTTTTCGGCTTCGTTCCAGCTCATTGCAATGGTGGCAAACTTACCCTGTTGGTAATTGTACGTGTCGTTTTCGTCTTCGTAAAGCACGAAATCAGCATCGGCACCGGTGTACACACGCAATTCAATCGGGTCGGCAACTTTTTCGGTTGCATACTGAAGATACGGCCCCATCGGAACAATCGAACCGGCTTTGATGTACAACGGAAGAGTTTCTATCGCAGCTCCCGCTTCAATAGTTTGTCCTCCCGGGATCAGTTTGCCGGTCCAGAAGTCATACCAAATGTTTGATTTTGGCAGATAAACTTTCCTTACTTTTTTAATGTTCTTGCTGTTTGGCAGACTGTACATACGTTCGGTCACTGGATTCACCAAAAATGCCGGGCCAAACATGTACTGGTCAGGAATATTCTTAATGCCTTCATCGTTCCTGAAATCGAACCCAAGTGAGCGCATGATGGTATAGCCTTCGTTGGTTACTTTCCACGACAGCGAATAAATGTATGGCAGCAAACGGTAGCGCAGATTGTCGTATTTCATCAGGATAGCTTTGGTTGGAGCATCCCAGTTGTTAGAGAAAATGGCGCGTTCGCCTTTACCATGAATGCGGAAAACCGGGCTGAATGTACCGAACTGGAACCAGCGGGTAAACAATTCGCGGTTAACCGGAGCCGACCAATCGGGAGCCTGCCAGTGGAAATGGTATCCGCCAATATCCGAAGTCCAGTAAGGAATACCCGATGCACAAGCATTGATTCCCTGTGGAACCTGGTTTTTATAGGCATTCCAGGTACAGGTAATATCCGACGACCATAAAATGGCCGAATTTCGTTGTTGCCCGGCAAAAGCCTGACGGATCAGGAAAACAGGTCTTTTTGCAGGAATATCTTTCCGCCAGTGTTCGTACAAACCGGTTGAATGCTGAAGCGAGAACGTATTCATATAATCGATTCCGCGGCCAATAGAGAAATGGCTTTTGCGGCGCAAATCCATGAAATTCGGGTCGCCAACATTGCCATTGTCTGGTTCGCATTGGTCAACCCACCAGGCATCCCAACCGTGGCGGCTAATCAAACTGTCGTAAGCCTGCTTCCAATACAAATCGCGGGCCTGAGGGCTGTGCGCATCGTAATAGTAATCCAGAATATTGGTCATCACATTCATCCAGCGGATGTCGGTCATGTTTCCTGAATGAGTCATCTGATCGAACGGTTTAGTTCCTGCCGAGAACACCGGCCAGATCGAAATCATGGCGTGAATATTGGCGTTATGCAGTTCATCAACCATAGCTTTCGGGTTCGGATAGCGTTCGGGCCACATCACGTGCGATCCAATTACGTTGGGTTCCCAGTAAAACCAGTCCTGAACAATACAGTCAACCGGAATATTGTTGTTACGATAACCGTCTTTCACCGACAAAACTTCGGCCTGACTTTTATACCTGTCCTGCGACTGAAACAAACCAAACGCCCATTTCGGGAACATTGGAGCATTTCCGGTTGCATTGCGGAAAGTAGAAATAACCTTGTCGAAATCGGGACCATAAACAAAGTAATAATCCACTTTGTCGCCACTTTCTGAAACGTATTTAAACTTGGTATTTCCGGCTTCGGTACCGTAGAAGTTCGATACCGAATAGTTGTCCCAGAAAAGACCGTAGCCTTTGGTCGAAAGCATAACCGGAATAGAGCCAGTCATGTAACGAATAGCCATTTCTTGGTTTCGGCCTTTGTAATTGATTGAAAGTGAATCTTCAGGATGGCAACCTAAACCGTAGAGCGCTTCGTCGGCTGGCGACAGGAACTGTGTAGAGCAGTTGTACACGTCGATTCCGGCAACATTGGCTTCGGTCATCACTTTGTTTTGCTGCTCATCTTCGGCCAACACTATATTTCCGGCCAAATCAGTGTATTTGATAGCATTGGTTTGCTTGTTGATGACAACCTTCAGCTTCGAGGTAGTTAGCACAAGTTCGCTTCCATTCTCCGAAACCGAAAATCCGGGAGCTGTTTTAAAGTCATTGGTAATTACCAGCGAGGGCTTTTCGATAAAAAGCGGCAAGGTGGTGTACTTTACTTCAACCATGTTGTCGAAGCAAAGTTTTACTTTCATCAAGCCTTTATCCAGAGCAAAGGTAACACCGTCGCCTTCCTTTTTATAGGACAAGACTTTTGCCTGAACCGAGATTGTCAAACCTGTTAAAATCAAGGCAATCAGGGTAAGTTTAAGATTCTTCATTTTCAATGAGATTTACGTTTATTGAATTTTAGGGAAATTTTCAAGTTTAGAAATGCAAATCTAATCAAGTCTTTTTGTAATAAAAACAATTAGTAAAGATTTCGAAGCTATTTACAACCAGTACTGGATTATAAAAGAGACAATACCATTTTTGAATAAGGTAGAAGACGGGCAAACAACAAAAAAGAGGGAAAATACGCACTGGTATTCCTCCTCTTTTTTCACATAACATCAAGATTAGTTTACATTCAAAAAAACGCGAACTAACTTATTTACATTATTTGTAAGCATCATTCTGATCGCACAATTTGTTTTTTAACAATTCATCGGTTGGAATTGGCATATCCATCTTTTTGAGATCGAAATCAAAAGTACGGTATGTATGCCAAGAACCTTGTACAAGAGCAGCGTCAGCAGTATTTGGATAACCTATGTTTTTTGGATAATTGTGGGTAATATGATCTTCCATAAAACCAGAACGGATCAAATCAGGAGTAAGACACCATTCAGCATTGAATTCCTTACGGCGTTCCTGGCCTAATGCTACCAACCATAACGGAGAAGTAAAACCCTTATCAGATTTTACCTGAGTATAATAAGTCTTCGCGTCAGGAACGGTTACTGTAGCTTCGTTGAATGGGAGTGGATAGGTAGTAGGCACTACTACATCGGTATTTCCCTTTCCGATATAAAAATTAGCAATAGACACATAATAAGGAAGATAAGTTGAAGTTAAAGTGGCCTTTTTGCCAACTTCCAAATTACCAAAAGCACGGTCGCGAATCTGATCAACATAACTCCAGGCTACTGCATCGTTTGCATTTACACGGAAGAGACATTCGGCATAGTCTAACAATACATTGGCATATCGTTTATAATAAATTTGCTGAGGGCCCCACATTGCATTCCAGTTTGCACGGCAAGTACGCCAATATTTCAAACTCCAGATTGCAGGTGCAGGTTCACCGCCATTCAAAAAGTGATAATGCTGCGTTGAAGCAATGTTTGATCCATCACTACCTTTGGTAATACTTTGCTGTAAATAAGGATTGTAGCCATAATTTGTGGCCGATTTCCATTTCGGATCAATATCTGGTACAGCACCCTGGACACCTGAAGCATCGCGACGTTTATCGCCCTGCTCGTACGAATTCCACCATTCCCAAGAGAGGCAAAGTGAACCCCATCCACCAACAGCAGGACAAGCCGTAAAATAAGTTACCCAGGCGTGACCATCGGATACGTTTCCGCCAGTCCATAGAGCCCCTTCGTCGAGAACCTCTTCCCAAATTGATTCTTTAGTCCAAACAGCTCCCGGATCCCACAACGTGGTGAAAGAAGGATTTAATTCGTATTTTCCGCTCTCAATAACTTGTTTTAAAGCTGCTGCTGCCAATGAATAGTCGGCTGCTGCTTCTGTAGGAACACGATATGCTTTCCACATATAAGCTTCGCCCAGATATGAAAGGGCAAAACCTTTAGTGCAACGTCCATAAGCTCCGTTCAATGGATTCCATTCAAGCTCATCGGCCGATTTTTTCAAATCCGCAATGATGAAATCCCACATTTCAGTGAAATCTTTTGCACGGGCCTTATTTGGAGTATTAATATAATCTTCTCCTTCTGCTAGCAAAGGTACTCGACCAAATGTTTTTGCCAACCATATATAGAAAAAAGCACGTATTGATCTTGCCTGACCATCAAGTGACGTTTTTAAAGTAGGGGTAATAGCCGTTGAAGCGGCAAGACCGGTGAGGAAAACGTTGCAACGACCAATTGCTCCATAACATTGTTTCCAACCTGCCAATAATTCATTACTACCGGCAGTCCAGTTTTGTGTGTTCCAGTCTTTATCCCAACCTGTAGCCTGAGTATCCATTGTTGGATGGCCACCTACAAACAGGTTCGGTTTAAATCCCCAGTCTCCATCAGCATCAGAGTTACCGTCTCCGTCAACATCTCCACCCGGAAGCATATAATCGTAGCAACCAACAAGACCAGCCAAAGCATCCTTGTCTGACTTAAACATTTGATCAGCAGGTAAAATGGAATAATGGTCGACAGTCAAATATTCCTTGTCATTGCATGAACTTATTCCTAGGAAGAATAATCCAATGACTAGTGTTAATAATATTTTTGATATATTTTTCATAGTATTAATCGATATTAAGTGGAACAATTAGAATTGAATGTTCAGACCAAATGAATAAATACGTGGATTAGGATAACGGCCTGTATCCAAACCTGTATATAATACACTTCCCTGACCTGCTTCAGGATCACCATATTTGTTGTAACTTGAGAAGCAGAATACGTTCTGAACAGAAACATAAAGACGGGTACTTTCAATGCTTAATGCCTTCAGCATGTTCTTGTCGAAACTATAACCAAGCTGTATGTTACTTATCTTCAAGAAATCACCATTTTTAACCCATGCTGAAGAACCACGCATGTTTTGATTGTAATCCATGATTGACAACTTAGAAAGCGTGTTGCTATGATTTGTAGAAGTCCAGGCTTCGTTAGCTGATGATTTTAAGATATTTGGAATCGTACCGTTGTCAGTTCCATAAATGTTAGATAATGTCATAGCCGAATAAGAATTGATTTTTTGACCGATTACTCCGTAAGTGTAAACAGAAAAATCCCAATTCTTAAACGAAGCGTTTAAGGTCAAACCGTAGTTTACCTTAGGGAAACCATTACCTAAGATAGTCATATCATTCTCATCAACCAGGCCATCGCCATTCAAATCCTTATACTTAAAATCACCGACTCCTGTTTTCTCTTTTTGGTATGGAATAAAAGTGGAGGGAAGATGGCCGGCAGCAATAGCTCTGGCATTTGACGCTACAGTAGCAGCAGCATTTAACTTATCAACTTCTTCCTTAGTTTGGAATACACCTTCTACCTGGTAACCATAGAAAGAACCTACGGCGTAACCTTCACGACAAATCGAGTGACCGTCCCAGTGTACACCCGAAGAAGCTGCTACTGCACCCACGTTGGAACCATCATTGGTAGTAGAGCCGTTAACACTAAACAAATCAGATCCCATTGCTACAACTTTGTTTTTCAAGCTTGATCCAGTCAGCGTAACGCCGATATTCCAATCCTGATTAATCTGCTTCTTATAGTTAAGACTGAATTCAATACCTTTATTCTGAATTTCACCGTAGTTAGTATAAATAGAGTTATAACCTGATGTAGCGCGTATTGAACGATTCAACAACAGATCTTTAGATGTACGGGTGAAATAATCCAAGGTTATGTTTAAACGATTCTTGTATAACCCTAAGTCAATACCGATGTTGCTTTGTTCGTTGGTCTCCCATTTCAAATTGGGATCGACTAAAACCTTAACATAACCGTTAACTGTTTGTTTTGTTGTACCTAAACCTGCAGCTCCATCTTGTGCATAATAATAGTATCCAATCGATTTTGAAGTCAAAGCGTTTATGGCTTTATCGGTTGACCCACCTGAGTTTCCGGTTTGTCCCCAACCTAAACGAAGTTTCAAATTACTGATAGCCGAAATCGGTTTCATAAAATTCTCTTCGGTGATACGCCATGCTGCAGCTAATGAAGGGAAAGTACCAAACATGTTCGAGGCACCGAAATTTGAAGAACCGTCGCGTCGTACAGTACCTGTTAAGATGTAACGATCCTTCAAACTATACGTAGCACGACCAAAGTAAGATATTCCACGAACTTGCAGGTGATACTTCCCATTACCGGTTCTTGAAGTAGCATCGCTAGTCAAACTGATGTCACGAATGCTCTCTGACGGAAAATCATAAGCTTCAGATGAAACTTCGTCTCCGAAGCTTTTAGTGATGGAATTACCTGCCATCAAAGTCAAATTATGAATATCATTCTTCCAATTGTAAGTCAAATAACTTTCAAGCGCAATCGTGTTATCTTGAGATTGATTTAATTCAAAATGATAACGGGCATCGTAATCCCTCAATGTAACCAATGTTACTCCATCGGGCATATAACGCTTTTTATTACCGCTAAACTTTTGGTAGTCGCTGGTTGTAAAATTATAAGATGCTATCGTTTTAAATGTTAGCCCTTTATATATTTTAACATTGGCGTAAGCACTGGTCAAAACCTGATTTTTTTTGGTTAACCCATTATTTTCCATCTGAGAAGCAACTAAATTATCAGAAGTTCCACCATCATATGAATTTGGGTATTGATAAGTGGTGCCATAAGTTCCGTTCGCATTTCTTACATTAGGGCTCACGTGAACACCACTCGCATCGACATAATCCATAGTTGGGTTCATGAAAGCCATATCGCGGAGAGAGGAAAGGTTACCGTTATTTGTGCCGTTACCAAAGTTACTACCGTGTGATTCTGAATGAACAAAATTGATGTCACCACCCATCTCAAGGAATTTAGCCACATTGGTAACAACATTAACACGCGCGGTCAAACGCTTGTAATTTGAATTGATAACAATACCATCATTATTCAAATAACTTAGTGAGAGGTTAGACTGAGTTTTTTCAGTTCCACCTGAAGCAGAAAGGGTATATTGTTGCTTTAGCGAAACACGGGTCATTTCTTTTTGCCAGTCAATGTTCTGTCTTTTACCATCATACGCCGTAGTGAAAATCGCGTTAGCCGGAACTCCGCCATCGTTAGCACGACCTGCGCGTATATTTTGAGCAAACTGGTCGATATTACCAACAGCCAACGTAGAAGCTAAAGTTTGTACACCATAGTCTGCTGAAAAAGTAAGATGAGTTGTTCCGGCCTTACCATGTTTGGTAGTAATCATGATAACACCATTAGCCCCAGCAGAGCCATATATCGCAGTAGCTGATGCATCTTTCAATACTTCAATGCTCTCAACATCGCTGGGGGCAAGAAAATTTGCGTTTGTACCTACCTGCACACCATCGACAACATACAACGGATTTGCGGAACCGTTAATCGTTGCCACACCACGAATACGAATGGCTGCATTGGCATCAGGAGCACCGTCTTGTGCAGTAACCATAACACCTGCAGCGGCTCCCTGTAACCCTTGTAAAATATTCATAGGAGCTTTTTTCATCATTTCCTCTTTGCTTACCGAAACTACTGACCCGGAAATATCGCTCTTCTTTGAGGTACCGTAACCAACAGCCACAACTTCTTCTATACCAATAGATTCTTCGAGAAGTGAAACATTAATGGTTTTATTATTTCCAACCACTACCTCCTGTGATTTCATCCCAACAAATGAGAACTGCAAGGTAGCGCTTGACGGGGCTGAAAGAACATAAGTACCATCACTGCCTGTTATTGTTCCATTTGAAGTTCCTTTTACCACTACTGATACGCCCGGCAATGTGCCACCTGAAGAATCAGTTACCTTACCGGTAATTTTACCACTTTGCTGAGCGTTCGCGTTATTCGGATTCTCGGTGTATAGCAAAATCTGCCGGTTAACAACTTTATAGTTTGTACCCGTTCCTTCGAATAACTTCTGAAGTGCCTGATCGATGTTCAGCGAGTTGACTTCAAGATTTACACGACGCTCAACATCAACTTGCTTGTTGTCGTACATGAAAAAGAACTCTGACTGGTTTTCAATTTCATTCAAAACATCCTTTATCTGGCTGTTCTGAAACTTCAGGTTCAGTTTCGTCTTCTGTGCATAGCTACTTGAGAAAGCGCTAAAAACACTCAGAACCACTAGGAAAAGAGTTAATCGCATAATTAAAAGAATTTTTTGTGTAAGTGGATTCACCCGCCACACGTGCATTAATTTTTTTTTCATAATTTTGAATGATTTAGTTTTTGAATTTTTTATGCTTTACTTTTTCTCAGGAAGCATTATGCACGAAAAATTCGATTAAACAATTAAATTAATTTTGAAACAGGGAGTCTCGAACACTTCCTGTTTTTTTTGTTTTGCATTACTTCATCTTTTTTTATATTTTATGGTTATTTGCTCTCCTTCTATATGATAATCAATAGGTGTGATTACAGAAATTAATTCCATGACTTCGCGTAAACTTTCAGTTTTAACCTTAAATGTATAGTTGTGGCTGTAATACAGCGTACGGTCGAGATGGATCTTAACTCCATACCATTTTTCGAGGTAATGAATGACTTCTTCAAAAGGCTGGTTGTCGAAAATCAGCATATTATTGAGCCATGCCGTAAGGGCTTCCATATTTTCCGCCTTTTGCACGTGGAAACTCCCTTGATTATAAACCAATTGCTGACCAGGCAACAATTCCGATACAGGTTGGCTATCCAAACTTAAAACCTGTACTTTTCCTGAAACCAAGGTTACATCGGCTGAATTCTTAAATGCACTTTCGTTTACATTGAAACGGGTTCCAAAAACTTTAATCTGAAATTTCGATCCCTTAACAATGAATGGATGCATCGGATCTTTCACCACATCAAAGAAACACTCACCTTTCATGGTGACTTTACGGTTTTTAGCTGTATAATCGGATGCATATTGAATTTCCGATCCTGAGTTAAGCCACACATAAGTACTATCAGGAAGAACAATCTGAGTCTTATTTCCTTCAGGTGCGATGATTCTGGTATAGGAAATTTTACCAGATGGTTTCAAAAAGCCGTCACCTAATCCAATTCCGGCCAAAAAGACCAGTACCAATACAGCTGCTGCAACCGACCATCTGAAATAAATATTCTGAATTGCCTTCTGTTTAGGCTCATAATTGATCTTATTCATCAACTTTTGCCAATTTAGAGACAAATCTGGTTGATAAAACTCAGTTTTATTTTTGGTAACCAGCCATACATTTATGATTTCAGTAAAAATCTCTAAATGATCGGGCGATAAATCCAACCAATCCTGAATTTGTCTCATTTGCTCCTGATTCGCCTCTTCTTTCAAGCGTGCCGAAATGGCGTCCCAAGGTATGTTGTGTATTTCCATAGCGTTGTTTTTCGAGTATATGTCGTACAAAAAAGGGAAATCCCTCAATCGAAATTGAAGGATTTTTTAATTATTTTTAACCTTTAATGCTAAATCACTACATATCAACACATTTCAGGCATACTCATTGCCGAATTTAATACTAATTTTTTAAACTATTCAGAGGAGTGTCGTCATTTGTATTTTTTTACGCGGGCATCGCTGATCACTCCGCTCCAATTCATCCCGAAGGCAAAATCGTAGGCATTTCCGTCAGCATCAACATGGCATTTCATGTCGCGCGGAACATCTTCGTTCTGTTCTTCAACGGTTTTCATATCAGCAGGCATCTGGAATGGCAATAAAGCCGAAGGTTCAAAATCACCGGCAACGATATCAAGAATAGTCTGCGACTGAACGCCCATTTGAACGAGAATGGCATCAGCGCTTTTTTCGATTTCAGAAAAGACCATCGGATTGGTTGCTCTTACCACCACCACAACCGGTTTTTTACCCATTTTGGCTTTGGTTTCGTTCACCGTTTTCATGTCCTGAAGGTTTGAAGCCACAACGGTTTTTCCTTTGTACGAGCGGTTGGTAAAACTTTCAAACGGACTTCCGCAGGCAATACTGGCTTCGCGGGCAAATTCGGCTTTGTACGGACCATATTGCAAGCTAATCGGCACATAGCCGTTGCCATTCTTTTTCACATCATCTTCCGAATAGCCTACTCCACCTTTCGGGCTGTCGATGCAAACCAGTGCAAAATCGGCTTCTTCTGGTTTTTCAACAACCTGAAAATATTTATTGGCCAATTCAGGATTGATGGCATCGCGCCAGCTTTCCTTGGTTTCAACACCAAACCAGTTCTTTCCTCCCGGAATGTATTTCTTCGGAATGTAAACTTTCATCTGTTTTTTCAGAGGAAGCGTTTTTTCGTGGTTTTTCACCATCACAACCGAACGCAATTGCGCGTCGTAACCGGCTTTCATGAACTCGGGATTACCAACAGTTTTTTCGGTTTCAGCAACATCCAGATATGGATTTTCGAACAAACCGACACGGAAGATATTGCGCAGCAGGCGTACAGCCGACTGTTCGAAACGTTTGCGCATGTATTCTTCGCCGTGTTCTTTTACACCCATTTGATAAGCTTCAATCACCGGCCCCATTTCGTTGTTTCCTCCAAACTGATCAACTCCGGCTTCAATTACTTTATAATGACGTTCGGCAACGGTCAATTTCTCCACACCCCAACATTTTCCGGCGAATGTGTACACGTTTGGAGCATCAGAAGTGATACCCCAATCAGTACAAACAACGCCTTCAAATCCATATTTGCCACGAAGCAAATCGGTAATTATAAATTTGTTGAAACTGTTACCTACATTTTCTTTATTCACCGTATCCTGATTAAACGAAATGGTGTAATAAGGCATCACTGCCGAAGCCATTCCGGTTTTTCCTTCGAGCTTGAAAGCTCCTTCGGTAAAGGTTTTCAGGTGATCTTTAATATTTTTGCCCGGATAAACAGCATAAGCGCCGTAGCCAAAATGTCCATCGCGACCACCTTCTTCAGGACCGCCGCTCGGCCAATGTTTCACCATCGCATTCACACTTTTGTACCCCCAGCCTCCCGAAATTTCATCGGCGCCTGCCGAAGTCTGAAATCCATCGACATAGGCACGGGCCATATCGGTGGCCAGGTTGGGATCTTCGCCCATGGTTCCTTCGAAACGGCTCCAGCGAGGTTCAGTAGCCAAATCAATTTGTGGTGAGAGTGCTGTGGCAATACCCAGTGCCCGGTATTCTTTCGAGGCAATTTCGCCAAATTGTTTCATCAGTTGCGGATCAAACGAAGCAGCGATACCCACTGTTCCGGGCCACATCGAGATTTTGCCGCCAGCTCCGGCATTAAATTCGGCATAAGTGTCGCTTCCATGACGAGGGTCGGAGCTGTTGTTGGCCGGAATACCCAAGCCAATGCCTTCGACCAAAGCCTGTGCATTGTTGTTCCATTGTGCCGCAATGGCCGGACTTTCAACCGAAGTAATCAGCACATGGCGAAGGTTATCGTCAGTCAGAAATTTCTTTTGCTGATCGGTCAGATCACTCGATTGGGCTCCACTTTCTTTGAATGTCTTGTTGTTGTATGTTCCGCCAAAACGACCTGTGCCCATTGCCGGAATGGCCTGGTGCCCACTGTATAGCATCAGTCCTGCAATTTGCTCGACCGACATTTGTTTTGCCAGATTTTTTGCACGATCGTCAACAGGTAACCGCCAATCTTCGTAAGGATCGAGTTTTCCGTTCTTGTTCAGATCTTTAAATGCCATCCGGTCAACTGTCAGGATTTTAACACCGGAAGCAGGAGAATAGCCAAGCGTCTGACCATCCTGATTGGCAATCAGTTTGAATGTTCCCTTATCGGTTTCAGTCCATTTTGGGCTGCATCCAAAACCAAAAAGCAGAGATGCGATTAATCCTAGCCGGAAAATCTCAGTTCGTTTTTTCATTTTTAGGTTTTTAGTTTGTGGTTTTTTTAGGCAAACAAGATCTAATCAGGAAGTTTAAAAGAATCCCTGCATAAAACCTATTCGGTTAAAAGCAGGGATTTTCTCATTTTAACTAAATCCCTTATTTTTAATTATTTTGAGACAAGCTTGTTGATTTCGCGTGAAGGAGCCAATGCTTTTGACACTTTTCCGGCATTCAGTTCTTTTCCAATTTTGAAGCTTGCTGTTTGTCTGATATTGAGAGAAGAAGCTCCAACTTTCAGGGTATAATTACCAGCTTCGGCAATCCATGAAGAAGTAGCCTCGTCAAACGAAGCGAAATCTTTGGTTTCAACAGTGAAATTCAAAGTTTGTGATTCGCCAGGATTCAACAATTTGGTTTTTGCATAAGCAGCCAAAGTTTCTTCCGGTTTTTTCAATTTTCCTGAAGGAGAACAGATATAAATCTGAACAGCTTCGCGCCCAGCAACTGATCCGGTGTTTTTCACATCAACGGTGAACGTAAGTTTTCCGGAGAAATTAGTACCGGCAAGTTTCAGGTTAGAGTAATCGAATGTGGTGTACGACAAGCCATAACCAAACTCATAAGCTACAGGCACTTTGAAAGTATTGTAATAGCGATAGCCCACGTAAATATCGTCTTCATAAATTATTTCCCAAGGTTTGCGACGCATGAATGAAAATCCGGAAAGATCGGCGGCATTATCCACTTTGTCCGATTTTTCAGCAACTCCCGGAAAGTTTTTAGACGAAGGGGTGTCGGCATATTTGAATGGGAAAGTTGCTGCCAGTTTTCCTGAAGGATTCACTTTTCCGCTTAAAACGTCAACCACCGAGTTTCCACCTTCCTGTCCGGGCTGCCATGCAACCAAAATCGCGTCAGCCAAATCGCGCCAGCTGGCCACTTCAACCACACCGGGAACATTCAGCACAACAATCGCCTTTTTGCTCTTGGCATGGAAAGCTTCAGATACATTCTTAATCATGTCTCGTTCGGTTTTCGTCAGCCTGAAATCGCCTTCGGTATCGGTACGGTCGCGACCTTCACCTGCATTTCGGCCAATTGTAATCAAAGCGATATCCGATTTTTCAGCAAACTTTTTAGCCAGCTCAGCAGTTACAGTCATTTCCTGAATGGGCTGTTTGCCCACCATCAAAGCCATCATCGGATTGTTTGATTTAGTCACCTGTGCCCTCATGTGATCCATGTACGCTTTGTAAACGGTTGTCAATACATCATCCGGAGTGTAACCGCCATTGGTCAAACCTTCGAACAATGAAACGGTGTAGGCTTCATTTACGTCGCCGCTACCACTTCCTCCTGAAATAAAGTCGTATGAAGTATTTCCAAACGCTGCAATGTTTTTCACTCCTGAAGGAATTGGAAGTGCGTTTTTATCGTTTTTCAGCAGAACCATACCATCGGTAGCCGCCTGGCGGGTAACCTGGGCATGCGCTTTTAAATCAGGAGTATTTGAGTACGGATATTTATTGTAACGAGGAGCTTTCATCATGATGGTTAGAATACGGCCAACGTTGCGGTTCAGAACTTTTACATCCAACTTTCCTGATTTCACTCCGGCAATAATGTCTTCAATTTGTTTAGGCTGTCCGGGCTGAATCATATCGTTTCCGGCATTCATCTGAGCAATAACATCGCTGCCACCGCCCCAGTCGGTCATTACATAACCTTTGAAACCCCAGTCGTTACGGAGAATTTTAGTCAGCAAATTGTTACTTTCAGAAGTATAAGTTCCGTTGATTTTGTTGTACGACGACATCACCGTCCAAGGCTGAGCTTCTTTTACTGCGATTTCAAAACCTTTCAGGTAAATTTCGCGCAAAGCACGTTCGCTTACGATTGTATTTACCGACATACGGTTGGTTTCTGAGTTGTTTGCAGCAAAATGCTTGAGCGAAGTTCCAGCGCCATTCGACTGAATACCTTTGATCATTGCAGCTGCTGTTTTACCGGCAACAAGCGGATCTTCAGAATAATATTCGAAGTTGCGGCCGCAAAGCGGGTCTCGCTGAATATTGATTGCAGGAGCCAGTAAAATATCAGAGCCATACTCCTTTACTTCGTTACCCATAGCCTGCCCAACTTTGTAAACCAGATCGGTATCCCAGGTTGAAGCCAGCACTGTTCCGATTGGGAACGCGGTGCAATAATAAGTTTTTGAGTCGCCGTTACGAATTGGCTGAATGCGCAAACCGGCAGGTCCATCGGTCAAAACCTGAGTTGCAATGCCCAATTCAGGAAATTCGGCAGAATTGCCAGCAGCTCCGGGCAAGTATTCCCGAATGCGTTTCACCATTTCGGAATAAACCGAATCTTTTGCATCGCCTTCTCCACCAAATCCTGCAGGCATTTTAGCTTTCAACGAATCGGGCATTTCGAAAAACATCCCGGTTCCTATCACGAGTTGAGCTTTTTGTTCGAGTGTCATTTTGGAAATGATCTGCTGAATCTTCTGATCGTCAGATGATTTTGCAACACCGGCTTTTACCTGAAAAGCCAATAAAAACAATGAAAATACAACGGTAAAAACCATTGTTGATCGCAGCCATTTAATTCTCATAAGTATTTTTTTTGTTTGAAATTTCTATGTGTCAACACGACGCAATGATAAGTGATAAAATATTGAATTCAAAATCGCGAAACGTCGAAAATGAAATAATTACCAGGATTTTAAATCGATTATATATATTCTACAACACGTGTCCTGAACCGTGCTGACCCGGAAAAGAAGATAGGAAATGCCTTCGTTGTAAAACATAGAAAATGGCAAATCTACATATTCACATCTACCTATATCAATCCAAAAAAAACAGAATTACCCACAGCATAAAAATTTGCCGATAATACGGATTTAATGATTCGCGGAGTTTGCGGAGAGCAATGCCCACATGGTTCTCTACAGTTTTGGGAGTAATACCCATTTGTCTGGCAATCTCTTTGTGCGACAGATTTTCATCCCAAGCCATCAGGTAGATTTGCCTGCTTTTCTCGGGAAGTCTATCGATTGCCGAATTAATAAGATCTCGAAGTTCTGTGTTTTCCATCGAATGATGATAGCTTGACTCTTCTGGCGTAACCATTTGCATTTCATCAATAGACTTAAAAAGTTTTCTTTGCTCTTTCCGGTACAAGCTGATTGCCTTGTTCTTTGCCGACGCGAAAAGGAACGATTTAAAAGTTGCCTTAATCTGAAGTGTATTCCGCTTCTCCCAAACAAAGGTGAAAATTTCAAGAGCTATTTCTTCTGAAAGTTCCTTGGAGTGCAGATAAATCAGGAGAAAATTACATAAATCAGTGAAGTGCCGATCGAACAAGTAACGATATGCCGCCATGTCGCCTTCCGACATTTTCAATAAAGCTTCTGTATCGTTATTAAAACTAAGCTTAGCCATATCATTTTATTTTATTCCAGCCACTTCAAGTCTCGTACAAATGTAGTAAATCGATTTTTAGAATTTCACCCACTATTCTCTTTTTGTACAAACAACATTTAGTAAATTTTGATTCTGCCATTTTAACGCGTTCAGACATTAATAAAGTCACACTATTTCAGAATTGTTTTGCACTGTATTTAAATTGCAATTCATTGTAATCGTTGTTTAGCTGTTTAATAACTTTAGCTCACCACTTTGGCACCAAACTCCTAACTTATAACACTTAGGTCTTTATTAAGTTTGAATTGAAATGCTGCCGAATTTGTTTGGCCTCCTATGGCAAACAAATAGAAGAAGATCGATTTATAAATTAGATAACCATGAAACGGAGAAATTTACTGAGAACAACTTTAACTGCTCGTTTAGCGATCGGCGCATTAAACCGTTATGCAAGTGAAAAAAACGAATAAGCGGGTTCATTGCCACTGGAAACATAAAAACATCAATAGCTCTCCAGAAAGAAATAAGAAATCACCGGAGAAAAGTACAGGTTTATTAACCAAACAGACAATTAAAAAATGGAAATTACCAGATTATTAACTGAAGGCGATATCAACTTTACTGAAGAACGTCAAAAATGGAATCGGGAAATTACGGATCCGCTTACCCAACAGATTTTGGCTGACCATACGCACTATTTCATACACCAATCGATGTCAACTCCTTGTCTTGATGCGTTGGAGAGCGGTAAAGGCAGCGGGATGCAAACCACCTATTGGGGTTTTCGGAGATACAGAAGCCGAACAGTTAAATTATGTCGAATATCTGGAATATGTAATTGAAAAGGAAGGCGATGTGGGACTTTTATTACCGAAACAATCCGGAACACCGATGTGCAAATCCCCTCAAAAGATTACTGGAAACGGGTTCGTGCGATATGCACAAGAAACAATGTTCTGCTTATTCTCGATGAAATTCCGATTGCACTCGGTCGCACGGGTAAAATGCTTTCCGTCAAAAACTTTGGAGTTTAACCCGATATAATCTGCTTGGACAAAGGACTTGGAGGTGGTATCATCCCATTTGCGGCCATGATTGCCTGCGACACTTACAATGTTGCACAGGATATTCCGCTCGGGCATTACACGCACGAGAAAAGTCCATTGGGGAGCGTTGCCGCTTTGGCAACCATAAACATTTCGCAGAACTGAGCTTTGAAGGCGGTGTCGCAAAACGCGCTGAACGTTATCTGAAAAGCTATACCCAATTAATTAAAGGAACAGAAGCCCTTGGATTAAAAACTTATCTGGATGAAAAGATCAGGGATACATCATTACTTCTTTCTTGTTTCCCGACCACCCAAATTTCTATTTCACGCTTTTCTACCAGAAACTTCACGAACGCGGACAAGTTATTTATCAGGGAAAATTAAGCGATACTAACTGTTTCAGGATTGGCAATATCGGAAATTATATCTTGAAGACATTAATAATCTGCTAATTGCAATCAATGGGGAAGGTAACGAAACTCTGCTTGTTCCTCTTCTTTCAACGATTTAAAATCTCCGGGGTATTTTTCCTGGTACAATTCGAAGTACAATTTTGTAAAATTATTGAAGACAGAATGTGCCAGGCTTAACTTGCCCTGACGGGTTAAAATTCCGATTTTTTTGCGTAACGCTGGCTCGTTTAACGGGTCGTTAATGCTGATTACATCGGCCACTTCCAAAAGTAACGCATCGTGTTTCCCTTCCGGCAACAAACGGAACAGATTTATACCATACTCAATAATACGATTGCTCATCTGGTCAATGTAAGGATCGACCCACGATTCGCCGATATTTGGGAACAATGTTCCTTTTTTCAGGATCGATAAAAGCTCCGGAAGTTTTTCAGTATCACACGAATCCGATTCGTTGAGTCGTACCTCAACAAATGCATAATCAATAAAATAACCATCGGCAAATTCGAGCAACCAAAGTTTATCCCGAAAAACAAGTTTGATTCCGGCACAGGATGATAACAGCGCTTTTAAATTTTGGATATTGGTTCCCCGTATGTTTTTGGCGTTTGGCGTATTCATCCCAGGCCACAAACAATCTGACAGTTTTTTGGAACTAATTCCTTTTCGATCTCCAATACTGTGCAGTAAAATAAGCACAAACAATTGCTTTATTTTGGGCGAAAACTTTTTGCTAATAACTCTATGATCCGAATCAACAACCTTCAATCCTCCAAAACAGCAAATTTGTTCCCGATTCTCTTCAGTTTCGCCAATCGGAACATGAACATGAACCCGGGTTAAAACTAAATCCGCTTTGGAATCCGTTTCATTTGGCTTTTTGCCAATCGACCGTCGCCACAAATAAAAACCAGAAATTCCGCAAACAACAATCAGCCCCAGAAACCAAGCCAGAGAGATGTGATGTTTAATTGCATTACCTGATAAATATTCAGTTCTAACTTCGTCTTCATTCAGTTCGCGATCCCAGATTTTAATTTCGCTCATGTAGCCCACAAAATACTCTTCCCAAAGGTTGCTGCCGATCAGCATGGTGTAATCCGAATCGACATAGGGCTTTAGCAGGCTGATCTTCTCTGTCAGCTTCCCGTCCAAGTAAAAACTGATGTAATTATCTGCGCCGGTATGGACCAAACCTATAAACGACCACTGATTGAGCGGTATTTTAGTTTCCGTAGAAAAATAATCTTTGATTCCCTGAACCGTAAAAGTCAGTAGCCCTTGATGAATTTTCAGGACAAAATCCTTCCCCTTGCCTAAGATGCAATTGTTAGCGCCCAACTTCGTCGGTTTTATCCAGGCAGTTATGCTAAAATTTGATTTCAGTGCCGAACGGCTTTTCAAACCACCGTCGATGTAAGCCTTTCCGGAGAAAAATGCACAATTTCCGCGACTTTTATCCCGAACAAAACCAATACCGTATGGAATAATCTCTTCGTCGTTTTGCCGTTTCAGGTTGCGAATCCGCTTCGAGAAAACGTATTGATCGGTCAACCCAAATTCCGGATCAAGCGGAACGGCATTAAATATTTTCGGGTTCCGCAGATTTTCAGGCGATGGTAAAACAATATCAGGCGAAAACTGGTATCCGGCCTTGTATGGCGCAAGAGGCAAACTTCCCGAGAAACTGATCGGAAAACTGAAATAACCATTCGTTTTTCGTGCCGGAAGATCTTTCCACGACACATCGGCAAGCAACTGATTGCCATTCCGAACAACTCCAAAAATCTTCGAATGCTCATTAAGTGAAGCAATAATCCGACCGGCCTCGGCAATTCGTTCTGGCTTAACCTGAATAAAATCAGGCATTTTGCCGGTTTGCTCCCAAATTTTGATGAAGGGATCAAGAGAAAAAATAGAATCCGAATCAACAATCATCCAAAGAAATTCGTTACAACTAAGCTTCTTTTTTACGATTTCTGCATCATCCGGAATTCGGATTTTATCCAATTCTTTGTCCATCAACAGAATTACTCCAGGGTAATCTTTTGCTGAAAGAGTTCTTCCCCCATCAGAAATAATAACGACCGGAAGTTGTTCTTTTGGAATCCGGGCAATCATTCCTTTTTGTTTTTCAGTCATTTCTCCTGAATTCAGGAACGCAAGCGGAATTTGTTTTTGCAACAACGAATCGAGCTGATTGGTATTAAACTCTGCCAGATCGACAAGCAGGTGCGAGCGAAGCCGTATAGTTTGGCGGATACTGTCCTGATTTCCTGCTACCAAAAGCATAGGAAAAACATTCAGCAGAATGATTAAAAAGAGCTTATATGGAAGTATTCTCAGCCGCAATCGAATTGAAATTTTTGAAGCATCCAAATTAGGCAAAATTATGGATTAATCAGATAAATCCTGATCTTCGCGTTCCAATTGAATTCGTAAAATGGCAAAAGGTAAATTCAGGCAAATTTTCTTTGGAAGGGCCGCGCTCCCAGTCTGGCTGGCATTGGGAACCTTTGCATTAACCGAAATTTTCTCGCGCCATCCACTGGTAACCGAGACGTTTTATTCCGAAACATTTTATCCGGTAATCGCTTTTCTTTTGTCGTTTGTGAGCCATTGGGTTTCGTTTTCGCTTGACGATGCTTTTTATGCCATTTTAACCCTTTTTCTATTGACGGTTTTCTTACTTGCTATTTTCCGGAAAATCAAGTTCAGCAAGTTCCTGTTATTGCTCCTGCAAACGCTTTCGATTTGTTACGTTCTCTTTTATTGGTTTTGGGGTTTCAATTATTATCGCTCCGGAATCAATGAGCGGCTTCTGATTAACAAATCGAAGCCCGACACGGTACAGTTCGTCAGGGTTTTAGAAGATTTAATTTCAAAAACCAACGAATCGTATTGCACATTCGACAGTATCAATAAACCTGAAATCAGCGCATTGGTCGAATCGTCATATCAAAAGAATGCTTCATTCCTGAAGTTGAATTATCCACAGGGAAGGCGAATTCCGAAACCGATAAGTCTGAGTTCATTTTTCTCGAAAGCAGGAATCGCCGGTTATTATGGCCCGTTTTTCAGCGAAGTTCACCTGAATGACAGCCTGCTGTTGATTGAATATCCGCAGGTTCTGGCTCACGAATCGGCGCACCAGCTGGGCATTACCAGCGAAGCCGAAGCCAATTTTTACAGTTGGTTAATTTGTTCCGGAAGTGACTCAAAACACTTACAATACTCGGCGAATATCAGCATGTTGAACTATTTTCTTTCGCAGGGACGACGACTGCATAACTTCGCTGATCTGGTACATCAAATCAACAAACCGGTGATCGACGATATACGGAAAGTTCAAAAACACTGGGAAAGTATGCGGAACGAACAAATCGACAAAGCAGCCGGAAAAGTGAATGATGTGTATCTGAAAACCAACAAGGTTGAAAAAGGAATTGAAGACTATTACGGAGTTGTACAGTTTGTGATGGACTTCGAAACCGATTCTTTAGCGCAAAAAAGATTGAAGAACATGGAGCAATGAACAAAGAGCTTAGCCCCTGACTTACGGAAAATGTAGATCGGAGACCATAATTCCAGGCTCTATACGCTATGCCCCAAACTTTCTTTCACTGATCAATTTTTCATATTTTTATCCCAACATAAAACTCAGACTCATGCAAATCCATCCCATATATGCCGGAAACTTTAGTTGCGACGGAGGTTCGCTGTTCAGTGTTATTCCTAAGGCGATGTGGAACAAAGTTTATCCGGCCGATGAAAATAACATCGTCAAACTGGTAATGCGTTGTTTGCTGGTTGATTTGGGTGAACGGAAAATTCTGATCGAAGCCGGCGTTGGCAACCACTATCCGGGAAAAATTCGCCGGAACAATGGCCATGAAGATACCGATGTAATTGAAAAATCGCTGACCGCAAAAGGCTACCGTGCTGAAGACATTACCGATGTGTTTTTCACCCACCTACATTGGGATCATTGCAATGGCGCAGTCTTGAACGAGAACGGAAAATTCAGGCTTCAGTTTCCGAATGCCGTACACTGGTGTAGCAAAACGCAATGGGAACATTCCAAAATCTCGAACATCCGCGAGCAAACTGCTTATTATCCTGAAATACTGGAATTTCTGAAAACCGAAGGAAACATGCAGTTCGTTGAAGGCAATTGCGAACTGTTTCCCGAAATTTCGGTCCGCATGTTCGATGGCCACACGCCCGGACAAATGATCCCGTTTATTGAATACGAAGGTAAAACATACGTTTACATGTCGGATCTAATCCCGACCACCGCGAATATCCCGATCGTTTGGCTGGCTTCGTACGATTTGTATCCGGTTACTGCGATGGAAGAAAAAGAAGCCTTCCTGAAAGAAGTTGTTGAAAAGAATTACATCCTGTTTTTCGAACACGATATTTACACCGAATGTGCCACCGTAGAATGGACCGAAAAAGGCCCGAAAGTAAAGGAAAAGGTTGGATTTTAAAACCAACTGATCCGATCACTTGGAGACATCGAAACAATCTAAACCGCATCGAACTTGCCAATTTTAGCTAAATATGACAAGTCAACTTACAGTGTTCACAATACCCAGGTTGTCAATCGCCCTATTTTGCTATTTTTGTAAAACTCAACCCAAAAACTTACGGATTTGACCACCACAACTGCCCCACCCAATCGCCCAGCAAAAAAGAAAGTGCCGGCAAAGTATCTTCTTTCGTTGCTTGCTTTACTTTTTGTTGTTTCACTCCTGACACTGCTTAATCACTATGGTTTGCTGGAAATCAACGAAACTTTTCTGGTTATTTCGCGGTGGGGCTTCCTTGTCATGTTGGCTGGATATGCAGTATTCAAACGGTCGCTGACCACCTGGATATTGATCAGCATGATTGTTGGAGCCGAATTTGGGCATGATTTTCCGGATATTGCGTTGAACCTAAACGTCGTAAGTCAGATTTTCCTTCGTCTGATCAAAACGATAATCGCACCATTGTTGTTTGCCACTATCGTTGTAGGAATTGCAGGCCATTCCGATTTAAAGCAGGTGGGTCGAATGGGTTGGAAATCGCTTCTGTATTTCGAGGTGGTTTCAACCATCGCCCTATTCATTGGATTGATTGCCATCAACATCAGCAAAGCAGGCGTTGGTGTGGTTGTCCCAAAAAACATTGCCCATCCCGATATTTCAAACGTTCCGGTATTAAAGGGTTCCGAGGTTTTGCTTCATATCTTTCCTGAAAATATTGCCAAGTCGATTTACGAAGGACAAGTGCTGCAAATCGTCATATTTAGCATCCTATTTGGTATCGCAGTGGCTTTACTGAAAGACAAATTTAAGCGACCCATGATTGTTTTTTCCGAAGCTTTATCGGAAACCATGTTCAAGTTCACCACAATCATCATGTATTTTGCTCCTTTCGCTGTCTTCGCAGCCATTGCATACAGTATCGGGCAAATGGGCCTCGAAATATTTGTGAACCTCATCAAACTGCTGGCAACACTCTATGTTTCACTGATCGTATTTTTGGTGGGTGTTTTGTTTCCCATTGCACTGGCATTTAAGGTTCCCGTACGAAAGTTCATTAAAGCGATTTCAGAGCCTGTCGCCATTGCATTTGCCACAACAAGTTCCGAATCGGCTTTGCCTATTGCCATGGAGCGAATGGAAGAATTTGGCGTGCCACGTAAAATAGTTGCATTTGTTATGCCCACCGGCTACAGTTTTAACCTCGATGGTACTGCCTTGTATCTTTCGCTGGCCACCCTGTTTGTGGCTCAAATTAGTGGCATCGACCTTTCGATCGAAAAACAATTGCTGATTGCTTTTACCCTGATGCTCACCAGTAAAGGTGTAGCTGCGGTGCCAAGGGCATCGCTGGTCATTTTATTGGCCACCGCCTCAAGCTTTGGGCTGCCCATCTGGCCAATCTATATTATCCTCGGAATTGACGAATTGATGGACATGGCTCGAACATCAATAAATGTAATTGGAAACTGCCTGGCAACCGTTGTTATTGCCCGTTGGGAAAATGAATTTAATCCACCATCCAATCAACTTACAACAGAATAAAAAAAAGGTCCGATCTTTTTGCAAAAATCGGATCCCTTCAGATATATCGAATATAATATATTAAGACAGCACCGACATAGCAGCACCAATCAAATTGGCATTTTCGATTCTTGAAATATCAACAACGGTGTCGCCCAATCCGCTTTCGGCCAATAGTTCTTTCAATGTGGCATTTACCATGTCAACATATTTGGTGTCGTGGGTTTTTACTTTACTCCAGAACAAACTCCCTTCAGCCAACACCTGCACTTTCTTCACCGATGGATAGGCCGAATTCAGGTTTTGAACCAATCCGCAAATTGATGCGGCTACCAATTTTGCCGAACGCTCGTAAATCTGGAAAGCAGTTTCCACATATTCCAGCTTATATTGTTCCGGATTATTCATCATCTTACTCAAGCCAGCGGCATCGAGGTTAATATCCAGTCCGTCGTTAGGGAAAGCTGCCCTGAAAATACGGCCCAGGTACATGCCTGAAATCGCTTTCTCGAACCGCTGAAACCCCTTATTATCAGAGTTGGCATCTACTTCTTCATCGAATGCGGTTAAATGAGGCGGATTAAAATTACCCGATTCAAGATTTACCGGAGTTTCGCCTGTCCAACCTTCTAAATCTTTAATTTTTGGGATGTAGTCCGAAGGGAAAAATGTGGCCATATTGGTTCCGGTTCCCACAATCAGACCAATGTAAGCATCGTATCCCGGATTCATTAAACCTGCAAACAGACTGGTAATGGTGTCGTTTACCACGGCTATTTTACCAAAACTGCAATTGGTGTTTTTGTTCAGGAATTCAACCAATGGCTCACCAATTGGACCGCCTTCCATTCCGGCAATGTTCACCCCCTTGGTCCATTTTATAAGTTCTGCATCGCCATTTAATAACGATTTGGCCGGATACGAAAAACAATATCCAATAGGCGAATTCTTCGGAAGATTTAATTGATTGATGGTCTGTGCCTGAGAATTATAAAGATCGTCTTCGGTAAAACCGGCGGTTTTCATTTCTGTAATGTTTTTTTCAGCGAGTCCTGTAATTTTGGTCTCATCGCCAACCGACACGATTGCCGCACGGAAATTAGTTCCACCCAAATCGAAAACAATGGAATCGCCTTTTATTCCGTCCTTTTTAGGATGAATATAAGTTGGCAAACACTTAATTTCTGTTCCGTCTTCCTGAAGTCCGATCTCAATTTTTGATTTTTGGTTGTCGGCTATTTCAAGCAATTGTTTGTTTGATAAGGCAAATTGATTGTTCATGGTATCATTATTAGTTTAATGGGTTACTTTTAAATCAGGCTAAAAATAGAAAAATCCTCTTACAACAACAAAAGGACTTTCGTGGAATATCAATATTTAAGCATAATTAACGACCAAGCCGGAACGACATTTTCAGGAGAAAAACATTGTAAGGTTTGTTATTGAACAAATCGGTAAGGTCGCTGTGAAAATTAAAATTACCATTTGAAACCGACTGGTCACGGGTTTGCGACCAAACCAGATAGATGGTTGAACCCGGCAAATATTCCCAACGAACAACCATATTCGATAAAAATTCTTTGACATTAAAATCGGGCTGATCGAAAGTGTAAAGCGCATTTCCGGCACGATCAGAAACCTGATACATCTCGTCCTTATTTATATAGGCTAGCTCATTGCTGTTCAACAAGTTAAACCGATCGGTATATTTATTGGCACGACTGTTGGTAATCCGTTTAAACTCGGTGTATTTTCCACTTGCCAAGAAGGGTTGTCCCCAGTACTGAATGCTCAGATTGGGCGTAATGATGTAATTGATCCGCAACGAAGCGTTCAGCGTTTTCTGATGGATGCGGGCAAAAATATAATCGGTTTTATTCGAATAATCCTGCTGTGTTACATATTGAAGTTCATCATTGTTTGAGGAAAATCCAGGAGAAAGGGTAATCTTCAGATTTTTGGAAGGACGATATCCCAAGCTGATTTCCGAGCTCAATGTCTGATGAGCGTTGTGCTCATTTCCTCTAAACACAGAAAATTGAGCTCCCGCGGTTAATCTCTTTTGGTCGTTAGAACCAATTCCAATCCAGGCATTTTTCGATCCGGAATATTTAAGAGCAGGACCACCCCTGAGTTCGGTCGTTGACAAGCCCTTTCCATTCCAATTTCCACCAAAATTAATGTACCAATAGTTTTTTAATTGGGTATTGACATTGATATTACCTCCCGGACCGGTTGATTCTCCGCCAAAATTCCATTCGGTCCATTGGTTAAAATTCAAATTTAGATACCTAAAAATGGAGAATGGTTCATAAATGCGGTAGCCAACCCAAAAAACTTCCAGAATATCATCGGCTTGCCGCATATAACCAACATCGTTCAGCTCCAGTCCTGGCGATTTCCATGCCGTTGCAGCCATAAATTTCAGTTTACCCCCGTTCTTACCAAACACGATTTTACCGCCCTGACCGGATAAACTGGTTCTTGTGGTGTCCAATTTCAGGTAAGAGGCATCGGGACGCTGAAACCCGTGGATCCACGATTTCTGGGTCTCGGTAATTGACTCGGCACTTCCTTCCACCCGACTAAAATAAGTGCTGAGGTCTAATTCCCAGTCTTTATTGTGCCATTTATGAACAAAATCAAATCCTCCGGTAACTGCTGTTTTATGAAGATAATTCAGTTGTTCCTCTCCAAGGTTGCGATTTACCGAGGTAACCATCCCGCCCAAAAGTGTATTGCCTTTATCGAAGTCCTTTTGCACCCGTCCAATGGTAAAGTTAGTAAATGGTTCAATCATCAGTGAACGTTGCTGACCATCACTAATATGAGCATATTCGTCTGCAGTTAAACTTTCAAGAACTCCGATTGACCAGCCTTCTTTTGTTTTTCCGGTAATTTTGGCGGCTCCCAGAATGCTGGTAAACTCGGGTGCATCCATGTATTCGTTGTCATTCAGGTCGGGACTGTAGTGTGGGCGGCGGCCAATCCTCCGCGAATAAAATAGGTTTTCTGAAGCCAGATCGCCATCACCAAACATTAGCGGAAAACTCAGAATATTCTTTCCTTCAATGAAAAACGGGCGTTTTTCCTGAAAGAATGTTTCAAACGAAGTCAGGTTAACTTGCGATGGGTCAGCCTCCACCTGCCCGAAGTCCGGATTAATGGTGAAATCCAGCGTCAGATTGTTTGTCAGCCCAAGTTTGCCGTCCAGCCCAACATCAAGTTGATTCTTCTTACCTGTTTGTTTAAACGGATTCGCCGGTTCAATACCAAAGCGATCGGTTCGAGCCACAACATAAGGGGTTAAATCAGCAATTTTTCTTGATTTCAGGTTTTTCAAACCTTTCATTTCACCATATTGCGACACCCATCCTGAAATTTTTTTAGAAGCTGGTTGCCATATACTAACTTCCTGTTTTCTGAATAGGGAACGCCCCACCTGCAATCCCCAAGTTTGTTCAGAGTTTCCTTCAAAACGCAATTGAGTTAGGGGGATTTTCATTTCGGCATACCAACCTTTGTCGTCACGGCTGGTTCTTACTAACCAAATGGGATCCCAAGTATTGTCTTCATCACCATCGTTGCTAATGATGAAATCGTTTTTAATACCAGCGGCATTAGTGATAAACGAAAACGCGGTGCGCTTGTCGAAATACGAGTCGAATTGAACAGCAACAAAATCGCCATCCAACTCATCACGGCGAGTAAGTCGTTGAACGATACTATCGGGATGACTATCCCAACATTTGAACCCAACGTAGATGTGGTTTTCGTCGATCAGAATAGCAAATTCTGTTTTTTGCGATGGTTTCTTACCTTCCGACGGCTCGTATTGGATAAAATCGTCCTGCCAGGTAGCTTTTTGCCAAGCAAGTTCATCGAGCTTTCCATCAATGGATATTCCGTTTTTTGCACATTCGCCCAGATAATATTCTTTTTTAGTCTGAGGTTGCGAAAAGATATTTTCAGAAAAGGATGCAATAAACAATAAAGTAAATAAAAGGATTCCTGCTTTCATAGTAAAAATCGGTTACAGGAATAAAGACGCCGTAATTTGATTTTCGTTACACCCAATTTGTGATCTTCCAAGAAAATGATGGAATGAAGAGAGCTAATATATTGACAATCATACACATAAAAAAAGAGCTACAACTTAATGTTGTAACTCTCTCATTATCTGCGTGGAGAATATCGGAATCGAACCGATGACCTTTTGACTGCCAGTCAATATTTTTGGTTTCTATTGATAATTTTTGCTTGTTAATTAAATTTTATTGCATTGATATACTGCTTATTATAACTTTTGATTTCTTTTGTTCTACTTTTTATTCCTATATTTGTATGTACAAATGTATGTATAATATTTGAAGCATGGATTTATTTAGAAAGAAACCCGAGATCACTACTGCCATTGTTTTAGAAAAGAGAGTCTCTAAAAAAGATGAGACCCATCCAGTAAAACTACGAATAACCTTTAATAGAGTTCAGAAATATTATACTGTAGGGAAGAAATCCTTCAACTCAACAGAATTTGAAAAAATATTTGATCCCAAAGCGAGAGGAACTTATAAGGATTTAAAAAGAGATTTTGATGCGATAGAATCTAAGGCAATTCATATTATAGATGATGTCTTAGAAGATTTTTCATTTGAAGAGTTTGAAAAAGCATTCAATTCAAAAACAGACAAGAATAACACTATTACGTCATTATTTGATACCAAGATTGAAGAACTTGAAGCAGCAAATAAGTTACAAACAGCAATATCTTATCGGGCAACAAAAAAATCATTTCTGGAATTTGATCCTAAACTATCCTTCCAAAAAATATCACCGAATTACCTTAAAGAATATGAGAACTGGATGGTTGGAAAAGATCGTTATCGTTCCTATACAACTGTTGGAATTTATATGAGAAACTTGAAACACATTATTAACAGAGCAATTGAAAAGAACATTCTTGGTATTTCAAGGTATCCATTCGGAAGCAGTAAAGAAAAATATAAAATTCCCATTGGGAATAATTCAAAAAAAGCATTGAAATTAACTGCTATTGAAAAAATCTTCAGATATAAACCAATAAATGTCCAAGAGGCTACTGCTAAAGCATATTGGACATTCAGCTATTTATGCAATGGAATGAATTTGGTAGATATTGCCAATTTGAGATTCAAAAACATAAACGACAACAAAATCAAATTTATAAGGCAAAAAACAAAGGATACTTCTCACGACAAGAAAGATATTGTAGTGTCATTGCTACCTGAGATCAAAGCTATTATTGCCGAATTTGGGAATAAAATGGTTAATAAGGAAGATTATATCTTCCCGGTTTTTCAAGATGGAATCACTGAAACTGAAAAATTGAACAGAGTAAAACAACTCATTAAAAACACGAACAAGTACATGAATAGAATTACCAGTATTCTTGGGATGGAAGAAAATATTACAACTTATTGGGCAAGACATTCATATTCAACAATTCTAAAAAATTCAGGAGCTTCAACTGAATTTATTTCGGAGCAGTTGGGACATTCAAGTACTAAAGTAACATCGGGCTATTTAGATAGCTTTGAAGATGAACAGAGAGATAATATGGCAAAGAAACTAGTGGCCTTTAAAAGTGTAAAACGAAAACCTAGAAAACCAGCAGAACCTTTAGCAAAGGAGAAACTATCTTGATAGTTTTGAAGATGATATGAAAGAGAGTTATCAGAAGAAATTAATGGGCTTTTAATTTTATTCGTCGGGATAATCAAATTTCTGATATTTGTTCTTCCTAAATAAGGTCTGAGTAACGGAATTTAAATAAATTATTTAAATGAGGAATATAGAATCAACAACTGAAAGACCAATTGAATTTTTTAGAGAATTCTTTCTAAATAATGGGTTTCAAGAACTTAAAAGTGATTTTGTTCGGATGTGTTCTGATGAAGAGAAAAAATATCCAAAAGAGGTTCAATTATTTGAAACAGACATCGATTTTATAAAGCGTAGACTTGTACCTGATGGATACGGAGGGGAAATGGAGTTTACAAACACTTTAGTTGATGAAATCGAAAATCACTTCATTTATCAAATTAAAAAATCCAAGGGATTGATTGATGAAGCTATTCTACAATACTTGGATAAATACAACGATGCAGATAAATTCTTAAAATTCCAAGAAAGAAAATTGCAGGAGATAATCCAAGTCAGCGAAAACTTTTTTACAATCTATCCATTTTCTAAACCAATCCTTGAAGATCTTCTGGACTACATTAAAAAATCTTTGCTTGGGAGAGTTGATGTATCTGGAAGGAAACAAATTATTCAACAGGAGACACCGAATCAAATTAATGAAGAAGATGATGCAGTGATCCAATATTCTTACTTCTCAGGGAATAGCAATATTACTAGAAGAACCATAAAATCTATTTACACATCACTTTGTGAAAATGGAATTATTGCTGAATTAGAAGATGCTGATCTAGGAGAAGCCAAATTTATAGAAATCTTTAGTTCTCTAAAACCTCAAGAATTAAACTATAAAATTCGGTTTTTAGTGAATAACATCGAGATTCGAATGGTAATTGATAATCTACTTACATTCTTCAAGAATTTATCGCCAACTACAATTGAAAACAGTAAATGCTTTCTCAATAAATCAATGAAATTACTTAATCGCAATGACTTAGGTGTGGCCAAGAGTAAGCAAAATCAAAATAGTAGAATTAGCCCTGATATTTTATCCTTCCTAAAAGATTTAAAAAATATTTCACATTTATCTACTTAGTAATGAGTATTTTATTGCCTTAATCAAGACATATTAACCTTATTCTTAATCAATTTATTACCTTCCATTATAACCTCATATTAACCTTTGGGGAAGTCTCTTTTTTTGTTTTCTGATGTTTGCAGTGTGAATCACTTTAAATTTTTCGCATTGTTTTTGAGCTCACTTACAATGTTATTTATTAACATAAAAATGTATCGTTATGAATAACATTTTTAATGAATTAGTAGAAATCCGTCAATTGCTCACGGAACAGGTTTTACATCAGAAAAAAATCTTAAATCTGGATGAAGCCAGCAAATTCCTTGGAATTTCCAAGTCTGATCTGTACAAACGTACAAGTTCTAATGGTATTCCATTCCACAAACCCAGTGGAAAACTTATCTATTTTCTCCGGGAAGACCTTGAAAGTTGGATGCTAAGTAACCGGATTGAGTCAAATGATGAAATCAGCAAAAGGGTTGAGAATTTTAAACTTAAATCTGGGAGAAATTAGTCATGAAAAAGAACAATAAAAGAAGCATAAAAGCCTCTGAAAAAGGGACAAATGTAAATGGATCTAATGATTCTGAAAATTCACAGTCTGCACAGTCTGCACAGTTTGCACAGTTGTCCGGAAAAAATGAAAATTCAGCATACACAACTGCAATTGAAAATATTGAAAAAACGAAGGAGATTGTTGATGCAATGGGAAAGACACCTTGCCTACCGGATACAATTTTTGAAAGTTTACCAGAACCATTAAAATCTCTGTGTGAGCTCTTTCCAGTAAAAAGAGAAAGAGATATGTTCCTTTTGACATCAATTACTTTACTTGGTGGAATAATGTCCAATATTTCTGGAGTTTATGACGGAAGAGAGTATTACCCAAATCTTTACTTGCTGGTTATTGCTACAGCATCAAGAGGAAAAGGTAACATGCCCCACGCAAAATCTTTAGTTGTTGGTAAGCATGATCAATTGTTTTCAATATATGAGAAAAAAAAGAAGAAATTTTTTCAGGACTGGGCTGATTATAAAAAGAAAAAGAAAGAAGAAGGCAGCGATAAATTAACACCGCCCGAGATGCCAAACAGAATGGGTTTATTTATTCCAGCAAATAGTAGTTCTGCTTCAGTAATTGATCTTTTGAAACAATTTGGTGGTAAAGGAATCATCTTTGAAACAGAGGCAGATACTCTTGGAACAAGTTTTAAACAAGATTGGGGAAATTTTTCAGATGTAATGAGGAATTCTTTTCATCATGAAACTATTTCTGCAAGCCGTAAAGAAAACAACGAATACGTGGAAATTAAAAATCCAAGATTGTCAGTTGTCTTATCTGGGACTCCATCGCAAGTTAAGGGGATACTGAAGAATATTGAAGATGGACTGGTAAGTCGTTTTATGCACTATACATTTAGAGGTGAGTTTAAGTGGAAAGACATTTCTCCTAAAGGAACACCTAATTTATCTCAAATCTTCAACGATTTCAGCATGAAAGAAGGTCTTGAAATTTGTAACTCCTTTGAAGGTTTGCCTGTAAAATTCAATCTAACAGATACCCAATGGGATATTTTGAATACGCAATTAGGCAAAATTCTTGAATGTGAAGGAAATACAGATGGTGACGCAGTTGCAAGTATAATCACTCGTTCAGGGGTAATCCTCTTTAGAATTGCAATGATTTTATCGGCTCTTAGAAATATAGAAAAAATAAAAAATAATTCAATTACAGAGATGATTTGTGATGATATTGATTTCAAAATAGCAGGTCAAATTGTGACAGTATTACAATATCATGCGAAAGTTACTCTGTTAACATTACCTAGCCCTGTGTTTAGCGAGTTAAATCTTGGGAAGAAAAGATTTATGGACTCTCTTCCTCCTTCATCTGATTTTAATCGAGCTGATGCCATAAAAATTGGCAGGAATCATGGGATTAGGGAGAGGACTGTTGATAAATACTTATTTTCTCTCGTCGATTCTGGATTTTTAGAAAAGAAAGACTATGGAATATATGCGAGGAAATAATTTTATGTGACACCATGCAAACTGTGCAAACTGTGCAAAGTGGTATAATCCAGAGTCAATTCATGATTCTGGATTTTTTAATGACTTAATATGCAGCAAGTGATTAACTATTATTGTATTACAGAATCATTTATACTAAACTTGATGCTATGACAGAATTCATTAAGCAGCAAGTGAATCAGGATATTAGCATTTACAATTCATTTCATTTTTTATACCTGCTGCTGTGCCAAGATCTTATAAGGCAGCAGGGTTTTCATTTGTAATTTCCATACAATCTTACCCATTGATTTTTTCATTTTCTGCTCAATGCATGACCTTCACTAACTGGTGAATTCATCCAATTATTTCAGGTAATTCCTTTATCTGATCAATCTCTATTCCTGACTTAACAGGAAACTATCAAGTTAATCTTCAAATCATTTTGGAGTAGGATTTCCTATTCCTTAATCAAAACTCAAAAAACAATGGAATTAAAAACGTCACAACGTAAATCAGCCAAAATCAGGCTCTCCTTACAAGGGCCAGCGGGCAGCGGAAAATCTCTATCCTCACTAAAAATTGCACAAGGTCTCATTGGTGATCTCACCAAAGTTGCTGTGGTGGATACTGAACGTGGTTCTGCCAATCTCTATGCTCATCTGGGGCCGTATTATGTCCTTGATCTGGATGAACCTTTCACACCGGAGAAGTATATTGAGGCAATTAAACTTTGCGAAAATAGTGGAATTGAATGCCTGATTTTGGACAGCATTAGTCACGAATGGACTGGCAAAGGTGGAATACTGGAAATCCATGAGAAAACTACTTCAGCAATGAGAGTGCCAAACAGTTTTACTGCATGGGCAAGTGTTACACCAAGGCATCAGGCTTTCATAGATGCTATTCTTCAATCTAAATGTCATGTGATCACCACAATCAGAACCAAAACTGAATATATCATTTCGGAACGGAATGGGAAGAATGTACCTCAGAAAGTTGGAATGGCAGCAGTTCAGAGAGATGGATTTGAATATGAAGTTTCCATCAGTCTGGATATTGATGATGAACATATGGCATTATCAAGTAAAGACAGAACTGGCTTGTTTTCCGACAAAGGTAAATTCAGGATCACTACTGAAACTGGTAAACTAATCCGTGACTGGTGCAACTCTGGTGCTTCAACTACATCTGCCAAGGTAGAAACAGTTATACTTTCTGAATCAATAACTGATAAGATCAAAAAGGCAGCAACTCAAGAAAGCCTTTATGATGTCTATCTTAAACATCAAACGGAATGGACTAAGCAATTAACTGCTGAATACACTACCCGGAAAAGGGAATTAAACAACAACATTTCAAATCTTCAAAACTTCTCAAACAATGGACAACATGCAACTCCATCTGGTTCAGCGTAGGAATAATATCCCAATGTTGACAGCCCAAAAACATATAGAACCAATTTCTGTTGAGGCAGAGGTTATTGAAAGGCCAACATCAACAATTCTGGAAACACCAGTTAAAACCAAAATGTTTATTGAGGCCAACACTGAACCAGTTCTATTAAATCATCTTAGAGACGAAAACGTGATACCTACCTATCGTGATAATGAGAAGACAATTTCACATTTTGAATTCATTGACTCGGTTGATTTCTGTACACGTCAATTCTTCAAAGGTTCTGACATTTTAGAACCACAAATTCGTGTATCTCACCAGATTAATGGTAGAATCCCACATGCATTACACAAGAAGGTTTCTGAATTGGAAGATTGGGAAAAGACAAGATACTATGAAAGAATGGCTTTCATTATTGAAATTCCATCCATTACTGAAACCATAAATGGTAATCAACTTAACCTTACAATTGGTGGAGTAAGAGCACTTAACCACGAATCATTATTTTCAAAGAAAAGTGTTGAAAAATTTAAGTTGTTCGTTGGTTATCAGAATCTTATATGCACGAACCTGCTTGTATCAACTGATGGTACAATGTTAGAAGTACGTGTTTCAAGCATTACTGAACTTGTGAATAAAGTGTTTGAACTTTTCCAGAGCTATGATATGAAAAAGCATATCAATTGCATGAGAAACTTCACAAATTATTCATTGACAGAGCATCAATTTGCTCAGTTAATAGGTAAGTCCAGATTGTATCCTTACTTGCCGCCAAAGGTTAGAAAAGATATTCCGCAATTGACTTTTACTGATAGCCAGATGAATTCCATATCAAGGGATTATTATCTTGATAAATCATTTTGCAGAGAAGAAAACGGTGAAATTTCTCTTTGGAAGTTGTATCAATTATTCACAGGCAGCAATAAGTCAAGTTATATTGATTCATTTCTTGACCGTTCTCTGAATGCTCACATTTTCACAGAGAGCTTGGTTGATGCAATGCAATCAGAAAGCAAAACTCATTGGTTTTTGAGTTGAACCATGAAAAGGCAGGACTACATTTCTTTTTTTGAAGTGTAGTTCCTGCTTCATTAGTTTTGCTCAGTTGTAAAATGAAACACCTGCTGCACTTATCATTTTACTGGTTTCTATATCTCAAACCATACTTGTAACACCTGCTGCCCTATAAGTCAGAATTTTTTTTGTATAAAATTTTTGAGGTTAGGTTTACGAATTCGCAAATCACCTCAATGATGACACGCGCTTACTTCTGAATGGTGAAACACCGGGGGGCTATCTAGCTATTGCACTTTTTATTGGCGGAGAAAATTAAAGCAGCTGATTTAATTGATCCTTCTCATTCTTGGTGGGGCAGCAAGGGTTTCAAGGTATGGTTCATTCAGAATTTTCATGATTGTTTAACTCAAAAAATTAAAACAAAATGGTTAAAGTTATTAGTTACAAAGAGCGTTTATCTAATGAAGGTAAACCCTTTATGGCACTTTTACTGCAAGGTGGAGTAGAAATTATTCATTCTGCAACTGGTGGTATGTATGCAACTGCCAAGAAAGCCAGTATTGCAACAACCTTTGATGAGGCTACTTGTCAGGCTTTGGTTGGAACAGATTTACCCGGCTCAATTGAGAAGCATGAATGTGAACAATATTCATACACAGTCGAGAAAACTGGTGAGGTATTGCAGTTGAATTACAGGTATGTATTTGTGCCAGAACCAAAGGAGATTCAGATTCCGTACAGGGAACTGACTGATGCTGATTTTCCTGAATTGGCAACAATGTAATGGACTAAAGGTGAGTGTCTTTGTGTGACTTGATGTTGCATAAAGGCACTTTCTACATTTAAAAATGAATACCCTACTATTTTCTGAAGTAATGTAAAGAATGAAAGTGTACAAGTGAGAACCTACCCATCCTTTACCTCTCTCAGTTCATTTCAATTTTTACTCACCCTTAATATAATGGAGATATTCATCATTTTTGCATAAATATTCATTTCTAATACAAATCACTAAATTTTAAATTGTATGAGACTTCAATTTTCCTTAAAATATATAATGATTCTGCTGCTGCTTTTCTTTTACTCCTGTGCATCTAAACCAAAGGGAGAAATTGAATCATTAATAAATGATAGTCCGGGAGCATTAACAGGATTATGGCAAGGGTTCATTTTGCCTTTTTCTCTATTAGGAAAGATTTTCAACCTGAATATTGGAATTCATGAGATAAGCTATTCGGGAACTTTGTATTGGATTGGTTATTTTATCGGGTTCATTTTGCTGATGAAATTAGTAGTATTCATTGCTGTGAACGTTGAAAAATCATAAAAATCACTATTAGTGTCATGTATTGTAGGTTTTATGCTGAATTTCAAGTCCTTGTATTGAGACGGTTTTCCCCTGCACTACCCTTTTCCCAAATGTAAAACCACTGAATGAAGGACACAATCAGGAGTTATGAGAAATTGTAGCTCCTTGATTTTTTTAAGGTGTCCAACTGTCCAAACAACCTAAGAGATTTGGACACTGGACAGGCAAATAGCAATGGTGATCCACTCAAATTTATAACAAAATCAAACTGACTATGAATAACAAAGAACTTATCATTCACCTTATCCGTGAGGAACTTAGAAATAAATCTCTAATGTACTCATTGAGGAATTTGGGTTTTGATTGCACTTCCTATACTTTAAGTATCAGTGAAGAAATTTTAACCCTTGCTGGCTTCACTGAAAAACCGGATAACTTATATCAGTGGTATTTCAAATTAATAGACAAAGCTTTGGAAGAAATCACATTCTGGAATCTTGATGAGATGATGGGAAAGTGGTCTTTATCTATCTACATTGAACTATTAGAAACAAGATTAAATGGGATTGTACCAAATATTACATTATTCAATACTGAATAACTCACTAATCTCTACTCCTAAAGCAATACTGATTTTGAATAAAGTCTTCAATGTTGGATTTGCTTTTCCGGATTCTATCTTGGACATATCACCTTTGTCAAAATTACAAAGGTCTGCCAAATCTTGTTGAGACATATTTTTGGCTTCCCGCAATATTTTAATCCGGTTTCCTATATTAATTGATAATCTATTGAAAATCTCAGTCCTCATAATCAAAGACTAAGATTTTATTTTATTTTTGTTTAGTGGTTGGGATAAATCCCAACTTTAATAATAAACTATCCTTTATAAACCATGACCTAATAATGATTAAATCAATTTTATGAAGACTAAATACCTTTTTATATTAATGCTCCTTCTTTTTATACTTAGTTGTAAGAAGGATGAGGAATCTGTTTCAAGTGGAAATTTTATTGAAGTAAATGGAGATAAAAGAATCATTGATGCCACAAATGAAAAAGTAATATTTGAATATGGAACTTGGGGTGAACCGGGTTGGCAATATACTCTTACTGACAATCAATTTTCAACTGGAATTGCTGGTTTACCAAACAACAATCTCAAAATAATCATTACTATTTGGGATAATAATCTTACCAAAAGCAGCTATGTAATTGTTGACAATTCAGATAACGCACCTACTGGATATGCTCAGGCTTATATGGAATTATCTAAAAGTAGTGGAGCAATCTTGAACAAATTGAGATCAAAGGCCAGCTCTGGAAATGTCAAATACTCAGTAGTAAATAGCATAAAGACAGTAGAGTTTTCAAATATAAAATTATTTGATGCTGCTGGAACTTCTTACACAGTAAGTGGAAGAATGGAATTTTATGGAACTCCTCACAATACCCATTGGTGAAAGATTATCTGGTTATTGGTTCAACTAAAATAGCCATTTAGAACACACCCAATTAAATTTTTCACATGAGGGGATTGTATAATACATCACTATTTTAATACTCTTATAAATATTAATCATGAACTTTTCCCTTACTCTTCTTCTAACTTTTTGTTTCTTTTCTGCAATGTATTACAGAAGTGCAACCCGTTATTTAAAACTTGTATTGAATAGTGATGATTTAGATGTATTAATGAAGCGTATTACGGTTATGCCACTATTAATAGGGTCAAGCACTTCTGAAAAGTATTTAGAACAATCATCTGTTAAAGCACTAAGGATAGTTGCCATAATTGTAGAGATTTTGTCAGTTCTTGGAATAATGGATTTTTATTCATGGTGGGGAGCTTTATTAGCCATATTATTTGGTGGTGGACTTGCTACAATAAAAAAAATGCACATTGACCTTATTGATCGTCAGATTAATCAAGCAAGATTCTTCCTAATTATTAGCATCGTAATTATTGTAGGAATTGTAACTTTTGTTCCTAATATGTAGCTAACATTTGCTGCCTTAGAAAGTATTTATTCAGTAGCAGGGTGATTAAACAACCATTTTTTTTTGTAAATTAGTAATGTACAACTGACATATTGTGCAGTTTAAAGGTTTAGACAATTAGGGCAGCATTTTTTGTTGCCCTACTTTTTATTTAAACACACTACTTTGATTGACTGGAAATCATTTGGCAAGCTCACCTTATCACAGAAATATGAATACATTTCTGTGAATGGAAAATACATTGGTGTCCGGGAATATTACAATTACTTTATTAACCTATATCTGGTTGAAGAAGTATTTTATGAACTTTGGTTTTTCAGGCCAACAAATAAAATTGAGAAAATTGAAATCCTTGAGGATGTGAAAAGGCTTGATTTGTATATCAATCAAATGAACCAACTTGAAGCTAAAATGAGAACTTGGTTGTTCAAATTGTGAAATTCCATTGCCTTTTTCTAAAGTAAAAGCTCCTTTGGAATATCTTTTTTATCAATGTAAACTAGAGGATTAATTTGTAATGATTCAACCTTATCATTTATATAGAAATAAAATCTTACAGTATCATATTTCATATTAGGAGTAAGTTGAGTCTTAATTATTAGACTATTAGATAGCGCAATTTCTATTAGTTCATCTTCATTAGTTATACATTGCATAATCTTCATATCTGGAATAAGGAAATCAAATACATCACCGTTTTTCTTTTTCCCAGACCAACTAAAATCCTTGCTTCCAATTAATTTATAATCGATAATGTGGTCAGGTATCTTTGGTGATATACTCCAATGATTTTTGGGGTTTTCATCACTTTCTTTTCCAAAATTATTTTCTTTTGCATATTTCTTATCAAAGTTAGAATTCACTTGTGTGATAGTCACAAAAAATTTCATGAGTCTGTATTATGTGTATTATACAAAGGAAGCTAAAAATCCCAACTTGCGGTATTAATATTTCCTTCTAACTGATTCTCCAAAGTATTATCCAATCCGGAAAAGAAGTCAATTCCAGTCTCTTTTTCAATTTCATCAACTGTTACCACAAATTGATCCAGACTTTTAGAAGATGATGCATTAGGTAGAATTAGTCCAATCATTATCTTCTTCTTTTCTGAATACAGCACTTTATAGTAGTATCCCGGAACAGTTACTTTATCAGCACCAATAGTACCAAGGTTATCCTTAAAAATTGGCCCTGTTGCAACATCTAATCCATCAAATTCAATAGCCCATTTTCTGACCTGATCTTCAACAGTACTCCATATTCCTCTGTTGAATCCTGCAACTTGGGGTGACATATTTGACAGATAGAAAGTTTCAGACATTGAGGTTTTATTCAATTTCATATCAGCAGCAGGGCAAAGATGGCCTCTGTCATATCCTGAACCTTTGTAATCATCCAATGATGCTGATCCTGTTGAAACTGCTGGATCAGGTCTGAAATCATCTGTTCTTGATTGAGGGCCGTTAATCTCTTCAGGAGTGAGTTGATAATATACCCAGTAGGCCTGTTCATTTTCTTCTGAATAGGCTAAGGTGTAATAGGTATGTTTGATGATTTCACCAGCAGATTTAGGTTCACAACTATTAGCCTGATTAGGTTTTAGTTGATCATCACTTTTACAGGATAATGAGATTATCAATATTAACAGTAACCAAATCTTTTTCATTGCATTTGTTATCATATCAAGGCTATTGACTTTAACAATTTAATTTCTAAATTTAACAATTAATAAATTACCGCAAAGCTTAAACCTTTACTTCCAATGATAAAGAAGAGTATAGACCCTATCTATATCGAAATGGATATTGTAAAATCTATTTCAGAGAAATATAATTTGAAATTAGACGATGTAATTAGCGTTGTCAGTGAGGCTTTAAAACAATCGCAAAAGGGATCTAAAAGAAAAAGGTTTTATAACACAAAAACTAATTTCTCTCGTAGAAATAGAAGTAATATAGATAAGACAATTGTTAATGAATATATACGCGCATCTCAAACTGGAATCACAAATACTAAAAGTTCTTATACTGTCGGATCAGAAAGGAAATTAACGGCAAAAGTGACTGTAACATCTTTTGATTCATCTGTAAATAAGATTATTACAAAAACTCTAAAAGAAATTTCTTATAGGAGAGGTAATATATTATCTGATTCTGATGATGATGGCCCAGGAGAAACTGCGAAATTGCTTAAATATTTATTAGAACGTAAAATTGTAAAAAAAATAATCAATAAAAGCGGGTCTGATGATGATGGTGCAAATGTTAAATTTCATAGATATAAATCCCAAAGAAACATTAGGAGTGGAAGAAAAAGAAGAACATAAAATCAAAAGAAATTAGGTATTTAAATGTTCAGATCATGAAATTAAAAGATTGGAAAGAATCAAAAAATAAAAACACTGCAAAAGTTAGTGAAATCACAAGGCAATTGGCTTTAGCTGGAATAGCCATAATTTGGATTTTTAAACAAACACAAGACGGGAAAGATGTTTTGCCTAAAGAATTGTTAGGTCCAACTACTTGTTTCGTGGCATCCTTATTTCTGGAAATTCTACAATATTTGTACTTGTCAATTTTTTTAACATTATTCTACAGAATTAAGGAAGCAAACTTGATAAAGGCAAATAAAACTCCTTCTGATCCTCATCCTGATGTTTCTGAAATTAACGTCACCAATGAGAATGTATGGATAATTAATATTTCATATATCCCATGGATTTTAAAAGTAGTTGTTTTGTTATATGGATATTATTTAGTTGGATCTTATCTTGTCCAAGAACTTCAAGTTTAATAGAGGTCTCTTTCTTTGGTTAATTTGTTTTTGTCTTCAACTACGTATATATTAATTGAATATCTATTCTTTTTGAAGAATTTATATTAATAGTATTGAATTATCATCATGAGATCTTGTTTCCCTTTATAATCCTATGATGATATTCCAGTAGTTTTGAAAATTCCTTTCTCTAATGCTTTTCATTTTTTAAATATCAACCCTATTTAATTTGTCTGTGATTAAAAAATGACTAAAATACAATCTGCAATATTGATTATTAAATAATCATTTCAATCAGTTATTGTGATGTAATTAGATTGTCATTCAAATTGTAGTATTTGTCTGGTGCAATACCTTCAAACAATTAATATTCAGGAAAGGAGTAGGGAAAATGAATTTGCAAGACAGGACAATAGTTCACATGGATTTAGATACCTTTTTTGTCTCTGTTGAGAGGTTATCAAATTCAGGTTTAATAGGGAAACCTGTTATAATTGGTGGTCTATCAGATAGAGGGGTTGTTGCTAGTTGCAGCTATGAAGCCAGAAAATATGGAGTGCATTCAGCCATGCCAATGAGGATGGCTTTAAATTTATGCCGGGATGCTGTTATTATACGTGGTGATATGGATTTATATACAAAATATTCCAGATTAGTAACGGATGTAATTGCAGATAAAGCACCTGTATATGAGAAAGCTTCAATTGATGAACACTATCTTGATATTACTGGAATTGACCGTTTTTGGGGTGCTTATAAATGGACTCATGAACTACGTCAAACCATTATCAAAGAAACAGGCTTGCCAATTTCTTTTGGTTTATCTGTTAATAAAACGGTGAGCAAAATTGCAACTGGTGAAGCTAAACCGTGTGGCGAAAAGCAGATAGAAAAAGAATTTGTTCAGCCTTTTTTAAATCCTCTTTCCATTAAGAAAATTCCAATGGTTGGTGCTAAGACCTATCAATTGTTAAGTTCAATGGGTGTTTCAACCATACAAACCCTTAATGCTATTCCAATTGAAATGATGGAAAGTGTTTTAGGGAAAAATGGAACTGATATTTGGAGAAAAGCACATGGAATTGATTTCACTCCTGTAGTGCCTTATAGTGAGGAAAAATCAATCAGTTCAGAAAGGACATTTGAAACTGACACCATTGATGTACTAATGCTTGAACAATTGCTTATTTCAATGATTGAAAAACTATGCTTTAAGTTAAGGAAAAAGGAAAAGCTTGCTTCTGTGGTTACCATTAAAATCAGGTATGCAAATTATGATACGCATACTTTGCAAAAGAAGATTGCTTATACTTCTTTAGACCATATCATGATTGGAACAGCTAGAGAATTATTCAAGCGTTTATATGAAAGAAGAATGTTGATCAGGCTAATTGGAGTAAAATTTAGTGGTTTGGTTTGCGGAGTGCAACAACTGAATTTGTTTGACAACAATGAAAAGCAGATTAGACTATACCTTTCAATGGATAAGATAAGACTTCATTATGGAACTGGTGCTATAAAAAGAGCATCAGGCTTGTTTCTGAAATAGATCAATCTAATCATGTATTTAAATTGTCATTCATATTATAGTCTAAGATATGGTACTCTTAGCATTGATCAGTTGCTGGATCAAGCTGAAAGCTTAGGTATTTCTACCCTTGCCTTAACAGACATCAATACATCAATGGGTATTCCTGAATTTATCAAGAAAGCAAAGGAGAGAAATATCAGACCTATTGCCGGAATAGAATTCTGGAATGATGATGAATTGCTCTTTATTGGCATAGCCAAGAATAGGGAAGGGTTAAGAGAACTGAATGAATGCTTAACCTTCCATAACCTGAATAAGCAGAAATTTGAATTGGAAGGATTCAATTTCAAACATGTAATTGTTGTTTTTCCTTTTGGTGGTGTGACTGGTGCAGACTTAAAGAGTTCTGAATTCATTGGAATTAGACCACAACAAATCAATAAACTTATTACCTCAGAATACCGCAATTATCTGGATAAACTGGTAGTATGGCAGCCTGTTACTTTTCTGAATGAAAAGTCTTGGTTAATACACAAATGTTTAAGGGCAATTGACCACAATACCCTACTTAGCAAATTACATCCCAATCAATTTGCTAATCAGAATGAGATCATGATTCCAATAAAGAATCTAAAAGATGTATTCAATCAATATCCCCAGATAATTTATAATACTGAAGGAGTGTTGGATCATTGTTCCATTGATATTGAATTTAGAAAAAGCAAGAATAAAAAGACCTACAGCAATACCAAAGAAGATGATAGGATTTTCCTGAAAAAGTTAGCCAATGATGGAATGATATACCGCTATGGCAAAAACAACCAGATTGCAAAAGATAGAATCAAACATGAATTAGAGATCATTGATAATCTTGGTTTTTCATCTTACTTTTTAATTGCATGGGATATTATCCATTATAGCATGTCCAGAGGCTTTTACCATGTAGGAAGAGGAAGTGGAGCAAACAGCATTGTTGCCTACTGCCTTAGAATAACAGATGTTGACCCCATTAAATTAGACCTCTATTTTGAACGTTTTCTAAATCCTAAAAGGAAAAGCCCACCTGACTTTGACATAGACTTCTCCTGGAGAGACCGGGATCAGGTTCAGGATTATATTTTAAAAAGATATGGGAAATACCATGCAGCGTTTCTTGGTGCAACATCAACGTTTAAAGACAAGTCAATTTATAGGGAATTGGGGAAAGTATTTGGATTGCCAAGTGAAGAAATAGACCTTTTGGTAAATGATCCACAAAACAGCTATAATAAAAATGATGTGGTAATGCTGATTACATCATTAGGAAAGGAAATTATTGATTTCCCAAACATGAGAACTATTCATGCTGGTGGTATTCTTGTTACTGAAGAACCAATAACCTATTATACCGCTTTAGATTTGCCACCCAAAGGTTTCCTGACAACGCAATGGGATATGTATATTGCTGAAGAGATGGGTTTTGAAAAAATTGATATTCTTAGTCAGCGTGGTATTGGTCATATCAAAGAAGCAGTAGATATTATTGTTGAAAATGGTGGCAAAGAAATAGATATTCATCAGGTAGATAAATTCTATGAAGATGAAAAAGTAAAGCAGCAACTGAAAAATGGTGAAACTATTGGTTGTTTCTATATTGAAAGTCCAGCAATGAGGGGATTATTAAAGAAGCTCAAATGTGATAACTACATTAGTTTAGTTGCTGCAAGTTCCATTATCAGACCCGGAGTTGCCAAATCAGGGATGATGCGTGAATACATTAAAAGGTTTCATCATCCTGAATCAATAAGTTATTTGCATCCTGTAATGAAGGAACAGCTTTCAGAAACATACGGAGTAATGGTTTATCAAGAAGATGTCATTAAAGTTGCCCATCATTTTGCAGGTTTAGACCTTGCTGAGGCTGATGTTCTCAGACGTGCAATGTCAGGCAAATACCGTTCACTTAAAGAATTTAAACAGATTGAAGAAAAGTACTTCTCCAATTGCAGAAAGCTGGGACATTCAGATGAAATTGCCAGAGAAGTATGGAGGCAAATAGAATCATTTGCAGGATATTCATTCTCCAAAGCTCATTCTGCCTCTTATGCTGTTGAGAGTTTCCAAAGCCTTTATTTAAAAGCACATTATCCACTGGAATTTATGGTTGCTGTGATAAATAACTTTGGTGGTTTTTATCATCATTGGTTGTATTTTAATGAGGCAAAAAGGCAGGGTGCAACAATTGAATTACCTTGTATCAATAACAGCATTAAGCAAACCAGAATTATTGGTAAGACTATTTATATTGGTTTTGATCATGTTCTGAATCTTGAAAATACAACCATTGATTTAATCATTGCTGAACGTAATTGTCATGGGCAGTATTTGTCATTGTTGGATTTTATTGACCGTGTACCTGTTTCCAAAGAACAATTAATCATCCTGATTAAATTAGGAGCATTTAGGGAATTTGGCAACAATAAAGCTGCTATGCTTTGGGAAGCACATTTGTATCTTAATAAAACACCAGTTCATGTAAATACATTAAGCATGTTTCCAGTTCAACGTAAAAAGTTTGAGTTACCTGTTCTGGAATATTCTCCTATCACAGATGCCTATGATGAAATTGAACTTCTTGGATTTCCTATCAGCATAAGTATGTTTGACCTGCTTGAAACCAATTTCAGAGGTGAAATACAGGCAAAAGACCTGATGGAAAACCTTAGAAGAAAAGTTAAAATGGTTGGCAGGTTGGTGACCATTAAGTATGTCAGAACCATCAAAAAGGAAATTATGCACTTTGGAACTTTTATTGACTCAACAGGTAATTTTTTTGACACCGTTCACTTTCCAGATTCACTAAAAAACTATCCATTTAAAGGATCAGGAATTTACCTGATTCTTGGTAAAGTGGTTGAAGAATTTGGGTTTCCTTCCATAGAAGTTGAGAAGTTGGCAAAGTTGCCAATTAAACCAAATCCCAAAGCTTAATCAGAATAATGATCCCTGTGATGGTGGTGGATCATCCTTCCTTTTATTCTGACCCATTCCCTGAAGCTTTAAATCTTTTTTGACTGAGATGTCATATTCATTTGTGCTGTTTGGATCTATTGGAATTAGCAAATCCTGACCTTTATTTTTTGGGTCTTTTATTCTAATAGAAATTGGTTCTGCTTTAAATTCTTCACCCGGATAAGGTTTTAGCAATCCTAAAACATCTTCAATGGGTAGTTTATCATCCAGCCATTTTTTCTCATCTTTTTTATCCAGAACAACTGGTGAACGGTGATGACCAATTTCCTGAGATATAGAATTGGCAACTGTGGTAATGATTGAAAAAGAATTGGTCACTTCCCCGGAGGTGTTATTTACCCAAGTATCCCAAATACCAGCAAAGCAGAACACTTCACCATCTTTCTTTGAGATATGATATGGTTTACTTAGTTTTTCTTTTTCAGGTCCTTCAATGTAACCATTAGCAATTACCAAACACCTTTTCTTACGGATAGAAGTTCTAAATGAGGGTTTTTTAGTAATGCCAAGTTCTCCTGTATAATTGACATCATTGGTCTTATTCAAGTCTCCTTCAGCTCTGGCATTGATAATGTACATTGGTTTTTCTGCCCATGACGGGGTCAATCCAAATTGCAGAGGTTGTAATTCATCTGGTTTTTGATTAGTAATTACATAGACAAAATTACCCGGAGCAACATTGAAGTTGGATTGTATAGAAATCTCACTTGGGTGTTTTACTCCAAACCGTTTTACAAACAGTTCAATATCTATTATTTGTACAAATCTTCCACACATAATTCAGAATTTGAGGTGTTTACTAATCTGAAATGTAAAAAATGTATAACAAAACAATAAGTGATTTAGTTGATAATTTGTTGATGAATTTACCTGCTAACCCATCTGGTATTTTGCCATTCACTCAGAATTCCTTCATTCTGGCATTTTGAACATTTCCAATGGATTTCATTATTTTCTTTAATAATCTCACTATTTATAGTTCCCTCACACTTGTTTTTAAAGCACCTGATAGTTGTATGAATTACTGAGGAAGAAGATTCTTTGGTAGTTTCATCAACAACCAATGCCAAGAAATTAGCTAATTCTCTTGCTTCTTTGGGCATCTGTTTAGGAATGTTCCCTGATTCATCAAGGAAATGAGTCATATTGGAGATGTACATTGTAATTGAATTAACGGATGATGGATTAAAAATTACATGGGTTAAAGTTCCCAATAAAAGATGTAACAATTTTAATGAAATAAAACTCAATAGAAACTGGAAAATTAGTTCAACTTTACATTGTATTTTTCCTTAACTTACTCGTTTCAATTCAGAATCTATAATTAATGCCCAACCTGAACCCGAAACAAACAGCCAGAGATCAAATTGATAAGCAGTTAAGAGCTTGTGGTTGGCTTATTCACCAAGTTATTAAGGACAAGTTCATTACACAGTTACTTTTGTCTAAGAAACAAGTGCTTACTTTTCACAACCTTAAAGTTATATTTTCCACCCCAATATTAGTTAGACTGATATGGAATTAACAGAGAAACTTTTATCAGAACTTCAAAAACGGCTAAAAATAGGAAATCGTAGAGGTGTTCATTTAAATGCAATTCCTGCAAATTCAAGATATAAATTTGACCTGAATAGACTTTCTCATATTGACAAAAATCTTCCAGACAATTTTATTAAGTCACTTTTATCAGAGATGCCTCTGAAATTCAGAATAAGTTGGAAAAATAATGTACCCGACTTAAACACCCTTTTTGAAGACGATCAAGTACAATTAGTTCGAATTACAAAAGCTTTTGAAAACCTAATCAATCAAACAGAAGCAATTGAATCTGAAAAAGGGATAAACACTTTTGGGTTTGGGTTTCCGATTTTGGCTCGGCGAGACAGAGCAGATAATAAATTAACTGTTGCCCCGATACTCATTTGGTCATTGAGAATTAAGAGAACTAAGGAATTTAACACATGGGAAATACTTAGAAATGAAGATGATCCCATCTATATAAACGAAGTTCTAATAAATCATTTGCAAGGTGATGCAAACATTGAAATAGAACAGGTTCCAAGTGAAATGCTTGATGATGGACTAATTGATAAAAGTGAACTTGTGGAAATTTGCTCCAATCTTATTAGAGCTGTAAATACAAATCCACCGGATGATTTGGAAGAAATATTCAGAAAAAAACTAGATAAAATTTCATCGATTGGAGATAAAGCACATTACGAAAAACTTCCTTTAAACTCATCCAACTCACTGATTGATTTTGGTGGCTTATTCTCAATTTTTGAAGTTCAAAAACAAAACATTATCAATGACTATGAGAATCTGATGGAGCTTAAAGGACTCGAAATTGATCTTGAAGATATGGAAAGTCATTCATTTCAACCGATCTCATCTGTTGAAACTGATCCTTCTCAGCAAAGTATTCTGCATGCTTTGGAGACCGCGAGGAATATTTTAATTCAAGGTCCTCCGGGAACAGGAAAGAGTCAAACACTTACCGCAATACTTATTAATGCACTTGAAAATAATAAGAGAACAATTGTAGTTTGTGAAAAAAGAACAGCCCTTGAAGTTTTATATAATGCATTAATTGAAAAGGGCTTAAACTATCAATGTATTTTAATTAGAGATATTGTAAAAGACCGGAAAACAGTTGTTGATTCTGTTAGAGATAGAGTTGATAATTCCGAATACAGACGATACAGATACAACTATTCAAAGGAATCTCTGGATAATCTCATTTCAAAAGCAAAACTTTTAATTTATAACATTAATAAAAGGCATCAAAAGCTTGCTGAGAAACTGATTGGGAATAAATCCTGGTCTGATGTTGTTGGCGATTTATTGGCCGAATCAAGAGGGAACACTGACGATTTTAATCTGAATATCGAAAAAAACCTCTTAATTTACACTTCGCAAGAATTGAATTTATTGCTTGATCTTGTTCAAAAAGGTCAAAAGTTATATAATGACTTTCTTCCGATTGAGAATACTTCTTTTATTAATTCAACAAAGCTAGTCGGAGATAACCCATATATAATAGAACAAAGCATTCATGATGATTTTAATATATATTCAAGGCAATTAGGACAAATTAGGATTCTTTTGGAAGCAAACAGAAGTGAGTTCGTTAGTTTAAGAAATTCACAATTTGAAACCCAAATAACTTCTATTAATAATTGTATTGAAAAGGCAATTGCTAAAGAATCTGAACTAAATTCTTTAATCATATCCACAAAGGAGAGATTCTGCGATTTTAGAAATATCGAGTTAACTCACCAACTTGAAAAAATATTGAAAATTATAAATCAAGTCGATTCCATTTTCAAAAATAATGAAGATAATCCAGACCTAATAAACCAAGAAAAAGTAACTAGTTTTAGTTTCAAATTGCTTTCTGTTTTTTCAAAGAGTAAGAAGCAAACAATAGCTGACCACAATCTCTTACAAGCTCATTTTTCAAATCTTCACAACACGATCCAAATCTCAAAAGATATTCAACTTGCTGATTTTATGGGTTCTTTAGAATCAAAGAAGAACAAATTAGTCACCTTAAAAAATGAAATCGAAAAGGTTAAGAGTAGTTTTGACTACAAAATCGAAAATGAATTTGATTCACTTAATTTGTCTTGCATTCTCAATGCAGATGATCTCAACAAAAACTTTGAAGTAATTCGATCACAGATAAATAGCTCAAACAATTCTGATGATTTTAAAACAATACTTAAATCAATTCAAACGACTTTTGAAAATTATCTTATTGATTTGTCATCATCATTTCAACTAATTACTAAGACGATAGCTCAGTGTAAAGACATACACTTGAATTACTCCTTTAATAGTTCGATGCAAGAGCGCAAAGCCTTTTTGTTGAAAATAAAGGAAGAAATAGAATTGAGAAAAGACCTGTTTGATTCAAAAATTCAGCAAGAATTTCAGCAGATAAGTTTACTTAAAACAAATCCAAATGAAATTGAAATAAAAAGCTTGCCAATACTTCAAGAAGCGGTAGCCACCTTAGCCGAAAAAATAAAAAATGACAACTGGACAGTTGAAAAGATCACATTTTTAGAATTTGATAAATTCATTAAGGATATCGAGATATCCATCAATTTGAAGAATGAATATTTCAAGGCTGACAATGATCTTTTCACAATAGAATTTAAATGGTTCCAGTTTTATAACGGTTTGTCAGATACGAACAAAACAATAATAGACGAATTAAAACAAAAAAATAATTGGCGAAAATCCTTTTTGATTTACTATTTAAATTCAATGCTGATAAATTCTGCAAATATGGATTTGCCAACGAATGACGGTGAACATCGAGAACTTAACACCACGTTAAGCGGGATTGAAAAAGAACAAATAAAATTCATAAAGGAATTTTGGTTTTCAAAACAGATAGATACAACAAGAGAGTTTGAGCAAAAACACGAATCTATTTCAGTAGAGAACTTATATAATAAGCGAACTAGCAATCGTTTCAAAAGACTTTCTTTGAGGCAAATAGCACAATATGACACCAAACTTTTCACAAATTTCTTTCCTATAATTTTGACTTCTCCAGATGTTGCGAGTAATCTATTTAAAGGAATGAATGGATATTTTGATATCGTAATGTTTGATGAAGCCAGTCAATTAAGACTTGAAGACAATTTGCCAGCGATAATAAAAGGAAAACAAATCATAATTGCAGGCGATGAGCATCAAATGCCACCATCAAATTATTTCAGCAAAGTTTTTGATGGTTCAGTTGATGACGAGGATGATATTGAGGAAGAGAATGAAATAGTCGTCGACAAGGATAATATTTTGTTGTCTTGTGAATCTTTACTTGACTTCGGTTCAGAATTAAACTTTCAACGAAAGCATTTGGACTTTCACTATCGTTCAAGGCATCCTTTTTTAATTGACTTCTCTAATTATGCTTTCTACAATCAGAGATTGAAGCCTTTGCCTAATAACTTTGACTATGTCCCCATAAAATATATTCAAGTAAACGGGACATTTTCAGAGCATACAAATGAAGCAGAAGCTGAAATGGTTCTATCAATCATTGACAAGAATATTAACAGATTACCGAACGGAGAATACCCAACATTGGGAATTGCAACATTTAACATTGCTCAACGAAACCTGATTAAAAGTAAAATTTTGGAAAGACAGAAGTTCTCAAAATTCGAGGATTTTAACGCCAAAATTCAAGAGTTAGAGGAAAATGGAATGTTCATCAAGAATTTAGAAAATATTCAAGGAGATGAAAGGGATGTTATAATTCTTTCAACGACATACGGAATTGGAAAAGATAGAAAATTTGCTCAAAGATTTGGCCCGATAAACCATTCCAAAGGTTACAGACTTTTGAATGTAATTATTACCAGAGCAAAGTATAAAGTTTATCTGTGTTCATCAATCCCGGAACAAGTATTTATGAACTACAAAGAATACTTGACAACGGAAGGAAACAATAAAAGAGCTGTTCTTTATGCTTATCTAGCCTACTGCAAAGCGGTAAGTGAAAGCAACAATGATTTACGTATATCCATTCTGACTTCTCTTTCAGAGAACACAACAAAAAGTGCAAGTTTTGATTCATTCAAAGGAAGTGATTTAGAATCTCCATTTGAAGAAGAAGTTTATCAAAGTTTGGCAGACCATTTCGGAACTGAAAAATTAATCCCACAATTACAGTTTGCAGGTTTTAGAATTGATATTGTTTACGACCCAAAAGTAATTGGCGTACCTAAAATTGCTATTGAATGTGATGGAGCAAAATATCATTCCAGTAGAGAAGCATATTTATATGACAGTCACAGACAGAAAATTTTGGAAAATCATGGTTTTGTGTTTCATAGAATTTGGAGTACTAATTGGTGGCGTAATTCAAGCAGAGAAACGACCAAACTTGTTGACTTTATTAAACAAATTGAATCAACTCAAATTCTAAATTATAAAGACTATTCTCATACTGCATATGCTTTTACGGATGATATAGAAATAATTGAGGAATACATTTCGCAGACTTCATTCATTGACATTGAGAAGGACATTGAAACTATTCATACCATAGAACAAACGACACCTTTAGAAATAAAGATTCTTACAGCCGAAGTAAAGCTAAACAGTAAGGTACAAGTAAAATATATGAATAATGGCAAAGACATAAATGTTCAACTTGTATCAACAGAGAACAACAGAAACGAAGTTGCAAATGGAATACAGAAGATATATTACAAATCACCTTTAGCAAACTCTTTACTTGGACACACTAAAGGAGACATCGTGAAAATTGGGAACCTTGACAATTTTGTTGAAATAATTAATATATCAAACGAATACCTACATTAACTCGTCATGCATGCTTGCAAGCGACACATAACGAAACAGCATTTGAGTTACTTATTAAAGGTTAGTGAATAGTAAAAACAATCTTACAATATTATGATCAGCCCTGAAAATATATTAAGCATTAAAGATAAAGGTGATGATACGCAAAACAGATTTCGTTATCAGAATGCATGTGCTTGTTTTATTTCATTAAATCTATTGTTTGATGATTGTAAATTTACCGAGGTTTATTGTGAACATCATGAGGATATTCTTTTGAAATTAAATAATGGAAAGTTTGCAGGTGTTCAAATTAAGACTAAAAACCTTGAGCTTGGCCCCTTTGATATGAGTGATGAGGCTGTATATAAATCTTTTAAACGATTTGTTGAGCATGACATTAAATTTCCAAATCAATTTGAGTATTATGTATTTGCCACTAATGTTGGATTACTTAAATCGGATACTAAAGGGCCAAAAGAATATAAGGATTGGCTTAAATCAAAATGTATAGATGAAATAAAAAAAAGCAGAAAAGAATTTAGTCAAATAACGAAAAAGATTGCAGCGGAGTTAAATTGCGAAATAGAAATTGCAATAGACTCACTCAAAAAAATAAGATTTAATGAGGGATTACCCCAAAGTGGAGATATAAATGATAAAATAATTGCAAAAGTTGGATATACAGATGAATGTAAAGGTACTTATCCTAGAATAATATTAAATATTGTAAATAAACTAATCATACTTCATGATGATGCGAGTTCATTAAAAATAGATTCTGATTATGTTTTTCTATCAGATGATCCAGATAAAGAAATTGAAAGGAAGAAAATAGAAGGTAAAAAAATAACATATGAAAAAATAATACAAGTGATTTCAGCGGAACTTTTGACTCAGAATGAATCATTGGTTAAAGTTCTGAATAATGAGATAATTCAAACTATCCCTAAAACTACAAAAGTTTTAGAGCGGAAAATGGATGTTGCGAATATCACTGTTGAAAATGTGAAATTAATAAAAGATCAAAAATTTGCATTTGAAACTTTAATTGTCGAAAGATTTTATCAAGATAAGGTTCAATCTGAGATTGATTATAACCATTTGAGGCAAATAGTTTTAAGCGAGAGTCAAGCATCACATGATGAAACTTTTGATGAAATAAATGCTTTTGGAATGAAAATGCTTAATGACGTGAGGAAAAGAATTCGTGAAAGATATTTGATTGATAAAGATACTTTTCGTGGTTGTCAAATTGAACATCTATTGGGATTGATTGCAATTCTGACTGAAGAATGTAAGGTTTGGTGGAGTAAAAAATTTGATGTTGATAGCTATGGAAGTATATAAAATTTTAGAAACTGTCGAAGGCGATTTAAATACTCAATTAGCAAGGTTAATGATCCTAATAAATGACTTGTGTGGAGTTCAACACAATAAAAAAGTTGAAGGAGTAAATAAATTAGCCAAACTTGATTTTTTATTGAAATCACCATCATACTTAAAAAAGGGATTGACTAAACTTAATACACATGTTACTATTGATATTAAATCATTTGAGATAAACAGTATTGAAAGTAAAATGAATTTATATAGATATATTCCTTGGGATGAAAACTACAGAAAGCTTTTAAATATTATTATTGCCAAAGGATTAGTCAATATCTCATTTGAAAAAGATGACTATTTTATTCAGATTTCTCAACTTGGTATTACTATAGTTGAAGAATTACAAAAGGATCGATATTTTAAAGAATTTTCAAATAGATCAAAAATTATCAGTACGCATTTTGGTTCATATTCAGAAGGATATTTAAATAACTTTTTTGGCTTAAACTTTCCTGAAATAGGATCATTTAAAAATTCAAATAATGAAGATATATTTTGAGAAATTACTAATTGTCTGTAAAAAGAAAATCGAAGAAATTAATTTAACCCATCAAGTATCATTTTTCCATGGGAAAATTGGATCAGGTAAATCAACAATAGCAAGATTGATAGATTTTTGTTTCGGTGGTGATTTAGAAAATACATCTGCTATAAATAGTGAATTTATAGCAGCAAAACTTTTTTTGTTTATTGGTGAATATGAGGTAGTTTTAGAAAGAGTAAAAAAGGAAACAACTATACTGATTGTCTGGAAACTAAATGAAGAAATTTATCGATTAAATGCTCCAATTTCAGGTGATGAAAATGCAATTTATAATCAAGATATCTATTCCTTTAGTGATGTTATATTTTACTTGTTAAATATGGCTCCTCTAAAAATAGCCAAAAATAAAAATACAAATTCACCAATGGAAAGATTATCAATAAGAAATTTCTTTTGGTATGCGTATCTAAAACAAGAAAAATTAGACAATACATTTTTTAGATTTGAAGAGCCCTTTCATGCTAAAAACAGTAAAGAAGTTTTGAAATTTGTTTTAGGTTATTTTACGGAAAAATTGAATGAATATGAAATAGAAATATCAAAAATACGAGATGAAAAAAGGATAAAACAATCAATGATAGATGAATTAAATTCTTTTCTAAATAGATTTGATTATTCCTTGGAAAGTATTGAATCACAATTAAATCAAACAAAAAAAGAGTTGTTTTCCTACGAAAAGAAAAAGGATATATATCAAAAGAAATATCAAGAAGAAACTCATTCTTCGGACAGAACCAGGATTAAACTAATAAAGTTTATTGATAGAATTGATTCCTTAAATATTCAAAATGAAGAACTAAGGAAGAAAATTGATTTGCAAAAGTCTTTAAAATCCGAACTGATTTCTTCTGCGTTTAAATTAGATAGAGCAAGTTCAGCCAATAAGATATTTACAGGATTATCATTTAATATTTGCCCATGTTGTGGTGAAGAAATTGAAGTTAATCAAAATGATAATAAGTCTTGTATGGTTTGTAAAAAGCCAATCAAGGAAAATCAATTTAATGAAGTTGAGAAGTTTCAAATGATTAAAATTGATGTTGATTCTCGAATTAATGATGTCGAAAATTCGATTTTCGTTCATGAACAAGAATTAAAAAAATCAAAAAAAGAAATTGAAAAACTTATTCTACAAAGGAATGAACTCAACAAAGTACTAGGAGAAGAATTAAGAATTTATGAATCAGCACATTTGTCAAATACTCGGGAAATTGAAAATAAGATATCTCAGCTAAGAGAAAGGGTAAGAAATCTATTAAAGCAAAGTGCATTACCGAAAGAAATTGATAAGATTCAGTTGGAAATAAATGAGATTCAGAAAAGAGAAATAGTTTTAAACGAAAAGATAATAAAAGAAAGGGAGAACCTAAATTCATCGGATCACCATTTGTCTGAATTAGAAACAGTATTTGCTGAAACATTAAATCAAGTCGGAATGCCTGGATTTGAAATAAGAACTGATACTATTAGGATTAATAGGAGAAATTGGTCAGTGAAGATAATTTCAAGAGATAAAAATATTGATTGGGAATGGGGATTTGATGATGCTGGAAGTGGAGGAAAAAAAACATTATTTAATGTGTGCTTCTTATTGGCAATACATATTGTTGCAGAAATAAATAAATTGCCTCTTCCTACATTTATGATAATTGATACACCGATGAAAAATATTGACCAAACTGTCAATAAAGAATTATTTGAGAATTTCTATCGTTACTTATATTCCTTGGTCAATTCAACACTCTCAAAAACGAAAGTAATAATTATTGATAATGCAATAATAGAACCAACAATAGAGGAAAATATTGATTTTAGTTCAAGATATTTAACTCCTAATGAAGATGAAAATCCACCATTAATTTCATATTATAGAGGGGCTTAATTATTTTTCTTTAAAGAGAAGGTTAACTCTATTCTGAACAAACTAAGGTCAACCCTTTTGAATAAAAAAGCTATATGTTATCAAATAGCAAATCGAAGTAGATATGATTTGATGAGAGATATTTAAAATCTTAGCAGATGTTAATTTAGAATTTAAAAGGAGAATTTAGTGCAAAAAATCTATTAATTATTATGGGTCAGTTCAAAAAGAAACATTATGAGGCCTTAGATGATGAAGTGTATGATTTTAATACGACAGAATTGCTTTGTGCCAATCATATTGAAGACGAGTTTATTAAAAATTTTATTTTAAGAAATGGTACTGCGTCAAAATGTACATATTGCCATAAAAAAAGAAATGTAGTTGAGCTTTCAACGGTTTTAGAACTGATTGTAACAGGTATTGAATGTTTGTTTGAAGATGCTAATGATTCAAGATTTCTTAACAAAGAAGGGAGGCATGGTTTTGATGGAAATACTATGGAATTTGATGAGATATATAGTGAATTAGGATTAGTAATAAATGATAATAAGCTTAGCGATGATATTTTTGAGCATCTCAATAATTGCAAAATAATTTATTGTGAAAGAGATGAATTTGGTGGCTACTTAGACTATTTATCAGGTTTATGGAATTACTTCAAAGAGATTGTAAAGCATAAAGCAAGATTTGTATTTCACTATGAAAATACTTTTTCAAATTTCTTCTATGAAAATCCCTATCAAATACTTCTAAGTGTTCAGGAAACGATTTCAGAATTTAACATGTTTAGAACTATTTCTAAGGAAGACAGGCTTTATAGATGTGTACAGCATATATCTCAATATGAAGTAGATAATGATGGAAAAAGAATCGCATCTAATCCAATTTATAACTGCAAATCAAATAATAGAATGAGTCCAGCAGGTATTTCAATGTTTTATTGCAGTCCATATATGGAAACTTCTATTAGTGAAGTTGTTGATTTAAAAAATTCTGACTGTCCATTTTATACTTATGCATACTTTACCGCAAAAAGTAATCTGAAATTAGTCGATTTAACTAAACTACCAGCACTGCCAAGCATATTTGATAAAATCAAAAACAATCAAATTGAAACATTATCTTTCCTAAAGGAATTTATTATTGATTTGTCAAAACCAATAGGAAGTGGAGATGTAATAATTGACTATATTCCAACTCAAATTGTAACTGAATATATTAGATACAATCCTAAATTAGAAGTTGATGGAATTATTTATCCATCGTCTAAAGACGGTAAAAAAGAAAACTATGTTCTATTTAAAGATCATGATCAATCTCTTAAAGATTTAGTTTTCCACAATGAAAGTAAAACAACCTGTAAGATTGAATTAGATAATTACCAATAATACATAAAAATAGTTTCACCAGCATTCTTATTCTTGATTCCCTTGCTAGATGTAGATTCTGGTGAGCCAAGAATAATATACCTGATCCAGAAACCATAGCTGAGGACATAATTGAAAATCTGGAAGCTGGATTGGAAAGCTTTAGAGAGATCATGGTAAAGTAGAAAATGTGAAAATATTACCAATTAGAATGTAATTCTTTTATAAGAAAAAAACCATGGAAGATTCGGATTTAAAATTTCTAAAAGATGTAATGCAAAGTGCAAACATCAATTTTTTAATTGGATCAGGTCTTTCAAGACCATACCTGAAGACCCTTGGTAATATTGAAGATTATTTAACTGAACTTTCAGTAAAAGAAGGCTTAGATAAATCCATTTTACTATTGGTTAAAAATTCAATATTCTATCATTACTTCAAAGGAGCAATGTTTGGAAATAGATCAGTGATCAGAACAACAAGAAGACCCAATTTAATCTTTACTTCAAATAATTATTCAGAGTTTCTTCAAACTTTTAATACTTTGTTGCAACGTAGGGGATCAACAATATTAAACAAGCAAGTTAATATTTTCACTACGAATATTGATTTGTTTATCGAAAAGGGCCTTGAAGATTTGGGATTAGAATTTAATGATGGATTCTCAGGAAGACTTACTCCTACTTTTAGTTTAAGCAATTATAATAAAGTCCTTTCCAAGAAAAGTCTGCATTTTGATAATGAGTCCAGAATTCCTGTTTTCAATCTATTAAAAATGCATGGATCTTTAAATTGGAAATTTGGCAGGAACAATGAAATTGAATACACAAATGATCTTTCATACCTTGCTGAGATAAAGTTATTATCGAAAGAATGTGATTTTATTGATATAGAATCAACTGACACAATTGACATTTTGATTCAAAAAGCAAAAGACCAAGAAATGCTTTATGACATTAAAAGCAAAGAGATTATTGCATTTCAGCAGAAATACGAAGAAATTCCAATTGTTAATCCTACAAAAACAAAGTTCAAGGAAACTGTTCTTGACCTAAATTATTACGAATTATTACGGTATTATTCAAATGAACTTGAAAAAGAGAATTCTGTTTTGTTCGTAATGGGCTTTTCAATGGCTGATGAACACATATCTCAAATAACTCTTCGTTTAACAAAATCGAATCCAACATTAACGATTATTATTTTTGCTTTTGATGAACCCTCTCGGATACAAATCAAACAAAATCTAAACAATGATGAATATAGAAATATTAAATTCTATGCCCCAGAAGATACTGCTGTTTTTGATTTTGCAACTATCAATAATTCGATTTTCAAACCGATCCTCAAAATGGTAGAAGATGAATAATCGCTTTTTGCAAAAGGAGTCTATTTTCAAAGTCGGAAGGGTTATTTCTATCGAAGGTCGTTCAGTAAAAATAATTGTCCATAAGAACAAAAATACCTCTCATATTTTATATGAAGGTGAAATATTGAAAAACATAACAGTTGGCGGCTATATAAAAATAAGAAAAGGTTTTATCAGCATTATTGGCAAGGTGGATGGTGAATTCACTAATGAAGATAAACCTATAGCTAGTAAAGATTATAAAAGCGAAAAAGACAAGATCATCCGAATTCTGAAAGTCAGTCTGGTTGGGTATGTTGATGATGGTAAATTCGAAAGAGGAATTAAGGAATTGCCACTCATCGATAATGAATGTTATATACTCGAAAAGAAGGAATTTGAATCCATTCATAATTTTATTAATGGCAAAGATGTTCCAATTGAGATAGGCAAATTGTCGCTTGAAAACAATATGCCGATTAGTGTTGGAGTGAATAGTTTGTTTGCAAGCCATATTGGGATTTTTGGGAATACTGGTAGTGGGAAATCCTATACATTAGCAAAATTATACCGCCAACTTTTTTTGAAGTTTGTAGATGAAAAACTATTTAATGAGAATTCTCAATTCTTCTTTTTAGACTTTAATGGAGAATATATCGGCAAGGATACAATCATTGAAAAAAAATACAAAAGCATATATCAACTTTCAACTCGACTAACGGATGGGAAAAATAAATATCCAATAACAGAGAAACATATTGAAGACACAACTTTTTGGTCGATTATATTAGATGCAACAGAAAAGACACAAAGACCATTTATCAGTAGGGCTATTTCAAACGAATTTTATAAGAAAATAGACACTAGCGAAGGGTTAAAGGGATTCATTATATATCTAATAGTGTTAGTTTACGACAAAGAAGATAAATCGTTAATGAAATCCGTAATTGATTTTTTGTATGAATTTAAAGATTTCTCTAATTCTGAAGAGATATGTGATGGATTACGCGATAAAATGGACTTTAACAACTCGCGAACCGAGTTTGGTTTTTACATTGATGGTATAGGTTTTCGTTTAGGAGTTGAAGGAAAAAAAGGGTTAAAAGAATATTTAGATAATTTAGAAATAGAATTTCCAACAGATAGAATAAAAGCAATCGGTCTCAAGTTAAAACTTAAATATTTTGATGAAATAATAAGAGGATTCTCAAATATTGAACATTTAGCACCTTTAATGAAAAGATTGGATAAGAGACTGGATGATTTATGCAAAATTGTAACTATTTCAGATGAAAAACCTAACAAAAATATTACGGTTGTATCACTTCGAGATGTTAATCTTGAAATGAGGAAAATGTTACCGTTGCTAATATGCAAAGAGTTATATGATACTCACAAAAGTAAAAAGGGAGAAACGCCATCATATTTAAATATTATCATTGATGAGGCGCATAATATTCTATCAAGAGATTCTGATAGAGAGAGTGAAATATGGAAAGATTATCGTCTTGAAACATTTGAAGAAATAATCAAAGAAGGAAGGAAATTCGGAGTTTTTTTAACGATTGCAAGTCAAAGGCCATCTGATATTTCAGCAACAATCATTTCACAGATTCATAACTTTTTCCTACATAGGCTCATTAACAATAGAGATATAGAGGCAATTGAAAGATCTATATCCTATCTGGATAAAGTGTCATTTGAATATTTGCCTATTTTGCCAACAGGAACATGTATTCTTGCAGGTGTGCTTGTCAATATGCCAGTCGTACTAGATATTTCAAAAATCGAAGAATTAAGATTTGAGCCAGACAATAAGACACTTGATATAGTTAAACTTTGGAGTAAGCAATAGTCCTTATAAAACAATTTAACAGCACCATACAGTTCAAATATCACTTTTCTCCAAGAGTGATATTTGTTTTTTATATCCTATGGTAAGTTCTTCTTTTTTGATTTTGTATGTACAATTGTATGTATAAAAAAAGAGTTACAAAATTTTACCTTTGCAACTCTTTGGTTTTCAGTGGAGAATATCGGAATCGAACCGATGACCTTTTGACTGCCAGTCAAACGCTCTAGCCAACTGAGCTAATCCCCCTTTCGAGGCGACAAATATATAAATATTTTTAATCTGCGACGAATTGACTCCACCGAAAATTCGAATCAATACACAAATTAAATCTATTAACAATTCTGATTTGCCAGAAATCTACCAGAGAGTTACACGGAATAAGCAAAATTCAAAATTACAGAGATCGATTTCATTTAAATTAAGCTGTGTTTCCAATTCAAATTTTACCTTTTCAATTACCCCCAAAGGGACTAATGCAAATGCGAAAGACAACTCAATATAACAACTAAAGTTTCAATAAAAATTCGTATATTTATATGAATATCAATACCATAAAACTCTTTACACAAAAATCTGCATGAATATATTAATCCATTCGGCGGTTCGTATCTAATACATCTTAAACCTTCAAGTCCGAATCATGGAGAAACTGATTTGGGAATTGTCTCAGGAAATTAATCTCATTGCCTTCGACCACTCTCCTCCTTTTGACTAAGAAGGATACCTTTCCTTCTATTCCTAATTATAACTGTATAACAAACATTTCATTTATAAAATCAAGTGTATGAAAATATATATACTCTTTTTAATAGTAGGGCTGTCATCTTTTCTGATGGCTGATGCCCAAAAAGAAAATGGCATTGTTTATTCTGAACATGACGCCATTACAAAAACTAAAGCCATGTGGGCTGCTTTTGTAAAAGGTGATAAAGAAACCTTTGCGAGCTTTTGTGCTGATTCAATTTGGGAAGTGGTAAATGGAGACTTCCAAATACGATTAAAAAAGGATTTGGGAGGAATTGTTGATTGGTGGAAAGACTTTGAAAATTTTAGCATTCAGGATGACAAGCCTGCTTACCCTGATGCAATTGATTACAAAATAGGTGGACTTTGGGTGCAAGATTGGCTGCTTTGGAAAGGTACGCACAAGGCTACTGGTATCAATATTAATTTACGTGTTCACAACCTTTACCGGTTTGATAAGAACGGGAAAATCAACTCTATTCATCAGTACTTCAACAACGACATTTTCGAAGAAATAGCCAAAAGCCAGAAAACTATTGAAAGCGGAGTGGTTTACAAATATCATCCTTATATAATTACCATAAGGAAAGCAGTAAATGCCTTTTGCTCAAAAGACCTGGAAACCTTATTGAGCTTTTATACCCAGGATGCCGTATTCAGCAATTTATCTCTTAAAGATGGCGTAGTCACTAATTTAGAAGCAAAAAAGAAGGAATTAAAAGATGCATTTGACTCTTACAACAATATTAAGCTAGATCAATCGGGAGCTCCCGTCTGTATATGCTATGAAAAAGAATATTATGTAGTTTATTCATGGTGGGTACTTTCGTTTACCACTAAAGATGGTAAAAAGAAGTCAAAGATTCCACTAATGCTTTCACATGGCTTCGATAAAGAAGGAAAAATTATATGGGAATCTATCTATTTCAGCAGTAATCAGTTTGAATAAGATAATTACTGAATACAATTCGACCGTCTCAAAACCTAGGTTGAGACGGTCGAATTTTTCAACAGATAAAAAAATCACTTTTTTTTCTTTAAAACATCAACATCTTGCACTGATGTTTCAGTTTGATACGATGGAATGTGTTTCCCATGTTTCACCGTTTTTTTTGGCTTTTTGTTTCCTGCTGCTCCCATATCAAGAACCTCCTATTAAAATAAATAAAACATTATAAATTAATATCGAGTTGTGTTCGGTTATGAATTATAGCTGGACATCTCAATTTTTTTATTAGCAAAACAGAAGCCACTTTTTAAAAGAAGCAAAAAAGTCACTAACAATGTCATTATTGTAGTTTTCGGCCAAATTGACCACCTTTGAATTTTTTCCGTGATCTTGTTAAAATAAAACGGAACGATATGGCTATGTCACACAAAATCAAATCCATGAAAACAAACACTTTTTACGAATTTTGTTATCGCATATACCAATCCGATTAGATCATATTCATATAGAATGGCAAAAGAGGATTCTTCTGACCAAAATTAATGTAACATCACTAATAACCTAAAATTCTATGCTCTGTAACTATCTGGCGAGGATTTATAAAAATCATTCAAATCCGATTCGTTGGGAGCTGATTGTATAACGTTATTTCGATTCTAAACACTTTAGGTGTCTTAACGCGACATCAAAATTCTTGGATAAAGTAACCCCTTGATCCTTTCCTCCAACTTCTTGAAATATAATTTTTTGAATGGATGCTTTTTTTAATTTTTCAACATCCGGTAGTGTTAAAAAATAGACACTCGAAACATTTTCCGATTTTTTTACCTTAGATATTTGGCAGTTATAAAGTTTCAAACTCAACGATTGGTTGTTGTTTAAAACAACGACTAATGGTCCCCCTGACTTTACCGATTTTTTTGCATACTTAACATTGGTGTTGAAGAAATAACTGGTTCCATTCGTCGATATAGAAACCCCTAATTCACAACCAACTCCGGAACCAACAACTTCTGAATTCAAATATTTAACCGTCACTCCATTTGAACCGCTACTGGTTTGAACATTGCATTGCGAATATCCCTGGTAAGATACCAAAAGGAAAACAACTATTACGGCGTTGATAAGCTTTTTCATTTTAGATATGGATTTAGTAATGATCAGTTTGAAATTAAATGAACTATGCCACATAATCAGAGTGTGTTTTAGACTCGCCTCTGCCTAAGAGTTTTCAGGTTTTTTCTGATAAAGACCAGCGGAATATGACACAATTAATAACTAATGACTTGGTTATTGATTGTCGAGAGTTTTAGTATAACCGTAGTTTTAATAGCACATAGATTTTGGAAATTTTAGAGTTGTACAATCATTATTGTAAAATTTTTTACTCAAATACTAAAACTAAGTTACAAAATCACATATAATTAATTCCTACTGTTAATTCAAATTTTTAGTATTAAATCAAAATAAAAACAATACAATCACCTAATACACCTGGTTACCTCATCTAGATAATTAAATACTAGCTCTTTCAAAAAAAGTAAAGATAAGACCCTCAAAAAAAAACAGATGGTTTCTGGGCTAGCCCAGAAACCATCTGTACAAATATTTATTGCGTTCCTTTTAAATTTGAGTTGGATTTTTAGGACCATTCATTCGATTTCCGTTTATACTAATATCTTCGTAGTAAGGTTATTAATGCTTACACCAATTGCCTCAAACGGTTTTCCATTTCCCTGATTATCATCTTCAACAAACAGGTATTTCATGCCAGCAATATCCTTTGATGCCAAAATTGTTTTAAAATCAATAACTCCTGCACCAACAGAACATACATCATCTTTTATCACATCAAAAAACGGGTCTTGTTTGGTGTGCATGTCTTTCATGTGGAAAAGCTGAAATCTTCCAGGGTATTTTTTAAACATCTCCACTGGATCCTGACCGGCTTTATTTACCCAGAAAAGATCAATTTCCATTGTAATGAGATCGGGATCCATTTCCTTCATATAAATATCATAATAAGGAACCACGCCATCAATACTTTTAAACTCAAAATTATGGTTGTGGTATCCAAACTGAATTCCAACTCCTTTCATAATCTTACCCACTTCATTCCAATCACCGACCATCTTTTTATACGATTCGATGTTGCGATCAGGTTCGTTTACCCAGGGTTGAATACAATATTTCACGCCGAGCTCGGCATGGTCATCGGCCATTTTCTTCGCATTGTCAACGGTGATCCCAGCGGCTTCTACCTGCGTATGGCTGCTCAGAATATCCATACCCAAATCAGTTACAATTTTCTTAAATTCTTTAGGGGCATAGCCATAAAACTTGCCATTCGAATAGTTAGCTAGCTCAAGATTTTTATACCCAAGATCAGATACTTTCTTCATTGAACCCATAGCATCTGCTGCCATGGCATCGCGAATGGTGTACAACTGTAAGCCAACGCCAAAGCTTTTTTTGTCAATTATTTTTGGCGTGCAGGACGCAGAGCCGAGAACGGTCAAGCCAATGGCTCCCACTGCCGAAATTTTAAAAAACTCTCTTCTGTTATGCAATGTACTCATAGTTATTATTTTTAGTTAGTACGAACTCTAATGCTTTCTAGTCTTTCAAGAGGTTAAATATAATACAAACCATTTATTTCCAAATCACGGCTTACTCAAACCTGAAAAATAAATCAGTATTTTTTTGACCAGAATCATTTCTGGCGCTATTTATCTTCGTTTTCTTGGATAGAACCTTGATTCAATTAAACGCATGAAAATCAAAAAAAATTAGTCCTTAGTTTTTGAATATCTCCGTTGCAGGAAAAGATAAACCGGTATTCCCAATAGAATGAGGATCATGCCGATGATTGCTTCGCGAGGTCGGGTGGCAATGGTATTAACAAATAAGCCGAGGCAAAAAAGGATAAAAATGGCAGGAACAACAGGATACCCCCACACTTTGTAAGGCCGATGTGCATCGGGCATCTTGCGGCGCAAAATAAATACGCCCAGTGTTGTGGCTCCATAAAAGATAAAGACGGCAAATATAACCATATCAGTCAACTGATCGAAGGTGCCGGACAAAACCAGTACTGATGCCCATATTCCCTGCCACAACAGCGAACTTCCCGGAACATTAGCTTTATTTAGTTTTCCTATTCCAGAAAAGAAAAGCCGTTCACGAGCCATTGCATAATAAGGACGAGCTCCCGTTAAAATGCTCGCATTGGTACAGCCCAGCGTAGTGACCAGTATCAGCAACGAAATAAATAGAACTCCACCGGTTCCCCAGAAACTCCGGACAGCTTCAACAGCAGCAATCTGATTTCCCGCAGTATGAACCTGTTCCAATTGAGGAATTGAGAGTAGCGAAAGGTAGGTGACATTAACCAGCAGATAAATGAAAATCACCACGAGAACGCCTATCACGATTCCTTTCGGAATGTTTCGCTTCGCATCTTTAATCTCCCCACCGATAAATCCAACTGAAACCCATCCTTGGTAAGCCCAGAAAGCTGCCAGCATTGCTGTATAAAAAGACGAGATCGTAACCGTTCCGCTCGTCAGATCCCCGAAATTCATACAGTTTGAAGGTCTGGCAGCGCTGCTACTTAATCCAAAGACAACAATCAGGAAGAGTCCCGTGCAAACCAACAACAGAATGGCTTTACTCGTCCAGGCTCCACTTTTTAAACCTGAAATATTGAGGAACGTTAAAAGCAAAATTAACAGAATGGCCGTCAGTTTAACCCCAAAATCCTGAAAAGGCAAGAAAATACCTCCTATCGAAAAATGTTGAAGGGAAGGAAGAATCTCGGGGATAGGAACAATGCTGTTCAGCGATTGGGCAAAAACATAAGCCAAAGATGAAATGGTTGCAGTTTGAATGATTGCAAACAACGACCAACCATAGATAAATGCAAAAAATCGATTGTAAATTTTTTTCAAATAAACAAATTCGCCTCCTGTGTCGGCCAGCAATCCGGCAACTTCTGCGTTGCTGAGTGCGCCAAAGAGGGTAATAATTCCTCCAACAATCCACGCCAGAAGTATCCAGGTTGACGAATGAAGTTCCGCAGCCATCGGAGCAACTTTTTTATATACTCCTGAACCAATGATGTTTGCGATTACAAAAATAATAACATAACCTAATCCAAGAGTCTTGACCAAATTCCTTCGATTACTCATAGTCCGATAGAAAATAAATGAAGCCCTAAATTAAGAAATAAGTTAAGTTTTAGAAGACGATTTCAATTTCTTCGGAAAATTGCCTGAATATTCTCTTTCATTACTGATTTGTTGGCTTGAAGAAGCTAAAAATTTTGAAAGAATAATCTCTATCTTTGACCACTTTATAACTGAAATGAACTTCCGGATCAAATCCTTTTCAGACCGGATATTTGTTGATTACAATTCATATTATGATTGAAAATTCACCTAGTATAGAAACCGCAGTTTTGGTCGGTCTGATCACGCATGATCAGGACGAAAATCAGGCAAAGGAATATTTGGAGGAACTGGATTTTTTAGCCGATACCGCTGGGGCCGAGGTTAAAAAACATTTTCTGCAACGACTAGATATTCCCAATAATATCACTTTTGTAGGAGCAGGCAAATTAGTAGAAATAAGCGAATACATCAAAGCTAACGATATTGGAACGGTCATTTTTGACGATGAACTGAGTCCGACCCAACTTCGTAATATTGAAAAAGTATTGGAATGTAAAGTTTTAGACCGTACATTTCTGATTCTGGATATTTTTGCTAAACGGGCACAGACGGCACACGCCAAAACACAGGTAGAACTAGCTCAATATCAATATATGTTACCGCGGTTGACCCGTTTGTGGACTCACCTTGAACGTCAGCGTGGAGGTATCGGGATGCGCGGACCTGGAGAATCACAAATTGAAACCGACCGCCGGATTATTTTAGATAAGATTGCCCTTTTGAAAGAACAGCTCATTAAAATCGACAAGCAAAAAGCAACGCAACGTAAGAATCGTGGCAAGTTGGTTCGTGTTGCGCTGGTTGGATATACCAATGTAGGCAAATCGACCATGATGAATCTGTTAAGCAAATCAGATGTCTTTGCTGAAAACAAATTATTCGCTACCCTCGACACAACCGTCCGCAAAATGGTTGTCGGAAATTTGCCTTTCCTGATTGCTGATACGGTAGGTTTTATCCGGAAATTACCCCACGGGCTGGTCGAATCGTTCAAATCAACACTCGACGAAGTGCGCGAATCGGACATTTTAATGCACATCGTGGATATTTCGCACCAGGGATTTGAAGAACAAATTGAAGTGGTGAACCGCACCTTGAAAGAGATTAATGCGGGTGACAAACCCACTATTTATGTTTTCAACAAAATTGATGCTTTCACTTACGTAGAAAAACATCAGGATGATTTAACAGCCAGAACCAAACAGAATGTGTCGCTTGAAGAATGGGAAAGCAGTTGGATGGCTAAAAACAACACGCCATCATTGTTTGTTTCGGCCAAGACAAAGGAAAACATAGACGGACTCAAAAGAACTCTTTACGAAGAAGTAAAGAAAATTCACATCACACGCTTCCCTTATAACGACTTTCTGTACGATGAAAATTGGACAGTGAAAATCGAAAATCAGGAATAAGAAAAATGAAAAAAGGAAAGCCCGTCGAACTGACAGGCTTTTTACTTTTGGAGTTATCTTATGTCTAGTATCTTGAATCTTCCGTCTCTTATTTGATCTCACCTTTTTTGATCAACCACTCGGCAATCTGAACAGCATTTAAAGCAGCACCTTTTTTAATCTGATCGCCAACGCACCAGAATGTTAATCCTTTCGAATTTGCCACATCTTTACGGATGCGGCCAACATAGACATCATCCTTTCCTGAAATAAACAATGGCATCGGGTATTTTTTCTCGGCAGGATTATCCAAAATGGTCAATCCTTCCAGTTTATCCATTGCAGCTTTTACCACTTCAATGTCCAAAGTTTCTTCAGTTTCAACCCAGACCGCTTCAGAATGTGCACGGGCAACCGGAACCCGGATACAGGTTGCACTCACTTCAGCATTGGTGTGCATAATTTTCTTGGTTTCCCAGTTCATCTTCATTTCCTCTTTGGTATAATCGTTTTCGAGGAATACATCAATTTGTGGAATAACATTCATGGCCAACTGATAGGGGAACTTTTTGATGGTCAGATCTTCTCCATTAGCAATCTGGTTAACCTGAGACTCCAATTCAGCAATCCCCTGAGCACCTGCACCACTCGCAGCCTGGTAAGTAGCCACATGAACACGTACAATTTTCGACAAATCGTTGATCGGTTTCAAAGCCACCACCATCTGAATGGTTGAGCAATTCGGATTGGCAATGATGTTGCGCGGACGAACCAAAGCATCTTCCGGGTTAACTTCCGGAACTACCAACGGAACGTCGCTGTCGTAACGGAAAGCGCTCGAATTATCGATCATGATGGCGCCATATTTGGTAATGGTATCAGCAAATTCTTTCGAGATAGATGCTCCAGCTGAAGTTAAGGCAATATCGATGTCCTTAAAATCATCGTTATGCTTAAGTTCCTTTACAACCAGTTTTTTGCCTTTGAATTCATACTCGTTTCCAGCCGAACGGCCAGATCCAAACAAAACCAGTTCTTCGAGCGGAAAATTTCGTTCAGCCAAAACTTTCAAAAATTCCTGGCCTACCGCACCACTTGCACCTACTACTGCAACTTTCATTTCAATTTGTATTTATTTGTTATCTAATCTACTGTCGCACAATATTATTTGGACAATTGATCAATTTTTGTTAAATTGAATCAGTTTTCGCCTGCATTGTCGTCAAATAAGGATTCAAAAATAACGCTTTGCTTTTAATTTTTCAAAAAATGGCCAGATTTATTTTTATTTTTCCAATATTACTTGTCTATTTTTTAACAATCGTAAGTTACACCACTTTTGGAAAGTCAAAATCAGGCCTCAATTCTCCTGCAAAAATAGAAACCTTCTCCGGAAATGACACAATCGCCATCGTTTTCACTACCGATTTCGAAAACAATTCTATTTCAGGATGGAAACAAACAACAGACTGGGAAGTTTCGGCTACGGAAAAGATCTCGGGTGCACTTTCACTAAAACACTCCACAAAGGCATCGAGCAGCAATTCAGCGATCTTTCATTCGGCAGGTTCAGATTGGAATGCTTCGGATGTTGAATGGTCGTTTAAACTCAAAAATGGAAACTGGGATCCATCATCGTCAAACCGATTCTGGTTTTATTTGAGCGCAGACACCATTCATGCAAACTTAATCAATGGTTGGGCAGTGGGCATAAATATCTCCGGAAGCAGCGATCTGCTTGAACTCTGGCGAATAAGGAGTGGCAACGCCGATAGCCTGATTGTCCAAACGGATTTGGATTGGAACGCCTCAACTTTGGCAACCATCACGGCCAAACGAACCGTTCGTGGCGCATGGACACTTCAGTACCAAAAATCAGGCGAAGCGAAAAGCAAAACCTTCACCGGAAGAGATCCGTCTGTTCGTGAATTCAAAAACATCGGAGTTTATTTCAACTTCACCCCTACCCGCGCCGGACAATTATGGATTGACGATATTTCTGTCGTACGGCTGGCTTCCGAACTTTTCATTCAAAAACTTATGCTAATCAAATCGAATACCATTAACCTGACGTTCAACAAACCCATCGATCCGGCATCCATTCACTCCGTAAATTTCAAACTGACCGATGAAAATGGTCAGAATATTCCAATCATTCAGGTAATTGCAACAAAAGGTTCCGCGAATTCGGTTGATGTCAGTTTTGAAAAGACAAGCGGAATCGAACTGAGTTTGTCCGTTTCCGGCATTTTCGATCTTTCCGGAAAATCAATGAGCCCGGATACCCGTTCTTTTTGCTACTCATTTTCTCCGGAAATTGGTTCAATCCTGATCAACGAAGTTTTGTTTAATCCGCTTTCCGGAGGAACTGATTTTGTGGAACTGGTCAATGTCTCAGCGCAAACAATTCCGGTCAATCGCCTCAGGCTCGCTACCCGCGACGATGCGCTGACACTGAAACAAATTTATCCGGTCAGCACCGAAAAGCGGTATCTGAAACCCGGAGAATTTCTGGTTTGCACCAAAGATCCGACTATTTTAGCTTCGCAATATATCACCTGCAATCCGGCCAGTTTTTGCACGATGAAATCGTTCCCAAGTTATTCGAACGATTCCGGAACGGTGGTTTTACTAAACGATTCGCTCGACGTTCTGGATGAATTTAGCTATTCAGCAAAAATGCACTCACCCTTTCTGGCCAACGAAGAAGGCGTTTCGCTGGAAAGGATTTCGGTTGAGAAACCAACCAACGACCGCACAAACTGGGCATCGGCTGCAGCATCCGTGGGTTTTGCAACGCCCGGATTACCCAATTCGCAAGCCAGAAGCGAAACTGAAATTCGGGATGAAATAACTCCTGAACCAAAAGCCTTTTCGCCCAACAGCGACGGTTACAACGATGAACTGACGATCAAATTCAAGTTTAGTAAACCCGGATACATCGCCAATGTGCGAATTTTCGATGCTGCCGGACGACAGGTTCGTTTTTTGGTCAAAAACCAATCCTTAGCGCAGCAAGGAATCTGGCTTTGGGATGGGAAAAGTGAATCGGGGCAAAAACTGGCTATCGGTGTGTATATTATTTTGGTTGAAGTTTTCGATCAGGAAGGGCATACCAAAGCGTTTAAAAAAACGTGCACGCTGACTGACCGATTAGAATAATGATATTTTCAAAACCAATTTATCAAATCAGAAACAATGCCTGTAACAAAACATAACAAACAAATACAAATACCAAAAAGCAAAAAATCAACCCCTCATGAATCAAAACCTCTTTTCACTCGCATGGCGCGAAACAGTCAGGTCGGCCTATTGGGGCAAAAGCATAGCCACCAACATTGCACTCGGCTTCCTGGCCTTGTATTTCTCAGCCAATTTCCTGTTCCTGGGCCTTTTTATACCCAAAATACTGGTCGAAAGTTTTCCCAACGACGATCCGTTAAGCAAATTCAACCGCATCGTGCTGGCCTATTTTGCCATCGACCTCATCGTTCGTCAGTTGATGCAAAAGCTGCCAACGGTTAGTTTCAAACCGCTGTTGTTGCAGAATATCCGCCGAAAAACAATTGCCAACTACCTGTTGACTCGCTCGGTACTCAATTTATTTAATGTGCTGCCATTCTTTTTGTTGGTTCCTGCCACCATAAAATTGGTTGCCGGAACCCATTCAGGAATGGCTACAATTGCATGGTTTCTGTCGTTACTTATCCTGATTTTCAGCAATCATTTTTTAGCGATTTACCTGAAATGGCGCTTCAATGAAGCCGAATATGGTTTCTTTATTTTACTCGGGGCGCTTGCAGGCCTGTTTGCCATCAACCACTTCGGAATTGTTGACCTTTCAGGAGGAATGGGCAAATTGCTCGACCTGATTTTGGTTTATCCGGCAATTTCCATCACACTCATTCTACTTCCAGTCCTGATATATTTCCTGAATGTCAGGTTTCTGTTGAGCCGCATGTTCATCAATATGCTTTCAGGAAAACAAAAGGAAGAAAAAATACGCGATTACTCATGGCTCGATCGCCTGGGCGAAAATGGCCGGTTTATCGCACTCGAGCTGAAGCTGATCTGGCGCAACAAACGTCCGCGCTCGGTAGCCATGATGACGGTGATTATGCTGTTCTACGGATTGTTGGTTTTCAAGGATCAACATGGGCAGCCACCTCCTGAATTTATATTCATATTGGGCGGAATTATCCTGGTAGGCATGTTTTCGATATCATACGGACAATTTTTCCCGGCCTGGCACAGCAACTATTTTTCGATGCTTATGTGTCAACGGCTAACCATGAAACAGTTTCTGAGGTCATTTTACATGTTGGTCACCGCGGTTTCAGTGACGTGTTATTTCCTAACATTACCCTATGCACTGATGTATCCCAAGATTATTTATACAAACCTGGCCATGTTGCTATACAATCTGGGCATCAACATCCCGGTTATGTTTTGGGTGGGTATGTACAGCAAAAAACGGCTCGATCTGAGCCAATCGTCGGCCATGAATTACCAGGGCGTGAGCGCCACGCAATGGTTGGGCGCGCTTCCGCTGATGCTCGGTCCCATCTCACTGTTCTATCTGTTTAAACTGGCACTTGGCACCGTTGGCGGCTATGCTGCACTTGGAACGCTCGGATTTATTGGCATCCTGTTTCATTCCGTCATCATCGATTTTTTCTCGAAACAATACCGTAAACAAAAACACCAATTGATTAGAAACTACAAAAACTCATGATCATGATCCAGATACAAAACCTCATCAAAGCATACAATAAAGAAATTGTCCTGAATATTCCTGAACTGACCATTGAAAAAGGCGAAATTTTTGGGCTGGTTGGCAACAATGGCGCCGGAAAAACAACCATGTTCAATATCATTCTCGACCTCATTACAGCCAGCAAAGGGGAGGTGATAAGCAAAGGAATCGTGGTGCGCGAGTCGGAAGACTGGAAAGACTTTACCGGTGCGTTTATCGACGAAACGTTCCTGATTGGCTACCTAACCGCCGAAGAATATTTTGGGTTTGTTGCCGGGTTACGCCGGATGAGCAAAGTAGAAACAACCACTTTCCTGAACGAATACACTGACTTTTTCAACGGCGAAATCTTGGGCAAAAAGAAGTTTATCCGCGACTTTTCGAAAGGGAACCAGAAGAAAGTGGGCATCGTGGCCGCACTGATGGGCAAACCCGAAATTGTGGTTCTGGATGAGCCGTTTGCCAACCTCGACCCGAGTTCGCAGTACAAACTCCGGAAGTTAATCAAGGATTTTGCCGCTGCAAACGGAACTACATTCCTGATTTCGGACCACACGCTCGAAAACATTGCCGACGTTTCCACCCGACTGATTATCCTCGAAAAAGGCAAAATCGTTCGCGACGTTCCAAAGACTGAAACCACCCTGCAAGAGGTTGAAGCTTTCTTTCAACCGGTGGTTGAAGCGGATTTGGTTTAGTTAGCATTAATAGTAAAATGAATCAGTAATGACTGAGCATACAAATGAGATATCGGGAAAAGACGTAGCTCATTCACTTGTAAAAGGTGGATTTGGAGCAATTCCATTTGTAGGTTCTTTAGCGGCAGAAATATTTGGACTTATTGTAACACCACCCATTGAAAAAAGGCGAGCAGAATGGATGAATGAAGTCGCTGAAAAACTGAAGGAATTGTCAGACAAAAAAGTAATTGACTTTGAAGAATTGCAAAGCAACGAACAATTTATCGATGTCGTTCTTCAAGCGACAACCTATGCTTTAAAAACAAGTGAGAAAGAAAAAATTAAGGCATTTAGAAGTGCGATTCTAAACACTGCCACAGGTGACTCTCCCAACAAAACAATTAGTCAAATATTTCTAAATCAATTAGACAGATTTACTGTTTGGCATATTAAAATTCTAATTTTCATTGACAGTCCAAGACAATGGTTTAAAAAGTTCGGCAAACCTACACCAAGTTACATGTCTGGAAGTATTTCTTCAGTTTTAGAAGATGCATTCCCAGAATTAAAAAATCAAGGTGCTTTAGTAGATATAATTTGGAGTGACCTCATGACAGCAGGGTTTCACAAGACGAGCAGCATGATGACGTTAATGTCAGGCGATGGAGCTTTAAGTTCAAAAACCACAGCATTAGGGAAAGAATTTATAGCATTTATAACAAAAGAAGAGGAATAGAACTACTATTGTCAACAGCAAGCTACCTCCCAGATTTCTAGTAAAAATTATTAATTTCCAAACAATCCGTCCAAGCTTTGTGTTCTTAACCCTAAAATAAAACACATTCTCCAATTCCAATAATGTACAAATTCAAACTGATTCTTCTTTCCCTCTCCTTCGCTGGGCTTTTCGCCAGCGGCCAGCCCGCACTCCAGATCAAACTCCAATCAGGTGATTTGTTGTTTCGGGAAAAGTCGTCTGAAAACATTTCGGAAGCCATCGATCGGGTAACCCAAACTTCCGGAGCAACGCATTTTTCGCATGTGGGTTTGGTTGAAGTTACCGATACCGGAGTTGTGGTATTACATGCCTACCCCGAAGGTGGAAGCTGCATTGTTTCACTCAACGAGTTTCTGCATCCCAAAGGCGATTCGGTAAGGGTGATTGCCTACCGTTTAAAAAAAGAAGGACAGAAAGCAATTCCACTCGCCATCAAAAAAGCACACTCGATGCTGGGCAAACCATACAATTTTAGCTACATCCTATCCGACACTGCTCATTATTGTTCGGAATTTATTTACCTGGCCTTTGCCGCCGACTCGGTTTTTAAGCTTGAACCAATGACTTTCAAAGACCCGAAAACCGGGACTTTCCCTAAAGCCTGGGTGGAATATTATCAAAAAATGGGTATTGAAATTCCGGAGGGAAAACCGGGTTGCAACCCGAATGGATTGGCGGCTTCTGAGAAATTGGAGCAATTAGGGAAAATCGAATAACCCAGGTTCGGACTAAATTACGGACGCCCTTGACAATTCTTATTACGAACAGATGCATGAAAAAATGCAACCTCAGTATGCAAAGAAAATTAGCAAGATTTGAAAAAAAAGTTGGACCCAGTTTGGGAGACACTGATTAATTTCTTGAATATGAAACGGGGCAATCCCTTGGAAATTGAACAAGCATCCAAGCATGTATTGATTCCAACCTTGTGTTATAACCAGAAAAATTCAGAAAGATCTTCGCAGAATAACAGAAACCATGGTAATGGAGCAATCCACGCTTTTAACGAATTAAAATACCTTGAAATGTGTTTTTACAATGAATTTGAAGTGCTTTTAATTCTTAATTGATCGCTGAATTAGAATCAGCGAAGAACTTAAATTCAATAGATAAAACCAAGCAGATACGAAAAACTTGTACCCTTAAACTTGGTAGTCGTGCAACAACCACTTGAATTGATGGACATTGTCTCATAAAAACTATAACCGGATCTCCAATCTCATCATCAAATCGGTTTGCTGGTCGCTGCCCAACCAGAAGTCGTGTTGACCAAATTCGATAAAGCCATTCTTGTTATAGAATTCCTTCGCCCTGTGGTTGTGTTCCCAAACGCCAAGCCACAAAAAATCGACATTGGCCATCTCGGCAATTTGTATTGCTTTGTCGAGCAATACTTGCCCTACTTTCTTTCCAATGTAATCTTTGAACACATAAATTCGTTCCAGTTCCAGCGCATTATTATTCCGTAGATCGGTTTGTGCCTCACCAAAATTTAACTTTAAATAACCTGCGATTTGTTCGTCAACTAACACAAAATAAAACTCAGATTCAGGATTGAGGAGTTCCTTGGTTAACCGGGCTTCATTGAAACTATCAGCCAAATATTGGTCCATGTCCTCTGCTGTGTTTACATCAGCAAAAGTTTCAATAAATGTTTGTCGGCTTATGTGTTGCAATTGAGGAAGATCTCCCAATGAAATTTTTCTGATTTTGACCATGTCCCAATTCTGATTTAATCAATTAAATAAAGCTGAAATATAGCATCTTTGCATTAGAAACAAAATAATCCATCACCATGACTTTAAGCAATTTTGAACGTTTGGTACAATTGGCTGACGAAGTTTTTGCAGTTAAAAGTGATCCGAGTCAGCTCGATGTCAGTGCGCAAGTTTTGGAGCGGTTGCATCAGCTTCACCCGGCTACAGTTTCAGCATTCGACGATGGCAATGGGCCGGTAGCTTGGGTTTTGCTCATCCCCACCACCCTCAATTTGATGAACCGGTTTCTGGAAAATCAGATTACCGAAAAAGAACTTTTCGACCTCACACCACTGAATTCGGAATATGACGCTATTTACCTCTGCTCTGCTCTGGTTTTGGAAGAATATCGCCGGAAAGGAATTACCAAACAACTTACTTTGGCGGCCATTGAAAACATTCGCAAAGACCATCCGTTAAAAGCAGCATTCGTGTGGGCGTTCAGTCCCGAAGGTGATTTGGCTGCTGAAACCATTGCCCAAACTGCTGGACTTTCGCTGCATAAACGCATAAAATAATTGCCCCTTGTTCCAATCTATTTTATAAAACTCAACCGACTAACCACCTCATCAATTCGACCATGAAAAAACTTCTTTGCTTTGCCATTATCACTTTTTCGCTCATTTCGTTAATTTTTGGTCAGGCTCAGAAGCCGCCTGATGACTGTCTTCGCGATATAAAAGATCATCGTGGGAAAATGATGCCCTGGAAAAAAGGCGCCCATGAAACCGGCAAATATCGAAATGTATTCCTCGAAGCCGGTTACAAGCAAGCCGACATTGATGCCAAACTTACTAAAGCCTATTACGATGTGTTTGAAGGTCCCAACAAGGTATATTTCGAGATGGGAGACTCGATGGCCTATGTTTCGGACGTAAAGAATCACGATGCCCGCACCGAAGGTCTTTCGTACGGGTTGATGGTGGCTGTTCAGTTGAATAAAAAAGCAGTTTTCGATAAGCTGTGGCGATGGACCAAAGAATACATGCAACACCAAGGTGGCGCGCGCGATGCTTATTTTGCCTGGAGTGTCAATACTAAAACCTTCAAGCAAAATTCACCAGGTTCGGCCTCTGATGGAGAATTGTATTTTGTGACCGATTTGCTTTTTGCCTCCAATCGTTGGGGAAACGACACTGGAATTGATTATTACGCCGAAGCCCGAAGAATCCTCGACGCCATGTGGAGCAAAGATGGAACGCAAGGCGTGACCAATGTGATTAATACCGAACACAAGCAAATCACTTTTGTGCCTGATAAAGGTGGTTATAACTGGACCGACCCATCGTACCACCTACCAGCCTTTTACGAAGTCTGGGCCGAATATGCCAAAGACGGACACGAGCAGTTTTACCGCGATTGTGCCGATACGTCCAGGGTTTACCTTCACCGTGCCTGTAACCGGGTTACCGCATTAAATTCCGATTATGCCGAGTTCAGCGGCGCACCGCGAAATTTCTGGAAAATGAAGCCAGCCTTTCGGTACGATTCGTGGCGTGTTCCGATGAACATTGCCATGGATTATTCGTGGTATGCCAAAGACCAAAAATGGCAGCAGGACTATGGAAAACGGATTCAGAACTTCCTTTTCTGTCGAGGTATCGACACCTTCGAAGACCAGTTTATGTTGGATGGATCTTTACCCGAACAAAAAGAAATTCTTCAGGCTGGTGGCTATCAAAAGCTGCGGCATTCCCTGGGATTGGTAGCCACTTCGGCTGCCGCTTCATTGATGGGAACTCAGGCTAAAAGCTGGAAGTTTGTCGATGGTGTTTGGAATGCCAAACTTGAACCCTATTCAGATGGTTATTTTGATCCCTATTTCGATGGACTGCTCTACCTGTTTAGTGTGATGCACTTGAGTGGCAATTACCGGATTATTACGCCGGGGATGAAATAATTGCCTTACTCACTTCTGTGTTAAAATGAGATCCTGAAACAAGTTCAGGATGACTCTCTTTAACTGGTAAGTCTTTGATCAAATCGTCATGCCGAACTTGTTTCGGCATCTTCATAAAAAAATGAAAAATATTTTACCTCGCGTGTAACGAATTGGCCTGTTCGAAGGTATTGTTTTCAGATAAGCGAATTTTAAAGCAAACTGATTCCAAAATTTACATGACTGAACGGTTAAGCGACGAACAACTGATGAAGCATCTGGCGCAGGGCGATAACAAAGCGGCCGCCGTGCTTTATGACAGGTACTACAAGAACGTGTACGGATATTTTGTCCGGATGACGCGTGATGCTGAAGCCAGCCGCGATTTGACACAGAATGTTTTCATGAAAATTATCCGCTACAGTCAGAGTTGGAAGGAAGACCGGGTTTTTGTGCACTGGTTGTTCCGGATTGCACGAAACATCATGGTCGATTATTTCAGGGGAGCCCGAAGGTTTTACGACTTGAACGACGAACCTGAAATTGCACAGCGCGATCAGTCTGATTCTGTTAGGGCCATGGAAGCCCGCGAGTCGTACGATTTTCTGCTCGAAGCCATGAAAAAACTTCCGCCAGGTTATCGCGAATTGATTGAACTGAATCGGTTTCAGGGTTTTTCATACAAGGAAATTGCCGCTACAATCGAATCGAACGAAAATGCCGTGAAAGTGAAGACCTTCAGGGCAATCCAAAAATTGAAAGAGATTTATACCCAAATAATAATGGATTAATTATGGACTGCGAAGAGGTAAAAATAAATCTTCCTGAATACATCGACAGGAAATTGGATGAAGCCACATCAGACGCCATCCGGAGTCATCTGGAAAGTTGCCCATCGTGCAAGGCGCTTCACAGCGAGTTGAGCTCATTCTTAAACTACATGGATTCGTTTCCCGCTCCGGAAGTTCCGGAAGGAATGAAAGAAGAATTTGAGGAAATGGTGGCTTCGCTTGGAAATCGGGAAAATAAGAAAATTCGCCTCCTCCCAATGTGGACAAAGATTGCAGCAATGGTGGTATTCGCGTTTGGTACTTATTGGCTGGGTTTTCAGGTTGGGTCTCACAAAAGTGAAATCGTTCAAAATCAACTGACGTCTGAACTTTCGACTCAAAAGCAGCAGGTTTTATTGGCCAGTTTGCGCGACTACACCGGGCCACAAAAAATTGATGCGGTTTACAGCATCAGCACGACTGAAAATGTAAGCCCTGAATTGATCGATGCCCTGGTTCACACCATGAACAGCGATAAAAACACCAATGTACGCCTGGCCGCAATTTCGGCTCTTTCAGGAATGATGGATAAAAACAACCGGGTAAAAGCGGAACTCATCAAATCGCTGGCGGTTCAGGAAAATCCCCTGCTGCAAATATCGCTGATCCAGGTGTTGACAGAGAAAGGTGTGAAAGAAGCCAAACAGCAGATTGAAACCATTACAAACAATGAAAAAACCGATGAAAGCGTAAAAGCTTATGCCAAGGATATGATGAAAATTATCATATAAAATCAGGTAACGACGAAACTGCCGGCGCGACTCGCAACCCTGATCAGTTAAATTAAAACTTTAAAATTATTAGCCATGAAACGTATTGTTATCATATTTACAGCGCTTGTTTTTCCCTTTTTATTGATGGGCCAAACCAAAAAATTTGAGTACACCCCCAAGGTGAAAAACAAGATCGAAATTTCAAATTTACTCGGCGAAATCTCATTGCAGAACTCCACCGGCAGCGCCATTGTGATTGAGTCGGATTTTAAACTCGAACGCCCCGACAGGGCCGCGGGACTCAAATTGTTGGGTGCCATGGAAGACAACACTGACCTTGGAGTGAATGTCAGCGAGGAAAACGGCGTTGTCAGCATTCAGGGAGCAACCCGCCAGGTGCGCGACTACAAGTTCAAAATCCTTGTTCCGACCGGAATGGCTGTGAGCCTCGACTACGGCAGCCCGTTTGCCAAAGAAGATGTGGTTGTCGATTCGTTTACCGGAAGCCTGGAGATCAAAACACTCAACGCGAATGTGAAAATCACGAATTCCTCTGGTCCGTTTACGGTCAATTCCATCAGCGGAAGCGTGGAAGTTGTTTACGACAAAATTAATCAGAACGAACCAACATCTCTGGCATCGGTGAGCGGATTAATCGATGTTACCTTGCCAAGCTCTGATAAGGCCAATATCGAAATTAGCACCATTAACGGGAATGTGTTCAATAACCTCGACCTGAAAAGCACTGCCAAACCGGTTGAGAAAGACCGCCATGCTTATGGAATGGATGCGCTCCGGATGCAAGGCGGAAATTCGTACACCCTGAATGGCGGTGGCCAGAAAGTCTATCTGAAAAGCATCTCAGGAAACATTTACCTGCGCAAAAAGTAAAAATCGGGAACCATGAAATAGTCATGATTTGGCAAACGCCAACCGGAAACGAGAATAAAATTTCAATCATGGCTATTCCATTTGACCATTAAAAAACAAATTATTCACAAATGAAAAAGTATATTTTAACCGCTATTTTGATAGTGGCTGCAATCGTTGTGTCCTTTTCCCAGAAAGTGATTACCAAAAAGCTGGATGTTCAGGGCAAAAAAGTAGAGATGAAATTCGATTTTGCTGAAAACATTCGGGTTGAAGCCTGGGATAAAAATTCCGTCGAACTGGAAGTAACCGTCAATATCGACGATAACCGGTACAACGATTATTACACCCTGAACGTGAATGAACGCGCCGGAAGTGCCGACCTGATTGAGAAAGTTGATTTCGAAGGCATCAAGAAGGCAAAAGGCCAGAAAGATTGCTGCAATTTCGAAACGAAGATCAACTATAAGCTGAAAGTGCCTGCGAACCTGGAATTCGACTTGAAAACCATTTCGGGCAAGATTGAACTGATAGGTTCTGTGGCCAAGATGTCGATCAATTCGATCAGCGGATTTATCGATTATACCATCCCGGCCTCACTCAAAGCCCGCATCAATCTGTCGACCGTAACGGGAGATGTATATTCGGATGTGAAGTTCGACAACAAACCTTCGAAAGAAATGTCGTGGGTGGGAACCAAACGCGATTTAACTCTCAATGGTGGAACTTTGCCCGTTGAACTGAAAACCGTGAGCGGCGATATTTACCTCCGGAGATCGAAACAAATGAATTAAGCATTACATAGAGCACTTTTTTAAATTTCACAGACAGAAGGCCATTTCGGAAACGGGGTGGCTTTCTGATTGGGTATTGTTTACAATGTTCGAAGCGTTCTGCCTGTCATTTCAGCAAAAATTGGGATTGTTCGCAAATTGAATTTGCGGTTTTCTATTTTCAGGAATAAAACTGACGGCAGAATTTCGTTTCTTTGAGATCAAATTTCAGTAACTGTTGAAATGAGTACGAACGAAAACTTTTGTGATTATCTTAACCATATTTCGCTGGATTGTGTGGTGTTTGGGTTCCACTCCAATCAGTTGAAAGTGCTGGTCCTGCACCTGAAAAATACGGGGGAATGGGCTTTGCCCGGAGGGTTCGTTCAGGAAGATGAATCGCTGGAAGTTGCAGCCAATCGTGTTTTAAAAGAGCGAACGGGTCTGGATAATGTATTTCTCAGGCAGTTTTATGTTTTTAGTGAACCACAGCGATCGAATCGGAATCCTGCCGTAGTCGATTTGCTCATTTCAGGACAAAAGCATCCGGAAGCATCCTGGTTTGATCAACGGTTTATTTCTGTCGGATTTTATGCTCTTGTCGAGTTCTCTCAAGTTGAGCCTCAGCCCGATGAACTTTCGGATATTTGCGAATGGGTTAATCTTGACAAAATAGGCAACTTAATGATTGACCACAACTTAATCCTGAATAAAGCGCTGGAAACCCTTCGTCTTCACCTGACGTTTCAGCCAATTGGCTACAATTTACTTCCCGAAAAATTTTCCATGTCGGAATACAGGACGTTACATGAAACCATTTTAGGAAGAGAACTTGACCGACGTAATTTTCAACGTAAAATAATGGCATATAATATTCTTACCCGCTTAAAAGAAGTCAGGCAAGGAGTGGCACACAAAGCGCCTGTTTTATACAAATTCAATCTTGAGAACTACCAGAAAGCACTTGAAGAAGGATTAAACGGCAAATGGTAAGCGAATCCTTAAAATGGCCAATCTTTCTTGATTTTGTTTCTGGTCATTATTTATCCATGTTAAAACACCAATCAGTCTATGTTTCAGGTTATTTGGGAATTGAAAGTGAAATTTAAGGAGCACGAAAAATTCGAGCAGTTTTATGACCCGCAAGGCGAACGGGTTAAATTTTTTAAAACATCAACCGACTATCAGGGAACCGATGTGCTTGAAAGTGGCGAAAAAGATGGCATTTTTCTCGTCGTTGATGAATGGTCGTCAGAAGAAGCTTTTAACGAGTTTATAAAAGGCCACAAAACAGAATACGATTTGCTCGAAGAAAAGGCAAAGGCCGCCAGTCGCACAAAAAAACGGATATGGATAAACCTGAGTTCCGAAGAAGAATAGTCCAAAGTTTAGCCTCTTTATGATTTTTACCCACATTCTTTTCGACCTCGACGGAACGCTGACAAACCCACGCCTGGGAATTGGCAATTCGTTACAATATGCCCTGGGGCAAATGCAGGTTGACGGCTACAGTGAAGAGATTCTTGAACGTTTTATTGGACCACCGCTTCAAGATTGTTTTAAAAACCTGTTTGGGATGAACGAGCACAATACGAATTTGGCCGTTGAACATTTCCGGACTTATTTTGGTGAAAAAGGATTGTTCGAAAACGAGCCTTATCCTGGAATCAGCGAATTGCTGGAAGAATTGCACTTTTCAGGGAAACGCGTTTACGTAGTTACCTCGAAACTGGAAAAATACGCCCGCATGATTATGCAACATTTTTATTTCGACCGATATATCGATGATCTTCAAGGCGCTGAAGCTACAGGGAAACATTCCGGGAAAGGCCAGCTCATTGAACAACTGATGGAGCGGAACCGCATTACGACCTCGTCTTCAGTTGTCATGATTGGTGACACCCATTACGATCTGATTGGCGCACGGGAGAACAAAATATCGAGCATCGCGGTGGGTTATGGATTTGGAACTTCGGAAACGCTGAACAGTTGTAATCCGGATTATCTGGTCGGTTCGGTGGATGAACTGGCCGAATTGCTCCTTGGCTAACAGACCGAAACTATTCAGAACGTTACTTTTTCAACTGAACACTTTTTTCTTTATCTTGAATGCCTGTTTGTTTTCTCAAAATTTAGGTATGGAAAAGCCGTTGCAAAAAAAGTGGTTTGTTATTCTAAATCCTCATGCCGGATCGGGTCGGGGTAAAAAAGACCAGGCTGAAATACTGAAAAAACTCACCAAAGCTGGCTTCCATTTTGAATTGGCCGTTTCCGAATACCCTAAACACATTATCCAACTAACCATTGATGCCATTGAAAAGGGCTTTCGGAACCTGATTGTTGCCGGTGGCGACGGTTCCCTGAATGAAGTTGTCAACGGCATTTTTCAACAAAATATTTGTTTTCCAGAAGAAATTACCGTCGGAATGATTCCGGTTGGAACGGGTAACGATTGGATAAAAACCTTCGGGATTCCCAATTATTACAAAGATGCAGTAAAGGTACTCACTCGTGGAAAAACCATGCGTCAAGACATTGGGCAGATTACTTTTGCTGAAAATGAGGTGACAAAAACCTGTTATTTCGCCAACATGGCCGGGTTTGGATTCGATGCGATGGTGGCCGATAAAACCAATCGATTAAAAAACCAAGGGCGAACCGGAATGCGACTTTATCTTCAAGCTTTATGCTCCAGTTTCTGGAATTATCAAACCGCAAAAGCCCACGTGACTATTGATGAAAACGAGATTGATGAACTGATTTTCTCGGTCAGTATCGGCATCGGAAAATACAATGGTGGCGGAATGATGCAGGCGCCGGGAGCAGTTCCTGATAATGGACTTTTCCAGGTAACCATTATCCGGAAAATTGGACTGTTCGGGATATTGTGCAATCTGACCGGTTTGTATTCCGGCAAATTTGTAAACGATTACCGTGTGTCCACATTTCAGGCGCGAAAAATATCCATCAGTTCGGCACATAACATTGCCGGTGAGGCTGATGGTGAAATTCTTGGCGATAATAAATTTGAAATCGGGATGATTTCTCAGAAATTATGTGTAATTTATAACCCGGATAAATATCTGAAATTTAGCTGATTATTTCTGGTTGTTTATTGAACATTTAGTTATTAAACGTGGTTAACTTTATCAAATTAAATCGTACCGTTATGAAATTAATTAATGAGTTCAAAGCTTTTGCCATGCGCGGCAATGTGGTCGATATGGCAGTAGGCATCATCATTGGTGGTGCTTTTGGAAAAATCATTAGCTCGGTTGTTGCGGACGTAATTATGCCGCCAATTGGTTTGCTAATGGGTGGCGTTTCTTTTACCGACCTGAAATTAATTCTGAAAGATCCGGTAACTGATGCCGCTGGTAAAGTTATCAATCAGACTGTTTCAATAAATTATGGTAATTTTATTCAAACAACTGTCGATTTTCTCATTATTGCATTTGCTATTTTCATGATGATTAAAGCGATGAATAGTTTGAAAAAGAAAGAAGAAACTCCGGTTGAAGCTCCGGCACCACCAGAACCGACTAAAGAAGAATTGTTACTTAGCGAAATCAGAGATATTCTTAAAAATAAATAAGAAGAAAGTCATTAGCCATTAAAAAATCGGGCATTTTTTAATGGCTAATGACTTCTATTTATTGGCATTCTGTTCAAAACAACTAACTGATGATCTTTCCTGAATTACTTACAAAAGGCGACCGCATTCGTATTGTAGCGCCTGCCGGTAACGTTTCGAAAGAAAAGGTACTCGCGGGCATCGAGTTGTTGCAGGATGTTGGCTATGAAGTTCTTATTGGAAAACATGTTTTCGATCGCCATTTTCAATATGCCGGTACCGATCAGCAACGAGCCGCTGATTTCCAGGAAGCCATGAATGATCAACAAACCAAGGCGATAATTTGTGCCCGTGGCGGTTATGGCTCTGTCAGGATCATTGAAAAACTTGACTTTTCACCACTACTGAGAAACCCCAAATGGTTCGTAGGTTTTAGCGATATAACCGTGTTTCATGCCATCATGAATAAGCTCGGACTAGCCAGCATTCATGGTGCCATGCCCGCTTTTTTCATTGAAAACAGAAAGCCTCTAAAAAGTTTTCACAGTTTAATTGAAGTGCTTAACTCCGGAAATTGCGAAATGGAGTGGCCATCCAACCCATTGAATTACAAAAAAAACGGCAGTGGAGAACTGGTTGGCGGAAATTTGTCGTTGCTATATAGCCTTCAGGGTACTCCCTGGCAGTTGGATACCAAAGGCAAAATTCTGCTCATCGAAGATCTGTCGGAATACCTGTATCATCTCGACCGAATGATGCAGAACCTTAAACTTTCAGGTCGGTTGAGCGAATTGGCCGGTCTGGTAGTAGGTGCTTTTACCGAAATGCAAGACAATGAAAGTCCATTTGGCAAGTCGGCTTATGAAATAATTCGGGAAGCAGTTGAGGATTGTAATTTCCCGGTTTGCTTTGATTTTCCGGTGGGACACATTCCCAAAAACCTGTCATTGGTATTGGGCGCCCATTATCATCTGGAAGTGGGCGACACCTGCACGCTAAAACGAGTTCGAAAATGAGCAAAAGTTACGAACTTGGGCGGAAAGGTGAAGAACTGGCGGTTGAATACTTGAGGTCGATTGGTTACGAAATACTGACCGTGAACTGGTTCTCGCACCACCTTGAAATCGACATCATTGCAAAAGACGGAAACGAATTGGTCATTGTGGAAGTAAAAGCGAGGGGAACGGATTCCTACGAACACCCGTCGGAAGCCGTTTCGAATAAGAAAATTCGTTTTTTGGTGAATGCCGCAGAGGCTTATATTCAGGAGAAAGACATCAACCTCGATACCCGCTTTGATGTAATCTCAATCATTTTTTACGGTGGTAGATTTGAAATTGAACATTTTAAAGATGCCTTCTATCCTCCAATCGGGTAATGGCTTTTCGGTTTTTAAACAATGAGATGCCGCTGGAGAATGGCAAGTAAAGTTTCTACTTTTATGGGTTTGGTAATGAAATCATCGCAACCACATTCAAGAGCTTCCTCGCGTGTCGATTGCATGGCATAAGCCGACTGGATGATGATTGGCATCTCGGGAATTAATTCTTTAATCTTAGCAGTAGCTTCAAGCCCATCCATAATAGGCAGCCTGATATCCATAATAACTGCATCAATTTCTGTATTTTCCCGAACCATCTCTACGGCTTCCAATCCATTTTTCACAAAAAAAAGATTTGCTCTGGTCTTCTTTAGTGCTTTTTCAAAAAGAAAACGGCTAACAGCTTCGTCTTCAGCAATTAGAATGGTTTTGCCAATAAAGTTGTATTCCATAATGAATTTATCAAAAGTGGAAAAAGTGTTTACAAAATTATTAAAAATGAGTTAACAATATTACTTTTCCTAGATAATTGGTATAATAATTTTGAATGTCAAAGAATCATTAGTAATACTAACTAACAGACACTGCTTTCTTTCGACATTCCCTGAATAGAGGAAGACACTTTCTAAAGCTTTATTCTCCAAGGAATCGACCTGAAATTGTTTTTTGTAATTTTGATGATTCCATTCCAAATGACATAAAAAAACCGATGCTGTATTTGCACCGGTTTTTGCTCCATTTTAAATTTTAGGCAACACCCAAGGTGCACGGTAAGTTGGCACCAGAAATTTGTTGGCTTCCTCGTCGTTGATGAATTGGCTGGCTTTTGAATCCCAGTACAACCGTCGTCCGGTGCGAAGTGCAATATTTCCCAAATGTGCGACGCGAGCCGTATTTGCTGCAATTTTAATACTAGCATTCAGGTCACGGTTGCGATTTTTTACACCATCAATGAAATTCGCCATGTGATAGTCGAGCCCTTTACCTGTCCCTTTTTGCAGCGTAACACGTTCAATCAGGTCTTTATCTTTTTTGCGCTCCGGAATGACTTCCCATCCATTGCGGTCAACAACCAACGTTCCGTTGTTTCCAACGTAGCCAACGCCATGGTTTCGTCCGTAGTAACCGCCATCGATGCCAGTCCCATGATCCCAAAGCATGGTATGTCCGTCAAATTCGAACAAAGCCTGCAAGGTATCCGGTGTTTCGGCGGCATCATCTGGGTAAGCATATTTGCCTCCCATCGACATAATCGATTTTGGCGAAGGATCGCCCATTCCAAACAGCCCATAATCAATGATGTGAACGCCCCAGTCGGTCATTAAACCTCCGGCGTAATCGTAAAACCAACGGAAATTAAAATGGAACCGATTGGGATTGAACGGACGTTTTTTTGCTGGTCCGAGCCAGAAATCGTAATCAACACCAGCGGGTGCTTCACCATCAGGTTTTACCGGAACAGGTTCCATCCAACCCTGATAGGCCCAGGTGCGAACGGTTCGAATTTTACCTAGTTTTCCTGATTTTACAAATTCTACGGCATCGCGCCAGTGCGGATCGCTGCGTTGCCACATACCTACCTGCACAACAGTTTTGTATTTGTTAGCGGCCCGTTCCATGATGTTGATTTCCTCGATCGAGTTGCCCAGCGGTTTTTCGCAATACACATCTTTCCCTGCCTGGCAGGCTTCAACCATCGGCAAGCAATGCCAATGGTCAGGAGTCCCGATGATAACAACGTCCACATTTTTGTCTTCGAGCAGTTTGCGGTAATCGCTGTATAATTTGGGTTTAGAACCCTGTATCTTTTCGGTTTCGGCGGCACGCTTATTCAGTACATTGCTATCGACATCGCAAATGGCAACGCATTCGGTGTTTTTCTGGCGAAGGAAAGCCGAAAGATCGGCAAATCCCATCCCGTTAACACCAATTACGCCGCAACGGAGCTTGTCGTTTGCACCTGCGCAGGCACTCATCGGAATTGGCATTGCAGCTGCAAGACTAATTCCGACTGCGGCAGTTGAAGTAGTTTTTAGAAAATTTCGTCGGTTGGTCATTTAACGTTGATTTTGATATTGGATTTTTATGAATATACAACTGTTTAAGAATGTGCGAAGCCTGAGTTATTTCTTCATGGCATCGTCGAAAGCCACATCGGAAGGATCGAAGTCGCTGTAACGGACGAAATCGCAAGCTTCAACAGCACCAACTTCACGGTTCATACCGCTGTCTTCCCATTCAACTGAAAGTGGTCCCTTGTATTTGATATCATTCAATGCACGGATGATGTTTTCGAAGTCGATTTTTCCACGGCCCAAACTCCTGAAGTTCCAGTAGCGACGGTTATCGCCAAATTCGGTATGTCCGCCAAATACACCAATATCAGTTGGATGTTCGCTCCAATACACGTCTTTCATGTGAACATGGAAAATACTGTCAGAAAATTCATAGATGAATTTCACATAGTCAACACCTTGGTATCCGAGGTGACTGGGGTCGTAATTGAATCCGAAGGCGGGATGGTAATTTACAGCTTTCAGAGCGCGGCGGGCGGTTGCAATATCGAAAGCAATCTCTGTTGGGTGAACTTCGAGTGCAAATTTGATACCCATTTTCTGGTATTCGTCCAGAATCGGGATCCAGCGTTTGGCAAAATCTTCGTAGCCTTTATCAATCATTTCCTGACTTGCCGCAGGAAACGAATACAGCATGTGCCAAATCGAACTTCCGGTGAAACCAACAACGGTATCAATCCCTAACATTTTAGCAACTTTTCCGGTTTTGATGATTTCGTCAGCAGCTCGCTGGCGCACCCCTTCCGGATTGCCATCACCCCAAATGTAGTCGGGAACACATGCCTGATGCCGTTCGTCAACCCGGTCGCAAACACATTGGCCTACCAAGTGAGTCGAGATGGTGAACAGTTGAAGATCGTATTTGGCAAGTAAAGCTTTACGTGCGTCGCAATAGGCTTGATCGGCTTTGTCGATTTCCATGTGATCGCCCCAGGTACAAAGCTCGAGGCCGTCGTATCCAAACGCAAGTGCTTTTTCGCAAAGGGTTTCAATGGGAAGGTCGGCCCATTGTCCGGTAAATAATGTTACTGGTCTGCCCATGATATTTTTTATTTTAGTGATTGTTGTTTAAAAGAACAGTTCCATGTTTTAGGTTTCAAGTCCCACGTAGCGACCGAAACTTGAAACTTGGAATCTTGAACTTGGAACTACCCGAAGGGAACCCATTTTACATCGTCGTTATATCCAGCGTCAACTACTGCATCAATGAACTGCATTCCACGGATGCCATCTTCCACTCCAGGAAAATCGAGCCATTCAGGTTTGGGTTGATCTCCGTTCATTTTGGCCCGAAGAGTCAACGAGAAGTTACGGTAAATATTAGCAAAAGCTTCGAGGTAGCCTTCCGGATGACCACCCGGAGTGCGGGTATTGGCATTGGCTGAAGCTCCCATCGAAGTGCCAACGCGCATGATTTCGGTAGGTTTGCTGGTCCATTTGGCAATCAGGGTATTGGGTTCTTGCTGAGCCCATTCTAATCCACCTTTTTCTCCGTAAACGCGGATTTTAAGTGCGTTTTCTTCACCGGCAGCTATTTGCGTGGCAATTAAAACACCTTTGGCGCCACTGTCGAAACGAAGCAGGACAGCTCCATCGTCGTCGAGCATACGCCCGGGAACAAAGATACTCAGGTCGGCACATAAAGAAACTGTTTTCAAACCGGTAATGTATTCGGCCAGATGATGGGCATGGGTTCCAATGTCGCCCATGGCACCAGCTTTTCCGGATCGTTTCGGGTCGGTGCGCCATGAGGCTTGTGCGTTTCCGGCATCTTCCACTTTGGCAGACAACCACCCCTGCGGATATTCCACAAACACTTTGCGGATCTTTCCCAGTTGACCTTCAGCAACCATTTGTTTGGCTTGTTTTACAGCCGGATACCCCGAATAGGTATGAGTTAGGGCAAGCAACAAACCTGTTTCCTGCAATTTAACCTGAAGTTGCAGTGCTTCGTCGAGCGTAAAAGTGATGGGTTTATCGATGACCACATTGAAGCCGTTTTCGAGGGCCATCATGGCGGGTCCAAAATGGGCGAAGTTTGGAGTAACGATAGTCACAAAATCCATCCGGTCGCCTTCAGGAAGTTTGACTTCATTTTCAAACATTTCCTGATAGGTTTTGTACACCCGGTTGTCAGGAAGATAATACGATTTCCCGGAGGAAATTGAAATTTCAGGATTGATACTGAAACAGCCGCAGACCAGTTCAATTTGTCCGTCCATAAAAGCTGCCAGACGATGAATGGCTCCGATAAAAGCATCACTGCCACCACCGACCATTCCCATTCGTAATTTACGATTAATCATATGAATTTAATTTAGTTGGTTTATAATATTAGTTTGAGCTTTTTAAGGCTCGTTAAAATTAGAAAACTTTTTTAGATGAAATAATTTTATTCTACAAAAACATACCAGACCAGACCGGATTTTTGTTCTTCAGATTTGCGTGAGGTCATTCCTATTCTTATCTTCGGAAGCTCAAAACTAAACTATACTAAAATGGAAAGACGATCATTTTTACGAAATGCAGCCGGAACCATCGCTGCTGTTGGCCTTGCAGGTTCGACTAAAACCTTCGCAATTGAAGGAAACGTTTCCAATGAATCACAGTTCAAGCTAAAATACGCACCAAGCTTTGGCACTTTTAAGGAAAGTGCAGGCGATGACTTGTTCGATCAGATTAAATTCATCAGCGATCAGGGTTTTCGAGCCATTTTCGATAATGGGTTGATGGGAAAAGAACCTGCACTTCAGGAAAAAATAGCGGCAGAACTGGCCCGCCGTAATATGGATTTAGGCCCATTTGTGCTTTATGCCGATTTTGCCGTGAAATCGATGGTGACCCAGGATCCGGCAATAAAGGAAATGCTGAAAAAGAAAATGGAAGAAGGTGTTGAATGTGCCAAACGTACCGGTGCTAAATGGGCACTGGTTGTTCCGGGTCATTTCGACGAAGGACTGGAATGGGAATACCAAACGGCCAATGTAATTGATAACATGAAAATGTGCTGCGAAGTGGTCGAAAAGAGCGGGTTGATATTGGTGATGGAACCGCTCAATGCCTGGACCAACCATCCGGGCTTGTTCCTGACTAAAATACCGCAGGCTCATTTGATTTGTCAGGCAGTAAATCACCCATCGTGTAAAATTGTGGACGACCTTTATCACCAACAAATTACTGAAGGCAACCTAATCCCAAACATCGATAAGGCATGGAAAAACATTGCTGCTTTCCACATAGGTGATAATCCAGGTCGCAATGAACCTACCACCGGGGAAATTAATTACAAAAATGTGTTCAAACACATTCACAGCAAAGGATACGATGGTGTTTTGTGTTGCGAACATGGCCGGAGCATCAAAGGAAAAGAAGGCGAAGTCGCCTTTATTAAAGCCTATCGTGAGGTGGATTCGTTTTAGAAGTACTTAAATTCCCAATTCCTTCAGCGCGGCATAAATCTGCTCCGACTCAAAACCACGTCCCAAAGCGAATCTCATGAGTTTGTTTCGCTTGTCGTACGAATCTTTGACTTTGATCGATTTCGCTTTATCGGTCAATAGTTTCCGGAGTTCGTCTGAATAGCCTTTGTCTTCAATCTCTCCCAGGGCGCGTTCAATAATTTCCTGACTGATCTTTTTTGAGCGCAGCATATATTCAATTTTTTGCCGTCCCCAATGATTAAACCGGAATTTGTCTTTTACATAAGCACAGGCAAAGCGTTCATCGTCGATGTATTTTTCGGCAATCAACGTTTCAATGACTGTTTCTGATTCGTTTCCCGAAAGTCCCCAAAGCTTAAGCTTTTCCATAACTTCAGACCTACATTTTTCAGATTTGCTGCACAATTGGGCAGCCTTTTCGTAAGCTAGTTTTTGTTCCTGGGTTTGTTCCATCGAATTTTTAATCTTAATTTATGACTTCTATCTGTAGAATGAGTAAATTTCGTCTGTAAATCTGTAACCAGCAATATTAATTGTATTTTAATTCATAATCTCTAAATAAAACTATTTCGACCTCAAAACAAATATGTTCGACAAAGTTAGTTTCTTTGATTCCGAAAATTTTAAAGTCATGAAACGTATTTCAATCCTAATTCTTGTGCTACAGCCATTCCTGACAAATCTTTCTTTGTACAGTCAGGGACAAACGGTCAAACCGGTAACTTTTGCTGATGCCTATGAGCAAATGAATCAGAATAGTCATGTACTAAAACAAGTTGGGTTCGAGATTCGCGAAAAGGAAGCTGACCGGAAAGCGATGTGGGGACTGCGAACCCCAAAGGTTTTTGTTACAGCCAATGCCGTTCAGATGGCCGATCCGCTCACACTCGATCTTACTCCGGTACGCGATGCCATCACACCACTCTACAAAGCTTTGGGCAAATATGGCAATTTTTCAGGCGTTCCCAATCCCGATCCGAAAACTTCAGGAGTAATGCCAGTTCTCCCAGACAACGTCAGTACTGCAGTTTTGCGGGCAAAGCTTGAGGAAGGACTTACAACGATCAATGCTGCTGAATGGAACAAAATGATTCAGGAAAAGCAATTTGCAGCAGTAAATGCCAACTTTGTGTGGCCACTTTATACCGGTGGAAAAATTAATGCCGCGAATAAAGCTTCGCAGATTTATGAAGATGAGGCAGGACTAAATAAGAAGCAAAAAGAAGGCGAACTGCTGAGTGAGCTGGCCTCCAGGTATTACGGACTGGTATTGGCAGAACAGGCTTGTAAAGTTCGTGAACAGGTTTCGGATGCCATGAAAAAACATCTTTTCGATTCGCAGAAACTGAGTGAACAGGGTCAAATTGCCAAAGTTGAATTTCTTCATGCACAGGTGGCCAATTCGGATGCCGAACGAGAATTGAAAAAGGCCAACCGCGAGGCAACTATTGTAAAACGGGCACTTCAAAATACCATGGCCATTTGCGATAGCAGCGATTTGGCTCCGGCTAGTCAATTGTTTATCCTGAAAAGCGTTGAAGATGAAAACTTCTTCATCGAATTAGCCCTGAGAAATAACCCGCAACTGCAACAGGTCGACTCGAAAAGGGAACTGGCTGAGACCGGTGTAAAACTCGAAAAAGGCAAATATCTGCCAACGGTTGCCCTAACCGGAACTTATGATCTGGCTGATAAAGATTTGTCGCCATATACACCTCAATGGTTGGTGGGAGTGGGATTGAACTGGTCGATTTTTGAAGGAAATGCTCGTCGTAGGAACCTTCAGGCCGCCCGATTTAAAGAAGATCAGGTGGAGCAGGCCGGATTGAAAGCTGAAGAAGATATTAAAACCATAATTAAAAAGCTGCACCAGCAACTTGGAATGCAGGTTGAACAACTGGAGGAACTGGATAAAACCCTCGAATTTGCCAAAACATATGTCGAAAGCCGTGATAAAGCTTTTCACGAAGGATTATCAACTTCATCTGAGCTGGTTGATGCCAATCTGTTACTTGCCAAAGTGAAGATCGATCGGTTACAGGCCATGTATAATTACGACGTGTCGCTGGCAACCCTGCTTCAAATCTGCGGAAGCCCTGATATGTTTCTGGAATACCAGTCAAGCAATCAGGTTATTAATGAATCATTCTAAAATTTATAATACCGAAAAACAATGAATAAGACAAGAAATTTTATTATCGGGCTGTTTTTCACGGCTGTATTGATTTTTCTGCTTTATACCACCTGGATAATTACCCGTCCGCTTCCACTTGAAATTCAGGGAGAGATTGAAGCCACACAGTTTCGGGTAGCTTCTAAAATTCCCGGACGAATAGACAGCATTGCCGTAAAAAAAGGTCAGCAAGTAACGAAGGGCGATTTCCTGTTTTCGATCAGCAGTCCCGAAATTGATGCCAAATTGCTTCAGGTTACGGCACTCCGGAACGCTGCCCAGGCACAGAGTCTGAAAGCACAAAACGGGGCTCAGGCCGAAGACATTGCGGCTGCCTACAACATGTATGTGAAAGCTGAAGCGGCTGCCCGGCTATACGAAAAAACATTTACCCGGGTCGATAATCTGTTTAAAGACGGAGTGGTTTCGGAACAGAAAAGAGATGAGGCCGAAACACAAAGCAAAGCAGGTCGCGAAACAGCCAATGCAGCCAAGTCGCAATGGGAAAAAGCAGTGAAAGGCGCCCGTTTCGAAGATAAACGTTCGGCTCAGGAACTGGTCAATCAGGCCGAGGGCGGAATTAAAGAAGTAGAAGCTTACCTGGCCGAAACACAAGCCAAAGCTCCATCGTCGGGCGAAGTTTCCAATATCGTTTCTGAACGTGGTGAGCTGGTGCCTACCGGTTATCCGGTAATTACACTGGTTGATTTGAAGGATAGCTGGGCCACGCTTTATATTCGCGAAGATTTGATGGCCGATGTCCGGATGGGAAGCGAAATTAAGGCGACTATCCCGGCTTTGGGAAATAAAAATGTCAGCCTGAAAATTAATTACATCAGTCCGTTAGCCGATTTTGCAACCTGGACAGCGACCAAAAGTTCAGGAGGTTTCGATATGAAATCGTTCGAAATTCATGCGGTGCCAACATCCCCGGTAGAAGGGTTGCGCCCCGGAATGAGCGTTCTGGTTAACTGGAAACAGTTCAGAAAGTAGAAAAAAACCATTAGAAAATTGGCGATAATCTAAATTGCAGCCATTGATTTCTAATTACAATTTCCGATTAACTAAAGACAACAAATGGCAATTCATTTTCAATGAAGGTAAAACAAAATAAGGTGTCAAAGATTGTCGACGAGGAAAACTCATTCTTCCGAAAGAACCCATTTTTTCGGGTATTTCTTCGGGAGATCGACCGGATGACCGGATCGACCATTTATCTGTTCACAACACTGATCGGTCCGCTACTTGCATTCATCATTCTGCTGTCAGTTTTTTCTGCGGGTGTTCCGCGGAACCTTCCGGTCGGCATTATCGATCTGGACAACACCACCATGTCGCGCAAAATCAGTATGTGGATCGGAGCAACGCCAGAGGCTGATGTGGTGAAACATTATCCGAACCGGGAGGAAGCTTACCAGGAGATGAAAGAGGGAATAATAGATGCCATCGTGGTTATTCCCGACAAAACCGAAAAAAATATTCTGAAAGGCCGAAGTGAAACCATACAGGTTTTCGTCAACAATACCAATATCTTGAAAGGTGGTTATTTGCAGAAAGGTATTTACAAAGCATTGGCAACACTTTCAGGAGGGATAAAACTACAGTTTGCCATGAAAAGTGGATTGATGCAGACCCAGGCTATGGCAAAAATACAGCCGGTTAAATTGCAGCAACATGTTCTGTTTAATCCGTTTGGTAATTATTCTTACTTTTTGCTTACGGCACTCCTTCCACTGATGGTCGTGGTTTTCACCTTACTTTCGAGTGTGTTTGCCGTTGGCGTTGAGGTCAAAGAAGGAACAGGCCCCGAATGGCTGGAGCATTCCTCCGGAAGTGTAATTGTTGCTCTTGCCGGAAAGCTAACGCCATACACCATCCTGCTTTTAATCAATGCAATGGTTATGAATGTGGTTTTGTTTGTACAGATGGGAACTCCACTGAGAGGAAGTTTTACTTTTATTTGCCTGACCGAAGCGGCACTGATTGTGACCTATCAGTTGCTTGGGATATTGCTCGTTTCGGTAACAGCAAATCTTCGTTTAGGACTTTCGCTGGCCAGTGCCTATTCGATGATGGCGCTCACATTTTCAGGATTAACATTTCCGCAATTCTCGATGCCTTTGGCAGCAAAAATATTTTCATATTTTTTCCCATTCACCTATTGGACCAAGATATTTATTTCGCAAGCCATGCGGGGCGAAGCGATCGTTCATGCGTTCATTCCATTGGCCGCATTTGTGGTGTTTATCCTGCTTGCAGTGTGTTTTTTACCACGCATGAAAAGGCTGTTGAAAGAAGAAAAATTCTGGGGAAAGATATAGTAGGAATGCGATTAATCGTGTAACTACAACAACAACGAATTTCAATAATACCATGTTCAAAAAAATAAGCAAAGGCATCGAAATGACCGGGCAATTTTACCGGGATGAACTTAGGAATATCCGGCGCGATGCCGGGGCTCTTCTGATTTTGGTCGGAGCCCTGATTATTTATCCATTGGTCTATTCCATTGGTTATGAAAATGAAGTGGTTCGTGAACTGAAAACAACAATTGTTGACCTTGACCGAACCACGACCAGCCATCAGCTGATCAAAATGCTTAAAGGTGCCGAACAGATTGAAATAAACAGGGTATCAACCAGTTTGGACGAAGCCAAAAATGATTTTTTTGAGGGTAATTGTGGCGGAATTGTAGTTATTCCGCAGCATTTCGAAAAAGATATACTGAATGGAAAACAGACGAATGTATCGGTTTTTGCCGATGGTAGCTATTTTTTGATCTATCGCCAGTTATTAAGCGGTTCGGTTAAGGCAGTGGGAACTTTTTCGGCCGGCGTCGAAATCAAAAAGTTGATGATGGAAGGCAAACCCTATGATCAAGCCGCACAAATGCGCGATCCGCTGGTTACTGATATGCACTTTTGGTTTAATCCGGCTTCCGGGTATGGTTCGTTTGTGATGCCCGGAATCATCATCATTATCCTTCAACAAACCTTACTCATCGGGATCGGAATGGTTGGCGGTACGGCCAAAGAGAAAAAGCGCGATAGCTTTATGGTTCCAACAGCCTTGAAACGAGGTGGCGTTTTGCCCATTTTATTCGGAAAAACCTTATCGTACCTGACCATTTATTTTTTGAACTGCATATTTACGATGGTTTGGTTGCACTCTTGGTTTAATTATCCCGACAGAGGCAGTTACCTGACCGTTTTGATGCTGACCCTACCCTTTTTGCTTTCCGTTATTTTTATGGGAATTACATTTTCTGTCATGTTTAAGCGCCGCGAATCGTCGATCACGTTTATGGTTTTTCTGTCGCCAATCGTTGTTTTCCTGAGCGGACTTTCATGGCCAGCTTCTTCTATTCCGCCAATCGTCTATAATCTGGCTCATTTGTTTCCGTCAACCATCATGATTCCGGCATACATGCGTGTACGAACCATGGGCGTCGGCTTGCCCGACATCCGTCACGAATATCTGCTGCTTCTGCTTCAGATGTGTTGTTATTTCTGCACCGCAGCCACTGCACTGTACATTTCGGCAAGGCACAATGCCCGAAAAGCAAAGAAAGCAAACGGTGTACAATCTAATCCTGAAACAGAAATCCAGATTCCCTGATCTGTTCGCTGAAGCAATCGTCAGCTAAAGCAGACTGCAAAGAATAAGCTCTATCTAGATCAAAGCTAAACCTACATTTGCTGTTCATTTTAGTTTAGTGAACGGATATTGCATTCTATGGCTTACTGCAAGAAGCTTTGACCTCCATCATTTTCGAATTTGATTCAACAGCAGAGATCACCTTCAACAATTGCTCGCCTATACCGATTTTATAACCCGACGAGAACAGATAAACATTTCCGGAAGCATCGCAGAATAACACCAATGGTAATTTTTCCTTCAGTCCCGCGCCATAAATAGCCGAAATAGCATTCAAAATCTGGTCGTTTGGATCAATGCCGCTTTCCAGTTTAGACGGCAGTTGGTAGGTTCTCAGCACTCCGGCCTGTCCGGCTTTTTCGGCGGGCATGGCCAGCACGAATTGTCCGCCCCACTTATTAAAATGATCGACATACGGTCCCAAATCGTTCAGGATATGTTTCGAAGGCTCTTTATCGGGATCGAGCACCACCAGCACCGAAAACTTTCCGGCAACCAGCGACGACAAACTCACCGCTTTTCCATCTTTATCAAGATTGAGCGCATTAAGATTCAATTTTCCGGAGGGTTTCAATTCACCCGACTGTTTGCGCAATTTAACCGGAACAGTGGTGGCTTTCCCTTTTTCGATGGTGAAGAAACTCATCTGACTCAGCACCGACCCGTCTTCCATGCGGTTTCCGGTAACCAAAGCGTATTGGCCAACTTCGAGGTAGAGCGGTTTGTCTGAATTGGTCAATTTCGCCCCTTCCGGAAACTCGAGGGTGCGGTAAAAGCCGTCTTTCAGGAACCCAATGGTGTAATGCAGGTAATATTGCGGAGCCACCGGATTGTCTTTGTCGGTCAGTTTCAGCATTCCTTTTTCGGGTTGTGCAACCACCAATTGATCGAACCCGGCGCGCAGCCATTGACCATTTTTGTTGTACTCCGGAATCTGTGTTTCCGGATTTAGCCGGGCTGGAATGCCAAAGGTGCGGCAGGCCGCCACAAAGAAAATATTCCGTGATTCGGGATCGGCAACACGAAGTTTGTACACACCCATCGGAGTGAGCGGTGCGCGCGAATGTTTGTTGGCAACCGTATTTATATGTATGTTTTCGCGAATCCAGTTGGTCAGTGCCGAAATGTCGTTGCGCGTTGATTGTGCCATTTCAGGACCAAACGAAGAGGCCAGAAAACTGCGCCAAGCACTCAGGTTTTCGAGTGCAATGCGAGGGGCAAGCACATACTTGGTAAACAATTCTTTCGAAGGAACCAACTTCTGAGTTCCAGATTGACTGGTTTGAACCAAATGATCGGTCAGGATAGATTCAGGAGCATCGCTGTAATCTTTATCGGCCAGTTGGATGGCCAGTTCCAGAACAGTGCTGCGGTATGCCGGAGCATTCTTTTCGAGGTAAACCGAAATTTGGTCCCAGTTGCCATAGCTCAGTTTAATGAAACGGTAAATAGTATCGAACGGAAGCTTGGTTCTGGCCGCAAATTCCTTTACCCAGGCTGAATCCTTGAAGGTTTTCATTGTTGCGTTGCGGACCTCGTCTTCTTTGGCAAGCCTGATGTCGTTGGCTTTTTTGGCTTCCGGAGTTACCGTGCTTTCTACTTTGGCGGCATGTGGAGGCACTAAATCCCAGGTTTCAACGAGGTTCGTTGGTGTCGTTTGGTTGAGCACCAGTTGGAGCGTATCTTTTTCAGGAACCGAAAGCTTTTGATAGGCGAATTTGCCGTCTTTTGCAACCCAAATCACAAGGTCGCCCATACCGGTTGTCAGGCTGGCGAACCCTTTACTATTGGTATATCCACTGGCAATGGGGTAATATTCGGCATAATTGTAAAGCTGAAACTCCACTTTGGCGCTGTCGGCCGGCGATCCGTCGGCCTTCTTCACCGAAATAGTTATCTTTTTGGTCGTGGCGTAGTTTGATGTGAGGTTTAATTCAGAAAACCGTTCTTCAGGAGTGAGCACTTCGTCGGTTCCAAAATATTTTCCATAGGCGCGTGTATGAACCAACATAACGCGTTTTGCAGGTTCGCTGAACCAACCCATGTTCAAATCAACATCCGGCTCACAAGCGCCCAGGTATTGCCATTTGCCATCGATCCAAACTTCCACCCAAGCATGGTTATCGTCGGAATGCGCCCAACGTGGCGTGTAAACCTGGCGGGCTGGGATTCCGGCTGTACGCATGGCTGTAACCGTGAATGTAGATTCCTCGCCGCATCGGCCAAACGTTTTTTTCACTGTGCTGAGTGGTGCACTGGTACGCGAATCAGTTCCACGGTAGTTCACTTTTTCGTGGCACCAGTGGTTAATTTCCAACGCGGCCTTCTTCATATCCATTCCTTTAACCCGTTGAGTGATTTCGTTGTACATCACTTCACGGAAATTATCGAGGTTTTCGTTGTTCACACGCAAGGGCAGCACAAAATGCAAAAATTCTTCCTCCGGAATGGCCTTTCCCCAAGGCATTTCGGCACGGGCTTTCAGGCTGTATTGAACGTTCTTCAGGAAAAATTCGGGCTTGTAATCGGCCAAATCACTCAATGGCATATAAGCATAAATAAATTCCAAAGCTTGTTTTTCTTCCGGAGAAAGTTGCTGCTTAAAAATGTCCCAAATTGGTGCCAGACTTTTGGCAGTCAACTCTTTTTGAACGGACAACATGCGTTGAATGTCGGCTTTACGCTCCGGATTTTGTATCAGCTCCTGTTTTTTCGAACAAGAAATGACGAGGAAAGAAATAATTAATGCGGTTAAAATTCTACCTGCCATGAATAAAAGAAGTTTAAAAGTTTAATGCACACAAATGTGGCAATTTTCCATTTAAAATCAGCGTGATAAAATTCAGGTATTGGGATAATATATTAAGCCACAATAACACTTCAGGTTATTCGAATTGGAATCAGTTTTAACACAACTTGAACAACCAAAGGGTCGCGAAAAACGTTTAACAATCTGGAAAGTAAAATCTTTAATGACAGGAATCGAATGAAAACAACAGAAAAGGACAATCAGGCCGTGAACCCCTGGATGGTCATCAACAAAAATATTGAAAAGTATCTGAAGCCCAGTCTTGAACGAAGTATATGGCAAATTACAAACACATTTATTCCATATGTTGGTTTATGGATTTTAATTGTTTACAGCCTCTCGGTTTCGTATTGGCTGACCGCTTTTTTAATCATTCTGGCTGCAGGATTTTTGGTGCGGCTTTTCATTATTTTCCACGATTGCGGCCACGGTTCGTACTTTAAGTCGCAAAAAACCAATCGGATGGTTGGGATGTTTTTCGGAATATTGGCCTTTACGCCTTACGATAAATGGCACAATCAACACATGAGGCATCACGGATCGGTAGGCAACCTCGATAAACGTGGAGTTGGCGATGTTTGGACAATGACCAAAGAAGAATATCAGGCAAGCGACAGATGGAACCGAATCAAATACAGGATTTACCGGAATCCGCTAGTCATGTTTGGCATCGGTTCGCTGTATGTATTTTTGATTCAGAACCGATTGACCCGAAAGGAAATGACCCGAAAGGAAATCGTAAATGTGTGGCTGACGAACACAGCCTTGGCCTTTCTCTTTCTGGTTATGGGTTGGGCTATCGGGTTTGGCACTTTTATCGTAATTCAACTTTCAATCCTTTACATAGCGGCCATTTCCGGATTGTGGTTGTTCTATTTGCAGCATCAATATGAAGATGTAAACTGGTTCAGAAATAAAGACTGGAATTACCGGACAGTTGCCCTGGAAGGCAGTTCCTTTGTCAAATTTCCAAAACTACTTCAGTGGTTCTCCGGAAATATCGGGTTCCACCACATCCATCATTTGAATTCGCGCATTCCAAATTATTATTTATCGAAATGCTACCGCGAAAATCCAGTTTTCAAGGAAGTAAAACCGGTAACTTTTATGATGAGCCTAAGATCGTTAAAGCTCCGGTTGTGGGACGAACAAATCCAAAAGATGGTATCGTTTGGTGGTCGGCATTAAGGCTTTAAGTCAATTTTACAGGTTTATTTTATAATCGGTGCTAAGCGTTTCTTTTAATCCGATGTGGTAAGGAGTCGGTTGTATTCCAAAGCATTTCTCGAATTTGCTGCTGTCGAAAACATAATCCGACTGGTTCTGATAAAGCATTTCGAGCATCTCTTTCATAATTGGCGTGATAAAACTCATAATCCATACCATGTATCGGTTTACCCTAATATATTTCGGTTTTATACCCAGTTCACTGGAAATCAGCCAGGTCCACTGTGCGCCGGTAAACGGATCAGGCGCGGTAGGCAAGTGCCAAACCTGATTATAGGCATCCTCAGTATTTCCGAGCAATGCCGTCGCTTTTCCGGCATCAGGAGTGTAGGTGTACGAATGTTTGGAATCAACTGAACCCAAAACGTTGGCTCTTCCCCCGATTTTCAATGGCTTGATAATCGTCTCGTTCAGCATACTTCCACTTTTAATGCCTGGTCCATAAAAATCGGCAGAACGGGCAATCAGCGCAGTCAGCGTACCTGCTTTTACTTCATCCATAATCATCTGTGCGACTTCAGCTCTCACCTTCCCTTTTTTACTAGGCGGTTTGATGGGTGTTTCTTCGGTCATCCGGTTCAGGTACTTCGGATCGTACATGTACATGTTGTCGAAGAATACCAATTTGGCGTTGTATTCCTTGCAGGCATCAATCACATTCCGAATAAATTTGGGCCAGCATTCCTGCCACGTTTTGGTAACGTAAGGAAATCCAACCGTGACATAAACCACTTCCGAGCCTTTCACTGCCTTGCGTATGTTTTTAGCTTCGAGCAAATCGGCAGGCATGAGGTTGTCGGTCGCATTTACCTTTTGCGGATGACGACTAACCAGACGGATATCAGTTGTATAGGCGGTCAGTGCTTTGGCCAGCTCGATTCCGATTGGTCCGCCGGCTCCAAGTATGGTTTGCATGGTTTTTAAGTTTTCAGGATAAGAAACGAAAATCAGAATTCAAATTTCTCCAGTTTTATTTCTGAAAATTTCTGAAGAATAACAATATTCTTTACAAAATGAGCCGTTTTTTCGTGTTTGGCGAGTGCTTCACTGTCTTTCCATGTTTCGCAAATAAGCAACACATTCGAACGGGTTGCACTTTCATATACATCATATGCGATACAACCGTCTTCATTTACCGAAAAAGTAGTCAACTCTTTAGCTGCGTCTAAAACTTTGCTATAGTTTACATCTTCTACCGAGATAAATACATTTAACCGAATCATAGCTAATATTTTTAGTTTTTACTGATGTAAAGATAAGACTATTCCCCCGCCATAGAAATCAATTTAAGTTAATAATATCCTCCTGTTGTTTGAAATTCCTGAAACGAATGAACAGTACGAAAATCGTTACCCGATACTTTTTAGTCGAATCCGTTGGCCAAATTCCCCGAGGGAAAGGAGGATATGGCCGATGAATAATCCTAATCTCATCTTCAGTTTATTTTGAAGTTTCAATATTGAATGTTTCGATGGCATGATGCCCCAATTGGAACGACGAACTATTCCCTTTGACAGGTAAGCCTTTCTCCGGATTTTCAATCAGGTTGGTTTGTGTTGCTTTGGCGATATTTTTGAAGCAGCTCAGTTTCACGTCTTTGTCTTTTCCTTCCAGATCAATTAACCGGATAATTAGGCCATCGCCATCTTCACATTTTTTGATGGTTGAAACCAGCACCTGATCCTGATCGGTGGAGAAAAAGCTCAGCGATTCGGGTAAGGAGGCCGTTGATAAATGCTGGTCGGCCCAAACAGGCAACAGTTGTTCGTTGGCTTCGCGGCCAAATGAATTTCCGTGAGCCCATCCCGAAGGATGAGAGGTGAACGAGAACCGGAAGGTATGGTCGCCCGGTTGCAGGTAATCGTTTCCTTCCCAGTGGCAGCTTTTTCGCGAAGCCAGCAGAATGGGTTGAAGCATCTGGTTTTTCAGCGGGTTGGTGGTTGGGTCAATCCAGTCGGCCACGGCAACCGACGAACTCAAGGTTACCCCATAATTCGCATTGCTGGCACCTATCCAGTTTTCGATGCCGCGTGGGTGCATGTCTTTACAAATGGTTTGATAGCGTTCACCGGCGGCGCCTTTTATTTCGTCTTTGCCCACTTCAACTACGCCAAACGGCACTTCGTAAGCCACTTGCCCGTCGGTCATATTCAGCGGCATGGCCATGCGAAACTCGCGGTACAAAACACCTTCCCAGTTTAATGCCGATGGCTCGAAATCGATTTTCCGAATTTGACGATAAACTTTGATCCGTTGCTCGATGTCGGCATAGCGAATGTGCTGGCGGTATTTGTAAACCGTGAAAACCGGCCCGTCTTCTTCCACTTCCCATTTGGTCGGGTATTTCCCGGTTTGGTCGAAACCTTCCATGTCGGTTTTCTGAATATCGGTAAATTCACCCGCACCATTTCCAAATGAGCGCAAGGTGAAAACTTCGCCGGCCTTGAATTTGGTTGAATCGATCAGTTCCTGATTCAGTGTTTTGTCGAATATCGACGATAGACCGCCATTTCCAAACTTCAGCTGATAAAACTGATTTTCAACAGATTTTGTGAAGGCTGATTTGGCTTCAGCAGACTTTTTGTCGCTGGCTTTCAGGTAATAGGTGGTGTATCCAATTGCTGGAACCTGTTCAGCAATAAAACAGAGGAAGGCCCTTTTGATCGATCCGTTGGCGTAATTTTCCGTCTGACTTAACTGAGCATCAATTCTTTTCCCGGCAGTATTGCTGAGTTCAACACCAAATGCCTCGTTAAAACTGAAATTAACTTCCACAGAAACCGGATCGTTTCGTTGAGCGTTCATGCTGTTGAAAACCACCAGCGGACGGCCTTTTTCAGTATGAGTAATCACTTTGGTAGCCAGTTGAGCGAGATTCTCAACAATAATACGACTGGCTTCGGCTTTCGAAAATTCGTATTTCGAAAGGAATAGTGCATCGGTAATGTCGCCGTGCTTGCCGCCCCAGCCGTGATCGGGATAAATTTTGGCTTCCCAGGCTTTTTTAAGCTGGGCTTCAGGATAATTTTTGAATGAGCCATCGATCACTGAATTGATAGTGGCCAGCTTTTCGGCTACCGGTAATAAAATATCGGCTTCGCGACTGGCTTTGATGGCTTTTTGGTGCGATGGTCCGTGTATGTATAGCCAAACGTCGGGCCGTTCGCCCAGTATCGTAAGCAATTGCGGGTTTTGAGCTGTCAAAGCATCAAAAAATTCAGGGGCAGTGGTTACTTTAATTGGCGGAAGTTTCACTGCTACCGGATTTCCTTTTTCATCCTGAAGTTCACGAATGCCGTTCCATCCAAGGATCAAACTGCTGTAATCCTTGGCCGGGCTCATATCATTGTCGGAAAGCACCGGAATAATCGGGGTTGCTGTTTTGGGGGTGTAGAATTTTTTCCAATCCATTGAACTGGTAGCCAGATATTGACTTGTTTCGTTGAATTTTTTCTGAAGCGGACCAAAAGCATCGCCATAATGACCAGGTGAAAACACGGTTACAAACGATCCATCAGGACTTTGCCAGTTGAAAAGTCCCCGTTCCTGTCGGCTGATTGACAAATATTTGGTTCCTGCCTTTCGCATAATCTGGGCCATTTGCAGTGTGCGACCCGGCACATCCTCGTTCCAGTAAACGGTGGCATTGTATCCAAATTCCTGCTGAAGCCATTTGGCCCCCAGGTAAAACTGGCGAACCAACGACTCGCCCGAATACATTTCTTCGTAGGGTTGAATGTAGGTCGAGCCACACGAAATTCGTCCGTCATTCAGCATTTCTTTTACCAGTTGCTTCTTATCCGGATGGCGGGTGATGTATTCGCGGAGCATCAGTCCGTCTTCGAGGTCAAAACGGTAGTTTTTGTCGGTGGCGCCCATTTTGAGTAAGGGAGTAATCAGCATGGTATCGCGTTCAATCACACATTTTTCGGGCGAATCCATCCAGGCAATGTCCTGATGGCTCGAATTCATCAGGTAAATTTGCCCCTTGCTCAAAATGGAGTTGGAAAGTGTGACTAATCCGGAAACTGTTTTAGGCTCGTAAATGCGGTTGGCCTGAAGTTTTATTATTCCGTTTTCACTATGGCTTTCCATAAAAAGCACCGATTTGTTTTGCAGGCGGGTGATTTTATTTTCAACGCCAAGTTGTTCAACGGCAATAATTTCGCCTTTGGAGTCTTTCAAGGTAAATGATTTATTGAACGCTGAAAGTGGAAGGGTGAATGTTCCAATTGCTTGATCATTTTCAGATTGGAGTTTCAGACTTTTTGTTTTTCCTGAAGATGTATAAGTCAGGTCAATTCCGGCAAGTGTTTTCGAGGCAGTCAATCTGCATTGCAAATCGCGACTGGTTTTTTCGATGGAAAGGTTAGCCCAAACCTCATACTCAGTCGATTTTTGCAGGTAATCCAGTGCATCGTTGGCCTGGTAAACGATGAGCCAGGTATTGTCGCGATTGGTCCGTCCAACAATTTTAATGTTTTGAGCTTGACCTTTCATCAACCAGTTTTGCGGCACAACCATCGACATGTAACCGTGCGCATCGCCGTTTTGGTCGGTTTCAACTGTTACAAATGAAAGTCGGGCACCATCCTCTGTTTTTAATTGCCAGTTTTTTTGTTCCGAAGTATTTATCTCGAACCTTTTTTGCCCATTAAAAAATACATCGAAAGTTAAGGCCTCCTTGGTTAAATCAAGGGCGGCAATCCACAAAAAACCAGCTTCGGATTGGTCGAAACCAGCAGGAATTGCCTGTGTTTTCCACTCAATTACCATTTGCCCATCGGTACAGCGGGTTATCAGCGACTTGCCAACATCCGCGCGAAAGCTGTGGTACGAAAATTCATTGGCACCCACATTTTGTTGAAAACCTTCGAACCAGTTTTTCGACTCTGAAACCAGCTTTTCAATCGCCTTGTTTTGGCTACTTTGCGCTTGCGAATGGAAGGCGGCGATCATCAGCAAAAATAAAATTCCGGTTAGTTTGAACTTGCTCATTGTATTATCAGTTTAAGTTTTCAATTAGCAACGCTATTTCAAAAATGCCTTTACCACCATCACTTCGTCGTACGATTCGTTGACAATGCGATAGCTTGCGGCAGCAGCAGGAATAACAAAAGTCTCGGCATAACTGTACCGTTGTATCAGGCCGTTAGCCGTTTCAATCCGTATGCTTTGCCCTTCAACCAGTGAAAGTACATGGCATTTGCCTTCGGTCTGTATTTGCACTTCGGTTTTGAAATGGATACGGTGAACATCGTACGAATGTTTTTCGTGCGTGGGCAGGTGGTACAGTTTCCAGTCGCCACCTTCTGCCAGCAGGTAAGGGTGTGAAATCAGTTTTTCCTGAACGTAGCTTCCTTTCCGGTCGAAATAGAGGTTATCCATTCCGCGACTGATGTTGAGTGGACGCGGTTTCCCGTCGAGGTCGAGGCGCATCCAGTCGTACATTTTAAACGTGAAAATGTAAGGTGTTGAACTGATTTCAAGTACCAGGTTATTGATTCCGGCGCCATGAATGGTGCCCGGCGGGATCAAAAACAGATCGTGCTTGTGCGATGGATGAATCTGAACGTGTTTCGTGATGTCGATGGCCTGATTTTTCTCAAAGCTCTTCTGAAGGTCTTTTTCAAAGGCTTCAGGATTGATGTTTTCCTGAAACCCAAGATAACAGGTGGCATCGTCGCCAGCATCGAGGATATAATACGTTTCTTCCTGAGTGAAATCTTCTCCAAAATGTTCTTTCATGTATTTGGGGCGCGGGTGGCACTGCACCGAAAGGTTCCCGCCATCGAAGGTGTCCAGAAAATCGAATCGGATGGGGAATTCAACGCCGAATTGATCGGCATGTTTGCCCAAAACAGCTTCCGATTCCTGAAACATCAGGCAGTCGAACGACACTTCGAGCAAGTGTCCGGAGCTTTCAACAATCAGTCCGTTTTCAGGCACAATCAGCTCGAACGACCAGGCATAGTTGATCACCTCCTTGTTCAGCCCATCGATTTTATCCTTGATCCATTGTCCGCCCCAGGCGCCAGGCTCGAACCACGGACGCACGCGGAAAACATTGCGGCTCATCGTTTGCAGCGATTGGCGCAGATCGTCACCTTTCATCCAGGTTGGCCGATCGGGGTTCTGTCCGTCAATTATAAGGTCAATTTTAGTTAAAAGCTGTTGCTTGTGGCGGTTCAATACGACCCAATCGACAAAGTAAAACCGCTTGTACATTGTTTTTCCGTCAGAAGAAGTGGAAGCGCCCAGATTGCAAATGGATTTGGCACGTGCTCTGAACTGTAACTCGTTTTTAGGCAGATCGATGAAAATTAGCAGTCCGTCCCAGCCAGCCAATGCGGTTCCGCAACCAATCAGGATAGATATGTCGGCTCTTTTGCCGGTTTCCTCCGGTTTTATCTCCTGAAGTTTTACCGGATCAAAGAAATCAGCTAATTGCAAACTTGTTCTTGTTCCAAAAAGCGGATCATTGCCGCCCAGGAAAGGAGCAATCATTTGGTCGATGTCAGCTTCCGGTTTCAGTGCGATATCCATTGACTTCCAGACTGCTTTTTTGCCCAATTTGGTCAATTCAGCATCCAGTTTTTCCTGAAATTCAGAATAAAATACGCCAACATAACCGTCGATGATGACCTGTTTTTCAGTGGCAATTTGTTGCGCTAACGATTCAAATCCTTCTGCAATTTTCCCAGCCTCAATTTTCAGCGTTGGGTACAAATCGTACATTCCTTTTGCTGAAACTTCTTTGCTCACCGGCATCAGATACTGATCGGTTTTGCGCCAATTTTCTTGTTTCATTTTTGTTCTATTGTGTATATTCATGATTAATTACATTGCCACAAAGTGGCTAAATCTCAATAAACGTGGGTGCTAACCCACGGATTAAACAGCAAAATCAAGCCAGCCACGAAGTGGTTGAATTTCCGGAAACAATGTTCAGCCCACTTCGGGGCTGTAGATTCGAGTGTTATTTGTTCCGTTGGGTTACACCCACGGTTATTCAAATCAAACCTTTTCAGGGTTTTACAAACATATTTCATAGTTATTGAACCTCTAATTCTCATTCTATTATAAGCGATGTAATTCCGTAAGGCAGCATATTAATGGCATTTCCAAGTTCCTCGCCCGGAATTTCATCGGCGACACATTGCCGTATTGATTTTGGCTTTCCGGAAGGAAATGACAGGTTCACTGTTTCTGCTTTATCCGACACCGAACGCAGCCTGATTATCATCGATTGGCCATCGGCTGAAGTTTTTACGATAGAGATGAAAACCTTTTCGTTGTCAATTTTTACCGGAGGCTTCACGGTCGATTTTTCTTTTACCGGCGTTGCAATCAACGGCTGGGCCTGTTCAAGCCCAAAACGGTTGGCTTTAACCGGGTCGTAGGCATATTGGTGGGGTAGCATCCGATAGCTAAAATTGATTTTGCCTTCCTGTGAAAGTGGAAAATTGGTGTGCCAGTGATTGTTCAAAGCCCATGAATACACCGTAGAACTCAATGGCAAGTGTTCAATCCATTCCGGAGAATGAATTGCTCCACCAAGAATGTTCGCAGTCATCGTTCCGCTTTCGAAAGTCGGTGCATCGAGCGAACACCAGGTTATGCCCCGTTCTTCGTTTGAAATATCGAGCCATCGCTGGAAACAAATCCAGTTGCGGTTGGCAGCCGGTAGCTGATCGGCATCTATTTCGGCTACGCCCCAGGGAATATCGATGCGGGTACGACCGTTTGGGATGTCGAACGCAAAGCCAAAATGAATGCCTTCTTTTTCGGTGGTCGCAATTTTATCGACCAGATTATCAATTTCAACGGCCGGATTGCCTGCCACAACGCGAACTTCACGGGTTAGTTTATTGCAGCCATCGGCTTTTGATTCAATCAGGATGGAGGCCACCAGAGGTCCGTTTTCTTTGATAACCGTCTTTACTTCTGTTGGTCCGGTTGCTTTTACCGGTTTAAGGATTTTCAAACTATCTGACAGGTTGGGATTGGCTGCGTATTGCGGCCCTCCGGATGCAGGTTTGCCGCTTCCCAGAAGATACCTGAAACTGTTGATGTTGCAAGCATCGTTTTTGTTCGCGAATTCAAACCCCGTTTTATCTTTTATGCTGGTAATATCTCCTGAAGCCGGATCAATCTGGATTTTAACCAATCCATTGTCCAGGGTATTTCCTTTAGCCATTTTTACTGCAGATGGCTTGGCCATTTCGTTGCTCAGGGTGTAGTTTTTTGTTCCGAAAGCCGGAACATCCGACGACCAGAACACCAACTCGCCGGTACTCAACCGTTGCGATAAAACCGACTGATTGTTCTCGTCTTTAACCGAAGAAAAACCTTTGCTTTGTTCCTTGCTCAGCGTAATCAATCCTCCGCGCGGCCACGACAGTGTATTAAAAACGCCAATGATTTTTGAATTTTCGGCAGAAATGGATTTCATCGAATTTGAAAGCAACTGTTGACTGTTGGTTTCAGCCGATCTAAAAAAACCTTGCTTTACCCGCCAGATTTCATTCTGCATATCGGCCTGAGACGGATTCATGTAACACCAGGTATGCTCGGAGCCCATCAGGACGTTTCGCCAGGCCTCATTCAGTTCTTCGCGTGGCGCTTTTTCACCGGGATGCAGCATCGACCAAAGAATGTCGGACTGAATCAGCCGTTCTTTCGAGTGACGGTTCATCGATGTTTCTTTAGCTGCCGAACCCAGACCGTCGATCCAGTATTCAGTAAAATCGCCCTGGAATGAAGGAATGATATCGCCGTATCTTTTCTCGAATGCCGACATGATGTCGGTTGAACTGGCAATAACCAGGCGGGGATAGGCATATTCTTCGTTCCAGCTTTTAACGGCTTCCGGAAGATCGGCATCAATGGGTGTATTATCGGCCATGGCCCAGGTCATTGGGAATAAATCGTAAGGATAAAGGCGGTCGTTTTCCAGTTCCTTCAGTTTTCCCCACAAATAGCCATCGATGAAGTTTTCGCGCGGAGTATCTGTTTTTACAATCTGTAATAATTTCTCCGGGTCTTTTTGTCCCGCCATGGATGGCCAGTATTTATATCCTTTGTTTCTGGCTCCGGGAGTGTAATCGCCGGGTTGAAGAAACAGGATTTTTGAAACGCCATCAGGACCAATCCACCAGAATGGTTTAAAACTGACGCGGTCGGACAAGCCGGTGCGGTCGGAACCGTTGAAAGGTACGAAAGCATAGTTGATCCCAAACTGAGCGGCCATGGGAACGATGCCCCACGACATGCCCGGGATGTCCACTTGAACGATGGTGCGTACCGGAACGCCGGTCAGTTTTTCCAATCGCTTGGCTTCGCCCAGAAGGCTTGGAAATTCTTCGTCGGCTGTCACGCTGGTATTGTCGTTGATATATCCGGCATCCAGATGAATATAACCTTTCCGGATGGCATCCAGTACTTCTTCTTTTTCGGCTGGGGTGGCATTTTTCAGGTAGCGTTCAACCGGCCAAATCACCTCCGGATTCCAGACATAACGCGCGCCTTCAGGATAATTGGCCGTTTCCCTGGCCAGTTTCATCCCGTTCACCAGGTTGCGTTTGTGAATGATTTCGACATTGGCCTGGGTGTTGGTATAGCCGATATCGACATGTGAGTGAGGATAAATATAAACCGTCCACTGCCGTTGTTTTGGCAGAATAAACGACCTTCGCAAAATATTCTTTCCTGATTTAAGCGTTACGAAGATCTGAATCTCTTTCTCCACACCAACTCCGGAAGGCAAAGTAAGTTTTGCGGATTCTGCTCCTGATTCGCTTGCCGAAACCGATGTTGTTTCTTTCCGGCCGTCAGCCACAACTTCAATTTCAGAAGGTTGAACCAATTTAGCACCGGTAAACGTAATGATGACTTCACGCCCCGGGTTACCATCTTTGCAGTAGCGGTAAACACTTGTCGAGGTGCATTGAATATCGGTAGGGAACTTTGGTTCCTGAATATTTGGCTGAGGACTCTTTCTCAAAGGTTCAGCATTTGAAAGAAAACTGAATGCAGTAAGCAAAAGAGTCACCAATAAAAGTCGCATAATTTGGGATTTAGTTATTTGTAATCTTAATAACGGCAGCCTCTTTCCGAGCCAACTCTGTCCTTAACTCTTCTGGAATTGAAATCGTGATTCCGCCGTCAACTGTTTTGAGTCTCAATTTTTGTTTTGAGGCAAGTAAACTGGCTTTAAGCTGTCCCTTAAAATTTGTTTTGACCTTGATTTCAGCAGGTAATTGCTGCTCATCTTTTGCAGGCAGGTAGATGGCATAAATCGTGTGATCGCCTTTTGCCGTATAGGCCACCGGGCCGTCGAGGAACGGTTCAACGGGATTCGTTTCGTAGATAGCTTCTCCGTTGGCATCCAGCCATTTGCCGAGCGATGCAAGGTTTTCGTACACTTTGGGTTCGAAGTCGCCCTTCCCGTTTGGACCAACGCCGAGAAGCAGGTTTCCGCCTTTAGCCACAACGTTTACAAGCAAATTCACCAGTTCTTTGGACGATTTGTAATTGTCATTTTTCACCCAACCCCAGGCGCCTCCCATAGTGATGCAGCTTTCCCATGGAACCATCAATGGTTTTTCGGGTGTTTTTTGTTCAGGAGTTAAATAATCCTCGTATTCGCTTTGCACCCAGCGGTCAACCACAAGCATTCCGGGCTGTTTGGCGCGTGCCTTTTCGGCAATCAGCTTCATGTTGATATCCATGTTGTGCGGATAGGTGCAGAATTCTTTCACCTTATCGGTAATTGAAGATTTGGGCATTACCCAACAACCATCCAGCCAAAGAATATCAACCTTTCCGTATTCGGTGGTTAACTCGTTGATCTGGTTTTGGGTGTATTCCACAAATTTCTTCCAGCGGTCGGGATATCTGGTGATGTCATAATTAGGATTCCGGTCTTTCGGCGGATAATAGGGCCACCAGAAGTACGGACTTGTCCAGTCGGGCTTCGAGAAGTAGATTCCGGTTGAAAGACCTTCTTTCCGGCTGGCATCAAGCACTTCCTTTAAAACATTGGATTTCGGATTAGCGGAGAAAGGACATGCTTTATCCGTCACCTTAAAATCGGTAAATTTCGAATCGTACAGGCAAAATCCATCGTGATGTTTGGAGGAGTAAATCATGTACTTCGCACCTGAGCCTTTAAACATCTTTGCCCACTTTTCAGGATCGAAATTGACCGGATTGAACCGTGTTTTGGTATTCCGGTAATCGTTGCAGAATTTATAATAATCGTCGTATCCCTCGCGTGTAATCCAATCTTCAGGGCATAATGCCCACGATTCAACGATACCCAGTTCTGAGTATAAACCCATATGGATGAGCAAGCCAAATTTGTAGCCTTGCCACTTTTTGAGGTTTTCCTTTACTTTCGGGTCTTTCGGCCAGGTATAACCCTGGTCGTTCGATAAATTCTGGGTTAACTTTACGGCTAACGGATCGTCTTTGGGTAATGCCTTGGCATCTTTGCCCGTTTGAGCGATTGCACTACCTGCCAGAAACACAATGCACAACAGGATTAAGGCAATTAATTTACGATTCATATTCTTTGGTTTTAAGTGTTCCATTTTATTTTCTATTTTAACAGAAAGCTTGCGGGTGCATATGCTTTCGCGTTGAAAGACAGCTTATCATCTATTATCTTTATTGGTTCTCCGCACTTTTCTCCTCGAAGGTTTACTGGAAGGGCAGTAGTGTATTTTGCTCCGGAAGGGAAGGTCAGCGTCAATTTGCAGGAGTGGCCGTTTTGTTCCCATAGTCGGATCAGATCGCCTTCTCCATCTCGGTTTTTCCCGAAGAAGGTTAACAGAATGCCTTTCTCTGACAAGCTGATTCCTTGTGCAGAAACCGGAAGATTTCCGGCTTTGTCGCTGGCTTGGGCAGCCATGAGCGGATTACGGAGTTCTTCCGAAGGGGTGATGATAGATGGTGCATTCTCGTACCGGTTGATGCTCCAGATGTAAAAGCGTGCACTCCACGATCCTTCTACCCATTCGGTAAAGTTGGTACTCCACTGGTTGTTGTAAAGGTTAAAAAAAACATTGCTTTTTTGTGGGATAAAACCGGTGGAATATTTCCAAAGTCCGGGCCGGTCGAGGCATACGGCCGGCACATCGGGCGACATCAGGCCAACTCCTTGTCCGTTCGAATCGACTACCGCCAGGCCAGTACTTACAAAGCCATAATCGAGGTTTGAACCTTTCACAAAATCGGTGGCCGGATCGACGATGGCACCCAGACGCCCAAGGTTAAATTGTGGTTTCTCAATATTAAGTGGAAAACTGATCCATCCGCCCTCGGGCCAGGCATCGGCCTGTTTGCCATTGATGCTCCAGATAGCTTCCAGATAGGGTTTATCCTGAAAAAGCGTAAAAATGACAGAATAGGTATGCCCGTGTTGAACTTCGGGTCGAAAATGTACCCGGACCGATACCGAAATTTCATCTTTTACAAATTCAATTTGAGGGTGGTTCCCCGAAATCCGTTGGTACGTTTCATCGGTCAGGTTAATCCTTCCCAATTCGGCGTAGGCCCATTCCCAGCCTCCTTTGATGTAATCTTTGGCGTATTGGTCGGTCATGGTTTTACTGAACCGCTCGTTTACATATTGCCCGAACTTCCATTCAGTATCGGAGGAAACCATTTCCTTTCCGTTTTTCTTGTCTGTCAGCGATTTTATGGTTCCGTTAACGGTATCGAGTTCCAGCCTGAGATATTCATTTTCAATTACTGCTTTGGAACGTTCAAGTTTTAACCCTTGGCCTGAAGAAGTACCCGTGTCGTCAACAGGCACCAAAGTGGTATAGCCCATGGCAGGCACACGATCAACATTAAACCGATAGATATTTCGGTCTTTTGAAAAGTGGATGATTTGTCCTGTTTCCAGGTTTTTCACGGCTTTTTTCAGGTTATTGCTTGTTTGCACGGTAACCAACCCCGAACGTTCGTGGGGCAGGGGATTGAAAACGACAATCCGTTCACCTTCAGTCTTTACCGATAGGGCCAGTTCCTTCAGTTTTTGAGAGACAACAGGTTCAAAAAGCTGATCGGCCACCACCACTCGCTGCGACTTTTCCTGCCACGAGAACTCGATCGGATCATAAAAGCCTTGGGCGCGTAGCGACTCAAAATTGTTGCCATAAGCCCAGTATCCGGCTTGCCCATGGCTCATGGCCAAGCCAAAGGTATGCTCGTCAAAAAGATGTATTCCTTCCAGCGCTTGGTTGGCTATAGCAGGCAGCCGCGCATCGGGCTTTGCGCCCCAATATTCCATCAACGTGTTTAAATTCTGAAGGTTGAAAATGTCGGAGTTCAGCTTTCTTGCCAGTTTAACTTCGCGGGGCATCGACATATATCCGTGTATCCAGGTGTCGGGCATATCGCCGCGAATGACTGGCAACTGGGGGTTTTCAGCTTCAATGGCTTTATAAAAATCGGCCATGCTTCCCGTTCTTACTTTGGCCCCCGGATTTTTTTCTTCGATTTGCTGAATGGCTTTTTTGAATTCATCGAAAGTTGGGGCGCCAGTATTGTCGTTGGTATGAATGATGGCCAGCCACGTTTTATATGGCCAGTTGTCGGGCGGGGCTGGGCTGGTTCCGTAATATGGACCAAAATACATGGTCATCAGTCGAGACCGATCGGGCCCTTCCCACCAGAACAAAAGGGGAACTTCGGGCGAGCGTGAGGCCGGATTACAGCCAATGTGCAAAAATTTCACCCCCGCATTCGAAAGTATAGTTGGCAAAATCCAGGAATGACTTGGAACATCGGTTTGCTTGGCGTCGATTGGCAAAGGGAGACCGGCTTCCCGGTTAATCTGGCTTGAATAGCCCAGCGACTGAACGATTGACTCCATATCGCAGGCCTCCGTTTCGAAGGTAAACGGTAGGGCATGAACCATGAAATTCCCGTTGCGAATGGCTTTCTGAATTTCTGCTTTAATTTCTGGTTTCGAATGGGCAAGCATTTCCTTCATCGGCCATCCGGCCACGATCCATTTAAATTGTTGGTCGGCTGGCATTTGTTTCGATTGATCAATGATGCTTAATGCTCCCTCGACCATCGATCCGGCGTAATTGTGACTAACGTTTGCTGCCCAATCGGTGTACCCAATGTCAAAATGGGTCTTGAATACGACGATTACTTCTTTCACCTTAGCCGGTTCAATCTTTGTTTGCGCGGAAAGGCTAAAAATTATCGAAAAAAACAGCAGGAAAGTGATTGGAATTTTCATGTTTTATTCAGTTTACGTGGTGAAATTTGCGTTTAAAAATTAAAGGTTAGAAGACGACTGAAATGCTATTGGAAAATCAGGGTTTCGCTTTAAGTGACCGCCGCTGCTTTAGGTAATTTATAGTTCTTCGAGTCTTCCCGATCCTTTATCGGCCAAGCGATCTGAGCGATAATGTGCCATCCGTTTTTTATAGTTTTTGCTCCGTTTATTCCAATAGACCTCATTCACCTGACGAGGAGTTTCCTCAGTCCTGCAAAACCCATACATTGGTACCCAAACCATATCGATTCCCTGTTTAACAACCATCTCAGCTTGTGAAGCGTCTTCATTTATATTGGTATTGTACCCCAAAACTTCATTCTGAACTTTCAGGCTAAAAAGATGTTCGACAATTGGAACCCGAACGGGCGTGTTGACATTCAGTACGGTTACAAAACGTTCTTTGAGTGTCATCTTTTAGCAGTTAATTATTTGTTTTTAAATAAGCATTCCAGTAAACGGGCAGATGGCGTCAAGGCATAGCACAAGATTAAATTCTCCTGATATCGCAATTAATTATTATTGAATGGGAACACTACTGATTCTCCAAAACACTTAGTTGCAACCAGTTTACCATCCTGAAAAACCGAAAAATTCCTTTTATTAATCTGAATGTTATATGATTTACCCATGAATTTAAAGTCACGGAGTGTGGTTACGCCCAATTCTTCATGCATATTGGGCTGAATAGTTAATACGTTTTTCTCAATAGTTATCCCGAAAGTTCCGAAAATAATTGCTTCCATTCCAGCACCTGCAGATATTTCAACTGGCATAGACGACCTATCTTGTTCGGGAGTATCAGTTCTTGGATTTTGCGGCAGATAAGGGAAATAGTCAATGTAGCGCATGTTTCGTTTCAATACATCCCAACCCATCTCTGCAAAGCCCTGTTTGTAAAGATTCCGTGAAATGCGACCAGACATGCCGGCATATTGGCCGCCGCCCCCCCAGTCTGAATCGATTAAATCCCAGTGCACAGTATCTTTCCTGGCAATTGAATATACCCCAAATTTACCAAGAAAGACACCCTCCCTGATATGGCTAACTAATTTGTTCACCTGGGTCCCGGTCAGATAATCGGTTCCCAACGCATCGAACAGATGGTTCGTCCAGATTGCCTCTTTTGACCCGTCTGGATAAAGGTTATCGAACCATCCTTCCTGGTCATTCCAGAGATTTTTGTTCATCAAACCTTTTAGTTCTTCTGCTTCATTGAAATAGGTTTTACAGCTTTTATCATTTAATAATCGGGCCCACTCAGACATCCTGTAAAGTAAATGAACGGTCAGCACGTTGACAATTGGCACCACATGATTGTATCCATCGGTCCGGATCTCGATGATTTTTTGCGTATCATACCCGACATCCATCAATCCTTCCTTATTCCTGTAATTTGTATTGAGTTCAGTGACCCAACGTTGCATCCATTCCCAGACTGTTGCATCCCCGGCTTTAGTCCCGAAAATCGTGTAATCACCCGTGTGCCTTAAATAGGCCTCAATCATAATTTGAAGGGCAAAAGGCTCCTGAATATAAAGATTTTCCCACTCAGCCCCTTTCCAGCTCACATAGGTTTTTTTCATCTGCACCTCGCGGAAATCGGTTAAAATTGCTTCTTTCAAACTTTTTGGATCAAGCATTGCCAAAATATCAGAAGAATAAGAGGTGTCCCAACTAATAGTAAAGGGCCAGTAACCAACCGCCCAGAAAGGGTTTGTGATATAATGGGGATTCTCATACCGGCTCATTAAAACCGACAATAAACACCGGTAATAATATTCCTGCAATTTTGTATTGGAGCTTTCAAGTTTAGGAACATTTTCATAAGCCCACTTCTGTTTCTCCCTGGTCACCTGATCTGCCGCTTTCATCCGAAGCGCGATATCTTTTTGAGTAATTGCCGGGGCTTTCTGATTGGCCGGATAAAACTGAACCGCAAAATAAGCAGTTATAAACTCACCCGGAGGTAAGGTAAGTTCAAAACCTTTATCGCTGATCGTTTCGACATCGGAGGAAACCCGGGCCTGTACCTGATCGCTTCCCATAGTAAAAGCGTCAATCTGAAAGGCATTGTTAGTCCCGTTCATCCCATCACAATTCATTTGCCTTGCAATCTGCTGGGGTACAATTGTGAGCTTTAATGGCTTATCTTTCCTGTTTTTCATAACAAGTTTCAGAAATACCTCATCATTTGAATAAGATACACTTGTGCAGCTATGAATGGAGAAACTAAGCCACTGACCATTTATTTCCTTATGAAAAGTACCTGATCTGAAATAAGCATTCGGTTGCCAGTTTTCATCCTGCGTAACCATCACAAAAGGGGAGTTAGGCCTAAAGTTTGCCCCCAATGGATCAAATTCTTTTCCCTCATTGATCCATTTATTCCATACAGTCGGAACATCGTCCCTAACCGTTATTCCAGTGTTATGATCCAGAAAATTCAGATTAAAAGTATAGTTTGGGGCGCTGATCGGGAGAAACTGAACGCTGGTAAAACTCGTCATACTATACTGCCGCGGACAAACAAAACCCCTGTAATTAATTAACATTACTTGGTAGTCATCGAAACGCATTTGTTGCCGATCCATGGCATAATATTCCGGATCGGCTGGTGAAATATGCCGCTGGGCAAATGCGACTGAATTTAATACAGTAGCAAATGCAAATAGGATGAATATTAATAGTTGTACCTTCATTTTTCAATCCTCCACTTTTAAAATTCAAACAATTATTATTTTTTGCCCCAATTTTTATTCGGGACATCGCTCAATTCGAGTTCAAGTTTGCCTCCTTTGGTCAGATCGGAATGATAGAACCAGAATTTATCTAAACTCTTGTTATTCAGTTTGGCCGACTGAATATAGAACGCGTCTTGTTTATTTTTCGCGGATGTAATGGTGAAGGTTTTGCCTTTGTAATAATCATTATTCAGATGAATAGTAATGGAATTGAACACCGGTGCGGTAATCTGCCAGGTTGGTTTTTGTGCCGCTCCACCCTGAAAATCGAACAATCCCAGAGCCGTTAATGCCCCAAACGAACCCATCATACCCTGATCTTCGTCGCCATGATAGCCATCTTTAGGCGTGGTTACTGTAAACAACGTTTCTTTCACCTTTCGCACCCAGTATTGGCACAAGTCGGGTCTCCCGGCGTAATTCAGCACCCAGAGCATCCCGAGGGCAGGTTCATTTTCGAAATCGGTCCAGGCGCTGCCATGCTCGCCGTGAGGAACAATAAAATTCTTCTCCTGGCCTTTGTGCATTTGCGCTTCCAACCGCGACACATATTTGTCATTTCCGCCGAAAAGCTGGATTAAGCCATACGGATCTTGTGGCACGTAATGTGAATAAATCATGCTGTTCGACTCGCAAAACCCCAGCGTGTTGAAATCCTTTTCCTTACCAACAGGCACAAAATCTTTAATCCAACTTCCGTCGATGTTTCGGGGGTGCATGTATCCGGTTTCAGGATTCCATAACTTTCTGTAGTTCTGAGAACGGGTTGCAAAAAGTTTGACATCGTCGGTTTTGCCCAGCGATTTGGCCAATTCAGAAAGGCACCAATCCTGATAGGCATATTCCAGCGTCATCGAAGCGCCATCTTTGTGCATCCCTTCTCCTTCAATTCCTTCAGGAACGTAGCCGCGTTCAACGTAATATTTTATCCCGCCCCCTTGAGGATTGATCATGTTGTGTTCGTAGCCTGCATGATCACGGATTCCACCCGGAAAAGCGTTTTTGCGTAATCCTTTCCAGGCCAGTTCAGCATCCCAATTGCGAATACCATACTGATAAGCTGAGCCCATAAATGCGGCAGAAGGGTCGCCAATCATCACAAAGGTGTAATTTCCTCCTGAAGGGCCACGCGGAATAAGCCCACCATTGCGGTACATATCGAGCATGGTGTTGCAAAATCCGTTGACAATTTCGGGATAAGCAAGTCCCCACAGCAGAGAAACCGTCCAATGCGCTCCCCAAAAACCATCGAAATTGTAATGCGGATAAGGCTTTCCGTGAATGTCTTTTCCGGTATAACGAATTTGGGTAGTTGCACCGGTATTGTCGGGATAAGCGCCGTCGCAATCACTAATCACCCGGCGCCCCTGAAGTGAATGCCATAAATCGGTATAGAAACGCTGTTTTAAGGCTTGGTTTTCGTCGCTCACTTCAATGCGACCCAAATAAGAATTCCATTCCTGACGTGATTCGCTGACCACCCGGTCGAAATCCCAGTGCGGCAATTCGATCTCCAGATTTTTGTGTGCTGCAGCAATGGTGGTATATGAAAGGGCTACTTTCATCAAAATCGGTTTCGATGTTTTGGCAAACTCAACCCAAACGCCGGTATTTTTTCCTGAAATACTATCGGTTTCGTCGGTTGCAACCTGGTTTTCGCGCCATTTTCCTAATTTGGTAATTGGTTCCGAAAATTGGGCCACGAAGTATACCGTGAACGGTTTCGGGCGGCGCATCGTGGCAGCCATGGTAACCGAACCTTCCAATTCAGTAGCGCTTGTTTTCCGGAGTGAAGCGGTTTGTATTTTATCCATCAAAACTCCGCACAAATCAAAGTTAATTCCGGGTACCGAATCTTTTGGAAAGGTGTAGCGATGCATTCCGACACGCGTTGTGGAAGTCAGTTCGGCTTTTACCTTGTAGGTTTTCAGGGTTACACTGTAGTAACCGGCTTTTGCAGTTTCTTCGTCGTGACTAAATTCCGACTGGCAGGCTGCCTGGCCTAAATAGCCTTTGGGCGAGCCGGTAAAAGGCATCACGCCAATGCCATACAATTGCCAGCAATGAATATGGCTGAAGCAACGAATTTTGTTGTCGCCATAAAGATAGCCGCCATTCCAGTCGGCGCCGGTGCGGGTGTCGGGACTTAAATTGACCATCCCGAACGGACGGGTAGCCGCGTTGAAAAAGAACCAACGACTGGCTTCAGTTCCGGCTAACGGACAAACATAATCAACCAACTCGGCTTGTTTTTGTGCTGAAACTGAAAGTGATAATGCTAAAAGCAAGATAAAAAGATAGCGCATGAATGAAATTTATTAGTTGTGATTGATTATTTATGAATGGTCCGCTCTATTTCTGTTGGGCATCCCATTCGTCGAACATCCGGATGGCTGTGAAAAGCACTCCCGCTTCACCCCGGAAAGTGCCCGATCCGCGCGGTTTATTATCGACCGAATACCATTCGTAAAAGCCGTTGTTGTCTTTCACGCGTTGCAGCATGGGCTGCACCTGATCGTAGGCTTCCTGTACAAATCCGTTTTTAATGAGTTGCTGGATCATTCGTCCACCAAACCAGGTCCAGTCGCCGCCGTTTTGGTAACTGTATTCCGGATTCATGATTTTATTTTCGAAAAAGCCTTTCGGATAAGGCGGATAAAGGGTCAGTCCAATAGAACCGGCACCTGCTAATTTTACCCGGCGAACCATTTCATCAAGCGAAATTTTGATTTCCTCTTTGCTCAGCAAACCGGCTTCAATGGCAATGGCTGTTCCACCGAAATAGTAAATTTCTTTTTCGTTAAAATCGGCAGGGAAAGGCGATCCTTTTTCAAGATAAAGGTGTGGAATGAATTTCTTCTTTTCGTTGTCCCAGAGGTATTTTCGACAATTTTGGGCAATGCTTTCACGGATAGGTTCCCATTTGGCTTTGGTGGCCGGAAGCATTTCTGTGAGGTTGTTCAATGCAATTACGAACATGGCATTGTCGTAAATATCGATGGCCGGATGGGTGTTATTGTCCAGATCGACACCCCAGCCATGTTCGGGCTGCACATCGCCCCAGTCGGCCGTTGTAGCGCCAATGATGAGGCCATACTTCTCATTGAAACGGTTTTTCATCAGGAAATCCATGGCCCACTCTAAACGTTCGGCTACGGTTTTGTCGCCCACTTTTTCGTTCAGGATGGTGGTGTCGCCGGTCAATTTAATGTATTTGTAAACCGCCTGAATGAGTGAACTTTCCTGATCGGTTTCCACCGAATTTTTGTGTGCAGCGTAGCGCGGTTCGAGTTTCGAGTAGCTGAAATCGTAGGCCACCTTGCCCACTTTCTCGATTGGGGTAAAACCATCGATAATGTTTCCGTCGTCGCCCTGCATCCGGAAGAACACCAGCAGGTTCTCTTTCAGTTCTTCCTTTGGAAAAACCTTCGATGCCAGTTCAATGAAGGTGTTGTAATCGCGAATCCACACTTCGCGATAGCCAGAACCAGCGTTAAAGCCACTTTTCATGGTTTCGAGCGCCATGTTCTTTACGATCGGGAAATATTCATTTTTGGCAATTGATCCGGCCAGTTGCTTGTTGTTGGCTTCCTTTTTTACGGGTGTTGAGCAAGCAAAAGCAATAACCAACAGTACAATAAATTGGAGCTTCTTCATAGTTCAGAAATTTTTATTTTCAATATATATTCTTAGTTCGCCTAAAACCCCTATCGCGACTTTTGAAAGTTTCATTTCAGGCAAAGTCAAAAATGGGAATGGAGAGGCACTTTTTAGAGTTTATTCAATGCTTATTGACTGAGCTGTTGCATTCCAGCCTTCAACTACCAAAAGAATGCCTTTTTTGCTGGCAACTTTAGGAATCAGCGATGTGTCGATGCTGATTTCCTTCTTCTGGCCCGGAAGCAAGGTGAAGTAGTTGTCGCTCACGAAAACGGGCAAAGCCAGTTCTCCGCTTTTTTCGTCAATCGCTTTCAGCCGGATAAAGAAGGCTGTTTCGTTGGTCGGATTGCTGATTACAGCAACATTGTTCCGGTATTCAAGCTGAAGAGTAACCGGTTTTAGCTCGTTCAGTTTTTCATAGCTTTTCCCGGGTTTGGCCAGCCAGTAAAAGTTCTCATCGATCACCTGATTCTCCGGATTCATTAATTTCAGGCGCAAAAAATAAACGTCCTCACGCGGTCCGGAGGTGGCAATCTTCTTCAGGACTGAAATCTTGTTGGCCGCAATGGTCGCCGAGTAAAGGTCTTTCGCGAGCGATTTGCCGTGAATGTCGAAAAGTTCGGTGCTGATTTTCAAATCTTTTTCGTCGGCCAGTGTTTGGTTCACCAGGCAAACGCACGAGTCGTTCAGGTTAAGCTGTACGTGAAGTGGCTGTGCGCCGTGTTTGTAGCCGTAAAATCCGCCATTTTGTTCAAGGAAGACATCGTAGAACTGACCCCGAAGTGCTGTCCATGGATTTTGGTTTTTCCAGACCAGCATGCCCGAATATTTGCTCCACATTCCGGCGGTAAAACCCTCCTGAAGTGCGCGATATTGCTCGTAATTGACCAGTTGCGCCTTTTTGCAGAAATCGTCAATTCCGGTAGCCTTTCCGTATTGGTCGATGGAACTGTCGTACCCAATGTATTTGTGGTAGCGCCAAACCGGGTTTTCCCATTTATTCGACGGAAGTTGCTTCAGGTCTTTTTCGTCCATTATTTTGCGCATGGTTTCCACGTTAGGCATACCTACCGAACCCAGTTCGGGATTAAACGGAAATGACGGAACGGTGAAAAAATGCAATGGGTTCTGAATGCCGTAAGGCCCGTCGCCATTGCCTCCCAGTTCGTTCATGGCTAAATCGGTCGAAGTCGATTCGTTGAGGTAATAGCGTGTTCCATCGTATTCGGGGAGAATCTCGTTTTTTAATTTCCTGTCAATGTTGGCCGGAGGTGGAAACTCGTTGCCGCCGCACCACAGGTATAAACTGGGGTGGTTTCGCAGCATTTTCACCTGATCGACAACCGAATTGATAAATAAACTGTGGTTGTCGGGGTAGGCCCGGCGCCGTTCCTGTGTTTCTTTCTTGGCCGGATCGAACCAGCGGCCATTGCAGTCGCCCGAGATCCAAAGGTCTTGCCAAACGAGGATTCCATATTTGTCGCAGGCGTCGTAAAAGTCGGGGCGCTCGGTCATCGAACCGCCCCACACGCGAATCATGTTCATGTTCATTTCGGCGTGCATTTTTACTTCGGCCTCGTACCGTTCGGGCGATAGGCGCAGCAGGGCATCCGAGGCAATCCAGTTACCGCCTTTGACAAACACGTCCTGCCCGTTCACCGAAAATATGCGGGCCTTCAGTTTCTCATCGAAGCGGGTCCCGGTTTCGCGAATTCCGAAGCTGACATTTTCCTGATCCGAAAGCTGATTGTTATCCAGAACCAATGAAAGCGTGATGTTATAAAGCGGATGGTCGCCCATTCCGTTGGGCCACCACAATTGCGGATTGTCGATTTTAAACTCCGGAAGGGTTACCGAAATCTTTTTCCCGGCAGGAAGCTCAACCGGTTTCGAAACTTCATATTTCTCGCAACGGGCAACCAATCGGCCACGTTGTGTTTCTTCAGTGCTGTTCAGCAAATCGGCCGAAGCCTGAATCATTGCAGGCACTTGTTTTCCCGAAGGGATTCGCTTCCCGGGCACTCTGGTCACTACATGCGGATCGAGCAAATCGATCGGGCCGGTTGTTTCAATCGAAACTTCGTCCCAAATGCCGGTGTTGCGGTCGGGAATCGGGCAGATCCAGTCCCAGCCAGCCGTAAATTGCATGGCTACCGAGCGGGCAATCAACCCGTCGCCACCCTGTCCGTTTGGTGCGCCAGCCGGATCGGGCGGGAGGACCAGTACGGCCAGACGGTTTATCCCTTTCTGAAGAAACGGAGTTATCAGGTATTTCTCACGCAGAAACATGCCTTCGTGCGTGTCGGGGTTAATCTTTTTGCCGTTCAGAAACATTTCGGCAGAATAGTTTATACCCCTGAACTTCAGCCAAACCTGTTCGCCACTTTTCAGTTCGGGCCATTCGAACTGATTGAAAAACCAGTAGGTATAGTAATCGCGGCCAACCTCATGAATGTCAGGAATCTGCTCGTTGTTCATCCCGAAAAACGGATCCGGAACTTTGTGGTTATGCAAAAGTGTGGTCAGTACAGTCCCCGGAACTACCGCTTCCATCCAGTCGCAAAGCTGAAAATCTTTACCTGAAATTACCGTTCCATCCACGGTTAGCTCCATGGCTTTTTTGGCTTTCCAGCCCGAATTGAGTTTGATTTCCTGGTGCTGCGCCAGGGCTTGCATTGCACCGAGCATCAGCAACAGAAAGAGACGTGTTGTTTTTATCATTTCCTGAATTCGTTAAGGATTGGTGGAAGATACATCACTCATGCTGGGTGGCGGAGTTCCGGTTCCCCAGTTAGTATTGGGTTGTGCGCCCATTTCGAAGGTGAGTGTTCCACCGTTCATCAGGGCGCGGCGGTCGATCCAGCAACGATCGATCTTCTGGCCGTTCAGCGAAAGGTTCTGGATGTAAACATTTCCTTTTGCATTGTCTTTGGTTTCTATCACCAGTTCTTTTCCTGAGTAATATTTCGGATCGAGCTGAATGGTTACTTTGTCGAATTGCGGACTGCCAAACTGAAAGGTTGGGTTCATGGCCGAGTGCCCCTGAACATCGAACAGACCGAGTGCTGCCATCACATACCAGGCGCCCAGTTGTCCCTGATCTTCGTCCTGACCAACGCCATAACCCCGCAACGGTTCGACACCGTAAAACTCGTCGCAAATGGCGCGGGTCCACTTCTGGGTCAGCCAGGGTTGCCCTGAATAGTTGAACAACCACGAATCGTGCAGGCAGGGCTGATTGCCATGGTTATACTGCATGTCGATTCCTGAAAAGCTGTCGATTTGGTCGGCTTTTCCACCGAATTTGCCTTTTTCGGCGTCCTCAAAAACTTTTCCAAGTCGCTGGTTAAATTCTTCTTTGCCCATCAGCTTGATTAATCCGGCCACATCGTGCGGTACATACCAGGTGTATTGAAACGCGTTGCCCTCCTGAAACCCGTCCCAGGCTTTCATCGGATCGAATTTCGCGATGAATGTTCCGTCGAGCATTTTGGGGCGGATGAATTTGGTTTGCGCATCGAACAGGTTTTGATAATAGGTGGCCTGTTTGGCAAGTTTTTCGTAGTCAGCTTCTTTGCCCAACGCTTTGGCCATCTGGCTCACGGCATACGAACTGAACGCGTATTCGAGCGTGTGCGACGAACCAAAATTGAACACCCAGCCATTGGCAATGGTCGTGTCTTTGTATGGAACATAGCCATTCTTGACGAAGTAATTCAGGTCGTATTTTCCGTTGCCAAGGTTGCGCCCGTGGTATTCGAGTTCATTTTTTACTGCAGCTTCGTAGCCTGTTTCAATGTCAAAATCGCGGATGCCGCAGTTGTAGGCCGAGGCGATTAGCAAGCCCTGAAAATTGGTTTGTACGCCGTTGGTATAAACACCGGCAGCTTCGCCATCGTGCAGCCAGCCTCGCTTTTTGTAGTAATCGATGTTCGACTGGATGTATTCCCGAAAATAATCGGGGTAAGCCAGCGCCCAGAGTTGACTAAGGTTCCAGAAGCCTCCCCAGATACCATCGGTATTGTAGTGGTGATATCTTGGCTTGCCGTTTTCGTCGAGCGCGATTTGCCCAACAACGCCATCAATTTGCGGATATTGCCCGTTCACGTCGCTCGAAATGCCCCGACCCAGCAACGCATGGTACAAGCCGGTGTAAAATTTTACTTTGCTGATGCTGTCCTTGCTTTCAACCTGAATGCGCCCGAGTTTCCTGTTCCAGGCTTCGTGAGCCAAGCTGTGAACCTGGTCAAATGTTTTTCCGGCAGCTTCGGTTTTCAAGTTTAACCGGGCATTTTCTATTGAGGTGTAGCTCAGCCCGGTCTCAATTTCCAGAACTTCATCCTTTTTCATATCAAAATTCAGGAACAGGCCATTGCTGATGCCTTTGGTTTCGGTTATTCCTGGAGTTTGGACGGTATCGACAAACGCGCCTGTCGATTTTGCCGATTTGCTCAGTTGCGCCACAAAATACATTTTCACCTTTTTGTCGATGTCGCAAAATTTGGCATATTCGGGATATGTATCGATGTAACCTTCTACCTCATTGCCATTCACTATTTTGGCAAAAGCATTGGTCACGCCGCTGCTTTCGCCCTGCCGGTGACCAATGTCGATAATCAGGTGGGCCTCCTGCGATTCAGGAAACGTATAGCGATGAAAGCCAACCCGCTCTGTGGCCGTAATTTCAGCTTTAATTCCATAGTCCTTCAGGAAAACCGAGTAATAGCCCGCTTCGGAATGTTCGGTTGTTTTGTCGAAGCGCGAACTATAGCCTCCGTCGGGGTTTTCAAGTTTTCCGGGAATGGTCTGCAATTTTCCGGTTGTGGGCATAAAAACGAGTCCGCCCACCTGGAACTCGTGAAAATGGCCAAATCCTTCGATGGACGTGTGGCGATCGTCGTACCCACAAGGTCCCCAGCTACCGGCGCTTCCATAGGCATTGGTGTGTGGCGCCAACTTGGCCATGCCAAACGGAACGGCGGCTGGGGTGTAGAAAAACCAACGGCCATGTACCGAACCAATCTGCGGATCGACATATTTAGTCAGATCCGAACCTTGTTTTTTTTCGGAACAGGAAGTCATCGATCCGATCAAGAAAATGATCAGAAATAACGTTTTCAGTTTTCGTGGTAGCTTGTTCATTCTAAGCGTTTGATTTTCTGGCGAAAAGTGCGATAAACAACAGGTAAGAAACGGAAGCCACCAAAACCCACAATGAACTGGAAACATTGCCGGTCAGGTCGCTAATCCAGCCCATAAAAGGAGGAAGCACGGCACCACCGCAAACCGCCATGATCATTAATCCAGAAATTTCGTTTGAGCGCATTGGATATTTCTCAACCGTCAGAGAGAAAATAATCGGGAAAATGTTGGCAATTCCCAATCCGGCAATAAAAATCATAACCATAGCAACCATATCGGTTGGGGCGAGGATAAGCGCCAGCAATGAGGCCAACCCTGCGATGGCCGATCCGATGAAGAAGCGGCGTGCCGCTAATTTTGCAAGCAGAATGGCACCACCAAAAGTTCCGAGCATTTTTCCAAAGAAATAGACGCTTCGGCCTGATTCGGCAAAGGTTTGGGCGGAATGGAATTTTGACAAGAGAAACTGTCCGGAGAAGGCGTTAACACCAACATCGATACCCACAACCAGAAAAATTCCGAGTACCATCATGCTGATGTAACCGGTACTCAGCAATTTGAATGATGAGGTAAACGTAGCCCGTTTTTCAGTATTCCTGGTTTCTTCAACTGGGGTGAAATACAACCAAATTACCGACAACACTGAAACCACGCCAAATACGAGGAAAAGTAATTTCCAGTCGCCGAACTGAAGGGCTAACCATCCGGCCAGCGGAGCGGCGATCATTGAGCCGATAGCCTTAACGAACTGCGAAAAGCTCAGGAAGCTCGAACGACGGTTGCCGGGTACAACATCAACCAACAGCGGGTTTGCCGAAACCTGAACAATGGTATTTCCAATACCGAGCATAGCGAATCCGAGCAAGGCCATTTCGAACGAATAAAAGAAATATGGAAGAAACAACCCGAGAGCTGTAATAATCATTCCCAGATTGAGGACTGAACGTTTCCCAATCCGATCCTGAAGGATTCCGACTGGAACTGACAATATAAAGAACCAAAGGAACACCGCCGACGGAATTAGCTGCGACAAGGTGTTACTTAGGGTAAAATCGAGTTTAATCCGGTCAACTCCGATGCCCACCAAATCGCAGAAGCTCATGACGAAGAATGACATTAATACCGGGGCAACATACCGCAGGGAGATGGTTGTTTTTTGCATGGTTTAGTTGTTTGTGTTTAGCTTGTCGTAAAATTCTTCTTCGATTAATACGGCGCTTCCAATCATTGAAGCCGTTTCTTTCAATTCCGAAATTTCGATTCGCGTCTGAACTTTGTTTGCTTCAAGATAGCTCAAAAGACCCGGACCAAACAGATTAAACGCATTCGAAATATTTCCGCCAATAACCAAAACTTCGGCTCCAAAATTCTCCAGTAAGGGTTTCAGGAAAATGCCAAGTTTTAATCCAAAATCGGCGAAAAGGTTAATGGCGACAGGGTTTCTTTCGGCAAGTATTGCCAGTTCCTTCACTCCTGAAAGTTTTTGTCCGGTTTCTGCTTCATAACGTTTCAGTAATCCGCGGGTCGAAAAATAGTCGTCGGCATTTCCGTTTTCAAAAGGCAGGTGATAAACGTACCCGAAAGCTGGAACTTCGTCGCCCGAAACTACAGGGATGTGGTTGCTCAGGAAAGCAGAACCGAACCCCGTGCCGAGCGTGATGGCCATCGACCTTGTTGTCCCTGACGATTTACCAATCCAATCTTCGGCAATGGCAAAAGCGGTGGCATCGTTGATAAAACGAACCGGAAAGTGGGCCGAAAAGTTTAACTTTTCGCGTATTGCGTCGGCAACATTCAGACTATACAGGTTTTCATATTTTTTTACTCCTTCGTCAAACCAGGCAATTCCCCGGGCATAATCGAACGGACCAGGCATGGCGAAGCCAATTCCTGTAACATGTTCGGCTCCGGCTTTTTGAATCGTTTGTTTGATGGTATTTGCCCAAATAGTAAAAATTTCGTCAGCAGATGCATGATTATCCAGATCATTCTCAGAAAAAGTTTCGGATAAATAGCGTTTTTCGGTCAAGTCGATGGCAGCACAACTGATGTGGCTTCCTCCAATATCGACCCCAATTGCAAGGTGTCTCTTCATATAGGTTTAGCGTTTTATATCAATGGAATAGGTAAATTTCTCGGCAATGTAAAACCCGATGTTGTACTCAATGGGGCGGTCACCCTGATCGGAGACAAACCGTTCGCGAACCAGGACCGGCTCTCCCCGTGTAATCTTCAATCGTTTGGCAGTGAGTGCCGATGCGCTTTTGGCCCGTATTCGTTCGCGCGAAATGGACGGAACAGTATGGTAATCCTGCTCGATAATGTCGTACAATGGCCGTGTAAAATCTTCCTTGCCCGTTATTCCAATGCGCGGATGAAAATAACTCTCAAAATAAACAAAAGGCCCGTCGGCGAAGCCTCGCAACCTGGCCAGACAGAGAATCTCGGTTCCTTCGGGTATTTGCATGAAAGTGGCTATTTTTTCATTGGCCTTTTCCCAACGGGTTTCGATCAGGAAATTGACAAACGCAATTCCTTTTTCCGACATTTCCTGGGTAAAACTGTGCCAGCTATCGAGGTTTGTAGTAACCGAGTTTTGAGAAACTTTGGTTCCTACACCTTTTTTGCGTATCAGGAGTCCTTCGTATTCCAGTTTGTTCGTTGCCTGGCGAATGGTATTTCGGGAAATGCCCAGTCGCTTGGCCAGTTCAATTTCTTTGGGCAGAAATCCACCGTTTCGATACTCGGGAAGTTCAAGCATCTTTCTTAACAATTCTTCTACCTGGAAGTGCAGTGGCACCGGACTGCTGTGATCAATATTCAGTTCCATTTTGTTCATATGTTCAGACATACAAAGAAAAAGATTATTTCTGAAAATCGAAATCTATTCTGCAACATGAAAAAGCCGGAAAGCGAGCTTGAACTTTCCGGCTTTTTCGAGTAAAAATATCTTGTGCTAGTTAGCTATTTGCGAAATATGAAAAGTCACTGCATATTTTGAAGACAATGCCTTTGACAGGATTGCAGGAATTGCAATTTTAAAACCGTTGCCATCGGCTTTCCATTTCAATGAACTGCCTTTTTTACCCAGCAGGTTGATTTTTGCCCCCTTTTCAGGAATAAAACCTTTCACCTGAATTTCTGCCGGAAGTTTTTCGTTGTCAGCCAGCAGATAGATCACATTGGCCGATCCGTCTTTTCCGCGGGTAAAGCGCAATTGACCGTCGTAGTAAGGCGCAATGGTGCGGGTTCCATAAATAGCGTCGCCATTGATTTTCAGCCAGGCGCCAATTTCTTCCAAACGACTATAGGCATCGGCGTACCAGGTTCCATCGGGGCCAGGACCAATGTTCAGCAGCAGGTTTCCGCCTTTAGCAACAATGTCGGTCAACATGTGAATGACTTTACGGGTTTCCATCATTTTAGCATCGTACGAGAACGACCAGCCTCCACCCAAAATCATGCACGATTCCCACGGATATGGCAACATTTTGTCAGGAACCTGATTTTCAGGAGTGAGGTAGTTTTGGTTCTTTCCTTCCACAGCGCGGTCAACTACAATGCAATCGGGCTGTTTCGAACGGATTTCAGTAACCAGTTCATCCATTTTGATGTCCTGATTCAAATACTTTTTAACTCGGAATCCCGGGACTTCTGGAGCTTTCCCCAGATCAGGATGTTTCTGCACCCAGCCACCGTCGAACCACATCAGATCAATTTTTCCATAGTTCGAGCAAATTTCCATCACCTGATTGTGGGTGTATTTCACAAAGTTGTTCCAGCGTTCAGGATAAGCCTCTGGATCGTAATTCACATTGCGGTCGAGTGGCGGAAATTGTGGCCACCAGTAATCGTTGCTATGCCAGTCAGGTTTCGAGAAGTATGCACCAATCCACAAACCTTCGTTGCGGAAGGCGTTGAAAATTTCTTTGGTTACATCGGCTTTCGGGTTGGTGTGGAATGGACAATCTTTCCCGGTGATTTTGTAGTCGGTGTATTTGGTGTCGAACATACAAAAGCCATCGTGGTGCTTGGTGGTGAAAACCACGTATTTCATTCCGGCATTTTTTGCTGCTTTGGCCCATTTTTCAGGATCGAACTGGGTTGGGTTAAAGGTTTTGCCGAGGTTTTCGTACTGTTTTTTGTAGTGAAAATAGTCTTTAACCGTATCGGGAACGCACCAGCCTTCGTCTTCAGGACAAATCGACCACGATTCGACAATTCCCCATTGGCTATAAGGGCCCCAGTGCATGAGCAGACCAAATTTGATGTCTTGCCACTGGTCAATTCGTTGCTGAATCAGCGGATTTGGATCGGGAATGTAGGTTTGGCCTTCGTGTTGCGCCGAAACTTTCAGTACCGAAAATGCCAGAACGAAAAAAAGGAGTTTAATGGATTTCATGTATTTCAGTTTTGATGTAGCATTTCTCAAAGTCCAAAAATAGAATTTAGAAAATGAAAATTACAAACTTTTTAAATTTTTTCGAAAACATCGATTAGGTTCTGCCAATTTATAATTATTAAAATTGGAAATTATCTTATCTTGGTACTTTCAAAAAACAAAACAAAACGACAATGAAACAATCAATTGCAGGAATCATGATTTTGTTATGCTGTTCCTTTATCTGGAGCTGCAAACCAAACCGGACTTTTACCGAAAGCGAAATTGCTTTAATTCCACAGGTTCAAAAAATGACCTTGGGAGAATCATCTTTTAAATTTAAAGAAAGTACGAAGCTCGTAGTTGAAAGCGTTGATCAGGAAGTTGTTGCAGCTCAATTTGCTCGTTTGTTTGAAAAAGCAACTGGATGGAAACTTCAGGTTCTTGTTGGAGGTAACGAAGGGTCAAATCAGGTTTATTTTAAAACCGATCAGGTAATGGCTCCTGAAGGTTATTCAATTGATGTTCAGAGAAACCGAATTGAAATCAAAGCCTCAAAACCTGCCGGGTTCTTTTATGCTACACAAACTTTGCGGCAGTTGCTTCCAGCAGAAATTGAAAGCCCGCAGAAACTGCAAAACATCAATTGGTTGGTTCCGGTTGTCAACATTAACGACAACCCGGTATTCAAATGGCGTGGATTCATGCTCGATGTAGTCCGTCATTTCTTTCCGAAGGAAGATGTGCTTCGGATGATCGACAACCTGGCTCTGCACAAAATCAATACGCTCCATTTGCACTTGGTCGATGACCAGGGATGGCGCATTGAAATAAAGAAATACCCCAAGTTGACCTCGGTTGGTGCATGGCGTGTTGATCGCGAAGACAAACCCTGGGGGTCGCGCCCACCACAAAAGGCTGGAGAAAAAGCAACATACGGAGGTTTTTATACTCAGGCAGACATTAAAGAAATTGTTGCCTATGCTCAGGCCCATTTTATTAATGTAGTTCCCGAAATTGAAATGCCAGCCCACGTCATGTCGGCTTTGGCTGCCTACCCGCAGTTTTCGTGCAAAGGCGTTCCGTTGACAGTTCCTCCCGGCGGAGTTTGGCCTATTACCGATATTTATTGCGCCGGGAATGATTCCACTTTCCTGCTTTTACAGGATGTTTTATCTGAAGTAATCGATTTATTTCCATCGAAATACATTCATGTAGGTGGCGATGAAGCCACAAAAACAGAGTGGGAAAAATGTCCGAAATGTAGAAAACGCATCCGAGACGAAAAACTTAAGGATGTTGGTGAACTTCAAAGCTATTTCATGAAACGGATGGAAAAGTTTGTCAATTCAAAAGGACGGACACTTCTGGGCTGGGACGAAATTCTCGAAGGTGGCTTACCCGCTGAAGCAACAGTGATGAGCTGGCGCGGATTTCAGGGTGGTATTGAAGCGGCCAACCAGGGGCACGATGTGGTGATGACCCCAACTTCGGATTGCTATTTTGATTATTATCAGGGACCATTAGATCAGGAACCTTTGGCAATAGGCGGCTACCTACCACTTAGTAAAGTCTATAACTTTAATCCGATTGCTCCTGAATTGAGTGCCGTAGGAGCAAAACACATTCTTGGAGGCCAGGCCAATCTATGGACTGAGTTTGTTTCAACCTTTAAGCATGCTGAATACATGACGTTTCCGCGTATTGCCGCGCTGGCCGAAGCGGTCTGGAGTCCGAAAGAAGTTCGGAATTGGGACGATTTCTCCCGTAGGATTAAATTGCTTATGAATCGTTACGATCAGTTAGGCATCAACTATTCAAAAAGTGCTTATGCAGTTACTGCCAAACCTGGTTTTGATCCGGTGAAAAAGCAATTGGCTGTTAACCTGAAAGGCGAACTGGCCGGACTTGAAATTCATTATACTACGGATGGTAGCGAACCAACCAATTTATCAGCCATTTATACAGAACCGATTTTACTCGATAAAACATCGACGTTGAAAGCAATTACGTTTAATGATGGTATTCCATTCGGAAAATCGATGAGTCTGTCACTTAATCTGAATAAAGCAACCATAAAACCTGTAAAATATCTGATTCCGTACAGCGAAAAATACAAGGGCTCGGGAGAATATACCCTGGTTAATGGCATTCGCGGAACTACAAATCATTCGGATGGAGAATGGCAAGCATGGGAAGGTACCAATATGGATGTTGTTATTGATTTGCAACAGCAGACCGAAATCCACAGCATTTCAGTGGGTTCAATTCAAAATTCAGGAGCTTGGATTTTCTTTCCCAAAAAAGTTGAATTCTTTGTGTCGGCCGATGGTGTAAAATTCCAGAAGGTTGGTGAAACGATTACAGATGTCGATCCGCTTTCAGGAGAAAAACAACTCAAAGAATATCGTGCTACTTTCAATCCGATTACCGCTGGGTTTGTGAAAGTTGTCGCCTACAACATCGGGAAAGCGCCGAAGGGCCATCAGGGAGCTGGAGAAAATGCCTGGCTGTTTATCGATGAAATAGCTGTTGAATAACGAATAATCAGGGAAAGGCTTACTCTTCCCGTTCAACCCGTTTCATAGGTCTGGGAGGTACTACAACAATCTCGTAGCGGCACTCCGGGCAAATGTAAGCTTCGCAACCTGTACAGGCAAAACAGTTGCTGCACGAACGATCAAGCGTCTTTTTATCCCACGGTTTTCCGCAGTGGGTGCATGAAATGAGCGTGTCCGTTTCTTCCATCAGGAGGAATATTTGCGTGACGAACTGATCATTTGGATCAGTTTAACAAGCCCAAATAAAATTACCTGCGTGAAAATAATGGTCGCACCAGAAGGAATGTCGGCAAAATATGAAACGAGCAGACCAATAAATGAGGCCAGAAACGCGAATCCTACAGAGTAACCCATCATTCGGCCAAAATCGCGGGTGAAAAGGTTAGCAGTTGCTTGTGGAATCGTCAGCAACGATAAAATCAGGATAATACCAACCACTCTGATATTCAAGACAATGGTTAGCGAAATCAGGATCATCAGCAGGTAGTTGAATAACCCTACCGGCAGATCAGAAGTTTTGGCGAAATCTTCGTCGAACGAGATGTATAAAATGGTACGATAGAAGAGGACAAAAAACAGAACGATGATGATTGCCAGGGCCAGCATTAATCCGATTTCGCCGGTTGAAACAGTCAGGATGCTTCCAAACAGGTAACTCATCAGGTTGGGCGCATAACCTGGCGTCATGTAAACGAAAATGATTCCGATGGCCATTCCGAGCGACCACCAGATGGCAATCGACGAGTCTTCGCGCACTTTTCCTTTGCTGCTGAAAAGCTGAATGCCCATTCCAGATAAAATGGAGAAAATACCTGCTCCCAATAGTGGGTTAATGCCCAGGTAGTAACCCATCCCGATACCCCCAAATGAGGCGTGTGTGATTCCGCCGCTGATAAAAACGATTCGTCGCGAAACGATGTATGTACCAATAATTCCGCATGAAATGGCTGCCAGCAATGAAGCCAGAAAGGCGTTCACAAAAAAGTCGTATGAAAACAGTTCAATGATTGTGTTCATGATGTTCGTCGTGTAATTTCAGTACCGTGTGCGGAATGTTTCCGTGGGTAATAATTTGCAGCGGACAATTGTAAGACGCCAGCTGTTCTTCGGTAATAATGTTGCTTGGGTGATGGTGTAAACTCCGGTTAACACAGGCAATCGTTTTTACAAAAAACGAGATGGTTCCCACATCGTGCGAAATCAGGAGAATGGCCATTTGTTCATTTAGTTCCTTGAGTTTCAGGTATAACTCGCCTTCAAAATTGTTGTCCACATAGGTACTTGGCTCATCCAGAACCAGCAACTGGGGATCATTCATCAGGGCGCGGCACAAAAAAACGCGCTGCATTTGCCCTCCTGAAAGTTCTCCAATCGATTTATTCCGAATTGCAATAATTCCCATTTCGGTCAGCAGCGACTCGGCTTTCTCTTTTTCAGCTGTGTTTTTGTGAAACGATGAGAACAAGGCAGAATCAGATTTCCCGGAACGGACCACGTCGATCACCGAAATTGGGAATCGTTTGTCGATCTGATTGACCTGCGGTAAGTAGCCGATATTCGTTTTGCTGATGAACAGGTTCATTTCTCCTGAAACTGGCTTGATCAGTCCAAGAATGGTTTTGATCAGCGTGGTTTTTCCGCCTCCGTTTGGCCCGATAATTCCAATAAAATCTCCGGAAAAAACTTCCAGCGAAATATTTTCGAGCACTATGTTATTGTCGTATCCGGCGGAAAGGTTCTTTATTTCAAGCAGTTTCTTCATTTTTGCGCTGCTATTTTTTCGGTGATGTCGAGCATTTGTTTTTCCCAATTATAATCCAGAGGATCGACAATTACAGTTTTTCCATCGATTTCACGCGATAACTGTTGGGCGAATGCCGGATCAAATTCCTTCTGAATGAAGATAACATGTATGTTTTGCTGATGAGCCAGGTCAACAATGTCTTTCATGTGTTTGGGCGATGGTTCTTTACCGTCGAGTTCGAGCGGAATTTGTTCGAATTTAAACTGCCGTGCATAATAAGCCAGCGCCGGATGAAAAATCAGGATGTTCCGGTTTTTCACCGGGGAAAGCTTTTGCTCAATTTTTGTTGACAACGAATCGATTTGTTCGATAAACCGGGCATAATTGGCATCAAAAGTGGAAGAGTGTTGCGGAAATCCGGTTTTTAAAGCATTCCAGGTATTTCGGGCCATAATTTTCACTTCTGCGGGCGACATCCAGATGTGCGGGTCAAAAGCTTCGTTGGCGGCATGTTCGTGTCCTTCGTCTTCGTGTTCGCTTCCTGCAATGGTCCTAATTCCTTCCGAACAATTCACAATTGCCAGGTTTTTATTGATATTAGCCAGCTTATCTTTCAACGCATCTTCTAAAGTTAGCAATCCAACTTTGAACCAAACTTTCGATCTGGCCAGATCTTTCATCTGCGAAGGAAGCACTTCGTAGTTATGCGGACTACTTCCTGGAGGCACCAGCACGTTGACTTGCAATAGATTGCCGGCAATTTGTTCAACAAAGTATTTCTGAGGCAGAATGCTGACCGTAACCATTTCTCGGCCGTCTTTTGGCTTCGATTGGCAGGCGGTTAGTAACAAAATTAAAATTGATAAGTATCTTTTCATGAACCCATAACTAGAAATCAGAATTGCTTAAACATTCAAGACCAAAGATAGTTTGATTTCCGGAAATGATAAATCAAAAATTGAAGTTGGTAAGTTGCTCATAACGGCATTCACTTCAATTTCTCTTTCTTTGGCGGTACCGGGTCGTATCCATGCGTTCCCCACGGATGGCATTTCAAAATCCGTTTGGTTCCCAGCCAAAATCCTTTAAATGGACCGTGAATCTTTATGGCTTCAATGGCATATTGCGAACAGGTTGGTTCGTGACGGCACGATGGTGAAGTGAGCGGCGATATGGCATACTTGTAAAAATACACCGGAACCATCAATATCCATCCCAAAACTTTCATTATGAATTTAAGAATTGCCTTCATCAGAACAAAGCTACTACAATTTTCAACGATTCGGGCTTGTGCTGTTTCTCCTGAATGCGATCATTCTTCCGAGGAAGCGTAGCTGAAAGACGAAAACGGAGTGCTAATCAAAACTTTTGTTGCTTCAATCATTTTAATGAAAGGTAGTTGTTCCTGCCAGAAAGGCAATTTTTTCAGGGAATGTTGCATCAGCCAATTATACAACTCGTTGTTGTCGAACTGTTTGCTAATGTCGTGTCCCATATTTTTTAGGCGGGTAAACTTAATTTCGGCTTTTAACTTTTCAAGCGCCTTTACCATCACTTCCGAACGGCTGATAGGTATTGACCGGTCGGCTGTTCCGTGAAATACCCAGGTTGGTACTTTGCTGAGCTGCTCACTCCATTTTACATCGCCACCGCCGCACATTGGTGATATGGCAGCAAAACGCTCGGGCATCCGATTTGCTAACGCCCAGGTTCCGAAGCCTCCCATACTCATTCCAATCAGGTAAATACGGGCATCATCTACCCTATATTTGGCAGCTATTTCATCGTAAACCGGATTAAACCAATCTTCAGAAGACCAGTTTTTATTCCATGGGCATTGTGGCGAAACCACGATGAAGTCTATTTTTTTCCCTTTGGCCAGGTAATAGGGTAAGCCGTAACGTTCTATACTTTCCAGATTTTTACCACTGGCATGGCGACCATGGAGGTAAAAAATAACTGGCCATTTCTTGTTCGGATCTTTGCCGTAATCTTCAGGAAGGTTCAACAGGTAATTGTATTTTACTTTTTTAAGTGTTCCCGAAGCATGGGCACTTTTGTGAAAAATGAATACCGAGAAGAGTATAAAAAGTAGGGGGATAATATGTTTTTTGATGTTTCTCAAGCTTCTGTTTTATTTGTTTCGTTTGTGAAGCTATGAATTTTTCAACAAACCACATAAGTTATTAACAAATATTAATAAAAAAAAGAAAGGGAAGACGGCCAAAATCGGACGTTCTTCCCTTTCAATATTTCATCAGCGCTGATTATTTACTTTTGACAATCAGCACATTAATTAGGTTACTATTTTTTTAGTTCCTGATAAACCAATGCACTGGCACCCACAATTGCCGCATCGCCGGATTTAAGCTGTGAAGGAAGAATCTGGATCTTATTTTTGAAGGAAGTTAGTAGATGGCGTTCCATACTCTTTTTGGCCGGTTTGAAAATGTAGTCGCCGGCAGCTGTCGGGCCACCAAACAAGAAGATGGCCTCTGGACTTAAATGATGAGCTGTATCGGCAAAACCTTGGCCGAGCCATTCACCTGTCAGTTCGAATACTTCATTGGCTATTTTATCGCCTTTTTCAGCAGCATCGAAAATCATTTTTGAATCGAGTTCATTAAATGATTTGTCGGCCAGTAAACTGTCAGTTGCATTGTATTTCACCATCAGCTCAAAAGCAGTCCGTTTCATGCCTGGCGCCGAACAGTATGCTTCAAAGTGCCCCAAAGCACCACAGCCACATAACCTTCCGCCCGGAATTAAGGTAGTGTGTCCGCACTCGCCAGCAAAGCCGTCACTTCCGTAAACCAGGTCGCCATTGACAACAATTCCGCTTCCAACACCTGTTCCAAGCGTAAACATCACAAAGTTTTTCATTTCTTTGGCTCCGCCGTAAATCATTTCTCCAATAGCAGCAGCATTGGCATCATTAGTTAATGAGATGGCTTTTAATTCAGGAAATTTGAGTTTGAGAAGTTTTACCAATGGAACAATGCCCTTAAATGCAAGGTTTGCGGCATATTCAATTGTACCGGCATAATAGTTCCCGTTTGGAGCTCCTATTCCGATTCCCTGAACCTCTATTTCGGGATTCACAAGTTTAACGGATTTTATTAAACCATTGATTGCCAGGGATAAATCATCGACATAACGATCTACATCCCCGTCGGTTCGAGTAGAAATGTTATCTTTCGCGACTACATTACCTAATTCATCAACAACTCCAATTGCAGTATTTGTTCCACCAATATCAACACCTATTGCTACTTTTTTCATGTGTATATTATTAAAAATTGATTATCGGATTTTACTTCCTTTTAATGCAAAGAACGTTATGTAGGCGTAACAAATTATGGGAACCAATAAGGCAGCTTTTAAACTTACCGAATCAGTAATTGCTCCCATTAATACCGGCACTACAGATCCGCCAACAATCATTGTATTGATCATACCCGACGCGATTGGCATTTCGGAGGGGTCAAGGTCGTTAACTCCCAATGAAAATATGTTGGGGAACATGATCGAGTTAAAAAAACCTACTGATAGCAAACACCACATTCCGATCTGTGGCGGTAGCAAAAAGCCGGTTAAAACCAGGAACATATTCGTAGCTCCAAATATTCCCAAAGAAATATTAGCAATACCTTTGCCCAAAAGCATCAATAAAAAATTGGCAACCGCAATAATAAAGAAAATTATGCCATAAATTGGTTTTGATTCAAAAATAAACTGCCCATCTTTTACTCCTGCCGAGAAGATAAACCAACCCACAAAAAATGCGAAAACTAAAATATACAAGGAATACTTGTATTTCAAGTTTTTCGAAAGTGTTCCAAGTAAAACAGACCCCATAAAACGGCCAATCATATTTCCACCCCAATAAATCGCGGTTAGTTTTACAGCTTCATCTTTTGCCATATCCAGCAAGTTAGTCAAATAACTGCTTATTTGAGAAGCGGTGCCAACCTCGGCTCCAACATAGCAGAAAATACCGATTGCGCCTAACCAAACCTGAGGTTTCTTGAGTGCCGACATGGAGGCGACGGTCTCATCGCCTATAATTTCAGGCAATTTGATAAATAAGATGCCAATCGCTATTAAAACGACGATAGAACCAATTACGACAAAAGGCATTTTAACAAAATTGGCAGCATCTTGCGCTGTGGCCCCACTTTTAAGAGCCAACACAGCAGGAGCCAACACAAGGATTCCGGCCAGGTAAGGTGCAATGGTAGTCGCCACTCCGTTTAATGCCTGAGTCAAATTAAGTCGGGCAGGTGCTGTTTCTTGCGGCCCCAAAGCTACAACATATGGATTGGCCGCAGTTTGCAAAAATACAACCCCAGTCGCCATTACAAATATAGCTCCTAAAAAGAGTGGGTACGACAAAACCGAAACCGCCGGGAAGAACAAATAACTGCCAGTGGCAACTAAAACAAGTCCTGCAATAACACCATTTTTATATCCAATTTTCTTGATAATCATGCCACAAACAAAGCTGAAACAGAAGTATGCAAAGAAAAACACGCCATTAACAAGCTGTGCAAAAAAGTTTTCCCATCCCGGATAAAGAGTTTTCAGATCAAATGCCAGTTGCACCTGATCTTTCATAGCGATGTTGAAGTTGGTTACAAAACCAAAGATGAAAAAGATGGAAGCCATAAAGGTCATTCCAACCCGGAGGTTGCTACTCGGTTGGTTAGTCATTGATAGTTAGTTTAATGGTTTAAATACGAAATACCTTGCTTAGGTTTCGGTACTAAACAAAAATAGAAATTTAATAGACTAAAAATCAGGATGCTCTGAATGTGCAGGAATACAAATGGAGATTGCTTTGTTGCTTAATTGTCTATATATGAAATATTTAAATATGACATGTTGACGATTCATAAAAAATAATGGAACATTTGTCCATGAAATTGACAAAATGCTCCATTAAAAATTTTAAGTGTACAGTCTATTATTTTCGGCTAACCTTTACTTTTTTCGTCGGATCGAGATTCGCGTTCCGGCTTTCGGCTTCGCGAATCACATTCACAGCAATTTCTGCGAATGCTTTTCCAATCACTGAATTTTCGTCTTCGGATACCGGATTGCCAGAATCGCCGCCTTCGCGGATTCCCTGAACAATAGGTATTTGCCCAAGCAAGGGTAATCCCAGCCGTTCGGCCAACTTCACGCCTCCGTCTTTCCCGAAAATGTAATATTTATTTCCCGGGAGTTCTTCCGGAGTGAACCAAGCCATATTTTCAATGAGACCGAGAACCGGAACATCAACGCCTTTTCCCGTAAACATGTTCACGCCCCTGATAACATCGGCCAAAGCCACCTCTTGCGGAGTAGTAACAATAATGGCTCCGGTTACTGGTACTGTTTGCACGAGTGTAAGGTGAATATCGCTGGTTCCGGGTGGAAGATCGAAAAGCAAATAATCCAATGTTCCCCAGTTGCCATCGGTAATTAGTTGGCTGAGCGCTTTGGATGCCATTGGGCCGCGCCACACTACTGCATCTTCAGTAGCAACAAAAAATCCGACGGACAAGAAGCTAACTCCAAATTTACTGATGGGTTGTATCCGTTCTTTCCCGTCGACACGAACTCCTGAGGGTTTAATGTCCTCCACACCAAACATTTTCGGAATCGATGGTCCGAATATATCGGCATCAATCAACCCAACTTTGGCTCCTGTCTTGGCCAATGCAATGGCAAGATTAACCGCAATGGTTGATTTTCCAACGCCACCTTTTCCTGAAGCAATAGCAATCAGGTTTTTGACTCCCGGCAGAATCGGACGTTCCATTTGGTGAACTGCTTTTGCGGTGATGTTGCCTTTTATTTCAACATCGGCTCCAACATATTTGAGAATAGCTTCCTCGCAGGCCGCAATTACTAGAGCTATATTTGGATCGTCGGACCGCTGGAAAACCAGCGAAAAAGTTACTTTTTTACCGGCGACCCGAATCTCTTGAGCCATTTCGAGTGAAACAACATCCTGATTACTTCCGGGGAATGTCACATTTCGGAGCGCATCGGTAATATTCTTGGGAACGATTAGTTTCCGTGGTATTTCTGTCATGTATTTTTAGTTTTAACTGAATTGTTCTGAATAACAAACTATTTCCTGTCAAGTTCAATCATTGGATTCCAGAAGTGCTTTTGAAAATCAACAATCTGGTCATCGACGACTGTGATTCCTTCGGCTTCAAGCAATTCGTGCATAACGGTTGACGAGCCAAAATGATGTTTCCCCGTGAGCAATCCATTACGGTTAACCACACGGTGGGCTGGCACGTATTTCTCCTGAACATGCGCGTTATTCATGGCCCAGCCAACCATTCGAGACGATTGAGCCGTACCCAGATAATTTGCGATGGCTCCGTAGCTCGTTACTTTTCCTGCCGGAATTAAACGGACCACATCATACACTTTATCGTAAAAATCGCTCATTATTGATGGTTCAAGTTCAAAATCTCAAGTTTCGGGTTGTGTCTTTATGTGAATATTTTTTCCGCTCTCCTTTTTCCCTTTTCGTTCTCTATATCTTATTCTTTCGCGTTTCGCCCAAAGCTTCGGTACGGATCTTTTTCAATTTCAACTTCAGGTTCCTTTAGTGGTAACTGATGGCTGAGCCTGAATGCCAGATATTTGATAGTCAGTCCGCGGTCGAGCCATTGTTTTTCGTAAAAAGTCTGGATCGACAGCACATCATCCAAAATATCTGACTGATATAAGTCGTCGGTTTGACGGATGATTTCGAACCGATTTTCGGCCACCATGGCTTCTGTATAACGGTACATGAAATTGCTGTCCGATTTCAGGTGAATGATGCCATTTGGAATCATGATTTGCCGGTAACTCGAGATAAAATTGGTTGCCGTCAGTCGTTTTCTGGTCTTTTTCATTTGCGGATCAGGAAATGTAAGCCAGATTTCAGCTACTTCGTTTTCAGCAAAAAACATCCGGATATTCTCGATGTTTGTCCGCAAAAACCCCACATTCGATAACCCCTGATCTTTGGCCTGAGTGGCGCCTTTCCACATTCGGGAGCCTTTGATGTCAAGCCCTATAAAATTAAATTCAGGATAATGCTTGGCCAGTTTTACAGTGTATTCGCCCTTTCCGCAACCCAATTCGAGAATGACCGGGTTGTTATTTCCGAAAAAAGTCGCGCTCCATTTCCCTTTATATTGAAAACCATTTTCCTGGACTTGTTTGTAAGTAACCTGAACCACATGTTCGTAAGTTGCCAGATCGGCAAATTTCGATAATTTATTCTTCCCCACTGTTTCTGAAAATATTTACTATTTGACGATTTACTATTTACAATTTAGGATGGGGTTCCGGCTTTCGGACTCCTTACTCCTTGTTTCCTTGTTTTAGTATGTTTTTTCTACCCGGAAACCAACATCGCGGATTCCCTGCAATACGTTGTCGCGCATTCCTTGTTTGATCATAAATTTGTAATCGCCCTTGTGCGGAAAGTAAACACTGCTTTTGTACTGAATCTGATTGTCGTGCAAACCACCAATCCCGCTACCCTTCCATTTGCCCGAAGGTTCGGCAAGCGTAAACTGAACGGTATCAGTTCTGGTTGTACCATCAGGTGAACCAATGGTCAGAAAAAGATAAATGTTACTGTACGGATATGTCCCTTTGTTGCGAATGTTTACAAACAAATTGTTGTTCTTGATGGTGTCGGTCAAATGAACAGTAAACACCACGACCGAATCCTTGTTCCATCCTTTTTCGTCAATCTTGTGGTAGGCTTCAAAAACCTTTTTGCGGTCGCAAGCAATCAGACCTGTGATAAGGGAAAGTGCAAGAAAAATTATAAGAAATCGTTTCATGATTTGGATTTAAATTTTCGGCGGCGGTTATTGCCTCGTTTTTTATTTTCAGTACGTTTCGGCGCATCGAAACGAGTCAAAGAATCGTGGTTTGAGCCGTCTTCAAAACTCAGTTTTTCAACTGTGGCTTTGATTTCGGTTTCGGGAATTAACCTTGCTACTGCTTTCCCTTTTTGGTTCGACCGAATAATTTCTTTCACCCTTTGGACTGGAACCGCAATGAATTCTCCTGTTTTATCGCCAACCTTTGAATACCAGAAAATCTGCTTGAAAATATCGGCTTTCATGTACTGGAAGGTTCCAGATTCGGTTTCGAGCGGAACGTTTGTTGCCGGGAAATCTTTCTGTGCGTCGATATAGGTATCGACTTCGAAGTTGAGGCAGCATTTGAGTTTCCCGCATTGTCCCGCCAGTTTTTGTGGGTTGAGCGAAATATCCTGATATCGTGCAGAGTTGGTATTTACCGATACAAAATTACTGATCCACGAGGCGCAGCAGATTTCACGTCCGCAAGGACCAATTCCTCCAATTCGGCCAGCTTCCTGCCTGGCTCCGATTTGCTTCATCTCGATACGAATCCGGAAAGTGTCGGCGAAAACTTTGATCAGTTGGCGAAAGTCAACCCGATCGTCGGCGATGTAATAGAAAATGGCTTTGGTTTTATCGCCCTGGTATTCAACGTCGCCAATTTTCATGTTCAGTTTGAGTTCGTTGGCAATCTGGCGCGAACGTATCATGGTTTGGTGTTCGCAGGCAATGGCTTCCTTCCATTTGTCGATATCTGCCGGTTTGGCTTTTCGATATATTTTCCGGATTTCACCATTGATCAGGGTGACTTTGTGTTTTTTCATCTGTTCCAGAACCAGATCGCCCGTCACAGTTACAATTCCAATATCGTGTCCCGGATTTCCTTCAACGGCAACAATGTCACCTGGATTTAATTTCAGGTTGTTTACATTCCTGAAAAAATCTTTTCGCGTATTTTTAAAACGGACCTCAACCAAATCAGTCGGATTGGCAATATTAATCACATCGTTCAACCAATCGTAAACGTTTAGTTTAGTGCAAGTTCCCCCGTGTCCGTTGCAACATCCGCGATCAACCCAATTGAGATCATCCATATTGTTTAGTGAATTACCAAGTACATGCAAAAATAGTCATAAAATCTGTAATTAGTTATTGGTCATTGGCCATTAGAAAAAGGTGTGCAGAAATGCAGAGCCTGCTGCTGAAAACCAGATACAGATCACTTTTGGCTACTTCCTGATCAGTTTCGTAATTTTAAATGCAACATCAGTAAAAATGATTTTCGGATTTCCATTCATGCCGATATGTGCGAAAGCCGTCTCGAAAACTTCGGTCAGTTCAACGATGTTTCGTTCGTTGATGAACGGTGAAAACCGTTTCGAGAATTCGGTTTCCTGATCGCTCATGAATGTTAACGCACTGTTTTTTAAATTGAAAATAAAATTTTCGCGCAGTATCATCAAAAAATAGTTCAGCAAACTTTTTTGTTTTTCGCGACCAATAACGGCAACCTGATCGACCCATTTAAACAGGTCTGCAAATTTTCTCCCATACGAAAACCGCATCAATTCTTTAAACCGTTCGAGATTAAAAAGGGTCTGGTCATCGGGTTCGAGCAGATCCAACGCTTTGCCGTAATTTCCTTTTGCCAGATGAACAATGTTGCGGATATCGCAACCTTCGGCTTCAGGCCTGGCACTAATGGCTTTTTCAATCGAAGTCGGATCAATCGGAGGAATAGTAATGAGTTGGCATCTCGACCTGATGGTGCTGATAATGTCTTCCTCATTTTCCGTAATCAGGACGAACAAGGTTTTTACCGGCGGCTCTTCGATCATCTTCAACAGTTTGTTGGCGCAGGCTACGTGCATTTTTTCGGGCAGCCAGATAATCATCACCTTATACTCCGATTCGTATGATTTAAGGTTAAGCTTCCTGATAATTTCTTCGCTTTGGTGCGAATAAATCAATCCCTGGGCATTTTCAACACCAATTTGTTCGAACCACTGATCGCTGGTGAAATATGGATTTTTACCGATCATCATTCGCCATTCTTCCAGAAAATTGTCGGATACCGGTTCCTTGAATTTGGGCGTTTTAATGACCGGAAATATAAAATGAAGATCGGGATGGATCAGCTTTTTGTACTTTTTGCACGATGGACATTCGCCACAGGAGTCGTCAACCTGTCGGTTGGTGCAGGCAACAAACTGGGCATAAGCGATGGCAAGGGCCAGCTTCCCGGTTCCGGGAGGACCGGCAAAAAGCTGGGCGTGACTCACTCGTTCTTCATTAACCGACTGAATCAGCCGTTGTTTGATAGCGTTTTGTCCGATAATTTCTTTAAAAAACATACTCGATCGATTGATGCGTGTCAAAAATAGTAATTCCTGAAGTGAAAATCTGTTTTGCAAAAAAAATAAGGAAAGAGAAATAAGGAAAGCGGAAAGGGCCGACTTTGCTTTTTCCTCTTTTCTCATTTCTCTAAATTTACTTTACCCCAACATTAAATTCAGGAAGTCAAAAGTTACCGAAACTTTATCGCACTGATATATTTTTTATATTTGGTGTGAATTTTTGTAACACTAAAAAACACATATATGCAAACTATTGAAACTTATGATTTCGCTGGCAAAAAAGCACTTATCCGTGTTGATTTTAACGTGCCGCTCGACGAAAATTTTGTAATTACTGATGATACCCGTATGCGTGCGGCTGTTCAAACTATTAATAAGGTAATTTCAGAAGGCGGTTCGCCAATCATTATGTCGCACTTTGGCCGTCCAAAAGCCGGACCTGAGGCCAAATACTCCATGTGCCACCTCGTTTCTCATTTGAGCGAACTCCTTGGCCGCGATGTAAAAATGGCTCCAGATTGTATTGGCGCTGAAGTTCAGACCATGGCCAAAGCTTTAAAACCAGGTGAAGTATTGTTGCTTGAAAACCTTCGTTTCCACAAGGAAGAAGAAAAAGGCGATGAAGCTTTTGCTGAACAATTGGCTGCCAATGGCGACTGCTGGATTAACGACGCTTTTGGGACGGCTCACCGTGCACACGCTTCAACAGCTGTGATAGCCAAATTTTTTCCGAACGACAAAATGTTTGGTTACCTCATCGAAAGCGAAATTGCCAGCCTTGACAAAGTATTGAAAAACCCACAGCGTCCATTGACTGCCATCATGGGTGGCGCTAAAGTTTCCTCAAAAATTACGATCATCGAAAACCTGCTTGATAAAGTTGACAACCTGATTTTGGGTGGCGGTATGACTTACACTTTCGTGAAAGCTCACGGTGGCGAAGTTGGTAACTCCATTTGCGAGCCCGATTTTCTTGAAACTGCTTTGGCTATCGAGAAAAAAGCAGCTGAAAAAGGCGTGAAAATTTTCATGGCAACTGATGTAGTTGCTGCTGACGCTTTTGCGCCAGATGCCAATACTCAAATTGTTGAAGCCAATGCCATTCCGGCTGGATGGCAAGGTTTGGATGCTGGGCCAAACAGTATCGCCATGTTTAAAGAAGTAATCGAAAACTCAGGTACTATTCTTTGGAATGGCCCTGTTGGCGTTTTCGAAATGGAGAAATTTGCTGTAGGCTCTATTGCAGTGGGCGAAGCTATCGTAAAAGCAACTGCAAAAGGTGCTTTCTCTTTAGTTGGTGGTGGCGACTCTGTATCTTGCGTAAACCAATTCGGTTTTGCTGACGGAGTTTCATACATTTCAACTGCCGGTGGCGCTTTGCTCGAATACCTCGAAGGACAGGTTCTTCCTGGAGTTGCAGCAGTTCGTGGTGAATAAGAATAGACAAATTTTATATACTGAAAACCCGGGGCTATTGCTTCGGGTTTTTTAATTAAAAATACCATGAAAAAATCACAACTAGCGATCGAAAACTTTAAAACTCTGAACTGTGCACAATCGGTACTTTTAAGCCATTCCGAAGAATTAAAACTCGACCGAACCACTGCCTTGCGAATTGCTCTTGGCTTTGGAGGCGGAATGTGTATGGGCGAAACCTGCGGCGCGGTTACCGGAGCCTATATGGTTTTGGGCCTGAAAGCAAATTTTAAAGAGAAATCTGTTCCTGAAATAAAAGCTGAAACCAAAGCTGCCGTTCGCCGTTTTAACGAGCTCTTTATTGCCAAACACGGTTCGCTCCAGTGTAAAAAATTATTGGGTATCGATCTTTCAACTCCAGAAGGATCGACAGAAGCCAAAGCCAAAGGATTGTTCGATTCGGTTTGCACGGAATTGGTTGGTTCGGCTGCACAAATTCTGGAAGAAGAATTCTGAACAACTATCCGTTTTAAATGTTTCATAGTTAAAACTTTAAATCATTAGCTATGAAATGTAATATTGGATCAACAGACCGCATTCTCCGTCTGGTTGCCGGAATTGGGTTGGCTATTGGCGGTGTTATTTTTGAAAGTTACTGGGGGCTAATCGGAGTCGCATTGCTCGCAACAGCAGTTTTTCGGTTTTGTCCGCTTTATCCTATCTTTAAAATCAACACTGCAAAGGGTGACAAATCAGATGAATAACAAATAGCAAATAAAAAAACGTCATTGCTTCGTCTCGTCAGCAATGACGTTTTTATTATAAACCCCTAAAAATCATTATTGCTTGCGATAGTTAATCCCGTAGCGGTACAAGCGTAAATATTCCGTATCCATTCGTTTCGAGAAATTGGCAAAGTCTCTCTTTTCTTTTGGACTCCAAACCACTTCGGCTAAAGCGCAAACTCGAGGGAAAACCATGTATTCGAGATATTTGGTTGAAGCGATGTACTCGGTCCAAACGTTGGCCTGTGCACCCATGATGTATTTCTGCTCGTCGGCCGACAATTCTTCAGGAATTGGTTCGTAGGAATAAACTTGTTCCAAAGGCAGATATCCGCCAATGGCCAGAGGTTCCTTGTCGGTGTCTTTCGATTGATAGTGGTCGAAATACAGGTGTGAGCCCGGAGTCATAACTACATTGTGTTTTTGTTTGGCAGCATTGATCCCGCCTTCTATTCCTCTCCACGACATCACTGATGCGCCCGGAGCCAAGCCACCTTCCAGAATTTCATCCCAGCCAATGATCTGGCGACCTTTGCTGTTCAGGTATTTTTCGATGCGCTTGATGAAATAGCTTTGCAGTTCGTGTTCGTCTTTTAAGCCAAGGTCCTTCATTCGTTTCTGACAATCCGCACATTCTTTCCAGCGGTCTTTCGGACATTCGTCGCCTCCAATGTGGATGTATTTCGAAGGAAACAGTTCGCAAACTTCGTCGAGTACGTTCTGCAGAAACTTAAAGGTTTCTTCTTTTCCAGCGCAGAGAACATCTTTGCTGACGCCCCAGGTGGTCATCACGTTGTAAGGTCCGCCAGTACAGCCCAATTCAGGGAAAGCCGCCAAAATAGCAACACTGTGTCCGGGCATTTCAATTTCAGGAACCACAGTAATGAAGCGGTCGGCAGCGTACTGCACAATTTCTTTTACTTGTTTCTGGGTGTAAAAACCGCCATAGCCAACGCCATCGTAAACTTTCGAACGGGAAGCGTGACCAACCACGGTTTCGTCTCTCCAGCTTGATATTTCAGTGAGTTTTGGATATTGGTTTATTTCCAGTCGCCAGCCTTGGTCTTCGGTCAGGTGCCAGTGGAACGTATTCAGCTTGTACATGGCCATGTAATCGATGTATTTTTTGATGAAGCTGATCGGGAAATAGTGGCGGCCAACGTCGAGGTGTAAACCACGCCATGCAAAGCGGGGCTGGTCGTTGATGTCGGCGCAGGGCACGGCTAACGGACCGTTTTGCGTTACCGGAATCATTTGTTTCAGCGATTGAACGCCATAGAAAATTCCGGCTGGCGTTTTAGCTGTAATCACGATTTCTTTTGGGTCAACTTTAAGCAAATAGCCTTCGTCGCTTCCAGGCAGGGCTTTATTCAGCCTGAAACTGAGTGTTTGTTTCGCTTTTTCGTTCACCGGAAGAGTAAAGCCGTAGTATGTTTTCAGAAATTCGTTTAACTGACCGGCAATGCTTTTCAGCTCAGGTTTGGAAGCGTCAAACGAAATAGATGTAGCCTGACTCAGGATAAACGATCCGTCGCTTTGGCTTATCTGCGAGGGTTGCGGAATGATTGCCAGCGGTTGTGCAAATAAACCGGCTGAAGCAAACAGACAAAGAATAAGAAGGAATTTCTTCATGTTTTGTTCGTTTTGTTGGTTTTAATTTCGACAAATGTATTTAAAAGAAATAAAAAGTGTTGCTATACTTTCTGTATTTTTTTAAAAAGTGAAATTAAATTTGATCTTTGGAGAAATGCCAATATTATAAAGCAAAAAAGGGGATAATCGCGTGGATTATCCCCTTTTCGTATTCGTTTGATATTCTATTTTGGCATCGGATAACCCTGCAATTTAGCCAGATTGGCTGCGATTTCCTTTTCCGGATATTCGTAATCGGCTAATGCTCCTGCAATAAACTTATCATAGCCCACCAAATCCATCATTCCATGTCCGCTGAAGTTGAAGAGGATTACTTTTTCTTTTCCTTCTTCTTTTGCTTTCAAGGCTTCGCGAATGGTTGAGGCGATGGCATGGGTCGTTTCAGGAGCTGGAACGATTCCTTCAGTTTTAGCAAAAAGCAATCCGGCTTCGAAACATTCGCTCTGGTGAATGGCCACAGCTTCCATTAACCCGTCGCGCAACGAAGCGCTTACCAGTGGCGACATTCCATGATAACGAAGTCCGCCGGCATGAATAGGTTCCGGAACGAAATTGTGTCCAAGACTGTACATGGCCATCAGTGGGGTCATTTTGGCTACATCACCATGGTCGTATATGAATGGTGCTTTGGTCAGGGTTGGGCACGAGAATGGCTCAGCTCCAATAATCTGGATGTTGGCGCCATTAATTTTATCGTGCATGAACGGGAATGTCAATCCGGCAAAATTGCTTCCGCCACCACAGCAGGCAATTACCACATCCGGGTTTTTAATGCCTACTTTGGCCAATTGTTTTTTGGCTTCGAGCCCAATAATGGTTTGATGCAACATGACGTGGTTTAATACCGAACCCAGTGTGTAGCGGGTTTTTCCGGTCGGATCGCTTACTGCTTCTTCAATGGCTTCCGAAATAGCGATTCCCAAACTTCCGGGAGTGTCCGGATATTGGGCCAGAATGTCGCGTCCGGCTTGAGTTTCCATACTTGGACTGGCCACGCATTTGCCACCGTAGGTCTGCATCAGCATTTTGCGGAAGGGTTTCTGGTCGAAACTCACCCGAACCATGAACACTTTACATTCGATTCCGCCAATCTGGGCACAGGCATACGAAAGCGCTGAACCCCATTGCCCGGCACCGGTTTCCGTGGTTAATTTTTTGATTCCGAATTGTTTGTTGTACCATACCTGGGCAACAGCGGTATTTGCTTTGTGGCTTCCGGCAGGCGAAACACTTTCGTTTTTATAGTATATTTTGGCAGGTGTTCCCAGCGCTTCTTCCAGCTCGTATGCGCGAACCAGCGGACTTGGTCTCCATTGAAATAAGATCTGACGGATTTCTTCCGGAATATTGATCCAGCGCTCCATCGATACTTCCTGTTCAATCAGGTTCATCGGGAAAACGGGAGCAAGCATCTCCGGAGTTATAGGTTTTCCGCCAGGTCCGAGTGGAGGATTTAATGGTGTGGGTAGATCAGGTGCAATGTTATACCATTGCTTGGGCATCTCTGATTCTTCAAGATAAATTTTTTTAAGTCTGGCCATGATGTTAATTATTTAATGGTTTTTTTCTTTTTTTCAGGAACACAAAATAGAAAAGGGACTTGCTGCACTAACGCAGAAAATCCCTTTCCCCGGCCTTTACGACCGCAAATCAATATGGATTTCTCGCGTTTCCATTTTAATGTTACGCCAGTTCCATTCTTTCCCGTATAAAGGTGATCTGTACATATTTCTTTTAAAAAAGTGGGTAAAACTAACGATATTTTTCATGTTTTCAAGATGAAAATTCAACGTTTTGATAGATTTACCTAAATCTTTATGGCAAACCAATATTGTGAAAGTTAAAAGTAGATTCTTCTGATCAAGTTCTATTCCGCAATTCAATATTCCAAAAGAGCCAATAGCTTATTCTAAATGAATCAATGAACATTTAAAAAATCGGGAAAAGGATAGTTTCCTTAAAGATGAATAAAAAGAATTACCCAAAACAGTTATCGGGTATTTAGCCAAGATTTAAATCATATAAAATTAGCAATGAGGTAATTGCAAATCATCATATTTTAAAATTACTTTCTGTATATTAGGTTTTTTGATCAAAATGGTTTAATTTTAATAATTACAGACTCATCAATTAATCTTAAGGGAAGTCCCCGAAAATCCAAAATAAAGTAGGGAGTGTAAGCCGAAAAACTCAAGAGTAGGCAGACCAAACAATCGATTAACCTATGAAAACAAAACTTGTTTTATTAATTGTTTTTGCCATGTTTGCCCAAATTGCAAATGCGCAGGTGTTTGGAATTAAAGGAGGGCTTAATATTGCAAATATGAGTTTTTCTTCGAGTGGAATGAGCATCTCACCCAAATCAATAATCGGATTACAAGTAGGACCAGTTGCCGAATTTGAATTGCAAGAAAACCTTTTTTTAAATACTGGACTTTTGTATTCTTTGAAGGGATGTAAAATTAAGATGGATGTATATGGAACCAGCTATGAATCGACTGAAACACTTAATTACCTGGAAGTACCTGTATATCTTGCCTACAAATTTGTAGCCAGTGAAACATCTAAGTTCTTTGTTCAGGCCGGACCATATTTGGGATATGCATTAAGCGGAAAAGAGAAGATGAATGGAGAAACTACCGATATCACTTTTGGAGATGGCGGAGCGAAAAGAATTGATTTTGGCTTAGGGTTTGGCTTAGGGTTGGAATTTGGAAGGTTTGTGCCTAGCATTAATTATCAACTCGGGTTGGCAAATATTAATGATGGCACAGATACAAAGCTTAAAAATAAAGTTTTACAAATTTCTGTCAATTATATGTTTGGAAAGAAATAAGGGATTTTACAGTTTATCCAAGTGTCAGAGCCATTCCTGTTAACAGGGATGGCTTTGTTGTTACAAATAAAGTTGGATGCAGATGAGAAATCATATTTTTCTCTCAACTAAAATTTTCAACTATCTTTGTCACCCTCAATAAAATCAAAATTGAAATGACTAATTATAAACGTACTCTCATTACTTCGGCTTTGCCGTATGCCAACGGCCCGGTGCACATCGGACACCTTGCCGGCGTATATGTTCCGGCTGATATTTATGCCCGTTTCCTACGTATGAACGGACAGGAAGTGGCTTTTATTGGTGGTTCCGACGAACACGGCGTGCCAATTACCCTGAAAGCGAAGAAAGAAGGAGTTACCCCACAAGATATCGTGGACAAATACCACAACATTATTAAAGATGCGTTTGCGCGCTTCGGCATTTCGTTCGACGTATATTCACGTACCAGCGCACCAATCCATCACGAAACGGCTTCCGAATTTTTTAAAAAGTTATATGACGATGGTAAATTCATCGAAAAAACCAGCGCACAATATTACGACGAGGAAGCCCGTCAATTTCTGGCCGACCGCTACATTACCGGGACTTGTCCCCGGTGCGGAAACGAGCGGGCTTACGGCGACCAATGCGAAGCCTGCGGAAGTACACTGAATGCGACTGACCTCATCAACCCAAAATCGACTTTGAGCGGAAATCCTCCGGTAATGAAAGAAACCAAACACTGGTATTTACCACTCGACCAATACGAAAGCTGGCTGAAAGAATGGATTCTGGAAGGTCACAAAGAATGGAAATCGAATGTTTACGGCCAGTGCAAATCATGGATCGACAGTGGATTGCAGCCGCGCGCCGTAACCCGAGACCTCGATTGGGGCGTGCCCGTTCCAATTGATGGAGCCGAAGGAAAAGTGTTGTATGTTTGGTTCGATGCCCCGATTGGGTACATTTCGGCCACCAAAGAATGGACGCCCGACTGGGAAAAATGGTGGAAAGACCCCGAAACCAAAATGGTGCATTTCATCGGGAAAGACAACATTGTGTTCCATTGCATCATTTTCCCAGCCATGCTGAAAGCCGAAGGTTCGTATATTCTGCCCGACAATGTACCGGCCAATGAATTCCTGAACCTCGAAGGCGACAAAATCTCCACTTCGCGCAACTGGGCCGTTTGGCTGCATGAATATTTGGATGAATTTCCGGGCAAGGAAGATGTGTTGAAATATGTACTCACCGCCAATGCTCCTGAAACCAAAGACAACGATTTTACCTGGAAAGATTTCCAGACCCGCAACAACAACGAACTGGTGGCCATTTTGGGCAACTTCGTGAATCGCGCTCTGGTTCTGACTCAAAAATATTACGACGGAAAAGTTCCGGCTGCCGGAACTCTCACGGAATCGGATCAACTTGCTCTGGACGAGATTTCAGTAATTAAAGCCGAGGTTGAAAAGAGCATTTCGCAGTATCGTTTCCGCGAAGCCCTGAAATACGCGATGGATTTGGCCCGTTTAGGCAACAAATACCTGGCCGATGCCGAGCCTTGGAAAGTGGTCAAAACCGATCCTGCCCGTGTGGAAACCATCATGAATGTCTGTTTGCAGATCACCGCCAACCTCACCATCATTCTGGCGCCATTCCTGCCTTTCAGCATGGACAAACTTCGAGTTTTCCTGAATATGGACGAATTGAACTGGAGCAACTTAGGACGCACCGATCTTCTACCAGCCGGTCATCAGACCAATACTCCTGAATTGCTGTTCGAAAAGATTGAAGATGACGTGATCGAACGTCAGGTGAACAAACTGCTGGCTACGAAAAAAGCCAACGAAGCAGCCAATGCAACTGTAACTCCAGCCAAAGAAAATTGCACGTACGACGATTTTCAGAAAATGGACATCCGCACCGGAACCATTATTGAAGCCGAAAAAGTGGCCAAAACCAAGAAACTGATGAAACTGACCATCGACACCGGAATCGATAAACGCACCGTTGTTTCGGGCATTGCCGAATATTACAATCCGGAAGAAATAATCGGACAACAGGTCAGTATTTTGGTAAACCTCGAACCACGCGAACTGAAAGGAATCCTTTCGCAGGGAATGATCCTGATGGCACAGGATGCTGACGGCTCACTGAAATTTGTAACGCCAACCGAACCGATTAAAAACGGATCGGAAATAAAATGACAATGGTTATTTGTGTTGTAGAGACAAGGCAATGACCAAAATATAATTGTGCCAACTATTGTTGGTGCAATTTTCGTAAGCCTCAGTGCCGCTTTAGGCGGATCGGTTGCTTACTCTCTATAAATCGAACCCGTTTTCTTACGAGAAGGCGGGTTTTTAATTTCAGGAATAACTGTTTCCAATTCACCCAACATTTCCGTACTTTGTGCGGTACTAAAAACTCTTCGACCATGCTTGCTCCCGGAAATATCATTAAAATGAGGTCGGAATATGCCGATCCGATTCAGTATTTTCTTCCAATTGGAGAAACCGAATTGCCCATGAACGATTTGATTGGAAAATCGATCAGCCTGAAATTCACCGGGCAAATCAACTGTATTTCGTGTGGAAAACGTACCAAGACCTCGTTCGGGCAAGGCTTTTGCTACAACTGCCTGCAAACGGCTCCCGAAGCCAGCGAAACCGTTATGCGTCCCGAATTGTCGAAAGCACACTTAGGTATTGCCCGCGACATGGACTGGGCCCGCGAACACGACCTGATTGACCATTACGTGTATCTGGCCGTTTCGGGAGAACTGAAAGTAGGCGTTACCCGCCATCACCAGGTTCCAACCCGCTGGATCGACCAGGGTGCCAGCCAAGCCATCATTCTGGCCTGCACGCCCAATCGCCACATTTCAGGAGTGATTGAAGTTTTCCTGAAAAATTTTTTCTCGGATAAAACCAACTGGCGCTCCATGCTTCAAAATAAGGACATTCAGGGATATAACCTTCGGGAAGAAAAGGTAAATGCTTACCAGTTGCTTCCGGCCGAATTGCAGCAATATTTGTATTCCGACAATCAAATCTGGAAGATGAACTATCCATGTTCCGCATTTCCGGAGAAAATTACCAGTGTTTCGTTTGATAAAGATCCTGTCGTTTCCGGAGTTTTGAACGGGATAAAAGGTCAATATCTCATTTTTTCGGATGGAAAGGTATTGAACATCCGTAAACACAACGGGTACTTTCTGGAAATCAGCACAAAGGACTAATTTGAAGATACTGGTAATTTGTCCTTCCTTCTCCGCGTTTTTTTTCGTTAATTTATGACTCCAAAAAGAACCTTGGATTGACAAACTACTTTTTTACTATGGAAACTATAGATTGGAAAAATTTAGGCTTCGGGTATATGAAAACGGATTACAACATCCGTTGTACTTACAAAAACGGAGCATGGGGTGATCTTGAAGTGAGTGACAGTGAATACGTAACAATGCACATGGCCGCCACCTGCATTCACTATGGACAAGAATCATTCGAAGGATTAAAAGCATTTCGCGGAAAAGACGGCAAAATCAGGGTATTCCGCATGGATGAAAATGCCAAACGAATGCAGGATTCAAGCGAAGGAACGATGATGGCCGTTCTTCCGATTGAAAAATTTGAAAAAGCTGTTATTAAAGCGATTAAACTGAACGAACGTTTTGTACCGCCTTACGAATCGGGAGCTGCATTGTATATTCGTCCGTTTTTGTTTGGAACCGGGCCTGAAGTTGGGGTAAAACCATCGAAAGAATACATGTTTATTTTGTTTGTAACTCCTGTTGGACCATACTTTAAAGGTGGTTTCCAAACAACGCCATTCGTCATCATGCGCGAATTCGACCGTTCGGCGCCACTTGGGATGGGAAAATATAAAGTGGGCGGAAATTACGCGGCCAGTTTGGTGGCAGGTGAAAAAGCTCATCAGTTGGGATATTCAAACGTGTTTTATCTCGATGCCGTTGAAAAGAAATACATCGACGAATGTGGTGCGGCTAATTTCTTCGGAATTAAAAACAACAGCTACATCACTCCGAAATCGACGTCCATTTTACCTTCGATAACCAACAAAAGTTTAATGGTTTTGGCCGAAGATATGGGAATGAAAGTAGAACAGCGCCAAATTCCGGTAGAAGAACTGGCCACTTTTGAAGAAGCCGGCGCCTGTGGAACCGCAGCGGTAATCAGTCCGATACAACGGATCGACGATTATGATGAGAAAAAATCATACGTGTTCTCACACGACGGGAAGCCAGGCCCAATCAGCGAAAAACTCTACAAAAAATTGCGTGGCATCCAATACGGCGACGAACCTGATACACATGGCTGGGTAACCGTTATTGAATAATTGAATACAAAATGAAGATATTAAAGGCTCTGTCTGGATAAAACTGGACACGAGCCTTTTAAATTATAAAATACATTAGATTCCGGTAGTGCCGGAGAAATGCAAATTCCGGGCAAAAGAATGTTCTTAAACTTATTTCGCCATTTTGAATAAGGGATTTGACGATCACGGTCGTCATAAGTAGTGAATGTAATTGGCCTTCATTCCGGCAACAAGCTAAAATCATTAAAATGAAAAAATTAAGTTTTTTGTTGTTTTCCCTACTGACTTTATTCGCTTCGGCGCAAAACGACTGGGAAGACCAATCTGTAATCGGGCGCAACAAAATGCCGGCCCGTGCCACTTCGTATTCATTTCCTTCTGAAGAATTGGCCTTGAAAGGCGATCGAACCCAAGCCCGTTTTCTTTCACTGAACGGCGAATGGATGTTTCATTTCGAAGCCGACTCGAAAAACCGGCCAATGGATTTCTATTCAGGCGAAGCCAAAGTTTCAGGTTGGGACAAAATCGAAGTCCCATCGTGTTGGGAAATGAAGGGTTACGGAACGCCCATCTACACAAATTCGACCTATCCGTTCCCCAATAATCCGCCTTTTATCAAACGAACCAACCCGGTTGGTTCCTACTTCCGCACCTTCGATGTGCCTGAAGACTGGAGCGGGAAACAAATTATCCTGCATTTTGGTGGGGTGGCTTCGGCCTTCTATGTTTGGGTGAACGGGCAGATGGTTGGTTACAGCGAAGACAGTTGCCTGCCAGCCGAATTTGATGTGACCGGAAAAGTTCAGAAAGGTAAAAACACCGTTGCCGTGCAGGTTTTCCGCTGGTCGGATGGCAGCTACCTCGAAGATCAGGACCATTGGCGGATGAGCGGAATCCAGCGCGAAGTGATGTTGCTGGCCCAACCACAAGTAGCATTGAACGACTACTTTGTCCGCACTAAATTCGACGAAAACCTGGAAGATGCCTTGTTACAGATTCGCCCGGTGATTACGATGAAAGACAGCATCAATACCGAAGGCTGGACGGTTGAGGCACAGTTGTATAGTCCGACCGACAAACCCAAATTTGCACAACCGCTTAAAATCGACCTCAACAAGGTTATTTACGAAGAATATCCACAGCGCGATAATGTCAAATTTGCGCTTCTCGAAGCCAAAGTTGAATCACCACAAAAATGGTCGGCAGAGTTGCCTGTTTTATACACACTTGTTTTAACCTTGAAAGACGACAAAGGCAACGTCCTCGAATCGAGAAGCAGCAAAATCGGGTTCCGCGATATCCGAATTCAGGATGGTGTATTTTTGGTAAACGGGAAACCCGTAAAACTTTACGGGGTAAACCGACACGATCATAGCGAAACCGGTGGAAAAACAGTTACTCATGACGATATGCTGAAAGATGTGCAGTTGATGAAACAGCATAACTTCAATGCAGTTCGCACCTGTCATTACCCGAATGATCCGTATTTCTACGATTTGTGCGACCAGTACGGACTGTATGTGATGGATGAGGCTAATATCGAAACCCATCATGCTGCCGGGTACCTGACCAATCAGCCCTCGTGGCATGCCGCTTTCACCGATCGGGTTATCCGGATGGTCGAACGCGATAAAAATCACCCTTCTATTTTTTCATGGTCGCTGGGAAATGAATCCGGCTCGGGTCCGAACCACGCTGCGGCAGCAGGCTGGGTCAAAGAATTCGATCCAACCCGCCCCATTCATTACGAAGGCGCACAAGGCGACGCAACCCGGCCTGAATACACCATTTTTGGTTCTCCTGAATACAAGAAAAAACCTTATTTGGCCAATCCCGACGATACCTGGTATGTAGATATGGTCAGCCGGATGTATTGCACCATCGACCAGCTAAAGGGTTTGTCGGAAAGTCCCTACATCAAACGACCAATCGTGATGTGCGAATATGCCCATTCCATGGGCAACTCAACCGGTAACCTGATGGAATACTGGAACCTGATAAACAGCAAAAAGAACCTGATGGGCGGTTTCATTTGGGATTGGATTGATCAGGGAGTTAGCCGAACCGATGCTAACGGCCGCAAATGGTGGGCTTACGGTGGCGATTATGGCGACAAGCCAAACGATGCCAACTTTTGTATCAACGGCCTCATCAGCCCCGACCGAACTGTAAAAGCAGCCACCGAAGAGTGCAAATATGTTTTCCAACCAGTTATCGTTGAACCTTACGATCTGGCTAAAATGCAATTCAGGATAAAGAACCGTTTCCAGTTCCGCAATCTGAATGAGTTTAATATTGGCTGGACTCTGGTTGAAAACGGCAAGGAAATTGGTGTCGGGAGCCTTGGTGCTTTCAATGTTTTGCCAGGTGAAACTAAATTATTTGCTGTCGATCACGACCTGTCAAAAACAACGGGAGAAGTTTGGCTAAGGGTCTTTGTTAAGCTTGCCAAAGATGAATTGTACGCCAAACGTGGGTATGAAATCGCCAAGGAACAATTCCTGGTGAAAGAAGCCACTCCGGTTCAGCCAATCGTATCCAAGATTGCAGTTCAGGTATTTGAAGATTCAGAAAAGAGTCTGACGGTTGGTTCGAAAGATTTTAAAGTGACCTTCGATAGAACTTCGGGATACCTGACCAAATATCAATTTCAGGGGAAAGACATGCTGACCGGATCGTTGAAACCCAATTTCTGGCGTCCGATCACCGACAACGATATTCGAGCCTGGCAGGTAGTCGAAAATTTATCCGATTGGACTTCGGTAGTTGCCAGTTTAAAATTGGTGCAGATGAAAGTTCTGGATGAAGGAATTACCAAACTGATTATTGCCGACCTGAAAAGTGAAAAAGGACTGAATTTGCAGCTTTCGTACAAAGTTTCGGGCGACGGAATTGTTGACGTAAAATACCAGGTAAAAATCGGGGAAAAACTTTCCGAGCCATTGCGCATTGGAATGACCACAGAACTCTCAAATGATTTGGGACTGATGAGCTTCTACGGGAAAGGGCCTTGGGAAAACTATTCTGACCGCAGTCATGCTGCAGAAGTAAATATCTATTCGGGCAAGGTGGACGATTTTATATACTATTACGTGCGGCCACAAGAAAACGGTAATCACACCGAAGTACGCTGGATGGCTTTGCGCAATGCAACCGGAAGCGGACTTATGGTCGTTGGCAACCAGCCGCTCAATACCTCGGTTTGGCCTTACACCGCCGAAACCATTACGAAAGCAGCACACATCAACGAGCTCGAACCCGCAGGATTCTATACGGTTAACATCGATTTGGGACAGGCCGGGCTTGGTGGAAACGATACCTGGTCACCCCGCGGGATACCGCTTCCGGAGTATCATTTGAGCTTGAAAGATTACAGTTACGGATTTAAGCTCATTCCGTTTGTAAAAGTAAAAGATGCCGATGGCCTGGTCAAAGTGGCCAGAAAATAAAACGTGACCATTTTATGAAAAGACCTGTCCGGATTTCAAAACTGACAGGTCTTTTTCATGTTGTATTTCTATTCCAGTATCTTATAAATAGCCCCTGCCCAGAAACTTGCCAGTTGAGCGGCGCCTTTGGGATTCGGATGCAGATAAAAAGTGCCTTGCTGTCCTTTTTCAGGAACCAAATCAGTCAGATAATTTTTCCTGAAGTAATTAAAACCCTTCTGATCTCCCATAAAAACCTGATTCGGATGAGTCTTGGAATAGCTTTTTACCAGGGATTTCAATTCCGGAAAATAGCTTTGCAGCCGGGCCAATCCTTCGGCCAGATATTTCGACCCGTTATAGGTGTTGGTGCTGTACCAGATAGGCTGCTGAAGCACAACTTTTGAATCGGGAAACTTCCGGAGCAATTCGTCAACAATTAATTTCATGTTCTTTTGATAGTCCTCTTTCGAAACCGGAGCTCCATTTGGCCCCTGAATGGCACTGTCGTTGGTTCCCAGCTTGATCGAGAAGATCAGCGCATGAGACGGACTGGTGTGCAAAAGTTTGGTCGCCTTTAGTACTTCTGCAAAAGTTTCAGATTCAGGTAAATAATCTAACGTGGTAAATCCACTTCTGCCCTGATTCGAGAATTGAACAGAACGAATACCAGGTTTCTTCCGAAGGATTTCAGAAGCAATAACTGGTGGGGCGTCTTGCTTTGGATTAACGAGATTGGCTCCATAAGTAATGCTGTTGCCGATGAATACAATGTCCAAATCAAGATTTTTGCCTGTTTTATTGTTTTCTGCTACACTTGTAAGTTGGAAAAGAGGAAAAAAGAAAAGAAGAAAAATTCCAGTAAATTTAATGAGGTTCATGGTTTTTAGGATTTTATTGTAATTGGTACAAGCAAAAATCCCAATGTACTATTGGGATTTTTGGTCTTTATTTCGAGATTTCGAGCATTCGTCGTATCGGTAGTTGCGCCTTTCGAATCACCTCTTCCGGAAGCGTTATCTCAGGCAATTCGTTCTTCAGGCAAATGTATAATTTCTGAAGACTATTCAGTTTCATGTACGAGCAGTCGTTGCAGCCACAAGTCGAATCGATGGATGGGGCCGGGATGAAAATCTTATCGGGACAGGCCTTGTGCATCTGATGCAGAATGCCACTTTCGGTCGCCACAATGAATTTTTTGTTCGGGCTTTTGGCAATGTAATTTAATAGAGCGGTGGTTGACCCGATGAATTTGGCGATCAGTAAAACCGGTTTTTCGCACTCCGGATGGGCAATAAATTCTGCATCGGGATGCTGATCCATCAACTCAATGATCTTTTCGACCGAGTATTTTTCGTGAACCATGCAGGCGCCGTCCCATAGAACCATATCGCGCCCGGTAAGGCTGTTGATGTAATTTCCGAGATTTTTATCAGGTGCAAAAATCAATTTTTGTTCAGGAGGAAAGCTGTTGACAATTTTAAGCGCATTGGCCGAGGTGCAAACTACGTCTGTCATGGTTTTCAGGTCAGCCGTACAATTAATATACGAAATCACCTGATGATCGGGGTACTGCGCTTTAAATTTGGCAAACTGGTCGGCGGGAGCTGAATCTGCCAGCGAACAACCAGCTTTCAGATCTGGCAAAATTACTTTTTTTGAAGGATTAATAATTTTTGCGGTTTCAGCCATAAAATGAACCCCTACAAAAACAATCAGATCGGCCTCCGTTTTGGCCGCTTCCTGCGCCAGTCCAAGGCTATCACCTACAAAATCGGCTATATCCTGAAGGTCACTTTCCACATAATAATGGCTGAGAATGACCGCATTCTTTTCTTTCTTCAAACGGTTGATTTCATCAACCAGCTTCAGTTCCGGGCTTATTGGCTCCTCAATAAATCCCTTCTCTTCAAGCATCTGCCGGGTTTGTTTTTCGTCCATCACATGCAATTATTAATTCGCAATAAATTCAGCCTGCAAAAATAGGTTTTTCACCCGAAACGAACATGCCGCGAACAATTTTTTGATGTGCAAGGCATAAATAACGAATGGAGATCCGATCCGAATGAAAATTGTCTATGAAATTAAACGTCTCAAAAATTAAATTGTTTGTCTGGATGCTTGATGAAATTCAGGAAGTTTTATAGCGATTTTAGTCAGAAATAAAAATGATTATCAAATCTAAAATTTAATATTTATTAACATTTTATCAAACAAGATAAGTTCATAACTATCCTTCTACAAATCAGTAATTAATTGTAATTTTCAAAGGAGAAGTAGGTCATATAATGTCGCTACTCGGGCAGACTTCAATAGCTGAGATTAATCGAATTGACACAAAATAATAACATTATAGTAAGGAAAAAACCATTTGTATTATACATCTATTAACTTTCTTTGTGCAGAAATTTAAATTATTTTCTATGAAAAAGATGCTAAAAGTTTATTTAGTGCTCATTGCTTTTTTTGCAGTGACTTTTTCGGGCTATTCCCAGGTCACAACCTCAGGAATTACCGGAAAGGTTACAGATGCAAATAACGAATCTCTTCCTGGTGCTACGGTAGTAGCAATACATCAGCCTTCTGGTACGCAATATGGTACCATTACGAATTCTGAAGGACGGTTTACATTACTGAACATGAGGGTTGGCGGACCATATAAGGTTACGGTTTCATTTGTGGGATATGCGTCTAAAACATACTCTGACATTACACTAACTTTAGGTAATACCGCTGACCTTCAGGTTAAGCTTCAGGAAAGTACAACTGAACTTGGAGAAGTAATAATTTCTGTTGATCATGCAACGGCCTTTAGTTCGGAGAGGACAGGAGCAAACACCAATATTACCAAAGATATGGTACAATCTATTCCAACCATATCAAGGGGATTAAAAGACTTCACTAAGATGAGTCCTCTGGCTAATACATCGGGAAGTGGAACTTCATTTGCAGGAAGTAACAACCGCTACAATCAGTTTGCCATTGACGGACTTGTAAATAACGATGTCTTTGGACTTGCTGCTTCTGGCACGAATGGTGGTCAAACAGGAGTCGAGCCTATAAGCTTGGATGCAATTGAAGAATTCCAAATTAATATTGCTCCTTACGATATTCGTCAGGGTGGTTTCTCTGGTGGAGGAATTAATGCTGTAACTAAAAGTGGATCGAATAAATTCACAGGATCTGCTTATTATTATGGGAATAATGAATCAATGGTTGGTAGAAATAATGCCAGCAGTGGAGCTAATGTGAAACAAAAATATCCTGATTACACCAATTATCAAACTGGGTTTAGTTTGGGCGGCCCAATTATTAAAAACAAGCTGTTCTTTTTTGTGAATGGCGAAATTACCCGTCAAAAGACTCCACTTTCATATGAGCCAGGAACCGCTGCTTCAAAAATTACAACGGCTGAAGTAGAGCGTGTGCTTGCAGTAGTAAAACGAGTTGCACCATCTTATGATCCTGGAAGTTACCAGTCAATTGAAAACGAAACAAACAGCAACAAAATACTTGCAAAACTGAACTGGAATATCAGTGACAAACACAAATTAGTTCTTCGTCACAGTTATACTTACGGTGAAAATATTGATAATTCCCGTTCTGCTTCATCACTGCGTTTTTACAACAACGGGGTTTACTTTCCAAGCAAAACAAACTCTACAGGATTGGAATTAAGTAGCATCTTTGGTTCTAACATTGCGAATAAATTATTGATAGGTTATACCAGTGTTAAAGATGACCGTGACCCTCAAGGGCAAGCTTTCCCTACAGTTTTAATCAATATTGGCGATAGCCGAAGCATTACAATGGGAAGTGAATATTCTTCAGTAGCCAATCTACTGGAACAAAAAATATTTGCTGTAACGAACGACTTAAGTATATACTCAGGCAAACACACCTTTACTTTAGGGACTCACAACGAATTTTATTCTTTTAAAAATCTTTTCGTACAGAATATTTATGGTAGTTATGCCTATAGGTCTCTAGCCGATTTTGAAACCATTGGAACTACCAGCGAAGTTGCACCAACTTATTATGCTGTAGGTTATTCTTTTGATAAAACGGATGATCCTTCTCAGAGTAATGGTGCTGCAAAATTTAATGCTATGCAGCTCGGATTTTACGCGCAAGATGAATATCAGGCAACAAATAACCTTAAACTTACGGCTGGATTACGCGTTGATATCCCAATTTTCCCAGACAAGCCAGAAAGTAATTCGGCCTTTAATACTGCATATGCGGCTCAAGGAGTAGCTACTGGTGAACTTCCCAAATCAAGACTAATGTGGGCTCCACGTATCGGGTTTAACTGGGATGTAAACGGCGACAAAACCTTACAGGTACGTGGTGGAACTGGTATCTTTACAGGTAGGGTTCCTTTTGTTTGGGTTTCGAACCAGTTTTCAAACAATGGCCAGTTAAATGGAGCTTATTCTACTGGCAGTTCAAGTTCGAGCGCCTCACCCATTACAAATCCTGCAGGAATAAGATTTATGGCCGATCCGTATAAACAACCAAGAGCTGAAGATTTGGGTAAAGTAGCTGGACGCGGAGCAATCAATGTAATTGACAAAGATTTCAAATTTCCGCAAGTATTCAGAACAAATCTTGGCGTTGATAAAACACTGCCAGGTGGAATTATTGCTACTGTTGAAGGAATTTTCAGCAAAACTTACAACAACATTAATTTCATCAACCTGAACCGTCAGGCACAATCTGGGTTTACATTTACAGGTGTTGATCAACGACCACGTTATACGACCACCAGTACCCTTCCGACCAATAGCGGTTATAACAGTTCAGCTCGTATAGATGCAAACTTTGAGGAAATTATCAAACTTGAGAATACAAATAAAGGATTTTCGTACAATTTTGTATTCCAGATGCAGAAAGACTTCAAAAATGGATTTAATTCTATGGTTGCATACACTTATGGACATTCAGAAGATCTTAACTCAGGAACATCAAGTGTTGCCTATTCAAACTGGCGCTATGTAAACAATGTTGGTGGTTTGAACAACTTGGAGTTAACTCGTTCTAATTTCGATATGGGTTCACGTGTCGTAGGTTTTGTTAGTTACATAAAAAAATACCTACATGATAACATGTCAACTCAGGTGTCGTTGTTTTATACCGGTCAATCAGGCCAAACGTTATCATATATTTATAATGGCGATTTGAACTACGATGGTTCAACAAACGACATGATCTACATTCCAAAACAAATGTCGGATATTAACCTGATTCCTTATACTCCAAGTGGTGCAACCACTGCAGTATCAGCTCAGGAACAATGGGACAAACTAAATAGTTTTATTGAAAGTGATAAGTACCTGAGAACCCATCGTGGCCAATATGCTGAACGCAATGGAGCACGCATCCCATTTCAACATCAGTTCGACTTACGCATCCTTCAAGAATTTAAAGTCAAAACAGGAAAGGTTACAAATAAGTTCCAGCTTTCTATTGACATTCAAAATGTAGGTAATTTGCTGAATAAAGATTGGGGACGTCAATATTATGCTACTAACCAACAGTTTTCTCTAATTGACTATAAAGGATTGGAAAACCTTGGAACTTCAAAAGCGCCCAATTATTCAAACAAACCAACCTTTACCTATACCGGTAGTAGTTTGATTAATGGCAAACCATATGCAATCTCTGACTTTGGATCTCGTTGGAGAGGACAAATAGGACTTCGTTATATCTTCTAGTTAGGACGAATTAGCTTTGAAATATAAAGGCCGTCTCATTAAACGTGAGTCGGCCTTTTCTGTTTATGTTAGCGCTCCAACTCTTTAGGTTTATTGCTTCTACCTTACGTTTCTTCAATTTGCACTTATTGGATTTTCGATCAACTGAAACATGACATTTTCCAGCGATCCCTGATCGGGATGGTCTTTCAGTATTTCATCGGCGAAACATGTTCTTGGATTTTCAGTAAATCCAATCAATTTAGCCTAATTTCACAGTTTTACTATGTTCCTTAATGAACCCTGTTACTCCTATTCTTTCGAAGAGACCTAGGTTCAGCCAATGTTGTTGCGTTCCAAAAATCGGGTTCAGGCACCAATTCTACTGATCTAGATTTTCTTCAGATTCACCTACATATTATCTACTACTCCAAACACAGCAACAGCAAGTTTTACAATGGTTAAACTTTCCAACCACAACAAAAAGAAACATTTTCATCGGGTTGCTTAAATAGAAAGACAGCTTCCCGAAATCGGAAAACTGTCTTTCTATATCCGGATTGATTTTCCGGAGAAACAGATAAGTTCTAATTAATACGGATCACCGAACCTACTTTCAAAGTTTTTGAGGCTGTAATTTTATTTGTAACACAAAGTCTCTTTACAGTGGTATTGTACTTTCTGGCAATAACAGAAAGAGTATCACCCCTTCTAATTACGTGTTTGGAAGCGCCAGAACCACCCGAAGCTAAAAGAAGCTTGTTTTCAGGAGCAGGTTTGTCTCTCAGGTCCTTTACGTCGGTTACAAACTGTTTATTCTTGTAATATATCTTGTCTGACTGAAGGGCAAAGGTATTATAGTCGATGTATTTATTCGAATCAAAAGGTTCTCCAAAGAGTCGCGTTTCAAAGTGAAGGTGATTGCAGGTCGCTCTTCCGGTCCTTCCTCCCAATCCGATTAAATCGCCAGCTTTTATTGTGTCGTTTACTTTTACTTTGATTGCTTTCAGATGTGCGTAAATGGTTTCCAATCCATTATTATGTCGTACAAGAACCAGATTTCCATAACCACTGAATTTTTTGGCCAGTCTTACACGACCATCGAAAGCACAACGAACTGTATCGCCCGAATTCAACCGGATATCAGTACCCGTGTGCATTCTCCGGTGCCGGGGTCCGAACTTTGAAAGAATCTGTCCTTTTACTGGCATGACAAACGGACTGTCACCCTGATTAAAAAGATTAATAACTATAGTATCTTTTTTATCAGGAAGAGTATTGGCCGGATATTTTATCTGAGTTGAATTCCAGATGTTTTTGTAAAGTGTTTCGTCGGCCGTGGGAATCAGGGAATCAACTTCCAGTTCATCAGCATCGTTAACCAAAGTGGAGTCGATCTGAAAAGTCTCATTTATTGGATTAATTGTAGCTGGAAGTGGCTCTTGTGCAATACAATGCATAGAAAATAGTACGCCAATTGCCAGTAGTAATGCAGGTATCTTCATCCTTCAAAATTTGGGTTTCATTTAAGCTCAAAAATTTGAACAGACAGCGAAGGTAACCTTTTCATTATTAATTTCAACATTTTCTGTTAAAAGACATGGCCATTTTAACAAACAATAACACCTTTTTATACATTTGCGGCAGTTATTAAGAAGTTTATTGAAAAGATGAAAAGTAATGGTTTCCGCAAGATTTTGAAGTACTTAGGATTTGGATTTGCGGGTATTTTCGCGTTAATTGGATTGGGTCTGACCGTAGGCTATTTTGCCGTAAAATTTCATTTGACTAACGACCCTGGTGTTGTTGACCTGAACGATCGCTATTTTCAGGAGATAAAGGATAAATACGGTCAGGCTTCAGATAAGGGTACTCCCGAAATGAATCTCAGTGAGACTAAATTGTTGCACGACCTCTCCGTTTTAAGTAAGTATTATCCTACCAATGCTTACTACATTCAGAATGCTTATTTCGAAAGCCATAACCTGAAAGAGGCTCAGCACATGTTTGAAGCGGTAAATCTGCATATGCAGGACAATCCGCTGTATATTTCAGAATTGAATTCGTTTACTGAAAGCGAGAACGCCAAACAGGAGAAACTTAAAGCAAAAAGTGTTTTCGAATGGATGAATATTCCGGAATGGCAAGACTTTAAGCTGGCAGTCGCTAAAGACAAACCGTTGATTGATTCAGTAGCCCAGGTTACCGGAGTTGAACCACGCTTAATTGTCTCTGTATTGGTTGGCGAACAAATTCGGTTGTTCAATTCGAGCCGCGAAGCATACAAAAAATGGATCGGCCCGTTAAAAATTCTTTCGGTTGAAACAACCTTTTCGCTTGGAATAACTGGCATAAAAGTGCCGACAGCCCAACGGATCGAAAAAAACCTAAAAGACAGCTCATCGGTTTTCTATCTGGGCAAGAAATACGAAAACCTGCTCGATTTTCAAACGAAGAATCCAGCTCAGGAACGCTTTAACCGGCTCACTTCATACAAAAATCATTTTTATTCGTACCTGTATGCCGCTCTTAATGTAAAGCAGATCAATGTACAGTGGGCAAAGTCGGGATTCCCGATTAGCGAACGTCCTGAAATTCTGGCAACGCTTTACAATATCGGATATGAAGTTTCGGTACCCAAGGAAAATCCGGTCGTTGGGGGTTCCGGAATTAATATTAAAGGCAAAAAGTATTCATTTGGTGCGGTAGCCTACGAATTTTACTATTCAGGAGAATTATACGACTTGTTCCCATTCAAAAATTCAAGATTCGACTTTACGGATGTTTAGATCAAACCCCATCCAGTTAAATCCGGCAAAAACTTCATCTTTGCTGATTCTCTTTCTCCTGATTGTTTTCAGCAGTAATGCTCAGACCAACTGGATCAATCAAATCCAGTGGAAGAACCTTATGGATGGGTTGCAATACGTGGAGTTGGATGCACCGGACAAATCAGTGGTTAACGATTCAAAACTGACCATCCTGAAAGTAGAGGTCCAAAAGTTTGAGTTCGAATTTTTAACCGCTTCGGAACACCAGCATGCACGTACCGCTCCCGACTGGGCTCAGGAATTCGGCAAGAATGTCATTATCAATGCCGGAATGTACCGATACAACAAGACGCAATCGAACAAAGGGTACATGAAAAACTATAACCATCTGAACAATCCGGTTAAAAGCACTTATTACAACGCCATGCTGGCCATGCACCCAAAAGATCGGAAAAAGCCCCCGTTCGAAATCATTGATATTTACCAAAAAGATTGGGATAAGATCAGGACTCAATACCATTCCGTATGCCAGGGAATGCGTATGATCAATGAAAAAGGTGAAGGAATGCCTTTTACCAAACGACCCGATCAATCGTGCAGCATGATACTTGCGGCGACCGATACCATCGGAAATTTGTATATCATTTTTACCCGTTCGCCCTATACCCACCAAACCATGATTAAATATTTGCAGGGTTTACCGCTCAACATACGAACAACTGTTTATCTGGAAGGGGGGCCTGAAACGAGTTTCTATGTAAACACGGGCGATACCATAATTGCCAAATATGGTAGCTACGTGTCGAACACTTGCAATAACGACGACAACGATCATTTTCGGTTGGTTCCCAATGTAATTGCGATCCGGAAGAAAAAGTAAGGGAAAAATTGCCCTAGTGTCCATTTGCCTAACCCGACAAAATAAAGCGTTATATATCAGCTACTTTTTCGCGTCCACAATTCGCTGCCTTACCAGGTCATTCAGTTCTTCCGGTGTCTTTCCTTCAGGAAAAACAACAGGTAAAAATTCGATGGTAATTTTTTCACCACGCTTAATCTTTTTTTCTCCTGAAGACATAGCAGCATAAGCACCAGTAACGGCAACCGGAACAATTGGTACATTTAATTCGGCACTTAAAATGGCATATGTTTTCTTAAACTTTCCGAGTTCACCGCTTAACGTGCGTGTCCCTTCCGGGAAAATCAAAATTTTCTTTCCGTGTTTAATTACTTCTGCCATCTTTTGAATCGAACTTTTCAGATCTTTCGACAAATCCATCACAATTACATTACTGCGACTGGCCAGATACCGGCGAATCCAACCGTTTACATGTTCTTTCTTGGCATACGAAAAGGTATTTTTCAAGGTAGGTTTGTCTAGGTACGAAAGCACTAAAAAAGCATCGAGCTTGCTCTCGTGGTTGGGGGCAAAAAAGCACGGCCCTTCAGGAATATTCTCCATTCCTTTTCCTTCAAACTTGAAAAACAGCCTGAAAATTCCCCGGACAGAACTAACTATTGGTCGAAGGAAGAAGGAGGTTTTTGGTAAAATCAGATCCGAATCGCCTTTCAAATCGCCAGTCCAGCCCGAATCCTGACCGGTTTTATGGAATTGTTTGTTTTTTTGAATGTATTCGGCAATCTTCCGGACAGATGGAAATTTGAGCAATTGTTCTTCTTCCAATTTGATCCCGAAGCTTTTTTCGATAAAATCGATCAGGCTCAATTTGCCCAACGAATCCATCGAAATATCGAATTCCAAATTATGATCGGGCAAAATATCCATATCGACCTGACTTTCGATAAATGATTTTATAGCATGATATTCTTTGGTTTCCGGCTCATCTGAAACGGGCTTTTTTTCTTCTTTGCGTTCAATCAGCTCAGCAAATTTGAATCGCTGAAGTTTCGACAAACGAGTACGGGGCAACTCGGAATTCACCAGGGTAAATTGCATGATGCGTTTATATGAACTCAACTCTGTATTGAACGGAGAAATCACCTGATCGCGAAAATACTGATTAATGTCGTTTACACCATTTGCCGACAAAAAGCTTGAATCGGGCAATATTAGGGCATGAAGCATTTCGTTGTGCATAAAAATACCTACCTCCTTAATGGCGGCAGAAAAACCTTCGAGCTTCATTTCAATCTCAGCCGGATTGATATTTTTTCCGTTTGATAAAACAATAATCTCTTTTTTCCGGCCAGTGAGGTATAGGTATCCTTTCTTATCGAGATAGCCCAAATCACCGGTATGGAGCCAACCTTCATGAATAACTTCGGCTGTTTCTTCGGGTCGGTTGTAATAACCTTTCATAATGCTCGGACCTTTTGCAACCACCTCGCCATCGTGTATTTCAACAGTCAGACCCGGTAATGGCTGGCCAGTAGTACCAATGACGATCTTGCCAGGTCGGGGAAAAGCAATCATTGGAGCAGCTTCGGTCATGCCATATCCCTCCATAATGTCGAAACCCAACCCGTAAAAGAAAGCGCCAACTTCTTTATTCAGTGCAGCCCCTCCGGCAATCAAATATTGCAAATGTCCGCCAAATGACTGATGGACTTGCTTGAAAACCAGCTTTCCAAGCTTGCGGTTTTTGGTTGTCAGGACAAACTTTAATAAAATCCGGGCAATAAAATTTGAATCGATTTTAGCTTTGATGCCGCGGTACATCATTTCGTACAGGCGAGGCACACCTATAAATACGCCAACCTGGTTCTCAGAAAAGGTCTTCATCAGATCGCTCGACTGCATCGATGGTACAACGGCAATGGTTGTTCCCACATAGAGCGGAACCATCAATGAACCAACCAGAGGAAAGACATGATGCAACGGCAGGAAAATCATCACCTGTCGATCTTCGGTAAAAATCTGACAGTCGATTACGGCCCTCATGTTTTCACAGATGTTGGTGTACGAAAGCATCACTCCTTTCGGGCTTCCAGTTGTTCCTGAAGTATAAATGATTACCGCAGTTGAATCAAAATCTTCAGGATAAAGCCACTGACTTTCTGCACTATTCTCTTCGGCTTGAATGTCTTCGAAAACAAGGATTTCTGGTTTATGCGAGATTTTTGGATCAATCTTGCTGAACGATTCACGCATACCTTCGCTGATAAAAAGCAAATCGGGCCGACAATCGTCAATGATGTAAGCAACATCGTCGGCAGAAGCCAGAAAGTCGATTGGAATGGCTATGCAATTATTTTGAAGTGCAGCGTAAAATGCATAAATCCATGCCGGAGAATTTTCGGCATAGATAGCAACCTTTGAAAAACCTTTATCTTTAAATAGCAATGCAAATTGCTGAGCCTGCTTGAGCAACAGGCTATAAGTAACATCGCCCTGAGAGGTAATCAGCGCTCTTTTATCGGGAAACGAACGGTTTATAATGGCTTTCGTCATGAATGTCTTTCTATAGAGTCAAAAAGTTCAATTGAATGCAAATGGCAACACAAAGTAAGTAAATCCTAAATTAATCTTTCGATGAGATAAAAAAAATGCCTGACAATAAGGTTGCTTCACCTGTCTTTCAAAAACAGGAAGGCCGATAAACATCGTGGTTTTGAAAAATTGTTTTCCCAACCGCGGTTTACCGACCTTCTTACCGTAATGAATTTTGGCCTTCGTTTCCGGTAATTTATTTAATTAACACTGATTTGAATTATCAAGGATTACTTCCAGGCATCGCTCTGGGTCATGTTCGGGTTATTGTCCAATTCACTTTCAGGTATCGGATAATACTCGAATTTAGAACTGTAATTCTGGTATCCGATTACCTGGGCGTCTTTGATCGTTTTTTCAAGCAATCCCCAACGGCGAAGGTCGTAAAAGCGCAAACCTTCACGGGCAAACTCTAAATCACGTTGATTTCGGATTTCTGCCATCATCTGATCTTTCGAATAGGTAGCCATTGCAGCCAGTTTGTTTGGCAAAGTAGCCCTTTCGCGTATCCGGTGAACCAATGGCGCAGCAGAAGCTACGTTCCCTTGCATGGTGTACGATTCGGCAAGCATCAACAAGACGTCGGCATAACGCATACCATATTCATTCAGGGCCGATTTCCAGTTTCCTTCATCAACATTCCACCAGTTCTGGTTCTTTTTCAGCAAAACTTCATCAGGCCAGTAGGAATGAAAATCGAGTTGGTAATATTTACAGCCTGGGTAGTCCCAAGCCAAAGTAGCTGTGGCACGTGGGTCAAAACCTCCGTCAGCGGCTGGTTCTGTCAGGAATTTATTCAGAAGGACTTTGGTTGGGAAAAATTCGTACCAACCTCCAACTTCACCCGGGGCAATTTCCTGAGCAATGAATGTTGCACGTGTTTTACTGGCAGGATCACTAGTCCAGATCGATGTTCCACCTAATGTGCTATACTGAAGCTCAAAAACGCCTTCTACCCCATTCTCGTGTTGTCCGTCGAACAGCTCGGCATATTTAGGCTGCAAGCCATATCCATAGGTCGATTCGTTGTCAACAATGCTTTTTAGGGTGGTTTGAGCATTGGCATAATCGGCACGGTAGAGGTAAGCACGGCCAAGGAAGGCTAATGCAGCGCCTTTGGTTGCACGCCCTTTCTGATCGGAAGGATAGGTTGCAGGAAGATATTTTGCAGCATCGGTAAAATCGCTGATCACTTGTTGCCATACTTGTTCGGTCGTTGATTTGGCAATATAATAATCGTCGGATGTTGCCGGAACGGTGGTATGGATTGGCACGGCGCCAAAATCTTTCACCAGGTTGAAGTAATTAACACCCCGCAGGAATTTGGCTTCGGCAATATATTGGTTTTTCACAGCTTCATCAATATTCATTGCACTGCCGTATTGGATAACCTGGTTTGCCCTGAAAATACCAACATAAGCACCGGTGTACAGGTCTTTCGCGCAGCTGTTACTGGCTGTATTCTGAAAAACAGATATTTCATAACGGGCACGTACGTCATTACGTTCGGTGAAATTTTCGGTACGCGAATCGTTCAATTCCCAATTTACGGTTCCGTAATAGCCTTGGTAATCTTCAACAAGAGCACTGTAAATAGTGGCGACAGCCGAATAAAGGTCGTCTTCAGTTTGCCAAAAATTGTCAGTGGTCATCTGGTTAGGATTTCCCTGATCCAGAAATGAGCTGGAACAAGCCGTCAGAAGAGACACGGCTATGATTACAACTAAATATTTTATTTTCATCTTTTTTCAATTTTAAAAGTTCATCTGGAATCCAATATGATAAGACTGGTTTAACGGATATTGTCTAAAGTCAATACCGCGATCGCCAATTCCACGGCCAATGTCCGGATTGTATCCTTTGTAATTAGTGATAGTAATTAGGTTATCGCCGGCAACATAGAACCTGCATTTGCCTACCGATAATTTTTTGGTCAGGCTTTCAGGAAGCGTGAACCCGATTTGCACTGTTTTAAGCCTGAAATAAGCACCACTTTCAAGGTAGCGGTCGCTGTTGTCAACCCCGTTTCCGTTTAAGTCAGCCATATCTAACCGCGGAAGATCTGAATTCTTATTAAATGTATAAGAGTTTAGCAATGCGGTTGAGTAGTTACAGGTATAAATAGCCGATTCGGTATAAGTACGGATCCCGTTGTAAATTTTATTGCCATAAGTTCCCTGGAAGAACAAGCTGGCATCGATGAATTTCCATGAACCTTCGAGCCTAAATCCATATTCGAATTTAGGGAATGGGCTTCCACAATAAACACGGTCGTTTCCATCAATCTTTCCATCATTGTTGGCATCTTTAAAGCGAATATCACCTACCTGAGCATTCGGCTGAATAAGGACTCCGTCTTTGCTATGAGCCTGTACCTCAGCATCACTGCGGAAAAGCCCATCGGTTTGGATCAGGAAGAAACTGTACATTGGATAGCCTTCTTTGGTATAAGTAACTGCCGATCCACCATGGGTTGCACCACCTCCGGAAAGAACCTGAGATCCGGTGCTAAGTTCGGCTACCTCGTTTTTAACATGCGATAAAGTCCCGGTTACCGAATATTTGAAATCGCCATGATGACCATTATAATTCAGCATCATTTCGTATCCGTTGTTCAGCACTTTTCCTGCATTTCCCCAAGGATATGAACCTACCCCAACCGAAAGGGGGATCGGAATTTGAAGCAGCAAATCGGTAGTCGTTTTCTTAAATAAATCGAATGAATATCTCAGTCTATTATTCCACAAGCCCAGGTCAAGTCCAATATTTGAAGTGGTTGTCGTTTCCCATTTCAGGTTTCCGGGAACCAAATCGGTTTGGATATTACCTACCCAAAGGGTATTTGGTTGACCAACTCCATAGCTGACAGCTGAAGTAATAGAAGCAATATACATATAATCGTCAAGCTCCTGGTTCCCAAGTTTTCCCCAGCTACTTCTAACTTTTAATTCTGAAATTGGAGTGTTAAATGTTTTGAAGAATGTTTCGTTTCCGGCATTCCATGCAAACGATAAGGAAGGGAAGTTACCCCAGCGGCTCGAATTGCTGAAACGCGAAGAACCGTCACGGCGCATCGTCCCGGTGAAAATGTAACGATTGTCGTACGAATAAATCAAACGGCCCAGGTAAGAAATCATGGTGCTTTCGGTACTGGTGCTACTTGCCGAAGCATCTTTGGTACCTGCGCTCATCGACCAGATGTCGTCAGGCATACCTCTTTTCCCGGCAGAAAACCAGGAATAGCTGTTTTTGTAAGATGTTTGACCAATTACGGCATTAATCGAGTGTTTCTGCGCAATCGTTTTCACATACGACAAGGTATTTTCCAACTGCCAGTATTTGGTCAGTCCGCTTTGCATGTAAGTTGAATTAGCATCGTTGCTGTAGAACGTACCCACGTCGTAGGCTTTTTTGGTAAGGTTTTCCTTGTACTCCGTTCCGGTCATCCCGACATTGAATTTATATTTCAAGCCATCCATAATGTTTACTTCAGCATACAGGTTAATCATGGCTTTGTACCAGTCGTTCTTGTCATTGATCAGATTTAAAGCAGCAACGGGGTTTCCAACGTCCAAAACAGAACCAGACTCACCGCCGTATCCGCCAATAGCCTTGCTGTTATAGATTGAAAACGCCGGAATCATCATGATTGCCTCAGAAGTTGCAACTCCGCCCTGACCGCCCAATCCGGTAAGTGCATGATTCGATTCCTGAGAAAGAATAACACTTTCTCCAACTTTGAATCGTCCTTTGGTGAAATCGGTTTTGAAACGTAACGAAACACGATTGTAATCGGTATTTTTTACGATACCATCCTGATCTAAATATCCCAATGAAACATTATAGTTCAAATTATCAGAACCACCAGTTGCACCAATTGAATAGTTTTGCATTGGGGCAATGCGGTAAATCTGGTCCTGCCAGTCAATTCCGGTTCCCGGTTCTTCCGGGGTTTTAGCAATAGCCGGAACAGCCAAACCACCACCATTACAAGCTGCGGTAATCACTTTGATCCACTCGTCGGTGGTACACATATCCATTTTTTTACCAATAGACTGAACGCCGTAATCAAAACTGGCATCAATTTTAATTGGTCCTTTTTTACCACCTTTTGTAGTAATCAGAACAACACCGTTAGCTGCACGTGAACCATAAATGGCCGCAGCCGAAGCGTCTTTCAAAACCTGCATCGATTCAATGTCGTTCGGATTCAAACTATTCATTGATTCAACAGCAATGTCGTCAACCAAAATTAGGGGGTTATTGTTGTTTAACGAACCGGCGCCACGAATTTGCATCGTTACACCCGATCCCGGAGCTCCTCCGTTTGATTCGACAGTAACACCGGCGATTTTCCCCTGAATAGCCGATCCTACATTGTTATTTACCTGCTGGTCGAGTTGCTCTGTTTTCACTGTACCAATTGCTCCCGAAAGATCTTTCTTTTTAACGGTACCGTAACCAATAGCAACAACTTCTTCTAATCCAATACTTTCTTCCTCAAGTGAAACGTTTATCAACGATTTGCCATTGACCGGAATTTCCTGAGGTTTCATCCCTACAAACGAAAAAACCAATGTCGCATTTGACGAAATATTGGATAGACTGAATTTTCCGTCCATATCGGTAATGGCACCCTGTTGAGTCCCTTTTACTGCAACGGAAACACCTGGGAGCAGCTCTCCACTCGTACTTTTCACAGTACCCGTAATGGTCTTTTGCTGGTCAGCGATATCCAAACCTTTGGCCGCATCCCTGCGCGAAATAACAATGGCATTGTCAATAACGCTATACTTTAAAGTTTTATAATCTAAAACTTTATTCAAGATATCATCAATGGAACCGTTTCTGACATTAATCGAAACTTTTTGATTGACATTGATGTCATCATTACTGTAAAAAAACTGAAAGTCGCTTTTCGACTTAATTTCTTCAAAAACTTCTTTGATTGTAACGTTTTCATAACGTAAATCAAACCGGCTTTGCTGCGAAAAGGAGTTTGCAACAGCTCCAAACACGCTTAATAAAACCAGGTACACTGTTAGTCTCATACACAAAAAGAGTTTTGGTGTAAAATACCCTGTCCGCCCACGCGGACCGAATTCATAATTTTTCATAAATTTGTATTTGAGTGTTATACTTATCAATTCCTTTGTTGCTAGCTTGGGAATTGAATTATCTTGAACCGGGAAATGCGCAAACATTTTCCGGTTTATTTTATTTCCTGAATCAGCACTTCCTCCTTATCCTTTTTGAATTCTACCTTATTGATCGATTGAATAATGTTTAACGTATAATCAAGTGATTTGTCTTTGTTGATTACACCCGAAAACCGGAAGTTTTTAACATTTTCCGATCCAAACCTGAACTTGACTTCGTACCACCGTTCTAACTGAATCGCCAGGTTTGCGAGGGTTTCGTCGTTGAAATAAATTTTTCCACCCTTCCACGCAGTATAATCAGTTGTATTCACCGTCGATACGGTAACCTTTTCTGATGCAGGATCCAGCTTCAATTTCTCCCCGGGGTTCATGAAAACAGATTTTTCACCCGAAACAAATTCAACACTACCTTCAATTAATACCGTTTCAACATTGGGCATTTCCCGATATGCCTTTACATCGAAAACAGTCCCATGAACCTTAATGTCGGCATCTGTGGTATGCACCACGAAAAGTTTTTCCTGGTTTTTTGCCACCTCAAAAAGAGCTTCCCCATCCAGGTAAACTTCCCTATCTTTTTCGTTGAAGGCTTTCCTGTATTTTAATGTTGACCCGGAGTTTAGCCAGATATTTGTACCATCGAACAAAGTCACATTGGTAATTTGGCCTTTGGGACACGAAACAGAAGCATACTGATCGCCTGAAAATTGGCCACCCATGAAATAAGCGCCAAGCCCGGTTGCCAATATTGAAATAACAGCCACTGCGGCATAATTAAACCAGACCTTAAAGTTTCTGTTTTTCCGATCGATCCGGTTTTTTAGTTTATCCCAGGCGTGAACTGCCGGTTGAAGTCGCTGAACCTGTGCAACCTGCTCCCTGGCCTGATGAAGCTTTTTCAGCGAATGAATCATCTTCTTGTCTTCATCAGTCTCTTGGAAATCGAAGGAGTTCAGTTCTTCTCCATGAAGACTGGCCGCCCATTGCTCCCATTTTTCCTGACTATCCATTTCTTTATTCATACTTAATTGACACAAAACGGTTAAAGAAGGGTGAAGTTTCTGTTACGGTTTTTTAATCTTTTTTTCGGAACATTCGCATATCACTGAAAAACAATCCATTCCGAAGTGAAGGAACAAACGGCTCGGTGCCTATTCTTATTCCTCCCTCCATTTCAGCGCATTAACATTTTTTCGGGATAGGCCAAACGAACAATGATACAAATTAGACTCTCAATCTTCGAAATAGGAGAAAAAAGAAATTAACGATGGAGTCTTTCAGGTGTTCGCGTAAAAGCTTGTAGGCAATGCCCATCTGGGTTTTTACCGTATTTTTTGATAACTGAAGGGTTTCGGCAATCTGCTGATAACTTAAATTATTGAGATAGGCCAAAAGAAATATCTTTTTGCATTGAGGTGGAAGCTGCTCAATGGCCCGTGAGACTTTTGAGGCAAACTCTTCCTTTGCAAACTCCTCATCCGAATCAACGAAAGATAAAGATAAGTCAGCGTTATCTAAGGTTGTAAATGACTCCTTGCTGCGCTGCACATAATTAATGCTGGCATTTTTAACCGAAATATACAGGTAGTTTCGCAGGTTGCCCCTTACATTAATTTGATCACGTTTTTCCCAGATATGGAGGAAAACTTCCTGCACCAAATCTTCGGCTTCCTCTGCATCTTTTACATATCGCAAGGCAACCAGGCAGGCCGCATGATAATTGTTTTTGAAAAAATCGCCATAAGATTCTACATCAACCAAGGCCAAATGTATGTTTTCAGTTTCTCTCACAGACGGATTTTTTACCAGACAAAAGTATCAAAATCATTTCAATTACTTTTCAGTAACCCCGGGGCTATGCAAAACCGGTAAAATAATGCTGCTGGGGTGCTTTTTGTCGTGATAAATATGGATGGTGGCTTTTTGAAAATCATTTTCAGTAGCCGTATAAATGTTGACAAACTTTTGTGGATTGCGGTCGACTAAAGGGAACCAGCTGCTTTGAATCTGCACCATGACGCGATGCCCTTTTTTAAATGTATGGGCAACATCGCCAATATTAAAGCCGACGAGTTCAACCTTGTTGGGGACAAACGGTTCTGGCTGTTCAAAACTGTTTCGATACCGTCCTCTCATGATTTCGCCTTTTACCAGCATTTCATAAGCTCCCATCGGGTATCTTTTCTGCGAACTTTTGTCGGCATAAACCGAATCGTTGTACGAGAATTTATCAGGAAAAACATCAATCACTTTTACTACGAAATCGGCGTCGGTTGTCGAGATGGAAGTAAAAAGGTTTGCTTTGATTACCCCTGTAACAGTAAGGTCTTCGGTCAACTCTTCGGTTTTAAAGGTAACTACATCGGTTCTGCGCTCGGCAAAGCGTTGGTCATCGGTCATGTAACTGGTTGTGCGCCATAAATGGACGTCCTCGGTGTATGGAACTGGTTTTGCCGGATCGCTGATGTATTCTGTCGAACCGGATTTAGCGATTGGTTGCTTCCAGTCCAGACCTCCATTGGGTTGTAGAAACAAACTTTTGTCTTCTTTTTCGGCCGGAGGCCATTGCTTAAAATTCCGCCATGCGTTTTCGCCTGAAACGAAAATGGTGGCTTCGGCCATTTGCGAGATATCGCCTTTGTTTTTCAGGTAATAGTTGAAAAAAGGGAATTCAATATTTTGTTGGTACCAGGCGGCAGTATTGCTTCCAAAACAGATATTTCCCAGTTGTGTAACGTTGTTGCCTTGCCATTGACCGTGCGACCAGGGGCCGATAACGATTTTGTTGAACGCTTTGCCCGGGTTGTTGCTTTCAGCCGATTGGTACGAATGCCAGGTTCCCCAATTATCTTCAGCATCAAACAATCCGCCGACCCACAACATAGCCGGAGCCAGGTTCTTTGTAGCATTCCTCGCATCACGGACCTTCCACCATTCGTCGTAATTGGGGTGGTCGTACATTTGCTTCCAGAAATGGACACTGTCTCCAACCACTTTGGCTATATTGCTAAGCGTACCGGCTTCAAGATAAAATTTATAATTGTCGTTTACCGGAAATCCTGAAGCTTTAGATTTTGCTTTTGAGTTCATTGGTTGTGGACGCGGCAACCCAAATCCAAACCCCATTGCAGAATAAAAATTAAAATTATCCATCAGGAAAAAAGCGCCATTGTGATGGGCATCGTCGCCAATAAACCAATTGGTAACGGGTGCCTGGGGACTCACTGCAACAATTGCCGGGTGATTCGAAGCCGCGGCCATGGTGGAATAGAACCCCGGATAAGAAACACCAAAAACACCAACTTTACCATTGTTATTGGGTATATTTTTAAGCAACCAATCAACCGTATCGTAAGAGTCGCTGGCTTCATCGGTTTCCTTTGTACTCTTTTTATCGGCTATAAAGGGCCTGATGTCCATGTATTCACCCTCACTCATCCATGCTCCGCGCACATCCTGAGTAACCAGAATATAACCTTCTCTCAAATAAGGCATCATCAGGTGTGATTTCCAAAAAGCTGAAAACTTATCTTCGCCGTAAGGATTGCACGAATAGGGCGTTCGGGTCATCAAAAAGGGATGTTTTTCGGTTGTATCTTTTGGAATATAAATCGTGGTGAATAAGCGAATTCCATCACGCATCGGTATTTGCCGCTCGATTTTGGTGTAATTACTGACGACCCAAATACTGTCGTTATTCTGCGCATGAGCCAGATTCAGCAAAAAACAAAAAGCAAGGACAAGAATTGACTTATTCATCTGTTTATAATTTGTTTTACCGCAAAGCGCGCAAAGATAAAAGACCTGCTTTTTAATCTGTTACCTATGTTTAAACTCTTTTCCTTTGTGGCTGTGTTTTATCGTACAATTGTTTAATCAAATTCCAAAACGGGCTTTATTAATCCGGCAAATTGTGTCCATCAGATCCGTAAAGCGACGATCTTATTCCATGCTTTTCACCCCTTTTACCGGTTTCGGAACAAGCTGGTGCAGATCGAAAATCACGATCTCGTTCTTCCCTTTTTTCAACCATGGCGCCGGACAATACAACTGTTTCTGAGGGCCAATGTTCCAGTAGCGGCCCAGGTTGTGACCATTCACCCAAACCACTCCTTTTTCCCATTGACTAACATCCAGGTAAGTATCGCCAGTTGTTGCCAAATCAAATTCTCCTTTGAAGAAAATTCCTGGTTGGGTCTTTTCTTCGGAAGTGAATTTCAGGTTTTTCACATCGCTTTCGTCCAGCGGAAGGGTGAAAATTTGCCAGTCCATCAGGGTCATGCCGTTGAGCGAAACACGGTCGGTAATCCCTTTGCGGTCGATCATGTATTCAGCAAAGTTGATGTGCCCCATACCTTCAACCAGAATGTCGAGCTGCGGGTTTGCCGAAGTTGAAGCAGGGATTTCGATGATGTTTTCGGCTTTGGCACGGTCGAGTTTGCCGATGTATTTTCCATCCACATAAACCGTCGCGTAGTCGTGCAGTTCCGTAATCCGGAGATTTCCGCTTTTATGGCCAATCAGTCTGGTGCGGTAAAGAATAAAACCGCCCCTTTGCCCCAGCATTTCCATGGGTTTGGGTTGTGGCGACTGGATGGCTGCCGGAAGATTATCCCAAACCGAAGCCGATGCTGTTAGTGCTATCTCTGGAATTTCGATGACCGGAATGGCTGCCGGAATAGCTGGTAATTTTTGTTTGTCCGGAAGATATTTTGCCAATAATTTCCGTAGCGCATAGTATTTCGGTGTGGCCTGCCCCATTTCGTTGATGGGCGCATCGTAATCGTAGCTGGTTACATCGGGCTGGTATTGTGTTGGGCTAAAGGCATTGGCTCCGGCCCAGTAGCCAAAGTTGGTTCCGCCATGAATCACATAAAAGTTGAACGATTTTTTGTTGTCCATCAGCCATTTTACATCTTTCAGCAAGTCGGTTGTATCAGGTCGTTGCCATTTTTCGCCCCAATGGGTGAGCCATCCGGGGTACAACTCGCTGCAAAACGACGGCACTTTCGGGTTGATTTTTGTTGCTTCGGCAAAATTCGACTCATTGGCTCCCGGATCCAATCCGATAGCTGCATCAGGTAACGACCCGGCTTCGAGCATGGATGGCGCGGCTCCGTCGGCTGTGTAAAACGGAACTTCAATCCCATTTTTCTTCCACACTTCCTGAACCCATTTCATATAGGTGCGATCGTTGCCATAACTTCCGTATTCATTTTCAGCCTGAACCATTAAAATCGGTCCGCCTTTGGTTACCTGCAAGTCTTTCACCTGAAGTGCCAGGGTTTTGATGTAACGATCGGCTGCTTCAGTATACCGCTGATCCATGCAGCGCACCTTAATATCAGAAATGCTGAGCAGATACGATGGCAATCCACCAAAATCCCATTCGGCACATACGTAAGGACCAGGACGTAAAATCAGGAACATGCCTTCTTCCTGCACCATGCGGATAAACTGGGCAATGTTATGGTTTCCGGTCTGAAAATCGAACACGCCGGGCTCCGATTCATGATAATTCCAGAAGACATAAGCCGCAATGGTGTTACAACCCATCGCTTTGGCCATCTGGATACGTTGCCGCCAATATTCAGCCGGAATCCGCGCCGGGTGCATTTCTCCGGAAATGATCTGGAACGGTTTTCCGTCGAGCAGGAATTCGGATTTTTCGAGTTTAAACGAATGTGTTTTAACCTGACTATAAGAAAATGAAGCAAGGGAAAGAAAAACACAAATCAAAATAAAGATGTTTCTCATGGATTATCAGATTTTGTTGTCCGCCAAAAATAGACATTTGCAGCAAATTTTCCCCTGAGAGAAAACAAATAACATTTCATTCTATACATCCGGTATTCGACAACTCCTTCCTGAAAATTATATTTTCACAAACTAATCTCTAATTCATCTTTCTGGTCCCATGTTTTCTGAAAAATTTCCTTCCCATCAACGTTCACTGTGATGAGCTCCAAATTACCTTTCCGTTTAACTTCCAGGTCGAAGCACTTGCCAAAGGCATGAATATTCCGCAGGTTCATAAATTCCCATTCATTGGGCAACCACGGCGTTATTTTAAACTTATTAAACCCGATTGGCATGAAACCGAACAATCCTTCAGTAACCGAGCGGCAATACAAACCACTTTCGGCTGAAAGGTGGCGCTGATTGCCTTCGGGCCAGGCCTCAACCGGATACGGAACGTGATCGCCCAGTAACCGCCAAGAGGAGTAGTAATTGAAATAAGGCATCACTTTATCGGTCGCACCGCCTACAAACAGCCCGCGAAAGGCATACAAAGTAGAACGGTCCCAGAATGTTTTGCTGCCCGACTCGGTTAAAATTCCGTTTTCAGTCCAAAGTAACGGAGAGAATAAAGCTTTGATGGTTTCGTCCTTCCGGTCGAAGATTCCCATGGTGAGCGGAACGCAGATCCAGGCCCGCAATTTATCGTTTCCATCAAAATAGCGGTAGGTATTGAAACCCTGAACATTGGCTCCAAAATATGCTTCAATATCTTTTTTCAGTTTGGTAGCCCTTCCCAAATAGATTTTAGCCGTATCGGGCTTTCCTAGTTCTGTTGCCAAATTGGCTGAACTTATCAAAGCCCCATAAGCCAATGAATTGGTTGACAGGTTAAATTTTCCTGCGGGGAAACGGCCTTCCAGTTCATCCGAATCTGAACCAATAATTCCATTGGCAGCTTTTTTACGTTCGAGATATTCGAGACACCAGCGCACCAAAGGCCATAATTCTCGGGCAACTTCCTCATTCCCGTAGGCCAGCGAAAAGCGTGAAGCCCCATATGCAATCATGGCCTGGTCGCCACGGTCTCCTGCGCCATTCCAGAAACTGGTTCCTTCGGCAACTATTGAGCTCGGAATTGGTTTGAATTCAGGATTCATGTACCCGGCAAACATCCGGTAACTGTTGATGGCCGACTCATTGCCTTCCAAGTTTCCGAGATATGGGAAAAATGGGTTAACGTATTCGGCCTGGTCGTTTGCCCAGATTGCCGCATAATAAGCGCCACCGCCCGGCCCGTGCATCAATCCACCTTTGGTGTCGTAAATACTCTCGGTAGCCCTGATTTTTGCAAATGCAAATTCCTCATTAACCGTATCGTTGGGAGTTTCGAGTACCAGATTGCTAAAGATTTCGGAGACGAACTTTTCGCGTTTCGAAAGTTCGTAGTTATAGGAATATGAATACTTTTCCTCTCCCGGTTTGCGACCGGTATAAACTACCGCAAACGACATTTTAGCTGATGGATCTAATTCAAACTTTCCTTTTTTGGTCATGTTTGCCTGAATCGTATATTCACCGTAAACTCCCTTGCTGGCATCGGTTTTTATTTCAACCGGAGCAAACCCAAGTTGTAAACGGCAGGATTTGTCCGAAATATTTACCAGCTCGAAAAGTTCGATGTATGCCGCTTTATTTACCGATGGGAATAATTTCCGGGTAATTTGTATTGGGGTATTTGTTTTACTCCTGATGGTCAAAACACCTTTGTGCTGGAATTCAACAGGGTATTCTTTGACGCTGTCGCCATTAACAATTATTGCTGGTTGTTGTGCTTCGCTAAATTCATGGGTCAGGCTGGCGTGCGTATTATTCGGGATCGTTCGCAACATCGGGAAAACCAGTTTCTTCTTGATTGTCAGCAAGCCTTTTTCGGTCACTCCATAGGTTACAATCGACGAAATCTGCAGTCCGCTCATTTCAATATGGTCGGTATGCACTTGATCTTTTTGAACCTGCCAGGTGATACTTTTATCGGGAGCGATTTCCCAAATTAGTTTTTTCGCCTGAGCGAAACTGCTTAACACCCATAAGGTCAGTAAAACAAAAAAAATGCTCTTCATTGGTCAATGATTATTGGTTGGTTTTCGAGACTTTGTACGTTTTCTAGGTTCAATTTTATGGTTCTTATCGGAACCTATTGAAAAAATTTAAGCAGTTTGTAATCACAACCGATTATTTCTTTGGTTGGCTACCCATGTGAAATTTCAACTGACCTCCAGATAGAATATCCTGATAATTAATGACATCCTTTCCATAGGTTTTACCATTTAATTCGACCGACTGCACATACATGTTGTCTTTTGAAAAATTAACCGCTTCAACCGTAAACGATTTCCCGTTTTGCAGTTTGATCGTTGCTTTGGGCAATTGAGGAGCTCCAAGCACAAATTCACCACCACAAGGATTAACCGGGTAAAAGCCCAGGTTGGTGAAAATGTACCAGGCCGACATTTGTCCGCAATCGTCGTTTCCGCATAAACCGTTTATTTTATCCTGATACTGTGTCTGGCAAATCTCCCTGACCAGTTTCTGCGTTTTCCAGGGCTTTCCAGCCAAAGTGTATAAATAGGCAATGTGATGGCTAGGTTCATTTCCATGGGCATACTGACCAATCAATCCGGTAACGTCCATCACAAAACCACTGCCTTCTTTCTTGCTCGACATCTCGAAAAGCGAATCGAGTTTGGTAGTGAAATAATCCGCACTGCCCATCAAATCGATCAAACCCGGAACATCGTGCTGGATATGCCAAGTGTATTGCCAGGCATTTCCTTCGGTGTAATCGCCGCCTGAAGATGAAGCATGTGAAAGCTCGAATGAGTTAAATGGTGCACGCCACTGGCTTTTCGAATCTTTTCCGCGCATCAGCTTGGTTTGCTGGTCGAACAGGTTTTTGTAAAACGACGAACGTTTCAGAAAGTAATTGTAATCGTCGGTTTTGTTGAGTGCTTTTGCAAATTGGGCAGCACAATAATCGTCAAACACAGATTCGAGCGTTTTCGAAACCGACTCGGTTTTGATCAGGTCGAAAGGATAATAGCCATATTTATTATACACCTCCCATTCCGAGTTCTGATGGTTCTTTGTCAGCGAAGTCTTCACTGCCTGGTAAGCTTTCCCGGCATCAAAACCCCGGAATCCTTTCAGGTAAGCATCAACAACTACCGGAACAGCGTGGTTAGCGATCATGCAATAAGTTTCTTTTCCCCACAAAGCCCAAATGGGTAAAAACCCCTGTTGATCATACTGATGAAGCATTGAATTCACGAAACCATCAACCCGTTCGGGAGCCAAAATGGTATAGAGCGGATGGGCGGCGCGATAAGTGTCCCACAACGACAAGGTGGAGTAAAACGGCGGCTGGTTCACATCGGCAATGTTGTTGGGCTGGATAAACAAATGGTACATCGACGTGTAGAAAATGTCCTTCTGCTCCGTTGTGCCTTCAATCTTTACGCGCGACAACAGTTCGTTCCATTTGCTTTTGGCTGCTGTGCGGATATTTTCAAAATCCCAGTTTTTAATTTCAGCCTGAAGGTTTTTCTTCGCCCCATCAATTCCCGTTGACGACAATGCCACCTTAACCAGTAAGGTTTCGCCGGGTTTCAGGTCGAAACTGAACACATAACGCGGCGCTTTTTCCTCTTCTTTGAGCTTTGGCAGCAAAACCTTTGAGGTGTATGGTTTGCTGAATTCAATCACATAATAATAAGTACGGTCGAGCCAAACTTGGGTGCGTGTGTAACCCGAAACAGTTGTCGGATTTTCCAGGTTGACCTTGGCATCCAAAACGTGGTCGTACAATTGTTTTTCCGATTCCACCAATGCACTCTGGAAATCAATCAGCAGTTGTGGTTTTTCTTTTCCCTGAAAAGTATAACGGTGAATGGCCGTATGTTCGGTTGCTGTCAGCTCAGCTTTTACATCAAAATCGGAAAGTACAACCGAATAATAGCCGGGGCTGGCCTGTTCCTGCGTTTTGCTGAAAGCGCTTTTGTAAGTTTTCCGAATTGGGTCGCCGGTAAACGGAAGCATGAGCAAATCGCCCAGATCGGAACAACCGGTGCCGTTTAGCCGGGTTTGCGAAAATCCGTTAATCGACTTATCCGTTGACTGGTAGCCGGAACAATAGGCCCAGTTGCAGTTGCCGGTTTCGGGGCCAGCCTGTATCAGGCCAAACGGCACACAGGCTCCGGGGAAACAATGACCAAACTCGGCCGCACCTACAAACGGGTTGGCGTATTGGGTAAAATCGGAAGGTTGTTTCTTTGATTCGGCTTTTAGAATTGTAACAATAAAGCACAACAACGATAGTATCAAAACTTCTTTAATCGCGTTCATTTTAAGTTTAGTTGTTCTGGTCATAAAACATTGGTTTTAAATCGTATTAGGGTGATTTCTGTTTATTTCAGTAGTTTTTTTTCTGCCATCCCAAAGGCTTTACAATATCGTAATTTTTCACCTGTTTAAGTACTGAAAGCAGGGAAATCATTGAACAGGAGTTTCACTTTTGTGCCAAGTGTTTTCCCTTCTCCTGAAAATGTACTCCCTTGTTTGCCAGATAGCCTCCCTTGTTTGCCAAATGGGGAACTATCTTTGAGAATGATCTCCCCAGTTTGACAGATGAGTAACTATCCTTACCGGGTTGTCGCCCTTTTGTGCCAGATGAGTAACTGTCTTTAAGAATAAGCTCCCTTCTTGTTCAGATCAACTCCCCTTTTTGAGAATAAGCTCCCTTCTTGTTCAGGGAAGTTCCCCTTTGTGTGAGCGAATACCCCTCTGCGTTTATTAAATTTCAGGAAGGATTAAATAGACTACCGGGAACAAAAAAACTCCCGCACAGAAATGTTGATCCGATGCGGGAGTTTTTTTGAATGATTGTCTGTTTATTATACCTGTGGGGCAGCAACGGCATCAGTTTCCACAGGAGTTTTGCGGGCCGAACCTAAATTGCTGATGACTTTGCTGAACGTAAATTGTTCTTTCTTCACAGCATCATATTGGTAATAATTAGAAACTTTTTTGCAGATTCCGATGATCTCATCATAGATGGAATTAAAAACATCAGCAACTTCCTTCGAAATTTCTTTGGTCGATAGTTTGAGGCCTTCCTGGTTGGTATTGGCGTCATTGAAAGTTCCGGCATATTCAACAATCTTATCAATCAGGTTAGCCGACAATCCTTTATCGGTGATTTGATTTCGGAGCGAATCGGTCATATTCTTTTTGAAGGCATAAAGCAGTTGAACCAATGCTTCCTGGTTACCTTTCTGAACATTTTTCAGGTATTTGGAGAACCCCAGGGTGTTCAGAATTTCGTCGCGGTTAGCAGGTTCTGCCTTAAAATCATCGTCAATTTGCGTTTTGAAGAAGGAAAGGTCCCTTTTGGCAGCGATCTGGATCGACGACAAGCCGGAAGTTGCATCGCGCAAATCTTTTTTGGCATCAATACCCAAATGGGTTTCGATGGTTTGATTAATGCGAACAACCAAATCAGTAGCGTATTGTTCCGTCCAGTCGCTGCGAACACCCGACATTTCGCTAATGTTCGATTTAAAATTTTCGGCGACAATTTTCGATGCGGTTAACATATCCACATCCTTGTAACTGTAATTTCTGTTTTTTGCCATAAGTTTTAAAATTTAAAAGGTGAATCAATAACGTTAATTTTAATTTTGTATATACAAGTTCAGACAATCTGAAAATAAATTGATACTTAACACCAACTATTAATGAACAAAATTATCAACAAACAACTGTTGATGATAAGACATTGTATTGTAGATGTATGATGAGGTTATTTGAAACAAAAATCCCTTTGCTATTGCTGGCAAAGGGGCAAAACTATTAAATTGATGATGTTAAAGATTGAAAATCGCTGATTAAAAAGTGTCGTTTGCAAATCGGGAACTGCTATTATCAATTTGTTAGTAAATCTATAAGTCCAGGAGTTCTAAGATGTAAGATAAAGAAAGCGGCAAATTCAGAATCTGAATCTGCCGCTTTTAGTTGGTGTGTAGATTAGTTTCCCGGATTGAATCGTTAGGGAACGATTCCTCCATGATCAGAAATTAATGTCTTTATCTGAGAGAGAGGAACTTTCAATGGAGTTACCTCAAGTTTACATGCCAGTGCCGCGGCTGCTCCAACGACTTGTCCCATAGCCATACACGAAGCCTGCACGCGGAGTGCTGAATTTGCCATGCGGTCACTGCTCACACACCGGCCTGCCACCAATAGATTTTGGCTATTTTTTGGAATTAATGCTCTTAAAGGAACTGTTGGTACAGTTCCTTCCTGTAAGTACTTTGGTGCTACACCATTTTTGTCATGAAGATCGATCGGGTAAAACGAATAGCAAACTGAATCGTCAAAAACCTTTCCGGTAACATAATCTTCATAAGTAATTTGATATTCCCCGTCAATCCGGTAGGTTTCTCTTATTCCGGTTTCGGGCTGCATACTAATGAGCCTGGTTTTTTCACAACCGGGAAGTGTGCGTAAAAACCTCAAATGTTTCATTAATGATGAACGCCCTTTAATATTGGTAATTGAGTGGGATTCAGAGGTAGTGGAATCAGCTCCTGCAATATGCTGAATATTATCACCCTGACTTTGCAGCAGCGAATAAATGTTGCGAAATTCTTCCCTTACCAGTTCTCCTTTTGCTACTGCTTCTTCATATTTCTCCTGAATTAATTTTAAATCAAGTTTATCTAAATCGTACCCTCCAATTTTAAACATCAGTGTTCCGGGTTGTGTTTCCTTCTCCCGAAGAACATTAAAACCGGCCAATGAAGTTACAGCGGCATTCCCAGTACAGTCAATCAGTTGATTGCATACTATTCGGGTATGTGAGCCTTTCCCGGCTGTTTCAACCTCCCAATTATTCCCTTTGAACTGAATACTGACAGGGGTTTCGTAATAGCGCAACTGAACACCTGCCTCCAGGCATCGTTCTTCAACCAAAAGGGCATATAAACTACCGTTTACCCGAACCTGGTGTTTCCAATGCTGTCTGCCTGTCGGGATTGAAAAATCTGGAAGAACGCCATCGTCCAATTGAACTGCATCGCTAACTAATTCCCATCCAATTCCACGGATAACCTGGTTCCCCCAGGCATGGAATAATCCAGGGAAAGAAACGCCTCCTGTTGTTGTGGTCCCTCCCAGTTGGCTTCCATTTTCGACCAGAATCGTTGAACAACCGGCACGAGCAGCTTGCACGGCTGCAATAACTCCGGCGGTTCCGCCTCCTATAACCAGGATATCGATTTTTATTGTTCTTATGTTTTTATTTGACTTCTTATCGAAAGTGGATGCCGCTCCAAAAACCGGAATAAAACTTCCCAAGTAAATACTTCCCATTGCTTTAAGCATGGTTCGTCTTGCTATTTTTGTCATGATTGAACGTTAAAAATTTTCATGAAAAGATTCCGAACAGCAAATGACTTTGTTGTCCGGAATCGGGTTAGGCAAGGTTAGTATCCCGGATTTTGGTCTTTTGTTGGATCGAGAGCCTTGTTGTAGTTCATTTCTGACAGAGGAATTGGCCATAACATGTGCTTATCGGCTACTGTTATTCCTTTTGTTGCCAAAATAACATCTTTAACTTTTCCTGTCCGTTTCAGGTCGAGCCAACGTTTTCCCCCAAACTGAAATTCGTAGGCCTTTTCTCTCAATACCAGGTTTATGAAAGAATCTGTATTGTAATCAGTAGTTTTAAAATCTATTGAAGATGATGTTTTTGCGTCATTCCCATAGGCACGCCTATGCACTTGATTGAGCGCTTCCATGGCTGCATCTGTTGGTCCATTGGCAGCCCGGCATGCGGCTTCTGCATAGATTAAAAGAACATCCGAATATCCATATAAGGGATCATCGTTTCCTCCTCCACTATTATTAATTCCATTTGAATCAATAAATTTAATGCTCACAAGTGTTGTTGTGCCTAATCCAAAATTTACTACTTTCCATAATTGTTTACGTAGATCATTGTCATTCCACGTCACATAGAAGGGATTGATGGCATTACTGTAAACGGCATAGGCACCTCCATAATTATAGACTCCGGTATTGGCATGGTTAATGATCCAAAGCATATAGTTTTGGGTTCCACTTTGATGCGTATATTTATAATAGAAAATTTCCTCGGTAGTACTCACTAAATTTGGTCCCCAAACTTTATTTTGAAAATCGCTCACTGAAGTTACTGGTACAAGTGAATATTTCCCAGATGTAATAATTTCATTGGCTTTGTCTCTAGCTTCGGTATATTTACCTAATTGCAGGTAAACATCAGCTAATAAAGTTTTTGCAGCCCATTTGGTCGGTTTTCCTACATTACTTTGTGTTTCAGGCAGATTAGTCTCAGCTTCTTTTAAATCGGCAACTATTAAATTGTAAACTTCGTCTGCAGTACTTCTAGGGCAATTTGTTTCAAACATATTTTTTTCAGTCCGGAGAGGCACTCCTCCCCAGTTTCTAACTAATTGAAAGTAATTGTATGCCCGCATAAATTTTGCCTCGCCCACATATTTGGCAATGTCTGTTGCGCTTATTGAGTTTCCATTAGGTGCATTTTTTATCACTAGGTTTGCATTGCGGATACTCAGGTAAAATGCGTTCCAGATAGGAGACAGCCGATTGATATTAGCATCATTTAAACCTTGGAAATCATTCATCTGAGCCCAACTTCCCCGTCCATAGGCGTAGTCGGTATGGCATTCCAGCGTGGCCTCATAAACCGAAAGATTACTTGACCTTAGTGGTGGATATATGGCGTTGGTAGCCGATTCGACCTCAGATGCGGTATTATAAAATGTTTCAACAGCCACCGATTTGGGGTTTTCCTCCAATAAATCATTGCAGGCTGAATTCAGAAATATGATTCCCAGGACACACATCCATAGACGAGTGAAGGACCCATTTGATAAATATGATAGTTTTATTTTTTTCATAACTAATTAATTTAAAGTTGATTTTTATTACAATACAACTAGAACCCAACGCGAATGCCGCATGTAACAGATTTAGCAACCGGATAGCTGAAATGGTCGATTCCTTGTGAGGTTGAATTTGATCCTCCGTAGGAATTGATTTCAGGATCCCACCAGGAGTACTTGGTTATTGTAAGCAGGTTTTGCCCGCTAGCATATATTTGTGCATTTTGCAACCAACCAATTCCCAATCGTTTAACAGGTAAGTTGTAGGCCAGTTGTATGTTTTTTAGGCGCAGGTATGAGCCGTCTTCGATAAAACGATCGGAAACACGTGCTGTATTTTTGTATGTAAGTGCCGGATATTTGGCAGTGCTATTAGTTGGTGTCCAATGGTCTGTGAAAACTTCCCTAGGCATGTTCATTCCGTATCCATAATCTATTGTATAAATTGAGCTTGCATTGAAAATGTCGTTTCCTTGTGATCCCTGAAGGAATAATGTCAATTCAAAATTTTTGTATGACATGGTCGAGTTCAAACCATAGATGAAATCGGGATTAGGGTTGCCAATGTAGGTTTTATCTTTTTTGTCAATTAACCCATCATTATTTAAATCTTTGAATTTGATATACCCATTATTATCGTAACCATCTTCAAGGTATCCCCAAAACTGCCCGATTGGACGGCCTTCCCTGAGAATGTTGGTCACATCATTAATAACTACAACACTTACAGTACCACCTAATATGTCTTCTCCGTCATATAATTTTACGACTTTATTCCTGTTAAACGAGATATTGGCAGAAACATCCCATTTAAACGCTCCATTGAAGATATTTGCATTTAATCCCAGTTCCAAACCATTGTTTTGTACTTCTCCCACATTTTTTATAGTACTAGTATAACCAAGTGATGAGGGCAGAACAACGGAATTAAGTAAGTCTCGTGTATTTTTAATGTAATAATCGGCTGTAAATGAGAATCTATTTTTGAGAATACCCAGATCAATCCCGAAATCTTTTTGTTCGGTAGTTTCCCATTTCAGATTTCCCGGATAAGTAGTGCCCGGAGCAAAAGAGGTATATAAAGCATCATTATAAACTGTTTTCCCCGCTGATAGCTGGCTAAGGGTGGCGTAAGCATCTATAGCCTGGCTCCCGGTAAGGCCCCAGCTTGTTCTCAGTTTTAAATCAGAAATTATTGTTTTATCTTTTAGAAAATTTTCATCAGACACTCTCCATGCCAATGCTCCGGATGGAAAATATCCCCATTTATCTCCTTCGCTATATTTGGAAGAACCATCAGCACGAAAACTTACGGTTGCAAGGTATTTACTGGCAAATGAATAATTGATCCGTCCGAGGTACGATAATAAGACTGATTTTGAATATCCCGAACTAGGAATTCCGGGTGTACTTGCAGCACTGAGATTAAAAGTTTCGTAAACATCGCTTAAAAAGCCAGTACCGCTACCTCCCAAAGATGTAGACAAAAAGTCTTGGTAAGTAAAACCAGCCAAAGCAGAGAGGTTGTGTTTTTCATTAAATGTTTTGCTGTAATTAATTGTATTCTCACTTAAAATGCTGGTAAATTGGCTTGTACTTGCAGATGCATTTCCTGATGAATTGATGTATGAAAGCGAGGTGTAATTATCTGTTCTGTCATCTCTATTTTCAATTCCGCCCGATAATTTCACAGTTAATTCCGGAATCGGTTTGTAGATCATTGCCGCATTGGTTAATACAATATTAGCTTTGATGTGGTTGGTTTGCTCGTTAATGAAATTCAACGGGTTGATCAAATCTGTGGCAACAAATGGGTAAACACTCGACAATACACGGTAAGAACCATCGTCGTTGTAAGGCGAAAGGGTTGAAGGTGCACCAATTGCAGCAGAGATAAGAGAACTACCACGGCTTCCACCACCACTGTCCTTTCTTTCTGTATCCAATCGGCTTAGGGTGCTTGAAAAAGTAACGCTAAACGTTTTACTAACTTCATGATTTACATTTGTGTGTAACGAGTAGCGGTTATAGTTACTCCCGATGATAATTCCATCTTGTTCAAATATATTTCCAGATATAGAAAATTGAGTTTTTTCGTTTCCTCCGCTTACATTCAATGCCGATGTTTTTATTGGTGCTTTATGGAAGATCAAGTCTTGCCAATCAGTTCCTTTTCCGAAGCTGTTTATTTCACTTTGTGAAAAATATTCAGTACCAACATCGTTTTTTTGTTCAATATTATAGAATCGAGCATACTCATTTGCATTCATTAAGTCCAGTTTTTTGCGTAGCGTTTGTTGCGTGTAACTGGATTCGAAGTCAACTTTTGTTTTTCCGGATTTTCCGCGTTTGGTGGTTACTAATACAACCCCATTGGCCCCGCGGGAACCATATATTGCAGTTGCCGATGCGTCTTTGAGTATCTCAATGCTTTCAATATCCGAATTGTTCAGCGCCGATTGGTTACTAACCGGAAATCCGTCAACTACATACAAAGGTTCGTTGCTTCCCTTAATCGAATTAGTTCCACGAATACGAACACTGGTTGAAGCTCCTGGTGCACCTGTATTTTGTAATACTTGTACCCCAGACGACCTGCCAGTGAGAGCCTGCATAACATTGGTCGATGGTAATGATTTTATAGTTTCTTCGCGAACCTGAGACAGTGCACCTGTTAAATCGCTCTTCTTCATTGTACCATATCCTACTGCAACAACTTCCTCAATGCCAATGGATTCTTCAATAAGCGCAATGTTAATCGTTGTTTTCCCTGAAATCGAAACTTCTTGCGTTTTCATCCCCACAAATGAGAATTGCAGTGTTGCATTAGCCTGAACATTTGAAATAGTATATTTACCATCTGCATCGCTAATTGTCCCAGCTGTGGTACCTTTAACTACAACAGAAACACCGGGTAACGGCGCTCCGGAGGAGTCTGTAACTTTTCCTGAAACTGATTTTTGCTGCTGTGATTCAGTTCCTAAAGATTTGGCCTGATTGTCCGTTTTTTCAATCAGGATCAGCTTATTATCCATTTCCTTGAAAGAATATGGCGTTCCTTCGAGAGCTGCCGACAAAATCTTGCCTACTGTCTTTTGTTCGGCATCAATCGAAATCCGTTGATTCACGTCAACTTCATCGTTGTTGTAGAAAAAACGGTAATTACTGTTTTTTTCAATTTGGACAAACAGCTCCTGTAAAGTCGAGTTTTTCAACTTCACACTCATGGTTTGTGACCAAACCGATGCACTCATTTGCAGAGTAAGAAACAGCGTAAGTAATGAGGTTAGTCTCATAATCAAAAAATACTTTTTCAACCGTCCATTTCGAGAAAGGGACAGGTCAATTCGATTTAATTTCATAAATTTAGACGCTTTTTAAAAGTTAAACTTCGGTTTAATAATTACTGGAGGGAGGTGTTGGTAGCACTTCCCTTTTTCATTTCAGAAAGAGATTACATGCTTGATTATTAGTTTTTTTGAGAGTTAATAATTATTTTATTGCCTTGAATCGAACAGGAAACATAGTTCGACCGATCGAAATACGTTACTGCCTCCAGGATGCTTTCACGGCTTAATACCCCGGTAAATCTTCGACTTTTTACTTGCTCGTCGCCAAATACAATGTCAACATCGAACCAGCGTTCGAGCTTCGGTTTTAACTCGGCCAACGATTCGTTTCGAAAAACAAAGCGTCCATCCTTCCATTCGGTATCCGGATCGGTATCTGTCAGTTTCTGAAGGGTCATTTGCTTACTTCCTTTATCAAAAGTGATTTTCTGATCAGGTTTCATCATTTCTTTCTGATATTTGCTCGAGATTTTTACGCTTCCTTCAACCAATGTGGTAGAAACCAATTTTTCGTCTGGATAAGCTTTCAAATTAAACTTCGTTCCCAAAACTTCAATCTGAACATCAGCAGTTTTCACCTGGAATGGGTGGTATTTGTCTTTCGTTACATCGAAAAAGGCTTCGCCTTCAAGCGACACTTTTCGGCCATTCCTGAAGTTCGAACTGAACGTTAGTATGCTCCCTGAATTAAGCCAAACATGTGAATTATCGGGTAAAACGACGCTCGATTTATCACCATAGGCACAAAAGATGGTCGTTACCGAAGCATCCATTAAATGGTTTCGGGTTCCCATGTAGTAGCTAAATGGAAGTGCCAGCAGTAAGATGAAAATAGCTGCGTATTTCAAATACCGGTTAAAGCTTACCTGTTTTGATTTTCCTGATTCCGCTTTCCTGATTTCATCTCTGAATTTACGGACCGCTTCTTCCAAATGATAGTCATCAGCATTGGTTTGGATTCCTGAACTTAACCAGATTTCCTGCAAGTCGGAATACAGCTTCTTGTTTTCAGCCGATTGATCGAGCCAATCAGAAATTGTTTCCTTTTCGTGAAAAGTTGCTTCGCCTGAAAACAGGCGGATAAGCAAAATATTTATATCGGGTTGGTTTTCCATTTTTGAGTGTTTTCAATAGCCAGATGCAAGAAATCGAAAAACCCTGTATCAGGAATGAAAATAAAATGGAAAATTATTTCATGTGTATAATTTTTGTTTGTCATTCTGCAATTTTGGTATTAACGGCATCATTTTGAATAACAGATCAACCGCACGGAATAGCCATTTTTACATTTTCGATTGGTGCGTGCTTTAGTGTTCATGGCTATTTCAGCAACAGAAAAAGGAGGAATGATGGCAAATAGTCTTTCAGGCTCTTCCGTAAATTGAGGGCTGCTTTCGAGAGGTGCATTTCAACCGTTTTGACTGACAGTCCCATGATTTCGGCCACCTCCTTGTTTTTTTTGCCTTCAAACCGTTTCAGCCTGAACACTTTTTGTTGTTGCTCGGGAAGCAAACCAACAGCTTCCTCTATTTTTTCATTGATACTTTCCATTGTCAGGCTTTGCTCTTCAATTTCTTCCGAGATAGATGCAAAAGCAATATTTTCAGAAGCTGTTTCCAGAAAATATTCATCCAAAATCGCTTCTTTTTTGAGTTTACGAAGGTAATTGAGCGAATTATTGCACACCGCCTGAAAAAGATAGGCTTTAACCGAAGTATTAATTTGAAGCGATTCGCGGTTCTCCCATATTTTCATAAAGGTATCCGAAACAATTTCTTCAGCAACATCTTTACGTCCGACATACCTTCTGGAATAGGAACAAAGAACCACATAATATTCTCTGAACAGCGAAATGTACGTTTCCTCATCACCGATGATTAAACCTTTGATACTATTGGAAGGCAAATTTTTCGCAATCATTTACCGCAAAAGTATGAATTATTCCAGAATTACTACTCTGGTATAAAAATACAAAACAGTCATTGAATGAATAAAATCGTCATTCTGCCAAAGTTCAAATTTGTTTACTTCCAACAAAGAAAAGTCATTCAGACCAATTATTCATGAACTATATTCCACGAAAAACAATCGTGACAATAACAGTCAGGACTCGTTTCAGAGAGATTCGCCAAAATAAGAATCCCTATAAAGGATTGTAAAAAAGTGAGTTGGCAAAATGTCGTTCCGATATTAAAAATCCATTTTTAGCTTCTCAGTATCCCGGAAGTAGTTGAATTCTACTATGTCATGGCCATAGAAATAGTCATGACATAATAATAATCAGGCTGTTTACATTCGCTCCTATTTTGATATGCTTTCAATTCCTTTAAGCGTGGGAACTACCTGTTTGATTGAACCATCAGCTTCAAACTCCAGCTTATCGATACAAACTTCACGATGAAAACCACCTGAACGACCCATTTTGATTCCTTTTGGTCGGGAGAACCGGTGATAAACCAAGTACCATTCGTCTTTTGCCGGAATCTGAATGACCGAATTGTGGCCGGTGGCAAAAATCTCTGCGGTGGTGTCCTTAGAGACGACGATGTTATTTTCGGGTATAGTAAGCTTACCTAAAGGCGAATCGGACGTTGCGTAACGAACTTTGTAATTCGGACTGCGGGTATCGTCTTGTGACCACATGAAATAATAGGTTCCGTTGCGGTAAATCACGTAGCTTCCCTCACAGTATGTATCATCGATATTCATCAGTTTCACTGTGTTTAAATTGATCGAAATCATGTCATTGTTCAGCTCAGCTGCTGCCATGTAGCTATTTCCCCAATACAAATAACTTTTACCTGTTTTCGGATCAGTGAACACATCCGGATCAATTTCCTGCCCACGAGTGATTCCTTTGGGTTTAAAATCAATTACGGCTTTGCCGCTGTCGATGAACGGTCCGGTTGGGTTATCGGCCACAGCCACACCAATTTTTTGAGCCGCACAGAAATAGTAGAAATACTTGTATTGCCCGTTTATTTTTTTCTCGACAATGCAGGGCGCCCAGGCATTTCGATCGGCCCATTTGATGTCTTTTTTCAGATCCAGAATAATTCCTTCGTCGTTCCAGTCAACCAGATTATCTGAAGAAAAAACTTTGAAATACGTGCCTGACCAGTTATTGAATCCATCGCTGGTTGGATAAATGTAATACTTACCGGTCTTTTCTGAATAAAGAATTTCCGGGTCAGCATAATAACCATCGAGAACCGGATTGTGGTCGTTCGAAACCGAAACCTTGTAAGACTGAGTTCCTTTTCCTTCAATGGTAAAAGTATAGTCAACCGGGCCGTTTGTAAAATCTTGTGGTCCATTCGGGCTGAAACTAATTCCTGAAAATGTCTTAAATTCAGGGTCGAACTGTTGCAGGTTAGTTCCGCCTTTAACCGGCAGATAAATGGTTTTATCCTGATTTTTAAAATAAACATTGTTCTTTTTCAGGAAGGCAGAAGTGGCATCAACCATCAAATCATCAAAGCTACTCCATTTAGCAAGCAAACTTTTTAGTTCCGAAGAAGTAATAGGCAAAACGGTACCGTGCCGAGGGTGAAAATTCATCGAAACGTCCTGATCAATCACCTTGAAATTTTGCAAGTCGCTGCTTCTGGTGAACTGGTACCTTCCGCTGCTATACACATCGTACATTAAAATCCAGTCGTTCGAATGATTCAATTTGAATATTCCGCTACCTTCAACCGAATTGGTTTCTTTGTCTACCCGCTTGTTGCTTACCAATTTATAGCCCTCAGTCAAGTGTTCCGAAATGGCCAGCTTAATGCCCGGATCGCCGTCTTCAGCTTTGTGGAACAGATGATATTTTCCGTTTGAAAAGATGATGTCGCCATCGATGCAGGCATGGGTATTGCTTTCTGCAGGCGGAAAATAAAGTTGTTTTGGGGCCGATTCAAGAGCTGTAAAGTCAGAATTTGCATAAGCATAATAAATAATGTCGGGGCCATCGGCTTTTTTCATCGAAAAATAAATCATGTATTTGCCGGTCGTATCGTCGTAAATGGTTTGTGGAGCCCAAACACGATTAACATCCCCAAATTGATCGGGATAGCTTTTTGGAATATTGACAACCGAACTTTTCCAGTTGATCAGGTCGCTTGATTTCAATAAAATCATTGCAAAATTATTCCACCCCTGTTCAGGCACATACAAGTCGGTCGCCACCATATAAAAGGTTTTGCCATCGTTTCCACGCAAAATATGAGGATCGCGAACACCTCCGGAAGTGCTGATCTTTTTGGAATCGAGTACCGGTTCGTTGTTGTTTAGTGCCCGGTAATTATAACCGTCTTCGCTCACTGCATAGCGGATGGCTTCTTCTCCGGGGTCATTTCCTGTGAAATAGACAAATAAATAAGCCGAAGTTTCCTCTTTGGTTTTACAACCCGACATAAAAATGGACATCGTCAGGATAAGGGCTGAAAGAACAATTTTCATTCTCGATTTTTGATTCTTCATTTTGCGATTCATGCTAATTTGATTTGATTCGGATTACTGTAAACGAATAAGCTGGCAATGTACACGGGAATTCGCCGCTGACAACAATCTGATCAGTTACTGGTTGTGATTTTTTATCGGTTGGGTTGACGAAGAGCACCGTTCGGGTTGCAGACGAACGAAAGTCGCTCATTCCATCGAGCCGAACATTCGTGTTTACCACCACCGGAAGCATGTTTACCAGTTTTACGATCAGGTCGCCCGTTTTGCTGTCGCGCACCGTCGAAACAGCGATCCGTTTACCGACTGATTCAGTTTTATCTGAAAGTTTCATCTCACTTTTTAGGTAGGTATCTCCTGAATTTTGCCCGTAAAGTTGCTGCACAAAGTAGTTCACGGTCGGTTTCACTTCTGTATTGTTAAAATAAATCAGGTCGGGATTCCATTGGGTGTGCCCTTCTTTGGCCAGCATCGGGGCGTATGAGGCCATACTTACCATATCGCCGTTGTGTTCGAGAGAGATAAGATAAAGTGCCTCGGCAAGCGCATTATAGACTGTACTTCCCCACGAAGCATATTCTCCAAGGTAAACCTTCGGTTTCGAGCGGTCGTATTTGTCGTAGAAGTCCTGATTGTTGATAAACCATCCCGGCGATTGGTAATAATGTTCATCAACCATTGGCACACCAAGTTTGGTGGCAATCTTCCAGCCTTCCACGTAATCGGTTCCTTCAAACGTTGGCCCTACAGTCCCGATAACCGTAATTTCAGGATGCTTTTCTTTTACCGCTTTGTAAATCATCGTAAACCGTTCCTCAAAAACAGCATTGATCAGGTCTTCATTCCCAATGCCAATGTATTTCAGGTTGAACGGTTTGGGGTGACCAGCTTCGGCACGGAGTTTTCCCCACTTGGTTTTTGCATCGCCATTGGCCCACTCAATCAGGTCGAGCACATCCTGAACGTAATTGTCCATGTCGCACATCGGGATTCCTCCCTGCTGACCTGCGCCACCGGTGGCCGAATTCTGACAAGGTACACCGGCAGCAATGACGGGTAGCGGCGCTGCTCCAATGTCTTCACAAAACTGAAAATACTCGAAATAACCCAAACCGGCCGTTTGGTGATAACCCCACAAATTCTTCTGTGGGTTGCGCGATTCGAGCGATCCTATCGTGTTTTTCCAGCGATAAATGTTGCCCAGTCCATCGCCGTGTGCCACGCAACCTCCGGGGAAACGCATAAACCGAGGATGAATGTCGGCAATGGTTTGAGCCAGATCGGCACGCAATCCATTTTTATGTCCCCTGAAAGTGTTTTGCGGAAACAGCGAAATTACATCCAGATGAACCGTTCCGGCAGTTTGCAGAACAATTTCCAGTTGGGCATCGGTTGCTGATTGTTTGGGAATCAGTACTGTTTCGAACTTTTTCCATTCGGCAGAATTGGTCGAAAGAGTCGTCTCTCCATAGTTTTCTCCGTTTTTACCGATCAGGCGAACGAGCAGCTTTATACTTTTTCTCCCCGGATTTCGGGCAAAAATTGAAAAATCATATTTTTCTCCAGATTTAACAGCGATTCCATCAAATCCTTCATTCACTAATCCGGCACCCGTTTCAGTAGTTTTCAGAACAGCGTAATGTGCATTGTTTGCATGAATCGGAGATATTGAATCGATTGAAAAAGCCGTTCCATTGCCGTTCAAATGCCAGGCTTTGCTGCTGTTCCAGGTTTTATCCCGACCTTCTTTATCGCTTAATGCATATTCAAAGTCGCGGTTCTGAAGCAATTCAGCATATAGTCCGCCATCGGCTGCATAGTTAATGTCCTCGAAAAACACGCCGACCAGCATGTCGCTGATCTTTTTGCTTTTCGAATTATCAATGGTAATGGTTGCATCCAGGGTTTTCAGCGAAGCGAACCGGACCGAATCGGTTTTGGCATTTTCCGATCCTTGCTGATCGCGGGATGCATTTAGTTTCTGCTTATTTAATAAATTTTCAATGAACTCCCATGCAACTTTATGCACGGTTCCGGTTTCGGTATTTCCTGAAATGGTAACTTTTTTGCGCAGATTTAGCCTGAGGCCGATAGGTATTTCCCGTGCCTGACTATAGCTTTTAAAGTCGGAGGTTGTGTTGCAAAAAGCCTGACTTTTACCGCCTGCCGTGCTGATCCAATAGATTGTGTATTGCCCCTTGCTCGCGCTGTACCAAACTTCGGGTTCCAGACAGTTGTTATCCTTCATTACGATGGGGTAAGTCTGTGGAAACCAATAAATCAGATCTTTCGATTCGGCATGGGCAAATGTTCCGGTGTGTTCGTTCAAACTCCATACACAATGCCACATTCCGTTGGGCGCCCGAAACAAAAAAGGAGTGATCATGCGCTTTTCAACGCCCCATCGTCCGTAGTCGCAGAACAGAAAGCGCATCTCCGGGCCAATTGGTGTCCAGTTTTCCTGATCGGTACTCCAGGCAAAATGCAAACCGTTCATGTTCGAGTTTTTGGCCGTTGCATAAGAGAAAAGGTAAACGGAATCGGGTTCGTTGGTCATTGGGATGACGGCGCCAAAAGCGGTCTGTCCAAACAAAAGTGCAATCAGGCTCAGGAGGATTAAAGTTCGCTTCATTGGTAGTTGAGTTAAGTCAATCGGTTATCGCCAACAAATATGGGAAAATAATTATAAGCGTCAAAACGACGTTAATACATAGATTGCTATGGCTGACGTCTAATAAATCACGAATAGAATAATTGATAAATCCATAATAAATTGGATAGCTTATCTGAACCTTGTATTGGTGCCTATCGATATCCGGGAAACAAATTCCTACGAAACTTTAGTTGACAATTGCTGTATAAAAAACTGAGGTTATATCAAAAGGTCTGAATAAGGCTTTTAAATTCGGATATGTCTAAAACAAAACCAAATATCCAAATTCCAAGATACCTTTAAAAAACTTTTGATACAACCTCAGTCAAACATGATTAATTATTCATACCAAGATTAATATCCAGGATTATTCGGAAGTAAATTCTTGTTGATATCTATATCAGCTTGAGGAATCGGCCATAACCATCCCTTGGTTGAATTAAATGTTGTTGTTGCTATTTTTATTTGCGTAAATGTCCATGTTGCAGAGCTTGAAGGATCAGACAATTTCGATTTGTCATAGCCATACACATCATGGACTAACGATACATCTTTCCAACGCAACATATCGGCATAACGTGTTCCTTCCATGCAAAATTCAACTCTTCTTTCATGCCGCACTATTTGACGAAGCTGTGTTTGGTTAAGCCCGGTTCCTTCTACCGATTCAACGGAAGGCATACCCACTCTTGCACGTACTTTATCAATCAGGTCATAGATTTCCTGAGCTGTGCTGCCTGATTCAATAAGTGCTTCCGCACGCATCAGGCAGATGTCTGCATAGCGCATCAAGATAGTATTCAGAGTACTAATATTTACATCTGCAACGCCATACTCTGCATACTTTCGTGGTTTAGCACCACATGGGTATTCAGCATAGCTGGCAGGTATAAAAGTGGCTGTTCCATATTTTGAACCCGGCAACACCACAGTAGCAGCTAATCTTGGGTCTCTGTTCGTATAGGGATCCTGATCTTTATAGCCGGAGGTAGCATCTGTAATAGGTTTCCCATTGGTCATATAATATGAATTAATCATATCGGCAGTAATGTTCGATGTTTGCCAGGTACCCAAAACAAATGGTTCAGCAGGCCATGGTTGACTTTGCGATGTGGTGTACTGAATATCAAAAATAACCTCAACATTATTTTCATGGGCTTCTGTGAAAAGATCAGAGTAGTTGGGATAAAAGTTATAAACCCCAAGATCCATGACATCTTTGGCTGCCTGTGCTGCCTCTGTCCATTTTTGATTATATAGCAATATCTTTGCCTTATAGGCCAGTGCAGCACCTTTTGTGGCACGTCCTGCAAGTGAATAAGAGGTAGGAAGAACACTAGCTGCATCCGTAAAGTCGGTGAGGATTTGAGTAAGAACCTCACTTTTGGCATCTCTTTTTACATACGCATCGGTCAAAGACAGAACTTTAGTAATGAGTGGGACATCGCCGAAATAAGTAATCAAATCGGAATAAGCATAAGCCCTTAAGAATTTTGCTTCTGCTACCATCTGAGCTTTAACCGCATCGGTTACTGAAGCAGCAGCTATATCCTGTATAAACTCATTAGCTCTGGCAATAATTGCATAATCCATAGACCACTTGGCGCCTGGAGCCCAACTGGTTGAGTTGGTACTCCATGATCCAACTTCATTCGAACCTTGCCAGGCTGCCTGGCAATAGCCGTTATCAGACATAAATTCGAACTGATAAAAATGAGTAGGCGTTGCATTAGGTTCAATCGCATTGTAAACACCCATCAAAGCCATCAAGCATTGTTTTTCATTCTGATAAAATGTTGATGGAGACAACTGGTCCTTGGGAGTTTTATCCAGTAGATCTTTCGAACAACCAAATAAAACAGCTAAAAGAAAAAATGAAGTGATAATTTTATATTGATTTTTCATAATCCTAGTCATTTAAAAGTTAACATTTACGCCCATTGTCATTACACGTACCTGAGGAAAAGATTCAGCCCTGGTTTGACTAACAGTTTGCTCGGGATCAAAACCTTTAAATTTCGTAATGGTAAACGCATTCTGAATATTTGCATAAACCCGGATAGAGCCAATGCCAATTTTCGAAATGGTCTTGGGATTTATTGTATAACCCAATTCAATGTTCTTCAAACGAAGGTAAGACGCATCCTCCATATAGAAAGAAGAGTGAATATTTGTACGATACTCATCTAAAGTTACCCGAGGCATGGTGTTCGATGGGTTTGTTGGCGTCCATCTGTTCATCCACCACGAACCTAAATTGGCAACGCCACTAAATGGGGTAGCAATTTCATAATAGAAATAGCCCTCAATGCCCTGAACACCTTGAAAGAATGCACTAAAATCAAACCCTTTCCACTCCAAATTTAAGTTCAACGAATAGGTAAGATCCGGAAACTGCTTACCGATTATCGTTCTGTCATTATTCGGATCTACAACCCCATCTCCGTTAAGATCTTTAAATTTAATATCACCCGGCTGTGCAGTATAATTAGAAACCGAAACCACATTTGGTTTTAACGTGTACACGCCATTGGACAAGTTAAAGTCAGATGTCTGGTAAATACCATCCATTTTATATCCATAGAATGAATTAATGGCTGCACCCACTTTAATTGCTTTGGGCGAAGTAAGCTGCTCCGCTACATCCATTTTTGTAATTTTATTTACAATGTGAGTTGCATTTAGCGTGGCACGTAGCTTAATTCCATTTGAAAACGTTTTCCGGTAGGTTAACGAAGTTTCAATACCTTTATTCTGAACTTCACCGGCATTTACGTATGGTGCATTTAATGCCATAGTAAGCGGGATTTGTCCCTTCAACAATAAATTTTTCGTTCTTTTATCGAAATAGTCAGCGGTGAATTCAAAACCATGTTCCAAGGCCACATCAATACCAAAATTCAATTGTTGAGCAGTTTCCCATGTTAATTCTTTATTAGTCATATCCTTTATAGCCACACCAGAATACAATGTACCACCAAGAGAATAGTTTTGACCTGATGTTAAGATATCGCTACCGTTATAATAATTACTGATATTCTGGCTGCCAAGTTGCCCCCAAGATGCCCGTAGTTTAAGCGAACTTAGCCAGTCAAGATTGGCCATGAATCTTTCCTTAGAAATTAGCCAACCGCCTGAAAATGAAGGAAAAGTTCCCCATTGTTTTCCCAGGGCAAATCGAGAAGAGCCATCTCTCCTGATGTTAGCTTCAAACAAATATTTTCCGTTGAAAGCATAATTAATACGTCCGAAATATGATCGCAAACCGAGGTCGTAACTTCCGGCATTATTTGTCTGAGTGGCAGCATCACCAAGTGAGAGTATCCGTTGGTCATTGTTAACAAAATTTTTTCGATAACCATTCTGCCAATCGTAGGTAAACTCTTCTTCTGAATAACCTGCCAGAAAATTTAGTTCATGCTTTCCGAATGCTTTATTGTATTTAAGTAAAGAGGTCAACATCGTTTGAACGTCGGTTTCATTTGTGACGCTCAAATCTGATGACTCTGTTTTTGTACTTCCATCCTTATTTTGTAATACTACGTTTGCATTAAATGCATTTACATTTGATGTTATAACGTTATATCCATAGGTAAACTGCGCACTTAATCCTTTAACGATTTTATATTCAGCTTCAACCTGTCCACTGAGATTATATCGTTTCGTTTGTGAAGTGCTACCCGTAACAATTTCGGCATAGGGATTTAATTCCCCGTTTACCGACATATATTGTCCTGCCTCATTTTTAAGAGGGTACACAGGAGCAAGCGTAGCATACCATTCCGCGTTCCACACACTCGTTGGCTCACCTTTAATGCCAAGGTTCCCGGCCAATTTAGCAGATAATCTCAACTTCTTATCTTTTAAGAAAAAGGCATCAATGTTCGAGCGAAAATCTGTTTTTTTATAACTGGTACCCACCAGAATACCGTCTTGATCTAAATGTCCGAGCATAAATGCGTACTGTAAATTATCGGTACCACCAGTCATGCTCAAACGGTGGTTCTGAGTATTGGCCTGTCCATAGTAAACTTTAAAATAATCAATATCAGGATACATCGGGTCGTTGTGGGCTGCATATTTCTGAATGTCAGCATCAGTGTAATTTGGAATACTTCCTGAATTTGCTGAGGCCTCATTTCGGAGTGTTGCATATTGAACTGAGTTTAAAACGCTTGGTAATCGGGTTGCGTTTTGTACACCAAAGTAGCTATTGTAGCTAATTTTCATTTCGCCCGAGGTGCCTTTATTCGTGGTAATCAAGATAACACCATTGGCTGCCCTGTTTCCATAAATGGAGGAGGATGCTGCATCTTTCAATACTGATATGGATTTAATGTCATTGGCATTTACATCCGACATACTTCCGGGGAATCCATCAATTATTACTAATGGCATATTATCGCCAAATGTTCCAACACCCCGAATATCAATAACTGCATTGTCGTCGCCCGGTTTTCCCGAACTTTGCAAAGCATATACACCTGCAACGGTACCTTGTAAAGCTAAACTTGCATTTGTTAATGGCCTGCTTGCCAACTCATCCATTTTGACATTTCCAACAGAACCAGTCAGGTTTGCCTTCTTCTGTGTTCCGTAACCAACGGCAATAACTTCTTCCAATCCAATTGATTCTTCGGCAAGTACAACATTGACAGTTGCTTTCCCACCTACAGCAACTTCCTGCGATTTCATCCCAACAAACGAAAATTGTAAAACGGCATTTGCAGGTAAATTTGTCAGGCTATATTTACCATAAACATCGGTAATAGTTCCGTTTGTAGTGCCTTTAACTGCCACAGAAACACCTGGCAAGGAACTTCCCGTTGAGTCGGTTACTTTACCGGAAACGGTTTTTTGTTGCTGGGACCCGTTTGACTCCTTACCCAAATTTCTCATTTGCTGGCCCGAAGGATTAATCAAAATCAGGTTATTATTCGTTATCGAATAATTAATCCCCTCTTTTTCAAACAACTGTTTCAGGATATTTTCAACAACTTCATCTTTTACCCGAATGCTAACTTTGGCATCCAGATTTACCTTTTCATTTTCGTAAATGAAACGATATTCAGACTGTGCTTCAATTTGCTGAAGCACTTCTTTGATAGAGCTTCCCTGCATATTCAGCGACAGTTTCTTATTCTGCGAATAAACTGTTGCTGTAACCTGCATCGTAAGAACCACAATTAAAAAGGCAGTTAGTTTCATAACCAACAAAAGCTTTTGGGGCATGAGGCATACGCCACCCCCTGATTCATAAATTTTTTTCATAAATTTGTAATGCAATTAGTTAATTATTCCAATTGAATGTTCGTAGCATTCAATCTGATTATCTAAAAAACTGACGGGAGATGCGGAAACATCTTCCGTTTTTTCGTTATCTAAAATCCGTCGATTACTTTCCGGATATCATGATCTCCTTCCCTTTTAATTCATATCGGATTGAACTCAACCGACACAGTGCATTTAAAACATCCAAAACAGTTTGTTCTTTCAAAACTCCTGTATAATGGATTTTTTCACCTAGCTGGTTATCACTAAAAGTGATTTTTACATCATACCAACGCTCTAGTTTGGTGCAAACATCATGAAGAGACATGTTCTCCATATACAACTTGTTCTGCATCCAGCTTGTAGCGTGCGATATTTCGCCTTCAGTGTATTTTACTTCGTTCAATTTTTTATCCAGAGTGGCCATTTCTCCAGGTTTTAAAATGAGAGGGGTCGATCCATTCTGGCTGAGCTCAACCTTCCCTTCGAACAGTGCAGTCTGTGCCGTGCGGTCTTCCGGATAAGTGCTGAGGTTGAATTTAGTACCCAGAACTTTTACTTTCAACCCATCTGCCGTTTCAATTTCAAACGGTTTTTTGCTTTTGGCGACTTCAAAAAATGCTTCTCCACTAAAATCAACTTTTCGTGTTTGATTGATTTTGTCGTAGTGATATTTGAGATTTGATCCGGCATTGAGTTTTACCTTTGAACCATCAGGCAGAACAACTTCGGAGCGGCTTCCGTAGGTGGTGGTCATCGCAAGGGTCGTTCCGGAAGTTGAAAGCAGGTCAGTATAAAAAGTCAGACTGAGGAAAATCAGTAATGTTGCTGCCATACCAGAAACAACCAAAGCTATATTTTTGAGTTGACGAATGCGTGTTTGCCGGATTTCAAGTTTGGAATCAACCTGATCCCATGCTTTTTCGGAATCAAATTTCTGAAGTGTTGAAACATCATCCGCGACTTCCCATATTTTCCGATACTTTTCGAATTCATTTTTGTTGTGCGGATTCGATTGCTGCCACTCTTCCAGTTGGGGATCTGCTGACAACGATTGCTCTCCAGTCAGCAAATGATCTACAATATGTTCTCCGATTGGAAATTTCTCTTCCATTTTTCTGCTTATTTATACTGCTGACACATTAAAACAGAAAAGGTCCTATCGGGAATTACGTTTTTTTTTGTAAAAGCGGAAGTTTTTCAGATGGAACATGTAGGCCATGCATAGTCATTGATTGTCAATAAGTCATTAATTGCCAATACATGCAGCGTTTTACCATGAATGACGCGTAGTCTAATGACCATAAATGACTCTTTACTTTTTCAGTTTCATTCTCCCGACTCCACTCCCTTTGCTCACCGTTCAATTCTCAAACGCTTCGTGAAGTTCTAGACAGGCCTTCAGAAATTGCAGCGATTTCCAGATTTGGTTCTTGATGGTTTTTATTGAGATCCCTAATTGATCGGATATTTCCTGTTGTTTCAGCCCATCGAAACGGCTTTTCATAAATACATCGCGGCTTCGTTCAGGCAGTTGACTGATGCATTGATGCAGGGCCGCACTAAATTCAATTTGTTCAATCAAACTCTCGTCGGTTTTCCATTCCTGAACAGGCATATTTTGAATCGATTTTTGGCGGTTCTTTTCGGCCCGAAGCGAATTGAGTGCTGCATTCTTCGAAGCCCGATACAAATATCCGGAGACGCTATCCTCTATTTCAAGCGTTCCACGCTGTATCCAAAGCTTAATGAAAAGTTCCTGAACAACATCTTCCGATACGCTATAGTTTTGGGTAAGTTTAAAAACAAAGGCACAAAGCCGACTGTAATAACGCATAAAAAGTTGATTATAGCTCGAATAATCATTTCTTTTTATACCTGCTATCAATATTTGGTCGGCAGATTCCATTTCTTTTATCAATTTCCGGAATACAATATTAGGAAAATTATCCCCATAAACCTCTCCTTCGATTTCCGACTCCGAACTTCCCTCTCTTTGCCCTTTACCCTATGCTCATGGCTATTCAAACTCCAGTCCACCAAAGAATGCAGGTTCATGAAAACTTGGTTTTTCGGTCTTGATTTTAGTCCATGATACGAAATGCGGAACACTAAGCCCGTCGCCACATTTGTAGAAATTTCCGCGCATTTTTGTTCCTGGAACCGGTTTTAAGTCGTGTTTAAAGAATACACTCCATGGAATTGCCACTGTAATTTTCCATTGGGTTTGTTCTTTCCGTTCAGCAAAAGGCGAATGTCCAAGCGAAGAAATCCGGCGGATGGTCGCGATTTGATCTTCCGAAGCATGAACCGTCGTATCTCCTTTCTTGCGATAACCCAATAATGCCGTTCCAATGCAGTTCATCTCCAAGTTGTAATACACATCATTCCCTTCCGGCGAAAGGAAAAACTCCACACAGCTATCGGTCCAGACCTGCCCATTGCTTTGGGCAGTTTCGGCTTTAACCGCCTGCTCATTCACCTGATACTGAAGGAAAAGTTCGTCGTTGTTGTATGCAATTTGTACGGCAACTTCAGGATGATAAGGAAACTCTACCCAGTTCACTACATCAAGTTTAAATGGAGTGGCTTCGAGATCAAGCGTTTCGGCAACCAAATCCAATGGCGGATTGGAGATGCCTTCGAGTATTTGATGGACTTTCATTGTTGTATTTTTAAGATCAGAATTCTCTTTGTTTTGAATATTCGATTGATAACTATTGGCTTCGGCAGGCCCATTAAACCAGGGCAGCAGCAACAGTGCGTACAATCCTGCACATTTCATCATATTGTTCCTCCATACTGGTTAGTAATTTATACTGAGCTACGGTTCGTTGATAGTTGTGTTCCGGACTTTTTATCTTATAATAATTATCGCCATCGATGTAATCCATCAGGAAGCGCAGAACCTGTTCGTAAGTAATGTATTTGGCCGAAAACGCCAGGTATTCCAATTCCTTTTCGGTAAGGAAGCTTATGGCCTGTGATAAATATCCTCTGGTAAAACCTTCAAAAATGGAAATGTTGCACGAAACGGAATCCAGATTTTCATCGTCTTCGGTGCCGGTGTTGGTGTACGAACGCATGGCATCGCCATAGTCATTCAGACAAGTGCTGTTTAACACAGTATCCAAATCGATCACGCACAGAACTTCGCCGTTCAGATCGAAAAGGATATTGTTAATTTTGGTGTCGTTGTGAGTTACCCGGGTTGGTATTTCGCCCGATTCAACCAGTTTCCAGAAATTGAGCATTTCATCGCGCCGGCTTTCAATCCAGCTGATTTCCCTGGCGAGTTTGGCTTTACGGCCTACGGGGTCTTTCGCCAGAACAGCATCCCACTGATTAAACCGATAGCGAATGTTATGAAATCCGGGTAAAATATCGGTTAAAGGTTCTTTCAAATCGGAAACCATCGATTGAAACAGCCCAATCCCTTTTCCGCCCTGATAGGCCAATTCGGGAGTTTGTGCGGCCTGATAGGCAATGGTATCGTTGATAAAAACACAAACGGCCCAATATTCGCCCTCCTCATCCTGAAAATATAATTTCCCATCTGTAGCCGGAACAATGGTCATTGCCTCGCGCATTGGATCGCCACCTTTTTCAACTATTTTTTTCTTGATGTGGGTACAAACGATCTGAATGTTCTCCATCATGGCCGGAACATTAGTGAAAATACGCTTGTTCTTTCGTTGTAAAAGATAATTGGGAAGGATTGGTTCACTGGTATAGATAATAAAAGTATCATTGATGAAACCTTCGCCCATCGGCTCGACCCGATCGACAGTACCTTCAAGTTTAAATTTTGCTGCTATTCTTTCCAGATTCATAGTTGTTAGTCTATATGGTTTGATAAGCTCAAAGATATATTCCTTTTAAGAGTTTGAACAATGACTTTTTAAATTTTTGGTTTTTATGTGATCATTAACGTGGAACTCACGTTATCAACAACTCACGAAACTGGTTTTAATGCATGAGGGCTGACATGGACAAATTCTTTTTTTCATGGAGTTTTGTTCACTATTTACTTTTTGATTTGAATCGACGTTGCCGTGCCTACATTTTTATTATTTTTGAACACCTAATCTTTATCGTATTCATAATAAACCAAACCAACTATGCTTAAAAAGACAGGAGATTTCTTGCGAAAACATCTTTTCCTCCTACTATTTTGTTCATTTGCTATTGGAATTTTAGCTACCATTTCAGGAAATAAAGCGATCGAATATACCTCAACCGACGAGTTTTGCGCTTCGTGCCACGTTCATCCGCATGTTTTTCCTTCATGGAAACTATCAGCACATTACGACAACAAGAGTGGAATTCAGGTTCACTGCGTCGATTGCCATTTGCCTCCCAAAGGACAAGGCTACCTAGTAGAAAAAACCAAGCTTGGGCTCAAAGATATTTACGGTTACCTCTTCAAAGATTCGGCTGAGTTTAACTGGGAGATGAAGTCTGAACTGGAACATGCCGTAAAGTACGTCCCGAATGCTTCGTGCAAGCATTGCCACCAGAACCTGTTTCCGAAAAATTTAGTGGATGCAGGAATAGCAGCCCACCTTTACTACGAAAATAACGAGAAGAAACTGGATTTGCAGTGCATCAGTTGCCATCTTGACGCCGGGCATTATAACCCGAATTACAAACACGGCAAGATGACCGGCATACCGGGGCAAACCGATGGTAGCACCGACAGTTCGAAACCCGCTTTTGAACAGGCGGCCAGCGTAACAACTTTTGCCGACTACACCGAGCAAATTCCCGGCACATCGGTATCGTTCAAGATGATTGCTGTGAAAGGCGGCACCTTCAACATGGGCAGCTCCGAAAAAGAACCTTTCCACCAAGCCGATGAATCGCCGGTGCGTCAGGTTACGGTCAGCCCGTTTTTCATGGCCGAAGTGGAAACAACCTGGGAAGAGTACTGGGCATTTTACGGTAATACCATGAGCGAAGGACGCACCCCGCCCGAACAGATTTATGCGAACAATAGCAACCCGAACGTGGATGCCATTTCCGGCCCTACCCCGCCTTATGGACGACCCGATCAGAACTGGGGGTTTGGCAAGCGCCCGGCAATCACCATGACCCATTATGCGGCGGAAACCTTCTGTCAGTGGCTTTCCAAGAAAACCCGCAAAAAATACCGCCTGCCCACAGAAGCCGAATGGGAATACGCGGCGCGCGGTGGCACGGAAACACCGTATTTCTTTGGCGGCAAACCTGATAAGTTCTCCAACAAAGGATTATGGCGTAAATTTTCGGACGCCGATACCGACCCGATTTCGCAATACATCATTTATGCAAACAATGGCAAAGGCAAAACGCATTTGCCCGAAGAGGTCAAGCCTAATCCGTTCGGCCTGAAAAATATGCTGGGCAACGTTATGGAATATTGTGCCGACCGCTATGCACCCGACGCTTATGCCAAAAACAATGGGAAAGTGACTAACCCACTCGTAACCGAAGGCGAGGAATGGGTTGTGCGCGGTGGCAATTATAGTTCGGATGCAGCCGACGTGCGTGCGGCAGCCCGCGACCACAGCCAGCACGATGCATGGCTGAAAACCGACCCGCAGCAACCCAAAAGCATCTGGTGGTATTCCGATGTGAAAGGCATAGGGTTCAGGGTTGTTTGTGAGCCAGACAATTCAATTAAAGTTCAATAGATAACTAATTTTCCATACTAAAACTAATACATTATGAAAAAAGGTGTTGACAGACGTTCATTCTTGAAAAGCTCGGCATTAGCCGGGGCATTGGGTGCAATTGGCACAGGAAGTGTTGCAGCTTTGGCATCATGCAGCAGTACTCCAAAAATACAGCCTTTAAAAGAGCCGGGCTCTTATTACTTACCCAACCTGATTGATAAGGCTACAGATGGCAAACCGCTGAAAGCCGGTATAATCGGCTGTGGCGGGCGAGGATCTGGCGCAGCGTTTAATTTCCTCAACGCGGCCGATAATGTTACTATTGTTGCTTTAGGCGATACCTACGCTGACCGGTTGGAAAGCTTAGCTGAAAAGCTGAAAAAAGAAAAAAATATCGACATTGCAGCAGACAAAAAATTTATAGGACTCGACGCTTATCAAAAAGTTATTGACAGCGATGTGGATGTAATTATTACCGCTACTCCACCCAATTTTCGCGCAGAAATTTTCAAGTACGCGGTGGAGAAAAACAAACATTGCTTCCTCGAAAAACCGATTTGTGTTGATCCGGTAGGTTACCGCACCATTGTGGCTACTGCCAAACAGGCTCAGGCAAAAGGCCTTTGCGTGGTAACCGGTACGCAACGTCACCATAAACGCGACTATGTAGCTTCATACGAACAAATCATGAACGGGGCTATCGGCGAAATAACCGGCGGAACGGTTTACTGGTGTGGCGGTATGCTCTGGTTTAAGGACCGCAACCCACAATGGTCGGATCTGGAATGGATGATCCGCGATTGGGTAAACTGGGGATGGCTTTCGGGCGACCATATTGTTGAACAGCATGTTCACAACCTGGATGTATTCACTTGGTTCTCAGGATTAAAACCGAAATCAGCGCTTGGATTCGGCTCACGCCAGCGCCGCGTTACCGGTAACCAGTTCGACAATTTCAGCGTCGATTTTGAAATGGAAAACGGTATTCACATTCACAGCACCTGTCGCCAGATCAACGGAACAGAAGGTGGCGTATGGGAATTTATTCAGGGCACCAAAGGATCATGGACTTCCGAAGGACACATTATCAAAGACCTGAAAGGCAACGAAATTTGGAAATTCGACTACGAAGCTGAAAAAGCCAAATTCAAACAAACCGACCCATACACTCTGGAACACGTGAACTGGATTAACCATATCCGCTCCGGAAAACCGATTGAGCAGGCATCCGAAACGGCTGTTGCCAATATGGCTGCCATCATGGGGCGCGAGTCTGCTTATACAGGAAAGAAAATCACCTGGGATGAAATGACTGCTTCGCCACTCGATCTTATGCCGAAAGATATTGACATGACCAAAAGTATGGCTGCTGCCAAAGAAGGGTACGGTGCAGGGAAAGAATTTAAACTGCCCGAATTTATTCACATTGCAGGAACGCCGCAGGGAAACCAAACACGATAGGGATGTCGCTTAATAGAAGATCTTTTTTAGGAACAGCCGCTTCAGGTGCAGCATTAGCTGCATCAGGCGGCCTTTTCTCTTCTTTCGAAGGTGAATCTTCATCCGGGAAGAAACAATCCACCATTCTAAAAATTTCTTGTCAGGAAGGCGTTGCCCCAGGCCAAACGCTGACCGAAAAGCTCGATTTTATGGAATCACTTGGAATTGTTGGACTTGAAGTGGGTGGAAATGGCCTTGAAAAGAGGATAGGCGAGATACAGAAAGCCCTGCAAAACCGAAACATCAAGATAAGCGCCATTTGCGCTGGTTTTGATGGCTGGCTAATTGCTGATGATCCGGCGATTCAAAAAAAATGTATGGATTCAATGAAAGTTATCCTCGCCGCGGCAGGAGAACTGGGTTCAACCGGACTCATTTTTGTTCCGGCATTCAACAGCCAAAAATCATTGCCCGACAAAGAAGCCCGTGAACTTTTGCTTGGACAGTTGAAAGAGCTTGGCGATTTTGCTTCAAAAAACAAAACGCGCATGATCCTTGAACCATTGAACCGTCAGGAATGTTATTTCTGCCGCCAGGTGCCCGACGCCGCTTCTATTGCACGCGATGTCAACTCGGCTGGCGTTGCCGTGATGGGCGATTTCTGGCACATGACCTGGGAAGAAACCAACGACCGTGCTGCATTCTTATCCGCTGACGATTATCTTCACCACGTGCATATTGCCAGTCGCAAACGCCGGAAAATGCCCGGGGAAGACGGTGAAGCCGATAATTACATCAACGGATTTCGCGGGTTGAAAGAAATCAATTATCAGGATTACGTGAGCTTTGAATGCGGTTCTGTTGGTGATCCAAAAATAACATTGCCGGCCGCCGTAAAACTGATGAACGAACAGTGGAAGATGGCGTGATCAGTATCAATTTCAAAAAAATCAATCAATAACAGAAAACCCGGGTTCGCACGAATCCGGGTTTTCTGTTTCTTATTACACCTTTACACCTCTAAAAGAATCTTTACTCGATTCGATAACTGACCAACATATTTCCTTGCACTCCAACAATCAAGTTGAACCAGGTATTCGAATCATTAAATTTCCCCAGGATAAAGTTGGTGTCGCCTTCAAGCGGCAATCCACGCATTAGCGATCCGTTTTTATCGAGCAGATAAACCTTATTTTCTCCTTTGACAACTATACCTATCTTTGTATTTCCAGCACCCATTGAGCTAACAAAAGGAGTTTCGCTGATCAGGTCCGGGAAAGTATGCTCAGCTATTTTTTTACCTTCAGCTGAGAAAATCGTTAGTTTCTTCCCATCTGCAAAAATGTATTCCGGAGAACCATTCCCATCCAGATCAACAACAGCAAAACGATGCGCCGAGCCAAATTTACCTACTTCTTTTACTTCTGCCTGTCCCGAAAAATCGATGATATGAATACGTCCGACCTGATCGGTTGTGATCAAACGCGGGTTGCCATCGCGAACAAAATACAACGGATTAGCCGACCGTTCGAATGGAGCTGACTGTACTTCCCTGTTTTTACCCTGTCGGTCGAGAAAATAAATATTTTGCTTGTCGGAAACGACCAGATAATCCTTCCCGTCAATATCGAAATGCTGAATCGGTTGTGTAACCAAACTTTCTGTCCCTTCAAAATTCCATTTGGGGATCAGCTTTCCGTCACGATCGAAAACATACACTTTCTTATCTTCGCCGGCAATGATAAACCGGTATTCCTTGTTATTTCCATATTCAGCAACTGCTAAACCGTTTGAGGCCATCGACTTTAAGGTAACCGGATATTTCCCAACGTTGTTTCCCAGCCGGTCGATGACATAAATTTGGGTTTTGGTATTGAAGATGTACTGAAATTTATTGTTTCGGTATAAATCGATCTGGTGAATATCTGAAACAATCTCGCCCGGAATTTTAATGGTCCACAACGCAAGGCCTTCCTTATTGATCAATGATAAATTATTCTGATCGTCACAAACAATTACCTCACGATTGGGAATGTCTTTATGGTTAAGCACCAGAACCGGTTTCTGCGCAAGCTTTCCATCAAGCTTCATCTGCCATATTGCTTGTGGCTCCTCTTTAAAGTTCGGATCATACTTAAATGAAAGATGATTTTTTATCATGTGATCCGAAACAGAAAATTGCCAGGAGAAAATGCTGAATTTGCGAATAATATCTTCGTTTTGCGAGAGCATCGAACTGATTTCAGGTTTAAACAGAACATCCTTCAGCCGAAATACTTTCGGAATTTTAGAATACAAGTAAAAATTCGGTTTGAGTTGCGCTCCCCGGTTATTGACCTGATAAATTGAATCGTTTGCCAGCGTTTTTCCTGAAACAAGACTTTGCAGGTAACTTTTCATTCCGGATAGGTTATCGCCACAAATGAGGTATTTTTCGAACACTGCAAAATATTGGGCGTTGATGCCCGAAAAGGCCCTTCCAAAAAGCGATTCTGCCATATTGGCGATGGGTAATCGGTAAATGTTAAACGATTTTTTACCTCCAACTGAATATTCGGTTTGCATTTGCTCATCTCCCGCTTTGGCCGATTTCCTATATTCATAAAAAACCTTACCTAATTTTTCTTTGGCATCAGAATTATTGACTAGTTCGGCAACAAAAAAACGATTCTGAAACGGATTCGATTTATTGATATTGGTATATACTCCGGCAACCTGATTCCCAACAAGTTCCTTAATCAGCTTTTCTCCATCGGTATTCGTTTTCTTCTTAAATTCAAGAAGATCCATTTCCCTTGGATAATAATTTCCTTTTGTCCGAAGATACGATTCATACTGATCGATAAAAAGTCCTGAATGCTTCAGGTTCAGGGCAACAAAATAAGATGAACTGACGGGGATTGCTTTGTCAATGGTCAATTTTTGAGCTTCCTGATCACGGAAAATATTCAGGTAATTGTCTGACGAATCTCTGGTGGCACTATACCCGTTGAGTTCGAGTTCTGCCGATTTTGCCGAAAGATCGAGCTCCGACCAGCTTGAATAAGAGGCCATCGGTCCGAGTGTTTTCCTGATTTCGGGAGCGACCAGTTTAGATAATACCTGCGAAATCGTTTGATGATTAATGAAGATATTGGCTAAAGCAGTCTCTTCAATGGTTTTATAAACTTCAGTGAATTCTTTATCGTTTAGAAGAGTAGCAGAACTGGATTGACGAAGAGCCGATTCAACAAGTATAAAATCTTCGCTGACCAGAAAAATGTCGTTGGCACAGGCAAAGTAAAAGTTCAATTTTGGCGACTTTGCATTGATGATGGTTGTATTGTCATAAGCTTTGCGGGTAACAGAATACTCGGATCCCAATTCACGCGAAACGACTTCGACCGCCGAATTTGATTCATTCGAATTATTCATTTGAACCAGAAAAAGATTTGCAAGCTGGTTCTTCCCACTTGAATTGACAGAAATGATAATTGATTTGTTCTTTAAAAGATTTTCAATTCCGGAATGACTACTTACAAAATCCCTGAAGCGACTGATGTCTGAGAAAAGATTTTCAAAATCCGGAATACGTCTAAGATCACCAAGTATTGGATTATCGCCCTTTAGTTTATTAAAAAATCCTTCCTGATCTTTCACTTCAATAATCAGAGGGCTTTTTTGCGGAACCGCCTTAAATGCCGGATTTTGCTTGGTCGAGAAGGTCTGGATAATAGGTTTTTCCTGTTTAAGCGGAAAATACTTTAAGCCAAAAAAAACAGCCGTTGCTCCCAGAATGACAACACCCAAAATGATAATTACTTTTCGCATAAAGAGTAAAGAATTTATCTCAAAAATACAAAGCTTTTCAATTAAAGAAATCATAAGCCTCGAATCTTGAATAAAAAACATTCAAGATTCGATATTCATCATCTACAATTACTGTTGTTTTACTTCCGAAGCTTCTACAATTTTATATAATTTATCCGATTTCCTGATTTTGGTATCAACCGGAATTGAAATGTACGATCCTTTAGGCGCTTCAGGAACCGATTGCTTGTCAACCTGAATTTCTGAAACTACCGTCTTTACCAGGCCAGTAGTTGGACCAGTAATGTAAATTTCGTCGCCAACCTTCAGCGGGCCGGTTTCAAGCTTAAATTCGGCCACTTTCAGGTTCGAAAAATAATTCAGGCCTTTGCCCACATAAACTTTCCGGTGCGACGCCTGCGACCCGTAGTTTTTACTCCATTCACCCAGCCGCTGCCCAAGATAATAACCATCCCAAAAACCACGATTGAAAACCGTTGCCAGTTGCTTATTCCAATCGGCAATTTTCTCATCGGTAAATGTATCATCGAAATAAGCCTGAACGGCTTCGCGATAACACTCAACTACGGTAAAAACATATTCGGGAGAGCGCGCCCTTCCTTCAATCTTCAAAACCGACACTCCTGAATCGAGTAATTTATTGAGGAACCCAATGGTTTTCAAATCTTTGGGCGACATGATGTATTCGTCATCGATTTCAAGTTCGGCGCCAGTTTCCTTGTCGGTAACAATATAAGCCCGGCGGCACGACTGCATACAGCTCCCGCGATTGGCCGACGAATTCATCTCGTGAAGGCTGAGATAGCATTTCCCCGAGACTGCCATGCACAAGGCACCGTGGACAAACATTTCTATCCTCACCAAGTTTCCCGAAGGTCCGGTTATATTTTCTTCCCTGATTTGGCGCGAGATTTCCCAAACGCGGCCAATGTTCATTTCGCGGGCAAGAACAACCACATCGGCAAATTGCGAATAAAACCGCACCGCTTCGATGTTGGTAATATTTACCTGAGTAGAAATGTGTACTTCAACACCAACCTGGCGTGCATACATAATGGCCGAAATATCGGAAGCAATAATGGCCGAAATTCCGGCTGCTTTGGCTGCATCAATAACCTGATGAAGCTGAATCAATTCGTTATCGAACACGATCACATTAACTGTCAGATAAGTCTTTGCCCCTTTTGAATGTGCAATTTCAGTAATTTTCTTCAAATCGTCGAGAGTGAAATTATTCGACGAACGGGCACGCATATTTAATTGCTCTACGCCAAAATATACCGATCCTGCTCCTGCCTGAATGGCTGCAATCAGCGATTCGTACGAACCAACGGGTGCCATTATTTCAACCTCTTCTCTTCTCATACTACGGATATTATTGATCTGCAAATTTAATCTTTATTTTGGCTTCTTCAGGAAAGAGTAAAACCTCATCTGGAAAGAGAGAAAAGGACAAATTTGCAAAATTTTTATTTCCCCTTTTTTCCAAACAAATCAGTACATACCATTGATATTTAATGTAGTAACCATGGATTAAATTTCGAATGGTTAATGACCAGCACCGAATAAAAAAGAGCGCCTTCTGTTGAAGCCGCTCTTTCTCTAGAAAGTTATTTTAAATGGACTATTTCAAATCTAAATTGTAGGTGTACGATTGGCTCTCTGTTGAAAGAACAACCGAATACGTTCCTTTTTCAAGTTTTGAAAGATCAAACCCTTCTGTGGCGTTGAATTTTTTGCCCATTTCCTTTGAATACACTAAGTTACCATCAGAATAAAAACTCAGGTTCATTTTTTCTTCCGGAAAATTCAAATAAGACAACTTCAGTACACCATCCTTATAAGCGAAGTAAGGTTCGAGTACACTTTTTTCACTGCCTACCGCAATGTTTTCGTTATCGATACTGAATTTGCGTTCGGTGGTTAACCCATTGGTAGAAACAGATAATTTGTAGTCACCTTTTTCAAGGTTCGAAAAGTCAAAAACTTTACGATAGTCTTTATTGTCAGCATCGGTTTCTTTGTAATATACTTTTTCGCCCTTATCATTTTCGATACTGATCTGAAGGTTTGCAGCGTCAACCGTTGTAATTGCAACTACTGCTTGTTCAGCGTTAAGCGGAAGGATGTTAACTTTTAAGTTTCCTGCAGCCATTAATGTGTTTGCAAATGCTACAAATGCGAACAACATTGTTAATTTTGAAATTGTTTTCATGTTTCTTTGTTTTAATTACAATACAAATATACATGCTTTACAGCATACATGTTGAAAAACATACGTTAAGGAAGTATTATCCTTTCGTTAACGGACACGGTTAAAATTAATCTAATGTAAACTAACAACATCAAATGTCTAATAAACAACAACTTAAAAGATCTTTATACATTTTTTCAATGGACATTAAAATACTACAATTACTTGAAGGAGCCCGAAAAGCACAGGGGTTAACCGTTATAATTGATGTTTTTAGGGCTTTTTCTACCGCTTGTTATGCCTTTGGAAATGGAATTGAGCGTATTTTTCCGGTAGGAGATCTAAATCAGGCATACCTTATGAAGCGACAAAACCCGGAATACATTTTGGTTGGTGAACGAAACGAACAAAAACCTGAAGGATTCGACTTTGGAAACTCGCCTTCGCAACTGCTAACAAGCCATCTGAATGGAAAAACCATGGTTCATACCACCAGCTCGGGAACACAGGGAATTGCCAATGCAATCCACGCCGAAGAAATACTGACTGGTAGTTTTGTCAATGCACAGGCTACTATTAATTATATACGGCAACAAAATCCGGCGAAAGTTTCGTTGGTTTGCATGGGTTACAGTTGCCAATACCCAACCGACGAAGATACCTTGTTGGCCGTTTACATTAAAAATGAGTTGGAAGGCATACCCAATGATTTTCAGGCAATGGTTGAACAAATCAGAAATGGCGATGGGGCACGTTTTTTCTCTCCTGAAAAACAAGAATGGGCACCATCAGCCGATTTTGACCTTTGCCTTTCGCTTAATCGATTTAATTTTGTACTCAAAGTTGAGCAGGAAAACAGTATAAATTATTTAAAAAAGATTAGCCTCCTTTAAATCCCCTCCCAAAGAGGGGACTTGAAGAACACAGTCGTAAATAGTTAATTGTCTAATAGTAAACATCCAGAATGAAAACATATAATTTTGACGAACCCGTTGACCGAACGAATACCAACAGCTTAAAATACGATGCCCGTGCCACTTTTTTCGGAAAGGCCGACTTGCTGCCTCTTTGGGTAGCAGATATGGATTTTAAAACTCCAGACTTTATCGTTGAAGCCATTAGAAAACGTGCGGAACACGAGATATTCGGCTATACTTTTCGCCCGGAAACCTATACACAGTCCATCGTTAACTGGCTAAAACGCCGCCATAACTGGGAAATAAAACCTGAATGGATTTCGTTTAGTCCTGGAGTTGTTGCCGGATTAACAATGGCAATCGAAGCGCTGTCGAAACCTGGAGATGGGGTAATCATTCAGCCACCGGTATATTTCCCATTTTTCGATTCGGTAAAAGGTACCGGTCGCGAAATGATTGAAAACCCACTAAAACTCGAAAAAGGCCGCTATTATTTTGATTTGGAAGATTTAAAACAAAAGATTACTCCAACAACGCGACTATTACTATTAAGCAACCCACACAACCCGGGCGGAATGGCTTGGAACGAAAAGGAATTGACAGAACTTGCCCAAATCTGTCTGGATAATAAAATAGTGATTATCTCCGATGAGATTCATTCTGATCTGATTTTCAATGGATTTAAACACACTCCACTTGCCGGAATATCCGACGAAATTGCGCAGAATTGTGTGATTTGTATGGCTCCCAGCAAGACTTTTAATACAGCAGGACTGACAACTTCATTCCTGGTCATCCCGAACAAACGGCATTTTATTGCTTACGAAAGAGTGATGCGACTCCCCCATCTGCACATGGGAAATATTTTCGGTACAATTGCTCTCGAAGCTGCCTATACAAACGGCGACGTGTGGTTGAGCCAGTTAATGAAGTACCTTCAGGAAAATTACAACTTGCTGGACGCATTTTTTAAAGCCAATCTTCCAGAAGTTAGAGTCATGCGACCCGAAGCAACCTATCTGATCTGGATCGACTTTTCAGCATTTGGCCTAACCGATGAATTGCTTAACCAGAAACTGATTGATGCCGGAGTTGGCTTAAATCGCGGCGTTCAGTTTGGGAAACAAGGAGCCGGATTTATGCGGATGAATATTGGATGTACCCGTTCGATGCTCGAAGAAGCGCTTCACCGAATTAAAAAGGCATTTTGAAAAAAGTAAGAAAATAGATAAACAAAAACATATAATGGCTCACTATTGCAGCTAAAATTCCCTTTTTACCCAATCGATAATCCGATCTTCAGGAATGTTGTTCATGCAGCGAAAATGTTTTTTCGGGCATTTATGGTATCCCAGTTTAGAGCACGGATGGCACGGCAAACCTTTAACTTCGAGCATTTCTGATCCCTCCCCTGGAAAATAAGGATACATTCCCAATTCGGGCGAAGTACTTCCCCAAACCGACAATATCTTCTTGTGAAAAGCGGCGGCAATGTGCATCAATCCGGTATCGTTGGCGATGACCAACTTTGCATTTTTAACCAGACTGGCGGACTGATTGATCCGCAGTTTTCCGGTAAAATCAATCACGTTTCCGGTATTCCATTCCAAAATATTGGCTGCCATGCTGTGTTCGCTCTTTCCTCCAAGTAATATAAACGGGATTTTGATTTCAGAAATCAATTTTCTGTATTTTTCGACAGGCATACGCTTTGTCGTATATGTACCAGCCAATACCAAAGCCACATAACCATTTCGGAAGCTTTCAGGCAAATTCAAATTCGAAAATTCATCTTCTTCTGGAATAAAATGCTCCAATCCCTTTCCATCATTCGTAATGTTGAATTTCTTTAAAGTCTCCATATTGCGGTCAACAATGTGACCGTCAGGCATAATGTGCATCTTGAACTGCGTCAGTAACAGTTTTCGTATATTCAATTTATTAAAACTGTACGACTTGATCCTTAACCCTAATTTTACACGGAGGCTCCTCAAATTGTTGTGTAAATCAATGATGTAATCGTAGTTTTCAAGTTTTAATTCACTGATCGTCTGAGAAAGTGAATCACCAAGCAATTGAATTTTATCGACATAAGGATTAGCTTGCAGCAGATCAGCATTTCTCTTCTTTGTAAGAAAATGCACTTCAGCCTCTGGAAATTGAGTTTTCAGACAACGAACAACGGGCGATGTTAAAACAATATCGCCAATCGAACTAAAACGTATGATAAGGAATTTTGTCTTCAAAATAAAAAACCCTGAAGGGCATAAATCTTCAGGGTTTAAATATAATCAGTTTATCGCTTCTATCGGCTAAACCGACTCGGCAAGTACTATTATTTTGTTGTCTTTGTTTTCAACAATACCCCCTTCTACTTCAAAATAAAGTGTTTGACCACTTTCTTCCTCTACTTTAATCTTTCCTCTACCGAGCGTGGAAATAACCGGGGCATGGTTCTTTAGAATTTCGAATAACCCAGTTGTGCCAGGTAATTGAACCAATTTAACCTGACCGGAATAGACCTTTTTATCGGGTGTAATAATTTCTAAAATCATGAATAAAAAGTAAAAAGTAAAAAGTAAAAGGCTAAAATTCGTTGCAGGAATTAAGCTCCGGCAAGTAATTTTTCTCCCTTTTCAATCGCCTGATCAATGTTTCCAACCAGATTAAATGCAGCTTCAGGATACTGGTCAACCTCACCATCCATAATCATGTTGAAGCCTTTAATCGTGTCTTCAATAGAAACCAACTGTCCTTTCAGACCGGTAAATTGTTCGGCCACGAAGAATGGCTGAGAAAGGAACCGTTGTACCCGGCGGGCACGGTGTACAATCAGCTTGTCTTCTTCCGAAAGCTCGTCCATTCCAAGAATAGCAATAATATCCTGAAGTTCCTTGTATCGTTGCAAAATCATAATTACACGTTGAGCGCAATCGTAATGGTCATCTCCAACCACTTCGCGGGTCAGAATTCGGGAAGTCGAATCTAACGGGTCAACTGCCGGATAAATACCTAATTCCGAAATCTTACGACTTAATACGGTAGTTGCATCCAAATGGGCGAAAGTAGTTGCAGGAGCAGGGTCGGTTAAGTCATCGGCCGGAACATACACCGCTTGTACAGAGGTAATTGAACCGTTTTTTGTCGATGTAATACGTTCCTGCATGATACCCATTTCGGTTGCCAAAGTTGGCTGATAGCCAACGGCTGAAGGCATACGTCCAAGAAGTGCCGAAACTTCAGATCCGGCTTGTGTAAAACGGAAAACATTATCGACAAAGAACAAAATATCACGACCTTTACCTGAACTTCCATCCCCATCGCGCAAGCTTTCGGCCATAGTTAATCCGGAAAGGGCAACCCGGGCACGAGCACCAGGAGGTTCGTTCATCTGACCAAAAACAAGAGCCAGTTTTGATTTTTTAATGGCTTCACGATCAACCTTAGTAAGATCCCAATTGCCTTCTTCCATCGACTTTTTGAATTCTTCACCATAGTCAACAATATTGGCTTCAATCATTTCGCGAAGCAAGTCGTTCCCTTCGCGGGTGCGCTCACCAACACCGGCAAAGACAGACAAACCGCTGTGCGCCAATGCAATGTTATTTATTAATTCCTGAATAAGCACTGTTTTTCCAACACCTGCACCACCAAACAAACCGATTTTACCTCCCTTAGCGTAAGGCTCAATCAAGTCAATTACCTTGATTCCAGTGAAAAGGACTTCTGTTTCAGTCGTCAAGTCTTCATATAAAGGTGGCTCGTTATGAATACTGTATCCGGTTTTAGGCAATGCTTCAAGCCCGTCAACAGGATCTCCGGTTACATTCAGTAGCCGGCCAAGACCAACTTCCCCCCGGGGCATGGTAATTGGTTTCCCGGTGGCAATAACATCCATTCCACGTCGAAATCCATCAGTCGAATCCATAGCAATGGCACGAACCGTATTTTCTCCGATGTGCTGTTCACATTCGAGTACCAGATTTTCCTTACCTTCCCTAACAATTTCAAGGGCATCGTATATTTTGGGAAGTTCACTACCTTCCAAATCGAACGAAATATCGATAACCGGACCGATTACCTGAGTTATTTTTCCAATATTCTGAGCCATATTTTTTGTTTTATGCTAAAAAAGTTGAAATTATGAAAATTGAACGAATCAGAAACGTTAAAAGTGATAAAAAAGATTTTTACATCAAAAAAATGTTCCAAAAATAATTCTAGTGATCACGATTCATAATCTGATTTGCCAACTGGAGCAATTCGGCTTTTATCCCATTCGCCAGATTAATTTCTTCAAAAACAGTTAATGCCGATTGATAAAATTTTTCAATATAGTCTTCAGTTATTTTTCTAATATCTAACTTATTATAAATCTCAGTAATCGCCTGAATTTTTTCTGCCTCATCAAAATCCTTTTTATTTATCCAGCCGTGAATAACGATTTGGGTGCTCTTGTCTGAAATTTCAAGCGCTTTCAATAGAAGAAAAGTTTTTTTATTCGATACTATATCTCCGCCAATTTTTTTGCCAAACTTATCCTGATCGGCGAAAACATCTAGCAAGTCGTCCTGAAGCTGAAAAGCAATTCCCAAATTCAATCCAAAATCGTAAAGCTGATCGGTAATTTTTTCAGGAGCGTTTGCGACCATTGCTCCCAGCTTTAAGCTGCTTGCCAGCAACACTGCCGTTTTAAGCCTGATCATTTCCAGATATTCAGGAATGGAAACATCCATCCGGGTTTCAAAGTCCATGTCGAATTGCTGGCCTTCACAAACTTCAAGTGCGGTCTGTGAGAACAATCGAACGATTGGAGCTGGCTCGGTAGAATTACACTTCAGTAAGTAACGATATGCCATGATTGACATCGCATCGCCCGACAAAATGGCGATGTTCTCGTTGTATTTTTTATAAACCGACAAGTTATTTCGCCTCATTTCAGCTCCATCCATAATGTCGTCGTGCAATAACGTGAAATTATGAAACAACTCGATAGCCAGCGCTACAGGAATCGCTTCCTCAACCGTCTCTCGGAATAAATTACAGGCCATAAGAACCATAATCGGGCGAAGCCGTTTACCTCCCATCGATAATGCATAACCAACAGGTTCGTACAAATTATGAGGTTCTGTTTGGTATAATTGATGTATCTCTTTGTCTATTTCAAGGGAAATAAGTGATTGTAAATTTCTGACTGAATACATAATAAAGTTATATCCTATTGTACAGTAACCGGTTCAGAAGTTCGTCCTTAAATTTAGGAGAAACCGGCAATTGCGTTTTATCGTTCATTTCAATCATTCCGCCGTCTGATTTCAGGTAACGGTTAACATTCTTCAGACTAATTAAATGCGAACGATGAATTCTGAAAAATCCATGAGACACTAATAAATTATCGAAATCGAGTAAGGTACGGCTCACGAGTACTGATGTCCCATCCTTGAAGAAAATCCGGGAATAGTTTCGCTCACCTTCACACCTGAGAATATCGCTGACCTTTACAATGGTAAATCCGTTTATTTCAGGCAAAGCGATCGTTTGATCTGCTTCAGAACCAAAACTTAAATTTCTTTTCAAAACTTCTACCCGCTGTTTTTCCTGAAGTATAGGGATATCGTTAATCCGGTTGATGGTCGCCCGAACATTTTCAATTAATACGGGCTTAACTAAATAATCAAATGCTGAATACTTAAATGCAGTAATCGCATAATCGCTATACGAAGTTGTAAATACCAATTTAAAATTGATATTTGTGAGCCTTTCGAGAAGGCTAAATCCAGTTCCATCAGGCATTTCAATGTCCAAAAAAACCAAATCCGGACCTGTTTCATTAATCAGCAACATTCCCGTTGCTACCGAATCAGCTTCTCCCAAAATTTCAATTTCCTGAAAATTTTGTTCAAGAATGCGCCTAAGCCCGCGCCTGGCCAGTTGGTCGTCGTCAATTATTACAGTATGATACATTAAAATATCGTTCATTTGAATTTTTAAAAATAGTACAAATGATCGAACTTGTAGCTTTAAATAACTGAAATTTTTTCGCTCAGTTGATCTATTCAGATTTCTTTCCGCCAAATCAAACATCCAGTTGTTAATATGCCTAATTTTGCAGTTAATTTTTATACGTAATGATCCTAATTCTTATCATCGAAACCTCTACTGAAGTTTGCAGTGTTTCTCTCATTAAAGATGGAGTCTTGTTAGATTTTATCGAATCGGCCGAAGGACAAAATCATGCCCGGCTGGTTGCTGTTTTTGCCGAAAATCTATTAACCAGAAATAATATCCGGCCCAAAGAACTAAATGCTGTAGCTATTAGTAAAGGACCTGGATCATATACTGGGCTTCGAATTGGAGCATCAACAGCCAAGGGAATCTGTTATGCTGCCAATATACCACTTATTGCGGTTGGAACCCTTGAAGCAATGGCAAAACACGTTGCATTAAACGGGCAACATTTTGGAATTCAAAATGATAAACCTACCTTATTTTGCCCTATGATTGATGCCCGAAGAATGGAAGTATATTCGATGCTTCTGGATGGAAAAGGCACTGTTTTAAAACCAATAACGGCAGAAATTATCGATGCCTCATTTCTTGCCCATGAACTAACCGACAAACAAGTTGTTTTCTTTGGAAATGGTTCTGCTAAATGCGAAAAGGTCATCAAATCGCCCAACGCTTTTTTCCTACCCAATATCAAAGCATCGGCTCAACATATGTCTGAATTGGTATGGAATGCATACAACAATAAACGGTTCGAAAGCGTTGCTTACTTTGAACCATTTTATCTTAAAGATTTTGTGGCGACCGTATCGAAAAAAAATATGCTGGGATGAAGATTTCTTTTATTTTCTTGTTTTTGCTTGGATTAGCCTTAAGGCTCCACGCCCAGCCGTTGGAAGAAATGGAGTACGTCCTTCGGTTCGGATTTATAAAGGGCGGAAAGGCAACGTTGATTGCTGAAAAAGAAAAACTGAACCGCAAACCAACCATCCACTATCACATGCGGGGACGAACCACGGGTTTGGTCGATAAATTATACGAAGTAAACGATGTTTATGAAAGCTGGGTCGATCCACAAACTTTTTTACCGTTAAAATCAGTCCGGAATGTCAAGGAACGGAAATACAGGTTCTACGACGAAGTAATTTACGATCACATTAACGATTCGATTTTTAGCCAAAAATCAGGTCGAAAGAAAGTTCCTTCGAATGTAAACGACATGATTAGCGTATTTTTCTATATCAGGCAAAATAAATATTTCGAAGATCTACTTGCAGGGAAAAGCGTTGAGATTCCGGTTTATCATGGTAACGACTTGTTCCTGATGCGGCTAAAACTAATAGGAACAGAAACTATCGATACCAACATTGGAAGAAAACAATGCTATGTAGTATCTCCTGAGGTTCCGGCCGGAAAACTCTTTAAAGATTCAAACGATCTGAAGATTTACATCACTAAAGATGAAAATAGGCTACCTATCTATGCCGAATTCGAGTTGTTGCTTGGAGCCCTTAAGTGTGAATTGAATACCTACAAAATCAATGGAATCAATCAAATGGTCAAAGAATAAAATTTTTCTTTACTTTTGCACCTGATTTGAAAATATTATAAACATTTTATATGGCAATTACTACCGCGGATATCAAAAACGGCTTAACAATCGAACTTAACGAACAACTGTTTCAGATTGTATCGTTCCAACATGTCAAACCAGGAAAAGGCCCGGCTTTCGTGCGTACGAAACTCAAAAACCTTAAAACAGGAAGAACTATTGATAATACTTTTAGTTCAGGAGTAAGAATTGATGTTGTAAGAGTCGAACGTCGTCCTTACCAGTATCTTTATCAGGATGAATCAGGTTTTAACTTCATGCATGCTGAAACTTTTGAACAAATTTCTATCGCTGCTGATTTGATTGATAATTCAGATCTTATGAAAGAAGGACAGCTTGTGGAAATAAATGTTCATGCTGATACCGAAACTCCCCTTACTGTCGAAATGCCTCCCTTTGTTGAATTACTGGTTACTGCAACTATTGCTGGTGAAAAAGGAAATACCGCCAGTTCAAATGCGTTGAAACCCGCTACTGTTGAAACCGGAGCCGAAATTATGGTTCCTATGTTTATCAACGAAGGCGATGTAATAAGAGTTGACACCCGCGACCGTTCGTATTACGAACGTGTGAAAAAATAACTGATTGGATTCGGGATTTCGGAAATGGTTTGCAGTGCAGACCATTTTTTTTGTGCTTAATTCTCAATAAAGACTTGGTCCCGAGCTTCTTTCCTGGTATGAATATCAATAGCTACAATAATAGCAGTGAAACCCCAAAACGGAACCGAAAGTTTATCGGTATCCAGAAAATTATTCATCGTACCATGAATGTAATAAGTGATCAGACCTAGCAAAGCACTCATAACCAATGTTTTTAAACGTTTGTCGCTTGTCCTGGAATAGGCATGAATACCGGAATATATAACCAAAATGAACAATATCAGGACAGAGATTGGTCCGAAAAGACCAGATTCGGCCAATGGGCCAAGATATTCACTGTGAGCATTCCCCCCAGTGGCCGAATTCGTGCTAATAATAGTCCGATCGCGCGTTAGTTGATAAGGAGCATACTGGAACATATAAGTTCCTGGGCCATAACCAAAAAGTGGTTTATCCTCAAACATCCGGATGGCACAACTCCAACGGTTTAGACGTTCCAAATTAGAGGCATCGGAAGAAATATTCGACATAGATGAAATATGATCGACCAAATTAGCTGACGATTCTGTAGTGTTCCGTTCAAGATAAGTCAGTATTTGTTGCTGAAAAACCAAAATCAACGAAAGCGAAACAATAAATGTGATAAAGATGTGCTTAAACCTGATTTTAAGGCGCATGATTATCCATATAACGAGTACCGCAAACATACTTAACCATGCCGCTCTGGCATACGAAAGAATAAGGCCCATCAGCAGAATTCCCAAACTGATCCATGCAAAAAACTTACCCCAAGAGGAATATACTTTAGTAAACGATAACCCAAATAAAAACGGAAGATACATGGCAATTGCCGCTCCATAAGCAGTATGATCGTTGTAAAATGGATCCATTACAAAATGAGCGGCCTGTTTGTCCCAAAGACCATAACCCAGATGTCGGTATGTGGAATAAAAAATAACGATAATTAAAGGCAGGATATATAGCCAAATATACTTTTCAATATTTTCCCCCGATTCAAAGAGTTTTGCTGTAAGAAGGTAAAATCCAACAATAAACCAGATTCGCGACAACAAAAACTTCAGCGAAACCAGAGGCATTGTACTGGTCAAACTGGTAACCAACATCCAGAACAAACCGAAATAAATGGCAAGTGATATCGGATGAGTTAAAATGTCGCGATCAAACGTTCCGTTAGCAAAGCATTTCAGGATAAAAATGAGCAATATTCCAAACAGCAAAGGTTCGGTGGGCAAAAACATGTTGACCCCCAACCCATGTACCAATTCTGAAAGAGGAATTGAAAGGGGGGTAAAGAATACCACCAAATACAGAAGTTTATCTAAAGCGAAAACAGCAAGTAAAACAATGGCAAGCGCCACGGGCAAAACATTGATAATCATCGAATGCTTTTTCACCAAGAAAAAGGCATTCAGCAAAATAAACAGTGCTGAAATCAGATAAAAAAGACCAATTTTTATCCTGGCTTGATACACAGTTTAGACGTTTTTCTTGTTTTCAAGAACCAAAATCGCAAGCATTGAGGCAAATAGCGCAGCGAAAGTTGAGACCAAAATAATTAACCATCTGACCGGATATGATTTCTTATCGGCGGGAACCGGGTTCTGTACCTTTTGTCCGTAATTTATTTTCTTGTTAAAATTACTCAACGATCGATCATAAACTTTTTTGATCGAATCTTTCTCAGTAATGCAAGTTTTCTGTTGCTCGGCCAACAATTCATACTCTCCACCTTTTTCCGAAAGGTTTTTCATCCATTCCTGCAATTCTTTTCCGCCTGAAGTATTTTTTTTCTGCTCAGCCAATACAGTTACCAAACCTCTGGTAATCTCTTTGGTCTGAGTCTCGTAATCGAGTATTTTATAATCCTTACGAAGAATGTCCATCTTACCCTGAATCGAATCAATCTCATGATCGATGGACCTCAAATCGTTTTTGGCAATCTTTACCGCCTCTTCATATTTAATGCGATGCACTGATCTTATTTTGTCGTCCAAAAATGAAATAATTGAATCGCACATTAGGCAGGCCCTTCGTGGATCGATATCCAAAACCGAAATTTCAACGGTCTCGTACTCCGTTTTTTTAAAACTGACATTGTCATTAAACTCAGCCAATATGTATGTCAGGTATTGCGGATCCTGCTTATTAATTTTATACACTTCGCTCAAGTTAAATGCGTCAATCACTCTAAGTTTAACATCCAGTGAATTGATGTATTCAAGCAATTGTTCGCTTTCAGACTCGTCACTGTATTTATAAATATTGAAACTTGGATAAATTCGGGCTGTTGATTTGAACTTCGGGGTAATGAAAAGGGGTGAAGAAAAGATGCCTGAAAAAACAATTGCGAGGACACCCACAATAATCAAATGTTTCTTCCATTTCCAAAGGATTTCAATTAGATTCTGATTGTCGAAAAAGTTTGTCATAGAAACGTGTTTTGGTCGATGTTCTAACGAAACATTTGTGCTTTTAGTATTTTGTAAACCTGAAATAAAATCCGCAACCTATTCGGCAATCAAAAGAAAATAATTTTTCTTTCCTTTCTGAATAAGAATATACTTCCTTCCGATCAGAAAGTTGGTATCAATAACCAGTTCGGCATCAGAAATTTTATTCTTATTAATGCTCAACCCATTCCCCTGAATCGTCCTGCGCAACTCGCCTTTCGATGGAAAAACCATCGCTTTCTCTGCTAATAGATCGGCAACTTTGATTCCAGCTCCAAGTTCTTTTGCTGACAATTTAAACTGAGGAACTCCTTCAAAAACAGAGAGGAATGTTGCTTCATCCAGTTTATTGAGCAATTCAGCGGTTCCCTGCCCGAAAAGGATTTGAGAGGCTTCAACGGCCAGATCATAATCTTCGCGCGAATGAACCATTACAGTAACTTCCTCGGCCAGTCGCTTTTGTAGTAACCGCAAATGAGGAGCTTCAGTATGTTTTTCAATCAATTCTTCAACCTCGTTCTGCGAAAGCAGAGTAAAGATCTTGATGTACCTTTTGGCATCTTCGTCGGAAGTATTCAGCCAAAATTGGTAAAACTTGTATGGCGATGTGAGTTTCGGATCAAGCCAGACATTGCCCGATTCCGTTTTTCCAAACTTGGTTCCATCGGCTTTTTTAATCAGCGGACAAGTCAGGGCAAATGCTTCACCTCCGGTTTTCCGACGGATAAGCTCAGTGCCAGTTGTAATATTTCCCCACTGATCCGATCCGCCCATTTGCAATTTCGTATTTCGGGTTTGATACAGATGCAAAAAATCGGTTCCCTGAACCAGCTGATAAGTAAACTCGGTAAACGACATTCCGCCACCAGTGTCAGAATCCAATCGCTTTTTTACTGAATCTTTTGACATCATGTAATTCACCGTGATGTGCTTGCCAATGTCGCGAATAAAGTTCAGAAAGGTGAAATCTTTCATCCAGTCGTAATTATTTACCATTTCGGCTGCATTTGGTGCATCAGATTCGAAGTCGAGGAATTTGGCAAGCTGCTTTTTGAGGCATTCCTGGTTATGACGCAATGTGGCTTCGTCGAGCAAATTACGTTCCTGCGACTTTCCCGATGGATCGCCGATCATCCCGGTTGCTCCACCAACAAGAGCAATGGGTTTATGCCCGGCAATCTGAAAATGCTTTAGCATCATTACACCAACCAAATGGCCGATATGTAAAGAGTCGGCCGTAGGATCAATCCCAACATATGCTGAGGTTAATTCTTTATCGAGTTGTTCTTTCGTTCCAGGCATTATGTCGTGGATCATGCCTCTCCATTGTAATTCGTCAACAAAATTCATTGTAATTATCTTGTAAATTAATTCTCGGGTTAATTTTATCTTTAGATTCTTCCTGTCTTTTAACCAGCAAATCTTAAATTTTGAAAGATTTTTAAATCGGTAAAAATCCGCCCAAAGATATAAAATCAATGGTTTACCGCTGATATAACTACGGATAAATTGAGGATTTTCAAAAAAGCCTTGGATTTAGATCTCAATTTGCCACAAAGCAACTTCGAGTTCAGAAAAGCTTTAACTTGATTTTGTAACAGCCTTTTGTTCTTTATTATTTTTTTCGGCGGGATTGTCTTTGTTATCTGAATTCCAAAGTTTAATAAAAGGGAATAAAGTAGGAACCAACTGTTTCATTGGAGAATATATTTTTGACTCCGTTTTCTGTTTCGAAGGAAGAATATGAACATTCTCATCAACCGGATCAAATAGCAAAAGTAGAATGCTCAGAATTACAGCAACTTTTAACATCCCAAAAATGATTCCGGCTAATCGGTTCAAAAAACCTAAGGCAACTGCTTTAATAGTATTATCGAGAATTTTCCCGAGAATATGAATCAGAATGACGATACCAATAAAGGTTAACAAGAAAGCAATAACACTGAGCGACCCTGAATGATAATCAAACGTTTTGGAGATATATCCTGCCGTCCAATCCGAAAATTTAATAGCTCCCCAAATTCCCAGAATCAATGCGGCCAATGATGCAACTTCAACAATAAAACCTTTTCTAAAGCCCTGGATGGCAGCAATAATCAAAATAACACCAAGCACCACATCAATATAATTCATAACAAGTTCGGTATTGTCGTTGTTAATACTGATGTAAAAATAAGAAAAATAAGATTCTGGCGGCAACATTAAACATACACACCATTTTTTAAACACTCATAAGGAAGTCTGTTCATTAAACAAAAGTCAGAATTTTTAATAAATTTGACGGCACCGAAAATCGATTTTCATGCCAGTAATTACTTCAATCATTAATTGGGTCAACTTTAAGCGGATATACCAGATCGATCTTTTTAAAAAGCATCCTCACGAAGTGCAACGCGAAGTGCTTTTTGATCTTCTTGAGAAGGCTTCGAATACCGAATTTGGCTTAAAATATAATTTTAAAAACATTAATTCCGAAAAAGAATTTCGTGAACACATTCCGGTTCAGGGTTATGATGACATTAAACCGATTGTTGAACGAATGATGCGCGGTGAAAAAAACCTGTTGTGGCCCGGAGAAACCCGATGGTTTGCAAAATCGTCGGGAACGACCAACGAAAAAAGTAAATTTATACCCGTCAGTAAAGATTCTTTGGAAGATGTCCACTTTCGCGGAGGTCGCGATGTTTTGGCCATTTACCTGAAAAACAATCCAGATTCAGGTTTACTTTCAGGAAAAGCCCTTACGTTAGGAGGAAGCCATAAGATTAACAATTACAATAATAACAGTTATTACGGCGATCTTTCAGCAATCATTATAGAAAACATACCTTTTTGGACCGATTTCTACCGTACGCCATCAACCGAAATCTCACTACTTGAGGAATTTGAAGAAAAGATCGAAAAAATCATTCAGCACTCCTTGGGAGAAAACGTCACCTCATTTGCCGGAGTTCCGTCGTGGTACCTGGTTTTGCTGAAAAGAGTTCTGGAGGTTACTGGGAAAAACAACATTCTGGAAGTGTGGCCAAACATGGAAGTTTTTACTCACGGAGGTGTGAAATTTGAACCTTACCGCGAACAATATGAAAAGTTGATTCCAAGTGCCAACATGCATTACATGGAAACCTACAATGCTTCTGAAGGTTTCTTTGGGATACAGGATGAGCCTGATAAGACAGATATGCTGCTCATGCTTGATTATGGCATTTACTACGAGTTTATCCCAATGGATGAATTTCGCTCCGATAAAATGAATGCCATTTCGCTGGAAGATGTCGAAATCGGTAAAAATTATGCCATGGTAATTTCGACCAATGGTGGACTTTGGCGTTACCTGATTGGCGATACCATACAATTTACAGAAAAGTATCCCTTTAAATTTGTCATAACCGGCCGCACCAAGCATTTTATCAATGCGTTTGGCGAAGAAGTTATTATCGATAATGCTGAAAAAGCATTTCAAATTGCCAGCGAACGAACCAACGCCATTATCCTCGAATATACCGGTGGCCCCATTTACATGAAGAAAAACCAAAAAGGGGCACACGAATGGATCATTGAATTCGAAAAGCAGCCCGACGATCTGGATCATTTTATATTGCTGTTCGACGGAGCTTTAAAAACGATTAACTCCGATTATGAGGCAAAACGCCATAAAAACCTTAGCCTTGAAATGCCCCACGTAATTGTGGCGAAGCAGGGATTGTTCTACGAATGGATGAAAAGGCGTGGAAAAGCGGGCGGCCAGAATAAAATACCCCGACTATCCAACGACAGGCATTACCTCGACCAACTAATTGAATTGAACAAAGAGCTTTAATGTTAAGCCAAAAGTAAAATTGACTGAAATTCAACGCTTTGTTTTTAGCCTGACTTTTGTCTTTCCCCTTTTGCCTTATTAACTGGTTTTATTTCGTATTTTAGTTCAAATTTTAAACATTAATCAAATGCATATTGCTTTAGCTGGAAACATAGGCGCCGGGAAGACTACCCTTACAGAATTATTGGCAAAACACTATAAATGGAGCCCTCATTACGAAGACGTTGACGAAAATCCCTACCTGAACGATTTTTATGAAGATATGCAGCGATGGTCGTTCAATCTTCAGATTTATTTTCTCAACAGTAGGTTTAAGCAAGTTGTGGACATTCGAAGTTCGTCCAAAACGGTTATTCAGGACCGGACCATCTATGAGGATGCCGAGATTTTTGCGCCGAATCTTCATACCATGGGATTAATGTCAACCCGTGATTTTAACAATTACCATTCCTTGTTTCTGATGATGACCAAATTTGTTCAGGCCCCCGATTTGTTGATTTACCTCAGGGCATCAGTTCCAACCTTGGTGAGCCAGATTCAAAAGCGGGGGCGAGACTATGAAAGTTCAATTCGTATCGACTACCTGAAGCAACTGAACGAACGTTATGAAGCTTGGGTAAATCGGTATAAAGCCGGCAAATTACTGATTATTGATGTTGACCGTACCGATTTCCAAAATAATCCGGAAGACCTAAGTAATGTAATTGACCGCATTGATGCCCAAATTCACGGATTGTTTTAACCTAATTATGAAACTTGTATTCGCAACCAACAATCCGCATAAACTTCAGGAAATAAAACACTTGCTCGACGATTCGATTGAGCTGTTGAGCCTTGACGACATTCATTGTGATGACGAAATTCCTGAAAATCAGGAAACCATAGAAGGAAATGCTGCCGAAAAATCGTTTTACATCTTTAACAAATACGGGCTCAACTGCTTTGCCGACGATACCGGTCTTGAAATTGATGCGTTAAACGGTGAACCTGGAGTTTATTCGGCTCGGTATGCCGGAGAAGAAAAAAGTCCGGATAAGAACATGGATCTGGTTTTAGAAAAATTGACTGAAATAAAAAACAGAAAAGCACGTTTTAAAACAGTTATTTCGTTGGTAATCGACGGCCACGAAATCCAGTTTGAAGGAATTGTAAACGGCCAGATTCTGGAAACGAAAAGAGGAAAAACTGGGTTTGGGTACGACCCTATTTTTCAACCTGAAGAATCAGATCTTAGTTTCGCTGAAATGTCGATGGAAGAAAAAAGCAAAATCAGCCATCGGGGACGTGCGGTTCAGAAATTAATTGAGCATTTAACTCATTTAAAAACAGAATGATACAACTAAAATATCTGTTATTTACAGCATTGATTTTCGCTACAGTTCAGCAGTCATATGCTCAGACTGCCATAGGAGAATGGACCGATTATCAATCGTACGCCAGCGCAAAACAGGCAGTTGATACTGGCAACAAAATTTACTGCGTTACAGAAGGTGGCTTGTTCTCGTACAACAAAACCGATAACAGCATTCTGAAAATGTCGGGTATTAATGGACTTTCTGATGTTGGCATTCAACAACTTGCTTACAGCAAGGAAAATGATCTGCTTCTGATTGCCTACAAGAATGCCAATATCGATCTGCTAATCGGAAGCACTATTTATAATCTGTCAGATATTAAAAGGAAACAACTATCAGCCGATAAAACCATTAATAACATTATGTTCTCCGGGAAACTGGCTTACCTCTCTTGCGGGTTTGGAATTGTGGTTATTAACCTTGAACGAAAAGAAATAAAAGACACCTATTTTATTGGAAATGAAGGCGATTACATCAATGTACAGGATATTGCTAGCGATGGTAACTTTATCTATGCAGCAACAGTCAACGGTATTTATAAAGCCAACGCTTCGGAGCCAAACCTTCAGGATTACAACAATTGGGTTAAGCAGACCAACATTCCCCATTCCGATAAAAAATTTAATGCCATTGAGCTATTCAATGGTAAAATTATTGCCAATTATACTCCCGACGAATGGTACAGCGACCAGATGTACCAGTTAAATGGAACTGACTGGACCCCATTTCTATCCGAAATTAAATACGCTTGTAACATTTCTACCACAGGAAATTACATTGTTCTTTCGAGTCGGAACCAGGTTCTTGTTTATAACAATAACCTCGAAAAAGTAATCGAAGTACAGAAATACAAAGAAACCAGTGTTGAGCCATTATGCGCGGTTCTGGATGCACAAAATGTTTTATGGATTGCCGACAAAAACCTAGGGTTAATAAAAGTGGGTACCCAAAGCGAACGAATTGTTCCGGAAGGACCTGTTGACAATAACATATTTTCACTTGCCATGAACGATCAGGATCTCTGGGTTGCTTCCGGAGGAAGAAACGATTCATGGAACAACCTTTTCTATTCGCCCAAATTTCAACTCGACCGCGAAGGCAAATGGACCGCCTTCGACAAAACAGTTTTCCCAACTTCCAACGATTTCAGGGATATCGTTTGCGTCGCAGCCGATCCGAATAGTCCCGATCATGTTTTTGCTGGATCGTGGGGTGGCGGTGTATTGGAATTTAAAGAAGGGAAATTTTATAAACGATACGACAACTTTAATAGTTCACTTCAGACTCAATTGCCCAATACCCCCAACGATCCCTATGTTCGTATTGGAGGAATGGCTTTTGATTCCAAAGGCAACCTCTGGGTAACCAATACAGGAGTTGCCAATGTGCTTTCTTCATTCAAGACAGACGGCACCTGGCAATCGTTTCAATTAAGCGGTATTGCCAATAAATTCGTGGGCAAAATCGTGGTAACCCAGAATGACGATAAGTGGATATTGGTTCCCCGCGGATACGGCTTGTACGCTTTGAATAGCACAAACAATGTGTCGAAAACACAAAATGTGATTGCCTTATTTAAAGGCGAGTATAAAACCGAAATGAACGAACTGTATTCGATGGCATTAGACCAGAACGGTGAATTGTGGGTAGGAACTTCAGGTGGAGTTGCTGTATTCAGTAATCCTGAAAAAATTTGGAAAGATGAGGTTATGTATGCCACACGACCCGGTTTAAACCAACACGACACTTTTTTCCATCCTCTGCTTGAAAAAGAAACAATTACAGCAATTGCAATCGACGGGGCAAACCGCAAATGGTTTGGGACTAAATCTTCGGGTGTATATCTGATTTCAGCAGATGGCGAAACCGAACTTGAGCATTTCAACTCTGAAAATAGTCCATTGCTGAACAACGAAATCACCGATATTGCCATTAACCAGAAAACCGGAGAAGTTTTTATCGGCACCATTTCAGGGCTCATCTCATACATGGGCGAAGCTACTGCTGGCAACGACAAATTCACCGATGTGTATGTGTACCCCAATCCGGTACGCGAAACCTATCAAGGCTCTATCGTTGTAAAAGGTCTGGTTGACGATACTGATGTGAAAATCACTGACATTACCGGGAATTTGGTGTACAAAACAACTTCGCTAGGTGGGCAGGCGATCTGGGATGGCAAAAACTTAAACGGAAATCGTTGCAAAACAGGCGTTTATTTGGTGTTTTTGTCTGATGCGCAAGGCGGGCAAACAAAGATTACCAAACTCTTGTTTATTCATTAAAAATATATTTTCGCTGTGATCGAAAAAACCCGCGGTATTTTTTTACATGCTGTTAAGTATTCAGAAACCAGCCTGATCGCCAGTATTTATACCGAAGCTTATGGCAGACAATCGTTCATAATAAATGGCGTTCGCAGTAAAAATTCGACGGTTAAAGCTGCTGTATTTCAGCCACTCTATTTGCTCGATCTCGAGATCTATTATAAGCCAGACCGAGAGGTTCACCGAATAAAAAATGCACGAATAGCTTGCCCGTATTCGACAATTCCGTTTGACATACGGAAAAGTTCGCAGGTCCTTTTTCTGTCTGAAGTTTTATACAAGTGTTTGCGGGAAGAAGAACCAAACATCGAACTTTTTGATTTTATATACCACTCGTTAACTTTACTGGATTTGACAGAAGCTGGGATAAACAATTTTCACATCTGGTTTTTGTTCAAGCTGACCCGTTTCCTAGGTATATATCCAAGTCGCGACAATGCGGAAACCAGTAATTTTTTTGATTTGCAAAGTGCCCGTTTTGTAAGCCATGAGCCGCTGCACAATCAGTTTACAGACAAACGGGTAACTATTTTGTTTATACGGCTTTTTGATGTCGATTCATCGTCAATTGAAAATCTTGATTATAACCAAAATGAACGAAAATTAGTTCTCGAAAAGTTGTTGGAATTTTATAGGATTCACCTTGGCAATCTGGGCGAATTTAAGTCGTTGGAAGTCTTGAAAGAAGTGTTAAGATGATCGAATCATAAAATAATATGAATACGTGATGCCGTCAATGAACGAGAAAAGCATATTTTCTTAACTTTGTACTCCAATTAGTATGATCATGGCTCTATCGAAATCGCTTAATATAAAAGGAAGTATATTCTCCACAGTCAACAAACTGGTAACTGAAACCGGTGCAATTGACCTGTCTCTTGGCAAAACAGATTTTCCATGCCCCGAAAAATTAGCCGACATGGCTGCAATGTACATTCGGTCAGGGTATAACAATTTTGCGCCACATGAAGGGATCAGCGAATTACGCGAAGTTATCTCCGCGAGGGTACAGAGCATGTACAATCATACTTACAATCCGGAAACTGAAATAACCATTACCGCCGGGCCTATTCAGGCGATTATGACTGCCATAAGCACTTCGGTAAAAGATGAAGACGAGGTAATTCTTTTTGAACCTGCTTCCGAATCATATGCACCAGCAATCTCCCTCAATGGAGGTCGCCCGGTTTATGTCGCTCTGAAGCAACCAAATTTTCATATCGACTGGGAAGAAGTGCGGAAAATGATTAGTTCAAAAACCCGAATGATCATTATCAATTCGCCACACGACCCGACCGGTGCGGTGTTAACCGAATCTGACCTCATTCAGTTACAGCATTTAACCAATGGAACAAACATCGTCATCCTAAGTGACGAGGTTTTTGGATCGATTGTTTTCGATAACTATACGCACCAGAGTGTCTCAAGATATGAGAAACTAGCTGCACGCAGCTTTGTGGTTTCATCGTTTGGCCCGTTGTTTAATATAAATGGCTGGGGGCTCGCTTACATTCTTGGTCCTGAAAAGTTAATGAACGAATTCAGAAGAATTCACCAGTTCCAGATTTACAATGTAAATACACCACTTCAATATGCACTTTCTGAATATCTGCAAACCGACGATTCTAAAAAAGATATTTCAGAAATGTATCAAGGCAAACGAAACTATTTTAATCGTTTGTTAAACGATAGCTTGTTCAAAATCATTCCTTCCCAGGGAAGTTATTATGAAATTCTGGATTATTCAGCCATTTCAGATGAGCCGGATGCTGATTTCACCTATCGCTTGGCCACTGAATATGGAGTTGGAGTTATTCCGGTTTCGGCCTTTATGCACGAAAAAAACAAACAGAAATTGATCCGGATTTGCTTCGCCAAGAATAATGAAACACTCGAAAAAGCTGCAGAAAGGCTACGGATGGTTCCATCATTAAAATAAGCAGTCTCCGGGGTCCGGTTTATTTATATGTCCGGATTCGAATCGAATTTCCAGTGAAACAAGTGTGTTTGATTCTCCTGATTGATCTCAAATAAATCAAGTTTTTTGATCGTCGTCAGTAATGATTTGCTTCATTCTGTTACCGATTGGCTAAAAACTATTATTCAGGAGGATTGAATTGTGAAGAAACTAATTTTCATTATTGCTTTGATAACCATTTTTACGGGATTCAATGGCATTTCTCAAACATCGCAATGGCGCGGACCAATTCGCGATGGAATTTATCCCGAAACCAATTTACTGAAAAAATGGCCCGATGGAGGTCCAAAGATGATCTGGTCATACCAGGGACTTGGCACCGGACAAGGAAGCATAGCTGTTTCAAGAGAAAAAGTATTTGTGACTGGAATTCCCGACACCCTTAATTCCGAAGGTTTTCTTTTTGCTTTCGATACCAAAGGGAAATTGCTCTGGAAGAAAAGTTACGGCAAAGACTGGACCGGAATTTTCCCCGGAGCCCGCTCCACCCCAACCGTAGTTGACGATCTGGTTTACGTTGAAAGCGGAAACGGATCGGTGCATTGCTTGAAGGCTGATAATGGGGAGTCCGTTTGGAGTGTCGATTTTTTTAAAGATTTGCAGGCCGACTCGGTTCAATTCGGTTTCTCCGAATCGGTGCTGATTGATGGGGATAAACTCTACTGCACTCCGGGAGGAAAGGAAAACAACATGGTTGCCCTAAATCGTTTTACAGGCAAAAAAGTCTGGTCGAGTCCGGCATACAAAGAAAAAGCAACTTACTGCTCTCCCATCTTAATCAACCACAATGGCCATCGGTTGTTGGTCAACCTGACTTCTACTTCCATCATTGGGTTGAACGCCGATAACGGCACAATGTACTGGCGTATTCACCAATTTCAGGATAATAAGATTCACGCCAATACTCCGGTTTATTTCGATGGAAAACTTTTGGTATCAAGCGCATCGCGAAAAGATAGTTCGGGACTGGTAATGCTTCAACTTTCACCTGATGGCAAAAAAGCTGAGATTGCATGGAGAAACAAGGAATTCATCAACCTAATGGGTGGTTTTATCGTGAAAGACGGCTTTGTTTATGGTTCTGGCTATCTGCAACCCAAATGGTTTTGTATCGACGCGGCAACCGGACAAACCAAATACATCGCCAAAGAATTGGGCGGTGGCCCTGTAATTTACGCCGATGGATTGTTCTACTGTTATGCCGAAAAAGATGGCGAAATGGCATTGGCCAATGGGAATCCTGAACAATTCAACGTCATCAGTAAGTTTAAAGTTCCGCTTGGAACAGCTCAACACTGGGCTCATCCTGTTATTGCCAATGGCAAGCTTTATATCCGTCACAACGAAGCTTTAATGATTTACGACATCAGGAACTGATTCCTGTAGAAATTATATTTGCAAAGAAAGAGGCTGAACTCCGTGGAGTTCAGCCTCTTCAACTTATATAAATATCCATTTTTATTTTTTAATCAGCAACCAGCTATCGGCATATTTCGGATATTTTGTCCGAATATTCTGAACACGGCCACGGGCAGCAGCTTCGTCGGTAAACGAATCCACACAAACACGATAGTAACCCGTTTCGCTATGAAGGATAATCGGTTTAAACCCTTGTTGTGTCAAATCCTGTTTAAATTTCCCTGCATTTTCGTTGCTACTGAAACTGCCGACAATCACGAAATATTTTTTATTGCCATAAGCAGCCATATCTTCAGAAGTCATTGTAAAATTTTCGCTACGCATTGACACCGGCTTTCCGGTTGATGCAGCGGTACCAGTTGCCGCTTTATCGGCTGTTTCATACATGGTATCCGAAACCGGGTTCTCGCGCACTGTAGATTTGGGCGCTGGTACCGAAAACACTTTGGTTTCTGTTGTCGTTTCTGTTTGTGGGGCTGCTGCCTGACTTTTTTTCGATGATTTGAATACTTTACATCCGCTTGTAAGCAGCGCTAAAGTAAATGCAACTAAGATGATTCTTTTCATGGTATTATTGGATTAAAGTTGAATGCAAAATTACTAAAGTTGAAACACAGATTAATCAAAACAATGTAGATCAACGAATTATTTATCAACACTCATTTGTTAACGAAACAAACCAAATATCAATTTATCTGTCAGTACCTGCTTAACTTCATATTAAAAATTAAGCATTTTTTTCAAAAATCGTTGACCCTTCACCGACCGGTAAAAACTGGCCTGCCTGATGGCCCGCATCCGATTGTCGTAGCTTTCCGAAAACATAAGAACCCAAGGGCCCTTCCCTTTTGTTGGCGCGATCTCATCAGAATTGTGCATTTCAAGGACTTTTTCAAGATCTTCAAAATAACCGTAATAAAACGTGCCAGACTCCTGCGAGTATATGACGTAAGAAGAATAACTCATTTTATATATTTATTGACTGAACCCAATTCACAACTCAAATCATGAGCCTCTGCAAAATTAGAAAAAACGAGCTAGTTTTAAACTTTTAGCATCAATCTATTCTGTTTTTCATCCCCTTGAGCTATTTGTTAACCTAAGCGCAACCTTTATACATAAACGAAATTCAGCCATGAACTATTGTCCTGGTAATCTTCAATCAGTTTGGTTTGATTCTGATGTTTAAAACTGCTCATTAATGAAACGATTTCCTGGTTAAGCATGGTCAATCCATTCTCAATCAAATCACTACGGAATCCTTTTTCTCCCAGGTTAATTACCATTTCGAACGAAACAATCCGACCAAGCACTTGTCCCAATTCAACCATTTTGCGCTGCGGAAGATTAATATCCAGCTCAAAATCAAGCATTTCTTTCATAAAAGATGCTGATCTTGATGTAAGATTAAAGCTTTTCAGGAACTGAAATAAATTACTTTCCTTCGCTTTTTTCATCATTTTAACCAAACTCTCCGAAATCTGGGCATACAAAATATCGTTCGATCCTTCAAAAATCTGGAACGGACGGCTGTCGGTAATACCTCTTCCGGCAATATGGTTTAGCTTGTAGGCCTGCGCACCAACCAACTGAGTAGCCGATTGGGCGGCTTCCTGCATCAGATCGGTTACCACGCTTTTTACTGAATTTGCTTCAAAACCATGGGGCGAAAGATCGTTTTCGACACCTGCTTTTCTGCTGCTGTTGGCGCACATGGCCGAACAAATGGTGTACGAAGCCTGAAGTTTAGCCAAACGTTGTTGTACCTGATCGTAGGAAAAAAGCGACCGTCCACCGATTTGACGTTGATTGATGTGTGCAATTGATTCATCGAGCAGGCGATGAATGAATCCCATGGCCATTCCAGGAAATTGCATCCGGCTTCGATGCAACAGGTCAAGCATCATTTTAACGCCGGTGGTTTCAGGCACAAGCTTCTGCAAGGCTGGGATTTTAACATCAATCCGGTTTCGTCCATAGGGTATCTGATACAACCCCAGGTTTTCATAAAACTCCTCAACCACAATTTGTTGTCCATTACTGTTCACATCACAAATGAAGAAATCAATATCGCGTTTCAGATCGCCCGATTGACTTTTTTCACGCGCAGTAAGCAACCAGTATTCGGCCCAACCGGTTAGCCCAGCCCAATGCTTGGTTCCTTTCACATGATACTTACCACTTTTTTCGGTAAATGAAGTTTGCATATTGAGAGCATCGCTTCCAAAATCAGGTTCGGTAATCATTAAACCACCCATATTTTGATGGTTCAGGAAGCGTTCAAAAATTGGTGCTTTTGCCTCTTGTTGGGCATATTTTCCTACAGGCTGAAGGAAAAGCGCGGAGTTAATTCCAAATGTAAGTGACAATGCCAGCGATTCGTATGAAGCAGTAGCCAGTAATGCGATATTTTCTTCCATATGACATCCGCGTCCTCCAAATTCGGAAGGAATACCTACCGAAAGCGGGTTTAAACTCATGATCTCGCGCATCACAAATGGGGGCATTCCACGTTTTATAGCCATCTGATCAACATCGGCACGAACATGAAAAACATGTTTCATCTTTGCTTTCAGATTATCAAGGAATAAACTGAACGGCATATTTTGGAAATCTTGCTCGATCGTTGGCGTTTCAACATTAAAATTTTGAAGATTCATTAATTGATAAGAATTTGTTTTTTACTATCCACAGAATAAGGATAACATCTGATTCGTGCGAAAGTTTTAAACACAACACGCCATTCAGGTAAAATCAGATAAAAACCCAATACTTTGAATTTCTGCTGATCAGTTGCAAAACTGCAAAATAACACTCATCAATGTGTTTCTGTATTGCTTTTTTGATTTTAATCCCCTGAATATAATTTTGGGTTTAGAAATGTTGTAATTTTAAAAAGTGAACCCATACATATATTCCAAAATCGAAGAAAAATGAAGAAAAAATCGAAGAAGCTTTTACCATACGGTATTGCATTGGTAGTGATTCTTATCATTGTGTTGATTGTGGGGAAAAAAGCTGGTTGGTTTGGGAAAGATTTTCAAATCAGTGTCTCAACCAAAATCGTTGAGAGCAAAACCATTACCGAATTAATCACTGCAAATGGGAAAGTTCAGCCAGAAACCGAGGTAAAAATCAGTCCGGATGTTTCGGGTGAAATTATTGACTTGCCCATCAAGGAAGGCAACGAGGTTAAAAAAGGACAGCTTCTGATGGTTATTAAACCAGATATGTACATCCAGGCATACAACCGTGACCTGGCAAGCCTGAGTTCATCACAAGCCCGTCTGGCTCAAGCCGAAGCCCGCCAAATTGAAAGTGAACTGTCGTTCAAACGCGCCAACGCACTATTCAAGCAAGATGCAATTCCTGTATCAGATTTTGAAACAGCCCAGGCTTCGTACAAAGTTGCCCAATCGGAAGTAAAAGCCGCTCAATTTGCCGTTAAATCAGCTGAAGCATCGGTTGCTGAAGCGCAGGAACAGTTGGTGAAAACCAAAATTTATGCTCCAATGGATGGAACAATTGCCCGACTGAATGTTGAAAAAGGCGAACGTGTAGTAGGAACCAACATGTATGCCGGTACTGAAACAATGGTTATTGCCAATCTCCACCTGATGGAAGTGAAAGTTGACGTTAATGAAAATGATATTGTACGAGTTAACCTAAACGACACCGCATTGGTTGAAGTTGATGCTTACCTGGGACGCAAGTTCAAGGGAATTGTAACCGAAATTGCCAACTCGGCCAATACTACCGGAGGTTCAACCGATCAGGTTACCAATTTCAACGTAAAAATTCTTTTGCTCGAAAACTCCTATAAGGATTTGGTCGATTCTATTGGCAACAAACTTTATCCATTCCGTCCCGGGATGTCAGCAACTGTTGATATTCAGACCGAAACGCGAAAAAATGTCATTTCTGTTCCAATTCAGGCAGTTACCACCCGTTCGTTGAAAAATAATGCAAAGCCGGATGATAAAAAAGACGAAGCAACAAAACAGGAAGAAGAAAATGCAGCGGTAACAAAACAGGATGCAAAAACTCCTGAGGATGAAAAAGTTGAGGTGGTTTTTGTATATAAAGAAGGAAAGGTAAAAAAACAGCCGGTAAAAACCGGTATCCAGGATAGTGAAAACATTGAAATTTTGGAAGGCCTAAAAGCGGGTGATGAAATTGTTGTCGCTCCGTTTAATGCCATTAACAAGCTGCTTAACGATAGCACTGAAGTAAAAAAAGTTGACGAAAAAGAATTGTTTAAAGCAAAGAAATAAATCGGATGAATAACAAAAATTTCTTATCGTGGCCTCTTGGAGCTGGACTTTTTGCCATTGCAATACTGATGAACAGATTCTTGCCTGCTAATAATTTGTTCGATTTTATAGAAGGGTTCTTGACCGGATTGTCAATAGTACTTAACCTGCAATACGTATTTAAGCGTTCGAGAAGAATGCTAAATTGTTAATCAAAAATAACCGGACCAATTGATAATCCGGTTATTTTTTTGTGACTATTCCGAAAAACAAAATATTCAGCATTTCGTCAACCGATTTTTGCAATTCTTCATCCGACATATTTTTCAGGATTAGCGGAACTTCAAAACCTTGAAGCAGGGTAACTATGGTTTTGGCAGTAAGCTCCGGATTTTGAATGGTATAAACCTTCTTCTGAATGCCGTCAAGCAACAAGTCCTTGACAATATTAACCTCGGCATCGAAATGATTGACTCTTAAGCTATTTACAAAGTATAAATTATCGAGCAAATCGTTTTTTATTGCCTCGTAATAGTTCCCCACTTTTTTCAAGGTAAGCATCCTAACATAAATGTAAGTCTTCAGCTTTTGCTGCGGATCTTCAATGACCGAAATCTGATCGTCGATCGTTTTTGCACGGATTTTGGCCTCTTCATCAATTACCGCTTTAAAAATGTCGTCCTTACTTTTAAAGTAGTAATAAAGTGTACTTTTCCCTTTACGAGCTTCTTTTGAAATATCGTCTAGAGCTGTTTTTTTATAGCCATAACGCACAAAAACCTTTCGGGCCGCCTGAACCAACAGCTCTCGAACTTCATCTTTTCCAGAATTTTGTAGATTTCTTTCCATATTGTTGTGGTTTGAACTATTGCAGCACTAAGATAATGCTAGTTTTTCTATTATTCAAGCAGCTAGACTGTATTGTCCGGTTAGTCGAAAAAATTGGATACAGTTAATCTCCACCAACCTTTCACAACCGAATTTGATTTGTAAATTTGCTTTCACTAAACTTCAAATTGGCGTTATGGAATCCAGATTATTTGCCTTAGCCGGTTTTGCCTTATTCCATGTTTTCAATTCAGCTGCTCAGCAAAAACCCAATATTGTGTATATCCTGGCTGATGATCTGGGATATGGCGACCTAAGTTGTTACGGACAAAAGCATTTCAAAACTCCGAACATCGACAAGCTTGCCAATCAGGGAATGTTGTTTACTCAGCACTATGCCGGATGTGCCGTTTGTGCCCCATCGCGCTCGTCGTTATTGACTGGATTGACCACCGGACATACTCCCATTCGTGGCAATAAGTCGTGCGGAACTGAGGGTCAATACCCCATGTCAGCACAAACATTTACACTTGCCAAAATGCTGAAAGAGACCGGTTATGTTACCGGCGCTTTCGGAAAATGGGGACTCGGATCGCCTGGTTCGGAAGGTGATCCAAACAAGCAGGGATTCGATGAATTTTATGGCTACAATTGCCAAACCTTGGCACACAACTATTATCCCGATCATTTGTGGGACAATCAAACCAAAGTTATTCTGGAAGGAAATTCGGGGACTCAATCCAAAGAATACGCCCCTACCCTGATTCATCAGCGTGCGCTTCAATTCATCGAAAAAAATAAAGACAAACCCTTTTTCCTCTTTTATCCAACCACGATTCCACATGCAGAATTAGTCGCTCCGGAAGAAAACATGAAAGCTTTCAGGGGTAAACTTCTTCCAGAAAAAAGCTACAAAGGAGTCGAACCCGGAGCCGCAAATTTCAGGAAAGGACCTTATGGAACCCAAATGGAAGTACACGCCGCTTTTGCGGCTATGGTCACTCTACTCGATCAAAAGGTGGGTGAAATTGTTGCCCGGCTGACAGAACTTGGCATCGCTAAAAATACAATCATCGTGTTCTCTTCAGATAACGGGCCACACATTGAAGGCGGAGCCGACCCTGAATATTTCGACAGCAACGGTCCGTTCAAAGGGTACAAACGCGATTTGTACGAAGGTGGAATCCGCGAACCTATGATTGTCTGCTGGCAAGGGAAAATAGCTGCCGGTTCAAAATGCGATCTGATTTCTGCATTCTGGGATGTGATGCCAACCATTGCCGAAATTACCGGAGTTAAGGCTCCTGAAAAAATTGACGGAATTTCTTTCCTTCCAACACTTCTTGGAAAGCCGGGTCAGAAATTGCACAAAAGTATGTATTGGGAATTTCATGAAAATAATGGCAGGCAGGCCGTTCGTAAAGGCGACTGGAAGCTGGTTCGGTACAATGTTACTGTTCCTGAAAAAATAACCACCGAATTGTACAACCTGAAAACAGACCCAGGCGAAGAAACCAATGTTGCCGCTAAAAATCCGAAAATCGTAAAGGAAATGCTCGTAATTATGAAAAATTCAAGGACACCTTCAGAGGTTTTCAACTTCGGAGCAGAGGCCAACATTCGAGAATAAGCAATTACTAATTTCCCATGAGGTTATTTGAATTCGCTTCATTCGACTAATAAATATTGGTTAAACTTTTTGCCATTCTGCTTGTCCTGAAATTCAACCCGTTGTTGATAAGGCAAAACATTTATCTTTGCGCCTTCAAAAAAACAGGACAGAATGATTTCAGTTGACGGACTTACGGTGGAATTTGGCGGATCGGCGCTTTTCTCAGACATCTCATTTGTGATTAACGAGAAAGACCGAATTGCCCTGATGGGGAAAAATGGCGCAGGAAAATCGACGCTTCTGAAAGTCATTGCAGGCGAACGAACTCCAAACAAAGGACGGATTTCTGCTCCCAAAGATGCTGTAATTGCCTACCTGCCCCAGCATCTATTGACTGAGGATAACCGTACTGTTTTTGAAGAGGCAGCCCAGGCTTTTGCCCGAATCCATGAAATGGAGCGCGAAATTGCCGCCATGAATGAAGAGCTGGCCACCCGCACCGACTACGAATCGGATTACTACTCCAACCTGATTGAACGAGTTTCGACATTGAGTGAGAAATTCTATTCGATCGAAGAGATTAATTTCGATGCTGAAGTCGAGAAAATCTTGCTCGGATTGGGTTTCCTGCGCGAAGATTTTACCCGCCCAACCAGCGAATTCAGTGGCGGATGGCGGATGCGGATCGAGCTGGCCAAAATCCTGCTGCAAAAGCCCGACCTGATTTTGCTGGATGAGCCCACTAATCACATGGACATTGAGTCGATTCAATGGCTGGAAGAATTCCTGATCAACAGCGCCAAAGCCGTAATCGTCATTTCGCACGACCGCACCTTCATCGACAACATTACCACCCGTACCATCGAGGTGACAATGGGCCGCATATACGACTATAAAGTAAATTACTCTCACTACCTCGAATTGCGCAAGGAACGTCGCGAACAACAGCAAAAAGCTTATGACGAACAGCAAAAAATGATTGCTGAAACCACCGAATTTATCGAGCGTTTTAAAGGAACCTATTCCAAAACGCTTCAGGTCGGATCGCGCGTAAAAATGCTCGAAAAGCTTGAAATCGTTGAAATTGATGAAGAAGACACTTCTGCCCTGCGCCTGAAATTTCCACCGTCGCCACGCTCCGGAAATTACCCAGTCATTCTGGAAGAAGTCGGCAAAAGATACGACGATCACCTGGTATTTAAAAATGCTTCGCTCACCATTGCCCGTGGCGAAAAAGTTGCGTTTGTCGGTAAAAACGGCGAAGGAAAATCGACCCTGGTAAAAGCCATCATGAAAGAAATCGATCACGATGGTAAACTGACGCTTGGACACAATACCCTAATTGGCTATTTTGCCCAGAACCAGGCTTCGCTGCTCGACGAAGAGCTAACCGTTTTCCAAACGATTGACGATGTAGCCGTTGGCGACATCCGAACCAAAATTAAAGACATTCTCGGAGCTTTCATGTTCAGCGGCGACAGTATTACCAAAAAAGTGAAAGTACTTTCAGGAGGTGAGCGCACCCGTCTGGCCATGATCAAACTCTTGCTCGAACCGGTTAACCTGCTTATTTTGGATGAGCCCACCAATCACCTCGATATGCGAACCAAAGACATCTTGAAAAGTGCGCTGAAAGACTTCGATGGTACACTTATTCTGGTTTCACACGATCGCGATTTCCTTGATGGACTGGCTGAAAAAGTTTACGAATTCGGTAACAAACAGGTGAAAGAACACCTCTACGACATCAAAGGATTTCTTCAGAAGAAAAAGCTCGACAATCTGAAGGAGATTGAGCGAAAAACAACGAAATAAGCCATTATCCATCCGATGACTGAAGTTCATCTGATGAATGCACATTCCTATTTATACAGATTCGATGGACCCAAAGTCATCGGATCTGTTGCTTTCATCCATTAACCAGCTCCATTTTAATGCGAATCGGCATTAAAACTTACTCTTATTTTCAATCCTTAATATTTTGCCTTTGCCGGTAAAAAGGGGCCATTCAACGAAAAAAATAATTTTATGTGACATTGCCTGCCTAATTTTGGTAACGAAATTAAATTTCATGCGTCTATTCAACTAAAACAATCAAACTATGAAACGGAAACAGATTCAACTGATCGCAATTTTTACATTCTTAAGCCTGTTTTTTTCGTCATGCTGGTTCATGGGGCCATCGGTCAGGGGAAATGGGCAGGTAACTGAAGAAGTCCGACAGGTTGGCGAGTTCGACCAAATCCATGTAAGTCGGGGAATGAATGTTTACGTGACTCAAGGAAGTCCTGCTAAAGTAGTTGTAATTGCCGATAACAATCTTCACGAAATTATCGAAACTAAAGTAGAAGGTGGCATTTTAAAAGTATTTGTCAATGAAAATGTTCGTTGGGCAAAAGAAAAAAAAGTGATGGTCACTGTCGAAAAGCTTACCGGACTTGAAACTTCATCCGGATCGAATGTCTGGTCGCAGAATCAAATTGTGTCAGAAAACCTTGAACTGAAAGCCTCATCAGGAGCAAATATCACCATGGACGTGAATGCCAAATATTTGAAGGCCGGTTGCTCTTCGGGTGCAAATATTAAACTCTCTGGCTTAGCCAAAGATGCTGACCTGGGAACATCTTCAGGAGCAAACCTGAAAGGAGAAGAGCTGAAAACTGATAATTGCAAAATGAAAGCTTCCAGTGGAGGAAATGTTTCGTCAACAGTTAACGGTAAATTGGACGCCCATGCATCGAGCGGCGGAAACGTAGTTTATTATGGTGAGCCAACCGAAACCAATGTACAAACCTCCTCAGGCGGCAACATTCATAAAAAATAAAAATATAATCTGTTTCGAAGCAAAACAATAAGAACAATAAAGACAACAGAAACCATAGAAACACGAACACATGAAAACAATTAAACTATTTACATTTCTTCTTTTTATTACAGCTTTTGTCCAGGCATCGGCGATCAACAATGGCCGCCAAACCCGTCAGATCACCGGATTTCATGGCATTTCAGTATCGAGTGGAATTGATTTGTACCTGACACAGAAAAACGTGGAGGAAGTCGCTGTGGAAGCCCAATCGGAAGATTTGGACAAAATAATAACCGAAGTTGAAGGAGGTATCCTGAAAATTTACATCAAGGAAAAATCGTGGTTTAATTTAAATTGGAACAGCAAACCGCGGAAAGTTTACATTTCATTCAAAACGCTTGAGAAATTGGAGGCTTCGGCAGGCTCCGATGTTGTTTCGGAAGCACGTTTAAAATTGGATCAACTTAAATTAGATGCCAGTAGCGGCTCTGATGTTAAACTTGAACTTGATGTAACCGATTTAAGCGTTGGGGCGAGCAGTGGATCTGACATTTCGCTGAAAGGAACGGCCACCAAGTTGCAGGTCGATGCTTCAAGCGGAAGCGATATCGATGCCAGTGACCTGCTGTCGAAAAACTGCAATGCCAGTGTTTCAAGCGGATCGGATATGAAAATAAATGTGACTGAAAAACTCGATGCCAGCGCAAGTAGCGGAGGAGACATTGTCTATTCCGGAAATCCGAAGATCAAAGACATCAACGAATCGAGCGGTGGCGATGTACACGGAAGATAACTAGAGTTTAACGTTCCCTGCCTCTCTGCAGACAGATTCCCTTTCGAATTATTTCATTCAGAAAAGTCAGTCAAGCGCTGACGGGATGTCTATTGCCCTAACAGAAGCAAAAAAAACACTAAAAGAAAGACGGCCTAACGCCATGCAGGTTAACTAAAATGTCAATAAATCAAACAGCAAATGTAAAATATTTTTACGCTGGTTCTGTTTTACAAATTCACAACTGACAGAATATATGCGATTTACAACTTTGGCATTAAACTGGAAATAAAGAATATCGACAACTTAAGTCAATAACAGAAAACAATTAAACAATTCAGAAAACAAAAAACAAGACACTATGAAAACAATTTTAAAGGTTACATTTCTGTTCGCACTTGTAGCACTTGCGAACACCCTATTTGCAACAGGGAACCTAAAAATGAACATCCTTCCCCTGAACAATGAAAAAGCAGTAGTTGCGGTTTCAGCGCTGACTAACAGTAATTTTAATATTACTATTGCTGATGACAACAATCAGATTTTGTATTATCAGGAAAGCCTAAATCCCAGCGGAATTTATAGTAAAGTTTACGACTTCTCTGATCTTGGAGATGGAACCTATAAACTTACCGTTGTTAGCGACAATTTGACTTCCGAACGCCAATTCCAAAAAAAATATGGAAAGATCCAGGTAGGAGACGAAAAAACAACGCTAGAACCCTTGTTTTGGTATGATGGCAACATTTTGAGATACTCGTACCTCAACTTTGAAAAAGAATATACAACTCTATATTTCTATGGAAATGATCAGTTAATCTATGAGAAAAATATCGGTCGGGATTTTAATATTCAGAATGCATTAAATCTTTCGAAACTAGCTAAAGGAAACTATGAGGCCGTTCTTTGCGCTGGCAACAAACAATTTACGTATCGTGTTGAAATTCAGCAATAACTCAGTTTAGTTTTTGAGTGGTTTTATATTTACTTCATTCGTTTGTACCTTTCAGGCTCGAACCCTGAAAGGTTTTTTATTTATACCAGTCTAATCCCACTAACCATTCTCCCAGTATCAGTTCCATCGCGACGGGCCGAGTAAAACAGATCGGCCTGCTCGAACGAGCAAAGACCCATCAGCTCAATATTACCTTCAGGAATGCCCGATTCCACCAAAACGGTTTGATTGGCTTCCCATAAATCAAAAAATGCTTTTCCTGAATTCATCGATGGTTTCAGTAGAGCTGTCGAATTGCTGAAACTGGCTTCAACCGCCTCAACCACTTCCGGTCCAACTTCATAAGCGTGCATGTGAATTGAAGGTCCGATTCCGGCAACAATGTCAGTTGGATTACTCCCGAATGTTTCAGTCATTCGTAAAACTGCTTTCTTGGCAATTTTTGAAATGGTTCCTTTCCAGCCGGCATGTATAGCAGCAACGACCTTTTTCTTCGGATCGAAAAGCAGAATAGGCACACAATCGGCAGTCTGCACACAAATAAAAATTCCGGGTTCGTTGGTAATTAACGCATCAGTATCTTCAATGGTATTTGCGAAGTTATCTGAGGTAACAACAGCCACCCGGTCGGAATGTGTTTGACGGGGAAAAACAAACTGTTTGGCATCGGTTTCGCACGAGATGGCCAGCTCTTTCCGGAACCCGGCGAAAATGGCCTCCGAATCGCCGGTAAACCGCGGTTTGTTACCCGAAGCCCATCCTTCTTTTGTCGTTACTAAATGGGCTATATCTTTGTATTTCTTGAAGCTTTCGAATTTGAAAATTGAAAGCCGTCCCTGAATCATCTTTCTCATTGTTTCAAAAAAATTTTGCGCAATATTACTCAAGCAAAAGCTAGTGAAACATGATTTTTATCGCACAAACAAAACTGATGCGTGCTTCAGCCTTTTCGCGATTTTTATTAGCAAATGGGAAAGAATGAATTCTATTCCTGAATATTCTTCTTGTGCTTCACAATTTCGCCTTTAACAACAAACGTAATCGACTCAGCAATGTTGTCTGAATAACCAGCAATCCGCTCAATAAGGTTAACGATGATCAGGATATTTGATGCAACAACAACGACTTCCGACTTATGCATCATTTCAGAAAGAATCTTATTGGCAATGGTTTCGCAACCTTCTTTCAACGCAGCCGACTGACGATAAATTGCCTGACAATATTCTAGATTGTGCGTTTTAACCAATTCCAGTACATCGGCAAAAAGCAGCGAAGTTATTTGTGCAATATTGTCAACACCCAGCTCGGTAATCAGTTGGCGGTATTCTTCGAGCGGTTCAATACGTTTGGCTATACTCACGGCATGGTCTCCCACCCGCTCCAAATCGTTGTTAATTTTCAGGGCAGAAAGAATATAGCGCAGATCAGATGCGACTGGCTGCTGCAAGGCAAAAATCTTTTGGCAAAGCTTGTCGATTTTCACATCGAGCGTATTGATGTCCTGATCGTCGTTGATCACTTTTTTGGCCAACTGTAGATCGTAATCTTTTAATGCTTTAAGCGCATCGTTTATTTGTTGATTCACCTGTAAGCACATCTGCACCACTTTGTGCTCCAGTTTTTCAAGTTCCGAATCGAATATTCTGTTTTCCATAAGACTGATTTATTGAAGGATTGAAGGACTGTTGTTGTGTTGCGAGTTGCAGGTTAAAAAACATGCAACCTTTAACTCGTAACTGTTTTCAACCAAACCTTCCGGTAATGTAATCCTCGGTTTGTTTTTTATCGGGATTGGTAAAAATTTTCTTTGTTTTATCGTATTCAATCAGTTCGCCCAAATAGAAGAAAGCGGTGTTGTCGCTGATACGGGCGGCCTGCTGCATGTTGTGGGTCACGATTACAATGGTGTATTTTTCTTTCAGTTGAACGATCAGTTCTTCAATTTTCGAGGTCGAAAGCGGATCGAGCGCACTAGCCGGCTCGTCCATCAATACAATTTCGGGATTAACAGCCAGAGTACGTGCAATGCAAAGACGTTGTTGCTGTCCACCTGAAAGTCCAAGAGCAGAATCGCCCAAACGGTCTTTCACTTCGTCCCAGATAGCTGCGTTTTTCAATGCCGTTTCAACAATTTCGTCGAGCTGTTTCCGATCATTCAATCCGTTGATGCGCGGGCCGTAAGCGATGTTTTCGTAAATCGATTTCGCGAACGGGTTCGACTTCTGAAACACCATTCCAACTTTTTTTCGGAGGGTGACCACATCAATGTTGTTATCGTAGATGTTAATACCGTCGATTAGGATGTCTCCTTCAATTTTAACACCATCAATCAGGTCGTTCATTCGGTTCAAACTACGCAGAAAAGTTGATTTTCCGCAGCCGGAAGGACCAATAAAAGCAGTCACTTTTTTCTCCGGAATCTGAATGGATATATCTTTTAAAGCCAGCTTCGTTCCGTAACGAAGAAACATGTTCTCGGTATGTATTTTTTCAACTGTCATAATTAGCTTGATTTTTTTTGCCTGATTCGGTATCGTAAAACAATGGCTGAAATATTCAGGATAAATGTAAGGGCCAGAAGCACGAGTGTAGTTCCAAACTGGATCGGCAGGGTCTGATCGACATTAGCCGATTGGGTGGTCATGACGTAAATATGGTAACCCAGTACCATAAACTGGTCGCTGAACGAACTTGGAAGTGTTGCAACGTAATAGGCCACTCCGGTGAAAAGGATTGGGGCAACTTCTCCGGCACCACGACTAACGGCCAAAATGGTTCCGGTCATAATTCCAGAAATCGACCCTGGAAGCACAACTTTCCAGATAGTTTGCCATTTGGTGGCTCCCAATGCCAAACTGGCGGCGCGTAAATCTTTCGGAACTGTTTTCAACGCTTCTTCAACCGAAACGATAACAACCGGCAATGTGAGCAGCGCCATGGTTAAACTGGCCCAAAGAATATTGGGCTGTCCCCATTTTAACTGGCCGCCCATAAAAGTATTGTCCATTTGAACGCCAACAAACTTGATAAAGAAACCAAGGCCAAACAAGCCGTAAATAATGGATGGAATTACTGCCAGGGTGCGCACTGCAAAGCGAATAACCTTAGCAATAATAGCGTTTTCGTTGGCGTATTCGGTGAGGTAAATGGCAGTTATGGTTCCAAATGGAACTGCTGCAACCGACATGATAATCACCAAAAGCGCCGTTCCGTATATGGCCGGAAAAATTCCGCCTTTGGTCATTCCATCTTCAGGGAAACTGGTCAGAAACTCCCATGAAATCTGGTCTTTTCCGCCAATAACAATTACGGCAATCATCACCACAATAATTGCGATAATCAGTAAAGCTGAAGAAAGCGTGAGGCCTTCGATCAGAATACCTTTGATATTATTTCTGAAACTCTTTATCATTTTCCCTGTATTCTTTTCATTAATTTCCCTTTCACATAGAATTCAGCAATGGCGTTCAGGATAAAGGTGAAGATGAACAACAACGATCCGATGAGAAAAAGCACATTATAATGTGTGTCGCCAAAGACCACTTCAGCCATCTCGGCGCCAATGGTGGCGGCTAGTGTGCGAACCGATTCGAAGGGATTTAAACCCATCTGGGCCGCATTGCCGGTTGCCATTAAAGCGATCATGGTTTCGCCAAAAACACGACCAATGCCAAGCAGTACTGCCGCAAAAATACCGGGAGTCGCCGCCGGAAGGATCACAAAAAAAGCGGTTTGCCATTTTGAAGCACCTAAAGCCAGACTTGCTTCGTTAAATGTTTTCGGAACAGCAGTCAGCGCATCTTCGGTAATGGTAAAAATAATCGGGATGGCGGCAATTCCCATCGCAATACCTCCAACAAACGAGTTCAGTCGCGTATCGTAATGGAAAACACTCTGAAGAAAAGAAGCCAGCACCATTAACGCAAAAAAACCGATGACAACAGAAGGAAATCCGGCGAGCAGTTCAATGGTAGGTTTAATAATTTCTTTCATCCGCTTACTGGCAAACGACGCCGTGTACAATGCAGCCAGAATGGCCAGCGGGGCCGCGAACAAAATGGAAATAATCGTCACCTTAAAAGTTCCGATAATCAAGGCAAAAATTCCATAGCGTGGCTTTTCTGAAACCGGCACCCAATCCTTTGTCAATAATGATTTGAGGGCGCTTCGATTGTCGTCGAATCCACTTCCGGCACTAACCGAATAGCTTTCGTCAGTAGCGGTAGGTTGCGACGAATTGTCGGTCACTTCACCATAAGTTTCCTGAACATTGCTATCAGCTGGTTTGTCGGTTACCTCACCATAGGTTTCCTGAACTTCCGGAGCTGCTGGCTGATCGGTGACTTCGCCATACGTTTCTTGTTTATCAGCAACCGGAGCTGCTATTTCAGTTTTCTTCGAGGCCTTTTCCGATTTAAAAATCGGAAGAGATTCCCTGAATACAAAAATGAAAATCAGCACAACGATTGTAATAGACAAAAAGGCAACCCCTTTTATTATCTTCTCGGCCAGATAATCACTCCACCTAAATTTCTTTTGGGTTATGTCGATCAGGTTGGAGGCTGATTCGGCTGATGCTTTCCCCTTTTTGTTTTTTTTCGTCATAATAGAAAGAGTAGTACCGAAGCCACAAAGTACCTAAGTACCAGAGGAAAAACTCAGGCACTTAGGTACTCAGGCACTTAGACACTTTTTTTATTTTACCGGGAAATAACCCATTTCAACAACCAGCTTTTGTCCTTCAGGACTTAAAATCCAGTCGATGTAGCTTTTCATTGCGCCGGTTGGTCTGTTCCTCAAATACATGAACAAGTAACGGGTAATTGGATATTGATTTTTTGCAATTGTTTCAGCAGATGCCAGATAAGCTGGACTATTGTCGTCTTTTTTTACTTTGCAGATTTCAATTCCTTCGGCATAAGCAGCACCACCGTAACCAATGGCATTCGGGTCTTTTTTCACTGCATTTACAACTGCTGCAGTTCCAGGCAAAGTCTGACAACTTGGAGCATAATCGCCTTTCACCACATTTTCCTGAAAGAACACATAGGTTCCAGAGCTGTTTTCACGTCCGTAAAGTTTTATTTCGGCGTCAGCGCCACCAACTTCTTTCCAGTTTTTAATGTTGCCTTTGAAGATCTCACTCAGTTGTTTAATCGACAATTCTTTCACTTTGTTCGCCGGATTCAGATAAATGGTAATCCCATCTTTTGCGCAGGCCACTTCAACGCCCAAGGTATTGTAGCGGTCTTTCAGCTTGTCTTTTTCGGTCTGTTTCATTTTGCGACTGGCATTGGCAATATCGGTGGCTCCGTTAATCAAAGCTGAGATTCCAACTCCCGAACCTCCACCTGTTACCTGAATAGCAGCATTTGGATTGCTTTTCATATAAACTTCGGCCCATTTTTGCGCCAGGATTACCATAGTATCCGAGCCTTTAACTGTGATCCGTTCGGTTGCCGGAGCAAATGCAAATCCGATGAAACCTAAAAGAATGGCTACAATTGCAAACTTTTTCATATTATTTGTTTTCATTTTTTCTGTTTTTAATTTATTTAATTCATTATTAAAATTTAGCCTGAATTCTCAGGGTGAGAAGGTTGTTGTTTACGTTCTTGCTATAATCAAGGCCTGCAGGAAGTGCATTTCCGGAAGCGTCTTTTCCGCCTGTGCTTGTTCCGTCTAATTTTGTATAGTTTCCAGTTAACACACCAGAAGCCCCTACTTTTTCGTTTTGTACAACGTCATATTCCAACGTAATTCTTAAATTATCATCAAAGTAGTGGTGCAAAGCAAAACCAAAAGTTGTGGTTGCTAAGTCGCTGGTTGTGATCTTCTTTACATATGTTTTATCTGCATTAGCGTATCCGGCTACAGAAGCGGCAGCAGTCAAATCTTTACCTTTAATGTCGGTATTTGGATCATAGTAGTCGTAGCGGAAAGCAAACTGATTCTTTTTACCCAGGTTTTTGATGAAATATAGGTAATATCCAGCAAAATTATTCTGGAAATTAGGAAGACCTGCAATAGCAGCAGAAGTTCCAGCAGCAGCTACTGGTTTATATCCAACTGAAGCATTTTTACCAGAAATGTATTCCCCTTTTACTGATAATCCTCCAAGCATATCGGCAAATAATTGGAATTCACCACCAACCCAGTTCCTTTTAATTTCATCACCAACACTCACACTGCTAACGGTCTTATAATCACTGCTTAAAGTTGTCGTTGACATTGATTTCAATGATCCGAAATAACCATGAGCACCAAAATCCAAGCCTCCAAAGCTACCTAAACGAAGGTTATAGGTTGCCCGAAGCATGATGTCTTTCCCATTGTCAAAATCCTTGTTTTCATCTGCAGAACTTACAAAAGTACTCTTGGCATCATATAAATATGTTCCGTCAGCTTTCTTGATTTGCAGAGCATCAGCTCCATTGAAAACTGCTAATTGTAAATGCAACGGAAAACTTTGTGGATTAAATTCCAATTTGGCACCAATAGCACGTTCGCCAGGATATATCGCTCTGATTACAGACGAACGCTCAATAACTTCGCGTTGGCTTGATGAATACTGAACTTCATAGTTCGGACGGTTAAATTTTCCCATCCATAAACTGAATGATTTTGTCCAACGATCGTTCAAAACCGTATAAGCATCTTTTAACGTAATAGCCTGAGGAGAAAAATCAGGTTGTAAAACGAATTTTACCCCATCCGTGGCTTCGTAGGTAAATTTTACCCGGGCACGCCTGATTGAAAAGTAGTTGTTCATGGGTTCTGAAGACAAACTATAAGTTTTCTGGTACTGTGCCTGAATATATCCTGACACTTTAATCTTGGTCAATTTTGACAAATCGGCTTCATCGGTGGCCAAACGTTCGGTTAAACCGTTTACTTTGTCGTTTACTTCACTAAGCTTTTCGTTTACTGTAGCTTCCTGTGCATTAGCCGTATAAAATAAAGCGGAAACCAGCATCAGGGTAATCAAGGTAAATCTTTTCATATTTTTCAGTTTTGTTTTTATTCGATTTAAAACCTGTGCAAATTTTCCCCAATATTGTTACAGAACGATTACACAATTATTAATTGTAGATTACAAGTTCACAAAACAGCTTTAAATCATTGAATTTTTGACGTTTAGGAGCAACAACACAGGTTACAAAACGGTAACAGGAGAGATGTAATGATGTGGAAATTTAAATGCTGCTTGTCCGTTATACCCCATGAATTTATTGCGGGAAACGAATTTCAGGTTGCATGATTCATCAAACCTGAAACTGAATTCTAAAAACTACGACTGAAAGCTCACTTAGCTCTTCAACAATTGGTTCATGCGGTTCTTATCCAGAATTTTTATGCAGCGGCGATCGGTTTCAATCAATCCTTCCTGACACATCTCGCCCAACGTTCGGGCAAGTGAAGGTCGGGTTACACCAAACATTTCGGCGAGTTGCCCCTGCGACTGCTGTATCTCTACCGTTTGAAGCCGGTCACCTGCCTTTTCGAGCAGAAAATGTGCGATTTTTTGTTTGATGGTTTTAAAGGAAAGAAACTTCAGTTTTTGCGATAAGAATTGAGCCCGTGTTGAAATGGTATTCAGGTAATTATTCAGGATCAGCGCATTTAGTTGCAAAAGTTTCACAAATTCGGATTTCGGAATAGAAACCATTTCGACATCGGTAGTGGCCGAAACGGTTACCGGGAAGCGATTCTCTTTTCCGAATAAAAAAGCAGTAGCCAAAGGCCACGGCGCCGACATATCTTCAATCTTGATGGTTTTCCCGGAATAGTCGGTCATCTCGGCTTTTACACTACCCTCTTGAATAACCAGCAGGCGGTCGCAAATCTCACCACCAATCGTAATCAAATCGTTCTTCCGATATGTTTTAACCTGAAAGTGAATCCGATTAAAAAGTTCAATGAGTTCTTCCGGAGAAATTCCCCTGAAGATTGGCGACTGGCAAAGTATATCGGGCTGGATCATGTTTTAAGTTTCTGTTGTTCTTATTGGTTTCTATTGTTTTATTTCTGTTTGTAACATTGGTTACAGTTTTAACAACCATACGGCTGTACTTTTGTTTCAGAAAGATACAAGAATTTAGTATCGGAAGCCTTGAATCATCAATCATAAATAATCAATCAAAATGATACGCGAAATTGTAAATATCGACGAAGAATTGTGCAACGGTTGTGGCGTTTGTGTTCCGAATTGCCACGAAGGGGCATTGCAAATTATAGATGGAAAAGCCAGGCTCATTAGCGAATTGATGTGTGATGGATTGGGAGCCTGCCTTGGCCATTGCCCCGAAGGAGCGATTACCATCGAAAAGCGCGAAGCTGACGAATACGACGAAGTGGTGGTGGTGAAACAAATCATCCCGAAAGGTAAAAACACGCTGGTTGCCCACCTCAAACACCTGAAAGAACATGGCGAAACCGCTTTTCTGAAGCAAGCTGTAGGTTATCTGAGACTACACGCTTCGGAAATTCCGTTCGGTGTTGAAGAAGTAATTGCTGAAGTTCATGCCACCAAAACTGAATCATCGGGCTGCGCCAGCGGTGGCTGCCCTGGCTCACAGGCTGTCAGTTTCGAACCACAAAATCTGCGTTTTGCTCCGGCTGCAGCAACAACCGAAACTCCATCGGCCCTTCGTCAATGGCCAGTTCAGATGCATTTGATCAATCCTGCTGCTTCGAGCTTTCAGGGAACCGACTTGTTGCTGGCTGCCGACTGTGTCGCATTTAGTTTAGGAAATTTTCATACAAAACATTTGGCCGGAAAATCATTAGTCATCGCCTGCCCGAAACTCGATCAGGGCAAAGAAATATATGTCGAAAAAATTCGTCGCCTCATCGACGAAGCCCGTGTGAATAACATTACCATCATGATGATGGAAGTTCCGTGTTGCGGAGGTTTATCCCAACTTGTTAAAATGGCCGCTGTTCAGGCAACCCGCAAAGTTCCGGTAAAAGAAATCATCGTCAGCATCAAAGGCGAAATTCTGGACGAAAGCTGGGTGTAGATCAGTTCCAAGTCTCTGGGCCCAAGTTTCAAGTTCTGCTTTGTGGGTAGGTTTTTGCCCTGAAAGGGCAGAATATCAATAACCCGGGGTAAACGACGAAGAAGTGCAACCCCGGGATATGATATAACATGGTGACTCGTCCGCGAGAAAATTCCATATATGGCTTCTCTCTTATTTCGGAAGAAATGGAACCCAAATTATTCAGGAATTTGAACCAAAAATTCACACAATAATTCTGTATTTTATCAATTAAAATTTTAATAATCATTTGAGAAACTGGTTTGCAAAATACTGCAAACAGTCATTCTCAATCCAAAAATTTACCTTATGAACATGTTTTGTTTTCAATGTCAGGAGGCAGCCAAAGGAATTGGTTGCACAATTAAAGGTGTTTGCGGAAAAGACAGCAATGTGTCGAACCTTCAGGATACTTTATTATTTGTACTGAAAGGTGTTGCAGCCCTAAACAGCGAATTGCGTATAGCCGGCCTGGCCGAACCCAACGTGAATAAAGTGATTTTCGATGGTCTGTTCAGCACCATCACCAACGCCAATTTCGACGATGTGGCTTTTTCGATCCGAATCAAAAAAACGATGAAAGTTCGTGACGAACTGCGCGCCAAAGCCGAAGCCAATGGAATTACATTACCATCACACGAATCGGTTAACTGGACTGCACTTACAACCGAAGAGTTTGAAGCTAAAGCTGCTGAAGTTGGCGTTTTGAACGAAAAGAACGAAGACATCCGCTCGCTGAAAGAGTTGATTATTTATGGGTTGAAAGGTTTGGCCGCTTATGCCGAACATGCTTATAACCTGCATCACGAAAGCGAAGAAGTATTTGCGTTTCTGGAACGCACACTTGCGGCTACGACGCTGGATTTATCAGCCGACGAACTGGTTGCCCTGACCCTCGAGACCGGGAAATTTGGTGTTGACGTCATGGCTCTCCTCGATAAAGCTAATACAACCGCCTATGGAAATCCGGAAATGACTAAAGTAAATATTGGCGTTCGGAAAAATCCCGCAATCCTGATTTCAGGTCACGATTTGCGCGATCTGGAAGACCTTTTGGTTCAAACTGATGGAACCGGAGTAGATGTTTATACGCACAGCGAAATGCTTCCAGCCAATTATTACCCGGCTTTCAAGAAATACAAACACCTCGCCGGAAATTACGGAAATGCCTGGTGGAAACAAAAAGAAGAATTCGAAAGCTTTAACGGACCAATCCTGTTCACCACCAATTGTATTGTTCCTCCAATGGAAAAAGCCGGATACCGCGATCGGATTTATACTACCGGAGCAAGCGGATTACCCGGCGCAGTGCATTTCCCCGACCGCAAACCAGGACAACGAAAAGATTTTCATGCCATTATCGAACATGCAAAAATCTGTGGTTCACCAACCGAAATCGAAACTGGCGAAATTATTGGTGGCTTTGCACACAACCAGGTTTTCGAATTGGCTGGACCAATTGTTGAAGCCGTTAAAACCGGAGCCATCCGTAAATTCTTTGTGATGGCAGGTTGCGATGGCCGCATGAAAGACCGCAATTATTACACCCAGTTCGCCGAAAAACTTCCGAAAGATACCGTTATCCTGACAGCAGGTTGCGCCAAATACCGCTACAACAAACTTCCTTTGGGCGACATCAACGGCATTCCCCGCGTAATCGATGCCGGACAGTGTAACGACTCGTATTCGCTGGCTGTAGTGGCTTTGAAGCTGAAAGAAATATTCGAACTGGAAGACATCAATGATTTGCCGATTGCCTATAACATTGCGTGGTACGAGCAGAAAGCAGTCATCGTATTGCTGGCATTGCTTTACCTGGGCGTGAAAAACATTCACCTCGGACCAACCTTACCGGCATTTTTATCACCAAACGTGGTGAATGTATTGGTTCAGAACTTTGGAATTGCCGGAATTCAAACGGTTGACGAAGATCTGAAACTTTTCCTCGAAGTTGAAAAAGAAGTAGATCAAGCATTTGAAAAATAAGGTTGAATTGATTTGTTTTAGGTTGAAACCTTCCGGTCGTTCTGATCGGAAGTTTTTTTGCATTTTAACTCCACAATCAATTCAAATACAACCATTAAAACAAACATTTCATGCCCTTCATGACTCCTGAGAAGAAGTCGAATTCATTATACTATTCTGGTATCTGCGTTCCATTTCTTCAAGATACACTATAATTTTACTGATTAGTTGGTCGCCATCTGAATTAACCTTTGTGGTCTCAATATGTGTGTTCTCAGTCTGCATAATAATTTGAACTAATTAAATAGATTAAAGATTTGCGGTAATACAAGATAAAATTCATTTACCCTACTTCATTTTGACATTTTTTTTAATTACCCATTCCTTTCCTTTTTCAGCCTACATATAGCTTATTTGTCGAGGCTTTCTACTATATTTTCACCCAAATTAAACTTCGAACCTCCACTCACTTTACAGATAAAATCTCCTTATTCCAATCATTTAAATAATCACTGATTTTCAGTCAATTAAAAATATTTTCAAAAATAATTAAAAATTTTAGTACTTTGTGTTGCATAGAACCATTTAAAGTTCGTATGTTTGTAAAGCCAATAACAATGTAAGAGAAGGTAGAAGTTTTAAAAGAGTTCTTTTTACCTGTAACGATACCGAAAACCGATCGTCTTACCAACAGAGCAAACAAGAAAACGTGTTCAGAAAACAGAAACAATCTAACAAGCACATCTCAAAGCCATGAAACGAGACAAAACAAATTTTTATTCAGAAAACGGAATTAGTTGGCGAGTTCCATCTCGTCGAAAAGTTGATTAATGGGTGAATGTTATTACGGAAACTATTTGATTCACAATTGAAAGACAAATCAAGATGAAAACAACAAACAACGTTCAGAAAACAGAAAACAAGAAAATCAAAAAGGCAATCAGCAAAACGTTTGCCATCATTGTCAGTTTGGTATTGATTAGCTTTACGGTAAGCGCCCAGGGATTCTGGAAACAATTACTTGTAAACAATACTTACGGAAAGATGGCCGAACTAATGGTTGAACAAAAGAATGCCGATGATCAGCTCCTGAAAGCTAATGCTCATTCTCAGCAAGCGAACACCGCCATGCCGGTTTTCAATACAAAATCGGCACCGCAAAAAACTTTCGAAAGCTACTTCGGCTCAAAATGGAGTACCAATCAGAATCTAACGAATGTATCTCCACCAATGATTGAATGGAGATTGGATGAATCATGGAGCAATTAGGAGAGACATTTAAATGAAATTCAAGGAGGAAAAACAATGGATTTAAACAATACCAAAGCTCAAATGCGCAAGGGCGTTCTCGAATACTGCATCTTACTGGTAATCGATGGCAAGCCTTTGTATGCAAGCGACATCATTGAGGAGTTGAAAAACTCGAAGATGATCGTAGTGGAAGGGACTTTATACCCGCTGCTCACCCGTTTGAAAAACGACGGACTTCTGGCTTACAAATGGGAAGAATCGACCCAGGGACCGCCGCGTAAGTACTATGAACTGACCGAAGAAGGACGCTTCTTCCTGAACGAAATGGGCGCTTCGTGGGATGAGTTGGTCGAAGCAGTGCGGATGATTAAGGAACATAAATAGGTTAATTTCAGTATAAATCAGACAAACGGAAAAACCTCACAAAAGATGAAAAAGACATTTACAATAAACATAAGTGGAAGCATCTTCCATATCGACGACGACGCTTTCGATAAACTCCAGAAATACCTGCACATGCTGAACAAGCATTTCGGACCAGCCATCGAAGGTCAGGAAATACTTCAGGACATTGAAGCCCGTATCGCGGAATTGTTCCTCGAAAAAACCGGCAATAAAGTTGAAGTAATTACCGATTTCATGGTTGATGAAGTGATTGCCCGGATGGGTAAACCTGAAGACTTCATGGAGCCGGGAGAAGAAGAGTCGGAAAAAGCTGCAACAGAAACTGCATCTCCGGAAGAAGAACCAAAAATTCGCCGTCGGTTGTACCGCGATGGAGACAATCGGGTCCTGGGCGGTGTTTGTTCCGGAATGGGAGCCTATTTTAACATCGACATGGTCATGATGAGAGTGATCTTCTTTTTACTTTTTTTCCTGATTGGGCCATTTAACCTGTTGTTGTATTTTATCCTCTGGATTGTTGTCCCTAAAGCAAAAACTACAGCTCAGCGTCTTGAAATGCGCGGTAAAGAGGCCACAATCTCCAACATTGAGAAGTCGATTAAAGAAGAAGTGAACGAAGTTGGCGAAAGCTATAATAAGTTTGCAAATGCTAAAAACGAAAAGGGCGTATCGCGTATCGATAGTTTTGGCGAGGTCGTTGGCAGTGTGTTACGTGTCGTATTACGTGTTATTGTTCTGATATTTGGTGCGGCCCTTATCATTGGCGGAATTGCCAGTTTGATTGGTTTTGTTACCACGATGGCCGTTGGACATTCGTTTATGCACGGTGGTCCATGGAATTTCGGAACGGCTTCAAATCTCGACATGTCAGCATTACTCAACAACTTTGTTAGTCCGGGCGCTTATGCTGTATCAATAATAGCAATTTCCATTTTGGCAGGAATCCCTATTTTACTGATTCTTTTTATCGGAACGAAACTTTTATTCCGGTATAAAACCAATAACCGGATAATCGGGTTGGCAACTTTTGGATTGTGGCTTGCCGCACTAATTGTTCTGATCGTTGTTGCAGTGAATCAGGTCAGTAACTTCGGAAAACAAACGAGTCAGACTGTTACTCAAAAGGTGGAATGTACTACATGCAAAACGTTGTACCTCGAAACCAGTGATGATCTTTACGAGTCGCTAATCGACAATGAAATTTCGCTCGACCGGATGAAAATTGCCACTGTGAACGGGAAAGACAAACTGCTTGGACATCCACGGTTTACCATTGAAAAAAGCAGTTCAAGCGAATATTTACTGCTGATTAAAAAGCAATCGAGAGGTAGCAGTACCGTTGATGCTCAAAAGAATGTGGAAGAAATTGAGTACAATTTTGTTCAGAAAGATTCGACGCTTCGCTTCGATCCATATTATATGCTAAAAGACGATGCCCGGTGGCGTGACCAGGAAATTTTCTTAACCCTGAAAGTTCCGGAAGGAAAATCGGTTTACCTCAATCAGAAAATGACCAGCATTATCTCCGACATTCAGAATACCGAAAACATGTGGGACGGCGATATGGTTGGCAAAACCTGGACCATGACTGCCGACGGACTGGCATTGAAAAAAGAGAGCCCTTTGACAATTAAAAAGTAACTTGAAATAAACATATTGATTCCATCTTGGAATCTAAAAAAGGCTGCCCAGAAAAGGAGCAGCCTTTTTCTTTGAATTATCCTCCAATACTAGCCCGAATTCCATATCTTTCGAAAATCGCAATGGCCTCTTGTTGGGCTTCTTTCGTAGGCTCTTCCAGAAGCTGAAATTCTTCCGGTCGTCCCAGTTTTTGATATTTCGTCTGGGCAATCTTGTGGTAAGGCAAGAGGTTCACTTCCTTTTTTTCTCCTGAAAGTGCTGCAACAAAGCGAGCCGTGGCTTCCATGTTTTCGGCATCATCATTCACTCCTCCAACGAGCGGAATGCGGATGATAATTTTCACTCCAGTCGCGGCCACTACTTTCAGGTTTTCCAGGATTTTTTCGTTCGGAACGCCAACCCATTTCCGGTGTTTCTCCGAATCCATCATTTTCAGATCGTAAAGGAAAAGGTCGGTTTGCTGGGCAACTTCCAGAATGATTTCAGTATGGACCAATCCTGCCGTATCAACTGCCCGGTGAATTCCGCGCTTGCCGCATTCATCAAGCAGTTCAATCAAATATTTGGATTGAAGCAAAGGTTCGCCGCCTGAAAAAGTAACTCCCCCACCCGATTGGTCAAAGAAAACCCGTTCCTTTTCAATCTCATTCATGATTTCGGCAACCGACATCGGGCGACCTGAAATTTCGATGGCTTTGGTTGGACAAACTTCGGCACATTTTCCACACATTTTACAGAGTGCGTCATCTGTCACAATTCCTTCCGGAGTTAATGTGATCGCTTTTTCGGGACAAGCCATCACACAGGTTCCGCACTGGATGCACTTCGCCGGAGCATACATGCGTTCTGTTTTGGACGAAATACTTTCCGGATTGTGGCACCAGGCGCAATTCAGGTTGCAGCCTTTCAGGAAAATGACAATCCGGATGCCTGGACCGTCGTTGATGGCGTAACGCTTGATATCGAAGATAAAGGGTTGATTCATAATAAGAATTGAGAAGTCATCCTGAACTTGTTTCAGGATCTGACGATTAACAACAGATCCCGAAATAAATTCGGGATGACACTTTATTGAATGATGCTAAAACCCATCGTTTTCGGTGCGCTCAATTACTTCCTGCTGAAGGTCGGCATTCATGTCGTTGAAATAGTCGCTGTAACCGGCCATCCGCACCATCAGGTCCTTGTAATCCGACGGGCAAGCCTGTGCGGCAAGCAAAGTTGCGGTATCAACAATATTAAACTGAATGTGGTGACCACCCAGCGTAAAATAACTCCGGATGAGATGCCCCAATTTTTTAACATCTTCTTCCTTTTTCAGCAAACTGGGCAGAAAGCGCTGGTTCAACAAGGTTCCGCCCGATTTGATGTGGTCGAATTTAGTCATCGACTTGATAACAGCCGAGGGTCCATGCGTGTCAGCGCCGTGAGATGGCGAAGTTCCGTCGGAAATGGATTTGCCCGCCAGACGTCCGTTGGGTGTGGCACCCATTACTTTTCCGAAGTACACGTGGCAAGTGGTCGAAAGCATATTCAGGTGATATTTTCCACCGGGTTTGATGTTTGGCTTGCCGTCGACGGCTGCAACCAGATCGTCGTACACTTTCACAGCAATCGAATCAGCATAATCGTCGTCATTTCCGAAGAACGGCGTACGGTTCATGATGGTTTGACGCAAAACTTCTTCGCCTTTAAAGTCGTTTAGTACCGCATTTAAAACCCGATCCATGCTGAAGGTGTGGTCTTCGAAAACATGTTTTTTTAGCGCAGCCAAACTGTCGGTTACGGTTCCCAATCCGCAACACTGAATGTAGCTGGTGTTGTAGCGGGGGCCGCCATCGTAATAATCTTTTCCACGGCTTACGCAATCTTCGGTGACAATCGAAAGGAATGGTGCCGGTGCATATTTGGCAAACATGCGGTCGATGTAATTACTTACGCGCATTTTGAGATCGACCACATAATTAAGTTGTTTCAGGAATGCATTGTACAAATCGTCGTAACTTGCAAATGTTCGTGGATCGCCGGTTTCGAGACCAACCCGAATTCCGGAAACCGGATTGATGCCATTATTTAAGGTAACTTCTATGATTTTCGGAACGTTGAGGTAGCCGGTAAGCAGGTACGCTTCTTTACCAAATGCGCCAACCTCAATACATCCACTGCATCCGCCTTCACGGGCATCGGTGAGCGATTTGCCCTGACGCATCAATTCCTGAACATACACATCGGGATTAAAAACCGACGGATAACCATGTCCCTGACGAATGACGCGCGTTGCGGCATGCAGAAATTTATCAGGAGTTTTGGCGCTGATATGCACTGAACTTCCGGGCTGAAGAATGTGCAATTCCTCCACCACTTCGAGCATGATGTAAGAAACTTCGCTGGTTCCGTCGCTTCCGTCGCTTTTGATACCGCCAATGTTGATGTTGGTAAAATCGTTGTAGGTTCCGCTTTCACGGGCAGTGATTCCCACTTTGGGCGGCGCCGGGTGATTGTTCACCTTAATCCAGAAGCAGCAAATCAGTTCTTTGGCCTGTTCGCGGGTAAGCGTTCCGGCGGCAATTTCGGCGTTGTAAAACGGAGTCAAATGCTGATCGAAATGTCCCGGATTCATGGCGTCCCAGCCGTTCAATTCGGTAATGGTTCCGAGGTGAACAAACCAATACATCTGGATGGCTTCCCACAAGTTGCGCGGTGCATTGGCCGGAACCCAACGGCAAACTTCGGCGATTTTCAGGAGTTCGGCTTTCCGGGTTGCGTCGGTTTCGAAAGCAGCCATTTCTTCAGCCAGTGCCGCATGACGTTCAGCAAAAAGGATGGCGGCATCGCATGAAATGTCCATGGCTTTCCACTCTTCAGCTTTATCGGTAGCTTCCGGATCGTTGAGGTAATCGAGCGAAGCCAGGTGGGCAGCTATTTCGCGCTTGTAATCCAACATTCCTTTGTGGTAAATTTTACCGTCGAGTGCCGTATGACCGGGTGCGCGTTGTTCCATAAACTCGGTAAACATTCCAGCTTCGTAGGCCAGTCGCCATTCCTGCGGAACATGGCTGAAAATGCGCTCGCGCTGGGTTTTTCCGGCCCAGTACGGAATCACTTCACGTTTGTAAGTATCAATGTCTTCCTGACTGATGGTGTAGCGCTGCAATTCGCGGGTGTTGAGCACATTCAGGTCTTCCACACTGTGACAAGTCAGTTCTGGAAAAGTAGGTACGCATTTGGGTTTTGGACCACGTTCGCCTACGATGAGTTCGCCTTCGCCAATGTATATGGCTTTCTTCTGGCAATAATCCAGAAAGTTAGCTGCCCGTAACACCGGAACAGAAAGCTTTCCGAAGTTTTCCTTATAAAAAGCGGTTTCGCACAAGGCGCGCTCGATGGTTAAAGAAGGTTGGGCCTCAACACTCAGTTTCCGGAGTTTCTGAATGCGTTCGTTCATTCCCGGACCGATTGGATTTGTTTTGGGTTCGTAGAAATTGCCTTCGCTGGCAGCCTGACGTAAAGGCTTTTCGGCATGTATTGTTATTTTTTCGAACATGGGTTCTAGAATTATGAATTATAAATGATGAGTTATGAATGAAACTCAAAACTTTCAAAAAAAAGAAGTAGGATTCATGCAATAAATGCACAAAACAAATGGTGTTTTAATTGTAAAACATCAGGCAATTGAATAATCGCCGGTAAGTTTTTAGAAGAGTTACTATGTAGATGTGAGCTTCCATCACCAGTATAATCGTTGATCTTTAATGCTTACAAAAATAGTGATAAATGGGTGCGATGAGTCTGAATGATCATTTTTTTGATTGAGATTTTCTTTTTCGCACCTGGGTTAATTGTTAAACATCAGTTATCCTGCTTCCAATTGTACATTCAAAACCTTTCTGTTCCTCGTCCAAACTTCCAGGCACACCATCGTACCCCTACGCGCACCCGTCCAAAATTTCGGGCGGCACTTCGTAGGGCTACAGACCCTTGCCCTGGTTTTTGGCAATCCGTCGTACGGGTTCGAACAACGAAAATACCGGAAAGTCATTCCACAAACCAGTTGGATTCGGGTTTTATTTTTGGCTTTTCTTTCAAAAGAGAGATGGATAAAATGTTGAGGCTGCCTGAATAATTTCATTATTCTTTTTTTCGTCCATTTTATTTGTAAATTAGGGCTTTCAGTAAAGCAAATCAACCGAATAAAAATAGAAGATTAAATGGTGAACTTTATGCCAAAAATCCTCGCGATCGACAGTGTCAGCGACAACCTTATCAGCATGAAAGCCATCATAGACGATGCATTCCCTGGTTCTATCGTGTTTACTGCATTAAATGGTCCAAAAGGAATAGAGCTTGCCATAGCCAATAATCCGGATGTGATTCTTTTGGATATTATCATGCCCAACATCGATGGTTTTGAAGTTTGCCACCAATTAAAACTGGACGAACGAGTAAGTGATATTCCAGTGGTTTTTCTAACAGCATTAAAAGGCGATAAAGCGAATCGGATAAAGGCACTTGAAATTGGCGCAGAAGGATTCTTGTCGAAACCCATCGACGAAACAGAACTCACCGCGCAAATTCGGGCCATGGTGAAAATAAAGGTTGCCAACGAACAGAAGAAAAATGAAAAAGAACGCTTGGAGAAGCTTGTCCAAGAACGGACCATTGCTTTACAAAATGAGCTGAGCGAACGAAAAAAATCGGAAAAAGCACTACGCGATAGCGAAGAAAGGTTTCGGCACATTTCGTCCAGTATTTCAGATATCTCCTATTCCTGTGTAACAGATTTAAATAAGAATAGCGCAATTAATTGGCTTTATGGAGCAATAGAGAAAATAACCGGATATACCAGCGATGAACTATTTGAAATGAAATGTTGGGGGAAACTTGTCATCGATGAAGATTTTCCGATTTTTAAAACCCGTATATTAGGGCTCTTACCGGGCCATTCAGACGTATGTCAGCTTCGTTTAAAGAGGAAAGACGGCTCTATTGTTTGGATTCAGACGACTGCTGAATGTGTAAAAGATCCGAGTGGTGCTGATCTTAACATTTTATACGGAGGGTTAAACGATATCACCGAACGCAAGCAATTTGAAACAAAATTGAAAGAAAGCAATGAGCACCTGAAAATAGTGCTGGAAAATACCCCTATTGCCATTTGGGATTGGAATATTAAAACAGATTTCTGGGTTGTCACACCAAAGTATTATACCCTGTTGGGGTACGAACCTGAATATGGAAACCCCGACCGCGTACTCTGGCTGAATCGGATTCATCCGGATGACCGGGAATCTGTCCGGGAAAAAATTAAAAATGTTCTTCAACTGATCTGTGATGATTATAATTACGATGCCCGGATGTTACATGCCGACGGAACTTATCGGTGGCAAAGCGTGATCGGTCATGTTCTTGAACGTGACGAAAATGGAAAGGCATCCCGCATGTTGGGGGTTCGCGTTGACATTACGGAGCGCAAGCGGGCAGAAGAAGCTTTTCTCGAATCGCAATCAATCTATCTTTCGTTCATTGAGCAATTACCAAATGCTGTTTTCAGAAAAGACCTGGAAGGAAGATTTGTACTTGTCAATTCACAATTTTGCAAGATAAAGGGAGTTCCCCGGGAAAAACTTCTTGGCAAAAAACCCGAGGAAGTTGGTAAAAGTTATTTATCGGAATATGGAGCGCCATGGCAATCGGCTAAATATGCCAACATAGGCGAACGTATTCATAATCTGATTATACAAAAAGGCGAACGTATCGAGTTGGAAGAAGAATATCCTTCAAGTGACGGTAAAATGGAGTACATGCATGTCGTCAGAATGCCAGTGGTTGATTCAAATGCAAAAATTATCGGTTCGCAGGGAATCATGTTTGACATCACTGAAAGGAAAAAAGCAGAAGCAGAATTGCGCGAAAAAGAAGTGCAATACCGAAATTTGGCCAACTCCGGAACAGCATTGATATGGACCACCGGTAACGACAAACAATGTTACTATTTTAATGAACCCTGGTTAAATTTTACCGGACGTACTTTGGTTCAGGAACTGGGCAATGGTTGGACAGAGGGTGTTCATCCGGAAGATCTCGACAGATGCATTCAGACTTACATAACTGCCTTTGACAAGCACGAAACCTTTGATATGGAATATCGTCTTCGGCATTTTAGTGGTGAATACCGCTGGATAGAAGATTTGGGCAAGCCAAACTACGATAGTGAAGGCGAATTTGTTGGCTATATTGGCCATTGTTTCGACATAACCGATCGTAAAAAACTAGAAACTGAGCTTATCCAGGCCAAAGAGAAGGCTGAACTGAGCGAGCAGCAACTGTTAATAAAAAATAAAGAATTAACGGAAAAGAATAAGTTCATTCAAACCATTCTCGACAATTTACCTATTGGGATAGCACTGAATACCATTGATGAAGAAATGGTTACTTACATGAATAAAAAATTCGAAGAGATTTACGGTTGTAATCTCGGGGAGATTCCAACGGTATTATCTTTTTTCGAACGTGTTTATCCCGACCCCGATTACCGGGACAAGTTAATGGCTCAAGTAATGGACGATATACATTCCGGCGATCGTAAAAGAATGCATTGGGAGAATCTTTTTGTTACCCGGCAAGATGGAAGCAAAGGCTTTGCCAACGCCATCAATATTCCATTAATAGAGCAGAACACCATGGTATCAACCGTTTCTGATATCACAGAACTACATAAATCTCAAACTGAACTATTGAAAGCCAAGGAAAAAGCAGAAGAAAGCGACCGGCTAAAATCTGCATTCCTGGCCAACATGAGCCACGAAGTGCGAACCCCGCTGAACAGTATTGTCGGATTCTCCGATTTGCTGCTCGATCCTAGTTTTGATCGGAAAGATTATTTCGAGTTTGCAAAAATCATCAGCGAAAGTGGAAATTCACTGCTAGCCATTATCAGCGACATCATGGATTTTTCAAAGATTGAAGCAGGGCAAATTAAAATTAGCAAATCCCCCGTCGACGTGCAGAAACTCATTTCCGCCATTCAGAGAGAATACTCTTTTACTGCACAGCGGAAAGGCTTGGCACTGAAGATTGCTCCGTTTAATCCAGAAGATGATATCTTGATCACGAGCGATGAGAACAGGTTGAGACAGGTTCTTGTCAATCTGGTTGGCAACGCCATTAAATTCACGATCGAAGGATCTGTTGAACTTGGCGTCAAACGAATGGAGGACCGAATTCAGTTTCATGTCAAAGACTCCGGAATTGGAATACCAAAAGAATATCACTTGAAAATATTTGAACGGTTCAGGCAGGTCGAAGCCTCTAATTCGAGAAGGTTTGGAGGTAATGGCTTAGGTTTAGCCATCTCGAAAAGCCTGGTCGAATTGTTGGGTGGAACAATATGGGTAGAATCAGCACACGGAAAGGGATCAATCTTCTATTTTGCAATACCAATAAAACAACAGAACGACGAATAATAAAAAAATTTCAATAAAATGCATAAAAAAACTCCCGGGAAAATTTTTCCCCTGGAGTTTTTCATTAGTATCGATAAGAATATCGAAATAGGTTATTAATAACCAGGATTTTGTTTCACATTTGGATTATTAGAGATCTGGGTACTTGAGATAGGAGCAGTAACGCGATTATCACTGCAACTAACTGTTGGATAAGGCAATGTTCCAATATGCCAGCCTCCGGAATGGTTAATTGTACCAGAAGCACCTCTTGTACGAAGAATATCATACACTCCACCAACACCTTCACCAACCAATTCTCTTCTTCTTTCTTGCAAGATACGGTCAACACTTGTCAAAGTACTGGCAGTAAGAGAATTGTTTGGATTAGCCCGGGTTACGATAGCATTAATGTAACTTAATGCAGTGGTTGTTGCCCCATTTAACCTGTATTCACATTCGGCAGCTGTCAGATAAAGTTCTGACAAACGCAGGACGTAAATGTCGTTATACTGAACACTGGCGGGTGCAGCTACTGTTCCGGTGCCACAATATTTGGTCAGCCATACTTTTTGATTAGCACCTCCATAAGTAGTGTAATGGTTGGCATCTCCGATGTTCGTAAAACATTGGCGAACATCGTTAGGATCCTGGTTCAGTAAATCCAAATAATCTTTGGTCAATATTATCCCAGCATAACCGGTCCAACTGCAAATTGTTTGCATACAGTCGGATCCTACATTTTCCGCACTACTATAATAAATTTCGAAGATTGATTCAGAAGAGTATTTTGCTCCCCACATCTTTGCATAATTGGCATTTGAAACCAAAGAATATACCGAGCTGGCATTAGTGATTACATCCTTAGAATAAGCTAACGCATTAGTATAATCATTCATGTACAGATAAACCCTTGACAATAAGCCTTCAGCTGCCCATTTGTTGATATAGCCACCTACAGCAGTTGTTGGTAACCCGCCACTAATTGCTTCCTTTAAATCGGAAATTACCTGGGCATAACATTCTGCAACAGTAGAACGAGCCGGCTTGTAGTAAACATCGTTCTTCTCGGTTACAATACAAGCCCCCATAGCAGATGAATTAATGGCATAAGCCTGACCAAACCAATTGGTCAACTGGAAAAGTACCAGTCCACGTATAGCTATTGCTTGTGAACGGATACTTGCTATAGTCGCATCTGATTTGTCAAAATTTTTGTCAATTGCCCCAATAATATTGTTTGCAGAATGAATCACCTGATAACCAACATTCCAGCAGGAAGTTATTTCTTCAGTTTCAGAAGGCGTAGAAGTAAAGCTATAATACTCATAACCACGGGAAGAAGAAGCTACATTTTGCATATCCTCACCTTTTAACTCTGCATACATCGGAATGCGGTCGCCATAAAACCAGTGTCCCGCTAATTGCCTGTAAGCGCCAGTTAAGGCTGTTTGCAATCCATCTTTGGTAGATAATGCCACACCGGTTGCCACAGCAGTCGTAGGATTAAGATCCAACCAATCGGATCCGCATGAAGTAAATCCTGCAAGGAGTACAATTCCTAATATATAATTGACTATTTTTTTCATATTCATCAAATTTTAAATGGTTTAACTTTCTTTAGAAAGAAATATTTGCTCCAATAGTGATATTCTTAGTGATTGGCGCTGAAGCCCAAGAAAATCCACCCATTTCTGTTTCAGGGTCATAACTTCCCCATGCCGCTTTTGTCCAAAGGTTTGATCCAGATACATAAAAACGCACTTTGCTCATATTCACTTTTTGAGCAATATTGCTAGGTAAGGTATAACCAAAAGACAAGCTTCTCAAACGAATATAGTCGTCGCTGTGCAAATAACGTGAAGTATTTGGCGGGCCTACTTTATTGCTGTAAGAAAGACGTGGTACGTTGGTTTTATCACCAGGTTTTTGCCAACGATTCATGGTATAAACCGGGAAGTTACGCAGCAGGCTGGTTCCGTCATTTTCGGTAGTTGTTGCCATTTGGTCGAAAGTATAACCACCCCATGCCCCTGTGAAAGTAAACATCAAGTCAAAATTTTTGTAACTAAGGGTGTTGGTCAGGTTCGAAGTCAACTTAGGCATTGCTTCTTTGCCAAGGTCAATAGCCTGAGCTTTTGAGTCATCGGTAGTTGTTGTTTTATCTAAAGAACCGTCAGATTTCGTAGTGTTTAAATAATACAAAGCCTTCCCGGTTGCAGGGTCAACGCCAGCATATTCTTTCAGGAAGAATTCGTAGAATGGCCCGCCAACCTTACGGATATACATGGTGGTACGATTTGCCGCAGTTAGAGATGTCACAATATCGTTGAATTTCTTGATCACGTTCGAGTTGTGGGCGAACGATAGATTAGTTGTCCATGTAAAATCTTTTGTCTTTAAATTGGTGGAATTGAATTCCAGTTCGAACCCTTTGTTACTAATATGGCCAATGTTGGTGGTGTACGAAAGGAAACCACTAGTGTTGCTTAACGGCATACTGTACAACAAGTCTCTTGTTTGGCGGCTGTAGTATTCACCGGTTACTGATACACGGTCGAATAAGGTGAAATCCAAACCAACATTCATGTTGTAGTTCTTTTCCCATTTCAGGTTATCATTTTGTAACGATGATTCATAAGAGCCTGATGCTCCTTCGTAGGCCAGAGTATAATTATACAACCCCTGGTAAGCATAGCTACTGCCAGGAAGGTTACCGTTTACACCATAAGATGCACGAACTTTCATGTCGGTAAAAGTACTTTTTAATCCTTGCATGAATGGTTCTTCAATGATGCGCCACATACCCGAAGCTGACCAGAAGTTACCATAATGCTGAGATGAAGAGAATCTGGACGAACCGTCGCGGCGGAAACTGGCACCCAGATAATATTTCTTATCATAGTCGTAGTTCAATCTTGAAACGAGTGAAGTCAACCGCCATTCTTCTGGTGAAGATGATTTTGATGCGTATGTTGATGTGACACCAACATCGGTCAATGCAGTTGAGGCAATATTATATCCAGTATAATAGATACCATCTTTTTTAAAATCCTGCGTTTCATAAGCAACCAAAACATCCAGGTTATGTTTATCCTTAAATGTTTTAACGTAATTCAAACTTGTTGAATTGAATAACCCGTTCCATTCTGTGAACCCTTTGCCAGCTTGTGCTGTTCCGTCAGGTGCCCCCTTGGGTCCTGCAAAACTATACGGACAATAGTACACGATATCTTTTTGTGAAGAGAAGTCGTAATTCACACTTTCTTTTAGCTTTAACCCATTAATGATATCATAAGTCAACGCTCCGTTTGCCATTAACCTTGTAATATTTGTTTGGTTTATATCCGTCTTCATGGTTTCCAATACGTTCTCAACCGTTGTTGAGTAAACAAAACTGCGGTTGTAAGACCCGTCAGCTGCATAAGGCACATCTGAAGGCGTAATATATCCTGCTGTTAATAAGTATGGATTACAACCACCTCTTTCCTCGTTAAGGTTTTGTGTGATTTTCGAAAGCGTTATTTTTCCATTGAACGACAGTTTTTTTGCTACCTGTCTGTCGTAAGCCAAGTTGCCTGCATACCTATCGAAATCACTGTTAATGGCCATACCGTCCTGCTTTAAATATTCAAAAGATGTCAAAAATTTACTTTTATCATCACCCCCGGTAATCGAAGCCTCATAATTTTGACTATAAGCTTGTTTTCTTAACAGTAAATCTTTCCAATCAACATAACCAGTTGCTGGCTTAGGTGCATACTTATTAATATAAGTAGCAACCCAGGCATCCGGATTTGAATTTCCCTTATCAACAGCCTGATTGTAAAGTGCTTCAGAAACTAAAGTTCTGCGTTGGTCTCCATTAAGAACAGGACGATTGTCCATTGCTAAATTAGACATACCACCGCTAATAGTTAAATCAACTTTAGTCTGACCTGCTTTCCCCCTTTTGGTGGTAATTACAATTACTCCATTAGCTGCACGTGAACCATACAAAGAAGCAGCAGCAGCATCTTTAATAACAGTGATATTTTCAATATCATTAGGATTGATTGTGGACATGATATTTGTTTGCGCCTGGGTCATATAACCGGCACCGGAACCATTCATTGTACCAGAATTAACTGGAACTCCATCAATAACATACAACGGTTCGTTTGTGGCGGAGAAAGAACCCATTCCCCGGATACGAATATTAGCCACTGCTCCTGGCTGTCCGGATTGTGCGGTGATAAAAACGCCAGCTGTTTGTCCCTGTAGCTTTTGTTCCATTGATACTGAAGGTATATCTTTCATTTTGGTTGCATCAACAGTATTCGCTGATCCGGTAAACGATGCTTTCTTGAAGTTACCATATCCTGTAACCACCACTTCGCTCAACGCTTCAGATTCATCCTGTAATGCCGTATTGATCTCAAGTTTCCCTGCAGTCGGAATTTCCTGATTTTTCATTCCCACAAACGAAAATAATAAAGTTGCATTGCTGGAAATATTTGAGAACGAATATTTCCCGTTGGCATCGGTAATTGTACCTTGAGTAGTGCCTTTAATACGGATGGTTACGCCAGGAAGAGGCGCTCCTGTGGCATCAGTAACTTTACCAGAAACAGATTTTTGCTGTTGTTCACTCACAACAGAATTTCGTTCAGGGCTGTTTTTTGACGAGGGAGAATTAGTCTCGGCACCCATAACCTGAACAATTGCAAACAACAAAATAAAGATAGATATTTGAATCTTTATCAATGATTTACGGGCATACCAAGCCACTCTTGCCTGTGAGTCATAGTCACTATTTTTTTTCATGTTATTGTTTTAAAAACGTTAAAAAATGTTTTGTAAAAAAGGGTTAATCACTAAGTAGCAAATAGGACATATTTGCATGCTTTATGTGTTTTTGAATTGGTTGGGATAACTAAGGAGATTCGGTTTTTTTCATAAATATTTGGGTTAGATAAATTAATAGAATATGTATTTCAATTCGAATTCATTTTATCAATTTAAAATTTCAAGCAATACACCTATTTAAGTTGTAACCCCTACTGAAAAATTCACTTTTTTCATGAAAGCGTTGTTTTTTATTTTTCTCACTGGGATAACCTAATGGATGATGTCATTTTACACACCATGCTAAGTATTTGAGGCTACGATTCGCTGTCAGGTTGGTCGTTATTTCTTGTAAGTGAAAAGTTGCAACGATAGGAATTCCTCATGGAAGATGTTTCTCCAGAGAAACTGGCATTCAAATTAAGTGAACGCTTTTTCTAGAATCTAGGAAGACAAATTAAATTTGAAATAAGCAGGGGTACGAACCTCTTCAGACGTTAAACTCTGATGAACAACCCGAGGGAAATACAATGGGAATACCCAGTTTATTAATGCCTTGTATGACTTAATAAATTGATGACTAGAATAAATAAACTGTTAACTTATACCATTGCGTACTTGGTCCTTGTTTCTTTCTCGTCAGATTTTCAGGATATTCTCAAAAAGAACCCACTGACCGTGTTAAAATGAACATAAAAACATAGTTGAAAGTTGTTGCCCCATGACATGGAAATTTAACGATAACACGCAGACAATCGAATAAATAACTTAAATATTCTCGAGTGAAAAAAATTAAATTAATATTTCTGATTACAAATTTTTGCATTCTAAGCGCTATGGCAGAAAAAGCCGACTCCTGTTTTTATGTGCAGGCCGACTTGGCCAACCGATGGATCTGGCGGGGAATGGCCTATTCCGAAACACCGGTCGTACAACCATCTTTCGGGTTTACTAATAATAAACTGAACATCTCAATTTGGGGATCATATCCTTTTGAAAGAAGGTCTTACAGTGAGATCGATTTTATCATTGAACTTCAGTTAACTTCCAGACTTAAGCTGGGATTGGTGGACTATTTTGGAATTAATGATTCGATAGGTGCCAGGCATAAATTCTTCGATACGGATCGCGAAACGACGTCGCATATGATTGACGCTTACTTCACTTACAAACCCGATGAAAACACACCCTTGTCCTTCCTTTATTCGCTTTGGTTTTGGGGAGCCGATCGTAATCCGACGACGAAAAAACAAAATTATTCATCTTATTTCGAGGGAAAATATGAAAAATGTTACAGACAGGTCAAAGCAAGCGTTTTTGCAGGAATAACCTTTTGGAAAGGTTTTTATGCGCAACATGCCGCTGTGGTCAATATGGGCGTGGGATTATCTAAACCCATTATGCTGGGCGATTTTGTTTCGATTCCGGCAAAAATTGAGTTTGTATTGAATCCTGAAACCCAAAATGCTTATGTCAATGCCATTATTACGCTTAAATAAAAACCACCTAACCAATAAAACCAACTGATTACAAACCATTCCGGAACTTCATTCAGAAAACGATTTTGTGATCACTCATTCGTAGTCAATAAAGGCTCAAAAACAGTAGAGGTAAATTGATCTTCGTTAACGTCTGATTTACTCGGTTAAATGATAAAAAACTATGATCATTATTTCATAATTTTGACTACTGTTTTTAGCGAAGGGAATTGATATGAAGAACTCATGTATTGTACTCGAAGGCGGAGGGCTTCGTGGCGCATTTACCAGCGGAGTACTGGAATACCTAATAGAAAAGGATCTGGATTTTGACCGAGTTGTCGGGGTCTCGGCAGGGGCCTGTGTTGGCGCATCCTATTTGTCGAAGCAGAAAGGAAGAAACCGAAAGGTTAACGTTGAATATCCTTCCGATAAGCGCTATATGGGGCTTCGTCACCTCGTTACAACAGGATCGTATTTTAACATGAAGTTTGTTTTTGAAGAGCTTCCGGGCAAACTCGTTCCATTTGATGAGCAGGCATTTTTTAAAAACCAGGCAGAATTCGATGTTATAGCCACTTCATTGAGTATGGGAAAAAGTGTTGTCTTTACGAAAAAAGAAATTGCAAATATCGGAATTGACAAAGCGCTTATTGCTTCATCAAGTATTCCGATTCTTTCACAACCGATCGAGATCAACGGCGAATTCTTTTTCGACGGTGGTGTTTCCGATTCCATACCGGTAAAATATGCATTAAGTAAACATCAGAGAGCCATTGTCGTTCTTACACGTCCGAGAGGCTACCGGAAAGCAGAAATAAAGAGTAAACTTCCGTTTAAACTGGCATTCAGGAAACATCCGGAATTTTTGAACACCTTGCTTAACAGAAATGAAAAATACAACAAGGCTCTTGACTTTTGCGAGCAGATGGAGAAAGAAGGGAAATTACTTATTATAGCTCCCTCTTCTGAATTCTCTATCGGACGCACCGAACAAAGCCTCGAAAAACGGGTACGCTTATACAATCACGGCTATAAACTCATTCAAAAAGAATTTGTGAACCTTCAGACATTTCTAGCACAGGATAATTAATTAAAATATTCTATTTTATATCAAATAAGCACCCCATGAGACGATTAGTCATTTTTTTCAGCTTCCTTTTTATTGGGTTTGGCGTTTTTGCCCAATCGAAACACAAGTCAGATTCGATATCCAAAAATCGACTCGCGTCAAAAACAATTGCTGATAGTTTAAAAGTTAAACCAGAAGCTGAACCGACCAAACGGGGAACTCATAAAAAATTGCTCATGGCGAAGGATACGCTGAGTTTGAGCGACTACATGATGAGTGTTGAACGGGTGAATGATCACCTGAACTCAATTCGCGACAGCTCCAGTCTGTCGTTTAAAGTGGTGGGCATGAGCCGGAGAATTGGCGAAATTACTGACGATGTTAGCATCATTCGTAATTACATAAGAGGCAGAAATACAGTGGTTAATATTAAGAACCTATACCTTTATCAAAACCTGGTATCCAATCTGGATAATGAAAATGATCGGATTCAGGTTTATATAAACGCACTGTATAATCGGGTATATCATGCAAAACTAAATTTGAAAACCGTACTTTCTGATTCTGTTTTTAGCCGGTTGTATGCCGACAATACGCTTCGAAATACATTTGATAAACGACTGCTCCGGTTAGAACATAAATGGGTGAGGGCCGATTCAACCACACGATCCAATATTGATAGCCTGAACTCGCTGAAAGTTAAACTTGCCGATAATTCCATGAATCTGTCGAGCATGATCAATATGATGGACAGTCGGTTAGACCGTGCCAGACGCCAACTCTTCGGATCAGAAGTTAGTTATTTATGGCAATTTGGCGATAAAGAAAAGAAGGCCAGAGCACAATCACCCAAAACGTTAAGCATATTGGGAAATGAACGAAACGCAATTGTTTATTATTTTAGTCAGACATCTGGCGAAAGGACAATTGTTTTGGTTTTGGGAATACTGCTTTTTATTTGGCTGTTCCTGAAGCGAAATTTGGTAAAAGCCATCAGCGAACAAAAAGAGTCGTACAGCTTTTTGCATCTGCAATACCTGAACAACCATCCAGTTGTATCTATACTGATATTATTATTGTGCCTGATGCCTTTTTTCGATGCCTATGCACCAACTTCGTATATCGCCATTGAATATGTGCTGCTACTGACGGTTTCATCTGTCGTTTTCTTCAAGAAAAAGAACTATGTTTTTTGGCTCGACTGGTTGGCATTGGTGATATTGTTCGTTGCCGATGTCCTGACTTATTTGTCGATGGAACCAACATTTATTGCAAGGGCTTGGCTTCTAGCCATATATGTGGGAAGTATAATCTTTTCATACCGTTTATACCGAAACTTAAACGACCAAACGCCCTATTATAAATGGATTAAAAAGGCTGCAATAATAGGAATGACGTTGTTAGTTTTGGGCATTCTTTGTAATGTTTTCGGAAGGTTCTCGTTAGCGGGCTTTTTTGGAATAGCAGCTATTTTTGCTGTCACCCAGGCCGCTATTTTGCCTGTCTTTATTGATGTTGTTATTGAATTGATTTTGTTGCAGCTGCAAAGCAGCCGGTTGAAAAAGGGCATTAACAAACCTTTTGACTGTTCTTCAGTAATAAAAAAAGTAAAGGGTCCTCTGTTTATTGTTGCCATATTACTCTGGACGATTATGCTGACTTCCAATTTGAATATTTACCACAGTATCAGTAGCAGTTTGGTCGATTTATTAACTACGCCAAGAACCATTGGAAGCATTTCCTATAAACTCATCAGTGTGTTATGGTTTTTCCTTATTATTTGGGTAGCTCATATTTTGCAACGGTTGGTCGGATTCTTGTTTGGAGAAACCGGCATCGAAACTGACGATATATCATCGGCTTCCAAAGAGAAACACTCTCGTTTGCTCATCACCAAGTTACTGGTGCTGGTTGGAGGTTACCTGTTAGCCGTTGCCGCATCGGGATTGCCGATCGACAAGCTTACAATCGTTCTTGGAGCTTTAGGCGTAGGTATCGGTATGGGTTTGCAAAATGTGGTTAACAACTTTGTGTCTGGTATTATCCTGATTTTCGACGGTTCGTTGCATATTGGCGACCAAATAGAGGTTAGCGGGCAAGCCGGCAAGGTGAAAGAAATAGGATTGCGAGCCAGTACGCTGAATACTTCCGATGGTGCTGATGTCATTATTCCGAACGGAACTATTTTGTCGCAGAACATTACAAACTGGACTTACAGTAACGATGAAAAAAGGATTGTAGTACGATTCGCCTTATCGGGAAAAGAGCTGGACTCTAATGTAATAAATGAAGTGATAAACAATACAATTACAACCATTTCTGATGTGATCTCGAAAAGACCTCCGGTGATATTATATACCAAAGTTACTCCGGAAACATGTTGGTTGACCGTACGATTTTGGAGTACAATAAGTAATGCCGACAATGTAAAAAGTGAAGCGATGCTGCGGCTTAATGCTGCATTTAAGGCGCAAAATATAGGATTTAATTGAAATTGTAATAGACTAATAGAAAAAACCTCTTCGTACTGAAAATGTCAATTCAACCGGTTCATGCAGCAATCCTTAAATTTCGATCCGCTTCCACAAGGACAAGGATCGTCTGGCCCCACTTTGGTATAAACCTCGACATTATGATGCTGCGGGATGGAAATCGATCTTTTCAAGAAATCTTTCTCCTGCTTCTTCCTTCGTGGCAGAAAAGTACCAATGAAACCGAGATATCGATTGAAAATATCCAGCAAATCCTGTTTCGATTCCTGATTTTCTCCTTCTTTTTCGATTTCGGTTCTGACGTTTTGAATGGTACCACAAATTCCTTCACTTACATATGTCATCCTAAATAATCGCTCAATATCTGGTAAGAGTCGCTTTTCTCTGATTTCGGTGATGTCAGAAACGATAAACGCCAATATTTCACTGCTATTAAGGCCCGGATCGTCGGCATTTTCAATGAAATAATCAATCACCTGATCGTACCAGTGTATTACCTCGTTCTTCCGGTGAGGTTGATAAAAATAAACTTGCTGAACAGCTGTCAGGACCGATGTTTTTACATAGGTGTCAACATTTGGCCTGAACATGAATGCTTTGAGTTGATCGAGCTGAGACTCGCCCAAATAGTATAATGGTTCATAAATGGTTTCCGTTTTGTGATCGCCAAGCCAAAAGAAAAGAAAATCGCTTTCAAAAGACAGGAACTTCAAAATTAGCCCAAGACTTTCTTTGGCTTTTAGTTCTCCGAGCAACAGTATGGCATGTAGCGGGAATGTCAGCCGATCTTCGCGAATACGTTCTTGTTTTGAGAGTTCTTCGAAAAAACGGAATCTTGAAATGCTATCGTTTATAACCAATTCCAAATCAGGAATTACAGTTTCACGAGGCAGTGCCAGTATATTTTCAATAAACACATGTGGAATGCTCAGGTCGAATTCGTAAAGGCAGTAGATTTCAGGATGAACAAAAACCGGATTTTCTCGGGTTTGTACTTCAGAAAAAGAGTTTTGCTGAACGGCTATTTTTTTTGTTTTCCGCGCATTTAGTCCTTTGATCCCTTTTTCGAGCAACCGGAGGTGGTACCAATCCCTAACGCTTTGAGTATCCCGATGGTCAGGAAACATCTCGTTCAGCAGATTGAGTTTCGATTCAGCAGATTTCACATCGCCTATCTCAAGCAAATATTGAATGGCAAATTTGGTGAAACTGGTAAATTCATCAACGTGATAAACATCCCGATTGGGATACAAATCTTTTAATTCCAATTTTTCGCCCAAAAGCTCCGGAATTTTATCGAATTCTTCGCGATGGAAATAGGCCGCGGCGATATTTAATCTTCCAAACAAATAGTCCGGATGTTCTTTCAACACCCATCGGTTTACTTCCTCGCTTTTTTCAATCTCACCAATATTGTTATAGGCTATACTTAGGCAGTTTTTTAGTTGCGGATTTTTAGGAAATTTGTCGATCAGTTTTAGGATGAAGGGAATAACAAATTTCCTTCCTTTATGAATATCGAAATATAAATCCTGAATTCGATACTTTAAATAAGGAGTCATATGGTTTTGACGATCCATAAAATCAGGGTCATCAGTTAAATTGTAACCAACTACTCTAATAATGCTGCTCATATTCTCCTTTATTTATTTTCGATCCTAAAAGATTGTAACCTTGGTCAAAATAAGCAAAATTGCTCTTGTGCATAAAAGAGGCTTAAATTCAGAATCTAGGTACAAATGTATAGCAGAATAGTTTATAAACTAAAAAATGTCAAATCCATTTGTTCAAATTTTTAAAAATATTGGAATTTTCTGTAATTTTAGTTGTGCTTCGCTCCAATTAATAATCCGATTAACTGAGACGTGCGATGAAACGAGCCATCCCGGGTACTCGTGACATACGAGGATGACTATTATAGCGAGTTCCATGTGGCAATTAAAAAACAAATCATAAACACATGAAAACTTCAATATTCTTTTACCTGACCGAACTTTTGTTTCCACGGCTTTGCGTGGTTTGTGGCGATAAGCTGATTGAACAGGAAAATTGGATTTGTCTGCATTGCCTTCACCATATTCCCCGGACCAATTACCACCTCAAACCCGATAATCCGGTTGCCCAACTTTTCTATGGAAGGGTTCAGCTCGAATTTGCCACTTCATTTTTCTATTTCAGTAAGGGAAGCAAGTATCAAACCTTATTACATAGCCTGAAATACAAAGGGATGAAAGAACTTGGTGAGGAAATCGGGAAACATTTTGCAATCGATTTAATGCAGTCTCCTGATTTTTTATCGGTCGATGTCGTTTGCCCGGTTCCACTGCATCCGCAGAAAGAGAAGAAACGCGGCTACAACCAAAGTTGGTGGATTGCCTCAGGAATTGCAAAGCAAATGAATAAAGAACTTTCAGCCAATAACCTGAAACGAGTCACAGCAACCGAAACGCAAACACGAAAAAACCGGTTCGAACGTTGGCAAAATGTGGAAGGCATTTTCGAACTTTCTGATCCGGAAGCTTTCTCTGGAAAACACATTTTGCTGATCGACGATGTGGTAACAACCGGTTCAACCCTCGAAGCCTGTGCCGCTTCCATCATTTCAAAAACCAACGCACGGGTAAGTATTGCCACTTTGGCAACGGCCTGATTCATTAAATTCGTCGCGATAAACCTGACAAATGAATACAAAAATCAAACAATGAGTTTTATACCTTTGCAGCAGATAAATCATTCGGTCATGAAGGTCATTTTAAAGAATATCCTGATCAAAGCCCTTTTCAATCCCCTTTTCCTGAACCTGAAAAACAGGGACGGATTTGCCGCTTAACGTCCATTTGCTGTTAATCTGACAGCCCTCATTTCTATTCTTTTATTAAAAATTCCGTTCATTTTAACTTGCATCGTAGGATGCTCAATTAAACATGCACCTTATATTTATATTGTTATGAATTTACCATTCGCCGAAAACTATAAAATTAAAATGGTGGAGCCAATCTACCGTTCAACACGCGAGCAACGCGTACAATGGATTGCCGAAGCCAATTACAACCTATTCAACCTGAGCAGTGACAAAGTTTTTATTGACCTGCTGACCGACAGCGGAACCGGAGCCATGAGCGATCGCCAATGGGCTGCTATCATGACTGGCGACGAAAGCTATGCCGGATCATCATCATATTATCATTTAAAAGAAAAGATCCAAACGATCTTCGGGTTCGAACATTTCCTGCCCACACATCAAGGCCGCGCTGCCGAAAATGTTTTATTTTCGGTTTTGCTGAAAGAAGGCGATCTGGTTCCCGGAAATTCGCATTTCGATACCACCAAAGGTCACATCGAGTACCGCAAGGCAAAAGCCATCGATTGTACCATTGACGAAGCTTTTGATACTGGCAGTACTTTCCCTTTCAAAGGGAATGTTGACCTTTCCAAACTCGAAAAAGTATTCCAGCTTCAGCCTGAAAAACGTATTCCGGCTATGATTATGACGATCACCTGCAACTCTTCCGGAGGGCAGCCTGTATCGATGAAAAATCTGAAAGCCGTGAAGGAAATGGCTTCGGAATATGGCGTTCCAGTTATTTTCGATTCTGCCCGATTTGCCGAAAATGCCTGGTTTATCCAGCAACGCGAAGAAGGTTATTCCACCAAAACGATCAAAGAAATCGTTCGCGAAATGTTCACTTATGCCGATGCCATGACCATGAGCAGCAAAAAGGACGGCGCTGTAAACATTGGAGGTTTTATGGCCATGAAGAACATCGATTGGTACGAGAAAGCATCCACATTCAACATTATGTACGAAGGCTTTGTAACCTATGGAGGAATGGCTGGGCGCGACATGAATGCCCTAGCTGTTGGACTCGATGAAGTAACCACCAATGATTTTCTGGATACACGCATCAAGCAGGTTCAGTACCTTGGCAACAAGCTAATGGAATACGGAATTCCGATTCAGCAACCCATTGGCGGACACGCCGTTTTTGTTGATGCCAAGAAGTTTTTGCCGCACGTACCCAAAGAAGAATACATTGCTCAAACGCTTGCCATTATTCTTTATCTTGAAGCCGGTGTTCGCGGCGTTGAAGTTGGAACTTTGCTGGCCGACCGCGATCCGGAAACGAATGACAACCGGTATCCTAAACTTGAATTTTTGCGCCTGGCGATTCCACGCCGCACCTATTCGAACAACCACATGGACGTGGTAGCAGCGGGACTTAAAAACATTTTTGCCATCCGTGATGAAATCCGGACCGGCTTGCTTATTCGGAAAGAAGCATCCATTATGCGGCATTTTACCGTTTTGCTCGATAAAGTTTAGCCAAAAGCAAACAGAGGCATTCCGAAAATGGAGATGCCTCTGTTTTTTACAAGTTTTTTTTAGCCAATAATTGTATCAAGTTGAGCATTTAATCGCTGTACAAATATCGAGTAGGTGGTTGGCGTCACTCGGTTGAGGTAAAGCAACAGTAATCCAACAACGGTATATCTCACCTGACTCTTGATCAGTTCGGCATCCCTAAACTGAATAAGGTCGTGATCTAAACAGAAGGTCCATTCGGCATCACAAATCTTATCAAGCGACAAACTGATTAAGTCGATTGACGATTCTTTCTGACGGAGATCACCCATGCGTTCCAGAAAAAATAAGTCGAAGATTCCCGGATATTCAATAAAATAATTGGCATAAGCCGCAATTTTTAATTTCAGCTTCTCTTTTCCTTCAGGAATCTCGGCTGTTCTTTCTTCCGCAAACTCACGGCATTCATTGTAAAAATCTTCGACACAATAGAATATCAGTTCGTTCAGGTCTTTAAAATAATTGTACATGGTCGTGTACGAATATCCGGCCCGATCGGCGACAGACCGAACATTCACACTTTTTATTCCTTCCGATTTTAGAATCTCTTTTGTTGCCTGGATAAAATATCCCTTCATTCTCTTTTCCTGAACATCTTTGTTTCTCATGATAATCGTTTTGAAATATTAACACTGCAAATTTAATAAACATTGTTAATATATCAAAATAATGCCAATTTTTTCACTGCATCACTTATCGATATAAAAAAATGACAGTTGGGTAAATTAATAAGTCAGGAAGTTTTATGCAGAACCAGCAAATTCATCAAAAATCTAACCGATAGAGAACTGTCGTACTCAGTAAATTATTGAACTGGTTGCTTCTCCAGTACCAAAGCACATTTCCGGGATGCTCACGAATGGGTAAAAGCGAATATGCACCGCGTACATCAACAAAAAGTCGGCGTGTAAATTGAAACCGAAAACCCAGAAGCGCCTGAAGATCCAGTGAATTAAACGGATGTTGATCGGCTTTCGCAAATTTTCCATAGTCGTTGTATTCTGCTCCACTGATCAGATAGCCCGGCGAGAGGCCAATCAGGAGAGAAATTCTTTCGCTGGTACGAATACCCAGATATACCGGAAGATCTATATAATTCAACCGCATGATGTATTTAATTTGTCCCTCCACGGCAAGAGAGTCGGTATTGCGGCTCCCTTTTTGCATCAGTTTAAGTTCCATCCCAGCATAAAGAGTTCGGGAAAGGTTCGTCTGAACATAGCCCCCCAAAGCGATACCCGGTTTATGGTATCCTGAATACAAATCGCCATCAACCTGCGAGGCATTTAATCCACCAATCAACCCACCTTCAAAACGCTGCGAAAATCCGTTCAGACAAGCAATTGACAACAGCAAAACAATGAGGTAAAGCTGCTTCATACCAGCGATTTTAATTCTTTTTTTAATATTTCAACTCCTTTCCCTGCCTTTTCCTGAATGTAATTCACATTTCGGATATATAAGGATGGTTTCTGCGGATCAATAACAAAAATTGGAATTTCCCTTTTCGCATAATTAACCAGTCCGGCAGCTGGATAAACATTTAGCGAAGTGCCAATCACGACTAAAATATCAGCCGATTCGACCAGTGGAATAGCGTCATCCATTGCTGGAACAGCCTCTCCAAACCAAACGATGTGCGGACGCAACTGACTACCCTTGGCACACTTTTGACCAAATTTCAATTCCCAGCCGTCGATGTCGTAAATCAATGATTCATCGACCGAACTGCGTGCTTTTTTCAATTCACCGTGCAAATGCAAAACCGACGAACTGCCGGCACGCTCGTGCAAATCGTCGATATTCTGGGTAATTATTTTCACCTCAAAATCCTTTTCCAGATCAACCAGTCCACGATGGCCAGCGTTGGGCTCACTCTCGTATAATTGTTTGCGGCGGTCGTTGTAAAATTTCATCACCAATGTCGGGTTTTTTGCCCAAGCTTCGGGAGTAGCAACCTCTGTTACATCATATTCTTCCCACAGTCCGTCCATGTCGCGAAAGGTGCGTATGCCACTCTCCTGACTCATTCCGGCACCTGAAAGTATAACCAGTTTCTTCTTCATTGTCGGCCAGATTTAAATTCCTTACTGGAAGCTCTTCGAAATCCTTTTATCGTCAAGCACCAATTTTTATTCACAGTCACTATCATATAAGCGCTATTCTCCGGGCCATCGCCATCAATTACGGCATTGACTGAATAATAGTGAATGTTGTTAATCAGATTATATCTTTCCTCGTGAACATGCCCCTGAAATACACAAAGTACGTTTCCTGACTGTTCCAGAATCTGCCTCACTTCAGCAGCATTTTGCACGGCCTGTTTTGCATTTTTCGAGTCATCGAGCATTTGATGAATAAAAACAATGACCGGATGCGTGTTCAATTTCAGATCGTCTTTCAACCATTTTAGCTGATTTTCAGAAATAAAAGCATCCTCCTACGAGATATTTCCGTGGTCATAGGCTTTCCCTTCACGATTGAAATTCCCGTCCAGAACCACAAAATGAATTTCCTTCTGATTGAATGAGTAATAACTTTTTGTATTTGGTATGTTGGTATTCTCAACCCTTTCCAAAAATTGTTGTTTCGAAATTCCGTCCATGTCGTGATTTCCCAGAACATGATAAGTCGGACCGTTGAACTTTTGAAAAACCGACTCAATATCGGTGAGGTATTTCAGTGTTTTGGCTTCGTTGGGAACTGCATCCTGATCTTTAAAATCGCCTAGCTCAATCGCAAAATCAACTTTCTCCCGATTCATCAGATCAATCGCTTCATTCACCTTTGCAAGCGACTGGCGATAGAACCGATTCCCGGCAGGTTCCCGATCGGCATAATGAATATCCGAAATCATTCCAAACCTGATCAGTGGCTTTTCGACGCTTTTGGCAAATAAATCGGGAGAAAACATCAATCCAATAGCGGTTGTTCCAACTATTCCGAAGAATTTTCTTCTAGAAAGAGTCCTGCTGTTTTGCATAATCAGATAGGTTTTGTTCAAGTCAAAGGTAAGAATTAAACATTTGTTTTCGGTTAGTAAAAACTTATACCTGAAATCCGAAGACAAAATTTTCTGAAAATGTATCACATCGAATACCTTTCCTGCCGCAATGATGCCTATCTTTGACAATCAGTCTGAATTTATTTAACTCCAAGTTTTTCAAGCAAAATGAGCAATCCATCCATCCAAACACTGACGTTTATTTTTGACAACAAAACCGACCATATTCTTTTGCAACAGATTGCCGAAGATGGTCCGTTGAAACGGAAACATTCAGGAATAAAAGGCACACCAGGGTTACTCGAAGATTTGAATGATGCCGCCATCCGGAGTATTGAGGAAGCTGGCGGACTGGAAGTTTCAGAAGCTGTTTTGCGAGGGGTGGTTAAAGCCATTGATGATGAAAGCCAAACAGCCACCCTTTATTTTGTTTACGAATCGGCGAAGTTTTCCGGAGAACTAGAGAACAACCTATCGGGTCGGTTGAAATGGGTTGATATCCTGAATATTTTCAACCTGCAAATGGAAAGCCTTGTTCAGGAAATTATGCCCAATCTACTCGATGGTGAAAGTTTTTTTGAGGGGACAATCCACCTGAACAGTCAGGATGAGGTTATTAGTTCTGATATCCGGATTTGCAATACAATCTGATCGGAAAATCCGGAAAATTACAACCTTTAAATTTTTACATTTGCATCAATGATTGATCAGGCGACCATCGAGCGAATTGTTGATGCGGCACACATTTCGGATGTGGTGTCGGAGTTTGTTACACTTAAGAAACGGGGTGTTAACCAGTTGGGATTGTGCCCTTTCCACAACGAAAAAACGCCTTCGTTCACCGTTTCGCCTGCCAAAGGAATTTTTAAATGTTTTGGCTGCGGAAAAGGTGGCAACTCGGTGAACTTCATCATGGAGCTGGAGCAACTCAGCTATCCGGACGCTTTACGCTGGCTGGCCAAAAAGTTTCACATCGAAATTGAGGAAAAAGAGGAATCGCAGGAAGAAAAGGCACTGAAGGACGAACGCGAAAGTATGATGATCGTGTCGGCTTTTGCACAAAAATATTTTAGCCGGTTTTTGCAGAAGGAAAACGAAGGCCGCACCATTGGCTTGAGTTACCTCCGCGAACGCGGCATCCGCGACGACATCATTACCAAATTCGAATTGGGTTATTGTCCCGATGGAAAAGACCTGTTTACTAAGGCTGCCGAACGGGAAGGTTACAAAATGGAATTTCTCGAAAAAACCGGGCTGACTATCAAACGCGACGATTGGGTGCGCGACCGCTTTGGCGGACGGGTGATTTTTCCGGTTCACAACGTGGCTGGCCGTGTTATTGCTTTTGGTGGACGAACACTGACCAACGATAAAAAAGTGGCCAAATACCTCAACTCTCCGGAATCGGATATTTACCACAAAGGACGAACGCTTTACGGAATCTATCAGGCCAAACGCGATATTACCCGACTCGATAAATGTTACCTGGTTGAAGGTTATACCGATGTGTTGTCGTTTCATATGGCGGGCATCGAAAATGTGGTTGCCTCGTCCGGAACATCACTGACGATCGATCAGATTAGGTTGATCCGCCGGTTTTCGCCCAACATTACCATTGTGTACGACGGCGACGATGCCGGTATAAAAGCCTCGCTTCGTGGAATTGATATGGTCTTGGAAGAAGGTATCAACGTAAAAGTTTTGCCGCTGCCACGAGGTGAAGACCCCGATTCGTTTGCCCGTTCGATGAGCGCCAGCGAGTTGACTGAATACATCAAGAAAAACGAAACCGACTTTATCAAGTTCAAGACCCAGCTTTTGATGGGAACCGTTGAAAACGACCCAGTTTCAAAAGCTCGTCTGATTAATGAAATCGTTCATTCCATTTCGGTTATTCCCGATACCATTACCCGAACCATCTATATTAAGGAATGCAGCCGATTGATGGATGTTCAGGAAGCCGTTTTGTATTCCGAAATCCGGAAAATTCAGAACAAACAATCGGAAGATCATACCCGGAAAGAACTTCAGGAAATACAGGTTCAGGCAGCAAAGCCAGTAGCGCCAATTACTGAGAAGAAAATTGTCAATCCATTCGAGACCGAAGAACGTGAAATTCTGCGAGTCCTCCTGAAATATTTCCATCAGGAGGTTTTTGAAATTGAGGACGAACACACCCATGAAGTGCACACCTACACCGTTGGAGTTTATGTGCTGTCGGAATTGCAGAACGATGGACTGATTTCGGTAAACCCGAAGGTTCGAGCCATTTTGTCTGATATGGAACAAAACCTGGAAAACAAGGAATTTGACCCAATCAGGCATTTTACCCAGCACCAGGATAATGAAATCAGCCGGTATGCCAGTAACTTGCTGGCCGAAAAATACATCGAAAGCAAACGTTGGAGCAAAGGCGGGGCTTTTATCGAAACCGAAAGCGAATTGTTGCATGACCTTGTGCCTATACTCATTAAAGAGTATAAAATAAAAAACGTGAAGTTTATGCAGAAAAATATCTGGTCGCAGATTGACGAGGCATTTAAAAAGCGAGACGATGAAAAAGTTGCAGAGCTTCAGACTCAATATCAAAAATTAAATGAAGTCATATCTGCACTTTCAAAAATGCATGGATTTCGGGCAATCACATAGATTAGTTATACAAAACACAAAATTCGAACAATTAATGTCCTTTGCCGTTCGGCTTTAGCTTCGACTGAGCTCATACCGAAATCCAGCGGACATACAAAATAAATCCTATGAGAACACATTTTATTCACGACCGGAACGAGATTGATGCCATCCTGAAACAGTGCAAAACCTGCTATGTAGGCATGTCTGTTGACGATGTGCCGTATGTTTTGCCGATGAATTTTGCCCTGGATGGCGACCGGGTTATTCTGCATTCGGCTCAACAAGGTCGGATGTGGGAAACAATTAAAAAGAACCCGAAAGTTTGCATCAACTGGACTTTAGGCGAAGAACTGGCCTGGCAAGACGAACAGGTTGCATGCAGCTACCGCGTGAGATCCAAATCGGTGATTGTGGAAGGAACTGCCGAAATTATTGATGACATGGACGAAAAAGAACGGATTGTGAAACAATTTATGACGCAATACAGCGATTTGTCTTTTAAATTCAATGCTCCAGCCATCCGGAATGTCGGAATTCTGCTCGTGCCAATTGCCAAAATTACAGCCAAGGAATTTGGAGCCAAACCTTCGTTGCCATGGAATCAATAACAAGATCGAAGTGCCTAAAGTTATGAAACTGAAATTTTAAATACTTATAACTCATAATTATGATCTTGGTAACAGGAGGAACAGGTTTAGTCGGAGCTCATCTACTTTACGAACTGACAAACTCCGGGCTTCAGGTAAAAGCGCTACGCCGACCGCAAAGCAACACCGAATGGGTAAAAAAAATTTTTTCGTACTACAGTTCGCAAGCTAGTGCATTATTTTTGCAAATTGAATGGGTTGAGGGCGACATTCTCGATTACCTGAGCCTGGAAGAAGCACTTAAAGGAGTATCCAGTATTTTTCATTGTGCCGCCATTGTTTCGTTTCATGGCGACGACCACGACATCATGCTGAACAACAATGTGAAAGGAACCGGAAACCTGATCGATGCTGCAATCCATAACGGGGTTAAACGGTTTTGTCACATTAGTTCCATTGCAGCACTGGGCAAAACTCAGGATGGAAGTGAAATCAACGAAGAAACTTACTGGACTCCATCGAAACGCAAATCGGGCTATTCGTTGAGCAAGTTTTTTTCTGAAATGGAAGTGTGGCGTGGAATCGAAGAAGGACTCGATGCGGTAATCGTCAATCCATCGATCATTATGGGTCCCGGAAACTGGGAAATTGGCAGTCCAAAACTGTTTCAGTCGATTTGGAAAGGTTTGAATTATTATACCAAAGGGATTTCCGGATTTGTTGATGTGCGCGATGTTGTCAAAGCAATGATCATGCTAATGGACGAGTCGCGGTTTGAACAGGTAAAAAACCAACGGTTTATCCTTAATGCCGGAAATATGAGTTATCAGGATTTTTTTAACAAAATAGCTGATGGCCTAAACAAACCACGACCACGCAGTTTTGCCTCAGACATCAAGCTACAAATTGCATGGCGAATGGCTAAAACTGCAAGTTTTTTTACAGGGAAACGGCCTATAATTACACGTGAAGCCGTTTCCGGAACCAACCAGAAAAACCAATATTCCGGAGAAAAGATTACCCGTTCAACCGGGTTCCAATATCGAAGTCTTGACACATCAATTACAGAAATTGCCGAAATTTTCCTAAGGGATATGGTCATGCCTTCCGAAAAATAATAACAGAACCCGGAATGAAGGAATCCGTATGAAAGAATTACATTGAATAATACTAATTTACAATAGAATAAGAAGCTCAAATTGAGCTAACAATTTTTTAATAGGGAATCGTGGCAGAACCAAATATTTTATACTATATTCGCACACTTTTTCAAAAAAGTAGCCAATGTATATGGCTTATATTTAAACAAATATATTGTTTGAAAGTATAAAGAGAAAAAACAGAAGGATGAAAAAATCAGATTTATTAAAAGAGCCCATCGAACACATCGACATTAAGTCATTCGATTCAACACCGATTGTTGACTCCATGCGGAAAATGTCGTTTACCTCGCGTGATACTGCCTCGGCAACCGATATTTTACTGAAAATGGTGAACAATACTGATTGTACCAATATACTGACCTTGGCCGGAAGTACAAGTGCAGCGGGCTGTATGCAGGTATATGTAGATATGGTTAAAAATAACATGATAGATGTTGTTGTGGCCACCGGAGCATCTATTATTGACATGGATTTTTTCGAAGCGCTTGGTCACAAACATTATCGTGGAACAACCGATATTAATGATGGTATTTTGCGCGACCTGTATATCGACCGTATCTACGATACTTTTATCGATGAGGAAGAACTGCAAAATTGTGACGGTACGATTAAAGAAATTGCCGACTCGTTGGAAAAAAGACCCTATTCTTCACGCGAATTTATCAAAGAAATGGGCAAATGGCTGACCATAAATTCAGTAAAAAAAGATAGTCTCATTCAGGTTTGCTACGAAAACAATGTGCCGATTTTTTGTCCAGCTTTCAACGACTCAAGCGCCGGGTTTGGAATAGCTAAACACCAGTGGGAAAATCCTGAAAAACATGTTTCGATTGACTCTATTGCGGATTTTCTGGAACTGACTAAAATAAAAATGGCCGCCAACGTCACCGGATTGTTTATGATTGGCGGCGGGGTGCCGAAGAACTTTGCTCAGGATACCGTAGTTTGTGCCGAAATTCTCGGAAAAGAAGTTCCGATGCACCAATATGCTGTTCAGATTACCGTTGCTGATGTTCGTGACGGAGCTTGCTCTTCATCAACGCTGAAAGAAGCGAGTTCTTGGGGTAAAGTTCAGGTAACCGACGAGCAAATGGTTTATGCTGAAGCCACATCTGTACTCCCGCTGATCGTAAGTTATGTTTACCACAAAGGAACATGGAAAAATCGTCAGCCTAAAAAATGGAGCAATTTATTTGAGAAATAAACGACTTGCCGCAATATTGAAAGCCCCATTGTTTGAATAAGCAGTGGGGCTTTCTTTTTGTAAAAGTTTAGATCGGCAGATTCACCCGTCAGAAATATCCTGTCAGACAGGAATGGTCTGGAACCACAAAGATTCTACACTTTTTAACGAACATTCCAAGAGTAAATGCCTTTGACAACTCTTTGCCACTTAGGGCAAAAACATCAATAACATGCTGAAAATTTTCAATTATTTGAACAGCAAACTCATGAACTGACTCAATATGGCTTGGCTAAGTGGTCCAAATTATTTCAATTTCATCGACGATTCACGAATATTTAAGCGGCCATTCAAAATAACGGTTTGGGGTACAAAAATTCCTTTCGATTCAATTTGCTCAAGCAGCAGGCGGGCTGCTGTTTTGCCTATTTCGTATGTTGGTTGTTCAACGCTGGATAATGGAGGATCGATTAATTCTGCTAGTTTTGTTTCGGTAAAGCCAACCAATGCCACATCCAAGGGTATTTTATATCCATGTTTTTTAAGCGTTTTCATGGCGCCGATAGCTGTTGGGTCATTTACGGCAAAAATGGCTTCCGGTAAGTCATTTTCAGATATCAGTCTTTCAATTACTCGTTCTCCATCACTTATCAACAAGCCAGTTTCAATGATGTTTTTTTCGCTGAAGGTCAACTTGTGTTTTCTATGTGCATCCACAAACCCATTTTTTCGGTTCTGGGTAATTGTCAGTCCATGAGGTCCGGCAAAATGATAAATCTTTTTGTACCCCTGATAAATAAGATGTTCGGTGGCAAAAAATGCCCACTTATAATCGTCGAAAATAACTTTTGAAGTGTCCAGTTCATTTGAAATTCGGTTAAAGAAAACTAAAGGGAACCCCTGTTTTATTAATTCATTATAATAGGGAACGTTTTCGAACCCTATTGACATGGAAATAATCATTCCATCAACCATGTTGTTTTCTAACGTTTTTACATTTTCAAGTTCAGTAATGGGCGATTCTCCCGATTGCATAATAAGTACCTGATAACCCTTTTTTATAAAAACTTCCTGAATAGCGATTATCACTTCAGGGAAAAAGGAGTTTATAAATTCGGGGACCACCACCCCTATTTGGTTGGAGCATTGCTTGAGCAGACTTTTGGCAATTGGATTAGGCGAATACCCCATTTCTTTTGCGGTTGCCAAAATCTGGTCTTTGGTCTCTTTTCGAATATCATATTTATCATTAAAAGCTCTAGAAATTGTTGAAACTGAACAGTTTAATTTTTTCGCAACATCTTTAATGGTCACATGCTTCATCTTTGGATCGTTTTTGGTTGTCAGTATGACTTTGCTTTGCAAAAATAGTAAAACAGAATGATTTCCGGAAACGTTTCCGGAAATCGGAAACGTTTCCGGAAACGTTTCCGAAGATATATTAAACCGATTTCAATCTTATTACTTATTTCGTGATTAAAATTACATCGTCAAAATCTTAAACCTGACTTATTCAACGATTAATGACTGGAATCGACTACATCGTTATTGCACTATTCTCTCTCCTGATCATCTTCATTGGTCTTTCCTTTTCACGGAAATCGGGTAGTGATATGGTTTCGTTTTTCGCTGCGGGTGGAGCTGTTCCCTGGTGGATTAACAGCTTATCGTTATTTATGGGTTTTGTTTCTGCCAGTACTTTTGTGGTTTGGGGATCTATTGCATATGCTTCTGGTTGGGTAGCAATTTCTATACAATGGGCCATGTCGATAGCCGGATTGGTAACCGGATTTTTTATTGCACCAAAATGGCACAAAACCAAATCACTGACTGCTGCCGAATATATCTGCAACCGACTTGGTATTAATACTCAGAAGACATATTCGTATATTTATCTGTTTATTATGGTTTTTCTGAAAGGCGTATGCCTTTATGCTGTAGCGCTGATATTACAGGTGGCAACGGGTATCTCGTTGTACTGGTGGGTTGGATTGTTGGGAGCTATCGTAATATTGTACACCACCTTTGGCGGGTTATGGGCTGTTGTCGTTACCGATGTGCTGCAATTTATTATTCTTATCTCAGCAGGGTTGATTTTGCTGCCATTGTCATTCGAAAAGATTGGCGGAATTTCGTCATTTGTGAATGCAATCCATGCTCAGCAATTGCCCGATTTTTTCAGTCTAAGCGATCACAAATATACAGTAAGCTTTTTGCTTGGTTTTTTATTCTACAATATTTTCTACCTTGGCGGGCAATGGAGTTTTATTCAACGCTACACAAGCGTAGCTTCACCTAAGGATTCAAAGAAAGTTGGCATTTTATTTGGCATTTTCTATATATTCAGCCCAGTTATCTGGATGCTGCCTCCAATGATTTACCGTGCAATAAACCCTTCGCTGGTTGGAATTGAAAGTGAACAGGCTTACATGCAGATGGCAAAAGCAGCCTTACCTTCAGGAATGCTTGGGTTGATTACGATAAGTCTCATTTTTGCTACTAATAGTTCAGTGCAAGGGTTTCTAAATATCTCAGCCGGAGTAATTACCAACGATTTATTTAAGCACATTTATCCGCAATCATCAGAGAAATTACTGATGCGTGTTGCCCGAGTAGCTACTCTGGTTATGGGATTGGTTGTTATTGTTATGGGTATGCTGGTGCCATTAATGGGTGGTGCTACCAACGTGATTTTAAGTGTAGCTTCCATAACCGGAGGTGCCATGTATTTTCCACTGATCTGGACTTTGTTCTCGAAACGACAAAACAGCTATACCGTTCTTGCAACCACTATTCTGGCGCTGGCCGTTTCTCTTGCATATAAATTTGTAGTGCCTTCAATTACAGGCAATTCATTATCACGTGCTGCTGAAATGGTAATGGGAGTAGTTGTTCCAATTTCATTTATTGCTTTGTTCGAAATCTGGCTGAGGCTGAAAAATAGTCCACTTACAGCGTACAATAATTATCAACGCTATTTATTAGTTAAAGAAACTTCCAAAAAAGAATCAAATGAGGTTGGGATTGATTCAGAAGGCGAAAACCAATTCGGGAAACGGATGATCTCGATTGGAATAATTGCAACCGGATCTATCTTATGCATATTGGGATTAGTTGCTTCCAACGGAAAAATATATGTTTTAGGCATGGCTTTCATCTTACTACTGATAGGATTACGAATACTATTCAAAACACTCAAATAGAGTAATTTATATTTTATGAGAAAAGAAATTTTATCCCCTGAAAAACGGGGAAATACCATTGTTTTGCTCAAATCGGATCTCGTGGTGGTTGGAGGCGGAATGGCAGGAATCTGCGCCGCAATTACGGCTGCCCGCAACGGTAGCAAAGTTGTTTTGGTTCAGGACAGACCGGTGTTGGGGGGAAACGGATCGAGCGAAGTCAGGCTTTGGATACTCGGGGCAACTTCTCATCTGGGAAATAACAATCGCTGGTCACGTGAAGGTGGAGTAATCGACGAGATTCTGGTTGAAAACCTATACCGGAACAAAGAAGGTAATGCTATAATTTTCGATACCATTTTGCTTGAGAAAGTGAAAAATGAACCCAACATTACCCTTTTGCTAAATACGATGGTTTTTGATCTGGAGAAAAAAGATGAGGCGAATATCTCAACGCTTAAAGCTTTTTGCAGTCAGAATTCAACCGAATACATATTGTGCGCTCCGCTGTTTTGTGATGCTTCGGGTGATGGAATTGTTGGATTTAAGGCCGGTGCTTCATACCGAATGGGCGCGGAAATTAAAACTGAATTTGGTGAAGGATTTACCCCAACCGAAGAATACGGCGAACTATTGGGGCACACCATGTATTTTTACAGCAAGGATGCCGGCAAACCAATAAAATATATAGCGCCTTCGTTTGCGTTAAAAGACATTACAAAAATCCCTCGTTTTAGTAATATTACAACCGGCCAGATGGGCTGTAATTTCTGGTGGTTCGAGTTTGGCGGACGGGGTGATACCGTTCACGATACCGAAGAAATTAAATGGGAACTCTGGAGTGTGATCTACGGGGTTTGGGATTACATTAAAAACTCCGGTAAATTTCCCGAATCCGAAAATCTCACACTCGAATGGGTTGGAACCATTCCTGGTAAACGTGAAAGCCGCCGGTTTGAAGGTCATTACATACTGAAACAACAGGATATTGTAGAGCAAGTCCATTTTTATGACGCCGTTTCATTTGGAGGCTGGGCCATTGACCTTCATCCTGCCGATGGCGTTTTTTCTGAACTGCCTGGATGTAACCAATATCACTCAAAAGGAGTGTACGAAATTCCTTATCGTTGTTTTGTAAGTAAAGACATCAAAAACCTGTTTATTGCTGGCCGCTTAATTAGTGCATCGCATGTGGCATTCGGATCAACCCGGGTTATGGCAACTTCGGGTCATGGAGGACAGGTGGTCGGTATGGCTGCTGCTTTGTGTCTGCAATTGGGTCTAAATCCTGAAGATTTCGTTAATCAGGAAAAGATTAAAATACTTCAAAATAAATTAAACGTCTCTGGTCAAAGCATCCCAGGCTTGCCGATCAATCGGAGTGAAAATCTGGCCGCTTTAGCAAAAATTGAAGTTTCAAGTGAATTAGTTCTCGATCTGATTCCATTTGATGGTGAATGGCTGGAACTGAAAACTGCAGCAGGACAGCTTCTGCCATTAAAAAAAGATATTCAATACAGCTTTGAAATTTCTGTTGATGCTTCGACAGACACAGTCTTAAATGCTGAGTTGCAGATTAGTTCAAAAGTTTTCAATTATACTCCTGATGTGTTAATTGAAAAGCAAAATATAGTTCTCAAACAAGGAGTTCAACAAGTTACTGTTTCGTTCTCCAAAATGCTGAAACAGGATCAGTACGCTTTCCTGATTTTCCGAAGTAATTCGGAAGTCAGAATCCGATGCAGTGAAAAACGCATCTCCGGAATTGTTTCCGTTTTCAATAAGATAAATCCGGCTGTAAATAATTATGGAAAACAAGTTCCTCCGGAAAACAGCGGATTCGATTCTTTCGAATTTTGGTGTCCCGAACGCCGTCCGAAGGGACAAAACCTGGGAATGAAGATTTCTCCGGCCCTAAATTGTTTTTCCGGAGAAAATATAATCAATGGTTTTACCCGTCCGTATATTCAGGCCAATGCCTGGGAAGCAGAGTGGAATGACTCAAATCCTGCGCTGACATTCGAATGGAACGAACCGAAACAGATCAATTCGGTAACTTTCTTTTTTGACACCGATTTTGATCACCCAATGGAGTCGTCGCAAATGGGGCATCCCGAAGATGTAATTCCTTTCTGCATTCAGAATTACAGGATTCGTGATGAAAATGGGGATCTGCTTTTTGAAAAAACAAAAAACCATCAAACAATAAATCATTGGGCTCCTGAAAATACTCTCATTACAAGACGCTTACAGTTCGAATTTGATCATCCAAATGCGAACGTACCTGCATCAATTTTCGAAATATATATTGACTAATTGTCCTAATTTAATCTTTAAACTATGAAAAAAGTCTTTTCGCTACTTATGCTGATGTTTTCTTTTACTGTGCTTTTTGCGCAGGAGAAGAGTATTACCGGCAGTGTTACCGACGAAAACTCGGAATCGCTTCCCGGTGTAAATGTGATTGTAAAAGGTACCACCGTGGGTACAATTACCGATGTTGACGGGAACTTCAAAATTACAGTCCCAAGTGGTAAGTCGGTCCTCCAATTTTCTTTTATCGGCTTCGAGAATAAGGAAGTCGATATTAGTAAAATCAATAAAGTAACTATTCAGCTTAAATCATCAACCATTGGATTGGATGAAGTAGTGGCTGTGGGTTATGGTGTACAGAAGAAAGTTAACCTTTCAGGTTCGATTGAATCGGTAAAAGGTGACGCCCTTGCCAAGAAAAGCACGATCCAAACTTCACAAGCATTACAGGGTATAGCTGCTGGGGTAACCGTTACTTCAGATAACGGCAAACCTGGTAAAGAAGGCACTACTGTTCGTATTCGCGGTATTGGCACAATTAATGACAATAATCCATTGGTACTGGTTGATGGCGTTTCTTCTTCACTTGATGCTGTTGACCCCAATGACATTGAAAGTATGTCAATTTTGAAAGATGCAGCTTCGGCTTCTATTTATGGTTCGCGTGCAGCTAACGGTGTAATTTTGATTACTACCAAACGTGGAAAGACAGAAAAGGTAACTGTAACTTACAAAGGTTCGGTAGGCATTACAACACCAATTACTATGCCCAGAAATGCGTCAGCCTGGGACTACATGACATTGTACGATGAAGCAAACGCAAACGATTTACGCAACGATGCTGGTGTTCCCGGCGGATCTATTTATGGTACTGATAAAATCAATGCATGGAAAGCTGCAACCGATCGTGATGCTTACCCAAATACCGATATGCTGAGAGAAACCTATAAAAAACAAGTTGCTGAAACACAACAGTATATTGGGTTTTCGGTTGGTAATGAAAAATTCAGTTCAAATACTTCAATGAATTATACCTGGCAGGATTCGCATATTCCAAATTCATATTACAAACGTTATGGAATTCGATCGAACAATAGTTATACTGTAAGTAAATTTGTTGAATTTGGTTTTGACATATCGGCTCGCAACTCATATACCGAAGACGCTGCAAACAGCGGTCTTGACCAGTTAATGAGGCAACCAGCTATTTACCAGACACGATATTCAAATGGTGTATGGGGTTCAAATTATTCAGGGACACCACATCAAATGCAGGTTATTTTTGATAAACTCAACATGCATTATGAAGACTGGTACGAAACAATAGCAAAGATTAACGCTACCATAAAACCATTTACCGGAATGCGTCTGGATTTTTCGTACACTCCTAAATTCTCAGGCGGAAGTTACAAAGATGTTGGCAAACAGGCTCATTTGTACGATTATAAAACATTGCAACTGATTTATACTTCCCCATCTCCGGCAACAATAACCGAGGCCAGGGATAAAACCCGTGAAGACGACATTAACATTCTGGCTAATTACAATAAGTCATTGGGAAAACACGATATTGGCCTTTTGGGTGGATTTCAATATCTGACAAATACATACAATTATTTAAATGCATATAGACAAGGTAATAACTTTCAGCAACTCGAGGAAATCAATTCTTATGATCCTACCGGCTTGACCAATAGTGGCTATACTACCGAGTGGGCTTTAATGTCATACTTTGGTCGATTAAATTATGCTTATGCTGGTAAATATTTATTGGAAGCCAACGTTCGCTACGATGGTTCATCGCGTTTTGCCAACGGTTATAAATGGGGGCTTTTCCCATCTTTCTCAGGAGCATGGCGTTTCTCTTCCGAAAATTTCATGCAGAATTTTAGCTGGTTAAACAATGGTAAGCTGCGTGCTTCGTGGGGTGAATTGGGAAATCAGGCAGGCTTGGGATCTAATTATCCGTTTGCATTAACTGTTGCAACCAATCAATATGCGGTTTTTGGCACTACATTAAATACAGGTTTTGCTCCAGTAAATTATGCATTGACTGATATTACTTGGGAATCGACCCGGATGACAGACTTTGGTATTGACCTTTCTTTCTTCAAAGGGAAACTGGATGCAACTTTTGACTGGTACAAAAAAGACACCCGCGATATTTTGCTAAATATGGCAATTCCTGGAGTAATGGGATATGCTAACTCGCCCAAACAAAATGCCGGAGCTGTTGAAAACAAAGGTTGGGACTTAACTTTGTCGCATAGCAATACCATAGGCAAATTCTATTACAAAGTGACAGGAATTTTATCGGATGTAAAGAATAAAATCACAAATTTAGGTGGTTTAGCTCCTCAGGTTAGTGGCGTACATGTAAAACAAGTTGGTTCACCAATCGATGCCTTTTATGGTTATCAGGCTGATGGACTTTTCAGTTCGTTTACCGAAGCTCGTGCATATCCAATTACCCAATTCGGGAAATTACAGGGAGGTGATATTCGTTACAAAGATTTAGACGATGATAAGAAAATTACCGGCTCCGACCGTGTCGTTCTTGGAAGTCCTATTCCTCGCTACGCTTATTCAATGGACATTTATACTTCTTATAAAGGATTTGACTTTGCCATGTTCTTTCAGGGCATTGCCAAACGTGACAGTTATATTTCTGGCTGGTTAGCCTATCCGTTCCAGAATGCGTCAACGGCACTGGTACAACATTTAGATCGCTGGAACGAAGCAAACCCCAATCCAAATGCAGCATACCCGCGTTTGTCTATCAATCAGCAATCAAACAATTTGCAGACCTCTTCTTTCTGGATGGTTAATGCAGCCTATTTCCGCCTGAAAAACGTTCAACTGGGATATACTTTACCAAATCAGTTGCTTAAAAGTGCCGGCATTTCAAGCGTTCGTTTCTATGCTAACGGAACCAATGTGTTTACGAAAAGCAAGATGCCTCTCGGAATGGATCCCGAATCTCCAGAAAGTGTTCAGGGAAGTTATCCTTTGATATCAACTTATACATTCGGTGTTGAAGTCAAATTTTAATCCTTGTTATAATCTTAAAAATCTAATAAAATGAATAAGAACTTACTGTATATAGCTTTGATGGTGTTACTGCTGGTTACCGGATGTGACTCCGCGTTGGAACGCGATCCGTTGGATGTACCTTCAGCCGAGACAATCTATACCAATGAATCTGAAATTCAGGGTGGGGTAAATGCCTGTTATTATTTCGTTGTTGCCGGTAACAATGCATATTTAACTCCAGAATATAGCTGGGATGCTTTGGCTGATGTGATGTTTATTCGCGGCGGCGGTTTTGCTCAGAACATGCTCATGTCCTCTCTTGATTATAAAGAGGGATATTTTCGCACCATCTGGCTCAATATGTACCAGGGTGTGGCCCGCTGTAACCTGATTCTTGAAAAGATTGAAGCGATAAAAGATAAGTTGAATGCTGATAAAGTTAAACAGTTTCAGGGTGAACTTTACTTCCTTCGCGCCTACTACTATCTGAGACTGACCAATCAGTTTGGAGATGTTGTATATACGGATAAAACAATTAATTCTGTTGCCGAGGGAAAATCGGTTGTTCGCACCGCAAAAGCCGAAGTTCTGAAAAAAATCTATGCTGATTTTGATAAATCGGCCGAATTGCTGGCGAACTCATCAGTAAAAACATTGGGACGTGCAACCTGGGGTTCTGCCATGGCTTATAAAGCACGGGCTGCAATTCAGAACAACGATTGGGCTACTGCCGCCACTGCTGCAAAAGCTGTAATCGATTCGAAACAATACAGCCTTATGCCCAAATACGAAACTTTATTTACAGAAGCTGTTTTAAACAGTACTTCAAACACTGAACAAATATTTACACAATGTCATTTATATACTGCAGGTAATGCAACTGCATTTCCTTTGTATGCTGGTTCCCGCGCTGCTGCTGGTTATTCGACCATTGTTCCAACACAGAATATGGTTGATTCGTACCAATGCATCGACGGATTAGACATCAGCAAATCGCCTTTATACGATAAAGCCAAGCCATACGACAAACGCGATCCACGTATGCATTATTCTTTGGTCCTGCCTGGCGATATGTGGTGTGGATATGTTTATGATACCCGTAAAGACAAAACTACAACATTGAATTCCGCTGGTGCTACCGTTTTAAACCTGGATAGTTATAACAAAACTGAGTTTACATCATTCACAGGTTATTTATTGCGTAAATATTATGATTCTAAGTATATTAGCAAATCAAGCCAATGCGAAACTCCTTTTATGTTGTGTCGTTATGCCGAGGTTTTGCTCACATATGCTGAAGCAAAAATTGAGTTAAATCAAATTGATGCCGATTGCATGAACGCAATCAATCTGGTCCGTGGCCGTTCCGATGTGAATATGCCAGCCGTAACTGCAACAAGTCAATCTGAATTGAGAAAAATTGTCCGTTATGAACGTAAAGTGGAACTGTTCAACGAAAACCTGCGTTACCAAGATCTTTTGCGCTGGAAACGTGCCGAAGTTTTACTAACCCGGCCAATTTTAGGAAGACCGGTGTTGGGTGAGTTCAATGTGTATCCTTCTGTTTCATTCGATGAATACGGAGATCCGGTTTACAATGTAGCCTCTTATGTGCCACACCCGTCAACCGATTATCGTGTACTAATATTAACCAACTTTAATAAGAATCGTGACTACTTGTGGCCAATTCCTGAAATTGAATTGAGTTTGAATCCTGGATTAGGCCAAAATTCTGGTTGGTAAAAAGTATATTTAAGAATTTGTTTGTTCGATTTGGGGCTGGTTTTGTGCCAGTCCCTTTTCTTCATTTTATTGATTGTAAAATATCTAAATTAACGAAACTGAACGGATGAAAAGATTAATTTCCATTTTTTTGCTATGTTTTTCTTTTTCAGGCTATTCCCAACAAAAGATGGTCTTGAAAAACGACAAGCTTGTTGTTGAGTTTAGTAAAGCGACAGATGGCTGGCATGTTTCGAAATTTGAAGCTGCTGATATTGGTGGTCGTTTTATTTCTTTTGGCCAACCCAACGGAGAATATGCACTACTATTTTCAGAAACCAAGCCTTCAGGAGAAGAAGTGAAGTTGGTTGAAAACGGAGACACCCTCAATTATCTTGAAAGTTTGTACACAAAAACCGTTATGCCACATTACAAAAAAAGCATGGCGGCGGTTCCACTAAACAGAGCTGGTGAAGCAACCTATTTTTATCCCAACAGCGCAAAAAAAATTGGAAAATCAATCGTTTTTGAAACGGAAACAGAGTACGGAAAATATACAACTACCTGGCAACTCGATGATCGTTTTGTCCATGATCTGCTGGTGAACATTAAATTCACTGCCTCTAAAAATGGTTATTACTCTTTGCCGACACCTACCTTGGCAACAATTCAGGATAAAGACCTTTTATGGGGGGCGGTACCTGGCGTATTTTGGGGTGATGGAATTCAGAAAAATTTTAAACTTGCTTATAACTATGCACAAGGATTACCCACCTACCCTGTTCAGTGTAATGAAAATACCATTACCACAATGGCATCTATTCTCAGCAGTCAAAAAGGAATTACTTTGGCAACCATACCCAATCCCGGACAGGATAGAAATCCATACCTTAAAGATGCTATAACGCATGGTAAAATCTGGAAAGTTTCGCTTTCTCATAAAAATCGGAAATCGGAACTTTCGCCAACAGCCTATCATCCGGTATTGGGCGAAGAAGGTTCTGAATTGAAGGCCGACGAAAGCATTACTTTTGATTTTCGGTACAGCTTACAATGTGCCGATTGGTATAACGTGTATAAACACGTTATTTATGATATTTACGATTTGAAGAAATCGCTGAATTATAAGAAAACGGAACAATCGCTTACAGAGCGGGTTTTGTCAATGTACGATTATGTGCTTGACGATGAAAATTCCATGTGGCATGTCGAAGATTATAACGGCTTAAAAATAGGGGCACAATCATATCTCGGCATGGTTGTTGGCGCCGACAACGATGCGATGAAGAATGCCGATTACGGCGCAGTGTGGATGCTTGCAAAAGCCACAGGCGACAAACGGCTAATGACAGACAGACTACCTTACTTGCGCAACTTTAAGATCGCACAGCAGGAAACGAAACCCGGTTTTGCCCAGGGTGCAACCAAAGGACAATATTATCTGGCTAAGAAAAAGGATTTTGTTGAAGAATTTGGCGATCATGTCGAACCTGTTGCGCTGACTTATTACACGCTTATGGATATGGGCAATATCCTCCTGTTCGAGCCACAGGATCTGGAATTGAAAAGTGCCCTTCGTTTGGGCGCCGACCGGCTTTTAGCCTGGCAACATGCTGACGGTGGTTTTGATGTGGGATATCAGCGATCGACGGGCAAACCAATATATACCGACCTGAAAGATCTGCGCCCAACTTTTTATGGCTTTGTGGTTGCCTATCGCTTGCTGGGCGATAAAAAATACCTTGAAGCTGCCCAAAAAGGCGCTGACTGGCTGGTCGAAAATGCAGTAAAGAAAGGCCATTTTCTTGGTGTGTGTGGCGATGCCAGGTTTGTAAACGACTTTGCTACTGGTCAGTGCGCACAGGCCTTGCTGGATATGTACGATATTACAAAAAACAAGAAATATCTGGATGCAGCGGTTGCAACCGCCCGAATTTATACCATGTCGATTTATACCCATCCAATTCCTACTGATGAAGATAAGACAATGAAAGGCAGAATATGGAAAGATTGGCAGTTGAGCCAGGTAGGACTAAATTTCGAACATGGTGGTACCATGGGATCGGCCAATGGCGGAGGACCTATTTTGCTGGTAAGTCATACCGGCATGTTTGTCAGGCTGTATGCTTTAACCAAAGACCCATTATTTTTAGACTTGGCCAGAGTTGGGGCGCTTGGTCGCGATGCTCATGTAAATCCCCAAAATCATGTGGCATCTTATTATTGGTCAAGCATGAATCAAGGGCCTGGTCCATGGCCGCATCACGCGTGGTGGCAAATAGGCTGGATTATGGATTATCTGGTTGCTGAAGCTGAACTCCGAACAGAAGGCAAAGTTCACTTCGAACGTGGTTTTATGACTCCGAAAGTTGGTCCCAATGAACCAATGGGGTTTAAGCCGGGAACAATTAACGGAGAAAAGGTAAATCTCGTAATACGCAAAGATTTAGTGAAGTTCAACGATACGAACATTGACTATATTGCTGCTCAAACTCTTGATAACAGGAAACTATTTGTAATAGTCCTGAATAGTCAGGATCGGGAATGTAAAGTGAATGCAACTATCAATATGGCGAATCTTGATAGTCGAAATAAAAAGGTAGAGACCAAGTCTATTCAACTTTCTCCGTTCGGAGTTAAGGTTCTTGAAATAAGTATAATGCCATAAAAATGTACTGATCTGAAAAAACTAAACCTAGCTTAACCTAAAATGAAAAATTTACTATTTCTACTTACGCTATTCATTCTTTGTTCTGGTGTCCGGGCGCAGGACAAAGCAATACTTGTTGAGGCCGAAAGCTTTGAACAGAAGGGAGGTTGGGTGGTCGATCAACAATTTATGGACCTTATGGGATCGCCTTACCTGATGGCTCACGGTTGGGGCAATGTTGTTGCCGATGCCACAACCCGGGTGGTTTTCCCAGAGACCGGGAAATACAAGGTCTTTGTCCGGACGTTCAACTGGACTTCGCCTTGGTACAAGGGCGATGGCCCTGGAAAGTTTCGCTTGTTGGTCGATAGCAAACCTTTACCTGTAATTTTAGGTATTGTTGGCAATTCGTGGATGTGGCAGGATGCCGGAACTGTTCAGATCAAAAACAAAGAAACCGGGCTTGCTTTGCGCGACCTCACTGGGTTTAATGGTCGTTGTGATGCCATTCTTTTTACAAAAGATTTGTCGTTCGTTCCTCCTGTAAGTGGCGATGAACTGGCCGAATTTCGGAAAAAACTCCTGAACATCGGTCTTCCCAAAGAAGGTGGCGATTACGATTTGGTGATAGCTGGCGCTGGCGCCGCCGGTATATGCGCTGCAATTTCGGCTGCCAGGTTGGGGCTGAAAGTAGCTCTGATAAACGATCGTCCGGTTGTTGGCGGAAACAACAGTTCGGAAGTGCGGGTTGGGCTTTCCGGAGATATCGATAAGAACCTTTATCCGAATTTGGGAAATGTGCTGAAAGAATTTAACCCGAAACGTCCGCCAAATGCAGGTCCGGCTGAAGCGTTTATCGATGATAAAAAAGAACAGCTTATACGGTCGGAAAAGAATATTTCACTGTTTCTGAATTACCATGTTTTTAAGGCCGAAACGGCTGAAAACAGGATCAAGGCAATTGTTGCCAGAAACATCGAAACCGGTGAAGAAATGCGGTTTAACGGGCGACTGTTTGCCGATTGTACCGGTGATGCGACAGTGGGGTATCTTGCCGGCGCTGATTTCAGGATTGGGCGTGAGAGCAAGTACGAAGCATTTGAATCACTTGCTCCTCAATCGGCAGATCAGAAAACTCTGGGAACATCCAATTTATGGTCGTTTGAAACGGCCAGCACTCCGTCAACCTTTCCGGCCCTGGATTGGGCCTGCCAGTTTAGTGATAAATATTTTATTGAAGAAGCGAAACCCGATTGGAGATGGGAAGGGGGTTTTGGTAAAAATACCATTACCGATGCCGAAAATATCAGGGATCAGAACCTTCGGGCAATATTTGGAAACTGGTCGTACCTGAAAAATAACCGCCCGAATTATGCCAACAGGCGGATAACCTGGGTTGCATTCATCGGAGGGAAAAGAGAATCGCGCAGATTATTGGGTGACATCATTCTGAATCAAAACGATATCCAGAATCAGGTTAAATATCCGGATGCAAGTTTTACCACAACCTGGTCGCTCGATTTACATTACCCCGACCCGAAAAACAGCCAGTTTTTCCCGGGAGAAGAGTTTTTCAGTTATTGTGAGCAACCAGAGATTATACCTTATCATGTGCCTTACCGCTGCCTTTATTCACGAAATATCGCGAATTTGTTTATGGCTGGCCGGAACATCAGTGTAACCCATGTGGCTTATGGAACGATTCGGGTACAGCGCACTACTGCCATGATGGGCGAAGTTGTCGGAATGGCTGCATCGGTGTGCAAAACGCATAATGCAAATCCAAGGGAGGTCTATCTCAACTATTTAGATGAGCTGAAGAAATTGATGAAAGCAGGAATTCGAAAAGGGGAACAGTAAGTCTCGGAAATGAAGAAAATTCTGTTATTAACGGTTTTATGTTTGTTTGTGCGGTTTGTTGCTGATGCACAACCGAAGAATATTCCTCCCGGTGAGTTGAATTTAAATGCAATGATTCAGCCGGCACCTGCTACGGCGAAGTTTATCAATGATACGTCATACATTTGGTGCGGAACACTTGTCAAGTCGCACATCGACCATAAATACCACTTGTTTTATTCCAGATGGCCGCGTAAATACGGTATGGCTGCGTGGGTTACTCGTTCCGAAGTTGCACATGCAGTTTCCGATTCGCCGTTCGGACCTTTCAAATTCAAAGATATTGCGCTACCAGCCAGAGGGAATGGTTTCTGGGATGGAATGGTTACGCATAATCCTACGGTTCACTTCTTTAACGGAAAATATTACCTCTATTATGCCGGAAACTTTGGCAACGGGAAAGTTACCAGTCCTGAATTAAACTGGACTCACCGCAACAATCAACGGATTGGAGTTGCCGTGGCCGACGATCCGAATGGTCCCTGGAAACGATTCGATCATCCGATTATTGATGTTTCGCCCGACTCAACCGCATACGATGCTCAAATGGTCGCCAATCCTTCGGTTACTCAGATGCCCGATGGGCGTTATCTGATGGTTTACAAGGCAGTGGCAAAAAAAAGACCCCAGCCTTTTGGCGGTCCGGTAGTGCATCTGACAGCCATTGCTGACAAGCCGGAAGGCCCATTTGTCAAACAATACAAGCCAATATTTACTGCTGAAAATGTTGATTTTCCGGCTGAAGACCCTTTTGTCTGGTATCAGGATAACTGTTATTACGCCATTGTCAAAGACATGAAAGGAGCATTTACCAATGCTGGTCGCAGTTTGGTGCTTTTTTATTCGTTGGATGGATTGGATTGGAAACTGGCTAAATACCCACTGGTTTCTGCTCTAAATATTAAATGGGAGAACGGTAGCATTCAAAAACTGGAAGCACTGGAAAGACCCCAACTCTTTTTCGAAAACGGCAAATTGGTTGCTTTACTTTGTGCTGTGAATGAAACCCTGGAGCATTCGTACAATGTACAAATACCTTTAAAAATGAATTAGTTATGAAAGTTTCATTAGTAAAATCATACATTGCCGTCCTTTTCTGTGGAATTCTTTTAAGTTTTCAGCCCCAAAAGGCAATAAATCAGTACATCGAATACCATACATTCAAGAAAAGCAATCTATTCCAGGTAAATGTCAACGGGCAACGGGTTTTTACCGCTGAAGAATTGTGTTTTGGCGATAGCGTTTTCCACACTTCGCAATTTAGTGTTGAAGGCGAAACCGAAATTGTTATCGATTGTGTTGAACCTATCCAAAAATTTGATATCAGGCCTTTCAGTAAAAAAATACAGGGCTACGTAAAAGGCAATAAATTAAGCTTTAAGGTCTCGAAACCCGAAATGCTGATGGTAACAATTAATCGGTTAAAGCCATTGTGCCTGTTTCAAACGCCGCCCGAAACCAACATTCCCGGTCGGAACGACCCGAATGTCATTTATTTCGCCAAAGGGTTACACGAGCCAGGTTTGATTAGTCCTAAAAGCGGGCAGACCATCTATCTTGAACAGGGCGCTTTGGTAAAAGGCCGTATTTATGCTGAAGGCGTACAACATGTCAGCATCAAAGGGCGTGGAATAATTGATGCCCGTGGTTTTACGGATAAACCAAAAAAGATTTGTGCATTGGAGTTTAAGAACTCGTCGGATATCAGGGTTGAAGGAATTGGTTTACGCAGCGGACAGTGGTGGCAAAGCCTTTATATCTTGTGTCGCGACGTGGAGGTCAGCTACATGAACCTGATGAGCTTTGGCCTGAACAACGATGGAATTGATATAGACGGAGTGACTAACTTCAAGGCAAGTAACTGCTTTATTGGCTGTGGCGACGACGGTTTTGGCTGGCATGCACTCGATGCGCAAACAAATGGCGAACCTCCAACCGAAAATTGCAGAGCCGAAAACTGTGTGATCTACAATGCTCACGCCGGAAATGGATTGAGGATAGGTGCCTCGATGGAGACCCGGCTTTTTCGGAATATTACCTTTCGAAATATTGACGTGCTGGAACATGCCAACTACGGCATACGCAGCGACCATAGCGATTGGGCGACCTGCGAAAATTTAACCTTCGAGAACTTCTACATTGAGAAACCACGCAACGCGATAAACATGAAGATTGAGAAAACGATATATACCAATAACACAGGGTTTCGCGACGAACGCGGCAATATCAACGGGTTAAATTTCAACAACGTACAAACTTCAGGCGGGCAGATTGTTCTGAATGGATTCGATAGGGATCATTCCATTCGAAAAGTCTATTTCAGAAATTGCCTGATAAAAGGGCAGCCACTGAAGGAAGATGATGTTGAGGTAAATGAATTTGTGGATAAACCCATTATTGAAAATCGGCCAGATTGAACGATCTGCTAAGAAATAACTAATTTAAAAGTATTTTACTGATATATATGAAATTAACGCTAGGCATATTGATATTTAGCATATGGCTTGGTTTGGCTGTGCAAGCTGAAAATAGCGGAAACAGATTTTTCTCGCGCGACAAACTGACTTATATTGAATGGGTTCATTCAAAGGGCGAAACCGTATTAAAATCTTCCATTCGGGGTATTGATTTTCTTTCTGAAGTTGGGATTACAATTGATGGCAAAAATTACGATTTCAATTCGGTCTCGCATTCGAAACAATCACCAGTCGATGATTTGGAATATACTATTTATAAATTTCATTCAAAAAAGTCGAGGGTTACATTTGAGGTTGCCGTTTTGAACAATGCTGTCGCTTTCAGGTATGTTTCAGATTTGGGAACAGGTTGGTGTGTAAATTCCGAAAAGTCATCGTTTAAACTGCCCAAAGGAAGTCGGGTTTACTATTTTGAACGTAAAAATGACTGGAAATTAAAATCGTATGCCGGAACCTGGGAGAATTGCCCGGTAGAGCAATTGCCATTTATTTCAGGAGCAAACCCTGTTCAGGGGCCGCCATTGATTGTGCAATTATCCAACGGTAAGTATGCGGTAGCCACCGAAGTTAATCTTCAAAATTACAGCGGATTACGCTGGGATTGTACAACTCCTTTCTGGATAAAAGCCAATTTCACTGAATCATCGAAGGGTTTTTTACTAAGTTCAAATCTCAGCACACCGTGGCGAGTGATTTTTGTTACCGATAATCTGAATGATTTGGTTAATCAAACAGTCATCAAACAACTTTCACCCAAACCTGATCCGGAACTTTATTCCGACACCGATTACATTAAGCCAGGCAAGTCAGTTTGGCGGTGGTTCAGCCTTGGAACCGGCAATCCTGATCAGGAAAAAGAATTTATCGATTATGCCGCAGAATTAGGTTTCGACTATTCGATGATTGACGAAGGTGCAATGGACTGGAAAGATGCCTGGACGCAGCTAAAGACCTTATCAGATTATGGTAACGGCAAACACGTCAAGCTGATTTTATGGAACCATTCCAATCAAATTTCCGATCCGGCTGATAACTATCTGCTCATGCGCAACTGGCTCGACCAGGTTAAACAAGCAGGTATTGCAGGTATAAAGATTGATTTTATGAACAGCGAAAGCAAGTATTTCGTTGATTTTGAAATTAACCTGTTAAAAGAATGTGCCAGGCGAAAACTGCTGGTTAATTTTCATGGTTGCCAGAAACCCACTGGCGAAGCATATACTTATCCGAACGAAATTACAAGAGAGGGGATTCGCGGCCTGGAGCTGAATAAGCTGAAGGAAGGACCCATTCCATCGTATCACAATGTCTTGCTCCCTTTTACAAGGTTTGTTGTTGGGCATGGCGATTACACTCCGCTTTCGTTTGTAAATCCGGGGCAAACAACTTTTGCACATCAGCTGGCTACTTTGGTGGCATTCAACTCTCCGCTCCAGGTAATTGCCGAAGATCCTGCTATTTTGTTACACGAGCCTTCGGTTACTCCGGCGCTCGATTTAATAAAGGCAGTCCCGACGGTGTGGGATCAAACGCTTGTGTTACCGCAGTCTGATCTGGGGCAACTTGCCGTTGTAGCCAGGCGATCGGGTTCCGATTGGTTTATTTATGCTTTAAACGGAACCAATCGCAACGAGCAAATAACAATTCCTGTTTCTGAAATAGTCCCCAATTACCTGGAACTGATGGCATCCATGTATGTGGATGATATGCAGGGTGAAAAAATAAAAATTGAAGCAAAAAATCATCAGATATCACAATTAAAACAGGAAACGGTTCTGCCTTTCAGAAAAATAGTCTCAGCGGCCAAGGCACAAATAACTATTGATCTGGCTCCTGATGGTGGCGCTGTTTTATGGCTGCACGATGTGAAAAAACAATAGATTTAGTTGAAATACTCAGACACTAATAGCCTAAGATTATGAAAAAATATATTGGATTCTTGTTTTTAAACCTGTTGCTGATTTCGTTTACAGGCAAGTGTTTTCAAAGTAAAACTGAAGGGAAATCCTTGGTTTCAAATACAATTACATCAAGTTCCGAAGTTAAAATTTCATTGAATGGCCTGTGGAATTTTAAAGCCGATTATTACAATAATGGAGAGGATCAGTCATGGTTTTCAGGTAGTTTTAATGATTCGGGTTGGGACAAGTTACCCGTACCGGGAAACTGGGATTTGCGTAACGAATATGCCAATTACGCCGGAAAGGGTTGGTATCGGACTTCTTTCGAAACGCCCGCTGATATTGACGGAAAAGTAGTCCGGCTCAATTTTGAAGCCGTAGGAATTGATTACAAAGTTTGGCTCAACGGCGCTCAAGTCGCTAATGTTACAGGTGGCTATTTCCCCAATTACATCGACATCAGTAGTCAGTTAAAAAAAGGCATTAAAAACAGTCTGGTTGTTTGCGCCGATAATACATTCCGAAGCGGTGCCTACTGGAGTTGGGGAGGTATCCGACGTCCGGTTACTTTGTTTATTAACAAACCTTTATTCATTAAAGAAACACATGTGACGGCTATTCCTGATTTAATAAAAGGTACAGCATCAGTTTCGTTCAATGTCTCTGTTTTTAATAAAAATCAGGTAAAGGAAAATGTGTCGCTGGAGTATGAATTGGTTTTCGATGGGAAACCTGTTAAAAAGGGAGCGTTGGCTGTTTCGTTGACCGGGTCAGACAGTCAGACTGCCACTCAGGAATTTACACTGAATAAAAAAGATGTAAGGCTTTGGCACTTTGATCATCCCAATTTATATGCGCTGATCATTCGGCTAAAACAAGGAAATAATTTGTACCACGAAGTGAGTGAGCGCATTGGTATTCGTAAGGTGGAGATTGCCGATCATCAGTTTTTGCTTAACGGAGAATCAATTCGCGGCATGGGGCTCAATTGGGTGGCCGACGACCGTTTTACCGGAAACACGCTTCCGGTTGAATTGTATAAACGCGACATCGATAACATGAAATCACTTGGTGTGTGCATTGCCCGGCTATCGCATTTGCCTTTACCAAAGGAAGTTTACGATTATCTGGACGAAAAGGGAATCATGATTATCGCTGAAATTCCGGTGTGGGGCGTCACAAAATTGGCCGATCCTGAAAATCAGGTTTCAAAATCGTGGATGAAGCAATTGGTAACCAACAATTTCAATCATCCGGCAATTATTGGCTGGTGTGTTGGAAATGAGATAGGAAGGAAAGATCCGGGCGCCAGAGTGGCGGAGTATGTTGATAAGGCCGTCAGATATGTCAAAGACTCGCTTGATCATTCGCGGCTTGTTGTTATGGTTTCCCACACGGCCAATTGGTGGAAAGCTGATCCATCGCAATTTGGAGACTTCGTGCCTTACAATACCTACGGCGATTGGAGCAGAAATGTCGATAAAGTTCATGAAAATCAGCCTGATAAAATGGTCTTTATTTCTGAGTGTGGCGGAAACTTAATTGGTGAAGATTTGAATACTTCTACCGGCGATTTCATAAGAATGTTGAAGGATTTCAGAGGCCGCGAATACTTGTTTGGAGCTTCTATCTGGACATACAACGATTATCGCAGTAACTATCGCTCGGATAATATGACCTGGGACAGCAAGATTTCGCAAAACCGCGATTGGGGCTTAATTGATGGGTATGGAAACAAGAAGCGGGCGTTTTTTATTGTTCGAAAAGAATTTGCTCCGCTTAAATCGCTCCGAGTCAAAGGCAACGGAAACAGTATAGATGTGACGCTGATACCAAGGTCAAAGCTCGATTTGCCAGCTTATACCCTGCACGATTACAAATTGATTTGCGAAGATCTAGGAGAAGATAATACGCCGATAAACAAAACAGAGATCATCCTTCCTGAAGTTAAGCCAGGCGATGCTCAGTTTTTAAAATCTTTTGTTGTGGATGGAAATCCGACAGCCAGGAGAATATCGCTGGTTAGCTCTGTCAACTATAACCTGATGGACACGACAGTTTATTATCAAACGCCCGGGAAGCCTGTAATTAAAGCAGTTTTCAATACCCGAGATAAAATTCGGGTGGTTTTTGATCACATGCCCCTGGCCAACGAATACAAACTGCGTTATGGTGAGCAGGATTTGAATTCGGAAACACAACCAACAATTGACCATTTTATTGAAGTACAGAAACTTACCGGCGATAAAGAATACGGACGCAAGGTGAAAATTCAGTTGGTTGCACTTAATGGTTTTGGCGAAAGCCAATCAGAAATTCATACTGTGGAACTTTCAGGCTTTAATGTTTTCCCGCCGGTAATAAAAGCTGTCAGCGCTTTTCAGAATGGGATAAACATTGGGTACAGCAGCGAAAAGACCGGGTATCTGTTTAAAGTGCAGTATTCCACAACGCCTGATTTCTCTGCTGATTCACACATCATTCAGACCACCAGTAGGGGCGCATGTTATATTCCTGATTTGAAACCTGGCCTGACTTACTATGTTCGCATGTGTGTGGTCGAACAGTACGAATTGCAAAGCCCGTGGAGCGAAGTCTGGTCTGTAAAGGTTTAACCCGAAGCTGATTTCTGTGTTGATTTCGCTTGTTCAGAATTTTAGATTTCAGTTAAAATGAAATAAACGACTCCTTGCCATGAAGTTTTTTAAACTCGTACTAGCGATCCTCAGCTTCCATCTTTTTACCGCAAATGGTCAAAATTCGGTTAAAAGGCAGGACGAAATCAGACCAGCCCAATTGTGGACGGACACAAACGGGAATCCAATCAATGTGCATGGTGGTGGGGTTATTTATTTTGAAGGAGTTTATTACTGGTATGGCGAACACAAACTGAAAGGCAAATCGGAAGCCACATTTGCCGATGGGGGAATTCATTGCTATTCATCCGTTGATCTGATTAACTGGAAGGACGAAGGAATTGTACTCCAGGTTGATTATGATAATGCGAAAAGCGATTTAGCTTACGGTTGCATACTGGAAAGGCCTAAAGTGGTTTTCAATCAGAAAAACAGGCAGTTTGTCGCTTTTTTCAAGCTCTACCTGAAAGGGGTTGGCTACGAAACGAGCTATGTAGGAGTGGCGGTAGCCGACAAACCCAATGGCCCTTTCCGGTATCATCACAAATTTCATGGCGGCGGATCGCCAAATGGTTCCGGAGATTTCTCCGTGTTTAAAGACGACAATGGAGATTTGTACCATTTAACGGTAAGAAAACCCGATAAAACATTTGTGATAGGCAAAATGGATTCGGATTACTATTATCCCAGCGGTTTATATCAGGCTTGCGATGGAATTGAGCAGCACACCGAAGCTCCGGCTTTGGTTAAAAAAGACGGGATATACCACTTGCTCGGATCGGGTTCCAGTGGATGGAAACCCAACGCTGCACGTTATTTTACAACAACGGATTTACTCGGGAAATGGACTTATTGCGGAAATCCCTGCCAGGGAGAAAACAGTATTGATAAAGCCGGGAAAGAGTACACTTTTGGAGGTCAGGTTTCATTTATTATTCCTGTAGAGGGAATACCTGGCGCCTGCATTGCAATGTTCGATATCTGGAACCCAGAAGATCCGGTTTCAGGACGATATATCTGGTTGCCCATCAAATTTGTGGACGGAAAGATTCACGTAACATGGCGCGATCACTGGGGAATGAAGGAATTTTCCAGGTAAACATTTCTGAAATAGTATAAAGATAAAAAACGATAAGCGATGAACTCAAATCAGTTTAAGCTGCGATTGCTCAGTATTTTGCTTTTGACGACAGTTTCTACAACATCACTTAGAGCCCAGGTCGGGAAAAAGGTTATGACCGAACCAACGTTGGATCAGGTCTTTGCTAATCCACCTGCGTCAACCAGACCTCATGTTTACTGGTATTGGGTTAGCAATAATATTTCGAGGGAAGGTATCCGTAAAGATCTGGAGGCGATGGCCCAGATTGGGATTGGTGGGGTAAGCATTGCTCAGATTGGGTATAAGGATTCGCCCGTTGGCGACGTGACATTGTTCAGCGAAAAATGGTGGGATTGCCTGACTTATGCTATGGAAGAAGCTTCCCGCCTGGAAATTGAAGTCAATCTTTTTAATTCACCCGGATGGAGCGGGACAGGCGGTCCATGGATCAAGCCTGAGCAGGCCATGCGCTATCTGGATGTTCACGAGTACCGGGTGAAAGGACCTCAAAAGCTGGTGATGCAATTACCTCGTTATGAATCGAACGAACGGGTCCGGCAGTCGTCTCTGTCGTTTGAATATGAAATTGATAAATCGAAATTTAAATTTCAGCAAGTTGGTGTACAGGCGTTTCCAGTCACAAAAGGAACCGACGAAATAATTTCCGCTAAGCATCATAAAATCACCTCAAATCCCCAGATCGATGGAATCGGGTATATGTTCGACGGCGATGAAACAACCAAAACCTCGCTATACGATTTACCGGTAAGTATAGAAATTAATACAAACGAGAAATTTACAATTCGCTCGTTTGAACTGGTTCCGGCAGATATACCTTTAAATGTTTTTTGTGAATTGGAATATTTAAATGATCGCGGAAACTGGGAAAAGGTAATGTCGCGCCACGTGAATAGGGCTGAAACACGAATTATTGCTTCCGGTTTTTTGCCATTTGTACCTGTGTCCGAATCGTTTCCTGCTGTCAGTTCAACTAAATTCAGGCTTACGATAAGCGGAACCGATTCAAAAACAGCACCATCTGCTGATTCAATTGGTAAAAAGAAAGAAGAAAAAGGCCGCATTGCTGAAATAAAACTCTGGGGAGCCGAACGGGTGAACGATTATGGCGAAAAACAACTGGCAAACAAAGCTGCATACGAGAAACGAAATTCCGATTCATATTATCCCATTGAGACTGGATATGCAATAAAGAAAGGTGACGTTTTGAATTTAACTCCCCGGGTTGATGCCAATGGAATACTAACCTGGGATGTACCTCCCGGCGAATGGATCATTCAGCATTTAGGAATGACACAGAGCGGTGTCCAGATTCATCCTGTTCCGCAAAATACCGAAAGTGGCTTTGCCGCCGATGTTTTGAGCAAAGAGGCAATCCAGGCTAGTTTTGATTCTTACATTGGTCAAATATTAAAACGCATTCCTCCTGAAAAGCGCAAAACTCTTTTGCGGATTGTACTCGACAGCTACGAGCAGGGCTCGGCCAACTGGACCGACAATTTGGTTCAGAAATTCAGAGAAACCTACGGGTACGATCCGATGCCATGGACACCTGTACTGAAGGGTCATGTGGTTGAAAGCCGGGAACAGTCGGATCGTTTTTTATGGGATTTACGTCGATTGGTTGCCGATTTGATGCCTGAAAATTTTGAGGGAGCAATTTTGGAAAAATGTAAAGAAAATGGGCTAAAACTTTGGCATGAGCCTTATGGCGGACATGGTTTTCCAGGTGAATTTTTCAACTTTGGCAAGTTTACCGATGTGCCAGCCGGAGAATTTTGGTGGGCCGAAAAACCAGGCGGGGACTTTTCCTATTGTCGGGCTGCCACTTCGGTAGCCAGCATTTATGGCCGGAATCTGGTGTCGGCAGAGGCTTTTACTTCCGGAGCCAATTATTTATATCAGAAGATGCCACGCGATTTTAAGGTGCTGGGCGACTGGGCTTTTGCTCAGGGAATTAATCATTTTACATTCCACGTTTCCATTCATCAGCCCAGCGACAATCAGCCCGGCATAAATACATGGTATGGCTCCGAGTTTAACCGGAACAACAACTGGTTTCAGGATGCCAAAACGTATATCGATTACATTAGACGCATCTCGGCCGTATTGCAAAGAGGCCAGCGACAAACGGATGTTGCCATCTTTATAGGCGAGGATGTGCCTTGCGACAAACCTTCGCTGCCTTATTCTTTCCCGAAAGGTTACGATCTTGATTTTATCAATTTTGAGGCTTTGGTTAACCTTGCGAAAGTTGAAAATGCCCGACTGGTGCTACCATCAGGCGCTTCGTACAGAGTGCTGGTGTTGCCGCCCGTTGCTGCAATGCGCCCTGAACTTTTGCGTAAAATCGAAGAGTTCGTAAGATCAGGATTGATCGTATTTGGACCACGGCCAGTGCAGTCGCCCAGTCTAATGGGATTTCCCGAATGTGATAACGAAGTGAAATTGATAGCAAGTCGTTTGTGGGGCAAAATTGACGGAAAAACTGTTTTATGGAATAGCTTCGGCAAAGGGAAAGTATGTTTTGGAATTAATCTGGATGATTTTCTTTCCAGGTCCGGATTAACGCCTGATGTAATATTGCCCGCCGATTTCGTTTATACTCACAGAAAAGACGGTGATGCAGATATTTACTTTATTGCCAATCAAAAAAAGGAGCCATGCAAAACCGAAATATCATTTCGCATTGCCAATAAACAGCCTGAATACTTGGATGCCCTAACCGGGGAAAGAAGAACTTTGAACAATTATTCATTTCAAAACGGACGAACGATTATTCCTCTGGAGTTTTCGCCAGAAGGTTCGTGCTTTATTGTATTCCGGGCGAAAAGCCAGGTTTCGGGTGATGGCAAAGCGAATTTTCCGGCTTATCCCAAGGTGCAAACCATAGAGGGTGATTGGAACGTCAAATTTTCCGAAAATGGACATCAGCCTTTTTACCGCACGTTTAACCAACTAACCGACTGGACTTTGTCTGATGATAAAGAGGTGAAATATTTCTGCGGGAAGGCCACTTATACCATTGATTTTTCGTTCGATGGGAAATTGCCTGGAGCTTGGTATATCAATCTTGGAAGGGTTGAATCTTTAGCGAAAGTCAGGCTGAATGGGAAAGAAATCAATACGCTGTGGTGCTATCCCTACCGGCTCAATGTGTCGGATTTCCTGGTAAACGGAACAAACAAGCTGGAAGTCGAACTTGTAAACCAGTGGTGGAACAGGTTGATTGGCGACGAACAACCCGGAGCAGTTCGACAGGCAAACGTGTCGGCCCGATTGTTCTGGAAAGCCGACGACAAGCTTATTCCTTCAGGATTATTGGGACCTGTAGTGCTTGAAACAATCAAATAACCGGGAAGATTCATAAAATAACGATCATGAAGAATTCTTTACTTATACTGTTTGTATTACTTTTTTTTCAAAATTCGTTGACAGCGCAAAAGCCTCAACTCTTTTTGCTGGCAGGGCAAAGCAATGCCGTTGGTCAGGGCGATTCGTTGAAAAGTATGGTTTGTAATCCCAATACGGCTTTCGAGTTCGACGCTTCAGAAAACAGGTTTGTGCCGCTAAAAGATCCGGCGGGGAAATCCTGGAAATTGTTTCAGCGTGCGGCAACCGGAAGTATAGCGCCTGCTTTTGCCAAACGATTGAACGAGCTTTCCAATCGGTCAGTTTGTATGGTTACAGCTGCCCGTGGCGGAGCTTCGTGTCATCGTAAAGCCGAAATGGCCGACTTCGGAACCTGGGATTCTTCAGGCAAGTTATTCAGTTTGGCGGTCGAAAAAACGAAAATGGCTGAAACGAAAGCTGGAGTTTCACTTTCAGGAATAATCTGGATACAGGGTGAACGCGATGCCAACGCCATACTTGCGGGGCAGCTCTCCAAAAAAGAATACCGGCAGGCGCTGGTAAGTGTTATTCAGCGTTTCAGAAAAGAGTTTGGCAAAAAGCTTCCGTTTTATATCATTCAAACAGCCTATCAGCAGGATAAAGCTCCGGAAGGTTGTCAGGCTGTTCGCGATGTTCAGGCCGAAGTGGCTCATACGATGAAAGGGGTTTATATTGCATATCGTGAAACAGGTGAGTTTAAAAAGCGCGGATGGTTTAAGGATATTGTGCATTACAATCAGGAAGCATTAAACGATATCGGTGCAAAAACTGCCGGATTTGTTTACAAAATCTCAATAAATTAGTGATGAATAAAATAGTTAAGTTATTATTTTTCAGTGCTTTGTTGTTTGTGTTGGATGATAATAAGGTACGATCACAAAATAGTGATTGGACTGATGGGTTGAACCTGAATGCAATGGTTCAACCCGTACCGGCAGCCAATAAGTTTATCGATCCGGGCTATTACGTTTGGTGTGGATCGGTGACTAAAGGCGACGATGGAAAATTTTATATGCTTTATTCCCGCTGGCCACTTTCCGCTGGTTACGATGCCTGGCCGGTTTCTTCAGAAATTGCTGTAGCCATTTCCGCTCAGCCGGGTGGTCCATTCAAACATGTTAAGGTGGCACTTCCTGCCCGTGGAACTCAATACTGGGATGGTTCTGCAACACATAATCCGGCGGTATTAAAGCACGATGGGAAGTACTACCTTTTTTATATGGGAACAAGTTGTAATGCTCCCATTAAAAAGCGGGAAGCCAACACCGATAACTGGTGGCGCTACCGAAATTCTCAGCGGATCGGAGTTGCTGTGGCTGAGAAACCCGACGGGGAATGGAAACGGCTGGATCATCCGGTTTTAGATGTCAGCTCCGATTCAACTGCTTACGATGCATTAATGGTTTCGAATCCGGCCGCAGCTTTTGACGATAAAGGGAGAGTTATTCTTTTGTACAAGCAGGTTTGTAAAAATGGTACACTCAAAGGAGGTGCGGTACGTTTCGGAGTTGCCTTTGCCGATTCGCCCTTCGGGCCATTTGAAAAGCATGGTAAACCCATTTTCGAACTGAACGACGGTGGTAAGGATTGGATGGTTGCAGAAGACCCGTTTGTGTGGTTTCAGAAAGGAACCTATCTAGCTATTGTTCGCGATGTCGTCGGAAAGTTTACTGGCGATTCGGGTGCCTGGGCTCTAATGGTTTCGAAAAATGGAATTGACTGGAACCCGGCAAAACATACAAAAGTAGTCGGTAGCACATTTTACTGGGAAGGTGGAATTCCGGGCAAATCGAAACTTGAACGTCCCTGCCTTTACCTCGAGAACGGAGTTCCTAAATATTTGTATGGCGCAACGCGAGCCGATAAAGAACAAACGCTTTCGTTTAATGTGGCAGTGCCGCTGGTACTCAGCAAAACCAGTCTGAACGATGTTAGCAAATCAAATTCGGATAAACTCCCAAAAGTATCTCGATAGTCAGTATAACTTTCCGAAATGTTTAGGTAAATCACAGGTATATAGTGCACTATGAAAAAATATAATTTTCTGCATCGAATAAGATATGTTTTAGTAATTCATTTGATGGGTATTTCAGTTACCTTTCTGGCTGCTCAAAATTCCAATCAGCAAAATTTGATAGCCGCCAGTCAGGCAGGAGCCAGCCCTCTGTTTTTTTATCCTGAGTCATTTTCATTGCCTGTTGTTCAACCTTCGACATTTCATCATTCAAGCGAATTTCAGATCAGAGACGGACTACCCAATCTTTTCAGGAAACTACGTTCAGGGAAATCGGTAACGATTGGCTATTTGGGCGGAAGCATTACCCGGGCTGATGAGCAATACCGCGTTCAGTCGGCAAAATTTATTCAAAGCATGTTTCCTGAAACCAAAATTACTGGCATCAATGCCGGAGTTTCGGGAACAGGAACCGATTTGGGAGCCTGTCGCCTGTACCAACAATTGCTGAAATACAATCCGGACATAATTTTTGTGGAATTTGCCGTCAATGGCGCTTTTGCGGAGGGCATGGAAGGAATTATCCGTCAGATTTGGAGGTACAACCCGCAAATCGATATTTGTTTGATTTATACGATAACCGATGGGGTTGGAAAGATTTATACCGAAGGGAAAATTCCAGATCACATCGCTAAACTTGATCTCTTGGCCCGGCATTATGGCATTCCGTCGGTGCATTTGGGAATGGAAGCAGCTTTCCTTGAAAAGGAAGGTAAACCTATCTGGGAAGGAGACGCGGATCAGGTAAAAGATAAAATTGTTTTTTCGGCTGATGGGGTTCACCCACTGTTGGCCGGTGGAAATTTATACGCCGCATCGCTTGCCCGGGCGTTGCTTCAGTTGAAAGAGAATGCCGGGACTCAAAATCATCGGGTACCTGAACCCATGCTCGTTGATAATTGGGAGGATGCCCAAATGATTGATCCCGCATCTGCTTTGTTCGACAGCCATTGGGTGAAAATAAATCCGGCTGAATCAGCTGATTTGAAGCAATTTTCCGGATGGTTCCCTTACCTTTTGAAAGCCGAAGAACCAGGTGCGTCTTTCACTTTTTCGTTTGAAGGAAGCATGTTCGGTTTGTTTGACATTGGAGGTCCTGAAGTTGGACAACTCGAAATCGAATTGGATGGCGAGGTACTATTAATGAATCAACTTAATGCTGAAAACTACATTGGATCAAACGACTCATCTGCAGTACGTCTGGTTAATCGGTTTAATCGTTTTTGTAACAACCGGTACCGGGGGCAATGTTTTTTTGCGAAAGTTAGGCCAGGTAAACATGTTGTAAAAGTGACAATATCTTCGCAAATACCTGATAAGGCCAATATATTGGGGGAAAACCAAAGGGCAGATATCAATGAACATCCAGAGAAATATAAATGTACAGTAGAATACTTGGGGAAGATCCTTATTCGCGGAAGAATGATTGATAAAGATAATAAACACGACTAAACTATTGAATATGAAATTTTCACTTGATTGTTAGGTGCTTTTCTGTTTTTCTGCTTGCCTAGTCCAATTTTGCACAAACAACGGCAAAGAAGAAATTCACAACCCTTTGTCAATCATGCGGGTCATAATCTGGGCGAATTAAAACGATAAGTTTGCTATAAATTCGCTATTGAGTCCATCTGAAAAGCAAACTTGGAAGAATTGAAATATTTAAAAGATAGCGAGAGCTGTGTGCAAATAAAGAAAAAAGCAGTTACAAAATATTTTTGTAACTGCTTGTATTTCAATTAGTGGGCCCAACTGGGCTTGAACCAGTGACTCCCTGATTATGAGCCAGAAAAATTATTGTTTCATGTGATTCCATCTGTTTTCTTTTAGCCTCATTATCAATTATTTACAATATTTTATTTTTCATCTGATGATATAATTTTATCTTTATATACTAGAATGTTGTACATGTGTTGTACTTATAATAATAAATTATATGGCTACAATAAAAACAGTTTTAAGACAAACCGAACTCTCAAACAAAAAATTCCCAATAAGCTTAAGGGTTACCAAAGATAGAAAATCTAAATTCTTTAGTACGATCTTTAAAGCTTTCGAAAACGAGTGGGATGAAAAGTCAGGTAGATTTAATAAAAATAACTCCAACTATATCCAAAGTAATCGGGTACTCGGGAAATTTGAAGATCGTGCTCTAAAAGTACTGGCAGAGCTCGAACTGGGAAAAGAGCAATATACCCTTGACGATTTTGAACAAAAATTCAGAATTGATTCAAATCCTGCCGATCAGAATGTTTTTAACTTCTGGGAAGAAATTATTTCCGAAATGGTCACTGCAGGACGGACAGGTAATGCCAGGGCAAATAAAGAAACACTGGGATCATTAAAACTTTTTAATTCGTCTTCAAATAAATTAAATTTTAGGGACATAACACCTGAATTTCTATATAAGTATGACGTTTTTCTGAGATCACGGGGTGGAACTGATGGTGGAATCGGAGTTAGGATGAGAGCTATCAGAGCCTTGTACAATATGGCTGTTGAAAGAAAGATTGTCAAAGAAGATACTTATCCATTCTCCATCTATAAAGTTTCAAAACTGAAAGGTAAAGGCTTGAAAAGGGCCTTGAATATGGTGGATGTAAAAAAAATAGTTGATATGGATTTATCTGAACATCCTAAGTTGGTTAATAGCCGCAATTACTTTGTCTTTAGCTTTTACACTCGCGGGATGAATTTTGCAGATATGATGAAACTGAAATGGACTGACATTACAGATGATCAAATACATTATACCCGTTCAAAGACCAAGGGCAATTTTATCATCAAGATTCTTCCTCCGGTACAGAAAGTTCTGGATTATTATAAAGCCGATACTACAACAAAATATGTATTCCCAATATTATCAAAAGATAAATTAACCCCAACCCAACCGGAATATAGGAAAAAGAAAATGCTTTTGCTATACAATAAACAACTAAAGGAAATTTCAACAGTCTGTGGAATTAATAAACCTTTGAGTAGTTATGTGGCCCGGCATAGTTTTGCCAATTGCCTGAAGCAAAAAGGTGTTGCAACTGATATTATCAGTGAATCGATGGGACACCAGAATCTAACTGTTACTCAGGCTTATCTAAAGGAATTGGAAAGTTCCGTTTTGGATAATGCATGCGAAATGTTACTTTAGAGTGCAGGGGAAAGAAGACTCTGCTACAATATTAAGAACTTAAATAAATTTGCTATAATTTGAAGGATTAACAAACCTAGAAGCAGTTGTGTGCCCAGGTGGATTTGCTAGGTGGTTAAAGCAAAAAGGTATTACAACGAATATTATAAGTGAATCAAAAGGGTATCAGAATCTAACAATTAATCTGGCTATTGTTGTAAAGGTCTTGCCAAATAGAAAGGTAGATATAGTGCCTTAATCTAAAATCCGAGAAAATTAATTACGTGTCTTTGTATTTTGTGGGTTGGAATAGCTGTTTAGCTTTGAGGGAAGAGAAAGGGAAAGTCCATGTCGTATTTTATAATACCATCTTTTCCGAAATTGGGATTCTAGAAGTTTTTTTTAAATGTATCGGTTTGAAAAGCATTGCAGAGGAAAATATAATTTCATTAGAATTTTGGCACTTAATCATTGATTAAAATTTTTAATATACTCTTTTGGCGTTACTCCATAATGTTTTTTAAACGATTTTGAAAAATACGAATAAGAGCTAAATCCAGTTTTATCAGATATCTCATTTAGTGATAATAAGCCTTCCTGAAGCATTTCAGCGGCTTTTCTCAGCCGATAGTTTCGAAGGAAATCAATAGGAGACATATCCATTAATCCTTTTATTTTTCTGTAAAAACCAGTACGACTGAAGCCAAGATCTCTCCCAATATAATCCACATTTAATTCAGGATTGGACAATTCTTTTTCAAGTATTATAGTCAATTTGTTCATCATCTTCTGGTCGTAATGGTTTAGAGCGACCGGAATTGGGCTTTCTTTCTGCCTTTGTGTCTGAGGTGTCGAATAATACTGACGAAGTCTGTCCCTTGACATAAATAGATTCTTGATGGTCAGTAGCAAATAATCAACATGGAAAGGTTTGCAAATATATGCATCAGCCCCCTGCTCGAGGCCTTCAACCTGATCGAATACGGTACTCTTGGCGGTGAGCAGTATCACCGGAATATGGCAGAGCTCGATATGATTTTTAACTTGAGCGCACAGTTGATATCCCGATAATCCCGGCATGAGTACATCGCTCAGTATTAAATCCGGCAGTTCATTCTGTGCCAGTTCCCAAGCTTTATCGCCATCCAGCGCTTCCAGTAGGTTATACTGGCTGTCGAGCAGGTTTCTGATAAAATCCATGAGTTCTAAATTATCTTCGGCAATCAGGATGGTATATGGTTTATTTATTTTCGTGACGCTTTGCCAGCACTGATGCTCTTTCCTGTTATCTGGCACAACCATATCGGATAGGATCATTTTGTCATTCCCAGTATAGATATTTCCCAAAGGAAGAATAAATGAAAAAGCCATACCGCCTTCCGGGTGGTTTTGAGCGCAAATCAGTCCATTATGTGTCTCTACAAGACGCTTGGTATAATGCAGACCAATACCGCTACCTCCATAATCAGGTTTAAGTCCAGACGAGCTGTTTATCCGGCGGTAGCGAACAAATAATTCCCCAAGTTTATCCTCAGGAATTCCGGGACCGGAATCAGAAACAACAACTTCAATATAGGGATAGTCAGTTTTTTCAGACAAACCGGGGTACTTTTTAATTGCCTCTGTTCCACTCAGTTCATTGGTTTCCAACTTTATGAAACCATTCTCTGGCGTATATTTCAATGCATTGGAAAGTAAATTGTGCAGGATTTTTTCCAGTTTGTCCGTATCTATCCACATGACAAGATTTTGCGTGTGGGGCATAAATACTATGTTAACCTTCTTCTTTTCAGCGGGATATATAAAGACATCCAAAATATTTTGGATGAGTTGCATGATGTCGTCCTCTTGCACCTGCAAGGACAGTACTCCGCTTTCCATTTTTCTGAAATCGAGCAGCTGATTGATCAAACGAAGCATGCTTTGTACATTACTGGAAACCGTATTTAAAAGCCTTATACTTGTCTCATTTAAATTGCCAGAAGCCGATAATTGCTCAAGGGGTGCAGAGATCAAGGTCAGCGGAGTTCGCAATTCATGCGATATGTTTGTAAAAAAGTTCATTTTCATTTCGGATATTTCGCGCTCGCGCTCCCGTTCACTGTGTTCTATTCCAAGCAACTGTCGGTCCATTTTTACTCTAAAACTCAAACGAAACAGGAAGAATGTAACCGAAATAAAAGCCAACACATACAATGTCCAAGCTTGCCATGAAAACCATGGAGCCGGTTTGATAGTGATTTGTATAGTTGCCGGATGAGCACTCTCTACACCATCACTGTTGATGGCTTTAACAAAAAAAGTATATTTTCCTGCTGGTAGATTTGAATAAGTAGCCCGTCGAAAATTGCCCATGTAATTCCAGTTTTCGTCAAACCCATCCAGCTTGTATGCATAGGTTAATTTGTCGGGCAAAATAAAATCGATACCTGTATAATCCAGAGAAAAATTGGATTGTTTGTGATTGAGCGTAATATTGGGAGCGTAAGCAATACTCTTTTGAAGCACCAAATCATTTGGTTCCGGCTGGACACTTCGGTTCAGTATCTTCAAATCTTCCAGATGTACCACAGGCTGGCTTTTGTCTGGCAAAACGACCATTGGATTAAAAAAAGTAAGTCCGTGGTTACCTGTAAAAAATATACGTCCGTCAGAATGCTTCAATCCTCCTTTTTCATGGTATTGGTTCCCTAGGGTGCCATCACTGCTGGAAAAATTGATAAAGGTAGTGTCGGCCATATTAAGTTTCGATATGCCATTAGAGGTACTCATCCAAATATTGCCTTGCTGGTCCTCCTGAAAACATAATACATTATTATGTGGCAATCCTTCGTTTTTCGTGAAAGTATAAAATTGATTCTTTGACCAACAAAGCATCCCATGTCCATAACTACCCATCCAAACCCGATGTTGCGAATCTTCAAAGAGTGTGACACACCCCTGTGCGACAGAAGCAGCTTTGCCTTGCATTATTATCATTTGGGGTATTGTATCTCCTTTTTCTAATCGAAAAATACCCTCACCATATGATGAAAACAGCAAATCGCCCGAATCAAGGATACACATATCGGGAACATTCGACCGATAGAGGGTTTGAACCTTATCAAAGAGAGCTTTTTTACTTTCTATCCTGAATAATCCATTCCAGGAGCCAATCCACAAATTCCCATATTTGTCTTCTTTCATCATTCTCACCTGTTCTATTTTCTTCCGGGCAAGAATGTGAATGTGTCCATCGCCTGAAACCGAACCCACAATTAGCTGGTCTGTTAATCCGATCCATATCCTGTTATTGGAATCAATGAAAAGCGATTCAATAGGACCTTTGTTTTTGTTGAATAATTCAGAATTTTCAGCATTATATACAGATATTTTACCCGACGGGGTATAGCTGAAAAGTCCATGATAACGGGTACCAACCCATAAGTTGCCGTATCGGTCCTGCACGATACGGGTAACAAACTTGTCTTTGACCATATTGCTCAGCTGTTGCTCAGCATTAAAATATTCAAGAGACTTGTTCCAAACAGTAAAACCTTTATCATAAGAGCCAATCCATACATTTTTATGTCTATCTACATAACAGGCAAGCAGTTCATTGGAATTAAAATTGTTAAGCCGCCATGGTTCATTTTGTTGTAAGGTTTGCGATAAAATATCATATTGGAAAAGACCTTGGGATTCAGTACCAATTAAGAGTTTCGATCGGCTGATTTCCTTGATGAAGTTAATTTGGGTTTTGCCAAGGTTCGAGTTTTGAAGACAAGGCGCCGGAAGACTTTTAAAGGTTCGCGATACCGGGTCGAAGCATACCAAACCTGCATTGGTTCCCAACCACCATATTCCATTCGGATCCATATACATACACGATGTAACTTGTCGGTTGCCAGGCAACGGATAATATTCCCATGACGAGTTATTTTTGCATTCAGCAAGCCCAAGGTTTGTGCCCATCCATAATTTCCGGGAGTCATCCTCCCAAAACGAATGAACTATACAACGGTCCTTGAATGGAAATACAACTTTTTGGAGTAAAGTATCCACCAGTCCGGGACCAACATGTGTGGCCGCCCAGATATTTCCCCTATGATCTTCAAAAAAAGAATAGACATTCGCACCACACTTCGGATTGTTGTTATACCGGATAAATCTATTGCTTTTAAAATCATAGCGGTTCGTTCCTGTTAGTGTACCTACCCAAAGGCGATGTGACGAATCAAGATACAATGCGAAAACCAAATCATTATTCAATGAGGTAGAATCGGTTGCATCATGAAAATATTGGAAAAACTCATATCCATTGTAGCGGTTTAATCCGTGCAAAGTGGCAATCCACATATATCCCAGTGAATCTTGACAAAACGAACGAATATTAAGGTAGGATACCTGTGAGGATACTTTTTGTCCCTCATTGGTTTCGGTTATGTTGTCTGAACCGGTCCTTACACAGGAACATAACCAACCGACAAAAACAAACACAATAATCAGGATTTTATACATACAATTTGAAAAACTCACCTAAAATATAAAATGCATAATCAAAGGACAAGCAGGGATACAATTTTGGATGATTTGTACAATTGTTGAACTAAAAGTACTAAAAAAATCCTGTAATATCGGATTATAATTACAAAAGTCTGAAACAAAACAGCCAGTAAATCCTGATTTATTGCCCCTACTTTGTACATGTAAAAACAAATATCCGTATGTCAGGATTGAAAAGCAATTTTTTATTATACTATAATGGTGTGAACATGAAGATCATAAAAAGAATTATTCATTGTGTGTTATTTTATATAGTCTCACTTCATTTTTCGTATGCTGAGAACCGTAATTTGAAAGTGGTCGGGTTAAATTGCGAATATGCAATCAATCCTATCGGGTTAGATATCCAATCTCCACGGTTAAGTTGGAGTATCGAATCGGGACAAAGAGGTGTTTTACAAACTTCGTATCAAATTATCGTTTCCAATTCTATTGACGAGCTTTCCAAGAATAACGCAAATATTTGGGATAGTGGCAAAATAAATACACCAACTTCCACAGGAATAAGTTACAAAGGACCGGAATTATTCTCCAGACAACGGTATTACTGGAAAGTTAAAGTTTGGTCAACCGACAATTTACAGAGTGAATGGTCAGAACCTGCATTTTTCGAAATGGGATTATTAAAGCCAGAAGATTGGAAATCCGATTGGATTGCATATGTACCAGGAATTCCGGGACGAGTGTTGTATTTCAAAACCACCTTCACTAAAAATAAACCAATAAAACAGGCAAGGGCTTACGTATCCGGCTTGGGATTTTACGAGATGCATATTAATCAAAAGAAGGTTAGTGATCGTGTTCTTGAGCCTGCTCAAAGTACTTATTCTAAGCGTATTTATTATTCGACATATGATGTTACCGATTATTTGTCGGACGAAAGCAATGTTATCCTTGTTTCAGTTGCCCCAGGTTGGTATGGTGTTCCTTCATTACGGATACAGATGGAAATATTTTATGCAGATGGTAGTCAGGGATGGATAACTTCAAATGATATGAGACACGTCACCACAGGTCCGGTGGTCTATTCAACCATTTTTGACGGAGAATATTATGACGCAAGGCTGGCCGTTCCAGATTTATATAAACCTGGGGTACCAGTAGGTTTAATGAATAAGGATTGGGCTTGGGCTCATAACACAGACGATCCCGGGCACAATATGGTTTCCCAGAAAGTAGAACCTATCAAAGTGATAGATACTATTGTACCGACAATCATCAAAGAACCTATGCCTGGCCTTTATGTGATTGATGTAGGACAGAATCTTGCCGGATGGGGAGTGTTAAAAGTTGAAGGTAAAGAAGGGACAAAAATTTCAATGAAGTATGCTGAATCTCTTTATCAAAACGGTCTGGTAAATCAGGAAAACCTACGGAATGCAAAAGCCGAGGATACATATATTCTAAGTGGCAACGGGGTGGAAACTTGGCATCCGTCGTTTACATATCATGGGTTCAGGTATATTCAGGTCGAAGGATTCCCCTATCATCCCCAACCGGGAGATATTACAGTGAACGCTGTCCATTCTGCTGTGGCCCAAACAGGTAAATTCGCTTGTAGCAATAAACTTCTTAACGACATCCACAAGATGATCGTAAATACAGAGTCGAGCAACCTGCATAGTGTACCAACGGATTGCCCTCAACGCGATGAACGAATGGGGTGGTTGAATGACCTGACTGTAAGAATTGAACAGGCAATATACAATTTTGACATGTCGCGGTTCTATCCTAAGTTCATCGACGATGTAGAAGATACACAAAATAGTGACGGTTCAATAACCTGCGTTGCCCCTTTTCGGTTCGGAATGCGTCCTGCCGATCCCGTGTCAGCGAGTTATCTGTTGCTTGCCTGGAAATGTTACGAATTTTACGGTGATGAACGCATCATTCGTGAGCATTATGCAGGGATGAAAGCGTGGGTTGATTTTCTTCATTCCAAAACGGAAAACGGGATCGTTAATTATAGTTATTATGGAGACTGGTGCCCTCCACGCGACTTCCTGCAAGACCCTGACGGCTCAGGTGTTTCCCGCGACACGCCTGGCAAAATGATTTCAACCGGATATCTTTATTATTGTGCAAAAATCCTGTCGAATATGGCAAAGATTATTGGGAAAGATGCAGAATCAACTTATTATCAAAAACTTGATTCGGAAATTGCTGCTGCTTTCAACCGTGAATATTGGAACGAACAGGTTGGAGGTTATGCATCTAACAATCAGGCTTCAAATGCGTTTGCCCTTTATATGGGGCTAGTAGCAGAAAAGAACAAACAGCGTGTGGCTGCTAATTTAGCCGACAACGTCGAAAAGCAGCATTACCACCTGACCACTGGCAATCTTTGCACCAAATACCTGTTGGAAATGCTGACCGAATATGGTTATGCTGAAACAGCCTACAAAATCGTCGCACAAACTACCTATCCCAGTTGGGGGTTTATGCTGTCGAAAGGTGCGACAACACTTTGGGAACGCTGGGAGTATGCTACCGGGGGTGCTATGAATTCCCATAATCACCCGATGATGGGCTCCGCAGACTCATGGTTTTATAAATATGTTCTGGGAATAAACCCGGAAATCAATTACCCGGCATTCCAGAAATTTATTGTTCGTCCGATCATCTTTAATGAATTGGATTTTGCAGAAGGTGAACTAAAAACGGTAAAAGGTATCATTAAAGTTGCATGGAAAAAGAAAGACGGACAATTATCTCTGGATGTAACTATCCCTGCTAACACAATAGCCACAGTCTATGTGCCTGCAAAAACTGTAAAGGATGTAACCGAAAGCGGAAAAAATATTTCCAAAGTAAATAACATTAATCTATTGGGAGAGGAAAACGGTAATGTCATTCTCAAAGTCGGCTCGGGACGATATGTCTTTAACATTAGAAATAAATAAAATGAAAAAACTGTTGCCATTATTTCTTGCGTATGTGTTTCTTTTATGCAGTGGTTTTGCAGGATGCTCTCCTGCCCGCTCCATTATGCCTGAACCTGAAACGAGAAACCCTGCGAAACCGGATACTCTCGATAAAAACGACGATAAGGTTGAACCTTCGGCAAACACAAAATACAACAATTTTAATGTGGTTGGGGTTGACCTATTTGGACGCAGTTTCAATACAATTTCGGCTTTCAAAAAAAACAGACAGGTCGGTATGTTCTTCTGGCCCTGGATTGGTCAACCGTATGCTTCTGGTATTTACGATGCCACCAAAATTGCAGCATTACCAAACGGCATAAAAATTTTGACTGATTTTAACTCTTACGATGCGAATATCAGTCCAAACGGCCAGGCACATTACTGGGGCCAGCCGCTCTGGGGGTATTACAATTCTGAAGACGAATGGGTCATTCGAAAACAAATGCAAATGATTACTACCGCAGGCGTTGACTTCATCTTTTTCGACACCACTAACGCTCTCATTTACGCCAACGTATTTATGAAGGTATGTGCAGTGATCGACGAGATGCTGAAGAATGGATGGAATCCACCGAAAGTAGTGTTCTACACACATTCGCACTCGTTCCAGACAGTCCGGGACTTGTACCGGGAACTATACCAGCCCAACCGCTATCCCGACACATGGTACAGGGTGGACGGAAAACCGATGATTATCGCCTACACCGATGCAGCCGACGATCTGAGAGAAGCTGCGTCACGTAGCGACAACAACTATAAGCCCGGTGTTCTCTCTTCCGAGATTCTCAATTTTTTCCATTTTATGAAACCACAATGGCCTGGCGACCCAGTCTATCCCGATGGGTTCCCATGGATCGAATGGAAATTTCCGCAGCCGCTGCATATGCAGTCGCAGGTTATGAACGTAACGGTGGCAAGTCACCCGATGGTTCCAATGTCGTTTTCGCTGACGCGCGCCAACTGGATTAACTGGGGAAGAGGATGGGATCCCGGCACAAGGCAGAACATCGCCGCTGATGTAGATAAGGGTACATTCTTCCAATCGCAATGGGATCATGCCATATCAGTTGATCCTCCTATGATTTCCGTTGGTGGATGGAACGAATGGATCGCCTATAAACAACCTTACGACGGAGAATACATGTTGTGTGATGCTGCAAGTAAAGAATATTCGCGGGATATTGAGCCCATGACAGGTGGCTACCAGGACGCATTCTATCTTCAACTAATCCGCAACATTCGCCGCTACAAGGGTATAAACGAAACGTCGGAGCTGAATGAAGCCAAAACCATTGATTTACAGGGTACCCTATCTCAGTGGAACGATGTGAAATATGTTGTTCGCAATATGGACGAGAAATACATGATGCGCGATGCCTTCGGTGGTGCCAGCACCGTGCACTACACCCAATCGGCTCCAGCTAATAAACTCCAAGAAATCAGGGTGGCGTACGACGCGAAAAACGTCTATATCTACCTGAGAGGGAAGGATAAGTTTAGCGATTATTCCGGAGATGAAAACTGGCTAAACATCTTTGTTGGCACGGGAGAACCTGCAATAAAGGGCTGGGAAAGTTACGAATATGTAATTGGTCGAAAGATTGGGAACAGCGAAGCCTCTGTCGACAAGTTCAACAACGGGTTTAGTGCCTCCAATACCGGCAAGGCCAAATTTGTTCAAAGCAACGAAGTAATGCAACTGTCCATACCGCGGTCAGTCATTGGACTGAGCAACGGCGTCAGGTTCTACTTTAAAGTTGCAATGGGTGTAACCGATCCTTCCCAAATCATGAATTATTACCAGTCTGGAAGTTCTATGCCAATGGGAAGGTTGAGCTATATGTATTATTTAAAGTGAGTGAATCACTAAATGTGGTTATAATGTTTATGTTTATTTGAAAGTGTCTTAACATACCAATTCTAAAAAATTATAACCCCAATAACAAATTAGTTAACACTGATCATTAAAACTTATGTAAAACTATGAAAGCGAAATTATTTCTGTTAAGTATCCTGTGTGCATTACTTCAAAGCCTATCAGTGTATGCAAATCAGGATAGTAAATTTCCGGTCACGGGTGTAGTCATTGATGGGCAGAGGCTACCAATGCCCGGCGTGACTGTGCAAATTAAGGGTACAACCCAGGGGACGATTACTGATAGGGATGGTAAATACACAATTTCTGTCCCAGAGGCCAAAACTGTTCTGGTGTTTTCGTTTGTTGGTTTCCAAACGCAGGAAATAACCGTAGGGAAACAACATACGATTAATGTAAGCCTGATCGAATCCGTTACTGAGTTAGACGAGGCAGTGGTAGTCGGGTATGGCACACAGAAAAAGGAAAGTATCGTTGCCGCATTAACGACTATATCAGCAACCGGATTAAAGCAGACTCCTGCATCGAACCTAGGTATTGCGTTGGCGGGACGTTTGCCCGGCTTGACCGTATTGCAACGTTCGGGCGTTCCGGGCGGCGAAGCAATGGAGTTCTACATTCGTGGACGCAGCACCGTTAACGGTCAGCAACCGCTAATGTTGATTGACGGTGTGGAACGCGATTTTTCATCGCTCGATCCCCGAGAAGTAGAAACTATTACCATTCTAAAAGATGCTTCAGCTACTGCTGTTTACGGTGTTCGTGGTGCTAACGGCGTTATCATGATTACTACACGTCGCGGTAAGGCAGGCAAGCCTGTAATTGACATCACAGGTGAACAATCGTGGCAATCGCCTACCTTTCTTCCTAAAATGGTCTCCGCATACGACTATGCCCTGTTGCGCAATCAGGTGGAAACTCAGAATGGACGCGATCCCATTTACAGCAACTATGCTTTGGAACGCTACCGGCTGGGCGACAAACCTGACCTGTATCCGGTGCGTAATTTTATGAATGAATTTATGAAAGATGCTTCTCCTATGAATAAAGTCAATGTCAATGTGAGTGGCGGATCCGACAAGATGCGCTACTTCACCACTGTTGGTGCTCTCTATCAGGAAGGTATTTTCAAAACCGAAAAATTTTCGGAATATGATTATGATCCTCAATCAAAAGCCAATCGTGTGAATTTCCGCTCGAATTTCGACATTGACCTGACGCAGTCGTTGAAAATGTTCCTCAATGTGAGCGGATATATGCAAAAGAAAAACGATCCGGTCATTGTCCCGAACAACGGCGCCTATTTGAATGATGTAAATGGATATTCTATCGTGATGAGTTCATTGATTTCCACGCCTAACAATTATCACAATGATAAAACGCCCGATGGCGAAGTGTTGACGACCTCAAAAAAAGGTGGAAATATCAACAACGTGCCTTATGGTATGCTGAACCGCTCGGGATTCCGTAATACCCAGACTAATCAGGTCACCACTACCCTCGGAGTGGAACAAAATTTGGATTTCATTACTAAAGGGCTGTCGGCGAAAGTAGTGGGTTCTTACGACGCCTTTTCCAGCAATCAGCAAGTCAGACAACGAACTTTCCAGTTATACGAAGTTGTGAAAGACCCCTCAGTCGCCGATTCAGTCAGATACCAGCCGACTGGCACGATGACAAATAGTCCTTTATCCGATTCGCAATATCAAACTTTTAACAACTTGTTCAACATTGACGCTTCGCTCAATTATGCCAACACTTTCGGACTACACGATGTTACGGGAATGTTGCTGTTCAATCGCTATCAACGTGTGATCAACATTGAACTTCCCTATAATTATATCGGTTTTGTGGGTCGTGCCACTTACGGTTATGCCCATCGTTATCTCGGCGAAATTAACTTCGGGTACAACGGTTCTGAACAGTTTGCGCCAGGGCATAAAATGGGCTTCTTTCCGTCAGTTTCACTCGGATGGGTGATGTCTGAAGAAGGATTTTTGAAACAAGCTGTTCCCTGGCTTACATTCGCTAAACTCCGCGCATCATACGGACAGGTCGGTAACGACAATATGGGCGGTTCCCGTTTTGCCTTTCTCACCCTGTGGAATGGCAGTTATGAATCACAAATAGGAAATAATGAACTCAAATGGGAAAAGGCAAATAAATATAACATAGGACTGGAAACCCGCTTCTTCAACGACTTCAGTTTCGATGCGGACGTTTTCTACGAAAAGCGCAACAACATTCTGATTCCCGCTAATGGATTAGTGCCTACTGGGGTATTCGGCACTGGCGGCGTTTATAATACTGGCATTATTCCCAAAGTCAATGCCGGTGAGATTGAAAACAAGGGTTTCGAGTTGACATTTGGCTACAAGAAAACGATTAACCAGGACTGCCGTATAGATATACGGCTCAACAGCTCGTTTAATAGAAACAAAGTAATTTACCTGAGCGAAGTTTTACTTCCAGAAGATTATGCTTGCCGTTTACGTAGTACCGGATTTCGTTTAGGACAGAATTTTGGCTATAAAACTGCAGGATTTTTCAACACAGAGCAGGAAATAAAGGACTGGTACGACCAATCAGATCTTGGAGCTGCTCCTAAAGTTGGTGACCTGAAATACAAGGATATGAATGGCGATGGTATCATAAACGAAAAAGATATGGTACCTATCGGCAATCCTGAGGTACCTGAATGGACATTCGGCGGAGCTTTTAGCTTTCAATACAAAAGTGTTGATTTCAGTATGATGTGGCAGGGAGTAGCCGGAAGAAGTGTTATGCTGGGAGGGCAAAGTATATGGGAAACAAACAACTTCAATGAATGGCACAAGGAGGCGTGGAGCCAGGAACGCTATGACAAAGGTATGAAAATCACTTATCCACGTTTGGATCTGGGCAGTAACACCAGCAAATTACAATCAGATTTCTGGTGTGCCAACGGAAGTTATATTCGCTTAAAAAATATCGAGTTGGGTTATACGTTACCAGCAAAAATTTCAAACAGAATCAAGGCTTCGTCAGTGCGGCTTTATGTCAATGGTCTAAATTTACTAACGTTCGACAAATTACCTGTTAAATATCAAGACCCCGAACAGAACAACGAGCTATTGTATCCGGTTTTCAAAGCCTATAACGTTGGGCTAAATGTTTCATTCTAATTAGTATATCACTATATTAAATATTGAAAATCATGAAAAAAATATTTTTAACCTTTATCATAGCACTTGTACTCGTATTTCAATATGGATGTGTAGATGTATTGGATAAAACACCCGATAGCCAGATTACCATCGATAAAGTCCTGACTAACTATGATCGCAGCAAAGGCCTTCTTTCAGCGGCTTATGGCGAGATCTATCTTAACAGGGATCAGATTTCATTTGTGATGAACCCAATAGAGTGCCTGACAGACAATGCATTCTGGGCGGCAACTTACAACGCCTATGAATGGCATAATGGCGCCCTGTCGCTGACCAATCCGGTTATCAATTGGTCTTGGAGTTCACCAAGCGAACAGTTATGGCCCGATTTCTGGCGCGGCATCCGATTGGCAAATAACGCAATTAAATACTTGCCACAATCGAACGCAATCACTGAGCAGGAACGCAAAACATGGATAGCAGAAGCGCGCGTACTCCGTTGCTGGTACTATATGAACCTGTTGGAATTTTACGGACCCGTGCCTTGGATTGAGGAACCGCTTGAAGCAACTTTTGGAGGGTGGAACGACCTGAAACGTCCAACTTACGATGAAATAGCCACCAAAATATCCGATGAATTGATGGAAGTAATTAATTCGGGAATTTTACCCAGCCGACAACCAGCGAATGAAGCTATGCATGTTGATAATGGCGTGGCTTATGCTATTCGAGCCCGGGTACTACTCGATAATGCCAGTCTGCTGAATAATCCGGGAAAAGAAAAGAATAAATGGCAGCGAGCAGCCGATGCCTCTCAAGACGTGATCAATATGTCCGATTACAGACTTGTTCCAATGTCCGAATACAAAAGATTATTTATCGGTCCCTTTGCAACGCCAGTGACGGAAATCATCTGGAGGTCGTGGAGTGATAACTCAAATATCAACAACACCAATGGTGTGGATGTCGGTGCATATCCTTATGCTTCAATCGCTCATATGTGGAATTGCGGCGAGTCACCAACTCAGGAATTGGTAGACTGCTTCGAGATGACAAATGGTTCCCTTCCTGTAACTTACGACGATGCCACTCATACAAAGATTTCTGTTACTCCTGAAGCTACAACGATAGGTTACAGCGAAAATCCAGACGGTGATCCTTATGCCAACAGAGATGCTCGTTTTTATGTGGATATTCTTTACAACATGGCAAACTACGGCGTACCTTATAACTGCACTGAACCATTTATTGTAGAAACATATGTTGGCGGGAGAAACGGAATCAACGATGTGATTTCACAGGAAACACAGCATACATGTACTGGTTATTACAGTCGTAAGGATAAACAAATCAAATATTGGGGACCAGGTGGCAGTCATGGAAACGAAGCTACTCACTGGGTATTCTTCCGTCAAGCCGAATTTTACCTCAACAGAGCGGAAGCCTTGTGCGAACTCGGTGACTTAGACGGCGCAATGACCATGCTAAACATGATCAGGGAACGCGCATTGCAACCTAAAATTCAAAATGTTCCCGGATTTCAGAAGAATTACGATTTTCTAATAAACCGTATCCGCAACGAACGCCGCGTAGAATTCTGCCTTGAAGGACAATATAGGTTTAATGACCAGCGTCGGTGGAAAATATTAAATGAAACCAACCGATTTATTACCGGCATGAGAATTACCAAAGATGCCGATGGTAAATTTCATTATCAGCGTAAGAAAATCCGCGATTATTACTCCTATACCGATAAATATCTGGTAATGCCGATTCCGATGGAAGATGCCAAGAAAATGACGGGAATGACTCAGCCTGAAGCATGGAGATAAATTCATAGAAGTTCTCATCATCAATTATTTAATTTTACTCGATATGAAAAGAGCAATATATTTATTTTTATTGATTGTGTTTTTTGCAGTGGCATTTGTCAGTTGTAAGGATGACGTGACACGGGGACCTTCCATTGTGGGAGATTTTAAGGTTTATCCAGGTAAAAACCGCGCAAAAATAGAGTTTAAGACACCAACCGATGCCAAGTCAGGGAAAGTGTTCTATGGCAGCGGAAAATTCAATGTGTTTTCCATTGTCGATGCGGCTACGCAAAGCATCATCGTTGATAAACTACCTGAAGGCAAGCAAACACTTCGTGTGGTAACGTTTAATGCCGAAGGACTGATTTCCGACCCAAAGGGAGCAGACGTAAATGTTTACGGTGACAACTATAAAAATGGTCTAACCAACCGACAGTTGATTAATCAAAGTACCATATCGCCTACTTCCGTAGAACTATTTTTTGGAGAAACCAATAAAGGAGAAGTTGAAGTCAGGGTGGTGTTTACAAATACATCAGGAGTTAAGGACAGTGTGATGATGAACAGTACCCTAACCTCTGTAGTGGTGAATAAAATCGATTTGAACAAAAAGTATTATTATTACTCTGTATTTAAACCCGAACCAGAAGCGATTGACGAGTTTAATACCGTTCAGGTAGACGCCAAAAGTGCGGCGATGCTCAACTTTGAAAAGAATAAATGGACAATTGCCGGATCCTCCGATGAAGAGCCTGGGGGTGACGGTAAATGGGCCTTGGCGAGCTATATTATTGACAATAACGTAGCAACTTTCTGGCACTCACAGATTGTAGCTTCTTATGCTAAAATGCCTCACTGGATAACGGTGGACATGCAAAGCGAGAAAAAATTCAACGGTTTCTATTTCATCCAGACGCAAGAAGCAGGAGAACAAGGATTAGCAAAAGGATTCAGGTTTGAAGTAAGCGATAACAACAGTACCTGGACTAAAGTCATGGAGGGTGAGTTTACTAGGTCCAGGTACAAGCAAACCTTTACATTTGCTGAACCAGTCGTTGCCCGATATTTTAAAATTACGATCCTCAGCGGATATAATGATGCATTCTGGTCGCAGATTGCCGAAATTGACTTGTTCAATGAGGTAAAAATCAGCGGTGAAAACGGCAATGACGCTCCAGGAGTAATTTCGTTGGTAAATGCCAAGAAGCCCTTCCAGGGCGACGGTTCTGATTTGTTTCCTGCTGTCGGTGCCGGTAGAATGCAAAAGGTGGCTGGATGGACTCATAACGACAATGCCTATATCAGTTTCGATACTGGAGAAGGAGGTACTTTTGCTGTTTTTAGTGCTGCAGTTTGGGGTGCTCAGGATGTGACCAACGGAAAAATTTACCAGAAAGTTACTCTTCAGCCTGGCAGTTATACATTGAATATTGACGCGGGGAATGCTACAGACCCTACTTGTGCAGATGTTTATGGTGTCGTTGCAAAAGGCGAAACATTACCCGACTATACTGTGGTAACTTCTGATTCCAACGTATTGGCATATAGCGACTTGGTTGAGAATCAGCAAAAGGTGAATTCAATTTCATTTACCCTCACGAGCGCTTCGTCCGTCACTATAGGTATCGTTTACAACACTCACAATATCTATGGTACTCTAGGCATCCCGTGGAGTTCAATGTCATTCAATGAATTTGAATTATTAAAGATTAAATGAATCGAATAATCTTTTAGTCCGGCAGGCGTATAAACCTGTCGGCTTTTTGTCAAAAAAATTCATTTATGAAAAAGATAAGGATATTAACAGCAATATTGACTCTAATAGCATTGTTTGCCTTTGGATGCGGAGAAAATGACATTTCACAAGGATACAAACTTAAGAGCATCCAAACGGGCAATGAATCGCTAACACTTGAAGTGGGAGAAAAGGAACAAATCAAAGCAATAGCTGTACCAGCGGTTGCTGTTTCTCCCGTGTTCCAGTGGGTGTCAGCCAATAATGCTGTCGCTACAGTCAGTAATCAGGGAGTGGTTGAAGCTCTTTCCGAAGGGGAAACAATCATTTCGGTGAGTTCGTCGGATGTCAGTACTAAGGTTTCCGTGAAGGTGAATCTTCGCGAACCGTTAAGTAAAACTTACAGCGATACAATTGTCAGGATGACGCTGAAAGGAGCCGATTGTCCCTTTGCCGACCATGCCGATTACGGGGTTTACATCCCCACCCGGACTGAATCGTTGCGGGGTGTGCTGATTTTGCAGCACGGATGTGGTATGGAGCAATTCGGAATTACACGGCCTTACGATTTGCAGTATCAGGCTTTTGCACGAAAATGGAAGCTGGCGGTTATTGAAACGGCACTTTACGGCAATTGTGGCAGTTGGCGTGATCCGGCTTCGGGCTCAGCCAGTGCATTGTTTAAGGTCTTGAAAGATGCCGGATCCAACACAGGACATCCGGAGTTGAATACCGTTCCATGGCTACTGTTTGGACATTCTGCGGGAGGTTATTGGACGTTAGCTATGCTGAAAGCTTATCCCGAACGAATCATGGCGGCAGTTTGTTACTCAGCAGCCTGGGATCCGAAATGGGACTATCCGGAGGCGACAGCCAAAATACCTGTGTTGTTGCGCCATGCCGGAGCCAATGACGGCGATTCCAGCTCGCTATGCTGGGCGACGGCAGTGCATACATTTCTCAAACTTCGGAATATGGACGCGCCGGTTAGCATTGCTTACAATGCCGGACAGAACCATAATTTCAGTTACATCCGTTACATGTCGATTCCTTTTTTCGAAGCTGTAATGAAACAACGGATGCCGGAAGAAAACACGACCGTCATGCGCGACATTGATCGCTCCCAGAGGTGGCTTGGAGACACATTGTCTCTGCAGATTTACAAAGAATCGGAATACACAGGCAGTAAAAGAGGCTTGTGTCTGTTCCCTGACGAAGCTACAGCAAGAAATTGGAAAGAGTTTGTTTCCACAGGAAAGGTAGCCGACAAAACACCACCTATCGCCCCGTTTAATGTGAAAGTAGAATGGAATAATAATGCACTCGACGTCTCATGGGAAGCCGATGCCGATATTGAGTCGGGCATCTTGAGGTTTGACATCTTCAAAAACGGTACTCTTGTCGGAAGATTGCCTGAAACTGGTGACTATCAGAAATTTGATACCAATGGCGATAATACCATCCCTGTAAATGTTCCGGAAATGAAATTCAGGATTACCGGTGCAGAAAACGTTAAAACGACAATCAGTGTTCAGGCGGTCAATCATTTTAATTTGACATCGGAAAAAACAGAAGTTACTTATAAATGAGATTTAAATAGCAGCAATGAAAACAATAAGATACAATTCGTTTGTCACTATATTTGTGTGTGTGTTGTTTGCACTGTCAGCAACGGGATGCGAAAAAAATAACTTGTCTGAAGAGTATTCGCTCAAGAGCATCCATGTGAACAAAACTTCTTTGTTGCTGAAAGTCGGCGACCACGAACAACTTACGGCGGCGGCAGTTCCTACGATTGCTCATTCTCCGGCATTTCAGTGGAAGTCTTCCAATAATGCGGTTGCTACGGTTGCCGGTGGTTTGGTAGAAGCAGTCGCTGTTGGAGAAGCAACTATCACCGTAAATTATCAGGATGTCAGTACGGTTATGTCGGTGAAGGTAGAAGCTGCCGGCCCGGTTGACAAAGGCGTACTCTACGACAAAACGCTGAACAGTAGTAGTTCGATTCCTGAGTTATTATTAAACGGCGTTGGGCAATATACAAACGAAGGATTGAACATTACCGGAAAAGGCAATGTTGCCAGGCTCAATAAGTTTTATGCGCTTGCCGAACGGATGGTGCAATATCGCGTGAAACTCTCTGCTGATGCTAAAGCAATTTTCAAAAGCAGTGAGGGTGATTTCAATGCCTATGTTGATGTTCCTAACAAGCGAATCTCCATTGCAACCAGTCCAACAACCGAAAAAGCAGTTAATTTTTTGAAGGGAGACCGGGAATATGTGATTGAAATCTATCACATTTATCAGCAAGCCAAACTTCGCATTATCGATGTTCAGACCAAAGAAGAAGTTGTAATATCTGCGACACACGACGGACAAGGCGGATGTGGAGCTGGCGCTTTGCAGGCCGGTTTCGGCGTTGGAATGCAATGGGACTACTATTGTTTCGGTCTTGCAAGCGGTTCATCCATGCTGGTAGAACAAATTACCGTTTATGCCTTGAAAAACAGGGTCAAACTGTTGATCTACGGAGATTCAATTACCCAACCGGAAGGTTACTATCCCAGTAAAGATTTTCCTCAGGCCTGGACCCAGTTGGTCATTACTAAATTGAACGGAGACGCCATGTCGAGCGGACGGGGGGGCGGAACCATTTCAATGGTATTAGACTATATCAAAAACGAATTGCCCTATATCAAAGCCAAATACGTGATGGTTACCATAGGAACCAATGGTGGAAATACAGAAGCAAATCTGAGTGAATTGGTGAATTACATCAAGGAACAGGGAGCCATCCCGATCCTAAACAATACTCCGAGCAATGAAAGCGGCACGCAGGTCGAAAACAACAAATTGATCGACCAGGTGCGCCGTAAAATTGGAATCAAGGGCTGCAAATTCGACCTGGCTACTTCGGTCAATGGAGATGGAAAAGAGGTTGACAAAACCATGATGTACTGGGAAGATTATTCAACCAGTTACGGATGGCAGATATACCATCATCCGAACCCCAAAGGCGGATTGAAAATGTTTGAACGTACGTTGATTGACGTACCGGAAATTTATGAATAATAAAAAAGTAACATTAAATTTTTAAACTATAAACTTATGTACAAGTATTCTTTAATCTTAGGTAATTTAGGTAACACCTGTGATCGCTTTTGCAGCGGATATAAGAACAATCCTTCCACCGAAGAGATGTTGGAAAAGGCCGCTAAAATTCCTTTTGTTGAAGGGATCGAATTAGTTGGAACCTGGGATATCCGTCCCGACAATGTCAAAGACATGAAAAAAAGGCTGGAAGACTATGGGAAAGCCTGTGTTTCGATCATTCCCGATGTATTTACAGTTAAAGAATATGGGAAAGGATCTTTAACCAGTACCGATCCGGCCATCCGCCAGCATTCACTGGACTATTTACGCCAGATGAGCGAAATAGCTCTTGAAATGAATAGCGGAGTTGTAAATCTTTGGATGGGTCAGGATGGGTATGATTACCTGTTGAGCGCTGATTATGACCAGGAACGGGAATGGCTTCGCGAAGGAACTGCCAGGTTGGCCAATGAGTTTCCAACAATGAAATATGCCCTGGAATACAAACCCAAAGAACCAAGAAACTATTCCTATCATGCCCGGATGGCTGATACCATTCTGGCTGCCAAAGAAACCGGATGCAAAAATGTTGGCGTTTGCATCGATACGGGCCATAGTTTTATTGCCGGAGAAAACGTTGCTGAAGCGGTTGTTCTTGCCAAGCGGGCTGGTAACTTACTTTTCCACATGCACTTTAATGACAATCATGGTTTCTGGGATGACGATATGATTGTGGGTACTGTTCACAGTGCTGTATATATCGATTTGTTATACAATTTAATGAAAAGCGGCTATTCCGGATGGTTGTCTATGGACCAATATCCCTACAGGGAAGATGCTACCGATGCGATTGCTGAAAGTATTTTGTGGGTCCGCAAGTTCGAACAAATTGTGGAAGACCATTTTGCAGAAATAGAAGCACTGGTCAAACAGAATGATGCTGTACTGACTTCCCGTTTCCTGAGAAAAGTCCTATAAAGTATCATGAGTACACTACCGATTATCCTGTTAGCCATACTATCAGGAATCCTGAACGGAAGTTATGCCGTTCCGATTAAACTTACTCCCAAATGGGGATGGGAAAACATTTGGCTTTGTTTTGCGATTTCCGGCTTATTGCTTGCCCCCTGGATATTTGCCTTTCTCCTGATTCCTGATGTCGGGAAAGTTCTGGCAGATACTCCAGCCGGTGCTACTGCAATGACTTTTTTCTGCGGACTTGGCTGGGGCATTGGCTCTGTAGCCTTTGGACTTGCCTTGCATCTGATAGGCTTTTCCCTGGGTTATACCCTGATGATGGGACTTATTGCTATAATTGGAGCATTGGTTCCGCTACTGGTAAAAAATCCCGCCGCATTAGCTACAACAGGAGGAATAACGATATTGCTTGCATTGTTCGTGACAATAATTGGAATCATTCTTTGCGGAGCTGCCGGGAAAGCCAGGGAAGATGAAAAACAACAAAAAGAGAGTGCGTCAATAAACAAATCCAAATTCTCCAAAGGTCTGGTGCTGTGCTTTATCTCCGGCTTCTTTAGCTCCATGATAAACTTTGCTTTCGAATTTGGAACTCCCTTGAAGAATGCCGCATTATCACAAGTCGGGGTAGGTTCAAATAGCTTCATTTCCACATCAATTATCTGGGCAATAGCGCTATCCGGAGGATTTGTTGCCTTTCTGGTTTATGCAATCTACTTACTGGCTAAAAACAAAACGATAGGCAATTATACTCGAAAAGAAACCCGATCCTATTTTCCCTGGACAATTCTGATGGGAATTACCTTCTATAGTTCGCTGCTTTGCTATGGAATGGCTGCATCGGCATTGGGTGATGCAGGAACAACAACCGGATGGGTTATTTTTACAGCTGGTGCTATTATCACAGCTAACATTTGGGGGATAATTACTTCTGAATGGGCTGGCGTACCCAAAAGCGAAATGAAGAAAATGGCGATTGGCTCAGCCCTTCTAATAACTGCAGTATTTCTTGTTAGTTACGGGAATAGTTTATTGTGATTAAATACAAATTTTCACTGCTATCTCGTTAAAAGAGACTGATTGATAGTTGTTTATAATTTAGTTCTTTGACATTTTTGTAATCATTATTTGCAAGTAACTCTTTTACAGGAGTTTTGTCCAGTAATGAGATGCCAAGGATTTGTAATATTTCGTAGGTTGATCTGCTAACTTTCAACTCCTTGCCAATAATTGCCACCAAACAGTAGGCAATTATAGCGCAATAGAGTTTTGTTTTAGCTGCATTGGGTGTATGTCGCCAGAAGCTTTTGACCTTCAAGTGCTGTTTTATCCTTTTGAAAAATAATTCAGCCTGCCAACGATTCTTGTATAAAATAGCAATTCCAAATGACTGTTGTCCAGTCGGTTGTTTGTTTTTTATTTTGTGCGATCGTTTTCTGCATAATTTATACCGGAATAACTTCCTCCCATTGCTCATTGGCCGCCGATCTTTCCAGCGCTTCGAGTACAGCAATTTCATTCAAAATACTTTGGTGGCTTCGTGGTTCGATACGAGTCCGGAACATCTCAACAATATCCGTGTAAATCTTAATCGGATCGGTTTCAGGCACTCGCGATTTCAGTTCGACCAACCCGGTTTTGGTTTCCACGAAGGTTTCCCATCCGTAGGAAACGTTTTTGAAGATCAGTGTGGCATAAAGACCACTCTTGAAAACCAGGCTGGCGCTTCCTTTCTTTCCATCGCGGGTAATTTTAACCCGCTGGATGTCTTCGCCAAACATGACCATAAGTGGCTGCAAAATATGTACGCCGTAGAAAAATACACCACCATATTCCGAATCCAGATCGACTGGACCAAATCGTATTACATGGTTGATTTCGCCCATGGCTTCCACTTGCTGTTTGATGTCGTAGGTACAAACACTTTGAGCAATCGAGCTGAACGAAGTGACTGGGGTTCCTACAGTACGGGCCATTTCCAGAAACTTCTTTCCCTCTTCAACACGATAACAGAATGGTTTGTCAACAAACGTTGGAATTCCAGCTTTTACAAATGGAGTGGCAGCTTCCAGGTGATATTTGGCGTGACGATGATCCACAATTAATGCATCAACTTTACCGAGCATATCCTTCTGCTCTTTAACAATGTTCGGAATATTCCCAGCCTCAGCTGTTTTTTTAGCAAATTCATCAGTTTCGCCCCAAATGTGCGTAAGCTCAACTCCCGGGAATTTATGATCGATGTTAAACATCTTTCCGAAGTTCTTCGAATGCGAATTTTCAGCGCCGATAATGCCTACCCGGATAGGTTTTAATTTGTTTTCAGGATCGGTAGTCATTGCCGAAACAATGGACGGAGCAGTAAAAGCAATAGTGGAAAAGGCGGCCCCGCGCCTACTGTCTTTATAAATGATCGTCTTGTGTTGATGCTTTTTAGATTTTATTGGTTAAAATATGTGATCAGATTTTTACTTCAGACACATTTTTTCTGGCTTTTTTTATTACAAAATCTAAATCAACAGAAACACCGCCTTTTGCCTTACTTATATCAGCAGCTTCCATAAACGCAAGAATCTCCAGGGTTTCTTCCTCTTTGACCGGAGCAATTCCTGTGTTAAAGAATTTAATGATTTCTGCGAGCAGCGGGTTATAGCCAGGATAGCCCCCTAATATCTTAATCGCTTTTTCACCAAAGACCGTCCCGCCAAAATCGCCTTTCCCTTTTCGAATGCCCCGAAGCACTCCAATCCGGTTATCATCCCAGGTTCCAACTACAACATCGGTATCTTCATTTGAAACCCGCACCACGCTTTTACAACCTGTTCCCATTGCTGTGTACAACGGTTCCACTCCATGGATTGCGTACCAAAACAGGTCAGGGTGTGTTTTTTCCAATTCGGCAGGGCTATAAGTGTCGGCGCCAATCACTTTCCCAATTTTTCCGGAAGTAACCTCATCCATCCCGATGGCATACCTTAATGACGAACTGGAAAAAATTGGCACATTATATTTTTTTGAGGCTTCAAAAATTACCATGGCATCGGCTAATGAGGCTGCTATTGGTTTATCAATGAACATACGTTTACCTGCTTTTAAAACAGGAAGCGCTTGTTCCAGGTGCAAACGCCCATCATTGGTTTCCAGGAGTACCACATCCACTTTAGCGAGTAAGGCCGCAATTGAATCAACAATCTCTACCCCACATTTCTTTACTTCCTCAGTATAGGCTGGAATTCTTGATACACTGCTCTCGATATCATTACTTCCTTTGGGGTAAGCTGCAACAATTCGATATCCACTAAATTCGGCGCCGGCGTTCGGATCGTTCAATGTTTTCGTAAAAGCAACACTGTGAGATGTATCCAGTCCAATAATGCCCACTTTAATGAAAGTAGCGTTACTGTTATTTCCACTCGCTTTAAACACACTTCCGGCTAAACTTAAGCCAATACCCGTAATTGCGGTTGTCCGCAAAAAATTCCTTCTGTCTGATTTTTTCATTATTTTATATCAATTTTTATGTTATGTTTATTATACAATTTTTCTTTTGACAGGGTCCCACTCTACTCTTCGTTTTTCCAAATAGGATTGGTTGGCCATCAAACAGGCCACTCCTTCTTCATAAGCCCGCTCGATATTGGCCGAGGGTATCCCTCCATGGCGGATGCAATCGATCCACTCTTTAATATGCAAATAGGTCAGATCAATCTCGTGCCCGTCAATGCTGGTTGTGACTAAGCCCCTGGATGCAAAGTATCTTGCAGTAGCCGAGGACACTGCATCAACGCTTCCCGATTCCGGACTTAAGGATAGCATTGGAGTAGAAGGATCAATTTCTCCGGATTCAATCTGTTTTTTATAGCGCGTAGAGTCACTATCGGCAAAAATGCTGACCGAACTGCCAAGTTCCATCGATGCATCGTGCCCCATAAAAACCCGTCCACGGCTACGGCTGTTGGCCAGGCATCCGCTGTATAGCAAAGTGAGATCACGATCGGGATATTCAAAAACACAATTTAGCAGGTCGGGAATTTCGCGGTTGTCTTTCCAATAATATATTCCGCCTGAAGAAACCACCGAATGAGGAATTCCGATCGCCAAAAGTTGGTTTACCGCATCAAACTCATGGGTAAACAGTTGCCCAATCATTCCAGTATCATAAGCGAACCACTTGCTCCAGTTGTAATACCGGTCGGTACTAAAGGGTACATACGGCGATTTTCCAAGCCATTGTTTCCAGTCTATGGTCTTTTCATCTCCCGGTTTAGGGTTTCCTTTGGCATCAAGATGCCTGATCCAGGCCCCGCTGGCTGAATTTCGGTTCGTAGTTGTTTCAACAAGGGTGATTTTTCCAAGAATATTACGTTGAATAATTTCCTTTGCCTGCTGAAAAACGGCGCTTTTGGTTATTTGATGTCCCAACTGAAAAACGATACCACTTCCCTTTACAGCTTCATATAAAAAATTTAACTCTTCCTCACTCAAAGCCACACTTTTTTCGCAATACACATGTTTACCTGCTCTTGCCGCTGCAATGGCTATCTCGGCATGATGATGATCAGGGGTAGCAATCATTACCGCATCAATATCTTTGTCGTCGAGCATATCCTGATAATGAACATACCGTTTTGCTGTAAATTTTTGCGCAGGGCCGCCACCTGGATGTAATTCATTACGAGCAGTTGCCAGCCCCCGTTCAGCATGCAGGTCGAAAACATCACAAATTCCGGTTAAGACAACATTTAAATTTTCCTGAACTAACCAGTCTTTTATCGTCCCGTTTTCTTTCCTCCATTTTACATCATCGGGATGCATGTAGCCCAGTCCGTTGGCATGAACCTCGGCCCTGTTTCCAAAGCCAATGATTCCGATACGTAGTAATTCTCCTCCCGAACTTTTTTTTATTGCCGGGACTTTCAAATTTTCAAGCCCCAATTCCCGGACAACCCGCTGCTTCTTCCCGATGTCGTAGGCCTGTTTTTCCCATAATTCAAAGGCAAAAGCGCCCAGTACTGGAACACCTGCCAATGCTTTCAACAAGGTCCTTCGCTTCATTGTGTTTCCTGAAGATGGATTTTCTTCATTTTCCTCCAAACGAAGATTCGTTTTGTTCTCTTCTGACATCGTCTATTTCTTAACTTTTTTGTTTGTCATTCCTGATTTTGAAATAAAGAGATCCAGGCCGGCTATCGAACCAGAAGGAAAAACGGACAACAAAAACAGGGCTGCCGCTTCTATCAGGGTTTTATTAATAACAAGGTAACTCCCTTCCATTGGGGTTGAATATTCTAAACCAACCAGTGGCGGATTCACAAAGTAGTACATCAGTAACAGAACCACTCCCGAAATGGATGCTACGCGTGAAAAAAGTCCCAAGATTAATCCCAGCCCAATAGCGGTTAATCCCCACTCATTGAGAAAATCAACAACCTGTAAAAGGCCTTGGTGAGACACAATCCACATAGAAAATCCAGATAAGAGCCCCTTTGATTCCTTCAAAAATCCGGAAGATGTCCAATTCGGGTTCTGGAGTTTGCTAATGCCTTCATACAGAAAATGCCATCCGATAAAAACCCTCAATACAGTCAGGCTTATTTTCTGAGCGGTTGTAATCATGCCCATTTTATTTGGTCGGAAAAGGGTTAGATATTTTAACCAAATCCTCCACCTCTTTGCCTTCATGTTCGAACCGGGCAAGGGTATATACGTTTCCATCCGATCCAATTGCAATTGAATTCACGTAGGTAGGGCGTCCTCCATCTTCGTAAAAAACAGGCCCGTGATCGGTATACTTTTGCTGAAGGATATTAAAGGTAACCAGGTGAAGGTTCTCCAACCCCTTGGCAGCTCCCATGGCTATCTGATCAACTCCTTTTACACGTTGACCATTGATATAAATAGGTCCTCCTGTGAGATAATAGAGTGTTTGGCCATCGGGACCAAGCTGAAACCCTAAATACCCGTAACTAAACTGGTCAAACATCCCACTCTTTTTCGATGGTTCAGAAGTGATTCGTTCCACCACCTCAATTTTTGATTTGCCCGGATCAAAACGGAATAAATATCCGGAGTTTCCATGTACCCCATAAGCAACCCCTTCGGAACTACACCACGTGATTGACCTCCAGTTATAACCCATACTTCCCGGATCTGATGGATCGTACTTGCCAAAGTAATCCAAACGTAAATTCGCTCCTTCAACTTTTGTAATTGACGATGAACCGGGCTTATAAGCGAATATGTCGCCCTCGGAAGTTGAAAAATATACAGCGCCGTCTGATGGATTTATAAATATCGACCGGCAAAGTACGCGGTAATCTTTTCCCGGGGTGCCGGCCTCTCCATTACCCGATATCTGTCCCAGGTTACTAAGTTTCCCGGTATTTAAATCGTAGTGGATAAAATACCCTTTGGGCCAGGTTATTCCGTAAATCTGTCCCCGTTCGCGATCCATATCCATGGTAATAATCCCCTCACCGTCGGGAGCAATCGCCAGGTTCTCGAATTTACCGCTGGACAAATCGTATGACAGAAAATGGCCACCCGGGTACAATTTATACCCCTTAGGGGCATGCTCCGGCATGCGTTCCATACCATTAATCATCTCGTAATATCCAGCATGTGTGGCAAAATATAGTTTGCCATGGCTTTCATAAAAACGAACATGGCTCTTGCCCTGCGAAATTGTATTTTTCCCTTTTTCTCCGCAGGCCTCTGTCAGATCAGCCACAAAACGGGTCTTGTCAGTTTTCGGATCATATACATACATCTGGCCGCCCTGATCAATGGACTGGGAAGAAAGTACATAATAGATCTGCCCATCACTCGCTGCTGATATTGCGTTGTAGGTGTCATGGGCCAAACTAAAGCCAGAATAATACCTCTTGGCTACCAGTGGCACGGATTTCTCTGGTGTCCCCGCATTCTCCCGTTCTCCTTTGGGGGAATGCCCCGTTGAGCAGGAAATGACTACCAGTAAACAGGAAAATGTAATTACTAAAATGCTTGTCTTTTTCATTATCATCTAATTTTATTGGTTTTGATTTGTTTCTTTTAGGGCTTATTCTCCACCCTTTTTCGGGGTTGTTCCGAAGAGGAAACTCCCAGCTCCCCTGCTAGCTTTATTATTTCCTGAAATATCTTTTTTTCGATATCCGGATTCCATTTCGAGGGTAACCCATAAGCGATCTGCGAGGATTCTCCTTCATAACCGCCTTCTTTTACTATTTCAGCCGTAGGGATATAGGCCATCACGTCATTCGAGTAACCTAAAATAAAGGAGTCGTGGCCAACAAGTTGCTTCAGTTTTATGGCATACTCAATCGTTGGTTCGCCGCCCAATGCCACAATTACCTGATTCCCAAGTCTCCATACTTCCATAGGATAAGGGTAGGTTGTTTTTATGGGTTCACCAGTTCTGTATTTTCCCAATAAACCAATTGCCCAGCGTTGCTCAAAGCTGGAAGAAGTCTTTGACAGTTGTAGTAATTTCTCTTCCGACGGCGTATTTTCCAACTGCAAGTCAATTTCAGCATACGATGTTTTCAGCACAGGCGCAAGGGGTTTTATATCTTCTGACAGGACCCGTTCCACCGCACAAGCCAGTTCGTTCCCATACTGTATAGCTAAAGGTACCGACCTGCGTGGAAGTGGATTCTGATCTCCGGCAGCCCCCTGAAAAAACAGGGCTGTAGCGCCTGGATGAGCCTTTTCCAGCGCCAATTGGGCATATCCCATATAATCGCCGCTCCACTGGTAACCATTTAAAACCGTTCCGTGACAGGCATATCCGAAAGCAACAGCCAGCAGCTTTCCTCTTTTGCCGACAACCTTCAACACAGGAACGGCGTAGTCGTTGGGGCCTTTCAATTCGATTTGTTCCGTTAGTGTTTGTTCGTTATTGCTCCGCCGGTTCACCTGAAACCGGGTTACACCATTGCCTGCACTAAGCATCACCGGCACCATGGAATGCATCGCTTTGCCAACCACTTTTACGACCATATTTTCCAGGTTAACACAATACCGGTCGATGTTATCCCATTGAAGAGAATCCATGGGATAAATATCTGTCAGGTTTCCTTTCAGGGCCGGACCAGAATGGGTATGTGAGGCATTTAATATGATCTGGCCCCGCGATAAGTTGTACGCTTTCAGCAGATGATTGCGAATATGGTCAGACATATCTTTGGATATTCCAACTAAATCCATCGTTACCAATACGGCCTTCTGGCCCTTCACATCTTCAAGTACCAATGCCTTTGCCCATAAACCAGTAAGCTTTCCTTCCGAAGAATGAGTTCGGGAGGCGTATCCTCCCATCCATAGCGAACCTTCGGGGGTTATGTTAATCCGGGCAACTCCCGCTTTCCATCCGGTTATTGAATCGGAAGAGCTGTTTTGTGCGACTACAGGTACTGATACCAGTAATAAAAAGAAAAAGATAATTTGAAAGTTGTATGTTTTAGCCATGCTTCGATCCGGTTTCGTTTAAGTTGGGTTAATTCGCTCTTTTCTTTACGACACTTAATGCTCTGAGCATAATAGCATTATCAGGAGCCATTATTCCTCCGGCAGCCTTAAGATACCCGCCGGCCCTGACAAAGCCCGAAGTACCATTCAGACTGATTTCCTTTATTTTCTTTCCGTAACGCTTATTGACCCATTCATAAGCAAAGAATGTGATCGGGGCGTTTTTCATATCAGCAGAACATGCAACAGGGTCGGCTTCATAGCAATAAACATTTTGTGATTCGCCCGTAACTCCTTCTCCTTTATCCAGGCTCTTTTCACCTCCCGGATTCCATTCCAAAATATTGACCCCATACTGGATCGGGATAATTTCCTTGTAACCATCTTCATATACAACCTCATACCAACCCAGCAGGTCGGTTGTATCAAAAAAATCGGGGATATTGAAATAGGCCTTTTTATTATCACCCGAAATGGCACAGGCTTGTAAAAAAATAAGGCTGCTTACGTCGTCATTAATCGATATTTTATCCACAGTCAGTGGCAAGGCATTCGTCACATGATCACCAGATGCCACCGCAATGACACAATTACCCCGGGCGTTTTTTGGATCTGACAAACTGAACGACAACTTATTGCGGCAAACATTGCCCGATTTGACTGCACTTAAGCCGATATTTAAAATGGATGAATTGGTTGCCAGGTTAAAATGAGAAGAGATATCGACAGGAACCACTGAATCGCCATCCTGACTTGAGATTCTTTTTCCTTTAAAGTCAGACCTGACAGAGGAAATTAATTCCCATCTGACGATTTCGCCAAGCTCCAGTTGGTCTATGGTGTGCGTTGACCACAATAAATTGGCGCAACCCAGAAAATCGGAGATCAGATCTTTCCCAAAATTGTATTCGTTTGTAGCAGCCCAGGAAGAAGGCGCTCCTCCTATTGCATCAACCTGCTTTATTCGCTCATCCCAGTGGCTTATGTTTGGCTTTAAGTTTCCATAAACTTGCTTAAAGCCCAATTGTTCCAGTTCCTTTTCTTTTCCGGTATCGCCCCAAAACCAATTAAATACCAGAATATCTTTGGGAATATATGTTTTAACAATTTCAGGCCGAATAGCTCCAGGTACCTGATAGCTCATCCCCGATGAGGTTTTCATCTTTTGCGGCCCTTTGCCCCGCACGCTTTCGAGCAGATAGTCGCCCCACATGGCAACCCGAATTCCTTTATCTGAAAAATAAGTATGGATTTTGCCAATATCCTGAGCAAATAATTCAGAATAATCTTTACCGTTACAACGCGGGCAAATGCCCAATGGGACACACCATTCGTCATGTCCGATCTGAACCATTTCAGGCTTCATCACCTCAACATATTCATCATACACGTCGAACATGAGATCATAACTTGCAGGATTTGAGGGACAGTAGGTATCAGGATATTTATCATTTGGATATTCGGCAAGTTCCGGGTGCCTGGTCAATAAATAATATCCATGGGTAAGCGAGGGAATTTCGGGAATTACTTCCAGATAGTTACTGTTTGCAAACGCTACCATATCCTTCACTTCTTCTTTTTCGATAATGCAACCATCTCCGGCATCAGAATGACTGGAGTCTTTGAGTTCTCCGTTCGGCCCTTCCGTTGAATTTAAGCGGCTGTATTGTATCTGTTTTGAAAAGTCAATCCATCCGGCATTAACCTCCGGATGCCTGTCGAGCCTCATGGATATGACCTCAAGAATAACCTTGTTGTATTTGTACAAGGCCATAAAATCTTGCACGAACCGCTTAAAAAATGTGATATTCTCAGGCCCCGGAACGTATATCCGTATCCCCCTGAACGGAAGATTAGGCCAATCAGTTACCTGTATCCCCTGAACCACTTTACCACTACCGACCATAAGTAACTGACGCAGTGACTGTAGCCCATAAAAGGCCCCTGCATCATCCCATCCGGCAATAACAATCAGGTTGCTTTTTACGTGCAGGATATAGCCCTCCTTTCCAGGGTTCTTTTTCGTTAATTCCAGCTTGTGATCTTTGCAATATTTACGAATGAGCGGATTCTTCAATGTTCCCATTAAAATGACATTTCTTTCTTCTGAAATCGAAGCAACTGTTTTGGTTTTTACAGCCACTCCATATTTATCGCTTAATTCCCGTACCAGAAAACGAGCAAGTTCAACATCCTGATTACCGGCATTTTCAGGAATAAGAATAGATGTATTTCCGTTGACCACGAAAGTATCGGTGGTAAGCTTAACCTGCTGGGGAATAGGAAATATCAACACCTTTCCGGTTGACCAAACGGATACGGGACAACAGAAAAAAATTAAAAAAGCAATCGCCCTTAACAGGAAAAGCCGGAACTTGTTACTTCGGGTATCCCTTATTAAATCAGCATGGAGTGTAATATCTTCACGATTCGACATCATATCATTGTTCCTGAAAAATAAAGCTATTCAATACACGACTAGCGCTTATGCAGAAGTTTCCTGATAGCGCCCATCAGTACGTTACACGCATCTGGCGCTACGCCCGATGCCTCACTCACTTCATATCCGCCTTGTTTGTAGGCTTCGTCGGTGGCGATATAACCTGGAGCATAATCGCCGTAACCAGCAACTGTTACAAATAAATCAGGACGCTCAGCTTTAGCCGAAAGCTGATAGTCAACAAAGGGTTCTCCAGGCAAGCCAAGAATGCGTATATCACCTATTTTCAAACAGTTAATATTTATTGTCTTCCCTTTTTGTAATCGCTGTAACCAAGCTGTTTTGAAAAGATTATTTGCCAAAAAGACAGGATCAGCAGTTTTCATCCACGTTCCAGGTTCTTTTATTGTTTTGGAAGGAGGTAAACTGATCTGTTCCACGAACCATCCTACGGAATCGGGAGAGACCAATTCTTTTTTCGAGGATTTCCAGGCCCGGTTCATTCCATCGGCTAAGCGTTCGGCCAGCAAACGACGATTCTCCGTCGAACCGTCGTTGTATTTTCCGGCGCCAAGATCGCCTCCGGCCCCGTTAAAGTGGATGTGTAATGCCTCAGGAACTGCAAGTTGCCTGAAGGAACGAGCGAGCCCGGGAAAATCAGGGTTTGCCATTCCTGTTCGATAATAACTTTGGGGATGCACCGCATAATAGCTTAACACGGCTACCGGTTTTCCCCCGTTCCAGAAGCTAATCAACGATACCAAGGGATCAATTAACCCCTCTGGTTCAGCACGCAACGCTGAATCGGGGCACGAGGTATAGCGTGTCGTACGAACACGGCCATCTGCCCCCATAATCCTCCGGTTCGAGGCAACCTTGTAAACCTCAGCTTTACCAACTCCAACCTGAGTTACCGGTTGTGCCCCTTTTAGCGATTCACTTACGGCAACCTTCAATCGCTTAATTACATCGCGGGCAAAAGTACCCTCATAGCATATCGGGTCGAGACCAGAACTTTTGAGCAACTTTTCTGATGAAAAGTCGCAAATTGGTGCATCGTGCTGATGAACTGTATGCAGGGAAACCCGCTCAGGAACAGTTCCGGCACCATCAGCCAGTGCCTGGCAAAAGCTATCGTATCCTTCGTTAGCAATACCAATCCAATCAACCGAACACAGGACAATGGGTTTTCCTGCCCCCAAAAGAACAATTCCTTTGGCCCGTAATCCAAGATCCCATTTGTTTATCTCAACATCGTATACCAGTCGATTGCCAACCGGAGGGGTAACATCGATATCAAAAACGGCTACTTGCAATTTCGGAGCTTTGGCCCCTGAGCCCGAAACATTATTTTCCGCACAAATTATTTGTGGAAACGCCAATAACATTGCAATCCCTAAATTCAGTAACAGCTTCATATATTCTTCAAATTACTCATTTATCTTTTCGTATTTAACTTTTCATTTTGCTAAACACTATTTCCCTCCAGGAGATAAACTAATATTGATATGCAAATCCTCTTCTACCTGTATTCTTTCCGTTTTAAATCCATCTTTCTCAAATACAAGCCAGTCTCCTTCTCTGGCCTGAACCAGGTATTTTCCCCGTCCATCGGTTTTAACTGAAGTTTGTTGCCCTTCGATGTTTATCGTAACGCCTTTCAGCAGATTTGCCTGAATATCAGTCACTATTCCTTTAACCTCTACCTTCCGGGGATTTTTACTCACATTCTTCGATGGAAGTTCCGTCGCTTCTGTTTCTGATTGTATCATTTTCCCTTTAGGATTATCTCCGTTGCAAACAGTAAAAACCTGCTTAAAATGAATATCCTGCGACGATGAACCAACCTGTAGCTCAAAATCGCCCGGTTCCACTACCCTTTCGTAATTACGATTGTACAAGTACAATTCGTTCACCGGCACGCTGAGAGTAACTTGCGTTACTTCCCCTTTGGCCAAACCGACCTTCTGAAATGCTTTCAGTTGTTGTACAGGAGTTTCAATTGAACTTACCAAATCACGGATATAGAGTTGTGCCACTTCCTGACCTTCCATGCCTCCTGTATTCTTTATTTCAAAATGCACATAAACGGTATCATTCAAACCATACAGTTGTTTAGACATTTGAAAATGAGAGAATTCAAAGCTAGTGTAACTTAAACCATACCCAAACGGATATAATGAATAAGGATTTGAAAACACATAATCCCTTCCAGGTTTATCCGGGCTACCTTTTTGATTATAATAACCTTTGTCGCTTGGCAGATAGTTGTAATAAACCGGCGTTTGCCCGGTACTCTGCGGAAAAGAGATCGGTAATTTCCCTGATGGGTTAACCTTGCCAAACAAGATATCGGCAATTGAGTTTCCACCTTCCTCTCCAGGATACCACTGAACAATAATAGCAGGCAGATGCTCTTTCTCCCACGGGATGGCATAAGGCCTGCCTGTAACCAACACCAGCACAACAGGTGTCCCTGTTTTATAGATTTTCTGAACCAGTTGTTCCTGTACTCCGGTTAAATTTAAATCGGATAAATCAAAACTTTCGCCGCAAGTGGGAACACTGTTGGTTTCTCTTGAAAGCAACGCACTTTGTGAGCCCAAAAAAACCAAAGCAACATCGCTCTTCCTGGCCGCTTTTATAGCTTCAGGAAAGCCACGAACATCGTTACTTACCAGATCGCACCCTTTGGCATATCGCACTTTTACCCTGTCGCCAACCAAATTGGATATTCCTTTCAATGGAGTAACCCCTCCGGCACCGGCATTTTCAACACCCCAGGTATAATCGCCAAACTGTGCCACATCTGAGTTTGGGCCTATTATGGCTATCGATTTTAATGATGCCAGGTTTAATGGAAGGATCGCATTTTCATTCTTCAGTAATACGGCACTCTCGTCAGCTATTTTTTTAGCCAACCTAATGGATTGCGGAGAATGCATTTTGGATCTCACATTTAGCGTATCGGGCAATGGGTCTTCAAAGAGTCCAGATTCGAATTTTGCATATAAAATATGACTAACAGCACTATCGATGTAGCTAATGTTAAGTTCATTATTATTAATAAGATTAATCAAATTCTCGTAATGGCGACTTCCGCTTCCGGCTTCCAGGTCAATGCCAGCAACCACCGCCTGACGCGCCGCTTCTTTCCCGTTAGCAGCTGTCCGGTGAAAAGTCTCGAGCATACCCACTGAGCCCCAATCGGCATAAACATATCCTTTAAAATGCAATTCGTTCCGTAGTAAATCGGTTAACAGATAAGGCGAAGCAGCAACCGGTTCGCAGTCGTATGCGCTATAACAATTCATGATAGAAAGCGGATTGCCCTCTTTAATGACTTTTTCAAAAGGTTGCATATACAGGTTCAGCAATTCGCGTTTACCTCCGGCCACCGGCGACAGGTTTAACCCACCGGTTGGGGTACCATGACCTATATAATGTTTCGGAGTACAAATAATCCCGTGTTTCCGTAATCCCTGGACATAGGCAACTCCCATCACGGAAACCAGATAAGGATCTTCTCCGTAAGTTTCCTCGACTCTACCCCATCGTAATTCCCTGGCCAGATCAAGATCCGGGGCCAACACCTGTTTGACTCCAATTGCCTTAACATCAAGGGCAATACTTTCAGCCATTTCGCGAACAAGCCCGGGATTAAAACTGCTTCCCAATGCAATTGACTGAGGAAAAATAGTGCAACCGTCCTGAACCGTTCCGTGTAACGCTTCCATAACAGGAAGAACAGGGATTCCCAGACGGGTTTTTTCCTTCATATATTTTTGAGCTTCATAAATTGTTTTTGAATACGCTTCGGCAGAATATGGAAATGCCTCAATGCAACCAAAACTATTTCCTTTTGCAAATGAGTTTAACTTATTTAAATCCAAATGACCTTCAACATCATAACTGGCAAAATGAATATGCCTCATCTGGGCAATTTTTTCCTCCAGAGTCATTCTACCCAAGAGGTGTTTTATCCGATCGGCCACCGGTATCGGAGTTTCGGTAATTAGTAAGCCCGTACCAACAGGCCTGATGTTTTTGTCCGACGGAGTATTCATCACCTGGTTATCCACGATCATAACAGAGGAGCCGCCACCATCCATATTTACGGCATCCCATGCTCCCAAAGCCTTAAATAGTTGTCCGAACCCAACCATTGTAACCCCTTTGGATACATCACTTCTCCCGTCGGCTACAACCACAAATACTTTTGTTTTATCTTTCGAAATCCCGATTCCTGTTCTTGGATTGTATAACGAATCTCCTTCGGCTTTTTCGCCATCACGAAGAATAATATGATCGCTTCCGCCAATCATTTCTTTGAAATCGATTAAGAATCCGGGCGCCGATCTCAAATTGGTACCCAAACGAATTGTCAGGTTATCTCCAAAAGCCAAACTTTTCAGGAAATCGGATGAAGTGCCACGTCCATGCAAAACAGCCCAACCTTTTGGAATAACAGACGTTCCTGTATTTGGAAAAACTTTTTCGACAACACACGCTATATCTTTATTGGCACTAAAAAAGAACGTATCTCCTTCCTTTGGACGAATAATAACTTTTGTTCCACCTTCAAGAGAACTTGTAACATGGCCAAATGTTGAAGTATAAAGGGTTAACATATTCGCCGAAGCTTCCGGTTCTGCTTCAAGCCGCAACATATTAACTGTATGTATCCGGGCTGTTTTATCAGCCGTTTTCAATACACCGTTAAAATCTACCCTGTCGATATATGGCTTATCATCAGGCCCCAGAACAAAAGACGCCCGCCCGGTAGGATTTGCTGTACATTCGTTTTTTTGAAACTGCCCGCTTCTTGGTATACCGATTTCTACCGGATCCTTATAAAAATAAAAATCTCCGTTCGTCCCGGCTATTACTTTATGGTTGAGCGTATTGTGCCTTTTTACCATGTTAGTTGGAGCTTCCAGCGTGAGTGAACTATCATTGGCAAGGCATGTTTCGATATGCACATACGGATTTGTCAAATCAATTTCAAGGACATAAAACCGGAGTGGATAATCAGGTAATACATAAGAAGCATAAGTTATTCCCTGTTCAATTTCATGCTTTTTCTGCAAGGTATCGACCGAAAATACGTTATCTCCAATTTTCATTTCCTGAGCAAATGCCCCGAAAACAAGAAAAAGTACATAAATTAAAATAAGGTAAGGCTTCATGAATAATTTGTTTCTGTTATTTTACAACGCTGTAAGTAAAAGAACAGCACTATCATAGCATAACTGAATATCAAGTTCAATCCCCTTTTTCATCAGTTCTTCTCCCGTAAATATTTTATTGTCGCCCCAGAAGTATTTCTGATTACCGACCGTGTTGAGTTCAGTAATCTTGTATTTTTTACCAGCGTCCAGTCCATTTAATTTACATTCAAAAAATTTGGTTCGTTCGTGAAAATCAGTACTATAAGCAAAAAATACTGCCTGCGACTTGTCGTTGTTTACATACATTAATGAAGCCCATCCGCCTTCCTGGTAAGGTGATATTAAGCGGTACAAATCGCCGAACTGGACTAAAGGTCTTATTTCTTTATACGTTTCTATAGCCTTTGTTGCAAACACCCTGTCGCTCCCAGTAATATCCTTCGGCTGTAACTCCATTCCCAAACGACCCGACATGGCCACATCGAAACGAAATTTCAACGGAGTTACCATCCCGGTTTGATGATTGTGACTTGTTGACACATGCGATGCGGTTGCAATGGCCGGAAAAAATAAGTTTGTTCCGTATTGAATAAATACACGATTCAGTGGATTGGTGTTATCGCTTGGCCAAAATTCATCGTGATAACGTAACGCTCCAAAGTCAAGGCGTCCGCCGCCTGAGGAGCAGAGTTGTATAAGAATATCAGGATGTTTGGCACGTATTCGTTCATAAATGCTATACAACCCGTTCACATATGCAATCCAAAAATGCGATTGCTTGTCGGGCGACAAATAATCTGACCCCACATTATCGACATGCCTGTTGGCATCCCATTTCACATAACTGATACAGGGAGATAAGGCAACCACCTCATCAAAGGTTTGAACAACAAAATCCTGCACCTGGGGATTACTTAAATCCAACAGCCATTGATTTCGCATGGTCAAAATTTCTCTTTTTCCACTCTTTACAACCCATTCAGGATGCCGCTTTGCCAGCTCACTATCGGGATTTACCATTTCAGGCTCAATCCATATCCCAAATTTAAGTCCTTTATCTACAGCATATTCAGCCAAATAATTAATGCCTTTAGGCAGTTTTTTTGTATTGGGTTGCCAATCGCCCAAGCCAGCATTATCGCTGTTTCGGGGGTATTTATTTCCAAACCAGCCATCATCCAGAACAAACATTTCAATTCCTAAACCGGCAGCACTATCTATCATCCCGGTAATTGTCTGCTCACTAAACGAGAAATAAGCACCTTCCCAACTATTTAGCACGATCGGGCGCAGTTGATCGCCGTGCATTAACGAATATTTCCGGCACCAATTATGATAGTTACGCGAAATCTGGCCAATCCCGGATGAACTGTAGGTCATTACCATTTCAGGTGTTGTAAATGACTCTCCGGAAGCAAGATGCCAGGTAGATGCAAAGGGATTTACCCCGCCCGAAACATGTAAAACACCGCATTCGTTCAGCTCAAACGATAATTGATAATTACCCGACCAGGCCAGAGAACCTGCATATACTTCCCCGGAGTTCTCCTTTGCAGGAGCATCCAGCGAAACAAGGAAAGAGGGACTTTCTGATTGGGTCGTCCGAATACCTTTTTTCGACTCAATGATTTTAATCCCCGGCGTCAGTTTTTCTTCATACAATTGCATTTCGGCAGCCCAGGTTCCCGAAAAATGTGTCAGATAATAGGATTGACTATGCAAAGGGAGGTAAGCTGAAGCCATCTTTTCTATTTTGACTTCCCCTTCTTCCTCATTTTTAATTACCGTGTATTGACAAATGATATTTTCCTTTTTATAGGCTTTGAAATGAATATCAACAAAAACCGGGTAAATTTTATCTTTCAGTGACACAATTGTTTCACTGACGTTTTCATCAATTATTTCAGTCTTATCAGAAACATATACCAAATCGGTCGTAAGTACCCCATCCGCATGTACCAGGCTGACTGAAGGTTCGGAAACCATACGTCCTCCATAAGCAGGAAACAGTTCGGGTTCGGAAACATCACCGGTATCCGGGTATTTTCTGTATGTCTTCGCGGAATAAACCGACAAATCGGATGCGATTTTATCTCCAAAATACGAATAGCTCACCTTGCCATCGTCCCGAACAAGAAAAATCATTTCTGTTTTATCGGTTTCAACACGAACAATTCTATTCTCTTGTTTGGCATACAGCGAAGTAGCGACAAGAAAAACGGCCAACGCAATCATTATTCCTCTCATTTTCAGTCAATTTTATACTGGTACAATACAAAACTGTTTTCGTTAGAAAGATTAATCGTAAGCACCCCATCACCGGATATGGTTTGCGTCATTTTAGTCCCTTCGCCCAATACAGGAGTAAGTCTAACCCTTGAGCCAGGTTTCAGATAAACTTTCAGGCGACCTTTCTGCTCTCCATTTTTTTCCCTGAAAACCAGGAAATATCCTTTCCCATCGCCGATTGATTGAAACCCAGTCCATGATTTACCGGACGGTTCGTCGCCAACGGGGAGAATTACCCCCTGATGAAAATCGTTCCGGATTGATTTGTACTTCTTAATAAACTTTTGAGTTGTCAGCGCTTCTTCAGGCAAATCAGCGACATCCATCCATGCCAAAGGCTGGGCAGCCATGACTGTAGCAAAAAGATAATCAAACGAATAGTTTACAGGAGCGAAAACATCTCCTTTTTCATATTTGTCTTGATTCTTCCACTTGTTGGGAAATTCAATCTGCAACCTTTCCGCAGGGAAATATTTTGCCAGCATCCAAAGATTGCGTAAAGTCCAGTACGGATAATAATTTCCCCATTCGGTATATCGGTTTTCCAGGAAAAGGTTGCCGTATTCGTTAAACAGGAAATATCCACCCCTGATCCCGGCAGTAATGTCAAGATTAAGAAATACATTCCCATCGGTTTCTTTTTCAATTTTCTCAAGCATTTTAAGGTTTCGGGTTTCGGCAATTTTTGTCAGCATTTTTTGTCCATCAATCTTGAAATAGCGGATGCCATACGCTTTATACATCGCTATGATGGAATTTGCATCCTTTTCCCAATCTTCGTTATCATTTTGTAACGAAGGGTTCAAATAAAGGCATACTTCAACGCCAAGTTCCTTCCCTTTTTTTACCAGAGGATCAAGCCCATGGGGAAACAATTTTTTGTTTGGTGTCCAAAAATCAGGCTTATTATATACATTCAAATAAGTACCCACGTCCTGTCCATCCTGCCATCCGTAATCGATCTGAAAATGAGTAATTCCCATCTTAGCACAGGCCTCTATCTGCCTGATACAGAAAGCTTCGGTCAACCTCCCCACATCACCCCGGTCGCCCCATGTATTCATCATAACGAAATCATTTCGCTCCGGATCGGAACCCCTGAGATTTTTTTGATACAACCGTAAAGCCGTTAACTTTTCCTGTTCTCCTCCGGAGTAAACGCCAATAACCGAGCCATAAGCCTTCACCCATTCGTTGGCCTGTAAGTCGCTGGTAGCGAGGCCTGGCCCAATAACCCTGACCTGGCCCATGTTGGTGATAAAATCGGCCCCCGGATAAGAAAGCTGGGCTCTGGTACATGGCGCTTCTTTCAGAAAAAATAAACCATTATCGTTTTCAAGGTTATGAAAAAACAGCAAGTTTCCCTTATACACATTTTCGTTGTATGAAAGGCCAGAGTATGGCTTTATAAACGTGTTGTTATAATCGGAATAATCAAGAAATTCAACTGTATTTAGTTTCCAATGTTTGCCCTTTAGCGCTATTTGATCTATTACAGGAATTTCATTTTGTTGGGTCAGGATATTCTTAGCATTATCCGTCGGGTAATTACATTTGATTTCCCAGGTTCCATAGGCCTTCCCCTTCAGAAAAATGTCGGTAGCAATTGTTGGGCTGTTCTCATAAATACGGAATACTTTTTTTATCATTAGCTGGTCAAGTTCATATTCCACAGTCACTTCCAGATGCTTTGGCACAACAGCCGATTCAACTTCTTTCGCATCAATTTTCCCATTCAACGCTTGTTGGTTTTGCTTCGGAATATTGAAATCCGGGACCTGCTTTTCGTTCATCCAAACCTGCCCGTTCTGCTTATTTTTCAAGGAGTTGGTTATCAGGTTCCCTTCGTTCCAAACAAACTTTCGTTCAATCAAATTATTTCCAATAGAAAGAGTATCACCTCTTAAAATTGAATAATAGGAACCGGCAAAACAGGAGTTACTACCAATACCTGCCCAAATAACAAACAATATAAATAGTTGCTTCATGTAACGACATATCATTTCCGCCCTAGCCCTTTTACAGTAGGACTGATTATTATTGATTATATTTTTACCTGGCTTAACTGATCTTTATTTTCATAAACTTTCATGATGGCATTGATGATATCGTCCATATCATCTTTCGTTCCCAACAATGGGCCTGATGCCCAGAGCATAACCATCTCCTCATTACAAATCTTATCGCAAACCGGACATGCCAATTCTTCTTTGTATTGTTTCAACCGGGAAGCTGAATACATTTTCTGGTATACCTTCAACCCTAAGATATGATCGACCCAGGATTCTTTATGTAAACCATTTGGAATGTATGGACTAAAGTTAATTCCTTCAGCAGCAATCGCTTTCAGAAAGACAGACCGGTCAACATTATTGAAATGCTCTTTTCGGTAGCCCATCGTATAAAGATAGAACGAACCGCTATCGGTACCGTCATATAGCTTTTGCGGAACCAGTCCGGGGCATGCGTTCAATTTAGAAGTTAAATATGCTGCATTTTCATTCCTGCGTTTCCATTGTTCAATAACATTAGGAAGTTGAGCTAACAGTACGGCTCCTTCAAATTCATTCATCCGGTATTTTGGCCCGATGGTTACACTTCGCCCCTGTCGGTTAGTTCCATGATTCATCACGGTATAACAATGATCCATCAATGCTTCATCATTTCCAAGTATAGAACCTCCTTCTCCGCAAGAAATTACTTTCGAAGTTTGGTGGCTGAAACAACCTAAAGTGCCAATTGTCCCCAGTTTTTTTCCTCTAAATCCGGCCAAATGAGCCTGACAGGCATCTTCTATTACATACAGGTTATGCTTTTTGGCAATAGCCATAATCCGATCTAAATCACACGGTTGACCCATAATATGGACCGGTATGATTGCTTTGGTGTTTGGAGTTATCAGGCGCTCAATCGCTTTGGGATCAATTTGAAACGATTCTCTTTCTATATCAGCCAATACCGGAAGGGCCCGGGCCGAAATTATTCCGGAAATAGTACCCATATCGGTATAAGGAGTGGTTATCACTTCGTCGCCGGGGCCAATTCCCAGGGCCTCGACACAAGTATGGAGCGATTGTGTTCCCGAACCAGTAGCAACACAAAATTTAGCACCCATAAGCGAAGCATATTCTTTCTCGAAAGTAGGCACTGTGCCTGTTGCAGAATCGATGCGGCACCAAATTCCACTGCGGACAGTCTTCTCCATTGAAGCGACTATCTTCTCATCCACATAAGGCCATTTCGGCCACATCTTATTTTTCCGGACAGGATCACCACCTAAAATAGCTAATTTTCCTGATGCCGAATGGGTACTTCCCATAGCAGGAATCATTCCCGATACTACCAAACCCAGCGAAGCAGCTGACATATTGGTTATTAACTGACGACGACTAATTTTTTTCATCATTATAGATATTACTGGTTTATAACTAAAATTTATAATTAATTGATCTTTATATCAAAACAGTGCACTCACGTTCAACACTTTAACTTCAAAAGGGGATAAATGAATTGTCCCATTCTGTAATGAATTAAACTGGCCTTCCTCTCTTTCCGATCGAACATTGAACAGGCTATACAACCCATCGAAGCCTTTGGGCAATTCCAATAGCTCTTTTAAGCTGAACGTAAAATCGGCAGGTTTGGATGTCGGGTTTCGAATCATTAATGTGGCCGCCTGAGGGTTCCAGGAAGCAAACCCATATACTTCGCCAAGCGACGGATCACCGCCAACCCAATGAGAATCGACTAAAACAGCTTTGTGTTCCCGCGACCATTTAATCGCTTTTGCCAACTCATCCCAATTGTTTTTGCTTAGCCTATGCGGATTGATATATAACTCCTGAAGGCTGGTTCCATTTGTAAAAAATGTCCAAATATCATCCGAAATAAACCGGTCATCCATTTCATACCCGGCTGTTGCCCCATAATTGGCAATTGTGATACCATGAAACATTAGTGAACTGATTGGACATAATGGCGATTTAGTCTGGCATTTATAAACACCGTAATCCCTGAAATTCATCCATTGCTGACGACGATTCCCTTCACCCAAGGCTCCATAATCGTCGCCACCTTTCCAAATATTGTCTCCATAACACAACCAAAAAGGTGAAGGCCAGGTCCCTACCGTTAAATTCAGGCGGACATCCGGTTTTACTTCGCGTATTTTTTTTATAAGCCGGATAAATGCATGCATCTCATCAGCGTAAATACCGAAACCGTTACAATCCGGATTGTATTTCCCCGGATCTATTCCGTCGATCTTGAACAAGGTTACATTATTCTGTCTGATAAGATTGATAATCACATCTTTAAAATAGGCATAATAGTTCGGATCGGTTAATGTAAATCCATGTTCATTGATCTTATATTGAGAAAAATGCTCTTTTGCAGTAGCCAACCGTACTTTTATAAATTCGTCGTAACCACCCCAGGGAGACAACCAGGCTCCCAAAGAAGCGTTATACCGACGGGCAAAAGCATTGATATTGCTGAACCCCTGTGGAAGTTTTTTGTTAAACTCCCACATGTTATACCAATCGTCCCAGCCGCTATCCCATAAGAAACAATCCAGTCCGGTACCTCTTGCTTTCAGGCTGTCGCCCCATGTTTTTATGCGGTCAATGCAATTTTCCTCGGTCAGTACATTTAAATCATACGAAAGGTCATACCAAGAATCATAAAAAGTCAATTGCCTGTATGGAACGGCTCTTGCTTTCTCCAAATAATATAAAAATCCTCTTCGCAGCTGGCCTTCAGGAAAACAACCCCAAACCATTGATTCCTCGTATGTATTTGAGCCATCTAACTGTCCACCAAGAGGTAAGACACACATACCAAATGAATCTTTTGCTTTATTAACCTGAAACATAGGATTTTCTATAGCAAAAAAGGTGTTTCCGGCAACTACGGGGGAACCATCAACCCGACCAAGTACTTTCGGTTTATATTTATCAGGAATACCTAATGTATATATCTTCGAAATGCCCGTTGATGCTGAACGGAATTTGAAATTGTGCCTTACATAATTCGACTGATCGTTTAATTTCAGTTCCCAGTTTAACGAAATCCCGTATTTTTGATTTGACAATGTAATGACAATCTTAAAATAGGAGCCATTCTTATCTATCCCATCTTGCTGAATTACAGAGTCCACACGAAATTGACTGAATGCGAGTGAATCTTTGTTAGGCAAAACAATTGACGGCAAATCGCTGTTTGCGAATGTATATTCTGCGTTGTTTTCCCTGTTAATCAACCTGATCGACTTCAATTCGTTGGGAAGCCCATCAACGGAAAGAGTTAATACATTATTTTTTAGCGAGATCGTACGTTCCGCTTTTTCGATAACTGCCTTCCCAGGATTAATGCCTGGATAGTACGTTTGTCCGCCACTTTCATAAAAAAGGATAAGAAAACAAAAACAAACAAAAGAGAAGCGCTTAATAACAAAGCCAGAGCCCGAATATCCTGATATGCTTTCGTTTTTTCCCATGATTAAATTCACTAGTTATTCGATTAAAACAAACATTGTTAATTACTATAACTATTTACCTGACAATACCTTTCGTAGTTGATTCAGAACCTTTTCGTTCGTTTCGATCAGGTGGGCTGTTGTGCCGGCTTTATACCAATCAACAATCCGATCCTGATGATAAAAGGGCTCACCGAAGTTTGCATTTTCCAACAATGCCGCTATGTTAATATACGAATCGTCGTTTTTCCCTGAAACAATTAATTGAGCACGCATGAAATTAAATTCTCTGATTTGCTCATCCAATGTTTTCAGGTACATCGCCGGGTGGTAATCCGAAACATCCTGATTTTTCAATATTTCCTTCACAAATTTTCCACTTGCCCCGTCAGTATTCGGGCCAACCTTTCCTAAAAGTCCGGCAATTGTTGGAGCAATATCGGTCTGTTCGAAATAAGGTAATTCGCGGCCTACGGCAATTCCGGCTCCTACAAAAAGTAGTGGAGTACGCCAACATTCCTCATTATACAAAGAATGCCAGCCTGCTTTATTCTCTCCATGATCTCCCGTAACGATCAATACGGTATTGTCGAGCATCTTCTCTGCTTTAAGGAAAGAGACAAACTTGCCCAGCAATCGGTCGGCATTTTCAATAGCCTCAATATAAGGTGATTCCTTGCCATAGATATTCCGAGAATACGGTTTGTCGGGAGTACTAAGCGATATCTCGTACCCTCTCGTACCTGAAGCTTGAAGATGAATACGCATAAATACAGGATGCTGATCCTGTAAAATTCGTATGGATGTATTCACAACGTCCTCATCAGTCATGGTGACATCCATTATTGAAGTAGAAAAACCCCGGCTCAAGCTTCTATAGTCAATAGCGTTGACAACCATTGCCGTTTGTTCTTTTGGGAAAAGTTCTTGTATCATTTTGTTCTTGGGACTGAAAAAGAGTGTTCCCTGTTGAATCAGCGTATTGGGGAATGAACATGTATTATATTCGCTATACGGCCCAACGGTAGGATGATGAGGCGTAATTACATACGATTGCGGGACATAAGTTCCTTCCTTTATAAGGCTGTTAAACACAGGCATTTTCAATCTGGAAGGAGCTTCAATACTCACTCCGTCAATGATAAATAGGATTACTCTTTTTACCGGCGTCGGTTGTGCCAGCGATAACGTACTTGCGCTGGCAATCATCATGAAAAACAATAAAATTTTCTTCATTTTTCTACTATTTTAAATTGTACCCTGAAGCCTTAAGCTGTAAGGTTTTTTCCCAATCTTTTGCGCCAGCACCAGGAACAAAAAAGTGTGCTCGCAACCAATCGCCCTGTGCATAATATTTAATCCATTCTCCTCGTTTACAATTAACCACAACACGGTGTTCTTCAGGAGTATCTGACTGATGAGAATACCGTTCAACCGGGTAAATCAGCCCCATACCAATCCATCCCATTGCAGGATCCTGAAATCCCCACGATCCTATCACACCAGCACTCTTATCGATAAAGAACTGTTCTGTTGAAAGTTTATTAATAACAATACCCAATTGAATATCCTGAGAAGGGTCTCCTCCTTCAACTTTTGCTTCCAGTAAATCATCATCCTGACCAGCACGGGCAGAAGCATTAATGTAAACAGTGTAGGGAGTTTCTTTGGGGCCTACACCGGTAACCGTAAAGCCAATGGTTACCGTATCTTTCGTTTCCTTAACTAAACGGACTGAGTAAACAGGATCTCCCTCTTTTTCGTGACGTACCGGATAAGCGACTCCATTAACAAATAATACAAGACCACCACAACCACCGGTTTGTCCAACATGCAGAATATCCATACCCCATGTACCATGATCGACATGATAAGTATATTCACTGGTTAATGTTGGCATGATTAAACAATCATAGCGTTTCCCAAATAAATCGAAATGACCGTCGTAACAACGGAAAGCAGCCTTCTCCGATTCCCATCCCCAATTGGGAGCGAACCACGAATTGCTCCAGGCTACACGCTTGGTTTCCGGTTGCTTCCTTAAATCCGACAACCAGTTATCATATTCATTATCAGAAGGTATTGACAAGCCAAACTGTTTTGCTACCAGCTGGTACATCGTCTTTGTGTTGCCATTACCACGAAATTCATCAAATTGCTCCCAGAAGGCTTTATTTTTATATAATTCTTTTAAATGGGAAATACGACGGTCGGCGCTAAGACGCAAATAGTAAAGCATCGTTTCATCGCTCTTAAGCAGCCGTTGCGACAAGTCATTTGTTAAGTCCTTGCATTGCATCTTGTTTTCGACCATCGCCCAAACATCATCACCTCCGGCACCCTTAACTTTTGATTCGAGAGCCTCCGACAGAAGTCTGTTTAAGTCATACAAGTGCCGTGGTTCCTGAGCAACAACACCGTTATAGGCTGAATTCAAATCAGTAAAGTTCCATTGCAATACCTTATTATTTGCGGTATTAAGCTTCCATGAGTCGTCCCATTTACCATCACCATTCACATCAACCAACAATTTATCGACTACACCGTCTTTATTGGTATCCAACCATTCGTAAGCCATATCGACTTTTGTATCGTAATTGAAATCCACTTTCAACCAAGTTTTATTACTGTCTTTAATATGAATTCGCTGGTCACCGGGACTATAGTAATATGAATTAACTGTTTTAGGATGTTTAACAACCTCATAGCGTTTATTCACCGGCCCGCAATCAGGCCAACCAATCCTAGGCATTTCAGCACCCTCTTCTCCTGATTCTGAAGCTATAACACCTTCCCATCGTTCAATCGTATAACCGGAAACACGATATGGAATATTCAAATCATTCTCATCCCATGTCAGTATTTCGCTCGACCAGATTTGCTTCTGTAAGAAAGGAATCATTGCACTTCGTTTCATGATCTTCGCTGGAAATCCCTCAACCATAACCGTTTCACACACATCGTCACCGTAGGCAAGTGGAGAATCGGGAATATTTTCGTTATCAACATCTGATTTGCCCTTTCCTATAAGTGCAGTAAGCGATACATCATAATCTCTCGGACTTTCTTTCGTCGCATCATTATCAACATCAAAGCTCCAACGGATGGAGCGAATTGTATTTCCATCTCCTACTACGCGTATTGTTTCTTCACTCAGTCCATCACCATCTCTATCGAAAAAACAGAAAGGATTTTCAGAAAAAGGTGTCCATTGTGCATCTCCAGGTTTTATATAAAAGAGATCAAATGTTTCGTCCCCACCGAAATTCGTACGAAATTCGCACAAGTTTTGATAGTAAGCATAATCAACATCATACCAAAGAAGATTATCGTCACCATCGTCACGGCTCCACCATACCCTTAGTCCATAATTCTTATCGAAGAAGAAAATTCCCATTCTGTCAATATCCTGATCACCATCCAAATCTTCATAACCAATTACAGCATCAACCGTACCATCGGCATTCCAGTCCACTACATATAAGTCGCTATCCGTATCCGGCTGTCCGCCCATTTCCAAATCTCCGTCCCGGTCTATTGCGCGAACTAAAATTGGACCTTTATCTTTGGTATGGCGAGGATCGGTATCTATGAACCAAACTTCTTCAGGTTTTCCATCCCCATTATTATCCACATAGTGTCTGGCTCCCGATAAATCGGCAGCAACTTTTTTAACCATGATTGGATCTAATTTAACTTTATCTCCAAATACATACTCAAAACACTTCTGCTTCTCAAGTTCAGCAGCTTTTATATTGAAAGAACAACAAAAAGTTAATAACACAGTGCACAAGATTATGCGCTCTTTTAAAGATTTAAATAACATAACAAATGATTTATTATATTGGAATTTGGACAAATAAACTAGTCAAAACGGGAATGGAATAAAACAAAAAGATATTCTTAAAAAATTAGTATTTTTTATAACGAGGGAATTATACCCCCAAACATTCCATTTAAGACAACATCAAATTCATCTTTTTAGGAAAGCCTGGAGGGTAAAATGGAAAACAAACTCATTTGAAAGAATGAAACCCAATCAAATTGATTTTTGACAACGTATTTAGATTCTTACCATCCAGGATTCTGGGCCAAATTTGGGTTATGATCTCTCGCTGTAGTAGGAACAGGCCATAATAAAAGATTGTCGGTAAATGGCTGTCTTATAAATAATGTATTACCAACAACATCCATTATCGGACCAGTCATCGCCTGTTTTAATAAGCCCCATCTCTTTAAATCATTATAACGATGTCCTTCCAGAACCAATTCAACAGCTCGTTCATGTGTAATTCTATCAAATACCTCATCCTTAGTCGTAGCTTTCATCCATGGATCTCCGTTATTGATTCCTGGCATGCCTGAACGTACACGAACCATATTGATATATTTAACGGCTTCATCAGATTTCGATAATTCATTATCACATTCTGCTAACATCAACAATACATCGGCATAACGGATAACCGGGAAATTTATTGGAGTATAATCTCGGTCCGCTTTCTTTGTTAACAGACCATTCATGTCACCTTCAGGAACAAATTTTCTGAAAAGATAGAGTACACGTGGATGATAAAAATTACAAGGGCAAACAAAATGTCCGTTATTAGCACCCTTTGCTATTATATATTCAAAGGTTTCCGTAGAACTTGAATATCTGCCTACATATTTTGAATACGGAAGAATCAATGTTTGAGCCATTCTCGGATCACGCTGTGCATACATTGCATTTAATACATTCACATATTCAGAATAAGTCTTTACCTTGGTCACATCCTTTTCGTCTAGTGTAGAAGTATATACTTTTAGCCTTAAATTATCAGCATTCGCATTATATCCGGGAATAAAATCATCCCAATTGAATTTTTTGCCATTTTTTAATTCGTAACTGTCAGCCAAAGCAACAGAAGGTAACACATTATTCCATCCGAACCCGAACGTAACATAATTACCAATATAATGATCGAAACCCATTCCTAAATTTAACCCTGCTCCCAAATAATTCTGAATAGAAAAGATCATTTCACTAGCAGAATGAGCTTTTTGCGTAAAGAGATCAGCATAGTTAGGATACAGGCTATAGCCATAACCTTGTTCATTGGGGTCTTTCACGATCTCCTCAAAATCAGCTGCTGCATTTTTATAGTCCTTTGCAAACAAATTTACTTTACCACGTAAAGCATAAGCAGCTCCTTTAGTTGCCCTGCCATAGTTTTCAGCATTCCATTTTACTGGCAAATCAGCAATAGCTGCAGTTAAGTCTGAAAGAATAAACTTTCTGACATCCTCCAACGAAGATCGATTAGCTTGCAGACTCATATAGTCTTTATCGTAATCTACTTTTTCATCATAAATTGGCACTCCCCCAAAGTAATTTGTTAAATGGAAATACAGTAAAGCCCGTAAAAATTTCCCTTCTGCAACAACTTGTTTCTTTACTGTTTCTGAGATTCCAGTTGACTCCTGAACTTTCCGAATGGTAATGTTTGCCACCCTTATGCCCTCATAAGTATGCTGCCAACGCGCCGTTACATGTGCTGAATTTGCGTCAAAAGCATTTTGAACAATAGACTGCATGCCCACATTATCATCATAACCAAAAGTAATATCCGAAAGGCAATCGTTAGCCCAATAAATTCCAAATGCATAGCCTGCCTTTAGCTCGCTATAAACACCCATAATACCCTCTTTGGCCTGTGCATCTGTTTGCCAAAATGTACCAGAGCTTAACTGGTCAGAAGGATATCTATCCAAATCATAGCAACTGTTCAAAGAAATAGTAGCTAATAAAATAATAATGTATTGTAATTTTTTCATGTCAATAACGTTTTAGAAAGATAGATTAATTCCAAATACAGCTTGCTTCATCTGAGGATAATTCATTCCCGTTACTTCAGGGTCTAAGCCCGGATAATTGGTCACCGTGAAAAAGTTTTCCAATGAAGTATATAATCTTAGCCGACTAATTCCTGCTTTCTGTGTAATTAAAGAAGGAATGGTATAACCCAGTTGGATATTGCGAATTTTTAAGAATGAATTATTCTTAACCCAGAAATCGCTATTCAGAACATTCTTCGTAACACTCAAATTGGTTAAACGCGGGAATTTAGCATCCGTACGTCCTTCATACCATCGTCCATCGGCAATTTCTTTGTTAATAACCTGAGGTACTCTAAGAGTTACTGTATAGAAATTGTTGTTATAGTAGGTATTGATTCCAGCTATACCATCCATTTGACAAGAGAAATCAAATCCATTCCAATTGGCTCCGAAAGATAAACCATACATAAAACTCGGATTAGTGCCATGACCAACTGGTACCCGGTCATCATCATTAATCAAACCGTCTCCGTTCATATCTTTATAAAGCAAGTCCCCCTTTACAGGTACCCCATTGGGAAATGGATTCATTCCTGCAGGAGCTTTTTTAATGATATCTTGTACAAGGGCAAGATCAGCGTCTGTCTGAACAATACGATCTACTCTTCGGACATATTGGGTATTAATACTATAACCTTCCTGAATCATGGTTGTTCCATCGATAGAACGTTCACCACCTTTAAACCTGACAACATTATTTCTATTATAGGTGAAGTTACTTTTAATAAAATAGTTAACCTTATTAATATGATCTTGCCATCCCAAATTAACTTCAATCCCGCGGTTACGAACTCTGGCGCTATTCTGATATGGAGCGCTCACCAATCCATTTTCAAGAGGAATAGGCAATTGAGCAAGAATATTTTTAGTTAATTTATCGTAATAATCAATACTGCCATTTAACCGATTTTTTATTGTGAAATCAAGTGCAACATTATTCACAAAAGTAGATTCCCACTTTAAATTTCCATTAACCAGATTTCCGATAAATCCATCCACTGGTTTTCCATTCAATACATACTGCGATCCCGACATCGTGGAAACAGTTGCATAATTCCCCACTGAATTATTACCAAGAGACCCCCATGAAGCTCTTATTTTCAAATTATCCAGCCACGATTGTTTTATTGATGCCATAAATGGCTCTTCTGATATATTCCAACCAGCAGAAAGCGATGGAAAACCACCCCAACGATTGCTATCAGCAAATCGAGAAGAACCATCGCGACGATAATTAAACTCAAATAGATACTTGTCAGCCCAAGATAAATTCAAACGACCAAGATAAGATTGCATAGCCCAATCACTCAATGAACCATATGCTTCAGACGAGCCGGTACAGGCATTCAGTTGATTTAAACTTTCATCAATTAAATTGTTTCTCATACCACTAAACCATTCAGTTTTAAACTGCTCCTGGCTGGCACCTGCCATAATCTTAAAATACAATTTATCGAGTACCTTATTTTCATAAAATGCAACAGCATCCATGAAATTACGGAGTTGGCGTGTGTCTTTGTCTGTTACACTGGGGCTATATGCCAAATTGATTGTTTCCTGATTGGTTTGAAAATTGTATCCGACTAAGTCGTGAGGAATACTAAGTGTCTTTTGATCCGAAAAATTATAGTGATAAGAAGCATTTACTGTCAAATTTTTTACGGGTGTTAACGAAACAGAGAATTTAGAATTGAAACTACTCGTTTTGTCTTCACCTGTAAAACGGTATAAATAAGACAATGGACTTAAACAACCGCCCAAATTCTCTTCCGAGTTATTTGTTCCTCCCCATTTCCCGTCCGGGCCTTTAATAACAATAGAAGGAACACAATTGCTGGTGGATTCGAAGAAAAGAGGAACATTTGAAGCACCAGCCTGCTTGTTTACAAATGCAGCATTCAGGTTTATTCCAACTTTTAGCCAATGGGTAACGTTCATTTCGTTATTTGCCCGAACAGAATATTTTTTATATCCTGTATTTTCAATAATACCTGGTGTATCCTGACAATTAAATGAAAGGAACGAGTTCATTGATTCGGTACCTCCAGATATTGATAAATTATGATTCGAGGTCCAAGATGTACGAAAAACTGCATTCGCCCAATCGGTGGATGGCCATTCCAGCGAATTTTCACCATCATGTTCACGCCAATTCTTAATATTGGCATCCGAGAACATGGTTGCTGTTCCAGAATTTCGTAAGGCTTCATTTTGCATTTCCATATAATCAGCATTGCTGCTGACAAAATGAGTTTTATGGGCAACAGATTGACCAGAAACATATCCATCATAGTTGAATTTGATTTTTCCCTTTTCACCACGTTTGGTTGCTATCAAAATAACACCATTAGCAGCTCTTGATCCGTAGATGGAAGACGAAGCAGCATCTTTTAGTACAGATATAGTCGCAATATCCTGAGGAGTAATACTATTGAAAGAACTCTCCACACCATCAATAATAACCAAAGGTGATGAATTGTTCAAAGTTCCCTGACCTCGGATTAAAAGAGACGCATCACTACCGGGCACATTATTCCCTGATTTTACGTATAAACCAGGAACTAAACCTGCTAAGCCCGAAGAAACATTAGTAATGGGTCGAACTTCTGATATTTTAGCCATATCAACGGAAGCGACAGAACCAGTTAAATTTACTTTTTTCTGAGTACCATAACCAACAGCTACCACCTCATCTAATCCTATGGCTTCTTCAACAAGCACGACGTTAATTGACGCCTTATTTCCAACAGGGAATTCTTGTGTTTTCATGCCCACAAAAGAGAACTGCAAAATTCCTTTATCAGGTATATCGGAAATAGAATAGTTTCCATTAGCATCCGTAATTGTTCCAGTCGTTGTACCTTTAACTACAACTGAAACGCCCGGCAAAGGCGATCCCGTTGATTCAGTAACTTTGCCAGAAATCGATTTTTGTTGCATCAAGACTGTCGCATTATCAAAAACAGAAGGAATTCCCGGATTCTCTTTTGACATGATAGCAATCTGCCGATCCCGGATTTCATAATAATTGTCAGTTCCCTTAAATATCTGATCTAAAATTGAACTTACTGTTTCATTTTCAACATTTACATCAACTTTACGGTTAACATCTACAGATTTTTCACTGTACAAAAAGATAAACCTACTATTATCTTCGATTTTTTGAAAGACCTGACGAACAGTAGCATTCCCAAGACTTATACTAAATTTTGTCTGTTGAGAATAACTGCTGTTTGCTGTTACAGAAGCTACCGACACGAGTATTAAAAAGGTTAGCAGTTTCATTTTTAATAAAAAATTTGGCATACTGTCACACGAACAGCATAAGCCGATCCGATTTTTTTTCATAGTTTTGTTTTGTTTATTTTTAATACCACTATTAGATAAACTTTGAAAACCGGTGGAGGCGCAATCTCCCTGGTTTTCTTTTTTTGTTATGTTTTTCATCTCATCATAGGCAACTTATTTTTCATGTGTTTATAATTTGTTTTTTAATTGCCACATGGAACTCGCCATTACAATCACCCTTCTGCGTGTCCCGAGGGTTTGGGATGGCTCGTTTCATTTGTTGATTATTACTCGATTTCCTGATATCTGATATCCAAATTTTGCAACTTTCGACAAAACAAACATTACTTCATCTAAAGAATCTTTGAGATCTAATTTCCCGGAAACAGGCAATACTCCAGAAATAACAACCTGATCGTACTCAAAACTTACGTTATAATATTTTTCGAGTTTTTTTAATACCAGTTCAAGCCTTTCGTTTGTGAACTGATACCACCCCCCTGTCCAAGCGATATATATCTCAGGCATCGGCTCCGGATTTAATATTATAGTTTTCTCCATCTTACTGTAAGTTGCTTTTTGATTCGGGGTCATGAGGATTTTATCTTTGAATAACCTGTCTTTTTCCCAAATATTAATGCTTCCCTCCAACAAAACGGTTTCAATAAAATCATCAGTATTATATGCATGAATATTAAACTTAGTACCAAGTACTTCCACATCAATTTTATTTGTTGATATTACGAACGGCTGATTAACATTTTTTGTAACTTCAAAATATGCTTCACCTTCAAGGTAAACCATTCGTTCGTTCCCTTCAAATTTTTGGGGAAACGCAAAGCGGCTTCCAGCATTTAACCACACTTTCGTACCATCTTCAAGTACAAGTTTTGATTTTTTTCCATAAGGAATGATTACCTCATTTAATTTAGTCTCTTTTGTGGTTTTATCAATTGATGAAAGATTCTCCACAATACTGTCATTATTGATTTGAATGGCATTTTGGCCTTTTAATACAGTTATTTTCGATTCACTTTTCTCTAACCCGATCTTATTTCCATTGGAAAGGACTAATAATGGAATTTCTGTTTTCAAATCATTCCGAGATTCAGAGAATTGGAACGGATCTTCAGACTGATTAAAATGCAGATACAATAAACTCCCCAGCGAAATTATAATCAGTATAGAGGCGGCAATTCTGGAAAAAGCTTTAATCTTGGAAAATCTATAATTTCTGGAAAACTCGACATTAAACCTGCTGATATTTTTCCAAAGTTTATATTTCTTTTCGTCCGGAAGTATCCCTTCATTCGTTTTGAATAGCTGGATGATTTTTCGAGCCTGAATAATATTATTTCTCGACTCAATGTGAGATTGAAGAAATTGACTCCACTCTTCTGCTGTGTTTATTTTTGTAACTGCAGAAACAAATTCCTGATCATGAAGCAGATCTTCAACTGAACAACCAATGTAATTTTTTTTTGTCATCTCCCATTTAATGTATATACAAAAAGGAAGTATGACAGCTTTTGTGACAAAGAAATAAATAAATTTTTACCTTTTCGATAACATTCGGTTAATGAGTATAAGAAAAAAGTTATTTTTCGACATAAATTGCTTTAGGGAATTGATACCGCGTGATATTAGCTGACGGGCTGAATCATAATTAATGGACATGATTTCACAAATCTGGTTATAATCGTAACCTAAAGTAAACCTATAGTAGAAGACTTCACGTTGCTTCGCGCTTAACTCTTGTAACCCCAGCTTGACAAATTTAACCCTTCTCGATTGTTCTTCATCTGTTATTAATTCCTCTTCCACAGAAAATACAATTTCAGGTTCTATGCTGTAATCACTATCAAGCTTTGCCAATTTCCTTTTATTTTCTAATCCTCGTAAAAGTTTTCTTCTGAACGATTTTATCAGGTACAAACGAATATTATCTGTCTCTCCAAGAGTTTTCCTGTATTTGATTAAATCAAAAAACAAATCCTGAATCATATCCAGAATAAAATCCTCCTCAATTGTAAACTTTTTACCATAGCAAAATAAAAAATCAACATTCTGATGATAAATATATGACAGAGAATAATCCTCATCATTTTTGAATTCGTTCCATATATATTTATCTTCCTTCATCGATCCAGTTAGAATTACAGGAACTTCAAAAGTAAAATATTTCTAATAACGGAACTACAAAAAACAATAGTTCATTCAAAAAGTGATAAATAATTAAGCGGCCATTGTTCCGAAATACAAGAGTTCATTGACATGTTGATGATTTTGATTGAGTTCGGGTTAATGGCGAACAGGCGATAAAACCTTGATAGCATTAAGATGTTATGAAACAAGACCTTGTAAGTTGCCATTGGAAACGAGTTTTCCCTTGTTTCTGGATTACTCAGTTGCATTATCTTGGCAATATTTACCGTTGTTAAGGCTGCATTGAAGTGGAAATTAAGCTTATTTCCACTTCTAGCCTACGAGTTTTCAAGTCCAGCAAATTGCTTGGCATCTCTGAATCAAAATTCTATTTGGAAGCGGTGCGATAAATATCGATCACATCGATTGGAACTTGCATGGTATCGATTAAAAATAGAAGCCTGTAAATTGTATTCCCTTTCATTTGGAATAGTTCTACAACTAGCAAGATGTTCCGTTCAAAAGATTTGGAATATACAATAGCAGAGTCAGCGAAATTATTGTTTCATATGTTTTCATGTGTTTTCTTTTAACCTCATTATCAATTATTTACAATATTTTATTTTTCATCTGATGATATAATTTTATCTTTATATACTAGAATGTTGTACATGTGTTGTACTTATAATAATAAATTATATGGCTACAATAAAAACAGTTTTAAGACAAACCGAACTCTCAAACAAAAAATTCCCAATAAGCTTAAGGGTTACCAAAGATAGAAAATCTAAATTCTTTAGTACGATCTTTAAAGCTTTCGAAAACGAGTGGGATGAAAAGTCAGGTAGATTTAATAAAAATAACTCCAACTATATCCAAAGTAATCGGGTACTCGGGAAATTTGAAGATCGTGCTCTAAAAGTACTGGCAGAGCTCGAACTGGGAAAAAAGCAATATACCCTTGACGATTTTGAACAAAAATTCAGAATTGATTCAAATCCTGCCGATCAGAATGTTTTTAACTTCTGGGAAGAAATTATTTCCGAAATGGTCACCGCGGGGCGGACAGGTAATGCCAGGGCAAATAAAGAAACGCTGGGATCATTAAAACTTTTTAATTCGTCTTCAAATAAATTAAATTTTAGGGACATAATACCTGAATTTCTATATAAGTATGACGTTTTTCTGAGATCACGGGGTGGAACTGATGGTGGAATCGGAGTTCGGATGAGAGCTGTCAGAGCCTTATACAATATGGCTGTTGAAAGAAAGATTGTCAAAGAAGATACTTATCCGTTCTCCATTTATAAAGTTTCAAAACTGAAGGGTAAAGGCTTGAAGAGGGCCTTGAATATGGTAGATGTAAAAAAAATAGTTGATGTGGATTTATCTGAACATCCTAAGTTGGTTAATAGCCGCAATTACTTTGTCTTTAGCTTTTACACGCGCGGAATGAATTTTGCCGATATGATGAAACTGAAATGGACTGACATTACAGATGATCAAATACATTATACCCGTTCAAAGACCAAAGGCAATTTTATTATCAAAATACTTTCACCTGTACAGAAAGTTTTGGATTATTATAAAGCCGATACTACAACAAAATATGTATTCCCAATATTATCAAAAGATAAATTAACCCCAACCCAACCGGAATATAGGAAAAAGAAAATGCTTTTGCTATACATACAATAAACAACTAAAGGAAATTTCAATGGTCAGTGGAATTAATAAGCCTTTGAGTAGTTATGTGGCCCGGCACAGTTTTGCCAATTGCCTGAAGCAAAAAGGTGTTGCAACTGATATTATCAGTGAATCAATGGGGCACCAGAGTCTAACTGTTACTCAGGCTTATCTAGAGGAATTGGAAAGTTCTGTTTTGGATAATGCGTGCGAAATGTTACTTTAAATGTTTTAACAGACGCGAAACAGAGAATAATACAAGTCCTTCATTTTGCTTGAAATTGAATTTCTTCAAAAAGTTATAGCTTTGCATGCATAATTAATTGACTATGAAATGTCCGAATTCAGTCACGAAATAGTAGCTCAATTTATAAAGGGTGATGAATCTTCATTCAAGGTCATTTTTAATTTTTTCTATCCCAGAATTTACCATTTCGTCAGGGATTATGTTCCAAATGATGATCTGACTGAAAATTTGGTTCAGGATACTTTTCTGATATTATGGGAAAATAGACAAAACCTGAAATCAGATACCAATATCAATGCATGGTTGTACACTGTAGCACGCAATAATTGTTTGAAGAAGCTAAGAGACGATAGGTCGGGGAAAGGATCTCTTTTTTCTCATCAGATTAACGGATTGGAGCTTGAAATGAATTTAAATGCCTTATCGAGTCTGGATACTTCAGAGTTAACTTTTTCTGAGATTGAGCGCATAATTGAAAATACATTGGCAGGCCTACCTTCGCAATGTCGAAAAATATTTGAATTGAGTCGTTTCGAGAATAGGAAAAACAAAGAAATTGCTGAGGAACTTGAAATATCAGTAAAGGCAGTTGAAGGTCAAATCACAAAAGCTTTGAAAATTTTCAGAAAGACACTGAAAGACTATCTTCCGTTAGTTTCATATTTGTTTGTAAGCTAAATTCATGACATTTTTTAATTAGAAATTTACAACTAAACTCAGGTATTTATTGGTTAACCTGCTCTTATTGATCAAATCTTTTCTCGTTTATTTAGTTGTCACTTGGCTTTTGTATTAATACAACTTCTTTTTCTACTTTTCTTAAAAAAATGTAAATTTCTACTAGGGTACAATTATGGTTTTGGATTATATATAACGAAGACCGAATAATAGTATGAAAGAATTAGAAAAAATAGTTGAATTGATTACTGGTAATGTTACTGAAGATCAGAAAAATGACATTTTAAATCAGGTCAAAGGCGATGCTCAGCTTCATAAAGAGTTTAATTTAATAAAAAATGCCTGGGCGTTATCGTCCTCCAGAATTGAAATGTCAGAATTGAAAATCGAAAGATCATATTTGGCGATACAAACCAGAATAAAAGATCAAAAGAAATTTTTCTCTATTGGTTTATATACATGGTTTAAGTATGCAGCCATACTGGTAATCATTTTTGGGGCGGGTATTTTCTCCGGAAAATATATTCCAGAAATGTGGAGTGAAGGAAAAACGACCAAGAATGAACTTACTGAATTTGTTGTACCTTCTGGTCAAATGGCCGAAGTTAATCTGCCCGATGGATCTCATGTTTGGCTTAACTCTGAATCCAGATTATCATTTTCTGACAACTTCTTAGATAAAACCCGTAGTGTTACTCTGAAAGGAGAAGCCCTTTTTAAAGTGCGGAAAGGGGAAAGACCGTTCGTTGTAACAACAAAATATGGAGAAGTAAGAGTGAAAGGAACCACGTTTAATGTTTGTGCTTTCGAAAATAGTGAATTTCAAACAACATTGGTTGAAGGTAGTGTCACTTATAGAAATACTGAATTGAAGAAAGAAGTTTCACTATGTCCCGGCCAGCAAATTGTACTTAGTGAAAATGAGGGTATTCAAGTTCATGAAGTAAAAACTGAGCTATACACTACGTGGAAGGATGGCCTCATTATTTTTGAAAAAGAACCATTGAAAGATGTCATGAGAAAGCTGGAGCGTCATTTTGGTATTCGAATCGAGTTGGATGATAACCATTTGCTCGACATGCGATTTACAGGTAAAATCGAGAATGAAAGTTTGGATGAAGTAATGGAATACATCAATAAAACAAAGCCAATAAACTATTTGTATGATAAAAAACAGAAACTATTAACTATAAAACTAAAATAGAAAGGGTAAACTTAAAAATAATCAAGAAGAAGGCAGAATGGTCAGATTCTGCCTTCATGAACTTGATTTAATGCAAATTATCAGTTAAATCAAAAAACAAATTTATGAAAAAAAATCGATGTTGTGATGACGTCAAGTCATTGTTTTATCAAATCTTAAAAAAGATGAAACTAACCTTGTTGTTACTATTTGTAACTGTATTAACCGGCATTGCTTCCGACTCTTATTCTCAATCGACTAAGCTTACTTTGAAATTAGAGAATGTTCGTATTGAAGATCTGCTTAAAAAGATTGAAGATCAGAGTCAATTCCGCTTTTTCTACAATGAAGAGATCAATTTGGATAGAAAGGTCTCAATTGATGTTTCTACAGAAACGATCTCAAATATTCTGGAAAAAATTTTTGCTGATAGAAGGATACACTATGAGATCATTGGTCGTCAGATTATTCTGTCCAACAGTATCGATTCCAACAGTATTTCTGGTCAACTGCAGAAATCCATTTCTGGTAAAGTTTCGGACTCTTCTGGAGCATCACTCCCAGGTGTTTCAGTTGTTGTAAAAGGTACTTCGAATGGAACAATTACGGATGCTGATGGAAGATATTCAATTTCTAAAGTTCCAGAAAATGCAATACTAGCATTTTCGTTTGTAGGAATTAAAAGTCAGGAAGTTACAGTTGGAGGCAAGACAACAATTAATGTAACACTTACTGAAGAAACAATTGGACTGGATGAAGTTGTTGCTGTAGGATATGGTACTCAGAAAAAGAAAGATATTATTGGTGCTGTTTCAATTATTGATATGAAGGTAATGAAGTCAATACCAACAGGTTCTGGAGTTTCTGCGCTTCAAGGACAAGCTTCAGGCGTTAATGTTATTAGTTCTGGTGCTCCGGGAGCCGCCAGCCAGATTCTCATCCGTGGGGTAAGTTCTTTTGGTGATACAAATCCATTAGTATTGATAGACGGCGTAGAGGGAAGTCTTGAAAACATCAATCCAAATGAAGTTGAATCAATGCAGATATTAAAGGATGCAGGATTGTCAGCAATTTATGGGGTAAGAGGTTCGAATGGAGTTGTAATTATAACTACTAAAAAGGGGAAATCGGGCGGATTGGTCTTTTCATACGATGCTTATGCCGGTGTACAATTTCCTTTGGGTGGTAATCCGTTAAATTTAGTGAATACTTCTGAATATGTAAAATTATGGAAAATAGCTTACCCTAATGATCGGAACTTTCCGAATGGCACGATACCTGACTACATGTATAGGGCGCCCGGAGGTTCAGCACAATGGGCCAAGGAAGGTGATTCTGCCATTGATCAGTCCAAGTACAATTTTGATGCGAATAATCCGACCAACAATTATATTATTGCAAAGGTAAGTAAGCCTGGGACTAACTGGTACAATGAACTCTTTAAACCTGCATTGAGAACCAACCACAATGTTTCAGTAAGTGGCGGAACAGATAAAGCAAAATATTATTTTTCGTTAAATTATATGGATCAGGAGGGTACGTTAATCGAAACATACCTTAAAAGATATGCTGCAAGGATAAATACCGAATTTAATCTAGGCAAGGTACGAATGGGTGAAAATCTATACATATATTCACTTTCGAATCATGGGTATAGTAACGTATCCGGAGGCAACGCAATTGCACAAATTTGCAGGACCAGCCCGTTGGTACCGGTTTATGATATTGCAAGGCATTTTGCAGGTAGTTTTTCTTCCCCGATCGAAGGAAACTTCCTTAACCCGGTTGCAGTCCAAAAAGAAAAAATAAATAACCGGTACAACAATTGGGTGATATCTGGTAACGCCTATGCCGAGATTGATATTCTAAAACATATTTCTGCACGTACCAGTGTGGGTGGAAGTGTTGCAAACGATTACAGCGTTAATTTTAATTTTAACCAGTATTATAATGCTGAAAATTATTCGGGCAAGAATTCTTTGTCAGAGAACGCTGGGTATAATTTGTATAAAATTTGGACCAACACTTTAAAATACTCCAATACGTTTGATAAACATCAAATTACGGCATTGGCTGGATCCGAAACAATCGAGTATTCGGGGAGGGCGCTTTCTGCAAGCAGAAGGGATTTTTACTCTACCGATTTTTCTTATCTACTTTTAGGTAACGGGAGTTCTAATATAGATAATTCTAGTGGTGCATACAAAAATACATTGTTTTCTATCTTTGGTCGCTTGGATTATTCCTATAATGATAAATATCTTTTGGGAGCTACTATCCGTCGCGATGGTTCTTCAAAGTTCGGTGCTGATAGCAGATATGGAATATTTCCTTCTGTGTCGTTAGGGTGGCGCATATCTGAAGAGGCATTTATGAAAAGTATAAGCTGGATCAATGATTTTAAAATTAGGGGTAGTTACGGCGTTTTAGGATCGCAGAGTAATGTCAATGCTAATAATGCTTTCACACTGTTCGGTTCTGGGAAAGCATCTTCCTATTACGATATTGAAGGAACTAATAATAGTTCACAACTAGGATTTTTTCAGTTGCAAATTGGTAATAGTAATACTTCATGGGAGAAAGATATAATATCAAACATAGGGTTTGATGCAACGATCCTGAACAATAAAGTTGACCTTACCGCTGAATATTATAAAAAATCAATAAAGGGCTTGTTGTTTAGCCAATCACTTCCTTCAACTGTAGGTGGAGCGAACGCTCCAGTTGTAAATGTTGGCGACATCCAGAATACGGGGTTTGATGTTAATGTGAAATATCGGGGTACTATTTGTAAAGATCTGAATTTTATGTTAGGTGCAAATATTACAAGTTATAACAATAAAGTAATAAATATACCAGGTTCTTTAGGCTATTTTGAAACTACAGGTATGTGGGCTGGCAACCTGGTACGTAATGCAATAGGTCATCCTGTTAGTTCATTCTTCGGCTATGATGTTATTGGCCTTTTCAAGTCAGATGAAGATATTGCCAATTCTCCGGCGCAGGAGGGCGCAGGTCCCGGTCAATTTAAATATAAAGATGTAAATAGAGATGGGAAAATTACTACGGACGACCGTACTTTTATTGGTAATCCAAATCCCGATTTTACATACGGAATAAACCTTGAAATGAATTATAAAAAATTCGATTTATCCGCTGTTTTATACGGATCACAAGGAAATCAAGTGTGTAACTATCTAAAATGGTTTACTTATTTTACTTCATGGTACCATAATGGTTTATCAAAAGATTTACTGAACGCTTGGAGTACTGAAAATCCAAAATCGAATATTCCGATTTTCATGGGTAAAACCAGTTTTAGTGAAAACACAGTTCCAAATTCATTTTTTATTGAAAATGGTTCGTTCCTGAAACTAAGATCACTAATGTTGGGATATACATTTTCTCCTTCCGTTGTTGAAAATCTTAAAATCAATAAATTAAGAGTATATTTTCAGGCAACTAACTTATTCCAGATTACTAAATACAGTGGATTAGATCCCGAAATAATTGGTTCAAGTTCAAGTTTTGGTGTTGATATTGGTAACTATCCGAATAATCAAAGAGAATTTATTTTAGGTGTAAGTTTATCATTCTGATTTAAATATATGTATTATGAAAATAAAATTTAATAAAATAATCTGTATGTTAGGTTTGATATCAGTTATATCATTAACTAGCTGCGAAAATTATCTGGAACAATCTCCATACGGCCAAGTATCTCAGGAAACCCTGGCTACTAAAGCTGGAGCTAATGGACTATTGATAGGTGCTTATGCTATGCTCGATGGGACCAGTGGTGGTGACTGGTTAAGCAGCAGTACTAATTGGTTACTTTCCAATATGGCCTCGCACGAAACAGTAAGGGGCGGCACAAGCTTCCCCGAAGTTGCCCAAGTTGAAAATCATACAATAAGTGCTTCAAGCTGCACAAGGCCTCTTGCTGTATGGAAGGGAGAGTTTAATAGTATCCAGCGTGCGAACGATGTATTGCGTTTGTTACCATTGGTGCCGATGAGTGAACTTACAACGGACGAAGCCTTACAAATAAAAGCAGAAGCAATGTTTTTACGGGCAATTGCATACTGGGAGTTAGCTAGGGTTTTCTTGAATGTACCTTGGGTCGATGAGTCTGTAACTTTCGATGCAGGAAATTATATTGTGGCAAATACCACTTCTATATGGCCTTATATTGAGTCGGATTTTAAGTTTGCAGCAGATAATCTGGCAGAAACAAAATCTGATGCTGGCAGGCCTAACAAATGGGCTGCAAAAGCATTTTTAGCAAAAGTATATATGCAGCAGCATAAGTATTCTGACGCACTGCCATTGCTTACCGATTGTATAAACAATGGGGTAACTGCCAGAGGGCAAAAATATGCCCTGGTCAATTTCTCCGATAATTTCGACGCAAATAAAGAAAATAGTGCCGAATCAGTATTTGCCATTCAATTTTGTGTTAATGACGGTTCATTTGGGTCTAATGCAAATCAGGGTGACATGGCATTTATGCCTTTTGTTCCTCAATGTTCAGGCGGGGGTACCGGCTTTGTTACATTCGATTGTGTTAATGCATTTAAAACAGATCCGAGGACAGGTCTGCCTTTGTTTGACACATACGATGATTTCAATATAAAGAATGATATGGGTTTGACAGACGCAGATCCTTTTACTCCTTATACAGGAACACTTGATCCCAGGTTAGACCATACCGTAGGGCGAAGAGGGATTCCCTTGCTTGATTGGGGATTGTTCCGGGTTGATTGGGTTTATGATCAGGCCAACAGAGGGCCTTATGCATCGGTTAAGAGCTTCTTTTGGAAAAAAGATTTTGGAACAAATACCGAAAATTATGGAGGATGGGCCAACATTAGTAATGTAAATTATAATATGATCCGGTTTGCTGACATTTTATTACTAGCAGCCGAATGTGAGGTAGAAGTAGGAAGTTTGGCTAAGGCAGAAGAATATGTTAATAGAGTCAGGGCTCGAGCAGCTGACCCTAGCGATTGGGTAAAGACATATATTGACAATGACAATCCTTCGTTGGGATTTACCAATACTCCTGCTGCAAACTATTTCATCGGACTTTACAAAGGAGAATTTGCTGCTAATGGACAGACTTATGCCAGGAAAGCAGTCCGCTTTGAGAGAAGACTTGAACTGCCTATTGAAGGGCATCGTTTCTTCGATTTGCAACGTTGGGATAATGGCACAGGTTATATGGCAAATGAAATTAATCGTATCCTTGCTCACGAAAACACTTGTCCTGCCAGATTTGATAATCTTAAGGGTGCTGTTTTCACCCAAGGTAAGAATGAAATATACCCAATACCTCAAACAGAGATCGATTTAATGGTTAAAAATGGAAAATCAGTCCTGATACAAAATCCAAATTATTAGTCTATAACTATATGTTTACCTGTGTTTTATAGATGATAGATGGTCATTTATCTAATTAGTATGCTTTAGAAGGTTTACTGTTCTTCTAATAAGGAACAGTAAACCTCTTTTAAAAGATCAAAGTTTATTGGAAAGGTTATATATGAAACGAATATTGGTTTTCTTTCTGGTTATTTCGATAATTCAATGTTGCTTTATTTCATGTAAGTCAATAAGAAATTCAGATTCAACTACTACCCGGGGAATCAAAATTGGATGGACTTGTACAGACATTACACCAACCAAGCCTGTTCAATTATATGGTCAGGAGTATGAACGTATTTCAACCGGCGTTCATGATCAACTTCATGCTTCTGTTATGGCAATTGAATCAGCATCTGGCAATATGCAGGCAATCATGGTTTCGGTTGATTTATGCCATGCCGGATTTAACCTTCAGAGGGATTTGAGGCACAAACTTTCTGGCCGGCTGACTGGTTTTAATTTGAATAACCTTTTTATGTTTGCCATACACACTCATACAGCTCCATATTATTTTGATGCCGGCAATCCAGCCCCAAACATTATGAAGGGGAACGAATACCGAGAGTTCTTGTTGACTAAAATCGCAGATGCTGTAGCCGATGCCTGGAATAGCCGTTCAAGTGCAGCCGTCGGATTTGCCAAGGCATCATCTGGTTTTGGCTGGAACAGAATTAGTACATACGAGGATGGACATGCAGTTATGTATGGTAACGTTAAAAGTAATAATGGGTCGCTTTTCAGGGGTATGGAGGATACAAATGATCAAACTGTAAATTTGATGTATGGATTTGACACAGATGGCAATGTCAAAGGTATAGTCATTAATGTTGCATGTCCTGCTCAGGTTGTTGAGGGAGAATCTGTTGTATCTTCCGATTTTTGGGGTGAAGTTCGTTCTCAGCTAAATACTCAATATCCCGGAGTGGTCATATTACCTCAATGTGCGCCAGCCGGAGATCAGAGTCCAATAATGCCTGGAGATTGGTCTAATACCAATCGATGGAGTCTTTTGACCCAAAGAGCAACTGCAATAAAAAATGCAGCTGTAAGTCAGTTCGATATTGCTAAGAAAACACGCCAATCATCGGTTGAATTAAAACATATAATTAAAAATATTTCTCTTACCTGTAAACCGGTTTGGGGTGGCATATATCCATTTGAATTACATGCAATTCGGATTGGAAGTGCAGCTTTCGCGAACAATCCATGCGAACTATATGTCGACTACGCGAATCAGGTTCATAGTCAAGTTAATTCATCTCAGGAATTTTTAATTCAGTTATCAGGAAGTGCGGAAGAAACCCGCTATGTTATACAGGATCTTCCTTATCCAGGTACAAAAAGATATAATGCAGCGTATTTGTGTACATCCAAAGCATTGCAAGGAAATATTAATAATAGCTGTTATCCTGCATTTGACACGAGTGGATTGATTGGTACAACTGGCGGAAATGAATTAGTAAAACAGACAGTTTCCGCAATCAACAGTTTATTTAAACCGACCAAACAGTATCATGTCAGCAAAATTGAATAATCAAACTAAATTATTATAGTAAAAGAAAATCCTATGTTACAGTTAAAAAAAATAATTTTCTTGCTGATTATTATAACGTCATGCATTAAAGTAAATTCACAGAATAGCGGATTATATATTGGAACTGCTACTGCCGATATTTCTCCGAAGCTGCCTGTGGCTTTATTAGGACAATTCGAATTAAGAATTGCCCATACGGCAACAACTCCTTTGACAGCCAATGTAATAGCAATGGAATCACGTAAGGGGAACCAATCAGTTGATATGGCGATTATGGTTTCCTGCGATTTGGCAAAAATCCCTAATACTTTACTCGATTTGGTACGCAATAGAGTGCACCAACAAATGCCAGAATTGGACGTGAACAAAATATTTTTAAATGCTATCCACACCCATACAGCGCCTGTTTTGCAAAACAATTGGGAAGCTTCTTTTGGGTATCAAATTCCAAAAGTAGGAGTAACTCAAGTTGATGACTATAGGGAATTTTTTGTCAAACAAGTAGCTGACGCAATCGTTAAGGCCTGGAAACATCGTTGTTCAGGGAATATTGCATGGGGTCTTAGCCATGCCGTGATAGCTAATAATCGACGTATTTCTTATTCTGACGGTACGACTCAGATGTATGGAGAGACCAATCAGCCTAAATTTATGAATTTGGAAGGGACGGAAGATCATGATGTTAATGTACTTTTCTTCTGGGATAAAAGCGGTAAATTAATTGCCACAGCCATTGATATTCCATGCCCGGCACAAGAAGTTGAAAATGATAGTACTGTAAATGCAGATTACTGGCATCCGGTACGTTTAGCACTTCGGAAACGGTTTGGCGCTAATCTTTGTGTTTTAGGGTGGATAGGTGCTGCCGGAGACCAATCGCCACATTTGATGTATCGTAAATCGGCAGAAGAGCGAATGTGTAAACTTCGTAATTTAAGTCATTTAGATGAAATTTCACGTCGTGTTGTCAATGCGGTTGAAGAAGCTTATGAAACTGTTAAAAACAATCGCCATTCTGACGCATTGCTGATCCATAAGGTAGAAACACTCACATTGCCAGGTCGGGTGGTTACTAAGGCTGAATGTGATGAAGCAATGGCTATACGTGACAATGCTGCCTCTCAAATTGCTGCAGACCCAAAAGCAGCTGACCGTGTCTTCTCCCAGATGCTTTGGTTTAATAATGTCGTTACTCGTTACGAAGATCAGAGAACCAATCCACAACCGAAATACGAAATGGAACTACACGTACTCCGCATAGGAGATGTGGCTGTTTGTACCAGTGAATTTGAACTCTTTACAGACTATGGGATTAGAATACAGGCACGCAGTAAAGCCTTACAGACTTTTACCCTTGAACTTGTAGGAGGAGGAAATGCTTATCTTCCAACAGATAAAGCTATTAAAGCTGGAGGCTACAGCGCAATTGTTGCGAGCAATTTGGTCGGTTCAGAAGGCGGTCAAATGTTGGTAGATCATACTGTTGATTTAATAAATAGCTTATGGCCATAAAGTTCTGCTATTGTATAATATCACATGTAGATTATTTTAAAAACTATTACAATGAAAAAAAATAGCAAACGCACTTATTATCAAAATGTTATATTGCTTATTGTTTTGGTAATAGCCATATTGGCAGCAAAAAGCATTCTGGCACAGAATGCTGGTTTAAGTTGTATTGTCGATGTTTCGAAGCCAGGAGCAGAAGTAGCCCCTATTTGCCGAGGTCAACAGATCGAAGAATTTAATCACCAGTTTCAAGGAGGGTTGTATGCCCAGTTAATCAACAATCCCTCATTTGAAGAAGTGGACCCAAAAGGTGAAAATATGCCCCTGGCCAACTGGGATATAATCAGGAACGGTGAATCGAAGGCGACTATATCTCCCCAGACCTCTGATGAGACTCAAATGTTAAACAGTAGCCAGTACCATTGTATTAAGTTGGACGTTACTTCTGTTGCTTCGGGCCGTGTTGGATTGGCAAATAAAGGTTACTGGGGAATAAAGCTGGAAAACAACACCTTATACAAGGTTTCTTTCTGGGCCAGGAAAGGCGCGGGGTTTACCGGTACGGTCGTCGCGGCATTGGAAGGCAACGATGGAAAAGTATATGCCAAATCAGCAGGGTTTAAGCCAACCGACAAGTGGCAGCATTTCGTTTGCGAACTAAATACCAAAGGAGTTTCACAGGTAAGCGGGAATAATCGTTTTGTACTGTATGCCACCTCAACCGGAAGTGTTTATTTCGATGTAGTCACCGTAATGCCGCCAACGTGGAAAAACCGTCCCAATGGATTGCGTTGCGACCTGGCCGAAAGATTAGCAGCGTTAAAGTTGAAATACATTCAATACCCCGGAGGTTGTGATTCGGAGTTTGCCAGTCTTGATTCATGCCGTAACTGGAAAAATTCGATTGGCCCTATTGAGCAGCGGAGCGGGTCGGGCAGGCACCGGTGGGGATATAAAAACGACCTGTATTTTGGATTGGATGAGTATTTGCAATTGTGCGAAGATTTAGCCGCAGAACCTGTTTATGTTGTTTCATCAGGGGTTAGTGAGATGCCTGATAATCCGGGCAACAAAGCATGGTTTGCAATTTGCCCGCTTGATAAGATGCAGCCGATAATCGATAATGCGCTGGATTTAATCGAGTATTGCAACGGGCCTGTTTCGAGTACTTGGGGAGCCAAAAGGGCTGCCAATGGACATCCGGCATCATATAATCTCAAATACATTGAAATTGGCAATGAAAATGGTCAAAAGATTACAGCAAAAGATTACAGTCTAAGATATTCAATGATCCATGACTCCATCTTGGCGCATTATCCAAAAATGAAGATACTGTACAATGGCTTTTGTCAGAAGAAAGTACTTTCGAGTACTTTAGGCAATTCTGTTGATTTCGTGGATGATCATTTTTATTCCACTGATCTGTCGGACTTATACAGCAAGTATGACAGCATTGACCCAGCCTGCAAAAAAATATGTGTGGCAGAGTATGCAACAATGACTAGCTTATCGGAAAAAGTGAACGTTAAAGATTTGATTGGCAATTTTGGCGATGCGCTCAGCGATGCGGTGTTCATGCTGGGCTGTGAAAAAAATTCAGAAAGGATGTGGTGGACCGGGTATGGCAATTATGCCGGGTTTGTCGGGCATAGCGATTTTGGGCCGTGCATTGTTTGGAACGATGCAGTATCGTGTTTTGTATCGCCTTCTTACTATATGCAAAAAATGCTGTTCGTTGATAACTCTGGAACGCATATCCTACCGTTTGAACAAAAAACGAATTGTTTCTGGTCGGCTTCGGTTGATACAAGATCGGGCAAAAAAGATGTCTTGCTCAAAGTAGCGAACAAAAACGCAACCCCAGAAACAGTAAAAATAACCCTAAAGGGAGTAGAAAAAGTTCAACCCCAAGGCTATTCTACAACCTTGACAGCTCCTTTAGATTCCGAGAATTCGATTGCCAACCCCAATAATGTAGTTCCTCGTTCAGGTTCATTTACAGCTTCCGGGAATTTCAGCTACACTTTCCCGGCATATTCGATAACCGCTCTCAGGATAAACATCCTGGATTCAAAATAAAATGAAATATGAAAAAAAATGAGAGTTCAATAGGTATTCTTAGTAAAGAGGGAATTATATTGATTATAGGGTGTTTATTTTGCTATGCAACATTTTTAGGTGCCCAGGATAACACCTCAAGTTGTATTGTCGATGTCTTACATCCCGGAGCCCCTGTAGCTGCAATCTGTAGAGGACAGCAAATTGAAGAATTTAATTACCAGTTTCAGGGAGGATTATATGCCCAATTGATAAATAATCCTTCATTTGAAGAGATTGACAAAAAATTAAATTCCGTTCCTGATGCAAATTGGTATCTGGTAAAGAAAGGCTCATCAGGTGGATCCATTTTTGGTCAAACTTCATCAGAAACGAGTATGCTTAACAGTTCTCAATTCCATTGTATTAAATTCGAAATTAAATCGGTAGCTTCAGGCGAGGTAGGTATTGCTAACGGTGGATACTGGGGTATCAAGCTAGAGAATGATACTAAGTATAAAGTCTCTTTCTGGGCAAAAAAAGGCTCAAATTTTAATGGGACCATTAATGTAAAGTTTGAAAGTAATGCGGGCGACATCTATGCTCAATCGTCTGATTTTAAACCTTCTAATAACTGGCGACATTTTACTTGCGAACTTACTGCAAAGGGAATAACTACTGTTTCCGGGGCTAACCGTTTCGTGCTTTATGGCTCAACAACCGGTGATTTGTATTTTGATGTGATCACCGTTATGCCGCCTACTTGGAAGAACCGGCCAAATGGTTTGCGACCTGATCTGGCAGAAAAACTGGATGCATTAAAATTTAAATTTATACAGTTTCCTGGCGGTTGTACTGCTGAATCGGCCGACATGGATAAATGCTGGAACTGGAAAAACTCAATTGGTCCGCTTGAACAAAGACCTGGCTCCACGAGAAACCGGTGGGGATATAAAAATGATCTCTATTTTGGCTTGGATGAGCATTTCCAACTGTGCGAAGATTTGGGGGCTGAACCTGTTTATACCACTTCTGCCGGAATAAGTGAGCGTCCGGATGATCCGGAATGGTTTGCTGTTTGCCCGATTGATAAGATGCAACCGATAATAACAGATATCTTGGATTTATTGGAGTACTGCAATGGATCAATCTCAACTGTGTGGGGAGCTAAACGCGTTACAAACGGGCATCCGAAACCATATAACCTTAAATACATTGAAATAGGCAATGAAAATGGCTGGACAACAGTGAACGAGTATAGTCAGAGATATGCTATGATTCGCGATTCTATATTAGCTCATTATCCCAATATGAAGATCATGTACAATGGACTTCTTCAGGAAAATAAACTTTCGCATACAAATGGGAATTCTGTTGATTTTGTTGACGAACATTTTTATTGGAAGAATTTGTCTGCCTTGTACAATAAGTATGATAGCATTGATCCTGCCTGTAAAAAAATATGTGTTGCTGAATATGCATCTTCCATTAAAGGAAATGGGGGAGATGTAACAGGCAATTTTGGAGATGCACTTGGAGACGCTGTTTTTATGTTGGGGTGCGAAAAAAATTCCGAGCGAATCTGGTGGACAGGTTATGGCAATTATGCTGGTTTGGTTGATCATGGTAATTTTGGACCTTGTATTGTATGGAATGACGCTGTATCTTGTTTTGCATCACCTTCCTACTATATGCAAAAAATGCTGTTCACAGATAATCATGGAACCCGGATTTTACCTTTTATACAGAATACAAATTGTTATTGGTCCACATCTGTTGATACGAAATCAGGTAAAAATGATATACTCCTGAAAGTAGTCAACAATAAAGCGACTTCTGAAGTGGTAAATATTATTTTAAAAGGCGCGAATAAAGTTAACCCAAACGGTCATTCTATGGTTTTAACAGGTGATCTGGATGCAGAAAACACGCTTTCAAATTCCACGAAAGTCATACCGTTAGCAGGCAAATTTAATGCCAGCAGTACTTTTAACTATACATTCCCAGCCAATTCTGTCAGTGTTCTCAGGATTGGGATTAAAAAATGATAAAATCATCTGTCCACTTCGAAAAGTGATTTTTAGGACCTCAAAGAATCGAATAATGGAATAACTAATTGATTTACACAAACATGTAAAATATATAGTTTCAGAAAAAGTTACTTCAAAATTAAATAAAACTATACTTAGTACATGATAAAAATAAAAACAGTTGATTATCAGCAAAACAAATATTTTAGTATTTGTTTAAAACGTTGAACTTCATCATCTTAAAAAGTATTTCCACATCATTTAGTAGGAAATATGACATTCAAGGTAGAAGCTAAAAGTAGTGAATTAGTTTCCATTTTTCATAAGTAATCAGGTTGGAATCTGGCTCGAGTAAAGTTCTTTGTTTTCATGATCAGTGCAATATGTAAAGCGCAAACAGTTGGGTTTGAGAGGTTGGCTACCGCTTTTGACAATAATGCCAGTACAAGTTCCTCCCTGCGGAAAATACAACGGTTTATGGCTGAATATCTACTTGATATAGATTTGATAGCCAAATTGATATTCAGACGATAGCCACATGAATCACCTTTTCGCCTGGCAATGTACAGGGCAAATTGGAAGTTTGGACAGCAGAATATCAATGTTCTAGTGATCGCAGTTGTTTATCTTGGAGTTGCTTTTTTGCTTGTTTGAACTGTTGCCTAAATTTGGCAATTCAAACACCAATGAACGCATTGAATTAATTGATCGTTTTATCTGTCTGTTTGGATCTGCATCGTTGGATTGCTTGACAACAGGTCGCGAGGTTGTGAGGAAACAATGGATTATATACCTGAATGAGCAACGAATTCGGCATTATATCCGCATCCGCAAGAACTTTTGGGTTTTGCAACCTCACAATGGCAAGAAGGTGAGGCATCATGGCTGATTTCTAATTTGCCACTAAACAGTTGCCGGGTTAATGACAGGATCGTTTATGTGAACAATCAACTGTGTTATCTCTCTGGCTCTAAAGTTAAAAGCAAAACGGGGATGCCTGAATTACAGGTTGGTAAAACACAGTTCGATACCAGTTGAAACAGGAAGGCATCCACTCAGGTTGGCGCGAGATCATTAGAACCATGAACACCCAAAAAGCGGTGACCACTTTGGCTCAGAACAACTATGAAGAAATGATTATGATACACCGTTGTTCGGAGCCAAACCAACTGGCGTGAAAAATATACGATGCTCTGAAATACAAATACGCTCCTTTCATAAAAGGAAAATCCGTAGTACACAAATCCGAACTCGAAAACTGCCAATTCATTGATATGCAAGAATTCCATTCGGATTAACTGCAAGTTGGTTTAAGTCTTTATAAACCTGTTAACTATGAGAAAGAAATACATATTCATTTTTTCTCTTTTTTGTTTTATTTTCCAACACTTGGGTCTGTTTCGTTTTCGTCTTGTACCTTAGCTTTTTTCAACCTCATGGGCTTGCCTCTAGGTCGTCCATTGAAATTTCAGAGAAACATCATTCGCCCGTAAAGAATGATTTCTGTAGATATTTGCATAACAAGATTAACTGAAAACAACGAATGATCGGGATTAAAGATATAGAGTGCGGAGAAAATTGTGCTGATGTTGCAGAATTTTAGCACTATCTCATCGTGTATAACATCTTTTATCCATTTGCATTTACTAAATACGTTCTTGCATATTCTTTAGCCGTTATTCTATTTATTAGCTTGAATTGTCTGTTGAAATGCGAAATATTGTTATAGCCCGTTTCATAACAAATTTCAGAGATTGTTTTTCCTCCATTTAGCAACAATTTACAGGCATGGGCTATTCTGATTTCATTCAAAAACTGCGAACAGGTTTTATGGGTCCGGTATTTAAAATATCTGCAAAAGGAGGATTTATTAAGGTTTACAATTTTGGCAATCTCTTCGAGCTGAATTTCACGGGTATAATTTTCCATCAGGAAATTCATCACTTTATTTATCCTTTCCGAATCGGAATTGTTTAGCGAATTGGTAAAGCCTTGACTGGAAAGCAGTTCATAGTCATTTGTTTTTGAAATTTCATCAAGTGTCTTCAGAAATAAAGTCAGTCGGTCGATGCCTGAAGAATTGTAAACACGCTTAATAAGTTCAATTAATTTTTGTTGGTCAGTTCTTTTAATCAACATTCCCTGCTGACCAAGTTGAAAAAGCTTCCTGATATGTGCAAATTCAGGAAGGTCAAAGAACCCATTTTTCAGGGCATCTTCCCGGAAATGAATGACATACACGTCAACAAAGAGGTTTTTATTATCCTGGTAAAAATCATTATCATTTCTCCATACATGCGGCAGGTTCGGACTGATAAACATTAAATCTCCATCGCTGAAATTTCCGATATGGTTTCCCATCAACCGAATGCCATAACTTTTCTCGACATAAATGATTTCAAATTCCGGATGATAATGCAAGGGATAATCCATAAAAGGGGTTACCTCCCGCTTTACTGCAATAGAAGAAGCATAATTGGGAAATACTTTTTCGAGTTTCGGTTGCATAATGTTTTGTTGAAATTGCTTTGAAAAATACAAAACCCATTTAGTTAATGCAAATATAGTGTCATTCTTTGGAAAGGCAGTCGTTTTTTATGGTACTCCAGCAATGTAGTTTTGGTTAATAAAAAAGTGATAACGGTGAAAATAAAAACGATCCCGATCTACATGATTTTTCTGGCCATGGGGCTGATTGATTCAGCAGGACCTATGGTTAGTCTGGCCAAAGAATCCTTCAAGATTTCAAATACCATGGCCTCTCTACTGCCTATGCTGGCCTATATCATGTATGGTCTGCTTTCAGTTCCGATAGGACTTCTTCAGGACAGAAAAGGGAAGAAATTTATTCTGAACATTGGGCTTGTCATTGCACTTTCAGGACTTGTAATTCCCATTTTATCCGGAATGTATGGAAAAATGGTGGTTGATGGAAGCTCAATGATACAATTTCATAAGATTCTGGCAGCAATCTTGCTTTTAGGAGCCGGTGGCTCAATCCTTCAGGTAGCTGGCAATCCCATCATGCGCGATATTTCTGAAGAAGGCCACTATTCAAAAAATCTTTCGTTTGCACAATCCATTATTACAGTTGGTTCCTCAATGGGTTTCCTTTTACCTGTTATTATGCTTCGCGCTTTTGGGCTTGACTGGAGTGTTTTATTTCCTGTCTTTTCCTGTCTTGTTTTGGTCAGCTTTGTTGGTTTAAATATGATAAAAATAACGGATAAAAAAACAAATGACGATCATCACGCATCCTTCAAATCCTGTTTTAAACTGCTTGGAAACGGATATGTTCTGGCCATGGTCATCGGCATTTTTATTTATTGTGGTGTCGAGATATCTATGAGCGCCCATATCCCGATTTTGTTGAAGGAAAAATTTCAGATTAATGTTGAAAAGATGGGTTTGCTGATCAGCTGGTCACTTTTTTACCTTCCTATTTTGGCCGGAAGGTTTTTGGGTTCACTAATTATGTCTCGTATAGCGCCCAAACGATTACTGTTGCTAACGATACTGATGGCATTGACGGGTCTTATTTTTATTTTCAGTAGCTCATTTGCGTTTACATTGATCGGGATATTTTTTGTTGGACTTGGATTTGCAAATATTTTCCCACTGATTTTCTCCATTACAATCGAACATTTGCCCGAACACACCAATGAGTTATCCGGATTATTGGTGTCTGCCATTGCAGGTGGTGCTTTTATTCCTCCGGTTATGGGCATGGTTGCCGATGTCACCTCCATTCAGGCCGCTTTTGTTGTCCCGGTTTTATGTTTAAGCTATTTGCTTTTTGTCGCAATTCTTAATAACAGAAAAATACAAACTAAAAATGGATAAAATGGTTGTTGAAGCTGCATTTGTGGGATTTGGTGAAATTAATTCCCCACAACAATTAATTAAAGAGAAGTGCTTAATCGCCTTCGAAGAAATAAAATCCCTTGGTTTTTCAGTAATAACAACCGATCATGTTACTGACGATCCTGAAGGAAAAGATGTAAAAAGGGCATTAACGGATTTATCAAATACCGATTTTGATTTACTGATTGTATGCCTTGCCGGTTGGATACCTTCTCATGCGGTTATTTCAATTACCAACGCGTTTAAAGAAAAACCGATGATTCTTTGGGGTCTTGCTGGCGATATCGAAAACGGACGGGTCGTAACCGCAGCGCCACAGGCCGGGACTACAGCTCTTCGAAAAGTGTTCGACGATCTGGGATACAAGTTTAAATACGTTTATAATGTGATCGGAAAACCTTCGCCATTGGACAAAATCAAAAGTTTCGCATTGGCGGCGTCAGCAGCAAAGTCGGTTGGAAAAACCAAGGTTGGGATGATGGGCTACCGTGATATGAAACTTTACAATACCCTATACGAAGGCTTGTCACTAAAAAGTAAAATCGGTACCGAGATAGAGTTTTTTGAAACTCTCGAAATGCTGCGGACTAGCGAAAATATTGACGAAGCAAAAGTTGAACACTTATTGGCAAAAATCAAAGCCGAATGGAATTTTGAGAAACCAGTCAACGACGATTTTCTCCGGGAAGGGATACGCTATTACTTTGCTGTCCGCAAAATCGCTGAAGAAAACGGATTTGATGCCATCTCGCTAAAAGATGTTGACGGGATGAAAAAGCTGTTGAGTTTTCCGCCAGCCATGATTTTCATGCTGCTTTCCGACGAAATGAATATCTGTACCATTCCTGAAAACGATGCGATGGGTGCAGTAACACAGTTGGTTGTGAAACACATTACCGGGCAATGCGCGGCTTATCTTGAATTTTATGAATTCTTTGAAGAAAGTGTCCTTTTAGGTGTCCCGGATTTTGTTCCCGCAGAAGTAGTCGATGGTAAAGTGAAAGTGACTCCTGCAGCTTTTGGAAACATCGGTGGAGGTCTTCTGAATATTTCGGCGATGAAAACCGGAAGGTTGACCATGGTCCGTATATCGAATACCGGAGATCGCTATGCCATGCACATCTGCACCGGCGAAGGAAAACTAAAATCGTGGGAAGAAGCCGGATGGGATTATCCCGCTCCTCAACTGCCCAGTCTTGAAATATTCCTTGACTCACCGGTAGAAGAGTTCGCCCAGAAAATAACGGGTCAGCATTACATAATCGCTTATGGCGATCATTCTCAGGCTTTGTGCGACTTCTGTTATTTAAATGATATAAAAGTTGTCTGATGAAGAAATACGATGCCGTAATTGCCGGATACCTCTGTGTTGATATTTCCCCTGAATTTCAGAAAAACGAACATATTGCAAGCATCTCGGACCTTTTTAAGCCTGGGAGACTAATTGAAATCGACGGGCTTGATTTTTCCCTTGGTGGAGTAGTGGCCAATACCGGGATGGCCATGAAAAAATTCAACAAGAAGGTTTTCCTGAACGGTCTGATTGGGAACGACTTTATCGGAAAAATTGCCCGCGACTGGCTCGATAAATACAACCTTTCAGAAGGAATAAAAATAACAGGGAGGGCTGGAACTGCTTTTGGGATCGTTATAGCACCCTCTGGGGTCGATCGCATTTTTCTGGAATCGCCCGGATGTAGTAAAATATTTGATACTGATTTTATCGATTTTGATGCAGTTTCACAAAGCCGGCTGTTCCATTTCGGTTATCCTCCTTTATTGAGGCAATTCTACCTTAATAAAGGAAGCCAATTGTTGTCCATGTTTTCCCGAATTCATGAAATGGGGGTAGTAACCTCATTGGATTTCAGTCTCCCTGATACTCAAAGTGAATCAGGGAAGCAGGATTGGCCGCAAATTATGCAAAGGGTTTTGCCTTATACCGACATTTTTGTGCCTAGCCTGGAAGAAGTAGTGCAAATTATGATGCCAGTCGAATATGCCAGAATTCTTTCTGCTGCAGGCAATTCAGAAATTATCGACCTGATTCCAATCGGTGTTATCAGGGAGATTGGCAAAAAAATCATTGATTCTGGGGTAAAAATACTACTCATAAAAGCTGGTCATCGTGGCATTTACCTTCTTACTGATGATGTCTCGCCTTTAAACAGGACAAGTGATTTTAGCTTGCCTGAAAACGATTGGAACCACCGCGAGCTGTGGTGTAATGCTTATCCGGCTGATCCCGATAAAATGAAAAATGCTACGGGAGCTGGCGATACTGCGGCTGCCGCTTTTCTTACTGCCATTCTCAATGGCGAAACTTCTGAGTTTGCATTGAGATATGCTGCCATTGCAGGCCGGAATAACCTGTATTGTCTGGACATATATGAAGAACTCAACGATTGGCAGGATATGGAAATAGAATTGAAATCAGCATCAAATGAGATAACCTGTTATAAATAAAATATAAAAACATTAAACAAAATTATTATGAATAATTCTATTGTTCCACAAAAAGATTGGTGGAAAGAAAATGCTGCTGGAATCCCGAAAATGATAACTGAAGCCCCGGGACCAAAATCAAGAGTAATGCATGCCAATACTACCCGTTATATGAAAGGTCTAAGCGGCCAGGTAAAACTGTTCCCTGTTTGTTTTGAGGAAGGTTTTGGTATTACCCTTACTGATGTCGATGGTAACAAATACCTCGATTTTTCTTCAGGAATTTATGTCACTTCCCTTGGTCATTGTCATCCGAAAATATCTGAAGCGATTTCTTTCTGGGCGAAAAAACTAATGAACGCCCACGATTTTACTACACCGGTAAAAGAGAAACTAATGGAAAAAATGGCCGGCATCCTTCCCGGTAGATTAAATGCCATTCAGTTATATTCTGACGGTACGGCAGCTGTTGAAGCGGCCATCCGTGCGGCACGGGCAATTACCAATAAGCACGAGTTTATTTCGGCTTACCGTGATTTTCATGGGAAAACAATGGGTGCAGTCAACTGTGCCCAGATGTACCGTGGAGAAACCCACAGTTACGGGGCAACACGCGCTGCCGGTTTTTATATGGTTCCGCGCCCCGATCCGTATCGCCCGCTCTGGACAAAAGCCGACGGGATCATCGACACCGATGCTTACATCCGTTTTTATGAAACCTTTCTTTTGGAAGGCACGGTAGGTAATGTGGCAGCGTTCGTTCTCGAACCCGCACAGGGTTGGGCAGGAAGTATTTTCCCACCTGAAGATTTTTTCCCTAAACTGAAGAAGCTTTGTGACAAACACAAAATACTGTTATACGACGACGAAGTGCTTGCCGGAATGGGCCGTACAGGCGAATGGCTTACCTTAAACCATTGGGGCGTAGTTCCAGATATCGTGACTTTCGGAAAATCCTTCGGCAACGGGTTCCCTGTAACAGCTATGGTAGTTAGCGAGGAAAACGGGGATGCTCTTGAAAAAATATCTGCTTCGTCAAGTTATGGTGGAAACCCGATGGCTTGCGCCGCAGCATTGGCCTCATTAGAAGTTATTGAAGAAGAATATCTCCTGCAAAATGTGCGCACTGTTGGCGAATTCTTCATGAAACGCATGGTGAAAATGAAAGAAGAACACCCGATTGTAGGCGACGTTAAAGGCAAGGGGTTTTTACTGGGAATTGAATTGGTAAAAGACAAGAAGACCAAAGAACCATTTGACGAAGCCGGAAAACTGGTTTACCAAAAGGCTTTCAGAAAAGGCTTGGCGTGGATACCTGCCGGGCATATTCTTCGCATGTCGCCACCGCTGATTATGGATGAGAAATATGCAAAAATGGGTATGGATATGATTGAAGATGCGATTACGGAAGTAGAAAAAGAATTTGGATATAAATAGTGAAGTTTATCGCCCGTAGACGAATAGTTTACAGCCATTACCATTAGCAAAGAAATATGAAAAAAATATTTGTTCTGCTATCTATCTTTCTTTCTGTTTTGACCTGTTTCTCTCAATTGAAAAGTAGCCAATCCATTCAGTCTGTTCGACCTTCCTATGTTATCGTGGCTTTCGGGACTTCACTCACGGAGTCGGTTCAAGTCCCCTCTGATAAACGATGGACACATGTACTCCAGGAAATGTTACAGCAAAGGCACCCTGAACTTGAAATTACAGTGATAAATGCAGGGATTAGTGGCAGTACCACACGTGAAAGATTGCCCCATTTGGAAAAAGATGTTCTTGAGAGGCATCCCGATTTGGTCATTTCTGATCTAGGAGCCAATGACGGAACATACATGCAGGACAGACATGTTTCCTTAGAGGAGTTCGTTAGTAATGTCAAGTTGATGCATGATCAGATCGTTAGCAAAACGGGAGCAGCCGAAATATATTGGCCTATAACGCCAGTGTTGAATGAAAAGCATGTGTATAGGGATATGCCTTTTTATGTCAAGGCCGGGGGAATTGATAAGTGCGCGGAAGTGTACCGGAGATGCACGGCCAAAGTCAGCCGAAAGTTGCACGTGCCATTTATTAATATGGATGCGGTCTTCCGTAAGAAATTCAAAGATAATGGAGCCGATTTCTATATTCGCTCCGATGGTATCCACTACACTGAGGCTGGTAACCAATTGGTGGCCCAAAGCCTCTTGCCGCGAGTCGAAAAGATTATCGGGCATAAGATGAAGATCATTGTTTCAAGCGCCAATGCGCAAATATTTACAGTAAAACTTTGGTCAGATAGCATTCCCGGTTCGGTTAGTTGTCCTGATTATATTGAAAGGGTCAATAAGATAGATTGTTCTGAGAATATCAGCGTACCTGAAATTTCGGTTTATCTGCCTTCGGTTGAAAAAGCAAATGGAACAGCAATATTAATTTGTCCAGGAGGTGGTTATAGCTGTGTCGCAGCTTATGGACCAGCGGGAATTGCGATAGCCCATAGGTTAAATGAAGAAGGAATAGCCGCTTTTATATTGAAATATCGTCTGCCATCTGATAATATCATGAAAGATAAAAGCATTGGTCCACTACAGGATGCACAAAAAGCCATGCGGATAATCCGTGGAAATGCAATACTATGGCACATAAATCCGGCGAAAGTTGGGGTATTAGGTTGGTCGGCTGGTGGGCATTTAGCATCAACCCTTTCAACTCATTACAATGCAAAAGTTTATAATGCTGATGATTTTAGCGCACGTCCTGATTTCTCGATTCTCCTTTGTTCTGTAATATCATTTGATTCAACATTTACGCATAGGGGATCAAGAGATAACTTGATTGGACAAAATCCGGATGATGCTAAAATAGTGTATTTCTCAAATGAACAACAGGTTACAGCCGATACGCCACCTGCATTTCTCGTGCATTGCGCTGACGATGATGTAGTGCCGGCTAAAAACAGCTTCATGTATTTTCTGGCATTACGCGATCATAAAATACCTGCCGAAATTCATATTTATCAGAAAGGGGGGCATGATGGTCCGTTTAAAGAGCAGGAGGGTGCATCGGCATGGATATCAACCTGCTTATTGTGGATTAAAACAAACGGGTGGTTGTGAGTTTTTCTGCCATCAATAAAATTCAAATTACGAGTGTCATGTCAATATTAAACTGTCTGAGTCTAGTCGCACTGAACTCGTTTCAGAGTCTCATCAATAAAGAGATGCTAAAACAAGTTCAGCATAACGTTATGTTATGCGTTTGTTAACATAATATGAGTGGCAAAATCATCCATAGCAAATCGTTTAATTATGTCAATCATAATACAAAATGGAAAGAAAACAAATTAAAATAGGAATAATTGGTCTCGGCCTGATGGGTAGGGAGTTTGCAAGTTCTATTGCCCGTTGGTGCCATTTTCTTGATAACGGTTCGATCCCGGTACTTTCAGGAATATGCGATAAAAACAAGAACCCATGGGATTGGTACACTCAAAATTTTCCCGAGCTTATTGTCAAAACTGATGATTACAGAAGACTTTTAAAGTCTGATCAGATTGACGCAATTTATTGCGCCGTTCCCCATAATCTGCATGAGCAATTATATATTGACATTATCAATGCTGGGAAACACCTTTTGGGCGAAAAACCTTTTGGAATCGACAAAACCGCAAACGAACATATCCTGAAAGCCATTCATGAAAATCCGGATGTAGTTGTACGTTGCAGTTCCGAATTTCCCTATTTCCCGGCATGTCAGAAACTGATAAAATGGCTGGAAGCCGGAAAATACGGTCAATTAATCGAAGTTCGGACAGGCTTTCACCATTCCAGTGACATGGACCTTTCAAAACCCATCAACTGGAAACGCATGGTCGAGATCAATGGTGAATATGGGTGTATGGGCGATTTGGGGATACACGCGCTGCACGTTCCTTTCCGGATGGGCTGGAAACCATTATCTGTATTTGCCGACCTCCAGAAAATCGTAGAAACGCGTCCTGACGGTAAGGGAAATACAGTACCATGCCGGACTTGGGACAACGCTGTACTTACCTGCAAAAGTATCGATCCCCAAAACGGCAAAGAATTCTCGATGGTAGTAGAAACCAAACGAATGGCGCCTGGTGCAACCAATAACTGGTTTATTGAAGTGTACGGTGCGGAAGGTTCGGCAAAATTCTCGACCCACAATCCAAAAGCATTTGATTATCTGACAACCAGTGGAAAAGAACAAGGCTGGACCAGGATCGATGTTGGGTCGCAATCAGCAATACCAAGCATAACAGGGGGAATCTTCGAGTTTGGTTTTTCCGATGCTTTCCAGCAAATGATTGGGGCTTTTGTTCAAGAACTCACAGGAGAAGGGGCAACTCATCCATTCAAAAATGTGAACCCGGAAGAAACCAAGTGGAGTCACGAACTGTTTACTGCCGCTTTAGAATCGCATAAAACCGGAAGAAAAATCGAATTACTGTAATGAAGACCTTATGCCTGAAAAATCAATAGCCATTTTCGGGGCTGGGAAAATAGGAAGGTCCTTTATCGGTCAACTTTTCAGCCTTTCCGGCTACGAAATTATTTTTATCGATGTTGATCAGCGAATAATCAATGAACTTAACCGAATTAAAAAGTATGAGGTTGTAATTAAATCTGAAAAAGAAGAGATACTCCAAGTTTCTAATGTTTGTGGGGTTAATGCCAATAACATTGCGGCGGTGTCCGATGTAATTGCCCGGTGCAGTCTTATGGCAACTTGTATTGGAAAAAATGCGTTACCCAAAATTTTTCCAATAGTTGCAAAAGGGATTGAAAAACGGTATGAAACTCAACCTAGTTTTCCCCTTGATATCATTTTGGCTGAAAACATCCGAGATGCCTGTACGCTAATGAAAGATGGCCTGACAGCCTTGTTAGGAAAGAAATTCCCGGTTGACTCTTATCTTGGTTTTATTGAAACTAGTATTGGTAAAATGGTGCCGATTATGCCAAAAGAAATAGAGAATAAGAATCCTCTGTTGGTCTATGCTGAGCCATATAACACTCTGATCCTTGATAAGAACGGATTTAAAAATCCGATTCCTCAGATTGAAGGTTTATTGGAAATAGGGATTCCTACTCCAAATTGATTTGAAGATTAACTTGATAATTTCCTGTTAAGTCAGGAATAGAGATTAATCAGATAAAGGAATTACCTGAAATTGTTGGATGAGTTCAACCCTGAGTGGGGGTCATTATTGAGAGGGAAACTCAAAAAATAAATGTGTGATTGCCCAGCAACGTCCTTTGGAAAGATGCATGTTCAAAATAAATTGAACCGATTGATGGTAATGATATTCGGTAAAGAGAATTAGGAGAAAAATTGCCAATAAAAATAAATCCAAGGCTCAATTGGCTAGAAGAAGATTCTAAAAGTGGATAAATAGACTTTGTCTTTAATTTCTTTTTGCAGTTCTTTTTGACACACTTTGTATGTAGATTGTATGTATGGAAAATAAAAAGCAGTTACAACTTAATGTAACTGCTTGATTTTCAAGTGGGCCCAACTGGGCTTGAACCAGTGACTCCCTGATTATGAGTATTAAGACCCCGGTTTTCTTCTATTTTCTTCTGTTTATATATTTATTCTATTTAATTGACCATTAGACGTTTACTTTACAAGTTTATTTTATTAAATAGTACAAATTTAGAAATAATCGCTATACTTGTGTGCAAATTGTGTGCAAATAATTCGATTTGCACACAAAATAACAAATGTTAAATACGGTTTATGTTTAATTATGCAAACAATGGAGTTACGGTATCTTCTATTTTAGATGACCGGAGGGCAACCAATGATGATTTATATCCTATCAAAATCCGGGTTACATTCCAGCGTACCCGTAAATATTACTCAACCGGGAAATATCTAAAACCTGAAGCATGGGAAAATCTACCGGAAAGCAAAAGTAAGAAGATGCTTTCAATAAGATTTGACATTCAAAATACGTTTGATATAGTGAAAGATACCGTGCAGGGATTGATACATGAAGGTGGTTTTTCATTTGAAGCATTAAATAGCCGCCTGAATAAGTCACCTTCGGATACATTAAATACTGGATTCAAAATAAAAATTCAGGCTCTACTGGATAATGAACAGGTTGGAACCCATCTTTTCTATCAGGATGCACTTAAAAGCGTGGAATCTTATGGAGGAGAGAATATTTCATATATGTCAGTTACAGTAGATTGGCTGAAAAGTTATGAAAAGTATATGTTAAAGTTAGGAAGGGCATATACAACCATAGGAATGTATTGTCGCGCCATCCGTTCTGTTATCAATGAAGCAAAAAGAGCCGGAATAATAAAAGAAAATCAATATCCATTTGGAAATGGAAAGTATGAAATACCAACAGGTACAGGTCGTAAATTGGCTCTTACATTACAACAAATAAAATCAGTTGCTTATTATACTGACGGAAAAGAAACGACAGAAAAATATCGCGATCTGTGGTTTTTCTCCTACCTGTGTAATGGTATCAACTTTGCGGATATGCTTACGCTCAAATATTCCAATATACGGAATGGTGAGATTTGTTTTTTACGCGCTAAAACAACCCGAACATCCAAGGTAAAAAAAGAAGTATGTGCGGTTTTGACACCTGAAATGAATGCAATTATCAAGAAATGGGGCAACAAATCCCAAAAACCGGATGAATATATTTTTAAGTATCTGACTGGTAAGGAAACACCTTTTCAGGAAAAAGATGTAATAAAAGCGGTTACTAAACTTTGTAATAAGAGATTAAAAAAGATCGGAACAACTTTAGGAATTGAATCGTTAAGCACTTATACAGCAAGACATTCCTATGCCACAGTTCTAAAACGTAGTGGAGCTAATATTGCCTATATTTCTGAAAGTTTAGGTCACAATGATTTGAAAACAACAGAAAACTATTTAGCATCTTTTGAACGTGACGAGCGAGTAAAGAATGCAAGTTTGTTAACCAACTTTGGAGAATAAGCAATATGTTTGTTTTATAAATATAATCGCATGGCAATACACATCAACATCGAGAAATTGATTTCAGGAAAAATCGTTGAAGGAGAGCGGATAGAGTACAAAAAAGGATGGAATCCGGCGGCGATTTATCGCACGATATGTGCATTTGCCAATGATTTTGAAAATATTGGTGGTGGTTATATCATTGTTGGAGCTGAAGAAGAAAAGGGAAGGGCAAAACGCCCGGTTACCGGTATTGCAACAGATGAATTGGATTCTATTCAAAAGAAGATGGTTGAATTCAATAAAATGATAAATCCTCACTATGATCCTAAGATCAGTATTGAAACAATTGATAACGCCTCAATTCTCGTAATATGGGTTCCCGGAGGAAATCAAAGGCCATACGAAGTTCCTGAAGATGTTACCATTAAGAAGGATAAGAAATACCGTTACTACATCCGAAGGTATGCAAGTACTGTTCAGGCAGATAAAGACGAACGCGATGAACTGATAAGTTTGACCCGCCAAACGCCATTCGATGACAGAATTAACACTCAGGCAAGTGTTGAAGATATTTCGCCACTATTAGTCAGGGAATATTTGCAGAATGTGAAAAGTTCACTGGTCGAGCAAATCGAAACAGCACCGGTTAATGATATTTACAGAGCAATGGATTTGGTAAGTGGTCCAGATGAATTACTTTATCCGAAAAATGTTGCCTTGATGATGTTTAATTATCGGCCAGAAAAATTCTTTCCCTATTCCCGGATTGAGATTGTTGAATTTCCTAATGGATTGGGCGATCCAGTATTTTATGAAAAGCCGACAATAACGGGTCCGGTTTATTTACAGATACAGAAAGCGCTTGGGCAGTTAGAAAGTATCGTGTTGAAAGAGCGGATATATAAATTGCCTGATAGAGCAGAAGCCCAACGTGTATGGAATTATCCTTTTCGGGCGTTGGAAGAAAGCGTTGTGAATGCCTTGTATCACAGGAATTGGGAAGTTAGAGAACCAGTTGAGATACGGATTTTGCCGGATTGCATTGAGATTGTCAACCAGGGAGGTCCCGACCGGAGTGTCAGAATGGAAGAGCTACAAAAAGGGATTATTCATAACCGGAGGTATCGAAACCGGAGAATTGGTGATTTCCTAAAAGAATTAGATATGACAGAAGGCCGGGGAACAGGTATTCCAATTATTCGCAAAGAAATGGAAAAGAACGGCTCTCCGGAACCTCGCTTTGAAACAGACGAAAATCACAGTTATTTTATAACAACACTTCCGATACATCCTGCTTTTTTGGAACGAAGCGACGCTTTAAATGGTGCTATAAAAGGAGAAGAACGACCTGTTCAAATAGCTGACAATAAGTATTATATGCTTTTTGTTGGTAATGATGGTGCTATAAATGGGGTTATAAATGGTGCTTTAAGTGAAGCTATAATCAATGAATTGGTAAATGTGTTGAGAATTATACACAATCAAAAGGGAATCAACAGGATAGAACTTATTGAGCGAATAGGAAAAGCAAAAACTACCATGGAACGGTATCTAAAAATTCTGAAAGAAAACAATCTGATTGAATACAGGGGCGCAAAGAAAACCGGGGGATACTTTTTATCGGAATTAGCCTTAGATAAACTAAAGAACTAATATGCCCCGACGTAAGCAATACAAAATATCAGCCAGGCAGACTGCAATTTATGATGTTATCGTGGCCGAGCTTCAGAAAAATCCTGAATTGGTCGATTACGACATGGGCACCATCGAAATATCCATAAAAAAGAAAATTACTCCACGGATTCAAGACATTGATTCGGCAATAGCTAACCTGAAAAGATACCTTGCAATTAATAAGGAACATATCCAAATCATTAATGGCGAGATGATTGTGACCAAAAAAGATATGGCCAGAATGCTGAAGATCTCGCGGCCAACCCTTGATAAATGGATCAGAGAAGAATTTATAATCCCTGTTCAATCCAGTGTTTTGTCGGATACAAAAATCTTTCCTCCCGATCAGATTTTGACGCAACTTCAAAATAAAAAGAATAAAAAGTAAAATAAATTTTTCAGCTTTACATCTGTTAAGATTGACATAATTTGTCATGAACAGGTAAATAAAAAAGTGCAATTAAAAACTTTACTTAGTTAAGTTTGGTTCGATTTGTCTTCAATTGTCTTATTCGTGTAAAGCTATTTATCTATTTGATCTTCAATTATATTCATCTTTATTTTACACCTGAATTTAATCAGTACTACGTGTAAAACTAAATTTGAATGCCATGTCAAACATTATTCTAACCACGCCCGACGAGCTGCGGGCAATTGTAAGCGAAGCGATTTCCGGCGCTTTTCCGAAACCGTCATCCCATCCATCACAGATCGACACCATCACGCTGACCGATGCTCTGGAACTATTGAAAGAACACGGTTATCCAACCTCCAAAGCCAAGATTTACAAACTAACCTCTGCCGGCGATATTCCCTGTAAAACGTACGGGAATAAACTGGTCTTTTCCCGAAAAGAATTGTTGCAGTGGGCCGAAAACCAGACAAAACCCAAGTACGATTCAAGCAGGGTAAGCTTAGCATTAGCAAGGAGTGCCAAACGTAAAAGATAGCCGTGATGAAAGGAAAAATAAATGATTGCGGAAAATATATCCGCATCGGTACGACTTTGTACAAAACGGTACAAAGGCCACTTATCAGCGGCGATTACATCGAGGAAAAAATCCCCTGGAGTTACGAAACCCTCCGGCAGGACTATGGAAAAAATAATCTTCCGGAGATTGAAAAGTACGATGGTTTTTGCATCATTCCAGACCATGTTCATTATAAACAGGTCCATGGAACCTACCTAAACCAGTACGAACCTATATCCCATTTGCCCAGCCCCGGAGACTTTCCCAAAATTCGCAGTTTCCTGATCCATATCTTCGGAGAACAGCTTGAACTGGGACTGGATTACCTGCAGATCCTTTATTCCCGGCCAACTCAAATGCTGCCGATCCTGTTACTGGTATCCAACGAACGGAATACCGGGAAAACAACATTCCTGCGGTTTCTGAAAATGATTTTCGGCAAGAATGCGACCTTCAATACCAATGAAGACTTCCGGAGCCAGTTCAACGCTGACTGGGCCAACCGTCTGTTGGTACTGGTTGATGAACTGCTTTTGAATAAAATGGAAGATACCGAGAAAATCAAGAATCTTTCCACTGCAGGCGATTATAAAATTGAGGCCAAAGGCAAAGACCGACGGGAGATTGAGTTTTTTGCCAAGTTTGTCCTTTGCTCCAACAATGAACGAAATCCTATTATCATTCCTAAGGAGGAAGTGCGATTCTGGGTTCGCAAAATCAATCCGGTAGAGAAGGACAATATCCATCTTCGGGAACAGATGGCGAGTGAAATGCCACACTTTTTAGACTTTCTCCTTCACCGGGAACTCTCTTCAAAAAATGAATCCCGGATGTGGTTTCATCCATCGACCCTCGACACACCGGCATTACAGAAAATCAAAAAGTACAATACCAACAAGATTGAGATAGAAATGGCAGCATACTGCTATGAGGTAATGGAAAGTTTGAAACAAACCAAATTTCGATGTTGCCCTAAAGACCTTATGGATGTATTGCGCGAATCAGGGTTAAGAGCGGATATTAACATCATCCGAAACATACTGAAAGATAGCTGGGGACTGACTTCTGAAAAGAATGGAGAATACAGCTTTTATCTCATTGGGACAGATGGCGAATTGGTTCCGGTGAAAAGAAAAGGACGTTACATGGAAATTGAAATCACGGTAGTGGACAAAATCCTGTTGTAATGTTGAGATTTTGATTTAAAGCATTGAATGATAATGATTTTAATGCCACAACAACAGCACAACAAACCCACAACAAATTTTATTTTGTTGTGATCAGACCGCAACAACTCAGACTTTTGTTGTGCCCTTGTTGGATTTGTAATTTATTGACAATTTGATTTTTACAACGATTTACAACAAAACAACAAAAATTTAGCAATTATGACCCTGCACGAAATAAAGCAAATAAGTATCCGTCAATACCTGGTTGGTTTGGGAATCTACCCGGTGAAAGATCATTCCCATTACGGGATGTATCATTCACCCTTCAGAAAAGACCTTGACGCGAGTATGAAGGTAGATTATTCAAAAAATCTGTGGATAGATTACGGTACCAATGAAGGCGGAACATTGATCGACCTGGTCATGAAAATGGAAGATTGTTCCCTACATGAGGCCATATCTATGTTGGAACAGAAATATAGCAGTATTGATGTAGGTACATATCAACGTGACAACATACCTACAGGTAACTTTTCTTTTCACCGGGAAAAGCCGGATCCGTCAATAACGATAATGAACGTTCAATCGATCAGCAACCCGGCATTGATTGGGTATCTGAATGAGCGCCGGATCAGTATAGAAATCGCCCGGATTCATTGCCGCGAAGTTAATTATTCAGTGAATGATAAGCCTTATTATGCTGTCGGGTTCCAGAATGACAAAGGCGGATATGAGCTGCGAAGTAAATATTTTAAAGGATGCACTTCGAAAGACATTACATCGGTAAAGCGAAATAAGAACCATTGTCTGCTGTTCGAAGGGTTCCTGGATTACCTGAGCTTTCTTACCATACAAAAGCAGCAGGATGCTCCGGTAGATGTGGTTGTTCTTAATTCACTCACGAATCTACCTAAAGTAAAAAATATCCTTCCAGCTTATAAAGGAATCTGGACATTTTTTGATAATGACCTGGCCGGGAAAAAGGCTGTTCAGGAATTACAATCAACCTGTAACAATGTCAATGACCTGTCCTATTTCTATTCTGGGTACAAAGATTTAAACGAATACCTGTGTAATAAATATAAACCGCAGATTAAACAAGCTCAAAAATTGAAACGGATGGGATTGAAACGGTAAAGCGTAGTCCAAGGGGCAAGTATTGGTTTTGTCGAGAAGAAAGAGGCTATAATCAAAAGCAAATTTTTTGAGCAGATTTTTGATGGAGAGTTGAAGTATGTAATGTGGAAACGTCTATCAAAGAGGCAATGCAAGATGTCAGTTTGTATATACAAACTGTCTTGCCCCGCTTTCGCTAAGTGAACGATGTTTAACAGGAAAGAAAACAGAAACAATGAATAAGACTAAGGTTATCACACTCAGGTGCACTACTGGGGAGAAGAAAATCATCCAGCATCTCGCCAAGAAATGCGGGCTGAAGCTTTCAGAATATTGCCGCCGGCAAGCCATTTATGGAGAGGTAAAAGCGATTCCGGGATTAACGCAGGAAGAGATTGATTACTTCCACCTATTGAAAACATACTGTACCAATTTTAACCGGATTTCCAGCCTGATCCGCAAAAAAGACCCAGGACTAACAGAAGAAATCCGGTTGCTGGTTGAAAAGTTAACCAGATTGCAGCAACGAATTCTCTGAGAACTCATTCAACAAATTGAAAACTGTAGGAAGTGAAATAATGAAATTACACTAAAGAATATCTCCAAAATAGATACAGGTCATGATAGCAAAAGCCAAAGCCATAGCACATGGAAGCAAAGCGATAGAATACGCACTACGGGAGTCCAAACATGGTTATTTGGTCATGTCGAACCTGGTACAAAACCAGACTCCGGGAACTATTTACAAAGAATTCCTACAGGCACAGGAGTGGAATACCCGGTGCAAGAATAAGTTTATCCGGATTGAGATAGGCATTGCCCCGGCAGATGAGAAGAGACTCGGGCAACGGGATCTAGAGCGGATATGTTCTGAGTTTAGTGAACGTTTCGGCTTTAAAAATCACCAGTGGATAGCCTGTACCCACAGGGATACGGAACATTTGCACCTTCACATGATTGTCAACCGGATTGGGATAGACCACAGTGTTTACGACACCAGCTTTATCAGCAAAAAGGCAGGCAAAATAGCAGAAGGCATCAGCCGGGATATGGGACTAACCATCGCCAACCAGGTCAAGCGGCAATGCAAATACCGGCCGGAAGTGATGAGCTTTGAACGAATACTTGCAAGAACGAGGATTGCACACTTGGCAAACGAGGTTTTAGCCAGTCGTCCGCAATCACTGGAAGATTTTAAAAAGGCAATGGGAAAGCATGATGTCAAAATTGAAGACGCAGTTAACCGAAAAGGCAATACCTATGGATTAAGGTTTACCGGCTATGAACAGACCTTCAATGGATCGCAAATCGGTAAGGAGTTCGGCTATGGTACACTATTGAAAACATTTTCCGAAAACAGGAAAGCTGCCAGTGAGAACTTAAACTCAGAGATCGCTCACAAACAATCGCAGTGCAAATCAATTAAAGGAGAGCTTCTGCCGGGGATCGGCGCTGTGGTTACGGCAGGCTTGTCAGGACGAGGCAATCAACTAAGAGAGACAGAAGAAGAACGAAGACGCAAACGAAATATGAATAAAAAATATGGCAGGAAACGCTAACCCAAGGACCCAGTCGGTCAAAGACGCGATGATGGCAGAAATCATCGTAACCGAACTGTCAAAGTTCACTACTTCGCACGAGCTAATCATGGAAAGCACGGAAAAGATACTTCGCCGCTACAACGATATTGGCTTGTTGATCGAACGAATGGACAAACGGGATCAGGTCATCGGAAGAATTATTAAAGACTTCCAGCTATCGACAGAGCAATACACATACCTGACCAAACTATCCATGTCCATTACTCAAAAACTGAAAGAGATTGACGAGCATGGGATCCGAATGGAGGCAGAATCATTGGATAAGATCATAAAAGCTGTTGATAAAGGTAACGAGCCAGTGAGAAAACAAATCAGATGGATCACCTATGGAATGATCGCAGCCTTTGGAATTTTATTGCTGATGATTTTGTTTTAACAGATATAGAAAAAAAAAGCATGCAAATGGAACAATTAGATTAATTATTTTCTTGAAAACAGAAAATGGTGAAATCGGATATGATCAAAATTTGTCGGGTTCAATCTATAATAAAAATTACCATATTTGTAAACCTATAGCTACAGACCCAAAATAATGGTAATTGAACAATCTGAATTAAATGATTTTTTCTTTCTCCGTTTTAAAAATGGTGATGAGCTTGCTTTCGAAAAAGTATTTAAATCAAACCACAGTCAAATAGTCGGTTTCTGTAGTCAGTTCATTAATGATAGAGATAAAGCAAAGAGTCTGGCGCAGGAAGCTTTTATAAATCTGTGGCTCAATCGTGAAAAAATCGAAACCCTCAATGGAATCAAAGCATTTTTATTTACTTATGCAAAATCAAGTTGCCTGAATTACATTCGACACCGAAAAATCATTAGCAAATACGAAGATATACAATTGCAATCAAAAGAAGATCAGCTCAATCGTGAGGTACTCGAATCCTTTGATTTTAACTCGCTTGAGTTTACTGAACTGGAAGATTTGATTATGAAGTCGATCAATGATTTACCAGACCAATGTCGTCGGGTTTTTATGCTGAGTCGTTTTGAAGGAAAAATGAACAAGGAAATTAGTGTCGATTTAAATATTTCGGTAAAATCTGTCGAAGCCAATATGACCCGAGCACTGAAAAGCCTAAGAGCTGATCTGGCAGAATATCTTCCCGTTATCCTTGTTCAACTCATTATGCAATATCTCTCCAAATAATTACACTCGCAGTCATCTCTCCATAAATTTTTACTGATACCTGATTTTTTTTCAAATGAATATAGGGTTCATGCCTGAATAGGTTTACCTAATTCAGAACATTTTGTATTATGAACTACTCAATAATCAATAAATATCTGGCTGGAAACGCTTCAGAAGCTGAAATTCAGGACGTTTTTCAGTGGATCGATTCTTCTCCCGAAAACCGGGTAAAATTTATACAATATAAGAAAATTTGGGCCTTGACTTCAAAAATAGAAAAAAGTCAAGAAGAAAGCTGGAACCCCAACCTGATTAGCGGAGGAAATTTAAATCAGATTAGAACACTTGCAACTTATACCAAATATGCTGCAGCCATTTTGTTAATTTTCAGTCTGGGAGTGATGCTTCAATTTCTCGTCGGGCAAAGAATTTCTAAAAAATCGACGTATCTGGCTGATACCCGGATTGAAGTTCCGGCCGGGCAAATGTCGAGTGTACTTTTACCTGATGGGACCAAGGTCCAGCTAAATTCAGGAAGTAAGTTAGCTTATTCGTCCGGGTTTAATTCAGGAGAACGCTTAGTGAACCTTGAAGGAGAAGCGTTCTTCGATGTAGCTAAAGACAAGAAACACTCATTTTTAATCAAGACCAAATCATTGGATATTAAAGTTTATGGAACTTCATTCAATGTTCAGGCATATCCTGAAGACAATGAGGTAAATACGACTTTGGTTGAAGGGAGCTTAGGGGTGATTGACAAAACCGGTAATGAGATTGTACGGTTGGCACCTGGAGAGAACGCAAATTTTAAAGGAAAAAATGAAAAACTGGTTATCAGCAAAGTGGATCTTGGATTATATACTTCATGGAAAGAAGGATTGGTTACCTTTAGAGATGAAAAGTTGAAGGATATTGCCCGAAAGATTGAACGCTGGTACAATGTTCAGATTATAATAAATAATCCAAAACTGGCTGATGAACTATATATGGGTACGATCATGAAGAATAAACCTATTGACCAGCTATTGGAAGTATTTAGACTGACCTCTTCGCTGAATTACAGGATTGTTCCCCGCACAGATAAGCCGACTTTAGTTTATTGGGAATAAATCTTAAAAAATCAAAACACTCTTAACTTATGAAAAACATAAATTCTGGTTAAAAAAATCAGACCGAAAATACTGGACATATTTCCGGTCTGTTGTCAGTGGATGATGGTTTGATAATCATCCAATTAAAACGATAGATAAAAAGCCTTCTGGACAAAGGCTAGTATTAACGTAAAACACTTCAAATTTATGAAAAAAACTGATTGTATCCCATTTCAGGTGGGGTTAAAAAAAATTACGCGGATTATGAAAATAACTGCTTTCATCGTATTCTTACTTAGCATGCAAGTTTATGCCAAGTCGTTCGGACAAACTGAGAAGCTCAGCCTGTCGATGAACTCTACTATCAAAAATGTGATTGAACGTATCGAAGAAGTTTCGGGTTATCGCTTTGTTCTGAAATACAATGAAAGCATTCTGGATAAGAAAGTTGATGTGAAATATACCAATGAAAGTATAGAACGTGTGCTTGATAATCTATTTAAAGATACCGGTTATACTTACAAGATAGTAGACCGTTACATTGCTATCAGACCAGCAAATGAACTCACTGAAAATGAATCTACTGCAAGTGGTCAACAGCAAAAATCCGTTTCCGGTAAAGTTGTAGATTCTAATGGCATTCCGCTGCCAGGAGTTTCAATTGCAATAAAAGGAACAACAAATGGTACAATAACCGATGTAAATGGAAAATTTAATTTACAGAATGTCACCGATGCCTCTATCCTTCAATTTTCGTTCATTGGCTATAAAATGGCTGAAGTATCAGTTGCCGGGAAATCATCTCTAAACATTACGATGCAAGAAGAGAATATTGCGCTTGACGAAGTAATTGCGGTAGGATACGGGACCGTAAAGAAAAGTGACTTAACAGGATCGGTTTCCTCTGTAAAATCAGGTTCTTTAGAAAACTTGCCGACCAAAAGCCTCTCCGAAGCATTACAGGGGAAAGTTGCAGGTGTTTATGTAACAAAAGGTTCGGGTGAACCTGGTGCCAATTCCGATATAATTATACGTGGAGCTGCTTCAATCAATGGGTTAGGCCCTCTCTATATTGTTGATGGAGTTCGTATGGAAACAGGCAATAACTTCAATATGTCGGATGTAGAAAATATTGAAATTTTAAAAGATGCTTCTTCTGCTGCTATATATGGTGTTGAAGCAGCTGGTGGAGTAATACTTGTAACCACAAAAAAAGGAAAAGCCGGGGAAAAAATGCATGTAGATTTTAATGCCTATTATGGCTCCCGAAGTGCCGTTAACCTTCCATCCCTATTAAATAGTAATGATTACATCAAAGCCCGTAAAATCATGGGAGTTGAATATGAATCATGGAACAAAAGCCAGACAAATACTGATTGGATTGACGAGTTGTATAGCCCCGCTGTGGAGCAAAAATATGACCTGTCGTTGTCTGGAGGCAATGAGAAATCAACTTATTACATCTCTTCAGGTTATTTAAAAGAAGATGGGATACGCCGCAATAACTGGTTTGAAAGATATTCTCTTCGTATGAATTCTGATCACAAATTATCAGACAAGCTTTCCATTGGCCAGTATTTATACATCAATAAAACAAAAAACAATCCAGCCAGCGAAGGGTTACCTTATCGCTCTATTCCGTTGATGGGGGTTTACGATGCTTCGCGGGTTGGAGGCTGGGCCGCCGTCCCCGATGGTTTTCAGGGAACGAACTGGGTTGGTTCGGCAGAAAACCATATCTACAATAACAATAATTGGGGAATGGAAGGCAATTTCTATGCCGATTGGAAAATTTTGAAAGGATTGAACTTACGCCTAACCGCAGGTGGATACATGGGAGGAGAAGACAATTCTCAGTTCAACCTGCTTTACGATTTTGGAATTTTAAAGAATGATATACGCAAACTCGAAAAGAAACTGTCCCGGAGTGAAACCATTAACGGAAATGCTGTTTTGACATACAACAGATCTTTTGGGAAACACGACATAAAAGCTATGGCAGGATGGGAAGCAATCAAAAGTACTTATTCAGATGTTGATGCAAGTACAGAGGGATTTCCGGTTGAATATGAGCCAAGTTTTGCTACTTCCACACAGGCCTCAACCAATAGGTATGCCGATGGTAATTATGGCAAAGGTTCACAGCTTGCACAGTTTGGCCGGCTAAACTATAATTATGCAGGAAAATACCTTTTGCAGGCTACCGTAAGACGCGATGGAACCAACAAATTTATCGGCAAAAACCGATACGGAATTTTCCCCTCGGTTTCCGGGGCCTGGAAAATTAGTGAAGAATCGTTTCTGAAAGACAGATGGTCCTGGTTAAATAGTCTTAAGCTCAGAGCCGGATGGGGTGTTTTAGGAAGTATTGGTTCGGTTGGTGATTATATTTATCAATCGGCCTACAAATCAGTCAATGTTTATTCTTTCGATGGAACGAATGCAGTTACCGGTTGGGGTCTTGCAAAATTTGCAAATGCCGATATTCGGTGGGAAAAAGTAACAACCAAGAACCTGGGATTAGATTTTGGTTTGCTTAAAAACAGATTAACTTTTGCATTTGACCTCTATGATAAGCAAACAACCGATATGATTTATACCGTCTCTTTGCCGCCTTCTTCCGGTATCGGGTGGTTTAACGGATCGACCTATGGGGCAACAATTAATATTGGTAAAATTTCAAATCGCGGGTTCGAGTTCGAAACCAACTGGAATGATAAAATTGGAAAACTTTCATACTCAGTTGGCGCAAACGCTTCGTTCAATAAAAACAAAGTCATTCAGATTGGCGAAGAGGGAGCACTTATTTATGAAGGTGGAGCTACATGGCTTAATAGTAGTATCTGCAGAACCGAAGACGGATATGCAATGGGGCAATTCTATGGTTATATTGCTGATGGTATTTTTAAAACAGATGCCGAAGCGGCTCAAAGCGCCCAGCCTGCTGCAAAATCGGGCGATTTGAAATACCGAGACTTGAATGGAAAGGATTCTGCGGGGAAATTGACAGGAAAGCCGGATGGAAAAATTGATGATGCGGATAAAACTTATCTTGGGAACCCCTGGCCTAAATGTTATTATGGTCTTAACATTGAACTTGCCTACAAGGGATTCGACCTGAAAGCCTATTTTCAGGGACAGGCAGGAGTCGATTTGTTTAACGCCACCAAAGGTATTCGTCAAAGTTTTTATGCCGATTGGAATACAACTTCCGAGATTTTTAATACATCTAAATTCGGAAATAATAACATAACTAATTTACCGAGTGTTTATCAAACTAGTGGAACGGGGGAAATCCTACGTGACCCTAATGGCAACTACAAAAATGTATCATCATTTTTTGTTGAAAATGGAGCTTACCTAAAACTGAAAAACTTCCAACTTGGCTATACGCTGTCGGAAACTGTTTCGAGAAAAATCGGTCTTAAATCAACACGTATTTTTATTGAAGGATCGAACTTACTTACAATCACTAAATATTCTGGATTGGATCCTGAATTGGGAGGTGGTGTTAAAGGACGTGGCATCGAAACTGATGGGGTTTATCCACAAACCCGCCTCATCTCACTAGGCGTAAATCTTAAATTTTAATTGACATAATTGGTTTCCCTTTTAAATTGAAAATTATGAAAAAGTATATTTATATAATCTTTCTACTTGTTACAGCTGGGTTTGTAGGTTGTAAAGAGGATTTCCTTGAAAAGCCTAATTACGGAGAACTATCAACAGATGTTTTTCCTCAGGAAATCTCTCAGGTTGAATTGTTTGTTAATTCATTATATGCTTACCAACATACAATGGGTTTATATGGCCATGCCATTTTTGCAAAAGGGTTCTATCCGCTTGAACATTCATCTGATCAGGATTGGATTAACGATTCGTGGTGGAACGATATTCACCAGAATAACCTAGCCCCCGGCAATATGGGCGAATTTGCAAACGTATGGAGAGACTGTTCCAACGGAGTGACACAGGCCAATACGGTATTGGAAATATTGACCAATTATCGTGCAAATTATGCAAAAAGCGGAGAAGAGGATCAATTGAAACTCATCGAAGGACAAGCTTATTATTTCCGGGCATGGAATCGAATGACATTGCTGGGATTTTTCGGCGAGACATTTATCTTCAATGGTCAGGGAGGTGATAAATTAGGGATCCCCTTAATTAACCAGGTAGCTAAAACCCGCGACGAAATGTACGCGAAAAGAGCTACAGTTAAAGAATCATGGGATGCCATTGTTGCCGACTTAAAGGAGGCTGAAACCTTGATGGCTGGTAAAACCAGCTGGGATGATGCCAACAAATCGAAAATTACAGTATGGGGCGTTAAGGCGATGTTAGGTAAAGCGCTGGTTTTCTCTGAGAATTTTGCCGAAGCAAAAACAAAACTTAAAGAAGTGATTGATGGTAGCGGTAAAACATTGGTTTCATTCGATATTTATAAAGACATGTTTTTGGGAAAATACAAAAACAACGATGAGTCATTGATTGAAATTACCTATAAGCAAGATGGCGGCTGGTCAACCTGGGGTATTTCAACCGCCAATAATGCTCCAATGGTTTTTGAACCTGCTGTTTACAGTCCTGAAGGACAACGCACATTTGCTTCGTGGACCAATATTTTTATTCACGACAAAAATCTGAAACGATTCGGGTTTAATGAGCCAACGGCTTCCCCAACACCGAATCCAAAATACGATGCTTCGAAACCTTGTACTCTTGCAAACATGAAAGAGACCAGAAGTGCTGATTTTTTAGCCCGCAGCATTGCCGACAAAACCAATGGAACTGTTGATCCCCGGCTTTGGGTAGCCGCTTTCCAACCATTTGTTGATGAATATAACGCTTTTGGACAAATGAGTGCTATTGCTCCTGTAATACAGTATGATAATGAAATAGGCCTCTTCCACAGCTTCAGTTTCAGAAAATATACCAACTTAGATGGCAGAGGGCCTGATTCAGGTATGAACTATACCTCGCAAATGTATCTGATGCGTATGGCTGATGTATTTTTACTTTATGCCGAAGCCTGTGCCAAAACAGGCGATAATGTGAACGCTTTGGAATACATCAATAAAGTACATCGCAGGGCATACAATAAACCCATTAATACGGTATCATCTGTTGATTACACAAGTTTAACCGACGCAACTAAGGCATCAGATCATCCGGTATTGAAAAACGATCCACTAAAATATGAGCGCTGGGCTGAACTTATAGGCGAAGGTGGCTGGTGGTTTGATGTTTGCCGTTGGAAAATGGGCGCTATTGAAGCTGCTTATTATCAAAAAGTTCGCAGTGGAACAATCAAGTGGGATGACAACCGATCTTATGCACAGCCAATACCTGTAGCAGAGTTCGAAACAAATCCAAATATGGTTCAAAATCCTGGTTACTAATATAATTCGGAATGGACCTGGGAATAATCTCATGTCCATTCCTTTATATTTATTAATTCTCTTACATATCATGTACAAAAACAAGGTGTCTTTTAATCTTTTGATGTGTTTTATTTTCTTGCTTTTCTTTAGCCAAAATACAATTTTGGCAAATGTTAAGCTGCCCAGAATATTTGGCTCTAATATGGTACTTCAGCGGGGTATAGAAAATACCATTTGGGGGTGGGGCGATAGAGGCGAAATGGTCACTATATCCGTAAATGGGAAAACAGTCAAAACAAAAGTCAGTAATGATGGAAAATGGACCGCTAAATTACCGGCAATGGATTATGGCGGCCCTTATAAAATGACCATCAAAGGCAAAAACCTGGTTGATTTTGAAAATGTTATGATTGGCGAAGTCTGGATTTGCTCAGGTCAATCAAACATGGAGTTCCCGACTCAGGGTTCAATTAATTCCGACAAGGAAATTGCCAGTGCAAATTATCCGAACATACGCTTGTTTACTGTACCAAGAAAAGTTGCACAATCCCCATTGACCGATCTCGATAAGGGGGATTGGACGGTTTGCTCACCCGGAACCGTAGCCGATTTTTCGGCGGTGGGATATTTTTTCGGGCGGGAAATTCATCAAAATTTAAATGTTGCCATCGGATTGATTAATACTTCGTGGGGTGGTACTGTTGCTGAAACATGGACCAGCCAGGAGACTATTAAAACTGATCCCGACTTTGCTACCAGCCTCACCGAACTTCAAAAATTGAACATGACAGAACGTGTTGAATCGTTAAAAAGAAAAGCCAAAGAAATATTAGGCGATTTTTCGGAAAAAGATAACGGGATTGAATTAAAATACAATGATAATGAGTTTGATGATTCGCAGTGGAAAACGATCAAAGCACCTCTGTTGTGGGACGATCAGGGATTGGCTGGTTTCGATGGAATTGCCTGGTGCCGCAAAACAATCGAACTCGATAAAAGTCAATTTGCTTCAAAGGTAGTTTTGTCACTGGGTAAAATCGACAATAGTGATGTATGCTGGATAAATGGGGTGCAAGTAGGAGAAACCAGTGGTTTTAATGTCGACCGTAAGTACGAGATTCCGGCATCAGTTATAAAAGAAGGCAAAAATACGATTGCGGTTAAGGTTACTGACTTTGGCGGCCCTGGTGGAATTTATGGTTCTGACGATGATTTGTATCTTGTTTCAGGAAATAATAAAGTTAAACTGGCAGGCGACTGGAAAATAAAATTCTCAGAACTTTGGACATCGAGCATGGCCGTAGAACCCAACGATTACCCAACGTTACTGTTTAATGCAATGATTAGGCCTATTTTACCATACGGAATTAAAGGAGTAATCTGGTACCAGGGCGAAAGTAATTCTTCGCGGGCAAAGCAATACCAGCGTATTTTCCCCAATTTGATTACCGACTGGAGAAATCAATGGCATTTGGGCGATTTCCCTTTCTTTTGGGTTCAACTCGCCAACTATACCCAGCCTCTAAGTCAACCGGGAGAAAGTACCTGGGCCGAATTGCGCGAAGCACAAACGATGACCTTGAAATTACCCTGTACAGGGATGGCTTCGGCAATCGATTTGGGTGATGCTAACGATATACATCCACGGAATAAACAGGATGTTGGATTACGCTTAGCATGGAATGCTCTGAAAATAGCTTATTCTCAAAATGTAGTTTGTTCGGGACCTATATCCCACGCACCAAAAATTGAAGGTTCCAAGGTAATTGTTTCCTTTGCAAACGAAGGTTCTGGATTAATGGTAAAGAATAAATATGGGTATATCAATGGGTTTTCACTTGCCGGCGAAGATCGAAAATTTCACTGGGCAAAGGCAGAACTCTTAAACAACAATTCCGTGGCCGTTTATTGCGATGAAGTTAAAAGTCCAGTGGCTGTGCGTTACGGATGGGCTGACAATCCTGAAGATTTAGATTTATACAATGCCGAAGGATTACCTGCAGTCCCTTTCAGAAGCGATAACTGGCCGGGCATTACAAAATAGAAAAAAAATGAATACTCCGGGGAATAAGAGAAAAAAATTGACTTTATGGTTTAAGTTAATTGCAATAATGATGCCTGTGGTGGTATTAATCCTTTTCGAATTAATCCTGAGGATTAGTGGCTATGGGTTCGACCTTCGCTTGTTCAATACCGATCAAACCGGAAAGTATTATTATCTGAATCCGCAAATAGGGAAACGCTATTTTACGCAGGAAACAAATGCCACGAACGGGAATATTGACTTTTTCAAAAAACAAAAAGCTCCGGGCACATTCAGGATATTTGTTCTGGGAAGTTCAACAGCCTTAGGGTTCCCTTATATGTACAACGGGGCTTTCCCTCAGATGATGAAGTACCAGTTACAACAGTATTATCCCGATTTGGATGTAGAGATGGTCAATCTTTCGCTGACGGCCATAAACAGCTACGCTATTTTGGATATAGCCAGGGAAATTCCCGATTATCAGCCAGATGCAGTATTGATTTATGCCGGTCAAAATGAATATCATGGAACGCTGGGCATCGCATCATCAAGTAAATTCGGAAGCAATCCGTTCTTTAAACGACTATTCATCCAATCGAAGAAATTACGTTTTATGCAACTGATTTACAATGCCATATATTCATCGAATAAATCAAGTTCATCGACCAATCTTCACCTCACCTTGATGGAACGATTGGCTGCCGGCCAAAAAATCCCGTTCAATTCAAAAGAATATAAGTCGGGAGTTACTCAGTTTGAGCGGAATTTAAACTCGATATTAGATGTATTTTCCACGCATAAAATCCCGGTATTTATAGGAACATTGGTTACCAACAAACGAGGTATTCATCCGTTTGTAAGCGATATTTCGAAACCTGAAATAATCAGGGAATGGAATAAATATTACGAGGACGGGAAATTGGCCCTGGAAAAGAAAGATACACTGGAAGCTTTTCGCTTATTTTCTTTGGCCAACAAACTTGATAGTACTTATTCCGAATGCCAGTTTAAACTAGCCGAAATTTCTTTTGCCCGAAAAGATTATCAATCAGCCCGGAAATTTTACACCAATGCGAAAGAACTTGATCAACTTCGTTTTAGAGCTCCTGAAATTTTCAACCAAATCATAAAGAAAGCTGCTTCTGGCCATCAAAATGTATATATCACTGATGTTTCTTCTGCTTTTGATTCCGTTTCTCCTCATCAGATTGTGGGTAATGAACTTCTGCTTGAGCATGTTCATCCAAATTTGAATGGTTACTACTTAATGGCCGAAACCTATTTTAAATCAATAAAAGCTTCATCCATTTTGAAAAAAGAGAACCTGAATAATCTTTCTGGCGAAATCGTCAGGCAAAACATGCCATTAACGAGGTTTGATACAGCTTACGGTTACATTTCGAATATTTTATTAAAAGAGAACTGGCCCTTTAACGAACCATTACCTGAACCAACACCCATTGAAAAAACTTTTGAAGGTAAAGTGGCTGGTGGCCTGGCTGTTAAGCAATATTCGTGGGATGTAGCAATGGAAAAATTATTCAACTATTATTGGCAAAAATCCGATTTTGAAAGTGCGTTTCGAGTTGCTGAAGGACAATGTCTTGAATCTCCGTTTAAAGTTCTTTATTTCGAGAGAGCCGCCAAATTAGCTCAAAGCCTTAAAAATGATGAAAAAGAGTTGCTTTATTTGAAGAAAATCTGGCTAAATTTTGTAAAAAACAATGAAATTGCCGGACAACTTGCGGTTCTCAACCTGAAAAACGATCACCCGGAACAAGCCATCACTTATTTGGATTATATGATTTTGAATACCACGGCTAATCAAAAATTGGTTGAAACAAAAAAGATAACGGAGCAAATTATTCAGCAAAAAAACAAGCTTAAGTCGTTTGACACAGGAGATATTCCAATCTTAAATACCATTGCCGCATTATATTTTCAGGCCGAAAATTATACTGTAGCTCGTAAATATGTAAATCTATCTCTTCAAATTGAGCCTAATCGGCTAGAAACAAAACAAATACAAAAACAAGTCAATCAGATGAACCAGGAATAAAAATCAAGGTGATGCAAAACAGAACTGCATTTTTTAAATGGATAGCAATCGGGATTGTAATCCTTTTTTTTCTGATGCTGGAAATTGCTGCCCGTATATTTATGCCTGTCGATCAGCGTGAAAACCGTTCAATTGATTTAGGCGAACTTAGCTTTTTCTCTAAGGTTACAATTAAAGGCGAACCATCGATCAGAGTTACCAATAAATATGGTTATGCTGATCAGCTAACAACTTTTAAAGAACGGAAATCTCCCGGAACTTTTCGGATTTTTTGTCTTGGAGGATCAGCATGTGCCGGGTGGCCTCATCCGGCTGGCGAACGGTTTAGTACTTACCTGGATACCTGCCTTCGAAAAATCTACACGGAAAAGAATATCGAAATAATCAACTGCGGAGCTCATGGGTTTGCCAGTTACCGGGTACGCGAGGTGTTTCACCAACTCATTCCTTATCAGCCTGATGCCATCATCGTATGGTCAGGAAATAATGAATTTCTTGAAGACCAGCGATTTAAAACCTCCAAAATTCAATCAGTCATTAATGCACTGGCACAAAGAGTTAAAATTGTACAATGGATAAAATCGGCATTACCAAATACAAAACTGAATGGAAATGAACCTGATGTTGCCGGTTCGTTCTGGAAAAAAGCGCAGCAACAGGCGCTTGAATTATGTAGTAATCCCGATTTATTCAGAAAAGTAAACCAGGTTTATGAACAAAGTATTGAGGGAATAACCCATGAGGCTAAGGAGAATGGCATAAAAGTTTTACTGTTGACCGTTCCGGTAAATCTTCGCGACTGGCAACCCAACGTTTCCTGCAACTTGCTTAGCGGGAATGATTCGCTACAATGGTCAAAAACATACAACATGGGTTGTAACTATCTGGAAAATAATGATTTTAAAAATGCTCAACATTGTTTCAAGAAAGCGATAAATAAAGAACCGCACCATGCAATGTCTTATTTTATGCTTGCTTCCTGTTTTAAACAGATAAACGATTCATTGTTGGCGCTTAAGAATTATACACTGGCTAAAGATTTGGATTATAACCCGTTTCGTGCAATCTCCGGATTTAATGAAATCATCAGGAAAATAGCAGGAAGCAATCCCGATGTCAACCTGTTCGATGCCGAGTCAACTTTTAGCAGATATGCCAAAAAAGGAATTCCGGGATTCGATCTGTTTCTCGATTACGTACATCCAACAAAAAAAGGGAACTTGATTTTAGCCAGCGAATTAGCTGAATATATCAGGGGAAATGACCTTTTTAAAATGGGTAAATCTCCAACTAAAATTGATGTGGCAACGCTTAAAACATTTTTCCCTGAATATCGCGATGAAACCGATTTTCCCCTTCAACTGACCCGTTATTCGCTTTGCTGTTTAACGCACCAGTACAAGTCAGCTATACAGATTGGTACCACGATTTTGAATTCACTCCCGTCTGGTTATCAGGAAGATAACAATAACAAACATGAACTTGCCAAGCTAAAAGATGGTATACAGTGCTTTTCGATGTTGTTGAATATCGAAAAACTGAGGCACAAAGGCGCGGTTGACCTCAAGGAAGAAAAGTTGGCTTTGATTGCCAGGCAAAACTTCTATAAAACTTATTATCCCTATGGAACATACTGATATAGACAACCAAAAAGTAAAACATCGCCAAAATACCGAAACTGGAATTTTAATAGCGATTAGCCTATGTATCTTATGTTTATACACAGGAAAACCCTATTGGATTCCTGCAGCAATTGGTGTTCTCATTATCGTTTTGATCGCCCCTGTTTTGTTTAGGCCATTCGCCGTATTATGGTTTGGACTTTCGAAATTTATCGGAATAATATCATCGGGCTTATTGCTTACCTTGCTTTTTTATGTACTCATAAGCCCAATTGGTTTAATCAGAAGAGCAATGGGCAAGGATTCGTTAAAAATCAGACAATTCAAAAAAAATAAAACTTCGGTCTATCTAACCAGGAATTATCAATTTAAACCATCTGACCTAAAGTTTCCCTTTTAATTAACCTAAAAGCCAATGTATTATGGAATTTTTAAGTGAATTATGGATGTTTATGAAAACCAGGAAAAAATATTGGTTATGGCCGCTGATCATCCTTCTGTTGTTACTGGGAGCGCTAGTCGTTTTCTCCGGCGGATCGGCCCTTGCTCCATTTATTTATACCATATTCTGAGTTGTTATGTCTTTAGCAATACTCGGAATATCAGCTTTTTATCACGACAGCGCCGCTGCAATATTGGTCGATGGCCAAATTGTTGCAGCTGCCCAGGAAGAAAGGTTTAGCCGAATCAAACACGATTCAGGCTTTCCAACCCAAGCCATTAATTATGTTCTCGACGAGGCTGGCATTCCGTTTGCAAACCTGTCGGCTATCGTTTTTTACGAAAAGCCATTTTTGAAGTTTGAGCGCCTACTTGAAACATATCATGCTTTTGCCCCCACCGGAATTCAAAGCTTTGTTAAAGCGATGCCCGTATGGATAAAAGATAAATTGTTTATGAAGAAGATGTTGCTGAAAAAGTTGGCACAATTAGGCCCTGTACCTTGCCGGATTTCATTTTCGGAGCACCATCTTTCGCACGCCTCCAGCGCCTTTTATCCGTCTCCGTTTGTAAAAGCGGCTATCTTAACCATCGACGGAGTTGGTGAATGGGCAACTATGGTTATTGGCACCGGCGACGAAAATAAAATAACGATTCATAAAGAATTGCATTTTCCTCATTCATTAGGCCTGCTTTATTCAGCATTTACATACTATTTGGGATTTCAGGTTAATAGCGGAGAATACAAGCTGATGGGGCTGGCTCCTTATGGTCTGAAGCATAGCGAACAAACCCAAACATATCGGGAACAGATAACCGATCATTTGGTTGATATAAAAGAAGATGGCTCTATTTTGCTGAATATGGATTATTTCAGTTTTGCCACAGGGTTAAAAATGTCGAACGACAAAAAATGGGAACGGCTTTTCAATCTTCCGCCCCGGAAACCGGACGACCAAATCACACAGAGACATACGAATCTGGCTTTGGCCATTCAGGAAGTAACCGAAGAAATTGTACTTCGGATGGCCAAACATGCCAAAGAGATTACCGGATGCAATCAGTTGGTAATGGCCGGAGGTGTGGCTTTGAACTGTGTGGCAAATGGTAAAATACAGAACGCCAAGTTGTTCGACGACATTTGGGTTCAACCTGCATCGGGCGATGCGGGCGGAGCATTGGGTGCAGCGTTGGCTTGCTGGTATATTGAATCCGACCATAAGCGGAACCCTGAATGGCCCGATGCAATGCAGGGATCGTTACTTGGCCCTGAGTTTGCTGATAAGGACATTCAAAAAGTATTTCGAAAATACAATACACAATCAACTCATTTTGAGAATTTTGATAAGCTGGCTGATGAAATAGCCGTACACCTGGCCAATGGAAAAATTGTAGGTTGGTTTCAGGGCCGAATGGAATATGGGCCACGGGCACTAGGTAACCGGTCGATTCTGGGTGATGCCCGAAACCCGGAAATGCAGCGGAAACTAAATCTGGGCATTAAATACCGCGAAGGGTTCAGGCCTTTTGCCCCTGCCGTAATGGAAGAAAATGCACAGGAATATTTCGATCTCGACAAGCCATCTCCTTATATGCTGTTTGTTACCCCGGTCAATTCGGGAAGGTGTATTTCTCAGCTAGCCGCCAGTTCTTCCGACCCGATACTGTCCCGACTTTACCAGCAACGATCAGATATTCCTGCTGTTACACATGTTGATTATTCAGCACGGGTGCAAACGGTCAATCCAAGAACAAACGCACGGTTTTATCAGCTTCTGAAATCATTCGCTGATCAAACCGGATGTAATGTACTGGTAAACACCAGCTTCAACGTCAGAGGTGAGCCAATTGTGTGTACCCCCGAAGATGCTTACAGATGTTTTATGTCCACCGAAATGGATGTGCTGGTCATCAGAAATTTTCTTTTAAAAAAAGCTGATCAGCCCGTTTTGCCTGATGTAAAAACAGGAGCTAATGCAATGGATTGATCATCTTAACTTGGTAGTATAGTTTGCCGTTGGTTATTCTGGATTATTTTTCTGAATAACGACGAAGTTAACCTCTATTTAGGGGGAAGGTGTTTTATTTTTCATTTTAATATGTATAAACATAAAATTACTAGTCGTTAATGTCTTAATAACAGCAGTATATGAGTTCAGTGATTAAATATCGCAGAGATTTTCTAAAGAAATTAGGGCTTGGAGCAGCTGGTTTTGCAATTGGCTTATCCGGAAAAGCTCAGGCACAAACCAACGACTCAGGCTTACCGGGAATCCAAAAAGAAGTCCTTTCGAACGGATGGAACTTCGACTTTAACTATGATGGGGATATTTTCAGGGGAATTGGGTCCATTTCAGTCAACGGTCAACTGGTAAGGAGCGGCAGGTTACCAATGTTTGCTCAGATAACAAGCCCTGAAGCAATTGAATTAGTTAATTTTAAGCTGATCAATAAACAGATTTCTGATGAAGGAATAGTTCTTGAGTTTTCGGCTCAGAAACAGTTGGAAAATACAATGGAATGGATGCTCCATACGGTACGTAACCGCCGCAATATGGTTGATTGGACCCAAGGAGTACAAGATGCTCCGGGAACTAAACTTACCATGATTTTAAAACCAGTGCACCGCCAACTTGGAAAATTAGAGGTAACGGGTTTTAGCTATCAGTACATCCTGAAGAGCGACGACCTTGCAATTTATAAAATTACTGACCGTTCTTCGTGGGAAATTGGCGGAATGGCGTCTGGAAATGAATTTTGGATGCGGAATGGTGTAATCGAAAGCAAAAAACTATTTTCCACTCCCAACGAATTTTATTCAACCGAATGGTACCTTCCACACATTGCCAATCCTAATATTTTTCAGTTTCATCCATTTCAGACTCACTTACAAGGGTTCACATTTACATCGGCAAAAGAAGGAACACTACTATCCTGGGCAACAGAGGTTTCGCATATCCGGTCGCTGTTCGAAAAATGGCGTGGATATAACGAAATTGTTCACTTTCATGAACATTGCAGCGACTTATCCAACGAACTCAGAACTTCGCCGGTTGAGCTGTTGTGGGTCCCCGGAGGGCTCGATTATGTAGGACGGGCCAATTTATACAATGATATGCGGGAGCTTGTTCACGAACAACTGCACAAACAGGCCGGAATAACGCGCGAACGAATTTCAACTTACGGGGTCATGGAAGAATGGACCGAACCCGATTTTGACCGGTACCGTGAAAAAGGGTTGACTAAATTGATTGAAGCTGGTGTAAAAACAGTTTTTATTCCCAGTCAATGCCAAAATGATATGAATACATGGGGCGTTTCCAATATGTGTTGCAATGTTGATTTTAAACTATCGGAAACAGTGGGTGAAAAAAAGTTGAAGGCGTTTTGCAGCACTGCCAAAGCAAATGGGGTGAAGGTAGAAATGTGGGGAAACACAGCTATTTCAACACTTACCGAACGGTTTATGCATCTTGATGGCCAACCAAAGGGAATCAATTTTCTACCGAAAAGTGGTTCTATTATGGAAGTGATCGAAAAAGCTCAATCTCCGTTTGTCCGCAATGCTTCAAATGCTATTGAAGGCGATCATTATACGCCCCGTTTTTGCGTGTTGAACCTGCGCGATAAAGATATTCGCGCTTATTGGCTTAAACAATGGAAATATTTCCATGATGAAATTGGGATTGAAGGGATATTTCTCGACTCATCATTCAATATGAGTAGTGATAAATTTCATCACGCCCAATGGGATGCTTCGCGGGACTGGGGAGGTGCTACCCTCGATCAAAATTGGGGGCCAGACAAGCTTAGGCCCGTAATTGAACCGAAAAAACTCATTCATTCACAATATTTTGCGCATTTAAGCCTTGTCTCACAAATGCAAAAAGATGGTTATCGTTACAGTGGCGAAGATCTTGGCGTGTTTGGAATTAACCGTACTGGCCCGCAACTGGCGAACCGGATTTCTACACTACCGATTTGGGCCGATAGTTACTGCGATTTTGATGAGCAAGCTGCTTCAACCGCCGGAATAGATGCAATGGAGTTGTTTTTTAAAGGTCTTGCCTATCGGATGATGTGGAAAATAACCTGGGACATACAACACGATAAACTAATTCTTGGAACAGACAACCCTCTGGCTTATCAATTAATAAAGGTCTATAATACAGTCGATCCCTTCATGTTTAACCGTGAAATTCTGGCTGATGAAAGAGCCGTTTTGTACCATCATGGAAATACCTCGGTTCTGTGGGCGTTCCATGATTTTAATTATTCGTCAAAAGGACTAAAAAAGGTCACCAATATGTTGGACAACTCAACCGTCAGACTAATCGGAAATGATCGTTTTAGCGCTTCTAAATTAACCGTTTACAAAATCGAAAATTCCTGATAATTAACCTTATGAAGAATAGATGTCGCCTTTTGCGTATGCGTTATTTTGTTAATATTAAGCGCATAATAATAGCTCAATCACTCACTTTCATTTTATTCTTTTCGTCTGTACTTTTTTCAGAAGCAAAAACTTCAAATCAGCTTTTTAGGATTAAAGCTGGCAAAATGAAAATGAAAATTTCAGAGAATGGAGGACGTATTGTCTCGTTAACATATCTGGGGCAGGAACTCTTAACACAGGAGCCGGAACACGTAAATTTTGGTTCCACATTATGGACAGCCCCTCAGCTTAATTGGGGATGGCCACCGTTCCCGGTCCTGGATAGCCAGAAATACGACGTGTTTAAGAACGGTAACATTCTGAGAATGATCAGCAAGCCAGATTCTTCAAGCGGTTTTCAAATCGAAAAAGTTTGGAGGCAAGCCCGAAGAAATTCTATTTCGATTTGCTATTCCATTCGCAATATTTCAAATCGCCCGCAATCGGTTGGCACATGGGAGGTAACCCGAGCAAGGTGTGGTGGACTAGCTTTTTTCCCGGAAGGAGAATCAGGAAATATTCCGGAATCGGATTTAAAACCAGATTTAATTAAAAATGGGATAAGTTGGTTTAATATTGATAAAAACCCATCAGCCCAAAATAAAAAGAAATTTTCAACGGCTAAAGAAGGATGGTTAGCTTATGCAATAAATAACCTCTTGTTTATAAAGCAATATCCTGACATTCAGATGGAAAATTACGCCCCTCAGCAAGGCGAAGTCGAAATTTATGTTGACAAAAATAAAAGCTATGTCGAACTCGAAAATCACGGGGCATATCGGGTTTTATTGCCGGGAGAATCGCTCGTTTATCCAGTAATTTGGTATGTATTGCCCTTCCCAACCAAAATTGAAGCAGGCAACGAGCAGTTGTACGAGCTGGTAAGAAAAATAATCAATATCCCTAACCCATAAATATTTAATAAATGAAACTAATTCTGATCATTTTTTTTCTTTGCCTATTGAATCCGGTGCATGCGCAAATGCGCGATGCTGTGGATTGGCTTCATTACGAGAATGTTCTGAGTCTGAAAAATAACTTGCGCCATTATGATTTCGATGTTTACTGCATTCGCACTTCATCAACAGCCAATGTGTTTTGGCCGGGCGAGAAAGCAAAACTCACCTTCCAGCTCATTAACAACACCAACGAAGCCATTTCAACCGATGCAAAAGCAGAGTTGATTCAATACGGCACCATGGGAATTCCGAATGATATATGGTTGCCAGAAATGATCAAAATTGCTGATATACAGTCAACAACATTAAAGGTAAATATTCCGGCTAATGGTTTTATGAACGTCGATCTGGAACCAAATCTTCCTGAAACATTTGGTGGGTATGCAATCGTCTTCGATTTGGGAAAATATGGTCGCCGGTTGGGAACCAGTGTCGTTCGTACGTTTAAGCCAAACCTGTTAAACATTCAGTATCCCAAACAAGCTTTAGACGATATTGGTGCCGACTTTCTGGGCAGGATTGGCGTCCAGGCTATTCGCATGGGGATTGACTATATTCCTACAACCAATCGCGATTATGTATCAGAAATGGAAAAGATTGATCGAAAGCTGAAGGAATATAAAGACAAGAATATTACTGTTTTATTGATGTTTATGGAAGGGCCTGCGCATATTCCGCTAGGAAATCCGAGATCGTTTCTCGATGAAAAAAATGTTTTCCTGAAGACCAAGCAAGATTATGTCTGGCTACCGGAACTGGATAATGACTTCCAGAAATTTGTGAAAAATATATGCGTCAAACATGGCTGGCCAAAGGGTTGTGTTACCGGAGTGCATTTGTGGAACGAACCCTGGGAGGGAATCTCTATTTCGGGCTGGCAAAGTGATATGCTTCGTTACCGTGAAATTTATACGGCGATGGCCGGTGGCGTTTTGGAAGCCAGAAAAGAAGGAGCCGACGTGTTGATCGGCGGTTGCGATTCGAATTCGAACGCCTGGGACAAGCTTTTTAGCGATGGAAGCTTGCAATTTCTTCCAATTTTCGATTTTCTTTCCATTCATTACCAAGGCATGGAGTCGCCTTGCCTGTATCCTCAGTGGAACAACCGGAAAGACTACAAAGGTCGTGTACTGATTTGGGATACTGAAAGTTGGGTTGGAAATACCGACGACCGGATCACGACCGTTGTGGCAACAAACCGTTCGGCTGGATACGACCGTTCGATGGGAATTTACGGCGGATACCTGATTTCGCGTCCGCATACAGGCGAAGGAGTTAAACAACGCATCCGAACCGATGAAGGCTCGAAGGATATCGATGCAGTACCTTGCGTATGGTCGCAGACCGCTGCTATGGGAGCTGTTCAACACCTGATTGGCGAACGGGATTTTAAAGAATTGCTGTTCCGAAACGGGTTACCCTGGGTAATGTGTTTCGATGGTTATGAGCATAATCCTGACGATGGCACCATCGTTGTAATTGGAGATATCGGTGAGGCCTTTGGCGCCGAAAATGTTCTTTTCCGGAATGTCAGGGGAACAAGGGAAGCTTTGGAAAAAGAAGAAATCAGGACAAAAATAACTCAGTTAGCTGCCGATTCGCCCGAACGTGAAAAGCTGCAACAAAAACTAACCGAATATAAAGCACTGACAGGAGGCAAACTAACGATAAAAGCCGATCCGTCATTCTTCTTGTTCGATTTCTACGGGAATTGGGTTCAGGCAAAGGAAAGTAAAATAGAAATTCCGCTCTCTTTTCAGGGCTATTTTTTACGCACCGATGGCTCCAAAGGTTCATTTTCACGCCTGACATCAGCGTTGAAACAAGGATTCATCGAAGGTTATGAGCCTGTTGAAATTGTTGCCAGGGATATGACCATGCGCATTGAGCAAAAACCAGTACTGCAACTTCAGGTAACAAACATTTTAAACCGCCCGGTTACCGGGCGGTTACAGGTAAAACTTGGTGCCCTGACGACTCAGGTTCCTGAAAAAATAACCATTAAACCAAACGAAACCCGTGTAATCCCGGTTCAAATAACCGGCGGAAATTCAACTGCTGACAACACCTATCAGCTGGATGTGGTTTTTGATGCCGGGAAAGATGGCAAATCCTATCATCACGAGCTGATGCACGTGAACCTGATTTCGAAGATGACGCCAGCAATTGATGGTAAACTTGATGACTGGGCCCAATGTCTCCCGCAAACGGTAACGGCTGGTAAAACAAGCCTTTCGGTTACCGAAGCTGCCTGGTACCCATTTAAGCAGTTCGACCGTAAAGCCGAAGGACTGGCAAATGGCTACCTGGCCTACGACGACCGGTATTTCTATTTCGCGGCAAAGGTGGCCGACAATACGCCGCATCCGGGAACTTATCGTTTCGAAACCCGGAAAGATGATGAGTTTTTTTACCCCGACATCGCCTATAAACCCGATGCCAATCTTTCATTCAGGAAAAAAGACGGGAAGCGGGAAGCCCGTAATGATAATCAGTCGGCTTTGCAAAACCCGGATGAACCAGGTCGTTTGCTAAATTACTGGGAACCTGATCAAAACAACATTGGATTTGGAATTGATCTGATACTGCCAACCGATAAAACGACCCAGGTTGCTTTCTATCTTCCAAATTTGGATACCTGGAAAACTGAAATCGAATTTTGGGACTTGAATACCAACGCATTAATTACTTCGGATGTTTGCGACAAACTTTGGGACGGATGTTACCTGGTCTATGAACTTTCAGGACATATCCGGGTGACATTTAAAGGAAACTGGTGGTATAATGTTAAGCTTTCCGGCGTTTTCTTCGACAAAACAAAGAACGATGCCCGTGGTGTTTCCGTTTTCCCTGTCAAAGAAGATTTTGACACGAAGGGCAACTGGAAAGGAGTATATGGGACCGATGGCTTCTGGGTTTTTGGCAGTAAGCCCAACTTACCGTCGGGAATTGAGGTAAACGCAACCGACGATAATATGCTTATCCCGTTGAAATGGCCGGAAGGCGTGCGCCATTTCTCGTACAGAAAAGATCCGGTGTTGCCCGACAACAGCACGGGAATGGGCTTTGCAACGGATAATGTACAAATCGCATTCAATGTAATTCCGATTGGGGAAGATGGTTATGGTTCGACTCCCAAAGGAACTATGCCCAGGTACGTTGGTTACAAGTGTACTGACTACGAATATGCTCTCAATCAGGTTGCTCCTGAATATGGCGGAGGCACCGAGATCTGGCGACTGCTGGTTCCTGGGATGCCTGAAAAACACTTTTATCCCCGCCAGCCCAAATCGTCTTTCGATGGCCCGGTTAAAGATGGCAAACTGGTTATAACGCACGATGGGAACACCCGGGTAACCGAATGTGCTATCCCCTGGACTGAGCTGCCTGATGTAAAGAAAGCCCTCGACACGGATAAAACCATCAAATTTTCATTCAGGGTAAACGACAATGGGAATATGGGCGCCTGCATGGAACTTGCCCGCGAACGTAGTGTCTCGAAACGAAACTCTCGGGCTTTTCATGCTGCATGGAAAGAGCATTGGGCCAACGAAATTGAATTTGGGTTTGAAAAATAAACAAGGAATCACGAAGACAAATCACAATGAAATTCAAATTTATAAGATATTCAGGGTTGATATTGAGCTTATTCGCTTTCACGCTGTTGTCGATGAAAGACAGTCGCTTACCTAAAGTTCAGGTGGTCATTACTCCAGGTCACTCTGGATTAATGACAAAAGTTATTCAACAAGCGATCGACTCATGTGCGGCAAATGGCGGTGGAATAGTACATTTCCAGGCAGGCACATATCTTTCCGGCGGAATTCATCTCAAAAGCAACGTTACCCTTTGGCTTGAGAAAAACACCATATTGCAGGGAAGCTCAACCTATTCCGACTATACGAATGATGCCTTTATCTTTGGTGAAAATCTTTCATCAATTTCAATCAGGGGAGAAGGGACGATTGATGGCGTTGATTGTTTCAATCCTGAAGGGGAAGAAGGTTTTCGCGGACCACACTGCATTCGGCTGATTAACTGCCGGAACATTTCGCTGGAAGGGTTCACCATTAAAAATTCGGCAAACTGGGCTATTAATTGCCGGTATTGTTCGAAGGGGAAAGTCAGCAAAGTTTCTATTCGTGGAGGTCATGATGGCCTGCACACCCGGTTTTGCAACAATTTTGTAGTTAGCGGGTGTGACTTTAGAACCGGCGACGATGCTTTTGCAGGCAACGACAACCGGGACTTCGAAGTAACTGATTGTAAAATAAATACTTCGTGCAACGCCTTCCGGTTTGGGTGTTATAACTTTACGGTTAATCGCTGTAAACTTTGGGGCCCCGGCGAATTCGTACATAAAATTCAGAAACGCAACAATATGCTTGCAGCTTTTGTCCACTTTTCGCCAAAAGATGAAAATCCGAAAGTATTAAGCGGAAACTGGAAAATTAAAGAGGTGGAAGTTGATCAGGTAGATCATTTTTACATTTACAATTTTAAAAATGGGTTGTGGCAAACCGGACAACCAGTAACGTCGGTTTGTTTCGAAAACATAAAAGCCACCGGGTTGCTTAACGCTTTTTCAATAAACGGAGACCTTGAACGACAGTTTCGAATGTCAGTCAAAAATTCAATATTCTCTTACCGGGAGAAAACCTCAGCCAATCAGGTTGTTTTTGAAGGAGTTGAGTCGAAATCAGACGCGTTTTTTTATGCAGCCAACTTTAACCGCATTGATTTTAAGAATGTAACGCTTGAAAAAGCAACAAACGATGTTTTGTTTGAGTGTGAATCCGGAGAAAAAGTCGTTTTTGAAAAAATGTACTTCCGATCAGATTCAATTTTAGTACCTTACCGGTTTGTTAACCTTAAAAAGTTTAAGAATGAAACGAATTAAACGAGCTGGTTGGCTGATCGTTATCGTCGTTTTGGCGATACACCCCACATTGGCTGCCCAAACGATCGAAAAAGTAGCGCCGGGAGTATGGAAAGTGAGTTTCGGAACATCCGAAAAATTCAAACCATCTGATTTTAAGGAAGCTCCAGCCCTTGATGCTATGAAAATATTGCCTGAAAGCGAAAACCCGCCATTTAATCTGAATGAAATAAAATTCAGAACGACCAAACGGGGCTGTATTGCCGAGTTATCCCTGGATGACCCGGAGAAATTATACGGGTTTGGATTGCAAAACAATACGTTCCAACAACGGGGTTTACGAAAGGAAATCAGGGTAAACAGTTGGTCAACCGGGAATGTCGGGTTTTCTCATGCGCCAGTGCCATTTTATGTTTCAACAAAGGGGTACGGAGTATTAGTCAATACTTCGCGGTATGTGACGTTCTATTGTGGTACATTTCACAAGACAAGTGAAGCTATCGAAATCAAAAACAGCGGCAGCAAGGTGGCCGAATCGACGGCTGAACTATACAAACCATTGGGAAAACTTTCGAACAACATGGTTATTGAAGTACCTTCGGAAGAAGGAATGGAAATCTATGTTTTTGATGGTCCTACCATGAAAGAAGCCATACAACGTTACAATCTTTTTTCGGGAGGAGGATGTATGGTGCCCGGCTGGGGGCTGGGAGTTAAATACCGCGGAAAGGGCGATTTTAATGATATTAAAGCGCTTAACCTGGCAAACTATTTCAGGAAAAATAACATACCATGCGATATGTTTGGCCTTGAACCCGGTTGGCAAACCGTAGCTTACTCCTGCTCGTTTGTGTGGAATACAAAATTATTCCCTGATCCCGATCAATTTATAAGCCGCATGGATAGCCTCGGGTTTAAACTTAATTTATGGGAACATGCCTATATTTTCCCGACATCGCCCTTGTTCGATCAGCTAAAGGACATGGCAGGAGACATTCCGGTGTGGAAAGGGCTCGTTCCGGATTTTGTAAACCCCAGGGCCCGCGAGATTTTTGGAGCTTATCACGAGAAGAACCTTATCAATAAAGGAATTACTTCGTTTAAGCTGGACGAGTGCGATGCTGCTGATTATAAGGATGCTGCTGCACAATGGAGTTTTCCCGAATTGGCCCGGTTCCCGTCTGGTATCGATGGAGAACAGATGCACCAGGTTTTTGGCGTCTTGTATCAAAAAACCTTGCTTCATGTTTTTAACAGGAACAATAAACGCACCTTGCTTGATGTCAGATCCTCACAGGCCTTTGCATCTCCTTATCCTGCATCGCTTTACAGTGACATGTACGACCATCATGAATTTGTCCGCATGATCTCAAATGCCGGGTTTTCAGGGCTTTTATGGTCGCCCGAAATACGTGAGACAAAATCGGAAGCCGACTTGATTCGTCGGGTACAAACGGGTGTATTGTCAGCGCAATTGTTGTTTAATTCATGGTATTTAAGCAACCCGCCCTGGTTACAATACGATCAGACGAAAAACAACTGCAACGAGTTTTTGCCCAATGCGAAGGAGCTGGAATCGAAAATTCGTAAACTTCTTGAACTGCGCATGAGCCTTATTCCTTACCTGTATTCAGCATTTGCTAACTATCATTACCGGGGTATTCCTCCATTCCGAGCCTTAGTGGTCGATTATCCTTCTGATTCAGAAGCATATAATCTGGATGATGAATATATGATTGGCGAAAGCCTCCTGGCAGCTCCCTTCATCGACGGAGCAAGTAAACGCAAGATTTATTTACCTGAAGGAGTGTGGTACGATTTTAACACCAGTGAAAAATATGATGGAAACAAATATTACGAGATTGAAATGTCGCTCGACCAAATACCTCTGTTCGTAAAAGATGGCACAATTTTACCGTTGGCAAAACCATTGTCATCTATTTCACGGAACACGGTATTCGAAGTCTCCTGTCATATTTATGGAAATAACTGTAAACCAGCACTTCTGTTTGAAGATAATGCTTATACACTTGACTATCAGAAGAACCAATTCAACTGGATAACGCTCGAATGGAACGGCAAAAAAGGAAAAGTAACTAAAACCGGAAATTATCAGGAGAAGTGCTACACAGTGGTTGACTGGGTAAAACAGGAATTACCATATAAACCTTTAAAATAGATTAAAAATGAAAACAACTTTTTTCTTATTCGTATTAATGATGATTTTTTCAGAGTATTCATACTCACAGGATTGGCCAAATTTTGCCCGATACAGAAGCGATAACGAAAGAATAGGATTGCCCGCTCCGGGTGAAAACCGGATTGTATTTATGGGCAATTCGATAACCGATGGATGGAGCAATGCCCGTCCTGATTTTTTTTCGGGTAAACCTTATATTAATCGTGGAATTAGCGGACAAACTACACCCCAAATGTTGATTCGTTTCAGGGCCGATGTGATCAAACTTAAGCCAGCGGTTGTGGTTATCCTTGCCGGAACCAATGATATTGCCGGAAATACAGGGCCATCAACCATCGAGATGATCGAAGACAATATCCTATCAATGATACAATTGGCAAAAGCGAATGGGATTAAAGTTGTTTTATGTTCTGTTCTACCCGTTTTTGATTATCCGTGGAAACCTGGTCTTGAACCGGCGAATAAGATTATTGCCCTCAACAAACTGCTGAAAGCCGATGCCGATAAATACGGGTTAATCTATGTCGATTGTTTTTCGGCAGTGGTTGATGAACGAAAAGGAATGAAAGCTGAATATTCGGGCGACGGTGTCCACCCAAATGTTGAAGGCTATAAAGTGATGGAGCCTTTGGTGGAAAGCGCTATCAGAAAAGCTTTACATCAAGAGAATTAGTATTTAATCCCGAATAAAATGATGAAAATAACATTTTGTATAAAAATCACCCTTTTTCTTTCGTTCGCTGTCGCGTGTTTTTTTTCTAATCCATGCTATCCTCAAAATGCAGATAATAAGAAAGATGAACATTGCAATCAGCATTCAAATCAGGTGAGAATGCTAACAGATTCGGTACTTTTGACCTACAAACTAGGCGATCATTCTCACTCTCGTCTTGTAAAACCGGTAGTCAATAACAAGATTCAGGGGAAAACTGTTTCTTTCGATTTAAGTAAAATTCAACTGTCTGGTTATTTGGGCGAACGACTAAATGCCAATATCAATGCACGTCTTTTAAATATTGATGAAAAAGGAATTCTGGGAGGTTTTTACAATCGGCCAGGCAATCAGACCTGGGTAGGCGAATATCCAGGAAAATACCTTCATGCAGCCGCGCGTGCCTGGCGCAATTCGGGAAATATCCGGCTAAAAACACAAATGGACCGGATTGTTGATGTCTTAATTTCGTGCCAGAGTGATGATGGATATTTAGGAACTTATGCACCAAAAGATTACTGGACCGCCTGGGATGTATGGGCTCATAAATACGATTTGTTGGGCTTGTTAAGTTATTACTCGGTAACTGGTTATCAGCCAGCATTGAACGCATCTGTAAAAATTGGCGACCTGATTTGCAAAACCTTTGGCACAGCATCGGGACAACTGAATATTGAAGAGACCGGCGAACACGTTGGTATGGCCTCGTGTAGTATACTGGAACCTATGACCGAGCTTTACCGGGTTACGGGCAATCAGAAATACTTCAACTTTTGCAATTATATTCTCGAAGCTTACGATCATCCAAAGGGTCCGAAAATTATAACGACTCTTAATGCGATTGGTAAAGTGAATAAAACAGCCAATGGCAAGGCCTACGAAATGATGTCGAATTTTATCGGAATTGTAAAATTGTATCAGCTTACGGGTGATCCAAAGTTACTATCAGCAGTGGAAACAGCATGGAAAGATATTGTTGCCAATCGTTTGTATATTACCGGAACTTGCAGTAAAGGTGAACATTTTCAGGGTGACTCTGTTTTGCCTGCCGAAAACACTGACAATATGGGAGAAGGTTGTGTTTCAACTACATGGGTTCAATTCAATCAGGCCTTATACAACTTAACCGGTGAAGCAAAATACATCGACGAGATCGAGAAAACGATTTATAATCATTTGCTGGCTGCCGAAAATCCTGAAACCGGATGTGTTTCATACTATACGGCATTACAGGGGAAAAAACCTTATCGGTGTACGATTGACGGACATTGCTGTTTGGCTAGTGTCCCACGGGGAATTGCCGCTATTCCTGAACTGGCGTTTACAAAAAGTGCGTCGAATGGCTGTTTCATTAATATTTATTCACCGGGAAATTTCAACGACAGTTTGAAGGCTGCAGAAGGTCTTTTGGTTCCGGTAGCGCTTACATTGAGTTCCAAATTTCCTGAAAGTGGCATTGCTGAAATTACAATTTCTACTTCCAATCCAATCCGGTTTAATATCGCTTTACGTGTTCCTGTCTGGTGTAAAGATTATATTGCGAAGGTGGATGGCAAAGCGTATAAAGGCATTCCCGGACAATACCTAAATATCTCGAAGGTGTGGAAAAAGAATTCCAGAATTGAGGTTTCGATGAATTTAAATGTGCAGAAATTGGATGGCGGAATCAGCTATCCGGGATTTGTAGCCATCAAATCGGGTCCGCAGATTCTGGCTTTTGATCAGTCATTAAATCCTGAAATCATAGACATTTCAAAAATTGAAATTGAAAATGACAACATTCAACTACTGCCCAAAACAGAACTGCCTTCATCCTGGGTTGGAACCGAAGTCTTTAAGTTGGGCGCCAGTTATAACAATAGACCGATTGTATTGAAACTTGTGCCTTTTGCTGAAGCTGGCCAGACAGGAGGAGAAGTGAGGGTTTGGATGAAAAAGAAATAAAATATATTTCATAATTATAACCTTACTGGCATGCGACTACCTGTTTTTTTTATTCTTCTAATTTATTCAGGCCTGAGTTTTGCTGCAAACTCAAAAAAAATAGAACTGAAATCGCCCGATGATAATGTGCTGGTTGACATTCGTATTGCCGACAAGATTACTTATTCTGTGAACTACAGGTCGGAGGTGATTTTGTTGCCTTCAACCATTTCAATGAAACTGAAAAATGGATTAATCCCAGGCAATTACCCAAAACTGAAGAATAGCCGAAAGCAATCAGTCAACCACATAATTTACCCCGAAATCAGGCAAAAAGGAACGAAAATAAATGATGTTTATAACGAGTTGGAACTGGTCTTTAAGGGAAATTACAGTATTATTTTCAGGGCCTATAACGACGGTATAGCTTATCGGTTTAAAACAGCTTTCCCTGATGACATTACTGTGTACGACGAAGAATCTGCCTATAGGTTTCCTTCGAACGACACGGTCTATTTTGCACAGGTGAATTGCGATGCAAAACCGGGGCAGGATTGTTTCCATACCAGTTTTGAAGAACGTTATAAAATTTTACCTATCAGTGAAATAACTGCTGACAAAATGGCTTATTCTCCAATTATTGTTTGCCTCGATAAACTGAAAGTTGCAATTACCGAATCGGATTTGACTGATTACCCGGGTATGTTTATTACTGGAACCAATGACGGAACCTATACGCTAAAAGGCAAGTTTGCTCCATATCCATCGAAAGAAAAATCAGTTGACTTTTATAGCGTAGTTTCTGAGCGAGCCGACTATATTGCAAAAACTAGAGGAACCCGGTCTTTTCCTTGGCGAATACTGATTATAGCTCCCAAAGATGGTGACCTGATTGAGAATGATATGGTTTCCAGACTGGCAGGCGAATCACAACTTGATAACCCCGCTTGGCTGAAACCAGGTAAAAGTACCTCAGAATGGTTGTTCGACAATAATATTTACGGAGTTGATTTTAAATCGGGGTATAACACCAATACCTACAAATATTACATCGACTTTGCTGCTAAATTCAAACTTGAATATGTTCTGTTTGATGCGGGCTGGTCATCATGGACCAACCTGTTTGAACTTACACCCGAAATGGATATGGAATATCTGACATCATATGCCAAAGGAAAGGGAGTTGGCCTGGTGTTGTGGACTTCAGCCTTTGCGTTGAGCAGGCAAATGGATACAACGCTGGATAAGTTCAAGGCATGGGGTATTAAAGGAATTATGGTCGATTTTATTGACCGCGATGACCAGAAAATGATTGCTTTTTTTGAGAAAGTAGCCGAAGAAACCGCCAAAAGAAAATTGTTCGTCGATTTTCACGGTTGCCCGAAACCGGCCGGATTAAACCGGAGATTTCCCAATGTATTAACGATGGAAGGTGCAATGGTTCAGGAGTATTACAAGTTTGGCGACAAACTTTCGCCTGAGCATGAATTGTGCATTCCATTTATCCGCGGCCTGGCTGGTCCTCTCGACTATGAACCCGGCAACATGAAAAATGAAACCCGTGAAAACTTCAAACCAATGAGCAATAAACCAACAAGTCTGGGAACAAGGATACACCAGATGGCCATGTTCGTGGTTTATGAAAGTCCGTATGCCAAAATGGGCGGAAATCCTTCTGACTATTTGAAAGAGCCAGAATTCACACAATTTATCGTAAATATTCCTACTGTTTGGGACCAAACTAAGGTGATTGACGCAAAACTTGGCGACTATGTTGTAATTTTACGCCAAGCGGCAAGTGGCGATTACTACTTCGGGGCAATGAATGACTGGACTCCCCAGGTGTTTACAGTTGACTGCTCATTCCTGAAAGAAGGAGAGTTTGAAATAGAAATCTATAAAGATGGAATTAATGCCGACAGGTATGCAAGTGATTACAAACATGAAATTCTGGAAATAAACAATACTTCGTCACTCAAAATTCAGTTGGCACCAGGCGGTGGCTGGGTTGGTAAAATCAGGAAGTTGTGAAAGTGATATTATATCTTTTATTTTTTAAATGATTTTAGGTCAGAAAGATTTTGATTATTTTTCTCACCTTCAAATGTCATTGAGAACTTTGATCCTAAATTAATTCAAGTTGCTAGTTATACAATGAGTTTATCAAGTGTAAAAGCCAAAATAAACATTACCAGTTTGATCAGAAACCCTTTAAAGGTCGCCGTATGGTTCTAAGGAATGGGCCTTTATCTTGCAAAATGATCTCTCTATTCTTTTTCTCATTTGCGTTTGTGTGCAAATTGTGTGCAAATAAAGAAAAAAGCAGCTACAAAAATGTATTGTAACTGCTTCTATTTCAATGCGTGGGCCCAACTGGGCTTGAACCAGTGACTCCCTGATTATGAGTCAGGTGCTCTAACCAACTGAGCTATAGGCCCTGAAATATCTTGATTGGTTTTTCTTTTTCAGGTAAAATTTGCACTAATAATCTGAACGCATTTTTTCGGAGTGCAAGTTTACTGAATTCATCGAAATTTAACAAGTAAAATATTCTTATTGTACTGAAAAGTTTACCCCATGGACGTTTTCTCCGATTCATGATCAGGAACAATTTGTGAAACTCCTTCTGAATTCTGTTCAGCAGCGGCTTCTACTTTGCTTTTTTTATCAAGGTTATTAAATTGCTTCCTATAAAATAATATAATCGAAAAAATTCCTATTGAGATAGACGAATCGGCAACATTGAAAACCGGACGAAAAAACTGGAAATCAGTACCCCCAACTAGTGGAACCCAATTGGGGAAAACGCCTGAGAATAATGGGAAATAGAACATATCAACAACCCGTCCATGTAAAAAGGGAGCATATCCACCACCCGCAGGGAATAATGTTGAAACCTGACCATAGCTGTTATTGAATATTAGTCCGTAAAAAGCACTGTCGATAATATTCCCGATAGCTCCGGCGAAGATGAGCGCAACACAGGCGATGAAACCCATCGGTAAATCTTTCTTGATCAACTTTAAAATGTACCAGCCAATTCCAAAGACTGCAACAACACGGAACAAACTCAGAAATATCTTACCATAGTCGCCTCCAAACTCGAATCCAAAAGCCATTCCGTTGTTTTCAACAAAATGGATGATGAACCAGTTGCCAAAAACGGGTATTTCCTGACCAAGTGTCATGTTCGTTTTGATCCATATCTTCAGAATTTGATCGACCAGTAGAACCAAAACAACAAGGAGAACTGATTTTTGTAATTTAGACATCTTTAATCGTTATAAAAAAATGATTGGAAGTATTTCTCCTCCAATCATTTAGTGCTGTATTTTTGACTATTCTATTTTTGACTATTTTTGGCATCAATGCTAAGTGTTGCATGTGGTACCGCACGCAACCGTTCTTTGGAAATCAGCTTGCCGGTTTCTCGGCAAATGCCATAAGTTTTATTTTCGATACGAACCAAAGCTGCCTGCAAATACTGAATAAATTTCTGCTGACGTTGAGCCAGTTTCCCGGCTTCTTCTTTCGAAAGGGTAGCAGCTCCTTCTTCCAATACTTTAAAGGTTGGGGAAGTATCTTGAGTATCATTCCCGTCGCTCTGAGTTATGGAGCTTTTGTACATCACATAGTCCTTCTGGGCTTTTTCAAGTTTGTCAAGAATTATTGCTTTAAATTCCTGCAACTCCTCATCTGAATATCTGTTTTTTTCACTCATAACGTTAAGCTTTAGTTCAGTGCCTGTTTCAAGCTTTTATTACCTGCCTCAGACTCTAAAAGTATAAAAATATTTCGATTCCAGACAAGCTTTTAAGCATTCTGGATTCTTTCTGAATTATGAATTACGAACAACCTCAATGCGCGCTTCTACATCGGTATCAATATCAACCAGAAAAGAATTTTCTTCCTTCAGGCTATCAACCATAACTAATTCAGATGCAAGCGTTTGATTGGTTATGTATTCACTGAAATTCAAAACAGCCGAATTATAAAAGTCGTGCTTCTGAATTTTAAGTTTAATTCGGTCCGTCACTTCAAAATCACTTTCTTTTCGGATATTCTGTATCTTATTGATGAATTCACGGGCAATTCCTTCCTGTTTCAATTCTTCGGTTAGGTTGATGTCAAGAGCAATGGTCAATCCGCCTTCGCTGGCGACCAACCATCCTGGAACATCTTCGGTCTGAATTTCAACATCTTCCAGACTCAGCGAAATCGTCTCTCCGTTAATGTTCAAATCATAGTTCCCGGTTTTTTCCAGACAACTGATGTCTTGCTGATTAAAGCCTGCAATTTCTCCGGAAATCTGTTTCATCTGCTTACCGTATTTTGGCCCGAGCGTTTTGAAGTTGGCCTTTATTTTTTTACTGATAATGCCAGCGGCATCGGTCAGAAATTCAACCTCTTTCACGTTTACTTCAGAAAGAATAATATTTTTTACAGAATCAAATTGCTCCTGAAAATCCTTTGTAAGAACCGGAACCATAATTTTTGCCAATGGTTGACGCACTTTCAGTTTCTCCTTCCGGCGAAGTCCCAAAATCATAGACGACGCTTTCTGGGCGAGTGCCATTTTTTGTTCCAGATTGCTGTTGATCATTGACTCGTCGTAACCCGGAAAATCTGCCAGGTGAACGCTTTGATCAACCTCGTTACCTGTAATTTTGTTCAAGTCGGTGTAAAGTAAGTCGGAAAAGAACGGAGCAATTGGCGCCATTAACTTGGCAATTGTATTCAAACAGGTATAAAGTGTTTGGTAGGCCGAAATCTTATCTTTATCATAAGTTCCTCCCCAGTAACGTTTTCGGCTTAGACGGACAAACCAGTTGCTCAGGTTTTCTGAAACAAATTCAGAAATGGCACGTCCGGCGCGGGTCGGTTCATAAGTTTCATAGCTTTCTCCAACTTCCTTTATAAGCGTATTCAGCAGTGAAATAATCCAACGATCAATTTCGGGCCGTTCAGAAATCGGAATTTCTTCTTCGGCATAGGTAAATCCGTCGATGTTGGCATACATCGCAAAGAAGTTGTAAGTATTGTAAAGTGTTCCAAAGAATTTACGTTTTACTTCATCAACTCCGGCCATGTCAAATTTTAGGTTATCCCAGGGTTGAGAATTAGTCAACATGTACCAACGCAACGGATCAGAACCGTTTTCTTCGATGGCAGCAAATGGCTCAACCGCGTTACCCAGTCGTTTCGACATTTTGTTGCCGTTTTTATCCAGCACTAATCCGTTCGAAATAATATTTTTAAAGGCTACCGATTCGTTGATCATGGTCGAAATGGCATGCAAGGTAAAGAACCATCCGCGGGTTTGGTCAACGCCTTCAGCAATAAAGTCAGCCGGATAAACCTCATTGAATTTTTCTTTGAATTCGAATGGGTAATGACGCTGCGCAAACGGCATTGCACCTGAATCGAACCAAACATCAATCAGGTCAGGTTCACGGAACATTTTCTTACCGGTTGCTGAAACAAGGAAAATGTCGTCAACAAAAGGGCGATGCAGATCAATCAGATCGTAGTTTTCTTTGGAGTTGTTCCCGATTTCAAATCCTTCAAAGATATTTTTATCGAGTACTCCGGCCGCAACCGCAGCATTCATTTCGCGCATCAGTTCCTCCGTCGAACCAATACATTTTGTTTCGGAACCATCTTCAGTTCTCCAGATCGGAAGTGGAGTTCCCCAAAAGCGCGAACGGCTCAGGTTCCAGTCAACCAGATTTTCGAGCCAATTACCAAAACGACCAGTTCCGGTAGAGGCAGGTTTCCAGTTGATGGTATTGTTGAGGGCAATCATTTTATCTTTAACCGCTGTTGTTTTGATGAACCATGAGTCGAGCGGATAGTAGAGGATTGGCTTGTCGGTTCTCCAGCAATGCGGATAAGAGTGCACGTGCTTTTCAACCTTAAAAGCTTTGTTCTCTTTCTTCAGCATTACGCAGATATCAATATCTACCGTTGCATCCCCTTCTGTGAGCGATTCGTCGTATTCGTTCTTAACATACCGACCAACAAATTCGGTATATTCCAGCTGATTTACATATTCAGCAACAAACGAAGGATCCATGTTCTCGATCAGGAAAAACCGTCCGTTACGATCGACCAATGGTTGGCGTTTGCCTTCCAGATCATCAACAATAAGAGGGGCAATGCCGTTTTGTTTGGCTACGCGATCATCGTCGGCACCAAAAGTGGGTGCAATGTGTACGATTCCGGTACCATCTTCAGTAGTTACAAAATCACCAGTTATTACGCGAAAAGCATCGCCTTTTGGTTTTACCCAATTGATGAGTTGTTCGTAATTCAAGCCTTCGAGCTGAGTTCCGGAATATTCACCCAGAATTTGGTATGGAATCTTTTTATCGCCAACGCTATAATCGTCCAATGCAAGGTCAGCATTTTTGGGATCGAAATGAGCCGACAAAAGGTTTTTAGCCAAAATCACGGTAACAGGCTCTCCTGTATATGGATTAAAACTTCTGACTTTAACGTATGTAATCTTCGGGCCAACACACAGGGCAGTATTTGATGGCAAGGTCCATGGAGTCGTCGTCCAGGCCAGGAAATAAAGATCGGTTTCTAAATCTTCGAAAAGAAATTCCGATTTTTCATTCCTGATGGCTTTGAACTGAGCTACAGCCGTGGTGTCTTTTACATCGCGGTAACATCCGGGCTGGTTTAATTCGTGCGAACTCAGTCCGGTACCGGCAGCGGGTGAGAATGGCTGAATGGTGTAGCCTTTATAAAGCAGGTTTTTTTCGAAAAGCTGTTTCAGCAACCACCAAACGGTTTCGATGTAACGATTGTCATATGTAATATATGGGTCGTCCATATTCACCCAGTATCCCATCTGACGGGTTAACTCTTCCCACTCGCGGGTATATTTCATGACCTCGGTGCGACAAGCTGCGTTGTATTCAGCCACGCTGATTTTTTTACCGATGTCGTCTTTTGTAATTCCAAGCGATTTTTCAACGCCCAATTCAACCGGAAGTCCGTGAGTGTCCCAGCCTGCTTTTCGGTGAACGCGGAACCCTTTCATTGTTTTGTAACGGCAGAAGGTATCTTTTATGGCACGAGCCATGACGTGATGAATTCCGGGCATTCCATTCGCTGATGGCGGTCCTTCATAAAACACAAAGGTTGGATGACCTTCGCGTGTTGAAATGCTCTTGTGAAATGTATCGTCGTCTTCCCATCTGCTCAATATATCTTTATTGATCTGGGATAGGTCTAATTGCTTGTAAACCTTGAATTTATTGCTCATTTGAACGTAAATTATAGCCTAATTTTTCGAAAGGACAAATATAGAAAAATTTAGTATTGGTAATTCAATTGCTTTATTGTCTGACGGAATCTGCAGAATTGCAATAAATAATTAATATTCAGTATAGATTTCATGATTCAGGAAGTATGTTAACCGATAAGAATTCGGCACGAAAAAACCAGATAAAAATCCATTTCGGTATATTTATCTGGTTTCCCATGTTGCTAAACAAAAAAACTTATGCCTGCAAAAGTTTATGTAGTCATTAGTCAACGAATTTGTAACCGATTCCCTTTAGTGTTTTGATCTGATCGTTGCCTATTTTTTCACGAAGTTTTCGAATGTGTACGTCAATCGTCCGGTCGCCAACAACAACATTGTCGCCCCAAACGGAGTAGTAAATCTCCTCGCGGGTAAATACTTTCCCTGGTTTTGAAACGAGTAACGACAACAACTCAAATTCTTTTCGAGGAAGAATCATTTCTTCACCATCTTTCAAAATCAGGTAACGCTCTTTGTCGATAACCAGATTTCCAATTGTAACGGTATGGCCGCTTTCAATTACTACAACCGGAGCTGTTCCAACGGTTGACGTCCGTTTCAGTAATGCTTTCACCCGGCTGACCAGAACTTTGGGGCGGATTGGCTTAGTAATATAATCATCGGCTCCGGCCTCAAACCCGGCAATTTGCGAATAATCTTCACCTCGTGCGGTCAAAAATGCAATGATGGTGTGCTGCAATGCTGGAATCCTTCTAATTTCTTCACATGCGGCAATACCATCCATTTCGGGCATCATCACATCCAGAATGATCAGATCAGGCAGCGTTTTTTCGGCTACCTTAATTGCTTCTGCTCCATTCTGGGCAGTATAAACTTTATATCCTTCTTTCTCTAAATTGTAGCTGATAAATTCCAGAATATCAACTTCGTCATCGACGAGCAAGATTTTTGATTGACTGTCGCTCATAGTAATATTGAATTTGAATTTAAAAGTAAGGATTACTTTTGGATCGGTTGATATGTTTACTCCAATTTTGCACGAAAATTAGCAATTTTGCCTGATTTTCCTTTTCCTTTTTCTTGTTTCCTTTTTTTCAAAGTTTTATTTTGCCTTTTCGAGGGTAAAAGTAAAGGTAGTTCCCTTATCTATCACGCTTTTTACATTGATGGTCTGATCGTGTGCTTCAATGATATGTTTAACGATCGACAATCCAAGTCCGGTACCACCCTGTTCTCGCGAGCGGGATTTGTCAACCCGGTAGAAACGTTCGAAAACGCGGGGCAGATCAACTTTTTCCATGCCTATGCCATTGTCAGTAACCTCAATCAGAATGGTTTCGTGTAAATCATAAAATCCGACCTTGACATGTCCTTTCTTTTTACCATACTTGATGCCATTTCCTACCAGATTATTCATTACTTCCATAATTCGCTTTTTGTCGGCCAAAACCATGATCGGCTTGTCAATTTTTGTGGCAAATTGTAATGAGATGTTGCGTTCGTTTGCAAGCATCTGAGCTAGTTCGAAGACATCTTCTGTTAGCTTAACAATATCGAATTCAACACAATTTAGAGTCAGTTCTCCTGACTCAAGTTTGGTTATCGATTCAAGATCTTCTACAATTGAGATCATTCGGTCGATACTTTTCTCCGTTCGCTGAAGGTATAGTTTATTAATCTTTGGATCATCGATCCCTCCTTCAAGTAAAGTTAAAACATAACCCTGGATGTTGAAAATTGGTGTTTTCAGCTCGTGCGAAACGTTACCAACAAACTCTTTCCGGTATTTTTCCAAATCTTTCAGTCGGGTAATTTCCTGAGTTTGATTTTTCGCCCATTCTTCTACTTCTTTCTGTACGTCCGAAATATTAGTCGTGCTTATGGCTTCAAGCAATTTACTTTTTTTCCCACTGATTGGCACTTCCCGAATCGTTTTATAAATGGGCTTTATTTTGTCGTTGATGTATCTGTTCAGGACAAAAAGCACAAGAAAATAAGAAACTGCACAAAACAAAACAATGAAAATGATGGAATAAGTCAGTCCAAAATCTTTTTTCGATTCAATCAGGAAAAATCCGGAATTGGAAATCAGTAATAAAATCGTGATGTATAGCGACAACCGTTTAGCGGAATATGTTTTCATATTTTAATTTTCTTATTAACCCATACAAAATTAATTGATTTTGTGAAGCTTTTTATTTTTTCACCGCCGGGAGTTCGATGTTGACTTCAGGCTTAACTTTCAGGCTACAAAAGACTGAACTATTGTAAATGAAAGTTTTCGGCACAAAAAACAAAAAATCCGAATCTTCACAAATCCGGATTTCAAATATCATTTTTTGAGATTAAATACCAAAAGCTTTTTTGATCTGGTCAACGTAGTCGAGTTTTTCCCAGGTAAACAGCTCCACTTCAAGCTCCGTTCGTCCATGGTAAAGCGACTCGAACACCTTGGAAACAATTTGTGGCGTACGACCCATGTGTCCGTAGGCTGCCGTTTCGCGGTATATCGGGTTGCGTAATTTCAAGCGTTGTTCAATGGCTGCGGGGCGCAAGTCAAATATTTCCTGAATTTTTTCTGAAATCTGCGAATCTGAAAGACCTGCTATTCCAGAGCCTTTGGTTTCAACATAAACGCCAACAGGTTTTGCGACACCAATGGCATATGATAACTGAACCAACATCTCTTTGGCAATCCCTGCCGCAACCATATTTTTGGCAATGTGGCGGGCTGCATAGGCTGCCGACCGGTCAACTTTCGATGGATCTTTTCCGGAGAAAGCACCACCACCATGGGCACCGCGTCCACCATAGGTGTCCACAATAATTTTCCGTCCAGTCAGTCCGGTATCGCCATGAGGTCCGCCAATTACAAATTTTCCGGTTGGATTAACATGATAGATAATTTCTCCAGAAAATAAATCCTGAACACGTTTTGGCAACTGTGCTTTTACGCGTGGGATCAAAATTTCGATCACATCCTTTTTGATTTTGGCCAGCATCGGCTCGTCAGCATCAAAATCGTCGTGCTGAGTCGAAACCACGATGGTATGAATCCGTTTGGGTGAATGATCGTCGTTGTATTCGATCGTTACCTGCGATTTTGAATCCGGGCGCAAATAATTCATCACCTTCTGTTCGCGGCGAATGACAGCCAGTTCGAGTAAAATCCGGTGCGACAAATCGAGCGGAAGAGGCATGTAATTGTCGGTTTCGTTGGTGGCATAACCAAACATCATTCCCTGGTCGCCGGCTCCCTGATCCATTTTATCAGCCTTATCAACACCTCGGTTAATATCCGGGCTTTGCTCATGAATAGCGCTGAAAACCCCGCACGAATCGCCGTCGAAACGATATTCGGCTTTGGTGTAACCAATTTCGTTAATTACTCGTCGGGCAGTTTCCTGCACATCAACATAAGTGTTCGATTTTACTTCTCCGGCAAGCACTACCTGCCCGGTAGTAACCAATGTTTCGATGGCAACTTTCGAGTTGGCATCGTGAGCGAGAAATTCGTCCAAAAGTGCATCCGAAATCTGATCGGAAACTTTGTCCGGATGACCTTCTGAAACTGACTCGCTGGTGAAAAAATAACTCATAATCTGATCAATTTAGATACCCAAAACAACAGCAATTCGCTGATAGTGTTCAGGCAAATTAATTATACAATTAAAAGTTGTGGGTAAACGATCGAAAAGCAAGATAAAAAAGCGATTTCGTTTTAGCATTTTTTTTCGTGGTTGCAATCAGTACAAATTTATCCACATAACGGGTGCAAATGTACAAACATTTCTCGGACAAGGAAGTCTTTATCTGAAAAAATGATTCTACACTGGGCGATTTTACATTATATCACGGTTAACAATTTCTCTGATACGTTCAATTGTCAATGTGTATATCTCTAAATCCAAGGAAGTATAACACACCATCCAGTCCGATGGTAGAAATCGATTGTTGGGCGTTAGCTTTTACTTTTGGCTTGGCATGAAAAGCAATTCCAAGTCCTGCCAGATTCAGCATTGGCAAATCGTTGGCTCCATCGCCAACAGCAATAACTTGCTCTAAATCAATTTTTTCAACTTGGGCAATCAATTTCAGTAATTCAGCTTTTCTTTTTCCATCCACAATATCGCCCAAATGCCGGCCAGTTAGTTTTCCGTCAACAATTTCCAGTTCATTGGCATAAACGTAATCAACATCAAAATGCTTTTTCAATTGGTTGCCAAAATAGCTAAATCCACCCGAAAGAATGGCAATTTTAAATCCGCATTTTTTCAATATCGACATCAATCGCTTGGCACCATCCATGATAGGCAGATTTTCAGCAACTTCCCGCATGACGCTTTCGTCCAGACCTTTGAGTAGTGCTATCCGTTGTATAAAACTTTCCGAAAAATCGATTTCACCCCGCATAGCTTTTTCAGTAATGGCCCGAACTTGTTCTCCAACTCCAGCCCTGTCTGCAAGCTCGTCGATCACCTCGGTTTTAATCAGTGTCGAATCCATATCGAAGCAAATTAGCCGACGGTTGCGGCGGAACATATCGTCTTTTTGAAACGAAATATCGATGCCCAGCTCCCCTGAATAGGCCAGAAATTGCGCCGAAAGCAGGTTCTTGTCAAGCAACTCGCCCCTCACCGATAATTCGATGCACGACCGTACGGCATTTTCGTCTGCGGTTTCCAAACTAGGTCTACCTGTTAATCGTTTAATTGAGTCGATGTTTAAGTTTTGATCTGAAACAGCTTTTGTTACTTTCGACAGCTGTTTGGCGGTTATTACTTTCCCAAGTATCGTTACAATATATCTGCTTTTACCTTGACGGCCTACCCAGTTGGTATAGCGTTCGGGTGTTACCGGTGTAAAGCGCACATTTACATTTAGTTCCGAACATTTGAAAAGCACTTCTTTCAGGATATGTCCCGATTGAGCGTTGTCCGACATTTTGAAAAGGATTCCCAACGATAAGGTGTGATGTATGTCGGCTTGTCCAATATCCAAAATAGTGGCATCATATTTTCCAAGAATTTCGGTGATGGAAGAGGTCACTCCGGGCTTATCTTCGCCCGATATGCTGATTAATATTATTTCGCTATTTGGCATTTGTAAATGATATTTATTGTCAATTTTCTATTGATTTTCAAAACTGGTTCGAATTGCTACTTAGTTAGATCCTGAAATACATTTTCCAGGCTCTGTTGCTGCTCTTTAAGCGTTAGTAAAACAAGCTGATTTTGAACCGCAAACTGGAAAAGCGCTGGGCGCAAATCCGTGCTGCCGTCCGATTCAGCCAGGCAGGTTGTAGAATTTATCGGTTCAATTTTGCAGAGACCCGGAATGTTTAAAAGCGCTTTCAGATCAGGCGTTTGACTAAATTCAACCAGTACAGTTTGTTTCTGTTCAAATTGGCCGCCCTTAAGTTGACCGATTGATCCGTCGGCTACCAAAACACCTTTATTTATAATGATTACCCGGCTGCATATGGCTTCAACTTCCTGCATAATGTGGGTCGAAAGCATGACCGTTTTGTTCGTACTGATTGTTCGGATCAGCTGCCTGATCTCTTCCAGTTGATTGGGATCGAGCCCGGTAGTTGGCTCGTCCAAAATCAGAACGGCAGGGTCGTGAATCAGTGCTTGCGCCAGGCCAACGCGTTGGCGGTAGCCTTTCGATAGCGCCCCGATTTTCTTGTGCTGCTCGTTTTTGAGTCCGGTAAGTTCGACCATCTTCAGTACCTGCTCTTGTTTATTCTGAAGTTGATAAAATCCGGCAACCATTTCAAGGTATTCTCTTACATATAAATCAATATAAAGCGGGTTGTTTTCAGGCAAATAACCAATCTGCGAACGAATTGCAACATTTTGGGTTTCAACGGTTTCTCCATTAATAGTTACTGACCCTGTGTCAGAAGAAAGATAGCCGGTAATAATTTTCATTAAAGTAGATTTTCCAGCGCCATTGGGTCCTAAAAACCCAACCAATTCGCCAGTTCCTATTTCAAATGAAACCTGATCGAGCGCTTTCTGATTTCCGTAAAATTTGCTTACCTGTGCTATTTTAATGGTCATTTTATCCTGATTTTGATCTGTCAAAAGTAAAGAATTCTGCTGATTCCTAATTCAGCTTTTCGAAAAGGGTCTCCTCTGGGATTTTTTTATTAGTTTCGTAACCTGACTCCGTATAAATATGGGTCATTTACTTTTCATTTTTATTAACTTTAAATTAACTTTGTCGCCCCCAATACTTGGTAAATGAAGGATCAGAACTTTAACTACATAGAGGATTTGACAAAGTATCAACGACAGAAAACATCGCTGGTACGAATAGGAGGAGTATTGCTTGGAGATCAAAATCCGATCCGGATACAGTCGATGACTGATACCGATACCAGTGACACAGAAGCTACTGTAGAACAAATTATTCGTATTATAAAGTGTGGCGCCGATCTGGTTCGTGTTACTGTCAGAGGAGTCAGCGATGCCGAAAATCTTCAAAATATAAAGCGCGAATTGGTGGCCCGCGGGTATGAAAACCCCGTGGTTGCCGATATTCATTTCAACCCGCATTTAGCTGAAATAGCAGCAAAATACGTGTCTAAAGTACGCATCAACCCTGGAAATTTCTACGACAGACGCGCCAAATTTGAGCACCATCTTTATACCAACGACGAATACAAAGCTGAACTACATAAGATAGAAGAACAATTCGTTCCTTTTCTCCAGATGCTCAAAGAAACCAATACGGCACTTCGGATTGGAGCGAATCAAGGTTCGTTGTCCGATCGGATTATGAGCCGATACGGAGATACTCCTGCCGGAATAGTGGAGTCGGTCATGGAATTTTTGCGCCTTTGCCAGAAACAGGATTTTGCCAACGTGGTTATTTCGATCAAGTCGAGCAATACACGTACCATGGTTTATACCGTTCGTTTGCTGAATTACAAGATGCGGCTCGAGGAAATGAGCTATCCGCTTCATCTTGGGGTAACCGAAGCTGGTGAAGGTGAAGACGGACGAATCAAATCAGCAGTTGGCATAGGTGCATTGCTGGCCGACGGAATTGGCGATACCATTCGGGTTTCATTGACCGAAGCCCCTGAAAACGAGATTTCGGTAGCACGAAAACTGATCAACCATATTGAAACCTATAAAAATCACAAGCCGATTAAAGCTCCACTTTTCGCGCAAATCAATCCGTTTGAATACGAAAGGCGTTCGGTCCGTCCGGTTTTGAAAATGGGAGATAAGAATTTGCCGGTGGTTATGGCCGATTTACGTGGCCGTACGCTTTCCGAAATTCTGCCTTTACGCGGAAAACAAATTCCGGAGTATTTTTTCAATAACCACGAAGTGCTTGACTTGGAAGGCAACTCCTTTCCGGTACTCACGCTCGAAGAATATTTATTTGGAGGTTCGCATTGGGGTCAAACCAAGTTTATCCGCACAAACAAAGAGGAATTTGATCATTTCATGAATGAGAATCCGGAGATTATTACCAAGCTGAAACAGACCCGGAAGACCATACTTATACTCGAAAGTTTAAGCCGGAATCCGTTTGCCGATCTTCGTGCTTTCTTTATGACATTGGAATCGCACATCTGGAAAGTTCCGGTTGTGATTTTCAGGAAATACAATGAACGGTACCTCGAAAACCTTCAGATTAAAGCAGCGGCCGATTTGGGCGGTTTGCTGATCGACGGTTATGGCGATGGAATTTGTATTACCAACGAATCGGAACAAATCACGTTTACCGACCTGAAAGACCTGAGTTTTTCTATTCTTCAGGCCAGCCGGATGCGCCTGACCAAAACCGAATTTATTTCATGTCCCGGATGTGGACGTACACTGTTCGACCTGCACGAAACGACCATCAAAATCAAAGCACATTTTAATCACCTCGATCATTTAAAAATTGGGGTAATGGGTTGCGTGGTAAACGGTCCGGGTGAGATGGGCGATGTCGATTATGGTTTTGTAGGCGCCGGTCCTGGAAATGTGAACTTGTACAAAGGTCAGCGACTCATCAAGCGGCATATTCCATTTGAACAAGCTGTGGAAGAGCTCGAAGCACTTATTCGTGAGAATGGCGACTGGAAAGACTGCGAAGCATAATTCTATACGTATTCCTGAAATATTTCTTCTACTTTCTGTCCGGGTTCAAGCCAAAACCCCTTGAGGCCGGAAATTATTGCACTTTCAACATTGGGGAGCGAGTCATCAACAAATAGTGATTCTTCCGGATCAATTCCAGAAAGCCGGATGATTTCATGATACGATTCCGGTGATGGTTTCCGGTAGCCTATTTCGTTCGAGTAAAAATCTTTCTCGAAAAGTGCTGAAACCTCAAATCCATGCTGGTTCCTGAAAATCGAATGGAACTTCTCAACATGTATGGCATTGGTATTACTGAACAGATAGATTTTGAAATCCTTCCGAAGATTTTTTACCAACTCAACCCTGATTGCCGGAAAGTCGAGCAACATGGCCGTCCAGGCTGCATCAATTTCCTGAGAAGAAACCCGTTTGGGGAGCAGTTCGAGAACGCCTTGTCGGAATTCGTCTGATGTAATCCGGCCTTGCTCCATCTGGTAAAAAATTTCGTGATCGTACGAAAGGCCTTTATCTCCAACCAATTGTTCCATTCCGAGCTTTCCGAAAGCTTCAATTGTTTTTTTTGGATCGATGTTCAACAGAACACCGCCAAGGTCAAAAATGATATTCCGGATCCCATTCAACATTTCCATAGCGTTCAATTTTGGGGCTCACAAAAGTCAGAAAAAAACCGGAAATTCAAAGCAAGAATAAAGAACCATCTTTTTTTAAACATCCGATCCCTTATCTTTGAGGATCTAATTAATTAACAGAATCATGGGGAACCCGCAAACAATATGGTTTAATAAGGAAAAGAACCTGATCGAAACCATTGATCAGCGAAACCTGCCCTTTCAAAACCGGATTATCGAAATAAATACTTTGGATAAGGCACAATTTGCAATCACTGATATGATCGTGCGTGGCGCACCGTTGATTGGAGTGACTGCGGCCTATGGAATGTATCTGGCTGCCAAAAATTATTCCGGATCTGATTTTCATCAGGAAATGCAACGTGCAGCCGATTGGCTGAAATCTTCGAGACCAACAGCCGTTAATCTGGCTTTTGCGGTTGATGAAGCGCTTACTGTGATTTCGGATCAAAAGACAATTTCGGAAAACACTCAATTGCTCTTTGATTATGCTGAAAATCTGAAGCAACGTGAAATTGAATTCAGTAAAAATATTGGACTTCATGGGTTGGAACTAATTAAATCAATCAGCAAAACGAAAAATGGCGGACCGGTGCAAATTCTGACGCATTGCAACGCCGGAAGGTTGGCCTGCGTGGAATTGGGAACCGCGACTGCTCCGATTTATCTGGCCCACGATGCCGGAATCCCGATTCATGTTTGGGTCGATGAAACCCGTCCCCGTAATCAGGGAGCCCGCTTGACCGCATGGGAACTGGGCGAAGCTGGTATTCCGCATACAGTCATTCCAGACAATGCAGGTGGACATCTGATGCAGCACCACCAGGTTGATCTGGTCATTGTAGGTAGTGACCGTACAACATTGAACGGCGATGTGGCCAACAAAATAGGAACTTATCTGAAAGCCTTGGCTGCAGCCGACAATGGAGTTCCGTTTTATGCAGCTTTACCGTCAACGACAATCGATTGGAGTCTAAACAACGGCGTAGCCGAAATCCCGATCGAGCAGCGCGATGGCCGCGAAGTTTCGATGATGGAAGGATTGCTGAACAACGAAGTGCATGAATTCCGGATACTTCCAGAGAAAAGTCCGGTAGCTAATTACGGCTTCGATGTAACGCCAGCCCGTTTGGTTACGGGTTTAATTACCGAACGCGGCATTTGTAAGGCAACAAGGGAAGACATTTTAGATTTGTTTCCAGAAAAAAGATGAGCTTATGAATGAAGGATATGTCAAATTTCAATGCAATTGGGAAAAAGAAGAAATTTCGATCCCGGAGAATACATTTTTATCACTGGAGAAAGAACGTTCGCGGCTTTACGAATTGGGCTTGATTGGAATGTATCCGGACGGAATAGGGTTCGGTAATATTTCAATCAGAACTGAAGGACGTTTTTTCGTAGTTACCGGCAGTGCAACCGGACAATTTGCCTCGATCAATTTGTCGCATTATGCACTCGTTTCTGATTATAGTTTTTCTGAAAATTCAATCGTGTGCAAAGGCTTGACCAAAGCTTCAGCCGAAAGCCTGACACACGCTGCGATTTACGAAGCCCTGCCTGAAGTTGGAGCTGTTGTTCATGTTCATTGTTTGGGACTGTGGGAAAGACTCCTGAATAATTATCCTACAACTTCAGGAGAAATTGAATACGGAACTCCGGAGATGGCCTTGTCGGTTCAATCTTTGGCTGCCGAAATGGGAATGAGTAACGAAAAAATCATCATCATGGGCGGTCATCGGGAAGGAATCCTGTGCTTCGGGAAAAATCTGGAAGAAGCAACAACTCAAATTATCACTATTTATAATCGTTATCAAAATGACTAAAATTGCCATCATCGGCGGCTCCGGATTGGAAAATCCAGCTATCCTGAAAAATGCATCAGAACTAGCCATAGAAACACCTTACGGATCAACAACTTCCGATTTTAGATGTGGCGAAATTAACGGAAAAGAAGTGGCGATTCTCTCGCGGCACGGCCGTCAGCACACCATTCCGCCAACGCAAGTAAACAACCGGGCCAATATTTGGGCCATTCGCGAAATTGGCTGCACCCAAATCTTGGCAACTACCGCCTGCGGAAGTTTGCGTCAGGAAATTGGTCGCGGCGATTTTGTTATACTTGATCAATTTATCGATTTTACCCGACACAGGGCGGTCACTTTTTTTGAATCATTCGAGCCACGCCAGATGAAACACACCCCGATGGCCGACCCTTTTGACCCCTATTTGCGTTCACAGATTATCGAAACCGCCCGTGGATTGGAAATGAAGATTTTTGAAAAAGGAACTGTAATTACCATTGAAGGTCCACGGTTTTCGACACGAGCCGAATCGAACATGTTCCGCTTGTGGGGTGCCGATGTCATCAATATGTCAACCGCTCCTGAAGCTATTTTGGCCAATGAACTCGGAATTCCGTACGCCGCCATTGCCATGAGTACCGATTACGACTGCTGGAAAACCGATGAAGTGCCAGTAACCTGGGGCGATGTCCTCAAGGTCTTCAACGCGAATGTCTGTCATGTGATTGATCTACTTATTCATACCATCGCGAATATCTGAGCTTAGATTTACTAAAAGAAAAAATCTTTTTTCTTGAAAATTTAGGATTGTTTGAAGGAGTGTTTGGCACATGTTTTGTTAAACCGAAACAAATGAGTTGTCTCAAAGCCATGAACAATTTTTTTAATTCAATCGGTCAATTTAAAAGGTTAAGAGAGAAAAGGTTAAAAATAGATTGACTTGATTTATACATCAAATGTTAGAGGCCATTCCCAAATTTTCGGGAGTGGCTTTTCATTTTCCATAAAAACATGTAATTTTCCTGAAATGAAAAAAGCTCCTTTTTGGAGCTTTCTGATATTATGGATTGACATGAATCCAGACACCACAAGTGGGATTTTTAGAGAGCATGGAATTCAGCTCCTTCTGAGCTTCTTCCATAGTAGCAAATCCCTTCATTGCAACCCGATTAAGACCTTTAAATACACCTAGATTTTGTCCACTGTATCCCAGTTGCTTGAGTTGCTGAATATATTTATTTGCATTTTCCTCACTTTTAAAACTTCCACCAATAATGAAATACCTGAATTGCTCGGTTTCTGTGGTTACAAATGGAGTTGTATTTTCAGTCGAACTCGACTCCTGAACCTGCACTGGAACGGCAGGTGTACTTTGTGTCAGAGTTTCCCACATCCCCATATCCGATTTCGACAGGTATTCGTTCGTATGTTTCATCGGAATGAGTGCCATAGCAATCAACAATGGAATAGCGATAACCAGCTTCTTCAACTGGCGTTTCTTAAAAATAACCGGAACAGGTTCGTGGTATTCAACCTTAAAAGCAGGTTTAGGTATTTGCCGTTGATAGAGTTTTTCGTAAGAGAAATTCTGCAATCCGTATGATTCCACCAACAGATTTTGTTTCAACTGAGGCTCGAATAGCAAGTTCTCTCTTGAATCGTAATGCAAATACCCTACGCCTTCAAAATAGACATTGCGTAGCTTCTCGAGGTTCAGTATAGTTTCCTCAACAAAGCTGTCGAGCTTCTGTTTGGCACTGAAATAATCAATCCCTTCAGTTTCTGAAATGTAACTGATCAGCAATCCGTCGTTGGAAATGAGCTTGTTGTTAAACGCAATTTCCTTGGTGGGAGGGAAAAATTGATTGTTTTCAATCGTAGCCGGTTTGTAGTTGGCCACAAATCCACCAAATTCAGGAACGATTACACAATCATTCAACAGCAAGAGTTCTTTTATGTATTGACTAATTTCCACGCGTTACTTGTTTAATCAGTCAAAAGTAAGAAATTTAAGCATTGCTTCAAGGCAAAGTTTTCAACAGTTAAACTTTTGTTATGTAAAAAAACTTTATGTCGCCCATTAAGATTAAGGAACCCAGATTATTCATAAATTTGCAACTCATCTGAAATAAAGGTCATGACATGAAACAAATTTTAGTTACCGGTGGCACCGGGTACATTGGCTCGCATACGGCAGTTGAGTTACAAAACGCAGGTTTTGAAGTGATTATTGTTGATAATCTTTCGAATTCGAGTAAAGATGTTTTGGATGGTATCGAAAAAATTACCGGAATGCGTCCAACTTTCGAGCAGTTCGATTTAATTGAAAAAGATAAGGTAGAAGCCTTTTTTACAAAATATCCAAAGATTGAAGCCATCATCCATTTTGCGGCATCAAAAGCTGTGGGTGAGTCGGTTGAAAAACCTTTGCTGTATTACCGCAATAATTTGGTTTCACTAATTAATCTATTGGAATGCCAAATTAAATTCGGGGTTTCGAATATTGTTTTCTCCTCATCGTGTACTGTCTATGGTCAACCCGATAAATTACCGGTTACCGAACAGACTCCACGGAAAGATGCAGAGTCACCTTATGGAAATACCAAACGGGTGAATGAAGATATCTTGCACGATACTATTGTTGCAAATCCTCAGCTTAAAGGAATAGCACTCCGTTATTTTAACCCGGTTGGCGCTCATCCTTCAGCTCAAATCGGCGAGCTTCCGATAGGTGTTCCAGCCAATCTGGTTCCCTTTATCACTCAGTCGGCAGCCGGTTTGCGTGGCGAATTAAAGGTTTTCGGTGACGATTACGATACCAGCGATGGTTCTGCAGTACGAGATTACATTAATGTTGTTGACTTGGCAAAGGCGCATGTAATTGCTGTAAATCGTTTGATTGAAAATAAAAATAAGGAACAATACGAGATTTTTAATTTGGGTACTGGAAATGGTGTTTCAGTTCTTGAAGCAATTCATGCTTTCGAAAAGACTTCAGGTGTAAAATTGAACTATAAAATTGTTGGTCGTCGGGCTGGCGACATTGAAAAAATATGGGCCGATACCACTTTTGCCAATGAGGAATTGGGTTGGAAAGCTGAAACCGGATTGGAAGAAACCATGCGATCGGCTTGGATTTGGGAAAAGAAAATACGGGGAATTCAATAGTGGAAAGTTTTTTTAGGGAAAAGGTTTGCTCAATAAAAGCAAACCTTTTCCGTTTACTGATTTACAGCTTAAATTATTCTGCATAAATGTGTATTATTGATAATAACTGAAAAACAGATAAAATGAAGACAATCCTAATAACCGGTGGTGCCGGATTTATTGGTTCGCACGTTGTGCGCCTTTTTGTGAATAAATATCCTGAATATAAAATTGTAAACCTCGATAAACTCACCTATGCCGGAAACCTGGCTAACCTGACAGACATTGAGAACAAGCCGAATTACGAGTTCGTAAAGGGTGACATTGTTGATGCCGATTTTATCCTGAAGCTTTTTGTCGAAAGGCAATTTGATGGAGTGATCCATCTGGCAGCCGAGTCGCATGTTGACCGGTCGATCAGCAACCCCACAGAGTTTGTATTTACCAATGTGATTGGCACTGTAAATCTGTTGAACGCTGTTCGCCACATTTGGAAAGACAATACCGAAGGCAAGCGCTTTTACCACATCTCGACCGACGAAGTATATGGAAGTCTGGGTAGCGAAGGTATGTTTACTGAAGAAACAGGGTACGATCCGCACAGTCCATATTCGGCTTCAAAAGCCAGCTCCGACCATTTTGTTCGGGCATACCACGACACATTTGGCATTCCGGCTGTCGTTTCAAATTGTTCCAACAATTACGGTTCGTTCCAGTTTCCCGAAAAACTGATTCCGCTGTTTGTCAACAACATCAAGCACAATAAGCCATTACCAGTATATGGGAAAGGCGAAAACGTTCGCGACTGGCTGTGGGTTGAAGACCATGCCCGCGCGATTGATGTAATTTATCATCAGGGAAAAAACGGCGATACCTACAACATTGGTGGTCACAACGAATGGACAAATATTGATTTGATCAAAGTGATGTGCCGTATTATGGATCACAAACTGGGTCGCGAAGCCGGAACATCAGAAAAACTAATCACCTATGTGAAAGACCGCGCCGGTCACGATTTGCGTTATGCCATCGATTCAACCAAACTTCAGAAAGAATTGGGCTGGGTGCCAAGTTTACAATTTGAAGAAGGAATTGAAAAAACCATCGACTGGTACCTGGCCAATACCGAATGGATGGAAAATGTAACCAGCGGCGACTATCAAAGCTATTACGAAAAGCAGTATCAGAACCGGTAAGGTTCTGATAAAAGCGAAGAAATATTAGTCAGGGTTTCACTCCAAGTGAAGCCCTGACTTTTTTTGCATGAACAATTAAAAGCATAATTCAGTGTATGAAAATTATGTTTTTCTTATATTTGAAAGAATCTGTAATTAAACATTTTGCCATGAAAACGTCGCTGATAACCGTCTTGATTACATTCTTTGTGTTTGTTTCGTGTGCAAAAGCAGATCATGGTGGACTGGAAGAAATTCCAAACCTTCCAGAGAAATCGGCTCAATTGATTAATGCGGACAATGCGTTTGGCCTCGACCTTTTTAGTCGGATGACCAGTCAGGCAAAGGAAAATACGAATACCACAGTTTCTCCGCTTTCTGTTTCGCTAGCTCTGGCAATGACCTATAATGGCGCTAATGGCGAAACCAAAACTGAGATGGAGAAGGCCATGAAATTATCTGGCTTTACTGCCGAGCAAATCAATAATTCGCACAAAGCATTGGTTGAGGCACTTCATTCGGGTGAACCGGAAGTGGTGTTTGAAATTGCAAATGCCATTTATTCTAGGAGTGGAATGACTATTGAACCAAGTTTCATTAAAACAAACCAGGATTATTATAATGCCAAAGTGGATGCCCTTCCTGCAAGTTCAAGTGAAGCATTGAAAGCCATCAACAATTGGGTGGCTCAAAAAACGCAGAATAAAATTCTGAGTATTCTTGATCAGGTTGATCCCCATACGGCAATGATCCTACTTAATGCTGTTTATTTCAATGGGATATGGAAGTCAAAGTTCGATGATTCTGAAACGGAAAAATTACCTTTCTTTTTTAGCGACGGAACTTCAAAGAATGTGCCCACCATGAAACTTGAAACTTCGTTGGAATACGCAAGCAACGACCTGTTTAGTGCTGTTAATCTACCATACGGAAATGGAAAGTTCCAGATGACTGTGCTACTTCCTAACGAAGGTAAAACAACTAAAAATGTTATTTCAGACCTGAATGCTGATAACTGGCGGAAGTGGATGAAAACTTTTAAGATCGAGAATCCTGTGGTTGTGCATATGCCTCGTTTTAAATTTTCATGGGACGCAGAACTAAGCAAAGTGCTTGGTGAAATGGGGATTAAACAGGCTTTTATACCAGGTACAGCAAATTTTACAGGGATTAATAAGGATGGAGATCTCTATATTGACAAAATAATTCACAAAACATACATTGATGTAAATGAAAATGGCACCGAAGTGGTAGCGGCTACTATTGTTGCATCTATTGCTACATCTGCTTGGGGAACCGGGCCTGATCTCACTAAATATTTCATTGTAAACAGACCATTTCTCTTTGCCATTACCGAAAAGACGACCGGAGCAATCCTGTTTATTGGTGAGATAACCAATCCGGAATATCCTTTGTAAATAGTCTTTTCCAAGTAAAAAAGCGAAGAAATGGAAGTCAGGGTTTCACTCCAAGTGAAGCCCTGACTTGCTTTTTAACTTTGCGTCTTCGTGCCTTTGAGGCTGTTTCGTTTTCCGATATCCCATCCACCAGATAAAAAATCCACTAATCAACACAATCAATATGCATATTCCGGCAAGTGGGACATATAAAATATAAAACATGCTCAAAATGGGTTCGAAAATACGCCCGGTATGAACTTCGAGCGAAAGGTTCCACAACGATATTGGACTTTTGCTGATGATTTCGTCGCTCATCTTTCCAAATGAAGCGTTGTTCCTGATAGGCAAAATGCCATGATTGTAGTCGAAGTAAAACTCATTTCCGAAGGTGTCAGAAAACCAGCCATCTATCATATCTTTCGAGATAGGAGGACCGGCTATTTCTGGTGCTTCATATGGTTTTCCTGAGAGGTAGTCGAGTAATTGCCCGGTCAATGGATTCCACAGAAATAACCCATTGAAAGAGCCGATCAGATAAGTGCTTTCACCTTTCTTTTCAAAAACATTGCAGCCCATTACACTCACCGGAGGCTCATTCATCAGTCGACGCATCGGCTCCCGAAAGTTTTCGTCAGTAAAGAAAATACCATCGTTGGTTGAAAACAGAAAAATATGTTGCTGTTCGTCGTAGATAACACGGCGAAGCTTGTCGTACCAGGGATTAGGTGAACTCAAAACCGTTCCCGGAATGGGTGAAACCGTCGAATTGGCAATGGCAATCAGCAATGGCGGGCGCAGGAACATTCCGGTGATGGTTACAAAAATCAGGAATGGAATGAAAATCCAACCCAGCCGGTTATGCCAGTGCAGATTAAAATTTCGCGCTGATACCAGTTTGGCATTGATTCGTTTCTTTTCGCGGCGGCGTTTCAGCCATTTTGGAAAGATAAAGTGCATCAGTCCGGTGAGCGAAATAATCAGAATGGCCAGCCCGAATAAATCAACAATCAGTTTGCCAACCGGACCCCAGATTTCGCCACTATGCAGCAGCCACAATGTTTTAAACAGGCTGGCTTTCCCATTATAACCTTCAGGAGCTGGGAGTTTGATTTGCTGAAATGAATTTCCATCAGCGCTTTTTAGCAGGAAAGACCGGGTTTGAACCAGCATTTCGTTCTCTTTCAAAATCAGATCAGTGATTCGTTCTTCGGAAACTGGCATTTGTTTTTTTTGCCATTCGTGGTGCTGAAACGAATATTGGTACAAACCAAAGTAGGTTCCTGCAAACAATCTTCCGTCCGATGTTTTCAGGATTTTGCTGATTTTTCGGTTGTCCGATCCTTTTGGAAATCCGTTATTCCAATCCTGAAAATTTCTGAAATGATCGGTTGTGAGCCAGACTCCGATGTTTCCATACACCAGCGCCGAATCGCCACCGATCAAAAGGACCGACTTGACAGCTCCTTTGTTCCAATTTTGATAACTGTATTCGTTCGGTAAAATCGACCGGTTAATGTCGATTGCCGAAATCAGGTTGCGGTGATTCATAAAAATCCCGGAAAGGCTGAACAGGATCACAAACAAGGTGATTACAATTCCCGGCCATTTGTGGAACTTTCGGAGTTTCTTTAAAATGGAGTTTTTAGTCATTGTTCTGTTTAATACAAGCAAATGTAGAAATAGAATGGCGATGAAAGTGTAACAATGGTTACAAACCAGAGTTTTACCAACCTGCTTTTTTACTTTTAACTTTTAGCTTTAAACTTTCAACTGAACACTGGTTTGACTGGCACATTTTTCTATTTTTGTTCGTCAAATAAATCAATCACGATCATGAAGGTTTTCAAATTTGGAGGCGCCTCCGTTAGCTCAGCCCCTGATGTCCGTAACTCTGTAAACATCCTGAAAATGTACCCCGGAGAAAAAGTTCTGGTGATTTCGGCCATGGGTAAAACCACCAATGCACTCGAAGTCGTAGCCCGGAAATATTTCAACCAGGATCCGGAAGTCTGGACTATTTTTCAGGAATTAAAAGACTACCATGAAGGAATTATTAATGAACTCTGGGGCGAACCCACTGAACTTCCGGAGGTTGAAAAGCATTTTACACTCCTGAGCAACCGCCTTAAAGGTGAACGTTCTCTGAATTTCGATTATGAATACGATCAGATTGTGGCTTTTGGCGAACTGATTTCAACCCAGATCGTCAGTTCATATTTTAATAAAATTGAATTGAAAAATCGTTGGATCGATATACGAAACTGCGTCAAAACCGATGACCAATTCCGAGAAGCAAACGTCAACTGGGAACTTTCGGTTCGGTTGGCCCGACGTGTATTTAACTTCGAGTCCGACGATTTGTATATTACCCAAGGATTTATTGGTGGAACGTTGACCAACCAAACCACTACGCTTGGCCGCGAAGGTTCGGATTATACCGCTGCAATTCTGGCTAATTTGCTCGATGCTGAAGAAGTGTGCATCTGGAAAAATGTACCCGGAATCCTGAATGCCGATCCCGATTTTTTTGCTAACACCCAGAAACTCGACGAGCTTTCGTACAAAGAAGCCATTGAAATGTCGTATTCCGGTGCAAAAGTGATCCATCCCAAAACAATTAAACCACTGCAAAATAAGAATATTCCGTTGTTGGTAAAGTCATTTCTCGAACCCGAAAAAGCCGGTACGATAATTCACTCGGTTGAACATACGCTCGATTTAGTTCCGGTGTTCATCGTGAAAAAGAACATGGCGCTAATTACCTTAACGCCCAACGATTATTCGTTTATCAGTATTGGCAGTGTTTCTGATGTTTTCGGTTTATTTGCCAAACATCGCCTGAGGGTTGGCCTTTTGCAACAATCGGCCATCGACCTTTCGCTGGCTTTCGACGGTCCGGAACAGGGAATTGAGGATCTGATCAATCAATTGCATCAGAAATTTGAGGTGAAATACAATACCGGGCTCGATCTGGTGACCATTCGTTATTATACCGCAGACTCGATCGCCCAGATTTCTGAAGGCCGAAAAATTTACATCGAACAGAAAAGTCGAAGAACTGCAAGGATATTGTTGAAATAAAAAATGCGGTAAATAACTACTGTATTTACCGCACCAATATAAATGCCTTGGTGTAATTGACGAACTACTTCATGGTATAAATTCCATCAACAATTCCGTATTCAACCGATTCATTGGCGTTCATCCAATAATCCCGTTCAAAATCTTTTAAAACCTGCTTCAGCGGTTGATTACAGTTTTTAGCCAGGATTTCAGCCGATATTTCTTTCGTTTTCAGAATCTGTTTGGCATGAATTTCAATATCACTTGCCCTGCCCTGCAAATACCCGATACTGGGCTGATGGATCATCACTTCGCCCAATGGATAAATGTAACGGTCGCCTTTTTCGCCTGCCGACAGAAGTAACGAACCCATCGAAGCAGCCAATCCCATACAAACGGTCGAAACCGGCGATGAAATCAAATTCATGGTATCCAGAATTGAAAATCCTGAAGTTACTACCCCACCCGGGCTGTTTATGAAAAAAGTAATTTTTTCGCCTGGCTTAACCGACTCCAGATAGAGCAACTTGCTCACAATATCCTGAGCCGAATCGTCGTCAACCTGTCCCCAAAGGAATATTTTCCGTTGCTCCAAAAATTTTAGCTCTATTTTTTTCTGTAGGATCGGTTTTTTCCCTTCCGATTCAGGTTCTTCATCTTCACTTCTTCTTTTGGTAATCATATGGCTGTTTTTTAACGAATTATACATCATCACGAACAGATGCAAACTAAAAATGCGAACGAACAATTCAGGTTTAATCTTGGTTGATGACCAATCCTGAATTGAAAGTTAAAATTAAGATTATTTCTTTGATCAATGAAGATGAACCCGGAATTGTTTTCGGAAAGGCCGAAAGTCAATTGGTTACTGTTCGCTAATGAAACCTGTTATTTCTTCTGAATCAGTAAGGTAATCACCAGATTTTCGGGTTTTGATTCGGTACCGTATTTGGGATAAGGCTTAACATCAACAATCTGTATGGTATATCCATCGGGTTGCTTTGTCTGGTCTTTCATTACCGAATGGATTTCGAAGTTCGATTTGCTGCCGTTTTCGGTCCATTCGCCTTTCACAGTGACTTCGCCCGACCAAATACATTCCACTCCTTCGGGGCAGCGCGAGTCGTTAATTTCAGTAAGCTTCAGGGTGTATTTCCCATAGGCCGAGGTATAAAGCTGGTTGATTTGGAAATTTTCTTCTTTACCAATTGTAAATCCTTGTTCAAGAACGGTTTCTTCGCAACCCATTCCGACGAAAAGGAAAAAGACAAGGATAAATTTTATTGCTGAAAAAGTTTTCATCTCCATTAGGTTTTGTTTGAACTAAGACGAAAGAACACACGTTTAGGTTGCGTGAAGTCAGTAAAAAAGCAATTCGCAGGTGAATTTTCGTAGGGATAAAACTCAGATACTTTGCCACTTTGTTACTTTGTTACTTACTTTACACCAAAAATAAAGACAAAACTGTGAAGATCGGATCAATTGAATTAGGAGAAATGCCGCTGTTTCTGGCACCCATGGAGGATGTGACGTACAAATCGTTTCGGTATATGTGCAAAAAGTACGGTGCCGATGTGATGTACACCGAGTTTGTTTCGTCGGAAGCGCTGATCCGCGACATTCAGAAGACCAAACAGAAAATGACTTTGTTCGATTTCGACCGCCCGGTGGCTATTCAGATTTACGGACACGACATTGATTCGATGGTTGAAGCCGCTAAAGTTGCTGAAGAATGTCAGCCCGATTTTATCGACATCAATTATGGTTGTCCCATGAAAAAGATCATTCGGCATGGTGCTGGAGCCGCGATGCTACAGGATCCGGATAAAATGCAGCAGATGACCGCGGCCATTGTGAAAGCTGTAAAGTTACCGGTTACTGCCAAAACCCGTCTGGGCTGGGACGAAAACAGCAAAATCATTGTTGACGTTGCCGAACGCTTGCAAGATGCAGGAGTTGCTGCATTGGCCATTCACGGTCGCACCCGGAGCATGTTGTACACCGGTGAGGCCGACTGGTCGTTGATTGCTGATGTAAAAAAAAATCCGCGAATGAAGATCCCGATTATTGGAAATGGCGATATCAACGGTCCGGAGAAAGCAAAAGCATTTCTGGAACAAAGTGGCGTTGATGCACTGATGATTGGCCGCGGATCGATTGGCCGCCCATGGATTTTTTCGGAAATAAAACATTACCTTAAGACAGGCGAATTGCTTCCCGCACCAACAGTAGCCGACGTGGTACAGAATGTACGCGATCAACTCAGCATGTCGATTGAATGGAAAGACAATGTGCGCAGCGGAATACTAATGATGCGCCGTCATTTTGCCAAATATTTCCCCACTTTACCTAATTTCCGAGAACACCGCATCCGTCTGCTTCAGGCCGAAACGCTTGAAGATGTTCAGGATGCTTTGAATCTGATAGAAGAATTATATGGCGATGTCCGGGTAAATTATGCAAATGTAAGTTTGAAGTAGCATGAAGTTTGGTGAGGAATAGTATTTCCTCACAACATCAGCAGCCCATTTTCCCTTATTTCTTTCATTGACGGACTATTCCAGAAGAGCACAAAATCGTCGCCGATATGCTGTTCGAAACTTTTTTCAAGTTCAGCAAAAGTTAGTTGTCCGGGATTATTGACTGAAAGTGCGGCGATCTGATTACATAACCACTCCCCTTCCGGCTTTTTAAGGTGAATCACCAAATTGCACTTTTTGTTGCTGAAAGTGAGTTCAGTCCTCTCGAAAATCTGGTTCTTTTTCTTTTTTGTATAGTTCCGGACAACTGGATTACCGCCCAACCAAATGATTTTAGCGCTCGGACTGGCAGATTCATATTCTTGTTGATCAATGGCTTGCTGAATATAATCTGGCTGAAGAGTCGTTCGTGGCACTTTAAAATCGAACCAATCCTGAAGCGGAAGGTCGAAGCAAATGCCGTGCATATAATTGAACAGCGATTTTTTCAGCCCTTCACTGAAACGATCGGGATTGATTCCGGTCAGGTCGCGGAATTGCAGGTCGTTGTTGGCAAACGAACCGGTTTTTTCATTTTCAATTTTAATACGGAATTTCTCCGGATTTTGTCCAACCGGACTGTGGGTCGTGAGCGCAAACTGGTGCCAGAATCCCGATTGAACCACTCCGGCTTCGAACAACTGACGAACGACTTCCAGCGAATCGATGGTTTCCTGTACCGTTTCAGTGGGGAAACCGTACATTAAATAGGTGTGAATCCGAATTCCGGCGCGGGTAAAATTGTCGGTAACTTTGGCCACTTTGGCCACGCTCACACCTTTGTTGATCAGGCCCAGCAGCCGGTCTGAGGCCACTTCCAATCCTCCGGAAACTGCGATGCAACCCGATTCTTTCAGCAACAAACAAAGGTCGTAGGTAAAACTCTTTTCGAAGCGGATATTCGTCCACCAAACCACGGTGAGTTTACGGCGAATGATTTCCAGCGCCAGAGCCCGCATCAAAGCAGGCGGCGCAGCCTCATCTACAAAATGGAAACCAATCTCACCGGTCTGACGGATCATTTCTTCCATTCGATCAACCAGAATCTGCACGGTATTGGGTTCATAGCGTCGGATGTAATCGAGTGTAGTGTCGCAAAAAGTACAACGCCCCCAATAGCAACCATGCGCCAGCGTTAGTTTATTCCAGCGTCCATCGCTCCACAAACGGTGCATCGGGTTCACAATTTCGATCACCGAAATGTAGCTATCCAGTTGGAAATCGGAATAATCAGGCGTACCTACTTCGAACTGCGAAAAGTCGGGCTGCGATGAGCTATTCAGGTAAACCACTTCGCTATTTTCGAGTGCGAAAGTACGCTTCAATTCGGCCTTGCTGCGCTTTCCTTCGAGGTATTCAATCAGGTTCATCAAAGGCGCTTCACCATCATCAAGCAATACGAAATCGAAATATCCGAACACCCGCGGATTACTCAGCGAGCGAAGTTCGGTATTCGGGAAACCACCGCCCATTGCGATCTTCAGTTCAGGATAATGCTTTTTAAGGTATTGAGCACATTTAAAAGCACAGTATAAATTTCCGGGAAAAGGAACAGAAAATGCCACCAACGTTGGCTGCGAAATTTCGATTTTCTGCTGAAGCAGTTTTAGCAAAATACCGTCGATAAAGCTGTCGGGTGCTTGCAACGCATCATTCAGCTCGTCAAAAGTTGCTGCCGATCGACCCAACCTTTCAGCATAACGGCTAAACCCGAAATGCGGATCAACGGTTTCTACAATCAGATCAGACAAATCTTCGAGATAAAGCGTGGCCAGATGCCTGGCTTTATCGCGGATGCCCATCGTTCCAAATGCCCACTCTAAATCTTCGGTTTGTTCAAAGCGTGAGGCTTCCGGAAGATAATCTCCATCGCAGATCACATGAGCAAGCACTTCTTTTTTTCCTTGCAGAAAAGCAATCACCTGATCGATGGTCTGAATATAGCTTTCGCGCAAATTGAAAATCCGCTGAGCGTTTGGCGAAAGTTGCCAATTGCCACATTCCAGTTGCGAGAAAAGTGATTTCAGTCCTTCCGAAGAAAAGAGTTTCAGGATAGTTTCGATACCCAGATCGCATTGGAACGATGAGATTTTCCTTGTATTCAGGAACCCTTTCAGGTAGGCCGTTGCCGGATAAGGCGTGTTCAATTGGGTAAACGGCGGTGTGATCAGCAAAACTTTTGGACTCACTTTGTATCTTTTTGTACCTCGTAAAAGTAATACAAAGCAAACACACTTTTATTATTGCACTTCGTTGCGAATAAAATATTGAAAACGGGCTTTCAAACAGTTGCTTTGTTGGTCTATATCCTTCAAATATGTTGTAACTTTATCTTATTAAAGAATATAGCCATGAAAGCAAAATACTTTTTCATCATGGTACTACTTAGTTTTTTTTCATCAGGGGGCTTCTCGCAAGAACCTTCAGCAAACCGAAAACCTTATGCTGCCGGACGGTTTTATCCCGATAAACCTTCCGAATTGAAAACTCAATTGCAACAGCTATTTTCAAAAGCAGAACCGAAGAAAAGTGAAAATGTACCGCTGGCGATCATCGTTCCACATGCCGGATATGTTTATAGCGGTGAGGTGGCTGCTTCGGCCTTCAACCAGATTGATCCCAACAGTAAGTTCGAACGTATTTTTATTATTGGTTCGAGCCATACTACTACTTTTCAGGGAGCTTCGGTTTATTGCACGGGCGACTACGAGACTCCGCTTGGCGTGGTTCGGGTTGATCAGGAACTCGTTCAAAAGCTTGTTCTCGAAAACAAAATCCTGAAATGCTATCCCGATCCTCACTGGTATGAGCACAGTCTGGAAGTACAGCTTCCGTTTTTACAATATCACCTGAAAACCACATTTAAGATTGTGCCAATTATCCTCGGTTCTTCAACCGCTGAAACGGCAAAAAAACTGGCGGCTGCTTTAAAACCTTACCTGAATGAAAAGAACCTGTTCGTAATCAGCAGCGATTTTTCGCATTATCCGGGATACGAAAGAGCTGAAAAGGTCGATCAGGCAACGGCTGAGGCCATTCAAACAAACAAAGCCTCCAAGTTGATTGCGGCACTTGATAACAACGAAAAGAAAAATATTCCCGGACTGGCAACCAGCTTGTGCGGATGGAGCTCGGTGTTGACTTTGCTGGACATGACCGAGGACATGCCAAATATTTCAGTTGATTTAATTCAGTATAAAAATTCCGGAGATTCGTCGTTTGGTGACAAAGAGCGGGTTGTTGGCTATTGTGCCATTTCGTTTACCCAGGCAAAAACGAAAACTTCAACCAGCGAATTTTCAATCCGCAGCGAGGATAAAAAGTACTTATTAAAACTGGCCCGCGAAACCATAACCGAATACGTTAAAAATGGAATAACTCCGGAAATTGATCAAACTCACCTGAGCGCCGCCTTAAAAACTCCATGCGGCGCGTTTGTTACTCTCACCAAAGACCACAAACTAAGGGGCTGCATTGGCCGATTCGATCCGGACCAGCCCCTTTGGAAGGTCGTTCAGTCGATGGCAATTGCTGCGGCTACCCAAGACTATCGCTTTAGCCCGGTTACGGTCGGTGAAATCAAACAGCTGGAACTCGAAATTTCGGTACTAACACCTTTGAAACGAATCAAATCGGCAGATGAATTTATTTTGGGCAAACATGGCATTTACATGAAACTGGGAAATCAAACCGGAACTTTTTTGCCGCAAGTGGGCACACAAACGGGTTGGAGCAAAGAAGAATTCCTCGGACATTGTGCTCAGGACAAAGCAGGCATTGGCTGGAACGGCTGGAAAACAGCTGAACTTTACACCTACGAGGCGTTGGTCTTCAGGGAAAGGGAATGATGGTTTCTGTTGTTTCTATGGTTGGTAGCAGTCCAATGCACTTACAAATAAAAAAATGCCTCTGTTAGGCAAAGAACAATAGAAACTTCCAAAACCACAAGAACGATAGAAACTAAAGAAACAATAGGAACTTTTCCATGAACTCCTCCTACCCTCTTTTCGCAATCTCGATTCTGATAATCCTCTTTTACTCGCTGTCATTCGCATTTTCGCGAATAGGATTGGTAAGCAAAACAACCCATCGTAAATTCTGGAATGTGCTGTTGCTGTTGACTTTCCTGGCGACCGGACTAATCGGGCTGATCATGGTTGTCAAAATCAATTACAAACTTCAACTTTCGTTTTACGAAAAGCTGGTTGGTTATCATGTTGGCTTTGGAATCGGGATGGTCATCATCGGATTTTTCCATTTCTGGTGGCATCTCAAGTATTATCTTCAGCTTCTTAAAGGCGAAAAAATCAAAGAATCCCGGCAATTGGTTGTGATGGAGAATAATCTGGATGTCCGTTTTTTGCAATTATCGGCTTTTTTGCTGGGAAGTACATCCATCATTGCCCAGGTTATTTTGATGCGCGAATTTTTGACGGTTTTCAGCGGAAACGAACTGGTCATCGGACTGGTACTGGCCAACTGGATGATTATCACCGGGCTGGGCGCCTATCTCGGAAAATTTCAACTTCGAATAAAAAATGCATTTTCCATTATCCTTGCCGGACTACTTGTTCTTTCGGTTTTACCTTTCATCACGGCATTTCTGATCAATTTTCTCAAAAATACCGTGTTTCCGATCGGCTCCATGATCAGCGTTTTCCAAATCTTTTTTTCCTCATTGGCACTGTTGATCCCGTTTTGCCTGTTGAGTGGGTTCCTGTTCACGTTCATTTCGAAATGCTATTCCGAAGTCAGAAACCAAAACGAAACCGGTGCGGTTTATGGGTTCGAATCGGTAGGCAGCATCATTGGTGGATTACTAAGCGGACTGCTCTTCATTTTTATCTTTTCGTCGATCGAAAGCCTGCTGGTTTTGGTCATCATCAACGGGTTGGTTCTCTTTCTTATCAGTCTGAAAAATCCGGAAAGGAAAATGACCTGGATTCCACTGTTTATGGTAATTTCAGCCTTCATCGTACTATTTTTTCATCCTGAAAAGATGATCCGGAGCTGGGTTTTCCCGAATCAGGAAATTGTAGTTTCGAAAGATTCGCCCCACGGGAACATTGTAATCACCCGTCGCCAGAGCCTTTGGAGCGTTTACAACAACAATGTGTTGCTGTTCGACTCCGAGAATTTTATGCTGAACGAAGAAGCCGTTCATTTTGCCATGCTTCAGCACCCAAATTCGGAATCGGTTTTGTTGGTTTCAGGAGATATTTCAGGACAACTCGCCGAGCTGAAAAAATACCGACCAGCTTCCATCGATTATGTGGAAGACAACCGCTGGCTGCTGACTTTGATGAAAGATACGCTGGCGAAAATAACCGATAAAAGCATTCAGGTTTTTGCCACAGATCCGCTGCGGTTTATCCGGAATACCTCAAAAACCTACGATGTTGCTATTCTAAACCTTCCCGGTCCCTCAACGTTGCAAACGAACCGTTTCTATACGTTGGAGTTTTTTAGTTTGCTGAAAAAGAAACTTTCACAGGTAGCTGTGCTTTCGTTTGGTCTGTCGGCTCCAATTAATTACCAGAATCAGGAAGCTGTTGATCTGAATTCGAGCCTTTATTCGAGCCTGAAAAAAGTGTTTCAAAACGTGATTGTTATTCCGGGCGAGAAGCTTTATTTTTTAGCCTCTGATGCGCAACTTAACTACAACATTGCCCAATCTGTTCAGGAGAAGAAAATCGAAAACCGTTACGTCAATCCGGATTATTTTGACGACTCGTTACTAAAAATGCGTGGAGAAACGATCCTCTCGGCGTTAAACCCCAACGCTGAAATTAACCGAAACCTGAAGCCGGTTCTGTACTACCGGCAACTGACCTACTGGCTAAGTCAGTTCAAAGGAAAATACACGCTGATGGTCTTATCTGCCGGAGTGTTGATGCTGTTTCTGTTTTTCAGTGGGAGCACCTCGTCCAAAGCGATGTTCCTCACTGGTTTTTCGGCTTCAGGAATGGAAATACTCCTGCTTTTTGGGTTGCAGGTTTTCTTCGGAAATATTTACCTGCTAACGAGCTTTGTGTTTACCGGATTTATGTTCGGCCTGGCAGCCGGTTCGTTCTTCGGGAAATCGTTGAGAAGCGCTCCGGATAAGAATTTTCTGTCGATAACCCAATTGCTGATTGGCTTATTTGCTGCCGGAATCAGCGGATTACTTTTTTCTTCAGAAATGACAGGATGGGCTTCGGCAATTGTTTATTCGCTTTTCTTGGTAGCCACCGTTTTGATTGGCGGATTGACTGGTTTTCAGTTTACCCAGGCCAGTATGAAAAGTTCAGGTAACTATGCTGAAATTTCGGGTAAAACATACAGTTCCGATTTATTTGGTTCGGCGTTTGGAGCGCTTGCCGTGACCATTTTTCTGATTCCCCGATTAGGAATTGTGGCGTCGGTACTGACAATTGCAATCTTAAATCTGGCATTTGGAGCCTGGCTTATCTGGAAGAAATGAAAATGAAACTTCGCCCCCCAATTTTCGTTCAGATTACATGCATTTGCAGTGTTTGAAATTGGACTTAAAATTCTTAACAATGATGACCTTTCAAGATATGAATAAGCGTGAATTTCTGAAGCAGGGATTGGCAGCAACCGGCGCCATTGCCTGTTCGCCGTTGATGGGATTTACAGGAAATGCCAGCGAAAAGCTCTGGAAATGGAGCAAGGAAGGTTTATACTGGTCGCCAACCCCGCGGGGTACAAAATGTCTGATTTGTCCGAACGAATGCGTAATTAAATTGGGCGAATCGGGCCTTTGCCACAATCGTGTAAACCATGAGGATAAACTTTATTCCATTGCTTACGGAAATCCTTGTGCCGTGAATATCGACCCCATCGAAAAGAAGCCGCTTAATCATTTTTTGCCCGGATCGAAAGCTTTCTCTATTGGCACCGCGGGATGCAACCTGGCCTGCATGAACTGCCAGAACTGGACCATCTCACAAGTCAGTCCAAAGGAAACGCGCAACTACGATTTGATGCCCGATAAACTGATTGAACAGGCCATTACTTCAAAGTGTCAATCCATTGCATACACGTATTCCGAACCCATTTCGTTTTACGAATACACACACGACTCAGCCAGGCTGGCCCGGCAGCAAGGAATCAAAAATGTATTGGTTACGGCAGGTTACATCAACGAAGAACCGCTTCGAAATTGGTGCAAATACATCGATGCAGCCCGCGTTGACCTGAAATCGTTCAGCAACGACATTTACCTGAAACTGAGCGCTGGCGCTCTTCAGCCGGTTCTGAACACGCTGAAAACTTTTGCAGAAATGGGAGTCTGGCTGGAAGTCATCAACCTCGTGGTACCCAGTTGGACCGATAATCTGGACATGATCAAACGAATGTGCAACTGGCTGGCCGAAAACGGACTGGCCAATTCGCCGCTTCACTTCGACCGGTTTCATCCCGACTATAAACTGACCCAGCTATCGGCTACGCCAATCGGCGTGCTGACCCAGGCCCGTGAGATTGCTTTGGCTGCCGGAATCAAATACGTTTATATTGGCAATGTTCCAGGTTTAGACGCACAAAATACCATTTGCCCAAGATGCAAGGAAATAGTGGTTGAGCGCCGCGGATTCACTGTTGTGCAGAACAATCTGGTGAAAGGTTCCTGCAAAAATTGTGGTGAGAAGATTGCCGGAATTTGGGAATAAGGTTTTATGGCCAGAGTTTCACCTTATTCTGTTTTTAATTTTTACTTTTGCCACCTGAATTGGTTCCGACGTCAGCTTGCCGCTAACATGGACTAAAAGGGAATCCGGTGCAATACCGGAGCTGTACCCGCAGCTGTAAGCCTCAATGCTATTTTTTGCAACCTCTGCCACTGTTTCCCGAGTATCTGGGAGATGGGAAGGCCGCAAAAAGTGAGGTGAGCCAGAAGACCTGCCAGTTCAAAAACAATTTAAGTCGAATCTTCGGGAAAAAAGATCGGTGAAGGGCAACTGCTGTTTCCATTTCATTTCTTCCGGAATAAAATGTTTAAAATGAAAAAATCACCGCTAATTCTGATACTTCTATTGGTTTGCCAGTTGGCAGTTTCGGCACAGGAAGCCAAACGCATTGTTTCACTGGTTCCCTGGGTTACAAAGAGTCTATACGTAATGGGTGAACAAAGCCGATTGGTTGGCTGTACCAATTATTGTCCGGTTGCAGCTTCCGATCACGTTGAGATTGTGGCTAACGCTTTGAATATTAACATCGAAAAAGTATTAATGTTGAAACCTGATTTGGTAATCGCCTCTTCGTTGATCAAACCTGAAACCATCGACAATTTAAAGAAGCTTGGTCTGAAAGTTGTTTATCAGCCTTACCCAAAATCGTTCGAAGAAATCTGTGCCTATTTTATCCAGATTGGCGAAATGGTTGGCCAGGAGGCAAAAGCCAAACGTATTGTAGCTCTGCAAAGAGATCGACTGGCGGGCTTGAAAGCAAAAGTGCCTGCCGGAAAAAATCCAAACGTTTTTATTCAGATTGGTGCCAAACCGTTATTTGGTGCCGTTCCTGATACGTTTATGGACGATTTTATCCGGTTTTCAGGAGGGAAAAATATTGCTGCCGGATTAAAAATTGGAAGTGTAACCCGTGAATTTGTGCTGAAACAAAATCCAGATGTTATTTTCATCGTCACCATGGGAATTGTTGCACAGGAAGAGAAAAACGCCTGGCTCAACTATTCGGTTCTGTCGGCCAGTAAAAGCAAAAAGATTTATATTCTGGACGCTGACAAAACCTGTAGTCCGACTCCGATTTTGTTTGTGGATGCACTGGAAGAAATGATCAAACTGATGTACAAATAAATCGGCTTATCGCATGATCAACGGACATGGCAATAACAGGCGTCGGTATCAATTAACAATTCGAACCGACTTTAGCTCAACCGTTTGTTAATGTCAGGGGTTTTAAATCAGCAGAGCCCTTATGCCCATAAAATTATTTTCAGGCAAAAATTGTTTTCAATTTGTGCTAATCAGCGGTAAATAATCTTTACTTTTGCCCACGGAAATGGTTCCAATGTTGGTTCGCACCAACATGGAATAATAGGGAATCCGGTGAAAAACCGGAGCTGTACCCGCAGCTGTAAGCCTTAATACAAACTTTTTGAAACTCCTGCCACTGTCCCAAATAACCGGGATGGGAAGGCCTCAAAAAGAAGGTGAGCCAGAAGACCTGCCAATTCCACGCACGTTAATCATAGCTTTCGGGATAAAAGCAATGGGATGAACGTTTTTCATCTAATTTATCCATTTGTTCCTTATTTGTCGGCCCGGGTTGTATCGGGGAACATTCTGAAAGTTTATGGTCATTATTTATTAATGTTTAACCATAAAAATGAAGGGATTTATCTTTTTTGCAGTTTATTTTATTCTCGCGTGTTCTGATGTCATGGCACAGGAAGAAAGTGTAATGGATTCGGTTATGCTCGATGAAGTCACGGCAATCGCTGCTGCGAAAAAATATCAGGCTGGGGCAAAAATTGAATCAATTGCAACAGATCAGCTCCAGATCGGGCAAACCGGAGGAATCGACAATCTCCTGATGCGTTTCACCCCTATCTACTTAAAATCCAATGCTGGAGGATTGTCTTCCATTCACTTTCGCGGAACTTCGGCCAATCACACTTCAGTGAATTTTGGCGGCATCAACGTTAACTCGCTCACCCTTGGAAGTGCAGATATGTCTGCCATCCCCTCATACTTGTTCGATGGTATTGATATTCAGTATGGAAGTTCGTCGGCAGTAAACGGTTCAGGTGCGATTGGTGGTTCATTATCGTTGGGCCTGCAAAGTAATTGGACCGATGGACTAAAAATGAGTACCAGCATTTCCCAAGGTTCGTTTGGCGAACAGTTCTACGGAACAAAGGTTTTTGCCGGAAATGGGAAATGGGAATCGGTTTCACGTCTGTATTACTTCTACAAAAAGAATGATTTCCCATTTAAAAACCCTTACACCGGAAATGTCGAAAACCGCGACCCGGTTGATGACCGCCAGCGTGGAGCAAATATCGAGAACATGGGGTTGATTCAGGAACTGAATTACCGGTTCGGCAAGGAAGAACAGATTAAATCGGCCATTTGGCTCGAACACGACTGGCATCAGATTCAGCCTAATATGCAAACCAACCTCAATTTTAACAGTGCTGAAGTTTTGGACAACAAAAATGTTCGTTTTTGGTCGGAATATCAAAACAAAAAACGGGCGGTAAAATATCGTGGAGGCTTGGGATATGTGCACGACATGCAAGTTTACGACAAAGACCAGTTACAAAAAATCGGGACCGACCGGCTCATTTTAGAATTGGAAGCAAATCAAGATTTCTCGAAAAACGTTGGTTATAAGGCTGGAGTAAAATACCAATATATTGTTCCCAATGTGTATGCCTATTCTGATTCTGTAATCGATTCGGAACAACATTTCGAAGCCTATCTTTCATCTTTCCTGAAAATAGAAAACCGCCTGAAGTTGACAATCAACCTTCGACAAATGTATGTTACCAATTTCTCGGTGCCTTTTACCCCGTCGGTTGGTGCAGAGTATCACTTATTTTCATCTGAAAAAACTGCGTTGAAACTGACCTCAAACATTGCAAGCAGCTACCGTGTGCCAACGTTTAACGACCGTTATTGGGGAACACAGGGCAATTCACAGCTAAAACCGGAAGACGGCATCAACTACGAACTGGGTATCAACTATTTGTTTGTAAATAAAGGTTTTAAAACCAACATCAAGTTAAACACCTTTTACATGGACGTGAAGAATTGGATCGAATGGCGAAATTTCGGTGTCTGGCAAGCTCAAAACGTTAAAGAAGTAGTGAGTAAAGGGATTGAATTTCAGTCAAATACTGATTTCACTCTTGGGAAAATACCCTTCAATTTCCGTTTAAATTATAATTATAACCCGGTAAAGGCTGTTAAAGAAGCCTCTGAAACGGGAGTTGTAGGACAACAGTTGATTTACACACCCCAACACATGGCCAACACCTATTTAATGGCAATGTACCGAAACTGGCAAATTTATGTCGATGGGAGTTATACCGGAACCCGGACCGCAGACGATTTCGGGAATCAACTCGATTCGTATTTCCTCGCCAACTGCGGGGTTTCCCGCAAAGTTGAGTACAAACAACAGCGTTTTAACTTGTCGTTTTCGGTAAACAACCTATTAAATGCCGATTATCAGAACGAGAAATATTATGCGATGCCCGGACGAAGTTTCCGCATTAGTCTGTCAACAAATTTAAATATCAAATAATCTAATTTAGTATCCAATGAAAAAGTTTCTGAAGTATTTTGCTGTTGTGTTTTTTGCCCTCGCAGTGTTTAGTTCTTGCAAAAAAAATGATGATCCAGATCCAGATCCATATCCCAGCGATCAGGTAAAAGGGTGCTACATTATTAATTATGGTGATTACGGTAAGGGTGGAGCCAGTATTTCCAAATACGATTACACATCAGCCACAATGACCAATTCGTATTACAAAACCCAGAACAGCGGACTTGAATTGCTTTCGAACATCCAATATGCCTACAACATCAACGACAATGTATTCCTGTTGGGCAATAGCCCTGACCAGGTTATCATCGTTGACCCGCTTTTCGTTCAGGCTAAAAACGGGGTAACCGACCAGATTGCCAAACCGCGCGCCTGTGTTGCCAGTGGCGATTACCTCTATATTTCCTGTTTGGGCACAAATCCGGATTGGTCGGCAATGCCAGACACCTACATAGCCAAATACAACATAAAAACCCGTACTGTTGAGAAAAAGATCAGCTTACCTGGTGGCCCAGAGGGAGTTGAAATAGCCAACGGAAAATTATATGCCGCCTTAAACTACAAAAAAGCAGTTGCTGTCATTAACCTAAATACCGAGGCGGTATCATACATTACAACTCCTGCTGTTTCTTCTTACTTTTTAAAAGATAAAAGCAACAACCTTTATGTCTCATTGGTCAGCACCTATTCAGACCCGTCACAATCAACCGGATTAGGATACATCAATACTTCGTCTGACAAATTGGAAACATCTTACCCTTTAGCTAATGTAAGTACGGAGTATGCAACCATCATGGCGGCCAACAATGACAAATCAAAAATATATGTTATCACATCAGCATACGATGCCAACTGGAACCTTACCGGAGCAGTTTCTGTTTTCGATGTTGCTACTAAAACTTTTTCAACCCAAAGCCTGATCAGCAATATTTCCGGCTCCAAGGGTCTCACCGTTAACCCTAAGGACGGCAACATTTACCTGTTTACCGCCGAAAGTGTTACCGGAGCGGGTTTAATGAAAATATACAAGTCCACAGGCGAATTTGTTAAACAAGAGTTGGTCGGTGCTTCTCCAACAATGGCTATTTTTCTGGAGTAGAAAACATCCGCAAATTTTCAACGAAAAGATCAGATGACCTTGCGCTATCCGATCTTCTCCGATTTTTAATACAACATGGCTCAAATTACATTCATCACCGGAGGCGCCCGATCAGGCAAAAGCAGTTTTGCCCAACAAATGGCTGAAGAACAAAACCCGAATCCGGTTTATCTGGCCACCGCCCGCGTGTGGGACGAGGATTTTCGCCTTCGCATCGAACGGCATCGGAACGACCGCGGACCACACTGGATCAACATCGAAGAAGAAAAGCAGCTTTCGGCCTGCAAGGTGGAAGGCCAAACGGTTTTACTCGACTGCATCACCTTGTGGCTGACCAACATCTTTTTCGATAATCAGTTCGACATCGATCGTTCACTCGGAGAGGCCAAAGCCGAATGGGATCGCTTTGTTCAAAAAGGCCTGAACCTGATTGTGGTGAGCAATGAACTGGGAATGGGCGTTCATCCGGTAGAAGAGTCGGCACGCAAATTTGCCGACCTGCAAGGCTGGATGAACCAACACATTGCCCGGCAAGCCAACGAGGTTTTCCTGATGATTTCTGGCATTCCGGTGAAGATTAAATAACCAGATAATAGATTCAAGATAATAGACATTAGACCCTAAATCCCGGTAATCTTTGGTCTTCTCTATCATCTAAAATCTAACGTCTAAAATCTTTAAAAATGACTCTAGAAGAACAACTCAAACACAAAATTGATTTCAAAACCAAACCGATGGGTTCGCTCGGTCTGCTTGAAGATCTGGCTCTCCAAATCGGATTGATCCAAAACACATTGACTCCGGAACTTAAAAATCCGGCTTTGCTGGTTTTCGCGGCCGACCACGGCCTGACAGCCGAAGGAATCAGCCCGTACCCGAAAGAAGTGACCTGGCAAATGGTCATGAACTTTGTGGCCGGAGGCGCTGCCATCAATGTTTTTTGTCGCCAAAACGGGTTAAACCTGAAAGTGATTGATGCCGGGGTGGACTTTGATTTTCCGGCCGGAGTTCCGGTCGTAAATGCCAAAATTGCACGAGGTTCACGAAATATGCGACACGAATCGGCCATGACTCTCGAAGAATGTGCCGCTGCCATTCAAAAAGGGCGCGAACTGGCTCAGGCAGAAGCCTTAACTGGTTGTAACATCATCGGTTTTGGCGAAATGGGCATTGGCAATACCTCAACTTCGTCGTTGTTGATGCACCGTTTCCTGAATATCCCGATCGAAGAATGCATTGGCGCCGGAACGGGTTCGCATGGCGAACAACTGACCCGCAAAATACAGATACTGAAAGAAGTTTCGAAGAAATACGATCCGAAAACTCCGGAAGAAACGCTGGCTACCTTTGGCGGATTGGAAATTGCTATGATGGTTGGAGCGATGCTTGAAGCAAAAGAACAAAAAATGATTCTGCTTATCGACGGTTTTATTGCCACTGCTGCCGCATTGACGGCCATTGAAATGAATGCGGATGTGCGTGAGAATTGTGTTTTCTGCCATTCGTCGGACGAGCGTGGGCACAAACTGATGCTCGCCAAGCTGAATGCCCGGCCCATGCTTCAGCTCGATTTGCGGCTTGGCGAAGGAACTGGCGCAGCTTTAGCTTTACCGCTGGTGCAGGCTGCTGTCCTTTTTCTGAATGACATGGCAAGCTTCGAATCAGCCGGAGTGGCGAATAAGGAATAAAACGGGTTACGAGTTAAACCCGCACCTCGTATCCCGCACCTCGAAACAATAATAAATATGAAGAAACAACTGCACATATTTCTGAATGCGATCATGTTTTACACGCGCATCCCGGTACCAAAAAACCTGCCGTATTCCGACGAGATACTGAATCGTTCCACGCGGTATTTCCCATTTATTGGCTGGATTGTAGGCGGTATTGGGGCAGGAAGTTTCTACGGATTGCAGTTTGTTTTTCCGCCTGAACTGGCGATTCTGCTGAGTATGCTGACTACGATTTTTGTCACCGGCGCTTTTCACGAGGACGGCTTTGCCGATTTCTGTGATGGTTTTGGTGGAGGATACACCAAAGAGAAGATCCTCACCATCATGAAAGACAGCCGAATCGGTACTTATGGCTCAATTGGTCTGGCCGGGATGCTGGCCACTAAGTTCATGAGTTTGCACTCCGTTGATTTGGCTATGATTCCATTGCTTCTACTGGCAGGTCATTCGCTGAGCCGTTTGATGCCGATTCTGGTCATTTATACCTCCGACTATTCGCGCGACGATGCCACCAGCAAAAGCAAGCCCATTGGCAAACGAGGCAAAGGAATCGATTTTGCCCTGGCGCTTTTCTTCGGGTTGGCATTTCTCCCATTTCTCCCACTTACCTTTTCGCTGGCTATTTTGCCCGTGCTTGTAATCGCGACCTTCGTTTTCAAACGCTACATCACCCGAAAAATTGGCGGCTACACCGGCGATTGCCTGGGCGCATTACAGCAGATTGCCGAAGTTCTGTTTTATCTGGCCTGGGTGGCTTTTCAAAATCTCACCGTATGATCACGGCAATCAGGCATACTTCGGTGGATGTTCCTTCAGGAATTTGCTACGGAATAACCGATGTTCCGTTGGCTCCGACATTCCCGACCGAGCTGGAATCCATCAGGCAAAAGCTGACCGACAAATCATTTGATGCTGTATTTTCCAGTCCGTTGAGCCGCTGTACAAAGCTGGCGAACGAAGTTTTGCCAGGAAAGCCGCTTCGGATTGACAATCGTTTGACCGAGCTTGATTTTGGTATCTGGGAAATGAAGGATTGGAATGAAATATTTGAATCTCCGGAAGGCAAAGTCTGGTTTGCCGATTATACGCACGCCAGTTGCCCCAACGGAGAATCATTCGCCGACCTCGTTTCGAGGGTAAAATCGTTTCTGGATGAATTGAAGGAGTATGAAAACGAGCCAATTGCTGTAATTACACATGCTGGGGTAATCAGGGCATTGCTGTGCCTGCTTCTGCAAAAAACTCCGGAAGAAGCCTTTCAAACACCATTAACATACGGACAAATCGTTCACTTTAGCCTGACAAAACTATGAAACAAAACCTTCGTCCCATCATGTTTGTCGGAACTGGGTCTGATGTAGGAAAAAGCATCATCAATGCCGGATTCTGCCGGATTTTTAAACAGGATGGCTATTCGCCTGCCCCGTTTAAGGCGCAGAACATGTCGCTCAATTCGTTCGCCGGCATCGACGGACTGGAGCTTGGTCGTGCTCAGGCTGTTCAGGCCGAAGCCTGCGGCATTGAACCATGCAGTGAAATGAACCCTATTTTGCTGAAGCCAACCAGCAACCAAAACGCGCAGGTGGTTTTGAATGGTAAACCAATAGGCAATCAATCGGCTAAAGACTATTTTTTGGGAACCGACCGTGATGCCCTTTTCGCTGAAGCCATGAAAGCCTATCAAAAGTTGGAAATCCAATTCAACCCGATGGTGATTGAGGGTGCAGGCAGTATTTCGGAAATCAACCTGAGAGAAAAAGACATTGTCAATATGCGGGTGGCGTTGGAGGTTAACGCGGCTGTTATCCTCATTGCCGACATCGACCGGGGTGGCGTATTTGGTAGCGTTTACGGCACTTTGGAGCTGCTTCCGCCCGAAGAACGGGTGCTGGTGAAAGGTATCCTGATCAACAAATTCAGGGGCGACATCGATTTATTTACCGAAGGACGGCAGATGATGGAGCAATTAACCGGTGTGCCTGTCGTAGGCGTGGTTCCGTATTTTCAGGACATACACATCGACGATGAAGATTCGGTGGTGATCGATCACAAATCAGGAAAAACACAGGCCGATCATGTCAATGTGGCCGTAGTTTTGCTTCGGCACATGTCGAATTTCACCGACTTCAACGTACTCGAACGTGTTCCTGAAATCAACCTGTTTTACACGGCCAATCCCGAAGAAATTGAGAAGGCTGACGTGGTGATTATTCCCGGATCGAAAAATACGATTGGCGATCTCAACCACCTTCGGAAAAGCGGGCTGGCAAAAGCAATTCTGAACAGCTACCAAAAAGGGAATGCCGTTTATGGCATTTGTGGCGGTTACCAGATGATGGGTCGCGAAATTCACGATCCGGAAAATGTGGAGGGCACCATTTCGTACATGCCCGGACTGGGAATTTTGCCGGTTGTAACTACATTGACGGACGAAAAGCGGACGGTTCAAAGCGCATTTACCTTCAGAAATGAACCCGGAAACTGTCAGGGCTACGAAATCCACATGGGACAATCTGAGTTGCTCAATGGATTGCCTCTGGCATTTCTGGGCGATGGCTCGGCTGACGGTTGTTTCGTGAACCACAAAACGTGGGGAACCTACCTGCACGGTATTTTCGACAACCTGCCGGTCATTCAGTCGATCCTGAAAAGTTGTGGAAAAGAAACACAACTTCAGGAGTTTAACTATGCCAGCTACAAGAACGAACAATACGATAAGCTGGCCGATCACATTCGTCAATGCTGCGACATGGAATACGTTTACAAAATATTAGAAAACCAATAAGTAGGACTGTTACGAGTTTCGGGATGCGGGTTACGAGCTAACCCAACCCGTATCTCGTATCCCAAAACACGCAACAATATGAAACATGGATTAATACATATTTATACCGGCGACGGAAAAGGCAAAACCACTGCGTCGGTTGGCTTGGCGGTCAGGGCGCTGGGGCACGGCCTGAAGGTTTGTTATGTGCACTTCAATAAGCAGCCCGAATTGTTTGGTAACAACGAGATTCAAAGTCTTCAGAAACTGGGTGCCACTATCCTTGGGTTTACCGAAGGGCATTGGTCGTTTAACCCTTCGGTAACCAGGGAAAGTAGCCGGAAAGATGTTCTTACCGGACTTTCTGATCTTGAGCAATACATCGAGTTGGAAAATCCGGATTTGCTTCTTTTGGATGAAATCCTGATTTCGCTGCGCGACGGAGTGTTGGATGAAACGGAACTGATTGATTTTATTTTGCGAAAACCTGATCATATGGAGCTGGTAATGACCGGACGTAATGCCAGCGACGGACTGATCGAAGTGGCCGATTACGTGAGTAATATCCAGAAAGTAAAACATCCGTTTGACCGAAAAATATACAGCCGTGAAGGGATTGAGTTCTAAAGTAGTTACTCAAAAGGGTCGAAGCGGTCAAAAAATAACGAGATTGTGGCTCACAAGTCGCATCGAATGGCTATGAATGACTAATTTTGAAAGGTTTTATTCAGAAACAAATACTCAGGCATGATTGAAATGCAACAAAAATATTTTCGGTGGGCTTCTTATCTAGCCGGATTGCTTGTCCTTCTGGTTGCTTCCGTGATTTTATCCCTGTCGGTTGGAGAGATGAACCTCGGATTTATGGACATTTTCGGCATTCTCCGGAAGGGGCATGAAAGTATGGAATACACCATCCTGAGTCAGATTCGGATACCCCGGGTTTTGCTCGGGATTGCAGTAGGTGGCGCACTCAGTCTTTCAGGAATATTGTTACAAGGGGTTTACCGCAACCCACTGGTTGAGCCTTATACCCTGGGCATTTCAGGAGGCGCATCGCTTGGGGTGGCTTTTGTCATTGTGTTCGGACTGCATCAACTTGTAGGTTCATTTATGTTGCCATTGGCTGGTTTTGCAGGTTCGTTCCTGATTATCTTTCTGGTTTACACCATCAGCACCCGCCATGGCCGCATCAACATTCAAAGTATGTTGCTAACCGGGGTAATGATCAGTTTTATTGCCTCTTCGACCATGATGCTTTTGATGGCCACCACCAGTTCAGAAAACCTGCATGGCATTATTTTCTGGATTATGGGTTCACTCGATGAACCGGACATGTCGCTCATTTACATTTCACTTATAATTTCGGTTTGCTCACTTGTTGTTTCATACTTGTTTGTTCAGCCGCTAAACGCCCTGAGGCTGGGCGAAGAAAAAGCCAAACACCTGGGCATCAATACCGATGTGGCTATTAAATTATTATTTCTCATGGCATCGTTACTTGCCGGAGTTTGTGTGGCCGTTGCCGGTGTAATCGGATTCGTCGGGTTAATTATTCCACACCTGATGCGCCTTCTGGTTGGTTCCGATTATCGTATTTTACTGGTCAGTTCCTTTTTGTCAGGCTCCATTTTTCTGGTTCTTTCCGACGTCATTGCCCGTACTATTATATCTCCCAACGAATTACCGATTGGTGTGATCACCGGAATCGTAGGCGGAGTTGTATTCCTGCTAATGATCAGTCGTTCCTCTTACCGTTCACTTAATAAAACCCGATGAGCAACATTCTGAATATACAAGACTTGTGTTGCGGGTATCCAAAATTCCAGTTGTCCAACATCAACTTCGATATTTTGAAAGGTTCGTTTGCAGGAATTATAGGCCCCAATGGGTCAGGAAAAACCACGCTTTTCCGAGCCATTACCGGAACGCTTGCCCTGAAGTCAGGAAAGATATTGCTGTCGGATAAAAATCTGAAGTCATTCTCATTGCGCGAACGGGCACAAAACATTGCCATTGTTAGCCAGTTTATTGAGGCAGGCGACATGACCGTTGAAGATTATGTGTTAATGGGACGAATTCCCTATCATAGCCGTTTTAACTTTTTCGAAACCGATGAAGATTTCGAGATTACCCGGCAGTACATGGAAATGACCGATACCTGGAGATTTAAGGAACAACTGATGTCGGAACTGAGCGGCGGAGAGCAACAACTGGCCGGAATTGCCCGCGCCCTGACGCAGCAACCACAATTGCTCTTGCTCGACGAACCAACATCGCACCTCGACATTACCCATCAGGTACATATCCTGAATGTGTTGCAGCAACTGAATCAGAAAATGGGACTTTCAGTACTAATGGTTATTCACGACCTGAACCTTGCTTCGGAATATTGTGACCGCCTGATTTTGGTTAATCAGGGAAAGATCCATACGCAGGGTACTCCCGAAGAAGTGCTAACTTTCCAGAACATTGAAGATGTCTATCAAACAGTAGTTGTCACACAGAACAATCCACTTTCGGGCAAGCCAGCAATTTTTCTAGCCTCGCAAAAAGTGCTGAAAGAGATTCAGGAAAGATTGGCCAACGAAAAGAAAATCTGATTTCGGGTAACGATGCTTTAGTTCAAAAGCTGTAATTTCACCAAAACTTTAAAACTTTCCTTATGAACCCTTTAATCGATAATTTCATCAGTTCGAAACGGATTGCCGTGATTGGCATGTCGCGTTCAGGTAAAAAGTTTGGCAACATGGTCGCCCGCGAATTAAAGCTAAAAGGATATGAGATTTACCCTGTTCATCCAGAAGCTACTGAAATAGATGGTTTTAGCTGCTCGTCAAATTTGCAAAGTTTATCCGGAAAGATTGATGGTGTATGGATTTCTATTCCGCCCAAACAGGTTTCGGCGGTTTTAAAAGAAGCTGCCCAAATTGGCTTGAAAAACATTTGGCTGCAGCAAGGCGCCTGGTCAGCCGAAGTACAGCAAACCATTGATGAGTTGCAATTGCCGGTGGTTACTAAAAAGTGCATCATGATGTATGCCCCGCCGGTGAAATCGGTGCATAAGTTTCACCGCACCATCAAAGGTATTTTTGGTCAATTGTAATTTATTTTTGCTTATGACATTAACAGAAACGCCAACGACTAAGCTTTACAATGAGGTCGAAATGCCCTGGCTTGGACTTGGCGTTCACCGGGCTGGAGCCGGGCCGGAGGTTGTAACTACTATCCAATGCGCTCTTCGGGCTGGATACCGGAGCATCGACACGGCCACTTATTACCAAAACGAACACCGCGTGGGCGAGGCTATCGCCGAAAGTGGAATTCCGCGCGAAGAAATTTTCCTGACGTCCAAGGTCTGGAACACCGATCAGGGCTATCGTCCCACGATCGAGGCTTTCGAAACGAGCCTTGAAAAATTGAAGACCAGTTACCTCGATTTATACCTCATCCATTGGCCACAGCCAGGAACGACTTTCGAAACCTGGAGAGCCATGGAAGAGCTTTACCAAAAAGGTAAAATCAGGGCAATCGGGGTAAGCAATTTCATTGTTCCACACCTGAAACGCCTGATTGAAAATTCGCGCATCAAACCCATGGTGAACCAGGTGGAGTTTCATCCGGAGTTGGTTCAGCCCGAATTGTTGCAGTTTTGTCAGCATAACCAGATTCAGATGGAGGCCTGGCGCCCCATTATGAAAGGGAGGGTGAACGGAATTGCTTTGCTTCAGGAATTAGCCGAAAAATACCATAAATCGCCGGTTCAGATTGTTTTGCGCTGGGACATTCAGAAAGGTGTGGTGACCATACCTAAATCAGTTACTCCGGAACGAATTATCAGCAATGCCGATATTTTCGACTTTGAACTGACTGACGAAGACATTGCCCGGATTGATGCTTTAAATCGAAATGCAAGGATGGGTGAAGATCCGTTTCAGATAAGATTATAGTCTAAAACTATGATTCGAATGATTAAATGATGGACTATGATTGAAGAAAGATTACATTCAATCATAGTCCTTTGTTTTTATGCGATTAAAGTTTTCAGATTCCTCGTTTTCAGGTTCAGCTATTCTTCGAATCGTACATTTACGTTTCCTCCGGAAGCATGCATGTAAACAGGAATTCCACCTTTATTCATTGTTCCTTTTACACGGTCTTTCTCCGATTTTCCGGTAAAATTCTGAAGTTCAATGTTTACCCGGTCGGATTGCAAGTCGAGATCGAGACCAAGATTTTTGCCTTTGTGAATGATTGCATCAACTCCACCGCCGCTGGATTCAAGGTTTAATTCCTTGCTTAAGTTCATGATATCGACATGAACTGATCCACCACTTGATTTGGCTCTTACCGAAGCACATTCTCCTGAAACATTAACCCCGCCGCCGCTGCTACTGGCATCCACATTACCATGAATATTCTTCAGACTTACACCTCCACCTGAACTATGCGCATAAACGCTACCCTGTGCATCATCTAAAGAAACACCACCGCCGCTCGAACTTAAACGGATGTCTCCGTTCTGTTTCGTCACATGAACTCCGCCGCCCGATGATTCGGCTTCGGTTGTACCCGTTACATTTTCAAGGTGTACACCACCACCGCTACTTGAAAAATCATGAGTTCCCTTCACTCCTGAAATTTTTACACCACCACCGCTTGACGAAACCTTGCACGACATTTCTCTCGGAACAAGAATGGTTAACGAAATTCCCACATTATTCCAGAAGTTCAGGCGCGATTTGCGTTCGACAATTGCAGTAATAGCTGAGCCACTTTTTGAAAAATTCAGATCGAATGCTTCCAAAACCTCTTTTACCATTGGGTCGGTTGGTGATAAAACGTCGCCGTTTTTTCGTACAAATGCCTGTATAACTACCTGGGGCTGATCGTGTGTTTGAACGTTCACTCCTCCACCCGACGATGAGGCGTTGAGTGTCCCCGGGTCCTTCATCTCAAAGGTTTTTGTAATAGTAGGCTGGTCATCCTTCGAAAATCCATTCATTGAAAGTAACGATATGAGCATTACAATCATCGTGTACATTTTCATATTAGTCAGAATTTTCATAATGAGTTTTTTAATGTTTAAATAGGATTATCGTACCTAAAGACGAAACATTTATTCTTTTGTTGCATCTAATTTTTCCTTTAAAATTAAAGAGTTAGGATGACAAGGATTACTCGTACCTCAGTGACTTGATCGGATTTCGGCTGGCGGCACTCCAGGTTTGGGAGAAAACGGTCGATAAGGCCACTGCCGAAGCAATGAATGGCCCGACAAGAAAAGCCCACAACGGCATTGGTGTGTGAAAATGAAAATTTCCGAGGAAAATAGTTCCCAGCAGGAAGGCCACAGGTAAAGCAATAAAGAATGCAATCGTCAGCCATTTGGTATAGCTGGTCAGCAACAGACGAACAATGGAATGCGTGGTTGCCCCGTTGGCTTTCCGGATCCCGATTTCCTTAGTACGGCTTTCTGCAGTAAACGAGGTAAGCCCGAACAAACCCATGCACGCCAGTAAAAGCGCTATGAGGAAAGCTAAACCTACCAGATTTGAAGGCAAACTTAGATTTGAATACGACGCAAGATCGCGGTACAAAACGGGCTGGAAAACAGCATCAGGTTCGTAATGTTTAAATACGTTTCGTATTTTATCGGCAACAGCCGGAAAACTTCCGGAGGAATATTTGATCAGTACAGTGTTGCAATCGATTGGTTTAATGCGCATAATGGTAGGAACGATCGGCCCCGCCAGGTCAACTACATGAAAACCGTTGAAAACCCCGATGATCATCCCCTTCTTACCTTCAACTGTAATCGACGATCCAACCGGATTTTTGTATTTCATGGCCTGGGCGGCAACATCGTTAATCAGGAAACTGGATGAATCGGAAGAAAAAGAAGGATTAAAAAATCTTCCCACAACCAGGTTGATTTTCACCGCTTTGTTGTAGTCAAAGTCGGAATTTACACACCAGAAATGTAGTTTTTCTGAAGCATCTTTTCCTTCCCAACTGATGTCGCTCGTAGGTCGGGTTCCCCGCGCCGGGATACAGTTGGTAAAACTCATTGCACTAATTTCAGGAATAGCAAGCAATTCTGTTTTTACACTTTCTGCATGTTTTTGAATGTTTTCAGAGTTATCCAAAATAATCAATCGGTCCTGATCTACTCCCAAATCATAATTGCGCATATATCGATCTTGGGTTTTAATTATCATCATGCAGATAATCAGAATAATTGGTATCGCAAATTGAAAAACGATTAGGCTTTGCCTGAAAACGCTATAGCTATGGCTGGTAGCCAGCTTGCCTTTCAATACATTGGTAGGATTCGACGAAGCCAAATATAAAGCAGGCAATAATCCTGAAGCCAGGCCGGTAAATAAGCTCACGAAAATAAAAAACAACACTATTTTAAAATCGAACAAGTTGAAGCTGATGTCGTTATGAAACATGGTATTGAAACCTGCAATCAGGAATTTCACCAGGACAATGGCCGTAACAAGGCTGAAAAAAGTAAGAATGAACGTTTCGCCCAAAAACTGGATGACAATAGCCGACTTGCTTGAACCGGAAACTTTTTTGATGCCCGCTTCGCGATACCTGCGGATATTGACTGCAATCGCCAGGTTAATGAAGTTGAAACAAGCAATCAAGAGAATGGCAAAACCAATGGCGCCAACAATAACCACGTTTTGCATTGCGCGCCAAACTCGCTTGCCTCCGGCATACGCATACAAGGCTTTATCTTTCAGCGGAAATAGGAAAAGCTCCTGATTCAGGTTAGCTTCCTGGTTTTTTATCAGGTTTCTGATCTTGGATTCCACCTGTTTGCTGTCGATGTTATCTTTAAGCAATGCCCATGTTGTATTTGCGGTAGCGCCTGTTTCGAGCGCCCAGCTGTTGTCGGCCAGAAATTTGGTGAACGGAATTACAAAATCAAATTGCATAACCGATTGACGTGGAACTCTGCGGAAAACTCCGGCTACATTAAATGTTTCTTGTTTTTCGCCATCTTTCAGCACGAGTGTTTTTCCAACACAGTCGGTACTTTCAAAGAATTTCATGGCCATGAGTTCCGAAATAACGATTGAATTCTGGTCGTTTAGCAGCTTGGGGTTATTCTGAACCAGGGGAAATGAAAACAGATTGAAGAAGTTGCTGTCGGCAAAATAACCTTTTTCTGTAAACGATATATCGCCACTAATAAAGGAAAAGTCGCGTTCGGCTATACGGGTTACATCTTCAATTTCAGGAGCATTTGCTTTTAACACATCGGTTAGCGATGCTGAAAGTTGTTCCTTGGGGAACTTGTCGCCATTGAAATAAGTGACATAGGCATCAACCGTGTACAGGCGATTGTAGTTTTTGTGAAACTTATCGTAGCTAAAGGCATTCGAAATATGAAGAACGGCAACAATGGCGCAGGTTAGCCCAAAAGTAAGGCATACAAAATTCAGAATGCTGTAAGTTTTGTTTCGCCACAAATAACGCAGCGCAATTTTGATAAAATTTCGGTACATAGTTTTCGGTTTTTAGTCTGAATCGTTTATATATATTGTCAAAATCAAGATTTTCAGGATATTTATAAACAAGTTCATCCTTTCATCTGATAAATCCTGATTCTGACATTTTTATTCATACCTCAACGCCTCCACCGGGTTTCGCGTTGCCGCCTTCCAACTCTGCCAACTAACCGTTAACAATGCAATGCCCAATGCCAATATGCCAGAAAGGGCAAAAATCCACCAGCTTAGCGAGGTTCGGTAGGCAAAGCTTTCGAGCCAGCGGTTCATAATATACCAGGCAATGGGCGTGGCAATAGCAAATGCAAGGGCTACCCATTTTACAAAGTCTTTATTCAGCAAAACCATAACCTCCGTGATTTGCGCGCCATTTACTTTCCGGATGCCGATTTCCTTCAGTCGTTGTTCCGAAGCATATGCAGCAAGCCCGAATAAACCCAAACATGAAATGAGAATACCAATTCCGGCGAAGTATTTGGATAAGGCCGAAACACGTTCTTCGGCTTCGTACAATTTTTGGTAGGCGACATCCAGAAACTGGTAGTCGAATGGAAATCCAGGGTTGAACCGTGCATATAGGCTTTTCAATTCAGCAATGGCTTGCTGTTCTTGTCCGGCTTTTAGTTTAACCATCATAGTCATTGTCTTGTTTGGATCATATATGATCGTGAGAGGGTTAACCTTTTCGTGAAGCGATTGGAAGTGAAAGTTTTTGACCACGCCTATGATCTGTTTTTGTTTTCCCCAGAAATTCACGGTTTGCCCGATCGGGTTTTTAAGCCCCATAGCATCAACAGCGGCTTGATTCACAATCAGTTTACTATTTTCGTCGCCAAATTTCTCAGAAAAGCTGCGTCCTTCTGCCAGTTCAATGCCCAGGGTTTCGATCAGGTTGACATCCGCCCGCATTATCTCGAAATTAATATTGGCCTCCTGGTCTTTCCCTTCCCAGCTAACACCATAAGTAGTTGAAGGGCTGCCAACCAACCGGCTTGAAATATCGGATGTATTGACCACTCCGGGAATTTTTTCGGTTTCGGCAATAAAGGTTTGAAGCTGCTGAGCCACATTTCCTTCTTTGCTGAAATAAATGACCTGATCTTTTTGATAGCCCAGATTTTTGTTTTGGATGAATTGTACTTGTTGGTAAACCACAATCATGGAGGCAATAAGCACGATTGAAATTCCAAACTGAAAGACAACCAATCCTTTACGCGCCCATATTTCTCCTGACGACCGGCTGGGTTTGCCTTTCAGAATTGATAATGGGTTAAAACCCGAAAGGTAAAATGCGGGGTAAATGCCGGTTAAAATTCCGGTGGTCAAACCAATGCCCACGACGGCCAAAATGAAATTGGTGTTGAAACTCAGTTGAAGTTGCTTCCCGGTAATCAGGTTGAATTGAGGCATGAAGAGCCAAACCACTACGATGGAAACGACCATTGCCAGAGCGGTTAAAACAAGGGCTTCGCCTATAAATTGCGTAAACAGTGCCTTTCGTCCGCTGCCAATAACCTTCCGGACACCAATTTCCCTGAACCGCCTCGAAGCTTTGGCGGTTGCCAGATTGATGAAATTGATTCCGGCAATGAGCAGAATAAAAATGGCGATGATCGAAAACAACCTGACGTACTCGATGCGCCCACCCGACTGTATCCCGTTGGTGTAGTTTCCATGTAGGTATTGTCGCGAATACGGAGTTGCAAACAGACTAACGTTCGATCCTTTCATTTTTGATTGGACAAAACCAGCAATCTCGCTGTTCAGCTTTTTGATATCGGCACCTTCGTTCAACACCAGAAAAGTCTGAGGTGCATGGTTTCCCCAATTGATCTTTCGGCCCACGGTTTCCGATAAGTTGATCCAGGCCTCGTACGACAATACAAAATCGAATTGAGCGGTTGAATTGGCCGGAGTACCTTCGAAAATTCCGGACACAACGGCTTGCTTCTTGACGTTCAAAACCTGCCATTCAAATGTTTTTCCAATCACATTTTCGGTGGTTTTAAACAGCAATAGCGCTAATTTGCTGGAAATCACCGCAGAACTATTTTCAGTAAGTACCTGCTCCGGCTTGCCCTCGATCAGTTTGTACGAAAAAGCCTTAAAGAAATTGGGTTCGGCAAACTGTCCGGCAGCTTTGATCTGATTGTAATTGTCAGCCGATATGGTAAATTTTCCGAACATATTGGCCGGAGTTACCGCGACCGCAAACCTGACTTCGGGTATTTCGGCAGCCATTGTACGTGCCAGCATATCCGGAGTCCATTCCTGAGTTAATGTACCATTCGTCATGGTTTGGTTTTCCATAACCTGATACAATTGCTTGTCGGTTTGGTGGAATTTGTCAACCTTCGTTTCATCCAAAACCCACAGGAAAATCAGAATGGCACAGGCAAATCCGGCAGCCAATCCAGTCAGGTTAATCAAGAATGAACTGCTGTTTCTTCTGAAATTTCGGAATATTAATCGAATCTGGTAACTCATCATGGCTTACAAATTTTAATGTTTACTGTTCTGTTCTCAAAAATTAAAACAAATTTTTTATTCATACCTCAACGCCTCCACCGGGTTTCGCGTTGCCGCTTTCCAACTCTGCCAGCTCACAGTTAGCAAGGCAATTCCCAAAGCTAGCAAACCTGCCAGGGCAAAAATCCACCAACTCAGTTCGGTTTTATAAGCGAAACTTTCGAGCCAGCGGTGCATCGCATACCAGGCAATAGGCGTGGCTATTACAAAAGCGATGGCAACCCATTTTACGAAGTCGCGGTTAAGCATGGCCATCACTTCAGAGATGGTTGCACCGTTCACTTTGCGAATGCCGATTTCTTTTATCCGGCGCTGGCAGGCAAACAACGACATGGCCAAAATTCCCAGGCAACAAATCACAATGGCGCACCCGGCAAAAAGCGTAAATGTGCGCCTGAACTGAATTTCTGATTGGTACATGTTTTCAATAGCCTGATCAAGAAAGCTGATTTCAACCGGAAAAGAAGGAGAAAGCTTATTTGTTTCATTTTTAACGTATTGTATGAAGCTGCTGAGCGATTTGAAGTTCCGTGTAGAAGTACTTACCAGGCAGTAGGAAGCGTACGTGTCATTTTTAATGATCAGCGAACCAATAGGAACATTAACCTGCTTGTAATGAAAATCTTTCACAACTCCTACAATTTCGGAAAGCGGAGGATTTTCGCCAAACCCCATTACGAATTTGGCACCAATGGGATTTTCCATTTTATGTTTCCGAACAAAGGTCTCGTTCACCACCATTTTCTTGGTGTCGGTTGCCAAATCATCAGAATAAAAGCGACCTTCTACCAATTGCAAACCAAGGATCGCCAAAAGATTGGCATCGCCATTAAACGTATCGAAACTAAGCTGTTTTTTTTCGCCGTTTATTTCCTGAGTTGAAGACCAGTGTTCGTTAAGCCTACCGGGAAAGTATTGAGTAAAAGAAACTTTGCCTGAATTGGGGTTGTCCTGAATGAGCTTCTTCAGCACATCTTTCTTCGCCATTAACTGAGGTGTGAGTTTTATCCCTATAATGTTTTCTTTATCGAATCCAAAGTTACTGCTCCCAAAATCAACCTGTTTTTGTACCAGCACGGTAAAGGCAATCAGCACAATAGCTATTGCAAATTGGGTTGTCACCAATATCCCTCTGGAAACGGACTTAGATTTTCCGGAATCGATTGATTTTTTTAGGTTATCAATTGCTTTCGACGACGAAATGCGCATGGCCGGAACGATACTGAAAATCAGGCTTAGAAGAAACACTCCGCCAATGGAAGCAATCAGGAACGAAGGCTTATAGAGCAACGAGGGGCTGAAACGAATCCCTGTAAAATTGCTCACAAAGGGGTAGAAAAGCTGAACGATCAGAATTGCCAGAAAGAGCGCCATCAGGAACAAAATAAATGCTTCGGTAAGAACACTTTTTAGGATTGATGATTTATCGGCTCCAATCACTTTCAGGACGCCGGTTTGCTTTATTTTTTCGAGCCATTGCGACGATGAAATGTTGATGAAATTGACCAGCGCAATAATCAGTACGAGTGCGGCAACCATCAGTAGAATCATCACTTTTCGCTTATCGCCGCCATGCAGGTAGTCTCCCCATGAAACTTTGAAATTCGAAAAATAGAGATCTTTGAAATGATTCAGTTGATAGGTCTTATAATTTTGGTTCCCTTGGTCGTCTTTTGGAAACAGTGCGGCAATTTTTTGTGCAGTTTCTGTTGGATTTGCGCCTTCTTTTAAAAGCACAACCAGATTAAAATTCCACCACCCCCATTCTGTAAATTCGCCTCCGTTGGGATAAATAACTTTGCGGGTAGCATTTGAGGCAATCGAGCTAAACGACAGGCTACTGTTTGCTTTCGGCTTTTTAAATACTGCCGAAACCGTTAAAGTTTGCTTGTTGTTTATTTTCAGGGTCTTGCCCAAAGCCGGCTCATTTCCAAACAACTTTTTTGCCAATGGTTCGGCCAGAATAATGGTCATTGGATCGTTTAATGCGGTACTCAAATTTCCTTCAACAGCTTCGTAAGTAAAAAGCTTGAAAAAGTCAGGGTCAGCAGTAACAATGTCTGAAGTGATTGGATCGTGTTCATCAGACTGAAAAACAGGTTCTTCCCATGTTCCAGCTATCCGGACTGCGGATTCAACCTCCGGAATATTCAGGTCAATCTGATCTTTGAGAATAGCTGGTATATTCAGACTTTTTAATTCATTTTTCAGGTCGGAATAGATATAAACCCGGTCGCCATTTTTATGCTTGCTGTCGGTAGTCAGTTCGCTGTACGAATACACCGAAAGGATGATGACGAGAGCCAGGCTTACCGCTAAACCCAATAGGTTAATGAGGTTGGTTGCTGGTTTCCGTGCGAAATTCCGGTAAGTCGATTTAAATATGTTGTGCATGGCGTGAAATTTTAATATTTTTTGACTACTGCCGACAGAGTTTGAAACTCTGTCGGCAGTAGTCAAATCCAAAGATTGAGGGAGTTTTTATATGGCAAATACAATTTTGTTTGCAACATCTTTCCTGATTATTCCATCTTCTAACCTGATGATCCGTTTGCCATATTCGGCAAATTTTTCGTTGTGGGTTACCTGAATAATGGTCATTCCTTCGTTGTTTAATTGTTGAAGGGTTTCCATGATCATCTCGCCCTGAACAGATTGCAGGTTTCCTGTAGGTTCATCGGCCAGCAACAGTTTGGGTTTACCAATGATGGCGCGGGCAATACCAACCAATTGTTGTTGTCCGCCCGAAAGCTGCTGCGGAAACAAATCCTTTTTGGCCACCATGTTAAATCGGTCGAGCAAATCGGCCACCATCGCCTGACGGTCGCGGCTTTTAACGCCTTTGTAAATCAGCGGTGTTTCAATGTTTTCATAGACTGTCATTTCTTCAATCAGGTGGTAAGCCTGAAAGATGAAGCCCATAAAATTGCGGTGGTAATCCACCTTGGCTTTTTCTTTCAAATCGAGTACCGATTTGTCGTACAGCGAATATTCGCCGGCCGACGGTTGATCGAGCAACCCGATGATATTGAGCAGTGTTGATTTACCCGAGCCGCTTGGCCCCATGATGCTCAGGAATTCACCTTCTTTTACGTCCAGGTTGACGGCCTTCAGTACGAATGTCCGTTGAAACTTTGAATCGTAATACTTGTCGATGTTGTTTAAGTGTATCATGTCTTAAACTTTGATTAAATGATTTTATGAGTGACTATGATGTTGTCTTAAACTTTGATTTATTTGATTTCATAATGGACTTTGATTCTTTCTGTTTCCAAAATCAGGACAATCAATTAATCAGTATAGTCAAAGTTTAGACTTCTTATTCATTACTCTTTTGAAGTCGAAACTTTTACTTCCAAAATTTAGTAGAAGCCCAACTTCCATATTGTATGCTTCGAGGTAGTTGATGGCTTGTGCAAGATGTACGTCTTCAAGTTGAATAACTGCTTTTATTTCAACCATTACTTTCCCGTCAACGAAGAAATCGACGCGTCTTGTTCCAATTCGCTCTCCTTTATAAAAAAGAGGCATCTCAAATTCTCGTTCAAAGGGAATATTCTGAAGATCAAATTCAATAGCAAGAGCTCGTTGATAAATGACTTCCTGAAATCCGTTTCCTAAATGCTTATGGACTTCAATCGCGCATTTGATTATTTTTCCCGTCAAATCGGATAGCGGATACTTCTCATTAGTATAATTACTTTCTGTCATATCTTTTTGAATCAAAGTTTTCAGTTAATCATTTTTTCATAGTTTAAGACTACTCATATCTCAGTGCCTTTACCGGATTGCTCACAGCAATTTTCAACACATGGTAACTGATCGTTAGGAGCGCGATAAAAGCTACAAGAGCTATTGATACGAAAAATGCAGTAACCGAAAGTGGCTCTTTATAAGCTCCCGGCATGGTCTTGTAGATATAAATCGCAGCCGGACACCCAACAAGAATGGCGAAACCAAGCATTCCGACGACTTCGGTTGAGAGCTGCCAATAGATTGATCCGACAGAGCTTCCCAAAACTTTTCGAACACCAATTTCTTTTGTCCGGCGTTTAACCGTAAATAAAATCAAACCGAATAGTCCAATGGTAGAAATGAGCAGGGTAACAACGGCAAAAAACATAAACATGCGTTTCATCGATTGCCAGAATTCGATTGCAGCATCGAGATAAAAAGCGATACTAAAATCTTTAAATTCGAATGGATCGTTTGGAAAAATATTATTTAGCTCAGTGGTTACCAAAGCCCTGGCTTTCTGCTCATCTCCGGTAAACCTTACCGACAGCAGGGTTGATCCTGAAATTACATTGTTATTCAGGAACATGATATAGGTTGGAATTGGATTGTGAACTGAAAACGGATGAAAATCTTTGACGACACCGATGACAGGAAAAGGTTTTCCTTCTAAAAAAATCTGTTTACCAATCGGATCATCCCAACCAAAAACCTTCAATGCTGTTTCGTTGATGATACAGGCTTTATTATCAGCAGGATAATCTTTCGAGAAATTACGGCCATAAGCCATTTTCAGGTTATAGGTTGGGATAAAGTCGTAATTCACATAGTTGCGGCTAATCATTTCCTTTTCATCTGGTGCGGCTCCTTCCCAACTCACATACCCCCCAATATTTCCAATGAAAGGGATGGTGCTCGAAAACGAAATATCGGCGATTTCGGGATGCTGCAATATTCGGGTTTTTACTGTTTCGAATTCCATTTTGTCACGAGGATTGATCTCGGTATAAAGAATATTTTTGTTATCGAAGCCCAAATCTTTATTCAGGATAAAATTGACGTGGTTGAAAAGGATGAAACTAACGATGAGCATAAACAGCGAGATGGAGAATTGTGCTGCTACCAATATCTTTTTGATACTGATAGAGTTGCCGTCGTTGCTGAATATTTTGCCTTTCAGCACTTTCACCGGGTTGTAGGCCGAAATAACCAGTGAAGGATACAATCCTGAAAGAACACCCACCAGAAAACTCACCAGAAAAATGAAAACTAAAAGCTGTGGATTATTCCAGAGCGAGAAATTAAAATTCTTATTCAGGATACGATTTAACAGCGGGAAGGAAGCTTGTGCAACAAACAGCGCCAGGATGGTCGCAAACAAAGTGTGCAGGATGGTTTCGGCCAAAAATTGGGTGGCAAGGAGTTTCTTCGAAGAGCCAATTACCTTTTTAATCCCGATTTCGGTTGAACGCTGGGTGGAATTGGCCAGCGAAAGGTTCACATAATTGACACATGCCAACACGAGTAGCAGAATGGCTGCCAGCGAAAGAATTCCCAACCCAATCAGCATATCGGGCTGGCTGTTGGGTGAAATGTGTAGCTTCGAAAGTGGGTGCAGATACGGTGAGCTTTTTTGAAAGTTTTTCACGTTTTTAAAGGCATTTTTGATTTTGGCATCAACAAGTTTAGGATCGGCTCCTTTTTTCAGCAATACATAATTGTCGAATGAAATGTTTGTCCAGTTTTCACTATATCCCAGTTCGCCGCTTAATCCCGGATAAGTGGGCATCGATACCAGGTAAGTTGCTTTCAGGTTCGAGTTTTGAGGAAAATCTTCGTAAACGGCTGATACAGTTACCGGAAATCGTTTTCCAACAATAACTTGTTTCCCGAGTACATTTCCATCAGGGAAAAGCTTTTTCGATAACGTTTCTGAAAGTGCAATGGTGCCTGGTTCTGTCAGCGCATTGGCTTTATTTCCTTCTTTCAGATTAATTGTGAAAATATCGAAGATGGAATTTTCGCTCCAGTAACCGTTTAGTTGGTACAACTGGCTACCATCGGGAAGTGTAAAGAATTGACCCGAGCCTTTGGCTCCACCTGAAACTTCACGCATCAGTAAAACCTTTTCAACCTCAGGCACATCGGCCATTAAGTGATAGCGAAAGGCTGCCGGACTGTAGGTGCAAAAATTCGTCGGATAGGAATCTTCCTGACGGGTCTGAACCCGGTAAATCTGGTCGTAATTCGAATTGAATTTATCATAGTTTAGCTCGTGGAATATCAGTTCGCTAAATAAAATGAAGACGGCAAATCCAATAACAAGATTCGTGAGGTTGATCAACGTGAAAACCTTGTTGTGGAGGATGTTGCGGAGGATGTTGATGAAAAAATGTTTAAACATGACTTGGTTTCTGTTTGTTTCTGTCTAATTGCTTTTTTATACCAATGCTCTTTGCCCAATGCTCCAAGCAATTTTTAAATCAGTACTTCGCTCATCTTATTCTTTACTTCCTCGGTAATCACTTGTCCATCAAACAAATTAATAACGCGGTGAGCAAATTCAGAGTCATGCATCGAGTGGGTTACCATCACGATGGTGGTACCTTCGCGGTTGAGTTCGGTGAGCAGGTTCATCACTTCCAGTCCGTTTTTTGAATCGAGGTTACCGGTTGGCTCATCGGCAAGGATTAGTTTAGGGTTGGCCACTACGGCGCGGGCAATAGCAACACGTTGTTGTTGCCCTCCGGATAATTGCTGCGGAAAATGTTTCTTTCGGTGACTGATTTTCATGCGCTCGAGTACCTTTTCGACCATTTCTTTGCGTTCTTTGGCACTCATTTTTAGGTAGATAAGCGGAAGCTCTACATTCTCGTACACGTTGAGTTCATCGATCAGGTTAAAACTCTGGAACACAAAGCCGATGTTACCTTTCCGGAGTAAAGTGCGGTTGCGTTCCTTAAAAGCACCGACTTCCTGATTGTCGAAATAATACTCGCCTGACGATGGATTATCGAGCAGGCCGATGATGTTTAGCAAGGTTGACTTGCCACAGCCCGAAGGTCCCATGATGGCTACAAATTCTCCTTTTTGTATGTGCAGGTTCACATCATTCAGCGCACTGGTTTCAATTTCTTCAGTGCGGAATACTTTGTTTAGGTTTACTGTTCGTATCATGTTATGAGGTTTTAAATTGATTTTTTTTTATAAAGTTCAAGATTTTTTTCTACTTCAGTACTATCCGGTCATTTGTTCCGAACATTTCGTATCCCGAAGTGATGACTTTTTCACCAGCGTTGAGACCTTCCAGAACTTCGTAATACTGTGGATTTTGTTTGCCTATCTTGATGTTGCGTTTGGTGGCTTCGCTTCCATCTTGATTCAATACATAAACCCATTGTCCGCCGGTACTTTGGAAAAAACCTCCTCGGGCCAGCAATACTGCTTTACCCGATTCACCAAGTTCGAGTTTGATGTGGTAGCTTTGTCCGGTGCGAATGTTATCCGGAGTTGTTCCTTCAAAAACCATATCTATTTCAAATTGTCCGTTTCTGACTTCCGGATAAACTTTTCGTACTTTCAGGTTAAAATTGGTCCCGTTGCGGTCGAGCGTAGCCGGAAGTTCGCGCTTCACGCGGTCGATGTAATGCTCATCGATCAAGGCTTTGATTTTGAAATTATCGAGAATATTAATTTGTCCAATCCGTTGCCCTTTGTTTATTGATTCACCGATTTCAGCATCAAGTAAACCGAGCTGTCCGTCAACAGGCGCTTTTACATTCAAGTCTTCGCGACGTTGCTGAACTACTTTTAGATTAAGTTGCATATTACCAAGGCTTTGATCCATTTGTATTTTTTGATTTTCACGAAAAATAGAATCCTGAATCAATTTCATAAAAATGAGTTCACGATTTTTCTTTGCTCTCATATAATCTTCTTCAGCTTTCAGGTAATCTTCTTTGGCAATTAACTCTTCTTTAAACAAAGTTTTCTGTTGCTCGTAGTTTCGTGCCAGCCGCAAAACTTCATAATCAATCTGAAGCAACTGTTGTTTATTCTGTATTTTCTGCTGTTCCATTTGTATCTGCGTGTTGCGCAACTCGTTGGTTTGGTAAGCCATGCTCGATTCGCTGTTCATGATACTCAGGTTGAGGTCGTTGTTTCTTAGCTTCAGGATTACATCGCCTTTTTTCACCATCTCACCTTCTTCTATCAGCTTTTCTTCAACTTTTCCACCTTCCTCGGCATCTAGAAAAATTGTTGTGATCGGCTCAACATTTCCAATAACCGTGATGTAGTCGTTAAACAAACCATCTTCCACCGTGCTGATGGTAAGCTTATCTTTTTCGGCTCGGAATGTCGATTTGCTTTCAGTAAAAGCAACTTTGTACAACAAAAATCCAACAAAGAGTATTCCTACACCCCAGATGATATGTTTTGGCCTGATGCCTTTTTTCTTTTCTATGACTTTATCCATTCCCATGATCGTATATTTTCAATTTTGGCTTCGACAAGCTCAGCCACCGATTAATAAATCTGTGTAATAAATATTTTCTTTTTCTCGTCAATTTTTTCTCTACTCTGCTCATGCAACTATTCCCAGAACCGTTTTCCGGCGTAAAAATCGAGGATTCTTTTCTTGGTTTCCCATTGCAGTTGGGCTTTCAGAACCTGGCTTTCAGAATTGGCCAACCTGTTTTTGGCAATGTAGAAATCGACTACATTTACCAATCCCTGTTCAAACTTCTTTTCCGCAGCCTGAAAGGCCAATTGATCGGCTTCCTGTTGCCTGAGGTACTGCCTGTATTCCTTTTCGAGGGCTTCCAGATCGTTCAGGTTATTGGCCATTTCAAAATACAGCTTTTGTTCTTCCTCGTCCAATGTATTTTGAGCCTGTTCAAGTTCCAGCTTAGCCTTTTTTATATCTGACCGAACAGCCCAGCGACTGAAAATCGGGATATTTAGCGTACCACCCAGATATTCACTTCGGTTGTTATCGAATTGGGTACTGAACCCAATCACTTTTCCAGCATTGTCTTTGTTTGTTTCATAAAATCCGGTTCCAACCGAGCCGTAGGCATATACCGAAGGATAAAGTTGAGAACGGCTAATGGCCAGCGATTTTCGACTAGCTTTTAGTTGTGCCTCAAACGACTGATAATAAGGAGACAACTGTATATATGAAGCAAACAGGTTTTCAGGCTTTTGATTTCCGACGGCTTCCATCGGACTTTTTTCTTCATCCAAAATCAGGTCAGCTGATTCTGTCAGGTTCATGCGTTGTTTTAACTGAAGCATAGCTGTTTTTAAATTATTTTCAACCTGAATACGCCGTAGTTCCTCGGTTTCATAATTAGCACGCATCTCAAGCAAATCGGGTTTCGACTTCACGCCCAATTCTACCTGCTTTTCAATCTTTTTCAAGTTTATAGCTGAAGTTTCAACTTGCTGTTGGGTTATTTTTAACAACCCCAGATAATAAAGCCCATCAAAATAGGAATTCATTACGTTAAATGCCAGATCATCAATTGCATTTAGCCGGTTTAACTCACTGGCCCTTTTTCTGAATTTCTGATATTCAATCTGATTTAGAAGCTTAAATCCGTTAAAAAGAGAAAGCGAAGCATTTACTTCATAACTGTTATTGAAAAAATTGTTATTTACAATGCCGTTTGTGTTTGGGTCAACTGACCGTCCGAAACTGACCCCGGCACTTGATGTGGCATTGATTCCGGGCAACAGGTTGCGTTTCGACTGGTTCAGATCCTCGGAGGCCAATTTTTCCTGTACCTCCATTTTCTTTAATCCAAGATTGTTCTCGATTGCAAAAGAGATGCATCGGGTCAAATTCCAGGTGTTTTGAGCCACAAGTGCATTTCCTGACACAAAAAAAATGAGAAAAAGTATAAAAATCTTACGCATCATTGTTTAATTGTTTTGTATAAACCCGTGCCAGAATAATGCCAAAACTATAAAACCTCTATTAATCAGCGATTTACGCAAATAAAAAAATTCGATAAGTTAAAAAAATTGACAACGAATTGTAAAAAAAATTGACAACCTGTTGATTTTGGAACGAAAGGCATGTACCTTTAAATCAAAATCTGAAAAACAACCGAAGCCACTGAATTGAACTTTCCGTGGTGCGATTCATTCCAAAATCTTTGAAAAATGGCAAAAGGAAACATTCTGATTGTTGACGACAACAAGAGTATTCTAAGTGCTCTTGAGATTTTTCTGACACCCGAATTTCAAACTGTCACAACCCTTTCCGATCCCAACCAGATTCCAACAGAACTGCGAAAAAAGGAGTACAACCTGGTAATACTGGACATGAATTTTAATGCCGGAATAAATACGGGCAACGAAGGCATATACTGGCTGGGAAGAATCAAGGAATCTAATCCCGAAACATCAGTGGTGATGATCACAGCCTATGGCGATATTGAATTAACCGTCAAGGCATTAAAAATGGGTGCCACCGATTTCTTCCTGAAACCATGGGACAATAACAAATTACTGGCCACACTGAAATCGGCTCTTCAGCTCAACTGGTCGAAAAAGGAAGTGAATCAGCTCAAAGAAAAAGAGAAGGGATTGAAAACCGAAATTAACCGGGAGCAAAAATACATTGTTGGCTCATCGCCGCAACTGATGCAAATGCTGAATTTGGTTCGCAAAGTAGCCAAAACCGACGCCAATGTGCTGATTACCGGCGAGAATGGAACGGGAAAAGAATTGATTGCACACGAAATTCATCGCTTGTCGGAACGTTCGCAGGAAGTAATGGTAAGTGTTGATATGGGAGCCATCACCGAAACCTTGTTCGAAAGTGAGCTGTTTGGTCATGTGAAAGGAGCATTTACCGATGCACGGGAAAACCGTCCCGGAAAGTTCGAAATTGCTGATAAAGGCAGTCTTTTCCTGGATGAAATTGGTAATCTTTCGTTTCATCTTCAGGCCAAACTACTTGCGGCCATACAGAACCGGCAGATTTCGCGTATCGGATCCAACCAAACGGTTCCGATTGACATCCGCCTGATTTGCGCTACCAATAAAAATCTGGAAAACATGGTACACGAAGGATTGTTCCGCGAAGACCTGCTCTACCGCATCAATACCATCCAAATTGAGGTTCCGCCGCTTCGTAACCGTGGAAACGATGTGCTGGTACTCACCGATTTTTTCCTGAAAAAGTATTCGTCAAAATACAATAAGCCCAACCTGAAAATCAACCAGCAGGCTCAGGATAAACTGCTCAAATATTCGTGGCCCGGAAACATCCGTGAATTACAGCATACCATCGAAAAAGCGGTTATACTAAGTGAAGGAAATGTTTTGAAAGCTGATGATTTCTTCATGCGGCCAATGATTTCGGGGAGAACAGGTGAGTCTGAGCTTACCCTTGTGGAAATGGAAAAACGAATGATAAACCTTGCCATTGAAAAAAACAATGGAAACCTCAGTGCCGCAGCCGACCAGCTTGGAATCACCAGACAAACGCTTTACAATAAGATTAAAAAATCAGGACAATGATTGGTCGAAACTTCTATTTTCAAATCATTTTCAGGGTTGTATTCATTGTTCTTTCGAGCATGGCTGCTGGTTGGATGATGACTTTCAGTCAATCGCTAACGGTGATTGCATTGTGCTTTTTATTCGTGACTATCCTGGTTATTAACCTGATTAAATTTCTGAATTCGACGAACCGAAAAATTAGCTATTTTCTGGAATCGGTTCAAAACGAAGATTCAATGCTTTCGTTTCCAACCAATATAAGCGACAAACCCATTCGAGAAGTTTATCAGGGCCTGAACAAAGTAAACAAGCAGATTCAGCAATTAAAAATCGAAGGCCGTCAGCAGGAACAGTATTTTCAAACTTTGCTTGAACACGCTGCAACTGGGATTGTAACTTTTAATTCCAATGGTTTTGTACTTCATGCCAACTCGGCCGCAAAAAAGATGCTGACTGTTGATGTCCTGACCCATATCAATCAACTGGAAAGGGTTAACCACAATCTGTTTCAAGCTATAAAAAACATTCAGCCCTTTGAGCAGAAATTGGTTTCTGTCACTACCGAACGGGGCATTATTCAGCTTTCGATTAAATCTACTTCTTTCAAAGTCAAAGATAACGAACTCATCTTGCTATCGATACAAGATATTCGGAATGAGCTGGACGAAAAGGAATTGGATTCGTGGATGAAATTAATCAGGGTGCTGATGCATGAAATTATGAATTCAATTGCTCCCATCACCTCACTTTCAGAAAGCTTGTGCCAGTTTTTTACCATCGACGGACGACCTGCGCTTCCGGAAGAAGTGACCGAAGCAACCATTCAAACAACATTGCGTGGGCTGAATGTGATTAAAGAACAAGGAAATGGACTGATGTTATTTGTTGAGTCGTACCGGAAACTGACGCGATTGCCAAAGCCAGATAAAATCATATTTAAATCGGAAGATTTGGTGAACCGGATTAAAGTTTTGTATGCTTCGCTTGAAAACAGTGAGAAAGTAAAGCTAACTATCGCGGTAAATCCCCCTGATATGGAGCTTTTTGCCGATGAAAATCTGATTGCTCAGGTGCTGATCAACCTGACTAAAAATGCGTTGCAAGCCAATGATAAAAATCCGGAAGGAAAAATTCAGATTACCGTTGGACTAAATCCTGAAAATCGACCAGAAATACGTGTGGCAGATAATGGTCCGGGAATTCCAGATGAAATACTGGAGCAGATTTTTGTGCCGTTTTTTACCACACGCGAAAACGGCTCCGGAATTGGGCTAAGCCTTTCCAGACAAATCATGCGGTTGCATGGGGGAAGCCTTCAGGTTCGCTCCAATCCCGGAAAAGAAACTGTCTTCAGCATGATTTTTTAGGATTTGGATTCCATTAGATTTGAAAAAAAACACTCCTTATCCCGAAAAAAGATTACGCCTTTAAGGGTATTGTATGAAACCCAAAAAATCTGATATTACTAGCTTTTTATCTTAAATGACATTTAATGTTTCATCACATACTTATTCCGCTTTTAGCTGCTGTTTTTTTGGCTATTAATATGGGAGGAACAAGCATTTCTCCTTCATTCTCAGCTGCATATGGATCGAATGTTATCCGAAAATCGATGATTCCGGGACTTTTCGGAATCATGGTTTTTTTAGGAGCTATGATTGCCGGAAAAGGTACTTCGGCCACTTTGGGAAAAGATTTGATTCCTCCAGCTTTTATGAGCTGGGAGTTGGTGACCATTATATTGGGTTCTGTTGGAATTACATTGTTCATTGCCAATCTGATTGGTATTCCGCAATCGAATGTTCAAACTACGGTTTTCGCCATTTCGGCACCGGCAACCTATTTCCATCAGTTTAATTCACACAAGGTTTTTGTTGAAATTGTACCCACCTGGTTTATTGCGCCATTACTGTCGTTTGCCATATGTTACCTGTTCGGTAAATACGTTTACACTCCAATCCGTAAAAAAGGTTATCTCACTTACGGGCAACTATCGCAGCACAAGGCGGTAAAAAGCATTATTATAATCATGTCGTTGTACGTGGCTTTTTCGATCGGTTCCAACAATGTGGCCAATGCTGTTGGTCCGATTGCCTCGATGACTTCGCACGAGCTTCAGCTTCCTTTCGATGGAAATGGCTTTTCAATCATCATGATCCTTTCGACTCTGATTGTTGCGCCAAATTTTGCCATTGGAGCTTCTATTTTGGGAAGTAAAGGACTGGAAAATACAGGGAAAGGTATCTTCCTTTTCGGACCTTTTGAGGCTATTATTATCTCGTTTGTAACAGCCAGTATTTTATTGATTTCGTCGGTTACCAGAGGAATTCCAACCTCATTGATTCAACTGAATGCCGCAGCAATTATCGGGATTGGTGTTGCAAGGCTGGGAGCTAAAAATATCTTCAGGAAGACTTCGGTTAACAAATTTTTCGTGATGTGGATTATTGCCCCAATCATTGCATTTTGCCTTTCACTCACGCTTACGTTCCTGGCTGATCAACTTGGTTATCTATAGTTGATTACACCTGAATTTTATTTCATTTTTGCTTTCAATTCAACAAGCTTAATGGCGTTTCCCAAATCAGCTTCCGTGCGTATTTCAATGGAAATTGCACGGCTGTGGGCATACCGTTTTGCATTCCTGAAGTCTTCTTTAATACTGTCGGGTAGCGTACTGGCTTCGATCACAGGTGCGGCTTTATCGCCAAACCAAAAGCTGATCCGGAAGGTATCTTTGATTACGCCAATCCAATAAAGGGTGTTTTTCTTCCGGAGAGCGCGGTATAACCAGCTTTTCCCATCGTTATAGAATCGCCATTCTTCGGTAATGTCAAAATAATTTTCGTATAAATATTCGATCAACTGTTCCCAGAAAGTGCTGTTTTCACCAATAATCGAAAAAATCAATTCGTCAGTTGGCTGAATATTGGGGTCGGTTAATACAATGGGTTCCATCGGTTGTGGTTATAAAAGTACACGAAGTTAGAAAGAATAGTTGTTTCGGAAAAACAAAAATCCCCGTTAGTTTTCTTCTGACGGGGATTTTTATATATAATATATGAATTTTACAGGATCAGCATGGCATCGCCATAAGTGCCGAAACGGTATTTTTCTTTGATTGCTTCTTTATAGGCTTTCATCAGATTGTCGTATCCGGCGAACCCGGCAACCATCATCTGAAGAGTTGAAAGTGGTAAATGGAAATTGGTGATCATCCGATTGGCTACGCTAAATTCGTATGGAGGAAAAATAAACTTATTGGTCCAGCCTTCAAAAGGCTTTAAGTGTCCCTGAGTTGAAACAGAACTTTCAATGGTACGCATTACAGTTGTTCCAACAGCACAAATATTTTTCTTGGCATCACGGGCAGTATTTACAATCTGACAAGCTTCTTCTGAAATCCAGATTTGTTCAGAATCCATTTTGTGCTTGGTCAAATCTTCAACATCAACGCTCCTGAAATTACCAAGTCCAACGTGCAACGTAATATAGCTGAATTTAACACCATTAATCTCCATGCGTTTCATCAGTTCACGACTGAAGTGCAATCCGGCAGTAGGAGCAGCAACAGCTCCCTCATTTTTAGCGAAAATGGTCTGATAACGTTCTTTATCTTCAGGTTGAACGCTACGTTTAATAAATTTGGGAAGCGGAGTCTCCCCAAGTCCATATAGGGTTTTCTTAAATTCGTCATATGGACCATCAAACAAGAATCTCAGGGTACGTCCTCTTGAAGTCGTGTTGTCAATCACTTCTGCAACCAACAGATCGTCTTCTCCAAAGTACAATTTATTTCCGATACGGATTTTTCTGGCGGGGTCAACCAATACATCCCAAAGACGCTGTTCCCGGTTTAACTCACGGAGCAGGAAAACTTCGATTTCAGCACCTGTTTTTTCCTTGTTTCCATACAAACGGGCTGGAAAAACTTTGGTATCATTGAAAATTAAGACATCATCATTACCGAAATATTCAACAATGTCCTTAAATATCCGGTGTTCAATTTTACCAGTCGCACGATCTAATACCAATAATTTTGACTCATCTCTGTTAGGAGACGGTTGCAAAGCGATCAATTCTTCAGGTAAATCGTATTTAAACTTTGATAATTTCATATGTTTATAATTTATTTTTATTTGTCATACGAAACGCTCCTAAATGATAAGTTCAAGTTTGAAAAACTTTCACTTTTAGTTTGTTTCATTATATCCTTTATTAATTAATTTTCTTTCAAGTAATTATATCGTTCCTGAAAATTACCAGCTTAACAGAACCCCGTTGTACGGACTACTTTTCAATTAGTTTCATCCGCCGTAAAACTTTCTATGAAATTTTGTACGTTCCAGGCATCGCTTAATTTCAAATCGCCAATTCTTGTCCGGCAAAGACCTACCAAATAAGCTCCGCTTTGAAGTGCCTTCCCCAAATCACGTGCCAATGCTCTAATATAAGTTCCCTTGCTGCAAACAACCCTAAGCGTAATTTCTTCTTTCGAGAAACTTATCAACTCCAATTCGGAGATTACAATTTTCTTAGGTGCCAACACCATATCGCTGCCTTTCCTGGCATGTTCGTAAGCTCTTTTCCCCCCAATTTTTACTGCACTAAACAAAGGCGGAATCTGTTCGGCCTCACCAATAAAGTTTTCCAGCGTAATTATCAGAAGCTCTGGAGTAATATGATCAGTCGGGAAAGTCTCATTTTCTGCCGTTTCCAAATCGTATGATGGTGTAGTTGCTCCCAGTTTCATCATTGCAACATATTCTTTTTCCTTAGCCTGAATCAGGTCAATATTTTTGGTTTCTTTTCCAGTACAAACAATCATTAAACCAGTAGCTTTTGGATCGAGCGTTCCAGCATGGCCGACCTTCATTTTTTTAATACCAGTTTGCCTACACAGAAAATTACGGAGCTTTCTAACCAGATCAAAAGAGGTCCAATCCAATTCTTTGTCAAAAAGAAGTATCTCTCCTTTTTGAAAATCATACTCTTCAATGGATTTGCCCATCGTAAAACGCTTTAAAATAAGTGATTTGTATCAGAAAAACCAATCTGATTTTCAGGGCGCAAATATAACGATTCGATCAATATGAAACCAAGCGTAAGATTAGCTATTACTGGGGAATTGCCTGAAAATACGTAAGTTTGGAGGTCATTACTATATTTTTATCTTGGAAAAACAGGAAGAACCGCAACTAAAAAAATTGCAACCCACTCCTAACAATCTGAAAAACAATACACAACAAAAATAAACAAGGAACAAACTACCTGTAAAGAAACCTCTTGTTAACCGATTGTTATTTCTCCGATTTCGGTTTTTTCATAATCGCATAAATCTCGAAAAGAAAGCCAAAAAGCACAACCATTGGCGCCAGAGTAATCCGACGAAAACTAAAAATTTCAGGATTGAAAACCGTTGGATTACTAGCTTTTCCTCCGGTCATAAGTAGAAATCCAATCACGATAATGACTAAACCTATAACCAGTAATTTCAGGTTTTCTTTGCCCAAGGCAAATCCTTCCATATTGTCTAAATTTTTCATGTGACTTGTTGTAAAAATTTGTGTAAAGTTAGCTAAAAGTTCTAAAATCTGAATTCCATTAATAATACAGCTCATCAAACTTTAACCTAATGAATTTATTAACGGCCATATAGGTTGAACACCATGAAATGAAAACGCCTAAAAGCGCAACGAAAACAAATACGAACCCAAAAATCGTAAAATCGTCCAAACTGATAATCCCGGTAAGCTCCGAAGCATACGACATCATCAGCACAAACAGCAACACATTCGCAGCCAAAGCTCCAATCAAGCCGTATTTTATACTTTGCTTCACAAATGGACCTCTTATGAAATTATCGGTTGCCCCAACCAACAACATGGTGTTAATTATGAACCGTTGAGAATAGATCGAGATTCGGATAGTATTATTGATGAGCGCGAAAAATATAACCAGTAACAGTACCGTGAAAAAAATCAGAATGAATCCAATCTTCTGTACATTTTCGTTAATGATATTCACCATATCGTGCTGATACGACACTTCCTTTATTTGGGGAAAATCCATTAGCTTTTTTTCGATAATAACCAGTTGTTCAGGCGTTGCATAATCGGCTCGCAATTTTACGTCGATTGATGACAGTAAGGGATTGTAGCCAAGGAAGCCCGTAAAGTCTTCACCTAATTCACTTTTTAGTCTTTCTGCTGCGGTGGCTTTATCAATGTATTCGGCTTCTTTTACAAAATTGGCGGTTTTCAACGAGGATAGTAAAAGGTCGATATCGCTTTGTTGCACATCATCTTTTAGCACCAAAGTAAAACCAATATTTTCGCGAACATATTTAGCAAGTCGTTCGGCATTAAGCAAAACAACACCAAGCATGCCGATTAAAAATAAAACCATCGAAATGCTGATTGTGGAGGTTAGATAAGACTTGAAAATCCTCCGTTTAATTATCTGCGGCTGAGCGTTACCTGCCATTATATTCACTTTTTTATTTTAAAAATATAGATCAAATATCCGCCAATTGCCAGAAGCAAAAGAATTGAACTGGCCATTGAAACGTTGTTTCCAACATAATATGAACTCGGTTCAAACTTGAATTCGACCCGATGTTTTCCGGCAGGAATAATCATGGCTCGTAATACATAGTCAACCTGAAAGTGCGTGGTTTCCTTCCCATCGATAAAGCTCTTCCATCCTTTCGGATAATAAATCTCAGAGAAAACAGCCAACTGTGATCCGCTGTTCACTGTTGCATCATATTTCAGGTCATTGGGCTGATATTCGGTCAGTTTTATTTCGCCTTCTCCTGAACCGGATGTAAAACCTCCCAAATCTTTGGAGAAACTCTGATTCACGATTGCTGTCGATTTAGGATCGAAACTTTTTATGGAAGTCACTTCCTGATCAGCATTGCTAACAACCTTTGCCGTTTTCACGAACCAGGCATTGCCAAGCGCATGAGTATTTGGCAACGGCGGCTGGCTTAAATCGTAAATAAAATATTTGGTATTCAACATATTGACAACAGACAGGCAACTCATTATGGAGTCAATACGCTCAGGCTTTTGGAATCCTTCAATCAATAAACGCATTTCAGGTTCAATGGCGTAGCTGTTCAGTTCATTGTAACGTTTCATCTTAGCGCCATGATAACCACCCAACGATTTATGGAAAAACGACGTACGGGCATCAGCCATTGGATTTTGCAGATTGAGAACACGATAATACAAATCTTTATCTTTCTTGATTTCCTTGTCAACCGGCATTTCCTGGAACGGAACAGCAACTTCTTTTTTCGATGTAAAATTGTCGTTGTTGAAGTATTTTTTATTTACCGGCCACATGTCAACCAGAACAAGTCCTACCCACAAAATAATAGCATATTGTGCTTTAATTTTGTTGTTCCAGTATGCCCACAAACCTCCGGCAGCAAACAACACAAATATAAACGAACGAAAAGCATCGATGCGAAGAGCCGATTGACGGTCAGCGATCAACGCATCTACCAGTTGTTGTGGCCAGCCCATTTTCAAATACTGGGCATCAGTACTTCCGGAGAAACTACCCGCCAAGCTTGGAATCACTGCAAAAATCAGGGCAAGTCCACCAGTAATTCCGAAGGCATATTTCAAGCTTTTCAAAAATTCTTCCGACGAGATTTTGCGCTGGTAAACTTCTTTAATGGCAAGTGCACCGAGCAGGGCCATTGCAAATTGTTCGATAACAATAATGTTTTTAACGTCACGGAATTTGTTATATCCGGGGAAATAATCGAGCATCAGGTTGGTCAACAGCGAGAAATTCTTTCCGAGTGACAGCAGCAGCGAAACAACAAACACGGCCAATAGCCACCATTTGTCTTTGCCTTTCACCAGAAAGATTCCAAGTACAAAAAGGAAACACAAAACAGCACCGAAATAAAATGGAGCGCCTGAAATGGGTTGACTTCCCCAGTACATCGGCATTCCGCTTTCGACTGCCTTTTTGGCTTTTTCGGCTCCTTGCGCCTCAGCTAAAAACTTGTATGTTTCAGAACCTGTAGTCAACGGTTCGCTCATGCCGCCACCTTTGAACCGTGGAATGAATGCGGTCATGGCTTCACCCAAATCGTAACTGTAATCCAGAATGTATTCTTTATCGAGTCCGCTCGATTTGTTTTCGTTGTTCAGGCTAAGTTCTGATTGCCCTCGCATGGAATATTTGCCGTATTCGTAGGTTGTATATAAACGCGAAAAGTTGGTGCCAACCGCAAATAGTGCTGCAATCAACAACAGACCAGCAGTTTTAGTGAAATCGGGAAGTGTTTTCTCACGAATAGCGTAAACCAAATAGGTAATTCCCAAAATCAGCGACAGAATAGCCACGTAATAAGTCATCTGCAGGTGGTTGGCGCTTAACATCAGCGACAGACCAACAGCTGCCAAAAGGCTTCCGCCAATTCTATTTTTCTTGAAAGCGACCAAAATGCCGGCAACAACAAGCGCAGTATAAGTTAGCGCATGTGCTTTGGTTAAGTGACCGGTAACCATCACCACAAAAGTGAAAGTCATAAAACCATAGGCGAGACTGGCAGCAAAGGCTGTCCAAACACCAATATAGAGCAGGATACAAAGGATGAAAAAGAACGTGAAGCTAAGCGTAAGGATCATGACAGGCTGCGAAATGGAGGTAACCGCCTTCTGTATTGATGAAAGCAATTCGCCCGAATAAATGGTCGAAGTCAAATAGGCTGGCATTCCGGAAAACATGTTGTTTGACCAAAGCGCTTCTTTCCCGGTGGCATTGCGGTAATCGACAATTTCTTTCGACATCCCTTTGAACTGGGCTCCATCCGAACTTTGTAGTTTCTTTCCTTCCAAAACAGGAGAGAAATACAACACGCTTATAACCAAAAACAACACAACAGCAAGGATATAAGGTCCTGATTTGCGAAGGAGATTTTTTGTATCCATATTATTAATAGGTGTAATTTTTAAATTCGTATTTTCGTGCGGAGCAAAAATAATCCTTTTTAAGTCAATAACTAAATTAAATGGGTGTAATTAAAAGGCAAACAATCAGGGGTTCGGTGTATTCGTACCTGGGTGTTTTGGTTGGTTTTTTTACCACCGCACTGATAATGCCCCGACTGATGTCGCAGGAGCAAATCGGTCTCACGAATATCCTGGTTGCTGTTTCAGCCATCTATTCCCAGTTTTCAACCCTTGGATTTACCAAAGTTATTGAGCGGTTATTCTCCTATTTCCGCGATAAGGACAAAAATCACAACGGGTTTGTTTTCCTGACTATTGCTGTTGGAATGGCGGGTTTTTTGCTTTCACTGATCAGCTTTTTTATCCTGAAACCATACATCATCGAGAGCAACATTCAAAAGTCGCCATTGCTGGTTGAGTACATCTGGTACCTGGTTCCACTGATTTTCTTCCGGATGTTTTTTCTTTTGCTCGATTCGTACAACAAAATGCTTTTCGATGCAACCACCGGAACTTTCCTGAGTGATTTGTTCTATCGTCTGGGGAACCTTGTCTTGCTGATTGCCTACTTTTTTAAACTGATTAACTTTCCGCAATTTGTGTTCGGGTATGTATTCGTTCTGAGTTTCCCAGCAATATACCTGGCTGGGGTGCTGATCTACCGCAAACAGTTTAACCTGAAGCCTAGTTTTGAATTCGTTCAGCCGCCACTCCGCAAAGAAATGATCAGCCTGTCGGTTTATGGCATTATTGGCGGATTGAGTAGCGTGGCTCTTCTCAACATCGACACCATCATGCTGAACGAATATTACAACCTTTCGATGACCGGTGTTTATTCCATCAGTTTTTTCTTCGGAACTATTATCCTGATTCCAAACAAGGCGCTTGGCAAAATTTCATCGACCATTATTGCTGATGCCTGGAAGGACAACGATCTGAAAACCATTGATGATATTTACTATAAAAGCAGCATCAACCAATTGTTCGCCGCTCTTTTGCTGTTTATCCTGATGGTGACCAACCTGCATAATATCTTCAAAATTTTGCCACCGCAATATGCTGGCGGCGAATGGGTCATTATCCTAATTGCCCTTTCGAACCTGATTGTGGCTTCAACCGGAGTCAGTGTTCAGATCATTGGCACTTCGCACAAATACAAAATCCAGACCTACTCGATGGGCGTTTTGGTGCTGCTTGTGGTAATCTTTTACATGATTTTCATTCCGCTTTGGGGAATGGTTGGCGCAGCATTAGGCTCACTTTTGTCAGTTTCCGGAGCATCACTTTTGCGGGTTTTTTACCTCAAGCAAAATATGAAATTATTTCCTTACCGGACGATTCATCTCAAATGTCTCGCCATCGGTATTGTCGCTTTTGCTGTTGGCAAATTTATTCCCGTAATCGATCGGTTTGTAATCGACCTTTTCGTCCGATGTTCAGCAATCAGCATTGTATTTATTGGCTTATGTTATGTATTTCACATATCCAATGACCTAAACCTGATAGCTAATAAGCTTTTGAAACAAATTAGAATCGTCAAATAGTCATGTCGAAATTAGGATTTATACTACAAGCCCGAACCGGTTCGACCCGAATGCCCGAAAAGGTTATCCGTCCGTTTTTTCAGGAGCAATCTATTTTGGATTTGTTGCTCGAAAAGGTAAAAAAAATCGGAGTTCCTATGGTGTTAGCAACTACGGTTAATCCTTCCGACGACCGAATTTGCACCTTAGCAGCAAAACACGAGGTGCCGGTTTTCAGGGGATCGGAAAACGATGTGCTCGACCGTTTTATTCAGGCAGCCCAACATTTCGGCTTCAGTAAAATTATTCGTGTTTGTGCCGATAATCCATTTTTAGATCTGGCCGGAATGGAGGCCTTGATTACTGAATTCAGTAATTCGGATGCCGATTACCTAAGCTTTCAACTGGCGGGGAACAAACCTTCGATACTTACACACTTTGGTTTTTGGACCGAAGCGGTCAGCTTGGAAGCGCTGGAAAAAGCGGCAAGTTTGACCACCGAAAAGTTATACCACGAACATGTTACCAATTACATATATGGTAATCCGAAGTTGTTTAATGTTCAGTTTATACAGGCTGATCCGCTGGTTTTTTCGCGTACCAATATCCGTATGACGCTCGACACTCCTGAAGATTTTGAGATTCAGAAAGAAATATATGCCACAATGAGCAAGGAAAATCCTAATTTTGGTATTCTGGAAATCATCGGCTGGCTCGATCAACACCCGGAAATACTGGAGAAGATGAAACAGGAAATCCTGAAAAATCAAAAATAGCATGGTAAAATCAACCTATATTATCGGCGAAATCGGCCAAAATCACAATGGCGAAGTAGAAATCGCCAAGAAATTAATCGATGTGGTCACCGAACCTGTTATTGATTACCTGTTCGGACAAAAACTGATGCCAATGAATGCGGTGAAAATGACGCGCCGCGATTTGAGCGAAGAGCTCTCGGCTTCGGAAATGCACCGCCCATACGACAATCCGAACTCCTTCGGAAAAACCTATGGCGAGCACCGTGCTTGCCTGGAATTAAACGATGAGCAACATTTTGAAATATATCAATATGCCAAATCAAAAGGTCTGGAAGTGGTCGAAACTCTTTGTGCCAAAGGCTGTCTGTCGATGCTCCGGCTATTTATTCCCGATCGGCTGAAAGTGGCATCGCGCGATTTGACCAACCTCCCGCTTCTGGAGGCCATGGCCGAAACCAAAATCCCGATGATTTTTTCAACCGGAATGACCGGCAAAAAGGAACTTGACGACGCTTTGGAAATTGTCACCAAATACCACGAGAATATCAGCATTCTTCATTGTCTTTCGCAATATCCTTCAGAATATCAGAACATCAATTTGCTGACCATTTCATACCTGAAGGAACAATATCCGCAATTTACTATCGGTTACTCCGACCATTCCATCGGAATTCTGATGCCCGCTGTTGCCGTAGGAATGGGGGCTGAAATCATCGAAAAACACATCACGCTCGACCGGAACATGAAGGGAACCGATCATCGTGGATCGCTTGAACCCGAGGGTATTTGGCGTATGGTACGCGACATCCGGAATACCGAATATGCCATTGGCGAATATGGCATGTTTGTGAACGATAAAGTACAGGCCACCCGTGTAAAACTTGAACGTTCCATCGCCACTTTGCGCAACATTGCTTCCGGAGAAACAATTTCTGAAAAAGACCTGCACATGCTTAGTCCGGGCGATGGTTTTAAATGGGCCGAACGAAACCAGATTGTTGGTAAAAAAGCGGCAACCAATATCCCTGCCAACGAAATCATTTATCCTGAAATGATAAGTTTCCTCTAAATCTCCCCCAAGTGGGAGACTTTAAAAGCCCTTTTCCGCAAAGAGTCGCCTTAAAATGTAAGGGCAAATAGTAAATTGTCAAATAGTAAATAATCCGAATGAAGATAAAATTAGTGTTGACCGATATTGACGGCGTTTGGACCGATGGTGGAATGTATTACGACCAAACCGGAAACGAATGGAAAAAATTCAATACCAGCGACAGTGCAGGTGTGGTTTTCCTGAGGTTGCTCGAAATTCCGATGGGAATCATAACCGGCGAAAATACCCAGATTGTACAGCGCCGTGCCGATAAACTGAAAATAAACCGCCTTTATATGGGCGTAATGAACAAGCTGGAAGTAGCCCAAAAACTCTGTCACGAGCTCCAAATCTCACTGGCGGAAGTGGCATACATTGGCGATGACCTAAATGATGTTCATCTGCTGAAAGCAGTTGGCTTCAGCGCCATTCCGGCCAACGCCCCGGGTTACATGGAAAAATTTGCCCAAATCAGGCTTTCCCGAAACGGTGGCGATGGAGCTTTCCGCGAGTTCGTTGAGATCCTGCTCGAAAAGGAAAATCTGTTGGATAAAGCCATAGAGAAATACTTGGAAGCTACTTCGGTGAAGTAATCGCCTCCATACATCTTGCAGCCACTTTCCCATCAATCCGGTAAGCGTATTTCTGAATAAACGAATCGTATTTGCTGCGGTCAACCCGTAAAATTCCCCTGAAAATTCCAGAGAGAATTTTAGTTAAACTGTCGGCATCGGTGGCCTGAAAAGCCACACCCTCGGCCGCATAGCCCATGATGTCCTGTTTCAGGTGATCGAGAATTATCAACGGCTTATGAAAATAAACGGTTTCGGTTCCAACCGTGGAAAAGCAGGTAATCAGCACATCGCACGAAGCAATCAACTGATACAAATCCGACGTTTTATCGATCATATAGTTTTTACATCCTGCCTTGGCGGCAATGTCGTCATAGTAACCGGCATCAGCAAATTCGCGCGGATGAAGCTTTACGATGAGTTGTGTATTGGGTAGCTTTTGTGCGGCTTTAAACACATCAAATGCGGCCTGAAACCTCAATTCCGAATCGCGTTGGGGTTGCGATGCAAAAACAATTCGCTCAGCCAGATTAACTTGTTTCTGACTTTCAGCTTTAGTCAAAACCGGAATAATGTCGGTTCTAATCTGGCCAACCGAAACAACCGAACCTTCCGGGTAATTTCCTTTACCAAGAAGAAATTCTTCCCAATACGTCCCCCAGGTGAGTGTCAAGTCGGGCATGATCCGATTTTTGCTGTCGTTAGCTGTATATAAATAGGCCGGGTGCAAATCGTGCATCGTTCCATGCTGAAGTCCGATGATTTTTATTCCACAGAATTTGGCCGCATCCAGAATCGACTTGGTAAGCGGACTGTTTTCATCGCCGGCAATCACTGCCTTTAAACCGGAATGAGCAAAATATCTCCGGGCTGCAAAATAGCGGAACAGAAAAAACCGGGAAGACGAGTCGAGCGACTGAAAGACTTCAAGTATCAGTTTTTGAGTCAACGAAAGTTCTGTTTCGGCAACCTTTAAATAAGATAACCTCAGCGATTGATGCGACTCTTTGGTTGATTTACGAACACTTTTTCTCAGCAATCCGGAAATCATAAACCCCTCGATGAATATTTTCCGCCGATTGTTCAACGATAACTGGTATTGTTTCTTCGAATACGAATAGTCTGATTTTCCCTTGGTTTTTGGCATTAAAACTTCGGTCAGCAAGGCAAAACGCCCATCGAGTTCGGCAATCAGGTATTCCAAAATATGATGTCCCTGCTTTAGTTTCAAGGTTTTCTTATCCAGAACCGTCGAATATTTTTCGGTCATGTAAAGCAGGTATTCTGGTTTTTTCTTCGATGAAAACAGGTAAGCCAGCCCACGAAATATGAGAAGGAGCAAATAACTAATCAGTATTCTGAAATTGGTCGATGAATCTACCTCCAGTTCCGGAAAACGAAAATCCACCTCAGGAAACAGTCGATTCAAGGGTTTCACATCCGGATTGACAAACCAACGATGATTCTCGAAAGAGCTGAATTTTTGCTGAACCGGTTGCAGAAAATACATCAGGTTACGCACCGCAAAATAAATCCTGAACTTGTGGTAGTGCCACACACTGGCGGTATCGATACTGAAAATTTCAGCTACCGTTTGATCGCCAACAGCTAAATCGCCAAACCTTAGGACCTCGCCCATCATGGCGTAATTGATCGTCTTTTTGGCTTCAGGATTGGATGCAATTCGCTGGACAAAATCGGGAAGGTTGTTTCCCGAAAAAGCAAATATTTCCGAACCAGATTCAGCCAATTGTCGAACCTCCTCCAGTTCAGATTCAGAAAGTTTCCGATTTATAATTACTGTTTTGGCCATGATCTTTAACTATTTTCCTCAAACAAGTCAACAATTTTCCGGGTCAATTCTTTACGTGTGAATTGCTTTATCAATCCTGAATTAGTTGCGGATTGGGATTGCATCAATATATCGTGAATGAAATGAAGCATTCCATCTGTATCTTCATAATCAAAAAGCTTTCCGCATTGTGTTTGCTGAATGATTGTGGCCAGATCGCCATCGGTTGGACCAATCGCCAAAACAGGTTTTTGCGAGGCCAAGTACTCAAAAAATTTTCCAGTCAGGATGCCCCGATTGTTTTTCACTTTCGGAATAACCAGCAAAAGCATATCCGACCGGTACAAATATTCAATGGATTTCGGATGATCGACATAGCCAGCCATTTCAATTTCAATCTGAGTTTCCCTGAATTTCTTTTCCACCGGGGATGGAACTTTGCCAACAAACCGGATGAGCAATTGCGATTTTAGATTCTCGTCCAAACCGCTCAAGGCATCCAGCAAACAATCCACATCGTAAGCTTCAGAAATGGTACCGGTATATGTGATAACTTTTCGGGTTTCAATAGGTATGTTGGTTATCCTGAAATCTTCCTCATCGAAACCATTGGGAATAACAACTGTTTTTAGAGCAATTGGCAAATGACTCTTTTCTGCAAAAATACGTTTCACATCTTCACTGACGGTAATTAGTAGATCGGCGTTTTCTACCACCTTCCGTTCGAAGTTTTTATCTATTCGGCGAGCCAGCGCAGTATGATTAAACTGGTTGTAGTAATAAATATCGGTCCACGGATCGCGCAGATCGGCAATCCAGCGTATGTTGAATTTCTGCTTCAGTTTAATTCCGATAAGCTGTGTTGAATGTGGCGGACTGGTGGTTACCACCGTATCGATTTTAAATTCGCTGATCAGTTCTGCCGCTTTTTTCAGCGCGTATTTGTTCCACCCTTTACGTGGATCGGGCAGCAAGAAGTTGCCCCGAAGGAATTTGGAGAGTTTTTGGAATAGGCCTTCCTTCGATTCGTTGGCAAACCCGCCGTATGGAACCTCTTTCTTTCCGGAGATCAGTTTATAGAAATTATAGAGCTCAAAACTTTTTGTGGTATAAACCAAGCAATCCGGACCAACCTCGCTGGAAAGGCTTTCGTCGCGCTGCGGATAACTGGCGAATTTCGCATCAACAGTCAGTATAACCGGTTGCCAGCCAAACTCGGGCAGGTACTTGGCAAACTTCAGCCACCGCTGAACTCCTGCCCCACCCGATGGTGGCCAATAATAGGTGATGATTAAGACTTTCTTCATTTCAATGTATCCGTGCCGTAAAGATAATTGATTTAGAAGAAGGGACTGGCGAAACCAAAAGAAAAAGCCGCCTCAATTGCTTGAAGCGGCTTGCTAATCCATTATCTATCGGATTAATTCAGAATGCTATTGTACTGTTCATTGATTAAGTCAGGAAGATAGCTGGCGATCATTTCCAGAACCTGATCGTTCGCAATTGCTTCTTTGCTAATACATTTCTGGCCATCCATCTGAGCTTGATTTAAAACAGCTGCATTTAATGTCTCACTCACACTACGATCGGCATCACTTACCATTCGGACACCAAAACCAGCGGAACCATTCACATATTTTACTTCGAAGTACTTGGTACGAACCAGATATTCCTGTCCTTTTTTAGTTTCCTTCATGAAAACATGAACAGGTGTTTTTGATTCACCATAAGCAATTTCCCAACTTTTCTGAAAGCTGGAAGTAGGATTAAAATTCAGATCGGGGGAGATCTTATAAGTCGAATTTAAAGATTCTTCGTTACCAGCCCAAACGTTAATAGAAATCAGCGTAAAAACTACTAACATCACTTGAACAAACAAATTTCTCTTTTTCATTTTTTTCGATTTAAATTGTGCCATTTAAGTTTTCTGTCATTGAACGGTGCAAATTTACGGTCAATTCCAGTCTGAAAAACACATCAAAAGTCAGGTTTTCATAATGCCAAAGACAGCTGAAAAAAATTCAAAAGAGGAAACCGGAATTTTGGTCAAAAAGTGAAATAAAAATTTAGATAAAGTTCTTTTTACGATAATAATAAGCCGAATTGCTTACAGATTGAAAATGGTATGTTTCACAACAGAAGTGGATTATATTTTGCTGTTTTTCTGAATGTTAACTAATATACAACAAAATAAATTATTTACAATTACCCTTGGCGCAGAATAAATTCGTTCAATCGACATAAATTGCTTACAATTTTTACACAGTCACAACCATCTGAATTTGAAATTTCAGACGTCCATCGCTCTTTGCTTTCAACTCATCTTTATAACTCATCCAAACAAAAAATCCAGCACTTTTCGAGTACCGGATTCATATTCACTTTTAAGCTTTTATTCGATATCCCAGATAGCTGCCGAACGCTCTAGCTCAACCAATACTGAGCTATAATCTTTCAGCGTTTCATAGTAATCTTTTCTCAGATCGTTATAAGTACGTTGTGCATTCAGAACTTCTATCAGTCCGCTTTCTCCCCGTTGATATGAATAAATTCGTCCCTGAAGAATTTTTTCGGCATTGGCTACCAGCCCTTGCTGGAACTGCTCAATTTGTTTCTGTTTTGCTAAGTACAGATTGTAAGCCTGAGTAACTTCGGATGTAATCTGAAGTTCTACTTCACGATAAACAGTCTCGCTTTGATTAACGGCATACCTGGCAGCCTGAAGTTCTCCTTTATTGAAATTTGAAAATTTCAGGGGAATGGCTATCCCTGCACGATAAGAGTTAAACGCCGGGGCTGGCGCGATTTCATTCTTTACAATTGCATTGTAGGAATATCCTGCTTCGAGGCTAAATTCAAAAGCACGATTTGCTTTCAACAAACGAACCGTTTTTTCAGAAATCTCACGATTCTTAATAGCTATTTGTATATCAGCACGGTTTTTAATCGCCGTTTCTATGAGTTCCGAAAGCACAAAATTGTGTTTTGCCAGGGGAAAATCGCCGGAAGTTAAACATACCGTATCGTGTAAGGCTTTACCCTGAAGCAGCGAAAGGTTAACCAAAGCATTTTGCATTTCTGCTTTTGATTGGGAAACCTGATTGAGCTGGGCTTTTGCTTCCAGCGAAGTCTGTAAGGCATCAATTTCGGTTATCGCCCCACTCTTAAGGCGGATACTGTCAGCATTAGCCAGTTCCTGCATCCGGCGGTAGGTATCTTCCTGCAAAAGAAATATCTGTTGTTGTTTCATGGTGGCGAAATAGCTCAATGTGGCATCAGCCCTCAGATTTTGAAAATATGCTTCGAGCGTTGACTGCACCAGTTCCTTCTGGCTTTTGGCTAGCGAAATATTTGCCCCTCGTTTGTTCCCCAGACTGACCGGATAACTTATACTCGTCTCCAGGCCTTGTCCCATCATGAGTTTATTATCTTCGTTATTCGAATAGTTCACCGAAATTTCAGGGTCAGGAAATACTTTGGCTGCCTTGAGTTGTGCTTCGGCAATGCTCACATTAAATTGTTCGGCAATGTAGCCCAGATTTTCCTTGCTCACCTTCGAAAGGTACTCGGCAAGCGAAACCGTAACTTGTTTTGCGGGCTGCTGTCCGGAAACATTCAGAACAAGCAGGAGTGAAAATATAATAATGAATAATTGTCGTATCATAGGTTTTCGTTTAGATTTCTTCTTTTGTTTGTTTGGATTCCGACCATTTCTCGAGCATGTAGTACAAGGCAGGCAGAGCATACAAAGTGATTACCGTTCCAAAAGCCAGCCCGTAAACAATCACTGTAGCCAGTGGACGTTGCACATCAGACCCAATATTGGTAGAAAGCGAGGCAGGAACAAGACCAAGAATGGCTACTGTTGAAGTCATTAAGATTTGGCGAAACCGATGCGATGCTCCTTTAATTACCGCATCTTTCAACAGCTCTCCCTGCTTTCGCAGTTGGTTGATGTGCGTAATCATCAAAACCCCATTCATGATAAAGACACCAAACAATGCTATGAACCCAATGGCCGACGAAACATTGAAGGTCATTCCAGTAATATTCAGAGCCAGCATTCCACCGAAAACAGCAAGTGGCAATATGCCGATTTGCAACCATGCCTGCCTGAAATTACCGAAGTTCCAAAAAAGGAGCAAAAACATCAGGGCCAACGAAAGCGGAACAATCAATGCCAAACGGGCATAAGCTCTTTGTTGGTTATCAAACTGGCCACCCCATTGAATATGAAACTCTTCGTGCGGATATGGGACGTTTTTCTCGATCGCTTTATTGGCCTCGTGTAAAAACGAAGCAATATCACAATCGCGCAGATTTACCCGAACAGTGACAAAGCGCTTATTCTCCTCACGAGTTATAATTCCGGCGCCGGTAGTCTTCGATATTTCGGCAATTTGCGATAGCGGAATCTTAGCCCCTGTTTCGGATGTCAGCAGCAAAGCCCCAATTTTTTCAGGCGTATTCCGAAACTGTTCGTTGTACCTGCAAGTAACGTCATATACTTTGTTTCCCATAAAAACCTGCGAAGTAGCCTTTCCCCCAATGGCTATCTCAATCAGTTCAGAAACATCCGACACGTTCAGACCATATAATGCAATTTTGTCGCGGTCGGCATGGATCTGAAGTTGCGGTAACGGAGGTTCCTGTTCAATGCTAACATCTTCGGCGCCCTTAATATTTTTAACAACTTTAAGCACATTCTCGGCTATTTTGCGCGCTTCTAATTGGTTTTCGCCGTAGATTTTAATGGCCAAATCGCTGTGCGAACCTGCAATCTGATCCATAACCATATCAATAATGGGCTGTGAGAACCCGATCTCGTAACCGGGGAGTTTGGCCAGATCAGCAGCCATTTCATCGACAAGCTCAGTTTTGCTTCTGCTATGCTTCCACTCTTTATAAGGCTTTAGCCCTACCGAACATTCCACGTGCGATGAAGAAAATGGGTCAACGCCTTCGTCATCACGGCCTACCTGGGTCATCGCATAAGTTACTTCTTCGAAATTCATGACGTGTTTTCGTAGCGTATCGGCCATTGCCTTCGATTTCTCGACAGTAATTCCAGGAGGCAATTGAACCTGCATCCAGATAGAACCTTCATCCAGAGTTGGCAGAAAATCTTTCCCCACATGAATCGACAAAAGAACGGTGCAAACAACAATAAAACCCAAGGGAAGAAATACTTTTTTCGGCTTTTCAATCAGATTGACCGTAACCCGATGATAATACCCGGTTAGCTTTTCGAGCCAGCGGTTCTGATAGGTTTTCTGAGGGTTGCGGTAAAGCATAAAGGCAAGCCCGGGGATCAGCAATAACGCAACGGCAAGAGCTCCGATAATGGCATATCCCACGGTAAAAGCCATTGGGGTGAACATTTTTTTCTCAATCCTTTCGAAGGTAAACAACGGAAGATACGCCATGATGATAATCAGCATCGAAAAGAAAATGGGTTTCCCCATTTCGGCACATCGTTTTACAATATTGTCGGCCTTAAACGGTTCTGAGGGATTTTCTTCCCGTTTTCGCAATACAGTTTCCAGCATCACAATAGCCCCTTCGACAATAATACCAAAGTCGATCGCACCAAGTGACAAAAGGTTTGCCGGAATATTGGTCAGGTGCATCAAAATAAACGCGATGAGTAATGACAATGGAATGGCAACAGCAATTACCAATGCGCCCCGCCAACTTCCCAGAAAAACGATCAGCACGGCAAAAACCAGAAATACCCCAAACAACAAGGTATGCGAAACGGTGCCAAGGGTGGCATTCACAAGCTGTGTCCGATCCATATAAACGTGTATCTGAACATCTTTCGGTAAAATTTCATTGTTCAGTTCATCGATAGCTTTGTGAACATTTTCGAGCACAACCGATGGGTTTTCGTACCGGAGTAATTGCACAATCCCCTCCACGCCGTCGTTATAATCCCTGGTCCGGTCCGTAAATCCCATTACACCTTTGCGCTCCAGGTTACCGTATTTAATCGACCCCAAATCGTTCAAATAAATAGGAAGACCGTTTGCTGTTTTCACCACAATTTTCCCAAGGTCATCCAAATCTTTAATAAGTCCAATGCCTCGTACCACATAGGTGAGGTCACCAAGTCCAATCATGCTACCCCCGGCATTGGCATTGTTTTTTTCGATACGCTCGATCACCGTACTAAGCGGAATATCGTATTTTTCAAGTTTCCGGGGATCAATTTCAACCTGAAACTGGGTCGTAATTCCTCCAAAATTCGAAACATCGGCCACCCCGGTTACCTGCTTGATTCGAGGTATGATGACCCATTTTTGAAGATCGGTAATTTCGCGAAGACTGTGCGATTTGCTTTCGACGATATACCGGCAAACTTCGCCAGTGGGTGAGGTAAGCGGATTAAGACCAGGTTTTGCACCAAACGGAAGGTCAACACCAGCAATGCGTTCCTGTACCCGTTGCCGCGCCCAGTAATCGTCAACTCCATCTTTAAATACAAGGATAATGGTCGAGATACCAAACATATTCTTGCTGCGCATCGTCTGCAGACCGGGCATGCCGTTGAGTTCCCGTTCAAGGGGAATCGTAATTTGTTGCTCAATTTCTTCAGATGCAAGTCCCGGAACCTGTGTGGCTACCTGAACAGTAACGTCAGCAATATCAGGATACGCATCAATGGGTAACTGGAACCATGAATATACGCCAATAGCGGCAACCAACACAAAACAAGTTGCGATCAGCAACCGTCGGTGAATGAAAAGTCTAAATAATTTCTCCATGATCGTACCTGAATTAACGTAAATAAACTCCGCCTTCGGTAACAATTACGTCGCCAGGTACAATTCCGGAGTGAACGATAAGATCTTTATTTCCGGCTGAGCTAACGGTAACTTGTTTTTTTACAAATCGTCTTTTTTCGATTTGCACAAACAGGAAGCTATTTTCATCTTCCTGCAAAACCGCGGTTGCAGGAATCACCATTACGTCATTCAATTTTTGGGTGAAATTTACTGTTGCAAACATTCCAGGTTTTAGTATTTTGTCGCGATTTTTACATTCAACATAAACCTCAACCGACCGGGTTTGCTCATCCATCATGTTTCCGATGTAACTAACAAAACCATTGATCGGTTGATCTGGATAAGCCTCGGTAAACACCTGAACTTCATCCTTTTGATTTATTGTGCCTATATTTTTCTCTTTCACATGGGCAACCACCCAAACTTTGTTCAAATCGGCCACCGTAACAACAGGCTCAGCATCAATTTTAAGGTATTGTCCTACGGTAATGTTATTTTTTACAACTTCGCCATTTATAGGAGAACGTACAACCAACGGTTCAATTATGCTTACTTCATCGGGGTTAACATTGAACGATTTTAACGACTCAACCACTTTTTCATATTCATTTTCAGCGACTTGGAAAGCTAATTCTGCTTCCTCAAAATCTTTTTTTGAGCCTATTTTATGATCGAGCAGGTCTTTTTGGCGCTGATAATTGCTCGTGGTTAACTGTTTTTCTTGTTTGGACTGAACAAACGTTTTAATCAGTTCGGAATACTGGGGTGCATTTATTTCAAAAATAGGCGTTCCGGCAGAAACCTTTTGGCCAAGCCTTACAAACGATTTAATCACGCGACCTTCGAAAGGCGAAGATATTTCGGCCAAACAACCTGAAAGGTTTTTTACAGTACCTGTGGTAGTGCTTTGAATACTATACGTCTGTTTATCAACGGCATGTAACCTTATTTTTGAAATTAATGTAGAATTTTCAGGTACAATCACAGCATCTCCTGAAACCTTGATTTGATTGTCCTGTTTATTATCGTTATTGTTTTTGACTTGGCTGCATGAAAATGAAATAAACAGCATGCAACTCAATATGGATAGTGTTTTCATTGTGGTTTTTTTGTAGATGATTAAGCACGAAGGTGCAATGAATCAGATTGTTGTTTGTCAGACTAATACGCTCCTGTGCCATAGAAATAAAGATTATCCTTTATACTGGCCCTAAAATACATCTACCAACAAGGTTATGACAAATCAAGGATTGTTGTAAGCTAACGCATTGCCCTGCTCACAATTGGGTTACCAGATGAGGCATTAGAGTTCGGGAACGCTTCCACCGAAGACGAACGGACATTGGAACACAAAAAAAAATAGCTTAATTGAATAAATTAACCAATTGGAGGTGCGCGAAGTTGCGCATAGGCATATGGGCTTAAAGGAATCAGTGGAAACGAGGAATCAACCTTATGTTCATACCAGACAATTATTGGTACTGGAATCTGCGGAATGTCTGGCGAACCTTCCCAATTAGTTTGGTTAAGTTGCTCTATAAGGAAATAACATGCAGATGAGTGTGAGTGCGATTGAACCGGAATCTGTTTGTTCTTCGAATTTAAAAAAGGGTGCGAATGGACAATAATTACTCCGTTTACCATGTGCGCATGGTAAAACAAGGTTATGCCACTGTAGTAACTGACAAACAGTATTAACAGCAGAAATTTAAAAAAGACGGATATTTTATTTTTTAAATAAGTCATCTTATAATTTCCGAAGTAAATATAGCTGCTTTATTTTAACACAAAGTAAATTTTATATTAATCTAAAAATATACTGGAACTGACAGCTTCAACAATAGAAATAAAAAATCCGGAACCTATTGGTCTCCGGATTTCAGAAAATATCATAAAGTTCAATCTTACAATTTGGCAAACAGCTTTTTCATGCTTACTTCACCAGCGATGATGCTTTTCAGTTCGCTGATGGCCACCCGGTCCTGAAGCATGGTATCACGATAGCGAATGGTGACGGTGTTATCTTCGAGTGTGATATGATCGACAGTTACGCAGAAAGGTGTTCCAATGGCATCCTGACGGCGGTAGCGCTTCCCAATCGAGTCTTTTTCGTCGTATTGGCAGTTGAAATCAAATTTCAGGTCGTCGATAATTTCACGGGCCTTTTCGGCCAGACCATCTTTTTTCATTAATGGCATGACTGCCAGTTTTACCGGAGCCAAAGGCGCAGGCAAACGAAGAACAACACGCATGTCCTTTTTACCATCTTCGCTAACGATTTCTTCTTCGGCATACGAAGCGGCCATAATTTGCAGGAACATCCGGTCAACTCCAATGGAAGTCTCAATCACATAAGGAACATACGATTCATTCAGTTCAGGATCAAAATAAGTTATTTTTTTCCCTGAATATTGCTGATGCTGCGAAAGGTCGAAATCGGTGCGCGAGTGAATTCCTTCTACTTCCTTAAAGCCGAATGGGAAACGATATTCAATATCGACGGCCGCATTGGCATAATGAGCCAGTTTATCGTGCTCGTGGAAACGGTAATTATCTGAACCAAAACCTAATGCCTGATGCCAGTTCATACGGGTTTGTCTCCATTTCTTAAACCATTCCAATTCGCTGCCCGGACGAACAAAGAATTGCATTTCCATCTGTTCAAACTCCCTCATCCTGAAAATGAACTGACGGGCCACAATCTCATTACGGAACGCTTTCCCAATCTGTGCAATCCCAAATGGAATTTTCATACGGCCTGTTTTCTGCACATTCAGGTAATTCACAAAAATTCCCTGGGCGGTTTCCGGACGAAGGAAAATTTTCAGTGAGCCATCAGCGGTCGATCCCATTTCGGTAGAGAACATCAGGTTAAACTGGCGAACATCAGTCCAGTTACGTGTTCCGGAGATAGGGCAAACAATTTCCTGATCGATAATGATTTGTTTTAGTTCGTCCAGATTGTTATCGTTCAGTGCTTTCGAAAATCGGGTGTGCAGGGCGTCCCATTTTTCCTGATATTCCAGCACTCGGCCATTGGTTTCGCGGAATTGTTTTTCGTCAAATGAGTCGCCAAAGCGCTTTTTTGCCTTTTCGATTTCCTTTTCGATTTTATCTTCGTATTTAGCCAATTGTTCTTCGATCAGCACATCTGCACGGTATCTTTTCTTCGAATCTTTATTATCGATTAACGGATCGTTAAATGCGTCAACATGGCCTGAAGCTTTCCAAATGGTTGGATGCATAAAAATAGCGGAATCAAGTCCAACTATATTTTCGTGCAGTAAGACCATGGAGTCCCACCAATATCTTTTAATGTTATTTTTTAACTCAACACCATTTTGTCCGTAATCGTAAACTGCACTCAGTCCATCGTAAATTTCGCTCGACTGAAACACAAATCCATATTCTTTACAATGAGCAACCAGTTTTTTAAATACATCTTCCTGAGCCATAACTATTTATTGTTGATGATTTATTGTTTATACTTTCTACTTTTATATGACTGACAAGAGTCGTTGGTCATTTGGAAAATTTCAATTGCTAATGACTTATTCCTTTTTCTAATGACTACTCAATTTCCTCGAAATCGACATATTCGCCTTCCGCAGTATTGTTGTGGGCTTGCTGCCGGGCTTTTGTTTCAACAGTAACCTCACCCTCCTGCTTATTTTGGTATTGGCGTTGATACTGCGATTGCCTTTGCTGCATGTTATTAACTGCTTTTTTAACCACAATCGGGAAAAGCAAACGCCCAAGAAACTTCAATCCGTAGTAAACCACCACGATTATACCGATTGTCTTTAAAAAATTTGTCAGGACTAAAATGACAAATAATTGATTCATAGCTTTTCAAAAATTAGAGCGGCTAAAATTAGTAATTAATTGGGAAACAACCACGATTTATTGAGTTGTCAAATTTCAATTTAACGATCATGCTTTTTTGCAAAAAAAACCCGGCATCTTGACCGGGCAACAGACATCCGACAAGCGGAGCTGCAAAGGGCTCGTGGCCCAATTCTTTTATGTTTATCCATTTAAGGCCTCAGCGCCATTAGTTACTTCAAGAATCGCGTTGGTAATTGCGGCCTGACGTTCCTTGTTAAAGGCAAGAGTGAGTTCGTCAATCAGATCAGAAGCATTGTCGGTAGCTTTGTGCATGGCTGTCATCCGGGCTCCATGTTCAGCAGCATGCGAATCGAGTAATGCTTTATAAAATTGTATTTTCAACGACCTTGGAATAAGTTCTTCAACAATTAATTCCAACGATGGCTCGAAAATGTAATCGGTATTACTCCGTTTTTTCTGATCAGCATCAACTGGCAAAACAGGTAAAAATTGCTCGCTAACCTGTTCCTGAACAGCGGCATTAATAAATTTGTTGTAAATAAGTTCAACACGATCATATCTACCATTCACAAACTCAGTCATAAGGGATTGAACTTCTATGGAAACGTGCTCAAAATCAAGGTTGTCAAACAGATAATTTTTTTCTTCCTTAATTTTAACCTGATAAGATCGCAGTATCTTGCCTGCCTGTTTCCCGATAACAATAAAATCAAGATTCCCGGAATTCAATTGGCTCTTGTATTTTGTTTTTGCCAGAAACAAACTCTTTTTGGCAATGTATGAGTTAAATCCCCCACAAAGTCCCCGGTTTGAACTGATTAGAACAATCAGAACTTTATCGGGATTACGTTGAACAGTATAAACCGAATCAGCATTATTATCCAGCGCCGAGCTTAAAGATGACAGTAATCCTGAAAGTTTTTCAGCGTAAGGACGAATTTGCAAAATTGCATCTTGTGCCTTCTTGAGCCTGGCTGCAGATACCATTTTCATGGCACTGGTTACCTGCCTGATGGTTTTAACCGATGCTATTCGGGTTCGTGTTTCTTTTAAATTGGCCATTTCAAATCATTGAATGAGTTCACCGTCAACCACAATTTATACTGAATATCGCTCAGCTACCTCTGCAGCTACTTTTTCAATCACCGTTGTTTCGTTATCGGTAAGCACGCCGGCTCTTAACTGGTCGAGTACGCTCCGATATTGCATTTCCATTAATTCAAGGAAATCGCGTTCAAAAGCCCGTACCTTCTCAACCGGGACATCGCGAAGCAACTCTTTTACACCGCAATAGATAATGGCAATCTGATGTTCGATTTTCATCGGAGCATATTGTTGCTGTTTCAGAATTTCCACATTCTTACGTCCTTTATCCAAAACTCGCATGGTTGCAGCATCCAGGTCGGAACCAAATTTCGAGAAAGCTTCCAATTCGCGGAACTGAGCCTGATCCAATTTCAAGGTTCCTGCAATCTTTTTCATCGGCTTAATCTGAGCATCCCCCCCCACACGCGAAACCGAAATACCCACATTGATCGCTGGACGAACTCCGGAGTTAAACAAGTTTGACTCCAGAAAAATCTGACCATCAGTAATCGAAATTACGTTAGTCGGAATATATGCGGATACGTCACCCGCCTGAGTTTCGATAATCGGAAGCGCAGTTAATGAACCTCCTCCTTTTACCATTCCTCTCAGGCATTCGGGTAAGTCATTCATTTTGGCGGCCATTTCGTCTGAAATGATAATCCGGGCAGCCCGTTCGAGTAACCGGGAGTGAAGGTAAAACACATCACCAGGATAGGCTTCACGACCTGGTGGACGACGAAGCAACAACGAAACTTCGCGGTACGAAACGGCTTGTTTCGAAAGGTCATCGTAAATAATCAAAGCATCGCGACCTGTATCGCGAAAAAATTCGCCGATAGCGGCCCCTGCATATGGCGCATAATATTGAAGAGCTGCCGGATCGGAGGCCGTAGCCATAACAATCACTGTATAATCCATGGCGCCGTGCTTTTCGAGCGTATGCACAATGTTTGCTACAGTCGAACCCTTTTGCCCAATAGCTACATAAATGCAATATACTGGTGTGCCTTTTTCAAAGTTTTCTCGCTGATTGATAATAGCATCAATAGCCACAGCAGTTTTGCCGGTTTGGCGGTCACCAATAATCAATTCACGCTGACCACGTCCAATGGGGATCATGGCATCAATGGCCTTTAATCCTGTTTGAAGTGGCTTCGAAACCCGCTGCCTGAAAATTACTCCAGGAGCTTTACGTTCCAAAGGCAATATGAATTTTTCACCGGCGATAACTCCTTTGCCATCGATCGGTTCGCCCAACGTATTGATAACCCTGCCAAGCAATCCTTCACCTACTTCAATCGAAGCAGTCCGGCGAAGTCTTTTTACCGTATCGCCTTCTTTGATTTCCTTGGTCAGACCTAAAATAACGGCTCCAACGTTATCTTCTTCCAGATTCAGTACGATCCCTTTAACGCCTGAATCGAATTCAATCATTTCATTCGATTCAACATTCGAAAGACCGTAAATACGTGCAATTCCATCTCCAACCTGAAGTACAGTACCAACTTCTTCCAGTTCGGCCTGACTTTTAAAGCCTTCCAGTTGTTGCCTGAGAATTTCTGAAACTTCAGCAGGTTTTATATTTGCCATCTTATTCTATTTTTATTTCTATCGTTATATTATTTCAATTCTGTATGAAGCAATTGCTCTCTGATTTTTTTCAATTGTGTTGAAAGACTTGCGTCGTATTGTTTGTCTTCAACCCGTAATACAAATCCACCAATTAAATAATCATCTACCTTTTGCCTTAATTCAACTTTTGCATTGAATTCTGTTTCCAGAATTTTCTGAATATGAAGCACAACAGCCTCATTTAAAGGCTGAGCGCTGGTCAAAACCGCCGATTTTATTCCTTCTTCCTTCCGGTATAAATCTTCCAAATTCCTGAAAATTCCCGGGATATAGTTCTCGCGCTTGTTTTCAGCAATCAAAAGCAAAAAATTCAGGGACAAAACATTGACCTTGCCTTCAAAAATGCGCTTGATAACTTCTATTTTTTGTGAGGTTTTTACCACCGGACTTTCGAGCATAAGAATAAAGTCGCTGCTGGTGGTGCAAACAGTGGCAATTAATATGGCATCCTTGCGAAGTTCTAAGGTCAGACCTTTTTCTTTTGCAAGTTCGAAAAACGCCTTGGCATACCGAACATTTATTTTACTTTGATCCATACGATTATTTCAACTTCATATCTTTTAACATATCCTGAACCAGGACTTTCTGTTCTTCAGGATTGTCGAGTTGTTTTTTGATCACCTTTTCAGCAATCAAAACAGATAATTCGGCTACTTGCTTTTTAATATCATTTATGGCTGCAGTTTTTTCAGCAACTATTTGTTGCTTGGCATAATCAATGCTCTTCTGGGCTTCAGCGTTCGCCTGATTTTTTGCTTCTGCGATGATTTTATCTTTGATATCACGAGCTTCCTTCAGGATAATATCTTTTTCCCTTCTGGCCTCAGTAATAATCTGATCGTTAGCAGCCTTTAACCCGGCAACATCTTTTCTGGCTTTTTCGGCTGAATTCAAAGCATCAGCAATTGATTTTTCACGATCTTTCAGCGCTTTCAAAATGGGAACCCATGCAAATTTTTTCAGGATGAACAGAACGATCCCAAAAATGATGAGCATCCAAAATATTGTACCGTAATCCGGAGTTACAAATCCCATGATGGTGTAATTGTTGGTTAAAAAGTAACCCTCACTCCCGGCAATCCCGGGAGCGGGTTAGAAAACAAAAATCTCTTAAATGAAAATTACCAAAGCACAGATGATAACAGCAAAGAATGCAACACCTTCGATTAATGCTGCCGAAACAATCATATTCGAACGGATATCGCCTACTGCTTCAGGCTGACGTGCAATGGCCTCCATTGCGCTGGCACCAATTTTACCAATGCCAATACCAGCTCCAATTGCTGCTAAACCTGCACCCAATGCAGCTCCCATTTGTCCGAGAGCCATTTCTGCTAAAACGATGAATAATGCAGTCATAATGATGAATTTTAAAATATAATAGAAACTAATGATGTTCTGGTGAAGCCATTCCAAAATAAAGGGCTGACAGTAATGTAAATACGTATGCCTGAATGAAAGATACAAGCACATCGAGCAATAAAATGAAAACTGAGAATGCAACCGAAAGAACAGAAACGCCCAAACCAGCTTCGATGCCCATTTTAACATTAAAAATGAATATCAAAGAAACAAATACGGTCACAATTAAATGCCCAGCTAACATGTTGGCAAAGAGACGGACCATCAATACAAATGGTTTTGTAATGACTCCGGTGAGTTCAACGATTGGCATCAATGGTATCGGAAACTTCAACCACCAAGGTACATCCGGATTATATATTTCTTTCCAATAATGTTTGTTCGTACTAAAAGTGGTTACAAAAAAGGTACACAATGCCAGAACCATTGTAACAGCAATGTTTCCGGTAACATTTGCCCCAAACGGGAAAATGGGAATCAATCCAAGTAAATTGTTAATCAGGATAAAGAAAAAAACAGTTAACAGGAAAGGCATGAATTTCTCGTACCTTTTTTCGCCTATGGCTGGCTTGGCTACATCGTCGCGAACAAAAAGGATTACCGGCTCAAACAAGCTTTGCATTCCGGCAGGAGCTTTGTTTACTCGTTTTTTTGCTGTTTTGGCGATATTCAGAAAAATAAGCAACAGAATGATTACACTCACAAAGATTCCGGCAACCGTTTTGGTAATCGATAAATCTATTGGCAAATCAATAACTTCCCCCCGTCCATTTACCTCAACGATTTTACCTTCATTTTTCCCCTCCTTCTCAATCCTGAAGCCGTTGTAAGTGTCTTTGCCATGATGAAATCTGGAAGACATGAAAAAATTCCATCCTTGGTCCGAGCTGTACAAAATAATAGGTAAAGGAATGCTGATTTCTGTTTCGCCGAAAGTGGCAATATGCCATTCAAAAGCATCAGACACATGTTCGATGACAAATTTCCCGGCATTAAAACCTTCTGATTGTGACGCTTCGGTTGTTTTCTCCGGTTCTTCACCGGCCTGAACGGATCCTATTCCAATAAAGAGAACTAAAATGATAATGAATAAAGGTCGTATAATTTGTATCATTTTCTTTGTTTTCAGCGGACAACAAATTTAATTTTTTATGCGATTAAAACCAATCATCACAAAAAAGAGTGACTACATATTTTTTTGCCTGACTACTTTCGAAATTTGAATCACTTCGAATGTAGTGTAAATGGCATAAAGTATTAGAAAATTGACTAAAAAAACCGTGGCAGACTCCCTATTCAAAAATGCGAAAATAATAGCCAAAATCAGGTAAAAAAACATTTTAAAAAAACTAATTGCCATGTATTGCGAATTAAATTTAGAACCCGATTTTACAGCAATCCGCAACAAATATGCATGAACAAGGTTCGTCACTACATAAAAAAAGACAATCAAAAAAGGTAAAACTGGCAGGTAATGGTTTTGAAGTAATGTCGAATAAACGATCGTTCCCAAAATGGAAACAATAATTGTCAAAACAGTTGATTGTATAATGAATCGTTTCATCTCTGGTTAATCAAAAAAATAGTTAAATTTATATTAACAACGAACTATAAGAATTTCCGGACTGAGTAATAAATTGCTCCAACAACCGACAATATCATCAAAACCAAGGTAAAAACAGGAAATTTCAAGGCCAGCCAATGATCAATTATAGCTCCTGATCCCGTTCCAATTCCCATTATGACTACCATCTCAAAAGCCAAACTAGAATATCGGATAAAATCATCAAAGTTTTTCTTGGGTTTCTGGAGTTTATTTGGGGTCATTAATTGATATTTTCATCACTCATGGTGCAAGTTCCGACGAAATACGCTCCTGGTTCAATCGATAATTTCCCGGTAACAATATCGCCTGTAAGGTTTGACGAAGCTTTCAGGGAAAGCAGCTCGGCAACCAATATTTTACCTTTATGAGTTCCGGCAATTTCGCAACTTTTGCAACTGATTTCTCCGTCGATTTTTCCTGATGCTCCAATTACCAATCTTCCTTTCGATTCAAGATTTCCAATTATCTCTCCATCAACACGAAGATCTCCATCCGAATTTATATCACCGGTAATTCGAGTTCCTTTGGCAATCAGATTAATTACCTGCAGATTGATTTCATTGTTTTCTTTGGCCATTGCTTTGTTTTTTTTGAACGAATTTCAAATATACAAAAGCTGACCTTAGATCACTAACCGAAAACATAAAAATTGGCTGTTGCTAACAAAAAAACGTGTCTCTTTTCAGAAACACGTTCAATATTTAGTTTGAAAACTTAAACTATGTTTAAATGAAATGATAAAGAAAAGTCATGATTCCTTCGAAAGCTGGTTTCCGATTTCCTTCAATTTCCATGCGAATATCGAGCTGTATTTTGGTGATCCCCCTTAAATTGGCAACCGATTTCAGGACAACACGGGTTCTAATTCTGCTGTTAACCAATACTGGCTGATTAAATTTGAAACTGTCAATCCCATAATTGACAAGCATCTTGATGTTTTCAACCTGAATGATCTGGTCCCACATGTAAGGCAAAAGCGATAGTGTCAAATATCCATGGGCAATGGTACTTCCAAATGCACCTTCGGTTTTAACACGTTCCTCGTCCACATGAATCCATTGGTGATCAAGTGTCGCATCAGCAAACTTATTGATTTGATCTTGAGTAACAGTCAAATATTCAGAAACACCAAGTTCCTGACCAACAAGTTTTTCAAATTCATCGTGACTACTTACAATAAGCTTTCCCATGACCAGACTGATTAAAATATATTGAGATCGTATCTTTATTTAGGATCATATGCCCATTTCAGGTATATGCTTCCCCACGTAAAACCTGCACCAAAAGAAGCCAAAATGATGTTATCACCTTTTCGCAACTGACTTTCGTAATCGTATAAACAAAGAGGGATTGTCGCAGCAGTTGTATTGCCATATCTCTGAATATTCACCATAACACGTTCCTTGTCAATGCCCATTCGGCGACCAACGGCATCAATAATTCTCATATTTGCCTGATGCGGAACAAACCAAGCCAAATCATTTTCAGAAATATGATGTTTTTCCATCATTTCTACGGCAACATCTGCCATATTCGAAACCGCTGATTTAAATACGGCTTGTCCTTCCTGAGTTACAAAATGCTCTTCATTATAAACAGTTTCATTTGAGGCTGGACGAAGTGATCCTCCACTTTTAATCTGAAGAAACTGACTCCCCGAACCGTCAACCCGATTAATATGATCTATCACTCCCATATCTTCGATTGTGGGTTCAAGCAATACAGCAGCAGCTCCGTCGCCAAACAATGGACAGGTTGTGCGATCTTTATAATTGGTAATCGAAGACATCATGTCTGCCCCTAAGACAATTACCTTTTTGTATTGACCACTCTCAATAAACTTGGCGCCGGTAGTCAAAGCAAAAACAAACCCGGAACATGCAGCATTAAGGTCGAATCCCCAGGAATTGGTTAACCCGGCTTTATAATTGATGAGATTTGCGCATGCAGGAAGCGGGCTGTCGGGAGTAATGGTGGCACAAATTAATAATTCGATCTCTTCAGGCTTTGTTCCGGTTTTTTCAAGCAATTGCTTGACAGCAGCGGCACCCATGTCTGAGGTTGCTAATCCTTCTTCCTTCATGATGCGGCGTTCCTTGATGCCGATACGCTGCATGATCCATTCATCAGAAGTTTCTACCCAAGTGCTTAATTCTTCATTGGTTAGACGATACTCAGGTAAAAATGCTCCAATGCCTGTAATTGCAGCATGAATTTTATTCATAGTGAAAATTTTAAATCAAACCTATCAAAACAACTCTTCCTAATAATTTAGAAAAAGCCCTATATAAACTGTAATACTTGGAAATTAAATTGCGGCGCAAGTTAGGATGAAAAAACCGAACAGCAAAGAAAAATCAGGCAAATAATTCGCCTAACTCCTTTTAAAACAATTAATTAAATTGTTCGAATAATACAACAGGAGAGCAAAAAAAGATCAGAAGAACCGAGTCCTTCTGATCATAATAGTGTTTTTATTAAACGGTAACGTCTTTTTCGATTGCCAACTTACCTCTGTAATATCCACACTCCGGACATACAGTGTGGTATTTAACAGTTGTACCACAATTTGAACAAGCTGCCAATGTTGCTGGGGTAGCTTTGTCGTGCGTTCTTCTTTTGTCTCTTCGGGTCTTTGATACCCTGTGTTTTGGATGTGCCATCTTAACTTAATCTTTATTCGTTATCTAATAATTTCTTTAAATCATTCCAGATAGACTTATCTTCTTCGTCTTCTCTGATCATATATTTGTTTAGCTTTTCTATCATTGCCGGATCACAGCTTGTGTTTCCGTTCTCATCATCAGGATGAACTCTTTTGATTGGAATTGCCAAACATATAAACTCGTAAATCAATTGAGCTACGTTCAATTGATAGTCGTTTGTACTTACCCAAATTACGTCGTCGCCTTCAACAAACTCCTTTTCGCCAAATTTTACGAAAATTCGTTCTGAGCCTGTTATCGGCTGATCGTACATTTCAAGACAACGGTCGCATTGAACATTAACTGTCCCATCCACATCAAACCACAAGATCATCAGTGAACTCTGTTTTTCAAGAGTAATTCGAACGTTCACTTTACCTTTATCGACAACACCACCGCCAAATTCAGAAAAGAATTTGTCATCTATTTCGTATTCAAAGACATGCTTCCCTTGTGAAAGACCTTTGAACGCAATGCTATAGAATGATTGACTGCTCATTGCCTGAAAAAAGTTTTGCAAAAGTATAAAAAATATACAAACACTGAAAATATATTGATTTTTTTAACAGCGTTTCTTCCGAAAAAGCATTTTGTCGCCTAATATATTACATATCAACTATTTGCTTTGATGTCGAATTGTTAATAAGTTATCCCTTGTTGAGGGTTATCCGAAAGGTCGTTCCTTTGTTGATTTCAGAATGTTTCAGAAAAATTTTTCCGTTATGATAATTTTCAACAATTCTCTTGGCCAGCGATAGTCCAAGTCCCCATCCTCTTTTCTTGGTTGTAAAGCCTGGTTGAAATACGGTCTTGAAATTGGTTTTCGAAATTCCCTTCCCGGTATCGGAAACCTCAATAAATAACTGGTCAGCCTTTTCCATAATAGAGACCTGTATTGTACCAGCATTGTTCATCGCATCAATTGCATTTTTACAAAGGTTTTCAATAACCCAACTGAACAATGACGAATTCAATGGAGCTTCATATTTTTTGTCCGGATCAAAATCCAATACGAATTTCACTTTGCCAGAAGACCGAGTTTTCAGATATTCAACTGTGGACCGAATGGTTTCAGCAACATCTGTCGGAACAAGTTCAGGAACTGATCCGATCTTCGAGAACCGTTCTGTTATCTTTTGCAATCGTTGCGTATCCTTTTCAAATTCCTGAACCAGGTTTTCATCAATATTTTGCATCTTCAATAGTTCAACCCAAGCCATTAACGATGAAATTGGGGTCCCTAACTGATGAGCTGTTTCTTTGGACATACCAACCCACACTTGGTTCTGCTCTGCATTTCGCGAAGAATTGAACGCCAGATAAGCGACCAGAATAAACAAAAAAATGACAGCAAATTGAACAAGGGGGAAATATTTTAGGTTTTCAATCAAAATTGAATCACCATAATACAAATACTGCTTTTGGGTTTCAGAAATTGAAATAATGATCGGATCATTTTCGTCCTTCATTTTGTGCAATTCTCTTAACAGTACCTTATCTTTATTTGTTTCCGTAAACGAAATGTTCCTTGAATCTTCAATATGTTTCAGGCTGTCTGTAATAATAATTGGAATCGTTGTATTGCGAATGATAATGTCGTTCAGAAAGGTCATGTCCTGGTTGGAGTTAATATCTGCACTGACCAGCTTCTGGGTTGCTTCGGCCCATAACTCAACACTTTTACGCTCTTCTCGGGCCATATTCTTTACCAGCCAGTTGGTATAGAAGAACGATCCAATACCAATTACAACTGCCAGCAACAGAAGTAATACTTTCCAGCGTCGTTTCCGATAATAAAAATCCAAGGTTAGTATGATTTAAATATTTAACAGATAAACGCACTTGTTTTTTAAAAAGTATCCTGAGATATTAATCTTTACGGATAAACGCCTTAACCGTTTTATAAATTCCCTGTTGATCAAGCCCATAATCGCGATACAGTTCTTCAGTTGTGCCATGATCAATAAACTTATCAGGAATTCCAATCCGTTTCAACGAAACGTTGTATTGATGGTCGGCCATAAATTCTAACACAGCACTGCCAAATCCTCCTTGCAAAACTCCATCTTCAATGGTAAGTATATATTTATACTTTTTGAAAATAGAATGAAGAGCGTCTTCATCCAGGGGTTTAACAAACCGCATGTCGTAGTGAGAGGCAAAAATTCCATCTTTTTGAAGCATCTTGATAACTCTATTGGCTTGAATTCCAATGGTCCCAATGGTTAGGATGGCCAGATCGTTTCCTTCAGAAAGTTGTCGGCATTGCCCAATGGGAATAGCTTCCATGGCTTGCTCCCAATCGATAATGCTACCACATCCACGGGGATACCTGATCGAAAAAGGACCGTGATTTTCATTTTGAGCCGTAAACATCAAATTCCGCAATTCAATCTCATCCATCGGCGCCGAAACAATCATGTTTGGGATAGTGCGCATGTAGGCTAAATCGAAAACACCATGATGGGTAGGGCCATCAGCACCTACAAGTCCTCCCCGATCGAGGCAAAACACAACCTGTAAATTTTGCAAAGCTACATCATGAATGACCTGATCGTAAGCCCGCTGCATAAACGTGGAATATATATTGCAAAACGGAAGCATTCCCTGTATGGCCAACCCTGCAGAGAATGTTACTGCATGTTGCTCGGCAATTCCAACATCAAAGGTCCGGGTAGGCATCTTTTCCATCATCAGGTTGAGCGAACAACCAGTAGGCATGGCAGGTGTAATTGCAACAATGCGTTCATTCATCTCTGCAAGTTCAATAATTGTGTGCCCAAACACATTCTGAAATTTCGGCGGTTTATTTACTTTACAGTCGCAATCAAGTAATTCTCCTGTAACTTTATCAAATTTTCCTGGAGCATGATATTCTGTCTGATTAAGTTCTGCCTGCTTAAATCCTTTGCCTTTTTTTGTGATTACATGCAAAAGTTTTGGCCCCGGAATGCTACTCAGACTTTTAAGGACTTCGGCCAAATAAACGACATTGTGACCATCAACCGGACCAAAATAACGGAACCCTAATCCTTCAAACAAATTCGACTGCTTAAGCAACATGCTTTTAATTGCATTCTCCGTTTTTTGAACCACCCGCCGAGCTTTCGGGCCGAAACCGTTCAGTTTTCCCAATCCTTCCCAGATATCCTTTTTGAGCTTGTTGTATTTTTGAGATTTTGAAATATTCAGGAGATAATTACTCAATCCGCCAACATTTGGGTCGATAGCCATGTTGTTGTCATTCAGGATAACAAGCAAATCAGATTTGTTGACAGCTGCATTATTCAGGCCCTCGAAAGCCATACCGCCGGTAATCGCACCATCGCCAATTATAGCCACAATTTTCCGGTCTCTTTCTTCTTTCAGACGGGCAGCAACAGCCATACCAAGAGCTGCCGAAATGGAAGTACTCGAATGTCCGACACCAAATGTATCGTAAATACTTTCGGTTGGCTTCGGAAATCCGCTGATCCCATTGTATTTACGATTCGTATGAAAAACATCTTTCCTTCCGGTCAGAATTTTATGGCTATAAGCCTGGTGCCCAACATCCCAAACGAGCAAATCATACGGTGTTTTAAACACATAATGAAGCGCAACGGTTAATTCAACAACTCCAAGATTAGCTCCCAAATGCCCAGGATTAGTCGAAACCACATCAATGATAAAGTCTCTTAATTCTTGACAAACCTGAGGTAATTCTTCAACTTTTAATTTTCTCAATTCCGACGGATCCTTGATCTGATCCAATAGGCTTCCCGTATTTTCAACCATCAACTTCAATTTTGAATTCAAATATACGACTATGACCGGTAATCTTTACTACCATAATAGCCAATAGACCAAAACAATTATCAATTTCAACCTGTTCAGCCTTCAATCTAAAACTTTAAAATCAGGATAGTCCCCGACAAAATAGACTTGGCAAAGACTTGGCAAAGTTCTATATTTACCAGATTAAAAACACCCGCCATGAATAAATTATTATATGTCTTCACTTTTTTCTTTTTCTTCTCGTGTGTTTCATCAAAAAAATTCAATCAATTGACTGGAAATTTCCGGGACTGTGAAAAAACGGTTCAAACACTCAAGGAACAAAATCAGGCCTTGAATACAAAAAACACGGAACTGCAAAGTAAAGTAGAAAAGCAAATCAAAGATATTGAAGAACTCTCAGCGAAATTGAAAGAGACTTCCCAAAATCTGGAAAATTTGAATTCTGCGAATCAAAGGCTAAAACAATTCAATAGCGATCTTGAAAACCAATTAAATAGTCTAAAAGCCGGAAGTTCGGAAGAAATTGCCCACCTAATGGGAAAACTTCAGGAAACACAAGCCGATTTGCAAAAGCGAGAGGACATTCTGAAATCGGCTCAAACAGAGCTCGCACAACGTAGCCTTCGATTGCAGGAACTTGAAGAAGCTCTCAAGCAAAAAGATGAAGCAGTAAAACAACTCAGACAAAAAGTAATGGATGCTTTGCTCGGTTTTAATAACAAAGGGTTGACGATTCAGGAAAAAAACGGGAAAGTTTATGTTTCGCTTGATGAACAGCTTTTATTTAAAACTGGTCAGTGGGATGTCGATCCGAAAGGACAGCAGGCACTTTCGAACCTTGCCGAGGTGTTGGGCCAAAATCCCGACATCAATGTTTTGGTTGAAGGGCATACCGACAATGTTCCAATGCGCGGAACCGGATCGGTTAAAGACAATTGGGATTTGAGTGTAATGCGAGCCACCGCTGTCACCCGTATTCTACTGAAAAACAAGGCCATTGAACCAAAGCGGATTACTTCGGCTGGCCGAGGCGAATTTTTTCCGATTGATGAAGCCAATACTCAGGAAGCCAGGCAGAAAAACAGAAGAACTGAAATTATTCTTACCCCTAGGCTTGACGAGATTTTTCGGATTCTTGAAAATAACTAAACAATAATTCAAGCGTTACAACCTGATAATTCTGCGGATACGATTCTTAAAGCCCACAATTTCAGTGTAGCCTAAATGCGAAAGCAGTGCGGTCGCACTTTCATAATGCCGTGCAATTTGCTCGACTCGGTGAGCATCAGAACCTAATGTAACAGGTACCCGATGGTTATAACACATCTCAAGCAATTTGGTGCTTGGGGTGAATTCGGCACACGGACGATCCAATCCTCCAGTATTTAATTCAACCACCAGATTGTGATCCTTTATTATCTTGATGGTATCCTCAAAAAGTTTGTCCTGATTCGACTCCGGATAAATCTTAAATTTTTTAATAATATCAATATGCCCTATCGTATCAAATAAACCTGATTGTGCTGCCTTCTGAATTATGCCAAAATACATTTCATACAGCTTATCGTTCGACCACTTCCCATATAACGACTTATCCATGTCAAAATTCCAGTCATCAATAAAATGAACCGAACCAATTACAAAATCAACCGGAATACTTTCGATCAAGTCCCTCAATTCATTTTCACGATCGGGAAAATAGTCAACTTCAATGCCATATCGGATTTGAATCTGATTCTCGTATTCTTGTTTAAGATCGAATATTTGTCTGGTCATTACCGGGATGTCTTCCATCCGAATCGCCCAATCAACTGGCTTGAGGCAAACATGGTCGGTAAAACCAATTTCATCCAAACCTTTCGAAATCGCCATACGAACCATTTCCTCATATGAATTATGACCATCAGACAAAACTGAATGCATGTGGTAATCAACCATTCCGATCATAGCCATTTTATTACTTTGAATTAAATACTTCTGAACCAAACTCCATCTTCCCGAAATAATTTCTCCATATTGCATTCATATACAACCATTTACTATTGTTCCAATTTACTCCCAGACAAAAAATAGGAACCAGAGAATGGGAAGAAAATCTACGATTTCTCATTCAACAATTATCTTCTGAAATTTATTAACTAAAAATGAAATGAGCAAGGTACAAAGTTCTGAATTTATAAATAGATTCAGAATTAATTGAAAAACAACAAATTAAGAGCATTATTTCGTTGATTTTCTTATCGTTGGCTTCGGATTCAAATTTGAATATTCAATTTCTGAAGTAAGGATGAAGCTGTTTGAAGTACAAGGTAAATGAATAAAGAAGAATTTTCTGAAAAACAATTAACAAGCTTACCCGATTGAACACAAACAATTATAAAAAAAATTGAGACGGCTTCAACAAGCCGCCTCAAAGCCATGAAAACAATTAAACAATGTTCAGAAAACAGAAAACTAGAAACAATTATATCGTTAAAATCTCGATGTTTTTTTCCTCGAGCATTTTGTCAACTTTTTTGCTGAAGTCATTAATCATATTTTGAACTTTATCTTCAGCATCTTCTTCAATATCTTCAGAAAGACCATCCTTTAACAACTTTTTTAAACTGTCGTTAGTATCCTTCCGGGCACTTCGTAAACTAACCTTCGCAACCTCGCCTTCTTTATTCACCGTTTTCACCATATCTTTCCGGCGTTGTTCTGTTGGTGCAGGTACATTAATACGAATAATCTCGCCATTATTATCAGGATTGAATCCCAAATTTGAATTAATAATTGCCTTCTCAATGGGACGAATCATTGATTTTTCCCAAGGTTGAATTGCAATTGTTCTGGCATCAGGAGTATTGATATTTGAAACTTGTGCTATCGGAACCATACTTCCGTAATATTCAACCATCACTGAGTCCAACATTCGCGGAGAAGCTTTTCCAGCGCGAATATGAACCAATTCTTTGTCAAGATGGGTAATCGCGTGTTCCATTCTTTCCCTGCAAATATCCAAAATCATTTGAACCTCTTCCTGCATATGAACTAACTCTTTTCGTTTATTAAAAGTGCTGGCAACAAATATAGAAAAAATTAAATTACTTTAAAATTTATATTTCGCCTTTGTATAAAAATATATCTTCAATTATCTATAAACGTAAGTACCAATATTTTCGCCTTCCAATACCTTCTTCAAATTTCCTTTAATATCCATATTAAAAACAATAATTGGCAAATTATTCTCCTTACACATGGCTGTTGCAGTCAGATCCATTACCTTTAAATCGCGTTGATAGACCTCATCAAACGATATTTTATCAAAACGTATAGCCGAAGAATCTTTTTCCGGATCGGCTGTGTATATTCCATCAACTCGAGTGCCTTTTAACATCACATCAGCTTCAATCTCAATTCCACGAAGTGAAGAACCAGTGTCAGTGGTAAAATAAGGATTCCCGGTTCCGGCAGAAAAGATGGCTACTTCGCCCTTTCCCAAAACTTCAATAGCTCTGTCTTTTGAGTAGAATTCACCAATGGGTTCCATTCGAATGGCAGTTAAAACACGTGACTTACATCCTACAGCCTGAAGTGCTGAATTGAGAGCCAGACTATTAATTACAGTTGCAAGCATTCCCATCTGGTCCCCCTTCACACGGTCAAATCCTTTAGTAGCTCCACTCAGACCCCGGAATATATTTCCTCCTCCAATGACAATTCCAATCTGTACTCCAAGATCTGCAATTTCTTTAACTTGCTCGGCATAATCAGCCAACCTTTGCTGATCAATTCCATATTGTTGTTCACCCATAAGCGACTCACCGCTTAGCTTAAGTAGAATCCGTTTAAATTTTAGCATAACAGGAATTTTCGACAAAAGTAAATTAAAAGTTTCAATAGTTCAGAAGATTCAATTTCTGAAAATGAAAAAAGTCAACCAAAAAATGATTGACTTTCCTTTTGTGCGCCTGAGGTGAATTTGCACAACATTAAGGTATGCTACTGAATTGATTTTCGTTGAATACTTTTCCAAAAGTAGATTCTTGAAAATCATTTCTGAAATTTTAATCAAATTATTTTCTGAAATGGTCAATATTCAATATGAATGGTAGGATACAGCCAATGAATGCATACTTTTTCCAAAGTACCTCAAAAGCAATAATCGGAGTCTATCGGGCAAACACAAAATAGAAAAGGTATCCGGAAAACCGAATACCTTTTCTCTAAAATACTTTAGTAAACCAAGCAAATTTATCTACGAAAATTCAACTCTGGTTCTTTTGTTTACAATTTCAAGAGTATCATTCACTAATGACAACTTAGTAATTTCCTGATCGTCTAACTGAATCTTGAATAATCCTTCAAGATAAAATACAAATAGAGCCCAGTCAACCTGATCAAAATTCAAATCGTCCGTAAAAGAAGCTTCAAGTTTAATACGATCACGGCGTACTCCTGTTTTCCTAAGAACCTTGTACAAGGTTCGTTGATTTGTTTTACTTTCCATTGTCTCTGCTTTAACTCTAAATCATTTATTACGAAAACAATTTAGATTGAACCATGCAAAAGTATGAAATAAAACATTCGACCAATTGATCGTTTAAGTCAAAAACGACAACTTAATTCTTTTTCAATCTCAACAAAAAAAGATCAATAACACAACTTATTATCCTACAATATCTTAACAAAATCCTACAATGATACAAACCGAAATAAATCAGATCGCAATAATTTAACGTTGGAGCATTCTGAATGTCAAAATAAGGTTTTTGCCCATTCCTGCTTTAGTAAACTATAAACTTTCAAATCAATATAGGAATGGTTATGCCTTTCTCCATTCCTTTCAATTCCTTCAAAGGAAAAACCCAGCCGGAGGGGAATTGCCGAACTTTTTTCGTTTCCGACACCACAACGAATCACCACCCTATTCATCTCCATATTCCGAAAAGCGAGGTTTACCATTTTACGTGCAGCGGCGGTCGCAATTCCTTTACCGGTGACTTTTTCGATTAACCAATAGCCAATCTCAATTTTATCGTTGATACGATCGATGTCCTTAAATCCGATCAAACCGGCAAATTCATGTTTATACCAGATTACATAAACCTCATCACGATTGGATGATACCTTTTCAATAATCGACCGCACAAATCGTTCGGTATCGCTTATTTTTTGAGTGAAATCAACAAATGGAAGCCATTTCCGCAAAAATTTCCGATTCTGGTCGATAGCATTAAATATAGCCTCAACATGCGAAAGAGCTAATTTTTCCAGAAAAGAATAATCATCAATAGTAAGTTTTTCCATGACCGGTATTCAAAATTTACATATAGCCAAAATACAACAAAAACACCATTTTTTTGATTTTACATGAATTTTCGTTCAGTACCACAAAAAAGAATATCGCAATAGGGGCGATTAATTATCTTTGCTTCAAGAATGATTATTCTGGATTACACCATACAAGAGATCTAAAATGAGGAAATTAGCACTATTCATAATATTCGCCGGTTTATTTGTAAACCTGTCGTGCGGCGTTTCGCAAAAAAACAAAGAAACAATCGTTCAGATCGAAACTGAACTTGGCAACATCAAAATCAAACTTTACGATGAAACACCTCTTCACCGCGATAACTTTATTAAACTGACCAAAGGAGGTATATATACTGATTTGCTTTTCCACCGCGTCATTCAAGAGTTTATGATACAGGGTGGTGACCCCGATTCGAAAAATGCAGAACAAGGAAAGCAACTTGGTAGCGGAGATCTAGGATATACGATTCCGGCAGAAATAAATCCCAAATTTTTTCATCGAAGAGGTGTTCTGGCTGCAGCGCGACAAGGTGATGATATCAACCCGGAAAAAAGATCATCCGCCTCTCAGTTTTATATTCTTCAAGGGAAAGTTTACCGAACTGAAGAGCTGGACTCTATGCAAATAAAGATGGAAGAAGCACGTAAAATGAGCATGTTACAAGCAAAACTTAAGTCAGTCGAACCTGAATTGAATAAACTCGGAGCAGAAGGGAAACAAGATGAACTGATGGCCCGCTACAACGTTATCAAGGAAGACGTTCTGGCCGAAGCAGCGAAATTACCATCACTCAAATTTACTGAAGAACAACGAAAAGCCTATACTACTGTTGGTGGCTATCCGCCACTAGACAACAAATACACCATTTTTGGAGAAGTAATTGAAGGCATGGAGGTTGTGGATGCCATTGCGAAAGAGCCAACAGATCGGTTCGATCGGCCGCAAAAAGACATCAAATTCACTATAACTCTTTTGTAAGCTTAGGTGTGTTCATTTGCTTCAGCTAAATGTCATGTATTTCAAAAATTCAGTATTCCGGAAGATTTGGTTCACTTTAATTGTTGAATCATTATCTTTGCCCATCAATTTATGAGCATGAACGAAATGTTAGAAAAAATAAAAGCGCTAAAAGCTGAAATTGAGCAAGCCTCTGTTTCTGCCAAAGATGAGGTTGAAGAACTGCGTATTAAATATATCAGTAAAAAAGGATTGGTTGGCCAGCTCTTTAATGAATTCAAAGATGTACCTGTTGAAATTAAAAAAGAAGTAGGACAAGCGATAAACGAACTGAAGGAGTTTGCGACCAACAAAATAAACGAACTGAAGGATAATTTTGAGGCTGTAGATCAGGCAGAATCAGGCATTGATCTGACTATGCCAGGAGAGCCACTCAAATTGGGAAGCCGTCATCCGCTTTCGATTGTAAAAAATGAAATGATTGACATCTTCACACGACTAGGCTTCACCATTTCTGAAGGCCCAGAAATTGAAGATGACTGGCACGTATTTTCGGCCCTGAATTTTCCGCCGGAACACCCTGCCCGCGATATGCAGGACACCTTTTTTATTGAAAAAGACCCAGATGTTTTACTCCGGACACACACTTCGAGTGTGCAAATCCGCGTGATGGAAAAAACTCAGCCGCCAATCCGCGCTATTTTTCCCGGACGTGTATTCCGGAACGAAGCCATTTCTGCCCGCTCGCATTGTATCTTCCACCAGATCGAAGGTTTATATGTGGACGAAAACGTTTCGTTTGCCGATCTGAAACAAACACTACTGTATTTTGCCCGTGAGCTTTTTGGAGAGAAATCGCAGATTCGTTTACGTCCATCTTACTTTCCATTTACCGAACCATCAGCCGAAATGGATGTTAGCTGCTCAATTTGTGGTGGCGAAGGTTGCAACGTTTGTAAATACACCGGCTGGCTCGAAATTCTGGGCTGCGGAATGGTTGACCCGAACGTTTTGGAAGCCTGTAACATTGACAGCAAAAAATACACCGGTTTCGCTTTCGGAATGGGTATCGAACGCATTACCATGCTGAAATACGGAATCAAAGACATCCGCCATTTCTTCGAAAACGATGTCCGTTTCCTGAAGCAGTTTGAATCGGCTAATTAGAAGAAAATAAATCTACAAAATACGAATCCCGACTCTGGAAAGTGCCGGGATTTTTTGTTATCAATCGGATTTTGATTCTATCTATTTTACTGATGATCAACTCTGTTTTTCGTTTTAAAATTCGCATCTTTACCATTCGAATTATTTCGCACCGCATATCTGTTCAGAAAAACTAAACTATTCAATATGAAAACCTGGACTAAATCTATCGCTTCAGCAATCCTGCTGTTCATTATTTCTTCGTCATTCTCTGGCTTCAGTCAGGATATCAAGTCCAACACTTCGTGGGGGTTCTCCGGATTTACCAAACCCAAAGAAAATCCAATCCTTGGAGCCGATTCCACCAAAACCTTTTTCTGTCCGGTAAAAAAGGCTGAAGTCAAATGGCAACGTGCCGATGTGTTTAACCCGGCGGCCATTGTGCACGATGGGAAAGTGTATCTGTTGACCCGCTGCGAAGACAATCCAAAAGCGATATTAGGTGGCCGTACTTCGCGCATTGGTTTGGCGTCGAGTACCGACGGAATTCATTTTACTTATTATCCGCATCCGGTTTTATATCCAGATAACGATGAATTTGCCAAATACGACCACATGGGCGGATGCGAAGATCCACGTGTTGTTGAAACCGAAGAGGGTTTATTTGTGATGTTGTACACCAGCTGGAATTACGATACTCCGCGTCTGTCGGTAGCTACTTCCAGAGATTTAATCCACTGGCAAAAAAAAGGACCTGCCTTTGCCAAAGCGTACAACGGTAAATTCCTGAATATGGCCACCAAATCAGGATCGATTGTTACCCAGATGAAAAACGGCAAACAGACTGTTGCCAAATTCAAGAATAAATATTATTTGTATTGGGGCGAGAATGCCGTTAACCTGGCGGTGTCAGACAACCTCATCGATTGGGTTCCAAACCTGGATGAAAAAGGCAACCTCCGGAAAGTCATTGTACCTAGATCAGGTTATTTTGACAGTGCACTAACCGAATGCGGACCGCCTGCCATGTTGACCGATAAAGGTATTTTACTGCTGTACAACGGGAAAAACTCGGATGGCGAAAATGCCGATCCAAAACTTCCAAAAGGAACTTATTCGGTGGGTCAGGTATTGCTCGATGCCACCGATCCGGAGAAGGTTTTGGCGCGCTCAGAATCGAATATTTTGAAACCAACTTTACCTCACGAGCAAACAGGCCAGTATAAAGCGGGTACAGTATTCGGTGAAGGGCTGGTTTTCTTCCAAGGCAAATGGTTTTTATACTACGGAACTGCCGACTCGTATATTGGTGTAGCAGTAACCGATCTGAAACTACAGTAGCCGGGATATTGAAAATCCGATAAAATACCCAGTCACTGGAAAATTTTATCGGATTGATTATTCCTTGTATTGCAAAATTCAAAACAGCGTTTCCATTCAGGCATGAAAAACGAGTACCGGAGTTTGGGTGTGCAAAATCAGTTTGTGTGCAATACTTGGATTAAATAACCGGGTGATTAAATTTCTGCGGTGAGTGGTCAGCGCTAAAGCATCAATATCGTTGTCCTGAATAAACTGATCAATGGCTTCAGGCAGATTTTTACTGTGAACCAACCGGCAATCGAAAGCTGCATAAGGATACTTTTCGCTCAAAGCTTCTTTCATTCCCTCAAGCATGGCTTCATCCAAATCGCCATTGTTTCCTTGATTCACATGCATACATACCACCTTGCACCCAAATGGCTTTACCAGTTTGATTAGTCGATCCATGGCAATAAAATCGTGAGATTCAAAATTGGTAGCATAAACTACCGTTTTGAAATTTTCAAGCCAATCGTTCGCCGTTTTTTCAGGAATAGCCAATACCGGAACTTTGGTGTTAAAAATGACGGCAGCAGTTGTGGTACCAATCAGATCGGTTGATTTGGCATCTTCGCCACGAATCCCCATAACCACGATCCGTGGTGGATGAATCTGAATGTATGACAAAATATCGTCGTCAGCCTCACCAATTTTTACAATGTATTCGGGTTTTGCTTTTTTCCAGCGTCCAGGCTCAATGGCTGACGTTAGTTTTTTTAGGAATTCTTCGAAATTCTGATTGGTCACTTTTTCAGTCATTTCGTAATTCAGGAATAAAGCTGAATCGTAAACGATTACATCAGAATATGGAATGGTTAAAAACTCAGGCTGAGGGCTTGAATGGTAAAGAACCATCTTCGATCCAAGCTTTTCTGCAATATCGAAACCAACCATTGCGGCTTTTAATGAACAATCCGAAAAATCGATTGGAATTAAAACATAGTTTTCGCGTTTTTTTAAGTCTTCAATCACTTTCCCCAACATCTTTTCGAGTATTGGGAAAGCCTTTCGGGCATCTTTTTCAAGTATTCGGATCCGAACGCCAGTGTCCACTGCATCCTGAAGGAAATCAACGTTCTCAATAAAACAATCAATATCCTCTGATTCAAGCAACGAACGTAGAACCTCAGCTTTTGAATAAGGTAAAGATGCGAGGGTGATGAGTTTCTCTTCCATGACAATCTGTTTTAAAGTTAGCCTTTCAACACTTATTTCGAAAATCTTGACTTCAGGGTTACCAAATCAGGCATGTTTTTTACATATAATACAAAACAAAAAAGCCTGCCCTTTCGGACAGACTTTCAAACTAACTAAACCTAAACCCCAAAATCAAAAACCTATTTTCTTACATAAACCTTATAAGCCCATTTATCCAATTTTAGGCTTGTATCTTTCTCCATTTTTTTTATTTCTCCTGAAAAGTATTCCTGGTAATTGCCAGCCTGTGGAAGTTGAATCGTTGCCTCAACTGGCTCGGCGGACAAATTGAAAATTGCCACAACCTGATTGTTATCCTTTTCGCGTGTGAAAGCCAAAACCTTTTCTGGTGCCGAGGTATTCACGAAAGACATGGAACCTCCGGAGGTACCGTTCCAAAGAGCTGCATTGTTATGCTTCAGGCTGGTCAACAATTGAAAGAATTTCTGCATCTCCAGGTTGCTCCAGTTGATGGTATCTTTTTCGAAAAACAACAGGCGTTTGTGCAAACCAGCTTCCTGGCCACTATATAGAAGCGGAATACCTTCAACGGTGAAAGTCAGGGCAGCAAAAGTTTTCACGGCATCACCCATGCGTTCGTATTCAGTACCATTCCAACTGTTTTCGTCGTGGTTGGTAATAAACTGCATCGGGAATGAACCCTTTGCATATTTGTTAACCGAATCGGTGTAGTATTTCTGAATGTCAGCCGCCGACTTTTCTCCTTTTGCCACATCATTTAACAGATGATGCAATTTCCATGCATAATTAGAATTAAACGACTTCTTGAGAAAATCAGGATGGTCTTCGTCTTCAGCCAACATATAAACCGGTTTGATCGAATCAATTGATGCTCGTGCTGCTTCCCAGAAATCCTGCGGAACACCCCATGCCACATCGCAACGGAATCCGTCAATGTTGGTATTCTTCACCCAGAAGTCCATCGCATCGATCATGGCGCGGCGCATAGGTTTCGAGTCGAAATTCAGGTCAGCAATATCCGACCAGTCAGGATTTGGAGGAATTACATTGCCCAACGAATCCTGAGTGTACCAGTCTTTATGGTCGGTAATCCATTGATTGTCCCACCCTGTATGGTTCGCCGCCCAATCGACAATGACTTTGAACCCCAATTCATGAGCTTTATTCACCAGATTTTTAAAGTCTTCAAGTGTTCCGAATTCAGGATTAACAGCCTTGTAGTCTTTGACCGAATAGTATGAGCCCAGGCTTCCTTTCCGGTTTTTTACCGAAATCGGGTTGATTGGCATAATCCATAAAATATCAACGCCCAATTCTTTCAGACGTGGAAGGTGCGTTTCAAAAGCTTTGAACGTTCCTTCAGGAGTGTATTGACGAATATTAACTTCATACAATACTGCCTTTTTTGTCCATTCAGAAATATCTGCTTTTATCGATTGATTTTTCGGTGCAGGCTGGCAAGAAAACATTGCCAGGGCTAGTAAAGGCAGAAAGAACAGTTGTTTTAGTTTTTTCATCGAATAAATGTTTAAAGTTTAAGGTTCAAAGTTTAAAGTTGGGGACTGGCAACTGAGACTGACCACTTTCTTCTATTTCAGTTCAATAATCATTGCTGATTTTGCCGGTACATCCAGGCTCTTCAGGTCAGTATAAGTTTTCCCTGAAATAACCTCTTTTCCTGAAGTACATTTCCCCATGATTTCGGAGAAACGATCTGTTTTAAGTGTTTGAGCGCTATCGTTGTTATTCAGTACTACCATCACCGTTTCTGTGTCGTTGTGCCTGAAATAAACATATATGTCATTTTCAGGTACGTAGTGAATGAGTTTTCCTGAATGAATCACTTCCTTGTTTTTCCTCCAGTTGAGCAGTTTGGCCGTAAAATCGTAGTAACTGTTTTGAAAGGAAGTGCGTACCCGAGGAATGAAGGCATTGATACTGTCGCCAGCCCAACCACCCGGAAAATCGCGGCGAATATCTCCATCTCCTTTGTTCTTATCGCCTGTCATCCCTATTTCTGTACCGTAATAGATTTGGGGGATTCCTCTAGTTGTCATCAAAAACGACATGGCCATCTTATATTTGGCAAGATCACCTTTTAAGGTGTTGTTGTACCTTTGAGTATCGTGGTTCTCAGCAAAAATGAAGAGGTTGTTTGGGTTGGCAAACAAATAATCTTTTGAAATATCGTTGTAAAGCCGGCTCATTCCCTGTTCGTTCCAACCATTTCCTTGTTCATTGAAACAGACCGCCAGGGCATCGTTCATCACGAAATCCATTGGGGTAGGCAGTTGTGAATTGTAATGCAGTGAATTAACGGCGTCTTTTTGCCAGAAAGCAATGTCTTCGGAACTGTGCAGCCAGGTTTCGCCAGTAATGTTGAATTTGGGGTATTCGTCCATGATAGCTTTTGCCCATTTTGCCATGGCGTCGCGGTCGTTATAGGGGTATGTATCCATGCGAATACCGTCCAGACCGACAAATTCGATCCACCAGATGTTATTTTGGATGTAATAGTTCCAAAAATAAGGATTGTTTTGATTCATGTCGGGCATAGTTGTGTCAAACCAACCTTCCTGGTCTAGCTTCAAATCGCACTTGGCGGCATGAATATCTTTGGTTGTGATCGCTTTATGGTTGCTGCGTGTAAAAGTTGGCCACTGATGGATCCAGTCGGCCATGGGAAGGTCTTTCATCCACCAGGCCCAGATTCCCCCATGATTGGAGACCATATCCATAATGATTTTCAAACCTTTTTGATGGGCTGCTTCTGCAAGTCGGGCATAGTCGTCGTTGCTGCCATAACGTGGGTCGATTTGATAAAAATCGCTGATGGCATATCCGTGGTAGGTATATTTATTGTAATTGTTTTCCAACAGTGGAGTACTCCAGATGGCCGTAGCCCCCAATTGTTTAATGTAATCGAGGTGATCGAGGATGCCTTTAATGTCACCTCCATGACGTCCATAATCGATGGTACGGTTTGCTTTTTCAGGTTGGGAATCGACGTTGTCGTTCGATGGATCGCCGTTTGCAAAGCGATCGGGCATTAACAGGTAAACCACATCAGCCGAAGAAAAGCCCTGCCTGTTTGCCGATCCGGAATTGCGGTTTTTCAACTCATAGGTATATGAACCTTCGGTTTTACCGTTTTGGAGCAGGTCAATTTTAAATGATCCGGCTTTGGCAGATTTTGAATCGATAGTCAGGTCAACAAAAAGGTAGTTGGGATTTTCTACCTTGTTCACTTTGATGACTTTTAATCCCGGATATTTAATCGAAACCTGATATTGAGAAACATTATTTCCGTGAATAAGCAATTGTAGATTAGGGTTTTTCATACCAACCCACCAGAACATCGGTTCGACGCGATCGACATTCAGCGCAAAAGTTGAAATGCTGAATACGATAGAAATAATAAATAAGGTTAGCTTCTTCATGATATTTTATAATGTGTCTAGTTAGTAATTGTCAGTTCCTTTTTTGCAGGCAGATGGTACTGTTTCCCATGAACAACCAATTCAATGTCGGTTTTGGAATGATTGACAAGGTGAAAATATGATTGGTTAATAATAAACTCCAGATGCGCTCCCCTGAAATTCAGGCGGAAAGAATACGAATTCCAGCCATCAGGAATAAATGGATTGAAATGTAATTGACCTTTTTTCACGCGCATTCCGCCAAAACCCTGAACAAATGCCATCCATGTTCCGCCCATACTGGTTATGTGCAGACCGTCGCTGGTATCGTTGTTGTAATCGTCGAGATCGAGCCTGGCGGTGCGCAAATACATTTCGTACGCTTTTTCCTGACGTCCTAGTGAAGCAGCCAGAATAGAATGGATGCAGCACGAAAGTGATGATTCGTGCACCGTCAGAGGTTCGTAGAAGTCAAAATGGCGTTCGATGCTCTCGCGATCGAAGTCGTCTTCAAACCAATAAATGCTTTGTAATGTATCGGCTTGTTTGATATAAGGAGAACGCAAAATGCGGTCCCACGACCATTTTTGATTGATTGGACGGTCTTCAGGCTTTAACTGGCTCGCCGGAATTAGTTCTTTATCGAGAAAGCCATCTTGCTGAAGGTAGATTTTCCGACTGAAATCGTAGGGGAAATACATATCAGCAATGATTTTTTTCCATCTGGAAGCTTCATTCAGCTCCTTCAGCTTATGCTTTTTCACCAGATCCTCAAATAAAATCGGATGTTCCTTCTTCAGGTAATCAATCACTTTGAGGGTATATTTTAAAGTCCACACAGCCATGTAGTTGGTGTGGAAATTGTTGTTCACATTGTTTTCGTATTCGTTAGGACCGGTAACTCCCAGTATTACGAATTTCTTTTTCTCTTCAGACCAGTTTACGCGCTGGCTCCAGAAGCGCGACAAAGCCAGCAGAACTTCGAACCCGTATGGTGCGAGGTATTCTTTGTCGCCGGTATAGTTGATGTAATTATAAATTCCATAGGCAATTGCCCCGTTTCGGTGAATCTCCTCGAATGTAATTTCCCATTCGTTGTGGCATTCTTCGCCGTTGATGGTAACCATCGGAAACAAGGCTGCTCCATCAGTAAAACCAAGCTTTTCGGCATTTTCGATGGCCTTTTTCAGATGCTTGTAACGATACAACAACAGATTCTTCGACACCATTTGAGGTGCTGTTCCGAGGGTAAAAGGCAAACAATAAGCTTCAGTATCCCAATAAGTTACGCCACCGTATTTTTCGCCGGTGAATCCTTTGGGTCCAATGTTCAGACGTTCGTCGTCGCCCAAATAGGTTTGGTTCAGCTGGAAAATATTAAACCGGATTCCCTGCTGGGCAGCCACATCGCCGTCAATACAGATGTCGCTGGTTTCCCAACGTTTTGCCCAGGCTTTTTCCTGATCGGCAAAAAGTTTATCGAAACCTTTGTCGGAAGCTCTTTTCAGCGTTTTTTCAGTTGCTTCCTGAAGTTTATTTTTGGTGTGATTGAGCGTTGAAACAATGGCTGCATACTTTTCGATGCAAACCTCATCGCCCTGCTTCAATTGAACATTAAATGAAGAACCGATATATTTTTCCTTTTCAATGCCTTTTGATTCAATATCTATTATTGCCTTATTCAGTTTCACTTTGAAACTCATTCCGGTAGAAACCTGAAAGGCTGTCTTTTTGGTTTCCACACAAACGAATCCGGAGCAACATCCTGTTTTTTGAGCAATGCTGATCCAAAAATTTTCGTCGTAGTTCGAATCTTCGTTCAAGACATCGCCGTCGATATAAGGCTGAAATGAAATTTTGCCCGAAAAATTAAGCGCTTTTACTGAATATCGGATGGCACCAATTTCTTGATCTGCAATACTTAAAAACCTTCTGGAATGTACTTCAAGTTGTTTCCCTGAAGACAATTCTGCAACGAAATGCCGTGTCAGCAAACCCGATTTCATATCGAGGTCGCGGTAAAACAAGTTGATTTTTGCTGTGTTTAAATCCAGCTCTTCTCCATCAACCGACACATTAATTCCGATCCAATTGGTGGCATTGAGAATCTTGGCAAAATATTCAGGATAGCCATTTTTCCACCAGCCCACACGGGTTTTGTCGGGATAATAAACACCGGCAACGTAGCTTCCACGAAGGGTATCACCGGTATATTTCTCTTCGAAGTTTGCCCGCTGTCCGGTTCTGCCGTTGCCAATGCTGAGCAAACTTTCGGTAATGCGGTTATCTTCTTTGTGAAACCCCTTTTCGATGATCTTCCACTCGTTGTGTATGATGTAATCTTTCATACCATCTTATTTATTATTTATTCCTGAACTGTTTTCAGGTAAAATTTCGAATTGTTTCTTTTTTCAATACATCTGTCACACATCATTCTTTACAAGTAATTTGCTGGCTAGCCGATTAACCCGAATGATATTATTCCCATTTTCTGCCCTTTCTGGGCTCAGGCAAGTGGTTTCAAAATTCACCAAATGCTTTCTTTAATTTTTCAACAGTAAATCCGTCGAAACCCGGAATAACCAAATCGGCAAAACCCAACGTTTCAGGATCACCAATTCCAACTGAATACATGTTGGCATTTTGTGCCGCCTCAATTCCGGCTATAGCATCTTCAAATACCACACAGTTCTTAGGCAAAACACCCAATTTTTCAGCACCTTTCAGGAATACTTCCGGATTTGGTTTGGCTTCTGAGATGGAATTTCCATCCACAATCGCATCGAACATTCCGGAGAGCTGAATACGTTCCAAAATCATGGGTGCATTTTTACTGGCCGAGCCCAATGCAATCCCGATTCCGGCAGTTTTTAATTCCTGAAGAAATCTCTCCACTCCAGGCAATGTTTCTTCAGGTGTCATCTTTTCGATATAACTCACATAAAGCATGTTCTTCTTTTCGGCCATGGCCAGTTTTTCGGGTTCAGAAAATTCTAATCCTCCAATTTCAAGCAGAATATCAAGCGACTGCATCCGGCTAACACCTTTCAACCGCTCATTATCTTCAAGGGTAAATTCAAATCCCAGTTCTTTGGCCAGTGCCTTCCACGCAATAAAATGGTACCTGGCTGTATCAACCACTACCCCATCCAAATCAAACAGACAAGCTTCAATCATTATTCAAATTATTTTTGATCAACATCGTCAACAAACAGAACACTTAGGGCAGCGATCAACAAAGAAACGCCACCTAAAATCAGGGCATAAATGGCATGCCCGTGAAACAAAACTTTAGTAAAAAACCCGAGGATACTTGCAGCAAGAATCTGAGGAATCACAATGAAAAAGTTGAAAATTCCCATGTAAGTTCCCATTTTCTGAGAAGGTAGCGATCCGGTAAGAATGGCATATGGCATTGACAAGATGCTGGCCCATGCAAATCCGACGCCCAGCATCGAAACGACAAGCATATGCGGATCTTTAACGATGTAAAACGATGCCAACCCAATCCCTCCACAAACCAAGGCGATGGCATGTGCCATTTTACGGCTGGTCCATTTAGCCAAAACCGGAAGTAAAAAAGCCACCAATGCGGCGAAACCGTTATAAGTCGCAAACAATATTCCCACCCAGTTGGCACCTTCGTTATACAAAGCCGAAGCGGTATCGCTGGTTCCATAAATATGGCTGGTGACAGCCGAAGTGGAATAAATCCACATGGCAAACAAGGCAAACCATGAAAAAAACTGAACAATTGCCAGTTGCTTCATCGTTTTTGGCATGTTCATCAGGTCGGTAATCACCTCCACAAAACCGTTATGGACCAATCCTTGCCGGGTGTACCAGGCTGAGATCAGTAAAATCATTCCGAAAGCGCCAAGGCCAACCGATAAAATATACAATTCCTTCGACCATCCCATCTGAAGGATAAGCAAACTACCAAGAATACCTGCGATTAACCAGATAAAACCATTCCGGATAAAACCAGGTAAAAGGCTTTGTGAAGATGAAAAAGGAATTTCAACGGTTTCTGAAGACTGTTTTTTCTCAGCTTCAAATTCAGCAAGGTCTTCGGGCGGATACTCTTTGGTTGAGAAAACAGTCCAAAGCACCGCCAGCAGAAAAACGGCACCCCCGAGATAAAATGAAAGTTTTACTGACTGCGGGATTCGTTCACCGGCAACAACTTCATTCGACACATTAAACCAGTTGGTAAAAACCCATGGAAGTGCTGAAGCAACAACCGCACCAGTTCCGATGAAGAAACTCTGCATGGCAAACCCGGTTGTTCGTTGTTCACTTGGCAGCATGTCGCCAACGAATGCACGGAAAGGTTCCATCGACACGTTGATCGATGCGTCCATCATCCAGAGCAGTCCGGCGGCAATCCACAAAGTGGGCGAATTGGGCATGATCAACAATGCCAACGATGCGAGAATGGCGCCAACCATAAAATAGGGCCGACGCCGTCCGAAACGGTTCCAGGTTTTGTCGCTCATATGGCCGATGATCGGCTGAATGATTAATCCAGTTACGGGAGCGGCGATCCATAGAATTGGAATGTCGTCGACCTTGGCGCCAAGGGTTTCGAATATTCGGCTAACATTGGCATTTTGCAAGGCAAAGCCAAACTGGATACCCAGAAAACCAAAACTCATGTTCCAGATTTGCCAAAAACTTAAAGCAGGTTTTTTCTTCATTTGGTTTAATTTTAGATTCAAGACGCAAGATACAAGACGCAAGACTTAAAAACCTCCATCATTGAAGATTTATAAGATGTGTGAATTGCACCCATCAATTTAGATTGTAGCTATAAACCCAACCCAAAAACATCATCTTATGCATGGAACTAACGGAAGCTGTCCAGAAACTCATTTCAGGAAGCCAAATGAAGTATGTTTGGAATTAACAGAAAACGGAATTAACGATACAAATATAAAGAAGCTTTTTTGAATAATCCAAATCTAAAATCCTCTAAACTCCTTTCCTGACAAGCAAAACAGCGTATGATGGAGAAAAAAGCCGCATTGCAAACGTTTGCAGGAGAGGGGTGATTTTTTATCCAAAATTGAAATTAAATTTTCTCCGAACTCCCCCTCACAATCAAATCGGCTTTCAGGACTTTCACTTCAGGAACATATTCGACTTCGCCTGATAATATCCGATGAAAAAGCATTTCGGCAGCTGTGGTTCCCATTTCATACCCATGCTGATCGACTGAGGAAAGGTGCGGATCGGTTATTCCGGATAAATATCCATCGCTAAACCCAACGATAGAAATATCTGCAGGTATTTTATAGCCTCTCTTTTGTATGGTTTGCATGGCGCCAATGGCTGTCATATCGTTCACTGCAAAGATTCCATCCGGAACAATTCCTGCATCCAACATCTCCATCACGGTATTCCTTGCTTTTTCAAAGGTATCAGCCTCAATAATCAGCCGGTTGTCGATAGGCAAACCGGCTTCTGTCAAAGCATTGAGATAACCCTGAAGGCGATCACGCCCAATGACCAAACTCTGAGGGCCGGCAAAATGGGCGATCCGGTTTCGTCCGGTTTCGATCAGGTGACGGGTGGCTTTGTACGAAGCATTGATATCATCATTTATTACCTGATCAGCTACAATATCCGGGGCTATACGATCGAAAAACACCAATGGAATTCCACCTTCCTGCAAATTAACAAAATGATCGAATGAATTGGTTTCCTTTGATATTGATATCAGAATCCCATCAACACGGTGCGATAGCAATGCCTTCGTATTAGCGACTTCTCGCTCGAAGCTTTCGTTCGACTGACATATAATTACGGTATAACCCTTCCGCGAAGCGACATCTTCAATTCCACTAATAACGGAGGAGAAAAAATAGTGTACAATTTCAGGAATAATAACACCGATGGTATTGCTACGGCTATTTTTCAGACTAAGAGCTACAGCATTGGGTTGGTATTTCAGTTTAATGGCAAGTTCGTTTACTGCCTTCTTGGTATGAGTATTAATATCTGGATGATCCTTCAGAGCTCTGGATACTGTAGAAGGCGAAATGCCTAATATTCGGGCAATATCCTTGATAGTAATTTGATTGCTTCGCATGATGTCGGCATTTATGTTGGCCTTTTTTATTATTCTTACCTTAAAGATAAGATTTTATTTCTATGTTCAAAATGCAAATCCCAATGCTTTTTTAGGCTCAATAATTACCCACCAGTCACTACCTGTTTTATAACACTTCAGATGCAAACGACACCGCAAACGATTGCATAAAAATGATGATAACAACTTTAAACGATCAGTTTACAGAAGCCTTACTTTAGTAGAGGAATTAATTTTTTATGAAGTATCGAACGGAAAACACGAACGGAATTGACAAAAAATTGGAATTATGAATCTAAAAAGGAGGATTTGAGCCAATATTATTAAACCATGAGGATTATTCGCAAAAACCTAAATGTAGTAATACTGATGCTTTTACTATTGCTGTGAATGAGAAATGATACAACACTCAGTATTAAAGCATACTGAGTGCAAAAATACTCGCCTTAGAAAACTCTTCTGGTGACTATATTTGAATGATCATAAAATTACTTTGCAGGGCAATTTCTAATTAATTGATCAATCCATTGCATCTTACTTTTAGCATACTTAAACTTGGTGTGAGTTTTTTATCGAAAACAGATCTAATTTCTCAAATGATAACATCTAATTCTTCACAGAGTTAGCGAATTGGGCTCTCCTGCGATAAAAAATAGCCTTTATTAAAAACCCACAACAATTCCAGAATTTATTTGATCGCCCATTAATTATTTAACTATTCTAAGCACAAAAGGTTCCCTTAATAATCATGAAGTTGTTAAAAAACAATGTAAATAAGTATTTCAAACCGTTATTTTTTTAATTAACTTTAAACCAAATCATGTACTTTAATACCTGGAATTATGAAAACCACTTTCTTGATCCTGGTTATGGTAATTATGGTTGGTACAGTAAGCGCTGTACAACCTGCGCGAAAACCTTTTTTGAAAATAAAGATTGACGGAACACTCGTAAAAACCGGCGAACTTCTGACAGTGACCCGTGGTCAGAAATTGAAGATCGAAATTGAAATGGAGGGTGGACGTAAAGACTTTTGCAAATTCCCTGATTCCTATGCTGATATTGCCAGTACTGCCCAAATTCTTTCGAGAGGAGACAATGGACTTACTTATACGATAAACGATAAAAAAGCTGAATGGAAACTTTTGAATGAAAACGTTCAGTACTCGACCGATGACTTTATTAAAGTTATTGCTTCTGAGAATCAAAAGGCAGCAGAACTTATTGTCACCAATGAAAAATTTTCACAATCTTTTGTAAAAGTCACTTTGAAAGCAACATGGCAATTTAGCAACGGTGAAACAACAAGTCAGGAAGAAAATGAGGCCGAAGGATCAGTATATTTAAAAGTTTCCGGAGCATCCGATATTTGGTTTTTATCAAAAAACATTAAAGTAAGCGGAATAAAAAACGAATTGGTTCAGGAAAAATTAATTGTTGTACAATCAGCTTGCGACAGTATTGAGAAAGATTTATACCAGCTTAACTTTCCTGCTGCTCAGCAAGCCATACGTAATCTTCAGAATACAACAAGTGATCTTAAATCAACAATCGACGAATTAAAAAGCAGCAATGCTTCGTATCAGGTAAAAATTAGTTTTATCGGTCTGCCCAGCGATCATCCATTCGGAAATATTGGTTTGTTTTCAATGGTTAAGACCAACTGGTCAACGCTCGAACCATTCTTAAACGAATTGAAACTGGAACTTGGGAAACTACCCGAACAGCCAAGTAATGAAAGTAAAGATGAACTTGTAAAACTGATTGGCAGTTATTCTGACTGGCAGTCGAAATTACCAGAGAATACTTTCGACCTTTTATCAAAGTATATTTCTGATATTCATACTGACAGCATTCGAACCCCTGAAAAATTTGACCTTATTGCAAAAGGGAAAGTTGTTTCTGATTATAGTCCGACGTTGAATGAGTTTAACTCATTTATTGATCAGCGAATTAAAAAGATTCCTGTTGAGATTCAGAATATAAATTCGGCCAATGCTCGAATTCAAGCCGTTCGTTTATTCGATGGAATGCTCCGAAGTTTTTTCGCATCAATTGATTGGGCTGAGTGGGTAAGCTCAAGGGAATAGAAATGACCTAATAATGAATTGAAATAATCATTTATATCTGTCCTGATCAAATCGTCAATTAGAAATTTACTTCACCACAATTGTTTTCACATTGACAAATTCGCGGATACCAATCGCCGAGAGTTCTCGGCCATAGCCGCTTTCCCTAATGCCGCCAAACGGAAGACGGGCATCGGATTTTACAAAGTCGTTTACAAAGACACAACCTGCTTCCAGACCTTTTTCGGCCAACGATTTGCCTTTTTCATCATCCGAAGTGAAAATACCAGCACCCAAACCAAAGACGGTATCATTTGCAATCCGAATGGCTTCTTCTTCGGTTTTAAGCCTGAACAAAACCGCGACAGGACCAAACAATTCCTCGTGATACGCGGGCATTCCAGGAACCACATTTTCCAAAACCGTTGGCGGATAAAACGGCGCCGTGCCTTCAGGAATAAAACCACCAATCAAAACCGTTGCGCCCATCTTTCGGCTTTTTTCCACCTGATCATGAAGTTCATCGCGTAAATCAGTACGTGCCAAAGGGCCATACGAGGTTTTTGGATCAAGCGGATCTCCAAATCTGGCCTCGCTCATCAATCGAACAAATCCGGACTTGAATTGATCGTAAACTGCATCGGCAACAATAAAACGTTTGGCGCCGATGCAGCTTTGTCCTGCATTTAGTAAACGACTTGTCACACATAAACGCGCAGCAGTTTCAACATCTGCATCGTCCAAAATCAGGTAAGGGTCGCTCCCACCCAATTCGAGTACCGATTTTTTCAGGGCAAAACCGGCTGCCGAAGCCACCGACCGGCCAGCAGGAGTGCTTCCGGTAAGCGTCACCGCTTTGATCAATGGATTTTCGATGACTGCTTTTACCTCTTTCGAACCAATTAAAAGAGTCCGAAAAACATGCTCAGGAAAACCAGCTTCAAAAACCAGTTGTTGGATGGCCAGTGCGCAACCTGAAACGTTCGAAGCGTGCTTCAGAACGCCAGTATTGCCCGCCATAAGCGCTGGAGCCAAAAACCGGAATACCTGCCAGAATGGAAAATTCCAGGGCATAACGGCCAAGACTGTTCCAATAGGTCGATAAGAAATATAGGCTTCAGTTGCTTCAGTTTTTACGGGCTCATTCTTCAGGAACGACTCGGTATTTTCGGCATAATAGCCACAAACTGAAGCGCATTTTTCGACTTCACCAATGGCTTCGCGTTTCACTTTTCCCATTTCTGAAACGATAATTCCGGCCAATTCTTCCTTCTTCACGAGCAATCTGGCCTGAAGGTTTTTCATGCAAACGGCGCGCTGATCAAAGCTTGTCAGTTTCCAAGAATGAAATGCCTGATCAACGCTCAAGATGATTTTCTCAACTTCAGAATAAGAGTATTCTTTATAATCGCAAATGACTTGTCCGGTATATGAATTAATGGATTGCATGGAATTTCGTTTTCATCAAAAATAGCTATTTATATGATGAAGAAAAAATCTACCTCTCTCCCACCCTGCTGACATACTGTTGTCACTCGCCCGTGTTTCCTTTGCTTCCATGAAAACAATTAAACATTTTTCAGCACAATTTTTAATCGTAATTTTATTCACTTAAAACACCATTGCCATGGAAAAGAAAACCGTACAAAAAACGACTGTACTTTGCATCAGCCTCAACACCACGTTGAAAACAATGATGACCGACACCGGAAATTTACCTAATGAACTGGTTGAAAAAGCTCTGGAACTTCAACTCGAAATTTCGGGTCCGCAAATCTGGGTTTACGACGCAACCGATGGAAGCCCGGCCACACCCTTCGAATTAACCATTGCCCTTCCTGTAAATAAACAGAATGGGGACGCCGGAAAATTCAGGTTCGCCGAATTTCCTGAATTTAACTGCATCAGCGAAATTCACAAAGGACCGTGGGCCAGACTGGGCGAAACCTACCAGAAACTGATGCCTTCTATTTTGCAGCCAGGCCAATCCTGCAGGGTTATTTGCCGTGAAGTTTATCACATCTGCGATTTTGAAAATCAGGAAAATTGCGTTACTGAAATTCAAGTTGAAGTAAAATGAACAACGAGATTAAAAACGATCCCAACCTAATTGCTTATTGCGGATTGTATTGTGGCGCTTGTCGTAAATACAGTTCAGCGAAATGTCCGAGTTGTAAGCAAATTTCAGGGCAACACTGGTGCAAAATACGAGCCTGCAATATCGATCAACAGTTTAGCTCGTGTGCCGACTGTTCGCTCGAAACGCCCAATGCCTGTCGAAAATTCAACAACCCGATTTCAAAAGTTTTCGCTTTCATTTTTGGTTCGAACCGCGAAAAATGTATCCTCACTATCCGCGAAAACGGTGCCGTTTGGTACGCCGCTCATATGGCCGAAACACGTCAACAATCGCTGAAAGATAAATAGTTAGTTAGTAGACAAATGCGGGTTACGAGTTAGGTGTTAAGTATCTGCGCCTAAAACTCGTATCCCGCAACCCGCAACATTTTTCAATCAATCGAGACTGAACACCAAAAACTTTTGCCTTTTTACTTTAAACTTTTATCTTGGCAAGATGAACCACATCGAGCGACTAAACGCTATTCTAATCCAGCTTCAAAGCAAGCGGATTGTAAAAGCTTCGGAAATAGCCGAACGCTTCGAAATTAGCTTGCGAACAGTTTATCGCGATATTCGCGCACTCGAAGAATCGGGCGTTCCGATTGGCGCCGAGGCTGGTGTTGGGTATTTTCTGATGGATAATTACAAATTACCGCCAGTGATGTTTACCAAAGAAGAGGCTTCGGCATTGTTGTTTGGCGAAAAACTGGTTGAAAAAATGTCGGATGACGGAATGAAGGCTGAGTTTTGCTCGGCGCTGTTCAAAATAAAAGCCATCCTGAATCCGGAAGAAAAAGACCGGCTTGAAAAATTGTACAGCCAAATATCTGTACTCAATTATACCTCATCGAATGTGAATTTTAACCGTCTTTTCCTAAGTGAAATTCAACAAGCTCTGGTTTCGAAACAGGTTCTTGAAATCGATTATCAGGCCGGATATGGCGCTCCTGCTACCAAACGACTGGTTGAATCAATCGGCCTTTGCAACTATAGCCGTCGCTGGCATTTGTTTGCCTGGTGCCGGTTACGCAACGAATACCGAGATTTCAGACTCGACCGGATCCAGAATTTAAAAATAAGTACAGAAAATTTCAAGGGTAAACAGCACATTTCGATGGACGAATTCATCAAACGGATGAATGTAATCAGCGACAAAGCCAACATTTCGCTGGTTATGAGAACTGACCGGATAAAACTAATTGATGAATCGAAATACTGGTATGGTTTTACCGAAGAAGAAAGGATTGACGAACAAACCAGCCGTCTTCGCTTTGCCAACAACGAACTGCGGGGCTTTGCCAACTGGATCATCAGTTCAGGTTCGTATGCCAAAGTTGAAGAACCTGAAGAATTGAAAACGATTTTAGATCAGTTCATCTCAGGTTTAATTGAGAATTACCAATAAAAATTTCACCACAGATAACTCAGATTCACACAGATTAATGTTGTAATAAACGGTTTTTATGGGATGACCACAAAATCAAAGCTTTACGTAATCTTCATCTGTCACAATTAATTCTTTTCCATCATCCTTACAAATTTTATACATCAACTTTTGAGGAAATATCTCAAATGCAAAATTTTTCATTGACCCAATTCGGAAAACTTTCGTGCTAGCATTCGAATCTTTTAGAAAAACTCTGGTTTCATTCTGATACGTGTATTTTTCTCTTTTAAAAAAAGGACTCCAAGCTCCTTTAGCAATAAGATATTTTATCAGAAGAACATCAGTTTTACATCCACTTCGTTCAAATTCAGAGTTTAACTTTTCAAGAAACAATCCTGGGGCTGTTATAAGGCAGAATCTATGATTATTAAATTCATCAATAAATTTTTTTTGAATGTAATGAATATCAGTATCCCCAAAAATTGTGTATAAACTGAGAATATTTCCATTTTCCTCATCATTAAATATGCATAAATCTTCTCCTTCGTTTGATAGTACTTTAAATAGCTCCGGCTTCCCTATTGGGGCAAAACTAAAAGTAACACCCTCTTCCGCTGCAAAAATTGCCCCTTCATATTTATCTCCAACTTCAGGGTTTTTACTTTCATAATCACGAAACCATTGTAACGTATTCATGCATATTTCACCTTCATTTATAAAAGCATCAAAGTATTGGTTGTCCACAGCTTTTATAAATGCCTCGATATTTTTTGCTTCTGTCATGTACTTAGCTATTAACAATTTACATATTTATTTTATAACTATAAGAATAAGCCTATATGGCATAACTAAAGGAAATACAAGAATATGAATAAAACATCCACTATTATAAATGTCCGAAATATAGTATCTTACCTTCTAGACTGAGCGATTGCTTTCAATTCTAATTTGTACTCGTTACAAGCTACTCGTTTCAGATTTTGAAAATAAGTGTAATCTATTTCTTTCTGTAGCTGGAATAATCGAGCTTCTTGTTGGCGCGGATCCAATTTTCGTAGTTCTTCATAATTAATAACGGATCTTAAAACTTGTCTCCAATTTTTAGTCACATCAGCTTCTCCTGCGGTGGTCATAACCCTTGTTATACTACAAATCCTTTCTGGATCTAATGAGTTTAACAAGGTCTGCAAATCAAAATCACAATTTTCTAAATTACCATTCATTCTAATAATCATATTTTTATTTTTAAGTTTTAACAAAGATAAAAACATAAAACATAAGTGCCTAATAATAAATAATATAAGGGTATTCTCTTTCACATTGCAAGCCATTCATATACAGGATATAAAATGCAATATACACAAATGTCAATTTTTTTATCTCCATCTCAATCTGTAGATCAAAAGCTCGCATTGTCCCGAATTTTTGTTGTTCCGGAAATACAAAAACCTTGAAATTATAAATTATGATAGCTAAAAAGTACAAAAAAGGGAAACAACAGACATGCTGAAGTTTCCCTTAAATTGGATTGTGAATTTTATCTAAATAATTTCAGGCATCAAATACGGTGCACGGTAATCGCGCGACAGCATAGCGTTGGCATCGTCAATATCGTTGCCAATAAAGCGTTCGGCTACCGGATCAAACTCCAACTGTTTACCTAAACGATAAGAGATATTGCCAAGATGAGCCAATGACGAAGACAAGGCTCCGGTTTGTACTGGCCCATTCTGGATGCTCATGTCGCGGGCACGAATGGCATCGAACCAATTCTGGAAATGCAAGGTTAATTCTCCTTTTTCGGAGCGGCTTGGTCCTTTTTCGCGTTTTTCGCCCAAATAAGTTTCGTAAGTATCATATCCTTTTACGACCAGGTAACCTTTATCTCCATAGAAAATATTGCCCACTCCGGCGCCATCTTCGAGATTAGTACACCAGTTGCGGACTTCAAACTGAATAATCTTCTTTTCCTTTGGATAATGATAAATCGAAGTCTGTATTTCAGGAACTTCTTTGCAATCATCCCACAGAAATTTACCACCCATCGAGGTAATGCGCTCTGGCAAAGAGTTTACGCCCAAACCCCACATGCAAAGGTCGGTTTCGTGAATTCCCTGGTTGCCGACATCACCATTGCCATAATTCCAGTGCCAATGCCAGTTGTAATGAACCAGATTTTTAGTGAACGGACGCATTGGTGCTGGTCCGCACCACAAATCGTAGTTCAACCCAGCCGGAATTTGCGAAATACCTTTATTGCCAATATCAGGGCGCCAGCGGTAAACCAGCCCGCGCGACATGTAAACACGGCCAATTAAGCCTTCCTGCAAATGCTGAATGGCTTCCTTAATAGCTACCGAACTCCGTAACTGAACGCCGTGCTGTACAATCCGGTTGTATTTGTATGCAGCTTCAATGATTTTTCTTCCTTCTGAAATATTGTGTGTGGCTGGTTTTTCAACGTAAACATCTTTTCCAGCCTGGCAAGCCCAAACTGTTTGTAATGCATGCCAGTGATTCGGAGTGGCAAGCGTTACTGCATCAATGGTTTTATCGTCGTAAATTTTACGGAAATTTTGTTCGATGCCTACTTTCCGGCCATATTTAGTCTCGAATTCTTTAGCGCGGTCTTGCAGCACATTCATATCCGGATCACACAGAAAAGCCAATTCTACTTTTGCCTTTTCGGTTAATCCCATGATTTCTTCAATGTGGGTTTTCCCACGCCCGTTAACACCCAAAACAGCCACACGAATACGGTCGTTGGCACCCTTTACCGTTGCTGGAATAATTGTTGGTTTTTTAACCGGATCTTTTGCAAATGCAGCAGGAGTTACTGCAGCCAGAACAGCCCCGGTTGCAGCAGTCCTCAAAAAATTCCTTCTTGAGTTTTTTTCTTCTTTTTCCATTGGTATTAAAGTTTATGTTGGTTATTTAAAATTTTTCGAAAGGTCGTTCAGCGTAGCATCGCTCAGTTCACCACCGATTACAATCTTGTGTTTAAAGATAATGCTCTCACCCGGTTTCAGGACAATTTTCACTTCCGCTGCATTTTTATCGAAGATCCGTCCACCCAGGTTATTGGTCGCAAATAAGCCATAACCGCGAGCATGCGACCAAGCCGGGTAATTGGGATTGGCTTTGTTGTCGAGTATGGCAATTGTGATAGCTTCCCCGTCTTTTATGCCACGAAGGGCTACCCACGGACTACGCTTACTCCAAACATCACCACCTTTAACACCTTCGGCATTGCGGTACACACCATTCACACCGTCGTTGTTCATCACCGGGACTTTAGTTTCAATACCATTGGCATCCAAAAATGTTTCTGGTTTTGTTGCAGGTTCTTCAAAAGCACGGTCAACGCGCAATCCGATTAAGCCTTCCTTATTTTCGTTGAAGGTCACCGTTTGTTTGGCTGTTAATTTAGTGATCCGGGTAATTGAACGAGTTGCGCCGTCGCCTTCAAAAATAAAGGTAGCTTCTTCGTTTAAAAGCACATTGTCTTTCACATCAACCCAGTCGGCATTGGTCACCAAGATTCCTTTTGAAGGATTTTCGCTGACAATTTTCCTGAATTTGATGGTTCCATATTTTGGTTTATCTTCGGGTTTAATGGCAAACGAGTTGTTCCAGAAATCGAGACCGTTAACACTGCCAAAATTGAACCACAAACCTACGTGGTGCGGATGATCAGTACGTTCAAAAGGCCGTGGATTAAGCGGATAACCACGTGTAATGAATTTCCCGGAAGCGCTCATAATGGGGTAAAGCGATTGCTTTTCCATATTATCGGGATAAATGTAGGCTGTGAAGAGTTTTCCACCCACAAATATTTCAACCTTTTTCCCCTTTTCGTCGTTCTTAAATTCAACCTTTTCCTTTTTCGAGGCTTGTGCCAGGTTGGCCACACATAGGAGTACAATGGTTACAATCAAAAAATTCTTCATTTTCTAATTTAGTTTTAATGGTTTAATTCAAATTATAACCCAAGGTAAGGATGGATTTCTAAAATTAGAAAATTTTCAAACTTTATTGCGTAATATTGGCGTAAAGAAATGAAATAACGGTACTCATTCAGAATGATTTATGACTGATCATCGGAAAATATCACAAACGCTTGAGAAGTTGCTGAACAGCAAAACATTCTCGAAGCCGGGTGTGTATAAAGAATTGCTAAATTACCTGGTAAACTGTTCGCTGAAAGGTGAAACGCCGAAAGAACAACAAATCGCCTTGGATGTTTTCGGGAAGAAAGCCGATCAGGAAAAAGAGTTAAACGTCAGAGTTTATATCCTAAACCTGAGGAACAAGCTCAAGGAATACTACCAACACGAAGGAAAAGAAGATACGGTAATCCTGCAAATACCGAAAGGGAAATACCAGGTTGAGTTCAAATTTCTGGGCTACAAATCGTTTAAACGGACACTTGAGAAATACAGTCTGGCGCTGTTTATTTCAGGTGTTCTGCTGGTTATCTTTTCGTTGGTTGTTCTTCTGAATCTGGACAAATTCCGACAACCCAAACAAGTCATCTGGAAAGGATTCCTGAAACCGGATTACCCGATCCTGATTGTTTTGGGCGATCACTATTTCTTTACCGATTCGGTGGCTACCGGTCGGCTGGGTTCTTCGCGCGATACCCGCATTAATTCGGATGAAGATCTGGATGCTTTCCTGAAAATTCATCCGGAACAAATGGGTAAAATCAGGAAAAGCAATACCTCCTACATCAACAGGCAGGCACCAATCGGCTTGTTCCAGCTGATGAACATGTTTGGAGGCGGCGTTGCCCAGGTTGAAATGAAATACTCGTCGCAATTGAAATGGGAAGATACCCGAAACAAGCACCTGATTTTTATCGGATCGGTAAAAACGTTACGGTTTTTAAAACCAACACTCGAACGGGCTGGATTAAAATATGATCTGGAACACGCATCATTCAGTTATCAAACGGCCGACAGCACCCTTTTCTTCGATAACCGGCACGATAATTACCTCAATCACGAATATTCGAACCTGGTTCATTTTTGCACCAACGATGGACGCAAGGTTTTGTTTCTACTGTCGGACGACGATTTGGGAAATATTGCTGCCATGAAATACTTAACCGACGAGCAGAATATAACATTTCCGGTCAAGGCTCCGACACTCAATTTCAAAGCCGTTTTCGAGGTAAAGGGACGCGAACTGACCGACTTTAAAGTAGATCTGGTACGCATTGACCCCATTAAGGAAAACATCTCGGAAATCTGGCCCTGACCTGACAAGGCCAAATAAAAAAGGCAAAAGTGAAAGCGAAACCGCCAACTTTTGCCTTTTTACTTTATGCTTTTTACTTGCTCAACGCGGAATTTCCATTACCAGAACCTTCGATTTTTGAATCATTTTCAATTCGATTTCTGAATCAATTTGCTCAATGCACAATCCGTCGCGTTGATTCAGGGTTTCCGATCCAATTTCAAGTTCTCCTGAAATCAGGAACACATAAACAACGCTATCAGCCTTTTTCGACTGATAACTTATTTTAGAATCCGATTCAAATATACCCAGCGAAAACCAGGCCTGTTGATGAATCCAAAGCGTATGGTCTGCTCCATCAGGAGAAACTACAGTTCTCCATTTTCCACTCATTTCTTCATCCTGAAATTTGGCCTGATCGTATCGTGGTTCTACGCTTTTTTTATCAGGGAAAACCCAAATCTGCAGAAAACGAACTTCATTTTTAGTAGAGTGGTTAAATTCAGAATGTTGAATGCCTGTTCCAGCCGACATTACTTGTACTTCACCAGGTCGGATCACTGATCCGTTTCCCATACTGTCCTTGTGTTCAAGCGCACCTTCCAAAACAATGGAAATAATCTCCATATTATCGTGCGGATGAGTTCCAAAGCCCATACCTGCCTGAACCGTATCGTCGTTGAGTACACGCAAAGCCCCAAAATGCATTCGATCGGGGTTATAATAATTGGCAAAACTAAAGGTGTGCCAGCTATTCAGCCATCCGTGATCTGCATGTCCTCTGCATCCTGCTCTGTGTACTGTAAGTTTCATCTTTTTTTTATTTACAATTTATTAATTGACTATTTACAATTTATCCTGCAAAATGCACCCGTAAATTGTAAATATTATTCGGCAACAACCAAGCTAAAATCGAGCGTGAATTCATCATAAATCACTTTGTCGCCCAAGTTATCGAAGAACGATTTTGAACCGTATTTGAGGCCGTATTTAGTGCGGTCGATTGTGATGGTTCCCTTGTAAACCGTGCTTTTTCCATCTTCTGTAGCTGTTGCCGTAAAGCTATTTGGAACAGTAACTCCTTTAATGGTAAGGTTTCCGGAGAATGTATTACCATCAACTTTTGTTATAACAAGGTCAGCCGTTGGAAATTTTTCAACTCCAAAGAAATCGTCTGATTTTAAATGGCCAATTAATTTACCATTCCATGCCGGATCAGTCAAATCGGTATCAACAATCGAATTCATGTCGATCACAACTTTTCCGCTGGTAACTTTTCCTTTTGCAACATCAAGACTACCTTCTTTAATGCTAATTGTTCCGGAATGCTCCCCCGTCATTTTTTTACCCAGCCATTTGACTGAACTTTTTGCAACATCTACTTTTTGTGATCCGGCAAATACGGCTGTTGTAAGCGTAAGAGCCAACACTAATAATCCTAATGATTTAATCGTTTTCATAATTCTTAATTTTAATTAATAATTGATTTTTTCTGTTTCAAGTAAATCACCCCAATAGAGGTTCACTTTATAACTGACTAATTTTTAATTGTTTTAATACAGTTACAAATGTATGATGAAGAAACAAGTGAAAAAATGGACTAAAAAAGGATTTAATGGTATTTTTTTCGGCTATTATTCCGAAACTCCTTCAAAGTAGTGCCTGTGTACTTTTTAAAAAAGCGACTGAAGTAGGCCGGATCGTCAAAACCCAGCTCATAGGCAATCTCTTTCCCCGATATTTTGCTCGAATAAAGCAGCTTCTTGGTTTCGTCGATAACCCGGTTGCGAATGAGTTCTCCAGCGGTAATTCCAGTGGTTCGTTTGGTCAGTTCGTTCAGGCAAGAAGGATTCATATTCAGCATTTCGGCGTATGGCGACACATTCTTCTCTTTGGTGAAATTCTCTTCGATCAGTTGCTTAAACTTAATAATAGTGACATCGGGTGTTGTATCTGAGTCCTCTTTGGGTGCCTGATTTTGCTGATCAAAAATTCGTCGCGATTCGAGCAAAAACAGATGCAACAAATTCAAGACAATATCCTGACTGTAATCATCGTAGTTTTGAAGTTCATCAAAAATTAATCCAGTGATGTCGTTTAACTTCTCACGTTTCTCTGAGGTGACTGTTATCAGGCTTTTAAAATCAGAATTGTTAAAAAGGCGATATTCCTTTAGTGGAACATGGTTGGTTCGGTTATACTGGATAAAATCCTCATTAAATAGGATGTAGGTGCCGCTAACCGATTTGTCAATGTACATCCGGTGCTTCAATCCCGGCGGAACGAACAGGATCGTATCGGCTTTCAGGCTATATTCCACAAATTCAGTAGCATGTATGGCTTCTCCGGATTCGATCCAGAAAATCGAATAAAAATCGTGCAGATGAGGCATAAGATTATGCTCAATCTCCTCATCGTTAAAATCACAGATCTTCCGGATAGTAAAAATCTTCCCATTTTCGTCATCGATTAAGCGGGGGTTCTTCATAACTTAATTATTCTACCACGCGGATTTCAAAAGACAAATCCATGGCTAAGCGATAGGCTGCCGATACACCACAATATTTTTCTTCCGATAGTTTTACTGCTTTTTCGAGTTTTTCCATTGGTAAATCGGTGCCTTTGAATTGATAGATGACTTTCATTTTGTTGTACCGCATTGGATGTTCCTCGGTTAAATCTCCCTCAACAATCACATTGAAAGCTTCAGGTTCAACCTTCATTTTCTTCAGAATCGAAATCACATCAATGCCCGTGCAACCAGCCAATGCTGTTAGCATCAACTTCTTCGGACGTGGTCCAAGATCATCGCCCCCACCCTCTTTCGATGCATCAATTACAACATGATGACCGTCCATATTGCATTCAAAGGCTAAATTTTGTTTCCAGGCTAAATCAAGTACATGTTTCATATTATTTCCTCTAATGTTGCAAATCGAATTTTAGTTCTAAATTTACATCTAAATTCTATGACAAAAGTTATACTTTGCGTTTATTAAATGAAAACTAAAATGTATATTTTGCCCTTAATTGTTGTTTAATCCTATTAACAAAACAAAGCAACTCGATGAGAAGTTCAATTAAAAGGCCGACAGAAGATGAATGTGATTTAAGCGGATTCAATTTATTTAAGAAATTGACAGAGCAGGAATTTGCGCAACTCAACTACGACAAAACAAGTTCGCTCTACAAGAAGGGAAGTATCATCTACAGGGAAGGTAGCCGATTGACTGGATTTTACTGTGTCAACCGTGGAATTTTAAAAATATTCAAGACGGGAATTGATGGGAAGGAACAAATAATCAGCTTTGCCAAAAAAGGTGATATTATTGCCTACCGTTCTCTGTTAAGTCATGAATTAGCCTGTACTACAGCCAAAGTTATTGACGAAGCTGTTTTAAGCCATATTCCACTTCAAACATTATTGTACCTGATTCAGAGCAACTGGCAATTTTCGTATCACATGTTGCAGATCGTTTGCAAAGAATTACGCATAGCAAACGACTACATCACCGACATTGCTCAAAAAACAGTGCGTGAGCGACTTGCAGAAGTTCTGCTGCTACTAAAAGATGAGTTTGAACTGGACACTGCTAAAACCTTACAAATTTCGCTTACCCGCGAAGAACTGGCCAATATGGTTGGAACCGCTACTGAAAGTGTGATCAGGCTGTTGTCTGAGTTCAAACAAGATCAACTGATCGATTTACAGGGAAGAAAGATTAAATTCATGAATGTTCCGGGTTTGACCAAGGTAGCCAATATCCTGTAAGTATCTAATCAACAAGCAAAAGAGGTCGTTTCTAAGAATGAAACGACCTCTTTTTTATTCTAACACTCAGCAAGATCAGTTAAACAGCTGTGACAATGCGTCAGTGGTACTCGTTTTTGCCGATTTCAGGCTAAGAAATTTTGTCATTTGTTCAGCAGTCAATGCTCCTTTTAGCTTAGTGGTAAGCTCAGACTTAAGACTTGTAAGTTTACTGTCGTACTGAGTCTTATCTGTTTTTAACAACCCAGAAATAGTTGATTTGTTTTGTAAAAAGCTGGTAACAATAGCAAGAACCTTCGGTTTCTGTGCATTGGTTAAATTCAATGAAGATACCAACTTCGTCATTACATTGGCCGAAGCCGATTTTACATCAATTCCTGAAGCTGTAGCAACAGAGGCTGCTGTTGTAGCTGCCGATTTTACACTACTCTTTAATTTGGCGGTATTAATTTGAGCATGGGCCGTTATAGCAAGTCCTGTTATCAAAGATAGAATGAAGAATACTTTTTTCATGGTTCTTTTTATTTTGTATTTTTTTATGATACAAAGATCACATTAATCACAATCACATGAACACTAACGGAGGTTTAATAAACATTAATTAATGTGAATGAACCCCAAAAACTAACGCGCAATCCAGTCTTCAGGATCCAGTTTTGCGTTTTCTCTCCAGATCTGGAATTTCAGAACGGTTTTATCGTCATCTCCGTCAGTTCCAATGGTTCCAATGGTTTGCTTAATCGACACTTTATCGCCCGATTTGACCTGGACATTCACCAGATTGGAATAAACGGTAAGGTATTTACCATGACGAATAATAACTGCCATATTACCACCAGTAACCATAAACACACGGCTCACTTCACCTGCAAAAATGGCACGTGCTTTAACTCCATGAACTGTTGAAATATCGATCCCGTTATTTTTAACCTGAATATTTTTTAGTACCGGATGCTCATGAACCCCAAAATGATCGGTAATAACGCCACGCTCAACTGGCCACGGCAATCGGTGTTTGTTTTGTTCAAACTGTCCCGAAGCTAATTTTTCTTCCGGAGTCATTTCATAGCTAGTTGATTCGCTTGGCTTAACTGTCTGTTTCCCACTTGGCTTTCCAGACGTCTTCCCGGATTGTTTTCCCAGCTGTCTTGCTGCTTCTTTTGCCTTTTCACGGGCCAATTCACGGGCCCTTTCTCTGGCTTTCCGAATTTCTTCTTCTACTATCTTTTGAATCTCATTACTTAACTGTGCCTCAATTTGCTGTTGTTCCTTCAGCTTCCGTTCAAATTCCTTCTGTTTCTTCTGAAGGGTGGTCAGGTATTGTCCTTGCTGTTTTTTTTCTTTGGTTAACTGGTTGGCTTCCTGTTGTTTCGACTGAAGAAGCATTTCCTTCTCAGCGCGTTGCAGTTGTAACCGACTCACCTTTACCTGAATCAGATCGCGAATCCATTGAATCAACTCAGCCTGACGTTTCCGGTATTCGGTGTATTGCCGAAGGTACATGATTCGCTTGTAGGCCTGATTAAAGCTATTTGACGAAAGTACAAAAAGCAACTTGCTGTAATTGGTTTGATTTTTCTGAGCAAAAACAATCATTTTAGCATATTCTTTTTTAAGCTCTTCCAAATCGGCGTTTAATGAACTTACCAACCATGCATTCTGGTCGATAAAACCGCCCAAAACCTCGACCTCTGAGTTTATTCCTGTAATCAGATTCGTACGGAGTTCGATTTGTTTGTTAAGTATTTTGAATTTATTCAGGGTCTTTGTCTGATTCTTTTTGGCTTCTTCGAGTAGTTTGGTGGTATATTTAATCTGTTCATTGGTTTTCTGCTTTTTCTTCCGCAGCTCATCCAAAGACTGACCATTAACCAATGCCGTAAGCATTAAAAAAACGAAAAGAAGTAAAAAGCTCCTCATAACACTAATGATTAATACGGGTATATTTTTCAGGAACTTTAAAGCGAATCTCCTTTTCTTCTTCTGTTGAGAACCCGGCAAATTTAACCCGGAGTTGCATAAAACTCTCAGGACTAGCAAAGTTTAAAGCCATTTCACCCGGATACAATTGGTTATCAACAGGTACAAAATCTGAAAAGTCAATATTCAGATTTCGTGAATTGGCGACATCTAACATTCTTATTTTCCGAATTTTAAACGTTACCGGATCGATATAGATCGTTTGTCGAACGGGTGAATCAGGGATAATCTTCCGGGCTTTCCGGGCTTGACGACGTTCGCTCATTTTCTGATTTTCTTTTCTGGCCTTCAGTTTTTTTACTGACTCTAAGACATACATCCCCGAATCAATTTTCGCCTCATAATCCCGAATTTCCTTATCGCGTTTTTCATCGTTAAGCGAAAAAATATTGTTCGAAACAATGGCATGAACCGTTTCAAAATCAATGTCCATGTCAAGCATGGAACTCAGATAACTGTAATCATCCAGAAAGTAACTCTTTTCGAGATAATTGATAAATTTAACGCTGTCAGGAGTTAACCAAAGCCGACCTACCGGAATGTTTAATTTAGAAAGCATCACAACAATTTGCTTGTCTTTTTCGGCCAGAATACTTGCTTTGAACGAGGCTTTGGTCTTTCCGTTGTCGAACTGACAACTTATTTTTTTGATCGACAAATGCTTGTAATCAAAAACATTGTTTTCAATATTCCTGATCAGCTTATTGGTACCCATTGGCTTGACTACCGAGGTTTTTGTTGCAACACGGGTTGTCTTACAGGAGGAAAATCCCAGTAAAACAATGCAAACCACAGCAAAGATTGAAAATCGTAGTGAATTTGTTTTTGCCACTTCTGTTTATTTATCGAGATAACGTCCCTGCTTAATTTTTTCACTTAGCAACTTCGTTCCCTCACCCGTTGCCAAGGCTTTCTTCCATTGTTCCAGCGCCTTTTCCTTTTCGCCCAGCATAATCAAAATGTCGCCGTAATGTTCAACAATTACCCCATTTTTATCGCCACCGAATTTAATTGCCGATTCCATATAAAATTTGGCCAATGAATAATCTTTACGCATAAACAAAACCCAGGCATATGTATCGAGATAGGTTGAATTCTCGGGATTTGCACGAACGGCTTTACTGCTTAACTCTTCCGCTTTTTCTAAATTTTCGTTTTTAACAGAAAGGTAATAAGCGTAATTATTCATAGCCATCCAGTTTTGCGGATCCAGCTTGATAACATCATCAAAAGTCTTGAAAGCCTCCTCTACCCTATCCAATTTGTAATAAGCTTCGGCTTTATATAAAGCAAACTGAACTTGCAACAACTTATTATCGAGTACGTAATTTTCACCTTCTTTCAATACATCAAGGGCTTCTGTATATTTTTCGAGCTGCAGGCAAGCCACCGCTTTAAGTCCATATAAAGTTGGCTGATTGGGGAATAAACTCAACGCTTTTTCGGCATCCGAATACACCGTTTTAAAATCGAGTAAATCGTTGCTTACCAAAATCATGCGTTCCCATACCATGTAGTTGTCTTTCTGGGTTTCCAGCACTTTACGAAGCTGTTCGCGTGCTTCAAGCAGCTTACCTTTGCTAATCAGGTATTCGGCATACACCGTATAAACCCGATAATCATCGGAGTTCGTCTTTACCAAAATATCGACCAATTCCGAAATCTGGTCTTCGGTAAAAAAAGGTTTGTCAGGACCGGCGGTTATCATTAGGTAAAACTGAATTTTAGTTTCAACTTCAACCGATTTATTCAGGAAACCCTTGCGGGCATATTCCCAGGCTTTTTCTTTGTTTTCCTTCTCCCTGTAAAAAGAAGTAAGAGAAAAGAGGACAAACCCATTATCCGGATCAATTTCCAGAATTTTCATGTAATATTTCAGCGCATTTTCTTCATCTTTTTCAGAAAGATAATAATCGGCCATCAACCCATAATAGCGGGGTTCTTTCGGGTTAAAATCAATCAGTTTCTGAAGTTCAGCCAAGGCTTCCTTTTTCTTTCCGGAAGCCTGATAAATTTGCTGTTTCTCAACCGAAATCTGGTCGTTTATACCGACCTTTTTTTCGAGATTGTTATAAGCTTCAATTGCTCGATCATATTCTTTTGCCGACGAAAGCAAAGCAGCATTCATATAGAGATATTCGAGATTTTCGGATTCAAGCGAATAGAGTTGCTGATACAAATCGGCGGCTTGCTTGAATTGTTTTCCCTGCTCATAAATCTGGGCAAGCAGTACTTTGTACCACTTATTTTCAGGCTCGATTTTAATGGCCTTTTCGAGCAAAAGCGACGAACTTGTCATATCGCCATTGCCGCTGTGGATTTTGGCCATTTCGAACATCGCTGCGGACGAATTGGGATTAATTTGAAGGCATTTGGAAAACAGAGTGATTGCGGCTTGCTGATTGCCGATCATTTTTTGTTTCAGCCCTTCAATGAAGGTGTACTCAAATTCATTTTTATCATCATCAGAAATGGTTTTTTCTTCCACCACTGGTTTTACCGGAGCTGTGGATTTGGTTTGTTTTTGAGTCGTTCCACACGACGAAACCAGTACTGAAATGACAGCAAAGTATGCCAGATATCTGTTTCTCATTCTTCTAATTTTTTCCTGTATGTCCAAAACCACCAGCACCGCGGTCGGTTTCTTCCAACACTTCAACCGTTTCCCATCCAATATGTTCATGCCGTGCAATAACCATTTGACAAATACGCTCACCATGCTGAATAACAAAATCTTCGTTCGACAGGTTGATCAGGATAATACCAACTTCGCCACGATAATCGGCATCGATTGTTCCCGGAGAATTCAGAACGGTAATTCCTTTTTTTAATGCCAACCCACTTCTTGGACGAATCTGAGCCTCGAACCCTACCGGTAATTCGATAAAAAGTCCGGTTGGAACCAACACCCGTTCGAGCGGTTTTAATACGATTGATTCGGGCAGATTGGCACGAAGATCCATCCCTGCAGAATGTGCTGTGCTGTATTCAGGTAGCGGATTATTGGATTGATTGACAATTTTTACGATCATATTCACTTTAAATTTTTCAAGCTGCTAAGATATGGATTTATAGTTTGAAAGAATCATTTCAGACCTTTACGTTAACAATATTTAGCATCATTCAACTACCATGAAATCAGCCATAATCTGATCCGAAATAAATAAACCTTCCGGACTTAAATATGTTTTTCCTGAAGTGACCAAAACATGGCCAGAGTGCAAATACTTATTCTTTATTTTCTGAAAATGAACGAGATAATGATCTGAAAATTCGGTTTGAACCAACTCTTCTGAAATTCCCCAGATGGTTCTCAGACCGGTAATGATGTAATCGTTGTAACGATCTTGTTCTGTCAGTATTTCGGATTCGCTGTAAGGTTTATTATTCTCCAGACCATCCAAATATCCTGAAACTGAAGACACGTTCCACCGACGGGTCACCAAATCGAATGAATGTGCCGATGGCCCAATTCCCAGGTATTTTTTGCTTTTCCAATACGACGAATTGTGCTGCGAATATAGGCCTGGCTTGCAAAAATTTGAGATTTCGTAATGTTCAAATCCGGCCTCATTCAGGATACGGATAAGCATTTCAAATTGCTGAAGACTAAGTTCATCGGGCAATTCCTTCAGGATACCTTTTTTGAGCCGATCGTAAAAAACAGTTCCTTCATGGTAAGTCAGATTGTAAGCCGAAATGTGCTGCACATCCAACTCAACAGCTATGCGCACGTTTCTCTCCCACTCTTCCAGCGTTTGATTGGGCAAGCCGTAAATCAAATCGATGCTAATGTTGGAAAATCTGGCTGATTTTGCCCATTTTACCGACTGTAAAGCCTGCATAACACCATGCCTGCGGTTCATCAGTTTCAGGTCTGATTCGGAGAAAGACTGAACTCCCATGCTTAACCGGTTGAACCCTATTTCCCTGATCGCTGAAAGAATGGCCGGACTTAAATCGTCAGGATTGGCTTCCATGGTTATTTCGGCTTCCGGAGAAACCTGATAATTCTGGCGAATGGTATATAAAATTTCTTTTAGCTCATCGATCAGTAAAACCGAAGGCGTTCCTCCACCCAGATAAATAGTATTTATTTTTTCAGAAGACAATTCAAAGGCTCGGCTTTCGAGTTCTTTTCTTAAACCTCCGAGTAACCTGATTTTCTGGCTCAAATCGGTTGATTTGAAAAAATCACAGTAATGACAACGTTTCCGGCAAAAAGGGATATGAAGGTAAATTCCGGCCATGAAATGACTGAAGGTTTAAATGACTGAAAAACTGAAAATTGGTAAACCCGGTGATTCTAAAGCTTGATCAGTTCTTCAAATCCGGTCATGTCGCCCAAAACTCCAGCAATGGTCGTTTCCTGATAAAACTGAAGTAACTGAGCACGAATAGGACCAAAACGACTATGAACAGGACATGGTTTTTCTTCAGCCTCGTGTGTTGAGCAGGAATGGTGACCAATCAGGCAAATTTTGAAAAAATCGTCTCCGTCAACAATCCGAACAATATCGTAAAGCGAAATTTCATTCGTATTTCTGCCTAAACCAAAACCGCCATTTGGACCTTTCGTTGAAACCAATACTTTTTGTTTAACCAGATTCTGTAGAATTTTCCCCAGGAAAGGAGTAGGAATAGCCAAATCAGCTGAAATCTTCTTTATACCTATTTTCGTACCGTCAGCTGAATATTTACCTAAATATATAAGAGCCCGCACAGCATATTTACAAGTATTGGATAACATAGGTTTTATTTTTTATTTGTCCATTGTTTGCTAAACGATTGATCGGCCAGTTTGGGTATTTGCTTTTTCTCGCCCAAAGCATTTGTACCTAACAAAGCGAATGTATTTTTTGTTTTTCCTCCCAGGAAATCAAGCCTGCTGCGTTTCGAAAAAGCAAATTCATACCCTTTCATTCCTGAATTCCATATAAATCCGCCTGCACCTGCCCTTACAGCATTCCGCCTGTTAATGAGCAACATGTGGTGCAGCGGAATTTTCACCGGACAAACTTCAGTACATTTTCCGCAAACCGAACAAGCCGAACTCAAGTGGTTGTATTCTTTCAATCCTTTGAAGAACGGTGTAATAACAGAACCAATTGGACCGCTGTATGTTGCATCGTAAGTATATCCGCCAATGTTCCGATATATCGGACAGGCATTCAGGCAAGCTCCACAGCGGATACACTTTAAAACGCCATATTGATCATCGTTTCGATAAAGTTCGGAACGTTTGTTATCCAGAAGAATCACGACCATTTTCTCGGGACCGTCAACTTCGGACGACTTCTTCGGACCAGTAATCAACGAATTGTACACCGAAATTTGCTGCCCGGTTCCATGCGCGGCCAAAATTGGCCACATCAAACCTAAATCCTGCATCCGTGGAATAATTTTCTCTATTCCGGCAATCACAATATGAATTTTTGGAAATGATACCGACATCAGCGCATTTCCTTCATTTTCAGTGACACAGATTCCGCCAACATCGGCAACCAGAAAATTGGCCCCTGTAATTCCAACATCGGCCGAAGTAAATTTTTTGCGAAGTTTCTGTCTTACCCAACCTGTCAGATATTCGGGCGCACTACCTTCGGGAGTATTAAATTTTTCAGTAAAAAGCTTGGCTATATCCTGACGTGATTTGTGCATACAGGGAGTTACAATATGATATGGTTTTTCGCCAGCCAATTGTACAATGTATTCGCCCAAATCGGTTTCAAGTGATTCAACGCCAATCTCTTTCAAATGATCGTTCAAATCAATTTCCTCAGTAGTCATCGATTTGCTTTTGACCACGGTTTTCGAATTGTTCTCGATCATTATTTTCTTTACCGCTTCAATGGCCTGATTGGCATCTTCTGCCCAAATTACAGAAGCTCCGTTGGCCATAATGTTCTTTTCGAACTGAAGTAAATAATCGTGTAAATGATTAACTGCTAAAGTTTTTACATATGAGGCACGCGATTTGGCCAAATCAAGGTTCGAATAGCGTTTCATTCCTTGGTCAACAGCGGCATCATATTTCGACATATTGAATTTAATCGTTGCCCGATGTTTCAGGTCAAACGCAATCTCTTCAGATTTCTTTATAAATATGTCTTTTTTTTCTGACATTTTAGACTGGAATCTTGTTAATTCGGTTCAGATGACGACCACCTTCAAAATCAGTAGTCAAAAATGTATGTACAATTTCAATTGCTTCTTCGTCAGTAATATAGCGTGCCGGAAGCGCACAAATATTGGCATCGTTATGCAACCGGGCCAGTTTGGCAATTTCGGGCATCCAGCAAATAGCCGAACGTATTCCCTGATGTTTGTTAGCCGTCATATTAATTCCGTTTCCGCTTCCGCAAAGCGTTATTCCTTTATCGAATTCGCCGTTACTTACCGCACTTGCCAATGGGTGTGCAAAATCAGGATAATCGCTGCTTTCAGTTGAAAAAGCACCAAAATCTTTATACTCAATACCTAATTTCTGAAGGTATTCCATAACAGCCTGTTTCCGCTCAAAACCGGCATGATCGCTGGCTACAGCTATCTTTAATTTTTCCATAATTTCAAAATAAAATTCAAAAATAATACTTAAAAGTATTTTATTGCCTAAAGTTTCAATAAACTTCTCAAATCCTTTTTTTCAGTTAAAAATACAAATACAATAAAAGCCGAAAATAAGCTGATATTAAGTATATATTGAAATACTGAAACCGAAAAATGTATCCATGAAGAAATATAATAAAAACCAATGGCTATACCCATATACATCAAAATTCGCTTCAATTCATAATCAACCTTGTAATATTTCTGACCAACAATGTAAGAAATAACAGTCATAATAATAAAACAAAGCAAAACTGCATAAGCGGAACCCATATAACCCATTGAAGGAATAAACATTACATTGGTTACAATAGTTAAAAATGCCCCAATTCCTGCAATCCAGGCACCCATCCATGTTTTGTCGGAAAGCTTGTACCAGAGTGAAAGATTAAAGTAAATGCCCATGAACAGATTGGCCATCAAAACAGCCGGAACAACCTTTAATCCGGAATGATACTCTGAACCGATGATGATTTTAAATACATCGATAAACAGGGTAATGCCTAAAAAGATAAGCAATCCGAAAATGATAAAATACTTCATCACCTGAGCATAGATTAGCCGCGAATCGCTATTTTTTTGATGACTGAAAAAGAATGGTTCAAACGAGTATCGGAAAGCCTGAATAAACATATTCATCAACACAGCTAATTTATAGTTTGCACCATATATACCAAGCTGTTCCATCGGTTTTTGATTTGCAGGTACCAACTCAGGAATCAGAATTTTATCGATGTTTTGATTGACCATCCCGAAAATTCCAACCAGAAGAATAGGGAAGGAGTACCAAAACATTTCGAGAAAAAGTTTCCAGTCGAAAACCAGTTTTATTTTACGGATTTCAGGAATAAGCATAATAAGAGTAATCACCGAAGCAATTAGGTTTGCAACAAAAACATATCCCACTCCAAACCCTGGCTGATAAATGAACCGAACAAAACTGTCGGGATTTGATTTCAGAAGGTGAGGACAAATCGACAAAAAGAACAGGTTGAAGAAAATATTAAAAAAGATATTTACCATTTTTAGCGTGGCAAACCGAACAGCTTTTCCTTCGTGACGCAGGTTTGCAAAAGGAATAGCAGTTCCCGCATCAAGTGCGACAATGATAGCAAGCCATTTAATGTATTGTTCGCTATTCGGGTAATCTAAAAAATGGGCCAGGTTTCCTGAAAAAATAAACGTAATAAGCACAAAAAGTAACGAGCTTCCGAATAATGAAAATGCACTGGTCGAATAGATTTTGTCGTGTTCTCGAGTTTTATTGGCATACCTGAAAAATCCGGTTTCCATGCCAAAAGTGAGGATTACCAGCAAAAAAGCAACGTAGGAATATAAATTAGTTACAACACCATATTCTTCAGGAAGAAAAATACGCGAATAATACGGAACCAGCCACCAATTCAGAAAACGGCCAACAATACTGCTCATGCCATATATGGCAGTTTCTCCTGCAAGTTTTTTTAGTGCACCCACAATTTTCAAATTTTGCCCAAAGATACAAACCTAATTCTTTAACAATTGCTAAAACTGAAGCAGAAAGTCAATTGATTTTATTTTGTTTTATCTTTGAAGCCTGTTATTTAGACTAAAAAAGATTCGAATGAACATCAGACTATTCTTTACTTTCATTGTACTCTCTGTTTTTGTCAGCTCTTTTTCATGCTCCAACCAGGCAAATCGTTCGAGAAAACCAGCTGTTCGTATCAGTGTTGAATCCATTCATAAAAAAATAATTTGTGGTGATGATCTCAATATAAACATTTCAGTAAAAATGAAAGATGGTGAGATAAAAGAAACAAACATTTATGTTGATTCAATACTGGTAACTTCAAGTAAAGATTTGGAATTCAGCTATTCACTTAAAGGATATAAAAATATTGGAAAACACACGATAAAAGCCGAAGCTGTTAAAACGGACGATGTAAAAGGTACTTATTTCAAAAATTTTGAAGTTTTATCTGACCTTGTACCCGATAAATATGGTTATCAAGTCATTCAATCCTATCCTCACAATGAAACCTCGTTTACTGAAGGTCTCGAAATTCACAATGGATATATTTATGAAAGCACCGGAGAAAATGGCAAATCGTTTTTGTATAAAAATAATCTAAAAACGGGTCAGGTCGTAAAATCAGTGAAACTAGCCGATAAATATTTTGGAGAAGGAATAACAATTTTCAATAATCGTATTTTTCAGCTTACCTACAAAAACAAAGTAGGATTTATCTATAATCTTGAAAACCTGGCATTGATCGATAGTTTTCATTTCGAATCGGCTGAAGGGTGGGGAATGACTCACGATGAAAAATACCTGATTATGGATGATGGAACAAACATCCTCACTTATTTAGATCCAACCACATTAAAACCTGTGAAAAAACTACAGGTTTATGACGATAAAGATGCCGTCATGTATATCAATGAATTAGAATATTCAGAAGGTTTTATTTATGCTAATATTTGGGGAACAAATTTGATCGCTAAAATTGATCCACAAACAGGTAAAGTTCTTGCTAAAATAGATTTGGATGGAATCATGATTTCGGTAAATTCGGATAAACCAATTGATGTTTTGAACGGGATAGCCATTGATCCGGTAACTAAAAAGATGTATGTAACCGGCAAATTTTATCCAAAATTATTTGAAATTAAACCTATCAAAAAAGGGTAGGAGAGTCACCATACTGAATTTTACCTAAGTGTTTGTAGGCTAATTCAGTAACTTCACGTCCACGTGGTGTGCGTTTTAAAAAACCTTCCATAATCAAAAACGGTTCATAAACTTCTTCAATTGTCCCGGTATCTTCGCCAACAGCTGTCGCAATTGTGGTTAAACCAACTGGTCCACCTTTGAATTTATCTATAATGGTCAATAAAATTTTATTATCCATTTCATCCAGCCCAAATTTATCGATATTCAGAGCGTCGAGAGCATAAAGAGTAATTTCAAGGTTGATATTGCCATTACCTTTAACTTGAGCGAAATCGCGAACACGACGCAGCAAAGCATTAACAATACGCGGAGTTCCGCGGCTTCGTGAGGCTATTTCAACAGCAGCCTGATCATCGATCTTTATATTCAGTATATAAGCTGAACGTTTTACAATTTTAGTAAGTATGTCAACATCGTAATATTCTAAATGCGATTTAATGCCAAAACGAGCCCTCAGAGGACTTGTTAGTAAACCCGAACGGGTTGTTGCGCCAATTAAGGTAAAAGGATTTAATTCGAGCTGTATGGACCGCGCACTGGGTCCTTTATCTATCATGATGTCGATTTTATAATCCTCCATCGCCGAATAGAGGTATTCTTCAACTATTGGACTCAAGCGGTGAATCTCATCTATAAAAAGGACAGCATTTGGTTCCAGATTGGTTAGCAATCCTGCTAAATCGCCTGGCTTATCTAAAACTGGTCCTGAAGTTAACTTCAGAGAAACTCCAAGTTCGTTTGCAATAATATTTGAAAGTGTAGTTTTTCCCAATCCTGGAGGACCATGGAGCAGAACATGATCTAAAGCTTCACCTCTCATTTTAGCAGCTTTTACAAATATCTTCAGATTTTCAACAATTTTACCCTGACCGCTAAAATCGTCAAATTCAAGCGGTCTTATTTGTTTGTCAATATCTTTTTCGTTATCAGAAAAAGATTCATCTCTGAAATCAAAATGTTCGCTCATTTTTAATTTTTAAACCTAGTCAAAAGTAAAAAAATTAAGATGGAAGTTTCAACGGAAAGCAGCGATAAATTCAGAAATGAATTTTAAGTTCCTCAAATATTGAATTAAGCTTTTCGATATCAAATGGTTTAGCCATAAATTCATCCATTCCATAAGAAATACATTTATCACGATCATTATCCATTGTATTTGCTGTAAGAGCAATAATTGGAGTTCTTTTTTGTATATTCTTTTTGTTTTCTAGTTCTCTGATTTTAACGGTAGCCTCAAGACCATCCATAACAGGCATCATAATATCCATCAAAATCACATCAAATTTATTCTTACAGAACTGTTCTATTGCCTCTACACCATTATTAGCAATAACAACCCCGTGGTTAAATTTTTTTAAACTAAACGTAACTATACGTTGGTTTAATAGATTATCCTCTACTAATAATATATTTAATCTCTCTCTCATTCCTTTCAATCTATTTCACGAATATAATCTATTCCATAAATCATCAAAAGGATACCCATTTTTTTTTGTTTTCACTATTAGTATTATATATTTTTTAAATTTCAAATAAAATAATGAATATGTATATGTCCTGTTAATAAACTTAATATCTTTTTAAGGATATACTTGCTTATTAAAAAAATGAATTTTTATTCTGTTTTTTCAACTATTTGTTAACAGGATAAAGGTTTGATTTTAAAGTTAATCAATTTTATAGTAACAATTGTTAGTTAAGGCTAATAGTAACAAAAATGTAATGAAAATTGCCTTTTTTTTGTTTAAATTTTAGGTGAATAGAATTGATTAATTTGTCTTGTATGTTTCAGAAAAATATTTAATACAATTTTCAAACCATATCTTTGTCCGATTTTATTAATTATTTAAATGAATTTATAAACAAGTAAATTTTTAGAGTGTTTAAAATTCTATTATTTAATCATCTAAAAATGAATTTATTATAAGAATGGATAAGAACTATAAACAGTTTGTTGATAAACTGAATTCGTACATACTGAAATTCTATCTTTATCAGTTGATAAGGGGATTAATCCTTTTTATTCTATTATTTATAGTTTATTATAGTTTTATTTCAACCCTTGAATATTTTAATTATTTTGATACAACTATTAAATTGTTAATTGTTGTTGTTACACTGTTTTTTATCCTTTTCATATTTTCATATTTTTTGTTAGTACCCACTATAAAGCTGTTTGGACTTGGAAAACGTTTGTCTTATTATGATGTTTCTAATCAGTTAAGTCAAACTTTTCCTGAAATTAAAGATAAACTGATTAATATTGTAGAACTTGAAAATGAATCAAATTCAATTTATTCTAATGAATTAAAGAGAGCCAGTATTGATCAGAAAATCGATGAATTGAAAATTTTTAGTTTTTCTCAGTCTATTCGATTCAAGGATTTAAAGGTTGTCTTTGGTCTTTTTTTGTTTGTTTTGGTAGTTTTTTTTGGATTTGTTTTGTTTTCTCCTAACGTTTTCAAGGAAAGTTCTATTCGACTTATTCACTTTCAACAAAAATTCGAAAAACCAGCTCCGTTTATTTTTAAACTTTTAAATTCTAATTTAGAAATAATTACCGGAGAATCCATCGAATTAAAATTGAGTTGTTTAGGAAAGGAAATACCTGAATTGATGTATATTAATTTCAGTGGAAATAATTATTTAATGACAAAAAAGGATGGATTTTTCCTTTATACTATTGAAAACGTTAACAGTTCTATTTCTTTTTATTTTACTGATAAGAAGTATGTGTCTGAAATTTCAAGGATTACTGTTCTTAATAAGCCATTTATTTCTTCTTTTCAAGTCGATATTCAGCCCCCTTCATATACTAACCTTGGTATTGAAAATCTTCAAAATATTGGTGATTTAAAAGTAGCTTCTGGTACAACAGTTAGATGGACTTTTAATGTTGTTGATACGGATAGTTTAATTATGATTTTTAACGATAGTACAAGATTGGTTGGAAAAAAGTATGGTAATAGTTTTGAATTGGTAAAGACGTTTTATAATGATGTTGATTACCGGATTGCTTTGAAAAATTCTAAGCTGAAAGACGAAAATAATTTAGTTTATAAAATTCAAACTATCCCTGATTTATATCCGGAAATTAAAGTGGTTCAAGTTATGGATTCTATGAGTTTTAAAATTTTTCATTTTAAAGGGAATATTGTTGATGATTATGGTTTTCATAAGCTTGATTTTACTATTAGTTCTGAAGGAAGGGATACTTCATTTTCATTACCTTTTTCACCATTCATTTTGAATCAGGATTTTTATTATACGTGTGATTTTGAATCTGTAAAAAAGTTTGGAAAATCTGTTAAGTATTATTTTTCTGTTTATGATAATGATTTTTTGAATCATTTTAAGAAGACAATTAGTGAAACATTTACGTTTAATTTTCCTGATTATCGAGCTATTTTGGAAAAAGAAGATTTAGATCAAAAATCAATAGATCAATTGTTCAAAAAAAGTGAAAAACTTACTGAAGAAATTCAACAGGAGTTTAAAGACTTTAAGTTGAAACAAATCAATTCAGAACTTTCTGAATGGGAAAAATTTCAGACTGTAAAAGATATCATGAACAAGAAGACTGATTTGGAAAATGTATTAAATCAAATTAAACTTCAGAATAAAGACGCTAATAATTTTTTAAGTTCGTTTTCTGATGAAAAGAGTGAGATTTTAAAGAAACAACAGCAAATTGATGAATTATTAAAAGACGTTTTTAGTGATGAACTAAAGAAACTTTTTGAAGAATTTAATGAATTGGCTAAGCAGTTTGATTCGAAAAAGTTTGATCAGTTATCAAAAGCAATGGACACTAATCTGGATGATTTGGCTAAACAATTAGATAAAAATGTTCAATTGTTGAAGAAAATGAAAGTGGAACAAAAAGTGGAACGTGTTATTGAGGAATTGAAGAATTTAGCTGTATCGGAGAAAGATAATTTTGAAAAATTAGATAAACGGTCTGATTTGATTCAAATCAGAGAAAATGAAAGGGATAATTCTATTCGATTAAAAGATCTTGAAAATGATTACAATGGAGCCTTTGAAATTAATAAGGCTCTTGAAAAACCTATGAATTTATTCAATTTAGAGAATGATTTTTCTAAGATTAAGGAGAACTATTCAAAAGTCTTAAACAATTCAGAGAAGGGTAATAAGCGTAAAACTTCAGATGAGATAAAAAATAACAAAAATGATATTGAGCAACTCGCTTTTGTTATGGATCAGATGCTTAAGAGTAATAAAAAGAAGCAAAACATGCAAAATATTGAAGATTTAAAGCAAATTCTTGATAATATAATTCTTGTCTCATTTGATCAGGAAAAGATTCTGAATAAATTCAGTAGCGTTGATTTTAATAATCCGTTGGTTAATGATTTTAAAATTAAACAAAAAAATATTCAAGGACAGGTTATTTTTGTTAAAGATTCTTTGTATGCTTTGGCAAAACGTACTCCTGAAATTAGTTCTGTAATTACTAAAGAGATGTTAGCTCTTGAAAATAGTGTAGGTTCTGCTTTTGATAATTTGGATATGGGTAATATTGGCAGTTCTCGAATGTTTCAGCAATATGGAATTACTGCTGCTAATAATTTGGCTTTATTTTTAAGTGAAGCACTCGAAAATATTAAGGAGCAGGAGAAAAATTCGAAGCCTGGTGATGGCGATTGTGATAAGCCTGGCGGGAAAGGTTCAAAACCTGGAATGAAAAGCTTAAAGGAAAGTCAAGGTTCAATTAAGGAACAGTTGCAGAAGATGATTGATCAAATGAAGACTGGAGATATGGGAAAATTGAGCAAAAGTATAGGTCAAACACTTGCTCAACAAGAAATTATGCAACAATTGATACGCGAGATGGTAAATAATGGAACGGTTGGAGACAAAGCAACAAATCAGCTTAAAGCTATTGATCAATTGTTGGAACAATCAAGAAAAGACTTAATTAATAGAAATGTAACTAATGACTTAATTAATCGTCAGAATTTGATTTTGTCAAAACTACTTGACGCTGAAAGATCTGAAATTGAACGTGATTTTGATGATAAAAGAGAGTCCAAAACTGCGATTGAAGTTAAGAAGAGTAACGCGGAAGGGTACTTTGAGTATAATAGTAAGTTTAAAAACGAGAATGATTTACTGAAGAGAGGTAATTTCAAATTGCGTAGTTTTTATGATCAAAAATACAATAACTTTTTAAATCAAATAAAGAACTAATTTTGGAACGCGACTTAGTCATATCTTCGCAGCTTATAAACATTGATAAGGTTAGATGTTTTTTGAAAGAGATTTTTATTGAATCTCGTTTGAATATGAATTGTTTTAATCGTGTTTTTTTAGGTATTAGTGAAGTAGTAAATAATTCGATTGTTCATGGAAATCGTTTGGATATAAACAAACGGGTTTTTATTCGTTTTTTTTATTCTGATCATAAACTTCAGGTTGAAGTTAAGGATGAAGGAACTGGTTTTTTTGTTGATAATTTGGTCGATCCAACGTTTAGTAAAAATATAAAGAAAGAGGATGGGCGTGGTATTTTTATTCTTCATCAAATAGCTGATGAAGTAGAATTTTTAGATGGTGGAAGTAGGGTTTTGATTAAATATAAATTAGATTAATGAGTGTACATTATTTTAACGAAGATGTTTCTTTGCCAAAATTGAAGAAAAGGGAATCGACTCGATGGATTAAAGAATCGATTCTTTCTGAAGGGAAAAGGGTTGGGGATATTTCCTTTATTTTTTGTTCGGATAATTATTTGTTAGTTGTAAATAAGCAATATTTAAATCACGATTACTATACTGACATTATAACTTTTGATTATGTACAAGGTACTTTAGTTAGTGGTGATATTTTCATTAGTGTCGAACGTGTTAGAGAAAATTCACTAGAATTCAATACTACCTTTGAAGATGAATTGAACCGAATTTTGATTCATGGAATTTTGCATTTGTTGGGATATAAAGATAAAACAAGAAAAGATAAACTTTTAATGACTAGAAAGGAAAATATTTACCTTAAGTTGTTAAATTATAATTGATTAAGTAATAAATTTAAGTCGATGTTACCGTTTTACGATGTTATTGTAGTAGGAGGAGGTCACGCGGGGTGTGAAGCAGCGGTGGCAGCAGCAAATTTAGGGTCAAAAACATTGTTGATCACAATGGACATGACTAAATATGGTCAGATGTCGTGTAATCCTGCAATGGGTGGAATCGCAAAAGGTCAGATTATTCGTGAAATTGATGCGCTTGGTGGTTATTCTGGCATTGTTACTGATATGTCGAGTGTTCAGTTTCGGATGTTGAATAAATCTAAAGGTCCTGCAATGTGGAGTCCTCGTTCTCAAAGTGACCGTACTCGGTTTACTGAACACTGGAGGAATATTTTAGAGCATACTGAAAATCTTGATCTCTGGCAAGATGTTGTTGTTTCTCTGCATATTAATAATAATGTGGTAGGAGGAGTCAAGACAAAGATTGGAGTTGACTTTTATTCTAAATCGGTTGTACTTACTAATGGAACTTTTCTTAATGGATTAATGCACATTGGTCGTTCGCAGATGGAAGGTGGTCGAATTGGTGAAAATGCTTCGTATCACATTTCAGATCAGTTATTTAGCTTAGGTTTTAAGACTGGAAGGTTAAAAACGGGTACTCCTGTTCGTATTGATGGACGATCTATTGATTTTTCTAAAATGGAAGAACAAAAGGGTGATGAAATCAACTATAAATTTTCATTTCTTCCTGAAGTTCGTACTAAACTGAAGCAAAAGAGTTGCTGGATTACTTATACGAATGAAACAGTTCATTCTATTTTAGAAACTGGGTTTGCCGATTCACCTATGTATAATGGTACCATTGTTGGTAGTGGTCCTCGATATTGTCCGAGTATTGAATCAAAAATTGTTACTTTTGCTGAAAGGACATCTCACCAACTTTTCCTTGAGCCTGAAGGTGAAAGTACTATTGAATATTATCTTAATGGATTTTCTTCAAGTTTGCCCTGGGACATACAATTGAAGGCTTTAAAGAAAGTTTCTGGTTTAGAAAATGTCAAAATTTTCAGACCTGGATATGCCATTGAATATGATTATTTTGATCCTACTCAATTGACTCATTCACTAGAAACTAAACTGATTTCAAATCTTTTTTTTGCTGGTCAGATTAATGGAACTACTGGTTATGAAGAAGCGGCTGCGCAAGGAATTGTGGCTGGCATTAATGCCAGTCAAAAAGTAAAAGGATTAGAACCATTTATTCTTAATCGTGATGAGGCCTATATTGGTGTCTTGGTTGACGATTTAGTTACGAAAGGTGTGGATGAACCCTACCGAATGTTTACTTCACGAGCAGAATATCGTATTTTATTACGTCAGGATAACGCCGATTTCCGATTAACTCCTCGTTCTTTTGAACTTGGTTTGGCTACAAAAGAACGTTTCGATTTATATGCTGAAAAGAAAATTTGGGTGGATAAAATTATTGAATTTGTATCAAATTTCTCCATAAAATCTCAATTTGTCAATCATATTTTAGAGCAAAAAGGTTCTGCTCTATTGAAACAAGGTGTGAAATTAATTGATATTATTCTTCGACCACAAATTTCTATTTTCGATTTGATTGAAGATATTAAGCCATTTAATGTTTTTTTGAATGATGTTCCGAAGAATAGATTTACTGAGATATTGGAGTCGGCAGAAATTTCAATTAAGTATGCTGGGTATATTGATCGTGAAAAATTAGTAGCTGATAAGTTTCGTAGACTCGAAAATATTACAATAAAAGGTAGATTTGACTATCATCAGATACATACAATTAGTACTGAAGCCAGGCAAAAACTGTCTGAAATTCAACCAGATACCATTGGTCAAGCGAGCCGGATTTCTGGTGTAAGTCCATCTGATATTAATGTGCTGTTGGTGTTGTTAGGAAGATAATGTTCCACGTGGAACTCTTAAAAAACTATTATGGAATTGAAAAATTTTGTCCGGATGGTCGAAGATTATCCAATTGAGGGTATAAGTTTTAAGGATATTACTACCTTGTTGAAAGAACCGGTTGCTTTTAAAAATGTGGTTGATCAAATTTCTGACTATTGTCAGGGTAAAGGGATCACTAAAATTGTTTCTCTTGAATCGCGTGGATTTATTGTTGGTGGGGCCGTGGCATATTGCATTAATGCAGGATTCGTGCCGATTCGCAAAAAAGGAAAATTACCTTCAGTTGTTATTAACGAATCGTATGAGTTGGAATATGGAGTGGATACCATTGAAATGCACATTGATGCTTTGACCGAAAATGACGTTGTTTTAATTCATGATGATTTATTGGCTACCGGAGGTACTGCTCTCGCCGCGCTCAATTTGGTAAAACAGATGAACGTTAAGAAAATTTACTTTTCTTTTATTTGTGATTTGACGTTTATTCAGACTGAGAAAAAACGTGAATTGGCTACTTACGATACGCATTCAGTTATTCAATATTAGTTTCTGTTTTTTAGATCATTCCTGATGGTGTCAAAAAATGCTGAATTTATCCGGACTTTAGTTTCCAGTCTTCCCGACCAACCAGGAATATATCAGTATTTTGATCAGAGTGGTAAAATTATCTATGTTGGAAAAGCCAAGAATTTAAAGAAGCGGGTTAATTCTTATTTCAACAAAAATCAGCAAAATCGCAAAACGGAATTACTTGTTCGGAATATTGCTGATATCAAGCATATGGTTGTTGAAACCGAACAGGATGCTTTGCTACTCGAAAATAACCTGATCAAAAAGTATCAGCCCCGGTACAACATCCGGCTGAAAGATGACAAAACCTATCCCTGGATAGTTGTCAAGAATGAACGATTTCCAAGAGTGTTTCAAACCCGAAATGTGATTAAAGACGGATCAAGTTATTTTGGTCCGTACACTTCGATACTGACTGTCCGTACACTTTTAGAGTTTTTTCGCAAACTTTATAAATTGCGTAATTGCAAACTGAATTTATCTGAGGAGCAAATACGCCAGGGAAAATTTAAGGTTTGTCTGGAATATCACATCGGAAATTGTCAGGCTCCGTGCGTTGCAAAAATTGAGCACGATCAGTACATGAAAAGTATCGATCAAATAAAGGAGATATTACGAGGCAACATCTCAGGCGTGATTAAATATCTCAAGGATTTAATGCGGCAATACGCTTCTGAAATGAAATTTGAAGAGGCTGCCGGAATAAAAGAGAAGTTGGATTTGCTTGAAAAATTTCAATCGCGTTCAACAGTCGTTAGCAATACCATAAATGATGTTGATGTTTTCACTATTGATCACGATGAAGATTTTGCTTACGTAAATTACTTGAAAATTATTCGTGGGGCAATCATTCAAACTTACACAATGGAAATTCGCAAAGTTCTTGATGAATCTCCGGACGAGTTACTTGAATTTGCAATTGTAGATATCCGGCAGAAAATATTTAGTAGCGCAAAGGAAATTCTGGTCCCCTTCAAATTGGATTTTGAATTGGAAGGTGTAAAAATGCTAGTTCCGAAGCAGGGCGACAAAAAGAAACTTCTTGAGCTCTCGGAGCGGAACGCAAAGTATTTCCGGCTGGAGAAAATGAAGCATCAGGTTGTTTCAAAAACAGAACAAAATGCAAATCGGATTTTGGAAACTATGAAGAAAGATTTGCAACTTAAAGTGCAGCCCAACCATATTGAATGTTTCGATAATAGTAATTTGCAAGGCACAAATCCAGTTTCTTCATGTGTGGTTTTTCGTGATGCTCGTCCATTCAAAAAGGATTACAGGCATTTTAATGTTAAAACAGTTGAAGGCCCTGATGATTTTGCTTCGATGGAAGAAGTGGTTTATCGTCGTTACAAACGGTTGCTTGACGAAGAAAAATCGTTGCCGCAATTAATTGTAATCGATGGTGGAAAAGGTCAGTTGGGTGCAGCCTTGAATTCTTTGGAGAAACTTGGACTTCGCGGCAAAATTGCCATTATTGGAATTGCGAAGCGTCTGGAAGAAATTTATTTTCCCGGAGATTCTGTTCCGCTTTATCTCGATAAAAATTCAGAAACTTTAAAGATTATTCAGCAATTGAGAGATGAGGCACATCGGTTTGGGATTACTTTCCATCGGAACAAACGCTCGGGCGAATTCATCAAGTCGGAGCTCGAAAGCATTTCCGGAATAGGGGAGAAGACCAGAATTGCACTTTTGACCCGTTTTAAGAGTGTTGAGAATCTAAAAAAACAAGCCTTCCGTGTTGTTGCCGATGAAATAGGAGATTCTAAAGCACGTTTAATATACGACTTTTACAAGCTAAACTATTGAAATAAAAAAGCTTAAACCTGTAACGTTTAAGCTTTTTTTGTGTCTATTTTTGCGCTGAAATAGATCAATTTCGGTATTTTTCTTCATTATCAAGCAATCCGAGGTAAGAATTGTAGCGGCTCAGTGCTATTTTGCCTTCTTCAACCGATTTTTTCACAGCGCAGTGAGGTTCGTGAGTATGTGTGCAATTGTAAAATTGACATTTATCGAGAAGTTTGAAAATTTCAGGAAAATAATGTGAAATTTCTTCCTTTTCCATTTCGAGTACACCAAATCCTTTGATTCCTGGTGTGTCAATGATGAAACCCCCAAAATCGAGTTCGTACATTTCTGAATTTGTTGTTGTATGTTTTCCAGAAAAATGTGCTTCAGAAATTTCTCCTGTTTTCAAAATGATATTGGATTGTAATGAGTTGATAATTGTTGATTTTCCCACACCCGAATGACCTGAAAAAACGTTGGTTTTATTGGTCATCATGTTTTTAAGTTCACCAATCCCAACTTCATTTTTTGCAGAAATTCTCAGACATTGGTATCCAGCCATTTCATAAATTTCGATGAGCGAGTTCATTGTGGCAGTTTGCTCATCATCATAAAGGTCAATTTTATTAAAAATGAGGTGGCACGGAATTCGGTAAGCTTCGGCTGAAACCAAAAATCGATCGATAAAAGTGGTGGTTGTTACCGGAAACTGTATGGTCACAATCAGGAAAGCCTGATCGATATTTGCTGCAATAATATGCGATTCTTTCGATAGATTTGGCGATTTACGGATGATATAATTCGTACGTGGGATAATCTTGTGAATTAGTCCAACAACTTGACTGCCAATATTGTTATCTTCATTCGATTCAACTATTTCGACATGATCTCCAACAGCTATGGGATTTGTACTCCGGATACCTTTTAAACGTAAATTTCCCTTAATCCGGCTTTCTATAAATTTCCCTTCTTCTGTTTTTACGGTGTACCAACTACCTGTTGATTTAATGACAATACCTTTTTTCAATGTATTCTTTCCCCTTAAAATTATTCGTTATACTTTCGCAATTCATTTAATATGAATCAAAAGTAACAAAAATTGTGAAAAGGATTTTAAGCTATAATGTTAATGGAATCAGGTCAGCTTATAGTAAAGGTTTACTAAGTTTTATAACTACTGTTAATCCGGATATTGTATGTTTTCAGGAAACTAAGGCTCAGCCAGGACAAATGAATGAAATGGAATTCGAAACATTAGGTTTTCATTGTTACTCATTTTCAGCAGTTAAGAAGGGCTATAGTGGCGTTGCAATTTTCAGCAAAACAGAGCCTGATGTAGTTGTTTATGGTATGGAAAATGAAAAATATGATGCTGAAGGAAGAGTTCTCCGTGCTGATTTTGGGGATGTTTCTGTGATTAGTGTGTATTTTCCTTCGGGGACAACTGGTGGTATTAGGCAAGTTTTTAAGATGGAATTTCTTTCAGATTTTCATAATTATCTGAATGAATTGAGGAAAACACGTAGTAAACTGATAATTTCAGGTGATTATAACATTTGCCGACTTTGGATTGACATTCATAATCCTGAAAAACAGCAGGATACTTCGGGTTTTTTGCCTGAAGAACGCGAATGGTTTGCTAATTTTGTTGATGATGGTTTTGTTGATAGTTTCCGTGAGGTTAATAAGGAAAAGCATCAATATTCGTGGTGGAGTTATCGGGCAGGTGCGCGTCAGAATAATAAGGGATGGCGAATTGATTACCACATGGTAACCGCTAATTTGAAAGATAAAATTCTGGATGCCAAAATATTACCACAGGCTATGCATTCTGATCACTGTCCGGTTTCGATTGATATAGATTTCTAGTTGTAATTGGCTAAACCACTTTATTATAATATGTTAAACAAAAAAGCCTTCATTTCGAAGGCTTTTTTGTTCTGTTGTATGTAATTTTATTCCCAGTTTAAAATTATTTTTCCACAATTTCCTTCTTCCATGATCTGGAATGCCTCCTGGAAGTTATCTGCAGGAAACCTATGAGTAATTACTGGCATTATGTTTAGTCCATGTGAAAGCATCATTTCCATTTGGTACCAGGTTTCGTACATCTCGCGTCCATATATTCCTTTCAATGTCAATCCTTTAAAAATTAGTTTACTCCAATTGATTTGTGTGGATGAAGGTAACAGTCCTAATAAAGATATTTTACCTCCGTTGTACATATTCTCAACCATGTCGTTAAAAGCAGTAGCATTTCCGCTACATTCGAGACCAATATCGAATCCGCCAACCATTCCGAGCGATTTCATGGCATCTTTTATGTTTTCTGTTCGGGGATCAATTACTTTGGTAGCACCTAATTTAAGGGCCAAATTTCGGCGGTATTCGCTTATATCGGTACCCACAATATATCGGGCTCCTGCGTACTTACAAACGGCTGCTGCCATCGAACCAATAGGGCCCCCGATTCCGGTGATTAATACATCTTCGCCGAGTAAAGGAAACGATAGAGCAGTATGTGTTGCATTGCCTAATGGATCCATGATTGACATTAATTCATCGGAGATACGATCGTCTAATTTCAATACGTTTGATGCCGGAACCGAAACATATTCGGCGAAACCTCCGTCACGGTTAACGCCGATTCCAACCGTATGATCACAAATGTGTTGACGTCCACGACGGCAGTTGCGGCAAAATCCACACGAAATGTGTCCTTCAACAGTCACTCTTTCTCCGATATGGACCCTGGATACCTCAGAACCTTTTTCAACCACAGTGCCAACATATTCATGTCCGATGACAAGCGGGGTTTTTATTGTATTTTGAGCCCATTCGTCCCATTTGTAGATATGTAAATCAGTACCACAGATAGCTGATTTTTTGATTTTTATCAGAACGTCATTGGGTCCAATTGTGGGGATTGGAACATCTGTCATCCAGATTCCTTTTTCTGGTTTGATTTTTACAATTGCTTTCATTTTGAAGTATGATAAATATGTGATACAATATTAAATGGTTCTTAAATTAAAACCTAGAATGAAAATCATATTCTTTTCGCTTTTGTTATTGAACATAAACAATTAGAGCCGTAAGTATTTCAAATACTTACGGCTCTAATTGTTTTTTTGTATAATACAAATAGTTATTTTCCTTTTAGCCAGATGGATTTCATCGGATACACTTCAAGTTTTTCTACAAACAATTCACCGCCCGTATTGAAAAGGTATAACCCATAGGCATTGTCACTTGGAGTAAAGCAAGAACTCATTGCCACCTTTCCGTCGTTTGCAAAAATTTCAATTGAACTTCGATCGAGTAAAATTTCAAGCTTGATTGCCCCGTCAATTGGTTCAACAACAGCCGATTTACCCAGAAATTCCAAAGTTTTTGTTTTTGTATTGTATGTAATTTCTGTCCCATTATTTTTCTTATCCAGACGGACAACAAATCCAAAGCTATCGGCTGTTTTAATTTGAAAGCTTCCAATGAGGTGTAAACAATCATCTTTTATGCCATGAGCCAGATTTTTATTGATTCCTGGAATCAGGTTTTTATTCTCCCAAACGATACCTTTTTGATGCAAAAGTTCGATTTCTTTAATGGGTTTTCGAACCAGTTTAATGCCGTCGATGTATTTTTTTAGTGAAAGTTCGCAAGGGAAACTCATTTGACCTTTGAACGGCATTCCTGGAAATTCACCACCTCTCATCCAGGCGATCTGGATTGTTCTTCCATCTGTCTCAGGAATATTGCTCCAAGTTTGTGTGGCATAATAGTTTGCTCCAAAATCGCTTTTCATTTTTTGCGTTTCGGGTGTGAATTTCTCACCATCAAATGAACCAATCATATAACTTCCATCCCCATCGAACAAAACCCATTTTTTATCGTCTGCTCTTCGGTTAACTGATAATTCAACTAAATCAGGACATTCAAAAAAACCGGGAACATGGTTTTTAAATTGCCAGTCAATCAGGTTTTTAGAAGTGTAGAACGAAACTCCTCTTTGTGTATCGTAGTTATTTGGTTTCCGGTATAGAACCATAACGTATTGTTTACTTCCTTCGTGCCAAAAGACTTTTGGATCACGGGCATCATCGGTTTGGTCGTAAGCAATGATCGGATTTTTTTCGTATTTTTTCCAGGTTCTTCCTTTGTCGTTGCTATAGGCTAAACGTTGCCCGCAATGTTGGCTGGTATAAAATAACAAAATAGTTTTTTCGTCTCCTGATTGTAAGCCAGTTACGTTATTCTGATCAACCAATCCGCTACCCGAGAATGCGGTGCAGTTTACCGTATCTTTCGAATCATTATCAGGGTAAAGCGCTATTGGCAAATGTTCCCAGTGTACTAAATCGGTGCTTATGGCGTGACCCCAATGCATAAATCCCCACTCTTTTCCAAATGGGTTGTACTGATAAAAAAGATGATATTCCCCTTTATAGAAAACTAAACCATTTGGATCATTCTGCCAGTTTTTTTCAGGAGTAAAATGAAATTGAGGACGATAAATTTCGTCAAATATTTTTACTGGTTTTTCGGCAGAGGCGGTGAATGTGGCAATGAAAATGATTAGAAGCAAAAATGGAAACTTCATAGCTTAATTGTTAATGACATCATAGTTGAGGCAAATATAGATTAAAAAAAGCGATAATTTCTGTTAGTTTTGGATACAAATTGTTCGGAAAATGGCGTCAATTGTAGTATTTGATTCATACCGTTCAGTGTTATAAGTGAGTAATTTGTTGTTATACTGATAAAACATTGGTACATAATGAATTTGTTGATGGTTTGAACGGTAATCATCCGCTGTTATTATTTTATGGAAAGATATCTTTGTTGAATCAATTTGATTTTAGCCCTCAATTGGCGTAGATCATTTTATTCCCGGATTGTATATGTTTTCATTCGACCCGGAGGAAATGCAATAAATTACCCGGAAAATCACTATTTAATAGGAATTTATCCGATTGTTCAATTTTAATTATTTGTTAAGCTTTGAAATTTAAAATTCAGTAAATAAATACTTTAGCGTCTTTATTCTTTGCAGCCGACTTCTTTTAAGCTCTTGAAATTTTGAATTGAAATAAAAACTCTATATTTGCTGACATATTGAAAGCAAAATGAAACGTACAAGTAACAACAATTTTTATTATTGGTTTTATTACTTCTGTTCTCAAATCGGGATCGGCTGGTAATATCTTGTTGTTACGAAAAGATATTTTACAAAAGGGTCCCGTGTTAATCGGGGCCCTTTTTTTGTTCGATGCTTTGGCAAGCAAAATTTATTGCAAAATTCAAATGAATACATGCCGAAAGCTCATCAACCGTTGTTTTAATATGTGTTAGAAATTGAAAAGGCAAAAATATGAAACTTACAGTTATTGGTTTGGGATTGATTGGCGGATCGATGGCTATGGATCTTCGAAAATCAGGGTTTGCTCATGAAATCACTGGGGTAGAAGCTAATCCTGAAAATGCTCAGGAAGCACTTCGTCTGGGAATAATTGATCGCATTGATTCGCTGGAAAATGCGGTTTTAGAGGCTGATATGGTAATTATTGCCATTCCGGTCGATAAAGTTCTGGAAACATTGAACCTGGTTCTCAACCTGATTTCAGATCAAACCACGGTAATTGACGTGGGTTCAACAAAAAAAACCATTTCGGAAGCCGTCGAAAATCATCCGAAACGAAGAAATTATGTGCCGGCACATCCCATGTCGGGTACTGAAAATTCAGGACCAACAGCAGCTTTGGAAGGTTTGTTCGAAGGTAAAATCAACATCATTTGCGATCAGGAAAAATGCGGACCATTGCACCTGGCTTTTGCCGAAAAAGTATTTCAGGTACTGGGAATGGATATTGCATACATGACTGCCGATGAACACGATCACAGTACGGCTTTCATTTCGCACCTTCCGCACGCGGCTGCTTTTGCGCTGGCCAATGCCGTGCTCGATAAAGAAGACCGCGAAATTATTTTCGATCTGGCAAGCGGAGGTTTCAACTCAACGGTTCGTTTGGCCAAGAGTTCTCCTGAAATGTGGGGACCTATTTTTCAACAAAACAAGCAGTACGTTGTTGAATCGCTCGATGTTTACATCAAACACCTGAAAGCTTTCCGGAAAAGCATTGAATCGGATCCGGAAGAAATGATGGCTCTGATGAAGAACGCCAACCGGATTCGCGGAATTTTAGCAGGCGATGGCGATTCGCTTGTAAAAAAAGAAAAGACAATAGTTAAACTTTATACCAAATAATCATGGCGATAGAATTAGAAATTAACCCAATTAAGCATTGGTTGCCACAGCTCAACAATCCGCTTATTATTGCCGGTCCATGCAGTCTCGAAACCGAGGAACAGGCCATGGACACAGCCAAACAACTTGCAAAAGATCATCGTGTATTTGTATATCGTGGTGGTGTTTGGAAACCACGCACGCGCCCCGGAAGCTTCGAAGGTATTGGAAGCATTGGTTTAAAATGGCTGCAAATGGTTCGCGAAGAAACCGGAATGCCGGTTGGAACCGAAGTGGCCAATGCGCAACATACCGAAGAAGCCCTGCAAGCAGGTGTGGATGTGCTATGGATTGGTGCACGCTCAACGGCCAGCCCTTTTGTGGTTCAGGAAATTGCCGATGTGGTGAAAGGAACCGATGCGGTGGTGATGGTGAAAAATCCGGTCAATCCCGACGTCCAACTGTGGGTTGGCGCGTTCGAAAGGCTCAGTCAGGCCGGAATAAAAAACATGGTGGCCATTCATCGCGGATTTACGCCTTTCCGCGAAACCGAATACCGCAACTACCCGAACTGGAAAACCGTAATCGAATTGCGCCGAATCATGCCGAATTTGCCCATTATTTGCGATCCGAGCCACATTGGCGGCAAACGCGAGTATTTGTTTGATATTTCTCAAAAAGCTTTCGATATGGGCCTGGATGGCCTGATGATCGAATCTCACCGCGATCCGTCGTGTGCTTTGAGCGACAAGGATCAGCAGCTTACTCCAGCCGATTTGGCTAAATTACTCGACCGCTTGGTTATTCGTAATGTAACTTCAGGCAATAAACAGTTTGAAAATCAACTGGAATTGCTGCGTAACCGAATTGATGCGCTCGACCGCGAATTGCTCGAAACCCTTTCGGCTCGTATGGAGATTGCGCGCCAGATCGGTCTTTATAAAAAAGAAAACAACGTAACCGCTTTTCAGGTAGGTCGTTTTTCTGAATTGATGGAAAGGCGCATGAAGTTAGGCGAAAGCCTGAATCTGAGCGGAAATTTGGTTCAGCAGATGTTCCAGATCATCCACGAAGATTCGGTAAGGATGCAAACCGAAATTTTGGACAAGGAATAATCCTTCGAAGGTCTCATTGAGCTGAGGGTTGAAGAAAAATCTAAAAGCCGGTTGGAATTGTTTCCCTGACCGGCTTTTTATCTTGTGAAAAGGTTGGGGGTTATACGCTAGACTTTCGCCAGCACTTTTTTAAAGGCCGATATCATGGCTTTTTCGATGATGGGGAATTCAATGAGATCTTTGCCAATAAAAACAAACATCACGGCAATATGGAGTTCTTTGGCGGCTAATTCGTCGTAAAAGCCAGGTTTGTTTTGGCGGTAAGCTTCACGCATGCGCCGTTTCAGAAGATTTCGCTTAACTGCGCGTTTAAAATTCCGCTTCGAAACGGTAAATGCAGCCTGTACTGGATAGGGTTGTGATGAGTCAGTTTTCAGGAAAACCACTTTGAGCGGATACGCCAAAAAGGATTCGCCGGAAACAAACAGTTCCCCGAGAATCTTTTGGCTACAAAGCCTTTCTTCCTTTTTAAGTGTAAATCCTTCCATCAGTCTAAAATACAACAAAAAAGGGGAAAATCAGTCTTCCCCCTTTTTGTTGTATGGTTTTATAAATTGCGTTTTTCTTCTTTTCTTTTTCCTCTTTAGAGATTTTTATTGCCCTTTGTTGTGTTTTTTAATAAACTGTTCTAAAGCCATGGTCATTGAAGGGGCTTCGGCTGTAGGAGCTTCAATATCAAGTCTCAAACCGGCATCATGAACCGCTTTGGCAGTGGCCGGCCCAAAACAGGCAATTTTGGTTTCGTCTTGAGCAAACTTTGGAAAATTTTGCATCAGCGACTGAATTCCAGAGGGGCTGAAGAATACGAGGATGTCGTAATTCACTTCTTTCAAGTCTGATAAATCGCTGCTAACTGTTTGGTAAATAATTGCTTTTGTGTAATTATATCCAGCTTTGTCGAGCAAGGACGTAATTTCTGGTTGACCAACCTGCGACAAGGGCAAAAGAAACTTTTCTTCTTTGTGCTTTTTCATCACATCAATCAGATCAGAAAATTTACCGGCGCCATAGAAAATTTTTCGTTTGCGGTAAACGATGTATTTCTGCAGGTAGAAAGCCGTGGCTTCAGAAATACAGAAGTATTTCATCGTATCGGGAATGATCAGACGGAGTTCGGTGCTGATCCTGAAAAAGTGATCGATGGCTGTTCTGCTGGTAAAAATAACCGCACTATGATCCAGAATCTGAACCCTGGTTTGTCTGAACTCCTTGGCGGATACACCCTCAACCTGTATGAAAGGGCGAAAATCAACCTGAACGTTATTTTTTTCAGCCAGATCAAAATAAGGCGATTTGGCAGTTTCAGGTTTGGGCTGCGAAACTAAAATTCTCTTGATCTTCAAGGTAAATGCTTTTATATTAATCCTTCACTACTTAAATCAACAATAGATTATAGATCAGAAGTAACGGTAAAATTTCAAGGGTACAAAGGTATAAAATCAAATATGAAATTGAAAATTGTTTTTTCAGGAAAATTTTTGCACCTCTAATCAACGACATCAAATAGAAAATAATGATTATACCAAGGCCAACAAACAACAAGGGTTCAATCTGTGGCAGCGGAATAAAAGCGATTACGCCGGTAAGTGGTAATAAAAACAACCCCAAAACACGGTTGAAAGACGTTATGCTGAATAGGTATTCCTGAATTTCCGATTTGCTTTCGGTCAGAATGCCAATGAGGTAATAAACAATTCTTTTTGCGGTGAAGTAGCCAATGATAATGCAGAGAAATGCCAGATAGACTTGATAGGATTTCGAAAATCCTAAAGTGATTTTGTGTAACGATAAAAACTGGTAACCAAAAAGTGCAAGCGTTAAGTTGAAAATCATGTCGAGCCTAAACGATGCGTGAAACAGGTTAAAATAGCGTTCGCGGAAAAGCCGGGTAAAGGTTGAATAATTGATTGTTGATTGAACCAACTGCCCCAAATATTTATTAAAGATTAATTTGACGGTGGCAAACAACAAAAATATCAGGAGCAACAAGCCAACCAGCCAATCGGGATTTGTCCTCGTAACTTTTTTCCCGGGGAATACAACCTCAACGCCTTTCAGAACGGTATAAAGCGAATCGTATGGAAGTTGGTGTACAAGATGTTCCTTATAATTAAATTTAGGAACGTATTCTTTGCGGAACTGTGACCATTCAGGCCGGAATCCAAAGCAGATCACACTATCTGGCGCAATGTAATTGACGCTTAGTGAGTCGCTGAATGAAGGATCGTGTAGGTTTAGCGCAACTTTTACAGAGTCGGTTTGACTGGTTTGGCCATTCAAATTAGCTGGATTCAAAGTCAGGTTTGAGTTTGTAGAGTCTGATTTGAATTGATAAGATTGCATACTGCTCGCCAATTGTATAAGTTTGTGGGCGCAAAAGTAGTGATTAATAGTTTTATTCTGCCAAAGAGTTTGGCTAAACCGTAAAATTTAAAATTCAGATGACTCAAGATAATATTAAAATTTACCAGGCTCCGCTTCAGGGATTCACCGATTTTGACTTTAGAAAAGTTATTGCAGAATCGTTTGGCGGAATTGACAAGTATTTCATTCCGTACCTGTCGTATGGGAAAGGTCGCGAAATTAAAAAATCGCAAATGCGCGAAGTTTTACCTGAAAATAATGAGTCATTACCGGTTGTTCCGCAGGTTTTGTTTTCCGATCAGGCCGAACTGTTCGATTTGATTTCTATTTTGATTGACTATGGATATCAGGAAATAAACCTGAATCTGGGTTGTCCGTATCCGATGGCAACCAACAGGGGCAGGGGAGCGGCATGGCTCGAAAAACCGGAAGCTTTGAATGAAATACTTCAGCAACTTTATGCAAAAGGTTTTTTGGCGAAGTTTTCAGTAAAAATGAGAGCCGGAATGACCAATGAAACGGATGCTCGGGCAGTTTTTGATGTTTTAAATCAATTTCCGCTGGAAGAACTGGTTTTTCATCCGCGTACGGCTAATCAGATGTACGATGGAAAAGCCAATCCGCAGCTTTTTGAGGAGGCTGTTTCGTTGGTGAAGCATCCGCTGGTTTATAATGGCGATATTTTTTCGGTAACCGATCTTCAGAAAATCAGAACGCTTTTTCCTGGACAAAACACCTGGATGATTGGTCGCGGCATGCTCATCAATCCAGCTCTGGCCGCGCAATTGAAAGGTCAAGTTTATAAGCCAAAAGAACTTCGGGTAAAAATGCGCGAATTCCACGATCAGTTGCTGGAAGCTTATTCATCGCGATTAGAAGGAAGTGGTCATATATTAATGAAAATGAATCAGTTCTGGACTTATTTCAGCCAGTCGTTTGAAAATCCACACAAAGCAATGAAACTGGTGAAGAAATCGAGTAATTTACTGAAGTATAATGCAGCTGTGACCGAAATTTTTATGAGTTTTTAATTTCTAAATCAACAGGAAAAAGTCAATATTCATTGGGAAAATTTTGATTTTTTTCTTTCAAAATGATGAATGACCGCCGGTTTTCAGGAACAGTTTTCAAGTTCATAGATTTCCATAACAGTCATCAGTTGTTCCAATTCTTCGGCTTCTGGTGTATTTTCAGGAGCATCGCAGATTTCCAAAAATCTTTTTAACGCTTCTCTGTATTCATCCTCTGTAAAAATCACATCCTTCATACCGTTCATCATTATTCCGAATCAATTAAATGGAAAGAGTTATTCTTCATTAGGAAAAAAGAAACAAGTAGAAATGCTAAAATCGCCGTTTTTCCCTTTTGCTCATTTCTTTTTTCTTGTTTTCAAAAGACATTGACTGTTTTCTGTCGCTAATGTGCATCCAACCAGTTGTCGCCTGCGTTCATTTCAACAGTCAGCGGCACGCCAATGTTTACCGCATTTTCCATTTCATGTTTTACAATAGTTTTCATCTGTTCCAGTTCGGGTTTCCAGACATCAAAATTCAACTCATCGTGTACCTGAAGGATCATTTTCGAACGTAGTTTTTGTTTGTTCATTTCCCGCCAGATGTTGACCATTGCAATTTTTATTACATCAGCTGCCGAACCCTGAATTGGCGCGTTGATGGCATTGCGTTCAGCAACTCCGCGCACCACGGCATTGGCCGAATTAATGTCGTTCAGGTATCGTTTCCTACCCTTAATGGTTTCTACAAAACCAACATTTCGCGCATTTTCGATGCTCGAATCCATGTATTTTTTTATATCCGGAAAGTTCTCAAAATAGCCGTCGATCAGTTGTTTCGCTTCTGTTCGGGGAATATTTAGTCGCGACGATAAACCAAATGCCGAAATGCCGTAAATAATTCCAAAGTTGGCAGTCTTGGCTTTCCGGCGCATGTCGGACGTGACTTCTGCAAGCGGTATTTTATAGATTTTCGAAGCGGTAATCGCATGAATATCCTGGTTGTTCCGGAAGGCTTCAATCATTTGACTGTCTTGGCTCAAAGCTGCCATGATGCGCAATTCAATTTGAGAATAGTCAGCCGAAAGGAATGTGTGTTCGTTGTCGGACGGGATAAATGCTTTGCGCAATTCACGGCCGTTTTCGTCGCGAATCGGAATGTTTTGCAAATTGGGATTGGTCGAACTTAATCGACCAGTGGCCGCAATCGCCTGATTGTATGAAGTATGAAGTTTTTTTGTTTTCGAATTGATCAGCAATGGTAAAGCCTCGACATACGTTGAAAGCAATTTTTTCAGCCCCCGGTAATCGAGAATTTTAGCCACAATCGGGTGTTTGTCCGAAAGTTTTTCGAGCGTTTCTTCGGCAGTCGAATATTGCTTGGTTTTGGTCATTTTGGCATTTGGATCGATTTTCAGCTTTTCGAACAAAATGACTCCCAATTGCTTGGGCGACGAAACATTAAAATCTTCACCAGCCATATCAATGATTTCGCGCTCAATCTCGGTGATCTGTTTTCTTAAAACTTCAGCATAAATGTTTAATTCCGAAGTATTTAATTTTACTCCTGAATGTTCCATATCGGCCAAAACATAAATCAGCGGCATTTCAATTTCATCGAAAAGCGGACGGGTTCCGCTGTCGTTCAGGTCTTTTTCGATGGCAATTTTCAACTGTAGTGTCAGGTCGGCATCTTCGCACGAATAGTCGCGCAATTGTTCCAGATTTGCATCGCGCATGGTTTTCTGGAACAGACCTTTTCCTCCGATCAGCGTGTCGGTGGTAATTTTCCGGAAATTGAGGTATTGCTCGCACAAATAATCGAGGTTGTGGCGCATTTCTGGCTGAATCAGGTAATGCGCAATCATGGTGTCGAACAGTGGACCGCGGATTTCGAGCCCGTAATTTTTCAGGATCGAAAGGTCGAATTTGATGTTTTGTCCGATTTTCAGGATTTTTTCATCACCAAAAACCAGTCTGAATTCTTGTACAATTTCGATAGCTTGCTGGCGATTGGCGGGCAAAGTCACGCAGTACGCTTCGTGGCTCCGGAAGGCAAACGACATGCAAACCAGTTCGGCAGTCATGGTATCAAGTCCGGTGGTTTCGGTATCGAAGCAAAATTCTTTTTGTACCGAAAGTTCTGCCCGGAGGCTGGCGCGTTGTTCGGCGGTTTCAATCAGGTAGTACTGGTGCGGAATGGTTTCAATCGATTCCAGATTCCTGAGTTCAACCTGTTTTTCCACTGGCGCGTTGTTCGGCGTTCCAAACAAAGTGCCTTGCTCAAACAAATTGTCGTTTGCTGGTTGTGGTTTGGTTTCTTGTTTGCGAATCAATTGACGAAATTCCAGTTCGGCGAAAATTTCGTTGAGTTTCTGAAAATTTGGATCTTCCATCACCAGCTTTTCCTCGTCAAATTCGACCGGAACGTCCAGAATAATTTTGGCCAGCTTGCGCGACATCCGAACCTGTTGCTCATGTTCGACCAGGTTTTCTTTCAGTTTTCCTTTTTGCGTGTCGATGTTTTGGTAAAGTCCGTCAACCGATTTAAATTCAGAAACCAGTTTCATGGCGGTTTTGGGGCCAACACCCGGACAGCCCGGAATATTATCGGCGGTATCGCCCATCAGCCCAAGTACATCAATGACCTGCCAGGGTTCATCAATCATAAAATTCTCCTGAACTTCAGGAATACCCCAAATTTCAGGAGCTTCGCCACCGCGCGACGGTTTGTACATGAAAATATTCTCGGAAACCAGCTGTGCGTAATCCTTATCGGGGGTCATCATGTAAGTGGTGTAACCCATAGTTTCAGCCTTTTTGGCTAAAGTTCCGATCACGTCGTCAGCTTCAAAACCAGCTTTTTCGAGAATTGGGATGTGGTAAGCTTCAATAATTTTCCGGATGTAGGGTATCGATTTTTGAAGATCTTCGGGCATCACTTCACGGTTGGCCTTGTAGGCTTCAAACATCTCGTGGCGAAAGGTGGGTACATTCAGGTCGAAAACAACAGCAATGTGCGTTGGTCTTTGGTCTTTCAGCAATTGTTCCAGAATATTCACGAAACCCAGCATGGCCGAGGTATTCAGCCCTTTGGAATTAAATCGCGGATTTTTTATGAAGGCGAAGTAAGAACGGTAGATCAACGCATAGGCATCGAGCAAAAAAAGCCGTTTATCGGTGTTGTTGTGTGCAGTCATGAAGATTTGAATTTTCTTTAAAATTAATGGTAAACGGACAACGATTAGAGATTAACAATTTTTTCTTTCAGCAAACCGTTAGTCTTTAACAGGCAATCAATTGTCTGAAGCAAACCACTCGGCAAACGAGCTGCTAGTTTCGAATAATCGAACGCTGAAAAGTTCAATATGTTCAGGCAGAATTGTTTTCATGACGTCAGCAATATATACCACCAGATTTTCGGTGGTTGGCTGAAACGGGACGACCTGGTGGCGTTCGTACATCTGACCCAGTTGGTTCAACTTGTCAGTTGGCGCTTTTTCGTTGATCATCAGGGAATGATCTAGTTTACTGATAATCTGTTCCTGAACGATTTTTTTCAGGATACTGAAATCAATGACCATTCCGTCTTTTGGACCTCCGGCATCCTGAAAGGGTTCGCCTGAAACTGTAATCTGTAACTTGTATGAATGGCCGTGAATGTTACGGCAAAGCCCATCGTAGTTGAGCAGCGCGTGCGACATTTCAAAGCCAAATTGCTTGGTAACTCTAATTTTTGCCATCTTGTAAATTTCTGGAGGTCGAAATTAGGAAAGATGTTGCAATAATTGGCTGAAAAAAAGAAGTCGTCTCAATTTTCATTAAGCCGACTCCTTTTTTATTCGCAGGTACAACGCTGCAAACAATCAACGATCTGACTCAAAATATCGTGTTTCAGATAGTAATATGTATTTTTTCCTTCGCGACGTGAGCACAGCACTCCTTTATCTTTTAGTATTCCTAAATGGTGCGAAGTTGTTGATTGTTCGATTCCAAGGAGTTCATGGATTTCGGTAACAGTCAACTTTTTACCACCGTCCAAATGCTTTAAAATTGCAATCCGCACTGGATGAGCAATGGCTTTAAGCATATTGGCTGCCATTTCTAAACGATCGGCATCTATTTCCTGGATATTAAGCATGATTCGAATTTTAATAGATGCAAATATATGAATATTTAATTTTTCGTTTGGCTTGTTGCAGTTTAGAATGTTTTCAGATAAGTGAAAATTAGTTTTTTATGAAGGTGAAGATGAAAGTCGATCAAACAAATAGGTTTTCAATATAAAGTCAATTTATTTTTTAATTTTGAGACTCTCAAAAAAAGCCTTAATGACCTCTTTGGACATCATAAAATCGCCGATTCAGGAAGAACTAAAAAGCTTTGAAAGCTACTTCAAAGAAGCCATAAAAAGTGATATTCCATTTCTTCAAATTATCATTCGTTATATCCTGAAGAAAAAAGGAAAGCAGATGCGCCCAATGTTCGTTTTTCTTTCTGCAAAAATCTGTGGCGAATTTAATGAAACGACTCATCTGGCAGCATCTTCCATTGAATTACTGCATACGGCAACTCTGTTGCACGACGATGTGGTTGACGAGTCGTACGAACGTCGGGGAAGCTTTTCAATAAATGCTTTGTGGAAAAACAAAATTGCAGTTTTAGTTGGTGATTTTATCCTTGCACGAGGTTTTCTGAATACGCTTGATAAGAAAGAATATCGGTTTTTACACCTGATTTCGCGTGCCGTGAAAGACATGAGCGAAGGAGAAATCCTGCAAATGCGCAAGAGCCGCAAACTGGATATCGACGATGAAACGTATTACGAAATCATCCGGAAGAAAACGGCTTCGCTGATTGCAACAAGTATGGCCATTGGTGCTGCTTCGGTTACCAAAGATGACGAAGTGGTTGAAAAAATGTTCAGCATCGGGTTGGATGTCGGTATCGCGTTCCAGATTAAAGACGATATTTTCGACTACCAAAGTAAGGGAATGCTGGGGAAACCTACCGGAAACGACATCAAAGAGAAGAAAATTACTTTGCCCTTGTTGTATGTACTAAATAATTGCGAATCGGGTGAACGACATCGAATTTTGCACTTAATCAAAAAGAAGAATAAAAATCAGGCCAAGGTAAAAGAACTGGTCGATTTGGTGGTTAGCCGCGGTGGGCTGGAATATGCTGCTGGTATGATGAACGAATTCCGCGAAAAAGCCATTGCCGGAATCATGGAATTTCCTGAAAGTGAATCGAGAAGCGCTTTGATTGAATTGGTTAACTACACGACTACCAGGCAGAAATAAAAACAGGAAATAGTCACTTATCTCACCTTTCGAAATGCCTTCTGCGAGAAATAGTTAGGTAACGATTCGTCGGTGTTGATAACGATGCCTCCCAAAATATACACCGGAAAGTCAGCTTGAAGTCGTTTATTGCTGATGATCAGTTTCAAAATTTCATTTTCAATTTCGTCGTAAACCAGATGCGTTGTTTTCAGGATGGGGACCTCAGCCTTTCGAATTTCTCCAGCCATTGGCAAAAGCCGGAGCGCCAAAAATTCGGGCTGAAATGCCGAATAATCGGCTGGATCGATTTCATGAATCTGAGCAGACAAAACATGCTCCTGAACCATCATTAAAGCACCACAGGTATTGGTGTGTCGATGCTGCCCGATGCGTTTGATTTTGCCTACTTCACCCGTACGTGAAATACCAATGTGCGAACCAAAAATGAAAAGGGCGGCACCGCCGTCGGGAATATGATCGGCAAAAGCGGTTAATCCAATATCGCCTACAAACGGATAACCAGCCAATCCGCCCATAATAAATGTTCCTTGCGGTGAAGGAAGGTTCATTTTTGATGGTTGATGGTTCAGCTCGTCGAAGCAAAAAGACGTGGCAACGATGATTTTATTCATTTCGATGCCTTCGCGATTGGCAATTTCGAATACAGCATTGTGCGATGCTTCATTCATGGTCGAAAACTCGTCGAAATACTGGCTGATTATTTTTTGCATTGAGTGAGATTAATTTTTGGTTTAAAGATATTTATCCTGTTGAACCGAGGGCATTTGCCACAGCATTGATTGTTTTCAGCAAAATGATGTTTTGTTGTTTCACATTTGCCGAGTTTTCCAGTTCTTTTTCCTCGCGCCAGCTTTTCAACGTATTTACCTGAATCCGGTGCATCAAATCTAAGGCAATTGCCCGTAACTGAGTGGAGTAAAAATGGTTTTTTCGCCTGTCCTGAAAAGGAATTTCGAGCAACTCGGCCAGCAAGTCTTTGGTAAGCTGATATTCATTCAGGATTAGTTCCAGAATGTCATTTTTTACATTTTCTTCTTCAACCAGCGATGCGTAAAGCCGGATAATCTCCGGATCGGTGGCCGCCAAACCCGAATCGACATTGGTTAAAATGTATCGCACCAACGGATGAGAAACCAATAGCTTTTTCAGCAAGCCGTATTTTTCGGGGTATTGATTCTTGAGTAATTTCATGGTGCTGCCAACGCCATACCAACTGGTAATGTTGGCCCGGCTTTGTGTCCAGCTAAATACCCACGGAATGGCGCGCAAATCGTTCAATGTTCGCTGGTTGGTGCGGCGCGATGGGCGCGAACCGATTTTGCTGGTTTCGATGGCATCGATTGGGGTGGCCTGCTCGAAGAATCGGATGAAATTGGGGTGACGGGTAAGCTCGTTGTAACTCTCGAAACTTTCATGTGCCATAAAGCTCACGAGTTCAAATAATTGTTCATCGTAAGGATGTGTGTTGAGCAGGGTATTGCGCAATGTGCCTGAACTTAAAAGTTCTATATTGAAGGCTGCATTTACTTTATTGGCATATTTTCGTTCGATGGTTTCACCTTGTTCGGTCAGACGAAGTTTTCCGCAGAGCGAATCGGGCGGAAGGCTTTTGAGGAACCAGTGCATTGGACCAGCACCCCGGCTGATGCTGCCACCTTTTCCATGGAAAAACCGGATGTCAACGCCGTGTTTTCGCCCGATTTTGGCCAACTCGTGCTGCGCCTCGTACAAATGCCACTGGCTCGAAAGAATTCCGCCGTCTTTGTTACTGTCGCTGTAGCCAATCATCACTTCGGCCACTGGTTTTGAATAGCCTTTTCGCCGCGCTTGCAGTTGAAGTGTGTTTCGGGTGACCGGATGGGCTAAAAACTCGTCTAATATGGCTGGGGCGCGGTGCAAATCGTCGATGGTTTCGAAAAGCGGAACAACCGGCAACTGGCAGGCAGGACCATTCTCTGTTTTCACATACAAACCGGCTTCGCGCGCCAACAGGTAAAAGGTGAACAAATCGTCCACTTTTTTGGTCATGCTCACGATCATCGAGCCCAGCGCGTTGGGGCCGTAATTGCTGATGTGGCACTCCAAAACCGAAAGGTAGCCCAGCACATTAATTGTTTCAGCAGTGCTGCCTGTGTAGCTGTGTGCAAATGGACGGTATTGGCTGATTTCCTGAAGGATGAAAGCTTTGTCAACCAGTTTTTCCGGTGAAATTTTATTTTCGAACCCCGGCTCATATAACAAACCGTTCAGGGCTTTTTGATAGTGTTCGCTGTTTTGCCTGACATCGAGATGAGCCAGGTGAAACCCAAAACTTTGCACGAAACGTAGTGACCGGGTGACTTCGTTTTGCGCCAGCATGGGTGCTCCCCATTTTGAAAGTGCTTGCAGCAGCAATTCCAAATCGGCAATTAATTGGCCCGAATTGGAATAACTCCATTCGTTGGGTACCAGTTGTAAATTTCCTGAATGATTCTCCTGAACCGGAAGCTTTTAGATCAGTAGCAGCACGAATTGACGGAATGGCTCGCGTAAAGCCATTCGGAACGGAATATTTCCGGTAAGTTCCGGAATCTGCTTTTCCAGTTCCGCTTTTCTGGATTGAAACGCCGTTTCAACCTTTTCTGCGGATGTATAAATGCTCAAACTATCGGCCAGCTGAGCCAGTTTTTGGCGGGTAAGAATTAAGGCTTCGGCCCGCAGGCGTTCAAGCGTGTATTGGGTTATTTCAGGGGTTACCAATGGATGTCCGTCGCGGTCACCACCCACCCACGATCCCAACGTAATTTTTGGCAACGAGTGGTAATTTTGCAGCGCTTCGGGCCGAAAACCAACCTCGGTCCACGCCTGAACCAATGTTCGGTCGTGCAGTTCAAAAACGTCAGGAAAAACTTTGGTGAGGTAATGCAGAACATTTTCAAGTTCGGTTTCAACCTGTGGTTTTTCGAGGTAAATATCGTCGATAAACCAAAGCCGGGTGAGGATTTCCTTGATTCCCGTACGGATTTGCTCGCGTTCGTGCCGGGTGTAAACCGGGTTTTCGAGCATCACCAGTTGAAGGTAAAGTTCGCGGTAATATTTCAATACCACCGTTCTTTTTGCTTCAGTCGGGTGGGCGGTCATTACCGGCTCAATCTCAAGCTGCGAAAGGGTTTCAACAATTTTTTCAGGAGTAACTTGCAACTGTTTGAGTTCTGAAAATGTTTGCGCCCAGCTTCCATTAACATTCGCCGGTGCCTGATTTTGCTGTTTGTTGCGGCGACTTTGCACGGCCCAGTTAACTTCGCTGAGGTTGAGCAATTGAAAGCACAAGGAATACAGGTGCGTAACTTTCTGTAATTGTTCAGGTTTTGGCGAAGCAATTTCAGTTTGCAACCAGGGAATGTAGTTTACCAGTTCGCTTTCGTTGTTGGCCTGAAGAACTTCTTTCAGGCACAAAAGCAGGAAATGCAAATCGATGTATGGTTTGCCGATTTCCCGAATATTTTCTTCCAAAACAGGGTGCATAGTCAAGATTTTGAGAAGTTAAAACACGTAGAACAAAGATTTTGTTGACTAAAGGATTAAGAACATAAAAAAAGCTGTCAGCACAAGGCCAACAGCTTTTCGATATCAGTTAAAATTTTTATTACTTCAATGCAGCCAAAGCATCGTCGTAGTTGGGCTCATCAACAATTTCAGGTACCTGTTGCGTGTAAATTACAGTATGATTTTCATCCAAAACCACTACAGAACGAGAGTGCAATGCGGCCAATGGACCAGTGGTAATTTCCAACTGGTAATCTTTACCGAATTTGCCGGTTGCGAAGTCAGAAACGGTGATGGCATTATCGATGCCTTCGGTTCCGCAGAAGCGGGCCTGAGCAAAAGGTAAGTCGCGCGAAATGCACAGTACTTTGGTGTTTGCCAATCCGGCAGCCAGTTTATTGAACTGACGAACAGATGCAGCGCAGGTGCCGGTGTCCAGACTTGGGAAGATGTTCAAAACCAGACGTTGTCCGGCGAAATCTTTCAACGAAACTTTTGATAAATCGTTTTTAATTAATTCGAAATCAGGAGCTTTTGTTCCTTTTGCAGGAAGTTCGCCTATGGTTTGAATTGCGTTTCCTTTTAATGTAATTTGTGCCATAATTTTAAAAATTTGAATTGAATTTTGGTGTTTTGCTCATTTAAACAGCTTCAACCTAAAAATGTTTTATAGCCTTGCCTGTTATTTTTTCGAGCAGGTTGTTGGCCAGGCGGCTTGCACCAATACGGAACAATTCAGGTCTTAACCATTCGTTACCCAGAATTTCCTGAACAATAGTTAAATACAAAATAGCATCTCCAGGAGTAACGATTCCTCCGGCGGGTTTGAAGCCGATTTTCTTTCCGGTTTCTTCGAAGTGTTGTTTGATGGCCAAACACATCACGAAAGCGGCTTCGGGCGTGGCAGCCTGCGGCAGTTTGCCGGTTGAGGTTTTGATGAAATCGGCGCCAGCTTCGATAGCCAGAATCGATGCTTGCCATATTTGATCGACAGTAAGTACGCCTGATTCGAGAATAACTTTCAGGTGGGCATCGCCAATGGCTTTTTTAGTGGCAGAAATCTCGTTTGAAACAGTTTCGAAATCGCCTGCCAGAAAGGCCCACAACGGAACCACAATGTCGATTTCGTTGGCTCCGGCAGCAACCGCCAAATGGGCTTCTTCAATTTTCAGGTCAGTAAAAGTCATCGACGACGGGAAACCTCCGGAAACGGCAGCAATATTTACGTTTGTAACGTTTAGCGTTTGCTTCACCGCTTTGGCCATGTTGGGGTAAACGCAAATGGCGGCAACGTTTTTAATTCCCGGAAAGGCTTCTGGAAATGTATTTACTTTTTCGGTAAACTTAGCCACTGAATTCAGTGTGTCGGTTGAATTCAGTGTGGTTAAATCAATGCACGACAACGCTTTTTCGAACATCTTTTTATTGAGGTTCTTTTCAGCAGCTTCGCGGATGGCTTCCAGTTCAGCCTGAACATCTTCGAGTGATAAAGGACAGTTTTCGATGGACATATTCTTTAATGTTTTATGGATGATAATTGAAAAATATTAGTACGGACACAACATATTGTGTCCGTACCAGATTGAATCATTTGAGTTTCCCGTTGTTTTGGTGCCGGTCTTTGTCGCGGCTGGTTTTCTTTTCCATGTTTTTCAGGAAAGCTTCGTTCAGATCGACTCCGGTCTGATTGGCCAGACAAATCAAAACCCAAAGCACATCGGCCATTTCGTCGCCAAGGTTTTTGCCCTCGTCCGATTTTTTGAACGACTGATCGCCGTAAGTTCGCGCCATTATGCGCGCCAATTCGCCAACTTCTTCCGTGAGGATGGCCATATTGGTCAGCTCGCTGAAGTAGCGCACGCCAATGGTTTTGATCCAGTGATCGACCATTTGCTGGGCTTCGGGTAGGGTGATCTTATTGGTAGTCATAGTTGTAATTTAAGCAGTAAAGTTAATGAATAGTCATTGTGTGTCATTCAATAGTCATTTATTGTGAAATGCAGAACAACAATAAACGACCTAATGACGATCAATGACCACAAATGACTAAAAATCCCTGTTCTTCGAGTCCAGAATAATCGTTACCGGACCGTCGTTTACGAGGTAAACCTGCATGTCGGCACCAAAAATGCCGGTTCCAACTTTCTTGTTTCCAAGCATTTTTTTGAATTCGTCGATCAGTTGCTCGTAAAGCGGAATGGCTGTTTCGGGTCGTGCGGCGCGAATGTACGATGGGCGGTTTCCTTTTTTGGTTGAGGCATGCAGCGTAAACTGGCTAACCAAAATAATTTTGCCACCAATGTCCTGAATTGAAAGGTTCATCACACCTTCAGCATCGTTAAAAATGCGCAGTTGGCAAACCTTTTTAACCAGCCAGTCGATGTCTTCCTGGGTGTCGGCTTCTTCAATTCCAGCCAGAATCAGCAACCCGGACTCAATTTCAGCAACCACAAAATCCTCTACTTCCACCGAGGCCGAACTAACGCGTTGAATTACCAGTCTCATAAACGTAATTTTAAAGCAATATTATAAAAAACAAACCGGACGAATAAACTTTGGCAGGTATATCTTGTTTAGATTTGCGTTTTAATTATTAAACAAATCAGAATATTTCCAGATTTTCTATGAGAAAGATATTACTTTTTGGTTTAATCGTTTCCGGTTTTAATTTTGGTTTGATGGCGCAGCAGGCCTCGTTGAAAGGTCGTGTCATGGAAGCGCAGAGCAATGAGCCACTGCCTTTTGTAAATGTGGTAGTAGTTGGAAGTACGACCGGTGCAGTTACCGACGACAACGGCAATTTTCAGATCAATGGACTAAAACCCGGTTTTGTGCGTGTTCAGGCTTCGTTTATTGGTTACCATACCACCATTTCTCCTGAAATTGAAGTAAGCAATGCCAAAGTTGCTTCGGTCGAAATCAGGATGGAGAAACGCGACACTCAGTTGGATGAAGTTACGGTAAGTGCATCGCCGTATCGAAAAACCGAAGAAAGCCCGGTTTCGCTGAAAACCATTGGCATTGCCGAGATTGAGAAAAGCCCGGGTGCCAACCGCGACATCTCGAAAGTGATCCAGTCGTTTGCCGGCGTGCTTTCGTCGCCGTCGTTTCGCAACGACATCATCATTCGTGGAGGTGGACCGTCGGAAAGCCGGTTTTACCTCGATGGCGTGGAGGTGCCCAATATTAACCACTTTGCTACGCAGGGCGCGTCGGGCGGGGCAGTGGGTATCCTGAATGCCGACCTGATCCGCGAAGTGAACTACTACTCCGGAGCTTTTCCATCGAACCGGGGAAATGCGTTGAGCGGTGTCTTCGAATTTGGACAGGTGGACGGAAATGCCGATAAACTGAAATTCAAAGGAAGTTTGGGCGCTTCCGAAGTTTCAGCAACAGTTGATGGCCCGCTTAGCGACAAGACTACCTTTATTGTTTCGGCCCGGCGATCGTACCTGAAATTTCTCTTCACTGCGCTGAAGTTGCCGTTTTTGCCCACCTTTAACGACATGCAGTTTAAGGTGCGTACGCGTTTCGATGCTAAAAACGAACTGACGTTCATTGGTTTGGGTTCGGTTGACGTAAACGAATTGAACCTTGACATTAAAAATCCGGATGATCAGCAAAAATACATTTTGAGCCAGTTGCCCGAAAACAATCAGTGGAGTTACACGGTTGGTGCGGTTTACAAACATTTCAGGCAAAATAGTTACCAAACCCTGGTGGTTAGCCGAAGTCACCTGAACAACACGATTACCAAATACCTTGAAAACAATTCGAGTTCGGAAAGCAATAAAATTCTCGACTATGTTTCGGAAGAGCAGGAAAACAAAATCAGGCTTGAAAACAACATGCGAATGGATGGTTTCAAGGCCAACATTGGTGCCAATGTCGATTTTGCCAAATACACCAATGCTACCATGCAAAGGCGTTTTTACGACGGTAATGTGCTGAATGTAAATTATGATACCGATTTGAACCTCGTGAAATACGGTATTTTTGGCCAGGTTAGCCACGAACTTTTAGCCGAACGGCTGACACTTTCGGCCGGGTTCAGGATGGATGGAAATAACTATTCTTCCGGAATGAATAATTTGCTGAAACAGTTTTCGCCACGGGTTTCGGTCTCTTATCTGCTTGCACCAAAATGGAGCCTGAACCTGAACTCAGGACGTTATTTTCAGCTTCCGCCCTACACCGCGATGGGCTACAAGCAGAACAATGTGTTTGTGAATCAGGACAAGTTGAAATACATTTCGGTCGATCATTTTATTGGTGGCGTGGAATTTAAACCAGCAACAGCCATGCAATTTTCGTTGGAAGGTTTCCTGAAGAATTACAGCAATTACCCGTTTTCGGTAAACGATCAGATTTCGCTGGCCAATAAAGGTGCCGATTATGGCGTTATTGGCGATGAAGCAGTTACTTCCACGTCAAAGGGAAGAGCTTATGGTGCTGAATTTCAGGCTAGAGTGAGCTCAGCCAAATACAATCTGAATTTGTCGTACACACTGGTACGCAGTGAGTTTCAGGATGGCGGCGGAAAGTACATTGTTTCGGCCTGGGACAGCAAGCACATTTTGAGCATGACCGGAACCGCAGAATTGAAGCGCAACTGGCAGGTGGGCGGACGTTTCCGTTTCGTGGGTGGACTGCCTTATACGCCCTGGGATTTGAACCGCTCGTCGTTGATTACTGCCTGGAACCTGACCGGGGGGCCGTATCTGGATAATACAAAGCTGAATGCCAATCGGTTCGGGGTTTTTAACCAGTTGGACATTCGGGTCGACAAATCGTATTACCTCAAGAAAACGACGCTCAAATTCTACATTGATATACAGAATTTGTACAATTATCAGTCGCAGTCGCAGGATTTGGTTGTGCGGGAACAGGATGCCAGCGGAAATTACCTGACTACCGACAATGGAACACACTATGTGTTGCGCACGGTTAAAAACACGTCAGGAACTGTTTTGCCAACGATTGGAGTGCAGGTGGAATTCTAAGGAGCTAGATTTGGAGATGTAGAAATTTGGGAATTTGAAGATGCACGAAAATATGGAACGAAGCTGGATGCAACTCCTTCAGCGACTTACTCCGAACGTCTTCCTTTTTACTTCTGCCTACTGCCTTTGCTCAACATTTTCTTACTTTTGCTCACATGATTACACTTTGTCTCAATCAAACCAGTACCGACCCGTATTTTAACCTGGCGGCCGAAGAGTATTTCCTGAAGCATTTTCAGGAGGATTTTTTTATGCTTTGGCGCAGCCGACCTTCGGTGGTAGTTGGGAAACACCAGAATGCACTGGCAGAGATCAATCATGCGTTTGTGCGCGAAAACCAGATTCCGGTTGCACGGCGGCTTTCGGGCGGTGGAACCGTTTTTCACGATCCGGGTAATGTGAATTTTACCTTCATACGAAATGTCGCCAATATTTCGGAAGTGAATTTTAAAGTGTTCACCGTTCCAGTCGTTGCGGCACTGAAGAAACTCGGCGTTGCGGCATACACCACTGGCCGGAACGACTTGCTGATCGATGGCAAAAAGATTTCGGGCAATGCCGAACATGTGCACAAAAACCGGGTTTTGCATCACGGAACATTGCTGTTCGACAGCCATCTGGAAGCGCTGAAAGGTGCGCTGAAAGTGGATTTGTCGAAGTTCGAAGACAAGGCAGTTCAGTCGAATCGCAGTGAAGTGACCAACATTGCCAATTATCTGCCGACTTCGATTTCAGTGGAAGAATTTGCCCGTTTCCTGTTTGACGAAATCTGCGGAACATATCCTGATTTTCACGTTTACGAGCCAACCATTGACGACATCGCTGCTATCGAAAAACTCAGCATCGAAAAATACCAAACCTGGGACTGGATTTTTGGCTATTCGCCCCGGTACCGTTTCGCAAACAGCATAGAAAAGCCGAATGGCGCGATTTCGGTGAGCTTGTTGGTGGAGAAGGGTAGAATTACCGAAGCCGCATTTTCGGGCGAAATTCAGGGCGAAATTGCCCAAAAACTAGCCGAAACGCTGGTTGGTTGTAGGCACGAATTTCTGGAAGTCAATCAGGCATTGTCGCAAATTGATTCAGAGTACTTCCCAACAGAATTGATAAAAAGCCTTTTCTAAAATTCTCTATTCCGGCACAGGCGGCGTATAATTCCTGAAAATCAGTCTCAACACCGACGGATAAACAATCAGCAACAAAGGCAGTGCAACTATAAATCCGCCAATTACGGCAATGGCCAGTGGCTGGTGCAACTGCGCGCCTACACCAATGCCTAATGCGATAGGCGACAACGCAATAATTGCTCCAATGGCTGTCATTAGTTTTGGACGAAGGCGGGTGGAGATGGCATAAACCACAGCATCGTCGGGACTGCTGGTTTCAAGCGTTTGGTGAAATTGCAGGAAAGTGAAAATAGCATTTTCGCCAATGATACCGATAATCATGATAATGCCCGTGTAACTACCAACGTTCAAAGGAGTTACGGTCAGGAAAAGAGCGATCATACTTCCGGAAATTCCCAAAACTGAAATAGCCAGTATCAGCAAGGCTACTTTGATATCTTTGAACATGAAGATCATAGTGGTGAAAACAAGCAAAGCCGCCGATAACAGGATGAGCAGCAATTCGCTGAACGATTTTTGCTGTTCCTGGTATTCGCCACCGTAACTGATGTGATAACCCTGAGGTAGATTCACCTTCTCCTTGATCTCCTTTTGCAAATCTTTCATCACACTTCCCAGGTCGCGGTTGTTCAAGCGGGCTGTAACCGGGATCATGCTTTGCAGGTTTTCGCGCTCGATCTCGGCAGTTCCGGCTTCAGGAGTGATTTTTGCCAACTGGCCGATGGGCTGAAGTTTCCCGTTTGGCAGGAAAACCGTGCTGTTTTTAAGGCGTTCGGTGGTGGTATTTATGGCATCAGGAAAAATCATCCGGATGGCGGTTTGTTGTTCTTTTTCGAAAATGTTGCCAACAACGGTTCCTTCCAGTTGGGTTTGCAGCTGGCTTTGAAAATCGGCCGGCGTGATTCCGAATTGCGCCAGTTTTTGGTTGTCAGGCTCAATGTTGAACGATGGCCCGGCAATGGTGATGCCATTGAAAACATCGGCTGTTCCTTTCACTCCTTCGGTAATTTCGGCAATCTGGCGCGCCAGTTTTTGTAGAATTTTCGCATTGTCACCATAAACTTTAATCTCGATGGGTTGGGTCGAACTCATTAAATCGCCCAGCATATCGCCGATGACCTGCCCAAAATCGATTTGCAGCGCGGGTTGGGTGGCTTCAACTTTTTTCCTGATTTCGTCAATCACTTCTTCAGTAGTTTTTTCCCTGTCTTTTTTCAACTGAATGAGATAATCGCCATCGTTAGGTTCGGTAATGAAAAAGCCCATTTGTGTGCCGGTTCGGCGCGAATACGATTCGATTTCAGGAACCGTTGGCAACAACTTCTCTACTTCGCGTAACATACGGTCGGTTTCCTGAAGCGATGTTCCAGGCGGCGATTTGTAATCGAGCACGATACTTCCCTCGTCCATTTCAGGAAGAAAACCGGTTTCGAGCTGGCCTGAAATGTAATAGATTGAGACTATCAGGGCCACAACAAACACGCCGCTGATGGCAGGCCGGTGAATGAAAAAGGAAATCCATTTTCCGCTTTTTCGTTCGTGCAGCGCCGATTGCTTTTTGGAGTGTTTGCGCTTTCCGGAGAGCAACAGGTAAATAACCGGCAGGCCAATCCAGGTAATCAGGAATGAACAGATTAGCGTGATGATCATGGTATTGGCCAGAATTTTAAAGTAGGCCCCGGCAACTCCGCTCAGCAATACGAACGGAAAGAAAATAACGATGGTGCTGATTGATGAGCCAATCATGGCTGGCAATAAATAACCGACTGATTTGGTCAGCAGGAGTTTGGTCGGAGTTTCGGGGTGTTCTTCGTGTGTGCGGTGTATTTGCTCTACCACCACAATAGCGTCGTCGATAATCAGCCCAATGGAAGCCGCAATGGCGCCAAGGGTCATGATGTTGAAGTTGTAGCCGACAATATGCAACGTGAGCAAGGTGAGCGAAATGGTGAGCGGAATCGTGATCAGGATAACTGAACTCGATTTGATCGATCGCAGGAAAATCACACAAACCACAATGGCCAGCAACAATCCAATCCAAACGCTATCGGTCACACTGCGGATGCTGTCGTTTACAAAATCGGCCTGAACGTAATAAGGCGACAGCGAAACGCCTTTGGGAAGAATGGATTTATTCAGGTCGGCAACCCGCTTTTTGATGTCGTTGGTAATGTCGATCAGGTTGGCATTGGGTTGCTTCACAACAGCAACGAGCACCGCATTTTTCCCGTTGGCATTGATGCGCACGTATTCGGTTTGTTCGCCTACCCGAACATTGGCAATATCCTGAAGCCGAAGGATTCGTTTACTGTTGTTGCTGATTACCAGGTTTTTTAGTTCATCCAGATTTTTAACATTTTCGTTGGTCACCGTGAGGTACATCCGGTTGTAGTCGTTGAGGTAGCCATTACTGCTGATAAAATTCGACTGGCCAATGGCTGTGTTTATCATCGACGGAGTTACCCCCAGGGCGCTCATCCGCTGTGGCTGAAGCTCGATGTAGAATTCTTTTGTTTTTCCGCCGATTACCCGGATTTCGGAAACGCCCGTGACCTGCGACAAATACGGCTTGACGATGTAATTGGCTATCTGGTTGATTTCGATGTTGCTGCGGCCTTTGGCATCGAGTACGTAACCCGAAACCGGCAAAATCGAAGGGTTCATTTTTTCTACTGAAATAGATGTTCCGGCGGGCAATTCGTCTTTGATTTGCTGAATTGATGACTCGATTTGCTGTTTACACAGATCGATGTCTTCTTTCCAACCCATGAACGCCGAAATTTCGCAACTCCCGCGGCTGGTAATGCTCCGGATATTTTCCAGTCCGGGCACCCTTTTTATGGCGTTCTCCAGCGGTTTGGTCACCGTAATCATCATCTTGCTGACTGGCTGCAACCCGTTTTCGGCAATCACTTTTATCTTCGGAAAAGTCACTTCGGGAAACAGCGACGACTGCATTTTGGTGTACGAAAAAATTCCCGCAGCCAAAATGATGAACAGGACAACAGCAACCGGATTTTTATGGGAGACGAAAAAGTTCTTCATGCGTCAGGGTTGAGTGATGGAAATCCGCGCAGTATCGGGCAACCCGTAGTGACCTGAGTTAATTAGGCGGTCGGTAATGCTGAATTGTGGCGATAGAATTTCAATCTGGTTGTCGTTCGTGATTCCGGTTTTCACGGGTATTTTCACCGCAACCGAATCGCTGATCAGCTTCATCACCCAGTAGTTTTGCATCGTTTCGTCGGTCAGCACGCAGTTTTTCTCAACGATTTGGGTGTTGGTTTTGGAACTCTCAGTCAGCCTGACCATCGCAGTTAAGTTTTCGGGCAACAGCGCCGAAGTTTGAGGTTTTACGACAAAGCTTTGGGTTTGCGAAACGGCATCCAGCGCCGATAGTTTCGATATGATTGTTCCCGGCATCTGGGTTGAGTCGGGCAAAAGAATTTCGCACCCAGTACCAATGGCTGCATGCTTATTTTGTTCGAAAGGCACATTCAGCAGAAAAACCAGACTGCTTTGTTCAGCGATTACGCACAACTGGTCGCCGTCGGCCACATAGTCGCTGGCTTGTTTGTTCACTTCGGAAATTATTCCTGAACTAGGCGCTTTGATGCTAATCTCGCCATTGAACCCGTATTCGGGATTCGATTTGCTGAAAGTGGCCAGCGCATCAGCTTCCTTGGTCTTTATCGAATACAACGGGCTTCCGGCTTTAACAAAATCGCCAATATTGCATGAAATTTTCGTGATGTACCCCGAAGCTGTTGATTTTACGGTGTTTTTCTTCAGGTACGATGTGGCTGCCGAAAGACTTATTGTTCTGCTGATAGCGCCGGTTTTTGCAGAACTTACGGTTACCGGGGTCGTGACTTTGGCCGATTCTTCGTCAGTTGACTGCTTTCCTCCTGAGCAACCAAGCAAAACGCCCAAGCAGAACAATCTGGATAAGTAAAGTGTACGCTTCATTTGAGGTAATTCATTTGGTTAATGATTTGCAACCGCCCCATTTCAGCGGTGGTCAGGTTGTTTTTGGTCTGGGCGTAGTTGTTTACTATGTTGAGGTAGTTGAGAAAACGGACCAGCCCTTTTTCAATCTCGACTTTATAAAGTTCGATGAGTTTTTCCTGTTCGGCCAACTGGCTGCGAATGTTGGAAATAAGTTCTTCTGTAAGTTTCAGTTGGTTGGTAAATTGGTTTACCTGCTGTTTGTATTGGACGGTGTAAAAGGTCTGGTAATCGAACCGTGAATTTTCGTCGAGTTGCAATTTTTCGTACTGAAGCTTCCGCTGTTTGCCGTCGTAAACCGGCAGGCTGAAATTCAGGCCAAAACTGGTTCCGAAGTTGCGAGGGATGTTTTCGGGCAAAACAGCCATGAACCCGGCGTCGGCAAAGGCGCTCAGCTTGGGGCGGTAATTCAGGTCGATGCTTTGTCTGGTATTTTCGGCTTTCAGGCTGTCGACCTTGAATTTCATCATGGCCGGGGTGTTCCTGATGTCGAATTTGTTGATCACCGTCAGTTCAGGCTTTTGGAGCTTGGCGGTTGTGGTATCGTTTATTCCGCAGATAAAATTCAGAACGGCCAAATTATTTTGGAACTGTAACGCAGCCTGACGAATAGCAATTTTCTGGGCCGTTATCGAAACCGATAAATTCATCGCATCGGTTTGCGCGTAAATTCCTTTATCGACCAAGGGTTTCAGTAAATCCTGTTCTTTCTTCAACTGGTCTAAAATACCCTGGTTAAACCTAATCTGCTCCAGATCGGCATAAGCTGCGAGATATTGTGCGGTGATGCCTTGTTTCAGGTCGGTTTCGTTCAGGCGAACATCGGTTTCAACCGACTTTTTCGACAGTGCGTTTTCCTGAAACTGATTGGCTTTTATTTTCTTATTGAACAGCGGTTGGACAACATTGAGCACGGCCGAGTAATTCGCTCCGTTGGTAATGGATTCATCGTAACCGAAATTCTTTGCCGTGGGCGCGTACATCGCCTGCGAAATCTGGTTAACCTGCGGTTTGTAACTGGCATGAATGAGCAAACTATCTAATTTGCCTGAAAGAAGCTGGTTCCTGAAATCTTTTAGCAACGGACTGTTTTCAAGACCTTTCTGAATGTAAAAGTCGAGCGGCTGTGCGTGAACAGAAATTCCAGAAACCAGAAAAAGTACAAGAAGAATGAGGTTCTTTCTGAGCATAGTTTATATGTCGGTGAAATTCAGGATGAAGGTATGATTTTTAGAGGTTTCACCAATTGGCGAAACCTCTAAAATTAGCTAAAAATCTATTTTACCGGCGCAACGTCTAAAACCATGAAAGATCCGGGCTTCATTGGCGGACGGCGGCCTCCCTCAACCGGTGCGCCATATTCTGCTGTTGAAAGATAAAGGTGGTGGGTCGATTTGTCGATGGTTATTGTGCGCGCACCTTTTTGCGAAGCAATGGTATCAATCACTTTAAAACTGTTCTTATTTGTTTCCTGAACGACTGTGATATTTCCTTCACCATTGGAACTGAATACGAGTTTTGTGGCTGGATCAAAAGCGACACCATCGCAACCATCGCCAATCGGAAGGGTGGTAACTACTTTTCCGGCTTCGGCATCCGAAACAACCATCAGCTTATTGCCGCAAACGCTGAATAATCGGTGAGTTTCTTTGTCCAGGGCCAAGCCACTAGGTTCTTCGCCCGGGGCAATCGACCAGCTTTTTTCTACCTTCAGGGTTTTGGCATTGATTACACTAATTTCGCTTTTATCTTCGATGTTCACATAAACGATTCCTTTGCCGTCGGTTTGTGGGAATTCGGGTTTCCCATCGAGTTTAATGGTGGCAATTTCCTTGTTTTGTGCCGGATCAATTACCGAAGCGTTTGAACTACCGCCGTTGAAAGTGAAAAGCTTTCCTGAAAACCCATCATAAAGAATGGCATCGGGGTTCTTTCCTGATACTTGAATTTTCCCGATTATTGCTAATGTTTTTAGATCGAAAACGGTTATCGAATTGTCGCGTCCGTTGCTCGTAAAACCTTTGTTCAGAGCAGGGGCGATTGCAATCCCATGAATTCCGTTGGTGTCGGCGATTTTACCGATTTGTTTTCCGGTTTTCAGGTCAACCACCAATGCCATCGACGAATGCGAAACATACAGACGGCCAGCAGCTTCGTCAACCGAGAGATAATCCCAGCCACCATCGCCTTCGAGGTGAATTTGATTAACGACTTTATAACCTGATTGGGCCCTGAGGTTACCACTACTGAACAGAACGATAATGCAGATGATCGACAGTAAGTTTTTCATTTTAATATAGTTTAATGCCTCATTGACTGCTAAAATGCCATTTGGTTTATTTGTGATTTCTTCGATTTCGATGATTAATCCATTTTTGTGCTTTATAACAGAGAAAGGCAGAGCCTGAGCCGATGATAGCTCCAGCCAAAACATCGCTCGGATAATGAACCCCGAGGTGCATACGCGAATATCCGACCAGTGCGGCATAAGTATATGATGGAGCAATGACATACCATTTCGGAAACGCCAGACTTAAAGATGTGGCGGTTGAAAAGGCATCGGAAGTATGGCCGGAGGGAAATGACGAACTTCCTCCAGCCGATAGTTTTTGAATATCGGGATAGGTTTCAAATGGCCGGGCCCGGTTAATGGTGTGCTTCAGGGTGGTGGCAACTATGGTTGTCACCAGAAATGACTCACCAATCATAAGGCCTTTTTGCTTTAGTTCCTGATCTTTTTCGATCATTCCTGTTCCAAAAATCAGTATCGGAGTGGCAATGCTGATGGGCGAAACGCTGTTTGAAAATGCTTTGAAGGTGCCATCGAGATGCGCGTTTCGGTGCTCGTTGATTTGCCGCAAAATACGGATGTCGAGGTTTTGCGAATAGGTAGTAACCGTCAGAAAAAGAAGGGCAAACAGCAGTATTTGTTTCATATTTTTGATTGAATTATTTCAGTAAAAATCCAAAATCGTCAGTGGAACTCAGTTCAATCGGAGCAGTTCCTTTCCTGAAAATGCGCGCAGTGCGGCTACCTATCAGTTTCATTTTGCCATCTTCTACGTGCAGCATTGTTCCTTCGCGCAAACCAACGACATAAATATCAGGGTTGATTTCAAGGAATTCTTCGATGCGCTGTTCGCGTGTTTCGCCCCCATGTCCTTCTGGATTGGCATCGAGGTAATGCGGATTAATCTGAAACGGCACCAAATTGGTCGTGTTAAAACCTTTTGGGTCGATTATAGGCATGTCGTTGGTAGTGCGCAGGGTAGGGCAGGCCACGTTCGATCCGGCGCTCCAGCCTATGTATGGCGTTCCGTTCATTACTTTTTCGCGGATCGGGTTCATCAGTTTGTTATCGTGTAGCATACGCACCAGTTGCCAGGTATTTCCGCCGCCAACAACAATCGCATCGGCCTCGCGAACGGCCTTTACCGGATTGCTGAAATGATGGATACTTTTTATTGAGAAGCCCAGTTCGGCAAAACGTTCAGCTACTTTTTGTTCGTAAATATCGAACGAGAAAGTCACAGCAGCATAGGGGATAAAAAGTGCGGTTAGCGGTTTGTCGCCCAAAAATTTCTTGATTTCTTGTTTCGGATAATCCAAATAGGCTTCACCTGGCATGGTTGAGTTGCTGATCAGCAGCAGTTTCATATGTATTTAGTTTAGAATGATAATAATTTAAATCCGAACGAAAAGGGATAAAGTATCGGTCCTTTTCGGTCTTCAAACAGAGGTTTCAGGTCGTAAGTTGCGAATAAATTGAACCTACGGTAACCCATCCTGAAAGTAGCAGCAACTTTGTAATCTTTGATTGAATAATCGCCAGGAGATTTCAGTTTTTCCCTTTTCCCGTCTTTACAGTATTTCATTTTGGTGTGCGATTCAAGTTTTTTTGCCCCGGTTAATCCAGCCGAAAAATACAAGCGGTTGGCTTTATTCCTCATGGGAATCTGGAACTCAAGTAATAAAGGAACTTCAATGTAAGTGATTGAAAGTTTTGATTTTTGGCTGGAATCGTAAAAGATCACCGAAGGGTGTATTTTCAGATTTTCATCAATTGAGATGGTTGTATTGTCATTGAGATGGTAACTTTGAAAACTCAGTCCAACACCGGCAACCAATCCGATATTATTTCGGTTTTGCTGAATGCCTTTTGAGTATTGCAGGATATTCAGGTTTAATACATTTGAGCGAAGCAGGTCGTTGTCGAGGAAATTGTTTTCTGATGCCGGATACATGCTGTAATTAGCGTTTGCAAAGCCATTGAATCCGAATTCAACACCTGACCAATGTCCTTTAAATTTCTCATCCCAGTAGTTATAACCTTCATTCGTCAAATCCTGAACATCAATCAGGCCTGAAAGTCTGCTTTTTGGACTTTGCAGCACAATGACCGAATCTTTTTCCTGGGCAAATGCCAGAAATGATGCGAAGGATCCCAGAAGGATGAAAAACAGATGTCTCATTTTGAATGCAACTAATTGTTTGTCATTTACGATCTGCTATTGATTTTGCTTACTTCAAGAAATAGTAAATTATCAATATGACAATGGTCAATTCCTTTTCAAAGGTAAGCAATCAAAAGCGAAAAGGAGTCTATCTGACTTGATAAACTCCTTTCGTGATTTCTGTAAATTGTTTCTGTTTAATCTAAAAAGCTGATTCCAATGGTAAACGGGGTAAGTTCCGGTCCCTTGCCTGATTGGAATAAAGGGGTCAGGCTATATTTGGCAAACAGGCAGATATCTTTATATCCAATGCGGGCAGTCGCTGCATAAGTAAACGAATTAAGGTTGAACCCATCACGGTTTTTATCCTTTTTGTCGCCATATTTTACTTTGGTGTGCGACCCAATTTTAACCCCGCCGATTATACCGGCGTTTACAAATAAACGGCCTTCGTTGTGGTTTACCGGCACCTGGAATTCAAGCAAAAGAGGTACGTTCAGATAACTGATGGCTAGCTTGGTTTTCGAAAGGTTTTCTGGATCAAGAGCAAGTGGTTCTGTCATCAATTGACCTTTCTGCAAGGTATAGGGATTTTCGAACCGGTAATTATTAAAACTTAAACCCATTCCTGAAACCAGTCCAACATAGTTTTTGGCGAGGCCAATGTTTAGTTCGTAAAAATTTAGATCAAATTCCAGTGATTTACCTTGATTCAGCGACATGAAATCTTTGTCGGCGGGGGCGTACATGCTATAATCAGGTTTGTCGAAAGCGTTAAATCCGAATTCAATTCCTTCCCAGTGGCCGTTGAACCGGTCGGGGTTATCCTTGTTCTTCTTGCCTTTTCCCAAAATGATTTCAGTTCCACCTTCATGATCAATCACTTTGACATCCTTTTTCCCGATACGAACAATGGTTGTATCCTGATTAGCAGATTTGTTAAGGGTATCTTTAGAAATCTCGGCACCGACCGATAGTGTTATTGATTGATGTTTGTCTGGCGATTGTTGTGCGTTGAGGCTTGAACCAAACGCAATAATGGCAATTACTGAGATAATTAAATGTTTCATGGCTTCCTGTTTTAAAATTTGTCGGTATGACGGCGAGCTACTCTGAAATGTTACAGCGCTCCTATTTTTTTTCGAGCGGAATTGAAAAGGCCATCAGTTTGCTTTCAAATTCAACACTGGTAATCTTGCCATCTTTTTCTTTATAACCAATACGTTCTCCCGATATTTCCGAGGCAATATTCAAACCCAAACGTGCAAGGCGTTGAGCTGAAAATAGTCCTTCTTTACTAACTTTTTTAGCCCGGCTGGCCAGAAATTCGTCGATGGTCATTACATGCTTTGGTTCATTTATTTTCATCAGATTACTCGAATAGGGAAAAGCCAACTGGTTTTCAGAAGCAGATTCGAGTTGCGTTTGAATTGGCGAAAGGGTTGCCATCATTGCTGTTTTGCGATCGGTCGGTTTCGGGTTAGTGGATTCCGTTTCTTCATATTTTACGGCGGGTTTCTCCTGAATGGTCTTTCGTTTTTCGGTTTTTGCGAATAGTTCAGTCTTATTTTTGACCGGATTTGCAGTTTTCTGAAAAGTCTTTTCTGAACCTGCAATTTTTACCGATAACGCCGGTTTTGGACTTACCTCAGCCAGCTTCTGAATCGCTTTTTCAGGTACAGTATTGTGCTGAGTTGGAATGACCGAATGGATTCCCCAGATTAAAATCAGAACAGCAGCAGCCCGTGCGGCCCAGTTCATGATAATTGTTGCTTTTGGTTTTCGGTATAGTTTCTTTTTTTCAGGGTATTTTATTCCAAAGTCAGGCTTCAGGTGTGTTTTTGAAACTAGGTCGTATTCACTTTTAAATTCAGGATTAGTCGAAAGATAATCTTCAATCGTTTTGTTTTCGTCAGCATCCCAATCGCCTTCCAGATAAGCAATCGCCATTTTTTCGAGCCTCCGGGTTTCGTCTGCCGCACTTTTATGCAGTTGTTTTTTTTCCTGAAATACGACATGCTCTTCAGGAAGATTAACTTCTTCAAACAGATGCAGTTCTTCCTTTAAATCTGGATTTTGGTTCAAAAAGTCCAGAAACTGGTCGATCATGCTTTCGGGTAAATTACCTTCAAAGTAATCGATGAAAAAAGATTCGTAATTATCTCTGGTGATTTTCATACCACAACCTCCGTTTTACCGATGTAATTTTTCAGGAAAACCCGGGCGCGGTAAATGTAAACCTTGACCTGGGCTTCACTCAGTGCTGTAATAGCTCCTATTTCCTGATAGGAATATCCTTCGTAGTCGCGCAGTAGAACAACCGTTCGTTGAATTTCAGGCAATTGTTTGACGGCAATATCCAAAATTTCCGCCAGATCAGTATATTGCTGGTCGTGCACATCTTCCGGAATTTGATAATCGGCCATGTAGGTTTGTCGTTTATCTTTCCGCAAAATGTCGATCATCGTGTGGTAAGCGGTTGTGAATAAGTATGATTTAACTTTATCAAAATTGACGTTTCCAGCGTTTCGCCATAATTTCTCATAACTATCCTGAACGATGTCGCGGGCTCGTTCTTCATCCTTGATACTTTTCAGGATAAAACGGAAAACATTATCTGAATAAAGATCAACCGATTGGTTGTATTCTTTTACATTCATACTGATTCGCTTACTTTTTAATCCGTAAGACGATCAGCTTTTCATTTAGTTACAGCCTTGGTTAAATTTTGTTGAATCGGAAGTTTTGTTTTTTCCATAGCCACAAGTAAGGTTTTGTCAATATTCTGAATGATCGGATAAAAACCTTTTTCGCCAAGAATGTTACGGGCAATGTATGCTTTGACTTGATTGTCAATGATTTTCGACGATGTTTTTAGGTCCGAATTGTTGGGTTTAACACCTTTCTTTTCGGCAAAAGCAACAAACAAGTTCAAAACATTCACTTTCCGGAAATAGGCTTCAAAATCGGCTGATGTTTTGAAAGTCGAAAGTTCTTTTCGTTTTGAATCGGCGTAATCTAAAGCAAACTGGTAAACCAATCCTTTTTGGGTTACTTTTGAATAATAGTCAGAGTATCCGAGTGTATCGGCGGGAACAAAGTAATCGGGCATAATTCCTCCGCCACCATGTACAATCCTTCCGGAGCGTGTTTTGTATTTCACCGTGTCGGCATATTTTATGCTGTCAACCTTCTGGAATTCGCCGTGAATGGCTCGTTCCATGATGTCTTTGTAATATTCGTCATTTCCTTTATTGTAGGGTTTTTGGATACAGCGGCCGCTTGGCGTATAATAGCGGGCAACGGTTAAACGAACGGCGCTACCGTCGTTAAACGGAATTTGTTCCTGAACCAGTCCTTTCCCAAACGAACGGCGGCCAATGATCCATCCGCGGTCGTTATCCTGAATGGCTCCGGCAAATATTTCGCTGGCCGAAGCCGAAAAATCATCGACAAGCACCACAATTCCTTTGTCGCGGTAAGTTCCTTTACTGTCGGCCTGGAATGTTTTCCGGGCCTGTGCATTTCCTTGGGTATAAACAATCAGTTCGCCTTTATCCAGAAACTCATTCACCATCTTGATTACCGCATTCAGGTAACCACCTGGGTTTCCGCGTAAATCAACAATTACATTTTTCATGCCTTGCTGATCGAGCATTTTCATACCCTCCATAAATTCTTCGTAAGTCTGCTCGCCGAAACGGCTTACTTTAATGTATCCAGTGGTGGCGTCAATCATGTAGCTGACATCAACACTGTAAATCGGGATTTCGCCACGGGTTATCGAAAAGGCTATCAAATCTTTAAATCCTTTACGCTTAATACCAACGTTAACTTTTGTACCTTTTTCTCCGCGAAGTTTCGAAAGCACCTGCTCATTTTTCAGCGTTTTGCCTACCAGTAGGGTATCGTTCACGGTAACAATGCGGTCGCCCGGAATGATTCCAAGTTTTGAAGATGGTCCGCCTGAAATTACATCGACCACCATAACGGTGTCATTCTGAATGGAGAACTGAACGCCAATTCCCCCAAAATTTCCCCTCATTTCTTCTTCAACGCCAACCATCTCTTTTGCAGGAATGTAGGTGGTGTGTGGATCAAGATTTTTGAGCAATTGCGGAATGGTTTTTTCGATCAGGGTATCAGTCGAAATGGAATCGACATATGCATTCTGAATCAAATTGACTATTGCATCGAACTTATTGACTTTGGATATGGCCGGACCATTATTTCCCGAATTGCGGTTTAATTTGTTGCCGATTATAATTCCAGTAATCAACGCTAAGGCTAGCAAAACCGGAATATATACTGAGTATTTAATGTTTTTCATTCGTCTTCCTTTTTTGATTAAATTTCAGGTTATACGTACTTTTAAAAGTTTGCTAAAATCCTGAAATGGTTATTCTAATTTTATCCTGAAGTCTGCTTCTAATCATCGATCCCAACCTGAAGGACTTCAATATTCGCATTTTTCAACAAAATAATTCCATCATCATGGTGATAATTATCGTAAAAGACCACCCTTTTTATTCCTGCCTGAATAATTAATTTCGAACATTCCAGACAAGGGGAAGAGGTAACGTATAACGTGGCCCCGTCGCTGCTATTGTTTGATTTGGCGACCTTGGTAATTGCATTGGCTTCGGCATGTAGAACATACGGAAAAGTGCGGTTGTTTTCATCTTCACAATTATTTTCAAATCCTGAAGGTGTTCCATTGTACCCGTCTGAAATAATCATTTTATCTTTTACCAGCAATGCACCTACCTGACGACGCTTGCAATAGGAGTTCTGAGCCCATATGGAAGCCATCTTCAAGTATCTTTGATCCAAAAGAAATTGTTTGTTCTGATTGGAGTCGTTTTTCTTATCTATATCGTCGCAACACATATATTTCCAATTTTATTCGCGGTAAAAGTAATGATTGATATGTAATTAATATACGCTAACCATTACAAAAAACGTCCATCATTAAATAAGATGGACGTTTTTTATACGTAAGAAATTAGGTTTTTATAATTTAATGAACTTTGCAGCCACATTTAGCAAATCTTTTGATTTGATTGGTTTTGCCAGATAATCATCGCAACCGGCATCCAGTGCTTTTTCGCGATCGTCTGACATGGCAAAAGCCGTTTGGGCAATAATTGGAAGATTCGGGAATTTCTTTTTTAAAATCGCAGTGGCTTCATATCCATTCATTTCGGGCATTTGTAAATCCATAAATACCAGATCCATTGAATCATTTTCACATATTTCAACCGCTTCAATTCCATTTTTAGCCCAAAAAACAGTAGCATTTAACTTGCTAAGTACGGCTTTTAAATAAAGAAAGTTGGACTCAACATCTTCAGCAATCAGAATGTTTGGGAAAGTTTTCTCGTTCATTTTTCCTATGATGTTTAATAACTTTTGAACTTATCAAATATATTGAAACAATCTTTGAATTACTATTCTTTCGAACTAAAATTCTGATTTGGGTAAATTAGTGCGTAAAAAGAAAAGAGACTTGAATGTCTTAATTTTAGAATGCAAATTTTGTTTGCATCAAATCAGTAAATACACAGTCAGATTTGATGGAATGAACTGTTAAAGATTGTATATTCAAAACTTAATTTTATAATCTGCTTGATTTCTTTTGGTTAAATATTTTTATTTTACTTATTAGTAAGTATATTTGCGCCAAATTAAAAGCATAAACGATGTCGGTAACACGTGAAAAAATTCTGGAACTTGCTGAAGAACTGATTCTAACCAAAGGATATAATGGGTTTAGCTATCAAGATATCTCAACGGTAATGGGAATTAAAAATGCTGCTGTACATTACTATTTTCCCAGTAAGGACAACCTTGGGGTGAGCATTTTAAAAACTAATGTCCAGCGGTTTGAAGAGATGGTCGAAAATATGCAAAACCGTGACTTCGACGAATGGCACCAACTGGAAGCGTTCATGAAAATATACCTGAAGAGTAACCGCGAAAATAAAATATGCCTGATAGGCTCGCTTGGAACTGATATAAATACGCTAAGCGATCCAATGCGCATTGAGCTACAGAAAATGGTTGAACGGATTATCGGCTGGCTCGAATCAATCCTGCAAAGTGGTTGCGAAAAAGGACTCTTTCGGTTTAATATTCCGCCGCGCGATCAGGCGCTTTCCATTTTGTCGTCGCTGGTTGCCGGGCTTCAACTGGCGCGTATCCTGAACAAATCGGATTTTAAGAATATCCATCAATCGATATGGGAAGCAATTACCTTAACAGGAAATGACAATAAAAGAGAAGGACTTAAAACATAGTGCAGTAAGGTGATCGGAACCCGGAAAAGGGAGCCGGAAAAAGAAAAGGCACCGGTAACTTGAGATCATTCGACTCAATAATAGTTTGTAAATCAGTAAAATTGTAAATCATGAGACGAGTTGTAATAACGGGGTTAGGAGCAATTACCCCGCTGGGAAATTCGGTTCCCGAATATTGGAATTCCTTGGTTCAGGGGAAAAGTGGGGCAGCAACAATCACTCGATTTGATGCATCAGGATTAAAAACCCGATTTGCATGTGAAGTGAAAAATTTCGATCCGTTGCAATATATGGAAAAGCAAGAAGCCAGAAAAAACGATTTATTCTCGCAATATGCCCTGGTAGCAACCAAAGAATGCATTACCGATTCAGAAATTGATTTAGAAAAGGTTAACCGCAACCGTTGTGGTGTTATCTGGGCTACTGGAATTGGTGGAATTGGCACTTTTGAGAATGAAATTCGGGAGTATTTTTCGCCTGAGGCGAAAGGTAGGATGAGTCCGTTTTTTATTACCAAAATGATACCGAATATGGCTTCCGGATTAATTTCAATTAAATACGGATTGCTCGGAGCCAGTTATGCCACAGTTTCAGCCTGCTCATCGTCTAACCATGCGCTCACCGATTCATACAACCTGATCAAAATGGGAAAAGCAGAAGTCATGCTGGCCGGTGGATCTGAGGCTCCAATAACCGTTTCTACCGTTAGCGGGTTCAGTGTAATCAAGGCCCTTTCAGAATATAACGACAGCCCGGAAACGGCTTCGCGGCCGTTTGACGAATCGCGCGATGGGTTTGTTTTGGGTGAAGGAGGTGCTGTTTTAATGCTCGAAGAACTGGAACATGCCAAACTGCGGGGTGCTAAAATCTATGCAGAAATGACTGGGTATGGGTTGGCTTCGGATGCTTACCACATTACCGGTTCACATCCCGAAGGACTTGGTGCCCAATTGGCCATGACCGAAGCCATGCATGAGGCAGGCTTGCGGCCTGAAGATATCGATTATATCAATGCCCACGCTACTTCAACACCTGTTGGCGATATCAGTGAATCAAGAGCCATCTCTACCATTTTTAATACGTGTTTGGAAAAGGTAGCTGTAGGAGGAACAAAATCGATGACCGGTCATTTACTTGGTGCTGCTGGTGCCATTGAGGCCATCTGCTGTGTGCTGGCTGTGAAAAACAGTCTGATTCCCCCAACCATCAATTTGCAGAACAGAGATGCGGCTATTGATGCACGAATGAGAGTGGAACAATCGCTTTGTAAACAGCCGGTGCATGCCGCTTTAAATAATTCATTCGGATTTGGTGGTCATATTGTAAGCACGCTTTTCCAGAAGTACAAAGAATAGTATTTCAATCGCAATCAGATATACCGGTATTGACGATGTGAAAAAGTCCCTGGCCATTTGAAAAAATTATTAGTAAAGTTTTTCCTGACAAATATTGACTTTTTCTGATCAATCACGAAAAACATTGACCATAAAAAAGCTCCCCGGAATCGAGGAGCTTTTTCGTAGTTGTATTTCTTAAGCCTTTATCAGGCCGCTTCGGTAAGGAAAAGATATCGGACAATAACCAGAACGAAGAGCAGGTACATCATCCAATGTATATTTTTGGCTTTCCCGGTAATTACCTTCAGCAAGGTGTAAAAAATGATACCGGCAGCAACACCATTGGCAATGCTATAAGTAAAGGGCATCATGATGATACACATAAATGCAGGTAAGCCTTCGGTAAAATCTTCGAAGTTGATCTCTTTAATTGCTGAAACCATTAGTAGTCCAACAATAATTAATGCAGGAGCTGTTGCCGCATTAGGAATTAAGGTTGCCAGCGGAGCTAAAACCAACGCTACAAGGAAAAGAATACCTGTGGTAACAGCAGTAAGACCAGTACGTCCACCTTCACCAATACCAGCAGCACTTTCGACATAAGCAGTAATTGTACTGGTTCCCATCAATGCGCCAAACGACACACCAAAAGCATCGACCAACATGGCTTTACCGATTTTTGGCGAGTTACCGTCTTTATCGATCAAACCAGCTTTGTTGGCAGTTCCAACCAAGGTTCCAAAAGTATCGAACAATTCGACGAAAGTAAACGTGAATACCACAGTCCAGATTCCCATACTTAAAGCACCTTTAATATCGAGTTCAAAGACGGCTAGGTTCGAGAAATCGGGAAGTGAAAATGGTGAAAAACCTTCAGCAATTTTGGTAACTCCCATTGGGATACCAATAATGGTTGTAACGATAATCCCTATCAGCAATGAACCTTTTACTCGCATGGCCATTAAAGCTGAAGTGATTACAAGTCCAATCAAGCAAAGCAACATCGCCGGATTTTTTAAGCTTCCCAGACCGATATTCCATTCGAAGAACAGCAGGTTTGACTGACCTTTAGTTGCATTTAAATGATCAAGAGTTGGAGGAATTACGTTTGCCGAAACAGCCATAATTTCTGACAATTTCAATCCAATAATGGTAATGAACAGTCCGATCCCAACGGTAATTGCCACCTTCAACGAATGAGGAACAGCAACAACCAGAATTTGTCGAACTTTGGTGACTGTGAGTAAAATAAAGATTATTCCTGAGATGAAAACCGCACCCAAAGCAACTCTCCAGGGCATTCCAACCCCGGCCAGGGCAACGGTTGCGAAAAAGGCGTTTAACCCCATTCCCGGAGCCAACGCAATTGGGAAATTGGCGACCAAACCCATTGCAATGGTTACAAAACCAGCAGCAACGGCCGTAGCAAAAAAGATCGCATTTTTATCCATTCCGGTGGCCGAAAGAATATTCGGGTTCAGGAACAGAATGTAAGCCATGGTCATGAAGGTTGTAATACCTGCAATGATCTCGGTGCGTACAGTCGTTTTATTCTCCTGTAGCTTAAAGAACTTGGTGATAAATTCCATATTATTTTAGAATTAGAAAGTGTATTTCGCTGCAATGGTTGGGTTTACCATGAATCCAACATGTCCACCAAAATTGCTGCTTATTTCAATTTCGCTACCTACAGCAAATTTCTTAGAGCAGTTGTACCACAATTGAGGTTCAGTTAAAAAAATGAATTTTTTACTCTGGAAATTGTGATTAAATCCATCGTTTGAAACCGTGTGACCTTCTCTCCAGAAATCAGCAAAACCATCAAATCTCATTTTACCTTTTGCAAAATCAAGATACCAAACAGCAGTTAACTGGAAGTTGTTTGGTTTGGCATCAGGCGTATTTGCAATGTTTTTGTATAAAGCTTTCAACGAAAATCCTTTAGAGAAATCTTTGGCATTCCACGAATAATCGATACCGGTTAACCAGGCATTGCTAATCGGTTGACTAAGATATTGGTTGGTTGTTTTAGTGTAATTCTGAAAAAGTCCGCCATTATACTCAACATGCCAGCTAAAAGGCGATTTGCCTAATTTGAAGCAGCGGGCGATCTCGAAATAAGCCAAAGAAGGGCCATTGGTTACGTCATTGCCTCCATAATCCATGTCGATAAAAAAGAATGTATTTCCAGTTTTATCAGGCTTAAACATTTCTACTGTGCTGGTAAACATTTGTCGTGTTTTACCCATGTCGTAGTGTAACTGGATGTTCTGACTGAAAGCCCCGAAGGCAAGAAAACTAATAATAAATGAAAGGACTAATTTCTTCATAAATTTAATCTTTAAGTTGTATTTGTATGAGTGCTAAAAATAGTTAAAAAAGTATTTCTGATCCTTATTACTCTTCGTACTTAGCAATATTGTTACCAACAGTTTTCTAACAATTAACGTATTATCTAAAATTCAGATATTTAGAACGATACTTAATTTAAGCTTTAAAATATCTTCATATCTTCAACCAGCAAAGTTCTGGGAGAAGTTTTAAAAGTGTGGCAACTCAACGAGTGATTTGATAACCAAATAAATCCACTCGAGGTGTAAGTATTTCAAATCGACTTTTGTTTTGCTTTATCCAAAGTATTTGCTTTCTTTTCTTTTAATTTGGAACTTGAAATCGATGAAATATGAATAGAGATAAACTTATTGGATTGTATGCTGAGGCATTCAAGAAAAACTGGGATTTGCCTGCATTCTCCGACTTTCTGGGTTCAACTTGCACTTATGGTGAAGCGGCACAGCTTATCAGGCAAATTCATTGTTACTTTCGTGAATCCGGCCTCCGGAAAGGAGATAAAATTGCCATACTCGGACGGAATTCATCCAATTGGGCTATTGCATTTCTGGCAATTTCAGGCTATGGCGGCGTATCAGTTCCGATATTGCCCGATTTCAATCCTGAAGATATTCATCATATTCTGAACCACTCTGAAGCTGTTTTCCTTTTTGCAGCCGAGAGCCTTTTTGAAAAGCTTGACAACGAGCAGATTCCAATGATAACGGGTGTAATCAGTTTGACGGACTTTTCGGCACTGTCATTTCAACGTCAGGAAGAAAAAGAAAGATGGGACAACTGTTTTACCATTGATCATGCTGGTCAATCAACTCCGGAGAATTTTGAACTGGACGAATACCAAAGTGAAGACCTAAGCATCATTTCATATACCAGCGGAACATCGGGATTCTCTAAGGGGGTAATGATTCCTGCCCGAAGCTTGTTGTCGAATATTGTTTATGCTCAGGATCACATGCCTCTCGTTGCAGGAGACTGTATTGTTTCATTTTTGCCGATGGCTCATGTTTTTGGGTTATTGTTCGAGTTCCTTTTCCCGGTTTCGGTCGGATGTCACGTTACGTTTCTTACTAAGGCACCTACTCCGCAAATCATCATCAAAGCGTTTCAGGAAATAAAACCCCGACTCATACTTTCGGTGCCTCTGGTTATCGAAAAAATTTACAAAAAACGGATTTTGCCTGCACTCCAAAAACCAATCATTCGGTTTTTGCTCAAAGTACCCGGTATTCAATTGCTTTTATACAAAAAAGTACGCGCCAGCTTGGTCGAAACCTTTGGTGGTAATTTTCACGAAATTGTTATTGGCGGGGCCCCACTCAACAAAGAAGTGGAAACGTTCTTTCGAAAAATCAAGTTCCCATTTACAATTGGATATGGGATGACCGAATGCGGACCGCTGATTTCATACGAACCCTGGACTAGCTTCCGACGATCTTCGTCGGGTCGATTGGTCGATCGGATGGAGGTTCACATCGATTCGAATGATCCATATAAAGAAGTTGGCGAAATACTGGTTAAAGGAGCGAATGTAATGCTCGGCTATTACAAAAACGAGCAAGCTACCGCCGAAGCTATCGATAGTGAAGGTTGGTTACATACCGGAGACCTTGGATTTATTGATCATGACAATTCGATATATATCAGTGGACGTAGCAAGAATATGCTTTTAGGTCCGTCGGGTCAGAATATTTATCCGGAAGAGATGGAAGTCAAGCTCAGCGACTTTCCTTTTGTTCTTGAGTGTGTAATTACCGAGCGCGATGGCAAACTTGTGGCATTTGTTTTTCCCGATCCCGAACAGATTGAAAAAGAAAAGCCGGATCAAAAACGACTGAATGAAATTATGGCCGAGAACTGCAAACAAGTCAATAAAAAGTTCCCGAAATTTGCGCAGATAAACTCAATTATTCTGGTGGATAAAGAATTTGAAAAAACGCCGAAACGGAACATTAAACGATATTTATACACCTGACAGAAGTGGGACCCGAAATGCAAAAAGAGCCAGTCAAATTTTGACTGGCTCTTTTATGCTGTTACAGAATTTTGGTGGATGGATGAATATATATACCCATTGCCTTTAATCCTTATTTTAGGGTTTTAGTAACCCAACTTTTAAAACTATTTTGAATAATGGTCAATTTTCCACACGAATGGTAAATATAGACCTGTGAACTGCTCTTTTTTTGAGGAATAAATTTACAGCCACTTTTCGAGAGCTGTATTCAGGAACCGGTTAACTGGTGATAATTCCTTAAATGCAGCGATTACTTTACCAACAAAAACATCGCTTGCTACATCCGAATCGGTAATTCGTGAAGTGAAAGCATACGATTTATATTTAAGCAAATCAATTTCTGGAAAATCTTTCGGAAATCCTTTGGGCGCCGTTTTCAATTTATCGTCGTACATCTCAGGATAGGTACGACTAAATGAATTACTGCGGATAAGCTGTTTAAACTCTTCCGGATGATCAAAAATCTCGGTTCGCATGGCTTTTAGCGAGTCGGCTGGCGGACAATAAGCACCTCCACCAACAAACGAACCTCCTGGTTCGATATGCAGATAATAACCAGCTCCCATACTTTTCCGGCCCCCTCGGGCAATAAAACTGCCCATATTGATTTTGTAAGGAGTTTTATCGTTCGAAAAACGAACATCCCTGAAAATCCTGAACACACAATCTTTCGGGTTTTGGTTGCCAATTTCCGGATCAAAGCTATTTATTTCATGAATAATGAGTTCAGTAAGGAAAATCACCTTTTTACGGCTTTCTTCATACCGATGCCGGTTCTGATCAAACCATTCCTTGTTGTTATTCAGTTTCAGTTCCGAAAGGAAATTTAATACTTCTTGCATGCGATTAGATTTTAAACATTAAAACAAGCCCAATATAGAATTTATGTGGAAACACGCTCCTGAGAACGGCTCGAAATTGCATTGAATTTGTACTTTTGTTAAGAACATTCTAACCATGAAAAAGTTTGTCGTTATCGTAGCAGGAGGATCGGGAAGCCGGATGGGTACTGAAATTCCGAAACAGTTTCTGAACCTGTGCGAAAAGCCTGTTTTGATGCACTCCATTCAGGTTTTTCGCGATTTTGATCCGGAAAGCAGAGTTATTCTGGTTCTTCCTGAAGATCAACAGCCATTTTGGAAAGGATTGTGCCTGAAACATTCATTTTCTTTACCACATCAAATCGTTTCGGGTGGTCAAACCCGTTTTCATTCGGTACGGAACGGGCTTTTACAAATTGACGGTGAGGGAATCATTTTTATTCACGATGGGGTCAGGCCCCTGGTGAGTAAAGAAACACTGGGCAGGTGCCTTGAAACAGCTTCGAAATGTGGAAATGCAATTCCTGTTTTGTCCATGAATGAATCGCTCCGAAAAAAAGAAGGTGAAATGAATATCTCTGTTGACCGAAGTTTGTACTTTAGTGTGCAAACGCCGCAAACCTTCCGCAGTGAACAAATTCTGCAAGCTTTTAAGCAGGACTATGATCCGGCATTTACCGATGATGCTTCGGTGGCCGAAAAGGCAGGATTTACCATTCAAATGGTTGAAGGTAACCGCGAAAACATCAAAATTACCACACCCATTGATTTGATTCTTGCCGAAGCTTTAATGCGTAGTTAACTTATAGATAGCTACAAAGGCTCAAAGAAGTACAACGGTTAACTTTGCCTCTTTGAGCCTTCGTGACTATAAATTTGATCAGTTTTTATTTATTCAATGCCTTGATCCTTTTCAGATTTTTACGTCTTTTCATTTTCAACCGGATGGTGTAATCCAACTCATACAACGCTGGAACAAACATCAGGGTAAGGAATGTTGCGAAACTCAATCCAAATATAATCGACCAGGCCAGCGGACCCCAGAAGGCCACATTGTCGCCACCAAAATAAATATGAGGGTTGAGCTCCGTAAAGATGGTGGCAAAATTGATGTTCAGTCCCACGGCCAGTGGAACCAAGCCTAACATCGTTGCTGTTGCAGTAAGGATTACCGGCGTAATACGGGTTTTTCCACCTTCGATGATTGCCCGGCGTGTTGGTATTCCTTCCTTTTTCTTTGACTCGATGAACTCAACAATCAAGATCCCATTCCGGACTACGATTCCGCCCAGAGCAACAACCCCAAGTCCGGTCATCATAATCACCAGATCCATGTGGAAGATGATTACACCAAGCAGAACCCCGATAATACTGAAGATGACCTCACTCAGAATGATCAGTGATTTGCTGACCGAGCCAAACTGGGTAATCAGGATAAAGAAGATCATGCCAATAGCTATAATCATAGCTTTCAGGAGGAAAGCAACAGTTTCAGCCTGATCATCCTGCTCGCCAGTGAGCTTGATGGTAGTGCCTTCGTGCAATTTAAATGTTTTAGCTTCCCTTTTAATTACTGGCACAATATCATTGGCCGAATAACCCGAAAGGACGTTGGAATAGACTGTAATAACCCGCTTTTGGTCGAGCCGCTTGATTCCGGCATACGACGAGGTGTAATCGATCTGGGCCACGGTTGAAAGCGGAATGCTGCGCAACATCCCAGTATTCATATCACGATAGGTAATCAAAAGGTTAACCAGCGCGTTGATGTTGTCGCGGGTAACTTTCTTGTACCTAAGCATGATTGGGTATTCGTCTTCGTCCTGTTTGAATTTGGAGATCTCTTTCCCATACAAGGCTGTACGGATTTCCAATCCTATCTGTCCGGTTGAAATGCCCAGTCGCCGTGCGCGGTCGCGGTTGATTTTGATAGTGATTTCAGGAGAGTTCATTTCAAAATCGGTTTTCAGCTCTTCAACGCCAGGGATATTCAGTGAATCGATGTAATTACGGAACGAGTATGCGTCTGAGATCAGGATTCCCAGGTTTTCGTTGGTAATTTCGATGTTGATTGGTTTCCCGGTTGGAGGACCATTTTGTTCTTTATCGACAGTAATTTCTGCTCCGGCAATGTTGGCCACTTCCTTGCGAATCAGTTCCATGTATTGGGTGGTCGAAATCCCGGTATTGCGGAATTTATGCTCGATAAAGCTTACCGTGACTTTTCCACGGTTATAAGGTGTTCCTGATGAAGCAAAGCCTTCTTCCTCGGCGCCAAGGGTCACATTCGAAATCACCGACTCTACATCGTGATTGTTATGACCAATAGCTTTATAAACTCTCGCTTCCGCTATCCGGGTAATACTGTCGGTAACATTCTGGTGTGTTCCACCGGGCATTTTGATGTACACGTAAATATTGTTCGGGTCGCCGCTTGGAAAAAATAATACTGTTGGCTTAACTATTCCGGTAAGAACTATTGTTGCAAAAAATAAGGCAATCATGCTTCCCAGTATCCAAATCGGGCGCGATCCTCTCAGAATTTGGCGTAACTGTCTTTCGTAAAAAGACATAACTCCAGGCCATGTTTTTTCCTGAAAATTGATAATCATTTTCTTCAGCACAAAGTGGAAAAGAAGGATTAGCAGTACGACAAGCATAAGCACGTTGGCCATAGTAAAAGCTGATGGCGATTTGCTCAAGAAATGAACCAGGTATAGAATTACCGCCAGAGCGGCCATAACAATGGTCGAAATTTTAAGTTTTCTCCAGTTACTTCCTTTTTGATATTCCTGATCGTATTCGTGTTTCATGAATGAAACGGCAAATACCGGGTTAAACACGTAGGCCACAAATAACGAGGCAAACAGTGTGATGATGAGCGTAACAGGCAGGTAGTGCATAAACTGACCTACGATTCCCGGCCAAAAAGCCAGTGGAAAAAATGGGGCGAGCGTAGTCAGTGTCCCCGACAAAATGGGCAGAAATACTTCGCCGGCAGCTTTTTTAGCCGCGATATGAATATCAGGGTTGAAACGGTGTAGTCGGTGTGTGTTCTCAATGACCACAATGGCATCGTCAACCACAATCCCAAGGGCAAAGATGAAGGCAAACATGACGATCATGTTCATGGTGAAACCCAGTCCAGGGATGATCATGTAAGCCACAAACATAGACAATGGAACCGATAACCCAACAAAGAACGCATTGGTGAAACCCATGAAAAACATCAGTACGATGGTTACCAGAATAAACCCAATGATAATCGTATTATTTAGTTCTTCGAGTGTGTTTCGGGTAAAGCGGCTCTGATCGCCGGTAATGGTAACGTTCACGTCTTTCGGGTAGTCGTGTTCTTTCAGATTGTCCACAATATCCTTTATCTGGTCAGAAGCATCTAACAGATTGGCTCCGTTCTTTTTAATTACGTTTAGCGTGATCACATTTTTGCCATCGAGCCTGGCAAAGCTGGCCTGTTCTTCGTAACTGTCGTTTACATCGGCAATGTCGCTAAGTTTGACCATGGCACCGCTCGACGATTGAACCACAATATCGCGGATGGTTTGTACGTCGGCAAACTGTCCCTTGATCCGGACGGTGTTACGTGTACCGTTGTTAGTCAGTGATCCTCCCGAAATGGTCAAGTTCTCAGAAGCGATGGCCTGTTCGATATTGCTGAAGGTAACTTTAGCGGCCTGCATCTTGAAGATGTCAGCGTTGATCTGTATCTCGCGGTCGAGCGCACCAACAATGTCAACACGAGTGATTTCTTTCAGTCCCTCGATCTTGTCTTGGGCAATTTTTGCATAATGTTTCAGTTTGACCAGGTCATAGTTTCCTGAAATATTGAGGTACATCACCGGCATTGCTGAAAGGTCGATGTCCATGATTTGAGGTTGTGATGGCAAATCGGTTGGCAGGTCTGACTTTGCCTTGTCAACTGCATCGCGTACTCGCTGTTTAGCTGTTTCGATCGACAAATCGGGTTCAAACTCAACGATAATCGAAGAGAAATCGGGAACTGAATTACTGGTTATCTTTTTTACGTCAGAGATCGATTTCATCTGTTTTTCGATCGGGCGGGTCACCAGGTTCTCCATATCTTCAGGCGAAGTCCCAGGATATGGTGTACTGACAACGATGTAAGGTATGGTGACCTGGGGATAGGTTTCCTTCGGAATGAAATAATAATTCATCATCCCAAGGATCGAAATCAGGATAGCAAGCACAAAAATACTTGTCCGGTTATCGATGGCCCAGCTCGTCGCAAAAAATTCTTTAAATTTATTTTCTTTCGACATAATTTGGTCAGTTTTGTGGGTTTAGAAAACTACTTTTTCGCCAGCGTTTAGTTCCTGAAAACCGGAGGTGATGATTTTTTCACCGGCGGTTATTCCTTCAAGGATTTCGATAGTTCCGTTGTAATCCATCCCAGTTTTAACAATCCTGCGTTCGGCCACCCATCCATCGCCATCTTGTTTGGCAATGTAAATGTATTTACCGTCCTGATTGGTTTGCACATAGTTGGCTGGCATGCAGAAAGCTTTCTCGTTGGTGTAATCTTTAATCTTGATGTATGCGATCATATTGGCACGAAGCTCCACTTCTTTCGACGAAAATTTGCTTTCCACCTTAAACGTCCGGTTCGTCGGGTCGATGTAGCGGCTGGTGAAGTTAAGCTTGGCGTCAATTTCTTTGCCCAGGTCAGGGAAGCTAATCAAGGCGTCGTTCCCGTCTTTGATTCGTGAAGCGTAGGTTTCGGCCACTTCTGCCGAAATCTTGGCAATGCTCATGTTGATCACCCGAATGGTTGAAGTTGGCATTCCCGGAGAAGCCATTTCGCCTACGCGTAATGGAACACTTTCAACCGTTCCGCTGATTGGTGATACAATCCGCGCCAGTTTTAGTTGCTCTTTGATGGTATTTACGCGTTGTTCGAGCGATTCCTTGTTGTTTTTGGCTTGAAGGAATTGCACTTCGCTACCAATATTTTTGTCCCAAAGTGCTTTTTGTTTTTCAAAGATACTGGCAGCCAAAGCCAGTTGGGTATTTACTTCTTCAAGCGATTGTTTCATCACCTGTGCATCAAGGTCAACCATCACCTGTCCTTTTTTAACAGGAGTTCCTTCCTTCACATAAACGGCGGTTACAATTCCGGCCATTTGCGGACTGACTGCAATATTTTGGTCGCCGTCAACTGTTCCCTGAACCTGAATATAGTGGTTGAAAACGCATTCAGCAGCTGGGGTAATTTTTACTGTAACCGATTTTTGGTCATCTTTTACACCTTTGGGGTTAATCTCAGTTTCGAGCTGTGCAATTTGGGTATTTAATTGTTCGCGTTGAGTCTTCAACTTTTGAAGCTCGGCTTTTTTGTCGGTATTCGGACTACACGATACCATGAAGGCGATCAGGGTCGAATAAATAATAATCTTTTTCATGTGTTATTTATATTATGTTTCTAATTATCAATTGTTTATTTGTTTGCCACATCCTGATTAATATTGAACAGTTTTTCGAGATTCGACCGGGCACCCTGTAAATCGTAGATACACTGATAATAGTTGGTTAGGTTGGTCAGGTATTGGTTTTGGCTGGTCATTAGATCCATGCTCGAAGCCATCCCTTGTTTGTATTTTTCAAGTGTTCGCTGGTAAATGTCGTCCGACAACTCCTTGCTTTTTTTCTGGTTTTGGTATTTTTCAAGTTTCAGTTTCAATTCGTTTTGGTATTGGGTCGATTGCATCGCCAGGCTACTCGTTACCAATTGGCGGGTGTTGCGGGCTTTTTCAAGTGCCATTCGTTTTTGCGACACCACCGACAAGCGCTGTCCGCTACTGAAAATGGGCATACTTAAACTCAGACCAGCCAAGTCTTTGGGCGCGAAATCGAGTACCGGAGCTTTCAGTTTTTCAGTATGGCTGTAGAAGCCTGCAATGGTTGGCAAAAAGCTTGCTCTGGCAAGATCAAGTTCCAACTTGGCTGCCTTTTCTGATGTCTGGATAAGCTGATAATCGACGTTCTGGCCAATATTGAACGATTCGGCGAACAGTTTCACGCAGGAAGAGGTAAGCGATTCTCCTGATTCTAAAATGTCGCTTAACTCAACTTTAGCGGTGTTTTCTATCCCCAATTGGATTTTCAATAAACGGTAAGCCATGTCTAAATTGCTGTCAATCTGGTTCATGGCGTTCCGAACCGTGTTAGCGGTCAATTCGAGTTGGTCCACGTCTGTTTTTTCGAGAAATCCCTGTTTGTTCATTTCAGTAATTTCGTACAAGGTTTTATTGACGTTTTCAAGGTTTTGCGCCAGAATTTTCCGGCTTTCCTCGGCTAACTGGATCATGTGGTAGGTGTTGGTTACTGTTTCAATAACGTCGAGTTTTGTTTTCTCGGCATTTTGTTTCGATAACCCATAATATACCTTTGATGCCTGTAATCCAACAATATACGATCCGCTGAAAATTAATTGCGAAAGTGTAAAATCGAAGGTGGTATTGTTTTTAACTCCCAGCTCAATTGGATCACCAGCCTCATAATTTAGATAAATGTTTTCGCCTGACTGAAGGGTTATTTTGCTCATTGTTCCGCTTTGGGTGGTTGAGTTCCACGGAACTTCAGTGTTAGATAACGTTGTAGCGCCACCAAAGCTCATTGTCGGAACTTTAAAAATGTGTTGGTAGCTACCTTTTGCATCGATTTGCGGAAGTCCGGTAGCTATTGTTTCCCAAATTTTCTTTTGGGCCATTTTCAAGTCGAGGTCTGAATTGAGGATGTTGGTGTTGTTCTGTAATGCCATCTTTAAAGCATCCGGCAGCGAAAGCTTTACTGGCTCCTGCGCACTGGAAAGTAATGTTCCTGCAAAGAACATTAGCCCCAATAGTAGAATTTGTTTCTGTTTTCTGAACATGTGTTGTAATCTTTATTGGTTAAAAATATTTTTATTCGCCTGGCTTATTTCTGATTTGCGCTTTTCGAGGTAGGCAATGCCATCCGGAGTCGAAATGGCGCGGATATGGTTCTCGAACATGACTTTAAAAATCTCTTTAAAAGTGATATTTTCGACCACGCAGAAATCCGTATTGTGCATCATTACCAGGTTGCGTAAATACAAATTGGCGACCAGTTCGATGTTTACGTCGCTTCGGTAAAGTCCTTCTTTGATCCCTTTTTCTATGTTTTTGCTGATTTGGATGAAAATATGGTTCTGTTTTCTAATCAGAAACTGTTGAAAAATAGGCTCATAGTACTTTTTTAACTCAAACTTCAGCTTTGAATCGAAATTTCCCATTTCTTCGAATACCCTCAAGCTTACCTGAAGCAGGATTTCTATGGCATTCATTTCGTCGATTTTCAATTTCGACATCTCAATGTCCCATTTCATTTCATCGTAATAAAAAAGCTTTTCAATTATATCTTCCTTGCTCTTGAAATGTTGATAAAGTGTCTTCTTCGAAATACCAAGGTTCCGACTAATATCGTCCATATTTAGGTTTTTGATCCCGAATTCAAAGAACATGGCCACGATTTTATCCATTAGTTCAAGAAATTTTGGATCACTAAATTTCAATTCTTCGTTCATTTTGAGTTTATGTATTAATTTCCGGGACAAAGGAAGGAAACGTTTTTGACAAAGAACGTTTCCTGAATGTAAAGTATCCGTAAATTTTTTGTACAAAATTTCTGATTTGAATTAATATGAGATCATTTAGGTAGATCATCCAGCTAAATCAATAGGTGAATGACTGATTTTTGAAGGTAAAGGATTTTCAGTGTTCTGTTCTCAGTAACAATGAAGTCCGGCTTTTGATGCCTTCATTTTTTATAGACGATTTGGAGGCGTTGATATTTTAATCAATATCAATTTTGTTCTGGCGATCCTTATGTAGTCATAAAATCGAAGACCATTTTTAAAATAAGAGTCCGCTCAACCAGGCCCAAACAACATACCGCAAGAATTTTCCGGCGAGCATGGCAACTGCAGTAATTAAGATATTGGAGCGTAAAATTCCGAGGCCAACGGCAAAGATATCGCCTACCCCTGGAACCCAGGTCAGGAACGCGAAAACTGCACCTCGCTTATACAGCCGGTTATGCCACTTTTCAATGGTTTCGCGCTTTACACGAAGGTATTTTTCGATCCATTCCCATTTGCCCATGTAGCCAATGGCAAAACTGCTCATTCCGCCCAGCCAGTTTCCGGCAGTGGCAACCAGTACTGCTGAAGTCACATCAGTTCCATTGGCTATCAAAAAAGTAAGTATTGCTTCGGAACTGAAAGGCACAACTGTTGCGGCCAGAAAACTGGCCAGGAAAAGTCCCCAAAGGCTGTAATCGAAAATCAAGATAAAAGATTAAAGTTAAAAGGCAAAAGTATTTTCAGGCTGCGAACTTAAATAAAATAAACGGTGTGATTGGCAGCAAGGTGGTTTCGAATCGTTTTGAATTTGTAAAATTGTCAATTGGTTAATGGTAAATACTTAACTACCTTTGAACCCTTAATGATAAAAAATAAATACGATGGAAACGACTCGTCAAAATAAGATAGCGCGCCTGATTCAAAAGGACATGGCCGACATCCTGCAAAAAGAAGGAAAAGACCTGTTTCACGGAGTTTTGCTCAGTGTTACCAATGTTCGCATTTCGCCCGATCTTTCGGTTGCAAGGGTTTACCTTAGCATTTTCCCGTCAGAAAAAGGCGCCGAAGTTCTGGTCGAAATTAAAAAGCATACTTCAAAAATCCGTGGATTGCTTGGGCTGAAAGTTGGGAAACAACTCCGGATTGTTCCACAACTTGATTTCCATGTTGACGATAGCCTCGATTACATCGACAACATCGACCGGCTACTGAAGGAATAATTGCTGGTTTCAGGTTTCAAATTCCAAGTTATGATCACCGTGACTCACGACTTTTTTACTTTTGCCTTTTTACTTTTTACTTGATTTTATGCAATACGATCCGATCAAACGCTCACTAGGGAAAGTATTTAACCAAACTCCACTTTTGCGCAAACTGTTTTATCAGTTGCTCGACCTGCTGTTGCTTCGGGCTTGGCACATCCGAAAAGAACTTCGTAAACGTACCCATACTTCTCCAGAAGTGAAATCCATCTTGGATGCCGGATCGGGTTTCGGACAATACACTTACCGAATGGCGCAGTGGTTTGCAAAAGCTGAAATTAAGGCTGTTGATATTAAACCTGAACAAATTGAAGATTGCAACCAATTTATGGTCAAGGCCAGACTAGACGATCGGGTCAAATTTGAACTGGCCGATCTGACCCAATTTCAGGAATCGGACAAATACGACCTGATTCTTTCGGTTGATGTGATGGAACACATTGAAGAAGACGTAAAGGTTTTTCAGAATTTCTACGCTTCGATGAAAAAAGGCGGACTGTTGCTGATTTCAACTCCTTCCGATCAGGGCGGATCCGATTCTCACGATCATGACCACGAAGAAGGGGTTCACGGATTTATTGATGAACATGTTCGCGACGGATACAACATTGCCGAAATTGAGGCCAAACTGAAATCGGTTGGATTCTCCAGGGTTGAAGCCCGCTATTCGTATGGTAATCCTGGAAAGCTATCGTGGAAATTGTCGATGAAATACCCAATTTTGATGCTTGGAGCAAGTAAATTATTCTTTGTGATTCTGCCATTCTATTACCTTATCGTTTACCCGCTTGCCCTAATCCTGAACTTTTTTGATCTTGGCATGAAACACAAAAGCGGAACCGGATTGATTGTGAAAGCCTGGAAATAAAATAATTAGTAATGAGTCATTGGAAGTTGTAAATAGATAATTGGTAAATATTGAAAACTGCCTTTTATATTGCCCGTCGTTACCTGATTTCAAAAAAATCGGTCAATGTAATCAACATCATTTCCGGAGTATCGATTGCCGGGGTAACTGTTGGCACTTTTGCATTGGTGGTGATTTTATCTGTCTTCAACGGCCTCGATTTTTCGATTAAATCACTCTTTTCAGCATTCGATCCTGATATAAAAATCACCAACACGGTTAAAGGCAGACCCTTTGAATTGAAAAACATCAATATCGAGTCAATCAAACAGATATCGGGCGTTTCGACGGTTACTCCCATTGTTGAAGAAGATGCCTTTTTAATGTATGGCAACAGGCAATATTTTGCAACCATCAAAGGTGTGCCAACCAATTACAACGAAATTTCAAGGCTCGATTCGAGTAGCATTACCAGTGGGCGGTTTTTGCTGGAAGCCAATCAGGTCCCTTATGCAGTTGTTGGACAAGGAGTGGCTTATTACCTTTCGGTTGGCCTCAGTTTTACTGATCCTATTCATATCTATACCCTGAAAAAAGGAACAACAGGACGGCCAACGCTGGAAAATACATTTAACCACGGCACTATTTATGCTTCCGGAATATTTTCCAACCAACAGGAAATTGATTCCAAATACGTGTTGGTTCCTATCGGCTTTGCCCAGGAATTGTTTCAGCTTGAAAATCGCATAAGTGCCGTTGAGGTTGAATTGATCAAAGGAACTTCGGAAGATGTGGTCAAAAAGCAAATTTCCCGTCTTCTGGGCAATCAGTTTGTTGTTAAAACGCAGTTCGAACAACACGAACTCTTTTACCGGGTGATGCAATCCGAGAAATGGGCTATTTTTTTCATCCTGGCTTTTATTTTAGTTATCGCCTCGTTCAACATTCTGGGATCGCTTTCGATGCTGATCATCGACAAAAAGGCTGACATTGCCATCCTTCAGAGCATGGGCGCCAACCAGAAACTCATTCGGACCATTTTCCTGTTCGAAGGTTGGATGATTTCACTGGTCGGTGCTTTTTTCGGAATTGTTCTGGGAGTGCTGATTTGCTGGATTCAGATGGAATACGGAATATTGAAAATACCCAACGAAGGTTCGTTTATTTTTTCGGCTTATCCGGTACAAATTCGAGTGGGCGACCTTATGGCCGTTTTTCTGCTGGTTACCGGCATTGGATTTTTAGCGGCCTGGTACCCCATCCGGTTTATCTCCGGAAAATACCTGGTTGGTTCAACAAAATAGAAGCACTTCTCCTCCCCAATTTTGGTCTCCAGAGGCAAAAGACCAATCAATTCACACTTTCAGATTTAAAGAAAGTTACCATTCCTATAAATGGGGAATAAAAATTCAATCTAAGAAAAAGTTGAATGTTATTGATGTTTTAGCGATTAAATTCATCATTTTGGGTACTTGCCTGAAATTGAGAAAAATATAAAAAGAAGGTGTCAATAAATTCTTTGAATTTTCGTAAATTTAGTTGAACGATTTCTCAGTAAAGCTAATCGATCTTTTTAGAGTTAGTTACCGAAATGAAGGCATACTTCTGAATACTGGCAAAAAAATAAAAATCTCAAAATCAATAGTATGAAAGCACTTAAAATTTTATTTGTGGTTACTCTTTGTCTGGGATTTATCAACGTCGATGCTCAAATCAATTTAAAAGATAAATTGAAACGGCAGACCAACAACAGGGCAAACAAAAATGTTGATCAAGGCATTAACAAAGGTCTTAACGAAGTTGAGAGTGGTGTAAAGGATCTATTTAAAAAGAAAAGCAAGAATGAGAAGGATAGTACTGTCACCAAATCGGATCAGAACAATGCACAAAACGTCGCTTCAAACGCTTCAAAACAATCGCTTAAAGCTTTCTCCAACTACGATTTTGTACCTGGAGATAAAATTCTTTTATTCGAAGATTTCAGCCAGGATGCTGTGGGCGATTTTCCTGCACTATGGACGACCAATAAATCAGGAGAAATCAATACATTAAGTGTTGCTCCGGGTAACTGGTTAAACCTGAATGCTACTGAAGGTAATTGGTGGTTTCTCAAACAGGTTGAATTTCCTAAAAATTATATCGTCGAATTTGATGTTGTCCCTAAAAAGGGAGCGCCCCGATATGCTGTCGGCATAGCCATGTACGGCGAAAATAGTTTCAAGGAAATGAGCGACCCATACAGTTGTAATACCGGGCTCATTATCAATATCGCAAAAACAGAATGGGAATCATATGGGATAAAGGCCGGAAATCCCAGAATTAATGGCACTTCCACATTAAATACAGTAGAAGAAGAAAAGGTCAATCATGTAATTATCTGGGTTCAGAACAGGCGTGTACGCATCTATCATAAAGGAGAGAAAGTGCTTGATATGCCTACCAATCTATACGATGGCAGTAAATTTACCAGGTTTGGTTTCTTGTTGTACAGAGGAGCTTCGAGCGCGTCATATGTCAGCAATATTAAAATTACAACCGCTTCGCCCGATACAAGAAATAAACTGCTTGAAGAAGGCAAGCTCATTAGTTATGGCATTTATTTCGATGTGAATAAAGACATCGTAAAACCCGAATCGTATGGCGCATTAAATGATATAGCCAAAATCCTGAATGAGGTACCGGATGTGAAAGTGAAAATAGTGGGCCATACCGATTCGGATGGGAAAGACGACTTTAATCTCGACCTCTCCAAACGTCGGGCTGCAAATGTGAAAGCCGAACTAGCCAAAACATTTGGTGTGAATGCCGACCGGCTGGTTACCGATGGCGCAGGTGAAACGCAGCCTGTTGCCCCCAACGATACTCCCGTAAACAAGGCACTCAATCGCCGGGTTGAATTTATTAAACAGTAAACTCTTTTCAAAAAGGCAGGCTTTTTAACAGATCGTCTGCCTTTTTCTTTCCTTTTAAATTCAAATTTCATCAAAACAGGACATTATGAAAACATCATTTATCGGATCACTCCTGATTTTATTTTGCTTTTTTACAAATGCCCAGACCATGCCTGAAGCATTTCTCAGTCTGTTACCCAATCCTCCGGGAGGTTTATGCGTCGAAGGTGAAAATGATGCAAAATCGAGTTTTATACAGCGTGTCGGGGAAGTTCATGACCAATTACAGGAAGAAATCTCACGCCGAAAAGACAATATTGAAACCAAAATGGATGCCAACAAGGACAAGATGATGCAAAACGCGATGGCTCGTACCGGGGTATCGCCCCAATTGATGCAGCAGATGATGGCGCTGGAACAAAAAAGTAAAGGAGCTACCGGCGATCAGGCAAAAGCTTATAAGGCTCAGAAAAAAGCTCTGGCCGATCAAATGATGCAACAAAGCATGAACATCTCGATGGGTGAAGTCGATAACCTGAAAAAAATGGATAAAGCCGGAAAAACAGCCTGGGCCGAAGCTTATGCCACGGAAAAGAAAGCAGAAGTAATGGCCGACCCAAAAGCGTATCAGCAAAAGACCGCTGCTGATATGAAGGATTTCAAACTAATGGAAAAGCAAAAACAATTAACCGACAGCCTTGGGGCACAGTCGATGAAATATATGAAGCAGTTTGAGGCGTTGGAAACAGACCAGGATGCGCTGGCTCTGCAAACTCAAATTGATGAATTGGAGGCCAAATTGAATGACGAATATAAAAAGGAGAACCGGCAAAATGACAATGCCATCAAGGCTTATATGAATCAAATCAGAGATCTCCAGATTAGCTATTGCAACATGCAAACCCCCAAATACATCGACATTTTATCGAAATACAAAAGCTTCACTCAGGCTTCTCTTACACCTTATTACCGGCTCGAAAAGCTGACCAATCAGGTAACTACCAAGCAAACTGGTGTCGATACCAGTTCTGAGCCGGGTTTGATGGGACTTCAGGCAATCAGCTCTTATTTGAGCAAGTTAAGCGATGTTTATCGCTACAATCATATCAGGCCTAAATATGTCTATATCGGCGCAGAATAGCATAGATAAACAAAACGGATTCATTTTTTCAAAACAATTCCAATGAAACAAATCCAAATCCTGTTTCTGTTTCTGGTCATTTGCATGTCGGCCATATCGCAGAATACGGGCAACAATGCAGCTTCCATTCGCGCCCAAATGTCTGAAATCCGAAAAAAAACCAACTGGAGCGACCCGGCAGCGGCCAAAGCAGCCAACACAAAAATTCAGGAGCTGGCTGCACAATTAACTCAGGCACTCCGTCAAGGTAAACCACAAACCCTGCCACCGGGAAGTGAAGGCATAAAACCTGAGGAAGCAGCCAAAATTCAGCAGGAAAACGACGACTATGGCAATAAGTTGTGGAACCAGATGATGAAAATCGTTCAGGAAGGAGGGAAAAGTCAATGGGATTTGGCAGAACCACTGCGTGAAGAAATTGTGGAGGAATATAAGGAAGATGAAAATCCAACGATAAAAAACAACGAGTGGCTCGAATCCATTCCAACACTTGTTCTCAACCTTTCGTGGCCACAAATACAACTGGTTATTGACCAGATGCCAATGTTTAAAGGAATCAAAACATTGATCATTACCTGCGATCAAAAAGGTACTGCTGTTGATCTGGAGAAAATCCTGAAGAATGCGGCAGATTATCCATTAGAGGAACTTTACATCATCAACTTTGGCAGTTCGGTTTCAGTACTTCCAGTCCGGATAGGAAATTTCGGCAAATTGCTCCATATCGGGCTTTTTAATGATAATATTAACCAGTTGCCATCTTCATTTTCGAGTCTGACCGGGCTACAAACTTTATACCTTGACATGAATCCGGTTAATTCAATCATCGGAAAGATTAGTCCACTGAAAAAGTTAACTGAACTTGGACTTGCCAAGACACAAATTAGCGCTGATGAAATCAGCAAAATCGGCAAACTTCTTCCTACCTGTAAAATTTTATCAGAATGAAACATATTTACCAGATTGCAATAGCATTGCTATTCTGTTCTTTGACTGTTAAAAGCATAGAGCCTAATTTCCTGGTTATCTGTGTTTCAAGTGGCGACACAGCAGTGAAATATTCCGATTCTTATGAAACCGTAATGAAAAGCTACCTGAACGATGCCTTTCCCTGCGCAAAAATTACTACGCATAGTGGCATCCGGACACGGTTGTCAAGAGAAAGGTTAAACCAACTTTTGGGTGGTGAAAATCAACAGGAATTGATCAATATTGGTAAAGACATGAACTGGGACTATTTCGTGAAATTAAGCCTGAAAACCTTTGAGGGTAAGAAAATCATGGTTCGGGCAGTTTGCCTTGAGCGAAAAGATGTGAATTGCATTGCCGACGCCGGTTACACATGGGCTACAATGGATTATCAGGGAATTAAAGTTGGGGTAAATGAAATGTCGAAACAACTGGTTGATAAATTATCGAAACACGAAATATGTGCCTTTCAGGGCCCGGTTTCGATAACCATTAGTTCAGACCTTGATTCGACGAACGTTGAAGAATATGGTGTTTTCTGCAATCAGATGGATCAGCAGTACCGCAAGGAAGAGGTAATTCATAATCACACGTTCAGCGAGTGGAAGCTGGAACGAAAAGGCATTCCATGGACTGATGGAACCATGACATTTTATTCGGATGAAGTATCAAAAGTAACCATAGAAGATGGCTGTCATAAATGCGAATCCGGACGTGAAGGCGGACTTGTTACAACAAAGAAAAGTTCGATGAAGATAAAAGGTCAAGGCATTTCACACGATAGCATGTTTAAAGGGAAAAAACAGGACGACACCCGCATTGAACTCGAATTTTTCGAAAACGGCCAATACGTGCTTAAGGCAAAAGGTACTTCACTTCCCGTAAAAGGCGAAGAAATACTCTCGAGGAAAGCCGAAGGAACCTGCGACAATGAACCTGAAGAATCCAAACCCATCCAAAGAGACATCCGGATTCCTCTAAAAGTAATTTTCGGGCCATATGGCGGTAAAACAACGGATAAAATCCTTCAACAAAAGGATACCAAAAAAGTTAAGGATCCGATCTCCGATGAATATCAAACCATTACCATCGATTTTTCCTTGACCAAGAAGGATAAATAAATATCCATTCAAATACAAATTAAAATGAAAACCTTACCTCTTATCCTCTTGCTGTTTATCACGTATCTGCCATCATTTGGCATGAATCCCCGTCTGACAAAACCATTCTTTATTGCTAGCAGTGAAGGGAACGAAGGTTACTCCAAGGACTCCACAAAAAGTGAAGACAGTGGATTATGGTTGGTCACGGCTAAAGTAACTGAAAGCTATACCTCGCAACAAGACACGCTTATAACTTTTATGGCTGGAAATAAAAAATGGGATAAAGAAAAACATTGTACAGTAAAAACGGTGGCTAGTGGTGAATTTACGGCTGTCATCGAAAATATGGCAGTTGACCCTGTCAATGAATTCCAGTTCGATGGAGATCCCAATGAACCCAAAATTATTTCTGTTTCAGGAGAAGGATCACACTCTGAATCTTCAAAATACCTTGAAACCATTGATGGCACAATGATAAGCGCTAATAATAGAGATATTAACGTCTCCGGGTCTGCCACCGGAGTGGGTATTCAGTTCTATTACTCCAATGATTATAAAAGTATTGGCATCGGTATCAATATCAACGGTGTGGGGTCGGATAAAGGACGAATGTTTTACGACGAATGGAAAGATTATGGCGGGAATATTGATCACTACAATATTCCCTGTTCCGCAGGTTGCGATTTATCCACCGACAAGAATTGTACAATTACGAAAACAGCAATGGGTTATCAGGCAAGCTGGAAATTGAGTGAAAATAAGGAACTACATACTGTTGATGGTCCTGAATTTATAACTAAGGAAAGTTCAATGGAAGTTACCATCAGGCCTTATAAGGAACCTGATAAACCCGAGATTGTTCTGTATGGCTGTTCGGACCTCGAAACAGAAGAACAAGGCAACGTCATCGCATCCGGAAAGCCTGAAGGCGGAACATTCCGGTTTTGGGCAGAACCCTCATCCATGTTGACTGTTGAGACAGATGGCTCCTCGGCAAATCTAACCGGAGCAAGTCCAGAGAAAGGTACTTTGTTTGTTGAATATACAACTCCGGAAGGAAAAACGAATCAAACTTCGCAACCGGCATCATGCGTGAAAGTCGAAAATTACAATGGAGGGCAGGATATTCCTCAGATTGCACTTTACGATATTGATGGTAAAAAGCTCCCCGGAATTAAAAATGTTTCATTGAGCATGAATCCTGAAGGAGGCAGCGATCTGCTTAAATTTGTTCCTGCCGATCCGGCAATTCTTTCTGCCGTTGGATTAGGTGACGAAGTTCAACTTCAGGGAGTTCATAATGGGAAGACAACACTTCAGGCAAAAACCAATTGCGACCAGCCAACCGGTCCGTCAGTAGAAGTTGAAGTAGTTAATTGCGACGAGGAAACCATTGCCAGGCTTGAAGAAATGAATAAAATAGCCACTGAAAACCAAAAGCAGGCTTACGAAAAAATAAATGAAATACTTGATTCAGAAGAATTCAAAGAGGCAGCCGACAACATTAAAAAATCGACCATTGAGCTTGCTGAAAAAACTGCGCTTACAATTATGACTTCAGGAGAAAACGAAGGCGCTATTGAAACCGCAATGGAAGTTGTTGAAGCGGGCGCAACTCTGAAAGATTTAATTACCAGCCATACTACCGAAGATTTAAATTTCAATGAGCTAACCGCCATGATGAAGGCAACCGGAGCAAAAGCTTTAAAAGCTATTGCAGCAAATCTGGAAGTAATAAAAGCTTCAACCGAATTTGGAAAACAGCTTGGTAAATTAATTGGCACCGAAGAAGAAATGCAAAATGCCATAAAATGGGCCGAACAAGCAAACAAGCAAAAAGAAGATATTGTCAAACGCCAGAAGTTTTGTCGGGGAGAACCCGAAAAACAGCCAACACAAACCAAACAGGAACCTACTGCGCAAACAACAAGTAAGACTGGGAAGTCGGATAATTCAAGTCAACAAGGAACAACACAGAACACAGAACGTACTACTGAACAGCAAACTACAACAGAAGAACCTAAAAGCGATGGCACCGAAGTTACACCACCTCCACCAACCCCCGAACCCCAGCAAGTTGGTCTGCCCTATGAGCCAGAGAGTAGTTGTGGATGCAATAGCAGCCAAAAAATAGGTGTCACTCAACAGTCCTTTCTGACCCTTCAAGCCGGAATGAAGAATTTAAGCGAATGTGTCAATAGCTTTAGTAGTGGCGCTCTTAAAAGCTATGGAAATACACTGGAAAGCTGGAAATCGGTTTGCGATGCTATTGATTCGTCAGTAAAAGCCGGACCGGCATCATTTAAAAAAGTTTCTTCGGAAGCTCTACCTCAAATCGATTCCATAATTACCGGTGCAAAATCGTATGATAAAGCAGGTAAAGATTTTATGGGAGCTTTCCAGGACTGCCCGCAGTCGATGGAAACAGGTATTGATTTAATCCGTTCAGCAAATAATATTCCTGAAAACTCTGGCGCAGAAAAATAGAATTGATAAAATCCTAATTTAGAATAAATCCCTAGCTGAAAACGCTATTCGTTCCCCTTAAAATACAAAATCCCTTAACTATTAACTAGTTAAGGGATTTTTCTGTACCCGGAGTGGGAATCGAACCCACACAACATTGCTGTTACTGGATTTTGAGTCCAGCGCGTCTACCAATTCCGCCATCCGGGCTTCTTTGTAAACAGGCTGCAAAAATAACGGAAAATTCCTTTGCACAAAAGATTTCAAACAAAATTTAAAATTTTTATCTGCATTCTGTTTCAAACTGACTTCGAATGTATTTCTTACATGCTGAATGTACCCAAATAATAGATTTAAATAATTGATATTCCTGGTTATAAGTTAAAACAAGCAATAATTAAAACATGTGATTTATGGAATGGTCTTTTGACTTTATAGAAATTCTATGCATATAAGCAGAAGAAGTAATCAATAATATACAATTTTCTTTTTTTTTATACCTTTAGCCGAATTCTCAAAATCGCCGCGAGTGTCGGAGAACCTATGGACTTGACTGAAGATAACGAACTGTATTTAAAACTTAAAGAAGGAGATGAACGTGCATTTCAGAGCTTGTTCCGAAAATACTACTCAGCGATGTGTCATTTCGCCTGCCAGTTTCTTGACGACAGGGAATTAGCCGAAGAAATTGTTCAGGATATGTTTGTTAAAATTTGGGAAAAACGCGCTATTCTTAATATCGAAACCTCTGTTAAACATTACTTTTTTCGTTCAGTACGAAATCACTGTCTCAATCAGATTCAGCACGAAAAGATTAAAAAACAGTATGCCAATAAGATGATTGAGTCAGCTCAGCAGGAAATTATTGCGGAACAATACTTTTTGGAAGTAGATTTGGTGAAACGGATTGAAAAAAGTATTGATTCGCTTCCTCCCAAAAGGAAGGAAATCTTCAGGCTCAGCCGTGAGCAGGGAATGAAATACAAAGAAATTGCCGAGACTTTAGACATTTCGGTAAAGACTGTTGAAGCACAAATGGGTTTGGCGTTGAAGTATTTACGTGAAGACTTAAAGGATTTTAGCAATCATTTGATGACTTTATTTCTAATCCTGAAAAAAACGGATCATTTCAATAGGGGTTAGTCCCACACTTTAATGTCCTTTAGTTGTATGAAAGTAAATCAAGATATTGAAGATAAAGATTGGGAGTTGCTCGCTAAATCAATTTACGACAAAGATCCTGAAATTACAACAGAAGAAAGTAAGTCTGTTGTCAGTAAAGTATTCTCGTCAGAAAGCGAAGGCGAACAGCTTCTGAAAATGGCAAAACAGGTCGATTTATATTTTGAATTGAAGAAATATCCGATGGAGCAAGCTTGGGAAAATGTAGAATCACGTATTCACAATCAAGTTTCGTCAGGCCGGGCAATGATTCGGAAGCTTATCTCAAATCCATTGTACAGAATTGCTGCAGCGGTTCTTTTTGCAGCAGTCCTTCTGGTTTCCGGATATGCTGTTTTTTATAGACCATCAGCATCAGTTGCTATGTTGGAGGTGACAGCTACTAATCAGGTTTTAAACACCTTCACTTTACCCGACGGCACATTGGTTAGTTTAAACAGCAATACCAAAGTGTTTTACCCTGAAAAATTTGGCAATAAAACGCGTGAGGTAAGGATTGAGGGAGAAGCCTTTTTTGAAGTTAAACCGAACAAAAATAAACCTTTCATTATTCATGCCGGCAAAGCGCAGATTAAAGTTCTTGGTACCAGCTTTAGTGTAAGTGCTTATCCGGATACTAAATCGGTTGAGGTCATTGTTCAAACCGGCAAAGTGCTGGTTCTGAACAAAACGATCCAAACCTTGCAACCCGATGAACTGATCCTGACTCCGGGTGACAAAGGAACTTTGGTTTATGCAAGTAACACTTTACAGAAAACTACAAACCAAGATCCCAACTTTTTAGCCTGGAAGACGCACAACTTAATTTTTAAGGCAACTTCGTTACACGAAGTAATTGGAAACTTAGAGAAAGTTTACAAAGTAAACATCAGTTTAGCCGATCCCAAGCTAAACAAACTTCTTCTCACTGCTCAATTCAACAACTATTCACTCGATTTTATACTGAAAGTTATCGAAAACACTTTCCCGATCGAGGTGTATAATGTTGATGGACAGTATATTTTGAAGGCTCGATCCTAACTATAATTGTTTAAATGCCATGAAAACAACTCGAATTATACCCTTTTCTTTATTTTGCATAATTTGTGTCTTGTTTGCCACTGAGCCATTTCAGTCTTTTGGACAGAAACAAAAACCCAAGGAAGCGAAACAAAGCGTTATTCAAAATAAAGTTCAGGAACTAAAGAATGACCCCAAGTCAAAAGTTCTTGATCAGAGTATTAGTATTTATGCTGAAAATGAATCGCTTTCGAATGTAATTGAACGTATCTGCAATTACCTGCATCTCGACTATTCGTACAATTCGAACCTGATTGAAGGAAAGAATATTAGCCTGAACCTTTCGAACAAGCCAATTAAATATGTGCTTGACCAATTGATGAAAGATTCGAAACTTCTTTTTGAAATACAAGATAATCTCTTGGTTGTCAGAGATCATGAAAAAATGGAAAAGAATCTCGACTATGACCAAAAAATGAGAAACTATGCCAATCAAACAGGTTTTGTGTTTGATAACCCGAAGAAAAAATCGGTTACTTTCAATTTTAAATCATCTAATAATCTGATTATTATTCCGGTAGCGATTAATAATTCGGATACCTTAAATTTTATTCTGGATACCGGCGTCAGATACCCGATTATTACCGAGTTGCCATTCGTTAACAAACTGAACCTGAATTATCTTCAGCCAATTAACGTAAAAGGACTTGGCGCTGGAGAACAGCTAACGGCCTACCAGTCGGGCAATAACACAATAAGCCTTAATGGCTTGGTCGCCTACAATCAAGAGATTAATATGATCATCAATGAGAATTTTCAAATTTCTCATATTCTCGGAATCCCAGTTCACGGCCTGATTGGTTTCAATTTGTTTAAAGATTATGTAGTTAAAATTAACTATTCAGATCACAAAATCACTCTGATAAAACCTGAATATTTTAGCTACAAGGGAAGGGAGAAAGACATTGTTTTGCCTCTTACCTTTGAGCAGAACAAGCCTTTTGTCAATACAAGTATTGTTACCGATAAAAATGAAGATGTTCCGGTAAAATTGCTGGTTGATACCGGAGCAAGCGATGCTATTTGGTTGTCAACAAATTCGGATAGCCGGATATCTCTTCCTGAAAACCACATCGAAACCTTTCTAGGTCGCGGATTAAGTGGAGATTTGTATGGGAAAAAAGGACGAATCGGAGCAATTTGGGTTGGGCCTCTTGTTCTTTATGAACCCATTGTAGCATTTCCTGATAATGATTTGGTCGATCAGCTAATTGGGAAAAACGATCGGAATGGAACACTTGGCGCCGAAATTCTTCGTCGGTTTTATGTCACAATGGACTATCCGGGTAAGCGACTTATTTTGCGGCCAAATAGCGATCTGAAGGATGAATTTAATTCCAATATGAGCGGATTAGAGGTTACCAACCCGATGCCCGGGTTGCCCATCTTCCTTATCAGCAACATTCGTAAGAATTCGCCAGCTTATTATGCCGGAATTCTTGAAAACGATCAGATTATTTCATTAAATAATACAAGTAATAAGTCTTTAACATTAAATGATATAAATTTGTTATTCCAAAGTCAACAAGATAAAAGAATCAAAATGACCGTTCTTCGAAACGGGGAGGAGGTAAAGACTGAATTTTTCCTGAAAAAGATGTTCTGAACAAACCGGGTTACAGTAACTCTATGAAACTGTTGAACAAGTATATATATGAGTTTCGTCCGTTTGTAAAAAAGCCAAAGCGAAACGGATGAAAATAAAGCCAGCTTATGGATTGTTTTTGATTGTTCTCCTTTTGTCATTCGAGTTCTCATTCGGACAAAAGGAGAATAATTCTGCATTGGAGAAGAAAATTAGTCTTGATGCAAAAAATGAAACGATTGCTTCTATTTTAGATAAAATCTCATTGCAGGCGCAGGTCTTTTTTTCGTATGATGCGGTACTGATCGAAGCCGAAAGAAAAGCAGATATTTCAATCATTAACAGAACAATCAAGGAAACACTCGACAGTTTATTCAATGATAAATTTGAATACAAAGTTCTTGGTGAGCAAATCATTATTACCCTACCGAAGGTTGAAGTTGAAAAAAAAAAAGAACCTGATTCAGAACCGCCGAAGATTATTACCTTCAGGGGAAAAGTAATCGATAGCGATGAAAAAGATGCTTTACCGTATTCCAGTATTTCTGTTTTAAGAAAAAATATAGGGACAGTTTCGAATAACGACGGCGAGTTTGTTCTAAAAATTCCCGAATCGATGAAACAAGATACTATAATCGTTTCTTGTATGGGATATCGGCAACAAACACAACCGATCAGCGAGATTACCAATAATGATTGCACCATTTCCCTTAGGCCGACGTCGGTTCAGCTTAAAGAAATTAATGTGACAGTTATTAATTCGCTGGATATTATAAGCAAGATTCTTTCTAAAATTCCATTAAATTATTCTCGTGATGTTGAGGTCATGACTTCCTTTTACAGGGAAGTTCTCAAACAAGACTATAAGTACATCGATGTTGCTGAAGCACTTATGGAAATACGGAAATCATCGTATGATAATTCGTTCGCTCAGGATAAGGTGAAATTTATCAAGGGACGTAAAAGCCCGAATGTTAAACCTTTTCAGTTTGTCGATTTTAAAATTCAAGGAGGCCCGTATTATATCACCAAACTTGATGTTATAAAAACGCTTGATTCGTTTCTTGATCCTGAATTTCGTGATTTCTACAAGTTTACCACCGAAGGAATTATGGAAATTGATAATCGAAACACCTATGTCATTTATTTCAAACCCAAAGAGAAGGTCGATTATCCATGTTATCAGGGGAAATTATATGTTGATATGTCTTCTTTTGCATTGGTTCGGGCCGAATTCAGCCTTAGTCGTTCCGGATTGAAATTTGCGCACGAATCCTTGATTAAAAAGAAGCCTAAAGATTTCTATGTCAGGCCGATCAAGGTTGATTACAAAGTAAGTTATCGCAGGGCCAACAACAAATGGCATTTGAGTACGGCGCAAGCGTCACTTCGTTTTAAGGTAAAGAGTAAAAAAGATAAAGTCAATTCGACGTTTGACAGCGATTCGGAGTTACTGATAACCGATTTTAAACCCGATGACGGAACCCATTATAAAAAAGATGAAATGTTTAACTCCAAAGATATATTTACTGACATCATTTCCAATTACGATGACGGTTTCTGGGGCGATTACAACATTATCAAACCATCAGAAGAATTAAGGAAAACTTTTCAAGATTATTCTTTGAAAAACGATTCTTTATTTAATTCTCATGGGAAAAAACACGATCAATAAATTGGCAATATGAAATGAACATGACAAAATCTACCGCTTTTGACATACCGGAAGATGATTAAATTTTGACATGGAGTTCCCTGCCCACTATAAGGCTTGTCAGGCGGGCATCTGGCAAATAAAAAGCAAATTCTAAATAGATGTAGCCATGAGTGCCAAAGCCCGCACCAATAGTAAAATGTATATATGGCTATTTCATGAGGTTGATATGTTATTCAAAAAGAAGACGTTGATGCCAAAATTGTAAAATATTAAATGAAAATTTATACGAATGAAAACATTACTTTTATTGGTGATCACGGTTTTTGCTGGAATTGCATCTTCAGCACAGGATCAGAGCCCAATTCCTAAAATTAGTTTGCAGATTACAAACTATTTCAGCTTTTATCCTCGTGAGAAAGTTTTTCTAATGACCGATAAAGTTCGCTATAAACCAGGAGAGACGATTTGGTTCCGTGCTTTTGTGTCGAATGCTGACAGTCTGGCGGCATCAAAGGAAAGTAATGCGCTCAATCTTGGACTATTTGACCAATCTGGGACAAATGTGTTGAATGAGGCATTCAAGTTGAACAATGGATCAATTTCGGGCGATCTGACGATTCCGGATGATCTTAAGGGTGATATTTATTTTTTGGTTGCTTACTCCTCTGCTCAGAGTTCGCCAGAACAAGTATCGATAACAAAACTAGACATTGATCCGCAATACAGTAATCAATGGGTAGTTGAAACAGCGGCCAAAGACAGTATTTCTATTTCCGGAAAGAAGAACGAATTATTTGTAGTTCTCCGTGATATTTCGGGTGAAATTCAAAAGAATGAACCATTACGTTATGAACTGAAAAATGGTACCGAAGTACTTGATAAAGGGAAGATAAAAACGGATCAAAATGGTAAAATCACCATTCCTTTCACCATTCCCGACAAAACCAATGGTGAGCCATTTATTTGCGAATTGTCCGGTTCAAAAGATGAGTGGAGGCATGACATATTTCTGCCCTCAGATCTCGATCCGGTTGTAATTAAATTCTATCCTGAAGGTGGAAATCTGATTGCTGGTGTTGCAACAAAGATAGGTTTCACTGCTTTCAATAAATGGGGAATTCCGGTTGATGTGGAAGGGTCTGTTTTGGATCAGGAAGGAAAACAAATTACGCCTGTAAAAACCTTGACCAAAGGACTTGGAATTTTTTCTCTTATCAATTCAGGACAACGAAAGGTTAAACTTCTGCTTTCAGGAAAAACAGGAAACAAACAATCGTTTGAACTTCCAGCGCCTGCGGCAAACGGACTCGCCGTTGCGGTGGTAAAAACCGATTCTGAATTTATTTATACAAATTTGGTTTTCCCCGATAAACAAAAGCATTCCGTTGCAATGATCGTTACTCATGGTAATAACGTTTATTGGGCCGCTGATATGGATATTAACGGAATTGGAAAGCTAAAAATTCCGGTAACCCAACTGCCTCAGGGTATTAACTTGGTATCGGTTTTCTCGAAAGAAGGAAACTTGCTGGCCGAGCGTATCGTTTTTAAGGACGATAAACAGGAACTTCGAGTCAATATTCAGCCCGAGAAAACCAGCCTGACTCCTAACGGGAAAATGATAGTAAAAGTTCGACTGACCGACGAAAACAATCGGCCGGTTTCGGGAAACGTTGCCGTATCTGTTACCGATAAATTCCGTAATAATTCGGGCAAAATGCAAATTGATGAATACCTTCAGATTGAATCGGAGGTTGAAACGCCATTTTCTCTTTTCCCTGAAGCATTTAAAGACAAGATTAGGAATGCTGGTCTGATGGACGTATTCCTAATTGCCAACGGTATCAAGGGTTTCGATTGGGCTAAAATCAGACAGTTTAAGCCAGAAAATGCAACGGATTTAAATATAGGTTACTTTAGGATTTCGGGCTTTGTTACTGATAAGAGTGGAAATAAAATAAATAAAGCTAAAGTAAGTTTGGTGAATAACAAAAACATGCAATTGCATACTACTACTACGAATTCAGAAGGTGTTTTTTCCTTCCCAAATCTGTACATGAGCAATGCCGCAGATTTTTCGGCTAAGGCCACCGATTCTGATGGGAAACATGATTTGATTGTGAATTTCATCAAAAATCTTGAAGGTCAAATTTCGATTTACATTGAAAATAATGTACGGAAATACAGCCTTTTAAATTCGGATATGATCGCTGATGAATACTATTTAAAGAATAATCCGGACTTGTTTCCCCGGGCTCCAAGAATAATTAAAGCCAACACGCAAAGTATTGACAGTCAAAGAAAGTTGTTATCTTCATCGACCAGCATCCTGGAGGTTATAAAAACAATAAAGCCATATAAAATCATGGATAACCAGATCGTATTTTTTGGATCCGAGAATTCTCTCAATTATCAGGGTGGAGCTTTAATTGTATTAGACGGTCAGCAACTGGGAACGGATATTGGAACAATTCAAAATATGTCACCTTCTGACGTAGATCACATCAACGTTTCGACCAATCCCATAGACATTCAGCGTTATACTGGGCTAAATTCGGTTGGTGTCATTGAAATTTTTCAAAAGAAGGCAAAACTTCCTGAAACAAAAGTTCAGAAAGTAAATGATGATAAACATGATGGCAAGTTTCGGATTCCAAATGTATTTCCGAAAGAGTCCGTCAATGTACGTCGCGATAACCGAACGACTTTGCTCTGGATTCCAGATCAAAAGGTTGATCAAACCGGCCAATTTGAATTTGAGGTTGCTGCCGGAAAGGTGATCTCTAACTTCATCATTGATGTTCAGGGAATTTCAACGGATGGTCGAATGGGTATCGGAAAAGCGAGTTTTACGGTTACAAAATAAGAAGCACAAAGCCGATCTTAATGACATCGTTTTGATCATAAAAAAAGCTCCCTGTTTCCCGGGAGCTTTTTCATGAACAGAAAAGTCTGGCTGAATGTTATTTTTTCTTTTTGCGGATAAAATAGAAAGCAGCGCCAGCAACAACAACAATGCCACCAATAAAGACGTAAGTCATTGTATTCGACGTTTCTTTGGTTGTTTCTTCTTCATAATAAACCGGGTCCATTGTGTCAATCGAAATGGTATCTTTGGGTTGTTCAGCAACTTTAGCTGAATCCTCTTGCGCATACAATTTGGTCATTCCACCAACAAACATCAGGCTTATAAGGGCCAACATGATTGATTTTTTCATTGCTTCAAATTTTAAAAGTTATTTTAATTTCATTATTAGTTCATCGTATTTTCTGGCAATCTCCGGATCAGATTTTCGGTATGTATCGGCCAGAGCCTGGAGTGCCGGTTTATATCTCGAATTTAGTTTCAGACAATCTTTCAAAATTCTACGTGTTTTCAAAAGATTGTTCTCGGAATAAATTCTGGCCAATTTCGGGTAAACAGCATAGTATTTTCGGTTTGCCTGAATCGCTTTTTCATAAAACCCGGCAGCTTTTTGCGTATCGTTGTCCTTCAGCGCTTCATCTCCCAATAAAATCAATGCCTTTTCGTAATCGGGATTAATTTCCAGACACTTACTCAGCATTTTGTTGGCCTTTTCTTTTTCTCCATTAGCCAGTAAAACCTCAGCAAATTTAGAATAGATTAGTTCATTCTGGGGGTCATACTGAATTGCTTTTTGAAATAACAACGCAGAATTAATGTTATCCCCTTTTTGTTGTTCCTGAATACCAGTATAATCATCAGTTGTAACACGCTCAACAACTGCACAAATCGGAATTCCATCGGCAAAGATAGTATGAATTGCATTACGCGGTGGCCAAATTTGATTTTTAAGCTGGAAAGGTGGAATATAGCTGTTGGCAATGATCGCGTAATCCCAATTATATTCGCTTCGGTTTTGCCAGGGAAAATACACAAATTTCACTGCTTTATCGTTGCGAAAATACCATTGACAAGGGAAGTTGCCTCCGACAGTGATTTCGTTTTTATTGGGCTTGTTTTTCAGGTATTCTTGAAGCCATTCGGCTCCTTCGCGCATGGTGTGATAGTAATAATCGGTTTCGTAATTTCCGTAGGCACCTTTCAGCCCGCCAGTAAACTGGTTGTAGTAAAGGTAATAATACGGATGGTTGGCCGCCATAAAGCGGATTGGATGAACCACCAATATGAAGAACATGAGTATCGCTGAAACACGGATGATCTGATGCTTATAACGGGTCAAAAAGGCCTGAATTCCCAGAGCAGCGACCAGGACAATTCCGGGATAAACGAACAAAAAATGACGCCATGAACCATAGAGATTCGATTGCTTCAGGACAACAAAGACAATTGGAAACAGAATACTGAATGCAACCAACAGCAACTGAATTTTCTGATTGTCGGAATAATGTTTCCTGAAATTCAGGAAAAAGAGCAATATTCCTGATAAAACGACAATCGGGATTGTAATTGCCATGTATTTAGGTAAATAGTACCATGGATGAAAATCAGACCAGTCGAAACGTCCTTCAAAAATTTGCCTCACAGTTGTTGGAAAATGGGTCATTACCTGGTACGATTTCCAGACATTGAGAATTGGATCTTGCAGCGCATATGGCCAGAGCGTAAGGCCTAGTAAATATCCAGAAATTGAAATTCCGAAGAGAAGGATTAGATTACTTTTTAGAAGTTTTAAATCATATTTCTTTTGCTGAAGCCAATCCAAAACCAATTTCAGGAACGTGAAAAATACGAAATAGAAAATGACAAGGATTCCGCCGGCCCGAATTCCGATCGATAAGCCAATGCTCAGGATCAGCAAAAGAATGTTTTTTTTTGAAGGTCTGGATTCAGAAAAAATGACACGTAGCGAATAATAGATGCCTGATATGTAGGCTAATGTGAAAGGAATGTCTTTCAGGTTGTTTTGCGCGTGGCCCAGAAATGTGGGCGAAACAGCGAACAGCACTAACACCAGGATGGCTGCTCCATAGCCTGACAGATAGGCAGCAAATAAGGCGGTTACTAAAATGGTTAGCCATCCGGAAATGCTGCACATGAAATGCCTGAAGGCGTAAATGTCTTCAATACCGAACCAGTGAATCAGTATTGTGGTCAGGTTGTCGAATGCTTGTCCGTAATATTTGAGGTAAGTTTTGGGTGTATCGAGTGACGATTTGTCGATACCAAAACTGCTGAAATAGTGATAAACCATTTCCGAATGTTTGTAATGCACTTCTTCGTCGCCCGAAATACCGGCATCGCGACTGATCAGCAGCATAGCCAACAGCATGGCCAATGCGAGCGCTATGAAAATTATCTTCAGCTTTTTTTCTCCCATTATTCAGTTTCGGCGTCGTAAAACTTCTTGACCAGGTAGATGGGCCGGTTTTGAGCTTCTTTGTAAATCCGGTACACATATTCGCTCACGACACCAAGAAAGATAAGTTGGATGGATCCCAGAAAGTAAATGCTTAAAACGGTTGAAGACCACCCGATGAGTGCGAAGCCGAAGATTTTGGCTATTAAAACGTAAATTCCGGCAATGAAAAAAACAATTGTTCCGATTGTTCCCAGGAAAAGGCAAACTTTAATCGGAAACTTTGAAAACGAAAAGATGGCATCGGCACCTAAAACGATTAGTTTGCTTACGCTCATTTTGGGTTCGCCTTCCAGGCGGTCTTCACGCACATATTCAACATAGCCCTGTTTGAATCCGATAAACGAACGCAAGCCAGGCAGATACCTGACGGTTTCTTTCATTTGAAGCATGGCATTTACCGCTGAACGGTTCATGACTGAAAAATTACCCGAATTTTCCATATCCTCTATGCCTGATACTTTTTTGAAAAACGCATGGAATAAATTAGTGGTGATTCTCAGTCGTTTCCCTTTGCGCCCCTGCCGTTTTCCGCTGACAATATCGAAACCTTCTTCTTTAATTTTTCGGTACATTTCGGCAAGTAATTCAGGTGGATCCTGAAGATCGCCGTCCATCATTGCAACATAGTTTCCCAATGCCATTTCGAGTCCGGCCGTGTATGCGGCCTGATGTCCGAAGTTTCTGGATAGATCAACAATTTTTACTCGTGGAAATTGTTTCCGTATTTCGATAAGTTTTTGGAGTGTAGAGTCGGTACTACCGTCATTAACAAACAGTATCTCATAATTTGGCGTGAACAATTCGAGTGCATTTGCTGAACGTGCTACCAGTTCATCGATTAGGCATTCTTCGTTATAAACAGGGATTATGAGTGAAAACATAGATTTGTTAATTTAGGCGATCTTCTATTTCCTGAAGGGACTTTCAGTCTAAAATCAGGGTTAATTGTGGGTTAAAGATACAGTTTTCATCCATTAAAAAACTGCCAGTTCAGGAGAAATAAATCTCCGTTGCTGGCAGTGTTGGTTGGTTTAGAAAAGCATCCCGGTTAAATAGGATGAAAAAGCTATTTGTGTGGCGAAATACTCAATTGTTTATTCTTCTTTATATCCTGACCAACGGGTCGCATTTTTCGCATCAGGAAATCCTTTCGGAACGGCTTGTGCTACCTTGCCACTGGCAGCCCATTCGGCACCGCGCTGGAAAGTCACGATAAACCCGGCACATTCCATTGCCGGAAATTCTTTGTCACCATTTCCGCAATGGCCAAGTACGGTATGAAATACACGTCCTTTTCCGTATCGAATGGTCATCAAAACTGGCTCTTCTCGGCCAGTTCCACCGGTTGAGGGATCGGACCACGCGGTTGAAAGTATGGTCATGTTTTCAGCCGGGCCACGCAGTAATCCGTACAATTCATCTTCGGCGTGCATCCATTCGGTTGGTAATCCTTTGGTGATCGGATGATCAGTAACACGGTTAGTGACCTGATAGTCTGTTCGTTTCCCGTGTGTGCCTCCTTTGCCCGGCGAATTATCAACGAAACACTTCCCGTCTTTGTAATAAACGTAGGGTCCGTTTTTTTCGGTCCGGTCGCCCCATCCTCCTAAGCCAATAATCTGGTTAAACTCTTTCCACTCGGGAAAAGCATTGTCTGCAGCATGGTAAACAACAACTCCGCCTCCGTTTTTTACGAATTTCAGAAAGGCAGTGTTTGTTGCTTCAGGCCAGCTATCGCCATTATAATCAAGGACTACTAATTGATACTTTGTAAAATCAGGAAGAAACGAACTCATATCTTCTTTTTCCTTTGGCGATACCAACACATCGGTCTGAAATAAGCCGGTTTGATCAAGAATCTGTTTCAGGACTGGAGAACTGGCTTGCCAATTGTGGTTATTTTGCCCGGTTAGGATCATTGTCCTAAAAGGGGCTTTAGTTTTCCCCTGAGATCCGACAGCTACTAGGATACAAAAAATTAGTATAAAATATCGTCTGGACATGAGCTTTGATTAAATGGTTGGTATTTTCCAGGGTGAACGGAAATTCCTCATCAGTAATTTGCTGGCTGCGGCATTATTAATGATTTGCTCCTTTTCAGGATCCCATTGAATTTTCTGTTTGGTGGTCATGGCAATCTCGCCTAATAACCCGACAGAAATTGAGCGGTGAGCAACATCAACAGGGGTTATGGTTTCTTTGCGGCTGCGGATACATTCCAGAAAATTCTGGAAGTGGTTGTCGCTTTTGTACAGCGGTTTTTTGTTGTCGCCAAGTTCTATTGAAAGCAATTCGGGTTTTGAAGCCGAAATATGGCCCCTATCAACACGAATCCAGCCGTTTTCGCCATACCAGGTTACACCCATCCCTTTTGGTAACCTAGACGCGTTGGCTACCCGGATGATTACGCCTGATTTGTATTTGCAGTTGAAATCGAACTCCGTGGGGACGTTGTAGTATTCGGTTGCAGCAGGGTAAACTCCAGTGCCTGAAATTTCGATAGGTCCGGTCCGGTCGAGTCCCAATCCCCAGTGTGCGATGTCGATGTGGTGCCCTGCCCAGTCGGTTAGCTGTCCGCCTGAATAATCGAGTATCCAGCGCCAGTCTCCATGGCAAACTCCACGGTAAGGTGCTTTCGGGGCCGACCCCAGCCAGAAGTCCCAGTCGAGTTCTGCGGGAACTGGTTTTATTGGTGGCATACCAATCAATTTATGCGCATCGGGCAAACCGACTTCAACATGATCGATTTTCCCTATTCGGCCATTAAAAACCAGTTCAGCACCCTTGTGAAAATTGGCTTCCGAACGTTGCCAGCTCCCTGTCTGCCATATAATTTTATTTTTCTGAACTGCTTTTACAATCTGCTGGCCTTCTCCAATGCTTCTGGCCAGTGGTTTTTCGCCCCAGATGTTTAATTTTTTATTGGCGGATGCAACATATGCGATGCTATGCCAATGGTCAGGTACGGAAATGCATACAGCATCCAATTTTTCTTTTTCCAGAAAATTGCGGTAATCTTTATGTGTACGACAATCCGTATTCTTGTAGAATTTATTGACTATTCCTGATGCAATTTCAAGGTGTTTAGCATCAAGGTCACAAACGGCAACATACTGAACTTCTTTAAACTTCAGGAAATTATTCATGTTCCAATTTCCCTGTCCACCGACTCCAATTGAACCCATTACAATACGATCGCTTGGAGGTACGACACCGTTCATTCCCATGGCCGAAGAAGGAATGATGTGCGGCAGAACAATTGTACCGGCCACTAGTGATAGGGAGTTCCTAAGGAAAGACCTGCGTGAGCTTTTGTTGTCCATTTTTGTATCGTTTTAGTTCATTAATTGTTTAGTTGGTTTAGGTATTATCAGAGTACGTTTGTTATGCTTTATGAGGGGTGCCTGGAATTGGTACTTCAAATTGCATATCAACCGGACCAAATTCAATTTTTTGTGGTCCAAGATCCATATCAGACTTAAAGATTTCTTCCCAGGTTACTTTTTTGCCGGTGTAAGCCGATGTTCTTCCCATAATTGCTGTTAGTGTTGAATTAGCAGTTATTTCTGCCTGATTTACATATCCTCCGGTACGAATGGCATGAACCAGATGCATGTGTTCCTGAACATATGCTGGAATTTTTAGCGAGTTCGTCTCGTTCCCGTTTTCATCTTTAGGATATTCGAATTTCCATTTTACCGATCCATCCAGATTCCAGATGGTATTCACGCAATTGGTATATCCTTCCGTTCCCATGATGAATTCGCCCGTGTTGTTGGCGCAATTGTCGATTTCGCGACACATGCTGTGCGAGAAAAAACCATCGCCATAGTCGAAATCGACGCTGAAAAAGTCGTACTGATCTCCCGTTATTCGCCTTGCACGACCGCCATAGCCAACGGCACTTATTGGCGGACGCCCCACAAACCAGTTAATTACATCGATGTTGTGAATGTGGGTATCCAATATATGATCGCCACATAACCAGCAGAAATTGTTCCAGTTACGGACCATGTAAGTCATATCGTCCCAACCCTCTTCGCGGGTACGGAACCAAACATGGTTTTGATTCCAAAAAGCCCTGGCCGAAACTAGTTTCCCGATGGCTCCATTGGCCACTTGCTTGTAGGTTTCGATGTAATCTTCCTGATGACGGCGCTGGGTTCCGGTAACTACATTTAGTCCAATGGCTTCAGCTTTTTTACCACTGGCAATAATCGACCGTATTCCAACCGGATCGACAGCCACTGGCTTTTCCATAAAAACATGTTTGTTTTGCAGAACAGCTTCCTTAAAATGCTCAGGTCTGAATTGCGGTGGAGTGGCCAGAATAACTACATCGACATCGGGTAGCGCCATTAACTTTTTGTAGGCATCAAATCCTGAGAAGCAGTTTTCGGCCGGAATTTCCATTTTTAGTTTTGCAAACCTTTCGCGGCCAGCATCAACTTTGTCTTGAAAAACATCGGCTAAAGCAATGATATGCAAGTCTGGTCCGGCACTAATAAAATTTAAAGCGGCGCCAGTTCCACGGTTGCCAACACCAACCAGCCCGGCGCGTAATTTCTTCCCTTTGGGAGCTGCTTTTAAAATGGGTGGCAATCCAAGCTCTTTAGCACTCTTAGCCTTTTTGCATCCCGAAATAGCAATACTGGTGCCTAATAATCCAATGCTTGCTAATGCTGTTGATTGGAGAAACCGTCTTCTGTTTAAGCCTATCTTATTATTTTCCATCTGGATCTGTTTTTCTATTTTATATTTTCATCTACTTCACAAACTACCCTGAACCCAATATCGACGCAATCGGAATACCACCAAACACTCTTCGGCATTTGCGGATCGGTGACGAGCCATTCCTTGGTTTTTGTAAAATCACGTGCTGCGCTTCTAACATCGCGGGCATCACTTTTGAACGATCCGCCACGGATTACATGTTCCTGACCTTTTTTCGGTCCTTTCGGATTAACCGCTCCTTTTTTGTAGGCAGCATAAGCCGTTGGTGAGTAATAGTCGGAACAGAATTCGTAAACATTGCCAAGCATGTTTTTCAATCCAAATGGATTTGCCTTTACAGAACCTGGTTCAAAGGTTTGGGATGAGCTGTTTGCCTTATACGCAACGTATGAATTAATCGTTGTGGTATCGGTACCAAATAGCTTTTTGAAAAAGCCTTCTGAAGTGTAGTCTTTGGGGCTTCCTTTAAAGAAATATGGTGTTTTGGTACCTCCTCGCGCAGCATATTCCCATTCGGCCTCGGTTGGGAGACGGTATTTTTTCCCGGTAACTTTAGATAGCCATTGACAGTATGTATTTGCTGATTTCCAAGTCATGGTAATGGCAGGGCGAGAACCTTTTCCCCATCCCTGGTCGGGCGCTCCCCATGGTGGAGTTGGGCCCGAAATAGCGTCAACATCTTTGTTCACCTCAGCCTCTTTGCGACCCTGAGATGAAGTTGCTTTGAAAAATTCGAGATATTCGTCCCAACTGACTTCAATTTTTGCCATAAAGAAACGCGACACTTTTACCGGGTGCATAGGGCTCTCATCAGGTTTATGAAATGGCTCTTTTTTCGAGCTTCCCATGATGAATTCACCCCCAGGAATCGCAATCATATCGAATGAAAGACTTGTTCCCGGAACTTTTTCGGTAAAACTGGCAAAACTGTTAATTGGAGTCGCTTCGGTGTAAATTTGAGCATTCTGGGTAACATTTACTCCAAACTTGGTATCGTGCTCGTGCTTCGCATTCGGATCGAAATGACCTACATTGAGGTGGCAATTCAGACATGAGACTTCTTCTTTACTGGTCAGATAATTCAGGTGGGCATTTTCACCCGCTACAGTGAGCGTTTTGGGGAATAAATTTTTGTGGCAATTTGTACAGGCCTCGACATACATATATCTCTTTGCCATTTCGAGTTTGCGTTTTGCAGCCCATTTATAATCTGCCGAATCTTTGAATAAATATCCGTAAACATCTTTAGCTCCATGTTTGGCTTTGGCAAACAGCATTCCTTTTCCTTCGGGGGGAAGGTGACATTGTACGCAGTGGACTACAATACCGGCCTGATTATCGTAGTGTTTTGAAAGTTTCCAGCTTTGTTCGGCATGCGGATGAACATGACACGACATGCAATATTCGTCAGTTGAAGTGTAGTGTATTGCTTTGCTTCCTGCAAACATAAAAGCCAATCCAATGATCAATCCAGATAAAACCACAACCCCAATGACTCTTTTGCCAGTAAACATTGTACGAACAGAATTCCAAATCTTCATAAATAATCAGTTTGATTGATCTTATTCCTCGAAATTTTGAAATAAAATCGTTATACAAATCTAATACGGGGCAGTTAGCAGGGTTTTAGCTGACGTTTACAGTCGGGTTAAGGCAAGGTTAATTCTGGGTTAATTCTGCCCCGAAAATAGATATAAAAAGTTGATAAAATCGATGATATTGAGCAAAATAGGTGTTTAGAAATCAAAATTAACCCTGCTATAAAACATGTTTTTATTAGGAAATTAATTCCTCGAATTTGAATGCGAATTTTTCGCCGTAAAGTTCCTCATAAAGCAAGCAAAAGCGGTCGAAAGTGAACCGGGCCAGATTATAATTGTTTTGTTTGATCAACACTTTTAGTTTATAGCCCAATGCCTGATCGTTAACGGGATCGGTAACCAGGATACGGTCAGTCAATTTCAATATTAGCTCATGGTCGTTTTCAACGGTCAGTTCATTGATGAATTTCAAGAGAATGTCAACAATATTATTTCCGACGAACCCCTTGAAATCGTCGAGCCAATCGTATGATTCACCCTTAAAAAGTTCACCTTCCCGAATAATGTGATAGAAATTCAGGTTGAAATCGGTATCGTGAATCTTTTCACGTTTCAGGAGTTTTAAGCATTCCACATAGTCGCAATAAACATTTCCGTCGAAAGCCATCGACCATCGGTCGATATGGAAATTAATCTGGACAGAGTCGAGCGACTCGATGATGAGACGCAGCTTCCGGATGGTAACGCCACGGCTGTTTTTAGCACTTTGCGATGAATGTCCCATCCAAAGAATATCTGTCAGTTCTTTGGTTGAAATTCCGTTTTTATTGCGTTGAGAATACAACAGGATAATCAGGAATAATTGTTTCAGCTTAGGAGTGAATTGGCTACTGATATCTGTGCCATTCTTGTCGAGTACCTTAAAATCGCCGAAAAGTTGAATGTAATTTGCTTCGGGTTTATGAATAATGGTTTTTTCGATGCTCCTTATTTTATTGGCTGCGGTGGTTTGCTTTTTTAATTTCCGGTATGGGATTTTAAAATAGGCGAACACAAGCAGTGAGAGGACAAGAATTGAGACCAGACTTCTCGATAGGATGGGGTAAAGAATGAAAATATTCTTAATGGGAACAATTTCAATCACTTCTTTACTCATTCCCCAAATTTCTTCTTCGCCCAAGGCTCGCGACCAAATGCTCAAATTGTCGATAGCTCCAAGCATGTAGGCCTGTTGGCTGAAGCCTGCAAGACCGATGTAAAGGTTGTCACGTCCTTTGTAAGCCGGGTGACCCACCGAACGGCTATCGAGCTTCCCGTTCAGAAAAATAGCTTGTTCTCCGCTGAATTTGTTGTAACGCCAAACCAGATGGTACCATTTTCCTGCCTCAAGAGTTGTTTTGCCCCTAAGATCGTTGTTATAGAACCCGAAATATGGTTTTCGATCTCTTACAAGCAAATGGATACCTTGTTGATAGGAATTGTTTTTCGTACCGATAATGCAGTAATCGGGCTTGTTTGGAAGGTATTCTTTAATTTTCACCCAGGCGGCAACCGTAAAGTCGTGTTCTCTCAGCTTAAATGCTTCGGCACCGGGCAGTAAAATGTAGCTTTTTTCATCGAAGTAAGCTACTGACGATCGTGTTGAGTCGTTGGCAAACTTAACGTTATGTGGTTTTCCGTCAAATCCGTTAATACTGAAATCGTGACATTCTTTTGAAAAAGTATAATGAGCCTCCAGATTGTCAGTAATTTCGAGTGGTGTTGCTACAAAATGCTGAATAATATTTTGCTTTGGCTCGATAAACGTAACAGTTTCGGGTGTAAAACGAAACCCTGGACTTTGTGGAGTCAGCGTTAGGTTATCGCCTGGTCCGATTGGAAAGCAGTATTTTCCACTGGTCAAACTACCAATCTTGTCCCAGTTCACATAGTCAAGAATCTGAGTATTGTATGTTACGGTACCCTTGATGGTTCTGAAGCCTTTCAGGTACGAAACAATTCCAATTACCCAGTTTTCGTAACGGTCGAGCATAATGAAATTAGGCGTTTTTCCAGTGTTGGTCCAGGTGTTTTTTACATGTTCAATCAGGTAAGGATTTTGGTTGGTCTCGTATTTCGCATTGCTTGTATTTTCACTTTTCCTCGGGAAATTGTAATCATTGTATATAAGCAAACTGTTTTTTGGATCTCCTTTTAAGAACTCTCCTTTGAAAATAGGAGCTTCCCAAATGGAGAAATAAGGTTCAACAGCATGGTTCCAGACATAGTGAAGCCAGTCGGGGCTATTTCGGTGCTCCTGCATCGAAAAAACAACCAGCCGCTTATTTGCTTCGACCATGGTTTTTAAAGGCGCCCAACCTTCTTTTACATCGTAAGTATAGAGGTATTTATTAATGCCTGTTTCCTGAAAAATATCGCTCACTTCGTTTATATTCGTGCTGAAATCAAGGAATAGGGTAAATATTTTTTCAGGTTTTTTCTCGAGGAAATTTTCGATTTCATGCATGGTTTGACGGAAAGAAATAGAAGATCCATCAGCCTTTTTAATCATAAGTTGGTTCTGCTGTTTTTCCCATTCGAGGTAAAACCTAAAGCCTCCTATATTTTGATCGAGAAGCTCTTTGATGCTTCTTGTTTCATTGAGGTTGGCATCGACGCCTGAGAAATTTGAAATTACAAAAATGGTTTCATCGTAAAGTTTTTCCGTTGTGTTGTAGCTGGCTTTGGCGCTTTTTGCCAAAACAAAGAACAGACAGCTTAATAGAATAACAATGCAACGAAATCTAATATTCATCTGAAACATTTTACATGCTGAAAATCAAGCTTTGATGCTAAAAATTAACCCATTAATTAACCCACTTAAAGAGAATCCGAAAATAGTTTTTCGATTCAGAAAGTTCAAATTTAACCGATTTATTCGCCAATAAATAAACAATGCAAAAAATTTATATTTTTGTGGCTCGAAGAGGGCTGTTAGCTCAGTTGGTTTAGAGCATTACCTTGACAGGGTAGGGGTCACTGGTTCGAATCCAGTACAGCCCACTTTTAGGACTTTCCAAAATGAATCAAATGGCAGTAAATCAAATGTTTACTGCTTTTTTTATTTTCTTTTTTAGCTAAAATAAGCCATTCAATTTCAATAAAAATGTGAACGATCCGGTGAGTTGATTTAAAAATTAAATTTACTCACTGGAAACGCTGTATCCTATTGTATTTCTGTTATATGTAAATTTTTAACTCATCAATTCAAGTCATAAAATTTGAGCGTTTTTAGTGCATTTTATCGCACATCTGGTGAATGAAAATGACTTATTGTTTAATAGATACAGTTTGATATTAGAAAAAACTCAATTGTTATTGAAATGGAAACGATGCAATCTTTTGGAATTCAGTTTATTACCAGGCAAAATAAAGAAACAGAAAAAAGCCTAACGATCTATGTGAGAATTACAGTTAATAGTACGAGGGCAGAAGTTTCACTGAAACAGTATATCGCTCCAAGTGAATGGGATTCTCATAAAGGAATGGGTAAGGGAAATAAATCGGAGATTAAGGAACTAAATCAATTTTTGAACCGTGCAAGAACTAGAATATCAAATATCTATCGGGATCTTTTGGTTGATGGAGACTTGCCAACAGCGTCAGTAGTAAAGAATCATTTTTTAGGCATTGAAGAACAAGGAGGAACAATTCTTGCTGCATTTGACTATCATAAAAAGATATCAGAGGGCAATCTTTCTGTTAATACGCTGAAACATTACAAGACCACCGAGAAATATATAAAGGAATTTTTAACTAAGAAAATTCACACTTCTGATACGTTTGTTTCAAAAATCAACTATAAGTTTATTTCCGAATTTGAATATTTCCTCCGAAAAAGAAAACCAACTGATCATCAGAAACCGCTTGACAATAATGGCGTCATGAAGCATATTGAAAGGTTTAGAAAAGTGGTCAAACTCGCGAAAAGACTTGAGTGGATCAATAAAGATCCATTTGAAAACTATCAGATAAAATTTAAAAAATTCAATCGTGATTATCTGGAGCCAGATGAACTGCAAAAGATTGAAAAGGCCAAATTTAAACTTGAGAGATTAGAATTTACTAAAGACATTTTTATTTTCAGTTGCTATACTGGCTTGGCGTATATTGATGTCATTCAACTTACACCTGAAGAAATTCATTTAGGGACTGACGGGAATCATTGGATTATTTCCAGCCGTCAAAAAACGGGTTCTCCCTTAAGAATTCCAATTCTTCCAAAAGCATGGGTGATCATGGATCGGTACAAAAACCATCCACGTTCAAAATTCAATGGTACTATCTTTCCTGTCATCTCAAATCAAAAATTGAACAGCTATCTAAAAGAGGTTGCTGATCTTTGTAATATCACCAAAAATCTGACTTTTCATCTGGCTCGCCATACTTTTGCTACAACGGTAACTTTAAGTAATGGTGTCCCAATAGAAACAGTTTCAAAAATGTTGGGACACACTTCCATCAAAACAACTCAGATTTATGCCCGTATTGTAGATGCTAAAATATCAGAAGATATGGGAAATTTGAGGTCAAGATTAGAGGAGAATTTGCAAACAGATCAAGTGTCCTATATAGAAGGGAAAATAGCACAAGTACCATAGTTTATTTTGTTGAAAATGCATAATTAAAGAAGTTGATTATCTGAACTCCAATTCCGATCTCATCGCCAAATTGTATTCAAAAGTAATATTGTTGCAGAAGTTTATATTTTTGTATCATCTAAAACGACATTCATTGGCGGAGCAACCTATATATATCAATAAGCAACTGATCAGAAAGTTGAAAAAGGGAGATATTGAAGCATTCAATCAGATTTTTTACGCCTATAGCTCAAAGTTGTACCATTTTGCCTATGGATATTTAAAATCGAAAGAAGACGCCGAGGAAATGGTTCAGGAAATATTCTCTAAAATCTGGGATAAGCGAGCTGATATTAAAGAGGAATATGAATTCCGATCCTACCTATTTTCTATTGCTTTCAACTATATCAAAAAGCATTTCAGGGCGAAGGCGTTGATTAACAAATACTCTGAATTTGCCTCTTCAGATCACCGGGAAACGCAACAGATTCAGGAAGATGTCAATTATGCTTCACTTAAATTGAGGGTGGACCAATTGGTAGACCAAATGTCCGAAAAGCGAAAGGCAGTGTTCTTCAAAAGCCGGTTTGAAGGGAAAAATTCCAAAGAAATCGCGGCAGAAATGAATATCAGTACAAGTACGGTTGAAAATCATTTGAATCAGGCGCTGAGGTTTTTAAGGCTACACTTAAAAGATGAAAACCTTGCCGGGCTTCTCTTTTTCTGGTTATTTATTCAATAATCAAAAAAATATTCAAGATTGACTAGGTATAAATTCCTAGTTGTGGATATACCTTCTTGAAACATTACTTTCAGGCAACATGGATATTTCTAATAAAAATCGAATCCACAAATATTTTAATGATTCATCAGTTGATGATGAAAACTTTGTTGCTGCACAATTTTTGGATGAGAGCAATCTTCCTGAATTAAAAGAAGCTGCTCAGGAACACTGGGGAAAAGCTCCTTCGACACAAGTTGAGTTACAACATATCCTCGACCGAATCCACTTCCACATTAACACAAGCAAGGATAAAGTTCCTGTTCTGTCCAGAATTTTGTCTGCATATTACCGTGTTGCTGCCGTTTTATTGATACCCCTTATTATTGGGGGAATTTATATGATGGAGCAGAACTCAACCCATAGTAATTCTTATGCAGAAATTTCAGCACCTCAAGGCTCAAGAGTGCAATTTACCTTGCCCGATGGGTCAATGGGTCATTTAAATGGCGGGTCATGGTTGAAATATGCTGTCAATTTTTCTGATAACAGAAACGTAAGTTTGAGTGGCGAAGCCTATTTTGAGGTAACTAAAGACAAAAAGCATCCTTTTACAGTTCAAACAAAATATGCTGATGTTCAGGTTTTTGGCACCAAGTTCGATGTTTGTGCGTATGAGAGCGATCAGGCGGTATTGACCACTTTGGAAGAGGGTCGCGTCCAGGTTTTTAACAAAAAAGGAAAATCATCTGCTATGCTAAATCCCGGTGAGCAAAACGTAATCACCAAGACCAATGGTAAAATGGAGAGCATTCCTGTCAAAACTTATCTTTACACGTCTTGGAAAGACGAAATACTCCGCTTTAACAATTCACCATTCGATGAGGTGATAAAAAAGATGGAGCGCTGGTATGGAGTGAAAATAAATTTAGATAAAACTCTGAAGTATTCTGAAAATTACACCTTTACAGTTAGGACAGAGAGTTTAAAGGAACTACTGGAATTGTTATCCCTCACCACACCAATGAGCTATAAGATTGATAATGATACCGTTGTTATTTGCCCATTAAAAAGAAAACAATGAACTAATAATAAAAAAAGGAGGAAGGCGCTTGCAACACCTTTCTCCCTATAAATCAAATAATACCCGTAAGGGGCATGTTTAACTTAGCAATACAAAAGTATGAAAAAAAAGTGGATGTTTAACAAGGACAGGCGTCCTTATGTCCTGTCGTGTTTAATTCGAGTTATGAAACTAACGACCTTTTTCTTGCTAATTACACTCATTACTGTAAACGCAAGTGTTTATTCGCAAGTTACTAAACTGGACTTAAAAGTTCAAAGTTTAACGGTTAAGGAAGTCCTTAGTCGGATTGAAGACCAAAGTCAGTTTTTCTTTATGTACAACGATCGCAAAATCGATGTTGAACGTAAGGTTGACCTTGATTTAAAGCAGGCCAAAATTGAAGATTTACTGAAAACAATCTTTGAGGGTACCAATACGAAATTTATTATTAAAGATCGCCAGATTGTTTTATACAATGAAAGCGATCAAGAATTTCGAGTTTTGAACACCGAAGCCGTATTGCAGCAGCAAAAATCAGTTTCAGGTAAGGTCACCGACTCTTCTGGTGAGCCATTACCTGGAGTTTCTGTTGTGGTTAAAGGTACTACCAATGGAACCATTACTGATGCTGATGGGAAATATTCGCTAGCGAATATTCCAGCAAACGGTTCTTTGATATTTTCTTTTGTAGGGATGAAAACACAGGAAGCGGTAGTAGGGAGTAAGTCCGCCATTAATGTCACTCTTACTGAGGAAACTATTGGTATTGAGGAAGTTGTTGCAATTGGGTATGGCACACAAAAAAAGAGCGATATTACCGGTTCTATTTCAAGCATTAAGATTGCAGATGAATTAGATAGACCAAATTCTTCCATGGCACAGACATTGCAGGGTAAAGTTTCTGGTATGCAAATTACTAATTCGGCCGGTGGAAAACCGGGTGCAACTATGCGTGTAAGAATTCGTGGAACAAACTCAGTTTATACTGGAGCATCTCCTCTATATGTAGTTGATGGACTTGCAGGAGTAAGTATTGAATCATTAAATCCAAATGATATTGAATCAGTAGAAGTTTTAAAAGATGCCTCATCAACAGCTATATATGGATCTCGTGGAGCAAATGGTGTAATAATTGTTACAACTAAACAAGGAGCCGATAAGAAAATCAGTATTACTTTTGATGCCTATGGGGGTGCGCAAGGCGTTTTAAAAAAGATGGATTTATTGAATGCATCAGAGTTTGCGCATTATTCCAACGATGTCAGAAAAGCAGATGGATTAACGCCTTTGTTTGAGAATCCTGACGCTTTTGGAAAGGGAACAGATTGGCAGGATGAAATATTCAGAACAGCTCCTATTCAAAATTATCAGATGACTATTTCTGGAGGTAGTGAAGCCACAAAATATTATTTATCAGGTAATTACTTCGGACAGGATGGCGTTGTCAAAGGTTCTGAGTTGAGAAAAGGAAGCCTGAGGTTAAATATGAATAGTAAATTGACTGATTGGCTGAATATGTCTTTGAATATGTCGGGAGCAGAAACATATAAAGATGATGATAATCCAGATGCCGTTTTTGTTTCAAATACGATATCCCCGATTTTGCCTGTTAAAAATGAAGATGGTTCATGGGGATCAAATGCAACATTAGCAAGAGAGTATAATGGCCCATTTTACGGTCAAGGTAATCCGGTAGCTATGTCGCAGATAGACAATTATTACAGAATTACTAATGTAAGAGGCAATTCGGCTTTTGAAGCTTCCATTATAGAAGGGCTTAAAGTTAAAGTAACTTTTGGGACAGATGTTGAATATTCAAAATATTACTATTATGCAAATGATCAAACTCCTATAGCAAATGAATATTCATCCAGTGGAGGTAATGCTTCCTTGAGTTCAACGCGATATATAGCTTGGCAAAATGAAAATACGATTTCTTATAAGAGGATTTATAATAATATTCATGAAATTGATGCCGTAGGCGGGCTCTCGTTTTGGAAAGCCAATACGGAAACGATGGGAAGTTCTGCATCCAGTTTTGTAAACGACTATTTCAAATATAACAATATGAGCCTGGGTGAAAACCAAAATCCTTCTACCTCCTCTTATTCAGAACAATCTTTGAATTCTTTCTTTTTGAGAATGAATTATGGATACAAGGGAAAATATTTATTTACTTTCACGTCCCGTGCTGACGGTTCTTCCAAGTTTGGTAAAAATAATAAATATGGTTTCTTCCCTTCCGGCGCTATAGCCTGGAGAGTATCTCAGGAACCTTTTATTAAACAGTTGAACCATATCAGTAATCTTAAATTAAGATTTTCAGTCGGGCAAACAGGTAATCAAGAGATAGATGCTTATAGTTCTTTATCGAAAATGACAGGCTATAATACGGTCATTGGCAATAAACGCGCTGTTGGCATTGCCCCTTATTCTATTGCCAACAACGATTTAAAATGGGAAAAAACCACACAGTATGATGGCGGGTTAGACTTGGGAATGTTTAACGAACGAATTTCCCTTTCTTTGGATTACTACTATAAGAAAACTACTGATTTATTAATGTATAAGGAAATTCCTTATACGTCAGGTTTTTCTAGTTCTGTTCAAAATATAGGATCGGTTTCCAATAAGGGAATAGAGTTGGCTCTTACTACCCATAACATAAAGAGTAAAAATTTTGAATGGACAAGCACAATCAATTTCTCTACCAATAAGAATAAAATCTTGGATTTGGGTGGCGTCGATCAAATAATCACAAACTATGATTGGCTTTTTTCAAATATCTTAAAGGTTGGTAAACCAATGGGGTCAATATATAGTTATAAAGCCGATGGTATCTGGCAAAAAGGAGAAAATATTGCTAATTCGGCCCAACCTACATGCAAACCTGGTGATATAAAATTGGTCGATTTAAACGGTGATAAGACAATTAATCAGGAAGACCGGACAATCGTGGGCGACCCTAACCCCAAGTATAATTTTGGATTCGCTAATGCATTCAGGTATAAAAATTTTGACATGAGTATATTCTTTGATGCGGTGGTCGACTTCGATGTATTTAAATATTGGTTCGTTGATACTGAATTGGGCAATGGCACCACCAATTGTACAAGAGATACCTATTTCAATGCTTATACCGACAGTAATCCTTCAACTACTACACCACGCTTAGGATCTGGCATTGATCCTAATGCATCTTCTTTTAGAGTAGCAGATGGAACATTTTTGCGTTGCAAAAACTTAAACATTGGGTACAATTTCAATACTTCATTATTGAACAAATTTAATATTCAGAAGTTGAGGATGTTCATGAATATTGAAAACCTATTTGTGTTGACCGATTACAGTGGGTATGATCCTGAAGGCTCATTGTTCGATAACCACAATTATCTTATGGGATGCGACAGAAATAGATACCCTCAGGCACGTACGTTTACCGCCGGATTAAGTATAACATTTTAATTAAAACGAAAAGTTATGAAGAAGAATATATTTATATTGATACTTTTTGCTACTGTATTGTGTGTATCTTGTAACGATTTTTTGGAAGAAAATTCAAAATCCACAATTACAACGGAAGCATTTTACCAAGATTTTAAACAAGCAGAGTCGTCAGTTTATGCAATTTATGGCGGCCTTACTATATTCACATGGGCCTATCCTTTAACTGATTTGCCCACAGATGAAGCACAAACGGGTTATGCCGGTGATATTATTTTGACTGAAATGGCTAATCTAACATACAATGCGAATAATTCTAACCTAAAGGATAGATGGCAACAACTCTATATTTATATTAACAGGGCAAATTTGGCTATAAATAAAATACCCGGAATATCAGATATGTCTGATTCTCAAAAGAATTCATTAATTGCAGAAGCAAGATTTTTAAGAGGTTTATATTATTTTTATTTGGTTCGTTGGTTTGGTGACGTGCCTTTAGTCCTTGATTTTACCGAAAATATAAATAGCTTAAATGTTGCCAGAGATGCCAAAGAAACTGTTTATGAAAGTATCGTCGGCGATTTAAAGTTTGCTTGTAATAATCTTCCAGAAAGTTATACGTCGGCACAAATAGGACGAGTAACACGAAAGGCTGCTAACTTTATGCTGGCTAAAGTTTATATTACAATGGCAGGCTATCCTTGTAAGCAAACTGATAAATGGCAAATGGCAGTTAATATTTTAAAATCTAATTTGGCTTCTCCTTTCTCTGATTATCTGTTTGATAATATTAATGATTTATGGCTGGAAGGAAATGAAAATACAAAAGAACATATATTGTCTGTACAATATTTAAGTGGAGTAGTTAATAATACAGTTTCAACTGCTTTTGCCCCCAGATCAACAGGTATTCAGGATACCCAAAGTTATGGATTTATAGCTCCAACTACTGAGTATATAAATACCTTTGACCAGAAAGATTCTAGGTTACAGTGGTTTAAGGCTGAATATCCGAATTATGCCACAGGAAAAATAATTAAATTTGATAAACCCTATTGCTTTAAATTTTTTGATACCTGTGAAGGGGGTATGTGTGATATGAATTGGCCTATTCTTCGCTATGCTGATGTGTTATTATTATATGCTGAAGCGCTGAATGAAATTTCTTATGGTAACTCAGCTGCATTTGGAGCTATAAATGCAGTAAGGAACAGAGCTGGTTTATCTAATTTGAATATTAGTGATTATAATCAGGAAAGTTTCAGAAAAGAAGTATTAGCCGAACGTGGTCGGGAAATGTGCTTTGAGGGAAGTAGGTGGTTTGATTTAGTAAGGACAGGAACATTTATAGAAGCGCTTACGAAAATAGGAAGGCAAGCTAGTGAGAAACATCTGTTATTTCCAATTCCTCAAAGAGAGATTGATACCAATCCTGAATTAACTCAAAATTCCGGTTATTAAGAAATGACAAACAACGCAAAGAAACATTGAATGAAGGCAATTTGGAGATAGCTAATAAATGTTGTTCCCAAGTTGCCTTTAACTATCAGTAATGTAAAAATATAGTGTTAAGATTTAGACAATTGACGGAATGGATATCAAAAAAATCATGCTAATGTTTTTTTTCGTAAGTATTCTTTTGGTAGGCTGTAATATGCCCCCAAAAGAAGGGAAACGATGGTCAGTTGAAAAGGCGAGCAAGTGGTATCTTCAACAACCATGGCTGGTAGGATGTAACTTCATTCCCAGTACAGCTATTAATCAATTAGAAATGTGGCAGGAGGAAACTTTTGACCCGAAAACAATTAATAAGGAACTGGGTTGGGCAGAGGAACTCGGATTTAATGTTGTGAGGGTTTTTCTTCACGATTTAGCTTATGAACAAGATCCTGATGGTTTCCTGAAACGTATGGATAGATATTTGCAGATCGCTGACAAACATGGCATTAAAACCATGTTTGTAATTTTTGATGATTGCTGGTTAGATGACCCGAAGGCAGGAAAACAGCCCGAGCCATGGCCGGGAGTCCACAATTCTGGTTGGTTGGAAAGTCCGGGATTGCCACAATTGGAACGTTATCCTAACGATGATTGCCTTCGCCACCGACTGGAGAAATATGTAAAAGCAGTATTGACAGAATACTCTAAAGATGAACGCGTCTTGATGTGGGATCTTTATAATGAACCGGGGGGGTGGTGGTATCGTCGTGGAGAAAAACCTGGTCAATTTTCAAGAGGTCTTACCGATTCGTTATGTCTGCCCCTATTGAAAGATGTATATACATGGGCGCGTCAAGTTAATCCGTCTCAGCCATTGACCAGTTGTTGGAATAGAGGGGCTTTTGAGGAGGAGGCTGCGTTTGAGTGGGCTGATGTCGTTACTTTCCATGCTTATGGAAATGCCGAGGATACAGAAAAACTTATAAAAAAAATTGGAGCAATTGCCCTTGGACGACCAATGGTTTGCACGGAATACCTATTCCGCAGTGGCGATTGTCGTTTTGAGAATTATTTGCCTTTACTGGCAAAATACGATATTGGTGCTATTAACTGGGGGCTGGTAGCGGGGAAAACCAATACGATGTGGGGATGGGGTTCTTGGGAAAAACCTGATGAAAAAGAACCTGATCTTTGGCATCATGATATTTTCCATTCCGACGGGAAACCATACAAACAGGAAGAAGTTGACTTGATAAAAAGTTTATCACAGTCTGAAAAATGAAAACAAAAATCAATAGCTTAATTAACCGAAGAATAACTGGTTGCCCAATCTTGTCATTATTCAGTAATGTAGGTGTTTCTTTTCTCGGATTATTCCTATTCTTTTCAAGTCTTCCAGCAATTGCAATTCCCATTTTTATCGAAAACAATCATTTCAAATATGAAATAGCCAAAGATGGAAGAAACCTTCAATTTAGAGATAAAGCAACCGGCGTTGACTATCTTTATGCTGATTCTGTTTCATATTGTGCCTCCATTATGCAAGGCGGAAAAGAGCATCATGTTACGTCTGTATCCTTCAAAAACGATCTGTTGTTCCTGGATTTTGGCAATTCAGGAGTAACTGCTGAAATTCGTATCGAAAAGGCCAACGATCACATTACCATGGATGTAGTTTCAGTTATAGGAACAGTTGAGTCGCTGACGTTTATCAATGTTCCGCTTAAGTTGGAAGGAATGCCTTACGAACCTTTTGCTGCCTGTGTGCTTTCGATGAATTTATTCACACATGTTCGCCAACTTCCTGCCTTACAAACCCATCTTTGGGCTAGTTGTTACCAGCGTTTTGGCCTGAAAGGGGCAAAAATCGTGCTGCTCGGTGTTCCGCAGAAAGATATCCTTCCGGTTATCAGAGATGTAATGGAACGTGCTGAAGATATTCCTCATTCCACTGCCGGAGGTGCCTGGGCCCAGATGCAAAAGGAAGGATATGGCTCGTACCTGATGAATTTTGGTACACTAACCGAAGAAACAGTGCCGGAGTGGATTAAAATGTGTTCCAATTTGGGATTCAATCAGATTGATAACCACGGCGGGGGTGGCGATTTTTTCAAATTTGGTGATTTTGAACTGGATCCGGGAAAATGGCCTGATGGCTGGGAACATTTCAAACGGATCAACCAGCGGCTTCACGAGGCTGGTATTTCTTCCATTTTCCATACCTATGCCTTTTTTATCGATAAAAATTCGAAATATGTGACGCCTGTCCCCAGCCCAGACTTGGGATATTTCAGTTCATTTACATTGGCTCAGCCGATTGGTCCGGATGATAATGAAATTGTTGTGAAGGAATCGACGGCCAATATTTCAACGATTACCGGTTTTTTTGTCCGGAACAGCGTTACACTTCGCATTGGAGTCGAACTGATCAGTTTCAGTGGCGTGACGAATACTCCGCCTTACAAATTTACCGGATGTAAGCGTGGCGTGAACGAAACCAAAAAATCATCACACGCAACTCTTGCTGTTGCTTATCACCTGCGCGAAATGTTTGGTCGTTTTGTCCCAGGTACTGAAACTGTTCTATTTCGGGCAATAGCAAGAAGAACGGCTGAGATTGTAAACGAATGCAATTTTGACGGCATTTATTTCGATGCAATTGATGGTGGCGATATCCTTGGCGGTGCTGAAAACTCTTGGTATTACGGAACCAAATTTATTTTTGAAGTTGCCAGACATCTAAGCCGACCGGTGGGCATGGAAATGAGCACCATGTTTCATCATTGGTGGCATTATCGCTCGCGTTGGCAAGCCTGGGACCGGCCAGTTCGTGGTTACAAAAAATTCATCGATATTCATACTGCAGGCATTAAAACCAATGAACACGAACATGGACTATGGACCGGGAACACACCTCTAATCGAAAAATATGCTCAGGCCGAAAATGGGGGGTTACTGCTTCCTCTTCATCTGGGTTGGTGGGGAAATCAAACAGGATCACCTCCGCAGGTGGAACCTACTTTCCCTGATGACATTGAATATTTATGCTGCAAAATGATTGGGAATAATGCAGGGCTGTCAATGCTGGGTGGTGCCGACCAAAAAACGCTGGACGAAAATCCTCTTTTCAAACGATTAATCCCCATCATCAAACAATATGAGACATTGAGACATAAGAATTATTTCAATGATTCGATACGGAGTCTTCTACGCCAACCCGAAAAAGAATTTACCCTTTTTCAGGATGGAAATGGCACGTGGAATTTTAAACCGATTGCCTATCAAAAACATAAGGTTGCTGGAGTGAGCCACCCTTCGGCTCAATGGAAAATACAGAATGAATTTGGTACCCAACTGGTTCGTTTGCGGATTGAGCCGCTGATGTCGGTAAAGCCTTATAGCAATCCTGAAAACAAGTCGTTGATTGATTTTTCCGAACAGCAGAAATTTACAAATGAAGAGACTGCCAGAGGTGTTTCCGGCGATATAAAAATATCGAATGAAAAGACAGTTTCCGGAGATGTGGCTGGCATTTTTTCAGCCAACAGTTCAGGAATTTCTCCCCGTGAAGGCTCCTGGATTAAAATGGAGAAGAATTTTGAACCTTGGCTGAACCTCGAAAGAAACCAAGCACTCGGAGTTTGGATAAATGGCGATGGAAACGGTGAACTTTTGAATTTTAGGATTGAAAGCCCGAAACACATTTCTAGCGGTGCCCGAGGCGATCATTTCGTAAAAATTGACTTTACCGGATGGAAATATTTTGAACTGGTGGAAATCGAATCTTCCGAATTCAGTAATTATATCTGGCCTAAACCCACGTCAAATGCTGATTTTTATGTGTACGATTCATACCGTCATACCGTAGATTTTAAAAATGTCGACAAGCTTCAGTTGTGGTATAATAACCTGCCTGCAAATAAGCAGGTCAGTTGCCAGATTGGCCCGATAAAAGCATTGCCGATGGTGCCGATTGCGGTCAGTAATCCTTCGGTAACGATAAACGGAGAGAAAATTGTTTTTCCGGTGAGGATAGAGTCGGGGATGTACCTCGAATTTAATTCTTTGAACGACTGCAAGCTATACAGTTCAAAAGGGGAACTTCTGAAGGAAGTTAAACTTGAAGGAACAATTCCCACGCTGGCTTCCGGTGAAAATAAAATTTCTTTTTCGTGCGATGAATCCAATGAGTTGAATATTCGGGTGCAGGTGACGGTTATCAGCGAAGGTAAATCGTTGATGAAAGAGTAAGTAAAGCTTAAAACTATTTTATTGTGAAATAAATATTGAGAATTACTTGAAATGTAGTTTTTTACGCTTCTTCTGACCTTAATCCGGGATTCTAAAATCAAAAACTGATATTTTATACGGTTCTATCATTAAAATATCTTATTTGGTATCGATTCAACTCTTAGAAACAGAAAAATAACAGATTTCTCATCAATAATGATTGATATTTTAATGGGAAATCACATAAGAAAAGGGGAAACATCTATACATTATTTTATCCTAAGGAGTAATTCTATAAGTTGCTTGGCTTTATAATTTCAGCAACAAGATATTCAGCAGTTTAGATTGACTTGTTCAAATCCAGTACAAAATTATTTTGTTAGCAGAAATTAAGTGACTGTTTAAATTTCCCGGAGGGAAAATATATGGGTAGAAAAATTACCATTTACCTGCTGATTTTTTCCCGTACGGGACAAGAGATCATTAAAAATCTTACCTTTTCTACCAACATTTTGTTCCTAACGGAACGAAAGAATAAAATTTAAACAGTTTCTAAGCGAAAGTAGAAAGTATCAATATGTAAATATTGCAGGAAAGACTAAAAACCTTTTTGAAACCAGTTTAAAGAGTATACTCCTGAATTTGCAGGATTCTCAATGGATGACATATAACAGACTGTCGTAATTTTTTCTGATTTTGATGAATAATGTCAATAAAAATTAGGTATATTTGTATTATAACGTGTTGATGTTCAGACAGTGAGGGTCTAAATCGAGACCTATTCGTTTAAGTGCTTATAATATATTGACAATCAGTATGATACAAAAATAGTTCGATTCCCGGTGAGACTACTGAAAATCCGCTTAATATCAGAATATTAAGCGGATTATTTTTTTGCTGATTCTATTAAAGACATAGAATCGATTGCTGTTTTTTAGTTTTGGATAAAATAGATGATATTTGCTGGATTGAAGATGTTATATTAAACTTGAAAAAGTATTTGATAATTTGAATTTTCGATGATAGTTGAAAAACGTTTGTATGAAGCTTGAACGAAAAAATAAACGAGTATTTCTGATATTAGCCTATTTGTTAGTTTTGGTTTTGCACAGCAATGCCCAAACAAATATGGTCTTTTATCCGATTGAAAACCAAATTAATTCACCTAACCTTAATCCGGCTTTTTTAACTTCGCAAAATAAATATACGTTGGGCATTTTCCCGTTGTCGGGGATGAATGTGGGCTATAACAATCAGCTTGTTGTTCGGAATATGCTCAAGAATACACTTAATGGCAGTCAAACCAACGACGATTTTAGGGAAGTCTTCAATAGCATGGTAAAAATTGATCTTTTTTACCAGCGAATGGAGAATAATATAATAACCATTGGTTATAATTCCGCTCTCGGTAGTTTTGATTTCCGCATAAAGGAAAACATGGAATTAATGACCGACGTAAAAGGTGAGTTTTCTGAATTTCTGACGAATACTTCCCTTCGCACGATATTAATAAATAAACCACAACTATTTCCAGCCCTTGCCTTACATTATCGGGAATACAGCCTTGGGTATGCCAAAGAAATAATAAAAGAGAAATTGTCAGTCGGGGTAAGAGCTAAGCTTTATTTTGGGAAAGCTTCCATGGTTTCAGAGGTTCAAGGTGTTGTTGTTCAAAATAACTCTGACATTTTCCTTCAAACTCACGATAAGTTGAAGCTCTCTGTTCCAGTTGATATTGTTGCAAATGCCGATGGCTCACTTCGAACAGTTACACTAGACGATAATTTTTCTTTCGGTAATTATCTGATGAATTCAAAGAATATGGGAGTTGGTTTCGATATTGGTTTTAATTACAGATTAGCTCCCGATTTGTTACTTTCGGCCAGTGTGGTTGATGTGGGTTCGATTAAGTGGAATAGTAATCTGAATAGCATGACCTTTAACGGTGAATATCAATTTCCACAAAATTTTATTGTTTCGAGCAACAATGGTATTCTGACCAAAAATCAGGATTTCTCCTCTGAGACGGTTGATTTTCCTGAATTGTATAAGATAAAGGTTGATGAATCATCCTATTCGACCCGGTTGCCAGTTACTTTTTATGCTGGCTTAAAATACCAGCTCGATCCCAAATTGAATATTAGCTTGGTCGATAGGTACATAAGCACAAAATCCATGAGCTTCAATAGCCTTTCATTCACTGGTATTTATGATGTAAAAAGGAACCTTGCTATAAGCACTGGTTATTTGGTTCTTGGAGATTCGTATAACAATATTCCATTTTCAATTTTTTATACTGGCAACGCAGGCCAATATTATATTGGAACGGATAATCTGCTCTCGCTGGTGGTTCCATCATCGGCTGAGTTTTCAGGAATAACTTTCGGAATGTGCTTCTTTTTATTCAGGGAAAAGACCAAGTATAAGGAGCAACTTGAATATCTGCCCTTTTATAAAGAAAAAAAGCGCTAATAGTTCAATAGAAATATACTGGTCCAATGAGAAATCTTTCTGAAGATAAGGATTCGTTAACACATTTAATACCTTCCCTTTAAATATTGTGTTATCACTTTCGGAAAACTTAGGAACTTTTCTGGAGCTTTGTGAATCGTATTTAATCTGCATGTTTTTTAAAACAGAGTTTATTAAGGAACATTGAACAATTCCATTTGTTGCTAGATTAAATCATATAAGTATGGGGTTTCGTCAAGAAAGTAAGCGCGTGCTTTTAATTTTGACTTTATTGTCAGTCATTATATTTAAAAGTAAGGCTCAGTCGAATATGACATTCTATTCAATTGAAAATCATTTCAATTCGTCGGCATATAACCCTTCATTTTTAACTTCAGACGCTCAATTTACTTTTAGTATTTTCCCTCTTGCCGGCACAAATCTCGGATTTAATAATCAAAAGGAAATTCAAGATCTAATGTCAAAATTACTTTCCGGAATAAATAAAGATACGGAATATGTCGATATACTTAAAAGTATGGTAAATCGTCCAACCTTTAATCAAAAGTTCGAATGTGAATTGCTCACTTTCACTTATCGTTCACATTTTGGGTTCCTGAATTTCCGAATCATGGAGAATGTCGCATTTTCAGCCTCAATAAAAGGTCCGGTCAGCGAATTTATGATACTTCCTGAAATTCAGAACGTTGTTGTTGATCAGGCACAAAATGTACCTGCCCAAATCATGCATTACAGAGAATACAGCGTGGCCTATTCAATGCCTCATGAGAATCGAAAATTGTCAGCTGGAATAAGGGCGAAGCTCTATTTTGGCAAATCAGTTTTCTCTTCTGAAATTTCAGGTGCAATTCGAAATACGGAAGGAACGTATGCTTTAAAAACCTGGGGAAAAGGATACACATCAATGCCTGAAGAAAAGAGTATCAACGCCGATGGAACCATTACCAGCATTCCCGGTGTTTCTTCGATAGGCAGCTATATCATGAATTCAGGAAATCCTGGCGTTGGAGTAGATTTGGGTTTTAAATATAAGATCACGCCAAAACTTTCGGTTTCGATGAGTGTAATTGACCTGGGGAAAATATTCTGGAAAACAAACCTGAATTCGAAGATTTTTGATGGTGAATATAAATTTAAAGATACAAGTATTACCCACCGGCTCATCAATGGGGTTGAGACCATTACCAAAACCTCTGACAGTGTTTCGTTTACCAATTCATTTTCAAATGTATTTCAATTAACTAATGTCGGGTCACGATTTTCAACATCATTACCTGTAACTGTATTCGGCGGGTTAAACTACCAGATTAAGCCAACGGTAAAAATTAGCCTGGTCGATAGGTTTATCCGACTTAAAGACATGAACCACAACAGCTTTTCAATACTTGCTAATTTCGATGTTTCAAAGAAGCTTACTGTAAACACAGGCTACTCAATCATTGGTCATGCTTTTAATAATATCCCTCTGGCGCTCCTGTTTAATCGCGACTTCGGGCAGATTTACATTGGTACCGATAACCTTTTAGCTTTTGTTGTGCCTTCGATTTCACAATTTTCAGGAATAACCTTTGGAACCTGTTTCTATCTGTTTAGGAAGAGAAAACTGTATGATTCGCCAACCGAGGAGGTGCCATTTTACAAACCTAAGAAGGTAAAAAAAGTTCGGAGCGATGGGCGTATTCTGAAAGAATACACCGATTTCGGCTTTCCGGAACAGAAATAACCTGAAATTTTTATGTCTTGCAACCGTCCTGAAATCCACCATTTCTCCACTTTTTGAAATCAGGAGATGTACGGTTCGATTAAAAATCTTAATTTTGAACAAAGTTGAGTCAGAATGGCAGATCAAAGAATCAGTTTACAGCAGCGTTTATTACAGAAACTTTCACCGCAGCAGATACAAGTGATCAAGTTGCTTGAGATTCCTACGATGCAACTTGAACAACGGATAAAAAGCGAACTGGAGGAAAACCCCATTCTGGAGTTGGTCGAAGGAGATGATTCGAATGAAAGCCTGGATGAAGTAAATACCGACGATTCTCAGTCGGATGACGAGTTCTCGCTGGATGATTACCTTAACGAAGAAGATGTTCCAAGCTACCGTTTATCTGCCAATAATTATTCGAAAGACGACAAACAGGTTGATATGCCCTACTCTTCCGGAATTAGTTTTCACGATTCGCTGATTGAACAAATTGGGCTTTCAAACCTGAATGAAGGGGAGGAATTAATTGCTGAATACATCATTGGAAATATTGACGAAGATGGATACCTGCGGCGCGATTTACTTTCAATTTCCGACGATCTGGCATTTCACCTGAACATGGATGTTAAACTGAAAGATCTGGAACGTTACCTCGCAATCATTCAGGATTTTGACCCTCCAGGCGTTGGTGCGCGAGATCTTCAGGAATGTTTGCTCCTTCAGATTTATAGAAAAAAAGGCAAGGGATCGACCTGCTTGGCAGCCCGGATTATTCAGGAAAATTTTGAAGAGTTTACAAAAAAACATTACGATAAAATTCAGCGGAAGTATGAAATCACCGACGAAGAACTGAAGGCAGCCATTGACGAGATTCTGAAGCTGAATCCGAAACCTGGAAGTTCGTACAGCAACCCCATGAGCAAATCGAACCAGGTAATCGTCCCTGACTTTTTGCTCGACAATCAGGAAGGTGAACTCAGCTTAAGCCTGAATCAGAAAAATGTTCCCGACCTTCAGCTAAACGGTACATACATCGACCTGATGAAATCCTATTCGGGAAATAAAGCCGGTGCCTCGAAAGACAAAAAAGAGGCCATGACGTTCATGAAACAGAAACTGGATTCTGCCAAATGGTTTATCGACGCTATTCGCCAACGCCATCATACCTTGTTTGTTACAATGAGCGAAATCATTAAGTTTCAGAAGGAATTTTTTCAGGACGGCGACGAAACCAAGCTGAAACCCATGATCCTGAAAGACATTGCCGACCGCACCGGGCTCGATATTTCGACCATCTCGCGTGTTTCGAACAGCAAATATATTCAAACCCATTTTGGAATTTATCCACTAAAATATTTTTTCTCGGAAGGGTTGCAGACCGATACCGGAGAGGAAGTTTCGACTCGTGAAATAAAAAAAATACTTGCTGAATGTATTGATAATGAAGACAAACGGCATCCGGTTACCGACGAAAAACTGGCTATAATACTGAAAGAAAAATCGTATCTTGTTGCCCGCCGAACAGTAGCCAAATATCGCGAGCAGCTTGGTATTCCGGTTGCCCGAATGAGAAAAGAGCTATAAAAAATTGCTGATTAACGATTGTAGATTGACAAATCAGAAAAAACCTCGTTCGTTAATCATTGATCCCTAATCGTTAATCAATTGAATACCAAATGAACACCAATAAAATCCTAATCCCCACTGCCCGAACTTTCTCGGTCGTCTTTCACCCTTTGCTGATCCCTACTTTTGGCTTTTTGCTGCTGTTTAATTCCGGGTTTTATTTTTCAGTTTTGCCATGGAATTTGATGAGATATATGCTTCTGGTGGTTTTCCTGTCAACCTGCATTTTACCTGTAATCAGCATTTTTATGCTATCATTGAATCCGAAGTTCAATTTGTCCATGGAGAAAAATACCGATCGGGTTTTATCTTTGTTACTTAGTTGTGTTTCGTATTACCTGGGATATCAAATACTCAAACGGCTACCAGTCTTTCCTGTTTACAATGTTTTGCTGATTGGGGCTGTTCTTGTACAGATTGCCCTCGTTCCTATTTCGATGAGATGGAAGATCAGTACACATGCTGCTGCAATTGGTGGTTTGATTGGCGGTGTTCTGGGACTATCATTTCGGCTTCAGGAAAATCCGGAATTCCTTTTATTGCTGCTTATCTTAGTGGCAGGATTGATCGGCACCTCACGGCTTATTCTTTTAAAACACACTCAATCACAGATTTACGCTGGATTTCTGGTCGGATTTTTGGTTCTTATTAGTGTCATCACGTTTATCTAGTATGCCGAAAAAAGTCATTAGTCATTTGGAAAGACGCTTTTAAACTGTTTCCCATTGACCAATGACTTTTTTCAGCAGTCGCTATAATAACCCATTTCTTTTTAGCAAGGCTTCGGTGGTAGGTTCATGCCCCCGGAAAGCCCTATACAAAACCATCGGATGTTCGCTTCCACCTTTTTCCAAAATGTTTTTTCGAAAAGAATCAGCCGTTTCACGATCAAAAATTCCTTTTTCCTGAAATACCGAAAAAGCATCGGCATCAAGTACTTCGGCCCATTTGTAACTGTAATAACCAGCATCGTATCCACCCGAAAAAATATGCGAAAAAGAAGTACTTTGCAAACTCCCATCAACAGGTTCAAATAAATCGGTCGAAGCAATGGCATTCATTTCAAAGGCTTTTAAGTCAGCTTCAGCAGGCAATCCGGAGTGATAATAAGCCATATCGAGCATGGCAAAACTCAACTGGCGCTCCATCTGGTAAGCCGCTTGAAAGTTCTGTGCTTTTTGTATTTTCCGAATCAGTTCCTGGGGCATTTTTTCACCGGTTTGGAAATGAATGGCAAAGGTGTCGAGCCACTCTTTTTCATAGGCCCAGTTTTCGTGAACCTGCGATGGCAATTCTACAAAGTCCCAATACACATTGGTTCCTGACGTTCCGGGGTATTGACATTGCGACAACATTCCGTGCAATCCATGGCCAAACTCGTGCAGGAACGTGGTCACCTCGTCAAAAGTCAGTAACGATGGTGTCGTTTCTGTCGATTTTGAAAAATTGGTTACCAGCGAAATATGTGGCCTGACTGAATTTCCATTGACATTCGATTGAGCACGGAAATCAGTCATCCAGGCTCCGGAACGCTTGCCTTCGCGCGGAAAAAAATCGAGATACAACACGGCGATAAATTCAGCCTTTTCGTTATAAACTTCATAGGCCATCACATCAGGATGATAAACTTCAATGCTTTTATTTTCTTTCAAACCTATTCCATAAAGTTTTTGTGCCAGCTGGAATACTCCTGAAATTACTTTTTCAAGCTGCAAATAAGGCTTTACCTCTTCGTCGGTGTAGTTGTATTTCTCTGATTTTAGCTTTTCAGAATAATATGCCCAATCCCAGCGCTGAATGATACCTTCGAATCCTGATTTTCTGGCGTATTCCTGAACTTCGGCAAATTCTTTCAGCGCAAACGGTTTCGATTTTTGATGAAGTTCGTCCAAGAATACGATGACCTTTTCAGGAGTTTCGGCCATTCGCTCCTGAAGTTTGTACTCGGCGTGAGTCTCAAAACCAAGTAAATGAGCCTTTTCCAACCGAAGCTCCACCAACCGTTTGATAATGGCTTTGTTGTCGTTTTCATTGTCGTGATTGGCTCTCGAACTCGAAGCACGGAAAATTTGTTCGCGCAACGAACGGTTGTCGGCATATTTCACGAATGGAAAATAGCTTGGATATTGCAGATTGAAAAGCCAGCCTTGCTTGCCTTTCGCCTGAGCCGTTTGAGCGGCTAATTCAATCACCGATGCCGGAAGTCCACTCAGGTCTTTGTCATCGGCTATCAGCAGCTCATAGGCGTTGGTTTCGGCCAAAACGTTCTGCTGAAATTTTAGTCCTAACTGCGATAATTCTTTGGTGATTTCGCGGTACTTGGCTTTGTCGGTTTCATTCAGGTTGGCGCCACTACGAACAAAACGGCGATATGTTTTTTCGAGTAAGGTAGATTCCTCGACATTCAGTGCCAACCGATCTTTTTGGCTGTGAACTTCTTTAATGCGAGCAAAAAGCTGCTCGTTCAGGCTGATGTCGTTCCCCAAATCAGATAATTTAGGAGCAACTTCCTGGGCAATTTTCTCCATTTCATCGCAGGTCTCGGCCGAATTCAGGTTAAAAAAAATGGCTTTAATCCGCTCCAGCTTTTCGCCTGCCAGGTCAAGAGCAACAATGGTATTGACAAAATTTGGAGTTGCCCGATTACTGATGATTTGCTGAACTTCGGCTTTCGTTTCCTCAATGGTCGCATCAAAAGCCGGAAGGTAATGTTCGATTTTGATCGAATTAAATGGCGCCGTTTGATGTATGGTCTGAAACGGTTTTAGTAAAGGGTTTTCAGTATGTAGTGTGTTTTCCTGAGTCATAATTTTGTCTTTCTTGATCAACGTTTTTTTAATATGCAGCGCATACTTCTTTTGTATTCCAAATCAAAACAGTGGATGCGCCTATTTGTTTTGTGTTTTACTCCCCGGGTTGCGTCGTCCCTCCTTACCCGGGGTTATTTATATTTAACCCTTTCAGGGTAATCTGGTTTACTTTTTATTCTGCTTACTGTGACTGACCACTGATCACTTCTTTTTCTTCTTCTCCACCGACCAGCCAAACTTGCCAATTGGGTCGCCCATTGTAAAATAATGGCCATGAGAATAAACCAGTGGATTGGCTTTTTTCAGGCTGAAAGCTCCGGTCTCCGGATCAATGTAACGATCGTCGGCGATGACATTCACCACTTCAGAAATAAACATATGGTGAGTGCCCAACTCCAGAATCTGTTTCACCCTGCATTCAATACTGATGGGCGCTTCGGCCAAAATAGGCGCTTTTACTATGGTAGCTGGAGCTGGTGTCAGGTTCATCTCTTTCCATTTGTTGACTTTAGCCCCCGATTTTACACCACACCAATCGGTGGCACGGGCCAACTCTTCAGTGGTGAGGTTGATTACATATTCGCCGGTTCGTTTGATAATTTCGTACGAATGACGCGATGGACGAACCGATATGTAGCACATTGGAGGATCGCTGCTGATGGTGCCCGTCCATGCAATGGTAAGCAGGTTATATTCTTCGGGAGTTTCGCCGCAGGTAACCAATACCGCAGGAAGTGGGTAAATCATGGTGCCGGGTTTCCAATTTATTTTTGCCATGGGGTTACTGAATTTTTTGAGCTACAAAAAAACAAAAAAATAAACCACAGATTACACCGATTACCACAGGAAAAATAATCTGTGAAAATCCGGGTAATCTGTGGCTAAATATTCATCTCCTATTTCCAGCCACCACCAAGAGCACGGTAAAGTGTCACTACGGCATTCAGTTGCTGAAGTTGGTCGGTCACGCTATTCAGTTGAGCCGACAATAAACTGGTTTGTGCATTCAAAACTTCGGTATAGGTTGCTGTACCGTAAGTCAGCAATTCTTTGGTATAGTCAACCGATTTGGTTAACGCATCGAGTTGAAGCTTGCGCAAAGCAATTTTCTGCATGGCCGATTCGTACAAGCCCAACGTATTGTGTACTTCCTGACCAGCGGCCAGAAGGGTTTTTCGGAAAGTGATCAATGCCTCTTCCTGTTGTGCCTTGGCCACCTTTAATCGGGTAATATTGGCTCGCTTACTAAATATTGGTTGTGCCAGTCCACCAACCACATTGGCAGCAAACGAAACCGGATCGAGCAACTTGTCGAGGTCAGGGCCAGTAAACCCAGTTGTTGCAGTCAAGGTCAGTGCCGGATAAAAATAAGTGCGGGCACTGCTGGTGGTTTCGTAAGCACTTATCACAGCAAATTCAGCTTGCATTACATCCGGACGATTGTCGAGCAACTGCGCAGGAACCCCTGTTTTCAGGACTGATGACAACGCTTGTTCATCGATTTTGCCTCGTTCGATACTTCCCGGAACACGTCCCAGGAGAACGCAAAGTGCATTTTCCCCTTCGCGGATCTGCTGTTCCAGATCAGGGATAGTTACTTCGGCCGCATAGCGAACCGCTTCACTTTGGACAACTGCTGCTCCATTTACTTTACCGCTACCCTGCAACACCTTCATGGTTTCAACCAGATCGATGTTGTTTTTGACAGTCTGTTTGGTAATATCAAGCTTGGCATCGAGCCCAACAAGTGAGTAATATGCTGTTGCGATGCTGGAAATCAGTTTAGTTTGAACTGCTCTTTTACCGGCATCGGTGGCCAGCAAATTTGCATAAGCTGCCCGTTTGGCGCTGCTTAGCTTTCCCCACAAATCAACTTCCCAACTTGCTGCTCCGGAAAGTAGATAAGTGTTTACCTCAAGAGGACCATCCGGATAAATCGATTTGGGATTCCGGATATAGGTATCACTTCCGTTAACTGTAAGACTGGGCAGCAAAGCCGCCTGACTTTGCTTGAAATAAGCCTCCGATTCTTCTACTTTCTTTATGGCTACAAGCAAATCCGGATTATTATCCAGTCCTTCCTGAATGAGTTTTTGCAAATGACTTTCAGTAAATAGCTGACGCCAAGGCTGACTGGCCATGGTAACCGTGTCGGTAGTTGCTGTTTTTCCGTACAAACCGTCGGTCGAAACCATTCCACGTTTATAATGCCGTGGAGTACTGCACGAACCCAGCGTTGCAGCCAGTCCGGCGATCAGAACGATATTTCTTATTGAATGTGTTCTCATAATTGTCGTGTTTCTGATTTCGTTAACTTTCAAATTCTTCTTCTTCGCCTTCCAGACAGTTCATTTCAGAAATTGGCTGTTTTTCGGGCTTACTAATCTTTTCCTGAAGTGTTTGAAAAATCACGTACATAGCAGGAATAACCAGAATACCGATAATGGTTCCGATAAACATGCCTCCCACAGCACCAACTCCGATCGAGCGGTTACCGTTGGCACCTACACCTCCACCGACAACCAGCGGGAACAAACCAAAGATGAATGCAAACGAAGTCATCAGGATAGGGCGCAAACGAGCAGTTGCCCCTTCAATGGCCGATTGTACGATACTCATTCCGCGATGGCGGCGTTGCAAGGCAAACTCAACAATCAAAATGGCGTTTTTGGCCAGCAATCCAAGAAGCATAATCAGCGAAATTTGTAGGTAAATATTATTCTCGACGCCCATTACTTTGGCAAAGATGAATGAACCAGCGATACCGATAGGCAACGAGAACATAATCGAAAACGGTAAAATGAAGCTTTCGTACTGGGCTGCCAGCAGGAAATAAACGAAAATCACACTTAGTAAAAGAATCAGAATCGATTGGTTCCCCGATGCCATTTCTTCGCGGGTTAATCCGGAAAACTCGTACCCATATCCTTGAGGCAGGGTTTGTGTGGCCACTTCCTGAACAGCTTTAATCGCATCACCAGTACTGTATCCTACATTTTGAATACCCGTAACTGAAATGGCAGTGTACATGTTAAACCGGGAAATAGTCTCAGGACCATAAACCTTTTTCATAGAGATGAACTCGGTAATTGGAGCCATCTCGCCTGTTGAAGTGCGCACAAACATGTTATTCAGGTCTTCAGGGTTTCCTCGGTAACTGGGTTCGGCCTGAACCATAATCCGGTATTGTTTCCCGAAGCGGTTAAAGTCGGAAGCATAATAACCGCCAATATAGCCTTGCATTGCCGATAGCACATTGCTGACTGAAATCCCGGATTGCTTGCATCGGGCCACATTTACATCGACCTGATATTGTGGGAAGTTGGTGTTGAATGACGTAATTGCATATTGTATTTCAGGACGCTGCGAAAGTGCACCCAGAAACTCACGAGCTTTTTGTTCAAACACTTTGATGTCGCCTCCGCTTTTGTCTTCCAGTTTTAGGTCGAAACCGTTTGATGCGCTGAACCCAGGAACCATTGGAGGAGAAAAGATAATAATTTTTGCATCACGGATGCCCGAAGTGGCTGCATACAATTTACCAATCACACTGTTTTGGTCCTGCCCTTTTTCTTTTCGCTGGTCGAAAGGTTTAAGGGCGCAAATCAACATTCCGTAAGAACTGCCGCTTCCGCTGATTATTGAGTTTCCAATAATTGCCGTGCGTACGCTCATCTCAGGGATACTGGCCACGATACTGTCAACTTTTAATATAACCTTTTTGGTGTGTTCCAAAGAGGTTGCCGGAGGAAGGCTTACATCAACAAACATTTTACCTGTGTCTTCAGCAGGAACGAAGCCGCTCGGCGTAGTTTTCATTAACAAAATCAGAATTGCAGAAAAAGTGACGATAAGTCCAATGGCTACCCATTTGCGCGAAACAAAGAAATTGACTGATTTCCGGTAGCGGTTAGTCATCGTTTCGAAAGCCACATTAAACGAAGAGTAAAACCGTTTCATAAATCCTTTCTGGTGCAGTGAACTTTCGCTGTGTGGCTTCAGGAACAGGGCACAAAGTGCCGGGCTCAGGGTTAACGCATTGACTGCGGAAATGACAATGGCCACCGCTAGTGTGATTCCAAACTGCTTGTAAAATACACCGGTTGTTCCGGTAATAAAAGTTACCGGGATGAATACTGCCGACATGACCAGTGTGATGGAGACGATGGCTGTCGAGATTTCGTCCATTGCCGAAATTGCAGCTTCTTTCGCATTTTTTGCCCCCTGGTCGAGTTTGGCATGTACGGCCTCAACTACTACAATGGCATCGTCAACCACAATCCCGATTGCCAGAACCAACGCAAATAAGGTTAACAGGTTAATGGTAAATCCAAATAAATTCAGGAAGAAGAATGTACCAATAATCGCTACCGGAACTGCGATGGCCGGGATCAGCGTGGCCCTGAAATTCTGCAGGAATATGAAAACAACAATGAATACCAGGATGAATGCTTCGAGCAGGGTGTGGAGTACTTTCGAGATGGAACTATCGAGGAAGTCGTTGGCATCAATCGTTACCTTGTATTTGATCCCTGCAGGGAAAGTTTTGGTTGCTTCATCGATTACTTTTTTTGCCTGGATAATCACATCACGGGCATTCGATCCCGGAGACTGAAAAATGGCTATCGTAATGCCAGGCCTGGCCATTGCGGTGGTGGCAACCGAATAACTCAGTGCACCAAGCTCGACACGGGCTACATCTTTTAATCGCAAAATATTTCCGTCTTTGTCGGCCTTGATTATGATATTTTCGAACTCGCTTGGTTGACTCAGTTTCCCTTTGTACTTAAGCACATACTCGAAGGATTGTTCGTTGCGTTCGCCCAGACGTCCAGGCGCCGCCTCCAGGTTTTGCTCGCTTAGGGCCGCAGTAATATCTGAAGGCATCAGGCCATAAGTCGCCATGACATCGGGTTTCAGCCAAATGCGCATCGAATAATCTTTTCCCCCAAAAACCGAAGCATCGCCAACGCCGTTTACACGCTGAATCTGCGGCAATAAATTGATCTTTGCATAGTTTTGAAGGAATGTTTCGTCGTATTCATCAACTTCGCTGTATAGCGAAAAAATGAGCAACATACTGGTTTGACGCTTGGCAACAGTTACCCCAGCACGGGTCACTTCAGCCGGAAGTATGCTGCTGGCGCGGGATACGCGATTTTGTACGTTCACTGCGGCCATGTCAGCGTTGGTGCCCTGTTTAAAGTAAACCTGAATGGTTCCAGACCCTTGGTTACTGGCCGATGAGGTCATGTAACTCATATTTTCAACCCCGTTGATTTGTTCTTCAAGTGGGATGACCACACTTTTCAGCACGGTTTCGGCATTGGCCCCAGTGTAGGCTGCCGATACCTGGATGGTTGGTGGCGCTATATCAGGATATTGCTCAATAGGCAAACTTATCAGTCCGAGTACCCCCAGAATGACAATGATGATTGAAATGACCGATGACAGGATCGGGCGTTCTATAAATTTTCGAAACATCGTTTTCTGGATTTAATTTTTACCCTGATTAGTCGTTGGCGTGTTTTCAGAAAGACTTCCGGCTTCAACCAGCTTTGGCTTGATTTCAACATCGTTTCGCAACGCTGCGATTCCCTGAAGGACAATCTTATCGCCAACTTTCAATCCATTGGCTACCACGTAAGTATCCTTCAGGTTTCCAACAAGCACCTGAATTTCGGTATTGTGAACTTTGTTGTCGGCACCCACCAGGTAAACGAAGTACTTGCCTTGCAATTCGTAAGTTGTTTTTTGCGGAATGAGGATCGCCGAATCAATAAATTGGGGAATGCGAACCATACCACTACCACCGCTACGCAGCACCCCTTCAGGATTTGGAAAGGTTGCCCGAACGTTGATTGCCCCGGTTTGCTGATCAACTTGTCCACTGGCTGTTTCAATACGACCAGGCTTTTCATATACCGAGTTATCGGCCAAAATAAGTGATACTTCAGGAAGTTTGGTGAATTTTTCCTGAAGGTTTTTCCCTTCCAGACCTTTGGTCAAGGTCAAGAATTCCTTTTCGTTGAATGAGAAGTAGGCATACATTTTCTCCGTATTGGAAACGGTAGTCAATGGTTCAGTTGACGTACTGCTTACTAAACTTCCAACGCGGTAAGGAAACGTACTGATTGTTCCTTCGGCGGGACTGGTAATAACGGTGTACTGAAGATTGGCTTTTGCATTTTCGAGGTTCGCTTTTGCCTGGGCCAACTGTGCTTCTTTAGCTTTCAGGGTAGATTCAACTGATTCGAGTTCAAATTTGCTGATGATGTTTTTCTCAACCAGAGGTTTGGTTTTTTCGAGGTTGATAGCTGCCGAATTCACATCGGCTTCGGCCACTTTTACGGAAGCTTCAGACGAACGAACTGATGCCTGGAGGTCATTGGCGTTCAGGCGGAAAAGCACCTGTCCCTTTCTCACAAAAGCGCCTTCATCGACCATGATTTTGTCGATGTACCCGGCGATCTTCGAACGGATTTCAACCGTTTGCTGTCCTTCGAGTTTCGTAGCATAATCTTTAAAAAGTGTGGTCGATTGCTGTGTTACCGCAATTACTGGGTATTCTTTTACCTGTCCGGGGGCACCTCCGGGAGCACCTCCTTGTTTTTTCTGGCCACAAGAAACGATTGCCAGCGCTAGCAAAACCATTCCGAAATTTCTGATCTGTTTAATTGTTCTCATATTTATATTCAATTTTAATTTTTTTAGGTTCAAAAATCTTCTGAAGAACCGCCATTTTCCTGTACTTTATTCAGTACGCGACGGAAGGCTTCATAGTCGCTCTGGTCAACCCCAGCAAGGAGTCTATCTGAAACATCCAGGGCCAAACCAGTTATTTGATTCATCATTTCAGTTCCTTTAGGAGTAAGAATTAAGTTTTTTTTGCGCTTATCTTCTCTATTGATTTGACGAACCACAAACTTTTTATCAATAAGACCATTCATCTGTCTTACGACCAGCGATTTGTCTTTTTGCAAATGATTAGCAATGTCTTGCTGAATAAGATCACTGTTTGAATTGATCAATCGAAGCATAACGAATTGCTCGAATGTTAGTTCAATATTTCTGTTTCTGAACTCCATTGCCACCTGATTCAAAAACACTCGCAAGGATAGACCCAAAATATATCCCAATGGTTTAATTTCTTCCATTATAAATCTTTATCTCCTGCCAAAGTACTTCATAATAGTTGACTTATGCAACCATTATTTGTTAAGATAACATTAACGATATGAAAAGTTGATTCATAAGCAGATGAAACAAATCTGCCACTTTGAATTGTTTTAAAAGTAGCGTCACAAAAAGGAATGAAAATTTAGTTCAATGTGGCTTCCTTTTGATATAGGTTTTCATGATAAATAACACACAAACAGACATTTAACTATATTTATTCATGAAATACATAGATATTTGGGATCACTCTCCTGAAGAAAAGACAAAACCGGTACCTAAAGTGACAAATTGCTCATCCCTGTATGGATTGTAAATGTAGCTAATAATGATTGGAATGGATAGATTGGATGATAGTCTAATCTCTTTGCTGAATGCAATTCCGGAGTTAATAACAGCAGGTTGATTGGCATAATATCCTTTATATGGCGTTAGGCCTACAAAAGGCTCTGCATCAATTTTCAAGAATGAAAAGGGATATTTTAATTCGAGATAGGTGGAATAAAATGGGTTTCGGGTTTCTTCATTTTTATCGCCAGCGATAAATGTTCCAACCATCCATTTCAAACGATTTTTATCGCCTGAATAATTGTCAATCGAAAATTCAAGCGAGTGCCGGTTTTTCCCTTCGGTAAAATTCAGGTACTGGTTTTTTTCGTCCAAAACCGGGTTATAGTAGTCTAGAACGGAGAATGTAAGTTCGCCCAATTGCCAGGAAGGAATCAGGTCGATTTCCGAATAGCTGTTGTTTGTTGTAGCTGATGCCCAAACATTAAAGCTAAAATGTCCTTCAGTGAAAGTGACCGAAGGTTCAACGACAGGTGCAGTTCCCAGTCTTGTTCCACGCCAAATGTGTCGATTTTGAAACATAACCTCGGCTTCTGAAACGCTAATTTGTGAAAAAACCTGAATGTTTAATGCCAAAAAGAGTATAGTAATCGTTGTTTTGAACATCGCGGGGGATTTTTTCTCAAAAATAAATTTTCATTTGTTAAATCTATCAGATTTTCAGAAAAAAAGACATGAAAAGAGACTGAGAAACAAAGAATTATTCAATATTTCTCTTCTTATTGTAAGTCCAAGATAAAGGGTTAAGAATAATTAACTTTTTAGATTTAAAGCTAAGCCGATAAAAACAAAGCTTTTACTATTTTTGTTTTTCTTTTTGTGAATGAGAAGCCTGAAGCGATTGAGTTAGCATCAGAACATTTTAAAATTTTATTTTCCGGTTCAGAAAAAATTAATTAACAACGTGTTAGAGATGAAATTTTCCAAAACAAAAAAAGCAGTAATTGTTATAGTCGGGGTGTTTGTTTTTGCGGTAAGCTTCTATAGTTTTAAACAAGACGATAAAAATTTCCAGATAGCCAAGAATCTTGATATTTATTACACGCTGTTCCGGGAATTAAACCTGTTCTATGTTGATGATGTTGACCCAACCAAGTTGGTAAAAACCAGTATCGATAAGATGCTTGAATCGCTCGATCCATACACCAACTTTATTCCTGAAGACGATGTCGAAGATTTTAAGTTTATGACCACCGGAGAATATGCAGGCATTGGTGCACTAATCAGCAAACAGAAAGGCAAGATTTTAATCGCAGAACCCTATGAAGGGTTCCCGGCGCAGAAAAGCGGGTTAAAGGCTGGTGATGTTTTGTTGGAGGTCTCTGGCAAATCAACCGAGAAACTTTCGACTGAAGATGTTAGCGCTCTTCTGAAAGGTCCGGCTAATAAGGCTGTTGAAGTTAAAATACAACGGTACGGACAGAAAAAACCGATGGATGTCGAGATAATGCGCGAGAAAATCCAGATCGATCCGGTTCCCTATTACGGTATGCTTGATAAGGAAACAGGATACATCCGATTGTCGAACTTTACAGAAAATTGTACCGAAAGAGTAAAAATGGCATTGATTGACCTTAAAGAAAAGCAGGGGGCTAAAACCTTGGTTCTCGATTTACGCTCAAATCCAGGTGGTTTATTAATTGAGGCAGTACGAATTGCCAATCTGTTTGTTCCCAAAGGGCAGGAAATTGTAAGCACCAAAGGAAAAGTAAAACAATGGGACAAAATTTATACGGCTACTGAAAATCCGGTCGATACAGTTATGCCAATTGCAGTTTTGGTTAATCGGGGTTCGGCTTCCGCTTCCGAAATTGTAGCTGGTGCCATTCAGGATCTCGATCGCGGTATGATCATCGGAACGCGTACTTTTGGGAAAGGCCTGGTGCAAACGACCCGCGACCTGAGCTATAATGCAAAACTGAAAATAACAACCGCAAAATATTATATTCCAAGCGGACGCTGTATTCAGGCACTCGACTACACTCATCGGAATGAAGATGGAAGTGTAGGTATTGTTCCCGATTCGTTAATCTCCAAATTCAAAACTAAAAAAGGACGTGTTGTTTTTGACGGTGGTGGCGTTGCGCCCGACCTTGCTGTTGAAGATGGAACACTTAGTAATCTGGCTACAAGTTTAGTGACAGGTTCTGTTATCTTTGATTTTGCCACTTATTATAACAGCAAAATTGAAAAAATTGCGTCTCCTGAAAAATTTGAAATCACACCTGAAATTTATGCTGATTTTATTCAGTTCGTTAAAGGCCAGAACTTTAAATACGAATCGAAGACTGAATCAGAATTGGATGATCTGTTGGAGGTTGCCAAACACGAAAAGTACTACGATATTTCGAAAGATGAATTTGAAAAACTAAAATTAAAACTTGGGCACAATTTGGATCAGGATATGGAACATTTCAAGAAAGAGATTTCACAATTACTGGCTGACGAAATTGTTTCAAGGTATTATTACCAGAAGGGCGCTATAAAAGCTTCTTTACGCGACGATTCAGACATTGAGAAAGCTTTGGATATTTTGCACAAACCCGATGGTTATGCTGCGATTTTCGATTCAGGAAGAATTATAAAAGCAAATTAATTCAGATTGTATTTTTTTAACATCAACTGTGAAAATATAAAACCCGGACAGAAAACTGTACCGGGTTCTTTATTCTCGAATATTTATGAGCTTACAATCCAAAAATATGAGGGTATAAAAATGCCAGAGCAATGGTTGCGATGACGAGCATAGCTAAACCGACAAAAAATAAAACGACTCCAACTTTGTATCGTTTGTTCGACTTCACCAATTCGGTAACAGAAGTGATCTTGTTAATCTTGTTAACCATCTTTTGCAAGGCCATCTGATCTTTTACAATGTAGTCGTATGCCCCATATTTCATGCTGTTAATTGCAATGTCAATACTATCCTGACCCGATAGAAAAATAAACTCGACATCTGGATTCGTTTTCTTTGCCTTGATCAAAACCTCAATCCCGGTCATTCCTTCAAGCAGGTAGTCCTGAATAATGATGTCAGGATTCTTTGTCATATTGTCCAATGCTTCCTCTCCGGATAAGAAGGATTCAACATTAGTGAATTTGTTGGTTTTTAGATAACTAACTACCAGTTTATTATACATCTGATTGTCTTCAACGACGAAAATCAGGGGATTCTTGGTGTTTTGCATGCCGTAAAAATGTTTTTGTCCAAAAAATGAAAGGGCTACTCTTAATTCCAACTGAAATGTAATCATATTATGGAATACAGAGTAACCAAAATTAGGAAAAAAAAACTGATATTATCAAAGATTATAAATTAAGAACGTTTGTTTTTTATTTTTATGCTGACAAGCAATATATTTTACAACTTTGAAATCTTTAACTGAATCAGATTTTCCATTTTTCAGGAAAATGAACAGAAACTATACGCTTACAATATTAATACAAAACTGACTTGAAATGATTCTAACTATTGATATTGGCAATACTAACGTCGTATTTGGCGTTGCCAATCAGAATAAATGGATAAAGATTTGGCGGATACAAACAGACCGATCGAAAACAGCCGATGAGTATGAAGTGATTTTCAGATCGTTATTTGCAAGTTCAAAAATCAATTGTGGCGAAATTTCACGCACGGTATTAAGCAGTGTTGTTCCCAGTTTGATCCGACCTTTCAGGGAAATGCTGAATCACCTGCTTGGGTGTACTCCTCTTTTGGTTGAGCCTTCCATTTACGATGGTTTACCCATTAAAATTCTGGATCCATATGAGATTGGAACAGATCTGGTCGCTGATGCAACTGCCGCTTTTATAGGCTATGGCGGACCAGTCATGGTAATTGATTTTGGAACCGCACTTACATTTACAACAATCAGTAAGGCAGGTGAAATTCTTGGAGTGGCCATAGCCCCCGGGTTGCTCACTGCGCTGAGATCGCTTACAGGAAATACCGCTCAATTACACGATGTTCAGCTCGTGGCTCCTCCTACAGCTCTGGGGCAAAACACGATTCATGCCATACAATCGGGCATTGTTCTCGGGTTTGCCGGATTAGTCGATTCCATGGTTGTCAGAACCGAAGGTGAACTTGGCGAAAAATTGACAGTTGTTGCTACAGGTGGTCTTTCTTTTGTCTTGAAAAATGTCTCTTCAAGAATTGGGATAATTGACGAAAACCTGACGCTGGATGGGCTGAAATACATTGGCGAACACCTTTAGTGGAACCCAGTAACTCAACTTTTGTGCTGCTGAAAAAAAAGATCGACTTTTTCAATCATGGATTTTTTATTGGCATCGTTCAGAAAGCTTGCGACAAAAGAGTTCTTAGCCAATTGGACCAACTGGTCTTTTGAAAGATTTAAAGCTTCGGTAACTGCCAGATAATTCTCATTCACGTATCCGCCAAAGTATGCCGGATCGTCAGAATTGATGGTTGCAATCATTCCTTTTTCGAGCATTTTTGCCAGCGGATGTTCGCCCATATCTCGGACTACTTTCAATTTCAGGTTCGAAAGCGGACAAACAGTCAGCGGCATTTTTCGTTTCACCAGTTCATCAATCAATAATGAATCTTCAAGTGATCGGTTACCGTGGTCGATGCGCGAAACGCCCAACATATTCAATGCTTCCCAAACATATTCGGGCGGGCCTTCTTCTCCGGCATGAGCCACAGCAAAAAAACCTTCGGCCCGCGCTTTTGCAAATACCCGCTCAAATTGGCTTGGCGGATGCCCTTTTTCCGAAGAATCCAATCCAACAGCCGAAATCCACGATTTATAAGGCAATGCTTCTTTTAGCGTTCCGAAAGCTGATTCTTCGCTGAGGTGACGCAGGAAGCTCAGGATCAATCGGGAACTAATGCCCAACTGTTTATGGCCATCTTCAAGTGCACGATGAATTCCGGAAATAACTTTACTGAATGGAATTCCTCTCGAAGTATGGGTTTGAGGATCGAAAAATACTTCGGTGTGCAACACATTTTGTGAATGGATTTTTTTCAGATAAGCCCAGGTGAGGTCGTAAAAATCCTGTTCTTCGATCAGAACATTGGCTCCAGCGTAATAAATATCCAGGAATTCCTGAAGGTTGTTGAAATCATAGGCCGATTTCAGCTCTTCAACCGAATTGTATTTCAAATGAATGTGGTTTCGTCCGGCAATTTCGAACATCAGCTCCGGCTCAAACGCACCTTCGATGTGCAGGTGAAGTTCTGCTTTTGGTAAGCCTGAGATGAAGTTATCGATGGTGAACTGACTCCTCATATTTTAAAATTCAGCAATTCAACCTTTATTTGTTTACTTTCTTCAACAGCAAATCGACCAGATTGTTTGCGGCTTTTAAGTTCTCAAAACTTTCAGGAAGCATGGCATGATCAATGTATTCGTTATACAACCAGGGATCACCAACAGCCAGTACATAACCTTTCCCATATTTGGTTTCAGCAATAATAACTGAACTTGTTTTTTCATCATAAAGAACAGGTTTGGCGTCTTTCGTCAAAACGATAGGTGCAACCTCTTTCATGTAAATTTTTTTCACTCCTGAAAATAGAGGATGATCGGTAAATTTGGTTTCGGCAGCCATGTCCCATTCGCGGTTGGTCACCGGATTCAAGGTAATTGGTTGAAAATGAAAACCAAAAACTTCGCCCAGATGATTTAAATGCGTGAATTCACAATTTGGGCCATCGTTTCCCATCAGTAACAGAACCCCACCTTTGCTGACCCATTTTTTCAGAAACGATATATCGTTGGCCTGAATGTAATTTGGATTTGGATTTTCTTTAGTCGTATCCGGATCGACTATGATGTAAACATTGACGCTTTTCATCGATTTACTGTTCGGACCCGATGCAATAGTTTTCAATTGAGCCCCACGCTTTTTAAACAAATCGCCCAATTGTGAAAAACCGCTATTCTCCTGATCATCCCAGGTGTAATGAAAAATCTTGCCGGTTTTGGCGTTTGTTTCGTGGTTGAACCAATTGTCGAGTCCAACCGTTTTTTGCGCAAAGCTTCCTGTTACCAGAGCACAGAAAATAAGCGACAGTGTCAATATTCGTTTCATGGTGTTGTGAATTAGAAATTTAGTTTCATTTTTTAATCCTGAAAGGATTTGTGCAATCGATTTCATTTTTGCAAATCTACAATTATTCAGGCAAGTAAACCTGAAATTTACTTCAGAATTTACTTTTTTTCAATTTTTGAAACCAACCTCATAATTTGTTCAGAAGTCGTCGCAAGCAATTGGGCGGCATTCATCGTCGATTCTTCAAAGCTCATGGGCCGGTTGGCAATTGCAAAGGCAGAGGTCAGCCCCTGATTATAGAGTTCTGTCAGGTCGTCATTTACGAATCCGGCCAGTGCAATAACCGGAACCTGGTGCTTTTTACCCAGTTGCGCCACTCCGCTGATGGTTTTCCCGAAAGCCGTCTGCGCATCAATTTTTCCTTCAGCAGTAAAAACCAACGATGCTTCTTTAATGCGTTCTTCCAGATGCGTCAAATTACTAATCAGTTCAAATCCAGGAATCATTTTGGCCTGGCAGAAGGCCACCAGTCCGGCGCCCAGACCTCCGGCAGCGCCACCCCCGGGAATGCTGGCAACGTTTATCCCGAATTCCCTGGTAAGAATCTGAGCAAAGTGGGTCATGTTTTGTTCCAGTATTTCAACCATCTCGGGAGTAGCTCCTTTTTGGGGGCCATAAACGCGAGTTGCCCCCGTAGAACCCAAAAGCGGATTTTGTACATCGCAAGCCACTGTAATTTTTACTTTTCGAAGGAATGGGTTGACATCGGAACTGTTTATATGGTGAAGATCGCCCAATGATCCACCGCCCCAGCCAATTGATTTGTCGTTTTTATCCAGAAGGCCAAACCCGAGTGCCTTAGCCATTCCAGCTCCTCCATCGTTGGTAGCACTTCCGCCAATGCCCAGAATAATTTCGGTAGCTCCGGCTTCCATGGCGGTGTTCAGAAGTAATCCGGTACCATAGGTTGAGGTAATCATCGGATTTCGTTCATCAGGTAAAAGCAATTCAATTCCTGAAGTAGCTGCCATTTCAATTACAGCAGTTTTGCCGTCACCTAAAATTCCGTAGAACGATTTGATCGGTCGGTTCAGCGCATCAACCGAAGGAGCCGGAATAATTTTTCCGCCGGTTGCCGTAACAAGTGCTTCAACAGTGCCTTCGCCTCCGTCGGCTACGGGAATGCAGACAATCTCGGCTTCCGGAGAAGCCTTCAGGATACCTTCTGAAATAGCGTTAGCCACCTGCGAGGCCGACAGACATTCCTTAAACGAGTCGGGAGCAATAACAATGCGCATAATTTGAATGATTTGAATCTTCTGTTTTTGATTGGTTTTCACATCCGGATGGTCGTACCTATTCTCATTCCAAAATGTTTTTCCATGCGGGTTTCTTCAGGAAGAAATCCTTTTGTTTTGTATATGAATCCAACGTCAAATGAGAATCCATTTCGTAATCCTGCTTTTTTATTCCGGAAAAAATATTTAAAGTCGGCATCGATGGCTCCGCCAGTAAAATGTTTCGGAGTATTAAAATCGAGATTTAATGGTTGTTGCCAAATGTGCCCCGACAAATTAGCTGACAATCGATTCAATGGGCGATAATCAATGAGACTCATTCCAAATCCGTTAAACCAGTTTTCTTTATTCTGAAATTGACGAACATACATAGCCATGTTGAGCGATTTATGTTTGATCCAGATGTTTTCGTCAATAAAATCCCCAAATGGCGACATGGTGTAGCCCATGCCTAAATTGAAACTGGTCGTTGCGCTGATTTTGAAATTGTTTTTCCCGATCATGAGCGGATTCAGTAAATTCAGGAACGCGCGTTTCCCCAATCTATTTATAAACTTTCGTTCTTCGGGCATCAGATCGGAATAACTGGTATAGCGGTAGAAATCCATAGTGGGCCGAAATAGATGCCGGGCAGCCCCATAAGTGTCGAAGCCCACAATATCCCGTCTCAGTTCGTTTGTTTCTTCAGTTAATCCAGGCTCATATTTAAACAGGCCCAATGCATAATACTGGATTAATTCGATCTTCCGTAACCAGTATTCACACATTAAATTTTTGAAATCGTCCTGTCCAAAACTTCCGATTAATTCCATTTGTTTGGTCAGCATATAATCCGATTCCAGACCAGCAGTATGTAACCTGATGAAAGTTGGTAGGTTATGATCGCGTAAATTCATTAACGTCCGATCTGTAACTCCATTTACAACTCCCGATTCTCGCTGGTTTAAAAATGGGCGCGATATGGATCCGATGTTGTTTGCAACCAATATCGACCGGTGTGCCTCCTCGTGCGTTAACGGCCTTAAAAAGAGGGTTTGAAACCCGATTTGGATTAAGTAAGCAATTTTGTCGTTTTTGGTAACCGAGTACAATTCTCTGGTAAAAAGGCGATACCCCGAAAGGTAATTTTCGTCGAACTGGCGCATGGTGAAAAGTTGCGAAGGAGAATCCCGGAGAATAAAGCTGTAATCCGTCAGTTTTAACGAATCGCTTTGAGCGAAAGAATTGCAAAAAGCCGCAACCAGCAAGGCAAATATACCTATTTTCTTCATTGCAGAATTTGTAATATTAATTTACAGTTTTTCAGAAATGATCAATAACTTATTTTCAGACAAGAACCCGATTATTCTGAATAGAATAACTCGAAACAAAAATGGCAAACCGGGGTTAAATAAAAAGTCTAAATTTAAAGATTATCACATCATCGTCAACCGCAAATTAAACTTTCCCACATTTTATTAACAACTCTTCTTTCAGGGGTCGAAATTGGTAACTTTACTTTCCTGAGTTTTCAGGTTCAGGAAAAATAAACGTTTGATATAACCAGTTGGTATGATTCCCTTTACACATTTACACGTTCACTCGCAGTATTCCATTCTGGATGGTGCAGCCAGCGTGAAAGGCCTGATAGCAAAGGCCAAAAGCGATGGCATGACAGCCCTTGCATTGACTGATCATGGCAATATGTTTGGCTCGAAAGAGTTTTACGACATTTGCAAAAAAGAAGGAATCAAACCTATTGTTGGCTGCGAAACCTACGTGGCCGAGCAGTCGCGTCACAATAAGAAAGATGCTAAAGTTGACCGTTCAGGTTATCACCTGATTTTGCTGGCCAAGAACCTTGTGGGTTACCGTAATTTGTTAAAGTTGGTTTCGTTAGCTTATACCGAAGGGTTCTATTACAAACCGCGTATCGACAAAGAAATACTTGAGAAATATCACGAAGGGTTGATCGTTTCGTCGGCTTGTCTGGGGGGAGAAATTCCTCAGCATATCATGTCCGGGCATATTGACGATGCCGAAGATACAATTCGATGGTTTAAATCGATTTTTGGTGAAGATTATTACCTTGAATTGCAGAGGCATCCGGCTGAATCTCCGGAATTGCGCCAGAATGTTTATGAAAATCAGGTGCTGGTGAATGCCAAAATTCTGGAACTGGCCAAAAAACATGAAGTGAAAGTTATTTGCACCAACGATTCCCACTTCATTAATCAGGAAGATGCCGATGCTCATGATTTGCTCATCTGTCTAAATACTGGTAAGGATTTGGACGACCCGACCCGAATGCGTTATACCAAGCAAGAGTGGTTTAAAACCACGGCAGAGATGAATGCCTTGTTTACTGATGTCCCCGAAGCTTTGGCCAATACTCAGGAAATCACGGATAAGGTTGAAGCATATGAGTTGAATTCTACACCGATTATGCCAGTATTTCCTATTCCTACGGAGTTTGGAAAGGAAAATGATTATAAGGCAAAATATACCGAGGCAATGTTGATCGAAGAATTCGGGCAAGAAGCATTCGATCGTTTGGGTGGTTATGAAAAGGTACTTCGGGTGAAGTTTGAGGCCGATTACCTTTCTCAACTGGCTTGGAATGGAGTTAAATCTCGTTATGGGGAACCCTGCTCTGATGAGGTTCGGGAACGGATCGATTTTGAGTTAAATGTCATCAAAACCATGGGTTTTCCGGGTTACTTCCTGATTGTTCAGGATTTCATTAATGCAGCCAGAAATATGGACGTTTTGGTAGGACCAGGTCGTGGTTCTGCGGCGGGTTCAGTGGTTTCATATTGCGTCGGAATCACCAATATCGATCCGATGAAATACAATTTGCTGTTCGAACGGTTCCTGAATCCCGACCGCATTTCGATGCCCGATGTCGATATCGATTTTGATGATGACGGCCGTCAGAAAGTACTAGACTATGTGACCAGAAAATATGGGAACGACAAGGTTTCGCACATTTGCACATTCGGAACAATGGCCACAAAATCGGCAATTAAAGACGTAGCTCGGGTTCTGAAATTGCCGCTTCAGGAAGCCGACCGTTTGACAAAGCTGGTTCCGGATGCACCTAAAATGAATTTTGCAATTGCTTTTAAAGATAGTCCGGAGCTAAAACAGGAATTGGATTCACCGAACGAGTTGATCCGCACAACGATGAAGTTTGCCCAGACGCTCGAAGGTTCGGTTCGCCAAACAGGTATTCATGCCTGTGGAATTCTGATCAGTCGCGATACGCTTACCGATCACATCCCGGTAATGCCATCCAAAGATGACGATAACCTCCTGACAACCCAGTATGACGGACATTTTGTAGAAGACATCGGCTTACTGAAGATGGACTTTCTCGGGTTGAAAACACTCTCCATCATCAAAGAGGCTATTGAAAATATTAAGCTTTCCCAGGGAATAACGGTCGATATGGATCATCTTCCCGAAAATGACCCACTTACTTATGAGCTTTTCTGTAACGGCGATACAACTGGTATATTCCAGTTTGAGTCGCCCGGAATGAAAAAACACCTTCGCAACTTAAAACCAAGTAGGTTCGAAGATCTGGTGGCTATGAATGCCCTTTATCGGCCAGGCCCAATGGATTACATTCCTTCTTTTATCAAACGAAAACTTGGACAGGAAAAAATAGAATACGATAGTCCGCTGATGGAACCATACCTGAACGATACCTATGGAATTACCGTTTATCAGGAACAGGTGATGCTTCAGTCAAGAGCTCTTGGCGGTTTCTCTCGTGGAGACTCGGATACCTTGCGTAAGGCAATGGGGAAGAAGCAAATCTACATGATGGACAAGTTGAAAGTTAAGTTTCATGAAGGTTGTTTAAATAATCCTGGATTTGTTGACGGCTGTAAAAAAGATGGTAAGGATCCGGACAAGTTGGTCGATAAGATTTGGAAAGACTGGGAAGCATTTGCCAGTTACGCATTTAACAAGTCTCATGCAGTTTGTTATGCAGCAGTTGCATACCAGACTGGCTATTTGAAAGCTCATTATCCTGCTGAGTTTATGGCTGCTAACATGAGCCGGAACCTTAGCAACATTACTGAAATCACGAAGTTGATGGAAGAGTGCAAGCGAATGGGCATGAATGTGCTGGGACCGGACGTTAGCGAAAGTTACGGTAAGTTTACGGTAAATAAAGCCGGTAATATTCGTTTTGGAATGGCTGCCATTAAAGGAGTCGGGGAGGGAGCTGTTCAGGATATTATTAAAGCCCGTCATGGCAGTGAATTTAAAGATATTTACGACTTTGTTGAGCGGGTGAACCTTCAGTCGGTTAACAAGAAAAACCTTGAAGCTTTGGCCATGGCCGGAGCATTTGATTCATTTAAAAAGCATACTCGGAGTCAGTTCTTTGCTCCGGATGACAGTGACCAGACTTTTATTGAGAAGTTGATTCGATATGGCAATAAAATGCAATACGAAAGCAACAATGCCACACTTTCGCTTTTTGGAGAAGTCATGTCAACGCAATCGGTTCAGAAGCCAGAGCCACCGATGGTTCCCGAATGGGCCGATCTGGTGTTGCTCGAAAAGGAACGAAGCCTGGTTGGCGTTTACCTGACATCGCACCCATTGGATAAATATAAAATCGAAATTAAAACGCTGGTTACCAAAGACATTTCGTTTAAAGACCTGAATAACAATATTGAACCACTGAAAGGGCGCGAAATGACATTCGCCGGAATGGTTACCGAAGCTCGTGAATCCTTCAGTAAAAACGGAAAACCATTCTGTTACATGGTTTTAACTGACTACACCGATTCGTACAAGATGTTCTTTTTCGCGAAAGACTACGTCGAATTCGGCAAATATTGTAAACCCGGTCTTTTTCTGCTGGTCAGAGGTCAGGTTCAGAACCGTTTTGGAGGCGACCAGCTCGAATTTAAAGTGAATCGGGTGGAACTCATGGAAGAAATCCGCGAGAAGTATTTTAAAAGCATAACCATTAAAATTCCGCTGCCTGCCCTTACCAATGGACTGGTGACAGAATTGTGCGACTTGACGTTGAACAGCAAGGGGAAAACGTTGCTCAAATTTGATGTCTGGGACCCCGAAACAAAAATGATGGTTAATCTGTTCTCAAGAAATACACGAATCGAAATAACTGATGAATTACTCGCCTATTTTGAAACGCATGATGATCTTGCATTTAAAATTAATTAGGCTAATTTTGTGATGGCTCTGAGATTTGTTACAATATTCACATATAAAAATATATTAAAATGGCTTTAGAAATTAATGATGCAAACTTTGAAGAATTGGTTCTTCAGTCGGATAAGCCGGTTTTGGTTGATTTTTGGGCTGAATGGTGTGGTCCATGTCGTATGGTTGCTCCTGTAGTTCAGGAGCTTTCAGAAGACTATGCCGGAAGGTTAGTCGTTGGGAAAGTCGATGTTGACAGTAATCCTGGCATCGCAACCAAATTCGGAATTCGGAATATTCCTACCATTTTGTTTTTTAAAGATGGTTCGGTTGTTGACAAACATGTGGGTGCTGCTCCTAAAACAACACTTGCATCAAAAGTTGAAGGAATTCTTTAAGTTATATTTTCAGGAAGGAAAGGCATAGGAAACAAAGGTTCTTATGCCTTTTTTAGTTTTATGGAAAGTCATTTGAAAAGAAGAAAAGAGAAATTGAAAAAAGGGGAACCCGGATTCAAGTCTTCCTGATAACTTTTTACTTTTCGGATATTGCACCTGAAAATCTCCGAACCCAATGACATTTGAATGACCACGAATGACTATTTTTGACCATCAATGACAAATAGCTGATCTTTGAACAATTTACTCGACATACAGCAGTTCCAGCAGTTCGATAACCTCGAATTCATAGCCAAAGAGGTGGTAGAAGGATTTATCACAGGGTTGCACCGTAGTCCTTTTCATGGCTTTTCGGTCGAATTTGCTGAGCACCGGCTTTACAACACCGGAGAATCGACCAAACACCTCGACTGGAAACTGTTTGCCCGCACCGATCGCTTGTTTGTCAAGCAATACGAAGAAGAAACCAATCTTCGGTGCCAATTGGTCATCGACACTTCATCGTCGATGCTTTTCCCTTACGAAAAAGGGAAGCCATCGAAAATCAACAAATTGGCTTTTTCGGTTTATTCAGCGGCGGCTATAATCTATCTACTTCGCAAACAACGCGATGCCGTTGGTCTTTCGCTGTTCTCCGACGAAATCGAATTTCACTCTGAAGCCCGGTTGTCATCGGTCCACATCGATTTGCTTTACAATGAACTTGGCGGATTGTTGCGCCGGGAGCAGGCACAATTGCAGAAAAAAACCAATACGGTTGATGCCTTGCACATGATTGCCGAGAATATTCACAAACGGTCGTTGGTCATTCTTTTCAGCGATTTAGTGGAGCAGGAAAATACCGACGAATTGTTCGAAGCCTTACAGCACCTGAAATACAACAAGCACGAAGTATTGCTTTTTCATGTCACCGATCACCGTCAGGAAAAAGAGTTCGATTTCAGGAACCAGCCTTACCGGTTTGTCGATCTCGAAACTGGAGAGCATTTACGCTTTTCGCCCCATGATCTGAAGAAAAATTACGAGAAAGCCATGTCGGACTATTTCGAAGAAATGCGTGTGCGTTGCGGCCAATACCACATTGACCTGGCTGAAGCCGACATCAACGAAGATTTCAAACACGTGCTTTACACCTATCTGCTGAAGCGGAAACGGTTGTACTGATGTTTTTAGAACCAGTATCCAAAGCTGGCCGAAAAGGTTGGTTTGTCAGAAGTGCTTGAATATCCTAAAGTAATGTCCAGTGGTCCCAAAAACGTTTTTACTGAGTACCTGATGCCACCGCCGTAAGTAGCTTCATTTCCTTCTCTTAATATCATATCGGTGTCTTGCCACATTCCATTAAATAAAAGCGAAGCATATTGTGATTTGGCAACCTTTATCCGAAGCCCAATTGAGCTTATGTAAGTATATCTTTCGGCTAGGTTTACCGCAGGCAGGCCTACAAAAGGCAGATGGTAATTAAAGTATTGCGAATAAGGTTCTCCGCCCACGAATGTCATTTTTACTTGAGGAAAGTTGGAGTCGAATATAGCCCGCCCATACAGATCAAAAAGCAATGACGTATTCTTTCCAAGAGGAATTACATTCCGCATTTTAAGAAGCGCCACCGGACTGAGTTGTTTGGTATGCTGAAAATCACCAAGGAGCGAAAATTCGGCATACATGTTTGTTCCTTTGGTCGGGAAATAAAAATCATCCATGTTATCAAATGTCAGGTACGAATAGCCATTTGTAAGGAAATAATCCATTGTTCCTGATGTTTCCGGACTGTTGTTCTTGCTGAATATGTCGCCATGATAATACTCTTGCTGAAGCCCAATTCCCAGATTAAATTTATTGAGGAATGGTTGATAGGAATAGATAGATCCTGAGGTATAGAACATATTCGCTTTGAAAACTTTGTTGCCTTTGTCGAATACATTGTAGTTCTGATACTTCCCTTTAATATTGAAACCCAAAGTGGGAAAGTCGGTTTTATTCGTTTCGGCCACCAGGCTCAACCCTGGGTTAACCGATAATTCGGCGCTGACCGAGAACAAACCAAAAATATTTTTGTAATTTTTTTGTGTTGTATTGATCAGGATAGCCGCAGCATCTGTGGTGTTGACTTTAAAACCAATATTTTGAGTGAATACTCTTTTTGTTGTAATATTTAAATTTAGTGATTTTCCTTTTTCAGTATCGGTCAGATTGTAATAAATCCGGTCGAAACCGCCCAAACCATAGAGGTGGTCAATCGCAGTTTTGATTTCTTCCGACGAAAAGTCGCCAGGGATTTCCAAGTGAAGGGTCTTTCGCAGAAAATCATTGTCGAGATTATATTTGCCCGCGAAAGTCAGATCTGTAATGTGCCACCGGTCGGGTTTAAGCAAAGTCCTTGATTTTTCAGACGGTTTAAGCTGGTATTTTGTTTTAAGTTCCTGAAGTTGTTTCCTGAATTTGTTTGCTTCTTTTTCACCTCTTACAATTAATGTGTCAACGGCCTGTTTATTGAAGCTGGACATCGAATATCCGGCTATGTTGGGTCTGATAAGCAGGTTGCAAAGGCTATTGTTGGCTGAATCCTTTGACTGGTCAAAAAAGTTGATCAGTTGACTAATTACGTTATCGAGCGATTTCAGTGTTCTCCGGTCGTAAAAATCGTTCCGGATATCGACTCCGATGATAAAGTCAGCTCCCATTTTTTTCGCGACATCGGTCGGAAAGTTATTTACCAACCCGCCATCGACCAACAAATGGTCTTCCCGATCGGACGATTGAAAAGCGATTGGAATTGCCATACTTGAAAACATGGCTGTGGGTAAAAACCCATTTTTGAGTACCACTTCTTTCCCTGTTTCCAAATCGGTTGTCACGCAGGCAAACGGAATCGGAAATTTGGAGAAATCGGCATTCGCCGGAACATTTCCTGAAAGCCCGCAGAAAATATTCAGCACATTCTGCCCTTTAATTAAACCTTGCGGAAGGCTGGGCTTTTTATCGCCGTTCATTGGAAGCGAAAATATGTACCGCTGTTTGATGAGCTGGTCGTTGGAAGAGAGAAATGCACGTGGCACATCATCAGTGAGTGTTGTTTCCCAATTCATCGATTTAACAAGCGTTTCGAGTTCGGCAGCATTGTATCCAAGCGAGTAAATACCGCCAACCAGGCTTCCCATACTGGTTCCAACAATCAGGTCAATCGGGATTCCTTCTTCTTCCAAGACTTTTAACACACCAATATGTGCAAAGCCTTTGGCGCCACCCCCACTTAAAACCAAGGCGATTTTGGGCCGGTCTGGTTTTGCTGTTTTTTCCTGAGCCTGACTTATGAATGTTTCTGTCAACAATAAACTGGCGATCAAAACATTCAGAACTAACACCCGAATTAACTTTTGAATCATCAATTTTTGATCTGAAAGATTAATTGACATTAAGTTTTCGTTTGACAAAATCCATTGTACTTCCAATGGTGCTTAGTTCAGCATATTCACTTTCCCTGATGTTTATCTTGAAATAGATACCGATATAAAATGCCAGACAAGTAAACTGAAATTCCTCAAAACCGAAGTCTTTTGTAAACGAGGACTCCATTCGAATCTGCTCCTGAGGTATCCCCATGTATTTGAATATTTGCGAAAAATTTTCTTCTATTGTTTGCATACTTTCAATAAAAATAGGTTTATAAATTTTGTTTTCTGAACGAATGGATGATATTTCTTATAAGCCTTTGGCGTAAGAAATATACCAATCGTATAAATTGCCAATCCCTTCCTGAATTGACGTATGTGGCTTATAGTGTAAATCCTGTTCAAGTGCGGCGGTGTCGGCATAGGTTTGATAAACATCACCATTTTGCATTTCAACCATATTTTTTATAGCAATTTTGCCGGTAACGTTTTCAATGGCAGCAATAAAATCAAGAAGCTGAACCGGTTTCCCATGGCCAATGTTGTAAATTTTGTAAGGAATCTCCCCAACTGGCGCATGTTCGATAATTGCCGACAACCCATCAATAATATCATTGATGTAAGTAAAGTCGCGCGATAAATTACCATGGTTATATACGTTTATTGGTTTTTGGTTTACGATAGCGTTCATGAATAGGTACGGGGCCATATCGGGCCGACCCCATGGGCCATAAACCGTAAAGAAACGAACTCCGGTTGTCGGAATATTATACAATTTACTGTAGGTATGAGCCATCAATTCGTTCGATTTCTTGCTTGCTGCATAAAGGCTTACCGGCGAATCAACCTGATCGGTTTCACTGTATGGAACTTTTGTGTTCAGGCCATAAACACTGCTCGAACTGGCATAAACCAAATGTTTTACCGGATGAAAGCGGCAGGCCTCCAAAATATTTAAAAACCCGACAATGTTTGAGTTGATGTAGGTATAAGGGTTTTCAATCGAATACCTGACACCAGCCTGTGCGGCAAGGTTACATACCACATCGAAATGTTCTTTCTTGAAAAGCTGGTCAATGAACTCCTTATCCAAAAGATCGGCTTTGATAAACCTATAATTGGGATATAGTGTACCTTGTACCGAATAGTGGCTTTGTATGAGTTTTTTCTCGATTCCGGTCGCTGCTAATCGGTCATATTTCAATTCAACATCATAGTAATTGTTGATGTTATCAATCCCGATGACGTAGTGACCTTTTTCAGCAAAATGTTTTACTGTGTGGTATCCAATAAAACCGGCAGCTCCTGTAATTAAGATTTTCATTTTTCAACCCTTTTAAATTTCTGTCTGACTGATACTATTGTATGTTATAACCCTAATGATATTTATTTACTCGTTAAGGGTACCGTGTAACTGTTGGTGTCGATCAACCCTGTAAACAGAATGGCAACAATATTTGTATTATTTTATGTCAATCCAAAGCGGATTAAGTTTTGTTCTGGCTTTTTCCTTTTTTTTAACACCATCGCATGGTTAAATTTAAACAATAACAATAGATTATCAACGTGTTATAGCTTTTAATGTTATATAAATTACACGGATAGTATATTTTCTATTTATTATCGTATGTTGAATACCGTTCGAAGATGCCCCTGCCCTACTAACGGAATTGAATCTCCGATAGATGGCTCAGGGACTTTAGTTGTTTTCTGAACTTTTATATCTACCATTTTAGAATGACGTTTTACCCGTAATAATATTTTAAGTTTATTCATACTTTCCGATAGCTTGCCTATATTTCGACCTAGCAATCTGATAATTACATTCCGAGTTAGTCAGGTTATCTTTCGACGACTGGAAAAGTGCCTGAGCTTCCAGTAAATCGGAAATGCCAATTGTCCCTGAGCGGTAATTGTCGTTCGTAACTTTGAGGTTTTCCTGAGCCTGTTCAACCGATTTTTTTGCGAGTTGTATCTGGTTAAAACTTTCATGAAGCTCATTATCTGCTTGTTCGATTTGCAACGCCAGCAACTCTGACGTTTCGCTCAACTTGTTTTTGGCTTTTTCAATCATCAACTTTTGTTGTTTAATTTTGTGTGAACCGCCCCACCAATCTGAAATAGGAATGCTGAGACTTGCAAAAGCAAATTTTTGAGTAACTCCTGAATTGGCAATGTCAACATAGGCGGCCATTGCACCTAAAGCCAGTTGTGGCATCAGTTCGCCCCTGGTCATTTTCAGCTGGAGTTCTTCTGCTTCGGTTGCCTTATTGAGCATTTGATATTCAGGACGATTGGTAACCGCTTCGTTTGTTGATCCTGAATTTGAATCAAAAATGAAAACAATAGGTTGGCCGGTCAGAACCATCGTTGAGTCAAAAGCAATGCCGATGTGCTGGCACAATGCTCTTTTAGTTAACGAAATACCGTTTACCAACTTCAGCCGATTCGATTGCAGTTCGTTTTGTTTGAGTTTTACTTTCAGCAAATCGTTTTTCTGAACCAAGCCAGCCTTGTTGTAATTCGTAACGTCACGGTTCAGGGTATCCAAAAGGGCACCATAGCTGTCAAGTGTTTTAAGCTTTTCGTTCAGTGAAACAATGGTCCAGTACAACTGGTCGGTGCGCACAAGCACATCGGTAGTTGTCATAGTCTGTTGTTTATGACTAACATCCTCGCCAATTGCAGCAAGTTTGTTTCCATTCCTGATTTGCCCGCCCGCATAAACAGGCAGTGTCGCCGATGCGCTGGCCATGTTCAAATAGTCGATCGCATTAATTGCCATTGAAGGGAAATAAGCGTATTGAGTGGCTCCTTGAAGGTTGGCTGGATTCCCATCATAAACGGGCAAATTCATTTCAGGAATAGTGCCTTTAACCAGGTAATCGGCCGATCGCATCGCCATTGCACTGGCGCTTACTTTCGGGAAATAATTGGTATAGGCATTTTTTCGCACTTCGCCCGATGACTGCACTTCAAATCCGGCTTCAATTATTTTCTTGTTGTTCTTAATGGCCAACCTTTTGCACGAATCCAGACTCAATGTTTGAGCCTCAGCATTGGTGGCAAATACGGATAATGAAACCAAAATGATTGCCAGCGCAGTTTTATGATGCTGTTTTTTGGGAAGCTTTGGTGGAATATCAAAAGGACTATTTTGCGATTTTGGTTTGTCAGTGTATGCCAACGAATAAAGTATCGGAAGAATGTAAAGTGTTAGTACCATCGAGATTAACAATCCGAAACAAATTACCGTACCAACCGGCCCCCAAAGTGGTGAACGACTAATTATCATGGATATAACTCCGGCTGAGGCAGCCGCAGATGTCAGAAAAATGGGGCGCATTCGACGTTTGGCAGCTGCAAGTGCCGCATGTCGAGTCGACATCCGTTGCTTTTCTTTCAGTTCCTGGGCATAATCAATCAGGATTATACCGTTTCGTACGACCATTCCGCAAAGACTTATAATTCCGATAAAAGCAGTTGTACTGAATGGGTAACCCATTAAAGTCAACCCGATTGCAGTTCCGGGAAGCGATAAGATCATGGTGAACATGATAATGAGCGTAAGTTTGACTTTTTTGAACTGAAACAGGATGATGAAAAAGATTAATACAATGCTCAATGCTAAAGCATAAGTCATCGGCACAAAAGTTTCGAGTTGTCCTTCGAAATCTCCTCCATAGTTGATCGATGCGCCTTCCGGGATATTCAGCTTTTCGATTTGAGGACGTATTTCGTTTAAAATAGAAGAAGCTGCTCTTTCTGGTTGGTTATCAACCAGAATAGTCAACGTTCTTGTTCCGTTGCGCCGAACGATAGTACCGTCGGTCCAGTCGGGGGTGAAAGAGGCAAACGATCGTAATGGGCTTCCCATGAAACCGATGGGTGAAGTAACATATTGATCGCCTAGTGTATTTAGGTTTTTCTGTCCTTTTGTTTCCTGCGAGAGCCGCACCTGAACCGGGTAGTCGTCTTCCCAGATGGTGGTTAATGGCAGGCCGTCGAGACCAATCATCAGCGATGTGGAAACCATCGATTTTGAATATCCAAGGAGGTTGGCTTTGTCGCGGTCGAGGTTAACCTTCAGAATTTGTCGTTTCTGATCCCAGTCGTCACGTGTCCAACCAACCGATTTGGTTTTATTCAGTATATTTTTCACTTGAGACTCGACAGATCTGATGTCTTTTATAGAGTCGGACGAAATGCGAATTTCGATTGGCGATTTCGATACCTGCATAGCCAGTATTTTAAATTTTACATGTGCATTGGCAAAACCATCAGAATATTTTGGACTATAATCAGTTACAATTTCACGGGTGGCTTCGTTCGAAATGGTGTTGATAAGCAATTGCCCGTAATTCGGCGCTGGCATATTGGGAGCATAAACAGTATGGAAACGTGGTGAACTGGTGCCGATAAAGCTGGTCACATTGGTTACCCGCTTATCTTTCATCAACACTTTTTCGAGGCTGTCGACAACCATTGCGGTACTTTCGAGCGATGATCCGGTGGGAAGATATACCTCGCAGGCAAACTGGTTTCGTTCCATTTCAGGAAACATTTGCTGGTCGAGGTTTTTAAATAAAACCACTGCAAGTATGATCGATGCAAGTCCACCAAGAATCACCATTTTAGGATGTCTGAAAGCCGATTCAAGAGAAGAATCAAACCATCCCTGCAATATATCCAAAAGAGTTCTGCTCTTCTTTTCCGATTCTGGTTTCTTCAGTCCTTTTTTGATGAAAACAAAGTTCAGGTAAGGAACCAGGAGGACTGCAACAAGAACAGAGACAATTAGTGCAATACTCACAACGATTGGAAGGGGTTGCATAAATTCTCCTGCAGTTCCCGGAACCATGAATCCAAGCGGGATATAAGCAGCCATGATGGCCAGAGTTGCCGTAATAATTGGGGTAAGCAGCTCTTTCGCGCTCTTGATTGCTGCGTGCCACGGAGATATCTGGTGGTCGATCTTTTCCACGTGGTTGTCAATTACTACAATCGAGTTATCTACAATCATTCCTAAAACCAGAATGAGTCCTGCCAGTGAAACTGTGTGCAATTCAACACCGAAGAAATATAAAAAGGCCAGTGTTATTAATACCGCAATCGGAACGGTAATTCCGGCGACAGAAGCAACCCGCAAAGGAAGCAACAGCATGGTTACCAGAATTACTGCAATAATGGCAATCAGGAATTCGTGCATAAAATTCGAAACCGACTCGTCAACATATTTGGGTAACTCAGATATTTTGGCCACTTCGATTTCTTCTGACGTATGTTTTTTGAAACTTTCAATGGCTTTGTCTATGTCGGCTCCGTATTCTACAATGTTGTTCCCGGGTTGCATTTCGAGCGAAAGAAGGATGGTCTTCTTCCCGTTTTGCCTGATATAATTGTCGGGATCTTCATAACGACGTTCAATGGAGGCTATGTTTTTCAGCCGGACCACATTCCCGTTAGGGTCGGAATAAACAATCTGGTTAGCAAGGTCTTTCTCCGATTCGAAGTTGGCAGGCAAGTGTATGGCCAGATTATATTTTCCATCCTTTAAAGTGCCGGCATAGTTAACCATGCCATTGGGTAAGTAAGAGCCTAATAAGGAAATAGATTTAATGTTGTATTCGTTAAGCATTTCAGGCTTAACGTTGATGTAGATTTGCTCTTTCTGAAGCCCATAGTGCTTAATTTTGGAGGTTGCTGGTATTTTTCGGCATTCCGCTTCGAGTTTTTTCAGCTCTTTTTCAAGTTCTTTATAACTTTTTGTATCCGACGATAAGGTGATGAGTAAAGCCGAAGTGTCGCCAAAATCGGAATTAGCAATCAAAGCCAAAACACCCGTTGGTAAGGTCGATTTCAGTTCACTCAATCCGTGTTTGAGCTTCGACCAAAACTGGTCGGCATTTTTTACATTGTCGTTTAGTTCCACAAAAATGTACATCATTCCCTCTTTTGATTGGGAATAGGTCTTGGCCTTTTTTACCTCCGAGTATCCAAAAATGTAATTTTCCACTTCAGTGGTCAACTGCGCCTCTACTTCAGCGGAAGTTGCACCGGGATATACCCCAACAACAACGCCCTGCCGAATGGTAAACTGTGGAAATTCATTGCGGGGCATCTTCTTCAAAGCAATAACCCCAATAAGCATAAACAGTAAGGTGATGATGATAACGATATTCCGGTTCCGCATGGCGGCCTCGATAAATCCAGTCTTTTTGTGGCTCATGTTACAGAATGATTTGACTGTTGTCCGATAATTTTTCTTTTCCCTCCACCACAATGTTCTGGTTGGCAGACAAACCACTACGAACCTCTAATCCAACAGATTGATAATTTCCAATTTGGATGACTTGCTTCCTGACACTTTTATTGTCGGGAGAAACGATATATACGAAAGAGTTTCCTTCTGTATCTTTTGAAACAGCATTATAAGGGACTACTACCAACTGTTTTTCAGCCGAACTATTCATCATTACATCACAGACCATTCCAGGCTTCATTTCCAGATTGGAGTTGTCAACCGTCATTTTTACTTCGTAGGTTCTGGAAAACTGGTCTGCCACAACACCCACATTGGTAATTGTTCCTTCGAAACTTTTGCTATCCAGCGCAGAAATGGTGAAGGAGGCAGTCATTCCTTTTTTTATTTTCCCGATTTCATTTTCAGGTACCGAAATCTTAACCGAAACTTTTTCGATTTTTACCAGTTCGATGGGCGAGAAACTTGAAATTGCAGATTGGCCAGGTTCAATGTTTCTTTTTCCTACAATGCCACTGGTTGGCGCATATAGATTACATTTATCAAGGTTGTTTTTGGCGATCTGTAACTGCGATTCGGCTTTTTTCAGGTTGGTTTCCATTTCAACCCATTTTACTTCCGACAAACTTCCATTGTCGTAAACCTGTTTCAACCGATCATACGCATCTTTTGCCTGCTCATACATGGCTAGTGAAGAATTGTAAATACTTTGATTGTCGGCCTTGTTTACAACTGCCAGCAATTGGCCTTTATGAACTACGTCGCCTTCCTGAACCAGCACCTGGTCAACAGTTCCTGAACTCTGGAACGTCAGCGGAATAGTTTGTGCGGCCTCTACTGTTCCGCTGTAGCGTAAGCTCGACAAGCCATTTACTGTTTGCACCGTTTTTGCTTTAACCCTGATGGAGGTACGCTCTTTCTTCATAACCTCCTGTTTCTGTTGGCAACTGGCCATCGCAATCAAGATGGCAAATAAAATCAGATTCCTTTGCATTTCTATTCTTGTTTAATTGTTTTCAAATACTGAACGTTTGGTATGTAATAAATATAATTTCGCAACATACTAAACGACCGGTATGTTTTTAGTGTATTTTAATTGTTTTATCGGTATGCTTTTCTGTAGCGATCATTGCTTTTTTAATAGTTTATAAAATTCGAAGGTCTGTTCTTTCAGCAAGGCGATGGCATCGTCTAATGAATTGTTTCTTACCAGATTACCCGCAAGTCCCATATTAATGGAGAAGAAATTAGTCGCAATCAATGACGGATTGATGTCTTCCCTGATTTCACCTGATTTAATTGCGTTTTCCAAAACTTTTCTGGTTTTTTCAATTTCAGTAGTAATAAATGCACCTTTTAATTCGGCGTAACCCGGATAATGACGGAACGCATCTGCAAACATTGACATGTAATTGATTGGAGTATAAACCAATGCAAAACCAAACAGTCTTTTGATAATTTTTTCTGCTTCAGAGTTACTGAGCTGAATGTATTCTGACAAGCTGATTGTCTCAGCGTCAGCGATCACATCAGGAATATAGAGGTATTTGTCGACCACCGATTTGAATAGTTCTTCCTTATTTTTGAAATGATGGTACAATGCTCCTTTAGTAAACCCGATGACTTTGCTAATGTCGTTAATCGAAACTGCTTCGTAGCTGTGGTTTAAAAATAGCTTAAACGCTTCTTCTATTATAAAATCTTTGGTGTTGTCCATTGCGAAAAAATACTGAACGTTTGGTATGTCAAATATAGATTCTATTTTTTGAATAAAAAGCCTTCTGAAAGAAACTCAATTGAAGGATACAAAAAATTAACATTCGGATTTATTTCTCAGCCGGAAACAAATCGCAGCTAATCGGGTAATGATCTGAGTGATTTAAAGTTGAAACTTCGAAATTATAACTGGTAAATTTCGGACTATATAAAATATAGTCGATCCGGAATGAGGGCAATTTGCCGTTATAGGTATTTGCGGTTCCTTTTCCTGAATCGGCAAACGAGTCTTTCAAATCGCCCCTGACAGTGCGGTAGGTAAACGAAACCGGCGTATCGTTGAAATCGCCACAAACAATCACCGGATAGTGGCATTGGTTCAGATGTTCGCGCAAAGTAGCAGCCTGCTCGGCTCTTTTGATGATAGCATCTTTAAATTTTAAGCTCAAAGCTATTAGTTTTGCTCTACCTCCCTGATTATTATCAAAATTCAAGGAATCTATCCTATTTATTTCGGACGGTTGGAGACGGTACGATTGCAGGTGACAATTATAAATTCTCACAGTATCTGAATTCATTAAAATATCAGTATAAATAATCATGTTTCCTGAATTGTTGAACCTGATTTCGCCCATATTCAAGATGGGAAACCGGGTTAATGTAAGCTGCCCACCCTCATGGCTGGTGTGGGCCAACTGCATATGGCTGATCTGTGGAAGCTTACTGTTAGCCACATCAAAAATCTGTCGTTTATTAAGCCTGACTTCCTGTAAACAAATAATGTCCGCATTATTTTGCCTCAGGTAATCCAAAATGTGATCAGCATTTTCCTTGGTTGGGAATTCACTGGTTCCCATGAAATACTTCACATTATAGCTGATAATCTTGATTCCCTTTTCGTTAGTTTCCCGTCCTGAAAATTGAAGATAGTTTCCGATCTGGTTATATCCGGCCAGAATAACAACGAGAGAGAAAAGCATAAATATGGGCTTAACAAACACCCACAAGACCATGAAAATAAGATTGACAACCAGAATATAGGGATACGCCATACCGAACAAGGCAGCAAACCAAAGCTTTTCGGGGCTTAGAAAAACTGAAATGGTCGCAAATGCAAGTGCAGATACGGCAATCAGATTTAAAAGCAACAGTGTATATACCAAAAATCGTTTCAACGGGGTTGTGGTTTAGATTCCAACTTCACATTTAATCGCCTGCGCCTATTACAAATATAGGGAATTATTACCTTCGTTAGATGGGTGTTCAAAGTCAGAGGTGGAAGAATAGCGCCAGACGTCAAACAAAAAACTGACCTCTTATCATCCGGTCTTTCCCGTGAATGTCTTTTTTTAAAACAATTTCGGTGAACCCTTTCTCCTCAAGCATTTTGCCACATTGCGAACCGAAAGCTTCATTAATCTCGAAATACAGCCAACCCTGATTTTTCAGGTGAACTCTGGAAAAATCGGCAATTCGTTCATAGAAAATCAATGGATTTTCATCCGAAACAAATAAGGCCAGCTCGGGTTCATGCTCAAGCACATTCTTCTCCATCAGGCGTTTTTCAGTTTCCCGAACATAGGGTGGATTGCTGACGACAATATCCAGTTCGGGTAATTCAACTTCAGGAGTTTCAGCCAGAATATCATACCAAAAAACCGAAATATTGGCGTCATTTAATTTTGAGTTTCGTTGGGTAGCTTCGATGCAAATGGGTGAAATGTCGCAAGCCAGAACCTTGGATTGGTGGATATTTTTCAGAAGCGAAATGGCAATACAACCAGAACCGGTTCCCATATCCAGAATGGTTGGTTTTGAACGTTTATTTTCCTGAATAATCCATTGAACCAGTTCTTCTGTTTCAGGCCGCGGAATTAAAACTCCGGGGATACAATAAAATGGAAAGCTGTAGAATTCAGTTACTCCAAGAATGTATTGAATGGGTTCGTAATTTTTCAACCGGGCAATAATATCTTCTATTTCTTTCTGTTCTGTTTCGCTGAGTTGCTCATCATTTACAAGCAAAAGCCGGGTGCGCGAATATCCTTTCAGCTTTTCGAAAATCAGGAAAATCAGGCTTTCAATTTCGCCTTTCGAGTAAATTCCCGCCAATTCTTTTCGGATAGATGCGATGCCTGCCTTCATTTATTGCTATTTTTGGCAAAGTTAACTTTTTTGCTGATGAGTACTTCTTCAATCTTTATGCAACGATGCCTCGAACTGGCGCTCCTCGGAATGGGCGAAGTGGCACCCAATCCGATGGTCGGTTGCGTAATTGTTCATGATGGAAAAATCATTGGTGAAGGCTATCATCAGAAATTTGGACAGCCCCATGCCGAGGTTAATGCCATTCGTTCGGTCCAAAATCCGGACTTACTGGCTCAGTCAACCTTGTATGTTTCGCTCGAACCGTGCGCACATTTTGGCAAAACACCGCCGTGTTCCGATCTGATCATCGAGAACCAGATCCCCAAAGTTGTGATTGGAACTATTGATCCCTTTGCCAAAGTTGCAGGTAAAGGTATCGAGCGGATGCGAAAGGCTGGAATTGAGGTTAAAGTTGGGTTTCTCGAAAAAGAATGTCGCGATCTGAACCGCCGCTTTTTTACTTTTCATGAGCAAAAACGACCTTATATTTTGCTGAAATGGGCTCAGACCCTTGATGGCTTTATAGATACCGACCGCACCGAAACTCAACATCCAACCTGGATTACAAATGCCTTGTCGAAACGGTTGGTACACAAACAACGCTCTGAAGAATCGGCTATTTTGATTGGGACCAATACGGCCGAATTCGACAACCCGGCGTTAACTGTTCGCGAATGGACAGGAAATCAACCTGTCCGACTGGTAATTGATCGAATAGACAGGCTAAATTCCGGATTACAACTATTTGATGAGAAAGCTCCGACTTGGATTTTTGCTGAAGTTGAAAAGCAAGATTCCGAAAACCTGAAATTTATTCGACTCGATTTCACGCAGAATATTGTGCCACAAATGCTCACCAGCCTATACCAGCGTGAGATTCTTTCGGTGGTAGTTGAGGGTGGTGGCAAACTTCTGAATAGCTTTTTGGAAATGAATTTATGGGACGAAGCCTTTGTTTACACTGGAAATCAGTTCTTCGGCAAAGGTGTCGCTGCCCCAAAAATTTCAGGGAAAATCATTGCTTTTGAACAACTGGATGAATGTAAACTTCATGTATTGAGGCGAAAATAGGAAACCGATTTACACGATTACAGGTCCATCGGTACCATTTGGACTTCCAGATTTTGAGATCTTCTTTGCTTACTGATTTTTTCACTTGCTTTTATGTTGTTTTTTGATGAAATTTAGTCGCACTAAAACAATTAAATAAACGCATGGACATTTTAATCAGCTTTTGGAAATCAATGCCAAGTTTAATCGTCATCCTTTATTTAGTTACTGTTATTTTTATTGCCGTTCTTATTATCCTGGAAAATCGTAATCCAGAGAAAACCATTAGCTGGATTCTGGTCTTGGTCTTGCTGCCCTTTATTGGAATCGTGATTTATCTTTTTTTTGGTCAGGAATACCGCAAAACAAAAATGTATTCGCGGAAGGGCCTGAAAGACCTTGAAAAACTCCGGAATCTGACACTGGAACAATTGGATAACCTTCCAAAAAACCCGTCTCAGATTAGCAGCAAACTCTATTCAAAAAAGAGGTTGATGAATCTGTTGCTTTCCAATTCAAACGCCATTCTGACCAACAACAATGAAATTCAGATTCTGCACAACGGAGCGGAAACTTTTCCTGAAATATTCCGGGTTATGGAGCAAGCCAAACATCACATCCATCTCGAATATTACATCATTGAAAACGACCGGATTGGAAATTACTTACGCGAACTACTTATCCGGAAGGCTCAGGAAGGAGTTGAAGTGCGGTTAATTTTCGATGACGTCGGAAGTTGGGAACTAAAGAAGAAGTTTATCCGGTCAATGTCGGATGCCGGAGTGAAAGTCGATTGTTTTATGAAGGTTCGCTTTCCGATGCTGACTTCCAGGGTTAATTACCGTAATCACCGTAAAATTTTGGTCGTCGATGGCGAAACGGCTTTTGTTGGAGGGCTGAATTTTGCAGATCGGTATCAGGATGGCGTCCCGGGGATTGGTCCTTGGCGCGATACTCACTTGAAAGTGATCGGTGGCGGGGCTACCGCACTTCAAATCATTTTTATGGCCGACTGGTATTTTGTATGCAAAGAGGTTCTAAAAGGAGAAGAGTATTTTAAACCGTTTGAATCGGGTGATGGAAAATTGGTTCAGATGACAGCCAGCGGACCTGATTCGGATTGGGAAAGCATCGGTCAGGCTTATTTTGCTGCAATTTCATCTGCAACCGATTATGTATATATATCAACGCCTTACCTAATGCCAACCGCCGATATTGTTACCGCCCTGAAAACCTCGGCATTGGGAGGTATTGATGTCCGGATTATCGTGCCAGGTTTGTCAGACGCGATTACTCCAAAATGGGGAACAAATTCATACGTCGAGGAATTGCTTGAAGCAGGGGTGAAAATTTACTTCTACGAAGCAGGATTTACGCATAGCAAAGTAATTGTTGCCGATGGTGTTTTTTCATCTGTCGGGACGGCCAACCTTGATTTCCGGAGCATTGAAACCAATTTTGAAGTCAATGCTATGATTTACGACGAAGAAATTGCCGATCTTTTAGCCCGGCAGTTTTTGGAAGATCAGGGGAAAAGCGAATTAATTATTCTTGAAGAATGGAGGAAGCGGCCCCGCATGAATAAAATAAAAGAATCGTTTGCCCGAATTATTAGTCCGATGTTGTAAAAATGCCAGTTTCTGACGGTTTTCCCGTCTCCTCTTTCATGTTTTTAGTTTATTAATTTATCGATTGTAAACTTTTAATCACACACCAATGTTTTGAAGGTAAACCTATTCGACCCAATGAAGCAATTCTTCCATATCTCGGTTTTGGTTGTATTTTTCATCGGTGGCTGTAAAGATAAGAACCCTGAAGATACGGACTCTGAAATACCAGCTGGTTACCAATTAGTGTGGAGCGATGAATTCAATTACTCTGGGTTGCCCGACGAATCAAAATGGAGTTACGATGTCGGTGGAAGTGGCTGGGGAAATAATGAAGCACAATATTATACCGATTCACGCTTGAAGAACGCCGAAGTAAAAGGTGGTTTCCTTTACATTAATGCTATTAAAGAAGATTTCGAGGGTAAAAAATACACTTCGGCGCGTTTGGCTACCCGAACAAAAGGCGACTGGTTGTATGGAAGAATTGAGGTGAAGGCCAAACTTCCCTCAGGAATAGGAATGTGGCCGGCAATCTGGATGCTACCAACAGATGGCACTCACGGAGGATGGCCTGACAGCGGAGAAATCGACATCATGGAAAATCTGGGATACATTCCTTATTATATCGCAGCTACAGTTCAAACCAAGTCTTACAATGCTCCTTTGGGAACACAAAAGACTGCAATAATCAATATTTCTGATTGCTATACGGAATTCCATAAATACATTCTGGAATGGGAAACTGGAGAAATGCGTATTTACGTTGATTCTCAACTTTACTTAACTTTCAAAAACGATAATACAGGCTTCGAAACCTGGCCCTTTGACAAGCAATTTCATCTGCTGCTGAATGTTGCCGTTGGCGGAACTTACGGTGGTGCCCAAGGCATCGACGATACTATTTTCCCGCGTTCAATGGTTATTGACTACGTCCGGGTTTATCAGAAAAAATAATGTGGAACGAGCTTACTGATCGGACAGCTTGAAATTCATCTGATCAATAAACAAAATTCATCTATCTTTACTTCCGGAAAAATATTCGAAATCATATGTCCTTTTCATCTTTCGGTTTATCGCCCGCTTTATTACAAGCTCTGGCTACTCAGAATTACACGCAGCCTTATCCTATTCAGAAAGAAGTAATTCCTGCTGTTCTACTACGGAAGGATGTTTTAGGCATTGCTCCAACCGGTTCGGGCAAAACGGCAAGTTATGTGTTGCCGATCTTAACCAACCTGCAAAACCAGCAGATTGCTAAAAACAGGCACGCACGGATTTTAGTGTTAGTTCCCACACGCGAGTTGGCGGTTCAAGTTCGGGATGTATTCATCCAATTTGGAACCGAACTTCCGGAGCGAATAAAAACGATTGCCGTTTTTGGTGGTGTATCCATTAATCCGCAAATGATCGGGTTACAGGGGGTCCAGGTTTTGGTTGCCACGCCAGGAAGATTGTTGGAACTGGTTGAATCGAATGCGGTTCACTTATCCGAAATCGAAACATTGGTTTTAGACGAGGCTGATAAAATGCTTAATCTGGGATTTCAGGAAGAGATGACTCGCATCTTTGCACTGTTGCCTAAGAAACGTCAAAATCTATTGTTCTCGGCTACTTTGAGCGAAAATATTGTCGGTATCAACCAAATTTTGCTACACGATCCAGTTGTGATAAAGGTTGAGCCGGAGAAAGAAAATATTGATCTGATCGAACAAACCGGCTATTTTGTTCCGTTGGAAAAGAAAGGTCCGCTGCTGCGATACATCATCAAAAAAAACGAGTTGAAACAGGTGCTGGTTTTTACATCTTCCACTTATCAGGCCGATAATGTTGCCGATAAACTTTGCAAAAACGGTATTGATGCGGTTTCCATCCACAGCAAAAAGAGCCAGGGAGCGCGTACCGAGGCTTTACGTGAATTTAAAACCGGAACACTTCGGGTATTGGTAACCACCGATTTACTGGCGCGTGGCATCGACATTGAGTTTTTGCCGCATGTCATTAATTACGAATTACCCCGTTCGCCTAAAGATTACATTCACCGTATTGGTCGGACCGGACGCGCTGAAAATCCCGGCGAAGCTATCTCTTTTGTTACTCCGGAAGACCAGCACCACTTCCGGATTATTCAGAAAAAAATGGGTAAATGGGTGACCATGATCGATAGCGCCAATCTGGATTTGAAAGGCTATTGACGCATAACAAATAAGCAAGGAAGAAAATGAAAACACTCCGGATTCATTATCTGCAACACGTTTCCTTTGAAGGTTTGGGTTGCATCGAAGATTGGGTCTCAATTAAAGGGCATTCACTTTCAGCAACTAAGTTTTACGAGAACAATCAGTTACCCGCACTTTCTGATTTTGATTGGTTGATCGTTATGGGTGGCCCCATGGGTGTATATGACGAAGACAAATTTGATTGGTTGTGCGGTGAGAAAGAATTCATCCGGAATGCTATTCAGGCCGGAAAAACAGTAATTGGTATTTGTTTGGGTGCGCAATTAATCGCATCGAGCCTAGGTGCGGAGGTATATCCAAATGGTGAAAAGGAAATCGGCTGGTTCCCAATTTCTCCAACCGAATGCGGATTGGCTGATCGTCTGTTGAGCGAAAGTATCGATCCGTACCCCGTTTTTCATTGGCATGGCGACACTTTTGATTTGCCATCAGGAGCGCTTCGGCTTGCGTCGAGTGAGGCTTGTGTCAATCAGGCATTTCTTTATAACCCCAAGGTTATCGGACTGCAATTCCATTTCGAAGTAACTGAAGAATCGCTTCGACAAATGATAGTTTTCTGCGGAAATGAATTGGAGCCAGACCGGTATATTCAGTCTGCTGATACGATCCTCAGCAAAGCCCAATTTATCGGTGAGGTCAATAAGCGTATGTTTCATTTGCTGGACTTCATGGAAGGAGAAAAAGACGTCTGATTTTCAATAAATTTTCCCAAATTAAAAAACTCATCATAATTTTGGTGATCTGATTCTGTCTTTGTAAATTAGGGATAATCAATACGCTAATTTACACCTCATGTTGATTAAAACCTTCTCCAGTGCCGTTCATGGTATCGATGCAACCACGATTACCATTGAAACTGAAATCTCACAAGGTATCAAATTTTATATGGTGGGTCTGCCCGACAGCGCAGTTAAGGAGAGCCAGCAACGCATCGAATCGGCTATGCGCCTCAACAACTATAAATGGCCGCATAAAAAAGTGGTGATCAATATGGCTCCAGCTGACATCCGCAAAGAAGGCTCGGCTTACGATCTTCCACTGGCCATTGGCATTCTGGCAGCTAACGAACAAATTACATCCGATAAAGTTTCGAATTACCTGATGGTGGGTGAATTGTCGCTCGACGGTAATTTACAGCCGGTGAAAGGAGCATTGCCCATCGCCATCAAAGCTCGCGAAGAAGGCTTCGAAGGTTTTATTCTTCCGAAGGAAAATGCCCGAGAAGCTGCTGTGGTCGATACATTGAAAGTGTATGGCGTTGAAAGCTTGCGTGAGGTGATCGACTTTTTCGACGGCAAAATAGAACTGGAGCAAACCGTCGTCAACACTCGGGAAGAGTTTTTCTCGAAGGTCAACGAGTGTGATGTTGATTTCTCAGATGTGAAGGGGCAGGAAAACGTGAAGCGAGCTCTGGAAATTGCTGCGGCAGGCGGACATAATATCATCATGATTGGTCCTCCAGGCGCCGGGAAAACGATGCTGGCGAAGAGAATTCCAACAATACTTCCTCCTTTCACCCTGCGCGAAGCACTGGAAACCACCAAAATACATTCGGTAGTCGGAAAAATAGACCGCGACACTTCACTGATGACACAGCGGCCTTTCCGTAGTCCGCACCACACCATTTCCGATGTAATAGTGTCTAATGAGGGGGCAAAATGTTTTGACGTTTATTTCCATGCTATTGTAGATAAAGCATGGAAATCAATAGCATTAAACTATTGCTAATGAAATGTATAATGTTATTCTGTTTGGGAAAAGCAATCAAATTGATGATTTTTCAATTTAATTGTTATCTAAATCTGGTACGAATTATCCAACTCACTCCAATTATTTAAATATTCGGAATAATCCCATTCCGTTCCATCTGCCATTCTGCCACTAGCACCTTTGGACATGTAGTAATACTCAAATTCGATTGACGGGTTTGTGCAGTCATAGATTTTTCGGTCAGGCATTAACCAAAGTGTCATTTCCGCTTTCTTTCCACTGGCAGGGATTCGGTTTAGTTTAGTCAATCTTGATCTTAAAACTTCATCGCTGACAATTACAAATTCAGAATCAGTTTTTGCGGCATTTACAAACGCAAACACATAAAAGTTAAAGTGTTCTTCCCATTTGGGAATGGTTAATTTAAAGTGACCAATACTTTCGGGTTCATTTCCGTTGCTACTGCCATGAATAGCTGGGTCAATTTTGGTTGAGCAAATTAACTGGATGCTTACTATTCTACTGCTATCACCGCCTTTGATCAGAATATAATGATCGTTTCGGTGAAAATATACGCTAAGATCACGTTCTTTTACAGCCGTTAAAAAAGCCTGTCTATGCAGTTTGTTGTTCATGTTGTAGTTTCTTCATTTGAAGAGTAAAAGTAGCTAAAATAGGCTTATTTTGGCATTGCTGTGCTTGGAATATATTTATGTAATATCAGCTATTATTCCATTGAATTATAATTTTTTATAAAATTTTTAACTGATTTAGTTTTGGTCGAATGGAAAATTTTTCTGGAAATAAATTTTGAAGTCAGAATTTAATAGGAAATAGAATATCTATGTGATTTTACCTATGGATGACCCACGCCCCTAGGGGGGTGCGCCCACCCATCCATCCAAAGGGGGGGCATACTTTAGATATTGATTGTACAAAAGGATATTGTTCGGCTATTTTCGCTTGTATAATGCTGGTAGTAAAGAATATTTGTAGATGTAAGTTGGTGTTTCCTTCATCCGTTTTGAATAGGATTCACTCAGGTAACTCAAAATCAAACAAATCCGTTAGAGGAACATTTAGTGTCCTTGCTAAAGCAAAAACGGTACTCAGAGTGGGATTTATTCTTGCGGTTTCAATTCTTGCAATTTGGCTCAATGACAGTCCAGATTCAAAAGCAAGTTGACTTTGGGTGTAACCTTCATTCAACCGAATTTTCTTCAATTGCTCGGCAAAGGCTTCTATTCCCTTTTGATCAAATACCAGCTTTCTATCACTTTTCTGCATTGATTTCATTGCAGAAAGTTTTGAAGAAATTAAAAATTAATTATGGCACTTGTGCTATAATGCTGTATATTTGAGATTATGAAACAATAATTTTATAGATACCATTAAAATAATGGTAAAAAATAAACCTCAATGAAAATAAAACTTTTATTTATCTGCTTGACAATCTCTCTTTTTGTTAATGCGCAAACGTCACAATCTTACACAACATTTCAGGGTGAAACCTCGAATTTATACAAGTATGAGGGTACGAAAACAATGCTTCTCGCAAAATCTAATTCATTAGATGCTACAATAATGAAAAAATGGACTGATGCAATGGATGGTGCATATAACTTTTATAAACTATGTACAGGTCGAGAACCAGATTTTTTACCATCAACATATATAAACCAGAAAAGTACTATTGCTAGTGCAGACCCAACTTGCGGTGCAGGTTGTGGTTATTTGGGTGCTACTGGAATTGAGTTGTTAGATGTATATTTTGACCAATGTTATACATCTTTAAAATTCGACAATAAATATGAACAGATAACCTTTTATGAAATGGGTAGAAATTTTTGGTTCTATGGTAATAAACTTAGTTACACCAACGACCCAATTACTACTGGTTATGCTGTATTTATGCGTTTTATGTCAATGAAATATCTGGGTTTAGATGATAATTCATCCCATACTGAGTTTGTAAATCAGATAAGGGGATTAAGAACTACTTATCTTGCGAATCCCTCTTTAAATTGGTCAAATACTTTAGGCGTTGCCCAAGGAGTTCCCAATTCTCCTTGGAGTTCTGCGGATTTATTCGCTTCATTTTGTTTTTATTTGGAAGAAACTTATGGCTGGCAATGGCTTCAAAATGTATGGAAATATGCGGGATTACGTCCTGATAGAGTAACTACGCAAGATGCAGTTGATAATTTTGTAATTGCTTCTTCGCAAGCTGCAAATAAAAATCTGGTCTCTTTATTTCAAGAATGGCGATGGACAATCTCACAACCAGCGATTGAGTATATAAATTCATTGGGGTTGGGTAAACCAGCATTTTATTTGGATTACAATGGCATAGCTGTTAAGTGTATAAATTGTGTTGCTGGCGATAAAGGAAAAGTGGGAGATGTTATGTATGAAGCTGTTGATAGAGATTTACTTATCCAACGAAGAAATGAAGGTGCTGATTTGTCGAAGGTTTGCACCAGTCTTGTTACTAATATGACCGAAATTTTTAAAGATGCAATATTATTTAATCAGGATATTAGTTCTTGGGATGTAAGTAATGTGACAGATATGAAGTCCATGTTTAACGGTGCATCTGTATTTAATCAACCTATTGGGTCATGGAATGTAAGCAACGTAAAAGATATGAAGTCCGTTTTTAATGGTGCTTCTAAATTTAATCAACCAATCGGTTCTTGGGATGTAAGTAATGTGATAAATATGGAGTCGTTGTTTAATGGTGCTTCTGTATTTAATCAACCTATTGATTCTTGGGATGTGAGGAATGTTACAGATATGAGTTCCTCATTTGCAGGAACTAAAGCTTTTAATCAAAATATCAGCCTTTGGGATGTAAGCAAGGTGACGGATATGGAATCCGTTTTTAATGGTGCTACTGTATTTAATCAACCAATCGGTTCTTGGGATGTAAGCAATGTGACAAATATGACTAAGATGTTTTATGATGCTACTGTTTTCAATCAAGATTTAAAAGATAATTGGTGTGTGTCAAATATTAAAACTGAACCTGAATATTTTTCAACTAATTCTGCATTATTTGAAGCGAAAAAACCTGTTTGGGGTTTTTGTCCGCAAACCTATGTCCCAGATGATAATTTTGAACAGGCATTGATAGATTTGGGATATGATTCAGGCACTTTGGATGATTATGTGCGAACGGTTAAAATTAAAAAGATTACCACCCTTGATGTTTCAAAAAAGAATATTGCTGATTTAAAAGGGATTGAGGATTTTTCTAATCTAAGTAAATTAGAGTGTTACACTAACCAATTAACCAGTTTGGATTTTACTCACAATACTGCATTAAGATACTTAGATTGTCAAGAAAATAAATTGACAAGTTTGGACGTGAGTAAAAACACAGCAATGGCAACCTTATATTGCACAAGAAATCAGTTGCCAAATTTGGATGTAAGCAAAAATACTTTCCTTACAGTTTTATTTTGTGCTACAAATTCATTATCAAGTCTTGATTTAAGCCAGAATATAAATTTAACTGGGATTAGCTGTTCTAGCAACAAATTAACGAGTTTAGATATTTCTTCGACTACGAAATTAAGAGAACTTCAATGTCAGTTTAATCAAATAACAAGTCTAAATGTCAGTAAAAACAAATATTTGAATTACCTAAATTGTTGGGATAATAAACTGTCGAGTTTAGATGTTAGCCAACAGAAAAGTTTCTTAGGTTGGTTTAATTGTGGTTATAACTCGCTAAAATCCATAGATATAAGCCAGAATAAATCCCTTACTAATTTTTCATGCGAAAATAACCAACTTACTTTTGAGAGCCTTGAACCAGCAATTAATATTGCAACTTTTACTTATTCGCCACAAGATAGTGTTGGAACAGCGCAATCCGTTTCTAAAACAAAAGGTGAAAGTTACAGTTACAATTTAAAAGTCGGTGGAGAACACAACATTTACCAATGGTATAAGGATGATGTTTTGCTCTCGTCACAGACATCTGCTACCTTAAATCTGACAAGCCTGAAATTGGAAGATGCTGGTGTATATCGTTGTGAAGTAACAAATTCTGTGGTGACAGGTTTAAAGCTAAATTCCAGAAAAATTTCTTTAACCGTTAATTGGTTAACACATGCAAATGGTGACGGAATATACGATACAGATGATAATATTAATGTTTATCCTAATCCGACCAATGACATTTTATTCTTTGAAGCAAATACAATCGGTGAAGTTTTAATATATGATTTGGATGGAAAGTTGATTATGAAAAAACAAATTGAAAATACCAAGAATGAAATCAATGTATCATCTTTAGCTACTGGCTCTTATGTGTTAAAATTCATGTATTATAATGGTTTTAAGGTAATTAAATTTGTAAAGAATAATTGAAAAGAAGAAACCTCTCCAATAAGAGATTCTATATCATGCAGCAAAAACTAATAGGTTCAAATGTTAATTTTCAGTATTTGTTATTGACATGAGCGAACCATTTGAAATACCAAACAACCAAACAATTTGTGAAATCATAAGCGATTCATTTCAAATTAATCTACCTATTACGGGTGGCAAAGGAAAATCAATTGAAGATGCAATTGTTATGAATGTTGGTGAAAACTACGTTCATAATGAATACATGGTTTTGGAATACCTTGGGTTTTACCGATTCATGGAGTGGAAAGTTCTGGGGCAAAAGTTGCTGTGCATTGGAGATAAAAGATTTGATTGTATCACAATATCGGTATGTGATTTAATTTGTGCAGATTCTGTTTGGACTGAAGAATATTTCTTCGATATTACCGATTGCTTGGGAATAAATGCTGACCGTATGGTTGAAATGGAATAAAAAAAGGGGTTCAAATCCTGTTGATCTGACCCCCTAGAAAAAGCTGAATTTCATTTATGAACTAATCAAAATCTGGAGTTAGGCTGTGAAACAAAAATTCATCTTCTTTCAAGCCCTTACAAAATAGGTCAGATTGTTCTATTGCCATATTTAGAAAGTGGTTCAGTTTTGACATTGAACGGTACTTTGGAGATTTTGCCACTTCACTTATAACAACGTGAAGGAAATGTGTCATTGATAATAGATTTTGTTTTCTTTCAACTACCATAGTTTTTACATCCTGTTCAACAGGGACTATATATCCTAATCCAAGTATCTGGTCAAGTGAATAACCTTTTGACATTAAGATACCAATCATGTCCTGAACTTCTTCTTGAGTTGTGTTTGAATTTTTCATTGTTTTATATTTTAAGATTTTTTGAATAAATTTTCTGTTTTAAAATGCAGCAATCCTTGTGTGCTTAAAGGCTTCATTCCAATATGCTTTATAATGTTCTCCTGTCAGATCGAAAACCCCTCTCTGACTTTCAAAAATCATGTCGGTGGATATAAAGGTTTTATAGTGTATGATACTATGCAAATAATTAATTGACTCTACAAAACCGAGATTAATTCCTTCCCTTACTCTGCCAAAGAAACGATTAACATAGCCGTCACAATTCTTAGCTACTTCGATACTCCCAACTGAGTTTTTTGTAAGAAATCTTTTAAGTAATTCCAGCTTTGAAATGTTTTCTTGTTTCAGAAATCTTTCATTGAAACGATCTAGGAAATGTGAAGAATAGTGATTTAATGTCCGTTTATCTGCATCGACCCTCATTGCATTAAATCCAAATTCATTTAAGTAATAAACTACGACTTGGAAGGTCGGTTCAGCAACGTAATAATCGACAAATACTAACCAATTATTCTTTCTATTGGACTTATATTCAAATATTTGGTGACAGCTCTTATTCTTTGATTTAATTGCTTTTCGCCTTAGACTTTCAGTTAGGTACATTGCTTTTCTCACAACCATAGGATAATCTAAAAAAATTTCATTGGTCAACTCCTGTGTATTCATTGATGGAACTATCATGATATTGATTTTATTGGGATTGTAAATTTTAATCGGATAAAAGGTATTTTAATTAGTAAAGCACCCCCTGAATTTCGTGTGATCGTTTTCGTACAAACATTCGTAAAAAGTGAAGTTTTTGATATTTACATCTTGAAATCCCAGCCCCCAGAATTTGTGAATTATCTTATATGGAATGAATTTTATACTATATATGTTATAACTTTTCTGTCCATGCTTGATAAATATTCTTAAATATCCAGTTTGGTTATTGGGGACTTCCTTGTTCATTAACTTCAATACATCTTCACTTCTTAAATGCCTCATCAATTCTAAGTGGTCAAAGAAGTACCTTTCAGTCATCCATTCTAAAAAATGTTTTTGATGTCCAAGAATGCGTTGGACTGATGTTTCTCTTTTTACTTGATAGTCAGCTTTTTTTAGCATTGAAACGTGGTGGAGTAAATCTTTCTTTTTCATGATATTTATTTTTTTTGTTATCAAATCATCTTGTTTTTATCCTTTATGTCTGAGTTTTTGAAATGTCACCTTCGGTATTGAATATTTTTTTAATATTTTTGGTTGACACCTACATTTTAAGTCATGGAGTTAGAGAATAGCCAATGGGATAAGGCAGATGCGGATTTTGATTCATGGAAATCAGAACCAAAAGAAAGTGATTCGCCATTTACAGATATATTAAAATCAGCATATCTGGTTTTCAGAGAAAAGCAAAAGAGTTGGTTATCCAATTTATGTAATCGCTCAATTGAATTTATTAAAGAGAAGGAGAGTTCTAAACCAAAATTAGTTCAAGGTTATTTAGGTTTTTTTGAAGAAACTGAGACCATGGTTGACATGGAAACTGGTGAAGAATCAAAGTATGATGTTATTATAAAGAGATCGGATATAATAGATGATTCTACTTCTGAGCAATTCTATGAAAAAGAAAAACGTAAGAAGCGAAAAAACTCCCAAATCATTAGGGGTATTCTATCTGGTGAACAGCAAGTATATATTGAATTGTATGAGTTTGATTACCCAAAAGTTGAAAGATGGATTACAAGAAATTATGGTGATGATGATGCTGCAAAAGATATTTTTCAGGATGGACTACTAATTCTTATCGAAAAATTGCAACAACGAGAGTTTGATTTAACATGTTCTGTTAGCACCTACCTATTTTCAATTTGCAAGAACTTATGGATGAATCAGTATCGGAAAGATAAGAAAACAGAAAAAATTACCGACTTTGGTGGTAATCTGAAAGTTGATATTGCTATCCCGATTCTCGATAAAACACCAGATATTTATGAAGATGTAAGTAATGCTATAAATTCCTTGGGTGACCCATGCAAACAACTGCTAGAATGTTTCTACTATAAAAAACTCTCATGGGACGAAATTTCTGATTCACTTGGCTATTCTAATGCTGCCAGTGCCAGAAATCAAAAATACAAATGTCTTGAACGGATAAAGAGTAACGTAAAAATTGACCATAATTAACAACCCATATAAAGATTTTGACACTTTAGCTTCAACTTTTATATATCAAAACTATCACAGAATATTATTGATCTCATCCCTTACCAAAAAGTAAAATCTTTGCATCATAAAGAATAGCGAAACAATGAACCGAACCAACAAGAATAATGTAAATGCAGTAATTACTTTTTCAATTAAAGGATAGCAGCTTGATTGGATTTGCCGGTTAAATTGACCAGTTCACGCCGTTTTATATTGACCAGTGTGCGCCGGAACAAATTGACCACCTATTTTCAATATTGAGAACGATCATTTCCTTGTTTTGATTAGAGTTATACAAAATTAGATTTATTTATTCTGATTCAACAGTTTCTACGTTTTTGTTTCGTTGTCTTCTTCGTATTGATTCTCCTACAAGTTCCATTCGATGAGCATCATGAACAATACGGTCAAGTATTGCATCCGCAATTGTTTGTTCTCCGATAACCTCATACCATTGTGCCACTGGCAACTGAGATGTTATAATGGTTGAGCGGTTTCCATGACGATCTTCGATGATTTCCATAAGTACCGACCTGTTTGATGCATCAAGCGGCTGCAAACCAAAGTCGTCCAGAATCAGAAGATCCTGCCGTTCTATCTTCGCAATTTCTCTGATGTACGAACCATCTGCTTTGGCCATTTTTAATCTTGTAAACAGCTTTGTAGTGTTGGCATAAAGTACTTTGAACCCGAGAGTACAGGCCTGATTTCCGATAGCAGAAGCAATGAAGCTTTTGCCTATTCCGGTACTACCGGTGATCAGAAGATTCTCTTTTCTTCCGATAAAAGTACACTCAGCCATACGCATGAACTGATTTTTGTCCAGGTTGCGATCTATATCAAAGTGCAACTGCTCAATGTTGGCTTTATAACGGAACTTTGCATTGCGCATTTGCCTCTCTATGCGGCGATTGTTACGATCATCCCATTCGGCATCAACAAGCATCGATACCATTTCATCGCCTGTCATTTGAATCATGCTGCCATTCTCGATGCTTGTTCTAAAGGCCCGAACCATACCGAAGAACTTCATCTGTCTCATTTTTTGAAGCGTTTGCTCATTCATTTTATTTGATTTAAGGTTAAACAATACCCGGAGGGGTTAGCCGTTACAGCTGTCCTCCGGGGAGATATTACCGGTAATAGTTTTTGCCACGTATATTCAGGTGAGGGGGCATTGACTGATCAACATGCTGCTGATCATCAACGTTTCGGTCAAGTCCTTTTTCAAGGATTACCCGGATGGTCTGATAGCTGTAATCGCCATATTGAAGTGCACGGTGACAAGCATTGTTAAGCCGCTCTTTTCCGGCACGTACCGAAAAACTTAAAACTCCCTGGCAGGATCGATAAGTCTGCTCCGGATGCTGTCTGGCATTTAGCAACTGGATAATATATTCTTTCGTTTGAGGGCCTACCTCTGCGGCTCGTTCGATAAATTTATCGGGGTTCCAGTCGCTCATGAAGCGGTGCTGCGAGGCCAGATGATCAGTTATTGTAGTGTGTCCAAAAAGGTGCCTGTTCCTTTTGTGCACTGCAATTCGCTCGTAGCGGTGATAAATTTCAACCTCAGATTGGCTGTAAAGCAAGGTTACCTTTTTGCCGATAAAATGGTAAGGAACACTGTAATAATGCTTATCCTCGGCAAGACAGACGTAATTGTTCTTCATCACAGAAGCGATATAGCGTCGCTTCAACTCATATCTCTTTTCAGGTAAAGGGTGCAAAAAGTGTCGTTCAGTATCTTCGAACAACTGTCGCCTGCTGAACGGCCTTCCGGTAAGCGGCCTGTTATTATGAGCTTCCAGAGCCTCCCTGATCGCGCTATTTAGAAGTTCAATGCAAGAATATACATTACCCTTTAAAGTGCTGTAAATCGAACGGTAAATGATTTTTACGGCACCTTCTACCAACGCTTTGTGTTTGGGTTTATACGGAGCAGCCGGTAAGGCCGCCATCGAATAATAGCTTACAAAGTCACGAAAAGCCTCATTAAGTGTCGGCTCATAGCGATTACTCTTGGTTACTGCAGACTTTAAGTTATCCGTAACGATGGCATTGGGAACACCTCCAAAGTAATGTAATGCATTTTCGCAGGAGTTGATGAAGTCTTCTTTCTGTTGGGTATAACTGGCCTCTACGTAGGTCAACTGACTTGCACCCAGTATGGCGACAAAAACCTCTACCTCTGTGATGTCTAATGTTTCCGGATCTAAAACCTTGAGTTTTTCGCCTGCATAATCAACATACATCTTCTCCCCGGCCTTATGCTCAATGTGCATAACCGGATTACGAACCTTCTTCCACAGAAGATAATAATGCTTGAACTGTGAAAACCGATAGCCTGCAGGATGCTGTTCAAAATATTGCTCCCAAAGCTTCTCCTTGGTGTTTCCCCGGATCTTCAATGCTTTTTCCATGGTGGGGAAAAATGCTTCCAGAGATTGATAACGCAGATCATTCTCAATATGATTGCGTGGAACCATATCCAGAAACATCTGCTCAAGTTCAGTGTCACTCATCAGTTGAATCTCCTGGGGCGATTTGCCCGAAGCCAGGAACAACCTGATATACTTCTTAACACTATTGCGGGGAAGACCCGTCCGATCCCCGATGGACTGTTTACTTACACCTTCGGTGTAAAGCCTGATAATGCTTCTTACCTTGCTCATAATGATTAGTTTATTTGACATTTTGATTATATTGAACAAAGCCAACTTAATCATAAATGCCCGCTAATCAGCAAGGATAAATCGTTCTTAGAGGGTGGTCAATTTGCTCCGGCGAAACCCAACCATTTTGACCGGCGGAAGGTGGTCAATTTGTTCCGGCGCACACTGGATATTTGTTCCGGCGTGTCCATTGGAATAAGCAATCCCATTTCAAAACTTGCAGCATCATATTTATTTCCAGTTTCGGGGTTAATCTCTTTATATCCGCCCCAAACAGGAACATATCCATATCCTGAGTTTACTATGTCTCGTTCCAGTTGTTTATACCTATCTTTTGCAACCCTAGGGTCATCAATATAGGTTTTATCAGCGGTGATAATTATAAACCCGTCCCTGAAATGCTTAGTAAACAGCCTGTTCAAAGACATTTCATTCATCAATCTCTTTCCATCCATAACGTCAATATTCATTTTGCTTCCCTAACAACAAAAGTACTTAAATGCAGGTACTCTAATTGTTTGGTAATTATTAATTGTGAGACCTAACAAGGTCATTCCGTAATAAATACTGATAGAGAAGAAATTATTTTGGATTCAATGAATTTATTACTACCCACACAGTGATAATATTAGTAACTGATTATTATCTTTAAATATCAAATTCAAAACAGCATGACACTAGGAATTTATTGCAGAATATCAAGAGCAAAGGATGGCAATGATTTGTCAATCAATGATCAAAAAGAGAAAGGAATCAAAAAGGCTAAGGAATTAGGCATCCCTTTTGAATTATATATAGATGAAGGCATATCAGGAACATTGAGCAGAATAGAAGATAGACCTGAATTTGAAAGATTAATTGCTGATGTAAGCAATGGTAGATTATCAGGAGTATTTGCCTTTGACCAGTCTAGGTTTGAGCGGAATCCACAAGTTAGATATTTAATAAATGAAATTTTCAAGAAAAAAGAAATACAATATTATACAGAGATTGACGGCTTAGTCAATTTACATGACCCACAGGCTGAGTTTTTTGGTGATTTGGTTTCCGTCATTAATAAATACCAAGTCACACTTACTAAAATAAAGGTTAAGAGTGCTTTACAGTCAAGAGTTGCTTCAGGGAAAGCACATTCAATATTACCTTATGGATATTCAAAAGATGAAAATGACAGATTGATAATTGACAATGAGGAAGCTGAAACTATAAAAGAAATCTTTGATTTATCGCTCTCTGGAATCGGGACACGCTCAATTGCAGAACATTTAAATGAAAAGGGAGTTGAAACTCGGTATAACAAAATTAATACTGGCACTATCAGTACTAAAAATAAATACACAGGAAAGGTTACAGTTACTGAAAAAAAAGATATTAAATGGGAAGGCAACACGATCAGAAATATTATCACGAATACAATTTATAAGGGAGAGAGGATTTATAGTGGCGAAAAATATAAAGTGCCTGCAATAATTAGTGCTGTCAAATGGGAAAAGGTAAATCTGAATTTGGCAAACAATAGAAATAATTCTGGGAAAAAGGTGGAGCATAAATATTTATTGAAAGGCTTGTTAAGATGTGGGGTCTGTGGTAGAAATATGTACGGAAGAGCCAGAATAAACAAGCATGACAATCATTATATGTGTTCATCCAAAAGAATTAAAGGGAATAATTGCGGTAATAGAAGTATAAACATTGATAAAATTGAAGCATTTATTTGGGACAGATTCTTTAAGGGTGATGAATTTATTAATAGAATTAGAAAGGAATTTCAGAATACAGAAACAAAGTCAAAGGAATTGAACATTCAAATCAATCAATTAGAGTCCAAAATAATTAGATTGAAAAACGAAAAGAAGCGAGCAATTGAGTTAGTAATTAAAGGCACTATTTCTGAAGATGATGCAAAAACCGTTATTCAGAAAACGACCGAAGATATTAAGCAAAGCGAAATCCTATTTAAAGAAAAGACCAACTTATTAAATGCACTCGAAAATAACACGCAAACAATCAAGAAATATGAGGATGAATTTATTCATTATACAACAAATACCACTTTTAGTCAAAAAAGAAAAATAGTTAATGATTTCATTAAGAACATTATAGTTGAATATGATGATAGCATTGATAGTTACAAAATAGTTATTGAGTTCAAAATTGATATTCCTAAAGAAACCTACGATACATTCAATAAGTTTACTCATATTCTGATTGACGGAGATTTTATAGAACCAAGAACCATTAAGAAAGATGTGTTTAAGTTGCCAATAATGAGTATTATAGATGGAAGGTATGTTGAAATGTTAGGTGGTGATGATAGTGTACCCTACAAAATAATTTCATCTGATGGAATGATGGAAAGAGTGTACAACACAAAAGTACCTTATGGAAACGTTGATGAATGGTCAGAAGATGATATTAAATACTTTGTAGAGAATAATCCAGACTGGTATTGTAGTGAAAGTGGCGTTAGTCTTTGGAGTAAAAATACTGAAGTTGAAAGCTTTGATGAAGCAAAACGAAACCATCAGGCAGCAATTGCAAAAAAAAATGATTTTACCCCCACATTAGATACTGTTTCCGACGTTGCGCTAGTAGGTGGAGGGGCCTTCCCACAGCCCGGAGAAATTAGCCTGGCACACAATGGCGTTTTGTTTCTGGATGAGCTTCCAGAGTTTAAAAGGCAGGTACTCGAAGTGATGCGCCAACCATTAGAAGACCGCACAATTACCATTTCGCGCGCTAAATTCTCGGTAGAATATCCGGCAAGTTTCATGCTCGTGACTTCAATGAACCCATGTCCATGCGGATACTACAACCATCCCACCAAAGAATGTGTGTGCGGTCCGGGTGTGGTTGCCAAATACCTCAATAAAATATCAGGCCCATTGCTCGACCGCATCGATATTCATCTGGAAGTGGTTCCGGTTCCATTTAAAAAGCTGTCAGAACAAGCAACGACAGAATCAAGTTCGGCTATTCGCCTGCGGGTCATTCGGGCGCGGGAGATACAGTCGCAGCGTTTTGCCAAAAGCGAAGGTGTTTTTTGCAATGCACAAATGGCATCGAAAATGATCAGGCAATATGTCGATTTGGACGAACCCAGTAGTGCTTTGCTGAAAAATGCAATGGAAAAGCTTGGTTTGTCGGCACGCGCCTACGACCGTATCCTGAAAGTTTCGCGCACCATTGCCGATTTGGAAGGTAATGAACGAGTCGAGAGCCATCATTTATCGGAAGCCATTCAGTATCGGAGTTTGGATCGGGAAAATTGGGGCGGTTGATGAGAAATTTTGCAGGAAAGAGTCTCAAATATTAAAATAATTTTGTTGTAATATTCCATCATTATGTATTTATTTCATGCTTATTGATGGAATATATAGACATTTTTAAATATTTTTTTTATGCAACTAACAACTTCCAAATAATTTCCTATATTTGTGTATAAAATCCATCAAAAATCATTAATATATTATATAAAGATGGAAAATATCAACATAAATTGGAATGAACTAAGCGATAGTGCTATCTTGGAGCAGATCGGTCGTTTTGTTCAGCAGTCGCGTTTGCAGCAAAATAAAAGTCAACAACTGGTTGCCGATAGCGCAGGAGTTAATCGCACTACCCTAAGCCAAATCGAGAATGGGAAAGGAGGAACGCTCTCCTCTCTAATTCAAATTCTGAGGGTACTTAATCAACTGTCTTTTTTAAAAGCTTTTCAAGTTGAAGAGAAAGTTAGTCCGATATATTTGGCAAAACTGGAAATGAAAAAACGCAAACGTGCCCGAAATTCAAAAGATCCCAAACCTTATGAATTGCCCGATTGGTGATGATTGACAATGCTTTCATACTACTTTGGGGTAAGCGAATTGGTGCTATCCATTGGAATCCGGATTCAGGTGTTGCTGATTTCGAGTTTGATCCTGATTTTTTACAGTCCGAGCTGGATGTCGCACCTATAAAAATGCCTTTGAACAAGGCCCGAAATACGGTTTTTTCGTTTCCCGAACTGGCCGGAAGCAATACGTTTAAAGGCTTGCCCGGTCTATTGGCCGATGTGTTGCCCGACCGTTATGGAAATGCACTTATAAATACGTGGCTCGCCCGTGTCGGCCGATCTTCAGGTAGTATGAACCCCGTTGAGACACTTTGTTTTACCGGAAAACGTGGAATGGGGGCTCTGGAATTTGAACCGGTGGTTCCTCCTTCGGCCAATCAGTCTTCGAAAGTTGAAATCAGCAGTTTGGTCGATGTGGCTCAGCAAATTTTAACGAGTAGGCAAGCATTCACTACCGATATTGCGCACGACGAGCAAAAAGCGCTTTCCGATATCCTGAAAATTGGAACATCGGCCGGAGGAGCCCGTGCTAAAGCGATTGTGGCCTGGAATGCCGAAACGGGTGAAGTTCGTTCGGGACAAACCGATGCCCCTGATGGGTTTTTGCATTGGTTGCTGAAGTTCGATGGAGTTGACGACGCCCAGTTTGGAGTCACATATGGCTACGGTCGTGTTGAAATGGCCTATTACCTGATGGCTGTTGCTTGTGGTATTGAAATGACGGAATGTCGTCTGATTGAGGAAAACGGCCGGGCGCATTTTATGACTCGCCGTTTTGACCGCCCAACAGGGAGTCAAAAGCTGCACATGCAAACCTTTTGTGCCATGATGCACTACGATTTTAACGACATTTATTCGTATAGTTACGAGCAGTTGTTCCAGACCATGCGCCTACTGCGGCTTACCTATCCGGAAGCCGAGCAAATGTTTCGCCGGATGGTATTTAACGTGATGGCCCAAAACTGTGACGATCATACCAAGAACTTTGCTTTTATGATGAACCCACAAGGCAATTGGCAGTTGGCTCCGGCTTACGACGTTTGCCATGCATATCGCCCAGGTAGCACCTGGGTGAGCCAGCACGCGCTGAGCATAAATGGCAAGCGGCAGGGAATTACCCGAGACGATCTGCTGGAAGTTGGTCGCCAGATGAATGTAAAAAAGGCGCCAGCCATCGTTCAGCAAATTGCCGAAACTGTTGCTAAATGGTATGAATTTGCCGAACAGGTAAATGTTGAGGCTAATTTGAGAGATGCAATTGGGAAGACGCTGGTGATTTTGTAAGAAAATAAGATTCTACTCTATAACGTCTATTTTAATTCAACCATTTTCGTAAATTTATGATTGTCAAACATTAAACTATCCAAGATGGCACTTATTAATTGTCCCGAATGTGAAAACCAAATTAGCGACAAAGCTAAAAGTTGTCCTATTTGTGGTTATCCAATAAAAAAGAGAATTATTGAATGGGAAATTGCAAAGGTTGATGAGGAAATTAAACCCAAAGCACATAAGTCTGAAAATAGCCAGTTGTTGAAGGTTTTGGGAGGGTTCTTTGGTGTAATTATATTTTTGGCAATAATTGTAAATACTTGTGATGATAAAAAAAGTAGCCATTCTGAAGTTAGTACTAATCAATTGAATTCAAATACGGCTGAAATTAAAATTAAATATTCAAGGAATCTCTCAACATACGTGAAAAGCCAAATACTGAAAGTAAAATTGTCAATACATTAAAGCCAAATGAAGAAGTACGAACAAAGGGGATACAAGAAAATGGCTTTATACAAATTTTAAATTCAAAGGATCAAATTTGTGGGTGGTGTTCAAGCGGTTATTTACAAGATAAACCGTTAACAAAAGAAGAAATTGAAAAGACAATATCTAATGATATAGGATATAGTATTATTGCAAGAGAGGACGACACCACAGGTAATTACAAAGGAATGTCCTTTAAAATTCAACTGAATGAAAAAAATCCAAATGATTCAATAATAAAAAAAATATGTAATACCATTTGGAGAAATGGTAATACTCATTGGGATGGGTTTCATATTTTTGTTTACAAACCAAATATGAGAATAGAAGATACAGCTTACTGTTTAGTTCTGTATTCAAACAAAGGGTTTGAAAAAATTACCTATTTTTATGATACAAAGGTTGCACCCAAAGATGAAAAATGGAAAAGAGTATATGACAAATTTGAGGTTATGGTGATGGCCAAGAATTTTGTTACAAAGAATTTAAAAAGTCCCCGAACAGCTGAATTTCCATGGTCTGTTGAAGAGTATAAAATAACTTCTTTAGGAGATCAAGAATTTACTGTCAGTAGTTATGTTGATAGCCAAAATAGTTTTGGAGCGTTATTAAGGGAAAATTATACTGTTAAAATCAAACAAGTTTCAAAAACTGAGTGGCAATTCCTTGAAATTTTATTTTATCAATAAATACTTCCCCTCGTTTGCAACGAGGGTTATTGGTTTTGCGTTTGTAACGCAGCTTCTGAAAAAGTTGTAACTTCTTAAATGTTGGGAAAAGCCGACAAAAAGCATTTCTGTTCAATTCATTCAATTCTCAGGAAATCCAACTATTTTTGCATGGCTTTTTATTGACGGGGTGTTTCGAAGTCACCCCGTCAATAGCGTAAAATCAGCATTAGATGCCTCGCAGCAACTATTTCCAATTCAAACAATTCCGGATTATTCAGGAGCGATCGGCCATGAAAATTGGAATGGACGGCACATTGTTATGGAAGTGCGTTGATACTTCGAAAGCTGAACAAATTTTGAATTTTGAAACCGGATCTATTGCGCTAATGAAGGATGGATCAGGAAAATAATGTGGTGCAGAATGATGCCCATGAAGTTGATACGTAAACTTAGAACCCGATTCTTCGTTCTATCAACGAGAGGAAAAACCGGGTTCAACAAATGGATTTTTTGATGTCTAAGTTAACCTTAGCTGAGATTAAACATTTAAAGTTTACTTAATTTACAAAACGATTGGAATGTCCTGCACTACTTCAGTTTTTTCCGCATATCGATGCTATATTTATTATCTGACGGTGGCAAATCAGTCCACAGATTATGCAACACCATTCCCAGTTTAGAAGATAACATCGCAACATAATCATCTTGTTCCTGTTCTTCAGGAGTTATGTGTTCATCCCCAGAATAATGAGACATGAAGGCATTCCTGAAAAGAGGGGCCATACCGGCAATATATTCTGATGGAACATTATAAGGAGGAGATTGCAGCATATAGGTGAAAATACCATCCAAGTGTCCTGATAAAAACATATTTGAATAGGTCAAGAAATTAAGCCCCGGAGGGAAAGAGGCATCTATCGATGTTATATGCTTCGTATCGATGTACATATTATTAGGATCCATACTGATAATGCGGTATGGACTTGGTGGAGTAACCAGAGAACCTGTCTCAATATCAAATAATACATTGTTTCCTTTAGTGCGCATTGTAATATCATTAGCATGATAATGCCCCGTAAACATGACTCTCAACCCGGCATCTATCAATGCATCCGCATTTACTTGCCAGTTGTCGGTCACATAGCCTTTATCAAGAGTTGCCTGTCCGGCATAATGTTCCATTATACCATGGTGCATCATGGCTAAAACAGTGATATTTTTCTTCTTTGCTTCAGCTAACCGATCCAATATCCAATTCATCGTTGCGTCTTTGATTACCCCACTGACAGTTGCTAAACCGCCGGTTTCGTTCAGATAATACTTACAATCATCGATGCCAAGAATCCAGACTTTGTTGAAAGGCTCACAGATATAACTCAGCGAATTGTCATCCCGATAAATTGCATCGTTATATCCAAAATCGGAATAGATGTTTGCAAAATCATCGGCTGAAACGGTAAGTGTTGATGCCGAATTGTTACCATCATAGGCCACGGCTTCAGGATTATTGATATCGTGGTTTCCGGGGATTACGAAAACTTTGATTCCTTGATCTGAGATCTGTTTAAGTAAAAGTGCCATCGTTTCATGGCTAACCTTCTCTCCATCTTTCGTTAAGTCTCCTGGAATAAGCAAAACATCTGGCTTTGCTGCAACAATTTCAGATACAGCTTTCTTAAAAATGGGGCCGCTCAATTCGATCAGCTTAGGATCATAGTTAAGGTAGGTCTGAAAAGCAACCCCATGAGCGGCACCATTTGCTAACATGGATGGATCAAGAAAATGAATATCTGACATAACCGCTATCGTCATGTGGGCCATTGCAGATTTTAAACTGCTTACCTGATCAGTATTTTGGTCAGGTTGATCCATCACTAAGTCTTTCGAGCAGGAGTTGGCCAAAATCATCAGGCTCAGAAATACAAAGATTTTCAGTGTTTTCATACCGTTGAAATTTAGATTATACAAAATTGTTAATTAAGAAATCTTATTTGAACAGTGATTCGTCCCAAAATAGGATGCAAATTCCTTTATTTTCCCTCGTTTAAGCGATTAGGCAATAAGTGTGTGTTTTCTTGCTTTTCTGTTTCTAACATTCGATTTTCAGGAATTCAACAATTTTTGTACAAAGGGAAAGTGAAGTTTGATTGCGACACCTATGCTTCATGCGTTAACCACCAGGCTGCCAGCCTGGGTATATATCACTCAAAAGCTCTAAGTTTTCCTGGTTGAACTTTTTTTTTCGATTTAAATCCCTGAGCATGGAAGCAATCACATCCGGGTTTATCTCGTCAAGGAGGCGCTGTCGTTGCGATATCCGCGCATCTACGTCTAGAATGGGAAGATAATAATTCGATTTCAGGTACACACCCAATGGTTGTACCGGGTCAAACTGTCGTGTCTCAAAATTAGCCTGGACACAAAGAGAGGTGGGGATATTCTCATCCTCAATGTCAATAAAAAGTACAAGGTCTTCACCAAAATAAGCAACTGGATCCAAATCTGCGACTTCAACCAAACGATCTCTCTTTTCCATAGTTTCATTGGTTATTAAGTTATTCTCCAGAATAATTTGATGTATTTTGATATACGAAATTCAAACAGATAGGTTGACAGGATGCGGTTGTCTTATTTTGCGTTAGTAATATAAATAAGATACCGAAGATTGCCAGATAAATTTTGTCATCCACTACCTTTGCTTTTGAATTATTGACGGGGCGACCTCCGAATCTCCCCACCAATAGCATAAAATCACGGTTAGTATGCCTCGTAATAATTCTTTTCAATTCAAGCAATTTCGTATCGTTCAGGAGCGGTCGGCTATGAAAGTGGGCATGGACGGTGTATTACTCGGGGCATGGGTTAATCCTTCAGGAGCTGAAAGAATTCTAGATATTGGCACCGGCACCGGACTAATTGCTTTGATGTTAGCCCAGAAAAATGCTACGGCATACATCGATGCCATAGAAATTGATCGGGATGCCTACGAAGAAGCGAAATTCAATGTGCGACAGTCAGAGTGGAAAGATCGGATTCTGGTCTTTTGCCAATCGTTTCAGGAGTTTTCAGTAGAATCAAAAGTAAAATACAATCTGATTGTAAGCAATCCTCCGTTTTTCAGCAACGGGATAAAAGCGCCAGCCGCAACCCGCGCACAAGCGCGTCATGCCGATGCATTGCCATTAGAAGTTTTGATTTCAGGAGCGATAAATATGCTTCAGGAAGATGGGCGATTGGCGTTGGTACTGCCCATCGAAGCACTTCCTGAAATTGAAAAATGGACTGTATTCAACAGACTTTTTATTTCAAGGTTGTGCCGGATAAAACCCAATCCGGTAAAACCCGATTTTCGAATTTTGGTTGAACTGAGTAAACTACAAAGTGCTCTTCAGGAGGAAAATCTGATGATTGAGTTCGAAAAGCATCACGACTACACGCAAGAATACCGTGAGCTGACTAAAGATTTTTACCTGAAATTCTAACGAACCTTCCTTCCTCAAAATTCAGTCTTCGCTCCATCAATTACCCATAAAATTTTCCGATGAAACAAATCGCTGTGTTGCCGGTTGTTTTGTAATTGTTATTTTAAAACAAGAATAAAAAGACTTGATTGTCTGAAATAGTAAAATTAATTAACTTTGCAGCCAAAATTGAAAGCCATGATGAATTTAATTAAGCACGACATAAAAATTGACGAAAGCTTCTATAAGATTGAAAATATAAGGCAATTGACTACTGAAACCTTTTCACTGAAATTGCCTAAAGCCCGTTTCTCATTTAAAGCAGGACAGCATATTTCACTCGGCATTCACGGCGACTACCAAAGTCGCGAATATTCAATTTACAGCGGGGCCAACGACGAAAATCTCGAAGTTTTGGTAAAAGAAGTGGAGAATGGGTATTTTACGCCAAAACTCCGGAAGCTGAAAGCTGGTGATTTAGTGGAAGTTCACGGGCCTTTCGGCAAGTTTGGCATTGAACCTGAAGATGCAAAAAAAGGAAAGTTTGTATTTATTGCCAGCGGAACGGGAATTGCCCCCTTCCGTAGCATGGTTCGCACTTATCCTGAAATCGATTATACCTTAATTCATGGAGTGCGCTATTCGACCGAAGCATATGATCGCTATGAATATGCTGACGACCGCTACATTTTGTGTTCGAGCCGCGATAAAAAAGGAACGTATAATGGCCGCCTGACCAGCTACCTGAAAGGCTGCACATTCGCGCCAGAAACACATTTTTACCTTTGTGGCAACAGCGATATGATTTTCGATGCCCTTGAAATCCTGAAAGAAAAAGGATTCGTACGCGATCAAATCCACTGCGAAGTTTACTTTTAACCAGCAACTTACAGATAGAACAATGTCAACTTAATGCAGTTTGACAGGTCACTTTGAATTTTCGGCAAAGTTCGTGTCGAAGGGCTTATTAATGGTCTTTCTAGCAATTATATACCAATACAAAATTCACGGAAAAACATGACGTAGGGTCAAAAGTTCGTTGATATGGAAGTACGACATAAATTAACTGTGTATGTTACCCTATGTTTTCAGGAATTTGTAAGTTTGTACGGAATATATAACTATGAAGCAAACTGGTTTTGACACGAACGAAAATCTAAAACAGATTTCACCATATCCGACCCGAATGAGCTATTTCAAACTGAAAAGCATTATACCCCTTTTATTTGGCATTTCATTTTTTTACCTGATATTTTATACTTCGTGTGCCAACATTGGCAGCCCATCAGGAGGGCCAAAGGATAGTATTCCGCCGGTAGTTGTGAAAACGATTCCTGTTTTGCGTGGAAAGAACTATACCGACAAGGAGGTTCGTTTGACATTCGATGAATTCATCAATTCGGATGAGATCGCTGAAAAGCTGGTGATTTCTCCTCCAATGAAAAAGAAACCTGTGATTAAGATGAAAGCAAAAACACTGATCGTTGAATTCACAGAAGAACTTCGGAAAGAATCGACCTACTCACTCGATTTTAAAGATGCTGTGGCCGACAACAATGAAAAAAACCCAATTAAAGATTTTCGTTTCTCGTTCAGCACCGGCCAAAAGTTTGACAGTTTAAAAGTGGTTGGCTATGTTAAAAATGCCATTACCCAGGAGCCCGTTGAAAAGGCTCTTGTTTTACTCCATCACCAAAAAGAATATACTGCTTTTATTGATAGTATCCCCGATTACATTGGGACCACCAATAAAGAAGGATTATTTATGATCGACAACCTGGCTCCGGGCGCTTACCGGCTTTATGCGCTAACCGACGCCGACAACAGCCTAACCTATAATTCAAAATCTGAATTAATTGCCTTTGCAGATTCGCTCATCGTGCCATCGGCCAAATATATTGCTGAACCCGACACCATCGTAAAAGGAGCCGACACAATTGTAGTTGCCGGACATGTTGATTATCTTCCCAAACCTCAATACCTGATGATGTTTGAAGAAATCAAGTTTGATCAGTACCTTAACTCATCGAAACGAAATCAAGGGAATAAATGTGACTTCTATTTCGCCGAATCGCTTAGCGATTCGTTCAAAGTTAATTTAATTAAACCCAAGCCAACCAAAGAATGGTCGTATATCGAATCGAACCTGAAACGTGACTCGATTACCGTTTGGTTAACCGATACGGTTTTCAGCAAGACCGATTCACTTAAATTTGAATTAAAATACCAGGTATTAGATTCACTCAATCAACTTGTAATGAAACACGACACGATTGAACTGAATTATACAGCACCGAAAACGCCAAAAGTTAAGCGCAAAAAAAATGAACTTCCGGTAACGCCAACCATCAATTTAAATACAAACATTAATATATCGGCACATGATATTTACCGGCCAATCCGGCTGGAAGCTCCCGAACCTTTGAGCTCTTTTGATACAACCAAAGTAAGGCTCTATTCGATTGAGGACACCATTAAAACCCGAATCCCAATTACAGTAAAAAAAGATAGCACATCTGTCCGGAAGTACTTTATCGAACATCAATGGACGCCAAACACCAATTATCAGTTTCAGGTCGATTCGGCCGCCGCGTACAACATATACGGATATCCGAACAACAAGATTAACCAGAAATTCAAAATCCAAAAGGAAGATTATTACGGAAAGATTATCCTGACCATTTCGGGGCTTTCGGGACCTGCAATTGTTCAACTTTTAGGAAACGACAAGGACGAAAAAGTTCTTCAGAAAATTCAGATTCTGGAAGATGGAAAAATTGAATTCCCTTATCTGAAACCAGAAAAATATAAAATAAAGCTAATTATCGATTCGAATAAAAACGGCAAATGGGATACCGGTTATCTGGCAAAAGGTTTGCAGCCGGAAGAGGTCGTATATTACCCCAAGATTATTAAAGTTCGTTCAAATTTTGAATACAAAGAGACCTGGGAAATCAAATACCAGCCAGATTATAAAAAGAACCTGATTGACGAAGAACTTGAAAAAGAAAAAGCCAGAAAAAAAGAGCAGGAGAAAAAGAAGGGAAAGAAGCCCGAATCAGTTGAAAAAACTGACCGGTAAATTCTGGCCTATCCTGATTTTATTAATCGCATTTATTTCCCCCAATCCGGTTTCAGGACAAAGCCTGGAATATCCGTTCAAAAGCGGTGAATATGCCCGTTATGGAGCTTACTATAACTGGCATTTCATTTGGGCTCAGAGTGGCGAAGTTGAATTCAAAGCCGATACAGTTAAATACAAACAGCAGGAAACCTGGCATTTGAAAGCTGTTGGGAAAAGCCTAAAGGCTTATGACTTATTTTATTCGGTGCGCGATACTTTCGAGGCTTATAACAATTACAAAACATTCAGTCCCATCTATTCAAGTCGGATAATGAATCATGCCCGACAGAATTCGGTACATACTTATTGGTTCGATTCCGCCATTGGAAAAGTTGAGATGCAAATTAAACAAGACAAAAAACCTTTATATCGCTCAAGTTCGCCCTGCCCGAGCAACACGTACGATTTGCTGGCTACGGCCTACAATTTCAGGAAGTTCGATTTCGACAAACTATTTATTGGACAGAAAGTTCCTTATCGAATGCTGATTGACCGGCAAGTGGCCGATTTGTATTTCAGATACCTTGGCAAAGAGAATGTAAAAACACGGAATGGGAAAGAGTATCGATGTCACAAAGTTTCAGTATATTTACTGCAAGGTGATTTCTTTCCTGAAGGTGAATACATGAAAATATGGTTTACCGATGACAAAAACCACCTTCCGGTTCAGGTCGAAACCGAAGTTTTAATGGGTTCGGTCAAAGCGCTTTTACTCGAACCTCGAATGATGAAACATCCACTTACATCACAAATAAAATAAACTATGGCAAGCAGACAACGATTAAAAAAAGAGATTGATTATGTAGTATCGGACCTGATACTCGATTGTTTTACGTTTAACAACCTGCAGCAAAAACCAAATGATGAAGCCGTTAGCCAGATTGTACAGGACACACTCGCTATGCGAAATACGCTACGCTATCAAGTCAATCATCCTGAAAGTAAGGCAACCACGCAAACAGTAAAAAGCTATTTCGATAACATTGCAAAAGTGTTGATTGACAACGTCGATGAAAGCTACGCAAAATTAGGCAAGCTCATAAATCCAGATGCCTGACCTCTGATTTTTGGAAATGACAAAAGGAAGGTCTTCCGGATTACTTGTCCAAAACCGATTCACATTCCCTGAAATATTTTACAAGATGTTTCAGGGAATTATTTTTAATTACCCTATAAATTGAATCACCAGAATTCGAAAACATAGACCTTTTAATTAAATACATTCAGGATTGGCCTTAATTTTGTTACTTTTGCTATCTAAATCATAAAACCAAAACTCTGTACAGGATGGATGAATTTGGCATAAAAAAGAAAGGATTTTCGTTAGGTGAAACCGATAAAGAAAGAAGGAATAACCTGATCATTATTATGCTTTCGGTATTACTGATCGTTGTAGTAACCGTTTTTATTTTTCAGCATAACGAAAACAAAAAAGTTCTGGCGGCATTAAATCTTGAAAAAGCTTCGATTCAGACCGAATTGAGTTCGCTGATGACGAACTACGATTCGATTCATACCAACAATGTAGCTCTACAATCGGAACTGGAAGGCGCACAAACCAAAGTCAAAGATCTGTTGGTTGAAGTTGAGCAGGTGAAAAAAGTAAGCTACGACCAAATCGAGCAATATCGCCAGCAAGTAACAACCATGCGGAACATCATGAAAAATTACATTATTCAGGTTGATTCGCTTAACAAACGAAATGAATTGCTGATGGCCGAGAACGTGCAGGTAAAAGAAAATTATGCCCAGTCGGAATCGAAGAATCAGCAGCTTGAAAAGGAAAAAGTACACCTTCAGGAAAAAATAAAAGAAGCCGCTCAGCTTGAAGCCACCGAATTGACGGCTATTGGAATTAATGCCCGCGGCAAAGACGCTGAAAGCGCCCGCCGTGCCGAACAAATTAAAGTAAGTTTTGTACTGAGTAAAAACGTAACTGCTCCGCGCGGGAATAAAGTAATATATGTCCGAATACAAAAACCCAATCAGGTTCTGCTTCAGCAATCGCCCAAAGATTTGTTTCAGTTTGAAGACCTGAAGATTCCGTTCTCGGCCAGTCGTGAGGTGACTTACGAAGGGAACGCACTTCCGGTCAATATTTTCTGGGACAACAAGGGTCAGGAATTTTTACCCGGAGAATATACGGTTGATGTTTTCGCCGATGGAAACAACATCGGAACAACCAAGTTTTTGATGAAACGATAAAAACCAAAAAAGGAAAGAGGGAAGAGGAAAAATGCGATGTTTTTCCTCTTCCCTCTTTTTCTCTTTAATTGACTATTTAAAAGTCATCAGTTTGCTGAGGTATTTCCCGATGATATCGAATTCAAGGTTGACAGTCGTACCAATTTCAAAGGTGTGAAAATTGGTTTCGTTGTAGGTATATGGAATAATTGCCACCTGAAATGAATTGTCTTTCGAATTCACCACCGTCAGGCTAACACCATTCACCGTAACCGAACCTTTCTCCACAGTCATATAACCTTTTTGCGCCATCTCCTTGTCGAACGGATATTCGAAGGTGAAATACCAGCTTCCATCAGCTTCTTCAACCTTGGTACAGGTAGCAGTTTGATCGACGTGCCCCTGAACAATATGACCGTCTAAACGGCCATTCATCATCATGCTTCGTTCCAGATTCACCTTGCTGCCAGGAACCTGCTTGCCCAGATTTGTTTTCAGCAAAGTTTCCTTGATGGCGGTAACGGTATAAGTTTTTGCCTCCGTATCGATCTTAACAACAGTAAGACAAACGCCGTTGTGTGAAAGGCTCTGATCGATTTTCAGTTCGTCAACAAATGAACACGTCAGCGTAAAATGTACATTTTCCTGATCTTTCTCAATGGCAATCACTTTGCCTGTTCCTTCTATTATTCCTGAAAACATGGTTGCTTGATTTAAAATTTCGTTGCGAAGTTACAAGTTTCGAATGGAGTAGCAAATTGGAAAGAAACATTCTATCTTAGCAATAAAAATTCAGGATATGACCACAGTAAAAACAACTTATCTAGGCAATTTACGCACCGAAAACATTCATTTGCAATCGGGCTGCAAAATCATTACCGATGCACCGACCGACAACCGTGGCAAAGGAGAAGCTTTCTCACCAACCGATTTGCTGGCCACTTCGCTTGGAAATTGCATCATGACCATCATGGGCATCAAAGCCATGGATAACGGAATTGATTTGATTGGCACCGAGATTGAAATTACTAAAATCATGGCCGATGCGCCCCGTCGCGTGTCGGAAGTTATTCTGGAATTCAACTTTCCAAAGAAAGGTTATTCCGACGATGAAAAACGGCTCATCGAAAGTGTGGCCGGTATTAGTCCGGTTCCTCTGAGCGTTCATCCGGATTTGAAGCAGACCGTGATATTCAACTGGTAATTTGTACCTGGAATGCAAAAAAGCAAAATCCTGAATTCGGTAGAATAACCGGATTCAGGATTTTGCTTTCTACTATTTGTTGTCAGCTTATTTTGCTGCCCACTTTTTATTCGGGCGGTCGCTCATTTCAAAAATCAATTCACCTCCATTGGCAATTTCGCTGTGCGAAAGGAAACTTGTGATTACTGGTTTACCATTCAGGCTTACCGACTTGATGTAAAAATTTTTATCGGAAAGGTTGTTGGCTTTCACAGTTAGCACTTTCCCGGCAGCAAGCTGTATTTTCCCCTCTTTTACAGAAGGTGCGCCAATGGCATATTGCCCCGATCCTGGGCAAACCGGATAAAAGCCAAGTGATGAAAAAATGTACCAGGCCGACATTTGTCCGCAGTCGTCATTGCCGCAAAGGCCGTCGGGTTTATTGAGGTACATGGTCGTCACAATCTGATGGATCCGCTCCTGAGTCTTCCAAGGTTTCCCGGCCCAGTTGTACATGTATGCCACGTGGTGGCTGGGTTCGTTACCATGAACATAGCAACCAACCAAACCTTCGCGGGTGATGTCTTCGGTTTCAGCAAAATATTTGTCGGGCATATACATGGTAAACAGCGAATCGACATGTTCGCAGAAACGGTTGTTCCCACCCATTTTCTGAATAAGGGTTGGAATGTCTTGTGGGACGTAAAGCGAATAATTCCAGGAATTTCCTTCAATAAATCCTTCGTTGGCGGTGTGCATCGGATCAAATGGTGTTTTCCAATTTCCAACACTGTCTTTTGCTCCAATAAAACCGGTTTTGCCATTGAAGAGTATTTTCCAGCTTTCAGCTCGTTTGCTGAATTGGTCTGCCACAGCAGTGTTTCCAATCGATTTGGCCAGTTGGGCGATGTTCCAGTCATCGTAAGCATATTCCAGCGTCATTGACGAACCAACATCATTTTTATCATACGGAACGTAACCCAGTTTCATGTAGTCACCCAGATTTCCGTAGGTTTTGTTGGTAGCCGATGAAACGCAGGCTTCCAGCGCATGTTTGGCATCGAAACCGCGAATGCCGTTTACCCAGGCATCGACAATAACCGGAACTGCGTGGTAACCAATCATACACCAGTCTTCGTTTCCGAAAAGACTCCAAACCGGCAACAATTTATGTACGCTCTGGTCGTAATGAGCAAGCATCGAGTTGATCATATCCGAAGCTCTTTCTGGCTGAATCAATGTAAACAGCGGATGTAATGCACGATAAGTGTCCCACAACGAGAACACCGTATAATTTACAAAGCCTTTGGCCTGATGAATATTGTGATCTAATCCGCGATACTGCCCGTCCACATCCATGTACTGAATGGGGTTAATAAAGGTGTGATAAAGCGAGGTGTAGAATGTTGTTTTCTTTTCAGGAGAAGCGTCAACGGTAATCCGGCTCAATTCGTTTTGCCATTTGCTTTTAGCTTCAGCACGTGTTTTTTCGAAATTAAAATGTGGAACTTCAGCCTCAAGGTTTTTCAGTGCTCCTTCAGTGCTGACGGCTGAAAGTGCAAATTTGATCTTTATTTTTTCTCCGTCAGCAGTCGCAAAATCGAAATGAGCTTTCAGGTTTTTGCCGGCCATTTCCGGAAAGTTGTGTTCCTGATCAAATTTCCGCCAGAAGCCTTTGTAAACAAGCACCTCGTCATCTTTGCAGCCATAATTTTTTATTGGTTTCGAGAAGACCATGGCAAAATACAGGTAATTGGTTCGTGCCCAGCCCCGGGTAATGCGGTATCCGGTCACCAACGTATCATTTTCCACACGCACGTACGACCAAAGTACTTTGCCGTCGTAGTTATAAATGGCATGATTGAGGTCGAGAACAATGTGTGCGGCATCACTTTTTGGGAACGTGTATTGATGAAAGCCAACATGTGTGGTGGTGGTCATTTCCGCATTGATGTGGTCATCTTCGAGCATCACGCGGTAGTAACCGGGTTCTGCTTTTTCAGTTTCGTGGCTGAACCGCGAACGATAACCACTTTCAGGTTTGTCGGCGGTTCCGGGGTTTAACTGAACTTTGCCGACAGTTGGCATAATCAAAAAGTCTGAAAGATCGGAATGGCCTGTTCCGCTCAGGTGAGTGTGCGTAAATCCGACAATTGTCTTGTCGTTATACTGGTATCCAGCACAATAGCGATAAACGGTTCCGGTGTATTTGCCATTCACGGCATACGGAATGGTGTCGGTATCCGGGCTCAACTGCACCATCCCGAATGGAACGCAAGCTCCCGGGAATACATGTCCCATTTCCTTAGTCCCAACCAGCGGATCGACATATCGGGTCAAATCGTCAGCAGGTTGTTGGGCTACTAGTGATAAAGTTCCCAGAAAGGAACAAATCAGAAAAATAAATTTTTTGTGGTTTAAGATTATCATAAAGTACTATTTGAATTTTTACTATATTCTTTTCAAAGAAATTACATATCTCCGTCGAATCCAAGATTTTTTGGATTCTTTATCAAAATTATTATTTTTGAACACCGTTAACACGAATTTATAAAAAAGTAACACATGGCTGTCTCCCGTTTTGGAGTTTCGTTGGAAGAAGAATTGTTAACTGCTCTGGACAAGTATGTTTCAGAAAATAGCTTTTCCAATCGCTCTCAAGCCATCCGCTATCTGATTGAGAAAAACCTGGTAGAGCAGAAATGGAAATGCGACAACCTGGTTGCAGGGGCAGTTGTGATGGTTTACTGTTGTCAGAAAACCGAGATTCGTAACCGTTCGGCCGAATTGCAATACCAATACCGTGATGCTATTATCGGACTTCAGCAATTTAACCTGAACGACGAGAATAATATGGAAATTATCGCCGTAAAGGGAACTTCATCCCGACTGACCGAATTTTCAGACAAGCTGGCAAGCATTAAAGGAATCAAGCACAGCAAATTGATTATGAGCCGTACCGAATAATTTTTTTGTTTGTCCGGTAGCACGAATTTGATAAAAAGTAACAAGACAAATCATACATGAACGATTTAGATACATTTTTAAAAGAAAAACTCATTCTACTTGAGCAATGGTTCGGGCAACAAAAAGGCTCCATTGTCGCTTTTTCAGGAGGCATCGATTCCACTTTAGTGCTTTACCTGGCCCGGAAATTTCAAGGTCGGTTTGGTGCCATTGGCGTAATTTCCAATTCAGAAAGTCTGAAAAATAAAGATTTTAACCTGGCACAATCATTCTGCAAAGAATTTGATATTCAGCTTCGTGTAATTAAAACCGATGAACTGAGCGATTCAAACTACAACGAAAACCCAATCAACCGCTGTTACTTTTGCAAGGATCACTTGTTTCACGACCTTCAGGAAATAAAGAAAGAGTACCCGGGCTTTGAGGTTTTAAGCGGAACCAATTACGACGATCTGGGCGACTACCGCCCCGGAATTGATGCTGCAAAAAAAAATCTGGTAACTTCTCCGCTGGTTGATTGCAAAGTCACCAAAGAAGAAATTCGCGAAATTGCCCGACATTTCAATTTACCCAACTGGAACAAGCCTGCCAGCCCGTGCCTGAGTTCGCGCATTCCATATAACCAGGCTGTAACACTCGAAAAACTCCAGCAAATTGAGGCTGCTGAAGATATTTTGAATAGCTATGGTTTTGAAGATGTCCGGGTTCGTCACTTCGGAACCTTCGCCCGGATTGAAGTTCAGAAAGATGATCTGGAAAAACTTCTTTCAATCAAAGAACGAGTGTATAACGACATCAAAAAACTTGGATTTGCACGTGTTGAAATTGATGACGAGGGTTTGGTTTCAGGTAAAATGAACAGAGCACTTAACCCATCAGAACTAAAAAATAACAAGATATGAGGATACTGTATTACGATTGCTTTGCCGGTATCAGCGGAGATATGAATCTTGGCGCTTTGATTGATCTGGGTGTTGATCCCGACTTTTTAATTGCCGAACTTCAAAAATTAAATATCGAAGGATTTCATCTGGAGATTCAGAAAGACATCCGGAGAGGAATTTCAGGAACCAAAGCAACCGTGGTTATTGAAAATCCGGAAAACGAAAAGCACCGTCATTTACGGCATGTGGAAGAATTGATCAATCAGAGCACACTTTCTCCGGAAGTCAAATCGCTTTCACTAAAAATATTCGACCTGATTGCTGTTGCCGAAGCTAAAGTTCATGACATCAGCAAGGAGCGGGTTCATTTTCATGAAGTTGGCGCGTTGGATTCGATTGCCGATATTGTTGGAGCAGCCATTTGCCTCGATTACCTGAATGTGGATAAAATTATGTCTTCACCCATTCAGTTGGGCGGCGGAATGGTGAAATGTGCGCATGGCATCATGCCAGTTCCGGCTCCGGCTACTGCGTTGATTGTTCAAAATGTGCCTGTTAAAATCGGTTTGGTTCAGCACGAAGCCACTACTCCAACCGGTGCGGCGATACTTGTGGCAACAGTCGATGAATTCACCGGTCAGATCGATTTTCCGATAAAAAAAACGGCTTATGGGATCGGACAACGCGATGTTTCAGAAGTTCCCAATGTACTGCGGGTTTACCTTTCGGAAACCAGCAACAATACGGATAATACAAGGCTTGAAGAAGCATGGATACTGGAATGCAACATTGACGACATGAATCCGGAATGGTACGATCACCTTTTCGGAAAACTGTTTGATTCCGGTGCCAGCGATGTGTTTTTGACACCGATCATCATGAAGAAATCGAGACCTGCTAACATGATTTCGGTTCTTTGCAGCAAGAACATTGTTCCGGAAATGAAAGCAATTATCTTCAACAACAGCACGACTATTGGGCTTCGGGAATATCCGGTTACCAAAACGGTTCTTGAACGTCGGGAAAAAGAAATTGAAACTGAGTTGGGAAAAGTACGGGTGAAATGCAGTTATTTTCAGGGAAAAGAAATTCGTTTCAAACCTGAATTTGAAGACCTGAAGAAACTGGCAACTGTGCACGGACTCAGTCTGAATGAGGTTGAAAAAATCATTAATAAAGGCAGATAACATGAATATTCAGGACATCCTCGAAAAATACAAAGACGGGGAAATGGACTTGGTGGAAGCACTGTCGCATTTCACCAAGCGTGGCATTGAGGAGATGGGGTTTGCCACAATTGACACCGACCGATTGCATCGGACTGGCCTACCCGAGGTGATTTATGCTTCAGGAAAAACAACCGAGCATGTTCGTTTGATCGCTGAAAGGATGTTCAACAAGGGCATTGATATTTTGGCAACCCGTGCCACTCCTGAAATTTACGAGGCAGTTAAAAGTGTTGTGCCTGAAGCTGTTTATAATCCTCTTGCAAAAACCATTGTTTACAAGCATCGAAAAGAAATTTCAGGGAAAGGATATATCGCAGTTGTTTCCGCTGGAACCTCAGACCTTCCGGTTGCCGAAGAGGCGGTTGAAACAGCCAGGTTTCTTAACAATGAAGTGGTTACCGTTTACGATGTCGGGGTCGCCGGAATTCACCGGCTTTTCAATAAACTCGACCTCATCCGGAATGCACGGGTGATTATTGTTGTTGCCGGAATGGAAGGTGCTTTGGCCAGCGTGGTGGGCGGACTCGTAGATAAACCTGTCATTGGTGTGCCAACCAGCATCGGATATGGCGCTAACTTTCAGGGATTATCGGCTCTGCTTTCGATGCTGAATAGCTGTGCTGCCGGAGTATCAGTTGTCAACATTGACAATGGTTTCGGTGCTGCTTGCCAAGCCTCTTTGATCAACAAATTATAGAATTTAAAATGAACCAGCTTTTCCTGCTTTCGCTTACCGCGGCTTCACTCGGGTTCATCCACACAGCATTGGGTCCCGACCATTATTTGCCATTCATTGTACTGAGCAAAGCCAGAAACTGGAGTGTACCAAAAACCATGTGGATCACTTTTATTTCAGGAATTGGGCATGTTGGAGGTTCAGTTGTCATTGGTCTTGTCGGGATAGCATTAGGAATAAGCATTAATAAACTGACCTTTGTTGAGGAATTCCGTGGCGATATTGTTGCATTGTTGCTGATCGCATTCGGCCTGGCCTATTCGATTTATGGCTTTTATAAGTTCCTGAAAAATGGTGGACATCATCATTTGCCAAATTTTTTGATCCCCAAAAATCTTCGTGAAATCAAGCATCAGGTTAGCCATGGATTGGAAGAAAAGGTTGATGAAACCAAGCTGACTCCCTGGGTTCTGTTTATCATTTTTGTCTTTGGCCCGTGCGAAGTTTTAATCCCAATGTTATTTATTCCGGCGGTTCAACGGAGTTCTACCGGAATTGCTTCGGTGGCTCTTTTTTTTGGAGTCACAACCATAGCCACAATGATGTTTATTGTCTATCTGGGACATATCGGTTCTTCATTTCTGAAGTTCAAATCGAAAGAAAAATACATGCATCTGATCGCTGGACTGGTTATTCTTGGGGCAGGATTAGGTATGTATTTTCTGGGTTGGTAAATTCTATAATCAATAAATTAATAGCTTAAATCCCTGTTTTGCTGATAGATAGCCAACAAAACCGGGATTTTTTTGCTAAATATTTGTTAATTTTTGTAACGAATCGATAAGCTGTCCGTCTTATTCCACTGAAAACAATGTTTAAAACAGAAAGTTAATTGGCTTATCAGACCATTTACTGATAGATAGACACCGATGCAGATCAGGTAAAACGGATTATTTAATCCATTTACAGGATAAAATCGGCCATTCATCGAAAAAAGCAGAACAAAGCCAACCGTATTTCCGAATTTTGACATTAGAAAACTAACAGAAAGCAAAGCCATGATTAGATTAAACAACATTCACAAATCCTATGTAATGGGAAGTAACAGTCTCCATGTTCTGAAAGGCATCGACCTTCATATTGAACAGGGAGACTTTGTTTCCATCATGGGTTCTTCCGGCTCCGGAAAATCAACTCTTCTGAATATTTTAGGAATGCTCGACAACTACGATACCGGAACTTATTATTTGTCGGGGAACCTCATTTCAAACATGAGCGAAAAAAAAGCAGCTCTCTTGCGGAATGATTTAGTTGGTTTTGTATTCCAGTCGTTTAACCTGATTTCGTTTAAAAATGCCATGGAAAATGTGGCTCTTCCTCTATATTATCAAGGTATTACACGAAAAAAAAGGAATCTGATAGCCATGGAATACCTCGAAAAAATGGGACTGAAAGATTGGGCTAACCACATGCCAAACGAAATGTCGGGAGGACAGAAACAACGTGTAGCCATTGCCCGTGCGCTGATTTCGCAACCAAAAATTATTTTGGCCGACGAACCAACTGGAGCGCTCGATACGACAACCTCTTACGAAGTGATGGAAATCCTGAAGGAAATTAACGATGCAGGAATTACCGTTATTCTCGTTACTCACGAACACGATATTGCAGCCCTGACCCAACAGATTATTCGGCTCAAGGACGGGCAGATTCACGAAATTATCCGAAATGGAGAACTGAAGAAGTTCAAAAAAGAATACATACACGGACTAGACGTCGCTCAAATTCCAAGCTATGTTTGATATCGACAAATGGCAGGAAATTCTGGCCACGATCAAAAAAAATAAGATGCGAACGTTCCTCACCGGTTTTTCGGTGGCCTGGGGAATTTTCATGCTGATGATTCTACTTGGTTCAGGAAACGGCTTAAGCAACGGCGTTTCAGCCAACTTCATGAACGATGCGGTTAATGCGATGTGGATTTGGACAGGAGAAACTACAATTCCATATCAAGGAATGAAATCGGGAAGACAAATTCGATTTCAGAACCAGGATCAGGAAATTGTACAGAAAGTTTCAGGAGTTGGAGTTTCATCCGGACGTTACTTTATGGGAAATACCAGATATTCATACAACAAGGAATCGGGCGAATACACTACAATAACCTGTCAACCTGAGCTAAAAGACGTTGAAAATCTGATTCTAAAGGAAGGACGGTTTATCAATCAAATCGATTTAATTCAAAAGCGTAAGGTTGTGGTGATTGGAGCTGACATTAAAACTGCTCTTTTCAAAGATTCGGTTGCAATTGGCGAGTACGTAAATGTAAACATGGTTCCATTTAAAGTGGTTGGTGTTTGTACCGAACCCGGATCGACCAAGAATCGGAATGCCTACATGCCACTGTCAACCGCCCAAATGATATTCAACGGCTCGAACCGACTTCATAACCTGGCACTTACAATCAATGCAAGCAGCTTGGAAGAAAGTCAGGCCATTGAAGAACAAATCAGAAATGTACTTGGCCGGCAACATAAATTTGATCCCAAAGATGAAGGCGCCATCGGTTTGTACAATAAGTTGGAGAACTACATTCAAACGATGAAAATATTTCAGGCCATTAAGATCTTTATCTGGATCATTGGAATTGGGACATTAATCGCCGGAATCGTAGGCGTTAGCAACATCATGTTGATCGTTGTAAAAGAACGCACCAAAGAAATCGGGATTCGTAAAGCCATTGGGGCAAGTCCATCGTCGGTAATTGGCCTGATTTTACTTGAATCGATCACGATAACTACAATAGCCGGATACATTGGACTAGTTCTGGGAACAGGCCTGATGGAATTGATCAATTATTTTATGGTTCAATCAGCAGGTACAGCTGTATCTGAAGAGGGCTCCGGAACAATGTTCATGAATCCAACGGTTGACATCAATATCGCCATTTATTCGACTTTGCTTCTGATTGTTGCAGGTGCCATTGCCGGATATATTCCGGCGAAACGGGCCGCCAGTATTAAACCCATTGTCGCTTTGCGCGACGAGTAAAAAGGAGGTCTTGTTATGTTTGATTTAGATCTGTGGAGCGAAATAATTAGCGCTCTGAAGAAAAACCGGATGCGAAGCTTTATGACAGCCTTTGGCGTTTTCTGGGGAATTTTCATGTTGGTTGTCATGTCGGGGGCCGGAAAAGCATTGGAAAACGGAATACTCGATGGAGTCAGGGCTTTTGCAACCAACTCAGCGTTCTTCTGGACCGAACGGACAAGCGTTCCGTATGAGGGATTTCAACGTGGGCGGCGCTGGAATTATGAAACAAGCGATATCGATTATATCCGTGATAACGTGAAAGAGGTTGAATACCTGTCGCCACGTTTATTTGGCAACGGGCAAGCAGGTAATAACACGATCAGGGGTGAAAAGGCCGGAGCATTCAATGTTTATGGCGATTATCCCGATTATTTTAAAATCGATCGATGGACCCCCATTAAAGGCAGGTTAATAAACGATATTGACATCATTCAGGAACGAAAAGTTTGCAACATTGGCGAACGTGTTGTTGAAGTGATGTTCGGGAAAGATGAAAATCCAATTGGACAGTACCTCAAGGTTAGTGGTGTATATTTTCAGGTTGTAGGTGTTATTCACGCCGAAACCCGCATTAATATTGGTGGTGGCAAAAAAGAAGAAACGATTATTATCCCTTTCTCCACCATGCGAAAAGCTTATAACTACGGGAATAAGGTTTACTTCTTCTCGGTAACTTCAAAGCCAGGAACTAAAGTAAGCGATCTGGAAGAAAAACTGAAAAAGATTTTGAAAGACCGGCATAAAATTGCCCCCGACGATGTGCAAGCCATCGGATCGTTCAACCTCGAAAAAGAGTTTTTAAAATTCAGTACGTTGTTTTTGGGAATACAAATCCTGACTTGGATCGTAGGTATTGGAACCTTATTAGCAGGAGTTATCGGGGTAAGCAACATCATGTTGGTGATCATCAAAGAGCGGACACAGGAAATTGGCATACAACGCGCCATTGGTGCCACCCCTGCTATCGTCATTAAACACATTGTTGCCGAGAGCGTATTCTTGACTGTAATGGCTGGCTATATCGGGTTATCTCTCGGAGTTGGAGTGCTTGAAGTTTTAAATCAGATACTTCTTCGTGGTGGCGATAAATTGTTCTTTCGCAATCCGGAGATAAATCTTACAATGGCGCTCTCTGCCCTTGCCGTGTTAGTTGTTGCCGGAATCCTGGCAGGTCTTATCCCTGCTAAAAGAGCAGTAAGTATTAAACCAATTGATGCCATCAGAGACGAATAATCAGAAAATAGTCAGTTTCCTTTTCTAATGACCATTTTCTAACAACGAATAATCAGAAACAGAAACATATAAAAAACCGAATCATGAGAAAAATTTTTAAAATCCTGGGAATTGTAATCCTGGTAGGAATTTTTGGAGGGACAATCTACTTCCTCTATACCAAATCAAAAAAAGTACCTGATGTGTACGAAACAAAAAATCCGTTCGTATCCAATGTAATTCGTAAAACAGTAGCTACCGGATCGGTAGTTCCTCGTAAAGAAATCGATATTGTACCACAGGTTTCAGGAATTATTGACGAACTATATATTGTTGCCGGCGACTTTGTAAAAAAAGACCAAGTGATTGCCAAAATTAAGATTATTCCCGACATGGTTAGCCTGAATAATGCCGAAAACCGCTTAAACCGGGCGAAACTAAGTGCCGATGATGCAAAAATTGATTACGACCGGCAGCAAAAATTATACGACCAGAAAGTAATCTCGTACGAAGTTTACAAAACAGCCAAAGTAGCTTACGATGCCGCCAAAGAAGAATTATCGGCAGCAGATAATAACCTGGATTTAATTAAAAACGGTGTAACAAAAAAGGCTCAAACAGCTACTAATACCCTTGTTCGTTCAACCGTAAACGGAATGGTTTTGGATGTTCCGATTAAAGAAGGAAACTCGGTCATCCAATCGAATACCTTCAATAACGGAACAACAATCTGTACGGTGGCCGATATGCAGGACATGATTTTCAAAGGCAAGGTTGACGAGACCGAAGTAGGTAAAATCAAAGAAGGAATGAATATTGAACTGGAAATTGGCGCCATAGAAAAAGATAAATTTGGTGCCATTTTGGAATACATCGCGCCAAAAGGAAAAGAAGAAAATGGAGCTATTCAGTTCGAGATTAAAGCCAATGTGGTATTGAAAGAAAACCAGTTTATCCGTGCTGGTTACAGCGCCAATGCCAATATTGTTTTGGAAAAGAAGGACAGCGTTCTGGTTATTCCTGAAGGTCTGCTGAAGTTTGAAAAAGACTCTTCGTATGTTGAAGTTGAAACAGCGACTCCTCAAACCTTTGAAAAGCGAATGGTTAAAACCGGGATTTCAGATGGCATCAACATCGAAATCACAAAAGGCTTAACCAAGGCAGACAAGGTAAAAGGAGAAAAGATCGATCCGAAAAAACCAAAGGAAGAAGAAAAGAAAAAGGCTTAATTAGATAAAAGTTATAAGTTATGAGTTATAAGTTATCTTTGAACTTGACATTCACAACTTGAACCAATTTCATTAAAAATAAATTTAAAATTATACGAATGAAACGAATATACAGCCTAATTGCCGCCGCTATTCTGCTGGTTGTAACAACAAGCGCACAGGCTCAGGAATCGTGGTCGTTACAAAAATGTATTGATTATGCCCTTAAAAACAATATCCAGATTAAGCAGCAGGACCTGAATTCAAAATATTACAACAACCTGCTCGGGCAAGCAAAAAACAACCGCCTGCCCAACCTGAATGCCTCCTTCCAAAACAGTCAAAGCTTTGGCCGTTCACTCGCATTAGACAACACCTATCGAGATGTAAATTCAAACACCACCTCCGGTAGTCTCAATTCTAATGTTACTGTCTGGAACGGATTTAAGCTTAACAACTCCGTAAAAGCTGCAGATATGGATTTGCGCGCCAGCCTAGAAGATATGCAAAAGGCCAAAGATGATATCATGCTCAACATTGCTGCTTCATATCTCGAAATTCTCTTTGCTGATGAATTAGTAACGGTTGCTGAAGACCTGCAAAAAATAACTCAGCTACAGATTGACCGCACCGGGAAACTGGTTGAGGCTGGCAGCCTGGCGAAAGGCAGTTTGCTCGAAATAGAAGCTCAGTATGCCCGTGAAGAATTAAATGTGGTAAAAGCTCAAAACCGTTTGCAGCTTGCTTATCTGGCGTTGTATCAACTTTTGGAATTGCCGTCAACCGAAAGCTTTAAAATCGAAAAACCTACTTTGCCTGAAATTGGAGCAAATATGAGTTTAATTAATTCGATGGATGTATTCAAAAACGCTGTTCAACTCAAGCCTGCTGTAAAAAGCGCCGAATTTAAACTGGAGAGTGCACGCAAACAACTACTAATCGCTAAAGGCGAATTATTGCCCTCCCTGTCGTTTGGAGGAAACTATTATAATTATTATAACAACAAATTTGGAATCGATTTTAGCCGACAGTTAAAAGGTCAGCAGAGTTACGGGTTTGCAGCTACTCTTAGCATCCCGATTTTTAACCGTTATCAGGGCAAAACCACTGTCAGCAATGCACAGATATCGGTTGAAAATACCGAACTTCAATTGCAAAGCGCCAAAAATTTACTTCGAAAAGACATTGAGCAAGCTTATACCAATGCTGTTGCAGCCTTTAAAAGCTATGTTGCCAATCAGAAAGCTGTGATTTCATCAAAAGAAGCTTTCCGCTATACCGAAGAAAAATTTAATGTCGGAATGATCAATTCGGTTGAGTATAACCAAAGTAAGAATAACTTATCATCGGCTCAAAGCGATTTGCTTCAGGCCAAATACGAATATATTTTCAGGACCAAAATTCTTGATTTTTACAACGGCCGATCCATTGAGCTGTAAAGGAATAACACCCGCTTAGATCCCTAGGCAAAATTTTTAATAGTTTCCCCGTCTGCCTCTGGCAGGCGGGTTTTTTGTTTGAATATCCGGAGCAATTTGTTGCTGTAAAAACAAATCTGATTTCTAACTCAATAATAATTTAATACCAACTTCTTGCATAAGATTTTTTTTTACTTTTGCGCCAGAAACCAATACCACTTTTAAAATGGACGAAGGGCCTGCGGATATATTATTATTAACCTTGGTGTAGAAGGTTAGCTCGTCCATTTGGTATGCGCTTCTTCAATACCAACTAATGCAAGGAGCTGCATATGACATCTATTACCACATTTTATTTAAGCCGAGTCATTGGGGAAAAGGTATTCGATATTGACGGAAAATACGTTGGTGTCGTTAAAGACTTATTAGTCGAGTCTGATTCTTCCAATTATACTTCGGCCCATCCAGTTGTGAATGGCATCAAGCTGAAGTGCAAAAATCAGGTTGCTTTCTATTTATTTCAGGATTTCACGATAGAGAAAATAAACGGAAAGGTCAAGATCAGTTGCAATAAGCTGACCGAGTTGTCTGAACATCATATCAATAACGACCTGTACCTGGCAGATTCTGTTCTCGACAAACAAATTATTGACTTGAATGGCCGAAAGCTGGTCCGAGTAAACGACATCCGACTGGTAACCGTCATCAACGGCACGTTTGCCGTGGCTGTTGACATCGGCATGGAAGGATTGTTACGCCGAATTGGTATAGCCAAACCCTTGAAATTTACGGCCTCGCTTTTCAAAGCCAATGTTCCGGCAAAGTTTATTCTTTGGGAAGATGTTGAAACGATTGATTCATCGAACTCCAACATCAAGCTTTCCAAAAGTTATAAAAAGCTTCAAATGCTCCACCCCTCCGATTTGGCTGATATTATTGAAGATTTAGGCCGGAAAGCAAGCGCTGAGGTATTTTCTGCTCTCGATGAAGAACAGGCGGCAGATGTACTTGAAGAACTCGAAATTGAGACTCAGGTTCATATTATCAAGAGCCTGCCGCTGGGAAAAGCTGCTGACGTATTGGAAAAAATGCCTGCTGACGAAGTTGCTGACATTTTCGATGCTTTGGGCGACGAGAAAGTTGAGCTTCTGTTAAATGAGATGGAGAAAGACACTTCGCAGGAAGTTCGTGAATTACTTGATTATCCAGACCATGCGGTTGGAAGTATCATGTCAACAGAAGTTTTATCGTTTAACAAAGATGCTTCCATCGAAGAAGTATTCGCTGTGCTGAGAGCTCAAAAACCGGAAGCTGAATCGTTGTATAACCTTTTTGTGACCAATGAAAAAGACGTATTAATCGCTACTTTTTCGATAAGAGACCTGGTTGTCTCTGAACCCGATACCAAAATTCTTCAAATCATGAAACCCTCTCCGGTCCGACTATACGACGACCAGGAAGTTGACGAAATTGCTGAATTCGTTTCTAAATACAACATGCTTGCTATACCCGTGGTCGATCGGGATGAAGTGTTGCAGGGAATGGTTGTCATCGATGACGTGATCGATGATTTGATGGACAAACGTAGGATGAATAAATAAGAGGGTTTGTAGAATGTTCAAAAATAGAAAATCACTTTTCCAAAAGATCGGCATCTTCTTAGCCATACTTGGTCCGGGCATCATCACCGGAAGTGTCGATAACGATGCCGGCGGAATTACAACCTACTCGGTAGCTGGTGCCATATACGGGTACAACCTGTTGTGGACACTTATTCCATCGTTCATTGTACTTGTGGTTATTCAGGAAATGAATGCCCGTATGGGTATTGTAACCGGTAAAGGACTTGCCGACCTTATTCGTGAAAACGCTGGCGTGAAAGTTACTTTTTTCATCTTTATCGGATTGCTTGTTGCCGATATCGGAAACACCACCACCGAATTTGCCGGGGTAGCCGGAAGTATGGAAGTATTTGGTGTGAGTAAATACATTTCAGTTCCCATAATAGGTATTCTCATCTGGCTTCTGGTAGTCAAAGGAACTTACAAAATTGCTGAGCGGATATTCTTACTCTTCAGCGTATCTTTGTTGATGTATGTAGTTTCGGCGTTGATGGGAAAACCCCATTGGGGCGAAATTGGCCATTCAATTGTTCATCCTGAATTGGAAATAAACACGCAAAGTCTGGCCATGATCATCGGAATTATCGGAACCACCATTGCCCCATGGATGCAATTTTATATGCAATCTTCGGTAATAGAAAAGGGACTGGACATGAAGCAGTATAAATATTCGCTGATCGACATTGTGGTTGGCTGCATTGCTACTGTTGTGGTGGCCTTCTTTATCATAGTAGCCTGCGCCTCAACACTTCACACCAATGGAATCCAGATCCTTGAAGCCAAGGATGCTGCATTAGCCTTAAAACCTTTGGCCGGGGCAATCGCTTCGCAAGTATTTGCATTTGGTCTTTTTATCGCATCAATCTTTTCAGCAACCATATTGCCATTGGCCACTGCATTCTATGTCTGTGAAGCCTTTGGATTCGAAGCCGGAATCGATAAAAAATGGGACGAGGCCCGGGAATTCTATATTCTTTATACAGGAATTCTGGTTCTTTCCGCTGCGATTATCCTTCTACCAAATGCCCCATTAATCCTGATTTCGTTGTGGTCGCAGGTCATTAACGGGATGCTTTTGCCAGTTGTTCTGGTGTGTATGATCTTATTGGTAAACAACAAAAAGATCATGGGACAATACGTCAACAAACCCATCAATAACATTATCGGTTGGAGTGCAATAGTAACGCTCATAGGTTTATCCATGTTACTCATTTTACTACAATTATTCGCTTGAAAATAGAAGCTGGTATGAATTTGATGAAGCAATTTTCTGGAACCAAACAGTCAACTTAACCTGAAATAATTCCTGAGAAACAAATGCCTGCTATAAAAATTGCAGGTAAATAACCCCTGCCACCAGGATGTAAAGGAATATTTCGCCCCAGATTTGACGCTTCATGTAGATCAGGTAATTCGAAATCAGGTAAGTTAACGGGATTGCCAATAGAATCAGAATATCCTGCGAAACTGCTGGATTTGCAGCAATCAGTACACACGAAATGAAGAAAATCCAGAAAAATGCTTTGAAGTATTTGCGCGAACTGATTTTTTTACCATCATATTGCGATAAAATTAGAAAACTAGCCAGAAGAGTCAGTAACATCAAATATCCCATATAAATCTGAATCGGAAGATTCTCTTTCAGGAAAGGCTCGTGCAGAGAAATATTAGCCTTGAGCGTAACCATCAATTCATCGGTTTGACCAGTGGCTCCATAATAGGCAAAGGCTGCCAGCCAAGGGAGAATAAACCCGATAGTTGATAAAATGTACTCGCGCCAGTTGACTTTCGGCTTCATAATGATAAAGCCAATCCATAGAAATGGAAAGAAGAAAACAAGGTTCAGATAAAATAGGGACCCAATGGCTAAAAAAACACCAGAATCAAACGCATTGGAATGAATGACTTCCTTGTCGTATGAGTTAAAAATCCGGTCAACAGCAAGAATAAAGAACAGAGCCGCCGGATACACCGGGTGCATAGCGTGAAGTTCGTGCAGACCACTCGTAATCAGAATAAACAGAATGGAAGGAAGAACCGATCTTAGCCGGATAAAGGTATATTGAACATTTAGTTTTAAGATCAGGAAAGCCAGAAGAATAATAAATACTAAACCAACAATGTTACTCGCGAGCGGACTCTGGCCAAGCAAAGCTTTTATTGGTTGATAAAGTATCATTGCATCTTCGCCCTGATAAAATGGGAACAAGGCCGGATTTATAAACGACTTGCCCCATAATGCAGCTGCAATGAATGGAATCAACAGAAAATGAAAAGTCGGATTTGATTTAAACGCTTTTAGTAACATGCTCTCTTCTTTTTATACTTCGATTCCGCTTGGCGCGGTAGTTCATTCTACAAATCGAAGCCCAAATCTTTTCGGTAATATAGCCCATCGAAATCGATCAACCGGGCATTTTTATACGAACAAGCCAAGGCTTCGCTCATACTTTCGCCATAAGAACTAACAGCCAATACGCGGCCACCATCGGTGCAAATATCCCCATTTCTAAACCTTGTTCCGGCATGAAAAATAAAACTGGTTTCTACTTTTTCCAGACCGTTGATGACTTTTCCTTTTTCGTACGAGCCGGGATATCCCCCTGAAACAAGCATTACAGCCGCCGCGGTTCTTGGGTCAATTTCAATGGTTTTTTCGCCAAGAGTTCCTTCAGCAGCGCCAATCAAAAGATCGACAAAGTCAGATTTAATCCGCAGCATAACTGCTTCGGTTTCCGGGTCGCCCATCCTGACGTTGTATTCAATCACCATAGGCTCACCGTTGCAATTGATCAGTCCAAAAAAGATAAATCCATTGTACCGAATCTGATCTTTTATTAAACCTTGAACGGTTGGCCGAATAATCCGGTCTTCCACTTTTTTCATGAATGTTTCATCGGCGAACGAAACCGGAGAGATCGAACCCATTCCACCGGTATTCAGGCCCGTGTCGCCTTCGCCAATACGTTTGTAATCTTTGGCAACCGGAAGTATCCGGTAATCCTTTCCATCGGTAATCGCGAAAACAGAACATTCAATTCCACTCAAAAACTCTTCGATGACCACTTTACTGCTTGCAGCGCCGAATTGACCGCCAAGCATTTCTTTCAGCGAATTTTCTGCCTCCTGAAGGTCATCCAAAATCAGAACACCTTTTCCAGCGGCCAATCCATCGGCTTTCAGAACATATGGAGAATTCAATGTTTTCAGAAACGAAAGTCCTTCTTTCAGGTTTTCAGAAGTAACCGCCAGATATTTGGCCGTTGGAATTTGATGGCGCATCATGAATTCCTTGGCGAAATCCTTGCTCCCTTCGAGCTGAGCTCCCTGCTGATATGGTCCAACAAAAAGGATATTTTTTAAACTGTTGTCAGCACTGAAAAAGTCGTGCAACCCTTCACACAAAGGAACTTCCGGTCCAACCAGTACCAGGTCGATCTGATTGTCGAGAACCGCTTTTTTCAAGCCTTCGAAATCAGAAGCACCAACCGGAATGTTTGTTCCTAAAAGTGAGGTTCCTGCGTTGCCTGGAGCAATAAACAATTGCTTAAGTTTGGGCGATTGCTTGATTTTCCATGCCATAGCATGTTCTCTTCCTCCTGAGCCAACAATTAAAATATTCATCTCATTAAATTTTGACAGGCAGTAAGTAACTTACTGCCTGTTATTTATTTTCTACTGTATGGAATAACTTCAAAACGGTAACCCTGTTCTTTCATCCAGCGAATTGCACGGGGCAAAACTCGGGTAAGATTGGGCCGTGCCTTTATTGAATCATGAAACGTTATAATCGAACCCGGGCGGATAAAGTCGGTCACATTTCGGAATACCATCTCTGGGGTCAAATTCCGATCGTAATCGCAGGTAATTAAATCCCACATGATTATCCTGAACTTATTTTTCAGAATACGATATTGCGATGCTTTCAACCATCCGTGTGGCGGCCTGAAGAGATCGGAATCAATATACATTCCTGCCTTTTCAATGTTGCTGAAATATTCCGGATTTTCATGTTTCAACCCTTGCCAATGGTTAAACGTGTGGTTTCCCACCGAATGTCCATCGTCAAGCACCTGACGGTAAACTTCTGGATATTTCATTACATTTTCGCCCACACAGAAGAACGTAGCCTGGATACCTTCTTTCCGGAGAAGATCAAGAACCCAAGGCGTTACTTCAGGAATTGGTCCGTCATCGAAAGTCAGGTAAACAACCCGATCGGTTTCCGAAAATCGCCATACGGCACTTGTGTATAGAGATGTTACGAAACCGGGCAATCGAACCCGGGGATCAAAACGCTTCATTATTTCAACGAACTGTATCTATTGAGGTAACCCTCGAACGAACTAGTTACTTCTTTTCCTAATTCAGCCTGCTTGCCTCTGGCACAAACCATACCCATTTCTCTCATGAAATATAAGATTCGCTGAATTTCTTCATCCACCGAAGTTCTCATCGGCTTATCCAGTTTGAAAAAGTAATCCAACTGCTCTTTATAATCAGTCATGATGGTATTAATAATTTCCTTTCCTTTTTCTGGCTTCCCTGCCTTGAAATAGGTTTCGGCCATCATCATCGAAAAATAATTATACGGCACAATTTTATGCGGAAGCAGCTCCACTCCACGATCAAGAACTTGCGTTGCTTTCTCATTCTGACCTTCTGCAACAAGCGTTTCTGCCAAACGGTTAAAGGTATTCCGAATATTCATCATCATCCGACTATTGTTCTCGTCGATATAAACCTTCGGATTATTCATGTTTCCCCATTTGAATTTCTCCATGACGTTTGCATACATCAGTTTCGAATCCACTTTTCCTATGTTGATACCGCCATCAGAAACTGTCTTGATCGGAACCAATTTATAGGCAAAGCCTTCCAGTTGGAAATAATCCTGAAGATTCATGTATTTGTCGCGGCCAACAGTTATGGCAAAATACATCGGACGTACCCAATTGTTATTGGCAATCATGTCGAGAACCATCAGTTCGTCCTTGGTAATGTAATGTTTACTGCTAAGGTCAATTTTAAGTGTATCCACAATTTTATCATAGTCCTGAGGATCGACTACTTTGTTTCTGATTACAGCAGCTTTATCAACCACCACAAACAATTTTTTAGAAGGAATGTAAGCCGCACCATCAGCCTGTTCAAGCTTAGTCCTTGGATTTTCGTCCTTAACAAAGTCAAGCGCCTGTTTCAATTCAACCGAACCTTTCAGACGAGGATCTTCCATCAGGTAAACCACATCGCGTTTTCCCTGAACATACTGATCGTGGTTAAATGAGATAGGCAGAGGTTCCGATTCATAAGCCTTACTCTTCATCTGATCAATGTACCAATCAGTCTGAAAATAGCTCAGGTTACAAACCCTTACGTCTTTACGTACGCCCTCAACTTCCTGATTATACCACAAAGGGAAAGTATCGTTATCGCCATTGGTGAAAATCACGGCATTTGGAGCACAGGTATTGAGGTAGTTGGAACCAAAATCGCGGCAGGTATATCTGTTCGAACGATCGTGATCGTCCCAGTTTTGGGCTCCCATAATTACAGGCACAAGTAAAAGCGACAATCCACCAGCAACGCCAGCACTAATTGTATCTGGAATGTACTTTTTAAGCATTTCGTACAGACCCAATACGCCAATTCCAATCCAAATGGTAAAGGCATAGAACGATCCGGCATAAGCATAGTCACGCTCGCGTGGCTGCAAAGGCGCCTGATTCAGGTAAATAACAATGGCCAAACCGGTCATGAAGAACAGGAGGAAAACGGTCCAAAGATCTTTTTTCCCTTCGATTCCGCGGTTGTACATAAATACGATTCCAATAATTCCGAGGATGAATGGCAAAAGATAATAGGCATTGTGTCCCTTGTTATTTTTAAATTCCTGCGGAAGTGTTTTCTGATCGCCTAAACGAATTGAATCGAGGAAATTAATTCCGGTAATCCAGTTTCCATTCGTGATTTCGCCATTACCCTGAATGTCGCTTTGTCTTCCGGAGAAGTTCCACATAAAATAGCGGAAATACATGTGTCCGATCTGGTAGCGGAAGAAAAATGTAAGGTTTTCGCCGAAAGTTGGCAGGTCAATCGTTTTCGACTGACCATCTTCGTCGGTAATCGAAACTTTACGCCCCTTGATGCCAGCCCATTGTTTGTAAGCTTCGATGTGTTCGCTTTCACGGCTATACATACGAGGGAAAATAGTGCTTAAATTCGAATCGAAAACCGGTTTCTGGCGCATATCGGCAACTACATATTTGCCGTTTTTCTCAATGTAATAAGGCTTATCGTCAACATATTTTTCCAGCGGGGTGTTGTAATACTGACCATAAACCAAAGGTCGGTCACCATATTGTTCGCGGTTCAGGTAACCCAACAATGCAAACACGTTATCTGGGTTGTTCTGATCCATTGGTGGGTTTGCCGACGAACGGATAACGATCATCGCAAACGAGGAATAACCAATTAGAATCACAATCAAACTGATTAAAACGGTATTCCAGAGGATCAATTTTTTACGAATCGTATAGAGTATTCCAAATACAATGGCTCCAATTAAAAGTAAGGCATAAATAATAGCGCCGGTATTATATGGCAGTCCCAACCCGTTGGTAAATAACAGTTCGAACCAGCTCGCGATCACGATGACCCCAGGAATTATGCCATACATCACTACACCTAAGATCAACAAAGAAATAGCTAAACTGATCAGAATGCCATTACGTGTAAGTTTATATTTTCTGAAATAATAGACAAAAACAATAGCAGGAATAGCCAGCAAGTTCAGCAGGTGAACTCCAATGGAAAGGCCCATCAAATAAGCGATCAGGATAATCCACCGGTTGGCATGCGGCTCGTCGGCCTCATCTTCCCATTTAAGAATAGCCCAGAATACCAGGGCCGTAAACAAAGATGATGAAGCGTAAACTTCACCTTCAACTGCCGAAAACCAGAATGTATCCGAAAATGTATAGGCCAAAGCGCCAACGACACCACTACCAAGAATAGCGATGATTTGCCCCATGGTATATTCGCCTTCAGGCTTGATTAACTTCTTAGCCAGATGTGTAATGGTCCAGAAAAGGAAAAGAATGGTGAATGCGCTGGCCAATGCCGACATAATGTTATTCATGTAGGCAACTTGCGATGGACCGCTGGCAAACAGATTAAAAAGGCGACCCATGATCATGAAAAGAGGAGCGCCCGGTGGATGACCAACTTCCAATTTAAACGAAGTAGTTATGAACTCGGGGCAATCCCAGAAACTTGCAGTTGGTTCAATGGTTAACAAATAGGTTATTGCAGCAACCAGAAAAGTCAGCCAGCCAACAATATTGTTCAGTTGTTTAAAGTTTTTCATGAATTCATGAATTTGATTTTTATTTAGCGCCAATCCACCTGACAGGCATATAAAGAACTCGCCGTAAAATTCTTCTAAAGCAAGTTAAAATGATTTTCGATTGAACACATTTTAACGGGTGCGAAGATAGTACATTCTTTCAAGATCAGGGTAAATGGAGTCTGAATTTCTGAACTTTGAATTGCGCTATTAGCATAAATTAACAGTGCAACAAGATTAATAATTCGCTATTCACCTTGGAATCGATCCTCCACCTAAGGGTGAAGTTAAAACACGGCTTCAACTATCTTGCGCGTGTTATCAGACACGCCATAAGTATAAATGTGCAAACTCGGAACCTTGTGAGCAATCAAATCTTTGGCTTGTTGGATGGCCCATTCAGTCCCAACGACTTTGGCATCATCATCAGTTTTGCATTTGGCTAGTTCAGTGGCGAATCCCTGCGGAATATCAATGCTAAATATTTTTGGCAGAACGGTCAGTTGATTTTTCATGTTGATGGGTTTGATTCCCGGAATAATCGGAACCGTGATACCAATGGCCCGGCAACGATTAACAAAATCGTAGTATTTCTGGTTGTCGAAAAACATCTGCGTCACTACGTAATCGGCACCGGCATCCACTTTTTGTTTCAGGTATTGAAGGTCGATTTCAGCGTTTGGAGCCTCAAAATGTTTTTCCGGATAACCAGCCACTCCAATGCAAAAATCCATGGGAGCCGTATTCTTCAGCTCAGGTTCCAGGTATTTCCCGCTCCGAAGATTGACAATTTGTTCAACCAACTGATTGGCATTGGAATGTCCGTTTGGATCAGGCCTGAAAACGGATTCGCCTTTGTTGCCGTCGCCACGTAAAGCCAGCACATTGTTGATCCCCATAAAATTCAGATCGATTAACACATGCTCGGTTTCGCTTTTCGAAAAGCCACCGCACAAAATATGCGGAATTACCGGAATGCCGTATTTGTGCTGAATACTTGCAGCAATGGCAACTGTTCCCGGGCGCTTGCGAACCGTGCGTTTCTCAATGCGTCCATCAGGCTGTTCGATATACATCATTTCGTCACGGTGCGTGGTAATGTTGATATACTTCGGATCAAAATCGACCAGTGTTTCAATGGTATTGTAAATTTTACTGGCATCGTTTCCTTTGAGCGGGGGCAATAACTCAAACGAAAAAACGGTTTTGTTACTCTGATTTATAATGTCAATTGCCTTCATTATTAAATATTTAATGTTAGGAGATCTGCTTTATCTGCACTCTTTTAACGGGTTACTGTTTTAAAATGTTTTCATTTTTCTTTTCAGCCTTATATCTGTTCTTTTTTGAGAGTAAATCATATCGGTGACAAACATAACGTCCAAACCTCAAACGAAAGAAATCAGGGAGGTTTTTGCGTTTTTATTCATGCGGTTTTAATTATTTGATCACATTTAAAAGCAATATCAGACAAATACCTTGAAATCCTAAAATTCAATGTTAGATTTTCAATGTGAAATGATTTGTAACATTCTATATTCCTTTATAATTCAGATTCGAAGGCATGAACTGTTCAATTACCTCCGCGCTCACCCCTTTGCGGCGGGCGTAATCTTCAACCTGGTCTTTACCCACTTTTTCGAGGCTAAAATATTTCGATTCCGGGTGCACAAAGAATTCTCCGCTCACCGAAGCGGTTGGGAACATCATAAAATGTTCGGTCAGGCTCATTCCAATTCTTTCGGCTCCAAGCATTTTGAACAGATTGTTCTTTTCGTGATGCTCGGGACAGGCCGGATAACCAATGGCAGGCCGGATTCCCTGGTAATCGACATGGAACATTTCTTCCAGCGAAAGCTTTTCCTCCGGAACATATCCCCAATATTCTTTGCGGATTTTTTCGTGCAATAATTCGGCAAACGCTTCAGAAAGTCGGTCGGCCAGAGCTTCGAGCAGAATGGCGTTGTAATCATCGTGATCGTCGCGGAATTGCTTTATCCACTTTTCAATACCAACACCGCCGGTCACAGCAAAAGCACCAAAATAATCAGTTTTTCCACTTCCGACCGGAGCAATAAAGTCGGATAAACAATAATTCGGCGAGCCTGGTTTTTTGGCTTCCTGCTGGCGAAGGTGGTAAAAACGTCCGATTTCCTTTCTGCTATTTTCATCATCATAAATCACAATGTCGTCGCCATCGGCATTTGCCGGCCAGATTCCAAAAACACCATTGGCCTGAACCATCTTCTTTTCGGTCATTTGGTCGAGCATCCGGTTGGCGTCGGCATACAGTTTCCGGGCTTCTTCACCCTGAAGTTCGTCATTCAGGATATCCGGAAATTTGCCTTTCAGTTCCCAAACAAAGAAGAAAAAAGTCCAGTCGATGTACTTGCGCAACTCCTGAATTGGAAAATTGATTAGTTGTTTTACCCCTTTGAATTTGGGTTTATAAATTGGCGTGTTTTTCCAGTCGATCTTCAGCTTATTGGCCTGAGCTTCTGAAAGAGAAAGATATTTCTTTGCCTTTTTCTGTCCATGTAAATCGCGCACAGCCTGGTAATCTTCGCGGAGTTCCTTCAGGAATTCTTCATTTCCGGAGAGCAGGTTTGAAACCACACCTACAGCGCGCGAGGCATCTTTCACATAAATCACCGGGTTTTTATACTGAGGTGCAATTTTTACTGCCGTGTGTATTTTCGAAGTGGTTGCGCCACCTATCAACAGAGGAAGATTCATATTCCGGCGTTCCATTTCGTTAGCCACATCAACCATAATTTCGAGCGATGGGGTAATCAATCCGCTCAACCCAATAATATCAACGTTTTCCTGAATGGCGGTTTCCAGAATTTTCTCGGTTGGAACCATCACGCCCAAATCAATCACCCGGTAGTTGTTGCAGCCCAAAACCACGCCAACAATGTTTTTCCCGATGTCGTGCACATCGCCTTTTACAGTAGCCATCAGCACCACTTTCCGGTTGTCGGTGGTGTCTAATTTATCTTTGTCGGCTTCGATGTACGGCAGCAAATAGGCTACTGCTTTTTTCATCACCCGAGCCGATTTAATTACTTGCGGCAGAAACATTTTCCCGGCGCCAAAGAGATCGCCAACGACGTTCATTCCGTCCATCAGCGGACCTTCTATAATATTCAAGACCGGCGAGTAATGAGGCAGCGCTTCAGCCAAATCAATTTCAATATAATCGGGCAATCCTTTTATCAGCGCATGTTCCAGTCGTTTTTCAACCGGAAGGTCGCGCCACTCATCCCGACGTTCTTCTTTGACATCCTGCTCTTTCAGCGTCTGGGCAAATTCAAGCAATTCTTCAGTGGCTTCCGGCTTTTTGTTCAGGACCAAATTTTCAACTTTCTCCAGAAAATCCTTTGGAATTTCATCGTAAATCTGCAACATTCCCGGATTGACAATGCCCATATCGAGTCCAGCGCGAATGGCATGAAACAGAAATACCGAATGAATAGCTTCCCGAACCTGATCGTTTCCACGAAATGAAAACGACACATTGCTGATCCCCCCACTGGTTTTGGCTTGTTTCAAATGCTGCTTGATCCAGCGAACCGACTCGATAAAATCGACCGCATAATTGTTGTGTTCTTCAATGCCGGTACCAATCGTCAGCACGTTGGTGTCGAAAATAATATCCTGAGGCGGAAAATTAATCTCGTTGACCAAAATGTTGTAGGCACGCTGGCAAATTTCAATTCGTCGCTCGAACGAATCGGCCTGGCCTTTTTCATCAAAAGCCATCACCACTGCCGCGGCGCCGTAACGTTTCAGGCGTCGGGCATGTTCACGAAAAACATCCTCACCTTCCTTCATGCTGATAGAATTTACGATAGCTTTGCCCTGTAAGCATTTCAACCCAGCCTCAATAACCTCCCACTTCGATGAGTCGATCATCACCGGAAGTCGGGCAATATCGGGTTCAGCCATCAGCAAATTCAGGAAAGTGACCATTTCTTTTTTGGCGTCGAGCATCGCATCGTCCATGTTCACGTCAATGACCTGAGCGCCTTCGTCAACCTGGTTGCGGGCAATGGCCAGCGCTTCTTCGTATTTTTCTTCGCGGATCAACCGCGCAAACTTGCGCGAACCGGCCACGTTACAACGCTCGCCAATATTCACAAAAATAGCTTCGTGAGTAATAGTCACCGGTTCCAGTCCGCTGAGTTTGGTATGTTTGTCTTTTTTTCTCCGGAGATGTGGTTCAGACTTTGCAGCAATTTCAGCCAGTTCACGGATGTGATCGGGAGTAGTTCCGCAACAACCGCCAATGATATTCACAAATTTGTTATCGAGAAAATCGCCAACCTGATGCGCCATTTCTGCCGGAGTTTCGTCGTATTCGCCAAACTGGTTGGGCAATCCGGCATTTGGGTAAGCGCTGATAAAAAATGGGGCTTTCTTCGACAATTCTTCCAGATACTGGCGCATATCCCTGGCTCCCAGCGAGCAGTTCAGCCCGATGCTGAGCAAATCGACGTGCGAAACCGAAGTCAGGAATGCTTCGACGGTTTGGCCTGAAAGGGTGCGCCCGCTGGCGTCGGTAATTGTTCCCGAAACCATGACCGGAATCCGTATTCCGCGTTCTTCCAGTTCATCTTCAATGGCAAACAAAGCTGCTTTGGCGTTGAGTGTATCGAAAATCGTTTCAACTAACAACAAATCGACACCACCATCGAGCAAACCTTTCAGTTGTTCGCGGTACGCAGCTTTAACCTCATCAAAAGTTACCGACCGGAAGCCCGGATCGTTCACATCGGGCGAAAGCGACAGGGTTTTGTTCATTGGCCCAATTGCCCCAGCTACAAATCGCGGTTTGTCCGGATTCTTGGCGGTAAATTCGGCAGCAACCTCAACCGCCAGCAGGGCCGATTGCAGGTTGAGCTGATAGACCCATTCTTCCAAATGGTAATCAGCCTGCGAGATACTGGTAGCATTGAATGTATTGGTTTCGATGATGTCGGCGCCAGCCTCCAGAAATTCGGCATGAATCGCCCTGATAATTTCCGGCTTGGTCACCGAAAGCAAGTCGTTATTTCCCTTTAGGTCAAACTGAAAATCAGTAAAAATTGTTCCCCGGAAATCGTCTTCCGACAGTCGGTGTTTTTGGATCATGGTTCCCATTGCCCCATCGAGTACCAACACACGCGATTCAAGTTCTTTGTATATGTCTTTTTTCGTTGTCATCGTTTGTAATAATTTAAGTCAAGTCATCCTGAACTTGTTTCAGGATCCCCAGCGTCAGCCTCAGACCCTTAAATAAATTCGGGGTGACTGAAATTGCAAAGCTATTTTATCAACTTCATTTCAAATTGTCCCCGGATACCGATTTTGTCGCGGCAAATAATAACTGCCGAAAGTACCTCCGGAAACCGTTCGGTTTGTTGCGTCACTGCCTGAACATCTTCGGGCACCTGCACCAGGTTGCCAAAAGTAGTTGCCAAAGCATCGGCTAGTGCGGCGTTTCGGCAAACAATCATGGTGGCATCTGTCTTGCCCAGGCTTACTGATGGGCCTATTGTTCCGGCGGAAGTACAAACTCCTAGCGGTGATAGGTCAGCAGAAATTTCGATCCCAATTTTTTCAGATAAGGGCGAATTTCCGGCATAAACCGAAATCAGCAAATTGCGATCAATTTTCAGGAAAATATCGCCACCATTTTCAACCACCAATTCCTGAATTTTATAATGTTCCAAAAGATGCACGCCAACCGCTTCAGAAAAAGCGCCGGCAACGGCAGCCATTGGCCCAACTCCGGCACGACAGGCAGCTTCAGCCATGACTTTAACAATCTCAGGAGCATTCGGTTCTACCCGATGCGGATCGAACGTTTTCCCGAAGACCGGATCTTTCAGCAAATAAGCTTCCATTTCCGATCGCAATTCTTTGATTTTCCGGAAAGAAAATTCCTTCATATCTTCCCTGAACGAAGCCGGATCAACGCCAATCCATAAATCGGTTTCTTTGTAATTGACCACAAAGGACCGAAATCGTTGTTGCGAAAACTGATTGCGGTATGTGCGCTGTTCAATCATCTTCAGATGCTTTCTTTCCGTCTTTCTGTCTATTCCCTGAAATCAATCTTAAATAAATTCAATGGACAAGCCGGAACGCACAACTCACAAATGATACATTTTTCGGGATCAAACTGAAGCTCCCATTTTTCGGGATTCATTTCCAGTGCTCCAGTAAAACAAACGGCAGTGCAGTTTCCGCAATGAATGCACCGCAAATGGTCCCAAGTAATCTTCTTGTTCAGCGGCTCACAGCTCACCTGATTTTCTTCCAGATAAGCAATTCCACTTTTCAGATTGGCAGGAGTACCTTCCAGCTCCAATACCAAACTGCCGGTTTTTCCCGGACGAACTTCCGCTTTCAGAATATTAATCCGGATGTCGAAATCCCTTACCAGATGGTAGCTCAGTGGTTTATCTCCACTTTGAGGTGGAAATTTCAGGACATATCTTTTTTTCTGCATTTTCATTGTTCACCTCCTTTTACTTCTTTAAGCGATTTGAGTGATGTGTTTGTCGGAAACATCTGCACCGGTTTGGTGATTTCGAATTCGCCAGCCAGAATCGACTTTTTTAGCAAATCGGCAATTTTGCGTGCTTTGCTCAGGCTGGAAACCGGCGCTGTTCTGATCTTTTTCCCTTGCACTTCAATTTCTCCTGAACGAAGTTCGGCATAAGTTACCCGGCCCAATGCGGGAGTTCCAACCACGCCGTAATCGCACACTGTAGTTTCAATCTGTTCATTCCGAATAGAAACACATTTGGCAATATCGGCATTCAGCACCGGAATTGGAATTCCGATTCCGACGAACAAACTCACTCCATATTTTTCGTAATAAGCAGCCTGCAAAAATTCCGACGACATTTCCTTCAGATTACCCATTACCGCCAAGGTTGCTGAGTTACTCATCGGAACTCCAAACTCATTTTTCGGTTTCGAAGTGTTGAACTGTGTTCCGGGCCAAATCACAAATCCCTGTGTTCCACCCAGAAAGATACGGGTGCCGATGCCAATGGTTTTCATTTCCGGATCATTCAACAGCGGGCTTAATTCGCCGGAAGTGGAGTAAGTCGCATTGCGCATATTTGGGAGCAGACAACCCATATAGGTATATTTCATTTGTGAAGTCGAATTCACTGCCACATTGTAGTTCTGGTAAGCATTTCGCGGATTGAACAGGATCATTTCGTTCACCGTTTCCTTGTTGATGATGGTTTTGATGTGTTTCCGGGGATAACAATCAGTGCCTTTGCCCCAGGCTTCGAGTTCAACGTCTTTGCCCTCAATTAAATCCTGAATCACATGCGCACCACCATATCTGGGGTTTTCCGGATCACAGGCTGTCGCACCAATGTAGGTGTCAACAGCGGCCAGACCTTCATAAACAGGCACTCCGTTCATGCGTATTTTTTCCATCCGGATAGGTGGATCTGCATGACCCAGATTGACTATTGCGCCCGATGAGCACATGGCTCCAAAGGTGGCCGTGGTAACCACATCTACTTTTTCGGCAATTTCTTCAGGAGAACAGGTGAGAGCCATTTGCGAAACTTCTTCGGCTGTGAGCACAACCGCTTCGCCCCGCCTGATTTTCTCGTTAATTTCTTCGTATGTTTTTTGAATACTCATAATTTGTTGTTTTATGTTTAAACACAAAGTCACGAAGGCACAAAGTTTTCTTTAGTGTCTTTGAGTCTTCGTGTTGAAATTTTTACGTGACTTAAGATGAGGATTTAGCACATACACCCGTTAGCGAAGTGCATGAAACTCAGGAAATGTAAAATCGAAAGTTGCTTCATTTGTTTTTGTTATAAATTATAATTCCGTTCCCGGCCGGGTATTGGCACCGTTTCTATCAATTGACTGATGGTTGCCAGAGTTTCACTGAGCCCGATCTCTCCACTCTTCTTTATAATCAAACAATCAAATTCAGGAGGATTATTTGATAATGAGGCAAAAGTAAGCTCAAAAAACTGATTTATCAAGCAAAACCGGGTTTTGGGTGAAGGGTTTTGGTAAAAGTTGATGTTTTGGTTACTATTTGCACATAATCATTACTTCTTCATTACATCCGATTCGGATGATCTGGCTTTGTCTTTCCTTTCATCAATAATTTTTACATTTGCAGCAACAAAAAATCAACGATCATGATCCAGGAAATACAAATTTACAACACACTTACCCGCAAGAGAGAAGTTTTTGAACCGCTGGTTCCCGGCAAAGTTGGGTTGTATGTTTGTGGCCCAACCGTTTATGGTCCGCCGCATTTGGGTCATGCCCGTTCTGCTATTACCTTTGATTTGCTATTCCGTTTTCTGAAACAAATTGGCTACAAAGTGCGCTATGTGAGAAATATCACCGATGTGGGCCATTTGGTTGCCGATGCCGACGAGGGCGAAGATAAAATTGCAAAACAGGCCAAACTCGACGAACTGGAACCCATGGAAGTGGTGCAGAAATACACGAATATGTATCACGACGCAATGGCGTTGCTGAATCTGGAATCGCCCAGCATTGAGCCCCGTGCATCAGGTCATATCATCGAGCAGATTGAGGAAGTGAAAAAAATCCTGAATTCGGGATACGCTTACGAAAGTAATGGTTCTGTGTATTTCGATGTCGAGAAATTCGCTTCTGAAAATGAATACGGAAAACTCTCAGGTCGGAAAATCGAGGATCTGATCAGCAATACCCGCACTTTGGATGGTCAGGATGAAAAACGCTCCGGACTTGATTTTGCCATCTGGAAAAAAGCCCAACCCGAACACATCATGCGATGGTCTTCGCCCTGGAGCGATGGATTTCCAGGTTGGCATATGGAATGTACGGCCATGAGTTGCAAATACCTGGGCGAAACTTTTGATATTCATGGCGGCGGAATGGATTTGACCTTTCCGCACCACGAAGCTGAAATGGCGCAAGCGCAGGCTGCTCATGGAAAACCAGCCGTTCGCTATTGGATGCACAACAACATGATTACCCTGAATGGCCAGAAAATGGGTAAATCACTCGGAAATGCCATTTCCTTGGAACAGTTTTTCAGTGGTAATCATCCATTGCTCGAAAAAGCTTACAGCCCGATGACCATTCGTTTTTTTATGTTGCAGGCGCACTACCGTAGTACGCTCGACTTCTCGAACGAAGCGCTTCTGGCATCAGAAAAAGGACTGGAACGATTGATGAAAGCAACTTCGAAAATCGATTCATTGCCTATTTCAGATACTTCTTCAGTAAATATTCCTGAATTGTCGGCCAATTGCTACGCTGCCATGGCTGACGACATGAACAGTCCAATTGCCATTTCATATTTATTCGAAGGTGCGAAAATCATCAATTCGGTTGCCGACGGAAAATCGACTATTACAGTAACCGATCGCGATGCCTTGAAAGTACTTTTTGATGCCTTTGTTTTCGATATTTTAGGTTTGAAAGCCGATGCACAAGCCGATTCCGGAAACAGCAAAGTGCTGAATGAAGTGGTTGCGTTGCTGATGAAAATCCGTTCAGAAGCCAAGGCCAATAAAGATTGGGCTACATCAGACAAAATACGCAATGAACTGGCTGCTATTGGTTTCGACATCAAAGATGGCAAGGACGGCGTTAGCTGGGAACTGAAAAAGTAAGCAGTTGCAGTTTTCAGTTTCCCAAATGGTTATGAGCATAATTTTCTGAGCATTCCGCTGAAAATAAAACCGTGAAAAGGGAGAACTGAATACCAGTATAAACGGCCCCATAATCCCAGCGGGCGAAAAGTTGCTGTTTGGTAAAGCATACTGTTCCTGACTTCAAACTCAAGCCAGGCTTCTCCCGGAAGTTTCATTTCAGCATAAAGTAACAACTTCATTTCTTCCTTGTTGGCATAAATTACCCGCCAGAAATCGAGTGCCTCTCCGGCAAAAATCTGCGAAGTGTTTTTTCTTCCTCTGCGCAGGCCAACACCGCCAAAAAGTTTGTCAATAAGCCCTCTCAGAACCCAGAGCCAGTTGGCATAGTACCAACCGGTTTCTCCGCCAATCGACCAGATTTTAGTCAACGACTGGCTAACCTCCTTTACCTCCCGACTGCGTTTGTCAACGAAACAACCAAACGTGGGAACTTCGAGTAATTGCGAAATTCCCTTGTCAAGTACATGGCTGGAAAGGGCATCTTTCCAGCTTGAAACTACGGCCTCGTCCTGGATTTTCCCAAAAGCCAGTTCAATGGCATCTTCGAACGATAACAGATTTATGCCGAGTCGATCTTTTAACTCATTTTTGCGGCACACCACCTCAATACACATACTTTTTGCCAGGTTTGAAGCCAGGTGAAACGAAGTTGAAGTAACAAAATACAACCAGTACGACGACAATTTGGGAGTCATTACCGGAACGGTAACAATGATTCGTTTCAGCTTGCGTACTTTGGAGAATCGCAGCAGAATTTCTTTGTAAGTCAGTATTTCAGGACCTCCAATATCGAAACTCTGATCAAATGAATACTCATACATCAGAACCCCTTTGAGATACTCAATCACATTACGGATAGCTATGGGTTGCGATTTGGTATTAAGCCATTTGGGGGCAATCATGAATGGTAGTTTTTCAACCAGATCGCGGATAATCTCGAACGACGCACTTCCGGAGCCTAAAATGATTCCGGCCCGAAGGGTCGTCAACGAATAGCTACCCGAACCAAGAATTTCTTCGACCAGCTTTCGCGAATTCAAGTGTTTCGATAATTTTTCTTCATTGACGATTCCACTCAGGTAGATCACCTGCCGGGCGTTGGTTTGCTGAACGCGTTCCTTGAAATTCGTAGCCGAAATCTTTTCAAGCTCCTCAAAATCTTCGTTGGCTACTGACATGGAGTGAATCAGGTAATACGCAGCATCAATTTCTTCAGGAATTTGTCCAAGTGTTTTCTTGTCCAGAAAATTGACTTCAATCACTTTTATCCGATCAGACTTGTACCTCTGAAAATCGAAGCGGTTTTTATCCCTGACACAACAGATGATTTCATGCCCGTCTTCGAGCAGTGTTGGAATTAACCGTTGACCAATGTAGCCGGTTGTGCCGGTGAGTAAGATTTTCATAAACAAAAACTGAGATTGATTAACCTGTTTAAACCTTGCCCGCTTCGGCATGAGGGTTGTGCGGAAGAAATTCAGGTCAGGTCTATAACAGTTTAACCAACCTAAGGTTCTAAATATTCCAAATGTTTACTCGTGCTGAGTTTACCCGATCTTCAGCGAAGTCATTGTTAGCGAACCCATCACCGGTTTGTCGTTGAAAAACGTCACCGGTTCGCTTTTATCTTTTAATGCCAGTGCATAAAGCAATGGCAAATAATGATCGGGGGTTGGAATTGCCAATTGCACTTCGCGGCCAAGCGAAGTATAGTTGATCAATTCCTTATGATTTCCGGATTGGATCAGTTGTTTAAACTTATCGTTCGCCGTAATGGCCCAGTCGAATCCAAACCCGGGTTCGTTCATTTTGTCCCAAGCGACCATTCGCAGGTTATGCACCAGGTTGCCACTACCCACAATCAACACACCTTTGTTGCGTAATGCAGAAAGTTCTTTGGCCAAATCGTAATGATACTGCGGCCCCTGGCTGTAATCGAGACTCATTTCAATGACCGGAACATCCGCTTTAGGATACATTCTACGGATGACGCTCCACGCACCGTGGTCCAATCCCCATTTCTCATCCAGTCCGATCACTGTTTTGGTGATTGTTTTCTTGGTTTCATGCGCCAGTTCGGGACTTCCAGGTGCCGGATATTGAACGTCGTACAAAGCCTTTGGGAAACCACCAAAATCATGAATCGTTTGTGGTTTAGGAACTGCGGTTACAAATGTTCCTTTCGTTTCCCAATGTGCCGAAATACAAAGAATGGCCTTTGGGCGGGGAATTATTTTACCGAGATTTCGCCAGCCCTCTACAAATTCGTTTTCTTCGATGGCATTCATCGGACTTCCGTGCCCGACAAATAAAACGGGCATCCGCGAAGTGTTTTCGACGGATGTCATTAACTGATTGATTTCATTGTACTTCATGGCTTTCAGTGCTAATGGGAATAATAGAGCGGATCCTATAAAAGACCGACGTTTCATATATTTGACCAATTATTTAAAAGTAATTTGTCATCCTGAACTTGTTTCAGGATCTCAGCTGATTAGAGTCAGACCCCGAAATAAATTCGGGGTGACTCCAGTCTTGTATTTTTTAGTTGGCGACTTTAACCAATTCAATGTCACCGCTGATTTTGACTTCTTCGCCAACCAATACGCCACCTGCTTCAAGTGCTGCATTCCAGTTCAGACCAAAATCTTTCCGGTTGATTTTTCCGTTGATCGAAAATCCGGCTTTTACATTTCCCCATGGATCGGACATAACTCCGCCAAATTCAACGGCTAAGGTTACTGATTTGGTAACTTCTTTAATGGTCAGATCACCAGTCAGTTCGTACAGGTCGTCGCCCAAATCTTTCATTCCGGTTCCGGCAAATGTGATCTTTGGATATTTCTCAGCATCGAAAAAGTCTGCGCTTTTCAGGTGAGCATCACGGTCGGCCATTTCGGTGTCGATCGATGCGGCTTTTATCGAAAAGTTAATGACTGCGCCTGAAAAATCATTTTCATCACTGTTTACCTGTCCTTCGAATTCCTTGAAATTACCCAATACATTCGAAATCATAAGGTGTTTTACTTTAAAAGCTACTTTGCTGTGCGAAGGGTCAATGGCCCATTTGGTTTCCTGTGTTTTCATTTTTGTATAATTTAATTGTGAATATTTTAATGATACAAAGATGCGGCAAGCAACCAGGCAAACGGTAACAGTTTTTGGAAAAGGAGTGGTACTTTTAGGAAATAATGCTTCGGCTCATTTCCCGGAAGCGAGATGGGGTGACGTCCATTTTGGCATGAAACACCCGGGTAAAATACGATTTTTCGTTATATCCAAGCTCGAAACCAATCTCAGAAATTGTTTTGGTTGAGTGCAATAGCAAATTTTTTGCTTCAATCAGCTTACGGGTTTCAATGATCTCGGAAACGCTTTTCTGAAAGTTGTTTTTGCAGATCAGGTTCAGGTTTCGCTCCGACATGTTCATCTTTCCGGCATAAAACGAAACCCCTTCATCACGACGGAAATTCTCTTCAAGTATTTTTAGAAAATTGTTGAAAGCCTCTACTTGTGTCGCTTTTGCCATGTTCTCAATCGGCAGGTTTCGCTTTCGTTCGGCATCGACCATCGACAACAATCCTTCAGTGAGGTGGCGGATGGTATTGTGATCGGCCAGTTCCTGCTTATACTCACCCCGAATGATTTCACACAAGGCAGAGAACTTGCGAAGGCAATCGCCTGAAGGAAGCGGAACGTTGGTCGAAGTGAAAAAATTGGAATAAAAACTCAGCTTCGAATTGGGAATGAATTCGGGTTTATAGTTGATCACCCAACCCCGCAAATCATCATGGGGAATCAGCTTGTGCATTTTATTCATCGAAACATAACAGGCTCCGGGAGACTGAACCACCTCCACTTTGAAATCGATGAAATGCTCCAGGCTTCCTTCGGTTATCAGAATCAATTCTTCAAAATCATGGAAATGCGCATCGTAAGTTCTTGTTCGGATGTCATCAACCAAATCCTTTGTCAATTCAAATATGCGAAACAATTTGTCCATTGATCGTGATTAAGACTGGTGATTTTTTACCTGATTTCTTCGCTTCCGTCAGCGTGTCGGGCAAAACGACCTTTTTCACGAGGATGAACCTGATCGCGCCGCGCCCAAGGCCAGCCGCCGAATTCAGTACGCTGGTAATCCTGCATAGCCTGCTGAATTTCTGTTTGCGTGTTCATTACAAATGGGCCATATTGGACTACCGGTTCATTAATTGGTTTTCCCTGAAGCAATAGAAAATAGCTTTCTGAATTGCCGTTTTGAATCAACAGCTCCTGATCAGCTTTCATTTCAACAGCTTTTTCAGAAGGAATTTCATTTCCTTCTATTGATATCGATGAACCCTGGTGAAAATACAACGTTCGATTGGCAAACTCGCTGGTTACCGGAATTTGCCATTGGGCTCCAGCCTCCATTTTAATCGTCCAGATGGCCACTTCATTTTCAGGATCTGCGGCCCACGAATCGGGAGCAGAATCAAGAGCAGTAATATTTCCCAGGCTTCCGGCAATTACATTGACTTCAACCCATTTTCCATTTTTATCCTTTATTTTTACCAAAGGAATATCTTCGGACCAGAGCATTTTAAAATGTGGCTTCACGAATTTATTGGCCTTGGGCAGGTTGAGCCAAACCTGGAACAATTCAGCCGGATTCCGACCTTCCTGATTCAGCAACGGAAACATTTCGCTGTGCTGAAGTCCGGCTCCGGCAGTCATCCATTGCACATCGCCATTACCATAACGGCCAGCTTGCCCGTGTGAATCGGCATGATCGACCAGTCCAGACCGAACAATGGTTACGGTCTCGAAACCCCGGTGTGGGTGTGCCGGAAACCCCGGAATGGTATCGCCATGATACATCCGCCAACCGTCTTTGACGGTAAAATCCTGACCAATGTCACGCCCTCTTAAAAGCGATTTTTCAGGACCCATTTCTTCATTTCCTGCCGGAAAATCATCGAGATGGTGCGCACAAAACAAAAACGGATTAGTTACCGGCCACATAAAGCCGAGCGGTTTTATACTGATAATCGAATTGCTTTTCATTTTCAATGTTTTAAAGTTCATTTACCCAGATACAACAATCTTCTGTTAGTTTTTCCTATTGATCAGGTTGACGACGACCTTCGTCATAATTTCCTTTTCTTCCGGACGACTCACTGCTATCATCAGTGTAAGCGCCACCAAAGCATTATCTGCGATTCGTTTATGACCATTCTGATCAAATAAAATTCCATTCCTTTCGAGGAAATACAGAAATAGGAAAGCCGCAATTCGCTTATTTCCATCTGTAAACGAATGATTTTTGGTTACGAAATACAGCAAATTCGCAGCTTTTTCTTCTATGCTTGGATACAAGTCGATTCCGTTAAATGTTTGATAGATGGTTGAAACAGAACTCTTAAATGATTCATCCTTTTCATGACCGAATAATTCACTGTTCCCATAAATCTGTTTTACTTTCCGAATTTGCAGAATGGCTTCATCATAACTTAGCTGGTAGGTTTCTTTTCCTGATGTTTCAGTAATTTCAAGATTTTGATAATCGTATTGATCAAGAATATCTAAAGCATAAGCGTAGTCAGAAATGATTTTTAGCAAACCTACACTTTCTTCTTCTGAAAGGGCTTTGTAATTCAGAACGCTTCCCAACAGTTTCACCGATTCCTGCAATTGTCGAAGTTGCTCGTTTTGTTGAAGTAATCGCTTCTCGTTGATCGAGTATCCTTTGATCAGGTATTCTTTTAAGATTTTGTTTGCCCATATACGAAATTGGGTTCCTCGTTGACTTTTTATTCGATAACCTACCGAAATGATCACATCAAGATTATAATATTCAACGTTTCTTTCAACTGATCTTTCTCCTTCAATTTGAACTGTTGCAAAATTTGCAACAGTTGCCTGTTTTTCCAGTTCCTTTTCTTTATACACATTGCTTATATGCCTGGATATAACAGATTTGTCACGTTGAAAAAGCTCCGTCAATTGCACTAGGCTCAGCCAAACAGTTTCATTATCCAGCTTTACCTGAATTTCTGTAGTTCCGTCATCCGATTTGTATATGTTTATTTCTGAAGTATTCATGTTTGTTTCATTGTCTGCTTTTCCCAAAGTTAAGAAAACCATTGGGGTAGGGACGAATTTCATCGGACTTAATCTTTTTCGCTCCTGAGAATAATTTCAATCCGCTTATCCGGAATGAGCCAGATTAAAGCCACCAAAACATAGAAACTTCCTGAAATCCATTGACTGACAAAATTAGAACCGATGGCCAGCAAATAAATAATCGGTGACATTTTCCCTTTGATATCATTCCCAACAGCTTTCGCAAGCAACGAATGTTCGCCCTGCGATTTTATAATTGTAGTTTGTAAAATGAAATAGGCAATGGCGGCCATCAACAAAACAATTCCGTAAAAGGCCATCGGTATCGGATCAAAATGGTTTTCGCCAATCCAGCCGGTGGTAAACGGGACTAGCGACAGCCAGAAAAGCAAATGAAGATTAGCCCACAAAATGCCGCCAGTTACTCGTTTCACGGTGTTCATCATATGGTGGTGATTGTTCCAGTAAATTCCGATGTAAATAAAGCTCAAAACATAACTTATTACCACCGGAATCAGCGGCTTCAGCACTTCAAAATCATTTCCGTGCGGCACTTTGATCTCCAAAACCATGATGGTAATGATGATGGCCAAGACGCCATCGCTGAATGCTTCCAAACGTGTGCGGTTCATAAGGTTTTGTTTGAACAACGAAAAAGATAACATTTAGAAGCTGCAAAAAGTTGACGAACACCGCATTATTAGCATATTACATCAACATTGCTTTTATAAACTCATTTACTGAAGAAAAACAGAACCATTAGTCCAATTCCAAGAATCAATGTACCTAGAAAAATTAAAAGCGTCCCTAAGATTTTATTTCGCTCGTGCTTCTTCGATTCAGAATATTCCAAAAATCTTACAGTACGACCGGTTGTGGTTTTCTCGAATTGATATTTAGGCTTGGTATATTTCAATCTAAAACCAAGATATCCAACGACTCCACCAATAATTACAACTAATATAAATACAATAATCATGCGTACATATTTCAAATCTTCTATTATAAACAATCTCACTTCGAAATGTTTTTCCCGAAATAGTTAAATAAATGCAAATTCGATATCAAAATACAATTGAATGTCTTGCTGCCCTTTAAAAATAGGGTTTCAGCACCATCGATACACCCCAGATTTTAAACTCATTTTTGTATCTTCGGCAACAAATCTACATTTCCGCAATGAGTAATAATAGCAGCAGAAAAACCGGGACGAAGCCCTGGTCGTACCATGATGGAACGATCGTTACGGCAACTATTCTACTGTTTGGTTTTGGCCTTCAGGCTGCGAGTGGTGGTACTGTACTTCTGCTTGCCGGCTTTCCGTGGAACCTGATTGCAGGACTCGTTTTCCTGGTACTGCTTATCCTTGCTTTTGTACTCTGGAAAAAGCATCCAATCATTAAAGGACTTGGAAGTGTAAAAGCTGCTTTGCCTGCTATTTTGGGATTTACTTTTCTGGTTTTACTGATGGGATTTGTGAAACAGGATGTGGAAGCAAAATCAGCCTTGGTTCGTACGTTAGGATTAACACATTTGGTTAAAACCTGGCCATTTATTCTGATCAACCTGTATTTAATGATCTTGTTGGGCAGTGTCACGCTGAAGCGGCTAGCTCCGTTCAATTTCAAAAATGCCGGGTTTTTCCTCAACCATTTTGGGTTGTTTCTGGTGTTGTTCTCAACGGCACTGGGGAGTAGCGACATTCAACGAGTAACAATGAACTGTTACGAAAACGAGACAGAACACAATGCACTCGATGCTTCAGGAAAACCAATAGAAATGCCCATTACAATCAAATTACTGAATTTCAGCATCGATGAATTTCGACCTAAAGTGACCATTATCGACAATAAGACAGGGCAAGTTGTAATCGATAGAAGTCAAAACCCATTCGAATTGCTCGACCGAAACTCACTGGATATTTACGGATACCATCTGGAAGTGGAACAATTTCTGGAGTCTTCAGGAAAAGTTGGCGATACATATATCGCGTTGAATGAACCCGGTTCGGCGCCTTCTGCAAAGGTGAAAGTAACTAAAGACGGCTCAGAAATTTCGGGTTGGATTTATAGCGGAAGTTATGCCAATCGGCCCGAAGCCCTGAAATTAAACGAAACCAATTCGCTGGTGTTGCTACCTGCCGAACCTCGCAAATTCAGTTCAGAACTGAACATAGAGACCAAAAGTGGCAAAAATGTGACCACAACCGTTGAAGTCAACCGACCTTACCATATCGACGGATGGACGATTTACCAGTTGAGCTACAACACCGAGATGGGACGTTGGTCGAACCTGAGTGTTTTGGAATTGGTTCGTGACCCATGGCTGCCAATTGTTTATTTAGGCATTTTTCTGATGATGGCCGGAGCAGGATTCCTGTTTATAACCGGCAAACCTAAAAATGGAGGAACTGATCATGTGGCTTGATTTTCCGATTTATGCATCTGTGGCTATTCTCTGCTGGTTGGCAGCTTCAGGTTTGTTTTTGTCATCAGGGAAAAAATTGATGAATCAACTGGCGGCAGGACTTTCGTTTGCAGGAACTGCGTTTCTATTGGTTTTTATGACGATTCTATGGATGCAAATTCAGCGACCTCCAATGCGAACATTGGGCGAAACACGTCTGTGGTACGCAATCTTTATGTCGGGTATCGGACTGGTTTCGTACCTCCGCTGGAAATACAAATGGCTGGTTTCATACAGCGTGGGATTGTCTATGGTATTTTTAATAATAAATTTGCAACACCCGGAGACTTACGATAAAACGCTGATGCCCGCACTGCAAAGTCCGTGGTTTATTCCTCACGTAATCGTTTATATTTTTGCCTATGCCATGTTGGGAGCTTCGTCGCTGGTAGCTTTGCGAAACCTGTTTTTTGCACCCACCGATAAAATTGTTAAAGGTCCAATTCAAATGGCAGACAACCTGGTTTATCTGGGCTTTTCGTTCCTGACATTGGGTTTATTGTTCGGCGCACTTTGGGCCAAAGAGGCCTGGGGACATTACTGGACCTGGGACCCCAAAGAAACCTGGGCATTCATTACCTGGATGTTTTACCTGATTTACATTCATTATCGATTCAGGCATCCACTCGAACACAAGAAAGCAATGGCTATTTTGGCCGTTTCGTTTGCCTTTTTGCTGATTTGCTGGTTCGGAGTCAATTACCTGCCAAGTGCACAAAACAGCGTTCACGTATATTCTGAATAATTGATTTCAATTAGTTTAGCCCCAAAAACCATAAGATTGTTTGTATTGCAGTCTGGTTTATTCCTGAAGTATGGGTTGCACCCGAAATTGGAACCAATGTAACTTTGTCTGTTCCTTTTGCCTGAAAATCAGCATATATTGTTTCGCTCATGCTGTACGGAACTATTTCGTCATTTTTCCCGTGATAGAGTCGTGTTGGCGTTGTGGTTTTCCAAGCAGTAACGCTGTTTGCCGTAAGCGCAGCATCCAGGTTGACGAATTTTGCATTTGTTTCAAATTCAGTACGGTATCCACTTGTTAATAAATTGGCCATTACATGCGGTAATGCAGCATCTATTGTTCCAGCACTATTTGTCCCGTCAAATAACGCCGGAATTTGAGATGCATATGGTTCCTGAACGAAATCGCTTAATGGATTCGGGATGAAATCGTAATAAGTGTATGCGTTCAGTATGTAAGCTAAAAAGTAAGGAGCTGGATACTCCGTTTGTTTCAAAACAAAATTATTCAGGTAGTTAAGTGAATATGGGCCTGCTCCACATGAACTTTTCACGAGACTGAACTCGTCAGAATAATTTTTTTCAATGCTTTTTTGGAGTTCCATAGTAGCCCAGCCACCCTGCGAATAACCAAAAATGAACAAATTCTTTGTTGCTTTGGCATCGATACTGTCGTTGTTGGCAAATTCTTTGGTGGCCCTTATCATATCCAGAATGCACTGAGTCGTCGATTCGGCATGAAGATAAGGATGAACCAGACTGGATGAAGCTCCGAAGCCAATATAATCGGGAATAACAACGATAAAACCAAATGAAGCTAAACTTTCAATGATTGGGAAGAAGTCTTTATCGTAATTTTCAGTAGGCGCTTTGCTGTGTTCGGTATTTGTGCCGTTCTGAAAACTCAATATAGGGTAATTACCAGGCTCCTTGGGTAAACAAACTAATCCTGATGCCTGAATATTTTGACCACGAAAGGTGGTTTTATATATTACCTTTTCAACTTTCACATCGCTGTTTATAAAAAAAGCCATTGCGGCTGCATCTGAAGAGAGTGAAGTAAAATTCGTGAGAACTTGTTTTTTAGAAATCGTCGTTTCTAATTTGCTGGAGATGAAGTACTGGCTTTCTGTTTCGGTCGAATCGCCTTTTTTTGAACACGAGTTCAATACAAAACCGGCAACAATGGCAATTAAAAGATAAATTCGAAATGGGTTAATTTGTTTCATGATGCTTTCTGTTCCTGTCTAATTTTTGTTTTCAAAGCCCAATTCCTCAGCCGAGTTCTGGAGAAAATCGCGGGTGTAATAATCCGGATCGACAATGGTATTGTTCCAAATCAATATATCGAGATCAATATTCCGGGGACCAAATTTGGCTTGACTTCGGTCGCGCCCCATCTGATTTTCCAATGCTTTAAGGTACAAAGATAAGTCATCCAAACTCATTTCTGTTCTAATCCGGACTGCTCCATTGGTATAATCAGCCTGTTCAGCAATACCAATTGGCTTAGTTTTAACCATTTGCGATACTTGAATAATTTCGACTTTAGTGATGAGAAGCCTGAGCATCTCCGGAATATTTCTATCGGCATCAATGTTCGATCCAATGCCTATAATGCAATCGTTCATTTACGTTTAATTCTTTTTAATTGCCAAATGTAACCCTAGCACAATCATTTCTGAATACCATTTGCTTTGACTTGTTTTATCTCTCGGCTTCCATCTCGAACGATACCGATTCGGCAAAGCGCAGGGCGTGAGGTTTATCAACTTCAACCCGAGCCCAGCTTACCCGTTGGTCGGCCATGATCAGGTCGAGAATGTTTTTGGTAAGGACCTCCAGCAATTTAAAACGTTTTTCCTGAACCAACCCGATGATTTGCTTGGTAATGGTTTTATAATTGTAAATGCCATCGGGCTCATCGGCAAGCAAAGCTTCTTCCGGAATATCGGCCCTAATTTCGATGTTGATGACCACATCTTGCATATTGGCAATTTCTTCAGGATTGAACCCGATATAGGTACGCAACAGTAGATTTTTTACACGAATTAAAGCCATTGAAGTGATTGATTATTGATGAATAATACTAAAACAACAAGCTAAATATTAATCTTTTAATCCTAAATTTTCGCCACCGTCGCAAAATAATAGCTGCCCGGTCAGGTAATCGTTATGCAAGATAAAATCCAGACTTTTCAAGATTGGAGCCAAACCTCCAGGTTTTTTCATGGCAATGTTCCCTGCCAGCGTCCAAAGGTAATCTTCACCTTTTTCTGCCGGAGCAATGGCTAATCCTGGGGCAATGGCATTGACTCGGATATCTGGTCCAAATTCGAGCGCTGCCATTTTGGTCATTTCCCATAAAGCCTTTTTGGATAACGAATATGCTGCAAAGTTCGATTTGTTATTAACAACGCGGGTATCGGTAATGTTAATAATCAGCCCGTGTTTAATGAGTTGGGCATAGTCGCGGGAGAGGATGAAAGGAGCGATGAAATTGACATGCATCTGTCGGCAGAGAAGACTGGTAGAGGTTTGCCTGAGAAAATCGGGATCAAAAACAGATGCATTATTAATCAGCAAATCTATTCTTTCCATTTTCTGAATCACTTGTGGAATAATCCGTTCGACCTCTTCTGCCCGGCTCAGGTCGGCCTGGAAAAGCTCAAACTGCTGATTCGGGTAACTTTGTGCCAGTTGGCTCTGAAACTGAATAGCTTCTTCAACCGACCTGTTGTAATGAAGGGCAATGTTCCATCCCTGATTGGCCAAATGAAAGGCGATTGCCTTCCCCATTCGTCTGGCAGCTCCGGTGATCAACGCTGTTTTGTTCATATTCAATTACTCATTTAAACAGATTTAAACAAAATATTATTATGTATCGCCAATTATTTTCTCTCGAATTTTTTCGCAAGACTTTGAATAAAATCGCCCCTTGATGGAGTTTTGTCGCCTGAATTCGATTCAGATATTTCTTTCGCTTTGCTAAAACCCTGATCAGATTTTCCGGTTGAAAGAATCAGTTCGATTTCCTGAAGTTCGTCAATGGTGAACTTCATGTTTTTAAGAGCGGCCACATTCCCATCAAGTTGTGAAACAGAGCTTGCTCCAATTAAAACCGATGTAACGCGTGAATCTTTAAGCAGCCAAACCAATGCCATTTGAGCCAGAGTTTGTCCTCTACGTATTGCTATGTCATTCAGTTGCTTTACTTTTCCGATGGCTGGCTCAACCTGCTCTGGTTTCAGGAAGCCCCATGATTTGGCGGCTCGCGAACCTTCAGGAATTCCATTGAGGTATTTGTCGGTCAACAAGCCCTGAGCCAGCGGCGAAAATGGAATACATCCAATACCTTCTTTTTCCAGAACATCAAGCAAACCACTTTCAACCCAACGCTCAAACATCGAATATTTAGGTTGGTGAATCAGACACGGGGTTCCAAGTTCTTTGAGAATCAGCGATGCCTGAGCTGCCAGGGGGGCAGGATAATTTGAAATCCCGGCATACAACGCTTTCCCTTGGCGAACAGCCTGATCGAGTGCCATCATGGTTTCTTCAAGGGGAGTATTTGGATCGGGGCGGTGCGAATAAAAAATGTCAACATAGTCGAGCTTCATCCGCTTCAGACTTTGATTGAGACTCGACAACATATATTTCCGGCTTCCCCATTCGCCGTAGGGTCCAGGCCACATCAGGTAACCGGCTTTCGTCGAAATAACCAGCTCATCACGATAAGGAGCCAGATCGAGCTGCATAATTTTTCCAAAATTTTCTTCAGCCGATCCGGGAGGAGGTCCATAATTGTTGGCCAAATCAAAATGAGTAATTCCGAGGTCAAAAGCGCGACGGCACATCGCACGCCCGTTTTCAAACACATCGACACCTCCGAAATTATGCCATAGCCCAAGAGAAATTGCCGGAAGTTTTAATCCCCATTTCCCGCATTTATGATAAGGCATTTCGGAATACCGGTCATCATCAGCTAAATATTGCATGTTGATTTGTTTTTTGATAATTTTAAAAAGCCAATTTAAGAAAATATGTCTGTACAATTGACATCGTCCCGAACTTTTTTATAATTCAATGGTTGAACATATATCTGTTTGGGATTGTCCTGCAAATCAAGTTCAAATAGTTATTTTCAGGCATTACCAACTTTTGGGTGCAATTCATTTCATTTGATTTCGTGTATTTTCAAACATAATTAATTTGTCTATGAATTCAAGTACGCCAGAAAGTAAGTCAAACCCGATATATGTTGTGTCAGGCGGAAAAGGATTGGCCGGGAATAATATGGTTCATTCGTTGCTGATTCAATATCCAAACAACAATGTTCCGGTTATTATTGTACCCGATCAGCAAACGGAAAAGCAGTTAATTGATTTGGTCGTAAAAGTAAAGCAGGAAGGTGGACTGATTACACACACGATGGTTAACCGTCGGCTACGGAATTATTTGATCGCTCTTTGCGAGGAAAATGGCGTGAAACACATCGATTTTATGGGCAAGCTGGCCGATTACCTCGATGAAAACCTCGATATTCCTTCGCTTCAGTCTCCGGGACTTTACCGGGAAATTAACCAGGAATATTACGACCGTATTGATGCCATCGAATTCACATTGAACCATGATGATGGTTTGAGTCCGACAAAATTGCACCAAGCCGAAATTATCCTGACTGGAGTTTCCCGTTCAGGAAAAACGCCACTAAGCGTTTATCTGGCCATGTATGGATGGAAAGTGGCCAATATTCCATTGGTTTTTGGGATTGACCCGCCCCAAGAGTTATTCGAAATTGATTCGCAGCGCGTATTTGGATTGAGCATCAGTCCCAGCCAATTGATCGCGCACCGGATGAAACGATTGGTGAACATTAATAATACCGGAAACACCAATTATGTTGACGAGCGAATAGTCGCACAGGAAATCAGGAATGCCAATTTTATTTTCGAGAAAGGTGGATTTACCTTGCTAAACGTGACGAACAAGCCGGTCGAAACTACAGCGAACGAAATTCTGAACATAATGGCTAACCGATTCAATTATCGAGGACGTAGACTCGAATCGCCCTATCCGGATGAAGTAAAAGATTAAAAACGAAACTCTATCTGGATTTATGATTCGATTTTTATGTAATCTCAAAATCAGTGTATTAATCACAAAATCAGCATTTTGCTTGTTTGTTCAGATTAAAGAGATTTATAACAAGTACAGCTTTATCCCGTATTTTTAAAATGAGAACTTGCTTCTTTATTTTTCTTGTAAGAAGTTTTGAAAGATTATATGCTATCTTTCGGATGAAAAATACAAAGATCACAACTCGTGTTTGATGAAAAGAACTTTAAAGATTTGTTCGGCTTGTATTATGTGCCGTTGTGCTATTATGCCCGCAAATTCAAGCTGGATACTTATGAAGCAGAAGAAGTTGTTCAACGTATTTTCCTAAAAATATGGGAGAATAGGGATCACATTCTCATCGAGAAAAGTATATCTGCCTATTTATACCAGTCGGTACGGAATCAAAGTATCAATTTTCTTAAGCAAAAGCTTGCGACATCTAAAAATCAGGAGAAATATGAAAGAAAACTGAGATATGCCAATCTTTTTGAAGCCATCAGCGAAGAAAATGGGTCGTCAGTTTTGCTTGCACAAGAATTAGAAGGTCAAATTAATTCGGCCATCGAGGCACTTCCAGCGAAATGCCGTGAAATATTTCTACTGAGCCGAAAAGAAAACCTGTCAATTAAAGAAATTGCCGAGCGGTTGAATATTTCGGTCAATACCGTTCAATCACAAATTTCCATAGCTCTCACCAAACTGCGAAATCTTCTAAGTCCATATATCACGGTATTAATAATGGTGATTAATAATTTTTTTTAAAAATCACGAATTCGTTTCACTGAATTCCCTTTTCATTTTGTCATATAAACATGAAACTAATCTATGAGTAGTATCAACGAAACAAAGATCACACATTTTCTGTCGGGGCAGGCTTCGGAAGAAGAAGCCAACGAAATTCTTCAATGGAAAAATGAGAGCCCGGAAAACAGAAAGACCTTTCAGGAAATGGAAACGGCCTATAACGTTTCTGAAATCGTTATGAATCCTGAAAAATACAACGCGAACGAATCCTACCAAAAGATTTCATTTAATAACATTAACGAAGAGCATAGTGTGTTCCAGATTAATTTACGGCACGTAATAGGTTATGCCGCTGCAATATTAGTTACTGCAAGTCTTACCATATTTACAAGCAATTATTTTACGCCAAAACATCCCGATATAAATCAAGTCGTTTACAACAGCATAGAAACCTCTTCCGGAGCCAAAAGTTTAGTAACTCTTGAAGATGGGACTAAGATATGGCTAAATTCTCACAGTAAACTTATATATCCCAATCGTTTTGTTGGAGGGCAACGCATTGTAAAACTGGAAGGTGAGGGATATTTCGAGGTGGCAAAAGAAAAAACCCGTCCGTTTAGAGTTGAAACGTCAGGGTTGAGTATCAATGTACTGGGGACCACATTTAACCTGAAATCTTATCCGGAAGAGGGATTGATTGAAACGACACTGATAGAAGGGGAAATCGTATTAAATAAGATCATTGAAGGACAGGAAGACCAAAATTTGCTAAAACTAAAGCCTAATCAGAAAGCAACATTTGTTAAGAAAGACGGATTGCTTTTGACCGATGAGATTCATGCAGCAAATATCCCTGTCACTGAAATAAAACAACGATCCAGCGAGAAACTTGTTATTGCTGAGATTGCTGATTTAGATCCCGTTGTTGCCTGGAAAGATGACCGTATGGTTTTTAAAAACGAAACTTTTGAAAGCATCGCTGTTAAACTTGGAAGAAGATATAATGCAAGATTCGACTTCATTGATAAGGAAGTTAAGCAATACCGGTTTTCCGGAGTCTTTGAGGAAATCAGTATTGATCAGGCATTGAAGGCTTTGCAGTTTGCTTCGCAATTTAATTTTGAAATAAATCAGGATGTAATAACAATTAAAAAATAAGAATATGAAAAAAATGGGCTGACAATTTTTTGCGGAAATTGACCAGCCCCCTGAATAGTAATACTTTAATTTCTAATTCATTACAAAACTATGAAAAAAAACTTAAATCCCTTCCTTTTTAAAAGGGGAAGGCTGAAAAAATTATGGCTTATGATTCGGTGCTTTTCCTTAATCATGCTGCTGTCTATCCTTCATGTATCAGGGGCAGCCTTTTCTCAGGGGACGAAACTCAACATTTCTCAGAAAAATGTATCAATTGCTCAGATTCTCAACGAGATCGAGAAAACATCGAATTTCAAATTTCTATACAGAAATGAAACCGTTAATGTCGATAAGGTAATTGATATAAACGTGAAAGATGCAGATATAGAGACTGTTCTAAAAAGCATTTTTTCGGAGCAAGAGTTTTCATATCGTATTTTTGAAAACAATCTGGTGGTGATAAGTAACCCTGCCATGCAACAAAAAATGATAACTGGGACAGTGAAAGACAAATCAGGGGAACCCATTCCCGGAGTTTCAGTGCTGGTCAAAGGAACTAGCATCGGAACAATCACCGACATCGAAGGAAAATATACTTTATCTAAAGTCCCGAATAATCCTATACTGGTTTTTTCCTTTGTCGGAATGAAAAGTCAGGAAATCTCCGCAAACAGCCAATCGGCAATCAATGTGGTAATGACAGAAGAGTCTATCGGAGTTGATGAAGTTGTTGTAACCGCATTGGGAATCAAAAAAGATGCGAAAGCCTTGGGTTATTCGGTCTCAAAAGTTAAAGGAGAAGATGTGGCCCAATCTCACGAAAACAACGTGGCAAATGCCCTTTCTGGAAAAGTTTCCGGAGTATTTGTAAGCAGGACTCCTTCCGGTGCAGGTGGATCTTCAAAAGTATTAATCAGAGGAAATAATTCACTTCGTGCAAATAGCCAGCCGTTATATGTTATTGACGGAGTTCCTATTGTTAATCAGAATACAGATGCGGCAAGTCAATGGGGCGGATTTGATTATGGAGATGGAGTATCAAATATAAATCCTGAAGATATTGAAACAATGTCTGTTTTGAAAGGCCCAAGCGCAACCGCCCTATACGGGCAAAGGGGAAACAACGGGGTAATCCTCATTACCACAAAATCTGGAAAAATGAAAAAAAATATCGGGATTAACTACTCCAGTGATTTTTCTATCGGTAATGGGTTGGTTCTTCCCGATTTTCAGAATGTTTATGGACAAGGATATAATGGCGATTTTACACATTTCCGTGGAAGTGACAACGCCATTTATACTATGGCAAAAGCAACTTCGTTGGGTTTAACCGGAATGCCTAAGGCCAGTGCCGGAAGGGATAAGTTAACCCGGGGGAGTTGGGGCGCAAAAATGGAAGGTCAGCAATATGAAGATCAATACGGACATGTACTTAACTTCGATCCACAACCGAATACCTACGATTTTTTTAATCCTGAAAAAACATACACTAACAATTTAAGTATTGACGGGGGAACTGAAAAGATGAATTACAGGTTCTCAGCAGCCAATACGCATAACGACGGTTATGTACCAACGAATAAATTGGATCGTAATACATTTAGCCTGAAAGTAAACTCCGACCTTACCCCAAAATTGCAGTTTGAAGGCATGGTCAACTATGTCAATCAAAAGGTAGAAAACAGGCCACGCCTTTCGGATGCTAATGACAATCCTGCATATTTATTCATTAGTATGCCGCGGAATATTTCGCTCGAAACATTGAAACAATATACCTGGACTGCCGACGAAATAAAAAATCAACTTGGTTTTTCTTCAAGTAGCTTATATGCTGGGCTTGAAAAAACTTATGCAACCAATTCTTCAACAGCAAATCCTTATTGGACAATCAATAAACAACACAACGAAGACCAGCGAGATCGTGTTATTGGTTATTTTAAACTATCTTATACGATTGCACCATGGCTGAAAGTGACAGGCAAAACCGGAACCGATTACTTTGTTGATGAACGACTTTTCTGGCGTGCAGAAGGAACATATTCTTCAACAAATAAGAATGGTGATATTCAAGACTATGTTACTAAAACACGTGAAACAAATAGCGATATTTTATTTTCCTCCAACTTTAAATTAAATGATAAAATTGATGTTTCATTGAATGTGGGAGGAAATCGTCAGAAATTTTCATCCCGGAAAGTGGGAAATTCCGGTACCGAATTTATTGTCCCCGATTTGCATGTAATAAATAATGTAAAGACCTTAAATTATGTTTTTGGGCTGAGTGAATCAGCAATTAATTCTGTTTACGGTTCAGGGCAAGTCGGTTACAACAACTACCTTTTTGTTGATTTCTCCGGACGAAATGACTGGTCTTCAACCTTGCCTGTAAAAAACTGTTCATTTTTTTACCCTTCAGTTGGAGTTAGCTATATTGTATCCGACGCTTTACATTTTCAAAACGATTTTTTGAGTTTCCTGAAAATAAGAGCATCTGTTGCCCAAGCAGGAAGCTCTGGTGACCCTTATTCGTTACTTGGAACCTATTCTCTTGATTCATACAAGCATAATGGCGTTGCATTAGGTTCTTATACAAGTACTGTTGTTGATCCAAACCTTAAGAATGAATTAACGACCTCGTATGAAGGTGGTTTTGACCTAAATCTGTTTAAAAATAGGTTGATGATTAATTTCACTTATTATAAAGCTTCTACAAAAAATCAAATTCTCTCCATTTCCCTTCCTTCATCTACGACTTTCAGTTCCAGAACAATCAATGCCGGGGAAATTCAGAATCAGGGAATCGAATTTATGATTTCCGGGACTCCTGTCAAAACAAGTTCAGGCTTCACCTGGGAGAGTTCTTTCAATTTTTCCCGAAATAGGAATAAAGTTGTTGAGCTGGTCGATGGAGTTGACTCATACATATTGGCACAGGATCGCGGTGTGTATGTTGTTGCAGCGCCCGGTAAACCTTTCGGAGAAATATATGGCGTAAAATACGCATGGATAAAAGATGACAAAGGAAATCGTATGATTGATTCCGAAACAGGACTTCCATTGCGTTCATCAGGTTTTGAAACAACTGATCTTGGATCGGCTTTACCCAATTGGTTGGGTGGTTTCACGAATACCTTTACATATAAAGGGTTCAAGTTAACTGCTCTTATCGATATTAGCCAAGGCGGTAAAGTCTTTTCGCAAAGTATGCGCGAAGAAATTCTATATGGCACAACTAAAAAAACGTTGCAGGGTCGGGATGGAACTTATGTTGCAAAAGGGGTACTTGCTGCGAAAGACGCAACCGGAAAGTATAGTAGTACAGGCGCACTAAATACCAAACAAGTTACAGCTCAGGCATACTGGCACGTAGTTGCAGCCGATAAAGAAAATTTCGTTTCCGAAGAAATGGTCAACGATTTAAGTTATATTTCGATGAGAGAAATCAGCTTGTCGTACCGGATTCCGTCCAAAATTCTCGATAAATCATTTATCCGAAATATTGTAGTGGGTGCTTATGGCCGAAACTTGTTTTACTTCCAGCGAAAAACTGATGGATTTTCTCCTGAAGCTTGTTCGTTTAATGTCCAAAATACTTCTTTAGGGCTTGAATCAACTTCATTACCTCTAATGCGAACAATCGGTTTTAACATTTCCTTGGGACTATAATAATAAGCTATATCGTTATGAAAAATATATATAAAATATTCCAACCCAAATTTTTTCTGGTGTTCCTAATCACATTCGTCGTATCTTGTACGAAGGGATTTGAAGATCTAAATACTCCACCAACTTCTACTACTTCAATCGATGCAGGGATTCTTCTTGCAAAGGTACAGCGAGATGGGAATTTTATCCAGGGAGGACAAACGGCCAATTGCACTCTTGGTTCATGGATTCAATATTGGAACTCAAGCACGAACCTTCCCACTTCCCGTTACGTATTTGCACACGGAGACTGGAGCGGTTATTATGGGTATATAAGAAATCTTGCACAGATAAGAACTGATCTTTTAAAAGGCCAGGAAGGTACACCGGAAGGTAGAACGAAACTAGCCATTGCCCGAATTGTGGAAATCGATATGTGGCAGTATATTACTGATATGTTTGGGGATATTCCGTTTTCGGAAAGTGCCTTAGGAGAGAAAAATCTGATTACACAACCGAAGTACGATACTCAGGAAAGTATTTATAAACAACTCATTCAGGATCTTAATGCAGCGATTAACAATTTAAATACCTCCGACGTTTCGTATGGGTCGTATGATTTGTATTATGGTGGGAATGTTGAAAAATGGAAAAAGTATGCAAATTCGGTAAAACTTCAACTGGGAATGCGATTGAAATATGCTTCCCCCGAGTTAGCAAAGGCAACGGTTGCTGAAGCTTTAAGCCAGCCATTAATAGCAAGTAATTCTGACAATGCGTTGATTTTGACCAATACCGATTATACCAGCTCCTACAATCCTTTGTTGGGACAGTTTGTAGGAGGAAGCTCCGATTTAAGATATCTTGCTGAAGCATTCGTTTCCCGCCTGGTCAATACGAATGATCCCAGATTAACTAAAATTGTAGCGCCTACTGCCAATTCGGTTAAAGCTGGAACGCTTGAATATAAAGGGAAGCCAGTTGCTCAGACCGACGATCAAATGGTAGGAATTATTAACGACAATTATTCGACAGCAGCGACAACGACTTATTTTAATTTGAGCTATAATCAGTCGAAACCTATTCCACACTACGTTTATACCTACTCCGAGATTTGCTTTTATAAGGCAGAAGCAGCTCTTGAAGGATGGGGAGGATTGACATCTGCTCAGGCTGAAGGATTTTATCAGGAAGGCATCAAGGCAGCAATGGCGTTAAAACCCTTTGAAATTACAAGTATTCCACAAAGCTATATTGATGCCGAATTTTCATTTAATGGATTGTCCTCGGAACAAAAGCTTGAAAAGATTATGACTCAAAAATGGATTTTGTTCTTCGGAAGATCGTATAGCGCTTATGCTGAATGGAGAAGAACCGGCTATCCAAAATTAGTCCCCGGTCCAAACAAAGGTTCTACAAATGGTCAGATTCCTTACAGAGTTGGCTACCCTTCCGAAGAATCTATTCTGAACGAACCAAATTACCTGGAAGCAGTTAGCCGGATGAGTAATGGCGATTCGTATATTTCAAAAGTATGGTGGGATCAAAAGGCTAAATGATCTTTGGGTTTGCTCAATTGTCATAAAACCTATTGAATCAGACAGAATATGAGAGTCAATTTTAAATTATTGAAATTGGCTCTCATATTAATTTGATGCCGTAGAATTTATAAACTTTTCCCCTTTGGTGACTACTCCACGGTTACGCTTTTTGCCAGGTTTCGTGGCTGGTCAACGTCGCAACCACGCATTACTGCAATGAAATACGAGAACAGCTGCAACGGAATAATTGCCAACAGCGGCGATACGGCCGGATGTGATTTGGGTATTTCGAACAAGTCGTTTACCATATTTTTTAATCCGCCATCGCCTTCGGTGACTACTGCAATGATATTTCCTTTCCGGGCCTTAACTTCCTGAATGTTGCTGACAATTTTCTCGTAGTAATGATCTTTTGCTGCAACAACAATCACCGGAAGATTATCGTCAACCAAAGCAATTGGGCCATGCTTCATTTCTCCAGCAGCATACCCTTCGGCGTGCATATACGATATTTCTTTCAATTTTAGAGCACCTTCCAACGCTACAGGGAACAAATAACCCCTTCCCAGATATAGTGCGTTGATGGCATCTTTGTATTTGGCGGCAACCTCTTTGATGTGAGGATGCTTAAACAAAATCGATTTTACTTTCTCCGGAATTTCCGACAATTCTTTGATCAGGTCGAGATACAAACCTGATGAAATTTTCCCGTTTTCTTTGGCAAGCTTAAGAGCTAAAAGAGTCAGAACAGTGACCTGAGCGGTAAATGCTTTTGTTGATGCCACCCCGATTTCAACACCGGCATGGGTGTAAACACCTCCGTCGGTTTCGCGGGCAATACTCGAACCTACCACATTACAGATACCCAGAATAGTAGCCCCTTTTTCCTTTGCCATTCGCAATGCGGCCAGCGTATCGGCTGTTTCGCCACTCTGACTGATGGCAATAACCACGTCTTCGCTGTTCAAAATTGGGTTACGGTAACGGAATTCCGAAGCATATTCAACTTCAACCGGAATGCGGGCGTATTCTTCAATCAGGTATTCGCCAACCAAGGCGGCGTGCCATGAAGTACCACACCCGATAATAATAATTCTTCGGGCTTTCAATATTTTGGGGAAAACATCGAGCAACCCACCAAGCACTATGTCGGTGTGGTCAGGCGTAATGCGACCTCTAAAAGTATCTTCAATGGTTTTGGGCTGTTCAAAAATTTCTTTCAGCATAAAATGCTCGAAATCTCCTTTTTCCAAATCTCCAATACTCATATCAACTTTTGTGATTTTGAAAGATACCGGATTATTTTCCACTGTCTTTAGGGTGATGCTGTCTTTATTGAGAATTGCCACATCGTGATCGTTCAGATAAATAACACTATCGGTATAATTGACAATTGGTGTAGCATCCGATGCAATAAAGTATTCGCCCTTTCCAATTCCAATCACCAGCGGACTTCCTTTTCGCGCGGCAATCAACTGTTCTTTTTCGTTTTTGCAAATCACAACAATACCAAATGCGCCAACCACTTTCGAAAGGGCAAGCCTGACGGCGATTTCGGCGGTTGCCTCTTCTGCATTCAGGTAAAAATATTCAATCAGGTTAACCAGCACCTCGGTATCGGTATCCGACTGAAAAGTATATCCTTTTTTCTGAAGATCAGATTTGAGTTCAGCATAGTTCTCAATAATTCCGTTGTGAACCAACACAAAATCACCATTCATCGAAGTATGTGGATGAGCGTTGCGGTCGTTTGGTTCGCCATGGGTTGCCCAGCGCGTATGCCCAATTCCGATATGCCCACTGATATCTTCATCAGCCACATGTTTTTCCAAATCGGAGACACGGCCCTTACACTTAAAAACGTTTAATGAGTTGTTATAGATTGCCAGACCGGCCGAATCATAACCACGATATTCCAGACGTTGAAGTCCCTGAATTAAAATGGGATAAGCATCTTTATCTCCAATATAACCAACGATTCCACACATAACATTTAGCTTTAGTTAAAAATGGGGACTATAATAGTCTCAGCCTATTTTACAATATTTTGTCATAGAAGTCATTGTAAGCATCGACATAGGCATTTTCTGGCTGGTAATCCAAAAACAGTTTTTCAGACAATTGTATATATTCTGTTAATTCAGGGTTGATTTTGGGACTTCCCTGAACAATGGCATCGGCATAATTAATCGCGAGCTTACTTAAATTTACATAAGTAGGATCATCGACAAGTTCGGTGTCCTCGTTTTGGATGTTGTTAAATTTTAATTTATTTCTGAAAGTGGCATCCAGAGGCTTTTTAAAATCGTCGTGATAAACCGAATAAATGACTTTTGAATTAACAAACAAGGGATCGTCGTTGTAAGCCTTTTTTATATACAAAGGAACAAGTGCGGTTAACCAACCACTACAGTGGATCAAATCCGGAGCCCACCTCAACTTAATTACGGTTTCTAAAACACCGCGGGCATAGAAAATTGCTCGTTCATCGTTATCCGTGAATTCATTTCCTTTCGAATCTTTTAAAATGTGCTTTCGCTGGAAATAATCTTCGTTATCGATAAAATAAACCTGCATTCGTGCTGATTGAATGGAAGCGACTTTGATAATCAACGGGTGATCAGTATCATCAATAATCAAGTTCATCCCCGACAATCGGATTACCTCATGCAACTGATTCCGACGTTCATTCACGTTACCATATCTTGGCATAAAAGTCCGGATTTCCTTTCCTCTCTCCTGAATTCCCTGTGGGAGGTATCTGGATTTCTTCGACATTTCTGTCTCTGGAAGATAAGGGGTAATTTCTGATGAAATAAATAAGACTTTCTTCTTTTCCATTATATGCTCTAAGTTAATCGTGCAAAATTAGTAAAATATCGGCAATATTCAATTTATGTGGGGTTTAGAGGTCTTAAAAAAACCTAAACATATTTTTGCAAAAAGCATTAATGGTTATGAATATGAATGATTTTCGTAAATCCGCACTTCACGGTTGAATTTAATTGCTTATTTGAATCATTGAGTATTTAACGTTAAACTTTCAGCGATTCAGCCCAACGTCGGATAGTATCTTGTTGATTTATTTATTTACTTTGCAGCCTCATTTTTATATCAAAATGCAGGTAGTAAAACACATTAACGATCTTCAGATCATTCTGAACGTCAAGCGAAAACAAGGTTTGAAAATTGGTTTTGTTCCCACGATGGGAGCTCTGCACAACGGGCACCTTTCGTTAGTTAAATTAGCAGGGGAACAGGCTGACTTTGTAGTTGTCAGCATTTTTGTAAACCCAACCCAGTTTAACGACAAAGCCGACCTTGACCGTTACCCACGCGATCTCCAAAAAGATGTCGATTTACTTTCAACAAGTGCCTGTCAGCTTGTTTTTGCTCCCAAGCCAGAAGAAATCTACCCGGAACCGGACACCCGCCAATTCAACTTTGGGCAACTTGAACAGGTTATGGAAGGAAAATTCAGGCCAGGACATTTCAACGGAGTAGCGCAAGTGGTAAGCAGGTTGTTTGATATCGTTCAACCCGATAAAGCTTTTTTCGGCCAAAAAGATTTTCAACAACTGACCATCATCAACGAAATGGTCCGCCGCCTAAATCTTGCTGTTGAAATTGTTTCGTGCCCCATTATCCGCGAAGCCGATGGATTGGCCATGAGTTCGCGCAATATGCTACTTAACCCCGAACAACGTCGGAATGCCGTACATATTTCGGCTACGTTATTTGAGGCAGCAAACAAAACCGGCGAATTATCCGTAGAAGAACTTTGCCAATGGGTGATTAACCACATCAACCAAAACGAATTCCTGAACACAGAGTACTTTGAAATTGTTAATGATACCACACTTTTACCTGTAAAGAGCTGGAACGACGCTGGCCGGAAAATTGGGTGCATTGCAGTTCACTGTGGAAAAATTAGGTTGATTGACAACATGGAGTTCAAAAAATAAATTATTGACAATTAGACCATTTACGATTTGTTGCCTTAATGAACGTTCCCGTAAAATAGTAAATGGTAAATAATTAAATAGTAAATCAAAGACAACATGATCATCGAAGTTTGCAAATCGAAAATACATAAGGTAACTGTAACTGAAGCGAATTTACAGTACGTCGGAAGCATTACCATTGATCAGGACTTAATGGATGCTGCCAATTTAATTGAGAACGAGAAAGTCCAGGTGGTAAACATCAACAATGGAGAACGGCTCGATACCTATGTGATACGGGGTGAACGTGGTACGGGTGTAATTTGTCTGAATGGTCCGGCTGCACGGAAGGTTGCTGTTGGCGATGTGGTTATCATTATGTCGTACGCCCAAATGGATTTCGAAGAGGCCAAAACCTTTAAACCCTGGTTGGTATTTCCAGACACCGAAACCAACAAGTTAATCTAGTATCATCCAGAAAAAGAGATAAAAAAACCTCATTGCTTTCATTTGCAGTGAGGTTTTTCTGTTCTGAGGCAATCGCATTGAAAATTTTACACCGAAACCTTTTTCAGGATATTGAGAACATTCTCTCCAATGCTCCCAAAGAATGATATCCCTGAAGCTCCATGTTTTAAGGCCGTTCGAATTCCTTGCTCCAATTCTTCATCTGATTTAAAATCAGGAAGATAAATTCCGGCATAAAGCGGGAAACGCCCACATAAAAAATGGATACCTTCCTCTACGGCATCACCAATCCAACTTACCTGTTCCTTGTAAAAACCATGATAAATCATCGGACAAACGCCATCCAGGTTCCAGTTGGTCCAATCCTGACGAACAATACGCCTGGCCACTTCCGGAGTTGGAAATACTGCCGCCGTAATTGCTTTCTTATTACTTCTAGCAATCTCTGCCAGACTGTTCACAATATTTGTAATCCGGTCGTAACGGAACTTCCGCCACGATAAACTTTGATCGGGATATTGAATGTCGAACGGATCAATTCCATGTTCGGCCTTATATTTTGCCCGACAGGTTTCGCAATAACAAAAATCATACTCCGGTAATTCGCGGGTTTGATCAATTTTATAATTCTGCCAAAGATTAACCGGAAGAATGACATCGCAATAGCGTATATAGTCAAGGTGAATGCCATCGACATAATCTTTGGCCAGAATATTCTTTACCTGCGTTTTCAAGTACTCCAGAACTTCAGATTTCGAGGGACACAGCCAGCGATAGTAATCCACATAAGGAGGATTCGTTGCACACGATTTGCCATCTCGACTTACCGAGTACCACTCCGGATGGTTTTCCAGCAAATCTTTTTCACCTCGGTTCATGGTCCACATCCACCGATGCGCTTCCATCCCGGCTGCTTTTGCTGCTCGAAAATGTTTTTCACTATCGTTTTCAAAAAACATTCCCCGTATTCCGGCCTGAAAATAGTGGTCATATCTTTCTTTGATATGTTTTTCACCTTCTTTGATGTCGGGATTCTCCCAAACCCAATGTTTCAAACCGCCTGGTTTTTTGGAGTTTGCCAACTCGGTTCCAAAAGAAGATTGGGAGGCCATTAAACCCATTCCACCCATGATGGTTGATTTGATAAAATCTCTTTTCTTCATATTTCTGTTTTTAATGAATTCAACCAATTAGATACTTTTTGCAAAACAAAATACTTGTGTCGATCTCGTATTTTATCCAAATTTAGGAATATTTTCGCGAAGTGTCCGACTAATATCGTCTTGAATAAACGCCACAACATGAATTTAAAAAGGATATAAAGAGAAATTTAAGCCGAAAACAACAAGTTTTGTTATTTTTGCCGAAATTAATTTTTGAGATGAGGCCCGTAGAAATTATTCAATCCAAAATATTTGAGAATGCTCAGGCATTTCGCCCCATTTTAGACCAATGGAAGCACGCTGGTGAAACGGTGGTTTTTACCAACGGATGTTTCGATTTGGTGCACCGCGGCCACATCGATTCGTTGGCTAAAGCCGCCGAATTTGGTGATCGTCTGATTGTTGGACTGAACTCCGACGTTTCGGTAAGTTTGCTGAAAGGTAAAAACCGGCCATTGGTTGACCAGCAGTCACGGGCCGTTTTGTTGGCATCCATGCTTATGGTCGATGCCGTAATCATGTTCGACAAAGAAACACCATATGAATTGATTCAGGATATTTTACCCGATGTTTTGGTAAAGGGGAGCGAGTATCAGATTGAAGAAATCGCAGGGTACGACATTGTTTTGGCTTCAGGAGGACGAGTTGAACGCATTGAACTAACCGAAGGCTTTTCGACTTCCGATATTATTCAGAAAGTAAAGAACAAATTTTTAGCGCCGGATAAAGGCTGAAAAGTCGCATAGAAAAATCCTGAAACAGGATCAATAATTTGGTGGTAAACGCTAACATCATTCAGATGGCCAAAGTTAAAACCAGTTTTTTCTGTCAAAATTGCGGGGCACAGTCGCCCAAATGGGTTGGAAAGTGCAATTCGTGCGGCGAATGGAATACTTTTGTTGAAGAAATTGTGGAACGTGAAATCCCGCGAGTAAGTTCCTTTTTATCCGGAACAGGCAATCAACCTAAACTTTTGCACGAAGTTTCATCGGAAAATACAGAACGGATTGACACTTGCAATCAGGAACTCAACCGCGTTTTAGGCGGTGGATTGGTTCCCGGATCGATGGTATTGATTGGCGGCGAACCCGGCATTGGCAAATCGACCTTGGTCTTGCAACTGGCGTTGGATTTAAAGAACAAAAAAATTCTCTATGTTTCTGGAGAAGAAAGTATTCAGCAAATTAAAATACGAGCAAAGCGACTTCAAAAAGAGAATCAGAATTGCTACTTTTTGAGTGAAACGTCACTCGAAAACATTCTGGCCCAAAGCAAACAAGTTATCCCCGAATTACTTATTATCGATTCCATTCAAACCGTTTCAACCGAGTCGATTGAATCGTCGCCCGGATCGGTTGGGCAAATCCGTGAATGCACCAACGGCATCCTAAAATACGCCAAAGAAAACAACGTGCCGGTTATCCTGATTGGCCACATTACCAAAGAAGGCTCACTTGCCGGACCAAAAGTGCTGGAGCACATTGTCGATACAGTTTTGCAGTTCGAAGGCGAAAACCAATACATGTACCGCATTCTGCGCGCCATCAAAAACCGGTTTGGTTCAACTTCTGAACTGGGAATTTTCGAGATGGGCAATTCAGGTTTGCGCGAGGTTTCGAACCCATCCGAACTTCTGATTAACCGCGCCCACGAAGGATTGAGCGGAACGGCCATAGCCGCAGCCATCGAAGGTATCCGCCCGTTGCTGATCGAAATTCAGGCGCTGGTTAGCTCGGCGGCTTATGGAACGCCACAACGTTCGTCAACCGGATTCGATTTGCGCCGCCTCAACATGTTGCTGGCGGTTCTCGAAAAACGCGCAGGCTTTAAATTGGCCACCAAAGATGTTTTCCTGAATATTGCTGGCGGAATTAAGGTTGACGATCCGGCAATCGACCTGACCGTAATTACAGCTATTCTTTCTTCGAATTTCGATTTACCAATTAAGAAAAACGTCTGCTTCGCAGGAGAGATAGGGCTTTCAGGCGAAATTCGATCGGTAAACCGTTTGGAGCAACGAATTGCCGAAGCCGAAAAATTGGGTTTCGACAGCATTTATATTCCCAAAGCAGGAAAGGGAATCGACCTTCAGAAATTTAAAATTGAAATTTTACAGTTCGACCGCGTGGAACTGTTTTTCAGGAATGTATTTGCAAAAAAAAGCTGAGGCCCCTGACCATCAGCTTTTAGAACAGTTACACGGTTTCAAGCTTGGCAGAAGTGAAACCTGTGAAGCCAGGGATTTTGGCTCTTACCCCGAAAGCTTCTCGTTGCAGGCAGGTCTTCTGGCTCTCCCGGTTTTTGCCAACCTTCCCAATCGCACAAACAATCAGTGGTTATTTTTGGCAAACCTCCTTGCGGATAAAGGATTACAGCTGCGGGGACAGCTCCTGAATCGAACAGGATTCCCTCTTAGTTCCGGATAAACGGAAACCGACAACACGAATGCAATGATAGAAGAAAAAATGCCTGAGAATGTATTTTAAAAGTTAATTTTTTCAAAATTTTGCCTTCGACAAGCGTTCAACTGAGCTCACGCCGAAGTCTTAGGCTCCGACTTTCGAGAAATTAGATTTTAGGGCAAGCAAATTTGTAATTTTTTCGGATTACCTTTGAGCCTGAATTTAAAGGATAAGATTAAATGAAACAATTCGTTGGCATTTTGCTATTTGTGGCTATACTTTCAGGCCTTTCATCCTGCTATTCAACCTCGATTAAAAAGCCTGACAAACTGATCAGAAAAGACAAGTTTGTGAAAATGATGGTCGATATTTACCTTGTTCAGGGAATTACATATGATCAAAAGCCCGATACGATCCATAAGAAGCTTACCCAAACCGATATGTATTATTCCGTTTTGAAGAAATACGACGTACCAGATACCGTATTTATCCGCTCGCTGATTTATTATTCCAGCTTTCCAAAAGAATACGAGAAGATGCATCTTCAGATCATCGATAACCTGAATGAATTGGAACTCCAATTCAAGCCAAGAGATAAACTCGATACCGGTAAAAAATGAGAAAACTAGCGGCCAATTATGTAATCTCTGATTCAGGTGAATTACTGAAAAACGGAATTATAGTTGCCGAAGACGATGGCTCTGTGCTGGAATATATCGATACGGAAGGCCAGCTCCAGGAAATGGCGAGACTCGAATTTCATAATGGAATTCTTTTGGGCGGGTTTTCCTTCGTTAAAATTCGTGAATCCCTACCATTTCAGGATTTTGATTCGCGTTTCAGTTCATTGATTTTGCCTGAAATTTCAGGAATGAATGAATTTTCTATTCTGAAGTGGCTGGACCTATGCAAAAAAATTCCAGCGCTTTTTCCTGATATGGCAATTACTGAAATAATGAGGGGAATTACCGATATTCTATGCACGGATTGTGGCTTCAGGAAAGAAAATATACCCGGAATTTATCTCTTAACCGGCAGTAATTTAATTGTTTTAAAACTCACAACAAATTGCAGGTTAAAACGAATTCTATAAATTCATTTTTACTTTTGCCTTTTTACTTTTGCCTTTTTACTTTTTACCTTGAATTTATGTCAACTTTTCTATTCGATCAAATCATATTCGGGCCTGTGAAGAGCCGCCGGCTGGGCGTTTCGCTGGGTGTAAACCTGTTGCCAACCGACAGCAAAGTGTGTTCGTTCGATTGCATTTACTGCGAATGCGGCTGGACTCCAAAAAAACGCACGCACAAAGCAATTTTGCCAACCCGTCAGGAAGTCAGGCAAAAGATGGAAGAAAAGCTTGCCGAAATGGTCGAAAGTAACGAATTGCCGGATGTTATTACTTTTGCAGGAAATGGAGAACCTACCTTACATCCTGAATTTGAAGGCATTATTGACGACACCATCGAACTTCGCAACCGATTGACGCCCAAAGCACGGATTGCAGTTTTGTCGAATGCCACGATGTTGCACAAACCCGCGGTCATTAGTGCATTGCTGAAAGTTGAAGACAACATCCAGAAACTGGATTCAGGTTTTGAAGAAACAATCCGGAAAATCGATTGCCCCGCCTCCAATTTCAATTTAAAGGCAGTTGTTGAAAACCTGAAATCGTTCAATGGAAAAGTGATCATCCAGACCTTATTTCTGCATGGCAGCTACAAAGGCGAGGTTATTGACAACACAACCGAAGCCGAACTTTCAGCATGGCTGGAATTGGTCGCCGAAATCAAACCTTCGCAGGTTATGATTTATACCATCGCCCGGGATACTCCGGCAACAGGCCTCGAAAAGGTAAAAGTAGAAGAGCTTCAGCAAATTGCCACCAGGGTAAAGGAAATCGGCTTCAAAGTACAGGTTTCGGGATAGAAAAAAGGAATGAGGAAAAAGGGGAAAGCGTTGAGGTTTCTTCGCGTTCTTTGTCGTAATGGTTATGGAGAACCGGAATCCTGCACAAATCCGGTAAAAAAGCTAACCATTTTTTACTACTTTGCGCGCTGAATTTTTAATACCTGTTACATGTTAAATTTGCAGATTTTCAAGAAGTACCCCCGCATATTTTGGCTTTCAAACCTCATTGAGCTATTCGAACGCTATGCCTGGTATGGTTTTTACATGGGCTTCGCCCTGTTTTTAGTGGGATCGAAAGAAACCGGTGCCATGGGTTTTTCTCCGGTCGAAAAAGGGACGATTATGGGAACCGGTTCCATGTTGCTGTATTTTTTACCCATTCTAACCGGAGCCATCGCCGATAAAATAGGTTACAAACGCGTTCTGTTACTGGCTTTTCTGATTTATGCCTCCGGATTCTTCATGATCCAGCATTTCAGCAGTTTCGAAATGGTATTTATCTCATTTATCTGGATTTGCGTAGGCGGGGCATTTTTCAAACCCATTATTTCGGCAATGGTATCGAAAACTACCAATCCCGAAACTGCATCCATCGGATTCGGCATATTTTACATGATGGTGAACATCGGTGGATTTATAGGCCCGTTTGTTGCCGGAATCGTTTTGGGCAAAGGATGGAATTTCGTGTTTATGCTTTCGATTGTGGCCATTGCAATCAATTTTCTGGTCACGCTGTTCTTTTTTAAGGAGCCCAAACAGGAAAAAGTATCCACGCCATTACTTCAATCCATCGCCCAGCCGTTCAAAAATATATACACAACCCTGATTAACTGGCGTTACACCATGTTTCTGGTGATCATGTCTATTTTCTGGGCAGCGTTTAACCAATTGTATTACACCTTTCCAAATTTCATTGAAGATTGGGTGAATACAGCCACTATTTTCCAAGGAATTCATTCAATTTTCCCATCGTTCGCCAACCTGATCGGAACGCCTTCAGGAACCATATCGGCAGTAACTTTAAGCAGCATGGATTCGTTTTTCATCATTGCTTTCCAGATTGCCGTTTCGGCTTTTGTGATGCGGTTTAAACCGCTGAATGCCATGATGGGCGGTATCTTTGTTCTGTCAATTGGGCTTTTCCTGATGTTTGGTATGCAGAGCGGATGGATTGTTTTGTTTGGTTTGCTTATTTTTGGACTCGGTGAGATGAGTAGCTCTCCAAAATTCACTGAATATGTGGGAAGCATTGCACCAGCCGATAAGAAAGCACTTTACATGGGGTCATCTTTTTTAGCTATTGCATTAGGCCATCAAATTGCAGGTTTTCTCTCTGGAGCACCTTACGAAAAAGTGGCAGATAAACTATTTCTCCTGAAAGCTGAAGTCCTCAAACGAGGTTTGTCAGTCCCTGAAATTGGGGAGAAATTTACCAAAACCGATTATTTCAACGAAGCCGCCCGCCAGATGAACCTGACCCAGCAGCAGCTAACCGATTTTCTTTGGGCCAATTATCATCCTCAGTCGATCTGGATTATTTTTAGTTCCATTGCATTAAGTGCAGTAGTTCTCTTATTTTTGTATGATCGGTTTATACTTCCGACGAAATCAAAAAATTGATCTTCAAATTCTATGTATAACAAATTCATACTTTTACTCCTGATACTGACTATGACGATTCAGGTAAAGGCTCAAAATTTTCAGAGTTTTTCGTCGTCGTACAAGGAACTAAATGAACCCAAAGCTGGAGAACTCAATTTTAGGTTTGAAAGCCTCGGATTTTTTTGGAACAACGAATTTCAGGGCAATTTGGTATCAGGCTATACATTGACTGGTGCAATGGTTCGGCCCAAACTAACTTATTCTCCGATTGCCCGACTTTATTTGGAAGCTGGCGCGAATCTGACCAAATACAATGGTAGAGATCAGTTTGTCAACGCTGTGCCGTGGTTTTCGGCTCGCTACCGGTTCTCTGAACGTTTTGCGGTGGTTACCGGAAATCTGGATCAGAATAATCTTCACGGCCTGCCCGAACAACTTTGGGAACCCGAGCGAATTTATACCGATAAGCCAGAGGCCGGACTTCAGTTTACCTATTCAGGAACAAAATTAAATGCACAAACCTGGGTCAGTTGGGAACAATTTATCCAGAAAAATGATCCATATCAGGAGCATTTCACCTATGGGCTGACAGGCAATTACAAAGCTGTTGAAAACTCAGTATTGACCGTCAAACTACCGGTTCAGGTATTGATGTATCATCAGGGAGGCGAAATTAACATCAACCCGAATGGACCGAGGCCAGGCGTACAAACCCATGCCAATGTTTTGACCGGCTGGGAATTGGCAATGAATGTTGGAGAAAAAGTAAAAACTGTTAACCTGAATGGTTATTGGTTGGGCTACAAAGCAGTAACCTCTGATTCGAACACCTTGCCTTTTGGTAAGGGGCACGCCTATTTACTCGAAACCAGTGCCCAAACCCGTAATTCACGTATTTCAGTGAGCTACTGGAATGCTTTTCAGTTTATAGCTCCCAAAGGCCGTTTGCTTTACCAGTCAAGTTCCGACAAAGACCCAAGCTTCACTCAGCCCGACCGGTCGATGGTATCAGCCCAATATTTCTGGCAAAAGAACATTACTAAAGATGCACGGGTCGCTTTTCAGGTTGAATCACATCTTGATCTAGATACCAAAGATTTGTCGTATAGTTACGGCTTTTTCCTTTTACTGAATTCGGACTTTCTACTAAAGAAGTTTAAAGACCTAGAGATAAAATAGCCACCATTTAGTCGGTTCTTTGCACGGATAATCACTCGGATTTATCGAATTATTTTTTCAATTTTAAGGTAAAATTATATCCATGCTGATCGAACGTGAACATATCGGAATTTTTGGAAAAATGAATTCAGGCAAAAGTAGCCTCATGAATTTATTGACGCAACAGGAAACTTCCATTACGGATTCAACTCCCGGGACCACTGCTGATGTAAAAATTGCCCTTCAGGAAATACATGGGTTGGGACCTGCGAAGTTTTTCGATACGGCTGGGCTGGATGAAGGATCAATACTCGGCGCAAAAAAGAGGGAAAAGGTGATGAACGTGCTGAAGGAATGCGACCTTATTTTATTGGTCATCGATCCCTCAACTCATGTATTTGATTCGGAAACCCAAATTATTGAAGAAGCTCGCGAGCTCGATAAACAAATACTGATTATTTATAACCTGTTTGAAAAACCCGAAAACAAATTGTTCGCTGAAATTGAGATACAGCTTCCCTTGTTAAAATTTATTCCTTCCATCAGACTTTCGGCAATTGATACTTCATTCAGGCAACCGCTGTTAAACTTCATTATTAATAATTATGACCCGAAGTTTCAGAAAATGGAATTACTTCCTTTCGTTGAAAAGGATGAATTTTACATTCTGAATATTCCCATGGATGAAGAAACTCCTCCGGGACGATACCTCAGGCCACAGGCTATGGCCGAGGAATACATCACGCGCCACTGGGCTTTCCCGGTATCGTACCGAATGAATTTAGGCGTAGCTCGAAGTGAAAATCCGCAGCCAGAAAAAGATCGTTTCGATGGGTTTCTGAATAGCCTGAGCCGCCGGCCAAAAGCCATTATTACCGACTCGCAGGCCATGGACGTCATGGCTAAATGGACGCCTCCCGATATCATGCTGACTACTTTTTCGATCATGATGATCAATTATGTGAGCAAAGGTCGGATTTCTGAATTTTATGAAGGGATTAAAGCCCTTGACGATTTGAAGCCAGGCGACAAAGTCCTGATTGCCGAAGCTTGTAACCATTCGCGGATCAGCGAAGATATTGGGACCGTGCAAATTCCACGAAAGATTAACCAATTGTTCCCGGAAGTTATAGTCAACCATAATTTTGGCAGGGAATTTCAGGATAACAGCGAATTGGAAAAATATAAACTAATCATCCATTGCGGCGGTTGCATGATTAGTCACCAAAAGCTGCAGGCACGTCTTCGCGATTTACGACACGTTGGTGTTCCCGTCACGAACTATGGAGTTTTTCTTTCGTGGATGCAGGGACAGGCAGCCTTGGAGCGGGTAATGGAACCCTGGAGAAAATGATCTAAAGATAGAACCGCCAGGGTTTGTCCTTCCATTCTCCGGCATATTCAATTCCTATTCGTTTCGAAGTTTTAATTTCTGAAACAGGTTCAGCATCTTCAACCCAAATTCGGGAGGAAGTGACAAGGTTTTCACCATAAAAAGACTTGTCAAGCTGAAGTTTACGTCCCACACGGCCAGGTCCAGGAGCACCCTCGATCCCCCGAATAAGCACCGCCGAAGCATCACCTTCAGTTCCAGTCACAAGGTTCAGCAGCCAGTACATGCCGTAAATGAGGTAAACATAAACCGAGCCACCTTCATGAAACATTACATCGGTTCGGGGAGTTCTTCCTTTACTGGCATGACAAGCCAAGTCCTCGGTTCCACGGTAAGCCTCAGTTTCTGTAATGCGGGATCGTTCAATCCGGCCATCGTTAAACTGCCTGACCAGTAATTTTCCAATCAATGCAGGGGCAACTTCCAAAACATCGCGAATGAAAAAATCAGGAGAAAGACGATTGTTCATAGAACTTCGGGTTGCGGATTTCAGATTTCGAATAAAGGTATAACGGATAGAAAAATGCAAAAAACGAAATGGCGTCGTGGTTATTCAATGTATCTTCGTTCATAAACGAAATAAGCACAATCAGCAAGAAAACAAGCAATAAGAAGCTCCTCGTTTTACGTTCAAGAAACACTGGCGCTGCCAATGCAAAGCAAATGTAGCACATACCAACCAAGCCGAAATCAATCCAATAGCTCAAAAACATGTTGTGTGATCGCTGCCGGTATTTCTGCCCCTGAAAAAATTTACTTTGGTTGTATTTTTCCTGATAAGCAGTGTAATAGCCGCCAGTTCCTTTTCCGAACCAAAAGTCTTCATGAATAATCTGCAAGGCCATTTTATAATATTCCAAACGTTGCGAAACCGAATGACCCGAAGGATTTCCTCCCTTTTGGTAAACATCAATTTCCCAGACAATCTGATAAATTCGGTTGTAAAATGAAAATGGATTTACGAAGCGGTAATTTGTCATTCCTGTTTCGATATTCCGAATGTCGGCACTTGATAGTTTTTCAAGCCCTTCAGCATCTTTCCGGTAACCTTTCGACGTCAGATACCTGAAAAGAACAAATCGGTTAAATCCCGAACTCGAAGTGCTATCGTAATTCATTTTGCTTCGCTTATTCCATGCTTCGCGCAGCTCATCTTCATTGATAAAAAGATAGGTATAATGACCGTTTTCCAGTTCCTTGTTGTCAAAGTCTTGAATATATGGATTTCCTTTACGGGTTTTCTCCTGAAGAAGGTTTGCAGGTAAAGTTTCAATCGCATAAAACTGTCGAACCACATATCCAATATATGCAACCGGAACAAGTAAAATGGAAAGAAAGATTCCGAACAGGATGATGCGTAGGAAAAACTTTTTGATCCGAAAAATACTTTGAAAAACAACCACAAGTAATACAATCAGAAAAACAACCCAGCCTGTAGCTGATTTGAGGATAATGAGAAAAATACCGAGCCAGCCGACGCTCAGAGCAAGGAATACTTTTTCGGTTAAGCTTGATTCTTTTGAATTCAAAAAAAACCATCCTAAAGAAAAAATACTAATGTTAATCAGAAGAGCAAACCTGATATGTGAAATAAACAACGACATTTCCCTTGGATCATGAATGGTCTTCCCAGAAAATCCCATTAGAGCCCAAACACTGCAAAAAGAAGCAGCAACAACTGCTCCAGAAAAAACATATATTATCTTTTTAACCTGATTACGATTAAGCTCGGCCGATGTTCCGATCACAAAAGGAAGTATGAGCAACGGTAATTGAATTTTAACATCGAGCATTCCCCATTCCTTACTGCTAGTCCACAATAAACCAATTAAATACACAAAAAAAACTGAAATAAGCAAAATCAGCGATTTTCGTTCTTTCAACCGTTCAAATTTAACCCGAAATTCTCCTTCAATTAACCAGTTCACAAACAAGACTCCCGGTATAATGCTCATCAGGGCCTTTGACAAAGGTAAACTGGCAGCCATTATCATCAGCAGACCAACATAGATTTGGAAATATGTAAGAGTGTATCTTTTCAAAAAATTTGTCATTCATCCAAATTTGTAGAATACGAATACAAATCTAAATGAAAAAACGGCTTAATCCTTGCTCTTATGCGAAAACAAAAAGAATAGACAGCATACAAACCGCCAAGAGCATCAAAATGGAAAGAGACGCTTTCCAGAATTGATTCTCGACCATAAATTCAATTCCTTTTGTAGCCAGGAGAATCGGTAAAATAACCGCAGCACCTATTAAAATTTTTGTCGAAAAATCTTCATTTCCGAAGGCCATAAAAATCAATCCACTAATAACAGAAACCGCGAAAACAAAGACCACTCCAACATTTATTCGTTTTATAATTCGTTTCATTTTATGATCAAAGGTTGACTATTGATGAAAGATAAAACCCTTTAAAAAACTCAATTACAGAGTGAATTTATGACAAACAAATAGAAAAACCGCATAAATAGTTGCAAAAATAAGTGAAACTACCTGTTTTAATGGCGAATGGTTTATTTGGCTATATGAACAGCATTTCTTTTACCCTTTGAAAATCTTTGTGTTAATTTTCAATATCGTTTAATTAAATTCTTGCAAATAAAAAAAAAAGAAATACTTTTGCAGTCCCGATATTGTCCATACTTGTAGTTCTTGTAAACAATTGAAAATGTTGAGGGTGTAGATCTTATTAACAATTCCGGGTTGATAAATTCTAAATCTCTAAACAATTGAATTTTAAATTATTGCGAGTTGGTGTTTAATTTATTAAAAATAAGCAAGTGGATACACTAAGTTACAAAACCGTTTCAGCAAACAGAGCTACGGTAACAAAAGAGTGGGTTCTTGTTGATGCCACTGATGTGGTTCTCGGACGTTTGGCCAGTAAAGTAGCCAAAATCCTGAGAGGAAAGAACAAACCGAGCTTCACTCCTCATGTTGATTGTGGTGACAACGTGATTGTCATCAATGCAGAAAAAGTGCGTCTGACAGGAAATAAACTGAATGACAGAGTCTATTTTAGTTATTCTGGTTATCCTGGTGGACAAAGAATTCAGAGTCCAGCCGAGTTGATGAGTAAATATCCTGAAAGACTGATTGAAAAAGCAGTTAAAGGTATGTTGCCCAAAAATCGTCTGGGAAGTAAAATCTATGGGAACCTGAAAGTGTATGTTGGTTCAGAACACAAACAGGAAGCACAGAACCCAAAATTAATTGATTTAAATACAATTAAATAGTAACTAATGGAAGTAGTAAACGCGTTAGGTCGCAGAAAATCCGCAGTTGCCAGAGTATATGTAAGTGAAGGCAAAGGAAAAATCACAATCAACAACAGAGATTTGAATGATTACTTTCCAACAGGAATTCTGCAGTATGTTGTTTTGCAACCGTTGAATCTGTTAGGTGTTGCTGGCCAGTATGACATCAATGTTAACCTCGACGGTGGTGGTATCACCGGTCAGGCTGAAGCATTGCGTTTAGGAATTACACGTGCTTTGATGGAAATCAATCCTGAATCACGATCTGCATTGAAAAGTGCCGGATTCGTGACCAGAGATCCACGCGAAGTTGAACGTAAAAAACCAGGTCAGCCAAAAGCACGCAAAAGATTCCAGTTTTCAAAACGTTAATATTTTTAGTACAAAAATATTCTGCTTTGGATCTAAATTGCTCAGACTCCTGCCTTTACAAAGACTCGGACTACCCAGCAATTGCTTTTCAAGAGATTATTTTTATAAAAAAGTAAAAAGATGCCAAGAACAAATTTTCAAGATTTATTGGATGCAGGTGTTCATTTTGGACACTTAAGAAGAAAGTGGAATCCCAACATGGCTCCGTATATTTTCATGGAGAAAAACGGAATCCACATTATCGATCTTCAAAAAACAATCGTCAAAGTTGACGAGGCCGCCCTGGCAATTAAACAAATTGCAAAATCAGGTCGCAAAATTTTATTCGTTGCCACAAAAAAACAAGCCAAGGATATTGTTGCAGAATTGGTTGGTGGCGTTAACATGCCATACGTAACCGAGCGCTGGCCCGGTGGTATGCTTACCAACTTCCCCACAATCCGGAAAGCTGTTAAGAAAATGATTTCGATCGATAAAATGACGAAAGATAACAGCTGGGATGTACTTTCAAAACGTGAGAAACTTCAGATTAGCCGTCAACGTGCTAAACTTGAAAAAATGCTCGGAAGTATTGCCGATTTAACCCGTCTTCCTGCAGCTCTTTTCATTGTTGACGTATTGAAAGAAAAAATTGCTGTTCGTGAAGCTCAACGTCTTGGAATACCAGTATTTGCGATGGTTGACACCAATTCGCAACCCGAAGGAATCGATTTTGTTATTCCAGCCAATGACGATGCGTCACAGTCAATCAGCCTGATTGTTCAAACAATGACTGATGCTATTCGTGAAGGACTTTCTGAGCGCAAAGTTGAACGCGAAAAAGACGATGACGATAAAGAAACAAAAGTAAAAAGTAGAAAAGCAAAAGTTGCTGACGAAAAAACAATCGATATCGACGAAGAGGATGAAGATCTGGATGAAGAAGATCTGGATGAAGAAATTGATGAATAATCGTTCAACAACCCATTAAAATAGAAAATATTATGGAAATTAGTGCCGCAGATGTAATGAAGTTGCGTAAAGCAACTGGCGCAGGTATGATGGATTGTAAGTCGGCTCTGGCTGAAGCTGAGGGCGATTTTAACCGTGCTACCGACATTATTCGCGAAAAAGGTAAACTGGTTGCCAGCAAAAGAGCTGACAGAGCCGCTACGGAAGGAGTCGTGCTTGCTAAGGTTAACGAATCAAATAAAACAGCCGCACTTCTCGTTTTGAATTGCGAAACTGACTTCGTTGCTAAAAATGAAGCCTTTGTTGCCTTCGCAGAAAAAATTCTGGATGCCGCTATAGCTAACAATGCTGCCGATCTGAACGCTGTAAAAGCTTTGGTTATTGACGGACGTACAGTTGAAAATCAAATCATCGAACAAACCGGTGTTATTGGTGAAAAACTGGACTTACCATATTACTCAAAACTCGATGCAGAAACTGTAGTTGCATATATTCACCCGGGAAACAGGTTATCAACAATTGTAGGTTTTAACAAAGCCGATGTTGACGTTCGTGTTGCCAAAGATATTGCCATGCAGGTAGCAGCAATGAATCCTGTAGCCGTTGACAAAGCCGATGTTCCAGCTGAAGTTGCTGAAAAAGAACTCGAAATTGCAAAGGAAAAATTCCGGCAGGAAGGTAAACCAGAAGCAATGCTCGACAAAATTTCTCAAGGCGCTTTGGAAAAATTCTTTAAAGAAAATACCCTGTTAAATCAGGCTTTCATTAAAGAAAGCAAAGAAACTGTTCGGGAATTCTTGAAAAGTCAAGACAAAGACCTGACTGTAACCGGATTCTTCCGTTACAATCTTGCCGACTAGTTAATAATCGTGCGATTATATAAAAGAGGCCTCCATTTTATGGAGGCCTCTTTATTTTTTATTCCAAATCGAGATGTTTGCCGCGAAGGTAACAAATTTAACTTACTGGCTAAATCACATAACCATTGGGCATGACAGCCCCTTTTTTGATCACGACAATGCCGTCTTTCACCGAATAAAGCGCATTATTCGAATCAGGCAAATGTTTGCCTCCGTTAACACGAACATCGTTGCCGATATGGACATTTTTATCAACAATGCAATAGTTTAAATAGCAACGTTCGCCAATTCCCATCACTTTCCCATTGTTATAATCTTTATCAATCTCACCCAGATTCTGATAATAATCATTACCCATAATGTATGAATTGACAATGGTTGTTCCTTTCCCGATGCGTGCCCGAATACCAATAACCGAATGCTCGATGCGGCTGGCATGAATAATGCAGCCATCAGAAACTACTGTTTTCTCCAAAGTTGTCCCTGATATTTTTGAAGGTGGTAGTAATCTGGCACGGGTATATACAATTTTAGAATTATCGAAAAGATTAAACTTGGGAATATCATCAGTTAACCCAAGGTTTGCTTCGTAAAACGATTCTATATTACCAATATCAGTCCAATAACCTTCGTACTGATAGCTTAATACTTTGCTGGTTTCAATAGCATGTGGGATAATTTCTTTTCCAAAGTCTTGGGTATCGTGATTCATCATGAGTTGAATCAACAATTCGCGATTGAAAACATAAATACCCATTGAAGCCAGGTATATTTTCCCCTCGCGTTGCATCTCCTCACTTACCTGAGAAGTCCATTCAGGAAGCAATTCAGGAGCAGGTTTCTCAATGAATTCCTTGATAAAACTGTTTGAATCGGTCTTCAGAATTCCAAACTCAGGTGCTTCTTTTGCTATCACCGGAAGTGTAGCGATAGTGATGTCGGCTCCAGCCTGCGCATGAGCATTAATCATCTCATTGAAATCCATCTGGTACAATTGGTCTCCCGATAAAATCAAGGCATATTCGAAATCATAATTCATAAAGTGGTGCATACACTGACGTACAGCATCGGCTGTACCCTGAAACCAATTTTTGTTGTCCGGAGTTTGCTCCGCAGCTAAAATATCAACAAAAGATTCGGTAAAATGGCCAAACTGGTAAGTGTTCTTAATGTGTTTGTTTAATGAAGCCGAATTAAACTGCGTTAAAACAAATATCCGGTCGATGTCGGAATTTAAACAATTAGAAATAGGAATATCAACCAACCGATATTTACCTGCAATTGAAACTGCAGGCTTTGACCTGTTCTCTGTCAGCGGGGATAATCTTGATCCCTGACCTCCACCCAGTATGATGGCTAATGTCTTTTTTTTCATAACGCTATATTTTAAGTGATTGGTATAATTCAATGTATTCCATTGCAGCCTTATTCCACGAATGGTCAATCTGCATGATCTGCTTTCTTATTTTATTAAAATCCTTTTTTTTCTGGTAGAACGATTTGGCTCGCTGCATGGAATGTAACACATCAAAAGCGGAGCATTGTTCATGACAAATACCAAAACCACCATCACCAATATCAATTACGGTGTCGCGTAACCCTCCGGTTCGTCGCACAATTGGAACAGTGCCATATCGAAGCGCGTACATCTGATTCAGGCCACAGGGCTCAACACGTGAAGGCATCAGGAGAAAATCGGCGCCCGCATAAATCATATGCGAAAGCTTTTCGTTATACCCGATATAAGAACAGTAGCTGCCTTTAAATTCAGATTCTAAATGGAGCAATGAATTTTCAATGTACTTCTCTCCTGAACCCAAAATCAAAATGTTTTGTTCTCCCGGATTAAATTTAGAAATATTATAAATGACCTCTGGAAGAATATCAGCTCCTTTCTCTCCTACCAATCGACCGATAAAGGTAAACAAGGGTTTTTCAGGATTCAGGTTAAACTGTTTACACAACACCTCTTTATTTGCACTTTTTCCCTCATCAATATTTTTTATGCCATACGTTTTCTCCAACATCAAATCCGTCGATGGATTCCAGACATCGGCATCAATACCGTTAAGGATACCTAAAGATTTCCCGCGTTCCTGACGTAATAAATCTTCCATTCCCTTCATTGAATAACCAATTTCGTCTAAATAGCTTGGAGAAACTGTTGTCACCCGCCAAGCACATTTGATGGCCGAAGCCAACGGATTGATCAGGTTATTCCATTCGACCAGTCCATTAAAATAAGAGTGGAAAGGGGGAAGAAAATGGAGCCTATCGAAACCAAACTGTCCCTGATACTGCCCATTGTGGATAGTAAAAACTGTTGGTACATTCTCGAATTTGCTGTATTCGCGAACCTTTGACATCATGAATGGAATAAACCCTGTGTGCGAATCGTGGCAATGAACGACATCGGGCGTAGTATTGAGTTGATTCAGCCAGTTTAAGGCGGCAATCTGAAACGTGATAAAGCGTTCAGTATCGTCATGATAAGAGTAGATATTCTCCCTGTCAAACAAGCCTGGAATGTCAATCAGGTAAAGTTTAATTCCCAAATCATTCTTTTTAAGTTCCAGAACATCAAATGAAAAATTGGTATGTCCCAATCGCGCGAACCCGGAATGAACCGATGAAAACTCATTTTCCCTACTAAATTTTCCATGATAAAATGGCATAATTACTGAAGTTGAATGACCTAGCAACGCTTGGTATTTGGGTAGGGCCCCAACAACATCACCTAATCCGCCTGCCTTTGCCGCAGGGTAACATTCTGCACTAATGTGAATTATATCCATGATTTGATTCCTTTCTTTTTCTATATCCACCTCTAAAACTCGTGTTGTTAAATTTAAAAAAAATATCCACACTTAGTTTGAAAGCTACTCTTTAACATGTTACGGATTATGGCTATTTATAAGGAATCTGACTTCGATAGTTTAGTCGCGTATTAAAAAAAATCCCGGAATCCGGGATTTATATCTCATAATAAATGTATTATGGCAACAGCACAAAAATCATTTCATGTAGAAAAATAAGTCAATAAAAATGACTCATTTTTTTGAAATTGAGAATAAGAATTCTAATCCACCTTCCGGCCTATTTCTGACTGATATCTCGCCTTTATGAAGCAATATGGCATTCTTTACAATTGAAAGTCCAAGACCGGTTCCTCCGGTTTCGCGAGATCGCCCATAATCAACCCTGTAAAAACGCTCAAAAATTCGGGTCAAGTGTTCTTCCGAGATTCCAGTTCCCGTATCGCAATATTGAAGATAGTAGTATTTATCGTCTTCCAGGTACTTCCTGATCGTAATTTTAGCCCCGTTCCCGGCGTAGTTAATGGAGTTTTCAATCAGGTTCTGAAAAACGGAAAACAGCAAAGATTCATTTCCATTAACCATTACGTCCTTGTCCACATCAACCGTACAATCCATGCTCTTCTCGGTTAATCTGTGTTTCAGGTTCTCAACCACGTCACGAATCACCGGCTTCAACACCAGTGGTTTGAACTCGAACAAGCCACCGGCATCTTCAATATTATTGAGCAACGAAATGTCGTTCAAAAGATCGGTCAAGCGCTCTGCCTGAGCAAATGCCTTCTCAATGAAGTACTTCTTTTTCTCTTCCGGGATATTGGGGTTGTTTAAGATGGTCTCCAGGTATCCTTTTATGGACGACAAAGGGGTTTTCAGTTCGTGCGCGATGTTTGAGGTCAATTGCTGCTTTAATAGCTTTTGCTTTTCAGGTTTGGTCACGTCACTAATCAGGACTTCAAAACTTCGGTCAACAAAAATAATACATCTGATGTGAAGGAATTTTTCACTTTTTTCTATTGTATATTCAATCTGCGGAAGGTCCTTTGTTGGTGTCTGAAAGTCGTTCTCCCTAAATTGATCAACAAATTCAAGCACTTTTGCAAATTCAGGAATGGAAAAAATATGTTCGGCTGAGATCGTCGATTTATCTGAAATTACATTAATGAACTGTATAAAGTGACTGTTTGCCAATATCTTATGCTTTTCAGGAGAAAAAATAGAAATGCCTTCCTTCAGTACTTGCAAGTGTCCATAAAGTTTTTCCTTTTCGTTAGTCAACTCATCTTTGGCCGTCTTTAGATTGTCGTAAATCTGAATAATTTGCCGACGGATTACACCCAGTTCATTATCCTGAAAATTGCTGTCCATCTTCGAAATGTCCTCGTTTTGTCCGGCTTTAAGCGCGAAATCTTTGAGTTTGATGATAAAATCGCTTAACCGTCGGGTTGTGAAATAAAACAAAATGGCCATTAACACTAAAAGGAAAAAGATGAATCCCAGAAAAATATGTTCTGTCTTTAAAAAGTTAATGATGTCAACATTATATACTGCTGCGGTTCTGACAATGTATTTCTTGCAATCTTTGGCATAGTAGTAGAATTTCTGATTGGTGGTATTCGATAGCCTGATGCTCGATCCTTTCCCCGATTGCAGCGCTTTCTGAACTTCGGGCCGATTTAAATGGTTCTCCAGATGCTGCACATCGGCCACAAAACTATCGTACAAAACTTTTCCTGATCTGTCGAGTAGCGTTAGCCGGGTATTGGCAATCGGAAGAAGACTTTTTAAGGTATCTAACGAGTGAAAATCACCAGTCTCGAAAACCTTTTTGTGTTCGATGTAGCGATGGCTAACTTCCGATATATTATCCAACGTGTTTTCAAGCTGATCGGTACGGTATTTTTTTTCACGATCGTACTGATAGGCCAGTACCGCAATACTGAAAATGGAAAATACAATTAGGAAGTTAATTAAAATTCGTTGTCGGAATGTACGGGTTGCAGCCACAGCTCTATCTTTTAGTTAATCAGTAATTTATTTCGAAGGTCAAAGTCCGCTATTCTTCAAAGCAATATCCGTATCCCGATCGTCCTTTGATATAGCTTCCGTAATCACCTATTTTCTTTCGCAGCCGGGCGATATTGACATCCACATTCCGCTCGGTAACGATCACATCATCACTCCAAATCCGGTCCATAATCTCCTGACGGCTCAGGTATTTACCCTTGTTCGAAACCAGCATGTTTAAGATTTCAAATTCCTTCCGGGTAAGCAATATATTCTCGTTGTTAATGGTTAACGCTTTTCGGTTCAAATCGAGTTCCATTGTATCAACAGTAATCACTTTCGGTTTAATTTCCAGGTTTTTGCCACGTCGTAAAACGGCCTTAATCCTGGCAACCAGTTCTTTGATCGAAAAAGGTTTGGAAAGATAATCGTCGGCTCCCACATTAAATCCGGTGAGCATATCATTTTCAGTTTCGCGTGCCGTCAGAAAAATAATGGGTACCGAAAGGCCCAGTTCTTTCCTGATTTTATCGGCCAGCTTAAACCCCGACATTCCGCCCATCATCACATCGAGCAATAGCAAGTCGAACCGTTCGATGGATTTGGCCAAAGCTTCTTCACCTGAATAGGCCACTTCAATATCAAACCCTTCACTAATAAGGTTAAACTGAAGGATTTCGCACAAATCCTTTTCATCATCAACCACCAATATTTTATAACCCTGATCCATAATTTTTAGTTTCGTTTGTGACGAATATCCTTCCCTTCGAAAGAATAAAATGATGCTTCGGCGATATTTGCAGCATGATCGGCAATACGTTCAATGCTTGCAGCCATTTCTTTTATATTGATAAAACTAATCAGAATATTCTTGTCTTCAACCAAAAGGTTGACCCTTTCGGCAACTTTCTTCAACATCTTGTGATTAAATTCGTCAACAATTACTTCAGATTTTATAGTCCATTTGGCCAGTTCCATATCCTGGTTCAGAAACGACAACATAGATCTCCGAGACATGTCAACACTCAAATTCATCATTTTCGAAATAAAACCCGAAAGGCTGGAATACACTTCCTGATTTTCGATCCGGCGCATAAGTTTAACAATACCTACCGCCAAATCACCAATTCGTTCAAGACTGATGGTAATTCGGTAACATGACATTAGTTTACGAATCTGCGAAGCTACCGGCTGGTAAAGTGCGATGGAATTAATCACTTCTTCGCTCAGTTTAACTTCAAGCTTGTTGATCTTTTTTTCATTTTTAATCAACTCTTCATATTGATTTTCATCTAATTGTAATTTTCCTGAAGCAATTAACTTCTCGACAATATCAAGCTGATGCAACACTAAGTTGGCCAGATTTTCGTAATCGGCGATTATATTTAAGATGGCTTCGTCTTTTTTTTGAGGCATATTCGAACGCTTTATATCGATGAATTTAAATTCCGAAAATCGTTTGACTAAGATAAGGAAATATAAGTCTGTTTCGATTCGAACGATTTCGGAGATACAAAATTGAACCAATTGAATTAAAGAGCGATTACAAAATGATTACAGCAACGTTAATTCGTGAATCCCAAAAAGGATAAAATAACAGAAATGCCAACACACACATTTGACAATCAAATTTATGACTCGTTTTTGAAGTGGATTCAAAAATAGAAATTTATTGCAAAAACAATAAATTTAGCGCCTTAATTGATAATTCCGGATTCAGATTACACGAAGGTTTTCATGCTTGACTTTCGATTCCAAACTATGACCTGATATATTCAACCGGAAATATGTCAAATAATTCAATATCAGAATAATAACAGAAACGCTGAAATAGCTGTAATTACGATTACGAATCCGCGATAAGTATGTTCAGGGATTATTTTTACAACCTTAAACCCGACGAATGCCCCCAACGCTATGGCCGGTAAAGTGACCAGATCAATGGCCAGGGTTTCGGCCTTAATATTGTTCCAGACGAATAATTGCAAAGGGAACTTGGTAAAATTAATGATCATGAAAAACCAGGCACTGGTGCCAATAAAACTGTTTTTGGGAAGGTGCATGGCCAATAGATAAATAACCATTACCGGCCCGGCTACATTACCAATCATGGTAGCAAAACCTCCTAAAATTCCCATTGCTGCTGCAAACCACCATTTGTCGGGGAAAAAATGCGTGCCTTTACGCTTGTCCTGCCACAGCATCAGGGCGATGCTGAGAAACACAAGAATGGCAATCAGGTTTTTAAATTGCTTGTCGTTCACCATTTCGCCTACCCACAATGCGAGTAAAAGCCCAACTACAGCCCAGGGGATCACTTTTATAAGGTGGTTCCAGTTGGCGTGCCTTCGATAATAGGCCACCCCGAATAAATCGGCCATCATCAGGATGGGGAGCAACACTCCGGTTGATTGTTTTGCACCAAAAATGAAGGCCAGCGCCGGTACTACAATCATCGAAACGCCCGGAACGCCCACCTTCGACATTCCGATCAGCATTCCACAAGCCATGATGATGGCCCATTCGAGCGCATTGATGTGCAAAGAGGAGAACAATTCCATACCTGTAATTTATGATCAGGTGGCAAAAGTAAAACAATGGCAGGCCAATGCAATAAATAAAGCAAAAGATTGATTGTTTAACGCGAATATTCCTTGTCGAGCAAATCCAATTCGGCACCAGTGGTTTCACCAAACCATTTCAGAAGGTGTTCCCGTGCTTGTTTCCTGATTTCAGGAGTAATGTAAACGGCCATCTGACGTAGAATGAGCAACAAAACACCCAGATCGTCAGCAAATCCGATTAGCGGGGCAAAGTCAGGAATAAAGTCAACCGGCAAAATAAAATAACCCAAAGCCGCTGACAAAATCAATTTGGCTTTGAGCGGAACGTCCTCCGATTTCATCATGTATTGCAGCAATAGCGCCGGATACACCACTTTCATTCCGGCATCTTTTGAATACCTTTTCAGCTTATCCCAAAACGAAGCATCCGAATAGTGCATCCGGAATTTAGCCGATTTGAATTCATCGGCAAACAGGCTGTAAAGATTAGCACCGATTTGTATGGTTCGAAGTCTTTTCATGATAAGAATCTGTTCCTGCCAAAATTAGATACAAATATCGTTCAAAATTGTTTCGCTGGCTGAAAGACAGTGAGTTTCTACATCCGATAGATGAAGTGCCAGTTGCATCGTGCAGCAATCGCCTGGATTATTTTCAATTCCAATTAATTCTTGTGAAATGCAAATACTTGATGTATTTTTGCTGCCCATTTTAAGAAAGAAAATCATGAGCAAACCAATAGTTGTCAGTGGCATCAGGCCGACCGGAAATTTGCACCTCGGAAATTATTTCGGTGCGGTGCGTAGTTTTTTGAAAATGCAGGAAGATTACAACTGCTATTTTTTTATTGCTGATATTCATTCACTCACCACACACCCAACTCCTGTAAATCTTCAGTCTGGGGTAAAGCAGGTGTTGGCCGAATACCTGGCTTGCGGGATCGATCCGGAGAAAGCGACTATTTTTATCCAGAGCGATGTGCCTGAAGTGGTCGAACTGTACACCTTCCTGAACATGAATGCTTACTTGGGCGAGTTGGAACGAACCACTTCGTTTAAAGACAAAGCCCGCAAAAATCCGGAAAATGTAAATGCCGGATTGCTGACCTATCCGGTTTTAATGGCGTCTGACATCATCATTCATAAAGCCCAGTTTGTTCCGGTTGGCAAAGATCAGGAACAGAACCTGGAAATGGCCCGCAAGTTTGCCGGACGTTTCAACCGCATGTATAACTGTGAACTGTTCCCGCTTCCTCAACCGTTTACCTTCGACGGTGGCGATATGATTAAAGTTCCCGGACTGGATGGCAGCGGCAAAATGGGCAAGTCGGAAGGAAACGGCATTTTCCTGGTTGAAGATCCGAAAGACATCCGCAAAAAAGTGATGCGTGCCGTAACCGATGCTGGCCCAACTGAAACCAACAGCAAGAAAGCCGAGCCAGTTGAAAACTTGTTTACCTTGCTGAAAATTGTTTCAACGCCCGATGTTGTAGAGCATTTCGATGTAGCCTACAACGATTGCAGTATCCGCTACGGAGACCTGAAAAAACAGTTAGCCGAAGACATCATCAAATATACTTCTCCTATCCGTGAACGCATCATCGAAATTTTGAAAGACGAGGCTTACATGGCCAAAGTTGCCCGCATAGGCGCCGAAAAAGCCCGCGAATCGGCACAGAAAACACTCAACGAAGTAAAAGAGTTGATCGGGTTCAGGAGATTGTTCTAATCCTCAAAATATTCATATTTCTGGTCAGGGTTTCACTTTACAGTGAAACCCTGACTTGCTTTATAAATCTCCATTCACCTACCAATATCAGGCATTCATCGGATAAGTTTATTGCATTTTGCATAAAGATCGTTCCTTTGTATCGCCATTAAAAAACAGTTAAACGCGATAGAAGAAGTAATTTTCTGAATAGGGAAGCAACCTATTCAGAAAAAACCAATCTATGGTTTGTATTCGTGTACTTTTGAACCAACATTGAGATATATCATCTGATCATTCGTCAATCACATAGAAACAAATTCAGAAAACAGAAAACCAAACAATGAAACAGCTTAGTATTATTTTACTTCTATTGATTCTTACAATGCCCGGAATTGCCGAAGTTGCCGGGCTTGTAACTTTAAGTGGCTACCTTAAAGACAAAGCCAACGGCGAAGCGCTGATCGGCGCTACCGTTTTTGTTCCGGAATTAAAAACCGGGGTTATTACCAATTCCTATGGGTATTATTCCATTTCGGTGCCACCGGGTACTTATTCAGTTAACTTTTCTTTTATCGGTTATCAGGCTCAATCGCCTTCGATCAACCTGAATTCGAGCAAACAACTCAATTTAATGCTTGAAGAAGAAACAAAACAGATTGAAGAAGTGGTGGTAACCGGCGAGAAGAAAGACCGTAATGTAGAAAACCTCCAGATGAGCATGGAAAAAGTGCAGGTGAAAATGGTGCGGAAACTGCCTTCGTTTATGGGAGAAGTTGATGTGATCAAGAGCATCACTTTATTGCCCGGAATTCAGAATGGCGGAGAAGGAAGCTCTGGCCTTTATGTCCGTGGCGGCGGTCCCGACGAAAACCTGATGATTTTGGACGAAGCGCCGGTTTATAATGCTTCGCACCTGCTCGGGTTCTTCTCGGTGTTCAACTCCGATGCCATCAACGATGTGCAAGTGTATAAAGGCGGAATCCCGGCCGAATATGGCGGGAAAGCTTCGTCGGTAATCGATATCCGGATGAAAGACGGAAACTCGCAGAAGCTGGGCATGAGTGGCGGAATCGGCAACATTTCGAGCCGATTGACCGTTGAAGGGCCAATCATCAAAGATAAGTGGAGTTTTATCGTTTCGGGGCGCCGGACCTATGCCGACTACCTCGGACGATTAATGGGCATTGAAGCGTTGAAGGAAAACAAATTGTATTTCTACGACCTCAACCTGAAAACCAATGTCCAGATCAACGATAAAAACCGCATCTACCTTTCGGCCTACTCCGGAAACGATTATTTCAAAGTAGGCGAATCTATTTATATGAAATGGGGAAATTTAACCTCCACGGCCCGCTGGAACCACCTGTTTACCGACAAGTTATTTTCAAACACTTCACTTATTTTTTCGCGTTACAATTACAATCTGGGAGTGCCAGGTTCGGGCGCCGATCAATTCGACTGGACTTCACAGATTTCAGACTATAACTTTAAGCAAGATTTTTCGTGGTATTTGAATTCGAAAAATAAATTGACCATGGGACTCAACCTGATTTACCATCATTTTGAACCGGGCCAGATTGATGCCAACACTGGCTCATATTTTTCAGATTTAAAACTGACCAATTACAATGCATTGGATAATTCAATCTATGTTTCGAACGAACAAAACGTTGGCTCAAGGATAAGCCTGAGGTACGGTTTGAGGTACTCGTACTTCCAGCAAATCGGGAAAGGAAAAGTACAAAAATACCTCAATCCGGACAAGCCCAATGAAAACGAGGTTATAGGTACCATCGAATATGGAACGGGAAAACTGGTTCCGCCGGCGTACCATAACCTGGAGCCACGCCTGGCGCTAAAATACATGCTCAATCCGGAAAGCTCGATCAAAGCTTCGTACAACCGGATGGTTCAGAACCTTCACCTGATTTCGAACACCAACTCGCCTACCCCGCTCGACATCTGGCTACCCAGCAGTACCTATATCAAACCGCTAATCGCCAATCAGGTTGGATTGGGTTATTTCCGTAATTTCAAGAAAAACATGTTTGAAACATCGGCTGAAGTGTATTACAAAAAAATGGAAAACGTAATCGACTACATCGATGGCGCAGAATTGTTCCTGAAAGAGAACCTCGAAACCGAGTTGCTTCGTGGGAGCGGTTATGCCTATGGATTGGAACTGTACGCAAAAAAAACAGAAGGCCGGTTAACCGGTTGGCTGAGTTACACATTGGCCCGCTCGATGCGAAAAATACCTGGAATCAATGAAGGAAAAGCCTATCCATCGAGTTACGACCGTACGCACAACATTTCGCTGGTGACCAATTACGACCTGAGCAAACGCTGGAATTTCTCGGCAAGCTGGGTTTTTGCCACCGGAAACCCGACTTCGTACCCAGTTGCTAAGTATGACGTTCAGGGAAACACCATGTATTACTATGCGGCCCGCAACAGCAACCGGATTCCTGATTATCACCGACTGGATGTTTCGTTTACCTACGACTTCCGGAAAAACGAACACCGCAAAGTAAAACAATCGCTCAACTTCTCGATTTATAACCTGTATGCACGTCGAAATGCTTATTCCGTCTATTTCAGGCAAAACGAGGATAACCCCAATGTTTCGGAAGCCACGCGGTTGTCGATTATCGGAAGCATGATTCCCTCGGTTACTTACAATTTTAATTTTTAGAACTATGAAAAACGATATAAAATACGCAACTAGCTTCTGGCAATTGGCCGCTGGCAAAAAGACTCCTTTCTTCGGGTTCCGGACTTCGGTCTCCCTTCTCCTTTTTCTAGGCTTTCTCCTTTCTTCCATCCTCTTCACTTCATGCGAAGACGTAATTAACGTAAAACTGAGCGACGAGAACCTGAACCTGATTGGAGTGGAAGCCAGCGTTACCACGACGGACAAGCCAACGGTATTTCTTTATAAAACACTGAAGGTCAATCAGGACATAGCTTACCCTGGAATCAGCGGAGCTGTTGTTACGCTGTCAGACAATGCAACGCCAGTCAATCAAATTATCCTGACTGAAGATGCAGCAAAATCAGGACAATATGTGGTTCCGGATGGCAAAGAATATTTTGGAGTGGCTGGTCGCGAATATACATTGACTATTAAAACCGAAGGCGTAACCCTGACAGCGAAGGATAAACTAGCTAAGGTTGAACCAATTGATTCCATTCAGGTTGTGCCATCGCAGCGTGGAGAAAAGCGATTTTTGGGTGTTTTCACTTATGGAAAAGAACCTAAAGGTTTAGGCAATTATTATAAATGGGACATTTATGTGAACGACGTGTTACTTCATGACGCTATAGCTATAGCTAGCGATGAACATGTTGACGGAAATTACATTTCGAAACTCGAAATCTTTACCGACTTTTATGATACAACCAAACCTGAAGATCGAAAGCTAAAATTGAACGATAAAATTCAGGTAAAGCAAACATCCATTTCTGAGTTTGACTATAAGTTTTACTACCAAGTACAAAACCAAAGCAGCACAGGATCGCTCTTTAGTGTTCCGGCAGCAAATATTCCGAGCAATTTTACGGCCAGCGACGGGAAACCGGTACTTGGAGTATTTACTGCACGTGATGTTTCTGTTTCAAACCAGGTTGTAATCGATCAAAAAATTGAAGATCAGTTGAAGAAATAAGGGCGAATCCATTACTGCGATCTTTTGAAACTCACAAAATAGAAAAGAAAACTAACCGAAAATCAATCAATTCCATATAGTATCGAGTCAGGGTTTCATCTAAAGGTGGAGCCCTGATTTTTTGGGAACATATAAGCTCCTGTTAAATTTCAAGAAATTTAATAAGTTTATCAAAACATTTTATATTTTTAAAGACTGTCTAAATTTTGCTTATAATGATTATCATAAGCAAAAAATTCAACTTAAGACAGTCTCTAACTATATCTATACTTATGTCAAAATATCTTTGCTTTTGCATTTTACTTCTGTTTCAACTTTATTCGTATTCTCAGAATTTTCTTAATAGTGCTAGTCTCCAAACAAACTCCAGTATCAATCAAGCCGATAATTCTGACAGTAAATCCAATGAGTATCTCATAGTTTTCAAATCGCCATGCTTGATTCAGCAGTTGAACGAAAACTCGCAATTAAAATCAGCGACAATCATTCAGCCAATCAAAAGTGAGCACGAACAATTTGTGGCTGATTTATGGGCCATCCGGAAAAACAATTCGACTACATTAAAATCGACATCAATTCCAGTTCTTAAAAATGAACTGTATAGAACCATAAATGCAGTAATAATTGAGAGTGATGACGAAGAAATTCATAAAATCAAAGCTCTCAGCTATGTTAAGACTATTCTGAAAAACAGAAAAGTACAATTTATCAAGGAGCTAGTTCCCAACGAAAGTCCAAAATCAGCAAAGAATGTTAAACTTGAAACAAATACCGAAAATGGAGAAGGTGTTAAAGTTGGAATTTTAGATAGCGGTATCGATTATAATAATCCTGCATTGGGTGGTGGTTTTGGTCCCGGATTTAAAGTTGCGGGTGGATATGATTTTGTAAATAACGATAATGATCCAATGGACGACGATGGGCACGGAACATCAGTTGCTGGAGTCATCGCTGCCAATGGGGAACTTATCGGGATTGCACCCAAAGCAACATTATATGCCTTTAAAGTTATGAATGCCTGGGGATGGGGATGGTCAAATAATACGATTACAGCATTGGAGCGGTGTGTAGATTTAAATCAGGACAATGATATGTCAGATCATCTGGATATTGTGAATATGAGTATTGCTTCATATTATTTAAGTGACAATGAAAAGACAACCTTATTCTCTATCTATAAAAATATGGAAGGGTTGAATATGATTGTTTGCGTCGCTGCCGGAAATGAGGGACCAGATTACGTATATTTCAATGTGCTGTCAACTTCTGAAGATGTATTAAGTGTTGGTAGTTGCAACTCCGACAATAAGATATCCTCATTCTCATGTCGCAGTTTCGGTATTAACAATTATGGAATTAAACCAGATATAGTTGCTTTGGGTGAAAATGTTAAGATACTAAGTTTATTAAACACAACTTATCAAAATGGCGGCACATCCATCGCTTGTCCTGGGGTTGCCGGGGTAGCGACTCTTTTAAAGCAAAAGCACAAAGACTGGACTTTTAACCAGATAAAATCAGCTTTAATAAGCTCTGCTGATGATTTAGGTTTTAACGTGATGGAACAAGGCGCCGGGAAAGTGAACCAAACGAAAGCTTTAAATCAAACGACCACGGTATTCCCTCAAACTCTTAATTGGGGCCTGTGTTCAGAAAACACTGGAATACTTAGAAAAACATGCAAAATTCAAATTTCTAACCAATCACAGACACAACAAAAGTACATTTTTGATTTTGGACAGGATTTGCCATCGGGAATAGCGTTCCAATGCAATTCTTCGTCAATAGATATCAACCCCAATGACTCAGCTACTGTTACCATAGAAATGACAGTTGACCAAGGTAAATTAAATTATCCGGAGAAAATCCCTTACAATCATTATGGAAAAATTAACATACAAGGAACAACTGATGTAATCTCTGTTCCCTGGACAATCTTGAGAGGATGCCGTATTCGGTTCAAATCTGACATCGCATTTTCAAACTATGATAACCCAATTCTTAAAATATTGAAGGATGGAAAACAAGTTAATTTTACCACGCTCTTTGATTCTACTCAAATGCAGGTTGTTCCTCCGGGGAAATACGATATATTGTTCAAAGCTACAGAAGGAGAATCAGGTTATCCGTACAAAGATACCTTGAAAGCCTACCTTTTTGTGAAAGAAAATGTTGAAATTACAGGAGGAGATACAGATTTTTATATGCTAAAGAAAGAAATCAAAAACAGGATTATATTTCAAAGCGTTGATGTGAATGGGAATGTGTTCTTTACAGAAAAACCTTTGGTAAACAAAGTCTTAGAAAACAATAGCCGTAATTTTTTCGACATGGTAGCCATTAAAGATAAGACCAATCTTTCAGAGCCGGTAATCCGGGCTGGACTTCAGGATAAATATTTCATTAATAACTTCAATAACAGCGATAAGTATCAGTTATATGCCGGAGACTATAAAGCTGAACAGGAAACCGAAAAAAAATATACTGTAATTAATTACGAAGTATCGAATGACATCAATAATGATTTGGTCCTAAAAAATTCACCGGAAGACTTGTTCCCTTATATCTTTATGTTTAATCCTTTAACAAATCAAAAGTGCTTTTCCGCAATAACAGTGGGACAAACCGATCAGGGCTATAGTCCTCCTAATTGGGAAATAACAGAACCAACTTATAGCACGTTATGGATTAATAAAAAGAGTGAAGGAGAACTTGGACTATTGCCAATACCAGAAATATTGATCTCTGAAAATACCGGAGCTCAAAGTTATATATCCACTTTTGACTTTACTTATCCTTATGGCGATAGTTTACAATATAAAACGCAGCGAAATACAGGGAGATCTGAATTTCGATTAATATATAAAAATGACACTGTTTGGGTAAATAATGGTCCAGTTTACTATAGTTTGAACATTTCAAACCGATATAATTACAAATATTTCGGTTGTTATTCCTATTTAAAAGGAATGTATGGAGAACGATTAGAATATGGATATAATAATAGCTCGATTACGGTTAAAGATGGAAATGACAATGTAATTTATCAGAATAAAGTCGGAGTATATAATAAAGAACCATACACAGGAAGTCTTGAAGGAGCAAAACTTGAAATATCGACCAGTGATTATTCCATTAACGGGAAAAAAGGGAAAGCTCTCTTGCAATATAAAATGGGAACCACTGTACCTTCATCATTTACAAGCATTCAAAGCTTAGAAATTCGTAACAATCAGAACCAAATACGATCAGTATTTAAGAGTGGATCTCAGGCAAAACTTAGAGTAATCCTAGATGGTACTGATACTACCAACTCGATAAAACTGTATTTCAAGTTTGCTACTGATACTGAATGGGCAAGTAAATCATTTACAATAAATAAAAATCAATACAACGAAAATGTTCTGGAAACTGACATGTCTGATTTGCTGCATGGTGAGAATGAAATTGACTTTAAAATTGAAGTGGAAGACAACCGTAATTATACAATGAGTTACACTCTGGAACCTGCAATCGTGGTAAGTTCAAATAAACTCTATAACAGTCTCAGTGCGCTGAAAAATACAAGCAATTTCTATATCTACCCTAATCCGGCAAAAGACTTTGTCACAATTAAAAATGCCTCAGATATAAAAGAAATAACCGTCTTTGATTTAAATGGGAACGCATTAATCAACATGTCCCAAGCATTCAAATCTCAGGATGTCGTTTTAGATATTTCCTTTTTGTCTCCCGGGATGTATATTTTAAAAACAAAAGGCAACAGTGACATCCATTCTGAGAAGATCTTGAAGTTATAGCGTTCAATTAGTCCTTAAAAAATGGCATAATACTGAAAAATGGGTGGTAACAAGATCAGCTGAACTTGCCGCCACCCATTTTTGCACAATACCCTCGCACTGCCAATCATTTGGATAGCGGCAACGAGGGGTTGTTGGTTTTGCGTTTGTAAAACAAATAAATAAACAACAGAACCCGGTGGATTCTGCTTTTATTTTGATTGTCAACCAGCGAATTAGCTGAAATATCCATCCAGGTATTCCCTGGTCAGTTTTTCTTTCGGGTTACTGAAAATTTCAGCTGCTGTACCCGCTTCAACGACTTCACCGAGGTACATAAAAATCACATAATCAGCAATTCGCTTAGCCTGACGAAGGGTATGGGTGACCAGCACAATCGAATATTTATCTTTCAGCTCAAGAAATAATTCCTCAATCTTTTTGCTTGAAATAGGGTCGAGCGCCGAGGTTGCTTCGTCGCCCAGAATAATTTCAGGTTCAACGGCCAGGCCACGGGCCATGCACAAACGTTGCTGCTGACCAATCGACAAGCTGTTGGCCGGCGATTTTAAACGACCTTTCACTTCCTCCCATAAACCAGCTTCTTTCAGGTGTTTTTCAACCAAGACACTTAGGTGTTTCTTACCGCGGGCGCCATGAATCCGGGGTCCATATGCAATATTATCGAAGATTGACATGGGTAGCGGACAGGGGCGTTGCGACAGAAGTCCCATCTTTTTACGAATGGCCTCAATGTCCACTTTTTTTCCGTGAATGTTTTCGCCGTCAAGCAGCACTTCACCTTCAATCTTTACGTCATTCGAGTTCTGAAGCAAACAGTTAAACGTTTTAAGCAAAGTGGTTTTACCACATCCCGAAGGACCAATAATACAAGTAATTGCCTTGTCAGGAATATCCAGGTTGACATTTTTCAGAATATGGTTCTTCGAAAGGTAAACATTCAGGTTACGGACGCTGATATGTGGTTTATGAGTGCTGAAGATACTGGCCTCATTAACCGTTCTCTCATTTAGCGCTTCTTTATGGATATGCAATTGTGGAATGGGTGAATCCACGAATTTTTCGACCCGGAGCAAATTTTGTATCATATCTTGTTTTTTGAAAATTTACGACTGTATAATCGCGCTGCAACGCTCAGAAATAAAACAATCAATGTCAGGATTAATGCCGCTGCATAAGCCCGATCCTGAACTTCGGCAATCGGACTACTGAGTTGGAAAAAGATAGCAAGCGGCAAAGTAGCCACCGGTTGCGAAAGAGAAGTTGGAATACTATCGGTATATCCGGCGGTAAAAAGCACCGAAGCAGCGTCGCCAATACCACGCCCCACAGAAAGCAAGATGGCGGTGACAATGCCTGGAGCCACCTGTCTCAAAATTGGCCGGATCATTTCGGAACGGGTGGCCCCCAACGAAAGGGCGGCATCTTTCATTTCTTTGGGAACCCGCCGGATAACCTCGTCGATAGAACGGATCAATATCGGAATAATAAGAATGGCAACCGTCAGTATTCCGGCCAGTAAAGAGGTGCGAATGCCAAGGTAAACCATGATTGTAAAGCCAAATGCACCGTAAACAATGGATGGAATCCCGAATAAAACATCGAACGACAAACGGGTAATTTGCGCCAGTTTCGATTTTTCGGGAAGATAAAGGTTGATGTACAAAACGATGGGCAGGCTAATCAACAGACCCAAAGAAATAGACCCGATGACAATATACAACGACCCCACAATGGCGTTCAGTAACCCACCTTCTTTGCCAATGTAAAACCCACCGCCTGGAATTTTTGAGATCATGTCCCAGCTCATCACCGGGAGCCCTCGTTTAAGGATACCAACAAGGATCATAAAAAGCGATACGACAATAGTGAGCGTGGCTGCTATCATCAGTCCTTTGAATATTTTTTCTTCTAATTTTCTCATATCACAAAATTTCGTTCAATCCGGATTAACACAAGCCGTGAAATGACATTAAAAACCACAATAATGACAAATAAAAGCAACGCTGAGAGCATGAGGGCCGAATCGTACATCGGAACCGACATCATTTCGCCATAGTTGTTGGCAATTAAAGCCGGTAGCGGATAAGATGGGTCGAAAACCGACTTTGGAACTTCGGCAACATTTCCGCAAACCATCAGTACTGCCATTGTTTCGCCAAAAGCCCGCGAGATGGCCAGAACCACAGCAGCAGCAAGGCCTGGCAACGATTTGCGCAAAACGACCTTTTTTATGGTTTGCCAATTGGTCGCCCCAAGAGAAAGCGAAGCTTCGCGCAAGCCTCCTGGTAAAGCATCGAAAATTTCAATAAAAACGGATATCATTAAGGGAATGATCATAATTCCCAACACAATACCTCCTGCCAACGTACTGTACCCGGTTGAAAACTCGACAAAATGAGGAGCCAGATCGTTGGAAATAAATGGGACAACTACCAATATACCCCAAACGCCATACACTACCGGCGGAATGCCGGCCAAAACATCGATCATCGGATACACGATTTTTTTAATGCGCGGATGAGCGTATTCCGATAAATATATGGCCGAAAGCAGACAAAGCGGAAGCGAAATGATTACAGCAATACCTGTCACCCATAATGTTCCCATGATGAAAGGAAAGAAGCCAAATTCGCCTTTCAATGGCTTCCAGCTACTCCCGGTTAACAGGTTCCAGATCGACTGTTGATCCAATATCGGAACCGATTTATAATACAAGCTGATTCCGATGATAACTGTAAACATCAAAGAAAGTACCGTCAGGATAAGCATAATATTCCTAATGGCAAATTCCTTAATCCTACGGTAGGTGTTATGTTGTATTTGATCCATTGTGTTGATTTGTTTTTACCGTCCACCTTTAAAACCTAAACCTGACAGGTATTTTTCGTCCTGTCAGGTCTGCGTTTGCCGTGGGAAGCAGCAAGTCAAAGTGTTTATATTATCAACCCGCTATTTTATTTTTGCCAATCCAGCATCAAGTTTTTCCTTCGAAATATTGATATACCCACTTTCCAAAACATATTTCTGCCCTTCAGTAAGCGACCATTTGATGAATTCAACCAATTCTTTTTTTACTGGCTTTCCGGAAGTCACGAAATACAGGTCGCGCGCTGGTGGCGAAGGATATTTGTTTGCTGCAATGGCCTTGACGATTTCGTCCATGGTGTTGTAAAAATTCTCCTCCGGATCAATCTTCCCATTGTTATTAATGTCGAGCGGAACAACTTTGACCCCAACATTTGGAAGCTTGGTTTTTGCATCGTAAGCATATCCAATATTGTTATAGGCAATTCCCGACGGATCTTTGGTCACAGCTTGGGCTAACCCGGGATCTCCAAAAACGCCTACTCCCAACAAATCTTCCTGCTTTTTACCCAGGTATTTTGCCCAGGTTTCACCTGCACCGCAGGCATCAGATCGAGTGTAAACCCTGATGGGTACTGCACTTTTTATTCCAAGAGCTTGCCCCCATGTTTTGGTTTTACCTGTAATGAAAATATTGATAGCAGCATCCCGATCGATTCCGTTAGCCAATATTTCTTTGATATTTGGGTTTTTGGCGCTTACAGTTGCTACAACCGCATCTTTGGTTACAGCGATCGCAAAAGCACCTTTTTTCACTTCTTCCGGACTAATCTCGCGCGATACTAAACCGATATCGACCATTTTGGCCAGTGCATCGGTCATCCCTTTTCCGGCACCTCCGGCCGAAATATCGAACTTAACTCCGGGATGAAGTTTTTTAAACTCTTCAGCCCATTTTACGGTCAGCGGATAAAGTGCAAATGCACCTGAAATGCTGATGTTTCCTTTCAAATCGTCTTTGGCCTGACCAATAACTTTCCCTAAAGAAAGTGAACCGATCAACACGAAAGCAAAGAAATATGATGTCAACTTTTTCATATCGTATGTGTATTTTTTAGTGACGGATTAAAAACCAATCTGGAATTGGAGCGAAGCATAGTTGTTATCAACACTTGTTCCTTGTTCCTGTTTGAAGGTATAGTTGGCCTGCAGGCGAACATTGGAGTTGAAATTATAGTTGGCGCCCAAAACAACCCAGGTAGAAGCATCATCGGCTTTCGATTTGTTGGCATCGTAAAAATCGTACTTGGCCAACAGCTGTAGCTTCTTCTGAAGGAAATAATATCCAGCCTGAACGTAATAACCTTCCCGGTCGGTCTGATCATCTTTTCCATGAATATATTCACCCCGAATGCCCAGATTTTTCCAGTCGTAATTCAAATCGAACCCGTAACGGTTCCGATCAACATTTTTGGCAGGTGTTGTAACAACCGTTCCGGTTTTGACCTCGGCAATATAGCGTGAACCATTATACAAAGCGGCACTAACATCGAGCCCCGTTATCGGATGCAAAATCAGTCGGGTTGCGAAATCCTTTTTTTCGTTGGTGTCGGTAGTATTAATTCCCGAACCATTGTAAACTCCCACACGGTAATCAACGATCGGACGATCATTCAATTTCAGGATTGTACCGCCAAGCTGAATCCCCAGGTCTCGTCCATTCTGATTACCGCCAACATCTTTGCCACGGGCAACCAGTGCTTCAACAGCCTGCGACCGATCGATCAGTTCCAGTTTGTTCGAACTTGTCAGGTTTTCGAGCGAAAAAGGAATTTTTGCCTGACCAATAGTGAAATTGAAATAATCATTCAGTTTCAGTTCGGCATAAGCATCAATTAATTTTGGGGTTCCGGCCAGATCAAACTGTACACGATACGACCAGTATGGCGAAATCGTTCCTTTTACATCGAGGCGGGCGCGACGAATATCGAAACCATCAATTTTACCTGTTTCTTCCAGTGCCTGATAGCGGACCTGGGTATATCCGTTGATTGTGATTTTCCTGGCTGCATTAATAGGGAACGCTTTTATTTTAGCCAAATTAGCCTGAGAAGCAATGGCAGCTTCTGCACGAATCGAATCGGCATCTTTCTGTGAAACCACATTTCTTTGAATCAATAAATTCAAAACATCGTCGGTTGATTGTGATTTTGCAGTGAAAACCAAACCACCCCAAATCAGTATTATTACAAGTACTTTCTTCATTTTTCAGTATTATCGATTGATTTAATGTATAATTATTCGAGTTCTGTTATTCGCATTAAGTTGATTGTCAAAAATAGATACTCAACCTGTAAATGATGATTGACTGATGCTATAATAATTCACGGCTAAAAATGAAATTTAATAGCACAAAACATTAAATATTTCATGTTTTCCAGACAATCGGTTCCAAACAATCTTCATTTTCTAGTATTTTTTTTGACATTACAAAGATTACCCTGAAAACAATCGCATGAAATACCTCATTTCGGGTAATTTATATACCACAAAATAAGTAGAAAGCATAAGCAGGAAAATGGGGAAAAAGGAAGACAGAAAATCAAAATGCATCGGAAAACCTGGCGTTGCAAAAGCAAATCGACAAAAAAAAAATAAACGTACATCTCCCGACATACGTGTATTTCAGAAATTTTTTCAGATTGGTTTTGGCGAGAACAGAACCTTCGCGAATCTATTTTTCAGCTACCAATTCATCAATCAAAGTGTTGAATTCAGTTTTAAACTCTTCATAAAATTTTCCGGTGGCAGGTCCGCTAAATCCAGAATGTATTTTCCTGACATTCCCCTTTTTATCGATGAAAATAGTGGTTGGAAACGATGCAATCCCGTTTAGTTGTGGAAGTGCTTTCGAAGCCGATTCCGTTCCCGATTGTCCGGCAAAAAGAATTTCGTATTCAATACCCAACCGGGTTTTCAGGGCAGTCAATGATTTCTTAGCTGATTCAAAATCATTTTTCCGTTCAAAGCCTAACCCAATAATTTCAACTCCCCGCTTCCGGTTTTCTTTATACCATCCCGATAGAAACTTGTTTTCGTCGAGGCAATTGGGACACCAGCTACCCAGAATGGTAACAATAACCACTTTCCCTTTATACGCCTGATCTGACAACGAAACCTGCTTTCCTTCAAGATTTGGAAAGGTAAACGATACCGAAGAATATCCGGGCTTCAGGTAAGTAACGTTATACGCATCCGGCAAGGCAGCTTTGGCGTTGCGCTTTCCTTCAATTTGAATTGCTTTCTGCGGAGTGACGAACACGCCCGAGAAAGTGTTATCATCAGAAAATTCGCCTTTGATCAAGTAAGGAGTAGAGCCTCCGAAAGCCGACAACTCAAATTTTTTGCCATGAATCACACCTTCCAGAAAACGGTAATCACCTGTGGTTGTCAAAATTGACCCGGTGAGTATCGATTTTTTTTGATCGAATATCCCGACTGTTTTTTCTGCCGACTCGCCGGTTCCGATTACCATGTCCCATGTTCCGTTCATTGAAACGGCAGGAGTTACATTGTTTTGTGGGAAACGGGGAAGGTTTCCAAATTCGGCCATAAATGGCACCACTGACACTGATTTTCCTGAAATGCCCTTGATCAGGTTTCCTTGCAAGGAATTCCCGGAAATCCTGGCCTTTAAAACAGCATCGTAAAGGTCAATTGGAATGATAACCGAATCGTTTTTGTACGCAATGTTTTTGAGTTGGAAACGGTCTTCTCCGTTAATCAAAAATACGGAAGTATTCCTAGCATCCGTTCCTTTAACCTCGAATACAAATGGAATTTCATTTTCAGGAACCGTAAAAACGCCTCTCCACAATCCTTCTTTCAAGGTTTTGGAATCCTGCTGAAATGAAAAAAGTCCCATCAAAACGAAAAACAAAACGATTGCGTTTATCCATTTTAAATTACTCATGTTAAAGTATTTAAATCAGTTAAATTGCCAATTCAGAACCGCTGGAGTTCGTATTTTGTAAGCACCAACCAGTCAATCTTAGTATAATTCCGGAAAAATACATTTTTTAATTCATATCAAAGCTAAGTTTTGTTAGCAGAAGATTCTTTGCAGCGATACATCCGAGTTCAGGAGTAGTAAAAGAAATAAGTATAAATACCAAACCTGACCATTTTCAAAATACGACTTAATACTACATTTATCTCTATCGATTTAGTGTATTTTTGTTTCCAAACGAATAAACAAACTCATCTTCTAAATTACAAGTTATGGTTTTAAGCGAACCCAAGCAGGAATATTCATGGTTCAGAAGAATTTCGTTACAATTTATTTCTGACAAAGACTTTGAGAAACTGGAGAAAACATCTGTAAAGCTCAACTTCAAACGTGGAGAAACCATTCTGAAACAAGGAGGATTACCCACTCATATTGCCTATCTCGAAAAAGGGATTGTGAAGTTCAATTACGAAAACGAAACCAACAAAAACCTGATCATAACCATTGTTTCAGCCCCTAAGATTCTAGGTGGGGCCAACCTGTTCTACAAAGACAACAACCTGTTTTCGCTGATTGCAGTCGAAGATTGTGAAGTAATTCTCTTCGATACCAAGGTAATTGAAGGCATATTACTTGAAAATGCCAAATTTGCCATGATGATGTTTCAGGTGGCTTCAGAAATGTTTAAAAAATCAATTTTGAATTTTATCAGTCTGGCCCACAAGCAGAAAGAAGGTCGTATTGCCGATATCGTTTTGTTCCTGGCCGATGAAGTTTATCACAACACCTCTTTTCTGCTTTCACTGACCCGCAAAGAAATCGCCGAATTTGCCGGTTGCTCTACCGAAAATGTAATCATGACTTTATCGAAATGGCATAACGAGAAAATTATATCTTTGGAAGGGAAAACCATTGAGATTAAAGACATTGACAAATTAAAGCATATCAGTAAAATAGGATAGCAATGCTGACACAAAAAACAAGATACTCCATGCTTGCCATGGTTCGACTGGCAAAAGAATATGGGAAAGGAACCCTGATGATTAACGAAATTGCTGAAAGCGAACGAATTCCTAAACGGTTTCTCGAATCCATCCTGCTTGAGCTTAAAAAAAACGGATATTTAAGTAGTAAGTTGGGTAAAAACGGAGGTTATTTCCTGATGAAAAACCCCAAAGAAATAAGCCTGCTTGAAATCGTCAGGCTCTTTGAAGGAAGTATTGCCATGTTGAAGTGCACATCCGAAAAATTTTATGAACCTTGCGAGCACTGCAAAGATGAACTGACTTGTTCGATACGTGGAACATTTAAAGACATCCGTGAATACACTTTCAACAAACTGGCAGCAACATCGCTCGATATGCTTCTCTAACGATCAATTCATATTCGATTGCCAAGCACGACGTATCAAATTAATTTCCAAGCCAATATCGTAAGAAACAATTGACTACTTGTTCCAAATCAGATTTTTCGTATTTTCGCCGACCAAATATTCAAAATCGGGCTGGTAATTGCCTGTTGTTCAAAATTTTTAATTGATGGCAAATTTAGAGAAGGGAATATTTCAACGTACCGAATTACTGCTCGGCAAAGAGATAATGGAGAAGGTTGCATCAAAAAGAGTAATTATCTTTGGAATTGGCGGAGTTGGAAGCTGGTGTGCCGAAAGCCTGGTACGAAGCGGAATTCGCAAACTTACCATTGTCGATTCAGACCTTGTTTGCATCACCAATATTAACCGGCAACTGCACGCAACCACCCGAACGGTTGGAGAAGTAAAGACCGAAGCCCTGAAAAGACGGTTGCTCGAAATCAATCCTTCAGCCGAAATCAAGACCATTCAAAAAATATACGAACCTGAAAGCTCCGACTTTTTCGAACTTGACTCATACGATTACATCGTTGACGCCATCGACAGTTTGAGCAATAAAATCGATTTGATCCGCAAGGCAACACGCACCAATGCCGTATTTTATTCCTCGATGGGAGCTTCACTCAAAATTGATCCAACAAGTATCCGGGTGGCCGAATTCTGGAAAGTAAAAGGTTGCCCGTTGGGACATATCGTCCGGAAAAAGATTCGCAAAGGCGATCTGCCAGCCAAGGAATTTCTGTGCGTTTACAGTGAAGAATTGCTTGAAAATAAAGGAACCGGTGCTTCATGCGGAACCGATAAATGTTTATGCCCAAAACTTAAAAATGCTCCCGGCGATCCCACCCTTGCCGACCACGAATGGTGCAGCCAGAAAGCTGTAATTAACGGAACACTCGCCCACATTACCGCCATCTTCGGGTTTACCCTCGCCGGTTTGCTAATCCAACATATTTATAAACAAGGATAGACAACTCTACCACTTAACATTTTGAAAATTGTTTAGGTGACCGATATTTGTTTCTGACCTTTTCCGTAATTAATGTTCTGTCACCTAATTTGATAAACTGAAACAGCATCGAGCATAGCCTGATTAATTTCGCCGTTCATGTTTTCATTCGAAGGCTCGAATGAGAGCTTAATCTGATGCTTCCCTTTCTTAAGCTTAACATGCACCGCATTGGTATATCCCCAGTTCGACCATTCGTTTGTTCCTCTTTGCGGAAGAACAATTGTTCCTGAAAAGCTTCCATCGACCGTCAATGTACGGATTGCACATTTGTTTTCGGTGTTGATGGGGCCATTGCCGTTGGCATAGCGGAAGCTGATCGCATAGGTTCCGGAGTTATTTACTTCCACAGGAATCGTAATGGTGCGGTTTAGGGTCCTGCTGATTTCGACAAACCCTTTACCCTGAAAGTTTTTGTAAGTATTGGTCGATTTTGGGGCAAATTCTTCCATCTCATAGGTTTTAACCAGATTACTGCTAACAACAATCACCGGTTCGGAAGCGAAAGATGAACCGTTTTTTGAATCCACTGCCATTACCTGATATTCACTATAACTCGGATCGGAAACTTTTACTGAAGTTTCAGCAGTATTTTTCAGGAGTTTCCCGTTTCTTAAAATCTGATACGATTTCGCACCTTCAACCTGCAGCCACGAAAGTTCACCGCCAGAATAGCTTACCACCGGCACATCCGGAGAAGTGTAATTGGCAACTTTGTTGATTTTTGATCCAACTGATTCGTTGTTAGCTAAAACAATTTTGATGGAATGAGTTCCAGACAAAGTACAAGGAATTGAAGCAATGGCCGAGGTTTTTCCGTCCAGTTCGAACGATTTAATCCGACTGCCAAAGCCTTCAAGTTCGATATGCAGAATGGACTTCCGGTACCTGAAATTGGTAAGCGAACGTTTTCCGGCCAGTGCTTTGGGAACAAAAGGATGAAATACCAGGCTGTCGGCCTGAAAATCGATGCCAAACAAAACTTTATGAACCAGAGACAGACTTCCTGAAAGGCTCCAAAGCATGTTACTCGAGTTGATTTGTGTCCCGGCAAAATCGCCATTATCAACCACAAAATTCTCTTTGTTGGTCAGGAAAAGGGCTGCAGGACGGTAAACTGCCGCAATGGATTCCAGTACCGATTTTTCATTGTCCGCTTTGGCCGATGCCAACGCCCAATAGGATTGCACGAAAGGCCAAACGGCATTGTTGTGATAAGGCGGAATCCCCGGAATCTGGGGATAAATGCACGAAACACCAAAATCGGTCACCGGGGTATTTTCGATAACCGACTTTTGCTGTTGCGCGTCAGCAATACCAAACCAGACACACAACGCTTCACCCAAAGCTTCGGCACGGGGCGAAAGGGATTTGAAGTTTCGGCCATACAAATACTGACCGTAATATCCCTTGTCTTTCATCCACAAATGAGTATTGATTCCCTTTTTGATCGACGCAGCAATCTGATTGTATTTAATTGCAGCCTGCTGATCGTTCAGTAATTTACCCATTTGAGCAAGTACAATGTTGGCCTGATAATGAACCGCATTCGTCCCCAGATTTTCCGAGTCGTAAATGTCGACCGGCTGCATCCATCGTGGGTACGTCTGTTCGCGCCAGTCGAGGAAGGAAGACTCGCCTCGCATCATCCCGGTAACACTGTCGAAAGCATTGTACTGATCGTCGTCAGCCGAGTTTTTGATAATGGCGTAAGCCTGCCGCAACCAATCCTGATCGCCTGTTACTTTATACAATTCCCAGGCAGCCACGGCCCAAATCATACGGTCGGTCGATGCCGGATAAGCGCCGCCCGTGCCGGTATCCTGAATGATTCGCCCATTTTTCACCTTCCGGAGCAAACTGTATTTGGCCACTTTGGGCTGCAAATGAGCCATCGAAAGGATAATACTGTAACTGATGTCGCGCGTCCAAACGCCAGCCCATTCTTTACCGGTTCGGAAAGTACTGTCGGGCTCAACCGCTTTTATCATCTCGTCCAAAGCCAGGTTGTAAACCGCGTCCGAAATTGTATAATCCGATTGATATTGCGGAAATGCAGAAGTATTGCGGACTTGTTTCCATTGAGCAGCGGTCTGCTTTTCGTTGCTTTTGGCATTCATAATCAGGGTTGTTTCATAGATGCCATCGCCATCCGGGTCTTTCAACTGCAGTTCGGGACGGTTCCCCAAATTGTTGAAATCCCACATCAACGGAGCGGCATTTCCGGCGATATAAACACCTTTAAAGTCGGCCTGATCTAATTTATCTCCATTGTACAAGGTATAAAATCCTTTTTCACGGAATGCCTTGAACACTTCGCGTATATCTAAACGAATGATCCATTGCGTGTTGGGCGCAAGATTTACACCTTCAGCGACAGGAATGGTTTGGATCAATTGTTTCCCGAATTGTACGGTCGTCACACAACTTCCATTCTCCGGTTGCAAGGTAACCGTATGATTTTTCCCCGGAACCATTTCATTGTCGCGCAGGTTGATGCTGAATTTGAACTGAACAGTGGGACTGTACTTATCCGCCTCGGGACTTCGGTAATTTGAACTCATTTCTCCGGAAGAAAGCGCCGTTGCCTTAAAGTTGCCTTGCTCGACCCGGTTACTGTAAATGCTGTATGCACCAGATTTATAAATTGCCGGCTTATCTTTTTGTGCGATCGCGATAGTCTGCAAACTGCAGGCTACAACTATCATGAATAGATTTTTCGGGTTCATTTGATTTATTTTTTTATGACAATTTCAGTCGGCAAACCATTATCCTGCAATTTAATCCAACAGGAATTGGTCAATTTATCCCAATTCCAGACAGCTTTGTCAGCGGTTTCATACCAGCCTTTTTCCAGCTTATCCAAACCTATTTGTTTCAGTTTGACTGAATTCAAAATAACCGACTCAGGCGCTTTTTCTAAATGTATTTTGATTCCAATATTCCGGTCAGTTTCAGGTTTACGTCCGTTTTCATCGCGACGAAGTACGCTTACTTTCCATTCTTCTTTGCCTGATACGCATTTCATCTCGGTTTTGCTACAAATGTCCTTTTTGTAATTGTTGGTTTCCCCATCGTCTTCATACAACTGAAAAGTCGCTAAACGACCTTCTGCAGCAGGGAAAACTTCGAACCAAACCGGTGCATTTTTCTTCTCGCTAATGTATTGCATCACCGGCATTTCCGGAACAATGGAACCTCGTTTTACAAAAACCGGCGTTGTTTCCAAAGATACAGGATAATCAATCCACTGTTTGCCCTGAAAACTTTTTTGTGGATGATTAAAGTCGATCCAATCGCCTTCGGGCAAATATATTTTCTTTGAAGTGGCGCTTTGTTCCATTACCGGAGCCACCAGCAATTCTTTTCCAAACAGAAATTGCGAATTAAGGTTGAAGGTTTCCGGATCGTCCTGATATTCCAGCATTAGCGCCCGCATCAAGGGTAACCCGGTGTCGAAAGCTTGTCGGGCATAAGTATAAATGTAAGGGAACAACTGGTACTTCAGCTCAATTGCCTTTTTACAAATTGCTTCAGCCTCAGTTCCAAAGAGCCAGGGTTCAACAGCATTGTTCCCTTCGTGGTGAATGCGGCTCAAAGGATTAAAAGCACCAAACTGCAACCAGCGCACGTAGAGTTCGCTCATAGCTTCATAATCTTTGATATCGCCGCAATAACCCGAAATGTCGCAGCTCCAGAACGGGATTCCGCCCATACCAGCCGAAAGTGCCAGCGGAACCTGATTTTCCAGCTTCTTCCAACCATCAGTCACATTGTTGCCATCGCCAGTATCGCCCGACCAGCCGAACGTGTAGCGTTGCATTCCGGCAAAAGCGGCGCGGGTCATTTGGAAAATCCGAATGTTGGGATTGCGCTTTTCGAACTGTTCGGTCACCACTTTGTCCCAGGTCAACCCAAATACGTTATGAATCTCGTTGTGCATTCCCAGATGATGTTTCATAAAGAGCCGGTCGGTACTTTCTTCGTTGCTCCAGGCAGGTTCGCCCATGTCGGTCCAGAAACCCCGAACACCATCGTCGATCACTTTTTGCTGGTACTTTCCCCACCAGTCGGCCACTTCAGGATTGGTAAAATCGACTACGCCACAATTACCGCCCCAGGGCCAGGGCATATCGTAGGTTTTTCCTGTACGGATGTCTTTGGTGAAGTATCCCAGCGAATCGGCTTCCTGCCATTGGCTTTTCGCGTTTGGGGTATTTGCTGAATGCCAGTCGGACGAATTGCCTTTTGAGACTACCGGATCCTGGGAAACGATTATTTTAAAGCCCATGTCAGCCAGATCGGACAACATTGCTATTGGATTTTCATAAGCCGCGGGATTCCATTTAAAATCCTGAAGATGCTCTGTCCAACCAATATCCTGATAAATAATGTCGCAGGGAATTTGGCGGTCGCGGTAACCTTTGGCGATTTCGCGGGTCAGTTTTTCGTTGGTGAGCATTCCGCGACATTGCGCGAAACCCAATGCCCAGGCTGGAGGCATGATTGGTTTTCCGGTCAGTTCCATATAACGGCCAATGATTTGCTTGTAGGTTGGACCAAAAATGAAATAATAAACCATTTCGCCTCCGGGGGCCGAAAAAGAGTAGTAATTTTTGTCTTCCAGACCAAAGTCAAATTCGGTTTTAAAGGTATTGTCGAAGAAGATTCCATAACCGGCGCTGCTCATGAAAAACGGAATGCTTTTGTACAACGGATCTTCATTCACCTCGTAGCAAGGTTTGTCGCTGTTCCACATTTTAAACCGACTGCCAACCCGATTGATTGGCCCGTTTTTTTCACCCAGTCCATAAATCCGTTCACTTGGCCGGAGTGTTTTATAACCCGACATTTTCAACGAATCCTTTTCAAACCCGCGATTCTGGAAGTCTTCCATCAGCAGTTTCTGGTACTTGTCGAAAATACGAACCTGAAACGGCGATTTATTGATCCGGACAATCAGGTCGCCGGTATAAATTTCGTAGCTCTGCGGCTGCTCCGAAATATTCAGTTTATCGGCTGGATTTCCTTCTTTAATCACGGCAAACGATTCATTGTTTCGCTTGAAATTATCCTGATCGTACCAGATTTTCAGGATACCCGAACTGACTTGTTCCAATTGAACTTTTATTTGGTTTTCGCAGGTAAATATAGCTTTGTTGCCCTTGACTTCGTAAGAAAGACAGTTGCCTGAAGTTGCAGGTTGGTGCACTGCCCCCGGAGCAAAAAGTGATCCGGCTAACAAGATCAGTCCTGCCAGCAAAATTTGTATTTGTTTCATAAATAAGCAATTACTAGTTAATTTTTAATATTCCACCACCAGCATATCCCAGTATTTCAGTTCCGGAAGTACAAAACTGATTTTATTTCCGGTTTGCACGAAGTTTAGAGAGCGCGATGCTCCGCCGATGACATCAGGAGAAGCCAACCATATTTTTTTGACAGCAGCATCACTGGTTAACACGAGTTTGGAATCTTTAATCAGGACAGGTTCTGCCTGAATTCCCGCATTATCGCGCCAATTCTGGGTAGCAGAATTTGTGAAATTGATCAGGTGAATGATCTGTGCGTTTTCAACCTTTTTCCCAAATATTGCCACCATTCCCTGTGAAGAAGGCCAGTTTCCGATTAGCATCTTATTGTCAGCTGAAGTAAGTGTTACTTGGTTAAAAGCTCCCCCATTCCGGAGTAAATTCTGGTATGCCACCAGAAAGTCGTAGTAATTAACCAAAGCGCTTTTTAGATCATCTTTCATGCTCAGGTTATTATTTGGGAAATATTCTTTCCCCAGCATGTGTTCACCCAATTCCAGGTGCGCCCCTCCAAAAGCGAAGATCACCGCATTGGTCATCAAAACGGAAGGCGTATTGAAATAGCCTTTTTTATTGGCCAGGTCGTAATTCATGTAGGCGGCCAATACCGTATTTTTGGTATTATTGCTATAGGTGTTGTTCTGCTGGATCAGGTTTGAAAGGTCGCTGTAGTTATCGAAAGGGCTCCAGACTTCGGTATAAAGAAAACCCACTGAAGATTCCGCAATGCCTTTCTGACCATATTGCGACACGGCATTCATCACGATATCCTTTTGTGGCTCATCGGCTTTTACCGCATCAATAAACGGTTTGAAGGTCGATGAAAGATTCAGGAAAGTACCGTCGTAGGTGTAACGGGCGCCTCTATCGCCCAATTGATCCATGTGAAAACCATCGAAATCCAGAAACTGATACACCTTTTTGTTTTCAATTTCAAGATATTGCTGCCAGGCCGGATTTGAAGGATTAAGTAAATAAATATTGCTCAGAAACGGAGCCGAAAGTGGGTGAAAATCCCGATTGGCATGGGTGTTATCGGTAAAAATATACCATTCTTTTTGAACTCCGTCGGCTTCGGCATTGTCCCAGGCTCCATAAATCAAATTGTAAAACATGGCTTTCATATTGTAGCTGTGAGCAGCGTTGATATATTTCTGCACAGTACTAAAATAAATATCGCGGTTAATGATGTCTTTCCAGGTAACCGCTGGCGTTGAACCATTCATTGGCAGTGGTTTATGGTGCTTGTTGTGCCAATCGTAAAACTGCAGGCCGTTGATGTGGTACCTGTTCAGATTACTGATTACGCCATTTATTTCCATATCGCTTAACTGTGGAAATTTGGATAAGAAACCGTAACGAGGAAATTTTTTCCAGTCGGAAGAAACATCTACCGCAATGGTAGAATAGATTGTTTCAGTGTCATTAGATGTCGAAAAAACTTCTGCAATATATCCCTGACTGTCGGTTGCCGGAGTTTTCCATTTCCAGGTCGAAGTCGTTACATCAACCTCTGAAAGAACCTTATTCAGGTATTTGTACCTCACTTTTACGGTAGCGGGAAGTGTGGCATTATCGATGGTGAACGTAACTTCATCACCCGGATTATAGGTAGCTTTATCGGTCGTAATTGTTATATTTCTGTATGATGATGTTACCGGATTTACTGGAACATCAGGAAGATTATCCCCTGAATCCAAATTTTTATCACATGAAAAGCAAACAATTGCAACAAATGCCAATAAACCAATCCTACCCAACTTCATCGCTCAAAGATTTATACTATGTGAATTCTCCTGAAAATGGTGAAATCAGGGGCTGTCTCAAAAGTGGAAGACCAAGTCATCCTGAACTTCCTGCCAGTTCGCATGGCAGGCGGAGTTTCAGGATCCAACCGCATCGGATGTCAGACCCCGAAATAAATTCGGGGTGACGCGTTTCGCGATGTTGAAGACTTTTGAGACAACCTCCTAAATTTCATCCTTATTGCTTTTGAATACTGATTGATAGCTTCTCAACATTGGCTGTAATCGCATAATTCCCTTCCGCGGTGATGTTCCACTTATTATCATCGGAAGCGCCACCTTTATGCAAGTACATATGCGTATCATCAGTTCTCATGTACATGTCCTGTCCCCAGTCCGAGTTCCGATTAACAGGAAATTTGAATTCACCTGCAACCATTGGCCCTGAATAGGTAAAAATACATCCATCGGTGGCATCTTCGGTCAATTCAACCGCCTTGTCAATGCTCCAGCCAATTGGCGTTGCACTGCCTACCATGTAAAGTTTCAACCGGTTAATTGAAATTGAATTATCAAGCAGATTTAATGTGATGGTATAATATCCTTTTTTGGCAATCGACCATTTATTGTCATCCGATGCACCACCTTTGTGCAGGTACATGTGTGTATCATCGGTCTTCATAAACATATCCTGTCCCCAGTCGGTATTCCGGTTCACCGGGAATTTGAAATCCCCTTTTTGCATTACTCCAGTGTAGGTGAAAATATACGGATTATCGGCATTCTGAACCAACGGCGTTGCATTGCCAATGTCCCAGCCATTTGGAGAAGCGTCACCTACCATGTAAATCGTGCTGTAAGCTGGCAAGTCCATTTTTTTGATAGTAATAGTAAGATCGAGCAAGCTAACAGTTACTTTATAAACTGCCGTTTCGCTAATGGCAAACTTGTTATCAGGCTGGCTGTCAAGCGTTCGGTAAACAATATGCGAATCGTCAGCGCCTTTCTGATACGAAGGAAGCAATTGCCCTAAAGTAGTGATCAGCTTCATGTCGCCTGAATTCAATGCGCCCTGATATACAAAAACAGTTGGATCGCTTGCAGAAGCATTCAATGCCAAAGCTTTATTCACATCCCAGCCGTTGGGCGATGCATTGCCAATCAGATATAAGGTTTTGCTTACAGGCATATAAGGAGTTACCGAAAAAATAATTTCAGGAGATGTTTCTTTAGTTTCAGGATTAGAATAAATAGTTGCGACCACCCTTGCATCGAGCTGGGTTACCACATTTGGTGCTGCTTTCCAGGTATTCAGCAGGTAATTGTTCAATTCCTCTACTTTTAGGCTTTTTGCATATATTCCTTTACCCATTTCAAAGTTCACAGGGCTGGCAAAGTTGTTGCCTTTTTTATCAACCTGCAGCAGATACGAAATGGAAGCTCCCGTCCCCTGGTTGGTTCCGGTTGTCCATGTAAAATCGACACCACTGCCTGCAGCTTCTTTCTGAGTTAAAACAATACTGCTTTTAGCTGCTGAAAGGGCCAATGGAGCAGCGGGTGCAATTTTAAATTCATCATATTGTTCGCAGGATGATAACAGCATAAATAGGGCTGTTATCAATCCAATCATGGAATATAACTGTTTGGCATTTTTCATGAAAATGCGCTTTATATTTTGATTCTTCATTTTACTTTGTTTTAATTGGCGTTTAATCAGAAATTAATAACCGGTATTTTGTGTCAGATTCGGATTGGCATCCCTTTCTTTTTGAGGCACCGGAAACAATAAGAATTTTGAACTCATGTTTGATTTACCAATTGATTTCAGGAAATCAATACCATACTGTCCGTTATTTATGCGGATAAGATCAAACCAACGCTGTCCTTCGAATGCCAGTTCCATACGACGTTCGTGCAAGACTTTTTCACGGAATGCATCTTTTGCCAGACCGGTCACATTTCCTAAACCGGCACGGGTGCGCACTTCATTGAGCGGTGCAGCAGCTTCGGTTGTCCGACCAAGTTCATTTAATGCTTCGGCTTTCATTAGCAGCACATCGGCATAGCGCAACACAGGAAAATTCAGAGGACTGTTGTCATAAGAAGGCACAGCTGATAAAGGAACCAGAAACTTCCTCAAATTGAATCCCGTCATCGACCATGAACTTTTGTAATCTTTACCATCAAATTTAGGACAGCCATCATAAAGTACTGTTACATCCTTGCGTTTATCGCCGGGTTCGTATGCATTTATGAATTCCGGAGTGGGTTGGTTCCATCCCCAAGCACCTGCAACCAGGTCGGAACCGCGCGGTCCTGTAAATGTGCTAAGCCATGATGCCTGGTTCTCGTTGTCCCAAAAGCCCATACCAGCATTGCCAACATATTGAATTTCGAACAGCGATTCTTTCGAATTTTCGGTTGATGAGCTAAAATTGTCGCCATAGTTGGCGTTTAACGAATATCCCAGACCTTTTACCTGATCACACAAATCAACTACTTTTTGCCAATCGCCTAAAGTCAGGTACACTTTGGCAAGCATTCCTGTGGCTGATCCTTTTGATGCACGGCCAACATCATTGCCTGTATATTGTTCTTTCGGGGGCAACAGCGTAATTGCCTGATTCAGGTCAGAAATAATTTGATTATAAACTTCAGCTTTGGGAGTTCTGAAAGGTCGAAGATCATCGCCCGGTTCAACGGATTTCAGGGTTAACGGAACATCGCCAAAAAACTGTACCAGGATAAAATAGTAGTGTGCGCGCAAAAAATAGGCTTCGCCAAGCACCCTGTTCTTTATATTATCACTGATTGCCATTTCAGGAACTTTTTGCAAAACGATGTTGCACCGCAGAATGCCTGGCCATGGACCGCGCCACAAATCCAGAACGCCCTGATTGTCAGTAGCAGTTACGAAGTTCGCTTCATCCTGTGTTTCAATACCATCGGTTCCACCACCTGCGCCTACAATGCTGTTCCCGGCCATAATATCGGTCGTCCACATACGCAGATTGTAAAGTTTTGGCCATTGCAAAGGCTGGTAAGCCCCATTAATTGCGGTTACCGCATCGGTTTCGGTCTGAAAAAAGTTGGACGTATTGATCGAATCTTCTGGCGATTTAGTCAGAAAGTCTTCGCTGCACGCAAAAATCAGGGAAGCAATTAGCGCAATTGAAAAATATTTCTTGATTTTCATTGTTTTTCGTTTTTAAGGTTAGAGTCCAAGATTAACGCCAATGGTAAATGTGCGGGTCACCGGGTAAACACTATTGTCGATGCCATTAACAACATTTACACCGTTTACATCACTTGCACTTATCTCCGGGTCAAACCCTTTGTATTTAGTGAACGTGTATAGGTTCTGAGCAGACACATAGATTCTGGCAGAAGAGATATGCGCCTTGTTCATCAAAAACTTGGGAATAGTATAACCCAAAGTAACGTTTTTGATCCTCAGGTACGATCCATCTTCGATGTAGCGGTCAGAAGGCCTGGTATTCTTATTCGGGTCATTAAAAACAGCTCGTGGAATGGTATTGCTGGTACCCGGACCGGTCCAGCGCTTCAGCGTTTCGGTAGTTTGGTTTTGTGCTACGGCCATCGCTTCGCTCCAAAACCGGTTGGCATTGCATATTTCATTTCCGGCAACTCCTTGAAGGAAGATGCTCAAATCGAATCCCTGAAAGGAGAAGCTGTTATTCAAAGAGAAAATAAAAGTCGGATTTGGATTTCCCAGATAGGTACGGTCTTTATCGTTTATTACACCATCGTTATTTAAATCAACAAAACGAATATCTCCTGCCGATGTTCGGTTATAGGGATCATTGCCAGGAACCTGCACCGCATGACTGTCAACCTCTGCCTGAGATTGGAAGATGCCATCGGTTTTAAACCCGTAGAAAAAATTAATTGGCTGGCCAGCCTGAATTAAAGCCAGGTTTTGGTTCAACCCGATACTTCCGCTCGACATCGGAATGGTATCGTTAATGCTTATCACTTTATTTTGATTGTATGAAACATTAAATGAGGTATTCCAGGTCAATTTTCCGGTCAGGTTCCTGGAATTGACAGTGACTTCAACACCCTTATTTTCCATTTTTCCGGCATTGATTGAGGGTACATAGACATCAGAATATCCGGTTGAAACAGGAACTGACATTGGAACCAGCATTTTGTTCGTTTTTTTCAGGTAAGCGTCCACCGTCACATCAACCCTCTGATTGAATATCGTGGCGTCGAATCCGATGTTTGCCTGCTCTTGTTCTTCCCATTGCACTGATGGATTTGGCATAACCGTAGGTACTACTGCTGAAACCACATTATTGTTGAAGTTATACTTGATGGTGTTAAGGCTTGAAGCAAAAGAATAATTACCAATCTCCTGATTTCCGGTTACACCATAACCGGCACGGATTTTCATATCATTGATAAAATGGAAATTTTTAAAGAAATCTTCCTGAGAGATCCGCCACGCCAAAGATGCAGAAGGAAAAATGCCATATTTGTTGCCTTCGCCAAAACGCGATGACCCATCTCGTCTAACTGTTGCCGTAACCAGGTATTTGTCGGCATAAGCATAATTTACACGTCCCATATACGAAAACAAAGCCCAACTTGAGGTAGTGCCACCAACCGTAGGTTGAAGTGTTCCGTTACTTAATTGCTGCGTTTTATCGCTGGCAAAATTCTGAACTGACCCTCTCATGAAATTGTATCGGTTTTCCTGAGCGCTGGTTCCGGCCATAGCCCCCATCCGATGTTTACCTATTGTGCGATCATATGAAAATGTATTGTCCCACATCCAGGTTAGATTCTTATTGTATTGCTGGCCCAAATATGAATTTTCTTTTTTGCTTGTATCCCATTGATATTTGGGGCTCCACGTGCGTGAATCCCAAAAATTTGCCTGAACTCCAAACGTCGATTTAAATTTCAGGCCTTTATAAATATCCAATTCTCCAAAAACGGAACCCATCAGGTTATAACCTTTTGTTGCATTCTCAACAGTTTTGGCCATTCCAATGGGGTTTGTAATGTCGCCATCGTAAATTGATTGGGCTATCGGACCCGAATAATTGCCATTGGCCCTGAAAACCGGTTGAGTAGGTAAGGCCAGCATGGCGTTACGAATACTGTAATCGCCACTTGTTTTGATATCATTGTTCAACGTCAGACTATTCCCCAACTTTAGTCTGGAGGTCACCTTACTATCAGTATTCAACTGAAAAGTATAGCGTTTATAACCAGTATTAATTACAATACCTTGTTGGTCAAAGTAATTACCTGAAACATAGTAATTTGTTTTTTCGCTACTTCCGGAATAGGATATCGAGTAATTTTGCATTGGCGAGGTACGAAAAAATTCTCCCATCCAGTCAGTTCCAGAACCAAGGCTTTCAGGATTTGAGTAAGCGGGATTCCCGGTCAGACCTGCATTTGATAAAATATCGTTATGTAAGGAAGCGAATTGTGAGGCATTAAGCACATCAATCATATTGGTGGCTTGCTGTACACCGTATGAGTAGTTGAAATTTACCTGCGACAGCCCGGCTGTGCCACGCTTGGTAGTTACAATTACAACTCCATTGGCTCCGCGTGATCCGTAAATAGCTGTAGCTGAAGCATCTTTTAATACCTGAAGCGATTCCACATCGTCCATGTTCAGTTGGTTCAGTCCTCCTGAAACAGGTAGTCCGTCAATCACAATCAATGGATTGCTGTTATTGATTGTTCCTGTTCCGCGAATCCTGAAAGTTGCATCACTGCCCGGCGTTCCCGATGTAATAACCTGAACACCGGCAGCACGCCCCTGCAAGGCATCGCTTACGCTGGGAACTGGCAGTGAATGTAAATCACTCGTTTTCACCACAGCGACCGAACCTGTCAAATCTTTTTTACGTTGAGTACCATATCCAACAGCAACGACCTCTTCAATCCCAATGGTTTCTTCTTCCAAAACCACATTGAGGATGGTTTTATTGCCAACAGCCACCTCCTGAGTCTTCATTCCTACAAATGAAAATTGCAGCGTTGTTTTTTCTGAAATATCAGAAATTGAATATTTACCACTACCATCGGTAATCGTTCCATTGGCAGTCCCTTTAATTACTACCGAAACGCCCGGGAGAGATCCTCCGGAAGAGTCGGTAACTTTCCCAGTGACCGATTTTTGTTGCTGACCAAGACCATTAATATTGCCTTTCTCTTTGTCAACCAGAACAATCTGCCTGTTGACCACTTCATATGAAACTTTTGTCCCCTTAAAAAGTTCTTCAAGCAGATACTCAACAGACTTGTCCTTGATGTCAATAGTCACAATCCTGTTCACATCAATGTTTTCATTCTTGTACAGAAAGAAGAAATCGCTTTGATCTTCGATTTGTTTCAATACTTCCCTGACGGACGCATTTTGAAGTGAAATGCTGAGTTTTGTTTGCTGGGAGTACACACTCGCGCTTACGTGAATAAGTGTTGCCAGAAGAAAAAGCATAGTTAGTTTCATAACTCGTAACCATTTAAAGAGGGAGCGATGCCCCTCGTCATTAAACCATTTTTTTTTCATAAGTTTGCAATTGTAAAGGTTAAACTAATCCCATCGTAAAGGGTTTTTTTATCCATGTTTCATGTTACAGCATGAAATCTAAGGGAAAGTGTTACAGCACTTTCCTTTTTTTTGTCATGGTTTTTTTATCATTACCGCATTTCCTTTTATTTCATAATTTATTTTTGTTGTTCTCGATACCAATTGGAGCATCTCTCTCAGGCTTTCGGTCTTAATGGTCATCGTATAACGCTCTCTTGTATCGATTGCAGGGTCAACGGTGATTTTTACGTCGTACCAACGTTCCATCTTCTTGATTACTTCTTCAAATGGAGCATCATCGAACCTTAACAGGTTTTCTTTCCATGAAGTATAGAGATCCGTATTTACCTTCTGATATTTTAGCCCGTTGGTTTCGCAGTTCAGGGTGACTTGTTCCCCCGGTTTTAACAGCACCTGCTGGCCGGTAGCTGTGTTCGTCGCATTAACCGATCCTTCTTCCAGCGTGGTGAAGAATTCTCCATCTTCCGGATAAGCACAAACGTTAAAACGAGTGCCTAAAACTTTAACTTTCAACTTTCCGGCATTCACTATAAACGGATGATCCTTGTCTTTAGCGACATCGAAAAAAGCTTCACCCTCGATGAACACATCGCGGGTATGACGGCTAAACTCAACTGGGTATTTGAATTTTGTGCCTGAATTGAGCCAGACTTTTGTGCCATCGTACAACAAAATTTGTGACCGTTCGCCATTGGAAACTTCAATGGTATTATAGAGCGCCGATAATTCGGTGTTTTGGTTTCTGTTGAAGAAATAAAGGCTTAACGAACCCAATACAAAGGCAAGAATAAACACGGCGGCATATTTCAGAATTAATCCGAATGGAGTGTTCTGAAACAATATCCGTCTGGATTCGGGATAAGAAAAAGCCGGTATTGTAATTTGATCCGGATGATCAAGTCCGGAGACTACCCAAAGATTTTTCAGTTGATTATAACTTTTCTGGTTTTCGGCTGATGACTCAATCCAATCCAGGATTTCGACAATCTCGATTTCTGAAGTGATTTCTCCGCTGATGTAACCTATTAACTTTTCGTCGTTCATTGATGAAAGAGATTTGAATGTATAACCTAATCAATCCCGTTTACCCTTATCGAGAAAAGTAATTTTTATTTCTGAAAGAGGAATAGGATATAAAATAAAGGAAGATAATCTTTTAAATCAGCTTTTAACGATCGGAGAGCTTTCGAGATCTGAGCCTCGACTGTTTTGATGCTTAAATTCAATTCTTCTGCAATCTCCCTATTCTTCTTGTCTTCGAAACGGCTCATCTCGAATACTTTGCGACAGGCTGGCGACAGCTTTTCAAGTGCTACCTGCAATTGGGATTGTAGTTCCTCAAATATAAAATTACTGGTATCTAAATCGGCCAACGACTTATAATTCACATCCAATTGCCTTGTTTTAATATAGCTATTGTAATTTTGTTGAGATCTTAGTTGGCTAATGATTTTCAGCGATTTATTCTTGGTAACGGTAAAGAGCCAAGCATTTAGGTTGGTGTCGTTTCGCAAGGTATTCCTTTTGTCCCACAATTCGGCAAAAACATCCTGAACGATATTTTTTGAAGCCTCGGAATCGAGAAGATACTGTTTGGCGAAATAATTAAGCCGTGGGTAATAGAAACGATATACTTTTTCAAACGAAGGCTCATCTCCTGATATGATGCTTTGTAGTATTTCTTTGGTTCCCAAATCCACTGTTATGAGTTTTCGTTTGTTCTAGGTTTAAATGAATCAAATGTAAAAATAGATAGAAATATCGACATAAATTGTCTTATATATTTATCCATGAGGAATCAATTATAAGATAAATCGCTGGGAAAATTATACAAAGACGAATTAGACATTCAACGCCAAAGAAGGTTTAAAAAACAAAAAAATCCAACGAACTAACCCGGGGCAAGCCCGAGAGATATCAAAAAAGATAACAAACAAGATGATCATGGAACCGATAAAAGTGCCGGGGAAACCAAAAAGAGAATTTACAGTCTAGAATTCATAACTACATGTATTCCCTCCTATTACACGGGTCGCTGTGAGCAAACGTAATACAAAAAATCTACTCACGGAATAGCTCACGAATTACTTGATATGAATTGGATTATTTTGATATGAGATAAAAATATAAAATCCATTAAATCGTTGATTTAATGGATTTTGATTCGATTTGAAGTCCTAAAAGTGGGCTGTACTGGATTCGAACCAAATGCTGTAAACATCTGTATATCTTTATTTTACCTATTCAATTTCAGAAGAACTCACCGTATCATACACTGATCGTTAATTTGCAAATAATTGATCCACAATACTTAAGCAAAGATACAAAAAATACCAAAACTGTATAATTTAAATGAATCAGATGATCGATTTATTTAGTCCAATTTGGTTAATTCACTAATAGCGTACAGCGGCAGGTTTGTCAACCAATCCTCTTTCCTGAAGTCTGACATGGAAGTTCTGATTGCCGTTTTGGGTGAATATTTTTGACAAAATGCTTTCAGGCTTTTAGCCTGCAAATTTTCCGCCGCTTTAACTTCGATAGGAATTACTTCGCCAGAGTACTGAATCAAGAAATCGATTTCAGCGATTGATCGCTCTGCCGACCAATAATAAATCACCAAATCGGGGATCGTGGTTAATTGTTGCAAAACGTATTGTTCGGTCAAAGCTCCTTTAAATTCTTCAAATATCACATTACCTTCTATTAAAGTCCGAACATCAATATCTCCCATGGCACCCAATAAACCGACATCAACAATAAACAGCTTAAAAGCGGAAACATCTTCGTACGCTTTCAATGGGATACCCGGCTTTGTTACTCTACAAACCTTATGCACTAACCCGCAGTCGATCAGCCAGGATAATGCCAATTCGTAATCTTTGGCTCTTGAACCCGGTTTAAGTGCTCCATAAATGAATTTTTTATTCTCTTTCGCCAGTTGCGATGGAATAGAATTCCAAAGCATCCTGATGCGGGGAACGATGTCACTTGGAGCATGTTTCGAAAAATCATGTTCGTATGCTGTAAGTATTCGTTTCTGAATGACACGGACCTCCTTAAAATCGTTTTGTGTCCGATATGAAAGTACAACTTCCGGCATACCCCCGATGTAGTAATATTGTCGTAAGATTTGGATGTATTTCTCCTTGAAACTTTTAATGAGTGTCCAATCTCTGCTTTTCAAAAGATTAAGCAAGGGTTGTTGATCAAGCGCCAACAGAAATTCGGCATAATTGAGTGGATAAAGATCAAGGAATTCAACTTTCCCGACAGGGAAAGAGGTGTGTTTGTGCATGGCCACCCCAAGCAGGGAGCCTGCTGCAATAATATGATATTGCGGGGCATTTTCACAAAAGTATTTCAATGAAGTTATCGCCCCTTCAGCTTCCTGTATTTCATCAAAAATAATTAGTGTATTTTCCGAATAAACCTGTGTTCCGGTTTCAATTTGTAATGCGGTTATAATCCGGTTAATATCGAAATTGTCCACAAACAAAGTTTTAAGAAGCTTTGAACTTTCGAAATTCACATAGACAGTCTCGGTATATTCATTTTTACCAAATTCTTTCATTAGCCACGTTTTGCCAACCTGACGGGCTCCGCGTATAATCAGGGGTTTTCTTCCGGGCTTATTTTTCCACGATACCAGTTCCTTCATTGCAACTCTTTCCATAGCAAATTGGCTTTAATACATTTATTCGAACGTCTTTTCTATACAAATATACATTTTATCAAACGACTTTTTGACATTTGTAACAAATATTCAAATGACTTTTATCTGTATATACCATATTCTTATGTGAAAGTTTGTAATACAAAACCTTAGACGATCAAGGTTTAAGCGGGTTCTTTCCCCCACCTACGGCCAATGGCTTCCACTTCCCTTTATTTCACTCCAGGACTGCACTTCGTTCCGCCACCTTCCGTTTCATTCCGGTCATTGTCTGCCATCAGCCTCGGTTACACACGACAAGAGTGGCCCTTTTCCTCCATTTCCCGATTTCCAACCTGATTCCATTTCGCTTGCCCCGGCATTCCCAAACCTGCAATCTCCCGACACGTGAACGCAGGAACAAGCTCCATTCCATCCCAACCAATCGCACCATCCGGTACAGGGACCACACTTGTCTTTTGCCTTCACACAACTATAGTTTTTTATAAGTTGTCATTTCGTCAAAATCCAAAAAGCAAGGCAAATTTAGCCGGTCAGTTTCACTGAAAATGCAAGACCAAGGCAAGTGTTCCGCCAAGAATTGTTTTTGGAATTTACATCTAATATTATCGGGTTGGCGGAACAGTCTGGCATTTCCGACCGTTCCGGCTTTTCGACTTGCCTTCTTTTTATTTTTTTGACCGTTTTTCCTTTTTCTTCGGAAATATGACGTCCAATTGCCCCAAATAATTCAATTTGGCTTGATTTGATTCGTTTTTATTCTTTTGTAATTCAGAACGTTAGCTTACTTTTAAAGAACAACTATTGAAAAGGTGTGGATAGCAAGTTTGTGTTTTGGTTATACCAAAACTTCCGTTTCATCCCGCTGGTCTAATTCATAAATGTTCAGAAACAAAGAAAATGAAAACTGGGAACAAAGGAGGCCGACCTGTAAAAGTGGCTGGTCAGAAAAAAGGGTATTTCATCGGTGTCAAGATGGATACACAGGAGTATTACACTTTAAAAGCCAAAGCCCGTGAAGCCGGGATTTCCATCAGTGAATGTGTCCGCCAATCTGTCTTAGGTAGCGTAATTAAACAGCGACTTACCCCTGACACGCATAACTTGATCCGAAAGCTTTGTGGTATGGCCAATAACCTGAACCAGATTGCCCGAAAAGCCAATGCCCAAGGGTATCAGAACGCGCAAAATGAAAACCTACAGCTTGCCATCCATATTCGAAAACTGGTCAACCATCTGCGCCATGATGGCTAAAATTGTCAATGGGCAAGGATTCCGGGGAGTGGTCAATTACATCCTGAATCAGGAAAAGAAAGCTGAGATTCTGGATAGCGATGGGGTAATGCTTGATGATCGGGAAGCCATCATTGAAAGCTTTAACTTCCAGACTGAACTCAATTCGCGGATAACGAAACCCGTAGGTCATATCTCCCTGAATTTCTCAGCACAGGATCAGGTAAAGCTATCGAGCGAATTAATGGTTCAAATAGCCAGGGATTACATGGGCCGGATGGGCATAACGGATACCCAATACCTGATTGCCCGTCATTACGACAAGGAGCACCCGCATGTTCACCTGGTCTTTAACCGGATCGATTACAACGGGCATACGATCTCTGACCGTTACGAGCGTACGAGAAGTGAGAAGATTTGCAAAGATTTGACTTGTGAATACAACCTGTACTTTGCCCCGGGAAAGGAAAAGGTCAAAGAACATCGTTTGCGTGAACCGGATAAAACGAAATATGAGATTTACCACAGCCTGAAAACGATCCTCCCTCAGTGTACCAATTGGAACCAGCTTATCCAGGGATTGAAAGACCAAAACATTGGAGTCACTTTTAAATACAAGGGAAGATCGAAAGAAGTTCAGGGGGTGATCTTTGACAAAAACAACTACTCCTTTAACGGATCAAAGGTGGACCGGCAGTTCAGTTATTCCAAGTTAGATCACCAGCTAAGAGTGAATGGGCAACAGCTGCACAGCAGCGAAGCACATCACAGACAAACGCTGCCGGGAAGCAATTCCACCGGGAGTCTAGTCAACGATTTCCTATACCAGTTGAAGAAAGCCTCCTATGATGATGAAAACAAGAAGAAGAAAGAAAATATCCCACACATTAAAAGGGGGAAGGGTCTAAGAAGATAACCTGATAACCAACAAAACCAACTAAAACGGACAAACGATGGGAAACAATAATCCGATGATCAGTATGATGTTCGAGGAGATCAAAACCTTAATTGCCTCGATTGATAAAAAGTTGGGTGAAAGAGCTCCGGTGAAAGAAAATCCTTCGATTCAGGAAAACTCAGAAGAACCAAACCCTGAGGATAAAACCAAGATGATCAAGCCAGAACAGTTAATCCGGTTGATCGCAGTACATTTGCAGAATACAGAACAAAAAATCGGCCAGGTTTCCGGAACCGTAAGGGAATCAGAAAAGCATGTTCTTTTTCAAATGGAAGAACTCAAACGGATAACGGTCAGTCAGAAGCCGGATTCAAATGTTCATCATCACCATGTGGTTGAGTGGAAATCCTCAAAAGTGGTAGTGTCAATAGTTTCACTTTCTGTTTTGTTACTGGCTTCGTTAATTGGAAATGTTCATCAGTTTGAAGTAAACTCCCGGATGACAGACAACGACTTGAAGTACAGGTATATCCAGTCAACTGGTGGCATCAACAAGGAAAGTATCAATAAGCTTGAAGATGTTTTTTATTATCACCGGGATAAGAAAAGAATCCGGGATATTCGAGAGAAAGTGGGGGCTTATGAACGCAAGGTTAGGGAAGCAACCGAAAAACTGGAGAAACAATAAAAAAGCAACAAATTCAAAAAAAATGATTGTCAGACAAAAAGAATCTTTATGCAAATAAAAAGAATCGTATTGCGGAAAGAGAGAGACTAACTTGTAGTATCACATCCGGTATCACTATTGATACTGGCACAATCATTATTTTTGCCTGGTTTTGAATTCTTGAAGATCGTCGGTTGTAATAATTCCTGAAGGCATAACAGAAAGACTTAAATTGGTACATTTTGATTTGTCCCAAATTTGAAGCCTTCATTTTAGTTTTCGTCCAAAGACGACCAGGGTCCGGTCTAATTTTTTTACATTTTGAATGCTGTTCCCGCTATGAAATAGAAAATGGTATTTAGGAACGCTAAACGTTGATGTGATTTATTTAGAACTGATATCTTGAGGTATTTTATCGATAGCAGAATCTCCTTTTACAATAAATTCAGCCCGTCGTAAAGCAATGCAAGTCCTTTGATGGGAACGGAGTTGTTCAAGTTCCGGTTCAGATAGGGCATTTAAAAGCTTTATTTGTTCTTCAGGTTTATTGAGCTGATAAGCCTGGATAAACGGACAATCAGCAACGGCCTCTCCAACGGGGCATCTTAAAAATGCACTTACCAGGTCGGCATTCTTGATATTTTTTTCAGTTAAATACATCATTTATTGATTTGGAGATCCTTTATCCCTCTTTTTTTTGTACAAAAAAACGTGAACTGCAACTATATCCGTACCAGAGGCCCGGGCAAACTTACACTTTAATTTTTCATAAAATCTTGATTTTATCTTCATATTTACTTGTAATTAAGTGAATTAATTATTTTTTTCATAATTGAATTGTATATTTATCTGATAATAAATAATATATCTACATCGGGAACAACAGTTAAACTAAGGTCAATTTTTAGCCAAACAGATGACCCTAGAAGTGATATAAACAAGCTTCACAAACAGGAAGACATCCTGCTTATCGGAATTCTTTCGGTGATTTGTGCCGCAGATACGTGGAAGGACATGAAAACATTTGCCAAGGCAAGAGAAGGTTTTCTGCGTACCTTCCTTGATTTACCAAATGGAATACCCTCGACAACACGTTTAACCGTTTTTTTCAGTTGATTTACAAATGTATAGACTTTTTATATTATATCGGAATTTTGTCGTACACCCAAGAGTATCCTAAAGAACATTATGTGATTTAGAAATGATTTTTTGGATTATTTTTTACACTATTCGATTTCTGCTTAAAAAATAATAAATAGTCGTATTGTGTTAATTTAAGCCACCTATTATTTTTTCGCCCCAATAACTGCCATAACTACTTACACAAAATGATATTACTAAGATTAATAAACCTATAACCAATGTAATGTATGTATTGGCTTTTACGCTTTTCCATTCTTTCATTATTACTCCCACTATATAACTAAAGAAGATAAGCATTGACATATGGAGTACCCAACTGGAAAACTGAAAATGGCCCATTTTGACATGTCCCAGTCCATAAAAGAAAAATTGCATCGACCAAAGGGTTCCAGCCATAGCCGACCAACCCCAATTACGGAGTATGGTTCTCGCAGACAATCCTTTATGCGGGAGAAACTCTTTCAAAGTCTCTTTTTTAAATCCTGCTACTACAAACCAGATTAAATTAACGACAAAGCAACCAGAAGTTGAAATAATCATTTTGGCATTTCCCTCGAAATAGTCCGCACCATTTTGCGCAGCCATGTCGGAAATGGGTTTACCATATTCGAGCGAAAGGTTGAATACCCCGGAAAGTACACCAGCCACAATGGTAAGTAGTAACCCTATCGTCATGTTAAACCCTGCCTTGCCCATATTGGTTGCATTCAAATCTTTTTCCTTTTTGAATCCGGCCAAGCCGCAAATAATCACCCCAAACATCGATAAAATCATTCCTGATAAGACAATTTCACCTCCAGGTTTTATGAAAAAATTATTTATTCCGCCGAAAACAATTAAGGGGAAAATGGTTCCTAAAACTGCTGAAATGCCAATAGACAATGTGTATGTAAGTGAATACCCGATGTGATTGATTGCTTTCCCAAACGACATACTTCCGAAGCCATACACTCCGCCAAGTAAAAATGCCATCCAAAATGGTTTAGATGGCGCATCTATTAGAATCTGAAAAAAACGAGGAACTGTAAGCCAACCTAAAAAAACGGGCATAATTAACCAAGCAAAAAGTGCTTGTACCAGCCAAAAAGTTCCCCACGACCATCCACGGGTTTGGGTATTGGGCAAATAGCAACTGGCTGCTGATATTCCGCCAATAGCATGAAGTCCTGTACCTATGATGGGATTTGGTGCCATATTTACTTGTTATTCTAAATGAAAAATTTCGTCCATTGAAGCCCAGAATTCTCCGGGCGTAGCCGTTTGCAAAGGCTCCATTAAAGGTTTAACTACTGCCCACCATTTTTGTGTTTGCTCGTGGCTTGCCATTTTCTCCATGTCAGAGTCATAATCACAGCCCATGTATTCGAAATATGTAAACAAGATATTGTCTTTCAGATAGATTGAATAATTGGTAATATGACATTCCGAAATCGTTTTTAACACGTCGGGCCAAACTTGACGATGCAAACGAACATACTCTGCCATTCCTTTCGGCTTCAATCGGATAACCTGGCCAAATCTTTTTTTTGTCATGCTTTTACAGCTTTAAAAAGCGCTTCAATATTGGATGGTGCAATATCAGGTAAAATAGCTTCATGGCTGGGTGAGATTATTAAACCGGTTGGAAATATTTCTTTCAATTCCTTAACTTTACGGAACACTTCATCGGGATTCCCGTTAACCAAAAGATTTTGCGCATCGACGCCTCCGCAAAAAGCCACTTTCCCTTCAAAATGTTTCTTTAGGTTCGGTGCATCCATTTGGCTGGCCAATGCTTGAATCGGGTGGATAATATTTGCCCCCAGATTTGATAAATCTTCTATTATCGGGAAAATAGAACCGCACGAATGGTGCATTACTGTTAATCCATAGCTCTTGGCCTGATCGATTAGTTTTTTTGTTCCGGGGAAAACATACTCGTGCAACAAATCAGGATCGACCATCAAACCAGTCTGGCTACCAAAGTCGTTGCCGATCAGTACTACATCGAGATGACCTTTGGTCGCTTCGTAAAACAACTCGTTGGCACGCAGGTAAAAATCGGTAATCCGGTCAATCACAGTCCTGAACATTTCAGGATTCATCAGCATTGTCATCAGGGCCTGTTCCATACCGAATGCGGCGCAGGCATCTTGGAAATGGGCGCTCCATAAAATCCCCATCCGGATATATTTGTCATCAATAACTTTAACCAATCGCGCCGACTCTTCCCTGTCGAGGTACTTTTCAGGATCGGGCCAGCCGAATTTATCCACATCGTCCGGCTTACCCCAATCTTCGAAAAAACCGGGCGCCGTCAGCGTTCTCTCGTCTGGCTTGTCATTGTGCGCTACCTTGGCAAACTTAAACGCGCAGGTAATGTGGTTCGACGGCGGGAAATGGTAAGGGACTTCGACAGGATAAATATCGTCATCAATTACTTCCCGAAGATGATCTATGCTATTCACATTAAAATAGCGGTTTAACGCTGGTTCTGCCGAAGGAACAGGTAAGCCAAACCAAGATGCTGGCCTGTCAACAGGCAGATAATTAATGGTTGAGTAAAAGCGATCTTTATGGTTCATTTTTGTTTATTTCTGAAAATACAGATTACAATATAGGCATCACGACATCTTTTTTTCTCGATTCTGGGACAATAATCAGCTTTTCTACTTTGCCGTTCCGGTAGCTACACTCAATAGTTGTGTTGCAGGGAGCCCTTAATTTGAAGTTTACATTCCACTCTTTGGGCCAGGCCGGTAACAGATAGATTTTATTCGAATAAGGATCTGCCTGTATAAGCATCGATTGAAATGTTTTTGTCAAAATGCCACCATGATCCTGGTCTGGCACCCAATCGTAGTTTGGGCCCCAGAATGCTTGGAAACGGGAGTCTTTGTTGAAATTTTTGGCCCTTCCGACCAGATATTCTTTTGCTTGGTCGGTCAGCCCTAGGTAAGCCATGAATATATCGTCCTGTCTCCATCCAAAATTTCCTTTGTCTTCGCGGTATTCCAATGCACTTTTGGCATATTCTAAATCCGGGTTGCCGATACCATACAACCGAAAAGGAAATACTGCATATAATTCTGGGTTTTCACAGTTGTTTTTTTGTTCAAATTTTTCAGCAGGAGCCAATGCTTTACCCGATGGCGTATCTCTTAAAGGAATAGCGGGCAGTTTGTCGCTGAAGTCTTGCCAAAATTTTTTGTTTTGTTTGCCTGTTAGTTCGTCGGGCAAAGCCAGTAACCTGCGGGTAATACTATGAAGCCCGGCCAGTTCAGGCATGGCATTGGTGCAGTTCCACCAGGTTTCGGCTGCTTGCGATGGGTACATAACCAGTTTTTTATCCGCGTTGGTTTTGTAGAAACCATCGAAAAACCGGAAAATATCGTTAGATATAGGAATAATTTTCTCTTTCAGAAAGGTCTCGTCGCCAGTATAAGTGTAGTAATCGAGCATCATAAACACCAGTTCGGGGCCACAAACCCATTCCCACTTGTGGTAACGGCTATCCTGCAGTTTATCTTTCCTCTTCTCCCAAGGAGCAAGACCGTAGTCGCATGAGAACTGGGCTCCCCAGAAAAACATACATTCGATGAAATAAGCCCCGTCGAACCCAAAATTTTTCATGGTCCGTTGCTTGTTGATTTCGTAAATATCTTCACCATACATTTTAAAGAGTGGTTTCATCAAATCGAAATCGCCCGCAGTACATGCCCCAATGTATGGCAACCGGGTATTCTGCCACCAGTAACCAGGCCCCCACTGCCGGTAATCGGGATCTTTCGACCGCGTAGTATCCGCCGGAGGAACGGTAAATATCGTTCCATTGAACTTTATCGGATAAGCGCCCCTTCCGGCACTGGCTGTTATAAACCGTTGCAAGGCGTAAGCCCGCGAAACAATAAAGGCATCGTCCTTCTCTTGCGCTTGTGCATTGCCTGACGACGCACATATCCAACTCCTGGTCCAAAAGTCTTTCCACCATTTCTCATGTTCCTGCCTCCGTTCGCTGAAGCTTGTTTTTTTGACCTGTTGTTCAAGGCTTTCTATTTCGTTGATCCATTCTTCCGCTTTTGACGGGCATTTTGTTAGTACATATACAGAGAGGTTCCCGTTTCGGGCAGCTTTGGTTTCGATGGACTTATCATCAATCCGGGTTGAACCCGGACTCGTCAGCAAGGCGCCAAATGTTCTGTTTGCCAACGGGTCTGCCTGATAAAATTCGGAAATTCCTTGTTGTTTTGTCACAAAGTCGAAACCGTCGGTCTTTTTATTATGATGAAACCAGATCACCTTGTCTTTCAGACCACATAAAACACTGTCAGGTTCAACAACAACCGGGTGGCGCGTTCCTGATGGATTTTGAGGATTTTGCATCAGATCGCTATAAACCACCTCCTTCAGCACCGATCGGCGGGTGCGCCACAAGTCGGCGGCAGCGCGCATTTTCAAGGGAACCGAACTTTCATAAGAAAGCTGTACTACCGGATGGTTGGCATCGACCCATAAGCGAAATTTCAGGTCAACCGATTGGTCACCGATCTTTCCTTTTGATGTAATAACGATCGCACCTGTCAGTAAATCAAGCTCCTGCTTAAATTCCGAACCCTGAAAAACAACCGCCGGTTCGCTTGCTACACTAACTTTCCCAATTTTAACCAGACGTCCGTTTTCGTCCCACGAATCGGTTTTGCTGATATAAAAGCAAATCCGCCCCGATGTATCTACCCAGGCGTTCAGTCCAATGTCGCCGTTACCAATGGGCATCGAGCCATTCGAATCTTTTGACGGGGCTTGCCATTGGATATTATAGCGTTTAATGCTATCGGGTTGAAAGGTTTGCGCCTGGCTGTATTTTGCAGAAAAAAGCAAGACAAATAACAAAAATTTCATTGATCGCATCATATTGAGTAAGTTATTGGTTTTGAATTTCGAAAAACAACCTGGCAATCTTTTGTTGTTCGGTATTGCCACTTTCAGCATAGACCTTCATGCGGGTTACAAAGCCTTCGTACATACGCAGTGCAGTTTTTTCATAAAATTTAATGATTCCCGCTTTGCGATCAGGGGTGATGGTTCGGTAATATCCGGTACCAGCATCCATTGTTGCACGCACCCGATAGTCTTCGAATGACTTTAAAGCTGCGGCAATAAATTCTTTTTCGAAGGTTGTTTCCGGTTTATCAGTCAAAAGTTTATCCATACCCGAAAGAATGGCAAACGGTCTTTCCAACGTATCCGATAATTCAGCAGCGACCGTTGGTTTCATTTTTTCGTCGGGTAGGAGAGTCGGAAACGAAGGGTATCCGGTCGTTTTTGGTTGCTTCTGAATTTTTCCTTTTGTCACAATTTCAATATTGGCATCTTCCGGAAGATCATTGTAGTTGAGACAAATTTCATCAGCGGAAGTAAGTTTTACCGGTTTGCCGTTTACCTTAACCGAAGCAACTTTTTGCCCACCATTTAGGCAGGAAATGTATAATTTTTTCGTTCCAAAACGGATGGGTTGTTTCTGTGTGTATTGAGTAATTGATCCTGGAATCCGGGGACGAAGGATGACGCTGTTGGATTTATAGTCATAGTCGAATAGTCCTCGGATCGTTGCAGCAGGAATTGCAAAATTATCGACCATCACAGCGACGCCACCTTCACGGAATTTGCCGGTATCAGACCAAATGTTGTTGGCGTTTTCTCCGCATTGCGACCATGGAGCATCCATTCGGAAATCTTTGGCCCATTTCATTGCCCGAATGGCTGAACGCCGGATGTCTTCAAATTTACCAAGCTGGTAATACATCAGGATTGCCCGTCCTTCAACGGTTCCCCAGACTCCGCCGTTTACCCATTCCCCAAATTTCCAGATGCCTTTCAAGCCTGCTCCATTTGCATCACCCCAGCTATAATAAGTATCGTCAAGTCCGGGGGCATTGGTCAGTAAAAAGTCGAAAGGCCGTATTTCCTTAAAAGAAGCAATTTGCTGGTAGATGCTTTGAGCTACCTGTGGGTTTACCACCCGAAGGGCTACTGCATCGGCATTAGCAACACCTTCAAGGTAATTGTATTTATCTTGCCCGAGAACTCCGTGCTTGGTACCATTCGGTTCGATGTATTTGACAAAATAGCCTGCTGGGGTCAGAAGTTGAGGAAGTGATTCCCGTGTAATCTTTTGTCGTTGTATATATTCCTGAAGTTTTTCCTGATTTCCGGTAAACTTGTAGAGTTCGATCATTCTGTCGAGTGCTGCAAGGTAAGTAATCGAAAGTCCGGACAGATATGCTTTTTCTAAGGTCCCATCTTCCTGCTTTATTCCAGCATAGCTTGGCGCCAGAAGATTACAGGCAGCACCAACCAGAAAAAGGTTGTTCTTAGGATCACGGGTTCGCTCGATGCAGTCGCAGGCCCGTTCCATTTTTGGAAGGTAATTCAACGTGTTTTTCAGGTCGTGACCCGTCAGCAAAATCTCAGCTTGCATTACGATTCCTGCGGCGGTTGCCTCGTAAAACCAATCGTGCATCTTCACATTTCCATCGCCTTGTTTATAAACGATTTTCCCGGGAGCGGCACAGTCGCCCAGACTACCGTCGGGAGCTACCAGCTCCGAAAGTTTATTGGGTTTTCCGTCTCCCCATAACCCTTTGCGCTTTCCATCGCCCTGATTGCTCCAGAACAGATCCCAGGATCGTTGCAGCGTTGAAGCCCATGGTTCTTCAAGAAAAGGAGTCGCGGCGTAGGAGAATCCGTAACTGTTTTGGATCCACCAGGCACCCCATCCGGCACCTTCTGTAAAGGTATCCCATTCGGGTTTATAGATCATTGTCAGATTGGGAACTACCGGATTAGGATGGAAAAAAGCAAACGATTCATCAATCAAACGAAGATAATTTATATCTCCCGATCCCGAACAAAATACACCATCGTATAAAAGATCTTTCTTATTGTTTTCTCCGTTTGCCAGCATGACCACTAAAAAAAATATAACAGCTAATTTTAATTTAGACTTCATATTAAGATTTAGAAAATTCAGTTATTAAGAAAGAAAACCAGAGGAATACCATGTATCTTCATGATGAAACTGTTCAAAAAGCCAGTTAGCCACATCGTTTTTAAATATCATGAAACTAACCTGAACTTTTTAAACAGTTTCCAATTAGATAATTAGCAAGATTCTTGTGTGAATTTAGTTATTTAACTAATATCCTTCATTTTGGACAAGGTTTGTATTAATATCCATTTCACTTCGTGAGAAAGGCCAACGATAAAATTTATCATTCCATGTGATTTTATTACTTCCAAAAATTATCTTCCCAGTCAACGTAGATCCTATTTTCCATCGCTGAACATCGAAATACCGCAATCCTTCCATTGCCATTTCCCTGCGCCTTTCTTTACGAATATTCTCTCGGGTTAACGTACTATAAGCGGCTACATTGGCGCGGGTACGTATTGCGTTTACATATTTTAGTGCGTTGGCGTCAGTAGTTGTGCCTCCGCCCTTTTCGACCATAGCTTCAGCATACATCAAGTATATTTCTGACAAACGGAATATAACAAAATCGTGTCCGGTAATTATACTGCGCATAGCCGACTGGTAGAGTTGATTGTCCCAAATCGCAGCATACTTGATCAGCCCATAGTAGGTATAGAGGGTCTCACATCCTGCATATACATAACCGTCAGAACGAGTGAATGTGCCCATGTCGGGAGAATAAAAGTACCAATTTGTCAACCGCAAATCGCCCGTTTCATATTCGTCAATCAAATCTTTAGTCGGAACCAAGCCCGATTCTCGGAAAAGACAAACTTCTGACCCATAGTCTGTTTCCAATTGACAGCCATCAGACGTACTGAGATATTTTACAGAGAAAAGTATTTCAGGGCAAGTAAGTTGTCCTTCCTGATGAATGAAACACGAGCGTAAATTGGTTGCTAGCGAATATTCCCCAGATGAAATAATGGCGTTGGTGGCAGTAACAACATCGTCCCATTTGCTCCGGAACAAGGCAATTCGTGCCTGTAAAGCCAATGCACTGGTTTTCACAGCATGTCCGCTCGAATAGACGTTATCCGGGAGATTGCTTACTGCAAAATCAAGGTCTTCTTTTATAAAACTATAAACTTCTTCTTCTGTAGATTTTGCAATTTTCAGGCCATCAATGTTTGAAGGCACTTCTTTATATATGACCACTCCTCCCCAGCGTTGCGCCAGTTCGAAGTAATAAAAAGCGCGAAGGAATTTTGCTTCGGCTTCATATACATTTGCTTTTGCTGTTGCCAGCCCGGCTTTTTTAAAATTCGCTAAAAATACATTACAGGCGGCAATACCTTTATAGGCCGCAGAATATAAAGCGCTTTGGATACTACAGTTGTCAGCGTCAAGCGTACCCGTCTGAAGGTTGTAATTCGCATTGTAATAACCTTTGCAATAACCATTATCAACAGCGCCATCCAATGTGCTTCTTGTCCAGGTAAGATAGTCTCCTTTAAGTTTCGAATAACACCCCGCTATTCCCATTTCTACATCGCTTTCCGATGTCCAAAAAGTACCGGCTGCAACGCTGGTAGTAGGATACTTATTTAAGAAGCTGTCGCTACAACCCGATTGTAATATGACAAATACAATAAGTAAAGCTATCCTATATATCTTCGTTTTCATATCGTTCATTTTTAATGATTAAAATTTCAGGTTAAGCCCTGTTAAAAGGGTTTTTATCTGGGGATACTCACAAGCCCTGCCATCTCCAGATCTTTCAGGATCACCATAGTCATATTTTGTAAATGTAAGTAGGTTATCTCCCCCTATAAACACTCTGAGTTGAGCAATGCCAATTGATTTTAATAGAGCAGAAGGCATATTATACCCTATTTGGATATTTTTCAAACGGAGGTATGAAGCATCTTTTAGATAGAACGTCGATCCTGTGGCTGTTCCGCCAGTCATAGGTGTATAACCGCTACCATGAATTGACGGTATATCCGAATCAGGATTAGTTTGCGGATCATAAGCATTCAAATACATGGGAAGAGGTGACGAAGCTTGAGTAAATGGAACAATACCCCATCCACTAAGTAAAAATTTCTGGCCTTTAACCCCCTGGAAGAACAGATTCAGGTCAAAATTCTTCCATGAGCAATTAGCCCCGAAAGAGTATATGAAAGCAGGATAAGCGCCTTTCACCCGAACCCTGTCATTTCCATCAATGATCTTATCGTTGTTCTGATCTTTAAATTTAATATCCCCTAGCTGAGGATTTCCCGGTGTTGATACTGCGGTTAATTCAGATGACGATTTAAAAATCCCAGTGCATTCATATAAATAGTAGTCATTATATGGTTTGCCTTTTTGAATAACCCGAGTACCATAGCTTGGGGCTGGATATTTCTCAACTTTGTTCCTGTTTATGCTAAGTTGGGCGTTAACATCGTAAGTAAAATCACCAATCTTTTTACTATGCCCAATCGATAACTCAAGTCCGTAGTTTTTAAACTCCCCGTAATTGATTGTAGGGGCGCTCATACCTGCGCTTGCCGGGATACTAGCACTTGCCAGGATTCCTGTTGTATATTTGTTGTATAAATCCATGGTTCCATAAAAGATATTTCCTTTGAGGTTAAAATCCAGTCCCAGGTCGGTAATTTTTGTTTTTTCCCATTCCAGTTTTTTGTTTTTGAATGACGTTTGGATAATCCCTTGTTCTGTAGCTTCACTAAACCCATAGGAAGTGGTCGAATAAGTTTCCTGGTATGGATAATTCCCGATGTCGGCATTCCCGAGTAACCCGTAAGAAGCCCTGATTTTCAGGTTTTCGATCCAACTCACATTGTTCTTGATGAAACCTTCTTCGCTCATTCTCCAGGCAATCGATCCTGATGGGAAGAAGCCCCACCGGTTGTCTTTCGAAATTTTCGATGTGCCATCGTACCTGAAATTACCCTCAACCAAATACTTTCCTCTAAAGGCATAATTGGCACGGCCAAAATAGGACCTGAAAGCCCACTCGGTTAACCCACCAGTTGTTGATTGATTGGCAGAACCCAGCCCGTCGAGTTCGTACATTGTTTTAACCGGGAAAACTACACGTTGCCCGCCAAGCGACCGATATTTCTGCGATTCTTGGCTGTAACCGGCCATGAGTGCCATACTATGATCGTCCTTTTTCCATTCCCAGTTTAACGTTGAAAAGAGTGTGCCCAGCGTTGTTCTGTAATCATAATTCTTAACGCCATAAAATTCAGGGCCGAAAGCTTCTCCTGATTTGACATAGTCGTCGGCGGCGCCGGTTTTATAATCCGATTCCTTCAAATAATAGTAGCTATCGGTTGTATAATGGTAAATATTCTGAAATTGCAGTGCAAATTGAGTGGCATATTTCGTACTCCATTTCAGCTTCATATCGTTCGAGTGAATAAAATCAACATCGAACCATCCTTGTATATTAGCTTGCCAGTTTTCGTATTTTTTATAGGTTTCATTCCCGATCCAGAAAGGGTTGCGGTTTTTATTCGTACCTCCAAGCGAGGTTGGAATAATCCGGTCGGAATAACGCCCGCTCTCGTCTGGAAGGTAAGGACCTATCATTGGCGTTTGGGTCATATACATAAGTATAAAATTGGTATCTTCATAATAAGGTGTGGTTGATTTACCATATAAGTAATTGATATTGGTGCCAAAAGAAACAAACTTGTTGATTTTTGCCGATAAATTTACCAAACCATTATAACGTTTGTATCCATGCCAACGTAAAGCCCCATCCTGGTCAAGATAACCTAAAGAAGCATTGTATTTGAAGGCTTCGGTGCCCCCGTTTACGCCTATGTTGTGTTGTTGCATAAGCGCATTTCTCCACACGGCATTTGTCCAGTTGTAATCAGGATAGGCATTTTTATCCCTATTGGGACCGGAATATAAATCGATGATGCTTTGCGGATAAGCTGTTGCCTGAAGGGCGCCACGCGCTACTGCTTTGTTGAAAAGCGTCATATAATCAACCGAATTCCAGATTTGATCGGGAGTACTGGTTGCCGATTGGACACCAACCATATTACTGTATGAAAAAACCGGTTTCCCAAGTTTCCCTTGTTTTGTAGTAACAAGAATTACTCCGTTTGCAGCACGCGATCCGTATATCGAAGCGGATGCAGCATCTTTAAGTACAGAAATACTCTCGATGTCGGTAGAGGGAATATTATCTAACGAACCAACCACTCCATCGATCAAAACCAAAGGCGAAGTACTGGTTCCCCACGAGCTTGCGCCCCTAAGTTCCAGAGAGACACCTTCTCTCCCCGGGATACCGGTATTCTGTACTATCCTTAAACCAGTAACTTTACCCTGTAATGAAGATACTGTATTTGTAACAGGCCTTTTTTCAAGTTCTGTTATAGGAACGGAGGCAATTGAACCTGTAAGATTTACTTTCTTCTGGGTCCCATAACCAACGGCAACCACTTCTTCTATACCCACAGTTTCTTCTGACAGGGTTACGTTGATTGCTATTTTCCCCGAAACTGCAATTTCCTGTGTTTTCATCCCCACGAACGAGAATTGCAGGGTAGCATTTCCCGGTACTTTTGCCAAGTTATATTTTCCGTCGGCATCGGTAATTGTACCGTTAGTAGTCCCTTTCACTATAACAGAAACACCGGGCAGTGGTGCTCCAGAAAAGTCAGTAACTTTACCAGAAATGAATTTTTGTTGCTGTGAAATAGATGATTCTTTAGCTAATGATAACACGATTTGCCTGTCAAAAATGGCATATTTGACATCTCCACTAAAAAAAAGTTTGTCTAGCAACTCTTTGATTTCCGCATTATTGATATCGACAGAATAGCTTTTGCCAACATCAATTTCAGTTTTGTTATAAGCAAAACGGTATTTGGTTTGATCCTCAATTCGCATCATAATATCCTCAAGTTTCATTTCCTTAACTGAGAGAGAAATTTTGGAGTTCTGCGTAAAAGATTCCAACGCAAATGATTGTATTATACAAACTAATGATATGACTATGACTATTCGCATAACCAGAAACGTTTTTTTTAAAGCATGATAATCCCATGCCTCATACTTGTGATTTTTTTTCATAAATTTGGCGATTAGTAATGTTAAAATTCCAATAGACTTTACTGATTTGCGGGACGGCATTGCACTGCTTTCCCGCTTTTTTGTGCACATTTACATCATAGGCTACTTATTTTTGAGTATTATTTTTGTCTTTGAGTAACTATTATTATCCATAATTTTTCTTTTTTCGATTTGGCAACTCACGGGCGCTATCATGGTTAGAAGTTTTAATGCCTCTTCCAGATTTTCGTCTTCCAAGACCAACCTCACCTTTTGTTTATCTATATTTTTTGTTTCCATTTCAAATTCCACATTATAGAACCTACCGAGTTTTATACAGGTTTCTTCCAATGAAACATCATTAAGGATTAACTTTCCATCTTTCCAAGCCACATAATCAAGTGCATTGACATTTGATTTTTCAATCGAATTATTTTTTGATTGATAAATGACACGATCATTGGGAATCATAACTCCAACCCTCTGATCTTTAAGATTTAATTTCACACTACCTTGTTCAAGTATTACTTCACAGGAGTTATCTTCGGAATAAGAAGAAACATTAAATTTCGTCCCGAGTACCTCAATATTCAGTTTTGAAGGTGTTTTGACAATGAAGGGTTGCTTTGGGCGATGAGTAACATTAAAAAATGCGAGACCATTTAGGTCAACAATACGCTGATTATTATTATTATCAACGTGGTACTTTAGCTCTGAATTGTACCCTAGCCAACCTTCTGTACCGTCAGGAAGTTTAAACTGGTTTCGAAAACCGCTGCGAGAAATGAATTCAACCTGTTGGCTACTCTCTTTTTCACTGCCATTATTTGTAAAATAGATACTTGTTGCAATTAATAATCCAACAATCAGTATGGCCGCGATCTGAGAAATTCTGAAGAAAAGGCTTTTCCCTTTTGGAGCTGTATCTTTCCGGTTGTTAATGGAATAATAAAGTTTATAAAAAACAGGATCAAGATTTGGACAACTATCGGGATCAGGGACAAACTGTTCCCATTGCTCTTGAACAACAAGCCTGACTTCTTCATTGAGATTATTATCTTCGAAGTATCTCTCAAGATTCTTTTGATCGTGAAGACTGAACTTCTGACCAAAGACCTTATCAATATGCTTCCTGTTAATTGCCATTTTTGGTATCCATTTAAAGTAATATCAACTGACTTTAAAAACGTACCTCTCGAAACGGAACTTTTTTTATTTTTTAATCGAAATCTTGATCTGTAAGCAAATAGAAAAGTAAAAGACTTGCGATGTGGTGGTCTTCTTTAATTTTACTGATGATAAATTTTCGTGCAACTGACAATTGGTTTTTTACAAATTGTTCACTCAAACCAAATTTGTCTGCAATTTCATGATTCTTTAATTCTGCTTTGTAACTGAGATTAAAAATTTCTTTTCTTCTGGCTGGCAATAAATCAATGACTTGATTAATCATTTGAACAATCTGCATATAATCTACCTGATCTTCCTCTTTAGTGGAATCAACAAGATTCTCTTCAGCAAAAATCTGAATGTATTTCTCTTCCCTGCTTTTTTTTAAGAACCGTTGACGAATATTATTATATGCGATTGTAAATAAATAGGACTGAAAGGACGTGTTTGTCTTTAAGGATTGTCGGTTTTCCCATATCTTCAAAAAAACCTCATTCAGTAAATCCTCAGCATCTTCCTTTTCCCGCAAATACTTCAAGGAGAATTGATACAACCGGGTGCCATATTTTTCAAAGAGCATTTTAAATGCATCTTTATTCCCATTCCGAAGTTGGGCAATCAGACCATTATCAATATCGTCAATTCTTAAATTCACTTTTTCGGTCTTTAGTTTGGTCAGATCAACGTGAGAGTCAATAAACTTCAAAAGTAATGGATTTCTTCATTTTCCAATAATCATGATTAAAATCCTATCCGTTTTCATTATACTTTCGAGATTTCAATTTTGCTACATTGGGGTTCAATTTTATACATGAGAATAAATTGAAATCCCAATCATCCAACCAATTGACCAGATAATAGACTTCCTTCTAATCGTGATTTCAATAAAGTCATATCTTCCGAAATTTTTGAATCTAAAATCCTTGCATAGATTTGAGTTGTCTTCAAAGACGTATGCCCCAACATTTTTGACACAGTTTCTATAGGAACTCCGTTTAACAGGGTTATTGATGTGGCAAAGGTATGACGGGCTACGTGCATTGATAAGTTTTTTCTTATCCCACAAACATCTGCTAGCTCTTTTAGGTAGCTGTTCATCTTTTGATTGGAAAGTACCGGAAGTATCCTGTTGGAAGAGCATGTGACAGGATGGTTCTCATATTTCTGCATTATTTCCTGAGCAACCGGAAGAATTGGGATTCGGCACCTTGATTCAGTTTTGGTCCTGTCAATGATGATCCAGTTGTTTTCATCGCTGCCTTTTTGAATGTTCCGAGAATTCAGTTTTGAAATATCCACATAGGATAAGCCTGTATAACAAGCAAAAATAAAAATATCTCGAATTAATTCCATCCTCGGGATGGTTAATTTCTTCACTTGAATTTCCCTCACTTCTTGAAGTGTAAGGAAATCTCGATTCCCATCGCTACGCGTAAATTTGTAGGAATCGTATGGATTTCGAACTAAATAATTCAAAGCAATCGCCTGATTCAATATTCTTTTTAAAATCTTATGGTAGCAAAATGCAGTATTCGAAGCCACATGATAGGTGCTTTTCAAATAAACATCAAACGATTTTAAGAATTTAAAATCAATATTTGCAACAGGAATATCTTTTCTTTTCTCACGTTTTTGCAGAAACTCTTCTAACCGTTTCCGGGTTGTTCTGTATTGCTTAAGTGTCAGGGGAGAATAATCATTTCCAAGCGTTGCTTCAATGTCTTGGATTATAGCATCAAATACTTCAAGAAATCCTTGTCCATTACTTAACCCTAGAAATTTGTTCCTGATTGTAAATACATCAAAAGGGTCACCTAAAGAATCAAGTTGATTATAAATATCCTGAATCTTGGACGTAATTTTATCCAGCCGATTCCTGATGATCTTTCCTTCTTCAGTCCTGCCTTTTAGTTGCTGGGTTGATTCTATCCAATAATCCGGTTCTACAAATAATCCGGTCGAAATTTCGAATCGCTGCGCACACATAGTACATCTTAAATACAGCGGACTTTTGCCATCTGTTCTGGACTTTGACTTTTTTAACTGAAAACTAACTGAAACTCTCATGTTATCCTATTTTACAAAATTAAAAAATAGGTCTCGATTTCAATGCTAAAATACTCTTAAAGAAGCTATTTTGAAAGCACTAAAACGAACCAATTCGATTCAATTTGTATTGAAATACAGAAAGTTACAGCGATCAGCGAGACCTATAGTCCAATTTTCTGGATAGGTCTCGATTTAGACCCTTTTTTGTTGATCTTTAGTGCATTTTTTGGATACTTTACAAAAATAAAAAAGCACCTAAATCATTGATTTTAAGTGCTTTTAGTTTGTTTTGATTTCTCTTTCAGTAGTCTCACCGGGAATCGAACCCGGATCTACAGTTTAGGAAACTGCTATTCTATCCGTTGAACTATGAAACCAAAAATTCGCTGCAAAAATAGGTAAATATGCCGTTTATGCAAAGAAGGTATTCATATTTTTCGGACAACTACCATTCCAGATAATCCATAAATCTTAACATTATATTAATTTGAGCGATTCTTATTTTGAAATTTCTGCTTAGAAACATTATAAATTAGTTATTTTGCACTGCTTTTTATTGTATGTGATGCCCGTTAACTCTACTTTTGTCGGGCGAAATAAATTGAATCTATTATTAAAATAAAAATCTGTTATTCTATGAGCAATTTACTGACTGCCTCTATTGGACGGAAACTCCTGATGAGCGTTACAGGTTTGTTCCTGATTTTGTTCCTCTTTGTGCATTTATTCCTTAATTCTTTCCTACTGCTTGACGGCGTGTTTGGATTTGAAAAAGGCCAGATGTTTAATGCAGGGGTACATTTCATGGGAACCAATCCATTGATCAAAATCATTGAGCCAATACTGGCTTTGGGATTTATTGTACACATTATTTATTCTTTGATTCTTACATTTCAGAACATGAAAGCCCGTGGCCCGCAGACCTACGCTTCAGGCAAGAAAACTTCAGGTGTTGAATTTGCATCACAGAATATGTTGGTACTAGGTATTGTTATTTTCTCGTTCCTTGCAATACACATTATCAATTTCTATATGAAAATGAAAGGATTTATTGCATGGGAAGCCGGCGAAGTTGAATTTCCATTTCTCGGGAACATGGCCAAAGGTGAAGATGCCTATTCGCTTGTAAATTCAACCTTTAAAGTCCTGCCAGTTGTCATATTGTATGTAGTTGGTTCGGTTGCCCTTGCATTCCATCTTTCACATGGGTTCTGGTCAGGTTTCCAAACCATCGGATGGAACAATTCCACCTGGATGCCTCGTTTGAAATGTATCAGCAACATTGTTGCCATTATTTTGGGTGGTGGCTTTGCTGTTATTGCCCTGGCACAATACCTGTTTTTTTAATTTTCTAAAAACTGAAACATGAGTAAAATAAACGCAAGGATTCCAGAAGGGCCACTGGCTCAAAAATGGACCAACTATAAAGATCACCAGAAACTGGTGAACCCTTCAAATAAACGCAAACTCGACATTATCGTTGTTGGTACCGGTTTGGCTGGAGCTTCAGCTGCCGCTTCACTTGGCGAAATGGGGTTCAACGTAAAAAACTTTTGCATACAGGATTCGCCCCGCCGTGCCCACTCAATTGCCGCACAGGGTGGTATTAATGCCGCCAAGAATTATCCAAACGATGGCGATTCTGTTTTCCGTCTCTTTTATGACACCATTAAAGGTGGTGACTATCGTGCCCGCGAAGCTAACGTATATCGTTTGGCCGAAGTAAGTAACAGCATCATCGACCAATGTGTGGCACAGGGCGTTCCGTTTGCCCGTGAATATGGTGGTTTACTCGACAACCGTTCGTTTGGCGGAGCTCAGGTTAGTCGTACTTTTTATGCCAAAGGACAAACCGGTCAGCAGTTGCTGCTGGGCGCTTATCAGGCGTTGATGCGCCAGGTAAACTTAGGATCTGTTACCATGCACACCCGCACCGAGCTGGTTGACATCGTGATTGTTGATGGGAAAGCCCGTGGTATTATTGCCCGCGACCTGGTTACCGGCGAATTACAACGTCATTTCGGTCACGCTGTGGTATTGGCTACCGGTGGCTACGGAAATACCTTTTTCCTGTCGACCAATGCCATGGGATCAAACGGATCGGCTGCCATTAAAGCGTACCACAAAGGCGCCATGTTTGCCAATCCTTGTTATGCTCAGATTCACCCAACCTGTATTCCGGTTCACGGCGAAAACCAATCGAAACTGACTTTGATGTCGGAATCGTTGCGTAACGATGGTCGTATCTGGGTTCCAAAAAAGAAAGAAGATGCTGAAGCCATCCGGGCAGGAAAGCTGAAACCGACACAAATAGCTGAAGAAGACCGCGATTACTATTTGGAACGTCGTTACCCTGCTTTTGGTAATCTGGTTCCCCGTGACGTGGCTTCGCGTGCTGCCAAAGAACGTTGCGATGCCGGATTCGGCGTGGGTTCAGGTTTGGCTGTTTACCTTGATTTCAAATCGGCGATTGAGCGTTTAGGCGAGGCAACCATTAAAGCCCGCTACGGAAACTTATTCCAGATGTACGAAAAAATCGTTGACGAGAATCCTTACAAAACACCAATGATGATCTATCCGGCGATTCACTACACCATGGGTGGAATCTGGGTTGATTATGAATTGCAAACAAATATTACCGGTTTATTCTGTTGCGGAGAAGCCAACTTCTCTGACCACGGAGCCAACCGTTTGGGTGCTTCTGCATTGATGCAAGGTTTGGCCGACGGTTATTTTGTGTTGCCATATACCATCCAGAACTATTTGGCTGATGATATTTCGACCAAACGTATGACAACCAACGAACCTGAGTTTATTGAAGCTGAGAAAGCGGTTAAAGAACGTTTTGCCAAGCTGATGAGCATTAAGGGAACACGGTCGGTTGATAGCTTACACAAGGAACTTGGGTTGGTCATGTGGGATTTCGTGGGAATGGGCCGCAATAAAGAAGGTTTGAAAATTGCCATTGAAAAAATTGCAGCCATTAAAAAAGAATTCTGGTCGAATGTTCGTATTCCTGGTGATATTGTTGGGATGAACGTTGAACTTGAAAAGGCCAGTCGTTTAGCTGATTTTATTGAAATTGGTGACCTGATGGCCCGCGATGGACTCAACCGCGAAGAATCTTGTGGAGGTCACTTCCGTGAAGAATACCAGACTCCGGAAGGTGAAGCACTTCGTCAGGATGATAAATTTGCCTATGTTTCTTGCTGGGAATACAAAGGCAAAGATGTTGAACCAGAACTTCATAAGGAAGAGTTGGTTTACGAAAATGTGAAAATGGTTCAACGTAATTACAAGTAATGGCTTTTAAAAGGAGATCATCATGGAAAAAACAATAAATATCACGCTTAAGGTTTGGCGTCAGAACGGTCCCAAAGAGAAAGGCCGTTTCGAAACCTACAAAGTAAACAAAGTTTCAACCGATAGCTCGTTCCTCGAAATGATCGACATGCTGAACGAGCAGTTGATTAACGAAAACAAAGAACCTGTTGTATTCGACCACGACTGCCGCGAAGGTATATGCGGAATGTGTTCGCTTTACATTAATGGTCATCCACATGGACCCGACGAGGATGTAACCACTTGTCAGTTGCACATGCGCAAATTCAGCGATGGGCAGACTATCACAATCGAACCCTGGCGTTCGGCTGCTTTCCCGGTTATCAAAGACCTGATGGTCGATCGCCGTGCGTTCGACAAAATCATTGCCGCCGGTGGTTATGTTTCGATAAACACTGGTGGGGTTCCTGATGCAAACGCGATTGCCATACCCAAAACGGATGCCGATGAAGCAATGGACTCGGCTTCATGTATTGGTTGCGGAGCCTGCGTTGCCGCTTGTAAAAATGGTTCAGCGATGTTGTTTGTTTCAGCAAAAGTGAGCCAGTTGGCCCTGTTGCCACAAGGACGTGTTGAAGCTGCTCGTCGTGCAAAAGCGATGGTTGCCAAAATGGACGAATTGGGCTTCGGAAACTGTACCAATACAGGCGCCTGCGAAGTTGAATGTCCAAAAAGCATTTCGCTTTCGAACATTGCCCGCCTAAACCGTGAGTTTTTAAGCGCCAAACTGAAAGACTAATCGAACTTTAAACACCATTATAAAGCTCCGGAGGTTCTCCTTCGGGGCTTTTTTGTGCTTTATCGAAGGCGATATTTCTGGGAATATCGTTTCTTTATTCCATCTTTTAAGGTGCCTGATAGCCAAAACCTTACGATTTCTGGCAAAAAATGGCTAGTTTATGAGCATGCGACTGTTAATATCTCGATTTTTTACCCCAACAAAAATCTATCATACAGTAACTTAATCAATTTTTTAAACATTTTCATGTTGATTAGTTCTTTTGCGAATGCCCAGAAAATGCACCTGCAATTTGTATATTCGCAATAGCGTACCTAAAATCTAATTTATGCCTTACAGGAGATTACCGAATACAGATGTGGCCAGGCTTCGAGCCATTGAAGCCGGACTGGAACTTGGTAAGAAAACCGCATTGAAAAAACTGGCTTTCAGCCAACAAACCCTTGAAAACATGCAGACTTTTTATCCGCATTTTTTAGGGGCAATCCGCCAGTTAAATATCTCCAAACAAAACCAGTTCGATCGGTCGAAAGACTACGGCGAGATTTTCCGAAAGTCGAAACTCTATTTATCTCATTTCCTTCAGGTCGTTAATTTTGCTATTTTGCGGGGCGAAATGAAACCTGAAGTAGTTGAATTCTATGGTTTAAAGGCAAATTCGAAGGCAACACCTCCACTTAATCTGGAAGCAAACGTGATGACTTGGGGAGAACGGATTATTGAAGGCGAGCAGAAACGGATACTAAAAGGAGGAAGCCCAATTTACAGTCCTTCTATTGCTTTGGTAAAAGTGCATTACGAAGAATTTGTCGAGGCCTACCGGCATCAGAAAATGCTTCAGAATATAACAAATCGCGCCTCAATGAAAGTGGCGGAATTGCGCGAAAAGGCCGACCAATTGATCCAAGAAATGTGGAACGAAGTTGAGAACTCACTGGCACATCTGTCGGATGATGAAAAAAGAGAAAAAGCTTCGGAATACGGAATCGTCTATGTGTATCGCACTTCGGAACAAAGAAAAATTGAAATAGAAAATTTACAGCAAAGTATTGTCTTTTCTTAATAAAAATCAATCAATTCGTTATGCCTGTGAATCAACCCGATTTACGGGCATTTTCTTTTGCAGAGTCGTTCTGTAAATCAGGTAAAGGAATCCTCCTACGACCAAAAAACTTAAAACTACCAATGGAATTTGCCCCGATCCGGTTCCCCATTCTTCAATATCATTAGAAATTAGTCCTTTGTCGATCAGGTAATAACCCAAAACTCCCATTAAATTATTAACAAAATGTGCCAAAATGGGAACCCACATGGTTCCGGTCCATACCAATAGGTAGCCAAACATGGCGCCAAGAGCCATCCGGGGCAAAAACCCGTAAAACTGCATGTGCATGGCGCTGAATAAAAAAGCGGTGATCCAAATGCCCCAATGGTGATTTTTTGTCCAGTTTGAGAGTATCCGCTGGATAACGCCCCGGAACATCAACTCCTCGCCCAGCGCCGGTAAAACTGCAATCATGAAAACATTGAACATCAATACCGAAAAGCTATCTGCTTTTAAGAATTTTTCAGTCATCACTTTTGCGGCATCTTCCATTGCTTTCATCCAGTTTTCAAGCCCGGAAAGCGATTCGGGCAAACTCAACTGGCTGTTGATGGCTCCCAAAAAATTGATAAACGGAATAATGGCCAGTAGGCAAACCGAGGCCAATACAAAGGATTTAGTATTGGTAGAACGATTGATTTTAAGATACTCTCCGATGTTCCCATGGTACAACCATCCGATGACAAAAGGGGGGGCAACAAATAACCCGATGGATTGAATCACCTGAAAATACTTCAGGAAATTAACTCCTTCCGGAGAATTCAGACTCGCTTGCGACATGCTGTTCATCAGGCTTTCCGTACCAAGAAACGGCAACGCAGCAACAATGCCAATTACCATAAACAGAAAGACTGAAGCCACCATTACAAATAAGGCAAACATCAGTTGAGCAAAGGGTTTCATCGTCCGAAATGCAGTAAAATCCATGCGAATAGTTTTTGTTCAGGAGCAAAGATACGCAAAACAAACTTCTAGTTATTGAACATCAGGAAAGAGGAGAAAGAAAAAAAAGAATGAGAAAAACAGCTCCAATATCAAGATTCGTTTTCCTTTTTCCTCATTTATTTCCCATGGACTATTGACTTTTTCCGATCAACTCTTCAATTTCCCTTAGATGCAACTCCAGATGGGGAAGGTATCCTTCAATGTTGTTCCGAAGTGAGATGAGTTCGCTTTCTCCACTGATCCATTGGTTTTCGAGTTTGTCTGTATTCACATTCCGAATAACATGAACCAGGTGAATGTTGGCATATTTCCAGAGTTGGACCAAATCGTGCCAGTTTTCGTGTTGGTAATCCTGAATGGCGATCCAGCGATCGTTGTTGCCGAAAGTTGCATAATTTGGGAAAGTCATCGGGGTTTCCCGGTATTGCAAGTGTACAATTCGGTGCGTATTGTTCGATACCGAATCGACGAGATGTCCTAAAATTTGGCGGATACTTCTGTTCTGACTGTTTTTTCGATCGCTAATAACATTTTCCGGAAATGCCAGCAGGCGTGGTTCCCAGATTTCAAGCAATTGTAAGACGGTTTTACAGGCGGGTTCAAAGGAGTTCATGGTGTGTTAGTATATTATGTGTTCTTAAATTCATGTCCGCAATCGAAACAATGATATGTTTTTCGCATGGTGAAAGGATAAATCATCAGAAGAAAAGAAATCAAAATGTCGCGAAATCCAAATTTTCGTTTTACGGAACCACCGTAACTGACGTTTGTTGAGTTGCAATTTGGACAAACGACTTTGACATTTTCGTCCTCAGCAGGAAACCCTGGTTCTGGTTGAATATTTTCTGATTTCAGAATTTCAGAAATATGCTCAACATCTTTCTCAAAAACATTCAGTTTGACACCGCCAACGGCCGCATTGTAATTGGCATTTAGATTGACGATGTTTTCGTCGGAAAGAAAACATTCAATGCCGAGTGAATCGAGTAAGCCCTTTACAATGTTGGCATTAATCGGATCAGAAAAGGCCTGATAGACGACAATCTTGTCTGTTGAATTTGTGTTCATTGTGGCTAATGGTTTGGTGTGTTAATTCAAACGTACAACTTTCAATTATAGTAAACAATATTCTCAATCAAAATATTTGAACGTCGGTACATTTCTTGTTTTTTTTGTTTTTGAATTAAATTTATACTTTTGCGCCGTGCTTTCAGTGAAAGCCGTGTACTTGGTAACCACGTAAAAAACAAGAAATGAAAAAAGAAGTATCTGTTATTTTTATGCTTGCCGGCATTTTATTCGCCACCTGTTTGTTGATTTCCAACATTCTTGCCACCAAAATTTTAATGATCGGACCTTGGGCTGCACCTGCTGGCGTGTTGATTTTCCCGATTGCCTACATCCTGAATGATGTGATTACTGAAGTGTGGGGATTTGGAAAAGCGCGCCTGATTATCTGGACCGGATTTGCCGTGAATATTTTGGCTGTGCTGTTTTTCACCGCCGGAATTGTGATTCCGGGAGCGCCGTTCTGGCAAAATCAGGAAGCGTTTACAACTGTTTTGGGCAATACGCCACGAATTGTAATTGCCAGCCTGAGTGCCTATTTAAGCGGTTCGTTCCTGAATGCTTTTGTGATGAGTCGCATGAAAGTGATGACTAAAGGCAAAGGTTTCTCCGGAAGGGCGATCGCTTCAACACTGGTAGGTGAAAGCGCCGATTCGTTGATTTTCATCAGCATCGCATTTGCAGGAGTTTTCCCAATCGGAGTGCTAATCACCATGATTTTTACCCAAGCCACGCTGAAAACTGTCTATGAAATCCTGATTTTGCCTTTTACCATCTGGGTGGTTAATTTCGTGAAACGTGTGGAAGGAGTTGATGCATTCGACACCAACTTGTCATATAATCTGTTCAGGGTTAAAGAAATTTAAAAATGAGTAAAGCACTGGTTGTATTTTCCGGAGGACAGGACTCAACCACCTGTCTGTTCTGGGCATTGAAAGAATTTGACGAGGTTGAAACGCTTTGTTTCGACTACGGACAGCGACATCGCATCGAAGAGGAAGCTGCACGCGCCATTGCAGAAAAGGCGGGCGTTCCGTTCACCTTGCTGAACCTGGACTTGCTGAAACAAATTACCCACAATTCGCTGACCGATCAGGCGATGGACGTGGAAGAGAATAAACCTGAAACCCGTCCTCCAAACACATTGGTTGAAGGCCGGAATATGCTCTTCCTGACATTTGCAGCCATCTTTGCCAAAGGGAAAGATATTCCAAATCTGGTCACCGGTGTCGGACAGGCCGATTTCAGCGGATATCCCGATTGCCGCGATGAGTTTATTCGTTCGCTCAATCAAACGCTGAACCTGTCGATGGACTACCAGTTTACCATTCACACTCCGCTGATGTGGAAAACCAAAGAAGGCATTTGGGCTTTGTCGGACGAACTCGGTGTTTTCGATCTGGTGCGCACCCAAACTGTAACCTGCTACAACGGCATCAAAGGCGATGGCTGCGGGCATTGTCCGGCGTGTAAACTGCGCAGAAATGGATTGGAAAACTATTTAGAAAGAAGACAATAGACTTTAGATCACTGATGTTAGAAAAAACTCTGTTATTCCTTTATAAACTCTTTGGGAAAAAATTAAACCCTGCACAAAAATGGATACTTTAAAAAGTCTCGGAAACGAAAGCAAATACCTGTTTGAATATTCTTCGGAAATGCTCGAAAGCTTCGATAACAAGCATCCGGAGAACGATACGATGGTCAAATTCAACTGTCCTGAATTTACCAGCCTGTGCCCCATTACCGGACAGCCCGATTTCGCGACCATTTATCTGAGTTACATTCCCGATCAGAAATTGGTTGAAAGCAAAAGCTTAAAGCTGTACCTGTTTAGTTTTCGCAACCATGGCGCTTTTCACGAAGATTGCATGAACATTATCATGAAAGACCTGATTGCGCTGATGGATCCCAAATACATCGAGGTTTGGGGGAAATTCCTGCCACGTGGCGGTCTCAGCATCGACCCATACTGCAACTACGGCAAACCCGGCACCAAATACGAGCAAATGGCCGAATACCGGATGATGAACCACGATTTATATCCTGAAAAGATTGATAATAGGTAGAGAAGGATTTTAACACGAAGGCTCGAAGACACAAAGAAATTATTTTTTCTTCGTGTCTTCGTGTTTATATTTTGTATAGGCCGTTTGGCTAGAATTCGGCATTTTTAGGCGTACGTGGGAAAGCAATTACGTCGCGGATATTGCCCATTCCGGTTACAAACAGAAGCAGACGTTCGAAGCCAAGGCCAAACCCAGCATGAGGAACCGTACCGAAACGGCGGGTATCCAAATACCATTCCATTTCATGAGACGGAACTCCCATTTCATCCATTCGTGTAACCAATTTGTCGAGGTCTTCTTCACGCTGCGAACCGCCGATGATTTCACCAATTCCAGGGAATAGCACGTCCATCGCAGCTACCGTTTTGCCATCGGCATTCTGTTTCATGTAGAAGGCCTTAATTTCTTTCGGATAATTGATCAGGATAACCGGTTTTTTGAAATGTTTTTCAACCAGGTAACGTTCGTGTTCGCTCTGTAAATCGGTTCCCCAATCAACCGGATACTGGAATTTATTCTTTTTGTAGTGATTTGAGTTTCTCAGTATTTCGATGGCTTCGGTATATGGCAAACGAATAAAATCGTTCTCCAAAACGAATCGAAGTTTTTCAACCAGTTCCATCGACCGCTCATCCATTGGTTTGTTCTTTTCTTCTTCCTGAAGGCGTTTGCTCAGGAATTCCAGATCGTCCATGCAATTCTCAAGCGCATATTTAATCAGGCTTTTCAGAAAATCTTCAGCCAAATCCATGTTGTCCTGAAGTTCATAGAATGCCATTTCAGGCTCAATCATCCAGAACTCAGCCAGGTGACGTGCGGTATTCGAATTTTCGGCACGGAAAGTTGGTCCGAAGGTGTAAATTTCGCCCAAAGCTGTTGCTCCAAGCTCTCCTTCCAACTGTCCGGAAACCGTCAGGTTGGTCGATTTTCCGAAGAAATCCTGAGAAAAATCAATCGATCCGTCTTCCAAAAGCGGTGGATTTTTAGCGTCCAGCGTGGTCACACGAAACATTTGTCCGGCTCCTTCAGCATCCGACCCGGTAACGATTGGAGTGTGCAGGTAAACAAATCCTTTACTGTTGAAATAGTTGTGAATGGCAAATGCCATAGCGTGACGGATGCGGAAAACAGCGCTGAAAGTTGCAGTACGGAAACGCAAATGTGCATTCTCACGCAAAAATTCAAGGCTGTGTTTTTTAGGCTGAATCGGATATTTATCCGGATCAGATTTGCCGTATATCACAATTTCGGTAGCATTCAGCTCAACAGACTGTCCGCTTCCCTGCGAGGCAACAAGCTCGCCCGTAACTTTCAATGCTGCGCTGGTATTAATATCTTTCAGTAATTCTTCACCAAATTTTTCAACATCAGCAACAACCTGAAGATTGTGAATGACAGAACCATCGTTTAACGCAATGAAATTGACGTTTTTGCTACCTCTTTTTGTCCTTACCCAACCTTTAACAACTACTTGTTGCCCAATTAATTCACCTTTCAGGATTTCTTTGATTTTCAGTCGTTCCATCATCTATGTTGTTTGCTGATTTTTAAACTATTTCAATGTGTACAAAAATATGTTTTTCTACCTGAAAACAGGGCAACCCCCCATGAAAATAGGGCTAGGTTAGATAAAATTAAGATTCTAAGGTTGATTTCAGCAATTCAATCTGAGGTAGAAGCTGAGTCCATGTTTCTTCAGGAATTTTGGCACCAATCACTTCAACCACCTTTCCTGCTAGCAGCGATCCGATCTTTCCGGCAACTTCCAAATCGAGATTCTCTGACAGCGCATATAAAAATCCGGAAGCATAAATATCGCCGGCGCCAGTTGTATCAATACTTTGGGCAGGAATGGCTTCAATGCGGATCACCCGATCGCCAGATTGAATCAATGAGCCTTTCGCTCCAAGCTTTACTACAGCAATTTTGCACATTTCGGCAATCGCCGGCAGCGATTCCTCCGGATTTTTACCAGTTAATGATGTTGCTTCCTCCTCGTTGGCAAAGACGATGTCGACATATTCACGAACCATATGGTGCAAAAAATCGATATTTGCTTCCACAATATTAAAACTGGCCATGTCGATCGAAACCAGCAGCCCGTTTTCTTTGGCGACTTTCAAGGCAGCTTCAATCAATGCATGGTTTTGTACCAGGTAGCCTTCGATGTGCAGAATTCCATAATTTTGAAAAATATTGGGTGTCATTTCTTCAGCCGTGAGTTCCATCGCTGCGCCCAAATAAGTACCAAACGTTCGCTCCGAATCAGGGCTAATTAATCCGGTTGCATGGCCGGTCCCGGTTTCGGAATAGAAGAAATGGGTATTAATATTGTTATTCCTGAAGTCTTCCAGATAAAAATTTCCAAATTCGTCATCCGAAATTTTGCCAATGTAGCCACATTGACCGCCCAGCTTAGCAATTCCATGCACCGTATTAGCAGCAGAGCCACCAGTTTGGATGATCCGGGTATTAATTTTTGTTTCTTTTTTTATTTCGGCCGAAAGAACCGCATCAACCAGAGTCATGCTGCCTTTGGGCAATCCAAATTTTTGTAACACAGAGTCATCCGTGATGTTAATCAAAACATCGATAAGAGCATTCCCGATTCCGAGAATCGATTTTTGCTTGTTTGGTGCACCAGTAAATAAATTCATGAATTATTTTTTTGCAAAAATATTTTTTCTTTTCGGAAAAGCTACTATTTTTGCAACGCTTTAAAAGCAAAACGTTCACAATACAGGCGAAAGCCACTACAAAATTCTCTAGTAGCTCAGTTGGTTAGAGCGGCGGACTGTTAATCCGTAGGTCGTAGGTTCAAGTCCTACCTGGAGAGCCAATTATGTAATATAATTCACAATAACGCTTGAAATCAATGGTTTCAGGCGTTTTTTGTTTTTACACTACCCTGAAATTTACGGTATTTCTCGATCCTTTGGTGTCTATCTGGGTGCCTATTTCCTGAATTCAAAAATTAGTCACCTGTAACCTTGTAATCACCTCATTTGCATTTAATTGCATCATTTAGCACTTCCTGAAACATCGCGTTTGAGGTAACTTTGTGTATAAATTTTAAACTATTTAAGATGCAGTACGATTTAAGTGTTTTGTTTTTCCTGAAAAAGGGACAAGTTGATAAGAGGGGATTGATTCCAATTTATTTGAGAATTACCGTAAATGGAGAACGTGCAGAAATTTCAACAAATAGAAAGATTGAATTAACCAAATGGGATTCAGCGGTTCAGCAAGCCAAAGGCCGATCAGAATCAGCCCGTATATTAAATGACCACATGGATAATTTGGTTAACAAGGTGAAACGTGATTATAATTTATTGAATGAGAAAGGAGAAGAAATATCATCATCAATTTTGCGTGACAACTTGATTGGCAAAAATTTAAAGAAATATTGTCTAGTGCAGGTTTTTGAAATGAACAACGCCTTAATTGAAAAAGAGGAAGGCCAAAAATATACCAGAAATACTATAAATCAGTATATTACAACATTTAATAGGATTAAACTTTTTTTGAGCCAGGAATTTGCATGTACCAATATTGCATTATTAGACCTAGATGTTCTTTTCATTCGCAGATTCGAAATTTTTCTTAAAACAAGCTATGGAATTGATCACAATACCATAATGAAACACCTTAAACAGTTAAAAAAGGTTATTCATTTTGCAATGGAACTGGGTTATTTAGACAGAGACCCTTTTCTTCAGCATAAAACTACTTTTAAACAAGGCTCAAGAGGATACCTAACTTCTGATGAGTTACAACGAATAGAATCCCACAAATTCCGAATTAAGCGGTTAGATCAAGTTCGTGATGTATTTGTGTTTGTTTGCTATACGGGACTATCTTATTCTGATTTGGACAAGCTTAATGGAGAGAGCATTACGAGAGGCATTGATGGTAAAAATTGGATTATATATGAACGTGAAAAAACTGGAGTTCGTGCAAGTATTCCATTGCTACCTCCAGCACAAGCAATAATTGATAAATACAAAGATGATCCTGAATGCTTGGCTTCAAAACAATTACTACCAGTTAAAAGCAATCAGAAACTAAATTCTTATCTGGATGAAATCGCTCAATTATGCGAAATCAATAAGCATGTGACCATGCACCTTGGCCGCCATACTTTTGCTACTACGGTTACTTTAACCAATGGAGTACCAATTGAAACGGTTTCAAAAATGCTCGGTCATACATCCCTAAAAACAACGCAGATATACAGCAAAGTGGTGGATACAAAAACATCGAATGATATGGGAAAAGTTGCGGAAAAACTACTTCAGCGAGAAGTCTGTTGATTTACTGAAAAAAATATCATAGCTTGGGTGAGCAAAAATCACCTGGGCTATGAAACCTTTTGAATCAAATATTGAAGATCCATTGTACTTTTTCAAATCATTTCTGAATAATGATGGCGTTGGATTTCTCAGGAAAAATTTTGAGTCTAATGATCAAGAAGATAGCCACAGATTTGTAGCAGAAAGAGATTTAATTACACTATTACGTAATTTTAGACCAGGTGAAGAAAAAGGAACTTTGGTCGATGAAGAAACTAATCTTTTTGAAATAGAAATAACTTTTGATGAATACCGAAAAGAAGAGGTTGCATACGAAGTTCTGAAAGCCAAAAGGCTGATCAAAGAATTTTGGTTAAGCAAGGGAAAAGACCAGAATGCCTGGCTATATGACAAGATACTAATTTTCAGTCTACAGTCATTAAAATATCTTGAGAAGAAAGAGAATGTTGAGAAAAAGAAGTTCATTGAAACCGCAATAATTAGTATTTTAAATTATTCTTGTAAGTTGTATAGTTTTCACTTCCCCAATGCAGGCCCTTTCAGTAAGGTAAATGAATATATGCAGAACAGAAATGGGATTAAAAAGAAAAGGAATGGTCATATTTTGAAGACTAACTATTCACCTAAACAACTTTTTGGAATATATGAGCGAGGCGTTGATCTTGGCTTCATTTCTGAGAATACAACCCGCGATGAATTTGCAGCAGTGTTTTCCGGATGGCGGCCAATTAACAAAATTGTATGGGCTGATAATATCTATACTTTAGCTTTTTTTATTAAAAGCATTGAAGGTCATGGGTTGGAATCAATAGGTAGAGGCAAATGGTTAATTGTGTCCGATATGTTTTCCACAAACGACTTTGATTTATTAAAGCCCAATCAGTTGTCTGGATCAAGCCCAGGAAAACATGAAAGACTCAACGATCTAAATTTCTTCATCGAAGAATTCAACAATCCTATCTAGCTTACATTTTTGCTTACAATAAAAAATATTTTGAAATATTTTTGCATTCATTATCTGCACGTTACTGATTATTTTTCCACTTTTCATTTTCTTCGAGTTAGAGTACTCATCTTAATATTGCTTTACATGTTGTATTGCAATAATTTTTTTGAGTATGAACAAAACAAAATTCTTAACAGAATTTCGGACAACGATCCAAGAAGTGATCAGAGAGGAAATCCGTAATTCAAAAACAACTCAGCCTACTTGGTTGAGATCCTCCCAAGTAAAGGACCTGTTGAATATTTCTGATTCAACATTGCAGACGTTCCGCATTAACGGAACAATTCCAGGATATAAACTGGATACTATGTGGATGTATAAGTATGATGAGATTATTGCTGTATTGGAAGCTAACAGAACAAAAAAGGAAGGGGTAAGCCATGATTAATGGTGATGTGAGCTTCCGTTTGAAGGAACTGACAGACGAGATTAAAAAGCTCTCTGTAGAACTGTCAGAAGTGAAGAAAAGCGACGGTGTGAAAGAACTCTGGGATAATTCGGATATGATCCGTAATATGAAAATATCCCCACGAACCTTAGCCTCATGGCGAGCTGATGGATATATTGAATATGTGCAGGTGGGTAGTAAAATTTGGTATACGAAAGAAATGCGTGACGAATTTTTAAGAAAGAATTTAATTTCTAGAAGGAGCGTGAAGTAATGCAAAATGAAAAACAAATTTCTATGGGAGGAATACCTAAATTTGTTGCAGTTCCCAGACTTTCTGATATAACTGAAAATTCAAATCCTAAATCATATTCGGCAAAAGCACTTTATGAAATGGGCATTACAGATTTTCCATGCTTAATTGAACCAATATTCCCTAAAACAGGACTAGCAGTATTGGCCGGATCCAGTGACACAGGGAAAAGTACAATATTGCGGCAACTGGCCATTTCAATTGTTCGTGGAGATGAAACTTTTTTGGGCTGGAAAATTAATGCCAAGCACAATCGCGTCATTTATGTTTCTACAGAAGACGACAAGTTCGCAATCTCCTATCTCTTAAATAAAACGATTAAGGAAGGAGAAGATATTGAAAAGTATGAAAATTTGCGATATGTTTTTAGTTTGGATGACCCGGCAATTGATTTGGAAGCGATACTTGCCGAAGGGCCAGTAGACTGTGTTATTATTGATGCGTTTTCTGATTTATATTCAGGTGAAATGAATCAGGTAAATAAAGTTCGAAATTTTATGAATCAATTTTTTATGTTAGCCGACCGTCATAATTGTCTGGTGATCTTCTTGCATCACACAGGGAAGCGAACTGAAGATTTTCCGCCGAATAAAAATAACCTGCTTGGATCACAAGGAATTGAGGGTAAAGCACGTCAAGTAATCGAAATGAGACGTGATCCATATGATGCTCAATATCGGCATCTATGTATTGTCAAAGGCAATTATTTAAAAGACGACATGAAAACACATAGTTATAAGTTGCTATTTGAGGATCAGTATTTTACAATGACAGAAGACCGTGTTGATTTTGACAATTTGGTTGTCAATTTTGATGAGAAGAAGCAGGTAAAGGAAAGCAGATTAACTCGTGTAGTAAACTATTATTCTCCTGGGATTTCCTATCAGGAAATTGCGGATAGAATGACAGCTGAAGGAATAAAAATATCGAAAAGCACAGTTGGAAACGACATATTAGAAGCAAAAGGAAGAGGTTTAATTGAGTGAGTTTACCGTCCAGCCATCCATATTGCTAATGATTTTGGTTGGATAGACAAGTTTAAAATAAGAATTGAAAGCCTGCTCTTCGGGGTGGGCTTTTCTATTTTATCACTGAATGGATATTCCGGCCATACTGACTAAAATCCATCATAACCCCTATGAATAAAGGGATTGGGCGTACGGGTGTAGAAAACGCGAAAAGTTATTTATTTCTAGAATATTACTTTCTTAAATCTATATTACTTCAAATTATTTTGAAAAGTTTTTATTAATCGTACCCCCATGCGCCCGATACCGCATGTATAAAGGAAAACTTAGGGTTTTGGGTGGGTATAGCGGGTTTAATATCAAAAGCAAAGGATTAAACCAAGTAATTCTGAAATCAAAAGGAGATACCCCAAAATAGGCAAAGACCATCAAGTAAAAGTCATGCTAGCCTTCAAAACAGTAAAAAATAACTGTTAGCCAACTAACAATTTGAGCTTGGAACTACATTATTCTCTTTCATCCATTGAATTCCTTCTAATGCCGTTAATCTTGAAAATTTCTGTTTCTCTTTAGACCAATCATACAATAAAGTAAGTAATGCGTCATCTGAAATAATTTGATTATTGGATCTTAATTCCATCCAACAGGCATACAAGGTGGCAATTAATTCAACCCTATCAGTTCTTTCTTTTCGAAAGGTATCAATCATCCATTGAATCTTTTCCTGATATTTTGGGAAGTATCGATTGAAGTAATCTTTATGGGTTCCAAGCTTATCTAATGGGCTAAAAACAGTTCGAGATATTTTCCCTGATTTTACTTTCTCAATTTTAAACCAACCTTGCTTCTCGAATACGAATCCAATACTATGCATAAATTTATTATCATAGGGTCCAGCAGCTTGTTTAGAATATTCATAATTGATATTCATACTATCAATATTCTCACATAGAAACATTAGCTTCTGCAATTTAACTGATCCATAGGTGGACTCTGAATAAAGTTGAGATGTAATCTCAGCAGCCAACACAGCCCTTTTGAAATATGTATTCTTAGAAATTTCAAATATCAATTTAGTTTTCTCTGTTTTTGAATTCAGCAAGGTATCATTAAAAACTTTGTCCGGATTCAAAGTATATTCTCCTAAGTTAAAATTAGTGTCAGAATACAACCTGTTGAAGTTGTCTAATTCTTTTTCTGTCCTTGGAAAGATAAATCCTACTGAACCTAAAATATAGTCAGTAGTTGTTTGACTTATATTTTCTACTTTTTTTGCCATATTTCTGTGAATTCTGCAATTTTTGAAATGACTTCATGTCGGTAAAATCGAATCGTATCTTGTGTAACATTTAATTTTTCACGAAGTTCAATTAGTAATTTTCTGGGTAGTTTATACCCTTTCTGTTCGTGCTGTAAATAAGTGAGATAGATTATCCGATGCTTATTACTAAAAGTTGATAATACCCTATTTATGATTTGATATCTTTCATTATTTATTTCTATGTATTCATCAAGTATAGGGATTTCATAAATAATTTCTTCGCTTCCATCATATGGCGAAACATTTATGCCATTTCGCACATTCATTAAGTCATAAAAGCAATTTTGGGCAATCCTCGAAAGATATAATTCAGCACCTTTTTCAGGACAAGAGACTTTCATTTTCTGGAGCTTAAATGCCGGATATTTCCAGAATTTCTCAAATGTTTTTTCGGTTACTTCCAGTGCAAATTCTCTGTCGTAGCCATTCCTTTTGCTAACGATATCTGCCTTTTTAGCAACCGACTTAAAAAACCTAAAATAGAAAGCACGAAATGCAGCTTTTGCAGTATCGAGATGTAAAGGGTTATCCTTCATCTTGATTAGCTCAATCAGTTCAATTGTTGAAGTCTTTTCAAAATCTCTCCACTCAATCATAACCTGGTATTACATATACCAAAAACCGTTGGTAACGCTTTTAGTATTTATTGTGAGGAATTGCATGAATTTGCGACTCGCAAGTTAACAAAACAATAAAAGAAAGGAGCATTAAAATGGCAAAAAATGGCAAAACAAATGATGGACACAGGGAAGGTGCAGTTAAAAAAAGGTCTCAAACCTTTAACCCAATAATCGAACGATGGGTTAAGAGAGATACTGAATCCGGTATGTTTATCGACCAGAAGTCAGATAACAAACATTTTAAGGGAGTTCGAAAAGAAAAATAATAAGTGTTAAACAACTAAAATTCACAAAATGGAAGATTTAAAAAAAGGTAATTCAGAAGACCATCGTAATGATGTAGTTAAAATCACAGTAGATGATTCTGAAAGAGAAATTCACAGAGGAAGGCGCACTGTGGCTGAAATCAAGACGGTTGGAGGTGTTCCTCTTAACTACATGTTGGAACAATTGATTGATGGCAAATTAACCCCTTTAGACGATAGTGGCTCAGTAGTTATTAAAGGAGAAGAGATATTTATCGGACATATTAAGGACGGAGCTTCATCTTAATTGAATGCATGGTTATGGAATTTCAAGAAGATCAAATCGAGGAGTTAAAAAAAATCCATCCAAATGTACAGATGGCAGAGGAAGGCGGTTTTACCTACTTCTTTCTGCCACAGTTGGATTTACCTGAAGGCTGTATACCAGTTAAGGTTGATGCTTTATTTTGTCCTATGCCAAGAGATGGATATCAATCCCGTCTGTTTTTTTCTGAAACAATCTCTGGCTGTGCGAATCGCAATTGGAATAGCCAAGCAAGGATACTTGACCAAACCTGGCATGCAATATCATGGAATATAAGTCCAAACCAACGTTTAATACAATTAATTCGTTCACATCTAGATGCGTTTAGGAAATGAAAAGAGCAGAAATTATCATCAGAATATCGGATACCTTGTTAAGTCAAATAAAAAATGATTTAAAGAGACCTCACGGTTTTGCATATGAAAGAATTGGATTCATCGGGTCCAAGCACAAATTACTCTCTACTGGTACAATTATTATTTTTATGACGGAATATTTCCCTGTCCCGGATAACCAATACATAGATGATTCTGATGTTGGAGCAAGGATTAATTCAACAGCTATACGAGAAGCATTACAAAGAATTATCGACGATAAAATAGGGAGTTTTCATACTCATTATCATACATTTTCTGCGAATTCGCCAGAATTTAGTCCGACTGATATGAAAGATAACCCTGAAATAATTAAATCCTTTAGCTACGCGGATAAAAAACAGGTCCATGGGATGATTGTACTTGGTAATTCCGGGATGAATGCTTTAGTCAAAATTCCAGGTGAATCAGAGTTAAGACAAGTAAATAGAATTATTGGAGTAGGTTATCCGATGAAAATAAGCATCCCTGGAAAAAAAATTGCAAAATATATAAAGAAGAGGTATGATCGGCAATCATTTCTTGGCAAGAATGCGCAATTAGCAATAAGTCAGGTAAGAGTTGGTATTGTCGGATTAGGTGGTGGAGGCTCCCATATTGTTCAGCAATTGGCTCATTTGGGCATAAAAAACTATACTATATTTGATTATGACAAAGTCGATGAAACCAACCTTAACCGATTGATTGGGGCAGGTTTAATTGATGTTACAAATGGCACAAAAAAAATCGAAATAGCCAGAAAAATTATCGAATGCTTGCATAAGGATGCCAATATTAATACAATCGACGATAATTGGATGAATACTCCTGAGAATTTACAAGAATGCGATGTCGTTTTTGGGTGTGTGGATTCTTATATTGCCAGACGTGATCTTGAATCTGAATGCAGGCGGTATATGATTCCATTGATAGATATCGGTATGGATGTGCATGATGGTTATAGAAATGAAGCTCCAAGTATGGCTGGACAGATTATTCTATCGATTCCAGGAAAGCCTTGTATGCAATGTTTGGGTTTTATAACCGAGCAAAATCTGGCAAAGGAGGCTGCCAAATATGGTGCTGCAGGTGGCAGACCACAAGTGGTTTGGGCGAATGGTGTGCTTGCATCGCAAGCTGTAGGGATTTTTGTTGATTTGATTACCGGATGGTCTGGCAAAAAGGAACTTACTCCCTACTATGCTTTTGATGGAAATACCGGAATTTTAACTAATCACCCACGTTTGAAATACGTTAGCTTAACTTGTGAACATTACAAAATAAATGAAGTAGGAGTTCCTGTCTTTAAGAGACTATAATTGAATACCTTCATCAAGCAAGATCCTGGTTTTCAACCGCTATAATCACTTCCAAATTTTGATTTTCAACCTTTTTTAAAAGATTGTCGAGATAGTTTTCTCCCAGGTGGTTTTTAATCCATCGCACTTCCATGAAGAATTTATCCTTTTCTTTTTTTGTTGTTTTTTCTTCTAAAATGATGGAAGCCAACCTACGAAGGGTATATTTCGGTAAGGTGTGATAATTCCGGATATCCTTCAATAATGTTTGCATGAAAAGCCTCAGCGTTTCTTCATTGGGATCAATAATTTTTAGCGCAAATTTCAGGTTATTATTGGCTTTAGTCTCCAGAGAAGCTTCACTAGAGGCCGTTCTTTGTGATGGTTTGAAGCTTTTTATTTCTTCATATCCAGCCCAGAATCTATCCGAAAGTTTTAACAATTTTTCTTCGTATTCGCATTCAATCGATGGTAGCAATTCTTCCATCAAAATTGAATTGACCTTGCTCTTTTCTTTTACTGGGTCAACGATTTGCTGGGCAAAAAGGCTCAATCCCTTTTTACGTAAAACATTTATCTGATATTGATTATACTGTTTGGCCGATTTTATACGAGGCGGTAAATGTTCAATCTTTTCAACAACTTCAGGATGCTGATTCCGTATTTCATCAAATTTATTTCTAATCAGGGTTGAAATGTTCAGCTCTTCATCTTGTTCAGGATTTTCATTGATCCTTTTGAAAAGTGCGCTTGGATTTGGTTCTTCGTTAGCATGGAATATTTTTGAATCTTCGCCCAACGCGGAATGTATCATAAACATTTTTTGTTCTGCAATTTCGCGACTTTTTACAATGTCAGCACCTTTCTCTGACGGGAAAAAATTGTAAATATATAATTCATCAAAAACCTTGGCGCCAATACGATTGATACGACCAACTCGCTGGATTACCCGGGTTGGATTCCAGGGAATATCGTAATTAATGATCACTCCGGCTCGGTTCAAGTTGAATCCTTCAGATAATTTATCACTAGTAATTAATACGTCATATTGATCAACAAACATTCCTTTATATTGAGCATTAAAGCTTTCATTTAGTGCCAAATGCATTTGTTTACTGATCTTACCGTCGCACACAAGTAACCTCTTACCAAATTTCTTTCTAAAGTAGGGTTCCAGATGTTTCACCGTGTCGACATATTCTGAAAAAATAATGACTTTCCGCTTACTGTCATCTTCTTCAATAATCTTGTTGACTACCTCATAAACAGTTTCACGTTTAGGATCGTTATTAACCAGATTTAATTGACCAATCTTTTCCTTAATCAATTCAAACAGAACCCTGTCCTTTTCAATATCGGCTAAAAATTCATCCTTTCTTTCAAAATCAGTGACTTCATAAATGCGATTGTTTTTGGGAACTTTTTTTTCACGAAGCAGTTTTTCAAATTCATCCAAAGCCCTGGCAATTTCTTCATCGTCTTTGGTATAAATGCTTTCTATTAATTTTCGGTCCAGAATATATTTGCCGCTAGAGTTGATGATAAACTGCTGTACAACCTGATGTATTTTCAGGAATCGGTTGATGGTATCACTAAATGCACCAAACGAACTTTCAAATCGCTTTACAATTAAGCGACGCATAAAATCAAACAAGTTTCGCTGTTGCTGGAATGCCCTGTTGCCCTCTTCATCCAGATCATCTTCATCTTCAATCAGTTTTTCGTATATAAACGGCTGATAAATGGCTCCGGTAAATAGTCCTTCCTCTCCAAAAAAATCCTGGATAATCTGGTCGTAAAAAGTAGACTGTTCCAGCTCAAGTGCATAGAAAAGTTCCTCCGGATCCTTTACTTCCGACATTTGTCCAATTTCCCTTGAATATTCATGGTCAGTTTTCAGGTCCAGACGATTCCTTCGGATTACTACCGGAGATATGATCTCTTTGATCTGACTGGCAATTTTCTTTGTTTCGTTCCTCACCAACTGAATATTAATGGGTGGTTGAAGATTGAACAATTTCCTGTAAGTCAACTCTGCCTTCGCTCTTTTTTTAGGTGATGCTGAATTGCAGTATTTCAGTATATCTGATAGCTTTCCAAAACGGTAATCGTGTGCCCTAAAGGTGGCTTCCAGATTTTCCTCAATGGTGATCCCCGATTTCCCTGGTACAATAAACAGCTTGATTAGCGAAAAAATATCAGCTGGTGAATTATTAAATGGTGTAGCTGTCAGCTGTATTACAGTTTTATTCCGACAAACATTCATCAGTGACTCGTAAGCTTCAGTGTCCTGGTTCCTGAAATAATGTGCTTCATCAATTAATATCACTTCATAACCATTGTCATCAATACTAAGCGATTCTGCCAGATCATTTAGTTTACCTCGGCTTTCAATTTCCCAGTCGTATAGATTAAAATTGTTCCGGTATTCCCACCAACCAGTATTTTCATATTTGTCCCCAATCAATCCTGGAGGACAAATAATCAGACCTCTTTTCCCCAGATTTTTGGCAATTAGGGTGGCAATTACTGATTTTCCCAAACCTACCACATCGGCAATCACAACGCCACCGTATTCTTCAATAATTTTTAATGCCTGATTAACCGCATCAATCTGGTAGCTGAATTTTTTAAAACCATTTTCTTCCAACAATCTTTCCACTTCGGGTTTTATCTTTTTTTGCTCCTGAAGGTCGAGATACGTTTTCAGTATTAAAGCATAAGCCTCAAACGGCGTAACCGTTGCAGCGAGCGATCTATGCTTCACAAATTCAAGCAGAAATTTTTTGCGGTCTTCAATTTCAGTAATCGGAGTTGATTTGTTGTTCCAGATATCATCGAAATAAGCTTCAGCATCTTCAAAACCATAATCCCTGATCTCGACATTGAATTCCAATTGTCCTTCAAGCCCAGCCTTGGTTAGGTTACTACTGCCGGTAATAAACTCACCGGAGCGGTCGTTAAAGTCCATTTGATGCTGATTGTATTTGAATATATACAGTTTGGCATGGTTTGCTTCGTCGGTTTTCCGGATTTGGAGCCTCCCATTTTCAAGTATTTCAAGAAAAAACCCGACCTGATTGTAAAATTCTTCCGTGTCCATCGCCTCATTGTTGATAGCAAAGCCAAGTGAGGTCATAAATTGCTGAAAGATTTCATCTTGCGAAAGTCCTTGCTCCTGATGGCCATGCTCCACAATCATTTTGTTCAACAAATTGTCAATCTGAAGTCCAACCAATAATTTAAGCTGGATATCCGGCTTTTCTTTTAAACTCTGATAAAGTTCCTTCCATCCTGAGAAGTAAAAAAAGCCAACCAGGAATTTCAATTCCTCACTGCCCGTTATCAGTTTTTTGATTCGACCTTTTAGGGTTTTCTGATCTTTATTGTTGGTTATAAAATTATTAGCCATTTTAGAATTGCAGCTTATTAATGATTTGTACAATTGCTTTAAGCTCAGTTATAAGCTTGGTAAACGGAATATCTTCACCGTAAAACATATCCTGTTGCATGGTTTTATAATCAGCTTCCCAAGCATCCAGGTATTCCGATGGTGGCAAAGGATTCAAGTTGGGTGGGTAATGAAGACTGTAATTTACTCCGTGTAATCGGGTAAACCGTTCTCTGTGAATAACTATTGAACGGTACAATTCCTTATTTTCCAATACTACTTCAGCATATCCGGCATTCCAGATGCGGTAAATATCGTACAAATGCCGTGATAGTCGTTCTACTCTTATTTTTTCGACCGGACGTTGAAATTCTTCCTGCAGCAAAAACAATTTTTCGAGGATTGTACGTTCCGGATTGACACAAGGAATAGTAATTAGCTGATCGGCAAATGAAAGGTCTGAAAATTTTTCACCTACAAACGAGCTGAAACTTCGGTTGGAAAAAGGCTCACGCATGGTTCGACTGCCAATTTCAAGTTTCACCGGAGGCAAAACATACGATCCCTCCTTGGTTACAACAGGATATTTCACCAGTATTTTTACCGGATCCTGATCAGGACTTTCCACTTCAGTCAGGTCAATTTCAACTTCAGCAAAACCAGTTGCCTGAAATACCTGGCGAAGTTCGGGCAGAAACGTTTCAGAAATATATTTGAATGAGGCATCGCGTAGTTTGGTAATTTGGGTACGGCTACTGCTGTCAGAAAAACCTAGAAATTCGTATGAAAGCGCCAAATCAACATCTTCCGAAAATCGCTCGATGATGCCCCATGCTTTGCTCAGCGAAGTTCCTCCCTTAAAAACCAGATGTGGCGCAGCCGATGTTTGAAAAACCAATGCAAGTGTTTGAACTACCCACCAGTCTTTTTCGATGGAAGCCAGATGAATAGGTCTTTCCTTTTGAATCTCGAGGAAAATGGTTTGTTTTTCTTCGGCTGAAAGCATGTGAAATTCTTTTGCACTCATCGGGGTAATGCTTTAGCCATAATTTCTGCAATCCATTGTGGGGCAGCAGCAATATCATGTTTCAATTCGCCATATTCTACCTTTTTCAGAAGTGTAATCACTTTCTCCATCTCTTCATCGGTAACCAGGCCGTTTCCAATTTCTTTAAAAGCTTGTACAACTAGCATACACAGTTCATTTTTGTAGCTTAGATTCTTTGGGGTTGTCCGCTTAAACTTAATGGTTGCTTTTCCAACTTTTATTTTTCTTGGCTCACCATCAGTCAGGTAAACAAAATTCATTTGCACTTGTGTACTTAATCCCAAAGCATTTAAGGCATAACTCCCGGTTGGGATTATTTTGGCCCTGTCGCGCTGTGCAATAGCTCTTGCAATTGTTTCTATGCCGGGTTTTACTTCTAAATTAAGCAATTTGCTGTATTCAGGTTTGGCATAAATTCCACGTCCAAGCCTGGTTATAATATTTCTTTTTACAATACGGTGTAAGGCAATTTTTATAGCTTCGGGAGTTCCCAAGCCCCTGAAATCTTCAGTAAAGAATATGGTTTGCGTTGCAGCTTCGCCTATTCTATCAATGATTTGTTTCTCTGTTGTTTCCATAAAGCAAAACTACAATATTGTAACCAAACTACAAAATATTTGTAACCAATACCATTGAAGTTAGTTACAGAAAACTGACGTTTAAGTTACAGACCCTACACACTTTTAGCTTTGCTGATGCGGTTCCAAACCAACTGGAAAACGGCGCGGTAAACCGATATTAGTTTTCCAAATCACCATACTTCGCTGCCAACTCTTTGTATATCTCGATATAATCGGTTGGTTTGCCCAACTCAGCCAGGTTTCGTTTTTGGGCTGCTACCAACTTGGGATAACGACGGGAATACCAGTTTTCGACTTCTTGAATATCTTGAAGAATTAAGCCATATGCTTGACACGTTAAAAAATCAACATCAAGCTGCTCTTTACTAGCATAATCATACTGAATATTATTCTTTTGAAATTCGATTATATTTTTTACTCTAATTCCAATTATATCAAAAATGGCTTGATTAATAAAAACTGAAAAATCCATTACATCCCCTTCTTGAGTATGAACAGTATGGTTATGATAGTTTTTGAATAAATACTTTGCGAATTTTGAGCTAAGTATTCCCAATAATGGGAGTTGATATTTGGGGTTAATTACTATAGTAGAACTGGTATTTTGAGAAACAGTTCCTAATCCCAAACGAAATGTTGGTGAATATTGGCCGGTGGGTGAGAAGTTCAAAGTTGAAGTAAACCACTTATCTTGATTTCTTAAAGCAGCAGCTATCTTCTTGTCATCATCTTTGTTTATTTTTTCAGATAACCCTTGCTCTATTTTTCTTTCTGCAATTGACAAAGATTTCATTCTACTTAATGATTCTTTAGACCAATCAATAAAATATTCATTCTCAACATAGTAATTTGGCATCCATCCCTCGTCACTATTTGAATCACTTCCCTTATCAAATGGGATGAAATACCTCCCACCGTATTTCTTTTTATCAATTCCTTCAAGTTTTTCAATTGTGTTGAAAGACTTAACTGCATCTTCAGATAATATAAGGTCAGTGTCCACTTCCAAGTAACTACCACTTGCATTAAGTTTTCTGATATAAAACTCATTCTGCCCCGTAGAAATTCCTTGGTTAATCTCTGAAATAACACCTAGTTTTACCATTTTAGATTTGGTACTGTTCAAGCAAATAATACGCGTATTAATCTGTTCCCCATTAATATTTTGCATTTCGGTTGCAGGTTTTAGCGCAGAAGAAGAATCACCACCATCATTCGTTAAGGCAAATAATTTGGGAGATGCTACAAAAAACGGGTGGTTTGTATTGGTCATAATTAAACTCTGCGGATAGGTATAAACTGCGTATTCTTCCGAGCTTTCAGAAGTCCATTTTTCACTTTTCATGTATAAAATATTGCTTCTTTCAAGAGCTTCTCCTTGGTATTCGGGCTGCCGGTAGTCAGTAATTTTATCGAGTAATTGGATAAACCGGTCGTGGTTTTCGTGAATAGACGTATTAGTAAAATCAGCCATTAAAACTCCAGTTTCTGTTTCTTTTGGTGCTTCCAGGCGTTCACAAAAAATAACTGCCGTGTTTACGGTGGCTTTAAACGTGTCACGATGAACACGAACCATTGAATGGATTCGGTTATCCAAAATAAGGTCGCGAAGTTGTTTGTGGGTTTTAATGGTCATAAAGGTATCGCTCACAATAAAGGCCAGGATTCCTTCATGTTTCAGCAAGGTTGTTTCTTGCTTTCTGCGTAAGAATTTTGCAATAAAGGCTCCGTAAGGATCTTTGCTTCCCAATCCAAGCTTTGTTTTCAAATCGTCGTCAATTGGGGTTCCACCATACGGAGGGTTTCCAATTATAATATCGAACTGTTTTACGCCAAACATCCATTCAGGATCGAACCAGTTGGTTGCTTCGTTTTTAAATGGATCCCAGCTTGCGAGCTGCATGGGCCGGCTTTTCATGCCGGGATTAAACATTTGGTTAATCTTCAACTGGTCTTCGAAAATCTCGCTTTGAATTTTACTGAATTTCTTTCGCAGCTGCATCTTTTCGTTACCGTGCGACTGTAAGTAATCCAACCGTAATTTTTGAAGTTCCGGAATCAGTTCCGATACTTTACTTGTCTCCATATTTCCAGAACTGTCGAGACTAATCAGGGTATTGGCAGTTACAAACTTGAATTCGAGATTAGGCAGGGCTAAAATTCCGCGGTTGTATTTGGTATCATCAATTTCTTCCTCCACAATAAGCGACAAGAAACTTCGCAATCTTGAAATTTCGGCAGCTATTGGCTGAATATCGGCGCCATAAATACATTGCTGAAGAATTCCCAGTTTCCTTGTATATTCAGCATTCGACTTATCCAAAATGGCTTTGATTTCAGACTTTAAAGCGGCATTGGTAATTTTTTCAAGCTGCTTTTCTCTCCATCGTTCAGCGCCGGGATCAAGTTTTTGTAAAGCCGTAGTAATTTTGTGGAGGCAACCCATCGGAAAAGCTCCAGAACCAGCAGCAGGGTCAAGAATTTTAACCTGACTAAAGGCTTCAATTAATTGTTCCTTTTGAATTTCGCTAAATTCATCAAAGCCATCATCCAGGAAAAGATGATGAATGGATTTTTCAGAAATGCCTGTTTTGTTGTGAAGATATTTCATGAGCGATTCTTCAGCCATGAATTCCACAATTTCTCTTGGCGTATAATAACTGCCAGTTGCTTTCCGGACAGATGTAGTTTCAGAACTGGTTAAATTAGGATCAATTTCAGCAAGCAGATTTTCAAAGATTCGTCCCAACATTTCAGGATCAATACTTACTTCAGCATCGTTTATACTGTTTTCGTCGATGGTAAAATTGTATTGTTCCAATACCTCAAACAGTGATTTAAACCACTCATTTGTAATCTTTAACTGATGGTTGGCTCTTAGTGCAACTGTGATTTTTGATACCTCATAGAAGTCATTATCACTCCCGTTTTGTGGCTCAAAAAGTCCGCCGTTCAAAAATGGGATCAGTGTGTGATCCTCAGGCAACTCTTTGATTCTATCCTTAACCGGTGTATTCAGGATTTCGAAAAACAATAACTCCAGGTTGGAATGATAAAAATCGTTACCAACATTAACGGATGAAAGCCATTTGTTTGGGATTAACGGTATTCCATTATTTGATGTTTTGTGTTTCAAAAACCAGCAAAATATAATTCGGCCAATTAAACGTACCCCAAACTGACGGGTAATTGTCCGATCTTTAATTCCTCCTGGCAAAAGCAGATTTGGCGTTAAAAGTTCTCTGTTTCTTCCTGTTCCAACTTCTCCACCCACCAGACTGTAAAATTCACGAACAATTTTTTCATAGAATTCTTTATTAAGCGGCTCAACGCTGAATGATTCCAAAATTTCTTCCAATGAAGAAAAACCGCAATCTTCTATCCTCTTCCGGAATGTTTTATTTGTGGCTTTTGGATCGACAAAATAGGTGTAACGTTTCCAGTTGGAAAACCTTTTGTCTTTATCTCCATAATGCTTTCGAATAAAGCTTAACCGAAATTTGCCGGAATCATCAAAGAAAATGAAAATCGCCCCATCCTTGAAATCTTCTTTTAATACCTTTTTGGCAATGTCATATTGTTTGTGCTTTGAGCTTCGCGAAGTCAGTTCACCATTGTATTGGCATGAGAAGACCAGCAACTCATCGGAATTATCGTATTCCACCTCGCCAATTTTCAACAGGTTGCTGAATTCAGCAAAATCTTTATCGCTTAAAATGGAGGTCAGATTAACTGTTAATGGCTTAAATGCTGATACTTTTCTACGGAAATAGTTGCTGATATTTTCAGGCGAAATGTGGTTGATTAGCTGGTCGATCATGTTGGAAAAGATATGCTGATTTTATTAATCTTCATTTATTGCTTCAGATTCAATACTTTTTGATTTTTTAATAAGAGCTACCATAAATTCGCGATGCTTTTTAATGTCATTCGGAGAAAGTTTAATTCGATATCTTCCCCCTCTTTTTTCGTAATCCATCAAATCGATGCCTTTTTTTTCTATTTCGTTTTCCAACTCCTCCGATTGCTCAAGTTTAATCTCCATTCGCGTAAAGTTCTTTTTCGGACTAAACAGGATAAAATTATCGGCTCTTCCATTTTGCGCCAATCCGATATAAAACTTGTTATATTTAAGTTCGTAGCCTGGTAAAATCTCCTTGATAACTGCCAATGCTTCATCTACTATTTGCACTGTTTTGGATGTTCCTCTGTTTAGCCAGTAATTTCGATCAGTTACTTCGCTAATATCTTCATCTTCATCAACCAAACCAAGGTTTAACACATCTAAAACCGTATTGAATGTTAAGAAATAATCATTCCCGTTTTTGTATGCAGTTAATTGGATAGCAATTAAAGGTATCATTCCATTAAACAAACTAATGACATTAAGGAATCGGCTGGTAATTTCTTCTGCAATAATTACTGCGCAATGCTCGTATTGGGGGTATCTTTTCCTTTCAATATCCCAATACTCGATGGTTCTGATGATATGGCTTTCATCGGTTTTCCCAAGCTGTATTTCAACTTCGTACCTTTTGTATATATCGGGATCCTGGAGTAAGATATCAAGCCTGCCTGCCCTTGGGTGCTTTCTTTCTTTATCCTTTAAGATAAGTTCACCTAATCCAATAATTTCAGGATTTGCTGCAATGACATTTTGAAGCCAGCTTTCATTTAAAACAGGATGATCCTTAAGGCTAATTTTTTCGGGTTTGATCAGGTTAATTGGGCTCATTGATTGATTATGTAGTTAAAAATGTGATGGTGATTTGAAGGCTAAATTTATGGGTTTTATATGGTAAAGTAACGCACAACTATGAAAAAGTTGAATCAATGACTAAAATTGACTTTTTGAACAGATATTAAATCAATCTGAAAATAGTTTCAACAATTATCTCGTCTACATAAGGCTTAAATGCTTTATCCCAAACAGCATCATTAAACAGTTCATCAAAATCTATATGCTTCTCATACCGGAGTAAAAAATCAATTGTCCAATCTAAGTTTTCATTTGAAATTAGCCCTCCTTTGACCCGGAATGAACCATCAGAAGAGTATTTCCTTCCTCCCCATTCAACTTTGTCGATAAAGCGGTCAATCAATTCAGCATTCCAAGGCACTCCTTTATTTTGGCAGAGCCATTCCCAATCCCAGAAATCGATGAATCTATCTATAAACTCAGCAGACCAGGGCAAAGCAGAGTTATGTGAAAGCATACCAAAATAATTAAATGGATCACCCAACCATTTCTCCAGGTTGTTTTCGAAGAATAATGGGTCTTTGTGGAGCAATTCATTGGTGGCCAAACCATACCAATTTAACTGGCTTTTCCAGCGTTTAAAGAGGTTTTCTTCTATCCAGGGTAGTTTTGAGTTGCTGCAGATTACCCGCCAATCAAGCTGCCCAGAGTACTTTTCAATGAGATCAAGCTGATCAGTTGCACTCAGGTTAAATGCCACCCATTTGGAGCTGAAATTGATGCGATCCACATATTTATTTACCAAATTGAGTGTCCAGGGAATGCCGGAATTACTGACAATACTCTCCCAATCCCAACACTCCTGAAACTGGTCTATCAATTGTTCTGACCAGGGTAGTTTTTCATTGTTCGAAAGATGCTCAAAATTTAAATAATGCTCATATTTTCTAATTAGCGATGACGTCCATGGTATGTGCTGGTTTAATGCTATTGATGAGCTAAAAAACTTGCCTGAATTTGAACCTTCCCAATCAATTTCATTCATTAACACTTTGAGAAGATTGACATCGGCAAAAGCAACGGAGTTCATCGAGAAGAATTCAAAATCAAGCTTGTCCTTATACAGTCTAATTAAATCTGCTGTCCAGTGAATTGAATTATTTGCAGATATCCACCCCCAATCTATGACTTGCCGGTACTTGTGAAGATAGGCTTCTGTAAAAGCATAATTTCTGCTTAGAAGATTTTTTGCAAATTCAGGATGACGCAAAAACAGACTTGTAATCTTATGGGTTGGGAGGGACATTGGGAGTTGAATTGCTCAAAACATTTAATATAGAAGTTTAAATAGTCATTATTGGATTGATTAACTAGCTATGAACTTTGAAACTTATACGATTTCAACTTTTCTCTTTTTATTAACTCTCGACAACATTTACAAACGATAAGTGCATCAGCTTCTGCATTATGGAGTTGAAATATCTTATAATTAAATAGCCATTCATAAAGTTCAGTAAGTTTGGGATATTTTGCATTGTTCCCAATCAACTCAGCTCCAATTCGCATTGTACAAATTGTTTTGAAATCTCTTAAATCAATATCAAGCTCAATTAAGGACAACTCATGAATTAATAGGTTTAAATCAAAATCAAGGTTGTGAGCTGCAATATATTTGCAATATTTTAAATCGTTTATCAAATCTTTATATACTAGCTGAGGCGATTCTGCCAATTTCGAAATATTACTTTTGTTTAGTTTATTTATTTTAAATGCTTCAGAATCTGCATTATAATCACAATTCAATATTCTTGTGTCTTTTTTGAGTATAATTCCATCAAAATCCATAATAGCCCATGATATTTGTATGATTTTAGGATACTTGATATTATTACTATCTGATTTGTTTATTAATCCATCAGTCTCTGTGTCGAAAATAAAAAAGAGGGATCTTTTCAAATTGCCCAAATTCACCAACTCCAAATCACTTGGCTGATTTAATTTAAATGATTTTACAAGGAAATCCTCGTATTTTGTATTTTGAATTACTTTCTCTCGGTTTAAAAATAAACATTCGATAATCTTGAATTTCTCAATGTTTATCCATTGAGGTTGACTCATAGGAATTCTGCAATTAACAAAAGAATAGTTGTGGGTTGATATATGTAGAGATGGAGAGGCAACTATAGGTGTTTTCCATAGTATTTCAAATTTTGAAAACAGACCCTCATTAAAATCATTCGCTGGATAAGTAGAAACCATGTGTTCGTCCTCGATTCCCTTAATTGAATCAGAGAAAAAATAAATGTGATACCCATTCAAACTACCAGTTAAAGTAAGCCATTCGTAATCTTGTGGTAAACCCAAGATTCTAAGTAAATCTTTTATAAATGAATAATTTGAACAACCATCGATGTCAAAAACATGAAGATTGTTATATCCACCTATAATGGCAACTCCCGTTGATATTTCCCAAGGATAATTTTCAATCTCCTCCTTTAGCTGCCTTCTTTGTCGTAAATCTATCCATTCATGACAAGGTGATTTCAGCACATTTTTTTCATAAAAATTATATTCACTCACAAAATTGCATATACAGGCCGTATTCAGACCTAGCATGTTATAATGTATAGCATGCAAATAGTTAGTATTTGTTTTCATTCATGTTCATATAGTCTTGTAAAACTTGAAAAACATATTCATAAGGTTCTATACATGAGGTATATTCTCCCCAATCAAATAAATTGTTCTGCTTAATAAAGTCATTTATTGGTTCAGATTTTATTGATAATTCAAAATCTAAAGGAAATCCGTTTGGTCCTTCAGTAAAGAAAATCTCAAATTCAAGTAAAAATTCATTATAAAGTTTTATCAACATGTCAAATCCATCTTCTGGAAATACATAGTTATTTCTATCTGATACCCATTTAAAAAATCTATTTAATACCAACGGATATTTCTGACTGTATAATAAGTAATTCATAATTAATCGATTGCGATTTGCTGTTTTTTAAATTGCGCTATTTGAAAAAGCTCATAAATAATAGTAGGATAAGTGCTATTACTCCAACTAAAATAATTACGATGATGATAGTACTGGCTTCTCCCATATTCCGGTCAACCTTAGATTCTGGCACTTCAGCTGGAATTTCCCTTGATTTTAAAATTTTATAAATTATAATGCCCAAAATTAAAAGTAGAGGTCCCCCAATAAAATCTATAATTGCTTCCAAGATAAATCTATGTTTAATGTTTGTAAATGTATTAAAACTACATATAAGTAGTAACATATAAGTGGTAACATTTGAATAGAAAATATCTTTCTTTTGATTAATGGCAAACAAAGATGATTATACTATTCAACAGCTTGAAAGCCTAGCAAAAAGGCTAAGAGAGGTCAGGAAAGAAAGAGGCTTTTCCAACTATGAACAGTTTGCCTTTGAAAATGAGATACCCAGAGCTCAATACGGACGATATGAAAAAGGACACGACCTGCGATTTAGCAGTTTGATTAAAGTATTGAAGCAATGGATATTTCATTAAAGGATTTCTTTAGTGATGGGTTTGATAATCAATAATTTGATGTGCATATCGCGAAGAAAATCAAGGAGCCACAATCTCTTGCAGCTCCTGATTGTGCCATTTTTCAGTGGTTTTGTTTTTTCATGTTGGTAAACCGTCTCAAAAATGATCTGAAAAATACAGCGTAAACCAACAGTTATAAAAGCATCCATCCAACCAGCTTTCCTAGGTGCATAGATGGATGGACAACAGTTTCACTTGATTTTAAAATACCAGATAAAGTATCCTCTACCTTCGATAATGTAAACCTCCTTCAGCTCCAGTGTCATCTTAACCGCATCGACGAAGTAAATCTCCCCAGCGATAATCTGCGGAGGAGAAGTTACTACGGCAACTACTTCGAAAGGACAATGAAGCCTTTTCAAATTACGATTACAGTCAACAACCAAAATACTGGTTGTACTGACAGTTTTAAACAGCTCAAGGATATACTCCCTATTTCGTTCTGACATTGGCATCAGTCATTTTTGTAATACAGATATCTTAAAATAATCAGCTGATATACCATGAGTTTCCTCCAGATTCCAACTGATTAGCGATAGACTGTACAAAATCAAGACAACCTACGCCACGATCCAAAAAGGTGTCGATATACGAAGTTTTGTTTGCACCTGTAAACAGGTTATACAGCCGCCATAAATCGATATCTCCATTTGTATTACGACTAAAGGATTTATCCTGATAGTATTCCCTGGCAATTGAGGATATCTGCGAATCATTGATTGGTATCGGCACAATAGCCTTCTTTTGATTTAAAGGCAAATACTGGTACATCCGTGTTTTTCCCAACAACTGTGCAAATTGCCTTTCAGTCAGAGAATAATCACCCAATTGGTGAAGCTGATTCAAATGTCGGTCAGTTTTAAACTCTGCCAGCAATTGATAAACTTCAAAGGCCAAATCAGATAACGATTTTACTCGAATCTCCTTTTTAAAGCCATCGGTTGAAATACACAGGTTGGTACAAACATGATTTTTAAAGCCAATAAAAACCTTGAAATGCTCTTCAATCTTGCGACTGTAAAGGTTTTCATGGTTGTATGCTCTTACACCTCCAATTGAAAGAGATAGCTTATTGCCATTTATCGTTTCTGCAATATTAGGAAACTCAATCATAAAGGCCATGCGCTCATAGTACAGCGTTTTTTCATGTTCCTGGAGATCCACAACTGCCTTACCCATTGCTTCAGGAACTCGTCCTTTAACTGGATGTGATACCTTTATCGCTGGCATTAACATTCGTTCTCCTGAGAAAAATGAATTACCAATTTCAGCCACAGTATTGATAAACTCAGTGTGGCTGATCGTTGATTCGTTGTCTTTGGAGAATACTGGTATTGTACATCGGTTCCGAAGATCATCTAAAAGGATAATTTCGGTATTTGATGTAATGAATGAATCTGAGGATACTTCTTCCACATTAAATGGCTGAATGATTTCCTCTGCTTCGAGCAATTCAAAATCAAATGGAAATATGTCATTCTCAGACTTAGGTTGCTTTACAGACAGAATTTCCAATTCATTCTGCTCAAATTCATCAGTTCTTACAACTGGTAATATTGTGCTGTTATTAACTTGCTTTAATTCCATGATCCAGTTTTTAGGGTTGATTTAATTCAGCAATAGGATTTTCAATCTGTTTTTTTCTGGTGATGCATAAAGGTTCCAGTTCACTGCGGTAGTTTGGATAGTTTCTCAAAATATCACGCAACTGCTCAACGGTAGTCGTTTGTGTTACATCAACCTTGAGATCTGCCAGCGTTTTACCTGATTTGCACCAGCTGGCAATTCTTTGCCCTGTAGCTGCTGAAATCATAAAGGATGGCTTATCCATGAATAAACCAGTTCTGTCTTTGGTTGATGTGGCCTGATGTTTAATGTCAAGTTCAAAGACAACAGTAAATTCATAGTCGAGTCCTTCCCTGGTCACGCCTTTTAATCCTAATTTCTCAGGAACCATTTTGCCATTCTTTTCTGAAAGCACCCACTCCTGCTTGGATCGGATAGTTGCAATAATATGGCAGTTGGACTGTAATATTTGCTGTACAAACTCATTGTGTCTGGGTGTTACCTTTGCCCAATTTGTAAATGAATTACCAAGCATAGCACCGTGTGTTTCAAGAATGCCACCTATGCCTTCCCATTCGTGAGAGATGGAATCGATGATAATGGCTTCCATTCCTGCCTGTTCACAAATATCGATGGCTTTGATATAGCGTTCAGGTGTAAACGGTTTGTCAAGTGCCAATACCTGATATGTTCCAAGGTGGGCGTATAAATCAGCAGAATGGTTTTCTGTATCAATAATGGCTATTTTGGACCAGTCATTGATCAGTCCATAAGCCATCAGCAGAGCGGAGTAAGTTTTACCAGACCCTGAAGGTCCTTGCAAGCCTAATTTAATTTTAGCTTGCTTTCTTTCGGCTTGTTGTAATCTCATGATTTTAGCCTGTTTTAAAGGGTTTAAGCGATCTGAAGTATTGATTGATGATTATGTTGATTAAAACAAGATCATGTGTTAAATAGGCTAAAAACGACATCAAAAAGGGCGCTCAATACGAACACCCTTTCAGTCAAAATAGCGATTTTACTTATTATCAATCTTGACAGATCTTCAAAATAATTAAAGAATTGCGGGTTCAGGGATACCTTCGAACACACATTCTTCCAGTGATTCTTCTTCGGCTTTGTATTGCCACCGATAGTTTAATTCAATGATTTCACCAGTTTCTTGAACGGTGTACTCATAAGGTTCGCAGCTGTGTTTCTGAATGTTTCCAGAAAGTTTTTCGCCAATAACTGACTTGCAGGTTTGCTCATCAAATGTGGACGGAATCATGCATTTCTTGGAGGTTGCATAAAACCTGCTCGTTCCTTTGGATTTTACCATTTCAATCCCGCCTTGCAGGACTAAGGCAAAAAATTCCTTACCCTCATTGTTAGTCCGGAGGGAATAGTCAACAATTGTTACCATAGTAGTAAATTTTGAAGTTAATAAATTTGATTAGCGTATCCCTTTCAAATAGAGGCGCTCAGGGTTGGTAAGGGTCGACACGCCCTGACGATCGGAGCGCAAATGAAAGCACACCGCAAAAGCCCCCGGAGGAGATACACACAGCAAAGAGGCGGGGGCGTGTTGTGCCTGTTGTTAAATGCTCACATTGAGATTTTCTGAATTTTTTTTACTCCAAAAATTTTGAGGTATATAATCAAGATCAATGATTGACTATATGCTGAAATAATGGTTCGCATAAGTTGCTGCTTATTCCGGAATAGCCTGATTATTTATAAACTATTAGCTGGTTTATCCGTCCAAAATTTCTAAATTTACCAGTAGAAGTTCTTTGAGCAATGTGCAAATTTGAGGTGCGAAATTCGAGACTATCGACGTTCGTTGGATTGCAATAATTTGATTTTAAGCTATATACAGAATAGGTTCAAGTCCTACCTGGAGAGCAAAAACAAAGGAGGTCAAATTTTGACCTCCTTTGTTTTTTATTCCCTCTGCAAACCTTGCTGGCATTGATGAGAATGGTTATCAGTGTCATAAACGCCCCTGATGCAATTAAACGCACATCATTTTTAAATTAGTCATCTGTTTTATTGACAGTCACTGGTTTTAGCACGACCAGCTGAAGAACAATGGCCAGAATTACGGTGACAGATAACATTGCAAAATCGCCCCTCATATTCCCGGCATCGGCCGATTTCCCAAGGAATTCGGTAATGAGTGCTCCGGCAGAAATTCCGACCAGGTTCATCAGACCATAACCGGTTGCACGGTACTTGGGCGACACAAACTGGCAAAGAATAGGCATGTTATTAACATCAAACATTCCAAATCCCAATCCAAACAACATTCCGCCCAACAAAATAAATTCAAAACCTGAACCATAACCCAATAGGAATAAGGCAGGAATGGTGAATGCAAGTCCGACAACTCCGGTATAAATGCGTCCTTTCAGGTTCTTTTGTACCCACCGATCTGAAATGAAACCACCCAACAAAACGCCAACAAAAGATGACAAAGCTGTTGTGATGGTTGCAATTGGTCCGGCTTGCGACATGTCTAAATGCAGGGTGTCAGAAAAAAGTGTAGGCAACCAGTTTTTTACGGCCCAACCGGGAAAACTTGGCGCCGAAAAATAGAACAAGAGCACCCAGAACGCAATATTCCCAAACAGAACGCCCAAACCTTTAAATATCAAAGAAAACTCTTTCCTGATCGATGATTTTTGAGTATGATCAATGGTGTATGTTTTCTTTTCTTTCAGAAAAAGCATTAAAACCAGACTATATGCAACACCAATTATTCCGAAAAAATGAAAAGTCCATTGCCAGGAAAAATTGCTGGCAATGGTGGCTCCAAATCCACCAAAAGCCTGACCAAGATAAACCCCGGTAGTATGAATACCAACAGCAAAAGAACGCGTCTTTCCCTGATGATAATCAACAATGAGCGATAATCCGGCAGGGATATAACAAGCTTCGCTTATACCCATAATGGCCCGAAGCACATAGAGTTGATTAAATGTTGTAGCATAACCCATGGTCAGCGTCACGCCCGACCAAACAAACAAACTCCCAACAATCATCCACTTCCGGTTAAGCCGATCTGCTATTATTCCTGAGATCGGGCTCATAAAAGCATAAATCCAAAGGAATACAGCCATCAATCGCCCAAAATTTTCGGCCTTGGTCAATTCGACAATATCCATCATCATGGAGGGCTTCATGGTCGAAAGCATTTGCCTGTCGAGATAGTTGAGTAAAGCAACAAACCAAAGCATAGCAACTACGACCCAAGGATATATTTTTGATTCTCTCATTCAATTGCAAAATTTAAGATTATTCCATTGCCAGAAACAACGGATAGACGATCAAATAATTAGTTCTAAAACTATTAAAAAAGTAAGCCCGAAACATGAGAAACTTTACTGTTCGGGCTTATTCTTGTCTTTTAGGTTTGATATTTACAATATTCCGGTAAGATCTAAGTTCGACAGTGCCTCTTTGATCTTTGCCCTTTCATTTTCTTTGAAGCGATGAAAAGGTTCGGCCATAAAATCACTGCAAATACCTTGAATCGACAGGGCGCATTTCAACCCTTTCAGGTAGCTTGATCCAAAATGTCCAACATTATACACGGAAGAACAAATCTGAAGGACTTTGCTCCGGAGTAAACTGATTTTTTCGAAATCACGGTTTAATGAGGCATCATACAAATCGACATATAGCTTTGGAAACAGGTTTGCACCTCCGTTTACTCCGCCATGTCCACCCATCAGCACAAACTCGGACAATATCTCTTCCGGACCAACCATGAACGTAAAATCAGGCCTGTCGCGCAATAAATACTGTACCTGATTAAAATAGGGCAGATTGGCCGAACTGTCTTTCATCCCAATTATGCCTGGAATTTCCGATGCTGCCAGAACTGTTTCCGGGGCAATCATCACTTTCGTATGGACGGGCATATTATAAATAAACAAAGGCAACGGCATTTGAGCCATAATCCGTTTGAAATATTCCAAAAGCTCAGGTTGACCGGATGAAAAGTAATAGGGTGGGGTCAGAACCACGGCATCAACGCCACAGTCAGCCGATTTACGGGCAAGGTTCAAACTTTCTGCAAATGCCGAATCGGAAATACCCACCAAAACCGGAACACGTCCTTTTACCAGAAGGCAGGTTCTTTCGATCAATTCTTGCCTAAGAGAATACCCCAGGCTGGCAAATTCGCCAGTTGTTCCAAGAATAAATATACCGTGTACACCTCCGGAGATGACATGCTCGATTAACCGCTCAAGACCTTCCACATCCAATGTATTATTGTCGAGCAATGGAGTTACCAATGGAGGGATGATTCCTCGCATGGGGTAAACAAAATTTTTCTGCATAAAATTAGATTTTATCTATTTTAAAATGAACATACTTAATCCTGATTCGATTGTAGGTATAGGTAATATGTATTGTTCCGTCTTTTCCCTGAATAATAGCAGGATAACTAAATTCGCCTTTAGGCTGATCTTCAAGTACCAATATATCTTTCCAAATTTTCCCATCAGACGAAACAGCTACATTCAATTTATTACGACCGATAAACCAGTCTTTCCCGCGATCCATCGGATTGTAAACCAATACTTGAAGGCCTGATTTCAGGGTAACCGCATCAATTCCTGAATTTGGATTTGGAATAGTCAAACGGTTGGGTTCTGACCAGGTCATTCCTTCATCAACCGACCAGCTTTCCATGATGTAGTGCTGGTTGCTTCGCAACAATGCCTGAATTTTTCTATGCGGATATTGCAAAAGTGTAGGCTGAATAACTTTAACCGAATCGGGTGTATTGATGGAGCTGATTTCCCAGGTTTTACCACCATCAACAGAACGTTCAATATGTGCTTTCCATGTTATTTTGGTTTCGGTACTCGACGGACTCAAGATGACGCCGGAATTTAACGCAACTGGTTTGTTCTTGATTGGCCCTAAAATTCCTTCAGGCAAACGAACCGGAGCTGACCAAGTCTTTCCTTCATCTGCAGAACTAATTTTTACGCCCCACCAATCCTGCGGAGATGGGCCAATCTTGTAATAAAGATCAAGCAGACCATCCGGAGATCGGAATAAAACCGGGTTCCAGCAAGGATACCGAAGCGAGTCGTTAACTATTCCATCAGCAACCTTTACCGGGCTACTCCATTTCCCATCTTTAAGGGAAGAAGTATAAATACAAACATCGGGATGCCTTTCGTGAGTTCCGCCAAACCACGATGCAATGAACCCGCCACGGGTTTCAATAATCGTGGAAGCATGGCACTGAGGGAAAGGTGCCGAATTATAAATAAACGTTGAATCTAAGGCATTTACCTTCACCTTTTCAGATGAAAGTAAATACTTAAATGGGCTTAATGAAAGCAGGAAAACCAATACTATTACTTTATTAGCTTTCATGCGCTTTATTTTGTGTAACCTGGATTTTGTTCCAACACAGCTCCAAGATTTGCATCAATAGCTGATTGAGGAATTGGCCACAAACCTTGATAATCTTGAATAGTGCTTCTCCAATTCGGCATCAGTCCATCTTTTTTTACTCTTTCCACCAGAACACCTAATCTTATCAGCGTTCTGCGACGTGGTTCCTCAAAAAGCAATTCTCTTGCTCTTTCATCGAGTATAAAATCTAAAGTGACTTGATTAGAAGTTATAGGTGTAGCATGTGCTCTGTTCCGAATCATGTTGATGTCGTCAGCGGCCTTCTGCAACTGATTGCTTTTCATATAAGCTTCGGCCCGTAAAAGGTAAGTTTCAGCTAACCGATATACATAAACATCGTCAGTAGTTTGGCCTGAAGTATTGTTACTGTTCCATGGAACTCCTTCAATTTTTCGTGGATAGATGTACAACCGCCTTAATGTATCTTCTGCACTAGTTAATGGCACAACCAACTTACCATAATACGATGACTTTGTGTTGTTATAGTAGAACTTCCGGCGCATATTGAATTTCGAATTTCGGATATCGTTCTTGTCATTCCATATCGTATAAAGCGAATAGTTGGTTCCCCTTACACGACCAACTCCACGGCCTAACGTATCGGTTGCAACATTACTAAAACCATCTGGGGCAACTATTTTAGTCAAAAATGGGCCACAATTCCGGACTGCTTGATTTCCGCCAACAGATCCACCACCTCCTGGAGTTACATTCTCAATTTGCCAAACATATATCGATTCCAGATTACCTGAGCTTCTGTTAAAGTTGCCACTTTCGAATAAATCCGAAAAAACATCGCCTGGTTTGGACGCTGAGCTTCCAAACCGGGTTTGCATAAGCTTATATAGTCCGGAATTAATAACATTTGATGCGCTTGTAACAGCTTCATCATAAAGGCCTAAACTAATATTCACTTCGGTAAGCAAATGGTCGGCGGCAGCTTTCACAATACGACCCTGAGTCGAGACTGTAGTGGGCAACCATTTCGATGCAAATTCCAAATCTTTCTTTGCAAATTCATATACTTCTTTCCGTGAGGCCCTGGTATAGTCATATCGTGGAGTATTCATAACCGAATCGATGATAGGAACGCCTCCATATAAATTAGCCAGAAAATTATAGGTATATCCACGGAAGAAACGTGCCTCGGCTATCACTGCATTTTTCTCAGCATCGCTTGCCCAGATTTTACTTAGTTCTGATTTATGGGCATAGACAATAATGTTATTTGCCAAAGGAATCATTTTTGAATAAGCCCAAACCCAATTTGCCTTTACCTCGGGATTTATAGGCGTTAAATATGAAATCCAATTTCGATAAGTATAATATTCAGAACCAGCATCTTCCCCAACATCAGTGCCAGGGAAATTCGTAATAAAATAGGTATTGTCATTTTGCGCATATTCTTCTCTTGATGACCAGACAAGGCCATTAAGGTAAGCATTGAACCCGGCTTTTGATACCAGTGTATTTTCGGCACTTAACGAAGATTTCGGCACCTCATCAAGAAGGCTCTTTGAACATGAGAATATCGTACTTCCCATAAAGACAGCTATCGCGAAGATTTTTAATCTTCTAAATATTGTATGTTTTGTTGACATTGTCATAATATTTTTAGTTGAGTTAATTTAATTAAAATGAAACATTCATACCAATAGAAAAAGTTCTTGGCATTGGATATAGCAGGTCACTGCCCTGTTCACTATCATAACCTCCGCCATTTTCAGGGTCACTTCCTAACCAATTCGTGAGCGTATAAAGATTTTTTGCGCTCAGATATACACTGAGTCCCGATAATTTAACTTTGTCTAAGAATGCTTTATTAAAATCATAAGCAAGTGAAACTTCTTTGACCCTGAAGAAATCTCTGCTCATATACCAACTTGTTCCTAACGGATTACTATAATTAAGCGATGGTCGTGTATTTGACTTATTTTCAGCTGTCCACCAACCTACGTCGATTGAGCCTAAGCTACGACCAGGAACCAATGGGTTAATCAGGTTAAACGGAGCAGACCAACCAAGCATTGAATATAAAGATACCGACAAGGTGAAGTTTTTATATTCGATGTTGTTTCTCAAACTAATTTGATATTTAGGACTTTCCCCTGAACCTACAACTTTTCTGTCTTTAGAATTAATAATCCCATCTCCGGAAATATCCTTAACCCTGACAAAACCTGCTTGCGATCCGGCAGGAATATCCTTATCACCTACCTGGTAAATTCCGTCAAACACATAATCATAGTACGAATTAATCGGTTTTCCAATAAACCATTTATTTGAAATATCACTATCTTCAACTCCATCGCCATCCAAGTCCTGGCCATATAAGTGAACTATTTCATTCTTATTATAAGCAATGCTAAAATTGCTACTCCATTTTAGGTTTGGGGTTTTGATATTAACGGTGTTAATCGTTAACTCGATCCCTTTATTACTTGTTTCCCCAATATTCGATAATATCGATGTATATCCGCTCATAACCGGGATAGCCCTGCGAACCAATAAATCTTTGGTTGTACTGTTATACAGCTCTATTGTACCACTAATGCGGTGTTTAAAAAGGTCATAGTCAATCGCAAAATCTGAAGAAGTTGTTGTCTCCCATTTTAAGTTTTCATTTCCAAGAGTTGAAGTAACAATTCCTATACTTGTCGCGCCTCCATCACCAAAGACATATTTCTTAGTATCCGATAGGCTAAGCGACTGATATGGGGAAATAGCCTGATTGCCCACAGATCCATAAGAGTACCTTAATTTCAGTACGTTTAAGAAAGTCAGGTTTTTCATAAACGATTCTTCCGACAAGATCCAGGCAACTGACCCGGAAGGGAAAGTGGCATATTTATTATTCTTTGCAAAAACTGAACTTCCATCACGGCGTGAAGTAAGTGTAAAAAGATACCTGTTTTTAAACCGGTAATTTAAACGCCCCATGTATGAAATTCCTTCAGTCTCATAAGCATTTGAGATGTTAGTCAAAGTTGATCCTAATCCTAAATTATCGTACCCCAATCCATCAACATTTAATAAACTTGCACTTGCGGTAGTCGACTCAAAATCATTGTGATTTCGTCCAAATAAAAAGGTAACATCAAATGAATGATCTTTGTTAATATCTTTTTTATAGGTCAAAATATTCTCCCACACCCAAGTGAATTCTCTCTGGTTATACTTGCTGGCACTGGTCATATTATAAGTCACGTGCTGATCTTGCCTGACATAGTTGTAATTATTTCCCCACTTTACGTTAGGAGAATAATTCATTTTATAAGAAAGACCTTTTATGAATGGAATATCAATATCAGCAAAAAAATTGCTAAAGAGGTTTTCGTAGATCTCTTTATTCTTAGTCAAAAGTGCATTACGCAGTGGGTTTCCACCAGCTTGTTCCTCTGCAACTGAATATTGAGTTGGTTCCCCATCGGCATAATAATAAGTTGAATAAGGGCTTGAACGATAAGCATCAAAAACACTGGCCGATATGCCTGACAGGTCTCGGTGAGAGAATGTAGCGTCCATTCCAACATTAATCCAATCGTTAAGTTGGCTGCTAACATTGGCCCTGAATGTATTACGCGATTGATTGTCATTAAAGATCAATCCTTTCTCGTTACTAAATGAACCCGACAAATAATAGTTAATGTATTTTGTCCTGGCCGATACACTTACGTCAACATTACGGACACTTGCATCTTGTGAAATGACATCCCATGGATTATTGGTGATCCCATTTTTATAATTTTCTGCTTCGGAGGCAGACAAATAACTTGCAATTTTTGTAGGATCGGCATCAAGCCCTTGCTGCGTTCTCCAATCTAATTTTCGTTGAATGTATCTTTCCGGGGTTAACAATTTAAGTTCATGTCCCGGAGTTGAAACGCCATTAAATAAATTAACCCTGAATGATGGCTTTTCAGTCGTTCCCTTTTTTGACCGGATCAACATAACTCCATTTGCGGCTCTCGATCCATAAACAGTAGCAGAACTTGCATCTTTAAGAACATCAATGGTTTCAATATCTTGCGGGTTGATGTCAGAAAGGGTTCCTGAAAAAATAATTCCATCGAGAACAATCAAAGGAGAGTTGTCACCACTTAATGAATTTTGGCCCCGGATAAGCAGACTTCCATCTTGCCCCGGCCTTCCATCACTTTTAAATTGAATACCAGGGATACTGCTTAATGACTGAGCGACATTTGTGTTCGGCAGTCCTTTCCCTTCTACCGACATATCAACACTTGAGATAGAACCTGTCACAAAACGTTTTGACTGGGTGCCGTAACCAATTGCAACAACTTCATCCAAACCAATAGACTCCTCTTCAAGAATCACATTTATCGAAGACTGTGTTCCAACTTTTACTTCCTTACTTTTCATCCCAACAAACGAAAACTGCAAAGTAGCATTCTCTGGAACTTTAAGTAGGGTATATTTCCCATCCAAATCGGTAATAACGCCAGTAGTCGTTCCTTTCACTACGACCGAAACGCCTGGTAAGGAAGCACCTGTTGAATCGGTTACTTTCCCGGATACTTTAATCTGCGATTGTTGTCCGGACGACGAAACTGGGACAATGACAATTTTTCGGTCAGTTAGCTGGAACTCAACCTGCTGATCCTGGAAAACATCATGTAAAACGTCAGTTATCTTCTCGTTGTTTACATTTATGGAGACATTCCGGTCAACATCAATCAGTTGGTTGTTGTAGATAAAGAAAAACTCCGAACTGTTTTCAATTTTCAGAAGGACGTCTTTGATTTGTACATTCTTCATATTCAGGCTTATCCGCGTTTCTTGCGAATAGCTTTCTCCTGCCATCAGGCTCAGAGAGGTAATCAAAAAGATTAGTGCAGTTAGTTTCATAGCAAATAATGCTTTTCTCAGGACATACCAATGCAGGCATATCCCATTCATACTGTTTTTTTTCATAAATTTGAACGTTTTTAGATTATTTTAATCAATAAGACCCTGCTTTGCAGGTAAATGAACAGGAGAGTGGGCCAACACTTTCCTGTTTTTCTTTTCCTCATAGGCAAAAACCAATTAATTTTTACTTTTTAATATTATTCGTCTTTTCGACATTGAATTATCTGTTTGTTTTACAATGGGTTCAACAAGATAATTCATTTTTGAAGTCATGCTCAGAATATTGAGAACCTGTTCCAGCGGCTCATTAATAAATGTACCTGTAAACTTATACCCCTCAAGCTTCTTGTCTGATATCACAATATCAACGTTGTACCATTTTTCCAGCTTTTTCACAACGGTCTGAATCGGATCTCCATAGAATACAATGCGCCCATTAATCCATGCCGTATATTTGTATAAGTCAGTAACATCTGATTTGGATAATGATTGATCTGCCGCATTTAATGTTGCCACCTGATTAGGCGAAAGCTGCATAAGGTCTTTGTTTTGCTGCCCTGCATTTCCCTGAAGCATCACGCTCCCTTCAATTAAAGCAATAGAAACCGAAGAGTTGTCGGCATAGGCATCAACATTGAATTTAGTCCCTAAAACTCTAATATTTAATTTGTTTGCCTCAACAACAAAGGGTTGTTCCTTGTTTTTCGCAACCTCAAAATATCCCTCGCCTTCTAGCACTACCTTTCGTTGCTGTTGATTGGCAAACGTTTGTGGGAAACGAAGTTTACTCCCTGAATTCAGGAAAACTTTTGTTCCGTCAGACAATTCAACTTTTGCCTGGGTGCCGTATGCAGCCTTAATTTCCTGAAAAGTCTGTGAGGATGACTTATCGGCAAAAATCGGGTTCCAATTGTTTCGATGCAAAGAGTTGTTGATCCCGGAGAAAATCAAAGATAAAATAACCACTGCGGCAGCCTGAACAGCCCAATTGATCCACCTTTTCCTTGATGGATAAATACCAGCCCTTTCCCGGATTGTACTTTGGGCTTTGGATTGATCAATTGGCTCTGGCATTTTTAGAGAACCCGATTGAGTCCATATGGCAACGAAGTCATTGTATTCCTGTAGGTTTTCACGACTTGCCAATTTCCATTTTTCAAGCTCAGCGGCTTCAGCTTCGCTGAGTTGATCAGTCAGAAATTTTGCAATTAGTGAATATATGCCTTCGGAAATTGGATTCATAGTTTTATCTTTTACATGTTACTGACGAATCCCGACAGGTAGAACCCTACATGCAAAAACAAGAAAAATGTAAAAAATTAGAATTTGGCCGATAAGCAGTAATATGGGGAGGGAAAAATGAATTGACAATAAGACTGATACGACATCCTAGACAGAAGGGACTCCCAGCCTTTTGAGCCGATTTAAAAACAAGGAAAATAAAACTGCGCCACCACTCTTTCGTTTTTTTTCGGAAAGTGAAGGCAAAAATTCCTGAAGTTCAGACCTCAGAAGCTTTAGTGAGCGACCGATCAAAGCTTCAACCCCTTTTACCGAAATTTCCATTTTCAGAGCAATCTCCTTGTTCGAAAAGCCTTCAAGCCGGCTCATTTCAATGGCAGTCCGGCATCTTTCAGGAAGATTCATAATCGATTTCAGTAGTTTTTCCTCAAATTCATTCTTCGAAATTTGCTCTTCAGTAGTATTCTCAGAGTTTTCAGGCCGGAGTTGATTATAAATTTTTGAGTTGGTTTTCTCTTTTCGCAGAAAGTCGATGCTCTGATTTCGAACCATTCCCATCAGGTATGACAAAAGATTATCAATGTTGGTTATGCTCCCTCGTTTTTCCCATAGTTTGACAAACACTTCCTGAACCAGATTTTCGGCTGTATCCTGATCTTTGATAAATGAATAAGAGAATTGGCATAAGGGTTTGTAGTACTGTTTAAAGATCGTGTCAAAAGCACGTTCATTTCCCTTTTGAAGCTCAATAAGGATGAATTGCTGATTGCCCGCATTATCATTAAACAACTTAGCCATATCTTTCAAAATCGTGCACCAAAGATATTGGATTTATTTAATGCTTTCAATCCTTGACTTTTTATTTCGAAGTTCTCTCTGAGTAGATTTTTAACATATCGAAGAACATGACAAAAAATCAACCTTGTTTATTCAGGATTCAAAAACGGAATGGTTGATTCTACATCTTTCCCTTATTATCAAAAACAAAAAGAGATCAGAAACGATCTCCTTTTGTCAAACTATTTCCTCAAAATGATGTAATTGGCATCCTTAATTCCTATCAAAATATTTAGTGTGCAGCAATTCATGCGACAAATGACTGAGTGGCTGTTTCAGAAACTCTTCATAAATCTGGAGAACTTCGGGATTTTCGTGTGATTTCCTGAGCTGTTTCCCTTCATCTTCTTTGTAAATAGCCTGGATACGTTTTCCTCTGATTTCGTTGGTGGTAAACCGAGGTTGTCCGCCACCGCCAATACAACCTCCAGGACAAGTCATGACTTCGATAAAATGGAACTCCTCACCAGACCGCATGGCTTCAATGATTTTCTTTGCATTTCCCAATCCATGAGCCACACCAACTTTCAGTTCCACTCCTTCCAGAAAACTCCATTCAGGCAGGCATCTTTCAATTTTAAGGGATGCCTTTTTTACACCTTCCAAACCAACTACTGGTTGCAGATGTAGATTTTTAACTGGCAATTCGCGGCCTGTAACAATTTGATATGCCGTACGCAGAGCGGCTTCCATTACACCACCGGTATTGGCAAAAATGTCGGCTGCTCCCGAGCCACTACCCATGGGCGAGTCCATAACACCTTCTTCCAATAATCTGAAATCGATACCCGACTGCTTGATCATACGGGCCAATTCGCGGGTTGTCAGTACATAGTCAACATCCTGAAACCCACTATCGTTCATTTCGGGGCGCTGGCATTCGAATTTCTTGGCGGTACAAGGCATCACCGAAACCACGATGATATCTTTCGGATCAACTCCTGCTTTTTTAGCGTAATAAGTTTTGGCCACAGCGCCAAACATTTGCTGAGGCGATTTACAGGTCGAAATATTATCGAGTAGTTCAGGATAAAAATATTCGGCATACTTGATCCAACCGGGAGAGCAGGACGTAAATTGAGGTAAGGCAACCTGTTGCTTATCAACCAAGGCATGTTTCAGCCTGGTAAGCAGTTCTGTCCCTTCTTCCATAATGGTAAGATCGGCAGTAAAATTGGTGTCGAACACCCGGTCGAAGCCAAGTAGTCGAAGTGCAGTTACCATTTTACCGGTTACCAACGTGCCGGGTTCGTAATCGAAACACTCGCCCAAAGCAGCACGAATGGCTGGAGCAGTCTGTACGACCACAAATTTAGTAGGATCTTCAATGGCATCCCAAACATAGTCGATGTGCTCCTTCTCGGTTATGGCTCCAACAGGACAGATTGCAGCACATTGCCCACACTGCACACAAACCACGCCGTCGAGCTGTTGATCGAAAGCAGGTCCAACCTTCGATTCAAAGCCACGACCTTGAGCAAACAAAGCGCCAATTCCCTGAATTTCGTTGCACACGGTCATACAGCGCCGGCATTTGATGCATTTTCCCGAATCGCGCACCAAAGCCGGCGTACTGTCATCGATCATTGTTTTAAGAGTTTCGCCGGGATAAGCAATTTCCATGATCCCCATTTCGGTGGCCAGTCTCTGCAATTCACAATCCTCATTACGGACACAGGTTTTGCATTCGCCACAATGTTCAGAAATAAGCAGTTCAACCACAAACTTTCGTGCTTCACGAACACTTTTAGAATTGGTGGTGATCTTCATCCCTTCGGTAATAGGAGTGGTACAAGAAGCAACCATACTTCGGGCACCTTCCACATCGACCATACAAACCCTGCATGCTCCTTTCGGAAGTTGATTTTCGACATGACAAAGCGTGGGTATTTTAATTCCTGCTTTTGCTGCAGCTTCAAATATGGTACTGCCTTCGTTAACTTCTACTGTTTGTTTGTTGATATATACTGTTGTCATTTTCTTCTGGTTTAGTTTAAGTTCGAGCCATAATCGCACCTGAGACATCTCCTGGCTTGCCGGATAGCTTCGCCTTCGGGCCAAACGAGTTCCACCTCGTCGAAGTTGTACATACGCCTGCCAGCGCTCAGCATAACCATGTGGGTGCGAGGATACTTGGCCGGATCGGCTTCAGGATCGAAGAAGCTGTCGTTGTGTTTTTCCTTACGCCAGAAATCATGTTTCGATCCGGTCAGGAACAGATCGATTCCAACTGCAGCCCTTTCTCCTCCGGCTACCGCCTCTATAACCGATGATGGTCCGGTTGCAGCATCGCCTCCGGTAAATATCCACGATTGAGAAGTTTGACCGGTACGCTTATCACATTTGATTTGCGATTTACTGTTTAAATCCAGAGCCAATCCATCTGTTATGCTTTCCACGTCGAGTGTTTGTCCGGTAGCTATAATGACCTGATCGGCTTCCATGGTGAATGACTCATCGCTTTCAACAGGTTTCCGACGGCCACTGGAATCGAACGAACCCAGCTTCATTCGTACACAAAATATTCCTGAAACTTTTCCATTTTCAGTAAGTATTTCTTTCGGATTGGTGAGGGTCAAAAGTTCAATTTGTTCGTCCAACGCTGCGTCAATTTCCTCTGCCCATGCAGGCATTTCTTCCTGAGTCCGGCGATAAACGATGCTCACTTTTTCTGCGCCCAAACGAACCGCAGTACGAGCCGCGTCGATGGCTGCATTTCCGCCACCAACCACGATGATTTTCTTACCTACAGGAACCGAACCCCGAAGGTTATAAGTCTGCAAGAATTTCAGAGCATCAACTACTCCTTCGCTGTCAATGCCGGGAATTTTGGGCTTCATTCCCTCAGGATTACCAACGCCGACAAAAACGGCATCGTAACCTTCCTCTTTTAACGAGGCGAGGGTAAAATCAGTTCCAAGACGACTTCCCGTCTGAATATCAACTCCCATGTTTTCAATCATACGGATTTCGCGGGCAAGAATTTCTCTTGGAAGTCGGTACGCTGGAATCGTCTGAACCAACATGCCCCCAGGACGCTGTTCGGCCTCAAATACTTTAGGTTTATAACCCAGCCGAGCCAGGAAATACGCACAGGAAAGGCCTGCTGGACCTGCTCCGATTATCGCAATCTTCTTCTGACTATTTGCAGCACTTTCGCGTATTTCAGGAAGTTGTATGGTAATCTCCTGATCGACCATGAAGCGTTTTATACCACGAATAGATACGGAAGCGTCGAGGGTTGCCCTGCGGCATTTGTCTTCGCAGGTATGGAAGCAAACCCGGGCACAAACGGCAGCAAACGGATTCCGTTCGCGGTGCAGTTTCAGCGCTTCGGCGTATCGTTTTTCGCTTGTAAGTGAAATAAAGCCCGGGACATCGACCCCGGCCGGACAAGCGCTTTGGCAGGGTGCACGCACCAGTTTTGCACAAACGCCAGCTTCACACTTGTGTTCCATGATGTGCATCTCATATTCATGCCTGAAATATCGTAAGGTTGACAGCACCGGATTTGGAGCCGATTGTCCCAATCCGCACAACGAAGTTTTTTTGATCCAATGTCCGAGCCTTTCCAGTTTTTCAATATCCTCCGGAACACCTTGTCCTGTGGTGATTCTTTCCAGTATTTCGTACATGCGTTTGGTTCCTACACGGCAAGGGGTACATTTCCCGCACGACTCTTCGGTTACGAACTGGAGGAAAAATTTGGCCACATCGACCATACAAGAGCCTTCGTCCATCACCACCAAACCGCCCGAACCCATGATGGCGCCCAACTCGTTTAGCGATTCGTAGTCGAGTGCGACATCCAGGTGCTGTTTTGGAATGCAACCTCCGGATGGACCTCCAATCTGGGCGGCTTTAAATGGTTTGCCGCTGCTGGTTCCGCCGCCAATATCGTAAATTAAATCGCCAAGGTTAGTACCCACCGGAACTTCGAAAAGTCCTGAGTTTTTGATGGCACCAGCCAGCGCGAAAATCTTTGTTCCTTTGCTTTTGCCTGTTCCGAATTGAGAAAACCATTCGCCACCTTTTTCGATGATTGTCGGTACGTTAGCGAATGTTTCCACGTTGTTCAGAACACTTGGTTTCCCCCACAATCCGGCTGTAGTCGGGAAAGGAGGACGAGGACGTGGCTCGCCGCGTTTCCCTTCGATGGAAGCCATCAACGCGGTTTCCTCACCACAAACAAACGCTCCGGAACCCATGCGGATGTCCAGATCGAAACTGAAATCAGTTCCCAGAATATTTTTTCCAAGCAGTCCCATTTCTCGGGCATCCTCCATGGCTTTGCCCAACCGTTCAACTGCCAGCGGATATTCGGCACGTACATAAACAAATCCTTTGGAAGCGCCAATGGTGTAGGCTCCAATGATCATTCCTTCAACCACACTATGGGGATCACCTTCCAGAATACTTCGATCCATAAATGCTCCCGGGTCGCCCTCGTCGGCATTACACAAGAGATATTTCTGATCGGCATTTTCTTTTTTTGCCAAGGTCCATTTCATGAAGGTTGGAAAACCAGCGCCCCCACGTCCGCGTAATCCTGATGTTTTCATCTCGTCGATTACCTGATCGGGAGAAAGTTGAGTCAATGTTTTTCGCATCGAAACATAACCACCAACAGCGATATAATCATTGATATTTATTGGATCAATATTTCCACATCGTCTAAGGACAATTTTTCGCTGGTGACTGAAAAATTTAATGTCAGCCGCTTTCTCGATAGGTTTACCATCTTCGTCGCTGTGGTGCAGTAATTTTTCTACCGGATTGCCACCAAGCAAGTGTTCGTCAATGATCGGGTCGATGTCAGCCAACTGAACATTTTCATAAAATATTCCTGACTTTTTCATCAGAATAACGGGACCTTTTGAACATGGCCCCATACATCCAGTTGATTTTACCAGAAATTTATTTGACAACCCACGTTTTTCCAAGTTTTCTGCTAATTGAGTCCGTAAATTCAGGGAGCCACAGGCAATGCACCCGCCACCTGTACAAACTTGAATGATCTCTTTATAATGGTTGTATTGTTCCGATTGTTTTTCTGATAATTCCTGAAAATATTTGTCAAATTTTTCAGGAGAATCTAGTTTATGCATAATGGATTAGATTTGATACCAGATGCTCATTTTATCATAAATAGATACGATGGAATTCAATAAATTCCACGAATGATGAATGAATCCGGCTATTTAATTTTTATTCAAAACTGTTCAATATCTCACTTACACTGGTAGGTTTAACCCGCTGGAAGGTTTGGTCTCCGACCATGACCACAGGTGCAAGTCCACAGGCGCCAAAGCAACGTCCAACTTCCAGCGAAAACTTTTTATCGGCAGTAGTACCTCCAATACTAATATTCAGCTCTTTTTGCAGGGCTTTTAATACATCTTGCCCGCCTCGCACATAACAGGCGGTGCCCAAACAAACCCGAACGGTGTATTTGCCTTTTGGGATTGTTGAAAAATAGGAGTAAAAACCAACAACTCCGGCAACTTCGCTATAAGGCTTTTTTAGCTCTTTGCTGATCATTCGAAGTGCTTTTTCGGGAAGATAACCAAACAGGTTTTGGGTCGTTTGCAGAACAGGAATAAGCGCACCCGGCACTGTTCTTTGCGATTGAACGATAATCTTGAGCCGTTCGTAAAGTTCATCTTCCTGAACTTCGCCACAACTACAGCGGGTGATTTCAGTTTTTGATTCGGCCATATTAGTAAATATTGATTGGTGATATTTAGCTTTTCAAAAGTTACAAATAAATGGTTGAAATTGAAGACACTTAAACATGAAAAATATCATCTAAATATATGTTATGCAATAACATATACAGGTATGTGTATAGATGGAATCAGATATTTCACATTAATTGAGATCCTGAATTTGGGGAAGAAAAATTACATTTTAAGTGGCTATTTTTAAACCTCGATTTCAGGTCCTATTTTCCTGACTCATTCCCTTTCTGTTTTTTTTGTTTGTTCTGGCTTTTCTCAGATAAGCCCATCGTCATTGCCGTCATTCCGGCAAGACCGCCCAATTGCATGCTTTCCAATGCCGTGCTGGGAACCATTACAATCGTGGAGTTAGACTTCAATCCTTCATAAAGCATATTCATAGCCCTCAGGTGAAGAGCAGTCGGATTATTGGAATAAGACTTGGCCGCTTCTTCAAATTTTTCTGCTACTTGTCGCTCAGAGTCGCCCAGAATTACTCTGGCCTGACGTTCTCTCTCTGCCTGTGCCTGCATCGACATCGCATCCTCCAGTCCGTGAGGTATCAAAACATCCTTTACCTCCACCGAAATAACATTAACGCCCCAGGGTTCCGTACGCTCATCAATAATTTTCTGAAGTTCGCGGCTAATCTTGTCTCTACCTTCCAGCATATCCGAAAGCATGGTTTTTCCAATTACGTCACGCAGTGCGGTTTGGGAAGCCCAATTAATTGCGCTCTTGTAATCGGCAACATCAAGAGCGGCTTTTTTCGGATCCAAAACTTTCCAGAAAAGCACTGCATCTACATCAACGGGTACGGTATCCTTTGTAAGCGTTTTTTCTGCTGTAAAAGAAGATGAGATGACACGAATGTCGATCCAATAAGGAATAGTGTCGATGATTGGAATAATGAAAAAAAGACCTGGACCCCTGAGGGTATAAAACCCTCCCAGCCGCAATACTACCGCTTTTTCCCACTGATTGGCAATCTTAATTGAGTAGGCAACAAAAAAAGCAATAACGAGGGCAAGCGCATCGATTAACCGACCTTCGGTAGTCGCCTGAGCTCCATAAATGGCATAGGCAATTGCAAGCCCCATACCAAGAATGACGAAAAAAATCAATACTGCAAAATAGTTTGTTGTTTTCATAATACGATCCTCCATTTTAATATTTAAGCCGAATAATTCTCCTGGCACTGGTGTGTTGGATCAATGCGGAATCGATTTCCCAACTTAAAGTTATTTATTTCTGAAATGATGCCGAAGAATCCCAGTAAACAGCTTCACCGAGAGTTCATATGTAAAGATAAAATATAGAACGTGAATACGAGAAAGATAAAAAGGCAAAATGCCTAGTATTGAGCATCCACCACAGCGATAGTCGTCATGTTGACGATTTCGCGTACCGAACATTCCATAGGAACAACATGGATTGGTTTTTTCATACCCATCAAGATTGGGCCAACGACTTCAGCTCCGCCAATTTCCTGAATCAACTTGTATGCAATATTTCCTGAAGTCAGGTTGGGAAATATAATCGTATTCACGTCCCGATTTTCCAGGCGTGTAAATGGAAACTTTTGACTTCGCAGCTCTTTATTGAGTGCAAAATTCATCTGAATCTCGCCATCAACAATCAGCTCCGGATGGTATTGATGCAGTTGGGCAATTGTTTGCCTTACCCGATCCAAAGTTCGGGTATGTTCTGATGACTTGACTGACCCGAAATTGGAGTATGACACCATGGCGATTATTGGTTCAATATTGAATTTTTTTACTTCTTCAGCAGTCAGTAACGTCGTTTCAACAAGTGTTTCAACATCGGGATCTAAATTTACAGAGGTGTCGGCAAAGAAAAGAGGTCCTTTTTTTGTCATGATAATGTACATACTGGAAATATGATTCAGCCCGGGTCTGGGGCCGATTAATCTTAAGGCCGGGCTAATTACGTCGCCAAAATGACTCGTAACGCCCGAAATCAATGCATCAGCCATTCCTGTATCGACCATCATAATCCCAAAGTAATTGCGATTGAACGTTAATTCGACAGCTTCATCCAACGTGACGCCCTTTCGTTTTCGTTTTTCCCAAATCAAATCAGCAAAAGAGTTTCTGATTTCATCGATTTCTTTAGAATGCGGATCAATTATCGGGATGTCATTTAAATCGAACTGATTTTCAGCTATAAGCTGCTTTATTTCCACCACATTTCCTAATAAAACAGGGAGTGCAATGCCATCATGCAATACCTGGGTTGCGGCTCTCAAGATCTTCAGGTTATTGCCTTCTGCAAATACAATTTTCTTCGGATCATGTTTTGCCTTGATGACGATACCGTGTAACAACTGGTTATCTAGTCCAAGACGCTGACTAAGTTCAAGTTTATACTGGTCCCAGTCGCTAATTGGCTTGCGGGCTACGCCACTTTCCATTGCAGCTCTGGCAACGGCAGGAGCAACAGTGATAAGAAGTCGTGGATCTAGTGGTTTCGGAATAATATATTCTTTACCGAAAACTAAGTTCGTTACATTATATGCCTTGCTAACACTTTCAGGGACGGCTTCTTTGGCAAGCCGGGCGAGTGCATAAACAGCTGCCAGTTTCATCTCTTCATTAATGCAGGTTGCCCGGACATCAAGTGCGCCGCGAAATATATAAGGGAATCCAAGTACATTGTTTACCTGGTTCGGAAAATCTGAACGTCCGGTAGCCATAATCAAATCGTTACGGGCTGACATCGCTTCATCATAAGGTATTTCCGGATCAGGATTAGCCATTGCAAATATAATCGGGTTCTTAGCCATCGAAGTCACCATTTCTTTTGAAACCAAGTTGGCTTTCGATAAACCCAGAAATAGATCGGCCTCCTTCATTGCATCTTCCAGAGTGTTTACATCCCGATTGGTAACAAATTCAGATTTATATTTATTCAGATCCGTCCGATCGTTTCTAAGTGCTCCTTTCGAATCAAGCATTACAATGTTTTCCAGCTTTGCGCCCAACGAAACAATTAATTTGGCACAGGCGATAGCAGCCGCCCCGGCACCGTTAATCACAATTTTAGCTTCCTGAAGTTTTTTCCCTGCCAGTTCAAGTGCATTAATTATTCCGGCGGAACAAATAATAGCAGTTCCATGCTGATCGTCGTGCATCAGGGGAATCTGAATCTCTTGTTTCAACCGTTCTTCAACTTCAAAACATTCCGGCGCTTTTATATCTTCGAGATTAATGCCTCCGAAAGTAACTGCTATATTCCTGACGGTTTCTACAAATTGATCGACGTCTTTTGTTTCTACTTCGATATCAAAAACATCAATGTCAGCAAATATTTTGAAAAGAAATCCTTTGCCCTCCATGACAGGTTTACCTGCTCCTGCACCAATATCACCTAACCCGAGAACTGCAGTCCCATTCGAGATTACAGCTACAAGGTTCCCTTTTGAAGTATATTTGTAAATATCTTCAAAGTTTTTATTGATTTCCAGACAGGGATGCGCCACTCCGGGCGAATAGGCCAATGAAAGATCACGTTGGGTGGTGTGTGGTTTTGTGGTTACCACTTCCAGCTTTCCGGGACGTCCTTCTGCATGATAGCGAAGGGCATCTTCTTTTGTAATTTTTGCCATAGAACTAAATTTTTGAGGTGAGATCCAATATTTAGATTTGGCAGTAAAAAGCCTATTAAAGTTAATGATAAATTTTGGGATTGTAATGTCATTAGCTTTTACATTCAAGTCACAGAAAAGTAAATATTACAAAAGAATGCAATCGAAACGGACTTATCTTGTTTATTATGATCAAATTAACCCATTTTTTGTTTCCTGAAAGAGCATTTTTCAATGTTATATTGTTTTTTTTCTTGTAAAAAAAACAATAATTGATATTTCCTTTGAAGAATATAAATAAATTTATTTCCTTTATAAAGGAAATAATCTAAAACCATGAAAGACAAGAGGAAAAGTAAATTTTCATTGTCGAAATACGACAATGATTATTTTGGAGATGGAGAGGATAAAATTGAATTGGTTAAATGTCCTAGAGGTGGAGTGAATTGTAGTGAACATCGGTTTTTTATTAACAAACACTTACTTGCCTCACACAAATTTCATGTTAGTAAGGATTATCACAGGTCGATAGAAGCGTTAAAACTAGCGTATGATAAAACGACTGATTTACGTGAACCCACTTGTTTGAACTGTGCTATTCTGTTTCGCTGCATGGTTACCCAAACCTTGGAAAATATTCATGACGATCTGCATCAAATGGCCAAAGGTTTATTGTTCAACAAACGTTATCAGTCGAGTTACGAATTTGCCGGAATTGTACTCAAAGAGTTTAAAGCTGAAGGTTAAATTGTAGCTGAGCAATACTTGACATATAACTACGTATTAGAACTATTCTATTTCGCCGACGATTTCCGAATCACCAGCTTTGTATTCAGGATTACCTGTTCTGGTTTTGTTCCCGGATTTTCAATGCAACGAAAAAATAATCGGGCAGCCTCCTGTCCAATCTCAAAAGTCGGATGCATAATTGATGTCAGAGCCGGATCGACCACTGTTGAATGAAATTCGTCGGTAAAACCAACCAAAGCCACATCTTCCGGAATTCGAAATCCTTGCCGTTTGATTTCTTTCATTGCTGCAAAAGCCACGGTATCATTTATCCCAAAAATGGCATCGGGGCGTTCTGCTAGGTTTAGCAGCTGGGCCGTTGCTTTAATGGCATCTTTCGAACTTAAATTACATTTTACCAGTAATTCAGGGTTAAATTCAAGGCCACAACTCTTTAATCCGGAAATGTATCCCCGAGTTCGCTCCTGCGATATATTCAAATGGTCGGGACCCGCAATGTATGCAATCCGACGGAATCCATTTTTGTAAAAATGCTTTGTGATTTTTTGTGCCGCATCCACATTGTCAACCACAACCGAAGAAACATCGTCGGTTCGGCAAACCCGATCGAAAAAAACCAATGGAATATTATTATTAATCAGGCGGTTGAAATGATCGTAGTTTTTTGTTTCCTGACTCAGACAAACAATCAATCCTTCAACACGGGTTTTCATCAGGTTTTCAACGGCCTTGATTTCCTTTTGAAGGGTTTCGTTCGACGAAGCAATCAGGATGTAATAGCCTTTTTGCTCTGCAATATCTTCAATTCCGGAAATAATCGATGAATAGAAATGAGTGACCAGATCGGGAACGATGACACCAATCATGCGGGTAGCCTGTTTAAGTAAACCCATCGCCAGCGGATTAGGCGTGTAGTTCAACTCTGCTGCCAGTTTTTGAACTTTCCTGGTCACTTCAGGTGAAATGTCGGGATGGTTATTCAGCGCCCGGGAAACCGTTGAAATGGAAACGCCAATTTCGCGCGCAATATCTTTTAAAGAAACGTGACTCTTACCTTTTTGCATGGTCGATAAAAAAGCTATTCTTATATTACAAAGCTAGCAGAATATTCAGGAATTTATTAATCAGGAATCATTCAGTTGTCAAAATCAGGCCATCAGTAAATCAATCTTTCAACCCTAAGAAATGTTCCTCAGCATATTTTCCAAATGCAAACCTTTGCGCAAACCTTTGCACTATTATATCGAATTTAAACGTGTTGGATGGTTGCTTTTTATACCGATATTTGCATTAGATAATTCAAATTCAGATACATTATTCATTAAAATACAACACGTTGGCAAAGATTAATCGGCCAACCTGAAAATTTTATTTAACATTTAAATCATAGAAAATGAAAAGAATTGTAGTTGCCGGAGCCGGTGGTTTTATCGGAGGTCACCTGACCAGGAAGTTAAAAGATATGGGAAATGATGTACGTGCGGTTGATAAAAAACCAATGAACCAATGGTATCAGGTTCACACAGACGTAGATAACCTTGTGCTTGATTTGAACAGTAAAGAAAACTGCTATACTGCATTAAACGGATATAACGAAGTATTCAACCTGGCTGCCGACATGGGCGGAATGGGGTTCATCGAAAACCACAAAGCCGAATGTATGTTGAGTGTTTTAATCAATACTCACCTGTTGATGGCTGCTAGAGATTTAGGCATCGACCGTTTCTTTTACGCCTCTTCGGCTTGTGTTTACAATGGCGAAAAACAACAGGAAACTGATAATCCGGGATTGAAAGAATCTGATGCTTATCCAGCACAGGCTGAAGATGGATACGGATGGGAAAAGCTGTTCTCAGAACGGATGTGCCGTCATTTCCGTGAAGATTTTGGAGTGAATACCCGTGTAGCCCGCTTCCACAACGTTTACGGACCTCATGGAACTTGGGCTGGTGGACGCGAAAAAGCGCCTGCAGCTATGTGCCGCAAAGTATTGGAAGCCGAATTGTACGGAAAAGATGAAATCAACATTTGGGGCGACGGCGAACAAACCCGCAGTTTCATGTACATTACCGATTGTGTTGAAGGAATCATTAAAATCATGTACAGCGACATCATTGAGCCGATGAACCTGGGAAGCAGCGAAATGGTTTCAATTAATCAATTGGTTGACATCGTTGAGAAAATCGGCAACATCAAACTGAAACGGACTTACGATCTGGGTGCGCCTAAAGGCGTTCGTGGACGCAACAGCGACAATACCATGATTCTTGACCTGTTGAAATGGGAACCAACCTTGCCTCTCGCAACAGGGATGAAAGAGACCTATGACTGGATTAAAGAACAGATGATCAGCGGAAATAACAAACATAACTAAATAAAAATTGGCTATTCACTCTTGCGTGGATAGCCAATTTTGTTTTTAACAGGATAGTTACAGTTTTTCGACCAGTTTTATTGGGTTTCAGCAAAATTGAGAAACTGTTTATCCTGAAAATAAAATAACAAAATAACTTATGAGCGATAAAAAAGTATTGGTCAGTGGCTGTTACGATCTGCTGCATGCCGGACACGTTGCATTCTTTAAAACGGCATCACAATACGGTAAACTTTACGTCAGCGTTGGCCAGGACGAGAATCTTTTCAAACTGAAAGGTAAAAAGCCTTATTTTTCGCAGGAAGAGCGGGTTTACATGGTAGGCGCGGTTAAATATGTAACCGAAGCATTTGTTTCGTCAGGAATGGGAATGCTCGATTTTGAGGAAGACATGAAGCGCCTGAAACCTGATTTGTTTATTGTAAATACCGACGGTTTCACCGAAGGAAAAGCACAAATATGTAAGGAGAACAATGTGGAATTAGTTGTTCTGGAACGTATTCCTGAGGATGGTTTGCCGGCCCGGTCAAGTTCAAGTTCAAAAAAAGAGCTTCAATTTCCTTACCGCGTTTGCATTGCCGGAGGTTGGATGGATCAACCCTGGGTTTCCAAAGTTCATCCCGGATCAGTGGTAGTTGCTCAAATCTGGCCAACCATCGAATTCAACGATCGCTCAGGAATGGCGACCAGCTCGCGTAAAATTGCCCATGAAATTTGGGGTGGGAAAATTCCTGAAGGTGATCAGGTTCGCAATGCCCAACTTCTGTTTGGAGCCGAAAATCCTCCCGGAAGCCAATACATTTCAGGATCTCAGGATCAGCTTGGCATTTTGGTTCCGGGAATCAGCCGCCTTGATTACGATGGTGAATACTGGCCTTCGAACATTGAAAACACATTTGATAAGGAAACATGCGAATGGCTATCGAATGTTTTGCATTTAGTTCCAATGTCTCCTCGTCCAAATGGATACGATCCGTTGGTCGATCAAAACCTGAAACCCGAATACGTGAAAGAACTGGGCGATGCCGGAATAAAATGTTACGAGGCTATTCTCTCAAAAAATGTTAACTTGCTTGGTGAATCGATGACCGAAACTTTCTATGCCTGGAAGAAAATACTTCCGAATACAGTTCCCGAATGGGTTCTGGAAGAAATGGAAAGCAAATACATCGGTAAATATCCGGGTGCAATAACCTCAGGTTGTGGTGGCGGATATGCCGTTGTTGCTTCGGAAGAAGCCATCGAAGGCGCATTAAAAATTAAAGTTCGCTACTAAAACTGACACACATGAGTAAATTTCATTGTTTGATAATGGCCGGTGGATCTGGCACACGTTTTTGGCCGAGAAGCCGCAAAGCAAATCCAAAACAATTTCTGACCATCTTCGGAAACGAATCGCTGATTCAGGCTACCATCAGCCGTTTTGCCAATTTCATTCCCGACGAAAGTATTTACGTAGTTTCAAACATAGGACAAAAAGAGGTTCTGGAACAACAAACTTCGAGGCTTCCAAAAGAAAATCTGATTTACGAACCGGTGGGCAAAAATACGCTTCCGGCAATTGGACTGGCAGCTTTGTTTATTGCCAAAAACGATCCCGACGGAATCATGATTGTTTCTCCAGCCGACCACCTGACCCAAAACGACAAACTGTTTCAGGAAACCATTGAATCGGCAGCGAAAATAGCCGAAGAAAAAAATGGAATCGTAACTATTGGAATTACGCCAAATGCCCCGGCAACTGGCTACGGATACATCGAAATTGCCGATGAAATCAAAATTGGCCAGACCATCAAATCGTTTGCAGTCAATCGGTTCGTAGAGAAACCTAATCTGGAAACTGCTCAGTCTTATGTCGACTCCGGAAAATTTTTCTGGAATGCCGGAATCTTTGTTTTTAAAGTTTCTGTCTTTCTGGAAGCCATTCAGAAATACGCTCCTAATCTGTATGCCGACCTGCAAAAAATCGCAGAAACGATCGGGACTGAAAGCTACGAAGAGGTTCTGGACAAAATCTACAATCAGGTCGATTCAATTTCGATTGACTATGGCATCATGGAAAAAGCCGATAATGTTTTTCTGGTGCAGGGCGATTTTGTTTGGAACGACCTGGGAAGTTGGGAAGAAGTGTACAAATACGATCCAACGAAAGACGAAAACCAGAATGCACACGTTGGGGAGGTCATTTTTCAGGATACCAAAAACTCTTATGTTTATGCTCCGGGCAGTTTAGTCGCTGTTGTTGGGATGGATGATGTGATTGTGGTGAAAGACGGCGATACCATTTTGGTTTGCAAGCGCGATAAGGCCGAAGAAATTAAAGGCGTGGTCGGAGAAATCACCAGAAGAAAGTTGGATCAGTACCTGTAAGCCTTCTTTTAATTCGTGTGCTGAAATAAACTCAGCAAGCATTCTCTTCATTGAAATAGACTCTCCTCTTTGGGAGAGTTTCACTATACCTATTCCTTTACCTAAGTAAAACCTTGAATTAAAATTTAAAACTAACACGATGGGAACTAATCTATTCAAAAAAATCAGGCTAACAAGTTTGCTTTTTATTGTACTCGGAATATCAGTTTCAGCACAACCGAAAAAAGCACTTCCTGCAAAATTCACAACGACCGACGAGTCGTTCAAAGAGTACCAATATCCCGAATGGTTTCGCGATGCTAAATTCGGCATCTGGGCACATTGGGGACCTCAAGCTGTTCCTCGTCAGGGAGACTGGTACGCAAAGAGAATGTATCAGAATCAAGGTTGGGACTGGAGTAAAAATGCCTTCAGCGATAAACCCGATGAAGATTACACCTATCATGTTGCGCATTACGGACATCCTTCCAAATTTGGATACAAAGACATTATTCCACTTTGGAAAGCTGAACGCTGGGATCCTGAAAAGTTAATGGCTTTGTACAAAAAAGTAGGCGCCAAATATTTTGTCAGCATGGGAACCCACCACGACAATTTTTTCCTATGGAACTCTAAACTTCACAAGTGGAATTCTGTGAATATGGGACCAAAGAAAGATGTTGTTGGCCTGTGGCAAAAAGCTGCCAAAAAAGAAGGATTACGCTTTGGAGTTTCTGAGCACCTGGGCGCCAGTTACACCTGGTTCCAGGCCGCCCGTGGCGCCGACAAAACTGGTCCTTTGGCCGGAGTTGCTTACGATGGAAACGATGAACAATATGCCGATTTATACCACAAAAAAACCGCTCCGGACGACAAAGATTGGCTGACAAAAGATCCTGAAAATCAGAAAGACTGGCTGGCAAAAATTACGGAATTGATCGACATGTACCATCCTGATTTGCTTTATTCGGACAGCGAACTGCCTTTTGGTGAAGTTGGACGAACCATGCTGGCTCATTACTACAATCAGGATAGGACTAAAAATGGTGGAAAACTCGAAGCCGTTTACACTGCTAAATTACGTCCGTCACAAGGCCGTTGGGTGCAGGATGTGGAACGTGGTGCACTGGATTCAATCAGTCCATTCCCATGGCAAACCGACACCTCCATTGGCGATTGGTTTTACCGTACCGGCCAGAAATACATGACCGGAACCGAGGTGATTCAGATGCTGGTTGACATCGTAAGTAAAAACGGAAACCTGCTGCTCAACGTAGTTCAAACTCCGGAAGGCGACCTTGAATCAGACGTAATGAATATCCTCAACGAAATCGCACAATGGACACCTGCAAACGGTGAAGCCATTTATGGAACCCGCCCATGGAAAATCTATGGCGAAGGTCCTTCAACCTCAAAGAATCAGGCCAAAGGACAATTTGGCGGAGTAAAAGATGTACGCCCCTATGAATCAACCGATATTCGTTTTACAACCAAAGGAGAAACACTTTATGCTTTTTGCATGAGCAAACCATCCGGAGAAATTAAGATTACTTCGCTGGGTAAAAACTCTAAAGTGAATACCAAAACCGTAGCTTCGGTTAAAATCTTGGGCAGCGATGAAAAACTGGCATGGAAACAGGAAGGTGATGCTCTGGTCATAAATAAACCGACTAAATTACCTGAATGGCAGGTTGCTACGCTGAAAATTGAATTCAAGAAATAGTTATTTTCTGATAACGATTCTAAACCGAAATGCTCGCATGAACACCATTTGTTCCTGCGGGCATTTTCCTGTTTCCCATTTAAATACCATTGGTGATGTGGTTTCCTGTACTGGTAATCAGACCAGAAAATCATCAATATAAAAAATGGTTTTCTCATATAGACTGTTTTTGAGCAATAATATTGACTAGACGGGACCTCGTAGTAAAAGGGTGCGCGATAGTGGTAAAGTGTATGGGTATAGAGCAAGGAGTAGGAAAAGCCAGAACGGGGAAAATTTGGGATACAGAATTTTCAACTACTTTTACAGAGTCTAATCAACTCATTATTAAATGAAACAGCACATTGCACATATCGCTCTGGTAATAGCCGACTATGATGAAGCCATTGAGTTTTACATCCAAAAATTACATTTCAGGCTAATTGAAGACACAGTTTTAAGCGAAACCAAACGTTGGGTGAGGATTGCACCTCCCGGCTCGTCAGAATGTTGCCTTTTGCTGGCTAAAGCTGCTACCGACGAACAATTGTCCCGACTTGGCAATCAAACAGGCGGAAGGGTTTTCCTGTTTCTCAACACCGACAATTTCAAGCGAGATTATCAGAACTTACTGGACCAGAAAATCCGGATTATTTGTGAACCTTCGATTGAGTCATATGGCACCGTTGCGGTTTTTGCCGATCTGTATGGAAATCTCTGGGATTTAATAGAACCCTCCTGAAAATAAACATTTTTTCGAGGTTTAAGTTTCGTAAACAAGTTTGGCAATCTAAGGTTATCGCAACCAGAACGATGTCTGTTTATTCAGGATTGAGCTTCGATTAATAAAAAGAGGAAATTCGGAAACAACCAGTTTCAAAGAGGTTTTTAACACTCACGCTTTACAAAATATTCGCTAAAGCAGTGATTAAATGAGTATTTCAATTATTCAGAAGAGGGATAAACGCAGAAAAATTGCAAAACACTAAATTAAAAGTGTACATTTGGAAAAAATACTGACTTGAGAATTGGTGCATTGAATTGCATTTTTATACAGAAACTATATTTGTACATAAAATTAAATTGAAACATGAGTAGATCACAGGAATCGTTCAACAAAAAAGAAGTAAGAAACAAGAAAGAGAAAAAGAGAAAAGATAAAGAAATTAAGAAACAGAACCGGAAGGAAAACGACAGAGGTGGCAGTTTGGACGACATGATCGCCTATGTTGATGAAAATGGCATGATCACTTCCACTCCTCCGGATCCATCCAAAAAAATAGCCGTTAAATTAGAAGATATTGAGATCAGCATTCCTAAAAGCGATCCAAATCAGGTATTTGATCCTATCAGAAAAGGATCTGTCACTTTCTTCAACACTTCAAAAGGTTTCGGTTTCATTCGTGACTTAGAAACTCAGGAAAGTGTTTTTGTGCATGTAAATAATCTGCTCGAAGAAATAAAAGAAGGTAATCTGGTGAATTACGAAGTTGAGATGGGACAAAAAGGACCAACTGCTGTTCAGGTGAAACTTTACAAAGAGCCAAAACCTGTTGCTGCACCGCCACCAACACCACCAGTACCGCCAATACAAAACGTACCTGAATAATTGAACTTACCGCCGGAAGCAAAGCTATTCAGCCTGACTTGGGCTGAGTAGAACCTTTTCGGTTTTCTTTAATTTTCCGGATTGCACTTCAACCAGATAGATTCCATCTCGCAAATCACTCGTTGCTATTTTGGAATCGTGTCCACCTAATTCACAACTTTTTACAATACGTCCCGCCAAATCAAAGATCCGGAGCTTTCCTACTCCTAAATATTCAGGAAGTAAAACCCTGATACTTTTTGAGTCGTTTTCAGGAATGATCTGAATGTCATCAACAAAAAAGCCGGACAATCTGAAATTCAGTTTGCCCAGCCCTTGCTCTGTTTTCTGCACTTGTTAATCGTTTCTGTTGTGCTTTGTATTTTACAAAATTACCTCGCAATTGTGTGAAACGATGTCAAAAAGAACCAACAAAGCTAAAAGAATCTGAAATTTTGTTAATCAGATTATTTCTGAAGACATTTGCATGAAATAGATGACTTTGTTAATCCATGTTTCGAAAAATGTTTGCTACCTTACCTCTCGATTTTAATACTTCCCACAATGGCAAAGGATAAAAAACATAAAATTGACAAACTGGTTGAGTCATTTAATAAGCCCAAGCTCAAAAATGCAATCCTGACCGTCTTTTACGATAATCCGGAACGGACATACAACTACAAGCAAATAGCTGAACTCCTTAAAATTAAAGATCCCGAAATCACCAAACTGGTTTTTGTGGTGCTGGAAGAACTCACTGAAACCAAGAACCTTTCCAGCGTTCAGCGTGGAAAATATAAACTGCAATCGCGCAGCGGAGCTGTCTTGGGGAAGGTTGAGATACAACCGCAAGGTTATGCCTACATTGTTTCTGAAGAATTTGACAAACCGATATTGGTTTCGGCTCGAAACCTGAACCATGCCATGGAAGGAGATAAGGTAAAGGTGCAATTGTTTGCCATACGCAAAAAGCAACAAGTTGAAGGCGAAGTTGTTGAGATTGTGGAACGTGCTAAATCTACCTTTGTGGGGACCATTTCCAAATCGAACAATTATGCCTTTTTTATTCCTTCCGGAAAAACCGGATTTGATTTATTTATCCCGAATGAAAAGCTGAATGGTGCCAAAGACGGGCAAAAGGCAATTGCAAAAATTACGGAATGGCCAGCCCGAGCCAAGAATCCGTTTGGAGAAATTATTGAAGTGCTGGGCAATGTTGGCGACAACAATACCGAAATGCACGCCATTCTGGCTGAATACGACTTGCCAATTCGATTCCCCGAAAATGTACTGAAGGCAGCCGAAAGAATACCCGACGAGATTCCGTCGGAAGAAATACTTCGCCGCCGTGATATGCGCGGAGTAACCACTTTCACCATTGATCCGATGGATGCCAAGGATTTTGATGATGCCCTTTCGATCCAAAAGCTCGAAAATGGGTTCTGGGAAATTGGTGTTCACATCGCTGATGTGTCGTACTATGTAACTCCGGGAACAATTCTTGACGATGAAGCTTACGAGCGCGGTACGTCGGTATATCTGGTCGATCGGGTTGTTCCGATGCTGCCTGAAAAACTGTCGAATGGAGTATGTTCTCTGCGCCCAAATGAAGATAAGCTTTGCTTCTCAGCAATTTTTCAACTGAACGATGATTCCGAAATTCAGAATCAATGGTTTGGACGTACGGTGATCCATTCGGACAAACGATTTGCCTACGAGGATGCGCAAGCCATAATCGAAACCGGCGAAGGCGAACTCAAAGATGAGGTGCTTACGATGAACCGCCTGGCAGTTAAACTACGCGAAGCCCGATTCAAACATGGGTCGATCGCTTTTGAAAGGGTCGAGGTAAAATTCAATATCGACGAAAACGGAAAACCACTTTCCGTGTACTTCAAAGAAGCCAAAGAAAGTAATCAGTTGGTCGAGGAATTTATGCTTCTGGCCAATAAACGGGTTGCCGAATTCATCGGCAAGACCGACGATAAAAAAACAGCCCGAACTTTTGTTTATCGTATTCACGACAAGCCAGATCCCGATAAGCTGATGAATTTCAATCACTTTATCCACAAGTTTGGGTACATTTTACAACTGGGAACTCCCGGGCAGATATCCAAATCGATGAACCTGCTGATGACCAACGTGAAAGGAAAAAACGAACAAAATGTAATTGAAACACTAGCAATTCGTACCATGGCCAAAGCGGTGTATTCTACCCGAAATATCGGACACTACGGCCTTTCGTTCGAATATTACACCCATTTTACTTCACCCATCCGGCGCTATCCCGATGTGATGGTACACCGGCTGCTCGAACGCTATCTGGAAGGTGGAAAAACAGCCAATGCACAGAAATACGAAGACATGTGCAAACACTCGTCTGACATGGAAAACAAAGCGGCCAATGCCGAACGCTCCTCGATCAAGTACAAGCAGGTTGAGTTTATGCAGGATAAAATCGGGCAAGAATTTTCAGGAGTTATTTCAGGAGTTACCGATTGGGGAATCTATGTTGAACTGGAAAATAAATGCGAGGGAATGGTTTCGGTAAGTACGCTCGACGACGACTTCTATATTTTCGACGAAAAGAACTATTGCCTGATTGGGCGCCATGCCCACCGCAAGTTTCAATTGGGCGATGTGGTTCAGGTTGAAATTGCCAGAGCCAATCTGGAGAAGAAGCAACTTGATTTCAGGTTGGTAAAAGAAAAAAATAGCGAAGCACACCATCAATTTCTCCGACCTGAGAATAAAAAAAAGGGACGAAGGGTATAGAAATTAGAAAATGTACTGTTTCTTTGTGCAAGTAGGGGTCATTCCTCTTGTTTGAAATAAATCATATATTTGTTTACTGATTGAAATAATCTACAGGTTATGGTGATGAACTTTGAAAACGGGACAAACAAAAAAGATGCAAATCGTGAAAGCATCCTGAAAATTGCCCAGGAAATATTCAGCAAATACGGATACAAAAAAACGACACTGGACGATATCGCCAATGCTGTCCGTAAAGGGAAAAGTTCGCTTTACTATTATTTTACCAGCAAAGAAGATCTTTTTCAGGCGGTTATTCAAAAGGAAGTTGATATTTTGAGACGGGAACTCGAAATCGTTGTAAACCGGAATACCGATCCGGTTGATAAGCTGAGAGATTATATCCTTACCAAACTGACTACATATCGCGGACTGGCCAATTTTTACAACGCTCTTGAAAGCGACGTAACAGCTATCGAGTTCATTGAAAACATCAAGCTCAAACATGGGCAGGAAGAAATCAGGATGATTAAGCGAATACTGATTGAAGGAGTTCGTAAAAACATTTTCGAAGTTTATGACCTGACCTTAGCTGCTATTGGCATCACCACCGCCATCAAAGGATTGGAGATGCCTCTCTCTGCAGGTGGCTACAGCAAGGTTAACCTCGAACAGAGTGTTGATAACATCGTGAAAATTCTGTGTTATGGTGTTATGAAAAGGTAAATTACGCCTTTCCCTTCATTTCTTTCATGAATTTCCTTTAAAGTTATTGTTTGCTTCATCGTTTCTCCAAATGCAAGAAGGTTCCGGTTATAAATCAAAGAAGTGAAAACGTATAATACGAAGGTGTTCAGTTAAGTAAAATGAAAAATAATTAATTAAAATTACTGAAAATGAAAAATTTTAGAGCATTTACGGCATTGGTTTTATGCACTGCAATTCTTTTGAGTAGCTGTTCGACTAGCAAAAATTCGACAAAAGGCGGAGTAATTGGTGGAGCAGGAGGTGCGCTTTTAGGTGCGGGCATTGGAGCTTTGGTGGGCCATGGTAAAGGCGCTGCCATTGGTGCTGCTATTGGTGGCGCAGTCGGCGCTGGTACCGGTGTACTGATTGGCAAAAAAATGGATAAACAAAAAGCTGAACTTGAAAAAATACAGGGGGCAAAAGTTGAAAGTGTAACAGATGCAAATAACTTACAGGCCATTAAGGTTACTTTTGACAGTGGTATTTTATTCACTACCGCTAAAAGTGATTTAAATGCATCATCCAAATCGGCTTTATTAAATTTTGCTGCGTCGTTAAAAGAAACGCCTGAAACCGATATAACCATTTATGGGCATACCGACAATAAAGGCTCGCGCGATATGAACCTCAAATTGTCGAACGATAGGGCTGCGTCTGTCGCCAATTTCCTCGCAGCTAACGGAATTCAGAAAACCCGTATGACGACCGAAGGAAAAGCCTTTGATGAGCCCGTTGCTGATAATGCTACTGAAGCTGGAAGAGCTCAAAACCGCCGGGTTGAGATTTACATTACAGCCAACAAACAAATGATTGAACAAGCCCAACAGGGAACTCTGAAATAACACAGTTACAAAAAATGAGCAGAGGAGGGTCAACGGATTGATCCTCCTCTGTTTTTTTATACCCATTTCAGCATATTATTTGTCGCCCTTTTTTATCTGGATAAAATTTAACGCATCTGAAGTTCAACGGACAGTGTAATCAAATATGTAAAATAATTTCAACTGCACATGTTTTTTTGCTTTCGCCAATTCCATATCTTTGCATTTTACTGTTTCACTAACTCAAAACCAATATGAAAATCAGCTTTCCACTCCTTTTGCTGTTTTTTTTCATTAGTTATATCGGGGCTTCGCAAGATAAAATTATTACGAATCAAAACGATACGATTAATTGTAAGATCAAAAAAATTACTAAGAAAAGCATCTACTTCGATCTTAATACTAAAAATGTAAAATCATCGGGAGAAGTTCCTGTAAGTAATGTGTTTCGTTATGTTATAGATCAAAAGGTTTCAGAAAATCAGGAGGTTGTTCAAAAGACACCAGAACCGTATCAACATCTGCGGTTAGCCCTCGGTGGAGGATTTGGCTATGTATTTGCCAGTTCAAAAGAAGCAGAACAGGAATTGGTCGATCTGGGATTCTCAAAAAAGCAGTCACAATCTTTTTTTAATGGCCTCAGGTTGGGACATCTTGGAAATGCTGATCTGACTTATTTTGTTTCTCCAAACTACGGAATAGGTGCCAAGTATAAATTTTTTGAAACCTCGAACAGCCAGGAAGGTTTTTTAGATCCCCAGGATGGAGTCAACCTGATTTATGGGAATCTTAGAGAAAAGATATATGTAAATTTCATTGGAGCAACGTTTCATTCTCAGCAATGCATTGCAAAACAGCAAAAGTTAAGACTTAATTCAACCTATGCCTTTGGACTCGCCACATACCGGAACGAAATGGATGTCATTACCAATTGCCTGTTGCTCACAGGGAAAAGCTTTGGCATGGACATTAATGTGGGTATTGAATATTTTATCAGCAAAAATATTTCCTTAGGGATGGATCTTTCAGGATTTTATTCTTCAATCCATAAATTTAAGGTTGATGATGGAACTAATTCAACAACAATGAAATTGGACAAAGACAATTACGAAAACATAAGCAGGATTGATTTATCCTTTGGTGTTAAAATTTATAGATAAGCAGAATGAAAACACTTATACAATTCTTTTACCTCGCTGTTTTGGTAATTTCCATTTTCTCGTGCAGCAATGAATTCCTGGATAAAAACAACAGAAGTTCTTTTAGCAGCAACGACACCATTTATGTGACCAATAATCAGAGTTCTGTTGATGTTGTGTACTCCCTTGCGCCAATAACCAATAAATCATATACAGTGACTGTTCTTCCCAAATGGATCACATTAAGCGCGATGCATGGTCAGATTTTGGATGGATCGGCTAAATTTTCATTTGCGGTTGACAAACAAAATGCTTTGATTTCTCAAATGGGAACTTACAATGCTAATATTGTATTGGATGTTGAAGATAGTGGCCTCATCTCAATTCCGATAACGTATGTCAATTTTGGAAACCCAACGCTTCAATGTTCAACCGGGGCTCTTAATTTTGAATCTCTGAATCCAAAAACATTCAGCTTTTCAAACATTTCCGATGGATATTTAGCATGGAAAATAACCAATGTGCCAGATTGGCTCATATTGTCGAAAACATCAGGCTCACTCTATAATGGTCAGTCTGAAACGATTACCGTATCCTGGAATAATAGCTATCCTACGCCTACTCAGGATTTGGCCTCCACGCTTCACATTCTGAACAATTCGGCAAATAACGATTATGCTATTTCTGTTACACTCAAAGCAAGTGCAATAATTCCGAGGGATGTATCCGAAATTTCAGGTATCGTTACCGATGTTGAATTCCATAAGTCATCGGGAATTATGGCGATCTGTACCAAATCGCCCAACTCATTGATTCTCTATAATACCACGACAAATAAATCGAACACAATTTCTTTAAGTAAAACTCCTGCGTGTATAAGTCTTTCGGAAGACGGTCACAAAGCCGTTATTGGTTATACCGTGGCATCATTAAGTTACATCGATATTGACAAAAGCGTCATTGACAAAGATTACGATATCGATTGTTTACCCTACGATGTGGTTTTAGGCGACAATTCATGGTGTTACGTTACGCCCTCGGTTGATCAGTGGGTTTTCTCCAGAAGTATAAACCTGAATACCGGTGTAATTACCGTAAGTAAAAACTGGAGTACAGTTTACGAAAAAACAATGATCAAGAAAATTCCAGGTAGTCCTTACATGGTTGGGTCAAGGATGAATTTGAGTCCTACAGGCATACTGTTGTTCGATATCTCTAAAGGTGTTTCCAACGATACTATTGCCTACTGGCACGAATCGATTGGCAAATTCTGGATTTCGGAAGATGGTAAAAAACTGTTTACGAGTTATCGGAAGGTTTATCAGATGCCATCGTATGATACATCTCCTCACACTGGATCACCACCTGTTTATGGACAAATTGAAACGGATCAATCGTACATCTCAGCTTTCGATCAATGCTCGAAAACGAAAAGGTTTTTCGCCGTGTCAAGTGTATATTGGTTCTCCGAAGACACGTCTTCAAAAATTGAACAATTTGATTCCGACAATTTAAACAAGATCAATGAATTTGAGGTAGCCCCAATCTATTTAAACGAAGGCACTGTTGGCACTCCATATCAAGCTTCTGTGAAATACGTTTTTGTTGATCAAAGCGGCTCAACTTTGTATGCAATTAAAAGCCTGAATTCCAACTACAATAAGGTCAATTGGTCAATCGAAAAATTCAAACTTGAATAGATTTTAATACTCTGTATTACCAGGAAGGAATGATGAAATGAGAAGAGAAGTTGGTTTTCAAAACTTTTCTTCTCATTTTTTGTGCATTTAAACGGTGAAATATAACCGCAGGATTGAACCTAAGAGTTCACTATTTTGTCTATGGTATGTTATTATCAAGTAACTCCGAATGATAAAGGAAATTAAACATTCAGAATACCAGAAAGACTATATCGAAATATTGACAAGTTTTCGTGAAAAATTGGTTTCGGTCAGCTCGCATGGCCCTGCACAAGCCATCGAAAAACACCGCTCGCGCGGAAAACTTTTAGCCCGCGAACGCATCAATTTGTTGGTCGACGAGAATACACCATTTCTCGAACTTTCATCTTTTGCTGCTTACAATCAATATGATAATTCATTTCCATCTGCCGGAATTATTACCGGGATTGGCCTTGTGAAAGGTCGTGAATGCCTGATTATTGCCAACGACGCTACCGTAAAAGGGGGAACATATATCCGCGAAACCATAAAAAAGCATGTTCGGGCGCAGGAAATTGCCCGACAAAATAAACTCATTTGCATTTACCTGGTTGATTCAGGCGGAATTTATCTCCCGGAACAGGCGAATGTTTTTCCCGACCGGTTCGATTTTGGCCGGGTATTTTACAATCAGGCTCGCATGTCGGCCGAAGGAATTCCGCAGATTTCGGTGGTGATGGGTTCGTGTACTGCTGGTGGCGCATACGTTCCGGCCATGAGCGACGAAACCATCATGGTACGCAACCAGGGTACCATTTTTATTGGTGGCCCGCCACTGGTTTTGGCTGCCACGGGCGAAGAGGTAACTCCTGAAGAGTTGGGTGGCGCCGAGGTTCATACTTCAGTATCTGGTGTCGCCGACCACATTGCTGAAGATGATGGGGATGCTTTACGAATTTGCCGCGAAATTATAGCCGGATTGCCGATTCCAGAGAAACAAAAGCTGGATATTCAGCCGGTGAAAGAACCTCTTCATCCTTCGGAAGAATTGTATGGATTGCTGTCCACTAACCTGAAAAAACCTATAAATGCACATGCAATTATCAACCGATTGGTCGATGGAAGCGAGTTTCAGGAATTCAAGGCTAACTACGGGAAGACGCTTGTGACTGGCTTTGCGCGAATCTGGGGATTTCCGGTTGGGATTGTCGCCAACAATAGTTTTCTGACTTCTGAGAGTTCGTTAAAAGGTGCTCACTTTATTCAGTTGTGTGTGCAGCGGAAAATTCCGTTGCTCTTTTTGCAGAATATCACCGGTTTTATTGTCGGCAAGAAATACGAACACCAGGGTATAGCCCGCGATGGTGCCAAATTGATTAATGCAGTCGCCAATGCTGCAGTTCCAAAATTCACGGTAGTGATTGGCGGCTCGTTTGGCGCCGGTAACTACGCCATGGCTGGGCGTGCTTTTGATCCGCATTTTCTATTTATGTGGCCACATTCGCGCATTTCAGTAATGGGTGGCGAGCAGGCTTCCGGAGTTTTAAAAAGCATTGGCAGCAACGGATCTGGAGACAAATTACTCGAACAGTTTAACGAAGAAAGTTCGGCCTATTATAGCTCTTCACGTTTGTGGGACGACGGAATCATTGATCCGGTTGATACCCGAAAAGTTTTAGCCATAGCTATATCAGTTTCGCTCAATCGTCCGTTTGGTGAACCGGGGTATGGGGTGTTTCGAATGTAGAGTCATCCTGAACTTGTTTCAGGATCTCATCACATTTAACAACAGATCCCGAAATAAATTCGGGATGACAAAAACTAGTGAGAATACGAATAAATAAAGAATGAAAAACGACTATCGATATATTGAAATTCAGTTGGAAGGACCTGTTGTCCGGATTAACCTGAACCGCCCTGAACGACACAATGCGATTGTTCCTGAGTTACTTCTGGAACTGGATCAGGCGCTCGACGAAATTTCTGCTTTGGATGAGCTGCTTTTTGTTATTCTATCCGGAAATGGCCGGTCTTTTTGTGCCGGTGCCGATTTGCATTGGTTTTCAGGAGCAGAGGAACGAACGTTAGAACAAAATACCGCTCAATATAAACAGTTGGCTGATGTTCTGCTGAAATTGTTTCAATTGCCGCAAATTACGATTGCGGCCGTTCGTGGCAACGTTTTTGGCGGCGGTATCGGACTGATGGGCATCTGTGATTTTGTGCTGGCTGAGACGAATACCCGTTTCATGTTCAGCGAAGTGAAGCTGGGACTTTTGCCCGCTACGATTTTGCCTTTTGTAGCCAAACGTTTGTCGTTGCAGAATCTCCGGAAATGGATTTTAACCGGGAAATTATTCTCCACGCAGGAAGCTTGTCAGGCCGGTTTGGTTGATTTGATTTGTGAACATGGAGAGTTGGAATCGGCTTTAACTGAATTTTTGACATCGTTTGAATCGGCATCGCCAAAAGCGATTAAAAAAGCGAAACAAGTGATCAATCAGGTTGTGTCAGGAAGCATTGAAGTTAACGATACCACTGCTACTTCAATAATTCTAGCGGAAACACTTTTATCTCCTGATGGTCAGGAAGGTATTCATGCTTTTTTTGAAAAACGAAAACCTATTTGGAAGTGATCAGTCGCAGTGAACAGGTTTCAGTAGAAAGCTGTGCCAACTTTAAACTTTGAACATTAAACATTAAACTTGAATACTTTTCAGAAAATTCTCATAGCCAATCGTGGTGAAATTGCAGTCCGCATTATTCGGGCGGCGAAAAAGAACGGCATTCGTTCGGTGGCAATCTATGCGGCCGATGATGCTGATTCGCTTCACGTTTCGATGGCCGATGAAGCTGTTTTGCTACCCGGGAAAACACTTTCTGAAACGTATCTTGATCAGGATAAAATTATACGCATTGCATTGAATTCCGGAGTTGAAGCCATTCATCCGGGCTATGGTTTTTTATCGGAGAATGCGGGATTTGCTCAGAAAGTGGCTGATATGGGATTGGTTTTTATCGGTCCTTCTCCCGAAAACATCCGGCTGATGGGCGAAAAAAACAGCGCATTGGATTTTGTTGAATCACTTGGCATTCCAACCTTAAAATCCTTCAGGGGAACGATTGGTGAAATTCTGAAACATGCGCCTGAAATGGATTTCCCAGTCATGGTTAAAGCTTCAGGAGGTGGCGGCGGAAAAGGAATGGTTATTTGCCAATCGGCTGAAGCATTACTTCCAGCACTCGAAAAAGCTGAGCGTCAGGCATTGGATTACTTTGGAAATGGGGAATTGTTTGTAGAAAAATATTTGCCCCGCTCCCGGCACATCGAAGTTCAGTTGATGGCCGATCTTCATGGAAATGTATTGCACTTTTTCGAGCGCGAATGTTCGGTGCAGCGGCGCTTTCAGAAGATAATCGAAGAGGCTCCATCGCCTTCTGTCGACGAAAAATTACGGACGAAACTAACTTTAGCAGCCGTTAAAATCGCCCAATCAATGAATTATCGGAATGCCGGCACTATCGAATTTTTGCTGGACGAAAACGGCAAGTTTTACTTTTTGGAAATGAACACACGCATCCAGGTGGAGCATCCGGTAACCGAAATGATTACCAATACGGATTTGGTTTCACTGCAATTGTTGGTTGCCTCTGGAAATGAGCTACCAATTAAACAAGAAGACATCCAAATTAAAGGCCATGCCATTGAAGTTCGGCTTTGCGCCGAAGATGCGGAGAATAATTTTAAGCCATCCGCCGGAAAGCTTTCACTTTGGCGAATTCCAGAGTCGGAGAATTTACGTGTTGAAACATTTGTAAAGGAAGGAAGTTTCATTTCACCAAATTACGATTCGCTGATAGCTAAACTCATTGTCTGGGGCGAAAACCGCCCAAAATCAATTAGTCAGTTGCAGCAGATTTTGTCGCAAACCGGCGTTTGCGGAGTTCACACCAATCTTTCATTTTTGTCCGGATTGATTGAAAGTGAAGTAATTCAGGAGAATCGGGTTTATACCCGGTTTGTGGATGAAAATCTGGATTTGATTAACGCTCAAATTAAAGAAAAGAAGCAGTATTTAAACAAGCATAAGTTGGTTATTGCCTATCTTATTTTTCATTTTCAGCAGCATAAAATCTCTGGAAATTCGGTATGGAATCAGATTGGTTTCTGGCGCATGATGCCTTTTGCTGAGGTTTTTGTGGATAATGAAAAATATGAATGCAGCATACGGTTTTATTCTGATCGTCAGATCTTCAGAATTAATCAGGAGGAATATGATACGAAGGTGGTTCGGATGACTGAAAATTCACTTGAGCTGAATATTAATCAGCAGCTTGAATCTTTTTATTGTCTGGAAGAGGAGAAGAAAACGCAAATCATTTCCGGAGGATTTCATTTTGCATTACGAAGTAATTTGAGGAGAAATCAGGTTTTGCCGATGCGAAAAAATGGGAATGAACAAAAGATTTTTCAGAACCTTATTTGCGCCGATTTGTTTGGAAAGGTATTGAAATTAAAAAGGTGCGAAGGGGATGTGGTTTATGCCGGAGAAATTTTGTTGACCTTGGAGTCGATGAAAACCGAAATCCATGTGCTTTGCCCGGTTGATGCACGAGTGAAAAAGATTTATGTGAAGGAAGGAAATGCCGTTGTTGAAAAGCAATTGTTGGTGGAGTTGGAGGAAGAACAACTAGCTGTTAGTTTCCACAACCTGGAACTTTAAACTTGGAATTTGGAACTTAAAATATGAACGCATTATTACAAGAAAAACATCACCAGATCAGGGCAAAAGTAAGGCAGTTTGCCGAATCGATCATCAAGCCGGTGATCGACGATTTTGACGAGAAAGAGATTTTTCCGATAGAATTGGTTCGCGAAATGGGAAAAATTGGCGTTTTGGGAATGACTGCTCCGGTTGAATTTGGCGGATTGGGCAGCGATTACCTTTCGTATGTCATTGCCATCGAAGAAATGGCTCGTGTCGACAGTTCGATGGCTGCAACTCTTGCTGCGCATAACTCGTTGGGCGTTGGGCCAATTGTTGAGTTTGGCACGCAGAAGCAAAAGGAAACCTTTCTTCCTGCATTTTGTACCGGTGAAAAACTTTGGGCTTTCGGTTTGACTGAAGAAAACGCGGGTTCTGATGCACAGGGAGTTGAAACCACTGCACAGATTTCAGGCAATGAGTTTTTGGTGAATGGCTCTAAAAAGTACATTACCAACGGAACCTCCGACATTTCAGCCGGAATGACCACTTTGGCGCTTACCGGAGAAAAAGATGGACGCAAAGAATTTACCGCGATCCTGATCGAAAAGGAACGCGAAGGTTTTACGCGCGAAACGATGAAAAGCAAATTAGTATGGCGGGCTGCCGATAATGGAATGCTGTATTTTAACGATTGCCGGGTTCCGCTCGAAAACCAGTTAGGCGAACGTGGCAACGGCTTTAAAATTATGCTGAAAACATTGGATTCTGGTCGTTTGTCGATTGCTGCCATCGGTCTTGGATTGGCACAGGGAGCCTACGAAATGGCCAAAGCTTACGCCAAACAGCGCAAACAATTCGGTAAATCGTTAAGCGAATTTCAGGTGATAGCATTCAAACTGGCCGATATGGCTTTGAAAATTGAAAATGCCAGAAATACCTTATACAATGCATGTTGGCTGAAGGATAATAGTCATCCTTTTGCGCAGCAGGCGGCTATGGCTAAATTGTATTGTGCCGAAATAGCCCGTGAAGTGGCCGACGAAGCCGTTCAGATTCTGGGTGGCGCCGGTTTATTCAAAAACCGCGAATGGCCCATTGAGCGTTTCTATCGCGATCAGCGGTTGCTTCAAATTGGCGAAGGAACTTCCGAAATTTTACGCATGGTGATTTCCAGAAACATTCTGAAAGAGTAAGAAATTCGAAGTGCCTAAAGTTGATCCATTTTACCAATCATAAATGAAAAAGCTGTAAATTTCGAAGTCATAACATTTATCATTCATAATTCATCATTTTCAATGGCTTCCGATCGTAAACTCGAACACATCCAGCTTGCACTTGATTCACAGACCAAACTGGAAGTACAGGATCTTCGTTTTAACTACGAACCTCTGCTGTCGGCTCATCCTGAAAACATGGACTTGAGTATCCAGTTTCTGGGCAAGACACTGCAGACACCCATCTGGGTTTCAAGCATGACTGGCGGAACCGGTGTTGCCAAAACTATAAACTGTAATATTGCACGTGCCTGTCGCGAATTTGGAATGGGAATGGGATTGGGCTCGTGCCGCAAAATTCTGTTCGGCAAAACCGATTGGGCTGACTTTGATTTCCGTGATGAAATTGGTGATCAGCCATTTTGGGCCAATCTGGGAGTTGCCCAGGTTGAAGAATTACTTGCTTCAAAAAATACACAAGCGGTTATTGATTTGGTTGGAGAATTGCGTGCTGATGGACTGATTGTTCATGTTAATCCTTTACAAGAGTGGTTTCAGCCCGAAGGAAATCGGCTGAAACAATCGCCTTTCCAAACCATTCAGCAATTACTCGATCAGATTGATTTAAAGGTGATCGTAAAGGAAGTGGGGCAGGGGTTTGGTCCTGAAAGTTTGCGACAATTGCTTGCTCTGCCACTCGAAGCCATCGAATTTGGCGCTTACGGCGGAACCAATTTTTCGAAACTGGAAATGCTGCGCAACGATCAGCAGAAACTTGAAGCCAGTTTGCCATTTGCATTTGTGGGTCATTCTGCCAGTCAAATGGTCGATTCGGTGAATCAAATCCTGATAGAAAATCCAAATCCGGCTTGTCGGCAATTGATTATTTCCGGTGGTATTCAAAATGCATTGGATGGTTATTACCTGACTTCCAAAAGCCAGCTTCCGGCGGTATTTGGAATGGCCTCAGCCGTCTTGAAACATGCTTCAGAGAGCTACGAATCACTATCCGGATTCCTCAAAAATCAGGTTCAGACGCTAAGCCTGGCAAAAGCTTATCTGAAAATTAATCCCAACTATCATGGATAAATCCATCATACAAGGATTTTCAAAATACAACAAACAAGAGCGCATTGACGCACTGATTCAAAAATATGGTTTTGATTCGGATTTGGCTGAACAGCTGAGTTCATTTGAAGCTTCCAACGAAATTACCCGAAAAATCATTGATGATTTGAGCGAAAATCCGGTTTCCAGTTTCCCTTTTCCCTTTTCCCTCGCCCCGAACTTTGTGGTGAATGGCAAAAACTTATTTTTCCCTTTGGTTTCCGAAGAAAGTTCGGTAGTGGCTGCTTTAGGAAATGCTGCTGGCTTTTGGGCGAAGCGTGGCGGTTTTCATGCCGAAGTTTTAGGTACTGAAAAAAAAGGTCAGGTTCATTTCATATGGAATGGAAATCCTGAATATTTGCAGTCGCTTTTTCCAGAAATCCGGTCAAAATTACTGACTGAAAGTGCCTTCCTAACTGAAAAAATGGAAGAACGAGGCGGTGGAATTATCCAAATTGAACTGAAAGCATTGCCTCATATCTTGCCGAACTATTATCAGTTGGATGCCGGTTTTGAAACCTGCGATGCCATGGGCGCCAACTTCATCAACTCCTGTCTGGAGCAGTTCGGGAAAAGCCTTCAGGAATATTTTCTGACCAGCGAAAAGGTTTCAACGAACCAGCGCGAATGCGAAATCATCATGGCTATTTTATCCAATTATACTCCTGAAAGTCGCGTGCGAGCGTGGGTTGAATGCCCGGTTGTTGACCTGATTGATGGAAAATCGGAAGCTGGATGTTTTCAGTTTGCCCGAAAATTTGAGCAGGCGATTCGGATTTCACAAGCCGATGTTTCACGTGCGGTGACTCACAACAAGGGTATTTTTAATGGCATTGATGCACTGGCAGTCGCTACCGGAAATGATTTCCGGGCGATAGAGGCCTGTGGTCATGCTTTTTCTGCCCGAAGCGGTAGTTATTCCGGGCTAACTGATGTTCTGATTCAGGAGGGAAAATTCCGGTTCAGTATCGAGCTGGCTTTGGCGGTTGGCGTGGTTGGTGGTGTAACAGCCGTTCATCCGTTGGCTAAATTAGCCATACAAATTTTGGATAATCCTTCTGCGTCGGAATTAATGATGTATCTGGCGGTGGCCGGACTGGCGTCCAATTTTGGCGCTGTGAAAGCATTGGTTTCGGTTGGGATTCAGCAAGGTCACATGAAAATGCATTTGAGCAACATTTTGAACCAACTAAATATTCCTGAAGAGCGGCGGGCTGAAATACTTATTTATTTTCAGGATAAAACCGTGTCGTTTTCGGCAGTCGAAGAGTATTGGAAGAGTATCGGGTGAAGTTCTTTTAGTATATTATCTAAAATCTAACATCTATTGTCTTTTTCCACGTCATATCACGCCAACGGTAAACTGCTTTTAACCGGAGAATATTTGGTTCTTCACGGGGCGAAGGCAATTGCCTTACCGCTAAAAGTTGGTCAGCATTTAACTGTTTCTGAAATGAACACATCTGAACCGATTCAATGGCAAGCATTTTACAACGGAAAGGTTTGGTTCTCGTGCGAACTGAATCCAACTGATTTTTCGGTTATCGGTACAAGCCATTCGGATAAGGCTGAATCACTCAGCCAGATATTTAAAACCATTAAAAGTTTGAATTCTGAATTTGTACTTAAGTCTGGGACAAAATTCGAAACCACGCTGGAATCCAATCCGGAGTGGGGTTTTGGCAGCAGCAGCACGCTGATCAGTTTGCTTTCGCAATGGGCGGGAGTTGATCCTTTTAAACTGAATGAACTGGTTTTTCAAGGTTCCGGTTTCGACATTGCCTGCGCGATGGTCGACGGACCGATTTTTTACACCAGAAGCAAGCTGGTTGAACCTGTTTTATTGGATTATCCGTTTGCCGATCAGTTATTCCTGGTATATTCCGGAATAAAGAAAAAGACAGCGGCTGAGGTCAATACTTTTCTGAAAGAGAGAAAGGTTTCAGCTCAGCAGATTGAAGAAGGATCGGCATTGGCCGATGAATTTTCGCGGTGCATTGATCAGGATGAATTTAACCTTTTGATTCGTCAACATGAGGCGTTGATTAGCGGTTTGATTATGCGACTGCCGATTAAGTCGGAGTTTTTTCCTGATTTTAAAGGTGAAATCAAATCCCTCGGTGCCTGGGGTGGCGATTTTTTTCTGGCTTCAACCTCATTGCCTTTTTCAGGAGTAAAAAGATACTTTGAAAACAAAGGATTAACCACCGTGTTTAGATGGGACGATCTGATTTTAAAACGACCATAACCATGACCGGAATTGCAAAACATGCGCATTTGAGCCAATGGAAATGTCCATCGAATATTGCATTGGTGAAATATTGGGGCAAACGCGATTTTCAGAAGCCAATGAACCCGTCGCTAAGTTTTGTGCTCCGGAATGCCTTTACCGAAACATCGGTTGAACTGCACAAAGAGGGTGACCAAAAGTTGGTGTATTATTTTGAAGGAGTTGAGAGTCCATTTGGTGACCGTATTGAGAAATACCTTGATCATGTTTCGGGTCAGTACACCTGGATAAATAAATACAATTTCAGAATTCACAGCCGTAATAGTTTTCCACATTCGGCCGGAATTGCTTCGTCGGCTTCGTCGTTTGGGGCATTGGCTTTGTGCCTGACCGAGTTGGATTTTGTTCATTCGGGAAAGGAATCGGATAGTCCGGAATTTTGGCAAAAGGCTTCGGAACTGGCACGCATGGGTAGCGGAAGCGCCTGCCGGTCGGTATATCCGGGCTTTTCTATCTGGGGGCAGAATCAGTTGTTTGAGTCGTGTAGCGACGAACATGCGATACCGCTTTCAGAGGGAGTTCATCCGGTATTTTCAGGGCTTCGGGATGCTATTCTGATGGTTGATTCAGGAGCGAAGGATATTTCCAGTTCAGTTGGTCACCGGTTAATGGATGAGCATCACTATCAGCGTTCGCGCATTGCTCAGGCACACGAAAACATCAATGAGCTTTACCTGGCGTTGCTTACCGGCGATCAGGAAAAATTTATTTCAGTAGTTGAAAATGAAGCGCTGAGTTTACATGCGATGATGATGACTTCGAATCCGTCGTTTTTGTTGCTGAAGCCAAATAGTCTGGAATTAATTAGCCGGATTCGACGTTTTCGCGAAAAGTCGCAGATTCCGGTTTGTTTTACCATCGATGCCGGACCAAATATTCACATGCTTTATTTTCAGGAGAATGAGCTGGATGTGAAAGCTTTTATAGAGCGTGAGTTGCTGGCTTTCTGCGAAAATGGAAACTGGATTGATGACCGGATTGGCACAGGACCGGAAAGATTAAAGGATTGAATTACCGATATGTGATCAGACAATAAATGACAATTTAATGACTATCAATGACAATTTTGAATTCTAAAACTGAAATTTTCAACTCCAAGTTCCTTCTATTTGGCGAATATGGGCTGATCTACGATGCAATGGCGCTGTCGGTTCCGTTTCCGAAGTTTTCGGGCTTTTTGGATTTTGACGCGGATCATTCTCATTTGGAAAGTACCGCCGAAATCCGGAAGTTTTATGAGTATCTGAAATCGTTAGATTCAACTCAAACATTGCATTTTTCGTTCGATCTGGAGAAACTAAAAAACGATCTCGATCACGGACTTTTCTTTAATTCAAACATTCCGCAGCAATATGGTCTGGGTAGTTCGGGAGCATTGGTGGCGGCGCTTTTCAGCAAGTATGCATTTCCATCCGATATGGGAAATAATCTCTCTCCTGAAATTCTGAAAGCCAATTTTTCTGTGCTCGAAAGCTATTTCCATGGTAAAAGCTCTGGCCTCGATCCGCTGATTTCGTACCTGAATAAACCCATTTTACTCGACACGAAAAAGCAAATTTGTCCGATTGAATTTGACATGAACCAATCAGGCTTGGTAATGGCTTTAATTGATACCAAAACAACCGGAGCAACTGGCCCTTTGGTTAAGCATTTTATCGATCTTTTCAACCTTCCGGAGTTTAAACTTGCTTTCGACAACCAGTTTATTCCGGCGAATAATGGCTGCATCGAGTCATTGCTCAGCGGTGATAAACAGAAATTCTTTCAGCATTTGGAGCAATTGGTCCGGTTTCAGGTTTATCATTTTCACCAGATGATTCCAGTCAATTTTCATCGGGTAATATCTTTTGCACATTGCGAAAAGGTATATATCAAGCTTCTTGGATCGGGTGGTGGTGGTTTTTTGTTGGCTTTTGCCGAATCGCATAGCGTTCTCGAACAATGGTCGAAGAAGCGTGGAATTGAAATATTGAGTTTGTTTTGAAACGAATGAGCGGGTGACTTAAAATCACCCGCCCATTAAAATCTGCTATCTTTTTACTCCTTTGGTGTAGTATTTTCAGGTCTTGGCCCTTTATTTACCTGAGGGCGGTTGCGGTTCGGCCTGTGCCTGTTCCGCTGTTGGCGATTTTCATTTGGCCGGTTCTCGGTCGACTTATTGACTACCGGTCTGTTTTCCTGGGTTTTGTTCTCCTGAACCCGTACTTCCTGAACTTTTGCTTCCTGTGGCCGGCTTTCCAGTGATCGGTCTCCCTGAATGCGGTTCCCCTGAGATCTGCGATTCCGGTTGTTGCGGTTTTTCTTCGGCGCTGGTTTGTCAAAATACTTTTGATCCAGCTCGCCTACGTTCATCATATTTTCCTTCTTGGCTTCAGGTTCGTTGTACCCCTCAAACGATGGTTTTTGACCGCGCTTGTTCATGTTCAGGAATTTCTTCACATCTTCCAGATCGAGCACAAAAACACGCCCTCCATCAGATTGCGAATAGCTGTACCAGACTTTTTTCTGAAGAATATCTGTTTTGAAGTGGCGTGCCAATCCTTTGTCGGTTTCGATGGCCAGCAATTCGTGTGGAAAATCTTCCAGAGCTTCCAGGTAATGATCGAGTTCGTAGGTCAGGCAGCATTTCAATTTGCCACAGCGGCCTGCCATTTTTTCAGCATTGGGCGATAATCCCTGTTTAATGGCTGCATCCGAAGTGACACTCGAAAAATCGGTTCTCCAGGTTGAACAACAAAGTGCACGTCCGCACGAGCCAATTCCGCCAATTCGGCCTGCTTCCTGACGGGCGCCAATTTGCTTCATCTCAATTTTGATGGCAAATTCCCTGGCGTAAAGTTTGATCAGTTCTCGGAAATCGACACGGTCGTCGGCAATGTAATAAAATATAGCTTTGTTGTTGTCGCCACGAAATTCCACATCGCCAATTTTCATGTTCAGGTTCAATTCGTTGGCAAGCTGGCGGGCACGAATCATTACTTTGTTTTCCCGCGCTTTGGCTTCTTCCCACTTGATCACATCGGTTGGCGTAGCTTTCCGGTAAATTTTATTCCATTCGTAGCGTTCTGGTTTTTTTACTTTCCGTTTAAACTGAAGTTCGGCCAGTTTGCCGGTAAGCGAAACGGCACCAACATCGTGTCCTGGCGAACAGGAAACTACGACCAATTCGTCGCGTTTCAAATGAATGCCGTCTTCATTCAGGAAAAACTCTTTCCGGGTTCCTTTGAACCGTATTTCGACGATGTTCGATTCGTTCGTAGTATCAGGTATATCGTTGAGCCAGTCATAAACGCCAAGCATGGCTGGTCTGTCAAGGTCATTATTTGCACTGCATCCGCTGCATCCCATATCTCATTTTTTTTAACAAAGGACAATATTATCAATTTTTGGGCAAACTTACTATTTTTATTCTGTCTAAATAGCGAATCGGCCAGGAGAGCTGACTGTTCCTTAACTAATCATTTCTTCAGGGTAAGCGCAAAACAGCTATCTTTGAGTCCAAAATTTCGAATTATGCAAATGCGTTATTTTTTCCTGATAGTTCTTTCCTTGCTGGTTTTTCAGCCGAAAGTACACGCTCAACAACTTAGTCCGGATGCCAATGTAAGCATTTTGACCTGCAATCCGGGAGTTGAGGTTTATTCGATGTACGGGCATACGGCTATTCGGGTGACTGATTCGGCCATCAATCTTGATGCTGTGTTTAACTATGGACTTTTTAGCTTCGATACGCCAAATTTTATGTATCGTTTTGCCAAGGGGCAAACTGATTATTTAATGGGTGGCGAAAGGTTTAAAAGTTGGTTGCCACAATATGATGAAGAAAAACGAAGTGTTTACGAACAGGTGCTCAACCTTTCTCCGGAAGGGAAAAACAAGCTTTTTCAGGCATTGGTTGAAAATGCCAAAACCGAGAACCGGATGTACCGCTACAATTTTTTCATGGATAATTGTGCTACCCGTGTCCGTGATATGATTGAGCGGAATGCTGGCTCACCGATTAAGTTTACCGATAATCATCCGACTGAAAGTTATCGCGACCTGATTAAGAAATTTCATCATTCGTTTCGCTGGATTGACTTCGGCATTGACCTGCTGGTTGGCAAAAAGGCAGAACAACCGGTTACTGCTTACGGACAAATGTTTTTACCTGAATATCTGAAAGATCAGTTTGCCAAAGCCGAAATTACCATTGACGGAAAACCCCAGCCTTTGGTTCTTGAAACCCGCACCTTACGCGAATACCCCAATTCTAAACTGAACTCCGACTGGCCTTGGCCAGCCATCGTTTTTGGTTTTTTATTTCTGATCGTTACTGCAATTTCAGTTCGTAGCTTTCTGCGGAAAAGGAAAACCGATTGGCTCGACTATTGGTTGTTGGCTCTTACCGGACTGACTGGCCTCATTATAGGCTGGTTTACGTTGTATTCGGAACATCCGGCCATGAGTCCCAATTATAATTTGTTGTGGGCTTTCCCGCTCAACTTGTTTTTTGCCGGATTATGGGCGGTAAAAAAATGGAGACCACGAACCCGCTACTATTTTTGGTTATCCGGAGTTCTTTTGTTGCTTTCTTTTATGATTGGCCAACAGTTCAATCCGGCGGTTTACTTTATTATTTTGATTTTACTCGTCCGGGTTGTGGCGAATCTGGTGCCGGAAAAGAAATAATTGATTTACTCAATTCTCTGGATTTTACGGGTCAGCGGGCGTTCAATCTCGATCGGAATTTTTTCTTCAATTACACTGCTCGAATCCAGTCCAAGTGCTTTCACATCGTTGATACTAATCAATCGGGTGAAATTGTGAAGGCTCATAATCATGGATTCCCAGGGCGACAAGCTATAATCGCGCGACATGATTCGATCCAGGTTGATGAAAAGGAAATCGGGTGGAAAGTGATGTTTCATTAACGATTCGAAAGAACTGGTCAGCTTAATTTCACCACTGGCAACCATATCTTTCAGCACTTCTTTAAAATAAAGGTTAACACGTGGCTCAATTTTAAAACCGAGGTGAAAATCAATCCTGATCAGTATGCCAGAAATAATCTGGGTTATTTCGTAGTTGAATGTATCTGGTTCGTCAACAGTATCGACATGAAGTAGCCAGTATGTTTTAGCCCGTTTGGGTTGCTTGTTGAAGATCGAATACATGATTTTGGATTCGATTAGGTAAACCTCGCTGGCTTTAGTGATGTAAACCAGATTCGTTGCTATTTGTGGAATCGATTTATCGTTGCTCAAATCTTCGAAAAGATGCAGGTATTTGTTCACATTCGAAAAACTGATGTGCCTGTTTTTGATCCGGCGGCCAAAGAACCAACCCATCATAATGAGAATGAACCCCAACGCCAGGACGATCGATACCCATCCGCCATATTTGAATTTATGCAAGTTGGCAATCAGGAATGAACCTTCGATTAGCCCAAACTCCATGACCAGTAAGGTAAGCAGTAGGATTGGCACATTCTTCTGACGTAGGTAATAAATCAGAAGCATCGATGTCATAATCATTGTAATCGTAATCGACAAGCCATAGGCTGCTTCCATATTTGACGACTCCCGAAAAAATACAACCACAAAGCACACGGCAATCCATAAAAGCCAGTTAACAAAAGGGATATACACTTGTCCCCTAATGGTGGTTGGATGCAAAACTTTAATTTTGGGCCAGAAGTTGAGCGAAACCGCTTCACTGATTAGGGTGTACGATCCGGTGATTAAACCCTGACTGGCAATAATGGAAGCTACGGTAGAAAGCAGTATCCCGGAGAAAAGAAACCAGGAGGGCATGATTGAAAAAAATGGGTTTAAATCGGGCACAGGGTTGGGATGTGCCATTAGCCATGCTCCTTGCCCCAGATAATTCAAAACCAGACTTGCTTTTACAAATACCCAGGTAATCCTGATGTTTCTGATTCCGCAATGGCCCATGTCTGAATATAAGGCTTCAGCCCCGGTGGTACAAAGGAAAATTGCGCCAAGCAGAATAAACCCTCCAGGATATTGCGCCAAAAAATTGTAGGCATAAACCGGATTCAGTGCATGGAGAATTTGAGGATGAGTTGTTATTTGGTTAAGTCCTAATATGGCAAGCATTCCAAACCAAATTGTCATTATGGGACCAAACGATTTTCCAAGGAACCGGGTTCCGAACTGCTGGACAAAAAACAGCGCCGTAATAATGAGCAGTACAACAGGTATTACCGGAATTTTAGGGTCGATCAGTTGCAATCCTTCTATTGCCGATGTTACCGTTATCGATGGCGTAATTACACCATCGGCCAACAGGGCACTCCCGCCAATCATGGTAAGGACTGCGGCCCAAATCGTTTTCTTTTTTATCAGGGCAAACAGGGCAAAAATTCCACCTTCACCACGGTTGTCGGCCCTCAGCGTAATAAAAACATATTTAAAGGTTGTTTGCAAAGTGAGCGTCCAGAAGACACAGGAAATGGAACCGTAAACCAGCAGTTTGTCGAAATGTTCGGCTCCTGAAATAATTGCTTTGACCACATATAACGGGCTGGTACCAATATCGCCAAAGACAATGCCTATTGTTATTATAAGTCCGGTAAAAGTTACTTTATTAAGTGCAGAATTTTGATTTATCTCCGACATGTCAGCCGATCTTTAAAGTATGCTTTTGAAATTGCAGTCGAAGTTACATAAAGACGACGTATTTTAGAACTTTAGAGATCTATTTTTAATGAGTGAAATAGCCATGTAATCAGCTGTAGGTGCCAACCTGAAATGTATAAAGGGCTATTCCATTTGGTTGAGATTTTAATTGAAAAACGAAAGTCGGGAGGAGAATTCTCGATCCCAACTTTAAAAATTTACTCGAATAAGGGCAATGATTTAGATGTTTGCATCCTTGAAATTAATAGATTATCCGATTGCAAAATTAATCCCCAATTCTTCTCATCTTCCGGCTTAGCGGACGTTCAATCGCAATCGGGACTTTTTCATTGATTACGCAACTGGTGTCTAATCCAAGTGCTTTAACATCGTTGATGCTAAATATTCGGGTTAAAGCATGGAGTCCCATAATCATGGTTTCCCATGGAGATAGTTTATAATCCTGAGTCATAATCCGGTCGAGGTTAACAAACAGAAAGTCGGGTGGCAGATGATGTTTTCTCAGCGATTCGTATGAACTGGTCAGCTTTATTTCGCCAGCGGCTACCATGTCTTTCAAAACTTCCTTGAAGAATAGATTGATGCGTGGCTCGATTTTAAAACCGAGGTGAAAATCGATACGGATCAGAACACCAGGAATAATCTGGTTAACTTCGTAGCTGAATGTATCTGGTTCGTCAACGATATTGACATGCAGTAACCAGTAGGTCTGAGCGCGTTTGGGTTGTTTGTTGAAGATCGAATACATGATTTTGGATTCGATCTGGTGTAGTTCGTTGGCCTTAATGATGTAAACCAGATTGGTTGCTATTTGAGGAATAGATTTATCTTTGCTCAAATCTTCAAATAAATGCAGGTATTTATTGATGTTTGAAAAGCTGATGTAACGGTTTTTTATCCGGCGTCCGAAATACCAACCCAGCATGATTAACAAAAACAAACAAGCCAGTGCGATTGAGAACCAACCGCCATTCTTAAATTTGTGAAGATTGGCAATCAGGAATGATGTTTCGATTGTTCCAAATAAGATACTCAGGATTGCCAGCAAGATGATATTGACTCGTTTCTGGTGCAAATAATAAATCAGCAAAAAGGAGGTCATCATCATGGTTATGGTAATCGACAAACCATAAGCAGCTTCCATATTCGACGATTCCTGAAAAAACAGAACGACAAAGCAGACCGACACCCATAAAAGCCAATTTACAAACGGAATATAGACCTGACCCTTTATAGTGGTAGGGTGTAAAACTTTGATTTTCGGCCAGAAGTTTAATGAAACAGCCTCGCTAACCAACGTGTATGATCCGGTTATCAACGCTTGACTGGCAATAACGGCAGCCGCGGTCGAAATCAAAACTCCGGGAAAGAGAAACCATCCGGGCATTATAGAATAAAAAGGGTTTAAATCGTTAACTAGTTGAGGATGATTCATCAGCCAGGCTCCTTGTCCAAGGTAGTTTAGAACCAAACTTACCTTTACGAAAATCCACGAAATTCGGATATTTTTAATTCCGCAATGACCAAGGTCAGAATACAACGCTTCGGCTCCTGTAGTACAAAGAAAAACAGCGCCTAATAGGATAAAACCTTTTGGATATTGGGTCAGGAAATCATAGGCATATACCGGATTCAATGCATTAATGATTTCAGGAAATTTTGTTATTTGAATAAATCCAAGCGTTGCTAGCATACCGAACCAAATGACCATGATCGGGCCAAACGACTTTCCTATTAAGTTCGTACCAAACTGTTGAACAAAAAACAAAGCTGTAATAATAAGCAATACAAGCGGTAGTACGGGAATGGTCGGATTCATTAATTGTAATCCTTCAATTGACGAAGTTACTGTAATGGATGGAGTAATTACTCCGTCGGCCAGAAGGGCTCCGCCTCCAATCATGGTAAGAACTGCCGTCCATGATGATTTCTTTTTCATCAGGGCAAACAAGGCAAAAATACCACCTTCGCCATGGTTATCGGCCCTTAGGGTAATAATTACATACTTGAAAGTGGTTTGTAGGGTCAGGGTCCAGAACACACAAGATAACGCTCCGTATATCAAAAGCTTATTAATTTCGCCGGCTCCTGAAATAATTGCTTTAACCACATATAACGGACTTGTTCCAATATCCCCAAAAACAATTCCAATGGTTATCAATAATCCTGCAAAAGTAATTTTGTTTAATGAGGAGTGATTCGATCCCGGCATATCAATCTTGTTGTTAATTTTTTTAAAGTTTGATCAAAGTTATACAAAGACCGTATTGATTTTTCGTTTAAGCGTAAATTCAACGCTGAAATTTATAATTTCTTAAGAATGAAGATTTGATAGTTTTAATAATAGAGGGGTATAACGTATGTAAATAATCGTTGAAATTCATGGTGAAATCGTTTTAACCCCTAAAAATTGGGTCTTTCTGTTTTGAAAAAATAAAAAAATCAATGAAAGAGGTGTTTTGAAGATAAACATTGTTGAAATTAACAACCGAAGAGTTTCGCACATATGCTAAATTTTAAAAGCGTAAGTTGAAATGCTAAAATTGGTTATCGTTTATTGCAGATTGTAATCCAATCGAAAATACACGATATCAATTTGTATATTTGAAGCAAGTTAAAAATACTGACTGATGAACATCGAAGAATTCAGGGAATATTGCATACAGAAACCCGGAGTTACCGAAGAATTTCCGTTTGACGATGTAACGCTGGTTTTCAAAGTCAGAAGTAAAATGTTTGCCTTAACCAATCTGGACGGGGATTGGAGCCTTAATTTAAAGTGCGATCCCGATCGGGCCATCGAACTTCGGGAACAATTTCCGGCGATTCAACCCGGACACCACATGAGTAAAATACATTGGAATACGGTGATGATGGACGGTTCGCTCAGCCAAAAGCTGATTCTGGAATTGATTGATCACTCGTACCAGTTAGTGGTTAATAAGCTGCCATTAAAAGTAAAACAAGAGCTGGACTTTTTGAAAAGCGAATAACTGGATTCGAATAACTGAAAAATATTCTGCAATGGAAACGTACGAACTAAAAGGTGAAGAATATATTGAATTGATCAAATTGTTGAAAATGATGCGCATCAGCGAGTCGGGTGGACAAGCGAAACTGATGGTTGAAGACGGAATCGTTTTCCGGAACGGAGAACCTGAATTTCGCAAACGGGCCAAATTGCGGCCGGGCGATGTGATAGAAGTTTTTGAGTATAAGATTCGGATTGAATAAATGGGAAGCAGGAAAATGGGATTGCCCAAACTGATTGACAAATATAGGTTAACGAATGAACAATCGCTTTTATCGATTGACAAGTATTGTTTAATGAATGATTAACCTCTTTTATTGATTTTTGCTTATAGTTTGACGATTGAACAATCTCTTTTGTTGATTGACAAATATAGTTTGGCGATTGAACAATTGCATTTTTAAGCTGAAACGTTATCGATGACGGTTAAACAATCACTTTTATCGATTGACAAGTATGGTTTGACGATTGAACGATCGCTTTTATTGACGAACGGGGCAAGTATGGAGTTGGTAATGGGTTCGAGGTTTTATGAATTAAAGCAAAGATGCCATAAAATCAGGTCTTATTACGGCTCGAATCCTTTTCCCTCTGATATTTTAATAATTGCTACTGATCTTGATCATTAGAAAGGATTGTTTGGTATTTGTATGGGTGAATTTGATAGTTTCAGGTTCTCTATTTGATAGATAAAACTACTTTTACGCTGAGAAAATAGATTTTTTACACATGGGGGATTTTTACACGTTTTTTTATTTAAATTTTTGGACTGATTTTGCCGAACGACACAGGTGTTGTATAATTGGACAAACGGCTCTGCTTTTTTCTTTTTCAAGAAACTTTTCAATCTCCCTTTTTAATATTTTGGCCTGCATTGTTACTACATTTCTGGCTTTGGGTATCCACTTAAAATCCCAAAGCGTATGATGAGAAATTTACTTCAATTTAAGAATCTTTTGATTTTTTTGCTGTCACTTTTTCTGATTGGGTTAAGCAATGTTGTTTGGGGGCAAGCAAGTACAGACTGGTTTAGCCCGACAACAACCCCATCAAATCAAGGTGTTGCAAATCCAACAAATGTTTTTGTATCAGACAATCTATGGGCAACTTTTGATGCTACGAGTGATATTGCTGATTATGGCGGGTTCTTTATTTCCATACCTCCTGATGCTATTATTGATGGTATTGAAGCCAGGGCTGAGGGGTATACTTCTTTATTTGGCACGAGACAATTGGAGGCAGTTAGCTTGAGCTGGGATAATGGAACAAATTTTACTACAGCTAAACCGATTACTTCGTTTACATCAACAGAAGCTTTTCAAACCATTGGCAGCAGTTCTGATACTTGGGGGCACACCTGGACGGTTGCTGAATTGTCAAATTCCAACTTTCGAATAAGATTGGATGCTTCATATGCTACTGGTAACCTTTACATTGACAATTTACAGGTTAGGGTTTTCTATCATGAGCCATCTGGACAAAAAACATTTCTTTCTTCTGGTACTTTTACTGTACCAACTGGTGTAACCTGTGTAAAAGTAGAATGTTGGGGTGCAGGTGGTGGTGGTGGAAGTTCAAATAAAATTAAAAATGCTTTTAGAGCAGGTGGTGGTGGTGGTGGTGGCAGTTATTCTTCATCATTTGTAGCTGTTACTTCTGGATATTATGCTGTTGTTGTTGGAACTGGAGGAAATGGAGGAACCGGAGGAAATGGCGGGACTGGCGGTGATTCTAAATTTGGTACAACTACTGTTGTCGCCAAAGGAGGGAGTGGTGGAATTCGTGGTTCAAATGGGACAGGCGGCACAGGCGGTGCAGCAGGAACGGGAGCCACTAAATATACGGGTGGAAATGGAGCTGATGGTGTAAATACGACAGGAAGTGGTGGCGGCGGCGGCGGATCTGGCTCTTCGGGGAAGGGAGGCACTGCTGCGGGAACAACTGCGGGATTAGGTGCAACAGAGAATGGGGGAGATGGAGGTAACGGATTAACATCCTCTTCGGTAGGTCATAATGGAGGTGCTTATGGAGGTGGAGGTAGCGGGGGTTACACAACCAGCAATACAGAATACAATGGAGGATCTGGCTATAATGGATTAGTAATCATTAGTTGGGCAATCGATGTTTCAAACTTCAGTACTTCGGCTGCAACACCTGTGGCAGCTGGGAACACATCTGTCGTCACCGTTACGTCGTCATCGCTTGCTTCCGGAACATATTCAATAAATTATACTTTGAGTGGCAAAAATACAGGTACTTATACAACTACATTGAATTTTAATAGTGGTACTGGTAGTTTTGCAACAACCTCATTATCAAATAGCGGTTCAACAACTATTACTATTAATTACCTTACTCAGTCAGGTTGGTGTAATTCAACCGTAAGCAATGGAAATACAGCAACAGTGGTGGTGAATTCATCTTCTTCATCCATAACTACCGGAACAATTTCACCTACATCCTATTGCTCAGGGGCATCGGTTAGTGTACCGTATGCCATAACTGGAACCTATACTGCTGGGAACGTTTTTACCGCTCAGTTATCGGATGCCACGGGTTCATTTGCTTCGCCTATGTCTATTGGTACATTAACTTCAACTGCCGCAAGTACTATTTCCGGAACCATACCGGATGGAACATTGACCGGGAATGGATACCGGATTCGGGTGGTGAGTAGTACTCCTTCTGTAACCGGAACAGACAATGGAAGTAATTTGACTGTAAATGCTGTTTCCCCAGTTAACGTTTCGATTTCGGCGTCGGCAAATCCGGTTAACGCGGGAACTTCTGTTACCTTCACCGCGACCCCCACGAATGGCGGTTCTTCACCAACTTATCAGTGGAAAAAGAATGGGACTAATGTTGGAATAAATAATACTACTTATACTGATGCTACTCTGGTAAATAACGATGTTATTAGCTGTGTATTAACCTCAAATGCGAATTGCACAACTGACAATCCTGCAACTTCGAATTCAGTTACGATGACTGTAACAGAGGATTTGCCGGTTAGCGTGAGTATAGAACCAAGTCCATCAGGCGCTGTTTGTGCTGGTACTAGTGTTACGTATACTGCTACTCCAACCAATGGTGGCTCCAATCCGTCGTATCAATGGAAAGTGAACGGAACAAATGTTGGGACAAACAGCAACCAATACTCCTATGTTCCGGCGAATGGTGATCAGATTTCCTGCACCATCACGGGAAGTGTGGATGTCGCGGTTACATATTTCTCGTGGAATGATGATTCGAAAGATATAAAAGACTCAGATTTTGGTCTCGATGCTATTTCAGGAAGCGGTCAATATTTAGCGGGAGGAATTGAAGGAACTAAGGCATTGGCGCCGATTACGAGTGCTAAAACAGATATTACTTTAAATTTTGGCGATAATTTAGCATTTAATACTGATGGTGTTGATTACAGCATAAGTTACAGGCGGGCAGAAAGTGTAAGTCAAATGTTTACCAGGGGAAGTTCTTTAATTATTTCAGGAGGCACAACCTTTAACGTATCATACCTATTAAATGATGGAGCGAGTCCTCCTAAACTAGTTGAAAGTGCTGATTTTGTAATTAGTGACGATGCCAGCTTTCATGATTACCGGTTTATATATAATCCGTCAGATGGTTATGGTATCTTATATATAGATAATGCTGAAAAATGGAGATCATCGCCTACACCTGGAAAAACAATATACTGGACTGGTGCTGGAGATCTAATTGTAGGAGCAAATACCGATGCCTCGGGGAATACAATTCCTACCTATGATAATCTTTCGATTAAAGGAATCGGTGTTAAAAGTGCCACTGCTTATGTTACTACTGCTGTAAATGCCATTCCGGAAACACCAACTGCCAGTAATGATAGCCCAAAATGTGAAGGTTCAACTTTGAGTTTAACTACTTCAACGGTTTCTGGGGCCAATTATTCATGGACAGGTCCGAATGGATTTACGTCAACCTTACAAGAACCATCGATAGCAAATGCGACAACCGCTGCATCAGGAACTTATGCGGTGACTGTAACGGTAAATGGGTGCATGAGTTTAGCCGGAACTACGGATGTGATTGTTAATTCTCTGCCTACAATCTACAACGTTACCGGAGGCGGAACTTATTGTTCTGGAGGTTCAGGGGTTTCTGTGGGTCTTTCCAATTCACAAACAGGAATCAACTATCAGCTTTATTTAGGAATAAATACGGTGGGTCCTGTGTTTCCCGGAACTGGATCTGCAATTACTTTTGGCAGCCAGACTGCTGCCGGAACGTACACGGTTAAAGCAATTAATTCAACAACATCTTGTACTATGGATATGACTGGTAGTGTGTCCGTAGCGATAAATTCATTGCCTACTCCGACAATTACCCCATCATCTGGCACTAAATGTGCCAAGGATAATATGGTCTATAGCACTGAATCAGGTCAGTCAAACTATGTTTGGACTATTCCTGGAGTTAAAGATAAAGACTATACCATAACTGGAGATATTAATTCATATGCGATTACTATAAAATGGTTGACTGCCGGAGATAAAAATGTAACGGTAAAATATGATAATACTAACGGATGCACGGGAGCAGTAGCTTCATCAACAATTACAGTAAACCCACTGCCCAATCCGGGAATTTTTAATATCGAATAATCTTTAACAAAAATAAGATATGACACAAATACAAATTCGAACTTCAACCAATACGCCACCAGTTGGCGATGATCCTTGACACCAGGGTAGAGACGTAATACATTATATCTCTATGGCGAATCAAATAGATAATCAGAATATTCGAATAAATAAAAACAAATAAAAAACGTAAATCTTTAAAATTTCAAAATCATGAAAAAACTTTTCTTTTCGTTCGTAATGTTGGTCACATTGGTTATCGTGGCCGGAAGTGCAATGGCACAAACTTCTGGAACAAATAATTATCCTTACATGGGTGGAACTTACAGCTATACATTAAGTGGTATAGTTGTAAATCAAGATGGAAATGCCAAAATTACCCATTCTCAGACAGGTTGGACTATTGTTGATGTGCAGGCAGCGGGAGAAAGTAGTATTTACACTCCTGGAACAAATATTCCAATAAAAGCAGGTGCAGCACAAACTCTTACTTTTAAGATTAAATATAATGACTCTGGTGCGACTGCCGGTAATCTTACTGTGACCGTAACAGATGGTAATAATTGTGATAACTTTATTGAGTTATTAATTACGCCACAGGCTAAACCAACGCTCGAACTTGCTGTTGCTGGAAATGTTGATGATTTATGTCAAAAAAGGAAGGATTCACCTTTAACTGATAATAAAGATGCTATAACTGATGGAGGAACATCAAATTCTAATTCATTTACATTTACAGTTACGCCTTCAATAAATCACGTTGCTGGAGGAGCATCATATAGTTATGAGTATGCTATTAGTATAACCGACCTTGCTGCTATCTTTACTCAAGGTTATACAATTAGCCCTGCCGCTGGTACAATTACACATTCAAATGTGACTGCTCCTGTTACTGATACTTACACCATAACTTTCGTTTCTAAATCAGGGATTGCACCTCAAGATGTTGATGCTGCTTTAAGTAGCGCCAAATTGACTGTTCCAACTATATCTGGTAAGGTGGAAGCTACTGGTACATACAGTACACAAACCGATAAAGTTATTATCAAGTCTGTTCCTGCAATTGGCTCATTTACTATTCAGTAATATCTGAAGAATGATTCAGTTAAAACTTATCATCTTACTTGTGCTGTTAGCTGCCGGATTCAGTCCGACAGCTATGGCGCAAAGTACAGCTCGGCGGCCCTATGAGGGGGCGTTGCATACTTATACCTGTAATGGCATAAGCGTGGGAGCCTTGTACAATTTTTACATTACCGCCAATGCCGACGGTAGTGGGTACTATGATGATGGTTTGACTGGTGAGTTTGATATTATCAATGCAAAAGGAAAAGTGGGGGGTGATGGATTAGCATCCACTCAAATTCAATGGAAAACTGGAGCCTCGGCGCACATTTATTATGTGTGGCTCGAAGCGACAGATAATGGCGGGTGCTCTAATCGGATTAATATTCAGATTACACCACAAATCAACAAGTTCGACCTGTTGTCGGAAAATATTCCGGTTGACAATACCATGAGTTGCCCGGCAGTGGCCTCAACCGATGGGTTTAACCCATTGGCTTCGGCTTACGATGCCGGAACAACAACTCTGAAATTTGTTGTCCGCCGGGTAAATGGAACCGACAATAAATTGACTGCCAATGCGGGCGATTCTTACGACTGGTTCTTTGAACCTGTTCTGGCAGTTGATCCTGCTACGAATACTGACATTTCGATTATTTCCATTGTTGGAGTTAATTCGGGAAAACTGACAGCCGATACTAAAAACCTGTACATGGTGAACGGACTCGACAATGAAGTAACCGTTACTGTTGCAGTCAAAAATGTGCCGGGAACCTCGCAGGATGTGAAACTGACGATCAGGAACCAGGGTGAAAGCCGAACTAATTTGCCGGACAGCAATTCGGCAAACGATACGGTTAAACACCGCATCGAGGTTTTACCGGTTATAAATAATTTACAAGGTGTGTGAAGCCTCACCCCAACCCTCTCCGAAGGAGAGGAAGTAGGGGAGTGGCAAATGCAATATTTGTCATTTGCCATCAGCTTTAGCTGACGAAATTTAGGTGATCTTTTTGTTCCGTCCGTGAGATAAAGCAAAACAAGGTGTTTGTCTTCTTGCGGACGGAATGGAAGATACCTTAAAAAAAGAAATTTGGATTGAAAAAAAGTATTCTACATAGAATCGTATTGATCTTACTTTGGTGTGTCGCCACTACCGTTTCGGTGGTTGGTCAGGACACATACAGGGTATATCGAGGTTCTGTGCGCGAATACAAAATCGATAAAAACCCGTTTGAAGTAACCTACAACTGGCAGGTTTTTACCGATGTTTCACTGGTTATTCCGGCAAATTCGAGTCAGGTGTCATTGTCATCGTTAGGCACTGGTCGCGAAAACGAAGTTCAGGTTAAGTGGAACAATGCAGGCGATTATTACCTGATGGTTTCAGTAAGCACCCCTGCTGGATGTACGAACCGGATGGCCTGGCATTTTGTGGTCGATCAAACCGACGATAAGCCAACAGCCCGTATTGCAGGTAACTCAATTGTAACTTTAGGTAGTTGCAATGTTACTGGTTATCTATTGGACGCAAGCACTTCAAACGGTGGCGGACTTGCTTTTAATTGGTCTCCAGCTACTTATCTCGACAATGCAAGCAGTTCAAAACCAACCTTCCTTCCCGGAAAAACAACCCGTTATCATTTAACGGTTACCGACAGCCGGGGACAAACGGATACAACTTCAGTATTGATTGTTGTTAACAATGCGCCAGTGGCTGTAACCGATAAAAATGTTTTTGTCAATGAGTCAAATGCAGCTATCTTATTGGATGCAAGCAAGAGTACAGGAGTTGGGTTAACTTATTTATGGCTGTCGAAAGATGGCATTATCAGAAGTGGGGAAACTACATCAATGGCAGAAGTTAGTGGCTTGGGGATGTACTATTTGAAGGTAACCGATTCATATGGATGTACCAGTCAGGATTCGGTAGAGGTTGGCTTATACACCCAGGCAGTGAAAGATACCTCATCAACCAAGCTGAATTTTGCTGTCGATATTAATGTTTTAGCCAACGACATCCCCAAGGGAAAGTTGAACCCGGCAACATTAAGAATAGTAACAGCTCCACAAAACGGAATGGCTACCGTGGTGGGCGATTCGTTGGTATCGTATTTACCCAATCAGTATTATGTCGGATCTGATAATTTTATTTACTCCATCTGCGATTATTTCGAACATTGCGATCAGGCAACAGTATTGGTTCTGGTTAGCGATGTGCCATTTTTCATTCCTGAAGCCTTTTCGCCCAACGGTGATGGCATTAACGATAAATTTGAAATTAAAGGAATAGCGAAATATAAAACAGTACAAATTGAAATTTTTAACCGCTGGGGAAATGTGGTTTATAAATCGAATAATTATGGTGAAGGTCAGGGTAAAAGCGGATTCTGGGATGGGACGGCTGGTCAGGGTGTCCGGTTTAGTTCAGGACCAGTGCCAACGGGAACTTATTTTTATGTGCTGAAACTGGATGGAAAAGAAAAAATAAACGGCGCAATTTACCTGGACAGGTAAAAAAGTGCCTAAGGTTAAAATTTGGAAACACGTTTAAGAAAACAATAAAACGAAATAAAAAATTGAGTAACTCGAAATACATAAAACGCATAAATCAGACGGTTACCAAAGTTTTTTTGGTAATTGCGATAATGTTTTGTGTTCTTGAATCTTTGGCGCAACAAGATCCGATGTACACGCAGTACATGGAAAACCTGCTTACGTTAAATCCTGCATATGCCGGATCAAAAGATGTGCTGAGCATGATGATCGTTTCGCGTAATCAATGGGTTTCGATGCCCGAAGCTCCCGTTACCCGCAGTTTTTCCATGCATTCGCCTATCAATGCCACCAATATGGGTTTAGGACTTTCCGTTCTTAACGATCAGGTCGGCCCGGTAAAACAAACCGGAATTTATGCCGATTATTCATACACGTTGAATTTCAGCCACCGGCGAAGTCTTTCTTTGGGGCTTAAAGGCGGAGTAAATTTTTATGAAGCTGGCCTTTCCGATCTGACCACAAACGACCCGGGTGACCCGGTTTATGCTAACGATATTAACCGAAAATTTCTGCCAAACTTTGGAGTTGGGGCATTTTATTACTCCAGCAAGTATTATTTTGGACTGTCGGTTCCAAAATTAATTGAGAATAAAATTAGTAAAAATGGTGTTTCTACCCAGAGTATCAACAAGGAAGAAATGCACGTTTTTTTTATGGCAGGTTATGTTTTTGATGTAAATAGAATTGTTAAATTTAAACCATCCATTTTAACCAAATATGTTAAGAATGCTCCTGTCTCTTTAGACATGACTGGTACATTCCTATTTTATGAACGGCTTTGGTTAGGAGCAATGTATCGGGTTGGTGATTCATTTGGAGGTTTATTTCAGCTTCAGGCTACGAATCAGTTGAAAATTGGATATTCATATGATTTTCCTATAAATCAACTGGGAGCCTTTAATAATGGCACTCATGAAATTATGGTCACTTTCGATTTCAACTTCGGACGTGGCAGGGTAAGATCACCAAGATATTTCTAGCAGAAGAATCGCCCGGTCGAATTCTGTAAATCCATCTGGGAAGGCTGAATTTACAGATATTCGATTTATGGATGGTATATTTTTAAGTGCAAAGAATAATATTGAATGGCAAGATTTTCAAACATATTTCTGTGGGGAATAATTCTTACGTTCTTGTCTCCATCCCAGAGTTTCAGTCAGAAACTTACTACCAAACTCGCGGATAAAAGTTTTGAGGAATTCGCTTACATTGAGGCCATTGGTCTCTACGAATATGCCTATCAGAAAGACACTACCGATAATTACGTTGTAAAAAGGCTGGCCGAGTCGAACCGAAATGTTGGAAATACAGAAGAAGTTGAACGTTGGCTGAAAAAACTGATCGACCGGCATGTGGCTGTCCCTGAAGATATTTTTAATTATTCACAGGCACTCAAAAGCAATGGCAAATACCTGCTTGCAGAACAATGGCTGAAGGAATATTCAGACCTGAGACCCGAAGACGGGCGGGTCAATATTCAGGTTTCGTTGCTCGAATACATTAAATTCCTGATGCGTGATTCGACCAACTACGAAATCATGAACACCGCCATCAATACCATTGGATCTGATATGGGGCCTGCTTTTTACAAAGACAGGCTTATTTTTTCATCAACCTCTATTGGCACTAAAGCCGGGGCTACCTATAAATGGAACGAATTGCCTTACCTGAAACTGTATTCAGCAAAAATTGGCCCATACGGCGATTTGAACTCGGTGGAACCTTTCGCTCCAAAGTTGAAAACGGCCTATCACGATGGCCCGGTTTCGATCGATTCAAAAAAAGACCTTATTTATTTAACCCGGAATAATTTTGTAAAAGGCAAAACCTCGAAAAGCAAAGAAGGAGTGATTAACCTGAAAATATTTCTGGGGAAACTGGAAGATGGAGACTGGAAACTGACAGGTGGGTTCAGGTACAACAGTGACGAATATTCGGTTGGTCACCCATCGATTGATAAAGAAGGATCGGTTTTGTATTTCGCTTCTGACATGCCTGGAGGTTATGGCAAATCGGATATTTATTTTTGTGTATTTTCAAATGGGCAATGGAGCAAACCGTTCAATCTTGGCCCTAAAATTAATACGGAAGGAAACGAGTTTTTCCCATTTATTAGCAACGATGGGGTTCTCTACTTTGCCAGCGATGGGCATGGCGGTTTGGGCGGTCTGGATATTTATTTCTCTGTTCCCGAACGAGGCGTTTTCAGTAGCATCGAAAATATGGGATATCCGGTTAATTCCCCAAAAGATGATTTTGGATTGGCGCTTGATTCTACTGGTGTGAAAGGTTATTTTTCATCCAATCGCCCGCACGGAAAAGGGGACGACGATTTGTATTTCATGAAAATCAAACATATCCCGGTGATCATTCGTGGAGTAGTTAAAGACCGCGACACCAAAGATGTTCTTTCAGACGCAACCGTTTCAGTAATTAACCAGGCCGGGAATACAATCGCATCGAGTGTCATACGTATCGATGGACAGTTTGAATTTGAAGTAAACAAGGGGCAGCAATACACGATAAACGTTACCAAAAAATTATATAACGAAACTGAAGTTGTTATTGGAACGGCCTCGCTTCGTCCAAATGATGAAGCATTTTCAGAAATATTCCTGGAACAAAAGGTAGAAGCTGTCGATAATTCACCCGCGCCAAAGAGTATGGAAGAGGAAGATGGCGAAGCTCTTCAGATTATTGATCTTGAATACATCAACTATGATTTGGATAAATCAGATGTTCGTCCGGATGTTGCGGGTACACTTGATAAGTTAATCGCCATGCTAAAGGAATTCCCTGACCTTGAAATCAGGATTGAATCGCATACCGACTCGCGCGGAAGTGACGACTATAATATGCTGTTGTCGAAAAAAAGAGCCAAAGCGGCATTCGATTATATCGTTTCAAAGGGCATCGATCCAAACCGCTTGTTGTACCATGGCTATGGCGAAACCCGTTTACTGAACAAGTGCGCCAACGGAGTTGAATGTACCGAAGAACAGCACGAAGTAAACCGGCGTTCAATCGTTAAAGTGGTTCGAAAAGGTCAATACAAAGAAAAACGTGGACAGAAAAACGTTTTCTATTTTTAGAAAATTCAATTTTTAGACTGGCTATTTTTAAAGTTAATCAGCTTTGCTGATGGTGATCTTTCCTGAATTCCATCGGACTTTTTCCGGTTTTATCTTTGAAGACGCGTGAGAAATAGAAATACGATTCAAACCCAAGGTCGATGGCAATTTCCTTGAAGCTTTGATCGGTAGAAACCAGCAGATCTTTGGCTTTCTGTATCCGGAGCGATAAATGGTATTGGGTGGGCGAAATGCCGGTATATTTCCTGAACATTTGCCTGAAATACGAATATCCCACATTTAGTTCATCGGCCAGTTTCTCAATATTCACATTGGCGTTCAGGTTTTCCCTGAAATACAGACAAGCTTTGCGGATGGTACGTTCAATGGTTTTTCCTGCGAATTCCTGATTTCGGACAACCGACAGAATTTTGCTGAGCGCCAGAATCGTGTTGGCCGCACACACCTGCTGATGGCCTGTTTTCTCGTCTTTAACCAACTGGATGACTTCCAGAAAAAGCTTCAGTAGGCTTTCCTGAAACCCAACATACAAGACCGGTTTGCCCTGCTGGAAAAAGCCTTCGTTAAATAAGTGAGAACAAAAATCACCATTGAATCCAATGTAATGTTCGTTCCATCCGGTGTTCGGATCGGGTTTATAGCGGTGCCACATACCCGGACGTAAAATCAGTATCGAACCCGGAACAACCTGGTATTGATCGCTGGCCGTTTCAAATATTCCTGACCCTTCGGTAATGTAATTGATTTGGTATTCCTGCAGAATTCGTCCTTTTTCCCAGGTAAAGAAATATCCGCTGGGATGTGTGTTGGGCGGATAAACAATCGACGGTGGTATTTGTGCAAATCCGGCGACCGTGAGGAACAATCCCCATTCTTTATCAAGCGATCCGGCGTGAATATATTTTGCAAACGATTCGTTAGGCATAATCTGGTTTAAAGTTTAAAGTTTCATATTCCCAAATGGATAAATTGTTGAATGGTCAAATTGTTGTTCACTCATTTTAACTATTTAACCATTTAACCATTCCTCTTCATTTCCACAAATCGTACGACCTGCGACTTGATTTTTCATTGACATATCTCGTAACAAACCTATTTTATAACATCTTTGTTTATGTCATTCTGTGCAAATAAAGAATCATTTCACACATCGATTGGCATTAATTACTACGTACTTTTACATTTACAAAAATAGAGATTAAAGTCATAAAAGATAAATTTTAACTAAACGAGGTAACAAATGAAAAACAAATCGTTCTTGGCATTCGATCTTGGTGCCACCAGCGGACGTTCTATCCTTGGAACACTTGAAAATGGCAGGCTCCAAATGAAGGAGCTGACCCGCTTCCCCAACCAGATGCTTCAAATTGGCAATCACTTTCACTGGAATATTTATTCCTTGTTCGAACATTTTAAAGCTGCGCTTGTCGCCGTTAAACAGGAAGGCGTCGAAATTTCTTCAATTGGTATCGATACCTGGGGCGTCGATTTTGCCCTAGTTGCTAAAGATGGTACGCTGTTGGGTGCTCCTTACGCCTATCGCGATCCGCATACTGATGGCGCTCCTGAAAAGTATTTCAGCATTGTTCCACGCGAAAAAGTATATGGCCTTACCGGAATTCAGGTGATGAATTTCAACAGCCTTTACCAGTTGTTCGCTTTGAAACAGGCCAACAGCTCGCTTTTGGAGGCTGCTTCAGAAATGTTGTTTATGCCCGATGCTCTTTCGTATTTGCTCACAGGGAATAAGGTGGTTGAATATACCATTGCGTCAACCTCTCAGATTTTAAATCCAAAAACCAAACAATTCGAATCCCAGTTGCTTGATGCTGCTGGTGTTTCACCTTCCATTTTGGGGAAAATTGTGATGCCGGGGCATGTGATAGGCACACTTACCGATGTGCTGGCTGAAGAAAGCGAACTGGGCAAAGTTCCAGTGATTGCTGTCGCTGGACACGATACGGCTTCTGCCGTAGCAGCCGTTCCTGCCGAAAACGAACGTTTTGCTTATCTGAGTTCAGGTACCTGGTCGTTAATGGGTATTGAAGTTAAGGATGCAATTATCAACGACGAAACCTTTGCACTTAACTTTACCAACGAAGGCGGAATTGAAGGAACGACCCGTTTCCTGAAAAATATTACCGGGATGTGGTTGCTCGAACAATGCCTGAAGGAATGGAAAAAAGAGGGCATTAGCTATGCTTACGAAAAATTGGTCAAAATGGCGGAGTCGGCTCCTGCTTTCCAGTCGCTGATTGACCCGGATCATGCTTCGTTTGCCAATCCGGCAAGCATGACAAAAGCTATTGTTGACTATTGTAAAGCTACAGGACAAACGGCTCCTTCAACTCATGCCGAATATGTTCGCTGTATTTTCGAGAGTCTGTCGCTCAAATACAAATATGTACTGGGGAAAATCAAGAATCTGGCTCCTTTTGCTATCGAGAAACTTCATGTTATTGGTGGAGGTTCGAAAAACCCGTTGCTCAACCAATGGACGGCCAATGCTATCGGGATACCCGTATTGGCAGGTCCTTCAGAAGCTACAGCCATTGGAAATATCATGATTCAGGCCAAAGCTGCCGGTTGTGTGGATTCGTTGACGGAGATGCGCCAAATTATTCGTGAGTCGATTCAGCTTGAAGAGTTTTTGCCAGAAAATAAAAACGAGTGGGAGAAATCGTATCAGAAATTTCTGAGCATCGTTGAAAAATAGAATATTTTAAAATTCATGACAATAATAAACTTATAAACATTCAAATCAATAAAACAATCATGGTAAAAAAACAAACAGTTCAGAGTGCCTATGAGTTGGCAAAAGAACGCTATGCAGCCGTTGGTGTAAATACCGACACCGTTTTAGATCAGTTACAGAAAATTTCGTTGTCGCTGCATTGCTGGCAGGCTGACGATGTAACCGGTTTCGAAAATCAGAATGCCACGCTGAGTGGTGGAATCCAGGCAACCGGAAATTATCCGGGGAAATCTCGCAACATCGAAGAACTGCGCGCCGATATTATCAAAGCTGCTTCGTTGATTCCCGGTTCGCACCGGTTGAACCTTCATGCGATTTATGGCGACTTTGGTGGAAAATTTGTTGACCGCGATCAGATTGAACCTAAACATTTCGAAAGCTGGATGAAGTGGGCTAAAGAAAACGGTTTCAAATTGGATTTCAATTCAACATCATTCTCTCATCCAAAATCAGGAGAATTGTCATTGGCCAATCCCGATCCTAAAATCCGCAAATTCTGGATCGAGCATACCAAGCGTTGCCGTGCTATTGCTGAGGCTATGGGAAAATACCAGGGATCTCCCTGCGTAATGAACCTGTGGATTCATGACGGATCAAAAGATCAGACCGTTAACCGTTTGGAATATCGTCGTCTGTTGAAAGAATCGCTCGACGAAATTTTCGAAATCAAATACGAAAACATGAAAGACTGTATCGAAGCCAAATTATTCGGCATCGGTGCTGAAAGTTATACGGTAGGCTCTTACGATTTCTACCTCGGTTATGGAGCTAAAAACAACAAGATTGTAACTTTGGATACCGGCCACTTCCATTTGACTGAAAGCGTCGCCGACAAAATCTCTTCGTTATTGCTTTTCACTCCTGAAATCATGTTGCATGTGAGCCGCCCAATCCGCTGGGACTCTGACCATGTGACCATCATGAACGACGACACACTAGATTTGGCTAAAGAAATCGTTCGCTGCGATGCCTTAGACCGTGTGAACATTGGGTTAGACTATTTCGATGCTTCGATCAACCGCATTGGTGCTTACGTTATTGGTAGCCGTGCCACACAAAAATGTTTTATTCAGGCCTTGCTCGAACCACTAACTATCTTGCGCAAATACGAAGCTGAAGGCAAATACTTCGAACGTCTGGCACTTCTTGAAGAAGCCAAAGGATTGCCTTGGAATGCCGTTTGGGATATGTTCTGTCAGAAAAACGATGTTGCTGTTGGTGAAGATTTTATTGCCAACATTCAGCAATACGAAAAAGACGTTACTGGCAAACGGTAAAAAAAGAGTTATGAGTTTTGAGTTATAAATGATAAGTTACCTTACTTGTCATTTATGGCTCAGTTTTGTAATTCAAACCATAACTTATAATTCCTAACTTATAACTAAACAACATGAATATGATAATCGGACTATTAATTATTGCTGTCGGAAGTTTTGGACAATCAAGTTCATATGTCCCTATCAATAAAGTGAAGAACTGGGCTTGGGAGAGCTTCTGGTTAGTTCAGGGCATATTTGCCTGGTTGCTTTTCCCATTTCTTGGTGCCTTGCTGGCCGTTCCTGAAGGACATTCGTTGACCGAAATCCTGACGTCGGGAAATGGTGCCGCTTTGACCGCTCTTTTTTATGGAGCACTTTGGGGCGTTGGCGGCCTGACATTCGGATTAAGCATGCGCTATCTGGGAGTTGCTTTAGGACAGTCCATTGCTTTGGGAACCTGTTCTGCTTTTGGTACTTTAATTCCCGCCCTGATGCTTGGCACTGATTTGTTTTCAGGGAAAGGACTTATTTTACTTGTTGGAGTAAGTATTGCAATCGCCGGAATTGCTGTTATTGGATATGCAGGAAGTTTGCGTTCCCAGAACATGACGGAAGAGCAAAAAAAGGCTGCTGTCAAAGATTTCGCTCTGGGCAAAGGACTGCTTGTAGCCTTGCTGGCTGGTGTCATGAGCGCTTGTTTCAGTCTTGGGCTCGAAGCTGCCGAACCTATAAAAGTGGCTGCCATTAACATGGGGTCCCAGGCTTTATTTGCCGGATTACCAGCAATTCTGTTGATTACCACTGGTGGTTTTATTACCAATGCTGTGTATTGTTTCTACCAAAATGCAAAAAACAAAACAGGCAAAGATTATTTCAGCGTTCCTACAAACATGCTGATCAACAATGTTTTGTTTTGTGCGCTGGCCGGTATTCTTTGGTATTCGCAATTTTTTGGATTAGCATTAGGTAAAAGCTTCCTGACAGAAGGCAGCGTGATGATGGCCTTCTCGTGGAGTATCCTGATGTCGCTGAATGTCACTTTCAGTAATGTTTGGGGAATTATCCTGAACGAATGGAAAGGTGCCGGTTCGAAAACCGTTACTGTTTTGGCGATTGGAATGCTGATTTTGATTGCTTCACTGATCATTCCTAACTTGATGTCATAATACACAATTGTTTCGGGTTTCGAGTTACTTTTCAACCCGAAACTCGAAATATTTGTTACAAATACAATTACACTTTAAACCTTGAACATTAAACTTTAAACTTGTTCTCATGCAACGACTAGCTTTTAAAATGTACCTGAACGAAGGTCAAAAAGAAGTTTACAGAAAACGCCACAATGAGATCTGGCCAGAACTTAAAAAACTACTCAAAGGTGCCGGGGTGAGCGAATATTCCATTTTTCTGGATGAAGAAACCAACATCCTGTTCGCTTTTCAGAAAGTAAGCGGAGACGGTGGTTCGCAGGATTTGGGTCAAACCGAAATTGTTCAGAAATGGTGGGCTTTTATGGCCGATGTGATGAAAACCAATCCCGATAAATCTCCTATTTCAATTCCACTGGAAGAGGTTTTTTACATGGAATAAACAATCAGGGAAAGTCATTGGTCATCCGGGAAATTTCCCGATGACCAATGACTTTCCCTATTGACAATGACTTTTCCTAAATCACAACTAACATTAATCAAACCATTATGAAACAAATTTTTATATTGGCAAAACTGTTTATGGTTTTGCTGGTAATCAGTAGCATCAACGTCTTTGCTGCTGAAAAGACTTCGGTAAACGATTTGATTTGCGAATACCATACCAATCCGCTTGGTATTGATGTGCCAAAACCACGGTTAAGTTGGAAGATTGAGTCACCCGCACAAAATGTACTTCAAACTGCCTACGAAATTAAAGTGACCGATCAATCCGGGAAGTTGCTCTGGAATTCAGGAAAAATAAATTCTGCCCAATCGATTGATATCGCTTACGATGGACCTGCACTGAAATCGATGCAGCGTGTATTGTGGCAAGTTCGGATTTGGGACAACCAAAGTAAAGCCACAGCCTGGAGCGCACCTGCAAGCTGGGAAATGGGAATTCTGGAACCCGAATCGTGGAAAGCTTCGTGGATTACACTCGGCTCTGAACCTGATGTTAAAGGTTCAAAGCCCAGCCAGTATTTCAGGAAAGAATTTTCTACTTCCAAAAAAGTAAAATCGGCAAGAGTTTTTGTCACTTCGCAAGGACTTTATCAATTGTTCCTGAACGGGAAAAAGGTAAGCACCGACTTGTTTACCCCCGGCTGGACAAGCTACAAAAACCGTATCCAATACCAAACTTACGATGTGACTCCGATGCTTCAGACGAAGAATTCAATCGGTGCTATGGTTGGCGACGGCTGGTTTCGCGGAAACATTGGCTGGGGAAACGAAAATGGATACTATGGTAGTAAATTGGCATTTCTGGCACAACTTCAGATTAATTATACCGATGGCACAAGCGAATTCGTGAATACCGATCAGAGCTGGAAAGCTTCAACCGGGGCAATCATCGAATCGGATATTTACAATGGTGAAACCTACGATGCCAGCAAAGAGATGCCAGGTTGGGCCAATGCTGGTTTCAACGACAGCCAATGGGAAAAAGCCACCGTTGTTGATCTGTCAAAAAAAATACTGGTAGCGCCTCAGGGTGTTGCCGTAAAGGCCGTTGAAGAAATCAAGCCAGTGAAGGCAATTACCACACCCAAAGGAGAAATGGTTTTCGATATGGGCCAAAACATGGTTGGTTGGGTGCGTTTGAAAGTTCAGGGCAAAAAGGGCGACCAGGTAATAATCAAATTTGCTGAGGTACTCGACAAAGAGGGGAATTTCTATACCGACAATTTACGAAAGGCAAAAAGTACCGACAAATTCATTTTGAATGGTTCAGGAGAAGAAATTTTTGAACCTCATTTTACCTTCCACGGTTTCCGTTTTGTGAAAATCGAAGGCGTTTCTGCCCAGCCATCTCTCGACCAGATTACTGGCGTTGTCATTCATTCTGATATGGTTCCAACAGGTTCGTTCACCTGTTCCAATCCATTAATCAACCAACTTCAACATAACATTCAGTGGGGACAAAAGGGCAATTTCCTTGATGTACCGACCGATTGCCCGCAGCGCGACGAGCGTCTTGGCTGGACAGGAGATGCTCAGGTTTTCAGCATGACTGCTGCGTTTAACTTTAACGTGGCTCCATTTTATACCAAATGGTTGCGCGATGTAGCTATCGATCAACTTCCTTCGGGGAGAGTGCCTCATGTTATTCCTGATGTTTTGAAAGGTGGCGGAGGTTCAACGGCCTGGGCCGATGTATCAGTCATTGTTCCCTGGACAACTTATCTGAGTTATGGCGATAAACGGATTCTGGAAGTTCAGTACCCGAGCATGAAGGGCTGGGTTGAATACATGAAAAGCAGGGCAGGAGAGAGCAATTTATGGATTGGTGATACTCATTTTGGCGACTGGCTGGCCTTTGCCAGTACCCGTTCAGATTATCCGGGCGCGACCACCGAAAAAGACCTGATTGCAACTGCCTATTATTCTTATTCAAGCGGATTGCTTGCTAAAATTGCTGCCATCATTGGAAAAGATGATGATGCCAAAAAATATGCTCAACTATCAGCAGACATTAAAAAGGCATTTCAGAAAGAATTTGTAACACCTGCCGGACGTTTGGTTTCGCATACTCAAACCGCCTATTCGCTGGCATTGGCTTTCGATCTTCTTCCTGAAGATTTAATTTCAAAAGCCGCAAAATACCTGGCCGATGACGTAAAAAAGATGGGTCACCTGACGACTGGTTTTGTTGGAACACCGCTTCTTTGCAAAACATTGTCGGCCTATGGATACGACGATTTGGCCTTTATGCTTCTGAACCGGAAGGAATATCCTTCATGGCTTTATCCGGTTACCCAGGGTGCAACAACCATCTGGGAACGTTGGGATGGACAGAAGCCCGACGGATCGTTCCAGGATGTGGGCATGAACAGCTTTAACCATTATGCTTACGGTGCTATTGGTGAATGGCTGTACCGCTATGTAGCCGGTATGGACATCGATCCTGAAAATCCGGGGTACAAACACATTTTACTGGCTCCTCACGTAGGTGGTGGTCTGACCAATGCAGGCGTTGAGTTTAACTCGATTTATGGGAAAATAAAATCGGCCTGGAAACTGGACGGAAACGACTTCGTTTATGAGGTAACCGTTCCGGCCAATACAACAGCTACGGTTACTTTACCTGCAGCAAAAGCCGATCAGATTACCATGAATGCGAAGCCTGTGCCTGCTTCGGTAAAAGAAAGCCTGAAACAGACAGAGAAAGGTGCTTCGTTAAATATTGGTTCAGGAAGTTACCAGTTTAGGTATCCGGCAGAAGGATTAAAGAAATAAAAGAGCGAATCTTGTTTGTGGAAAAATAAGGGCGATTGCTGATTGAAAAATTAGCGATTGCCCTTTATCGTTTTAATCATCGTAACTTTTGTCAAAGCATATTGCAGTCCAATTAACGAAATACCCCCAACGATTACTAGACCCCAGATCATTGTCCGGGTTACTTCAAACCCTAAACCAAACATACTTTTAATGTCACTTCCGGAGCCATTCCCGGCTAACGCCAGGAACCCGGAGCAGAAGCAGATGGACGTCATTACCAAGGTCGTAAACAATGAAACCCGGTGAATTTGTTTATTTTGTTTTTTCGGTGGACTATTTTCATAAACGATTCGCTGCCCTGCATAATATCCAGCCACAAAACCGGTGAACAAATTAAAAACCGGGAATCCCATGAAAAAACCAAAAATAAGCACGTTGTAAAACAGGTATATTCCGGTAACAAATCCGAGATGTAATTGATAACGTTTATCAATAATTGTTTTCAGGAATTTTAAGTCAAGGACTAGCCCAATCGCCAATCCGCCAAGCAGGCAAGCAAGAGCATGACTTTCATTGCGATCCAGATAAAACCAGGCAACGAATGTCAGCAATGCAAATAGAAGCGGGAAAGTGCCTCCAAAAACACATCCGAAGATCAGCTTTTCAGGAATTTTAAATTTCGCCATAACCTTCAAATTCAGCTTGATTCGTATAAAGTTAGGAAAAATAGATCAGTTCTAAGGATTGGATTCTTCAGATGGAGATTCTTTACGTTTCCGAAAGTTTCGTCGGACGGATTGGTGGGTTTGCAGATTATTTTTTCAGGAGAAATGGCAATAGTCAACCTTTGTATCATGTTAAACTTTTAAAACTATTTATCATGAAACGAATTTTTGAAATCGCCGTTCATTTACTCTTTTGGACAATGTTTACTGCCTTTGCAGTGATGTTGAGTAAACTTTATCTTGAAGCCAAACCCGATGCCCCGTTTGCAGCGCACTTCACGTATGTCATCTTCCTCGAAGTCGCAATGGGACTGATCTTTTTCTACATTCCTTTTTTCTGTCTTCCATGGGCACGAAAGAATGCGACCAACACGACCATACTTACAGTTATACTATTATTCCTTTTGCTTTTCTTCGCTTTTCCAGCTATGAAATTTGGAATGCTGCAAGTGATGAGTTCGGTTATTCCACATCTATTCCTCATTTTTTTGGCCTACATCTTCCGTCGTTTTTCTGATTTATACGGCTATAAACAGGCCTGACCTCCGCGTATTTCTTCGGGTTTAATCTTAAATTTGCTTGAGTATGAAAAAATCAATTGAAATTTGGGTCCATATTTTTTTCTGGATTGTATTTGCAGCATTTGCTTTTATGCTGAGTAAAATTTATTTGCAGGCTAAACCTGATGCGCAATTTGGAAATCACCTGTTTTACGTCATTTCACTGGAAGTGGTGATGGGATTGCTGTTTTTTTACATCACTTTTTTTGGAATTTTATGGGCTCAGAAGAAGAGATCGAACCTAATCATTCTTATAGTGGGGCTGTTTGCTTTGCTGGCTTTTTTTGCCTACCCCGCCATGAACATCGGTTTCTGGGAGACCATGAGTTCGCTTATCCCGCATGTGATTGTGATCTTTCTGGCCCTGATCTTTCGAAAGTTTTCCGATTCTATTCGTCTCGAACAGGAAAAACAAGCCTTGCAACTTCAGAATACCCGGAGTGAACTGGCTTTGCTCAAGATGCAGGTTAGCCCGCACTTTCTGTTCAACACGCTCAATAACATCGATTATCTGGTGACGTTCGATACTGAAAAAGCTTCGGGTTCAATTGCCAAATTGGGTGCTATTCTCAGGTATATGATTTATGATGCCGAAGTGGAGAAAATCGCCCTGTCGAAAGAATTGAAACACATCGAGGATTACATTGACCTGCTCAGACTGCGCACTTCCGGAGCTGGTTACCTGAAATATAACTTAACCGGACAACCCGGACATTTGCAGATTGCGCCTATGCTTTTCCTTCCTTTGATTGAAAATGCCTATAAGCATTCATCAACCAAGGAAGGAGAAGATATTATCAGCATTGACATTAAGATCGAGAAGGGCGTGCTACAGTTTACCATCACCAACGCCTACGACAGTTACCGGAAAACTGTTATTGCAGAGGGTGGACTCGGATTAAACATCGTAAAACGCCGGCTCGATCTCATTTATAAGGATCGGCACACCTTAATCATTACCAAAGACAATACGCGGTTTAAAGTTGAACTAAATCTGAACCTGGATGCGAATTAGTTGTATAGCAATCGACGATGAGCCATTGGCCATTGAAAAGCTCAAAGTTTTTATCGGAAAGTTGCCCCAATTGCAATTGGTGGCAACTTTTGGCCGTGCATCAGCAGCTATCGATTTTATCCGGAACAACCTGGTGCAGCTTATTTTTCTCGATATTCAGATGGACGGGATTAGTGGCATCGAGATGGTCGAGCAAATGGTCGATCGACCACAGGTGATATTTACAACCGCTTTTAATGAATACGCACTAAAAGCGTTCGAATTGTCGGTGACTGATTATTTATTAAAACCCTACACATTCGAGCGTTTCAATCAGGCGGTAAACAAGGCCATCGACTTCATATACTGGCAATTGGCCTCAAGAACTCCGAATCCGTCAACCATCGATTATATCTTTGTGAAATCGGGTTATAAGCTCGTTAAAATTTTCCTGAATGACATTTTGTACATCGAAGGAATGCGCGATTACCAGTGTATTGTGACTCCAACAGAAAAAATACTGGCCAGTCATTCCTTCCAGGAATTGGAACGAACACTTCCCAGGAATTTTGTGCGTTGCCAGAAATCGTATATGGTTTCGCTCTCCAAGATTGAAAGTATCGAAAACGACCGCATCAAAATCGGGAACAAATACATCCCTATTGGCGACACCTACAAAGAAGCGTTTTACAGAATGATTTAGCGAACTTCAGCTTCGAACCGTGAATAAAACAGTTGTTACTTCAACAGTTCGCAACATTCCAAGATAGCGTCGCTAGCGAACAGCCGGTTTTCACTAATGTGAATGCCCTACCTGATGTTTTTCGATCAAATGCTCGATAATTCCAGCGGTTTCGTTGATGAAGGTTCCATCTTCGAGTACCAGGACCGGGCAACTTTGGTTAGCTTCTCCGAGCAAATCGACGAGATCCTGGCGCGGACGGGCAAAGTTGACGTACTTAACTTCCAATTCGTTTAAAAGTCGCGGATAATACGACAACAATCCTTCGATCATCACACAATCCGGGCAAAAATATCGTTTGCCGTCGGCCCGGCTTTCATCCTTAAAATCAGCCTTTAATAAAAATAACTTCTTCATTTTTGCGTTTTAAAAGTAATGTGATTTCCCGCCGCTAAGTTATCATTCAAACGATTATTACAATCTCCGGATCGAAATTATCTTTACCGGATTAACAAGATATTGATCTTTGTCTTTTTGCTCCTGAATTTTCCGGGCGACCTTCATTCCTTTGGTTACTCTTCCGAAAGCGGCAAATCCCTGTCCATCTGGATTCCGTTTCCCCGCGAAGTCCAGTTCCGGCTGGTCGTTGATGCAAATGGAGAAACTACTGGTTGCCGAATTAGGCGTGTCTCTGGCCATCGACAAAGTTCCATTCAGATGGTGGATTCCAGTTTGTTGGGTCGTTTCCATCGGTATCGGTTCGAACTCTTTACCCTCCGGAACATCTCCTCCTTGTACTACCTGGATTTTTACCTTTCTGTTTTTTTCATTTTCGGGAGTACAGACCCTGAAAAAACTACTCCCATCATACAAATGATTGTCAACATATTTCAGAAAATTGGCTACAGTAACTGGTGCTTTTTCAGCATAGAGTTCTATCCGGATGTTACCCATCGATGTTTTGATCAGGCACGGGATTGTTTTTTGTGCAAATGAAGTCAGGAATGCCAGATTTAGGCAAGTAAAAAGGAAAATTATTTTCATTCAGATTGATTTTTAATGTTTTATAAAAAGGGGCAAAACCAGTTCTTGATTTTGCCCCTTTGAAAAGAATTCTCCAATTAATGGATTTCAATGTCGTAGGGTATTCGTGCCAAAATTCCCCTTTGAGAAACGAGCCCTCGCATCTGATCGTAGTATTTGTAGCTTTCGCCTAATTCGTCTTTCATCAGTTTGGCTTTAGCCGATCCGGTAAATTCTTTCATCAGTTCCTCAAACGGATCTTTCAGTTTTGGAAGGTTAATAATCCGGAAGTTATCGAGCTTCGCCATTTTTTTAGCCAGCTCAATCGCATCAGTCAATCCGCCATAAACATCGACCAGCTTATTTTCTTTGGCGTTGGGTGCAGCCCAAACGCGCCCTTGCCCGATTTCATCAACCGCTGTTTTCTCCATTTTGCGGCCTTCGGCCACACGCGAAATGAAAGTATCGTAACCTTCTTCAATGGTTTGCTGCATTAAATCGCGTTCAAAAGTAGTCATTGGTCGGGTCACCGAAATCATATCCGAATGCTCGTTGGTGGTAACCACATCCTGAGTAATTCCTAGTTTGTTGGTTAGCAGATTCTGGAAATTCGGGATCATTCCGAAAATACCAATCGAACCGGTAATGGTTGTCCGATCGGCCATAATCGTATTGGCAGCACAGGCAATATAATAACCGCCCGATGCAGCCACATCGCCCATTGAAGCAATCACAGGTTTGGTCGCAGCGGCAAGCTTCACTTCGCGCCAGATTACCTCCGAACCGTAAGCGCTTCCTCCGGGCGAATTAATGCGCAATACAATGGCTTTAATCGAAGAATCGCGGCGAGCTTCGCGAATGGATTTTGAAAAATCCTCCGATTTAATCTCGTCATCCGAAGTTCCGGTATCAATATCTCCTGAAGCATAAATAACAGCAATCTTTTTACGTGGCATAGTTTTTTGCTCGCGAACTTCCGGCACTTTAATGTATTTGTAAATATCGATGGCTCTCACATCGTCCTTTGCATCTGTATTCGTTAACTTTTTTAGGTCATCAATCACCTGATCTTTGTATTTTAGGCGATCGACCAGATTTTTCTGCTTGGCAAAATCAGCCTTCCGAAAAGTGGCTACAGCATCGGCAATGTCGTTCAACTCGTCGAACCCCATTTTACGCGAAGCCGAAATATCGTTCAGCATTTCGTTCCATAAGCTTTTCAGGTAAGTTTCGGTCTGAAGGCGATTTTCAGGACTCATTTTATCCAGAAGGAAAGGTTCGACAGCCGATTTAAATTTACCATGACGAATAATCTGCATCTCAACTCCCAGTTTTTCCAAACCTTTTTTGAAAAAAGTTCGTTCTCCACCCAAACCACGGAAATCAACCGATCCCTGAGGATTTAGCACCAGACTGTCGGCTACAGTCACCAGGTAATACGCCTTTTGTGAAAACGCATCGCCATAGGCATAAATGAATTTTCCTGACGTTTTAAAATCTTTCAGTGCAGAACGGATTTCCTCGACGGTAGCCATTCCGGCCTGAATATCTGTCGGATTCAAATAAATACCCAGAATATTGTGATCGGTCTTGGCTTTCCGGATGCAATCAAGAATATCGTTCAAACCTACTGTTTTTTCACTTTGGAGGAAGCCAAAATCCAAGCCTTCCAACGGATTTTTCTTGGCCCGGTCAACAATCTGATGGTCAAATTTCAGGAGTAAAACACTGTTGCTCTCTGTTTTTACCGTTTCCTCTGAACCCGAAATCATGGCGGTAATGATACCGATGGTAATAAAAAGGAGTAAAAGTCCGGCGACCATCACGCCAACAATCGATGCCAGCGTAAATTTTAAAAATTGCTTCATGCTTATTTATTTGAATTAATTTGTTTCGATTAAAATGAACGATAGATTTGTACGAAAATAGTGTTTTTGTTACAACTTTTTAGTTCTTATGATCAAACTATATGTCTTGTTAGGAGGAAATTTAGGCGATAAACAGCAGGTTTTTTCTGAAGCCAGAACCCGGTTAAGCAAACAGGTTGGACTAATCACGGCTCGATCAGTCATCTATGAAACTGAACCATGGGGGTTTCAATCAGATGATATTTTCTGGAACCAGGCACTGGAAATCGCAACAGCACTTTCTCCGGAGGAAATACTCCACCAAACACAACAGATTGAGATTGACTTGGGACGAATACGGAAAGTAACCCAATACGATTCAAGGATCATCGACATTGATATTTTGTTCTATGGCAATCAAAATCTTAGAGCTGAAAAACTTATCATCCCGCATCCGCGCATTCAGGAACGAAGATTTGTATTGGTTCCGCTTTGCGAAATCGCACCGGAATTGATTCATCCGGTTTTTCAGAAAAGCATCAGGCAACTGCTGGACGAATGCACCGATCCGTTAAAAGTTGAAATTGTTCCTGAGAATCTGGGGTTCACTCATCACTCATAATTTATCACTCCTAACTTAAATGAAGGCTTCTTTCCAAAAATATACGCTCAATTTCAAACAGGCTTCCGGTACTTCGCGCGGAGTTTACACCACCCGTGATTCGTGGTTCATTTTCCTGAATGACGGAACAATCACAGGCATTGGTGAATGTGCTCCTTTGCCCGATTTGAGCATCGAACCCCACAAAAAGATGAACGCAAAACTGCTTCAGGTTTGCGAAGAAATTGGCTACTTCAGTCAATTTCCTGAAGAGCTGAGTGCCTGGCCCTCCATTCGATTCGGCATTGAGACTGCCTTGTTCGACCTGAGAAACGGTGGTAAACGCGAACTTTTTCCTTCAGCTTTTACCCGTGGCGAACAGGGAATTCCTATCAATGGATTGATTTGGATGGGAACTCCCGAATTTATGAAGCAGCAAATTCGGGCCAAGCTCGACACCGGATTCCGCTGCATTAAAATGAAAATTGGCGCATTGGATTTTGAAACCGAACTCGACTTGCTGAAAGCCATCCGAAAAGAGTTTTCGCCGGAAGAAATTACACTCCGGGTCGATGCCAATTGCGCTTATTCTTACCAGACTGCGCTCGAAAATCTGAAACGCTTGTCTGATTTGCACATTCATTCAATTGAACAGCCCATACAAACTGGTCGTTGGAACGAAATGGCCGAATTGTGCCGCCAATCGCCGGTTCCGATTGGTTTAGACGAAGAATTGATTGGCATAAGTTCAAGAAAAGAAATGCAGAAATTGCTCGAAACCATCCGTCCGGCCTATCTCATCCTGAAGCCCAGTTTGCATGGTGGTTTTGCCGGTTGCGAAAAATGGATCGAACAAGCTGGAAAATTCGGAACCAACTGGTGGATTACCTCAGCACTCGAATCGAACATCGGGCTGAACGCCATTGCTCAATGGACTTTTCACCTGAACGCCAAAAACGAGCAAGGCTTGGGAACCGGACAACTTTTTACCAACAACTTCGATTCTCCTCTGGAAATTGAGGGCGATCAGTTGTGGTTCAGACCAGCGAAAAGCTGGAATATGGAAAACCTGTGGAAAGAAAAAACAGAAGGTGATTTTTAGAAAAAGTGATCAGTAAAACAAACCGGAGCCCGCATTGTGAAAACCGAAACAACAAATATCATCCTTAATGGCAAGCAATTTTATCCTGAAGAACTATCGGTTCTTGTTTCTGAAATTGCAGCTAATCCTGCCGCTCCGGAATGGGAAAAAGAACTGTTTCTGTTTCTGAGCGAATGGTTTTCGGATGCCGATTTTGTACTGGTTCAAACTTCAGGAAGCACGGGCAAACCAAAATCCATTGACTTACCTAAATCGCTGATGCAGAAAAGTGCGGAGCGAACCATTCAATATTTTGGTTTGCAAAAAAATGACCGGCTTTTGCTCAGTCTGCCCTGCCGTTACATTGCCGGAAAAATGATGGCGGTTCGCGCCATCGTTGGGCAAATGAACCTGATTACGGTTGATCCGGCTACTGATTTTAACTTCCTCGAGCATGATACTTTCAACTTTGGAGCTTTGGTTCCGAACCAGGTTTTCAAAATTCTGGAACAACCTTCAGGATTAGCAAAACTGCAAAATATTCGAAATTTATTGATAGGTGGAGCTTCAATTTCATCGGCTATGGAAGCACAAATCAGTCGGCTTTCAAGTCGGGTAGTGATCACCTACGGAATGACAGAAACCGCTTCGCACATTGCCATCCGTGAACTTTCAGGATTGCGAAAATCAGAATTTTATCATTGCTTGCCGGGCATTTCGGTGGGTCTTAATGAGGCCGGTTGTTTGCAAATTCATCATCCTGAATTTGCAGAGCCGCTGCAAACCAACGATCTGGCCGAACTTCAATCGAGCACCTCTTTCCGTGTTTTAGGGCGGGCCGATTCGGTCATTATTTCCGGAGGGATTAAATATTCTCCGGAAGCACTCGAAAAAAAGTTGGAACCCATAATTCACGGGCGTTTCGTTATTTCATCGATCCCAGATAAAAAACTGGGCGAAAAGCTGGTTTTGGTCATCGAAGGGACCCCGCATCAAACCGACTTCCTGGAACAAAAAATGAATGATCTTTTGACCGCTTTTGAACGACCCAAGGTCATTTGCTTCCTGGAGCAGTTCCCGATGACCATCAGTGGCAAAATCAGGCGAAAAGCACTGAAAGAAAGGGTAGAAAAAGCCAGTAAGAAAAAGAAATACTGAGTTTTCTGCATTCCTACTTCCGGCCTCCCATCTCTTATCTTTCGCCTGCCCTTTTTCTCTTTTCCTTTCCTGAATTACCTGTTGCCCTGTTTCCTTTGTCCGTTTGCCGATTTTAAACTTTGACTGACCGATCATTGATGCCAAAGCCTAATCGGGTGAATTATTTTTACATCATCAAAATAATACTCGTGATGGAAAAACATTGTGAACAAAGAAGACATTCAGGATCGTTTTGGGCATACGTGTTAATCATTGTTGGAATCCTGTGGATTCTGAAAAGAAGTGGCTGGGACATTAACCTTCCAGGCCTCGGTGACTTTTTTACCGGGATTGGACAATTTTTTGGCAGCCTGTTTCAATGGTCGGCCGGGGTAACTGTTCCGCTGCTAATCTTACTGATTGGGATTGTGCTCATTTTAGGACGGAAGTTTTTTGCGGCACTTTTTCTGGTGCTGTTAATCATGATTATTCTGCCACATTTTCTGATTATTCCCGGAATCTTGATGATTATCTTTTTCCCAATTATTTTGATCATAATTGGAATAATAGTACTTTCAAACCTATTCTGAATCGTCTTTAAATTCGGGTTAACCGATTAGATCAGTTGTTTTACCGATCAGTGTCCGACTCGAAGCTGATAAAATTTAAATTTGTAACAGAGAAAAAAGCATATTATGGTACATAGAAAAAGCGATAAACGGTTTTATTTTGGAGTTATACTGATCGTTGTAGGAGTAATCCTCATATTGGAACGACTGAATTTAATTCCCGAATCGATGGCGGACATGCTCATATCCTGGCAAATGCTTTTGGTTGGAATTGGTGTTCTTTCGCTGATTGGTGGAAATCGTACTTCTGGAGCCATTCTTATTGTTATTGGTGCAATGTTTATGATCCCCGAACTAATCACCATACCTCATGAAGTGAGACGAATTTATTGGCCTTTGATTTTGGTAGCTATTGGAATCGCCATTTTAATGCGTCAGCGCGATCATCAAAAACTGGGCAAAGACAACGGCCCCATTTTTAATATTCCAAACGGTAATACTTCAAATCCTTCAGGCTCCTCTTATACCTCCAATTCGTTTAACTCGTTCAATACTTTTGATGATTTTGTCATTTTCGGTGGGCGTGAAATCTTTGTCAATTCGCAAGCCTTGACCGGAGGAAAAGCAACAGCCATCTTTGGAGGGATTGAGTTTGACTTGCGGAAGGCCGGATTGCAACCCGGTGGTGCAGTAATCGACTGCGTGAGTGTTTTTGGGGGCTGCGGATTTAAAATTCCGATGGATTGGAATGTACGCAACGAAGTAACAACCATCTTTGGCGCATTTACCGACAAACGCGGAGAAACTTATAGCGACCGATATTACGACCCTTCCAAAACTCTTGTAATAAAAGGGATTGCCATGTTTGGCGGCATAGAGGTAAAACACTTCTAAAAATCATGAAGCATCCACTTACCAATAACTACAGGCTTCTCGGTTTTTATACCATTTTCTGGGCGACAATAGGAACAATCAACCTAGTGCTTCAGGTCTTTTGGTACAATGTGCCTTTAACCTATTCACTCCTCGATACCGGCACCAATTACGTCTTATATCCCCTGCTGGGATCAAGCATCTGGTATAGTATTCGTTACAGCAGCTTTGAAGAAGTCTCCATTGGCCGACTAATTATTTTTCACTTCATTGCTGCCTCCATTTTATGTGGAATATGGGTTTATATCAGTTATGCCATTTATCAACCGTTCATTAAGGACAACAATAATTTCCTGAGAGAAGGACTTCCATCCAAAATCTTTGCAGGATATATCATGTACACCATTTACCTGATTTTTTTCTATGCAGTAAACTATTACGAAAGCCTGAAAGAAAAAATTAAGAAAGAGAGTGAATACAAAGCGCTGATCCGCGAAGCCGAATTGCAGGCATTAAAATCACAGATTAATCCACATTTCCTGTTCAATAGCCTCAATTCCATTTCGTCGCTTACGGTGAGCAATCCGGAAAAAGCGCAGGAGATGGTTATCAATCTGTCGTCATTAATGCGTTATTCGTTGATGCATAACCAAAAGGAAATGGTTTCCTTTTCCAGAGAATTAGAGAACATCAAACTTTATCTGGGTATTGAAAAGGTTCGGTTCGGAAAAAAATTAAATGCTGAATTTGAAATTGATGCGCATTGTCTGGAAGCCGAAATTCCGAATATGATTTTGCAACCTATATACGAAAACGCCATCAAATACGGTGTTTATGAAACCACCGATCAGGTAACTATTAAAACCACTTGCATATGCGATGGAAACATCCTGAAAATTAATATCGTAAACGACTACGATGCCAGCACAGTAAAGCGGAGAGGTGAGGGAATTGGCTTACGAAACATCCGGAAACGTATGGAAATCATTTACAACAATCCGGATTTAATAAAAATTACCGACAATAAAACCAGCTTTGAAGTACAATTAGTCATACCACAAAAACAAGCAGTGTCATGAGCGAAAAATTACAAACCCTTATTATTGAAGACGAAGAACTGGCTCGAAATCTGTTACGCTCTTATTTAAAAGACCATCCCGACATTGAAATTATTGGTGAATGTGAAAATGGATTTGACGGAGTAAAAGCAATCAACGAAAAGAAACCCGACCTGGTTTTTCTGGATATCCAGATGCCGAAAATTACCGGTTTCGAGATGATTGAGCTCCTCGATTATAAACCGCAGATTATTTTCACCACCGCATACGACCAATATGCGTTGAAGGCATTCGAGCTCAATGCAGTGGATTACCTGCTGAAACCATTTTCGAAAGACCGCTTATTGGCAGCCATCGAGAAAGTTAAACACCGCATACTGAATGAAGAAGATAACACTGAAAAACTGGAAGAACTTTCGAACTTACGCCCAGGTGACGCATTTATTGATCGTGTGGTTGTAAAAGACCGACACAAAATTCACATCATTACTGTTGACCAGATCCGGTATATTGAGTCGCTTGACGATTATGTGATGATTTATACCAACGATGGCCGGCATATGAAACAAAAAACCATGAAATATTTCGAGAACTATCTCGATCCGAAAAACTTCATCCGGATTCACCGTTCATACATCGTGCAGGTTGATAATATTGCTGAGATTCAGCAATATGAAAAAGAAGCCTATATTGTTATCCTGAAAGATAAAGACAAAACAAAGCTCAAAGTGAGCAAAACCGGCTACAAAAAAATTAAGGAAGTACTGCATTTCTAAAGAGGTTTATTTCTTTGAAATACAGTTCTTCCTGATCGATTTGATGTTTAATGCGTAATTGCCGGAGAAACAACAAATGAGTTTCCAGACTTTTCAATACGGACCATATCGGGCAGGTGTGCACCGGCAATAACAATATGCTTAGCCGCTGCTTGCTCGAAAAATTTAATGCGTTCCTTGATGGCCATCTGACTATTGGTGTCGAATACTACTCCAGCCGATGGATTTTTAAACTGAATGTCGCCAAAATGGATCAAATCACCAATGCACCAGAATTCATTGCCTTTCGATGAAAAGGAATAAACCGTATGTCCTACGGTATGACCGTACGCGGGTAACAACTTGATTCCATCTCCCAGATTTTCATCCGGATGAAATGTTCGATATGCTTTAGCCAAAATGTATGGTTCCAATGCCGCTTTAATTTGCACTGCTCGTGCGCGCTGTTCCGCAGGAATCAGGGACGGATCGCGCAACCAGAAATCACTTTCCATTTGAGGCGCACGAATAATTGCGTTTGGAAATAATCGCTTCCCATCAGCTGACAGCAACCCTCCAATATGATCAAAATGAAAATGTGTGATAAGGATAAGGTCAACTTTAGATGGGGCAATCCCAGCTGCATTCATCTGCTCAATAAGATGCCCCGAGTTTGGACCTCCTTTTCCACCAATTCCTGAATCGACTAAAATGACATGATTAGGCGTTTGTACCAGGAATGCGTTTACCGGAGTCAATATGGAGTCGCGGCCACCCGTTAATTTCATTGCATCCTGAAGGTCAATTCCTGAAAGGAGTGATAACTTTAGGTAAATCCCAGCATCCTGAAGCTTCCAGATTTTTAAATCTCCCACTACTAGTTTTTGATTGATCTGCTTATCCTGTTCCATCATTCCTGATGCAGATATTAGTACGACAATAAAAGCTAAAAACAGATATGGAACGGCAACTTTTGTTCTCATTTACAAGTCCTCCTGTGCTTAATTATTAGAAAAGACGAATATCGGGAAAATACTCGGTGATCGTTTAAAAATATACGCTTTACTAAAACAGCTATCGAAATTTTTAATCGGGATTATGATCCATTTGCGTGACTCCGTTTTTCTGATTGGTGATAATTGTTTAACCAAATACCTGAAATGAATAAAGTTCTGTAATAATCGCAGGACTTTTTCTATTTTTGGGAAACAATTCCGAAACAGTATGATCAAATGGTGTCTTTTACTTCTGGTATCCAATCCACTTCTCTTCCTTTCCGAATATAGTTCAGGAGTTGATAAGGAAACTCTGGTATTGATAATTATTATCCTGTCCGTCCTTTTACTTGCCGTTCTTGGATTCGAGTTCATTAAAGCGATTCGGAAAAGAAATGCAGGATTTCTGTCGTGGTTTTTCAGAAAAGTACAACTTGAAATCTCGTTGGAGAAAGATCGGCTTTTTTACCCGAAAGTACTGACGATGACCATACGGAATACCGGAAACCAGGTCGTGGATATTAAGGCTCCGGTGCTGGAATACCGGAAAATCTGGTCGAAACGAAAATTTAAATTGAATGGGGTAAGCGGGCAACCGATTTATCCGTTACTTCTTGATCCGGGAAAAGTACACCGCCTTCCGATCGAAACGGCTACATTTCATCAATACGATAGTGAGATTAAATCGTATTACTGGGCCCGTATCTATGTTTCCGATGTTAAAGGTCGAAAGTGGAAATCAAACGATGTGAAACTTCGGAAAAGCCTTGTTACTTAGAAAAGGAAAAAGAGTCATTCGTCATTCGATTTTTTTTACTGTTGACTATTGACTTTTTACTAAAATATAACAGAACCTTGATGAGAGAGTGGAGATTTAATGGTGATAATTTTTTGTCGTACCCTTACTATGCGGGGAATGATCTGGGCGTCTGTTATTCTAGAGAGAAAACCAGTATCCGGATTTGGGCGCCTACTGCAAATGCAGTTGAACTGCGTATTTATAAACAGGGACAGGGTGGTTCTGCCATTCGGATCGACGAGTTTGAAAAAGCAGAAAACGGAACCTGGGTTTTCAACCTACATGGCGATTTGAACGGATATTTCTATACCATCAGGGTCAACGATAACATCGGCTGGCTAAACGAAACTCCGGGGATAGATGCCCGCGCAGTTGGAATAAATGGGCATCGCGGTTTGATTTTTGATCCGGAACTGACGAATCCAGAAGGCTGGAAAAATGACCAACGAATCAAATGCGATCATGCTACGGATGCCATTATTTACGAATTGCATGTTCGTGACTTTTCTGTTTCTCCATCGTCTGGAATGAAAAATAAAGGGAAATTCCTTGCTTTTACCGAATCTGGTACGCTTTCTCCCGATGGACTGAAAACAGGCATCGACCATTTAAAAGAACTTGGAATAACGCATGTTCACCTGTTGCCTGTTAATGATTTTTTTACGGTTGACGAGCTTGCACCGAGTCAAGGCTACAACTGGGGTTATGATCCTCAAAATTTCAATGCACCAGAAGGCAGTTATTCGACCAATCCCAATACCGTCGCACGCATACTTGAATTAAAAATGCTCGTTCAGGCGCTTCACCAAGCAGGAATTGGCGTTGTTTTCGATGTAGTTTACAATCATACCTACCACACCAGAAGGTCGTATTTTAACCAGACTGTTCCGGGATACTATTATCGATTAAGATCCAACGGAACGTTCTCAAATGCCAGTGGATGCGGAAACGAAATTGCCACAGAACGGGCAATGGCTCGAAAATACATCATCGATTCGTTAATTTATTGGGCTACAGAATTTCATGTCGATGGCTTTCGATTCGATCTGATGGGAATTTACGACCTGGATACAATGAATCAAATCAGGGCCAAATTAGATGGTATATCGCCTTCTATTCTGTTGTATGGCGAAGGTTGGACTGCCGATAAAAGTCCTTTGAATGAAACTTGGCGTGCCGTCAAAACAAACGTATCCAGGCTTTATCGGGTTGCTGTTTTTAACGACGATTTTCGCGATGGCATAAAAGGAAATAGTTTCGATGGCCAGACCAAAGGATTCATAAGCGGACATACCATTCAGGAAGAAAACATCAAATTCGGGATTGCTGCGGCTTGTTTTCATCCGCAAATTGTTTATGGTTATGTTGAACATTCCAAATCGCCCTGGGCTACAGAACCCTGGCAATGCGTTAACTATGCCTCGTGCCACGACAATTTCACTCTTTTCGATAAGCTTTTGTTAAGTTGTCCGGAGGCGAGCGAGGAAGAACTTAATCGCATGGTATTAATGGCCGGAGCCTTGATTTTGACCTCTCAGGGAATACCTTTTTTACACGCCGGAGTTGAAATGGCACGCACAAAACTTGGCGACCACAATTCATACAAATCATCTGATGAGATCAATCAGATCGACTGGAGTAGAAAAAGCATTTTTAACCAAATATTCAGGTATTATCAATCTCTTATCAGTTTACGGAAAGCACATCCTGCTTTTCGAATGACTTCAGCCGATCAGATTCGAAAACACCTTATTTTTTCATCTGATTACCAACCTGGGGTAGCTTCTTATGTTATTGTGAATCATGCGAATGACGACAAATGGAGAACTATCCTCCTGGTCTTTAATGGAAACCGTCAATCCATTACATTCAAACTGGCCGCCCAAATTCGGTGGAGGATTGTTGCCCGGGATACAACCATTAATCCAGATAGTTCCGAATACATTTCTGCATCCGAAATTGAAGTTTCAGGAATTTCTATGTTAATGCTGGTTGAAGATTATTTTATCCCAAATATGCAATTTCCCGAGTAAAGATATTAGTACACAGCAAGTAAAAGATCGATATCTTTATATGGAATATTAAATCTCTCAGACAGATTAGCGTTGGTCAAAATCCCATTATAAACGTAAACGCCTTTTCGAAAGCTCTTCGAATTTTTAATGTAATTATCGATGCCACCAATTTCCCCAATTGCAATTAATATGGGTATCAATACGTTGCTTAGTGCTATGGAAGCAGTGCGTGCCACAATGGCGGGAAGATTTGGAACACAATAATGAATTACATCATGCGCAACAAATGAAGGATTATTCAAATCGGTGCAGTGGGAAGTTTCGAAACAACCGCCCTGACTTACATTTAAATCAATAATAACCGAACCTGGCTTCATTTTTTTTACCATATCTTCTGATATCCGGAATGGAGGCGGCATGCCAACTGGCATTGCGCCCAGAACCGCATCGGCCGATTTGAGTGCCTTCTGTACAACTTTGGGATAATATAATGAAGTAAAGATGCGTTGCGGAAGCTTTTCTTCCAATTTACGAAGTGAACTGATGCTATCATCGAAAACCTTAACGATTGCACCTAAACCGAGAGCCGCACGCGCCGCGAACTCTGCTGCAGTGCCTGAGCCCAGAATAACCAGCTCCGCAGGCGAAATGCCGGTAACACTGCCCAACAGCACTCCTTTTCCACCACGCGATTTGCTCATGTATTCATTGATCAAAACAACTGATGTGCTTCCTGAAATCTGGCTCATCAACTGGACGATCGGCATCCTTCCGTCTTCATCCTCCATGTATTCATAGGCAATGTTCGTCATTTTTTTTTGCATCAGTTTCCCAATCGAATTGGGACAATGTGCATTAATCTGAAGGTCAGAAATCAAAGCCTGATGACCTTTGAGCAAATCAATTTCAGACTCATCAAACGGAGAAACCCTTAAAATGACATCACATTCAAAAATATCTTTACGGTCGTCCATAACCAAAGCACCGGCAGCCCGATATTCCTCATCACTGTAACTGGCCGCTTTTCCCGCTTCTTTTTCAATCAGTATCTCATGTCCATATGAAACCAGCAACTCAACAGCCTGAGGAGTCAGTGGTACACGATATTCCACCTTATCTTTGTCCGAAGGAATTCCGATCCTGATTTTCTTGCCTTTTCTCCTGATTTCAAGCATTTCTTCCTTGGGCATCATGTAAGTTGAGCCGGATATGGAATGTTCAGTCAATTTTTCCTTTTCGGTCATGGTTAATAAATTGGGTTCATTAAATTTTTATACGCAGGTAACAACAAATATTTACACTTTTTGAGCTTCAACCAGTCTGATTCCTTTATTACCTTCTTTAATCCGAACTTCCACAATTCCTTCAGGCAATAACTGTTCAATCATTTCCGGCCATTCAATAAAACAATAATTTCCACTGTAAATGTAATCTTCATAGCCCAGATCAAATGCTTCTTCAAGCTTTTTAATGCGATAAAAATCAAAATGATAGATTATTGATCCTTCCGCTGTTGTGTACTCGTTGATTAGGGCAAAGGTAGGACTTGTCACATAATCACTCGAACCTAACTCGTGGCAAATGGCTTTAATAAAGGTTGTTTTTCCTGCACCCATTGAGCCGTAAAAGGCAAAAATCCGTTCGTTTGGAAAATTATTCAGCAGTGATCGAGCTGTTTGCTGAAGCGCTGATAAATCTGTAAGTTGAGTCTGAAACATTGATGTTGGAATTAATTGTGCAAATTAATAAAACTTCAGCGAATATGCACAACACTGACTTTTGTTAAAGGATTGAATAAAAAAATTGTATTACTTTTGATTCCAGATAAACCGAAAAAATATAACATGAATATTCCAGAAAATTTAAAGTACACCAGCGAACACGAATGGATAAGTGTTGACGGTGATGTTGCATTAGTTGGAATTACCTCGTTCGCTCAGGGCGAATTAGGTGATATTGTATTTGTTGAAATCGAAACAGAAGGAGAAACTCTTGGAAAAGGAGATACTTTTGGAACAATTGAAGCAGTGAAAACTGTTTCAGATTTATTTATGCCGGTTGGTGGCGAAGTGGTGGAAATCAATCCGGCACTCGAAGCATCTCCTGAGCTCGTTAACAAAGATCCTTACGGACAGGGCTGGTTAATTAAAATAGCAATATCGAATCAGGACGAACTTGGTGATTTACTAAGTGCATCGGAATATCAGGCGATGCTCGAAGCATAAAAGGTGTGACCCTGGAGAATTAACTTCAGGGTCATACCTTTTCAGGCAATATTCCACCCAAGGAATCTCATCTTGCCAAATCAATATCATTCAATCTTCAGATTTATTTGGTTGAAAAACACCTGTATTCGGGCAAAATATTTATTTTTGCCGGGTTTGTCCTGCGCAATTTCTGAATGAACTTGTTTCATTCGCTCTCGCACGACATTCCGGAATCAATAAAATATCCAACCAGATGAAGAAATATGATGTCATTATTGTAGGTGCCGGGCCTGCCGGAATTTTCACGGCCTACGAACTCATAAAAGAGCATAACGAACTGAAAATACTTATTCTTGAAAAAGGACGCGACATTTACAAACGTAAATGTCCAAAACATACAAATGGCGGAACCTGCGTCAATTGCAAGCCGTGTTCAATCACAACCGGTTGGGCCGGAGCAGGAGCATTCTCCGATGGAAAGCTATCACTTTCGCACGAAGTTGGAGGTACTTTGCCCGATTACATTGGTGTCGAGGAAACGCTCAAAATGATCAAATACACCGACAATATCTATCTGAAATTTGGCGCTGCTCTTGAAATACATGGAGAAACTGAAACTCCATCGATGCGAGAAGTCAGACGAAAATCAATTGAAGCCAATCTAAAACTGGTTCAATGCCCGGTTCGCCATTTGGGAACAGAAAAGACTCAGGAGCTTTATCGTTCTCTATTTGAACACCTGACCGAAAAACAGGTTGAAGTCAAATTTAATTCAGCAGTTACCGATTTCATTATCAACGATCATCAGATTTCAGGAGTAAAAACAGCTAAAGAAGATTTTTTTGCGGAGCATGTGGTTGTTGCCGTCGGACGCGAAGGGTCAAACTGGTTGTTGCAGCAATGCGAAAAACAACACATTCCCGCAGAAGTCGGAATCGTTGACATTGGTGTGCGGCTGGAATGCCGGAACGAAATCATGCAAGAGATTAATGAAAACTTCTATGAAGCCAAGCTGGTTCATTACACGCGTACCTTCGACGATAAAGTCCGCACTTTCTGCTCCAATCCGGGAGGTTTTGTGTCTTCGGAATACTACGATGGAAATTTGGCTGTCGTCAACGGGCATAGCTATAAAAACAAAAAAAGCGACAATACGAACTTCGCATTGCTTGTATCTCAGAAGTTTACTGAACCATTTAACGCACCAATCGAATACGGGCATCATATTGCGCAGCTTGCCAACATGCTCACCCAAAATAAAATACTGGTGCAGCGGTTTGGTGACTTAATTCGGGGGCGTCGAACTACTTCGGCCAGGTTGTATCGCAACAATATTATTCCAACACTGAAAGATGCTGTTCCCGGTGATTTAAGTCTGGTTTTGCCACATCGCATTTTGATGGACATCATCGAAATGATTAAATCGCTCGATAAAGTTAGTCCAGGATTGGCCAGCGATGAAACATTGCTTTATGGTGTAGAAGTTAAATTTTATTCCAATATCATTAAAGTCGGTAAAAACTTCCAATCCAAATCAGTTAAAAACCTTTATTTTGGTGGCGATGGCGCTGGAATCACTCGTGGATTAATGCAAGCATCGGTAAATGGCGTATTAATTGCCAGACAAATATTAGGCAATCAGAAATGATCATTTGGCGAGAAACAGAATGGGTCGTCACCTAAATAGTAACGACCCATTCCAATATTATTTCAGCTAAATATAGCTTAAGCTATATCGCGAGCAACTTCTCCATGGTAACTGATATCCAAACCATCCTTTTCTTCCCTTAAGGATGCCTTTACAGTAACAAGTCTGTTGATCCCTTTCAAAAGCAATAGGGTGAAGAAAAATCCGTAAACCGTTGCCAGAAGAATCGCAGCTATTTGTTTAAGTAAGAACGTGACACCTCCACCGTAGAAAAGTCCATCGACTCCATTACTGTTAATTGTTTTTGTAGCAAATAATCCAAGACATATGGTGCCAATAACACCACCCATGCCGTGTACACCCCAAACGTCGAGCGCATCGTCCCACTCTTGTTTTTCTTTAAATTTCACTGCCAGATAACAGCCTATTCCAGCAATAATTCCGATCATAACAGCCGATTGAATAGTCACATAACCAGCAGCTGGTGTAATTGTTGCTAAACCGGCAACTGCGCCAGTCATTAATCCGATGAATGTGGGCTTCTTTTTTCCGACGTTCCATTCAATAATCAACCAGGTAATTGCAGCGAAAGAAGCGGCTATATCTGTATTTAAAAATGCGGCGACTGTAACTTCATTAACGGCCATTTCGCTTCCGGCATTAAAACCGTACCAGCCAAACCACAGCAGCGCAGTTCCAATAGCTACCAATGGAATATTATTAGGGACATGATTTTTTTCTTTTCGGGCACCAACAAAAAACACTGACGCCAATGCGGCAAACCCAGCCGTAGCATGAACGACAATGCCGCCTGCAAAATCGAGAACGCCCCACATTGCAAGAAGGCCACCGCCCCAAACCATGTGAACAAAAGGATAATAAACAAATACCTGCCATAAAACCAGAAACCAGATATAAGCCTTAAATGATATACGATTGATAAAGGCTCCCGTTATCAAAGCGGGCGTGATAATGGCGAACATCATTTGGTAAGCGATAAAAATATACTCTGGAAATCTCCTTTCAGGCGAAAAAACAGTTTTTGGAGTAATTCCATGGAACATGGCTTTATCCAGATTTCCAATGATGCCAAAGAAATCATTTCCGTCTGTCATATTTCCGCTAAAACACAATGAATAACCGAAGAAGAACCACAAAACGGTGGTTAATCCAAGCGAAACAAAGCTTTGCATCATGATGTTGAGGACGTGTTTCTTATTTCCGAGTCCTCCGTAGAAAAATGCCAATCCTGGAGTCATAAGCATGACCATGCTGGTGGCTAAAATCATAAACGTGGTTAGACCTACATCAAACATAAATGGGGGATTTTAAATTAAATGTGCGACAAAAATAATTAAATTTCAATACTGCCCTATTTCAAACAGGTTGTATTTTTAATTTATTGCATATTTATAAACTTATACCTGCCTGACAAATACCCCAGAATGAAATATGTACAACTTTTAGATGAAGTAAACAATTGTTGGTAACCCTCTGTTGAAGCCTGTTCGTCTTTATAAAATTGAAGACGCATCAAATAAAAGTATTGGGCCATATGCAAAAAGTGAAGGGTCAAATTATTTTGAAGCAAAGAGAATAATCTTGAACTTAAATTGTTGAATTACAGCAAAAAAAAGCCTGCTTTGTGAAAAGCAGGCTTTTGAAATATGAGAAAATAATGATTGTTAAATTATAATGTTTTGGCAACCTCAGTTAAAGTAAAAGCTTCAATAAAGTCACCTGCTTTTATATTGTTGTAATTGTCAATGTTCAAGCCACATTCATAACCTTTGTTGACTTCTTTTACATCATCCTTGAATCGTTTGAGCGACCCAAGTGTACCAGTGTAGATAACAATACCGTCGCGAATCACGCGGACTTTATCTTTACGTATAATCTTGCCATCGCGAACAATACATCCAGCTATGGTACCAACCTTAGTAATTTCGAAGGCTTCCATAACTTCAGCTGTTCCGGTAATTTCTTCCTTAATTTCAGGAGAAAGCATACCTTCCATAGCTGCCTTTATCTCGTTGATCGCATCGTAAATGATTGAATACAAGCGGATGTCTATCTGTTCTTTTTCAGCAATTTTACGGGCACTCACTGATGGACGAACCTGGAAGCCAATAACAATAGCGTTGGAAGCAGTAGCAAGCATGATGTCTGATTCGGAAATCGCACCAACAGCTTTATGGATCACGTTAACCTGAATTTCTTCGGTCGATAGTTTAATTAATGAATCAGAAAGTGCTTCGATCGATCCATCCACATCTCCCTTCACAATCAGGTTCAGTTCCTGGAAGTTGCCGATAGCAATACGACGGCCAATTTCATCCAGTGTAATGTGTTTTTGAGTACGCAATCCTTGTTCTCGAGCCAATTGTTCACGTTTATTTGCAATGTTTCGTGCATCACGTTCATTTTCCATCACGTTGAATTTATCTCCCGCTTGTGGTGCCCCGTCGAGACCAAGAATAATAACTGGTTCTGCAGGAGCAGCAACTGTTACACGCTGATTTCGTTCGTTAAACATGGCTTTTACGTGACCATAATATGGACCAGCTAAAAGCATATCTCCAACTCTCAGTGATCCGTTTTGTACCAACACGGTCGCAACATATCCACGACCTTTATCAAGTGTCGATTCCAGGACTGCGCCAGAGGCTCGTTTATTCGGATTACCTTTTAATTCGAGCATTTCTGCTTCGAGCAATATTTTTTCGAGCAGCAAATCAACATTTAATCCACTTTTTGCAGATATATCCTGGCTCTGATATTTTCCGCCCCAGTCTTCAACCAAATAATTCATTGCGGCCAACTTTTCCTTGATTTTTTCTGGATTAGCTCCCGGTTTATCAATTTTATTGATGGCAAATATGATTGGAACATTTGCTGCAGCTGCGTGGTTGATTGCTTCTATTGTCTGCGGCATGATATTGTCGTCAGCAGCGATAATAATAATTGCGATATCAGTAACCGAAGCCCCTCTCGCACGCATGGCAGTAAATGCTTCGTGTCCAGGAGTGTCGAGGAAAGTGATTCTGCGTCCGTCTTTTAGCTTTACATTGTAGGCTCCAATGTGCTGGGTAATACCACCGGCTTCGCCGGCTATTACGTTGGTGTTACGAATGTGGTCGAGCAACGAAGTTTTACCATGATCAACGTGCCCCATCACCGTAACAACTGGCGCTCTTGGAAGTAATTGTTCCGGAGTGTCGGGTTCTTCCTCAATGGCCACCTGAATTTCGGCACTAACAAATTCAACTTTAAACCCAAATTCATCTGCTACCACAGCCATTGTTTCAGCATCCAACCGTTGGTTGATCGACACGAACAATCCAAGGCTCATACATGTAGAAATTACGCTAGTAACCGATGTATCCATCATGGTGGCCAATTCGTTAACCGAAACGAATTCTGTCACCTTCAGGATATTCATATTTTCACTGTCGCGTTCGGCTTGAGCGGCCATTTTATCGCTGACCAACTGACGTTTATCTTTTCGGTATTTCGACCCTTTAGATTTCGTTCCTTTGGTTGTCAAACGAGCCAGTGTATCTTTAATTTGCTTTTGTACATCTTCTTCGCTTACTTCTTTTTTGAGAAGTGTACGTTTCTTTAACCCCGGTTTATCTCCGGTTGGTCTTGCGGCGCCACCAATGTTTTTGGTAACTACCAGTTTTTTTCGTTCGCCTGCAACTACTGGTTTTTCGGCTACATTTACTCGTTGTTGCTGATTACCAGGAATATCTTTTGAAATTCGTTTTCTCTTTTTCTTGCGATTTGCCTGTGCCGCTGTATCGCCGGAAGGACCTGCTGGCCTTTTATCTGCGGGTAGCTCTATTTTGCCTACCACCGTTGGACCTGATAATCGCTCTACTTTAGCTTTTATTACCGTTGGTCCAACACGTTCCGTACGTTGTTCCGTTTGTGGAACTCCCTGTTGAGGAACTTCACTTTCAGCTGGTCTTTGAATATCACGGCGAACACGCTCACGGTCTTTACGCTCTTCTTCCTTTTGTTTCTTACTTTTCTTTGCTGGCCTTGTTTTTTGATTCAACAAATCCAAATCGATGCGGCCGACGACCTTAACTTCTTCAACTTTAGGAATATTAGTTGCTACAACGTCAGAACTAAAACGGTCGTCTTCGGTCTGTTTAATAATCGGTTCTTCCTTCGCTTCGGGAATTATTACTGATGTAGTTTTATCTTCTTTTAGTACTTTGTGTTCCTTATCTTCATGAACAGAAACCACTGGAGCTTCTTCAACGGGTTTTGTTTCAGCTACTGGTTTCTGGTGAACGGGTTTTGGCTTTTCAAAAGGTGCAGCAATGGGTTCTTCTCTTTTCTTTACACCCCCGAGATTGTCAAGGTCAATCTTTCCAATAACTTTTGGGGCTTCAATTTCCTGGCGCACCATAGTTATTAATTCTTCCTTGTGTTCTGGCCTTATAGGTTTTGGCTCGATATAACCTATTGGTTCTGCTTTTTTGGATGTGTGCCCTTTTATGATGATCTCCTCATCATCCTCATCATCCTCATCAACATGTTTATGCGCAGGCTCTTTCACATCTTCCAATGAAATTGATTCATTCGCGCCACGATGACTTTTCAGATTGATTTTCTCTGATTCTTTTTTCAGATTAATATCGCCTTTATATTCTTTTTCAAGAAGATGAAATGCGTCATCTGTGATCTTGTTGTTCGGATTTGTATCAATATCAAATCCCTTCTTGTGCAGGAATTCAACAATGGTTGAAATACCCACATTAAAGTCCCGCGCAACTTTACTTAATCGTTTTATACTACTACCTATAACCATAAACCCACTCAGTTAAATAAACCTCAAAATAATTTCTAAGGAATTAACGATGATGCAATTTTACATTCAAAATCTAAAATGCCCTAATTTTCAAGCAAAAAATTTGAATAAACGCTATAGTCTATTCAAATTCATTTTTCAGTATTCGAAGAACTTCGTCGATGGTTTCATCTTCGAGGTCGGTTCTTTTGATCAGTTCTGACCGGGTAAGGCTCAATACGTTTTTAGCCGTATCGCAACCAATTGCTTTCAGTTGGTCAATTACCCAGCTTTCAATTTCATCGGAAAATTCATCCAGATTCACGTCTTCATCGTCCTGAGCCACTTCGCGGTAAACATCAATTTCGTAGCCGGTCAATTGACTGGCTAACCGGATGTTCAACCCACCTTTTCCGATAGCCATCGAAACCTCATCGGGTTTCAGGTAAACATCGGCTCTTTTGGTGTCTTCATGCAACTTAATGGATGATACTTTGGCCGGATTTAATGCGCGTTGAATGAACAACTGCAAATTTGCCGAATAATTAATAACATCAATATTTTCGTTACGCAATTCACGGACGATGCCATGAATACGCGATCCTTTCATTCCAACACAAGCTCCAACCGGGTCGATACGTTCGTCGTATGACTCAACGGCTACTTTGGCGCGTTCGCCCGGAACCCTCACAATCTTTTTAATGGTAATCAAACCATCGAAAATTTCAGGAACTTCCAGTTCGAACAGGCGTTCGAGGAAAACAGGAGATGTACGCGAAAGAATAATCAGCGGGTTGTTGTTCCGTAATTCAACTTTGTACACCACGGCCCGCAGGTTATCCCCTTTTCTGAAATAATCTGAAGGAATTTGCTCGGTTCTTGGCAGAATCAGCTCATTGCCTTCATCGTCCAAAATCAGAATTTCCTTTTTCCAAACCTGATAAACTTCACCGGCAACGATGTCGCCAATTTTGTTTTTGTATTTGTTGTAAATATGGTCTTTCTCAAGCTCCATAATGCGACTGGCAAGATTTTGACGCAAATTCAGGATGGCACGGCGGCCAAACTGGGCCAATTTCACCTCGTCGGTTACTTCTTCGCCAATTTCGTAATCTGTGTCAATTTTTTTGGCTTCTTTCAAAGTGATCTGCCTGTTTGGATCTTCAAAATCCTCGTCAGCAACCACTTCTCTGTTGCGCCAAATCTCAAAGTCACCTTTATCGATGTTAATAATCACATCGAAGTTTTCATCTGTGCCATAAGTCTTTTGAAGAACATTTTTAAATACATCTTCCAATACGCTCATCATAGTGGCGCGGTCGATGTTTTTAAGTTCTTTAAATTCGGCAAAGGTGTCGATAAGATTAAGAGTCTCCATCTCGTCCCATTTTAAAATTTTAATACTTTTTTTGCTTCTTTTATTTCCGGATATCCCAACGAATAAACCCGTGTGACAAGTTCTTTCTTTTTCGATCCTTCCTGTTTTTCTTTTGTTGTTACCTCCAGATCAATTCCCTGATCGTCGGCTTTTATAAGCATTCCAGTCAATTTTTGGCCGCTGGTCAGCAAAACGTTAATTTCTGTATTTACGTTTTTCTTGTACTGACGAACCAAACTTAAAGGTTCGCTTAATCCGGCAGAAAACACCGACAATTCGAAATCTTCCACTTCACGATCGAGGTTGCTTTCAATAAAACGGCTGATTTCGACGATTTGATTAATCGAAATGCCCGTATCGCTGTCAACCATGACATGAATTACATTACTTGTCGAAACAGTTACTTCAACCAGAAATTGGTCATCAGTAAGTTTTTCATTTACAAGTTCTGCTATTTTTGTTTTGTCGATCATATTTTTGTAATAAAATAGGGGACTTTCGATCCCCTACGCTCTGGTTTCCCCAAATTGTCGCGACAAAAATAGTAATTTTAATTAAATTGTCAAAATCAATTCGTTAAGGTTTCTGATTATCAGTAAAAAATTAGAACAACACAGCACTTCTGGCATAGATTTATTCGTTAACTTTCTATTTTTACTATGTTTGTGAAAGCAAATATAGATTTATCGCATTGAAAACAAATAAGAAGAAAATTATCAACGATCCGGTTTTTGGTTTTATTAATATTCGCTCTGAACTTGTCTTCGATTTGATTGAACATCCTTATTTTCAGCGACTACGACGTATTAAGCAATTAGGATTATCATGTATGGTATATCCTGGTGCCAATCACACCCGGTTTGAACATGCGCTTGGGGCCGTACACCTGATGCGCTCGGCAATTGAAATTTTGAAACTCAAAGGCCAGGAAATTACAGACGAGGAGGCCGATGCGGTTACCATTGCCATACTTTTACACGATATTGGACATGGGCCGTTTTCGCATGTACTTGAAAGTACTATTGTTCCGGATGTCCCACACGAACGAATTTCCATTTTGCTCATGGAGGAACTAAACCGACAATTTGTTGGTAAACTTGATCTGGCTATCCAGATTTTTACCGACAATTATCACCGGCACTTTCTTCATCAACTGGTATCCAGTCAACTCGACATGGATAGGCTCGATTACCTCAGCCGAGACAGTTTCTTCTCGGGAGTATCGGAAGGTGTAATCAGTTCGGAACGCATTATAAAGATGTTGAACGTACGGAACGACGAACTGGTCATTGAATACAAGGGAATTTATTCGGTTGAAAATTTTCTGATAGCCCGACGGCTGATGTACTGGCAGGTTTATTTGCATAAAACGGTCCTTTCAGCCGAATACCTTCTGATTAATGTTCTGGCACGCGCACGCGAGTTGGTCAGGCAGGGAACCGACTTATTTGCAACCCCCGTGTTTAAAGCCTTTCTGACCAATGAAATAACTCTCGATGACTTTATTTTTAATCGGTTGGTTGATGGCCGTCCCGTGTTAGATTTGTTTGCAAATCTGGATGACAATGATATTTTTGCTTCCATCAAAGAATGGCAAAACCATCCGGACCTGGTGTTGTCTTATTTGGCCCACTGCATACTTAACAGGCGTTTGTATAAAATAAAGATCAGTAAAAAACCTATTTCTGAGCAGAAAATTATTTTACTCAAAGAGAAAATATGTAATCACTTTAACATCGGCGACGAACTCATTCCATATTTTCTTATTCCCGGAACCATTTCGAATAGCGCATATAACAAGGCTTCCAGCGAAAAAATTAATGTTTTATTCAAAAACAATAAGGTAAGCGACATTGCCGATGCTTCGGATATAAACCTCTCGGTTTTCTCTGAAACTGTAAGGAAATATTTCATCTGTTATCCGAAAGAATTGGACATTAAGTAATTTAAACTATTTTTGCACGTCAAATTGAAAACGAATATGGAATTCAAAGCTCAAACGATAGCTGATTTTCTGGGTGGTACGGTTGAAGGAGATACTAATGCTACAGTAACAGACGTAGCTAAAATTGAAGAAGGCAGACCCGGAACATTGGCATTCTTATCCAATCCGAAATACAATAAATATCTTTACGAAACTGAAGCGACAATCGTCATTGTAAACTTGGATTTTGAACTTGAGGCCGCTATTAAACCCACATTAATAAGAGTTCCGGATGCCTATAAAGCTTTTGCTTCGCTTCTCGAATTGTACCAGCAAGCCAAAGGTAACAAAACCGGCATCGAGACTCCTTCATTTATTGACCCTTCAGCCCAAGTTGGCGGCGATATTTATATTGGTGCATTTGCTTACATCGGGAAAAATGTCAGGATTGGGAATCATGTAAAAATCTATCCACAGGTATATATTGGCGATAACAGCATTGTTGGCGATGACAGTATTTTGTTTGCCGGTGTTAAAATATACGAGGACACTAAAGTGGGTGAAGCATGTATTATCCATTCGGGAGCAGTAATCGGAGCTGACGGGTTCGGTTTTGCCCCCACCGAAGATGGAACCTATAAAAAGATTCCACAGGTTGGAAATGTGATTCTGGAAGATTGCGTTGAAATTGGCGCTAACACTACAATTGATTGTGCAACAATGGGATCGACTATCATCCGGAAAGGAACAAAAATTGATAACCTGGTTCAGATTGCCCATAATGTTGAAATTGGGGAAAACACCGTAATGGCTTCACAAACAGGAATTGCAGGATCGACCAAGGTGGGAAGTTATTGCCAGTTCGGTGGGCAGGTCGGAGTTGCAGGGCACATCACCATTGGCGACCACGTTAGTCTTGGAGCCATGTCAGGAGTGGCTAACAGTATTAAATCGAACCGGATAGTTCTGGGAGCACCCGCTATGGACATTGCTCAGGCTGCTAAAGTTTTTGCTGTTTACCGAAACTTGCCTCAACTAAGGGAACAGGTTATCGATTTAGGAAAACAAGTAGCACAAATTAAAACCAAGCTTGAAGAATAATTGAAATCAGGAATGACAATTAAACAAAAAACATTAGCAAAAGAATTTTCGATTAGCGGTAAAGGTCTGCATACCAATTGCTTGGTGAGTATGACGTTTAAGCCAGCTCCAATCAATCATGGCTTCAAATTTCAACGTACCGATTTGGACGATCGTCCAATTATTCCGGCCAGCGCCGAATACGTTGTTGATACTTCCAGAGGTACCGTACTTGGCATCGGAAATGCACGGGTTAGTACACTTGAACACAGTCTGGCTGCTTTAACCGGAATGGATCTGGACAACGTATTGATAGAAATCGACAACGAAGAAGTTCCGATCCTCGATGGAAGTGCGCGCTTTTTTGTTGAAGCCATTGAAGAAGCCGGTGTAGTTGAGCAAGATTCTGAACGTGAATACTTCGTTATTACAGAAAAAATAGTTTATAAAAATGAAAAAACGGGATCGGAAATCATTGCGCTTCCCGATAATGATTATAACCTGAATGTTTTAATAGCGTTTAACTCCTCTGTCCTTAATAACCAATATGCATCGTTAGAAACCCTGAGTAATTTCAAAACAGAAATTGCCAACAGCCGGACTTTCGTATTTCTGCATGAATTGGAATTTTTGCTGAAAAATAATTTGGTTAAGGGTGGCGATTTGGACAGTGCTATTGTTATTATGGATCGTCCGGTTACACAGGAAGAACTCGACCGTATCGCTGATTTATTCAATCACAAACGGGTTGAGATTAAACCACAGGGAGGTATTCTGAATAACATTGAACTTCAATACGATAATGAATGTGCCCGTCATAAGCTGCTCGATGTAATTGGCGATTTGGCCCTGGCTGGAAGACGGATTAAAGGACGTATTATCGCTACCAAGCCTGGTCATAGCACCAATACCACATTTGCAAAAATGATCATGAAGGCCATTCACAAAGAAGACTCCAAAGAGAAAGCTCCGGTTTACAATCCGAAAGCTCCGGTACTGATGGATGTAAATAAAATTAAAGAACTTCTTCCGCATCGGTTTCCATTCCTTTTGGTCGATAAAATTATTGATATTCAAAAAGATTTCATTGTCGGAATCAAAAACGTAACAGTAAACGAACCTTTCTTTCAGGGGCATTTCCCTGAAGAACCTGTTATGCCTGGAGTTTTGTTGGTTGAAGCGATGGCTCAGGCCGGAGGTTTGTTTGTACTTCGCAACCTTGAAGGAAAATTCTCGACCTACTTTATGAAGATTGACAATGTCAAATTCAGGAAGAAAGTAGTTCCCGGAGATACCCTTATTTTTAAAATTATTCTTACTTCACCCATCCGCCGGGGTATTGCAGAAATGCGCGGCCTGTGCTATGTGGGCGATTCAATTGTTGCCGAAGGCGACTATATGGCTCAGATTATAAAAGTAAATTAAACAGAAAATCGAAGAGAAGATGAAACAACCATTAGCTTACGTGCACCCCGAAGCAAAAATTGCAGACAACGTAGTTATTGAACCCTTTGTATCAATTGATAAAGACGTAATTATAGGAGAAGGAACCTGGATTGGACCAGGTGCGACAATTATGCCAGGAGTGCGCATTGGGAAAGATTGTAAGATTTTCCCGGGAGCTGCCATTGGAGCTGTACCTCAGGATTTAAAGTTCAAAGGCGAATATTCAACGGTCGAAATTGGCAACAACACAACCATTCGCGAATTTGTGACCATTCACCGTGGAACATCAGCAAAAGGTAAAACGGTGGTTGGGAATAATTGTCTTTTGATGGCCTACGTTCATGTTGCTCACGATTGTGTCGTTGGAAACGACGTGATTCTGGTAAATAACGTTCAGCTAGCCGGTGAAGTTGTTATTGACGATTGGGCCATTCTGGGCGGAATGTCAGCAGTACACCAATTCGTTCGCGTTGGTTCGCATGTGATGATTTCCGGTGGTTCGCTGGTGCGTAAAGATGTTCCCCCATTTATCAAAGCAGGTCGCGAACCGCTTTCGTATGTGGGTATTAATTCTATCGGATTGCGCCGTCGTAATTTTAGCAACGAAAAGATCCGCGAAGTACAAGAGATTTACCGCTACATTTACCAGAAAGGGCTGAACATTTCTCAGGCCGTTGAAATTATTGAAGCTGAAATGCCTGCTTCGACTGAACGCGACGAAGTCCTGTTGTTTATTAAAGACTCGAAACGAGGAATTATTCGTGGTTATTTACCCGATTAATTTTACCTGACATCAAAATAGCGAAAAAGCCTTGAATCGCTTGGTTCAGGGCTTTTTTTATGTGTTTGCCAGAAATGCTGAACTTAAGAATTGAGAGCTCATAGGGAAATCCAAAACGACATGGTTTTTATTGTCGTTTAATAATCGGTAATATTTTATTTGTTGAGTAAAATGATGTGTTGGGTGTTTCTCACCCAATTAGGTTCAAAGAAATCCTTCTCCCGTTCTTTCTGTTAGATAAATTTCTCCCTTTTCTGCAAATTAAACAATCCGTACAGCACAAAAAGTAGTGTGCCAACAGCCAGAAAAATACGGTTCTTCATAGTGATTTCTTTCCAGACCATTTCGTTGAGCCGATCGGGAATGTCAAATGGGTTCAGGAAAATGTTCCACATGGTTTTTGCAAGCATCTCCGAAAAAATCAACAGAACAACACCGATAATCACCATCACCACGGCCGTTCCATTGCCGTTTTTTATGATTGTCGAGAATAAAAATGCCATTGCACCAAGAAAAAAAATAGGAAACAAGACTTGCCCGGTCACTTCTAGAATGTTCACCGGTGTTAACAGCGAGTAGCTCATCACTGTTAAACCCACCATCATCAGACCCACCAATGCAAAAACCAAAATGAGCCTAACCAGCCATACTTTATAGCGATAATCGGGAATTCCGAAAAGGATCTCCAAAATTCCGGCATCCAAATCGTTTTGAATGCCGAAGGTCATCGGGTAAAAAATGAGCAGAAGCCCTGGCGTAATTTGCAACCCATAGACAAAACCTTCGTCGAGTTGGTTGCCGTCGTAAATACTGGTGACCGCAATGAAAAAGTAAAACGCAATGGCGGCAAGTACAAACCAGATAAACCGATTGCCGAAAATGATTTTCATATTGTATTTCACCATTTTTCGGAACAAGGTCCAAATGTTGGCGGCTGAGATTGTTGATTCCATTTCAATGTTATATTATATTGATTTTAGATTAACGATTAACTATGGAAGTATCAAAGTGCTACTTCGTTAATCCTCAATCGTTAATCGTTAATTTCTTCTACTTTAAATCTTTAATCAGGCACAAATAAGCATCTTCCAAAATCGGACTGACTGGCACCGCATCCTCCGTTGGTTTTTCCTTCGAAAGGAATCGCACGCGGATCAGATCGCCTTGACGCATGTGGTGGGTTACCAGTTGTTTGTTTTCCATCTGATCGAATTCTTCAACAGAAATATCGTATTGCCAAACCATGTCCTTGGCCAGATGCACCATATCCATTGGTGTGCCGTGGTATTTTACACGGCCACGGTTGATTACGGCCACCTGGTTACAGGAGCTCGAAATGTCTTCAATGATGTGCGTCGAGAAGATCACAATGCGTTCGCGGCTTAGTTCAACCAACAGATTGCGGAAACGAATGCGTTCGCGAGGATCGAGCCCTGCAGTGGGTTCGTCAACAACCATGATTTTTGGCAAATGCAGTAAAATTTGAGCGATACCAATTCGCTGCTTCATTCCTCCGGAGAAAGAACCGATTTTGTCGCTGCGTTTTTCCCACATGTGAACGGACTTTAGCACGTATTCGATGCGTTCCTTTCGTTGTTTTTCATCGGTCAGTCCTTTCAATATAGCCTGGTAGTCGAGGAAATCTTCGGCAGTCATATTTTCGTAGGTCCCAAATTCCTGCGGAAGATAACCAATCAATCCCTGAAGTTCTTCTCGTTTTTCCTGTGTATCGATGCCGTTGATCCAGATCTTTCCGTAGCTCTGATCCAGAATACCGCAGATGATGCGCATCATGGTCGATTTTCCGGCGCCGTTGGGTCCAAGCAAGCCGAACATTCCGGTCGTTATTTCGAGCGAAACTCCATTTAATGCCTTGAATGGCTGATGCTGTTTGCCAATTACCGGTATCTTTTTTACGGTTCGCAACAATCCCCGGCGCATGGTTCCAAATCGCCCGGTAATGCGGTCGATGTTGATTTTATCCTGATACAGTTTTTTTGCAGTTGTAGAAACAATCAGTGACAAGTACCACAATACTCCAAAAGTAATAACCAGCGGCCAGGTTTTGGTAACTTCCCAAACCATGAATAATTCGATGGCTGGTAAAATCCAATAGAGGAAAACTTGTACCGGTTTGTCGATTTTCTGTAATCCGGTTTTTCCGGTTTTTTCAGCCCTGAATTTCAGGAAAAAGCTAAAAGGCTTCCACATGCTCATTGCGAGCAGGGCAATTCCGATTGAAAGCAGAATGGACCAGAAGGCTGAATGTAAGTAAATAAAACTGAAATAGACCAGGAACCCCAGTACCGGAATTTGCCAGATCAGGTAATCGAATTCGTGCAGGTTATGGTACTGTTTTTCGAGACCTGCACGGCGGCGTATGTTTTTACCTGCTTCCCATTCGCGTGAGAACTGGCTTTCGCGGTCGTATATTTTAACCAGATTTTGAATGTGGATGCCAATGGTGTCGTGGGTTCCAATGAGTTTGGTCTGCGCTTTTCTCAAACTGTTGAGGATAAACCAGGTTGAGCCGGGAACCAAAATGACAACCAATACAAAATCGAGCATTTTCCAAATTCCGTTATCAACATTCAGGTAGATAAGGAGGAAAGAACCCGCCATCAGTGCAAATTGAACGATTTTAATTTGGATCGTTTGTTCCTTAAACCATTCAATGGCATTCTCCAATCCCGAGTAAAAAGTAGGGATAAATACCAGCGTGAGCAGGGTACTCAGAGCTAATCCGCCAATAACCACGATTGCAAACGGGGCGCCAATGGCACTCACATATTCAGCATCGCCCATTGCCAGTGGAAACATTCCAACGATGGTCGTGATGGCGGTAATCAGGATTGGCCGCACCCGCGAAAGTCCGGCTGTCATGAGGGCGCGCGAGCGGCGGAAACCACGTTTGCGCAGAATATTGGTGTAGTCAATCAGGATGATCCCATTGTTGACCACCACTCCAAGCAAGATCAGGAAGCCGATCAGCGTGTTCGAATTAAGCAAACTGTTGTTGGTGATGATCAGTGCAATGAGCGAACCGATGGCTGCTAGCGGAATGGAAAAGAGCAGCACAAAAGGGGTGGCTATCGATTCGAACACCGAAGCCATGATCATAAAAATAAGGATGATGGCTGCGCCAATCATAAAGTAAAACTCTGAATAATTCGTTTCCTCGTGAACAACTTCAGCAGCCACTCCCGAAGGCAGGTTGTAATTAGCTACCAGCGCATCAATTTCATAACGATAGGCGGCCAAAAGATCTTTTGAATTGCTGGCTTCGCTTACGAAACGGTAGTTTACTTCAATTTGTTTTTCCTGATTAACGCGGTTGATCCCCGAAATTCCGCTGGCATAAACAATGTTGGTAAAATCCTGAAGGTTGTGAATTCCTCCTGAAGCATCAGAAACCTGCAACATTTTCAGTTCCTCCATGTTTCGGTCGGTTTTTTTCTTTTCACCTTCAACCGGTTCCTTTTGCGAGATGATAATTTCATATTCATCAACACCCTGCTTGTATTGAATGCTCGTGGCTATTTCCTTCGAAAACGAGTTTAATTCCGTTAAAACATTGCTCAGCGAAATGTTGTATTCGGTCATCAGCAATGGGTTAAAATACAAATGTACCTCTGGTCGGTTATCCGAAATGTTGAGGTTGACCGTTTGGACCGATTCGAGTTGATCGATGAAGTATTTCAGGTCTTCGCCAACAGCCCGCAATTTTTCGAAATCCTGCCCTTTGAGCACAATCTTTTCTTCGTCGGTTCCAATGCCCATCATTTTCTGGAAACTGCCCATCATGTTTCGGCTGCCACCCTGAAAATTTCCACTGGTCTGCGTTTGTGTGAATGAAATTGCCGAAGCCTTGATGTTCCGGGTACGGTCGTTAATATCGGTTTTGATCTGGGCAAAAGTCCGGTCGGCAATATCTTTAAATTTATCTTTCAGTTTAATGGTAACCGTAGCTTGTCCTTCTTCTATTTTGCTGATCACATCCTGTTTTTCGGCCAAATCGTCCAGTTTCTTTTCTATTTCCTGAACGGTCTGGTCGGTAGTTTCGAGCGACGAACCCGAAGGCATGGTTACATACAAGTGAATTTCTTTGTTTTCAACTTCCTGAAGTGAATTTACACTGACTGCCAAACAGATAAAAATAGCCAGGAAGAAGGCCGCGATTCCGCCAATAATGGTGGCTGCCGGATAACGCATACACGATTTCAGGAATACCAGGTAAACCTGAACCATGCGCATGTTGGTGGTTACCTTTTCGTAGAAAATATTCCTGGCCATCTGCCGCCTTAACAAGGCATACGAAGCCATTGGAACCAGCAAAAGCGCCACGGCCAGCGAAACCAGTACGGTGGAAATAATGGAAATGCCCACGTTGTAACCCAGCATGGTGATCATGTAATTGTCGGAGAAAAGGAAGGGCAGAAAAACCGTTACCGTGGTGAGGGTCGATGCCAGAATGGAGCGCCAGACCTCTGTTGTTCCCTGAATGACTGCCTGCATCGGGGAATAGCCTTTCCCTGCAAGCCGGTAAATATTTTCGAGTACCACCACACTGTTGTCGAGCAGCATCCCAATAGCCAAAGCCATTCCAACCAGAGTGAGGCTGTTGATGGTGATGCCAAAAGCATAAAAAAAGTTGAACGAAGTAAAGATCGAGATCGGTATCGCCAGGGCGATAAACGACACAATCCTTAGATTTTTAAGGAAGATCCAAAGAACGAAAATGGCCATGATGCCCCCAATGATGGCAAGATTCATGATCTGGTTGATGTTCCTTTCCATCTGGTCGGCCGAGTTACTTATTTCGACAATTTCGATTTCTTTGGGCGCCATTTTCTGGTTGAGGGTAGCAACAACCTTACGGGTGGCCTTCGAAAGATCAATCAGGTTGGCCTGCGAATCGTTGATCAGTAATATGGTTACTGCATCTTTCCCGTTTACCCGGCTGAACGATGTCCCTTCTTTTACACCGAACCTAACTTCAGCCACATCTTTCAGCAGGATCGGGCCTGTGGCAACGACCAGGTTTTCTAAATCTTCCACCTTAGTGTATTCGGCGGTTACGTGTACAAAATACTGAATGGTTTTTTCCTTCAGGTTGCCCACATAAGTGCGCGAACCGTTATTTTGTGAAAGTAACGAACGTATTTTTGCCGGAGAGATGTGATACGCCTCGCAGGCTTTGGGATCGAGAATAACCTGAATGGTCTTTTCTTTTCCGCCATACACCGTAACGGAGGCAATTCCATCAATGTTTTCCAAATCAGGTTTGATGTTTTGCTCCACAATAGTGCGAACCCGATCGACTCCGCCCTCGCCGCGTGCCTGCAACTCCATGAACTGGCTGTTCATCTGTTTTAGATCGACTTTGGCCACGTTCACCCGCACGCCGGTAGGCATCGATGATTGTATTTCGTTGATCTTTTCCTGAAGTTTCAGGTAAGCATACTTGAAATTGACGCCTTTTTTGTAATAAACGACGATGGAAGTCTGCTTCGAATTTACGTTCGACTCAATGGATTCAATTCCTTCGAGCGTGCCAATTGCTCCTTCAATCGGAATAGTTACCTGGTTTTCCATGTATTCCGGAGCAAGATCGGTTGTCGAGCTGGCCTGAACGAAAAGGAACGGCAGTTCGGCATTGGGCAACAACTCGACCGGTAGTTGTTTATAGGACACATAACCCAAAACGGTTAGCCCCAAAAACAACATGCTGATCAGTACTTTTCGTTGTATGATGAATTTCATCTTGTTATCTTTTTACCACATAGGTACATAGGACACATATATACTACTCTTAAGGTAGAACGCGAAAATGTTCTGTTACAAAAGTTTGTTGACCTTCTTTAAATATATTTGGGCAGTTGAAATTGTTCAATATCCCTTTCGGTTTTTTAAGTAGCTTCAAATAGGTCAATAATTGAGCTTCATGAATAGGTAGAAGCTTGTCAACTGTTATTAACTCAACAATGATTTCTTTTTGTGTAGTCATAAAAGATTCTTTTTCTATGTGTTCTATGTACCTATGTGGTTCTTTTATTCCGAAAACGGTCCTTCAGTCCGTCAAGCACATCGAACACGCAGGGGATTACAACCAGCGACATAATCGTTGAGGTAATTAATCCGCCAATTACGGCCAATGCCATTGGCGCACGCAACGAAGTACTTTCACCAAATCCGAATGTCAACGGGAGCATGGCCAGAATTGTGGTCAATTTGGTCATCAAAATCGGGCGAATACGCTGTTGCCCGGCCTGTTTGATGGCTTCAACGCGCGAAACACCCTCTCTCTGGATCTGCAAAATACGGTCAACCAGCAGAATTGCATTATTCACTGCGATACCCACCAGCATAATGATTCCGATTACGGCCATGATATTCAGTGTCTTTCCCATGATAAAAAAGATCAGGATAGAACCAACGATGGCAAACGGGATGGTTGTCAAAATGGTGAATGGGTGGAGCAACGATTCGAATTCGGCTGCCAGCACCATAAATACCAGAATAATCGACAACATTAAAGCAAAGCTGAGCGCATCCATCGATTCCTTTCGTTTCTCTTCTTCTCCGGTGATCTTGATTTTATAATCGGTTGGAAGTGGAATGCCGGAAATGGCTTGATTTACCTTGGCAACCATTTTATCGAGCGCTATATCCTTGTTCATGTACCCCGTAATTTTGCCAATGCGGACTTGGTTACGCCGGAAGATTTCTTTCGGTGAGGTATCTTCTTTGATGGTTGCAATCTCGTTGACCCGAACAACCGTTGTTCCGTTTTTGATCTCCATATCAGCTATATCGGCTAATCCTTTGTCGGGCAGACGAAGTGTAATGTCCTGCATTTCGCCACCTTTTTCAATGGTTCCGACTTTCTTGCCAGTTAACTGGTTCTGAATCTGGGTAACCACATTCGATACGCTCAGGTTAAAAATTCCGGCACGTAACCGGTCGATCATAATTTCCACTTCAGGCGATCCTCCTTCCATCGATGCTTCGAGGTTATACAATTCAGGAATACCCTGAACGGCCTTTTTTACCTGTCCGGATAAACCTTCAATCACCTGGAGGTCTTCTCCCTGGATTTCGATTACCAGCGGAGCTTCGTCGGTTCCCATCAGTCCACCCAGAGCGGTCTGGTCTTCAATAAATTTCAACTCAATATCAGGCAGTTTGCCAATGGCCTGCGAAATAGCCTGGATGGCTGCCGTAGAACCCATCTTATCTCCATCTTTCAAAATAATTTTAATGTTTGCCGTATTTTCACCCTCGAAAAGTGCATCTTCACTTGAAAGGAGTCCGGTTGACGGACCGACTTGGCTATAAAGGGTTTCCAGATGATCGCCCAGTACTTCGCGAATAATGTTTTCCAAGTTTCCAACAGCCGCATCCGTTCTTTTCAGGCGGGTTCCTTCCTGCATTTTCACATCAAGAGAGAATTGCCTTGATTCTGATTTTGGCATAAATTCGGTGCCAATGTAGGGTATCAAAAGAACAGAGGAGGCAAGTAAAACAATGGCACCAATGATTACGGCCCATTTATACCGGAGAAGCCTTCCTAAAAACCGGCCATATCCTTTAACCTGAACTGATCTTGAAGCTCCCGTTTTTTTACTGTTCTTGAAAAAATAATTGTACAGCATCGGTATTAACAGGATGGCGGCCACCAGCGATGAAACCAGCGAGAAGGTGATGGTCCAGGCCTGATCGCGGAAAAGCGCACCTGAAGCGCCATGCAGATAAACAATAGGCAGGAAAACAATAACGGTGGTAATTGTTGATGAAGTGATTGCCCCGCCAACTTGCGCTGTTCCATTGATTGCCGCTTCTTTAACCGACATGCCTGTTTCGCGGAGACGGAAAATATTTTCCATCACCACAATGGCATTATCGACCAACATTCCGGCGCCAAGCGCCAACCCTCCCAGCGTCATTACATTCAGGCTAAGCCCGTTAAAATACATCAGGTTGAAGGTTGCGATAATAGAAACCGGCATCGAAATGCTGATAAGCATGGTTGTCCCGATCCGGCGCAGGAAAATAAAAACTACGAAAATAGCGAGAGCCATACCCAGCATCGAGGTGTCTTCAACCTCTTTGATCGCATTACTGATGAAAGTCCCCTGGTTGGATACCACTTTCAGCTTGTAGCCCGGCAACGCTTTTCCCATATCAACCAACGCTTTCGATATTTCACCGACGGCTTTTACCGTGTTAAAGCTTGTTTCCTTATAGATTGACAAGCCCAAACAACGGACACCGTTCATTCGGACTATGTTTTCGGGATCTTTGTTGGCGAAACTGACTTTGGCCACCTCGCGCAGGTAAATCGGAGCTTTCTCGTCGGTTGTGCTGCCCGATACCGTTGATTTGTATCCAACGATGATGTTTTCAAAGTCGCTCAGATCTGAAAGCAGGCTAACTCCTTTTACCACGTATTTCAATCCCATTTCGGTGATCGATCCACCTGATATACTTTGGTTAAAACTCTGTATCCGGGTATTCAGATCGTCGAGTGTTAGCCCGAAAGCATCGAGCATATATTGATCGGTCTTTACCAGTACTTCGTTGGTTTCCGATCCCGAAACTTCTACATCTGCAACCCCTTCGAGCCGTACCAGCTCGTTTCGGATGTAGTTTTCGGCAACCTTCCGGAGTTCGTTCATGTCGGTAATGCTTTCGTGCGAAAGGGCAACAATCATAACCGGAGCGGTATTCGGGTCGTGCTGGGTGATGTTGATTTCGTCAAGAGTCTGATTTTGTGCAAAAGAAGTGGCCGCTTTCTGAAGGTCGAGAAAAGCTTCGTCCATATCTTTATTCCAGGCATATTCAACAGTAATTTGTGCCGTTCCGACTTTCGTGATGGATGAAACCTGAAGCACACCCGATTGGCGAATAGCCAGCGATTCGAGGTTTTTCACATATTGCTTCTCCATTTCTTCCGGAGGGCGTTCTCCCGACTTCAGCTCGATAAACAAACGAGGGTTGTTTATCTCCGGGAACAGGTCGATGCCCAGTTTGTCGAAAGAAATGTATCCCAGCAGAACAACGGCAAGTACTACCATCAGGATGGTAACCGGATAGTTGACCGCAAATTGTGTTAATTTTTTCATTCTTTTTTTGTTACGGGTTGCGTGTTACCGGTTACGTGTTGCGCGTTTCAGGTGATTACCCTGTATCTTGCAACCCGTACCTCGTAACATTTTCTTATTTCACAATCTTTACTTTCGAGCGATTTTTCAACGTTTCGAAACCTTTGATTACCAAGCGATCGTTCTTTTTTAATCCGGAAGTTATTTCTGCTTCACTCTGGCTCTCGTAGCCGATCGTGATGCGTTTTTCGATAGCCGTGCCATTGTCAACAATGAATACCGATTTACCGCGCTGGTTGGAAATGATGATTTCTTTTGGGATAACGATTACGCTGTCTTTACGGGCCAGCACAATGTCGGCTTTGGCAAACATTCCGGGACGCAGTTTCAGGTCAGGGTTTGCAACCTGAACGATTCCTTTAAACGTTCGGGTTTCGGTGCTGATGGCTGGCGACAACTCTTTCACACTTCCGGGTAAAGTATCGTTGGGTAAAGTATAGTTCATGATACGAACCAACTGATCGATAGCTACTTCATTGATGTATTTTTCTGGAAGGTTGACTTCAACAGTCATTAAACTATAATCCATCAAGCTAAACACTTCGGCTCCTGAAGCAATTTGAGTTCCGTTGGTCGTGGCAGGCAGATTGGTTATCACCCCTTTAAACGGAGCGCTTACTTTCATTTTTGCCAGTTGGATATTGGCTTTTTCAAAAGCATCTTTAGCATTGGTGTAGTTTACTTCCGAATTGCGGTAATCGAGTTGGGTAACTCCTCCTTTTTCGTAGAGCGACTGCTGCTTTTTCATCGTTTGTTCTGTAATTTCCAGATTCAGCTTTTTGCTTTCTAGCCCGACTCCATTAACATATTCGGCATCTTCAAGCTGAACGATAACCTGGCCATTTTCGACCACATCGCCCAAAGCAAACGGGCGTCGTGTCCTTGGATTAATCAATAGTTTATATTTTCCAGCCATTTCGGTCTTTATAACCGTCGTTTTGGTGGCGTTCAGCGTCCCAGTGGTGTTGATCACTTTCTCAATCGACTTGGGTTTGATGTCGGAAACCGAAACAGGAACCGCCAATTCGGTAGTTGTGTTGGTTTGCTGATTGTTGCAGGCAGCGGTAGCCCCCACAAAGGTTATTAAGGCAAGAAATTGGTAAAATGGTTTCATATGGCTGATGTGTTTTATTATTTTTTCTGAATGATGTTTTGAGGAACAACGGCCTGATTGGTCTCAAAATCGTAAAGCGCCTGAATTTTAAGGTTGAGCAGTTGGTTCTTATAATCGATTAGTGCCTGGGCATAAGCCATTTTCTTTTGCGAAAGCTGTGTCTGATATAAGTTAAGATCCATGCTGGTCAAATCTCCATTAGAGTAGCGTTCCAAGTTGATTTCGTAGGTGAGCTGGGCATTTTTTTCGTTTTGCCGGGCAATATCAATCTGGTTAACCAGGTTTTGTAGGCTTCGGCAAGCATTCCTGATGTCAACCATAATTTGTTTCCGCTCTTCAACTTCGTTTATTTTTTGTGTCTCGATTACAGCTTCCTGAGCCTTGATACGCGCCTTTTTTTCGCCCCAGTCGTAAAGCGGGATATTAAACGAAACAGATACTTTGGGGTTGTTGGTTGGGCTTTCGTATATATTCTGAAGTTTTTCGTTATCGCCTGATATTCCCAACGACAAACCAATACTTCCCTTAAATTCGTTCAGGGCTTTTGTTTTTATCATATCAAACAAGGAACTTTCTACACTAATAGCTCGTTGCCTCAATTCCATTCGCGAACTCAGCCCAAAATCCAGCGCTTTCTTTTGGTCAACAGCAACCGGACTCAATTCGATGTTAGCCATAACGGTAATTTCTTCCATAATATCTAATCCGATGTATTGTTTGAACTGATCTTTGAGGTTGTCGAGATTAACCTGCGCATTTTCGTACGAAGATTTTGCCGTAGCAAAGTTCAATTCGGCCTGATAGAGTTCTTCTTTAGCGGCTATACCGGCAGTCACTTTATTTTGTGTTATTTCGTAGCTCTTTTGAGTATTGTTAAACTCATCTTTAGTAATATCCAGGTTCATCTGGGCCAGATAAACACTGTAAAAATACTGGGTGACCTGTTTTTCCATAGCAAGCCGCTGCATGGCATAGTTTAACTGGGCATTTTCGAGGTTAAGCTCCAACTGTTTCAATTGCAGCTTGGTACGATTGTAAGTAAAGATTGGCTGATCGACACTCAAAGAAAGATAGTTGGTGAATGACTTACTCGTAGTGTTGCTGTTGCCCTGGATACTCGATTTATTCTGCCATCCGAACTGATTTACAAGGCTGATGGTTCCATCGGTTGGCAAAATGGGCTGCGAAACGGTAAAAGTTCCCATTGACTGGGTTGTTTTGCTTGTAAACCATTTGGCGTTATAATTATCGAACGACCGGGTTTGATTAAAACTGTAAGGTGTTACTCCAAGTGAAAAATTGGATTTCAAAGCAGCTTTTTGTGCTATCAACGACTGCTCCGAATTTTCAAGGTTCAACAGCGACTTAAGTATGTCGGGACTGTTGGAATTCGCAATTTCAATCGCTTTTTCAAGCGTTAAAATTTGCTGAGCATTTGCCGAAAATAAAATTTGGCAAAACACAATCAGCAGAAATCCACTTTGAATGAGTTTTTTAGGAAGCATAAAGTTATTGTATTTTAAAAGTTTCTATTGTTGTTTTAGTTGTTGTTTTGCTTCTAACTTCGAACGCTGAAGTATAGACATTCCGAACTTTATTTATTGTTTTACCAGTTTAATTGCGTCAGCAATTACTGTTTGGGCCGCCGATTTATTACTTAACTCTATTTTGACAGTATCACCAGAAAAATAGAATGTTCCAAGGCTGTTCCAGCCGTCATCAACTGTTTTAAGGTCAATCACTACATTTTCTTTCTCTCCATTATGGTTGACGATGTATGTATATTCTCCGGCGGCATCCTGGTTGTCGCGTCTTGGTCCCCGTCTCATTTTGTTCAGATAGGTGAATACTTCGTAGGTTCCATCTCCTTTAACCGGAATATTCCAAATTGCTTTTTTGCTGCCATCGCCCGATTTGATATAGTGAGCCGACCGGATAAATTTGCCGAAAAATCCACTGTTTGTGGTTGCCCGCCAGGTTCTTGGCGCCCGCCAGGTGTTGTATCCAATATATTTATCTTTGGTTTGTTCTTCGTTCAGGAGTAGTTTTTGTAAAAGGCTTTTATCGTCTGAAACAGTACAACGGAACGTTGAGTCTTCGTCGTCGCAAACAAATTCGCCATCCTCGGCCAGGCGAACCGGCGAATCCTGAATTTTTTCGCCTTCAAAAGGAGTTGCTTTGGTATCTTCTTCAATATTATCTAACGGAAGGCGAAGTTCTGCCGGAATATTTCTCGATGTGAGCGTGTTGATGGTAATGTTACGGGGTGTTCCGTCGAGCAGGTAACTTACTTCTTTGGTTTGTCCACCTTCGAGGTGTAAAAGTTTATCAATGGTTTCGCTGTTTGCACCACCACCGCTGAATCGTTGACGACCAGGGCCTCCACCTTCACCAAGCCGAAATTGGACCATAACGATTCCTTCTGTTTTTTCTGAATTGGTTATTTTGAATTTAACCATTGTTTTTAAACGGTCGCCATCCAGCACATTTACGGCCTTTACGCCTCCAATCAAATACCCTGGCAATTCTTTACTGTCGAACCATTTTCCCATATACGGAAGCAGGTCGGTATTAAATTTCTGCTTTATCCGTTCGTTAAAATCCTCTATGGTGGTTGAGCTGAACCGGATGCTTTTCAGGAAATTAAACATGAAATCGTCGAATGCCTCATCGCCCGTTTTGCGCTTAATGATCGAGAAAAGTGTCTGCCCTTTCAACTGAATCACATTGTCGATGATCTTTATTTTCCCCGGATCGTCAAGCAATTCGGCAAAGGTATAATCGAGTAAAGCCAGGTTCGCTTGTTCATTTTCGGTCATCCCCTGCATATCGCGCATCCATCCCATTGCTCCAGACTCAGCCGATGATTTTTTAAGGTATGCTTCAAATATGCGGTCGGCAACAGGCCATTGGTCCGATTGTATATAATAGGCGTAGTTATAGAATAAAGGATAAAAATATAATGGGTTGGCTTTTTCCTCTACCTGAATTTCTCCCTGATTTCGGTTAAAATTGGGACGCGACGAAGGTTGGGTAAACAGCGACAGGAAACTGTTCAAGGCGTTTATTTTCTTTTCTTCAGGCGTAGATGTGTCGTCACCACGTCCCCGACGTTCCATTTGCTTGACATTTCCAGCAAAATCTGCCGCGTCGATTAATAATCCTTTTTCGGGAAATAAAATAGTTTCTGGTTGTATCTGCTCCCGTTCACCAATTAATGTACGCGGATAGGAATAAAATTGCGCCGGAACTTCAATTACGGTAAAACGATCGAATGGATAATACATATCGATTTTTCGTTCATAATCTTTAAGGGCAGTTTTAATCAGATCGGGAATGGTGTCCTTGATGGGGTCGAAGAATTTGGAGAAGTAATCGTGTTTTTTATGAAAGTATAAGCTAAAGTCGAGCCCATCGATGACTTTTGTTTTTTGGGAGTAATTGCCAATGACGAGCGATATTTGCGATAAATTGTGTTTGTTTGTGAAATGGAATGTTCCGTCCTTCCCCTCAACTTTTCCCTGAGAAATGGCTGTCAATCCGGATTTTGTATTTACTGTGATGTCAAAATGACTGAATTGTTTTTGTACCCATTGTTTGCTTTGTTTTCCGAAGCCTGTTCCGGCTATCGGATACCAGTTGCATTCTCTGGTCAGTAAAACGAAATCAGGAGAAACCATGGCCGACCGTTTGTCGATTTGATACAAATTGACTTTGTTCGGGGTCTGAAGCGTTTTATCGTCGATATCGAGGTAACTTATGGCTTCGTTTGGACTTCCGCTGTATGTAAATTCGATTTTCGCCTTTTCTCCGGGTTCCAGCTTAGTGCCTGAAAACTCAATTAACTGAAGGTTGCGTTTTGTTGTTGCCTGCTGACCGTTGAAACTGACGTTACTGACTTTAAATCCAGGGTTCAGGCAGAAAACAAAATGATTGATGGCTTCCGTTCGGGGATTGTTCACCTGTAGTTCTGCCACCACTTCAATGTTGTCGCCACGGTGTTTGAGATCAATTCGGTAGCTTTCAACTTTTAAACGGGGAGTAGTTAGGTGGGCATCGTTCAGAACCCGCATGTTTTCTCTTAGCTCCTGAATTTGAACATACGATGAAACGTGCATTTTCCCCAGCCATATTCCAGCAACGAAAAAGATTAGTGCAGGAATGAGTGTTACTTTATTGCTGAAAGGGCTTTGTGGAAGGCGTTTCAGGAGGGAAACCGTCAGTAATATGAATGCAATACCAAAGCAGGTGTACATCCCCCGGTGAACGATTATGGTGCGCAGGTTTCCAAATCCGATGAAGTCGGAGTTTAGCAAGGGCATACTGTAGGCCATATAATCGAACAGAAAATAGTATTTGGTATTGAGATAGAAGATGGTGACAGCCACATAACCCAGCAAAAGAATAAAGGTGATGGCCTGATTTTTAAGAACGCTCATCACGAAAAACGATAGCCCGAGAATGAAAATCAAAGTAGGAAGACTGATGATCAGGAAATATTCCAGATAAGCTATCCAGTTGACTGTTATATCTTCGGCAATCAGGTTAAGAATAAGTGCTTCGGAAAGGACAATCAAGTTGAGGATGATGAAAACGACAAGGTTGCCAATGGTTTTTCCAGCCACATATTCGCCGTTCGACATCGAACGGATGTATATTACATCGGTGGTATCCAATTTTTTGTCGCGTTTCAGGAAGTCGGAAGCCAGGAAAATGGCAATAATCGCCTGAACAGTGTTCAGCATAAGCAGATTGACATACGGAATGATCGATGAGATGGCCTTTTGGTTCCAATTTCCGCCATTTTCCATGACCAAAACAACCAAGTTAAAGAAGAATAAAATGACTATGGCCAGCAGCGCAAAAATTCGGAAAAACCAACTTCGTAAAAGTGTGGTAATTTCGTATTTGGCTATGGAAGTGATGTTATGAACTGAAATCATTTATTCATTTACAATTTAGAGATTTTTTAATTATTTACGATTTAATTATTTACGATTTGTTTTGTTGATCGTAGCGGCATATAAATAGTAAATTGTCTAATCGTCAATATTTAGGTGGCGGTCCACTGATTTAAGTTATTTTCCATAAAATAAACGTAGGCATGTTCCAGATTAGGAGCGATGTTGTGTCCGTTGTATCCGTTTATGGATTCGGCCACTACCTGTATTTCCCAGCCTTCGCTATTCGGAACGTTGGATATGACCGGAAATTTCTCGTTAATTTCCATGTATTCAGCTTCTGTTGCCTGAATCAACCAAACTTTTCCTTCGGCACGAACGACTAATTCATCAGGAGAACCGGTAAATGCCAGGCCTCCCTGATTGAGTAATGCCATGTCGGTACATGAGCTGGAAATATCGCCGACTATATGGGTTGACAAAATGATGATGACATCCTGTGTTGAAATAGTCGAAAGCAAATTACGAAACCGGATACGTTCTTCAGGATCGAGACCAGTGGTTGGTTCGTCAACAATAATGATTTTTGGATTGTTGATTAGCGCCTGTGCAATGCCCAACCTGCGCTTCATACCTCCTGAAAGGTTATTGGCTTTGCGGTCGCGGGCCTCAAATAGACCTACCTCCTCAAGCATTTTATCGACAGCCAGACGGCGTTCCTTTGAGTTTTTCATTCCCGACAAACGGGCAGCATAATCCAGAAATTCGTAAGTCTTCAAGTGCGAAAAGAAGCGGAAATCCTGCGGAAGATATCCCAACATGGCACGAATCTGGGCGCGATCTTTGTTCAGGTCGTAACCATTCATGATTACTTTTCCCGATGAAGGTTGCATTAGCGTAACCAATATGCGCATGAGACTCGATTTGCCTGCGCCATTTGGTCCGAGTAGTCCGAACATTCCGTTGTTGATTTCCAGGTTCACATCCTTTAGCGCATGGTTGCCGTTCGGATAGACTTTGTTCAGGTTTTCAATGGTTATCTTCACTGCTAGAAAGTTAGGGAACGGTGTGTATGACTATATTTTCTTCAATAGGTTTAATCGCTTATTTGAAACTAAGTTACAAATAGGAGGGTGTGAAACATATTTTTTCGATGAACCGACTTTTGTAAACGACAAAATGGCTGAACGAGCCGATCAGTCATTCAACCATTTTCATTATTTTAATAGCTATTTTATGAAAGTAACAGGTTCTTTTATATACTATTTTGGTGTCATCGTTACCACCGGGATAACCATTTCTTCCAGCGAAATACCGCCATGCTGGTAGGTGTTTTTGTAATACTGCGCGAAATGGTTGTAATTATTCGGATAGGCAAAAAAGTCGGTGTTGGCAGCAAATATATACGAAGTACTCACATTGCGCGAGGGCAGATAAATGGTTGCCGGAGTTTTAATGTCGTAAATCGATTTCGAATTGTAATTGAGGTTTTTCCCCAGTTTATAACGAAGGTTGGTATTTGTTTCGCGGTCGCCAATTACCTTCAGGGCATTATCAACACGAATGGTTCCATGATCGGTAGTGAGGACAACTTTAACTTTATTTTCGGCCAGCAATTTCAGCAAATCGAGTAACGATGAGTGGTTAAACCAACTCAGGGTAAGTGAGCGGTAAGCCGATTCGTCGCTGGCCAGTTCCTTGATCATGTCCATTTCTGTCCGGGCATGCGAGATCATGTCAACAAAATTGAAGACCATCACCGAAAGGTCGTTTTGAAGAATATTACCGATGTAATCAGTCAACTTCCGGCTTCCTTTGATGCCGCCAATCTTCTCAAAGAAAAGTTTGTAATTCTTCCCAAGTCGGGCTAATTGTGTCTGAAGAAGTTCGTGCTCGAATCGATTTTTGTGACCTTCGTTGTCATCATCTTCCCAGAATTGTGGATAAAGTCGTTCAATTTCAGAAGGCATTAATCCGGCGAACATGGAATTTCGGGCGTACATGGTAGCTGTAGGCAAAATACTGCAATATAGGTCTTCCTCTTCAACGCGGTAATAATTGTTCAGTACAGCAGCTAAAACACGGTATTGGTCGTACCTCAGGTTGTCGATGACCAAAACAAAAACTTTGTTTCCACTGTCCACCTGCGGAATTACTTTCTTTCTGAAAATATCAGGAGAAAGAAGCGGGCGGTCAACGGGGTTTTTCCCGAACCACGACTGGTAATTGTTCCTGATGTATTTGGCAAATGAATTGTTGGCTTCTGCCTTTTGCATTTGGAGTACCTCGTCCATGGCCGAATCTTCGGAGTGGCTCAGCTCAAGTTCCCAGAATACCAGTTTTTTGTACACATCGACCCACTCGGCGAACGAAAGCTTATCGCTGATTTGCATCCCAATTTTCGAGAATTCGCTCTGATAGGCAGTGTTTGTCCGTTCGGTAACCAAGCGTCGCTGATCGACATTCTTCTTGATGGAATGCAGTATTTGTATCGGGTTAACCGGCTTGATCAGGTAATCGGCCATTTTCGAGCCAATGGCTTCTTCCATGATGTCTTCTTCTTCGCTTTTGGTAATCATCACCACCGGAAGGTTTGGGTCGCAGGACTTAATTTCAGTAAGCGTTTGAAGGCCGCTCAGTCCAGGCATATTCTCGTCCAGAAAAATGAGATCGAAAAAGTCGTTTTTGACCATTTCAACAGCATCGGTTCCATTGTTGGCTGTGACCACATCAAATCCTTTTTGCTCAAGGAAGATAATATGCGAACGTAGCGAATCGATTTCGTCGTCGATCCAAAGTATTTTTGTTTTCTTCATAATTGATGCATTTACCTGATGGATGGTGCTAAGGTAATAAACAAGTGAAAAAGGATAATAGTATCGACTTAACAAACTTTAACTTAGGCGAGTTCCAAATTCCGAAATCCAGATTCCAAGTCCTCGTCTTGAAATTTAGAACCTGAAACTATTTCAGATAGAACTGTTTGTAAAATTCCATGTAAGTCAAGATGTTCTTGTTCTGCCTGAAAATTGTTTCATTTTCAGGAGTTATGATGAAATTGCGGTAACTGGCATCCTGAATAGGGCCATAAACCTGCTGGTCCTGAGCTATGGTACGCAGGTATTGTAGCCCGGATTGAGCGGTTGTAATTCCCTCAACTTTTATCATGAGCCTGAAATCGTCGAGCATTGAAGAAGATACAACCAGTGATTGTTGTCCGTAGTTTTTCTGGTTAAACTTACGGATTGCTTCCACCAGTGCCTCGGGTTGTTTGGCTTCTTCTTTCGGAATGATCAGAACAAAAGACTGGACTCCTTCAGTTTTTGGGATGAAAGGGCCGCTGTAAGCAGGTTTTGCTTCTTGTTGGTTATTCGCTCCGGTTCCCAGGTCAATGTACTTGGCTTTGAAGAAGTTCAGGTATTCAGCAATCTTTTTGGTTTCAGTCAACTTTTTCAGGTTGGCATCAGTAATAATGAAATTACGATAGCTTAATGTGTCGAGACTCTTAAATAATTTTCGGTTGCCCAAAGATTTGGTAAAATAGCTGATTGCTTCATTTTTGGTTTTAAACTTGCTGACGATCATCAGTTGGTAGTCGGCAACCGGACTCTGCCTGATTGTGAGGTCAGCTTGTCGGAATTCATCGCGATTATGAGTATTGAACCCAGCAATCAATTGTTTCAGATTAGCTTTGGTGTTATTTACCGCAATCACGAAATTCTGCGAACCCGATTCTTCATTCGAATAGATGTCCAATCCCGAACCTGTTGGAGCAACGGCAACAAAGCTTCCTTTTTCTTTCAGTATGTTTTCTTCCTGCTGAGCTTTTGCCAACAATTCTTCCGGTTCAGGAAGTGCTTCTTCGGAGAAGTCGCCGGTAATGAAGCGGCTGTAATTTTTGATAAAGAATTTCAGGTACTCGGCGTAATCTTTATCGGCAGTAATTTCCCTGAAGTTGGTCGAAGATGCAATAAAATTAACGTATTTAATGTTCTTAAGTGCTTCGAAAACCTCCCGTTTCTTAATAATCGACCTGAAATAAATCAGCCCTTGTTCTTTGTCGTTAAGCGAACGCACAAGCAACAGCGAGGTGTTATTGTTCAAATTTTGAGATTCAATATCAAAATCGACTTTGGTGTAATGATCGATGTTGTAATTGGCCAGATCAAACTTCAACCGGTTCAGATCGACTTTGGCCGCTTTAGGGTATGCAATCACAAAATAATGCAGTAGATCTTCGTCGTACGAGAATTTGCCACCAAATTCATCGGCACTTTTTTGGTTTCGGGGCAACAACTCATTGTTACTGATTTTATCGCTCAAGTAACCTGAAGCCACCAGTTTTTGGTAATCGACCAGTGTACTGTCTTGAATCAATTTGAGAATTTGTTCTGCCAGAGGTTTAGGTTCTGCTTTGGGATACGCGGTTATGTATTCAGTCAGCATTTTACCAAAAGCTTCCCTGTTTGCAGCTGTTCCATCAGCAATAGTTTTAATGAATTTTACCTTCGGCATCAGCAAACTATCAGGTTTCATTGGCATAATTTGATCTGTTACTTTACCTGCGTCGGCATATCGACCCTCTTTGAAATTCTGAAAAGCTTGTTGGTACAAGCGGTTCATGCTATCGGATTTTGCTTCGAGTTCGATGAAGTAGTTTGGATTCAGCAAATACTTGGCATATTTTGTTTCAGGAAATTTGGAGACAATCAGGTTCTTGTAATAATCTGCCTTTTCCTGATTCTTTTGTTTGGTATATAAATCCCACAATTCGAACCAGGATGAAAGTGCAAACATGTTATCTGGATATCGTTTGTTCAGGTCTTCAAACGATGCGATCGACCGCGGAAAGTCAGAAAAATCGGTCTTGAAAATGCGCCCGGCATTAAACAAAGCATTCCTGATTTTGACATGCGAAGCTTTCATAAGCGAATCGGTCATTGGCAAGTTCTGAGTGTAATATTCCCTGTTTTTCGGATCTTTTATCTTTTTTACTTGTCCGTCGGCTGAAATGAGCGAATCTTTTTCCTGCTTCTCAGCGTTTTCTTCAGCGAAAGTTCGTTTGTCCGATCGTCTCCAGTTATCTTCAAGCTTCCGTTTTCCCCACAGGCGCTCAAATTCGACTTTACCATAGGCAACTGTTGTTGGATTATAGAAATACCAACTGGTCGATTCCGTCGATGTTGTACTTAAGCCAAATCGGCTTTCGTTCATTCTGTAATAATTTCGGTCCATCATTTGAGATGCTTCGGCAAGTTTGGCCTTAGCTTCTTTTTCTGTGGCTTCTTTTATCCATTTGTCTATTAACGTGTTTCTGGTTGGTTCATCCATCAAAGCGATGCGTTGAAGGCTATCTTCGCGTTCAACGGTATAGATGTTGTCGGTTAATCGCGTCAAACTTTTGTGGCGCTCGAAAATCTGTTTGTAATTGGGATATTTATCATCGATAACGACCATGGCACTGTCGTAATAACTTTGTGCCTTTTTATATTCGGGTTCTTCAAAGTAAATCTGAGCCAAAGTTAAACATGAAAGAGCCCGTTGATAAAGGTTATCTTTACTCATCGAGGCCGATTTGGTATATTCTAGTTTCGCCTGGTCTTTTTTGCCTTCTTTTATTGAGATGTTACCCATTGCGAAATAAATCTGATCGCGGAATTCCAGGTTCTTTTTATCGCGCAGCATTTTACGCAATTCCTTTTTCAGCTTATCAATGTCGCCAGTTCCGGTAAATGTTCCCGCAGCGTTGATCCGGGCATTAAAGGCCATTTTGTATGGAGGATTCATCCGGGCAACTTCCCTGAAAGTTTGAGATGCTTTTTCAGGATTACCGGTTTCCTGGTACCACTGGGCCAGAACGTATTTATACCGAAGTTTTTCTTGTTTCTCGGCTGTTTGTTTTACTGCAATTGAAAGAAATGGAATTCCTTCTGCGTATGAATGTTGTTTGGCATAATAGTCAGAAGTTGCTGCGGCCAGTTCTCCGGCTAATCGCCGTGGAAAATTTTCGTCAGTTTGCAGTTGCTGGATAATCTCATAGGCTTCAACATACCTTTCCATTTCGGTATAGCACCTTATCAGCCAAACATATGCGGTATAATGTGATGGATCATCTCCAAATTTTCGAACCACATAAGAAAAATTTACAATGGCTGAGGCATAATTATGTTGGTAAAAATAAGCTTTGCCCATCAGGATATAAGCATCGTCAACCCAGTTGTTAAATTCCTCTTTACTTGCAAACCGGATGTATGCTTTACTCCTGTTTTTCCGACGTTTCGGCTTTTTTGTAATCGAATGCGATTGAATCAACTTTGAACCTTTTACAATGGCATTTTCCATATCGGAAGTAGCTGCCTTCGCGGTAGTTGGATTGCTCGATTTATACAAGGGCAAAACCTTCGAATAATCATCCTCGACCGATTTGTTTATCTTTTCTATGCCAACACGAAGGCTTTCTTTCCCATTAAAAAATACGTTGTAATGCGCTGTGAGATTGTGGTATGCACGCGAAACAGCCGTATTTTTCTCTGTCGAACATCCGGCAAGAAAAAAAAGCACTATAATTAATGAAATTCGATATAAATACTGTTTGCCCAATCGTTGAAATTTGTTGACTTAAGGATAAACTGCCAAATTGGAATATTATTGCATTAAACTTTCTTGAAAATACTGGTTTTTCGCATTATTCATGCCATTTTTAAAAGCGTACAATATTACAAACTTTCAAAGAAACGAACATGTTGTTTCAATCAGAAACGCCAATTTTTTCTGTTTCCCGGTCATAGACGAGTTCTCAGGATAAACCATGAAGATGTTGTTTTACAAAAAACAAACTATTTGTAGCCCGAATACTCAAAAGAAAGGATTAAATTGTAAATTTAATTATTGCTAATTCCTCGACGAATGATAACAACCAGGTTGTGCTCAATTTTTAATCCCGATCAATATCAAGGATGGAATCGCCGAAAAGGTTATTTCGAAGGTTGGTATTTTAAAGTGTTGAACGAAAATGAAACCAAAGCATTCGCAATTATCCCGGGTATTGCAATTGATGATCGGGGAAAGGGACAAGCGTTTATTCAGGTACTCGATGGTAAAAAGAAAACCGCCCGATATCATCAGTTTGGCATTGAAGAGTTCTCGCCTTCACCTGATAAATTTAATATAACCATTCAGAATAATAATTTTTCGCTTCAATCACTTCGTTTGGATTTACCTGAATTGAAAGGCGAACTCCACTTCACAAATTTGGTGAAGTGGCCGAATCAATGGTATTCTCCCGGAATTATGGGGCCATATACTTTTTTACCTTTAATGGAGTGCTTTCATGGAATTCTTAGCATGAATCATGTTCTTTCAGGGCATCTTGAAGTGGAAAACGAGCACTTTGATTTTAAAAATGGACGCGGATACACTGAAAAAGACTGGGGACAATCGTTCCCAAGTGCCTATATCTGGCTTCAATCCAATCATTTTAATGTTCCAGAAATATCGCTTAAAGTTTCAGTTGCGAAAATTCCGTATCTTGGGTATTCGTTTGTGGGGTTTATTGCGGGGATTTGGCTTCGCGACCGGTTGATACAATTTACCACTTACAATCGGAGCAGATTAATAAAATCATTGATCGATACCGAAAAAGTAGAGTTGGTAATCGAGAGAAAAAAGTTTAGGCTTGAAATTCTGGTCCGGCGCGAAGCTACAACAGTTTTGGCATCGCCAATTCTGGGTTTGATGGACGGTCGGATTGAAGAAAGCATGAATGCTCGGATTGAAGTGAATCTGATTGATCGAAAATCAGGCCAGTCAATTTTTAATGACGTTGGCCGAAATGCAGGTTTGGAAGTTGCAGGGAAGATTGAGGAGATTATGATTTTATGATTTTTAGTCCCAGAATCAAACGAGTGTCAGACCCGGTGAATATATGAATGATGTAACTTTTTAGAGAAATTATATAACATATACGATAGAACTGAATTTTACTTTTAGACAATATAATTTTACTCTGGTTTATCAGGAACTATCTGTCATGCAGTTTCGTATCTTGAGCAAATCAGAATCCGATTTGAGTCAAAATAAATCACCTTTTGTAATCCTATAGATGAATCAGAATCAAAATTTTTACAAATTTGGAATTGCACTCAGCGGTGGAGGTGCGCGCGGCATCCTTCACATTGGAGTACTTGAGGCACTTCGTAAATATGGCATTCATCCCGAAATCATTTCAGGAACAAGCATGGGTGCGTTGGTTGGTGTTTTTTATGCTTCAGGAATGGAACCTTTACAAATTCTTGAACTGGTAAAATCGAGTAAACTTCATAAGATGATTAACTGGAAATTACCAACCAACGGATTACTCGACCTGAAAAAGGCTCGTTCCATACTCGAGAAAAATATCCCTGAAGATGATTTCTCAAGCCTGAAGAAGCCATTCTATTGCACCGTTTCGAACCTAAACTCCGGACTTACAGAAACAAAAAGTTCAGGGAAACTCTTCCAATGGGTACTGGCATCAGCATCCATTCCAGTGATTTTTGAACCCCAGATCATTGAAGGGATGACCTATGTTGATGGTGGCCTTTTCAATAATCTCCCTGCCGATTGTATTCGCAATCAATGTCGGTTCCTCATTGGCGTACATGTCAATCGCAACGGTTCAGAAGAAAATATTACTGGATTTAAAGCCATCGCAGAACGTACCTTCAGGCTTATTTTTGCAAAAAATGTGCACGAAAGCCTTGCTATATGCGACTTTGTAATCGATCCTCCTCAAACACGACTGTTTAATACTTTCGATTTTGGAAAGGCCGATGAAATTTTTAAGATTGGCTTTGAAGAAACGGAACAGCGAATTTTGGAATTGGCTGATCTTGTTGACCTAAATGGTGTGATTCATGAAAAACAAATCAGGCAATAACGCATTATTCACTCTCGTCAATACATTTGCAAAGCATTCCCATTTAAAACTAAAAAGCTGCTTATCTTTGTGCCAGCGGCTAAACCATTCGTTGTAAACTGATTTTTTATCCATTTAAATTTTTATCAAATGAAAAAGCTATTATTTATTTTATCAGTTGTTGTGTTGGCATCATGCGGCCAGCATAAAAAAGAAATTGCCCGGATGCAAGCCAAACAGGACAGCATTTCGCAGTTAGGCGTTCAGAAGGACAACTCGATCCTGGAATACATTGGCGCAATGAACGAAATCCAATCGAACCTGGATTCGATTAGGACAATTGAAAAAATTGTTTCTGTACAAACGGCTCCTGGTACCGAGGTGAAAGCAGAGGCTAAGAAGCGGATTATTGAAGACATCGCTCAAATCAACAGCCTGCTCCAGAAAAACAAAGCGCTTGTGAAAGCTCTGGAAGGGAAACTTCACAAATCGAACCAGAAAATTGCAGAACTGGAAAAAATGATCGAATTGCTCAACAAGCAAATGGGCGATAAAGATCAAGAAATTGCCAGTCTAAAACAGCAACTTGAAAAACTGAACTTCGATGTTGCCGGATTGAATCAGAAAGTTGAAACGATTACCAAGGAAAGTGAGCAGGCCATCAAAGAAAAGAATGAGGTCATTGATACGAAGACAACCGAATTAAATACCGCATATTATGCTTTTGGCACTAAAAAGGAGTTGGAAGCCAAGAATGTAATTGAAAAAGAAGGTGGTGTTTTGGGCATGGGCAAGACCCTGAAGCTGAAGAAAGATTTCAACCGCGATTTCTTTATGAAAATTGACATCCGACAGTTTAATCAATTGCCGTTGAATACTAAAAAAGCAAAATTGGTTACTTACCATCCCGATGGTTCATTCCACTTGGTCATGACTGCGAAAAAAACGGTTGAAAGTCTGGTTATCGACAAACCGGATGAATTTTGGAAAGCTTCGAAATACATGTTGATCGTGGTTGAATAAAGTTCTTATTAACTCTGTCATCTTAAAAGAGCAATACAGGTTTTAGAATAGAAATAAATGTTTTAACAGATGAGGCTGCCTCGAAAGAGTTCAGCCTCATTTTTTTGATATAAATTTTTATTGACCCAACTTGAGATAAACTCAAACACAAAACAATTGAAATTCATCGAATTAATAATGTTGTGCCTGCTGCTCAAATTTCCATTAAAGGTTGCTGAAAAGCAGCGATGAAGGTTTGGAAATTTAAACTTTATCGTACTCTTTTTAAACTAAGTACCCCATCAGCTAATACCAATAAACTTATTTCTTAATTTATGATGCGTCATTGTGTAGCTTATTTAGGATTCTGGTTAATGAAATGGACAGTCTATCTGTTAAATTTCAATCTTTTCCCCTGTATTCCCGAAACGATATCGCCATTGGCATAAACCAGGTTGCCATTGACAAACGTTGCCATTACCCGGTGCGAAAAGTCCACTCCATCGAATGGCGACCAGCCACATTTATACAGAATATTCTCAGGAGAAACTGTCCATGATTGATTTGGATCAACCAAAACTAAGTCAGCGTAATAGCCTTCGCGAATGTACCCACGGCGATCGATCCGAAACAAATCGGCAGGGGCATGGCACATTTTTTCGACCACATTCTCAACGGGAATCATCCCTTTTCGGCTCATTTCGAGCATGGCAGTCAGCGAGTGCTGAACCAGCGGTCCGCCCGATGGAGCTTTAAAATACGAATGTTCTTTTTCCTGAAGGGTGTGCGGTGCATGGTCGGTCGCAACTACATCAATTTTGTTAGTGAGAAGCGCTTCCCAAAGGGCGGCCTTATCCGCGGCAGATTTAATGGACGGATTCCATTTGATCAGGTTTCCTTTCGAAATATAGTCGTGTTCGTCGAACCATAAATGATGCACACAAACTTCGGCAGTAATGTGTTTGTCGCTGACTTTTCCTGAACTAAAAAGTTTCATTTCGTCAGCTGTTGAAAGATGCAAAACATGAAGCCGGGTTCCAAATTTGGTTGCCAGCTCAACCGCTTTGGCCGATGATTTAAAACAAGCTTCAGCGCTTCGGATCTTTGGATGCGCCGAAATTGGTACAAATTCGCCGTATTTTTCGCGGTAAATGGCGGTATTCCTGATGATGGTCGGTTCATCTTCACAATGAGTCGCAACCAACAATTTGGTGTTCCTGAATATTTCTGAAAGAACTTCTTCGTTGTCAACCAACATATTTCCGGTTGACGAACCCATGAAAATTTTAATTCCGCAAACGCTGGAGCCATCAGTTTTCAGTACTTCGTCGAGATTGTCGTTGGTGGCACCCATGTAAAACGAATAGTTTGCTGCTGAAACTTGGGCTGCACGTTGATATTTCTCTTCAAGTATTTCCTGAGTCACAGCCTGTGGATTGGTGTTGGGCATTTCCATGTATGAGGTTACGCCTCCGGCAACAGCAGCCCTCGATTCAGTTGCAATTTCACCTTTGTGAGTCAACCCCGGTTCACGAAAATGAACCTGATCATCAATCACTCCGGGAATCAGGTATTGACCTGCAACATCGATAATCGCGGCATGATTCGCTAAGTTGTGCGGAATCAGATCACTGGTAAAAACCTTGGAAATAAATTCTCCATCAATGAGAACGGCTCCGTCGAAAATCCGTCCTTCGTTGATAATCCTGGCATTTTTAATGAGTGTCTTCATATTTTGTTTTTCGTTTTCAGCACATCTAATCAAAATTACTGAATATATAAACAAAAAGACCGCTGTTGCGGTCTTAAATTTGGGTATTTATTTTTTAGTTTATTGCCTTGTTACTTTTTCATATCGGGTAAACCAGCTTCTAATCTTCATTTTCAACACGCCCCAAAGTGCTTCGTTGAAAATACCACCACTCATTTTTGATGCTCCTTGTGTGCGGTCTTTAAAAATAATGGGGACTTCAACGATTTTAAATCCGTGTTTCCAGGTCTTAAACTTCATCTCAATCTGGAATCCATAACCTTTTAATCTGATGTTGTCGAAATCGATGGTTTCCAGAACTTTGCGATGATAACATTTAAAGCCTGCCGTTGTATCCATAATTTTCATCCGGGTAATGGCGCGAACATAAACAGAGGCCATGTACGACATCAGCACTCTTCCCAGAGGCCAGTTTACAACATTGATTCCTGTAATGTACCGTGATCCGATAGCCAGACTGGCCTGATGTTCTACGCATTCGGAATATAATCTTTCCAGATCTTTGGGGTTGTGCGAAAAATCGCAGTCCATTTCAAAAATGTAATCGTACGTACGTTCAAGCGCCCAATGAAATCCGGCAAGATAAGCCTTTCCAAGTCCTTCTTTTCCTGCTCTTTTCAGGATATGTAGCTTGTCCGGAAATTCAGACATTAATTGATCAACAATGCCGGCAGTTCCGTCGGGAGAATTGTCATCGATAATCAAGATCTCAAAAGGAGTTTCCAGGGAAAAGACCTTTCGAATCATTCGCTCGACGTTTTCCTTTTCATTATAGGTTGGAATTAATACCAGATTGTGATGCACGATTACTGTTTTATAATTTTGCTACGAAAATACGTCTTTTGTATGAACCGTTATCGTTATTAAACAAATCATTAACAAAAATTAGCGTATTTTATGTCCTTTTGTTTTTGTGAAGTCATTAACCAGAGCCCATTTTATTGTTTGTTGATTATAAAGAAACATTTATCTTCAACCCTCCTAAACTAGAAAATTATGCCAGTTAAATTTTATTTCGTTCTCTTTTTTTACCTGATTCTGGGTTATTCTTTTGCTCAGTCAACCGCCAAAGGCCCGAAAGTTGTTTCTTCACCTTCTGGAAACCAATACACTGAGATTAATAAGTCAGGAAAAACAGTGATTCCAAACGGTCGGTTTCTAACTCCCTATGGAAAGTCGATTGAGGTTGCGCCGCATCCCTATGGACTGACGTTAAGTGCCGACGGAACCATTGCGGTAACTGCCAATTCTGGAATTTCACCAATTTCCATTTCAATCATCAGAAACCTGAAATCAGACGATCCTACTGTTTTGCAGGTTCCTCCAGGTGCGACTACCGATAAGGGTGTGTTGGCGTCAGTATTTATGGGACTGGCAATTTCGCCCGATAATAAAACGGTTTATGTCGCTGGCGGACAGCAAAATAAAATATACCTATTTTCGGTCGATTCCGGTGCAAAGCTCGATTCGGTTGATTGTTCGGTTGATGCAACCGGACAGCTAACTCCTGATGGATATATTGGCGATATGAAACTAAGTAAAGATGGACGGTATTTGTACGCCGTTGATCAGATGCTTTTCAGGATGATTGTCGTTGATACGAATTTGAAAAAGATCGTCGCCAGTGAAAAAACAGGACGCTATCCTTTTGGAATCATTCTTTCGCCCGACCAGCAAAAGGTTTATGTGGCTAATGTGGGTATATTCGAATACAGCAAAATTGGCAACATCGAAGCCGACAAAGATTATAAGAAAGCACTCGATTTTCCGGCTTTTGGCTATGGATCAGAAGAAATGAAGCATGGAACCCGAATTGATTCGATGGATATTCCAGGTTTGGGCGAACCCAATGTAAAAGAGTCGTTTTCAGTTTGGTCGTTCTCTGTGAAGAATCCGTTGAAACCAGAGATTCAGGCCAAAATTAAAACAGGAGCGTTGGTTGGAGAAATGATTGAGGGGATTCCGGCGGTAGGCGGTTCGAGTCCGAATTCGTTGGCGGTGACCGATCGTTATGTCTTTGTAAGCAACGGAACTAATGACAATATTTCTGTCATCGACATGAATCGCGATACCATTGCCGATCAGATTTCACTCCAGTTAGATCGTGCAGTCAAACAGTTTCGTGGTGTAATTCCATTCGGACTGGCCATTTCGCCCGATCAGAAAAGACTTTTTGTGGCCGAATCGGGTGTGAATTCTGTAGGAGTGATTGATATTCCAACTCTAAAAGTAATCGGGCATATTCCGTCAGGATGGTTCCCGGCCAAACTTGAAGTTACTCCGGATGGAAAAACGCTGGTGGTAAGCAATGCCAAAGGTTTTGGTAGTGGTCCGAATGGTGGAAAAACTTTTCGGGAAGGAAAAGAAGGTAGCTACATCGGCAATTTAATGAAGGGATCGGTTTCAGTAATGAACATACCTGACGATAAAAAGCTAAGTCGCCTTACGAAACAGGTCATCAGTAATAATTATCGGATTGAAGATTATGCTAAAATACAAAAGCAAAGAGTAAATAATCCCATTCCTGTTTATGGTGGCGAAAAAGAATCACCCATAAAATACCTGGTTTTTATTTCGAAGGAAAACCGGACCTACGATGAGATTTTTGGTCAAGTTGAGAAGGGTAGGGGAGATTCGACAATTGCCCGCTATGGCATTAACGCCGAGTTTACTAACAGGAGCAAATCCGCAAAAGTTACCAAATCGACTGTGATGCCCAATCACCTGAATCTCGCCGGTCAGTTTGCAATTTCCGATAATTTTTATGTCGATTCGGATGTTTCGGCCGATGGCCATCGTTGGTTGGTCAACACTTATCCAAACGAATGGGTTGAAACGTCGGTTCCGGCCAGCTACGGAGGAAATCGTTCGTACAATGAGAAATCGAAAGCACCCGGCAGCCTGGGGATGAACGGCTCGGCTGGGGCTATTTATCCGGAAGATTACAACGAAGCTGGCTCGATGTGGGATCATCTGGAACGAAACAAGGTTGAATTCTACAATTTTGGTTTCGGAACCATGTTTGAACCTGCTTTTTACGACGATTCGTTCAAGTATAGCGGAATAAAGCAGTACGCGAATTTCCCTTTACCACTACCGATGTTTTCCCGAACTTCTAAAACTTACCCGACGTTCAATATGGCCATTCCCGACCAGTTCAGGATACATCAGTTTATCAATGAATTTGACGAAAAATGGATAAAATCAGGCACCGAAATGCCGCCAGTAATTACGGTGATCATTCCAAACGATCATGGAGCTGGTGAACGGCCCGAAGCTGGTTATCCGTTCCGTGAGAGTTACATGGCCGATAACGATTTGGCTGTCGGCCGAATTGTGGAGTATTTGTCGCACACGCCTTTTTGGAAAAACATGGCTATTGTAATTACTGAAGATGATGCTCAAAATGGGATCGACCATGTGGACGCGCACCGAAGCGTGCTGGTGGTCATTTCGCCTTACGCCAAGCGGAATTTTGTATCGCACGTGCATTATAGTTTTGGGAGTATTTTCAAAACGTTCTGGAATGTGCTGGGATTACCATATCTGAATCAGTATGACGCTGCTGCCAATGATTTTGCCGACCTGTTTACGCCAACTCCGGACTTTACTCCGTATAATGCTATTCCGGTCGATCCCCGCATTTTCGATCCAAAAAAGGCATTGACTCCTTTGGATGAAAAATTCGATTGGAAAGCGGTAAAAGAATCGCCGTTGATTGACGCCGTGGAAGATATGCAGGAGGATCAGAAGGAAAAGCCTGAATATCGGTTGGAAGATCAGAAGCGAAAATAATTTTGATGTTGCTTACAACTTCTTCACTTCTTCTGAAGTTGGAGTTATATTGGAATTGCGCAAATGTATGGAATTGTTTATAAATTCTTTCAGTTTGGCGGTTTGCACAAGATTCAGTTTTACATCAATTCCTTCCTTTCCGATATAAAGCCGATATTGAATTTTTTCTGCATTTGCAATCGAAAGCCAAAGGTCTTCAGGAATTTGATATCGATGAAACATTAACTGATAACTTCCATTTTCAGTAGTTGTGGTGACGGTTTGTTCTTCCTTTTTATCATTGATTGCAACAGTGACAGACGATGTGGTATTGGGTCTTTTTCCAATCTTTTTTAAACTTAAATCCGAAGAAACCAGTTTTATTTTTTCATTGTCGAGGTTCAAAAATACCACCGAATCGAGTTCATCTGCCCGGATTGGAGTCTGAGTTTGAATCTCAAGAGTAAGCGATGCTACCTCATTTTTCTTTATTTCGAAGGCATAAGCAAACGAAATAGAAAAATATTTGTTCCCATTTATACTTGCTTTTTTCTCAGTCGATATTCCTATCAGATTCTGCATCAGCTTGATGCCTTTCGTTTCCTTGTACTGATCGTTGATTTCGACCATATGGCTTGTGGATATACATGAACTTAGAAAAAATACGGCCCAAAGAAAAAGAAGCAATTGTTTCATGGTTAACTGTTTATTATAAATTCTGCTATTGTTTGTCAAATATCATTCAAATATACACGGAAATGAAGTATTGTTTCTCTATTTATTTACAATCATTAACAACTCTTTTTAATCAAGGGTTAAACTTTGTGAATAATCTGAAGTCTTAGGGTTGGTGAATTAAAAACTAGAGCCAATTTTAAAACCAAATAAACAAAAGATGAATCTAATGAGGAAGTTGTTAAGCGTACTTTTTTTATGCCTGGTAATTTCAGGCAGTCTATTTTCACAGGTACCTCCGGCAGGAGCCAAGACAGGAAGACCAGGGGGTGCACCCAATGCAGTACCTAAAATTGGGAAAATTACAGGAAAGATTATAGATACTGAAACGAAAACTCCAATGGAATATGCCAACGTTTCAATATTCCGCAAACAGGATTCCAAACTTGTTACCGGTAGTATTTCAAACGCATCGGGGGCATTTGTAATCGCAGATTTGCCTTATGGCACTTATTATGTCGAGGCCAGTTTTATTGGATTTGAAAAAACAACCATTAATGATATTAAAATAGTTCCGAATTCATCTTCTATCGATATGGGTACTATTGGACTTGCGGCATCGCGGCAACAAATTGGGACTGTTGATGTCGTCGCTGAACGTAACCGGGTTGAGTACAAAATCGATAAAAAAGTAATTAATGTAACCAACGACATTAATGCTGCTGGAGGAAGCGCTGTTACTGTACTCGAAAATACACCTTCAGTCGATGTTGATATTGATGGGAATGTGAGCCTTCGTGGCTCGTCGAGTTTTACGGTGCTGATTGATGGTCACCCTAGTGTACTTAGCGGAAGTGACGCCTTGAAACAAATTCCTTCGTCAGCGATTCAGAACATCGAAATTATTACCAACCCATCGGTGAAATACGATCCGGATGGAATGGCCGGAATTATTAATGTGGTGATGAAGAAAAACGTTCTTTCAGGAATGAATGGAGTCGTTAACGTCAATCTTGGAACCGGAGACAAGTACGGAACCGATATGATGCTGAATTACAAAACGAAAAAATACAATCTTTTCGTTGGCGCTAACTGGAACGACAATACCGAAACAGGAAAGCAGCATTCAACGCGTGAAACTTTTTCCAATGACACCACAACCGTTCTTCTTACCGATGGATCGAGAAACCAGTCGAGGGGCGGAAAGCAAATTAAAGGCGGATTTGATTATTATCTGAGTGATAAAACGTCAGTCACAGTTTCATCTGACCTTGGCAATTATAATTTTGATAGTTACAGCACTGCAAATTTGCACAATTATGAACAACCAGGCACTTATGATGTGTATTCGATCCAGAGAAACAATTCCGGAAGAAGTGGAAATTATGTAGATGGCAATGCCAGTTTTTTGACTAAATTTAATCAGATGGGGACGCATAAACTGGAAGGTTCTTTCAATTACAGGTATCGCGATGGCAAGTCGAATGCAACGATTGATGAAAACCTTTCGAACGCAAGTTATAATTCGAGTGGCGATTACCTGTCGAGTGTTATCACTACCGACAACAGCAATTCGAATGATTACCGTGCAAAGCTGGATTATACCTTGCCGTTGAAAGAAGGCGCCAAATTTGAAGCCGGGTTGCAAAGCCGCATTGAAAATGAAAACGAAAATTTTAACTTTTTAAATTTTGGGGTAAACGATCCAAAATATACGAGCAGTATGGATTATAAGGAAAATATCCATTCCATCTACTCAACCTATACCGGGAATCTGAAAGCTATTCAGTTTGTGCTCGGGGTGCGAGGTGAATACAACAAGCGCTCGATTATCCATTATAAAGATAACGTACCCTATTCGTACCCACTCGAACGGTTCGATTTTTTCCCATCGGCCCACTTTTCGTATGAGCTGGTCGATAAAAGCCAGTTGATGACCAGTTATTCTCGCCGGATCAATCGTCCGGATGGCCGCGACCTCGACCCGTTCCCAAGCTATGTGAATCAATACACCATTCGTACCGGAAACCCTGACTTGAAACCGGAATACACCGATTCGTACGAACTTAGCTACATGAAAAAGTTTGGAAACTCATTTGTGTCGTTAGAAACTTTTTATCGTACCACCAATGATTTGATGACACACATTACTGAAGTGAAAGATAACATCAGCTACATGTCGGTTGATAACCTGAACCGTGATTATTCAATGGGAGGCGAACTCATGGGAAACATCAATGTAACCAAATGGCTATTGATAAACACCAGCTTTACTTTATACGATTACAAACTAAAAGGTGAAGTATTGGGTGCATCAGTTAATAAAGAGAGTACAAACTACTCAGGCAGGATGAATGCCACCATCAAATTTTCTCCTGAAAGTCGGATGCAGCTTACTGGTTTCTACCGTGGACCATCAGTATCGGCACAAGGAGACCAGAAAGGAACGGTATTCACCAATGTGTCGTATCGTCAGGATTTTATGAAAAAGAAGCTTTCTGCAACCTTAAGTTGCCGCGACCTGTTTGGAACGATGAAAATGCAAGGAACCTCGTTTGGCGATAATTTCAGCCAGACCTTCAAAATGACCCGTGAACCACGAGTTTTAATGCTAACGCTGAGTTATAAAATAAACAACTACAAAATGGATCGGGAAGGTCCTCAGGAAGAACAAGCTCCGGCGATTGACAGTGGATATTAATCGATTGGTAAAACCAGATGCTTTAAAAGCGAAATTCAGGAGACTGGGTTTCGCTTTTTTTTATGCATTCTCTCCCGATTAATGGACTTCATCTGACAACTTGTGTGTTTTGCAGGTCGATTTGTTGATTTGACCCGGCGATTAATGCATCTGAAGAGGCATTCGCTTTTTTGTGCGCAAATGAGAATGGATTTCAGGCTGACAAACATTGATTAAGATTTTTTTTGAAATTTTAACAACCGACGAAAAGAGCTTAATTATAAATTCGTATTCCGAATTGATTAACATTTAAAATTTAGGAGGAATTTTTTATGACCATTCGGAAAAAATGGATTACCCTGGTGTTATTTGTATTTGTTGGTATAACAACATTCTGTAGTCGTGCCTCTCTGGCATCCGACAAAGTGACACTTTACACACCTTACACCAAAATTTTTGTTTCGCCCGGTGCATCTGTCGATTACTCGGTTGATGTAATCAATAACAGTAAGGAAATCCAAAACAAGGAGATTTCGGTTACCGGAATTCCCCGGGGATGGACTTATACATTAACATCGGGAGGATATAAAATCAGTCAAATTGCCGTACTCCCCGGAGAGAAAAAAAACCTTTCGCTTAAGGTCGATGTGCCTTATCAGGTTAACAAGGGAAACTTCAGGTTTAAAGTGATGGCTGGCGATTCAATTGCTATGCCTTTGGTTATTACTGTGGCCGAGAAGGGATCGTATGAGACCGAAATGACCACCAATCAACCCAATATGCAAGGCGCTTCCACTTCGACCTTTACCTTTACGGCTACGATAAAGAATCGCACTGCTGAGCAACAGCTCTATTCGCTGGTTGCTGATGCTACCCGTGGATGGAATGTTGTTTTTAAAGCCGACAACAAACAAGTAACTTCGGTTGAATTACCTGCCAATACCACCAAAGATATTTTGGCCGAAATAACTGCACCTTCACAGGTTGAAGCTGGAACCTACCAGATCCCTGTCAGCGCAAAAACGGCTTCCACATCAGCAAATCTGATGCTCGAAGTGGTAATAACAGGCTCGTATAGCATGGAACTGGCCACTCCATCCGGTTTGCTAAGCAGCAACATTACTGCCGGTGAAGGTAAAAGAATTGAACTTGTTGTCAGAAATACGGGTTCATCTATTCTGAATGGAATAAATTTAAGCGCTTCAAATCCTTCAAACTGGAATGTGGTTTTCGAGCCTAAAAAAATTGATAAATTACTGCCAGGCAAGCAAGAACAGGTTTTCGCAACAGTGAAAGCCGATAAAAAAGCGATTCCGGGAGATTATGCCCTGACCATGGAAGCCCAAACTCCGGAAACTACATCCAAAGCGGCGTTTCGGATGTCCGTCGAAACGTCGATGCTTTGGGGCTGGATTGGTGTGCTGATTATTGGTGCTGCGCTGGGTAGTGTTTATTATCTGTTCCGTAAATACGGAAGGAGGTAATCCGTGGCCGTTCCTATTATTGAACTGGTTGACCTGACTAAAAAGTACGGAACATTCACCGCCGTTGATCAGCTCAACCTGACCATCCAGAAAGGTGAAATTTTCGGACTTCTTGGTCCCAATGGAGCCGGAAAATCGACGACCATATTGATGATGCTAGGACTCACCGATCCGACATCAGGGACGGTCAGCGTTTGTGGCATAAATTCGACCATAAACCCGATTGAAGTAAAGCGAAAAGTTGGTTATTTGCCTGAAGATGTTGGCTTTTATGACGATCGCACCGGACTTGAAAATTTGCTATACACAGCTCGTATTAATCAATTTTCAGATTCGGTTGCGTTACAGAAAGCAGAACAACTGCTCGTCAGGGTTGGATTAAAAGATGCCCGAGATAAAAAAGTGGGCAAGTATTCCCGTGGAATGCGCCAGCGATTGGGGCTCGCCGATGTACTGATTAAAAATCCGGAAATAATCATTCTCGACGAACCAACCTCCGGAATCGATCCTTCTGGGGTTCGTGAGTTTCTGGATCTCATTGCCAAGTTAAGGAATGAGGAAGGACTTACTGTACTTTTTTCTTCACACAATCTTCATCAGGTGCAACAGGCCTGCGACCGTGTTGGCATATTTGTCAAAGGCAAATTGCTTGCTGAAGGGGATATTTTATCACTTTCAAAAAAACTGTTTTCGGGAAACCTTTATGTCATTGAGGTGGGAATAGAACCAGCCAACTCAGGTTGTGATAATAAAGTATGTACGACAGAATGGATTTCTGGAATACTTCAGCCTGTCGTTGGAATTACTTCAATAAGTCTAAAAAATGACGTTTTTCAAATAGAATGTTCCACGAATGCTGTAGCTGAGATTGCCGGAGCCATTGTAAAATCAGGAGCAGGATTAAATTACCTGAACCGAAAAGAATATGGACTGGATGATATCTATTATCGCTATTTTGAAGGAGGGCAAAATCATGTATAAAGAACCAAGTCAACCGATAAGTGATCCAGCCTCAACCCAGAGGAAGAATACCCCTTCTCCTTTCCTGATTAATCTGTTTAATCGGGAGGCGAAGAGCAGTGGCAATGTCTCACATCCGTTTTGGGTCATTGTTAAAAAAGAAATTTCGGATTATGTGCGAAGCTGGCGTTTTATTATTTTAATAGTCCTCATTGTCCTAACATGCATGGGCTCCATGTACACGGCCATGAGTAGCATTGGCAAAGCCTTGAAAACGAGCGAGCCTGCCGATTCATTCTTTTTCCTGAAATTGTTTACCGTTTCTGATGGAACGCTGCCTTCTTTCATTATTTTCATCAGCTTTCTGGGACCATTGCTCGGAATCAGTCTTGGATTCGATGCGATTAATCTGGAACAAAACAAAGGAACGCTCAGTCGCGTAATGGCTCAGCCAATTCATCGGGATTACCTGATCAATGCCAAGTTTGTTGCGGCATTAACCGTTATCAGTGCGATGTTTTTTGCTCTGGTTTTTCTGGTAGTGGGGCTTGGGCTTATTTTTATTGGAATCCCGCCAACTGTAGACGAGTTTTTGCGGATTATTTTTTTTATCCTGATCAGTATCTTGTATGTGGCGTTCTGGCTAAACCTGTCGATTTTTTTATCCGTTAAATTTCGACAAGCTGCAACTTCGGCGCTTTCAGGAATTTCGATCTGGTTGTTTTTTAGTGTTTTCTACGGCATGATCATCAATTTGATAGCCAAAGCACTGTCACCATCATCTATGGCGCCTGAAAATGTAGTGATCGCATATCAAAAGTTTATTCTGAATCTGATGCGAGTTAGTCCAGCTCAGCTTTTTAGCGAAGCTACAACAACACTGCTGATGCCTTCGGTACGCAGCCTTGGCCCGTTGACCATGGAACAGGTGCAGGGGACTATTCCAAGTCCTTTGGCATTGGGACAAAGCTTATTGTTGGTATGGCCTCAGGTAACCGGATTAATTGCTGGAACTATTCTTTGTTTCGCCTTGTCATATTCATCGTTTATGCGAAGGGAAATTCGTTCACGGTAAAGCCGTTGTTCAAAACGAAGAATTACAAAAAGAACCCAGATCGGGGGATTAGACCTGGTCTGGGTTAAAATTTCAAATAAAAAAGACTGCCCTTTCGGACAGCCATTTCATTTATCTATGATTCTCTAAACACTTACAAAGTTGCTTCTCCCGGAACCCAGTCGCAAGGAGTTAATTCACCTGTTTGCAGGGCATCCAGAATGCGGATAATCTCTTTTACATTTCGTCCAACGTTCAACCCGTTGACCGAAACATGTTGAATGGTTCCTTCCGGATCGAGAATGAAAGTTGCACGATAAGCAATTTTGTTTACAGGTTCCAGTATGCCTAATTCTTCAGAAAGCGATTTGCTGGTATCGGCCAACATTGGGAATTTGAGTCCTTTCAATCCGGGATGATTGTTTCTCCAAGCCAGGTGAACAAACTGCGAATCAATTGATGCACCCACAACATTTGCATCACGTTTGGCAAAGTCTTCGAAATGATCGTTAAACGAAACAATTTCGGTAGGGCAGACAAAGGTAAAATCCATTGGCCACCAGAAAAATACAGTCCATTTGCCTGTAATATCGACGTTGGTCAATGTTTTAAACTCTTTACCAGCTTCAAGTGAAACAACAGCTTCTTTCGTAAAGGCCGGAAATTTTTCTCCAATAGTTTTCATGATATATGTATTTATAATTTAGAATTGTTAAAAATAATAGACAAATATAAGTCTCCATTGTTCGCCAGTCAAATCGAATTTTTCAATCCGGAATAGACAAAAACTATCCGAAAAAATTCATTTTCTTAATTTTACGCTAAAGTGTCTGATAAACACTTCAAAAGTATTGATAATACTGGGAAATCGATATTCTGAAAGATCGTTCGTTTAAGCTTGGTGAATAAGGAAGATAATTTTACCTTTAGGAGATTTTTTGATCAATTACACATTTAGTTATACCTAAATCAAATTATTTAACCAATGGAAAATAAATTTAGCAGAAGATCATTTATTGCTACCTCAGCTACGGCAGCAGCTGCGGTTACTATTCTTCCGAGCAATGTAATGGCCGGAATGGGGTACAAAGCTCCAAGTGACAAATTAAATATTGCTGGTGTTGGTATCGGCGGTATGGGTGCCGCTAACCTGAAAAATCTTAAGTCAGAAAACATTGTTGCATTGTGCGATGTTGACTGGAAATACGCTGATGGAACATTCAAACTCTTCCCGGATGCAAAAAAATTCAAGGATTGGAGAGTGATGTATGACGAACTTGGCAAATCGATTGATGGTGTTGTAGTTGCAACGGCTGATCATACGCATTGTATTATTGCCTCTCATGCCATCGAAATGGGTAAGAATGTTTACGTGCAAAAACCGTTAACACACACCGTTTACGAATCTCGTTTACTTACCAAACTGGCAGCCAAATACAATGTGGCTACACAAATGGGAAACCAGGGATCTTCTGGAGAAGGGGTTAACCTGACTTGCGAATGGCTTGCCAACGGTGAAATTGGCGAAGTAACTAAAGTGGAAGCATTTACCGACCGTCCGATCTGGCCTCAAGGCTTGAACACCCCAGCGGGACAATGGGTTCCTGATAATTTGGATTGGGATCTATTTACAGGTCCTGCTAAAATGCGTCCTTACAACGAAGTTTATCACCCCTGGAACTGGCGCGGTTGGTGGGCTTATGGTACCGGTGCATTAGGCGATATGGCTTGCCACATCCTTCACCCGGTATTTACAGGTCTCGAATTGGGTTACCCAATCAAAGCTCAGGGTAATTCTACCTTATTGCTTCAGGATTGTGCCCCAACGGCTCAGTCGGTAAAATTGACTTTCCCAGCTCGTACCGTAAAACGTCAATGGAAAGGATCGAAGAAAGCCTTACTTCCACAAGTTGAAGTATATTGGTACGATGGAGGAATCAAGCCAATGCTACCTGCAGGCTGGCCAGCTGGCAAAGAACCAAACGATCAGGGTGGTTGCGTCTTGTTCCACGGAACAAAAGGAATCCTTGTTTGCGGTTGCTATGGCGTAAATCCTTGGATTTTACGTCCAGATGGCACTGTTGCGAAACCTGAAAATGCGCCTAAATTCCGTCGCCGTGTTGAAACTTCACACGAAATGGATTGGGTACGTGCTTGTAAGGAATCTCCTGCAACCCGCGTTCAAACTGCTTCTAATTTCAGCGAAGCCGGACCATTCAACGAAATGGTTGTTATGGGCGTATTGGCGGTTCGCCTGCAAACCCTCAACAAAGAATTGTTATGGGACGGACCAAACATGAAATTTACCAACATCACTGACGACGAAAAAATCAAAATCGTTGTTGAAGATAAGTTCAAAATTCATGATGGACACCCAACATTCGACAGATCTTATACTGATCCGGTTCCTGCTACTGAATTCGCAGCTGAACTGATTAAACATACTTACCGCAAACCATGGAGTCTTCCAGAAATGCCGGCATAATTGTTTAAATGGAAATATACCTGAAAGGCGGACGTTAAAATGTTCGCCTTTTTTAATTCTTTAACGTTTAGATTTAACGTTTCATTTCTGAATTTAAATCGGAATACCTATTTTCACCGAGTCAGAATTCATAGGGACAATATTGCCATGGAAAACAAATCTTCGAACATCAGTCGTCGTCATTTTTTAGGAACAACCACACTGGCAGCCGCCGCGGTAACCATATTACCTTCAAAAGTAATTGCCGGATTAGGACACAAAGCCCCGAGCGATAAGCTAAATATCGCAGGAATAGGAGTGGGTGGAATGGGGTTCAACAATCTTTCGAACATGGATACCGAAAATATTGTTGCTCTGTGCGATGTCGATTGGAAATACGCAGGAAGAAACGCGTTCCGAAAATGGCCGCTTGCTCAAAAGTATCAGGATTATCGTGAAATGTTCGCGAAGCAGAAAGACATTGATGCCGTAATGATTGCTACGCCCGATCATTCTCATGCTTTGCCTGCTATGATGGCCATGAAATCAGGTTATCATGTTTATCTTCAGAAACCGCTGACTCATTCGGTATTCGAATCCAGAATAATGACCGAAACTGCTTTGCGTTATGGCGTCGCCACTCAGATGGGGAATCAGGGTAATTCAGGAGAAGGAATTCGTAAGGTTTGTGAGTGGATTTGGGCTGGAACCATTGGAGAAATTACTTCGGTTGATGCCTGGACCAACCGCCCGATATGGCCGCAGGGGTTGGAACGTCCTGTTGATAAAATGCGTGTTCCAACAACCCTGAACTGGGATTTGTTTATCGGGCCGGCTAAATTCCGCCCTTATCACGAAGTTTATACGCCATGGAATTGGCGTGGATGGTGGGATTTCGGAACTGGCGCTTTGGGCGATATGGCCTGCCACATTCTCGACCCGGTTTTTAAAGCCTTAATGTTGCAATATCCATCAGCTGTTGAAGCTAGTTCCACTACAGTCAATAACGAATCGGCTCCAAATGCCGAGAAAGTTACCTATTGGTTTCCGCGTAGGGATAACCTTTCAAAAGTTGGTATGCCTGAAGTAAAAGTAACCTGGTACGATGGAGGGATGCTTCCTGAACGTCCGGAGGAGCTGAAAGATGGCGAAACAATGGGCGACTGGAATGGTGGAGTCATCTTTTATGGGTCAAAAGGCAAAATCATGTGTGGCTGTTATGGCGCTAATCCAACCTTATTGCCAACATCAGAGATGGCGCATTTCAAAGAACCTGAAAAAATAATGCGGCGCATTCCGAATGCGGATACAAACGGTCATGAGCAAGACTGGATTCGGGCAGCAAAAGAAAGCAAGGACAATCGGGTAGAAGCAGGTTCTCATTTTGGCTATTCCGGACCATTCAACGAAATGGTGGTAATGGGCGTTCTGGCAGTTCGGCTTCAGGATTTAAGGAAACGTTTGTTGTGGGATGGTAAAAACATGCAATTCACTAACATTGGGTCATCTGAAAAAATCAGGGTAGTCACTTCCAATAAGTTTGAGGTGGTGAATGGTGACCCGAAATTTGATACCAAATACGACACCATTCCGGCGCAGGCTGCTGCCGAAGAATGGATCAGGCACAACTACCGCGATGGTTGGGAGCAGATTTAATTTAGTTCAAAATTAGAACGGATAGTGGCATTGACTTCACCGTTAAAATTGACAATAAGTTCTTTGTTCTTTTGAGATGCTAAAATTCCGGAGCGTTTAATTCCTCCGTGATAGGTCTTGTTGAAGAACCCCAGTCCTGCAAGATATCCGGTGATATAGAAACCATTATATGCCTGATTTGCACTGAAAGCAAGTATTGATGCGTTGATTAAGAAATTGACGATACCTTCCCCGGTTTTGCCCGCGTAAATTTGCCCTGAACCAGGCAGGAAACGGGACCAGTTTTCAGCCTTTTTAATCGACTTGATGTGGGGAAGATTCTTCTTTTTATAAATGTTGTTCACAACTTGCTGCATTTCAGCTTCTTTTTCAGGCTTGAAATTTTGCATTTGTATAAAACGCATAAAACATTCCTTCGCTTCGTTCCATTGCATTGTTTCGTTGAGGCACAATATTTTTACCGGCATAAAGAGCCGGAATGACGCGCTATCGGCACTTCGATGAAAGTACTCATCAATTTTCCACAAAGCTTTCGTAGGCTCTCCATCCAAATAGAAGCAAAGCGATTGCTGGTAACAAACCCGCTGAAATAACGAATCGCTGGAATTCGGTAAATAAATCGACTGAAGTTCATCCAAAGCCCGGTTGAAGTTTTTCAACTGCTTGTAGCACAACGCCTTTTTGTATTTAAAGTAATACAAATTGGCTTGACTTTCAGCTTTAAAAATCATGCGTTCATATTCGATCGATGCTTCAAAGTATTGGCCAGAAGCATACAAACTATCGCCTTTCAAGCCTGAGGCCTTGCTACTCAAAAAAATTCCGCAAAGGAATATGAAGCTGAAAAAGAATTTGATTGTGCGTGGCATTCGTATATTCGTTTTCAATAATTCTGACAGAAACAACTGAACCATAAATGTTTGAAATATAGTTGGCTGCAAAAATGCTTCCAAAAAAAATCGTTTTTACGTGATCAATCCCAAGTTTTTGGTAGTTTTCCCAGGTTATCAGTCCAAAACCTATGGTAGCAATCATCGATGCAATTCCTTCTCCCGTTTTTCCGGCGTAAATTTTCCCTGAACCAGGAATAATGCCCGACATAACTCCTGCCAGCAGTGGAGACTTTGATCGATGGTTTTCGTGTCCTTTGCTGATTTGTTGTAATGCTAAAACTTGCTGGTTTATTATTGCAATATTTGAGTCGACGCATTGCAGTCGCTCTTTTGCTTTCGGCCAGTTTCCCTGCAACATATCCATTCCGCTCAACTCAAAATTTACCAGCGATAAATTGGGTTCATCCTGAACATTCATCTGACCTATAATTTCCCGTGCTTCAGTATATTTTTCAAGATAGATTTGGTTATACCCGGCGAAAAATCGGGATTTTAAATAGAATGAAGAGGCTTTTCCTACGTTCAACAGCGATTTGGTCGATTGTTCCAGATTTTTAAGCGAATAGAGAGCCCAACCCTTGTAGTAGTTTAACGAATCCTGCTGTTCCTGATTGTATTTTAACGAATCCTGATCAATCAAATGGATAATCTCATTGTAGTATCCTTTATTTGTCAAATGCTCAATAAAGGGAAGTTCACTTCTATTCTGAGTAAATCCTAGTCGAACCATTAATATGAGAACTGCAAGATAGAAGTACTTCATTTATAGAGTTTTACTGAATCACTAAACCTATGAGTTTTCTTATTTACCATTGTCGGGTTGAGATCGGTCGCCGCGATTCGGTTACATCGGCTTAATCGGTCAACCGATAGCAGAACACCTTTTACCAGGCCATATTCCTTAACAGCTTGCTTGCTGAAATCGGAACAACTTGGATCGTAAAGGCAATCGGCAGAAAAATGTTGTGAAACAAAATTCTGATACACATATAACGATCCCCCGTAAATTAAGCTAACCGGGTTGCAATTTTTAAATGTTTTTGGTTGGTTTTTAAAGATATATGTCCTTTTCAGGGAGTGTGGAGCTTGTTGTTTCGACACCGAATCGGCGAGCAACAAATCAGCCGTCAAATCAATTTTTTGTGCAAAACTTGTTAACGAAATGAAGATGAGCAATAGTCCAAAACTACTTGCTTTTAGCGGCACCAAGAGGTTTTGCATTGTCCGGAATTTTGAAATTAAAATACTTGTCATCAGCCGATGAGGACACCTTTATATTCGAGAAAAGGGTCCGGTTTATGATGGAGTCACCCGAAGGCAGATAACTAATCTCAATAATCTTCAGAGGAAGTCTGAACTGAGTAAAATCCTTATAATTGGTGTAATAGATCTTCTTTATTATTTTTTTCTTGTTTGCCAGATATTCCGAATAGACTGGTAGTCCATTATCGAAAACCATCTTGACCGATTCGATGCCTTTCAATATAGACGGTGCTTTCCATAGGGTTACATAAAACTGGTTCTCGTAAGTATTCGAGACCAGGTTAAATCCTTCATCTACAAGGCCAAGCTGGTCGGTCAGGTTATTGGCAAAATAGTAAATGAGGTTCCTTTTGGAGGACAATTCAGCGACTTGTTTAAATCCTACTTCGTTGCTTCCCGGATAATAGGTTTTGATTTCGCCCAGAGAATTGATAACCATAATAAATTCAGGGGAGGAATGATAGTATTTGGTGATCGTCAGTTTGTTGTTGTCAAAAAATAAATCAACCTCATTGGCAATCTTCTTCTTGTTTTCAAGAACTTCAGTATGCTGTTTCAACGAGATAAAACTGCCCGACTGTGCATTCAACGAAACACTCAGCAGTAAAAAACCAAATAATAGATAAATTCCTTGAAATGATAAATTCATAAATTGTTAAAAAAAAGGTGCCTGTTTTTGTTTAATAAACAGACACCTTAGTTTACATTATCCTATATTACTAATTCCACATGAAAAATTTAGGATTGTTGACGTATTTGCTGATGTCTTTATTGTCGATAATCAGCACAATAAAGTCAACCAATGGAACGATACCAAAAATACCACCACAGGTAAAAATATAACCCAAGCCGGTAAGTGTTTCAGTTCCCAAATAAAAACGGTGAATACCAAAACCACCGAGGAAGAAATCGAGTACGATTGCAACTACAGCATCTTTGTCTTTAGAAGCAACAAGGGTTGATGGAACCATAGATGCAACAGAGCTGAGTTCATTGGCATTAATTGAAATCATGCTTGTTTCAATAGCATTGTCAAAGAGTTGGTCAACAGCCTGTTCGTTGATGGAATAGGACGATGCATTTGCCTGTTTTGCAGACAATACGCTTACAAATAGTACGATAAGCAAAAGAATTTTTTTCATATTTTAATAGTTAATTTTCAATAGATAAATATAATTCTTTTTTCTTATTATGTCAACTCTATTCTTGAAAAATTACAGAGTGCCCAATTGTAAAAATCCGATTTCGTTTAAAGGGTTAATTTCAATCAAACTCCATGATTCATTTCTTTTCAACGACCATCTGGTTATCGGCCATCCGGTTATTGAATTGCTGTACGATGGCTTTTTGCAATCGTTGTTCCTCAGTAAAATCAACTGTTCCGAGTAGATTTTTCTTTAATTCCGGATCTTCCTTTCGGTTATAAATGGCTGTAAGTTTATCGTCGGTCAGGTAAAAAGCGTAATCGCCACTTAGAAATTGGTACGAATCCTGAATGTAATTAATCACAAATCGTTTGCTGTTCTTGTCGAGCAAGTTGGTTCCGAAAGCCACGTACGGATACGGGTAATTTAGGTAGCTAAGTATGGTAGGCAGAATGTCAATCTGTTCAGCCAAACCATTATCAACTCCTTTCAGGCTTCCGTCGGGTTTGTAAAACAAAATGGGAATCGCGAAATAATTCACCGAAGTGTAATATCCCTGAATATCAGAATCCACGGCATGATCGGCTGTAATGACGAACAAGGTGTTTTTAAACCAGGGCATGGTTCGTGCCAGATCGAAAAATTTCTGAAGCGAATGATCGGTGTAATGAATGCACTTATTGATAGGAAGCCGGCCTTCAGGAAATTTGCCCTTGTATTTTGCCGGAACTTCGTACGGATGATGAGATGAAACGGAGAAAATAGTTGTTGCAAACGGTTGTTGCATCTTGTCCATCTCGTGGGCAAAAAATTGGAAGAAAGGTTCGTCCCAAATGCCCCAAACACCATCGAAATCAGCTTCATTTCCAAACTCATTTTTGCCGACGTATTTTTGAAAACCTGCTATTTTGGTAAAGGCGTCGAACCCCATTGATCCGTTGGGAGCTCCGTGAAAGAAGGCGGTTTGATAACCCTGAACCGAAAGCAAACTGGCAATGCTGTTGATTGCATTTCCCGATCGTTCTGAAATGACATAAGGTAACACCAATGCCGGAATACTTGCTGTAACTGAAGGTATGGCATCGATTGATTTGCGTCCGTTGGCAAAAGCATTCGGGAAAACAAGGCTCTCGTGTATCAACGAATCGAGGAATGGTGTGTAGCTCCGGTCGCGCGGGTCAGTTAGTTGTGGGTTGAGCGACCCAACAAAAGCGCGGCTAAAGCTTTCCAAAATTATAATCACCACATTGTCTTTTCGGGCTGGGCCAACGCTATCGGGAATATGAATTGGTGAATAAATTCGGTTCAGTTCTTCTTCCGAAGCAAAATATTTTTTGTGAACAAAGGCCTTTTTCCCCCAGGTGCGGAAGATACAGAACGGGGTGTTTTGCACGATGGCCATTTCTTCAGGCGCATTAACAAATGCTCCGGCGTTGTTCATGGTAATCGGGCGGGTGCTGTGCCGCCAACCGCCACGCATTCCAATAACTGAAAGAGCAAGTATAACAAAAATTACTGGTATTCCTGAAAGAAAATAAACAAATGGATGACGGAATCTGAAAGGCTTTGGTTTCACCAGTGCATACAAGGCCGAGAGCAAAACCAACAAACCAATAAGCATGACGGGGATATACCAAAAATCGTAAAAGAAACGGAGGATCAGTTTGCCGTTGCCTGCATCAAAGGCTGCCACATCGAACATGCTGGCCGTTGTCCGCTTCAAAATATACCGGTAATAGACAATATCAATCAGATTGAATGCAATTCCAACGCCGTTGGTAAACATGAAAAGTACTTTCAATGTTTTTTGATACCAGTTGCTGAATTTGAACTGAAACGGTATGATAAACAGTAGAATATATATTGCATTCAGGTATAATAAAGCACTGATGTCGAACATCATTCCACCTTTCAGCATAGTTAGGAACGAAAAGAAAGTGACTTTTGGAAACGAAGTGGTGTTGAACACGAAAAACAGAATCCTGCAGATTGAATAGAAAACCATCAGGAGCGAAACCCGATAGAGCAAAACCAAATACTCGTTAGTTTCGTGTTTCTTCGTGATTAATTGTCGTTTCAGCATTAGTTTCTTATAATTAAATTATTGCCCTAGTTCCCTTACTGATTAAGTTTATCATCCCGGATTCTTTGGTATTGTTTATTTGCAAATACAAATTCCTGGAGCTTTTGGTTATCGGAGTGCAGAATTTCTTTACGGTTTCCTTCCCAACACATTTCTCCTTCAGAAATAAACAGTATGTTATCACCAATTTCCATCACTGAGTTCATGTCGTGAGTATTAATGATGGTTGTAATTTGCAGATCGACGGTAATTGAATGGATCAGTTCATCAATTACCATCGAGGTTTCAGGATCAAGTCCAGAATTGGGTTCATCGCAAAACAAGTATTTGGGGTTCAGTACAATGGAGCGTGCAATTGCAACTCTTTTCTGCATCCCTCCTGAAATTTCAGATGGATACAATTTGTTGGCATCAGTAATGTTCACGCGTTCGAGGCAAAAGTCAACCTGTTTTTGTTTCTCGGCAGATGAAAGTTCTGAAAACATGTCGAGAGGGAAACGAATGTTTTCTTCAACAGTCAAGGAATCAAAGAGAGCGCCGCCTTGAAAAACCATACCCATTTCTTGCCGGAGCTTCTTTCGAAGTTTCTGCCCCATCGAAGTAAAATCGCGGTTGTCGTACAAAATCTGACCTTTGTCAATTTCATGCAATCCGACAATCGATTTGAGCAGAACCGTTTTTCCCGATCCGCTCCGTCCGATAATCAGATTGGTTTCACCTTGGTTGAATACTTTTGAGATGTTCTTCAAAACATCTTTGTTCTCAAACGATTTGTATATATTTCTAATTTCGATCATCTTATAGCAGCAATTGTGTTAAAATCAAATCCCAAACCAGAATCTGAATATTGGTATTTACCACAGCCCTAGTGCTGGCCGTACCAACATCGAATGCCCCACCTTCGACTGTGTACCCGAAAAAGGCTGAAATGGATGAAATCAAAAATCCAAAAACAAGGCATTTCATTAATGAAAAAGTGACATAATAGGGATTAAACGAAGATTGAATTCCATTTATATAGTCGGTAATTGTTACTGCACCAACTGCCGGACCAACAATAAGGCCTCCAATTATTCCGAAGAATACGCTAAGAATGTAGAGTAAGGGGAACATCAGAACAACTGCTATAATTTTAGGCAATATTAAATAACTGGCAGAATTGACTCCCATAATTTCGAGCGAATCAATTTGTTCGGTTACTTTCATACTGCCAATTTCGGAAGTAATGTTTGAACCAATCTTTCCGGCCATAATCAATCCCATGATGGTTGATGAAAATTCAAGAATCAGGGAATCCCGATTACCAAGGCCAATTAGTGTGTTGGGCAATAATGGATTGACCATGTTGTAGGCCACTTGTAAGGTCATGATTCCACCCATGAAAATGGAGATGACAGCCACAATACCAACCGATTTAATGCCGAGGTTCTCAATTTCATTAAAGGTCTGTCGTACATACAAACTATGTCGCTCTGGTTTACTGAAAACTCTAATAAGAAGTGCAAAATATTGACCTGTTTGAGTAAAAATATTCATCGACAGTCTAAATTCATTTTTTTTAAGTGGTTAAAGGTACAAATATTCCAAAAACAGGCATTTTTTAGAGTGTTTTAATTTTAAACTCATTATCTTAATAGAAGATTTCGGCACAGTTTTTTGCCGTTGTTCGGAATCGGTTTTAAACGAGTTGTGAAATCGCAACTAACTAACGATAAATATATTGAAAAATGAATAACACGTATTGCGTGATTATGGCGGGCGGAATTGGAAGCCGGTTCTGGCCTTTAAGTAAGAGTAATATGCCAAAACAGTTTCTGGACATTCTTGGCAATGGCCGTACTCTTATTCAGCAGACCTACGATCGGTTTAAAAATATTTGCCCTAGTGAAAATTTCTTAGTTGTAACAAGTGTTGATTACAAAGAATTGGTGATGAATCAACTGCCTGAAATTAAGGAAGACCAGGTTCTCCTTGAGCCTTTGCGCAGAAACACGGCACCTTGTATTGCTTATGCCTGTCATAAAATTCAAAAGCTAAATTTAGATGCAAATATAATCGTAGCTCCTTCTGATCATCATATTCAACAGGAAGATTCGTTTCTGGAAGAGATAAGAAAAGGGCTTGTATTTGTCAGTAATAATAATGCTTTACTTACGCTTGGTATTAGACCTAACCGTCCGGAAACTGGGTATGGGTATATTCAAATCGAAAGTAATAAAGCCATTGAGGGAATTGAAAACCTGCATAAGGTAAAAACTTTTACCGAAAAGCCCGATTTGGAATTGGCCAAGATCTTTTTGGAAAGTGGTGAATTTTTCTGGAATTCAGGAATTTTTATCTGGTCTCTTCCATCCATTATGAAAGCTTTTCATACACATTTGAATTCAGTTTTCGAATTGTTTGAAAAAGGAAATAAGTTATATGGAACATCTGATGAAGTTCCATTTCTGAACAAGACCTATTCTGAGTGCCAGAATATATCCATTGATTATGGAATCATGGAAAAGGCGACCAATGTTTACGTTTTATGTTCTGATTTTGGCTGGAGCGATTTAGGAACTTGGGGGTCATTGTACGAAAATTCCAATAAGGATAAGTATGGAAATGTTGTTTCAGGAAAAAACGTGATGTTGTATGGTGCTAAAGACTGTATTGTGAACATGCCAAATGAAAAACTCGTTGTACTCCATGGTCTCGAAGGATTTATTGTAGTTGAGTCGGAAGGGACGTTAATGGTTTGTCGGAAAGAAGACGAACAGCAAATCAGGCAATTTGTTAACGATGTCCGGCTGAATAAAGGAGATAACTTCGTTTAGTTTGGAACCTCCCTAAAAGAAATAAGAAAAGGTGTAAAGACATTCATTGTACTTTCCCCTTTTCTTTTTACTCATTCTTATTCGTAGTATTTCGGCTTAAACGTGCTTCTGACACATCTGAATCCGATGTACGATTTGGCCGAATCCTGATATTCAAAGCTACGGGTCGAAACCTGAATGTAATAGGCAATATCTTTCCATGATCCGCCACGAATAACTTTTCGCTTCAAAGCCGGAGGATCGTCAGGCTTGGCGTTGTATTGAAAATCGGGACTAAAATCACTCATAATCTGATAACCCGATTCGTCATATGCATTGGAAGTCCATTCTGCAACATTTCCAGCCATGTCGTACAAACCGTATGAGTTGGGCAGAAAATTAGCAACCTTCATGGTGGTTACGTTCGATTGGCTATCTGAAACATAATTTCCCCGCATGGGTTTAAAGTTAGCAACGAAGCTTCCTTCTTCGTTCCGCGAATAGTAACTTCCCCATGGATAGAGAGTCATTTGGTGGCCACCGCGCGCAGCATATTCCCATTCGACTTCCGAAGGCAGACGGTAGTCCATTACTCCGGGATTTTTAATCATTTCCTGAAAGTTGTTCATTTGCTTGGTCCTCCATTGGCAAAAGGCCTTGGCTTGAGCCCAGGTAACACCTACAATCGGATAATTGTCGTAGGCAACATGCGAGAAATATTTTTCGGTTAATGGTTCATTATACGAAAAGGTATAATCGCGTATCCATACTAGGGTGTCGGGGTAAACCGGTGTCGATTCATGCATGATAAACGATGATCGGTTCTGGGTAGGTGCTTCTTTGCCGGATGCATCTACAACGTTTCCTCCATAGCTCTGCGTTTCAAAATTATAACTGTTGGCACGTTTGGCGGCTTGCCGGTAATCGATCCAGTAATATTCAAACTTGAGTTTTCTGGAATCAATTTCTTTTTTCTTGAAGAAACGTTCCGCTTCGGGAATATAGATTTCTTCAAGTGCAGCCTGATAATCCGGGTTCTTCCATTCAATAGGTTCAAGCCAGTTGAGGCGGGGATTTTCGAGAATGACTCCTTTTCTTCCTTCTGAAATCAGAAATTCAGGAATTGATTCAGACAGAAGTTGACGTGCAATGGAATCTCTGACCCAATAAACAAACTGACGGTATTCATTATTCGTGATTTCGGTATCGTCCATCCAGAATGATGGAACTGAAACTGTTTTTACCGGAGTATTTGATTTATCCACTTCTTCTTCGGAAGGACCAATGTTTATGCTCCCCTGTTTGATGAAATTCATTCCATACGGAATCGGCTCAAAATAAGGTTTTCTGTTCTGGGCGCTTGTTAGCTGGCTCGTCCAGTCCCGGTGGCACGAGCTGAAGAGAAAAGAGGCAATCAAACTTATGAGCAGAATTTTATACATACTTTCCGAATTCCGGTAAACAAATAAAAACATCCATTTCAGAAGAACTTCGGAAGAGGGTTTTTATTGCTCAGAATTTAACACTTCAAAAAAAAAGCCTTATCAGGAATTTCCCATAAGGCTTTAACTTATGTTGTTAACTTTTAATATTCCCAAAGGTTTTGTTCGTAATCGAAAATCGAATTTTCAATGCGTTTACTTTCAAGCATGGCATTTTTGCTGCCTAGGTATTGGCTAATCTCACGATTGTTATAGATGTTTTCTTCTTTAACAATGTATGAATTGAATTTTCTTTTCAGGAATACGTCATCAAATGATAGATTCCGTGCTGCATTCTGCGCGTTGAATACTTCATTGGAAGCCATAAGTTCGCGAGCTTCAGGGAAGTAAATCCAAAACACCTGGCGGCGTTGTACCTGTTCCTGGTTAGCGTCCTCATCGCGGTAAAATTCCTGAATTGGGCAAAGTCCAATAATTCGCACGTTCATTGTTGAAGTTTGTTTATCGAAAAACCATTCTTCTTTTACCATAAATTGTTTTACTTCTTCTGAGCGGATTTCTCCTGCTACGACTTTGTCCTGAAGTTCTCCGGTATCCACATTTCTAACTTTTCGGGTTCTGGTTGTTGCACCGAAAGCTTCTTTGACTTGCTCGTAAGTCATTGGAACTTTAAATTCATCGTCACTTTTAGCATCGTAGGCGGTCAGCTTCCCATCTTTTATGCCTTGAATCATCAGGTTTACCAGATTGTACCTTCCGTCAACTTCTTTGGTTGGGAAATACAAGGGTTGGTTCATCTTTTCCCGAAGATCGATAATGCGCCAGACTTTTTTACGCCACATTACATCGGCTTCCCGAATATAGGGAAGAGGTGTCGGTTTACGATTATGAACGTCAGACCGGCTGTAAGCTCCATCAACGATTTGGGCCTTTGCTTCCTGCTTGGTAGCTCCAAATGTAAGAGCTAATATCCCAAAGAATACTAAAATCTTTTTCATGACTATCTTATTTTAAAACTGATGGGAGATAATGGACGTGTTGAACCATCGTCCCCTTTCGCCATAATGTTATCAATAAATATTATGCTTCCCTGTGCTAACTTTCCGAATTGGTCTTTTTGTTCAGAAGAGAACTTATTGTCTTTTGAACTGAATGTTTTTACATATCCGCCAGCTCCTGAAAATGTGATATCAAATTGGGTAACTCTGAATTTTAAGTCAAAGTCGAAATCCTTTAGTTCGGCAAATATTCCATCTTCAGCCAACAGTTCTTCCTTTTTTAATGTTCCGCCATTTTTACCTCCAATGGTGGCCACTGGTGGAGGAACTTCTTTTACCCTAAATACCATTGACCCCATTGATCTGGTTTCTCCATTGAGCTTGGCATTTACTGCGATTGATGTATTTTTACCTAAAACATCGACTTTAGAAGGATAAACCAGGTAATCGTCGCCACTTTTCTCAATCCGCCCATTGGTAAATGATACGTCAAGATTTTGGGAAGCAACTCCTGGAACGGAGATTTTTATAGGATTAGGAATTCCTAAATATAACACGTTCATTTTTGTTGGAGAAATGGTTACACTTGGTCGTCCAACCTGATATTCGCCTTCAAATTTATAGTCTTTTACATCTCCGCCAGGCTGTTTGTATTTAATTAAACCTCCCCATTTAAATGTACCAACCTGTGAGGCCGGCACACTATATATTCCTTTTTTATTGTGTAAAGTAAGTTTACTGTTGCCCACATATATTTCAGGGTCTTGCGTTGTGTCTTCGGCTGCCAGAAAAATTTCAGCTTCAAATTTATCTCCTTCGAGCACATAAGTTGATTTTGACAATATCCGGGCTTCTAATTTGTTAAATTTGAACGATGCGGCATCAATGTTGCTAAAAAAGGTTGTAATGATGTTGGTTTCTGCATTTTCAATGTCGATTTGCATTTTCGAAAGCAAAGTAATTACCGCAATCAGAGGTTTACTTTCGAAATTTAGATTTTCCCAGGTTTTTTTAACAGCACCTTCTTTAAGTGTCATCCGCGGATCAGAAGTGTCCAGTTGCTTGGTAATATTTTCACTTAAAGAAGAACCCTTTTCCAGAAAAGAGGTTAGGAAAACACGGTATTCGTTAATGCTGTTTTTTAGGTCTGCCGCTTTTTTCTTTTGAATCATAATTTCGGAAGGAGTGTTTAAGTCATCTTCTCTTTTAATTACGATTGTATCCCCTTTACTATTAACAAGAATCGGATCTTCAGGTTGACGAACAAAGCCTGGCTCTGCAGTTTTTAATGGGATACCTCCAGATGCGAGTACCAGTTCTTCCTTAAGATCTTTGATTTTAGTAATTAAATCTACCGTTTTTTTGTTGACCTGATCAGCTTTATCTTTCCATTCTTTTACCTTGGCGGGGTTGGCTATATATGCAGCATCAAATGCTCCATATATTTGTTCATTTTTTCGCTTTATATTGTTTAGTGTCTGTGTCAAACTGGCGTCGATAATCCGAAATGATTCAAGCACTTCGACTGACACATTTAGCGCTAACATTGCCGTCAGCACCAAATACATCATATTTATCATTTTTTGCCTTGTAGACTCAGGACAATTTTTACTCGACATAGTGTTCGCGAATTAAATTACTTCTTTTTATAATTCATGGCGCCGAGCATATTTCCATAAATTGAATTCAATGCATCAAGGTGTGAATTCAATTTTTCGGCATTTTCCTTGTACTTCTTCATTTCCTGAGCTGACGAAGCAATGATCTGGTTCATCTGATTTAGTTCTTCGAAAAATTTGGATGAGGCATGAAATTGATCGGTTGTACCCTTTAATTGCTTTTCGTAACTGACATTCAGGGATTCAATATTCTTATTTAGTTTGTGCAGGTTTTCACCGTAACTAGATGAATTCACTTCCATATCTTTTAACCCCTTTTCCATAACTCCGGAAAATCTTTGATAAGATTCAGATAACTTAATTCCGGATTCATCGATCTGTTTCGTGAATTTTGCTCCTGATTCGTTGAGTTTAGTTAGCATATTTGCTCCTGTTTCCGAAATCTTATGAGCGGTGCTGCTATATGTATTAACCAACTCTCCAATCGAATTGTTAATAGTGTGGTTCGCCTGAGTATTCATTTCTGAAAATGCCATTACTGACTCGGAGGCAGAATTCAGATTTTTGATATAAACGTCGGTGGCCAGCGTTGCTGTCGATATGTCGCTTATTCCTGATGCAGTGTTTGATAAATCGACAAGGCTTTTCCCAATTTTAGACAAGAGTTCAGGAGTAATATTTGTACTGTCTAACAAAGAGTTCAAATTACCTTTTATATTATTATGGACTTCTTCCGACGGTTCTAAAAGCACATAATCCTCCTGTAATTCGGGATAAACTTTTGACCAGTCGGGTTGTTCCAATGGTGGTTCAAAGGCTGAAAGGAAGAAGATGAATGCTTCAGTCATCAAACCAATCGTAAGCATTACTCCGGAATGATTCCAGTGCTGAAGTTTAAACAGGGCTCCGATGAGTACCAATGAAGCGCCCCATCCGTATGTATACCCCATTAATATTTTCCACCTTTTTGTCTTAAGTATTTCACCAATATTCATGTGTTTGGAATTTAGAACGTTAATTAAAATTCGTTTCCAAAAGAAGAACGAACACAACGGAATCCAATATAAGATTTTGTTGTATCCTGATATTCAAAACTTCTTGTTGAGACTTGGAGGAATGAAGAAATATCTTTCCATGAGCCACCCCGTATGACTTTCCGTTTCATAGCAGGAGCATCGCCTGGTTTAGCATTGTATTCAAAATTCGGATTAAAGTCGTTGATGTACATGTATGCGGACTCATCATAGGCAGAGCTGGTCCATTCTGCAACATTTCCGGCCATGTCATATAGACCAAAATCGTTAGCTGCATAACTTCCTACTTTCATCGTAGCCATTCCTCCATCTTCCACGTAGTTACCTCTTAATGGCTTAAAGTTTGCAAGAAAAACTCCGTCTTTCTGTCGGGTATAATAACCTCCCCAAGGATACATCGATGATTGATGGTCGCCGCGGGCTGCGTATTCCCATTCAACTTCGGTTGGTAAACGGTAATCCTGTAGCGTGGCTTCTCTCCGGCTTGAAAGAAAATCGTTCTGAAGCTTGGTCCTCCAATGGCAAAAGGCCTTGGCTTGTTCCCAGGTAACTCCAACGACTGGATAATCATCAAATCCAGGATGCCAGAAATATCGGGTTGCCCATGGTTCGTTGTATGAAAAAGTGAAATCTCTGATCCAAGTTAAAGTGTCAGGATAAATATTAACCTGATTGCTAAAAATAAAGGATGAACGATTTTCGACTGCTTTTTCTTCACCTTTTGTGTCAATTACAGCCCCACCCTTGTAGCTTTGGGTTACATAATCGTACATATTGACTCTTCGCGCAGCCTGTTTAAGGTCAATCCATTGATATTCGTAGAATAATTTTCGTGAGTCGATTTCCTTTTTCTTGAAAAAACGTTCGTTTTCAGGTATATACATTGGTGCCAGCGCTTCACTATAATCTGGGTTACCCCAATCCAGTTTTTCTTTCCAGTTAATTCTGGGAGGATCAATCGGATTACCTTTCCGATCTTCGCTATTCATAAATTCAGGAAATTGCTCTGACAATAATGTGCGTGCAATAGAGTCCCTGACCCATTGAATGAACTGTCGATATTCATTGTTGGTGATTTCGGTGTCATCCATCCAAAACGCATCGACCGACACCGTTTTTGCTGGCGTGGATGAGGCCGTTACATCCTGATCGTTTGGTCCTAAATTAAAAGATCCCCTGTGAATAAAGGTCATTCCATAAGGAGTTGGTTCAAACCACTTTCCTCTTCCCTTTACTCCTGTTAGTTCTCCATTGCCCGATTTGTTACAACTCGATAGCGTAAAAATTGTCCAAATAACTAACCCAATAGAAAAAAGTTTTTTCATAGTATAGCTGTATGTTGCTTCTAATATATTCTTTACAAGTATCTTACACTCTTGTATTTTTTATTCCTGTTTTTGCCTAAATCAAGGCTGTAACTCACATAAAATTCATGCGAACCTCCTGAATAACTTGATATTGCTGAGGTTCCAATATCATAAGCATAACCAATTTTTAATCCATTATTCAGTTCAAATCCCAAAAGGACACTAATTGCATCGTTAATCCGATAATTCAAGCCAACAGAGTAACGTTTCTTATAAGCCAGATCGACTAAAAAATCGGTTTGATAAGAAGACCCGTCTGATTTAAGATAAACCGAAGGGTGCAATTCAAATAACGGATCAGTTAAGCTGATATTGTAACCTGCTGACAAATAATAATGACGGGCTAAATATGTACGAACCTGATTGGAAAGTACAACCGAAGCCTGGTTAATATGCGTAGCAGAAAACCCTACAAAATAATCTTTAGAACGCAGGAATGCTCCAATTCCCATATCAAATGCCAACTGACTGGCTTCTAAGCTTGTTTCCTCAGGCGTTTGATAATAATCACTTTCAGGAATGTGCCAATTAGCATTAATCGCCATATTGGAAAATCCCAAACTGGTTCCTATTCCCAAATCTCCAATGCCTGTTTTAATCCGATAAGCATAATCAACACTAACCGAAATGGTCTTGGAAAAACCTATCTCGTCGCTAATTATATTGAAACCAACACCGCTGTTTAAACCAAATAATTTACTAGCAGAGCCCACACTAAACAACAGTGTTTTAGGAGCTCCATCTATTCCAACCCACTGGTACCGATTCAATATTATTCCACTTATCGCACCATCATTTCCCGCGAATCCCGGATTAACAGTTAGTTGCGTTTGTTCGTTAAAACTGAACTGCGGATCCTGTTGGGCAATTGCTGCTAAGATAGCTATTATATATAAAAATAAAAAACAAAATAGTTTTTTCATAAAAGCATTGTTGTGACTCAGTTTGCCCAATTTATGTGCAGTAAAATAATGAAAAAATGTTTACTGTACCAAATGCCGCGAATCTGTAAAGTCAATGAACGCAGGTTTAGATCATTTATTTTGTCTTTTGCCCATCTTTCTTATGTTTTTCCACCATCGATCCGGAATGTCACCGAGTGAGGCTTTTTTGTAATCGTCTTCATCACAGGGTACTATATACATTCCACCTTTTCTGTGTTCAAAATCTGAAATTTCCATCCACCATCTTCCTGAAACACGGCTTTGAAAAAAGACCAAAGTCATATTGATGTCTGACATATCGACCATGAATTGGTTGAAGTCTTCCGAATCTTCCAACGGGTCTTCCGGTTTACGATTAAAGAATCCTTCCATGAAGTGCCAAACAATTTGAGCCATCAGGTTAGATGAATTCGAACTGAGATCGTTCTCCGGAATAAGGTTAAAAAATCCTGCTAAATTTAATGTATCACTGATGCCTGCATATCGTGCTACCTGACAGGCTTCTTCTGAGTATAACCCGTTGGGCGATGATATGGATTGCCCGGGAGCATCGATACAACGAACAGCATTCATATCGAAGCTAAAAATATTGGCATCGCGCAGTATTGGTTCGACTGAAGTGAGGTCATACCTAACCTGTCCTAATCGCTTAACATCCCAGTGATAATTGTTAAAGAAGTCGATGTCAGACGGGTCAACAAAGTAGTTCTGATAGCCGAGAGCCGTATATGAATATAGGTTTTTTTGCTTTTCAAAGATGAGGTTCAGGTAATTCTCCGAATTGATGTTTTTCGTTCCTTTCCTGAAATCCAGTTTTGGATCGACGGTTACCAGATTGAACAGACGTCCTTCAAAAGCTTTGGTCATGCCAAAAGTGAGGTCCTGACTTCCTCCCAGAATGACTAGGGTTTGATGGTGTGCTAAAATATGCTCGCAAATATCACGTAAAGCAAAATAAGAATCGTTGGCCGTAACTCCTAGTTTTAGGTTGCCCAGATCTAATGCTTTGAACCGTGAGCTGATCCGGTTCAGGTTATATAAATGTTTCCTGATTGCATCGGGAGCCTTGCCGGAACCCGGTATGGCCGAATTTCGGTCTTCAGGGACACCAATAATAATCAAATCTGCCTTTTCAGGCTTAATTTTTTCCTGATTCTTTTGCAGAAGAAACCCTAACGTATGCTTTTTATTGGCCCAGTCGGGACAGACAATCTTTTCAAAATCAATAGGATCAAAATAATGTAGCAAGTCCATCAGTGGTTTTTTTATCAGGAGTTGAAAATACAGTTTTAAATAAAAAGGGCAAACAAAAAGATGTTTACCCTTAAAAAAATTATTTTTTCCTCGATTTCTTTGGTGCTGGTCCTTTGTCAATCAGCTTTATACAATCTTCAAGCGAAAGTTGCGAGGCATCAGTGTTTTTTGGAATCTTATAATTGTTCTTCTTGAACGAGATATATGGGCCCCATCTTCCATTGAGAATTTTTAAATCAGGATCTTCCTCAAACACTTTAATTAATGCGTTTAAATCTTTTTCCCTCTTGCCTTCAATTAGTTCGATTGCCCTTTCCAATTCAATGGAATAAGGATCATCAACATTTTTTTCAAGCGATATGAATTTACCATCATGCCTGACGTATGGGCCAAATCGGCCGATGGCTACAGTTACCGTTTTGCCTTCGTATTCGCCCAAGTTTCGGGGTAATTTAAATAATTCGAGCGCATCTTCCAGTGTAATTGTTTCGATATGTTGTCCTGAACGCAAACTTGCAAACGTAGGCTTTTCTCCTCCTTCAGTAATTTCGCCCAATTGAGCAAGGGGTCCAAACCGTCCGATTTTTACTGAAATTTCCAGACCCGAAGTTGGATCTATACCAAGTACCCGTACTCCATTTGCTCGTTCTGCTTCGTTTAATGCATTTTCAACTTTCGAATGGAATGGTTCATAAAAACTCCTGATCATATCGTTCCAAACCAATTCTCCTTCAGCTATTTCGTCGAACTCCTTTTCTACTTTGGCCGTGAAATTGTAATCCATAATCAGATCAAAATACTTAACCAGGAAGTCGTTGACAACCATGCCTATGTCGGTCGGAAAAAGCTTCGATTTTTCGGTACCGGTTGTCTCGGTTTTCAACTTTGTGGCAATCTTTTGGCCTGAAAGGATTAATTCAGTGTATGCGCGTTCAGTTCCCGGACGGTCTTCTTTTACAACGTAACCCCGGTTTTGAACGGTTGTGATAATGGGAGCATAGGTCGAAGGTCTGCCTATTCCCTGTTCTTCCAACTTCTTCACCAGGCTGGCTTCGGTATAGCGCGGCGGTTTTTGGGTAAACCGTTCGGTGGCATGAATTTTATCCCAGCGTAAAATTTGTTTTGCACTCAAAGCGGGAAGCAATCCTTTTTGCCCGCCATTCTGATCTTCGTTGTCGTCTGATTCGATATAAACCCGAAGAAATCCATCAAAAATCAAAACTTCTCCAGTTGCAACAAACTTTTCAGGGACATTCGAAATATCGATAGTTACCGTTGTTTTTTCCAACTCGGCTTCGCTCATCTGTGAAGCGATGGTGCGTTTCCAGATCAGATCGTATAATTTCTTCTCCTGATTTGTTCCTGAAATTTCTTCCTGATCCATATAGGCCGGACGGATAGCTTCATGGGCTTCCTGTGCCCCTTTGGATGTAGTTTTATATTGGCGAACCTGGTGGTATTTTTCGCCCATCGTTTTGACGATCATTTGTTTGGCTGCATCAATAGCCAATCCCGATAAATTCACTGAGTCGGTACGCATGTAAGTTATCTTTCCCGATTCGTAAAGTTTTTGGGCAACGCTCATGGTCTGAGAGACCGAAAAGCCTAGCTTTCGACTTGCTTCCTGTTGCAATGTTGAAGTTGTGAAAGGTGGTGCCGGAGAGCGCCTGGCTGGCTTCTTTACAACCTCACTAATTTGGAATTCAGCACTTTTACATTTTTCAAGAAAAGCATTTGCTTCAGCCTGAGTGTCAAAACGGCGGTTCAATTCAGCTTTTAGTTCTGTTATTTTTCCGTCTTTTTCAGGAACAAGGAAACTTGCAGAAACACGAAATGCTGAAGTTGTTGTAAACCCCATGATTTCACGTTCTCTTTCCACAATAAGCCTGACCGCAACTGATTGAACCCTTCCGGCCGACAACGATGGTTTTACTTTTTTCCACAAAACCGGCGAAACTTCGAAGCCCACAATACGGTCGAGGACCCGGCGGGCCTGTTGAGCATTGACCAGATTTAAATCGAGCGGACGTGGATTTTGAACCGCATTCAGAATTGCTTCTTTGGTAATCTCATGAAATACGATTCGTTTAGTTCTTTTGGGGTCCAACCCAAGCGTTTCCATCAGGTGCCACGAAATGGCTTCTCCCTCGCGGTCCTCATCAGATGCCAACCAGATGAGGTTGGAATCTTTTGCTAATTTTTTTAACTCGGCTACTAACTTCTTCTTGTCTGAAGTGATTTCGTATTTGGGAGTAAAATTATTTTGAATGTCAATTCCAAAATCTTTTTTTTCGAGATCCCTGATGTGCCCCATACTTGAGGTAACAAAAAAATCTTTCCCTAAAAATTTTTCAATCGTTTTAGCTTTGGCAGGTGACTCAACAATAACAAGATTTTCGTACATGTATCGGATTGTTTTTTGTTCTGATTTTTAAATTTTGTGCAAATTAAAGAAAAGGAAACGCTAAGTTCAAAATTAAATCCAATAAATTTTTGAAGCATATTTATTTGAAAATGATTTATTTATTCAAATTCTAGGACTTCCTTGCATGTTTGGTGACCCAATTCTGACCTTTTTAATGCCTTTATTTTGCATATTGTTGTGATGCTTTTAATGTTCATATTGATAAGTCGTTGCAGTTATTTGATTAAGTTTTGAAGATTTGGAGTGAAGTTTAGAATTGTGGATGCAGAATCTGAAGGTTTCCCGATTGCTTTTATCCAGAGGAATTCATTTGGGTTTCATTATCTTTGTGGGCTCAACCCGAAATTTTTTTTTTGATGGATAAAGATATTTCAGTTTACAAAAAGTACATACGCATTTTTTGGTATGTATATGCTACAGGTGTTGTAACTGTTTTCCTGATGTTTTTTATGATTGCACAGGGATGGCTTGGTTTTATGCCATCGTTCGAGGATCTTGAAAATCCGGAGAGCTTGCTTGCTTCCGAAGTTGTTTCGTCCGATGGGTTGGTGATGGGTAAGTATTTCAAAGAGAATCGAAGCTATGTTAATTACGATGAATTAAGTCCGGTTTTGCTTAAAGCCCTGGTGGCAACTGAAGATGTTAGATATTATAGTCATTCGGGAATTGATATCCGTGGACTGATACGAGTCATGAAGGGAATCATGACTGCAGATACGAATTCAGGAGGAGGAAGTACCATAAGTCAGCAACTCGCCAAAATGCTTTTTCCACGCGATAATCTTGATAATAAATTGCAGTTGATTTTCAGGAAATTTAAGGAATGGGTGATTGCCGTGAAACTTGAAAAAAGTTATACGAAAGAAGAAATCCTGACCATGTACCTGAATAAGTATGACTTTTTGAACCTTGCAGTTGGAATTAAATCGGCTGCCGCAGTATATTTTAATACAACTCCTGAGAAGTTGACATTGGAACAATCGGCTATGTTGGTTGGAATGGCCAAAAACTCTTCGTTATATAATCCGGTGCGTCGCCCTGAACTTACGCTCCAGCGCCGGAATGTGGTGTTAGACCAAATGGAAAAGTATGATTATATTTCGAAAGAAGAGTGCCGGGCGGCTCAGGCTCAGCCTTTAAATCTGGATTATCACAAAGTCGATTTCAAAACCGGATTGGCTCCTTATTTCAGGGAATATCTTCGGCAGGCCATGAACGCAGATCAGCCAAAACGATCGGATTATGCATCCTGGCAATCAGAGAAATACAGAGAAGACGTAATCGAATGGGAAACTAATCCACTTTATGGATGGTGTAAAAAGAATAAAAAGGCTGACGGCACTACTTATAATTTGTATCGTGACGGGTTGAAAATTATTACCACCATCGATTCTCGAATGCAAAAGTATGCTGAAGAGGCTTTGACCTACCATTTGAGGGAAAACCTGCAACCTTCTTTCAACAAACATTTGAGGAGTTTAAAGAATAAACCTTTTTCGAATGATCTGTCAACCGAAACTGTTGATGGAATTATGGAACAGTCCATTAAGCAGACCAAGCGATATTGGATTGCGAAAAATTATGGCAAATCATGGGAGGAAATCAAACAGATGTTTAATCGCCCGGTTGAAATGTCTGTTTTCTCTTACAAGGGCGACCGTGATACTGTGATGACCCCGCTCGATTCAATGAAATATTATTATAGTATTTTCAGATCGTCGTTCATGTCGATGGAAGTGAAAACTGGTCATGTTAAAGCCTATGTTGGTGGTCCCGATTATCGTCATTTTATGTACGACATGGTAAAAGGAGGCAAGCGTCAGGTGGGATCGACAGTAAAACCATTCCTCTATACGCTTGCTATGCAGAACGGTATGTCGCCATGCAGCAAAGTTCCGAATGTACCGCAACAGTTTATTTTGCCCGATGGATCGATATGGGAAGCTAAAAATTCTGGAAAAACGAAGTTTGATGATAAGATGGTAACCCTGAAATGGGGACTAGCTCACTCCGTAAATCAGGTTTCGGCTTGGGTAATGAAGCAGTTCAACCCTCAATCGGTAGCCGACATCATGAAGAAGATGGGCGTTTACAGTCCAATCGACCCGGTTCCTTCCATGTTTTTGGGTACCTCAGATGTCACTTTATACGAAATGGTGGGTGCTTATGGAACATTTGCCAATAAGGGAGTTTTTACCCAGCCCATTTTTGTAACCCAAATCGAGGACCGGCATGGAAACGTTATTTCATCATTCAGATCAGAAAGGCATGATGCCATTGATGAGCAGACCGCTTACCTGATGATTGATTTGATGCGGGGGGTTGTTGATTTTGGATCGGGGGGGCGGTTGCGCTGGAGTCCGGATTATGGAGGGTTTCATGGTCCGATTGCTGGAAAAACAGGAACCACACAGAATCATTCCGATGGCTGGTTCATTGGGGTAACCCCACAATTGGTAAGTGGAGCGTGGACCGGAGCCGAATTAAGAAGTATCCACTTTGAAGATTTGCAATCAGGTCAGGGAGCCCGGATGGCTCTGCCGATCTGGGGATATTACATGCGAAAAGTATATGCTGACCGCACCTTACCATACCGGGATGATAATGAATTTGAACGGCCTGCAAATTTCTCAGTGAATGTCGATTGTGATGATCCTGAGAGTATAGAGCAAAATCAGGATAAATCGGAGGAATTCTTTTAATAATTTATGAATCCAAAAAGAGAAAGGCCCGGTAAAAGTTAAACTTTTACCGGGCCTTTGTGTCCTGATGTGAGTTCGATTATTTGTGTATCAGTATGATCTACAAATGTATTCTATTCTGATTGACCGATATAAGATTCGAAAGGAAAATCTTCTTGTGCAAAAAGGAAAATTCTCTTTATGATCGTCTTATTATTTTTCAAGTTTTTCAGAGTCTTTCTTTGGCTCGTCGTCGTCAGCTTTTGAAGCATTTTTGAATTCCTTTATCCCTTTTCCCAAACCCTTCATCAATTCAGGGATTTTAGCGCCACCAAACATCAATACTACAACAACCAAAACAAGGATAAGCTCCTGAGGACCAATAACACCGGCGATAATTAATAAGTTCATACTATATAGTTTAAATGGTTTTTACAAAAGTAATAAAATTTACAACTTCAGATATTTATTTGAAAAGTTTAAAGATATCATTCCCATTGGCATAAAGAACAAGTGTAAGCAATAATACCATTCCTGCTATCTGTGCGTATTCCAGGAATTTATCGTTAGGTTTACGTCCGGTTATCATTTCGAACAGAAGGAAAATAACATGTCCACCATCAAGTGCCGGAATAGGCAGAAGGTTCATTACGCCTAAAATAATAGATAGGAATGCAGTCATGTTCCAGAAGTCGAACCAGTTCCATGCTCCAGGAAAAATATTGCCGATGGCAATAAAACCGCCCAGACTTTCGTAAGCTTTGGTTTTTGGTGAGAATATCAGCTTGAACTGTTTCAAATAATCGTTTATTGTACTTATTCCCTTGGTTATTCCCGCCGGAATTGACTCAATTAAACTGTACTCAATAGTTTTTAATTCGAATAATTTTGATAAATCTTGGTCTAATTGAATTCCAAGCGCTCCGGTTTCCGGAACGATCATTGTGATAATCATTTTCTGCTTGTCTCTCAAAACATTCAGGTTAATTTTTTTTCCAATACTTTCGCGAAGCATTGTTCTAAACTGATCATTGTATTCGTATGTCAAACTGTCTATTCCAAGTATCTGGTCCCCGATTTTCAGCCCGGCTTCCTTAGCAGGCGAACCCTTGACGAATTTTGCAACTTTATAATCAAACGGAATGCGGTACGATAAAACGCCCTTGCTCTTAATTAATAGTGCCAGATCGTCATCTGAAATTTCAACATCAACTTTTTGTCCTCCACGATCAACCTGAATGGTCTGCGCCTTGTCCAGAATAACTGTTGGGATAACTTTTCGGAAATTCTCAACCGGTACGTTGTCAACAGACAGAATCTTATCGCCATTCTGAAGTCCGATCTTCATTCCAACGGAGTCAACTTCAATGCCGTATTTTACATTGGCTGTTGGCAAGTACTGTTCACCCCAGGCATACAATATTCCAATGTAAATGACAAAAGCGAGAATAAAATTCATAGTTACTCCACCGACCATGATCAATAGTCGCTGCCATGTTTTTTTTGCCCTGAATTCGTAAGGCTGTGCAGGTAATTTCATCGCCTCTGTATCCATCGATTCGTCGATCATTCCTGAAATTTTCACATATCCGCCAAGAGGGACCCAACCAACACCATACTCTGTCTCTCCTTTTTTTATTTTGAAAAGGGAAAACCATGGATCAAAGAATAAGTAAAATTTCTCAACGCGGGTCTTAAAAATACGGGCGAACATAAAATGCCCAAATTCGTGTATGATCACTAGAAGGGATAAACTAAGAACCAGTTGAGCTGCTTTTATCAATACTATTTCCATCGATTGTTTTTTCTGTTTTTAAATCTTTTGTTTCGTCTGGTTTTTTACCACAGCGGATGTCCATATTCTCACGTCCTTATCCGTTTGTATGTAATCTTCCAGACTTGGCGTCTTTATAAATGCTGCCTTCTCCATGGTTTGTTCAATAATTTCAGGCATCTGAAGAAAACTAATTTTGTCGTTCAGAAAAGCCTGTACCACCACTTCGTTTGCTGCGTTCAAAACACAGGGCATATTTCCCCCTTGATTCAACGCTTCAAAAGCGAGTGCAAGGTTACGAAAATTTTTTGTATTTGGCTGTTCAAATGTCAGTTTGGGGTAATCTAAAAAACTGAAACGTTTGAACGGGGAAGGTAACCGATCCGGAAAATTCAAAGCGTATTGAATTGGCAATTTCATATCAGGAAGTCCCATTTGAGCTTTCATCGATCCATCACGAAATTGAACGATGGAATGAATGATACTTTGTGGATGTACCACAACATCAATTTGTTCTGGCTTCAGGCCAAAAAGCCATTTGGCTTCAATAATCTCAAAGCCTTTATTCATCAATGAAGCAGAGTCGATGGTGATTTTTGCTCCCATGACCCAGTTGGGGTGTTTTAATGCATCGGCCTTGGTTACGTTGGCCAATTGTTCCATCGAAAATCCGCGGAACGGACCTCCGGAAGCAGTAAGGTAAATTTTTTCAATTTCGTTATTGAATTCGCCAACCAGGCATTGAAAAATAGCCGAGTGTTCCGAATCGACCGGATAAATATTCACTTTGTGCTCAATGGCGAGTTGATTGATGATTTCGCCGGCAACCACCATTGTTTCCTTGTTGGCCAGAGCAATGTGTTTCCCGGCTTTTATGGCATTGCAGGTTGGTATCAGTCCTGAATAGCCAACCATCGCAGTAACAACAATGTCAATTGTACTCATTTCGACAACTTGCTGTAGGGCTTCCCTGCCGGCGTAAATTTTAATGGGCTCATTTTTTAGGGCTTCGGCTAACTCGCCGTAGTGGCAAGAATTCGAGATCACAACCACATTGGGCTGGTGTTTTTTTGCCTGATCAATCAATAATCTGACGTTGTTGTTTGCAGTCAGGACTTCAACTTCAAAATGTTCAGGATTTTGTGCTATTACTTCCAGAGTTTGTGTCCCGATTGAACCAGTCGAGCCCAAAATAGCGATTCGCTTTCTCATAAACAGGTTTAAAAATCAATATAGGTTTCAGGATCGAGAGCCGTTCCATTGTGCCAAAGTTCAAAATGAAGGTGTGGGCCAGTGGTTAACTCTCCACTATTTCCCATTATGGCAATCACATCGCCAGCCTTAACTTTATCTCCCACTTCCTTTAATAACTCTGCATTGTGTTTGTATGCCGAGATGATGTTGTTTTCGTGTTGGATATACATCGAATATCCGGTATCCATTGTCCAGCTTGCAAAAATAACAGTTCCATCTAAAACGCTCGATATTCGGGAGTTAAGGCTTCCAACAATATCAACAGCCAGGTGTTCCGATTTAGGATTAAATTTATTGGTTATCAATCCGCGGAGAGGAGTGAAAAAATGGATATTGGCAATGCTGGGCAGTTTTTTCGAATTGCTTGAAATTGCCAGGTTAAGTTTCTCCTCCAGTAATTTATCATGAAACATTGAATCGGCATTGGAGCTTTTAAACTTCACATCGTAAGCTTTTAAACCTGATTCGGGTGTCGATGCTTCGTCCAAAGGAATGTCTCCCTGAAACAAGGTCTTTATCTTTTCAAAGTAGGAGTCTCTATTCTTGATTTCATTTTCCAACGAATCGACCAAAACATAGTTATAAATAATCTGTTGACGGACCTTAGCACTCGGATAGCCTGGTATATTCTCACGAAGCGGAGTGTAAGCGATAATTACAGTAGTCAAAAGAATCAGCAGAACGGCTCCGATACTTCCAAGGGTTAGTACCTTTATGGGGGTAAGTTTAATGCTCCAAACCGTTTGTATCGATGAGTCATTATAAATGATCAGCCGATAATGGTCTTTCAGCATCTGGAATATTTTTTTTCGAAGCTCCTTTCTATTCATTGTCCGATTTTTCGCTCAACAAAATTAGAAGAATTTAGAGAAAACTAATCTGAAGTGTCGTTTATTAATATCTTTTACAGATGCGATTGAGGAAACGATAAATATTTTTTTATTTCGCATTAGGAATATCTAAAAGTATCGTCTATATTTGCACCCGCTTAGCAGAACAGAAATCAGCAAAGCGAAGTTCTGAAACGACGATACATTATCAAAAGATACATTGCGGGGTGGAGCAGTTGGTAGCTCGTTGGGCTCATAACCCAAAGGCCGTCAGTTCGAGTCTGGCCCCCGCTACTTCGAAAGACAGGTCGGTAGAAATACCGACCTTTTCTTTTTTATCAAATTTCAAAAGGTCGGTCATCCAGAAAATTGGGTCTGTATGAGGCCTCACTTTCTAAATCTTGTATCCAGCCACGATAAAAGTCAAATTCGTCAAGTGCATCCACAACCTGCTTGTATTCTTCATAATAAATTGTGCGCTTTAGATCGTTGTCATTTCTTACGAATACGGTCGGATAATACTGCGACATCAGCGAAATATGCAGTTTCGACGACAATTCAGTAGCAATACACCGTAATACTTCAATGCTTTGATTAACGGCTCCGGGTAATACCAAATGGCGTATAATAATACCCGATTCTGCAAGGCCATTGTCATTTAAAATTAAAGCAGAACCTTTTTGACGGTACATTTCTTTTATCGCCAGGAAAGCCACTTCGGGATAATCTCCAGCTTGAGAATAACGATATGCCAGGTTGTCATCCATGTATTTGAAATCAGGCAAATAAACATCTACAATGCCTTCCAGCAACTTTAACGATTCAACCTTGTCATACCCGTTCGTATTATAAATAACTATCGGATTCCGCCCTGTTTCTTTAATGCCCCGTATAATCGCCAACATTTGGGGAATCTGATGCGATGGCGAAACGAAGCCAATCCTATTTTCGGTTTGGTCTAGTATAAAACAGATTTTTTCGATAAGTTTTGGGTAGGCAATAGAATCGGGGGTAATGCGAATTTCATTCCGTGAGATCTCGAAATTCTGACAATAGATACATTGCAAATTACAATGTGAAAAAAAAACATTACAGATGCCCTTCTCCCCTGAAATAGCTGGTTCTTCGCCTTTGTGAACGCAAACCGATGAAATCCGGAATGAAGCATCACTTTTGCAAAATCCTAGTTTGTCGGAAAATCGGTTAACTCCGCAATTGCGAGGACAAAGCGTACAATGAGAAAGATATTCTATTTCACTTTTTTGAAATGCGAACGGAGAATTAATATTTGTGAGGTGTGATCCCAAATGGAATGGCGATTTAGAGTTTTATGATGTGCAAATTTAAATTACATTCATGAATAATTTTCAAAAAACATGAGTCCGGCGGTTAATGCGTCGCTAAAGTGTCTTTTGCGATTCTTGCTTGTTGAAAAGGGTGAAATTAATGGAAAGATCAAATTTTGACGTTTTTCCCCAGGCTATTTTTTGTCTGGTTCCTAAACAAAAAGCTACCCAAAATCGGAACTCATTATTGTTTTTATCAGCATATAAATCGAATCATATTTCTAACTTTAGCGCTTCTAAATTGTAAAAATATGTTTCAAGCTGAAGTTTATATTCAAAGAAGAAAAGTTCTTTGTGAAAAGATTGGTTCTGGATTGATCCTCTTTTGGGGGAACGATGAAAGTCCGATGAATTATCAGGATAATACTTACCATTTCAGGCAGCATAGTTCATTTTTATATTATTTTGGAATAGACTTTCCATCTTTAGCAGCTATTATTGATGTTGATAATCAACGTCAAATCATTTTTGGAGATGATTATACGATTGACGATATCGTTTGGATGGGCGTACAGCCTACTATCGCCGAACGGGCTAAACTTTCCGGAATAGAAGAAACGCAGTCGATGGTAAAGCTTTATACCATTCTAAAAGAAGCTCAGGCTTCGCGTAAAGAAATCCATTTCCTTCCACCTTACCGGCCTGAAAATAAAATTAAACTTTTACGGTTTCTCAATATACGGCCCGATCAGATCAATATCAATGCCTCGTCGGATCTGGTAAAAGCAGTGATTAGTCAACGCGAGATTAAATCGGCTGAAGAGATTTCGGAGATCGAAGCTGCAGTTGACTTGTCGGTTGACATGCACATAGCTGCCATGCGATTAGCACGGGCAGGAATGACAGAGGCGCAGGTTGCCGCTAAAGTATATGAAGTGGCATTGGAGCAGGACTGTAACATCTCGTTCCCGATTATTGCTACGATTAACGGGCAAACATTGCATAACCATTCGCACCATAATATACTGAAAGAGGGAGATCTTTTTTTGCTTGATGCAGGTGCTGAATCTCGGTTGCATTACGCCGGAGACCTTTCAAGTACTTTTCCGGTGAGTGAAAAATTTACCACAATACAGAAACAAATTTATCTTGCCAGCCTGAAAGCTCATGAAGCAGCTATAAATGCCATATCGCCGGGAATCCGGTTCAAAGAGGTTCACTTTGCTGCTTGCAGATCGATTGCCATGTCGATGAAAGAATTAGGATTAATGAAAGGTGATGTTGACGCGGCGGTAGCCGAAGGTGCACATGCTCTGTTTTTCCCCTGCGGAACCGGTCATATGATGGGGCTCGATGTACACGACATGGAAGACTTGGGAGAAGTGTGGGTCGGTTATGATGGAGAATCGAAAAGTACGCAGTTCGGACTGAAATCGTTGCGGTTAGCTAAAGAACTTCGACCGGGTCACGTTTTTACTATAGAACCTGGCATTTATTTTATTCCTCAATTAATTGATTTGTGGAAGGCTGAGGGGAAATTTAATGACTTTTTGAATTGGAATGAGATTGAGAAATTCAGGAGTTTTGGCGGAATCCGGAATGAAGAAGATTTTCTGGTTACTGAAAATGGATTCAAGAGGCTTGGAAAAGCAAAGCCGAAAACAATTGAAGAGGTTGAATCATTGCGGAATTCGTGATTTTTATCTGAATTTGAGATGTCTTTTTTCTTTTGTTGTTTTTAATTGAAGATGTTATGAAAAGATGATTCGTGTTCGTTAAATGCACTCATTGTCAATGACTTTCTGGTTAATGGGGAGTGAGCCAAACGTCTCTCTCTGTTTTTTTCTAAATTATAGCCGAAAGTTCTTGCCTAAGTCTGTTAAAAGTTGTTAAATTTAGCCGATTCTATTTAAACCTAACAAGAGTTATGCCCGAAAGATCTTTTGAAAGAAGAACATTCCTGAAATTGATGAGTGCTGGCCTTGGTGCAAGTATTGTATCCTTCCCTCGGTTTACTCAGGCGTTTACTCCTCCACCAAATAACATAAGCCATCTCGATTTCATGCTCGGTAAACCCGAATGGATTCTGCATGAAGATGGTACGTTTGATATTTTTGCCGGTAGCATCCGGTTGTCTAATTGTCGTCCTTCAATCGATGGGCAAAGTATTTTTGTGCGAAATACCTTCATGGGCGATTCTCCGAAAGGCAAACGTATCATCTATGAAGTAGCCGGTGGATTTGTGATGCTCGATTTGAGAACACATTCAAATACAATTTCGATAGGTGCTGAAATCAGTGGAATGAAAAATGCTCCAACCTGGTTTAATCCATTGGGTGAAGGGTGTATTATTGGGGCCAGTCATTTTTTCAAGCAAAGCCTTGGAACCGGTGGTCGTTCCGGAATTTATGAATTCCGGAAATCGACAAATCGGAAATCGCTCAGTTATCCGGACGAGGAAGCCTGGTCATACGATAGTTTTATGATGACCGGTTTGATAGCTCCCAACGGCGACACTCTGTCGATAGGCGCCTATGAGCAAACCGATTTTATTCAACGGAGTTCGATATATAACCGACCAAGACGTAAGGGACTTAATGATAGTAAATTTGGGAAAGAGGAAATCTTTTTTGAGGCTGGGTTTGCTACGGAAAATGTTTTTCTGAAAGATGAATTCATTAAATTGCCCGATTTATTTGTCTATTATGGCAATCAACCTTTTGGGACCATGCAAAATCTGGCATGGAGTTTATCTGAGCAAAATCAGGCACGACGCGATACCATTACCAATTATTTCTGGACTTCTTTTCAGGATTTCCATACTTCTTTCAATTATAAATATTTGCTCGAGCAGCTTCAAACACTCGATGAAATAAATCCGCCAATTCCACTGCGTGCCATTCATGTTGGACCAGGTTACTGTATTCCGGGCGATTGGCTCGACAATAATAATAGCTGGCCCAAAACGATGGATAATGTGGCAAGGGAAATTTTCAAGCGAAGGTATCGTGCCGGAATATATGTGGCTCCTTTTGTTGTTCATGAGAAGAGTCATATCTTCAGGAATCATCCGCGCTGGATATTAAAAGATGATGAAGATAATCCAATTGTTATGGATCAGGATACCGATGGAAACCTTTATGCGTTGGATGGAAATCTTGAAGATGTTAAAAGATACATTGGCAAAGTGTTCAAGACTTTTCATGCAATGGGTTTCACTTACTATGAGCTTGATCGTCTGGATTGGGGATTACAGGAGTCCTCGCAGCATCTGAAATCAAAGAAAGGCAAATCTTCTGTTCAGATTCTCCGTTCAGTAATGGATGTTATTCGTATTTCAGTCGGCGCCGGTAGCTTTTTAACGGCCAACAGAGCGCCTTACTCCCCTCTGATTGGGTATGTTGATGCTTTCAGGATTGACAAAGATCAGTCATGGAAATGGGAAGAACAGACAACCGGACAAATTATTGACGAAATTTATAATACACAATATTTTAATAACGTTTTTTGGCAAAACGATCCCGATGTGGTTTTCCTTCGCGATTACAAGAGTAATTTTTCTCTTGACGAACAAAAGAGCCTTGCGCTTTGGGTGGCTTTTATGGGTGGAGTAGTTGGTATTTCTGATAATTTTAACGTGATGGAAAGCGAAAAATTGCAATTTTGGCGCTTCCTTGAACCATCGACCAGACCCACTAGTGCATTACTCCCATTTTGGGGCAACAATGTAATCAACAAGGTTGCCGTACGAAAATATAAGAAGATTAAAGCATGGAGTGTCCTTGTCCTCAATAATACCGATGATGTTGTTAATGAAAGTTATTTGATATCTGATTTGGTAGGCTTAAAAGAGGCATGGGTATTTGTCTGGGAACCAGGATTTAGCCTGGGATTGGGAAAGCCAACACGAATTTCTGTTACACTTAGCAGTCATGAGTCAAAATTGTATTTCATTTCTGAAACCAAAGAAAATCCGCCTCTTGATCTGAATATCTCGGGCAACGATTTTTCAGATGAAATTGAGACCAAATAATCGATCATCCTATTTTTCAGTTTAGAATTGTCTGCGTCGTTCCATTTTCCTAATTTCACGCTTTTAATTTTATTTGGATGGACATACCAAAACTTACCTATTCAACTCCGGTTGAAATGCTTGACAATTACCTGAAGAATACGTTGATTGAACATCTCGGAATCCGTTTTACCGCTTATGCAGAAGGTTGGGTGGAAGCATCCATGCCTATTGATCACCGCACTTTCCGTCCCGGAGGGTTTCTTCATGGTGGCGCAAATCTGGCTCTGGCCGAAACGGTTGCAGGATTTGGTTCAATGCTAACTGTTGATGTTCAGGAATATGACATTCGGGGAATACAAGTAAGCGCTAATCATACCGGAAAGGCTGATGGCAATGTTGTTTATGCACGTGCCGAAGTTTTGCATTTGGGAAAACGGACTCATGTCTGGAATGTTGATATCCGGACAGCATCGGGTAAATTGGTTTCGACAGCCAGAGTGACCAACATGATTGTGAAAAGACATGAACGATAATTCGGCAATTGCGGCCATTCTTGATCGGTTAATCGAAAAGCAAATCGCCTTCGCCTGTTGGTTTTATCCTAACGAGTCGAGGTTGGGGCTACTGGTAGGAAACGTTTCAGATGTCAAATTTTTCGATCGGTTCGACCATCTCAATGGTGAAGCAGGCTTTGTTTTTGCACCGTTCCTCATTACCGAAAGCAGTCCGGTAATTATACTCCAGTCCAATACGTTTTTCGAAGATTTTGTCTCTACCGATCCCTTGGATGTAAATAGTTTTGAGTCTTTTGAGCGGGAACCGGAACATGTGAAATGCGAATTTCAATCGAAAGAAGATTACTTTAAACTGATTGAAGACACTGTTGCTGAAATTCGCGAAGGAGCACTTTCAAAAGTTATTATATCACGTCAGATACCGGTAAATCGAACTGATATTTCGATCGGGACGACATTTTTTCAGTTACACGACCATACGCCAAACGCGTTCACTTATCTGGTTAACCTGCCTGTGGCCGGAATTTGGATGGGGGCAACTCCTGAGGTTCTGATTAAATCAGACGGCGAACAGTTTGAAACCGTTTCGCTGGCCGGAACTCAGGTTCGCAAACCTGGCGCCGAAGAATATTATTGGAGTACCAAAGACATTGAAGAACAGGCATTTGTTTCCAGGTATATGTTAGATGTTTTCTTTAACTTCGACATTCATAAGTACAAGACCAAAGGCCCTGAAACGTTAGAAAGCGGTAAAGTGGCTCATCTGAAAACCTCGTTCTTTTTCCCTGCTGAAAAAATTGAAAAGTGTCTGGGAAATTTTATTGCCAATTTGCATCCGACTCCTGCCGTTTGTGGGTTACCCAAAGATTTGGCCGACGAGTATATACGAACCCGCGAGGTTCATCAACGGCGATATTACACGGGTTATTTAGGACCGTGGCGACTGAACCAACAGGTGGCGCTTTTCGTTAACTTGCGCTGTATGGAGATTACCTCCGAAGAATTCATTTTGTACGTTGGCGGAGGAATTACCGGTCGCTCAGTTCCTGAAAAAGAATGGGACGAAACCAACCAAAAGGCCAAAACCTTGTTGTCTGTAATTAATCCTGAAGGATAAATACAAAATGATAACCGATAAAAGACACGTTCAGCAACTGGCTTCACTGCTTTTGCAAAAGGGAATTACCGATGTGGTAATTTCACCCGGAAGTCGCAACGCTCCGTTGATCAATCAGTTTTTTGGATTCCCTGAATTTAACTGCATGAATGTGGTTGATGAACGGAGTGCTGGTTATCAGGCATTGGGAATTGCGCTGGCCAAGCGGAAACCGGTTGTTGTGGTATGTACTTCCGGAACTGCAGCCATTAATTACGGACCAGCCATTGCCGAGGCTTTTTACCAGAAAATACCATTGGTTGTGCTTACCGCTGATCGTCCACGTCGATGGGTCGATCAGGCCGATGGGCAAACTGTCCGCCAGGAAAATCTTTTTCTCAACCATACATTGAAAAGCATCAGTTTGGAGGAAGCCGAACGCGACGAAGATTTCAGACTCAACAACCTGCAAATTAACGAAACGCTCAATCTGGTTTTATCTGTAAATCCGGGGCCGGTTCACATCAACGTTCCGCTGGGCGAGCCGCTTTACGGAATCTCTGATGAGGAACTTCCCAAATTTCGGAATGTCGAAACATGTTCGACCAATGCTCAACTTTCATCCGTTGAGCTTGAAAAATTGGTGGATAGATGGAATTCCTCAACCCGCAAAATGGTCATCGTTGGTCAGTTTTCGCCCGATGAGCAAATCAATGTTTTAGTGCAAAAACTGGCAGCAGATCAGGGAACAGTCGTTCTGGCTGAACCTCTTACTAACTTATCAGGCGAACATTTGGTTTCCGCAACTGATGTCGTTGTGGCTGCCATTCAACCGGAAGAAAGAGTCCACTTTCACCCCGAAATTCTACTGACTTTTGGTCAGCAGATTGTTTCGAAACGGCTGAAATTGTTTGTTCGCGCCAACCAGCCTCTCGAACACTGGCACATTTCAGTTTCCGGCGAGCATATCGATACCTACAATTCGCTGAGTCGGGTTATTTCTTCGGATGTTTTTTCATTCCTGAACGTTTTCGTTCCTGAAATTAAAAATACAGAAAGTTACTATCGTGAAATCTGGGAAACTACCGAACAAAAGGCTCTTCAACTTCAGGATAAATACCTGAAGGATGTACCTTTCTGCGACGTAACTGTTTGTAAAACCATTGCTGGATTGGTTCCTGAGAATTCAGTTGTGCATTTGGGAAATAGTTCGTCGGTAAGGCTGATGCAAATGCTTAAACCGATTAAAGGCTGCGAATATTACGGTAATCGTGGTACCAGTGGAATTGATGGCACGTTGTCAACTGCGGTTGGATTTGCGTTGTCGTCCGAAAAAATAAATACAGTTGTTCTGGGCGAATTATCGTTTTTTTACGATTCCAATGCGCTTTGGAATCAGCACTTTCCGCAGAATTTACGGATTATTGTGCTGAACAATGGCGGTGGAAATATCTTCCGATTGATTGGCGGGCCTCGCCAGTCGCCGGCATTGAACGAGCATTTTGTCGCTCAACATAACCTGAAAGCCGAAGGATTGGCCAGTGCATTTGGTATCAGTTACCTGAAAGCTGAAAATCAGGAAGAGCTTTCAAACACATTAAATACTATTTTTGCACCCAGCTTTTCTGGGCCTATAATCCTGGAAGTATTGACAGATGGCGAAATCAGCGCCTCCGTTTTTCAGGAATGTTATCAACAACTAAAAAATTAAAAATATGTCAGCTATACGCGAATGGCAAACAATTCGGGAATACGAGGATATTTTCTTCGATTATTTCGACGGAATAGGAAAGATTACAATTAACCGCGAACGCTACCGCAATGCGTTTCGGCCAACAACAGTGAACGAAATTTCGGATGCCTTGAAAATTTGTCGTGAAGATCAGAATATTAACGTGATTGTGTTGACAGGCGCCGGTGATAAGGCTTTTTGCTCCGGTGGTGACCAAACGGTAAAAGGAGTTGGAGGGTACATCGACAAAAACGGTATCCCGCGTTTAAATATTCTGGAAGTTCAGAAACAAATCCGTTCGATGCCAAAACCGGTAATTGCCATGGTAAACGGCTTTGCTATTGGTGGCGGACACGTGCTTCACGTGGTTTGCGACATCAGTATTGCTTCGGAAAATGCAATTTTCGGTCAGACCGGACCTAAAGTCGGTAGTTTCGATGCAGGACTGGGTTCGTCGTATCTGGCCAGTATTGTTGGTCAGAAAAAAGCACGCGAAATTTGGTTCATGTGCCGCCAGTATTCGGCAGCCGAAGCTTTGGAAATGGGCTTGGTAAACAAAGTGGTACCGTTCGATCAATTGGAAGATGAGGTGGTTGCCTGGGCTCAAAAAATGCAGGAACACAGTCCGCTGGCATTGCGCATGCTGAAACTGGGATTAAACGCCGAACTCGACGGACAAATCGGTATTCAGGAATTTGCAGGAAATGCAACTTTGTTGTATTACCTCACCGAAGAAGCGCAGGAAGGCAAACATGCGTTCCTCGAAAAACGCAAACCTGACTTTAAAAAGTATCCTAAATTTCCTTAATATCATGTGTCAGGAAGGTCATCCTGAACTTGTTCCAGGATCTAATCACATTGAATAACAGACCCCGAAATAAATTCGGGGTGACTACTTTGTTTAAAGAGCATTGTGAAAACACAGAAAAAGAATGGCATCGTTAAAAAGTTGGATTAAGGCGGCACGCCTGCGCACATTGCCATTGGCCATGTCGGGCATTTTGATGGGAGCGGCTCTTTCATTCCAGGATAGCGGGTTCAATTCGACCGTGACCATTCTGGCCATTGTCACCGCTTTGTTTATCCAGATATTTTCGAATTTTGCCAACGATTACGGCGATTCGCAGCAAGGAACCGACAACCAACATCGCGTTGGCCCGAAACGCACGGTACAGAGTGGCGAAATCAGTCTGAAGCAAATGAAAATCGGGATGATCGTTCTGATTGTTCTCAGTCTGGCTACCGGAATTTGGTTGGTAGCCGAAGGAACAAAAGGACTCGATTTGACCACTTTCTTACTGTTTCTTGCATTTGGTATTGTCGCATTGATTGCTGCATACCGATATACTGCAGGTAGCAATCCCTATGGATATGCCGGGTTTGGTGATTTGGCGGTATTTCTCTTCTTCGGCTTATTGCCCGTAGTAGGCACTTATTTCCTGAATACGCATCAGATAAATTTTGAGATGTTTCTGCCTGCAATAAGTATTGGCTTTTTCAGTACCGGAGTTTTAAACTTGAACAATCTGCGCGACATTGAGAATGATCGGAATTCAGGGAAAAATACGATGGTGGTGCGGATGGGAAGCACCAACGGGAAAATCTATCATTCGTTGTTGATTTCCGTTGGAATGTTGGCCTCAGTCATATTCACAACAATTCAGGGGAAGTCTGCTTTTCAGTGGCTGTTCCTGCTTTCATTCCCGCTGTTTATACGCGATCTGGTTCAGATAAACAGAATTACTGAACCTCGACAATTGGATCCATTTCTGAAAAGATTATCGCTGGCAACTTTGCTGTTTACCGTGCTGTTTTGGGTGGGGATTTTCTTGATGGCAAAAAGTCAATAATCATTAGAAAAATTTCCGAACGACTATTGACTTTTTCCCGATTCTAGTGTGAATCAATTTTAGCTCCAAAAGCCAAATCTCCGGCATCGCCCAATCCAGGAACAATGTACGACATTGGTGTCATCTCCGGATCGACAGCGCCGATCCACAATGTGACATTATCCGCATTGATGTGTTTTACTACATGATCGAGTCCTTGTTGACTGGCGATTACAGCAACCAAATGCACGTGTTGAGGATTCCCTTTTTGCAAAAGGGCGTGATAACCAATCTCCATCGATGCACCGGAGGCCAGCATCGGATCAGAAAGTATCAGAACTTTTCCGTCGAGTGATGGAGTGGCCAGATATTCAAATTCGATGTGAAATTCACCAATTTCATCATATTTTCGGTAGGCCGATATGAACGCATTTTCAGCACGATCGAAAATATTCAAAAACCCTTGTTGAAGTGGCAAGCCGGCACGTAAAATGGTTGCTAAAACGGGGTGCTGGACTAAGGTTTCTACCGGGGCAATTCCGAGTGGTGTTTTTATGTCAGAGGTCTGATAGTCCATTGTTTTACTGATTTCGTATGCGAAGATTTCGCCCAACCGTTGAAGGTTTTTCCGGAACCGCATTGGATCTTTCTGAATAACTTCACATCTGATTTCTGAAATGAACTGGTTGAAAATGGAGTTTGAGTCTCCAAGTATATTTACATTCATGATTTAAAAAGTTTCGGCGAAAGTAATTAAAAATCCTCAACCAAAAGAATGCTTTGCAATATACAAAACCTGAATTTGCTCAGCCCAACAGGTTATTTTTTGAAAATCCGGAGAACTCTTGGAAGCCGGTTCTGATGAACAGAAAAATAGGTTTCAGGTGAAGCTCCAAAACCCGCATAAAAACGTGCAACTCCCGAAATGTTTGAACCTTCGAAATCGAGAATTTGATTTTTGCCGGCATTGTTTTGTATGAAGGTGTCGATGAGCAAAAACATGGCACTTTTTTCTATTCCTGCCTGATTGGAAGAGGCTGCCAGGTATATGCACTTCTGATTTGCGGTTACGAAAAAAACCGATGCAACCAGATTATTTTCCGAATCCCATGCTCCATAAATTTCGCCAAGCTGGTTGGGAAGTGCAAAACTGATGACTTTTTGGAGCGAAACGTAATGCTCCTGTTTTATTTCCGGAGATTTTTCGTAAAGATTTTTCTTCGTGAATTCCAGAAAATGGGAAACATCGGGAACTGTCGAAATACGTATGTTATTCTGAATGGCTTTTTGAATGTTCCGTTTGGTGTTTGAATTGTAAAATGTCCGGAGATTATCGGCTCTGGAATGAAGGCTAAGTTGATAGGTTGTATTTTTTCGGATGCTGAAACTGGCAACAGTTGGTACGTTTCCAAGGTTGAGATTCATATCGGTTAACCGAAATTTTTTAGGAATCGCATTTAAAAATTGGTTGACAATATCAGGTTCTGGAGGAAAACTGGAAAACACGCCAAGCTGCTGAGTGAAGAAAGGCTGATAAATGTAACGGAGTCCATACTTTCGGTTGTTGACTAAGGGCATTATATAAAGGTAATCGCCCCAGATCATTGCATCCCAATGCAGGCAAATCAGGTCGAGGTACCAACTGTAGGCATAAACAATCCCAAACGGAGAATTGGCCACACACCGATCCCATTTTTCACGATCAATGTTTTCGCTGGTTACAAATCTGATTTCGGGATTACTCATTCTCCAAAATTAAACCTTTTTCGAGAATCTGCTCAAAAACCTTGCGCCAACCCAGCCACTGGTCCGAATCTTTCAGCGATTCGTTGTGCCACAGACAAATAAAAGTACCATCCACTTTTTTTACTTCAAGCATCATTTCTTCAATCAATTTCCATGCTTTTCCGCAATTCAGATGTAGGTAATTTTTTAAGGTCACATCCATAACCTGGAACGGATGAACAATCAGCTTGGTTTGGCGGTTGTGGGTCAAATCAAAAAAATGGAAAGAAGTGCAGGTTCCGGCCCTAAATCCTGCCAAACTCGGGAACCCCATGGTGTAATCGTCGGTAATGCCCGATTTTAATGCGTTCTGATAGGTTTGGGGAAATTTGAGTTTTAGGTAGTGCTGACGACTCTTTGTTACCGGTTCCTGAATAATTTTTTCAAGTCTTTCCTTTTCTGTCTGGAACAACCAAAGTTTTTCGTTTGACGAATACGATGGATGTATGCCCACTTCGCAAACCGAAGACATTTTGCCGATCAATTGCCTGAACGATTTATTCTTGTGCGAAATATTTTTATCGAACCGATTGCGGTCGCCAATTAAAAAGAAAAACAAGATATGATTCAGAAATCCTTTATAGGTTTCAAGAATGTATTTGTACGTATCGTAAGGATCGTTCCTCATCCCGAGAAACACGGCTGTTCTTTGTTTCAGTTCTTCTCCGCGGCCATGAAATATGGCTTTCAGAATGGCACCGAATGAAACCACCAGACTTTTGTTCTTGAAAGCCCAGGCATTGTCGATATCGATGGTGGTGATGAACCGGAACGCTCTTTTCCTGATTTTGAATTCAGGAAATTCAGCCGCAATTTTTTCGGCAACCCCATAGGCCATTTGATCGACAATGGGTTTTTGATGCAACCCGAGGCGTACCAGGATATTTTCTGAATCGGTGAAACGTTCGTGTTCGTCGGTGCATTCGCTCAGGTATTCTTCGTATCTCGTTATCAGGTAAAAAGCTACAGCAAACGGATCGAAGGGCAAAAACGAATCTCTCGAAGTGGGGAAAAATAACTGCACCTGCTGGTATTCGACGACCTCAATTTCCTGATCGGTTATGTTTTTATGGAACAAGAGTGAATGGGCTTTCAGAAATAATCCGGAAGAAAGATTGGTTGTCGAATAGTTGATTTTGGGTAGCGCTGATTGCAGAAATTCTTCCTGATTCGAGGAAAAAATGAGATCAACTCCAAGGATGGTTTGAAAGATAAATCCAAAAATATATTCCACCCGGGAGGTAATTTCGGGTACGAAAATCAGGAGTTTGGTGTGTTGCTGTTTTTCCACAGAAGTTTAAGATTTGATACCATAAAACTAACATTTTGCAATGGATTGTCCTACGCTAAAATGATTCAGATTAATCCTTCGTCGGCAAAACTGAAATACGCGTCGTTGCCGATAATCAGGTGGTCGAGTACCGGAATATCCATGTGCTTCCCTGCTTCTTTGATTTTTCGGGTGATTTCCTTGTCGGCTTCGCTGGGGATCAGGTTTCCTGAAGGGTGATTGTGGCAAAGAATAATTGAACAGGCCAGCTTGTCGAGTGCCATCTTCAGGATAATGCGCACATCGATAATTGTGCCAGACAATCCGCCTTGGCTTACCATCATTTTGTCGATCGCCAGGTTGTTCCGGTTAAGCAGCAGCACCCAAAATTCTTCGTGCGGAAGGTCGCTCAGCAAAGGTTTGAATATGGCTGCAGCATCGGCACTGGTAATAACCTTGGGCTTTTCGGCTGGTTCTGATTCTTTCCGGCGTCGGCCAAGTTCCATTGCTGCCGTGATGGTGATGGCTTTTGCCGGTCCAATTCCTTTAAATTTCTGAAGGTCGTTAACGGTTTTCTTACCCAATTCGTTGAGGTTGTTGTTTACCGAGGCCAAAATACGGCGCGATACTTCAACTGCCGATTCGTCCAGATTGCCTGACCCAATTAAAATGGCAATCAATTCAGCTTCCGATAACGAGCGGATCCCTTTGACAAGCATTTTTTCGCGCGGACGATCTTCGACAGCCCAATCTTTGATACTTAGTTTTTTATACATAGCTATTGACTTCTGCATAACTAAGTTATGAAACTGTAGCGAATTTATCAAATGCTATTTCCTGAACGGCTCTAAAATCATCTTGAACCGATGTTCCGAAGGCATTACGCGATATTTGTTGAGAACCGAAATTGCCGTACAACCCACGCCGCTTAAGGCGTAATCAATGTTCATGGTTATGCCTTCGAACGGTTTTAACTGGAATGGGTACAATGCCCGCGATAAATTGTCGGCCTGTACATTCAGGGCGCTGAAATTAAACAGTTCGGAAGCAGAAAAACGAAGGCCAATCCCCTGATTGTTTTGTAAACTGACCCAGCGGACATCGGTCTTGTTACCATTTTCTTGCGGAATGAGGTACGGTTCGTACTGATCTTTAACCAAACTGGAATAGACGCCTATCTTGGCGCCGGTTTTGCGGTCGGGGTAAGTTTCAATAGGGCCGCGACCATACCAGTTTAGTTGATCGAATGTTTGGTTCAACACCAGTTGAACACCAATGCGGGGTAGCCAGGCAGGCATACTGCCACAAGGAGTTACGATGTGGTCAATTTCCATTTTCCCGTTTCCGGTAATGTCGAAAACAAACCGGTTTTCGAAGGCTGTGCTTAAGTCGAAATTGGCCGTGTGGCTTTCGATTGTTAATCTGATCCGATCTGATTCTTTATCCCAGAAATATCGATCCGCTTTGGTGGTCATTTGGTCGAGGCCATGGGCAAACCATACATTCGATTGGCCAAACCCCATTCCCGGTTCTCGGGTAAACCCCGATCTCCAAACTGTCCAGTTATCCATGTCGTTGGCTAATGGGGCGCGCCAGACGTTCAGTTTCATTTCTTCTTTTAGCATTTCGTTTCCTTCAAAAACAACTGAAATCAGGTCACCAGTTTTTTTGCTGAACCGATAGGTAAAGTTGTTTCCTGTCACCATGATTTGTCCGGCGTTTTCCGAAATTTCAGGAGCGATCAGATGCGTGGTTATTTCGTTTGCAGTTGCTGGTTTGACTGCGAAAGGAAGTTGGTCCCAGGCTACTTCAAAACTTTTGGCAGCCCAGGGTTTGTCGGTTTTCTGCCTGAAACTGACAAGCAAAAAATACTCTTTCCCGGCTTCCTGAAGAAAAAGCTGAAACGGGATTTTGTACGTAGCTCTAGAAAGCGGTGCGACCGATGTTTCAATCGTTCCTTCTTTAACTACTATCCCTTCGCACTGCAATTGCCAAACGGCTTCAAGTTCGTTGGTGCTGGTAAAGTGCATGCGGTTCCAGATTTCAATTTCTCCGGCTTGCTCGTTCCGCATTTTAACCGAAACCGGCTGCACCGATTTTTTGATTTGCCACATTTCGGGCTGAGGGGTGCGATCGGGCCAGATGGTGCCATACGTGCGGCCTCCAACTCCCATACTGAAGTATTGTTGCCCGGTTTTCTGCTCATCGAAATCAAGCCAGCAAACAGCTGATTTTTTTACCTCTTTTGTCGGGTTCAGCAAATCCTGTACATTCATAGCTCTATCGAATATTGCCACCTGGTCGAATATGGCATTGCTATAGTGGTTTGGGTTTTCCTGCTGATCGTCTTCTGGGTCACGGCCAATGTTAATGGGGAAAGGCTTATTTTCGATATTCAACGAGCAAGCTGTTTCGGCTTTTTTACTGCCATCGAGGTAAAGCTGAAGCTGGGTGCCATTGTATATCCCGGTTACCAGATGCCAATTGTTTATCCAATTTTCGGGAAGCGTTGTTTGTACGCTGGTCTTTTTCTTGTCTCCAACGTAAAATTCCAGTTCAGTTGGACTGGTTTGTTTTACACCGAACTGATAATAACCTTTCGACACAAAGGTCCCGTTACCATTCCATTCGCGTGGTTTTACCCAGAATGAAATAGTGAGCGCTTTGCCTGTAATATCCAGCTTCGGGTCGCGGTAAAGTTCCACCCAGGTGTCGGTTCCGGTTAGCTGCACCGCTTCTCCCGATTTCCCGGGCACCAGCTTTGTTTTGCCCATTAACGCGGCATCGAGTCCATTGCCGGATATGTCGGGGCTACTGATGTAATTTTCGCGTAATCCGGGACTTACAAAATCCCAAATTGCCCCGCCCATCAACCGGGGATATTGGTAAATTACATCCCAGTACTCGTCAAGCCCTCCTAGTCCATTGCCCGTTGCGGCAAGGTATTCGTCCATGAATGAAGGGCGCGGGTCAATTTCTTCGGGCGATTCTCCAAAAAACACTTTCAGTTCGAAAGGGGTGCCGTAGCGCGGCCCGATAATATCCTCGCATTTAATTGGATTTACCCCGGGATAGTCAAGGTCATTTCCTCCATACATCCAGGCCGGTCGGCTGGGATCCAAACGTTTCCCGGCAGAAATTACCTCACAGATGTTAAAGCCCGAACCGCTTTCGTTTCCTGCACTCCAGAAGATGATTGACGGGTGGTTGCGATCGCGTAGCACCATTTTTTCGGCACGATGGACATATGATTTGGTCCATAACGGGTCATTCGAAATATATTCGGTGGCATGAGCTTCGTCGCCAGTTTCGTCAACAATGTAAATGCCCAGTTCGTCGGCCAGTTCGAGGTATTCCTTTACCGGCGGGTAATGGCAGGTGCGAACGCAGTTGATGTTGAACTGCTTCATCAGGTAAAAATCTTTACGGATGGTTTCCTTGTCCATTGTGTGTCCCAGGTCGGGGTGCTGCATGTGGCTGTTTACCCCGTTCAGCTTCACCGGCACGCCATTCACGTAGTAAACCTGGTGTTTTACTTCCACTTTCTTAAAGCCAATTCGCTCAGCCAAAGCCTCAGTCGTTTTTCTGGAGGCGTCTGTCAGTTCGAATCCGATTTGGTACAAATTGGGCTTTTCGTCCGACCATTTTAATGGCGATTTCACCGCTGCATTCATGCGAATCGTTGTTTTTTCGCCTGCTTCCAGCGTGATTTTTTCGGAAACTAAGTTTTCCAAAACCTTATTGCTCTGAGGGTCCAAAAGGCAAGCTTTTACCTGGTAATCATGTATAGGCTCAGATGAATAATTCTGAATTTCAGCCTGTACTTTTAGTGTGGCATCTTCATATTTTTCGTCCAAATCGGTAACCAAATAATAATCACGGATATGTACTTTTGGCGTAGCCATCAGGTAAACGCTGCGGAAAATTCCTGAAAGTCGCCACATGTCCTGGTCTTCGTTGTAAGTGCCGGCTGAATACATGAAAACCATTACCGAAACCGTATTTTTGCCTGGTTTTACCAGCTCGGTCACGTCGAATTCGGCGGGTTCGTTGGCGCCTTGATTGTAGCCTACTTCCAAACCGTTGACCCACACAAAATAAGATGAAGCCACCCCTTCGAAATGTAAAAATAGCTGCTTATCCTTAAAACTGGCCGGAACTGTAAATGTTTTGCGGTAAGACCCAACTGGGTTATAGTCGCGTGGAACTTTGGGCGGATCGGCTTTAAAGGGTTGCGACATGTTTCGGAAAATCTTTTCGCCGAAGCCTTGCATTTGCCACATTCCTGGTACGGTGATTTCGGCCATACCCTTTTCTGAAAAATCGTTTCGGTAAAAGCTTTTGTTGATGCCATCGGGGTTCGTGGCATATAGAAAATTCCACTTGCCATCGAGTGACAGGTACCCCGACGATTGCTGCTTGTCGCGCGTGAATGCTTTCTCTAGGCTGGTATAGGGCAGTAACGGAACATGGCCTTCTTCCTGGTTGAGCCCGATCATCTGTGGATTTTCGATATAATCGTAAATATTTTCAAGAAATGGCTTGTGTTGTGCAACAAGCCATTGGGTTCTGAAAACCAGTAGAATGATAATAATTGGGAGTTTAATTCGAATCATTGGGTTTAGGTTAAGTGTCTGCGGTACAATTATAAGAAATATCTGGGGAAAGTACAAATACTACAGTTGGTTGAGAGTTCTGTCAAATTAAGTTTGACCCAAGTGTGATTTTAAGCTTCTCGGTTTTTGGTTGTTTCTTTGAGCGATTTCTAAGGCAAAAGAAAACGGTTAAAAACAGATGTGTTCTCCTGTTTTTAACCGTTTCATTTTGCCTTCTTTTCACCAGCCAAAGAATGAGCAGGTGTTTCAGAGTATTAGATCGCGACGCCTTCCATCGATTTTTCGAGTTCCTCCGCCATATTCAGGAATTGGTCAACTGTTAATTCTTTTAAATAAATGAGTCCGTGAGTTGCGCGAACCAAAGGCTTTTCGTGTTGGTAGAAAAAGTTTTTTCCTAAAAGTAACTGGATTTGTTTGAGTTGTTCAACCCAAATACGCTGAGTAAGCTGGCTGAACTTTCCGTCGAGCTGATAACTCGGGAATGAAGCATCGACCTGGCTTAGATAGCAATCGGTAAACGACGAATCAAGAATGGCCAGTGAATTTAACGATACCGGAACAACAACTTCAGCGTCGGAAGGATGATACCTGAACCATACATTGCGGTATCCTATCACCCGCACTTTCGACAAATCTTCTTCTTTTTTCCATTCTTTTACTGCTGCGGCAATCGACTTCAGTACTTTATAATGAGTGTCAGGGCCGCTACCCTCTGGATCCATGGCCAGACTTATGCGGGTTGGCTTATATTTTCTGAATTCTTCCAGAACTGGCAGTACATCGCGGGTGCTGTCAGGTTGCTCTCCAAAAACAGAACCCTGGTAAAAACCTAACCGGAGGTGGTGTACATTTTTAACTGGAACTCCATAATGTGCCCAAACCAGTTCTTCTTCCATTTCGCGGATCATTCCTTTCAGCGTCTGAATCTTAGGTGGATTTTTGCCTCCATCGTAGGTGTTTTTCAGACTATCTAGGATTTCGAAAATGACGCTGACCAGTTGTTCCTCGTTACGCACTTCCCAAATCTCGACGATTGCCCGGATTACCCTGTGGCAAACCCCGCGACGTTTTTCTGCTTCATCATTGGCTGCTACGCTATCGAGATAATGGTAAATATCTTTATCCCATTTGTATTTATAACCATCCTCAAAAAAATCAGGAAATTTAATCATCTCAATTTTGCCTTTACTAATCAAACTGAGCGTTTCGGTAAGCAAATCGATTACATATTGATTAATCACTGATGTAAATCCTGAAGTGAGGACCGAAAAATGGAATTCGTTGCTGGCGTCTCTCAACTGGCGGTTGGCATAAGGCATAATGCCAAGCATAATGTCGTCATGGTGAGGCCCAGTATGGTAGAATACCTGGTTGGATTCACGTTCCATGCCTTTGTTTAATTTGGCAATGACTGAGTCGATAGCCGATTGAACCGTATTTTCATTCAGGTTTGGAATCATCCGGCAATATTTGTCAGCCTTTAGATCATCCAATGTTAAACGGTGTCCGAATTTATTGATTTTTGGACAAAGATCGATAATTGCACGTTCGGTTTTCTGGTGGGTCCATTCACCGGTTTGGTAATATTTATCAACGCTGTCGGTAAGTTTTACGGCAGCTCCGTTGGTCAGGTAAAACCGGCCATTGCGTAATTTGTGTAACGAACTTGCCGGATACTGGTTTGATGGTTCGTTTTCGAGCGAATCTTTAATTACATCAGCAATGGCTTCTCCGGCTGCAAAAATAATTGTGGCTGAATCTGGATTATAAGTGATGGTATCAAGCCCGATGGTAATAACCAGACGATGACGAGAAACTTCAATTCCTCCCAAATCGCCGGCTGAAACTGCCTGCGTTTCGAAATTGGTTGCTGTAAGTCGGGTGGTCGAGAAATGATCGGTCCCGCGGGTGTTGAATGCAATGTGCCCATCTGGGCCAATGCCGCCCAGGAAAAATCCGATACCGCCCAATGCCCGCACTTTTTGTTCATATTCCGAGCACCAGTTATCGATCATCAAAATTGATTTTTGTTGAATTTTTTCGGCCTGATTTTTGGCGTCACGGTAGCGCAACGACAAATCGATTTTCAGATCGGGGAAAACCTCGTTGTATGATTTTCCATCGGCTAACGGAATGAGATCCGAATTGATCAGTAGCGCTTTATTTGGATCGAGCCCGAATCCTTTGATGTAGTAGGTCTCGATGTAATTGCAGAAGCTGTTGTGCTGTTTGGATGAAATCGGATAAAATTCGTCCATCTGAACAAAATGAAGCCCGCTTAAATCCGGTTTCTTTAAACCAGAAAGTCCATAGGTATTCAGAAGGTTTTGCCCCTTTGGCGTATCCCAGTTTTCAAGAAAAAACTGGGTGTATTTAATAAAATACTGAGATGATTTACTTGTTGGGAGGCTGATTACTCCATTTGGATTTTGAGTTGCCCATTCCAGAAAACGAAGGGAAGCAAGCATCCCCAGTTTAGGGAAATTCTCAACGGTGATGTAAGGCATTTGGGTATTCATCCGATCAATTCCTGCCTGCTGTAGGAAAACTTTCTCAACCCGACTGAATTCTTTTGTTATCATTGTTATTTGTTTTGAAGGATTAAACAGCGTATTAAACAAGTAAACCATCAAATCATGATTTGAGTTTACTCCATCGATTAATTTTTATCGAGTATATGTTCCAGTAATAATGCAGCAACGCCTTGTATGCCAGCCTGGCTGCCTAGTTCCGAAACTTTTATTTCAATTTCATTGCCCAATTCAGGATTACAGAAAATCTGAATCGCCTGTTGAATGGGAGGAAGGATAAACGGATTGGCCTCTGACATCCGGCCACCCAGAATAATTAATTCAGGATTGAAAATCTGGATAAGGTAAGCAAAGCCTTTCCCTAGCCAGTGGCCTACATTGGCCAGAATCGAGATTGAAAACTGATCGCCCATTGCTGCTGCTTGAACGACTTTTCTGATTTCATCGTTCTCCTGTTCGTCATCGGTTAATTTGCCAAGGAACGATGATCGTCCGGTTTCCATACCTTCTTTGGCCATGCGGGCAATGGCAATTCCTGAAGCAATGGTTTCGAGACAGCCTTGTTTGCCACATTTACACAATATTCCGTTATCAACCATTGGTAAATGGCCAAATTCTCCGGCAAATCCATCGCGACCTTTATACAACTTTCCGTTCACAATTATACCCAGTCCAATTCCCCAATCGAGGTGAATGGCCAATACATTTTTTCTGGCATGAGCCAGCCCGAAACGAAGTTCAGCAAATGCCCGTGTTTTAGCATCGTTCTCAATCAGGACTTCCATCCCGAATTTTTTGCTGAATACCTCAGCAACCGGTTGATCTGAGACCATGTAGGTTTTATTTATTCCTGTTTCAGAATCAACCATTCCGGGCATCTCAATTCCAACGCCCAGTATTTTTTCTCTTGGAATTTGCTTTTGGTGAATGACGGTTTCAGTAAAATCTACAATTGGGTCTATTATCGAAGTTCCATGCGAGATGGTCAGTGTTAGAATATGATCGTCGGTAACTTTCTGGTTTTTTGCATTGAAAATGGAAACCGACGTTTTATAAATGTTGATTGAAATGCCAATAATGTAAAAAGCATCTTCTTTGTTTCCATACAGGTTTGGCCGCCTTCCTCCGCTTGAATTCCCTTGTCCGAGTTCCTCAACAAGCCCTTCAGCTTTCAACTCGTTGAGCAGACTGATTATTTTGGGGGTGCTAAGCTTGACAAACTTGCCAAGATCAGTGTTGGTCATAGCACCATACAGAAATAAGTTCTTGATTATTTTTCGTTTCTGAGAATTATTTTTCAGTTCAACAACATTTCTGTCGTTTTCATCATCCTGATTTACCTGAGAAAAAGTCATAGCAAAAAGATTATCCCGGTTTAAAACAAGACAAATGTATTTTATTTATTTATGAATTTAGCTATTACTTTCATTAAATATTTAAAAAGTTTTGAAGTTTTTCTCAATACAAGTATTCATGAAATTAACTGTTTTTTTAATTTCTGTTGAGCTGCTTTTTTGAAGGCATTAATGATTGAAACAAACGAGATTTGATGGAAAAGATAGCCCGATGGGTTGAAGTGATATCTCCTGAAAATTTATATGTTTACATGTGCCAAAAATGAAAAGCGGTGGCGACCACCGCTTTTCACTAAACAAACAACTAAAATTACCTTACGAACTTTGCTTTTCACCAAAAAACCAATCAACCCAAATAAGTTCAAAAAATTAGATTTGCAAAGTCAGTTACACTTACGCTAGATAGCCTCTCATTGTTACATGTTTGGTGTAAATTAACAATTATGAGTACGATGAATTTTGAACCTCTGCACCTGTTGTGATTGCTTGATGTAGATTTGATACGCCGTTGACAGCGCGCTTAGTACTTTTTGTTCTTCTGCTTCGCTTTTCTCATCTTTGTAGTTTATGTAAAGATTCAAGATGTCTTTTTTCAACGAAATGCTCATTTTTCTGGCGGCTGTCGCTGCCGGATTTATTAATGCCATGGCTGGTGGTGGAACATTGGTTAGTTTTCCGGTTTTGCTGGCTGTAGGGATTTCGCCGGTAGTAGCCAATGTTACCAATACGGTTGCCCTTGTGCCAGGAACTATAGGCGGAATGTGGTCGCAGCGTAAAGATTTTAAATCGCAATACCATCGTTTACTGAAATTGCTACCTGTGGCCATTGTTGGCGGAGTTGGCGGTGGATTACTCATTTTGAATACAAGCGAAAGCGCTTTCCGAAGCCTTATTCCTTACCTGATTCTAGTTGCAACGCTTTTGCTTGCCGCCCAGGTCCAAATTAAAAACTGGGTTGTGGCGCGCGTTGGGCATGCTCATACCGAACATCAAAATCCGATCATTATGCTGTCGCTGGTTTTTGTGGCGGCTATTTACGGTGGATATTTTGGTGCCGGACTGGGTGTTATACTGATGGCTGTTCTGGGTTTGGTAACCGACGATTCGATGACTCGGTTGAATTTTCTGAAGCAAGCTCTCGGTTTTGCTATCAATTTGGCAGCCGCTATTTATTTTGCGTTTTCCGGAAAGGTTGACTGGATGGTCGCTTTTGTCATGATTTTCGGTTCGCTTGCAGGTGGATTAATCGGCGGAAAACTGGCAGGTAAGATAAAACCGGAATTGCTTCGCTGGATAGTTGTTTCAGCCGGATTGATGGCGTCCACCATTTTTTTTCTGAAAAAATAAGGTTAAAACACAATTGTTACATTGGAGAAATTATCGCTCTAAAATTTTATCTTTGGATTTAAGATATTTAAATCTGACTTTATTCATGAGGATTTTACTCACTTCCCTTTTACTAATGTTTTCGGTTGGTTCATTTGGTCAATTATTTCCCAAGCTTCCTGAATTTAAGGGAAAAATTGAAAAGGTGACCGAAAGAAGATTTGGCAAAGAACTGAATCCGACGAAAAAAGATTCCGGAGTATTTAAACCCGGAAAATATTCGGGATGGAAATACACGTTCTTTTTTGATGAAAATTCGAAGCTGGTGAAACGAACCAACTCATTTCAGGATAAAATTTTGACTGAATACGCTTACCAGCGAAGCAAAATCGGCGACCGGATTATTGAACGTGAAATTATAGAAAAAGATAATTGGGGACATGCGGGCGACTATGTTGAATATGAGAATTTCACCAATTCCGACGGGCAAATTACAAAGGTGAACTTTTGGGCAGTCGATAAGCAAAAAAATACCCGCGAATTATTCATGGTCGAGAAGGACGCCGAGTATAAACTCGGAAAGCTGATGTCGTTTACCCGCCATAATGTTAGCGAAACCGGTGAAATGGATGCCGGTGAAAAATGTGAGTTATTTTATGATTCGGCTGGTCAGCTAATCCGAATTGAACGAAAAGACATTGAAACAGATTTGAAAACCGAACTCAATTATTCGTTGAATATGAATGGCTTTTTGGAGCATTATTCGGTTGATTTTTTAGTCGGGTTACCCGTTTACGGTAAAAATCCGAAGGAAGATATCTATTACAAATGCGACAAACATGGTAATTGGGTTAAAAAATACTGGCTCGCCGAGAAGAAAAAGCTCGTTGAAGCTAAACGGACGATCAAGTACAAATAAATAGGTTCCAGCTCCCTGTTATGAATATAGGAAAACCGACTAATGTATAATCTTCAGATCACAACAGACCGATTGTTATTGCGCCCAATTCGGATGGAAGATTCGGATTCAATTTTTCAGTACCGATCAAATGTGGAAGTGAACCGATACCAAGGGTGGATTCCAAAAACGATTGCCGATGTACGCGATTTCATCCTCAACAAAGTATCTTCCGAAATAAACCTGCAAGGAACCTGGTTTCAGTTCACGATCTTAAAAAAGGACAATGACGAATTGATTGGCGATATTGGGATTCATTTTTTGGAATCCGATAATTTTCAGGTTGAGATGGGATGCACCCTCAGCAAAGATCATCAAGGGAAAGGTTATGCATTTGAAGCTGTGAAAGAAATCGTAAATTTTATTTTTGAAAATTTGGGTAAACGTCGTATTGTGGTATCTATTGATTCGCGAAATCAATCCTCAATCAGGCTGATCGAACGTCTGGGATTCCGCAAAAAGGGACTTGTAAAGGAAAGTTCAGAGCTAAACAGTGAATGGACTGACGATTTGGTTTATGCTGTGTTGAAAGAAGAATGGAACGCAAGGGACTGAAAATTCTGATGATTTTTTAATTCACCCTCACACCCTCCAGTACCTCTTTCGCCTTTTTCACACTTTTCACTTTTTCAAAAGTCAATGAAAGCTTATTGTTGCCTTCTTTCATGCGGCAGGTTTGTGAATGGGCTTGCACATAGCGAAGTATCTGGCCAAACATGGGCGACTGGTAAAACACCGATTGTGGGTCGGAAATAAAATGGCAAACCATTTTGTGGTTCTTTAGGATAATTTTTTCCATTCCCAATTGAATAGCTGCCCAACGTACGCGAACCACTTCAATCAATTCAATACTTTCAGGAGGTAATTTGCCAAAACGGTCGGCCAGCCCGGCTTCGAACTGCACCAAAGCTTCTTCGCTTTCGAGGTTGTCGAGTTCGCGGTAAAGCAGCATTCGTTCCGAAGTGCTTTGTATATATTTTTCAGGAAACAGCAATTGCAAATCGGTATCGATCTGGCAGTCGCTCCCAAATTTTACGTTCAGGAAAGCCTGCGACGAATCTTCTTTTTCGTCTTTGAACAGCTCTTTAAATTCGTTTTGTTTCAATTCCTGAATGGCTTCGTTCAGGATTCGGTGATAGGTTTCGAACCCAATGTCGGCAATAAACCCGCTTTGCTCTGCACCCAAAAGGTTTCCGGCGCCACGAATATCCAAATCCTGCATAGCAATGTTGAACCCACTGCCCAATTCCGAAAATTCTTCGATGGCGCGCAACCGCCGGCGAGCTTCGGTAGTAACTGTCGAAAGCGGAGGTGCCAATAGGTAGCAGAATGCTTTTTTATTCGAGCGGCCAACTCTTCCACGCAACTGATGCAAATCGCTCAGCCCAAAATTTTCAGCATGATTGATGATGATGGTATTCGCATTCGGAATGTCCAGTCCCGACTCGATGATGGTGGTAGCAACCAGGACATCGAATTCGCCGTTGATGAAATTCATCATCACGTTTTCGAGTTTTTCGCCGTCCATCTGCCCGTGACCAACTACCGTTCGAACGCCCGGCACAATTTTTTTAATGACGGCTTCCACCTCATAAATATTTGCCACACGGTTATGGATAAAAAACACCTGTCCGCCACGCGCCATCTCGTATTGAATGGCTTCGCGGATAATATCTTCATTAAATCCGTGCAATTCGGTCTGTATTGGGTATCGGTTGGGTGGGGGTGTCTGGATGATCGATAAGTCGCGGGCGCCCATCATCGAAAATTGCAAGGTTCGCGGAATCGGGGTGGCAGTCAAGGTCAGCGTGTCCACGTTAACCTTCAGTTGTTTCAGTTTTTCCTTTACCGAAACGCCAAATTTCTGTTCTTCGTCCACAATCAGCAATCCGAGGTCTTTAAAAATAACCTGTTTGCCGACCAGTTTGTGTGTGCCAATCAGAATGTCCACTTTCCCGGCTTTGGTATCTTCCAAGACCTGTTTTATCTGAATGGCACTGCGCAAGCGGCTGATGTATTCGACCCTTGCCGGAAATTCGGCAAGCCGGTCGGTGAATGTTTTGAAATGCTGAAGCGCCAGAATGGTTGTCGGGACCAGTACGGCCACCTGTTTGCTGTCGGCCACTGCTTTGAATGCGGCCCGAATGGCAATTTCGGTTTTCCCGAAACCCACGTCGCCGCAAACCAGCCGATCCATCGGAATTTCCTTTTCCATGTCTTCCTTCACCGCGATGGTCGATTTTACCTGGTCGGGCGTATCCTCGTAAATAAACGATGCTTCGAGTTCTTTCTGAAGGTACGAATCGGGCGAAAAAGCAAAACCACGTTCTTGACGGCGGGCGGCATACAATTCGATCAACTCTTTGGCAATGTCTTTTACCTTCAGTTTGGTGCGGTCTTTCAGTTTTTGCCAGACACCGCTGCCCAGTTTGCTTATATTCGGCTCGGTGCCGTCTTTGCCTTTGTATTTTGAGATGCGGTGCAGGTTGTGAATGCTTACCAGCAAAACATCATTGTCTCTATAACTTAGTCTGATCGCCTCCTGAAGTTTACCATCGACCTCGGTTTTTACCAGGCCCATAAATTTCCCGATACCATGATCGACATGAACAACCCAATCGCCCTGGTGCAGCTTATTCAATTCTTTAAAGGTGATACTGTCGCGTTCGCCCTTGCGTGTTTTGATTTCGAATCGGTGGTATCGTTCAAAAATCTGGTGGTCGGTGTAGCAGCAAATCTTCAGGTCGTGATCGATAAAGCCTTCGTGCAAAGTGAAATCGACGGGTCTGAATTTGACATCGAGTCCCTTGTCGTCGAAAATTGCTTTTATGCGGTCGGTTTGCGACACATTAGTCGAAAGAATATAATTGGTGAAGCCGAAGTTCTGATAGTCGATCAGGTTTTCGGCCAGCATATCGAAATTTTTATGGAAAACCGGTTGGTGATTGGTGTGAAACGAAATAATTTTAGAGTTGCGGAAAAAGATTTTCTGTCCAAATTCGGCACAGGTGAAACGTTCAATTTCTTTGGAAAATACTTTTCCTGAAAGCAGTTTGTCGAACCATATTTTTCGCTCATCTTCATCTTCAGTCTTTTCGATGGTCAGCTGAAATTCGTGCTCCATTTGATCGGCAATCAGTTGGATGTCATTCAGGAATAGTATCGAGTCTGCCGGAATGAAATCCAGGAAACTGATGCGCTCTTCGTCTTTTAAATCTTGCTGAATGTTGGGAATGATGCTGATTCGGTTCAGTGCTTCTTTCGAAATCTGGTTGTCGAGGTTGAAACTGCGGATGGTATCCACTTCGTCGCCAAAAAAATCGAGGCGGTAGGGATCTTCGCTCGAAAACGAATAGACATCGACAATACTGCCACGAATGGAATACTGGCCAGGTTCGTACACAAAATCGACCCGCTCGAAGCCGTATTCGTACAGCACTTCATTTATAAATTCGATCGATAATTTATCGCCTCTCGACACCTGAAACGTATGCAACGCAAGTCCTTCGCCCGAAATCACTTTTTCGACCAAGGCTTCAGGATAAGTGACGATGAGGAATTGTGTTTCGGCTTTCAGGCGGTTAAGAACCTCTGTTCGCAGAATAATATTTTCCTGCTCAATGTTTTCGTAATTGACCGATCGTTTGTACGACGAGGGGAAAAACAGTACCGGAACTTCAGGAGCCAGAATATTCAGGTCGTCGTAAAAATAGGCTGCCTCTTCTTTATCGTTCAGACAAATAACAAAAGTTTTGGGAATATCTTCAGATAACAAACAGGCGAGAATGCTTCGCGATGAGCCAACAAGTCCCTGCAGGCGAACCTTTTCACCCGGGGTATTCAATAATTGGCACAATTCGCTGGCCAAATTGTGCTTTCTGAACAGGCCTCTAAAATCCTTACGCTCCAAAATCAAAAAAATAATTAGGCTGCAAATGTAAGCATTAATGAACGAAAGTATTCGCCTGATGTTTAGGGATGACATCTTTTCAAGGTTATTGATTAACTGCCTGATATTTCTTAATTTTCAGCATAATTAAATGTGTAATCTAAAACAACAGCACATCATGAGCAAAGATCCAGGTAAAAAGCATTCAAAGCATCCGGAAAAGGGGATGAAACACATCGAGTCGGAGAAGAAAGACCATCGGTTTATTAGCAAAAAGAAATACAACAAAGAACTGCGGAAGCTGGAAGTGGAACTAATTAAACTTCAGGAATGGGTAAAACTGAAGCAACTCAAGGTGGTTGTTTTGTTTGAAGGCCGCGACGCGGCCGGAAAAGGCGGAGTAATAAAACGCATTGCTGGACCTCTTAATCCGCGAATTTGCCGGATCGCAGCCTTGGGAACTCCAACCGAAAAAGAAAAAACGCAGTGGTATTTTCAGCGTTATGCCGAGCACTTGCCTGCCGGTGGCGAAATTGTTTTGTTTGACCGGAGCTGGTATAATCGCGCCGGGGTGGAACACGTGATGGGTTTTTGCACCGACGAACAGTACGATGAGTTTTTTAGGAGCTGTCCCGAATTTGAACGGATGTTGGTTCATTCCGGAACTTACCTGATCAAATACTGGTTTTCGGTTTCGGACGAGGAACAGGAATCACGTTTCCAGCAACGGATAACCGATCCGACAAAGACTTGGAAAATTAGCCCGATGGACATTGCCTCGCGCGAGAAATGGGTTGAATATTCCAAAGCCAAAGATGAAATGTTTAAGATTACCGATATCAAACAGGCTCCATGGTACGTGGTGCCTGCAGATAACAAAAAACTGGCACGGCTCAATTGTATTAGCCATTTTCTGAGCCTGATCCCTTATGAATCAATCCCAGCCGAGCCAATTGTTCTGTCCCCGCGAAAGGAATATCCAGCTTATGTCAGAACTCCAATTTCTGACCAAACATTTGTTCCAGATAAATACAGTAGGAAAAAAGAAAAAGTAGATTCGGAATTTAATGAAATACCTGAATGAATCTATTCTGCGAAATGTATTCAGGATTAAATTAAAATGTATTTTCGTTCGTTGAAACATCAACAGCAATCAACGATACATCAGATATGGCACGATTTTTAAACGACCGCAAAAAGGCAACTGGCAAAATGCCCGGTTCGCTCATTCATTTGGGCAGCAAAAAGATTGATAAAACGTTGATCAGGCTTACCAATTTTACCACCGAAAATCTGATTGAATTTGAGCCCGAAAAGTTGGAAGATTGTTTGCCTTATATTACAGAAGATACAATCAGCTGGGTTAGCATCTACGGCTTGCACGATGAGGACATGATTCGGAAATTGGGAGATTTGTTCGAGATTCATGGCCTTTTGCTCGAAGATATGCTGAATACCGACCAACGTCCTAAAATGGTGGAAACCGACAAACTGCAGATTATTATCCTGAAAATTCTGGATTACGACGAAAACACAAATAAACTGAGTTCTGACCAGATTTCATTGATTTTGGATGACAATTACCTGATCACCCTTCAGGAAAAAGAGGGGCATTACTTTGATTCTATTCGTGATCGTATTCGCAAAGGTACTGGTCGTGTAAGGAGAAAGGGAGCCGATTACCTGGCCTATGCTTTACTCGATACCATCGTTGATAATTACCTTATTAATATTGAGATACTCGGAAATATTATTGAAAAAACCGAGTCGCGTATTTTTATTCCCAAGCAAAAAGGGTTGATCGAGGAAATATACAAACATAAAACAGAAATCAATTTTTTGCGGAAGAGCATTCGTCCAGTTAAAGAAATTGTACACCAACTCATCGAAAATGAATCGGGGTTTATTGCAGACGATAACCTGAAATACTTTCGTGATTTGAACGATTTGGTGATACAAGCTTCGGAAACCATCGAGATTTATCAGTTGATGCTAAACGACCAGATGAATATTTACCATGCCAATCTGGATCTTCGGGCCAACGAAATCATGAAAGTGTTGACTGTTTTTTCAGCGTTTTTTATTCCGCTCACTTTTGTTGCTGGCGTTTACGGGACTAATTTCGAGTATCTTCCAGAAATTAAGCTCAAGTTTGGATATTTGTATTTTTGGATGTTATTAGTGGCAATCACGATGGGATTGCTTGTATATTTCAAGAAGAGGAAATGGTTTTAGGATGTAAATTATTTGCCGGTGTTTTTGTTCGGAAGGGTAATATAGAAGGTACTGCCCATTAATTCGATGCTTTCGGCCCATATTTTTCCGTGATGTCGGTCGATGAAATCTTTGCAAATAATAAGTCCCAAACCGGTGCTGGGTTCTCCGTTAGTGCCTTGGCGACTATTTAGCTCATCAATCCGGAAGAGCTTTTCAAGCATTTTTGCATTCATCCCGATGCCGGTATCTTTGATCGTAATTTCGACTTCGTCATTAGCGTTCGTTCTGGCCGAGATTAAAATCTTTCCTCCTTTATCCGTAAATTTTACTGAATTGGTTACTAAATTCCTGATTGTAGATTCCAGCATGTTTTCATCTGCATAAATTGCCAATTCTTCAGGAATTTGTGTTACTATCTCAACTCCTTTGTTTATGGCAATTTCCAGCACCGATTGTATGCTGTTGTTAACCTTTTCGAGTAATATAAATTGGTGCGGATTGAAGGCGATCATGCCTTGATGTAGCCGCGACCATTGCAATAGGTTTTCAAGCAACCGGTGCAAATTTGTGGCAGATTCTTGCATCAGTAAAGCGATTTCCTGGATATTGTCCTGCTTCATTGATGGCAGATCTTGTACCATTAATTGGGTCAATCCCAGAAAAGCTGAAAATGGGCTTCGCAAATCATGGGCAATAATTGAGAAGAATTTGTCTTTTTCAGCATTTGTTTTTTGAAGTTCTTCATTTTTTGAGCGTATCCGCTCTTCGGCCAGATTTTTTTCAGTAATGTCACGGGCGGTGGCAATTAGCACTTCTTTGCCAAAATATTTTCCCTTATTTACATACACTTCCTTAGGAAAAATCTCTCCGGTTTTCCGTACTGCCCAGAAATTAAAGGATGCAGGTATTCCTGTTTCAAAAACCTTTTTTAGCGTATTATTGATTTCTTTCAGATCGTTTTTGTCCGGGGCACTTAGTGATTGAATGGTCTGTTCAATGAGTTCACCTTTTGTGCATTGGTACATTTTTTCTGCCCCGTTATTAATGTCGATAAAGGTCCCTGATTCGTCAAGTACATAGATGCCTTCTGATACAGAGTTGAAGATGTCCATATAGCTTTCGATTGCCACATTCAAGGATTCTTCAACTTTCTTTCGTTCCGAAATATCGCGCACAATAGACAAAACTTCTTTGTTTCCGCAAGGAACATATCTGGATTCGAAATATTTTAACTCATCGCCAATTTGAAGTTCATAGGTTGAATAATCGGATTCGCCAGAAGCTAATACAGCCCCAACTTTTTGACGGGTAATAAGAACAACCTCATGTGGTAATATTTCTTCTACAAGTTTGCCCAAAAACAGTTCCGGATCTATCAGCAATTGATTGTGAGATTCGGAATGGAAATCGACAATTTTGCAATTTGAATCAAAAACGAACATTAAATCAGGATTGGCACCCAAGAGCGCAGCATTACGGTTCAGGCTATTCTTCAGTTCCTCTTCAGCCCGCTTTTTTGCACTGATGTCCCTGATTGTACCCTGCCCCACATATTCGCCTTTCAGTTTTATCAATTTGACGTTGATTTCAACATCAACCAAGTAACCGTCTTTATGGTAAATCTGGGTTGTAAAGTTACAGATTTGCTTGTTTGAAAAGATATTCTCAAGTTGTATCAGGAATCCTAAAACACAATCTTTAGATAAAAGTTCAGTAAATGGTCGGCCAATAACCTCTTCAACATTATATCCAAGAATTCTTTCTACTACATTATTGATGAAAAGTTGTTTGCCGGTCTTGTCGATAATGAAAATGACATCGATGGTGGATTGAGCGATTACCCTGTAATTTTCTTCGCTTTCCTTAAGAGCCTCTTCTGCTTGTTTCCGATCTGTGATGTCACTCAAAATCAGAACGGCATTTTTTACTTCTTTCTCCACAATGACAGGCGAAAGATGGGATAAGAACCACCGAATCTCATGATTTGCACCCAAAGCACGAGATTGGTAGGTTTGTGATTGTGCTTTACTAAACACATCTTCGAGTGATTGCCTCATTATTGAATGATATTCAGTTGCGGTCCAATCACAAAAATTCTTTCCAATTACATCTTCTTTTTTATATCCAGGGAAAGTACGGCTTGTATATAGTATAGTACCATCATTATCCAGTTTGAGAATAATATCGGCAGCATTCTCTGTAATGGTTCGCAACATTTCTTCGCTTTTACAAAGAGCTTCTTCTGCACGCTTGCGTTGCAGCGATGCTGCAGCTAAAGAAACAAAATTCTCAAGTATCTCAATAGACGGATCGAGGTGATGTTTGCCTAATGCAAGCACCGAAGTTCCGTAGAGTTTCCCTTCGACAATATATGATACTTCTATAAAACGATCAGCTTTAAGTATGGCTTGCGCAGTTAATCCTACTGCGGGAGGAATACTTCCGGAGTGAACTTCGGATAAAGAGTTGTGAAACTTAATGGCACTTACAGTAAGTTCGTGGTAGGTATAATCGCTTACCGTTGTGTATATCTTATGGACATGTTTGTCAAGCAGATTTACGATGTTTTCTAACAAACCTGGATCAAGTTCAATTTGTTTCGGGGTTAATGTGCGATTTTCTGGATTGTATTCTGAGAAAATTACACCAATAGCACCAGTAAACTCCTTAATTCGTTTGGTTATAATAGATTCCAGTCCATCTTTAAGAGAAAATTTTGATAATTCTATCGAGAACTGATTGAGTTTAAATAGTGCCTCATTTTGTAAGGCCAAAGTCATTCCTGAATGTTTTCTGGAACTTATGTCTCGGTGGGTTACTACCAGTAGGTTTCCATTTTGGGAAGCTGTGACAAATGTTGATACTTCAACAGTTATATCAGTGCCATCTATTCGAGTCATTTTTTGTTCGTAAACTTGTCGTTTCCAATAACCCGAATCATTAATGATACTTGTCAATCTTTTTTCGAGAATACTGAAGAATTCAGGATTTTTGAATTCTTTTGGAGACAATTGGTAATGAACATCCCATATATGAAGTCCAACAGCATCAGCTTGTTTTATGCCGGAAAGGTTTTCTAAAGCATTATTCCAGCTGATTATTTTTCCAGTGCTGTCACCAATTAAAATTCCAACAACAGATAGCTCAATAATATTTTTATACTCTTCCGGGTCGAAGAATACACTATTCTCGGAGGCAATTCCTTTGCCTTCTGCTATCATGTCCTCAAAATCCATAACAGCTTTTCCTACTTTTTCATAAGTAGGGTTCCCCTTTTCCATTTGAATCATTTAAATTTGACTATATCTGAATTATTAATTCAGATATAGTTGGTAATAAAAACTTTACTTATGGCTTTCACGTCGCAAAACACACACCCAATAACCCTCTTTACTAAAACTTCACAACTCGAAAAACAACTATATTTTATTTTTTTGAAAGATAATGATTTTCTTTTGATTAATTAACAAGATGAATTGGCTTGATTATGAAAATTTCGCTTTTTCTTTTGTTTTTTGTGTCATGTGTTGTTGTTTGAGTCAAACCTATCCTTTCTTTAAGATTTGATCGAGTATCCATATCTACTGGAAAAATAGAAAGTGATTCTGATAAGTTGAATTATAATTGCTTTGACTAATGAGATAATCAAACTTTAATCCGAGAGGAAGAGGAAATTTTTGAGTTTTACTTTTAAATAGAAAAGGCTGTCCTCTGACAGCCTTTTCACCCGTTACGACGGGAAACTAACCTAAACCAACTAAACCTAATAAACCATGAGCTTGCCAAAGAAACTAACTTTGTAGAAGCTACCTAAGTAACCATTAAAGCAGCACTTTGGTTTGCCAAGTGTATTATATTTTTAAAATTATTTTTTCTGAATGAACTTTTCAGCGAACTGAATGCGACAAAGATACCAAAAAATAAGAATCCTCCAAATGTCGTTTCAAGGAAAATAGAAAATTTAAGGTTTTTTTTAAGGTTGTAATGCGTTGTAATCCAGGTTTTAAATTAATTATGAATTTTAATTCAAATGAATCATGATGAGATTTTTCCTGATAAACTAAAATTTTTAGTCATTACAGTAATAAGTAACTGTTGCTTTTACAGTAATATAGATCAATTCAAATTGCAATTTTTGCCTTATTGGATCAAATTAATTGTGAACTCCCAAATGTTTTCAACAATTTGGTCTTAATAAATACTTCCGTGTTTCTGAATAGTATTTAGTAGGATACCTGTATTTTGGCTGTGATTTTAAAATGACAGTATGTCCAAGTCTGTTTTTATGCTTTTACTGGTTTTTTGTTCTGGGGCTTATGCACAGCTAATTCCTAAATTTGAATTCAGAGCGGTTTGGGTGGCGACAGTCAATAACATCGACTGGCCATCAAAACCAGGGCTTTCTACCGAACAACAAAAAAAAGAAGTCGTCGATCTATTAAATATGCATTCCAAAAATGGGATGAATGCTGTTATCATGCAGATAAGGCCAACTTCTGATGCATTTTATAAATCAGAATTAGAACCCTGGTCGCGCTACCTCACTGGAACACCTGGGAAGGCTCCTTCTCCATTTTATGACCCGCTCCAGTTTTGGATCGAAGAATGTCACAAGCGGAACATGGAATTTCATGCATGGCTCAATCCTTTTCGTGTCGCTCAGAATGCCAATGAACCAATGGCTGCCAACCACATTGCCTTTAAACATCCGGAGTGGATTGTGAATTATGGTGACAAATTGTATTTTGATCCTGGATTACCCCAAACGCGCGAATTTGTGGTAAAGGTTGTGACAGATATTGTGTCCAGATATGATGTTGATGCCATTCATTTTGATGATTACTTCTATCCATATCCCTTGAAAGAAGATTTTCCGGATGAATATTCATTTGCTCGATATAACCGTGGCTTTTTAGCCGAACAGAAGGCCAATTGGCGACGCGATAATGTGGATATTTTGATCAAAACACTTTCAGAATGTATTAAAAAAACGAAACCATGGGTGAAATTCGGTGTTAGTCCGTTTGGTGTTTGGCGGAATAAAGCTAACGATCCAGAAGGATCTGAAACTACTGCTGGAACCACCAACTACGATCAGTTGTACGCTGACATCCTGAAATGGCAGAAAAACGGGTGGATCGATTATTGCCTTCCGCAACTGTATTGGCAAATTGGTCATCCTTCGGTCGATTTTCTGACTCTTACTAAATGGTGGGCCGCACATGCATATGACCGCGCCATGTATATTGGTCAGGCCGTTTATAAATTAGAAGGCAACTCAACTATTCAGGAATGGAAGGACCCCAACCAACTGGTTAAGCAAATACAGATTATTCGTCAAATTCCGGAGTTGGGAGGAAGTGCCTTTTATAGCAGTGTGCATTTTAAACGCGATCTGCTTGGGTTCGATCAAAGTCTTCGGGATAAATTATATAAATATCCGGCGCTGATTCCACCCATGCCTTGGATTGATAATAAAGCACCCCTGCCTCCAATACATTTTAGGAAGCGGGGTCATAAGCTGAAATGGAAGCCAGTCGGTGCAGAAGCAGAAATGGATAAGACGGTGAATTATTTGGTTTATTTAAATCCGGTTGGGCAGATGTTTAATCCAAAAAATCCTGAAAATATTTTCACAATAACGAATCATAAAAGCATCGTATTTAAGCCAAATTCTCGTAAATTACAGAGAAAATACGAAATACGTATTTCTGCTCTTGATCGGCTTCACAACGAAAGCGAAATTAGTAATGTGAAAGTGATTAAATTATAAAGAAAATCGGTTATGAATCTAAATGTCGATTGTTTTATTGTTTATACCGATCAATTAGCCAGCCAGAAGTTGGTTGACCAATGCAGAGATTCATCGCTGGTGAATCAGGTATATGTTCTTGCCCAGAGTCCGGTAAAATTAAATAATTGTGAGGTAACTGTTGTTGAAGAAAATGGATCCTGTTCGACTATCAGACTGATAGCGAAATTACTTCGTGCCGATTTCGCCCTGCTTGCCCTCAGTGAATCATCCATAGAAATTGGACAGGGAGCTATTGAACGATTGGCACAGGTAGCCGAATATACTGATGCCCCAATGGTTTATGCTGATTATATGGAATTGAAAAATGGGGTGCTTTCACCATATCCGGTTATTGATTATCAGCTCGGGAGTTTGCGCGATGATTTTAATTTTGGCCCTGTTCGTTTTTTTCGATCTGAAGTATTAAAAGCGTTCAGGTATGAGAATTATGAAACATTGAAACATGCTGGTTGTTATGCGTTGCGTTTGCGAGCCAGTCGCATGGGCGAATTGATTCATATTCCGGAATACTTGTTTACAAAAGTTGAAACCGATACGCGTACTTCTGGCGAAAAACAGTTTGACTATGTTAAAGCTACGGCTCGCGAGCGTCAGCTTGAAATGGAACAGGTTTGTACCGCTCATTTAAGAGATATTGGCGCTCTTTTGCTCGCACCATTTCCCGAAACCATTTTTTCTGAAAATTTTGAAACCGAAGCTACTGTAGTTATTCCGGTTCGTAACAGAGTAAAAACCATTCGTGATGCAGTTGTATCTGTGCTTATTCAAAAAACATCGTTCAACTTTAACCTGATTGTTGTCGATAATTATTCAACGGATGGCACCTCGGATATATTAGACGAATATGCAGCTCAAGGGAAGCTTATTCATATAATTCCTGAGCGAAAAGATCTTGGAATTGGTGGCTGTTGGAACGAAGCCGTTTCCCATCAAGCTTGTGGAAAATTTATAGTTCAGCTCGATAGTGATGATTTGTATATCGATGAAAATACACTTCAGACCATCATCGATAAGTTCTACGAAGAAAATTGTGCCATGGTGGTTGGTAGTTACCGGATGACCAATTTTAATCTCGAAGAAATTCCTCCCGGAGTAATTGATCACCGTGAATGGACGGACGATAATGGACCAAATAATGCTTTGCGGATCAATGGACTTGGTGCTCCAAGAGCTTTTTACACTCCAATACTCCGGGACATTCGCGTCCCGAATGTGAGCTATGGGGAAGATTATGCTCTAGGGTTGGCCATTTCAGGAAAATACAAAATTGGCCGTGTGTATCAGCCTGTTTATTTGTGCAGGAGATGGGATGATAATACGGATGCTTCGCTCGATGTTGCAAAAATGAATGTTCACAATCTGTATAAAGACCGTATTCGTACGTTCGAATTACAGGCTCGCATACAACGAAATAAGAAGTTGGATCCAGGGAAAGCTTGGTTCGAGGAGAATTAACATTAGCCGGTCGTATTCCTGTTTCAGAAATAAACACGTTGTTCATTTGGTATTGATTAGTTGGGCTTTATCCTTTCGCTCCCGATACTGATTCTCTTTTTTTATTAGTTCTGTAGCAACTTGAGCTAGCAGTCGGTCAAAATCGTTTTGAGTGATATTCCTGTCCTTCCGTTCGGGGAACATTTTCCGGAATGGAAATTTATAGTTCAGCCTGAATTCGAGTTGGTAATAATTATTAAATGGTTGCCCATTTGAAGCGAATTCGGGCACTTTTAATTCTGACGGTTCATCGTTTTGGCTTTTCCAGCCCGGGACTAACCACGGGCTCAGGCATGGATAGACCTGAAGTTGGCGTTGTAAGAGTACCTTACTACTGGGCAGTTTTTTATCTCTGGTCCACCAGATGTCACGAACAGCCTCCATGGCCAGGAAAGTTTCAGCTTCATTCGAAACAGCATCCAATTCGTTCAAATATTTCTTGATTATTTGTGTTACTGCCTGTTCGTAAGGCAATTCACTCTGCAAGGCCTGAATCCCGATTGTGACCCCCAGCAAATTAGAATAGGGATCCTCAATTGAAAAGCTTGAATATCGTTCGGGTACAAACGGAATACTTGAAGCACCAAACCAAGTGGCAATCTCGTGCCATACCGATAAATCATAGGCAATTTTACCGGACAGACGAATCAGATCCATATTCTCCAGGTTCGCTGGAATATTGACATTCAGCGTTTTTTCACCTCCTTCATGCCCCAAAACAATAAATAATGTTCCTGCTTTTTTGCTCTCCTGTAGTTGTGTATAAAGATATGCTGTCCAATCAGACTGGTCGCGCAAGTGCGCCATGTCAATAAAACCGCCACGCCTTGAATAGATAATACCGTTTTCTTCACTTGCATCACCTAGATAGTGATGAGTTCCAATTTTCTCGATGCTGGTCGTTTCTGTCAGTTTAACCCCAGGAATAGCAAAAAGCTGCATCTCAGTTCCAAAAGAACAACAGGTTCTTATTATCCGGTGAGGCTTTGGGTCAGGTTGATTGACGAGAAATATTGGTGCCTTTGCCTGTATGCTAACCGAGAAAAGGGTTGTAGCTATATAAAGGAGTATATGTTTTAGTATGTTCATGTTTTGTAAACTAAATCGGTGTAAAGGTAAAAGAAAATAGGCTGACTAAATATGACTGTAATGTCTATGAATAGGCATAGCTTAATTGGGGTACTGGCAAATTGCTGTATATTAATGCTTAAGCATGATAATATGAAAGAATGGTCTTTTGATATAGCCTTTGTAACCATCGGTTTTTTGTTGAACGGTTTTTACTTTCGATAGTATCATACGGATATGATTAGGGTTTAGCTTTAGGTTTAGAGTGGTTTGATGATTTTTGTAACAGGTTGACATAGAGGAATTGGGGTTTTAGGGGTAAAAAAAGATTAAAAAAAAGGGTGTAATAGGTTTGGAAAAGTGGGAAAGGGGTCTATCTTTGCAGCCGCTAAACGGAAAAGCAGAGTAGCAGGAAGGGAGGCGGAAGTTCTATAAGGGGTTGTGTGCAAGGGATTTGCTCTGGATTAAAAAATAAGTTAAAAAAGATTTGGAAGGTTCAGATAAAAGGTATTTCTTTGCAGCCGCTTTCGACGGAATGTTTACTACAGGAGACGGTAGTAAAGGAGTTGAAAAGGCAAGACGGGGTACTGGAAAAAAGATTGAAAAAACTTGAAAATAGTTTTGGAAGTTTAAAAGTAAAGTTTACCTTTGCAGCCGCTAAAAACGAAAGAGTTCACTGAAACGAATGGGAGTAAAGCTTGGGATTTGCGAGCCGGTTATCCGGGAGGTTTAAGGAGATGTGAAGATGGGATATGAAAGGGAATTAAACCACAGCAATCAACGAGAATAGGAAGAAAAAAAACAGAAAAAGTTTACAATACTTTTGGTGATTTAAAAAAGCTTCTTAACTTTGCACCCCGCTGAAACAGCCGCTTAGAATAGATCGGCAAAGAGGAGGCGAAAAGAGAAAAGAGTTCTACTAACAAAGATTGAATTTATCCATTAGGGAAGGCGCTTCGCAAGAGGTAGCAATAAAGGTGGAGAAACGATAGCCGCAAGGCAGACGAGTTCATTGAAAATATTGGGAAAAGGTAAAACAAGGAAGATACGCAAGTAAAAAATTGAGTTACGTCAGAGCGAGGAAAATATTTAACTTTTATATTACAACGAAGAGTTTGATCCTGGCTCAGGATGAACGCTAGCGGGAGGCCTAACACATGCAAGTCGAACGGGATTGAGAGCTTGCTCTCATGAGAGTGGCGCACGGGTGAGTAACGCGTATGCAACCTACCTATAACTGAGGGATAGCCCATAGAAATGTGGATTAATACCTCATAGTTCTTTTTTTCCGCATGGGAAGAAAGATAAAGCTCCGGCGGTTATAGATGGGCATGCGTGACATTAGCTAGTTGGTAAGGTAACGGCTTACCAAGGCTACGATGTCTAGGGGTTCTGAGAGGATGATCCCCCACACTGGTACTGAGACACGGACCAGACTCCTACGGGAGGCAGCAGTGAGGAATATTGGTCAATGGGCGCAAGCCTGAACCAGCCATCCCGCGTGCAGGATGAAGGCCCTATGGGTCGTAAACTGCTTTTATACACCAAGAAAAACACGAACGTGTTCGTGCCCGACGGTAGTGTATGAATAAGCATCGGCTAACTCCGTGCCAGCAGCCGCGGTAATACGGAGGATGCAAGCGTTATCCGGATTCATTGGGTTTAAAGGGTGCGTAGGCGGCTTTTTAAGTCAGTGGTGAAATCCTGCCGCTTAACGGTAGAATTGCCATTGATACTGAAGAGCTTGAGTACAATTGAGGTAAGCGGAATGTGTAGTGTAGCGGTGAAATGCTTAGATATTACACAGAACACCAATTGCGAAGGCAGCTTACTAAACTGTTACTGACGCTGATGCACGAAAGCGTGGGGAGCGAACAGGATTAGATACCCTGGTAGTCCACGCCGTAAACGATGATCACTCGCTGTATGCGATACACAGTATGCGGCCAAGCGAAAGCATTAAGTGATCCACCTGGGGAGTACGATCGCAAGGTTGAAACTCAAAGGAATTGACGGGGGCCCGCACAAGCGGAGGAACATGTGGTTTAATTCGATGATACGCGAGGAACCTTACCTGGGCTTAAATGGGGAACGACAGCTGCCGAAAGGTGGCCTTCTTCGGACGTTCTTCAAGGTGCTGCATGGTTGTCGTCAGCTCGTGCCGTGAGGTGTCGGGTTAAGTCCCATAACGAGCGCAACCCTTATCGTTAGTTGCCAGCGGGTCATGCCGGGGACTCTAGCGAGACTGCCACCGTAAGGTGTGAGGAAGGTGGGGATGACGTCAAATCAGCACGGCCCTTATGTCCAGGGCTACACACGTGTTACAATGGCCGATACAAAGGGCAGCTACCAGGTGACTGGATGCTAATCTCTAAAGTCGGTCTCAGTTCGGATCGAAGTCTGCAACCCGACTTCGTGAAGCTGGATTCGCTAGTAATCGCATATCAGCCATGATGCGGTGAATACGTTCCCGGGCCTTGTACACACCGCCCGTCAAACAATGGAAGCTGGGGGTACCTGAAGTATGTAACCGCAAGGAGCGTCCTAGGGTAAAACTAGTAACTGGTGTTAAGTCGTAACAAGGTAGCCGTACCGGAAGGTGTGGCTGGAACACCTCCTTTCTGGAGCTCTTTTGACTTAACGAAGATGATTATTTGTGAAAAACAATTGTTTGCCTTTTCCTTTTTTAAAATATTGTAGAGAGATTGAAGTTTAAGAAAAAAGATCGAAAGACATTAGACTGAAGATGAAAGACTGAAATCAAAAAAAAATCTAAAGTCTTACATCTAATATCTTAAATCTTAAATCTGAAATAACAGTCTCGTAGCTCAGTTGGTTAGAGCACTACACTGATAATGTAGGGGTCCCCAGTTCAAATCTGGGCGGGACTACACTAAAAACCCTGGGGGATTAGCTCAGTTGGCTAGAGCATCTGCCTTGCACGCAGAGGGTCAAGGGTTCGACTCCCTTATTCTCCACCAAAAGAGAGGTTTTCAATCGGAAACCGGAGAATAAGAAGACATAATAGCATAAGAAGTTCTTAAAATACTGGAATAACAAGGATATGCGGTGGCGCATATAAGTCAGATGGTTCGACTCCATTGATATCCACGTTTAACTCGTACAATCTGGAAACAGAAAGGGAGCCGGTTCGGCAATCTGGAAGTAAAAAGAAGAGTTATAAAGTTCTTTGACATATTGGGAAAAAATAAATAGAAGTAAAGATTAACCTGTAAGTATAATTATAGAAGAAAGTTAGTAAGGGCGTACGGAGGATGCCTTGGCTCTCAGAGACGAAGAAGGACGTGATAAGCTGCGAAAAGTTGCGGGGAGGTGCAAATAACCTTTGATCCGCAAATATCCGAATGGGACAACCCACCCGCAAGGGTATCCGATTATGTCGGAGGTCAACCCGCTGAACTGAAACATCTCATTAAGCGGAGGAAAAGAAAACAAAAGTGATTCCCCAAGTAGTGGCGAGCGAAAAGGGAACAGCCTAAACCAATATTGTTTCGGCAATGTTGGGGTTGTAGGGCTGCGATATATGAGTTAATTTTAAGTGGAATGTTTTGGAAAATGCAACCAAAGAAGGTGAAAGTCCGGTACACGTAAAGAATTAACAAGTTAGCAGTACCCTGAGTAGGGCGGGACACGTGAAATCCTGTCTGAATCTGCCGGGACCATCCGGTAAGGCTAAATACTCCTGAGAGACCGATAGTGAACTAGTACCGTGAGGGAAAGGTGAAAAGAACCGCGAACAGCGGAGTGAAATAGTACCTGAAACCGTGCGCCTACAAGCTGTAGGAGCCACTTCGTGTGGTGACTGCGTGCCTTTTGCATAATGAGCCTACGAGTTAGTCGTCACTGGCGAGATTAAGGGATTCAGTCCCGGAGTCGAAGCGAAAGCGAGTCTGAATAGGGCGTAAAGTCAGTGGCGCTAGACGCGAAACCTTGTGATCTACCCATGGTCAGGTTGAAGTCCCGGTAACACGGGATGGAGGACCGAACCAGTTAACGTTGAAAAGTTCTTGGATGAACTGTGGGTAGGGGTGAAAGGCCAATCAAACTGGGAAATAGCTCGTACTCCCCGAAATGCATTTAGGTGCAGCCTCGGTTACGAGTCTTGCAGAGGTAGAGCTACTGATTGGATGCGAGGGCTTCACCGCCTATCAAATCCAGACAAACTCCGAATGCTGCAAGATGCTTACCGGGAGTGAGGGCGCGGGTGCTAAGGTCCACGTCCAAAAGGGAAAGAACCCAGATCATCAGCTAAGGTCCCCAAGTATATACTAAGTTGAACTAACGAGGTCTGATTGCTTAGACAGCTAGGATGTTGGCTTGGAAGCAGCCATTCATTTAAAGAGTGCGTAACAGCTCACTAGTCGAGCGATCGGGCATGGATAATAATCGGGCATTAAGTATATCACCGAAGCTATGAATTGCACATTAAGTTGTGCACTGGTAGGGGAGCATTCCAAACCGCGTTGAAGTCGTTTCGTAAGGAGCGGTGGAGCGTTTGGAAAAGCAAATGTAGGCATAAGTAACGATAAAGGGGGTGAGAAACCTCCTCGCCGATAGACTAAGGTTTCCTGATCAACGTTAATCGGATCAGGGTTAGTCGGGACCTAAGGAAAAGCCGAAGGGCGTATTCGATGGACAATTGGTTAATATTCCAATACTTTTTAATACTGCGATGGGGTGACGGAGTGATGAAAGATCCGCGTACTGACGGAATAGTACGTTAAAGGGCGTAGGTGTTGAGACTGGTAGGTAAATCCGCTGGTTGAGCCGAAACCTGACAGTACCGAGAGCCTTCGGGCAATCGGATAGTGATCCTAAAGGCTTCCAAGAAAAACCTCTAAGCTTCAGGTATTAGAAACCCGTACCATAAACCGACACAGGTGGTCAAGGAGAGAATCCTAAGGCGCTCGAGTGATCCATGGCTAAGGAACTAGGCAAAATAGCCCCGTAACTTCGGGAGAAGGGGCGCTGGTGCAAGCCAGCCGCAGTGAAAAGGCCCAGGCGACTGTTTATCACAAACACATGGCTATGCTAAATCGGAAGATGATGTATATGGCCTGACACCTGCCCGGTGCCGGAAGGTTAAGAGGGGATGTCATCGCAAGAGAAGCATTGAATTGAAGCCCCGGTAAACGGCGGCCGTAACTATAACGGTCCTAAGGTAGCGAAATTCCTTGTCGGGTAAGTTCCGACCTGCACGAATGGTGTAACGATCTGGGCACTGTCTCAGCCATGAGCTCGGTGAAATTGTAGTCTCGGTGAAGATGCCGAGTACCCGCAACGGGACGGAAAGACCCCGTGCACCTTTACTGCAACTTCGTATTGATCCTGGGTAAGTAATGTGTAGGATAGGACGGAGGCTATGAAGCGGGTTCGCTAGGACTCGTGGAGCCATCCTTGAAATACGTCCCTTTGCTTATCTGGGACCTAACCCCTGAAAAGGGGGACAATGCGTGGTGGGTAGTTTGACTGGGGTGGTCGCCTCCAAAAGAGTAACGGAGGCTTCCAAAGGTTCCCTCAAGACGATTGGTAACCGTCTGTAGAGTGCAATGACACAAGGGAGCTTGACTGTGAGACTGACAAGTCGATCAGGTACGAAAGTAGGGCATAGTGATCCGGTGGTTCCGCATGGAAGGGCCATCGCTCAAAGGATAAAAGGTACGCCGGGGATAACAGGCTGATCGCTCCCAAGAGCTCATATCGACGGAGCGGTTTGGCACCTCGATGTCGGCTCGTCACATCCTGGGGCTGGAGAAGGTCCCAAGGGTTGGGCTGTTCGCCCATTAAAGTGGCACGCGAGCTGGGTTCAGAACGTCGTGAGACAGTTCGGTCCCTATCTGTTGTGGGCGTTGGAAATTTGAGAGGACCTGCTGCTAGTACGAGAGGACCGCGGTGGACACACCTCTGGTGAATCTGTTGTGGCGCCAGCTGCATTGCAGAGTAGCTACGTGTGGACGAGATAAGCGCTGAAAGCATCTAAGCGCGAAGCTTACCTCAAGATGAGATTTCCTTTGAGGGTCGTAGTAGACGACTACGTTGATAGGCTACAGGTGTAAAGGCGGTGACGTCAAAGCCGAGTAGTACTAATTGCCCGAAGACTTTCGCTAGTGTTTACAGGTCAATTGAAAACTTCTGTTTATTCCCGATATGTTAAAAATATTTTGGTGTTTATACGTAAGCCACCATGAAAGCTTTAGGTGACTATTGCGGCGGGGTTCCACCTCTTCCCATTCCGAACAGAGAAGTTAAGACCGCCAGCGCCGATGGTACTGCAATACAATGTGGGAGAGTAGGTCGTCGCCATTCTTTAAATTCCTCCGATTCTTTATTGAGTCGGAGGTTTTTTTTGCCATGTATCTTATCCATCCCTGCAATGGAACGAAATTTTCTACCAGCGTCACGAATTTTCCTATCTGCCCAGTCGGGTTTCCTACCTGCAGGACCAACTTTCTGGATTGCAGAACCCTGTTTCTTAATCCGCTTGCCCGGTCCGTACAAAATTTTGTTGCATCCGATATAAATAAATGCAATGAATTTAGGTTATAGCATACATTTATATGTTTTCATGGAAGGTTGATTTATTGGTGCATTGATGACTCCACCGCCAGGAAAATAGGGATAACAATTTTAAAGAAATGACTATGATTAATGCAATTAAGAATTTATTCGGATTTGGTGCAACAGTTGAATTGGCTGAATTAGTAAAGTAAGGTGCAATTATGATCGATGTGTGCAGTATGGGTGAATATTAAAGGTTCAATCAATATATCCGTTGAACTGCTTGGGCAGAATTTTCAAGTGATTAAAGATAAAAAGAAGCCGATTATTACTTGCGGCGCATCAGGAATGTGAAGTGCGTCGGCTAAAGGTATTTTAAAATCAAACGGCTTAACTGAAGTTTATAATGGTGGCGTTTGGCAAAGTTTACAGAATAAAATGGGTGGTGGCCTCTGAAAATGCCAAATTGAGAACAGTGAGGAACCTTCTTCTAATTCAAATCTAGTATAGTGAAAAGTTATTCAGAAATTGTTGTAAAAAAGGCTGAACCCGTCTGAGTTCAGCCTTTTTTTGAGTTTGCTACTATTGGGGTTATATAGAATTCTGCTTTATGAATTCTATAATTTCTTTCTGGTAACCAAATGCCATTCCAACTACCGTGTCGGCGGCACCGTAATATACCGAGATCTTTTCGCCGTCGCTTAATGCGGCGCAGGGGAAAACCACGTTTGGTACGTCGCCGGCCAATTCATAAGGAGCCGCCGGTGCAAGCAGGTAAGGTTGTGTGCGGTAAAGCACCTTTACCGGATTTTCGAGATCGAGCAATGCTGATCCCATTGAATACCGGAATCCGTTGCAGGTGTTGATTACGCCGTGGTAGAACATCAGCCATCCGTCTTCGGTACGGATTGGAACTGAACCTGCGCCAATCTTGGTACATTGCCAGGCGCTTAATTCAAATGGAGTAACTTTCATTACGCAACGGTGTTCGCCCCAGTATTTCATATCTGGACTATAGCTGATGTAAATATCACCGAAAGGGGTGTGTCCGTTATCGCTTGGGCGGCTTAACATGGCATATTTGCCATCAATCTTTTCAGGGAAAAGCACACCGTTCCGGTTAAATGGCAGGAACGCATTCTCGCATTGATGAAAAGTAACAAAGTCGAACGTATAAGCAATGCCAATGGTTGGGCCATGGTATCCGTTGCACCAGGTTACCCAGTAACGGTCTTCGATGAAGGTTACCCTAGGGTCGTATTTATAGGCAGAGTCAATCATTTCAGTGTTGCCTGGAACCATAACAATGGGCTCGTGGCTGATATCCCAGTTAATTCCGTCTTTGCTGAAGCCTGAAAAGATGTTCATCTGAACCGCTTTGTTGTCGCACCGGAAAACACCGGCAAACCCGTCTTTAAAAGGGACCACCGCGCTGTTGAAAATACTGTTTGACGACGGAATGTGGTAACGTCCGATCACCGGATTTTGAGAATATCGCCACATTACATCAGTCGATCCTTCCGGACGATCTTCCCAGGGAATGATTAATTTATTATTCATAGCTTTGAAATTTAAAATGTCTTATTCTATTGATTTTTGTTCCGTATGATCGGGATTTCCAAATGGCACAAACCAGGTTGCCAAAAATGATGGAATGGTTGCAACTAATACCCAGATAAAAAACACTTTATAGCCCAGAAAATCACTAAGAAAACCACTAATCATCGAAGGAATCATAAATCCGAGATTCATTATTCCTGAGGCAAAAGCGTAGTGAGCCATTTTATATTTTCCGGGAGCAACCTGTTGCATCATAAAAAGCATGAGGCCGACGAAACCAAATCCATAACCAAAGTATTCCAATACGACTGCCGAACCTATTAAGTACAGGTTCGAAGGTTGTGTTACTGCTAACAAGGCGTAAACTGCAAAGGGAATGTTAAAACTTGCACATAAAATAATTAGCGCTTTTTTTAATCCGCGACCGGCAATGAAATATCCGGCCAAAATAGAGCCTAAAACGAAAGCGGCAGCGCCAAAAACTCCATAAATTACACCAATCTGCGAAGTGGAAAGACCGAGTCCTCCTTTGGCAACCGCTGCTTTAAAGAACAAAGGTGCAATCTTGATTGCAAATCCTTCGGCAAAACGATAGAGTATTATAAATGCGATGTACCAGTAAATATATTTCTTCTGAAAAAACGTTTTGATTACATCAGTAAGTGTATTTATGCCATCTTTAAACGACTTAACCTCAGCCGATTCGCCCCCATTTGGTAGCATTTTTAGGTGATAAAAACCGAGCAATGTCATAATTGCACTAAAAATTAGCATAACCGATATCCATGCATTGACCACGCCAATGCTTTCTTCCAACTGACCGGCAAGGTAAACAAATGCTCCGGCAGTTAATATTTTGGCCACATTGTATGAGGCTCCCTGCCACCCGATGTATTCGGCCTGAAGTTTTGGTGTAAGCACGTTTAGGTAAACTCCATCGGTAGCGATGTCGTTGGTTGCGCCACTAAATGCTACAATAGCCAGAAGTGCTATGGTATAAGTGAAAAAATTGCTCATCGGTAACGCAAGTGCAACCATGGCGAAGGTAATAGCTGTTATAAACTGTGAGGCAACTACAAAATGTTTCTTGGTTTTATACATTTCAAGTATCGGACTCCAGAGTGGCTTAATTGTCCATGGAATCATGATCAGCGAAGTCCAGAATGCGATCTGCGAATCGGAAATCCCCATGTTTTTGTACATCAATGCTGATGCTTGCGCGATAGCTACAAAGGGTAGTCCCATGGCGAAATAGGCTGTTGGTACCCAATATGAAGGATGTTTTACTCCGGCTTCTTTTACTGACATATACGAGTTTTAAATGGATCAAATGGGATGCTGGTGTCTCAAAAATAAGTGGCTGAAAATACATGAAGTATTTCAAAACTCGAAACAAATGATAGTTTTTTTATTTTAAAAGAAACAAAAAGATTTTCAATAAATTTAAAAACCTTATTTTTGATTGCATAATAATTAAAAAACAAAATATTCTTTAAAAAGAACCTCCAATGAAACTTAAATACTTGTTCATTCCGGTAAGTTTATTAATAATGATGTTTTTTTCTGTTGGATGTCAGGTTAGGGTATCTAAGAAGATAGAATCTGGTAAAGACCGAAAATATAATGTAGTGGCTTATGTCGCCGGTTATCGCAACTTCGATTTTTCTACGATCGATGTTTCGCGGCTAACTCATATCAATTACGCGTTTGTGAATATTAGGGATGGCGAAGTGGTGTTTGATACAACTAAAATTGACGGTAAATCGCTTACGCCAAATGATTTAATTAAGCTAAATAATCTGAAAAAAGTAAATCCTGAATTACAAATTCTGGCTTCTGCTGGGGGTTGGAGCTGGTCGGGCCATTTCTCTGACGCCGCTTTTTCTGATGAGTCGAGGGCGAAATTTGCGTCAAGTTGTGTTCGTTTGGTTCAAAAGTATCAGCTTGATGGCATTGATCTGGATTGGGAATATCCGAACCAGGTTGGCGCCGGAAATACCTTCAGGCCTGAAGATACCCATAACTTTACGCTCATGCTTAAAGCGGTTCGGGAAGCGTTGGATAAAGCATCGCAAATCGAAGGCAAAGGGAAGCATTATCTGCTCTCTATCGCTTCGGGCGCTGACGAAACCTATGTAAAAAATACGGAGCTTGGCCAATTGCAGAAGTATGTCGATTTCATTAACATCATGACGTACGATTTTTACAACGGATTGCACAAGGTTACAGGCCATCACAGCAATTTCCGGCCTTCGGAAAATCCGGAACTGGATATGAACAGTGTCGTTAATGCGGTTGATTTGCATTTAAAGGCTGGTGTTCCTGCGGATAAAATCAATCTGGGTATTCCGCTTTATGGTCGAAAATGGGAAGGAGTGAAGTCGGCCGGTGGTAAAGTTTTGTTTCATGGAGCTGAAACAGTTGGAATGGGTATTGATTACATCGATTTTGCCAATGACATCGATCAGAATGGCTTTAAGCGTTATTGGGACGATACGGCAAAAGCCCCGTACCTCTGGAATCAGGAGAAGAAAATATTCATTTCTTATGAAGATGAAGCCTCTATTCAGTGTAAAATGAAATACCTGAAAAGCAAAGGATTGGCTGGAGTGATGTTCTGGGAATATTGTGCCGACCGTAAAAATGAATTGCAAAAGGCCATCAGTAAGGGGTTAGGCAAATAACATCACTGTTTTCTTTATATAAAAAAGTCCCGAAGGAAAAAACATTCGGGACTTTTTTATATACTTATTACGACGCTACACCGACTGCACCAATTCTAAACTTTCGAAACCTTTTTGCACGGCTTCGAGGTTCATTGGGATCAGGTAGTGGTGGCGCGATGGAAGCGATTTCTGTAAACCCTTTTCGACACTTTCCATTTTAACCACTGGTTTGGCTTTCAAATATGCGCCCAGGACTACCATATTAAAGGTTTTGGTATTACCCATTTCAGCAGCAATCAGGGTTCCTTCAATTTTGTAGATATTGATGTCGGTGCGTTTAGGCGGATGAATGATTCCGTTTGGATCGTATATCAATACGCCTCCGGGTTTTACCATCGGTTCAAATTTATCCATCGATTGCTGGTTCAGGATAATGGCGGTGTCGAATGTGTTTAAAATGGGCGAACTGATGCGGTTGTCGCTTAAAATGACAGTTACGTTAGCAGTTCCTCCTCGCATTTCAGGACCATACGACGGGAACCAGGTTACTTCCTGATCGGCCATCACTCCAGAATAGGCAAGTATTTTTCCCATTGAAAGGACTCCCTGTCCTCCAAATCCGGCTATTATGAGTTCTTCTGTCATCGTCTTAGTTTTTAAGTGGTGTATAGCTTTCAGGATCGTCTTTTGTGCTGTCTTTCAAATCGCCGGGAACATAGAATGGGAACATGTTTTGTTCCATCCATTCGTTGGCTTTGGTCGGAGTCAGTTTCCAGTTACTGCTACAGGTTGAAACAACTTCGACAAACGAAGTTCCATTTTTATCGAGAGCTGCCTGAAACGCTTTTGTGATTGCTTTTTTACATTTCCGGATCGCAGCAGGTGTTTGCACCGATTGACGGGTTACATACGATGTCCCGGCTAATTGGGCAATCAATTCGGTAATCTTCAATGGATAACCGTTTCGTCCGGCATCGCGACCGTTTGGCGTTGTTGATGTTGACTGACCCAGTAATGTGGTTGGGGCCATTTGTCCGCCGGTCATACCGTAAATCGCATTGTTTACAAAAATAACTACGATGTTTTCGCCACGGTTACAGGCATGCAAAATTTCGCCTGCTCCAATCGAAGCTAAATCGCCGTCGCCCTGATAGGTGAAAACCACCTTGTCGGGGTTGGTCCTGGAAATACCGGTGGCCACCGCTGGCGCTCTTCCGTGAGCAGCCTCCTGCCAATCGATATCGATGTAATTGTAAGCAAAAACAGCACATCCGACGGGTGAAACGCCAATGGTTTTATCCTGAATGTCGAGATCTTCAATTACTTCGGCCAACAATCGGTGCACAACGCCATGACTACAGCCCGGGCAATAGTGCATGGTGTTTTCGGTCAGTAATTTTGGTTTCTTGTAAACCAGATTCTCTGGTTTAATAATATCTTTCAATTCCATAAATTATCCTCCTATCAGTTTTTGTTCCAACGCCTCTATCACATCCGACGGGCCAGGAATAATTCCGCCCATCCGACCAAAATGTTTAACCGGAACTCCGCATCCAACGGCCAATTGAACATCTTCAACCATTTGCCCTGCATTTGTTTCGACTACCAGGAACCCTTTTACCCGTTTGGCCAGGGCAGCAATTGGTTTCTTCGGAAACGGGAATAACGTAATCGGACGAAGTAACCCCAGTTTGATTCCATTTTCGCGGGCCAGATCTACCGATTTCTGACAAATGCGGGCCGAAGAGCCAAAGGCTACCAGAATATATTCGGCATCATCGCACTGAATTTCTTCATAAAGTACTTCATTTTCCTCCATCTTGGCATATTTTGCCTGGAAGCGAATGTTGTTGGCTTCCATTTTTTCTGAATTCAATTCGAGCGAAGTAATGATGTTTCTCTGCCGGTTCGCCTTGCGGCCGTTGGTCGCCCATGATCCGTATTTCTCATCAATTTCTTCGGTGGTCGTTCTGGGAACAAAATCGGCCAGCACTACTTTTTCCATCATCTGTCCAATGGCTCCATCGGTTAGGATCATGGCCGGATTGCGGTATTTAAAGGCTAATTTAAAGGCCAGGTCAACAAAATCGTTCATCTCCTGAACCGAAGATGGTGCAAGTACGATCAGGCGGTAATCGCCATGACCGCCACCTTTGGTCGACTGAAAATAATCGGCCTGCGATGGCTGGATGGTTCCCAGTCCGGGGCCTCCACGCTGAACATTGACGACCAGACAGGGCAATTCGGCACCTGCCAGATATGATATGCCTTCAGCCATCAGACTGATGCCCGGGCTAGAAGAAGAGGTCATTACTTTTTTTCCTGAAGCAGCAGCTCCGTAAACCATGTGGATGGAAGCGATTTCACTTTCAGCCTGAAGTACCACCATTCCGGTTTCGTTCCAGGGTTCGCGTTCCATTAGGGTTTCCATTACTTCTGACTGAGGAGTTATGGGGTATCCGAAATAACCATCGCAACCACAACGAATGGCTGCTTCGGCAATTACCTCATTTCCCTTCATTAATCTTAATTCTCCCATCTTATTTATTTACTATTTGATTATTTACTATTTCTTTATTTCATCCACTGATTTGCAATTTACCATTTACCTTGTGCATACCAACAAATTGTAAATCGTCCAATCGTAAATCTTTAGATTTTCACCCGATAAACAGTGATGCAGGTGTCGGGACAAACGGTTGAACAGTTTGAACAGCCGATACAAGCTTCGGGGTTTTTCATAAACGAATAATGATATCCACGGCTGTTGACCTGTTTGTTTTGACTCAAAACATCCTGAGGACATGCTGCAACACAAAGACCACAGCCTTTGCATTCTTCATTATCAACCACTACTGCTCCAATTACTTTTGCCATATCTGTATTTTTATCAGTCTTCCTTTTCTTATTTTAGTGAAAAATCGGCGTTGAATTGTTTTAGCCGTATTTCCAAATCTTCAAATTGATCACGTTTTACGTGCGAAACGCAAGCGCGAAGTCCTTCTTTTTCGCTGCCTGTGTTGGTCAGTGCGATAGCACTTACTCCATAATGCAAAAGGGTACGGAGAAGTTCGCCACCGGTCATTCCCGGATACCCGATGGTAAAATAGAATCCATCACCAATAGGTTCATCCCCGTCTTTTTCATAAACAATCCGGAATCCATTCGCAACGAATAAATCCTTCATGATTTTGGCTTTCCGGCCATATTCTTTTACGTCGTCGATGAAATTGAAATTGCCATCGCTGGCTGCCTTAAACATAGCTGCCAAAGCAAACTGGACGGAATGCGTAATTCCGGACGAAAGCGCATACAAAACCTGCATCACGATGGTAAACCCGAATGGTTTGCTGCCAAATCGTTTTTCGAGGTTTTCGTACTGACGGTCCCACAAGGCATTCGAAATAGCCATGATTGCGCAACGTTGTCCGGCATACGAGAATATCTTCGATGCCGAGATAAACAACACGTAATTTTCGGTGTATTTGGCAACCGACGGCTGGTACGGAGGCTTTCCCGGAGTGTATAAATCTTTCCGGAAATCCATCCCGAAGTAAGCCAAATCTTCCATCACGATCACATCGTATTGGGTCGCCAGTTCGCCAATGATTTGTAATTCTTCTTCAGTCAAACAAATCCAACTTGGATTATTCGGATTGGAATAAACAATTGAATTAATGTTTCCCTGAGTCAAATAGGATTCAAGTTTTGCACGGAGCTTTTTGCCACGGAAGGCAAATACATCGAACGATTGGTATTTGTGCCCCATTACGGTCATTTGCTGCTTCTGAACCGGAAATCCCGGATCAATAAAGAGCGTAGTATCTTTTTGCTTGTCAATATTTCCGGCGACCAAAAGTGCCGCAAATGTCCCCTGCATCGATCCACAGGTTGGAATGCAGCTAACCGGATTAACATCAACATCCATAAACATCTTAATGAAACGGGAAGCTTCGTTTTTAAGTGGCTTAATGCCGTCCATCATGGGGTAGATTGAAGCAACTCCTGATTGCAGCGCTTTAATTTCGGCATCGACACCAACTTGGGCGGGCGGTAATCCGGGAACTCCCATTTCCATGCGTACAAACTTGACCTTACTTTCTTCCTCAATCAAGTTAACCAAGGCAACTATTTCGCGGATCGAAGCTTTTCCGGGATCGCTGATCCGGAGCTGGCCGATGTATTTTTCAACAATTTCTTGTTTTACCGGTGTGTTATTCATCTGGAATTTTTTAGTAAAAATAAGCAAAGTATTTGCTATAAATCAAACAGGTTCAAGGTATTGCAGAACAGGTTTCGTAATTCGAAAACGGAATCGGTTTACGAATTGAAATATGAAAGCAGTCAACCCTTTTATGTTTTGATTTGACAGAATTTCAGGTTAAAAGCTGAACCTGTATTTTGTCATGTTTTGGTTTTTTACAGGCCAAATGCCGGTTTTATGCTTTTTATCCAGTTGGCAACTCGTTCGTCGGTCAGTTCCGGTTCAAAATCTTCATCAATTGGAAGACCGATAAACATTCCGTCGAAAATAGCTTCCGACTCGTCGAATTCGTATCCCGAAGGATCGACCTTGCCCACGATGGTCGCGCCGTTTTTCAGGAGATCTTTAGCCAAAATACCTATGGCGTTTACAAAATAGCCCGAATAAGTAATATGGTCGCCCAATCCGAAAATAGCAACTGTTTTTTTTGTGAAATCGACTTTGCTGATATTAGGAAAAAATTTACTCCAGTCGGTATTTGAATAGTTCGAATTCCAGGTTTCTTTTCCAACGGTTGAAATACCGAAGATAATCTGATTATACTTTTCAAGATGAGAAGCGGTAGCATCGTTTACCGAGATCATATCTACATTTTGTTCGCCCAAAGCTGCTTTAACTTTATCGGCAACACGGTGAACCGAACCTTTTTCAGGACCAAAAAATAATCCAATTTTGCTCATAAGTCTTAATTTTACTGATTATGGATTGCTAATTCGCCACGCACGTATTCGCCTAAAACCGATAAGCTTGATACATTTTTCAGGATGGCATGAATCGCTTTTTCGTAATTGTCTATTGAATCCCATTCCACATCAACGTGGAAAGTGTATTCGTTTGGTTTGCCAATAATTGGCACCGATTGAATTTTCGTCAGGTTAATTTTATTTTCGGCAAAGGTATTCAGCACGTTGGCCAGCGCTCCGTAATAATGGCCTACTTCGAAACACAACGAGGCTTTGTTTGCCAATTCGTTGGGGTGGGCATGTTTCGACAAAATCAGAAAACGGGTGTAATTTCGTTTGTTGATTTCGAGGCCTGTTTCCAACACATCGAGGTCGTAAATTTCGGCGGTACGCAGGTTCCCGATTGCTGCGGCATCAGTTAGTTTATTCTCACGAACTAATTTTCCGGAAGCTGCAGTATCCTGATTCTCGATGATATGGACATCAGGGAAATTTGCTTCCAGGTATTCGGCGCATTGTTTGATGGCAATTGGATGTGAATAAATGGTTTTGATGTCGGCTTTGGAAACTCCGGGATTGGCCAGCAGGTTCATCTGAATGTGAATGTATATTTCGCCAATAATCTTCAAATGGTAGTCGCGAATGAGTTGATAATTCTGGAGCAGGCTTCCGGCGATTGAATTTTCAATGGCCATAACGGCAATATTAACCTGGTCGGCATCAATCAATTCACAAACGCTGGTAAAGGTTTTGCATTCCACAACCTCAATTTCATCCTCAAAATATCTTCTGGCAGCATCTTCGTGGAAAGAACCTGCAATTCCCTGTATCGCTATTTTCTTCATCTTCGTGTCAATGTTAAAAATCCCGGACAAAGCCGGGATAAATTTTGTTAAATATCCTTACTGCTTCCCGGCTAATTTGTTTGCAAAGATAACAAACGAAGCGGAGTTCAGTTTTCAGCAGGAAGACTAATTTATATTTTATACATATCGCTGGCGCTCACCAGCTCCATTTGATGTGCATGAAGGACATCGATACACTTTTGAACATTATCGGGTTTCAATACAATGTTGGCGGTTTTGTTGTCCATCGAGTAAGCATACAAATATTCGATAAACACGTTTTCTGCCGAAAGAATGTTCAATGCCCGGGCCAGTGCCCCCGGCTCGTTCGGACTGTTCAGGCAAACCACATCGGTTAGCCTAACCGAAAATTCAGCTTCTTTCAGTATTACTAGCGCTTTTTCGGGTTCTGAAACGATCATTCGCAAAATGCCAAATTCGGTAGTGTCGGCCACGCAGAAGGCCGACATGTTAATGCCAGCATTTCCAAGAATCTGGGTTACTTCGTTCAGTCGTCCGGTTTTATTTTCAAGAAATACAGATAGTTGTTTGATAATCATGATTGGATCCTCCTACAATTTACGGTTGTCAATTACACGTTTGGCTTTTCCTGCGGTGCGTTCAATGGTTTTGGGTTCAACCAGTTTTACATCGACCGAAATTCCAAGTGTACTCTGGAGCCTGTGCGTGATCTTTTTCCGTAGCGCTTCCAGTTGTTTGATTTCGTCGGAGAAGAACTGTTCCTGAACTTCAACCATGAGTTTTAATGTGTCTAAGTTACCTTCTCTTTCAACAATTAGCAAGTAGTGAGGAGCTGTTTCGCTCATTTCGAGCAGAACGCTTTCAATCTGCGAAGGGAATACATTCACGCCACGGATAATCAACATGTCGTCGCTGCGGCCTTTGCATTTTTCCATACGCACCAGTGTTCGTCCGCAGGCACACTTTTCATAGTTCAGGCGGGTGAGATCGCGGGTACGGTAACGGATGAGCGGAATTCCTTCCTTGGTGATGGTGGTAAATACCAGTTCGCCGATTTCTCCGGCTGGCAGTGGCTGCAAGGTGATGGGGTCAATGATTTCAGGAATGAAATGATCTTCATGAACGTGCATTCCAACCTGATGTTCGCATTCGCACGAAACCCCAGGTCCCATAACTTCGCTCAATCCGTAGATGTCGATGGCCTTGATGCCGAGTTTCGATTCAATTTCTTTGCGCATGTTTTCAGTCCATGGTTCAGCGCCAAAAACGCCCACGCGGAGCTTCAGATTTTCCTTTTTGATGCCTTTGGCTTCCATTTCTTCAGCTATGAAGAGCGAATACGAAGGTGTGCAGGCAAGTACCGAGGTGCCGAAATCCTGCATGAGCTGTAGCTGTTTGTCTGTGTTCCCTCCTGAAATTGGGATCACCGAAGCACCCAGATTCTCGCAGCCATAATGCAATCCCAAACCGCCGGTGAAAAGTCCGTAGCCATAGGCAACCTGAACAATATCGTCGCGATGAACCCCGGCCATGCACAATGAACGTGTCACAACTTCGGCCCACGTATTCAGGTCCTTTCGGGTGTAGCCCACCACGGTTGGTTTTCCGGTTGTTCCTGATGAAGCATGAATCCGAACAATTTCGCTCATCGGAACGGTAAACATTCCGAAAGGATAATTGTCGCGCAAGTCGGTTTTCAGGGTAAACGGCAGCTTGCTTAAATCGTCAACAGATTGTATGTCGTTGGGAACCAAACCGGCTTCCTGCATTTTTTGGCGATAGCTGGGTACATTGTGGTAAATTCGGTTGACTGTTTCTTTCAGTCTTTCAGATTGGACCTCTCTCATTAAGTCGCGGTCCGCACATTCCATCTTTTCGTTCCAGATCATTTTATTGTGTGAATTAATATGTTAATAGTGTGATATTCTTTCTGCATTACGAAATTCCATAGATAGTTTCATCCGAAAGCACGTTTAATCCAGCCTGAAGAAGTTTTTTTCGGGCATCAACAACATCTTCGGTATCGATAACAAAATAGGCATTTTCGTTTGCAAAGGCCGATCGTCCATAAGCATTGGTGAAATTAACACCTGCATTTACAATTTCTTTGAGCAAATCGTCCAGACCTCCCGGTTGATCCATCATTTCGATGACAACAATTTCGCGCAACGCTGCCGATATGTGATTTTCATTTAGTAAACGTTGGGCTAATGTTGGATTTGAAACCACCAGATTCAGAATTCCCCAGCCATTTGCGGTGTGGTTCAGGTTCATGGTGCGGATATTGATTTTAGCGGCTTTCAGAACGGCAGTGACCTTTTCGAGGTGACCGATCTTATTTTCAAGAAATATAGAAACCTGATATGCCATTGTGCTAATTATTAATTATTAATGATGATTTATTATTTGGTATCAAGTATTAAGAGACGCAAGTATTAGGACAAAGATAACAACGATACCTGAGAACATTCCGATTCCTGAATCTTGATTCCTGATACTTTTTATGAATTTAACGCCTTCCGGAGTTCTTTTACCCGGACAGCTTTTCCTTCTGGCTTTGGCAACGAATTGGGTTCAACGAGTTTGATGATTGGTTTAACCAAAACTTCGTCGCGAATTTGAGCGGTAATCTGCCTTGTTAATTTGTCGAGCCGGGTGATGTCGCCGTTGAACCAGTCTTTCTTCACTTCCACTTCGATAATCATTTCGTCGTTTCCGTCAATCGTATCAAGAGTAATCAGGTAATCGGCGCCTACTTCCGGGATTTTCATGAGTACGCCTTCGATCTGCATCGGGAATATGTTGCATCCTTTTACAATGAACATATCATCGCTTCGTCCGGTTATACGATCGAGTCGCACATGAGTTCTTCCACAAGGGCAATCGCCGGGCAGAACGCGGGTCAGGTCGCGGGTGCGGTAACGGATTAGCGGCATCGCCTGCCGGTCGAGTGTAGTCATTACCAATTCACCCACTTCGCCCTCAGCAACAGGTTCAAGGGTTTCAGGATTAATGATTTCGACGAGATAGCAATCTTCCCAAATGTGTAATCCATTCTGATAAGTACATTCGAAGGCGACTCCGGGACCGTTCATCTCAGTCATCCCGAACGAGTTGTAGGCTCTTACGCCAAACATTTCTTCGATCCTCTGGCGCTGTTCTTCGGTATGTGGTTCAGCTCCAATTACAAAAGTGCGAAGTTTTGTGTCTTTTTTTGGGTCAAGTCCTTCTTCCAGGAAAACCTCGTACAATCGGTTCAGGTAACTTGGAATAGCATGAACTACAGTTGTTCCGTAGTCGCGCATCAGTTTGATTTGGCGGGGACTGTTGCCTGCTCCTGCCGGAATACTCAGGCAGCCCAGGCGCTCAACTCCATACTGGAAGCCCAATCCACCGGTGAATAAACCGTATCCGCAGATATTCTGGAAAACGTCGGTATCGCGTACTCCGGCACAATACAGCGAACGGGCCATCAGATTTGCCCATGAATCAATGTCGTGACGGTTATGAAAAATTACCGTTGGGTTTCCGGTTGTTCCGCTTGTGCTATGCAACCGAATCAATTCTTTTTGTGGCAATCCTAAAAATCCGTAGGGGAAATTGTTCCGTAGGTCTTGTTTGGTTGTGAATGGCAGTTTTTTGATGTCGTGAACCGATTTTACCGAATCAGCCGACAATCCCAATTGTTTATAAAGATTTCCGTAAAACGGAGAATTCATGGCCGATTGAATGGTGTTTTTCAGCCTTTTAACCTGAAGTTTTTCAAGATTTTTACGCTCAAGCGTTTCGAGTTCATTTTCCCAATACATGATCGTTTATTTTTAGAAAGAATACATTAGCATTAACTGGACTCTGTGGTTGGTAACATCAACACTTTGATTATAAAGTCCATTACTGACTTTAATATTGCCAGTTCCGTATTCCGCTGAAGTTAATTCATATTCAAGGACAAAGCGCATTTTTGATACATTTAGAGCGAAACTAGGCGCTACCCGATAGATCGAGGCCACTTGCGGAACTAATCCGGGAGTAACTACATATTTTGGATCAACAGCTGATGTGGCAGAGGCAGAGAAATCATACAACGCATCTTTTGTTCCCAGGTTTTTCATATATCCGCCGAAAATACCAACCTGATATTTCTTGCCATAAAACGCATTAATAAAGCTGGTAAACGAATTGTAAGGAGTGTAAGTCATGGCTCCGGTGGTTTTATCAACCGATTTGACACCATATCCGCCCGGTATGTTCAAATGTGTCATGTTTTGACCCAAGACCGCTTTGGCCTTAATTGTAAACATCTTTTTAACGTATTGAGCATATCCAACAAACGACCAGGCCCGAACCAAATCTTCCGAATTGTATTTTTTACTATCAGCTCCAATCGTATAAAGAGTTGGTTTTATGTACTTTAAACTTGCCCCAGTTCCGATGGTAAAGCCACCATTATTCATTTCAACGTTGGCAGTCATTTCCGGGATTCCGGAATTGCGGTTGAAAATATCAGCCTTATCGATGGTCATTGTTTCGATTTTCGTGAATCCGTATGACTTGTATTGAAATTCGGAAACCATAGCTGCCGATAAAATGAATTTGGTGCTGGGCTTATAATCGAACCTGATTTGCGGACTTCGGTTAAAAGGCTGAAACGGACATCCGGTATTGAGGCCACCTACATTCGGGAAAACTTTTCCACTCCAGAAAGGATGCCAGGTTTGACCAACTAAAAGCGATGATTTGGTCCACGTAAAAACAGCATTTGCCTGTCGCACCCGAAGCATAGCCGGATTGTTTCCCAAATCGCCTGCAAAATCGCCCTCAATATTGGCGCTTGTTTTGGCTTTTAAAATCTCCGGGCCGTTGATCCGGACTCCCAGGCGGGTAGCCATCGATGAAAAATTGTAAGTTGGAGTTTGGTTGATGTGGTTCCCATTAGCATCAACACCGGCATATAACGGAACGATAAAAAATTGTTCGTTGGCCGCATTTAATCCTTTGTACGAATCGAAATAGGATTCAAACCGGATAAAACCATAAAACTCAGCCGATGTTTCTTTGGGTTTAACATCTTGACCAATAGTTGATAAAGAACTCAAAAACAGCCACAAAAAAAATAATTTTCTCATTTAAAGTTAGGTTCAGAAGATCTTCAGCTGCGGTTGTGATCAACCAGCGAAACTCATCAAACTGAAAATCCTGAAGGAATCAATTTGCAGATCTTTGGTTTTTATACTAATTTTTTTCTGATCTGAACGAAGTGAACCCCAATCAACTAGACCCACTGCATCCAAAATTAAACCCAAAAGTAAATGAATTATCTTATACTACAAATCTGAAAAAGTGACAGTTGTAAGCAATTTGGGCTTTATGCTTTCATTATAAAAGTTGAAATGTATTAAAATAAAGCATTTATAAGGAATAGTTCGTTTTATCTAAAAAAGTAAAAATGAAGTAATTTAGATTCAGTTTGAATAAAGAGTAACATCTGAAGTGATATGGATGCTGTAAACTTAATGAATCTGATCAATAATTCTAACCGAATCGATTGTATAAGCTGGTCTTTTATTCCTACGACCTCTATACATGAACCTCCAACAATGGAACAAAGGAACCAACCTAAAGCATTTTTGGCTATACAGATTCACAATCTGGAGCAGGTTGTAACGGGTGAATCAGATTCTTTTAGCTGTAACCAATTAGAGCTTAGGTCAATAAAAAAATCGAGAAAAGGGGTTTTAGAGAATAATTTCTTTTGCCAAATGTATTTTGAATCAAAATATAACTACTTTTGGGAAATATATTTATCCATTATTTAAACAGTTATTTATGAACATTTTTGTTGGCAGCCTTCCCTTTAAAATTGAGGAAAGCGAATTACAGGAAATTTTTGAAGAATACGGAGAAGTAACATCCGTAAAAATTATTACAGACCGGGCCACTGGAAGATCTAAAGGTTTTGGTTTTGTAGAAATGACGAATGAAGAAGAAGCTAAAAAAGCAATTGAAGAACTGAACAACGCTGAGATTGAAGGCCGGACAATTGTTGTAAATAAAGCTGAAGAGAAAAAAGAAGGTAGTCGTCCTAGTGGCGGTTTCCGTGGTGGTAACTCTGGCGGTGGTTTCCGTGGAGGCAATTCAGGTGGTGGCGGTGGTTTCCGTGGCGGCAATGCTGGCGGTAGCGGTGGCTTCCGTGGTGGTGATCGTGGTGGCAACACTGGCGGTGGCTTCAACAAAGGTGGTTTCAACCGCGGTGGTGGTTCAAGCGCTGGAGGCAACAGAAGATCTGAATACTAGTCGTATTTCCTGTATTTAATGTGCTATTAAGGTAAGGTTTCTGATCTTACTATTACATAAAGGCTAATAAACTATCCAAGTTTATTAGCCTTCTTTTTTTATTCTAATTTTACTTTTCGATCCTGATCCGTGCATCGACAGCAATAAGTTTATCGCCATCTCCCAGCAACGGATTGATATCCATTTCTTTAATTTCAACAGCAAAGCGTAGTAAGGTGGATAAACGCACCATTACTTCGGCAAATTTCCGCTCACTTACGCCGTTTTTGCCGCGGTACCCTTTAATAATTTTATGCGCCCGCAGGTTTTTAATCATCGAAGCCGCTTCGCACATGGTCAGTGGGGCCAGCCCCGAGGTGATGTCTTTAAAGACCTCGACGAAAATACCACCCATTCCGCATAAAATAATGTGTCCAAAGCGGTCTTCGTACTTGGCGCCCAGAAAGAGTTCAATTCCTGAGGCCATTTCGGCCATCAATACGGCTGTGGTATCTTTGATGTGAATCAATCGTTTGAATTCGCGCTGAACCGTTTCCATATCCTGAACATTCAGCACAACTCCGCCAACATCAGTTTTGTGAATGGGACCAACGACTTTCATTACAAGCGGAAATCCTAATTTTTCTGCTGCTTCAAGTGCTGCGTCTTCCGTAGTAACAGTAATTTCGCGTACCATCGGAATTCCGGCTGCGGCAAATAGCTGGTGAATGATTTCGGGCGATTGAAACCCATCTTCAGAGCGGTCGATGATTCGACGGATTTCTGGAACATTCACTTTGTCGAGGAAGATTTTTTCTTCCGATGGGCGGGGTGTTGTTTCTACTTTAGTCAATGCTTTCCCCAGCAGAACTTCATCCGGAAAATTGACATTGCCTTTCGACAGAAAATAGGCTAAGTCATCTTTTACATTGATAACCGAAGGCAAAATCGGATAAATTGGTTTTTTGCAGGTTCGCATTTTTTCGTTCAGGATTTGATACACATCCCTGACCTGTGTGAGCCCTGGACTGCCAAAGATAACAGCCATCCCATCAATTTCCTTGAAATCGTTTTCGCAGGCATCAATAATAGCAGCCAGTTGTTCGGCATTTCCTGTTGCCAGAAAATCGATCGGGTTTTCAACTGACGATCCGGCGAATAGTTTGTTTTTTAGTGCGGTCTTTGCTTCCGAATCTTTGATGTTTGGGATTCGCAGGCCGCCGCTTTCGAGGGCATCGGTTAGCATAACGGCTGGACCGCCGGCATGGGTGATGATGGCAATTCGCTTGCCTTTCATTTCCTTGCACATGAAAACGCTGGCAACAGTGGTGAGCTCTTCACGCCCAAAACAGCGGACAATTCCAGCTTTTCGGAACAATGCTTCAACTGCAAGATCAGAATTGGCCATGGCTCCGGTGTGTGATGCGGCGGCACGACTTCCGGCCTGACTGCTCCCCGCTTTGATGGCGGCAATTTTACATCCTTTCCTGATCAGCGACGAAGCATGTTTCAGTAATTTATCCGGATCGTGAATGCTTTCGATGTAGAGTAATTTTACAGGAGAACTGTGTCTGGGATCAAAGGTTTCGTCGAGGTATTCCAACAAGTCTTCGACCCCGATTTGCGCCGAATTGCCGACAGAGAATACACTTGCAAAGTGCAATCCCTTAGGAATACCCGACTCCATAATGAACACGGCTGTTGCTCCTGAGCTTGATATAAAATCGCAACCCATTGGGTCGAGGTGGGGAATGGGAGTTGTGAAAACACTGGCGTGATTAGGAGTTAAAACACCGATGCAGTTTGGCCCGATTAAACTGGCGCCAACACGGTCGGCCTGTTCCGTGATTTTTTCTTCAAGTTGACGGCCTGCTTCACTTTCTTCGCTAAATCCTGCCGAAATAACAATGAATGCTTTGGTTCCCTTTTGCTTTCCAAGAACTTCCATGACAGAAGGGCAAGCCGCAGCTGGTATTGCCAGGACGGCTAAATCAACTTGTGGCAATTCCTCCGGACTTGAAAAGGAAGTAATGCCCTGAACCATGGATTCTTTGGGATTGAGGACCCAAAGGTCGCCTTTGAAGTTATTGTCGATCAAATTTTTCAGGAGTTTTCCTCCAGGCTTCGAGGTGTTGTTCGAAGCTCCTACAACCACAATACTTCGTGGGGCAATTAATTCTTTTGTTATCATCGGCCGTATTTTAATTTGAAACAAAGTTAGCAAAAGCAATCTCTGGAGGAACTGACATTTACCTGCATTTCGGAGATGTTCATCATTCGCAAAAATCAGTTATGTTTGCTGAAATGTTTCGGTGTTCAAGTTGCTCGTTTTTGTACTTCGAAAAATTATCATTCAAGCTAATGTCAAATTCAGGCCAAAAAATAGTGGTTATTTGCGATTTCTCTGAACGGATGAAAGAGGTGGTTGTTCACGGAGTGCGTATGGCTAATGTTTTGAGAAAAGAGCTTTGCCTGGTGGCTGTCTGGAAAGATAAAATTCAGAAAGTTACTTTTCAGGAGAAGTTGATCGAAACATCAAAAAGATTGAAAGCAAACCTGCCAGACATGGAGATTTCATGGCTGCTTCTTCAAAAATCGTTGCGCGAGAATATGCAAAAATTGGTTGACGATTACGAAGCTGTTTTGGTTGTGCTTCATCAGACGGATATTCGCTGGGCATTAAAGGCTTTTCGGCTGAGCAGCATTGCTTTTCTTTTTGTGAATGGTGAGATTCCCCGATTTTTAAGTTACAAAAACGTGCTGGTTCCGATTGACTTCCGCAAAGCCTCGAAGGAAACGTCGCTTTGGGCATCGTATTTTGGTCGGTTTAACCGTTCGCTGGTGCAATTGATTTATGCTCATGAAACCAATAAGGACCAGGCAGATAAATTGATGCGGAATCTGAACTTTTTTAGAAAATTTCTTTCCAGCCTGAATGTCCGATACGAGTCAATCGCCGGAAAAACTTCGAGTTGGGGGATTTGTAATGAAACAATCACTCGTGCCGATCAATGGGACGGCGACATAATGATTTTTTCAGGAAGTGGCAACATCACCCTGATCGATTTACTGATCGGCCTTCCGGAGAAAAAAATAATCAGGAAAGCGGGCAACCTGCCTATTTTGATGATCAACCCGCGAAAAGACATTTGCATGCTGTGTGATTAAATCAGGGAAACCTTTACCTGCCAAATCGGCGGGTATATTGAAACCCAAATTGAATGTCGGGGGCATTGTTGACGACCAGGTAATCTTCGCCGACAGTAAACATGAAATCCGATTTTTTTCCTTTAAAATTCCAAAAGATGAACGATTCGATGGAGAAAAAATACATGGATGCAGCGGTTAACTTCGACAGCCGAACGGGTTCTTTTACAACGGTTCCATCCCATACGTCGCCAGCTTTAAGGTACGAGACGCCTAATTTTTTATATTCATCCTGCGTATCGCAGAAAATATAGCCTTTGAGAAATGCGTCGTGATAACTGTTCAGTAATCCGAAGCTAAACACGCGGTTGCGTTTGGAAACGAAATTGAAGGTGAGATAGGTTTTACCCTCGAAACGAACATCGCGGTCGATCATGTTAATCGATTTGCCCAGACTGAGCAGCGAATAATGGCTAAGCGAAAAATCTCCGGCCAGATCGGTATAAAAACGCGGAAATATTTTCTTCCGGAACAGCAAACTGGTCGATAAGCCGCCGGCAACTTCCGGATAAAACCGGTTGAGCGGCAATGTCAGATGTGCCCCCGCCTGAATGGAATAATAAGATGCTCGTTTTTCTTTTTGCCAAACGGGGCGGTAATAATGAACCTCAAATGTTCCGAGGAAAGCTTCTCCTTTCCGGATACTGATTGTTCTCCCATTTTCATCCTGATACTGGATTTGCGCCTGGTTGAAGGCAAATAGTTTACGTCCGAAGTTGTCCTCAAGGCCGACTTTGGTGTGAAATTTTTCGATGAATTCATCGCTGGCTAAATAATGCAACGGGGAACTTCCTCCGGAAAGAAGATGGGTGTTCAGTTTAAAGATGAACGATCCCTTTTGGGCCAGTTGCATCAAATAAGTAAAACTCAGGCTTTGCAAAACGCCATCGGTCGAGAATGTTTTTTGTTGGGTTTGAATTCCTTGCTTACTGAAATAATCAGGCCTGTCTGTTATGTATAGCGAGTTCACTTGCAGCACCTGCTCTGGCGTCAGGTTTTGCGGATAGTAAACTGTGGACTGCGGGTGCCAGATGTTCCCAAACGAATAGCCCATCGAAAACCGACTCTCCTTCGTTTTGAAAGAGCCGATGTAAAAAGGCGTGTTGAACGTGAAAATTCCGAATGGGTGCAACGGGTTTATCTCAGTGATCAGCAAATCGTCGTTAAACAAATTGGGTTTTGTTGTAGCGTCCTGTGCACGTGCCGAAGGCATCAGCATCAGGAACGACAAGACCAATGTAAGTCCTTTTGAAAGGGGTTTTATAAAATAGTTCAACGCCATGAGTTGTGTAAAAATGCTTGCGTATTTTTAATCTGCCTTCAGACTCCACGCCCTGCGCCCCAAGCCGCTACTCTACAATATTCATTTCATCAATCAGATAGCCAGCGCCGCCCAGCTTGTCGGTAATGAAAAGTGCGTATCGGATGTCGAGCACAATATTGCGGCATCGATCTGGATCGAACATCAGGTCGCTCATGGTTCCTTCCCAGCACCGATCGAAATTTACACCGATCAGGTTTCCATTGGCATCGATCACCGGACTTCCCGAATTGCCCCCGGTAGTATGGTTCGATGCCGTGAAACAAACATTCATCTGGCCATTTTTTCCATATCGGCCATAGTCCTTCTTTTGGTATAAATCGCGCAAGGTTTGTGGAACATTGTAATCGTAAATGGCCGGATTGTCTTTCTGCATGATTCCTTCCAGCGTTGTGCAATACGTGTAGGTCACGCCGTCCATGGGTTCAAAACCTTCCACTTTGCCGTAGGATACGCGAAGCGTTTTGTTGGCATCGGCCCAAAGTGGTTTGCCTACGTTCATTTCCATGATGCCAGCGACATACACTTTCATGTTTTCGTCGATTTGCTTTTGGATGGAGTTGAAATTGGGCTCGATATTCGCTTCAAAATATTTCTTCAGATCACGGAAAATTTTAAATGCCGGATCCTGACTCATTACTTTAAGTTTCTTTTGATTTAAGTCATCGACAGTTGCCGATAGTTTGGTGCTGTCGGCGAAAATCGATTTCCTATAAATTTTGTTAATTAGTTCTTCCGGAGTTATTTTAGCCATCAGTTTTTTGAAGTCTTCGGGCAGGAATGCGGGATCTACGTCTTTTGCATACAGTCGGAGCAATGCTGCGAAAACTTTTTCGTCGGTGGCTTGGTTGTAATTCTTAAAAAACGACCTGATCCACGACAAAGACGCTTGCTGCATGTTTTGCTGGTCGGCTGGCGACAATGTTGACCACTTCGATTCCAACGCTTCGAAAAACGTAATGTTATTGAATAAATCGGTTCCCCGCTGAACCACTTCGGCGTAATAATCATTGGCTTTGGTGTATGGCGCCAACTGGTTGTAAAGTTTTTCCAGATCAAGGAGTACTTGCCCATATTTTTTTTGCCTGTCGGGGTTCGAATTGACCCAGTGCATGAAACTGGCTTCAAATTTTTGTTTCGATCCGATGACATCCAGCCGTTTCAATCCCTTGATTTCGCCCTGCCATTTTTTCCACTGGTTGCTTACCGAGGCATATTTAGCGGTATATTGAATGCGAACCTTGGCATCTTTTTCCATGTCGGCTGAAAGAAGGCGTAATTTGATGTCCCGAATTTTGATTTTATCGGGATCGCCCTGTTCCATGATTTGCTGAATGGCCTGTTTGGGCAAAAATTGCTGAGTGCGGCCCGGGTAGCCAAAAACCATGGTGAAATCTTCAGGTTGAACTCCTTTTATCGAGATTTTGAAAAACTTTTTGGGTTTATAAGGCACATTATCGGGCGAATATTTGGCCGGTTGGTTGTCTTTGTTGGCGTAAATACGGAAAAGCGAAAAGTCGCCGGTATGGCGGGGCCACATCCAGTTGTCGGTGTCGCCTCCAAATTTTCCGACGGATGAAGGAGGTGCTCCAACAAACCTGACATCTTCAAATACCTGGTAAACATACAGAAAGTATTGATTTCCGTAGAAAAGAGTTTGGACAGAAGCGTCGTATTTGCCCTTTTCAGAAGCTTCTGCGGTAATCTTTTTTGTGTTACGACCAATGATTGCTGAAACAGAATCTTTGGGGCATTTAATGGTTCCAGCCAAAACTTTTTCGGTGACATCTTCCATGCGGTCCAGAAACCTGACTGTCAGTCCGGGATTTGGAAGTTCTTCCTGATGGTTTTTTGCCCAAAATCCATTGGTAAGGTAATCGTGTTCGAGCGAACTGTGGCTTTGGATGAAGCTAATTCCGCAGTGGTGGTTGGTAATTAATAACCCCTGACCGGAAATCAGTTCACCGGTACATCCGGTTCCAAACAGTATGACGGCGTCTTTCATACTTTCGTGATTGACACTGTAAATATCGTCGGCACTGAGTTTGAAGCCCATTCGCTTCATATCTTCAATGTTGTATTTATCGAGTAGGGTTGGAATCCACATGCCTTCTTTTGCCCATGTTGGGACGATTGAAAGAAGCACAAAACCGACAAGGAGTAAGTTTTTCCTGAACATTATTCTGTAGTTTATTTTCAAGTCCAAAAGTAACAATATGTCAAAACGAAAAATCCTAATTTTGCCATGGATGCCAAAAAAAAGATCATTCTGAAATTTATTCCTTTTCAGAATGATCCTTTTTGCTTCATGACGCAGCAATCTGTTACTTGTTTAAATCCGCTGCGCTGTGAAATCCGGAGGCAATCACCGTATTTTCAATATTGTTTTTGTTGACGACAACAGCATCGATCAAAACCGATTTCACCAAGGCTTTCCCATTACTTTCGGTTGTAAATTTCATTTTCAAAGGTTTTTCAAGAGCAAGCGATACCGCCAGTTCAGCCGTAGTTGACGCCATTTTTTTCAGTGGTTTCAGGATGTCGCAAGTTTGACTTCCCTTCATTATAGCTTTTACATTACCCAGCTCGCAATCTTGCCCGGCAACCAAAATTTTACCTTCTAATCCTTTGTTTTTTAAAATAGAAAGAACTCCATTGGCAATAGCATCACTTCCGGCAATAATTGCAGTAATCGAATCCTTATTTTGATCAAGGAGGCGTTCGGTATGCAACGCTCCTTCAGCAGGAGACCAGTCTTCGGTAAATTCGCTGTACACCAACTGGATGTCTCCCTTCTCCATGAACGGCTGTAGAACTTTCATTTGCCCGAGGAAAAGTTTCATTGAATTGTTGTCGTATTTCGAACCGCAAATCAGGGCGTATTTGCCTTTTGGTTTCAGCGAGGTTAGGTATGAAGCCTGAAGTTCGCCAATGTGGGTACTGTTTGCGGTGATGTAGTAATCGAGTTTGCAACCGTTGATCAGGCGGTCGTAAGCAATAACTTTCACGTTGGCATCATGAGCAAGGTCAACAATCTTGGCTGCTTTATCCTGATTAATGCAAACAACAATCAGGACCTGAACTCCATTTTTAATCATGGCCCCGGCTTGGGCAATTTGCTTTTGCTGATCATTGTCGGCAACCTCAAGCAAAACATCAGCTCCGTTTTTAGTCAGGTCATCAACCAAATAGTTTTTGTCTTTTGTCCAACGTTCGTTTTCGTAACTGTGCATCAGAATCCCGATTTTCGGATTCTTTGGTTTGCAACCTGTTGTTTGAATGAGAGATCCAATCAATATCAGGAGGACCAAAAGCTTATATGATTTCATAACTGAGGTTTTTTTGATGTAAACAGATGGCAATATACTTTTATCCTGCTGATTATTGCCGTGATAACGGTCTGTTTTAAAGCACTGTTGATGCGCGTTTAGAAGGTTTTCAAATGTTCATAAACACTTTGAATCGGCAACCCCATCACGTTAAAAAAAGAACCTTCAATCCGGTTGATGCCGATGTAACCAATCCACTCCTGAATGCCGTATGCGCCTGCCTTGTCGTATGGACGGTAATTTTCGAGGTAAAAGTGAATTTCTTCGTCGCTCAGTTTCTTGAACCAAACATCAGTCAGTGAATAAAATGACACTTCCTTCTCACAAGAAAGTAAACACACTCCGGTAATTACCTGATGTTTCTTCCCCGATAAATCGTTCAGCATACGGAATCCATCGGCGTAATCAACTGGTTTATTCAAAACCTGGCCATCGAGCCAAACAATGGTGTCGGCAGTAATTACCAGCTGATTGTTTTTTAACTGTGGCCGAAATGCTTCTGCTTTAAGTTCAGCCAAATAAATGGGCACCTCAGTCATTCCCAGATTTTCAGGGAATACCTCCGGAATATCCATGGATTGAACGTTGAATTTCAATCCCAGATCGCTTAGTAATTGCTGACGACGTGGTGATTTTGACGCCAGGATAATTTTGTATTGTTCTAGATTTTGAAGAAACATGGTTGAGGTTATATTGTTTCGGGTTGCATGTTACGAGTTTTATGGCTTATTCCGGAACTCGCAACTCATTCGTTCAGATGAGACTGACTGCTAGGTTTTAGTCGGCTTTAATTCCTGTAATTTCCTGACCAAACCATTTTTGCTGCGACCGCATAACTTGCTCAATTACATCGCGAACACAGCCTTCTCCTCCTTTTTTGTCTGAAACATATAGCGAAACCGCTTTGACTTCAGGAACGGCATCAATAGGGCAAGTTGGAATGCCAACTTCTTTCATTACCGGGAAATCGACAAGATCGTCGCCCATGTATAAAATCTCATTCCTGGTTATTCCTGTTTTTGAGATAAAGTCGTCGAGGCATTCCATTTTCTGAAATGAATTTAGGTAAATGTGCTCGACTCCCAGTTTTTTGTACCGGAGTTTTACCCGTTGCGTATTTGCACCGGTAATGATAGAAACCTGAAATCCATTTTGAAGGGCGTAACGGATGGCAAATCCGTCTTTCACATTCGATGTTCGGACTGGGTCGCCGTTTTCGTCGAGAGGAGAGGTGTCCATCGACAGTACTCCATCAACATCGAAAATGAATGCTTTGACGTTTTTTAATTTTTCTTTAAAGAAGGTCATGCTCGTGTTTTTGTTGAAGCCGAAAAATACTTTCGGTCGCAAAGCTATATATTTTCTGAAACTCCGGGTTGCCGTGAAGCATTTTTAAATGATCACTGATGATGCCTTGGTCGTATCGTTTGGCTGGTCCAGTCTGTGCATCAATGGGATTCATGAATCTGATTTTTTCGGCAGTTTCACGTATGATTGGTTTTAAAAGTTCAAAATCGAGTTTTTTATTGTGAAGAATATCAGCCCCAATGGCAAACAGATGGTTTGCAAAGTTGTTAACAAAAACTGCGGCCAGATGTAGTGTTTTTCGTTCGTCGCTGTTAATCTGGTTAACCGAGTTCGAAAGTTTTTCGCCGAGCTTTTCTAACTTCAGGAAGGTTGGAGGATGGCTGGCCTCAATGCAAATCGGAATGTCCGAAAAGTCAATCTTCCTGCTTTTCGAAAAAGTTTGAAGTGGATAAAACACGCCGTAATTTTTGCTGAATCCTTCCAGAATGCTCATCGGCACGCTACCTGCTGTGTGTACAATCATCTGGTCTCCTTTTATCCGAAGATTTTCTAATACTTCCTGAATGGCCGAGTCTTTCACTGCAATCACAAATAAATCTGCTTCAGGAAGAAGCTGCGATAAATCATTGGTAAAACCTGCATGTACTTTTTCGGCCAATTCTCTAGCTGATTCAAATTTCCGGCTATAGATTTGTTTTACCTGAATACCTTTTTCAAACATGGCCAAAGTCAGTTGGGTAGCCAGGTTCCCTGCTCCGATCATAACTATATTTTCGATCATAGCTTTTGTTTTTGATTTTCGAAAGGTATAAAAATCCGCGGATGAATTGGTTTAAAAATTAGTGAGCGGCTGACTTCTATCACCCGCTCACTAGAATTCAGTTCTGAATTATCGGTTTTCGTACCGTTTGTTCACGGTATCCCAGTTTACAATGTTCCAGAAGTTATCGACATATTCGGCTCTCCGATTTTGGTACTGAAGGTAATAGGCATGTTCCCATACATCAAGGCACAAGAGCGGAGTTCCTTTTTTTTCAACCACATCCATTAGTGGGTTATCCTGATTTGGGGTGGAACTCACGAATAATTGCCCGTCATTTCTGGCCACCAGCCAGGCCCATCCGCTGCCAAACTGTTTTTTTGCCGCGTTGGCAAACTCTTCCTTAAACTGATCCATCGACCCAAAACTTTTATCGATAACCCCTTTCAGGACAACCGATGGATTGTTTTTTACAGGACTCAGGTTTTCCCAGAATAACTTATGGTTATAATAGCCTCCTCCATTATTGCGGATAGCTGCGTTTTGCTTACTGATTCCGGCAAATAAATCTTTTAAATCCATTCCGGCTGCTGGGGTGTCTTTGATGGCAGCTAGAAAATTGTTGAAGTAGGCTTTATGGTGCTTGGTGTAGTGAATTTCCATGGTTTTCGCGTCAATGACTGGCTCCAGCGCATTGTAAGCAAAAGGTAATTCTGGAAAGGTAATATCAATAGCCTTTTGTGCAGGTACAGTTGAGTTGTAAACATTTGACCAGACGGGAGCTGCGGCAAGTGACGTTCCGACAAGAGCAATAAAATTTCTACGTTTCATGATTTCTGAATTAAGGATATCAAAACTGTTTGCATGTTTGATGATAAAACAGTTGGATGGGGTGTTTTGTTTATACCACAATTCAAACGCAGGAGGGTTTTGGTGCAACAGGGTTATCGGTGGTTTGCGGTTATCCATCTCATTGCTTCCGCCTTGGATGTAAATCCTTTAATGAAAGGTTCCATTATTTGTAACTCTTTGTAACGTTCTTGATCCTCATCTTTTATCAAGCATATAATTTTTCTGACTCCATCTGATTTTAATGGAGAAATAATGTTCTTTCGGGTAAATGAATATAATCCCGGAACTATTTGAAATTTGGAATTTAATTTGTCTAGAATGATGTATTGGGGGTGAGTTGACAAAGCATATTCAAGAAGAATAGAAACCGATGAAATGTATGTTTTCTGATTTGAAAAATTCTCGTCATCAATTAAAAGTACGAGAATTTCAAATTCTGTATTTACTTTAAAATGAAGGTTTTTATAGAAGACATTTATTTCTTGAGGCATTCCTTATTTCTGATTAGTTGTTCTTTGTTTAGGTGGTTACAAAATACAACCAATTCTTTAAAAATAGAATGAAATCAGAAAATTATTACATAAAAATAGGCTTTGTTAATACGCTGTTAAAAATAAAAGGCTAAGGCCTGGCCAGATGCAATTTGAATTTAATCGCCCAATTCAAGCATGCTGGCAACATCATTTTTTGAAAGTGTTTTAAAGGCAACCATCGATTCGGTTTTGGTGATTCCGTCCACTTTGGTCACTTTCTCCGTGATCAGCTCGGCCAGGTCGTCGGCGTGTGGAAGCCGGATAACCGCAACCAAATCAAACCGTCCGCTTACCGAATAAACTTCGGTAATTCCATCTAGGCCCACCAGTTGTTCGGCTACCGAATTTATTTTAGTTCGCTCGGCATTGATGAGTATTATTGCGTTAATCATGATTTTCCTCCTTAATTGCTTTTTTATTTTGATCGAATGTTGAATTATACCGGGATTAAGATATGGTGAAACTCCGGAATTTTAATTAGCAATACATGTCGTGGTTCCCTTTTTTTACCTTTTCAAGCAGGTTAACAGCTCTTTCCCTGGCAATGCCGTGCATCGAATTGACAACATCTTCAATCAGGTTTTCGCCAATCAGTCGGGTTTCATACGAAGCATAGTCCATCAGGTATTCCATAAAGGTAGAAACTGCATTCGGGTTGCAATGATTTTTGATGTCGCCTGGTTTTGCGCGGTCCATAAAATCCTGACCTGTTCTTCCTAGCCGGTAACATCCGGTACAAAACGATGGAATGTAGCCCATTTCGGCCACATCGCGAATAACTTCGTCTAGCGGACGGTGATCACCCAAGCAGAATTGACTGCTGTCGTCTTCGTGTAACGAATCTGCATAGCCACCCGGATTGGTGCGGCTTCCGGCGGAAATCTGGGAAACGCCCAACGCAAAAGTGTCGCGCCGCATATGTGCCGTTTCGCGGGTTGACATGATAATGCCTGTATAAGGAACAGCCAAACGGAGAATAGCCACAATTTTCCGGAAATCGAGATCGGATACGGCGTATGGCGGGTGCGAAGCCAGATCAGATCCTGTAGCCGGTTCGATGCGCGGAACACTAATGGTATGCGGCCCAACTCCAAAAGCCTTTTCAAGTTCCTGAATGTGTTGCATCATGGCCAGCAACTCGAAACGGAAATCGTATAAGCCAAAAAGCACCCCGATTCCAACATCGTCGATTCCGGCCTCCATCGCGCGGTGAAGTGCGGTTACCCGATAATCATAATCTGCTTTTTTCCCACCGGTATGTACTTCATGATAAGTTTGATGATGATAGGTTTCCTGGAAAAGCTGGAAGGTTCCGATTTTTGCTTCTTTCAGTAATTTGAATTCAGGAAGGTCGAGCGGCGCAATGTTGACGTTGACCCGACGAATCTCGCCATTTCCGACTTTAGCTTCATAAATAGAAGCAATTGAATTGATCACATATTGAAAACCTTCGTTCGGATATGATTCCCCGGCGACCATTAAAATTCGTTTGTGTCCTTGCCTGACGAGTATTTCCGTTTCACGTTTGATTTCTTCCTGATTAAGCGAACGGCGAACAATGGCTTTGTTTTTAGCTCTGAATGCGCAATAGCTGCATTCGTTGGCACAAAGGTTTGAAATATAAAGCGGTGCAAAAATGACCAGTCGTTTGCCGTAAATTTTTTCTTTAATGTGATTGGCTTCTTCGAAAAGTTCGAACAATTGCATCGGATCCTTGATGTTGGAGAGTACCGCTACATCTTCCAAACCCAAACCTTTCATTTCCTTGGCTTTATTCAGTACCGCACTGATTTTTGCCGGATCGGGATTCTGATTTTGCTCCAGAATTTGGGCAATCTCTATTTCGTTGATAAAAGTAGCCATGATGGTGAAATTCAAAAGTTATAGTTCAAAGGTACGATTCAATCGACAAAAATGAATGAATAAAATGATATACTTGCAACTTCTTTTTTTTATGCACCGAATTAAATTATGCCCGAAAATCTGATCCAAATTACGTCAATTGTAAGCGTATCGCTGCTCAATCTGGCCATTACTGTTTGGTATTGCTGGTTGACCTATAAACAGAAAATAAAACCAGCTCTGGCCATGTGGATTTTCTTTACCATCGCAGTTGGAATCAGCCTGACGACTTATCTGGAATCAGATCATTTCAGTTTATTCGATAACATTTTGAATACTACCGATATGGCGCTCACCTTGATTGTTACCATTGCTATTTATCTCTGGGGTGACCACACTTCACGTTTTAGCCGTTTCGATAGAGGTTGCCTGGTTGCAGTGCTGATCATTTTACTATTCTGGTTTGTGACCAAAAATCATTTCGTAACCCACGCATTAACACAGGGAATTTTGGTGATCGCCTATTTTCCGGTTGTTAGCCGATTGTGGCAAACCCGCGAAAACTCTGAGTCATTCCTGATATGGACAGGCATGTTGCTTGCTCCGGTTCTTTCTCTTTTGTCGAGCAAAGGAACTTTGGCTACCATTTATTCGGTAAGGGCGATTGTGTGCATTGTGGTTTTGTTGATGCTGATGCTGAGGGTTGAATATCTGAACAGAAAACAGTTAAGATCAATCTAATCAGCAAATAAAAAAGGGCAGAACCTTCGTTCCACCCTTGCTGTATTTTTCAGATTCCAGATTTTAGTCTTTGGTCTCCATTTCCCCGTATTTATTTACACTGAACTTTTGTCCAGGTATCTTTCAATTGAACGGTACGGTTGAAAACCAACTTCTCAGAAGTCGAATCCTGATCGATATTGAAATAGCCCAGACGCTCGAACTGAAAGTGATCGAGTACTTTGGCCCCTTTTACAAAGGGTTCGATATAACATTTGGGTAAAATTTGCAGGGAGTTGTGATTCATAAACTCCTTAAAATCAATATCTTTGTGTCCGTCAGGTTCCTCGTCAGAAAACAGACGATCGTACAGACGAACTTCCGCTTCCACATTTTCAGTGGCCGAAACCCAGTGAATGGTCGATTTTACTTTCCGTCCGTCGGGCGAATTTCCTCCGCGTGAAGCTGGATCGTAAGTACAATGTATTTCAACGATTTCGCCATTAGCATCCTTTACCACATCGGTACAGGTAATGAAATAGGCGTAACGCAAACGCACTTCGGTCCCGGGCGATAAACGGAAAAATTTCTTTGGTGGTTCTTCCATAAAGTCTTCGCGTTCGATGTACAGTTCGCGGGTAAAAGGTACCATGCGTGTTCCCATCGAAGAATCTTCAGGGTTATTTACGGCTTCCATTTGTTCAATCACACCTTCCGGACAATTGGTAATGACTACTTTCAACGGATTCAGAACGCCCATTACGCGTTGTGCCCGTTTGTTCAGGTCTTCGCGAATACTGTATTCCAGAAGTGCAACATCGGTAATTCCGTCGGTCTTGGTTACTCCAATTCGCTCGGCAAAATTTCGGATCGATTCCGGAGTATAACCACGGCGGCGCAATCCGCAAACGGTGGGCATACGCGGGTCGTCCCAACCGGTAACATGGTGATCTTTTACCAATTCGAGCAATTTACGTTTGCTCATCACTGTATAATTGAGGTTCAGACGTGAAAACTCGATCTGCCGTGGACGGTAATCCGAATCTTTCAGTTGATCAATGAACCAATCGTATAGCGGGCGGTGAACTTCGAATTCGAGTGTGCAAATGGAGTGGGTAATTCCTTCCCAATAATCACATTGCCCGTGTGCAAAATCATACATCGGGTAAATGCACCATTTGTCGCCAGTGCGGTGATGCGGTGTTTTCATGATCCGGTAAATGATCGGATCGCGCATGTGCATGTTTGGCGAAGTCATGTCGATCTTGGCACGTAAAACCCGAACACCTTCATCAAATTCGCCAGATTTCATGCGCATAAATAAATCCAGATTTTCAGTTATTGATCGGTTCCTGAACGGACTTTCAGTACCTGGACGAGTTGGCGTTCCTTTTTGGGCGCTGATGGTCTCGGCATCTTGGTCGTCGATGTATGCTTTGCCTTCCTTAATGAGCTTAACAGCAAAATCGAAAAGCCGATCGAAATAATCGGAGGCATAAAACAACCGGTTGTCCCAGTCAAACCCAAGCCAGTGGACATCTTCCATGATGGAATCCACATATTCGGTCTCTTCTTTCGAAGGGTTGGTATCGTCGAAACGCAAATTGGTTAAACCGCCATATTTTTGAGCGGTTCCAAAGTTCAGGCAAATGGATTTGGCGTGTCCGATATGGAGATAACCATTTGGTTCAGGAGGAAACCGGGTATGTACCCGCCCACTATTTTTTCCAGCACTAATCTCTTCCTCAACAATCTGGTGAATAAAATTGTTGGATTTCACTGTATTGTCACTTTCAATCACATGTTCACTCATGGTATCAATTTTAAAAATCTCGTTTCAGAATAGACTAACGACAAAAGTATAAAATGATTTCATGTGTTAGTAGTTTGTTTTTTTAATTGTCACATGGAGCTCCCAAAAAACCTTTCTCTTTGAAATTAATTAACAAATGGTCGTTTTAGCTTTCAGAGATTTTAAGTGTTTGAAAATTGAATTCCAGAACAATAAAATTAATTTTACGTCCAGAAAATAGGAGCCCAGAAACAGAAGAACAAAGGAGTAAATGTGGGGATTTGAAGATTTGGGAATGAGATGAAAAAGCATAAGAATTGCGGTTTAATCTCCGAATGTTAGTTCACTATAGGTACTTAGGACTTTTTTAATGGTAAATTGCAAATAAATAAATTGTAAATAAACTATGGCGTTGATCGAAATTGAAGAAATGGAATTTTACGCTTTTCACGGTCATTTTGATGTGGAAAAAGTTGCCGGCAACCGGTTCTTGGTAAACCTGAAGATGGAAGCCGATTGCAGCAAAGCCGGACAAACGGACAAGTTGGAAGATACGCTCGATTATCAAAAAGCCTATCTGGCCGTAAAAGAAGAAATGGCAATTCCTTCTGATTTACTCGAACATGTAGCTCAGCGCATCATCGACCGGATTAAGTCTGAATTCCAGGAAGCACAAAAAGTGACGGTGAAAGTTTCAAAAATGAATCCGCCAATGGGTGGACAAATCGGAAAAGTCAGTGTGGCTCTGGTTGGATAAATCTGTTCCTAAAAAACAGTTTACTTGATTAACAGCGATCGTAGAATGAACAAAGTTGCCTGAAAAAGAATTTGTTGAAATTGAGTAGGGTTTCAACTTCATGTTTCGGATATAAGGTAGAAAATAATTTTTTTAATCCTTAATCTTTGGAAACATGAAAACGAAAATTCTTGCATTTCTAGTAATTATCTCTTTTGTGTTCTTTTCCTGCGCGAAGAATGAAAATTCTTCATCTTCAAGCGATAGTGCTTCTTTATTGAAATCGGCAACCATTGCCACTTCAGATGCAGTGGTTCAAAGTGCTTCGGTTGAAGCAACATTAGAGGCCGACTTTTATGCCGGGTATGAACGGATTTTGCGCGAACTCTCACATGTAAAAGGTAAAAAAGGCGATTTGCTGCATGGACAGGGAGCTTTACATTATGTGGCAGGCGAAACTCCAACTGTGACCATCGATACAGCGGCAACCGGGTACCCGATTACCATTACCATTGATTATGGCACTGGAATAGAAACCGATCATAATAAAGTGATTAAGGGTAAGGTTACGATTGTTGTGAACGGCGAACAAAACACCGATGGAAGTACACGGGAAATCACTTACGCCGATTGCGCTGTTGATAGCATTGCCATTAGTGGTACAAGTATTGAGAAATTTATTGGCGATAATTCCACGACCAGAAAAATTACCAGCAACAGCGATGTAACCTTCACCATAACCGATGGGGCTACTTTTGTCAGAAAAGGAACGGAAACAACTGAATGGCTTGCTGGTGTGAGCACTCCTATAGATCGTAGTGACGACAAAGTTGCAATTTCCGGGTCGATAACAGTCGATAATACTACTGATAATATCTCATATTCGCGTACAATAACCCAAGAATTATTGGAGTTGGGCGACTGCCGCAATATTGTATCGGGAACGGTTGAATACAAACAAGCTGGGGCTGTTATTGGTACATTGGATTACGGCGATGGTACGTGTGATAATCTGGCTACTTTGACTGTTGGCGGAACCACTACTGAAATTACATTAAAAGGTCCTGAAGGAAAACACGGGCATCATTAATTGTGAAACAGCGAATGGCACAACTTTATCCGGGAATTAACCCTGAGAAGGAAAAATAGATTGGCAAAGGGGAAATGAGCTGTAGTATTCAATGCAACAGCTCTTCCCGTTATCTTGTTTTAATTCTTTAATCTGAAATAGATTGGTATTCACACTTATAACATTCATTATATGAACAAATTTTTACTCTTTTGAATTTCCTCGTTAATTAAATTTTAAACAATTCCTGATTCATCTATCTTTGGAGCAGATGAAAAGTGAATTAAGTTGAAAAAAGAAGAGTTTAAACTGTTATTTGATACTTATTTTGAGGACGTCAGACGATACGTACTCTACCGGTCGGGCGACGGAGACATTGCTACCGATATTGCGCAGGAAACTTTTATGCGGGTGTGGGAAAAGCAAATGGAGATCGACCCCAAAAGGGTAAAGGGGTTGCTTTTTAAAATTGCCGGCGACCTGTTCATTTCTCAATACCGACGGAAACAAGTTGCAACTAATTTTTTCAACACCTTTCAACCCTGCAACAAAAGCCTGACACCCGAAGACGAGATTAATTTTCAGGAACTAAAAAATGCCTATGATGCAGCTTTAAATTCGATGCCTGAAAAACAACGTACCGTGTTCCTGATGAATCGCATTGACGAATTGAAATACAAAGAAATAGCCGATCAGCTGGGACTAAGCGTAAAGGCCATCGAGAAAAGGATGAGCCAAGCACTTGAGCATTTGAAAACTCATCTGAAAGATAAAATATCAGGTTTGATTTTATTGGTTTTGGGTTGGAGTTTAAACCGGATTAAAATAGAAAAAACAAGTGAAACAAAATAAGGAACATATTAACCTGGATGCTGTTGACCGTCAAAGCAAAACCTTTTTCTCCGGAGGAACATTCCGTTGGGGAAAAAGCAAAGCTGAAGTATGGACAACTCTTGAAGGTAAAATAGATGCATACCCCCAAGGCCGTTCCCTTATTTTTAACTTCGCCTATTCCAAATGGGTTGTTGCAGCAAGCATCCTTATTCTTTTTGCAACGGGGAGCTTTCTCCGTTTTTATTCCGTTAAAATACAAACTCCTAAAGGGCAGCATCTGGTTGCCGAACTTCCCGACCATTCAAAAGTTAATTTGAATGCCCAAAGCACTTTAATTTATTATCCTTATTGGTGGAAAATAACTCGTATCGTTCAACTGGACGGTGAAGGTTTTTTTGAAGTTGAAAAGGGAAAGAAATTTACGGTAACCTCGTCGAAAGGCATCACTCAGGTTCTGGGAACAAGTTTCAATATTTATGCGAGAGAAGATATATATAAAGTGACTTGTGTTACCGGAAGTGTGAAAGTTAAATCGAGAGCTGGGTTCGAATCCATTCTGAAACCGAACAGTAAGGCAGAGGTTCAGCCCGACGGGAGAATACATGTGATGGCCAACATCGAAACCTATTCTGAAATATCGTGGAAGAAAAATATCTTTTTGTTCACAGCATCGCCTGTTATTCAGGTTTTCAGGGAAATTGAAAGACAATACGAGGTGAATATTGAAACTAAAATTGACGATCATTCACTTTATACGGGAAATTTCACCAAAGATCAAAATGTTGAGGAAGTATTGGAATATGTTTGTCCTGCGTTAGGTTTAAAGTATATTCGCAAATCAGTTGGTGATTATCTCATTATCCGGAAAGATGAATGATAAGAAGAACCGCTATATTATTTTTTATTATTCTACTTTCTTTAGTCGGTTTTTCACAATCTAAAGCGATTAAAGTTAAGGCAAACAACCTGCCACTAAATGTGGTACTTCTTTATTTGCGCGATCAGTATAATTTCCAGTTTTCGTACAGCGAAAATCAGCTTTCGAAATATAAAGTCAAAGTATCAAAAACTTTTGATACCAAGGAGGAAACCATAGCGTACTTGCTGAAGGATCTTCCTTTTCAACTTAAAAAAATGGATGATGTGTTCATCATCATTCCCACAGACAAGAAGCAAAAGGAGGAAAGGAAGAAAGACCAAACTCAAATTACAGGTCAGATTGTTGAAGCAGGTTCTTATGAACCACTTCCTTTTTCGTATATCCTCATCAATAATCATCCGATGATCGCTGATGTGACAGGTAATTTCAATTATACGGCATCTATCGATAGTTCCTTCCATTTACGCATCTCACATCTGGGCTACTTTATCTACGACACTGTGCTGGTTGCCAGTAATTTCAGACAGTATAAATTAACTCCTTCAAACATAAAACTTCCGGAGGTGACGGTTCGTGAAAATGAAGTCGAAAAGGCAACTGTGTTGGGTGAGGAAATCGGAAAGATTACTCTCAATACGAATATCTCTCGATATTTGCCTGGGCAGGGCGATAATTCGGTATTTCACCACATCCGGCTGATGCCTGGAATACAGGCGGCCGGGGAGCAATCGACCGATCTGCTGATCTGGGGAAGTTCTGAAGGACAGAGCTTGGTTACTTTTGATGAGTTTACACTCTTTGGCTTAAAAAATTACAACGACAACATCAGTGTGGTGAATCCTTTTGTAGTGAAAACCATTGAAATTTTAAAAGGTGGGTTCGATTCGAAATATGGAAATCGGGTAGGGGGAATTGTGAATATCATTGGGAAAAATGGAAATTTGCAAAAACCGGTTTTCAGCCTGAATGTGAATCAGGCTACCTTGAATGGAATGGTGGAAGTGCCGCTTTTTAAAAAGTCGTCGCTACTAATGGCATATAGGCAAACTTATTATAATATCTACAATCCTGGTGATTTCAATATTTTTGCACCAACTCATCCTGCCTCTAACGATCGACCTAAATTGGTGAATTCAACAAATTCGAATTCCGATCTGGCTGTTTATCCCGACAATTACCGATTTAGAGATTTGAACCTGAAATACAGCCATAATTTTGATAATGGCGACCAGTTCTATGTAAGCACATATGCTGGAGGTGACTATTTTCGACTTGATGTTGATGCAAATATTACAAAAAATATAAATGGCCTGCCCGAGAATATCGGATCTACTCCGTTGTCGGTTACTCTGTTGGATAAGGAAAAAAACAGGCAACGTGGAGCGTCGGCCTTCTATAGTAAAAAATGGTCTGACAATTGGTCCTCGAAGTTTATATTATCGCATTCCGATTTTTCAAAAAAATTATCGGATGATGTACAAACGATCAACTCGACGACCACGAATATTTATAAGAAAGATAAGTCAAGTACCGAGAATGGCGCTAATGAGAATTCTTTACGCATCGAAAATTTACTCTATTTCTTAAATGGTCATCAAATGGAATTTGGCGGCGGTTTTTATAGTAACGAAGCCAAAATAGGTTTCATCACCAACATTGGTGACACCTTGCATATCGACACCTTAAATCACTACAGGAACAGCCGGGTATATGCGTTCGCCGACGATTTCTTGCCCGTTGGAAATCACCTGACGTTAAAATCTGGTTTTCGGATCAATGTTACGACTGGAGATGGAAAACTTTATTTCGAACCAAGGGTGAGTGCCAGTTATAAATTTTCTAAACAATTGAAATTAACTGCTTCCTGGGGGCGTTACCACCAGTTTATTTCGAAAATCGCGAGTGTTGACCACGATCAAAACTACTCCTATTTGTGGAATGCCAGCAATAGCAGCATTCCGGTAATAAAAGCCACACATTGGGTTGGCGAATTGAACTATTCCAAGAATAGTCTGACGGTCAATGTTGAAGCATATTATAAATTGACGCAACACATTACACAACGAGTCTTCGAAAAGCGATTTGACGGGATGAATAATCTCGACGGCTACTTTTCCTATTTCGGTAATGCTAAAACTTATGGAATCGATTTCTTTGCTAAGAAAGATTTTGGAAAGCATTCGGTTTGGGCTTCGTACACCCTTAGTAAAGCTCTTGAAAGCCTGGCTCCCCTGAATGAACCGTTACCTACCTATTCGTTGGCTCCGCAACATCAACTTCATGAATTCAAGGTTGCTGGCTTATTTAATATTCGTCATTTTTATCTTTCAGCTGATTATGTTTATGGTTCTGGAATGGAGATTTTGCGCAGAGTCTTTGCTCGTGATAACCGAAACATAGCCTATAACCGGGTCGATGCCGCAGTGACTTATAAATTTACACCCAAACGTTTTTCAAGCGAAGTAGGTTTTTCTGTGTTGAACCTTTTCGATACCCAAAATCTAAAATACGCTAATTTGAAAAACATCCAATTAACTCCACCGTTGGGTGATATCCGGATTTATTCAGATGCAGCGCCATTCACACCTACCATTTTTCTGAAGATCGTATTTTAGGGGCATTCTATTTCGAGCCACACTTCAAGTCAGAGAATCTACCTTGACTTGGTAAATCTCACCAATACCGAAGCGTGAGGGTTAACCTTAATCCTGAATTTATCGGTAACCGATCCATAGTTTTCTTTATTCCACAAGTCCTTTATTGTATAGGTTCCTGAAATTTTAAGTTCTTCCAGAGAAACAGAAATCTCTGAATCCCCGGTATCGTTAATATTAAAGAAAGCCACATATTTATCATCCGTTTTAGGAACATCAGCAGTCCAAACAATCAATCCATTTTCAGCCTTCAATTGCTTGTTTTTTGAGCTGTTTTGGTTTACATTCAGTACTTCGTCGTTAGTTAGCAACGAAAATGTAAACTCATCATTGGTTGGCAAATCGCCACCAAACATTAGTGGAGAGCGGAACATGGCCCAGAGATTCATCAGGGTATATTGTTCGGGTTTGGTAAATCCTGTCATGCGGTCGGTACCACGTTCGGCGCGTAGGGCAATGTGTCCCAATGGAAGCATGTCAGCATCGGGGAAGTGACCTTCTCCAATATACGGAGCCCAATCGGCGCAGCGTTTAAACTGTGGAGCAAGCATTTTCCAGTTGTCCCAGAAATCGTCGCAAATGCGCCACATGTTGGCGTGGTTAACCACATGATTAGCCCATTTAAGAGGCGTAGCGCCAGGCGAAGTGGAGAATACCATCGGGCGTCCACTTTGATCAATGGCTTTACGGATCATCGAAATCTCACCATGGTGATACGGACGTGATAAATCGTCAACTTTCACATAATCGACACCCCAGGAGGCATAAAGATTGAAGATCGAATTGTAATATTCCTGCGCCCCAACTTTCAACGTGTCAATTGTTTTCATGTCACGCAACCAGCCGCACTGCAACGAATCCGAATAAATGTCGGACGCGTTAACGTTGGTTCCCATGACCGGACATTTCTTTTTAATTGCTTCAACCGGCACTCCACGCATTAGGTGAATCCCGAATTTCAGTCCCTTGGAATGAATATAGTCGGCTAAGGGTTTAAACCCGGCCCCATTGGCAGCAGATGGAAATTTTTCAACAGATGGCAACAAACGACCACATTCATCCAAAGTATAAGCCGGATTTTTTTCATTGTAACCGCCAGCTTTATCGTTCGCCACAAACCAGCGAATATCGACAATAACATATTCCCAGCCATGCTTTTTTAGCTTTTCGGCCATGTAATCGGCATTAGCCTTCACCTCTGCCTCAGTAACTGTTGGCCCATAGCAATCCCAACTGTTCCATCCCATTGGTGGAGTTTTTGCATATTGCCAAAATGTTTTGTCCTGATTTTGCGTGGTGTTGACGCTTTTTTTTCCGCCACACGATGCAAGTCCCCAACCAGCAAGGAAAAGTATAATCAGTAAAGCTTTGTTTGTCATCTTAGAAAGTCATTAATTTTAAAAGTGTAAATATAACATTTGTTGTATTTACTGATTCTATCACTCGGCATACCAGTTAAAATTCTGTGGCTGTTACTCCAACTTCGTTTTGCTAATAAAAAGATCAGGAACCACTGGATTAGTATGCCAGTAATTCCTGATCAGATAGGTGTGAACCGTAATTGTCAAAGTCTGACAAACAACTCTTCTTTGCTTCTTCTCACTTTTGCCGCAGTGCTGAGGTAATTTTTTTGGGTATCGCGATAACCCAATGTCATAGTCACTGTGCTGTGCAACCCTTTTTCAGCAAGCCCAAGTGCAGCATCAAGTGCGTCTGAGTCAAACCCTCCCATTGGAGTTGCGTCAACCTGTTTTTCTGCGGCAGCTTGTTCCGGATTTTTTTCTGAAATAGTTCCTTTTACCATGTTTTTTTCAGGGAAAGAAAGAACACATGAGTTTTGTCCGGTTCACAATATTATGGACCGGTTTGGTGATAAATGGTCGTTACTGGCCATATTGAATCTGGGTTATTCGGGCAAAATCAGGTTCAATGAATTAAAGGGTAAAATTGATGGGATTTCGCAGCGAATGCTCACTGCGACCCTTCGCTCGCTTGAACGCGATGGCTTGATCACCGAAAAGATTTATGCTGAAGTTCCTCCACGGGTTGAATACGAACTGACTTTACTTGGACAAAGTTTGCTTCAGAAAATTTGGGAATTGGCTCAATGGGCTTCAGAAAGGATGGATGAAATTATATTAGCCCGAAATGAATACGATAGCCGAATTCTATAATTGTATTTTTGCATCTCAAATTTTTCTTGCAGGTTCGAATAAAATTTTGTTATCTTTGCCAGCCCAAAACAGGGAATAACCAGTGTTGGTCGGTTGGCCGAGTGGTTAGGCAGCGGTCTGCAAAACCGTGTACGGCGGTTCGAATCCGCCACTGACCTCATAGAATACATAAACAAGGCCGTCTCAATTTTTGATTTGAGACGGCCTTGTTTTTACTTTGAAATTTTTCAGTTCCCTATTATCCCGTGGTGTAGCCATACGTGATCGCTTAATCGCTGACAATCAGTCAAGGCTGAAAAAACGAAGGCTAACAATGTATTTAGACTAGCTCCATGCAATGCGGGTCCAGACGGCGGCTCCTATCAACGAACAAAACTTGGAATCTGTAACTCAAAACCTGGAACCTTTTAATATGCCCGTCCGTCTTTACCTTCCACGTAATTGATGAACGAAGTGTTTACCACTTTGTTCCCGCCAGGAGTTGGGTAATTCCCGGTAAAATACCAGTCGCCGGTATCGTTCGGACATGCCACATGCAGGTTCTCAATGGTTTGATAAATGATTTCCACTTCAGCCTTGCAGCCTTCCGGTTTCAGTAATTCGGCAATTTTCGCCGATACTTCTTCAGCCTTAAACTGTTTGTATATTTCTTTCACGTAATTAACAATCTCTTCTTTAGGGAGATTTTCCTGCTCTTTACATTTGCGGTAAACCTCATCAATCACATGTTCCTGATTGGTATCCTTTAGTAATTCGATGGTTGCATTAAAAGCGATAAATTTATCGAGCACGGCCATGTCGATGCCATAGCAGTCGGGATAGCGGATCTGTGGAGCTGACGAAACCACGATGATTTTTTTTGGGTTCAGTCGATCCAGAATTTTCAGGATACTTTTCTTCAGAGTCGTTCCCCGAACAATCGAATCATCGATAATTACCAATGTATCTGTATTTTCTTTGATAATTCCGTAAGTCACATCATAAACATGGGCAACCAGATCGTCGCGACTGGCATCGTCGGCAATAAAGGTGCGGAGTTTCACATCTTTAATGGCCAGCTTTTCAATCCGTGGTTCAACCGACAAAACGGCTTCCATAATTTCGTTGGTGATGCTCCCATTGTATTTTTTCAATTGCTTGATTTTCCAATCGACACAATATTGACGGACGCCATGTACCAGCCCGTAAAAGGCAGTCTCAGAAGTATTCGGGATATAAGAAAATACGGTATTCTCAATGTCGAAATCGATGGCTTTCAGGATAGCTGGCGAAAGTAAGCTTCCCAACATTTTGCGTTCCTGGTAAATATCCTTGTCGCTTCCGCGCGAAAAATAGATCCGTTCGAACGAACATGACCTACGTGTATGTGGCACACGAATCATTTTATTGAAGACAGAGCCATCTTTTTTGACGATTAACGCTTCGCCCGGTTTTACTTCATGAACATCGATGGCCTTGACGTTCATCACGGTTTGAATGACCGGACGCTCGGATGCCACTACCACAATTTCGTCGTCGTAATAGTAAAATGCCGGACGGATTCCCCATGGATCGCGCATCACAAAAGCATCGCCATGTCCAAACATGCCGGCAATGGCATATCCACCATCCCAATCTTTGCTCGAATTTTCGAGTACTTTTTGAACGTCCAGATTTTTTTCGATCAGCGGCGAAATTTCGCGGTTCGAATATCCTTCGTTTTTGTAATTCCTGAAGTGCAACTGGTTTTCTTCATCGAGGAAATGTCCAACTTTTTCAAGAATGGTTACCGTGTCGGTATATGCTTTTGGATGCTGTCCAAGTGCTATCAGTTTCTGGAAAAGCTCGTCAGTATTGGTTAAATTGAAGTTCCCGGCTAACACCAGGGTTCTCGATTTCCAGTTATTCTGACGCATCACCGGATGCACAAATTCGATGCTGTTTCGTCCGAAAGTTCCGTAGCGTAAATGTCCCAGGTAAACTTCGCCCGAAAACGGTACATTTTCGTATATCCACCGAATGTCGGCATCTTTAGGCTTATTTTTTTCTGCTTTTTTGATTCCTTTAGCAACCTTGTCAAATATATTTTTAATTGGATTTGCTTCAATCGACCGATGGCGGTTGATATACTCCTGACCTGGTTCAAGTTCCATTTTTACATTCACAATTCCAGCGCCATCCTGCCCGCGGTTGTGCTGCTTCTCCATTAAAAGATATAGCTTATTCAGTCCATATTGCCAGGTGCCATACTTTTCCTTGTAATACTCAAGTGGTTTACGTAAACGTATCAATGCAATTCCACACTCATGTTTAATCAATTCGCTCATTGTTCTTCGTTTTGTTCTACACTTTCTGTAAATAGTTCGGGAAATCGGATATTATCTTTAACAATAAAGGCGTTGGGGTATTTCGATGCAATATGAGCTTTGGTTTTCAAAGCTTCACTCTTATTTCTGAAATCGCCAATGCGCACTTTAAAATTGGGTGTTTGAAACAACATATAGCTGGCAATGTCGGGAAACACAACGTTAAACTCGTTTTTTACCCTCGCTGCCTGTTCGCGTGCTTTCGTGTCGGAACTAAAAAAAATTTCCAGCCGATATCCGTCTGTTCCGTTCCGTTTTTGGTTGATTTGATTGTGTCGAATGAGCATGTCAGTGATTCGGGGATCTTGCCTGACCTGCAATTTGCCGAGAAAATCTTCAAGGATTGCTGCCTGACCCGATAAACCCTGGTTTATTCTAAGTGTATCGGTTTGAGCATATCCCAGCGAGCTGAAAAGAACAAAGATGAAGATTACACTACACAAATACCTCATACGATCAGTTTTTGAGTGAGCAAATATAAGATTTTAATAGAACATCTCTTCAGCGATTTTGATTCCGAAACCATCAAATCAGAAGTTCTATTTCAAACAAACTCGTTGATTAAGTGAAGTTTAAAGGTAGAATAAAATCTAAAACAGATGAACTTATGTAACTGTTTTTTTCCTGAATGTTAATTTTTTGTTTTCCTGACTTTTGATTACAGGTTTTCTTATGGACAATTTTTCTGAAAATAGTCTTTTTAAAGTCCGGTTCAATTTCGTTCGAAGTAAGGGAAACCCGGCGCTCAGCCTTATATTGCGAACAATGTTTTCCAATCGCCTCCTTTGTTCCTGCAAATATTCCATTTCTCTGGAGTTCAAAAAAAGCAGATACTTATTCTTCTCATTTTCCCTTCCTTTTCCCATTTTGTTGGTTCTCTTGCTTATTCCTGAAAAATAATGAAATTTGCAACCTCAAAACCCGATACAAATTGGAAAAGAAAAAGTTATTCATTGAAACATATGGTTGCCAGATGAATGTGGCCGACAGCGAGGTGGTGGCAGCCATTCTTCAGGATAGAAGTTATGAATCAGTTGAAAGTGCCGATGACGCTGATGCCATCTTCCTGAACACTTGCTCGGTGCGCGATAATGCGGAACAACGCATCTGGCATCGCCTCGACTATTTTAAGAGCCTGAAGAAAAAAAACAAAAAACTGATTGTTGGTGTGCTGGGGTGCATGGCCGAACGGGTTGGCGACGAGTTATTGGCTCATGCTGCCGTTGATTTGGTTGCCGGGCCAGATGCTTACCGCGACCTGCCCTTCCTGATCGACAAAGCCCAGAAAGGAACAGGAGCCATTAATGTTGAACTTTCAGAAAACGAAACTTACGATAAAATTACGCCGGTACGTATTGGCGAAAAAACGCTTTCTGGATTTGTAAGCATTACCCGTGGATGCAACAATTTTTGCACCTATTGCATTGTTCCATATACCCGAGGCCGCGAGCGTAGCCGCGATCCGCAGGATATTGTGAATGAAGTGCGCGATCTCGCACAAAAGGGTTACCGCGAAGTGACGCTGCTCGGGCAAAACGTAAATTCATACAAATGGCTTCCTGAAGGCGAACGCAAGCCTGTCCGTTTTTGGGACTTGCTTGAATTGGTTGCCGAAGTTGATCCGCTGGTACGAATTCGGTTTACCACTTCGCACCCCAAAGACATGTCGGATAAAGTACTAAAAGCGATTGCCAAGTATTCTAACCTTTGCCGTCACATTCATTTGCCGATTCAGTCGGGCAGTTCGAGAATCCTGAAACTGATGAACCGCAAATATGATAAGGAATGGTACCTCGACCGTATCAGGGCTATCCGCGAAATTTTACCCGATTGTGGATTGAGTACCGACGTATTCTGTGGATTCTGTACCGAAACACTGGAAGATCATCAGGAAACACTTTCGCTGATGGAAGAAGTGAAATTCGACATGGCTTTCATGTTTAAATATTCGGAACGTCCCGGAACTTATGCGCACGAACACCTGGCCGATGATGTTCCGGAAGAAGAAAAACTCAGGAGGCTTGACGAAATCATTCAACTCCATAATCGTTTGTCTCACGAAAGCAACAAGCGCGATATCGGAAAAACTTTTGAAGTGCTGGTGGAAGGAACGTCGAAAAAAAGCAAGGAAGAACTTTTTGGACGTACATCACAAAACAAAGTAATCGTTTTCCCGGCGAAAAATTTTCAGAAAGGCGATTACGTTCAGGTAAAAGTACTGAGATGCACACAAACTACGCTGATTGGCGAATCGGTCTAATAAATTGTTGTGGGTTCCGCATTATCCCGAAACTCGCATCCCGAAACCCGAAACAAACTCATTACTCATCATTCATAACTTATAACTCTTCGATATGGGCAAATTAATCGACGATTTCAACGACTACCGCATGCGCATGAACGAGAAAATTCTGGCGGCAGACAATAAAGTAATGAAACGCATTTATAGCGTGGATACGCTGACCTACCAGAATGGCGCGCTGAGTTCAAAAACCAAAGAAATGCTTGGACTCGTCTCTTCGATGGTATTGCGTTGCGACGATTGCGTGAAATATCATCTGGGCAAATGCCACGAGTTGGGCGTAACAACCGATGAGGTTTTCGAGGTGTTTTCGGTAGCGAACCTGGTTGGCGGAACCATCGTCATTCCACACACCCGCCGTGCTGTGGAATACTGGGAAGAATTGCAGAATCAGTAACCCTTCTAAATAATCTCAACGCCTCTCTTTTCAAGGAGTTCGAGACTTAAATCACGGAGTTTGTATTTCTGTATTTTTCCGCTGGCTGTCATTGGGAATTCGGTTACGAAGAAAATATATTGTGGAATTTTATACCGGGCAATTTTTCCACGACAAAATTCCTGAACCGCTTCGTCAGACAATTCCATGCCGGCTTTAATTTTGATGAACGCGCCAACTTGTTCCCCATATTTTTTGCTGGGCACGCCAACCACCTCAACCGACTCGACTTCAGGCATGTTGAAGATAAAATTCTCGATTTCACGGGGATAAATATTTTCGCCACCCCTGATGATCATGTCTTTGATGCGTCCGGTAATCTTGTAGAATCCATCCGGAGTTTTCACAGCCAAATCGCCCGAATGAAGCCAGCCATCCTTGTCAATGGTTTTTGCTGTTGCTTCCGGATTTTTGTAATAACCTTTCATCAGGTTGTATCCACGGCAGCAAATCTCGCCATGTTCACCAACCGGGCATTCTTCTCCGGTATCAGGATTGAAGATCTTAACTTCAACATTAGGATATTCGAAACCTACGGTAGTGGCACGTACTTCGGGCGAATTATGAGTTCGGGTGGCAGTCATTCCCGGCGATGTTTCAGTCAGGCCGTAAACACTGATCACGTCTTTCATATACATTTTCTGCATCACCTGGTTCATAGTTTCGATGGGGCAGAGTGCACCGGCCATGATGCCGGTACGCAGCGAACTCAGATCGAACATGCTGAACATGGGGTGATGCAATTCAGCAATAAACATGGTTGGAACGCCATATAATGCCGTGCATTTTTCTTTTTCAACCGATGCCAGAACCATTAGCGGATCAAAGTTTTCGACCATTACCATTGTCGCTCCATGTGTAATTACAGCACAAAGAGCCAATACGCAACCGAAACAATGAAACAGGGGGACACAAACCAACACTCGTTCCTTATGAGTAAATTTCATGCATTCGCCAGTGGCATTTCCACAATTCAGAACGTTGTGGTGCGAAAGCATAACCCCTTTGGGAAATCCGGTTGTTCCGGAGGTATATTGCATGTTGACCACATCGTGACAACTGATGGTTTCACTAATCTGTTCGAGTTCGAAGTCGTCGATATGGCTGCCAAGCAATAAGAGTTCGGAAGTATTGTACATTCCTCGGTGTTTTTGCTGGCCAATAAAAACAACATTCTTCAATTCCGGGAATTTCTCGCTAACCAGGTGGCCTCGTGGACTGTTTTTCAATTCAGGAACCAGATCGAAAATCATGTTCACATAATCACTATCGCGGTATCCATCGATCAGGCATAAGGTGTGGATGTCGGAATCCTTCAGTAAGTATTCCAATTCAGCCAGTTTATAACTGGTATTTATAGTGACCAAAACCGCACCGATTTTAGCAGAAGCAAACATAAAAGTCAGCCAGTCGGGGACATTCGTGGCCCAAATACCAACTTTATCGTTTTTCGATACTCCGAGGTATAATAGTCCTTTGGCCAGTTGATCGACCCGTTCGTTGAACTGAGAATACGTAAACCGTAAATTTCGATCAGGATAAACCATAAATTCCCGATCGGGAGCTTCGATGGCATATTTTTCGAGTAATTCGCCAAATGTTGAATTGAGTAATTCCATGAAAATCAGATTTTCAGAATAGATTGATATTTAGAATGGAGCATAAACAACAGCAAGTATCCGGGCCGGACGTTGATTGGCCGCATGTACATTGTGTAAAATAATCGAATCTAAATAAATGCTGTCGCCTTTTGCTAAAGTGTATATTTCCTTGCCGTAGTTAATTTCAACATCACCATCCAGGACATAAATAAATTCCTCCCCTTCGTGCGACGAAAGCACATAATCGGGTTGTAACCCGGGTTCGATATCAACTATGAAAGGTTCCATATTCCGGCCAACTTTGTCGAATGCGAGCGAGAAAAAATTTAAATGTTCGCGTGATTCGCTGGGTTGAGAGGTAAATCGGGCCCCTTTATGATATTGGCCCGAACGAACGACCACCGGACCAAACGAATTGCTGTCGTCGAGGAAAGTGCCTAGGCGAACACCCAATGCACGTGCAATTTTAATCAAAGGAGCCAATGATGGGACATTTTTTTCCTCCTCAATTTTCTGAATCATTGTAATGTCCATTCCACTTCTATCAGCCAGTTCTTCAAGGCTGACCTTTTTCATTTCGCGAATCTGTTTTATTTTCTCACCAACGGTTATTTCGATTGTCATAGACGGGGGCTTTTTAGAGAGTGATTCACAAAAATAGGTTTATTTTGCTTTTGGACAAGATGTATATACTGAAATTTGAAGAAAGCTTAAACCGTCGAAATAATAGATGGTTATTACGCAAATTAATGTAAACGATGGCGAAATAACGGTTGTTGAGGTGGAACTCAATAAGAATTAATGCTAGATTGAGCCCGGAACTTCATAATCAAATTTGTTTGATAATACAATTTGCTTTGTCATACGGATTTTTTAGTAAAAATGGAGCTGATATAGGCAGATGCTCAATATAAGGACGTAGAATTAAAAATAAATATGCTCAATACAATGAATCGCGCAAAAAAGTAACATATATTTGGTGATATTTATTACTTATGAGCAACCGTACCAGCTGGTAAACGACAGATTTCCAGAGCTTGACAGTTTGTTTGTTTTTATCGTATAATTGGTCGTGGAGGACTTTCCTTCGTTTGACAATTTTGACTTAAAGGATATTTATAGATTGAAATTTAAAATAAAAATGAATCATGAAACATCTTAAAAAAACTTTAATAGATACGTTTATTATGAGTGGACTGCTATTGATTATAGCTGTCTTTCAAAAATCGCCAGAGACAATTTATAAAACTTTAATTCCAGTTGCAGCAATTGCCTGTTGCAATTTTTTAAAGCTGCATTTTCATTTCGACAATAATGTTAGCATCTGACTCAACAAAATATTGATATTAATGATTTTAGAGAATAATAACGAAAGGATAAATGGCTAATCCAGAAAAAAACTATATCTCAATTGGGGTTTTGGCACGGACAACGAAGTCAGTAGCCTGCAATAACGGCATCGGAGTTCGACAGAAAAGCAAGCCGCAATCCAACTTCATGCAGTTCAGAATGTTGTTGTCAAGTATAAACGCGTCTTCTGACAATAGAAAACATAAGACATGATAACGATTGACAAAAAGCAATTTCGAACTGACAAAAAAGGGATTTTACTTATACAAGAAAAGGTTGAAGCAATTACTTGTAAAACAAATGTGAGTCCGCAATTACTGTTTAGACAAAGTTACACTGGTCGGACTGAAAAGATTTTTGTTGGGAATTGGACTTCAAATGGTTTTTGGCTATCAAAATTTAGGCTTCACTTAATTCATTTTAGACCTGACATTATAACACAATTTTATATTGAGAGTGAAACTCGTTATGAAAAAGTAACATTGAAGTCATCAATTGGATTTTCAAGTTTATTTTTCTGGCTTATATGGATTATCATTTTCTCTACTCCGTTTGCTGCTTTAGGACTAATAGGATTCCTTATTACAGCAACTATGATGATATTGTTTTATTCATATTTGACTTCAGTTGAATATGATAGAATGATTAAATCAATTAAGAATAATATAGTTATTGGAATTTATATGACAAATGCCAACTTAAACTAACTCTTAATTTATTTATGACAATATTTTTATTTAACAAATAATTCAAATCGAAATTGAATGCCAACCTACAATAAGAAGAATTTTAAGCGTAGCGCAACATCCACGTAGTTAGGTTTGCACCTAATTACCAGCCCTTCTCAATATGCTTAAGAAGTTGCAGCCTCTAGTGGATTTGCAAACCAGCCTAATAACATCGAATACCGGAGCTACTCTAAAACGGCAACTTTCCTAAATCCACATTGCCGCCACTTAAAATAATGCCCACTTTCTGGCCTTTCACCTCCAATTTGTTTTCGAGTATGGCAGCCAATGGCACTGCCGACGAGGGTTCGATAATGATTTTCATCCGTTCCCAAATCATTCGCATGGCTGCAACAATACCTTCTTCCGAAACAGTTACAATCTGGTCAACCTCATTCAGGATTATAGGGAAAGTCAAGCTGCCGAGCGAAGTTAAAAGCCCGTCGGCGATGGTTTTGGGTGCAACCGATGGCTGTAGTATTTTGGAGTAAAACGACCGGAAAGCATCATCTGCTCCGGCAGGTTCGGCGGCAATCACCCAGGCATTGGGCTGTAACGCTTTCGTTGAAAGAGCAGTTCCGCTTAGCAGTCCACCTCCACCAACTGGCGCCATTACAATATCGAGTATGCCAATCTCTTCGATCAGTTCTTTGGCGGCAGTTCCCTGTCCGCAAATCACATTAAAATAGTTGTACGGGTGAATTTCGGTTGCACCAGTTTTGGTAGCTACTTTTTTCAGTGTCGTTTCTCGTGCTTCTTGTGTTGGTGTGCAAAAAGTAATTTGAGCGCCATAACCAGCTACGGCTATCTTTTTTATTTCCGGGGCATTTTCGGGCATTACAATATAAGCCGGAATACCGCGCATCCGCGCTGCCAAAGCCAGGGCGGCCGCATGGTTACCAGAGGAATGAGTGCAAACGCCGTTTATGGCTTCTTCCTGAGTGAGTGAAAACACCGAGTTACATGCTCCACGAAACTTGAAAGCCCCAACTTTTTGCAAGTTTTCGCACTTGAAAAACAGTTCGGCGCCAACCATTTCGTTGATGCTTTTTGAACTTAAAACCGGCGTGTGGTGAATGTACGGACGAATGAGGTCGTGGGCTGCCCGGATGTCTTCAAAAGTTGGTAGGTTCATGGTTATTCGGGATAATATTCCAATGAAATAAGTTCGTTTTCGATTATAAATCCGGCTTGCAGATAAGCTTGCAGAGCTGACGGATGATCGCGTTCGCAAGTATGTAACCATACTTTTTCACCGTTTTGTCCAGCTACGGCTACCGATGCCTGAATCAATTTTTGTCCGAGACCTTTTCCGATCCATTCGGGTTTGAGCCCCAGATAAACGAGTTCGGTTTCACCTTCAGTCCGTACCAGTTCAAAAAAACCGGCTACTTTATTTTCAACTTGAAAAAGCCAGACTTCGTCGTTTTCGGAGTTCAGAATCTCAGCAAGTTCTTCGATCGATTTCAGTAAACGCCCTGTCCAGCCCCAAACACGACCAACAGCTTTGTAAATTCCCAAGTATTCGGCTACTGACGGATTTTCCCATTGTTTAATTGTTGTCGAATTACCTAAAAACGAAACAGACGGCAATTCGCCATGGTAGGTTAAAAACCAGGTTCTTACTGGTACCTGTTTGTATCCGGCTGGCGCTGTCATGAATTTGGCTATAATCCGGCAACCAGTTCTTTCAGAATTAAAGTCATGTTGGGTTCGGCCTTCATGGCTACTTCCTGAACTTCTTCGTGCGAAATCTCAACAATCTGTCCGGGAACGCCGCTGTCGGTAACAATCGAAATACCAAAAACGGTCATGTCCATGTGGCGAGCCACAATCACTTCAGGAACGGTTGACATGCCCACGATGTCGGCGCCCAAATGACGGAACATCAGGTATTCGGCAGGAGTTTCAAAAGTCGGTCCGGAAACGCCCACGTAAACGCCTTCCTTCACTGTTATGCCGTTTTTCATTGCTATTGCTTTGGCTTTATTGCGCAGATGGGCATCGTAAGTTTTGCTCATGTCAGGAAATCGGGGACCAAGCTCATTCATGTTTTTTCCACGAAGCGGATGTTCGGGAAAGAAATTGATATGGTCGGAAATGATGATTACATCTCCAACATTATAGGTGGGGTTTAAACCTCCAGAAGCATTCGACACAAACAGGGTATTGATGCCCACCGTTTTCATCACGCGTACCGGGAAAGTCACTTCCTTCATCGAATAGCCTTCGTAATAATGGAACCGTCCCTGCATGGCCAGTACGTTCTTTCCGCCCAACCGGCCAAAGATGAGTTGTCCGGAGTGCCCGTCAACAGTAGAAATCGGGAAATCAGGAATCTGGCTATATGGGATCGTTAGTTCAATCTCTATTTCTTTAACTAAACCACCCAGCCCTGAACCAAGAATGATTCCGGCATCAATTGGCTTTTTTACTCTTTCGCTTATGAAGGTCGCGGTTGCTTTTATTTTCTCTAACATAAGTCACAATTTTTTCGTCAAAGTTTTTTCCTTCGCTGTCGAGGAATTTTATTTTCAGCGGTATGTAAAATAGATGCGCTTTAAGGTCAGCTGATAAATCCATATCCTTCAGGCGCATCGAATCTTTTTCTGTAGTTATAATGATTTTATTTTCAGCTTCAATGCTATCAAATTTTTGTTGAATTTGGTTAATGTTTGAAGCATTGAAATTATGGTGATCGGGGTATTTCAGATCGGTAATGTTTTCGGTAAATGTGCTCAGATATTTGCGCAGGTGTTCAGGATTGGCAATACCGGTAACCAAAAGCACATTCACTTTATCGGATGCAAGTTTTGGCGTACCGATCGCTTCGTTAGGAAAAACTGGGGCAAGCGGCTGATAAACCATGGTAGTGAAGAACAATGTCTGATAAGGTCTTAAATAAACCTCTTTCATGATGATCCGTCGGGTGATTGGCGAGATTTCCTGAGGGCATTTGGTGTAAATAATCATATTTGCGCGTCGCATCTGCCATTTCGATTCACGCAAGCGTCCCACCGGCATCAACCGGTCTTTGTCGATCGGACGGTTAAAATCGATCAGTAAAATGTTGATTCCCGGGTTCACGCTCCGGTGCTGAAAGGCATCGTCGAGTAAAATTACATCGGGTAAATCGGTCGGTTGCTGTTGCTGTATTTTTTTTATGGCATGAACTCGTTTCTCGTCGACCACTACCTGCACGTCCCTGAATTTATTTTTGATTTGCAAAGGTTCGTCGCCTACGGCTGTAGCAAGCGAATCGGTTTTTACTTCATGGTACCCTTTGGTTTTGCGCTTGTATCCCCGGCTGATAGTGGTTACTACAAATTGTTTGCTCAAAAGTTCGACCATATACTCGGTGTGAGGAGTCTTTCCGGTTCCACCCACAGTGATGTTTCCTATGGAAATAACAGGAATCTCAAACTCGGTCGATTTAAAAACTTTGTAATCGTACAGGAAATTCCGTATCGAAACAATCAACCCGTAAATGGCAGAAAATGGATATAAAAAGAATTTGAACATGTTGGCTCTCCAGAATGAATTTGGCTACGAAAATACTAAAAATTGAGGAGCGAAGCGAATTATTATAGTATCACTACTACAACAAATTCAGGGCATTCTTGAGGTAGGCATTGGCCAGCAGATAACTTTTTTTTGTGTTGCTTATGCGGTAGCGCTTTTTCAGAATCTCCTCCGGACGCGCTTTTTTGATCTCTTTCAGTAAATGAATGTAATAGCTGAACGCCAGGTAAACCCCAAGCCTAACCTGTTTTTTAAGTTGGCGGATGCCTTCAATCGCCTCCTGAAAGTCCTGATCGATCTCGGCTTCGATCTGCTTTTTTGTTTCAATATTGAAATTGGAGAAATCGATGTCTTTAAAATAAATGCGTCCTTTTTCGCTAAAATCGTTGTGAGCGTCACGTAAAAAATTGACTTTTTGAAAAGCGGCACCCAGTTTACGAGCGGGGACAACCAACTGATCGTATTTTTCGGGTTCGTCGAAATAGAAAACACGCAGGCACATCAACCCAACCACCTCGGCCGATCCATAAATATATTTCTTCAGTAATTCCGACGAATAAACATCGTGGGTCAAATCCATTTCCATGCTCAGCAAAAAAGCCTCGATCAGTTCGCGATCAATCTTGTATTTACTTACAGCCACCTGAAAACTGTCGATAATCGGGTTGATGCTGAATCCACGATCAATAGCTTTAAACGTTTCTTGTCTGAATTCTTCGAAAATGGTGCGCTGGTCCTGATCAAAAAACGTATCCACAATTTCGTCGGCATAACGTACAAAACCATAAATACTGTAAATGCCTTCACGGTATTTTGCGTTCAGTACCCGCACACCCAGCGAAAAGGACGTGCTGTAATTATGGGTCGTAATCCGGCTGCAGTCGAGGTTATTTTTTCGGTACAAATCCATGGTCGTTTTGTATTCGTTCGGTTACCAATCGCGAGCTGATGACAGTCATTGGCAGCCCCGTACCTGGAACCGTCGATGCACCAACATAATACAGATTATTGAATTTCTCGTCTTTGTTTTTTGGCCTGAAACCGCCCACCTGATTCAGGTCGTGAGCCAGACCAAGCCCACTACCACGATACAGGCCAAACATCTCCTCCCAGTGTTCGGGTGTTAAAACAACCTTCACTTCGGTATGTTTGTTGAAATCGAAACCCGTCCGTTCACTCAAATCCTTAATAATGCTGTCGGCAATATCCTTATCATCGCTCCAGTCTGTTTTGTAGCGCAAATCGGGTACCGGACAAAGTATAAAGATACATTCTTTCCCTTCCGGAGCATAATTCGGATTGTGCATCGACTGGATATTCACGTAATAATACGGTTTATCAAGCTTAATCTGATTCTTAAAAATTTTTCCGGCGTATTCTCTGAAATTTCGCCTCAGGAAATAATTGTGGTGGTATATATTTGGCACTTTGGCATCGAGCCCCAGATAGATCGTTAATGGCGCCAATGTCCATTTTTTTGCATCCAGTTTTTTTTTGGTAAATGCAGGCCGCTTTAGCACAGCCCCGCGAAACCAGGCCGCATCGGCGTTGATAACAAATAAGTCAGCGGTCCATTCGGTTCCTGACTTATCCGTAAACGAGCTCAGGCGGCCGTTATTCTCGGAATATCGAACAATCTCGGTGTTGAAATTAATCTTCACGTTCCGTTTTTCCAGCTCCTGAAGGATTCCTTCCACAATTTTGTACATCCCACCTTTTACATTGTGGTATCCATCGTGTACCAACTCGGTATAATTCAACAAAGTATAAACCGCTGGAGTATCGAACGGTGTAGCACCCAGAAAGAAGCCAACCAGCGAAAAGATCACCTTTACCTCGAACGAATCGAAGTTGCGCTCCATTTCGCGCCACATCGAGTAAAACATTTTTGGGGCATGCTTGATTGGCACAGTCGTCAATTTCAGCAAATACTGAACCGCCGAATCGAAATTCTGCTGGATGACAATGTTTTCGGTATCGTTAAATATCTGACCTGCAGCCTTCAGAAAGCGTTTGATCTTTCGTTCAAAATCGGGTTCAATCGCCTGAAATTCGATTGCCAGTTTCTTCAGATCTTTGTAAATCAGATAACTTCGCTGATCGCCTTCGAAATGAACAGCATAGAGCGGATCGAGTTCCACAAATTCGAATGGCATGGCTATGTTGCAATCATTTACCAGTTCCTGAAACTCATAACTCATGCTAAAAAAGGTTGGCGCCATATCGAATTTAAACCCGCCTTTCTCAAGCAGATTCAGCCTTCCGCCCGCCCGATGGTACTTTTCAACCATCTCGACGTGGTAGCCTCGGCTTGTCAGTCGAAGTGCAGTGCTTAATCCTCCCAGGCCGGTTCCTATTATGAGTACCTTTTTTTGCATTTGTTTAATTTATTTCATAAATATTTAAACAAATTAACTGAAAAATGTTTTAGTAATTTACGAATTTATTTTGGAGTACACCGTTGTTTGTGCTTCGATATCGATTTTATTGTTAAAAAATAATCTAATGATTCCTTTTAATAAACTTTTTGGTGTATCTTAGGATAGAAACCGAACGCAATCGGATAGCAAAATCTTTATTTGATCAATAACCGACAGGAGATGACTCGTGCAATTATCATAGGTTCAGGGATTGGCGGACTTGCGACAGCCATCAGGCTAGCACGTCAGGGTCTTCGTGTCGATGTGTATGAAGCAGCCGAAAAACCTGGGGGCAAAGTCGCCCAGATCCAATTCGACGGTTTCAGGTTCGATGCCGGACCATCACTGCTGACTTTGCCTGAACTTGTACTGGAATTGCTCGACGACGATCTTCGTTTTCCGGTTCGGAAACTGGAAATCATCACCAAATATTTCTATCCCGATGGCGCTCAAATCAACGCATACAGCGACACCAAAAAATTCTCGGAAGAGATTGCCCAACAACTGAATGTCGCACCACAGAAAGTAATTCGCTATCTGGGGAAGGCCGCCCGAGTGTACGAACTGACCTCTGACCTGTTCATTTTCGGTTCGTTCCACCGCCTCAAAAACCTGATGAAACTGAAATCGTTGAAAACATTGTTCTGTTTCAGGCAACTCCAGGCATTCCGCAGTCTGCACCAGTTTAACCAGCGCGAACTGGGCGAAAAAAGGCTGGTGCAACTGTTCGACCGATATGCCACCTACAACGGTAGTAACCCATATCAAACCCCAGCAACCCTCAGTGTCATCTCGCATCTCGAGCATAATCTGGGCGCCTTTATTCCAGAGACCGGAATGTTCGGGCTTACCAAGTCGCTTTACCAACAGGCGCTGCGGCTCGGTGTCAACTTCCATTTCGGGCAAGCTGTACGGAAGGTGAAAGTCGCTAACGGCAGAGTTTCCAGCATAGGACTCGACTCTGGATTAATTCCGGCGGACATTGTGGTGAGCGACATCGACATTCACCGCTTTTACTCCACACTGCTGCCCGACGCTAAACAATTATCAAAAATTACCCGTGAAGAACGCTCGTCGTCGGCCCTGATTTTCTATTGGGGAATAAAAGGCAATTTCAATGAATTAGACATCCACAATATCTTTTTCAGTGCGGATTACCCGGAAGAATTCAGACATTTATTCGAAGGAAAAGATTTGTATAACGATCCAACTATTTACGTTTACATCAGCAGCAAATATAATCCAACTGATTCACCAGAAGGTTGCGAAAACTGGTTCGTGATGGTTAACGCTCCGGCCGATGTCGGTCAGAACTGGGACGAGCTGATCGACCGATCGCGGCGAAATATTTTGGCAAAACTGGAACAAATGCAAAACCGGAAATTATCGGATTGCATTGTCAGTGAACGAATCCTGGCACCACCCGAAATTTTTAAACAAACCGGTTCGGTCAATGGTTCTTTGTATGGAAGCAGCTCAAACAGCCGATACGCCTCATTTAATCGTCATGCCAATTTCCGGAGCGACATCCGCGGTTTGTATTTTGTTGGCGGAAGCGTTCATCCCGGTGGCGGAATTCCGCTTTGCCTGTCATCGGCCAACATTGTTGCCGGATTGGTTAACGAACAATTGCAAAAACATCAGAAATGAACACTATGACTAACGATCGGGTTGCAAAAATTGCTATTGCTTTGTGGTACCTGGTGGGTATCGCCGGATTTATGATCCGTCCATTACAACCTTTTTTTCAGAAACTAACGCCCATTGGGATGTTAATGGCTGCCGCCCTGCTCCTTTATTTTCATGAACCTAAAAATTTGAAAAATGGACTGATCTTCACAGGAATCGCATTGTTTGGGTTCGTAATCGAGCTGATCGGAGTAAATACTCAAGCCATTTTTGGATATTACATCTATGGCGAATCGTTGGGACCAAAGCTTTTCGATACGCCACTTATCACCGGCATCAACTGGTTGGTGCTGATTTACTGCATATCGGCATTGGCAAAACCGATTCGTAACACCTGGTATTTCCCGCTCGTTGGAGCCTCTGCCATGGTCATTTTCGACTGGCTGATGGAGCCTGTTGCCATTGCCAACGACATGTGGTACTGGGCATTTGTAAACATTCCGCTCAAAAACTACATCGACTGGTTTCTGGTTTCTGGTTTTATTTTCCTGATGATCCGAATCCTGAAGCTGGAGATCAACAACCGGATCGCTGGTTTTCTTTTCTTGATGCAGGTTCTGTTCTTTACGGCATTAAATATTCTGTCATAAGTAATCCACATGATTCAAGCGCAACATCATCGGCTATACATTTGGTTCTTTCGGAATTATTTCGGATTACTCGCATTCTTCCATTTTCGAAAAACGAGTCTGATGCGCCCCGTCGCCATTCCTGAAAACCGCTCCGTACTCTTGCTGCAGAATCATTTTAGCTGGTGGGACGGCTATTGGTCGTACTTGCTGTGTCGAAATGTATTTCATCGGAAATTTCATGTCATGATGCTCGAAGAACAACTTCAGAAACACCCATTTCTGAATAAATGCGGCGTATTCTCGATTCAAAAAAAGAACCGGGATTCGCTGAAGTCGATTCAATATGCCTCCGGGCTTTTAGCTGATCCGAAAAACCTTGTGGCCATTTACCCGGCAGGAGAATTGATGACACAACACCAGCAAACTGTGCATTTTCAAAAAGGAATCGAACGTATTCTTTCGGATGAAAATGCAGTTTTCGACATGGTATTGGCTGTAGTTCTGGTCGATTATTTTGGCTTTGCGAGACCCGAAATTCGGATTTACCTTGATAACTATTCGGGTGTCCGAACTGTTGATGCATTAGAAAAAGCTTACCATTTATTTTATCAATCGTGTATAGCCAACCAATCGGAATAATGGAAATCCTCGCGGTATTCATAATTACTTTTCTGTCTCTCCGGACGTTTATATCGCTGGTAAACCTGCTGTCGCGGCTGCACCTTCCCGAGCAGAAATCGCATCATGCCCCGAAAGTATCGGTTTTGATCCCGGCGCGAAACGAAGAAACCGCAATTGGCCGCTTGCTCGAAAGCCTCGAGAAACAGGATTACCTTGATTTGGAAATCATTGTCTGCAACGACCATTCGTCCGATAATACCGAAGAAATCCTGAACTGGTATTCGGGCGGAAACAAGCGCCTCCATTGGTTTTTAGGCGAAAAGCTTCCAAGTGGATGGTTGGGAAAAAACTTCGCCTGCCACCAATTGGCACAGAAAGCAGCAGGTCAATACTTTCTTTTTCTTGATGCCGATGTGGAGCTCAACCCGGATGCTATCTCCAAAGCGGTCGCATATTTTCAGGGGAATGGATTGTCGCTGTTGTCGGTTTTCCCAGAGCAAAAAATGGAATCGTTCGCTGAGCAAATAAGCGTTCCGCTGATGAACTGGATACTACAAAGTTTGCTGCCCATGATCCTCATACGGAAATCACGGTTTGCATCGCTTTCGGCAGCCAACGGGCAATTCATGCTGTTCGATGCTGAAAATTACCGAAGCAACCAATGGCATTTGCAAGTCAGGAACCACAACGTGGAAGACATCCGGTTGGCACGAATGATCAAGGCGGAAGGCTATAAAATTGCCGTATTGCTTGGCGATAATGATATTTTTTGCCGGATGTACCACCGCTTCGATGAGGCAGTACAAGGCTTTTCGCGCAACATTCACGAATATTTCGGTGGCCGGAGGGCTGTAATGCTCGTTTTCTGGTTCATGGCCAGCTTGGGGCCGTTCATCACATTTTTTGCGTCTGGATGGATGTTTTTCGGTTTATTTGTGCTCTTGGTTTTGTTGAACCGGGTGTTTGTCGCGACGGCTAATCGACAGAATGTTTTTTTGTCGGTTTTGCTGCATCCGTTGCAGATGCTTAGTTTTACCGTTGTCGTTTTTTACCATATTTTCAGGAGAATAAAAAAGGAAACAACATGGAAGGGACGGAAAATAAATTTATCAGCTTGATTGTTCTGCTGTTTTTGCCTGTGTTTTGGGCGAATGCGCAGAAAAAAGATCTGACTTATTACCAATGCGCCTTTTACGAAAGCTATCGCGCCGGAAGTATGGTTCCCTGGCCCAGACTGATTGAAGAAATGGAACAGGAAAAAACAGCCGACCTTGCCTGGCAAACCGAGATTGTAAAAGCCATGTACGGGTTGGTGGGCTACCAAATTGGACTACACGATAAAGAAATCGCCAAAACCTACGTCGGTAAAGCTGACAATTATCTTGATAAGTTATTAATGAAATATCCCAACAATGCGCAGCTCCACAGCTTGGCAGGCGCTTTCTACGGGTATAAAATTGCGCTCGCATTTTATAAGGCACCGTTCCTGGGGCCTAAAAGCATGGAACACATCGATAAATCGATCCGGCTCGATCCGGCTGAGCCTATGGGCTTCATCGAAAAAGGCAACTCGCTGCAATACCGCCCTGCTATTTTTGGCGGCGATAAAATGGAAGCGTTAAAATTCTATCGCAAAGCCCTTGCGTTGATTGAGGCAAAGAATAATTCGAAATGCGACTGGCAGCATATGCTTTTGCGCGCTTTTATCCTGAAGAATCTTTATGAAACCAATCAGACTGCCGAAGCGGAGGCTTTCCTTGCCGCCATGCAAAAAGATTACGGCTCGATAAGCTGGATCAAAGCCTTTGTAGGTGCCGAGTTTATGGGTGGAAAATAGTTTTTTACCGGGATTGCTCAGTAGAATCTTTCAAAATAAAATTTACAGGTACGGTATAACATACCTTAACCGGTTTCCCATCCTGCGTGGCCGGATTCCATTTCGGCATACCTTCGATTACCCTCATCGCTTCTTTGTCTAGAAGGTATTGAACACCTCTCGCCAGTGTCACGTTTGAGATTGTTCCGTCTTCATTGATAATAAAGCGCACATATACCTTCCCCTCAATCTTTCTTTCTACCGCTTCAGGCGGATATTTGAGATTAGTTGTTATATATCTGGACAAGGCGTATTCTCCTCCATGGAAACCTGGCATTTGTATCGGTTTTGTGTTTGCCTGATTTTTTGAATTCCGTTTCAACCCCTGATCCGAAAGAATTAGATTTAGGTTCAATGTGCTGATTACAGGGATATTTTCGACTGTGGCTGGCAGAAACTCAGGAAGTACTTTAAACACATCGTTTAGTATATTAATTTCATTTGGAAGCAGTTGCGTCAGATGTTCTATTTTTGTGATTTTTCCAGTTTTATCTACTGTCAATCTGAGATCAATCCGCTTCTCTTTTTTAATGCCTTTTAAACCGTCCAGTCCAGCAGACCTCCTGTTCAAATACTCGTCAAATGCCTTATCTCCGTCGATGTAACTTGCCGGTTCATCCGGATGGTCATACCATACATCCAGCACCACCGGATCGCCGGAAACAAGATTTCCTCCTTTATATATTCCTTCTTTCACAATAGCTCCAGACTCGTTAAACGACTGGAATTCTCCGTCTTTTAAATTGTCTTTATAACTTCCTGAAAAGCGCAATTGTCCATTGGCATACCACATCTTATATTCTCCGTTCAGTATCTTATCATTAACCACAGATAATAGTTGCTTTTTGCCATCCGGATAATAACTGGTAATCTGCTGAAGTATTCCATTTTTGAAAGTCTGTTCTTTTTCGATGGAACCATTTTCACGGTAACTAATGTGAAGACCATCGCTAATCAATTGCTTTTTTAAGATGTAATCTATTATCTGAGGCAGTTCAAATCGTTTCCCCAGAAAATGATAATGAGTTTTTGACGTTGGAAGACCTTCTTTATTGAATTTGGTAACAAAAAGATGATTAGCGTTATTGGGATCATATTCAACTGCCGTTTTCTCAGGAATTCCGGTAATTACAAAAGCCTCAGATTTTCCAACGATCTTAAACGTATGAGTGATTTTTTCGTTTTGTGAAAAACAAAGCTGAACATGGATGGTAAAAAGAACAATAATTGAAAGAATACCAGTTTTCATATCTGAAGATTTTAGACAGAAAAATAGTCTGATTAAACAAATCTGATTATTTTTTGGAGTAGTCTAAATTACAGTTATTTTTCATATTTATCTGCCTGATAAACTAATAATTTCTTTGAAAAATGAGATTAAGCTTTCCCCTGTCCCAATTCCTTCCGAATCATCTCTTCAATCTGTTGCGTTAGTTCTGTCATGTCTTTCCCTTTCGGATCGATCGGGTCGAACACGGTAAATTTTAAATGGACGCCAACAGTCATTGGAAAATAACCATGCTTCATCAGTTCATAATTTCCGTCAATAGCAAATGGAACAATCAGGGCCGAAGGTGAAGTTTTGCAGAGCGATGCAATGCCCGCCGACATAAATGCTTTAACTTTTCCATCTTTGCTGCGTGTTCCTTCAGGGAAAATACAGGCAGCATAATTATTGGCTTCGATGTGTTTTCCCAGCATCAAAATGTCTTTTACCGATTGCCTTGGATTTTTCCGATCGATCAGGACCGATCCGCCATGACGCAAATTGTACGAAATGCTGGGAATCCACTTCCCCAGTTCGATTTTCGAAATAAACTTCGGATGGTTTTTCCGGAATCCAACAATAACCGGCGGAATATCAAGGGTACTCTGATGGTTAGATACGATAATAAGGGGGTGATCTTGAGGAATTTTTTCCAGTCCCTGAAAAGTGATTTTTGTTCCCAGAATCCGAAGACCATAAAGCAATGCATAATTCAGCACATCGACCACTTTTTTACGAACCGGATAGCCCCAAATCCACCGGGTTACTATCTGAATCGGATGAAAAATAACCAGAAGAATGCCAAACCAAAGTAAATAGATGGGAGTCAGGAGAAAGGAAAGTAGTTTTTTGATCATATATACCTTTTTAAGCGAACGCAAAATAACCAAAAAAATCAAGCTTTAAGAAAAGTAACGTTTATCTACATCTGACTAATTTTCAACAATTCATCAGAATCATCCTGAAGTTTTTGTTTCTTTGACCATTCTATTCATAATTTTATCGGAAAAATGACAAACAACGATATTCTCAAAAAACTGCGAATTGCCCTGAAACTGCGCGATGAAGACATCATCCGTATTTTGGATTTGGCCGATTTTACTGTTTCCAAAAGTGAAGTCAATGCTTTATTTCAGGCTGAGGATCACCCCAACTACAAAGAATGTGGCGACCAGATTCTTCGGAATTTTCTGAACGGACTGATTATTTATATGCGTGGTCCGGCGGGTGAAGAACGAAAGCCTGCACCCGAGAAAAAAGTCGAGAAACGTGAAAGGCCTGTTGTAATTATTAAACGATCGAAAAGACCCAGAATTGAATAATTGGCGGTCTTTACTTACCTACCTATTTTCTCCCAGTTTGTCGGGATTTTCAGCTTTTCTACTTTAATACAGGCAGGAATGAATTAATCCCCCCTGGTCTTGTTATTTAGGATTATCCCAGAAAAGGAAAAAGACATCAGCCGTTAATTCGTCACCCAATTATCAGTTTCCAGCTCATTCAGTTTTATTTTATGGGTGGAGTGGATTAGAACTTCTTTGCTTAAACCAGGTAACAGGTCAAAGAAATTATCATCGAACCATACCGATGGCGTTTGTTTATCAGAAAGTTTTGAATCTGCATTTTTCCAGATCAAACGAACCAACCGGGCATATTTATCGGTTGATATTTTAACTTTTGTTTCCCAGCTTTCGGCTCCTTGTTTCTGATCGAGCATGGTAATTTTAATTTTGGGTTCTTCCCACGATATATTTTTCCAGCCATCAGCAAAGTAGCTAACAACATCTTGCTGAACACCATTGACCACAACGTTTAGAAAATAATAGGAACTTTTCGGAGAAACTGAACGTTTCGTTTTTTGACGGAAAAACTCATGCGTACAATTTTTATTCTGATTAAAAACAACAGAGTCTTTCCAGAGTACTTCTCCAGATAGATATTGCTGCCCAAAAACAGCTTTATACGTTATTGACTTTGCTGTTTCATTTGCCATTGCAAAACGAATTAAACTGTCTCGTTCAAAAATAATGGGCAAAACTGGCTTACAGGCTCTTTTTGCTGCATAATATGCCGGTTTGGGTTGATAATAGTAATCGATTATCGACCAGTTTGACGTAGGCCAGCAGTCATTGAACATCCAACTCATTGTTCCTCCGTTATTAGGCCGGTCGTATCGGGCACTTTCATACTCCGCCCGCGTTTGTTCCAGATGAGTCGCCTGACCAAATTTCACATACTCATGTAAAGAATTAATTTTTCCAAAAGTATCACCTGCAATAAACATCGTTTGCTGGTAATGTGGAAGATTGGCATGTCCGCGCTGAATATGAAAAATCCAGGCATCATTGGGCGGCCATAGATTCTGAGGCGCAAAAAATGATTTTATCGTATTTTCATTAGATGGCCCCTGAATACAAAATTCAGAATCAAAAGAACAAGGAGTATTAAAATGGTTACGCCATTGTGCCGGGTTTTGTCCACAATTAAAGAGCGCAAATTTCCAGCTACTGATGTGTGAATTTCCGGAATTGGGTAGATTGCCATAATCCTCACGCGACATCGGACTTGATTCAATGTAGGGAACATCTTGAGCATATCGGCCCACCAATCCGCGCAAAATCATAGTGTATAATATTTCATCTTCCTTCACGCGATCCACCTTCCATTTGCCGTTTTCCTTCTTCTCTAAAATATCCGACTGATCATCGGCTTTAATATCTTTCGGATGTTTCCATGAATTTACATCTTCATTGGTTCCGCACCAAAGAACAATGGAAGGATGATTTTTCAGCCTGCTAATCTGAAATTTTGCTTCCGGAATTATTTCATCCATCAGCTTTGTTGCCGGAAATCCTGCACTTGCAAACATAAAATCCTGCCAAACCATTAACCCTAACTCATCGCATATTTCATAAAATAAATCCTTTTCGTAAATGCCACCACCCCATACGCGAATCATATTAAAATTTGCTTCTTTCGCTTTCTCCAGATAGAACCGATACTTGTCGGGGCGAATACTTGCCGGCCATATTTCCATGGGTATCCAATTCGAACCTTTGCAAAATATCTGTTCATTATTGATAAGCATCTCGAAGGAATAACCAAGACCTGCTTCCTTAGTAAATGGACTTTCGTGAATCCGGGTTTCGCGTATTCCAAATTTACCTTTACGCACATCGGTAACCACCCCACCAACAATCAGTTTGGCTTCGTAGTCGTAAAGCGGCTGATCGCCATACCCATTGGGCCACCACAACTGTGGCTTCGGGATCGAGTAATATTTATAGGATTTGTAGGTCGAATTTATCCTTTTGTCGATGGTGTCGCTGATGTTCGAACCATGTCCTTGAATATTAACCTGAATCTCATAGCCTGCTTCCTTTGCCTGCTTGCTAACTTCAAAATTCATATCAACTCTTCCTTCGATAAATGGATGCAACCCAACATCTGTAAACTGAAATTCACTTCCATTCTCAACATAAACATCACCGGCAAAACCTATTCCCGGCAACGGAAGTGCCCAGTCCCATCCAAAATTGAATTGTGTTTTTCGCACAAAAGCTCTTCGCTCGTTCCAACCCCGAACTTCATCCAAACGTTTCCCACCCATTAATTCATTGATCGATAAAAAGCGGACGTAAAGTTGATTTCCTTTATTTTTTATGATTTTCCGGATATCAAAACGATGAGGATAAAATGAATCTTTCATATCCCCAAGTTTAATCCCGTTAAGCCAAACGGTGGAAGTACCATCAGCAAAATCGAATACCAGATCTGCATTTTTTGCAGTATCTATCGTTGCATCAAATTCGAGGCGAAACCACCATTCTTTTTCGGTTAACCAATTCGCCTGGCGTGCCAACGTGTCGAATAATAAATCAGGCAATACTTTTTGCTTCATTAATTCAACATTCACGTCGCCCGGCGCAACAAAGTTCCTCCATCCATCAGCCGGGTAATCCGGAATCTTAATTACTCCATCTTTTTGAGGATCAATACCCTTGAATTGCCAAGTATAAACTGGTTGATTTGAGTTTAAAATTATTTTTTGCGATTTCCATCCGACTTCTGAAAAAACGCTAAAACAGGAAAACAAAAAGAAACTAAACAAAAAAATACATCTTATTTTCATTATGAAGGTATAAAGGTGCGAAAGCATGAACTACTAAGTTTGTTTTCTTTCGCTTAGGTTGATTTCTAGTTATTTAGTTTTCATCTGGGAAACTGACCAGGTGTAAGTTTCCGATCGGGTTCACACCACCGCACCATTGGATTATAAAGACATAAAACACAGATTTTTAAAAATCGATAAAAAATAAGACCGTTTCAATTTATATTTTGAGACGGCCTCTCTGTATTTTTTTAGTGTCTAAATCGATGACCTGAAAATTTCTTACAATTCAAAATTAAACCCATGTTTCAATAAATTTTCGTATTTGTTGGCATCGAAACGGTAATACCAGGCACCTTTGCGTGACGATTCCTTTTCTTTTTCTTCCAGTTTTTCCAAAAGATCCATCGAAAGCAACTTCCTGCGAAAATTGCGTTTGTCAAGTGCTTTGTTGTAGATGGCTTCATATAAACCCTGAAGTTGAGGAATGGTAAATTTATCTGGGAGTAATTCGAATCCAATGGGTTGGGTTCTGGCTCTGACCTGTAGTTTTTTCAAAGCACGTTCCACCATGGCTGAATGGTCAAAAATTAGCGGGGGCAAGGCCGAGATCGGGATCCAAGTAGCTCCATGGTTTTTTACCAATTCAAGATCCGAAGCATTAATTTTTATCAATGCAAAATAGGCAATTGAAATGATTCGGGCGCCCGGGTCGCGTTCCAAGTCGCCGAACGCATAAAGCTGTTCCATGTAAACATCCGAGAGACCCGTAAGTTGGTTTAAAATGCGTTTGGCCGCTTCGTCAATGCTTTCTCCATTTTCTACAAATCCACCCATTAGCGACCATTCTCCTTTTGCAGGCTGAAAGTTTCTTTTCAGCAGAAGTACTTTTAACTCGCGGCCTTCTTCGTCATATCCGAAGATAATGGAATCGACTGCTACATGGAATTTTTCGTGTTCGCTATAGTATGACATGGTGTAATTATTCAGGCAAAGGCCAGTCTTTAGTTTCCTTGGTTCGCAAATATGTTTCGATGTGGCGATCCGTTTTTGCTTCGTAAATGTCAGAGATGGTCAGTATGATTCCTGTTTCTTCAACATTACCAAACGTATCATTAATTACTGTTCCGAAGGTTTTCATCGATGGACTCAGATTCATATAAGAGTTGATTAACGGTGGTATGTTTTCGCCAAATTCGCGCACTTTTTGTGAGAGTATTTTGTAGTCTTCCTTGTACGATCCGCCGATAAATACTTTTTCCATTTCTTCAATGTTAATTCCCAAATCCATCGGTTTGATCGGGGTTACCAAGTTCTCGTTGTCTTTGAAATACTTCTGGAAAAAATACATGATCAGGTTACGGGCTTTGGTGTGAAAATGGGTGTACATGGTCACTTTTCCAAAGAAATACTTTATTTCCGGATGGTCAACAATCAGAGCGCCCAATCCATCCCACAAATTGTCGAGCGCGAACAAGGCTTTTGCTCCGGCCTTGCTCGACTGGTAGTGTGGTTGAACAAAAGAGCGCCCCAATTCGAGCGTATAAGGCAAATATTCTTTGATAAATTTGTTGGAGAAGTTAAAAAGGTGAGTAGTTGCAAGTTGCACCACACCATTTTTATCGACAGGAAGATCGTTACACAATATGTATCGGTAACCTCCAATTATTTCGTGTGCTTGGGGATCCCAAACAATTAGTTGTTTGTATGGATCGCTGCAAGTATCGTACTCGTCAATGTCAATTTCCTCTCCAGTGCCTCCTCCTGCGTCCCGAAATGTGATTTCCCTAACACGGCCAATTTCCCGCATAACGTTAGGCGAATCTTGATAGGTGACAATGTATATTTCGTTATCGGCTTTGTTTGTCTTTCGCATTAACTTGTCCGGTGTCAGTTCTGCAATTAATGCTTCTTTTGACACTGGTGCAATAATCTCCTTCATACCTATATTGTCTGATTTTTTAGAGCTACAAAACTAAAAAAAATCCATAAGAAATGTTTTTCTGACCCAATTAATGTTGAGCCTGTTGCTGAATTGGTAATTTGTACACAATGTCTCTTACTTCAGCGGCCCATTGGTCGGGCGATTTGCTTTTATCAAAATGGGTGTAGGGTATTGGTTTGCCAAAGGTGATGGTGAAATGCCGGTTTTTTTGTTTGAAAAGTTCATCGGCGAGAAAGAATGTTTCAAGGTTCCATTTGATGTGGAAAAAGGTACGAAAGTTGGCTAAGTTGTAAAAGAAACTTGAATTTCTTCCACTCACATGTATCGGAATAACATCTCTCTGATATTCAATTGACTTCACTACAAAATGCTTTTTCCATTCAGGGTCCCGGATGATTCCTTTTTTCCGGCGTGAAGCAAATCCGCAGGGAAAAATCATAATTTGCTTATCGGAGGAATATGCTTCGTGGAGTTGGCGTATGACCTCTTTGTTGTGACCTCCGTATTTATTGAGCGGGATAAAAATGGGTTTCAGTTGCGGAATGTTCATCAAGACATCGTTAACTAAAGTTATGGGCGGTCCAATTAATTGGTCAATTTGACTCAAAATCAAAAGCGCGTCAAATCCACCAAGCGGATGGTTGGATGCAAAAATAAAACGTCCGGAAGCTGGCAGGTTTTCAAGTCCATTGATTGTTTCGTGTACATTAAAATAGTTGACCATGCTTCGGGCAAATTCTACTCCTCGCTCATGGCCATATTTGGCCAAAATTTCATTGATTTCGTCGATGTGGAGGATGTGGTTGATGTAGCGATATACAAAGCCGGGAAGCTTTCTTGCCAGCTTCGGATTTTTTTCCATAAACATCTCCCTGATATTGATTGGCTTTACAGGTTCTTGATTTTCGGTATCCATTGCAAGATTTTAAAATGAAGCCGAAAATATAAAATAAATAAATAATGAGGGGGCGTGTGTGGATTTTTCTTGGAACCCTTTCGGTTTTGATAATAACTAGATGTTGTTTCTTTTTGGAATGGCAATTGGAATGCAATAACTTGAGATTTGTTTGAATCCGATTTGTGAAGTTTTGTTGGGTGTTTTAATTAAGTTGAAGTTAGTGAGGGATTTGCGTTTAGTGTAATGTTGTTTTTTTAGGTGAAAAATACATAGAATGTACGATTCGTAATATTTTATCAACAATTGCATTTTGAACTTTCGGAAGTAACTTTTGATGATTACTTTTGCCGGGATTAAATGTTTTATCAACTATTTTTAAGAAATTTAGTTTAAAATTTAAGTCGTTAATAGTCAATTATTTGAACGTGCGCATTGATTGTTATTCACATTTTATCAACATTTTATTCACTGATTTTTTTGTATTTTTAGGTGACTGAAAGTGACTGAAAGTGGAATAATGTGGCTAGATTATTTGATTTTAATTACTTTTACAAATGAAACGAACCGTCTGGGAAATTCTCCCGAAAGGGAATGCGATTAACAACGTTGAGTTTTATGTGATCTGAATAAATAGACTGTAAATAAATGTATTTTAGGTATTTGAAAAAATGAATTTCTCATCGGAAAAAGAAGCAACCTTTGATGAAAAAGGTAGGGTAGTACTGCCAGCCGATTACAAAAACGAAATGGGTGGTAGTGTTCCCGGTGGTCAATTGGCCGTCGAGAAGGATCCCTATGAGAAATGCCTGAACATTTATACCATGGAAGAGTGGGAAAAACGAATTGCTCAAATCACATCAAAACTTAATCGGGATAACCGGCAGCAAAGTCGAATTCTGGATATGTTTTACCGCAATTTTAAGATTATTCAGGTTCCTGAAAGTTGCAGGATGAATATCCCGAATAATTTTTTGGAATTGGTCGGGATTACAAAAGAAGTAATTTTTACAGGGCAAGGCGACCGCATTCGGTTATGGGATGCCGCTGAATACAACAGATATACATTGACTTGGGAAGATTTTGGTAGTTCTTTTGATCGAATTGTAGGTGGTAATGAAGGGATTTAATGGTGGAAAGAGAATATCACGTACCGGTTTTGTTGACAGAAAGCGTCAACGGGCTGGAAATTAAGGCGAATGGCGATTATGTTGACGTCACTTTTGGTGGCGGTGGCCATTCTCGCGAAATTTTCAGCAGGTTAAAAAATGGTCGCCTTTTTGCTTTCGATCAGGACGAAGATGCTGCTGCAAATGTTATTCACGACGATCGCTTTTTCTTCATCAGGCATAATTTCAAATACATCCGGAATTTTTTACGGTATTATAATGTAGAGCAAGTTGACGGTATTTTGGCTGACTTGGGTGTTTCGTCGCACGATTTCGACGTGGCCGAGCGAGGCTTTTCGTTTCGTTTCGATGGCGATTTAGATATGCGTATGAACCGCGATTCGTCGCAAAATGCTGCTGATATTGTAAATACGTTTTCTGAAGATCAACTCCGGACGATGTTTCGCGAGTATGGCGAGATTGATAATGCCGGACGGTTGGCCAAACAACTCGTTGCAGCACGAAATGCAAAACCTGTAAAAACGATCGAACAGTTTAAGGAAGCAATAGCACCCTGCGTTCCTCGACTTCAGGAAAGTAAATACATGGCCAAGGTTTTTCAGGCTTTGCGCATCGAAACCAACAAGGAAATGGATGTGCTGCACGAATTTCTGGAACAAAGTATTGAATTGCTAAAGCCGGGAGGTCGTTTGGTAGTCATTACCTATCATTCGCTGGAAGACCGGATGGTGAAGAATTTTATCAAATCAGGCGATTTTTCAGGAAAACAGGAGAAAGATTTTTACGGAAATGTTGAATCGCCTTTGGTAGCCATAAACCGCAAAGTTATTGTTCCAAACGAAGAAGAGATAGAGCGGAATCCAAGGGCTCGCAGTGCAAAACTGAGAATTGCAGAAAAGAACGCATGACAGAGAAAAAGGAAAATAAGAAGAAGAGAATCTCCGTCGCAGGTGTTAAAAACATACTGGCAGGTAGCGCTTTGTCCAGCAAGAAGGTGACTAAGCAAATACCTTTTGTGATATTCCTTGCCTTGTTGGGAATCGGACTGATTACCAACCGGTACATCACCGAAAAAACAATCAGGAAAATGGAAATGGTGCGCGATTCGCTCAGAGAATATAAATCAGAATCGGTGATCCACGAAACAGAATTGATGTACATCAATCGCCCGTCGGAGGTTACAAAAAGGGTGACTGAACGGAAAATCGATTTAATCGAACCCGTTGAACCACCTAAACGGATTAAGGTGAAAAAAATGGAGACTAAATAATGGAAATCAGGAGAGCTATAACCTTACGATTTGGCATCGTGTATTTTGCGATCGCTTTATTCGGACTTGTTATAATAGCCCGGATTCTCATTATTCAGAATGTGGATACTCAAAAATGGCAGGAAATTGCCAAAGACCTGCGCAGTAATACCACAGAAATCTGGGCAAAACGTGGAAATATATGTGCCGATGATGGCAGTATTTTATCTACTTCGGTTCCGTATTACGAAATCAGGATGGATTTGATGGCACCGCGGATTAAGGAAATCTTTTCACGTGAATCGGACAACATGGCTACCGAAGTGTCAAATTTCTTTGGATTTTCGAAAGAAGAATTCATGGCTCGTTTACAGGCTGCCTACGCGAAGAAAAACAGGTGGTTTTTAGTGAATCAGGAACAGATTGATCACAATAAATTTCAGGAGTTTAAGTTGCTGAGAACCATGTCGAAAAGTTATTTCGGATCGGGAATTATTGTTGTAACCGAAAATAGGAGGATTTTGCCTCATGGCGATCTGGCAAGCCGTACCATTGGCGTCCTTAATAAAGGTGCTTTTGGGGGTGTTCACGGAAACGTTGGATTTACCGGAATCGAAGGCTTGTCGGAGAGTTATCTGGCTGGGGTAAATGGTTTGGCTCTTAAACGAAACTACTCTGGTAATTGGGTCAATACCCCGATTATCGAACCCAAGGAAGGGAAAGATGTGATTTCTACCATCAATGTTAACCTTCAGGATTATGCCCAAACGGCTTTGGGGAAACAGATGGAACTTAGCCAGGCCGAATGGGGAACAGCCATTGTGATGGAAGTGAAGACCGGAAACATTAAAGCTATCGCCAACATGGGCCTCAAAAAGGACGGGACTTATGGCGAAACTTACAATTTCGCATTTGGGCACGCTGGGTGCAGCGAGCCGGGGTCAACCTTTAAATTAGTATCCATGATTGTGGCCATGGAAGAAGGGTACGTCGATACCGCCGATATGTTCGATACTGGTCGGGGCGAATGGGAATACAAAGGTCAGAAAATGAAAGACAGTGATTACGATCACGGTGGTCATGGAATGATTAGTATGAAAAGGATATTTGAACTTTCATCCAATATTGGTACAGCAAAAATCATCACTAAATTCTACGAAGGAAAAGAAAAGGATTTTATCGACCGCATTTACAGTTTTGGATTGAATAAACCTCTTGGTTTGGGATTCCTTGGAGAAGCTGAACCCCGGATCAAATATCCGACTGACCCCGATTGGTGGGGACCTTCTCTGGCATGGATAGCTCATGGTTACGAAATTAAAATAGAACCAATACAAACACTTACCTTTTACAATGCCGTGGCTAATAATGGGGTGATGGTTAAGCCAAAATTTATAGAAGAAGTCAGGGAGGATGGTATTCCCGTCAGGAAGTTCCCGACTGAGGTTATCAATCCATCACTTTGCTCGAAAACTACGCTGATAAAGGCTCAGGACATGTTAAAAGGCGTTTGCATTAGGGGTACGGGAAAAAGCCTGAAGAATCCGTATTACACCATTGCCGGGAAAACCGGGACTGCCGTAATTGCCAATGAAAATAAAGGATATACCAGCGAAGGCGGGAAAAAATATCAGGCTTCGTTTTGTGGATATTTTCCTGCAAACAATCCAAAATACAGTTGCATCGTAGTTATTGTTGGACCAAAAGGTGCGTTCTACGGTGGTTCTGTTGCCGGCCCGGTATTTCGTGGAATTGCTGATAAAGTTTATGCTACTTACCTTGAACCTGCTGCCGATTCAATTCCTCCGCACAATGAAGTTCCACAGGTAAAACCTGGGTTGAAAGAAGACGTGATGCTTTTTACCCGCGATCTGGGATTCAAAACACAAGTGCAGAATATGAGTGCCGAACATGTGGCTATTACCAGTGATTCGACGACTGTATTTATTAGCGGAGTGAACGACACTCCCGGTACTGTTCCTGATGTTGTTGGTATGGGAGCCAATGATGCTGTATATCTTCTGGAAAAGTCGGGATTGAAAACTGAAATGCGTGGCTTTGGTCGTGTTTACAGGCAGTCGCCTATTCCAGGAACACCGGCTACAAAAGGCGATCTTGTTTCGCTGGAATTGGGGTTCGATGATCTCCAGATTGTGAAAAAAGACAGCCTTGAAAGGAACGATTCAATAATGGCTGCTGCGGCTATGCCGGCTCCTCAGATTCAGAAACCTGCTCCGCCAGTCCCTGAAGTGAAAAAACCAAAAACCAAACAGAATGTTGCAACAAAAACAAAGGCAGCTCCAAATACGGTGGTAAAACCAAAAGCAAGTCCGGAAGCTATTCGGAAGTGGAAAGAAAAGGTCGCCGCCCAGAAAGCACTAGAGGAACGGAATGCAAACAAGAAAAATGCTGTAAAACCAAAAGCAAGTCCGGAGGCTATTGCCAGATGGAAGGCAAAGGTTGCTGCCCAAAAAGCGCTGGAGAAAAAGAAGACGACAACAACAAAAAAAAATACGGTTCATCCCAAAAAATAACTGCAATGAAACCATTACAAGACATATTAGCCGGCATCGGGTTGCTCGAAACAAGAGGAAATTTATCTGTTCCGATTCGCAGCATTCAGTTCGATTCGCGAAAGGTTGAACCTGGAGATTTGTTTGTTGCCGTAAAAGGAACACATGTCGATGGTCACCAATTTATTGCCAAAGCCATTGAAATGGGCGCTGCTGCAGTAGTTTGCGAAGATGTTCCTGAAACTTTTCCTTCCGGAGTTGTTCTGGCGAAAATAGAAAATACCCAACCCAATTTTGGGAAAATGGCGGCGGCTTTTTACGATCATCCATCGGCGAACCTAAAAGTGGTTGGAGTAACCGGTACCAACGGTAAAACCACGATTGCCAGTTTGTTGTACAAGACTTTTGAATTGCTTGGATATAAAGTCGGACTCATTTCAACGATAAAATATTACGTGGGCGATGAAGAATTTCCGGCCACACATACCACTCCTGATGCGTTACAGATTCAGGAATTGATGTCCAAAATGGTTGAGGCCGGATGCGAGTATTGCTTTATGGAAGTTAGTTCGCATGCCATCGACCAGGACCGGATTAGCGGTATTGAGTTTGATGGTGGCGTTTTCACCAACCTGACCCACGACCATCTGGATTACCACAAAACTTTCGCCGAATACCTGAAGGCCAAGAAGAAATTCTTTGATCAGTTACCCGAAACAGCTTTCGCGTTAACCAATGCCGACGATAAAAACGGCATGGTGATGCTTCAGAATACAAAAGCTTCAAAACAGACTTATTCGTTGCGTTCGTTGGCAAACTTTCACTGCAAGGTACTCGAAAAACATTTCGATGGAATGCTTTTAAGTATTGATGGACAAGAAGTTTGGACGCATTTTACAGGTGTATTCAATGCCAGCAACCTGATGGCAGTTATGGGTGCAACTCTTCTTCTGGGAGTTGAGCATGATGACATTCTCCGGATATTGAGCGATTTGCGTCCGGTTTCAGGACGGTTCGAAATCATTCGTTCTCTGGAAGGAAAATATGCTGTCGTTGATTATGCACATACCCCCGATGCCATTAAAAATGTATTGGCAGGAATTACCGAAATACGAAGTGGTAATGAACAGATAATTACTGTAGTTGGTGCAGGTGGCGACCGCGATAAAACGAAACGTCCGGAAATGGCGCAGGAAGCCGTGCGGCAAAGTGATAAAGTGATTCTGACGTCAGACAATCCCCGTTCGGAAGAACCGGAACAAATATTGGCCGATATGGAGGCTGGAATAGAGCCCCACCAAAAGCACAAAGTGTTAACGATCGTGAATCGGAAGGAAGCCATTAAAACGGCCTGTATGTTGGCCAAGCCAGGCGACATTATTCTGGTTGCGGGAAAGGGACACGAGAATTATCAGGAAATAAAGGGAGTGAAATATCATTTTGACGACAAGGAAGTTATTAACGAGATTTTTGGAAATAATTAAAATATAGGGCCATGTTTTATCACTTGTATCAGTTTTTAAAGGATTGGGACATTCCGGGATTAGGGATGTTTCAATACATCTCGTTCCGTTCCAGCGCAGCTATCATCGTGTCGTTGATGATTACCGTTGGATATGGGAAAAAACTGATTCGTTTTTTACAGCGCAAACAGATTGGCGAAGAGGTTCGCGATTTGGGACTCGAAGGCCAAATGCAGAAAAAAGGAACGCCGACAATGGGTGGAATCATTATTCTGGCTTCAATCATAATCCCTACACTTTTGTTCGCCCGGCTTGATAATGTTTATATTCTGTTAATGCTGATTACTACTGTTTGGCTCGGCTTGATCGGATTCGCCGATGATTACATAAAAGTTTTTCTGAAAGATAAAGCAGGTTTGGCAGGTCGGTCAAAAATTTTGGGGCAGGTTTCATTGGGGATTATCGTTGCGGCTACATTGTATTTTTCGGATGACGTTGTTGTTCGTCAGCGTGTGGTCGATTCCAATGGTTTTTTTGTAAAGGAAATGGTGACCGACAGTCTTACTGGTCAGAAACGATTACAGCATGTGACCAAGCCGGTAAAATCGACCCGGACAACCATACCGTTCATGAAAAATCATGAATTTAATTATGGCCTTTTGGTGGCTTTTATGGGCAAAAGTGCAAAAACATGGCGTTGGATTGTATATGCGTTGGCCATCATTCTGATTATTACTGCAGTTTCGAATGCCGCCAATCTGACCGATGGAATTGATGGGCTGGCGACAGGGACTTCGGCCATCAGCGGGGCGACGCTCGGGATTCTGGCATACGTGAGCGGTAACGTGATTTATGCCGATTACCTGAACATCATGTACATTCCAAACCTGGGCGAGCTTACCGTGTTTATCTCAGCATTTATCGGCGCAACTGTTGGCTTTTTGTGGTACAATTCGTATCCGGCACAAGTGTTCATGGGCGATACCGGTAGTTTGGCATTGGGGGGCATTCTGGCCGTTTTTGCCATCATTATCCGGAAGGAAATCCTGATCCCTATTTTGTGCGGAATCTTCGTAATCGAAAATCTGTCAGTGGTTATTCAGGTAGCCTATTTTAAATATACCAAACGTAAATATGGCGAAGGTCGCCGTGTTTTCCTGATGAGCCCGATTCACCATCATTTTCAGAAACAGGGGATTCCTGAGCCAAAAATTGTAACCCGTTTCTGGATTGTCGGAATTATTCTGGCGGTATTGACTATTGTAACCTTAAAAATGCGATAAATCGAATGAAAAAGAGAGCAGTCATATTGGGAGCCGCGGAAAGTGGAGTTGGTGCGGCCATCCTGGCACGCAAGCAGGGATTCGATGTGTTTGTTTCTGACCTGGGAAGTATCAAAGACAAATACAAAAAAGAGTTGATTGAGCGTCAGTTCGATTTTGAAGAAGGCCAGCATAGTGAAGAGAAAATATTAAATGCAGATTTGATCATAAAAAGTCCGGGCATTCCGGAAAAAGCTCCGCTAATCAAAAAATTAAGGGAAAAGGGAATTCAGATTATTTCTGAAATTGAGTTCGCCGGAAGATATACTTCAGCAAAAAAGATTTGCATTACCGGGAGCAACGGGAAAACAACGACCACGTTGCTTACCTATCATATGTTTCAGAAAGCTGGTTTAAATGTAGGGCTGGCCGGAAATGTGGGTCAAAGCATGGCTTGGCAGGTTGCCGAGTGCAATTTCGATTATTATGTGATTGAACTGAGCAGTTTTCAGCTCGACGGAATGTACGATTTCAAGGCAGATATCGCTGTTTTACTGAATATTACTCCTGACCATTTGGACCGGTACGAATATAAAATGCAGAACTACGTGGATTCGAAATTCAGGGTCGCACAAAACCAGACTGCCGACGACATCTTTATTTGGTGCAGCGACGATCCGGTACTAAAATACGAAATGTCGGTTCGGAAACTGGGCGCCCGATGCGTTCCGTTTGGTCTGGGAACACCGCCGGCAGAAGGAGCCGGAATTATTGACAACAAACTGATTATTAACTGGGAACAAAATATTTTTACTATGTCTATTTTAGATATTGCTTTACAAGGGAATCACAATACCTACAATTCGATGGCTGCAGGTATATCGGGAATGGCTGTTAATATCAGGAATGAGAAAATTCGTGAGAGTATGGCTGATTTCAAGGGAGTTGAACATCGTCTCGAACGGTTTTTGAAAGTTCACGGTATTGAGTTTATCAACGACTCAAAGGCAACAAATATTAATTCAACCTGGTATGCGTTGGAGAGCATGACCCAACCAACAGTTTGGATCGTTGGCGGAATCGACAAAGGAAACGACTATTCGGAATTGTACGAGTTGGTCAAATCGAAGGTGAAAGCCATTGTTTGTTTAGGCATCGACAATTCCAAAATCATGGAGGCTTTTAAAAGTGTTGGCATTGATATGGTTGAAACTCAATCGATGGAAGATGCGGTTCGTTCAGCCTATTTCCTGGCTAAAAATGGCGATACGGTTTTGCTGTCACCCGCCTGTGCAAGCTTCGATTTGTTCGAAAATTACGAAGATCGTGGTCATCAATTTAAACAAGCAGTAAGGGAATTGTAAAATGGCAGGAAAACTGGCTAAAATATTTAAAGGGGATTTAACGCTTTGGGTCATACTGATCTTTTTATCACTGATTTCACTCATAATTGTGTACAGTGCAACTGGTAAACTGGCCTATCGCGAAGCAAACGGTAATACTTTATATTACCTGATTCGGCAGGTTGCATTTATTCTGGTCGGATTTGGAATTATGCTTTTTCTGGTTAATGTTATCCCGGTTTCCCTTTATTTTAAAATATCTCCTGCATTGATCGGAATAACGATATTTACCCTGATTTTAGCCATCATTCAATATAAACTAACCGGGGGCGCAACCAAAGAAACCTCACGCTCGCTGAATATGCCATTTTTTAGTTTTCAGCCAGCCGAGTTGGCTAAAATTTCACTAATCATGTTTGCGGCTCGGTTACTGTCGAAGGCACAACGTACAGAAGAAGAACTAAAAATGGCATTTTACTGGATAACAGGCGTTTCTGCAGCTGTTTGTTTCCTCGTGTTTTTAAGCAACTTCTCGACTGCAGCCCTCATATTTGTTACGATCCTTATTCTGATGCTGATCGCACGCGTTTCTTTTAAATATATTCTGTCACTGGTGGGCATTGGTATTCTTGCGGTGTTACTAACCTACACAGTAGCCAGCGTTTTTCCTGATAGCATTGGTCGAATGGGACGTATTGCCACCGTAAAAGGACGTATCGACGACTTTGTCCATGGCGATAACAACGCCGTAAACGGAACTACTCAGGCCGATTATGCCCGCCTGGCCATTTTCGAAGGTGGCGTGTTGGGGAAAGGGCCAGGTAACAGTGAAGTAAGTAATTACATGGAGGCTGGGTACAACGATTTTATCTATGCCATATTTATTGAAGAATACGGTTTCCTGGGAGGTGCCTTTCTGGCGTTGCTTTACCTGATTTTATTGTTCAGGGGAGTAATTATCGTCCGCCGTTGCGATCGAACCTTTCCGGCATTTATGGTCACCGGATTGGTTTTGCTGATGACCTTTCAGGCATTTATCAATATGGCCGTTTCGGTGGGTGCCGTTCCGGTCACCGGACAACCTTTGCCGTGGGTGAGCATGGGAGGTTCGTCCATGTTGTTTACGGCTGCTTCATTTGGAGTAATTCTTGCAGTAAGTGCAAATAATCAGAAGAATAAGGCAGCGTTAGAGCAGCCTGAACAGACAGAACAAACACCTGCAGTTGAAGCGCAAAACGAAGATGAGGCTTTATGAAAAAATTAAAAGTCATAGTAAGTGGAGGGGGAACCGGGGGACATATTTTCCCGGCGGTTTCCATTGCCAACGAGATTAGGGAGCGTTTGCCTGAAGCCGAAATTTTATTTGTTGGTGCTTTGGGCAAAATGGAAATGGAACGTGTTCCTGCCGCCGGTTATCGCATTGTCGGGTTGCCTGTCGTTGGTTTTCCACGTAAACCTTCATTCAAAATGCTGACTTTCTTCTGGAAATTATTCCAGAGTATGAGGCTGGCCAATAAAGTAATTGCTGATTTTAAACCTGATGTAGCGATTGGTGTTGGCGGATTTGCGTCTGGTCCGGTATTGAAGGCTGCGGTTAGAAAAGGAGTGCCGGCAGTGCTTCAGGAACAGAATTCGTATGCGGGTGTGACCAACAAACTGTTGGCCAGGAAGGTGAATAAAATTTGCGTAGCATATCCCAACATGGAGCGGTATTTTCCGGCTGAAAAAATTGTTGTGACGGGTAATCCAATCCGGAAGAATCTGATTGAGACGGTCGTAAATAAGGCCGAAGCTTATGAATATTTTAAACTGGATGCCGAAAGGCCGGTAGTGTTGCTGGTTGGCGGCAGTCTGGGCGCCCGAACGCTGAATGAAAGTGTAATGGCTAATCTGGAGTTAATTCGTGAGTCAGATGCTCAAGTGGTTTGGCAAACAGGAAGCTATTATTATAAGGAAATGCTGGCGCGGCTGGGATCTACCTGTCCGAAGAATCTTCAGGCCATGGAGTTTGTTTCACGGATGGATTTAGCCTATGCGGTGGCCGATGTGGTTATCTCAAGGGCTGGCGCAGGTACCATTTCAGAGCTTTGTTTGTTGGGAAAACCAGCGGTTTTGGTTCCATCGCCCAATGTAGCCGAAGATCATCAGACCAAAAATGCGATGGCTTTAGTTGATAATCAGGCTGCTTTGTTGATAAAAGATGCCAATTCGAAAGAACAATTATGGTTAGATACCTTTAAATTGCTGGCTGATAAACAGCGTTTAACCAGTTTTTCTGAAAACATCCGAAAACTGGCCAAACCATACGCTGCCAAAGAGATTGTGGATGTAATTCTGGAAGTAGTTAATAGTAAAAATAAATAAGAAAAAGGGAGATGTTCATTGACGTGGGCTTACAATATTAAAGATAAAAACATAGGATGTTAAAATTTACCGACATAAAACAAGTGTATTTTCTGGGTATCGGGGGAATCGGGATGAGCGCTCTGGCACGTTATTTTGCGAGTCAGGGCATCGCTGTCTCTGGTTACGACCGCACGGCCACCGAATTGACGTTAGCTCTTGAGAACGAAGGAATTGCCATTCATTATGAGGATAACCCGGAGCTTTTGCCTGCCAGGCTTTTCATTTCCAATTCACTCATTGTTTACACGCCAGCGGTTCCGTCCACTCATCTGGAATTAAATACTCTGGTTGATAAGGGGTTCAATATTCATAAACGGGCTGAGGTACTTGGAATTATCTGTAACAGCCGAAGAACCATTGCTGTTGCCGGAACTCATGGGAAAACATCCGTATCGACGATGGCAGCTCATATTCTCAAGAACTCAGAAATAGGGTGCGCTGCTTTTTTGGGAGGAATTTCAAAAAATTATCAATCGAACCTTTTGCTCGATTCTACAGGTAGCGAATGGATTGTGGCCGAAGCCGACGAATTTGACCGCTCTTTCCTTCATTTGAAACCAGAACTGGCTGTGATTACTTCGATGGACGCCGATCACCTGGATATTTATGGTTCGCACGAGAAAGTGATTGAGAGCTTCAGGCTTTTCGCCGGAAACATCAGGGAAGGTGGGGCATTGGTTTATAAAAAAGGATTGTCGTTTACCTCTGATCCATCGCTTAAATACCGGTTGTTTTCGTACTCAATTACTGAAGCCGCCGATTTTTATGCACTGAATATTGAACTGAAGGATGGCTTCTACCAGTTTGATCTGAAGACTCCTGATTTTATTATCGAAAAATTGGTGTTGAATTACCCCGGATTGGTGTATGTCGAAAACTCAGTTGCTGCTTCAGCGCTGGCTTTGTTGGCTGGAGCTTCTCCTGACGATATTCGCCGGGGTCTTGCAACGTACGCCGGAGTGAAACGACGTTTCGATATTCATTTGAAAAACAAAAATTTCGTATTGATTGACGATTATGCCCATCATCCGGAAGAGTTGAGGGCAACCATTCAGTCGGTTCGTGATTTTTACCGTGGCCGGAAGTTGACCGGCGTATTTCAACCGCACCTGTACAGCCGAACCAAAGATTTTTCTGAAGGGTTTGCCAAAAGTTTGGATCTGCTTGATGAAATTGTGCTGCTCGACATTTATCCAGCCCGCGAATTACCAATAGAAGGTGTGACTTCGGAGTTGATTTTTAAACAAATAAAAAATACAAACAAAAGATTGTGTGGTAAGTCAGAGTTAGTAAAACTGGCATCGACGTTTGAACCGGGAATAGTAATCATGATGGGAGCGGGTGATATTGACAGCCTGGTTGAACCGGTAAAGGAGCAATTATTGAAGTATGAGGATCGTTAAAAAGATATTGATTATTTTGGGTTGGATGTGTCTGATAGGAGTTATCGGATTTACAATTTACTACGCCTACATGGAACGTGAGGCGGTAAGATGTCAGGAAATTGTGGTCAATATTAATCCCAATTCGCCACGCTTCATGGATGAAACTGAAATTGCGGATATGATCGAAAAATCAGGCGGATCCATCATCGGGAACAGGCTTTCTGCAATTAACATTCACCAGTTGGAAATGAAATTAAGTTCATCTTCGTCACTGGCAAATGTGCAGATTTTTAAAAAGGTGGAATCCAAAGGGCTTTCGTTCAAAGGCAAGTTGGTGATTAGTCTCGATGAGCGGATGCCCGTACTCCGAATAAAAAATTCGACTGAAGACTATTATCTGGATGTGGGAGGCAATAAAATCCCAACATCGTTGAAATATGTTGAGCGTATTATGATCGCATCGGGAACCATTCCAAATCCGGAAACGCAGGCAAGCCTCCTGAAAATGGCTGAATTTGTGAATAAAGATGATTTTTGGAGGGCGCAAATTGAACAGGTTTTTGTTCAGGCCAACGGTGAGTTGCTGTTATTGCCGCAAGTTGGCGATTACCTGATTGAATTTGGCACTCCCGATGATTGTGCCGTGAAATTAAGAAACTTAAAAGCAGTTTACCAGCAAGGATTTAAAAACCTGGGCTGGAACAAGTATAGAACCATCAGTGTGAAATATCGGAACCAGGTTGTTTGTACAAAAAAGTAGGTTATGGACAAGAACGAAAAAATTTTTGCAGCAGTAGATATCGGATCTACAAAGATTGTGGCCCTTGCCGGAAAGAAGAACGAAGAGGGGAAAATCCAGATTATTGGGCTTGGACATAGTGCGTCAAGAGGTGTAAAACGTGGCGTTGTTCTGAACGTTGAGGAAGCTTTCGCCGCAATCAGCGATGCTTTAGGACAGGCAGAAAACGAAAGCGGCCACGACATCGAAGATGTTTTTGTAAACATTTCGGGACAACAGTTAACAACACTTACTACTCGCCAACAGAAAGTCTTAGGCCGCGATCATTGTGTGTCGGAATCCGATGTCGATCAGATGATGCAAATGGCCCGTCAGATTAACCTGGCTGAAGGAATGACAATATATCACATTAATCCTGAGTTTTATACCATAGACGGAGAGTCCGGAATTTCAAGTCCGGTAGGAACTATTGGCGAAAAAATTGAAGCGAATTTTAAAGTTCACGTTGCTCCTGATTCTTATCAGCGAAACATTGCCATGTGTTTCAACCGTGGATCGATCAACGTGCAGAGCGCAATTCTCGATCCGATTGCTTCTTCCGAAGTGGTATTAACCGACGAGGAAAAAGAAACCGGAGTGGCCTTGGTTGATATTGGTGGCGGAACAACTAAAATTTCAATTTTTTATGAAGGAGTACTTTGCCATACATCGATGGTCCCGTTTGGCGGGAATGTAGTCACCATGGATATTAAGGAAGGATGTTCCATAACCGTTAAGCAGGCCGAATCGTTGAAGGTTCAGTTTGGACAGGCTATCGCCGATTTTGCACCTGAAGATAAAGTGGTTACTATTCCAATTAACGGATGGGAACCTAAACAAATATCGTTTAAAAATCTGGCTCATATTATTCAGGCCCGGATGGAAGAAATCGTCGATGGGTTTTTCTTACAGATTCGTAAGTCGGGCTATGTTGATAAACTGGGCGCTGGAATTGTAATTACAGGCGGAACTTCGCTCCTGACTAATTTGGGGCAATTGGTTACCTTCCGTACCGGGTTCGATGTGAGGGTCGGAAAACCAAACATGAACGCATTTGTTTCGACAAAGGGCATTGAAGATCCTCGATTTTCAACTGCGTTGGGTTTGTTGAAGATGGTTGCTGATGAGGATGAATTTTATGGAAAGAGCGGACGGCGCAGGCATCGGAAAGTAAAGAGCAATGAACCTGGAATATTATCAAAAATGCAGAATAAAATTGTTCAGGGTGTGATAGGCTTCTTCGAAGAAGTCCCTGCAGATACAGAAATGACTTAAGAATTAATATAATCAAGTCTGCCTTATGATCGATGAATTATTTAACTTCGGATTAGAGCATGCTAACTCTTCCATCATCAAGGTCATTGGTGTGGGAGGAGGAGGATGTAATGCCGTCAAAAACATGTTTGAAGAGGGCATTGAAGGTGTGGATTTTATGGTTTGCAATACCGATGCACAAGCGATGCACAACAATCCTGTGCCGGTACGAATTCAGCTCGGCGTTACACTCACTGGAGGACGTGGAGCTGGTAATCTTCCGGAACAGGGTGAGCAAGCAGCCATAGAAAATCTGGATGATATTCGTGAAGTTCTGGAAGGTACAACCAAAATGGTATTCATCACAGCCGGAATGGGAGGTGGAACCGGCACCGGTGCTGCTCCTGTAATTGCCCGCCTGGCCCGCGAATTGGATATTTTAACCATTGCCGTAGTAACCATTCCTTCACGTTCGGAAGGTAAACGTCGTTTCGATCAGGCGCTTGAAGGTGTCGAAAAACTGCGGGAACATGTTGATAGCATGTTGGTGGTGAGTAACGAGAAACTCCATAAAATATATGGCAACCTCCCCGCATCGCAGGCATTCAAGAAAGCCGACAATATTATTACCACGGCGGTAAAAGGGGTTGCTGAAATTATTACCCTCCACGGGAATATAAACATTGACTTTGCCGATGTTAGCACGGTCATGTCGGGCAGTGAAGTTTTCATTATGGGAACAGGTTTATCCGATGGCCCGAACCGCGCCATGAATGCGGTTCGGCAGGCACTCGAATCGCCTTTGCTCGATAGCAGCAGTATTCGTGGAACCAAAGATATTTTGCTCAATATTATCTCCGGAACCGATGAAATAACCATGAGCGAGATTGGCGAGATTATCGATTATTTGCAGGATGAGGCCGGTCAGGACGCGACCATTATTTGGGGAAATGGAGCTGATCCAAAATTGGGAGAACAGATCAGCGTAACCATCATCGCCACCGGGTTCGATATAAATCCGAACCGCTTGTTTCAGGCTCCGGTCGAGACGGTCGAATTACAACCCGAAGAATCGGGGTTCGAGATTAATCTGGAAGATGAAATTCCATTTGATGTAACGGCACCGATTGCTCCAACGCCACAAGCAGTCAGGGCTCAGCAGCCAATCGCAACGCCGAAGAAGAAATCGAGAAAAGAAAAGAAAAAAATGACAGATCAGGCTATCCCGGAAAATGCGAATGTCGATGGCTGGTTTTTCAGGCAGTTTACAAAGTTTTTCGATGATAAGGACAGCTCAGATGCTGCCGTATCCGAGGAAAATAATAACAATCAGTAAGAATATAAACACGAAAAAATAGACAATCATGTCAAACGAAATTATGAATTTTGATTTAACCTTGAATTCAGGTTCAATCATCAAGGTAATCGGAGTAGGTGGAGGCGGTGGAAATGCCGTAAATCACATGTATTATCAGGGTATTCGTGATGTGGACTTTATGGTTTGTAATACCGATGCTCAGGCATTGATTAATAGCCCGGTTCCATATAAGGTCCAATTGGGGTCGTCGTTGACCGAAGGACGCGGGGCTGGAAATAAACCAGAAACCGGTCGTGATGCTGCCATCGAAAATATTGAAGATGTAAAAAAAGTACTTAGCGATAATACAAAAATGGTATTTATCACCGCCGGAATGGGCGGTGGTACCGGCACTGGAGGCGCGCCGGTCATTGCCCAGGCAGCCCGTGAACTCGGCATCCTGACTGTTGGCATTGTTACCATTCCATTTCGGAATGAAGGACGCCGCCGTATAAAACAGGCCGTTGAAGGTATTGCTGCCATGGAAGTTCATGTCGATTCGTTGTTGATTATCAACAATGAACGCATCCGTGAAATGTACGGTGATTCGAAAATATCGGATGCTTTTGCCAAAGCCGATAATATTTTAACCACTGCAGCAAAGGGAATTGCCGAAATTATCACAGTTCCCGGTTATATCAACGTTGACTTTGCCGATGTTGAAACGGTAATGAGAAACAGCGGCGTAGCGCTGATGGGAACAGGTATTGCTTCCGGTGTAAACCGTGCAGTAATTGCTGTTGAACAAGCCTTAAATTCGCCTTTGCTGAATAACAATGACATTATGGGCGCTCGCAATATTCTGTTGAATATTACTTCTGGCGTTGAAGAAATTACCATGGACGAAATTGGCGATATTACCGATTTTGTGCAGGAAAAGGCCGGAAATTCAGCTGACCTGATTTGGGGTAATGGTGTTGACGAATCGCTGGGCGATCAGATTTCGGTAACCATTATCGCTACTGGCTTCAGCACAAGCAGCATTCCTGAAATGGTGATCAACCAGAATCACGAAAAGACCTACCACACCTTGCTGGATGACGAAACGGATATCATCCCGAAGACCAAAACCAAAGCAGAAACGAAAGTCTCGATTGAAAACGAGTTATATGGTTCGAAGAATGTAAAACAGAAGACTTTCGAATTCGAAATCAATAGTGGCGGTTACGATGAATTTGAGGAATTATATGGAGGCACGAAGAAAGAATCGTTCAGTGAAGCGATTGAACCTCTTGATTTTACGCAGACTTCCGAAGAGGCCGTTGACGAATTGGAGAATATACCGGCCTACCGCAGGAAAAATTCAAAACTGTTTAGCTTTAAAAAAAAAGTAGATGAAAAATTTTCCCGGTTATCTATTTCACCGGATGAAAATAATAATGTAGTTTTACGTGACAATAACTCGTATTTGCACGATAACGTTGATTAATTGAAGAAAAAATGAGCTTATTTGAACAGATTAGTAGTGATATTCTGGTTGCGATGAAAGCACGTGAGAAAGAAAAACTCGAAGCTTTACGCGGAATCAAGAAAGTAATGATTGAAGCTAAATCAGCGGAAGGTGCTTCGGGTGAATTAACCGATCAGGAATGTCTGAAAATTATTTCTAAATTAGCGAAACAGGGAGCCGATTCCGCTGCAATATATAAAGAACAGGGTCGGGCAGATTTGTATGAGAATGAAATTTTTCAGGTTCAGATTTTCGAATCCTATCTTCCTGCTAAAATGACCGATGCCGAATTGACCCAAACCATACAGTCAATTATTACTGAAGTTGGCGCTTCGGGCATGAAGGATATGGGAAAAGTGATGGGAATTGCTTCCAAAAAGCTGGCTGGTCTGGCCGAAGGAAAGGCGATTTCTGATAAAGTGAAAGCACTGTTAGGCTAAAGATAGAATGTCAGGACTTGAACTCTCAAGTTTTGTGCATTTGGGGTGGAAAAAAAGGAAAGCGGGCAGAGGCCCGCTTTCTAATTTTTATAGCAATGACTAATTTTTTTTTGCTTATGAATTAACGCTTTCCTGTATCGACGGGATTAAAATCTCCAAAGTCCCGAATAAGAAACTCCAACTATTAATGCCAGATTGTTGCCATACATTGAACCGCGGTCACCTGAAATTCCCAGACTTATTTGCGTGTTTTTTATAAATTTTGCAGCAGTTGATGTCTCCAACTGCCATGATAATTGTTTTTTGAAACTTGTATAAATGGGCGCTGTATGTCCGTAATTTTTAGAATAGGCTAATGTTAATCTATAATTGATTGACTTAACTGTCCCTTTTCCGGAAAAATAATAAAGCCTGACCGTGTTATTGACTATTGAAGTCGAACCATTCTTATTGTATTTTGGGGAAGTAAGCCAGGGATTTCCAATGGTCATGCCTTTATAACTCCATCCATTGGGAATTAAGCCGTTATTATAATAATTATCCTGTCCGCCATAAATTACACCATCCAGGTCATGCCAGGGACCACTCTGGTCGGTAGTACTCAAATATTCAAAAACAAAATGATTTAAAGGCTGAAATCGGGGTAGTTTAACCGACATCCCCCACAAGCCATCTTCAATAGTGGGCGTGTTGGTAATGAATTTTTTTACTGGAGCATCTTCGGCAATGCTTTGCCAATAAAAGGAAACTTGTGCAGTTTTAAATTTCAGATCCAAACCCAAATTTTGGGAGATTATATGATTCCCCAATGCATTTTCCTGATCTGACAAGTTGGCGGTTGAGCCACCACTACTTCCCATAAAAATGCGAAAATAATTATCCCAGGTTACTGGCATTGATCTATAAACAGTTGATCGGCCGCCCCATTGTGCCACATGTTGCACTCCATACGATAAATTAACAGGAAACGAACCGCCCAGACGGATAGACGCAAATTTATGATGCAGCAATAAGCCTTTAAGGTCTTTTTGATTTTCGAACCACCCATGTGAAAGTCCGCCTTTGATTTCCAGATAACCTTTGGTGTATGGTACTGCAATATATCCATTAGATTCAATTGATAATTTAGGCATCGGCCTGCTGTTTGGCGACCATAGCATTCCTCCGCTCGAAAGTTCTTCGTCCTGATTGCCAAATACCTCCCGTTTACAACCTGCATTAACGTTCAGAAAGTAAATCTTCCCTTCAGCATAAAGTTCTCCAGGGAAAAATCGAGTTCTGGAGATGGACGTATTCCCGTCCAGTTCAACTCCAAACCCGTAATCAAAGGTTTTTATATTTTTTACTTCTTTATGCGCCGTTCCCCATAAAGCCAACGAGTTGGGAGAAATATTGAATCGATCGTATTGATTCGTGGTAGATAGGAACGGTGCATAAGTCCCAGTTCCTCCGTTAAATCGCATATTAATCGAATAGCGAATTGAATCCGAGGAACTCTGCGCCTGCAGTAAGACCGAAGCCAGTAAAAAGATCAGTGTTTGATAATATTTTAGTTTCATTTTAGATCATTTAGGGTTGAAACATCCAAACATCTGATTTTCGCTTGTAATCATCTTCGCCTCCCACCACATAGCCTTTCCCATTGATTGCAAATGCTACAACATTTTGGCGGGCCCCACCTGGGAAATCGCCGCACTTAGTCCATTCATTGGTTTCAGGATCGTATCGTACCACATCTGACAGTAATCTTCCTCCATTTAACGATCCATTCCAGTAACGTCCCAGCATAATGTATCCTAATCCGTTAATCGATATTCCTTTCGATAGAACACGTACTTTGGGTAAGTCGGCCACTCTGTTCCAATTGTCGGTTTCGGTATGGTAACAATAAAAGTCTTTATATCGCTCACTATCGAAACCGGTACCAACATAAAAGTTTTTCCCAATAGCAAATCCGGCAGTACCCGAACGTTTCACCGGGCAGTCTTTCAGACGTGTCCATTCATCGGATTTTGGATCGTATTTGTACGTGTCGGGTTTAAATTGTGTACTCGTATAGCCTTCTGTTGTATAAATGCAGTCATCAATTACAGCGCAAAACAAATCGTTCGAAGCTTTTCCAGGAAATGAAGCAACTTGTTTCCACGAATCATTATTGATGTCGTATTCCCATAAATCGTTATATATGGGTCCGGTATAAGGAGCAATGGCTCCCAGGCCAACATACGCTTTATCTCCAATGACCGCTCCTATTGCTTTAACTCTTGCAGCACCCGGAAAATCAGTCTTTCTTGTCCATTGATCGGTTTGACTATCATATTCCCATAAGTCTTTCAAAAAATCAACGTTCCAGCCTGATCGTCCCATACAAACGTAGGCTTTGTTTTGATAAGTGAAAGAGGTCGCCGAAGCACGTGCTTCTCCCGGGAAATCATTTAGCTGTTGCCAGTCGCTGATGGGAGTAGATTCAAACTTTTGACAAGCACCTGAAAACAGAATGCACAGAAGGATGCAATAAAATTGTGTTTTAAAAACCATATCTTTTTAAGTAGGAGATATTCAAACGATGAAATCCCTTAACGACCAATTTAGCTGGTGATAAAGGATTTCACGGAAGAAATATTTGACTGAAGGGGTTAGTGAGAAATAAACGAAGTGAATATTTTCTGAGATTATTCACATTTCTTGGGGTAATTAGTAAAACAGATTAGACATTAGGATATTGAATGCTTTAACCATTTTTTTAATAACAGACTTGCCATTCTTTTTTACAGAAGGTCTAGCTGAATATTCTTTTTGATCGTCTAGATCTGGAATTTTAGAGCTGTTAATTCCAGGAGTGGAGCTCATTGTTGTTTCCGGATTACTGGTTGACTGAAAGGAGTCGAGTATCTCAAATCGTGAGTTTTTTGATTCGAATTCCGGAACAATCTTTTTCATCCGGGTAACAATCTGCCATTCATCTTCCTTGTCCAGATTATTTAATAAATCGATGATACTGGCTTCTGAAGCTTTGTAATTTTGTGGCCTGATCTTTCCAATCATGATTTTTTTATTGCTTGTTGGAAGGGTTCCTTCCTTATCCGCGAGCAATTCTTCATACAATTTTTCTCCCGGACGCAGACCTGTTTCCACAATCTCGATTTCGTTATGAGGTATAAAACCAGACAACGAGATCATTCGTTCAGCTAAATCATAAATGCGGACAGGCTCTCCCATATCGAATAGGTATATTTCTCCGCCATTTCCCATAAATCCGGCTTCCATAACCAATTGGCAGGCTTCAGGAATGGTCATAAAGTAGCGGATAATATCCCGGTGTGTTACCGTCACCGGTCCTCCATTACTGATTTGTCTTTTGAAGATGGGAATGACCGACCCATTCGAGCCCAATACATTGCCAAACCGAGTGGTTATAAACTGGGTTTTCATTCCGGAGTGTTGCGATATGGCCTGAATATAGATTTCGCAGATTCGTTTGGTGGCTCCCATTATATTGGTCGGATTAACGGCCTTGTCCGTTGAAATCATCACAAACTTTTCAACGCCAAATTCGACCGAAAGATCGGCGATGTTCCGGGTGCCGCCCACATTATTGCTGATTGCCTCGTAAGGCTGTAATTCCATGATGGGTACATGTTTATACGCAGCTGCATGATAGATGATCTGGGGTTGACATTTGCCAAAGATTCTTCGCATTTTATTTAAGTTGGTCACATCTGCAACATACGCATGCAATTTTACGTCACCAAGCATTGGCAAAATTTCATTCTTGATTTCAAAGATGGCCGATTCGGCCTGATCAATAATTGTTATACTTTCAGGATTCAAATACACCAGTTGCCTGACAATTTCCGAACCGATTGAACCCGCGCCGCCGGTTACCATGACCCGTTTCCCTGCAATTTCCCGACTTATAGAATCCACTTTCATGGTAATAGGCTCCCTTCCTAACAGGTCTTCTATCCGCACATTGCTAATCTTCCCTTCGTCCAGGTTACCATCAATTAAGTTGGACGGATCTGACACTTCTTTTACTTTCAGTCGATTTGCCAGGCATTGATCAACGATTTTACGTTTTTTTTCAATTTCAATTTTTGGACCTGATATAGCCAGAATCATCTCATGAACTTTCTGTTCCTGGATCACATTGTCGAATGCCTTTTCCGGTGAGAATACTTTAACCCCTCCAACTCGACTGTTCCACAGACTGGGATTGTCGTCGATAAAACCTACAATGTTGTAATGGATATTAGTATCTTTAATGATCACACTTTTGGCGATGCTACCCATTATGCCAGCACCGTAGATCATGATGTTGATGGTGTCGTTTGGTTTTACAAGCAGATTCCGGTAAGTAAACTGTACCCCAAACCGGAAAGATACCATCAGAAAAACTGAAAGGAAAAAATGAACAATGATTATTGACCAGGGGATGAGAAGTATTTCGGCGATGTTATGCCCCATAATACTTAACAGAAAATATCCACCGGAAAAGACCAAGTGCGCCTTTACTACGATAATCGCATCCTGCATGGTCGAATGGCGAAGTATTCCGCGATGAGGTTTGAAAATTAAGGCCGCAAGAAGAAAGAAGGGAAGTCCTGTCGCGAATTGCAACAACATCATGGGGACATCAACGCGTTCTGAAAAAAGGTTATAGCGGAGTAAGTAGGTTAACAAAAAGGATGATGAAGCAATGCCTGCATCTACCATTAGAATAATCCAACGTGGTAAAAATCCTTTGTCGATGATTTCCTTTAATTTCATTCTCATGATTGACTCTTTTAATGTGCAAACTGATGTTATGCATTATTGAATCAGTGTTGTCAGATAACGAATTGTTCAATAATGCTCCTTTCAAATGACTGAACGCTTATTGAAAATGTGATCAATAAACGACATTTTGAATTTTTTACATTTCAAATTTAACGATAATAGTGTGTGAAGAAAACGCTGATCGACAACGCGAAACCTAAAAATTAATGAATGGTCTGTTTTCTTATTCGAATGGTATGATTTGGGATATGAATGAACAATTATTTTTTTTTTCTCATCTGGTTTTCCTACCTATATAACTTCCCTATTCGGGTAAAATTGCCTATCCAAATAAAGATTAGAGAGCAATCGAATCGCGCACCAACATTGCGAGGCAGGAAACAATCGATAGAGATCACCTTCTTATTCCCTCCAAATGGGGGAAGGATTTAGACAATGGTTTGCGATGAGGTCGCTGCGCTCCATTTCATTCTGCTCGCAATGACGAGAGGATTGGGTGCAAACAGATTGCTTCGTCGTTCCTCCTCGCAATGACGATTCATTGCAGCGTCATTGCGATCCGCCAGTTGGCGGATAAGCAATCTATTTTAATGCAAGTATGTTTTTAACCGTTTCACATACATAGCTGGTTTCTTCTTCAGTCATATATGGAAATATCGGAAGTGAAACATTTCCTTTCCAGGTTTTTTCGGTATTCGGATAATCTTCCGGCTTCAGGTTGTATTTCTGTTTATAGTAAGTCATGCGATGCAGTGGTTTATAATGCACGGATGTACCAATACCTGCTTCAGCCATCTTCTCAATAAATTTATTTCTGCCTACTGGAGAATTCTCCTTGATAACAATTGGGAAAAGATGCCAGGAATGATCTTCGAAGGAAACATGACAAACAGGTAAATCAATCAGCTCTAATTCGGAGAGGTTCTTATAATAATATTCGGCCACTGTTTGCCTTTCTTTCCGGTATTCTTCCGCTTTTTCCAATTGCGCCAAGCCAATGGCTGCATTTATGTCGGGCATATTGTATTTATAACCTGCTTCAACTACATCATATTCCCACGATGGTTTAGTACTTGTGAAACGATCCCAAATATCCCGGTTAATCCCATGCAAGCGCATTGTTTTAACCCTGGCATGAAGTGCATCGTTGTCGGTGGTTAGCATTCCTCCTTCTCCGGTGGTAATGGTTTTATTGGCATAAAAGCTGAAACAGGTAATGTCTCCAAAACCTCCAATCATTTTCCCATTTAATCGGGTAGGAAAGGCATGTGCCGCGTCTTCCAGTATTTTAATTCCGTTCTTTTTACAAATATCCAGTATGCCTTCTTGTCCACTAACAGTCATAGCGGCAGGCTGACCTCCAAAATGAACAAGTACCAGGTGTTTTACTTCCGGATATTTTCGAATGGCATCTTGCAAAATTTCTGGCGTAATCAAATTAGACCCATATTCCACATCGAGAAAAACAGGGTCTGCATTTAAATAACGAATAATTTCTGCCGAAGCGGTAAATGTCATTGACTGAACAAATACTTTGTTCCCGGGTTGAACACCCAAAGCTTCCAGCCCTAAGTGGAGGGCAGCCGTACAAGAGTTGACTACGCAGGCATGTTTCGCATCTACTTGTTGGGCAAATTTTTTTTCAAATTCTGCCGCTTTTCCCGCAGTAGTCAACCAACCACTGTCGAGTACTTCTTTAATGTATTTGAATTCGTTGCCGTTGACCGGCACTTTGGCAAATGGTATTTTGAGTTTGATATTCATTTTATGATTATGGTTTGAATGGTACGTAGTATGATCATCAAATCATCAAAAAAGGAATGATGATTGACATAGTTGATGTATAATTCCAGCTTACGTGGCAAAATAACAGTTCGGTAAGTTTCTTCGGGGTTGGATGATCGCGCCAGAAGTTCTTCTTCGTTTCGGAATTCGATCGAGGCATTATCTGTAATACCAGGTTGAACCTGATGGACGATTGCCCATTGTTCGGGATAAACTGCTGTCCATTTTTTGACTTCCGGACGTGGACCAACCAACGACATATCTCCTTTTAAAACATTGATCAATTGCGGGATTTCATCCAATTTGGTTTTGCGCAAAATCTTACCCAAAGCCGTAATTCGCGATTGATCTCCGGCATCGAAACTTCCTTCTGAGGCTTTGGGTTTAACTCGCATCGTCCGAAATTTCAATAAGCGGAACTCTTTTCCTCCTTTGCCTATGCGGGTTTGAATGAAAAATATGGGGCCAGGCATCAATAGTTTGATAAATAAAGAGACGGTAAGTAATATCGGAGAGATGATGATGAAGCCAAGCAATGAAGCGAGAATGTCGAATATTCTTTTAACGTGCATGAATAATTTTGTGTTTTATGTCACCTCGTTACAGCAGCAAAAGAGATTTGTTGTTTCATAATGTAAAATTTAAATATGCCAAGAAAATATCCACAAGCATAACTTAAATGGATAGTGAAAAATGTGATAGGTAATAAAAAGAACAATGTCAATTTTCTATGCATTAATGCATATTTAGTTGCTATTGTTAAAGATATAATTAAATAAAAGGCAAGGATAATTACATAGATTAAGAAAAAGTTTGTAAGATACATTGAAATAAATGCACCAATTATCAGAAATAAAATAAATAATGAAGGAATAATTTGTCTAACAGTTATAACTGATTTATTTTTAATATTCACTAATGGCTTGAAAAAACCATACTGATAAAACATCTTAGCCATTTTTGATAGATTTTCTCTTCCGTAATATTTTACGATGATTTTTGGATTTAAGAAAATTTTTCCTCCATTTTTTATTATCCTGGCATTAAATTCATCATCTTCATTTCTTAAAAGATTCGTGTCAAAATAGCCTATTGAATTAAATATGTTACGTCTGAAACAACCAAATGGCACGGTATCAGTCTCAATAATATTTTTAGAACCGATCCTGAACATTGAGTTTCCAACACCAAATGGATGACTCATTGCAAATGCAATAGAACTTGCGATTGTTGAATTATTTGCTGGTAATGTTATGCATATCCCTCCAACATTATCAGCATTTACTTTTTCTGCAAATTCAATCAGTGATGAAAAATAATTTTTTGGATATTGAGCATGAGCATCTAATCGAATTATGAATTCTCCTTTAGAAACCTTAACGCCTAAATTCATCGCGTAACTTGTATATCTATCCTTATTTTCTAAATATTTTATAAATTCAAATTTTGAACAGTATTCACTTATTATTTTTATTGTATTATCACAACTATCTCCATCTATAATAAAAACTTCCATATTTTCATGAGAATAATCCTGCGCAATTATAGATTCAAGAAATGGAGTAATATACTTTTCTTCATTGTATACTGGACAAATTATGGAAATAAAAATATCTGATTTCATTTTTTTGAAATATTGCATTTAGTAAATTCTATATTAATAAAATATCATGGAATCATCTGTATATAATGATGTTGATTCATGTACTCTGAAGTGAAGACTTTGAAAGATTTTGAAGGCAATATATATCAAAAATAAATTAGTACTAACTGCCCGAAAAACCAGTTTCATTCTTTCTCGAAACTTTTTTTAGTAACCTACCACCGAGTAATATCTGTAAAATACTTCTTAATAAATATAGAATAATGCCTGTTGGTACTGCATACCAAGGATAAGCCATTTTTACAAATCGTATGCAATAAACTGGATTTGCTGTTGATTTAATTGAAAATAACGATCCTAAGCGTTTCCATATATTTATTTTCTTATGGAAAACATCTGTGCCTGTGTTACTGGCATCCAAGTAGACTTTAACACCTGTATATATAAATGGTTGATAACCATATTGTCTTAATCGATTAGTAAATTCCTCATCACCTCCATAATGCGGCAATCTTTTTTCTGCTATTACTCCACACTCAAGTAATGCAGAAAAAGGAAATATTAAGCAACGGGTTGGTAAATAATCGACTGGAATTAAGATGTCTTCAGCTAAATTTTCCACCAAACTTCCCGCTAACGGATGGCGGATATTCGTTAAAACCCAAGACTTCACTTTAGCCCCACTTGCAATAATTTTACCTTTCGAGATTGTAATCCCAGCGAATTGAAACTTTTCAAGCGTTTTTGCTTTTTTAAGAAATCTTTCTAAAATATCACAATCAAAAAAAACATCCGCATTTAAAATGAATACAAATTCTGGTTTCTCATTTCTTTGCAAGAGATAATTAAGACCAATATTTACTAAGCCTGACCAATAGAGATCTGGATTTCCTTCTAATTCAATAACCCTATCATCCTTGCAGGCAGCTAATAATAGACTTGTTTCATCTTTCGGATTGCCATTGACAATAAATATTTCAATTACAGATGACTGAACAAATAAAAAGCTTGAGATAAGCTTTTCTATTTGTTTTGGTTCTTTATATGTTGGAATTACAAATGAAGCTTTCATTAAGGGAAGAATATTTTATAAGTAAATAATATGAAATAATGTCGTATTTTGTATTTCGCTCTTCCTTTAAATACAAAGGTTCTAGCATTTATGAATACGACAATAAATAGTTCTTATTACTTACTTATCATTTTGGTGTTAAAAATTATTTATTTTAATGTATATACCTTTCTATTCGCTTTTTTCGTAAGTTTTTTGTTTCAAATTATTTGTCTGCAATAAAGACTTTAATTTGGTTAATGCATTAAATATTTCTTTTTTATTCTCTGTGAAATTTGCTGATTTTTTAGCAATAAGAACGATTAAGATGGCAGAAATAAAAGTGGTGATTAATTTCCCGAGAATTGAAGAAGGATTGAAACTTAAACCAATACCAGAAAAAAGTAGAAGAAGAGGCCAGTGTATAATATATAATGTATATGAATATGCTGATGAATTAGCAATAACATTATAAACGTAGTTTTTGCCAAATTTAACTCTTTGGGTCACTTTTGACATTATTGACAAGCATAGTAATAATGCAAACCATATTCCAAATACATATTTGCTAAACGAATGTAATAATTGTGAGTAGGTACCCTTATAAACAAAAGTGAAAAGATAAAAAAGAATAAGTAGAAACAGAAGGATATAAAATAACTTAATATATTTAAATCGTTCAAAGGATCTATTTTGATGAAGAATTGCAATTAACCCACCTGATAACCAAATAATAAAACCAGGTATAAAAGTGCGGAAATTGCCAAATAAGTAAAGTATTATAAAAATAAATCCAATGAGCACTAAAAATTTAATACTTCTTTTAAAAATTAGTAAGCCTAATAATGAACCAATTACATAGAACCAGAATTCATAAGACAAACTCCATAGCGGATTATTCATTACCGGTGTTGGAATGCCTTTAAATATATCTTGTAGAAAGGCTAAACTTCCCCAGAGATCGATACTGCTAAGTTCATATCTGCCATTTAATTCAAAGAATTTAGCCGCTATATATACCAAAAATACAATTAGAAATGAAAATACTAATGGCGGATAAAGTCGAACCAATCTATCTTTAGCAAAATGAAGCAAATTAAAATCCTTGAACTGATATTCACTTGCATTTCGATAAATTGATGTTGTAATCATATACCCACTTAGCACAAAGAAAGCCATAACTGCATTTGCTGCGCATATATATAAAATGCTTGTATGATCACTGTTATTCCGATCCCAGATTATTTGCCAAAGATGTGATAGTAATACGGCATATGCACTCAAACCTCTGAAAAAATTAAAAAGTATGGATTCCTCCTGATTAATTCTGTTAAAGGGATTTAATTTAAGATAATAATTTATTGACATCCTTATTTTCTGATTAGTACTTCAATATTATAAACCACTTTTAATAATTTATATTGACATTATTTAAAATTGTATACGTATATATGATTTGTTTTATAACTTAACGTATCATGAATCTAGTTTTACCCTGCATGAGATAGAACTGTTTAATGAAATTTCCATCAGAAATTATAAAACCTAATTGACAAAAAGCATAATTTTATTATCGTAATATTTTGTGTTTGTTATGCTAAATAAATAGCACTGAATAATATATTTCGTATACATGACTCAATATGATTTAGCGTTTAAAATGTGATTATGAGTCAATACTTTATACCAAACTTTTAGATGATTTTTATATATATAAAATATAGATATGTGGTATATGTATATAAGTATGCCCGAATATGATAGTTTTGATTGTCTGATATTATTATATGTATTAGTCAATGAGGCATATTTGTAATATTCTTTTCTAAATGGATGCACACAATATAAATTCCAAGGTTTAGGTTTCGATACATAATGAATTATTGTTGGATCCTTTTTCTCAGATTTTATTTGCTTTTTATATTCTTTGTATTTCTTTATTATCTTTCCTTCATTTACATCATGAATACAATTAATATCATTGAAAAAAAACATGGATTGCATATTCCATTTCGACGGTATTATTAAACACTCTTTATGTAGTACTGAGTTTAATGCATCCTGATCATGATATTTTATGATATTGTAATTGTCAATTAGATAATCTAGTAGTCTATCCGATACTTTATTCTTTCGCCAATAATCCATATTAATTAACAAAACTCCTGCATTAAAATATCCATATTCGAGTGGATATCCAAGCCTTTTTATTTCTTCGATAGTATTTTTATCAAGTTGATAAACAGCTCCTAAAGCGTAGTCTTCAATTTTAGTTTCCCATAATTCTTCAAGTGATTTTCTAACAATTATATCGCAATCTAAATATATTATCCTGTCAATTGTTGTAGGAAGAAGGTATGAGATTAATAGCCGATAATATGTTGCTGAGGATATGTGAGATAATTCATTTAGTTCTGGCATGGGTAATTTTGATATTATTGAACTATCAACAACTATCAGATGAAACACACCACCTTTGCTTTCAATCTCATTTTTAATTATATCTAAGTTGTCCTCAGTTAATTTTTCTGTCAATACATAGACAGATACATTTGAATTATTTATCAATACGGAAGTAAGCATTATACAACAATGTTGTACAAAATTGTCATCAGTAGAACATACAATAATCATAGTATAAACTTAGGTTCTGTATTTAATTATTTTTGCAGGATTTCCAAATGCAATCGCATATTCAGGGATATCTTTGTTTACAATACTACCGGCTCCTATTATTGCACCTTTCCCAATTGTTACACCTGGCAATATAACCGAATTTGCACCAACCCAAACATCATCATTTATTACTACAAAATTTTTCTTTTGATCCCAAGGTTGGGATTGAATATACTTATCTTTTGCATGTAGATGATTAGAAGCAATAATTGAAACATGCTGTGAAATACTACAAAAATCACCAATATTGATCATTCCCCCTCCTGCACGAATATTATTATATTCTCCGATATATGTATTTGAACCTATCGTTAAAAATGAATTTTTTTGATTGTTATGAGGGTCATTTATTGCAACTAAAGTAGAAAAATCACTAATAGTTGTTTTTTCTCCAATTTGCAGTTGTTTTATGTTATTATAATTGATACTTATTCTTGAGCTGATATAAGATTTTGGAAACTTAAATCGTAAATAAGTTACTTTTGGACTAGAAAAAATATCCATTTTGTATCGATAGAATACTCTTAAGAAATTAGTAATATTCATAAATGATAAGATCTTATTTTATATTTTCTGTTCTACTGATTTTTTATACTAAGCTATTTAACCTCTAATTTAAGTGTATTATAGACATGCATGTTCTTCTCAAGACAAATGATATAGCTGCTAGGTTAGGTAAAAATCAAGAGTTTTCTTCTTGGAATATTATTTGTTTAAGTTATTACTTACAAGAGTCCTTATTTATTAATATACCGCATATAAGACTAACTTTATAAGGATAATGTTCAAGTACAAATTATTTACCAGTAACATCCGCCTTCAACTTTTGTGTTTTCTTCAGGTGTTTCTTCTTTTAATGGATAAATCCAGGCTTCATTGAAGTATTTATGGTCGATTGATGAGTTTGGGACTAACCAACGTTTACCCATAATGCCAAACATCAATTGAGTGTTGCCTCCCAAATGAATGCCTATTTTACCGAGGGATTTTGCATAAGCACAAAGTGGGAGAGAATAAGCTCCGGCGCCAACAATTAAAACATCAAAATCAATTTCGGCAATTTTTGTCTGCATATAATTCAAAGATTCGAACCAGTCTTGGTGAGGTGGTTTAACAAGATTTGGATGTGTTGGGCATTGAATTGTAATTAACTCCATTTCAGGAAGTACAGTTGAATTTAATTCCCATATTTGATCTCTCTTTATATATTGGGTTTGAATTGTCTTTGGAAATGGACTAACAATTATCACTTTTTTCCCTTTTAATTGAGCAGACCATGGATTTTGAAAAATGTAAGGTTCCAAACCAAAACTATGCATGGGTTTGGCATTGAGAGCGTATTTTTTTATTATGTAGCTTTCATTAAAATTAAACCATGTCCCAATATAGTTCATCTCTGGTATAACTTCATTTATCCAGAATGTAGCCCATCGTTCAAAAACTTCAAAATTATTAGGATAAACCCCGGCATTACTATATAGAAATTTTCTATAATAGGAGGTTTTTTCTATCCGTTTCTTTGAATTCCTTAGTCGAATATATGCACGTATAGCCTCCAATTCTACTGAACCAAATTTTCCAATGGCAGCAGGTGTCTCAGATTCTATCAAATGAGCTATTAAATCATTTCCTTTTTGAGCTCTATATTTGAACACATCCAAAGAGCCATAACGAAGTTGTTCGATAAATCGCTGCACATTAATTGTTTTAGAATGGATGTAAGATTTAATTTTCATGAATTTAGATTTTAGATTGTTATAATAATTCGATTTTTTTCCATCGAATGGGATAAAAAATAGGATTATTTGTATTTGGAGGGCAAAAAATTAAACTTTGTTTGCCTTCATTCGCATTCCGTTGCTCACATAACCAACCGCTCCACCAACTATACGAACTATTTGCTACTATACCATGTTGGCAGATCGTCATTAGATAAAAATCATATATTTCTGAACTGGAAGCTGTATTATTGTTATTAATAATGGATATTTCAATATTTTTTGGCAGTTTTAATTTAGTGCTAACCCAATCATGATCATCAGAAAAAAGAAAAAAATGCGGATTGGGAATTAGATATTGTGCTGCTTTAATTGCATTTTCAAAGTAAATCATAGGAAGAGCAAAGCTTCCATCTTGTTTCCCAGGAACTTCCCGGTAGCTTCTGATATGAAGAAATACAGAATTGGTTGTAGCTAAAATTTTTTGAGCAATATCTGTTTTTTTTAAAAAATTGCCATTAATCACTGTCAAATCTTTTACTATTTCAGAGCTGAAATCTTTAAAAAAATCTTCACTTTGCCAATATCCATTTAATCTGACTTTTCCCCCTTTCCAGTAATATAATTTACGGAGACTATCTTCAGGATTTTTGTCTGTTAAATAGTTATTCGATCTAAATAATCCCCATTCGAAAAGTTTATATCGAATTCTATTGAGTTCATATATCGTTTTATTCACATGTTGAAGCAGTGTGTCATAACGCACATTAAAATTGTTCAAAATTAGTTTCCGATTGTAAATGTGGTCATAGTGTAATGCTGAAGGATCAAGTATCAATTTCCCATTCGACCGATATGCCAACGCTCTTGCGGTGGCATAAATAAATAATTGATTCCCTAAACCACCTTTTAAGTTCGCTGTTATAGTTGAATATTTCATATACCGCCGATGAACATTAATCATTAATTCTTTCAATATCATTAAAGTACGATTTTGCTCCTAAGCATAAGGCCAGTATAATCCAGTACCATTTAGTAATTTCCATATTTATGGACATACTAGAAAGAGATAGCAAAATAAAAACCAGAAACAAATAATTTCCGTATTCTATTTTTCTAATTGCCCAGACGGCTTTGAAGGCTTTATAAAGAAACAAAAGGAAAAAACTAAAGCCCACCCAGCCAGAGGAGAGTATGGCTGCCAAATAAGTATTGTGGGTAACTCGCAATAATTTACCCGTAGCATGACCTAAATCTTGAAGATATGTATTATAACCATAACCAAAGAATGGCATATTCTCTATTAGAAAAAGAGACTGAAGCCATATAAAATCCCTTCCTGCCGTATCTCCTTTATTAATTGAATTGAAAATGCGAATAAGAACAGATTGATTTTGAGCTACCAGATAATAGCCAAAAGCTAAAAATAATAGAATGTAAAAAAGGTATTTAAGTTTACCTGATCTTTCAGTTGTAATAAATAATAGTGATATTATGCTTAGTACTATTGATATCATTGCCCCTCTTGATCCTGATAAAATTATAGATAGTATAGAAATAAATAGAATAAATATTGTCAAATATCGATATTTTGGATGCAGTTTAATCGCTTTAATGAGGACTAAGAAACAAAAGAGGATATTTAAGCTGATATATGTAGCGGTAAAATTAGCGTCATTAGACAGCACCGATAATAATCGTCCTTCATCGGAAAGATCTCCCCTTTCAAAAAAACTAAATCCTGTTAAAACTAGAGAAGATGAAACAATAGTTAATATAATTGGTTTGATTTTGCCCCATATTACAAAACGATAGGTGATAATCATCAAAATAAAAAACAGTAAGGGACTAATTATTTGGTTTAAAGATTGAGCCGAAAAAGGTTGTCGAAATATATCAACTGATACACCTATAGAAATATAGATAAAAAAATAGAAGAATACTTTTGGTAAGGTTGCATAGTATAACTTATATTCTAATAAGGTTAAAAAAAATAAAAGTATCCCAATAAATTTTATGAGTGAAAATCCATTGAACGCGATTTGTTCGTCAAAAGGAATCAATAAAATTACGAGATAGTATAATCTTAATGAAATTTTATTAGATGTTTTACTTAAATAATTAGTTGACATTAAGAATAGTTACTTTAATTTATTTAAAGACCAACTGTAAAGCTTTGTTAGAATCCATGAATTTGCTATAAAAAATTTCGCATAATTTTTTACATTTTTTTTCTTCAACTTCTTACCATAGAATTTTGCATTAATTTGATCCCCATATAATAAACTATGGGAGAATAGTGTTTCATCATAAAATGCATCAACTTCCTTTTCTGTGAAGTCTTTTACTTGACGAATTTTCAAAAAATACTTCACTGTAATTCGAGAAGTCATTAAAAAGTCAGCCATTAATTGAATTGACAAAGCATTTGATATTGAGTTTCTTCTCACGCGGTATACACCCAATGGGTCTTCTAAATACTTTATATCTGAATCAAGAGCTATCAGAAGCCAAAGTCCATAATCAATAGTTTTTAAATGATTTGTAATGAAGAAATGAAAAATATTGTCAATATCAACTAGTTTTTTCCTAAACAAAACGGTCAAGGGCATTATGAAATTACTTTGAATAAGTTTTTCATATACATCTCCTTGATATAGTAAGTTTAATTTATTAGTTGCATGTGGTATTGAGTGCCTTTTATTGCTATCCTCAAATAAAGTATAATATCCGCCATGAACCAATCCTATTGTTTCGCTAGAATCCAAAATATCGAATTGCTTCTGAAGCTTTAAGTTGTCAATCCAATAATCATCACCTTCGAGAATAGCAATATATTTAGCTATGCATACATCAAACGCTTTCTTATAGTTAGCAACCAAGCCTAAATTTTGTTCATTCCGAATAAATAAAATTTTGTCTGGATATTCCATTGCATATTTAGTGCAAATGTCTATGGTTTTGTCGTTTGAGCAATCATCACTAATTACTAATAAATAAGAAAAGCTACAGATTTGAGCAATTACACTTTCTATCGCTTCAGCTATATAACTTTCTTGATTATAGGTAACCATAACGATATTTACCATCAAATCATTTTTCATTTTTCTTTAAATAATTTGAGTTATCTTCATTATTAATTATGCCTATGATTTGTTCAAACAGAATCTCTAGTTTGATTTTATCCATATTATTAATTCGAATACAATTTCCAGCTAGACCAAAATTGTTAAACGAACCGATAAATTTGTCGCTGTATGCAATGCCTATTGTGTTTATATTGCTGAATAAAGCAGCAAAACAAGCATGCATTCGCGAACCAATAAAAATATTCATTTTTGATATTATATACTTTAATTGTGGGGCATTGTAATCTTTGTTAAGTATATATATGTTGGCTGTGCTTGGTAGTTTTGAATAAAAATCATTTATTGCAGACAAATCATCATCATCTATTGGATTGTTAATGTTATAAGTATGGGGAATTAAATAGATGTCTTTTTTTTGTTTTTGGAGAAAAATAATTATTCTCAATAGCAGTTCCGGATATAAATTGAATTGATCAGATAATCTTTTATATCTGTTAAAATACATTAGTCCACTTATGTTTATACCAATACTGCCAAGCTTAATATCTAGATCTGGCGTAATCTGGGGTTTCATGTAAAATGAAAGATCTGTGTTATTTTTGTAATTAATTTTCCATTTATCAAGCTGGAAGTTAAATGTTTTGTCTCTAACGAATATTTGATCTGCTTTTTTTAATATCCAACGGGAAAGTTTCTTAACAAAGATGTTGTTGAATGGTCCAATGGTTTGAGGTAATAATACCAAATTAATCTTACACAAGATAGCGATTATTGATGGGATTGCGTAATTATAAAATTGCTCCCACCCATAAATATCACTGAAGCTATCTCCACCATTAATGTTATAGAAATTTACAGTATCATTAAATAATATGGCTAGCTTACTTTTTGGTTTTATTCCAAATATTGATAGAACCCTATGTTGAATGAACGCTTTTGCTAAATCATACTTAGTGAAAAAGATTTCATTAAGTACAATGTTTGCATACCCCTCTTTTGAAAGAGAATATTTTTCGTCAGATTGACTGCCAATTAAAAGCATTGAGATGATAATATCTTCATTTGGATAACATTGAGAAATATACTCAATGGCTCCCCAGCATAGGGCTTGACCTCCACGGTTTTGATTATCAAAAGAAGCCCCAGCCAAAATCACTTCTACCATGTGTTCGTTATTTAAGAGATAGTATTATAGTTCGAAGTTTTTGAATACTCAAGACTTTGGATGAAACTAATAAACCACAAAAAAGGATAACCCAAATCACCGATTTAAGTATTACCTGTAATAGCATATTCGAAAGTTGAATGTTCATTAGCCAGACGGTAAGCAATGCAACACTTCCAAGTAAAGCTGGGATAATAAATGATTTAAAGACTTTCCATGATTTCAACTTAAGTACTTTATTGTTGAAATAGAAATAATAAAAAGACATTTGAATTGCTATATAAACGGCATAGCCTAAAACAGCAGAACCCGCTTCGAAGCTACTGCAAAATATTGCATTTGTAAGTAATGACACAATGCTTGCTATAGCGGAGCTATATACCAGCATTCTCGTTTTTCCAGTGGCTAAAACCAAACTGGCCACAGGACTGTTATGTAAATAGAAAAGTATAGTGAAAATCCATGCAATCAGCCATGGAGTTAGATGAATGTATTCTGATCCGACATATAAAGTGATTATCTCTTTTCCGCACAAGATGAAGGGCATTGCTAATGCGACTATAATAATTGAAGTATATAGAGTAGCAGTATAGGCAAAATGTCTAATTTCCTCATTATTATTCTCTTGTAATAATTTTGATGTTTTGGGTAGAAATATAGAGATAAATATTCCACCTATTGAAACAATGAACATGCTGATCGTTTCCATAACTCGATAATCTGAAAGAATCCCAATACCATTTATGGAAAATATACTTAAAACAACAGGTCGAAGTTGACTTGCGGACATTTGAAATATCCCCATTGCTATTATTGCTAAACTGTATTTGAAAACTATTCCAAAATTTTGCCAATCAAAAGCAGGAACAAGACTTCTTATTAGCATATGTTTTTTTGAATTTAAATATAATGGAATAATTATAATGCTGTTTATCAAAGTAAACCAAGTAAAGTATTCTGACAAACTAAGTTTAAAATATAAAGTTAAACCCAATAGCGTCAGAACTAACGTGTTTTTTAAAATGTTTATTTGTTGTATATAATAGATTCTTTCATTTGCAGTAAGTAGTTGATTAAACACCGAAGTGCTCCAATTTATTATAGAAAATACTGCTAGAATTAAAAACAAATTTCTTAATATGACATCTTGACCTGGGCTGATGTGGAAGAAATGCATTCCCCAAAATGCAACAATAATTAATATGGCAGAATTAAAGATTCCAATAATTCCATAGAATGTTATACTTGTTCGTGCTACTGAATCCAATAGTTTTAAGTTCTTTTGACTAATCCATTCAGAGAAATACTTAATTGCACCAATATTAACACCCATTTCTAATAAAGAGAGATAAGCATTAACCGAGATGGCTAAGGTTATCAATCCAAAATTTTCCTTTCCGAAATATTTTAGCAATAATGGAACTGAAATGAATTGTATCAAAGCATTAAGCATTTTAGCTGCGATACTCCAACTAAACGACTTGGCTACATATTTTTTTGTATCATCCATCTATTATAGCATCATTCCCTTCTAATTTTTTGTTGCTACAATTAAATTTAAGCGATCAATCTGTTTAATCAAATCATCTTTGCTTAGATTCCACCAGCTGGTCGTTTCCAGCTTATTTATGGTTTCTATATCAAAACGAAAACCAATAATTTTTGCTGGATTTCCTGCGACAATGGAGTATGGTAATACATCTTTTGTTAAGACAGTTCCAGCTCCAATTATTGCGCCATTCCCGATAGATTTAACTTTTGGTAAGATAATTACTCCCTGTCCTATCCATACACCATGCCCAATAACTAAGTTAGTTCGAGACAATGTCTCTTTTTTTACGAATTGACATATTGGATCATATAATAATGGGTGAGTTGTAAATTGTTTGTATGGATGATTCGCATTAAAATGAGAAATATTATCTGCAAAGGAACAATAATTTCCAATTATAGTCCCTTGTTTAAATGTTCCTAAATTAAACATAGCGCCATATGATCCATATCCTATTGATAGATTATAATGTTTCTTGTAAATTCTTCTAATTGTTGAAGACCACATATAACCATTCTCTTTTTTTAATATAATTATTCTTATCATACTTCTAACTTTATTAATTCTTATATTATAAAGTAGAAATAGTAATCTTGTAAATAATTTATTCATGTATTAACAGAATTTTGTTAATTGGTAATCGATAAGAATAAGGTACTTTAATAGCTGTTTCCTTGTAATGTCCTGCTAGAATAAGCATTATAGGTACTTCATTTTCACTAATTTTTGTTAGCTTATAAAAATCCTTATCAATACTTGGTATTCGAATATACATTTTGCAACAGGATGCAATTTTTTGACTATGCAATCCCATAACAAATTGCATCGCGAACATTCCTCCATCAATAAAAGATTGATTCCGTTCATATACACTACCGAAAAAGTTTAAATCAGAAGTGATAATAATTAGTTTATTTGCTTTATTAGCCCATCCCTGATCACCTAGCTGATTTTCCAATATAGCCTTCATTATTTCACCTTTGAAAATATGTACTCTTGCAGATTGTCTGTTACAAACGGATGGTGCTGTTTGGGCATATTTAACAGCATTGTCTATTTCATTAGAATTAATCTCTTGACTAGAAAAGTCCCTGACACTTGCTCTGGAAAATGCTATTTGATACAAATTATCAAAAGTGTTTACAAAAGGAAGTGATTTTAAAGAAATTTCCTTAGTTCCACCAATATTTTCTATTTCTCTATTTCTCGCTTTATTAATAATACCTTTAACTTTAATTTCAAATTCTTTATTTCTACCAGAATTAATATTATTAATATATTTATCTAATACACTTAAGGCAAGTGTTGATATTTCATCATTTGGATTGGTTTTTAAAAAATTACTGACTATTTTAAAAAGCTCTTCGGATTTACCTTTCCCAAATCCAATTTTCGCAGGTTCAAATGATAAACCTTTCTCCAAAGCATGTGATAGTAACATCATGCGTGCGTGAGTATATTCTTTTTTTTGCTTTGGAGTAATTAATGAATGTTGGAGATATTTTTTGAAATCCAAGTAAAAAGCATAAAATAGAATAAGTTTTTCCTTAGAACCAAAATAATATTTAATAACTATAAATTTTATTAGTTCCTTCATATTGTTATTATATTATAAATATGCTTTGCCCAAGTTTATTATTCTGTTATGACTTCCATCGTTTTATATAATATATTCTTTGAGGTGCATATTTGCAATTTGCATCTCATAAAGAAATTCGATAATCTGCACTATTTATTGGTGTATCTGAGGTTTATCTAATTTAGTTGTCAAAAAATAATTTTTTATTTGGAAAATTTTCAAGTTGCTTTGGAAGCGTATTAACGCTTGGCGCATTTATATATGCCAATTGAATTCGTTCAATTGATTTTTTGATTCGTTCTTCCGGTTCTAAAGTTGTCTTGTAACTCGTATCATTTTGATAATGCAGTTCACCTATTCATCTGTTATCTACACCATCTGATCGTCCGCCTTCGTTGATTAAGCTTAACTATTCGTTTGGAAACCATTTTGGATGCATTTAATTCGTTTCCGGATTCGTTTTACGGGTTTTTGAAGTCATTTTGCAACGATTATAATTAGTTCGATGGATTTTTGCAGAGTTTCAACCCGTATTTAAATTCGTTTTATAGGTTTCGATAAGCGTTCAATTCGATATTTTATTATCTTTTGGCTTCGCAGCATTCATTTAATCCTTTGCAAAGTTATTCGCAGTCCTTGCGGCTTTATTTTAAGGCTTTGTATTCTTATTTTATGCCTTTGCAGATCTACTTGCAGTGCTTGCATTGCCATTTAAAGGACTTGCAGCATCGTTTGCAGGCTTTGCAGAATAACATGCAGGTCTTGTAAGGTCGTTTGCATGCTTTGTGCAGTTACTTACGGCTCTTGCCGTGCGATTTTTGCTGTTTATTGACTATGCTGTTGGTGATACTTCAAGAGAAAGCAACCAAAGTGTGCGGTTGCAATATCCTTTGGCTGCTTTTGATCTCCTTGGGTATGTTGTTTGATTATTGCGCTTCGCTTACCGAAACTGGGGACGATTGCTCGTTGCTCCCATTATCGGGCTTCGAAGTCCGGTGTACCTGTTTTAACAACTGGGTAAAAGTGTATTCTCTGGCCTTGGCCGGATCGAGATCGGCAAACAATATTTTACCGATGGCCATTACCTGTGTTAGGGTATCGTTCATCGCGTTTAGCAGGCCCATGTTATTTTGCACAATCAGCTTGCGGTTACTCTTTATCTCGTACTGGGCTTGTTTGTCGACAGCAATCGAGGCTGCGGCATCAGTAAAGCGAGCTGCCAGTTCAGGTTTAAATCCTTTTTCAGCCAACACATTCCCGTACTTATTGTTGTTGGCGATGATCAGGTTCAGGTTCTGCATCACACCTTCGGGGTCTTTGGCACGAATGCATTTACGCAGGACAGTCAGTCCATAACCTTCCGGCGTAATTTTCAGATCGCCGTTACACATGTTAATGTAGCCTGACAGATGATTTAATGGTGCAGTCAGCGAGTCGATGGTGGTGTGCAGGCGGTCGGTAATTATTTTTTGTGCGGCCATTTCGGTTTTTGGCTGCACCACCTCGCTTACCTCAGCAATCTGGTTCTCATAAGCGGCAATAAACTCTTCATTAAAAATAGGCGAATAACCTGCGAAATACGTTTGATCGCGTTTTAAACTAAATACATTAAACCTGCATATTACAGGCAATTCTTCGTTTTTGCAATTAAAATTGCGGTTGGATTGTTTTGCCATAATGACTTGATTAATAGAGTTAGTAAATAAATAATTAGAACATTCGTATTTTTTTATTCTAATAAATTTACTAAACAATAAAATTCAAGTCAAGTATTAAACTGGGGAAATCGAAAAGAAATTAATGAATGAACAGTTTTGGCTACGAATGGTATGTTTTGGCATATGAAACGATCGATTTTTTTTAGTGATGGCTAAATTGTTACGGATGAATGGTTAATTGTTAATGGTTGTAATGCTTGCCCGTTATATTGGGGTTGTAATTTTTATGAGTTTCGTCATTGCGATCCTCCTGGCCGTCATTGTGAATGACCGGAGTGAATGAAGCAATCTGATGTTAAAGGGGATTGCCACGCTTTCTGCGGTCGCTCGCCTGCCTGCTACGGCCAGGCAATGAGGCGTTAACCAGAATTGTCAATTGCAACTGAACAAATTATAATTGAGCATTTATAATTTATCATTCATAACTCATCATTGTCCTTCTTTCCACATGATCTTGATCTCTTTCAAATATTCTTTGCCGAAAACCATTCCTGTTCCAACAATTCCACCTAAAAACAACCAAATGAATACAATCATGGGTTTCTTGGGTTTCGACTTTTCGCGGGGAACCATGGCCGGTTCGAGAATAGAGAATACCGGTGTTTCTTCTTTGACCTGTATTTTGGCTTGTTCCAATTGTTTGGCCAATTCGTTATAAACATTCATGGCGATGGTGTAATCTCCCTGCAACCGTGATTCTTCGGTACGTGCCACCGCACTGGTCACATTTTTATTTTGGTCGCTAAAAGAGGCAAGTCGGATCTGAGCTTTTTCAAATTCTTTTTTCTTTTCCTCATAACGTTGTTCAATAAACGACAACTTACCCGATGCTTTCTCGATTTTAAAGCGGGTAATGTATTTTTGAAGCAATTCGCGTGCCTGATCGGCCACCTGCGCCGAAAGTAATGCTTCGGGAAACGCGGCCTGAAGCGTGATAAACCCTTGTTTGGCATCCAGATTTAAAGTTACTTGAGAGGCTATCATTTTTCGAACTTTTTCTTGTTTGTTGGTTAAAACGATGGGCCCTTTATTTTCAGAAATTGTTTTCTGTTCCGAATCGCCTTTGATAGCAGAAATGAGTACACCAGGAAGACCAATGGTATATTTACCAATAATCGATAAAATACTTGGTTTCGAAATCTCGGCGTAATATTCGTAAAGACTTACCGGGTGATTCACTTCAGCAAAAGTGAAAGGAATATTCATCAGATCCATCTGAAAAGGAACGGAAGAAACAATTTCAGGATAAACAGTAGGTGAAAGTATATCTCCTGAAGTTGCATTGTCGAGACTAAATCCAGCCATAGCTGCCAGTGAAGATAAGCCCCCAAGTTTACTGGTCGAGGATGTTTGGGGAACAATCGTAGTTGTTGCCGTATATTCTTTGGGCGACAGTGCAGCGATGATAATTCCCAGGATTCCGGCAATGAACATGGTTTTTAGAACGATACTTCGGCCATTCCAGAAAGTTTTTGCCAGTTCCAGCAAATCGATTTCGTCGTTGTTTTTAACAGGAGTTTTGGGATTGGAGGTTGGTAGGGTGCTCATGTATGGAGTTATAAGTTATGAATTATGAGTTATGAATGTTCAAGGATTAATATTGGTGTTGGGTTAACGAGCTTTTCAGGGATCGTCATGCCGAACTTGTTTCGGCATCTTTAAATAGCATGAGACCCTGAAACCCCGCCTGCCAAGCTAGCGGGCAGGAAGTTCAGGGTGACAAGTACTTAATTAAGCCAAGCTAACACAAAAACAGATGTACAGAAGGAATGAGAGTCTGAATTAAAAGTCAATGATTGATTTGTTCAAAAAATCATTAATCCTTACTGATTTAAGTTAAAGGAACGAAAAAATGTCGTATATTTTTTTGATCAAAATTTTGACTTCCCCATCGCATCTGCAATGCTTTTCCCCTCTCTATGCCTGGAGAGGGAGACGTTAGCTAGCTGACGTGGGGTGTAGTTTAAAAATAAAATATTTAATAGTTAAATTGCTTCGACTACTTATTAATAACGTTATACATCGTGTCATTGCGAATACCATGAAGCAGTCTTTTGATGGTTCCGATTTTCCATGCTCCTGACATTGCCTGCAATGACCTTGTATCATTTATTTAATCAGGTATGAAATGGCAATGGCAACGGTTGCCATGGTTGAAGCAATGCCCAGCCACTTGGCAGTATTGTCAACCCGTTGTTTTTCCGGTTTCTGTGGTACAATAATCTGACAACCGGGTTCAATGGTCGGATAGTTGTGACAGAAAAAGCTACGGGTAACCTGCGTTGTACCATCGCTATAGATCACAAAAGTCTTACCTTTCCTGGCATTGTCGCTGAAGCCTCCCGAACGGTTGATGTAATATTTCAGACTTTTACCATGTTGATAGGCCAATCCTATTGGATTCTGTATTTCTCCTGAAATCCGCACTTCCTGTGAAACTTCGGGAATAATGATCTGGTCGTCATCTTTTAAGACGTAATCGAAATCCGATCCTGGATTTTTCAGGATATCTTCAAGACGAAGTTCCAACTTATCGTTGACTATTTGTTTTTTTGCCTTGGTGGTTAAACTATCAGGTAAATTATTGCGAAGAATTTCAGCCTTTTGTATCGAATCCGGATTGGCACGTTTCATTCGTGCTCCTTTAATAAAAGCATGGGGCATTAATCCTCCTGAACGGTTAATCAAATCAGATATGCGTTCATTTTTTGATCCGATGCTGTATGCTCCGGGAAAGCGAACTTCTCCGGAAATGGTAACCGTACGTTGTTGATGATAGGATGGCGCTTTCCGTACATAAATGTAATCGAACGGTTGTAAACGTAAGGTGTCGGCTTTGGGGTCCAGATTTAGCTTCCGATCGATGTTAAACTGAAACAATTTAACCAATTCATCGCTCATCAGGTTCGATTCGGCATAATTGTGCCGACGCGCCAGTTCAATAAACGATTCGCTTGCTGCTTCGGTAAAACCACCGGCTTTGAATATCAAATCTTTTAAAGTCATGTTATCCGTGAAATTAAACTCTCCGGGTTTTTGCACTTCTCCCAGAATCTGAACGATTCTTTTCTCACGCATGCTGAAAATATCCTGAATAATGACTTGATCTTCACGTTGAAGCTTAATATCATTGATACCTTTTAATATATCATCGACATTAAACGATAAGGTCATGGGAGCCAGGTTGTTTTGAAGACGAACAATTAGGCCCCGATTGCCGAAATAATTTTCAGTAACTCCCTGTGCTTTTCGGATCAGGCCTGAAAGCTGAAGCCCATCAGTTAATTCATAAGTTCCCGGACGGAAAACTGCGCCTGAAATATTCACCCGGTTTTCGTATCGGTCAATGATTTTGGAAGCAACAATTGAATCGCCATTATTGGGAACAAAGCTTTCAAAAATGGATTGACTAATATCGATAACTTTTTTCTCGCTGTCGGTGATGCGTGTCAGTGAAAGTTGTGCCTGATAAGCCTGATCGGTAAAACCGCCCAGGTATCGAATCAGGTCGGAAAGTTTTTCTTTTTCAGTCAACTCAAATATACCGGTCCGTTTAAAGGCGCCGCTTGCTTCCACCCGTTTCTGGTAGGTAGGAATATAAATGATGTCCTGTTCGCGCAATTGAATATTTCCCTGCATATTGGCATTGATCAGGTAATCGTAAACATCAATGGTTTTGATGGTTTTATTATCGCGAATAAGCTGGATGTTTCGGAACGATCCGTTTTCATTGGGCCCCCCGGAAAGATATAGTGCGTTGAATGCAGATGTAGTTGAGGGTAAGGTATAGGTACCGGGAGCCATGACTTCGCCAATGACATTTATTTTGATAGAACGCAGGTTGCTGATACTTACATCGGCATATGTGTTTGGGTTCGGACCATTCATGCCCTGATAGATGGAGATCAAGCGTTTTTTGATGAGTTCTTGTGCTTTAGTAAATTCCATTCCTGAAACATAAACAGGACCAATGTCCGGTATAGTAACAGCCCCATCAGTCCCAATACGTAGCTGGTAGGTTTGTTGACTGGCTCCCCAGACAGAAATAGTTAATTCATCGTCAATGCCCAATACATAATTTTGAGGAGTTGGCATATTAACAGGAGGTTCGAAGGTGAGGTTCTCCGAATTAAATAGTTGAAATCCAAAGATGCGTTTGACTTCGGGAGAGGCTTTAATTACCACTTTTTCGGAGAATGCTTCTCTAGAAAAAGTACTGGACTGCGCGGCTTGTCCGGAAGGATTAGCGATTGACTTTCCTTTGGTGAAATTAAGCTCCTGGATGCGACGTTTCAACTGTTCAATTTGTATGGGCGTTGCTCCCTGCATTTGAGCCATTTGAGCTGCCTGATCAATGGTCAAACCTCTGGAATTGACTTCCGTAACAATTTGTTGAATTTGTTGGTCAGAAAGGTTGTTTACATCGACACTAGCTGGATTTTGTGCCTGAAGGGTGATAACAGATGCATAAAAGCAGATAAGGATACCGATGAATAAACTTATTTTTTGCATAATAAATATTTTGGGGCTTAAGGGTGTGTTTTAATTTAATTCAGGAGTTGTTTATTTAAATGTAAAGTTATGCTTTCTATTGGATTGGTCAAAATATTGAAAAATCTTTAGAGAAATAGGTTCATACACTTAGGTGCTAACTGTAATATCCGAAGACCAAATGAGTAAAACTGGCTTCTGGCAGAAGAATCGAATCATTTCTTCCTGGGTCAGAATGATATATTTAATTCTTCGGCTTATAAATTTTTCGGTTTTTGAAACGAGAGAGTCAATAAATGCGCGATCGAGGTTGTTGCCAACAAAGGTTAAATCAATGATTTGAGAATCCTTTCCGGTCGCAAGATCTCCTGTCAGATAGGCAGAATGGAGATCGCCAATCTGGCTGGTAATGCGTTCAATAATTTGATCAAGACCAATAAATTTTTTCAAAATGTTTCGGATGTCGTTGAAAAGAGGATGATTGGTATTTGCAAAAAACATCTTTTTGTTTCCTTCCGATATAGAATTCAACAATCCTACATTTTCCAATTTGTTTAATTCAATCCGGATTGAATTGCTTGATTCGCCAAATTCGGTTTCCAAACTTCTCAGGTAACTCATCGTCTGATGATTAAGAAAGAACTTGAGTAAAAGTTTAATTCTCGTTTTTGAGGTAATAAGGCTTTCAATCATTATTTATTGAATTAATGGAACTATTGAGTTTCACTAATTGATTTTATTTGAATTGTTTCTGGCTGAAAAACTGAGAATTAGAATTGCGATTTGAATAGGGGATTCACAGCTACGCTCCCTCAGTCACAAAAGAAAGAGTTTTAATTAAATTTGACCAATGTCTTTAAAGCTAGATTGAAATCATTTAGTTTCAACTGCATTGCATGGTCAAAAAATATATAATGAGTACAAAAGTAACTCAATATTGTCCTGCATTTCGTCTTTTTTGTAAAGTTTGAGTTAAAACTACATGAACGTACCAAAATTTCACATGAATGGTATAAAAATAGATGTGAATGACCTTTTTTGTGTATAGATCATAAAATAAAACAAAATATTTCCGCCACCTTACAAAGAGACTCTCTTAACAAATGTTTCGGTTAAGATGATAATTTTTCAAAAAGGTTGCGCCTGAAAGTGCATATTGCGATATTTTCTTTTATTCTTATTATTTGCTTAAAGGATCTAAGTACGGTTTCTGCTTGAACTATTAGGAGTAGGGGATGGAATAAAATTCGTATAACTGATTTTTATACAGTATCTTGGATGCATAAAATATTATAGAATATAATTCAGGCTTTTTTCAATATTGTTATTTATCAACTCCACTTTATTTGCCCCCAAGTCTGCATGAACGCAAAATCCCAAATCATTAAAACGTAACACAATACAGCGTTTTCCCCGAATATCAACAATTTCTCCGGAAATGCCAGCCAGTGGACCAGAAACTATTTTTACAAAAGCGCCTTTTTCAATTCGATCTGATGTTACTTCTGCTTCAGTATTAAAGCATTGCACAAATTGCTTTAGTTCATTGATTTGGTCTTCAGGAATCGATGTTGGATTGCCCTCGAAACAGACATATCGGCGTACACCCTGGGTAATTAAAACATCGTAATATTCACGAGTGCTGACTTTTACAAAAATATACCCACGAATCAATGGATTTTCTATGACTTTTATCCGGTCACTCCACTGTTTTTTTTCAGTTTTAAGCGGTAAATAGCAATCAATTCTTTTTTTGATCAATTCCTGATATACTTTTTTTTCTGCTCTGGAATCAGTATAAGCAGCATACCATTTATACGAATGACTGGGAGAATTAATTTCCATGAAAAGAATTGTTAGAGTGATGCACCGCTTTATTTATTCGTTTCCTTCAAAATTACATCGTGTGCTCCACCTTCGATAATGCTGGTTGAGGACACTAAGGTGATTTTTGCATTTTTCTCCAATTCGGGGATGGTTAAAGCGCCACAACTGCACATGGTCGAAATGATCTTTCCCAGGGTAATATCCAGATTATCCTTTAATTTACCGGCATAAGGAACGTAGCTATCAACGCCTTCTTCAAATTTCAGCGATTCGTTGCCTCCCATATCGTATCGCTGCCAGTTGCGTGCACGGTTCGAACCTTCGCCCCAGTATTCTTTCACGTAACTATTTCCAATTGTAAGCTTCTTGGTTGGGCTTTCGTCGAAACGGGCAAAGTACCGGCCCATCATGATAAAATCGGCTCCCATAGCCAGCGCCAGCACCATATGGTAATCCTGAACAATACCACCATCGGAGCAAATTGGAACATAAACGCCGCTTTTTTCAAAATATTCATCACGCGCTGCAGCAACCTCAATCAATGAAGTGGCTTGACCGCGGCCAATTCCTTTTTGTTCGCGGGTAATGCAGATCGATCCTCCGCCAATTCCCACTTTAATAAAGTCAGCCCCGGCTTCAACCAGGTATAAAAATCCTTCCCGATCGACCACATTTCCGGCCCCAACTTTTACTTTCCCGTTGTATTTGTTTTTAATGAAATCAATGGTTTCTTTTTGCCATTCCGAAAAACCATCCGACGAATCGATGCACAAAATATCGGCTCCGGCTTCTACCAGTTGTGGAACCCGCTCGGTATAATCGCGGGTGTTGATTCCAGCGCCTACAAGCAGTTTTTTATTCGAATCGAGCAATTCGTTTGGGTTTTCCTTATGAGCATCATAGTCTTTTCGGAACACAAAGTATTGCAGGTTCTGGTCTTTATCGATAATTGGAAGGGTGTTTAGCTTGTGGTCCCAAATCACGTCGTTGGCTTCGGTAAGCGAGAGTCCGAGCTCACCGGTAACCAGTTTCGAAAATGGGGTCATGAATTCATAGATTTTAGTGTCCAGATTGTCTTTCGATTCGCGATAATCGCGGCTGGTTACAATTCCAAGCAGTTTACCATTCGATGTTCCATCGGCAGTAATGCCAATCGTTGAATGTCCGGTTGTTGCTTTAATGGTCAGAACATCTTTTAACGTGTTTTCAGGGGTTAAATTAGCATCAGAAACCACAAATCCAGCCTTGAATTTCTTTACCTTTCGAACCATATCGACTTGCGATTCGATTGATTGTGAACCGAAAATAAAAGACAGTCCTCCGTTTTTTGCCAATGCAATGGCCATTTTATGATCGGATACCGACTGCATTATAGCTGAGACAAATGGAATATTCAGTTCCAAGTCAGGGGCTGTTCCTTTTTGATACTTGACAAGGGGTGTCTTTAATGATACATTTTGCGGAAAACATGCTTTTGTTGTTAATCCCGGGATCAATAAATATTCATTGAAAGTTCTGGAAACATCGTTGAAATACCTGGCCATATATTCGTTTTTTAATTTTAAAAAGTGTGCAAATTTAATAAAAAAGTGTTCAGTCGAAGGATTCAGTATTCTGCTTTAGTATTTTCATGATTTGTTGTCATAAGGTCATTTAATTGTCATTTATTGTAATTGTACGATGTTGTACACAATAAATGACGCAAGGCGAATGACTACAAATGACTAAATTTCAGGACTAAAATTCTTCCGTCTTCTGTCTCATGTCAATATTCTCCTTTCAAGAAAGCCGTTCCGTTAAACAGGGCAATTTTATTGCCTTTTTCGTCGGTGATATCAACAATGTAAGTGGCCAGGGTTTTTCCTGAACTGTGTTCTTTTGCGTTGGCGGTTAACTTTCCGGATGACACTCCTTTAAAAAAATTAATGGTCGCATTTGCCGCAACAGCAATTCTTCCGTGTGAATTGGAGGCGGCAGCAAAGGCGAAATCGGCCAATGTAAAAAGAGCCCCACCCTGAATAATGTTGACCCCATTCAAATGTTTTTCGGCAACTGTCATTTCAGCAACGGCTTCTCCTTGACCTATGGAAACCAGATGAATTTCGTTATTGCTGGCAAACCGATCGTTTTGTAATATCTGTTCCAATTTTTTGATTCGCTGTTCCATGTTCGATTCTTTTTCGTTGATTAAACCTAAAAAAAAAGCGGGCTGTTAGCCCGCTTTTTTCCAGCAATGTTCTATTAATAGAATTTTGATCGTTTATCGACAATTTCAGTGACCTTTTTAAGGGATTCAAAAACCTGCGATCCTGCTCGATAATCCAGACTTTGAGCGATCCGGTTCTTTTCGCCTTTCAGATCAGCGTCAGTGTTGGTGGTGAACGAAGTAACTTTAGCCAGATAAACACCGTTGTTTCCTTCGATTGGTGCCGAAACTTTTCCTTCAGGAAGTGAACAAACAGTGCCAATAACGGCTGGTTCAAACCCGAGAGAAGGAACCGAGAAACTGGTAAAGTTAACGCCGGAAGCTTCTTTAACTTCAGTTGAAAGTTTAGAGGCAACACTCGGCAAATCCGATCCTGCACTTTTAAATTTTTCAGCGAGCATTTGTGCTTTTTTCTCTTTGCGAACAACCAAGTCAACACGGATTTTGGCTTCTTCAAAAGTTGATGGTCCTTCTTCCGTTCCTCCTGTCAATGCTGCTATAATGAATTTATTTCCAAATTCGAAGATGGAAGATCCTTCGTTACTTACAAGAATTTTTCCTTGTTCTGCCGTAAAAGCGGCACGTACAATGGGGCGGGATGATTCTAACCCCGGGATTTCGTGGTCGTTTTCTTTTAATGTGGCAATTTTCTTATCCAGTTTCTGATCGACTATCGACTTCTTGAAAGCTTCAAGTGTTTGGTTTTCGCTTGCAAATTTGCTGGTTTCCGAATAAACCTTCTGATAAGTTTCAGAACTTGGTTCTATTTTTTTAGAAAGTATAGCTACACGGACCTGATTGGTTTCTTTGCCCTTTTTTGTTGGTTTGATGATGTGGAAGCCAAAACGTGTAGCAACAACATAAAGCTTATTGACTTCTCCGGAGAAAGCAGCTTCCTCAAATTCAGGAACCATTTGTTTGTGTTTAAACCAGCCCAGATCGCCACCTTTCATTTTCGATCCTGGGTCTTCTGAATATTTCATGGCAGCCTCGGCAAAATTTCCACCTAGTTCAACGCTTCTTTTCAAACTATCGGCTAAGGCTTTTGCTTTTTCAACACTACCTACTTTTTGAGGGTTAATCAGGATATGGCTGGCCTGAACAGAATCTGGTAACATTTTGAACTGATCAATTTTAGCCAGTTTGTATTCGCCGTTTTCAAAATACGGACCATAGAAATCTCCAGGTTGCGCACTAAATGCCCATAAAGCAATGGTCGGTGAAAGATCAGCACTTTTTGAGAAGCTGGGGTCAAAAGGAGTATCTGAATTGGCGTTGATGTATTGCTTGTTGTCGGTAGTTGCAGCAAATTCAGTTTTGCTATCGTTCAACCATTTTTGAGTAGCAGCTTTATCCGCTTCAGAAGGAAGTACTTCAAATGTAACGTATTCGATGCTGCGGGTTTTATCTTGTTTATATTCGTCTTTATGCTTGTCGTAGTAGGCTTTCAAATCTTCGTCTGAAACTTTAACAGTAGCGTCAGGTATCGATGAATAAGGAAGAGCTACATATTGGAAGTTAGCGCTTTTATTTTTTGACGCCAGGCTTTTCTTGGCTTCGTCAGAGGTAACATACAGCCCTTTTGAAACTAAATTGCTGTATTTGGTGTGCAGTTTGTCTTGTTTAATTTGGTTTTCGATATATAACCAGTACGATTTTTGTGCCGGAGTTGCATTGGCATCCAACGATTTCAAAAACTGAATAATGGCTGATTTGTCAACTTGTCCGGTTTTTTGATTTTTAAAGAGTTGCTGAATAATTGGATGAGGGTTGTTCCCCTGAACCAGGTCGAAAAGTTCTTCAGCACTGACAGTAACGCCTAATTTTTCGGTTGCCTTACCTATAATATTTTCCTGAAGGTAACCTTGCCAAACCTGTTCGCGAATCTGATCCCAGGTGTTTTCATCGATCTGGGTCTTCTGAGTATTCATTTTATAAACCTCAGAAAGCTCTTCAACTTTCTTTTGAAAATCAGGATATTGTATAGATTCACCATCGATTTCAGCAATTTTCATCTGACTGGGTCTCATTAACTTACTTCCTGAATTGAGCATATCGCCCAAAATAAATGCGCCTAAGGCAAGACCGATTACGATCGCTATCATCACACCCCCGCGATTCCGTATGTTTTGTAAAGTAGCCATTTACTGTTATTATTTTATTAGATTTATTCGTTAAAATTTTGCGGTACGAAGATAATAATTTTCAATATCAAACCTCGATATTCATTTTTTATTTTAGGTAGCGTCCAATAGCTTAAGTTGAACCAGTTCAATCTTGGTGCTGGTTGCTTTCAGAATTTTGAATTGATACTGATCGACTGTAATCACTGTATTTATTTTTGGAATGCTTTCGTAATTCGAAAGGATAAATCCGGCTAGTGTCTCGAAATTCTCATTCTCAGGGAATTCAAGGTCGAAATTTTCGTTGAGTTCATCAAGTTCCAAGCGGCCTGAAAGAATGAATTCGTCGTCGGCTACTTTTTTCATGATCAGATCAGTCGTGTCGTGTTCATCTTCAATTTCGCCGAAAATTTCTTCCAGAATATCTTCGCTGGTAACCATTCCTGATGTTCCGCCAAATTCATCAACAACAATGGCCATGCTTAACCGTTGCTGGATAAACTGACTCAATAGTTTACTGGCAGGCATGGTCTCGGGTACAATGAGTACTTTCCGAAGGTTTGATTTTATCGAATCGGGTTTTGTGAAAATGACGGAGTGATGAATGTATCCGATGATGTTGTCGATATTTTCGGAATAGAATAAAATACGCGAATATCCGGTTTCGATGAATTTCTGGTGAAGCTCTTCAACAGTCGATTCAATATCGAGCGCGACCATTTCTGTCCGTGGAACCATCACTTCACGCAGTTTGACTTTCGAAAAATCGAGTGCATTCCGAAATAGTTTTACTTCGCTGTCCATTTCATGACCCGGCCTGGGAGCAATGTTATTTTCTTGTTCGTTTACCAGATGATCCAGGTCGATGCGGCTAAAAACAATTTTTTCATCTACATTCTTAATCTGTTGGTTCAGAAATATTTTTAAAACAAATTTCGAAATCGTCATGGCAATTTTGGTCGCCGGGTAAAATATGAAGTAGAAAAAAGCAATTGGGACAGCAAAAATTTTCAATACTTTGTTTGGATTGATCCTAAAAAGCATTTTCGGGAGGCATTCAGCAGTAATCAGTATAACCAGAGCTAAAATAATTGTTTGTGCAAGTAAAATCAGCGTGCTGGAATGCAAATAAACAATCAGTATTGGGTGAAGAAAGTTTGCAAAAGAAATACCATATATTACTAAAGCTAGAATGTTGCCAACAAGCATGGTGGCAATAAACTGACCCGGGTTCTGGGTGTAAAGTGAAATTAAACTGGAAAATACAACATTTTGCTTTTTGTCGAGTTCGAGCCTTAATTTATTGGCCGAAACAAATGCAATTTCCATTCCGGAGAAAAAGGCAGAAAAAAAAATTGCAAGACCGATGACCAAAAGCAAATTCATATACATTTATTTATCAACGTTTACGTACATGTTGCCTTTCAGATTCTTGATGTGATACACTGAAAAATCCTGATTGGATTCAAAACCGATGCCAGTATAGACCTGATCTTTTTGAATAATCTTCACGAACTGATCGGAATAGATTTTTCCTTTTTTATTGTCCCAAACCAGGTATTCGGTCTTGAGGGTGTCGCCTCTTAAATTAACGGCAATTACATTGTTCTTTGCTTCCCAACGGTCGTCGGACGAGAAGTTTTTGGCATATTGGGCGGTAATACTTGATGTGATGTTCATTTTGGCATCATATTCAACAATCTTCACCCCTTTTGGAAATTCGGTAAACGGGTCTTTTTCATCGGAATGCCTGATTAATTCAGGGGTTTGCAGTTTAAAACGAATTACACCCGAGTCGGAGGCAAGCATTTCAAATCCTTCGGCTTTAATTGCGGGCAATTCTTCTGTGTTGGCAACTGTCTTTATCTTTGCAATTTCGTTTTCGCACGAAACCATTATCAGTGTTAGTAAAGTGATCAATGAAAAAAATGTCTTTTCCATGAAAAAGAAATATTTTGTCTTTTTAAATAATTTATAAGTTGCTGTACTTAAGCTTGATCCAGATCAAATGAATTTAAATCAGTCGATCGGATTTGAAAGATTAAAACTAGGAATAAAACCTGACTAAACGAAATGTGTTGACGGTACACCTGTAAGAAGTATTGACATTCATCTGAAAAGGTTAATTCTTTTTTGTATTGTATTCCAATATTCGGTTTAACCCAATTAGGGTTAGATTCAGGTGCACAAAGATGGAATCATCTAATTTTTTAGCAAGAAAAACAGAATCGCCTCCAGTAAGGACCACCTGTAGATTTTGATAATTTCTGCTGAAGACTTCGATGGTCTGCTCAATTTCGTAAACAATCCCGTTCTGAACTCCGGCACGAATTGCATCTGTTGTGTTTGTCCCAATCAGGTTGAATTCATTCGAACAGCTAACTAGTGGGAGCTTCCCTGTAAAGTGGTTTAGCGCTTTAAAACGCATTTCCATGCCCGGTGAAATATTCCCGCCAACGAATTGGTTTTTCTCTGAAACTAAATCGTAGGTTATGGCCGTACCGGCATCGATAATCAGCAAATTCTGATCAGGGAAGAGTTCGCTTGCACCAACTGCCGCTGCAATCCGGTCTTTCCCCAAAGTTTCAGGCGTTTCGTATAAATTTTCAATTGGAAGGTTCGTCAGGTGGTCGAGTTCAATAAAAAGATCGAAGTTTCCGGATAAAAATTGGAGAATTTCGTCGTCAACAGGTTTAACACTCGAAAGAATAGCACGACACAATTGAGGATGCTCGTCTTTTAGCATTTTGACATGCTTTACGGTCAGTTGTTCGATTGGAACACTGAACATTAAATCGTACTGATTGAACAAAGCAAGCTTTGTGCGGGTGTTACCTATATCTATTACGAGATTAATCAAGGTCTAATCTTCTATACGTTGACTGATATCCATCGCAGTAACCGAATGGGTGAGCGCACCGATTGAAATATAATCGACTCCGGTGGCAGCTACATCGCGCAAACGTTCGAGCGTAATATTTCCTGATGCTTCTACTTTTGCCCTTCCGGCAATCAGTTGAACTCCTTTACGCATGGTTTCCAGATCCATATTGTCGAGCATGATGATATCAGCCTTGGCATCAATTGCTTCCTGAACCTGAGCAAGAGTAGTGGTTTCAACTTCAATTTTAATTCCATGTTCAACGCTGCTGCGCACTGCTTTTACTGCGGCAGTGATTCCACCAGCCACTTCAATGTGATTGTCTTTAATCATGGCCATGTCGTGCAACCCGAGACGGTGATTACTGGCACCTCCGGTTTTAACAGCATATTTGTCGAGCTTGTTAAAGCCGGGAAGAGTTTTTCTTGTATCCAGAATCACGGTCTGAAAATCTTTAACCGCATCAGCATATATGGCTGACATCGTTGCAATTCCGGATAACCGTTGTAGGAAGTTTAGGGCAGTTCGCTCCCCGGTAAGAAGGGCACGGTAAGTTCCTTCAAACTCAACCAATACATCACCTTTTTTTACTTTCGAGCCGTCAGGAGTCAGTTCATTCCAAATCAAGGCATGATCAAGTTTTTTGAAAACCATCTCGGCAACGGGAAGACCCGCAACAACGCCATCGGTTTTTGCAACCATTTTTGCTTTGCGTCTTATCTCCGCCGGAACAATATTGTCGGTAGTGATATCACCTTCACCTACATCATCTTTTAATGCAAGGTCGATTAAAATGCGTGCTGCTTCTTTTACTTTTTTGTTCATTTTCTATTTTCTGATGTCCTTAAATTTAAACTGATGGTCGATTTGCTGAATCAGGTGGGCACAAAATTTAGGATCTTCTTCCTTGAAATCTTCACGGATGTGCCCGCCACGGCTTTCTTCCCGAATTAAGGCTGATTTACAAATGAGGGTACAAATATCTGTAATGTGTTTGATTTTTAAAAGGTTGTATTCGTCAATTTTTTCGGGCAATTGGGCTTTTATTGAATTTAGTTCTTCGAGAGCTTCGTTCAATTTTTCAGCCGATCGCACTATTCCAGCATTCTTGCTCATCAGTGTGGCAATGCGATTTTTAGTTTCCAGAAAATTGTTTTCGTTTTTCGGATCAAGATGAATCTTATTTATTTCAGGCAAAGCAACCGAAGTGCTTTCTGCCAACGTGGCCTTCTCTGCCGCACGTTTTCCGAAGACCAGACATTCCAGTAGTGAGTTGCTTGCCAATCGGTTGGCTCCCATAACTCCTGTGGACGCTACTTCTCCACAGGCAAAAAGTCCTTTAATGTTGGTTTCTCCGTGCAAATCGGTTTGGATTCCCCCAACCATGTAATGAGCAGCTGGCGAGATGGGCAACAGATCTTTGGTCAGATCGATGTTGTATTTTAATAAAGTATGATATATGGTCGAGAATCGTTCTTTGATCGTGTCGGGATTGAGGTGTTTTAGCGTCAGGTAAACAAAATCGGAATGATGAATTTGCAACTGATTGTATATGGCATAGGCCACAACATCGCGTGGGGCAAGCTCTGCAAGTGGGTGAATGTGTTGCATAAACCGTTCACCGTCGGTATTAAGCAACCAGGCGCCTTCGCCGCGAACAGCTTCACTAATCAAAAATGCATCCTCTCCTGGTATGTATAATGCCGTTGGATGAAACTGAATAAATTCAATGTCGGATAATTGAGCTCCTGCCTGGTAAGCCAAAACAATTCCATCTCCGGTTGCGGTATGCGGATTGGTCGAGCGATCGTAAATGCGCGATAGCCCTCCGGTTGCAATAATGGTTGACTTTGATCTGAAAATGATGTTGTTCCCGGATACGAAGTCGAAAGCCTGAACTCCGGAACAAATTTGATTTTCAACCAAAAGCTCAATAACGGTGGTGTATTCGAAAGCGGTTATGTTGATTTGCTCCTGAACTTTCTTCAGCATAAATGAAGTAAGCCCTTTCCCTGTAGCATCGCCTCCGGCATGAAGTATTCGTCGATGGCTATGTCCGCCTTCCAATCCAAGAACAAAATCTCCATTATCCTTGTCGAATTGCATCCCAAGCCGGATCAATTCCTGAACGCATTTTTGTCCTTCAGAAACCAAGATCTGAACGGCATCCAAGTCGCAAAGCTCCCGACCGGCAACAAGCGTGTCTTTAATGTGCGACTCGAATGAATCTTCCGGAGCGGTAACCGCTGCAATTCCTCCCTGAGCGTAATACGAGTTACTCGTGTCGAGCTGCGATTTCGTAATGATGGCAACACTTCCGTTTTTCGAAGCGTGATAAGCAGCAGTAAGGCCGGCTAATCCACTTCCTACGACAATGGTGTCAAATTCTTTAATTTCGATTGAATGATTTGCCATCTGAAGAATGTTTTCTTACAAGGGCGCAAAGGTACAAAAACTGGTCGATCGGAATATGACAAACGACATTTTGTTCGTCTGAGTAGGTTTTCTTAACTCAAACGCCATATTTGCAGGCATTAAAATTAAAATGGCTCATTTCTCCGCAATCCTAATCTTTGATTTCGAGCATGAATCCGCTGCCGTGAATGTTCCGGATTTCGACAGATTCATCCTCAGCAAAAAGCTTCCTGAGTTTGGTGAGGTAAACGTCCATACTTCGAGCGGTGAAATAGCCATCGTCGCCCCATATTTTTTGAAGCGCTGTTTGGCGTGGCAACAATTCATTCTGGTTTTCGCAAAGCATTTTCAGGAGTTCCGCTTCTTTGGGCGATAGCTTTTGTTTTGAACTGTCGTGTTCGAGTGTCCGCAATTTAAAATCGAACAGGTAGGTACCAATCCGATAAAAGTCCGATTCTTTGGGCTGAGTTCCATTTCCCCTTTTTAAGATAGCTTTAAGCTTAAAAATAAGAACTTCGGTGTCGAATGGCTTAGTGATGTAGTCATCGGCTCCAATTTTATAACCTTTCAAAACATCATCTCTGAGGGTTTTGGCTGTTAGAAATAGTATTGGGATGGTCAAATTGATTTTTCGAATCTCGGTGCCGATAGTGAATCCATCAACATTTGGCAACATGACATCCAGAATGCAAATGTCATAACTTTCTTTATTGAAATGGGGCAAGGCAAGTTGTCCGTCATCGATCCAGTCAACTTCAAAATCGTTGATCTCGAGGTACGATTTCAATACTGCTCCAAAGCTAAGATCGTCTTCAACCAAAAAAATATGGGGTTTTGTGGTCATTTGCTAATTTTTTCTTTCAGGTTTCAAGATAGGCGAAATATCCCTTTTCTTAATTTCTTTTTTTGTATTTGTTGCTATTCCCGAACAAAGGGGATGAAAACTTCAAAACGACTGCCTTTCCCCGGTTCGCTATGTACATCGATGCTTCCGCGGTTGGCTTCCAAAACGGCTTTCACGTAGCTCAGTCCTAATCCGAAGCCCTTTACATTGTGAATATTACCGCTGGTCTGCCGGTAGAAACGTTCAAAAATGTGACTTTGTACTGTTTTAGTCATTCCTATTCCCTGGTCTTCAACGTTGATCAATACTCCCTTATTTGTATTCCGGGTTGAAATTTTAATTTCAGGTGCATTCAATGAATATTTGTTGGCATTGTCGAGCAAGTTGTAAATCAAATTGGCAAAATGGTTGACATCGCTTGTGGCTACCGGATTGATTGCTAAAAGTTCGCATGTTATTGAACCGCCTTTTCTTTCAACCTGAAGCACAATGCTTTGTGTTGCGTTTTCGATTACTTCGTGTAAATTGAAGGCTTCCCATTTAAATTCAAATTCTTTCTTATCTAGCCGGGCAATGGTTAAAATGTCTTCGACCTGTCGGTTCATGCGCAGATTTTCTTTTTTAATCATTTCAATAAAATACCTGATTCGCTCAGGGTTTTCAATTACTTTCTGATTCGAAATAGAATCGGCAGCTACCGAAATTGTTGCGATCGGTGTTTTAAATTCATGGGTCATGTTGTTGATGAAATCCGATTTCATTTCTGAAATTTTCTTTTGTCGAAAGACAACGTAAATGCTGACGGCAAACGTGATTAAAACAATGGCCGAAAAGAACAACGATATAATTAACAGCCAATTGAGTGTCTTGAGTATAAACGATTGTTTTTCAGGAAAATATACTGATAGCTTTATGTTTTTTTGAATGATGTCGTTTGGGAACAAGTTCGTCTTGTAGTTGCTTTGTTTCAAAACGGCTGAATCAGCGTTCTCTGTTTTCGATGAAATGAACGAATCTTGGAGTATTCCAAACTCGAAGGGAATAGGAATGTCGCGGTTTTGAAGTTCTTTTTTCAATACATCGCCGACATTTTCAGTTGAAAGTTCTTTTTTGTCCCATGAATAGATTTCGTTTACAACTTTATTGGCAACTCTTTTAAGTCGGTGTGTTTTTAACGCAACTCTTTGTTTAATATCCGACGCTGAATCGTTCCATTCATCGTAATGCTCGGCCAACGAATCTAATTTATCAATACCATGAGTATATAACGAATTCAGATTTTTAGCCAGGCTATCGGAATTAACCAGCACAACCTTTTTATTGTTCTTCCTGTCGGAATGGTGGCTTTCGGTTGAAATGTGAAATTGAAAGCTATTCTTTTTTCTCTCAGAATTCACGATCATCTCGATTTGCTGAATTGTTGGTCGTTTGTGAATTTGAGTTCGATTTGGACTCGGTTCAGGGGGCTCCGGTGTTGGTGGGGGAGGAGGCATATCCTTTGGAAAGTTCACCGTATCGTTAAAGGCAAAATGATTGATCATATGGAAATCCTGCATGTTTTCGAGCCGGATGGCGGTCGTGGTCAGTGCTTCGTTCACGCTTCGGTCGAACATCTCGCCCCTGACACTTATGGCATTGTTCATCCACACCAATTGAATGATGATTATTCCGAGAATCGAAATACCCATTAGCGTAATAAGTCCGGTGATCGTTTTTTTATTCATAATTTCTGTTTACAGCGTCAAAGATAGTTATTAAATGTCGCGCTTACAGTGTTTTAACTTTTCCTTAACAGATTTTAACCAGGCATTAACTCAGTGTTCGGTTTAGGTTGGAGTATCTTTGTTTCAGATATCGAATCATTAATTTTATGCTACCATGAAGAACACATTACTCACATTCGGATTATTGGGATTAACTGCCGCATTATTATCCTCTTTTGCTTTCACACAAAAGAGCGGCGAAGTTCAGGAACCTCAAAAGACACGTCATATTATAATGACTAAAATTGAGAACGGAAAGAAGATGAAACTTGACACGGTACTCCTAGGTGATGGTATTTTTGTTTGGGACGGCGATACAGTAAACCTTGTTGAACATCACCGAATGTTTGACCCTTCCGGTTTTAATAGAATGCCTCGGGTTGATAATGGAAAGGATCACAGGTTGTCGATGGATGACGGCGATGGGATTCCTAAACCGCCAGCACCACCAGTACCTCCATTTTCGCATATGAAAGTGATGAAAATGCAACGTCACCGAAAAATTATTGATTTGAATGATCCGAACATTATTTCATATAAGAAAAAAGATATGAGTGGTGATCGGGAGAAAATTGAAATCATTCGTAAAAAATCGGGTGATATTGAAGATTTAACTTTTAATTTTCCTGCTGCTGATGAATTGATGGCACCTGAACCACCCGAAGCACCTGCGTTTAATTGGGAATCAGATGGCGACAGCCTCCAAATGCGAATCAACGGGAATGAGGAAAATGTAAAAGGTGAGAAAGTGAAAAAAATTGTAGTTGAAGTTGAGTCGGAGGAAAATAAATAGTGTTTTTTGGAGTTAATTATGTTGTAGAGCTTTTCCCCCAAAAAAAGCAAGACGTGAATACAATTAAACAGTAAACAGACGAAACGGTCGGAATTTATTTCCGGCCGTTTTCATTTCTTGCTATTCAATGAAAACCACCAAAGGGGGATTTGGTGGTTCAAGTGCCTTAACAATTCTGTTTTGGCATTAACTGACACTTAGCGTTGCAAAAAAGAATCTGATACTGTTTAATTCGTTACATGAAAAAATCGTGTTATATGCTTATGGAGTCAAACATAGAGAAAAATTTTCAAGACAATTTTTTTCCGGTGAACTCCCTCTTTTCGAAGGTAAACAGCGCTGCTATGTCGAAAATGTAAGGCTGTTATTTTTTTTGAATTGTATTTTTCAGTGATTACTGTATAAATGTCATCTTGACACATTTTTTGCAAACGTTTGCAGTAAAATAGGCTAGCAAGAACCCGATTTATGATTGATAATATTCATAACATTGCTATTTTTATTCGTAAATTTGATAATCACTAAATGTATATAACCGATGCCCAATGTTGAGAATAAATCTGATGAACGGTTGCTTTGGTACAAGTTTCTGAAAGGCGACAACCAGGTACTAAGTGTGATTTATTTGCAACATTCCAACGCATTATACGATTACGGTTGTCGTTTTTCGGCTGATAAAGGCCTGGTAAAGGATTGTATTCAGGAAGTGTTTTGTAATTTATTGCGCACCCGTAATAATCTTTCGGAAACTGACAGTGTGAAATTTTACCTTCTGAAATCGCTGAAAAGACAAATACTGAGAGAAATTCAAACCTCAGGTAAAAAGTTAGTTTCTATCAACGATCAGGATTATTCGTTTGAATTGTCGTTTCGAAATTATGTTGACGATCAGTTAAATGAATTGAATGAGGAGAAGCAGCAGGCTCTTGTTGAGGCACTGAAATCATTGACCGACAGGCAGAAGGAGGCGATTTATTTACGGTTCAATCGTGGGCTGGAATACGAGGAAATTTCAGTAATATTAAATCTTAATTATCAGTCGTCCAGGGCTTTGATTCATCGCGCGATTGAAAAACTTCGGGAAGTTATTCATCTTCACGAGAATAAAATAACGCAAGTATTATTTACAATTTTAACTTCCCGGATAAAACCTGTTCTTTAGCACAAAAAAAACCTTCAAATCCGCATCAACAAAAATTAAGTACTTGTCTTTTGTTAGTAGAATTTAATGCAATGGACAAGTATAAAGATTTTTCAGTAGCTGACTTTTTAGATGATCCGGATTTTGTGAGGTGGATGAGTGATCCAAGCCCGGAAGATGAATACTTTTGGGCTGATTTCGTGAAATTGCATCCCACAAAAAAAGATGATATTCATGAATCAAAGCTTGTTTTCAAGCTGTTATATGCGAATGAACGTAAATTAGCTCTTTCGGAACAGTACGAACTTTGGAATACTATTCAGCACGAATCTAAATCATCGGCAATGCAAATATTGTTTCAGATTATTAAGTATGCTGCGATTTTGATATTTGTTTTTTTCTCCGGGGCTGTTTCTTACTATTTTTATCAAAACTCATTTTCTGCTCATACGCCTCAGTTTGCCGAAACTTATCCCGCCGATGGTGGCGCTATGGTTATTTTGGCTGATGGGTCGAAAGTATCACTGCACAAATCCATGTCGGAGATTTCGTACAGTTCAAACGGCGAGCAGTTGGTCGTTAATAACGATACGATCAGGCAAAAATCAGAGATGGATAAAGAAACGTTAAACAAGGTCATTGTTTCTTATGGGAAAAAGTCGATGATTGTGCTTTCGGATGGTACAAAAGTTTGGCTGAATGCCGGAAGCCAACTTATCTATCCTGCTGTTTTTTTGAACGAGACCAGAGAAGTATCGCTTGTTGGTGAAGCATTTTTCGATGTAGTTAAAAATCCTGAAAAACCATTCATTGTAAAAGCATCAGATGTAAATGTTCAGGTATTGGGTACTCGTTTCGATATTTCAGCATATCCTGAAGACAAAATTATTCAAACCGTTTTGGAAGAAGGAAAGATTAACCTGAAATACGAGGATACAGGTCTTTTCAGGAGAGACCATACGATTGAGATGCAACCCAGTCAGATGGTTGAATTTGACCGTTCCTCGCACGAAACAATCCGTTCTGTAGTAAAAGTCTGCAAATATGTTTCGTGGAAAGATGGAATGCTTGAATTTGATAGAGTCGATTTAAATAAGGCACTCAAGCAAATCGAGCGGTTTTATAATGTGAATATAATGCTTCGAGATCAACAGATTGGATCATTTAAAATTTCAGGAAAATTGGATTTAAAAAGTGTTCCTGAAGATGTGCTTAATGTGATAAAACTCACTTTGCCGGTTAATTGGCAAAGGAAAGCAAATGGAGATTATATTTTAACCAATAAATAAAGAGGAGAAAAATCTAATAAAAAAAACGATCCGAAGAATGTTCCCGCATTCTCCGGATCAAAATAAAAAGTGCATTTGATTAGTAATTAAAACTAAACGTCTAAAAGTATGAAAAAAAAGTTTTATCAACGAATCTTTCCTGATTTGGGAAGATTCAAAAAACTGATCCTTATTATGAGGCTATCTTTTATCATGTTGCTCGTCAGTTCGTTAACTGTTATAGGTAACAGCTACTCTCAGTCAACAAAGTTTTCTTTTCAATTGTCGAAAGCGACAATAAAAGATGTTTTTGAAGAAATCGAACATAACAGCGAATTCATCATCGTTTATTCTGACGATATGATCGATGTTTCGCGCGAAGTTTCAGTAAAAGTTTCTGATGTGTCCGTTGAAAAGATCTTGGATCAGGTTCTAAGGGCATCTGGAAATGGCTACGAAATTAAAGATCGCCAAATCATTATTACTGAGCGGAAAGGACTTCCGGTGGATGGGGTGATGATGCAGAAGCGAGAGCTTAAAGGTGTTGTTAAAACCGCTGACGGTAGCCCGCTCCCTGGAGCAACGGTTATTGAAAAAGGAACTACTAACGGCACGATTACCGACTTTGACGGGAAGTTCACAATGAATGTAAGCAAAGAACCTACAGTTTTGTCAATCTCATTTGTTGGATACACCACCGTCAATATTGACTATAAAGGTCAGTCAACCCTGACGGTTGTACTTCAGGAAGAATCAGTCGGGATCGAAGAAGTTGTTGCTGTAGGTTATGGTGTGCAGAAAAAATCGGACTTAACTGGTGCTACAAACCGGTTAAATGAAAAAGACATGAACAAAACGCTGGCTTCATCTCCGGTGGAAATGATGCAAGGACGTATTGCTGGTGTTAACATTACTCAAAACAGTGGGGAACCTGGTGCCGGGATGACTGTTCGTATTCGTGGAGCAAGTTCAATTCGTTCAGGACAGGAACCCCTTTATGTTGTTGATGGTGTTCCGCTTGATAACACAAATCTTACTCCTACTGGAGGTACTGCTGCAGGTTATGGAAGTGGTGGAACTAAAAACCCATTGGGCTTCATTAATCCCGAAGACATTGAATCGATTGATATTTTGAAAGACGCTTCTTCTACAGCTATCTACGGTGCACGTGGTGCAAATGGTGTGGTACTTGTAACTACCAAAAAGGGCAAGAAAGGCGAAAGTACAATTACTGTTGACTCATACATGGGAGTTTCAACCATCCGCGAAAAAATGGATGTGTTAACTGCTGACGAGTTCAGAGCATACACACGGGCCGACGGGGCAAAATTACTTGATAAGGGCGCCAGCACCGATTGGCAGAACGAAATCTTCAGGTCAGCCCTAACTCAGAATCACGCCATCGGTTTAAGTGGCGGAAGCGATAAGTCGTCTTACCACCTTTCACTGGGTTATCTTGATCAGGAAGGTATCATCCACAATTCAGGCATGAAAAAATTAAACGGGAGTATGAAACTTACCCAAAAAGCCTTTAATGATAAGTTATTGCTTACTGCAAGTTTAATGGCTTCGCAACAGGAAGATTCCCGTATGCCTATCTCGGAAGCCAGTGGATCTGGTTACGAAGGCGACTTGATTATTACTGCACTTAAATCGAATCCAACTTTCCCGATTTACAATACAGATGGTACTTATTTTCAGTACACAACTGCCCAGCGTAACCCGGTTGCTATGATGAACCTTGTTGATGACAGAACAAATACACTGCGTGTAGTTGCCAATATGTCGGCTGAGTACGAAATCATCAAAGGATTAAAATATAAATTGAACATTGGTTTGGATAAAGCAAATGCTGAACGTCGCGTAAATCAGGATAACCAATTAACTTATCTGGCTAATCATGGACAAGCCAATATAAACGGTCTAACTGCTGTTAACAAACTGATTGAAAATTATATAACCTATTCGAAAAAAATTGGAAGTGATCATTCTTTTAATTTCCTTTTAGGTCATTCTTATCAGAATTTCAGCGGAAATACGAACAACCTTTATGTCTATGGTTTTACAGTTCAGGGAATCAAATACACCGACAACCTGGGGTATGGTAATTTCTCAACATCTGTATCATCATCATCGGCTTACGAACGTGAAATACAATCATTCTTCGGACGTGTAAATTATTCGTTGAAAGATAAGTATTTGCTAACTTTCACCTTACGTCGCGATGGTTCTTCCAAATTTGGAGCCAACAATAAATATGGTAACTTCCCATCTGCAGCTCTCGCCTGGAGGGTTATGGAAGAAGATTTCATGAAAAGTGTTAGTCTGTTCAGTAATTTGAAAGTTCGTTTAGGCTGGGGTTTAACTGGTAACCAGGAAATTCCGGATAAAGTATCGTTGATGTCGGTTGGAACCGCATCTAATGCCAACATGTTGAGTAATGGAACTCTAATTCCTGGTATTACCTTCAATCGGACACCAAATCCTGACATCAAATGGGAAACGACCAAACAGGTTAACTTTGGGTTAGATTTTGGTTTCTTGAAAGATCGCTTGTCGGGAACTATCGACCTGTTCAACAAAAAGACAACCGATGTACTACTCGAAATCGCATCAAAAGATCCGGCGCCAACTTCAACACAATGGCAAAATGTTCCCGGTTTAGTGATAAAAAACAATGGGATTGAACTCGGTTTGACAGGTGTGATGATTGACAAACCAGGGTTGAAATGGGATGCAACATTTAATTTAGCACGTATTAAAAATAAGGTTTCAGGGTTAGTTACTCCTATCTTGACAGGTGCTGCCTCAGGACAAGGCTTGTCGGGAACATTTACCCAGGAAATTGCTAATGATCAGCCCATTGGTTCTTTCTACGGAATGGTTTTTGAAGGATTTGATTCAAGTGGTCTTGGCATCTACAAAAAAGATGCGAAAGGCACGGCTGTAAAAGAGTTTCTAGGCTCAGCCCTACCTGATTTTACTTATAGCGTAAGTACTTCATTAAAGTTTAAAAGTTTCGATGCCAGTATGTTCTGGTATGGAACTCAGGGCAACAAGGTGTACAACAACACTGCCAATGCCTTATTCCTAAAAGGTCCGCTTGAAAATTCTGGAAACGTAAGAGCTGATATTGCCACTAATGCTGAAAGCCCATCCAATTCAAATGCTTATTCTTCAAGGTTTATCGAAGATGGTTCTTTTTTCCGGTTGGCGAATGTAACTGTTGGTTATACCTTCAACACCAAGTCGGTAAAATGGCTTAGCAAACTTAGAGTATATGCTACTGGCAATAATTTACTCCTGATTACTAAATACAAAGGTTTTGACCCTGAAGTTAATATAAATGCTTCAAACAATAATGTTCCATCTCTGGGTGTTGACTATTCTACTTTCCCAAAATCGCGGACATTTACTTTTGGTGTTAACCTTCAATTTTAAATCTTAAATTCAGCATACAATGAAACGAAATAAATTCATTAAATACTGCACTTTTATTGCACTTGTCGGGTTAGTGGCATGTACCAATCTCGATGAAAAAGTTCTTGACGAACAACTTGGCACCAATCTGGTAAACGATCCAAGCAATATGACCGCATTGATTAATGCACCTTATGCCAGTTTACGGCGTACAATTGAATGGTACGATTACTGGGCGCTACAAGAAGTTTCGACTGACGAAGTCATTGTACCTACCCGTGGTTCAGACTGGTATGATAATGGCGAATGGATACAGCTTCACCTTCAAACCTGGACTGCCGACCACGTTCGTATGAAAAACGTTTGGGATGCATTAAGTCAGGGTGTTTCTCGTTCGAATGTTGCCATGAACTATATTGGAAAATTTACTCAAACGGCAACAACGACCCAGTACATTAACGAAGCCAAAGTTTTGAGGGCTTATTACATGTATTTGATGTGCGACCTATTTGGTCAGGTACCTTATCGTGAAGCCGATGCAGTAGATTTTTCGGCTTCGCCAACCATCCTTAACAGACAACAAGCCGCTGATAAAATTATTGCTGATGTTAATGAAGCTTTGCCTAATTTGAAAACAAAGGCTGAAGTTGGTTCCGATCGTATTACTAAAGGAGCTGCACAGGCTTTACTCGCCAAAGTGTATTTAAATTATGAAGTCTGGACCGGAACAAAAAAATATGCTGAGACCATTTCAGCTTGTAACGATCTGATCAATAATACCAGCTATGCGGTGGCAACTGATTATTGGACGATGTTTCAGAAAGATGTGGCCGAACATTCTGAATTTATCCTGCGTGTTCCGATGGATGATAGCGTAGATATGGGTAGCGGCAGTGTTTGGGTAAACTTTACCCTGCATTACAATCAGGTTGTCGGAGCCTTAACTAGCTTCTGGAATGGTCCATGTACAACTTCAACATTCTTTGATACCTGGGATAAAGTAAACGATGTCCGTTATTACGATCCTCGTATTAAAAGTACCTGTGGTTTCAATCAGGGATTTCTGGTAGGTCAACAGTATGGTGTTGATGGTACCGCGCTAACAACACGTGGTGGTGCACCTTTAATTTTCGTGCCTGAAGTTAATATCGCAAGTTCTCCTGAAAATGCTGGTATTCGCGTTATTAAGTTTGCGCCAAACCCAAATACAACTCACCAGTTCTCTTCACCTAATGATGTGCCAATCATGCGTATTTCTGATATTTATCTGATTCGCGCTGAGGCTAAATTGAGGAATGGCGATGCTACAGGAGCTTTGGCCGACGTTAACTACCTCAGAAGCAAACGTAGTGCTACTGGAAAAACACTGCCTACACTTACTTCTATAACCTTAGACGACCTATTGAAAGAACGTGGCTACGAATTGTATTGGGAAGGACTGCGTCGCCAGGATTTGATCCGCTTTGGCAAATACGGTGGCGTATGGCAAGAGAAGCCTGCAACCGATATGAATAAGACGAAAGTTTATCCAATACCAACTTCGGCTTTGGGAGCCAATCAAGATTTAAAACAAAATACAGGATACTAATATCGGAAAATGGATTATGGCCGCTACTTGTTAGCGGCCATATTTTTATCAATCAATTTGTTTAATTCCTGTAGCATCTGTCTGGTCCGAGATCCCTGTCTGTCATATGAATGTGACGGCAAAAAATAATATTTGATCGATCAACTGCACATTTATAAATTTTTCCTTTGCTTTTGACTTTAGCGTTCGATTGTGTTCATACTAAAGTCAAACGTCTGATGGTGCGAGAATGAAAAACAGTCCAAGCATCTTATATAGAGGGTAAAACCTTATTTCGACCACCCTTCTTCCGTAAGCAGGGAAAATATTACCAGCCTTCAAAATTTTATCAATACCCAGAACTTTTATTCTATGAAAGATATATCTGTTCACAAAACAACAGGGTTACTCCTTTTGGTTTTAATCAGCGCGATATCGTATGGTCAGGTCGATCCTCAGAAAAAATACAAAGAACTTTTTCAGGAAATACAGAAAAGCAAGATTTTTATTGACCAGAAACGATTCGTTGATTGTGAACCTAAAGGAAACCCGGATTCGATCGTTAGTGCTTATTTGATTCAGAAAGAGACAATTGGCTTTAATTTGAAAAATTTTGTGGCTCAGCATTTTGACACCATTCAGGATGATCATACCAACAAAGTGCAAAACATTGCTTCCGCCGAAAAGATAGAGTTGGCTGGCATACAAAATGATACGACTGCTATGCTGCAGCACATTAATTACCTCTGGACCGATTTAACAAAAGAACCGAGGAAACAAAAAGAATTTTCATCCTTGCTGGCATTGCCTAATTCCTACATTATTCCGGGAGGCCGATTTAAAGAGATTTATTATTGGGACAGCTATTTTACCATGCTTGGATTAAAGGAAGCCGGAAAGGTGGATATGATCGAAAATATGGTCCGGAATTTTGCATTCCTGATCGAAACTTACGGGCATATTCCGAATGGAAACCGGAGTTATTACCTGAGCCGTTCGCAACCTCCTTTTTTTTCATTGATGGTTGAATTACTCGCGGATACAAAAAAAGACAGCTCAATTTATCTAACCTACCTTGATGCACTTGAAAAAGAGTACCGGTATTGGATGTCAGGCGGCAAAGCTTTCCATTTACAGAATCATGAAATTTTGAACCGTTATTGGGATACTGACAATACACCTCGCCCCGAATTGTATAGTCAGGATGTTGAATTGTTTCGCCAATCACAGCGCGACTCCTTACTTTTTCGGGATGTCCGTTCAGCAGCCGAATCAGGATGGGATTTCTCGACCCGGTGGTTTGACGACGGAATCTCCCTTAAGAAAATCATTACGACACAACTCCTTCCGGTCGACTTGAATTGCTTGTTGTTTAATCTGGAATCTACGCTGGCAAAAGCGTGCCAAATTAAACATGATAAAGCCAAAGCTTCGATGTATCGTGAGTTGGCGCAACGAAGAAAAGCGTTAATCTTAAAATATTTCTGGGACGAGCAATGCGGTTTCTTTTTCGATTATAACCTGAAAACCGCTACCCGCTCAACTCAATATACATTGGCAGGGTTGTACCCGCTATTCTTTCACCTGGCTGATGCCAGTCAGGCAGAAAAGGTGAAAAGACAAATTGAAACCAAGTTTCTGAAGCCGGGAGGACTGGTAACCACGCTGGTTCAAAATTCCGGACAGCAATGGGATTATCCAAACGCCTGGGCTCCTTTGCAATGGATTGGTTACAGGGCATTAAAGAATTATCAGTTCGATGATTTAGCCGGCGAAATTGCCGAGCGATGGACAAACCTGAATATAAAAGTCTACTTCGAAACCGGGAAAATGATGGAGAAATACGATGTGGTCGATCTAAACCGAATGGGTGGAGGCGGAGAATACAAAGCACAGGATGGATTTGGGTGGACGAACGGTGTTTTCCTGAAACTCTGGAACGACCGGAAAGTGCATCATTAATTGGCAACAGGTCATTCCGATCCAATTCGTCGGGATTTCAAATTGAAAAACAAGCGCTATTACGAAAGCTGTAGAACTCATAAATGAAAGTACACAAAAATGAAACATCTATTTCTGAACATTTTCTTAGTTGTTTTTAGTCTAAGTCAGTGTCTTGCTCAATCAGCAAAGCCTGATGAGAATCCATGGCAAATAACGGTCACCAATCCTGAAAACTATGTCGGCATTGCGCTTTCGAGTGGACGTATTGGCATTATGCCGTCAAGTTCTCCATTTAAAGTGGAGTCGATTATTCTGAATAATGTATACGACAAAGAGTCTGAGGAAGGTGTCAGTAAAATTCTGCTGGGGATCAATTTTGCAAATCTGGATGTGGTAATCGATGGTGATACTGTCAGTCAATCGAATATTTCCGGTTGGAAACAAATGCTCGACATGAATAAGGCACTTTTGACCACCTCATTTCGGTTCAAGGAAAAGGCCGAGATTGAATACACCATTTATGCCCTTCGAGGACTGCCCTATGTTGGACTTATTGATGTTACGGTTAGGGCTCTTGCTGAAAACATTACGATTTCAGTTGCAGGTAAAATCGTATGCCCGGCACAGTATAAAGATCCAAGCGCTACTTTTCGTGTTCTGAAAGACAACGAAATTAAGATGCCTTTGCTGCAAACCGTGGCGAAAAGTCCTTTTGGGCGACAAACCCTGGCAACAACTTCAACATTCATTTTTAACCACGAATTTCCTGAACTCAATCATTCGGTTAAAACACAATATAACCATCAGCTCAGTTTTGAAAGGAAGATTGGTAAAGGCGAAGCATACAACTTTGGCTGGTGTGGTGCCGTTTGCAGCAGTCAGGATTTTAACGATCCGAAGAGTGAATCGGAACGGATGGTGATTTACATGATGCGGGGGAATAAACAGAGCGCCATTAGTCAGCATGAAATGCTCTGGAACAAATTGTGGCAGGGCGATATTGTGATTGAAGGTGATCTGGAGTCGCAGCGCGATGTTCGTCTGGCACTGTTTCATCTGTATTCCTTTTCGAGAGACGATTCGAACTTGAGCGTTGCCCCGATGGGACTTTCATCGTTGAATTACAATGGCCATATTTTCTGGGATTCAGAGTTATGGATGTTTCCGCCGTTGCTGGTTTTTAATCAGGGAATTGCCAGTTCGTTGCTGAATTACCGTTTCGACAGACTTCAGAAAGCCAAACAAAAGGCCCGCAATTTTGGATTTGAGGGAGCAATGTTTCCTTGGGAATCTGACGATACTGGTGAAGAAGCGACACCAACCTGGGCTTTAACCGGAACTTTCGAACATCATATTACAGCCGATGTAGGCATTGCCTTCTGGAATTACTTCCGGGTTACCAACAATTTGGGTTGGTTGAAAGAAAAAGGATTTCCGGTAATGAGCGAAGTGGCTAATTTCTGGGTGAGCCGCGCCGAAAAAAACAAGGATGGTTCGTATTCGATCCGGAATGTGGTTGGTGCTGATGAATTTGCCCCTAATGTGGATGACAATGCGTTCACCAATGGCTCGGTAAAAACAGCACTTAGTTTTGCAATAAAAGCCGCAACCCTCTTGGGCGCAAAGGCCAATCCCAATTGGAACGAAGTAGCAGAAAATCTCAAATTTAATTACTTCGGAAACGGGGTAATGAAAGAACATAAAACTTACAATGGCGAGGTTATCAAACAGGCCGATGTCAATCTGTTGGCTTATCCGCTCGAATTGATTACCGACGAGAATATCGTAAAAAGAGATTTGGAATACTACGAACCGTTAATCTCGAAAGAAGGTCCGGCGATGGGATTGTCCGTTTTGTCGGTGATCTATGCCCGGATGGGGAATAGTGAAAAGGCATTCGATTTATTTAAACGATCGTATATTCCCAATAAACGACCTCCATTTGGAGCGTTGGCCGAGTCGGCAACAAGCAATAACCCATACTTTGCTACAGGTGCTGGCGGAATGCTTCAGGAAGTAATCTTTGGGTTTGGAGGCCTGCGTTTTACAGAAGCAGGAATAATTGAAACAAAGCCTTGCCTTCCCAAAACGTGGAAGAAACTCGTAATTAAAGGAGTTGGGCCTCAAAAGAAGACTTTTGTTTTTGAACAGTAATTTTCACAACGATATTCGGGATTTAGGTCCCGGGTTTTTGCGAATAATCCGGGCGGCTTTCCAGAGGGGAAGCCGCTTTTTTGTTTGCGATAAATCAAATGAAATTTCCTTTTATTTGCTGTCAATTTCTGAAAAAAGATGGATAAGTGTATTTTATACGGTTATATTTGTAATCTGACTTTAACCTGAAAAATTCAATAGAAATGAAACTTAAACTATCACTTTCCCTTTTTTGCCTGCTCTTTGCCAGCTTGTTTATCTTGAAAGCACAGCCAAAATCGTTGGTTATTAATACTAAAACAACCGTTGCACCTATTCAGTCGACCATGTGGGGACTGTTTTTCGAAGACATCAATTTTGCTGCCGACGGTGGAATATATGCCGAATTGGTTAAGAACCGTTCGTTCGAATTTTATAAACCACTGATGGGCTGGAAAAAAACAGGTGAAGAATATGCCGGTCAATTCCAGATCATCAACAGTCAAAATGAAAATAACCCACGTTTTCTGCGACTCGAATCGTTACAAGGAAAAGAACTTGGTTTGATCAACGAAGGATTTCGGGGAATGGGCGTTGTCGCCGGCGAAAATTACCTTTTCTCAATTCTTGCCAAACAGGAACAAGGCGCATCAGCGCTTAAAGTTGAGTTAATCGATTCAACCGGAGTTGTAATCGGCAATTCGGAGGTCAAAAACTTTTCAGGAGAATGGAAGAAATATGAAGCGATGTTTGCCTGTTCGGTTACTCATCCGAAAGCAAAACTTCGGGTTACGCTTGTTGGAAAAGGAGTACTCGATATTGACATGGTTTCGCTGTTCCCCGAACATACCTGGAAAAACCGCAAGAATGGTCTGCGTGCCGATTTGGTACAAAAACTTGCTGACCTGAAACCTGGATTTCTGCGTTTCCCAGGAGGATGCATTGTTGAAGGCCACGAACTTGAGACCCGCTACCAATGGAAGAAAACAGTCGGAAATGTGGATGACCGCAAACTCATCGTTAACCGTTGGAATACTGAATTTTCGTACCGCAATGCTCCGGATTATTTTCAGTCGTATGGCTTGGGTTTCTTTGAATATTTTCAGCTTGCTGAAGATATTGGAGCTTCACCGCTTCCAATTCTGAACTGCGGAATGGCTTGCGAGTTCAATTCATCCGAATTGGTTCCGCTCGACAAACTCGATCCATATATTCAGGATATCCTTGACCTGATTGAATTTGCCAATGGTGCGACTACAACTAAATGGGGAAAATTGCGTGCCGACATGGGTCATTCGGCTCCATTTAACCTGAAAATGGTTGGAGTTGGAAACGAACAGTGGGGAACTCAGTACATTGATCGTTTAAAAATATTCCTGAAAATTTTGAAAGAAAAACATCCTGAAATTGCCTTTGTTGGCGGTGCAGGTCCTTCGCCCGATGGGAAAGATTTTGAATACCTGTGGACGCAAATGCGCGAATTAAATGTACCGATTGTAGATGAGCATTATTACAAGAGTCCGGATTGGTTCCTGAAGAATGCGGCACGATATGATAATTACGACCGCAAAGGACCAAAAATATTTGCCGGCGAATATGCAGCTCACGATAAAGAAGGAAAAGATGCTGAGTCGCGTAATACCTGGAAAAGTGCGTTGGCCGAAGCTGCTTTAATGACTGGTTTGGAACGCAATGCCGATGTGGTTTATATGGCATCGTATGCACCGTTGTTTGGAAATGTAAATGCATGGCAGTGGCGCCCCGACCTGATTTGGTTCGATAACCTGAAATCGGCAGCAACTCCGAATTATTACGTTCAGAAAATGTTCTCGACTAATGCCGGTACTGATTTAGTTTCGGCTTTGGTTGATGGAAAACCTCTGACTGGTCAGGATAGTTTGTTTGCGAGTGCCTGTATTGATTCAAAAACTTCGGAACTGATCGTGAAAATGGTGAATGTGGCTAAAAAGCCTGCTATACTTACCCTGGTACTCGAAGGGAAACAGCCATTGGCAAAAGAGATCAGCCTTCAGGTTGTTGCAAATGCCAATTCCGGGGCATTCAATCAGGTTGGAAAACCGGAAGAAGTGACTCCTGTTGATCGGAAGCAAAAGATTTCAGGTAAAAAAATTACAATGAATCTGGATGCGTATTCATTAACGGTTACGCGAATTGCAATAAAAAAATAGATCGGTAACTAATTGATCAAAGAGTTTAATAATGGCTCTCCTGACATAATTTGATGTTTCAGGAGAGCCATTTTACTTTATTGCCGACTTTTTATGCAATCGTTTTCAAAACACAAATTACAATTTGTACCTTTCCACATCGAAACTTAACCGATGGACCCAAATTGTAAACGAATAATTTAAAACCTACTACTAAATTTCATTTATGACTAAACACAATGAAGCTTCAAGGCGGTTGTTTTTAAAGCAAGCCGCGGCATTATCATCCATGATTGTATTTCCTACTATTCTTACGAAAGCGATGTCAGGAACTTATGCCCCAGCTGCCGGATTATCCGGAGCAAATGAGCGCATTAACCTGGCTTGTATAGGTATTGGAAACCAAGGCGGTTCAGATGTATTTTCTTTATACAATACTGGATTCTGCAACATTGTAGCGCTTTGCGACACTGATATGGGGGCTCCACAGACGCTGAAAGTACTCGAAAAATTCCCTGACGTACCTCGTTTTCAGGATTTCAGGAAAATGTTCGACAAAATGGCCAATCAGTTCGATGCCGTTTTAGTTGGTGTTCCTGATCATTCACATTTTGCAATTGCCATGCTGGCCATGTCGTTAGGTAAAGCTGTTTATGTTGAAAAACCCATGGGACGAACGTTCAATGAAGTTGAACTGATGATGAAGGCTGCTAAAAAGTACAATGTGATCACTCAAATGGGTAACCAGGGACATTCTGAAGCCAATTATTTTCAGTTTAAAGCCTGGACCGAAGCCGGAATTATTAAGGATGTAACCGCGATTACCGCACATATGAATTCACCTCGTCGCTGGCATGGCTGGGATCCAAAAATCACAAAATTCCCTGCAGCAGAGCCAATTCCCGGAACGTTGGATTGGGACACCTGGCACTCGGATGTAAAAATGCACGATTATAACCACGATTTTATCAACGGCCAATGGCGTTGCTGGTACGATTTCGGAATGGGTGCATTGGGCGATTGGGGCGCACACATCATCGATACGGCTCACCAATTCCTGAATCTGGGTTTGCCATACGAAGTTGATCCGGTTAAATTGGACGGGCACAATCCATTCTTTTTCCCGATGTCGTCAACCCTTTCATTTAAATTTCCGAAGCGCGACAACATGCCGCCTGTTGAAATCATGTGGTATGATGGCGTGAACAACATTCCACAGGTTCCTGAAGGTTTTGGAACAACCGAACTCGATCCTAATATTCCGCCAACCAGTGTTGGTAAAATACAACCGGCCAAACTAAACCCTGGTAAGGAAATTTACAGCAAAGACCTTATTTTCAAAGGTGGATCGCATGGAAGTACCTTGTCGATTATTCCTGCGGAAAAGGCAAAGGAAATGGAATCGAAATTGCCCGAGGTTCCTGTGAGTCCGTCAAACCATTATGCCAATTTTTTGAAAGCCGTTAAGGGTGAGGAAAAGACCCGCTCGCCATTTGAAATTGCGGGCCCATTAAGTCAGGTTTTCAATTTGGGAGTTTTAGCTCAGCAACTGAATACCAAATTGGTTTTTGACCGCGAAACAAAACAAATTACCAATAATAAGCTTGCCAATCAGATGTTGGTTGGAGCTCCTCCACGTAAAGGCTGGGAGCAGTTCTATAAATTATAGACTGATCATTAAAGTTAAAAAATGCCCGAAGCAATTTGTTTCGGGTATTTTTATTGACACTACTCTTACTTCTTTTTTAGTAATTCCTGAATAAATGGGAAGTATGGATCTGCTGATAAATTATCCATTTCTGAAAACTAATTTTGAGCCTCCTGCAAATAAAAATATCCGTATAAAACGGATATTTTGCTGAATAAAAGTGTCTTGAAGTTTACTTTTTCGTTACTCAAAAATACTGTTGAGCAGGCCGCCGCTGGCTTCTTTCCGGCTATTTGGCCCGAATGAGCTGAGTTGTGCAACCAGTTTGCGGATTGGCATCGATTGTAACCAAACTTTTCCGGTACCTCTGAGAGTGGCTAAGAATAAACCTTCTCCTCCAAATACCATTGAACGCAATCCACCTGCCTGTTGAATGTCGAAGTCGATCGATTCTTCGAACCCTACTACACACCCCGTGTCAACTCTGAGGACTTCGTTGTTTAACTGGCGTTCGATTACCGTTCCTCCAGCATGGATGAATACTTTGCCGTCACCTTGCAAGTTTTGAAGAATAAATCCTTCTCCACCAAAGAATCCGGAACCCAGTTTGCGATTAAACCGCATGGATATTTTGGTTCCAAGAGCGGCGCAAAGGAATGCATCTTTTTGTACAATCAGACTTCCCTGATGTTCTTGAAGATTGATAGGAACAATGGTTCCAGGGTAAGGAGCTGAGAACGCAACATGTTTTTTGCCCCAGCCCTGATTGGTGAAATGGGTAATAAATAAGGATTCACCGGTTAAAAGTCTCGAGCCAGCAGCAAGCACTTTGTCAAATAATCCAGCTCTTGGGTTTGATCCATCGCCCATTTTGGTATCAAAACTTATTCCGTCTTCCATGTAAAGCATTGCTCCGGCTTCAGCAATTACAGTTTCGCCCGGATCAAGTTCAACTTCTACCAATTGAATGTCGTGACCTACAATTTTGTAATCAATTTCGTGTGATTGCATGTGTTCCAATTTTTTTGAAAGATTATTTTTTTGAATGTTTCAGACAAAGTTATGGAATGTTGTTAAAACCATGGATATTATTCGATCAGTAAGATTATTTTACCGGTGAAACATCGTCAATGTCAAATTAGGTTTAATCTTCAAATCGGGAATTGTTATTTCCGAGTGAATTAATTTGCATCTATCTCAATTGTGTTCCCGGATTTGACAGGCAAAAACGGGTAGTTTTTGTAAATGGCCGCCTGAGCCGAAAACCCCGTGCAATGTGATGGAATAACTTGTTCAACATTTATTGATTTCATCCACTCGATCGTCATTTGTGTTAATGCATCATCGTTTTGCAGATGAAAACCTCCGATTACCAGGTGCACTTTCTCTATACCGGTTACTTTCATGGCATGGGCAGTCATGTTGCATATTCCTGAATGTGCACAACCCGAAACCACAACCAAACCCTTGCTGGTAATGATGGCCAGACCCGAGTCGTCCAATACAAAATCATCGGTTCCATCTGCTTTCTGAAATGCAGTCTTTTGACTTTCAAATCTGGTCAGTCGTGGAATTTCTCCCAGGAAAAAGAGTTGCCCGGATAGTTTGACCGGTTCGCGACTGGTTTGTAACGCAAATCGATTGCGAATTTCGGCGTCATCCCATTTGATTCCCAATTCCGTCTGATTGGATTTACGGGTCCGTTTCAGAAAAACATCAGGATGGCAGATCAGTTGTTGTCCTTCAAAAGACATCAGTCCTCCAGTGTGGTCATCGTGGCCGTGGCTGAGTACAATGGTGTCGATTTGCTGAAGATCGATATTCAGGATTTGCGCATTATAATGGATCAAATCGGATGAACTAGTGTCGAACAAAACCGTACGATCGGCCTCGATCAGGAATGAAAGTCCGTGCTCGGCGCGGCACCATCTTCCCGCGACGTTGTCGTTTAAAACAGTTAGTTTCAGTTTCTGCATCCCGGGCTTTACAAAACCAGTTTCAAGTTGTCTAATTCTACGTTAATAAAACTTATTTCTTCCGAACTTAGTCTTAGTTGGGCCGCTTTTGCATTTTCAATCGACTGAGCCGCGTTGCGCGCCCCAACCAGAGCAATTGTAATTCCGGGTTGTTCAATCGTCCAACGGATTACCAGCTGGCTTAAAGTTGCGTCCTTTTCGTCGGCCAGCAGTTTTATTTTTTCCAAAAAAGCATTGGTCAGTTGAATGTTTTTATCTGTATAATAAAGCAATTCGGCACGGGTGTCACCTTCAGAAAATTGATGCCCTGGTTTTATTTTCCCGGCGAGCAACCCTCGTTGAAGTGGACTGTATGCAAGCACCGATTGTTTGTTTTCAATCAGGTAAGGAATGAGTTTCTGCTCAATGTCGCGTTTAACCATGCTGTACGAAACCTGATCGGAAACCAGGTTGATGTATTTGCCGGCTTCTTTCAACAAGGCCACATCGTAATTGCAAACCCCTGCATAGCGAACTTTCCCTTCCTGAATCAATTGTGACACGGTTTCCATTGTTTCCTGAACCGGAGTTGTTGGGTCGGCCCAGTGAATTTGGTAAAGGTCGATGTAATCGGTTCCCAATCGTCTCAGGCTGTCTTCACATTCTTTGATGATTCGCTCTTTCCCGGAGTATTTGTAAATGTCAATCGGCTTCCCCTGATTGTTCCTGCTGTGAAAGTAAAACTGACCTTGGGTGCCTTCCCAGTCGAGTCCGTATTTGGTTAAAATCTGTATTTTATCGCGGGGCATTCCTTTGATGGCTTGCCCTACAATTTCTTCGCTTGTGCCTTGTCCGTAAATGGGAGCGGTATCGATTGATGTTACACCGTAATCGAATGCCGCCTGAATGGCCTTTACCGCTTCCGTACGATCAGTTCCGCCCCACATCCAACCTCCGGCAGCCCATGCCCCAAATGTAACTACTGACACATCTAAATCTGAATGTCCTAATTTTCGGTATTCCATAACTCTTTATTTTAAGTTTTTCTTTTTCCCAGCCTTGTTTCTTTCTCCTAATTCATTTGTTTCTGTTTTAAATAAAGGTATTTCAACATAAAAGGTAGTGCCTTTATCGACTTCGGTGGTGTACCAGATTCTTCCTCTGAAATTATCAACGATACTTTTCACGATCGATAAACCCAAGCCCATGCCGCTGGTTTTGGTGGTAAAGTTCGGCTGAAACAGGTTTTCCTGTGCTTTTTGACTTATTCCGGTACCATTATCGCTAACCTTAATCAAGGCTACTGATTTCTGTTCCTCAACTGTAATTCGTATTTCTCCTTTTTGATCGGCGGGAATAGCCTGAATTCCATTTTTTACCAGATTCAGGAATGCCCTTGAAAATTGTTCTTTGTCGATGGAAACAACGACTTCGTTGAGGTGGTTCATTTCCAGCGTGAGATTTAGATTTTGGTTAGGTTCGAACAACGAACACACATTTTGAATAACCTCCAGCAAATTAAAGACTTCGTTTTTTGCTTTTGGAATCTGCGCAAAGTTCGAAAACTCAGTCGCAATTCTCGAAAGGGTATCAATTTGCTCGATCAGGTTTTTGGTTACCCTTTTGAAAAAATCATCGTAATGTTCGTTCCCTTCCTCTTTCGCCCGTTGCAAATATTGGATGTTGAGCTTCATCGGAGTGAGCGGATTTTTAATTTCGTGGGCAACTTGTTTGGCCATCTCGCGCCAGGCCGACTCACGTTCCGATCGGGCAAGCAATTCGGCACTTTCAACCAAATCGTCAACTTTGTGGTTATATTCTTTCACCAATGCACCAATCTCATCGTCGGCCTGATAATTAATGTGTTCGTTCTTTTTTCCAAGCTGAATGCCTTTCAGTTTTTCACGGATCAGGCTAAGAGGTTGAGTTATTTTGTCTGACAAGACAATCGCAATGATCACACTGGCCAGAAAAAGAATCAGATAAAGATTGATGAAGGCAACAATAAAAGTTGAAATGCCTTGCTTCAGATCATCTTCCCGGGTGAAATAAGGAAGGTTGAGGTATCCAAGATAATTGCCCTTGTTGTTTATAATTGGTTCGTAAGCTGAAAGGTAGGAGAGTGTTCCAATCTTTTCGGGCTGGAAATATTTGAGCTGGAATCGCTCCGAAAGTTCATAAAAAGCTTTCGAATTCATGCGATTGGAGGTGATTCCTTTGTCGAAAATTTCGGGACGCGAAGTGACAAGCAGTTCTCCGGTCAGGTTATAAATATTGATGTCGGTCCTGAATATGTTTGATAATTTATTCAATTCATTGAATAACCATTGCTGCAATTCAGGATTAATTGAATTGACGAAAACCAGCCTGTTTTTTATCTCTTCGGAAATTGATTTTATTTTTTCCTGAAGATCGACCTGGTGCCGTGTGCGGTATTCCTGAATGTTATAATAGATGGTTCCGGTAGCAACGAAAAGGTGAGAAATAAGTACGACCGAAATGATGGATCCCTGAATCCGGAAGCGGAGCTCGTTCTGAATGATGAGTTTTCGTATATTGTAGTTTCGTATAAGGATGATTATCAGTATAAATACAAAATAAAATACAAAAATGTAGGGGAACGAAATAAGATAATCGACGAAAGTGAGCGAACGGTTACTCACAATAATTTGGTTTTTCCCGTCCTGATTATAGATCAGATGATCATATCCGTCCCAACTCAGAAGCTGAAATTCATGATCCCTGGTTTTTAGCCTGTACGATTGCAGATAAAAATTATAGGTATATTCTCCGGAACAATCCACCAATTCTTCATCGAAATATTTGGCATACGAAAGATATTTATACCGAAACGGCTTGGCGAGCGATTGATCGATAAGCAGTTCGGGAAATCCAATCCCTTCCGAGATGACCTTCGAATCGATTTCAATAAATATTGAAATTCCATTAACAATATTTGCCCGTGGATAATGCAGCCTCCCAAAATACGAAACCCGTCCGTTCATGTTGTTCATGAAATAAAAATTGCTTCCCGGAACTTTAATTCCCGAACGCTTGATCATGGTCTCAAAATATGGGAAGCACGGTTCTGAAACATTTTCGGATTGAATTAAAACACTGTCTTTCCCGGCACAAGGAATGAATTGAATATCATACTTCCTGAAATATCCACTGAAATAAGTACGGGTAAGGTAGTTTTCCAAATCGGCATATGGAGGAGTGAGCAGGGTTGGGATGACAGAATCGACATCGAACTTGTTTTGCATTCGTGCCAAAAAAACTTCAGCAACGGGATCTTGCTCCGAACTTAAATTTATAGCCCGAAGTTTCTGAACTTCCAGGTCGCGTTTTTTGACCGTATTGTAAACCACCATCAGCGTGATGATTGAAAAGAGTGAGATGAAAAGTATGGAGTACGAAAGTGAAAAAAGGGAAACGTGCATTTTCTTGACTACACATTGCATCACATTAACAGCGAAAAAGAGCGTCAATATATACGACCATCCAAAAGGGAACAGAATGCACAGTGCGATTGACAGAAATACAGCAATCAGATTTAACCGGAGAAAAAAGCTTTTGCGGTTGAGGTGTTCGGTTCGCTGAATAATTTTCAGGTGAATAAGGAAAACCGAAAACAACAACATGGCTATAGCCAGGTAAGCGCTTATACTGTATTGATCGATGTCAGTGATCCGGTTTAATTTGTAGCTGATGTTGCTGTTGCTGATCAGGTTGCTGATCATGAACCCTACAATTTGATACAACAAGCTAACAAAGACAAATGCAGGAATAATCAGCTTTTTTTTGAGCATTTTATCTGACGAAAATTCACGCGCAAATACCAGGCTCCAGAAAAAGAACAGAACGGTGATTAGGAAAAAATCGCCAAGCGAAGGGAGCCAGTTTGATAGGGCATAAAACTTGGCGCTGAACAACTCGATGTGGTTAAAAATGGCTGGTATTTTAAATTGGATGTGAATCCAGTAAACAAGCGACAATGCAATCGGTAACAATAACATTTTGCCAACCTTATATCTGCCGATATAAGGTTCTGTTTTTTTGTACACTAAAATCAGTAGGAGTATGAACCCGATCAAATACAAGACCACCGGAACATATAGCCTTAGTTCTCTGTAAGCTTCTTCTCCGGATGGAAGAATCGTGAATAGATATTGATTTTTTAGGTCGTGTATTTCTGTGGCATTCGAGGTTCTCGAAATATTGATTTTATATCCGGAAGGAAGGTTAAACGGTGGAGTATATGAATTTTCAAGATATTGGTTTTCATAGGAATAGTTGTTTTTGATACGAATCAGCCCGATGATTTGGTAACTGCCTATAATTCTGGTTTGTGCTACATAAATCCCATTGGGTAAAATAATCAGCTTGCTGGCTACCGAAACTTTGTTCAAAATATCTTGAAAAGCAAATTGGTTGTTCGACCAATAAATCATTTTCATTTTTTTATAGACGATAAAACCCAATCCTTCGTCTTCGAACAAATGATTTAATTCAGAAAAAGTTGATGCGTAATTTTCGGGCGTTAAATTCTCGGTAATTTTGAGTTGTGCCTTAGCCAGGTATTTCGATAGTTCTAGCTCCTGGTTGAGTAAGGTTTTTTGAAAATTCTGAATGATTTTTGCGTCAGGATGATTATTCAGGGTATGGTTTTCAAGAATAATTGCCATCAAAAATAACAGGACGGAAAGAAAAAATAATATGTACTTTCTGAATTGCTTCATAATACAAAATAATCGTTTTTACGGTTCAATCCCGAATGTTTTCTGCAAATTATTGATGATGATAAGGTTCTCCCTTCAGAATGGTCATCGCACGGTAAAGCTGTTCCAAAAAAATCAGCCGGACCATCTGATGTGAAAAAGTCATCTTAGAAAGACTTACCTTTCCAATTGCCCTTGAATAAACGTTCACTGAAAATCCATACGGTCCGCCAATCACAAAAACCAAACGTTTAATTCCGGCAATCATTTTTTTCTCCAAAAAGCGTGCAAATTCTACCGACGAGACTTCCATTCCTTGCTCGTCGAGCAGAAATAATTCGTCTGAAGTGCTTATTTGCTGAAGAATCAGTTCTCCTTCTTTTTCTTTTTGTTGTTCTTCGCTTAGATTTTTAGAGTTTTTCAGGTCGGGTATTGCCTTCATTTCAAACGAAACGTAATGAGGAATCCGTTTCAGAAACAGTTCAATTCCTTTTTGCAAATAGGCTTCGTCAGTTTTTCCGATTACCAGCAGGCATATTTTCATGTGCTTACATTTCAGTTAGTTATTTAATCGCATCATCGCATTGTGCATAATCGAAGATGCTTCTATGTGAACATGTGGGTTCCTGTTTGTAAATTGATTTTTCAAGTATGCGAAATTTGTTACCTTTACAAAGGTATTTGTTTAAATAAAAAATTGCACGGTTTTTGGTAATGATTCATGCTGAGAATTATTCGTACGAAAATTATTAATGATGAAAAATTTTAAATTAAAACTAATATCCTTTTTATTTGGTTTTTTTGCTTTGGCATCGGTTTCGTTTGCACAGATTCCTGACGAGATTGTGATTAGTATCCAAAATGGAAATGACGCAAGTTTGGCTGCATTTTTTAATGAAAATGTTGAATTGGTGGTTGAATCACACGATGATGTTTACAGCAAATCACAGGCTCAGCAGATTGTAGCAGAGTTTTTTAAATCAAACAAGCCTAAACAATTCAGTATTATACATCAGGGAGGAAAAGAGGATGCCCGTTATGCCATTGGAAGCCTGATCACTGCTAATGGGACTTTCAGGGTTTATTTTTTGCTGAAGAGTAGAAACAATAATTCCTATATTCACCAGTTACGAATTGAAAAACAGGGTTAATGCCTGATAAACTCACGAGAAAACTGATTTTCATTTGGGAAAAGATACTCGTCAAAGCCAAAAGAGTCACTTTCCCGGGACTTGATGGAATGGCACTCTATGATGTGATGGTTTTTTTCTGGCGCAGCATAGTCGATGGAGCTTTAACGACCCGCGCTTCGGCAATTGCATTCAGCTTTTTTGTGGCACTTTTCCCCGCCATTATTTTTCTTTTTACACTGATCCCGTATATTCCAATTGATAATTTTCAGAATGAATTATTTCTGTTGATTGAAGACATGGTTCCGGCAACTACGTTTATGGCGATTAAAGAAACGGTTCTGGATATTCTCACCCGTCAGCGTGGTGGTTTACTTTCTCTTGGTTTCTTCATGGCACTCATTTTTTCGACCAATGGGTTCGCATCGATAATGTCTGCTTTTGATGCCTCTCTTCATAGTTTTGAGCGTCGCACCTGGATGGGACAACGACTGATCGCCTTGTTGCTGCTGGCCATAATGTCGGTTTTGCTAACAGTAGCCATCGCCCTGATTACTTACGGGCAATCGTTTATCAATTACCTGGTTATAAACAATTTTTTGAAAGACCATTTTACCATTTATATGCTTTCAATCGGGAAATGGATTGTAGTTTTATTTTTGTTCTTTATAGCCAATTCATTTCTGTTTTATCTGGCTCCGGCAAAGAAAACCAAATGGCGTTTCATTTCAGCAGGCGGAACCTTGTCAACTGTTCTGAATGTGGTAACTTTTCAGGGGTTTTCCTATTACATCAATCGTTTTGGTCAGTACAACAAGTTGTATGGGTCCATTGGAACCTTACTGGTTATTCTGCTCCTAATGTATATCATTTCGATGATTCTTCTGGTTGGTTTCGAATTGAATGCCAGCATTAACGAAGCCGTCAAGCATTCAAAAGGAGGTTTTTTACGCAAAAACAGACTTGAATAAAACATCGCTGTCTCCCTTTTTATCTTTCCTTCTTCTTATTACTTTCCCATCCGGAATAAAAATTCTTTTTCTTCCTTGGATAAGGAGTCGTAACCCGATTTGCTTATTTTTTCGAGTATTTCATTCATCCGCTTGTGATCCTGATTTTTCTGCTTATTGTACTCGATGTCATCTACCGGTTTCCGATAGCTCACTTTTACTTTCGGTTTTGGTCCGAAAGCTTTTTTCAGGCTTGAAAACAATCCATTTATTCTTTTGCCCGGATCAATTCCTCGTTGCAATTGCAAAACGTAAATTACTCCCCAAAAGGCGCCGCCCAAATGAGCCAGGTTGCCTCCGGCATTTGACGATGAAATCCCAATCACATACATCAGAACCGAAGCGAGGGCAATGTATTTCATTTTCACCGGTCCGATGAACATTAAATGAAGGGTGTGATTTGGAGCGTGTATCGCCAGTGCTGCAACAATAGCAATTACTGAAGCCGAAGCGCCAAGAAGCCGCGAGTCGGTAACAATCTGAGAAAATACAGGGAATGAATTATATCCGGCTACATAAAATAATCCGCCAAAAATACCCCCAAACAAATATATTGTAACCAGTTTCCCCTGATCAAAATAAGTCAGAAAGATTTGTCCCATCCAGTAAAGCCAAAGCAAATTGAACAGGATATGAAGAAAATCGAAATGCAAAAACATGTAGGTGATTAGCGTCCAGGGACGGCTTGCCAACAATTCGAAATCAGCAGGAAGTGCCAGCCAGTCAAGAAAAGGGAAAGGTGATCCTGACAGAAAAAAGAGAACATTTAAAATGCGGACGACAAGAAAAATACCTAGATTGATGTAAATCAGTCGAGTCAGCGCTGATCCTTCTTTAAATGATTCTTTTATTTCGTCCCAAATGCCCATTGGTGATTTTTTATCGTAGGGTCAGGACAAGTCCTGACCGATGTTTATGGATTCAATTATGCAGACTATTAATAAAAATTCTTTGTGTTTCGGTTCCAATATCTGATCATCAAAAAGCCAAAAAGCATGCCTCCCAGATGGGCAAAATGAGCAATATTATCTCCAGGATTGGCAATTCCGCTGAAAAGTTCAATGGCGCCATAACCAGCTACAAAATATTTGGCTTTGATGGGAATTGGAGGAAACAACAACATCAGTTCGGTGTTCGGGAATAACATGCCAAAACCAAGTAGGACGCCAAATACAGCTCCTGAAGCTCCAACCGTGGGAATATTCAGCAACAGATTGAGTTTCCCCGCAGCAGGATCAGAAAAATTCTGTCCCTGTTTAAATATTTCTGTCCCTTGACTCATAACCATTTGAACCATTTCGGCTGGCATTTTACCTGCCAAATAATGAAATTCCATGTAATTAACAAAAGAGTGAAGAGCTGCAGCACCCAATCCGGTTACAAAATAATAGATAAAGAAACGCTTTGGACCCCAAACGCTTTCCAGAACCCGGCCAAACATCCAAAGAGCAAACATGTTGAAAACCAAGTGCATTACTCCTCCGTGCATAAACAAATGGGTAACCAATTGATATGGCCTGAAGTCAGGCGATTCAATGTAGTGCAGTCCTAATATATTGGCCAGATCAATTCCCCTCATCTGAAGAATGTAGGTTGCGATCAACATCAGCACATTAATGATGATCAGGTTTTTGACTACCGGAGGAACTGTATTGAAACTGGGTCTGAAATTCTGCATTGTTATTCGTTTTTGTTTTTAATATTTGTGCGACTCCTTTTTCAAGAATCGCACCAACTTTCATCTTTTGACATTTGACTTTAATCGCATTCTGCCAAAGTAATAATTTTCTGTTTTAAATCATCTTTTCAGCCAAAATGTCATTTGAGTAATTTCTCGAAATCTTCCAATGGCATAATTGAAAGTATCTTTTTTCCTTTGGGCGAGAAGTTCGGCGTTTGACAGGCAAATAAATTGTCGATCAGTTCGCTGATCTCTCCTGGTTTCAGCATTTGCCCATAAGGAATAGCCGATGCCTGCGCCAGTGAAACCGCAACCGTTTCACGTGCCTTCTCCTGAAGATTGACCGGTGAATTTTTATACTCTTCAAGCAAACTTTCAATAATCTCGATGGGCGACGAAGTATTTAAAACACCAGGCGTTCCATTAACGATGAAACTGTTTTTGCCAAAGTCACGAATGTCGAAGCCCAATGCCCTCAGGTCGGGCAAAATGCTGGATAGCAAGGTTGCATCCGAAGCATTCAACTCAAACGTCTCAGGGAAAAGCTGCTGTTGACTGGCCACTTCGTTGTTTTCCAGAACCTGCATTAGCCGCTCGTACAAAATCCGCTCGTGTGCCCGCTTTTGGTCGATCACCATCAATCCTGATTTAACAGGCGTCAGGATGTATTTGTTTTTAAACTGAACCGAACTTTTTGCTGTTTGCTGTTCTTCAATCCTGAATTGAACTGGTTCTTCATCCTGACTTTCTGGTTTCGCACTCAAATCTGGTTCTAGTCCTTTGTAAAGCGATTGCCAGTTGGTCGGGTTTGTCCGTTCGGTGGGCCGCGACGAAAAGCTACTGCCTGTTCCGGAGTGACTCTTTGAAGGCGCTTCAAACGGATTGTAGTTAGGATTGACCTTGATTTCGGGTATATTGACTTCATCGAAACGGTGCAGTGGCATGGGAATGTCCAAACTTCCGGCCTGGTCGAAATCAATGGAAGGAACAATGTTGAATTTGCCCAATGCTTCGCGAACCGATGCCTGAAGAATTTGCCAGATCATCGATTCATTTTCGAATTTAATTTCGGTTTTGGTTGGATGAATATTTACGTCAATATCAGCCGGATCGAGATCGAACGCGATGAAATACGACGGAATGGCATCGGGTGGCAATATTTTTTCATAGGCTTGCATGATTGCCCGGTGGAAGAACGGATGTTTCATGTACCGCTTGTTCACAAAAAAGAATTGCTCGCCAAAGGTTTTTCGGGCAAATTTGGGTTGCCCAATAAATCCCGATATTTTAACCAGCGTGGTTTCTGTATCAATCGGGATCAGGCTCTGGTTAATGTTCTTTCCGAAGATGGAAACAATGCGCACCCGTTTGTTTGATCCACTCAGTTCGTAAATAGCCGACCCGTTGTGGTGCAACGACAGCGAAATATCAGGGTTAGCTAAGGTAATCCGCTGTATCTCATTGATGATGTGTTTCAGCTCTGCAGGGTTCGACTTCAGGAATTTGCGCCGCGCCGGAACATTGAAAAACAGGTTTTTGATCTGAAAATTGGTGCCATTGTCGCAACTAACAGGTTCCTGCGTAATCAGGTTCGATCCGGAAATGTGAATAAAAGTTCCCAAATCCTTGTCGTGTTCTTTGGTGCGGAGTTCCACATCGGCAATGGCGGCAATGGAAGCCAGCGCTTCGCCTCGAAATCCCATGGTTCGAATGGCAAAAATATCGTTGGCCGACCTGATTTTTGAGGTGGCATGGCGCTCGAACGACATCCGGGCATCGGTATCCGACATGCCGCAACCATTGTCGATGATCTGGATCAGTGTCCGTCCGGCATCCTTGATGTTTACCTTGATTTGGGTCGCACCGGCATCGATAGCGTTTTCAACCAGTTCTTTCACCACCGAAGCCGGTCGTTGAATGACTTCGCCGGCAGCAATCTGGTTGGCAACCGAATCTGGAAGTAATTGGATAATATCTGCCACGTTCTCGTTTTCTGTTTCGAAATTAATTGATGACAAAACTAACAATTGTTCGGGTAGTTCGAAAACTAAGTTCGGAGTTAAAAAATCTGCACTTAGTCTCAATTCGTTAATTCTATTTTCAAATTTTCGAATCCCCGGATTTTCAAATCATCTCCGGTCTCCCGACTTCTGACTATTTCAGGTCTTTGCCAAAAATGCGGTATCGTTTGTAAACTTTGCCGCCCATTTTTTCCATTTCAGCCCGAACCTTGGTGTTAAATTCCAGTTCGAGGTGCGAATCGATAACCGTTTTGCCCTGTGCAATGGCCGATTCAAGCATTTTTATGCCCATCATTACATCAAGTCCTTTGCCCCGGTATTCCGGATCAATTCCTCCAAGCAACAGGTTCAACTGTTTCGATTTTCTGGCAGAAGCAAAAATCTGGAAAATTCCTAATGGAAACAGGTACCCTTTGCATTTTTGGATTCCTTCGCCAATGTGCGACATGCCAATTACAAAAGCCACAACTTCGTTTTGTTTGTTGACAACAATCTTGATGAAACGTGGGTTGATCAGAAAAAGGTACCGGTTGGCAAAATCATCCATTTCAGCTTCTGTGAATGGAATAAAACCATAAATTTCAGAAAACGTGCGGTTGAGCAAGTGAAGTACCGGATGAATATACGGTTTGACTTTTCTTCTGGAAGTGAATTCCAAAACGTGCAATTCATGATTTTCCCTGATTGCCCGTTCCTGAATTTTTCTGTAAAATTCGGGGATCACTTTCGGAATATGGATTTGGTATTCGACCAAATCAACTTCTTTGGAGTAATTGTTTTTTTCGATCAATTCAGCTTGATACGGAAAATTACAGTTCGACGCAATAACGGCAGGTTCGTCGAATCCTTCAATCAGAAAGCCTTGTGGGTCTTTGTCCGAAAAAGCGAGTGACCCAATTAGTCGATCTGCTCCTTTTTCTTTGGCCCAATTTTCAACCGCTTCGATCAAGGCGCTAGCAACCTCTTCATCATTCCAGGTTTCGAAAAAGGCAAACCGGGCATGGTTTTCCTGGTGCTTTTCATTGTATTTGCGATGAATGAGACCCATGATTCGCCCAACAACTTTGCGGTCGCGGAAGGCCAGTAAAAGGATAGTGTCGCATGAGTCAAATGATTTGTTCTTCTTTGGATTGAAAAACTCCCAGTCGTCCATGTAAATTGGAGGAACCCAATTGGGATGATTTTGATGAATAGCGGCGGGCAAATGGATAAATTGACGAAGATCTTTTCTAGTTTGAACCTCCCGAATTTCGATTTTCGGAAGTTTTTCATTTTGAACTTTTACATGTTCCATTTGCTACATTTAATTTGGATAATCTTCTGTTAAAATCGAGCCTACAAGATATTTTATTTTTTCGACAGATTGTAATAGTTTTTTAATGGATTTTTAGTGAGAATTTAAAATGAATAGAACCGAAGATTTTGTGATTAGCTTTGTTTCAAGTTGATTGATAAATACATAGATGAAATTTTCATCCTGTTGTTTCTTAGTGGTCGATTTTTAAATTTCGCTTTTTATCCATTTCTTTAAAACATATCTTTGTACACCTTAAAAATTTAGATCATTGACTACGACTCCAAAATATGCTGAAACCCCTTTGATGAAGCAGTATAATGCCGTCAAAGCGAAACATCCGGATGCCATTTTATTGTTCAGGGTGGGCGACTTTTATGAAACTTTTGGTGAAGATGCTATTCGTGCCTCTGGAATTCTGGGCATTACGCTCACACGTCGGGCTAATGGATCGGCCAGCTATGTTGAATTGGCAGGATTTCCCTATCATGCACTCGATACTTACCTTCCAAAATTGGTTCGTTCTGGTGCACGGGTCGCCATTTGCGAACAGTTGGAAGATCCGAAAATGACCAAGAACATCGTCAAACGTGGTATAACTGAACTGATCACTCCCGGGGTTTCATACAACGACAATATTCTGGAGCACCGCGAAAACAATTTCTTGGCTTCCGTTCATTTCGATAAAAAAATGGCTGGCATTGCTTTTCTTGATATTTCGACTGGCGAATTTTTAACTGCTGAAGGTTCTTTCGAGTATGTCGATAAATTGCTCAGTTCTTTTCAACCCAAGGAGGTTTTGTTTCAGAAAGGCAAAAGTGCCGATTTCGCCGCTTTGTTTGGAGGGAAATACTATACTTTTTCGCAGGATGACTGGGTTTATACTGAAGATGCGGCCAACGACCGGCTGATGCGGCATTTCGAAACCAGATCGTTGAAAGGTTTTGGTGTTCACGAACTGAATTACGGAATTATTGCATCCGGAGCCATTCTGCATTACCTCGACTTGACCCAACACCATCAGACAAAGCATATTGTAACGCTTTCGCGCATCGAGGAAGATAAATATGTGTGGCTCGACCGTTTTACCATTCGCAACCTCGAGCTTTTTTCGACGATTAACGAAGGGGCTAAAACGCTGGTTCAGGTGATCGATAAAACCATTTCGCCGATGGGTGCCCGTTTGCTGAAACGCTGGATTGCCCTCCCTCTAAAAGAAATTGCCGCTATCAACAATCGCCAAAATGTGGTGGAATATTTGGTGAATGACGAAATCCTGAAAGAAAGTCTGGAAGAAAATATCCGTCAGGTGGGCGATTTGGAACGCATTATTTCGAAGGTGGCCGTTGTTCGCATTAATCCTCGCGAAGTGGTGCAACTGAAACATGCTCTTCAAGCCATTATCCCGATCAAACAATTGTGCAGCCAATCGGATAGTCTGAATTTGCAGCGTTTTGCCGATCAACTCAATCCCTGTGAATCGATCCGTAACCGGATCGAAAAAGAGATTCATCCCGATCCGCCAACTTTGGTGAATAAAGGACATGTCATTGCTTCTGGCGTTTCACCTGAATTGGACGAATTGCGTGAACTGGCTTTCTCCGGAAAAGATTATCTGGCGCAGATGCAGGAACGGGAAGCCGAACGGACCGGAATTTCAAGCCTGAAAATCGCTTTCAACAACGTATTTGGTTATTACATCGAAGTCAGGAATACGCACAAAGATAAAGTTCCGCCGGAATGGATTCGTAAACAAACGCTGGTTGGTGCCGAACGATACATCACCGAAGAATTGAAAGAATACGAATCGAAGATTATGGGGGCGGAAGAGAAAATTCTCGCCATTGAGATTCGCTTGTTCAATGAATTGGTGATTGCGTTGTCTGAATACATTCAGGCGATACAGTTGAATGCCGCCATTGTTGGTCAGCTCGATTGTTTGCTGTCGTTTGCCACTAATGCCATCGAGTACAAGTATTCCCGCCCTGAAATTAACGATTCGAAAGATATTATCATTAAAGGAGGTCGCCATCCGGTAATTGAACATCAGTTGCCGCTGGGCGAATCGTACATTTCGAACGATGTGACCCTGAATCAGGACGATCAGCAAGTTATTATCATTACCGGGCCCAATATGGCTGGTAAGTCGGCTCTGTTGCGGCAAACGGCTTTAATCGTGCTCATGGCACAGATCGGTAGTTTTGTTCCGGCTGAAGCTGCGCAAATCGGTTTTGTCGATAAAATATTCACGAGGGTAGGGGCGTCCGACAATATTTCGCTGGGCGAATCAACTTTTATGGTCGAGATGAACGAAGCGGCCAGCATCCTGAATAACATCTCGGACCGTAGCCTGATTTTACTCGACGAACTGGGGCGTGGAACTTCCACCTATGACGGTATTTCCATTGCCTGGTCAATCGTGGAATACATTCACGAGCACCCGAAGTCGAAAGCAAAAACCATGTTTGCCACACACTACCACGAGTTGAATGAGATGGAGAAGTCGTTCAAGCGGGTAAAAAACTTCAATGTGTCGGTAAAAGAAGTAGGCAATAAAGTGATTTTCCTTCGGAAACTTGTTTCTGGCGGAAGCAACCATAGTTTTGGGATACATGTGGCGCGAATGGCCGGAATGCCACCTTCGGTAGTGCGCCGTGCCGACGAAATCCTGCTTCAATTGGAAGATACACACCGAAAAGAAGGACTTTCGAAGCCTCTGGAAGGTATGGCAGAAAAAAGAGAAGGTTTCCAAATGAGTATTTTTCAATTGGACGATCCGGTGCTGAAACAAATCCGCGACGAGATCAAGAATCTGGACATCAACCAGCTGACGCCGCTTGAAGCGCTGAATAAGCTGAATGATATTAAGAAGATTACCGGTCTGGACAGGCCTTTCAAAAAATAATGCAACGAAAATGGCTAAAGTTTTAATCCTTTTTTGGAGAAAGAAAAAATAGGTATATATTTGCATCGCTGTTTTCGAAAGCACTAAACAGTACGTTCAAATCCGAAAAATACTGCAATTTCCACCAGATTGCGGGAGATATTGAAAAAGGCATCGTTGTTCGGAATGTAAATTCAGGACTGCAAAATATGCGAGAATAGCTCAGTTGGTAGAGCACGACCTTGCCAAGGTCGGGGTCGCGAGTTCGAGTCTCGTTTCTCGCTCTTTTTAAGGAGGCCCGGATGGTGGAATCGGTAGACACGCAAGACTTAAAATCTTGTGACCATTTGGTTGTGCGGGTTCAAGTCCCGCTCCGGGTACTTTTAAAAAATCGGATTCATTAAATTATTGCGAGAATAGCTCAGTTGGTAGAGCACGACCTTGCCAAGGTCGGGGTCGCGAGTTCGAGTCTCGTTTCTCGCTCAAAACAAAAAAGCACTTCGAAAATTCGGGGTGCTTTTTTGTTTTGACATGATGTATTTCCAAATTGGAAGCTGTTGAAAAATTAAAGGAATGTCTTTAGAAACAGTAAAAATCCATCGATAAAGAATACGATTCCAATAATTCCTATTCCCAGGCTGAGGTACCAAACCGGTTTCTTTTTCAGAAGTCCGGCAATAGAAGACAAAAGAATGGTAACCTGAAGGAAAATAACCGCCAGTCCAAACTGTCCACCATGTTCCTGACAGTCATTCCGGTCTTTTTCGAAAGCTTCTGCTTTCGCCTTTATAGCTATTTTTTCCTCTTCATATCGTTTGATTTCCTGCTCATACTTTGCAATTTTGGCATCGTATTTTGACACATCTTCCTTTGAATGTGATTCAATCGATAAGATTTCTTTCTGAAGTTCCAGATTGTCTTTTTGATTGCTGGTCAGTGCACTTTTAATGCCTTTCGATTGATAAAATGCCCATTGATCAGAGGCATTTGTCTGGTTCAACAATGCCTTACTACCATACCCTCCACCTTTAAATGTTGAAAGGGTTGCACAAACTGCAAATATTACCGTGGTCATTGCCAGGTAATTCATCCACTTTTCTTTCTTTTCGTCAGCCATTTTTCTTTACGTTTATCAATACAGAAGTTGTCACAAACGTAATAAAACAGCAGAAATAATTTCGAGTTTCAAATCCAAATCATACTTGTAATTTGTAATTAATTAAAAGAGTCAAGTTCCTCCTATGGCTAATAGCACTAAATAAGCTGGAAATAGGTGAATCATTGATTTTTAGTTGCAAGGCGGGTTGAGATTACAGGGCTCAACTAACAGTGAAAATGAAATGAATCTTTTTACAGCCAATAATGATTTTTTAAGATTCGAATTTTCGTGATTGTTCGTCTCTGTAACTTTCTTTTATTTCAGGACGGGGCATGGGCCTGAAATGGAAAACGCCTGGAAGTAAATCCAGACGTTTTCTATTTTTCTTTCTATCCTAGTCAATTACATCGAATCCGCAATAGGGGATCAAAACCTTTGGAATTCTTATCCCTTCAGGAGTTTGGTTGTTTTCTAGCAGAGCAGCCAGAATACGCGGTAAGGCCAATGCACTTCCGTTCAATGTATGCGCAACGACAGGCTTTTTAGTAACTTCATCACGATAACGTAATTTCAAACGGTTAGCCTGAAAGCTTTCGAAATTGGATACCGAACTTACTTCAAGCCATTTTTCCTGAGCTGCCGAGAATACCTCAAAATCGTAAGTCAATGCCGAGGTGAAACTCATGTCGCCACCACACAAACGTAGAATGCGATATGGTAATTCCAGCTTTTGAACCAAACTTTCCACATGTGCAACCATTTCATCAAGCAATTCATATGAATGATCAGGATGTGCAATTTGCACAATCTCCACTTTATCGAACTGGTGCAGACGGTTCAACCCACGAACATCTTTCCCATACGAACCGGCTTCGCGACGGAAACATGCACTGTATGCTGTATTTTTAATTGGGAGATCTTTGGCTTCCAGAATCATGTCGCGGTAAAGGTTAGTAACCGGAACCTCGGCTGTTGGAATCAGATATAAATTATCTTCGGTAGCATGGTACATTTGACCTTCTTTGTCGGGCAATTGTCCTGTTCCGAATCCTGAATCTTCATTCACCATCAATGGCGGTTGAATTTCGAGGAATCCAGCTTCACGGGCTTCATCGAGGAAGAAACTGATGAGAGCACGTTGAATGCGCGCCCCTTTACCCTTGTAAACAGGGAACCCGGCTCCTGTAATTTTAACGCCCAATTCAAAATCAATGATGTCGTATTTTTTTGCTAATTCCCAGTGGGGAACGCTATTTTCAGAAAGCACAGGAATTTCTCCAAGTCTTTTCACCACCAAATTATCTTCGGGGGTTCGACCTTCAGGAACGATGTCGGCGGGAAGATTGGGAAGTAAAACCTGGATATTAAAAATCTCCTGATCGATGCGTGCAAAACTGTCGTCCAATTGTTTGATATTTTCTTTCAGCTCAGCAGTGCGGTTTTTAGCAACATCGGCTTCTGTTGTTTTGCCATCGCGCATCAATAATCCTATTTCTTTAGATATTTTATTCATTTCGGCTTTGCACTGATCAGCGCAGGCCTGTGTCTCGTTCTTCTTTGCTGATAAAGCTGTGATTTGCTGAACAATGACAGATGCATCAAAATGTTTCTTTTTCAACTTTTCAATCACCAATTCCGGATTTTCCTGTATGAATTTTAAATTGAGCATTTTCAGTAAGTTTAATTTTTTATGCGGCAAATTTAACCTGAATAATTTACAAATCAGGTTGAAGTTGCCATGAATTATTCTAAAAAAGAAAATCTCCTGCCTTCGGAAAAGCAGGAGATTTATTTTCGAATATTGTTAATTGTGTTAGTTTACTTCAGCAGCAACTACTGGTTCAACAGTAACATACGATTTGTTGTCTCTTCTTTTTTTGAAAACAACAGTTCCGTCAATCAAAGCAAATAAGGTATGATCTCTACCCATACCTACATTTAACCCTGGATTGTGTACAGTACCTCTCTGGCGAACAATAATGTTACCAGCTGTTGCAGCCTGACCGCCGTATATTTTAACGCCGAGTCTTTTGCTTTCTGATTCGCGTCCGTTTTTCGAACTACCCGCACCTTTCTTATGAGCCATGGTAAAATTTTTTAATGTTATCCGATTACTTCTTCAACTTGAACTTTGGTCAGGTATTGACGGTGACCATTCATCTTCTGATAGGTTTTTCTTTTCTTCTTTTTGAAGATCAGTACCTTATCTCCTTTAACGTGCTCCAGAACAGTGACTTTTACACTAGCGCCTTCAACAGCAGGAGTTCCAACTTTCACAGCACCTTCGTTATCAACCAGAAGAACTTTGTTGAAAACAACAGTTTCGCCTTCGGCATTTTCCAAACGGTGTACATAAATTTTCCGGCCTTTTTCAACTTTTATTTGCTGACCGGCAATCTCTACAATTGCGTACATTTCAATGTATTTAAATATCTGTTCCGTCAGGCGGGAATCTATTGGATTACCTCTTATCGTGCCTGAACGAAAACTTTCGGACTGCAAAAGTAGATAATTTTGGGTGATCACCAAAGGTTTACATTTTTTTTTGCGAATTATTTTTCAAGTATAAATTGCACCCGCCGAGAATGGTAACCCGATGGCGATGCTTCAAGGTTTATTATCTAAAAACCAGAAATAGAAAATCTATCTGATCCGTACAATGGCCAACTAATTTTCAGTATGTAAAAATAAAAGCAAAATCTAAATTCCTGTAAATTTCAGCAGAATGCAAACAATTGTTATATTTGTTACCCGCAGATTAGCTATGTAGATGTCGATGCAGAAAATAAAACTTAACATACTTGGACTTTCAGTTAGTCAATCCCAATCTGGAGCATACGCTCTAGTTCTGGCTGAAGAAAACGGAGACCGGAGGATACCTATTATTATAGGACCAATTGAAGCACAGTCAATTGCTATTCAGCTTGAAGGGTTGAAACCGCCCCGGCCACTAACGCATGATCTGTTTAAATACATGGCTTCGTCGTTCGATATTCTGATTTTGGAAGTCATTATTTACAAGCTGGAAGAAGGCATCTTTTATTCTGAACTGGTTTGTATGAGAGAAAATGTAAAAGTCACTATCGATTCGCGAACCTCCGATGCCGTTGCATTAGCACTTCGTTTCGATTGTCCGATTTATACTACGGAAGATATTCTTGAACGTGCCGGGATTGTTATCGAATTTGAAAATGAACACGGTCAGGAAGAGTGGAATCAACCGTTAATTGATGAGCCTGTCCGTGGGAAACATGAATACGAAAAATACACTTCTTCAGAACTTAATCAGATGCTCGAAAATGCGGTTCAGGAAGAGGACTATGAAAAAGCTTCTGCCATTCGCGATGAAATAAAACGCCGATTAAAAGAATAAGCCATTTTGGCTATAACATGCGATTCTTCTCTCATTTCAAATATTCTACAATTTTCTAAATTGACCAACACTTGTTTTTTTTAATTCGATGTTTTAGATGGATTGTTCCGTTTTTGAATAAGTAGATTTTCGTAGTTTTAAACCCGTTAAAATTTATTCAAAACTAAGAACGACATCATGGGCATAAAGAAGCGTTTGATCATAATGAGCTTTTTTCAGTTTTTTGTCTGGGGATCTTGGCTCCTCACTATCGGAGCTTATTGGTTTCAAAACAAGCAATGGTCGGGTACCGAATTCGGAGCCATTTTCTCAACGATGGGTATAGCATCTCTGTTTATGCCCGCCATCGCCGGGATTATTGCTGACCGCTGGGTCAATGCAGAAAGACTTTATGGTTTATTTCATATCTGTGGTGGATTCGTGTTGTTAATGGTTCCAATGGTTAATGATCCATCGACCATGTTCTGGATTATGCTTTTAGATATGATATTTTATATGCCAACAATCGCGCTATCGATTACCATCGCATATTCAGCACTAAAAAACAAAGGGATCGACATCATTAAGGAGTATCCGCCAATCCGTGTATGGGGAACGGTGGGTTTCATTGTTGCATTATGGATTGTAAGCCTTTCAGGATTCGAAACCTCCTCCATGCAGTTTTATGTTGCAGCAGCAGCATCTTTTTTCCTCGGAATTTATGCATTCACTTTGCCAAAGTGTCCGCCATTGGATATGGGCCTGAAGAAATCTTTGGTCGATTCATTTGGACTTAAGGCTTTTACGCTTTTCAAAAATGCAAAGATGGCTGTCTTTTTCATTTTTGCTATGCTTCTGGGGGCTGCGTTGCAACTCACTAACGCCTATGGCGACACTTTTTTACACGATTTCGCCAAGGTACCTGAATACAAAGATTTGATAGCTGTTAAATTCCCTGCGATTATCATGTCGATATCACAAATATCTGAAACACTATTTATCCTTTCTATCCCATTCTTTCTGAAACGGTTCGGGATTAAAAAAGTAATGCTTTTCAGTATGGTGGCCTGGGTCCTGCGCTTCGGATTTTTTGCGTTAGGCAATCCTGCTGAAGGATTATGGATGATCATACTTTCGTGTATTATTTATGGAATGGCATTCGACTTTTTCAATATTTCCGGATCATTATTTGTTGAAACACAAAGTGATCCCAGTATTAGGGCAAGTTCTCAGGGCCTTTTTATGATGATGACAAATGGCTTTGGAGCCGTTCTTGGAAGCCGGATTAGTGGAATCGTGATTGACACGTATTTTAAAACTGGAGACGATTTTAACTGGCAGGGAATCTGGATTGCTTTTGCCATGTATTCGCTTGTTGTAGCTGTGCTGTTTGCATTACTGTTCAAACATAAACACGATCCGAAAGTTATTGAAGCAATTACTATTTAATGTTGTTTGGATCGTCTTATCTGATCTTCATCTTATCTGGAAATTTGATTTCAAGTTAATATTCATATAACGAAATAGGCATAACAGCCCAGATATAAACAGATCGAAAATGAATAAAGGGCTATTTCATGAGGGTGGGGTGTTATTCAAAAAGATAACGTTAACATCAATATCGCAGTACGAAAATTATAATCTATACGAATGAAACAATATCAAGATCTTTTAAGACATGTGCTCGAAACGGGGGTTAGCAAAAGCGATCGCACAGGTACCGGAACTATCAGCGTTTTTGGCTACCAGTCACGGTACGATCTTACTAATGGATTCCCGGTTTTGACTACAAAAAAATTACACCTGAAGTCGATCATTCACGAATTGCTTTGGTTTTTGACAGGCAATACCAATGTAAAATACCTTCAGGATAACGGCGTGCGAATATGGAACGAATGGGCCGATGAAAATGGTGAACTGGGACCGGTTTACGGGTATCAGTGGCGCTCGTGGCCAACACCTGATGGCCGGCACATCGACCAGATATCCCAGGTTGTAAACAGCATAAAAAATAATCCAGACTCGCGTCGCCATTTGATAAGTGCCTGGAACGTTGGCCAAATCGACCAGATGAAACTTCCGCCCTGCCATATTCTGGTGCAGTTTTATGTGGCCAACGGGAAACTGTCGTGCCAACTCTACCAGCGAAGTGCCGATATATTTCTTGGAGTCCCTTTCAATATTGCTTCGTATGCCCTGTTAACCTTGATGATGGCCCAGGTTTGCGGTTTGCAACCCGGCGAATTTGTCCACACACTTGGCGATGCACACATTTACCTGAATCACATGGAGCAGGTGAAACTACAATTGAGCCGAGAACCTTATCCACTGCCTCAAATGAAAATCAATCCGAATGTCAAAAGCATTTTTGATTTTAAGTACGAAGATTTTGAATTAATCGGTTATCAGGCTCATCCTCATATTCCGGGCACTGTCGCGGTTTAATTATTATCCTGAAATTCAAATAAATATGATACACGAAAACATCTCAATCATAGTTGCAATAGCCCAAAACTTTGCGATCGGCAAAAACAACAATTTGCTGTTTCACCTTCCCAATGATCTGAAAAGATTCAAGGAAATTACAACAGGGCATCCAGTTATTATGGGTCGCAATACCTTGCTTTCGTTGCCCAAAGGCGCACTTCCCAATCGCAGGAACATTGTTATCTCCGACATTCCTGGAGAAAAATTTGAGCGATGCGAAATGGTATCGTCGATTGAAGAAGCCGCCACCGCAGTCGAAAACGAAGAAGAGGCATTTGTTATTGGTGGTGGCATGATTTACCGCCAATTCTATCCTTTGGCCGGAAAATTATATCTAACCCTTGTCCACCGTGACTTTGATGCCGATGTTTATTTTCCTGAAATTGATTATTCGGAATGGGAAGAGCTTTTCAGGGAAGATCATTCGGATGAGAAAAATGGATTTGAGTATTCGTATTTGGATCTAAAACGGAAGTGATCCTCGTTTGAAGGTAGTTGCAGACTTCATCAAAATTACGGGTTGTGGGGTTCCGAAAATCGAATCGCGCAACCCGTAACCCGAATATCAACATCATTGAGGGGCTTTCTACAACAACTTGCCAATGTTGTCAAATCGCTGGTGATAATCCTCCATCGAATACCGTATCACTTCCAGTGCTTCTTCAACTCCATAGATGTGGGTAATTTCGGTATCGCTCACTTTCCCAGGCATATCTTTATAAGTCAGAAAGTAGTGTTTGAGCCGTTGCACTACAATATCGGGCAGGTCTGACAAATCTTTGTATTCACTGTAAACCACATCATTGGTTAGAACCGCAATAATTTTATCATCTGCCTGATTTCCATCGATCATCCGGAATCCTCCAATGGGACGTGCATCAACCAGAATGTCGCCATGAGCAATGGTTTTTTCGGTCAAAACGCAAATGTCAATCGGATCGCCATCGCCTTTTACTCCAGTCTTGCCAGTTTTTTCCATACAAAACTTACCCACCTGATCGCCACAATAGGTTTGGGGAATAAATCCATAAAGTGCCGGAACAACATTCGAATATTTCTGAGGACGGTCGATCTTGAGGAACCCACTTTCCTTATCGATTTCGTATTTCACGGTATCCGTCGGAACCACTTCAATGAAAGCAACCACATTCTCGGGAGCATCTTTGCCAATAAAAATTCCATGCCAGGGATGCGATTTATAACGTAGTCCCATCAATCGGCCTATTGGGTCTGATAATCTGTCTGCCATAATTAATCTTTTAGTTTTTGATGATATAAACCTCTAATCCCGGAAAAAGTTTTCTGTAACTCGAATAGACCAGCGAAAGGTTCAATTAGATTTTTGGCAAATATAAAAACGATAATTCCTTTCAGCTGAATTCATGTGCGTTTTATTTTTATAGCCAAAAAATCGCATTGCGTAATACAGATAAAAATCAGACAATTAAGTTCTTTTAACAATTGCAATAAATAGGCGTCCTGATTCCTTACCAAATTGTTAAGCCAATCTGAATTTCAGCATTCAATTCAAAATACCTTTTAACTTTGCAATCGTTTTAAAAAAAAGTTAAATTCCAAAAAATACAATTATGAAAGTAACAGTTGTTGGTGCTGGAAATGTTGGAGCTACCTGCGCGCAGATTGTAGCCGAAAAAAACATTGTAAGCGAAGTCGTATTACTCGATATTAAAGAAGGATTGTCAGAAGGAAAAGCATTGGATTTATGGCAAACTGCTCCCATTAATTATTATGACACCCGTACTGTTGGTGCAACAAACGACTATTCAAAATCGGCTGGTTCTGATGTAGTTGTTATTACTTCAGGAGTTCCACGTAAACCTGGAATGAGCCGCGACGATTTGATTTCGATCAATGCCGGTATCGTAAAAAGCGTTACCGAAAACGTGATCAAATATTCGCCAAATGCTGTTATCATCATCGTTTCGAATCCGCTTGACGTAATGACCTACGTTGCTTACGCAATTTCGAAAGCAGGCAAAAACAAAGTGCTTGGTATGGCTGGTATTCTGGATACTGCCCGTTACCGTGCTTTCCTTGCTGAAGCATTGGATGTATCGCCACGCGATATTCAGGCTTTATTGTTGGGCGGACATGGAGACTCAATGGTTCCACTACCCCGCTACACTACAGTTGCCGGTATTCCTGTAACTGAATTAATCGACGAAGAAACTCTGGCAAAAATTATCGACCGCACTAAAAAAGGTGGTGGCGAATTGGTTAACCTGATGGGAACTTCTGCATGGTATGCCCCAGGATCGGCTGCTGCTCAAATGGTTGAAGCTATCGTTATGGATCAGAAACGTGTTTTCCCTTGCTGTGTGAAACTGGAAGGTGAGTATGGTTTGAAAGATGTTTTTGTAGGTGTTCCGGTTAAATTGGGCAAAAATGGTGTAGAAAAAGTTATTGAAATTAGCCTAACCGAAGCTGAACAAGCATTACTGAACGAATCAGCTAAGGCTGTTAAAGATATTATGGACGTTGTTGACGGCATGAATATTCTTTAATTTTTCAGGATAAAACAAACAATAAAATCTATATTTGAAGCCCCGGCATAAAAATGTCGGGGCTTTTTTATGATTCCGTTTGCTAAATAAAGTGAAATGACAAAAATATTTAGAATTAATAGAATCAGGCTGACTTCGACAAGTTCAGCCTTCGCCAAAACCTAGAACTTTATTGACCGATGAACGAAATACCTCTGCAAATCATTGAACTTGAACGTGAAAATTACCACATTCTTATTGAAGGTAATTTTGAGGACGGAAAACCTTCGTGCTGGATTATCGACACGGGAGCCTCAAAAACAGTACTCGATAAAAATCTAAGTCAGTATTATGAAATTATTGATTCTGATGATTTGGAAGATTATCAAAGTGCAGGTATTAACCAAGGCATGATGGAAACCTCGGTTGGGAAACTGCTTTATCTGCGTTTCGGTGATCTGGAAATTACCGGGCAAAAAGTTGCCCTGATTGATCTCAGCCATGTTAACGAGATTTATGGAAAATACACGTCATACCGCATTGCTGGTCTGTTAGGTGGCGATGTTTTGATGCAATACCGTTGTAAAATCGATTACGCCAATAAAATCATCCAATTTCAAACCCAGGAGTCTGTCCGATAGCAGAAAATAGAGACTATTATATTCAGAAAAAATAAATATATTTGGCGGCTGAAAAATCTATTCATGAACCTAAAAAAATACATATCGAAACATTCCATCATGCGCCTCTGCTTGCTGCTTGTGCTCGTTAGCGGTGCTGCTGTTTTCGATTTGTATCATGTTGCCAATAAAAAACTGTCGGACAACATTCGGAAGCAGCCATCGTCAAACGAAGCAGAGAACAATAAGGTTTTTTTCTGTAATCAGTTGCCAACCTACAATTTAAAGACCACTGGCAACGATCTTTCCGTTCGTTTCCGTCTCTCTTTTTCTCAGGATAAATATTTACTCAAATACTATAATTTAAGAACATTTCAACTGATGAAAGCTGAAACAGTGCATTGTTTCGTTCCATCGGTATGTTCATTTCATTCCCTTCCATTCAACCGGGTTCTATATGCCAGTCCCGACGATACTCCTCCGCTTTCTTAAATCTCTGACGTGTCAGTAAATTGGGGTACATTTCTGCTGTTTTAGCTTGTGATGTACCTGCAGATGTAAGGAGTAATTACATCCATAGGAATAATTCGATTTAAATAAATAGTAATAACAATTTTAAATTCAACAAATGCAAAACAAAGGTGCAATTAGACTTTTTGCAATACTCGTTGGTTTGATTTGTGTGTATCAGCTGATGTTTACCTTCAAGGCAAGCCAGGTTGAGAAAGCAGCCAAGACATTTGCGAAAGGCGACAAACAAAAAGAGCAAGTCTATCTCGATTCGATGTCGAGCGAGGTCGTTTACAACTTGCTTTGGATTCGGAAATACACTTTTAAAGAAGTAAAAGCGCTGGAGCTTGGACTCGGCCTTGACTTACAAGGCGGTATGAACGTTACTCTTGAAGTTTCAGTGGTTGACCTGGTTAAATCATTGTCAAATTTCAGCAAAGATTCGACGTTTACAGCCGCAATCAGGATGGCAAAAGAAAAGCAGAAAAGTAGCCAGGAAGACTTTGTAACTTTGTTCGGAAAATCGTTTGAACAAATATCGCCAAACGGCAAACTGGCCTCTATCTTTAACACACTCGAATTAAAAGACAAAGTCAAATACAATTCGACCAATGCTGAAGTATTGGACGTATTAAAGAAAGAAACTAAGATTGCTATCGACAACTCGTTCAATATCATCCGTACCCGTATCGACCGTTTTGGTGTTGCTCAGCCTAATATTCAGCAACTTCAGACAGCAGGACGTATTTTGGTTGAACTTCCGGGAGTAGATGACCCAAAACGTGTACGCAAACTCTTGCAGGGAACAGCTAACCTCGAATTTTGGGAAACCTACGACAATAGCGAAATTTATCCCTATCTGGCACAGGCCAATCAAAAGATTGCCGAAATCCAGTCGATCAAATCCCACCCGTCAGCAACTCCGGCCGACACTACTAAAGGGGCAGCAACAAAAGAAACAAACAGTCTGCTGAAAGAACTGGACAAAAAAGCAAAAACCGATTCTGCTTCAGTTGATAAAAGCGCTGACGCCAAAAAACAATATCCATTATTCTCTATTTTAACGCCAAGTGTTACCCAACAAGGACAATTATATCCGGGGGCTGCAGTTGGTACTGCTCAATGGAAAGATACTGCTACTGTAAACGCCTACCTGAAAATGGATCAGGTAAAAGCTTTGTTGCCACGCAACGTGTCTTTCAGATGGACTGCCAAAGCTATTGACAAAGGCGAAAAATTCTTCCGCCTGATTGCCATTAAAGTTACCAGCCGCGATGGCCGCGCACCTCTTGAAGGTGACGTAATTACCGATGCCCGTCAGGATTATGCTGATATGGGTAGCCGTCCGGAAGTAAGTATGACCATGAACAGCACCGGAGCCAAAGTCTGGGCCCGTTTAACCAAAGACAATGTTGGAAAATCGATTGCTATTGTACTCGACGGTTACGTGCGTTCGTACCCGAATGTAAATGGCGAAATTACCGGTGGACGTTCTTCCATCACTGGTTTGGAAAGTGTTGAAGAAGCGAAGGACTTAGCAAACATTTTGCAATCGGGAAAAATGCCTGCACCAGCGGTAATCATTGCTGAAGATGTCGTTGGACCTTCATTGGGACAAGAAGCAATCACCAGTGGTTTCTGGTCGTTTGGTATCGCGTTCCTTCTGGTATTGGGTTATATGCTTTTCTTCTATAGCTACAAAGCAGGGGGAGCTGCCAACATCGCATTGATTGTGAACATCTTCTTCCTGATCGGAATTCTTGCTTCAATCGGGGCTGTTTTAACTTTACCTGGTATCGCCGGTATCGTTCTGACCATGGGTATGGCGGTTGATGCCAACGTATTGATATATGAACGTATCGAGGAAGAAGTAATGGCTGGGAAGTCAGTTCGGCTTGCAGTTTTCGACGGGTTTAATGCCGCTTATTCGGCCATCATCGACGGACAGGTTACTACCTTATTGACCGGTATCGTACTTTACATCTTTGGTTCAGGCCCAATCCGGGGTTTTGCTACCACATTGATCATCGGTATCATTACTTCCTTATTCACATCAATCTTTGTTACACGCCTGATCTTCGAACGGCAGTTAAGTAAAAACAGGGAAATTACCTTTACCACTAAAAATACCAAGAACTGGTTGCGTTTCGTGAAAATTCCATTCATCGAAAAGAGAAAAATCTTCTATACTCTTTCATGTATCATGATTGGTGCTTCACTGATTTCTTTTGTGGTTCGTGGATTTGATAAAGGTATCGACTTTAAAGGTGGACGTACTTATGTGGTTCGTTTCGACAAAGATGTTAAGGTTGATGAGATAAAAAATGCGTTGGCTCCTATTTTCAATTCAACACCTGACGTAAAAACTTATGGTAATGCAAACCAGGTGCGTATTACTACAGGATATATGATTGAAGAAAACAATTCGGAAGTTGACAATAAAGTTGAAGACTTGTTGTATCAGGGACTTAAAAAAGCCAATTATATTGGAGATGTTTCTGCCGATACTTTTAGTAAAGTAAACTTACAAAGTACACAGAAAGTAGGACCAACCATCTCTGACAAATTGACTCGGGATGCGATCATGGCAGTATTCTTCTCTCTGATTTTGATTTTCCTTTATATTCTGGTACGATTCGATAGTTGGCAGTATGGACTGGGTGGTGTTGTTTCGCTGGCTCACGATGCCATTATTACCATGGGGGCTTTCTCGTTATTATACGGATTCCTTCCATTCTCACTGGAAATCGACCAATCTTTTATCGCGGCAGTATTAACCGTGATTGGATATTCGATTAACGATACCGTAATCATCTATGACCGTATCCGTGAATACCGTCATTTATATCCAAAGCGTGGATTAGCCGAGACAATGGATCATGCCATGAACTCCACCCTTCGTCGTACGTTCAGTACTTCGTTAACGGTGTTGATCGTGTTAGTTGCCATTTTCATCTATGGCGGTACTTCCATCAAAGGTTTCACTTTTGCGCTTTTGATCGGTATTGGCATCGGAACATATTCTTCAGTATTTAATGCTGCACCTATTGTTTACGACACCATCACACAATCGAAAAAATTCAGAAAAAACAAACAACTGGTTTAGTTGTCTAAATCCAAAAACAGGGGCTTCATCGGTCAACCGACCGATGGAGTCCCTGTTTCTTTTTGTGGTATTTTCTTCGGATTATCTGCACTTAGCCGAGTTCTAATTGCATCAGATAATCGCTCTCCTTTATTTCTTTGCAACGAAGACTGAAAAATATTTCATTCAGGATATTGTCGCCTTGTCGCCTCGTACTTTTTCATTATCCACGAGTGGAGTTCTCAACAAGTTTGTATATTTGCTGAGTTTTAAGAAATAACCAACTATCTAATTTCAACAAGTTATGGGCGGCGGTGAGATTGTACTAATTATTTTTGTTTTTCTGTTACTTTTTGGAGCGAAAGCAATTCCGGATATTGCCAAAACACTGGGCAAAGCCATGAGGGAATTCCAGAAAGCAACCAACGAAATCAAACGAGAACTCAATGAAAGTGGCGGTGGTATAGGCGATGACATTAGTGATATCAGATCAACTGTTCAGAACATCAAAAACGATATTCAGGAAGGGATCAGAAAGCACACCAGCGATATTCAAGACGGAATAAAGGAGACCACCAGTAGCGTTCAGGACGGAATCAAAGAAACCACTACTAATATTCAGGACGGAATTAAAAACCACACCGATGACATCGAAAAGGAAATGTCGGGAGTAAAAACCGACGTTGCCAAAGAAGCCGAAAAAGTGGCTAATACCATTGATAATGGCGCCCAGATATAATTGGAGCAAAAGCATTTTCTTTTTTTCAGTAGTCCCGATTCTACAAATATTCCCAGCTTAAACCTGTCATTCTAAATAACTCAACGGTTGATCAGAGTCGAAAAAATAACAAAGTCGTTTGGTGATCTTCAGGTACTGAAGGGAATTGACCTGGAAGTTCCGGCCGGAAAACTCTATTCGATTGTTGGCCCCAGTGGCGCCGGAAAAACTACCCTGCTTCAGATTATCGGCACCTTAAGCCAGCCCGCTTCAGGAAATGTGTTTGTCAACGGGCAAAACATTTCGGTTATGAACGAACGGCAACTGGCCGATTTCAGAAACCGGAAAATTGGTTTTGTTTTCCAGTTTCATTATTTGCTTCCCGAATTTTCGGCCCTTGAGAATGTTTGTATTCCCGCCTATATTGCCAAAACATCGAAAAAGGAAGCCGAGCAGAAGGCCCGTGAATACCTCGATTTTCTGGGTTTATCGCACCGCCTCAACCACAAACCAGGTGAGCTTTCAGGAGGCGAACGGCAACGCGTGGCTGTGGCAAGAGCACTGATCAACAATCCTTCGGTGATTTTGGCCGACGAACCTTCCGGAAACCTGGATACCAAAAACAGGGAAGATCTTCACGAACTCTTTTTTACTCTGCGCGATAAGTTTAAGCAAACCCTGGTAATTGTTACCCATGACGAGAGTTTTGCCGCACAAAGCGATGCGATTATCCGGATGAAAGATGGCCTTATCGAATCCTGAAAGTGATGGATTTGACCGACGACATCAAATTGTTTTTAGATCAGAAGGTTATCGAATTTAACCATTCAACGTTTATTGAAACTGACCCGATTCAGGTTCCTGCGCTTTTCACCACCAAAGAAAATATCGAAATTGCCGGATTCCTTGCTGCCACACTGGCATGGGGACAACGGCCAACCATTATCCGGAATGCACTGAAACTGGTAACACTCATGAACAACGATCCCATTGACTTTCTGCGGAATTCTCCGGAGGACGAATGGGATGTTTTCCTGGATTTTAAGCACCGCACGTTTAACGGGACTGATTGTATTTATTTCATGAAATCGCTGAAAAATATTTACCAAAACCATGGAGGATTGGAACAGGTATTTACTGACGGATTCCGGAACGGGGAAACGATTTTCAGTTCATTGGCATATTTCAGAAATGTGTTTTTTGAACTGGATCACGAACACCGAACCGAAAAACATGTTTCGGATGTCGAAAAAGGCGCAGCGGCAAAGCGATTGAATATGTATTTCCGGTGGCTTGTCCGCAACGACAAAACAGGTGTCGATTTTGGACTTTGGAAACAGATTCCGGCCTCAGCGCTCATGCTTCCGTTAGATGTTCATACCGGCAATGTTGCCCGCAAACTCGGGTTGCTCACCCGCACTCAAAATGACTGGCGTGCTGTTGAGGAAATTACGGCTAAGCTTCGCGAATTTGATCCGGAAGACCCCGTTAAATATGACTTTGCACTGTTTGGGCTGGGCGTTTTTGAGAAATTTTAATTAAACCAATAACTCAGTTTCAGCACCAATGCCCGGTTTCGCGAACTCCAGTTCCCAGTATAATAGTTATCGGTGTAAACAATGAACAGATCGGAAACCGGTTTGTATCGCCACTGAAACCTCAGGTTAATATTCATATTGTCGATTTGCTCATTGTACTGAACAAACGATGAAAAGAAAACCTTGTCGCTCAGCGTCAGATCCAATTTTGGACCCAGCAACCAAAACCTCGAACGCTTGAAAGACCCCGGAAGGTTGATGTCGGTATATGAGAGATTCATGGTCAGGTTCATGTAAGGTTGATAACGGTATGTAGCATGACCTGAAACTGATGCAATATTTCCATTGTAAAAACTTCCTTGATTAAGTGTTACCGCATAATTAAACAGCGACCGGGTGTCGGAAACATAGTCAATAAACCCAACCTGATAAGAATAATCGGTCCCCTTTGCCAAAACAGCAGAATTCATATGAGTTGGATCAAAATCTTGATTAAGAAGAACATAGTAGTCTTTAACTCCGGCATCGACAGTAGCACGATTGCTGAATTCAAATTTATACATCACCGAAATTTCATGATCCATCTGATTATAGCCTGAATCGAAATAATAATTGGCCGTTGATACAATTCCGTGGCTAACCACCTTTTTATTGGGGACCCACAAAAAACTGAATTCAGGATTGAGCAAATTATAACCATTCCGGCGAACATAACCCGCCTCAGCATTGTAATTCTCGCCAACGCTTGCCTGTCCCATTGCAGCATGGATCCTTCTTGTATTATAAATTAAGTATGCCCCCTGAGCATACTGCTTTCCGGGATTTTCGGGACTGAACGAACGGTGGTAAAACAATTTTCCGCTCCACGCATTATTGCTGCTTGCCAAATTGTAATCGATACCGGCTACGCGATTGAAATTTTGTTTCAACGGCTCGTCCATATACTCTTTATTTACCAGTATTAGACCAATATTTGAACGTGAAAATATTTTGCGCTGAAGTGCTGCGACCATGAAATTTCGAGACAACTGATCATCTGTTTTTTCGGTTTGCATGTCTAAAAAGCCCAAACGCCAATTATCACCAAGTTTACCGCTTAACCGCGCCCCTCCCAAAACCGGGGCATCCAGTCCAATCCGCCGAGAGAAGAAAGGCGTAACGGTAGTTAACCCATAACTTGAGAATAGATCGTTGTTTTCGAGAAAAAACTGACGCTTTTCAGGAAAAAGTAATTCAAAACGATCGAGATTGGTCACCTGTTGATCGACTTCAGCCTGCGAAAAATCGGGGTTGTAAGTCATATCCAGGTTCATGGAAGTACTTAACCCAAGCTTGGCATCGAAGCCAAAATCTTTTCGATAAGTGGTATGTGTTCCGGCTTCGAAGTCTTTAGCAGCACCGCCAAAAATATATGGAATGATTGAAAACATCATTTTTGATTTGGGGAGTGGTCGATCCCATTGCAATACGCCAGTGTAGGCTAAACTTGCTGTGGCAAACTGACGCGGAACCGGCGCCCACGAAGATTTTTCATTGGTTTTCAGATCGAGGCGGCTGAAGTTTACATACCAGCGATCGGCGTCCGATTTAAACCGTACCGACCGGAAGGGAATTCGCATCTCGGTTACCCACCGATCGGGATATTGTTTTGTTTTTGAATCCCATTTACAATCCCAATTCAGGTTTACAGTACCTCCGTTCGACTGTGTCCCATCCCATTTGGCTCCTGAAACCGATGCTCCAAACGAAAAGCCATTGGTCTGATCTAAAAAAGTATCGAAGAAAACCAGAAAATTATCATTGTTGCCAAATACAAAATCGGGCCTGAATGACTCTGTAATGCGCTTTCCTGGAATCGTATCGAAGAATGTTACGCCTAAATAAAACGCTTTGTCATCATAAGTCATCACCACTTCCGAAGGTGATTTTGCCAATCCGGAATCGACGGGAAGAACCAAACGAAAATCCTTGGCTTTTTCAGCAGTAGCCCAATCAGGCTCACTAATCAACCCATCAATTTTAATCGGTTCAGTAGCTTTTTTTACATGAAGGACGAAATCTGTGTTTTTCTTATTTTCAAGAGCATCGGTCTTTAACCGCCGCAGTGTTGGATTTTTTGTGGAAGAATACGAAAGTAAGTTCAGAAATATGAACAAGACCAGAAAGCTCTGTCTCATAAAGTAGGTTTAGGTTTGGTTCAATAGTTGTCAAATGTACAAAAACCTCTCTGATATTATAAAGTACTGCTTCCAAAGAATTGTTAATTGATCATTACTTGCTGGCCACCGTTTCCACCACGGGTTTAAACTTTTCGGGTTGATAAAGTAGTACAACATCGCTTTCTTTTACACCCTTCTCAACGGCGCCAAATTCTTCATTTTCTCCGCTCAGACTAATTTCCTGTTCGGTAATGCCTCCTCCGTGTTTCAGGTAAACGATCTGTTTCCCGTTTTTCGAAAAAATGGCTTTTAAAGGGATCAGCAACTTGTCTTTGTATGAGGCGATAATGATGTCGTTGTTGGCCGTCATTCCAGGTTTCATATCCTTGTCTGTTTTCTCGAATCGGACAATCACTTTGAACGCTTTCATGTCGAAGTCTTTGTGGTCTTCGCCAATCGTGGCAATTTTGATTACTTTCCCCCAGAAAACCTTATCGGGTAAGGCATCAATTGTAATGCGAACACTGTCGTTCAGTTGCACCTTCGAAATGTCAATTTCCCTGATGTACGTTTCGCTAATCGCGACAGACATATCGGGCAACGTCGCAATCAGTGGATTCCAAATGTTCATCTCCGAATCTTTTCCGTAGGTTTTGCCGGTCCAATCTTTGGCAAACATTACAATTCCATCCTCTGGCGCTTTGAGTGTAGTTGAAGCTAAGGCCTCCATGTATTTATTGATTTTATCCTGAAATTCGGCAACCTTCGATTCGGATCGACCCACCTGAATTTTCAGACGATTCCTTTCAAGCAAATAATCTCTCCGTAGTTTACCTATTTCATTTTCAGCTTTCTGGTAATTTATCTGGATTTTACGTTGGTAGGCTTCTGATTCGTACTTTGATTGATCCAAATCAATTTTGAGGTATTCCAGATCGAGTCTGGCATTGCTGACTGCTTCCCTTTTCCCTGATAAAGTAACCGTGCTATCCAAAACTGCATTTTTCAGATCGGCGTCCATTTTTTCCTTCTGCTGCATCACATCGCGCATCATGGTGGCAAACTGACTTTCATCCAGCTTCGCAATGTAATCGCCTTTTTTAACGGCTTTTCCTTCAAGAATAATATCCATAATTTTGAGCTGGTAAACACGAAGCTCCTGATTGCAAACCGCTACCGGAAGATTGATTTCGGTGTACTTATCGCCCTTGACTTCGCCTTTGCTGTTAACAAGCACTTCCAGATTGCCTTTTTTTACTTTATAAAATTTCCCGCTAGCAGGCCTGAACTGAATCCAGGCCACTGCAATAATTCCGATTAAAGCAATTGCAGCAAGGAGAATCTGATATTTTCTCTTCTTTAACATAGCGGCTTAGTTTTGAATAATTTTATCGTATTCGGCGGTCAGGTCTTCTTTCTTCACAAAATCATAGAGGGTAAGCACCCGCAGACGATAGTAATAATTCCAATACGTTTTAACGGCAGTGATGTAAGCATTACGGGCCGACTCACGATCGTTGCGGGCGAGATTAAGTTTTATCACATCAACTTTACCAATCAGAAAGCGCTGAAAAGTAACATCATAACCTTTTTGGGCGACAGTGTCGGCTTTTGCTGCATTTTTAACCTGTTCGGCCTGAATATTAAATTCCATAACTGACTGGAAAATATTTTGCTCAAAGTCGATTCGGGCTTGCTTGATTTTAGCATTTGCGACCTCCCGCGTTGATTCGGCCATCATCAGTTTTCCCCTTCGGCGCCCCCAATCGACCAAAGGAATACTGAGACCGACCTTCACCTGTTGACTTCGATCGGGTTGATCATAAATCTGGCTAAAATTATCAGACGATTGATTGAGCCCGTAAACCGCGTACAAAGTTGTATTTAATCCACTTTCCGACCTGGCCTGAGCTACGTCCTGATCTTGCTCAAGCATTTGCTGCTCCTGATCCAGAATGTCAGGATTATTTTTTAGTGCCAGACCAAGAGCTTCGTCAGCCATAATCTGTAACGAAGGAATTTTCGATGGAACCAGGCATTGAATCTGCGATTTTTTATCCATCATCAAGTATGAATTCAGGCTCGACTGCGCTCGCGTAACTTCGAGTTTTGCTTTGCTTAAGGTCTGTTGTGAATTTAGCTGGTTCAGTTCCAAATTTAACAACTCGTCTTGTGTAACTGTTCCAACCTGGAATCGGCCTTTCCCAATTTTGTAAAGTGTATCCGCATTCGACATGTTGTTTTGGGCAATTTTCAGTTGAATCTGAGCCTCAACCAGATCAAAAAACATGGAAATACTTTTCATTGCCAGGGTTTCCTGCGACTGGATAAAAGTTTTTTTTGCCTTGTCGTATTTAATCGGCTCGATTTTCGACTGCCACCTTAATGCATTGTACCCGTTTAACGATTGCGTATAACCAATACTTACAGGCGCAGATTGATAGGATGTTATTTTATCGCCTTCCAGATTTTTAACCATTCCAAGTTCAGAACTCATGAAAAAACTACCACCAGTCAATCCAACTTTTTGGTTCACCTGAAAGGCCATATCCGAATTGAGATAATTACTTAAAACATATTTATACTCATTCGTTTCGCTAATATAGACACGTTCCCTGGAATGGTTAAAATCGAGAGGAGTAGTGTTCAAACTTAGGCTTGGAAGTTTATCGGCCTTGTAATACCGGTATTCCCAGTAGCTGGACAGGTACATGTTTTTATACCTGAAGGCATCGAGTGAACTCTGCGATGCAATTCGAACCACTTCCTCCAAGCTCAAGTTAAGTTTTTCTGCCTGCGCGTGAACATTCTGGACAAATCCGGAGAAAAGGAAAATCAGGAATAGTATTTGTTTTTTCATCGAATAAAGTTTTAAGCACGTAATGATTCAACAGGGTCTTTTTCAGCGGCACGTTTGGCCGGCATATAACCGAACATGATTCCGACCAACGCTGAAACCCCAAAGGCAATGAAGATGCTGAAGAATGAAATAATGGTTTTGATGTCGAATACAGCGGTGATAATCTTCGACAAAACTACCCCTAGAACGATCCCAATTATTCCGCCGGAAATGCTGATAAGCGTTGATTCTGCCAAGAACTGAGCGACAATATCTTTTCGGGAAGCGCCAATCGCCTGACGGGTGCCAATTTCGCGAATTCGTTCCATGACCGAAGCAAGCATGATATTCATGATTCCGATACCTCCAACAATTAACGAAATCCCTGCAATAGCGCCCAATACAATATTGAAAATCTTTTTGGTTCGTTGTTGTTGCTTGAGCAAAAGTTCGGGAATGGTGACTTCAAAATCGTACAACCCGGAATGACGGCGTAAAAGCAAACGTTTCACAATTCCGGCAGTTGCACCCAGTTGCTCGGTTTCTTTCACCTGCAATACAATTTTATCGAGCTGATTGGGGTTTTTATCTTCAACCTCCGTACTGGCACTGGCATCGGTAATTACAATTCTCCGGCGCGCATTCGACTTCTCCACTTCGTCGGCACGCACCAAAGCACGGTTTTTAAAGCGCATCAAAATGGTTTGTGCCGGAATAAATATTTTATTATCGGTGCTACTGATGCCCATTTCGTCGGAAGCCGATGCGGTAAAATCGCGGCGCTCAACTACACCAATGATCTTCAACCAAATTTGGCCGCACTTGATGTATTTTCCTACCGGATCTTCCTGATTGAAAAACACCGTTTTAATGTTGTCTCCAATCACGCAAACCGGCTGTCCGGCTTCCGATTGCAAGCGGTTAAAAATCTCGCCCTTTTGCAGATTAATATTAAAAACTTCAAAATAGCTGGTGTTTACACCTTCGATGACAACCGGTTTACTTTTACCATCGATAATGGCCGAGTAATTGTATGAAATTACCGGGCTAAGCATATTTACCGTTGGAACAATTTCCTCAATAGCCTTTAAATCGAGGATTGTAAGCCCTTTCGAGAATTTTTTAGCTCCAGTTTTTTCTTCCTGACCTGAAGTATTTGTTTCTTTTCCTGTCGTCTCTGTTGGAGTAATGATTATGTTGTTGACGCCAACCATTTTGATTTGTTCCAGAATTTCCTGTTCGGCTCCATTCCCGATGGCCATCATACTGATTACCGCGGCAACCCCGAAAATGATGCCTAATGCAGTTAATATTGATTTGAGTTTATTGTCGATAATTGCCTCAAAACCAATAACTATGTCGTGAAAATATTTTTTTATAATCATCGTTTCTGTTTTTGGTTTTGATTTACCGGGTTTGATTTGCTTTTGCACCTGCTGGCATTGCCTGAACAGACTCCGGTTTCTTTTTGAGCAATTCTTCCTGTTCTTTTTCAGCCTTAATCTTGGTGTTTTCTTTATCCTTCAGCATTTCAGCATAAATATCCAGCCCATTGAATTTAATATCTGCGGCATCTTTGGGCTCCGAAAGCCAAACCGCATCATTCTCTTTCAACCCTTTTTTAACCAGCACATAGTTTTCATTTTCGTCGCCCAGCCACACAATCTGTTTAACCGGATGATCTTTCCCCAGGTAAACAAATTTTAGGCTATCGTTTTCGAAAACAGCATCAGTGGCAACCATCAGGGTGTCTTTAAACAAACCAGCGTCAATCGCATTGCTGGTGGTCATGGCGGGCTTCAGATCTTTGTCTTTACCAAATATTTTGATCTTTACTTCAAAAACTTTGGCATCGCTGTTTGGCATGGCTTGTCCGATATTTGCAACCGAAATAACCTGACCTGCTAATTGTTTTTCAGGAAAAGCATCGATACCAATTTTCACATTCTGGCCAACCTTAACTTTAGAAATGTCGATTTCGTTGATGTAAGTTCTCGAAATCAGGTTCGTCATATCAGGAATAGAAGCGATAATGGAGCTATACGGACCAACTTTAGACCCTGTTTTGATGATTTCGCCCCATGGATATTTGTAATAGGTAATTATCCCAGCCTTTGGTGCAGTAATTTCAAGCGCATCGAAAAGCTTTTGCAATTCACCCGAACGCTCCGAAACCTGACGATAGTTGATGTATTTCCGTTCAACCTTATTGACCTCCTGTTGTTTTTTCAGTCCATAGGCTTTCTGTTCCTGCTCCAATTTGCGCTGAGCCTTGTCTAAATCCATACTTGCCTTTTTCTTGACAGAAGGGGATTCGTAAACCGATTCATCCACGATGATTTTTTTCTCCGTCAGATCAAGGCGGGCATTCACAATCACATCGCGCTGATTACTGAGGTTTAGGTTAGAATCAATTTTGCTGTCTTCGTATTCCGACAGCATTTTATCCATATCGTCCTGGGCCAGTTTAATTTGCTCTTCAACGGCTTTATGATCTAATGTGGCCACATAGTCGCCCGAATCAACCACCGTGCCTTCCTCAACCATATGCGTAATAGCCAGCTCCCAGATACGCAGATTCCGGTCGTTTAATTTTTCCGGAATATTAATGCTTTCAGATTTCTCCGATTCGAGCTGACCTGAAGAAAAGATCAGCGCATTGAATGTTCCGCGGTTTACACTCACGGTAACCTGATTGTAATCAGTTTCACCTTTCCGGAATACAAAATATAAAACAAGTAAAAGGACAGCCGGTATAGCTATCAGAAGGATCTTTTTGTTGTTCATGAGTTAGAATCTAGGTGGATATAGTTAGTTTTAATTGATTAGCTGTGAATTATAATGTTTGCTTTCGTTCAACTTCTATGCCACTTTAGTAATCAAAACATATGTTTCATTACATGTTTTGCATTAATTTCCGCATAATTTACAACTTGTCCTGACAAAATCATCAGATTTCATAACAAAGAAAGACGAGTGCCTGAATCAAGCGCCAGCAACTGATTAAAAAATAATCCCCAAATGCCATTAAAATATTTAAGTACTTTTGTCAACAGGTATCTCGTTATCTACATCAAAAGCAACAATAAAAAACAGGCAAAAAAAAATCGTTCAGGAACAATTCACTTGCACGATCGTTTGTAATACAGTCACAAATATTTTTTCATTTATGAAAACCAGAACAATATCAGCAACCCTTTTCCTCCTTTCCTTTTTCCTTTTTTCTTCAATTCTCTCACTGGCACAAATTGTAGAACCAGTAAAATGGGAGTTTAAAACTAAAGTGACCGGAGCGAACACTGCTGAATTACAGTTTATTGCAACTGTCGGTCAAGGCTGGCATTTATATTCGCAACACCTTCCTGAAGGCGGACCAATGCCAACTGAATTTAAATTCGAAAAGTTCAGTGGCGTTCAATTGATCGGAACTTCAAGCGAACCGACTCCGAAGGAAGTCTATGACGAGATGTTCCAGATGAAAGTGAAGTACTTCGACAAATTGGTAACCTTTGTACAAAAGGTAAAATTAACCAGCGACAAACCAACAACGGTCAGTGGCACTATAAATTTTCAGGCTTGTAATGACCAAACTTGCGTTCCTGGTGAGTCGGAATTTTCATTCAATGTTCCGGGTTTTGCCGCTCAGCCCGAAGTGCCCAAAACAAGTACAGCGATTAACCCAACTGCTGTAGCAGATACAGTGAAGATAGCCTCAGAACCTTCAATGATCAAACCCGAACAAACAAACAAGCAGGAGCTTAAAACTTTAGCCAATAACGATGAATTCTCGGGTAAAAATCGTTCGCTTTGGTGGTTTTTCATTCAGGCTTTTGCCTGGGGATTATTGGCCATACTTACCCCCTGTGTATTTCCAATGATTCCGATGACCGTTTCCTACTTCATGAAAAGTGGTTCGAAAGGAAAAATTCAGGCGTTGATTTATGGATTTTCAATCGTTGCCATTTATGTCATATTTGGAGTCTTAATTTCGGTACTTTTTGGCGCCGACTTTGGCAACTGGCTCAGTACACATTGGATTCCCAACGTACTTTTCTTCCTGATTTTCGTGGTTTTTGCCGCGTCTTTTTTCGGATATTTCGAAATCACCATGCCCAGTTGGCTCGTTAACAAGAGCGCCCAACATGAAGATCAAGGTGGAGTAATGGGTACCATTTTTATGGCGTTCACGCTCGTGCTTGTTTCGTTTTCGTGTACCGGACCTATTGTTGGAACTGTTATCGTTCAGGCAGTTGGCGGACAAATCTTAAAACCGGTCGTCGGAATGCTGGGTTTTTCGCTGGCTTTTGCCATTCCGTTTACCTTATTTGCATTTTTCCCGCAGTGGTTGAAAAAAATGCCAAAATCGGGCGGATGGCTTAATTCGGTAAAAGTGGTTATTGGTTTTATCGAGTTGGCTTTTGCCCTTAAATTCCTGAATGTTCCTGATCAGACCTACCATTGGGGAATCCTCGACCGCGAAGTTTACCTCGGATTCTGGATCGTAATTTTCACCATGATGGGTTTTTATTTGTTGGGAAAGATCAAGTTTCCACACGATAGCGATTACCCGGTTGTGCGATCATTTCCACGATTATTGCTGATCATCTTCACTTTTACTTTCGTAATCTACCTGATTCCAGGTCTTTTCGGGGCACCGCTTAAAGGGATTTCCGGATGGCTTCCACCAATGGAAACACAAGATTTTAATATCAATGCCATTGTGCGTGACAATCAGGGACTTGGCCAAATGGTTCGTCAGGGAAATGTAACAGAAGCTCCGAAATATGCTGATCGGCTAAAATTACCTCATGGACTTCAGGGATATTTTGATTACGATCAGGCGCTGAAAGTATCGAAAGAATTGAAGAAACCAATTTTTGTTGATTTTACCGGGCATGGCTGCACCAACTGCCGCGAGATGGAGAACCGGGTTTGGAGCGATCCTGAAGTACTTAAACGACTTCGGGAAAATTTTGTTGTTGTAGCACTTTACGTTGACGATAAGGTAATAGAAATGCCAAAAGAAGAATGGTACACCAATAAAACTGGCCGCGAAGTGAAATTGCTTGGAAAGAAAAATACCGAAATACAAACCAGTAAATTTGGTACCAACTCACAACCGTATTATGTCATTTTGGATGGCGATGGTACACTTCTGGTTTCACCTCGGGCATACGACCTCAACATTGAAGCTTTTAAACAATTTCTGGATGCCGGAGTGAAAGCTTTTAACCAAAAATAATAGGAATTGGATAAAAGATGATCCGATCTTCAGTAAAGATCGGATCATCTTTTTATCAGGCAATCAGCGAGTGAATATCCTGAATAATCGTTTGTGCCAGCAAGTCGGCTTCGTCCATCGAGGGAGCTTCGGCATAAATGCGAATAATGGCTTCGGTGTTCGATTTTCGGAGATGTACCCAACGGTCGGCAAAATCAATTTTAACACCGTCGATATCTGTCACTTGTTCGTGCTGATATTTCAGCTTCATTTTCACCAAAATATTGTCCACATCAATATCAGGAGTCAATTCAATCTTGTTTTTGGAGATAAAATAATCGGGATAAGTTTTACGCAGTTCCGAACATTTTAACCCGGATTTGGCCAACAAGCTCAGGAACAAGGCAATTCCCACCAGCGAGTCGCGGCCGTAATGCGATGCAGGATAAATAATTCCGCCATTCCCTTCGCCACCAATCACAGCATTTGTAGCTTTCATTTTGGCTACTACATTCACCTCACCAACGGCAGCAGCCGAGTATTTTCCGCCATGTTTCTCGGTTACATCGCGCAAAGCCCGTGACGACGACAGGTTGGAAACCGTATCTCCTGGAGTTTGGCTCAACACATAATCGGCAATCGAAACCAGCGAATATTCTTCGTTGAACATCGAACCATCTTCGCTAATGATGGCTAAACGATCGACATCTGGGTCAACCACAAAGCCAACGTCAACCTTTTTTTCGCGAATAATGTCGGCAGTCTCAACCAGGTTTTCGGGAAGCGGTTCCGGAATATGAGCAAATTGCCCGGTAGCATCACAATTAATTTCAACAATTTTCTTCACGCCCAAAGCTTTCAGCAAAGCCGGAATAACAATTCCTCCAACCGAATTCACGGCATCGATGGCCACTTTAAATTTAGCTTTCCGGATGGCTTCCACATCAACCAAATCCAGAGCAAGCACCTGCTGAATGTGAATGTTAGTATAATCTTTAACGAAGACCTCTCCCAAATCGTCAACTTCAGCAAATTCATACCGTTCTTTCTCCGCAATTTCCAACACCAAAGCGCCTTCGGCAGCGTTCAGAAATTCGCCATCCTGATTGAGTAATTTCAGTGCATTCCACTGTTTTGGGTTATGGCTTGCGGTCAGGATAATTCCTCCCTGAGCTGATTCTTCCTTAACAGCAATTTCGGTTGTTGGAGTAGTAGCCATTCCCAAATCGACCACCATACATCCCATTCCGGAAAGTGTTGAAACAACCAACGACTGAACCATTGGGCCAGAAATACGGGCATCGCGACCAACTACAATGGTAATCGATTGTCCGGGATGTTGCTGTTTCACCCATTCGGCATAGGACGCCGTGTATTTTACCACATCGAGCGGACTCAGCCCTTCTCCCGGTCTTCCACCAATAGTCCCGCGAATTCCTGATATTGATTTAATTAATGTCATAATATATAAGAATTTACCATTTAAGAATTTACGATTTAAAATTACACAAGCCTCAAGTAATTAGCTGATGCAAATATAAAGAGTTCGAACCCGAAAATTAATGCAGCGCAGAAAAGATTGTAGAAAAATCAAAAAGGGCATCGGATCTCACCCCATGCCCTTTAACGTTTTCCAAATCAGACTAAAGCCTAAATTTAAAAACCAAAACAAACTTATGAAAAAAAAGTCCTGCAATACATTTATATAACAGCTCAACGAATAATTACCCTTACCTCAAATTTGTGATTTTGGCCAGAGTTCTCTGTTTTTAACTTCTTTTAACAAAAATGAAGAGGCCAAACCTGATAATCATTTAAAATCGAACCAGAGAGGTTAACAAGCGGACGATTTTTATTTAAATTTGAGGAATACCAAACAACCAATTTTTTCAAAAATGAAACTAAACAACCGACTAATCTTCATCACTCTGACCGCCGCGCTGGGTGGTTTCCTGTTCGGATTCGATACTGCCGTTATTGCCGGAGCAACTTCTGCTCTCGAAAAACTCTTTAACCTCGATAAATTTTGGCTTGGCTTTACTGTTTCGATAGCATTGATCGGAACAATCATTGGAACCATGGTGGTTGGGAAACCAGCAGATATCTATGGGAGAAGAAAAATTTTGTTTTACTTGGCCGCATTTTATGCCTTATCAGCACTTGGATGTGCGTTTTCATTCAGTTGGGTCTCTTTGTTGGTCTCCCGTTTTCTGGGCGGAATAGCAGTTGGTGGTGTTTCGGTGGTTGGCCCTATGTACATTGCCGAAATAGCCCCAGCCAAATACCGTGGTCGTTTGGTTGGTATGTTTCAGTTTAATGTGGTACTCGGAATATTGGTCGCTTATTTCTCTAATTACCTCGTAGGACTATTGGGATTAGGTGAAATGGAATGGAGGTGGAAACTGGGAATTATGGCTGTACCGTCAGTTCTGTTTTTTATCACGCTGTTCTTCATTCCACGCAGTCCGCGCTGGTTGGTAAAAATGGGTTTAATTGATGAAGCGCGGACCGTACTGAATTTAACCGGCGAAGAGTTTGTTGAAAAGGAAATTGCTGAAATCCTCGAATCCATTGAATCGGAAAAGGAAAAGGGGAAAGAAGTCCTGTTCAGCAAAAAATTCAAATACCCCATTTTCCTGGCGGTATCAATAGCTATGTTTAACCAACTTTCAGGAATAAACGGATTGCTGTATTACCTGAACGATATCTTTGCGCAAGCCGGATTCAGCAAGGTTTCGGGCGATATTCAAAGCGTGGCCGTTGGCGCTACCAATCTGATGTTTACCATGCTTGCCATGAGTATCATCGATAAAGTCGGACGGAAACTTTTGCTGCTTATCGGATCAATCGGAACAGCCGTTTCGCTGACTGGCGTGGCATTTATCTTTTTCACCAACAGTCATCAGAATTTACTGGTTTGGTTGCTAGTGAGTTATATCGCTTTTTTTGGATTTTCACAAGGAGCCGTTATTTGGGTATATATCAGCGAAGTATTTCCTAATACGGTTCGGTCAAAGGGTCAGGCACTTGGCAGTTTTACACACTGGGTAATGGCGGCTATTGTTTCATGGACGTTCCCTGTAATGGCAGCAAAATCGGGTGGTTACCCATTCCTGTTTTTTGCCGCGATGATGTTGCTCCAGTTTTTTGTGGTGAAATTTATGTATGTCGAAACCAAAGGCAAATCATTGGAAGCACTTCAAAAAGAAATTCTAAAATAGGGAAACTCTTAATTCAAATTTAATCGCTCAATTTTGATTCTCGCAAACTAATGCCGAAATTTACACCTGAAGATTTAACCCGATAACCTGTATCGATAATCGTTTACTATGAGAATTAAAACCAGCATTTCCATAATTTTTCTTTTCCTCCTGACATTCTCGTTTAACAGCGTGTTTGGGCAAAGTTTAAAAGAAATTGAGTCCAATCGTGTTTCATTGCCGAATGGGTGGAAACTCACGCCTGTCGGGAAGTTATTACCTCTCGGCGATTTGCCCTTAAACATTGCCGTTTCGCCTTCCGGAAAATTGCTGGCAGTAACCAACAACGGGCAAAGCGACCAAAGCATTCAACTGATCGATCCAGATAAAATGCAATTACTCGATTCGGTTATTACCGCCAAAAGCTGGCTGGGATTAACGTTCTCCAGGGACGGAAAATACCTTTATGCCTCTGGAGGAAACGACAACTGGATCATGCGGTACCTGATTAAAGACCAGAAACTTGTTCCATCCGATACATTGGTTATTGGTAGACCCTGGCCTGAAAAGATTTCGATAGCTGGCATTGCCGTTGACGACAAACAGCAGATGCTTTACACGGTTACCAAAGAAAACAATTCGCTGTATGTGTACGATTTAAAAGAGAAAAAAGTAAAGAAACAAATTCCGTTGGGTGGTGAAGGATACTCCTGCGTGCTTTCGGATGACGGGAAAATGTTATATGCTACTTGCTGGGGTTGCGACAAGGTTATTTTATTTGACACCCGGAAACAAGAAATCGCAGGTTCGATACCCGTAGGTGATAATCCGAATGATTTATGTATCACTCGCAACGGGAAATATCTGTTTGTAGCCAATGCCAACGACAATTCGGTTTCGGTTATTTCTCTGGAACAGAAAAGGGTGATTGAAATCCTGAACTCGGCTCTTTATCCGAACTCGCCTTCAGGTTCGACAACAAACAGTCTGGCACTGAGTGATGATGAAAAAACGCTCTATATCGCGAACGCCGACAACAATTGCCTGGCTGTTTTCGATGTAAGTAATCCCGGCCAAAGTTTCAGCAAAGGTTTTATCCCGACTGGCTGGTATCCGACATGTGTGCGCATTGTCAAGAACACTATTTTTGTGGCTAACGGGAAGGGATTGACTTCCAAAGCAAATCCTGAAGGACCAAGCCCAGTCAGCAAAAAAGTCTCATCAGCTCATCATTCAGAAATCATTAAGGGTAAAGTCCAATATATTGCGGGTCTGTTTAGGGGGACACTTCAGGCAATATCAACTCCTGGGAATGAGCAATTGGGCATTTATTCGAAATCGGTTTACAACAACACCCCGTATAAAAAAGAAACCGAAATGATTTCGAAGGGAGAAGAAGGGAATCCAATCCCATTGCGGGTTGGCGAATCATCTCCTATCAAACACGTATTTTACATCATCAAGGAAAACCGGACCTATGATCAGGTTTTGGGTGATATGCCCGAAGGGAATGGCGACTCTACCCTGGTGCTTTTCGGTAAAAACATTACGCCAAACCTTCATGCGTTAGCCAAACAATTTGTTTTACTCGACAACTTTTATGTGGATGGTGAAGTAAGCGCCGACGGCCATAACTGGACCATGGGAGCTTATGCAACCGATTATTTGGAAAAAAACTGGCCAACGAGCTATGGAAGCCGGGGTGGTTCTTATCCGGCCGAAGGTGAACGTGAAACCGCAAATAACAAGGATGGATTTTTATGGGATTTTTGTAAAAAGTATGGCGTGACTTACCGAAGTTATGGCGAGTTTGTTTCAGACCTGAGACCTAACATCCCTGTATTGAAAGATCATTTTTGCCCCTATTATGTGGGATGGGATTTGTCGATTCGCGACACCGTGCGTTTCCAATGGTGGAAACGCGACTTTGAAGAGCTACTGGCCAAAGGTCAGGTTCCGCAATTTAATAGTTTAAGGTTTGCCAACGACCATACTGAAGGTTTAAGAATTGGCAGGCCATCCCCACTCGCATTCGCTGCTGACAATGATCTTGCGGTTGGGCTATTCATTGAATATCTCAGCCACTCTCCGATCTGGAACGAAAGTTTGGTTATCATCGTGGAAGATGATGCGCAAAACGGCCCGGACCACGTCGATGCTCATCGTTCGACGGCTTACGTGGCTGGTGGTTTTGTGAAACAGGGATTTGTTGACCACACCATGTATTCAACCTCGTCGGCACTTCGCACCATCGAATTGGTATTAGGACTTCCACCCATGAGCCAGTACGATGCTGCTGCCGAACCGCTTTGGCGATGCTTTAACAAAACGGCCAATCATGCTCCATTTAAATCAACTCCAAATCGAATTGATCTAAACCTGAAAAATACTGCCGAAAATACTTTTTCCAAATTAAGTGAAACATTCAATTTCAATCAGGAGGACCGGATTCCGGATGCTCAATTTAATGAAGTAATCTGGGCGGCTATTCACGGAATAAACATCCCTTGCCCAGCGCCGGTTCATGCGGCATTCTTTACTACTGTAAGAGAAAAAGATGAGGACTAAAACAGAATAAGGTCATTAGCCATTCGTAAATATCTAATAACTAATGACCTTTTCTGTTCACTTATATTCTGGAAAAAATCAGTAGTGAAGTTATGCTGACATTGGCATCAAGAAACAGAATTTACTCCCTTTACCCAAAATGCTTTCAACCCATATTTTCCCATGGTGCATTTCAATAAATTCCTTACAAATAATTAGCCCAAGACCGGTTCCAACCTCATCGTCGGTCCCCCGCGAAGAAGATGTTTTATCCAGTTTAAAAAGTTTATTCCGTTGTTCTTCATTCATTCCCACACCGGTATCCGAGATAGTGAAATTCAGGTTATTTGATTCAACAAAAGCTTCTAAAGTAATACTTCCACCCTTTTCGGTAAACTTAATTGCATTGGTAACCAGATTCTGCAAAACAGAACTAATCATGTTTGAATCAAGAGTTGCGATTATATCGCCTGTTACGTTCCAATGAAGGTTTATTTCTTTATTCTGGGCAATTGGATTTACAATCATCATAGTTCCTGAAACAAGCTCATCAATTTTAACCGACTTGGGCGTATATTTCATTTTACCATTCTGCATTCGGGACCAAACAAGCAGATTCTGTAGTAGATTAAGAATGCGTTTAGTCGATTGATGTACGATTTGCGAGTATTCCACGCAATCTTCCTTGTCGCCATTTTTTGCTGACACCATTAGCATCTCGCTAAAGCCGAGGAGTGCGTTAAACGGGTTCATCAAATCGTGGCCGATGATCGAAAAGAATTTATCCTTCTCAATGGAATCCTTTGTTGCCTTCTTATTCAAGGCAATAATATTTTCCTGAAACTTATCATTTTTATACGCCAGCAGGAGAATGTAACCAGCCAGGATGCAGGCCAGAAGCATTAAAACGATCAGTATGTTTTGAAGAAAGTCGGTAGAATGCCGAACCGAATTTAAAAATGAATTATTCTGCAATGCTTCCTGATTACGGATATTGCTTTTGATCTCGTCAATAAGTTTGCGTATTTCAACAATTAAGCTGTTGTTTATTTTAATGAGTTTTAGTTCACTCTCTTTTAATTCCTGATTTTTTTGAACTAATTCGCGGATGTTCGCTGAATTGTTTGTTGTTCTGTTTGTTTTTACTTTCAGTAATAAATTCGGATTTAATTTATTCGTTTCGCCAGGTGATTGAACCCGAATTTTTGTTTTGACGTTTTGTTGAATTTTTTCTCCGACAATTGCACTTTTTATTTTTCCCAGTAGTCCTTTTTTATAGGTTTCTTTGGTTTCGGTAACACTCAATGTGTCAATTCGGCCACCCGCCCGGTTGCCAAAGTATTTTTCGATTTCAATCTGGTTTTCTTCCAGACTTCCGACTGAAAATATCAGTGAATCGGTGATCGATCGTAGTTTCACATAAATGTCAGCCTCTTTGGTTTTTTCCTCGAAAATCTTGGTAATGCGCGTATCTTCCGCAGCAGAATCTTTCGATGCAATTTGCTGCAACATCCGTATGTTTTCAGCCAGGGTTTTAACTTGAAGCTTATATTCTTCGAAAACAGATTTTTCGAAGGTTGTGCAGTATTCCTTGAACCGGGCTTCTACAAGCAACAGTGATTCAGTGACACTTTCGGTTTTTAGTAACTGTTCTCGGTTTTGCTGCGATAAGTTCAATGCCGATTGAATCCTGCCTTTTTCATTAATTAGGCCAATGATTATACCAATAATCAACACCAGAGTTAATGCCATCAAAATTGTGGTCGCCATTAGGCGTCTAGGTATTTTTAATTTCACCATCTCAAAAATCCGCTTCATTGTTCGATAATTTGTGGTTTTTATAAATCAGGATCCAACGCTTTTACTTGTCCTGTGTTTTTTCACTGCAAAAATCGGAAATATAACGTTTCAATTTTGTTCGGCCAACCATACTCTATCTATACAACCAGCCTTTAATCCGTAACATGAGTAAAGAACTACTTATCGACCAGAAGAAGGAAATCGACCAGATTTTCATCATTGACCAGATTCAGCTTTTTCCGTAGTCGATATCTGGCAACATCAACGCTTTGAGGATTCTGAAAGGTAAGAATAGCAATGTCTTTTGAAGACAGACCGGACCTCAACAGGGCACAAAGTTTTCGCTCGTTGGGGGTTAAACTGGGGAATTTTTCAAGCAACACACTATAAAAAGAATCGAAGACATCTTCGAACCGTATTTCAAAATCATTCCAGATTTGTTCGGCCATGTTCATTCTAAACTTATTACTCATCTGGCGAATCAGTTCCTGCCCCTCTTTGTTGGTGTGCGGAAGTAGTTTTACCAGATCATTGATCAGACTACCGTTCATTTCGTTTAAATGCATCAATTTCAGCGTACTCGATATCAATTCAACTTTTTTGGTATTCAGAACATTTTCATTGGCTTTCTTGAGATCAGAAATATCTGTAAATACAGTAATGATACCTATAGGATTGTCGCGATTGTCGGAAACGACATTTTTCGAGACTAGATATATGCTATCGCCGGGGAAAACATTCTTTTCGTAAGATAACGATGACTTGCTTTGTGCTAACTCAACGTCTTTTTGAACATGAAAACCCACTTCTTCGCTCAGGAAATACCGGTAAACTGACTTGCCAAGCAAATCAGGTTTATTGATGTTCAGAAGTTCTTCGAAGCGTTTATTGCACATGAGTAGAATTCCCTCCAGCGAACTAAAAATAACCGGATGTGGAATACTTTCGATTAATGAAGTAATAAATACGTTTTTATCCTCAAGACTACGGTATTGCTCTTTTAATGCCTTCAGGGTTTCTGATAGTAATAAAATATTTCTGACCCGTGCGCCTAATTCAAGTCGATCAAAAGGTTTCTTTAAAAAATCGATGGCTCCAACCGACATCGCAAATGCCAGGTCTTCAGAAGAAGTCATCACTCCGGTGATCATTAAAACCGGAATGTCTTTGGTGGCTCCATTTTTCTTGAGAATTTCCAACGTATCAATACCGTCCATTACAGGCATATTCCAGTCCATAAGTATTAAATCAGGAAATGACTCATTAACTTTTTCGAGGCATTCCTGACCATTAGCCGCTGTGATCACTTGAAAATTAAAATCCTTAAGCATTTTATCGTAAAGCTTAAGATTCAGCGGCTCATCATCAACAAGCAGTAGTTTTGAATTACTCATTGTAAAATTGTTTTACGTTTCTTCGTTCACCACCAGAACCGTGGGATAAATCAGTTTCTGAAAAATTCGCACCAATATTATGCACAACTTTTCAAATGTACTCTTTTTCGCACTCTTCACATAATTACCAAATTCGATTACAAAAAATATTAAATGTCGGTATTTAAATGTGTTAGGTTGTAAGTACAGATGTTGTATAGATAGCTGTATAGACGTTGTTGTGCCGTAAATCTCAATATTTAAATTGAAATTCCAGACTTTTGTTTACGATTATTTCAACTGAACTCCAGCGTGGAGACAGAAAACTCAACATTAAAAAATTTGCGATGAAGAAGAATTTAGCGGAATTTATTGGAACATTTTGGCTCGTCTTTGGTGGCTGTGGAAGCGCATTACTGGCCGCCGGATTTCCTGGCGTAGGAATTGGATTTACAGGTGTTGCTCTTGCTTTTGGACTAACTGTACTTACAATTGCCTATTCTTTAGGGCATATTTCAGGAGCTCATCTTAATCCGGCAGTCACCATAGGTTTGTGGGTTGGCGGACGGTTTGATGCAAAAGGGGTTTTGCCGTATATCGTATCTCAGGTAGCCGGAGGGATTTTGGCCGCAACGGTCCTGTATTTTATTGTTACAGGAAACGGTTCATCTATTGGCTCTTTCGCAGCTAACGGCTATGGTGAACATTCTCCGGGTCATTACAGTTTGCTGGCAGCCATTGTTACCGAATTTGTTATGACTTTTATGTTTTTAATTGTCATTCTTGGTGCAACCGACGAAAAAGCGCCGAAAGGTTTTGCGGGTCTGACCATCGGATTGGCATTAACGCTGATTCATTTGGTAAGTATTCCTGTAACAAATACTTCGGTTAATCCAGCCAGAAGTATTAGTCAGGCCATATTCGTTGGCGATTGGGCTTTATCACAGCTTTGGCTGTTTATTGTCATTCCCATCGCCGGAGCCATCGCCGCTGGACTTGCGTATAAAGAACTGGCGAAATAATAAGAATCAAATCCTCAATCGAAAAGAAATATATCGGTTATTAAAATTCAAAAAACATGAAATCATTTAATAAAATTATTGCTCTACTGCTTTGCAGTATGATGTTATTAAGCAGTTGCTCAACAACTAAAAACTCTACTAAAGGTGGAGTACTCGGCGGCGCTGGTGGTGCACTTCTCGGTGCCGGAATTGGCGCATTAGTTGGTCACGGAAAAGGTGCCGCCATTGGCGCTGCAGTTGGTGGTGCAATTGGCGCTGGTGCCGGAGTTGTAATCGGCAAGAAAATGGACAAGCAAAAGGCGGAGCTTGAAAAAATTGAAGGCGCGAAGGTTGAATCGGTTACTGATGCCAACAATTTACAGGCGATTAAAGTGACTTTCGATAGCGGAATCTTATTCTCTACCGGAAAAAGCGATTTGAATGCCACTTCAAAAACAGCATTGACCAAATTTGCAGCTTCATTAAAAGAAACGCCAGAAACTGACGTGACCATTTACGGGCATACCGACAACACTGGCACCAAAGAAACAAATGTACAATTGTCGAAAAACAGGGCTGCTTCGGTTGCCAGTTTCCTGAATTCAAACGGAATTTCATCAGATCGGATTACCACAGAAGGCAAAGCTTTCGACGAACCTGTTGCCGACAACTCAACAGCTGAAGGAAGAGCGAAAAATCGCAGGGTTGAAATCTACATTACCGCAAACAAACAAATGATTAACCAAGCCGAACAGGGAACGTTAAAGTAATCAAAACTCAAAAACAAATAATTGAAAAATTTAAAATAAGAAAAAATGAAAAAGTACTTATTAATCTTATCGTTTCTATTTTTCCTAGGGCAGGTAACGTTTGCTCAATATTCACTTCCAAAAGGAAAATCGCAGCTTAATGCCGGCGTTGGATTCTCTTCCTGGGGTACTCCGGTTTATTTAGGATTCGACTATGGAGTTCACCCAGATATTTCCCTTGGAGGCGAACTCTCGTATCGTGGCTATCGCGACAAATGGGATGGTTATTATTACGATCATAATGTGATTGGAATTTCTGGAAACGGGAACTACCATTTCAACCATGCGCTTGGAATTCCAAAAAACTGGGATTTTTATGCCGGTTTAAACGTTGGATTCTATATATGGAGTTCACCTGACAACTACCAGGGATCTCATTCTTCCGGATTAGGACTGGGAGCTCAGATTGGGGGCCGCTACTCTATTACAAACAAAGTTGGCTTGAATCTGGAATTTGGCGGAGGTAATGCTTTCTCAGGCGGAAAATTGGGTTTGACATTTAAACTATAACATCACACATCTGATCCTTAAAATAATAAATCATGAAAAAAATAATTTTACTTTTTGCAACGATTTTGCTTCTCCAAACTGCATTCTCGCAAACAGCTGATAAAAAATGGGGAATTGGCGCAGGAGTTGGCGCTTACGGAAATCTAAACAATTCAAGCGTTGGCTTTATGCCAGAATTGTATTTAAGCAGGTATTTAAGTCCAAAACTCGATTTGATGCTTAAAGGTGATATGGGGCTTTTTAATTCCAAACTCACAAATAACCTTGATCTGTTTAATACATACCTTAATTTGAGATATAAACTAACCGATGAGAGCAAAAAATTCCGTCCGTATTTGTACGCAGGTCCCGGGATACTGGCCGACAATTCAGAATCAGGATTAAACTTTGACCTGGGTATTGGCGGCAAATATTACATGAGTCCGGCAACTGCGCTTTATCTGGAAGCTGGATACATCAACGGGATCAAAACAACCGTTGCAGGGAAAGATGAAAGGGATAATTTTCTGAAAGCCACCTTAGGCATCGAGTTCGATTTTGGCAAAGCCAAAGATTCTGATATGGACGGTGTTCCGGATAGAAAAGACAAATGCCCCAATACACCGGCCGGTGTTGCTGTTGATGCCAATGGTTGCCCAATCGACTCCGATGGTGATGGAGTTGCTGATTATATGGACGATTGTCCGACAGTGGCCGGATTAACTTCACTAAAAGGTTGCCCTGACGCTGATGGCGACGGTGTTGCCGATAAAAACGACAACTGCCCTGATACCCCCAAAGGTGTAAAGGTTGATGCTAAAGGGTGTCCGGTTGATTCTGACGGTGATGGCGTTGCCGATTATCTGGATAAATGTCCGGACACACCTAAAGGAGCAAAGGTTGACGAGAAAGGATGTCCGGTAGATTCGGATGGTGATGGTGTTCCTGATTATCTGGACAAATGTTCAGACACACCTAAAGGGGCGAAAGTTGACGCAAAAGGATGTCCGATTATTGAAAAAACAGCCGAAGAAATTGAAGCTGATAAAATGAAAGTTGAACCCGTTTATTTCGATTCAAATAAGGCAACTTTCAGCACTCAGGAAAAAGTAAAAGTTGACAAACTCGTTAATTTACTGAAAGAAAACGGCAACTATAACGTGAAGGTGAACGGATATGCCGATGCTTTAGGGGCTGACAACTATAATCTCAATTTGTCAAAAAGCCGTGTTAATTCAGTTGCGAAATCAATAGTTTCAGGCAAAATAAAGAAGAATCGTATAGTGCAGCAGAAAGGATTTGGAGAAGCAAATCCGGCTGCAACTAACGACACGCCCGAAGGACGGGCATTAAATCGTAGAGTTGAGTTTGAGGTGATCAAAGCAAAATGATAATTCGCTTCATTTTGTTTCTTGAAGAAACCGACCCAAGTAATTGGGCCGGCTTTCTTTTGTATTTTAAGTTTTCCTGATTACTTTAAACTTGCAATCTGTTCTTCTAAAATTTTTATTTTGGCTTCAGCATCAGCTTGTTTGGCACGTTCCACGGCGACAACGGCTTCGGGAGCACTGTTCACAAAACGTTCGTTGCTCAGTTTTTTCATTACCGAATTCAGAAAACCTTTGGTGTAATCCAGTTCGGCCTGAAGTTTTTTCAGTTCTTCTTCCAAGTCGATTGTCCCAGCCATCGGAACAAAGAAAGTAGTTGATTTTACCAAGAACGATGCGGCAGCTTTTACTTCTTCGGTAACCAGGTTCAATGCTGACAGGTTACCCATTTTTACCAATACACTGTTGAATTCCGGAGCAAAACCTTTGTCTCCAACCATAATGGATAGTTCGAGCTGATCTTTCTGCGGAATGTTGTTTTTGGTACGGATTGTGCGCAGTCCGGCGATGGCTTCTTTCACATCTTCAAACTGTGCGATTATTGTTTCGTCGTAACCTGTGGATTTTGGCCATGCCGAAATCATGATGCTGTCGCCCGCTTGGCGTTCTTTAAGCAACTGCCATATTTCTTCGCTTACGAAAGGCATAAACGGATGCAGGAACCGCAATACTTCGTCAAAAATATCGATTAATTCACCGTATGTCTTTCCATCGATTGGCTGCTGATAGGCTGGTTTCACCATTTCGAGCAACCATCCGGAGAACTCATCGCGAACGGTGGTGTAAACGCTCATCAACGCATCCGAAATTCGGAATTTATCGAAATGATCGTCGGTTTGCTCTACAACCTGACTGAATTTTTCATGGAACCAGCTAATAGCCAATTTCGAATGTTCAGGTTGTGAAATTTTATAATCCACTTCCCATCCATTCACCAATCGGAATGAGTTCCATATTTTGGTTACAAAACCGGCACCCTGCTGAGGTAAAATTTCGTCGAACAGCAAGTCGCCTCCGGCAGGCGAGCAAAGCAACATTCCAACGCGAACGCCATCGGCACCATATGTGGCAATCAGGTCAAGTGGATCGGGTGAGTTACCCAACGATTTGGACATCTTGCGGCGCTGCTTGTCGCGCACCATTCCGGTGAAATACACATTTTTGAATGGATATTGCTGCCGATATTCGTATCCGGTAATTATCATACGAGCTACCCAAAAGAAAATAATATCAGGAGCCGTAACCAGATCGTTGGTTGGATAATAATAATTGATTTCGTTGTTGTCGGGCTTGCAAACGCCATCGAATACCGAGATTGGCCATAACCAGCTCGAGAACCAGGTGTCAAGAACATCCTCGTCCTGATGCAAGTCGGTCATACCTAAATTTGGATTGCCTGATTTTTTACGAGCCAAAGCCAAAGCCTTTTCATCAGAATCGGCAACTACAAAACCACCATCGGGCAGGTAATAAACCGGGATACGGTGGCCCCACCACAACTGACGGCTGATGCACCAGTCTTTGATGTTTTCCATCCAGTGGCGATAGGTGTTTTTGAATTTCGGAGGATAAAACCCGATGGTGTCGTTCATCACATTTTCGAGTGCCAGTTTTACCAGATGTTCCATTTTCAGAAACCACTGCGCCGACAATTTAGGCTCGATCGGTACATGAGTGCGTTCAGAATAACCTACCTTATTATTATAATCTTCTATTTTAGCAACGTTTCCGGCGGCTTCCAGATCGATCATTATTTTTTCGCGAACAGCAAAACGATCTTCGCCGACATACATGCCTGCTTTTTCACTCAAAGTACCATCGTCGTTGAAAATGTCGATACTTGGCAAATTGAAGCGAAGGCCGATTTCATAGTCGTTCACGTCGTGTGCCGGAGTAATTTTCAAGCAGCCGGTACCAAATTCCATATCTACATATTCGTCTTCAATGATAGGAATCGAACGACCGATCAGTGGAACCAACACGCGTTTCCCTTTTAAATGATGAAAACGTGCATCATTTGGATTCACACAAACGGCAGTATCACCCAAAATAGTCTCGGGACGAGTGGTCGCGATGGTTACGAATTCGTTGTCTCTACCCTCAATCTGGTATTTCAGGTAATACAATTTTGACTGCATTTCGCGGTAAATTACTTCTTCGTCAGACAAAGCAGTTTTTGCTGCCGGATCCCAGTTCACCATCCGCACTCCACGATAAATCAGCCCTTTGTCGTACAAATCGACAAAAGTTTTGATCACCGATTCGCTGCGAACTTTATCCATGGTAAAAGCCGTACGGTCCCAGTCACACGAAGCACCCAATTTTTTCAATTGTTCCAGAATAATTCCGCCATGTTTGTGCGTCCATTCCCAGGCATGGTCAAGAAATTCATTACGACTCAAATCGAATTTGGAAATTCCGGCATCCTTTAATTTATTCACCACTTTGGCTTCAGTAGCAATCGAAGCATGGTCGGTTCCGGGAACCCAGCAGGCATTTTTGCCCAACATCCGGGCGCGGCGGGTTAAAATATCCTGAATGGTATTGTTGAGCATATGCCCCATGTGCAACACACCGGTGACGTTTGGTGGCGGAATGACGATGGTGTAAGGTTCGCGTTCATCGGGTTCGGAATGGAAAAATTTGTTTTCCATCCAGTACTGGTACCATTTGTCTTCAACTTCGGCAGGGTTGTATTTGCTGGGGATTTCCATTGTGCGTATTTTATTGAATATTTTCTAATTATCTTGGTAAACGAAGTTGCAAAAATAGAAAAATTACTTCGTTGACCGAAAAAACGGTTTAGGTAAATGAAAAAAGCCGGAATTGACATCCGGCCTATTCTGAAAATCCTTCTGGATTTAAAATTCATACAAAAACAAAAACCCCGTTTTGCAGGGGTCTTTTCAGGATTATAATACGGTTTGAACGTCTTGGTAAGGAAGTTCAAAAGCTTCAGCAACGCCTTTGAAAACAACTTTTCCTTTAACAACATTCAATCCTTTTTTCAAAGGTTCACTATCAATACAAGCTTTTTTCCATCCCTTATTAGCAATTTGTATGGCATATGGAAGTGTTGCGTTGGTTAATGCCAACGTTGATGTGCGTGGCACGGCTCCCGGCATGTTGGCAACACAATAATGAATCACATGATCGATTACAAACGTTGGATGATCGTGAGTGGTTGCAACAGTTGTTTCGAAACAACCGCCTTGATCAACAGCAACGTCAACCATCACAGTTCCTGGTTTCATTGTCGGGATCATGTCGCGGGTAACCAGTTTTGGAGTTATCGCGCCTGGAATAAGCACCGCTCCAATAATTACATCTGAATTACGTACCATCTCACGCACGTTATATTCGTTGCTCATCAACGTTTTTACGTTGGCTGGCATAATATCGTCGAGGTAACGCAAGCGCTTCAAGCTAATATCCATGATTGTAACATCAGCACCCAGACCACCTGCCATTTTAGCAGCTTCGGTTCCAACAATACCACCACCAAGAATCAGTACTTTTGCAGGAGGTACACCTGCTACCCCGCCCAGCAATACACCATATCCACCGAAAGTTTTCTCCAGATATTTGGCGCCTTCCTGAATTGACATACGACCAGCGACTTCCGACATTGGAACAAGCAGTGGTAATGAACGATCATCCATTTCAACAGTTTCGTAAGCCAAACAAATAGCGTTACTCCCGATCATCGCATCAGTTAGCGGTTTGTTCGAAGCAAAGTGGAAATAGGTAAACAAGATCTGACCTTCTTTAATCAGTTTGTATTCTGATTCGATGGGTTCTTTTACTTTGATAATCATTTCAGCAATAGCATACACATCTTCAATTTTTGGAAGAATAGTTGCACCGGCATGAAGATAATCTTCATCACTGAACCCACTACCCATTCCGGCAGTTGACTGTACATAAACGGTATGACCAGCTTTTAGCATTTCGGCTACACCCGCAGGTGTTAAAGCAACGCGATTCTCGTTGTTTTTAATCTCTTTTGGAACTCCTACTATCATCGTCGTAACATTTTATTGTTTTATACGAGTTCAAAATTAGCCTATTCGGCGAATGAAAAACATGATAAAAAACAATAAAAAATTTCAATCCGAAAAGCTGTCTTGCGAATTTGAATCGAATTAAAACAATTTGAGTGGATGATCTTGTAATGTGAAAGTTATTAAGCCATTATTATTTCATATTAAATAAAAACCTAAAATTTTAATTTAGATTTGATAATCGTATATTTGCGCCCTTACTGTTAATTTTATATTAAGACATGCCAATTACATCGGAACGTGGTAATTTGATGCCGGACTCCCCTATCCGGAAGCTGGTTCCTTTGGCTGACAAAGCCAAGGAAATGGGACGAAAAGTGTACCATTTGAATATCGGTCAACCAGACTTGCCAACCCCACAAAACGCGATTGACGCGATACACAACATTGACCGAAAAATTCTGGAGTATTCTCCCAGTGAAGGAATCAAATCGTTCCGTGAAAAGCTCGCGGCGTACTATCATACATTCAATATCGAAGTTACAGCCGACGATATCATTATTACTTCAGGAGGTTCTGAAGCGGTCACCTTTGCTTTTTTGGCCTGTCTCGATCCGGGCGATGAGATTATCGTCCCGGAACCAGCTTATGCCAACTATACTGCATTCGCCATTCTGGCTGGTGCTGTCATCAAATCCATTCCATCGAAAATAGAGGAAGGTTTTGCCCTCCCGCCTGTCGAGGAATTCGAAAAACTGATTACCCCACGCACCAAGGGGATTATGATCTGTAATCCGAATAACCCAACCGGGTATTTATACACCCGCACCGAAATGAAACAGATTCGCGATCTGGTGAAAAAATACGATCTGTATTTATTCTCGGATGAAGTTTACCGAGAGTTTTGTTACACCGGTGCGCCTTATATTTCTGCATTTCACCTCAAAGGTATTGAGCAAAATGTGGTATTGATCGATTCGGTTTCGAAACGGTACAGCGAATGTGGAATCCGCATTGGCGCTTTGATTACCAAAAATAAAGCTCTGAAAAAGAACGTGATGAAGTTTTGTCAGGCTCGGCTGAGTCCACCACTGATCGGACAAATTGCAGCCGAGGCTTCGCTCGAAAACAATCAGGAGTATATGCTCGACATTTACGACGAATATGTCGAGCGCCGTAAGTTCCTAATCGATGGACTGAACCGTATCAACGGTGTTTATTCACCAATCCCAATGGGTGCGTTTTATACCGTAGCCAGGCTGCCTGTTGACGATACCGACGTGTTTTGTGCCTGGTTACTGAGCGATTTCGAATACGAAAATCAAACCATCTTCATGGCGCCGGCCTCTGGTTTCTATACCACTCCTGGTTACGGAAAAGATGAAGTACGCATTGCCTATGTGCTGAAAAAGGAAGATTTGGGCATTTCGTTGAAAATTCTGGAAGAAGCACTGAAAGTTTACCCTGGAAGTAAAGTACGGCAATCCGTTGCGTCCACACAAGAATAAACACAGCAAGCGTTCTGGAAAAGCTGCCTGATTTTAGTGGTCATCGGGTTATATGGCAAAAAGGCTGTTTCGGTTTAGTATCGAAGCAGCCTTTTTTATTTGTAAGATTTTATCATTTCAGATGTGCTTGACGCTTTATGTTTTTCTTATCTTTAAGCAAACAGAAACTGTTATGAAACTTCCGAAATTAATCATAAATGATAGTTACCTTGAGCCGTTTGCTTCAATCATTACTGACCGATTGCAAACTGCGAAAGATAAAGAAGCTAAAATGCTTCAGGGGCAAAGTCTTAGTGATTTTGCCCAGGGCCATAAATGGTATGGTTTGCACCACGAAAATAGTCAATGGGTTATTCGCGACTGGGCACCCAACGCTACAGAAATTTACCTGATTGGTGAATTTAACAACTGGCAAGAGTCGTCCGAGTACGCATTTAATTTCACAGGATCGGGTAATTGGGAACTCAGGCTCTCTCAGGAAAAGATGAATCATGGGGACTTATTCGCTTTTTCAACTTATTGGGAAGGCGGTCAGGGCAAACGCATTCCGGCTTGGGCCAATCGGGTCGTTCAGGACGATTACACCAAAATATTCAATGCCCAGGTTTGGGCTCCTGAAAAAGATTTTACATGGAAACACTCTAAATTTCAACGGTCGGGTGAGGCACCTCTGATTTACGAAGCTCACATCGGAATGGCGGGTGAAGATCCGCGGGTGCATACCTACAACGAATTTCGCACCAATATTTTGCCGCGAATTCAGCAGGCTGGGTACAATACTATTCAGCTCATGGCTATTCCGGAACATCCGTACTATGGAAGTTTTGGTTACCACGTGTCAAGCTTTTTTGCACCGTCGTCGCGTTTTGGAACACCTGAAGAATTAAAGCAACTGGTTGATGAAGCGCATGGAATGGGGATTTCGGTCATCATCGATTTGGTGCATTCACACGCTGTGAAAAATGAGGTGGAAGGATTGGGAAAATATGACGGCACACGGTGGCAGTTTTTCCATGATGGGCCAAAAGGCGAACATCCGGCATGGGATTCGTATTGTTTTAACTACGGAAAAACGGAAGTGATTCATTTTCTGCTTTCGAATATCCGCTACTGGCTTGAAGACTTTAAATTTGACGGGTTCCGCTTCGATGGCGTTACGAGTATGCTTTATTTCGATCATGGTTTAGGTAAAGCTTTTACCTGCTACGATGATTATTTTAATGCAGGGCTTGATCAGGACGCTTTTTCATATTTCATCATGGCAAATCGGTTGATTCACGAAATAAACCCAAATGCCCTTTCGATTGCCGAAGAAATGAGTGGGTTACCTGGTTTGGCAACCCCACACAAAGATGGTGGACTGGGCTTCGATTACCGCATGGCGATGGGCGTTCCAGACTTCTGGATCAAAACAATTAAGGAATTACCCGATGAAAAATGGGATGTCGGAAATATCTTTTATGAACTGACCTCGAAACGAATGGACGAAAAAGTGGTCAGTTATGCCGAATCACATGACCAGGCTCTGGTGGGCGACAAAACCATCATCTTCCGCCTGATTGATAAGGAAATGTATTTTAGTATGCGGAAAGATCAGCCGAACCTGATTGTGGAAAGAGGCATTGCTTTGCATAAAATGATCCGGTTGGCGACCTTATCTTGTGCAGGAGGCGCTTACCTCAATTTTATGGGCAATGAATTTGGACATCCGGAGTGGATTGACTTTCCGAGAGAAGGAAATAACTGGTCGTATGCCCATGCCCGAAGATTGTGGAGTTTGGAAGACAACAAAGAGTTGAAATACTGTTGGTTGTCGGACTTCGACCGCGAAATGATTGCCATGGCCAAAAAGGACAAGTTGATTGAAACTCCGGAAGTGAATTGGGTGCACGATCATAAAGAGAACGAAGTGCTTGCATATACCAGGGGCAAATACCTGTTTGTATTCAATTTTCATCCAACGCAATCGCTCGTCGATTATGGAATTCCGTTGGAAGCTTCGAAATATAAGATTGTGTTGAATACCGACGAAGACCGTTTTGGTGGTCAAAACCGAATTGATAATCAATTAACTTACGGCACTCATCCATCAGGTGATGCAAATAGTCAGCACTATTTGTTGCTTTATTTACCTGCCCGGACTGCTTTGGTTTTGAAGAAGCAGGGAAAGTAAGTCGGGTTGCGTGATCCGGGTTGCGGGTTGTCCCATCTTCGATCCCCGGACTTTCAATGTCAAATCACCGAATTTTCAAATTTTCAAATTGGGGTTTATGTCATTTTTTACCGAAATACAAATTCCTGAATTTCCCAACCAAATGGATTATTCGAAAAGTATGATGCTTTTTGGGTCGTGTTTTTCGGAGAACATCGGGCAGAAACTGATTGATCTGAAGTTCGATGTGGATATGAATCCATTTGGAATTTTATACAATCCGGAATCGATTGCCAACAGCCTCCGGATTTTACTCGAAAAGCGGACTTTTACTGAAGACGATCTTTTTCAGGATCAGGGTTTATGGAATAGTTTCTACCATCACAGCCGGTTTTCGGATGTTGATCAGCAAGCGGCAATCGAAAAAATAAATAACCGCATTTTATCGTCATACGAATTTCAGAAGAAAGCTGATTTTCTGGTTATCACCTTCGGTACATCCTGGGTTTACGAACTTCGGAAAACCGGACAGGTTGTTTCCAATTGCCATAAAATACCTTCGGCTGAATTTAAGCGATTTAGGCTCGGCGTGTCCGAAATCACGAATGTTTACCGCGAATTGCTGGAACAAATCTGGAAATTTAATCCGGGGTTAAAGATTATTTTCACGGTAAGTCCGATTCGTCACTGGAAAGATGGAGCCGTCGAAAATCAGCTTAGCAAAGCAACACTTTTACTGGCCATCGATCAACTGATCAAAGGATTTGGAAACCAGTCGTGCGCTTATTTTCCGTCGTACGAACTGATGATGGACGAACTGCGCGATTACCGTTTTTATGCTGACGACATGCTGCACATCAGTCAGGTGGCTGTTGATTATATCTTTGAACGTTTCAGTAAAGTCATGATTACCAGCGAAAGCATGGGCTTTTCAAAAAAAATTGTGAAAATCAGAAAGGCTTTCGAGCATCGTCCTGTAAACCCATCAACCGATGAATTTAAAACATTTGTTCTTCAAAATTTAACACAGATTGATTGGTTAACAAGTCAATTTCCCAGCCTTGATTTTACTGAGGAGCGAACCTATTTTGAAACAAAATTGAACTTGCTGTAATCAATGCTTTTTAATTCTTCATGTTTGGCAACACCGAGACTTCAGCCTTATTTTTATACTTTTGAATTTTACCTTTTACCTTGTATTTATGAAGGTTTTAATGTTTGGATGGGAATTTCCGCCTCACAAATCTGGAGGGTTGGGTACGGCTTGTTACGGACTGACAAAAGGCTTGTCTCAAATCAAAGATGTGGAGGTGACTTTTGTGGTTCCTAAAGCCTGGGGCGACGAAGACCAGTCGAACATTACCTTGATTGGAGCCGATCGGGTGCCGGTTGTTCATCAGCAAATCCAGTTCGCTGACGCCAAGTCGAAAGTCGAATATTATGAACTTCGTTCTGAATTAATCCCGTACCTCGGGACCAACGAATTTGATGAATTGAAAGCAGGAATTTCTTCCGGAGAAAAACGACTGGTTGAACTTACTCCGGAAGGAAATGTCGTTTTGAGCGGCGATTATGGACAAAACCTTTTTCAGGAAATAAATTATTACGCCGTTGTGGCAGAAAAACTTGCATATGAATTGGAGTTTGATGTGATTCATGTGCACGATTGGATGTGCTTTCGGGCAGGGGTGGCTGCCAAACGCATTTCGGGCAAACCGCTCGTGGTGCATATTCATTCAACCGAATTCGACCGTGCCGGAAGTTCTGTCAATCCTGCGATTTGTGCCATCGAAAAGGAAGGATTGGAAGTTGCCGACAAAATCATCGCAGTGAGTCATTTAACCCGATCTGTCGTCCTTGAAAAATACAATATCAATCCGAAGAAGGTAATCACGGTTTACAATGCGGTGGAGCCCGTCAGTAATGTTGGCATGAAAGGATCCAGAGAATTTTCCAATGAAAAAGTTGTAAGTTTTTTGGGCCGGATAACCATGCAAAAAGGTCCTGAGTATTTTGTTGAAGCTGCATATTTGCTGCTACAGAAAATGAAAAATGTGCGTTTTGTAATGGCGGGCAAGGGCGATTTGGTAAACGAGATGAAGCAAAAAGTATCGACCCTAAATATCTCCGAATATTTCCAGTTCCCGGGTTTTCTTACCGACGGTGAAATCTCTGAACTTTTTATCCAAAGTGATGTTTTTGTAATGTCTTCGGTATCGGAACCGTTCGGAATCGTTACACTTGAAGCAATGCAAAGAGGTGTTCCTGTTGTAATTTCAAAGCAGTCGGGAGTAGCCGAGGTGGTAAAGAATGCTGTAAAAGTTGATTATTGGGACACTCAGGCCATGGCCGATGCTATTTATTCATTGCTGATTAATTGGGATTTTGGGTTGAGGTTTGGCGAGAAAGGAAAAAAGGAAGCAGACAAATTAATCTGGAAGAATGTGGCTTCGAAAATTTATAAGCTATACCTTAATATTCAAATGAATTTGAGCTCTGAAAAACATAAATAGCATTCACTACATCAATAATTTACCAAATATTTAACGTCCTTTTTACATTAAGACATTCAAATAAGTATTTTTTTAACTTCTTTTGTTGTTTATTTTTCACTGCTTGACAGTGAAATAGATAAGTCACGATATTAGCAATAATATACATAAAATAGAAAGACGTGGAACAACCAAATTGGAAAAAACTGTTTGTCGAGTCAAACATACCTGAAAAGCTGACTCCGCTAAAAGATTTAAGCCGCAATTTGTGGTGGGTGTGGAATACCGAAGCCCGTGAATTATTCCAATATATTGATGCTGAAATTTGGGAAGAGTGTGAACACAATCCGATTGTGTTGCTTGATGAGGTGAATTATCAGCGTTTCCTTGAGCTTGAAAAAGATGAGGATTTTTTATTTAAAATGAACCACGTTTCGGCTTCGTTACATCGGTATCTTGAAGAGCGTAAAGTTCTTACTGGACCTTCCGTTGCTTATTTCAGCATGGAATATGGGTTACACGATAGTTTGAAAATCTTCTCAGGCGGACTTGGAATACTGGCAGGCGACTACCTCAAAGAAGCCAGCGATTCGAAAGTGGATCTGGTGGGCGTGGGATTGTTGTATCGTTATGGTTATTTTCGCCAGAACATTTCGATCACCGGAGAACAACTTTCGAATTATGATGCCCAACAGTTCTCCAAAATTCCGGTTTTGCCAGTTTATGACGAGAATGGAAACTGGATACAGGTCGAAGTCGAGTATCCGGGCCGTAATATTTATGCACATGTATGGCAGGTGCTAGTCGGATCGGTTAAATTGTTTTTGCTTGATGCCGATTTCGAAGCCAATTCAGACGAGGATCGTTTTGTGACTCACCATTTGTATGGAGGCGATAATGAAAACCGCTTGAAACAGGAAATGTTGCTTGGTCTTGGCGGTATTCGTGTTCTGAAAAAATTGGGTTACGAGATGGACATTTACCATTGTAATGAAGGTCATGCTGCCATGATTGGATTGGAACGTATGGCTGATTTTGTTTCTGAAAAGGGCTTGAAATACGATGAAGCCAAAGAAGTTGTAAGAGTTTCAACTTTATTCACCACACATACTCCGGTTCCTGCCGGGCACGATTCTTTTTATCAGGACATGTTTAAGAATTACATGTACAAATATCCTGAAAGGGTAGGCATTAGTTGGGACGAATTCTGTAATCTGGGGAAGGCACATCCCTATGAAGATCATTTTAATATGAGCTATCTGGCCTGCAACTTGTCGCAGGGGATAAACGGAGTTAGTATGCTTCATGGCGAAGTTTCGAAAGACGTTCTCAGTCCGCTTTATGAAGGATTCTTGCCAGAAGAGCTTGAAGTTGGCTATGTAACCAACGGGGTTCATTATGCAACCTGGGCAGCCAAAGAATGGAAAGAATTGCACCAGAAATACTTTGGAAAAACATTCCCCGACACTCAGCTCGATTTCGATTTGTGGGAACGGATTTACAAAGTCCCTGATGAGGAAATATGGAATTTGAAACAGAGCATGCGTTTAAAGACAATTGGATACATCAAACAACGATTTACAAACAATTGGATTACACGGCATGAAAACCCAAAACTGATCTCCGAAGTTTTAGGTAAGCTGAATCCATACGCATTAACCATTGGTTTCGCGCGCCGGTTTGCCACCTATAAAAGAGCACATTTGTTGTTCCGGAATCTCGATCGGTTGTCGAAGCTGGTAAATGACCCAGCCCGTCCGGTTCAGTTTATATTTGCCGGGAAGGCTCATCCGGCCGATAAAGCCGGTCAGGATCTGATCAAGCACATTGTGGAAATTTCGAAACGCCCTGAATTTGCCGGAAAAATTTTGTTTGTTCAGAATTACGACATGAACCTTGCTAAAATGATGTTACAGGGTGTCGATATTTGGATGAATACACCAACTCGTCCATTGGAAGCTTCGGGTACCAGCGGCGAAAAGGGAGTGATGAATGGAACAATTCACTTTTCAGTTTTAGATGGTTGGTGGGTTGAAGGGTACAAGAAAGATGCAGGTTGGGCGCTTCCGCAGGAAAACGCCTATGATATAAGTGATCTTCAGGATGAATTGGATGCAGAAACCATTTACAATATTTTTGAAGAAGAAATATTGCCGGCATTCTACGACCGTAACATGAATGGAATTCCGGAAAAATGGGTTTCTTACATCAAAAATACCTTTGCCCAGGTTGCTCCAAATTTTACCACAGCCCGAATGATCCGGGATTACCAGGATCGGTTCTACAAACCTCAGGCTGATCGGTCTGGCCGGTTAATTGCTTCTGATTATAAATTAGCGAAAGAAATTGCAGCTTGGAAGTTGAATGTATCTTCGGTTTGGGATCAGCTTGAAGTAAAAAACGTTCAGATTACCGATGGAATTACGAATGTTTTAAAAATCGGCGAAGTATATCCGGCAAGGGTTGTTATTGATATTAAAAGTTTAAAACCTGAGGATTTAAGTGTTGAAATGGTAATTACCGAAAATGGTAAAGACAGCAAACCTAGGCTGATTGAATGTTTGCCATTCACAGTTGAAAAGGTTGAAGGACAGCTGATCACCTATAAGTTGGATTTGAACCTGATGAACGCAGGTGCATTTGAGTATGCCATCCGTGTCGTTCCGAATCATCCGGAATTGCCCCATCGTCAGGATTTTCATTATATGAAATGGGTTCAGTAACACACACACGATAATAACAACGAAAAAGGTAGCCAAAAGCTGCCTTTTTCGTTTCTTATTGGTTGGGGATTTCATCTTTTTCAATAAATAAGAAGACGGGTGCTGTCAAACAACATTAATACTTACTAGCCATTCCGGTCTTTAATTATTAATTTGGAAACTTCTAGCTAAACATACAATTAACTAACAGCAGCTTCGGTTGCATAAATTCCAAAAACTATGAATCCTATTTTCTGGCTGGTGCCCGTCAGTTCTGTTCTGGCACTGTTTTTTGCCTGGTTTTTCTTTCAGCAAATGATGAAGGAAAGCGAAGGAACAGACACCATGAAAAAAATTGCGAAACACGTCCGTGATGGCGCAATGGCTTACCTGAAGCAACAGTATAAAGTTGTTTTTAGGGTTTTCTTAATTTTAACTGCATTGTTTGCAATCATGGCATACATCTTAAAGATTCAGAATCCATGGGTGCCATTTGCTTTTCTTTCGGGTGGTTTCTTTTCCGGGTTAACAGGGTTCTTCGGAATGAAATCAGCAACGTATGCCTCGGCACGTACAGCCAATGCGGCTCAACGTTCGCTGAATGATGGATTACGAATTGCTTTCCGTTCAGGAGCCGTAATGGGTTTGGTTGTTGTAGGACTTGGATTATTTGACATTTCGATGTGGTTTTATGTCTTGCAGTTTATCATTGGAGCACTCGACACCACTACGAATGGAGCTATCGCAGCTGATCCATCCATGAAATTGATTATTATTACTACAACTACGCTTACCTTCGGAATGGGGGCTTCAACCCAGGCTTTGTTTGCCCGTGTGGGTGGTGGTATTTTTACCAAAGCTGCCGATGTAGGCGCTGACCTGGTTGGTAAAGTGGAAGCCGGAATTCCGGAAGATGATCCGCGCAACCCTGCAACTATTGCCGATAATGTTGGCGATAACGTAGGTGACGTGGCTGGTATGGGTGCCGACTTGTACGAATCTTATTGCGGCGCCATTCTTTCAACTGCGGCTCTCGGAGCTACTGCTTTTGTCGCTTCAAATTTAACAGCAATTGGAATTAATGTTAATCCGGCTGATAGTTTTACCATACAGTTTAATGCAGTTATAGCTCCAATGGTTATTGCTGCAGTCGGGATTATCCTTTCCATACTCGGAATTTTTATGGTCAAAGCCCAGGAAGGTGCTTCTCAAAAACAATTGCTGGCAGCTCTTGGTCGTGGCGTAAACATCAGTTCCGTCGGAATTGCTATATTCTCATATCTTATACTTCGATATTTGGCTATTCCTAATTTTCTGGGCATTTGGGGTGCCATGATGACCGGTCTGCTGGGTGGTATTGGAATTGGTAAAATTACTGAATACTATACTTCTTCCGGATTCAAACCGACCCAAATGATTGCCGAATCAACCAAAACGGGCCCTGCTACTGTAATTATTGCGGGAATTGGTACCGGAATGATTTCGACTGCTGTACCGGTTCTGATTGTTGGTACTTCAATTATTCTTGCGTTCTTGTTTGCTTCAGGATTCGATTTCAATAATATTAGTTTTGGCTTATATGGCATCGCCATTGCTGCAGTTGGTATGCTGTCAACTTTAGGAATCACTTTGGCTACCGATGCTTACGGCCCGATTGCTGACAACGCTGGTGGAAATGCCGAAATGAGTGGGTTAGATCATGAAGTTCGCCGACGTACGGATGCTTTGGATGCACTTGGGAACACAACCGCTGCAACCGGAAAAGGATTCGCTATCGGTTCTGCTGCTTTAACAGCTTTGGCTCTTTTGGCTTCGTACATCGAAGAAATTAAAATTGCCATTGCCCGTATTCCTGAAAAGGTCGCTGCTTTTACCACCTATGCTCATGTCAATAATTTCGCAAATGTGGATATCCATAAGGCAAGTATCCCTGAAATGATGCAGTATTTGCATCTCGATATTATGAACCCCCGTATTTTAGTCGGAACATTCATTGGTTCGATGGCTGCATTTTTGTTTTGCGGATTAACCATGAATGCCGTAGGCCGAGCCGCTCAAAAAATGGTCGAGGAAGTTCGTCGTCAGTTTCGCGAAATCAAAGGCATTTTGGAAGGTACTGCAGAACCTGATTATGCCCGCTGTGTCGAAATTTCGACCAAAGGTGCTCAGAGAGAAATGTTATTTCCTTCCCTGCTTGCCATCTTTATTCCAATTGCCACCGGTATTATTTTTGGCGTTTCCGGCGTGGCTGGCCTTTTATTGGGTGGAACTGCTACCGGTTTTATCCTTGCTATTTTTATGGCCAATTCAGGTGGCGCATGGGATAATGCCAAGAAATTTATCGAAGAAGGTAATTTCGGAGGCAAAGGTTCTGATTGCCACAGGGCTGCAGTAACCGGCGATACGGTTGGCGATCCGTTTAAAGATACTTCAGGCCCATCTTTAAATATTTTGATTAAACTGATGAGTATGGTTTCTATCGTAATGGCTGGGCTAACCGTTGCTTATAGTTTAATGTAGGTAGTTTTTGATCTATATACTTACGGATCATTTGATGGTTGTAAAAACCGCAGAGAGCCGTCTCAATTTCAATATTGAGACGGCTCTCTCTTTAAATATTGCATATGAAAGTTTGGTTTTGAAGGATGCAACTTGCTCCTAAGAAGGTGGTACCTGACTTTTTTTTAATTAGATATTACGTTATATAGGCTGGCCGCTAATTTCCTGAATTAATTTAATGTTAATTAAATGTTAATTTCAAAAATCTTGTTGTAAAGCAGGTTTGGAACATCGGCATTCAAAAGCTATTGGTAATTAGAAAGAAAGAACTGTTTTTTCGTCCCCAAAAACACATATAACTGCTCTTGCCCAATTTCAAAAATTAAGAGGGATTAAATAAGAATTTACTTTTAGATTGGCAAGAATTTGATGTCTGAAACAAGTGATGCTTTAAGTATAGGTGTTTCTTTTATCGAATTTAAGGGTGCTGATTGGTGGGAGTGAAATTTAATATTGAAAGAATAATTTGGATAACGATCAACTCAAATAACTATCAAAATCACGAAAAACCAATTTTCAATTTTCTTATTATGAAACATATAAAGCAAGCATTTTTCTTTTTGATTTTTCTTGCCTGCTCTGGGTCCCTTTGGGCCAGTGAAGCAGACCTGAAAATTCCCGACCTGCACGAAGGGCATTTCCCGTATTTCTTTAACCTGTCTGCATGGCAGTTGCTGTTCTACGGATCTTTTGTGATTCTTGGCACTTTAGGTATCAGTCTTTACCTGAGAAGTCAGATCAAGAAATTACCTGCACACAAGTCGATGTTGAATGTAGCAGATACGATTTATCAAACCTGCCGGACTTATTTGATTCAACAAGCTAAATTCCTGGGGATTTTGTTTGGAATAGTTTCGGTTGCCATTATCTTCTATCTGATCATGGCAAATCGAAATCCGGAAGGTACGAATGCAATTCCAACGGTAGTTACCATTATTCTCGTATTACTTTTCGCTGTAATCGGTATGGGAGGCTCGTATGCCGTGGCCTGGTACGGAGTTCGTGTGAATACCTACGCCAATGCCCGTACAGCTTTTGCGTCGCTTCGGAATCGTCCCTGGGATGTGGTAAATATTCCACTTCGTTCTGGTATTTCTATTGGTTTGTTCCTGATTTCGCTTGAACTGGTCATGATGGTGATCATCCTGCTTTTTGTTCCCCGCGAAATTGTTGGGTTCTGTTTCCTTGGATTTGCTATCGGTGAATCGCTTGGAGCATCGGCATTGCGTATTGCGGGTGGTATCTTTACCAAAATTGCCGATATCGGTTCCGACCTGATGAAAATTGTATTCGATGTCAAAGAAGATGATCCGCGGAACCCCGGAGTTATTGCCGATTGTACCGGTGACAATGCTGGTGATAGCATTGGACCTACTGCCGACGCTTTCGAAACATACGGAGTAACCGGTGTTGCTTTGATTTCATTTATTACCCTCGCCATTGTCGATGTTCAGCTTCAGGCTAAACTGATCGTTTGGATCTTCGGTATGCGCTTCCTGATGGATATATTTTCTGGAATTTCATACTTTATCAATCAAGCGATCTCTAAAAAGAAATACGGTCATCTGCTTGAATTCGACTTTGAAGAACCGTTGACCCGACTGATTTGGATTGCTGCTACAACTTGTATTATAATCGGTTACATTATGAGTTATTTCCTGATTGGCGATTTGCCTCAGGGGTTGTGGTGGAAACTGGCTTCCATTATCAGTTGCGGAACCTTGGCCGCAGTGCTTATTCCTGAATTCACCAAAATATTTACCAGCTCAAAATCGAAACATGTAAGAGAGATTGTAATAGCATCGAAAGAAGGAGGTTCTTCCCTTACCATACTTTCAGGAATTGTTTCTGGTAATTTTTCTGCTTACTGGATTGGTATGTTGTTGACCGGCTTAATGACTGTCGCTTATTTTATCAGCCAATTGCCTGGGCTCGATCAGATTCAGTATGCAAGCATCTTTTCTTTCGGGTTGGTTGCTTTTGGCTTCCTTTGCATGGGGCCGGTGACTATTGCTGTTGATAGTTATGGCCCGGTAACTGACAATGCCCAATCGGTGTTCGAACTTTCGCAAATTGAACAGATTCCGGGAATTAGCGAAGAAATTAAACGTGACTTCGGATTTGAACCTGATTTTGAGCGTGGCAAACATTATCTCGAAGCCAACGATTCTGCCGGAAATACGTTTAAAGCAACCGCTAAACCTGTGCTTATTGGCACTGCTGTTGTTGGTGCAACAACCATGATCTTTTCCATCATTCTGCTCTTGAAAAAAGAAGGTATGTTGAACCTTGAATTGACCCAGGCACCTGTGTTATTAGGTTTCATTACCGGTGGGGCTATGATTTTCTGGTTCAGCGGCGCTTCTATTCAGGCCGTAACAACAGGAGCTTACCGTGCTGTGGCTTTTATCAAGAAAAACATGGATCTAACTAAGAAAGAAGCAGATAACAGCGATTCTATTGAAGTCGTTAAGATTTGTACCCAATACGCACAGGAAGGTATGTGGAATATTTTTATCGCTCTGATGACCGCTACCTTAGCATATGCTTTATTCGATCCAAATTTCTTTGTTTCGTACCTGATTTCGATTGCAATATTTGGATTATATCAGGCCATTTACATGGCTAATGCCGGAGGTTCGTGGGATAATGCCAAGAAACTTGTTGAAGTTGACATGAAAGAAAAGGGAACACCTTTGCACCATGCTACCGTTGTGGGCGATACCGTTGGCGATCCATTTAAAGATACCACATCAGTTGCTTTGAACCCAATTATTAAGTTCTCTACTTTGTTTGGTCTTTTGGCTGTTGAAATAGCCGTTTCGATGTCAACAGTGGTTGATGGGGTTAAAGCTTACCGTTTATCGCACCACATTGTCGCTGCAGTACTGATGATCATTTCGATGTATTTTGTATGGCGTTCGTTTTACAAAATGCGTATTAAAAAGAAATCTCAAATCATTGAACATTTAGATCACATACCACCAGTTTCAAGTGATCTACATATTATCGATTAATCCGAAGAGGTTTCCCTGATAAAAAAGGGGAACCTCTTCTTTTTTTTGTCCAATTGCTGAACAAAAGCAGGTCGTCATGAGTTTAACTTGAAAACGACAACACTAAAACCCAATACTATGGCAGATCTTTCATCAACCTACATGGGCGTCAAGTTAAAGAATCCAATTATTTTAGGCGCCTGCAATCTCGTTACTAAACCTGAAGTGGTAAAAGAACTCGAAGAAGCCGGAATCGCAGCAATTGTTTATAAATCGCTATTCGAAGAGCAAATTCAGTTGGAGAATCTTCAGTTTGATGAAGAACTTAATGAGTATGCCAACCGAAATTCGGAAATGACCAGGCTTTTCCCTGATATTGCTCATGCTGGTCCAAAGGAACATTTATATAACCTGAAGAAACTAAAGCAGGCAGCCTCAGTGCCGGTTTTTGCCAGTTTGAATGCCCTGTATGAACCCAGTTGGGTAGAATATGCCCAATTGCTTGAAGAAACCGGCGTGGATGGTCTGGAGTTAAATTTGTATGCCACTCCTGGTTATTTTGAGGTTGGGGCTGTATCAATTGAAGAAAAACAATTCCAGATTGTTAAGAGTATTAAAAGAGCGGTTAAGATTCCAGTCAGTGTTAAGCTGAGCCCGTTCTATACCAATACGCTGAATTTTATTAAAAAGCTTGACGAAGCGGGCGTTGATGGTTTTGTAATGTTCAATCGTTTTTTTCAACCTGAGATAGATATTGAGAATGAAATCTTTCATTTCCCATGGGAACTGACCCAGGCACGAGACCATCAGTTGGCTTTGCGGTATGCCGGTTTGCTTCATGGAAATGTGGCTGGGAACATATGCGCCAGTCGGGGAATTTACACTTCGGAGGATGTGATTCGTTTATTGCTAGCCGGTGCTGATGTCGTTCAGATTGTCTCGGCGGTTTATAAAAATCAGCCTGCCGTTGTTGCAACAATGCTAACAGAGTTAAATCAATGGATGGACAAAAAAGGATACAAGTCGATCGGCGATTTCTGTGGCAAACTTTCCAGAAAAAGTCTCAAAGATCCGTACGTCTATCAAAGGGCTCAGTATGTTGATATTTTGATGAGATCAGAAGAAATATTCAAGAAATACCCTATGGTGTGAGCATTTTGTTTCTTTATTCGCCATTCTGCAGTGGTGATTCATCGTCAGTTTGCAACGGATTGCAGCGGTCGTAAGAATTTGGTCGGAAAATTAACCAATTCTGTTTTACATTTATTTGATCACACCATTTCAATGGTTACTTTTTTGAAGAAACGGGTTTCAAGCAATTTTGCAATTCGTTTCACCACAAATTTACGCATCTCCAGCTCTACCGGCTGATCAGGATCTTGGTGTGCCCAGTTGATGCGTGTTCCGACAATGAGGTGAATGATGTCGTGCTGGGTCAAAAGCTTCACAACTTCTTCCGGAGGACTGTCGCCCAAACGCATTTCGCTGTTGTAATTCTCCAGAATTTCTTCCACTCGTCCCAAGGTTAATATTCCTTCAGTTACAATTTCAAAGCCTTCCATTTTTGCGGCAGGAGGCAACGATTTTTCCGAAAACCGGTGCTGGATATTAATCTCAATATTCATTTCCCGGGCAATAATTTCGGCAGTTGTTCCTCCGCAAATAATTTTTTTCCCGGGAAATTCCTTGATTCGCTGAACAAAATCGGCATCCTTGATTTTGTAGAATGGTGGACCTGTGATCAGCATAAATTCACGGGGTTGCCTGAAATAAATAACGCCACAGCTGGCATCGTCACGTATTTCAAACGAATCATTCATTGATGCCTGGTTCAAAATTTTGCGGGCAAGTTTCGTGGCCGAAATTTCATATTCGCGCGAAATCTGATTTTCGGCAAAACGAGCAATATCTTCAAGTCCCCAACCGGTTGGAAATCTTGCGCTTCCCAATCCCGATTGGGTTATCCCATCGGTCATAAAAACAATCCGGTCTTCGAGGATGGGAGTAAATTCCCTGATTCGCAATATTTTACCGACATTCTCTTCTCCCCTGATCGGAATCTGGATTTCCTTCGGGTTGAATAGTTGTCCTTTCCGGAAGAGGATTGAGCGTGGATTTTCGTAATTTATAATCCTGACCTCTCCTGAATCTTCAATTTCGATGATCGTAAAAGTAGCATAGCTTTCTTTTCCATCTAAACTTTTGGGCAAGGCACGCATAAAAATATTGGCAGCAACTTCCGGCTTGGTATGGAAAGACGCGTAATTAAGCGCCATCGATGCAGTTAAAGTGGCCAAAACATTTGCTTTAACTCCGTGTCCAATTCCATCCGAAAGAACCAGGATGGAACGACCTTCGGCTCTGATCTGTTTCGAATGAAAAACGTCTCCGCAAACAACCTGTCCATGCCGGTTGAGCTGATGAACGTCAACTTCAATGTGATAATCAGTCATTTTGGTCAAGTCAAAAGTGGTAAATCAATCCTTAAAATCTTAAGTAATTCAGTTCTTAACCTTCGTCCTCGCCGTATTTGTACGATTCAATAATTGAGTTCAGAAGTTCCTCAGTCATTGAGGCGTTATCGCCAAGGAGAAAGGCAATTTTCTGAACTGTTTCAAGGTTATGCCTGTTTACCCGTTGGGCCCGGCTGATAATCTCTTCACGAACCAGCGATGGGGCCGACATGTCGCGAAGCAATGCACCAACCACCCTGTGTTTGTATATGGTAATTACCGATACATGCAACAATTTATTTTGGATTCGCAGGTCGCGTTCAATGGCGTTTTCTCCTGAAGTCATTGTTGCTGCGAACATCTTGTAAATCACATCCGGAACCAGTTCCTTCAGATCGGCGCCATGAAGGCCTGGAATGGTTTCATAGAGCTCTTCGATTTCTGGTCCGGAAAGCTTGGCGAATGCTTCGTTCGAATCGATAACTTTAAATTCACTGTCAACAATAATGAGTCCAGCCCTGATTTTGTGCATCATGGCCGAAGCTATTACGGTTGCTTCACGTGCTTTTTCGAGTTTGCGTTCGGCTTTTTTCCGCTCAGTAATGTCGAAAATTGAACCTACAATGCCCGTTACGGCACCTTGATTGTCGCGGATGACAGCTTTGTTGAATACGACATCGCGCAAAACTCCATCGGCATCACGAAATTTAGCTTCGTAGATTTGATCCCCTGGGCTGTCTAACAGTTCCTGATCGTGTTGAGCGTAAATTTCTGCAATCTCGAAAGGTTGAATGTCAAAAACAGTTTTCCCGATAATTTGTGATTTTGGCAGTCCAAGTATTTTTTCCTGTGACTTATTGCAGGCTTTATAAATTCCTTTCAGGTCGCGGTAAAAAATAGGGATGGGCAAAGCATCAATGATTTTCTGATGCAATTCGGGATCGTCAATAAAATCCTGATTGAAAGAATTTTCTTCGTAAATCATAGCGTGTAAATTTCGTACTTAATTTACGAAACATTTGGGAATATTTAGAAAAGGAATCAATCTCTTTTTCGAGTGATGAAATCGCAGGAACGTCATTTACCTATAACCAATCTAAATAAGAAGGGAACAACACTCTGGTCACCAATTTTCAGTTATTTTTTCTGAAATTTGTCACGAACCCCTTTAAGATTCGAGATGAAGTTAAAAGAGATCGCCGCTGTTTTAAATGCAACGATATCGTGTGGTGCTGAAAGATTGGAAGAAGAGGTAGAGATGGGATACAGTTCCGACCTGATGAGTGACGTGTTAACGCTTGATACTGATAATCTTGTGTTGATTACGGGGCTGGTTAACCTTCAGGCTATACGTACCGCCGAAATGGCCGACATTCGTGCTATTGTGCTTGTACGAAACAAAAAGGCAACTCCGCAAATGATCAGTTTGGCCCGTGAAATTGGAATGTGTATCATGGAATCACCCTATTCGCTCTTTAAATCAAGCGGACTGTTATTTCAGGCCGGATTGAAACCAATTTATTAGATTTACAATTTGACTAGTTACCATTTACTATTTTTAGTTCAAATAAAAGTTTAACCTGCAACTTGAAACTGACTTTTAACATACAAGGTGGTGACTTTACCCATGCCGGATATCCTTCGAGCGAGGTAAAGAAAGTGCTGAAGCAATTGGATATTGACAGCAAGACGATTAAAAACATTGTGATTGCCTTATATGAGGCTGAAGTGAATGTGGTGGCTCATGCCTGGAATGGAACTGTCTCGGTCGATATTGATGAAAATAAAATTACCATTTGGGTCGAGGACGAGGGACCTGGTATTCCCGACATTGACCAGGCGATGCAGGCCGGATATTCTACAGCAAGCAAAAAAGTTCGTGAAATGGGGTTCGGCGCAGGGATGGGCTTGCCCAACATGAAGAAAAATACGGATGAATTGCTGATTGAATCGGAAGTCGGTAAGGGTACTAAAGTAAAAATGATTAACTATTTCTCGTGAGCGAATTTTCAACATATCATGCTCTGAAAGTGGATGCATCCAAATGTATAGGTTGTACCCATTGCATGAAGTCGTGTCCAACCGAAGCTATCCGTGTTGTTAACGGGCTTGCGGTAATCGACCACGAACAATGTGTTTACTGCGGACAGTGCCACCGAGCCTGTCCAACCCACGCTTTCTATGTCGAACAAGACGATCTGGCTATGATCAGGTCATTCAAATACCGTGTCATCTTGTTCCCATCGATCATGATTGGGCAGTTTCCTGAAAAATACAGCGAAGACCAGATATACGATGGATTGAAAAAAGTTGGGTTTACACACATTTTTGAGGTAGAGCAACCTATGCAGGTACTCATCGACTCGATCCAGGAAGTGTTAAGCAATAACGAAACGCCAAAGCCTGCCATTTCCATTTATTGTCCGGCCATTGTCCGGCTTATTCAGGGCCGATACCCATCGCTGACCGAAAATTTGATCCTTCGGAAAGCGCCTCATAATCTTGCAGCTCATTTCGCTATTGAACAACTGATGCTAGAAGGTGCCCGGCGCGAAGAAATCGGACTGTTTTATGCTACACCTTGTATTGCGAAAATTGCCGCAGTTAAAAGTCCAGTTGGCGAACTTGAATCGATTGTTGACGGAGTCGTCAATATGAATCAGCTGTATAACGAAGTGATGAAAGTTATTGCTGACGGTGAAGTTGAAGATCATTCGGTTCAGCGGAAAAACCTTTCAAATGAAGGCATCACCTGGAGCCTGACCCGTGGGGAATCGTGTTGTTTCGGATCAAGGAGTATTGCCATCGACGGTATTCATAATGCGGTTCGTTTTCTGGAAAGGCTCGAAAACGATCAGGTTCAGGGTATCGATTTCATCGAAATGCGGGCCTGCGACCAAAGTTGTGCCGGCGGAATTTTACTCACAGGCAACCGGTTTATGACCGTAGAAAGGCTTGAACGCAGGGCTAAACGCTATCCTTCGGCCAAAGATATATCTCAGAATACGATTCGGGCCAACACCGAAGAGTTAAAGCGAAAACTGATTCTTGATCCCATAATGCCCAAACCGCACTTTATCTTTGGTAAAGACCGGATTAAAGCGATGGAGAAGATGAACAAGGCGCAGCGGATTGTGTGCTTTTTGCCGGGTATCGATTGTGGTGCCTGTGGAGCGCCCAATTGTCATGCACTGGCCGAAGATATGGTAAACAACAAGGCAAAAATGTCGGACTGCACTTTCCTACAACAAATGTGGGTCGATGAAGGCCGAATTAATGCCCGAAAAGCGTTCCTCAACACACAAAAGAAATGGGGAACGAATAGATTTAAAGCTGACTGTAATAAAAGAGGACGACGAAATGAAGGTTTCTGAAGTAGTTGAAAAATTAGGATTGACGGTGTTTGCTGGCCAAAAAGGGTTGGATCGCGAAATTTCCGGAGGTTATATTTCCGACCTGCTGAGCGATGTAATGGGAAATGCCCGTGAAGGTGAAATCTGGATAACACTTCAGGTTCATCAGAATGTAATGGCTATCGCATCACTTAAGGATTTGGCCGCTGTTGTTTTAGTCAATAACCTTAAACCGATGGAAAATACGGTTAAACATTCTGATGACGAAAATATTCCTTTGTTGGGAACAAATTTGTCAACTTTTGAGATAGCCGGAAAGCTGTATCAAGTTATAAACGCCTAACCATGAAATCTTTTAGGACTGATCTTCATATCCACACTTTGTTGTCACCGTGTGGCGATTTGGAAATGAGTCCTGCAAACATTGTTGCATTGGCTAAAAACCAAGGGCTGGATATCATCGGAATAACCGATCACAACAGTACTAAACAATGCGAGATTGTGTGGAAACTGGGACAAAAGTCGGGTTTGACGGTAATTCCGGGCTGTGAAATGACCTCGTGCGAAGAGGTTCACTGCCTGGGCCTGTTTGCTGATTTTGAGGCCTTGCGTGTTTTTCAGGATTATTTGGATCAGCATCTGACAATTATTCCTCACAACAGTTCGCTTTTTGGCTACCAGTTGGTGGTTGATGAAGATGAGAATATTCTGGAAGAGCTGGATAACTACTTGGGTGCATCGTTGGATGTGAGTGTCGAAGAGGTGGAACAGAAAGTGCACGAACTCTCCGGAATTTTTATTCCGGCACACATCGACCGGCCGCGAAACAGCCTTTTCAGTCAATTGGGTTTTTTCCCTCCGGAATTAAAGGTCGATGCGCTGCAAATTTCGAAACTAGCTGAAGAGGCCTTTATCAGGGAGAAATTTAATATCAGTCGTGATATTACTATCGTGAAATTTTCGGATACCCATTTCCCTGTTGATTTGGGGAAAATTTACACGAACTTTGAACTGGAGAATGCCACGTTTGGTGAAATTCGAAAAGCATTACATCGGGAAGATGGAAGATGCGTTCGAATCCCGTAAAATAGGTTGAAATTGAATTTTTTTAATCAGTAAGTCCTTTAGCAATTCAATTATAGGTATATGAAAGACCTTTCTCTGCATATCCTTGATATTGTCCAGAACTCGATCCGAGCCAAAGCGAATCTGATCGGGATTGAAATCGCCGAAATTCCGGATCAAAATCAACTGATAATTACCATTACTGATGATGGTACTGGAATGAGTGCTGAACTGTTGCAGCGGGCCATCGATCCATTTTACACCTCTCGAACTACCCGAAAAGTTGGTCTGGGCTTGTCGCTTTTCAAGCAGAACGCAGAAATGACCGGCGGCTCGTTCAACATTGAATCGGAACCGAGCAAAGGCACCATAGTAACAGCCATATTTGGATTGAATCACATCGATCGTCCTGTCATGGGCGACCTGGTTGATACACTTCTCCTACTTATTTGCTCTCCCGATGGACCCGATTATGTCTTTAAACATCAAACACCTTCCGGAGAATTTGAACTGGATACCCGAGAAGTAAAGCAAACACTTGATAATGTTCCAATTAATCATCCTGATGTTCGATCTTTCCTGAAAGAAATGTTGAAGGAAAATTTTAAACAGATTCAAATTAGCGAATAATGATAAATATTAGATATTTTTAGTTTTAAAGTGCTGATATTTAAAGAATAGTGGTTGAACTTTTATTAAACTCATAAATACCCCCAAATATGAATAAAATAAAATCTCTTGCCGACCTAAAGAAGCTACAGTCCGAAGTACAATCAAAAATCAAATTACGAGAAAAGGGCGATCATCCTGAAAATCTGATTCAGATTAAGGTTTCGATGGCTACCTGCGGTATCGCTTCCGGAGCAAAAGAAACCATGACTTATCTGATTGATGAGCTTGATCATCAGGGAATTGATGCCGTTGTGACTCAAACCGGATGCATGGGTTATTGCTATGCCGAACCAACCATCGAGCTGACCATTCCGGGACAAATGCCTGTGGTTTATGGATTTGTAAACCGGACCAAGGCTCAGGAAATTATCGAGAAACACATCAAACTCAACGAAATGGTCGATGGAATTATTCCAATAACCTATACAACAATCGATAACCAATAAACGGACAAAATATGGCCGAATATAATATGCATATCCTTGTATGCGGGGGTACCGGATGCAAGGCTTCGCAAAGCGAACTCATCAAAACAAATTTCGCTGACCGACTCAACGAATATGGGTTAACCGACGAAATTCAGGTTATATCAACCGGATGTTTTGGCTTTTGTGAAAAAGGACCCATTGTAAAAATTTTGCCCGATAACACTTTTTACACGCAGGTAACTCCTGAAGATGTGTCCGAGATTATTGACGAACACATCATTAAAGGAAGGAAAGTGGAACGGTTGCTGTATAAAGATCCTGAAACCAAAGAAACGATTGGCGATTCGAAAGGAATGGAATTCTATAAAAAGCAAATTCGTATTGCCCTTCGGAATTGCGGTTTTATCAATCCTGAAAATATTGAGGAATACATTGGACGCGATGGTTACACCGCTTTGGGAACATGCCTTTCAGAGAAAACTCCGGACGAAGTGATCAAAATGATCAAAGATTCCGGGCTTCGCGGACGTGGAGGCGGTGGTTTTCCTACTGGCCTGAAATGGGAATTGACCCGAAAATCGGTCAGTGACCAGAAATATGTGGTTTGTAACGCCGACGAAGGCGACCCGGGTGCGTTCATGGATCGTTCCATCCTGGAAGGCGATCCGCATTCGGTACTCGAAGCCATGGCCATTTGCGGATACTGTATCGGAGCTGATAAGGGGTTGGTGTACATTCGGGCCGAATACCCGTTGGCTATCGAACGGCTGAAAGTTGCCATCAATCAGGCTAGGGAATATGGTTTGCTGGGCGATGAAATTTTGGGAACCGAATTTAATTTCGACGTCGAAATCCGTTACGGAGCAGGAGCTTTTGTTTGCGGCGAAGAAACTGCCTTGATTCATTCGATGGAAGGGAAACGTGGCGAACCGACGTTCAAACCACCATTCCCAGCCGAAAAAGGATACAACGGCAAACCTACCAATGTGAATAATGTGGAAACGTTTGCTAACATTCCGGTCATCATAAACAAAGGCGCCGAATGGTTTGCTTCGATCGGAACGGCCAAATCAAAAGGCACAAAGGTGTTTGCTTTGGCCGGAAAAATCAACAATGTGGGCTTGATTGAAGTTCCGATGGGAATTACCCTTCGTGAAATTATCTACGATATCGGCGGCGGAATAAAAGATGGCCGCGAATTCAAGGCCGTTCAGACCGGAGGCCCTTCGGGAGGCTGTTTGACCAAATCGTTTCTGGACACACCCATTGATTACGATAACTTGCTGGCAGCTGGTTCGATGATGGGTTCTGGCGGAATGATTGTCCTTGACGATTCGGACTGCATGGTGGCCATTGCCAAGTTTTACCTCGAATTTACACTCGATGAGTCGTGTGGAAAATGCACTCCTTGTCGGATTGGCAACAAACGCCTACATGAAATTCTGGAGAAAATCACCAGCGGTGATGGCGAACTCGAAGACCTGAATCGGTTACGAATGCTGAGTACAGTAATCAAAGACACTTCGCTTTGCGGACTGGGGCAAACGTCGCCGAATCCGGTGCTTTCCACGCTCGATAATTTCCATGATGAATATCTGGCACACGTTAGTTCTCATAAATGTTTGGCCGGTCAATGCAAAGCGCTGATGCATTTCAACATCGATCCTGAAAAATGTACCGGTTGCACGCTTTGTTTCCGCAATTGTCCGGTTGGAGCCATTTCCGGAGAGAAACGGGCGCCACATTACATCGACCAGTCGTTGTGTATCAAATGTGGTGTATGTGCCGCGAAGTGTAAGTTTGATGCTGTATTAACTGCATAAATTGGGAAAATATGGAAATGATAAACCTGACAATAGATCACAAACCGGTAGTTGTCCGCAAAGGAACTTCGGTATTAAAAGCTGCAGCAAGCATTGGAATTGATATTCCAACGCTTTGTTATATGAAGCTGGACGATATGAACATTGAAAATAAACCCGGAGGTTGCCGTGTTTGCGTGGTCGAAGTTAAAGGCCGCAAAAATCTGGCGCCCGCCTGTTGTACAGAAGCAGCCGAAGGAATGGAGATTGATACTCATTCTATTCGTGTAATAAATGCCCGTCGCACGGTTGTTGAGTTGATCTTGTCAGACCATCCGGCTGATTGTTTGATTTGTGCCAAATCGGGCAACTGCGATTTGCAAAATATGGCCAACCATCTTGGAATCCGGAAGATTCATTATCAAGGCGAACAGTCGTCGTATCGCGAGGATACTTCACCGGCAATTATCCGAGAAATTAACAAGTGCATCATGTGCCGCCGGTGCGAAACCATGTGCAACGATGTTCAGACAGTCGGCGTTCTTTCGGCTGTCAATCGCGGATTTCAGGCCGTTGTGGCTCCGGCTTTCGAGATGAACCTCGACCATTCGGTTTGTACTTATTGCGGACAGTGCGTGGCTGTTTGCCCAACCGGCGCCCTTACTGAAGCCGACGAAACCGGCGCTGTGATCCGGGCTTTGTCTGACCCAACAAAAACGGTTATAGTTCAGACTGCCCCTGCTGTTCGTGCTGCTTTGGGCGAAGAATTCGGGATGCCCGCCGGAACATTGGTGACTGGCAAAATGGTTGCTGCCCTGCGCCGTTTGGGATTCGATTACGTTTTCGATACCGATTTTGCCGCCGACCTCACCATTCTGGAAGAAGGAACCGAATTGCTGAGCCGTTTGTCTGCATTCATGGAAGGTGACCCGAATGTGAAACTGCCAATCCTTACTTCTTGTTGTCCGGCATGGGTTAAATTCTTTGAGCATCATTTCCCTGAATTGAAAGATATTCCATCAACAGCACGGTCACCGCAACAGATGTTCGGCTCAATTGCCAAAACCTATTTTGCTGATAAAATCAATGTCAAACGTGAAAATCTGGTGGTGGTTTCCATTATGCCGTGCTTGGCCAAAAAATACGAAAGCAGTCGCCCCGAGTTCTCGGTAAATGGTAATCCGGATGTCGATTTTGCTTTAAGCACACGCGAACTGGCTCATTTGATCAACCTGGGCAACGTCGATTTTAACTCGTTACCCAATGAAGAATTTGATGCGCCATTAGGCGAGTCAACTGGTGCCGCTGTAATTTTTGGAACAACAGGTGGAGTTATAGAAGCTGCTGTACGCACTGCCTACGAAGTATTTACAGGCAAACCATTACCTCGTATCGATTTTGAAGAGTTGCGCGGAATGGATGGTTTACGCAAAGCAACTATTGATTTCAACGGTACGCCGATTAACATCGGAATCGCTCATGGGTTGGGCAATGCACGTAAGCTACTCGAAGATATTGAGGCCGGGAACAGTGAATTCCATGCCATCGAAATCATGTCGTGCCCGGGTGGTTGTATTGGTGGCGGCGGTCAGCCTTATCATCATGGCGATGCTGAAATTTTGAAAAAACGACAGCGTGCCATTTATTCGGAAGATAAAAATAAGACCATCCGGAAATCGCACGAAAATCCATACATCACCAAGCTTTACGAAGAATTTTTGGGATCTCCGATGAGCGAAAAGGCTCATCATCTGCTGCATACCAAATATTTTGATCGTAGTTAAATAGGTGTAGAGACGTTGCATACAACGGCTCTACCAACCAGATTCTAATTTTTGTTCAAATCGAAAATCTAACAATATGCCAGGAATAAAACTTTCAGAAAAAACCATCGGGCTGATCAGGGAGGTCTGTTCGGATTTCGGGAACCAGGGAAGTGAATTGATTAATGTCTTGCATCAGGTTCAGAGTAAGTTAGGCTATTTGCCAGCCGAAGTGCAGGAAGTGATTGCCAAAGAACTGAATATTTCGGTTGCTAAAGTTTATGGCGTGGTAACTTTCTACTCTTTTTTTACCATGATTCCCTTGGGCGAATACCCCATTTCCATTTGTATGGGAACGGCTTGTTACGTGCGCGGTTCAGAACAAGTCCTTGCCGAATTTAAGCGGCAACTCAGCATCGAGGTTGGGCAAAGTACAGCCGACAACAAATTTTCGCTCAACTGCCTGCGCTGCGTGGGTGCCTGCGGATTGGCTCCCGTGGTTATGGTTGGCGATAAAGTTTATGGCCGGGTTTCGCCACAAATGGTTAAAGGAATTATTGCTGAATATAAGGAAGGCTGTGCCTCGGAAGCAAAATCAGCGTAATTTCTAAATTTGAGTCAAAGAGAGCAAGAGCCCCAAACCCTCCCGCTCTCTTTGTTTTTTGCCTACGTTTCTCATCGAAATTCTTATCTTTCACCAAACTTCTCAACATAAACCGATGAACCGTATTTTTCTTGTACTATTGCTTGTTGCCACTGCATTCATCGCTTCGGCTCAAATTACCTACAAAACCGACAACAATATTTCATACCGTTCTGGAGATAACCTTGATGCCTATCAGAAAGAGAGATGCAAACTGGACATTTACTATCCCGAAAATGTAGATAGTTTTACCACAGTGGTTTGGTTTCATGGGGGTGGCTTGACGGCAGGTGAAAAATTCATTCCGGAACGGTTGAAAAACCAAAAACTAGCTATTGTTGCTGTCAATTACAGACTGAGTCCAAAGGTGAAAAGCCCGGCGTACATTGACGATGCGGCAGCCGCAGTTGCGTGGGTTTTTAAAAATATCCAGAGATACGGAGGCGACCGTAAAAAGATCATCGTTTCAGGACATTCGGCGGGTGGTTACCTTACTTGTATGATTGGGCTCGATAAACATTATCTGGTAGCATATGGAATTGATGCCAATTCGATTCAGAAGCTGGTGCCTTTCAGCGGACAAATGATTACCCATTTTGAAATCCGCAAAGAACGGGGAATTCCAAATACACAGCCGGTTGTGGACGAATTTGCACCACTTTTTCATGTTCGGGCCGATGCACCGCCATTGTTTTTGATTACCGGCGACCGTGAAATGGAAATGCTGGGCCGTTACGAGGAGAATGCTTACATGTGCCGTATGATGAAACTTTCAGGGCACAAGCAAACTTACCTTTACGAACTGGATGGCTTCGACCATGGTGGAATGGCGGAGCCAGCCTTCGATTTGTTACTGAAAATTCTTCAGAAATAACGTTTCCAAATCGCTTGACTAGCCGTTTCGTTTTTTTTTTTGAGATAGATTCATTAGAAAGTGCTTGGTAATAGAACCTGATTTTCTGTGGAAAAATTATGGAACTTGAATTCGGTAATTTAAATGTGTCGCATAACACTTAAAGGTCATGATATTCTGATTATTAACCATAGTTTATATCTAATTACTTCCTTAAATTTATATGAATTGATCTGCTCCCTGAATTTTCTTTCCGTTTCGGAAAATATACTGAAGAACGAAATGATCTGGCAGCTTTTGCGTACTTCTGAAATTACCTATTCATCTGCATAAAGCAATTGTCATACATCCATTCATACTCGTCTTAATTTATGAACCCTGTTTCTGAATTAATCAAAAGTCTGGCAGACCAATATGGTCGCGAACGGCATAATCTACTGCCGATTCTTCAGGGAGTTGTTGCACAGGAAAAATACCTTTCGGAATTTTCGATGATCGAAATTGCCCGTGAGCTGGATTTGCCTGCTGCTGAGGTTTATGGTACCGCAACTTTTTATTCTTTTCTGGAATATAAAAAAATGGGCAAACACATTATTCGCGTTTGCAAAACCATTACCTGTTCGATGAAAGGGAAAAATCAAATTCTGCTTACCATCGAGGATATGCTGAAAATTACGTTGGGGGAAACGACTCCGGACGGAAATTTCTCGTTGCTTCAGACTAATTGTCTCGGATTTTGCCACAAAGCTCCGGCGATGTTGATTAACAATGAAGTTTTTACCGAACTGACTCCTGAGAAAGTCCGTGAGATTTTGAGTTCTTACATGAGAAAGAAAGGAGGCTCGTATGACGACTAATTATCAGTTGAAGCGTGTCGATTTCATTTTTAAGAATGAAAACGATTGGGAAGAAGTGCTGAGTAAAAGCATCAGCCGAACGCCTCAGGAATTGATTAACGAACTGATCAGCTCGGAATTGAAGGGGCGGGGCGGAGCCGGATTTCCTACCGGTTTGAAATGGAAACTTTCGTCTGAAGCCGAATCCGATAAAAAGTATGTGATTTGCAATGCCGACGAAGGAGAGCCAGGAACCTTCAAAGACCGCGAAATCTTGTCGAGAGTTCCTTTCAAAGTCTTGACAGGAATGGCTGTTTGCGGCCATGTGATCGGCGCCAAAGAAGGATATATTTACCTGCGCGGTGAATATTTTTTCCTTCAGCCAGAACTGAATAAAGCCATCAGTGAGTTTGCCTATTATTGTAAAGAGATCAATCTGGATTTTACCATTAAAATATTTATGGGCAGCGGAGCGTATATCTGCGGTGAGGAAACGGCTCTTTTTGAATCGATGGAAGGCAAACGGGGCGAGCCACGTAATAAACCACCCTATCCTTCGTCGTATGGCTATATGGGCAAACCAACCGTGATCAACAATGTGGAAACACTGGCGCATACTTTCACGATTTTTAAATACGGTGCAAAACGGTTTTACGACCTGGGTGTTCAGTATTCGCGCGGGTCGAAATTGTTTTCGGTTTCAGGAGATACGCCCAAACCCGGAATTTATGAACTTGAACTGGGAATGAGCCTTTCTGATTTTGTCGATGAGTTTGGTGATGGCGACACGAAGGCTGTTCAGGTTGGCGGTGCTTCGGGATTTTTGGTGCCCCGCAAGCGATTTGCCGAAACTGCAATAGGTTTTCAGGGAAAATTAACCGGAATTTCGTTGCCTACGGGAGGTTCCATGATGCTGTTCAATAGTTCACGGTCGATGTTCAATGTGCTCGATAATTACCTTGAATTCTTCCGCGAAGAATCGTGCGGGCAATGTACTCCTTGTCGGGTTGGTTGCCAGCAATTGCTGAAGGGGATTAAAGCAGTAAAGCGTGGCGAAAAGAATGCGCATTACCTCGACAAATTGCTTCGCTTAACCGAAACGATGCAGTTGACTGCCAAATGTGGCTTAGGGCAATCGGTGGCCAACTCGTTTTCGTCAATTGTCGAAAATTTCAGGGAAGAAATGATTTACTAACTCTGCACAGCCATGAATAAAAATATCAAAATAACCATAAATGGTGTTCCGCTTGAAATAGAAGCAGGAACCACAATTCTGGATGCTGCTCGTAAAGCTGGAGTTATCATTCCAACCCTTTGCTATCATAAAGACCTTTGTGTGGCCGGAAATTGCCGGGTTTGTGTGACTGAAATCGTTGGACAAAAACGGTTAACTGCAGCCTGTGCCACTCCGTGCGAAGAAGGCATGGAAATCCTGACCAATTCGTTGAAAGTCAGGAATTCGCGAAAACACATCATCGAATTGCTGCTGTCGGAGCATAACGCCGATTGTACCCGTTGTTACAAAAATGGAAATTGTGAGTTGCAACTGCTGGCATCGGAATACAAAATTATGACTCAGGATTTTATTCGCCTTGCCCCGCTGAAAAAGTACACCATCGACATGTTTTCGCCATCGATTGTAAAAGACGACAGCAAATGTGTGCGTTGCCAGCGGTGTGTGCGTACCTGTGTTGAATTGCAAGGCGTGAATGCGTTGACCGTAGCGCACAAAGGCGACCAGATGAAAATTACCACTTTCTTTGAAAAATTGATGAGCGATGTGGTTTGTACTAACTGTGGGCAATGCATCAATCACTGTCCAACCGGAGCATTGGTCGAACGAAATTACATCGAGGAAGTGTGGGATGCCATTGCCGATAAAACCAAACATGTGGTTGTTCAAACGGCTCCGGCTGTGCGAATCGGATTGGGTGAGGAGCTTGGCTTTGAAGTTGGCGCCCGTGTGACAGGTAAAATGGTAGCTGCGTTGAAACGATTGGGCTTCGATGCTGTGATGGATACCGACTTTACAGCCGATCTGACCATTATGGAAGAAGGAACCGAATTACTGACCCGCCTGAGAAAAGTGCTGGTCGATCACGATCCGGAGGTAAAACTTCCGATGGCAACTTCCTGTTCGCCAGGCTGGATCAAATATATCGAACATATGTATCCCGATTATCTCGATCATCTTTCCACCTGCAAATCGCCGCAGCAAATGTTTGGTGCCTTAGCGAAAACTTATTATGCCAAGGCCCGCAACCTCGATCCTGAAACAATTGTTTCGGTATCGATTATGCCATGTACCGCCAAGAAATTTGAGGCCAACCGTCCTGAAATGCACGACAGTGGCTACCGCGACGTGGATTATGTGCTGACTACCCGCGAACTGGCCATTATGATTAAACAGGCTGGTATCGACTTTATGAAACTGGAGGATATGCATTACGACCGGCTGATGGGCGAATCGACCGGAGCAGGTGTGATTTTCGGTGCAACTGGTGGCGTTATGGAAGCCGCTTTGCGCACTGCTTACGAATTGGTTACCGGTCGCGATGTGCCTTTCGAAAACCTGAACATTACACCTGTTCGCGGCATGGAAGGGGTAAAGGAAGCATCAATAAAAATCGAAAATCCGCTGAAAGAATGGGCCTTTCTGGAAGGAGTTGAATTGAAATGCGCGGTCGCTCATGGTTTAGTGAATGCCGGAAAAGTGATGGATTCGATCCGGTCGGGGAAGTCTGATTACCATTTTATTGAGTTTATGGCCTGTCCGGGCGGATGCTTAGGCGGTGGTGGGCAACCCATTCCAACGAGCCCCGAAATTCGAAGGAAACGGGCAGAGGCCATTTATGCTGAAGATGCCGGGATGCCGCTCCGGAAATCGCACCAGAACCCTGAAATCATGAAGATATACAAAGATTTTCTCGATCATCCGCTCAGTGAAAAATCGCACCATCTTTTGCACACACATTACACAGCACGTGAAAGATTTTAACAGATAATTATCAAAAAGTCACTTTAATTGACAATTCGTCACCCCGAATTTATTTCGGGGTCTTTTGTTTAAAAACAGAGATCCTGAAACAAGTTCAGGATGACCTTTAGTAATACTTTCTTATTTTTGGGCCATGCAATATCAAATTTCATTCAATAGCCCTTTAGGTTTCCTGGTTTTAAAGTCTGATGGAAAATCAATCAAGGAAATTTCTTTTTCTGAAAACGAGCTTCATGAACAGCTATCTTGTGAACTTCTAGAAAGATGCAGGGAACAACTGGAAGTCTATTTCTCTGGAAATTTGATGGCTTTTGATTTGCCGCTTTCTCCGGAAGGAACTGAATTTCAGCAGAAAGTATGGGCTGAATTGCTGAAAATACCTTATGGCGAAACAATTACCTACATGGAGCTGGCTATCAGGTTGGGTGATGCCAAAGCCATTCGGGCGGCAGGCACAGCCAACGGGCGAAACCCAATTGCCATTGTAATTCCGTGTCACCGGGTAATTGGGGCCGGAAACAAGCTCACTGGTTATGCAGGCGGAGTCTGGCGGAAAAAGATTTTGCTTGAACTTGAAATGAAATACTCTGTTCGAAAGAATATGCTGTTTTGAGGGGGAAAGTTATTTTAACGACGGCTATGTGTGATCTGCTTTTTAGTGTCGGAATGGCGACATATTTGTAGATAGATATTAAATAGCGTTCTGGCTAAACGACTGCTTTCGCTGATTAGATTTATAACCAATTGCATGATATTTTAAGTGAATAAAATTATTGTTGCTATGGAAAATAAAAAGGAGTTGCCATTTGGAAGATGTGAAGAACTGCTCGACACACTGAAAGCCCGTTTTGAGAAAAACATGAACCGCCATAAAGGTCTTGAATGGTCCAAAGTACAAGCAAAGCTTGACCTCGGATCCTCCAGGGAAAAACTGTGGTCGCTCAATGAAATGGAACGGACTGGCGGTGAACCTGATGTTGTTGGACTTGATAACAAGACGGCAGAATACATTTTTCAGGATTGTTCTTTAGAAAGTCCTAAAGGACGCAGAAGTTTTTGTTACGACCGTGAAGCGTTTGAATCAAGGAAAGAGCATAGACCCGAGAATAACGCAATGGATATGGCTGTTGCTATGGGCATTGAACTTTTAACGGAAGAACAATATCGGGAATTGCAGAAGTTTGGAAATTTCGATACGAAAACATCGAGCTGGGTGAAAACACCGGCTGAGATTAGAACACTCGGCGGCGCACTCTTTTGTGATCGTCGCTACGATCATGTTTTCGTGTATCATAACGGTGCAGAATCATACTATGGCGTTCGGGGGTTTCGCGGCTCGCTGAGGATCTAGTCAGTATGACTTTCGGGATTGCATATGCAGCTAATTATTAACCAAAAATGGATACAAAAATTCTAACATTTGAAGCTTGCGTTGAAACGCTGGAAGATGCGTTGGCCGCCGAAAAACGTGGAGCAAACCGAATTGAACTCTGCTCAGCACTCAATCAGGATGGATTAACTCCATCGTCCGAATTAACGATGCAATGTGTTCAGAATTTGTCGATTCCGGTGATGGCCATGGTTCGCCCTCGTGGTGGAAACTTTGTTTATTCTGAAGCAGAACTTCGTCAGATGGAATCGGAGATTGAGTTTTTCAAACAATCGGGAGTTGCCGGTGTAGTCTTTGGATTGCTTACTGACAACGGTGCTGTTGATGTTGAAAATACCCGACGACTGGCCAAATTGGCCTCGCCGTTGGAAGTCACCTTTCACAAGGCCATAGACTACTCCAATGATATTCTGAAATCGTTTCAGGAATTGAACGCCATTGATGGAATTAACCGGGTGCTGACTTCAGGAGGAAGGGATACTGCATGGAATGGCCGTTCTATGCTGAAACAAATGCAGGATTTGCCCGGCCGGCAGATCAAAATCATTGCTGCGGGGAAGGTCCTCCCGGAGAATCGGGAGCGGATTGCCAAATTTACTGGCGTAGCCGAGTTGCACGGGAAACGGATTGTTTGATGCAACAGCAGATAATTTGTTCGTTTACGCTTTTTGTTCTATCTTCCCAATGGATTTGAATTTCGAGTGAAACCAATAAACACTGTTTTTTGAAAATACATAAGCTCACATCGTCAAATCGGTAAAAAGTCACTAAAGTAAAATGAGTTAGTTATGAAGAGGATAAAGCAAATTTCAGTTTTATTACTTGTATGCCTGTTAACAAGTTACAGCTGGGGACAAACCTCGCCAGCCGACAACAAAAGTATGTACAAAGCTTTCGAAGCGTCGGTTAGTGAAGGGCTCAATCTTCAGGCAACGGCGAAGGTCGGAATTAAACCCATATATGGATTATTTAGTGTTGGCACGCAGTTTCTGGCCGAAAACTACAAATGGGCTTTCGGAGCTGGGGTTGGAACTCACCTGATTAAAAACGAAGATCACTCCATGAACCTTGAATACATGATTTTTCATGTGAACGAAAACGAAATATGGACAGATAACTATAATAATTTTCAACAAATCAGGTTGTTATATAGTAAACGCATAGCGGGAACGATCAGCATTTTTGGTGGTCCAAGTCTCAATCTAAATATTGCCGAAAACAAACAGAGCTTCGGTCACACTTTTGAAAGTACATTCGCCCCTTATGATATGTATTCACATGTTGGCGATAACCACACGGCCAAAGGTTGGATTGGTTTTACTCTGGGTATCCGGTTCGATAAATAGATCGATATGAATTAAAAGACCTGCCAGGAATTGAAAACTGACAGGTCTTTTTTTTGTTGGATAAAACTAGCTTAGGGCTAAAGGTTCTCACCATATGAAAATCCTTGGCGCATCGGTTCTTTGATGTAAGCCTCCAACTCCGGATGATTGGTAACCTTCATGTTTGCAGCATCATACTCAATGCGGGTATTGAACCGTTGGGCCAGAACCCCGGTTAATGACATCTCAACCAATTTGGTGGCATAATCGAAATTCGATCCACAAACCGTATTTTTCTTAATGGCTTCAACCCATTCGCGTTGTGGGTTTTCGTCAAAAGTACGGGGAATAGTTTGTGCCGGTGGGTTCTTCAAAAATTCTTTCCATTCTTCATCTTTCATTAAAAGACGCGGTTCATTGGGACGTCCGCCAGTCATGAGGCATTGTTTGTCGCCAACCATGATCATTCCACTTCCAGGCAATTTCTCCATGTTCCACTCCGGACGTATTTCTGGTTTAAGTTTGCCTTCGTACCAGCGCATTGTTACTGGAGTTTTATTTCCACGGGTTGGAAAGTCCCAGCGAATAATGGCTTGATCTGAAACAAAACCAGTATCAGGAACGGGCGATTTAAATTCGGCTTCAACGACATTGGGCATGCCCAGATCGAGCGACCAGAAAGGTGCGTCCAGCGTATGGCAACACCAGTCGCCCAGTTCTCCATTTCCAAAATCGAACCAGCCGCGCCATGTTTTTGGGGCATATATTCCGTTGTATGGGCGGGTTGCAGCCGGTCCCAACCATAAATCCCAGTCGAAATATTCCGGAACGGGTTGTTCGACCGGTGGAAAACTTTCGGGTTTATTGAAATATTTTCCGGAACCAAAATCCGGGCCATCGAACCAGGCGATCACTTCGGTCACATTGCCCAAAAGTCCGGCTTCATACCATTCTTTTATTAAACGGATTCCATTGGTAGCATGTCCCTGATTGGCCATTTGAGTAATTACCCCATAGTGTTTAGCTGCTTTCTGGAGGGTGCGTAATTGCCAGATGTTGTGGGCTAATGGTTTTTCAACAATTACGTGCTTACCCAGTTGCATGGCAGCCATGGCTGCCGGAAAATGAGAATGGTCGGGAGTGCAGACCATCACGGCGTCAATTTCCTTGTGCATCTGATCGAACATGACCCTGTAATCTTTGAATCGTTTGGCTTTGGGCATTACCCGAAAGGCTTCTGCCGCACGATTGTCGTCAACATCACACAAGGCAACGATATTTTCGTTCCATTTGGGATCCTTCTGATTAATCAGTTTGCTCCAGTTAGACATTCCTTGTCCGCCCACACCAATAACAGCAATATTCAAGCGATTTGACGGAGAACAACTTATCAGGTTTGGAATGAAAAATGCACCGGCCGAAAGCACTGATGCCGACTTAATAAAACTTCTTCTGGTAGGATTCATTGTTGGTTTAGTATTTAGGTTTATGGGAGATAAAAATAGGAAATATTTATAGAATGTTTCAGCTTTGATCTAAAAATACACCAGAACAGAACGGATAGTTATTTGTTCTTAGTAAAATGTCTGGAATCACCCCATTCGCCGTATCCAATTTCGCAACCAGCCAGTTCGATACGGGCTTCCAAACAATTCCGGCACAACTCTGCATCTTCGTCCAGACAAGGTTTATTCTCGTAAAGTTGATATTCTTTGCGGTAATTGCATGGAGTGATATTGGGCATCACGATATTGGCTCCAATAGTTAAGGCTTTTTCGCGTCCTGTCGGATCGATGGCCTGCAAAGCGGTTGCAGCCGCAATATTGATGTCGGGCATGAGCACCCGTAACGTAGCTATCATTTTCAAAGCCAGGTCAAACCGTTCTTGTTTGGTCTTAATTAAACTCCGGAATTTGTAGAGTGGCGTATCTTCGTGTTCGATGTAGGGACCCATTCCCACCATAGCAACATCCATTTGCCTGAGAAACAATAAATCGTCGGCTAAATCTTCCGGAGTTTGAAATGGCAATCCGATCATCACACCGGTTCCAACCTGATAACCTGATGTTTTCAAATCTTGTAAAGCCTGAAGGCGGCGATCGAAACGGTGAAAATCGTTTTCAGGATGAATTTTTCGGTACAATTCAGGATTGGAACTTTCGATACGGAGTAAATAACGATGCGCTCCGCTTTCGCGCCATTGGCGGTAAGTTTCCAGACTTTGCTCTCCGCATGAAAGGGTAATTCCCAATTCGTTGTTCGATAGCTGTTTGATACGCCGGAGCAGTGAATCAACGCGGCTCACAAAGGCAGGTGACGATAATTCTCCGGATTGCAGGACTACCGAACCAAATCGGTTTTTCCAGGCGAAGAGGCAGGCTTCCAGAATTTCGTTATCCGAGGCTTCGTAGCGGATCACTTTTTTGTTGCTTTTCCGGATTCCGCAGTACAGGCAATCTTTGGCACAAATGTTCGAGAATTCAACCAATCCACGGAGATATACCTTGTTCCCAATTGTTTGCAGCTTAATGGATTGAGCTCGCTGAAAAAGCTTCTGACGATCATCCCCTTCAGCAAGCAACAAGGTTGCCAGATCATCATGCGAAAAATCGGATTGAAGTAATATGTCCTGAAAAGTCTTCATCAGTGCGAAGATACAAAAATATAAGCCTCGCATAAATTCCCTCAGAAGTAGGAGTTGAAGAAGGTCTTGTTTAGTTAGAATATACTAACTACATTTGTTCTATGGAAAAGCTTGTTGAAGTCATAGCTAAACTTTCGCGAGAGATGGGTCACATGGAAGAAGGAGCCAAAGAACAATTCGATTTTAAGGAATTGACTTTGACCCAGATGAATTATCTGGAAACCATCAGCCAGTTGGGAAATCCAAATTTAACCGAATTGGCAATCGAGTTAAACCTGACCAAACCAACGGTTAAAGTGGCTATTGATAAGCTAATAGAAAAGGATTTCATCTATCGGATAAAATCGGATGAAGATCGCCGGAGTGCTCATTTGCACCTCACCGTTAAAGGAAAACTGATTAATCATATGCACGACTTCGCGCATAAGCAAATGGCCGAGTTGATCACCAGTAAATTGGACAAAACGGAGCTTGGATTACTTGAAATGTTGCTTGAAAAGGTTTTCCTAAAACAATAAAAATTTGTTTAAATAGTTAGAATACTCTAATCAAATCCCTCAACGATTATGACCATTGATTTAAAATCGGAAAAATTCCGTGGATTAAGTGAAGATGTTGTAAAAGAGAAAATAGCAAAAGAAGGCTACAATGAGTTGCCTTCGTCGAAACCAAAAAACCTGTTGGCATTGGCTTGGGGGGTGGTAAAAGAACCGATGTTTTTGCTTTTGGTTGCCTGCGGAACCTTATATCTGATTTTAGGCGATGTTCAGGAAGGATTAATGCTTCTGGGGTTTGTTTTGGTGATTATGGGTATCGAGTTTTACCAGGAAAAAAAGACAGAAAAAGCGTTGGATGCCCTGAAAGATTTGGCGAGTCCGCGTGCGTTGGTCATTCGTGATGGTGTCGAAAAACGTATTGCCGGTCGTGATGTGGTAACCGACGATCTGATTGTGCTTCAGGAGGGTGACCGTGTTCCGGCCGATGCCACGGTTTTGTACTCGGTAAATTTAATGGCCGATGAGTCGCTGCTAACCGGAGAATCGGTTTCGGTGCGTAAATCGGAGTGGAACGGCACCGACAAAAATACCCAACCGGGAGGCGATGACCTTCCATTCGTCTATTCCGGATCGATGATTGTTCAGGGAAATGGAATTGTAAAAGTAACATCAATAGGCTCCAATACCGAAATCGGAAAAATCGGGAAAGCGCTCGAATCGGTAGTGGAAGAACCCACCAAACTGAAAACCGAAATGGGCGTGTTGGTTAAACGGTTGGCTATCATTGGCGTTTCGTTTTGTTTTGTTGTTATCCTTGTGTTTACCCTAACCCGTGGCGATTTGCTGAAAGGCTTTCTGGCCGGGATTACGTTGGCCATGGCCATGTTGCCCGAAGAATTTCCGGTGGTACTGACCGTTTTTATGGCGCTTGGTGCCTGGCGAATGTCGAAAAAAAATGTATTGACCCGCAAACCGTCGGCTGTTGAAACACTTGGTTCAGCAACGGTTTTGTGTACCGACAAAACTGGTACGCTGACTCAGAATAAAATGACCGTTACCATGTTGTACAACGGTTCCGATTTTTTTAAAGTCGATAAGTGCACGAAGTTTCCGGAAGAGTTTCATGAAATCATCGAGTATGGTATTTTGTCGAGTCAGACCAATCCGTTTGACCCGATGGAACGCGCCATCACCAACATGGGCGATGTGTACCTGAAAAATACCGATCACATTCATACCGACTGGCAAATGGTGAAAGAATATCCGCTGTCGAAAGATTTACTGGCCATGTCGCGTGTTTTTTCCAATCACGATAAGTTCAGGAAAACGATTGCCACCAAAGGCGCCCCGGAAGCCATCTTCGATCTGTGCCATCTTTCGGACGACAATAAAACGAAATATGGAAAAGCGGTTGCTGAGCTGGCATCGCAGGGGTTGCGGGTGCTTGGAGTGGCCAGGGCAATCATCGAAAATGGCAATCTCCCTAATATTCAACACGATTTTGATTTCGAGTTTATTGGATTGATCGCCTTGTCGGATCCCATTCGTGAAACCGTGCCTGAAGCAGTGCGCGAATGTTACCAGGCTGGCATCCGGGTAATCATGATTACTGGCGACTATCCGGTTACGGCTATGAATATTGCCCGCGAAATCGGACTGAAAAATCATCAGGTTTCGATTAGTGGGTCTGAACTTCAGGAGATGACCGAAGATGAACTTTGCGAGCGGATCAAGGATGTGAATGTGTTTGCGCGGGTTGTTCCGGAGCAGAAGCTGAAGATTGTGAACGCACTGAAACGGAACCGCGAAATTGTGGCCATGACCGGCGATGGCGTGAACGATGCACCTGCGCTAAAGGCCGCCAATATAGGTATTGCCATGGGCGAAAAAGGCACCGACGTGGCGCGCGAAGCCTCTTCCCTTGTGCTGATGGACGATAATTTTGCGTCGATTGTGGGCGCTGTAAAAATGGGGCGCCGCATTTTCGACAACCTGCAAAAAGCGCTCAGCTACATTTTTGCCATTCACGTGCCAATAGCCGGATTGTCGCTCATTCCAGTGTTTTTTGCCGACCTGCCACTGCTGCTTTGGCCGGTACATATTGTCTTCCTCGAACTGATCATCGACCCGGCATGCTCCATCATTTTCGAAGCCGAACAGGAAGAAAAAAATGTAATGAGCCGTCCGCCGAAAGACATCAACGAGCCATTTTTCGGGGCAAAGAAAATCTGGTTGAGCTGCTCTCAGGGTATCGGAATTTTGGTCATCGTTTTCGCGGTGTATTTTTTCGGACTGCGGATGAATTACTCCGAACAGGAAGTTCGCGCCTTGTCGTTTACCACCTTGATTGCCGCCAACATTGCAGTCATTTTGTCGAACCGCTCGTGGTCGCGCAATATTATACAGATTCTGCTAACCTCGAACAAAACCGTTAAATATGTAGTTGGTGGGGCAACATTTTTCCTGATTTTGGTGCTGAATGTGCCTTTCCTTCTGAAACTTTTTCAATTCGATAAAATTAGTCTGAACGAAGCTTTGGTTTGTGTTGCTCTTGGATTTACGAGTATTGTTTGGTTTGAGCTGTATAAGGTATTTGCCAATCGGGGAAGGAATTAAAGGAATTTCACACTAAAAATTTGCCCCTGAAACATAGACCCATTTCCCGTTTTCGCGATGGAAAAGTGATTTTTCATGAATTTGTTCTGGCTTTCCGTTTTCGAGGTAAAGCGCTTTGAACTCCACATAACCAGTCTCATCGTTTGTTTCACCAGCTTCCGTGTTAAGAATAGTCAGTCCCATCCAAACCACAGACTTGGCCCATTTCTCAATGCTTTTGCGTTCTTTGACCGGCCGTGTTTTTACTGAATGGCTGCGCATCAGGTAATCGACGTTGGCTTGGGTAAATGCGCTGTATCTTGAACGCATCAATTCTAGCGCGGTAACTGCCTCTTTTCTTCCGGAAATGATGGGTTCGCAGCAAGCTGAATAAGGGTGGTTTGTTCCGCACGGACAGGAATTGAGCATGTTCATATTAATCGAAGATTTTAGAAGTTCTCTACTACTTAGCTTTATTTGATAATTAGTCATTTAATGACAAAAAATGGCAATTCGATGATCGTTATTATCTATTTGCATTATAATTTTCCAATGCTTTTTGCAACGGACAATGCGCTGAAGCTGGCCTACCTTCGCGGTAACTGGCAAGCAATTCAACCGACTGTTGTGCCAGCGACCGGCGCACAGCACGGCGTTGTCCTTTAACCCGTGCAATTTTTAGGCTGTCGTAAGCTGTGGTTTGATGGCGCATCCAGGCGATAACGGCATGAGCGGCTCGTTCTTCAATCGGAATCAGTTGTGTGCGGGCTACAGTTCCACTTCCAACCGGAATGGCATGGGCAGTAATTGTTTGTGCCAGTTTCTTTTCCAAATTTTTGTAATTACTATGGAAATCGAGAAATCGTTCAATGGCAGAGCAAAAAACATCCTCATATTCGGTTTGCTTCTTATCTCTTTGCTGGGCAGCATAAGTCTGCTTCTTTTTGTATCCATCAGTCAGGCGAATTTGCTGAACCTCTCGTTGTGCCTGTTCAATAGTTGTTGATGGAGCCCATATTCCAGCAGAAAAAGTTTTTCGTCCTTTCTTGTATTCCATGCGCCAATAGGCACCTTGCGCAGTTACTTTTCGGGTAATACCGGCATCTCCTGCTGGTAAAAACGACCAACCTTCAGGAACAGACAGAACCTTTCCTTCAGTACCAACGATTTCGCCTTTCTGGTTTTGATGTACAATCAGGATTTGACTTGCCACCGGGTGTTTTTCCATTGTTTCTGTTCTTCAGTATTCAGGAATGTCCATGTCACAATGCGGCTTTTCTTGTTTCCTTGTCCCATCGGGATGGTTTCGGCGCCAAAGACTTCGGCTTGTTCCAACGCGTGGTACACTTTTTTTAGGTTCGATTCTTTCGAGATCAGGGTTGAAAAACAAAAGCAATTTCCGGCAAATTTTTTACTTTGTAAAATCATATTCCTGACAAATTTCTCCTCGCCCCCATCGCACCATAATTCGTGGTTTTGTCCCCCGAAATTCAGTATGGGTTCAACTTTTTTATCCAGATGTAAATTGCGGATTTTTCGAAGTGTACCGGCTTGTGCTTCTTCTGCTGAAGCATGAAACGGTGGGTTGCAGATGGTCAGGTCGATTTGCTGGTCTTTTCGGATAATTCCGTAGAAAAAATCTTTCGGGTTGTTTTGCAGTCTGCATTCTACCAAGCCCTGCAAGGTTTCATTTTCGGCAATAATCTGGTTTGCTGACTCAACGGCCACCGGGTCTATGTCGGACCCAATGAACGACCATCCATATTCCATCACCCCGACAATGGGGTAAATGCAACTGGCGCCTACGCCCAGGTCGAAGCATTTGAAATGTGTGCCGACCGGGATTTTCCCGTAGTTGTTGCGCCCAATGAAATCGGCAATGTGATGGATGTAATCGGCTCTTCCGGGTATTGGCGGGCAAAGGTATCCTTCAGGAACATCCCAGGCGTCGATGGTATAATGGTATTTCAAGATGGCTTTGTTCAGTGCTTTTACTGCATCGGGGTTTGCAAAATCGATGGATTCATCGTTGTATAAATTGGGCCGGATAAATGCCGCCAACTCAGGCGAACTTTCAATCAACCGCTCGAAATTGTACCGCTCACGATTTTTGTTCCGCGGGTGCAGGTTGGGCTTTTCGTTAGGGAATTCCTTTTTTTTCTGAATCATGGCGTATAATTGCTGATTTGTACTTGCAAAGTTAGGGTTTTAATCGTTGCTAAGGGTGAAATAGCAATTCTGTATTTTTTCGTGCAGACCATGACCAATAAGCTCCTTCAAAGAAAGTTTTCTTTTTACATCAATGGGGTTCAATTATTTACTATAATAAACTCGCCTTTAAATTTAAACATAAAATCAGAAGCACTCTACTGTTAAGCTATTAAAAATAACTGCCGCTGTTTATTCGATTTTCAGGATTCGCTATTGCCTGATAGTTGTATTTTGTATGTTTGTTGCAGATATAAAGTGTTCTCTGTAAAACGGATTGTTCAGGTTAAAAAATGAAGCGTATGTACAGTAAAAATCTGTTGTTGGTTGCGGCCTGCCTGGCCATCGCAATGTTTGGAATAACGTGCGTGGCCATTGGAACTATTAATGAGTACCTCACCAAATCGTTCGAAGTCGATAAAATTTTTATCGGCTTGCTGGCCTCGTTGTTTGCCACCGGCGCGCTGATTGGCTCGGTTTCGTTTGGTCCCATTGTCGATCGTTTTGGGTATAAAATCATTTTGATCATCAGTCTGGTTTTTCTGTTCGTTGGCTTCGAAGTGATCGGTCGTACCACCAACTTGAATGTCATTCGTGCCACGATTTTTCTTTTTGGTTTGGGCGGAGGCATTATTAACGGTAGTACCAGTGCTTTGGTATCGGACTTGAATCCCGACAAAAAAGGCGCTTACCTCAGCATCTTGGGTGTTTTCTGGGGCGTTGGAGCACTCAGTTTTCCGCTGATCACGTCGGTTTTGCTGAAACAAGGCATGGATTATTCGTCGATCCTGATTTTGATTGGGATGTTTGTGCTGCTTCCAATCGTGATGTTTGTCCTGCTGAAATGCCCGCCAGCTAAGAATTCTGAAGGCATTCCTTACCGCAAGTATGTGGAATTGATTAAGAATCCTGTTATTCAATTGATTGCTTTCTTCCTGTTTTTCCAAAGCGGTTTCGAAACTCTGGTTACCACCTGGACACCCAAATACTTCCTCGAAATGTATGCACTCGAAACGCAAACGGCCATCCTTTCGCTTACCGTGATGAGCATCAGTTTAACTCTGGCGCGAGTGCTGATGGGCTATGTGCTAAAGAAAGTGGAAAACTGGAAGGTCGTATTGGCTGGTTTGTTTGTTTCCTTTTCGGGCTTTCTCCTGATGCGGTTTGGTGGCTCGTTTTCGGTAGGCCTGGTGGGTATTGCTCTGGTTGGATTCGGCGCTTCGGCCACCATGCCGGTAATGCTGGGTTATGTGGGAGCTATGTATCCCGAAATTTCAGGAGCGGCCTTTAGCCTGGTTTTGTTTATTGCCCTCACTGGAAATGCCATCCTCAATGCCATTGGCGGGGTGGTTTTCGAAACCTACAAAATTACCAGTTTCATTGTGTTTATGATTGGTATTTTGGGCGTGATGTTGTTGCTTCTTAGCTTGATTATAAAAAGGTTGAAAATATAAGCCCTCTCCCAATGAGAGGGCTTGAAAAACTAATTTATATCTTCACAAAGATTTTATTTCGGTACATCCAGTAACAGATGTACCACATGGTTGCCCAGGCTGATGCGCTGGTCAGCAATCGCGCCATTATACTTCCGGTCCAGCCAAGCAGACTGTTGACGAAAGGTGTGAAAATCTTCAGCAATATTCCGGCACCCCCAACGTGAAAGAAAAGGTAAATGAAAATGCAGTTCATCCCGACGATAATAAATGTCTTTGCCCCATTTTCAAATCTGCCTTTTACATCAATCAGCCAGTACGAGATGCACAATGCCAGAATGGCCCAGCCTCCTGAAGCAAACACGAACGATGCGGTGGCAATCTTTTTGATGATCGGTGTAATATTCAATAAATCGAGTCCGAAGCCAACGAAAAGGGCAGCAATTCCGGCAATAATCATCAGTTTAATTTTTTCGGCTGAAGTTTTTTCGCTCATCAGCAGTTTGCCGCAAAGTACGCCCCAAACGGTGTGGGCAATGGTTGGAATGGCATTCAGCGAAGCCCAGATGCTGGTTTCGCTGGTCCCTTCAATTTTGGTGTTGACCCAGGCTCCGAAGTTGTGGTAGGCTTCCCAGGGCTGATTGAATCCTTCGACCGGGAAAAAACGGTAAGCCAGATCGGTTAACAGCAAAACAACCAGTGTGAAAATTAACTGGAATGAAAAACTTTTTCGCTGAATGAGGAAAGCTACCAGATAGGTGACCGATAATTGAGCCAGCACGTTTTGCAGCTTGAAAACGATGTGATCGGACCCCTGATTGTATAAAATCCAACCCAGCAAGAGCAGTACAAATGACCGTTTCCACGCGTGTTTCAGGATGGTTGAATCGCTGTCGCCTTTCTTTTTGCGGTTCGCCACGGCAAAAGGTATGGCCACCCCAACGATGAACATGAAAAACGGCTGAATGAGGTCCCAGAAATGCAATCCATGCCATTCGTGGTGATCGAGTTGCTCGCCCAGAAAATTTATAAATCCGTTATTTACATCTTTCAGCGGGCCAAAAAAACCGGTGCTTTCGCCTACAAGGAGGAACATGGTCAGTCCGCGGAAGAAATCGATTGAAGCCACTCGTTCGCTTAAACCCGGAGCTTCTTTTTTTACTGCTGCTGTCATTGGTTTATTTAGTTGGTTTGTAAAATAGTCGGTTATTGGTAGAAATTTTCGCGCGGTGTAGTGGCCAGGTCGTAAAAGAATTCGCCAATTTTTTCGGTGAGCAGCTTGAAAAAACGTTCCCCTTTTTCAACTGTTGCTTTTGCCGGATTTCCAATACCAGTGTCTGCCGTGACTTTTGTCCAGTTGCGCTCGGCCCAGCCCCAGCCTTCGTTCATGGCTTTGAAACGGTATTTCTTCGCCGTGCCATCACCGGCTTCCGAAAGTGGCAACACCCATTCGGGTTTCAAATACAGCATCAGGCTGGTTTCCACTTCTCCGGCGTGTTCGCCCAAATCTTCAAAAATGGTACTTGTCTCTTTTGTTCTGAACCAGTCCACTTCCGACAAGAACATTTTCGGGTATTTCAGTCCCAGTTCTCGCAACATTTGCCTGAAGTCGTTTCCTCCATGGCTGTTCAGGATGACAAGTTTATAAATTCCTTGCCGGTTAAGGGTTCCAATCACATCGTTCAGGATGGCAAACTGAGTTGAAGGATTCAGGTTCATGTCGAGTGTGACATCGAATTGTCCGGTATTTACTCCAAATGGAATTGCTGGTAAAACAGTTACTTTGGCGCCTTTCTCCCAGGCAATGCGAGCCGATTCGGCGGCAATTTCCGATGCTTCAATGTTGTCGGTAGAGTAGGGCAGATGATAATTGTGAGCTTCAGTGGCGCCCCAGGGAAGCACAACCAGTTGATAGCGTTCGTCTTTGACGGTCTTCCAGTTGGTTTCGGCTAAAATATATGGTCTCATATTCGGGTTTATTGGTTTTGAATGATCTTATCTGGTTAGAAAAGGTATATTTTCTGAAGGCCTGAATTTATGCAATCGAGTGTATAAAAAGAAGCATTTCGATAAAATGTTAGGTAATACCTGTTTGTCTTTTTACTTTTGCCTTGGTTTGGTACCTTTATGCCAAATTTCGAGACCTTAAATTTAGAAATAAACCAACTTAAACGAATATAATGATTAACGATCGCAGAACTTTTATTAAACAATCGGCTACGGTGGCCGCCGCCGTAAGCATTTTCCCAACTATTATGAATGCCGGATGTGTGGGCGCCAACGAAAAAGTAGTTGTCGCACTGATTGGATGTAACAGTCAGGGGTGGACTGATTTGGTTTCATTTCTAAAGCTACCCCATGTGGAATGTGCTGCCCTGTGCGATATTGACCAGAATGTATTGAACAAACGGGCTGCCGAACTTGAAAAAATGACCGGCAGAAAACCTGCGCTTTACGGCGATTTCAGGAAAGTGCTGGAACAAAAAGATATTGATGCCGTGATCATCGGGACACCCGATCACTGGCATTGTATTCCGATGATTTACGCCATGGAAGCCGGTAAAGATGTGTATTGCGAAAAACCGGTGGGTTACACCATCGAAGAATGTAACCTGATGGTGAAAGCCACCAAACGATACAACAAAGTGGTTCAGGTTGGGCAATGGCAACGGAGCGACCCGCATTGGCTCGATGCCGTTAAATATATTCAGGCCGGAAATCTGGGACGTGTGCGTTCGGTTCGGGCATGGTCGTATGTGGGATGGAAAAAGTCGATCCCGGTTGTTGCCGACAGCCCGGTTCCTGTTGGTGTCGATTACAACATGTGGTTGGGCCCACGTCCGGAACGTCCGTTCAACATCGCCAGATTTCATGCTTCCTGGCGCTGGTATTGGGATTATGCCGGTGGGGTAATGACAGACTGGGGCGTTCACCTGCTCGATTATGCTTTGTTTGGCATGAACCAGTATGTTCCAAAATCAGTCAGTTCCAACGGCGGAAAATATGCTTTCCCGACCGATGCCATGGAAACACCCGACACCATGATGGCGATGTACGATTTTGGTGATTTTGGTATTCTTTGGGACCATACCATAGGTATTTATGGCGCTCAGTTTAAACGTCGCGGACACGGAGTCGCCTTTGTTGGCGAATACGGAACGCTAATTGTTGACCGGAGCGGCTGGGAAGTGATGGCTGAACAAAAAAGCACCAGCGCCAAAGCTGGGTTCGAAGATGTCCCGATTAAAAAAGGGACTGGGAGTGGACTCGATTTGCATACCGCCAACTTCATCGATTGCATTAAAACCCGTAACAAACCCAATTGCGACATTGAAATAGCAGCTCACATTGCCCGTTTCTCGCAAATGGGGAACATTGCCTACCGTTTAGGACGGAAGGTTGTTTGGGATAACGACAAACAAGAATTTCTGAATGATCCGGAAGCCAATGCGCTGACTAAAGCAAACTACCGCGCTCCGTGGTCGTTGCCTAAAGTTTAATTGTACTTTTAGTGAGCGGGTGGCTCAAAGCCACCCGCTCACTAGCCTTGTTTCCACTGAGTATTTCCTATTTTTGCCTTTTTAACCTAAACCAAACCCATGAAACTATTCCTGATTATTTCCTTTTTCCTGATTCCGTTTTTCACTTTCTCAAAATCAAAATCCATTGAAGTAAAACCAGCTGTAGCCGATCAGTTAAATGTATGGACTCCTTCCAATATTAAAATGAACGGTTATCTGGGCGAAAAGATTGATTTATGCATCAGTCAGCGCATCAAAAAACAGGATGTCCAACACCTGATTGAGCCGTTTAAAACCCGCAACGAAACCCATTTATGGCAATCCGAATTCTGGGGAAAGTGGATTCTCTCGGCCATTGCTTCCTACGAATACAATCACGATCCGGAAATGCTGACAATCATTCGCAATGCCGTTTCAGGTTTGCTGGCCACTCAAACTCCGGATGGCTATATCAGCAACTATTCGAAAGATGCACAGTTACAGCAGTGGGACATCTGGGGCAGAAAATACACGCTGCTCGGATTGCTGGCTTATTACGATATTTCAGCCGATCCCAAAGCGCTGGATGCTGCAAAGAAACTGGCCGATCATCTGTTGACACAGGTTGGCCCGGGCAAGGCAGATATTGTAAAAACAGGTAATTATCGTGGAATGCCAAGCAGCTCAATTTTGGAACCCATGGTTTTGTTGTACCGACATACTGGCGAGATTCGTTACCTCGATTTTGCCAAATACATCGTTGCTCAATGGGAAACTGCTGATGGACCAAAGCTGATCAGTAAAGCGCAGGATGGGGTGAATGTTGCCGACCGTTTCCCGTTTCCGAAGACCTGGTGGTCGTGGGAAAATGGGCAAAAAGCTTACGAAATGATGTCGTGCTACGAAGGTTTGCTCGAATTATACCGGATCACCGGCGAACCAGCGTACCTGAAATCGGCTGAGATGGCGGTTCGAAATATCATCGATACTGAGATTAATGTGGCCGGTTCGGGCACTGCTTTCGAATGTTTTTATCATGGAGGGCAACGGCAGACTGAACCCAGCTATCATACCATGGAAACCTGTGTGACTTTTACCTGGATCAAGCTTTGCAATAACCTGCTGCGATTGACAGCCAACCCGATGTATGCCGATCAGATTGAAAAAACGGTTTACAATGCGCTGATGGCATCTATGAAATTTGATGGTTCGCAGATTGCCAAATACAGTCCGCTCGAAGGTATGCGCCACGAAGGCGAAGAACAGTGCGGCATGCACATCAACTGCTGCAATGCCAACGGGCCACGGGCATTCGCTTTGTTACCCAAAATGACTTTGATGACCGGACAAAACGAAATAGTAATCAACCTGTACAGTCAGTCTTCGGCATCAGTACAACTCAATCCCAAAAATAAAGTGACGGTTTTGCAGTCGACTGCTTATCCCGAAACCGATCAGGTTGAAATTACCCTTCAGCCTGAAAAACCTGAAAATTTCACCCTTGCCCTGCGCATCCCGGCATGGAGCAATCAATCTTCCATTTCGGTAAACGGTTTTCCTGCGGAAGGCGTTCAATCCGGAAGCTACTTCAAAATTAACCGCGAATGGAAGAATGGCGATAAAGTGGTTCTGAAACTGGATATGACCGGGCGTTTGATTACGCTCAACGGTTTTCAAGCCATTATGCGTGGACCCGTTTTGCTTGCCCGCGATTCTCGTTTCGACGATGGTTTTGTGGATGAAACAGCCGTTATTCAGAATAAAAATAATTTGGTCGAACTTCGAGCTTCATCTAAAAAGCCTGATCACATCTGGATGTCGTTTACTGCGCCATTGATTTTAGGAACCGATCTGGAAGGCGAAGGACGCAATCCAAAACAGATTCATTTCTGCGACTTCGCTTCGGCCGGAAATGCCTGGACTTACGAATCGCGCTACCGGGTTTGGATCAAACAGACCTTGAACGTGATGAATGCGGTTTATAAACCCTACTAATTTCGTCGGTTGGAAACTAAAACCCCCAAAACAATGAAAAATCTAATTTTAACTTTAATAATAACACTAGGTATGTCAACTTCTTGTACTAGTCCGGCTGGACAAACAACTGCTTCGGAACAAAAAAACTGGAAAACTACTTTGGCTGAAGAACTGCCTTTATTGGGTCACCGCAATTGGATTTTGGTGGTCGATAAAGCCTTTCCGGCTCAAAATGCACCCGGAATTCACGTGGTAAATACGGGCGAAGAACTTCTGCCCGTGCTTCAATATACGCTTGGTGAAATCAGCAACTCAACCCACGTGAAGCCAATCATTTACACCGATCAGGAGTTGAAATTCATTACTCCTGAAATGGAATCAGGGATTGAAGCATACAAAAAATCGTTGGCTGAAATCCTTCACGGAGCTGATGTTCAGACGATACTTCATGATTCGGTGTTCGAAAAAATCGACGAAGCTTCGAAGCTTTTCAAAGTGCTGGTGCTGAAAACCGAAGGAACCATCGCCTATTCTTCCGTATTCTTGAATCTGGATTGCAAGTACTGGACAGGCGAAAAAGAAAACGCGTTGCGGCAAGCCATGAAGGGGAGATAATTGTCTGGAAGTTCGCAACGGAATAGCCTTTTATATTTTTTGTCCCAAACTTCGGAATTGAGTTGGCGTCTGCCCCGTTTGTTTTTTGAATTGGGTCGAGAAATAATCGATGGATTCGTAACCCAGCTCCATCGCAATTTCTTTGACCGTCTTATTTGTGATGGATAGTATTTCTTTCGCTTTTTGAATTTTTAACTGAGCAATATACTGGGCTGGCGCCAGTCCGGTATATTGTTTAAACATCCGGCGAAACCAGGTATAACTCATGTTCAGCGAAGTGGCAAGCTCTTCCGGCGAAAGCGGGCTGTCTATTTTTTCCCGGATGATTAGTCGGGCTTTGTCGATTTTATTCAGTACTTCTTTGTCTTTCCAGTTTTTATCTTTTTCGCGGTAAATCAGGTAGGCCAGCAAATGGACGACAATTCCAGACAAAAGTTGCTGGTACCCGGGGCGTTCGCTGCTGCTGACATCCAGGATTTTCTTGTACAGATTGACCAATTCTTCGTCGTAGCCCAGGTTAATGACCGGGTTTGCCCGAAAATCCTGATTCCCTCCAAGCAGGTTTTCGGCAAAAGCTCCTTCAAAACCAACCCAGTAACTTTCCCATCCGGTAGCTTCGTCGGGCCGGTAGGTGTGCCATTCGTTCGGAAACAGCACCAGAATGGATCCTTCCGTAACCTCAGATCGTTGACTGTTTTTCGTGGAGAACTGGCCTTTTCCTTTGGTAATGTAAACCAATTGAAATTCCTGGAGCACCCTTCCCCGTTCAAAATTAAAGCTGTATCCCTGCGGATGACCAGTTGTGGGGTAAGTGGCATGAACAGGAATCGACTCGAACCCAATGGTGTTAACTTTCAGATTCCAGAGGTTTTCCCGTTCGTGAGTCGTCATGTACCGGATTTCGGAATTTCGGGTATGTTGCATAATAGCCTTTTAGTGTCAAAAATTAAAGTCTTTCGGTCATTTTTGAAATAACATTTCGGCTAATATATTAATATCTTGCACCATCAACAAATAAATGGAATTTGATTTTCAATGTCAAATTTATCTGATTGTCAACTAACCCAATTAACCTGAAATGATGAAACACTTTTCTATCCTGATTTCTATCCTGATATTCTTATTTGTCTTTGAAGCAACAGGCCAAGCCATAAAGCTATCGGCTGATCATCTAAAATCTACAATAAAGGAAAAGTCTTCCGGAAGTAGTGAAATGAATTCACTTTTTAGCTGGCAAATGAAGGCCGGACAAGGCAATCAGCTTCAGTCGGCTTATCAGCTTCAGGTTGCTTTAAATCCTGAAGACCTGAAATCATCGAGGCGACTCGTTTGGGATTCGGGAAAAGTGAAGTCGGCTCAATCCGTTTTAATTGAAGGTTCTTCCCTGAAATTACTGTCCGCACAAACCTATTTTTGGAAAGTGAAAGTGTGGAATCAGGACGATCAGGAATCGGCATGGAGCGAAATAGCCACATTCCGGACCGGATTACTTCAGAAATCGGATTGGAAAAATGCGCAATGGATTGGTTACGAAGATTTGGCAGCCGAAAAGCGTATGGTTCCCGGGGTGCATGGAAGTGGCGACAATTTGGGAAAACTTTGTGTCGATCGTCCCGTGGTTCCGCTGTTCCGCAAGGAATTTGAGGTGGGCAAAAAAATAAAAGAAGCAACTTTATACATTTCAGGATTGGGACAGTACGAAGCTTCAATCAATGGACAAAAAGTTGGCAATGGCTTTTTAACTCCCGGCTGGACCAATTACGACAAAACGGTTTTCTACAATTCGTACGATGTTACCGGAATGCTTCAGCAAGGCAAAAATGCGATTGGAGCCGTTGTGGGCAATGGTTTTTACAACATCAACCGCGAACGTTACCGCAAGTTGGTCATTGCCTGGGGAAACCCCAAACTGATTGGCCAGCTTCGCATCCGTTTTACTGATGGTTCGGAGCAAATTTTGGTGACTGGTCCCGATTGGAAAACCGCACCATCGCCCATTACCTTTACCAGCATTTACGGTGGCGAAGATTACGATGCGCAACTCGAACAAACCGGCTGGAACCGGGCAAGTTTCAACGATTCTGCCTGGAAGAATGCAGTTCAGATGGCCATTCCTTCAGGAAAGTTAACCGAAGAGAAAGATTATCCGCTCGAAATAAAAGAGTCGTTTGCAGTAAAATCAATAAAGAAATTGAATGAGGACTCGTACCTCTACGATTTTGCCCAGAATGCTTCAGGAATTGTGGAGTTAAAAGTGAAAGGCAAAAAAGGGCAGGTTGTTCACCTGACTCCTTCCGAGCTAATCACCAAAGACAATCAACCCAACCAGTCGGCATCGGGTTCGCCTTATTCGTTTTCATATACTCTGAAAGGCGATGGCGAAGAAACCTGGCGCCCGCGCTTTACTTATTACGGATTCCGCTACGTGAAAGTAGAAGGAGCCGTGCCAGCTACCGAAAAAGCAAACAATAATGCAGCACAACTCATTGATTTGGAGATGCTGCACAATCGAAATTCAACACCATCGACCGGAACTTTTACGTGTTCAAACGATTTGTTTAACCGCACGTTCAATCTCATCAATTGGGGTATCAAAAGCAATCTGCAAAGTGTTCTGACCGATTGCCCGCACCGCGAAAAGTTGGGTTGGCTCGAACAAACCTTCCTGATGGGCAGCTCGGTTCATTTCAATTTCGACATTTATCAACTCTACAGCAAACAGGTGAACGACATGATGGAAGCACAGCTTCAGAACGGATTGGTTCCCGATATTGCTCCTGAATATGTTCCTTTTGGCGGCGGATTTCGCGATTCGCCGGAGTGGGGAAGCGCCTCGGTGATTTTGCCCTGGCTGATTTATAAGTGGTATGGCGACGTTTCGGTGATGGAAAAAGCCTGGCCGATGATGGTTCGCTATGCCGAATATCTGAAAAACAAATCCGACAATCATATTGTGTCGCACGGTTTGGGCGACTGGTTCGATTACGGACCGAAACAACCCGGTGTGGCACAGTTGACCCCGAAAGCGCTGACGGCAACCGCTATCTACTATTACGATGTGAAACTCCTTTCAGAAATGGCTTCCGTGCTGAAAAAGTCCGACGAACAAAACAGGCTTTCGACTTGGGCTGGCGAAATAAAGACAGCTTTCAACGCTAAATTTTTCAATCCGACTACCGGGGTAATTTCAACCGGAAGCCAGACGGCGATGGCCATGCCTTGGTGTGTTGGCCTCGTCGATGAACAATACAAGCCTAAAGTGATGCAAAACTTGGAAGATTCGATCCGTGCTCAGGGCAAGCCGCTCACTGCCGGCGATGTCGGATTCCGTTATTTGGTGGAAGCTCTGACAAACGGTGGAAAATCGCAGTTGCTCTACGAAATGAATGCCCGCGACGATGTTCCCGGATACGGATTCCAACTAAAAAAAGGAGCCACCGCCCTCACCGAATCGTGGCCGGCATTGGAAAATGTGTCGAACAATCACCTCATGTTGGGCCACTTGATGGACTGGTTTTATGCCGGATTGGGAGGCATCAGTCAGACCGAAAAATCGGTAGCCTACCATGAAATTGTGATCAAACCCGAAATGGTTGGCGATTTAACTTGGGTCAAAAGCAGTTACCAGTCGCCTTATGGAGAAATCCGGTCAGATTGGAAAAAAACAGGAACAACAATCACTATGAATATTACGATTCCGGTAAATACCACCGCATTGGTTTATCTGCCGGCCACTTCCGGATCAGTTATCAAAAAAGATGGAAAAAATATTCAGGTGATGGGCGAAGAAAACGGACGTAAAATAGTAAAAGTTGGATCAGGCGAATATTCGTTTACGATTGAAAATTGAGTTTGTCCGTTTAAATTTAACCAAAAACTATAAACGTATGAAATCAAGAATTTTATGGATTATAATAATTCTTTTCATTACGGTACTATCCGCGAAATCGCAAAAATACAGCGATGGCAGACCATTTACGACCTTGAGAATGGATGCCAAAGACCAAGGCATCGTACTTCGATATGGTAATGGGCCTGACAGTTGCGACTATCTGGGTGCTCGTGATGTCTGGGTATTTGAATCGGCGGGAACTTATTATATGCATTACGATGGAGCCGGAACCAAAGGTTGGCTGAGTTGCCTTGCGGTTAGCAAAGATCTGGTAAACTGGGAGAAAAAAGGTCCGATCCTCGACTTCGGTGCAGCAACCGAAGATGACTCAAAGTCTGCTTCCTATGGCGTAACCTACTTCGATGGAACGGATTGGCATTTGTTCTACCTTGGAACACCTCATACCTCGCCCGCTCCAGATCTTATTCCGGCATTCCCTTATTTAACTTTGAAAGCAAAATCAAAAAGCCCCGCAGGTCCTTGGATCAAGCAAAAGGAGGTCACGCCATTCCGTCCAAAATCTGGCACTTACTATTCTGTAATTGCCAGTCCGGGCAATATAATCAAGAACAAAGGGGAGTATATGCAATTCTTCAGCGCAACCGACCGGAAGGCCGATAATCCTTGTGTGCAGCGGACTCTGGGAATAGCTCGCACCAAAAATCTGGATGGTTCATGGACGATCGATCCGAAACCCATTGTACCCATTGAAGAACAGGTTGAAAACTCATCGGTTTATTACGAAAAAAGCAATAAAACATGGTTTCTTTTCACTAATCATGTTGGCATTGATCGAGGTGAATTTACTGATGCCGTTTGGGTGTACTGGAGCAAAGACCCGAACAAATGGAATCCTGAAAATAAAGCTGTTGTTCTGGATGGTCAGAATTGCACCTGGTCGAAAATGTGTGTGGGTTTGCCATCGGTTGTGGTGGTTGGAAAACGCCTGGCCTTGCTCTATGACGCTCCGGGTGAAAACAGCACAAGCCATATGCGGCGAAATGTTGGTTTAGCCTGGCTGAAATTGCCATTATCACCCCCAAAAAGAATAAATTAATCAGGGATTAAGTGTTTTACATTAAATAGATTAACTTATGCGACAATTTTTTTTGTGCCTAATTTTTTTGACCGCTTTATTTTCTTCCGGAGAACCGGGGTATAAAACCAATTCCAATCCGGATAAGATCACAGTTGCCGCTTATTATTTCCCCAATTACCACACCAACGATCCGCGAAATATTCAGAATAAAGGCAAGGATTGGTCGGAATGGGAACTGGTGAAAACTGCTCAGCCACGGTTCCCGGGGCACAACCAGCCGAAGGTTCCACTGTGGGGATATACCGATGAAAAAGATCCAAAAATGATGGCTCAGAAAATTCAGGCAGCATCAGATTACGGCATCGATTGCTTCATTTTCGACTGGTACATGTACGAAGATGGACCTTTTCTGAACCGCTGTTTGGACGAAGGGTTCCTGAAAGCCAAAAATGTAGATAAAATCAAGTTTGCCCTGATGTGGGCCAACCACGATTGGACCGAAATTCACCCTTATACGCGCGGTACCAAGCAGAAATTACTTTATCCGGGGAAGGTTTCGCCTAAGCGCTTTGAAGAAATTGGAGATATCCTGATCACGAAATATTTCACTCAACCCAACTACTGGAAAATCGATGGCAAAGCTTATTTTTCGGTGTACGACATTCAGAAATTCATGGAAGGCTTTGGCAGTATTGAAGCCACGAAAGCTGCTATGGAGCGACTAAATCGGAAAGCTATTGCTGCCGGTTTGAAAGGCATTCACTGGAATCTGGTGGCCTGGGGACGACCGGTGCTTCCGGTCGAGAAAGTTCCTGCCAATATTCCGGAACTGATCAAACTTTTGGGATTCGATTCAGCCACTTCGTATGTGTGGGTGCACCATGTGGGGTTACCCGACCGGCAAACCGATTACAACAAGGCTCGTGACGAGTATTTTTCGTATTGGGACAAAGCTAAATCGGAATACCCGGTTCCTTATTACCCAAATGTATCGATGGGCTGGGACCCCAGTCCACGCTGCGATCTGAAATCGGAATGGGGAAATTTTGGTTATCCATTTACAAATACGATTGGTAACAATACTCCGGAAAATTTCCGCAAAGCCCTGCAAATGACGAAAGACAAATTATTAGCCGAGCCAAATGGGCCACGAATCCTGAACATTAACTGCTGGAACGAATGGACCGAGGGAAGTTATCTGGAACCCGATACGAAAAACAAATTTGGCTATCTGGAAGCTGTTAAAAGTGTATTTAAATAGTAAAAATATGATTATGAAACGATTAATTCCTGTTTTTCTGGCTCTTGTTTGTGCCACATTGGTCTGTTTTAATTATCCTTCGGGCGATGAACCTGAAATTGCCAAATTGAAACAAGGGTTCCTGAATCCTCCAGATGCTGCACGCCCTGGCGTTTATTGGTATTTTATGGATGGGAACCTGTCGAAAGAAGCCATGACCGAAGATTTGGAATCGATGAAGGCTGTAGGCATCGGCAATGTGCTGTTTCTGGAAGTTAACCTTGGGCTTCCTCGGGGAAAAGTGGACTTTCTGAGTGAAGAGTGGCAAAATATATTCACCCATGCCGTGCGTGAAGCCGAGCGTTTGGGAATTACCATTACGTTGGGAGTGGGGCCAGGCTGGACGGGTAGTGGCGGTCCTTGGGTTTCAGGTGCCGAATCGATGAAGCATCTGGTCTCTAGTAGTATTCAGGTTTCAGGAGATGAAAATAAGACAATTGTGTTGCCAAAACCCGATCCGAAAAAACCATATTTTGGCGAAGGTAGTTTTACGCCCGAACTTCGGAAATTGTGGCTCGATTATTATGAAGATGTTGCAGTGCTTGCTTTTCCAACACCGGCTGGCGATTTTAAAATCGCAGATATTGATGAAAAGGCTCTTTATTACCGTGCTCCTTATACGTCGGCGAAAAATGTGAAACAGTTTCTGCCTTCGCTGGCTAAGTATCAGGAACCACAGAAAAATGCGATTGTTTCAAAAGATCAGATTATTGATATCACCCGGTTTATGAAACCGGATGGCACGCTGGAATGGAAAGTGCCAAAAGGAAACTGGACGATTATGCGTCTGGGGAGCCGGAATAATGGTGCGGTTACACGTCCGGCACCAATGCCTGGACTTGGATTTGAAGCCGATAAGTTCGACACCGCTGCCATTAATTCTCACCTGAAAAATTTCACAGGTAAACTGTTCCGGAAAATCGGAATTCCGGATAAGAATTTGCCGGGAGGTTTAAAAATGCTTCACATGGACAGTTGGGAAATGGGTGCTCAAAACTGGAGCCATCAGTTTAGGGAAGAATTCAGGAAACGAAGGGGTTACGATCCACTTCCATTCTACCCGGTTTATTCAGGATTGGTGGTTGAAAGTCTCGAAATCAGTGAACGTTTTTTGTGGGATTTGCGGCAAACGGCACAGGAGCTGGTCATTGAATATCATGCGCAACAGTTGAAAAAATATGGACAAAAATACAATCTGGGACTTTCGATCGAGCCTTACGACATGAACCCGACAGCCGACATGGAATTGGGCGCTGTAGCCGATGTTCCGATGTGCGAGTTCTGGAGTAAGGATTATGGGTTCAACTCGTCGTTTAGCTGTATTCAGGCTGCTTCCATTGCGCATGTTGAAGGTAAAAATGTAGTTGCCGCCGAAGCTTTCACGGCCAGTAAAGATGCCTGGAAGCAATATCCCGGATCGATGAAAGATCAGGGCGACTGGGCTTTTGCGGCCGGGGTCAATAAATTCATGTATCATACGTTTCAGCATCAGTTTCTCAACGATAGCCTGAAACCTGGAATGACCATGGGGCCATATGGCGTTCATTGGGATCGGAGTCAGACCTGGTGGCCGATGGCCGATGGCTATCACAAGTATGTTACACGTTGCCAATACATTTTGCAGCAAAGTAAGCCGGTGGCCGATATCCTTTACCTGACCCCCGAAGGTGCGCCGCATGTATTTAAGGCTCCAGCTTCGGCGATGACCGGTGAGGAAGCACTTCCAGACCGAAAAGGTTATAATTTCGACGGTTGTTCTCCTTCGCAGTTGCTTACTGCGAGCGTGAAAGATGCCAAAATCGTTTTTCCTTCCGGAGCAACCTATCGTTTGCTGGTTTTACCTGCCATGCCTACAATGACCCCGAAATTGCTCGATAAAATCGAGTCGCTGGTGAAAGATGGTGCCATCATTATCGGAAATCCGCCTCAAAAGTCGCCAAGTTTGGTGAACTATCTGGAATCAGACCAGAAGATCGCAGCAAAAGCTAAGTTGATGTGGCGTGGAGCTGTTCCTCCTTCCGAAATAACGGAACTGAGCTACGGAAAAGGTAAAATATACTGGGGTGGAGACTTTTCGAAAATCGCGCTGTCTGAGCTTTATCCGAACTATGATTCAACGGCCTCGTTACTCCGGAAGATGCAGATTCCGGAAGATTTTGAATCGGCAGGGCCAGTTCGCTATGCTCATCACACCATAAAGTCAGGCCATATTTATTTTGTTTCTAACAAAACTAATTCGTTGGTGAATGCGCTTTGCAAATTCCGGGTTGAAGGCAAGACTCCTGAATTGTGGGATCCGCTTACCGGCGAAACACGCCCCCTTCCTGATTTTACGATTCTGAATAAACAGGTTCAGATACCACTCCAGTTTGAACCCTATCAAAGCTATTTTATTGTTTTTAACCAAAACGCTAAAGTGCAGCAGGTCAAACACGAAGGGGCGAAAAACTTTTCAAGTGCCAAAGTTTTACTTGATGTAAAAAGCAACTGGAAAGTTTCATTCAATCCGAAATGGGGAGGCCCGGCAACCATAACGTTTGACCGACTCGCCGATTGGACAACCAGACCGGAAGAAGGAATTAAATATTATTCAGGAATAGCAAGTTACCGCAATACGATTAACCTTCCGGAGAATGTAGTTGCGGATAAAAAATCGGACATCTATCTCGACTTGGGAGAAGTTCACAACCTGGCGCGGATTCGTGTTAACGGAAAAGATATGGGGGTGGTTTGGACAGCTCCTTATCAGCTGAAAATAACAAATGCAGTAACTCCTGGAGAAAACCAGATCGACATCGAAGTGGCCAATCTTTGGTCGAACAGACTGATTGGCGACGAACTGAAACCTGATGACGGTGTGAAAAATGGCCAGTGGCCCGACTGGTTTTTGAAAAAAGAACCGAGAACATCAGGAAGATACACTTTTACCACGGCACGACTCTATAAAAAAGATTCGGAACTGATGAAATCAGGATTGATTGGACCGGTGCAGGTATTGGTAAAGCAAAGAAATTGAAACTAAAAAAGATAACATGACTAAAGTAGGTCTATTTGGAATTGGACTCGATACCTATTGGGCTCAATTCGGCGGATTGCTCGACAATCTGAAAACATATCAGGAACAAATTAAAAATCGCATTGCCGGATTTGGCGTGGAAGTGGCTGATGCCGGAATGGTTGATAACCCGGTGAAAGCGCGCGAAGTGGCCGATTTCCTGAAATCGCAGGATGTGGAAATCGTCTTTCTGTATGTTTCAACTTACGCGTTGTCGTCAACCGTTTTGCCGGTGGCGCAAAAGCTGAAAGTTCCGGTGGTGATCCTCAATCTTCAGCCAGTTCCGCAACTCGATTACCAATCTTTCAATCAGTTGGGCGACCGTGGTAAAATGACCGGCGTATGGCTCGAACATTGTCAGGCATGTTCGGTTCCCGAAATTGCCAGCGTGTTTAACCGCTCCGGAATTCAATACGATTTTGTGACCGGATACCTTCAGGATGAAGAAGCATGGAAAGAGATTGAAGCCTGGACCGAAGCTGCCCGTGTAGCTGCCGCTGTGCGAAATAACCGATTGGGCGTTCTGGGTCATTACTATTGTGGTATGCTGGATGTTTACACCGATTTATCCAGACAATCGGCTGTATTTGGTACACACATCGAACTACTCGAAATGTGTGAATTAAAAAGATACCGCGATGAGGCTACTGAAGCCGAAGTTCAGGCAAAAATTAAGGAATTTAACGTGGCTTTTGATGTTGTTCCGGAATGCGAATCAGCCGAAATTGAACGTGCCGCACGAACTTCCGTGGCACTCGATAAGTTGGTAAAAAACCGCAATCTGGGTTCTATGGCTTATTATTACGAAGGTCAGCCTGGCAACGATTATGAAAACATCGCTACCTCCGTAATTGCCGGAAATACCCTGTTAACAGGCAAAAACATTCCGGTAGCCGGCGAGTGCGAAGTGAAAAATGCCCAGGCTATGAAAATCATGGCTGAATTTGGAACAGGAGGTTCGTTCTCCGAATTCTACCTGATGGATTTCAAGGATGATGTGGTCATGCTCGGACACGATGGACCTGCGCATTTTGCCATTGCCGAAGGCCGTGTAAAGCTGGTTCCGCTACCCATTTACCACGGAAAACCCGGGAAAGGATTGTCAATCCAAATGTCAGTCAAACATGGACCGGTCACTTTGTTGTCGGTTGTTGAAGGGCAGAATGGCGTTTTTTTACTGGTTGCTGAAGGCGAATCGGTTGCCGGTCCGGTCCTCGAAATCGGAAATACCAACAGTCGTTACCGCTTTTCGATAGGAGCCAAACAATTCATGAATCAGTGGTCGAAACAAGGCCCTGCGCACCATTGTGCCATTGGCGTTGGGCATATTGCCAGTAAAATTGAAAAACTGGGACAGATTCTGGGTATTGAGGTGGTGAAGGTTTGCTAAATTCATCTCTATAAAGAACCTGAATGATAGAATTTAATCATGAATTCAGGTTCTTATTTTCACTAATTTGGTGATTCTTAAACTAAAACCTAACCGTATGAAAAATTCGTTCCTTTCCATGTTTTTGTTGTTGATTGTTTGTTCAGTTGAGGCACAAATTAAGGCTTCGGATTGGCCAATCCTGAAACATTACGATCAGGATCATTTGCTGAACATTGCGCTTCCGTTGGGAGGTATTGGCACTGGAACAGTTTCGTTGGGTGGACGTGGCGAATTGCGCGATTGGGAAATCATGAATAAACCAGCCATTGGATACAGTACGGTTACTAAGGGAAATAATGCGCCTTTCTTTTCCATATTTGTTAAGCCGGAAGGGGAAAAGGCGGTTACGCGGGCATTGATCGGACCGGTACATCCTACGGAGTATATTCATTACGAAGGGCGACCTGTCAATCAGCATGGCTTTCCCCGGTTTGCCAATGCCAGTTTCGATGCTGCTTATCCGGTTGGAATTGTCAACCTGTCGGATGAAACAATGCCGGTAAGCGTGAAGATCATCGGGTTCAATCCTATGGTGCCGGGCGATGCCGATGCCAGTGGGTTACCAGTTGCTGTGCTGACTTATGAGGTGAAAAACGTGACCAACCAGCCGCTTTTAGTTTCGGTTTGTGGTACGATGCGAAATTTCGTTGGTCAGGACGGAAGTAAAACCCAACGCGATTGGAAAGGCGATTACATTCCTTACGGAGCGAAAAACAACCAAAACGAATATCGGGAAAGCAATGGACTGAGCGGAATTTACATGTATTCCGACAGTATCGCCAAAACTGATCCGGCTTTTGGTTCGATAGCCCTGACAACCAATGAAACTTCAGGAGTGAGTTACCGGCGTTCGTCGGAACCCAATCATTGGGAACGGGCAACGCTTGACGTCTGGGACGACTTTAGCACCGATGGCGAATTGACAGATAAACCTATGCTTAACGACGACAATCCAATGGCGTCGCTGGCAATAAAGAAGTCGGTTGCTCCAAACAGTACGCAAACATTCCGGTTTTTCATTACCTGGGATTTTCCAGCCCGCTATGCCTGGTCGAAAGTTCCGGTTGGAAATTATTACAGTACGCATTATCTCGATGCCTGGGATGCCGCACAAAAAATTGTTCCTCAGATTCCTGAACTGGAACAAAAAACCAAACTATTTCTGAAGGCTTTTCTCTCGTCAACTTTGCCTGATGAAGTTAAGGAAGCCGCTTTGTTTAATTTAAGCACACTGCGATCGCAAACCGTTTTCAGGATTAAAAGCGGACACCTGATGGGTTGGGAAGGTGTTATGGACGAGTTCGGTTCCTGTCAGGGATCGTGTACCCACGTCTGGAATTACGAAGTGGCCACTCCTTTCCTGTATGGCAATCTGGCCAGGACGATGCGCGATTTGGAATTTAACTATGCACTGGATAAAGATGGATTGATGAGTTTCAGGGCGTCGTTGCCCTTGTCGATTGCCTCATCGTCGAAAATTGCTGCGGCTGACGGACAAATGGGTTGTATCCTGAAAATGTATCGCGAATGGCAGCTCTCGGGCGATAATGAATTTCTGAAAAACAATTGGTCAAATGTAAAGAAAACGTTGGCTTTTGCCTGGATCAAAGGCGGCTGGGACGGCAATCAGGATGGGGTAATGGAAGGCTGCCAGCACAACACGATGGATGTGGAATATTACGGTCCCAACCCGCAAATGGAGTTTTGGTATCTGGGAGCATTACGGGCGGGTCAGGAAATGGCCAGGTTCATGAACGACAAAGAATTTGAAAAGAAATGCGCCTCTCTTTTCCTGAATGGTAGCCAATGGTCTGATCGGAACCTTTTTAATGGCGAGTATTACATTCAACAAATAACGCCACCGGTTTCGAACAACGACATAGCCAAAGGTTTGCAGGCGGGTATGGGTTCTGCCAATTTAGCCAATCCTGATTTCCAGTTGGGCGAGGGTTGTCTGGTAGATCAATTGGTGGGGCAGTATATGGCGCATATTTGCGGACTGGGCTACCTAGCCAATGAGCAAAACATAAAAACTACGCTCCAGACCATTATGAAATACAACTACATTAAGGACTTTTCGCCGATCTTCAACAACATGCGGTCGTATGTTATGGGTAACGAAAGTGGGCTGATCATGGCCAGTTGGCCCAAAGGACGTCTGAAAGTGCCATTTCCGTATTTCGCCGAAGCCATGACTGGTTTTGAATACACGGCTGCGGTTGGAATGATCTACGAAAATCAGGTTGAAAACGGATTAAAATGCATCAAAAGTGTTCGCGACCGTTTCGATGGACTCAAACGAAATCCTTTTGATGAGCCTGAATGCGGCCATCATTATGCACGTGCCATGGCTAGTTGGGCTACGGTTATCGCTTTATCCGGATTTCAATATTCAGGGGTAACACAAAGTATGACGTTTACCCCCAACTCCGGAACCTATTTTTGGAGCAATGGATCGGCCTGGGGAACTTGCAACATTAATGGAAAATCTGCTGAATTGGCCGTTCTCCATGGCTCGGTAACATTGAAGAACTTTACAATCGAAGGAACTGGCAGCAAAAAATTGAAGAATGTTACGATCAAAGAATCAGATCATTTAAAAATTGAAGTGGAAAAATAATACCAATAACTAAATCAATACATATTGATATACCAGAACAGATTTTTGACAAGATTAAAAACAATCTGTTAATCAATATGTTGAAATCGTGTTTTAATATTTACACTGTTCATAAAAACCTAAACAAATAGCTCATGTGGCGAAATTTTATTTTTATTTCAAGATGCCTTCTGGTGATTTGTGTAATCGCAATACTAGTTCATCCGAAGCTTAATGCTCAGAGCAAAAGTAATGCGGTGACGATTGACTGGAATCAAACGATTGGAACATCCAAAACAACTCCGACATTGCAGGTGGTCGAAAATCCGATGGTTCGGAATAGTTCGTCGATTCACAAGTCAACGTTTAAAGCCTTAAAAGAGTTGGGTGCCGATTATGTGCGATATGTTCCCTGGTTCCCTTACCCCAAAATGGCGGTAGCAGAATTGAATCCACCGGAAAAAGACAAAACTTCCTGGAATTTCACCTATCTGGACAGTACTATGCAGGCTTTTATGGAAGCGACTAACGGACATCCGGTGGTAATCAATTTTAGTACAACGCCTGCATGGATGTGGAAGACCGATTCAGTGGTGACTTATCCGGCTAACCCTTATCAAACATGCTGGACGTATAATCAGGGAACTGAACTGCGGGATACAACCGTGAAGGAAGTTTCCTCCTATTTTGCAAGAGTATTCAGTTGGTATACCAAAGGTGGTTTCACTGATGAATTAGGTCATTTTCACAAATCAGGCCATTTTTACAAAATACCATATTGGGAAGTGCTTAATGAACCTGATCTGGAGCATAATATTTCACCCCGGATATATACAAAAATCTACGATGCCATTGTAACTGAACTAAAAAAGCTCTCTCCGGAAACCAAGTTTGTTGGCATTTCGGCCGGGCATAACCGGAATCCGGAATACTTTGAATATTTTCTGAATCCCAAAAATCATCAGCCTGGAATTCCGTTGGATTGTATTTCCTATCACCATTATTCTCAACCGTCGTGGACCTGGAAAGATCAACCATTGGATGTATTCCAATATACCTATTTCGAAAAAGTAGATGCTTTTTTTGATCGGGTGCGTTATATCGAAAATATACGGAAACGTCTTTCACCGAATACGGTCACTATGATAAACGAAATAGGGACAATGCTTCACGTTCATAAAGACCCCGGGTATCGGATTCCGGATAATTACTGGAATTTGTCTGGTGCAATGTATGCCTATACTTTCCTCGAATTGTGTAAAATTGGGATCGATGTGGCAGGTGAATCACAATTGGTGGGTTATCCGACCCAATTCCCGGATGTAAGTATGATGAATTGGGAAAATGGAAACCCAAATGCACGATTTTGGATACTAAAACTGCTTAAGGACAACTTTGACCCTGGCGATAAACTGGTAAAAACAGACCTAAACAACAATTCATTAGGCATTGTCGCTCAAGGGTTTCTTACAAAAAATGGGAAAAAGCTTCTATTGATTAACAAACGGAATATTGAAGTTCCCCTTCAACTTCCGGCAGAAGTAAAAGGTGCCTGGATTAGCTATATTGATGAAACGACACAGGAGAATCCTCCATTTAAGGTTCAACTGGTTGGGGATAATCTCACACTCAAGCCATTTTCAGTTACGATTGTTAAACTAAAGGACTAGCTACCTTTACGACACTAGAAACTACTTAATTAAATTTAACTAAACTGTCATGAAAAAAAACAAAACCCTTGCGATTTGCGGATTTATCCTGACAATCGCTCTTTTTTGGGCTTGCACCCCGAACTTGACTCCAGAAGGCGTTCAAACCTCCATCGAATTAAAAAAGCTCTTTGCAGATCCACCTTCAGAATATCGAAGTGCCCCTCTATGGGACTGGAATGAACAAATTTCAAAAGAAGGAATTGACTTCCAGATGAAAGAATTCAAAAAAGCCGGCATTGGCGGAGTATTTGTTCATCCCAGACCTGGATTACTCACCGAGTATCTTTCGGATGACTGGTTTAAGCTGTTCGATTATACCGTACAAAAAGGGAAAGAATTGGGAATGAAAGTTTGGATTTACGACGAAAACTCTTATCCTTCCGGGTTTGCAGGAGGTCATGTTCCTGCCGAAATGCCGGATTCTTACAAACATGGAACAGGCTTACTTCTGGACACACTGCAGGAACTGAATATCGCAATTTCAGATACCATCTGTATTGTTTTAAAGAAAACAGAAACCGGAATTACCGACATTATCAAATCTCTCGATCAGGAAAAAGGTAAAAAAGGAACATATTATGTGTACCGCAAAACGTATGCACCCAAATCGCCCTGGTATGGAGGTTTTTCGTATGTCGATCTGTTATACAAAGGCGTAACCGAAAAGTTCATGGAAATTACCATGACCAAAGGATACGAGCGCAACAAAGCCGATTTCGGGAAAACACTGTCTGGAATTTTTACTGACGAACCCAACCTGAGAGCAACCAACGGAAAAGGTACAATAATTCGCTGGACTCCTGATTTATGGGATGTGTTTCAGCAACGCTGGGGCTATGATTTACGCCCGAACCTGTTATCGTTAACCGACGAGATTGGAGACTGGAGGAAAATCCGTCACGACTACTATGAAACAACGCTCGAGATGTTTGTCGATCGCTGGGCAAAACCATGGAGTAAATATTGTGATGAAAAAGGATTAAAATGGACTGGTCACTACTGGGAACATGGCTGGCCCGAGCCAACCGATGGTTTCGACGAATCTGCCTTCTACATCTGGCATCAGCAACCAGGCGTTGATATGCTTGGTAACCGTTTGGATTCACTGGGATTGGGCGGTCAGTTTGGAAACGACCGTGCTATCCGCGAATTACGCAGTGCTGCCAATCAGGCCGGAAGAACACGAACCCTGAGCGAAACCTACGGTGGCGGAGGTTGGCAAATGAATTTCGAAACCCAAAAACGACTGGTGGATTGGGAATGTGTTATGGGTGTTAATTTTGTAAATCAGCACCTTTCATTCTATTCGCTCAACGGCGTACGCAAATTCGATTATCCACCGACCTTCTCCTATCACGAACCCTGGTGGGAACATTACAAACTGATGGGCGACTATATTGGCCGTGTTTCAATGGCCATGTCGGCTGGTCAGCAGATCAACCAAACTCTTGTACTTCAGCCTAACACTTCAGCATGGATGTACTTCACGCGAAAACAAAAAAATCCGATGATGGATGTCATTCGCGACAAGTTTAAAAACTTCGTCTATCAACTGGAGCAAAAGCATCTGGAATACGACCTCGGATCGGAAAATGTGTTAAGAGTATTGGGAAGTGTAAATGGTAAAACCCTTCGGGTCGGCAAACGCGATTATTCGCTGGTCGTGATTCCTGCTGAAATGGAAAATATTGATCAAAATACGTTCGACCTCTTCGAAAAATACCTTGCCGGAGGCGGAAAAGTATTATCGTTTAACCGGAATATTTCACGGTGCGACGGAATCGAATCATCCAAAGTAAAAGAGCTGGCCGCAAAATATCCGGCACAATGGATACTTGCCGATAACCTGAATGATGCAGCATTGAAACTGCTCAGCCGAGATGCTTTTGTAATGAACGATCAGACTCACAACGGAATGTTGTATCACCAACGGAGAATGATCGACGACGGACAGCTACTTTTTGTAGTGAACTCGCACCAAACGAAAAAAGCAAAGGCGGAAATCACTGTCGAGGGGAAATATGTTTCCAAACTGGATCTGGTCTCCGGGAAAGTTTACGCTTACCCGGGCAAAGCTGAAAATGGAAAAGTAAGCTTCCAGATCGATCTTGACCCGGTTGGAAGTGCCTTATTTACCGTAACTAATCTAAAAGGCAACGAACCAGACTATGCTCCAATATCAGGAACTGAAACAGCCGTCGCAAGCACAGGAGCTCTTACCGTAAAACGCGAATCGGATAACATCCTAATGGTAAATTACCTTGACTTAAAAACGGCAAAATCGGACCAGAAAGATGTTTATTTCATGAAAGCTTTAATTGGGCTTTTCAACGAAAACGGTGTAGCAATGGGCAATCCATGGCAGCACAAGATTCAGTATAAAAAAGATTATCTGGCACTCGACACCTTGTTCAAAGCAGGTTCAGGATTTGAAGCTAATTACCATTTTCAAATCAATCCGAACCTGAGTGCTGCAAACATGAAAAACATTCGTGCAGTAGTTGAACGTCCCGAATTATGGGAAGTAAGCATCAACGGGAAAGTCGTCGAAAAAACGGCAGGAGCCTATTGGATCGAAAAAAGCTTTCCGGTATTTGCTGTAGGTGAATATTTAAAACCCGGCATCAATACCTTGACACTGAAAGCTCCGCGTATGAATGTTTTGGCAGAAATAACCCCAATTTATTTATTGGGTGATTTTCTGGTAAAACCAGCAGCGAAACAAGGGTTCGAGATTGCCAAAGGAAACATAAGCACATTGGGTTCATGGAAAGATACCGGACTACCATTCTATTCACAAAAAGTTGATTATACACAGAACTTCAGTGTGACCAAAGCAGCCGGAACTTCATTCAAAGTGAAACTTAAACAATGGAACGGAACTGTTTCTGAAGTGTTGGTTAATGGGCAATCAGCTGGTTTGATTGCATTCCGGCCAAACGAGTTGGATGTAACCAGTTTGCTGAAAGACGGAACAAATGAGATCACCGTAAAAGTGACCGGAAGTTTGAAAAACACCTTTGGATTCTTCTATGTGAAGAACGATGGATGGATCTTCGGTCCCGGATCATGGAACGATGCCCCTGAAAAATCACCGTCAGCATCTGCGTATTTCCTGATGGATTACGGATTAATGCAACCGTTTGATCTGGTGATGGTGAAGTAGGACGGAACCCTAAGTCAGGAAAAGATAAAAATGGAACCGCCAAATGCACGAAAATATGCTTTTGGCGGTTTATTATAAATGAATTCTAATTACAGTTTTAGATTTTCAACTTTTAGTAAAATTATATTGTGTTTAAATATTTGTATATGAATTATTTGTGTTGTTTATTTTTGTGTTGTTTGATTCTAATATCTTTCTAATAATTATTGCTGAATTTGTAAATATTCCGAATTTTATTTGTTAATTCGATTTGGTAATTAATCATATAGCTAGCAAGATTAGAAAGGACTGATTATGGGGTTATTTTCAATATCAGCAAAAGAGAATAAATATTTTAGCGATAACCACGAATATATTGAATTGGTAAGGTGTCCGAATGGGGAATCGTTTTGCAGCGAACATCTTAAATTGATCAACGAAAAGATGAATTTATCATCTACCTTCTGGATGAATAAAAACTTTCCACAGGCGATAGGCGAACTTAAAGTTGCTTTTCACAAAACCACCGAAATAAATTCACCTTCTTGCCTGCCCTGTGCTGAGCTTTTTCGTTCAACCATTATTAAATCACTGGAAGTAATGCAAGAGGACCTTCGTCAAATGACTACCGGACATTTTAAAGCAAAACGCCATCAGTCTAGTTATGAATTGGTAACTAATGTTTTAAGTGAATTAAAACAAGAAATGAAAAATTCTGAAGCTGTATAAATTTTATTTAGATTCAGATTGCTAGAAATGCATCGCAATTTGATTAGTTGTTGTATTTGTTCCTGGTTTGTAACGAGTGCTTCTGTGACGTGGATTTGAGCGGAATACATCAATCTTTACATCAGTTTAAAACAGATTTTTGTTGTGCTACTGACCCATTTTCATTTGTTTTTGTATCAACAGGTGTCAGTTTCTGAGTACATTTACCATACTAAATGGCCAAATAAGTAAACAAAATGATACAAACCCGAAAAATTGAACTGACCAGCGACGAATTCTTCTATCTGCTTCTGGCCATCTATCTGAAAAAGCGGTGGTGGATGCTGGCTTGGGTTTGGATTTCAGTTTTTATTCTCTTGTTCTTGGCAAACATCAGTTCGTTGGAATATTTGCTTATTGCGTTTATAATTCTTTTTCAGGCAGGTTTAGTCGTACAATATTGGATATACGCGCATTCCAGAGAAAATCGAATTTATCTTTTATCCCGATATTTTGAAATAGATCCCGATCAGGTGGTTGAACACATGGAAGATGGTACATCTTCGACAATAAAAGTTGAACGTTTTGTCAAAGTCATGAAAACAGGAAAGTTTTACCTGTTATTCTTAGCTCGAAACGAATATGTTTATCTGCCGGTTACGGCATTCGAAAGTACTTCCGATCTGGAATGGTTTGAATCGGTGATTGTGAAAAGGATCAAATAATAAATATTTATTTAAATACAACAGAATATGTACGGAACCCATTCTGTCAACGGCTATACCGAAATCATTGAAGGTATTCAGATAAAAACATTGTGCTACGGCGATTCTACATTGATGACCGAGTTTTTGCTTCTGAAAGATTCTATTCTTCCAGAACATGCACATCCCTACGAGCAAACTGGTTATCTGGTGAAAGGTCGGCTTCGTTTACATATTAGCGGGGCATCAAAAGAGTTGGTAGCAGGCGACAGCTGGTGTATTGCCAATGATTTGCCTCACCGGGCCGAAATTCTGGAGGACTCAGTAGCCATTGAAATTTTTAGTCCGGTCAGGGAAGATTACCTGAAGTTTGTAAACCATTTGGATACCGAAAAATAATGTACATTTACTCCTCGTCACATTGACCAATTGTACAATTAAACTCCGACTATGAATAAAGTAAAAAGCCTGCTTGTTCTGATTTTGGCAGCATTTCTGATTGTCTATTTTTCTTTGCCTGTTGTTAGTTATGGATTCACCGACCTTGCTCTGGTTTTGATTGTATTGACGGGTTTGTGGATTGTGCTTAACAGACCGATTCGGCCCAACTCAACTCCGCAGGAAATTGTGTCTCAGCTAAAATCGAGCAAGGTTAAGGCTCCTGTTGCTTTTATGATTGTAATGGGGTTGTATATAATTCTATTACCGATGCTGACATCTCTGGCCGTTTTTCGGAGCGATGATTATCGCGATTTGATTGGCAAAGTAGAGATGGGCGAAAACTTGTCAAAACACATGGCCCCGATTTCGATCGAAAAAATTCGGGTGGTTGATCAGGCACTGGCCAATTTGTTGGGCGATAAGGTGCTCGGAGCTCAAGCTGCATTGGGAAGTCAGGTTCGTTTAGGGACATTTAATATTCAGAAAGTTGGAACCGAATTGTATTGGGTTGCTCCGCTTCTGCACTCCGGATTTTTTATGTGGCAGAAAAACAGTCAGGGAACGCCTGGCTATGTAATGGTAAATGCCACCAACGAACGCGATGTCAAATTGGTTCAGGAGGTAAAAGGCAAGAAAGTACTGATCAAATACCAGCCTGAAGCTTACTTTTTTAGCAATCTCGAAAGGCATATTTATTTCGAAGGATTTTTTTATTGTGGGTTAACTGATTATACCTTTGAAATTGATGATGATGGTAATCCATATTGGGTGGTTACCAAGTTTAAGAAGAAAATCGGATTTAACGGTAGTGATGCCGTTGGTGTGGTGATCGTTGATCCTCAAACCGGCGTAGCTAAGGAATATTCCATCGAAAACACTCCTGCGTGGGTCGATCGTATTCAACCTGACCGGTTTATTGAAACCCAGTTGAATGATTGGGGGCAATATGTAAAAGGCTACTGGAATTTCTCGAACGAAAGTAAATTGCAAATCACAGAAAGTGTGTCGCTGGTATATGGCGAAGACAACCGGTCGTATTGGTACACCGGCTTGACTTCAGTAGGTGCCGACGAAGCAACGGTCGGTTTTGTACTGGTTGATACCCGCACAAAAAAGGCCGTTTGGTACCGTCAGAGTGGGGCTACTGAAAATGCAGCGAAAAATTCGGCCATAGGTAAAATTCAGGAAAAGCGGTATTCAGCTTCATCGCCTATTCCTTACAACATCAATGGCATACCAACTTATGTGATGACCTTGAAAGATGATGGCGGACTGGTGAAAATGTTTGCTATGGTAGCCATTGAAGATTATACCATTGTAGGCGTTGGCAACACCCTGCGCGAAACACTGATGGCATACAAAAATGCGTTCAACATGACAAGTAATAAACTGAGTACAAAGAATTCGGCTCAGAAAATTACCCTCAAATCGGTAGTTACCCGTATAAACAACGATGTTAAAAATGGCAATAGCTTTTACTATTTCACGGTGAAAGATTACAACAACATTTTTATCGGTTCATCGCAAATATCAAATACGCTACCAGTTTCGAATGTCGGCGACAGCATTGAAATCAGTTTCGATAGCGACACGCAGGGAATTATTGATATTTCCAGTTTTAAAAACAGGACCATTCAGAAATAAAAAGTTTGATGTAAAAATAATTAGGGTAAAAACTTAGTTCAGCGGTTTTTGATTAGTTGCAACTTTCAAATTTTACCGCATGTTAAATTCACATTTTAAGATCGCATATAACCAGATTGTTGATGGCGTGAAAATCAAGATACTGCATCAGGACGATTCGATGATCATGACCGAACTTGTGATTCAAAGAGGAGCTATGATGCCCGAACATCTTCATCAGAGTGACCATTCTGCATATTTGCTTCAGGGCAAGATAGAAGTAATTGTTGATGATGTTGTTTCGGAATTTATTAAGGGAGATAGCTGGTGCATGAAGAAAAATATTTTGCATTACACGGAAGCCCTGGAAGATTCAGTGTTGCTCGAAGTGTTCAGTATGGAAGGAGAGATTGATGGTTTTCAAATTCGCCCAAACGCGAACAAACTTGAAATATAAGAAGGAGATTGGCGATTTCAGAATTGTAAGAAAACAGTAACCCATGCGAAGTCTGAAGAACCTGATGCTTATTTTGTTCTTGTTATCTGTCGCTTTTCCAGTAAAGGCTGGAAATCATTCGGAGATATTTAAAGTCATTGCTTTTTACACCGCCAAAAACGATCAGGCACACATTAGTTTTGTACATGAAGCCAATCGGTGGGTTACTGAAATTAGTGCCAAACATCGGTTTAGTTATACGTCAACCAACGATTGGAGCAAGTTAAATTCCGATACGCTTCTGCATTATCAGGTGGTGATCTTTCTGGATACACGCCCTGAATCACCCGATCAGCGAAAGGCATTTCAGGAATACATGGAGAAAGGCGGCGCTTTCATGGGATTTCATTTTTCGGCCTTTGCACTTACGCCTTCCGATTTTTCGCAAAACTGGGACTGGTATCATGTGCAGTTTCTGGGTTCGGGCGAATACAGTGGTAATACATGGCGTCCAACTTCAGCCGTCCTGAAAGTTGAAGACCGGAAACATCCTGCAACCCGGCACTTACCTAAAAAGTTCAAATCGCAGCCCAATGAATGGTATGCGTGGAAAAACAACCTGCGATCGAATCCCGACATCAAAATATTGCTTTCGGTTGATTCATCTAGTTTCCCGCTTGGTACTGGACCAAAGCCAAACGAAATTTGGCATAGCGGCGATTATCCGGTGGTTTGGACAAACACTCGTTACCGGATGATTTACATTAATATGGGACACAACGACATCGATTATGAAAATCAAACCAACAAAGAGCTGTCGTTTACATTCACCAATGAAATTCAAAATCGCCTGATTATTGATGCGTTGATGTGGCTGGGACCCGGGGGATAAGTCTTTCGAATGCATTTCATTCCTGAATACAAATGACGTAACTCGCTGAAAAAATCTTCTGATTTCCCTACTTTCGGATTTGCCCGGGATAAAACACTGCATTTTGGAGCTTTCACTGAAAATAGTTTTATTTTTGAGCCCGAATAATTTTATCCATTTAAGTATAGGTTGAAACATGGGCTCAGCAAGTTCCAAGTTGATTCGACTTCAGGAGGTCTGGAGCAATTTTAAAGGTGGTGATTTTGCTTCACTTGGAGTGCTGTTTGAGGTACATTACAAGGAGCTTTTTTACTACGGGATAAAGATCGTTGCCTTGCCTGAGCTGGTAAAAGATACGATTCAGGACTTGTTTGCCGATGTTTGGGAACGACGCGATAAAATGATTTTAGTTGATAATTTCAAAGCTTACCTTATCATTTCGCTCCGTCGCGAGTTGGTCCGCCGCATAACCCGAATACGGAAAGAATCATCGGCTGAAGAACTTGTAACTTTGCAATTCTCATTTTCACCTGAAGATTTTCTAATTTCAGATGAAGAAAACCGGAATTATTCCCGCTTGCTCGCACAAAGCATGGGAGAATTGACTGACAGGCAACGTGAGGTAATTTTGCTTCGTTTTTTTCACAGTCTCGAATTTCCTGAAATTAGCCAAGTACTCGAAATGAACATTCAAAGCGTCCGGAACCTGTTGTTTCGTTCTCTGGAGAAAATTCGAAAAGATATGTCTGATCAGGGAGTTACAGGTGCCGAGAATGTTGAAATGTTCCTTTGGTTCGTATTCGGACAAAAAAAATAAAAAAAAATCTCTCCGACTGAGTATAAAACATTCTGATTTACTCTTTATATGAAAACGAAGAGTAATGAGCGAGTGGGATCAAAATGTTTTTGAAGAATTAATTTCAGATAACCAGTTTACGGCATGGGCCAATGGTGAAGATTCTTCGAAGGAAGAATATTGGAATTCATGGGAAAAAGATCATCCTGAGCATGTTGTTGAATTCAGGGAAGCGTTGCGGATGGTTAGAAACCTGAAGTTTCAGGGGGCAAATGTTGTAACTAGTGAGATTGCCTATTCATGGGAAAAAACATCCGATAAAATCAAACAAGCCGAGCCCGTTTCCAAATCTCGTTATTTGTTTTCTCTGTTAACCAAAATCGCTGCCGTATTGCTTTTGCCATTGATGATTGTCTCAGCTTGGTTGTTTTACACTCAGCATAATTTATCCCAAAAATATTCGAATCTGCTCGAAAATAAACACGAACAAAATCTAACTGTTGTTGCTCCAATCTGTGCCCGAATTGTAGTCGATTTGCCTGATGGGTCCAAAGTCTGGTTAAATTCAGGTTCAGAATTAACTTATCCGATTGTTTTTAATACCAGTGAACGCCGTGTTCATTTAACCGGTGAAGCTTATTTCAAGGTGGCAAAGAGCGAAGTACCGTTTTTTGTCAATAGTTTAGGCCCTGAAATTAAGGTATATGGAACCGAATTCAATGTAAATTCGTATGATAACGAAGATTTGGTAACTGTTGCATTAGCCGAAGGTAAAGTCTCGCTGAATTCGGAGGGAGAAGAAAAATTCATAACACCAGGACAGGTTTCGGCTTTCAATAAAAAAAGTAAAAGTATCACTATTGAAAATGCCGATGTGGTGACTTATAGCAGCTGGCGCGAAGGCAAATACATTTTCAGGGATACGCCGCTCTCATCTATTTTGCGCATTTTGCAGCGCCAGCACAATGTAACAATCAACCTGATGAATCCGCAATTAGGGAATTACAGGTATAAATTAACAATTAGCAATGAAAGTCTGGAGCAGATTTTACAATTACTATCGCTATCGGCTCCCATTAAATATAATTATGAACGCATGGCCCTAAAGCATGATGGTTCCCGGGATCCTGATCATGTTGAAATTAGTGCTGATGACAGTAAAATTATTAAAAACTAAAAATACATATTGCCTATGAAGAAAAAATGCGGAAAATGCTCGAACATTCCCCGCATCAAAAATTGTGTTTTAATTAATCGTATAAATTAATCATTACAAAACTATGAAAAAAATTGTACCTAAAGGCCTGCGGCTAAGCACAGGTCAAAAAAAACTATTATTGATTATGAAACTAGCTATCTTCCTGATGGTATTTACTGTTTTTCAGTCTTTGGCTGGAACTGTATTTTCCCAAACTTCATCATTAACGTTGAATGTAAAGCAGACTAAGGTTGAAGAGATTTTGCTTCAGATCGAAAATCAAAGCAATTATGTTTTTCTGTACAACAAAGATCTGATTGATGTGGAAAAAACAGCAACCATCAATGTTAAAGGTGCTTCGGTTGACGAGGTGCTTGGCTTGTTATTCGAAGGATCTAATGTTAATTACAAACTGGTTGGCCGTCAGATTGTGCTGTCGCCATCGTATTCGATGCAACAAAAGAAAGTGACTGGGAAGGTTACCGATGCTACAGGAGCCCCTCTTCCCGGTGTTTCTATCAGTGTGAAAGGAACTACAAACGGAACCATTACTACTGCTGATGGAACTTATGAACTTTCAAAAGTTGAAGACAGTGCAACTCTGGTTTTTTCTTTTGTTGGTATGGTCTCTCAAGAGATTAGAATTCAGGGAAAATCATCGCTTAATATAGTTTTGGAAGAAGAAACCAAAGGATTGGATGAAGTAATCGTGGTTGGATATGGAACATCAAAGCGTAAAGATTTCACCGGATCGGCCACAACAGTTAAGATGGAAAATTCACCAATCTCGCTGTTGCCAAATACCAATGCTTTGCAATCGTTGAAAGGAAATGTGACCGGCCTTAACATTGGGGCTACAAACAGTTCTGGAGGAGAACCATCCATGTTGATCAGAGGACAGAACTCCATCAGTGGAAGTACGGTACCGCTGATTATTCTTGATGGTGTGATTTATTTAGGGAGTATAAATGATATTAATCCAAACGATATTGCCAGTATTGATGTTTTAAAAGATGCAGTAACTGCTGCAGTTTATGGTACAAGGTCGGCTAACGGAGTTATTGCAATTAATACCAAGCGGGGTAGCTCGAGTAAGCCAGTTATTAATTTAAATGTTTCCTCAGGTATTCAAACATGGCCAGGTCGTCCCGAAGTAATGAAAGGGGCACAGTGGATAACAGTAGTTAATGCACGAAACCAATATGCTGAAGGATCAATTGACTGGATGAAGTCGGGCGAATTGGCCAATTATAATGCCGGCAAAGAGACGAACTGGCTTGACCAGGTAACTCGAATGGGAGTTTCGCAAGATTACCAGTTGTCGGTATCAGGAGCCAATAAAGGTATTAACTATTATCTATCAACTTCTTATAACAACAATAAGGGCGTTGTTTTAGGCGATGATTTTGACCGTATTTCAATTTTAGGAAAAATCAATGCGGATATCACAAGTTGGTTAAAAATCGGTGTTGACGGAAGTTTTTCGCGCCGAAATTACCCAGGCATTCTGGCAAATGTGGCAAATGCACAGACAATGACACCTTACGGTGTAATGTACCGTGATGACCAGGGGAATCTGGAAAAATATCCGCAGACTCAGTCTAATATAAACCCGTTATGGGGTGTTGATGACGGAACTGTGGATAAAATGGATGTTAGGCACAACTATCGCTTAAATTCATTTGTTTCGGTTGATGCGCCTTGGATAAAAGGCTTGAATTATAGAATGTCGTACCAGCTCAATTCTGATCAGAACGAGTCTGGTATTTTTTATCATGAATCGTATTATATTGCAGAAGGTGAAGGGTTAGCTCGTTATTCGCCTACTACGGTTCAGAGTTTATTGTCAAAAGCGAATGGAGTATTAAATACAAATTCTGATTACAGTTATGTGTGGGATAATATATTAAGTTATAGAAAATTATTTGGAAAACATAATATAGAAGGAACATTGGTAGCAACCCGCGACGACATGAAGTATAGAATTACTTATGTCACCGGATCTGATTTTTCAGCGAATGGTAATACTTCGCTGGGAATATGGGGGTTACATAAAGCTACTACTCAAAAAGTTGACTTAACAGTTAATTCATCGGCAAATGGTTATCAGATTGGAGGCGTTAACAAGGCCAATATTGGATATCTGGCTCGTTTCACTTACAATTATGATGGTAAATATTATCTTACTACATCTATTCGCCGGGATGGTGCTTCGGTTTTTGGGGCAGATAAAAAATGGGGAAATTTTGGAGCTATTGGTTTAGGATGGAAGATCTCGGAAGAAAAGTTCATGAAATCGATTGAACCGCTCAATAACCTGAAACTGAAACTGTCGTGGGGACAGAACGGAAACCAGGGCGCCGGGCCTTATTCAACACTGTCAACAGTTTCCAATGGTTCGTCAAGCGGAATTCGTTATGAATTTTCAAATGCTGCAGGTAAAGTCAATTATGGATTAAATCAAACTTCGATTGGCAATCATGGTTTAGGCTGGGAAAGTACTGAATCATGGAATACCGGATTTGAATCAGCATGGCTCAAAAATCGCTTGTTTGTCGATTTGGATGCTTACATGTCGAAGACTACCGACGAAATCATCAACCGATCGATTCCTGATATGACTGGACAGTCAAGTATTCTGACTTCTTTAGGTGAAGTTGACAATCACGGTATTGAACTGACAGTTAAATCGGTCAATATTCAGAAAAAAGACCTGACGTGGACAACTTCTATTACCTACTGGTTGAATAGGAATAAACTAAAGACCATTGATGGAAAAGATGCTAATAAAGATGGCAAGGAAGATGACGATATTACCAATAACTGGTTTATTGGTAAATCTCTTGGTGCAATCTATGGTTATAAACAAGATGGTATTGTACAGGAAAGTGATACGGAATACAAAACGGCCAATGGTGTGGCTAATGGAACTCCAAAATATGTAAACTTAGATTCTAATCCTGCAATCACTTCAGCCGATCGTATGATTCTTGGCTATGACAAGGAAAATTTCAGGATGAACCTGGGGAACAGCGTTACTTATAAGAATTTTGAGTTCTATGCAATGATTTCAGGCGTTTTCGGAGGTGATAATTATTTTATGAAGAGTAATACCATTGCTTATATGACTTCTGGAACAGGTAGGTTCAATGATAATATGACCTATAAACCTTATTGGACAGCGACTAACCCAAGCAACGAATATCCTTCGGCAATATTCTCAGGTGATGGCCGTTATTTGGCTCTTCAGTCAAGAGGTTTTGTGAGAGTTCAGGACCTAAGCCTATCGTATAATTTTAAGCAACCTTGGGTGAAAGCAATGAATATTAACCAACTCAAAGTATTTATTTCTGCCAAAAACATTGCCACATTCACTAACTGGAAAGGTGGAGATCCTGAAACAGGAGCTAAATACCTTGATAATACGTTACCTGTAGTTGCAACCTATGCTATTGGCGCAAACGTCAGTTTTTAATTAAATAAAACTAAGGATTATGAAAAAAATAAAATATATCTGTGGCATTGCCATCCTGACATTATTCATGAGCTTGGTGAGCTGCAACGACGATAAGTTTCTGGAAGAAACGCCGGAAACATTTTATACAGTTGAAAATATTTTTACCTCCTCTCAACAGGTCGATCAGGTACTGGTGAATTTGTATTCATACCTGCGCGATATGTGGGCAAATCCGAGTGAAAATACCTGGACCTTCAACTTCAGGGGTAAAGGAACCGATATGTACGATGTGCCGGTTATTCGACGTGGAAATACGTTTAGCGATTACAGCACAATCAATCCAGATCATGATGCTTTTTATCAGGTTTATAAAGCCTGGTATTATGTGATTACCCGCGCTAACCTTGCTATTTATTCGGCAGAATTGCCTGCCGTTTCATGGGCTTCTGCTTCAGAAAAAGCTTATACCTTAGCTCAGGCTCGCTTTTTCAGGGCTTTCGCTTATAGAAATCTTGCAGAATTATATGGCGGTGTACCTCTTGTCACAGATGTTGCAACGGCACCTCGTTACGACTATACTCGTGAAACTCGTGCAAATATTTATCAGTACGCCATTACTGAGCTTGAAGCCATTGAAAACGATCTGCCTGAAACGACTGTTTCTGGTGGCCGATTGGTTCGGGGAGCTGCCCAGCATAACCTTTGCGAATTGTATCTGGCTCTGGGCATTGAACTTGCCAGCAACGGAAATTCGACTGGGGCTCAGGCTGCGTACACAAAATCAATTAGCTATGGAAATAAAGTAATTGATGGTGGAACTTACAGGCTGATTACTTCTCGTTTTGGTACTCGAAAAAGTGCAACTTCGATTGCAGTTAACGTATATCAGGGAGGTAGCTCAAGCGCGCCGGTAGATACGGTTCAGCAAACGACCAATTACTACTGGGATTTATTTCAGGAAGGAAATGTGAATTATCAGGATGGTAATAGCGAATGTATCTGGGCCATGCAGATTGATTATGCTGCTTACAAAGCAGAAGATACCAAATCAAAACTTCCTTATTCCAGAACTTACGGTCCTGTATTTCGTGATGTTGGAAAAACCTGGTTTACCGGAACTCTGGAAGATGTAGGTGGCCGTGGTATCGCGCAAATGTCGTTAACGATGTACACCCGCGACAGTATTTATGCCGGGAAATGGGGTACTGATATGCGTAATTCTGATATCGTTTTCCGGCGCCGGTTTAAAGGAAACGTAGCTTCTTCTTCATACTTTAAAAAGATAGTTCCATGGAGTCTGATGTACAACGGAAGTACTGATGCAACCACAAATCTGAACAACCGAAGTGAAGTTTATCCTGTTTCATGTAAAATTGCTACCGACAAATATACTGGTGTCGCCGATGGCGAAAATATGAGTAATTTATTTAGGGATGATTATATTATTCGACTTCCTGAAACAATATTATTAAGGGCTGAAGCTAAACAACGCAGCGGCGACAAAGGCGGAGCAGCCGCTGACATAAATTTGTTAAGAGACAGGGCAAATTGCAAGTATCGTGTAACCGCGGCTGATTTGGACGATAGTTTCAATACCATTCTAAATGAGCGCGCCCGCGAGCTGGTTTACGAGGAATGTCGCTGGAATACCTTGTTGCGGATGGGCGGAACGATTGCTGTTGATCGGATTAAAAAGTACGCCTACTGGCCTGAAACTGCTTCGACATTGACTTTCAAATACAATCTATGGCCAATTCCGCAGAAAGTGATTGACTCAAATACTGCTGTGGTTTTAGAACAAAATTCTGGATGGAATAAATAATCATTTGTGGTATGAAAACGGGGACATCTTTCAAAAAGGTGTCCCCGTTTTTTTAAGAAAAGAACTCTTCTGGAGAGAAATAACTTATTTTTAACCAGAATTAACCGAAGGTGAAAATCAAATTTTCAGTCATTCAAAAAAATTAAACCAGCGTATAATGAACCGTCTATTTAAAATTAAACCATTAGCTTTTATAGTGATTATTGTTTTGCTGGCATTTCAATCCAGAGGTGAAAACAGGCCAACCGGGCTATCTGTCAATTTTCTGACCCATGCTGATCAAGTTTTTCTGAATGGTTATCCGGTGAACACATCACTATACCAAGCTGTTGGGCAGAAAGAAAGTTTTCAGTTTGCCGAGATTGCTCAGAAAAGGCCATTTCTTGGATGGATTGTCAATTCCGATCAGAACAACACACTTCAAACAGCTTACCAAATTCTGGTCGCTTCCAGTCTCGAAAATATTCAGAAAAATGTAGGCGATTTTTGGGACTCCGGTAAGGTTGAAAGCAATCAGTCGGCGAATATTTCATATGCAGGGAAAGAACTTCAGCCTAAATCGGTTTACTTCTGGAAAGTGAAAACATGGGATAACCACGGTGTGGAATCATCGTTTTCTTCGGTTTTACAATTTAAAACTGCTGAAGCGCTGGCTGATTATGCCACGGCCCGTTATCCACAGCAAAAACAGGACATTTCAGCGGTTTCAATAAAATCGCTTTCAAACTCGTCGTGGTTTATCGATTTTGGAAAGGATGCTTTTGCCCAGCTTCGCTTAACATTATTTGGAAAAACGTATGGGGATACTGTTCTGGTTCATCTGGGTGAAAATCAAAATGATGGACGCATCAACCGTGCGCCAGGAGGAACTATTCGTTATTCGCAATATAAACTAGCTTTAAAACCAGGCTGGAACACTTACCAGATTGTAATTCGTCCGGATAAGCGAAATACTGGTCCGAATGCCATCTTGATGCCTGAATACATTGGCGAAGTAACTCCTTTCAGGTATTGCGAGATTGAAGGATATAATGAGCAAATCAATAAAAATCAGATCGTTCAGGAAACCGTATTTTATCCGTTCGATGAGGCAGATTCGTATTTTTCCAGTTCTGATATGGTGCTGAATCAGGTTTGGGATTTATGCAAATATTCGATGAAAGCCACTTCTTTTCTGGGCGTTTTTGTCGATGGCGACCGCGAACGCATTCCTTACGAAGCCGATGCGTATATCAGCCAACTTGGTTTTTATGGTGTAGTTCGTGATTATAGCATTGGCCGTTACTCCGAAGAATATTTAATCAATCGGCCAACCTGGCCAACCGAATGGATTTTGCAGTCGGTTCTGATGGCCTGGAACGATTATTTGTATACCGGCAACAAAGAATCGCTTGCACATTTTTATGCCGATCTGAAAGCCAAAGCGCTATTGCCATTGGCCGACGAATCGGGTCTGATTAGCACAAAAACAGGCAAAGTATCTCCGGAAGTATTGGAATCTATCCATTTAAAAGGGACGCTAAAAGATATTGTCGATTGGCCGCAAACCGGAATTCTCGGACTGGGCAAGAATGAGCCGGGTGAGACTGATGGATTTGTTTTCAAAGATGTGAATACTGTGGTAAATGCCTATCATTATCAGGCTGTCGGTCAATTGGCGCAAATCGCAAAAGTTCTTGATCAGGAATCAGATAAAACCCAATTTGCATCTCAGGCATTAAAAATAAAGGCCGCTTTTAACGAAAAACTGCACGACAAAAAGCGTGGCGCTTACTTCGACGGAATCGGAACCGACCACGCTTCGTTGCACGCCACTATGTTTCCACTCACATTTGGACTTGTTCCTGAAAAATCGATTAGTAAAGTAAGCAGCTTTGTGCAATCGCGTGGAATGGCTTGCAGCGTTTACGGATCGCAATTTCTGATGGATGCTGTTTACGATGGCAACAATGCCGATTACGGTCTGGAACTTCTTTCGTCAACTTCGGAACGTAGCTGGTACAACATGATTCGGGTGGGTTCAACCATTTCGCTCGAAGCCTGGGACAACAAGTACAAACCTAATCAGGACTGGAACCATGCCTGGGGAGCTGCTCCGGCCAACATCATTCCCCGCAGACTGATGGGTATTGAACCACTCGAACCCGGCTTCCGGAAGATTCGGATAAAACCGCAACCTGCCTCACTCGAATACGCCAAAATCAAATGTCCGACTATTCGTGGCGATGTGCTGATGTCGTTCAAAAACAAACCACAACAATCGTTCTCCATGAATCTGACCATTCCGGCCAATAGCACTGCCGATGTTTATTTACCATTCTGGACTAAATCGCAAAAAGTGACGATGAACGGAAATGCCGTAAAGTATCATCAGGAAGGAAATTTTGCTGTTATCCAAGGAGTTGGCTCCGGAAATAGGAGGTTCGAAGTTGTGAAATAATACTCCGGCTCCGTTAGGAGCGAAATATTGGTAGCCCGGGTTTTAACCCCGGGATTGATAAATGCAAGAGGAATTCCGTCCGCGAAAAAAGTATGGGTGAAGTGTTTCGCTACTTCGGACGGAAGGAATATGCCTTTGAATAGAAAAAATAAACTAACATACATGAGCCCAACTAAACTGTTATTAATCTTTTTGTTGACGAGTCTTTTTGCTTCAGCACAGCAGAAAAACATATATACCAACACCGATATTTCCTACGCCCAGCTGAAAACTGGGTTTGCCAACACACCTCCCGAAGCGCGCCTTCGTTGTTACTGGTGGTGGCTCAACAGCATGGCGACCAAAGAATCGATTACCCGCGATCTGGAAGAAATGAAAGACAAAGGTTACGGTGGGGCATCCATCGTTGATGCCGGAAGTTCAAATTACCAGGTTGCCGCAAAAACAGCTGCCGGACCGGTTTTTATGAGTTCCGAATGGATGGAATTATACAAACATGCCGTTAAAGAAGCCGACCGGATTGGCATTGAACTGAGCGTGAATGTGCAAAGTGGCTGGAATCCGGGCGCACCATCCATCACTCCTGAAATGGCAATGAAGAAAATCGTCTGGACTGAAGTTGATGTGACTGGTGGAAAAACCATCAGTATGGAATTGCCACAGCCTGAGAGAAAACTGATGTATGCCGATATTTGCGTTCAGGCCATTCCCCAAAAAGAAGGTGCTCCGGTTCAGAATGAGGCCATCGAAAACTGGAAGAAGAAAACATTCAACGAAAAGATCGGGTGGAAAGGAGTGTATCCGTTGCACGAATTGCGCGATGATTTTGACGGTGACGGTAAACCGATGGCTTTCCGGAAAGATGAAATAATCGATCTGACCGCGAATTACAAAAACGGCAAGCTAAACTGGAATGCACCGGTGGGAGAGTGGACGATCATTCGTTACGGATACACCTGCACCGGAGCAAAAACCTCGACCAACAGCGATGGCTGGGAAGGTTTGTCGGTCGATCACCTGAGTCATGAAGCATTCGAATTGTTCAGTGAAACCGTAATTACTCCGTTGATCAAAACCGCACAGTCGGTTGGCAGCAGCGTGAAATATTTGCAAACCGACAGTTGGGAAATGGACTTGGTGAGCTGGACGAAAAACTTTCCGACTGAATTCAAAAAATACCGTGGCTACGACATTCAGAAATTTATGCCCGTTTTAGCAGGTCGGATTGTTGAATCCCGCAATGAGTCAGATCGTTTCCTGCACGATTTCCGCAAGACGATTGGCGATTGTGTGGCCAATAACCATTACCAGCTTTTCTACAATCTGGCGCATAAATACGGAATGGGCATTCATCCCGAATCGGGCGGTCCGCATTCGGCACCGGTTGATGCGTTAAAGGTGATGGGCATCAGCGATTTTCCTCAGGGTGAATTTTGGGCCATGGCCAATACGCACCGAATTAAAGACGACGAGCGGCTTTCGGTTCGGCAGAGTGCCTGCGTGGCGCACACCAACGGCAAACGCTTCGTGGCGGCCGAAGGCCCTACGAGCATTGGCCCGCAATGGGAGCGCTCGCCAATGGACCTGAAAGGCAACATTGACCGTGTATTTTGTTCCGGAGTGAATCGCATCGTTTGGCACACGTTTACCTCGTCGCCCAAAGAGTTTGGCTTGCCTGGTAACGAATATTTTGCCGGAACACACCTCAATCCGAATGTAACCTGGTGGGAACAATCCAAAGATTTTATCGGCTATCTCGACCGAAACATGTATATGCTTCAGCAAGGGCTGTTTGTGGCCGATGTGCTGTATTATTACGGCGACGATGTGCCAAATTTTGTATTCCTGAAAGAAGAACTTCCGGAGCTGAACTTTGGTTACGATTGGGATAAATGCTCGAAAGAAATCATCCAAAATCGTGTTTCGGTTAAGGATGGAAAGATTGTTTTGCCCGATGGAATGAGCTACCGGGTGATGATGCTTGCTCCTGAAAAGGGAATCGATTTGAATGTGCTGCGAAAGTTGGAACAGTTGGTCAAAGACGGAATGACGCTGATTGGTCCGCGACCAACTGAGGTTACCGGATTGACAGGATTTCCTGAAAGTGACCGTGAATTGAAAGCAATAACCGATAAACTTTGGGGCAAAACTGATGGCAAAACCATTACCGAGAACAAGTATGGTAAGGGTCGTGTCATTTGGGGCCAGGACGTTAATAAAGTTTTATCCGGAATGAATATTCAGCCTGATTTTCAGTTTAAAGGAACGCACCCGAAAACGGCATTGGATTATATACACCGAACGACCAACGATCAGGAAATTTATTTCGTGGCCAATCGCTTTAGCCAAATGGCTTACAACGATTTTGAATACCGCTACCTGACCACCTTGCCCGACCGATGGGAACAAGTAGAATGCAGTTTCAGGGTATCAGGTAAAGTTCCTGAATTGTGGAATCCGGTTACCGGCGAAATCAAAGAAATTGTGGCTTATCGCGAGGAAAACGGGCGAACCATTATCCCGTTACTATTCGAGCCGGAAGGATCGAAGTACATTGTTTTCAGGAACGACAAACAAAAGCCGCACATTACCGAAATTGGAAAAGACGGGCAAGCGGTTTTCCCCCGATTTTATTTAACGACTGCCAGTTATCCGCGCATTGATTTCCGGAGAAACGGCGACACAGTAAATGCTGAAATAAACGAGTCCGGAAACTACACAATCGGTTGGTCGGATGGCCGGAAAAAAGAATTTAAGGTTGAAAAAGCTGGGCAGCAAATTGATCTTTCTTCGAATTGGGACATTCTTTTTAAAGAAGTCGGCGAAACCAAAACCGAACAGTTAAAATCGTGGACGGATTTCGAACTGCCACAGCTGAAATATTATTCGGGAACAGCTCTATATAAAAAGATTTTTGAACTTTCGCCGGAAGATTTGAACGGTAATCGTCTCATCATCGATCTGGGCAACGTGAAAGAAATGGCATCAGTAAAAATTAACGGCAAACAATTGCAGGTGATTTGGAGCGCGCCATTCCGTTTCGACTTGACTCCATATCTGAAAGCAGGAACAAATGAATTAAAGGTTGAAGTGGTGAACATGTGGGTCAACCGGCTGGTTGGTGATGGAAAACTTCCGGAAAACGAACGGATAACCAAGACAAACATCAACAAATTTAATGGACCGGATGCCGAGAAATATTTGCGTGTTTCAGGATTGATGGGGCCGGTGAAACTTATGAAAGTAAGTCAGATTCCATTGGAATAGTTGATCGATTTGAGAACTCGAATTCAAAATAAAAAGCTCAGATTTGTCAGACTAAATCAACTCATTAAATAAAAACCATGAGGAATCGGGTTAATTTTCAGCTTTTATTGTTTTTATTGATTGCTTATCAGTCTGTTGCACAAACTAAACTGCCGCCTGGCTATCCCGATCGGAGTCCTTCAATGGATGTTTTGCCGGGATTTATTCATCCACCCAAAGGCTATGGCGAAGTTCCCTTTTATTGGTGGCAGGGCGACACAATTACCCAAGAACGCTTGCTTTGGCAACTGAACCAATTGGAAAACAAAGGCATTTCCAGTTTGCAGATTAATTACAGCCACCGCGATTATGGCGGCATTTCATACGGACTGTCGAATCCGAGCAAACCGGCGCTTTTTACCGAAGAATGGTGGAACCTTTTCAGATGGTTTGCTGCTGAAGCAAAGAAACGAAATATGACCGTGAGCCTGAGCGACTATACAATTGGCGTCGGTCAGGGTTTTTCAATGGACGAAGCTCTTTGTGACCATCCCGAACTGACCGGCTCACAGTTGAAAAATTATTCCAAAATACGTTCAGGTAAAGTTGACCTGGAATTGCCGGAAAACCTGCTTGCCCTGACTGCAATAAAAATGAATGCTGACAGTTCGCTGAATCGGACAACCCGGAAGAACATGCTTCCAGAGGTAAAAAACAATAAACTGAGTTGCAATTTAGGCAGCGAGACATGGAAACTTACCGGTATTTATGCTGAGAAACTGGTTCCTTCGTACGACCCGATGCACCCGCTAAGCGGAAAGGCTTACAACGAATATTTTTTCGACAAATTTGCAAAGGCCTTGCCTGACAACGGTTCCGAAATGTTGAATTTCTTTTTTTCTGATGAATTGAATTTCAGGGTAAGCGGAAATATCTGGGACGATAATTTTGCCTCCGAATTCAAAAAACGGAAAGGTTACGACGTTGTTCCGTTTCTCGATGCTTTGTATGAAAACATTGGAGACATCACCCCAAAAATTCGACTCGATTACAATGATGTCGTTGTCGCCCTCAGCGAAGAAAATTTTTTCAAGCCGGTTTACCAGTGGCATCAGGATCGGGGATTAATTTTTGGCTGCGACCATGGCGGACGCGGGAAAGATGTGGCCGAATTTGGCGATTATTTCCGCACCCAGCGCTGGAACCAGGGACCTGGCTCCGACCAGCCAATGCTTTCGAAAGATATTGTCAAAGCAAAGGTCGCTTCATCCATTGCGCATTTATACAACCGTCCGCGCGTGTGGCTCGAAGGCTTTCACAGCAGTGGCTGGGGTACTTCGCCGGCTGATGTAACGGATGCTATTTTTGCGAACTACGTAGCCGGATACAACCTTTTGTCGTTTCACGGATTGTACTATTCGACCATGGGTGGCTGGTGGGAATGGGCGCCTCCTTGCAACCATTTCAGGATGCCCTACTGGAAACAGATCGATCCGCTGATGAATTGTGTGGAACGTGTGTCGTTCCTGTTATCGCAGGGCGTTCATCGTTGCGACGTGGCCATTCTGTATCCAACCGAACCAGTTGTTGCTGGAATGGATGGCATAAAATCGGTTGACATTGCTTTTAAAACAGGGGAACAATTATACAACTCCAGAATTGATTTCGATTTTATTGATTTTGAGTCACTGGCTCGCTCGGACGTTAAAGATTCGGCGCTGAACGTTTCCGGCGAAAAATATAAAGTGTTAGTCATTCCTTCGATGAAAGTAATGCGCGATGCCTCGCTTCGGAAGATAGAAGAATTTAAAAAAACGGGTGGAGTCGTTGTCCTGATTGGGGAGAAACCGCTGGCTACTGATAAAAACGGAATGGTTGATAGGAAAGCTTCCAAATGGATTTCCGGTCTGTTTTCGAGAAGTAAAAATCTGGTTCAGTGCAACGATACGCAATCGGTTTCATCTGCAATCTCCGGGAAATACGTACCCGATTTTAAACTGCTGACCCCGCAGAAAGAACGTCCGTATGTGATGCACCGGGTGATTGGTAAACGTAATCTGTATGCACTGTATAATTTTCAGGCCGGAAGTAAATGTTTTTTCAAGGCGAAAGGCGCGGTTCAGCTTTGGAATCCTTGGAATGGAGAAATAGCTTCGATTTCCGGATTTGCACACCAAACGGCAGAAGGCACCGAAGTGGAGTTGCCTTTGTCGTTTAAAGAAATTCAGATCATTGTTTTCGATCCGGAGAACACCGTCTGCAAAAACACAATCAATCCTGAGAAAATCGTCAAGCAAATCACATTGGATAGCATTTGGGAGTTCGAACTCAGCCCATCGCTCGATAACCAATGGGGCGATTTCCAGCTTCCGGCGAAAAACGAATTTTTGGGCGCTCAGGTAAGGCAAATGCATTTCAAGGAAAACAGCGGTTACTCAGGCGAAAAAATTACTTTCGATGAATCATGGACAAACGCGGCCTGTGCTTTTGGGCCACAGTTCCTTAAATTGGGCGCTTTGGCTGAGTTGCCTTCGAAAGTAGAATTGCTAAAAATGATTCCACAGAAAGCAGGCAATGAAGTAGAATTGGCTGGTACGAAATACCGCTGGGAAGAATATTCATTCTCGTGGCAACAGGGCGTGGAAGGCGATTACGGGCATCAGGGTTATCATGGACTGAAAGGTAAGATGTATGATGATTTTATCCGGCTAGGCGCTGTGGAAGAAGTAAAGATGTCGAAATTTCGGGTTTCTGAACCTGCCGGGAAATTCTATGTTCTGTCAACCAACGTTATTGCACCTTCGGATGGCACGTACGATTTGCTCACCGGCGAGGTGAAACCTTCCCTTTTGTTTGTGAACAATCAGGAAACTGATTCACAGAACAAAACTGTTTCGTTAAAAAAAGGAACCAATTCGGTATTGATGGTTTATGACAAAGCTTGTGAAACATACCTGACTTTCCGGCAACCGGAAGTTCTGCGTCCTGCAAAACAACCGGTTTCGATGTGCTGGTATGGTGATTCAGGCCTGCTGCCGTTCGATTGTTCTGCACCCGACGAGAAAAGTGGTTTGTTTGCTTTTGAATCAGCCCCCAGTTTGAATTCCCTGACTTTTGAAGTTTATGGAAACATTGGAGTTTGGGCTGATGGCGTTCTGCAACAGGTGGTTGCAGTGCAAAAACAAAGTGATGGACTGACCAGTTATCGTGTCGATATAAAAAATCCGAAATCAATAAGTTCTCAGGTGGTATTAAAAGTTGATTATCAGCCAGGTCGTTGTGGCGCAGGAGCTTTCCCGAAATATTTGGAACAGAAATGTGGAAAAGGGTTATTGCCGTTGGGCGACTGGTCGAAAATTGATGGGTTAAAAGCCTATTCGGGAGGTGCGTGGTACCGGAAAAATATTCAACTTGAGTCACTGGATTTAAAGAATAGAATCGAAATTGATTTAGGTGACCTGGTTTCTTCTGCCGAATTGCTTGTCAATGGTAAAAGTGCAGGTATCAGGCTTTCTCCTCCCTGGAAATTCGACATCAGTACGTTGGCTAAAGTTGGAGGAAACCGGATTGAGGTGTTGGTTTACAATACAATAGCTAATAATTACACCTCTATTCCAACGCGGTATCCTGGAAATATTAAGTCAGGATTAATCGGACCGGTAAAGCTGAATTTGATTGAATCAAACATTCTGGATAAGTAAAACAAAATAGTTATGACTAAATATCTTTGGGTAATGTTGTGTTTTATCTCTTTTGTGGCTAATGCACAGAAAGAAGCATTCCTGTTTTCGTATTTTGTTGATAACGGGCAAGACGGGCTGCATCTGGCTTACAGCAACGATGGGTTGAAATGGACTGCCCTGAACGATGGGAAATCTTACGTGGCTCCAACTGTCGGGAAAGACAAACTGATGCGCGACCCGTTCATCCTTCAGGGAAAAGATGGCTTGTTTCATATGGTTTGGACCAGCGGCTGGTGGGATAAATATATTGGTTATGCCTCGTCGCCTGATTTGATCCACTGGTCGCAACAGAAAACGATTCCGGTGATGGAACACGAGGCCACGGCAAAGAATAGTTGGGCACCGGAAATGGTTTACGATCAGGAGAAAAAAGAATACATCATCTTTTGGGCAACCACAATTCCGGGGCGACATTCTGAAGTGGCTTCCTCCGAAAGCGAGAAAGGGTTGAACCACCGGATGTACTGCACTAAAACGAAGGATTTTAAAACGTTCAGTCCAACTGAGATGTTTTTCAATCCCGATTTCTGTACGATTGATGCAACCATCCTTCCCAGGAACAATAGATTCTACATGATTCTAAAGAATGAAAATTCGAATCCTGCAGAAAAAAACATCCGGATTACCGTTGCTGATCATGCTTCAGGACCCTATCCTCTGAAAGTTTCGGAACCCATTACCGGGAAATACTGGGCCGAAGGGCCGACCGCATTGCCGGTTGGCGAATATGTTTATGTGTATTTCGACAAATACATGGATCACAAATATGGAACTGTGCGCTCTAAAAACATGATCGATTGGGAAGATGTTTCTGATCAGGTTTCATTTCCTTCAGGAGTAAGACATGGAACTGCATTTAAAGTAAGTGACAAAGTCTTTCGGAAATTGAATGGCAAATAGGCTTCTAACCAATTAATTGGGTTGCGGCTAAATCGACATACCAAATTGCATTTTTAATATGAGATGCAGGAAGCAAATCGGCTTCAGGAGAAAGGTTCACAATTTCTTTAAGTCGATTTGCTTTTTCTTTTCCGGTAATCAGGAAATAGATTCTGTTCGCAGTATTAATTGCCTTACCAGTTAAAGTTACCCGTTTCTGTCCTGAAACAGGATGAGTTGCAACTTCGCAAATCTGATCCGATTCCAGTAAGTTCATTTGGTTGGGGAAGATCGATGCGGTGTGTCCGTCGTCGCCCATTCCAAGCAAAATCAGATCGAAAACTGGCCAACCATTTTTTTGCGGAACATTTTTCTGAATTTGAGTCGAGTAGGAGAGTGCTTCAACTTCCGGATTGTTTTCTCCTTTTATGCGGTGAATATTTTCCTCCGGAATAGCAATTTTTGAGAAAAGAAGTCTGTTTGCCATTCCGAAGTTGCTTTCAGGATGGTCGGGCGGAACCATACGTTCGTCGACCCACCAGAAGTGAACTTTTTGCCAGAGTGGTGAATCAGCATATTTTGAAGCAAGTACGGAAAATAAAAGGTTCGGCGTTTTCCCTCCTGAAATGGCCAGATGAAAGGTGTTTCCGGAGCGGGTTTCCACGCAATTCATCAACTGATCGGCAAATTTGTCGGCCAATTCCTCCGGATTTTTGAATATATGCAGGTCAGTTTTCTTCATAACTTGGAATTTGGAACTCTTTCTATAGTTCGCAATATTCGCCATCGTGAGCCAGGTTTTTGCATGGATAGCGCCACATGCCCTCTTCCATTAAATCGTCAACAACTTCCGGACCCCATGTTCCGGCCGGATAACCGTAAACCGGAATGTCGGGATTGTTTTGCCATGCATTTAGGATTGGTTGCACAAATTCCCAGGCTTTTTCAACCGCATCGCCACGCGAATAAAGTGTGGCATCGCCCTGCATACAATCGAGCAGCAAACGGCCATAGGCTGAGGGTAGATAAATGTCAGATAATTCGGAATAGTGAAAATCCATATTTACAGATTGAACACGAAATCCGGCTCCCGGAACTTTCATTCCGAACTTAAGCAGAATTCCTTCGTCTGGCTGAATGCGAAGGACCAATTGGTTATTCATTGCCTCAGCATTATCAGGATTTCCAAACAAGTGGTGTGGCGTATTTTTAAAATGAATAACGACCTCGGTAACCCGCGCTGGTAATTTTTTCCCGGTTCGAATGTAAAAAGGAACTCCGGCCCACCTGAAATTATCGATGAAGAATTTCATGGCCAAATAAGTTTCGGTTTTCGAGAGCGGATCGACCCCGTGTTCTTCGCGGTAACCATTAACCGGAACTTTGCTGTGGTTCGATCGAATATATTGTCCCCTGATTACATTTTTTGCTACTTCGGCTTCAGTAATTGGACGTAGCGATTGAAACACTTTCAACGTTTCGTTACGGATGGCATCGGCTTCAATTACCACTGGAGGTTCCATTGCAACCAATCCGACCACTTGCATCAGGTGGTTCTGAACCATGTCGCGCATGGCTCCCGAATGATCGTAATAGCCGCCACGGTCTTCAACACCAAGCGTTTCAGCCGAAGTGATCTCGACGTGGTGAATGAAATTCCGGTTCCAGATAGGTTCAAATATGCCGTTCGAGAAGCGCGTAACCAGCATATTCTGAACGGTTTCTTTTCCCAGGTAATGATCAATCCGGTACAGTTGATCTTCGTGAAAATAGTTAAGCAAATTTTTATTGAGCTCCCTGGCACTTTTTAAATCGGTTCCAAATGGCTTCTCGATGATCAATCGTTTGAATCCTTTCGAAGAGTCGTTCAATCCAACTTCGGCCAGACTTTGTGGAATGATTTGATACAAACTGGGCGGAGTTGAGAGATAAAAAATATAATTCTCGGGAATTAATAAATCTTTACCCAATGCTTCCAGTCTTGATTTCAAAATTGGATAATCGATTGAATCGGCGGTTGAAAGCGGCTGGTAGTAAAGGTGTTCCAGAAAAGCTTCAATGTCTTTTCGCGTGTGATGCTGATTAGGCAAAAACTCTTTCATGTTTTCGCGAAACTCCAAATCAGAAAGCTTTGTTCTGGAGACTCCAACTACGGCTAATTTTTCTGGAAGCAAGTCTTGTGTATGCAATTCGTACAAGGCAGGGATGAGTTTCCTTTTGGTGAGGTCACCCGATGCTCCGAAAATGACCAAAATATGTGATTCAGGCTGTTTCATTTAAGTTTTTTTAATCAATCAATAAACAGTTGAAATCCGAATTTGATCAATGTTTTATTTGAAAACAAACTCCGGAAAATTAAACTTTAGAATATTTTGAATTATTTTTGAATTAAAGCGCCATCGGCTACCCAAACCAAGCAATGATCGGAAAAGAATTGATAGTGAAGTTGGTAGTTCGATTCTTTGTTCCCGGATATAAACTTTGCTGAAAATTGATTTTCAGGTTCTGGGATGATGTGAATTTGCTGTTTAAATTCAATACCTTCGTCATCGACCAGTTTAAAAATCGCTTCTTTGGCGCACCAGTAAAGGCATAGCAGTTGTGAATTTTTATCGGTCTGAGCCAACTCATTTTCAGAAAGGTATCGTTTTTCAATCCGGTTAAAATCGCGGGTCGTTTCCTCAATGTCAATTCCAACATTCAGGCATTCGTGAAGGATGACTGCCGCGAAATTGCGCGAATGACTGATGGAAATGTACCTGAACTGGTGGTGTTTCAACATTGGTTTTCCCGAGGCAAAATATGAAATTGTGAAGTCGGAACCAATCAAATGCCTGACGAGAATTCTTGTTGCCAGCCATTCTATTTTTCGCTTTTCGTGCGTGTACTTCAGGAATGCCGGATCTTGCAGCTCTTCTTTTGAGAATTCAGGAATCAATTCGGCTGTTGTTTCGGCGAACTTCCAAAGTCCGATCAGCCCACCTGCAATTGGTATCGTTTTAAATAGAGGCATTTTAATGTTTCCACTCCGTCGTTTCAATTAGCCGGATCACGTCAGGAGTTAAAAAGTCGATCACCGGACGAAGTGAATCGATGTTCGGAACTTCGCGAATGTATAAGGCTCCACGGAGAAAATTTTTGGTGCTATCGGTCAGGTAAAACTGAAGCGGCGAGGCTGCATTACCATCGATCATATAAATGGTTCCGTAAACTTTTTTTCCGGGATTAACAAAAACCCGCTCGTTGATGGCGTCTGCCTTTACCGAATGCTTGTAGGCCAATGTGCGCGAATCTTCGAGCAGTTGTGACAGGTTTTTATCTACCTTTTTATAACTGATATTAATTTCCGCTTTGTGTGCCGGAACTTTCAGGTTAATCCAACTGGGTTCGGCGAGTCGGTCGTTGTCGGGGACTGCATTGCTATAGTTGGGAATGTCAAATTTGTAAGGTAATGCTGCCGAGTCTAGCTGATGATAGGCTTTTTCCTTGAAAGCAATGCGAAAGTATCCATGAGGTTTGGGAATATAATCCTGCTTACACGAAATAAAAAATAAAAGATAAAATACGGATAAAAAGTAAAACTGTTTGCGCATCGATCTGATCATCAAAGCCTTTTTCTTCGTTCCCTTTTTTACTATTTCCTTTTTCCTTGAGATCATTGTTCCGCTTTTTTTATTTCAACTTTAATCTGTTTGATCCGACGGTTATCTACAGCTTCAATAGTGAAAACGTAATTTTTACATGTTATAATATCATTCTTAACCGGAATTTCGCCTTTTAATTCCAGAATCAGTCCGGCAAGCGTATCGGCTTCTCCTTTTATATCATCAAATACTGATTCCTCCAATCTGATCACTTTGTAGAAATCGTTGAGCATAGTTTTCCCATCGAAAAGGTATTTGTTTTCGCTGATTTTTGTGTAGAACTTTTCTTCTTCATCAAATTCATCGGTTATTTCGCCTACAATTTCTTCCAGCACATCTTCAAGCGTTACAATTCCTGAAGTTCCACCATACTCATCAACAACAATAGCCATGTGAACCTTGTTTTTCTGAAACTCTTCAAGTAGGTCATCTATCTTTTTTGTTTCGGGTACATAAAATGGTGGTCTGATGATGCTTTGCCAACGGAAAGATGCACCCTTAAGTACATGGGGCAACAAATCTTTGATGTACAGAATGCCTTTTATATTATCGAAAGTATCAGAGAAAACCGGTATTCTGGAGAACCCGGTTTCAGTTATCAGGTTCATGATCTTGCTATAACTTGTATCAATATCTACCGAGACCACATCAACCCTCGATCGCATAATCTCAGCCACGTTTTTATTCCCGAATTTAACGATGCCTTTTAGTATTTCTGTATCGTCTTTTGATTCAGTTTGTGAGGTAAGTTCAAGTGCCTGAGAAAGTTCATCAACCGAAATGTGGTCGTTGTAGGCATGGATGCGGTTGTTCACAAATGAGGTGGAATAAATTAGAATTGAATTTATCGGTTTTAAAAATTTGGTTGCATAGTACAATGGAACTGCAATAAAACGGGCAAATTTAAATGCCTGATGGGTAGAATATACTTTCGGCATAACCTCTCCGAAAAGCAGAATTACTGCTGAAATAACTAGAATCTGAACGATAAAACCCAAGATGGGTTCATTGGTGAAATCGACAATGTTGCCAATCGTGAAGCTTGAAAGAATAACAATGGCAACATTAACAAAATTGTTGGCTACCAGTATCGTAGCCAACAATTGTTCCGGAGATTCCAAGTTCTTTTGTATATATAAGTTTCGTTTGGTCGAAGTCCTGGAAATTTTATGCCTTTCAATTTGGTTTAAGGAGAAGTAGGCAACTTCGGACCCGGAAATCAATGCAGAAAGCACTAGCAGAATTAATATAACCAGCAGGCTGATCGCGATACCAGACGTAAAGGGATGAAATTGGATGTTCCAATAGATTGCGGTCAGAATGGGTAAAGGCTCTGTTTCCAATTAACGAGTATTTAAGTTATTTAAAATGGCAGATCGTCTTCTTCGGGTTGGCTGAAATCAGGTTCATTAACACTTTGAACCGATTCGGCTTGCATGGGTTGCCCGGTCATTTCTGCCTGTCCTTCGCGTTTGCCAAGAAGTTGCATGGTGTCGGCATAAATTTCAGTTGTATAACGTTTAACACCATCTTTGTCATCCCAGGAACGAGTTCTGATTCGTCCTTCAATGTATAATTGACTACCTTTTTTTACATACTTTTCGGCTACTTCGGCGAGTCCTCTCCATGCAACGATATTGTGCCATTCCGTGGTGCTTACTTTCTCGCCTGTTTTAGCAGTGTATGTTTCGGTTGTTGCTAACGAAAAATTTGAAACTGCTACACCTTTGTCAAGGTGTCTGGTTTCAGGGTCGCGTCCTACGTTACCTACCAAAATTACTTTGTTAATTGACATATGGTTTAAATTTATAGAATTAGAATTAAATAAATTTACGATAAAATCTATTATTTTTTGGTTTCAGAATACTAATTTTTCTGAAAAGGCCAAAAATTATTATGAAACGAACATGTTGTTGCAACCAAAAACGCAAATGAGAATAATTTTATTAATATCTAATTTTCATCGGGCATTTAAAAACAAATTACTTACTGATGAATAACTCTGGTTTCTAGATATGAATTAGACCTTTTTTACATATTCATTCAAATAGTTTTCCAATAACTTCGGTACAGCAAAGTTAAAAATATCTTCCTTATTTACCCTGATTAAATCGTTGGCAACCTGAATTTCATCAGCTAGCTGTACCCGGATAAACCGGTAATGAATTCGCTGATGACTCAGGATATGAATCTTCCAATTACTTACATTTTCGATGAACGTCAGATGCCCACCAGGAATAATTTTTCTGAATTCTGTTTGTGTCAGCAGATTTTCAATATTAATCATATCCAAAGTTTCTACAATCGGAAACTCGAAAAGATTTTTCCAGATGTCGTTTCCAACTCGTTTCCTCAGCCAGAATTGATTCTCATTGAAAAGTACGAGATAATTAAAATATCGGTCGCGTTGTTTGGTCTTATTCTGCTTAACCGGAAGCTCACTGATTTTTTTATTCGAATAGGCAAAACAACTTTCGTTTAACGGACACCTTAAGCAATCCGGATTTTTTGGCGTACATTGTAATGCTCCAAACTCCATCATTGCCTGATTGTGCATTCCAGGATCAGTTCCTTTGATTAACTCTTTGGCCAATTTGGAGAATATTTTCTTTCCAGCATTTGTATCGATTGGATCAAAAATTCCAAAATATCGCGCGATAACCCTGTAAACATTTCCATCTACGGCCGGATGTTCCAAATTGAATGATATGGAAGCAATAGCAGCAGCAGTATATTCTCCAACGCCTCTTAATGCTAGAATTGAAGTATAGTCTTCAGGGAAAAAGCCATTAAAATTTTGTTGAATGCATTTTGCAGTAAAATGCAGGTTTCTGGCTCTGGAATAGTATCCTAAGCCTTGCCAAAGTTTCAGAATCTGATCCTCGGAAGCATTGGCAAGCGCCGAAACTGTTGGGAATTCGTTGGCAAATCGGGTGAAATAGGCTAATCCTTGATCAATTCTGGTTTGCTGAAGGATGATTTCAGATAGCCAAATCAAATATGGATCATTTGTATTTCTCCACGGTAAATCACGCTTGTATAAAGAATACCAGAAGTGTATTTTTGAGTTGAAAAAGTTCATGTTTTATCTAACTACTTTAAAATCTTTACAAATTGTAAAAATAATCGAATTAGATTGTTTCTACTTTTTAAATAATTTATATTTTTGCACACCAAATGTTTTAGAAATATAAATTGTTGAAAATTAAATATTTTAAGAGATGACAAAAGCAGATATCGTTAACGAAGTTAGTAAGAACACCGGTATTGAAAAGGTGACAGTACAAAAAGCAGTAGAAGCTTTCATGGAAACAGTGAAAGATTCGTTAACCGAAGGAAGAAATGTGTACCTTCGTGGGTTCGGTAGCTTTATTGTAAAAAGAAGAGCAGAAAAAACTGCACGTAATATTTCAAGAAATACTACAATCATTATTCCTGAACATTTTATTCCTTCTTTTAAACCAGCGAAAACATTTGTAGCTCAAGTTAAGGACCAAGTAAAATAAATTATTATGCCAAGCGGAAAAAAAAGAAAAGGACACAAAATGGCTACGCACAAGCGTAAAAAAAGGCTGCGTAAAAACAGACATAAAAAGAAAAAATAGTCTTTGCTTTTTAAGCATTAGCTTTTAAAGATTTTTTATAATTAAACCTAAAGCGCTTTTGTGCTTTGGGTTTAATCTGTTTTTATGTCTGGTAATTATAATTCGAAAATATGAAATTTTGTGAGTAGCGATTTAATTGTAAATGTCTCTCCCTCGGAAGTCATAATTGCTTTATTGGAAGATAAAGGCTTAGTTGAACTTAACAGGGAAATGACAGGGGCTAAATTTGCAGTTGGAGATATTTATCTTGGACGTGTAAAAAAGATAATGCCCAGTCTGAACGCTGCATTCATTGACGTAGGATACGAAAAAGATGCTTTTCTGCATTACCTTGATATGGGGCCACAGTTTTCAACGCTGAACAAGTTCTTGAAAATTGCCACATCGAAAAATAACAAAATCACCTCCATTTCTAAAATTCAGTCAGATCCTGACATCGATAAGGAGGGAAAAATCTCAGATATTCTTAAAGTAGGTCAAAATATTTTGGTTCAGGTCGCCAAGGAACCAATTTCAACCAAAGGTCCCCGATTAACTTCCGAGTTGTCGATTGCAGGCCGTAATATGGTGTTGATGCCTTTCAGCGAAAAAGTTAGTATTTCGCAGAAAATAGCTTCCAACGAAGAAAAGAACAGGCTTAAAAAGCTTATTCAGAGCATCAAACCGAAAAAATATGGTGTAATCGTGCGAACTGCCGCTGAAGATAAACGTGTCGCCGAGCTTGATCAGGAGCTAAAACGACTGGTTGCCAAATTTGAAACCATATTTCAGAAATTGGGAAGAGTGAATGCTCCTTCTCTGATCGTGGGCGAACTTGGCCGGACAACGGCATTGTTAAGGGATATTTATAATCCAAATTTCAATAGTATCATTGTAAATGATGCAATTGTATGCGAAGAAATTACTGAATATCTGGGATCTATTGCTCCGGAAAAGAAAAAAACGGTGAAACTCTACAAGGGTAATCAATCGATTTTTGAATACTATGGAATTGACAAACAATTAAAAGCATCATTTGGTAAAACTGTATCCTTCAAGAATGGAGCATACCTAATAATCGAGCACACTGAAGCATTTCATGTTATTGACGTGAACAGTGGAAATCGTTCGAAAGCTGGCATTGACCAGGAGACTAATGCTCTTGAAGTCAATCTGGCAGCTGCTGATGAAATCGCCCGTCAACTGCGGTTGAGAGATATGGGTGGTATTATTGTAGTCGATTTTATCGACATGCATCAAGCTGAAAACCGACATAAAGTTTTTGAGCGGATGAGAGATGCAATGGCTGTTGATCGTACCAAACACAACATTTTGCCATTGAGTAAGTTTTGCCTTTTGCAAATAACCCGTCAACGAGTTCGTCCTGAAGAACATGTTGAAACGGCTGAGGTTTGCCCAACCTGTAAAGGTACAGGAAAAATTACGCCAACTATTTTGTTGGTCGATGAATTGGAAAGCAAGGTAAAATATATTTTTAAAGAGCTAAATAAGAGTAGTGTCGTTATTAAGACTCATCCTTATTTGGCAGCCTTTCTGAATAAGGGCATTTTGTCTTTAAAAAATAAATGGGCTTTCAAATTCTTTAAAAGAATTAAAGTTGAAGAAATGAGTTCATACTCGCTCACAGAGTTCCATTTTTTCGATCAAAATCAGGAAGAGATTGTATTTTAATCTCTGAAGAAGGATCCAGACATGAACCTGTCTGGATCCTTTATTCTACTCCTAATACCCTAACATTAGTTCAACGGTGACAGTTTTTGAGCTTATCTGGTTGAGTCCAGGTTGCAAATAAGTTGGTTTTTATTTGTAAACACTTTTGCATTTTTTGACTGTCTTCTTTATAATAATTATATTTGCGCCATCAAATCAGGAGAGCTGCCGGAGTGGTCGATCGGGGCAGACTCGAAATCTGTTGTACCCTTCGGGGTACCGGGGGTTCGAATCCCTCGCTCTCCGCAAATTATTTTTTATAATCAGTTAGTTAAGATTGAAACACCCAATTTTACACCCTAAAATGTAAAATTGGGTGTTTTGCATCACTTTTTATCTTTCCCAACTTAATTTAGTAAATAATTTATAATCATGAGGTCGCCGGATCATACCCGGCTATTACTACTTGAAAATAAAGATATTACAAAAATAAAATTTGTAACCTCTTTTTATTTGCATGTAATTTACATGTAAGTCTACAAGGATTAATTCAACATACCTTACATCAATCCGAGAAGTTAAAGGTGACCAATGAAACTATTGATAACGATTTTCTTATTTCATAATCAGGGAGTCACTGGTTCAAGCCCAGTTGGACACAAATAAATAAAGAAGCAGTTACAAAAATATTTTGTAACTGCTTCTTTATTTATTTGCACACAATTTGCACACAGTTCACCCTATTGTTAGGGTTGACTCTTTTGTTTTTATTTCGGCTCTTCCTTTTCTTTTTGTTAGCAATTAAATAAGTTTGATTAAGAATTGTTGTTAAAAACGCTAACTTCTGAATGATATTTGTTTTTTTGTATATTGTGGTTCTAATGCTTGAAAACGAAGAAAAGAAGGAAAAAATATGAGTTGAGAACTGGGGTCTTTCAAGTAATAAAAGGTAAAAGTGTGTGAAGTACCATATTTAAGGTATGCAAAATACCACAACAAGGTTATTCACACTATTTTTTCTATACCAATCTTTGTGACTAGATTAAGGCTACTTCAAAGACTATAAATTACATAAAGCTCTGGTCAAGCTTTTATTATCAATATGGTTGTGACAACAATGGAACATTGGGCTAATGATAAGGACGAGGTATTTCTTAAAGGGCTGAGAAGACGAGACAACATGGTCTTTGGTCAGATCTTTGAAAAGTATCATGCCCCCATGTTCCGTTTTGCTGAAACTTATATTTTTCGTGCTGAAGTGGCCGAAGATATTGTTCAGGAAGTTTTTATTAAACTTTGGGAAAAGCCAGATATTCAGATTGAAAAATCATTAAAATCATACTTGTTTTTGATGGTCAGAAACAGTTGTATCGACTACCTAAGAACTCTTCAGGTTGAAGATAAACGGATGAAAAAATTAATTGAGGCACAAATACTTTCGGATACTACCGACTTGGAGTTTGACGAGGCAACTTCAGAAATTATTAAGCGCACCATCAACGAATTACCCGAGCAATGTCGCCAGGTGTATCAATTGTCGGTATACGACAGCCTTAAATACAATGACATTGCCCAAAAATTAAATATTTCAGTTAGTGCCGTAAAGGTACAAATGTTCCGGGCGCGTAAATATTTGAGGGATAATCTGTATGTGCTTCGGGATAACCTAATACTCTTCGGATTTTTTCGGTTTTTGCGCCACCGTTCAAGATAGGCTTTAATTTAATCGGCATTGGGTATCAGCCTTAGCCATATTTCTTCAATTCAAAAAATATCTGCTTTTTATTATTTCAGAAAAGATGGTCTTTATTGAATTGTATGCGCTGTAAGGCCGCTTGCCCCCGTTATAAGCAGTATTCAAAATCGATTTTAACTCTGAAATCGATGATTGACCTCTCCGATGGAAAAGATATTCTCAAAAAAAATGATTTTCCTGTTAACCTTATTTTAGCTTTTCACGTCGTTAGTACAGAACGACAATTAAAAAGATCGCCCCCCATGATGAAAACAAGTGAAAATATGGATTGGGATATAATCCTGAAAAAAATAAAAGGCCGGATTTCTGCTTCGGAAGAGGAGATACTGGAGAATTGGCTGAAGGTAGATCCGGAACATCGAAAATACTATAATGCAGCAGTACATTTTTACATGAAAGATATTTCTGATTTTGATCTGGATTTGGTTCCAAGTACAACCATGGAATTTTTAGGAAAGCTTGACCGGAAATCGCGAATTGTTAGTTTCAGAAGGGCAACAAGGTATGCCGCAGCTATTTTATTGCCGGTGTTTATTGTTTTAAGTGTTTGGTTATACGAAAAGAACTCTATCGAAAAGGTTGAACTTTCGGACATCAATGCACCTGTTGTGATAGAACCAATTGGAAACAAGGCTCGGTTGATTACCTCTACTGGTCAATCGGTTGTTCTGGAAACCGACAAAGGAGCAATAATAGTAGATGCTTCAGGAGTAAAAATTAGTAATGATAGTTTAGGCGGGTTGAAGTACCAAAAAGAATCGTTGATAAAAAGTCAGGAAGAAGCATATAATACATTAATAACTCCACGCGGAGGCGAGTATAAACTTGAACTTGCTGATGGCACAAAAGTTTGGCTGAACTGCGATTCGGAATTGAAATATCCGGTTGCCTTTGTCGGGAAAATCCGAAAAGTAGTTTTGACCGGCGAAGCTTTTTTTGAAGTTGCAAGAAATGGCAAACCCTTTATTGTTGAAACGGCTGATATGACCATGGAAGTATTGGGTACCCGGTTTAATGTTTCGGCCTATAAAAATGAAGGGACAGTGCAGACAACTTTGGTTAACGGTAGCCTGAAAGTTGGGACTAAAAACGTTGGTTCTGCATCACAATCAATCCTTTTAGTTCCCGGAAAACAAGCAAGCTTTGATAAAGAAAAGGGCATTCTTGATAGTCGCGAAGTTGATGTGAACTTATATACCAGTTGGGTTGATGGCTATTTCAGGTTCGAAGGGCAGCCGCTTGAATCGATTATGCGAAATATTTCGAGGTGGTATAATATTGACGTGAATTTTGAAAATCAACAAGTGAAAGAGAAACGTTTGACAGGAAAGTTAAGCCGTTTTGATGATTTTACCGTGATTACCGGCATGATTGAAAAGATTTCAGGAACAAAAGTAAAAGTGAATGGCAAAGAAATTATAATAATGAATTAAAAACCGGAAAATGTTGGCACATTTTCCGGTCGAGATAAGTAAAGAATACCGGGCATGGTATTCAAAGTTTAATTTATCACATACAAATCTATGAAAAAAACTTACTTGATGTATGTTTTCAGCTATTTGCGAAAACATAAGCGAAATCTATTGATTATGAGAAATTTAATCGTCTTTATGCTTTTTTTTGGCTTTCAGGCACATTCTAGCATCTTCTCACAAAGTAGAGTTAATGTCGATCTGAAAAACTCACGGATTGAGGCGTTGATAAAAGTCATCGAGTCTCAAACTCAGTTGGGATTTCTGTATGATGAAGACTATCTGAAGAATACCAAACCAATTTCGATGAGTGCCAAAAATGAAACAGTGGAAAATGTGTTGAAGGCTGCACTCGAAGGCACAGGACTGGGTTTCGAAATCGACCACAACACAATTCTTATTAAGCCGTTACCGGTGGAGGCCGCTCCGGCAGTTTCAAACCTGCCCATTAAGGGGAAAGTGACCGATACCAAGGGAAATACTTTACCGGGTGCAAATATCCGGATAAAAGGAACTACGAAAGGCACTATTACCGATATGGATGGCAACTTCTCATTTGAAGCAACGAAGGGCGATGTTTTGATCATTTCGTTTATTGGTTACGCAAGTCAGGAGGTTAAAGTGGGCGATGAGCCGATTGATGTTGCCCTTGTTGCAATTGTTGCCGGGCTTGACGAAGTGCAGGTTATCGGGTACGGCACAATAACCAAACACGATAATACCGGTGCTGTAAGTACGATGAAAACTGACGATATAATTAAACAGCCCAAAAGTAACTTTGCTGAGGCATTAGAAGGTAAAATGACCGGTGTGGTTGTAACAAATTCCGACGGTGCTGTCGGAAGCGGTGTTAATATCCAAATCAGGGGGTTAAATTCTATTGGTTCCGGTTCCACCCCACTATTTATAGTTGACGGCGTTATTATCGACGGAGGTTCAACACAGAAAAATTTAGGCAGCTATATACATAGTACTTCGCCTTTAAATTCAATCAACCCGAACGATATAGCCAGTATCGATATTCTGAAAGATGCCGACGCTACCGCTATTTATGGTTCGCGCGCGACTAACGGAGTGGTACTGATCACTACCAAGAGAGCTCAGTTTGGTAAAACAAAGGTGAATGTTGATATGAATACAGGTTTTAACCAAGCCACTTATTTGCCTAAACTATTAAATACAGAGCAATACGTGGCCTTACGTAAAGAAGCCTATGCCCTCGACAACAAAACACCCTCCCTGGCCAGAGCAGCCGACCTGATGGACCAGGCGCCATGGGTGAAAGGGGCATATACCGACTGGACAAAGTATGAAATGGGGAATTCGGCGCCTTTTACCAATGTGAATGCCAACATTTCGGGCGGAGATAAAAGTTTAAACTATTATTTCAGTACCGGGTATATGAAACAAAACGACATACAGCCGGGCGACCCTTATCAGGAAAGGATATCATCCCGTCTGAATGTCAATAGCTTAGGGTTCAATGATAAGCTTGAAACAAGTATTGCGATTCAATATTCTACGGATAAAATAAAACCCTCAAGAGTTGCTACAAACTATACTGGTGGCACCAAACTTTTGCCTCCGAATTTTCCGCTCTACGCCGCCGATGGAAATTATTACTGGGGATCATCTCAATCTTTTTATTTTTCGAACCCTGAAGCAGCACTGACATCTAAAGCACAGTCTGTCACCAATGATTTTTTAGGTAGTGTAAATTTTGTATATCTGTTGTATAAAGGTCTTAAAGCGAAAGCGCTCTTTTCGTACGACAACCAGTCGAATGAATCAGAGTCCGAATTTCCTTCTTCAGCGGTAAACCCATATTATGCTGCAGATCCAACCAGTTCTTCATCATTTATGAATTACAAGTCAATGAATTTTGAACCACAATTAACATATGATGGTGAATTTTTAGATGGAACGATCGACGCGTTGTTGGGATCGACTTGGTTTAAAAGCACAACTTCCAATAAGGGAGTTGACTGGATAGGTTTCTCTGGCGATGAGTTTATGGGTTCGTGGGACTTTGCCAATGCATACAGTTATAAAAGCAGTTCGGAGAACGATGTGCGCTTCCGTTCTTATTTTGCCAGGCTGAATTACAACTGGGAAAAGAAATACATTCTTAATTTATCTTACAGGAGAGATGGTTCATCAAAATTTGGCCCCAATTACAAATGGGGCGATTTTGGCGCAGTAGGTGGTGCCTGGATTTTTTCAAATGAATCGTATGTAAAAAATACGCTCCCCTTTCTTAGTTTCGGCAAGTTGCGGGCTAGCTGGGGCGTAACCGGCAACGATCAGATTGCCGACTACCAGTATTTAAACTTGTATGGCGCCGATAATGTTGCTTATGGAACCAAAGTTGGCCTAAATACTCAATATCTATACAACGAGGATATACATTGGGAACAAACAAAAAAGTTGGAAGCAGCTTTGGAATTCGGGTTATTTAAGGACAGAATTAGCGGTTCGGTTGCCTGGTATCGGAACAGAACAAGCGATTTTCTGGTATCGGCACCTACCGCTTCGCAAACAGGCTTTTCTTCTTTTGTTAGTAATTTCAAAGGTATTGTCCAGAATAAAGGATGGGAATTTGAATTACATACCAGGAATATAGTAAATGAAAATTTTCAATGGAAGACCAATATTAATTTTACCATTGCCAAAAATTCGTTGTATAAATACGACGATTTGGCTGGTTCCGAATACAGCACGATGTATGAGATTGGTAAACCTCTTGATATAATAAGAAGTTTTTCTGTGGATTCTATTTCTAAGGTAAACGGTTATGCGAAATTCAGAGACGTAAATAAAGATGGTAAACTCTCTTTTCCAAACGATTATGTTACCATAGGGTCGCGTACTCCAAGAGCCTACGGTGGGATGGAAAACGTTTTCACCTATAAGAGTTTTGAATTTGGTTTTACGATAACCTGTGCGCAACAATTAGTTACCAATTGGTACTATAATAGTTCATTACCGGGTAGAGCCGCCAATTCCTCCACTTTATTACTGGATAACTACTGGCAAAAACCTGGCGACGACGCTATTTATCCCAGGTTAACTACCGGTTTGGTTTCTAACGCGAATGTTGTAAACCTACGATATTCTACGCTTTCAAATATGGCATATAACGACATTCTGTGGTTCAGGCTGAATAATGTATCGCTGAAATATACGTTGCCTGTTAGTCTGGTGAAAAAAGGAGGGTTAAGCAACGCCTCGGTATATGTTCGCGGGCAAAACTTATTGTTTTATTCTCCGGTTGATTTAGGCAAAGATCCGCAACAAATGAGTTTGCAATCAGGAACACCCTTGAAAAGTTGGTTATTTGGCATCCAACTTTCCTTTTAATTAACCTCAAAAATAATAACCATGAATAAAATATATAAAAATACATTGTTCACCGCAGTTGCATTGATACTGCTACTATTTGCCACTTCTTGCGAAAATTTTCTGGAGGCTCCCATGCCACCCGAAAAAATAACCGTAGATAAAGTGTATGCCTCCACCGGTACAATCGAATCGGCAATGCTGGGAACTTATTCCAAAGCATCAAATTATTACGGCAGTGGAAGTATTTTACAAGCAACAGAAATGCTGGCTGATAACTTAAATTCAAAACCTGCAGTTGATACTTATCTTTTTGCAAGCGCCGAATTTGATGCGAATTCAAATGATGTGCAAGCCAGGTGGTCGTATCCATACCAGGCTATTTACGAAACGAATGTGATGCTCGAAAATTTGCCCACGGCATTGGCAAAACTCACTACTGAACAGCGGAATCAGTATATAGGAGAGAACCTGTTTCTGCGGGCGCTTATGCACTTCGAACTGGTAAGGCTTTTTGGCGATGTGCCACTGGTTTTAAAATCAGATCCGGCTGAATCAAAATCGTTAGCCCGTACCCCGAAAGCTGAAGTGTTACAAGCCATTATCGCCGATCTGAAGAATGTGATGGACAAACTGCCTAAAACAAATATCGACGGATTAACTGCAAGTCGTTGCGCTAACAAGTATGTGGCGGAGGCATTGCTAGCCAGAATCTATTTATTTATGGGAGACTATTCAAATGCCGAAACGGCTGCAACTGATGTGATTAATAGCGGAAATTATACTCTGGAAACCGATTTGAGGGCTGTATTAATGAGAAGAAGCTCGGAAATTATTTTTGCCATGAATGGAAATATGATAGATTTTCCAAATAGTTGCTGGTATTATGGAAATTATGGAATGCCCAATTTTTACCAGGAATACCCGGAAGCTTATGCATGGGACTATTCAGGCTGGGGCTGTTTAACACAGAGTGCCATCGATGAGTACGAAGCCGACGACCAACGTTTTGCTACCTGGTTTACCTATTCAGCGGAGGAAAATGTTTTTTCGATAAAATACCTGTATAACTTTTTTTACCAGGAACTTGCCGATGCCGATCCACAGGATTTCTGTGTGCTGCGGTTGTCAGAAATGTACATGATACGATCAGAAGCAAAAGTACGTAAATCTTCGCCAGACCTTGCAGGGGCTGCGAAAGATCTGAATCTGGTGAGAACTACTCATGGTGGTTTGCCTGGGATTACCGCTACATCGCAGGCAAATATGCTTACTGCGCTTGAACACGAAAACCGGGTTGAGTTTATGTGCGAATCGCACCGCTGGTACGACTTGGTCCGCACCAACCGGGCCGATGCAGTGCTTAGCCAACTCAAATATAAAACCGGGTGGAAAGCGACCAAAACATTATTGCCAATACCGGCAAAGGAGATAATTAACAATCCTAATTTAAAGCAAAATCAGGGATATTAAACCTAGCGTTGCTGTATTAAGTAGTGAGAAAAATTTATTGTCGCATTTTTCAAAACACTTAACCCTGTTCGCAAGCTGACCGCCACTTTCTCTCGCGAGAGTGGGGAAAAGCATCGCAGACTTCGGCGTGAGCTCAGTCGAACGATGCAGGGGGGAGTCAACAGATAAGATCGAATGCGACATTATTTCTTTCTTATTACTTAATCCTGGCAAGCTGAATACAATGAAACACATACACAAATTTTTACTTCTAAACTTTTGCTTCCAAATGAAAAATATCTTTTTATTATTGCTTTCATTCACAATTAGTTGTGCATTGCTTGCGCAAAACAATCTGAAAACAAATCAGGAAAAGCCCCATCCGGGCGATGTGGTAAAATTTACTTATACGCCTCCCGCAGCGCTGGCTAACGAAAAAGATCCCTTAAAATGCTCCGTTTACAGAATGGGCAACTATAATGATTTTTACGGTGAGTTTTCGCCTTTAGGCAAACCGGTTGAAATGGAAATAAAAAAAACAGGCGCTACCTATTCCGGAGAAGTTAAAACCGAAGATGCCGCCTGCGGTCTTGTTTTCTGTTTTTCGTGGGGCGATTTAAAGATCGACAGACAAGGGGTTTGTACTTCCGGAAAGATGGATAATAATGAAAAAAGGGGATATTTTGTGCCGTTTTTTACAGCCGATAACAAACCTTGCCCTACTGCCTATGCACGAATGGGGAAGTATTTATCTTATAGATTCGCTAACCCTTTGAATTACAGAAACCAATCTCTGGCTCGGGAATATTATTTGAAGGAAATGGAAAATTATCCTGAAAAAAGTTCCTCAATTGTTCAGGATATATTTAATAATACTTATGATCCAAAAACGGATTCAATAGAAAAAAGAAATTTTGCTACCAAACAGATAGAAAAAATATTTACAAAAAAGCCAACCACCGATGCCGATTATTTAGCATGTAATTTATTTTTTAACGCATTGGGATTGAAACAGACTGCCAATTATTTTTATGAATATGCAATGCAACAAAATATTGAAGGATATTTTCGTGCTGCAAATTTAGACGAAAAAACACGCACCGAAACTGATTTGATTAATAAGAAGTTATTATTGGATTCAGCCATTGTCTGTTATAAAAGTATGGATTTTTATATAAGATACCAAGTGGCTATGGCTGGTGGTTTCTTATCCACATTAGCAGAAAGTTACCTGATTACTGCCTATAAAACCGGTGATAAAAACAAATTTGATGAAGCTGTTCGTTATATTCAGCAAGACACAAAATGTGGTTTCGAACAAATGTACCCTTACAAAGATTTAATGCAGGCAGCTTTGGAAATTAAAAAATACGACGATGCACTTAATTTTAGCGCTGCCTATTTTTCAATTTGTCAGAAAAAATACAATCAGCTTACAACCAACCCTGCTGAATTTCATCCCACACAAGGTACAGAAGACGTTTATTCTACAAAAGATAGGATAAGATTTACCGCTTTACAAGATATGATTGAACTTACAAAGCTACAGGCTGAGGCTTATTCAGAAAAAGGGGATTGCGAAAAAGCGTTGGCTAAACTGATTGAATATGGTAAATACACTACTTATCCTGAAGTTAAGCAAATGCAGTATGACAAATATATGGAACAGAATATAGCTTACTCCACTGTAGTAATCAATGTAAAATGCAAGCCGCTTGACGAAGCCACCAAATCAGTAGAAAAAATCATTAGTGGGGGTAAATACGACGAAAAAGTTGCCGGAATTTTAAAAGAACTCTATGTAAAGAAAAATGGCAGCGAAAAAGGATTTACAGAGTATCTGTTGGGATTGAAAAACGCCGATGATGCTGAAATGGCAAAGAAGTTAGAAGAAATGAAGGCCAATGAAACAGCGCCCGATTTTGACTTGGTAGATTTGGATGGCAAAAAAGTAAAATTATCCGAATTGAAAGGCAAAACAGTGATATTAGATTTTTGGGCTACCTGGTGCGGACCTTGCAGGACAAGCTTTCCGGCGATGCAACAGTTGGTCGATTATTACAAACCCAATCCCGATGTCGTATTTCTTTTCATCGATACTTTTGAAGGCAAAACAGGGGTGACGACTTTAGATAAGATGCAGGCAGGAGCTAAAAAAACGATGGCAGAAAAGAATTTCTCGTTCCATGTGGTTTCTGATTTAGGCGATGAAGTTGCTAAAAAGTACAAAGTAACCGGTATCCCTGCCAAATTTGTAATCGACAAAAACGGGATGATCCGCTATAAAGCTGTTGGTAGTGGACTTTTCAGCGATTTAGTGAATGAAATGATGGCAATGGTTAAGTCAGTAAGATAAAAGCACTAATTACAAAACCTAATCGGATACTGTCTTAAAGTTCATTCAGCAAAATAATTTAACAAAAATAAAACTCAAAATGAAAACAATTATCACACTCGCATTTGCTTTTCTAGCTTGCTCATTATCAGCACAACAGATTAGCTACAACGTTGAGGGTAAAATGGAAAATGTCCAAATACAAAAAAAAGTTTATCTTCAGTACCGTACAGATAATAAGTTGGTAACGGATTCTTCAGTGATAAAAAACGGAATTTTTAGTTTCAGAGGAAAAATTGAAGACCCCATTGAAGCACGTCTAATTTTAGATCATACCGGAAAAGGATTGATACGGTCAAATATGCGGGATTTAAAAGAAATCTATCTTGAACAAGGAGTCATTGTGGTGAATACTCCTGATTCAATGTTTAAAGCAACAATAAAAGGTGGGATTGTTAATAATGAAGCTGCTAAATACGCCGGGATAGTTGCGCCGATTAGCGCAAAAATAGATGGCCTTTTCAAAAAAAATCAATCAGAAGAAGATACGAAAGAAAAAAAGGAGGCAGCTGAAAAACTATACGATGAATATCAAAAAGAGTGGAAACAGGTAGGCAATAAATTTATTAACGAGAACCCGGACAGTTATATCTCGCTCGATGTTATAAAATCAAATAGCGGTTCCGTACCCGATTTGAACGAAATAGAGCCTCTTTTCAACTCCCTTTCAGCACGTATTCGTCAGTCGAAAGCAGGCAAAGAGTACGCGGCAAAAATCGAGAAGCTTAGAACAATAGCTATCGGAGCCACAGCCCCCGATTTTGAGCAATCAACGCCCGATGGTAAACCTGTAAAACTTTCCGACTTTAAAGGAAAATATGTGTTGCTCGACTTTTGGGCTTCGTGGTGCAGTCCGTGCCGGGCTGAAAACCCAAATGTAGTGAAAGCCTATAATCAGTATAATGAAAAAGGTTTTACGGTGTTAGGCGTATCGCTCGACAATGCAAAAGGGAAAGAAGCCTGGATAAAAGCCATTGAAAAAGATGGTCTTAAATGGACAAATGTATCCGATTTGAAAGGTTGGCAAAATGCTGTGGCAGAGTTATATTCAGTTCAAGCAGTACCTCAGAATTTTTTAATTGATCCACAAGGAAAAATTATCGCAAAAAATCTCAGGGGTGAAGAATTGGATAAGAAATTAGCTGAAGTAATCAAGTGAAACAAGCCATAAAACAATACATTAAAACAAATTACAAGCGCATGATCAAATTAAAATTAATCCTGATTGTTGCTTTAGGGCTGATTTCGGGAATTGGGTTCTGTCAGAACGGTTTCAATCAGTCGGCTCCCGTTGACCCGGCATTCAGGACCGGTAAACTTGGCAACGGGATGACCTATTACATTCGTCACAACGAAGAGCCGAAAGAACGGGCATGCTTTTACATCATCCAGAATGTAGGCGCATTGCTCGAAAATGACAACCAAAATGGCTTGGCCCATTTTCTTGAACACATGGCCTTTAACGGTACTCAACATTTTCCCGGGAAAGGGATTATAAATACACTTCAAAAACACGGGGTTGCCTTTGGCCGCAACATCAATGCCTACACCAGTTATGGCGAAACGGTGTACAACCTGAGCGATATTCCCGTGAAACACGAAGGCTTGGTTGATACTTGTTTACTGGTATTAAACGACTGGTCTCACTTTCTTTTACTTACCGACGACGAAATAGATGCCGAACGTGGCGTAATAACTGAGGAATGGAGAACCCGCCGTGATGCCGCATTCCGGATGCAGGGACAATTTTTTCCGGTTTTGCTGAATGGTTCAAAATACATGGTTCGCGATGTGATCGGAGACCTGGATGTGATCAAAAATTTTAAGTACGAGACAATTCGTAATTTCTACCACGACTGGTACCGAACCGATTTACAGGCCATTGCCATTGTTGGAGACATTGATGTGGATGCTGTTGAGAAAAAGGTAAAAACACTTTTTTCTGAGATCGAACCGGTAAAAGCCCCACTAAAACGCGAATTTTACGAAGTGCCTGAGCACAAGGAGCCTCTGTATGTATTGGCCACAGACAAAGAAGCCGACAGTTATTCGGTTTCGCTGTACATCAAACACAAAGCAACCGAAACTTCAGCAAAGAACCTGAACTACCTTCGCGAACAATATATCCAAACGCTCTTTGGAATGATGGCCGGTGATCGCATCAATGAACTACTTCAAAAAGGAGTTACTCCTTTTATTAGTGGACAAATTGGATACACTAAGTTTGTTCCCGGATACGAACTTTTCGCGGTTTCGGCCAATGCGAAACCAGATTTAGACGACGTGGCATTTAAATCAATCTATACCGAAGCTCAGCGGATTTATAAACATGGCTTTACCACAGGAGAACTTGAAAGGGCAAAGATTAATCTGCTGACTTCAATCGAAAGTCAATATAAACAGCGCGATAAAATTATGAACGACCAATTCGCCGTTGCTTGTAAGAATAATTACATCGATGGCGAACCACTGACTTCGATCGATTTCGACTGGGATTTTGTGCAAAAGGTTTTGCCAACCATTTCAGTCGAAGAAGTTTCGTCAAAAGCGAAACAGTGGATGACTCCTGAAAATCGTGTAATTGTGGTAATGGGTCCCGACAAACCCGAGGCCAAGCACCTTTCGAAAGAACAGGCCTTAACAATCATGGCTGATGTTGAAAAAAGCCAGTTAGAACCTTACACTGATCAGGCTGTATCTTCAGATCTGATTGGTAAAGAGCTGAAAGGTTCAAAAGTAAAAAGTACTAAAAGACTTCCGGAGTTTAATGCCATTGAATGGACTTTAGGCAACGAAGCAAAAGTGGTTTTCCGTCATGCCGATTATGAGAAAGATGAGGTTTCGCTTAGTGCAGTGAGTAATGGCGGAAGTTCGAAAGTGAACGACGATAAAGTTGCTTCAGCATTGATGATCAGTCAGTTCGTTGGCTCATTTGGCGTAGGTAATTACGACGCTATTGCCTTGCAAAAAGCGCTGGCCGGTAAAAAGGTGGAGCTGAACGTTAATTTGTCGGGCTTGAATGAAACCATTATTGGATCGGGTACACCCAAAGATTTTGAAACCTTGATGCAACTGTTGTATCTACAGTTTGAAAATCCACGGTTCGACAAAGAAGCTTACGAAGCGTTGCTTGGACGATACAAAGCTTATGTGGCAAACATAGCCAACGACCCGCAGAAGATCATAAGCGATTCGTTGTCTCTTATTATGACCTGTAAAAGCCCGCGTACCAAGTTGATGACCCCAGGACTGTTCAACGAAATTTCGTTTGAGCAAATGGAAGCAATCTACAAAGATCGCTTTGTTGATGCGGGCGATTTTACCTTTTTCATCGTTGGTAATATTGATGAAGCAACTGCCAAAACCATGGCCGAAAAATACATTGGTTCGTTAACCAATTTACCCCGGAAAGAAACCTGGACAGACCGCAATGTAAACGGGCCTAAAGGAAAAACAGTACGCGAAATTGAGATACCGCTTGAAGTTAAAAAAGCGACCACTGTGGTTAATTTCAATGCAAAAATGGGTTATTCGCCCGAACAAAACCTTTTACTTTCGGTATTCAGGGATATTCTCACATTGCGCTTTACCGACGAGGTTCGTGAAAAGGAAGGCGGAACCTATGGAGTCGGAGTATCGGCCAACTTCTCGAAATTCCCAAAAGAAGAAAAAAACCTGCAATTTAAATTTGATTCAGACCCTGATAAAGCCCAACACCTGAAATCGATTTGTTATCGTGAGATCGATAAAATTGTAGAAAACGGGCCAACGGCTGAAGATCTTGATAAAGCGGTAAAGAACTTGCTGAAAAACAGGGAACAGTCGAAACTGCACAACAGCTATTGGATGCAGGCACTGGATTCTTATTACAAGTATTCTGTAAATACCACAGCTCCTGAAAATTTTGAAAATATTCTCAACAAGATGACCATTGGCCAGGTTCAGGAATTTGTAAAATCGTTTATGGCGAAAGCTGATGTTGTTGACATCATCTTCAAACCAAAAAGCGATAAATAATTTTAGGAATATGCATAAGGTTTTAAAAGACAGACAAATAACAATTGGCCATTTTTATTGCGTTAATTGTTATTTGAACCATGAATCAAAAAAATAAGAGAAATGTTTTCCGAAGAGAAAGAAAAAATTCTTGCATTAATTAAACGCGAAGTAATACCGGCCATTGGCTGTACCGAGCCTATAGCAGTGGCATTGGCTGTTGCAAAAGCTGCCGAAGTGCTGGGCGAAGCGCCACTGTCGATTGAAGTATTTTTAAGCGCAAATGTGCTGAAAAATGCGATGGGAGTTGGCATCCCCGGAACAGGCATGGTGGGTGTATCCATTGCCATCGCGCTGGGGGCAATCATCGGCAAATCCGAATACGGGCTGGAGGTTTTGAAAGACCTTAACCCGAAAGCGCTCCGAGCAGCCAACCAGATGGTGGCCAACCAGTGCATTTCAGTCCAGTTGAAAGACGAAGCGCCCGATAAACTCTACATCGAAGCCTATTGCAATGCCGAAAGTTCCCAATCGAAAGTGGTTATCTGCGGAAGCCACAACAACATTGCTTACGTGGAATGTAACGGCGAAGTCCTAAAAGATACACTTGTCGGCGGAAAGGAAAAACCATCGGGCGAAGCAGAACCGGAATTAACCTTCGACAAAGTTTACGATTTTGCGATGGATACCCCGCTGGACGAATTGCGGTTTATTCTTCAATCGGCCAAGCTGAACCAGACAGCCGCCTTGGAATCGAAGAACGGAATCTACGGCCATTCGATATCAGGAGTAATGGACTCGGCCAGGCGTAAAAACATCATGGGCGACAGCATTATGACTCGTCTGATCTCGGTAACCACCTCGGCCTGCGACGTGCGCATGGCTGGTGCGATGATTCCGGTAATGAGTAACTCCGGAAGTGGGAACCAGGGCATAACAGCAACACTTCCGGTGGCAGTTTTTGCCGAGGAAACCGGAAAGTCGGAAGAAGAATTGATCCGTGCTTTGATACTTAGCCATCTGATGGTGATTTATATCAAACGAAAGTTAGGTCGTTTGTCGGGATTGTGCGGGGTAATGGTTGCCGGAATTGGCTCGGGCTGCGGCATCACTTACCTGATGGGCGGCACCCGCGAACAGGTTGGGAACTCGGTCAAGAACATGATTGGTAACCTCACCGGGGTAATTTGCGATGGAGCCAAACCCAGTTGTTCGCTCAAAGTATCGAGCGCCGTATCAACAGCCACTATTTCATCGTTGATGGCCATGGACAACAAGGTACTCTCCTCGCTCGAAGGCATTACCGACAATGATGTGGACAAGACCATCCAAAATTTGACCGATATTGGTTCTGACGGGATGTTGCAAACCGACAAAATGGTGCTTGATATCATGACCAGTAAATAATCAACAGATAGAAAAATTATGAGAAGTTATTTTGTTCTTTTAGTTCTGTTTCTCTTGTCAGTTGTGGGAAACGCCCAGATTCAGAATCCGACAACCTGGAATTTTAGTACCAAAAACATTGGCCCCGGTGAAACAGAACTTGTAATTACCGCCACCATCGACCAGGGCTGGCATCTGTATTCGCAGTTTATCGAAGAGGGCGGCCCTGTGCCTACCTCGTTTACCTTTGTTCCATCAGCAGATTATACCATGGTGGGAAAAGTCGAAGAACGCTCGAAAGTGATCAAAGCTTTCGAGAAAGTCTTCGATATGAATATCGCCTACTTTACCACCAAAGCAGTTTTTGTACAGAAAATAAAACTCAGCAAGGCTTCCATTGTGGTAAAAGGTACGGTAACGTTCATGCTTTGTAATGATACCCAATGTCTTCCTCCAGAAGACAAGGAATTCAGTATCGACGTAAAAAACGAACTTGCCGCTGATGTATCCACTAAACCCGCAACCACCGAAAAAGCGATAGTTTCTGAAGTCCAGGCTAAAGAAAAGGAAACCGTAGCCGCACCTGAAACCAAAATTGCAACCGAGACGGAGGTTCAGTTTGAAAAAAGCACAACTCCCGAAGTAAAGCCTGCCGAACCTCTTGCTCCGGTAAAAAAAAGTAGCCGTTCGCTCTGGACTATTTTTATTGCCGGAATCCTGGGCGGTTTTGCAGCCTTCTTTATGCCGTGCATTTTCCCGATGTTGCCTTTAACGGTGAGTTATTTTACCAAGTCGAAAAGTAAAGGCAATGCCTTTATTCAGGCTTTGCTATATGGTTTGTTTATCGTGGTTATTTACGTTGCCCTTGGATTGCTTATCACAATTATCTTTGGCGCCGACGCGCTGAACAGTCTGGCCACGAACGGTATTTTCAACCTCGCATTTTTCTTGTTACTGGTAGTTTTTGCCATCTCGTTTTTCGGGGCCTTCGAACTGGTGCTTCCATCGAGCTGGGTCAACAAAGCCGACGCCAAAAGCGACAAAGGCGGGCTGCTCGGCCTTTTCTTTATGGCTGCCACGCTAAGCATTGTTTCGTTTTCGTGCACCGGCCCAATTATCGGTACGCTACTGGTTGAAGCTGCGACAATGGGTCATTTGATGGGCCCAGCCGTCGGGATGCTCGGATTTGCGCTGGCGTTAGCCTTGCCGTTCACGCTTTTCTCTATGTTTCCGTCGTGGTTAAAATCGATGCCGAAATCCGGAGGTTGGCTTAATAGCGTAAAAGTTGTGCTGGGATTTCTGGAACTGGCTTTGTCGCTCAAATTCCTCTCGAATGTCGATTTGGCTTATCACTGGAACTGGTTCGACCGCGAAGTGTATCTGGTACTCTGGATTGCCATTTTCGGGCTGATGGCACTTTACCTTCTGGGAAAACTCCGGTTGCCCAACGACAGCGAGACGAAACACATTTCGCCTTTCAGATTGATGTTGTCTATAATTACGATCGCCTTTACCATGTACATGGTTCCCGGACTCTGGGGCGCTCCGCTCAAGGCAGTTGCCGCTTTTTTACCTCCACAGCAAAGTCAGGATTTCGATTTATATACTCCGACACTGGGTGGCAATACTTCGTTGAAAGCTGAAACCACAACTAAAAAATACGGAGATATTTTCCACGCACCGTATGGTCTAAATGCTTATTTCGATTACGAAGAAGGGCTGGCACAAGCTAAGAAAGAAAACAAGCCGGTGATGATCGACTTTACCGGTCATGCCTGCGTGAACTGCCGCAAGATGGAAGCCGATGTTTGGGCCAACAAAAGTGTGCTTAATCTATTGCAAAATCAATATGTGCTGATCCAGCTTTACGTGGATGACAAAACCGAGCTTCCCGAAGAAGAACAAACAGTGTCGGCATTCAGCGGAAAGAAAATAAAAACGATTGGTAACAAGTGGAGCGATTACCAGGCTTCGAAGTTTAACTCGAATTCGCAGCCATTTTATGTATTGCTTGATGGTGATGGCAATTTGTTAGTCCAACCCAAAGGCGCCGATTACACCGTTGAAAACTTCGTTGCATTTCTGAACCAGGGATTGAAAGCTTTTCAGGAAAAGAAGAACTAAGAATTCTATAAAGACACCCCCAAAGTAGATTTAAATTAAACAGCAAGCCGTGGTTCGGATGTCCGGATCGCGGTTTTGCATTTATAAGGGCTTGGTGGATTTAGGACAAAAAAGTACACATCATGCCAAATATGAATCTACAGCCAAGAAATTGATACTTTTTTTCGCCCCAATAATCAAAAAAAATAAAAATTGGAATTGGCTCAACTCTAATGAATCACAGATCTGGCATTTCTCGATGCATTGAACTTTGTCTGTTCTATTTTCTCAGTCTATTTTTTAATTATGCGCTCAAATGTTTCAACTTTTTTGCGAATTATGGTGATACTATCCCTGTTCCGTTCATAAGTAAAAATCGTTTCCAATCGAAGTAAATCTTTCGACGTTGCTTTTCCCTGCATTTTAATATAGCGGTATTTCAAATCTTTATCCTTTAATTGACTGTTTCTGTTCAATTGCCAAATATTACCACCCAAGGAAAGTAAAATGACTAATGCCATCGAGATTATTGTCAGAGCTGCCTTGCTGTTTCGAAAATCAATGCTAAAAACATGCTCTTTGCGGATAACCATATTTTGCTGGGATTTAATCTGGTTGATCTTTCCTTCAATTGGACCAATTGTGGCCTTAAATTCAGTTAGTACTTTGCTGAGGCTCTCGTTAACCTTATTAATTGAATATGCCGAAATCCGTCCCAGGTTTTTTATCTGTTCCGGTGAGAATCGCTGCTGGTTGGCCTGAACTTTCAACTCCTCGATTAGTGATGATCTCATCTGAATATGAGTTTGAATCAGTTTGTCCGTTTAAAGTTGCATTCTTGTCCAGCTCCTCTATTTTTTGTTTTAATTCTTCGAACAGGGCATAAACTGTCGAAGAATCCATTTTACTGCTACCCATAAATTTGATTTTAAAATTGTTTACAATCTGTGCCTGTAATCGTTGTCTTTCTTTTTTTTCCGCCGGTGGGCTTCAGCTCTTAAGAAATCAGCCTCGTTTTCGTTGTGATGACGTGGAGTGTACAGTAAATCAAATAATCCTTCCATAATGGAAGCGGCATTTCCAAGTCCAGAAGAAATATCCAACGTATTGTCCTGCTGGTTTAGTTGATCCGGTTGGTTAGTTGCAGAATGCTGCTGGCCTTCACTTTGGTGTAGCTTTTCATTCAGATATAACTGGTAACTGATTTTGGAATAACTACAAGACCGATCAATCTTGGAACCATTAAACTCATACCCATTCTTTCCAAACCGCACTCCCTGGATCTTATCTGTATTTCCATTTTTTCGAAATTCAATCGTAATACCTGATTGAAGTAATTCCGCTTTTAGTTCCTGCCAGTTTCTGCAATTTGGGATAGCGGATTTCAGGGCATTATAGATTTCGTACTTGGTTTTGTCCGGTTCTTTTAATCGGTATTCTTTCACATTTTCCTTGCCTGAAGCAATATACAAGCCGTACTTTTGGGTTAGTTCCATACAAACACGAGTGTTTCTTATCTTCTCATTCTGGTCAGAAATCCGTTTCCCGTTGTTGTCGATCCGGTTGATTACGATATGGATGTGCGGATGGTCGGTGTCGTGATGCCGGGCAATAATGTACTGGGTATCTCTATATCCCATCTTTTCCATGTACTCCAGTGCCATACCAGCCATAAATTGATCGGTCAGCCTGTTTTTATCCTGGACAGAAAAGTCCAGTGAAATATGCGCCACTGGTTTTACTATTTTCGGGCTCAGCTTTTGTTGGACAACAAAACTTTGAATAATGGATTCTTTATCCTTCAACCGTACTCCTTCAGCATAAAGCAATTGAGAATGGTCTTTATCCAGGACATAGTTTATCACGCCACGAAAACCATGTCCTTGTACAATTTTAGCAATCATCTTTAATTTTTTTGATTACGTTATCCAACTGCTCATTTAATGAAAGGCATTGCCTGTGTACATCAGAATACCCGGCAGCATTGGCTTTATGAGCAATCAGGTTAACGTTGTTGGCCATGCCGCTGAGTTGCCGTATATATGCCATCTGCTATTAAAAGCCGGGATTTCTGCCAAAGCTCGGTAAAGTCGATCACTGTGCCTGATTCCGGTTGTCTCGACTTTATCATTGCCTACTTTCTTCCGCCAGATTTGCGCCCGGCAAGTTCCAGCGCCAGTTCTGCATCCACAATAATTTTCCGGCCGATCTGAGTAATGGCTTTGTCGATCTTACCACTTTGTTTGATCTGGTTGGCTGTTGGAGTAATGCATCCGAATAACCGGGCAATACCGGCAATTCCATATACATACTTCTTTTGAGTGTTGGGAACTACAGCCGCAGCCGATTGTACCTGCTTGGATTCCGAATTTTGCTGAAGGAATAGGAACTCTTCACCTGTCATTTGCCAGATGGGCTTCTCTTTTAAATCTTTAATGTTCATAACCAATTAATTTTACGTGATACATAACGATAGCCGGCCGGTCTATCAATCATGCCGCAATACTAATTTGAGTTTCCTGGAGTATCAGGGAATCGTAGTTATTGAGAATCTTACTTGCTGATAGTCATTGATATACAAAAGGCATTTGTGATGTAATTTCGTATTACGACCGTTGCAGCTTCATTAAAATGGATAGTTATGAAACACTATTTTGTATTCATTTAGAAGCAGGATACGTCTTTCCCTTTCGAAATTTTGCCCGATGGAGATATGATAATGGGATTCAAAAAATGCTTTTATTTTGGGGTCTTTGTTGGGGAGAAAATAGTTGTTGCCAAGAAGACCGGCCAAAAAGGTAACCAACCTTTTGATGTCTGGTTTCCCGTTTTCATGGGTGGAAATCCAACGCAGTTCTTTATTCTGACTTTCTTCCTTCAGATATTTATCCGTGATGAGTCTTCTTTCCAGTATCATGAATTTCTCAAACATTCTTGTCCTGAAAATCGCATCTGGTTCATCCATTTTATTTACCCTGTCATTTTTTCTCAGGTTGCCTGAAGTGGTATTTTGCTTGGTTGATTTTGAAAAACTCTCAGTAATCACATCCTTTTCAGGAATATAAGCATTAATGAATGCTATAAGTCCTATACTTAGTTGGTAAATTCCAGGGAAAAAATTTTCACAAAATGGAGCAATTCGGTTCCTTTCTTTTTCTTCTTCATTGGATAATTCGTTTAATTCCTTTCGTGTCTCATCAATCAGCATCTTCCTTTCTACTTCCGTAGGATAAGGGTATGTCTTTACCAGTTCCAAATCTTTTTCCAGTGAAACTTTTTTGTCATGATAATACAGCAGGGACTGCTCGATCATCTTGTAAGAACTAAGATTTTCCAGGATTTCTTTATTCTTTTCAAAAAGGGATATGTTCTCCCTTAATAGCACAAGCAATGGGCTAGTAATAACTCCGGCTTTTTCAGGAGAACTGGCGAGAATAAGGTTTAAAAGATTAGTTTGGAAGACATTGGGCTCCTTGTGTTTATTATAGAATGTTAATAAGAATTCTTGAGAAGATATATCTCCTGAATCAGGATACTGAATCTTATTTATGAGCAGACGATTAATCTCTTGCCAGGAAGAATATATATCTGAGAAATATTCTATAACTGTTTGAATGGTTTGAAGTTGTTCCATATCAGACTCTTATTTCAAATAATAACCTCCGTTTTTCAATGCTCCCCGGAATTCAATTTTATCAGATTTTTTAAGACTATCCAGGTATCGCATGGTTGATCTCAAACTCTTGTCTATTAGTTTTGATATTTTTCTAGCTGATAATCCCTCGGTTTCTGCTATCAGTTTTAAAACTATTTCTTCGATAGAGCTTTCCCTGTTTATAGTGCCATCAACTGGATTTATGATGCCATTTATAGTGCCACTCGTTGAGTTTGCAGTGTCATTCTTTTGGGGACGCTTAAATTCAACGGTAAAGAAACCTCCGTCAGTTGTAAATGTGGGTTCCGGCAGACCTGCTTCTTTCATTGCTTTGCGCATACGTGGGATGCCGGATGCAACCTGTTCCACTAAACTCATACGGGTAAATAAACCAAAAATAAGAGGATTACGGGTCATACTTTTTTTGCCGAAATCCTTTTGTACACCAATAAGTAACCCTCCCGGATTGGAAATCTCTACCCGATCATCATAAACTTCCACCATTGTAATGGCACCTTGCTCGTAATAATCCCTGTGTGAAAGTGCGTTAATAATTGCTTCTTTAAAAACGGTAAGAGGAATTTCCCAGACTTCTTTACGAGGTCCCATACCCTCGCTCTCCGCAAATATTGTTTTAGTAAATAATTCATAATCATGAGGTCGGCGGATCATGTCCGCCTCTCGCTACAGAAAATCAAGAGGTTACAACGAGGTGAAGTTGTAACCTCTTTTTGTTTGCACACAATTTACACACAAAACTTTGAATTGTAGCCTCATTATGAAGTCCCGGTGAGACTACAAACAATGATGACAGTAAGTAAGTTACACAACAAATATCCAATTTTACGCCAACATTATAAAGCTGGGCGTTTTTTTATATATCTATTCGACAGTCTGTCTCATTACTACGTCAATCGAGCTTTCTTTTCCTTATGTTTTTTTCATAAACATAAAAAATAAAGAACTGTTCTTAGACAGACAAGTCCGATTTTTATAACATCAAATTCTTGTACTTCAAAAATAGGCCTTGTTACAAACAAGCATATGAATGAGTTAATTTACCTCAAGTTGTTGCCATGAAGGAAACTTTGGAAATTTATTGTGTGGATCGGCTTGGTACCAATAACAAACAGAAGCAATATCAGATTGTTGCAGCAAATACCTGCCCCCCTGACGCCAACCCAAATCCTGAATAGTAATTTTTAAATCTTTTTCAAAGCGGATTGGGTCCATAATGTGCCAACGATAAAGGCCGAATCGTTGTTGCGATTTGTAAGTTCCGTCGGGACGGATAACCTGAACCAATCCGCTGTAAGGAGTGCAGAATTCTTTATACTTGCCATCACGGTCGAACCCATACGAACCACAGAAATAATCTTCGGCTCCGGTTCCGCATATCGTTGGGAATTTACTGTCGCCATCGATATAAAATTTAATTTCGCCTTCGCCCCACCAACCGTTGTTATTCACCCCCCAGGCTAAGTAAACGCCAACAAGCTGTCCTTTTCCTTTAATGTTGTCGGCAATCGTGTAAACTGAGGTCTCATTAGGATTCTGGCGACGATACTGTGCGTGAAAATATGCTGCATCGGAAGGAACATCGGTTAAGGTGTAGTCAACTTGATAAAACAAGGTCATCGGATCTTTATCGTTAATATTCTCCATTGTAATTCGGCATTTTTTTCGGAAAGGCATCGACCAATAGCAATTGAAGGCACTTCCAGGGTTAACGCATACAGGCAGCGAAACTAACGGGACATATTCGTTCCATCCCATGCCAAAGAAATCGCCAACAGGACATTCTACCGAAGGTTCGGTTTCATCGTCCCAGTAGATGCGAAGGATTGAAAATCGCCAGTTCCCTGTTGGAGTCATCCATATATGCTGAATAGCGCCTGGTCCGTCGATTTCGGCCATTGTAAATGTTTCTCCTGATTTTATCCGTACATATGGATTGACTTTCCAGCCTTGACCCAGGTCGCGGGCCGCATTGCTGCCGTTGGCGACGTTTGGTTTATCTTTATCTTCCAGCCTAGCCATGCCAGCTTTGCCTTTTTTGCCGGTAAAGTTTTCAGGGCTGATTGAACGGGTCTGGGCATTCGACAGACGGGATAAATTGCCCAGGTTCATATCGAGACCATTGAACGATTGGGCATTAGCAATACCAACAAGAAATAAGCTAACTAAAAGACAAACATTTTTTTTTCATATTCAATGTGATTTAATTGGGTTTTTAGAATATTGAATTGTTTTACGGACAAAATCCGCTAATTTGTCACTGCCATCAGTGGTGTCAATAGCCGGAGGAACTTTCCGCAAGTACCATTTTACCGTCCATGAAACAGATTTTCCGGGTAATAACGTCGTGTACGGGCCCTGATTTTCCAGTTCAATATACGTCCTGTCTTTGTTGGTGTATAGCTCAACTTCGGTTTCATGCGGCGCTTCCTGTTCAATGCCGATATCGGAGAATTGCTTAATAAAAATCAATCCATGGTTGGTATGGGCCAGCCATCCTTCCGATCCGTTGCGAAACAATTTCTGGTGATCTGTTATCAACTCCGGATGATATGTAAACCAGACGATATCATTAATGTCTTTGGTCGCCATATTTGACTTGGAATATCCGCCGGGAGTGCCAATCGGGAAAAAGGAAAGTCCGCCTGCCGGAACTCGCGTTACTTCCCATGGAGCTAACGATTTGTCTTTCCGAGAGATATTGGTAATAACATACCGAATTGAAAATGAGCTGTCGGATTTGTTGGCAATTATGGTTTTCGAGATTTTGCAGCCGGAAGCGCTATCGACCGCACTGGTCAGATATAATGCATTTCTTTTGACCTTCGCCTGATAATGTTCCAGGTCTAACACCGGATAAGGTGGCCATTTCCAGGTTTGAGGGCTCAGCCAGAGTGTGGAGCCATAGTTTTCGGCGTGAACGGTAGCGGTACTCAGAACTTCCTGATCTTTCATCCGGAATGAAATAATTCTGGCTCCCCGTTCGGCATCAATTTCCATAACAATATCACCGACTTTCATCTCGTAAATGCCATTCCCCTTCAGTAATACGGATGTTTTGAACTCCCGATTTCCAGCCTGAACATGCAGGATAATCAACATGAAGAATCCAATCAACAAGAAAGGAATCGCTCGATTTACACACTTTCGGCATTGCAATAATTGTTGTATCATTTTCAAAATCAATTATTTTTATAATCTTTTACTCCATTGGCGGGCGATGAATCTCAAATGCTTCCACGGGTACCAGCCCATCGCCATTTGGTATAAATTCGAGGGTGTGCGAACCATTTACCAAACCCTGTACAAGGGTTGTTTTATAAACCTTTGCTTTATCGGGCGTTTCGGGTGCAGTATAAGTACTTTGAAACAACGGAGCTACCGCCCACGTTGCTTTAAAACCTACTGGAGCTGCAATTTTAAAGGTCTTTTTAATCTCTGCAAACATGTAATCCGACGAATCGATCACAACCCTGCCCGATTTGGATACAAACGGCTCATCACTGTTGCCCTGACCGTCAAACCCTGTTTTCGAACCTTTTACACTGAAATACCAAATTGTTGAGTCGGCATTTACTTTATCGACGGTCAGTACCCACGTTTCAGGAATTAGCGGGTTATTATGGCTGATTCTCTTAATCATTGGGAACCATGTTTTGGGACCGGCACTTGGCCTTGTAATGGCATAAAGCGACTGGTTTTCGGCGACTGGCTTTCCATCAACGAGGATACGGGCAGTTCCCAGTTTATCTGGCTTGGGGATCTGGCCGGCAATAATATCCACACGGTTTCCGAAAAACGTAAGTTTTAGCCCGTTTTTTCCTGAAACACCTGTTGGAACGCCATTAATTATCTCCCAGGGTTTTCCTGTAAATACCAAAGGTTTAAGCTCATTAACATCGTAAGCCGTTTTGGTAAAGTAAGTCTGTACCATGTTTATCCACGATGAAGCAAACAGCGGGTTATAGCGTATGTGCCGACCAATTAGTTGTGCCATCAACCAGTTTCCGTTAGGGTTTGGGTGAACGTTGTCGCGAAGCAAATCTCTCTGGTTCAAGTTGTTGTCTTTTAAATACTTTATCCATTCGGTGGTAATATCTACTTGCTCTAAATTGTATTTGCTGGCAATATAGCGAAGGTATTGGTACGAAGTTGGGTTATACGTTGTTTGCGTTCCATCCAGGTGATGGTTCATCAGGATAACATCGGCTGTGGTGTATTTGCGTATGTTAGTAAAAAGTTGTTCCAGTTCGCCGTGGTCTTCTCCGCCATACACATGAAAAATAATCAAATCGGGACAGGCTGTGTACACATCGTGAACAGCAGTACGGATGAGCCGTTCGCCTCCAAATCCGCCAATCGATCGGTTTTCGACAGTTACATCGGCATCGGGGAATTTCTCGTTCAAATAGGCCTGGATATTTTCGGTAAAACTTTTACTTCCGGTTATCGATTGACCATAGATGAGAACCTTTACCGGCCAGCGGCGTTCGGGGCAACTGGTTGCAAGCAAGGTTGCCGAGCGGATTAGCCTGGCTCCAAAAAAGACTTCGTTGGCATCAGGTGCCGGCATGGCCATGTGTGGAAGCGGGGGACGTCCCTGTAAATATTTTTGCAACGCATTTTGTTCAGCATTTTCCTGAGAATAGGGGTTTACCTGTGCAAACAACATTGGAGCGACAAGCAATAATGAAATTATGACAAATATCTTCATGAGTATTAATTTTTAGTAGTTATATTCTGGTCGGTTATGGTAAACTGTGAGCCAACACAGCTTTTCTCATTAACCATATCGAGCAGGAAATCTGTAACATTTTTTGTTTTGTTCTGAAGTATTATGGTATGGTGAGCGCCAACGCCGGTGATAAAAGCATTTTCGGTGTTGATGGCTGTGTTGTTTTCGAAAATCGATCCCAATATTCCGGGAGTGTCCTTATCGAACAGGGCGCTTTTTATGATCGATTCGTTCTGGCAATTTAGAAAACCTTCGTTTCGAATAGCGCTTTTGGTTACGTTAGGGATAAATGCCTGAACGATATTTCGGCGGACTTCAAGCCCCAGGCATCCGGTTCCAAGTAGTTTTTCATCTTTGTTTTGAGCCAGCAGAATGGATACAAAAGCGGCACGCCTGCCATCGGTATCTATAATTTCATTGTCGGCCACCAGGGTATTCCACAGCAGGTTGTACCTTTTCTGCACCAGACGCTGGTCGGCACGCAGGTAAATACCTCCTGAATTCAGGAGCTTGTTGCCTACGATGGAAACATCTGCACCGCCGCAATAAAACATGATTCCCTGGTGATTGTCTTTCAGAATATTGTCTTTCACCAATACCTGGTAACCCGACCACTGTGTGATCACGTATTTGCTACCCGGAGTTGGAACGACATCCCATGGACGGTCAACGGTTAGCAAAGTATCGTTGTTGCTGGTTATGGTCCGCCATTGCCCGGTACCCACACCGTTCACAATGGCAATGGTGTAATTTGTCGGGTGTACGGCATATTGCCATGAAGTACTAACACGGTCAGTAAAATCCTGCCACTCCTGCTTACGGTCGAGGATGGTGGTTGCCGTTGCGACCGATACAATACCAACATTCATCTGGTTTGGATCACCTCCTTGACACAGAATGGTTTCTCCCTGGTTCGCGCTCTTTATCGGGTTCCCTTTCACCAAAAACGAATTCCCGAGAATCACCATATCGGTCACATAATCAAAATTGATTCCGCCGGTTTCGCCTTTCGATTGATGGTCGCCGTTCCTTAAAAAGGTATTGTTTTCGTATAGGATATGGTGGCAGCCATTGGCACCGAAGCGTCCGGCATTGTAATTAAACGTGTTGTTGCGGATAGCCACATGAAACGAATTTTTTACATCCAAAGGCCAGGTTCTGGTCGGAGCATTAATTCCCCTGACATCGGTTGATTCATTTTTAAACTGGCATCCTGAAATCAGTAATTGATCAACGCTGACCATTGCCAGACCCCAACCGGTGCTGAAATCAAAACCACAATCTTTAATCGCCAGTTTCGAACCACCTTCAGGCATATTTTTGATGGTATGGAGAAACGAGCCACTTTCGTTCACATTCACAAATGCAAGGTCGATCAAGCCACTGGTGGTAATCAATCCTGAAAAAACAAGTCCCATTCCTTCAGTTCGACTGTCGGGCCATCCCAGAGTCCAACCATAAACGGCTTTCACCCTTTCGGTTGAAAAAGGCTGCCCATAGCCATATTTGACAACAGTTTGATCTTTGCCGTCGCCTTTCAAAACCACTCTCGATTTCATGGTGAGGCCACTACCTGATGTATAGGTAATCTTGTATGTGCCTTTCGGCAGATAAACCACGCCTCCACCATTTCTTGCGGCTTTATCAATGGCTTCCTGAATGGCGGCGCGATCGTTGGCCAAACCATCGCCTTTGGCTTGCTGAGTCAGTCGTTTATCTGTTTTTACATTGTACACGTTAGCCGAAAAATTGAAATCGGCACCCCATGGCACGCCAAGTTTAAACGGATCGTCTGCCGCTACGCGAACCTGAACGGACTCATCAAACAAACTTTCTCCGGATTTTCCACCGGCTCCATTACTCACATAAAGTGAATATGCAGTTTCCGGTACCAGTTGTTTGGGGGTTTCCAATTCAAGCTCAAAAGCATCGCCTTTTGTTACTTTTGCTTCTATCGCCTGACCACTTTTCGGGTCCACAAAACTGACAGAAGCACTATACCCTTTCAACACAAGGTTCCGGCCAAACAAACGGAACCGGGTTCCAGGCATAACCTGGTCAAACTCGGCCGTCATAACCCTGGCACGGTTGATGAAAACCGGATTGCTTTGCTGGGTCTCATTTACTACCCAAACGGCATACAAGCCTTGCTGAACATTTCCCGGAATTTGGGCAGCCACATACATTTCGGAATGGGTCAAAACCGAAAGCTGGGTTTTCGGCTTCAAAGCCTTTTCATCACCTTTTACCAAGGCAAACCAAACCTGCGGATCGGCTCCAAACGAAGATCCCTGCAAACCAACAGTTTCTCCCGGATTAATGGTTTCCGTTGAATTAAAGATGGTTGGTCTGGGATCATTGGTCTGTGCCAGCGACTGAGTTCCAAAAAGCAAAATCAGGGCATAAAACAGGTCATGTGTTTTAAATCGTTTCATCGTATAATAAAATTAAGCTTTCAGTATTGTTGTATCATATTATTCATTTTATTTTAAACAGTATCTAATAATCGCACCCCACCAGGTAACTTGAAACAGATACCGGACGTGTATCGGAAATGGTGGCAAAACATTCGAACGATTGGGACAACCCGGGAGAAGGAATCCGGGCTTCATACCATCCATTGCCTGAATCGGTCGCCTGAATGGTTTTCCACTTCCTTTTGGGCCAATCACCTTCAGTTTGGCTGTAACTAACCTGTCCGCTTGTAAGTGGGGTCGCGCTGGCAACCCTAAAACGAACGAGCCAGTCGCCCGATGTCTGTTTCTCTGTTTTTATCTTCTGAATTTTCGGTAACGGTTGTCCGATACCTTTCAGATAATAATCGAAATAAACTTTTTCCATCGACAGCCAGCCTGGTTGTTCTGATTTTTCATCCACGGTTCCGCCAGGCAAATCAATTTTATGCGAATTATTGGGCGAAAACAGGTGGTTAACCTGTCCTTTGATATTTTTCAAGGTATTCGTTACTGCCGGAGGATAAAACCAGTTGTCGTTGGCAGCAGCTGCAATGAAGAACGGTGTTTTAATTTCAGCGGCACGACGGCCAGCATCCAGGTATTTCAGCCACAAAGCACGTTCTGCGGTTTTCATTGTTTCCAGATTTTTCAGGAATACCGATCCATCATCGAAGAATCCGCAGCCAAAAACCGAAAATGATGCTTTAATCATCGGGTTGGCCAAGCCACTTACAATAGTAGTCAGGTACCCGCCCCAGGAAATTCCGACTATGCCGATTTTATCTTTTATTACATCGGGTTGCGCGTGCAACAAGTAAAGTCCCTGAACTGAAGCCAGCACCGCGCTGAATATAGTGCTAGAGGTAATGTCGGGCTGAGTAACAAACCGGTTTTCGCCATATTTGTATTTTACCCACGGTCCTTGAGAAAATGGTATTTTTTCGGGACTTGCCACGCCTGGCTCGTCCAAAACTACCACCACATATCCCTGTGCCGCCCATTTTTTTGCTTTGTCGATTTCCGCATTGCCGCCCCCACCATGCAAAACAAGCAATCCGGGGTAATTGCCCGGTTGCTTTGGACGGACAACTGCCGCAAAAATTTGTGCCTGTTCAAGTCCCGATTCACTTTTATAATCGTATGAATGAAAAATAAGTTTGCGGATACGAACCCCGCTTGCGGTTTCTTCCCCCATCTCTTTTGCAATTTGAGGAGCCTGCCCTGTCAAATAAGGCAAAAAAGGATCGGCAAAAGCACCCGGGTTATCTTTCCCGGAAACAATCCTCGTTGCGATTTTTGCTGATTTGTGGGATAGAACTTCGTTGCGATTAAGAATAATTAATTTGTCCACTGCTCCAGATACGTAACCAAACACTTGGATACAAAGGACAAACAAAACAGAATAGGTTTTTAGTTGGCTTATTGGTCTCATATTATTTGATGTCCTTGTTGTTCAGAGCTTTCTCAATGGATTTTTCGGCCAAAGGTGCCATTACACTGTATCCCAATTTATTCGGATGGACTCCGTCTGAACTGTATTCAGCTTTCATACCAGGCCTGTTATCAGCCATTACAGAATAGTAATCCAAATAGATATATTTGTTTTTGGCGGCGAACTCTTTTATCCACTGATTCAGTGCCAAGATTTTTTCGTACGGTTTCAACCCTGGTTTCCAGGGATAATCGTAAGCAGGAAGTACAGAGCAAAACACTACTTTTATTCCGTTTGCATTTGCCAAATCAGCCATCGAAGCCAGGTTGTCTTCAATCATTTCGAGTGTTGAAGGGCCAGTGTTACCGGCAATGTCGTTGGTGCCAGCCAGAATGACCACCACTTTGGGCTTCAGGTTAACGACATCGGCACGAAACCTAACCAGCATTTGCGGTGTGGTTTGCCCGCTGATTCCCCGGTTGATGTATGATCTACCTGCAAAAAAATCAGGATTAATCCGACCCCAACCTTCCGTAATAGAATTTCCCATAAATACCACCCGTTTTTCGTTTGGAGCTGGTAATCCGATTTTTTCGTTATCGTCCCTGAACCTTTTTAGGTTAGGCCAGTCGAGTTTTAGCCACTTTCCGTAGGCTTCTTTTTCCTGAGCCTTTTTCTCTTTTATCGCAACCGAATCAATTTTTTGCGATGCTTTTTGATCTTGTGCCTTTGAAAGCTGCGCAAATAGCACCAACAAGGCAATTCCAAGTACTAATCTGATTTTTTTCATGTCTCTTTTTATTTTATCTGAAATGGATATTTTAATACAGGCATTTTCTGTTCGATCCAGTGATTGTATTCGTTGTAGCCGTTTTCCTGGCTTTCGGTGTCACGCCGAAATATTTCACCTGGCACCGGATACCAGTTAATCAAACGGTTCTGGTCGGTGTCGGCGATGATGCTTTTACCGCTTTCCCCGTTCCCATTGGTTGCCGTTACAGCAAACTCGTAAATTTTAGTGTCATTGGTCAATTTGATCGCGGTCTTACAATTGTTTCCATAATAAACTTTCGTGAAATCGGAAGCTCCCTTTCCCCGTTGATACAAAGCGTATTGATCGGCACCCAAAACTTGTCCCCAACTTAAGCTAATCTCATTTCCTGTTTTTAGAGCCATCAGACCTTCAGGAGCATGAGGCTTGGCTGTTTCTGGATAGACCGGATAATCGCCCGACGGCTCGCCCAATCCGCCTTTACCTTTTGCCAGAATACGGACATGGACTTTTTCCCCGCCAGGCAACCCGTTCAGTTTATATTTTGTGTTAGTGATTTCGGTCAAGTTAGTCCAGTTCAGTCCGCCATCGGTACTTTTTTGTACTGAATAGGCTGTTGCTCCAGCAACCGGCGACCATTCCAATTCGCACCAGGTTGCCCCGCTCACCGATCTTGAAACAGTTGGCGCATCAGGAATCACGCCGGAAGTGGTCCATTGCCAATTGTGTTTTCCGGTCTGGAAGTGTACGGTATAATTATTTTCCCCTGCTTTATTTAAAGCGGTTTCTAATCCGTCGAGGTAGAAAACCAAACCCTTTGCTAGCGACTTTAGCGAAAATTGTACAGAAGTTTCTTTCCGAACCTGAATGATACCTGCAAATCCGGTGGCTGTATTTCGAAGACTCATCCCTTCATATCGGAATGGTTCCGAAAACTCAACAACGAGTGCCGGAATACCAATCTTTTTCCCTTGAAACAAAGCTGCTTCGTATGTTTTTTTTTCGGCTGACTGCCTAATAATTCCGGCAGTTCCTTCGAACACCAATTGATTCTGGGAGAAATTTAATGTTTTGTCATCGCGGAAAACCCAGTCGATTGAGCTATCGGGTTTGCTGATCCGGTAAGCACCATTTTGCAGAACCGGGTTGATGTTTTCGCGGTGAGTCACTAAGGTCAGGAAGTCACCTTTCCCGTCGTAATAGCGGCCTTTGGTGGTCAGTTCACCGTTATCTTTATAATAAGGAGTATCGGAAGGGCTTATGTTGACATCTATGCCTTTAGCCCCTGGTTTTAGCTGGTGAATAAACGGAAATGTGTCGTCTTTCCCGACAAACCATGACAATCTTCCTTCTACCGAATTGTTGTCCACATCATCCAAAATCAGGATATAATCGTTACCCGACATCAACACACTGCGCGACTTGTACTCGGGCGAAGCTTCGCTGTTGGCCTGAATAGATGCAAACTGGGCAAATCCAAAATCATACAACGGATCGGTCAGTTCGTTTCGTCCCACACAACGGTAATCGCCTATGCAACGGTAGCTTTTTCCTTTCTTTACCCCAAAATTGGTACAACGTTCGGTATCTCCAAATGGGGCATCTCCCACGTCTTCAATCCCATTATGACTGTATTGTTTGCCATTGGCGTAGTAATAAATAATGCCATTTCCACCTTTGCCAGCACGCCCCCAGCGATAGTTTGGACCGTCGTCGATTTGCTGTAAATGGACATACATTTCATCAGGCATACCAAAATTTTGGCGAAGATTAAAGCCATAACCAGTGTATTTGGCTGACTTCAGACGAGGATTGGTCCCTCCTGAATTTTTGAACAGGCTTTGAGCCGGGCCATCCCATGAATCAGGAACCCCTACCTTGTTTTCAAATCCATGATCGTTGGGTGACGATACCCAGAAAATATGTTCTGCAAGTAGCGGGTCGTAATAATACAATTCCTGACCCAAAGTAAATAACATATTCGATGGGGTAAGCACGCGCGAATGAGCCCCTTGTGGTGGATAGGTCCGTTTTCCTGTTGAGTTGTTGAGCGGCGAAGTCAGGGAGTTTAATAACCAATCGCCGTACAATGAAATGTTGGGTTGCAACATGCGGTTTTTGCCATCATAAAAATGATGGAGTAGGAAGCTCGTTTTTAGGGTTGGCCGCAGAAAGGCCCAGGTATAGCAGCTCAGGTTTTCGGTCCAGCGACCTCCTTTTGCTTCCCATGCCGGTTCATTCGGACGGACATGGTACCTTAAATTCAGGGCAATGGCTTTTTCAAAGTGATCGGCCATTTCTTTTGCCTGTGGATGGTCCGGAAAAAGAAAAGCTGCCAGTCCGGGCACGCCTTTAATGTCGCCCAGAAAATTCGGGTGACCGCTCAACATATTTTTCATCGGCATCAAGGCTTCGTCCATGAAAACATACGTCATGAAAAGGAACAAGGCCCTTGCCTGTCTGTATTCCGGTTCGGTCAATGTATTTTCAGCGTTTTCGAATAAAGGGGCGATGTTATCGTAAAATGTCCGGGAGCCGACAGGAGTTGGCTCTTTGCCTCGTTCGCCGGCTTCAGCCATTTGCCCGACGGTTCGTTTCAGTGTGGGCAGCAAATCGTTCGTGTTGAATTTTGTCTTCTGGGCTTTCGAACTGAAAAAGATTGGATGTGCCGGTTTTCCGGAGGCATAATCTAATACCCAGTCTTTGGTTTTGTTCAGCGAAATCCAACCATACCAGCGCTGTAACCAATCGATATGAACCTGGGGTTGATTGGTCTGGTCGGCAACCTGAATGTCTTTCTGATGATCGTAAAGGGCCAGCGCCAGCGAACGTTTTCCTTCGACCAGCGGCAAGCTCAAGTAAAATCCATCTTTATAAAAAAAGTGAACGGAAAGATTGTCTTTGCTCCCCCAGATCGGGTAAGCCGGATCGACCCACTTTTCGAAATCTTTGATAAAAAGTCCCACTGTTTGCCCGGTTTTTTCGTTCCAGAAAGCTGCTGAAGGCAATCGCCACCAAGTCATCCAATTGTGGTAGGGCGAAATTTTAAACGGTAACTGCCCATTCGGCAAATTCATCTGATCGTAAGGTATATCGGGATGCTTTTGGGTTGAAAGATTACCACCGCTTCCGCCGATAGGTTCCCAGGCAAAACTGGCATAACCTTTTTTTGTTTTGTCGGATGGTGAATCTGGCCGGTTTGGACAATAGCGAATTTCAGGATTGAAACTATCCCACACCAATTTCCATGACAACGAATCGGCTTCAGTAAATCCAGTCATGTTCTCCTCAGTTTCAATAAAATCCATTCCCGCCGACACTTGGATTTTAAACTGGAAATTTTTCCCGCCTAAAAATTGATAATCAATCAGGTAAGTGGCAAGTAAGGCGCCGTTGTTCAATTCGGACACATGCATTTTCAGAAGTTGTAGATTGGACGGCATGACCGAGTGCCCCAGCCATTTTCCCCGCATCCCAATCTGAATGATGGGAGGAACAAGTTCTTTATATGTACCTGACGATGGCATCATCACCTTTACCTGGTCGTTGCTGACGACAGTTTCATTTCCCTGAATGAGGACAGAAACAGTATTCGGCATTTGTTGTGTTTTCAATCCCGGAAAATCTTTTTTCAGAACCAGCCTGAATTCTTTTTTTGCTCCGGACGGTAAATCAGACAAGAGGCAAAGGGTAGCCGTTTTTATTTTCCTGTTGGACTTCACCACATTCGTCAATTGAAATGGGATGGCCAAATTTGATGACTGATCGACCAACAGCAAGTCCCCTTCAGTAACCGGTGATGAAGTAAAATCGACCGGATATTCGAGTAAGGTTCGTGGCCACGAAATCTCGGGAAGATGCAAATGATCTTCGACCTTAACGATAACTTTCTTGTCTTGCCACACTAATCTTTTTTCATTTTGATTTTCCGCAAACAGCAGAAAGTCACAGAAAATCAGAAAAATCAGAACAGAGATTAGTTTCTTTATTCCTGATAAGTTTATGTGATACATGATGTGTATTCTCAATTATTCCTAATCTCCATGGTTAATGGCTTACCATACTTCAATATAAGCTCTATGGTAGCCTGTTTGGCTGAATTGTTAAAATAAGGCTTCAGCTTTTTTCCATTAATCACAACCACAGGAGCTTTTTCTGCCGATATTATCAACCGGTTGAGACCAGCTCCCTCTATTTGTGTTTTTATGATTCCATTCCTGAAGGTATAGTTCGTCAATAAAAGTCCGGCACCGGAACAAATCGAAACAGGGTAAGGATTCTTCGAAGTACGCATTACCATAATTTGTACATGTTTTTCATCCCTGTAATATTCTTCTGGCAGCTTGTTTGTCCCCACTATCTTTTTGCCATCCACTTCCACAAATTCGATAAACGGGCCACTTCCTTTCATGTCAAAATCGAATGTTTTATCCAGGTAATGCAATCCGTATAGCTTCATTTCTTTTCCGTTGTAAGGATAAAAAGTGATACCTCCGGCATCGGCATCAATCCCAACTAATCCATGTATAATGCCCTGAAACCAGGTACGCATGGCAAAAGCCTGCCATGAACCTGGGTTCCACCGGTCGGGGGTAGCTGGGTTATCGCTATTAAAATAACACTCTACCGATTCAGGGCAGGTCAGATTCTCGTACCAGTAATGCAGCCAGCCCACCCATTTCTCCAATAAATCGCCCCTGTTATTTTGGTTGCACAAACGAATAAATGATTCATCGGCAACAGGCCACCAATCGCTCAACTGATTGGCGTCCAGATCAAAACTTTTGTCCCAGGTTGGGGTTTCCCTGATCCCTGCCTTGCAAACAAGGTTGCTTTCAAAGAATTTCAGACTTTCACCTGACATCGGCTGGATTAAATCGCCATAATAGTCGTTCTCCCACCTTAACGAACTGATATGATATGTTTTTCGCTGTTCAAGAGTCGTGGCGTCAACAGAAGAAACGATATATTTTTTTTCTTTGTCGTAGAATATCCGGGAGAAATTTTTCTCTATTTTTCTTATCATCTGTTCTGCCTTCATTTCAGTAGCAGTATCCCCGGTAATGTCAGCCAATCGGTTGATTGAGCGAGCGGCACAGTACAATATCGAATTATTCAGCGCGCTCAGGTCATTCCCCGTTTCGTCAATTAAAGTCCGATAATCTGGAAATAATGACACGCCTTTACTCATCCCACTATTGTTTGCTTCTGTTTCAAGGGCCATGTTAAATATTTTCCGGGCAAAAGGATAGTGCAATGATAAAGCAGAGACATCTTTCGTTTGATCGAAGTATAACTGCAAAAGCGTTATGTACATACATTGGGCAGGTCCCGGAGCTACCTCGCCAATGCTCATGTTTTGATTATATGAATGGGCAATACCCTTGTCCGGATCGGCTGTTTTTTCATAAAATTCCAGCATGTTTTTCAGGTGCTGAATATCTCCCCAATAGGCGGTAGAACTGCTGTTGGTAATCCCATCCCATCCCCATACCCAGTAGCGGTTTGTATTTGCCCGGATAGCTCCGGGGTAATCCTTAATCTTCAGGGCTTCAAAAAACATGGGAAACAGGCTCATCTGACTGTCGAGCTCTTTGTATGGGCTGACTAACCTGGGGCATAGGTCAGCCACCTTTTGATAGCGGGCATACTGATCGGCAACTTTGTTTTTGAGTTGGCTCCTCCAGACTTTGTTTTTCTGAACCAGTTCAGCCTTTCCCGAACCGAAATGAATATAGAAGGTATAGGTTCTTCCCGGTTCTAGCGCGGGGCTTTCCAGATAGTATTTTGTATTTATCTTCGATTGGCTGAAATGAATAGGGAAATCAGCCCCCAGACCGCAGCTAAACACAACCGAATCGTTCGCATTAGATAACTCGCTGAATCCACCGGTCAGAAGATTCTCTGCCTTATCAAAATTCCAATCGGCCCATTTTCGGTCATGCGTACCTTCAACAACCCCAAATAGCTTATTGAAATCTAACTTAAAATGATAGCTATCGGGAAGGTTGACAGGCGTTGTTAACTGAATGACCACTGTCTCGTCAACAGCCATTACCTTTTGCCTGAATACACTACCATCGAGCGTCCAATCGGATTCAATACCAAAAGGATAAATTTTACTGTTTTGAAATTCGGGTAAATAGTTTACACCTTCTTTGGTCAGGTAGTAATTGAATCCATACCAATGATAAGGGCGATTAAAAATGGCTGGTTTTTGATTTTTCCCGGGAGAATAATAATCGAGCCGGGTTATTCCGCCAGGGTTTTCGAATGCGAAAGTTAAACGGCTGTCGGCGAACCACAATGGTTTCTGAGGTAAGCCTTCCTCGCATAAAATAACTCCATTTTCAACGGTAAAATGCTTTGGTTCAGGCTTCCAATTAGCGCTGGTAACGGTTAATATTGTTCCAAAATACAGCACCATTATTCCAAATAAACGCCTAGCCAGTGGCCTGGATGATGATTTTTTCATTTGTTAGGTTTTCAGTTAATTCGTAAATAATCCGTCAATAAAATCAAGTGACAACTCGTTTGGTGGGTTAAAGTCATCTTCGTTCATATAGTCTATTGTGCTTTTATATAGCTGTTTGCTTGCTATTCTACGATCCATATTCCTGCTAAAATTTATAGTCGATACCAGAAGTTTTCCGCGACCAACCTTACATTCCCACAGGTAGGCCAGTTTATCATTAATGGCATAAGTGTCGATGACCTGGATCAATGGTTTCATTTTTTGCGGAAAACGGTTCAGATACATGGCGTTTGCATTCATTGCGATATCCCACCATTGCCAATCGGAATGGCTGTCGGTTGGAAAATTCTTAAAAATGGGGTGAGAAGGATTACACAGGATACTAAGTGTATGAGCTTGTTGTTGCCACTTGAAAATGGAATTCCAAAACACGGTAGAAAAGCAACTTTCGCGATACCCTTCTTTAAGAGAACCCGGATCGGGGATTAAAAGCACTTTTTCTCCGGACAGCAGAGCCTCTTTGACATCATTTCCCCAGGCATGGAAAATTTTCACTTTCCCGGTCTGGACATTCAGGTTGGACGGATACACCCAAAAATTCCAACAGTTCTTTATTCCATCGGTTGGGATTTCGACCGTTAGGACCAACTTTTGAGCTATAGATATTTGGTCTAATGAAATTGAAACCGAACCCAGATTTCTCAACCCTCCATGAAGGATATCCTGTTGCACCAGTTTCCCTTGCTTAATTATTTCGCCTTTTGCATTGGCAATATACCACACAGGCTGAGCCTTAAGCAAGTCCTTCACTCCATAATGGGCCAATTCGATTTTAGCCTCAAACGTTTCATTCTGAGTCCAAAGCCTTTTTGCCATTCTTGCCAGCGGAACAATTGGCGCACAATACTGACGATGTTGGGCTGGGGTAAGAATATTTTTTGAATCCCAAAATTCATCGAGGATACCCACAACTGCCAGATTCTGCCCTTCAAAATCGTTTATCCCCAAAATATTGATGCCTCCCAGGTTTGGAGTTCTCAAAGCTGACTCAATTTCTTCCTTGTAAAGTAATGCCGAAAACTTACCCGAAGCCTTCGCAAAATCGTCAGCCTGATCGAGCATGTCCCTATCTTCCAGCTTTAGCTTAATTCTCTCGTAGTTGGTATTTTTTAAAGTTCCAGTATATTTTTTTAATACATTCAAATCAGGGAACATCGCCCATTGTCCCGCTTCATGAGAAATCACCGGAACGGGCGATTGTTTTATTTCGTCACGATAATCCATTTGGGTTTCCGGTTGGTGCGTATTGAACCTGGTTTTATTAACTACGTCGCCTCCCGACCAAACGATGCCAACAATGGGTTTCCCCCCAATATTTAGTTTTTCGGGATAAGTATCAACTATTGAATCGTTTCCCCAACCCCAGGCTGACACAAAGAAATCATCATCACAGTTGGTGCTATGGGGATGCGATGTACAGGTGTAAAGATGCCTTGGGTCGTGCAGCCGTGCCTCATCGATTGCTTTTTTAGATGCTGCATCGTGGTTGAACAACTCATTTCCCAATGCAAGCAGGCAGAAGGATGGATGATTTCCATAAGTATCAATTATTCGTGTGAGTTCCTTATAGTTTGGCCGGGAGCTGGGCAATTCTACCTGCAACAGAATTCCAACCTCATCAGCTGCACCAAAAGCCGCTTCAGGAGGGCACCACGTATGGCAGCGAAGGTGATTTAATCCGTACTCTTTGGCTGTTTTCATTATCTTCAGCCAGTAATCTCTTCCCATAGGGGTGTAGTTTTCAATTGGCGCTGAACCATCTTGCTGGGCGCCTCTCAGGAAAACTTGATTCCCATTCATAAAGAAATTTTGCCCTCGGGCAGCGAACTCCCTCATGCCAAAAGTCACTACCGAAATATCCTTTACGTTTCCTGCCGTTAATATTGTTTTCAGCTCGTACAGGTTAGGGGTGAACTCGCTCCATTGTTGAGCTTTATGCTTTAGGGTAAACTCTTCCTCATGATTTCCCATCAACCCATTTTTCAGGGTTATCGTTTTTATCTCCTCAAACGGACTCCCTTTCTCTCTTTTCCTGATCAGGAAAGTGAGTGTTGCATCATTGTCTTGCAGTATATTTCCTTTGATATTAAGGGTCACTTTTACCGAGTTGTTCCTGATATTCGGATAGACCTGAACATCTTTTATGCAAGCATCCGCTTCGGCCCGAAGCTCAATCTGACCAAGAATGCCATTCCAACCCACACCATTTTCACTAGATACTCCATGCCCGCTTTGCGGGTATTTTACATCCCGCTTGTTTGCAAATACGGTAATGGTATGCTTCCCGGAAGTGGCAAGCGAAGGTTTAATCTTAAATCGTTGCGGCACATCATACCCATGACATTCGCCAACCAAGTTTCCATCCCAGTATAGAACTCCCATGCCAAGCAATCTTTCCATCGAAAATTCAAGGGTTTTTCCCTCCCAGTTTTTTGGAATTGTTATACTGCGCTGAACCCAAAATGGCCCGTCGTAATTTACCACCCTTTCCAACCCAGGGGTAATTCCCCTTGAAGGAGTAAGGTTTGTGCCGATATTGGCTTCAGCCGGACTTCCCGGAAGGTTAATCCAGTCGGACACAGTGAAATCAGCCCCCCTGAAAAAAGTGGAATAGTAAACATGTAATTCTTTGGCATCAGGCAATTCTCTTTTATTCCATCCGCTTTTGAACCATGAACTTTTGCTGCCTGTTTCCCAAACATCAAGCGCCAGTTTCCATTTACCCAATAGCGATATTTTTTCACTGTTGTTGGCGATGCCAACATCGGTAATTGAATTTCCGCCTTTATCACTGGCTTTATTTACAAATATTGTAACAATGTGGTCGGACTTATCCGTTGGTAGGTTCTTAATTTCAAATTTTCCAGAAGCAGTATTGTCATTAAACTCGCCAATTAAATTAGAATCCCAGTATATTTTACTGAATTTGGGTAGTTCGTTTGTTTCAACGGATATGGTTTCCTCATTCCATGATTCGGGAACCGTGATGCGGCGCTGCACCCAATAGGCACCCCTATATTTCCTGACTTTCTCATCTTCCGTTTTAATTGATGAGAGCGGTTTTAATAAATATCCGATTTTTGATTCATCGGGACTTCCGGGCAATTTTATCCAATCGTTTGTAAGCATGTCCGTACCCCTTGGAAAAAGCGCTGCTGTTTTTGGTAGCTCTCTTTTAAACCATTGGCCTGCAGTGCCTACTGAAGCCGAATCGGGTGCAAATCTCCACTGTCCGGCCAGAGACATGACCTGAATATCTTGTGCATATAATCCACTGCATATCAAAAAGAAGTAAAATATTACGAATTGCTTTTTCATACCAATAGTTATTTTAATATCTGCTTGTAAATGGCGTTTCCCCATAGTCCACCTAAAATTTCAGCCCCCTTTTTGTTCGGATGGAGGTAAAATATTCCTTGTTTCCCGTTTTCAGGAGAAAAAACAGTCTGGTAATTTTTCTTGAAATATTCAAATCCGGTAATATCTCCCCAGAAAACGACTCCTGGGCTAAGCATTGAATAATACTTAACCAAAGCTTTTATTTTGGGGAAATAACTTTGCAAACGGGATAACCCTTCGGCAAGATACCTGGAGTTGTTTTGTGTGTTTGGACTATACCAAATTGGTTGTTGAATGATAATTTTACAATTAGGAAAGCAAGCAACCAATTGATTAATAATCAATTTTAAGTTGTTGTAGTAAGTTTCTGAACTAACTGGAGCCCCGGTTGTTCCTTCCATTGCACTATCATTGGTTCCCAATGAGACAGAAAAAATTAATAACCGTTGAGTATCGGTATGTAATTGTTTGGTGGCATCAACTAACTGTGCAAATGGTTTGCCGGAAGGAAGAAAATCAACAGTTGTAAACCCATTCTTTCCATTATTGTAAAACCGGACATCTCCAATATTCGATTTTTGTCGCAGGTATTCGCAGGCTTTAACGGGAGGAGCCTCTGCCTCCTGATTTGCAAGGCTAACCCCCAGAGTTATGCTATTCCCAATGAAAACCAAATCAATATCCTGTTTTTTACCTGATGGTTGAGCAGCTATTCCTGTGAAAAAAACAATATTCAACGAAAAGAGACACACAGTTATTAACCTTATCTTTTTAAAATTCATCGTTTGTTTAAGAACGGTCTTAGTTTTCAAAGTTTCAGATATTAAATTATTCATATTGACATTTCTTTGTGATTAATTAAAAATAAGACTCATAGGAGATTTTTTGATGAAATTTTCATCTTTTAAGCACTCATTTCTCTCATAAACCATTGTCTGACAATCGCTTTTTAGTCTGGCAGATCATCCTTCGCAGTTCCCCATGAAACAGAAGGTTTATCACCCATATAAAGTACCAATTCTCCACCGTTCAAGATGTCGTTATGCTTGATGAACGATTTGGTGTAAGGTTGTCCGTTTAGTGTTGCTTTTTGAACATAGATGTTCTTATCGCTGAGAGCTTCAGCCTTTACAATAAAGTGGTTTCCACCAGACAGTGATATCTCTGTTTTTCGGGACAAAGGTGTGCCGATCACATATTCTCCATTTGCAGGGTTCACCGGATAAAATCCGATGGCGCTCCATATATACCAGGCGCTTGTTTGCCCACAATCATCGTTACCGCACAAACCTTTTGGCTTGTTCTTATAAAATGCGCATATCTGCCGTACTTTTTCGGCAGTTTTCCATGGCATACCCACATAATTGTATAAATATGGAATGTGGTGGCAAGGCTCATTCCCATGCCACATCAATCCAATGTAACCGTCGTACTGGAAGATGGATTGATCATCGGATGGGGGAGTAAGCGTAAATAAGGAATCGAGTTTTTGCACAAACCGTTCCCTGGAGCCAAACTTCTTGATTAAACCATACACATCATGCGGAACATACCAGGTATATTGCCAGGCATTTCCTTCGGCAAATGCTCTTGTTTCTCCAAATCGTTCTTTATAAGGATCAAACGGAGCTATCCATTTGCCATTTGCATCTTTAGGTCGCACGAACAAAAGAGCTGGGTCAAAAAGGTTTTTCCAGTTTGCGCTGCGTTGCATGAAATCCTGATAATCTGCTTCTTTACCGAGCATTTTGGCTACTTGGGCAATGCACCAATCATCGTAAGCATATTCCAACGTTGAGGTTACACTCCCGTCGTCCTTCTCGAAAGGAACATATCCCAGTTTTCGGTACCAATCAGTCCCCCTGATGTTTTGATTGGCGCTTGCTTTTATAGCCTCAAATGCCTCCTTGTAGTCGAATCCCTTAAATCCCTTCAATATGGCATCTGCTACAACAGGCACGGCATGATACCCTTTCATATCGTTAGTTTCGGTAAAATACAAATCCCACACCGGCAACAGCCCATATTGACGGTAAAACGCGAGAAATGAATTGATAATATCGGGAACACGGTTCTCCTGGGTGATTGTAAACAAAGGGTTTGCTGCTCGGTAGGTGTCCCACAGAGAATGGATGGCGTAGATATTCCTTCCATCCCTGATTTTTTGCTTATCTATACCTCTGTATTTTCCCAAAGCATCGTCAATGCATATTGGGGCAAGGCAACTGTGATAAAGTGCAGTGTAAAAAATTGTCTTGAAGTCCTCATCTTCCGAGGTAATTTTAATTTTATCCAGCTCTTTTTCCCAGATATCCTCAGCATCTTTTTTTACTGCATCAAAATGCCATCCTCTAATTTCTTTTAATCCCTCTAGAGCGCCTTCAACATTGGCCGTGCTCAGTGCAATTTTTAGCAGTACCTGTTCATCTTTTTTTGTTTGAAAAACAAGACATGCTTTAATATCGACACCTTTTGCCTCACCAACAGGTTTTACCATGCCCCCATTACGGAAAAGTACCAAATCGCAGATCGGCTTACTCAATTGAGCGGCAAAATAAATGTGCCGGTTTTTCGAGAACGATGATTTGGAAATCCGATATCCCACAAAAGTGGTCGCATTAACTTTTTTAAAGCAGCAATCCTCTGCAATATCATCTCCTACACCATTGGTTAAATCGAAGCGAATAATGGATTCCTGACTTTCGGGAAAGGTGTAACGGTGAAAGCCACAACGCTGAGTTATTGTTAGCTCGGCTTCAATGCCAAAACTTTTGAGCATTACCGAATAATAACCCGGACTGGCGGTTTCTTCCTGGTGAGAAATATCACTTCTGATATCTTCCGCAGAGGGCTTTTTACCAACCATTGGCAAAATGGAAATATCGCCTAAAGCAGGTCGCCCCGTGCCACTTAAATGGGTGTGGCTGAAGCCTTTTAGTATATTTTTGGTGTATGTGTACCCAGAACAATATCCTTCATATTTATCTTTTTCTGTCAGTCCGTTGTCGGGGCTCAGTTGTACCATTCCGAAAGGAAGGGTTGCTCCGGGATAAACATGTCCCTCGAAAATCGTTCCAATAAAAGGATTTACATATCCGACTAACTTCGGTTGTCCGGCATAGCAGGCAAACATTAAAATTGTGAATACACAACACAAAATATATTTTAGCATAATCAAAAGAATTATTGTTCGGGTTTCCGCATTAATGCTGTTGCACACCATAATAAAGGGGCTTGCCCGTGCAGGTCGCCCACGATGCGTTTGCGTTGCATGTAATGGGTTCGGTCGTTTTTGATGTTGGTCCCCTCGCAAACTTCGGTCAGTTCATCGTTTGAATTGATGTAACTTATTAATGCAAGCCAGCCTTTTCGGGCGGCAGCTCCATAGGTTTTGTGATTAAGCCATCCGTTTTTTACTCCAGTAATCATGGCATAAGTAAACATGGCTGTCGAAGACGTTTCTTTCCATGCTTCCGGATCGTCGATAATTTGGCGCCACATTCCATCTTTTTCCTGAAATCTCAACAAAGCCGCCATCATTTTTTGATAACCATCCATGATGCGGGTCCGGGTTGGATTGTCTTTCGGTAAAATGCGAAGAATCTCGGCCATACCTACAGCCATCCAGCCATTTCCGCGACCCCAACTGAAATGCGCCTCGGGTGAATGGTAAAATAGTCCGTTCTCCAATTGGATTTTATCCAGGTAAAGTGCCATTTCTTTGGCAGCCCTGTCGATGTATTTGCGATCACCCGTTGCACGATATGCTTGTGCCTGAACTGCCGTAATCATAAACATGTCATCGATCCAGATGCGCGTTTGCCATGAATAGCCCTGATCTGCCCATGTTTTTTCTTCGGGTTTGGCACCTTCGGGCAATATCCATTGGGTCTCGGCGTATTTAAGTCCCAGATCAAGGTATTTTTGTTGTTTGGTCTGCATGTACAATTCGAGTGGGACTGAACCAAACACATTGTTATCGACATGATTGGGGTTAGGCTGAAGGTTTTTTTCGGTATCGAACAATGGAGCAAAACGAGTTTCAAAGCGATTAAACAACTCATTGTTTTTTGTCACTTCAGCAAACCACATTCCTCCCAGCCAGGTACAAACATCAGGATAGGTGATTTGCGTGGGCGGGGTATCCGGATGTGTGTTTCCATATCGGGAATGGGCTGTCTTCAGAAATTTATCGGCAATGCGTGTCCCAATTTCCTGTGGCGATTTCCCTTTCGGAAAATGTTTCAGGTCATAATCTTTAGTCTTGGCATATCCGTCAATCAATATAAATGTCAACAGGATTATTGAAAGTAGTTGTTTCATGAGGTTAGATATGTTTTTTCTGTTTCAAATTAAAAGAATGGGTTTTGGGGTGCAAACGGTTTCACCGAAACGTCTAATTTAAGTCCGTTCCAGCGGATCTTCATTATATCTTCTTTTTCAGAGACTTCTGCTTTTTGAAAAACCGAATTTTTACCTGAGGATCCAAGCGTAAATGTGAAACCAGATATTGACCTGCCGATTTTTGTGAGGTCAAACTCAGTTTCCTGACCCGAATAGAATACAAAATCAATCCATGATGATTTTCCATCACTGCCTTTTTCCCAATGACCTTTCAATTCGTTGAATTCAGCACAATAAAGCTGCATGTTGAATTTCAAATCGTCAAGTGAAATACTGAATGGTTCATTTGCAGAAACAGGGAGTGCAAGTTCTTCCTGATTTTTAATATTTCCGAATTCAAACCGCAGTCTCAAGTCCTTTGCCTTGAATTTTCCATCTTTCAGCTGGTCGATGCTGATGTGTTTGTTTCCGCCATTGGAAATGAAGTTGATGGCAGCCAGCACATTGTTTTCTTTCTGTTGGCTAAAAAAGCTGGCTGAACTAAAATCATAGCCATCGTGTAAGAAACGGACCTGAAGATATTTGGGCGCTTGAACAGTTCCCCAATAAACCAGGAACGGTCTTCGCTGGTTCCACAAGCTGGATTGGGATGCAGTTGAGAGTGCATATTTATAAGTCAAATAGCAGGTGCCTGTGGTTTGTGGCACCTCTTTTTCGAAAATATCGGTTTCCGTACGTGGATATTCAGGAGAAAGGAAATAATGTAACAGGTATTTCGGTATCTGATGTTTGATTTTCACATCGCTTTGTTTTTCGGCAATACCACCAATATCAACTTTGCCGTTCGAAGCTTCTTTCAGTATTCCATAGAACGACGGCTTTACCAATGTACTGTATGATCTGCTGTGTGGCCCGGACCATTGGCCTGTTGGCTGATGATAATGTCTGGCAATCATTTCCCAACCGATGGAATAAAGCGAATCAATCATTTGTTTGGCTTTAGGTTCGATGATGTGTCTTTTCATTCTGAATAATTCATCAAGCGCAGTGATCGTATAAGTTGGGCTATTGTATTCAGAGAAACCTCCTTTGTCGAGGGTGTAGTTGTAAAAATTATTTAAGCGTTCCTGTGCATATTCTTTCATTTCAGGAAGATCAAACAGGTTAGAAACCATATAGGTTACGTAGGTTCCCATGATAGCAATGTTGGTGTATCCTGGCCCCACGTTTCTTTTCTGTATCGATTTTGCTGCCAGTATCAGTGCTTTTTGTATGATGGGTCTCAGCGTGTCCGGAATATCATCCTGATGAAACAGCCAAACATCTAAAAGGCTTACGGCATTAAAATCGGCCCAGTTGTAATCAATCGGGGCTTTTTTTGTTGCCAGGGGTTCTTCCATGTAATACGGCCATACCCCGCACGATTTGGAATTGATATCCTGATCTTGTAGAGAAATGACTTTGCCAATAATATCAAAAGCCCGTTGCCTGTATTGCTTATCGCCCAGATCAAGCAACTTTACTGCATAACTTAATGAATTCCTGACGTCGTGAAAAATTCCGTTTTGGGCGTCGGTATGATAGTTCCAACCATTCAGTTTAGCGGTAATCATTTTTTCATCCGAGTCGTAATTTAAATGGAGATCTTCCAATAATCCTTTCAAAACCTGTTTCTCTTCCGACGACAATTGGATTTGCCCATATCGGATGTTGCTATCATTGCTTGTTGAGGAAGAGCATAATAGCCACATGCATACAATTAAAAATAGTGATCTCATTCTAGTGGATGTATTATTGTATTTATTCAGACCGGGTACTTATGGTGATCACCATTAGCTTTTTGTTTTTAATTTGACATAGTATAATGACAAATTATATAGGAGTTTCTCTCATCATTCGAATGATTTGGAGGTCGGAACAATAGAACGAATGATTTACCTAAGTTCGATAAATCAAAATTGTCAAATTTTGCGAACAATTTCCCAATTGTCCAATTCACATCCTTTTTCTATATAGAAAAAGGAGTTGAGTAGCCGAAATTCTGAGAATAAGTCCTTAATTTAATAAAGACAAACAAAAGATCAACCTCCCGAAGGAGGTTGATACATTTGAATTATTGAGATAGTTGGTTAAGGTTTTAGATTAATAACCAGGATTTTGCACCATTCCTGTGTTTGTATTCGATTCAAACTCGATAGAAGGTATTGGCATTGCATAATGTTCATCCCGCCATTTAATTATGCCTTTCCCTCCAGCAACCTGTTTGTAGAAGGTTGATTCAACAGGACCTAATTTTAAGCGGCGAACATCTTCCCACCAACGTGCTTCGCCAAAAAATTCAGCCCAGCGTTCATATAAAAGCGGATTGTTGGCTAAGTGGTCGTCAGCAGAAGTCTTCGTGCGATCGGTCAGACTTTTATAATCTGCTGCTGATGCGACATTTGGATCGTATCCATAGGCACGGCGGTGAACTTTATTGATGTATTCAAGAGCCAAAGTAGGATTTGAACTTTTCAATATCTCGGCATACATCAGGTAAATGTCGGGCAATCGGATAAAGTAGAAATTATAACCGGCGACATTTCTGGTTTCTGTCATTTTCCCATCGAGGTATTGATATTTTCTGACAGGCCAGCCATAGAAGGTATTTGCATCATTTAATGTTGCAGGATCCATAGCATACCATTTTCCGAACTCAGATTGGGCTACTTTATAGTAAACATTTGCAACTTTAACCGAGTCAAACATTGGTTGCATGGCACTTACCCACAAACGGGGGTCTGGTCCATCGACTTGTCTTCCGGCTTGTGCCCTGCGTTCTTTTTGTTGAGCGACATACGATGCTTTCAGCGAATATACTCCGCCAACCGATTCAAGTTGTGTAAGTGGTGGCGCATCGTTATATCCAAAACGCGTAATGTTTTTATCGTGCATATATTGATTGCTGTAGCTGGTTGCTAAACGTGAACCATCGGCACCGGTATAGAAATGAGAATACAGAATGGACGCAGATGATCCGGTCATTGGGCTACCATAAGAATTACCATTTACAGGATCGGCCAGATTCCCTATTTCATAGAACGATTCTGAATTGTATTCGTATTGCGTGTTACCGTTGAACATGTTTTTATAGGCATTGAACGACACCAACGATTTTCCGCTATTATTGATACAATCTTCCAGATAAATTTTGGCGCTATCATTCTTTTCTGCAAACAAATAGGTCTTTGCCAAAGCGGCTTTGGCCGACCACTCGGTTGCCCTGTGGTTATTTGTTTGCCCTTTCAATAGCGTAGCCGCTTTTTTAAAGTCATTGATAATGGCCTGATACGTATTTTTTGTTGATGCCCTGGGAACCGACATATCCTCAATTGACGCTGGAACTGAAGTAATAATAGGAACACCCATTCCATCCAAATTCGGTTGACCATAAAATGACTGCAAATGCCATAAATAAAATGCACGAAGGAAAGTTGCTTCTCCTTGATAAAAATCAAGACTCTGCATTTCTGAAGCAGGAGCAATTTTTCGGTAACTAGTTATCCCCGCTAACGCGCTATTCGCATAATAAATTCCCCGATAAAGCGCTTTCCACTGACTCTGCAATTTGCTATCAGTACCTTGTGCTAATCCTGTACATATACCAATCCAAGAGTCATCGCCACGCCACTGTAAATCGATGGTGTGATCCAGACAATAGATTCCGTATCCCAGCCAATAATGTCCATAAAACCCCCAATGATGTTGCACTCCATAAACAGATGCAACGAGAAGATTGACTTGATTTAACGTTGTAGGAAAGGTGGCATCAGAAATAGAATTAGGATCCTGAACATCTAAATATGAATCACTACAACGAGCTGTACTAAGTAATATAACCGCAATTAGCAAACTATATCTTATTGTTTTTATCAAATTTTTCATATACAATATTTTAAATGTTACACTTTTTGCTTAGAAACTCAAATCCAGCCCAATTGAAAAAAGTTTTGTTTGTGGATAAGTCCCTTGACCATATAGTCCATGATTTTTAACATCGTTGGAAAATTCAGGATCAAGTCCGGTGAATTTTGTAAAAGTGAAAAGGTTTTGCCCACTAACATAAATTCGTAATTTATCAATTCTAAATTGGCTTAATAAATCCTTGGGAAGTGTATATCCCAGACAGATATTCTTGATTTTCAGGTACGATCCATTTTCAACAAAATAGTCTGAATAACTTGAGTAATTCAAATTCGGATCTTTTACGAATTTTCCAGTGGTAGAATTAATCCTACCTATACTGGGCTGATCGGTCAATCCATTGCCAAAAGAGTATGAGGCATTAAATATTTTATTCGTTGATTGGTAATCCTGTGCAAAATTTTCTTCGTTTGATTTTACACAATTGAAGACATCCAGCCCGTAGATACCAACGATATCTATCGATAAGTCAATATTTTTCCATGCTAGATTAATATTTGCACCGTATTGGAATTTAGGCCAGGGATTGCCAATGAATGTACGGTCAGCATCGGTAATGCGGCCGTCGCCATCAACATCACGGAATAAAAGGTCACCAGGTCCGGTAAGTTGCTTAAAATAATAAATGCTGGCGGGATCTTTTCCGGTTGTTGCCTTATATTTAGCCTTTGCATTGGCGTTTAACGCATCAATTTGAGCCTGATCCTTTATTAACCCGTCTGTTTTAAACCCATATATTTGACCAACAGGCCGTCCATTAACTGTTTTGAATGGAGAAGTTCCAGCAAAAGGGAACGATCCTGATCCACTGTAGATATATGCATTAGCTAACCCCAAGTTAATCACCTTATTAACGTTGTGTGATAAATTTCCGGAAACTCCATAGCTAAAATCTCCAACTTTATTGTGGTAAGAGACACTTAATTCCCATCCTTTATTATCGATACTACCAATATTTACCGGCATTGTACTTGTTGTATTGTTATTCTCACCTATTCCCGATGACCAGGGAGTCGGAAGATTATAAAGCATGTCCTTTGTTTTACGGTCGTAATATTCGATGGAGGCGGAGAGCTTGTTATCAAATAAAGATAAATCAATACCTCCGTTAATGGTATGTATTTCTTCCCATTTGATGTCTTTGTTAATAACTTTGATTGAGTTATAACCAGCCACGGAATTTACTTCATCAAACGAATGAAGAGTTACTGTTTTATATGATTGCTGATATGAATAATCACTAAGAGCTGCATCATTTCCTAAAATACCCCAGCTAAAACGAGGTTTAACCATAGATACCCAATTGAGACCTAAGTTTTTGAAAAATGATTCTTCCGATGCTTTCCAACCAACTGAAACTGATGGAAAAACACCCCAACGATTATTCGGTCCAAACTTAGGTGAACCATCGCGACGAATATTTGCGGTCAATAAATAGCGGTTGTCATATACATAATTTAGTCTTGCAAATTGAGAAAGAAAGCGCCCATAGCTTAAATTTCCAGATGCAGTTTTGTTTGTATTCGTAGAAAGATCAAATGACTCAGAAACAGCAACAGGAAACGAATTGGCTGTACCCGATAATGTTGACGTATTGGAGTTCTTAATTTCATACCCTAATAATGCTTTAAAGTCATGTTTCTGGGCAAAAACCTTAGCATAATTTAAAGTTGAAGTTAGTGTGTACGACTCGTTGTATGAAGAAGTCTTGGTGTATGATTCTGCTTGAGCCGATCTGCGAAGATTGTCAGCTTGAATAAAGTTATCGGTATAACCAGCAGTAAGTCCAGATGATCCGGTATTAATGAAATGTAATCCTTTGAGAATTTCCCAATCGGCATACAAATCAACAACGGCCATACCTGTTCCGTTTTTTACATGGGCATAATCTAATGTGGCAACCGAATTTCCGCCTGAAAATTCGACTTCACTTGGAACTTTGGCAAAAGAACCATCAGCATTACGAACTGCCATATAGGGGAGTGTTCTCCATGGAACATCAACTGTATATGGATGTTCTAAAATTTTAGTAGCATAAATCCGTGTACCCAAAGTGAAACGATTGTTCAACTTGTAATCACTATTTGCCCTAATTGAATACCTTTCCCATTGATTTTTTTTCTCAATACCTTGTTCATTTTCATATCCACCAGAAATAAAATAGCTTACTTTTTCTGTTCCTCCCCTTAACGATATATTATGCGATTGTTCAGTCCCTGTCTGGAACAACTCGTTGAACCAGTTGGTATTGGGCAAACTTGAAGGATCGCTCCATAGACCATAATTATCTCCAATGGCTTGTCTCGCTTTTATGTATGGTTGGGTCTCAAGCATTGTATATGACTTGGTAATTTGCCTAACCCCATAACTACTGCTTACATCAATGACAGTTTTTTGATTATAACTTCCCTTTTTTGTTGTGATCAGAACAACACCACCGGCAGCCTGCGCCCCATAAATAGCAGCAGCACTTGCATCTTTAATAATCTCTATTGATTCAACATCTTTAGGATTATAATTGACATTGTTCCCCCGGCTAACTCCATCAATAATAAATAGTGGGTTTAACCCATTGATAGACCCAACTCCACGAATAATAATTTCAGATGTAGCTCCAGGTTTCCCGCTGCTCTTATTTACCATTACACCAGAAACCCGTCCTTGAAGTGATTCTGCAATCGAACGTACAGGAAGATTCTCAAGTGCGGATGCTTTAACTGACGTAATAGAACCTGTTAAATCGCTTTTTTTCATGGTTCCATATCCAACGGCTACTACTTCTTCAAGGCCAACCGTTTCATCTTCAAGTTTTACATTGATGTTTGTTTTTCCTGCAACTACAACCTCTTGGGTTTTCATGCCAACAAATGAAAATTGCAAAATTGCATTTTCTGAGATATTAGGAAGTTGATACATCCCATTATGGTCAGTAATTGTTCCTGTTGAAGTACCTTTAACCACAACCGATACTCCTGGAAGGGAAGAGCCTGTAATGTCAGTTACTTTACCGGAAATGGATTTTTTTTGCTGTTGCGTGTCTTTATTTTCATTTAGATTCGACAACAAAATCTGTCTCCCAACAATTTTAAACTGTACATTACTTCCTTCAAATATTTTTTGAAGAATGTCTTCAACTGTTTCATTATTAAAATCGACATCTACATTTTTTTCAACGTCAATTTTAGAATCACTATACAAAAATCGATATTCCGATTGATCTTCGATTTTTCCAAGAACCTTTTTAATTGAAACGTTCTGCAAACTCATGCTAAATTTTGTGCTTTGAGAATACGATCGGGCTGAAACATGAATCGCGATCGCCAGCATGAAAAAGGTTAGTACTTTCATAATTTTCAAAATTTTACTCAAATGCGTAAAACCCTTCTCTTCAATTGAGAAGACTTCGTTTTTTTTCATAGTTTTGTTTTGAAGTTTAATACTTGTTTACCAGATTCGACATTGGTAAACCTTGTTAATTCACAGGCAGGGGTATGTTGGAGCATATTCCTGCCTTTAAAATTCATAAAGAGGCTAATTCATAGGCTACTGGTTAATGTTAATTATAGTTTAGTATTACATTTTCGCCTTCAATTTTATACTTAAAAGGTACTGCATAGTTCATTAATTCCAACATTTCTTTTAAGCTCTCAGTTTTTATAGTTAAGGTGTACCGTAAATCTTTTACTTTATTAAAATCATTAACACGAATATTCACGCCATACCAATGTTCCATTCGGACAACAAGGTCTTGTAATCTTTCATCATCAATTTTCAAAACATTATCCTTCCAGCTAGTGTAAAGGTTAGGGTCAACTTCAGATAACGAATAAGTCTTCTCGCTATTAAGAAGAAATCGCTGCCGAGGAACCATCTTAATTTCTTTTTTTGAGTCTGTAATAATAGAGATAGATCCTTCTTTTAATGTGGTTTCACTGGATTTAAGGTAATCGTATGCACGAACGTTGAAGCTGGTGCCATAAACTTTTACCGTATAATCTTTGGTCTCTACAAGAAAAGGTACTTTTTTATTTTTGGTGACATCAAAATAAGCTTCTCCCGACAATTGTACTTTTCTTTCATTTTTGAGATTGTTTCCCGATACGGTTAGGGTTGTTCCTGAGTTAAGCCAGACTTTTGTTCCGTCAGCCAAAATCAAATTACTTTTTTGCCCTTCAGGAACAATGTATTGTATAAGTTGTCCCGAAGTTTGATTAAAATAATTTTTATCTAAAAACAAGTAAATACAAGTCATCAAAATTGGAATTATCAATATAGCAGCCACTTTGCTCCAACCATATAATATGCTTGATATTATGTTTTTCTGTTTCGATTTCTCTGTCAGATAATTCTTTAAGTAATTTAAAGAACCCTGATATTGTTCTTGTCCAATTTGTTCTTCTTCATACACTATAGCAGCTACAATCTTAACAGCTAAATGAATCGACTCATACTTTTCAGGGTAATCTTTTTGAAAATTAATCCAAAAAGAATTCAGAATTTCGTTTGGAGATAAGACCCAATCTCGAAAGTCTTTATCTTGTACAAAATCTTCAATAGAGTAATTTTTATATTTCGAGTCAGTTTCCATTGTTACTAATAATGAAAGATTTGCAGTAGCGTTTATTGATAATGACAGAATGATGGATTTTATACTACCCAATTTATATGCTGTAGAACACCCAGGGAAGAAAAGTTAGATTTTTTTTGAAATGAATGGACTAGAAGTTTAGATTTGAAGTCCTAAAACAAATAATATCAGATTATTACCAGTGTTGTTGTTTTGAAAGTCCTCCTTTAGTAATTTGATTGCTCTGCTTATTAAATTTCTTGCTGTTTGAATTTCTACATTAAATAAATCGGCAATTTCATGATAGGACAAATCTTTGTAAAATCGAAGGTAAATTATTTCTTGTTGTTTTACAGAAAGTTTTTTTATTGCAGTAATGATTTGTTTTTTTAATTGTTCTTCTACTTCTATCTTAATTAATTGACTCTCAATTGAGTCAATCAAATTAAATATAGCAGATTCTTCAAGTTTATTCGAAAACTTTGAATTTTCAGAAAGTTGTCTTATAAGTTTGTTTCTTAAGGCTTTTATCAAATAAAACCTAATATTGTCGGTTTTTGATAACCTAGAGCCAGAATCGATAAGTTCAATAAATAATTCCTGAATGAGATCTTTTATGAGATCTTTATCTTGACTAAACTTAATACCATAATGATATAATGAGGCGTAATTGTCCTCATAAATTGTTTCCAGGGCTTCTTTACTACCTTTCCTGAAATTATCCCAGATAATTTGATTTTTTAAGCTCTCTGGCATTTTGATCTTTGACTTATCTTTGACAAATATGTGATAAATTATTAAGAGATTCAAAACAAAAATTTGGGGAAGGTTGATTCTGTAGCTACCATGAAATTAATTTTCGTATCCAGCAAAATGGTTTTTCGGTATGGCACATTAATTTGGGTCCGGGCCGAATCGACAATGCAACCAGAAGTACTTACTTCAGAATAATCAAGTCGTTGATATCAAACTCAAAACTAAGCGTTAAATAATCCACTTAGTTTTATGGTTCGATTTGACTTTAGCAATCCTAATTTGTGCTTTAACCCGGCATGTTCTCTTAAAATATCGACCTCGTTCTCATCGTAATGATGTGAAGGGTTCGACAAATCGAACAGTCCACTCAAAAATGGAAGCAGCATTTTCAAATGCTGCGGAAAGATCCATCGGGTTATTTCTCCAATTTGACTTATTGTTATGTGCTGCAAACCTTCATTCTGGTGTAGCTTTTCATTCAGGTATAGCTGGTAATGTAACTGATTTTGGAATAACTACTAGTCCTATCTATTTTGGACGTGTTGAAATCATAACGATTCTTTCCAAACAGAACTCCCTGACTCCGAGAAAAATACTGTAGAATAGAATGTGGTATTGTGAAATGCCCACATACAGTGAAACTTCCAATATCGACAAAATGATATTCTGTTGCTTGTCAATATTTAATGCTTTTCTCCCCGTATTTGTTTCGATAGCATTCCTGGGCAAATGAGGAAATTTGCCTATTTGGGCTAATCTCAATGCTATTCTAAAAAGAATCAGAGTTGAACGACTTACATTGAACAGATATTTTATTTATCTCAATTTGTTATTCAAACTATGCCAAGAACCTCCATTGTGTACATCCGAATAACCGTTCGATTGAAGTATGCTTTTTGCTGATGCACTTCTCATGCCTGATGCACAACAAGTGATGATGGGCTTGTTTTTTGCTTTGAGTTTTGCAAGATTTTTTGAAAGTGTATTAACCGGAATGTTGATGGCCCCTTTGATATGGCCTGTTGAAAATTCTCCACTGGTGCGAACATCTAATATGATTGCCCCTTCTTTTACCAACTGAGCATAATCGGTTGTTTTTATTCCAAGGATATTCTTAATTGATTCAAGCATAGCTTTTTATTTAATTATTATTACTCATCATCATTTGCATAATTCCACCTCCGTTTTTTACATTGGAGTAACCAACCTGCATCAACATGCGCTGCGCATAGGCTGAACGGCCTCCCGAAGCGCAATAAACTACAATCTCACGATCTGCGTTGTCACCAAATTCCTCAAGCCGTTCTTTGATTTCGTCCAGCGGTATATTAATTGCTCCGGGAAATGCTCCAGAACGGAATTCTTCAGTCGTACGAACATCAACAATTAAAGGTTCATTTGAAGAATTTGAACCCGTTGGTTTTGTGTTCCGACTGGCCATCATGGCTGAAATTCCACCTCCATTTTTTACATTGGTGTACCCAAGCTGTATCAACATTCGCTGTGCATAGGCCGATCGACCTCCAGAAGCGCAATAAACTACAATTTCACGTTCTGCATTATTCCCAAATTCCTCAAGCCGTTCCTTGATTTCATCCAGAGGAATATTAATTGCATCAGGATATGCACCTCCGTCAAATTCTTCTGGAGTTCGCACATCAACAACCAGTATTTTAGTCTCATCTTTGTGCTTTGCAACGATTTTTTCTTCTATATCTGAAGTTTCTTCTACCAACGATTTCAACTCAATTGGTAATAAATCGATTTGAATCTGATTAAAACCAACGGTACGAGCTTGTCGTTGCAGCGAAGTATGTCCTCCTGAAATATTGGTTACATCTTTAAACCCTGCACCCAATAAGGTCCGGAGTGCCTGATGTCCTTTTTTTCCGGTTTCGTCATAAACAATCACAGGACGACTAGTTGGGATATTTTTAAATTGTTTAGATAATAGTTCCACAGGAATGTGAATAGCACCGTTCACGTGGCTTTTTTCGAAGGCGAAAACATCACGTACATCAACAAATATTGGATTTTTTCCTTCGATAAAAGTATCGAGTTCGGTAACTGTAACCGATGGGCTGAATCCTGAAATCCGGTTTTCAGCGGTATAGGCTGCCATGTTGATCGCGTCGTTTGCAGTACCAATGGGTGGCGAATAGGAAAAGTCCATATCAGCCAGATCGCTCACGGTCAGTTTCGCAGCAGTAGCAGTGGCAATCACATCCAGACGTTTATCGGCGCCTTTGTATCCTGCAGTCTGTCCACCGAGAATAATTCCGGTGTTCCGTTCGTAAACCAACATCGTGGTTACTGTTTCGGCACCCGGATAATAGGAAGTATGGTGTTCTTTATGTACGACAACCGAATCGGCATCCAATCCGGCAGCACGAGCCTGTTTCAGTGAGAACCCGGTTATTCCGGCTACTGCTTCAAAGACGCGCACGACCGAAGTTCCAGTTGAACCTTTGTATGCATGATTCCCACCCAGTACGTTTTCCGCAGCAATTCGTCCCTGGCGGTTTGCCGGGCCAGCCAGTGGAATGCGCACTTTCTGGCCATTTACACGATGTTCGATTTCGACCATGTCGCCGGCTGCAAAAATATCAGGATCGGAAGTTTGTAACTGTGAATTGACAAGCAATCCACCAACTTCTCCGATTTCGAGACCGGCGTCTTTGGCCAATTGCAGGGTCGGGCGAACGCCAATCGAAAGTAAAACCATATCGGCATCGAGCGCTTTTCCACTGTCGAGTTTCACCGAACGTGTTCTGATTTCCATTACACTTGCATTGGTATGGATTTCGACACCATACGAAAGCATTTCATTTTCAATAAAACCGGCAGTTTCAGGTTCCATAATAGCCATTACATGTGGCATCATTTCCACCACATTTACTTTCAAGCCCCTTTTAACCAAAGCTTCCACCATTTCGAGGCCAATAAAACCACCTCCAACAACGACAGCAGTTTTTGGTTTCTTTGTTTCCAGATGATGAGATATTTTATCCATATCTTCCAGTGTCCACAACGTGAAAACGTGATCCTGATCCGCTCCGGAGATCGTTGGCTTGATTGGCCGACCTCCTTGTGCCAGAATCAATTTGGTGTATTCAAATGATTTTTGCTCACCCGTTTGACTGTTAATCGTTTTTAGCTGGTGAGCTTTTCGTTCGATTGACGAAACGCTGGTATTGATGTGTACTTCAACATCGTATTGCTCTTTGAAACTTTCAGGACTTTGCAAAATTAGTTTCGACCGGCTTTTAATGTCACCGCCAATGTAATATGGCAGACCGCAATTGGCAAACGAAATATCAGGCCCGGCTTCAAGCATTGTAATTTGTGCTGTCGGAGAGATGCGGCGAACCTTGGCTGCCGCGGTTGCTCCGGCCGCAACACCCCCGATAATGATTATCTTTTCCATATTGTTTTTTTATTAATGAATCTTTTTAGCATCTACCCCTGGCACATGGACTGTTCACCAAAAAATAGCCCATCATTCCACCCCAAAATGTACTCATATAAGGACTACTGGTAATCGAACAGGTTCCTGAAGCACAGCCTACAAAGTAGTAATACGAAAATCCGGCCAGACCTCCGATTATAATTGCCAGAAATGGGTTCCAGAAATATCGGGATTTGAAAAACGCTTTGATTGTTTGTGGTCTTGGTTTTACTTCACAATTATTTTCCATCGCAACTCTTTATATTTGGTTGCTGCAAATCTAATAAAAGAAAATAATAAATCGCATTAGTAGCACTTAAATCTTTTTAGTATCACTATTTTTTTTACATTTGTACCAAGAAAATGAATTATGAGCGCAATATTCAGGAATAACCTTAGTCCGGAACAGCTTGACGAGATGTTTTCAAGTGACGAAAAGTGCCTCGAATTTCTGGCAGGGATTAAATGGGCGGATGGATTTGTTTGCAAAAAATGTGGCAATACCAATTCATGTCCGGGAAGGGAACCGTTTTCGCGCCGTTGTACCAAGTGCAAAGCAAAGGAAACTGCCACGAATGGAACCGTTTTTCATGGCGTTAAATTCCCGATCAGCAAAGCTTTTTATATTGCTTACCAGGTGTGTAAAGGGAAAGAGGATGTTTCGTCGTACGAATTTGGGCGCCGACTTTCGTTGCGCCAAATGACCTGCTGGAACTTCAAGACTAAAATTCAGCATGCACTGGAAGAAATGGATACGCTCACCGAGAAAGAACGAAACTCGATGCAGAAAATATTAACAAGCTGATTTTATCTGACCGGATACACTTCCATACTTCCACACGATGGACAAACTTCGGTTTTATCGGTACCCGAGCAGGATTCAACAATTTCCCAGTCAACTTCTTCAGAGCTACCCTGCCAATTGCACTGTTTGCATTTCAAAATTGTGGATTCCATGAGTTCGGATTATTTCTGAGCTACCAATAAAAATACCGGATATTTTGTTCCCGTCTCACGTTTTACTTCGAAACAAGTCTGGAATTCAATATTCTTAAACCCAGCAAGTTTTAGTATTTCGGAAAGTTTTTCCGGATCAAAACCCAAATGGACTTTCGCATCAGGGCCATGAAACGACCCGTCTTCAGAATACAAATCGGCAATGGCTAAATATCCTTCCGGATTCAGCATGGAATAAAACGTATAAATAATAGCCTCATAATCATTGACATGATGCAGAACCATCTGATTGTAAATGATATCGAAATGATGGTCATAGTCCTTATGTTCCAGATCGAACCAAATGGGCAGAATGTGATTGGTTTGGTAGAATTCAGCTTTTTCAGCACATACCTTTACCATTTCCTGAGAATTGTCCATCAGGGTAATTTCCGAAAACTTGTCCTTTAGCAAAAAGCTTAGGAGGCCAGTGCCAGCACCGTATTCAAGGGCTTTCATGAATGGCTTGATCGGGACCATCTTTTCGAGTGTGGCGGCAATCGCTGCGGAACGATCGATGTGCATTTTATCTTTGTCCCACTCACGGGCACGGGCATCAAATTCGCTCATTATTATTTGTATAAAATTGTTAATGCATTCATGTGGATTACGCTTATTAATAGGTTCTTGTTCGGTTAAGGTTATAACAGGTGATACCGATTTTCGATTTTAGAACCCAATCCCGTGAAGTACAAACCTAATGAAATATTATATTCGGTGTATTTTCTGCGCAGATATTTAGACCTGTTTTGGAAGTATCCGAATTACTTCGTACCAAGAATCAAATCTGTCTTTAAAATTAATGAAGAAGGGAGGCCTTTTCAGAACCTCCCTTGCATAACCCCTAAAATTAACCCCTAAAAAAAAGTGCTTTTACAATGTGCGAAGCCATCTTCGGATTTTCTTTCAATCGGCGGGTCGAGTAACCGAACCAGTCTTTTCCAAATGGCACATAAACGCGCATTTTATGTCCTTGCTTTACAATACTGCTTCTGAGTTCAGGGGTGACACCATATAGCATTTGGAACTCATATTTCGTTTTGTCAATGTCTTTTTCTTTGATCATATTCATCGCATTTTCAACCTGATATTTATCATGAGTTGCAATGCCTACATACATGTTGTGATCAAACATATATTTTAGATCATCGAGATAATGTTCGCGAATTTCTTCAGGAGATTTAAATGCAATGTGTTTTGGCTCAATGTATATTCCTTTACAGAGTCTGAAGTTTAGGGGTGCTCCGTTTGAATGAATGTTACTCATATTCACCAGATCACTCTTCGTCCGGCGAAGATAGGCCTGTATAACCAACCCAACGTTGGCAGGATATTTTTGCTGGAGTTTGCGGTACATTTCCAATTCAGAATCGACGCATTGTGAATCTTCCATGTCAATCCGGATAAAGGTATTCAGCTCTGCAGCTTTTTTTACTACAGCCTCTATGTTGGTAAAGCAAACTTCCTTATCAATCAACAACCCGAACATGGTGGGTTTTACCGAGAAGTTTCCGATTATACCTTCAGAAGTAAATCTTTCAATGATACTAATGTATTTATTTCGGTTTTCTTCGGCCTGTTCAATGGTTGAAATAAATTCGCCAAGTAGATCTATGGTTACTTCAATACCTTGTTTGTTTAGTTCGCGGGAAGCCTTAAGCCCATCTTCAATCGTTTCACCGGCAATATATCGGTTGGAAAAGATCCAAATCAATTTCTGGGGCATATAGGGCAGCACGTTAGCGAGTAATTTATTAAGCATTTTTCTGGCGTTTACAGTTTACCTTTCAGGAGATAAAAATACATCTGGTACAAGGTTTGATTCAATGATGTTTATCACAGTGTATGTATGATTTTACGCAGCTTTTATTCTGTTTTCCTTTTTTAAAAGCTAAAGGTTTACGGTTCTGAAAAATAATCTGGTTAATTCGTGGATAGTGGCAATAAATTTTTATTTTTGGCAAAATTTTATTGATATAGGGTATATGAAAAATACATCGGTAGTGCTATTTTCTGTTTTGTTTTTGTTGGTTGCAGTGCTTTATATTCTGCATTTTAGTGGAAATAAATCGCATGTTTCTGGAAAGAGCGGTGTTAATGGTGGGGGTGAAGGCTCTACGCTAAACATTGCCTATATCAAAGTTGATTCTCTGGCTGTAAATTATGATTTTGCACAGGAAATGCACGATACTTTTGTGAAGCAGCAGGAAGCTTTTACTAAGGAATATGGCGAAAAACGTACCCGTTTTGAATCTCAGGCTGCCGCTTTTCAAGAAAAAGTTCAGCGCGGGGGCTTTCTTAGTCAGGATCGTGCCATGCAAGAGCGCGATCGTTTGATGGGCGAAGAACAGCAAATAACCAAGCTCGACCAGGAATTGTCAACTAAACTGGCTCAAATACAAACCGATAATAACAAGCAGCTTTTGGATAGCATTATGAGTTACCTGAAAATTTACAATAAGGATAAAAAATATAATTACATCTTCAATGCTGGTGAGGTTCTAGTCGGTGATGAAGCAAACAATATAACCAAAGAAATATTGGTTGGATTAAATGCAAGGTATTCGAAGGCAAGATTGAAGTAAGCTTATCAGATATAAGTTCTGAAAAATCCGAAGTAATTCGGATTTTTTTTTGTTTCATGTCATTTCAAATTAATTATCCACGGATGTTTGCTGATCGTTATATCGAAAAAAATATTGTTTATCCTCCATTTATTGATGCTGAAGTCTCATCTTCGGTGTCAATGATTGTAATGATCCCTTGCCTTAACGAAGCTGAAATTTTTCGAACGCTTGAATCCTTATGGTCTTGTGAACCGATAAGTTCCAGTTGTGAGGTCATTGTAGCGGTCAATGATTCGGAAACTAGTCCAACTGAAGTGAAATACTTTAATCAGGAAACCTATCTGAATTTATTGAGCTGGAAGAAAAACTATGATCGGGCAAATCTGATTTTACACCCCATTTATGCTCCGTCGGTAAACGTAAAACATGCAGGAGCCGGTATGGCCCGAAAGATTGGCATGGATGAGGTTGTTCGCCGTTTTAATGCATTGAATCGTCCTGAAGGTGTTATGGTTTCCCTCGATGCTGATTGCCTGGTTTCAGCCAATTATTTGAAAGAAATCGAATCTGTTTTTACCGGGAATAAATCATGTTTCGCCGCGACGCTGAACTTTAAACATCGCATTGAAGAAATGGCCGATCTGAAACAAAAATTAGGAATTCAGCTCTACGAAGATTATCTCCACTATTATAAAAACGCTTTGGATTTTGCCGGATTCCCAGATTCGATTTATACCATCGGCTCGGCTTTTGCTGTCAGAGCTGGTGCCTATGTCATGCAAGGCGGGATGAACCGGAGACAAGCTGGCGAGGATTTTTATTTTCTGAATAAATTAACCAAACTTGGGAAAATTGCCGAAATTAACGATGCATTTGTATATCCCTCAGCAAGAGTTTCCAACAGGGTGCCTTTTGGAACAGGTGCCGCAATGACCAAGTGGATGAATGAAGATGGCGATTTGACGATGACTTACAATTTCGGAGCTTTTCTGGATTTGAAAAAATTGTTTGAGCAGGTGGACTCTTTATTTCGGATGAATCCAGAATTTTACAACAAGTTTATTTTATCAATGCCAACTTCTGTTCAGGAATACTTACATGCGATTAATTTCGAAACAAAACTTGCTGAAATTAATCGCAACAGTTCTTCACTATTGTCATTTCGAAAACGTTTCTTCCAGTTTTTTGATGCTTTTATCATCTTGCGTTTTCTGAATTTAGCTCATCAAAAACATTATCCACGTCAAAATCTTTTGGAGGCGATCAGGCAGCTTCAGGATAACTCAAGCCAGCAATCCTTGCAGATGTAAAAAAAGCCACAGAAACTAATTTCTGCGGCTTTTTCCGATTGCTGTTTAAATTTATCTTAATCCATTTGCCAACAGGTAATACATGTCATTCCATTTCAGTTCTTTTTTGAAATCGGCAAGACAGGTGTTTTTGTTGATTTGGACCAGTTCGATGCCTGCAATTTCGCAGAAATCTTCAATATATTCGGCGGTAATTGCCTGGCTAAATGCGTTGTGATGTGCGCCTCCGGCATAAATCCATGCAGCAGCGCCAATTTTCATGTTTGGCATTGGAGTCCACAAGGCACTGGCAACTGGTAATTTTTCGAGTTTTGCTTCGGGGGCAACGCATTCAACATCATGAACAACCATACGGAAACGGGTTCCCATGTCGATAAGGCTTGTGCATGTAGCAGGTCCTGTTTGAGTATTAAATACTAACCGGGCTGGAGCATCTTTGCCTCCAATTCCTAAAGGATGAACTTCGATTTTTGCTTTGCCATCGGCAATAGAGGGGCAGATTTCGAGCATGTGTGAGCCTAAAGCCTTATATCCGGTAATTGGATTGAGGTGATAAGTATAATCCTCCATGAACGAGCAACCTCCCTTTAAGCCAGTCCCCATAACTTTTACTGCACGCACCAATGCTGCATGTTTCCAATCGCCCTCGGCACCAAAGCCATAACCGGCAGCCATTAACCGTTGTGCTGCAAGGCCTGGTAATTGCTTTAAGCCATGGAGATCTTCGAATGTAGTCGTGAATGCTTTAAAGTCTCCAGCTACTAAAAATGATTTAAACCCAGCTTCTATGCGAGCCTGATAACGGACGCTGTCGTGATATTTACCGCCGACTTTGGTTTCTTTATCAAATTCATAGGTTTCGTTATATTCCTGAATCAGTTTATCAATTTCAGCTTCGCTTACACCATCAATGATTTTTACAATGTCGCCAACAGGCCACGTGTTAACCGAGAGTCCAAGTTTAATCTGGGCTTCTACTTTATCACCTTCGGTAACGGCAACTTCGCGCATGTTATCGCCAAAACGGGCAAGTTTGGCGCCCTGCATATCGTACCAGGCGGCAGCAGCGCGGCTCCAAACGCCAATACGTTCCTGAACATCCTCTTCTTTCCAATATCCAACCACAACTTTGCGGGCTTTGCGAAGACGGGTTAAGATAAAACCATGTTCGCGGTCGCCATGAGCTGCCTGATTCAGATTCATGAAATCCATATCAATTTCGCTCCATGGAAGGTCACGGTTATATTGCGTATGCAATTGAAGCATGGGCTTGTTTAATATTTTAAGCCCGTTGATCCACATTTTTGATGGAGAAAAGGTGTGGCACCAGGTAATTACTCCAATACATTGTTTGGTAGAGTTGGCCTCAATGCAAATATGGGTTATTTCGTCGGGGCTCCTCATTACCGATTTATGTACGATGCTCACTGGTATTTGGGCAGAGCCGTTGAAAAATGCTGCAATTTCCTTTGAATTCGTATCTACCTGTTTTAGCACTTCCGGTCCATATAAATCCTGGCTACCAGTAATAAACCAAACTTCTAGTTCTTTTAAATTTATCATGATCTAAATTTTAAATGATTCATTTTTTTTGATGTTGTAAAAATAGAGAATTAATGATAAATGTAATAATAACACTTATATAATTTTGAGTGTTAAGGGTTGTTGTTGAACATGTTTTTTGAGTTTGAGTCCAGATGCTGGATGGTTCTTCTGCCAATAGTTTTTGGCCGTATTATTTCTTGTTGGCTAATTCTTTTGCAGTTTCCTGAATTATTTTCCATGCTTGCTCAACATGTTCAGTCTGAGTGTAAGTTTGGCCGATACATATCCGCAAAACATATTGATCATTAATGACTGTATGGGAGAAGAACATTTTGCCACTTTTATTGATGGTCTCAAGAAGCAATCGGTTAAAGTCATTCCCGTTTTTATGGACAAAGCATACCAGGTTCAATGGGGTAGGAGCAACCAGCATAAAATTTTCGCTTTCATCAATCCAATCCGCAAATTTTTGCGCCAGCCTGATGTGTTCCTGAATGTGATACCGCAGTCCGTTTACTCCGTAATGTCTGATAACAAACCACAATTTCAGCGAACGGAAACGGCGACCGAGCTGGATGTGCCAGTCGCGGTAATCGAAAACAGCACCGCTTTCGGTCGCCTGATTTTTTAAATATTCCGGAAGGATGCTCAGCGTTTTGATCAGTACCGACCGATCGGCTACGAAAAAGCAATTGCAATCGAAATTGGTGAACATCCATTTGTGTGGGTTAAACGAGAAACTGTCAGCCAGTTCAATACCATTCAGGAGGTAACGGTGTTCCGGACAAATGGCAGCGGTTCCAGACATGGCAGCATCGATATGCATCCAGAGCTGATTTTTTTGGCAAATCTGTCCGATCTCTGACAACGGATCCATGGCATTTGTTGACGTGGTTCCAACTGTAGCACAAACAAAGAAAGGAATCAGTCCGTTTTGTAAATCATTTTTAATTGCAGTCTGAAGTAAATCTGTCCGCATTGCAAGTTTTTCATCCACTTCAATCAACCGGAGGTTATTTTTCCCGATTCCAGCAATTTTTATTGCTTTTTCGACTGAGGAGTGGGTCTGACTTGAAACATAGGCAACCAGATTTCCTAAATTTCCGGAGTCGTTGGTTTGGTAGTTGGTTTTCTTCTCGCGGGCAGCTAATATTGCACTCAGTGCAGCACTCGATGCAGTATCCTGAATAACTGCTCCTCCAACTGAAGTTGATTTAAATTTTTCAGGAAGTTGAAGCATATAGGCAAGCCAATCTAAAATCCTGGTTTCGAGTTCGGTGCAGGCTGGGCTGGTTGCCCAAAGCATTCCCTGGATACCCAATCCGGACGAAAGCAAATCGCCCAGCACTGATGGAGCGGATGAATTAGAAGGGAAATAGGCAAAAAAGTTAGGTGACTGCCAATGAGTAATTCCTGGCATAATGATGGAGTTAACGTCAGCCATGATTTGTTCCATCGATTCACTCTCTGCTGGCGGAGCTTCAGGTAACTGGCTTTTTATTTCTCCAGGCTTGGCCTGTGATAAAACCGGATGTTTTTCAACGGTTTCGTAATAGTCGGCAATCCAGTCGATCATTTGTTTTCCTTGTTTCCTGAACTCTTCAGGAGACATATGGAAGTTTTTGTTGTTTTCCATTGTTGTTTTATCGAATAATGAAGTTTGTCGGTGTTCGAATGGGGGTGATGTCGGAAACCGAGAACAGTTTGATGATGGCTCTGGTCGGACCTATTTTCATCCAGTCTGTAAAAATGTTCAGATCTTCAGTCTCACCATTTGCTTCAATCTCAATTTTACCATCAGGGGTATTTTTAACCCAGCCAGAGATATTGAGTTCTATGGCTTTGTGTCGCGCGAAATAGCGGAATCCGACTCCCTGAACCCGACCTGAAATAACCAGATAGACCGATTTTGCTGGCATTCTGTTTTTTTATTTGCTCGGATAAACGTTGATTTAATGCAGCGATTGTATTTTTCTGATTAATTGTTGAACTCTGAGATTGTTTCGGGTTGAATTAATGCCCAAATGGAATATATACCAATTGCCGTTCCAAATGGGAAACTGAAAATTTCGATTACCGAAAGGATTAGTGAAAGAATACGAGCCCACTCTTTCCGTTTATAAAGTCCCATTCCTGCAAGAATTCCAGGGATTGAAATGACAATAAATACAATGGCTAAAACATCAGCAATTAGCGAAAGTATTGTTGCTCCATTGGCATTATCGACGAACCCGCCAACCAATTTAAGAACTGTAAAAATCAGGAAGGCAATCAGTAAATTGAAAATACTTAATCCGATTTGCAGGGCTGCAACAATGTTAACGTGTTTTTCCATCGCTATAAGTTTAAAAGGGTTTTATGTGGTTGAAATTACACATTATCCTTCATTCCGTCAATTTAAATTTTGCCAACTAATTCTGCCCTTTCGCTTTCAGAAATGATAGGCCTATTTCAACTGAGGAATCTCTTGCTTCACTGAATTTCGTTTAATGAAATGGATGGAAATCTCATTGAAGATACTTGCCTGGTCGAGGTTACAGCAATGTCCGCTGTTTTTGATAATTTCAAGTTTTGCATTTACCTGTTTTTTGACCAAGTCGGCCACCATCGGCAAAAACATATGGTCACCATCGCCCATCAAATATAATACTGGGGCTGATGGTTCAATTTTCAGAAATTCGTTGAGGTTTGCTTTGATCTCCCGGGTCATTTTCATCCATTTTGCAAACTCTTTTTCTCCAAGTTTAATGGCTTCCTGAATGAAAATATTACGAGAATCGCGATGCCGGCCATAGGGCATTAAAATTAGTGCATTGAGCTTGTACAGCCACATGTAAGGTAAAACTGAATTCAGTATTTTAGCCATGCTGATCAGTACTTTTAGCGTTTTGTTGAATTGAATGATTGCTCCGCCTAGTACAATTGATTCGGCTCTTCCCGGTGCGAGTTTGTCAATTGCCCGAATGACAATACATCCTAACGAAATGCCAACCAGGTGAGCCTTTCTGATTTCGTAATAATCCATGAGCTGGATCACATCCAATGCAACTTCATCAAATGAATATTCCAGATCCTCTTCTTGATATGTTGGTTTCGATTTGCCATGACCGCGAAGATCGACCAAAAGAACATTGAAATATTTTTTGAATTCTTTTAGCTGCCTAAACCAAACGACATTACTGCCTCCTGCGCCATGGATGAAAACGACCCAAGTTTTTGATTTCGGATGAGTGAATTTACGGTGATAAATCATGACGTAAAAGTAATAGAAAATGATGCATTGAGCTGGCAAATATCATGAAAAAAAATTAACCTTTGCTTAATAAGCATATAGTTGGTGAAATAATAGAATGTTCGAGAACGTTTGCTTATACGGCACAATTTTTGGTCTCTTTCTGACTTAAAAAATTGCTAATAAGTTTTGACTAAAATCGAGGTTTAAAATGAAACTAAAATCGCCATTGTTGTACTTTTTCCTGAATATAGTTTTGGCTTTTCATTCCGGTGCTTCAACAAAAGCTGATCAGTATTATTACCAGAATGCTGTTTTTAGTGAGGAGATCAAGTCGGTTCAGATGTATCGTGCTGGAAATGTACTATCGGATCCTGTAATTGAACTTGGAAGCGATGTTAAGCTTATACTTAAATTTGATGATCTCGCGGAAGACGTAAAAAACTACTCGTACACCGTTATTCATTGTGATGCCAATTGGAATGAATCTTATATTCAGCAAAATGAATATTTATCTGGCTTCCCGGATAATCCAATAAACGATTATGCGATGAGTTTTAATACCTCTATTAAATTTGTCAATTATCAATTGAGCATTCCTAACGAAGATTGTTCGCCAAAATACTCAGGAAATTACGCATTGGTTGTTTTCGAAAGTAATAATCGGGAGAATTTGGTTCTGACTCAACGTTTTTATGTCGTTGAGCCCAAGGTCAGGATAGAAGGCCTGGTGAAAAAGGCAACCTTTGATGTTTATAATGGAGAAAATCAGGAAGTTGATTTTAAGGTTGTTAATGAACAACTCAAATTAATGAATCCACAGGAAGATATTAAGGTCGTTTTAATGCAGAATCGGCGGTGGGACAATGCGATACTCAATTTAAAACCACTTTATATTCGGGATAATGTTTTAGATTATAATTACAACAAGGAAAATGTTTTTCCTGGAGGAAACGAGTTCCGCTATTTCGATATCAGAACAAAACGACATAATGGCGAAAATGTGGAAAGCATTAAATTTATTCGACCCTATTATCACGTCACCCTTCTTCCCGATGAAATCCGGAACAACTCAAAGTTTATACCTTATAAAGAAATGGATGGAAATTTTGTGGTTGAAAGTCAGGATCGGGTTACAGATGCTGACACGGAATGTGATTATGTGTTTGTGCATTTTTATTTGCACATGCCGAGTCAGTTGGTTGGCGGATCGGTAAATGTTTTTGGCGCCCTTACCGGATGGAATGCTAATAAAATTAACGAAATGAAATGGAATTATGAAGCTGCTGCATATGAATTAACGTTGCTCTTGAAAGAAGGATATTACAATTATCAGTATGTTTATGTTCCTGAAGGAGCTAAAAAAGTTGATTCAGTTAACCTTGAAGGATCCTTTTTTATTACCGAAAACGAATATGAAATCTTTGCCTACTATCATGACCAGTCGAGCCGATATGACCGTTTGGTTGGATATCTTACCCTTAATTCAAGCGTGAAATAAGATTGAAGAAGGAGTTCTGACGATAATTCGCATTTTATTGGCGCGATTAATACTTTCTTTATCGAACTATTTTAAGTGGACTTTCTTCTTTTATGTAAGGTATTGTAAACGAAAACGTTGACCCGAAACCCACTTTTGATTTAACTAGCAATTCACCACCAAGTAATTGCACGTAATGTTGTGCTATTGATAACCCAAGTCCTGTACCTTCGTATGCCCGGATGGTCCTGTTGTCGAGCTGGTGAAAACGTTCAAAAATTCGCCCCTGATCTTTTTCTGATATTCCGATTCCAGTATCTCGTACAAAAAAATTCAGCTGATTTGAATCCACAATGCGGTATCCAAATTCAACTTCTCCTTCTTCGGTGAATTTAATTCCGTTGTCGATTAATTTCTGCAAAATAGATTGAAGCAAAATAGAGTCAGTAGTAATGGCGAATTTTGGATTGGGGTTGTCACAGCTTACTTTTAGCCTGATGTTTTTCTTTTCATCTAGGTCATAGCTATATTCTTTGTAAAGTGAAACCATTATGTCATTTACTTTACACAACGATTTTTTCACGACCAGGGTGTTGCTCTCTATTTTCGAGAGACTAATCATATCATTAATCAGCGTTAATAATAGCTTCCCGTTGGCAATAATGATTTCAACGAATTTGCTTTTTTCATCGTCATCAAATTCCGGAGACCCAATCATTTTAGAGAACCCAATGATAGCATTCATCGGTGTTCTTATTTCGTGTGAAATGTTGGCCAGGAATGCTGTTTTTAGTCGGTCTGCTTCCTCAGCTTTGTTCTTGGCTTCTTCCAGTTTTAGCTCAGCCATTTTTCGTGAGGTGATGTCGCGGGCCAACGAAACTACGGAATGATCATTCAATCGGGCAATACGCATTTCAAACAGGGCCGACGAACCTTCAACTTCCAGAGCATATTCAATGGTTTCAATACTATCAAAATCGATACAGTGCTGAATACACTGGTATATTTTGCTTGACATTTTTTCTGAAAATCCGACTTCAAAAATTGAATTGCCAATGATATCATCAGGCTTAATTTTAAGTGCCTCTGACGCTTTGAATACGAAATCAACATAAACGCCATCCCTATCGATAATGAAAAACAAGTCAGGTATTGCTTCTAAAAGTACCTGATAGCGTTGTTTGTTCTCTTCCAGTTCGCTTATTCGGCGTTCTTTGGCAGTTGTATCAATGAATAGACTTATGATATGATTGTTGGAAATTTTAAAGGTATCGGCTTCGAAATATTTGTCCAGCCGTTCAAGATAAAATGAAAAATGGTTTTTCTTTGAATAAAGGAACTCATTGTTCCAGTCGAATGAACCTCTAAATATTTTAGGGAATACATCATCGGCTCGCTGGTCTTTTAATTCGCGCGATGTAACTTTAAAAAGTCGTTCAAATGCAAGATTGGTTTTTCGAACTTCCAGATGAGAAGGTGTCCCAAATTCATCATTAACAATTTCGAGATGAACCATTCCCTGAGGAAGATTCCGGATGGTCTGATTGATTGATTTTTCAATATTCTCGTATTTCTCAGCCAACTCGGTGATGGTATTTTGAAATCTCCATGAAATTAAAAGAGAAACCAGGAAATAAAGAGAAAGCGTCAGGAATGGATTCATATATGCGATGTCTGGTTCCCATCGGTATTGAAACAACAAATCAAATAGGCCGGCTTGGTATAAATGAAGCAATAAGGTTAAACAAGATAATCCGAAAAACAGGATCAAGTTCTTTTTTTTGTCACTGAATATCAGGAAAAACAGAAGGAATGGAATTAACGTCCACAGCGTGTTTTGAACCGATTGGTGGTTCGGAATAATGGCAAATGAATTGGAAATAAAGAAAAAATAAGGAATAAACGGGACTAAGAAAAAGATATTGACGGCCCAGTTTACCTGAAATTGACGAAGTCCATAAAATGCAGTTCCAAAAAGAATAAGTATTGAAACATCACCAGGCAAACATATATTAGTCGAATAGCCAATCAGATCGAGCAAAAACATTAACAGCCCGGTCAATAATCCAAGTATGATAAACACATGAAGGCCAATGATTTTCAGAATGTCATTTTTGGCTTCAACGTGGTAACGGCTAACAATTGATTTAGTTATTGCTTCTAACATGAAATAGCGTCATCATTCAACTTTACGAGGGATTAAATATAGTAAAATTTAGATTCCAATTTGGTTTGATAAAATTTAAGCAAAAAAGGAAACGTGATTTTTATTAGGAATTTAGCTGATCAGAAAGTTTAGTTTTGCGAACTAAGGTTATAAAAAAGTCAACAAAACACTTATAGTTATGTCAAAAGGATTTTTTAATATTCCGGATGCTAAAAATGAACCCATAAAAAACTACATGCCTGGGTCGCCGGAAAGAGTTGAATTAAAGAAAATGCTTAATGAGTTGAGATCAGTTGAGCTGGAACTCCCTATGATTATCGGGGGTAAGGAAGTTACAACGGATCGTAGGGTGCGCATCTTTCCGCCTCATGAAATTAAGCACACGCTTGGGTATTATTATCAGGGCGATTCTTCGCATGTGCAAATGGCCATTGATGCCGCTATGCTTGCACGTGAATCGTGGAATGCCTTGTCGTGGCATCACCGTGCTGCGATATTTCTGAAGGCTGCCGATTTGTTGGCAGGTCCGTATCGTGCAAAAATGAATGCAGCGACCATGCTCGGCCAATCAAAAAATGCATATCAGGCAGAGATTGATTCGGCATGTGAATTAGCCGATTTTTTTAGATTTGGGGTGCGTTGCATGACAGAAATTTACAAAATGCAGCCTGAATCAGGTTCGGGAGTTTGGAATTACAACGAATTCAGGTCTTTGGAAGGATTTGTATTCGCGCTAACGCCGTTTAATTTTACTTCTATCGCGGGAAATCTACCTGCAGCTCCGGCAATGATGGGAAATGTAGTCGTTTGGAAACCATCAAAAACTGCTGTTTATTCTGCCGCTGTTATTATGGAGCTTCTTCAGGAAGCAGGTTTGCCTGATGGAGTTATTAACCTGGTTTACGTTGGAGGGCCTACAGCTGCTGATGTTATTTTTCAATCACCCGATTTCGCTGGAATCCATTTTACCGGATCTACCGGAGTGTTTCAGGGCATGTGGAAAACAATCGGAGAAAATATCCATAAATACAAATCGTACCCCAGAATTGTTGGTGAAACAGGAGGGAAAGATTTTATTTTCGCCGATCCAACAGCCGATCCACAAGCAGTGGCTATTGCCATGTTGCGCGGCGCCTTCGAATACCAGGGACAAAAATGCTCTGCAGCTTCGAGAGCCTATATTCCAAGAAGCCTTTGGGATGATATCTGCACCCGCTTAGGCAAAGAATTGGCTACGGTTAAAATGGGACCGCCTGAAGATTTTACCAATTTTATAAATGCGGTAATCGATGAATCGTCGTTCGATAAATTGGCCGGTTTTATCGAACAAGCCCGTCAAGATGCTGATGCAGAGGTGTTGTTTGGCGGAAAATGCGATAAATCGGTTGGCTACTTTATTGAGCCAACAGTGATTTTGGCCAAGAAGCCAGATTACACAACTATGGTTGAAGAATTGTTTGGGCCAGTACTCACCGTTTTTGTATATGAGGATGAAGATTTGAACCATACACTTGAAATTCTGGATAAAACATCGATTTATGCTTTAACTGGCGCCATCTTCTCACAGGATCGTTTCAGCATTGAAAAAATTACAAAACGGTTGGAAAATGCGGCAGGTAATTTCTACATTAATGACAAACCAACCGGAGCTGTTGTCGGCCAGCAGCCATTTGGTGGGGCCAGAGGCTCAGGTACAAACGATAAGGCAGGCTCAATATTTAACTTTTTGCGCTGGACTTCCATTCGGACGATTAAAGAGACTTTTGTCTCTTCCAAGAGTTATACTTATCCAAATTTTTTACCGGATAAGGAATGAAATTTAATTTTATCTGGAAAAGGAGATGTATTTATTCATCTCCTTTTTTTTTGTGCCGGAAAACTCTATTTTTGTTTAAAATCATTTCCATGAAAGTCCAGGAATTAGTATTGAAAATCGTTAAACCAATCTTTAGCAAATACTTGATTGCATTAGCCGCATTCGTTGTTTGGATTATGTTTTTTGATGACAACAATTTGAGGCAACATCAGAAAAATCTTAAGGAGCTTGCCCTTCTGGAAGAACAGGTTGATTTTTACAAACATAAAATTCAGGCTGATAAGCGTAAATTAATTGAACTACAAACTAATAACGAGAACCTCGAAAAGTTTGCCCGTGAACAGTTTTTTATGAAAAAGGCGAACGAAGAAATCTATGTCATTGTTGAAGAAAATTAAAATTTAAGACGTTGTTGTCTTTAATTTTGTTCCGGTTTTAATTACTCTCCAGAATAATTTATTCATGTTTTTTGCTGTTTTACTATTCTAATTTGCTTATTTTTAGCATATTGCTTAAATTTATATAAAATCTCGTTATCTTTTTGATTAGAAGTAGAGATTTGTTATATTTCTTCAATCAATATTTGCTGATGAAGATTAATACAAATATATTCAGGATTGAGTCCAATCATATAGCGCCGAAACAGGGTAATATATTGATTGCAGAACCTTTTTTGTCCGGAAGTTATTTTAACCGGTCTATAATAATTTTGGCAACATGCAACAAGGATGGCGCTGTTGGTTTTATCCTGAATAAAAAGGTTGACTTCCCCGTCGAAGATCTTTTTGCCGATTTTCCTGATTTCGACTCAGAAATACACATTGGAGGACCGGTCGGTACCGATTCTATTTATTTTATACATACGCTTGGCAATTTAATTCCAGGGAGCATTCACATAAAAGATAACCTGTTTTGGGGTGGAGATTTCGACGCACTTAAAACGCAAATTAAGCTTGGACTGGTCAACCATTCCCAGGTTCGTTTCTTTTTGGGCTATTCCGGGTGGGACGCTGGACAGCTTGAAGAAGAAATTAATGAGAATTCATGGTTGGTGGCCGATACCTCTGAAGCTGAACTGATGAATATTGATGAAGATGAGATGTGGCCTAAAGCTGTTCGTGCGATGGGTGGCAAATATTCCATGTGGGAAAACTTTCCGGAAAATCCCTCTCTTAACTGATAATCATTTTGTTAAATAATTCGTATATTTTACGGACTGTATGGTTGAAATACCGTTTGTCTTCGAAACCAATAACCCAACGAATCCCAATTAACGAATTTACAATCAGTAATTCTTCGGCTTCACGAAGATCAGTCTCTGTTATTTGTTCATCTTCAGAGTAATCCAGCTCTATTTTTTTAAAAATAGTAAGCATAAGAGGTTTAGTAATATCGGCAAAGGCGCCTTGTTCGCAGCTGGCACCCCGGGCTGCTTTGCCGTTAATCAGGTAAATATTTGATTCTGGCGCTTCAATAATGCCATTCGATATGTTAATAATCAACAGTTCGTCGGCATTCGATTCTTTAAGGTGACTTGTGGCAATATTCCAATATATTTCTGAACCTAAGGAAAGATTGGCCAGCGTTGATTTTGATTTCTGAATCGGATTGATGATTTCAACATACAAACCTTTTTCATTCAACTCATAACCAACAGAATCAGTTTTTTCTGATTGGATGGTGTAATGAACGTCCTGTCCAATGAACCTAAAGGTTAGGCTTATTATCGCTCCAAGAAAATGCTTGTTTTTGGTCAATGTACGTTCAAGCTGTCGTTTCAGTCCCGATCCGTCATCGGCAGTGAATTCAGAAAATGTTTTGTTGTAATAAAGTAGCTTAAGCCTGATTAATTCAAGCGTTTCACCGAAAAAAGGGAAATTTGAACGGATTGCCCTGATTTTTTCAGTAAAGTTCAGCGCTTCTGCTTCATAGATTGAAATTCGATATTCATCTGTTGGAACAAATGAGCCATCGACTAATATATACTTTCCCTTGCTCATCGAATTAAAAATGAAATGGATGGAAACATATTCTGGTTGGGCGTAATTTGGATTCCCTGAATTCCGGCTTTCCGGGCAGTTTCCATATCCGATTTGCTGTCGCCAATCATATACGAATCCGATTTACTGATTTTATATTTGGCAACCAGCTTTTCAATCATCAACGAATCAGGCTTTCGGCAAAGGCATTTTTCAATTTCAGGATGATGAGGGCAGAATAGTATTTCCGAAATTTCAATATGGTTTGCTTTGAAAATCTGAATCAGCTCGGCATGAAGCTTTTCTATGTCGTTTTTCGAGTATAATCCACGGGAAATGCCACCCTGATTGCTGACAACGAATAGCAGAAATCCTTCCTGTGAGAGCATTCTTAGATTTTCAATCACTTTGTCAACCAGCGTTAATTGTTCGGTTTTCCAAATGTAATAATGTTCGCTGTTGTTGACCAAAACGCCGTCGCGATCCAGAAAGATTGCCTTCTTACTCATAGTAACCTGAAAAGCTTATCCAAAAAACTTTCGAATAATTGCGGGTTGAGTAGTATAGGGAATATAAAACCAAACAAGGCTCCCAAAAAGTGCGCATCATGAGCTACGTTATCTTTCTGTTTTACGCTCATCTGGTAAGAATAAACCAGGTAAAGCGCGGCAAACACAATTCCAGGAATTGGTAGGATGCCAAAGAAATAGATTTTGTTCCACGGATCGAAGAAAATAGCCGCAAAAAGTATGGCAGAAACTGCTCCTGAAGCTCCAACCGAATTGTAGAAGAAATTATTGCGGTGCTTGATCAGGGCATAAATATTCGATACGAGAATACCTCCAAAATATAGAAGGACATAATCCAGGATTGCATTATTTCCGAAGTAGAATTTAAAGTATTGCTCAATGGCTTGTCCAAACGAAAATAGCACGATCATGTTGACAAACAGATGCTCCCAGTTGGCATGAATAAACGCATGGGTGATCAGCCTATGATATTCTTTTTTATAATAAATTTTACTCGCATTGAACTGCAACTGATCCATCAGTTTTGGTGATTTGAATGCGGCGTATGAAACGGCTACAGTGATGGCAATCAGAATAATAGTCATAAGCGAAGGTTTTAATGTAAAATGCGGTATATCATTTCCCGTTGAAGGTCGGCTGGCGATGCTGAAATGCTGCCAAATCCTTTCGTTTTCATGTCGTACTCGCGCAGGATAGTCACGATTTCGACCAATTTTTTGATGCTGTAATTTTTAGCTGCCGCCACATAGGTTTTTACGAAAAACGGATGTACCTGAAGTACTGAGGCTACGTTGTTTTGCGATTTGTCTTCGAGAAAATGGTAATTCAATATTTTTGAAAAATAGGAGAACAGCGACGAAATCACCATTGGAACTGGGTTGGACGATTGATTGGCTCCAAAGTAATTGATAATCCGGTTTGCCTTTAGCAAATCGCGTTCGCCCAGCGCATTCTGAAGTTCATAAACATTAAATTCTTTGCTGATCCCGATGTTCTTTTCGATGTGGTCGGGCGTGATTTGGGTGCCAACGGGCAACGAAATAATCAGTTTGTCCAGTTCATTGGCTACTTTGCTCAGGTCGGCTCCCAGGAATTCTGAAATCATTGCGGCAGCCTGAGGCGATATGGTGTATTGTTGGCTTTTCAGGTAGGACGAAATCCAAGTCGGCAACTGATTGTCGTAAATTTTCTTTGATTCGAAAAGCACACCTTTCTGATCGAGCAGTTTCGGAAAGGTTTTTCGTTTGTCGAGGGTTTTATATTTGTAGTTAATAACCAGAATGGTCGATTTTAACGGATTTTTGGCATACGTTTCCAGATCTTCAATCTTTTTGATGTTCTGGGCTTCGCGGACAATAATTACCTGGTAGTTAGCCATCATTGGGAACCGGCGGGCATTGGAAATGATTGTCTGTGGTTCGGTATCTTTTCCGTAAAGAACTGTTTGATTGAACCCTTTTTCTGCCTCAGTCAACACATTGTCAGCAATATAATCGCTGATTTTGTCAATGAAATAGGTTTCTTCTCCCATCAGGAAATAAATGGGATGGTAAATCTTTTTTTTAAGGTTGCTGATTATTTCTTCGAAAGTCATTCTTAATTCAGGTATTAAAATCTTAGGTGTTTAACCGATTCTCCGTTGTTTTTTATTTCGAGCAGGGCGTCAATGCCAGTTTCAAGGTGTTCTTGTACAAAGTTGTTCGAAACGATTTGGTCGCTGGCTTCCGTTTTTACCCCTGTTGAAATCATGGGCTGGTCTGAAACAAGCAGCAATGCTCCTGAAGGGATCTGATTGTAAAATCCGACGGTAAATATAGTTGCCGTTTCCATATCAATAGCCATAGCCCTCGATTTTTCGAGGTATTTTTTAAAGCGTTCGTCGTATTCCCAAACGCGTTTGTTGGTCGTATAAACCGTGCCTGTCCAGTAGTCGTGTTTTCGGTTACGAATGGCAGTTGAAACAGCCCGTTGAAGGTTAAATGCCGGAAGTGCAGGTATTTCAGGAGGTAGATAATCGTTTGAGGTACCTTCGCTTCGGATGGCGGCAATTGGCAAAATATAATCACCCAATTGATTTTTTTGTTTCAATCCTCCGCATTTTCCCAGGAAAAGAACAGCTTTTGGATGTACTGCGCTCAAAAGGTCCATCATGGTAGCTGCATTCGGGCTTCCCATGCCAAAATTGATAATGGTGATTCCCTCAGCACTTGCATTGGGCATATTTTTACTTTCACCCAAAATTGGAACTCCGAACTTTTTGGCAAACATATCCACATACATGTGGAAATTGGTCAGCAGGATCAGATCGTCAAATTCTTCCAATGGTCTACCAGTATATCTGGGAAGCCAATTCGCTACAATTTCTTCTTTCGTCTTCATACGATATATTTACTATTTAATTATTTACCATTTACTAATTATTCACTAACAGCAGCGTTTAATGGTAAATTGTAAATAGTTTAATGGTCAATTTCTGGCACTCCGAACTTTTATTCGTTATTTTGATTTCGGATTTAACACAAAAATACAAACTTTGTTGGCTTCGTCATGCAAAAACTGAATTTGCCCGAATATTCTTTCCGGATTAAAACTACCGAAGGAAAATCGTTTATTTTCGATTCACTTCGAAAAAAGTACGTTCGGTTAACTCCGGAAGAATGGGTACGTCAAAATTTTGTTCGATTCCTGATTGCTGAAAAAAACTATTCAGTTTCACTGATGGCTGTTGAGGCTGGAGTAAAAGTGAATAATAATCCGCAGCGGGCCGATCTGGTTATTTTCAACCGTTCCGGAAATCCCTTGCTGATAGCCGAATTCAAAGCTCCCGAGGTGAAAATCAATCAACAGACTTTCGATCAGATCGTACGGTACAATATGCAGCTAAAGGTTCTTTTTCTGATTGTCAGCAACGGACTGGAACATTACTGTTGCCGAATCAATTACAATGACAATTCATATGCTTTTCTTCCTGAGATTCCTGATTTTGCTGAGGTTTTGCCTTAATCTGTCAATTAATAGAATTTCGACATTTCTATTAGTGTTTTTGTTTGCAAGATGCAGATTGCCTTTGAGTTGATTTCAATAATTCCTTCTTTTTTGAATTCCTGAAGCATTCGCACCAATGTTTCGGTAGCAGTTCCAACCATATTGGCCAAATCCTCGCGTGACAATACAATTTCGACCAAATCAGACTTGTCCTTTGTTTTGAATTTTTCAGAAAGGATCAACAAGGTAAGCGCCAATCGTTCCCGGACAGTCATGTGTGCGAATACCATCACACTGTTTACCATCACACTGAACTCATGGCTTAGGCATGATAACAGACTGCTCATTAGGGCGTTCGATTCATTTGTTGCCTTCAGAAATACTTCTTTAGGAAGAAAGCCTAATCTCGAAGTTTCAACGGCCGCTGTTGAATCCGGGTATGGTTCGTTGCACAACAAGGCCGAGTACCCGATTAATTCGCCTTCGGAACAAAGGGATAAAAGGTGCTCTTTCCCGGCGTGATCGGTTTTGTATTTTTTTACCAATCCTTCTTTCAGATAAAAAATTCCGGCAGGATAGGAGCCTTCCAGAAAGATCGGCTGCCCCTTTCGGTAAGTTTTATCAATCATCTGACTTTCCAAAAACAGCTTTAAATCGGTCGGGATATTTTTGAAAATTGAATCGCTTTTCGAAGTGAATTTTTCAAGGTGAATTAAATCGGTTGTTTCCATATTCTTCAATTATTTGACCAAAGATAGGAATTAAGTCAAAATTAATTTTGACTATTATCAAATTATTACTTGACCAGATTCAACTTATCAACCTTAATTATTGTCTTACTTTGCAAGCCCAAACAATGTAAATTCAGAAGACTCAATTATGGAGATGGAATCGCTATTGAATTTATCCTGGTGCGTAACAATTATTTCAATAATTGCCCTGTGTTTCAGTTCAATAAAACTCAAACCTTATTTTGCTGCATTGGCAGTTCTAGTTAATGCAACAGCAACAAGTTTATTAGCCCTCAGATCGCTTTATGGCGTTGCTCAGGAGCTTATCTTGCATGGAAATAGTTTTTTCGGTGATATTTCTATCCGCATCGACAGTTTGTCGGCCTGGTTTATTTTAATTGTCAATTTTACTTCTGTTATGGGTGTTGTTTATGGCATTGGGTATTTGAAACCCTATGTCAATTCGGCTCAAAAGCTTGCCCTTCATTGGAGCTTGTTTGTTATTTTTCATCTGTCGATGGTTTGGGTTTGTATGTTGCAACATACGTTTGCTTTCCTTGTGGCCTGGGAGGTCATGTCGTTGTCTTCGATGTTGCTGGTTATTTTCGATCATCACAAACCGAAAACACTGAAGGCTGGAATTAATTACCTGGTGCAGATGCATATCAGTGTTACATTTCTAACCATCGGATTTATCTGGGTTTATGTTCAAACAGGTTCGTTTAGCTTTGATGCTTTTCAAACCTACTTTGGTTCAAACCGTAATGTGTGGTTGTTCCTGATTTTCTTTGTTGGTTTTGGAATCAAGGCTGGCTTTATTCCATTACACACCTGGTTGCCTCACGCACATCCTGCAGCGCCTTCGCATGTGTCGGGCGTGATGTCGGGCGTGATTGTCAAACTTGGAATTTATGGCATCTTCAGGATTATTACCTTTCTGAAAGCCGATTTCCTGCTGTTGGGCGAAATTGTGGTTACTATTTCGGTTTTGACCGGAGTGTTTGGAATACTGAATGCAGCGGTACATCGCGATTTCAAACGGATGCTGGCTTATTGTACCATCGAAAATATTGGAATCATTGGCATTGGTATCGGTGTTGGCCTTATGGGAATGGGGAATGGTTCGGCGGTTTTGTATTATCTCGGTTTTGGCGGAGCATTGCTGCATGTTCTGAATCATTCGCTGTTTAAATCCTTGCTTTTCTATTCTGCCGGTTCGGTTTATCAGCAGACACATACCCGGGATATGGATAAACTGGGCGGATTAATTAAGCAGATGCCAAAAACAGCCACCATTTTCCTGATTGGAGCAATTGCCATTGGCGGTTTACCACCTTTCAATGGGTTTGTTTCTGAATTCATTTTATATAGCGGGCTTTTGGAAGGGCTGAAAACCAGCGATATTTCCCAGATCAGTCTGTTTGTGGTAACTCTTGGCGGTTTAAGTATTATTGGAGGTATCTCGGTTTTAACATTTACCAAAACTTTTGGCACGATCTTTCTCGGGGCAGAAAGGAAGCAGTTAAACCTCCAACCAGTCGAAGTTTCTAAAACGATGTTATGGCCTCAATATCTGATTGTAGTAGTCATGTTAAGTGTCGCTTTTCTGCCTCAATTTTATCTGAATACAATTTTTAATTTGCTCGGAAATTTTGGCAATGCTCGCACTATTGTTGGATTATCAGGGTTAACGGCATATTCTGAAAGCATAGTAAATGTTAACTTATACTCACTGCTTTTTATCGCGATTATTGTTGTTTGTTGGATGGTTCGAGCGATTGTAATAAAAGGTAAATCTCAGGAAATACGGCCAACCTGGGGTTGTTCTTATGTGGCTCCCAATAGCCGTATGCAATACACCGGCAAATCGTTTTCTAAATCGTTGGGTAAAATTTTTGGTTTCCTTTTGGTCGAAGAAAAGAAATATAAAGAATTGGACGCGGGTGAAATCTTTCCAGTGAGTCGAAAGTATGTTTCTCATTATCATGATTTTTTCGAACACCGGTTCATAAATTTGATCACCCAGCGCTTAGTTTATACTACAAATTATTTTAAATTTATTCAGAATGGCCGGGTACAATCATACGTGTGGTATGGCATTGTATTTATGCTGGCCATTTTTACACTGACTGTTTTAAATGTATTGAAATGAACCTGATAAAAGTGTTTCTGGCAATACCGGTTTTAACGATATTCATCATTCCTTTTCTTAAAGTAAAGGGAAAAGGAATTGTATCGTTTTCGGCTGTTGCTTTGAATGCTTTGATTTCTGGTTATTTCGCGCTGCAAACCTTAACTGGTCAATATCTTGAATTTCCGTTTTCGGGAAGTTTGGTAACTGGCCCGGTGAATCTTCGGCTGGATGCCCTTTCCGGATGGTTTATCCTGATCATCAACTTTGTTTTTGTTTCCGGCAGTTTTTATGGGCTTTTTTACATGAATGCTTATCGGAAGCAAACGAATAACATTACGCTGCACAGTATCGCCTTTCTTTTACTGCACTCTTCGCTTATCAGCCTTTGTGCAATACAAAACAGTCTGGTTTTCCTGATTGCCTGGGAGATTATGGCGCTTTCTGCTTTTCTGGTTGTTATTTTCGAGCATGAAAAGATGGCTACACTGAAAGCTGGCATGAATTACCTGATTCAATCGCATGTTTCAATTGTATTCCTGATGTTTGGTTTTATCTGGGTAGCTTTTAAAACCGGAAGTTATGATTTTGGTGCGCTAACGACCTATACGACTCATCATCCCGGCGCTTCGGGGTTGATTTTGTTTCTTTGTTTTTTTATTGGATTCGCCATCAAAGCCGGATTTGTTCCATTTCATACCTGGCTTCCGTATGCGCATCCGGCGGCTCCTGCGCATGTTTCAGGAATCATGTCGGGTGTAATTATTAAAATCGGAATCTTCGGGATCTTTCGGATGATTACTTTGATTAAGGCCGATTATTATACCATCGGCCTTGTGATTCTCGCTTTTTCAGTAATCTCAGGTTTGTATGGTGTGATGTTGGCCATCGTTCAGCACAACCTTAAAAAATTGCTTGCTTACCACAGCATCGAAAATATTGGTATTATCGGGATGGGAATCGGCATTGGCTGTATCGGTTTGGGCACGGGCAATTACCTGCTTGCTTCGCTTGGCTTTGCTGGTGGGTTGCTGCATACCTTGAATCATGCCTTATTCAAATCGCTTTTGTTTTATACTGCCGGAAATGTTTACCAGGCAACGCACACGCTTCATGTCGATCATTTGGGCGGACTGATTAAAAAGATGCCGCAAACGGCTTTACTTTTCCTGGTTGCCGCCATTGCCATATGCGGAATTCCGCCTTTCAATGGATTTATCTCTGAGTTTATTATTTACAACGGGTTCTATTACTGGATGCAGGGTTCGTTAATCGGACCGCTAATGGCAATCATTTTTTCGGTTTTGGCACTGGTTCTGATTGGCGGACTGGCATTGTTGTGCTTTACCAAAGCATTCGGGATTGTTTTTTTAGGTAGTGCACGTCGCAAGTTTGACCACGAAGTGGTAGAAGTTCCTTTTTTGCAACTCTTGCCCCTTTATCTGATCGCGTTTTTTATCGTATTTATAGGTGTATTCCCTCAATTATTTATGAATATTCTTTCACATCCAGTAACGATTATGGCTGGTATCCCATCAATTGCCGACATGCCTTTTCCTGAAAAAACAACTGAACTGCTTCAGTCGGTTACCTGGGGAGTCTGGATATTTATCCTGATTTGTCTGGTTGTTTTTGGTCTCCGGAAACTGGTCATGCAAAACCGAAACGCTTCGGTTGAACCTACCTGGGGTTGCGGATATGTTGCACCAACCGTGAAACTTCAATACACTGCCGGGTCGTTTGTAAAGCCATACAGTAAGCTTTTTCGTCCATTTTTGCTTTTCTCCAAAAACCAAAAGGATGTTGAGGGTATTTTTCCTTCCGGAGGATCGTATGAAACACATGCTTACGACCGTATTGAAAAATATTTGGTCGATAATCCAATAGCGGCATATAAATCGCTACTGAAAAGGTTTTTGTTTCTTCAGAATGGCAAGTTGCAATTCTATATTCTATACGGAATTATTTTTATCGTTTCGGTGATTTGTATTCCATTGTTTTACGACCAGATTGTATTATTTATCGACTTTATAAAGCAGATATAACTATGTTGAGTTTAATTCTCATCTTAATAGCCGCAGCTTTTTTTACCGGAATAATTATCCGGGTGAAAAGTCTTGCATCAGGACGCAAAGGTCCGGGTATTTTACAGCCTTTATTTGATGTGGTTCGGCTCTTTAAAAAGGGCGTTGTGTATAGCGAAACTACCAGTTTTGTTTTTCGGATTGCGCCTACGATCTATTTCTCGTCGGTTGTAATGGCCATGCTGGTGGTGCCGTTCGGGCAGTCGAAAGGGGTTTTAAGTTTCGATGGCGATTTCATCTTTTTTGCTTATGTACTTGCACTGGGTAAGTTTTTCAGTATCATTTCGGCCATGGATACGGGTAGTAGTTTCGAAGGTATGGGTGCCAGCCGTGAGGCGCTTTATTCGATGTTTGCCGAACCGGCTTTTTTTATCCTGATGGGTTCGCTTGCCCTGCTTACCGGATGTACCTCTTTCGAGGAGATGTTTGCTGCTTTGCATATCAAGTCGTATATCAGTTATGCGCTGGCGATACTTGGAACTTTTGTTTTAATGATGATCGCCATGGTAGAAAATAGCCGGATGCCAATTGACGACCCGAAAACGCACCTCGAATTGACCATGGTTCACGAAGTGATGATTCTCGACAACAGCGGATTCGATCTGGGTTTAATCCTTTCTGCCGGGTACCTGAAATTCGCTATTTACGGGGCTTTGGTGGTCAACCTCTTTATTGGGATGTTTCCTCTTCAATATTCAATCCCGATATTTTTTGTCATTCAGTTTGTGCTGGCTTCCGGAGTTGGACTCATCGAATCGTTCATGGCCCGTTTCCGCATGAGTCATAATGCCCAGTTTATTTTTGTTCTAACCTCGGTAAGTTTGCTTATTTTCTTTGGCGCTTTACTGATTTTAGGAAAGTTTGTTTAACCTGAAAATTCAATAACAATGATAGACGTATTGCTTATTACCTTCATCATCACCCTGTTTTATATGGCCATAGCCAACCGGATGATGACCTATTTGAAAGTACTGGCTTTTCAGGGCGTATTACTTTTTGTTGTGGTGTTTCTTCAACTTCAGGAAATCAATCCGGTTAACCTTGCTCTCATTTTGCTTGAAACCATTGTTTTTAAATCGGTTGCAGTACCCTTGTTTATGGCTTACGTGCTGAAACGCAATAACATCACCCGTGAGTCAGAACCCTTTCTGCCCAACTTTGTTTCGTTAATTATTACCACATTTATTGTTGTTGTTACCATTTTGCTGGCTAATGAGGTAAAAGACTCCAAGTTGGACAAGATATTCTTTGTGGTGGCCCTGTCGTCGCTTTTCACAGGCTTGTATTTTATTGCTACCCGGCGAAAAATCATCACCCATGTCATTGGTTATCTGGTTATTGAAAATGGCGTTTTCGTATTGTCGCTGGCGGTAGGTAACGAAATGCCTATGTTGGTGAATCTTGGCATCATGCTCGATATTTTCGCCAGTGTGTTGATTTTAGGTATTTTCCTGAATAAAATCGGCGACGTATTTAAAGATATTGATGTGAACCAGTTGAGCAACCTGAAGGATTACTAAAACGATAAATTAGAAAAGAAACATGATAGGAATATATCTGATCGGAACGTTTTCAATTGCGCTTGTCTTATTTCTGAACCGAAACAAGGCGATAACATTCATCTTGCTGGGATTATTTCTGATCCTTCAGGGTGCATTGGCCATTCATGCTTATTCCAATCTTCATTCTACTGAATGGAGTTATTTTACTTACGATTCATTGGGTATTTTGCTGCTGGTTGCCTTGAGCATTATTTCCGTTCCGGCGATCATCCACAGTCACATTTATCTGGAAGACCAGCCTGCGCCCCAGAAGTCACGAGCCATTTATTATGGCGCCATTGTTTTGTTACTATCGGCCATCAGTGCCGGTTATCTGTCGAATCACATTGCGGTGACCTGGATTTTTACTGAAATCACCACTTTGAGTGCATCGGCTTTGATTTACCACCACCGGAATAAACTGGCTCTTGAAGGTACCTGGAAATATGTATTTATCTGTGCCATCAGCATCACCTTTGTATTTATTGGTATTTTATTTTTAAGTCTTTCGCTCGAACATGCCGGTTCCGACGATTTGTCGTTTAAAAACCTGGCTGCGAATAGCTCACAATTGAATCCTTTTTGGTTGCGGCTGGCATTCCTTTTTATTTTTACTGGTTTTACGGCAAAACTGGGTTTGGTCCCGATGTTTACGGCAGGTATTGACGCCAAAGACAAGGCCCCGGCTCCGGCGGGCGCCTTGCTTTCAAGTGTCTTGATGAATCTGGGGTTCGTTGGTATTTTCCGTTTTTATATCGTTGTTGCAAACACTCCGCTTCATCATTGGGCCAATCTGGTCATTGGCATTGCTGCATTCCTGTCGATATTTATTGCTACGGTTTATATGATCAAGGTGAAAAATATCAAGCGAATGCTGGCTTATTCAGGACTTGAGCATATGGGTTTGGTTATGCTTGGGGTGGCAGCCGGAGGGATTGGTTATTATGCCGCTATCCTTCATATTATTCTTCATGCTTTTGTGAAATCAAGTTTGTTTTTCCAATTTACCCAGTTGTATAGAGTGTTTCAGAATAAAAGTATATACCATGTGGGTAATTATTTCAAGTACAATACTGCCGGGGCAATGGTGCTTTTGCTGGGCTTTATCAGCGCGACAGCCATGCCGCCATCCGGATTGTTTGTGAGTGAATTTCTGATTTTCCGATCGTTGTTCGAAGCGCATCAGATCATTCTGCTGGTAGTTGTTCTGCTTTTGCTCACCATGATTATCTGGGCATTCGGAAAAAATATCATGAAGATCCTGTTTATCCCGCCTGTCGAATTTGACGATTCACATGTTCCGGTAATCAGTCCATGGGAATCGTCCGGTCAGTTTATCCTGTTGGCACTAGCCGTATATTTGGGATTGAATCCTCCGGCAGAATTTGTGCAGTTGATCAAAGAAAGTGTCATGTTGTTACCAAATTAAGGAAAGATGAATTCATTTACAATAGTAAACAATCAAACAATCCCGTTGTCCGACATTCCTCTGCTGGACTACAAAGAATTCTTCGAACTAAATACCGGGTTCCTGATTGATTCTCCGGAGAGGCATTGCGTCAATTATTTTGGTTATCCGGTTGGCAATCGGATCAAATTAATTTGTTGCATCGCCGACGATAACACGCATCAGATCTACGTTTCGTCGTGTTCGGTAAAACCAGGTGTTATGCTTGATTCGTTCACCGCCCTGAATTTCAACTTCGAAAAGTTTGAACGCGAGATTCATGAGAATTTCGATGTTGGATTTAAAGATCATCCCTGGTTAAAGCCAGTCCGCTATGCCAAAAACCGTTTCGATCAGTCTAAAACCGTTGCCAATTATCCTTTTTTCGCGATCGAAAGCGATGAATTGCACGAGGTTGGTGTAGGTCCGATTCATGCAGGGATTATCGAACCTGGCCATTTTCGTTTTATCTGCAATGGAGAGCAAATTTTGCATCTCGAAATTCAGTTGGGATACCAGCATCGCGGTATTGAACAGCAATTCCTGGAAAAGAAGAAATTGCTTCAGCTTACCACTTTGGCCGAATCGATTGCCGGTGATACGGTGGTGGGTCATACCACAGCTTTTTCGCATGTTTGGGAAAGCCTTTGCGGATTCCAGCCTTCGCGCGATATTGAATATGCCCGTACGCTTGCACTCGAATTGGAACGCATGGCTATTCATACCGGCGATCTGAGTGCTGTTTGTACGGATGTCGCCTATCAGTTGGGTAGCGCCGTATTCGGACGTTTGCGCACGCCGATCATTAATTTTATGCAGGAATGGGGAGGCAACCGTTTGTCGAAAGGGTTGATCCGGCCCGGTCGGAATCAATTCCCGTTTACTCCCGAATTGGCTCAACGCCTGTCGGGAATTCTGGATATTTACGAACCCGACTTTCTGGAGATGAATGAGCAGTTGTTCCAGTTGCCCAGCGCCCTTTCGAGGTTTGAACGTACCGGTGTGGTTTCGTACGACGATGTTCTGTCAATTGGAACCGTTGGAATGGCTGCCCGGATGAGTGGATTGAACCGAGATATCCGTTCTTCGCATCCGTTTAGTCTTTATCCGGAAATAAATCACGAGCCCATCATCAAACATCACGGCGATGTTTATTCGCGCGTGCAGATCCGCAAGGCTGAAGTCAAGCAGTCGATGCAATATGTTCGGAATCTGATTGCAAATGTTCCGGAATTTTCAGAAAAGGAATCGGTATTGGACACTCTGAAATCGAATTCGTTTACGCTTTCGCTGGTTGAAGGATGGCGTGGCGAGATTTGTCATTGTGCCATTACCGGCGAACAAGGTGAATTGATTCATTATAAAGTGAAAGATCCGTCATTCCATAACTGGTTGGCGCTGGCGCTGGCTGTTCGAAACAACGAGATTTCTGATTTTCCGATTTGCAACAAAAGTTTTAACCTGTCCTATTCAGGTCACGATTTATAATTCAGTACCATGTTCAATAATGTAAAAATAGTCTATCATCAAGGCAAGCAATTTATTCCGGATACGGCTAATGCCAAGGTTCCCGGGATTTTCAGAGGTCGTCCTGTGATTAGTTCCGAAAAGATAAATGAAACTGAACTGCTCGATTTGTGTCCTGTTGATGCGATTACAACCAATCCGGTAAGCATCGATCTGGGTAAATGCACCTTCTGTGGCGAATGTGCCAAACGATTCCCAAATAAGATCAAATTCACTACCGACTATAAGAATTCGACCAACGAGCGTGAGCGCCTGATCGTTAAAGAAGGTGACGAGCATCCGATTGAAGTTAATCCTGAAACGGTGCGAAAGGAAATTCAGCGTGTTTTTGGCCGTTCATTAAAGCTGCGACAAGTGAGTGCCGGTGGCGATAACAGTTGCGAAATGGAACTTAATGCCGCCAACAATGTACAGTTCGACATCAGCCGTTACGGGATTGACTTTGTGGCTTCGCCTCGCCATGCCGATGGAATTGTGATTACCGGCCCCATTACTGAAAACATGGCCGAACCTTTGCAGATTTGTTACGATGCAATTCCCGAACCCAAAATCATTGTGCTGGTTGGAACCGATGCCATTAGCGGTGGTATCCATGCAGGAAGTTCAGCCCTTGATCGCAGTTTCCTCGATAAATATCCCATCGATTTATATATTCCGGGCAACCCGGCTCATCCTTTGACGATTGTTAATGGGTTGCTGGATTTAACAAGAAAGAAGAAATAATCTTCACAACGGCTATGGCTATCCAACAAATCATTCAGGAGTCCATCGAACGCCAGTTTACAGGGAACAGCCGCAAAAACTTTTTCCATTCCGGGGAGGAATCCCGAAGCCATTTTTTGCCTGATACGCGCTGCGAAATTGAATCCAACCGCAACGAATTGCTAAAGTTGGACGAGTTAAATCAGTCGGACCAATGGATTGACCTGATGACCGAACGGGCGCTGAAAACTTTTTGTCTTTCGAACCAGTTTCTCGATATTAGGGAAGAACATATTGCAGGTTTGCATGCGATTTACGAACTACTATGGGCCGATTTGATCATGGAGTTGCGAAAAAGCACGATCGATTTTGAATCGCTGGAACAGGCACATTTGAGTCGGCTCACCAACTGGCTGTTGTCATCTAACCCATTTGTGAAATCCTTGAATCCACCGGAATTGCCCGAGATTGTAGAAGTGGTGTGTGCCGAATATTCTGCGCACCTTCAGATTGCCTTGCTTCTGATTGATCCGGATAATATTCATGAACCGGTTCTTGATATTGGTTGTGGTGAGCAGGCTAACCTGGTAAAATATTTGCGACAGTTGGGGTTTAATGCTTGGGGGAACGATCGATTGGCCGATGTTTCTCAGCCGTATCTCGTCCGTGCCAACTGGCTCGAATTCGATTATCGAGCCAATCAATGGGGAACCATCATTGCCAACCATTCATTCTCGTTGCATTTTCTGAACCATAACCAGCGTTCCGACGGCGATTACCTAAGTTATGCCCGGAAATATATGGAGATATTACATTCGCTGAAACCCGGCGGCACATTTTACTATGCACCTTCCTTACCTTTTATCGAATCATTTTTGCCTCCCGAACAGTTTTCAGTCCGCAATCATTCGATTAACGAAACAACTTCCGGAACACGGGTGACTCGATTGAATTGATTTTTATAAAATCTTCTGAAACATTAATTCATTTTTCCAACCATCCAGCGTTCGATGCCAGTCCTTTTTTGTTCCGGTCAGTTCAAATCCGGCATTCTTAAATAAATGAATGCTTGCCAGATTTTCTTCGCTTATGTTGGCATACAATTGATGCAACCGCAAGTATTCTGTGGCATAGTTACACAGCAATTGAAGGGCATCGGTGGCATACCCGAGTTTGCGGTCTTTTTCATTGTGAATCAGGATTCCGACACCTGCCCTGAAATGAAACGGGTCGAAGTCGAACAAGTCGATGGCTCCTACAGCTTTGTCATCGAGCGTTTCAATAATCATACGAATCTGCTTGCTCTCGTAAATATCGCGCTGCGATTCCTTGATGTATTTGGCCAGTATATACTTTGAAAACGGCTCGTAAGTATTGCTGATCTCCCAGATTTCGGCATCGTTTTCCCATTCAAACAGAATATCAATGTCATCAGGTTCGAGCGCCCTGAATCGAACTTTTCCAAACTCAAGTTTGTTGCTTGTCATGATTTCCCGATATTTTTCCAGGTTTTCAGTACAATTTGAAGATCGTTCATCAGCCGGTAATCCTTGGCATAAACAATATTCAATTCATCTTTCTTTTTCTGCGGAATAGTTTCCGGGAAAAGCGAAGCGGGGGAAAGGATTCCTTTCCTGATGGGCGGCAGCTGATTTGGAGTGCCTGAACAGTAGCCAACCCAGCTTTTCTTTCCAATGAAAACTTCAATAATACTCCGAAAGAACCCCGATTTTGATGCCACAAATCCGATTAATACCGGTGATAAAATGAGCAGACAAATGGTTGTTACAAGATCGAACGCCCGTTTGTTTTGCCTGTTGTTTTCCTTGGCAATGGAGTTAATGTGAACCACATACATGTCTCCGGCAGTCGAAATGGAATTGCTGCCAATAATCGAAAGGCTTTCAGGGGGTGCTATTTTATAGTCGATTTTCAGGTCGTTCAAATCGAGCATAATTCGGATAATTTCCTGTGAAGGAATATCTTCGGACGAAAAAATGAGTTCGTCGATTTTATTAATCCTGACAATTTTGGATAACTGATGGATATGACCTAAATAAAATTGCGGATGCACCGAATCATTGGGAGATATAAATCCAACTGTTTCGATTTTAAGGCCTGAATAAGCAATCAATTCCGATATGCGTTTCGATTCGGCTTCGGCAGCCACGATGGCGATACGTTTTTGCTTGTCGAGTTCGAGCTCAAGGCCCTTTACTTTCAGCTTGTGCAGCAAATAGCGGTAAGTTGGCAGTATCAGAAATGCCCAGCACGAACCCAAAAGCAATAAAGCTCTTGAATAGCGCATCTTTTCGTCGATGAGCGAATAAAACACCAGGATAGAAATGGTTCCCCAAAGTAAACCCTTAAAGATCCGGCTGAATCGGATATTTTTTCGATATCCGCCATTGATCCAGATACAACCAATCCAGATCAGGATATAAATTGGGACCGCCACGTGCAGGTATTCTGACGGATAATAGCCCCTTTGAAATTTATAGGTTTCCCAGATTGGGAGCAGAATGGCAAACCCCAGGAAGATAATCAATGCGTCAAACAGCGGTAGCATAATGGTTTTGAAAAACCTTCCGGCCAATGACAGCAAGGCCCGGAGATAAATGGCCAGGTTGATCAATAGGGCATAACGGCGGGCATTGCCTTTCGAAAAGTGTTTCCTAGCAAAAATGATCATCGCACGATAAAAAACCTTCACATAATTAATGCTGCCTTTTTTGGTGCTTTCGCCTTTGTAATGGATGATGGTTGTATCGGGGAAATAGTAGTTTTTGTAGCCACCTTTGGTGATGCGGTACGAAAGATCGATGTCTTCGCCATACATGAAATAATCTTCGTCGAGCAATCCGACTTTGTCGAGCGTTTCGCGGCGAAGGAGCATGAACGCGCCTGCCAAAACTTCTACTTCATGAATCTGATCGTTGTCGAGATAACCGAGGTGGTATTGCCCAAACCTTTTAGAATGAGGGAAAAGACGTGAAAATCCTGTCATTTTCCAAAATGCGACTTCCGGAGTAGGTAATCCGCGTTTCGACTCGGGTAAAAATCGACCTTTCCCGTCGATCATTTTAACGCCTAGCCCTCCGGCTTCAGGTGTCCGATCCATAAAATCAACGATTTTATGGAAGCTGTCTTCTTCCACTACCGTGTCTGGGTTTAGCAGTAAAATGTATTCACCTTTTGCAATCCGGATGGCTTGGTTGTTGGCTTTTGAGAAGCCCACATTTTCTTTGTTTTCAATTAGAATAACCTCTGGGAATTTCTCTTTAAGCATCGGACATGAGCCATCAACCGAATCGTTGTCAATCACGATAATTTCGGAGCTCAGCTTCGCCCCGGCTTTGATAGCCGAATGAAGGCATTGCTCCAGAAAATATTTAACGTTATAATTGACAATGACGATTGATAGTTTCATTCCAGATATTTTTTACTTCTGCCTTCTGCCTTTTATCTTGTTTTTACCTGACAATCGAATCTTCAAAACTCATCCGGTTGACGATCGACCGGCCTAGGGTGACTTCGTCGGTATATTCCAGCTCGTCGCCGATTGAAACACCTCTGGCCAGTGTTGAAATTTTCACATCGGTATTTTTAAGCTTTTTGTAAATGAAAAAATTAGTGGTGTCGCCCTCCATGGTTGTGCTTAATGCCAAAATGATTTCTTCGGTCTTTTCTTCGTTAACGCGGTTTACCAACGAGTCGATCTCCAGATCGGAAGGACCGATTCCATCCATAGGCGAAATGATTCCTCCTAAAACGTGGTACAATCCTTTAAATTGTTGGGTGTTTTCAATCGACATCACATCTTTAATGTTTTCGACGACGCAAATGATGGAAGCGTTTCGCGAGGGATTTGAACAGATATTACAAATGTCGGTGTCCGAAATGTTATGGCAGACTTTACAATGTTTAATTTCAGATCGCAACTGAATCAGACAATTTCCGAATATCTCCACTTCCTGAAGGTCTTGTTTAAGCAGGTGCAAAACCAGACGTAGGGCCGATTTACGCCCAATACCAGGTAATTTTGCAAATTCATTCACCGCATTTTCAAGTAATCTCGATGGAAACCGATCAATATGCATGTTCCGTTTATTTTGTAAGCCTCAAATTTAATCAGCGAATTTGATTAAATGGAATCGACGGCTGAATTTCGCAAGTTATTTGTTTAGGTATTTTGCTACGGTTGCCAGTACATCGTCCATACGGATGGGCTTAACCAAAACTTCATTGCAGCCAGCATCCAAACATTTTTGTTTGTCTTCGGCCATGGCATATGCTGTTTGGGCAATGATAGGCAGCGATTGATTGGTTTGTCTGATTTGAGCGGTTGCTTCGTAACCGGTAATTTCAGGCAATTGAATATCCATCAATATCAAGTCAATTTTCGAACTGTTGTACATTTTCAACACGTCAATTCCGTCTTTGGCCCAGATCACATTGGCTCCTGTTTTTTGAAGAATACTGTACAGGTATTCGTAATTGTACGGGGTGTCTTCAGCAATCATGATGGTAAAATTCCTGAAGTTATATCTGGATGGAGTTGCTGGCCTTGCTGCTTCTCGAACCAATGGTATTTTTATCTTATCGTACGGAAGAGTTAAAAAGAAAACCGCTCCTTCTCCTTCTACCGATCGCACGTTAATTTCTCCTCCCAGCAATGTTGCCAGATCTTTACATATCGATAGTCCCAGTCCCGAGTTGGGTGAGTTGAATTCTGTCGTTTCTTCAGTTTGAGTAAATCGTCTGAAAATGTTTTTTATCCGACTGGCAGGTATTCCTGATCCGGTATCGGAGACGAAGAAACGGATTTTGTCGTCATTTACAATGGTATATCCAATTTCAATATGTCCGATGTCGGTGTGTTTTAATGCATTTAGATACAGATTACTGAGGATTTGCTTGAGCCGGTATGGATCAGTGAAGATTATGTCGTGATGCGCTTCTTCCGGAATCTGGAAAATAAGTTCCAGATTTTGTTTTTGTTTACTTTTCAGAAAATTATTGTAAGTTATTTCAAGTTCAGAAAATAATTCATCGAGCGAACAAGCTTCTTTTTTTATTTTCAGTTCATTGGCCTCAATTTTTGCAATATCAATGATGTCGTCGATTAATCGAAGTAGGGATTGACTGTTTTCTTCAATGATTTCAGAATATTTGTGCCTCTTTTGTGATGGAAGATTTTCATTTTTTATGAGTTCGCTAAACCCGATGATTGTATTGATTGGTGTCCGGATTTCGTGGCTCATATTGGCCAGGAAAAGGTTTTTGTAATTATTGGCTAATTCGGCATCTTGTTTTGCTTTTTTTAAATCTTTTTCGATCTTTTTGAGGTACGAGATATTCTCAGCTATTTTTACATAATGGGTAATGGTCCCGAAATTATTCTTGATTGGCGAGATGCTGGCCAGTTCCCAATAAAATTCACCATTTTTCTTGCGGTTTTTAAATTCGCCCTGCCATTCGTTTCCTGAACTTATTGTCTTCCATAGTTTTTCATAGAAACTGGCAGGCTGAAATCCCGATCTAAGAATGCTGGGTTTTTTGCCAAGTATTTCCTGATCGTTCCATCCTGTTATTTTGCAAAATGCAGGGTTAAAGAATTCAATGTATCCATCTTTGTCGGTAATGAGTACTGAAATCGGACTTTGTATAATGGCTTGATGAAGCTTTTTAAACTCACTTTCCGATTTTTTTTCTTCGGTAATGTCACGGTGAGTTCCCAATAGCCTAATAGCTTTACCATTTTCGTCTCTCAGGGCTGTAGCACGACTTCTAATCCAAATATAATTACCATTTTTATGTCTTAACCTGAATTCAGCCTCGTAGATTCGAAGATTGCTGCTAAGGAAGTTTTTGAGGAAAAGAGTAACCCTGTCTTTATCTTCTGGATGAAGTAATTCTTCCCATATTGAAAAATTATCAGGAATTTCGTCTGGATAGTAGCCCAAAATTGATTTCCATTTTCTTGAATAGTAAGTTTTCCCTGTATCTACCAGGTAATCCCAAATCCCCAGATCAGCAGCTTCCATGGCCATTTCATAGCGCTGTTCGCTTTCAAAGAGTTTTTCCTCGTATGTTTTACAACGGGTAATGTTTTTAAGAATTAACAAAACGGATTGTTGTTGATGGTCTGAATCTGTTTCTGGAATTATTAATAAGTTCCACCATGCCTTTTTATCCTCTTTTGTAATCAGAATGTCTTCTTCTTTTTGCTTTTGTTGTTGAAAAACCGTAGCAATTAAAGCTGACACATGTTCTGTATTTTCTCCGAACAACTGGGTTTCCTCAAACGTTTTCTCACTGATGGCAGATGCTTTTTTTCCAAATTTAGCTGCGAAATTTTTGGAGACATAAACAACCTGCATTTCTGGGTTTATTCTGATTAAAACTTCTTTTAGTTTTTCATGTAAGGGTTGATCGGTTGATTCTTTTGACTGGCGTGACTCTTCAAAACTAATAAGGGTATATCCTGAACTTAGGGGTGTAACAGCAATTGATAAAATACTATTCTTGCGATCAAAAGACAGGTGACAGATTTTTTCCTTCTTAATCGCTGGCAAAACTTCACTTTCAAAGAAGAAACGTAATTTTTTTTTAAGATTTTCAGTCAATTGGATAAAATTTCCATTTAAGTCCAAATGTTCTTTTCTGAGAATTTGGTTAATCTGACCTGAAAATTCTTCAATCTGAAGATTCACATCAAGTCTTATATATCCTGAAAAATATTCCGTCGTATTGTTCGAAAGAATCATGGCTTCAAATTTTGTTCGTATTCCTTAAATTTAATGAATAAAACATCAATAAATTAAATAATGTGTGTTTTTTTTCTCCTTTGTTGAAAAATTTACGAAGTTTTTTGACTGTCAGTTAGGCGTTTAGTGACAAGTCACAAATGTTATTGATTACTTGTAATACAAAAACCGTTTAATTTTTTGAGTAGGAGTTTTCTCAAAAGGGACTGTTTGCCATACAACTCGTTGTATCTGTGAGAATTTGTTTAATTGCTCATTCACTTTGTTGCGAATTTCATTTAAAATTGCGTCGGTCTCATTGTTCAAAAAAGAAGTTGTTTCTTCTTTAAAACTGTTATATTTTTTTTCAAGTTCTTCCATATTTAAATGGACTAGGGCAACTAATCTTCCTTTTTGTTCAACGACCAGAGATTCAAGCACATATTCCATACGGTTAATTAGCGATTCAATTTCTTCAGGATATATATTTTCGCCACTTGCACCAACGATCATGTTTTTCATGCGCCCTCTGATGTAAAGGTTTCCATCTTTGTCAAAGCATCCAAGATCTCCGGTTTTCAACCAGCCATCTTCAGTAAAGGTATTTTTGGTAATTTCAGGTTCCTTGTAATAGCCCAGCATTATATTCTGCCCTTTGGCCTGAATTTCTCCCAATCCAGTTTTTGGATCAGGTTGGGCGATTCTTAGTTGAACGCCTTCCATGGGTAACCCGGTGGACAGGAAACGGGTTTTACCAACTCCAGCACCAGCTAATAAAGGAGACGATTCAGTCAAACCATAACCAATGGCCAGAGGAAAGCCACCTTCCATTAAAAAACGCTCAACATTATCGTCAAGCTTGGCACCGCCAATGCCGAAAAACTTCAAATTGCCACCAAACGTTTCATAAAGTTTCCTTCCTGCGATCTTATTTAGTAATTTTCTGGTGACAGGAATTTTATATAGAATCCGGGTAATCAGCTTGCCGTTAATTTCAGGCAATATTTTTGATTTGTATATTTTCTCGATGATCAGGGGAACTATCAGCATGATTGTAGGCTTAACTTGCGATAAAGTTGCCAGCAAAATCGAAGCTGCTGGAGGTTTTTTCATGTAGTTTACCGTGGCCCCATATTTAATAGGAAGAATGAACCCCAGCGTATTTTCAAAGGTGTGTGAAAGTGGCAATACTGAAAGAAAGCGGTCGCTTTGTGATACTTTATGAATAGTCCAGCACTGCTGTGCAGTCCACACAATGTTTTTGTGGGTCAACATTACGCCCTTCGACTTTCCGGTTGTTCCTGAAGTATAAATAATTGAACAGATATCATTTTCGTCAACGTCGGGGTATTCGAAAAACTGTTTATCCAGATCTTCCAATATCGGTTGATTTGGAACGGTAACAATCTGGAAGTTTTCAATATGGATGACTGTTATTCCTGAAATAGATTCGAGTTTCGGATATAATGTTTCTGAAACATATACGACCGAAGGTTCAGCGTGTTGAAGAATGTTTTTGATTTCGTTGGTATGAAAGTCTGGAAGAATAGGAACTACAACAGCTCCAAGCACACAGGTTGCAAAAAATGCGATGCCCCATTGTGGCATATTCATACTTAAAATAGCAACCTTGTCACCTTTTTTTACACCAACCGACCGAAGTTGAAGCGCTGCTTTTTTTACTTCAGATTCCAGCTGTTTATAAGTCAGGTTATCCTCACCGACAAATATCAATGACTGATTATTTGCAAAATCCCTATAGCTTGCCTGCAACATGGCAGGAATAGTCAAAACTTCCAGACAACCCATCATTCAATTTAAATAGCACATCAGTATTAATTCTAACTGTCAAAAGTATATAAATGTTCTGTTTGGTTCTCCGATTTCAATCAGTATTTCAGATTTTTACCTTTAAATACTAGTGAAAGCATAAAATATTTGAATTCTGGAATTATTTCGTCATAGTTTTTGTCACAATAGTTATTTAGTATTGCTGTGCAATCAAATAAATTATGATTAAACATGAACCTGATTATTTTGTTTTCTATACATATAGACAGATTATCTAATTGTAAAATAAATTGACTAAATATTCTGAAAAAGCCCGCAAATAGTATAAATTTGAAAGAAAATGGATAATTCTGAAATCACACAGAGGACCGAACGATTTGTCGAATCGGAGTTTCGTTCGGAAGGAAGCGGACACGATTGGTTTCATGTTGATCGGGTCAGGAAGATGGCTCTTCGTATTGGTGAATCGGAAGGTTGTGATTTATTTATTGTTGAAATAGCAGCATTGTTACACGATTTGGACGACTGGAAACTAGCGGATGCCGAATCTCAAACTGAATCAAAAGCGAAGAAATGGCTTGTTTCTGTCGGTATTGACGTAAAAGAGCAATTGCATATTCTGAAAATTATTGATGAAGTGTCTTTTCAGGGAGCTGGTATGGAAACTCCGGTTAAGTCAATCGAAGCTGCAGTAGTTCAGGATGCAGATCGTCTTGATGCCATTGGCGCCATTGGAATTGCCCGTACATTTACCTATGGTGGGTACAAAAGTCGATTGATTTATGACCCGTCGATATCGCCAGTTATGCACAATGACTTTCAGGAATATAAAACCAGTGTAGCTCCGACAATTAATCATTTTTATGAAAAATTGCTGTTGCTCAAAGATCGGATGAATACCAAAACTGCTAAATTTATTGCAGAACAAAGGCATCGGTTTATGAATGATTATTTAACTCAATTTTATGCAGAGTGGGAGGCTACAAGATGAAACAACCATGAAAAACCATTCTCACACGGGAGAGTGATTATTTGGGTGTTCCATATGGCTATTATAAAATAAATTGTAAATACATGAAAGAAAAAGTAAATACTAATACTCCAATGATGAAAATTGAACACATAGCAATTTGGACGCGTGATTTGGAAGGTATGCGTAACTTTTATACGCACTATTTTAATGCAATGTCGGGGACAGGTTACTACAATCATTCCAAAGAGTTTCGATCCTATTTCCTTTCATTTGAAGGTGATTGCCGGTTGGAGCTTATGGAGATGCCTACAGTAACCACTAGCAAAAACGATTACCGGAAGCACTATATTGGGATTGCCCATCTGGCTTTTAAAGTTGGTACTCGTGAACAGGTTGACCAAATTACAGATATGCTCCGTCAGGATGGTTTTGAAATTATCAGTCCAGGAAGGATGACCGGGGATGGTTATTATGAAAGTGCCGTGTTCGACCCGGAAAAGAACCGGATTGAAATACTGGCATGAGAGTTTCTTCTCTGGCTAGGAATAAAATTACACTCTTTAGGCAGGGATACTGATTGATACCCCTGCCTATTGTGTTTAGTTGGTTTGTGTTTTTGCGCGTTCTGCTGTTAAATCCATCTGTCCTTGTGGTGAATCTACTTTTCCGGTGATTTTCCCTGTTACAATCTTCCCTGTTACTTTTACCTGATTGTCCTGAATGACTACACTGAACGAAAAATTGTTGTTGTTGATACTTATTTCCTGTGCTTTTATTTCAGATCCATCCATGAATTTTATGGATCCCGTGGTTTTCCCATCTTTTTCACTGAAGATTAGTTTTCCCGAGTTGTATTCATAAGGAGCGTCGGCTACTTTATACAACCAAGTTCCGTTCAGATTTTCTTTTTCAGCCGAGCTGGCCGGTTTGGAAGCAAGTGTTGCACAAAACGTAAACAACACGATAATCATTAATTTTTTCATTTTCATTAATTTTAAGTGATGAGTAATTGGTTTGATATTCAGTTTGTTGAATAACATTTTGAACACAAAGGTATAAATTGGAGCAAATGAAAATGGATTGAAATTAATTAAGGGACGAAAGTAATTATGCAGGGGTGAATGGATTTATAGAGCTAAGGCCGATCTCTGGACGACTACTTATTCGTATTTACTTGGTTTGAAGTTGGGGTAGAATTTGCGCGAGACAGGAACTCGTGTTTCAAGGCCAGTAAGTTTTAACTGGCATTTTGATTTTTCATAATCCACAAATTCTATTTTTTGCAGATTAACCATAAAAGATCGATGGCACCTTCTCAGAGGGTAGTTCTCAAAAAGCCCTTCAATGTTTTTCATTGAATTTCGTAAAATTTGTCTGGTAGGTTTGTTCCCGCTCATGTAAAAGATAATCACGTAATTGTCGGCCGATTCCATGTAAAGTATTTGTTCGGCATCGATCGAAAAACGAATAATCCCTTTTTCGTCAGGAAAATTTAAAAGTCCGGATTTAATGGGTAACGAATCAGCTTTGGTTTGGAGTTGGTTCAGCTTTGTTTTATGACAGATTTGTGATATTAATAAAAGAGATAAGGAATATGGTATTAATACGCCTAGAAAAGTGTATTTGAAACTAGCGGGAATGTCTTTCATTACCTGAACGATGCTAATATCCCAGTGCGACTGGTAAAATATAAATGAAACAGCCATGAGAAACAATTCGCCGAACAGCCAAATCGAATAAGTTCCAATTTGGAAACTGTTCACTTTGGTCAGTTTGCGAAGTCCGAATTGAGAGATAATAAGAATCAGCCCGGCAATAATTCCGAATCCTGAAAGCCGCAGAAATTTATCGATTCCTGAATCGTTGTTCCAACTGTTGATGTTGAATGGGACGAAGACATTGACGAAAAAGATGCTGAAAGAAACGCTGAAACAAATTAGCATCCACCGGTGGCGGGCAGAATCGAGAAGGGTAAATGGCTGGGTTATAAATTTACGAAATTTCATTTCCCAAAATTACTTATTTTCTTCGGGGAAAGTTCTCGGCCGCATATTGCAATTGTTCATACCATTCTTCACCGTATTTGCGAATCAATGGTTCTTTCAGAAAAACATAAAGAGGTAATTCTGCACCTTTCCCGCACACACGTCCAGGTTTGCAAATATCGATTTGCTGGTAGTTTACAGCGTCAAACCTTTTGTATTCAGTGATTCTGATCGGGAAAAGATGGCAGGAAACCGGTTTTCGGAACGTGATTTTCTTATCCTGATATGCTTTTTCGATACCACATTTCAGGATGCCGTTTTCTTCAAAGGTGTAAACGCACTGTCTGTTGTTTTCAAGTGGGGTTACCAAATCGCCATCCATATCAATCACTGCAAATCCTTGTTTCCGGATTTCAGCCTTATGATTTTCGGACAAGTAAGGCTCAACTTCAGGATAAGCTTCCCGAATGGCATTTACCTCTTCCGGAGTAACAGGTGCACCCGAATCGCCTTCAACACAACAGGCTCCTTTGCATTTCAGTAAATCACAAAGAAATTTCTTCTCCAAAACATCTAAACTAACAATAGTGCGGCCGATTTCGAGCATTTTAGAAAATATAAATCCTGACAGGTTCTGAAAACCTGTCAGGATTGTGGTGAAGTTATGAATTTATTTTTCAATCAAGACTTTGCCTGTCATTTCAGCAGGAATCTCCAGGCCCATAATTGACAATAGGGTAGGAGCAACGTCGGCCAGGATGCCATTATCGATCTTAACATTTTTATTTTCAGAGATGTAGATACAAGGAACAGGGTTAAGTGAATGCGCTGTATTGGCCGATCCATCTTCGTTAACGGCATTGTCGGCATTTCCATGGTCGGCAATGATGATTACTTCGTATCCGCCTTTTTGAGCAGCCTCAACAACCGCTTTAACGCAAGCATCAACGGCGGTCACCGCTTTCGAAATGGCTTCGTAAACGCCGGTATGGCCTACCATATCACCGTTTGCGAAATTCAGGCAGACAAAATCAGCAGTTCCGTTTTCCAATTCAGGAACAATCAGATCGCGAACCATTGGTGCTGACATTTCGGGCTGAAAATCGTAGGTCGGAACCTTGGGCGATGGTGCTAAAAGTCTTTTTTCACCCGGGAATTCTTCTTCGCGGCCACCGCTGAAAAAGAAAGTAACGTGTGCATATTTTTCAGTTTCGGCAATACGGATTTGTTTCATTCCGGCTTTCGAAACGATTTCGCCCATCGTGTTATTCAGGTTTGGTTTGTCGAAAATGACATTGATACCTTTAAAATCGGCTTTGTAATTGGTCATGGTGTACCAATGCAAGGGAATGGTCTTTAATCCGAATTCGGGAAGGTCTTGCTGAGTAAAGGCAATGGTTGTCTGGCGCAAACGGTCGGTGCGGAAATTGAAACAAATCACCACATCGTTTTCCTGAATGGTAGCCAATGGTTTGCCAGTTTCGTCAACCATCACAATTGGTTTCATGAATTCGTCGGTAACGCCAGCTTCGTATGATTCTTTAACCGTTTTCAGCAAGTCGGTCGAAGGAGTTCCTTTTCCTGTGGTGTATAAATCGTAGGCCAGTTTAAACCGGTCGTAATTTTTATCGCGGTCCATGCCATAGTAACGGCCAATCAACGAAGCAAATTTTCCGTTAGTGCCTTCCAGATTTTTTAGATCTTCCTCCAGAAATCCCAATCCTGAACGTGGATCGGTGTCACGTCCGTCGGTCAATCCGTGAATGAATGTATTTTTTAACCCGAAGTCGGTTCCGATCTGGCAAAGGGCAATCATATGAGAACTCAGCGCATGAACTCCGCCAGGGCCGATCAACCCGATCAGGTGTACATTTTTATTGTTTTCTTTTGCGTAAGTGAAAGCTTTTACAATTTGTGGTTCGTTCCACAGCGTTTTTTCGCGGATGGCTTTGGTGATTTTAACCATGTCCTGATAAATCACCCGTCCGGCGCCAATATTGAGGTGACCCACTTCCGAATTACCCATTTGTCCGTCGGGCAAACCAACATACTCGCCACAGGTAAGTAACTGCGAATGTGGATAATTGGCATTTAGGTAATCCATGAAAGGTGTTGGTGCTGTGGCTATAATGTCCCTTGTTGTACCATCGCCAATTCCCCAACCATCGAGTATCATTAAAAGAGCTTTTTTATGTGTTGCCATAATTTAGATTCGTTTTAAATAATGTACTTGTTTGAATGCAAAAATATTGTTTTTTCGGTGGTTTTTACCAAGATTAACTGTCTCTTAGGATGAATTAACAATTTACTTTCATTCATGTTGAATGTTCGTGAAAGTTTAACCAAGTTATAGAAAAAATGTCGGATCTTTATTTCAATATTAAACCGGTGATCTGGTTTTACGGATGGGCATTAATCGCAAATTCAAAAGATTAACTGTTTTAAGATAAATGATTTTGAACTTTTTATCGTTCAATTGTTTATCTTTATTACATAAACGTAAATGCTTTGGTATGAATTTGAGTAAAATTACTTTAGCCTTGTTTGGATGTTTGGTTCTGATTAGTTATCAGGCACTAGCACAGGATTCTAATTCGACGTTGGAAGGCAGGCAGAGTTTTACGACAAAAAATATTTTTGAGATGTCTATGAAACAGGCAGATAATCAAGCTAGTAAAGAAAAAGAATTCATTCATTCTGAAAACGAGAAATCAATGGTTCAGGAAAAGGAGGTCGTCGATTTTTCTGATTTGGAATCCCTCCGATTGAAAAATAAGATCATCCCATTAACCAATCCGGTTTATCAATTGCTCGATTACTTCGAAACAAAAGGTGATTTAGGTTTTTTACCTCAAGCCAAACCATATGCCAAAGCGTTTATTGCCCGACTTTTGATAAATCTTTCAGCAAAAGATAATTTATCGAATCGCGAAAAACGGTTGGTGCAACGACAACTTGCCGATATGATGCAGGATTCCAATGGTCTGAAAATCTATAAACAAGCCACAGAAGATACTTATGCAGTAGCTGGCTTTAGTGCGGAAACATCGGTTCGCAATGGATTTGGTGATCAAGGCACCTGGTCAACGAGTTTGGTTGGTGAACCTTATTTGTCGGGTGATTTGGGCCGACATATGACATTTACTGCCGGAATGGGTTTGGCTGTTGAACGATTAACTCCGGATATTTTTTATCAATCCTATACCCGCGATAAGCAAGTTTTGTTTCCTTACGAAACGGTTGGATATTCCTATTTGCCTTACCAGTTTAATTTCGATACCATGTGGGCGCATGTTTTAACTTCAGGGACCTCAGGCGAAGGGAAGCCTGTTAAAAAGGATGTGACTGCCGGAATGATTTATCATACCGAACTAAATGGTTCTTGGTTTGATGGAGCTGTACAAATGAGCATCAACAATCAGCGGAGAGCCTGGGGACACGATCAAAATAATCTGGTACTTTCGTCCACCGCGCGACGGTTCCCCGGGATTGAATTAAAAATTCAGCCCGCCAAATGGATCCGCTATTCATACCTGATGGGGTCGCTATTTTCATATGCCAGTCAGGATTCCAGCTACAAAAGAGAAATCTATGGTTACGATTTAGGTGATGTACAGAAGAATTTTACCTATCATCTGATTGAATTTATGCCCAATCGCTGGTTGCAAATTTCGGCAGGCGGTGGTAATATCTGGTCGAAGCGCTTTGAGCTTGCTTATATGGTTCCGTTTGTAATGCCACATTTTACCCAAATTGATGTGGGCGATCACGATAATTTGACCATGTATTTTGATGTGGCCACCCTGATTCCTTCAGTAGGAAAAATTTGGGGCGGATTTTTTGTTGATGAATTTGATTTTAAAACTTCAGGAAAATTATTTCGAATGCCTCATAACCGTTATGCGTGGCAATTGGGCTGGAAATCAAACTTGCTTGGCGGAATTGTTCCATGTACAACTTCGACACTCAAATATACTCGTCTTTCTCCATTTGTTTATACTCATTACCCGGAAACCGACTTTAATACTTTGGGGAGTAACCGCCCTATGGATTTGACTTATACTCACGACGAATTTAATCTGGGCTTTTATCTTCCTCCTAATTCTTCAGAATTGAGTTGGAAATTGGTAAATTTGGGAGTTCCCGATCTGGTATTATCACTTGAAAATAAGTTGATTATTCATGGAACTAACGATTTGGCGAGTACCAATATTTACCAGATTTACGGTGATGTTTATCGCCAGTTTTTTGAGGAGCCAGATAGGGCCATGATTAAATACCCTTATGCAAATTTCACGAAAGATGGCATTTATGATTGGACTGTAGAAACAGAATTTAAGTTCGATTGGAAACTTCGTAACTCTGGGTTGCTGAATTATTACCGTTTGGTGGGAAGTTTGGGCTATGCCAAAACATGGTGGCGAAGTAACGAAAGTCAGGTTGTTGCTCCTGAACCCCGGAAGTTGCTTACCGGAAGTATCGGGATTATTGTAGAAATGTAGGTTGTTTATTCCTATCCGGATTAAAAAAGGAAACCTCCAATTTGTTTGTCAAAAGACAAGCATATTGGAGGTTTCCTTTTAAAAAAATCAGATTGGCTAACTTTTGGTGACCTGAAGTCCGGTGTTTGAAATGCTGAAATCGACAAACCGGGCTCGGTGGTTAACCGGATTGGTTGTTAATTCATGTTTGATCCGACTGGCATCTTTTTCGTCCCTGGCCATAATAAACATGAACCCACCACCTCCGGCACCCAGTAATTTATGCCCAACCGACCACGGTGCAATTCGGTCGATGAGTTGCTGAATTTCGGGTGTATTGGTTCCCGAATCTAATTTCTGGTTCAGTTGCCAGCTTTTCTGGATGTTTCGCCCCAAGCCTTCAAAGTCTTTGGCCGAAAGGTTGGCACTGGTATTTTCTGCATGACATTTCAGCTCTTCCAACAACGATAGATGAATTGACGAATTCAGGAACATTCCCCGAACGATATCAGCTAAAATACTTTTTGCTACTCGGGTTATGCCAGTATAATAAAGCAGCATCCTGTTTTTATACAGTGGATCGCTAAACAGCGATTCGGGCAACCATTTAATTACAGGACTTTGCAGTTTCCCCGGACTGGTTTCGAGAAGCTTGATGCCTTCGAGAATGCCGCCAAACTGATCTTGCCAACCGCCGCCTGTGGTTAAAAGTTGTTCAAGAGCCAGTGTACGTCGGCCAATTTCGGCTTTATCCCATCGCAAAGCGCAAACTTCTGAAAGTGTTCCAAGTACAGTGGCAGCCAGTATAGAGCTTGTCCCTAATCCGGAGCCTTTTGGAACTGCAGAAAGTATCGATATTTCCAGTCCTCCGCCTGCATCGGTGAGCTGTTTCTCCAATGTTGGAAACTTCCGGTATGAGAAATCGGGAATAAACCCTGAAAGTGCCAGTGCTGCTTTAGGAATGGCAAAAGGAGAACCAACCTGAAAGAATGCTCTCAATTCTTCGTAAGTTGTAATTGTTTCCTGAGCACCCAAATCGATCGAACGGAGCACGAATTCTGGTTTTTCTGAGGCTTTGATATAACAATGTAGCGGTGGTTGACCGTTTAGCTCAACGGCGAGGTTTAGTACTTTGCCACCATACAGAAAACAGTAAGGAGGCGTGTCTGTCCATCCGCCAGCGAGGTCGAGCCTGACTGGGCTTCTTCCCCAGGCAATCTGGTCGGGGAGCAGGTTGATTGACGGCTCTACCAGATTCTGATGAAAATATTTTAACACTGAATCACGAAGGTAGTCGAATGCTTTTTTTTCTTCCTGACCACAATCAATCCCTCTTTTGCGCTGAACAGTTGCTCGAAACATATGCGAATGTAACGGGAGCCAGTAGTTGTTTCTTTCCTGAAGCTCTTCAGGAAGTTCAAGATTATTCGTTACATATTCGCGGGCCAATTTTTCCAGGTCGAGCTGGTAGAATACCGAATTCGCATAATTACGGGCTATTGCAGGAATGGCTTTGTTGCGGTGATTGGTACTTTGCCTGTCGATCTGGGCGATATCGCAGATTTGAGTGATCCCGTCGGCGCTTACGCGTTGCGAATGCAACCACAATTCAGTAAATTCCGGAACCGGAGTTGGTTGGCTGTCGATTAGCCATTGCAGAAATGTTTCGCTAATGTCTTCCTTCTTCAGGATTGGAAAAAGAGGAAGGAACTGTATATCGGTAATTTCATCCAACTGATCGAAGGCATTTGCCAGTCCATGGTTTTCAAGCCATGTGGCAAGTTTTGTCCCCATAAACAGTGTCGTTGCACTGTTTCTTGATCCTTTGAACGAGTCGGTGAATCCATAATTGCGGATCGCAACTTCAATCGAGCCTACCGGAACCAAATCGAGACAATCACCGTCATTTAATTTAATGTTCCAGTTGTTCTTCGGAATATTGGTCAGTGCATGGTTTTTTTGCAATTGCCAGCCAACGGGGATAAAAGCATTCTCTATCCAGATATTGGCGTGTTGCGAGTTTAACCTGGTATCGACTTCGGAATTTAAAACGAAAATTGAAGGATGCGGCTTTACCTGCCGGTGCCAAATCTCACGCTGATCGGTAATCCGGTTCTGAATAGTCAGGTTGGAGGTGATCAGTTCTGAAGTATTGCCTAAATGATAAAATTCGCCACCTTCAAGATTAACCAAAGCGATACTTAGCTTATTGATCTCTGCATCGGCCTGAACAGGCGAATTGCCCATGGCAATGCCAAATTCACTGTATAAATCGTAAAAATCCGGAATTTGATTTTCGTAATTTTCACCATTCCAGCCACAACGTTTCATCAGTAGTTCGATTGCTTTTGGACTGAGTAGCCAAATGCCAATGTCCATCAGAAAATAATACTCATGGATGAGTTCTTTAATTTTCTGAATCGATGGTTTTTGAAGCATAAACTGCATTTGTCCGGGAGTATCGTGGCTTGCAAAGAACACCCCGTGGTTGGTCGCTTTCTCGGGTTCGAGCCACATCCCAAAACAAACCACATCGGCCTCCGGAATTTCAGGAATATTCTTACCTGAAAATATCAGGGTGTCACCGCTGGCAACCAAAGTGTTTAGTTTTTCTGGCGCCCGGGCGAGGATTTGATCGAATAACGGAACCTGAAGATGAACCAATCGCTGGTTGAGTTGCTGTCCGCGCGACCACCTAAATACTGGCATGGGCAGTAAACTTTTGCCAAGTGGAGCATATGCTGGCAAACGTCGGCTTTGACCTCCGGCATGAATGATTACCCGTTTTTCTTTTGGTAGCCATTCTTCGAACTGATTTGCCTGCTCTTGCCAGAACAATTCGGTTAACAAATACGATGTTCCTCCGCCCGAACCAACTCTTTTTTCTTTGGGGTCAGATGCAATAAACCAATCTTCAGGAGAAAGACCTGATATCTGATGAAAGTATGGGATGGTATTGGGTGGAACCGAGATAAGATGCTTCATTTGAAATGCGAGTTAGCGACCTAAATACCAATTATACAACTTTCCAATTCCTTCTTCGATCTCTATTTGATGATGCCATCCTAAAGCATGAAGTTTATCTGGATTGGTGAGTTTTCGCATGGTGCCATCGGGTTTCGATGTGTTAAATTTCAGATTTCCCTTGAATCCTAATTTTTCACTTATGAGAAATGCGAGATCGCGTATTGAGATTTCTTTTCCAGTTCCAATGTTGATGTGGGTATTGCGGATTTCCCCATTGGAAGAAGAATTATTCTGAATGGTATTTTTAAAATCTATATTTTCCATCAAAAAAACACAGGCATCGGCCATTTCTTCGCTCCACAGGAATTCGCGCATGGGTGAACCTGTTCCCCAAATTTCGACGGACACAGAGTTCGACTTCTCCTGACGTATTCCGTATTTTGAAAGAACCGCTCGTATTTCATCCTGATTATTGTTTCCGGAAATTCCCTCTATTGGGCGTTTATTTAAATCTTCACGAATAGCCTCCCAGTTATTTGCTTCCAGACATTTGCCCAAGTGCATTTTCCGGAGCATGGCTGGCAAAACATGCGATTTTTCGAGATCAAAATTGTCGTTCGGGCCATACAGATTGGTCGGCATCACCGAGATATAGTTGGTGCCGTATTGCAGGTTATAGCTTTCGCAAAGTTTGATGCCGGCAATTTTGGCAATGGCGTACGGCTCGTTGGTATATTCAAGCGAGCCTGTCAATAAACAATCTTCGGACATAGGCTGTGGCGCTTCTGCGGGATAGATGCAGGTTGAACCTAAAAACAACAATTTTTTTACCTGGTTAAGGTATGCCGCATGGATCACATTGTTCTGGATCATCAGGTTTTCGTAAATAAATTGACCGCGATAGGTGTTGTTTGCCACAATACCGCCCACTTTTGCTGCGGCCAGAATCACATATTCAGGCTTTTCGAAAGCAAAAAAAGCGTTTACAGCATTGGTATCCATTAGGTTCAATTCATTAAGAGTTTTTCCAATGAGGTTGGTGTAACCTTTTGACTGGAGATTTTGCCAGAGTGCCGAACCTACTAGCCCAAGGTGGCCTGCAACGTATATTTTTGAGTCTTTATTCATTTTATTCAAAGTAATTCATGGTACGGTAGCCACCTTCCCTTAGCCAGGCATCTTTCTTCATGAGTTTGATGTCTGATTGCATCATGTCCTGGATCAGTCCATTGAGATCGTATTGAGGTTCCCAGCCTAGTTTCGATTTTGATTTGGAAGGATCACCAATTAAAAGGTCCACTTCGGTAGGGCGGAAGTATTTGGGATCGACAGCTACTGTGGTGTGAGGAGCCATTCGTGACTTGATGCCTCCTAAGTAGCGATCACCTACTTTTTCAATGAAAAGTCTTTCATCAATGGCAGTAATAGAACCTTTTTCTTCGGCACCTTCTCCTGAAAAGCTAATTTCCAGGCCTATTTCAGCGCATGCCAGTTTAATGAAGTCGCGGATGGAAGTGGTAATGCCGGTGGCAATTACATAGTCGTCCGGTTGATCTTGTTGAAGGATCAGATACATGGCGCGGATGTAATCTTTAGCATGTCCCCAGTCTCGTTTAGAAGATAGATTGCCAAGGAAAAGCTGATCCTGCATTCCAAGAGCAATACGGCTGATCGCTCGTGTGATTTTGCGGGTCACAAATGTTTCTCCGCGGATAGGCGATTCGTGGTTAAACAAAATACCGTTGCTGGCATGCATATTATAAGCTTCGCGGTAATTTACAGTGATCCAGTAGGCATACATTTTAGCTACTGCATATGGAGAGCGAGGATAAAAAGGTGTTTTCTCTGTTTGCGGAACTTGTTGCACTAGGCCGTACAATTCGGAAGTTGATGCTTGATAAACGCGGGTTTTGGGGATTAGTCCAAGAAGCCGAACTGCTTCCAGAATACGCAATGTCCCAAGTCCATCGGCATTGCCTGTATATTCCGGGGTCTCGAAACTCACTGCCACATGACTCATGGCAGCCAGGTTATATATTTCGTCAGGCTGTGTTTCCTGAATAATACGAGTCAAATTCATACTATCGGTCAAATCGCCGAAATGAAGCTTGAAATGACGGTTTTCAACGTGGGGATCTTCATATATGTGATCGATACGTTCGGTATTAAACATGGATGAACGCCGTTTGATCCCATGAACCATGTATCCCTTTTTCAGGAGAAACTCACTAAGGTAGGCTCCGTCTTGCCCGGTAACTCCAGTGATTAATGCTGTTTTTTGTGTCATTTTATTGTGGACTTATGAGTTGTTTAATTTCCTATGCCTTTGCATTCAAAACCGATTTCTTTCAATAGTTTTCTTTCCAGAATATTTCGTCCATCGAACAAAAAGGCTGGTTTGTACATGTTTTCATATATTTGTTTCCAATCGTATGATTTAAATTCGTCCCATTCAGTAAGGATAGCAATGGCATGTGCATCTCTCATGGCTTCATACGGATCGTTATGGATATGTACTGAAATTCCTTCCATTTCGCCGACAGGCGGAGAGTCGAAGTCGCCTCCGTAGGTGGAGTGGTTCGACGCGGCGAGGTAATTCAAATCGTGTAAAATTTGCTCTTTGGTTACTTTGGGGTCATACACATGAATTTCGGCCCGATCTTGCAAAAGTTCATAAGCTACATAAATGGCAGGCGACTCACGGGTGTCATTTGTGTCTTTTTTAAATGCCCAACCCAAAAAGGCTATTTTTTTACCGGATACGGTATTGAAAAGACTATCGATAATCTGTTTAGCGAAGCGATGTTTCTGATAATCATTTATTTTGATCACCTGTTCCCAATAATTTGCCACTTCGGGTAGGTTGAAGTGGCGGCAGAGATAGACCAAGTTGAGAATATCTTTCTGGAAGCAACTTCCGCCAAAACCAACCGAAGATTCCAAAAATTTAGGTCCAATCCGGCTGTCGGCACCAATGGCTTTTGAGATTTCTTTGATATCAGCGCCTGTTCGTTCACATAAAGCTGAAATGGAGTTGATGCTTGAAATTCGCTGTGCTAAAAATGCGTTGGAAGTTAATTTTGAAAGCTCACTGCTCCAAACGTTGGTTTGCAGGATTCGTTCCCGTGGAACCCATTTGGCATAAATCGAAGTCAATGTTTCAATGGCTCTCAGACCTTCGGGACTTTGTTCTCCGCCTATCAATACCCGGTCGGGTTGGTGTAAATCTTTAATGGCAGTTCCTTCAGCTAAAAATTCAGGATTCGATAGAACCTGAAATTGCAATCCTCGGGTGTTGTTGCTTAATATCGTTTTGATGGATTGTGCGGTACGTACCGGCAGGGTTGACTTTTCTACAACGATTTTATTTCCATCGGCAAACTCCGCAATTTGGCGTGCACATAGTTCAACATATTTTAAATCGGCAGCCATCCCTTTCCCTACTCCATATGTTTTGGTTGGGGTGTTCACCGATATGAAAATAATGTCTCCATTGCGAATAGCTCCCTGTATGTCAGTCGAGAAAAATAAATTTCGGTTTCTAGTCGATTTAACTATTTCTGCCAGCCCCGGTTCATAGATTGGAAGCTTATCCATGTTTTCGTCGTTCCAGGCTGCAATTCGTTGTGGATTAATGTCAACTATGGTTACTTCAATTTCAGGACATTTTTCAGCAATCACGGCCATTGTTGGCCCGCCTACATATCCGGCGCCTATACAAGTAATTTTCATAAAAATGTAAGGTATAAAATTGATAGATATTTCTGTTTTAAATGTTTAGTGGTTATAGACTCCAATACTCTAATTTTTTGATCCGATTGGCATAAAGCCCTTTGACATCAACTAACAAACAGGTTTCATTGGCAAATTTTAAAAAGTCAGGTTCTGTCATTCTCCGGTATTGATGATGAGCTACTGCTACAATAATGGCATCGTAAGTTCCTTCAGGTTGTGATTTTAATTCAATCTGGTATTCGTGCATCACTTCTTGTGTATCTGCAAATGGATCGACCAGATCGACATTGACGCGGTATGACTGTAATTCACGAACGATGTCAGCGACTTTCGTGTTGCGCACGTCCGACACATTTTCTTTAAAAGTAAAGCCCAATATCAGAACCTTCGATTGGCTGAGATGCTTGTCGGCTGCTAAAATCCGCTTAACGGTCTGTTTCGCGATATAGCCGCCCATGGAGTCGTTTACAAAACGTCCGGCATCGATAAGGTGTGCATGGTATCCAACCTGTTTAGCTTTATGAACTAAATAATAGGGATCAACTCCGATGCAATGACCACCTACAAGTCCTGGATAAAACTTCAGAAAATTCCATTTTGTTCCTGCTGCTTCAATGACATCGTAAGTGTTGATGCCTATACGGTTAAAGATGATCGATAATTCGTTCATCAGGGCAATGTTAACATCACGCTGGGTGTTTTCGATGATTTTGCCGGCTTCGGCAACTTTAATACTCGGCGCGCGGTGTACTCCCGCGATAATGATTTGCTCGTAAACCTGTGCAATGACTTCGAGTGATTCGTTGTCGCAACCCGAAACAATTTTTTTTGTGTTGGTGAGCGTGTGCACCTTGTCGCCCGGATTAATGCGTTCGGGCGAATAACCAACCTTAAAATCGATTCCATATTTTAATCCCGATTCGCGTTCAAGAATCGGCACACAATCTTCTTCGGTACACCCCGGGAAAACCGTTGACTCATAGACCACATAATCTCCTTTTTTTAGTGCTTTTCCAACAGTAGTGCTGGCACTAATGAGAGGTTGAAGGTCGGGCTGCTTGTATTCGTCAATGGGAGTTGGTACAGCAATTATGAAAAACGAAGCCTTCCGCAAGTCTTCCGGATTGGATGTGAAATTAATATCAGTATTGTTAAAGTCTTCGGAGGACAATTCTTTACACGGATCAATTCCGTTTTTCATCATTTGCACACGTTTGTCGTTGATGTCGAAGCCAATAACCGATATTTTGCGGGCGAATTCGAGTGCGATAGGTAGTCCAACATAACCTAGTCCAATGAGTGCGACTTTGCATTGGCGATCTAAAAGTTTATTGAGCATATTTTGTGGTTGAATGATTGTCGTTTATTATAGGGCGTGTGTTTGAGAACTATACCCTGATTCATTTTCATTACAACATTGTCTTCAAAATTAGAAACTCTTTTTGAGTATTAAATAAAAGGGGCCAATTTTATCCGGAATGATAGTTCTGATTTCACAGCTTCGCCACCTCTGTCACATCGATCGTTTGAGTCGTAATGGGATTGAGTTCAAAAGTAACTCAAAAAGGTAATACGAGTCAATAGACTTTCATGTTAAAATGCTTTTAATTATGAAATATCTATTTTGATTAATTGGCATCCACAGAATTTTTAATCAAAATGAAAACCTATATTCGGAATTTTGTGAAACATGAAGCATAAAAAAAGAGGATAACTTTCGTTATCCTCTTTTGTGGGCGATGAGGGATTCGAACCCCCGACCCTCTGGGTGTAAACCAGATGCTCTGAACCAGCTGAGCTAATCGCCCTTGTTGTTTTTATGAACGCGCTTTGTTTTTTAAAGCGTTGCAAAGATATACTCCTTTTTGGAATGTGCAAACAAAAATATTAAAAAATCTCACAAAATTTCGGCCACTACAAAAGTGCTTCCGCCAACAAACACAAGATCGTTTTTCCCAGCATTTGTAAGAGCTGCAGAAAGCGCCTGACGAACAGTTGGATAGCAATTCCCCTTCAATCCAAATTTTTCAGCTTTACCGGCAAGCACCTCTGGTTCAGCCGCCCGCGGAATAGCCGCTTTGGTGAAATAATAGTGTGCATTTGTCGGAAGTAACGACAAAACCTCATTCTGGTCCTTGTCGCTAACCATGCCAATCACGATATGCAGGGCTTTCCAGGCAGTCTGATTGATTTGCTCAACCACCAATTTAATTCCTCCCGGATTGTGGCCGGTATCGCAAATCGTTAACGGATTGCGCCCAATAATTTGCCATCGTCCCTGAAGCCCTGTATTTGCAATTACGTTAAGTAATCCTTTTCGGATAATATCTTCAGCTAAATTCCAGCCTTTCTCATTCAGTAAATCGATTGCTTTTAATACCGTCGGAACATTGTACCGCTGATAAATGCCCAACAAATCCAGTTTCAAATCAGTATAAAATAGTTCTCCATTCTTCCTGATATTCAGGCTTTGTTTTCCGTCGATGGTCTGCATCGAATAATCTGTATGATATTCCTGATCGGCAAAAGAAAGTCGGGTATGCATATTTTCGGCAAACTGCTCAAACACAGAACTGGTTTGCGGAGTAGTTTCGCCCACAACCACCGGAACATCTTTTTTAATGATTCCAGCTTTCTCGGCTGCAATTTTTGGCAAAGTGTCGCCCAAGAGAGCCATGTGATCGAAGCTGATGTTGGTAATTACAGAAATTTCGGGAGTAATAATGTTGGTTGAATCCAGTCTTCCGCCTAAACCAACTTCAATTACAGCTACATCAACTTCCATACTGCGGAAATAGTCAAAGGCCATCGAGACGGTCAGTTCGAAAAACGAAGGTTCCAACTTTTCAATTTCGTTTTTTGCCTGAAACAATTCGGTAAACTGAACTACGGCTTCTTCCGAAATCATTTCGCCATTGACACGGATCCGCTCTCTGAAATCTTTCAAATGTGGTGAAGTATAGAGGCCTATTTTGTATCCGGCTTCTTGTAAAATGGACGCCAGCATGTGCGAAACCGATCCTTTCCCGTTTGTTCCGGCGATATGAATGGTCTTAAATGAGCGGTGCGGATGATTAAACATTTCATCCAATCGGATGGTGTTGTCTAGATTGTCCTTGTATGCAGCAGCTCCAGTGCGCTGAAACATAGGTAACTGGCTATATAGAAAATCGAGTACTTGAGGGTAGGTTCTCATGAGTAAAAAACTTATGAACACTAGTTTAAAAAATAGAAAGGTAAAATTGAGAATTTAGTGGCCATTTCCACATTAAACCATTCTAATTTTTCTAAATTTATGGAAACCTTAAAGATTACGGCGATGGCAAAGAAAAAACAAACCAAAATTTTCGTGCTCGATACCAATGTAATTTTGCACGACCATACCAGCATTTACCAGTTTCAGGATAACGACATCGTAATTCCGATAACAGTTCTCGAAGAATTGGACAAGTTTAAACGGGGAAACGATCCGATCAACTTTCAGGCTCGCGAATTTGTGCGCGAACTCGACGAAATCGTGGGCGACCAACTTTTTAACGGCGGTATCAAACTTGGCCCCGACAAAGGCAAGCTCATCATTGAAACAGGCAAGCCTATTCCGGAGGAAATGAAACATTCGTTCCGCGAGGATATTCCAGATCACCGCATATTGGCCATTACCATGTATATTGCACAGAAATTTCCTGATCGCCCGACGATTCTGGTTACCAAGGATATTAACCTGAGGATGAAAGCTAAATCGCTGCGAATCCAATCAGAAGATTACTATAACGACAAGGTAAAGGATATTAATGTTCTGAATAAAAGTGTAACCGAATTCGAAAATTTTAGCGACACGCTGATCGAAAAGCTGTATGTCGAAAATTCTATTTCGCTTGAACTGATGGAACTATCAGAAGTCCCGGAAATCAACGAATATTTTATCATGAAATCGCCCAAAGCGAGTGTTTTGGGACGATACGACGGTGGATTAAAAAAGATGGTTCGTGTTGAGAAAAAAACAGCATACGGCATCAAACCTCGCAATGCTGAACAAACGTTTAGCCTCGACGCCCTTTTTAACCCGGAAATAAAACTGGTTGCTTTAACCGGAAAAGCCGGAACAGGAAAGACATTACTGGCACTCGCCGCAGCACTCGAACAGCACAAAAATTTCGGACAAATATTACTGGCCCGACCGATTGTGGCGCTCAGCAACCGCGATTTGGGATATTTACCGGGCGATGCGCAGGAAAAAATCAGTCCATACATGCAGCCACTCTTCGATAACCTTTCAGTAATTAAGCACAATTACAATCCACGCAGCATGGAATACCAGAAAATCGAAGAGCTGCTGAAAGACGAACGATTGATAATTACCCCATTGGCCTATATCAGGGGACGAAGTTTGTCGAATTCGTATTTCATTATCGATGAAGCCCAAAACCTGACCCCGCACGAAATAAAAACCATTATAACCCGTGCCGGTGAAGGAACGAAGCTGATTTTCACAGGCGACCTTCAGCAAATTGATTCTCCTTATCTCGATATGAAATCGAATGGATTGGCCTATATGACAGAGAAAATGAGAGACCACGAAATTTTTGCTCATGTCAATCTGGTGAAAGGAGAACGCAGCTACTTGGCCGAACTGGCCAGTGACTTACTATAGTCTTCCTGTCTGCCTTTAGGCAACGGTAATATATTTTCGTATTTTTGCCGCCTGATTATCAGATGATGGAAAGGATTTTAATGGAATATTCAGGTAAAAAGGCTTCATTTTATACACTCGGCTGTAAACTCAATTTCTCGGAAACATCAAGCATTGCACGCCGCTTTGAAGATCTCGGTTTTGAACGTGTTGAGTTTACCGAAAACGCTGATGCAGTAGTAATCAACTCCTGTTCGGTGACCGCTGAAGGCGACAAAAAGACAAGAAATATTATTCGGCAGGCAGTGCGAAAAAATCCTGAAGCCTTGATTATTGTAACTGGATGTTATGCTCAGTTGCAGCCAGAAGCCATCCGGAAAATTGAAGGAGTCGATTTAATCATTGGTTCATCGGAGAAACAAAATATAACCGAATATCTGGGTGGTCTGAACAAGAAAGAGCAGACTGAAATTCACATTCAGAAGCCCAAAGAAATCAGAAATTACTTTCATTCTTATTCGTTTGGAGATCGGACCAGAAGCTTTCTGAAAGTTCAGGATGGATGCGATTACTATTGTACCTATTGCACCATTCCATATGCCCGTGGCCGGAGCCGAAACGACAGCATCGAAAATACAGTCGCCGAAGCTCGTGAAATTGTGGCTAAAGGAACCATGGAGATTATTCTGACGGGCGTTAACATTGGCGATTTCGGTAAGTCAACGGACGAAAAATTTATTGATTTGCTGCGCGAACTCGATCAGATTGAAGACTTGCACCGCATTCGAATTTCGTCGGTTGAACCTGATTTGCTGACCGATGAGATCATTGAATTCGCAGCGCGCTCGCAACGCATCATGCCCCATTTCCATTTGCCGCTTCAGTCAGGGTCCAACGACGTTTTGGCCCTCATGAAACGAAAATACAAACGTGAAGTATTCGAAAGCCGGGTAGCAAAGATCAAAGCTGAAATCCCGAACGCGTTTATCGGTGTGGACATTATTGCCGGAACTAATGGCGAAACCGACGATTTTTTCCGTGACTCGTATCGTTTCATTGCCGATCTCGACGTTTCTCAATTGCACGCCTTCCCCTATTCTGAAAGACCAGGAACCAAAGCGCTGGAAATAAAACCTGTAGTTCCGGTTGACGAACGCAAACATCGCACGCAACGACTAATTGCCCTCTCTGACCGAAAAACAGAAGATTTCTACCGTCAAAATCTGGGAACATTGCACGAGGTGCTTTTCGAAGAATCAAAAGATAAAATAACGATATCCGGGTTTACGGATAATTACATCAAAGTGGAAACCGATTACCATGAAGATCTGGAAAATCGAATTGTTTCGGTGAAATTAGAAAACATATTGCCAAACGGAAACGTTGGGGGAACGGTGGTAAAGTAAGGACACGAGATCTCGTGTCTCTACGGCCACAATATACCTGTGATTTTTAACTTGAAACTCTATACGACATGAATCTCGAAATACTTTGCACACAAGTTCAGGAATTGGCCCGCGAAGTTGGCCGGTTTATTTATGATGAACGACTAAAATTTACTGCCGAAGATATCATCCACAAAGGAAAGTCAGACATGGTAACCTATGTTGATAAGACTTCGGAAGCCCGCATTGTGACTGCTTTACGTGAGCTTTTACCTGGGTCTGGATTTATTGCCGAAGAAGGAACGGCAAAAGAAAATGGTGAAAAGTACCGATGGGTAATCGATCCCCTGGACGGAACTACCAATTACATTCATGGCATTTCTCCTTTCGCAGTAAGCATTGCGCTAATGGAAGATGAGGAAATTATTCTGGGGGTTGTTTACGAAATCAGTCTCAATGAAATGTTTTATGCCTGGAAAGGGAGCAAAGCCTATCTAAACGGAAAGGAGATTCGGGTTTCGAAAGCCGCTACCACTGCCGATTCGCTGATTGCAACCGGATTTCCATATTACGACTTTACGAAGCTCGGCAACTACATGGAAGCGATGAACTTTTTTATGCGCAATTCGCATGGAATGCGCCGTTTAGGTTCTGCCGCTACCGATATGGCCTACGTGGCCGCCGGAAGGTTCGAAGGATTTTACGAACATGCCCTGCATTCGTGGGACGTGGCCGCCGGAATTATTATCATGAAACAGGCAGGCGGCAGAGTTTGCGATTTCAATGGTGGTGAAAACTATTTGTTCGGTGGCGAAATGATCGCTTGCAACGCTAATTATTTTGATGAATTTTATTCGATCGTACACAAACACTTAGGAGAGGAATAAGAAAAAAAGAGTAATGAAATACTCCGAGTTCCAAATTTCAGTTTTCCTCAATTTCTTCTTCAATTTGTGCATCTTTTTTTTGCTAAATTGCAACAAAATAACAATCCCGTCATGATCGAAAACGAAATTGCCCTGATTAACAAGCAACTTGAAAGTCTGGTTGCCAAAAACTTCGATCTGGAAGCCTGGAAAAGCCACACCATCATATTTCTGGAACGTATTTTTGGCAAGGAAAGCACCAACGTCCGAATGATCAAGGAGTTGAAATATGATTATTCGAGCTGGACTCTCCGCGATGCAGCCGGAACCGGAAAAGATTCGGATCCGGTGATCCTGAAAGCCCGTGAAATTCTGGAAGCCACCAAACTGGAACTCGAACATCTGGGTGTTCCGAAACAGGAAGAGGAAAACCTGAAAATATGGACTTTGCTCGAAGAAGAACTGACCGGCAAACAAATCCGAGAGATCAAGCTGCTTCTGCAATCGGAAGAACCTGAAAAAATGGAAAAGATTGCCAATCTACTTTTCAATCTCGAAAAGGAACATATGGCAACCATTCTGGCGAAACTTCTGATTCCATAAGGAAAGGTGTAAAAAGGAAGCAGAAAAGTCAAACCAAAAAACCCAATACAACGAAAATACAACGCCTTAACTGTTTTATGAGTCCGAAAATAGCCATTGTCATCCTTAACTGGAATGGAGCCAAACTGTTGCAACAGTTTCTTCCTTCAGTCATTGAATTTAGCAAGAATGATTCGACTGATGTTATTGTTGCGGATAATGGTTCGACTGACGATTCACTGCAAATACTTCAAGATCAATTTTCTGAAGTTAAAATCATTGACCTGAAGCAGAATTATGGATTTGCGCGTGGTTACAACGAAGCGCTGAAGCAGATTGAAGCCGACTATTTTGTTGTCCTAAATTCGGACGTTGAAGTCACTGAAGGGTGGTTGGATGCGCCAATCCAATTAATGGAATCTGATTCGGCGATTGCTGCGGTACAGCCAAAAATATTGAGCTACCATCAGAAAAATAAGTTTGAATATGCTGGCGCTGCGGGTGGTTTTATCGACCGGTTTGGTTACCCGTTTTGCCGCGGCCGCATTTTTAATGAAGTGGAAGCCGATCATGGTCAGTACAATGATTCTATCGATATTTTCTGGGCAACAGGCGCCTGCATGTTTGTGCGGTCTGAATATTTTCGTGAAGTTGGTGGCTTCGACGCTGATTTTTGGGCGCACATGGAAGAGATTGATTTGTGCTGGCGTATGAAAAACAGTGGGTATCGGGTCGTTTATACTCCAGAAAGTACCGTTTATCATGTGGGAGGCGGAACTCTCTCGTATGACAATCCTCGCAAACTTTATTTGAATTTCAGGAATAACCTTTGGCTTTTATTCAAAAACCTGCCTTCAGGCCAGCTTTTTTACATCCTTTTTATCCGTATGGTTTTGGATGGAATAGCTGCCATCAAGCTGCTTGCTGAATTCAACCTGAATGGAATCAGGAGCGTATTGAAAGCGCATTCCCAATTTTACATTTCACTACCTGCACTTCACCGCAAGCGACAGCAAGCTCGTAAAGCCGGACTTTTAAACCCTCCGGCAAAAAGGCTTCCCCGGAGCATTGTCTTTCAATTTTATATCCGTAAACGAAAACGGTTTAGCGAGATTAAATTCTAAATTCCAAAGTATTTAACAAGAAAAATCCATCTCTATTTTGAACGATGGAATCCCTTTATTCGCCAATACTGGCCACTGTGAGTGATCACTTTTTCTAGTCTTTCAAGTAATCGATCTGAACCAGATCGTTCCAGATCGGGTCTTCCGGTGGTTTGGCCACAATCTTAACCGGCTCTTTGGTTACCGGGTGGATAAATTCAATTTTGCGGGCGTGTAAATGGATTCCGCCGTTTTCGTTGCTTCGTGCGGCACCGTATTTCAGGTCGCCTTTGATGTGCAGACCTATGCGGTTGAGCTGTGCCCGAATCTGGTGATGGCGACCAGTCTTCAAGTCAATTTCAAGCAAATGGTAATTGTTGAGAGTTGCCACATGGCGATAATTCAAAATGGCTTCTTTTGCGCCTTTTCGTTCTTTGTTGTGGGCATGTGACTTATTCTTTTCTTCATCTTTCAACAACCAGTGGTGCAAAGTTCCTTCTTCCTCTTCCGGAAGTTTATCGACCACGGCCCAATATGTTTTTTTCATTGCATCCTTATCCTGAAACATTTCATTCAGGCGATTGAGTGCTTTGCTGGTGCGGGCAAAAATTATGACTCCGCTTGTCGGGCGATCCAAGCGATGAGGCGATCCCAGGTATACATCGCCAGGTTTGTTATATTTTACCTTGATGTATTCTTTTACTTTATCAATCAGAGTTTCGTCTCCCGTTTTGTCGCCTTGAACAATCTCGCCACACGCTTTATTGATGGCAATGATGTGATTGTCTTCGTAAATTACTTCCATTTTGAATTGCGATTTAAAGTTTGTCCAAGGGGTTTCCGTGGGTGTTTGTATGAGAAATTTCAACTATCAATGCTGAATATCTAAATATTCAGGAACATTGTTCCAGACAAAAAAATCTAAAATTTCAAACGTCTAGTACTGTTCCTTTTCGTTGGGGAAATTCTTTGATTTCACATCCTGAACATAGCTATTAACTGCGCCTTTAATTTCTTCGGCAAGGTTCAGGTAGCGTCTCAAAAAGCGAGGGGAGAACGACTGTGAAATTCCCAACATATCGTGAATAACCAAAACCTGTCCATCAACTCCTCCTCCGGCTCCAATACCAATGACCGGAATTTTCAACGCTTGTGCAACTTTCGCTCCTAATTCTGCCGGAATTTTTTCAAGAACAATGGCAAAACACCCAGTTGCTTCCAGCAACAAAGCATCTTCAATCAGTTTTTTAGCCTCCACCTCTTCTTTGGCGCGCACGGTATAGGTTCCGTATTTATTAATCGATTGCGGCATCAGTCCGAGGTGTCCCATCACCGGGATGCCTGCTGACAAAATACGTTCAACCGATTCAATAATTTCTTTGCCGCCTTCAACTTTTACGGCATCGGCATGAGTCACTTTCATGATTTTGATGGCCGAATTCAATGCTTCCAACGGATTTCCCTGGTAGCTTCCAAAAGGCATATCGACAACCACCAGCGCGCGGTTTACGGCTTTTACTACCGATTTGCCGTGATAAATCATTTGGTCGAGCGTGATCGGCAGCGTGGTTTCGTTGCCAGCCATCACGTTGGAGGCAGAGTCGCCAACCAAAATAATCTCGATACCAGCTTCATCGACCAATTTGGCCATGCTGTAATCGTATGCGGTAAGCATGGCAATTTTTTCGCCTTTCAGTTTCATTTCTGAAAGTACATGCGTTGTAATACGCTTAATTTCTTTATGGACTGACATCTGTTTTTGTATTCGATTCGGGTACAAAAGTAAGAATTTATGGATTGGGAATTTCGGTTTTACTTTTGTTTGCGCCAAAATAAAAGTTTATGACCTTCCAATTCCATATAAATTAGAGAAGCCGGCTCATTTGAGCCGGCTTCTCTAATTTATACCCTAAAGAAAATTTTCTTTTTATATAGAAAATACATGACGCACCAATAAATACCGATCATTCCGGCCACACTAATGAGACGTCCCGCGTCTTCTCCAAAAACTGTGGCCCAACCAAAAAACGTTCGGTCAGAAATATTGACAAAACGTTCGAACAGGTATATAAAAATTGAATTCATACCGATAACCCTGAAGAAAAACGACCACTTTTGCCATCCTTTTACATCAATAATCCAATAAAACAGAGCAATCAGCATAAAGCCAATTCCACTGGTCAGAATATTGAAACTATCAGTCCAGCATGCTTTAATAATTGGATAGAAAGTGCTCAACAATAAGGCAAAAACCACAGCTACTGCACCAATTGATGCCAGATATTTAACCTTTTGCATTTGCTCCGTTTTCTTATCTCGAAGTAAATATCCGGCAAAAGATCCCATCAAAGTAACCGAAACTGCTGAAATGATGCAGAATAGACCTTCCGGATCAAATATTTTACCATTCAGTCTTCCTGGAACCAGCATGCGATCAATGTATCCATTGATACAACCTTCAGGAGTTAAAACACCTGCTCCAACCCCGGGAACAGGTATTAAAAGCTGAATTATGCCAATGCCCAGCAATATTCCGCCAAGCCAATAAAGCCTCTGTTTCAGCGATTTGGTGTAAATCGTAATTAAAGCGGCAAACATATACCCCAATCCAATCTGTCCCAACACACTGGGGAAACGCACGTGTTCAATAAAACTGCCATCCTTAAATAAATTCTCAAAAAGACCATTGTATATCCAACCAATCACAACGAGACTAAGGCCACGAATAATTGCTTTTTTGGCCATCTCGGTTTGTGAAATTCCCTTTTCAATCTTCGAAATAAGTGCAAAGGGAATGGCTATTCCACTTATAAACATAAATAGAGGAAAAATAAGATCTTCGAAATGAAACCCTTCCCAGGGTACATGCTCCATTTGTTCGGCAATTGGTTTCATCCATTCTACTCTAGAAAATTTTTCAAGGGCTACGATTAGAGAACCGCCACCGGTAATCCAAAACATGTCGAATCCACGAAGTGCATCGAGCGAAAAAAGGCGTTCGTGTGGAACTGCCTGTACAGGTTTGTGTTTCATTGGTTGAGATTTTAGATGGGTTGAAGATAGTAAAAAACAGAAAATAAGTCAGTAGTCAACAGAAAATAAGGAAAAAGGAAAGAGAAAATGGCCAATGGCCCTAGCATCCAGAATATCAGTAAAAAACTCAATAGTCATTGGGAAAAATCTAAAAGAGACTTTCTGAATGACCAAAGACTATTTCCTATTGTCAATCAATAGACCAGACAGCTATATGTACCGGATTGCCCATGACTATTTTCGCTTTTCAATTTTATTCCGCTGTCGTTTTGTCACGCATTCTGTCAGTATAAACCCATGCCAAAAGTTTAGAATGCCAAATTTGCCAAATTTCAGTCTGCCCGATTTATGGCACAGCGATTGAATGGTCAAGCTCGTATTCAATTAAAAACGAAATAACAAGTTTAAAAATATCATAAAATGGGAAAAATTATTGGAATTGACTTAGGTACAACCAACTCGTGTGTATCAGTTATGGAAGGTAACGAGCCTGTTGTTATCCCAAATAGCGAAGGCAAACGTACAACTCCGTCAATCGTCGGATTTATTGAAAACGGCGAACGGAAAGTGGGTGATCCGGCAAAACGTCAGGCGATTACGAATCCGGCGAAAACGGTTTATTCGATCAAACGGTTGATGGGCGAACCCTATTCAAACTTAGCCAAAGAAATTCAACGAGTTCCTTATTCAGTAGTTCAGGGCGACAACAATACCCCACGTGTAGTTATTGATGACCGCAAATATTCTCCTCAGGAAATTTCGGCCATGATTCTTCAGAAAATGAAGAAGACTGCTGAAGACTACCTTGGTCAGGAAGTTACTGAAGCCGTCATTACAGTTCCTGCATATTTTAACGATTCGCAACGTCAGGCAACCAAAGAGGCTGGCGAAATCGCTGGGTTGAACGTTCGTCGTATCATCAACGAACCAACAGCTGCAGCATTGGCTTATGGATTGGATAAGATGCACCGCGAAATGAAAATCGCAGTATTCGACCTTGGTGGCGGTACTTTCGATATTTCAATCCTCGAATTGGGTGAAGGTGTATTCGAAGTAAAATCAACCGACGGTGATACGCACCTTGGTGGTGATGATTTCGATCAGGAAATTATCAACTGGCTGGCCAGTGAATTCAAAAACGACGAAGGCATTGACTTGCGCCAGGATCCAATGGCATTGCAGCGCTTGAAAGAAGCTGCCGAAAAAGCTAAAATCGAATTGTCAAGTTCAACGCAGACTGAAATCAATCTGCCATACATTATGCCGGTGAACGGTATTCCAAAACACTTGGTTAAAACACTGACCCGTGCCAAATTCGAGCAACTTTGTGACAAGTTGATTCAGGCCACCATGGAACCTTGTCGTAAAGCATTGCAAAATGCAGGATTACAGGCAAGCGATATCGACGAAGTAATCTTGGTTGGAGGTTCAACCCGTATCCCTGCCGTTCAGGAAAAAGTACAGCAGTTATTCGGAAAAACGCCTTCGAAAGGTGTAAATCCTGACGAGGTAGTAGCTATTGGTGCTGCAATTCAGGGTGGTGTATTGACCGGAGAAGTAAAAGATGTATTGTTACTCGACGTTACTCCGCTTTCACTCGGTATCGAAACCATGGGTGGTGTAATGACCCGTTTGATCGAATCGAACACAACCATTCCAACCAAAAAGGCAGAAACATTTACAACGGCTTCAGACAATCAACCCTCGGTTGAAATTCATGTGCTGCAAGGCGAACGCCCAATGGCAAATGGAAATAAAACCATTGGCCGTTTCCACCTCGACGGCCTGCCACCAGCAATGCGTGGCGTTCCACAGATTGAAGTTACTTTCGACATCGATGCCAATGGAATTTTGCACGTAACTGCTAAAGATAAGGCTACTGGCAAAACACAGTCGATCCGCATCGAAGCGTCTTCAGGTTTGAGCGACGACGAAATCAAACGTATGCGCGACGAAGCAGCAGCCAACGAAGCTGCCGATAAAGCCGCCCGTGAAAAAGTTGATAAGCTTAACCAGGCCGATAGTTTGATTTTCCAGACGGAAAAGCAATTGAAGGAATTTGGTGACAAATTGCCAGCCGATAAAAAAGGACCAATTGAAGTTGCGCTTAGCAAATTAAAAACGGCACATGCCTCTCAGGATATTGCAGGCATTGATGCTGCAACTGCCGAACTGAACGGAGTATTCCAGGCTGCATCGCAGGAAATGTATAACGCTCAGGCACAAGCTAACGCACAACCTGGTCCTGATGCCGGTCAGCAAACCAATGCCGGCGGAGGCAACAAACAGGACGGTGAAGTAACTGATGTTGATTTCGAAGAAGTCAAGTAGATAGGCTTAAAAACCATCATCAAAAATAGATAAACCGCAGTAAATATCTGATTTACTGCGGTTTTTGTTTTTATAAAATTATTGAGTTTAATGCTTAATTATCAATTTTAATCATATATTTGTACCACATTTGTACCGCGCGCTAATTGGCGTTAATGTGCGCCTTATTAATGCTTATAATACCTTAATCGTATTTAATTGAAATAAAGCGAACGATTACTGAGAACAATATGGGAATTAGTAAATTGAAAATACCCAAGATTTGCGAGCAATGTGGAAAGCCTTTTGAAGCAAAAACTGTTATTACTCGCTTTTGTAGCACTACTTGTGTGAATAAATCAGGTAAAGAGAAAAAACGAGAAGCAAAGGATGCGGAGCGTAAGCAAAGTATTTTGGAACAGTCAACTAATCAAATAGCTCAAATCCAAACACGCCCTTATATTTCTATTACGGAGGCAACTGTTCTTTTCGGAATATCCAAGGATACTATTCGCCGCCTTATAAAAGCAGGAAAAATTCCTGCTGTCAACTTGGGACAACGGCTAACAAGAGTCAGCCGTTTGCATATAGAAGCTATGTTTACTGAGGTTGTTCTCCCTGAAAAGCCCAAAGAACAGTCCGTAAAATTGACATACAACGAAAACGAGTGTTATACCATTGCTGAAGTATCTGATAAATTCGGTGTATCGCCCTCAACAGTGAACAAGACAATTCGCCGGAACGGCATTCCCAGAAGGCAAGTGGGAAAGTTTGTCTATGTCCCTAAAGACCAAATTGACAAGATATTTTCAAGCAAATAAAAATACCGCATGAAAGAGTTATCCAACACTAAAGTAACAGTGAGGCTCCGAAAGGCCGAAGACCGAAAGGAGTGGTATGTTTATATCGAGAGTTACCCCGTTTTTGTTCCCGGCAAGAAAAGTCCACAACGCATACGGGAATATTTAAATAGACGTGTTACTACAATTGAATGGGATAAAAAACGAATTGCCCGGACCGAATCAGATGGTTCAAAAACCTACAAACCCAAACGAGATGACAACGGAATAATTATCTGCAAAGGAGAAAAAGATCAGGAAGATATGATTTATGCGGATGGAGTTCGTAAACTTCGCCAACGAGAATATGATAATGCGGATTTATACAGCGATGCTGAAACCGCACAAGCTGAACAAAAGGAGCGTTTGCAGCAAAATTTCATTGAATATTTTGATAAAGTAACAGCAAAACGACACGCTAACAGCTCAACATCTATTTTAATTAACTGGCAACGCGCTGTTGAATTTCTGAAACAGTTTGCAGGAAGCACGCTATTGTTTTCCCAAATAAACAATAGGATGGCCGAAGAATATAAACTTTTTCTGCTATCAGCCCCTCTTGGAGGTAACAAAACTGGAACGCTTTCTCAAAATACTGCGTCAACTTATTTTTCCATTTTCAAGGCAGCTCTCAAACAAGCTTTTGTTGACGGTTACTTGACAGTTGATTTATCTGCAAAAATAAAAGGAATTCAGGATCAGGAATCACGTCGCGAATACTTATCCATTGATGAACTCAATACACTTGCCGCTACTCCTTGCGAACGGGATGTACTTAAACGCGCAGCCCTTTTCTCTGCGCTTACAGGATTGCGACATTGCGATATTCAAAAATTGCAGTGGCAAGAAATCAGCATTGATGGTAATCAGGCCAAGCTGAATTTTACCCAACAAAAAACCAAAGGCGTCGAATATACTCCCATTTCAGAACAAGCGCTACAACTTTGTGGAGACCCGGGCAACCCTGAACAATTTGTTTTTGAAGATTTGCCCGATCCTTCTTGGATTTCACGTCCCCTCAAGCTATGGGTAGGAGCCGCAGGTATTAAAAAGAAAATTACTTTCCATTGCTTCCGTCATACATTCGCGACCTTGCAGTTATCAAACGGCACCGATATTTATACTGTCAGCAAAATGCTTGGCCACACCAATGTTAAAACCACCCAGATTTACGCTAAAGTGGTTGACGAGAAGAAAAATAAAGCAGCCCAAGCGATACAGTTAGAAACAATAAAACCAATCAAGGGATGAAAAACAATCGGCTGGAATTTATTATTTTATACGTACTGATCGCATCTGCTGCGTTGATAATTGCGACATTGGCACGTATATCTGCTCTCTCTTTAGGAGTTGACAGTTTTACTGCATTTATGGTTTTTATTGTGATTCTGGCCATTGAGGCCGCAGCATACTTAAGTATTCAGGTTGTTTTACAAGGATTGATGTTGCCCTGGATTTCAAGGATCTTACTGAAACTTCCTTATTTCAGGAATAAAACAAAAAACACTATACAACCTATGGATAAAATAACTATTCATACAACCGAACCATACTCTTTAGCGGATATTCGGAACGAACAACTACAAAACAAAGTAAAAGAGCGGGAAGAAAGGCTAAATACTGCGCTGAACTATACCAGAAAAACATTTGCTTCTTATGCTTCAGATGAACAGATTGAGATACTTTGTGGAAACCTGCAACTTTACTCCGACAAATTGAACTTGGAAAACTTACGCTCCATAAAAACCAGCAAAGACTTATCGGCTGTTGACATTTCTCATTTTGGATGGAATATTTGGAACCATTTCAATATAGGCAAACGAATAGAGATTGCTGTCTTCCTCAAAAAAGTATTTCCTGATATTCTCAAAGATATAGAAGTTGAAAGCATCAAAAGCCATCTGAAAGACGACGAATTAAAAGGCATTATTAAAATACAGAAAAGTCTTACAGAGCAATAGTAACAGCAGTTTATTAAAATCTCCAGTGTTTTAACTGTGTTTTCCCAGTGTCGTAAAACACGATAAAAACACCTACTTCATTTGCACCATAACAATTAAAAACGATAGTTATGGAAACAAATGAAATTTCTTTTGAAACCCTACCCAAAGCAGTCGCCTATCTGGTAAGCGAGGTGGCTGCACTCAAGCTATTAGTCGAAAAAGGGCAAACATCAGTTTCTCCTCCCAAACGTATTCCAATAGGCATTGAAGAAGCCAGCCGGACTATTGGCAAAGCAAAACCTACCATTTACGCACTTGTCCGCAAGCGCTTACTCCCCTGTTATAAAACCGGAAAGAAACTCTATTTTTTTGAAGACGAGCTACTGGAATGGATTTCCCAAGGCAAGAAGAAGACTATACTGGAAATTGAGTCAGAGGTGAAAGCAGATTACAAAAAAGATTTTAAAGGCGCAAGATGATGAATATATTCGACTTGATAGCCAACTTCTGGAGAATGGATGAACAGAAGAATTTCAGCGGAAATGAAACTCGACTGTATTTCTTCATAATTCATTTGGTGAACCGTTCGTTTTGGCAGGAATGGATTGAATTTGCAGACAAACGAATGGTTGCCAATGCCAATATCTCTTTACAAGTATTGAAGTCTGCCAGAGAACGTTTGCAGGAAGCTGAATTGTTGGACTTCGTTCCTGGAGGTGGGTTTAGGGTTAAAACTAAGTATCGGATTTTAACACCTAAGTCCAACCTTAAACTCTCACCTTCTCCTTTTAATAATAAAGACAAAAATTCAAACATTAATCCAAATGGAAAAAGAAAAGGATTTGTCCATACCGGGAGCGATTTTGACTAATCAGGAATTTTATAAGTTGCTTCATAAAGATGCTCAGGAAATTATTGCCGGTGAAAAAGAAAAGATGCGGCAACGTCGCTTTTCTCTTCCATTAGCATATTCCGATTTTCAGAGTTTGTTTTTCAAATTTGGATCAGTTTGCTTACTCCTGAGAAATCAGGACAGGAACTTTGTTATTGATGATAACAACGAGCCAATAATAAAACAACTCTACTATTTCGCAACCAACAATCCATCGTTTGAAGGTGATTTGAACAAAGGGATCCTGTTACAAGGTAAATATGGATGCGGGAAAACAGTACTTCTGGAAACATATTCTTTGCTTCATAACCATATTGTACAAAGATACAGTTTGAATTATCCTGTACTCTTATTTTTCAAGTCAGTGGAATTGCAAGAGCAAATCATAAAACAATCTGTAAATGTGTTCGTTCGAAAGCCATTAATCATTGACGAGTTTGGACGGGAATCGAAAACGGTTCAAGATTACGGCAACATTACCCGACCATTATCTGAATTACTGAGTTTGAGAAGCGATGCCGGAACACTCACTCATGGCACTACCAATTTCATCCTGAATACACTTTCGTCTGATGAATTTTATGGTGGGATGATTGGCGACCGGCTCAAAGCGATGTTCAACTTTATCACTTTACATGGAGAAAGCAGAAGAGTTTAAACAACGAACACGCCACTCCCTAGGGAATAACCCCGATTACTTATCGAAACTGCAGGTTTCTTTTAATCAAAACACATTAATTTTAAAATACTCGCAATGAAAAAAATGAATTTTATTCTACAAAGTAAAGGCGGTAGCGGCAAATCGATGCTCGCCTATTTACTGGCACTAAAAAATGAAGACAATCCACTGACCTATTTTATTGATTTTGATAGTTCTGTAAAATCAAGCACGCAGCAGCTAAAATTCCTGCAGGGCCGGACTCCTGCCCGCTTTGCAAAAATGAATTTACTGGATGAACGAGGTAAAATTGACCGGCAGCGACTGTTCGAAAACCTGCAGATCCTCGCACAAAAACTTTATGAGGAGTTTTTTCTTGATTTTGGGGCACCCGAAAGTGAGCAGTTTACTTCCCTGTTTTCAAAAGATTATACCATCAAAGAATTTAAACAAATTGCCGACGAACTGGGAGTTGAATTCATATTCAACATTGTCGTAGCAGGTGGCAGTTCTTATCTTCCCTGCACCAGTTACCTGGATAACATTGTTGGCTTAAATCAACAGAATTTCAGTATTATCATCTATATCAACGAGTTTTCATTTCAGAATTACAAATCACTGATTGAAGAAATAGAAAGCTATGCCAAAGCCAATTCTGACAATATTCGCGGAGTCAGCTATTTTGGTGATTTTGATACGGATGCTGCCCCTCATAAAAATATTCTGAGATACATTTCTGAAGGAAAGGGAATGAATGCATACGTCTTTATTGAGAAAATCAAGATTCAAAAAGAACTTCAAAAATTACCGTGATGGAGCATGTGAAGATTGATTTTCAACGAATGAAGGCCGATTACTTTTTGAAGTACGATTACCGGTTCGACGAGACTGCATTGGCCATGTTACATATTTTGAAAAAAGAGCAGGAACAGAACTTTGTTCTGCAAAACACAGCGTTGAACAAAGCCATTGACAAAATAGAAGCTTCGCAAAGAACCTTGGCACTGGATCGTGAACATCCGCGCTGGCAGGCTTTTTCTTATGGTCTGGGACGGTTGGGGCTGCCTTTACTCTTGGCTATTTCTTTCTTGGCCCTATTTTATTTGATCTCTATAAGCAATCAGGATCAGGAAAAGATCGATTCTGCCAAACTCCGGTGGTATGAAAACTTTTATCAAACCAACATTGAAAACAGGGAGACTAAGGCCATGAAAGAATATCTAAGAAAAAATCCCATCCCTGAATAAATCTAAATACCCGAAATACCCAATCCAATGAAAGAATTTTTAAAGCAGAAACTACTGGAAAACAAGGCTGGGATTTATTCCTTAATCACTCATCATTATACTGACCGGATCAATGAAATGGGTTGCAGCCTTTTTCGGGACTGGTTAAGCCAGGAACTGGATATTGATAAAAGCAAGATAAATCTCACAAGCCTGTATTCAGCAGCAAGACGGGAGCAAAAGAAAGGTAAGTCCAAAACCAAAATAAATGAACTTCAGCCAGAACTTAAAACCAAGCAGAAAAGTGTCAATCCCGGTTCAACTTTCTCCGATCCCGGGGCCATGCCATCTTCTGTAGATAATATCACCGAAATGTAACTCATCTGCCGGTAGCCGATAACCACTCTGAATAATTCTAAATAGGAATAAACAAAAATGAACTGGAATGAATAGAAACAGATATTTCTGCATAGAATCAGGTAGTTTATTCATTATTAGTCATATTCATGCAGAACTATCCCGTCGGAGTGGGGAGCAAGTTTGTGAATCGGTCTGACCGATTCCTTGCTCTGCGAGGCAAAAGACATCCCGCCGGTCTAATCTGAACACCTAAATGTACAAAGCATGAAAACAATTAAAAACAGGAATACCGGAGGTCGGCCAGCCAAAGGACCTGCCGAAAAGAAAGGGCATAAAATAACGATCAAAATGGCGATGGATGAGTACGGGTCTCTCAAAACCAAAGCTCATGAAGCTGGCATTAACCAGAGTGAATATATCCGCCAGTGTATTCAGGTCAGTATCGTTAAACAACGCATAACCCCTGAGTTGATGAACCACATACGTCAACTGAGTGGAATGGCCAACAACATCAACCAGATTGCCCACAAAGCCAATGCTGCAGGGTATCCGGGTGTACACAAGCACTGTTTATATATGAACGAGAGGCTGGATAATGTAATCAGCAAAATTGAAGATGATTGCTAAGATTGTACAGGGACAAGGATTTCGGGGAGTGATCGGTTATGTCCTGGACAAAGAAAAGGCAAGCTTGCTGTATGCTGAAGGGGTCAGGATAAAAGACAAGGAATCGATTGTCAAAAGTTTCGTTGCCCAGCAAAAGCTAAACCCGAAAATTGTAAAACCGGTCGCTCATATTTCCCTGGACTTTTCGGTTCAGGATAAACACAGGCTGACCGATCCGTTTATGGCTGGCATGACCCAAGAGTACATGGGAAAGATGGGATACCGGGATACACAATATATCATTGTCCGGCACCACGACACTGACCATCCACACATCCACATCGTGATCAACCGGATTGATAACAACGGGAAACGGATCTCCGATCAGAATGAAAGGCTTCGGAACGCCCGGGTCTGTATGGAGCTGACCAAAAAGTACGGTTTGTATATTGCTTCTGGCAAGGAGAATGTGAAGGAAAACCGGTTGAAAGAGCCGGATAAAACCAAGTACGAAATCTATCATGCTCTGAAATCTGCTATTCCAAATTGCAAGAACTGGAATGAACTAAAATCGGAATTACTCCAGTCCGGTATTACTATTGAATTCCGAAAGAACGGAAATACAGACAAAATCCAAGGCGTTCGATTTGGAAAGAATGGATATGAGTTCAACGGTTCTAAAATTGACCGGGCATACAGTTATTCCAAAATCAGTTACCAGTTGTATATGAATGAAAAGCTACACCAAAGTGAAGGCCAGCATCATTCAGCGACTAACCAATCGGATCAACTACACCGTCAAGACAACACAATGGATCTTTCCTCTGGACTTGAAAACGCAGCTTCAGTTTTGGGCGGACTGTTCGACTTGCTCAACCCGACACGCCATCACGACGAAAACGAGGATGATTTCTTAAGAGCTGAAGCCTACCGGCGGAAAAAGAAGAAAGACAACCAATACAGGCACAGATTGTAAACAATTTAAAAATCAAATTTATGGGTATATCACCATGAGAATTATATTTATATACTGAAAACCAATGAAGAGGGAAAGAAATTCACCGGAAACCTACCCCCATACTCCCAGTATTTTCGATCCGTATCTTTCTAATCACGACGCTGTTGCCAACATAAACAACAAAAAGCCCCACCACTCGTCTAAGGTGCAAGCCACGAGGGCTACGGCCAGAGGCTTCCGCATCTCTCCATTACACTCCAAGGCTAAACTTCGTTCCACCACCTTCCGTTCCATTCCATTCATTGTCATCGTCCTTCCATTCATTCTATTGCGCTCAGGCCAACCCTTGCTTTTCCCGACCCAATCATCGGTATGTCCGGCATAGTATTCACCCCCGAAGACCAAAAACCACAAAAGCCCCTCCGCCCTTTAATGGTGCTGGTAAAAATAAAGGAACAATCGCACAGCGCCTTCGTGCTTGCAGCCGGTTCGTCTCACCCATTCAACCGTTCCATTCTTACCTCATTTCACTATTTCATTTCATTCACCTCTCCAGCTTCAGCACCGCACGAGTAAGTATTTCATGCCTCAATACCCACGCTATCCACACCCACGACAACAGCATTCCCACTTATTTTTACCTGCGAATAGTTTGCACCATAATATCCAAGGATGCCAATGATTATCTCGTTAACCAACCTGTATTGATCGTTTCATCATGCTATTGAAATGAGAATAACTGCTCACGCACTTCCATGGGTCAGTTGTTTCCCATTTCAACAGCACATCATCATACCCGAAATTTGACATTTCCTTTTTTATTGAAATTTGTGTCATTCAACAACTAATATACATAAACAGAATCGAACAAAACAAATATTGCACTTTAATAGTGCAGTATTTGTTAAAATATGCACTCAATTAGTGCATAATGATTATTTTTACAAAAAATAAAATGCAATGGACAAACTATTTGAACAGTTTCGGAAGCTTCTAAGTGAGATAGACGCCGGTTTCTTCCGCTATATTTATGCTGAAATGAACTGGAAAAGTCGTATGATTGGACTTACAGGCCCACGTGGAGTTGGAAAAACTACCCTGGTTTTACAGCATATTAAAAAGAATCTGAATCCTGTTGAGACGCTTTATGTAACAGCAGAGGATTTTTATTTTGCCGACAACAGGCTGATTGATTTAGCTGGTGATTTTGTAAAGCGCGGCGGGAAATACCTGTTTATAGACGAAATTCATAAATACAAAGACTGGTCTAAGGAACTAAAACTGATATATGATTATCATCCGGAACTGAATGTGGTGTTTACCGGTTCATCAGTGTTGGATATCAAAAAAGGAGCCTCAGATTTAAGTCGCAGGGCTATAATGTATAATATGCAAGGTTTGTCTTTCAGGGAGTATTTGCAATTGTTCCATCAAATGACTATCCAGCCGTATTCTTTGGAAGAAATCCTAGGCCATAAAGCCGAACTTCCCGGAGTAAAACATCCATTACCTTTTTTTGGAGATTATCTGAAAAGAGGATATTATCCTTTTGCTTTAGAGGAAGGCTTTGATCTGAGGTTACAACAAATCGTTAACCAAACTTTGGAGACAGATATTCCGTTGTATGCCGGGATGAATGTGTCCACTGGTCGAAAATTGAAACAATTGCTGGCCATTATTGCTAAAAGTGTGCCGTTTAAGCCCAATATGACAAGTATAGCAACTGTACTTTCAGCCAGTCGGAATAACATAACTGATTATTGCCTGTTTATTGAAGAAGCCGGAATGATAGCGCAACTACGGGATTCTACCGGAGGAATAAGGGGGCTGGGGAAGGTGGATAAAATTTATCTTGACAATACCAATTTGATTTACAGTTTAGCAAACGAGAACTCAAATACAGGAAACATTCGAGAAACATTTTTTCTGAATCAGCTTAGAGTAAAGTATGATGTAATAGTATCCCCAGTTGCTGATTTTCTGATTGGTGATTACACGTTTGAAGTAGGTGGGAAAAATAAAGGATTGAAGCAAATCCAAGGTATTGATAAAGCTTTTGTCGTAAAAGATGATATTGAATTGGGATATTTGAACACGATTCCACTCTGGCAGTTTGGTTTAACTTACTGATTGTGAAAAGTGTCAAAATAATCGATTGAATACTTGCTAAAGCCTAGAATATCATATATATGCATTCTCACATTAGCTTATAGATTCTCAGAATAAATATGTGATATCTGTATCTTATTTGTACCATAAGATCATAATTGGCTGATTTTCATTATTATTTATTTTAGAAGTAATTTAGAGATGCATGAAGACTGAAGTCGGAAGACCGAAGCACAAATAAATAGTAAAAGCCCTGTCGGAAGTTCCGGCGGGGCTTTCTGTTTTTGAGCAACTTATATTATAATTTCTCCACTTTGGCCCTTTTAACTTCGCCATTAACAAGAATATTTACAAACCCGCCAGTTTCAGATGCAATCCGGTAATTAACCACCTTCCCGTTTTCCCATGCGATATCTACTGTATAACCACCTCTGGCTCGTAATCCTTTGACTGTGCCGGTTGACCAAACATCGGGCAAAGCAGGCAATAATGTAATTTCGCCGGTATGAGATTGAATCAACATTTCAGCAATTCCTGCAGTTGCACCAAAATTCCCATCAATTTGAAACGGTGGATGGGCATCAAATAAGTTGGGATAAATTCCCCCACCCTTGGCATAGTCAGTACTAGTATTCCCGACAACCGTCATCAGATTTCGCAATAACCTATAGGCATGATTTCCATCGTATAATCGGGCCCAGAAATTAACCCTCCACGCCATGGCCCAACCTGTGCTTTGATCGCCGCGGGATATCAGCGTTTTCTTTGCTGCTGCCGCCAATCCAGGCGTTTCATTCATGGAAATCTGGCGCCCGGGATGCAGGGCAAATAGATGAGAAATGTGGCGATGTTGGTCGGTTGAATCATCGCGATCGACGCTCCATTCCATTAATTGACCCCATTTCCCGATCTGAGGTTTAAGCAGTCTTTCTTTTAAAGAAGTTACCGTCTTTCTGTAATCCGGATCAAGATTAAGTATTTTGGAAGCTTCGATATAATTGGTGAACAAATCCCAGATAATTTCCTGATCGTAAGTAACGCCCGGCGCATGCGGACCATGTTCCGGCGACCAGCCATCCGGAGTAACTAAAGCACCGTTTGAATCGGTAATTAACCGTTCTTCCCAGAATTCACAAATTTCTTTTAATACCGGATATGCAAACTCTTTGAGGTATTTTTTGTTATTGGTAAAAGCATAATGTTCCCACAAGTGCTGGCAATACCATGCGCTTGCAGGTGGATTCCATACAAAACTACCAGCGCCAAAAATATTGTTCTCCGTTTGGACAGTCCACCCTTTTTTTGATTTATAAAATTCCTGTGTGGCTTTTTTTCTGATTTCACGCTGATTGTTGATGTATTCAAGGAACGGGATGTGGCATTCGCTTAGATTGGTAACTTCAGCAGGCCAGTAATTCATCTGTACATTGATATTCGAATGATAGTCACTCCTCCATGGCGGTTTATTTGAATTATTCCAAATTCCCTGAAGGTTTGCCGGTAGACTGCCCGGACGTGAGCTACTGATTAAAAGATACCTTCCAAATTGAAAAAACAGTTCTTCCAGATCAGGATCAACTCCGCCTTTCAGGTAAGCAACCAATCGCTTATCTGTTGGCAATTGACTAACAGTCGGGTTCGTTTGACCAACATCTAAAGACACCCTATTGAATAAACGCTGATAATCATCCACATGACGATCCAATAGTTCATCGTAAGAAAAAAGAGACGCATCTTTCAATTGCTTTTCGATGATACGACTTGGGTTCTCTCCTCTCCAGCCTTTGCTGTAATCAGGAAGATAATTGGTTCCGGCAGCCAGCAAGATGGTCACGTTGTCAGTCTTCTCAAAAACAATGGTATTGTTTACCTTTTTTACCTTTCCCCCTTCGTTTAATACCAAGATGCCCGCTCCATATTCCAGCCCATTATCGAGTACCCCTTTCACTGAAAATTGATTATCAGATACTTCTATTTGAGTACTATGCATATCAGTCATACTGATAGTGCCGGTGCATAAACCTTTTTTCTCCGCTCTTATCCTCATCACCATCACCTGGTCTTTGGCGCTGGAAAAGTATTCCCTTCTATACTTTATTCTGTTTGAAAGATAAGTAGTGGTATGGACGGCATTCCCGATATTCAATTCCCGTCTATACTGCACAACGTCTGATCCTTGCTTAAAATCAATATAAACATCACCAAATGCCTGATAAGCACCGGTATTTGTTTCATCGCCACTCCAAAGGCTTACTTCATTAAACTGAATATGTTCCCTTTCAATTCCGCCAAAAACCATTCCTCCAAGACGACCATTCCCGATTGGCAATGCTTCAGTCATCCAATCATGGGCAGGTTTATCATACCATAATTTTATTGAATTATTGGCACCTTTTGCAGAGTAGAAACCAGCCAATAACACAACGATCAATGTTAATCCTAAAAAAATGTTTCTAAAACGATTTTCTCTTACTGATCGATAACTATAAATGTATCTCATTATAATACATATAAATGATTAATTGATAATATATAACCAAAGCAGATTAAGAAAGAGGATTTTCTCGGAAATCTTATGACCGATTTGAGATCTTCCTTGATTCCTTATTCATTTTAAACCGGAAATATAGTTTCAGAATAAAAATATTGATTCATAATCGATTAATTTATCCATCTCTGTTTTTATTGATATCCATCTATTTGATAACCACTTTGGCAACTACTGGCAGGTGATCTGACGGATATCTCCGTTCTACATTATCAGTCAATACTCCGTATTTCAAGACATCGATCGTTGGGCTTACAAAGATGTAGTCTATCAGTTCAGTCAACGGAGAGTCGAATTTGAAGCCATTGAATGTTCCTACAGGCCCGTATGGAGGTGTTGCTGATGCCTGGCGAGAGTCTTTTAAAAGGGTTTGCATGGCTTTAATCTGTTCGGTTTCCGGTGTTGAATTAAAGTCGCCCACACAAATTACCGGGTTTTTCCCGGCGATTTCCCGAATCTTTTTAACCATCAGTTTTCCTGATTCTATTCTGGCCACGACGCCCTGATGATCAAAATGAACGCAAAAGAAGAAGAACACTTTGGATGTTCCCAAATCTTTGAATTTCCCCCAGGAGCATATCCGGTTGCAACAAGTTGCATCCCACCCGAGTCCAGGTTGTTCAGGATTTTCTCTTAACCAGAAATCGCCTGAATCGAGCAGTGTAAATCGATCTTTTTTGTACAAAATTGCTGCGTGTTCTCCTTTATCAATACCATCTTCGCGACCATGACCCGTATAGGCAAATCCTTCCACTTCACAGAGGTCTTTTAACTGACCAAGGTATCCTTCCTGGGTTCCATAGATGTCGAATTCATGGAAGCGGACTAACCCTTTCACCGTTTCTTTTCGGTTAGGCCATGCGTTTATTCCATCGATAGGGTTGTTTTGTCGCAAGTTATAGGTCGCCACAACAATGGGTTTGTTGGGTTTTGCATTCGCAAACCCAAATACAATAACTAAAGCAGTAAGGAGTAAAATTGTCTTCTTCATATTCATTTAAATTTTATTTTTTGAGTTCAATTTTTATAACCGAATCATATTTTACCGGTTTGTCGGCTGTGCTGGTCGCTGTTATGAAAAAATTACCGGATTCAGTATTTCCCCACCAAGTTTGCTGATAAGGTAGTTCGGCACCCGACTTTAAAAGGGTTACATTTTGTACATTTCCGGCATCAACACCTTTAGCATTCAGTTGCCCCAGATTGGGGTACAACCAATGAGCGTAAACGACATTGCCTTTTTGTGTGTAACGACCCCAATCGGGTTTAGGCAGGTTTGATGATCCACTACCGTAAATGCTTTCCCCGTTTTTGTTAAGCCAGTTGCCCACTTCAGTAAGGATTTCAACACATTCGGTCGGAATATTTCCACGGGCATCAGGTCCGACATTCAGCAACATATTGCCGTTTTTGCTTACGCAATTGACCAAGCTATGAATGATCAGTTCAGGCGATTTCCAGTTGTGGTCGAATTCGTTGTAACCCCATACACCGTTCAGGGTAAGGCAGGTTTCCCATGGAATTGGATTGCCATATTTGTCAATAAGTGGAGTGTCGGGTATACCTTGTTCCGGAGTTTCAAAATCGCCCAAGGCATTTACCATCCTGAGTTTGGATGATGAACCTTCGTGCGTGGCAAGCCGGTTATCGAGAATAATGCCGGGCTGATATTTGCGGACCATTTCTACCAGCTGCTTGGCTTTCCATTTTTCGCCGCTGTATTCTCCAAATGAATAATCGAACCACATGATGTCGAGTTTTCCGTAATTTTTCACGAGTTCTTCAACCTGTCCGTGCATGTATTTTAAGTAGTTTTCCCAGTTGAAGGTTCTTTTGGCATATTCCTTATCGTCACGTTGCGGATGATTCCCTACGTTTGGATAGTCGGGGTGGTGCCAGTCGATAATCGAATAATACAGGCCGACTTTAATCCCTTCGGCACGAAAAGCTTCTAGAAATTCACGAACCAGATCGCGGCCACCAAACCGGGTGCTCAGTTTGTAATCGGTTAATTTACTGTCGAACATGCAATAACCGTCATGATGCTTGGCCGTTAGTACCGCGTATTTCATCCCGGCGGCTTTCGCGGTTTTGGCCCATGCTTTGGCGTCAAAATCGGCCGGATTAAAGGTGTCGATGTATTTCTGATATTGTTCTGTAGTCAGGCGTTCGTTCGATTTTACCCATTCGCCACGTGCTGGAACGGCATACGCACCAAAATGGATAAACATACCAAAACGCGACTGACGCCACCACTCGGTGCGCGCCATAACCTGATCGTAGTTGGCCTTGTATTCTTTCGAAGGAGCTTCCTGTGCGTTCAGGAAATTAAGTGCGCACCAAAGGACGATGGAGCATGTTGCAAATAGCTTTTTCATATTAGTAAGTTTTATATTTGTTAGCAAATCATTTAAAATCTTCACGATGAAATTTTCAGACAACGCTAATTTTTGTTTTCAAGCATTTTGATGAAATAACCTCCTACCACTGATCGCGCTTGAAAGCCAACTTGCTTGGCATCGGTTGTTTCGTACCAGTCGGTCATTGGCACGCGGCTTGGCGTTTCGTTCACAAACAAGTGTACCGGGGCAATCAGCTTCTGAAAATTTTCTGCATCATTGGCTAAAGTGGCAATCCATACAATCCAATCGGCTTTGGTGTAAGTTTTGCGATTGTCCAAAGGCAAACCGTATTTGTTTTGTTTGGTGAGGTAATAAGCTATTTCCTTTTGAGCAACTTCCTTTGGGAAAATATTGAGCCCGAGTAGCTTGTCCCAAACCAGGTTGTATTTCTGGCTCCAAGTACCTGGTTGATCAAATGTTAATCGGTAATGATTGCCATCGTTGGCCATTTCCACCCATTTGGCTGCCATTTCTTTGGCCTGAGCAGAGTACTTTTCAGCAATATCGTTTTTCCCCAGCATGGCTGCCAGTTTTCCATAACCAGCAATGCCCATGATTGCTTTAATCGAAAGATTGGTGTTGTGCGCAAAGTGACCGGCAAAGTCGTCGGTGCACAATTGGTTTTCCGGATTCAATCCATTCTGAAGCAAATAATCGGCCCAAACGGTTAATACCTGCCAGTGTTTTTGTGCATAAGCGGCATTCCCTTCAATCTGGGCAATTGCAGCTGTAAGAATGAGCATATTTCCGCTTTCTTCAACGGGCATGTCGCCACCATAAGTCTGTCCGTTGGCTTTGGGGTATGTACCCACATCGTGTGCGGCAAAAGGTTTGTTCCACTTTCCGCTTTCCGAATAATAAAAAATCGGGTTCATCATTCCCTTCAACAAATCGGGATTATAACGCAGATAGAGTGGAGCCGAAGGGTAAGTGATGTCAACCGTACCGATTGAACCATTGCTAAAGTTCTCTTTCGAAAGGAATAAAATATTGCCCTGTTTGTCCTTGAGTAACTTGTGGGCTGCAATCGACTGGCGGTAAGCAGCAACACACAATTCAGCGTAGGTTTGTCCGCCTGCCTGTATCGCATCATCCCAAAGGCGGGAGTCAAATTCGTTGCATTTTTTCATGATGTCTTTATGATCCTTGCCTGCTGACTTTAAAGCATCGGCAATGGTAACTTTTCCGCCTTCTTTCCACCAGGCCATCAGGTTTTCCTGAAAATACTGAATGCTGTACAAATCGTCGTAGGCCAGCATCACTGTTCCTGAAACCGGTTTGGCTGCAACCTGCCCCATTGCTTCGGTACAAGCCAGAACCGGCATGGCCTCATTCATTTTTGCTTTCATCTTATTAGTTCCGTCCTGATCAAGTTTGCCGTTCTGTACAAATTGTGATTTGGCTTCCTGATATCCGTCCAGCGCGTAACTCCGGTTTGCCGATGTCTTTCCGCAGAGGTAGAAATAACCCCAGTCAATGCGTACATTGTCGCCTTTCTTCTCCAGAACAGGTTGCTGAACTGTTCCGGTTTTCAGGCAGGTGAGCCCATCAGTCTGGGTCTTTTCGAGGGTCACTTCCTGCAAAATGTTGTGGACCGCCCATTCGGGAGTTGCCTCGAAATAAATTTGCACATCGTGCTTGGCGCCATCGGTTGACGAAACCGTGTAATTGACGTAATTTACCGGTCGCGATAATATTTCCAGATGATCAGTCAGCAGCGGAGATACAAAATTTAGCTTCAGATCGACCGGTCCGCACGCAAATTCGTAGTGGGTTTGTGTTGCCGACATGGCCACCGACTTTTGAACAGCCGTTTGCGGAAATATTTCTCTTTTCTCGTTTTCCTGATAAAGTCCAAAATCAACATAACCGCCACCAGCTTTGTTTTGGCAATGGACGGCAATCACATTCTTTCCGCCGAGGATTAACAATTTGCGCATGTCGTTGTCCAGGAGAAGTACCACATTGTTAAACCAGGAGAATCCGGTTTCAACGATCTTTTTGCCATTCAGGAACAGTTCAAAAATGTCGTCGTGTGAGTACATCAGAATAATTTTTTGAGCCGACAGCGACGAATTTAGAGTGAATTCGCGGCGTACCCAAATGTCTTTTGTTTCCCACAATGTTCCCAGCACCGGCTGACCTTTGGTGCCAAAAGCGCCCTTGCCGTGGGTCCAGCTTTTGTCGTCGAAACCGGGTTTTTCCCATCCTTCCGCGGGTTCGTTCAGCACATATTTTCCATTCCAGCCTCCGGTATCGGCCATTGGTAAAAGTGCATTCTTTGGAACATCTTCTTTTCCCAGGAAACGGTATGTTTTTCCGTCAACCCTGATGGCTCCGATGAGACCGTGGCGCTTTCCGGTCCAATGGACCACTTCGCCATCGAAAAGCTGGTTAGTATTCGACCAGGCGCTGGTATAGGGGTCGATGGTTACCAGCGGATATGCCGGAGCCCGAAGATTCCGGGTTATACCGGTTGGAGCGGATTTTTCAGCCGTACACGAAAATGCCGACAGCAAAATCGCCAGCATTCCATAGCTCAGATTCTTCAGCAGATTGCCGGACAAGATGTTTTTGTTATTCATTCGTATATATTGTTTTTGTTTTATTGAACATTGGTACGTATTCATGGAATAGCCATTTATTCATTTTCGGTTTGTATGAGCTTTAGCTCTTATGGCTATTTCATATATCAAAAGAGTATTTTGTTTAAGATGTTGTTTTTACCGTTATTAGTTTTGTTGTTTTGTTCTTCGTTCATTTCGTTCGATGGCTTGTCCGAGCATTACATCAGCCATTAACTATCGTTGAGGTTGGTCTGATCGTGTTTTGTGTATTTCTAACAGTCTGGTAACCATTATTATTAAGGAAAATCTATTTTCCAAAGAGGTATCTGCTTACTTCTTTCCCTTTGGTATCTTTCCGTTCTACTGTTATCTTTTGCTGATCGGCATTAATCTCAAGCACAGTATTGAATGAATTTATCAGAATCGGAAATTTCACTTCATTATTGGGTTCAATCAGTTGATAACGGTGCGTGTGGCCGCAAAGCATGAGGCTTATTCCTGCCTGATTCAGAACCGGCAAAATTTTACGGTTGATATCCAGCGGCCCATGCCAATCGGAGCCCACCGGTGGAATGTGAACAACCACAACACGGAACTTTGCCGATTTGAATTCGTCTGTCTGTACTACTTTTTCAAGCCAAATCTTTTGCTCAGTACGGTAAGCGTCAAACTGGGCCAAACCTGAATATTCAATATCCGAATCGGGTTTATCTTCGCCACAATCAAGGACGATAAAATAAACAGGCCCTTGCCTGAAAGCATAATAGAGCTTTCCACTGTTCGTAGGGAAATATTCCGGAAAATTTACACTAAAAGCTCCGCGTGTTTCATGATTTCCACGGGCGAAAAATGCCGGGATTTCACTGGCAAACATTTTGGTTGCAGTATCCATAAAGCCACCAAAGAACTGGGTTTCGTCATTCATTGTCGAAACCATGTCGCCATTGAAAAAAACCAAATCAGTTTCGCCATATTTTACATTTTTCAGCAAAGCCTTTAAGCTATCATTTTGTCCGTGAATATCATTCACAACTGAAAATGATATTTTTTCTTTCGAATTATCAAGTGTTCTAAAACGAAGTGGTTTTTGAGAATATACGTCAGTGGATGCAATGTTCCCATATAGAATACGGTGCCCTCCATATTTCAGCACTTCCTTCGAAAATATGCGGTAACGGTATTCCGTAGCCTTAGACAAATTCGGAATGCGTATTTTGTGCAGGGTTCCAACCACCCGGTTCCCATTCGCGGTCTGGTAATATTGCGGATGCTCTTCGGCATAAAAACTGTTAGTTCCGGCCGACGCTAATTCAACCCACGAAACTGCGTTCGTGTTGGTGGTCCACACGATCGTTACTTCATCCTCGCCCACTGCCTGAATATATGGACCGTGAGTTATTGCGATTTCTTGAGCGAATAGAACAGATGGAAGTCGCAAAAGGAAAACGACAAGTAGTAAATTGATTGTTAGTTTCATGTGTGAATAATTTGTTTTTTAATTGCCACATGGAATAGCCATGATTGAAAATTATGCTCATTTCAGGTTGGCGTTTGCCAAATCATGGCTATTTCATTGGTTTATTTTTTCGAAATGGTTAATACGCGGGATACTGGCTAAAGATTTTATTGAGTTCATCATGAGTTTCTTTGTTTGACAAAAAGTAATATTTCTGAAGGAAATCCCTTTGTTTTAAACTGATTTCAAGGAAGACCGGACTAGAATTCCACTTTCACTACGTCGTCCATTTCGGTGCGAAGATCAGCTGGCACAGTGAATTTGATGAATCCATCCCGGAAGCTATATGAAAGCGGAGCTTTGGTCCGGAGCAAAATGACAGATTTGGGTTGTTTGTCGGTTTTCAGTGAAACCTGTTGCTTGAAATCGGGCAGCAAATGCAGGTACCAGTTCTTGTTACGAGTCGTAATCATCACGTTGCTGCGTTCAGCTCCGGGCGAAGGGCCTGCTCCGATAACCGATTCGCTGCTGTGTTTCATCCATTGGGCAATACCTTCCATTTGCAAATAGTAATTCGGATGCATCTCGCCATTCCCGGCCGGACCAACGTTTGGCAAAAAGTTACCTCCAAGCGATCGGCAGGCCACCAAATGTTCGAAAAACCATGAGTAGGGGCGGAACGTTCCGGTTTTGTCGTAGCCCCAGCCACCGCCGCCGCAAGTCCAGATGTCGCAGTGTTCCCACCATTTCGAAGGGACATAAGTTGGCTTGGAGCATTCGAACGGTGTGGTGAAATCGCCAATGCGCACCCCACTTCCGGCCGGATCGTCAGGATTTACAATGTTCGACCAGCGGTCGTTGATGACCATTTCGGGCTGAAGCGAGCGAATCCAGGCATAAATTTGTTCGGTGTGCATATCGTCAACGCCACGGAAATTCATTCCATCGAGCCAGAGAATGTCGATTTTGCCATAGCGGGTAAGCAGTTCTTCCATTTGAGCCAGCACAAATCCGAGAAATTGTTCGTAGTTGTGATAATTAGCTGCCTGATCAGTAATTGGCGGAATGTTTTTGCTGGTATTGGCATCAAATTCGTTGGGGTGCATCAGCCCGGGATAATGCCAGTCGCGTGGCGAAAAGTAAAAACCAACTTTAAGCCCGTTTGCACGGCAGGCATCCACGTAAGGTTTCAGCAAATCGCGGCCATTCATATATTGTTTGGTCCCGATGCCATATTTCGATGGCCAAAGCGCATACCCATCGTGGTGTTTGGTGGTTAGCACCGCATAGGTGAAGCCTGCATCTTTAGCGGCTTTCAGCCATTTGTCAGGATCGTAGTTCTGCGGGTTAAACTGATCGGCCAGTGCATAATACTTGTCAGGAGGAGCAACTTTCCCACCATAGCGGTAATTGGAAATCATGTCCCACGAAGGTTGAGCGCCGACAACGCTGTGAATGCCCCAGTGCATGAATAGCCCCAGGCTGGCATCGGGGAACCATTGCGCTGCAGGGTTCGGATTTGGCATGATTACCGCTTTTTTCAGCGGAGTTGTAATAATCTGATGTGCCCGATTGATGTCTTTCTGATCTATTTGGTAGGATTCAGGATGGGAATTTAATTGTGCCGAAACGGCGAAACTCATTCTGGCGAAAAAAAGCAGTGTACAGGCAATTCTTTTGATGTAGTGCATTTTTTGAAGATTAATAAAAAACGGAACAACACCCCGCATGAATATAAAGTGTTGTTCCGTTTCTATGTTGTTTTACCAAAGTTTGGTTACCACGTATTTGTCCTGACCAATCATGCAATTGGTGAAAGTTACGTCGCCACCTGAGGGAAGGCTAATCCGGATGGCCTGGCTGGGATTAACCGCGATGGAATACATCAATGTACCATACTTAATCTGGAAGGCAATGTCTGATTTGTTGCTTACTTCGATGGTATTTTTCTCTTTGTTGATGACTTTTACGAAAAGCGAATTTTTAATCAGCTCTTTGAGGTATTCTTCTTTTCCGGCGAGGATGTTGTTGAAACAAGCCACTGTGCGTCTGGCGAACAAAGCTTCTTTGATTCCTTCAACCGAACGTTCTTTGGCAAAAACAAGGGTCATCGGGCGACGGAATTCACCGCGGTAAATATTGCCCGAGGTGTAATGGATATCGCTGTTTGCAAAATAAGCGAGATTGTTGTCCTTGCACCAGTCAATAACCTTTGGATAATACTCCCAGGCATTAAAGACTTCGGCTCCGTGCAAATTCTTTTCCGAAATCAGTTTCTTTTGAACAGGATAAAGGGTGCTGGTGTCGTTTGGCCATCCAGGATGGTTCCAAAGAATAAATGCGCCTTGTTTTACCGCTTCGTCAACCGCATCGAGCTCGTTTGGAACATCAATTTTATTGGCATCCTGAATAAAAAGGGCGTTCATGTGCCCGAACGGTTTTTTACGGGTAATTTCAGTTCCCTGAATGACAATCATACCAATACCATCGCCGGCTTTTTTAGCAATTTCATACGATTTATTGAAATCACTGACGACAATATCCTTGTTCGGCCGGTACTCGATGTGGTCGGTAATGGCAATGGCATCCAAACCATCATTCCAGGCCTCATTCACCCGCATCGACGGCCATTCCTGCCCATCAGAAAATACAGTGTGAATATGGAAATCGCATTTCAAAGTCTGGTATCCTTTGATGTCGGGAATGTTGATCAATTGCCGGCAGTTCTGTTGATTCATCCCCGGAAATTCATAAACTTCGGCATTCTGAATTTGCGCATTTACTTTCAGCGAAAAGAAAGCTGCACCAATGGTCACAGCTAATAAGGTTTTGTTGATTCTCATAATTTAATTGGGTAATGGTAATAAAAAGTTATTTATCAGGATTATAAAAGCCTGCTTCTTTGGTCTTTCTGAATTTGTTCTGATAACTATACTCCGTATTTGGAGCCACATTCAGCGCAAAGGTTTTTCCGGCGAACCTGACCGTCGCTTTTTGGCTTTCTGTTTCTATTCCGACGACTTCCGTTATTTTCCCCGACAGATCGGAAACCACACGAATACCTTTGGTAAAAGAGAAAACTTCCTTGCCATTGACCGAACAAACGACCTGATTGCCGTTTGTTTTTAGCTTGAAAATGCGGTCGCCCCAGGTTTGTTCATATTCAAAATCGTTTGGCGTATTCAGGCACGACCAGTAAACCCGGTCCTGCGTCAGGTGAACGCCATACATCCGCGAAATAAATTCGAGCGATGACAAAATGCTTGGCCCATAACCATCGAGGTTTTTGGTGATGGCTCCAGTAAACGGATCGAACTGCTGCGTGAATTTCAGCGAATCGCCCACCGATTTCAGGAATTTTTGGCCAATCATCGTCAATTCAGCATAATGACCGTAGTTTTCCAGTGCCTGAATCGATCGCTGGAAGGTGAGACTCTCAGGCTGGCCGCTCCAGTTATTTCCTGAAATATTCCTGAAATACGGATCGTTTGCGGCAATTGACGGCAGTGGCATGGCGGTCCAGAATTCCTTCGGGTTCAGCAGATGGTATCTGACAAACTCATCGGCCATCTGTTGGTCGAAACTGCCAAAATACATGCAGCGCAGGTTGTTGTGGGTCAGAATATCCATCACGCGGTTGTCCTTGTCGCGGTCGTAACAGGCATGGCGTTTGGCATCCCACAGGTAGCTCTTTAGTTTTTCACGAACTTCGTTGGCTTTTTCGCGCCAGTAAGCTTCTTTGCCGTTGCCAAGCTCTTTCGAAATCAGGGCCAGCACATCTCTTCCGGAGTACGAATACGACATGACGTCCATCGATTCCATCGGCGTTGGAAACTGGTCGACCTTGCCAATGTTTTTCTCGGTGACCCCGATTGCTTTCCGTTCTTTTTCGGAAAGCTTCCTGATGGCGTCGCCCGATGGCGGATAATCGTAAGGCCAGGACCATGTTGCGCCATTGAAACGCGTGCAGGCATCCTCGCCGGTATCGCAGATGCACCAGGTTTCGAGACAGCCGTCGTTGTCCGAATCACGGGTTTTCCAGAGGTATTGGTCGAATTTTTCGAGCGTAGTGTAAAGCTGTTCGAGGTATTTGCGGTCTTTGTTCAGCCAGAAATACAATTCGAAAGCCGGCATCGGGAAACAATAGCCCTGAAACCAGCCGTAATGTGCAGTCAATTTTTCGTTCTTTGATGGAATGGTTCCAGGCAGATTGCTATAATAAACCGACGGTTTATCACTGTTGTAATGAAGCATTCCTGGTAAACGGCCATCTTCACGCTGGTTGTCCATAAAAATCTGAATGTTATTCCGCGCTACTTCGAGGTTTCGTTTTCCGTACATGTAACCGCCCATGGGCTGGGTTTCGAGCCAAACGTTTTTATATTCGGCACCTTCGACCAACACTTTGTACTGCCCGAAATCAGCAATATTCCATTGGGATTTCTTTTCGGCTTCGTCGTACAAGCGCTGAAGTTTCTGGTCACTGGTTTTGAATGTTACGCCAGTCTTCGGAACAGAAGTTTGGGCCGAAGATTGAATGGCATTCACCGACAACAGGCAGATCATCAGCCTGGCCATCAGTGGCTTTATGGCTTCCTTCATCTTATTTGATGATTTTGATGGTTTGCTTTTCCCTGACATTGTTCTGACTGACGGTAAGCATCACTTTTCCCGAGTTGTAATTCCAGTTTTCTGTTTTGCTGCCATTTACCAATACCTGAGTCGGTTTTGCTGAAGAATTTATTTCCAGCTCGTAAGTGCGCGATTGGTACATGCCTTTGTATGTTCCTTCGGTGGCAAATACCGTGAATTCGGTTTCCTTGTCCGAATCGGTACATTCAAAACGGGTTTTGGCAAACATTCCTTTTTCGTAATCGTAGCTCAGTCCATCGTCTTCCCAAAGTGTATAGGAGCTTTTCTTTTCAGGATAAATGCGGACGATTAGCGTGTCTGTCGGAAATTCGCCAACGTATTGCATCGGTTTCTGGTAGGGAATAATGGCTCCGTCGCGGATAAAAAGCGGTCCTCCACGTTTGGCCGGGGCTTTGCAATAAACGGTTTTTCTGCCTGAAACTTTTTCGCCGGTCCAGTAATTGGTCCAGTTTCCTTTAGGCAGGTAAATCGAGTCGCTGAAAACGCCAACCAACAGGTTTTCGCCAAACATGTACTGGTAAATCATGTTGTCAACTTTGCGGTCATCGGGGAAAGCCAGCGGCATGGCCCGTAAAATCGGCATTCCGGTTTGGCTGCCTTCCAACGCTGCCGAATAAATGTAGGGAGACAAACTGTTGCGCAACTGCGAATAGTAACGGAAGGTTTCTTTTTCATCGGGACGCATATACCACGGATGAAGCAAATTGTACCAGCTGTTTACCTGAATCCACGGCAGGAAAAAGCCAAGGTGCAATCCGGCCTTATTATCAGTTACTCCTGATAAAACATCGGCCGACGTATTCATAAAGCCGCTCAATCCAAGGTTTAACTGATCGAAAAGCGCATCTCTTCCGCCGCCATTGTCGCCGCTGGTCGAAACGCCCCAATGTTGGGTTCCCGAGTAGCCGCCGCAATAATGGTGAAACGAGCGGATTCCTTTGTGCTCGCGGAACGTCTGCTCCATTTGTTTCTGCAGCAAAATCTGGTTCAGGTTGTGCATTTCCTTGTCGGTATAGCAGTTGTAATATTTCATGTCGGGATGTTCGTCGAGCGTGTGGGCCGGATCGAGTTTGAACCCATCAACTCCCTGATCCATAAAGTTGGTCAGGTGATCGAACCAGTGTTCCTGTCCTGACAGTGGTTTCCCGTTTTTCGCAGCCAGGCGGTCTTCTTCTGCAATACTCATGTCGTGATCGATGCACAGCCACAAGGCCAGTTTGAAGCCCATGCCATGCAGCTTGGCGATGAACAAATTCCGGTCTTCGTATTTGGGATATTGTTTCACTTTCCAGTAAGGTTCCGCCGGAAATTTATCGAGGTTCCAGTTTTTGGCAGTGGAAAAGTCGTAGCGTTTGCTCATCCATTGCGGTTCGATCCAGAAGATGTCGCACGGTATATTTTCATTCCTGAATTGCACGGCGTCGTTCATAATGTCGAGCTGATTTTCCATCATGGTGCCGCCAAAAGCCAGGCCATATCCCCATTTGGGCATGAGGTAAGGTTTGCCGGTGATGGTGGTGTACTGGTTGATGATCTCGGGCAACGAATTACCAAGCATCAGGTAAAAATCAACAGATCCGTCGGTGTTGTAGATTAACAGTTTGTCCTTTTGAAAGCGCCCGAAATCGAAGTAGTTTTTTGCTGTGGTATTATTAAAAACACCCCAGCCGCCAGTGCTCATCATAAAAGGCATTGGGATTTCAGTCTTTTGGTAAGTGGCCCACATGCGCAAAGCCGTTCCGCGGTGCTGAATGTTGCTCCGGCTGGTGTTTCCGCCGCCGTACAATCGTTCGTCGGCATTCAGCGAAAATTCGAGCACGCGGCTTTTCGAAACGTCGCCAACTTCATCCAATTCTTTGTTCTCGGCCGGTCCTTTGTTCGAGCCAATGATTTCCGTGCCAGTCTTCGGTTTCCCGAAATACGTGTTCAGCGAATTGGCCAGTTCGGTGCACAAACTGTTATTTGAATCGATTACCGAAATGCGGTCAATCAGGGTTTTCCCTTTTGAGTCTGTAACCGAAATTTCGCCGGTTTTTGGATTTACTTCGAGCTGATAATTTGCCGTGGCAATTACCTGTTTCCCTTTTCCCGTTTTCAGTTTGGCTTCAGGAGCATTCCAGTCGGTTTTCAGGATTCCGTAGCGTTCCATCAGGGTTTCAGGAAACTGGTTGTCAGCCGAAACACGGATGCGAAAGATCTGGTCGGAACAAGCCTGAATGCGGACGGTGGTTTTGTTGTCGAGTTGAATATTGAAAAGTTTTTCTCCTGACTGGGCGAATGATGCAAAAAAGAACAAACTGAAAAGCAGGGTGAATGCAAGGCTTTTAGTCAGGAATTTAAATCTTGAAGTCATGATTTTGTTTTTGTTGGTTTATCAATACACAGATCGGTGGACGATGCGAAAAGGGCCACCGATCTGTGTTTATGTCAGATTTTGAAGCGTTTATTCGAGCTTCAGCAATTTGGATGAGCTAAGGTTTTCGATTTGCAATTTGTAGCCCTCCGGAACTTTTACCGAGTAGCGGATCAGGTTTCCAGCGCGTTTCCATTTCAGTTCCACAGTTTCATCAGCAACTGGAATCGTGCCGCTACATTCGTTCAGATTGATGTCGGTAAAGCGGATGGTAACTTCTTTCTTGATGTAATCAATCTTGCTGATGCCCAGAATGTCGCGATACAAAACGTGTCCCAGGTACGATGCGAAACCGTGGTTGCAACTGGCCTGAGTTCCCATATTTTCCCACAAAGTGCCTGTAATCCGGGCCATGTTGTAGAAGTAATCCTGAATTTCGCTCAGCAGTTGGTCCTGCAATCCGTAGCCCGAAAGGATGTCGAGACGAAGATAATTACCGATGAAAGCGTTGGCTTTGTAAACATCAGGCCAGGTGGTTTTGTCGTCGCGGTTTGGTCCGAATTCGGTTGTTATTTTCTTCCACAAATCCGGATAAGTTTCAGGTGTGGCAATATTGAAAAAGAAGGCATAATACTGGCAAACTTCGGTAGTATTTTGAGTCACCTGAAGTTTTCCGTCCTTACCGCGAACGGCATTGTCAACAAAGAAAGTCCCGTTGAACGACTGTTTCTGGATTGTTTGTTTGATCAGTGCTGATTTTTTCAGCCATGAATCGTTATGATACAATCGCGCAGCACTCGATAAAGCCGAGCTGTAGAGCATGTTTGACGGGTAATTTACGTCCTGCACCAGTTCGTTGGCTTTTGACCATTCGACAAAAACCCAGCCATCGAGTTTTTCAAGCAAGCCGTCTTGATTCTCAAATTTCTCGAAGTATTTCAGCAATTTCTCAATGCGTGGTTTGAGCTGGGCAACCAAAACCGGATCGCCTCCGCGACGGGCATAATCGTCAATCTGGACGATAAACCACAGCGCCCAGTTCGGGATGAACGAGCCATTGTAATGATCTGATGGATAGCACATCGGAAGCATTCCTTCGGGAAGATGGGCAAAGCTTTCGGGAAGGGCGAAATTTTCGTAGAAATTGCGGGCAACAGCCGAACGTCCGGTAAATTCTTTCTCCATGATGGCCGTAAAGTAGCTGTCGCAAAGCCATCCGGCTCGTTCGCGCGACGGGCAATCCATGAAAATATCCACCGTGTTTTGCCTGAAGGTCTGCCGGGTAGCCTTATAAATTTCGTTCAACTTGTTGTTGCTGCACCAAAATGTTGCCTTTGGGTTTTCGGGATAAGCATATTCTCTTAGGTAAACATCCTGAATCAGGCAGGAGCCTTTCAGAACAATCACTTTCAAATACTTGAAAGTATAGGATTCGAATGATTCCAGCTGGTAATTGCCTGGTTTTAATTCGTAAACGACATAGTTGTTTGTGCCACCCATGTGTTTTTTTGCTTTTACATCGCCGTCGGTCAGTATTTCATCGAAATAAAAATACAGAGTGGTTGGCTCGGTACAGCTCACTTTTGATCCGATGAAACCGGAAAGGTTGACGCCCATATTGAGCGTGCAAAACTGGTTTTCAGCCAAATGAATCGATCTTCCGGAGAAAGAAGTTGCAATGGTATCCTGCGTTTTATTGGTGAATTCCTGAATGGTCAACGATGGCAAAACTTCCAGTTCGCTTTCCTTGTAACCTTTAAGCTGATCGCTGATGTTGAGCAGTGACCGGTCTTTTTTATATTTCTCAGGTTTCTGAAGGCCGATGGTTCCACTCGCAAAAATTGAAACCGGACGAACAACAGCAAAATCGGGCATCGGAAGGTTTCGTCCCAACAGCTTAACCTGCGGATAGCTGGCCAGTTTCAACGGTTCAACCGGAACTTTTGACGATGATTTCCATTGATCGAAGCCATTGGTCAGCCGGTAATATTCGGTAAACGGCCTCTGGTAGCTGTACCGTTCCACCTTTTGCAGCCGTTCTTTAATTTGGAAAGCCTCGAAATCTGTATTGTTTCCGGTAGCCAGCACTACTTGTCCGCCCGACAATAGTTCTGCCTGCAAAAATGAGGGCTGATCGAGTGTGTAAAACGTGTTGATGTTGTATCCGGCCACTTCAACGGCCACGATATTTTCACCTTTTCGTACCTTCTGGCTTAAATCGTACTCATCCACACGGTAATATTCGTGGGCTGCCCGTGCCGGGCCATAACCCAGAAATTCACCATTCAGAAATACCCTGTAAATGGTCGAAGCCGTAATTTTCAGGCTAAAATTCTGACTTTTCTTTACCTGAAAAACTCCGCGGAACCCGAGACTGAGGTTCATCTCGGTTTGCCGTCCTTCGGCCCAAACGGGGAGGGCTTTTTTCATCAAAACAGGACTTGCAAAAGAGTAAAAATTAAAAAGGAAAATTCCAAGCAATAGTAAATATGCTTGTTTTACTTGATTATTCATGTTTATTGAATTCGGTTGGTTGATGACGTTAAAGTTAAAAAAAGCTAGCTGTAACTTTTAAATGAAAAACTCTATTTTAAACGTTTTATTTACTATTAACCCTAAGTTGATTCTCAAAATTTATCCGATATGGGGACATCATCCTGAGAACCTTTCAGGACATTACCACAAATATTGAATTACATTTTGCAGCCATTTCATTCTGAAAAATCTTGCCGAAAATGGATTTAAGCTTGGCTTAGGCAAACCAAAATTTGACATAATGGATGAATTACTAAAACGTTGATACATTTTAAAGTGATTTTATATTTTACTTGTATAGTTATCACTTATTGTCCAGATGAATATTTGATTAGCTGAAGAGGCCCGACTAATCCTGAAATATCAAGTTTGGAAGTTCCCTTTATACCCACATGAGAAGTCCAGATGCCATTCAAATGTCCAGTTTCTCTGATATCCCCGATCAAACGGTTCCTGTTAGTTGTTGCAGCAGTCACTTCCAAACGGTTGTGTTCTTTCAGCAAGCCCTTAATTGGAATCATTACACCCGAAGTCCAAATATTCAGAAGAAAGTGATCATTCAGTTTTACTTCCCCAGTGGTTCTAAAAATGCTCAAATCAAGATAGATCGGGCTGTCATTATTAGCATATTCAGGCGGAACATTGAAGTCAATAATGTACCTGGCCTCACCTGAAAAATATTTAATTTTATTCAAATCGAATTCTGTCAGCGATTTCAAATTTGAAATTTTGACAGGTTCAATTGTATCCCTGTTAATCGGAGTAAATTCTATCCTTCCGTTGAAATCGGCTATTGTATAAATTTCAGGAGATGCGGTTTTAAATGACATCTTTTCTCCTGAATCCGTGGTAATCTGGTAATTTCCCCTGGTACGACCGACCAATGACCAGTGACCCTTTTTATTTTTTATTTCAGGGAGAACATCGGAAAAAATATACTCTTTCTGTGCGGGAAATATTTGATTTCCATCTAATTCAACTTTTGTAATATGACTTTGCCGATTTTTTTTATTAAACACAAAGAATAGAGATTCATCAGCCTCAAAGTGAACCGGAACACGAACTTTCCCGTTACTTTGTGCGTAAATAAGCTGATTTTTACATTCTCCTGTCGTCGGGTTCCATATTTCAGGACTCTTATTTCCGATGGTGAAACTACACTCAAAATTCAACGGTCGTTTATGCTGATTAACAACAAAGAAAACATCTTCATCTCCGGTGGTTTTGTGAATCGATAGTACCTCAAGCGAATCGGGCAGTGTGGTTGAAAAAGCAGGTTCAACGTTCAAATTCTTCAATATATCGTTTATTGATGCTCCCCACCATACCGTTCCTTTACCGTACTGGTTTTTCCCATTTTCCCCATTTTTATAATCTTGCCAAAGTTTCGACGTCAGTTCCCTAAAATTTTTCAGTTTTTCAGTTTTGTCTTTCAGTGACAGCATATTCTGAGGCTTCTCCCCATAAACAACAGCGCCATCACGGACCAATCTTTCAATTTCAGTTAAAGTGGAATAGTTAATAAAATGGATATCTGGCAACGCCAGTAATGAAAATGCAACGCCATTCGGAAATGTTATTTTACCGTCTTTAACAACAGCCTTTTGAAGCAAATCAAAATTGCACGGATTGGCATGAATACCCTTGGGGATATTGCTGAACAAATCAGTATTTAAATCCTGAGGCCACTCATCTCCTATAAAATAAAGGATATCCGCAGGAATTATTCCTTTTTGAAGCACATATTGAATGCGTGCCTGATAATCGAGCCAGCCGACGGAATAATTCCACCATGGAGTATTCCGGTTAAAATGAGAACCAAAACAAAACAGGGTCATACCAGGTTTTTGATCATTGGGCTGATGTACATAACTGTGGAGTATCATTTGATTGATACCGGAGCAGTAGGCTCTGTCGCCATATAACTTTAAATCGGCCGGGGTTTCGCTGTGGCGGCAAAGCGTTGTGAATGCTTCAGCACCCAGCACCGGTTTGTTATATAAACCTGATAATGATACCAACGTGTTTAAATGATTGATTTCTAACGGTGAATAAGTAATAAATCCGTCTTTTTCCAATGTCCAGAATTCAGTCATTGGCAAATCGATATAACTATTTGTTTTTAGAACATCCAACGGGAGATACGTTTTCCCGCCATAAATTACTTCGGCATGCATCTCCAGATCGTTTTTGTGGCAAAGTTTCGTGAAATGCAGATAATAATTTTCCTCTATCATTTCAGCGATCGTTCTTCTGAAGTCGAACAAAAAGGCATCAGACATTTCCTGGCTTTCAATAATATCGCCACACAATGCAGGCAACCAGTCTGTTAACTTATATCCCCGGCGTTTTTCAAATTCTTCGGGCATTCTTGCAGTCCAGTTCTGATAATTACATTCCCAACTGTCAATCAGCAGAAATTTGAAGGTACTCCCGTTTAGCCCCCTCGAATGTTCAACTAACTTTTGAGGGAAATTTGCAAAATGCAGATTTAGAGCGGTAGTATCCATTTTGTCGCACTCCAGGCCTCTTCCCTCAATAGTTGAAGGGGTATTTACAACACCCGTGGTTGTGTAACCAAAACGAAGAATTGTCCAATATCCATCGGGTAGGTCTATATCAATCATTCCATCCTGATCCATTTTACCTGTAAGATTGATTACCCCGTTATCTCTTGTGGTTGCATAAGCAACAGCTCCATTTTTTTTCTCTTCCAGTTGTTCCATATTCAGGATACTTGCTGAAACGGATTTTTCAAACACGTGAGGGATTTCGGAAGCAAACCCTGGCTGATCGTCGTTCCCCAACAATTCGACATGCGACAACAAATATTTGTCCTCTGTCCACGAAGCATTGGGGCGTCCATTTAAAACTAATTTAAAATATCTGGCTTTTCCCCTGGGGATTTTAACAGTTATGGTATCATTGCAACAAGGTACATTAAACCGACTTAGTAGCGTGTAATTTTTCCTGTCGTTTTTTGAATACATCAAAGAGTACTGATGTGATGAATTCTGGGGATTTGCCGAAATTCCGCCTTTAAGCCCCTGAAAGAACAGAATTTTGTCTGCGGTGAATTCTGAATCAAAAGAAAATTCAATTGAATCACCCTTTTGCATTTCGAAGATCGTAGAAGGAGCTATTTTCTGTTCATTATTAAGGACCATTTCAGGATGGGCTGCCTGAAATGAGTTCTTTTTTAATCCCTTGTTCCGATAGGCAACAACTGCTACATCGTTATAAAAACCGTTATTGCAAAAAGGCTTGTCCAGTTTTATTTTTCCTTTACTTCCCGGAGTTATAATTGTTTTGGTATAAACAAATTTTTTCATCGACATTTCGGGGGTAATCCACGGGCCTCCACTTTCGCTCCACCCATCACAGTTATGCACACCAATGGTAATGCCCAGTCTTTTGGCCTCCTGCAAAGCCCATTCAAACATATCATACCATTCGTTTGTGACGAACTTAACTTTTTTAACCTGGAAGTCCTTCCCCGGCAGCCGACCTGCATTTTGCGAAAATCCAAGGTTGAATATTGTGGTCTGAGTGATCCCTTCCTGTTTCATCGACTCTAAATCTTTGGTAATGCCTTCTTTTGAGATCATTCCATCTACCCAGTGCCACCATGTGTGTACCCGGCTGCTATTCACCGGTTGTGTAAACTTATCCTGACAAAGGTTATTTTCTTTTTTTTGTGAACTAAAACAGCCGGTCAAAATGAGCAAATATATAACCCAAACCAGACCTTTCAATATTGCCATATTAACTCTCATCTATATAAGTTTTAATTCTGAATCTTCAATTTTAAGTATTCCAATTTATATTCTCCATATTCCATAAAATTAGATTCTGTCGCATTTTAAAACAGTCTTTTTGAAATGGCAAAAGAATTCTATGTCATCGATAAATGTTATTCTATAAATTACAAAAATATAGCGAAGAACGTCTTAACTAAATGATTCTCCGCTATACTTTTGGTAATAAGCCCTCGATTGTATACAACCGGCAAAATCCGGTTATATGTCAATCTCAGTTTTTTGCCTGTTTTCTCCCTGGCAACCGGAATTCTGTCCTTAATGGAGAGATGTTATTCTGGTTCAATCTCTCCGTAGCGGTCACGATAATATCATTAATAATCAGAATTCTGCTTCAGCAATGGATTCAGATTTATTTCATTCTGAGGGATCGGATATAAGACGTAGCCTGCCTTTATTCCAGCAACTCCTTGTGAATTAGCTGTAGTAATAAACAAATCATGTCTATTCAGATCGTTTCTTCTTTCACCTTCACCAATAAACTCAGCTGCACGTTCATCCATAATAGCTTTTCTAAATGTTTCCTTGTTTAGTCCCGAGAGATCAGGATAGACCGATTCTGGCTGTTCATAAACGGTCCCAGCAGCTCTGGCTCTTTTGCGAACTTTATTGATGGCATCGTACGCCTCTTTGGTAGGTCCGTTATTTGCTTCATTTAAAGCTTCGGCATAAGATAACAGCATATCAGAATACCTAAGAATTGTGAAGTTCACCCCTGTTTTCAAATATCCTGTTGAATAATCTGGATGATAATATTTTACAATATTCACTCTTTGCAATTTAACGGTATCTTCTATCCAATTAATTTTTGAAGCTCCAGTAAACAAATACCTTGGCATACGATCTCTAATTGACCACCATTTCCGATAAGTACTCGGACTGTTCTTGAAATAGTCGGCATCTACTTCCCAAGCTCCAGCATCGCCATCATTCAACGTAAATTGGATACCCTTTCCGCTAGGAAGTGAATAACCTTTTGGACATAAAAAATAAACCATATGTTCTCCATAATTTGTACTATTGTCTCCTCCATTATTGTGTTGGATAGAAAAAATATGTTCGGAACCGTTTTTATAATCAGGATTCCAAATTTGTGAATAATCCTTATACAAATCATAGACTCCCATATCGATCACTTGCTTGGCCGTAGCAGCAGCATCCGACCAATCCCGATGCTGAAGGTATACTTTTGCTAATAAAGCTTTAGCAGCTCCACAGGTAACATAGCCCGCTTTATGTTTTGCCATATCAAATGGAGAAAGTCGAATAAAAGCATCTTTCAAATCATTGATGATTTGTGCGTAAACTTCATCTGCTGAACTTCTTGCCTTGTTTACATCAGCTAAGCTTTTGGTAGCTGTGATATGTAAAGGAACCCCACCGAAATCTTTAACTAAATTAAAGTATGACAGTGCTCTTAAGAATTCGGCTTGTCCAATAAAATTGTTTTTGGTTGCATCTGATAAACTGCTACTTCCAATCCGTTCTATAATTTCATTACAACGGTTTATCATTGAATAACTTGCTTCCCATAGTTGATCAAAGGAACTCTCGCTCACAGTCCATGCAAATAAATCCCACATACTTTTGTTTGGAGTAGTGGTCATAATGTCTGTTGGCCAGTCACCCATTTGAGCATAAGCTCCATTTTTGTAAATGTAACCGTTCCAAAAAAGATTATAAGCTCCACTCAGTGCTAAATTAGCCTCATCCTCGCTTTTATAAAAATCATCTATATTTTGATTACTATATATCTGTTCATCTAAAGAACAGGAGGAAAACTCAACTGCAAATATTATCAGGAACAGAAATTTTATATATTTTTTCATGTGGTTGTAATTAAATAGTTCGTAATTAGAAATCGGCCTTTATGCCAAATCTGAAAGATCGTGATGCAGGGTAACCATACATGTCAATACCCTTAATAGAATTGTCGGTTCCATAAGAGTTTACCTCTGGATCATATCCTGAATAATTTGTGAAAACAAAAGGATTATCAGCGGTCAAGGAAAATTTCAATTCGTTAAGCCAATTAATATTTAATTTTTTAACCGGTAAATTATATCCTAAGCTAATCGTTTGAATTCTCAGGTACGAAGCATCTTCTACATTGTCAGTACAGACATAACCGGGATAACCGACATTGGCCGCAGGGGTTGTTCCTTCGAGATTCGTAGGACTCCAGCGATTTCTTCTGGCCGCGCCATAATAAGTACCTCCATCCTTCTTTACCTTAAGAATATTAAGTACTTCTTGGCCAATTGCCCCATAACAATTTACTGCAAAAGACCACTGTTTGTATGAAATACTGTTGTTAAATCCTAAAGTAAAATCAGGATTCGGATCGCCAATATAAGTACAGTCTTTACTGTCAAAAGTGCCGTTCTTATCAACATCTCTGAACTTGGGAGAACCGGGCTTTGCTGATTTCATTGTTCCAACCTGGTTAATTTCTTCCTGTGACTTCCAGATTCCATCCCAAATGACTCCCCAGAACTCACCTACAGGGTGTCCCGGAGCTAAGCGTACTGCATTACTTCCGTTTAACCCATTGTTCGCTCCTCCTAACCAACCTGTGTAGATTTCACTTGCGCCTCCTAAATCGAGCACTTTATTTCTGTTTAGAGAAAATGTCACATCAGTTGTCCAGGTAAACGATTTCGAACTGCAGTTGATGGTTCTCAATGATATATCAATTCCCTTATTTTCCATCGATCCAATATTTTCAAGGACACTGCTATATCCACTTTCTCTGGATAGAGAAACACTCACCAACATGTCATTGGTCTTTTTCTTGTAAATATCGAAGGACAGGCTGACCCTGTTATTAAAAAAGCCCATATCCAATCCGAAGTTTAAATCCTGTGTTTTCTCCCATGACAAGTCAGGATTAGGAATAGTATTTGGATAAGCAATACCTACAAGATTTCCTCCGAAAACATAACCCGAATTATAATCTTTTGCAGTAGTAATCGTTGACATTGACTTATAAAGTCCGATGCGCTCGTTACCTACGCTACCATATCCAGCTCTTAATTTTAAATTACTGAATATGTTCAAATTCTTGATGAAATCTTCTTCATACATCCTCCATGCTCCTGCCACTGACGGGAAAAATCCGTATTTGTTGTTCTTCCCGAATTTCGAGGATCCATCATAACGACCGGTTGCAGTCAACAGATATTTATCATTAAACACATAATTGATTCTTCCGATATAAGAAAGTAATGTCCATTTATTTCTTTCAGAACTCGTATATTGTGTTTTTGCAATCCCTAAATTATAATACTTGTAATAGTCTGATGGGAATCCGTAACCTATTGCTTTAACTAACTCATCATTTTCCGTTTGATTGGTGAAACCGGCCATTACATCAAGTTGATGCTTTTCACCAAATTTCTTTTTATATTCCAGAATATTTTCATTCAGGAAATTAACTGTTCTTTCGCTCGTAACATTAGCAGCTCCTCCATTACTTATGGCAACAGCAGAGTTAATCGGATAATAGGAATTATACCTCCAATCCCTATAATCAAGACCTAAGCGAACTCTAAATTCCAACCCATCCATGATTTTATAGTTTCCATATACACTACCTAAAAGCCTGGATGTATTGTCTTGAATATCATATTCGTTAGCCATATAGACAGGATTGTCCATTCCGCCCACACCTTTTTTATAATCCTTGAAAAACGTATAATTACCATTTTTGTCTTTTACCGGAATATATGGCCAGGAAAATAGCATATTAGCAATCACATTCGTCTGATTGCCATAACCTTTTGAATCGGTAGGAACCATGTCATTCAACGTATTTGAAAACATAACATTAGCTCCAACTTTGGCCCTTTTCGTAACATTGGCATCCATGTTAAGATTTATAGTATACCGTTTTAGGTCAGTACCCGTAACAATACCTTGCTGATCCAAATAACTTCCGGATAAAAGATAACGGACATCAGGTGTTCCCCCTGAAACCGACATTTTATAATTCTGTGTCAAAGCTGTATGGAATATTTCCCGTTGCCAGTCTGTGCCTACACCCATGTTTGCAATTTCTGCATCGGTGAAAGTATGAGAAACACGATTCAGATCATCAGCTTCGTTAACAAGAGTTCCCCACTCTTCTGCGTTGATGAATTTAAGATATTTTGAGGGAGTGTCAATTGAAGTTAAACTCTCAAACGAAATAGTTGCTTTTCCTGTTTTACCTTTTTTCGTTGTTATCAATACAACCCCATTGGCACCTCTTGCACCGTAAATTGCGGTTGAAGAAGCATCCTTTAAAACTTCCATAGATTCGATATTTGACGGATCAATGGAATTTAAAGGATTTTGAGAAATACCCACCATACCATCCACGGAGCTTGCTGAAGAATATTCATTAGAAATAGGAAATCCATCAACCACATATAATGGCTGTCCGTCTGCAGACAAAGAGGAAGTACCTCTCACCTGAACAGAAATGCCTCCTCCAGGAGCATGTGAACTTGTTTGAACCTGAACCCCGGCAACTCTCCCTTGCAAAGCTTGATCTGGTGTTGTCAGTGAGCTTGATTTAATATCCTTTGCACTTACAGAAGAAACTGCACCTGTTAAATCTTTTTTTTGTGCTGTACCATATCCAATAGCAACAACTTCATCAAGCCCTACAGATTCTTCCTCCATCACCAAATCGAAGTTCGTCTTTGAAGTAATAGCAAATTCCTGCGTTTTCATTCCAACAAATGAGAATACGAGTGTTTTTGCATTAGTGGGTACTGACAGGTTAAATTTTCCATCTGCGTCAGTAACAATTCCGATTGTTGTACCTTTTACCACCACCGAAACCCCCGGAAGTGGAGCACCTGAAGAATCGGTTACTTTCCCAGAAATGGATTTTTGCTGCTGGGAAAACGAAGAGGTTTCAAATAGATCTGCTTCTGGTGTTGTTAATACTATTTGCCTGCCTTTTACGGTATAATTTACATTGGTGCCTGTAAAAATTTGGTCAAGTATCTTTTCAATCGTGATTCCATGTGCTTCGATATTTACTTCTCTGGTTACATCAATAATTTTTTCGGAGTACAGAAAGAAAAATTCACTCTGACTTTCAATGTTCCCTAATACTTCTTTGACTGAAGTGTTTTTTAAGCCCAACGAAAGTTTAGTTGTTTGGGAGTATAAGTCTGTAGCCACAGCCCCCAAAAACGAAAACAGAATAATACACAGCGTAAGTTTCATTTTCAATAAGATTTGGTTCGCACCAGGGAATAATATTCCTAGAGCATGATCCCATACTTTTTTTTTCATACTTTTGTTTTGAATTGGTTTAAAATTTGTCAAAATTCTTTTTGACGTTTTTTTGAATCTCAGGCAGGAAGATGGTCGCACATTTTCCTGCTTTTTTATTCTCATTATAAAGTATTCTATCACATAGGCATTGTTTTTGGTTTGTATATGATTAGCGTTTAATATCTTTTTTCAATCCTATTAACACTTTTTGCTTGGAGAAACTTCCATCGGGTAATTTTTTACTTAAAGTAAGCTGATAACTTACCGGAGTAGCCAACGACAACAATTCAAGCACCTGAGGTAGCGTTTCGTCGGTAAAGGTTGCTGTAAAAGGATATTCTTTTATTTTTTGATTGGTAATTTCAACATCAATGTTATACCATCTTTCCAGTTTTTTTGCAATATCTTCGACATTATCGTTTTTAAAAACCAACAAACCATCTTTCCATGCAGTATATTTCGAGGTGTTCCCCGTTTCAAGCGAATATCTATTTTTTTGTGCATCAAATTTTAAACTTTCGCCGGGCGTTAATGCTTTTATTTCACTATTGTTCTTCCGCTCATAAAGAATAACCTTACCTTCAACAAGAGTAGTCTCAACTGCATCGTCATCCGGATAAGCACTGACATTAAACGAAGTTCCAGTAGCCATCACGTCCAATCGACTTGTTCCTACGATAAACGGTACTTTGCTGTTATGAGCTACTTTAAAATAGGCTTCACCAGTTAAGAATACCTTACGGTCTTTCCCTGAGAACCGATAAGGATATTTTAACTTACTGCCATAGTTTAACCAAACCTTTGTACCATCACCCAATTCGATATTCATTCGAGAACCCGCAGAAGCCTCCACTTCCAATTCATTTAAATTGGCAGCATAATAATTCTTATCCGAAAGGGTTGTGTAAAGTAACAGACTTAAGACAGGCAACAGAAGAATTGCCGCAGCACGTGTTATTATGGACAATATCCGACTCCAGCCTGATGCTTTCTGAATTATTAATTGAGTGGAATTCTGATTGATATTAATTTGATGATGAATTTTATCTAATATCTGGTTGTATTTTGTTCGTTCTACAGACCCAGCCTCTGGTTCAAATTCTTCCCATATTTCTTGAACCATTCCTTTTCCTGAAATCGACTGAGATCCTTCCTGAATCCAAGAAAGAATCTGATCAAATTCCTCTTCGGTGCAATTCCCTTGCAAATATTTTATAAATAAATCTTTTGTCATAATTGAAATCTCAAATTACGGAATATCTCAAATATCGTTTTAACAAATGATGTTTTTTACCCGCTATTTTAAGATTGTTTCAAGAGTTATACGTTTTCAGAAACCAACACCACTATGTCAATTTTGAAAAAAATCATTTTTTCTCAAAAAAAAGTAGATTTTGGACAAATGGAAAGATTCAGTCATCTCTAAACAGGACATGTTTTCCTGTGCGTAGCTCACAAAATGGTGATGTCTGAAGAATAGACGTAATTAACTAGAGAAACAGACTAACAAACAACATATTTATCAGCAAGGAATTGTCCATATTTTGGTGCAGGTATTTTAATGCTTTTACCATATGGTTTTCAACCGTATTTTTCGATATCCCCAATTGTTCCGCGATTTCAGGATAAGTTAAACCTTCCTGCCTATGTAAAATATAAACCTGCTTTTGCCTCTCCGGTAAACTCGCAATCAATTTTTCAGCCTGAGTATTCAGTTCATTAAATTCAATCTGACTGATGATGGTTGGTGCAACGTTAACAACAGCAGAATTCTTCAGGTGTTCCAAATATTTTGTATTGCTAATTCTTTTACGGATGAGATCAATTGAATTATTATAAGCAATAGTAAAAATATAAGAATTCAATAATTTGTAGTCTTCAAGCTTGTGTCTCGACTCCCAAATTTTCACAAAGACCTCCTGCACAATATCATCAGCTTCAGCTTCGTTCTTTAAAATTTTGAATACAAATGAAAACAGTTTATGGCTATACAGTTCATAAACCCGATCAAACGCCAACATATCCCCATTCTTCAACCGGGTTAATAGTTCATATGTGATATTATTTTTTTCAAGATTCAATGTCAAGTCTGATTAGAGAGTTCGTAGGTCAAAATTATAAAAATACTTGAATAAAAGATTTGATCATTCTTATTCACCGTTCACAACAATAACATTTACGCTTATTTTACCTGCGAATTGTTTGCCCCAGAAAACCACGATCGCCGATCATTTTCGCATTAACCAATCTGAAATGATCATTTCAACAGCACATCATCATACCCGAAATTTGACATTTCCGTTTTATAGAAATTTGTATCATTCATCGACTAATAGATGTAACAGAATTGAACAAAATACGATTTGCACTTTAACAGTGCATTTTTTTATTAATATAGGCACTCGATTAGTGCATATTGTTTTTTACAAAAAATTAACTGCTATGGACAAATTATTTGAACAATTTCAGAAGCTTCTAAGTGAGATAGATGCCGGTTTCTTCCGCTATATTTATGCTGAAATGAACTGGAAAAGTCGTATGATTGGACTTACTGGCCCACGTGGAGTTGGAAAAACTACCTTGGTTTTACAGCATATTAAAAAGAATCTGAATCCTGTTGAGACGCTTTATGTAACTGCTGAGGATTTTTATTTTGCCGACAACAGGCTGATTGATTTAGCTGGTGATTTTGTAAAGCGCGGTGGAAAATACCTGTTTATAGATGAAATTCATAAATACAAAGACTGGTCGAAAGAACTAAAACTGATATATGATTATCATCAAGAACTGAATGTAGTATTTACCGGTTCTTCGGTGTTGGATATCAAAAAAGGAGCCTCGGATTTAAGTCGCAGGGCTGTAATGTACAATATGCAAGGTTTGTCTTTCAGGGAGTATTTGCAATTGTTTCATGAAATGGCTGTCCATCCGTATTCTTTGGAAGAAATTCTAGATCATAAAGCCGAACTTCCCGAAATAAAGCATCCATTGCCTTTTTTTGATGATTATCTGAAAAGAGGCTATTATCCTTTTGCTTTAGAGGAAAACTTTGATTTGAAGTTACAACAAATTGTTAATCAGACTCTGGAAACAGACATTCTGCTGTATGCGGGCATGAATGTTTTCACTGGTCGAAAATTGAAACAATTGCTGGCCATTATTTCTAAAAGTGTGCCGTTTAAGCCCAATATGACAAGTATCGCAACTGCACTTTCAGCCAGTCGGAATAACATAACTGATTATTGCCTGTTTATTGAAGAAGCCGGAATGATCGCGCAACTGCGGGATTCTACCGGAGGAATAAGGGGGTTGGGGAAGGTGGATAAAATTTATCTTGACAATACTAATTTGATTTACAGTTTAGCAAACGACAATTCAAATACAGGAAACATAAGAGAAACGTTTTTTCTGAACCAGCTTAGAGTAAAGTATGATGTAATAGTATCGCCTGTCGCTGATTTTTTGATTGGTGATTACACGTTTGAAGTAGGTGGAAAGAATAAAGGATTGAAGCAAATCCAAGGTACAGATAAAGCATTTATCGTAAAAGATGACATTGAACTGGGATATTTGAACACTATACCACTCTGGCAGTTTGGTTTAACCTACTGATTGTAAAAAGCATCAAAATAATCGATTGAAGACTTGCTAAAGCCTAGAATATCATATATTTGCATTTGAAAATCAACATATAGATTCTCAAAATAAATTAGTGCCATTTGTATCTTATTTGTACCATTGGTTTATAATTGGTTGATTTTCTGTAGTGTTTATTTTTGAAGAAGTTAAAGTAAAATGGTTGTAAGGCCACGAGATCTCGTGGCTCCGCAAAACCAATAAAATTAAAAAGCCCTGCCGGAAGTTCCAGCGGGGCTTTTGCTTTGAGGATTTGGCTATTGACGGGGTAACTTATAGTCACTACGTCCATAAACCTTATTTCAATTCTTTTCGAAAGCAAATGCTATCTTCCATATTAACGTATTGTCCGTAGTTTTGGGTGAGCGAATAACCAGCAACAGTGTACAATCGAATTGCTTCTACCTGACGATGACCAGTTTCCAAAACAGCAGCAGTGTTGCCTTCTTCGACAGCCCATGATTCAAGTTCTTTAAGCATTTGGACTGCCAGATGTTTTCCCCGCATTTCAAGCTTTACGAACATCCGTTTCATTTCCACCGTTTGGTCGTCAAACCGCTTGTAACAGCCGCATCCAGCCGGATTTCCTTCCACATAAACTACTACAGCATGATTGATCCGATCGACCTGATTGTACTGACGGTATTGCAACTGAGCTTCTCCGTTTCGTTGATACAGATCTTCATCCAAGGCATTGATCAGCATTCGAAAATCAGGATTTTCACTGCTTGTTCTGATGATTTCAAAAGAGCGAGTCATTTGTATAAGTTTTGTTTCCCGAAAAATAAATTTTTAATTTGATAGTTTATTAATAACACAGGCCAGGATTGTACCTTTATGCAAAAATTTCAGAAAAGATGATTTTGACTGAAACCTTATTTACCTTCGAAACATCAGTTTTTGTTAGTGCTTTCATTACGTTGTTGGCGCTGGTCAATCCTATTCAGAAAATATTCCTGATGACTTCGCTTCAGGATCAATTGTCTGACAAAGAATTAAAGTATATTTCACTCAAATCGTCGCTCACGGCTTTCATTATCCTGGTTTTCTTTCTGCTCCTTGGGAATGTCATTTTTAGCTATGTTTTTCACATCGAGCTTTACGCTTTCCGAGTTACTTGCGGAATTGTACTGGTTTACAGCGGCTGGAATGCGCTTCAGAAAGGAGTCTTGATCAACATCAGCAAAGAAATGCGGATACAGGATATCTCTTCGGTTCCAATAGCCATTCCCATGATCGCAGGTCCAGGCACAATAACTGCCGCAGTCACATTTCCGGCGCAATATGGTACACTGGTTACGGTATTAGCTATTTTTGCAGCCCTCGGGGTGAATTATGTCATCATGTTTTACTCTAAAAGTATCGGACGGGTAATGATCAAAGTAAATGTAATGTCGGCTTTGGTTCGGATCATCGGGTTGATCATTGCAACCATCGGGGTTCAAATGATCTTTGATGGAATTTCAACTTACATCAAAATGATCGGCCTCCGTTAAAATAAAAACTAAAAATCAGAAATTAGTAACAATAAAAAAGATATGCGTGGATTGATTATTTGTTTGTTTCTCCTGATGTCAGGAAGTGTTATTGCACAGAATGCTATAAATCAGGTGGATGCTCAGGGTCGGAAACAAGGTTTCTGGACAAAAAAAGATGCCCAGGGAAACCTGATTTATCAGGCAACATTCAAGGATGATAAACCAGTTGGTGAGATGAAACGGTTCCATCCCAATGGGCAGCTAAAAGCAACGATGGATTTTGTTGAAGGCAGCGACGAATCGGAGGCTCAACTTTTTGACGAGCGTGGCAAGCCAATTGCAAAGGGAAAGTATTCAGGCCAGAAGAAAACCGGGGAATGGACCTATTTGCTCGACTCCAAAGTAGTGACAACCGAAACCTATCTGAACGGGCAGAAAAACGGAACCAGTAAACGCTTTTATAAAACCGGCGAAATGCTGGAAGAATCGAACTGGCAAAACAACAAGCTAAATGGCGTTTACCGTTTCTTTTTTCAGGATGGAAAGGTCTTTCTGGAATGCAATTATTCGGATGGGCTTCGGAATGGGACATTCAAAACCTGGTTTCCAAATGGCACTATTGAATTGGATGCCACTTATACAAATGATGTCCGCGATAAGGACTGGAAATATTATGGCGAAAGCGGGGAACTTCTGTACACGCTTAAATTTGATCTCGGAAAATTGTTAAATCCTGAAATTCAGGATAGTTTAGATAAAGCAAGATCCGGGATTTATAAGTCGAAAGGTGACAGCGTTCCCGATCCGGAGAAATTCATGCAGAATCCGGAAGAATATATGCGATTGATGCAAATTCATTAATACCGGTTATGAGGCATGCCCTGATTTTTATTTTGGTTGGTTTAATTTCAGCAACGATTTTGTCGGCACAAAGTGTAGCGCCAAATTCGTATTGGGTGAAACTGAAGGACAAAAAGGGAACGCCTTACCTGATTAGTCAGCCTGAAACTTTTTTATCACCAAGATCGATCGACAGACGAAAAAAACAACGTATCGCCATCGACGAAACCGATTTGCCAGTTTCTCCAGTATATCTCGATTCGCTTAAAAAACTCGGGCTCCAAATTGTACATACCTCGAAATGGCTGAATGGTGCAACAGTCCGAACTGCCGATGCCACATTAATCAAGAAAATTGCCACCCTTTCGTTTGTCACTTTGGTTCAGTTGACCAAACCGGCCAACGTTCTGAAGTCGGCTCGCAATAAATTCCGTGAAGATGAAATTTCAGCATATGATCCCGTTAAATATGGATTATCAATTAACCAACTTACGCAATTAAATGGACAGTACTTACACAATCAGGGTTTTCGAGGAAAAGGTATCCAGATTGCAATTTTAGATGCAGGGTTCCTGAATGCCAATACAATTGCGGCTTTCGATAGTTTGCACAATTCGAACCGGATTCTTGGAACACGCGATTTTGTTGATCCGAAGGCGGATATTTACAAGCAGAACTATCATGGAATGAGTGTTCTTTCGTGTATGGGAGGCAATTTGCCAGGAAAATTTATCGGAACAGCTCCTGATGCTTCGTTTTACCTGATCCGCTCGGAGGATACAGCTACTGAATATCTGATTGAAGAAGACAATTGGGTTGCCGCGGCAGAGTTCGCTGATAGCCTTGGTGTCGATGTTATTAATTCATCGCTGGGCTATGATGAATTTGATGATTCCCAAATGAATCACACTTATGCTGACATGAACGGCAAAAAAACACGGGTAACCCAAGGCGCCAACATGGCTTTTCAAAAGGGAATTCTGGTTTTTACAAGTGCCGGAAATGAGGGTAATAATTCTTGGAAGCACATTATTGCACCTTCTGATGGCGAAGATGTAATTGGGGTTGCAGCCGTTGATAAAAACGGAACACGGGCAACTTTCAGTTCGGTTGGACCGGCCTCAGATGGTGCTGTAAAACCCAATGTTGCCGCAAGGGGTTTTCAGACGGCTTTGATAATTAGTAATGGTTCATTAGGATACGCAAGTGGAACCTCTTTTTCATCACCAGTTTTGGCAGGTATGGGCGCTTGCCTTTTACAAGCCAACCCATCTGCTGACGTTAAGATGTTAAAGCAAGCCATCGAACAGTCTGCTTCTCAATACAATAATCCCGATTCACTGTTGGGTTACGGAATTCCTGATTTTGAATTGGCTGATAAATACCTGAAAATAAACCTAGTTTCCTATTCAAATTGGAAAAGTTCATGGGCTGTTTCGCCGAATCCGTTTACTGATTTTCTTTATGCTCGGAACTTAAATGCCGAAACCGCTGAAAATTATCTGGTGAGCCTTTATAATCTTCAGGGATTTTGTCTTTGGCAATCATCATTCAAATCTGAAGGAGCCATTCTTTTGAAGAATCTTGCTAACTTGCCTCGGGGCTTTTTGATTTTGAGTATTCGTTCCGGAAAAAAGGAAGAACGGATAAAACTGATTAAAATAGCGCCGTAAAAAGTCATCAGTATTCAGTCGGAGTAAATAATGTTACGAGTTACAGGTTACGAGTTGCGGGAAACTCCACGAAACCCGAAACCCGTATCTCGCAACCTGAAACTAAAGAAATGAACGATCAGCAACTTTCTCTATTTGAATTACAGCAACAGATAAAAAGCCGTTTGGACGACTCTTTTTCGATGGCGGTATGGGTGAAAGCCGAAATCAGCGAAATGACCGTGAACCGCAGTGGCCACTGTTATCTCGATTTGGTTGAGACTGAGTCGGCGACTGACACGGTGATTGCCCGATGCCGCGCCACCATTTGGTCGTACACCTTCCGGATGCTGAAACCTTATTTTGAAACAACTACCGGCCAAACTTTTTCTGAAGGCTTGAAAGTGTTGCTGCAAGCCAAAGTTGAATACCACGAAGTGTTTGGTTTTAGCCTGAATATCCGCGACATTGATCCGGTTTACACCTTAGGTGATTTGGCCCGGCAACGCCGCGAAATCATTCGCCGACTTCAGGAAGATGGCGTTTTCGAAATGAACAAGGAACTTGAATTGCCTTTGGTAACGCAACGGATTGCTATCATATCTTCTCCTACGGCAGCTGGGTTACAGGATTTTCTGGATCAATTGCACAACAATTTGCATCAATTTATTTTTTACACCAAACTATTCCCGGCTGTGATGCAGGGCAACGAAGCACCACGGAGCATCACCAATGCACTCGATCTGATTTATGAATATGAAGAGATGTTTGATGTGGTGGTTATTATTCGTGGTGGTGGGGCTCAAATTGATCTGGCTTGTTTCGATCAGTACGAATTGGCGTCCAATGTGGCGCAATTTCCACTTCCGGTCATTACCGGTATTGGTCACGATAAAGATGACACTGTGATCGACATGGTGGCCCATACCCGAATGAAAACACCCACGGCAGTTGCCGAATTCCTGATATCTGGAGCCATGCAGTTTTCGCAGCAATTGAATGAATTGGAAAACCACTTTATAGAACTGGTAAATGAGCAGCTTGAAGAGAATAAAAACCGTTTGAACGATGCGGCCGATCAACTGAATCAACTGGTGAATGAAATGATTGTTGCGCAGCAAAACCGGCTGAAGATCGCTCAAATTCAGCTGGCAAACCGAACGGAAGCATTCCTGAAAGGACAGCAATCGGACTTGAAACAGCTAACTATTGGAGCAAAAAATAAAACCAATCGATTTGTTACCCGTCAAAACCATTTACTCGATCAATCTGGGAACAAGCTGAACTTTGTTTTTCGCGAACAGATGCTGAAAAGCAAAAATCAATTGAATCAATTTCAAAAACTGATTAAAATCAGGAGCATTGAAACCATTCGAGCTGAAAAGAAAAACCTGAGTTCGATTCAGGAAAAACTTCGGCTGGTCGATCCGCAAAACATTCTGAAACGAGGTTATGCGCTAACCATGCTGAACGGAAAGATCGTGAAATCAGTCCATCAGATTAAAGAAGGCGACCGGCTCGAAACACGGCTGAGTGACGGAATGGTAGAAAGTATAGTAGAAAAGAATATCAGAAATGTATGAAATTGAGATGTTGAAACAAGTTCAACATGACGGTTCGAGCATTGGAGGTCGTTTTTGAAGCAATAACTTGAAAATAAAGAATATGGCAACGAAAAAATTAACTTACAAAGACGCAATTACCGAAATTGAAGAAATTTTGGAAAAGATTGAAAGTGAAGAGCTTGATGTGGATGAATTGGCAGAACAGGTTACCCGTGTTTCGACGCTGATTACCATCTGCAAAGACAAACTTCACAAAACGGAAGAAGAAGTTGAGAAGATACTGAAGGATATGAATCAGTGAAACTCAGGCAGAAGGCAGTAGCCAGAAGCAAAATGCAAGATAACTACTTTTTCACTTCTGTCTTCTGCCTGATTACTTTTTACTTCTTCCTTAAAATCTGATATTCAGCCCAGCCATGAAATTTATTCCGGCCTGAGGGAAATAGCCGTCCATGGCATAGCGTTCGCCACCATACACGTAGGAATATACCCAGGCATTGTTCTCATATTTGGTGTCGAACAGGTTATTCACCATCAGATGCAGGTTAAATTCTTTGGCGAATTTCTGGGAAACACGATAGGTGAATTTCAGGTTATTCAGGAAATAACCATCCAGTTTCCGGTTGTTGCTCGATGTATTGTCGATGTACTGTTTGCTCACCGAATACGACTGTAAACTGATGTTCAAACCTTTGGTGGCGATCCAGTTCAATTGGCTATTGGCTATCATCTCAGGAGCGAAAGCCAGATTGGTAGTCCCCAGTTTGGTTGCAATTTGCCCGCCATTGTCCCAATCGTCAACATAATCGGTGAAATCTTTGATTTTGTTTTTGCTGAGGGTCACGTTTACGTCCCATTTCAGCTTTTGGGTGAGTTTCATTCCGGCCATCAATTCCAATCCGGCTCGATAACTGTTGTCAACGTTCGTCATGATTGGCGCACCTACATCGTTGATTTCGCCGGTCAGGATTAACTGATTTTGATACGACATAAAATAGGCATTTACTCCCAAAGCCAGACGCGAGGTGTTGTATTTGTAACCCAATTCAAAGTCGTTCAAGGTTTCGTAAGTCGGCTGTTTGCCTTTTGGATCGGCATCTACATAATTATCGCGATTCGGTTCGCGGTTGGCACGCGCAAAGTTGATATACAGGTTTTGCTTTTCGCTCAGTTGATAATAAAGACCAACCTTTGGATTAAAAAACTCGAAGTTATGCTTTTGAGTCAAGTCGCGTAAATCATCATCCAGACCAGTGATCGAGTAGTCGATTGTCCGGTATTGAAAATCAACAAATAGATTCAGGTTTTCAGCAAGTTCGTAATTGTATTTGGCGTAAACGTTGAAATCCTTTTTCAATCCGGTTCCACGGTACCATTCGTGGTTAATTTCTGAATCTCCGGCATTGCGCGCCCAAATCACTTTCCCAAAATGATTTCCGTCGTAAACGTTGTACCCACCACCAAAAGTAAATTCACTGGTTTCTTGTTTCCGGTTCAAAGCGAAAGTCATTCCATAGAAATCATTATCAAGCCATTTGCGCCGAATCAAATCGGAATTAGTGATTGTTTCGTTTCCAACGACAGGTGATGTAATCAGGTAATCTTCCAGTTTCTGATTGTCTTTATATTCTTCATAATAGCCTTTTCCTTTTGTGTAAAAACCGCTGGCATTCAGGTTAAACTCTGGGCTAAATTGATGCGAATACAACAATTGATAATGATCTTGCTGGTAATAATCAACTTGGTTAGGATAGGTGTATAAATTGTAGGTTCGGCTATTGGAATTGATCATTTCGTCAACTTGTTTCTGCGTATATAACCCATGATCGGCATAACGTTGCATTCCGGCCAGGTCGTTGTTTAGGCGAACCGAAGGCACCCCGTTCCAGGCCTGGTAAGTATCTTCCAGTCCTGAAAAAATATTGACTTTAAGAATCGTTTTGTCGGTAAAATATCCTCCTGAGACAAAAAATGATTTCAGATTGGAAGACGCACGGTCGATAAAACCATCGGAACTGACCTTTGACATTCTGGCGTCGAAGGTGAACTTTCCTTTGATCAGGCCAGTTCCAACACCAACCGTATTTTTCAGGGTCCCAAACGAGCCGGCAGATGAGCTGTATTCAGCAAACGCGTCTTTGTTGATGGTTGTCGTTTGTAAATTGATGGTCGCCCCAAAAGCAGCGGCTCCGTTGGTTGACGTTCCAACCCCGCGCTGTACCTGGATATTGTCGGTCGATGAAGCTAAATCCGGAATATCAACCCACCAGGTTCCGTGCGACTCGGCATCGTTCATTGGGATGCCATTCACCGTCACATTGATGCGGTTCAGATCAGTACCACGTATCCTGAAATTCGTATAACCCACGCCTGTTCCGGCGTCAGAAGTGGTCACGAAAGACGGTGTTAAACCCAACAAATACGGAATATCCTGTCCCATATTGTTATCTCTGATTACCGCTTTTTCAACAGTTGCATAGGCCACCGGCGTTTTCTCTTTGGCACGGGTGGCCGAAACCAGTACTTCCTCAGCCAGAATATTGTCTTGTTTTAAAACAACATCCAGTGTTTGGTCCTCGGTTAGTTTTACTTCTTTGTTCTGCTTTTCGTAACCGATGTATGAAATCGACAACTGATAGACGCCGGCTTTCAGGTTTTTAAATCGATAAGCACCATTTACATCGGTAGTGGTTCCATTGAACCCATTCAAAATTGTCAGGTTGGCACCAACCAAACGTTCGCCCGTTTCACTTTTCACAGTTCCCCTCAGTGTGAATTGGGCAAATCCCCAAAACACCATGCATTGCAAAAGCAATGTCAAATAAATCCGTTTCATTCTTGTTTTTTAAATGGTTAATAAATAACCAATGAGGCAAGTAATTCCCTTTCGCCATCCCTTCGCCGGCATTATCCGTATCAGGTTCGGTGGGTGTGATCTCAGCCCGTAATTACCCCGACTTTCGTCGGGAAGGCACCCCATTGCGTAAATTGATGGGGCAAATGTAGAGTATTTAATGCAGTAAATCCAAATTTTCCATGAGGAAAAGTGTTTCTGGTCTTTTTCTCCTGACCTTTTTCGACTTAAAATCAATTCCCGAAATTCGGTTTAATTCTTTTCGGAAATAATGTCATTTCCAGTGTTTTTAATCTGGAAAAAATGGCATTTAAAATGACGTTATGTCATTAAATATCAGTGTTGTATGATTTGGTATTTGGTTTGAAATATATCATTACGAAAACAATAAAAAACAAGATTGTATAACTAAAAAATGGAGGAATTAAACTATGTTACCAGTATTTAAAACCAGAAGCCTGCCGGGATTATTTTATGAGTTTTTTAATGGGAATTTACTTCCAAACTACATCGAAGAAGGAGCCTGGAAATCGACTCCGGCTGTAAATATTTTCGAAACCAACGAAAAGTTTGAAATCGAAATTGCAGCTCCCGGCCTCGAAAAAGAAGATTTCAAAATTGATTTGAAAGACGATTGTTTAACTGTTTATTCCGAAAAGAAGGATAAAAAGGAAGAGAAGGAAAAAGGGAAAGTTGTTCGTTCTGAATTCAAGTATTCTTCGTTCCAAAGGACATTCACGTTGCCTCATGAAATTGACGTAACCGCTATCAATGCAACCCACAAAAACGGTGTTTTGAGCATCAACCTCCCAAAGAAAGTTGAGTACAAAAACAATTTGTCTCGTCAGATCGAGATTCAATAAGCTCTAATAGGATTGTGCTTTGTTAGGGATTGTGCCTTCAGGCGCAATCCCTTTTTTATTTTACAGCGCTTTCTTCGAGAAACTTAAAGGCAGCAGACTTTCCACACCATTCAAAACCAGAATCGAATCTTGTCCGTCCAGAATAATTCGGATTGGAGTTTCAAAACGAATCTCAGCTTCGGCCAGAGCTTGCCGACATGCGCCACAAGGTTTTACCGCGTCATTCACCAAAGCACCATTTTTCGCAGCTGAAATGGCAATGGTTTTTACTGCCGAATCAGGATAATTGGCATTGGCATAAAACAATGCAACACGCTCGGCGCATAAACCTGATGGATAGGCCGAATTTTCCTGATTATTGCCGGTTACAATCGTTCCGTTACCAAGCAATATAGCAGCGCCAACATGAAATCCTGAATACGGAGCATAAGCATGAGCCGTTATCTTTCTTGCTTGCCAAATCAGATTTTGGTCAATTTCAGGCAGTTCTCCAATATTTTCAAATTCGTGTACTACAATTCTGATTTCGCTCGTTTTCATAATCGAACAGTTTGGTTCAAATGTACATTAATACTTGTTATTTGACAATGACACCAGCTAACAACATTTTCTTATTTTTGTAAAGCACACTAATCAATCGCTATGATAAGATATATTTTACCTGTTATTGCCTTATTTTTATTTACCACAGGCTTTGCTCAACAAAAACAATTCTCGCGTGAGGAATATATTCAAAAATACTATCCCTTAGCTATTTCGGAGATGGAACGAAGTGGAATTCCGGCCAGTATTATACTTGCTCAGGGATGTTGGGAATCGCAAAACGGGAACAGCGTTCTGGCTACTGAGGGAAATAATCATTTTGGCATCAAATGTAAAAGTGACTGGAAAGGAAAAAAAATATACCACGACGATGATGCCAAAAGCGAGTGTTTTCGCAAATATATTCATGCAGAAGCTTCGTATGTCGATCATAGTAATTTTTTGATGGGTAGCAGCCGATACAGTTTTCTGTTTCAGCTTGATCCCAAAGATTACGCTGGTTGGGCGCGTGGGTTAAAACAGGCTGGTTATGCCACCGATCCAGGTTACGCCGAACGGTTGATTAAAATTATTGAAGACTTTAAACTCTTTGTTTACGACGAATATGGCGACAACCGCCAATTGGCTTCAATCAAACAAGATGCTGAAAACCCTAGAAAAGCGAAGTCACCGATGGCGAAAACGGCCAAGGTCATTCATCAGGTTGAAATGAGAAATGGCTTGCGGACCATTGTTGTTGGCGAAGGCGATACTTATGAAAGCCTTACCAAACGGTTCAAACTTAAAGATTGGCAACTCTATACTTACAACGATTTTGGAAAGGGGAGACAGCCCCGGCCAAACGAGATTCTCTACCTGGAGTCGAAATACCGCAAGGCCAGTTTATTACACCCAAAACATGTTACCGAAGATGGCGATACAATGCACTATATCGCACAGCGTTACGGCATACGCTTGAAACAGTTGCTCCGTAGAAACCGGATGCATGAAGGTGACGAACCTGCTGCCGGGCAAATCATTTATTTGCATAGTAAAAGACCGAGACGAGGATAAGACAAGGCAAAAGTAAAAAGGCAAAAGTTGGAAAATTCTTTTTTCACTTTTGCCTTTTTACATTCAACTTTTACCTTGAAGCTAGGTTTTGCTCCAACGACTGAAAAGAAGCCTCAAAAGAACTTTATCAGCAAAAAATATAAAATTCAGGATAAATACAATGGAGATCACTGGAACTAGGTTTTCGCTTAGGAATGCGAATGTTTTAAAAACAAACGCTTTATCGACAAAATAATAGAAGCCAGAAACGGCGACCAAAAGGCCGAACACAACGCCAGTCAGATAAAGGTATTCGCGCAAATCGGTTTTCCATTGTTCGCGGCGAACAACGTGCAACGTGACTTTTTGAGCAAAATCAACCGGTAATTGGAAGTCAAATTCTGTGCTGAACGACTTTTCTATCATTTGATCCAGTTCTTCATTTCTCATTGGTAATCTCCTTCACTAATTTTAAACTGTCTTCATTAACTACAAACTTAATTTTTTCTTTTAAAAGTGCCTTTGCCCTGAAAAGATAACTTTTAATTGTTCCTTCAGGCATTCCGGTAATCTGTTCAATCTCCTGATAGGAAAACTCTTCCAGATGAAACAAGGTCAAAACAGTACGATACTGAACCGGTAATAATTCAATCTGATCTCTGAGATACCGGTGCAAATCAGCTCTTTCAAAATCATCCGATTTATAATCGGTCAGGTTCCTAAACGCGGCAGAACCATCAAGATCATCTACATCGCCTTTTTTGAACTTCCGCAGGTAATTAATACTGGTGTTGTATGCAATGGTTGCAATCCAAGTCGATAATTTACATTCGTTGCGATACTTTCCCAGGTTTTGGTAAACTTTCAGGAACACCTCCTGGCACACATCTTCCAACTCGTCGTGACGCTGAATTAACCGGCCTGTAATATGAAGAACCAGCTTTTGGTAGCGGTTTACCAAAAACGTAAAGGCATTCATATTCCCGTTTAAAATCTGGTTGATTAATTCTGCATCGTTCATACTGGGAGTTTGACAGCAACTGAGCCAAAAATGTTGCATAAAGTACCGATAATTTATCCAGAAAAAAATCAAATCAGTTGCAACATTTCCGCAACTCTTGTTGTCACATCTTACAAATACTTAAAACTTGAAATTATGAATATCAATAACGTATTAATGGCAGCAGTGGTTTTTTATGCGATATATAGTATCCTGAAAAATTTTACTGATTTTTTGCTGAAGCGAAAAGTAATTAAAGCCGGACATTTTGACAAGGCCGGAATTCTGGATCAGGAAGTAGGTTCCATTCCCACAGAAAACAAAGAAGCGAACAAATATCCTTCGTTGAAATGGGGATTGGTCGCCTTCTTTGCCGGTATTGGATTTCTCATTATCGACCAGATGAGTCCCGCTCTGAGCAATAGTAATTACTGGGAAAGCAATCACAACAATTTTATGGAACATAGCCTGCTTCCTTTTGGAGTCGAGTTGGTTTCCATCTCTCTTGGATTTATCGTTTATTTTCTGATTGTTACCTTTATGAAGAGAAAATAGGGAATTTTAATGCACGTAGAGACAGGGAATGCCCTGTCTCTAACCCGTTTCTACATTTTCACCTGCCAACTGCCTAAATCGTGGAATCCACGCAACAATTCGTCGATTTTCATTCGTTTCTTTCCTGAAAGTTGAATGTCGGTAATTGAAAGCCAACCATCAGGACAAGCAATTTTCAGAATTTTTTTACCATCCGAATGAAGTGTACCTGGCGCTGCAGGCAAAGTGCTGTTATCGCGGATTACGGCAAAGATTTTTGCTGTCAAAATTTCTTCTTTCCTGGGATGTTTCAATTCAGTCCACGCTGCCGGGTATGGCGACAATCCGCGAATGAGGTTGCGAACCGATTCGGTGTCTTTGGTCCAATCAATTCGGCAGTCGTCTTTAAATATTTTTGGAGCAGGTTTTATCCGATCCTGATTTTCGATTAATTGCTCCTGATCAACAGCATCAACGTTCCCACTTGCCAGAGCATCAACAGTTTTTAGAACCAGATTAGCACCAATCACCATCAACCGATCGTGCACATCGCCTATTGTATCGTTTTCAGCAATATTGGTTTTTTCCTGAAACATAATTTTCCCAGTATCTATTTCGTGCGAGAGCAAAAAAGTTGTGACTCCGGTCTCTTTTTCTCCATTGATGATGGCCCAATTTAGTGGCGCTGCTCCACGGTATTGCGGCAACAATGATCCATGAAGATTAAAAGTTCCCATCGGGGGCATGTTCCAAACAATTTCGGGCAACATACGGAAAGCTACCACAATTTGAAGGTTGGCTTTCAGACTTTTCAATTCGGCAATAAATTCAGGACTTTTCAATTTTTCAGGCTGAAGTATCCGAAGTGATTGCTGTGTTGCGTATTGCTTGACTGCTGATTCGCTTAACTGGCGACCACGGCCGGCAGGCTTGTCGGGAGCCGTAATAACGCCTACAATATTATAGCCATTTTCAACCAAAGCTTTCAAACTCTCGACAGCAAAGTCAGGAGTCCCCATAAATACAATGCGAATTTCTTTCGGATGCATGGTGTTTTTTATACAAAGATAAACCAAGCCAATGAACCTCAAAGCAGGAAAGCAAAAAAGGTGCAAAATGATGTTCGTATAAAATATTGCGCTGAAAATGAATTGCTTAATCTTACCTTAACAAAAAGGCTAAATTGTTAAAGTGTTGATAGTTAGTGTTTTGTCGTTTTTGTAAGTTAATTTATCGTAAAGCTATTGCTAAATATTTTGCATACAGCGACTTATGCGTTTTTTGATTAATGCTTTCTGTATTTTTGTGATGTCAATTAAAACTTTGAATTTAAAAACTTACATCATGAGCTTAAAGAAACAATTTCTCAAATCGAAACCAGTATGTAAGGTTTCTTTCCGTTTGGACGCTACCGAAGCCTTGGGGGCTAAGAAAGTTCAATTGCTGGGCGACTTTAACAATTGGGATAAATCAACTGAACCAATGACTGCCCTTAAATCGAACGATTTCACAGCTACTCTTGAGCTGGAATCAGGAAAAGAATATCAGTTTCGTTATTTGATCGACGGAACTGTATGGAAAAACGATACGCAGGCTGACCATTTGGTATCGAATAGTTATGGCGAAGAAAATGGCGTAGTTTCAACGATTGCCTAAGGGTACAATTGGTTTTCCGATTGTATAAAAAGCCGGAACCAGTAGATCAAAATGCGTTCCGGCTTTTTGTATTCGACCAGTTGAGGTCGCCTAAATATCGTACTTACCTTCAACCTCGGGTCTGAGTTTTCGGTTACCTTTGATTGCCTTAGGTGAATATGGACAATTTTTGCATCCGTTTGAGCAACAATATCCTCTTTTAACCAAAAAGTATTCGGTCATTATCCGATAACCTTGAGGACTCATCTCATAATCAATACCTTCAATAGGAGAATCATCTTTTCCTTGATCGAACATACTGTCAAAAATCCCCATACCCGACTAGTATTTGAATTTTTGCAGAAAGTGTCCCATCCGGTCGCGTTTTGTTTTGAGGTAGGCCTGATTGTATTCGTTTGGCTCAATCTCAATATTTACAGTCGAAACAACTTCAAGATTAAAGCCTTCAAGACCCACTCGTTTGACTGGATTATTGGTCATCAGGCGCATTTTGGTAACACCCAAATTACGCAAGATCTGAGCTCCTACACCGTAATCACGTTCGTCGGCATCAAACCCAAGATGGATGTTTGCATCAATGGTGTCCATTCCCTGATCCTGCAATTTATAGGCAGCAATTTTATTCATCAGTCCAATGCCACGTCCTTCCTGCTGCATATAAACCAAAACTCCTTTACCTTCTTTCTCAATTAAATTCAAGGCCCGATCGAGCTGTTCACCACATTCGCAACGCTTCGAGCCAAATATATCACCAGTCATGCACGATGAATGCACACGCACTAAAATAGGTTCGTCAATGTCCCATTCTCCTTTAATTAATGCCACGTGTTCAACTCCATTCGAAAGTTGTTTAAAAGGGATAATGCGAAAGTTGCCATGTTTAGTGGGTAAAAATACCTCTTCACCCCGTTCAATCAGGCTTTCGCTTTGTATTCTGTAATTGATCAAGTCTTTGATCGATATGATTTTCAGATCAAAACGCAGAGCTATCTCCATCAATTGGGGCAGGCGAGCCATCGAACCGTCATCATTCATAATTTCAATCAAGACGCCAGCCGGTGTTAATCCTGCCATTCGGGCTAAATCAACAGCCGCTTCGGTATGGCCAGCACGACGAAGAACGCCCCGGCTTCTGGCCCGAAGTGGAAAAATATGTCCGGGACGGCCAAGTTCATCTGGTTTAATATCAGGATTTGCCAGCGCATTCAGTGTTTTTGCGCGATCGCTGGCCGAGATGCCCGTAGTGCAGCCGTAACCAAGCAAATCGACAGAAACGGTGAATGGAGTTTCATGTGATGAGGTATTATTTCCGACCATCATTTCGAGTTCCAATTCCTCGCAACGTTCTTCGGTAATTGGGGCACATACCAAACCTCGTCCATATTTAGTCATGAAGTTGACCATTTCAGGAGTAACCATTTCGGCTGCGGCAATAAAGTCACCCTCATTTTCCCGATCTTCATCATCTACCACAATAATTAACTTTCCTTTACGGAAATCTTCAATGGCCTCTGGTATTGTATTTAGTTTTATCTCGTTCATTGCTAAACTAATTTTCAAATGTGGCCGCAAAATTAGTGAAAATAATCGAGTTGATGGTACAAAAACAAGTTTATGCCCGTTTTGACTTTTCCCAGTTAACCGATTGTTTTCCTTTCAGAAAACGGACCCAACCCAGGAAAGAAGCATAATTGATGGCAGTGAAATAGAAAGGGACAAAAAGCAGTTTGAAACGGACTTTATAACGTTCGAAAACCCAACCCACAATAGCTAGCAAGTACATAAATGCCTGAAAATAAAAGAAGATGGAATAGAAATTGTCAAAGCCCCATTTCCCAGAATTCAATACGGTAAAGAAATTAATAAATAACAGGCAAAACACAGCGATTGGCGCAATGGTCCATCGCAAAACTTTGTGCGAGATATATTGAATCGAGAGCCAGCCAAAACGGAAGGGATTTAACAATTCCTTTAACCGACCAACAGTCTGAAGGCCACCAGCTGCAATACGAACTTTCCGCTTCATTTCTTCAGATACATTTGCTGAAGCGGTCTCGATGGCATACGCATTGGGAGTATAGGCAATCCGGTAACCCTGTTCGGCGATCCGCAAAGAGATAATGAAATCATCCAAAATGGTATCGTTTTCTACTTCAGAATAAAGAGTGGTGCGGATAGCAAAGAGTTCGCCAACAGCTCCGATAGCCGAATTCAACTCACTATCCATCTGCTTCACCCATGATTCGAACTTCCAGTAGATGTTTTCACCTGATCCTGCGGCTGCATCCACTTTCAGGTCTGCAATACGTTTTTCTCCGGCGATACATCCTACTTCAGGATCATTAAAAGTTTCGACTATTATCCGGATGGCCTGCTTGGATAAGGTGGTATTACTGTCGGAAAAGATTACGATTGGCGAATCAACAAATTGCATTCCCCGGTTCATGGCGTGGATCTTCCCTTTTCGCTCCGGAAGGTGATGGACTTCCATTCGCGGAAATTTTTTTAGCATCTCAGGCGTTCCGTCGTCTGATCCGTCTGTAATCCAAAGATATTGAATCAATTCTTTAGGATAATCGAGCTCCAGCAGATTAGCAACTTTAATGTCAACATAACTACTTTCGTTATAAGCTGCTACAAACATACAGACCCGCGGTAAGTTGGAAGATTTGACTTCTGGAATAACTTTTTTCTTTGATATTGTTTTTTTCAGGAAGAGAAGTATGGACAGCAAAACTGCATATCCGGCGAAGGTATAAAACACGATCAGGAGCAATATCCAGAATGCGATTTTCAAAGTGATTAATGTTGTTTGTAAAATTCGATAAGTGCTTCAGCCTGCGATAAATTATCGTACTTTTCCTGAATAAAACCAATTGCATTTGTTCCTATCCGGTCAGAAAGTCCTCGATCGTTAATCAGTTGGTCGATCGCATCGATAAAGCTATCGGCATCGTTGGCAATTAAAATATTCTGGCCATTTTCTGTTGGGATACCTTCAGTCCCGATGTCGGTAGTTACAATGGGTTTCCCGAGTGCCATACCTTCAATGATTTTGATTCGCATACCACTTCCGGAGAAAAGCGGAACCACCATGACTGCTTTTGAATTGATGAAATCGTAAGCATCATTTATTTCGCCCAGATACTCAACTCCTTCCAGTTTAATCAGGCGCTCAAACCAATCGGGAGCATTTCTTCCGGCCAAGTAAAACTTTAGATCCGGATTTTGATCGTGTATTTTAGGCCAGCAGTGGTTGAAAAACCAAATCAATCCTTCCTGATTTGGGGCCCAATCTAATGCCCCAATGTGAAACAACGACGGAAATTCAAGTTTCCGGGCAGTGGGGACGAGCGAGGCAAAATCGATACCGGTTTGGGAAGTGTGACGCGGTTTATTGTTGCCCAATGAGTCAAGTATAATACCATCGCGATCGGTTATTGGTACCAGCAGGTCGTATGAATTTAGGTTGCTGATCTCGAATCGTTTAATTCTTTTTGAAAGATTCCGGAGATATTTTGAACGAAATCCTTTCGACAGGGTGGCTGTTCGCTCCCAAATTTCAAATTCGATGTTATGGGCGCGATAAGCAATCAGCGCGTTGGAATATTTACGGATAACCGGAATGTATGGACAAAGGTATAGGCCTTCGAGCTGAATCACATCAAAACTCTTTTCATTCAGAAGTTTAACTAGTTCGAAACTGAATTCGTCGGAAATAAACCGCTGTGCATTATATGGAAGATTGGAAAACAACAGGTTAAGCGTTGCCTCGAACCAATTGATAGAAGCGGGCACTTCGACCAGACGAAAATCTGCTTTTCGTCGCAGTTCTGTAGGCATGTCTTTGATGCGAATATGATGCTTGGAAGTATTCATACTTAAAACAGTTACCTCGTGGCCAAGCATCGAAAATCCCTTAGTCATGTTTAAACAAGCAATGGCTCCTCCATCTTTAGGAGGCCATGGAACTTTATTCATCAATTGAAGTATTCGCATCGATCTGTTATTCGTGTTTACGACGATTAAAAAAAAGCAGGTTGGTTATGCGTTTAAATAGTGCTTGATAGCTTTCCATATTCATAACTCCGGAATCGGTCGCTGCCTTGTAAGTTAACCAAATACCTATAGGGAGGAAAATAAACGAAGAAAACCACATTCCATTTACCATCGACCAGGCATCTTCACGGGCAAATTTCTCTCCGGTAATCATCAGGATATAATAAGCGATAAACATTAATATTGACACAACCACTGGCATTCCCAGTCCGCCCTTCCGGATGATGGCACCAAGTGGCGCTCCAATAAAAAAGAAGATCAGACAGGCAAACGAAAGTGTAAATTTACGATGCCACTCCATCGCATAACTATTTACGAGTTTCTTCCGGGAATACATTTCCTCAACTTGTTGACTAATCGACTGCGAATTTTGCCGAGCATAGCTGATGGTTCGCTGATAAAGAGCTTCTTTTTCAAAGGTACTCATTGATGCAATCGTTTTGTCGAAATCAACAATACGTTCGGGTTTTATTTTAGGATTTAGTTTTAATGAATCGATTGGATTAGATAGCCACACAATTTGCTTGTTGATGTCGCTGGTGTAATTAAATCCCATAAAATACCTTCTTAGTATTGTTTTATAAGCTTTAAAAGTTGAATCTCCCTGGCTGGTGAGTTGTGAAACATTCATCATTTTTGATGCTCCGGCATAAAGTTTTTCATCAACCCGGTTAAACTCAAAATCTTTCATGCTAATGTTGATTACTTCCTTTTGAAACGATTCACGCCGAAAGGGAAAACGTTTCGTATTTGAACCACTTTGGCGGCCTTCTCCTCCTTCAGTATAATTTTTGCCATTGAACAAGGTTACCGACATGAATTTTTTATCCTGGGTCGTTTCCATCTTTCCTGAATCAGCAACCGACACTTTTGTGTTTCCCTGATTGTCTGAGTGGTCATAAATCATTACATCATAAAGCATGTTGTTGTTCTTTCCCTTACGTTCAACTTTAATGCTGTAATTCTCCATGTCATTGCTGAAAACACCTTCTTTGATAACCATTTCCGGTTTTTGCCGCTTGACACTATACATCAGCGTGTATAATTTGAGATTGGCTTTTGGAAGGATATTGTTTGAGAAATAAAATGCAATCGAAGTCAAAATTATTGCAACAACAAGAAGTGGCCGCATAATTCTAAACAATGAAATTCCTGAGGCTTTCATCGCCACCAGTTCGTAATTCTCTCCCAAATTGCCAAAAGTCATGATCGAAGCTAATAACATCGCTAAAGGAAACGCAAGGGGAACTAGACCTAAGGAGGCATATATTAATAATTCAGACACAATACTCCAGTCAAGTCCCTTTCCAACCAGTTCATCAATGTATTTCCACAGAAATTGCATCAGTAGGATAAAAACACAGATGAAAAAGGTCATAAAAAAAGGACCCAGGAAACTTTTAATTACAAACTTATGTAGTCGCTTCATGCTTATGCTTGCCTAATAAAACGTTTACAAAACTAAGGTATTTTGAAGAATTAAAAAGTGAATGATTAGCCCCTTCAGAAATTATTTTGAATGCCAAGCCAAGAACAGAACAGAAGACTTTATACAACCAGTTGTTTTGGGATAAATTGAATGTTCCGGATAGGTTAAGATTCGTAAAATTATAATGGGTAACGATCTGGCAGATTGTGAAACTAAGTTCTGGAATAAACAAGCCGATTTTGGTATTTGAACAAACGACAAAAGGGAGTGTGGTGAAGCCAAGATAAAGATTTGAGCGTATGTTCTTTCAACGAAAAACTATTGAGCAATAATTCCTTTTTGCATTAAAACAACAGAATAATAAACAAGTAAAGTATTGATGGGAGTTATTCTTTGAAAAGGAGTAAATAAAAAAAGCGAATCAGGATCCCAGCAGATGTTTCAATTTTGATATTTGAGTATCCCATAGACTCGTAATTTCCGTAACCTCATCTTCTTCTGCAAAATCGATAATCGTAAGTGAAACGTCATTGGTTAGATCATCCTGAGTAATAACAAACTCAAAGTAAGATTCTTCTTTGTCCTGATCATCATCAACCCATTCGTAACGAACCATTTTATTTTCCCGGTGATTTTTTTTTTCGGCTTCCTGATAAGTATCGCCCCAAACGAATGTAAATAAATTTCCTTTCACGCGAACGTCATCAGCAAACCACTCTGTTAATCCAGATGCAGTACTAAGCCTGTTAAAGAGTACTTTGGGTGAGCAGTTGACTGTATATTCCAATCGTATTTGTTTTTTTTCAGCCATAGATTCTTTGATTTTCTGCAATATATGGTATTTAAATAGAAAAAACAAAGTATCGAAAATAGCGACAAGATTTTTTTTTGATTTTTTTAATGTCAGCCAATTAGCGAATAAATAAAGTGCTATATTTGCCACCGCAAAAAAGTGCTATAAGGTGTTTTTTTGTCAGTTCACATAAGAATGATGGCGAGGTAGCTCAGCTGGTTAGAGCGCATGATTCATAATCATGAGGTCGCCGGATCATGCCCGGCTCTCGCTACAGTAAATCAAGAGGTTACAACAATGAAAGTTGTAACCTCTTTTTGTTTTCATACAATGCCTTTATTGAAAAAACAGAAACCACCCTTTTATCTCCAACTTAATCAATAGTTCGAATTTCGTCCTGAGACCTTAATAAGCTCTTTTAAAAGTTCGTTGAATTCGTCGGCATTTTTCAAATCTTCAATGCTTTGTTTCATCCGGAAACGCCATTTGTGTCGCACATTGCTTGGATAATTAATCTGTTCCTGCCGTGTTTCTTCCCAACGGAATTTTCCATCCATTGCAATTAAATCCTGAATGGGAAATGTGGCCCACATGGCTGGTGAATAGAGATGTTGGGTGATAATCTGCTGACAAATCCAAGGTTCAGCGAAGTACGGCGCCAATCCTGAATTTCCCAGTTCCATATTGTGAAACAATTGCGTTTTTTCACGATTTTCTTCCCACCACCCGCGAATGGTCGACATGTCGTGGGTTGATGTGGTGCAAACCGACAAGTATGGAGCATCGGCCGGATGAGCGAATTTTACTTTTGGATTCTTAGGCATTCGTTGAATTTCGAGGCTCAAAATACCCAGTTCCGACATGGCTTTTGGTACACAATCCGGAATCATTCCCAGATCTTCGCCGCAAACCAGCATGTTGCCCACAGAAACGATTGTCGGCAGCTTTTCCAGCCCTTTTCGGTACCAGAAATTCTCGTGCCGCTTGTAGAAATAATCGAGATAAAGTGCGTTTAGCTGCTCTTTTGTCCAGTCGTCTAGCTCGGCATATGAACTTGTTTTTTGCATTGAAATTCGAGGGTGCCATTGATCGTCGCCAGTCGAGACAAACAAAACATTGGCGACCAAGTCGAACAATCCGTCTCTGATCCGGCGGCTTTGCTCGTCCAAATCTTCTTCTTCAAGATCTTTCAGAAAATGTAAATTGATTTTCTTTTGGGTATTAAATTCGTTTTTTAGCTTATAATGACCGTGTCCCGTATCATCTAAAAAATTGTGAATGACCGTTTCTGTTGATTCGCCGAATATGGGCTTCAGAAGATGGTGGCGAATGTATGGTTTTGAAAACCGCTCGTGGTTAAAATACAGACCATAATGGCCAATTTCTTTTGTTGACAGGGGTAGCGCTGGGTTAAAATGTCCAAGTAAAGCTTCAACGGCATCGTTGGGAACTTCCCAAATCCGGAAGAAACCGAGGATGTGGTCAATACGGTAGGTGTCGAAGTAATCGGCCATTTTCTTCATCCGCTTGATCCACCACTGGTAACCATCTTTGGCCATTTCGTCCCAGCTGTAGGTTGGGAAGCCCCAGTTCTGACCTTTTACGGCAAAGTCGTCGGGCGGAGCGCCTGCTTGTCCGCTCAGGTTAAATAGATGTGGCTCCGTCCAGGCTTCAACGCTGTTGGGTGAAATCCCGATCGGAATGTCACCTTTCAGTATAACTCCATTTTGTCGGGCGTAATTAGCAGCTTCCTTAAGTTGTTTGTCGAGATGATATTGAATGAAGTAATGAATGGCGATGTCGTCCCAGGCGTATGATTTGGGAGAACAAAGTTTTTCAATTTTCTGCTGATCGTACTGGCTAAATTCGCCCCAGGTGCGGAAATCGGGCGATTTATATTTATCGCGCAGGTAAACAAAAGCGGCATACGGAACCAGCCATTCCTTATTGGATGCAAAAAAATGTTTGTAATCTTTCGACTTGAATAATTTAGCTTTATCCTGATCAAAAATGAGTTTGTAATAGCGCGATTTATGTTTAAGTACTTCTGGATAATCGACTTCGGTTTTCTTGTTGAGCGATTTCTGCAGTGCATCAAATTCTGCCATCAGCTTTTCGTCATTCAATGGGCCGATATTGTCCAGATTTAGGTATATCGGGTGGAGTGCCATCACCGAAATCGATTTGTATGGATACGAATCGAGCCAGTTGTGAGAGGCAATGGTTTCGTTAACCGGAAGCACCTGCACCATCTTTAATCCAACCTGTTTGGCCCAGTCAATGAAATCGAACAGATCGTTGAATTCGCCAACCCCAAAACTATTTTCACTACGGAGCGAAAATACAGGGACACTGACCCCAGCGCCTTTCCACAACCCTAAAGGGAAACGGAAATGAGAATCTGTCTTCATGTATATAAATGGGGATTCGTGTTCTGGAATTTCGTAAAGGTAGCGATCGTGTCCGTCTTCCAAGGTAACTGCTTCTTTCTTGTCCAAATCCCAAATTCCATATTTATATTGAAGTGGAAATTTCAATTCCGCAGCATTCAACTGCCCGGCCCAAACCGGAAAGTCATTGCCACATTCCAGAATAAATGCCTTTTTTCGGTTCCAATTTCCCAACTGATCCTGATTGCCTAGAACACAAATCTTAAAATTAGAAGTGATTCGGGGAACTTCAATCTTCAGCTGTAGAATTTGATCGGCCTGAATCTCCGGCATCGTTTTTTTATTTCGGTCAGGCTTCATAATTACTTTAGCGAATGTTGAGGTGAATAGTACTTTTTCTTCGGATGGCGGGTTGCGCCATAAATCTTCAATCACCAATTCTTTTATTTCGCCTTCTTTTATGTCGAAAAAATGATTGCTTCCCCATTCCCAGACTTCATAACCCGATTCAGCTTTCATCAGGTACTTGTATTCAATTCGTCCTTGCTTTTGAGTTGTGTTTACCGAAATCTTCCAAAACCCATTTTCATGGTAAGTCATTTTCAGAGCTTTGCTCACGTTCCATTGCCCGAGCAACTTTGAAGAACCGGAGATGTAAATCTCTTGTCCAGGGATGGTTTGATAATGAATGGTTAAGGTGATTTTCATAGTTGCAGTATTTATTATGATTTAACACACTGGAAGTGCAAAAACTGTTTCGCAGTGAAAAGATACAAAAAATTAATGCGGCGATTTCATTCCAATACCGAATTATTCGATTGAAGTTTCAAATTGAGTTTTTGGAAAATAACGTTCAGTATAAAGCGGTACTTTGATTCGTCCGACAGATTGCATAATATCTGACTAATGGTTTACTTTTACCTTTTTGATTACATTTGTTGTACAGATTTTAAAACCAACTCATGACAAAAATTATTTCAATTATTGCCGGAACTGCTCTGCTTTTGGGTGCCTGTTCCGGACCGTCTCAGAAACCGGTCCAGGAAGATCGACTGACCGATTTTGTCGATCCGTTTATTGGAACCGCTACTCACGGACATACTTATCCGGGAGCTGCCTATCCGTTCGGACAAATTCAGTTGAGTCCCGACAATGGAACTCAAGGCTGGGACTGGTGTTCCGGCTATCATTATTCCGACAGTATTGTGTCAGGTTTCAGTCACTTGCACCTAAGCGGAACCGGGATTGGCGACTTGGCCGACATTTCTTTTCTGCCGGTTACTTCGGAAATTACTTTTCAGAAAAATGAAAAAAATGCTGATTTTGTAAAGCGTTTTGCCGGCAAGTACAATCATGCTCAGGAAATAGCCAAACCTGGTTATTATGCTGTAACCCTTAAAAATAATGGGGTGAAGGCTGAGTTTACCGTAACTGAACGTGCCGGGTTGCACCGCTATTCGTTTCCTGCTGGTGGCGAAAATAACCTGATCATTAACCTTGGTTTTGCCATCAACTGGGACAAACCTTATCAAACCTTACTGAAAGTTGTTGATGACAAGCTGGTGACCGGCATCCGCCTGTCAAATGGATGGGCCAAAGATCAGCATGTTTTTTTTGCTGTTCGTTTCTCGTCGCCAATTACCAAATCGGTAATCGAAAATGTTGGTGGAGAAGCTAGTGCTGTGGGTGCTTTCAGCTTTGGCGAAAAACAGGTAATGGCCAAAGTTGGCGTTTCATCGGTTAGTGTTGAAAATGCCATTGCTAATTTAGACGGTTCGTTGGCCGGTTGGGATTTTGAAGCTACTGCTAAAGCCGCTTCAGATGCCTGGGAAAAAGAATTGTCGAAAATCCGGATTCAATCTAACGACAACGATCAGAAAACAATTTTCTATACCTCGTTGTACCATACCTTGGTTGCTCCGGCTTTATTCTCCGATGCAAACGGCGAGTTTAAGGGTGTTAAGGGCGATACTCAAAAAGCTGCAGGCTATAACCGCTATACCGTATTCTCGTTGTGGGATACCTACCGCGCACTGCATCCACTATTTACTTTAACTCAGCCGGCTCGTGTAAACGACATGGTAAAAACCATGCTCGATCATTACAAACAGACTGGCGTTTTGCCCGTTTGGGAACTCGAAGGAAATGAAACCTGGTGTATGGTGGCCAATCATTCTATTTCGGTGATTGCCGAAGCGATCCTGAAAGGAATTGGAGACTTCGATTACCAACTGGCTTTTGAAGCCATGAAAGCAACTTCAATGGCCGACCGCGATGGAATGGGTTTTCACGACAAGCTGGGGTATATTCCGGCCGATAAAATTCAGCAATCGGTGGCCAAAGCAGAGGAAGTGTGCGTTGACGACTGGGCCGTTGCTGCAGTGGCTCAGAAATTGGGAAAAACCGATGACGCCGCTTATTTTGCCAAACGTGCCCTCAACTACAAAAATTATTTCGATAAAGAAACCGGTTTTATGCGTGGAAAATTGAGCAATGGTAAATGGACTTCGCCATTTGACCCGGTTTATTCGAAACACGAAGGAAGCGATTATACCGAAGGAAACGCCTGGCAGTATTTGTGGCTGGCACCGCAGGATGTAAATGGTTTGATTGAATTGCTTGGTGGTAAAGACGCTTTTGCCAATAAACTCGAAGGCTTGTTTGTTGCCGAAGGAGTGAAAGGCGAGAATGCTTCTCCAGATATTTCGGGATTAATTGGCAGCTATGCGCATGGTAACGAACCAGGCCACCATACCACTTTCCTGTTCAATTATGCCGGACGTGCCTGGCGTACCCAGGAGTTGAACCGCCAGATTCAGGAAACCATGTACACCAGCAAGCCCGATGGTTTATGCGGAAACGAAGATTGTGGACAGATGTCGGCCTGGTACGTGTTCAGCGCGATGGGTTTCTATCCTGTAAATCCTTCGGAGTTAAAATACCAGTTCGGTTCGCCAATCGTTCAGGAAGCCAAAGTAGAAGTTGCTCCGGGAAAATTCTTTATCGTAAAAGCCCCGCTAGCTTCAAAAGAAAATAAATACATTCAGGAAGTGAAACTGAACGGACAGGCTTTAGATCGCACGTTCATTACCCATCAGGAAATTATGGATGGCGGAATGCTAGAATTCACCATGGGTACTCAGCCAAATAAAGAGTTGTTTAAATAGTCGCAGTTTGCAGTCGCAGTAATCAAAAATGGATTTCATCTTTTCTCGAAGATGGAATCCATTTTATAGGTTTTATTGTTTGTTAATATTCCTATGATGTTAATCTTTTGTGTTAATCTCATTACATGTCTTATTTTTAGACGTACATGTAAAGTAGGAGATTTCTGCAAGTGAGATTATAATAAAGAAAATCAAAGAGGTAATCCAAAGCCTTTTGTTTTTCTTTACAATTCCAATAAATAGTGTAACTAACAAAACAATTGGTAAACAAAGTGCAATAATTATATCCATGGCATACATAATTTAAAGAGTATGGATTAATACTGAAAATCGTTTGTGTTAGACTTGAAAACTGAGCGGGTATCTTTTTAGTTACCCGCTCACTAAAGATAAATTATTTTACAGGAATATTCTTCAGGGTTTCGACCAAAAAATTCCAGAATTTGCCAACCGACTCGATGTTAACTCTTTCATCGGGTGAGTGAGGTGAACGGATGGTTGGACCGAAGGAAATCATGTCCCAATGTGGATAGGTTCCGCCCAAAATACCACATTCCAAACCGGCGTGAATGGCCTTGATTTCAGGAATGCGGCCATATTTAGACTGATAAACCTGTTGCATGGTTTTCAGAATAGGTGATCCCAGGTTGGGTTTCCATCCTGGGTATCCGCCGGTTAAGCCAACTTCTGCACCAGCCAATGTGAATACCGATTCCATGCGAGAACCCAATTCTGCACGGGCCGAATCAACCGAACTGCGCATCAGACAGGCAATGTTAATTGTTTTGGTTTCGTTGTCCGACTTCACGATGGCCAGGTTGGTTGAGGTTTCGACCAATCCAGCCATGCTGTCGCTCATACGGATTACGCCGTTCGGACTGGCAACAATGGCATGAGTTAAATTGATCTGAGTTTGTTCATCGATCAAGCTGGCTGGCATTTCGGTCTTTGCCAGTTCAATTTTCAGGGTTGGTTCTGTTGCAGAAAGCTCGCGTTTGATGATCGTGGTCAGCCCGGCAATCAATCCAACTAATTTATCAGCGGTTGCGTACGGAACGGTGACAATACCAAAGGCTTCACGGGGAATCGCGTTGCGCAGGTTCCCGCCATTAATTGAGGCTAAACGAAGGCCACAAACTTTGTGAGCTTCTTTCAATACACGGAAGAAAATTTTGTTGGCATTTCCACGGCCTAAAACGATGTCCATTCCGGAGTGTCCACCTTTCAAGCCAGTTACATTCAATTTGAATGAAATGGATTCAGCAGGAACCGGAACTTCCGCAAAACTGAATTTGGCATTGGCATCTTCGCCGCCAGCACAACCTACATACAATTCACCTTCGTCTTCCGAGTCCATATTAATCAGGATATCGCCTTTCAGCATTCCCGATTTCAGACCAATTGCTCCGTCCATGCCGGTTTCTTCGGTTGCCGTAAACAAGGCCTCGATTGGCCCGTGAGCAATGTCTTTAGAAGCCAGAACCGCCATTGCTGAAGCAACGCCAATACCGTTGTCGGCCCCAAGCGTTGTTCCGTTGGCTTTTACCCATTCGCCGTCAATGATGGTTTCAATCGGATCTTTTGCAAAATCATGGTCTTTGTCGCTGTTTTTCTGCGGAACCATATCGAGGTGTCCTTGAAGAATAACTCCTTTGCGGTTTTCCATTCCGGCGGTGGCCGGTTTACGGATAATCACATTGCCAGCTTCATCCTGAATGGTTTCTAAGCCTAAGCTTTTGCCAAAATCGGCAATAAACCGACGGATTTGCTCTTCATGATGAGAAGGACGCGGTATCCGCGTCAACTTCTGAAAATTTTCCCAAACTTCGTTGGGTGTTAATGTTGAGATTTTGTTGCTCATATAGTTGTTTTAAAATAAAATTTGCTCAGTAAAATCAGTAGCTAAAAGTACAATTAATCTATATAGTTTGTTCCTGAAACGAAACAATAAAAAAACCTGCACTCATTGAAACGAATGCAGGTTCTTTGTATTTTTCTTCAGGATTTTTATTTCACTTGTTATTCCTTGATGTTTGGTTTTTCAAGACCGTAACCTTTTGTGCGGTCTTCAGCCTTCAGAAGTAAAGCAAATCCGATGGCGAGAAATCCGAAGAAGGCAAATATCAACATGGGGATCATGTAATTGTATTGAGTAAGAACCTGCTCTTTGCCATCAACCATTTTAGTTATCGTGCCTGTAATACAGTATTTATCCAAAACAATACCAATCAATAATGGAACACCCATCAGACCCCAGTTTTGAACCCAGAATGTCATGGCATAGGCAGTTCCTAGCTTGCTGTGAGGGATAATCTTGGCAATTGACGGCCACATGGCTGCCGGAACCATTGAAAAAGCGATGCCCAGCAAAATAACCAATCCAATGGCAATCGGGAAACTGTTTAACGAGGGAATGGAGAACAAAAGATGAACACAAACCAGCAGAATTGAACCAACGATCATGATGGTGGCGCCTTTCCCTTTTTTGTCGAATATGCCTCCGAAGAAAGGAGTCAGCAGCAACGCACCAAACGGTAATAAAGCAGGAATGTAACCGGCAAATGAGTCGGTGATTTCGAACTTCTGAACAATCATGTTGGTGGCATATTTAATGAAAGGAAAAACTGCCGAATAGAATAACACACACAAAGCGGTAATATACCAGAATGCGCGGTTTCTGCCAATTTCAAGAATGTCGGCGAACTTAAATTCTTCCTCAGCAGCCATTCCGGCATCGGCATCTTCCTGATCTAACTTACGGTCCATGAATGTAAACAGGATAAACACAAGCAGTCCCAGGCATAACAAAAAGAGGGAAAGGATAACTGGTGCGCTGATATCTCCTGTCATCCGAACCAATGGAATTGGCGTGAACATGGCCAAAGCAGTACCGATGCGGCCTGTAGATGTATTTAACCCGATGGCAAGAGCCATTTCTTTTCCACGGAACCAGCGAACAACTGCCTTATTTGCAGCAATACCGAACATTTCGCAACCGACGCCAAAAATGGCAAACCCAAACCCGGCGACTACTGCTGATTTTGCTGAAGCTGCAATGACCTGCCAACCGAGAATGTTCAATTCAAACATTCCCTGAACATGACCTGAAATGGCCCAATATTTAATGGAAGCGCCGATTAACATGATCCCGATGGAAAGTATCCCTGTGAAGCGAACGCCCATTTTGTCAAGGATCATTCCGCTGAAAACAAGCATCAGCAGAAATACGTTGAACCAACCGTAGCCACTGGTGAAAAATCCGTAATCGGAAGCTGACCACGATAAAGCCCCTTGAAGCCTTTCCTGTAAAGGAGCCATGGCATCGGTCAGGTAATACATGCACATCATTGTAAACGATACCAGCCCGAGCATAAGCCAACGAGCTGATTTAGAGTCGCGAAGCGATTTTTTAAGTTCTTGCATTTTTAAAAGGTAAGAATGTTAATATCAATAATTTATATTCGTTTTTCACTCGATTTCTGAGGCTTCTTAATTACTTAAGGCCGATTCATGTTTAACTTTTGAAAGGGGGGTTTCAGAAGGCTCTAAATATAAGAAAATATACGTGTGCTAAACGAAGATAAAACGCAGGTAAAAAAATCTCGGAAGATTTCCCCCCGGGATTGATATGGCGTTCGTGACGATTTATTGTTTAATTTCTGTAATGCTTTTAACCGCTCCGGTGCTTGGGAAAAATTCGAGTTTGTAGCTTCCATCCAATAAATCTTCGGGGATGGGAGCGATGGTTCCAAACTGTGCAATTGATGTGCGAGCTCCTGCCAGTTGTTTGCTTCCGTCCAGTATTCGGATTTCAGACATGCCTGGCATTCGGTAGTATAAACCACTTTTACCAGCTTCAGGATTGGCCGATGAACTTAGCGCGCTTTGCTTCGTTGAGAGGTTCTCGTCTTTAGTGACCTCAATCACGATAGGACGTCCAGATAAATCTGCTTTTGGCAAAACGCCCCGGTCTTCACTAAACCTAAAAAAGACTTCGCCTTTGGCCGTTTTTTCTCCGGGAATATAATCAAAGCTGAAATCATACGTTTGCTTCGAAGATTTTCCTATGAAAAGAGCGAGGTAATTTTCTTCCATTTTAGATAATTCATCGCGCATCACTTCGAATGCTTTTCCGTCGGGTAGTGGTTCGTCGTCGGCATTGGTCAGCAAAGCAAAGCGCGAGTTCCGAAGGTTGAAAATCGTTTCAGCAGCTTCAGCAGCTTTCTGGTCCATATTTTTTGAAACCATTTTGAAACTCTTGGTTGAGTCGGCTGGCGAATAAAAACTCCAGATCGATAAATCGGTAAAGTTGACCCGGTTTTGCAGGTCTTTGGTCAGGAATGATTGGGTTTGTATGGTTGTTTCCGCTGTTTTTGCACCTGTATTTATGCCAGTTAGAATGCCGGACTCGGTAAGGCTAACCAATTGAGCCGCTTGTCCAAGGGCTTTGTGTACCTGATCAGGATCGGGCTGACTGAAGGTTTCCAATTGCATTTCGTCCATATTCCAGCGGTCGCTGCTAGTGGTGGGAGCATTGTCGATTCCGAGCATTTTTGAGGCATAATTGCAGAATGGGCCATTCACGAAACGTTCGCGGGTTGCCTTGATGTGAATACGAATTCCGGTTTGTGGCAGGGAGTAAACGATTCCTTCTGCTGGTCCAGTGGACGATCCCGGCACCTCCTTTTTCTTGTCGTCTTTAGGAGCAGCAAAAAGTGTTACCGTAAATAGCAATAAAAAAATTGTGAATATTGATGTCTTCATTGTATAAATTTAATTGGTTTCTGTTTTGTTGTTTGGTCTGAACCGTATGGGTCAGGTTATTCCTTATTCCCAGTAGGCTTCCGTCGTATATTAAAACCCAAAAATAGCCAAAATATTATTCGAGTTGCAGAAAAGCTTTTCCCAAGTGATTGATAATGTCTCCGGCAATCAGCGAATATGTTCCAAATTCGGTTGCCGCCAGATCGCCAGCCAGCCCATGCAGGTAAACTCCAAGCAATGTTGCGTCTTCCGGAGAATAGTTTTGAGCCAGTAAACCAAGAATAATTCCAGTCAAAACATCGCCACTTCCGGCAGTGGCCATGCCCGGATTTCCGGTGCTGTTGAAAAAGACCCGACCGTCAGGAAACGTAATGCAACTGTGTGCTCCTTTGCATACAACAATGATTTTGTATTCGGCTGAAAACTGAAGTTGCTTTTGCATACGCTCAAACGAATTGGTGGATGTCCCCGCAAGTCGCTCAAATTCTTTGGGATGCGGTGTCAGTATGGTGCCCTCAGGTAACAGGCTGTACCAATCCTGATTTTCAGACAAAATATTCAGGGCATCGGCATCGATAACCATTTTTCTTTGTTTGGCCTGAAGTAATGTTTTTAAGGCTAGTTGCGTTTCCGGCATTTTATCCAGTCCGGGGCCAATTCCTATTGCTGAAAATGACGATAGTTCGGGGACTTGCGAAAAAACAGTTTCAAAAGGATCGATCGAAATCATGGCTTCAGGAACCGAGTTTTGGATGATTTCATAACCCAATTGCGGAACATGACTGGTGAGCAAACCAACCCCGGAGCGCAGGCAAGCACGCGAAGCCAGAACCGAAGCTCCCATTTTTCCATAACTTCCTGCAATCAGCAAGGCGTGGCCGTAGGTTCCTTTGTGCGAAAATTTTTCGCGCTTTTTAATTTTTCCGGAGATAAATTTTTTAGTGAGGTAATGAAATTTACTTTCGGTTTGGGCAATTGCATCTGGATGCAATTCAATGGGCAGAACCGTCCAGTCGCCAACAAATTGTTCGTTTTCAGGGAACAGAAAGCTGAGTTTTGGAAATTGAAATGTCAGTGTTTGGCCGGCTTTGATAATTCCGGAAGAATCGTTTTGCGAGTTGTCTTCTCCGAACAATCCGCTTGGAATATCAATGGAAATGACTTTGGCTCCCGATTGATTGATTTTTTTAACGATTTCCTTCGCCAGTCCGTTAAGTGGTTTATTCAATCCGGAACCAAATAAGCCGTCAACCACAATTGCATCAGCCGGAATTTCCGGGATAGAATCTTCCGAATCTATTTTTTTCAGGATAACCTTGTTCTGTTCTTTCAGCCGTTGCCAGTTTTTGGCAGGATCGCCTTTGAGCTCGCGGCCAAAGTCGGCCAAATAAACGGTGCATGTCAAATTACTCCAGGCCAGCATTCGCGCTACCGCCAGTGCATCGCCTCCATTGTTGCCAGGTCCGGCAAACAGATAAACCTGTCGATTGTGATCTATGCTTTGAATCAGCCAATCGGTAACTTTAAACGAAGCTCGTTCCATCAGGTCGATGGACGAGATGGGCTCTAATTCCATGGTCCGCTGATCAATTCCGGAGATTTGTTTGCAGGTGAAGAGTTTCATGTTACTAAGTTTAAAATCAAAAGTACAAAGTTTAAAGTAAATGATAATAGTCAAATTTTATTCCTTAAAAACTTAACTATATTTGTCAGTATTGCAAAACTTAAACGCACAAACCTTTTATTCATTTGAAAAACTCAGGATATGTTTAAACAACACCCAAAGGGATTACTTGCAGCGGCTCTGGCAAATATGGGAGAGCGCTTTGGTTTTTATACCATGATGGCCATTCTCGTGCTATTTTTACAAGCCAAATTTGGTTTGTCAGGTGTAAATGCCGGAATTATTTATTCCATTTTTTATTTTTCGATTTACATTTTAGCTTTTGTTGGAGGGCTGATTGCCGACAAAACCAGAAACTACAAAGGAACGATCCTGACTGGCCTGATTATGATGGCGGTTGGATATTTTCTTATTGCTATTCCTTCTCCAACCCCAACTCCGAACAAAGTTCTTTTCCTGACATTAACCTGTATCGGGTTGTTTGTAATCGCTTTTGGGAACGGATTGTTTAAAGGAAATCTGCAGGCATTGGTGGGTCAAATGTACGATACTCCCGAATATGGAAAAATGAGAGACTCAGGCTTCTCTTTGTTCTATATGTTTATTAATGTAGGTGCTATTTTTGCTCCACTGGCGGCCATTGGGGTTCGGAACTGGTGGCTTGGGAAACATGGATTCCAGTATAATGCCGATCTTCCTTCCTTGTGTCATGCACATTTGGATGGAACCATTAACTCCGCAGCTTCTGAATCGTTGACACAAATGGCCACTAAAGTAAGTGCCAGTCCGGTAACCGATTTAACAGCTTTTGCTAAAGATTATCTGAATGTATTTACCACCGGATTTCATTATGCTTTTGGAGTTGCCATTTTTGCCATGGCTATTTCATTGGTGGTATATGTTGTAAATAAGAAAAACTTCCCGAATGCCAAGAAAGTGGTTACTTCAGGTACTGCTGTTGATCCGGATACCATTCAAATGGATATTAAGGAAGTTAAGCAACGCTTATATGCTTTGTTTGCAGTTTTTGGTGTTGCCATTTTCTTTTGGCTTTCATTTCACCAAAATGGGTTAACGCTTACCTATTTTGCAAAAGAATACACCAATTTAAGCAGTGTAAAAGTTTCAATTGGTAGCCTGACATTGCAGGGTGCTGAAATTTTTCAGTCCATCAATCCTTTCTTTGTTGTGTTCCTTACTCCGCTTGTTTTAGCCTTTTTCGCCCGGTTGAGAAGAAATGGGAAAGAACCTTCCACTCCACGGAAAATTGCTATTGGTATGTTCATCGCGGCATGTGCGTTCCTTGTAATGGCAATTGGTTCTTATGTCAGCAATCTTCCGCTACATTCGGCCATCAATCCTGAAGAAGGTGGTGTTCCATTGGCCGAGAACTTAAAAGTAACTCCGCTACTGCTCATTTTTACTTATTTTATTCTGACCGTAGCTGAGCTCTTTATTAGTCCACTTGGAATTTCGTTTGTTTCAAAAGTTGCTCCACCACAATATCAGGGTATCATGCAAGGCGGATGGCTTGGTGCTACTGCAATCGGAAATTCGCTTTTATTTGTAGGTGCCATACTTTATACTACTATTCCAATCTGGATGACCTGGACTTTATTCGTAGCTGCGTGTACCATTTCAATGTTTACCATGATATTTATGCTGAAATGGCTTGAACGGGTGGCTAAATAGTCTGAAGATATTTTGTGTGTTTCGACGGCATATGATCGGAACAACCAACCAATAAAAAATATACTTTTGAAGGAGTGGCTTTTGTCACTCCTTTTTTATGTCTTTTAAATTGCGAAATCACAGTTATGCAGGCGAAACTTCTAAAAATAGGAATTGTTCTGGCCGTTTTTATTGGCTTGAATTCGTGTACAGTAAAAACAGTTAAAGATGTTCCGCCAAACTTTCAACCTTTTTTTGAAGAATATGGTGTGAAAGGTTGTTTTATCCTTTACGACCTGAATAAAGACGTGTACCACATTTATAATTCGGTCCGCTGCGAACAAGGATTTTTGCCAGCGTCAACTTTCAAAATCCTGAATTCATTAATCGGCCTTGAAACAGGTGTTATTACGGATGAAAATATGGTTATTCCATGGAATGGCGTTGTTAGTACAGTTGAAGAATGGAACCGGGATCATACCCTTGCAAGTGCTATTCAATTTTCGGTGGTTCCATACTTTCAGGAAGTGGCACGGCGCATTGGCCCGGAAAAAATGAAAGAGTATGTTGACGATTCGGATTATGGGAAAATGGACATTTCGAAAGAAACCATTGACAAATTCTGGCTTTGGGGCAGTTCCCGCATCACTCCATGGGAACAGATGAATTTTATCCTTCATTTTTATACCAACAAATTACCCTTCTCGCAGGCGAACATTGATCTGGTTAAAACATTGATTGTTCTGAAGAAGACAGACAATTGGACATTCAGTGGAAAAACCGGAATGACTGTTCAGGATGGCAATAATGTAGGTTGGTTGGTTGGCTATCTGGAGGAAAACGGAAATACATGGCTCTATGTTTGTAATGTTGAGTCGGGACTAGACAATACCGAGAAATTCAAGGAAAGCCGTCGTGGAGTTACCGAAATGGTTTTTAAATCGATGGGCTTGATGGAGGAATAAAAAAGTAATTAAGTCATTCGTATGGGAAAGGTCATTAGTCCTTGGAAAATAAAGTAACTTTCCGAATGACTAATGACCTTTTTTCCCTGCTATCTTTTCACTTCAACCAATGCGCCGTCAATTATTTTAACAACAATGTCTTCGTCGAGCAACGTGGTGATGTCGCCCAAATTGGTTGCGTCGCCTTCGGCCACTTTCCGGAGTATGCGTCGCATGATTTTTCCTGAACGTGTTTTCGGCAATCCGGGAACCAGTTGAATGAGGTCGGGGCGGGCAAATGGACCGATCATGTTGGCAACGGCCATCTTGATACTTTTTCGGATACCTTCTTCACCACCTGTCGAAAGTTCACCGCAAACCACAAACGCGTAAATTCCTTGTCCTTTGATCGAATGAGGGTATCCAACCACTGCCGATTCGTTTACCAATGGATGGGCATTGATGGCATTTTCAATTTCAGCCGTACCAAGACGGTGCCCTGAAACGTTGATTACATCGTCAACACGGCCAAGTATGCGGTAATAACCATCTTCGTCGCGTTGGGCGCCATCTCCGGTGAAATACATGTTCTTGAAAGTCGAGAAATAAGTTTGTCTGAAACGGTCGTGATCGCCCCAAATGGTACGTGCCATTCCCGGCCATGGAAACTTCAGGCAAAGGTTCCCTTTTACGCTGTTCCCTGTCAGTTCTTTTCCAACTTCATTGACGATTACCGGTTGAATTCCGGGCAATGGTAAGGTCGCAAATGATGGTTTTGTTGGGATAATCCCGGGTAATGGACTGATCATTACTCCACCGGTTTCTGTTTGCCACCAGGTGTCAACAATCGGGCATCGGTTACGTCCAATGTGGTCGTGGTACCAGTGCCAGGCTTCTTCGTTAATGGGTTCACCAACCGTTCCCAATACTTTCAGCGATGATAAATCTTTGTCGGTGATGTGTTCCATGCCCAATGCCAACAGCGAACGGATTGCCGTAGGCGCGGTGTAAAACTGGTTGACTTTGTACTTGTCAACAATGTCCCAGAATCGTCCGGCATCGGGCCAGGTTGGAATTCCTTCGAACATCAAGGTCTGTGCGCCATTCAGGAGTGGGCCATAAACAATGTACGAATGACCGGTAATCCAGCCAATGTCGGCCGTGCAGAAATAAATATCGCCGGCATTGTACTGAAATACATTGTGAAAGGTGTAAGCCGAATAAACCATGTATCCGCCTATTGAATGCACAATTCCTTTGGGTTTTCCTGTCGATCCGGAAGTATATAAAATGAAAAGATTGTCTTCGGCATCCATTTCTTCTGCTTCACATTCGTCCGATTGCCCCTCAATGGCTTTGTGCCACCAGATATCGCGGCCTTCAACCATTTTAATGTTCGATTTGGTTCGTTCGTAAACAACCACCGTTTCAACGGTTGGACAACTTTCCAAAGCTTCGTCAACAATATTTTTAAGTGGAGTTATTTTTTCGCCACGGAAGCCTCCGTCGGCTGTCAATACAACCTTCGCTTCAGCATCAATAATCCGGTCGGCCAGTGAAATCGCCGAGAAACCTGCAAAAACAACTGAGTGAATGGCGCCAATTCGTGCACAGGCCAGCATGGCAATGGTCAGTTCAGGAATCATTGGCATGTAAATGGCCACCCGATCGCCCTTTTGAACTCCCAGATGTTTGAGTGTATTGCCAAATCGATTGACTTCTTTATATAATTCGTTGTAAGTTAATGTTCTGGATTGTTCCTTCGGATTGTTAGGTTCCCAGATTAGTGCTGGCTGGTTACCAATGGTGTACAGATTGCGTTCGAAAATATTTTCTGTGATGTTTAGTTTTCCTCCTGAAAACCATTTGATCGACGGGCCTTCAAAGTCCCATTCCAATACTTTGTTACAGCGTTTGTGCCAATAAAAATCCTCCGCCACTTCAGCCCAAAAAGCTTCCGGATTGGCAAGACTTTTCTGGTATTCGTGAATGTAGCCCCCTAAACTGTGAATTTTTGCGGTCATTGTTATTTTAATTAAGTTTATAAAGATGCTTATATCCGAAATATAAGAATAGTAAACAAGTCAAACAGAAATTGGTTGACCCTTGCTGATCGCTAGATTATTATTTGCGTGTGGTATCTATTTCTCAGGAATAAACTAAATTTACTATTTATTGTTTCTCAAGTTCAGAAGTTATTCAATCAAATAATATTCAAAATCATTCAACTTATTTAAAGTTAATTAAATAGATCATGAAAACCGTGGATCAATCAAAACCAATTTTAGTTACAGGAGGTACCGGTTATATGGCTTCCTGGATTATCAAACAGTTACTGGATGAGGGAAAGTACGTTCGGACAACAGTTCGGAACCTGTCTCTGAAAGATAAGTTTGTACACCTGACTGCAATGGCAGTAAAAAGCGCGGGAGTATTGGAGTTTTTTGAAGCCGATTTACTCAAAAAGGGAAGTTTTACAGAAGCAATGTCTGGCTGCGAACTGGTTATTCACACGGCCTCGCCATTCAAAATTTCAGGATTAAAAAATGCGCAAAAAGAGTTGGTCGAGCCGGCACTTGAAGGAACTAAGAATGTGTTGGAGTCGGTAAATGCCACCGAAAGTGTGAAGCGTGTTGTGCTGACTTCGAGTATTGTAGCCATCTATGGTGATGCCATTGATATTCGGAAAACGGAGAAGGGCATTTTTACTGAAGAGTACTGGAATTTATCAAGTTCAGTCGGTCATCAGCCGTATTCGTATTCGAAAACGTTGGCGGAAAAACTGGCTTGGGAAATGGCAGGAATGCAGAGCCGATGGGATCTTCTGACGATTAATCCCGGGTTTATTATGGGGCCATCGCTCAGCAAACGGACCGATTCGACCAGTATTGACATCATGATTCAGTTGGCTACCGGCAAGTTTAAAACGGGTGTTCCTTCCGGCAAAATGGGATTTGTCGATGTCCGCGATGTTGCCAAAGCTCATGTTCTGGCCGGTTTTAACCCGACTGCTTCAGGCCGTCATATTTGTGTTTCCGATCATAAAACATTTCTGGATATGGCAAATGCCATTAAGGTAAATTACCCGCAATATCCACTTCCCAAGGGATTTGTGCCAAAATGGTTGTTCTGGCTGATTGCTCCTGTTGCCGGCTTTACCCGTAAATATGTGAAACTGAATGTCGGAATTGATTTGAATTTCGATAACAGCTATATCCGGAAAGATTTAGGAATCGAATTTATTCCGTTTGAAAAAACAATTTCCGATCATTTCGAGCAAGCTTTAAATGATGGGATTATAAACAGAAGATGATATGGGACAAGTAGCAAACGTAATCGGAGCAAGCGGATTGGTCGGGCAACAACTGGTTGCTCAGTTGCTTGATCATCCTGAATTTGAAAAAGTTCGGATTTTTGTTCGACGGGAAACCGGTTTGGTTCACCCGAAACTCGAAGAACAAATGATCGATTTTGATCAACCTGAAAATTGGAACCATTTGGTTCTGGGCGATGTGCTTTTTTCAACCTTGGGAACAACCATTAAAACGGCTAAAACCAAGGAAAATCAATATCGGGTTGATTTTACTTACCAGTATGAATTTGCGAAGGCGGCTTCAGTAAATGGGGTTCCGGTTTATCTGTTGGTTTCGTCTATGGGTGCCAACCCGAAGTCTTCGGTATTTTATTCGCGGATGAAAGGCGAACTGGAAGATGCTGTTGCCAAATTGCCGTTTCAGAAATTGGTTATTCTCCGGCCTTCTATTTTGGATGGCAATCGTCAGGAGAAAAGGGCAGGAGAGAAGTTTGGCCTGATATTGACCCGGTTCCTGACTAAATTTATTCTGAAAGTTTACCGGCCAACACCGGTTGATATTCTGGCGGCTAAAATGATCAGCTTGTCATTGGAGAAAGTAAATGGAGTTCGAACGATCGGAGGGCTTGAATTGTTCCAAAACTAAATATTTTCAACCAAAACAGTTTTCATTCGTTTAGTATCGAAACAAATCAATTTCAGAAAACATGTACACTGGTTTTTTACATTTACACGATACTTTACGTTGGTTGATTTTGCTCAGCTTGGTTGTTACTTTGGTTAAATATCTTGCCGGATGGCTGGGTCGTAAGCGTTGGGAAAAGATCGATAATATTTTAGGCCTGGTTTTTACTTCGCTTATGGATTTGCAGTTGTTAATAGGCTTGGCACTTTACTTCTTTCTGAGTCCGATTACCCAATTGGCTTTGTCCGACTTTGGTGGAGCCATGAAAGATGCTGATCTTCGCTTTTATGCAGTCGAGCATTTTTCGATGATGTTAATTGCTGTGGTTTTGGTGCATATCGGTCGGGCTAAATCGAAGAAGGCCAGAAACGATGCTTCAAAATTCAAGATTGCATCCATTTTCTTCCTGATTGCCTTGGCTGTTATCCTTGCTGCCATTCCTTGGAGTCGTTTGTAGTTTTCAGGTTTTCAAGGAAATCGCCATTAAGGGAATCGAAAAATTCTTTTAATGCGATTTTTTTTTTGAATATGCCTGAACCTTTCACTTTTCGCGTGTACAGAAAAAGAAAAAGGCATGATCTTTCAGAAAAAGAAATACATGGGATTGATCCTGATTGTCGGTTTGCTAACTTTGGGCTTTATGCTGATGAGCGGTGGAGGTTCTTCTGATCCGAACGTTTTTAATGAAGAAATTTTCAGTTTCAGGCGGATTACGTTAGCTCCCTTGATCATTATTGGTTCCTATTCAGCTCTGATTTGGCTAATCTTAAAAAAATCGTCGAATTGATTTTCAGGAGAAAAAATAGAATTTTTAGCGATAATGAGTTGATGCAGCAGATCGTTTTGGGCGATCATGCGGCATTCGACGCGCTTTACCATCGGTATAAGGATCGGATGTTCTATTACTTTTACCGGATGCTGGGAAATTCGGCTGATACGGCCAACGATTTTTTGCAGGAACTTTTCATGAAGCTGATCGAAAAGCCTGAAAGTTATAATTCGGCATTTCCTTTTTCGACCTGGTTTTATTCGGTTGCCAACAACATGTGCAAAAACGAATACCGGAAGCGTGGCGTTCGTCAGGAATATTGGGAAACCGAAGCGTTGGAACCTCAAAATGATTATTTGTCAGATTCATCGATTGAACACGAACAGGTAATCGAAAAGATTTTTGAGACGCTCGATTCGTTGGCTGAAGAACATCGTTCGGCCTTTTTGCTTCGCTATCGCGAGGGATTTTCGATTAAAGAAGTTGCCGAAATACTTGAACTTCCGGAAGGGACGGTGAAATCGCGATTGTTTTATGCCAAGAAAATGCTGGCCGAAAAGCTGGAATATTTAAAAGACCAAATTGAATTTTAAGACACGATACTATGAATAGAAATTCAGAACAATTGCTTTCGAAAGCCCTTCGTAATGATCAGGTTGGTGAGCCAGACAAAACCATCGAAGATCGGTTGATGTATGCTTTTTTGTTGAAAAGCAGTAGTGTCAAAGTGAGACAAAATTCGTTTTCGAGTTTCGCCGGATGGCTGTTTTCAGGACAACACCTGGGAATGAAGGCTGGTTTTGTTTCGTTAGTGTTGTTCTTCTCTTTGTTTACAAATCAGCTTGCTTTTGATCCGGGGAAAGTTAGCGCTAACGATTCGATTACCAACCAACGAATTCTGGTTGCCGATAGCGCTCATTTTATTCAGTTAGTCGATTCTCTCCGGGTTGATAGTTTGAATTGATTTTTTGGCTTTTTTGAAAAATACAAATGCCATATAGAATTTCCGTTCTATATGGCATTTGCTTTTTAGTTACTTAACTCATCCGATGACTCTAAGTCATCGGATGAGTATCTCGGAGTAGTTTATTCCAGTTTTCCGGCGAAAGCCATCAGCTTTTTTTTCATGTTTTTTATTTCCGATTCGGAAAGGATATCCGCGGCTTGCTTAATCAACTCGTTATATAGCGACAACTGGTATCCGGCTTCTTCAAGGATTGATTCTTTCTGGTTGGCCGGAAACGTTGAATAGTATTTCAACCAGTCTTCAAGCGAAGCTGCTAATTTCTGAAATCGGGTTTCCCCCAATTTCTTTTGACCTGCTCTTTCATACAGACTGGCCAAAAGAATGCTTTGGTAATCGACCGGCCAATTCTTCAGGCTCATGGTCTGTTCTGCTTTTTGCAATACTTGCAGTGCTTTTGCATTTTGTTTTTCTGCTGTCAATTGTTTGGCGAGGCGGTAAAAAGCATTTCTGATTTGCATGGTGGCAAACATCCGTCGGTGATGCCAGTCGAAATTAATCGAAGGATTGGCAAGGTTGTCCCAATTACATTTCTGCATCAGTTTGGTGTACAGGCTTTCTGTTTCAATCATTCCCGTGTCGAGTACCGAGTTGCTGTCGGTCTTTTGGTCGGTGAGCCGGTAAACCATTCCGTCGAAAATCAGGTTGTTTTTCAAACCGTATTCTTCCGGATCGGCCCACGAAGTAAAGCAAATGGGCCGTTTCCCCTTATTCGATGCAATGATGTCCCAGAAAGCTAAATCTCCTTTGTTTATGGCTCTTTTGTTGAATTCCAGATGGATGGATTCCTGATTCAAATTTTCAATCCTGACCTTATTTACCGGTATATAACTGATTTGGTCCCCATTTTCGATGGTCAATTTAGTTTTCGACGAGTCGCTTGCCACAAATTGAAGCACATCGTTAAGCGGTTGTTCCATTTCAATTTTAGGTACTACATAAACATAGTCGAGTTCGCCGGTCTGGTATTTTTCAACCGGAATAGTCATGTCAAGCGCCTTGTTCTGATAGATTTTCCGGCGAAGTTGCTGGATGTACCATTCGGCCGACAAATAAGGCATAACCACCACACGCACATCTTTGCGGATTCCTTCCACTTCCTGGCAATACCATAATGGGTACGTGTCGTTGTCGGCATGAGTGAACAAGATGGCATCTTTCTCGCACGACTCAAGGTAATTTCGGGCTAAATCGCGGGCCGAATATCTTCCTGAACGGTCGTGATCGTTGTAGTTTTGAGCCAGCAGCAGAACGGGTGATGCGGCAAGACATAGTGACAGAGTAATGAAGGTAGCCAATCTTTCTTTCATCAGTTTTCGGAAATTGCTGAATAAAAACAAAACACCGAATCCAATCCAGATGCAGAAAACATAGAACGAACCCACATAAACGTAGTCGCGTTCGCGGGGGGTGTTTGGAACTTCGTTCAGATAAACCACCAGCGCAAAACTCATCAGGAAAAAGAGGAGGCCAGTTGCCAGAAAGTTTTGCTGGTCGTTACGGCATTGAAAGGCCAGTCCTAAAATGCCCAGAATTAGAGGTAGAAAATAATAGGAATTTCTGCCTCTGTTTTCCTTCGCTGCCTGGGGTAAGTTTTCCTGGGACCCTGCTACTTGTTTGTCGATCAGCGAAATTCCCGATTGCCAGTTCCCGTTCAATAATCCACCATTCCCCTGAATGTCGTTCTGCCGACCTGCAAAATTCCACATGAAATATCGGATATACATGTAGCCCAGCTGATAATTTAGAAAGAAGGATAAGTTTTCCTGAAAAGTGGGTATTGTAACTTCAGTCTGTTTTCCTTCTTCGTCAGTTATTTTTACACTTCTTCCTTTAAAATTGAACTGCTTTTTATAAGCTTCAACATGCTCCGGATCGACACTGTGCATCCGCGGGAAAAAACCAATGGTATTTTTATCGTATTCAACTTCCGGATTTAGCTTGCTCTTGATGTACTTTCCGTTTTTTGCAATCCATGTTTCGCGCTCTTTGTATCCGGTGACAACCGAGCCGAAATTTGCACCATACAGTATCGGTCGGTTGCCATATTGTTCGCGGTTCAGATAATTCAGAAGGCTGAATGTAGTGTCAGGATCGCCCTGATTGACGGGGACATTCGCTGTAGCCCTGACGATGGTGGCCACATAAGATGTATAACCGATCAACAGAAATGTCAGGCATAATAAAACCAAATTGAGCTTTTGCAATTGTTTTCGGTGGCTGTAAATTATTCCTCCGGAAAGAGCTGCAACGAGCAAGACAACGTAGGTGATTAATCCTGAATGAATAGGGAAATGAAGGCTGTTTACGAAAAAGAGTTCCAGGTTCTTGGACAAATCGAGAATTCCGGGGATGAAAACCTGAAGCAAAGCGATGATCCCGATTCCGCTGATTAAGATTGCTGCTGCTAACCCTTTCAGCGAATAGTTATATTTTCGGAAATAAATAATCAGGCCAACCGATGGGATGACCAGTAAATTCAATAGATGTACTCCAATGGAAAGACCAATCAGAAAAAAGATAAGCACGATCCATTTTCCGGAATCGGGTTGATCGGCTTCGCGCTCCCAACGTGTTGCTGCCCAAAGCACAGCGGCACTGAAAAGTGACGACAAAGCATAAACTTCGGCTTCGACAGCCGAGAACCAAAACGAATCGGTAAAAGCAAACGACAAAGCGCCTATAGCCGCGGCCCCAAATTTCAAAAGTATCGGAAATTGGCTACCTTGTTTTTGTTCCAATTTTGAAACGAGCCAAACAATCGTCCAGAATAGAAAAAGAATAGTTGCAGCGCTCGAAACCGCCGAAACAAGGTTAATACAGAAAGCTACTTTCCCCGGATTTCCGAAGCTGAAAAGTGAAAAGACTCGTCCCAAAAGCATGAATAACGGGGCGCCGGGCGAGTGGTTGATTTCGAGTTTGTAGGCGGATACTAAAAATTCGCCGCAATCCCACAAACTGAGGGTTGGCTCAAGGGTTAATACATAAACGATAAGCGCGACGGTGAAAACCACCCATCCGGTCAGATTATTTATCCTTTGCTGATTCATATTGGTACTTTCCCATTCAGTACACGTCAAAATGAAAAAGTTCAGCAGGCGATTGTTTTTTATCCCTGACAGCACTTAAAATCCTTGTCAGGGATAAAAACAATCGATTATTTTAGAAATTCAGCCGGAATTCCTTTAATTTTTTCAATCTCTATTTTCCGGATGAAAAACTCACCGCCTTCCGATTGTATCTGGATTTTTCCTTTGCAAAGTGGAATTTTCAATCCGTTTTCAATTTTGCAGCAATTGGTGTTGATCATCACAACCTGCCCATTGTCCACGTGGACAGAAGTTTGTCCGAAGCAATACAAATCGACAGTATTCCATTCTCCAATCGGTTTTTCGGTATCTTTTGCTTTTTTAATTGAACGGCCATTATCTTGTTCGCTGAACGAGGTGGACTGACCTTCCGGAGAATAGCTGAAACTTTTACCATCTTCACTTTTTGCTACTTTTGTTTCGCAACAGGTATTGGCCATCAGATAAGTATCGCCAAGGTTTTCGTGCATCAATTGATGTTCGATAGTTGCCATCCAGGTTCCGAATGCTGCTCCAAACGGTCCAAAACTATGGTAAAGCAAGCCGCTGTTGCGTTTGCCATATACTTTTTCGCCCCATTTAAATTCTAGGCGAAGGTGGTAGTTTCCGTATTCTGCTTTGGTAGCTAAAGAGGCAAAAATGTCTCCTGAAACATGGATTACTTTTTGTCCATCCATTTCTGAAATGCTGTAAGTTGAGGCTGGTGTTGCTTTTTTTGCCAGATCTTCGAACCCGGTAATCGGGCTTCCGAGGAAAATATCCCAATTCTTCAGGTCTTTTCCATTGAAAAGTTTTTTCTGGGAAAATCCGGTGACTGACAGAAAACAGAGGGTAATTGCGATGATCAGGTTTTTCATGATTGTTGGTTTAGGTTTAATTTGACAAAAAAAAACTGCCCCATAAAGATAGGGCAGTCTATTGGGAAAATAAAATTGGAATTAAAATTAATGAGCAGTAAGTAATTGTTGCGCTCTGTCTAAAATTGCAGTATCGTCCAGTAAAACAACACCACCGTCAGGTCCTGGCTCAATGTGCAATCCAACAGATTTACCTTTCACATAATTGGAGCCTCCAAAATAATTCCTGACCGTTTCAACCTCAATACCAAATTCCTGAGCAATTTGATGGATTGAACCGGCAGGTAAACTGTCTTTGATGTGACGTAGCTCGTTAAAAGTGATTTTTCTTTCCATGACATTTAGTTTTTATGGTTGTACACTCTTTTTATTTTCAAACACAGTTTAAAGTTAGAATTAATATAGAAATAACAATGGGGTAACCTTTATGTTTTAATGGCAGGTTTAATAAATCACCTCTTGAGATTTTATTGAACATTCTGTTTTTTGATTCGCTAGATGTTGTCTTATAAGGGGTTTTCGAATAACAAATAGTTACAATTCGATGAATTAATCATTAAAAATTTAACAATTTTTAATGATTAATTGAGGCCTTTTCGTATTGCATTATAGATAGCCTGATGCATTGCTGGTCTGATGTTTAAATCTGAAATAGCAGAATGGCTCCTGCTTGGATAAACTCTGTTTGAAAGGAAAATAAACAGAAGTTGGTTTTCGGGATCCATCCAGGTAAATGTGCCGGTAAATCCGGTATGCCCATAACTTTCCGGACTTGCATCGGCGGCCGGGAACATGTTCTTTTGTCCGCTAATGGTTGGGGTTGGCTTATCGAATCCCAGCGCTCGGTGGTTTGAACTGTTCAGGAATTGAACTTTTGTAAATTCTTTGATCGTCGCTGAGGAAATGTATTGTTTGCCGCCATAATATCCCATCTGAAGATACATTTGCATCACTTTTGCCAGGTCGTTGGCTGTGCTGAAAAGCCCGGCATTGCCCGAAATTCCGCCTAATACAGCGGCCATTTCGTCGTGCACATATCCTTGCAAAAGCTCTTTCCTGAACGTTTGGTCATCTTCGGTTGGCGCTATGATTGGAATAGGGTATCGTTCGTACGGTTTATATCCTGTGGATACTGCGCCTAAAGGCTTGTAAAACTCCTGGTTTAAGTATTCCTGAAAGGATTTGCCAGTTTGTCGTTCACTTACAAAACGAAATAACCCCATCCCAAGGTCGGAATAAACGAATTCTTTTTTCGGAAGTAGTGGCGATTGGACAATGTCGTTGATTACTTGTTTTTCAAAATCATTCCTGACATACATGTCTTTCGAAATGCGAACCTGAAAATGTTCGGATGGCTGATTTTTGAAAGCTCCATTTCGCAGGGTAGATAAAGTTCCAGGTTCGAGATAAAATGGAATGAAGGGCTGGAGACGGGCTTGGTGTGTTAATACGTCGCGCACACTCATTTCGGCTTTGTCCGAATTCTTAAATTCAATAAAATAGTTTGAGAAAGGAGCATCCAGATTGATTTTTTGCTCATCATATAATTTCATGATCGCGGCAAGTGGAGCAGATATTTTGGTTACCGAAGCCAGGTCGTAAATCACGTCGTTCTGAACAGGAATAGTTTTTTCATAGGTTGTATAACCATAGCTCCGGTTAACGATTACTTTTCCTTCTTTTGCTATTAGAACCTGGCATCCGGGAAATGCTTTCTTTTCAATCCCTTGTTCAGCAATAGAATCAATCTGGTGATCAAGATATTCTGTGTTGATTTTTACTTCTTCCGGAAGAGTATATTTTAATCGTTGAATGTTTTTTATGTCGATTCCTGACCGGATTGGATACAAATCTTTCACGGTTACAGGTAATTTTCCATTCGCATTGGTAGCACCAAAAATCAATTGGGCAGCTAATTCTTCCACATCTTTATCGTCCTGATAAGCAACGATCAAACTTTGAGCATTTTTGATCTGTGGAAAATAGGGAAGAGCATATGGATTACCGAAAAAAGCAAAAATGGTTTGCTTGTCATTCAACCTTTCCGTTAAGCTAATTTGCTGTTCGGAAATGCCAAAACGCCTAGATGGATATAAACTCATTCCGTGAATGCTGGTTATAATTAGTTTGTACGGTTTTAATTGGTTGAGCAGCTGTGTAATTTCTTGTTCAGATGGAGTTTTTGAAATATTGAAATGATCTACCTCTGCATAGTTACTCAGCATTTTCTGAAAAGAAGTAATCTCTTCAGAGCCAATTGCCAGGCTCGCGATCTTCAGCGTGTCAATTCGTTTTATGGGAAGCAGGTTGTTTTTGTTTTCCAGAACGGTAAGCGATTTTTCGAAAAGTAGTCGTTTGGTTAGCAAATACTTGTTTTGATTCAGCTCGTTAACCAGGTTTTTTGTTTCGATTGTTTTTTGGTGGTCGAGCCCAAGCCATTTTTTAACAGTTAGAATCTTTCTGCATTTTAGATCAATTTCGTCAGCAGTAATTTGTCCCGATCTAACTGCAAGTTTTACGGCTGCGATGGCTTTCTCCAGATTTGGAATAATTTCGACCATATCATTACCTGCTTTAAGAGCTCGTACTACTAATTCAGAAGAAGACGTTTTCCCAGCTCCATTCATATTCATGGCGTCAGTAATAATTAATCCTTCAAAGCCCAGATCTTTTCTCAATTTGCTTTTAATAATTTTTGAGGATAAAGTGGCTGGAACTTTGGCGTTTGGTTCAAGGGCCGGAACCTGCAAGTGCCCGGTCATGATAGCACCAATCCCTTTATTGATCAGGTACGTAAATGGGAATAATTCGAGTGAATCGAGTTCATTTTTGGTTTGTCTAATAACTGGAAGATGAAAATGAGAATCTATTTCAGTATCACCATGTCCAGGGAAGTGCTTACCTGTTGCTAAAACGCCTGCATCCTGCATCCCGCTGGCATATAGCCATGATTTTCGGGCTACCTGCATTTTGTCTTCTCCAAACGAGCGGGAATTAATGATTGGATTGGATGGATTGATATTGATGTCGGACACGGGTGCCATATTCATGCAAATGCCTAGCCTTCGGCATTGTTGCCCGATTTCGTACCCCATTCGGTAAATCAAAGAATCATCGACAATAGCTCCCAAAGCCATTTGAACCGGATAATTAAGTGTCGAGTCTAACCTGAATCGAAGTCCTGTCTCTCCGTCAATCGCCACAAGTAAGGGTACATTGGAGGCTTGTTGAAAGCTGTTGCAGATTCTTGATTCAGCAAGTGGACCACCTTGCATAAATATAACTCCGCCAACCTGAAATTGATTGATCTGTTTTATTAACTCTTCTTTTTTTTGATGTTTTTGATTGGAATAGGCTTGAATCATAAACAGTTGACCTATCTTTTGATCAAGCGTTAGTTTTTTCATTAGAGAATCGACCCATTGGTCATTCAAATATTTCAGGAATCCCGGATTTTCTTTTGCTACCGTTATTTCAGCTAGACAAGTAATTATACAGATTAGGATTGTAAGTTTCTTCATGCGTTGTAAAATCGAGTTGTAAAGTTAAAAAATATAGCTCTATACCACGAATTGAGATGATGAGATGTTCTTGCGGATAATCTTTTTCGGAGTTGCTGTTTAAGGTCGATCCTATGGTATTTTCATGCATCAGTCATGAATAAATATTGATTTGTTAATGTTTTAGATGGCTCTCGTTCCAATTTCTAAATGATTGAATATTTGTTGTTTGGTAAAACTATTTTAAGCCTTTTTGTTTATTCTTTGTCAATTTGATATTTTATTAATGCGATTTTAATACTTAAAAGCAGAAATGTTAAAAAATGTAAAAATCATTTATTAATTTTGGCATAATAAGACTCATTATATGAACGTTATTTCATAAATCTATTTGTTTGAAGAATTTTCTCCTCATATTGATTGTAATTCTGTCTCTTGGGTATTTATTCTCATGCGATGATGAAAAGTATCTTTCTTCAACTGATGTTAAATTGCGTTTTTCTGTTGATACTGTAATGTTTGATACCGTCTTTACTACGATAGGTTCAACCACCCAACATTTAAAGGTTTATAATCCGTATGACCAAAAAGTTCTGATTTCTTCAATAAAGCTTGCAAAAAGTAAAAGCTCAAGTTTCCGGTTGAATATCAATGGCGTATCTTCCGATGAAGTTCAAAACCTGGAGTTGGCCCCATTCGATAGCTTATATATTTTTGTTGAAGTGACAGTTGACCCAAGTGGTCAAAATTTGCCATTGGTGGTAAAAGATTCTATCGAATTTGTAACAAATTCCAATCGACAGGATGTTGACCTAGTGGCTTGGGGACAGGATTTTAAACTGGTAAAGGGGAAAATTGTAAAAAATGCAATCTGGACAAGTGAAAAGCCATATTTGGTTTATAATGACGCTTATGTGGATAGTAATTCGACTTTAACAATTCAATCAGGAACAAAAATTTACTTTCATAAAGAGGCTGGATTGCATGTTGAAGGGAAAGTTTTGGCAAAAGGAACTACCGAGAATCCTATCTTTTTTCATGGAGATCGGCTTGAAAGTGTTTATGCCAATGTTCCAGATCAGTGGGATGGCATTACATTATATCCCAAGAGTAAGGGCAGTGAATTCTCAAACGTAGAAATAAAAAATGCGAATATTGGGCTTTTGATTGGTAATATTGGTGAAAAAGGTTCTGCAAGTGTGAAACTTACCAATGTGAAAATCCAAAATATGACTTATGCTGGCATTTTTGCAATGAAATCTGATATTCAGGCTGCCAATTGTCTTATCACCAATTGTGGTTTTTATGCTGTAGCCTTATTAGTAAGTGGAAACTATGAATTTGACCATTCAACGATCGCTAATTATTGGGGTGGTTTCAGTTCAAAAACAAGGACCACACCTGCCGTCTATATTTCGAATATTCTAAATGTTTCGGGAGATAAAACTAACTACACAGGGGATATTGAAAAGGCTGATTTTGGAAATTGCATCATTACAGGAAATGTGATTGATGGTAATGAGCTTATTTTGAGAAAAAATGCTGAGAAACTTTTTAATTATAAATTTGACAGGTGTATTCTTCAGGTTGCTGATACTTTTAAAACAACCAGTACAGAACACTTTGTTAATATTCTGAAAAGAGTAAATCCTAAGTTTGTCGATCCATATAAAAAATTCAACTTTGAATTAGATACACTTAGCGAAGCTAAAGACGCAGCAAATCGGACTATTAGTAAGTTATATCCTACTGATTTAAAAGGTCGTGATCGTTTTCAGGATGATGGTCCGGATATTGGTGCTTTGGAACGTCAGGAAAAGAAGTCCAAATAGATGGAAAAAACGATTGGCTTCTGAGCTGAATTATTGTAATTACTTTCCTTTTTGCTTAATTATATCTTGTATTTTTCATGAAGATGAAAATTCTGTTGAGCGTCTTCCTTTTGTGTTTATATCTAATATCTCAGAATCTGAGGGGACAGAGTATTTCGACGAAAAATGAATTTACTTTCATGTTTTACAATACAGAGAATTTTTTTGATTGTGAAGATGATTCATTGACCAGCGATGAGGAATTCACTCCTGATGCAGATAGGCGGTGGACTCAGGCAAGATTGCATTCAAAGGCCGAACGTTTGGCCAAAGTCATTTTGGCTGCTGGAAAATGGAATGCTCCCGTAGCTGTTGGGTTGTGCGAAGTTGAAGACCAAAATGTACTTGAATTGCTGACCAGAAATGAACCATTAACTAAGTTTCATTATAAAATTGTGCATAAAGATTCTCCTGATAAAAGGGGAATTGATGTGGCCCTCATTTATCGGTCTGATTTGTTTCGTCCTTTTGATTATCAGGCGATACCAGTAATTGATCCGCAAGATAAATCATTTAAAACTAGGGATATTCTTCAGGTAAGCGGTGTGTTGAACGGATGTGATACTTTGCACCTTCTGGTGAATCATTGGCCCTCCAGATCCGGTGGATTAATGGAAACTCAACGGTTTCGGGACTTTGCAGCGAAAACACTTAGAAAATCGGTTCAAAGTGTATTTTCTCGTTTCCCTAAGGCAAAAATTATTTGCATGGGTGATTTTAATGACACACCAATCGATGATAGTTTATTTAAAATATTAGAGGCAAAAACCTCCGATAATCCTGATTCTAAAGGAGAATTGATCAATCTATCCTCCGAATGGGAATCTGACGAAATTCAAACCATTAAAAGCAAATATAACTGGGAAGTATTTGACCAAATGATTGTTTCAGATTATTTTCTGGAGGGAAACAACTGTTTTGAGTTTCGGGGGGCTGAAATATTTAAAGCCGGATTCCTTCTGGAGTCAGACTTCAAATTTGGTGGTCAAAAACCAAAGCGAACGTTTATTGGGTTCAAGTATCAGGAGGGCTTCTCAGACCACCTTCCCGTTTTGCTTCATGTCGAATTGTAGAACTATTGATCTGAAACCGGAGTTAATCCCATTTCATTGGCTATTTTTAGCATATATTGAAACGCTTGTTCAGGATCGTTTTGAATGATCCCGTCAAGAATGGCGTCTTTTATGGCACTTTTGATTAATCCAACTTCCCGGCAGGGGGTAAGTCCGTAAACTTCCATGATTGTTTCACCAGTCACTGGTGGTTGAAAATTACGGATATGATCCCTTTCTTCAAGATCTTTGAGCTTTTGCCGTACAAGCTGGAAATTATTGTAATACTTCTTTACCTTTTCCTGATTCTTGGAAGTGATATCCGCTTCACACAAAGTCATCAAATCTTCAATATCGTCACCGGCTTCAAATAAAAGTCGTCTGATTGCCGAATCGGTTACTTCTTCTTCCGACAGCACAATTGGTCGCATATGAAGTTCAACAATCTTTTGAACGTACTTCATTTTCTCGTTCAGCGGAAACTTCATTTTCTTGAATAGAGAAGGAATCATCTTTGCTCCGACAAAATTATGCGAATGGAAAGTCCAACCCAGTTGTGGAGAATATTTTTTAGTTGCAGGCTTGGCAATGTCATGCAGTAAAGCAGCCCATCTCAGCCATAGATTGTTGGTATTTGGGGCGATACGATCCAGCACTTCCAAAGTATGAAAAAAATTGTCTTTGTGGCTGATTCCATTTACTTCTTCTCTTCCTTTCATGCGATACAATTCAGGAAAGATTAGCTCCAGCAGTCCTGTTTTATCCAATAGTTTGAAGCCAACTGAAGGTTTTGAAGAAAGGATGATTTTGTTTAGTTCTTCGCCTATTCGTTCTTGTGAGATGATGTGGATGCGTTGTTTGTTCAGCGAAATGGCTTCCAGCGTTTTTGCTTCAATAGTGAAACCCAACTGTGACGCAAAGCGAATTGCACGCATCATTCGCAACGGATCGTCAGAAAAGGTAAGGCCGGGTTCAAGCGGCGTTTTCAGAATTTTATTTTCGATATCCTTAATTCCGCCAAAGGGATCAATTAACTCTCCGAATCGGTTACCGTTTAAACAAATTGCCAATGCATTGATGGTGAAATCGCGTCGGTTCTGGTCTTCTTCAAGAGTCCCGTCTTCAACGATTGGTTTCCTGGAATCCTCATTGTAAGATTCTTTCCTGGCTCCAACAAATTCTACTTCGAGAGTCTGGTATTTCAGCATGGCTGTGCCAAAGGTCTTAAATATGCTTACCTGAATGTTTGGGCCTAATCTTTTAGCGACCATTTCCGCCAGATGTATCCCACTTCCGATGGTAACTATATCAATGTCAGGCGATGGTCGGTGTAGAATCAAGTCTCTGACAAACCCACCAATAACATAGGTTTCCTGATTTATTGTGTCAGCTAATTCTGATATAACTTGAAATATGGGATGTTGAAGGTGTTGCTTCATGTAATGAATTCCGATTTAAACGTATCAAGATAATTATATATGACAATTTGTATTTTGGATGTGACAAAATTACAATTAATTGCAGTTTTGAGTGACAAACCTAGATTTAAATTTATTGGCATATAAATTGATATTCACATATAAAATAATGTGTATATTTATATAATTAAAAAAATCACCATGTTAGAACATTTAACGAAAGAGACTTTCAAAGAAAAGGTATTCAACTTTGATCTCAATAAAGAATGGAAATTTGAAGGGACGACTCCTTGTATGATTGATTTTTATGCTGACTGGTGTGGTCCGTGTAAAATGGTCGCTCCTCTTTTGGAAGAACTTCAGAAAGAATATGGCGATAAACTTGTTATATATAAAGTTAATACCGAAGACGAAAGGGAGCTTTCTGCTTTGTTCGGAATCCAAAGTATTCCGTCGTTGTTGTTTGTCCCGGTTAATGGTCAGCCTCAGATGGCCATGGGCGCTTTGCCAAAAGCGACCTTTGAAAAAGCCATTTCAGAGGTGTTGAATGTGAAGAAACCAGAGATCAATTAATTTGAATTAAGGTAATAATTCAAGAATTTTTTCAAGGTGAATTCCACGAGATCCCTTGATTAGAATTAGTTTATTTTCAATAGGGTGAATTTTTAGGTAGTTAGCAAGAAGTTCGACTTGATCGAACTTCTTTTTTTGTGTCTGGTCGATGGTATTTTTAAATTGTGGGCCGACAAGAATGACTTCAGAAAAAGTTTGTTCTTCAATAAAATCCGTAATTTTTTGATGCTCAGCAGCCGAGGTGTTCCCCAATTCAAGCATATCTCCTAAAATGACACATTTGTTTTCATGCCGAATGCCAGCAAAGTTGCTGAGGGCAGCCATCATACTTGTTGGATTGGCATTGTATGCGTCCATGATAATGGTGTTTTTTTCTTTTCGAATCAATTGCGACCGGTTATTCGACGGTGTATAATCGGCTATGGCTTTTTGTATAAGTAATGGATCAACTTCGAAATACTTGCCGATACAGGCTGCGGCTAATAGATTTTCAAAATTATAATCGCCGATTAACTTTGATTTTAGATAAAGCCAGCCTTTCGGGAAAAGGGCTTTAACTACCAAGTAATTATCGGTGCTGGCAAGTTCTCCGGACATAAAGTAATCAGTCGATCTTCCGTAACTGATTTGTTCAATATTATTCGCCTTTTGAGTTAATAATGAATTGTCAGCATTCAGGAAACATTTGCCACCTTTGTTTCGGATGAAATCATACAATTCAGATTTCGTTTTTATTACACCTTCAAAGGAGCCAAAACCTTCCAGATGTGCCTTCCCAATGTTCGTAATGAGACCAAAATCCGGATTTGCAATTTCGCAAAGAATTTTAATTTCTCCCGGATGATTGGCCCCCATTTCAACCACACCGAATTCGGTTTTATTATTCATTGAAAGTAGGGTTAACGGAACTCCAATGTGATTGTTTAGGTTACCTTTAGTGGAATCTACGCTGTATTTCTTCGAGAGGACGGCGGTGATAAGCTCCTTTGTTGTTGTTTTGCCGTTCGTTCCGGTAATTGCAAGGATTGGCAATCCCAACCGGTTGCGGTGAAATTGGGCTAATTGTTGGAGGCTGCTTAACACATTATCAACAACGATCATCCTGTCGTTTGAGGCAAATTCAGGTTCGTCAATTACTGCATATGCAGCTCCTTTCGCTAATGCTTCATTAGCAAAGCTATTGCCATTAAAGTTGTCACCTTTCAAAGCAAAAAAGATACTATTTGCGGGTATGTTTCTTGAATCGGTAGTTACAGTTGAGTGATCCATAAAAATGGCATATAAGTTGACGATTTCCATAACTGGTGTTTAAAAAAGAAAACCCCACTTTTACAAATGAGGTTTTATATTGAAAAATTGATTTTCATTAAAATCCATCAGGACTGCCAACGCGGGTCATAGCACAACGGAATCCCAAATCACTTGCAGATTCGGTTTCTGGACGGTATCTGCGTGCCCCCGGGCTTAACCAATATGGACGGTCTTTCCAGCTTCCTCCTTTATAAATTCTGGAATGGTCTGAAATTAGGGATGAGAACTGACCTTCTTTGGTTGACTGGATATACATGTTCCCGGTTTTTGTTTTGTCTTTTACTTCATTCCAATTTTCATTGCCTTCAATCACCTGTGAACTATAGTCTCCATCTTTAAAGTTTCGGTAATCAGCAATTGTGTCTTTTACTAGTTCGCCAAATTCATTACGAACCAATTTTCCATCGGCATCGGTTTTGTATTTGGTAAATGTATTTCCTCGGAATGGTTGAAACTCAGCAACATCAACAGACGATAGCGGACGATATACATCGGCAACCCATTCATTCACATTTCCAGCCATACAATAAAGACCGTAATCGTTTGGCTCATAAGATGTAACAGGCGCTGTAATGTCGGCATTATCGTTTAACGAACCGGCCATACCCATCAAGTCGCCTCGGCCTCGGGTAAAGTTGGCCATCATGCGTCCTTTGGTCTTCTTATTGTCGTCACGTAAATATGTTCCGTTCCAGGGATAAAGTTTGCGGTTAGTCAGAAGTTCATCTTCCGTATTTCCAACCAGACCAAGTGCTGCATATTCCCATTCGGCCTCAGTTGGGAGGCGATAGTTTGGAAGTAGCAACCCATCTTCCCAACGAACTTTCCGATTGGTTCCGGCAGCATCTTTCAATGGCCTTTTCCCTTCAGTACCTTGGTATAGACCAGCAAGATATGATTCAGTGGTAAATACGTTTTGACCACTTTGTGTGTTATCTATGGTAATTATTCCTTTGTCAGCCAATATTTTTTCATTTACCCGGTCGGTTCTCCATTTTGCATAGGCATCGGCTTGTTTCCATGAAACTCCGACAACCGGATAATTCCCGTAAGCAGGGTGGCGCAAATAATTGGTAATGTAAGGTTCGTTATAGGCTAATTCTTCTCTCCAAACTAAAGTATCAGGAAGCGCTGTTTTATACTTTTCAGGATTAGAAGGATAAACCCTTCTTAACCAAAATAAATATTCGCGATAATCGAGGTTTGAAACTTCAGTTTCATCCATATAAAAAGAAGCAACAGTCACACGTTTGGGAACGTTGTTCCAATCGTACATTACATCTTGTTCGACACGACCCATTGTGAAGGTTCCACCCTGAATGAAAACTAATCCGGGACCAGTTTCTTGTTTGTAATTGTCATCAGACTGAAAACCACCATTTTTAGGATCACCAAATTCCCATCCAGTTGCATGAGATGAACCTGAACTTCCTTTTCCTTTTCCAATCAATCCGCATCCAGCCATTAATGCAGCGAGACCAAATAATATTATGGATCTAAATTTCATTGTTTTTCTTCTTTTCTGTTATTTAAAAGACTCACAAATATAACTAAATTGTTGAATTGATATTGTTCAAGTATTCAATCTTTTTTTACACTTGTTATTCATCCTGTATATCTTTGCTTCGGATAATACTGGTAAGTATTGTTTCATTTCATATCGGACATAATTATATAATATTTGCAGTTACCGATCGTTTAAAGTAATACTGAAACAAACAAAATTATAGAATGCTAAGATTTATACTTTTTTGTGGATTTCTTTTCGTTAATTTTTATAGTTGGGCGACCGATTATCATCGTATTATCAATTGGATTGAAAAATCAGAACCCATCAGTACGATTCCTATGGATTTTGAGGGTAGCATCGTTATTGATCAGTCACACTTGCCATCCTGGTTTGAGAGTTTTAACCTGGGTTCGGTAAATGCTGAAGTCTTAATAAAAGATGCTGTTTTTGAACCTGTTCAAAATTTTTTGATAAATTTAACTGATTCGATTGGTGCTGATTTAAAGTATAAGTCTGAGGTGGGAATTTCCGCGGGTCATGCTGTCCTTCATGTGACTATTTTCCCTTTTGTAAGGAGGAATAACCAAATTGAGAGATTGGTGGCGTTTACGGTTTCGGTCAATGAAATTGTTAATCAGCTAAAGGCGGCAATAGCTAACTATCAATGGAAATCATCTTCAGTACTCGCATCTGGAAAATGGGTTAAAGTCAGTGTCAAGGATAAGGGTATTTATAAAGTTACGTTCGATCAGTTAAAATCATGGGGCTTTTCTGATCCGGATAAGGTTTCGTTGTATGGGAACAGCGGTTATATGTTGCCGAGTTTAAATAAAGACATTTCTGCTGATGACCTGAAGGCTTATCCGGTATGGAAAGGAAAAGACAATGCAAATAAAGATTGCATCTTTTTTTATTCGACCGGAAACATTCGTTTGGTTGAAAATACGGTAACCGGTAAATATACTCATCAGCAAAACCACTATTCAAATCAAACTTACTTTTATCTTTCAGATCAGGGAACTCCACTCACGATTAATAAAATTGCTGAATTGACCGAAACTGCAGGAAAGGAAATCACTTCGTTTGCCAATTACACTTTTCATGAGAAAGAGGCTCTTAATCTGATATCATCTGGGAGTCAATGGTTCGGAGAAAAGTTCTCAATGGGTAGTTCACAAACAATAAGCTTGACTCTTGATAATCCGGATTTGACAAAAATGGCGCAAGTTAAAGTTTCAGCGGCAGGAAAATCTTCTTCATCAAGCAATCTGAGTGTATTGCTAAATGGAATTTCGGGGAATAGTGTTTCTTTCCAATCTGTTGATGTAAATGACGCTACTGCCGATTATGCTACTAATAGCTCTGCTGAATCTTCAATAACACTTTCTTCGGCCGCTCTTCCGGTTAAACTTACCTACAATGCGTCGAACAGTTCGTCGGAAGCTTATCTCGACTACATTTCGGTCAACTACCAAAGTCTTTTGAACGCGAATGCCGATGTGTATTCATTCAGAGGAAAAGGTAATGACGGACAGATCGCTGTTTCTGCGTTTGTTGTTGGCGGGGCTACCTCTTCGACAAAAATTATTGATGTAACAGATATCTATAATAGCTTCGAGATGCCAACCACTTATGCCAATGGTCAATTGAGGTTTAAATCGAACACGCCGCTGACCCGCGAATATGTGGCATTTAATCCCGGAGGAACAATTCCGGGGCCAGACTTGGTAGGAACGGTGGATAACCAGAATTTGCACGCCACCGATACTCCTCAAATGATTATTGTTTCAAATTCAGCATTGTTGAGTGCCGCCAATACATTGGCTGAATTTCACAGGAACAACGATCAAATGACTGTTCTGGTGGTTACTCCTGAAGTAATTTATAATGAATTCTCAGGAGGATTGCCTGACCCGGCAGGCCTTCGTAATTACTTCAAAATGTGTTATGATCGTGGTGTTGAAAGTGGTAAAAGCACATTGAAATACGTTTTGTTGATGGGTGACGGATCGTACGATAACCGGAATATTCTTGGGCGAAATCACAACCTGATCCCAACATACCAGTCTGATAATTCGCTTTCTCCTACAGAATCGTTTGTAACCGATGATTTTTTTGTTTTTCTCGATGAGAACGAAGGCGGTTCGCTTGGCACTGTCGATCTTGGAATTGGAAGAATATCGGCAAATACCTTGACTGATGCAACATCCGTAGTGGATAAAATTGCGAATTACTATAAACAGGCATCGATGGGAAATTGGCGAAATGTGGTGACTTTTATCGCCGATGATGAGGATAATAATACCCACATGACACAAGCGGAGAGTCTGGCTGGCTTTGTAAATAAAACATATCCGGGTTTCTTTACCGATAAAATATACCTTGATGCCTATACGCAACTTTCAACTTCAGGGGGTGAAAAATATCCGGATGTAACAACTGCTATCAATACCCGTGTTAAACAGGGAACTTTGGTGATGAACTATACGGGACACGCCAATGAGAAAAAATTAGCCGATGAAGATGTACTCGATATTGACGTGATCGATTCATGGAACAATTATAACCGGCTTCCGATATTTGTTACAGCAACCTGCGAATTCAGTCGTTTTGATGCAGATGAAACTTCTGCCGGGGAAACTATTCTTTTTAATCCCAAAGGCGGAGGTGTCGGTCTTTTTTCGACAACCCGATTAGTTTATTCAGGTGCAAATTTTGTTTTAAACAGCCAGTTCTTTAAGTATATTTTCGAAAAGGATCCATTGGGGAATAATTTACGTTTGGGTGATGTAATGCAGAAAGCAAAAGCGGCGGCCAACACGGGGACGAATCAGTTGAATTTTACCTTGCTTGGCGATCCTGCCATGCAGTTGGCTAATCCAAAATATCTGGTGAAGACCACCAGTATTAATGGAAATGATGCAGAATCGCAGATTGATACGATTTCCACGCTTTCAATAGTAACCGTTAAAGGATATGTAGCTGATAGTAATGGCACAAAACTTACTTCTTTTAATGGGGAAATTGTTCCAACAGTGTATGATAAGGCATTAATGGTAAAAACGCTTGGAAATGGAGGACAGACTCCAATGAGCTATACCGTACAAAATAATATTATTTACAAAGGTTTGGCCAGTGTTAAGAATGGAGAATTTGAATTTTCTTTCTTCGTTCCCAAAGACATTTCCTATAAACCGGGCATCGGAAAGATTCTCTATTATGCTTACAATGAAACGATTGATGCACAAGGCTCTTTTGACGGTTTTTATGTTGGAGGATCTTCTAACAGCACCATTTCTGATTCCAAGGGGCCTGATGTGAAGTTGTTCCTAAATTCCTATTCGTTTAAAGATGGAGATCAGGTGAGCGCTAGTTCAGTTTTGCTTGCAACGATTAGCGATGAAACCGGAATTAATACTTCGGGAATTGGAATTGGACATGACATTACGGCCATTCTTGATGGCGATAATTCGAATATCATGGTGCTGAATGATTATTTTGAAGCAGATAAGGATGTTTATACCAGCGGCAAAATTGTTTTTCCGTTAACAGGATTAACTGAAGGTGAACACACTTTGGTGGTGAAAGTTTGGGATGTACTGAATAACTCCACTGAAGTTAAAATCAACTTTGTTGTGAAAGATGATTTCAGAATCGAAACGGTTAACTGTTACCCCAACCCGATGTGGGAACAAACCAAGTTTATTTTCACGCATAATCATCCGGATGAAACATTCGATGTACAACTGGAAGTTTTCCAAAGCTCAGGTTCTCGTGTCGATTCTTTTCAGACAACTGTTGGTTCATCAGGAATGGAAAGTCTGCCTTTTGAATGGACTCCGGCTAGCCGACGCGTTAAAATGAAACCGGGAGTTTATATTTTCAGGATAACGGCAACCTCCAATGATGGAAAGATTAGCACTGGTTCTGGACGACTTGTTTTTATTTACCCTTAAAAATTCGGTTAATTATTCCTGATGTCATACTTTTTGGAATGGGCATCCGTTTATATTTTTGTTTATTGGGTGACAGTTCTCCTTTACAAACATCTATATTTGCAAATTAAAAATACTGAACGATTTAAAATGAAGAAATTTAACTTACTACTTACTGCTGTTCTTTGGGTTGGAATGCTTCTGCCGCATGCAAATGCACAAAAGACATCAACTACAGGTGCAAATACAATTTCCACAGGGGTGCCATTTTTAACAATTGCACCCGATTCGCGTGCCGGAGCTATGGGAGACGCAGGGGTGGCAACTTCTCCTGATGTGAACTCCCAGCATTGGAACGCGGCAAAATACGCATTTGCTGAAAGTGAGATGGGATTAGCATTATCGTACACCCCCTGGTTGCGAAACCTGGTTTCAGATATCAATTTGGCCTACCTGGTTGGTTATAAACGGCTAGATGATCAACAGACTGTAAGTGCTTCTTTGCGCTATTTCTCTTTGGGCGATATTTCGTTTATGAGTCAATATGGTGATGCGCTTGGTCAGCAAAGCCCTAATGAGTTTGCTTTTGATATGGGCTATACCCGACTTTTGTCTGACAATTTTTCTGGGGCTGTGACTATCCGCTATATTCGTTCCGATTTAACCGGAGGCCAGGAAGTAAACGGAGTTGCAACTCATGCCGGAAATGATTTCGCTGCCGATGTGTCTTTTTACTATCAGAATCAAATCCGGATGAACCGGAAAAACTCGACCATTGCTGCCGGTATCAATATTTCCAATATTGGTGGCAAGATTTCATACACTGAAGGGGAAACCAAAGATTTTATTCCTACAAACCTGAAATTGGGGGTCTCATATAAAACAGAATTGGACCGTTATAATACCATTACCTTTGCTTTCGATGCCAATAAATTATTGGTTCCAACACCAGATACGACAAATGTTGATATTTTGACTGGTTTGGGGTCAAATAAATCGGTTGTTTCCGGTATTTTTAGCTCATTTAGCGATGCCCCGGGAGGAATGAAAGAGGAATTTAAGGAAATCACATTTTCGGTGGGCGCCGAATATTGGTACAATAAACAATTTGCTTTACGCGCCGGTTATTTTTATGAAGACCCGACCAAAGGGAATCGGAAGTTTTTTACTGCAGGAGCTGGTTTAAAGATGAATGTTTTTGCACTCGACTTTTCTTATCTATTGCCAGTGGCTCAAAACAACCCATTGGCGAATACCCTTAGGTTCACATTATCGTTTGACTTTGAAGCTTTTAACAAACAACGGAGATGACAGATTCAGATAAAGTCTTTGATCTGACCTCCGAGATTTAAAATCTAATAGATATGAATTTTCGGATTGGATACGGATACGATGTACACCGTTTAGCTGAAGGCGAGACCCTCTGGCTGGGCGGTGTTCTTGTTCCTCACAATAAAGGAACTGTGGCTCATTCTGATGGTGATGTGCTGATTCATGCCCTTTGCGATGCCATGTTGGGTGCCGCTAAAATGGGCGATATTGGTCGCCATTTTCCTGACACTTCGGCTGATTTCAAAAACATTGACAGTAAAATATTATTGTTTCGGACCAATGAACTGATCGCTTCCAAAAACTACCGGGTCGGAAACCTTGATGTTACAGTTGCCGCTCAGAATCCAAAGCTAAAACCGTTTATTCCAGAAATGGAAAAGACTCTGGCCGGAATTTTGAAAATTGATGTGGAAGCCGTTTCAATTAAGGCCACCACGACTGAAAAGCTTGGGTTTGAGGGTAGAGAAGAAGGAATTTCGGTTCATGCTGTAGTATTGTTGGAAAAAATGAGTGAGAAATAAATCGGTCTATTTTTAAATCAAACTTTTGATGCTGTGATTCTTTCTTTAAGAAAATACATATTTCTGTTCGTTTTGCTATTTGTGCAGTTGTCAGACGATTATGCACAGACCCCTACACTCGATAGCCTGAATACTCTGATTCAGGTAAAAACCGGAACCGATCTGCTTAGCTTGTATGCTGAAGCTGGTAAAGAATATCTATATGTTTCTCCCTTAAAATCGGTGGAGTGTGGAGAGAAGATGCTTTCCATAGCAAAAGAGTTGAATAATCATTCGAAAGATGGGATGGCCAACTTGTTAATTGGAGCCGGATATCTTTTTAGTGGCAATTTCGAAAAAGGAAAAGAATATACTGATCAGGGACTTAAAATCGCACGACAGAACAAGAACGTTGATGAAGAATGTTCCGGATTAAATTCCCTTGCCGTGTTTTATATGAATACCGGCGACTACAAACAAGCAGTTGAGTTATTTCATCAAACACTGGATAAAGCTGTTGCGGCAAACCTCACCGAACGGGCTGCAATGGTGACGTTTAATATTGGAGCAATCTATACCAATCAGGGAAAGTTGGCAGAAGGATTGAACTCATTTCAGGAAGCATTGAAATATTTCACCACCATTGGCAATCGCAAATTTATTGCCCGTACTTTGATGAATATTGCGGTCAATTATCATTCGTGGGGTAATTACGACAAAGCACTGGACTATTACCTGAATGCAGATAAATATTTCGAAAACATTAAGGATAAGGTTGGCCAGTTTGCGTCGCTTAATAATATTGGCGAGGTTTATAAAGATAAGGAGAACTACCCGGAAGCCATAAAGTATTATACGCAGTCTCTTAATATGGCCATTGGCATCCAGTCGAAACTGAATGAGGCTGTAGCCTACGTTGGTTTGGCCGAAGCAAATTTGAAACTTAATAATATTGAAAAAGCTCAAAAGTTAGCCCAACAATCGCTCGAACTTTTTGCACCGATGCAAATGCTTGAAGGGATTTCAAGGTGTAAATGGATATTGAGTGAGGTTGAATTTCGGTTGGAGAATTATAGCAAGGCAACGATTCTGGCAAACGAAAGTGCTGAATTAGCGCACAAGGCAGGCATCCCTGATATTGTTGAGCGGGTAACCTCTATTCAGTCTAAAATTATGGCCAAAACTGGCGACTATAAACAAGCTTATAGTTTGTTGCAAAAACACGATTTAGTAAAAGATTCGTTGTACAACGATCGCCATACAAAGCGGCTATCTGCAATGCAATCTGAACTTGACCTGAAATTAAAGGAAAATGAGATCGTTCTGCTTCAAAAGAATAATGAAATTAAGGACCTTCAAATTAAAAAGCAGCAAATCCGGACCTATTATCTAATTATAGGGATCGTTTTATTGTCCATTTTTTCAGGAATTGTTTTACGCTTGAACGGTGAACGGAAGAAGGCCTATCAACAATTGAATGAAAAGAATCGGCATATTTCGGAACAACATCAGGAATTAATAAAGGTAAATGAGACGAAAAACAGGTTTCTATCTATTATTGGACACGATTTACGAAATCCAATCGGTGCGTTTAGCGAAATGTTAGGGCAGATCGTCGATTCCCCGGAACTCTTTTCTGGAGAGCTTCGCGAACAAATTTTAAAAGAGCTTCGCAAAGAGGCTGATTCAACTTTTTATTTGCTCGATAATTTGCTTTCGTGGGCAAAAACCCAAAAAGAAGGTATGGAATACAAACCTGAACCAATTAAGCTTAAATCGGTTATTGACAATAATATTTTATTGAATTCAAGATTTTCAGAAAATAAGGGCATTCAGTTGGTTGTTGAAGGGGAATATGATTACGCAGTTTATTCCGACCAAAATATGTTGAATCTAATTTTTCGGAATTTGATATCGAATGCTATAAAATTTTCTTATCCCGAAGGCCTTGTTCGACTTCGGGTTGTTGATGAAAAATCCAATGTTCGTATTTGTGTTATTGATGAGGGAGTTGGAATTGAAGAACAGGATATTCCGCTGCTTTTTGATCCGCACAAACAACTGTCAACTTATGGTACTGCCGATGAAAAAGGCTCAGGGTTAGGCTTGATCCTTTGTCATGAATTTATTAAAACGGATGGAGGAGAAATTAATATTAGTAGTAAAAAAGGTGCTGGAACGACCATTTGCTTTACTCTTCGGAAGTTTAGTACACTAACAGTTTAACCGTGGAACCCATTCATTCAATTTCTGAATTTGAACTATTCCTTGCTGAGAACGATGCCGTTCTGGCATATTTCTCTACTGAAGTCTGTTCGGTTTGTCTCGTTTTAAAACCTAAAGTGATCGAAATGGTTTCGGAGGCATTCCCGAAAATGAAAATGGTTTTTATCGAATCCGATAAATTGCCAGAGCTGACTGCCCAAAATCGTGTTTTTGCGGCCCCAACTGTTGCCGTTTTTTTTGCCGGTCGTGAAACCATCCGCAAAAGCCGGGCCTTCGGTGTCGATGAATTGAGATCAGAAATCCAGCGATCCTATTCGCTCATGTTTGAATAGAAGTTGAATTGAAAGTCGTTATCCAGTCATCCTGAACTTGTTTCAGGATCTCAACGCATCATATGTCAGATCCCGAAATAAATTCGGGATGACCTGATTCTTTAATGTTTTATCTTTTGAACTCAGATCACTCAAATTTTTCAAATAACTCATCCATCATCTTTTCATCTGTCAAATTCGGCAACGTAATTTTCAGATTTGGATTTTCATGCATCGCTCGTTTAATGGCAAACATGGCCGGTTCGTTCCGGGCCCAGCTGCGGCGTGCAATTCCATTGTTTACATCCCAGTGAAGCATTTGTTTTAATCTCCGGTCGGCATCTTCAGAACCATCCAAAGTCATTCCAAAACCACCATTGATCACTTCGCCCCAGCCAACACCACCGCCGTTGTGTATCGAAACCCAGGTGGCGCCGCGGAATGAATCGCCGATTACATTTTGAATGGCCATGTCGGCGGTAAAAGAAGACCCGTCGTATATGTTTGAAGTTTCGCGGAAAGGTGAGTCTGTTCCCGAAACATCGTGATGATCGCGGCCCAGAACAATCGGCGCACTGATAATGCCATCACGAACCGCATGGTTGAAAGCTTCTGCAATTTTCATTCGTCCTTCGCAATCGGCATAAAGAATACGTGCCTGCGAACCAACTACCAGCTTATTTTTCCCGGCTTCAGCAATCCAATGAATGTTATCGTTGAGCTGATTTATTATTTCAGAAGGCGCATTTTTTGCTATTTCAGTCAAAACCTGAAATGCAATTTCGTCAGTTTTGCGGAGGTCGTCAGGTTCACACGAACAGCATACCCAACGGAATGGCCCGAAGCCGTAATCGAAGAATAGCGGTCCCATGATGTCCTGAACATATGAGGGATAGGTGAAACTGCCATCCGGTTTAGTTACTTCAGCATTAGCTCGTTTGGCTTCCAGCAGAAATGCATTGCCGTAGTCCCAGAAATACATCCCGTTTTCGGAGAGTTTATTGATGGCATTTACTTGTCTGCGTAGGCTTTCGTAAACCTTCTCCTGAAACAGTTCCGGATTTTCAGCCATCAACTGATTTGAGTCTTCCAGCGATAGTCCCGCCGGATAATATCCTCCTGCGAACGGGTTGTGCAGCGAAGTTTGGTCCGAACCCAGATCAACAGAAATGTTTTCTTCAGCCAGTTTTTCCCATAAATCGACCACATTTCCCTGGTAAGCCAGCGAAACGGCTTCTTTATTGCGGTGGGCTTCCTGCATTCGGACAATCAGTTTGTCCAAATCTTCAAAAACTTCATCAACCCAACCTTGTTCGTGCCTGACTTTGACCACTTTTGGATTAATTTCAGCAATAACAGCCACCATTCCGGCAATTACTGTGGCTTTTGGCTGAGCTCCCGACATGCCGCCCAACCCGGACGAAACAAATATTTTACCTGCAATTTCACCATTTCCATTCATTCGGGCAGCATTCATCAAGGTGATCGTGGTGCCATGCACAATTCCCTGCGGCCCGATGTACATAAACGAACCGGCAGTCATCTGTCCGTATTGCGAAACGCCGAGGGCATTCATCCGTTCGTAATCGTCCCTTCCGGAGTAATTCGGTATCACCATGCCATTGGTTACCACCACACGCGGTGCGTCTTTGTGCGACGGGAAAAGTCCCATCGGGTGCCCCGAATACATCACCAGCGTTTGTTCGTCGGTCATTTCCGACAGATATTTCATTGTGAGCCGGTATTGCGCCCAGTTCTGAAAGACAGCGCCATTTCCGCCGTATGTGATTAATTCGTGCGGATGCTGTGCCACGGCAACGTCCAGATTGTTTTGAATCATCATCATGATAGACGCTGCCTGAACCGATTGGTGCGGGTAATCTTCCAATGGGCGGGCTTTCATTTCATAGGCTGGCCGAAGTCGATGCATGTAAATTCGGCCATATTGTCGCAGTTCTTCCAGAAATTCAGGTGCCAAGAGGGTATGATGCTCAGGCGCAAAATACCTCAGCGCATTTTCGACTGCCAGTCGTTTTTCGGCTGTGGAAAGTATATCTTTACGTTTCGGGGCGTGGTTTACAGCGCTGTTGTATATTTTCTGGTCCGGAAGTTGTGCTGGAATTCCTTCCTGAATGGCTGATCTGAATTCGGTGGTATTCATAGTCGTTGAATTGTGGTTCACCTTTTGAAGCAGTAGGTATAACGGCAAAATTGCGACATTCCCCGATAATTTGATGTATCAAGTCAGGAGTTTTGCAACATTTGTCAAACTTACTTTTGTCATATATTGTAACGGTTTTATTAATTTTGAAATTAAACATTAAAGGAAAATAAGATGAAAAAAACATGGATTGTTCTGGCCGTAGTTGCCGTTCTGCTTTTATTAGCATACTCTTCAATAAAAGGCTCATACAACAACATGGTAACCATGCAGGAAGGCGTGACCGCTCAGTGGTCGCAGGTTGAAAACGTTTATCAACGTCGGTCCGACCTGATTCCGAATCTGGTTAGTACCGTAAAAGGTTATGCCGATTTTGAAAAAGAAACTTTGACTCAGGTGATTGAAGCCCGTGCAAAAGCAACAGCTGTAAATATTAATCCGGATAAACTGGATGCTCAATCGTTGCAAAATTTCCAAAATGCCCAGTCCGGATTATCTTCGGCATTAAGCAAATTGATGGTTGTGGTCGAAAAATATCCTGAACTGAAAGCCAATCAGGGATTCCTTGATCTTCAGGCTCAGTTGGAGGGAACTGAAAACCGGATCACTGTTGAACGTCAAAAGTTCAATCAAACGGCTCAGTCGTATAACACGTTCATCCGCACTTTCCCGAAAAATATTTTTGCCGGAATGTTTGGGTTCGAAAAGAAAGCCTACTTCGAAGCTGAAAAGGGAGCTGAAAAAGCGCCTCAGGTTAAATTCTAAAAATAAGAACTGGCTACTGGCTACTAGTTGCTAGCTGCCAATGGCTTTCTTTAGTTTATTTACCACTAATTCCACGAAAATGTCAGTCGAAAATTTTTTCAGTAAAGAAGAAAAGAAACAAATAACCGATGCTATTGCTCAGGCTGAACTGAATACTTCAGGCGAAATCAGGCTGCATGTGGAAGGCAAGTGCAAAATTGATGTACTTGATCGCGCTGCCTATGTGTTCGAAAAGCTTGAAATGAATGAGACCGCTCAACGAAACGGGGTTTTGTTCTATCTGGCGGTTTACGACCGTAAATTTGCCATAATTGGTGATGCCGGAATTAATCAGTTGGTTGCAGCTGATTTTTGGAACGAAACAAAGGAAACGATGCTGGCGTTTTTTAAAGAAGGAAAATTTGCCGATGGTTTGTCGAAAGGAATCCTGATGGCCGGAGAGCAGTTGAAAGCCAATTTTCCATACCAGAGTGATGATGTAAACGAATTGTCGGATGAAATATCCTTCGAACAAAATTTATAAAATGAAGAAAATCATACTGATATTATTCCTGTCGGTTTTTGCCGTTTCCATTTTTGCCCAGGATATTCCTGATCGTCCGAATCCACCCAAATTGGTTAACGACATGGCCAATGTGTTATCTGATCAGGAAGAACAACAACTGGAAGGAGAGCTCGATCAATTTAATGAACAGACTTCCACCCAGATTTGTATCGTCACACTTCCTTCGCTGAACGGCATGGAAATTTCAGATCTTTCGTTTAAGATTGGCGAAAAATGGGGCGTTGGGCAAAAGGGCAAGAACAATGGAATCGTGGTCGTATACAAACCAAAAAGCGGAAATGAAAAGGGTCAAGTGTTTGTTGCCGTAGGCTATGGTTTGGAAGGAGTTATTCCCGATGCTGTTGCCAATCGGAACGTGGTTGATTATGCGATGATCCCATACTTCAAGCAAAATGATGTTTACGGTGGATTAGCTGCCGGTACAAAAGTTTTGATGAGCCTGGCTTCTGGAGAATTTACAGCAGCCGATTATCAGAAAGCAACCAGTGGTAAAAAGTCGGGAAAAGATAGCGGTGGCGGATTTATTCTCGTTATCCTGATTATTATTGTGATTGTTTCGCTTTTCAAAGGCGGACGTGGAGGTGGTTATAGCAGCAGAGGCAGTTTGCCATTTTGGTTAGCCATGGGTTTACTCGGAAGCGGTAATCGTGGTGGGGGCTCGTTTGGCGGTTTCTCCGGCGGAAGCGGTGGTTTTGGCGGCTTCGGTGGTGGAAGTTTTGGCGGCGGCGGTGCCGGTGGAAGCTGGTAGCTTCGACAGACTCCGCTCCGGGTACCAGTCTCGGAGCGAATTATCCTTTGCCATCTGCTTTAACGTTCGACTGAGCTCACGCCGAAGTCTGACGGACATGAAATAAGAAAAGATATATTACGGCATAAAAAAACCTTCAGGAATAATCCTGAAGGTTTTTTGTTATCGTGCTTTTGGATAATTAATCGACAGTTTCAATCTGATCCAAAATGTCTTTGTCAACAAGGATACGGCCGCAATATTCGCAAACAATAACCTTTTTGCGAGAAGCGATATCCATTTGACGCTGTGGCGGAATTTTATTGAAGCAACCACCGCAGGCATCGCGCTGTACGGTTACTACAGCAAGGCCGTTACGTGCGTTTTTGCGAATACGTTTGAAGGCAGTCACTAAACGGGCTTCGATGTTGCCTTCGATCTTTTCTGCTTTCGATTTCAGTCTTTCTTCTTCAATCTGAGTTTCAGCAGTAATTTCTTCCAATTCGCGTTGTTTGCGATCCAGATCTTCCAAACGTTCTTTCAAAAGCGCTGAAGATGTTGCAATCGCTTCTTTTTTAGTGGAAAGCTCTGCCGTAAATTCGCGGATACGTTTTTCCGACAATTCCATTTCGAGTTTCTGGAACTCAACTTCTTTGCTTAATGAGTCAAATTCGCGGTTATTACGAACGTTATTTTGCTGGTCGGTGTATTTGGTAATCAGTCCTTCCGATTCTTTAATGGCAGCTTTTTTGTTTTGAATAGCTGTTTCCAGATCTTTGATGTCGTCTTCGAAATTGGTCACACGGGTTTTTAAACCGGTGATTTCATCTTCCAAATCCTGCACTTCCAAAGGTAATTCCCCGCGGAGCGTTTTAAATTTATCAATTTCAGAAACAACATTTTGCAGCTCAAAAAGTGCTCTGAGCTTTGAACTGATTGGCACACTCTTATTTTCGTCTCTAACGTACTGTGTATTCATATACTTATAGTTGTTTAACTTATATCAAATAAGATAACTTACCGGATTGGTACTGAAATCCGATAAATGGACTGCAAATTTAGTGAATTTTTTTGTAAGTAATTCATAAAAAACTTCTTTAGTGAATTGTTCACTTTCATAATGTCCTATATCTGCGATGATGATTTGGTTTTCGGCATCGAAAAATTGGTGATATTTAAAATCTCCGGAGATAAAAATGTCAGCTTTTTGGGCGATTGCCATATTCAGGTAACTACTGCCAGCGCCTCCGCATACAGCAACTCTGCTTATCGGTTTTCCCAATAATTGAGTGTGTTTAACAACTTCACAATTAAAGGTTGCTTTAATTTTCTGAAGAAAATCCAATTCATCAGCCGGTTCTGAAAGTTCGCCGATCATTCCAATTCCGGCTTGAACGTATTCATTGTCCAGCGGATAAATGTCGTAGGCAACTTCTTCGTAAGGATGAGCCTGCAAAAGAGCTTGAATGACTTTGGACTGAATGTGCCTGGGAAAGATGGTTTCAATCCGGGTTTCTTCTTCGGTATGGAGCTGATTGCGTTCTCCAACATATGGATTGGTCTGATCGTTTCCTCTGAAAGTACCGCTCCCGTTTTGGTTGAAACTGCACGAATCGTAATTTCCGATGTTCCCGGCTCCTGCTTCAAATATGGCATTTCTAACTTTTTCAGCGTCAGCAACCGGAACAAAAGTGACCAGTTTTTTCAGGAAGTTTGGTGTTGGAGCTAAAATCCGGCAATTCTGAAGTCCCAGTTTTTCGCAAATTTTGCTGTTCACGCCGCCAAAAACACTGTCGAGATTGGTGTGTGCGGCATAAATGGCGATGTCGTTTTTGATGGCTTTGGCTACGCAGCGTTCGATGTAGTTTTTCCCGTTCAGTTTTTTGATTCCGCTAAAAACGATCGGGTGGTGGCAAACAATCAGATTTATGTTTTTGTTGATCGCTTCGTCCAGAATTTCTTCAGTTATGTCCAACGTGATCAGGATTCCAGAAATCTCATCGTCCGGCTGGCCGATAATCAATCCGGCATTATCGTACGATTCCTGAAAAGCCAGTGGAGCTATTGATTCGATGTGTTGGGTAATTTGTTTGAGCTGCATGGAATGTATTTGTTTCCGCAGAGAGAGGGCAATGCCCTGTCTCGTGTATGTTTGATAATTCTTTTAGATAGGGCATTGACCTGTCTCTACATCTCGTCTTTAATGTCGATCAGCATTTTCCTGATTTCCTGAAGCCGGGCTACCACCTCTACATTCTGAATGGTATCTTCCTTGTTGTCCTTCAACTTCATTTGAGCGCCTCTGATTGTCATTCCCCGTTCACGCAAAAGATGATAAATGATTCTCATGTTTTCGATGTCTTCCCTAGTGAACATACGGTTTCCTTTCGCATTCTTATGCGGTTTCAGGATGTCGAAATTGGTTTCCCAAAAACGGATGTTCGAAGTGTTCACTCCAAACATCTCAGCGACTTCGCCGATGGAATAAAAGACTTTCTCTATTTTAGGTTTTTTGTAAGGCATTCTGATCGTATTTGTTAGTCGAACGTTTGGCCAATAGTTGATGAGATTTTAACCATTTTTTCGTATTCCTGAGCATTCAGATCTTTGAAATAATAATATTGTGGATTCACTGGTTCTCCGTTTTTGTGGACTTCGTAATGCACATGGGGGCCGGTTGATGTGCCTGAGTTTCCAACGAATCCGATGACACTTCCGCGTTTGACGTGATCGCCAATCTTCACGTTAAATGCGTTCAGATGGCCGTAGAGCGTTTCGTATCCAAAACCATGGTCAATCAAAATCCAACGGCCATAGCCACCACCGATCGATTGCACATCTTTAACAACCCCGTCACCGGTTGCATAAATGGGAGTACCAACATTGGCGGTAAAATCCATTCCGTAGTGAAATTGCTTGATTTTATAAATGGGGTGAATTCGGTATCCCCAGCCTGAAGCTGTACTTTTCAGCGATTTGTTTGAAATCGGCATAATAGCGGGCATACTGGCAACCAGTGCTTCTTTGTTCATGGCCATTTTCATGACTTCGTCATACGATTTGGCCTGAATGTATGCTTGTTTTGAAAGAATATCTAATTTTTCGGCGGTCTTGATCACCAGTTCCGAATTGTCGAACGATTCGAGTTTTGAATAACGGTTTACACCGCCAAATCCAGCCTTCCGGATGGTTGACGGGATGGGGTCGCTCTCGAAGATTACCCGGTAGAGGTTGTTGTCGCGCTGCTCAATTTCGTCAAGTACTTTTTCAACCGTAGAAAGGTCTTTGTACATCAGCTCGTATTGAGTTAAAAGCCGTTCGTTTTCTTTGTGCAGACTGCGCATTCGGGGCGATTCATAGAATTGCAGAATCCCAAAAGCAATCAGTATCGACGTTGCCAATGTAGTTGAAGATAAGGCTAGAAAACGCTTTACACGGGTTTTAAAGCTAATTACGATTTTATCGTAGCTAAGTGTGTGAGCATTAAATCTGTACTTGACTTTCGCCATAAAACAGGACTAATGGAATTTATTTTTCGACTTGTAACAAAATTAAGGATTTAATCTAACTTTGCAAGATTTTGAAAATTCCGGTTAATGATAGCTTGCAAAGCTAGTGTTTTAGGTGAAAATAAAATTGAAGATGCTTCATGTTTGAAGTTTTTAAATTTTAATTCCTGAAAAGGTGGTGCAAGCGGCTTAATCGTACCGGTTTTTATTTCGTTGGGCCGGTTTAAGCATGAGAATTGTCCATTTGTGTTGAGGTTGTGAATCTCAATCATGATGCAGTAATTAATAGAAAAGTTAGATATTGATATGAATTCGAAGGAAATCAGAAAAGCGTTTATCGATTTTTTTGCCAGCAAAGGACATCAGATTGTCAGCTCGGCTCCCATGGTTGTAAAAAACGATCCGACATTGATGTTTACCAATGCCGGAATGAACCAGTTTAAAGATATTTTTCTGGGTAACCAACCCGCCAAATATTTACGTGCGGCCGATACTCAGAAATGTTTGAGGGTTTCAGGAAAGCACAACGATTTGGAAGAAGTTGGACACGATACATACCACCATACCATGTTCGAAATGTTGGGCAACTGGTCGTTTGGAGATTATTTCAAGGAAGATGCCATTAACTGGGCCTGGGAACTGTTGCACGATGTGTTGAAAATTCCGGCTGACCGCATGTATGCTTCGGTTTTTGAGGGAAGCACCGACGATAAGTTGGAACGCGATAACGAAGCCTTTGAACTTTGGCGGAAATTTCTTCCGGCTGACCACATCATTAACGGAAGCAAAAAAGATAATTTCTGGGAAATGGGCGATACCGGTCCTTGCGGTCCTTGTTCTGAAATCCATGTTGATTTGCGTGACGATGAAGAACGTGCTAAAATTCCGGGAAACGAATTGGTCAACAAAGATAATCCGCTGGTCATCGAAATCTGGAACCTCGTTTTCATTCAGTTCAATCGAAAAGCCGATGGCAAACTGGAAGAACTTCCCGACAAACATGTGGATACAGGAATGGGATTCGAACGACTTTGCATGGTTTTGCAGGGCAAAAAGTCGAATTACGACACCGATGTTTTCCAGAACACAATTGCAAAAATTGCTGAACTCAGTAACAAAAAATATGGTAGTGGCGATGTAAAGGCCGACATTGCCATGCGTGTGATTGCCGACCATTTGCGCGCCATTTCATTCTCGATTGCCGATGGTCAGTTGCCATCGAACAACAAAGCGGGGTATGTCATTCGCCGGATTTTGCGCCGTGCCGTGCGATATGGTTATACGTTCCTTGGTTTCAAAGAACCGTTCATTTGTAAATTGGTCGAAGTGTTGAAAGACAACATGGGCGATGCTTTCCCCGAATTGGTTTCACAGCAGGGTTTGATCGAAAAGGTAATTCACGAAGAGGAAGAATCGTTCCTGAGAACCTTGGAAACGGGCATTCGTTTGCTCGATGAATTGGTCGCCAAAGCCCAGAATGCCGGTAAAACAGAGATCAGCGGCGAAAATATTTTCACTCTTTACGATACGTTTGGATTCCCATTCGATTTAACCAGCCTCATTCTTCGCGAAAAAGGCATGTCGGTTGACGAAGCTGCATTCAATGCCGAAATGGAAAAGCAAAAAGAACGCTCGCGCAATGCTGCCGCGCAGGAAACGGATGACTGGGTTGAACTGAAGAAAATTGAACAAGTTGAATTCGTCGGTTACGACCATCTGGAAGCCGAAGTCCATATTTCGCGCTACCGAAAAGTGACTCAGAAAAATAAGGAATTCTATCACCTGGTTTTCGACAAAACACCGTTTTATGGCGAATCCGGAGGTCAGGTTGGCGATTCGGGCTACATTTTGGCCGACGGACATCGGACGAAAATCGTTGATTCTCAAAAAGAAAATAACCTGACGATTCATATTGCCAATAAACTTCCCGAAAATCCTGCTGCAACTTTCGTCGCAGTAGTTGATGCCGGAAAACGAACACTGACCATGAACAATCACTCGGCCACGCATTTGCTCGATCAGGCTTTGCGCGAAGTGCTGGGAACTCATGTGGAGCAAAAAGGTTCGTTGGTGAACAGCGAATACCTCCGTTTTGACTTTTCTCATTTTCAGAAAGTTACCCGCGAAGAGTTGGATCGCGTTCAGGCTCGGGTAAACGAATTGGTCCGCCGGAATCTTGCGCTGGAAGAGAATCGTTCTGTCGCTTTTGACGACGCCAAAGAATTAGGTGCCATTGCCCTTTTTGGTGAAAAATATGGCGACTTTGTGCGTGTAATCAAATTTGGTGAATCGGTTGAACTGTGCGGTGGAACACATGTTCCTTCAACCGGACAGATTGGCTCGTTTATCATTACTTCTGAAAGCGCCATTTCTGCCGGAGTTCGCCGTATCGAGGCGATTACTGCCGATCGTGCTGAAGAATTCGTGAAGAAACACATGGACGAACTGGCCGAAGTGAAAGCAGTTCTCAACAATGCCCAAAACCTGAAAAAATCGGTTGAAGATTTGGTTGCCCAAAACAGCCGTTTGCAAAAACAAATTGAAGAATTTGAGCGCAAAGCTGCTTCCGGAATCAAACAGGAACTGAAAAATAAGATTCAGGTGATTAATGGCGTAAATGTTATTGCTGAAGTAATTCAGCTCGACTCGGCCCAGGCAGTGAAAGATTTGGCTTTCCAGTTAAAAGGTGAAGTTGAAAATCTGTTCCTTGCGCTAGGTTCTGCCATTGGCGGAAAACCATCGATTTCAGTAATGATTGCCGAAAACCTGGTTGCCGAAAAAGGACTCAATGCAGGCGCTGTTGTTCGCGAAGCTGCTAAAGAAATGCAGGGCGGTGGCGGCGGACAGGCATTTTATGCCACTGCCGGTGGAAAAGACCTGAATGGATTAGCCGCAGCAGTTGCCAAAGCAAAATCGTTTGTGCAATAAAGAAGGCGCAACTTGTTTGTGCAATTTGAAAATATCAGACCTGTCAGGAATTTAAAACCTGACAGGTCTTTTTGATTCATATCGGGTCTTTTTGTGTAATTTTGTTTCGTCAAAATCTTATTCTGAAAAATGAAAAGCGATCTTGGTAAAACAATTTTTCGGTTTTTGTGGAAAGCAGCCGCTTGGTTTGTTGGGCTATCTATCATTTCTGTAGTCATATTTCGGTTCGTGCCGGTGCCGGTTACTCCGCTGATGTTGATTCGGTGCGGAGAACAGATGTTTTCATCCGATCAGCTTCGGCTGAAACACGACTGGGTTTCGATTGACGAAATATCGAAGAATTTGCCTTTGGCCGTAGTCTGCAGCGAGGATCAGAATTTTATGAACCATTCAGGCTTTGATATAAAAGCCATAGAACGCTCGGTTGAGGCGGCCAAACATGGGGCAAGGCGGGTGCGGGGCGCCAGTACCATTTCGCAGCAAACGGCAAAAAATGTTTTCTTATGGCCTGGCCGAAGTTGGATACGCAAAGGATTTGAAGCCTATTTTACCGTGTTGATCGAATTTGTTTGGGGAAAAGAACGAATCATGGAAGTTTACCTGAACAGCATTGAAATGGGAAAAGGAATTTATGGCGCCGAAGCTGCCGCCGAATATTTTTTTCATACCAACGCCAGAAACCTCTCCCGGTCGCAAGCTGCCGCTTTGGCCGCTGTTTTACCCAATCCGCGTGAATACAGTGCAAATCCTCCGGGACCTTATGTGCAGGACCGAATTGGCTGGATTGTTGGCCAAATGGAACATTGGGGTACGTTGAGGTTTAAATAAATCAGGTTTTTCGATAAATAGTGTTAATTTTTTCAACCCAAAGAGGTTGAAATCTGTTATAATCTTGGTCCGCTGAAATGCGGTCTTTTTGTTTATCACAACATGCGGTTTTATCGTTGTCACAAAAAGTAAATCCTGATTAATAAGTTTCAGTATGAATAAGATTTTGAATTTCCTTTTCTCCTTCCCGTTTATGGGATTTTTGTTGTTGGTTATGGCTTTTTCGATGGGCATTGCCACTTTCGTTGAGAACAGTTACGGCACCGAAGCAGCACAAGGGCTGATCTATAAATCGTTCTGGTTTGAGCTGGTTCTGATTCTTTTGACCATCAATTTGGCCGTCAATTTTGTCAGGCACCGCATGTACAGTCGTCAACGAATCGCGGTCGGAATTTTTCATATCTCTTTCATATTCATTCTGATTGGTGCCGGAATTACCCGTTACATCAGTTTCGAGGGCGTGATGCACATTCGAGAAGGTCAGTCTTCCGATTTTATTCTTTCTTCCGAAGATTACCTGACCATTAAAAATGGCAATCAAACTGTTAGCGATGAGGTTCTTTTCTCTGAACTCACACCTCACGAATTCGATGAAAATCTGGTTGTCGAAGGTCGTAACGTCAGTGTGAAATCGGTTGGATTCATTAAAAATGCAGTTCGTACCGTAAAGGAAGATCCTTCAGGAAAGGAGATGATCGATTTTGTGATCTCGCAGGGACAAGGACGCGAAAATTATGTTTTTTCGAAAGGCAGCAACCTGACTCTGGGAAATATACTGCTGGGCTTTGATCAACCGGGTGCCAATTTTCAGTTTCTCAGTAAGAATGGAAAATTGTTTCTGACTGCTGATCGCACGGTCGAGATCCGATCGATGACCGGCGGCGAAGCTCAGGTGGTGAATGCCCACGATACCATCCCGGTTGAAACGATGCAACTTTATGCCTTTGACGGCTATATGCTTTTGGTGAAGAATTATTACGACCATGCGGTGACTGCCGTTGAAAAAGATAACTCCGGAAATGAAGGTGAAGATGCCGTTGCGTTGGAGATTACAGATGGTGCCAATAAACAGGTGGTGAATGTCATGGGGAAACATGGGATGAGGGGCGAACCCCTTGTGGCAAACGTTGGAAATTCGACTTTGGAAATTACCTATGGCGCCGATCCGATTTATCTGCCGTTTTCGCTGCAGTTAAAAGATTTCCAAATGGAAAAATATCCGGGGTCGATGAGTCCGTCGTCGTATGCCAGCGAGTTGGTTTTGCACGATCAGGAGCGAAACGTCACCCGCAATGTCAGGGTTTTTATGAATAACACGTTGAATTACCGTGGTTATAAATTTTTTCAGTCTTCTTACGATCAGGACGAGGGTGGTACTGTGCTTTCGGTAAATGCCGATCAGCTTGGAACTACTATTACCTATGTCGGGTACCTGTTGCTGGGACTCGGCTTTGTGTTGGCATTGTTCAGCAAAACCTCCCGATTCCATTCGCTGGTTGTCCGTTTGAAGCAATATTCCAAACCCGTTGGAATGGGCATTTTTGTTTTATTTCTCCTGAATGTGGGTTCGGCAAAAGCTGAGAATTCAGAACTGGAGCCGATTCCAAGAATTGATCAGGCGGTTTTGAACGATTTTTCCCGACTGTGGATTCAGGGTGAAGATGGACGTATTGAGCCAGTTTCCACTTTGTCATCGGAAATACTCCGGAAAGTGACACGCAAATCCGATTTCGACGGGCGATCGCCTGAAGAAGTGATGCTGGGGTTGTACTTGTATCCTGAACACTGGCGGAATGTTTCGCTGGTTTATGTAACGAATGACCAATTGAAGAAGCTGCTTGGGGTGACCGAAAGCCGTATTCCATTGACGGCGTTTTTCAACGAGAAAGGAGAATATAAACTTGTGGAACCTGTTAAGGCGGCCTTCGCCAAAATGCCTGCTTTCAGAAATGTATACGAGAAGGAAATTATCAATCTGGACGAACGGGTGAATATTTGTTTCATGGTGGTGAATGGCGATATGTTTGCTCTTTTTCCCGGAACGACAAAAGATGTAAAATGGTCGGCTCCCGGGAATAGTCCCGCAGGTTTATCGGCAGAGGAATCGGTGTTTGTCAATAAAGGATTCCAGTTGTTCAAGGAATCGATGAACGGTACGGGAACGGTAAGTGCGCGTCAGATTATGGCTAGCATTGCATCGTACCAAACCAAATATGCGTCAACCTATCTTCCGTCGGCCTCCAAAAAGGAAGTTGAACTATTCTATAATTCGCTGAATCCGTTTAAACGGGTTTTCCCGCTCTACCTGCTGGTCGGATTTGTGCTGCTGATTGTTTTGTTTGTTAATATTTTCAGGCAAAAAACTCTTGGTGCAAAAGTACGGATTGGGTTTGCTTTGTTGATCGTACTTGGCTTTGCGCTTCACACTTTTGGCTTGGCTTTGCGCTGGTATATTTCGGGACATGCACCATGGTCGAATGGCTACGAATCGATGGTTTATGTGGCCTGGGCGTCGATGCTGGCCGGTGTTATTTTTGGCCGGAAATACCCGATGGTACTGGGTACGGCTGCGATGCTTTCAGGAATTATATTGTTTGTGGCGCACCTCAACTGGATGAATCCTGAAATCACCCATTTGGTGCCGGTTTTAAATTCCTACTGGTTGATGATTCATGTGGCTGTGATTACGGCAAGCTATGGATTTATTGGGATGAGCGCTTTTATTGGTCTGTTGGTTCTGGTTCTGTTCAGCATCAGTAATTCGAAAAACAGTACCAACATCAAGGGAGTCATTTTGCAGCTTACTACGATCAGTGAAATGTCGGTTACGGTGGGTTTGTATATGCTGACGATCGGAACTTTTCTGGGTGGCGTTTGGGCCAACGAAAGCTGGGGCCGATACTGGGGCTGGGACTCCAAAGAAACCTGGGCTCTGGTTACCGTGGTCGTTTATACGTTTGTCGCTCACATGCGACTCATTCCTTCGTTCAAAGGCATCTACAATTACACAGTTGCTACAGTCGTCGGTTTTTCATCGGTACTGATGACCTATTTTGGTGTGAACTATTACCTCAGCGGGTTGCATTCGTATGGCCGTGGTTCAGTCGATTCGGTACACTGGTCGGTTTATGCCATTATTGCTGCTATTGCCAGTCTTCTGATATTTGCGAACTTCAAGCAAAAGAATTTGGATTTTGAAAATATAAAATAGTACTATCTTTATCGGCCTGAAAACCGTTTAGATTACCTGTTTTTCCGAAATCTGTTTCTAAACGGTTTCTTGCTGAACGAATTAAAGATAAGACTATGGCAACCGAGCTGAGAAGAACCTTTGATTTACTGGAACGATACCTTCAGGAATTCCCCGGGAAAGATGCTTTGGGGGGGAAAGATGGGAAAGAGTGGTATGTGTATAGTTCTGAAGAATATGTTGAAAAGTCGCATCAGTTTGCCTTGGGGTTAATGGCTTTAGGCTTGAAAAAAGGGGATAAGGTTGCTATTATAACGAACAACAGACCGGAATGGAACTTTGCTGATATGGGAATGGCCATGACCGGAATTGTCTCTGTCCCGATATATCCAACCATCAGCGATGAAGAACATGCCTATATTCTGGAACATGCCGAAATTAAAGCGTTGCTTTTGGGTGATCGGAAATTGGTCGAAAAATTAACTCCGATAGCTGCCCGTTTGCCTGAAATGCCTCTCATTTACTCTTTCGATGAAATTGACGGAGTGAAAAACTACGATGAAATCCTTCTGTTGGGAGCAACTCACCGGGAAAAACTTGGAGCTGAACTTGAGGAAATAAAAAGGAATATTGATCCTGAAGATTTGGCCACCATTATCTACACTTCAGGCACAACAGGAGTTCCCAAAGGTGTAATGCTGACTCACACCAACCTGGTGTCGAATTTTGTGGCTCATTCGAAAATGCACGATCTGGGAAAAGATCACCGGGTCATCAGTTTCCTTCCACTTTGCCATGTGTACGAACGTAGCATGAACTACCATTTCCAGTGCAAAGGAATGACTATCTATTATGTTGGAAACCTGGGGCAAATCGTTTCGGCCATCAAGGAAATTAAACCACACATGTTTAATACCGTTCCGCGACTGCTTGAACGAATTTACGATGGTTTTATCTCGAAAGGCAAGGAACTAAGAGGCTCGAAAAAGGTGGTCTATTTTTGGGCTTTAAGTCTTACCCGGCATTTTGAACACAACAAAAAATATAACCTGTTTCTAAAACTGAGAATCAGGCTGGCCGATAAGCTCATTTATTCAAAATGGAGAAAAGCACTTGGCGGTAATATCAGGTATATTGTGTCAGGTGGGGCTGCGCTGCAACCGCGTATTACCCGGGTTTTGGGAATGGCCGGAATCATTAACCTCGAAGGTTATGGACTGACTGAAACATCGCCGGTTATTGCCGTAAATAATCCGGCTTCAAAAGCCATGAAAGTGGGAACGGTTGGTGAAGTGTTGCCTGGCGTTGAAGTTATGTTTGCTGATGATGGCGAAATCCTGGTTAAAGGGCCGGGCGTTATGAAAGGTTATTACAAAGCTCCTGAATTGACGGCCGAAGTTATTGATACGAATGGTTGGTTTCATACCGGCGATATTGGCATTCTCGAAGAGGACCGTTTCCTGAAAATTACCGACCGCAAAAAAGAAATGTTTAAGCTCTCGGGCGGAAAATACATTGCGCCGCAAATGATCGAGAATAAGCTGAAAGCCTCATTCTTTATTGAACAGGTAATGGTTATCGGGGAAGGTGAGAAATTTGCCAGCGCCATAATTTCCCCGAACTTTGTTTATCTGCACGACTGGTGCAGCCAGCGAAGAATTCACTTTCAAAACAACGAAGCGCTGATTCATAAACGGGAGGTTTTGGCACAGTTTCATAAAGAAGTAACTGCCATTAATAAAACCCTGGGCGAACATGAAGAAATCAAGCGTTTCAGGTTGGTCAACGACGAATGGACACCGCAAACCGGAGAACTTTCGCCAACATTAAAATTGAAAAGAAATTATATCGTTGAGAAATATAAACCGGTCATTAACGAAATATATTCAGTACAGAAAAACCAGACCGAAGGTCGGTTCCGGCTACCCAAAATTGAAGTGAATTTCGATATCAACGAGTTTATCAAACGACTGAAGCTGTAAAAAAGCTCTCCTGAAGATGCTGTTCGATCGGTTTTAATCCGGTAAAATTGAATCAGCCGTAGTTAAAGTTGTAATAGCCGTAGTTAAAGTTGTAAAAGGCTCAGGTAAAATTGTAACACCTCCGCTAATGTTGAAACGGAATAAATATAAAAAAAGACGTTCTCATAAACGGTAAACTACCCGGGTTTTATTGTCTCATCGGTACGATTCTGTTTTGGGGAATAATGCAACTAAATGAACACGAATTCCATGAAAGCGATTTTAATTCCTTTTCTTTTCTTAAGTCTTACCCTTACGGCTCAAAATGTTTCAATAAGCAACCGGAGTTACTTTTTGGGCAGAGATTATTTTGTTTTAAGAAGCGGGAATGCCAAAATGATTGTTCAATGCGATAAAGCCGATATTGGCCCGGCTTTTACCTATATGTTGTTCGATGCTGAAACACCATTGCAGAGTTCGCGTAAAGAAAAGGCTTTCAATTATAATCTTATTAACGGTTTTTCTTCAAGTGCACTTCAGGTTGTAATGAAGAATGTTGGATTTTATGCGCTGGGGCATAATTTGGTTACTCATTGGAGCGTTGCGAACGGAATTCCATCGGTTGAAGCTGATTGGTGGGCAAGTGGAATTAAGGTTCACGAAGTGATAACGCCGGTTTCATTGAATGGAGTTTTCAAGCGTATAATTACCCTCGAATCGGCCGATCTGGTTGCCAACGATACTGTAAGTCTGCAACTTTCTTTGCCAGCGCCGGCATTTGTCTCAAAGAACAAAAATATACTGGTTTGCCAAAATTCGAAGAGTTCAATGGCGATTGCAGTTGTGGGTTCCTATCCGTTAAGTGTTTCCTCATCCAAAGAAAGTTTAAAAATAGGACCAATGCCCATACCGATTGGTGAAAAAATAGTCATTGAAAGCTATTTGTTTCTTCAAACTTCAATAGATAATCCGGAAGATTTATACGACAAAGCTTCAACCATCGGACAGTGGATACAGTCGGAAAGCAAAGCTACTGCCATCAAGTGGAAAAATTCAAATACACTGATAACCCGGGATACGGTTATTCAAAATATGTATAACAATTGTCGGTATATCTTGCCCGGATATGTATCGGACTTTGGCAAAATAGATGCTGGTATTTTTGAATATGGAAGCCAATGGGTAAGAGATGCCTCGAATACGGCATTGGGCATAATTCATATTGGTGAGTTTGAACTGGCACGTGCCATACTGGAGAATATGCTGAAAAGTATGATAAAAGATAATGGCACAACCATGATTTCAGGTGGATTTGATAACCCTGACAGGGAGCAGTTCGATCAGATGGGCGAGTTCATGCATGTCATAAAATGTTATGTCGATTGGACTGGGGATTATTCCCTTTTAACCGAATATACCGAGAAAATAGTCAATATGGTTGAACGTCCATTGAGGCCGGAGTTTTGCGATTCGACTGGAATGGTGCATAATAGGCGTGAATTTTGGGAACGCACCTTCGATGATGCTTATGAATTGGCTTATCAAAGCTGGATAATTGAAGGTTTGCGCGACGCTGCTGATTTGTCGGAGTATATTAATTCTGAAGCTAAAGCCTCTTATTGGCGAACGGAAGCGAATAAAACCCTGCAAGCCATGTTGACTCATCCAACCATGAGGCTGGTTGACAATAACCATTTGATAAAAAGGCGCAATATCACTGGAGACATTGTTGACAAAGTGAAATTCTACGGATGGGTTGAAGGCGCACCTTCCGGAGTTGAACAAATGAGCCGACTGATGCCAGATGCTTCAATGACTTTACCGATCACGCTGAATCTTATAGATCCAAAATCGATCCTATCCAGGAACACACTTGCAGAATTGGAAAAACTCTGGAACCAACGTTGGTCATTCGGTGGATACGACAGATACAATACCAGCTCACAAGGCGACCAGCCGGGTCCATGGACATTTGCGACCACTTTCATGTTGCGCGCTCAGCACGAAGCCGGGCAGTTCGAGATGAGCCGGCGTTCATTGGAATGGTTGTACGCCAATGCAGGAGGACGTACCGGGGCCTGGTTTGAAGAAATACCTGTAATTAGTGCACAGGCTGCAACTGCAGGTTTACTGCCTTGGACATCAGCTGAAATTTCCTATTTTATGATCTATCACATGATAGGAATTAAATTTGTGGGCAAACAAATGGTTATCAAACCTGCCTTGTATGCAAATACGGCTCCGTTAAAAGCGGACTTACGCTTTAGAACAGGTCGTTTTATCTTAGAAATAAAAGGCTCAGGCGCGGTATTGTATGCGATTGTCAACGAGAAAAAAATAAAGCCCAATAAAAATGGTGAAATTGAAGTCCCTGGAGATTTTACATCCGGTTCAATTCAAATATTCTGTAAATAGGCGATACTCACACAAGTATGACTATAAAATGTAAAGTTCCATCTGGCAATTTAAAACAAATTATTAGAGCATATGAAAACCTCAATTTTACATGAGATAGAACAAAGCGTTCAACAATTGTATGCTTTGGTTCAACAACGCCAGGCTGAAAAAACAGCAATATCCATACTTCATATAGGGAACGATTGTACTGTTGTAGCTTATGGCGATGGGTCTGCAACGCCAATCCACATTTGGCGGTTGGAGATTGGGGCAGAGATTACAGCTCAACAATTTTTCAGACATTATCCACCTACAACTGGCGAGGTGGAAGAAGCCATTCAAAATGTGGAAGATGAGGTAATGACCCTAAGCAAACTTCTTCCTTTCGGATCATCGCTTTATACTTCCGATCAGGGTATTCGCGAAATTGTTTTACTGGCAGATAGGTCTCCAGAACATGCAGAACGAGTTGTGCTTGCCCGGACCGATATGGAGCAGGTATTCGGTCGCCTGGCCGCCATTGTTTTCGGACGTCCCGTTCATAGTGATCATTTACCAGCCACAGGTTCATTTGCAGCCCGACTGTTGATCTTGCGCGAGGTCATGTTCCATCTGAAATTTATGGATATTACAAGCGTTGCGCCTAATTCGAAATAAGAATCCTTTGTGCGGATTAGTTTCTTTTCATTCATAGACGATCGCAGCGGTCGTAAAATCAACTTTATAAATTGTGTGAAGAGGAACTTCGTGAATATTGACTTTCTGGTTTCAATTGAATAAATTTGATATGCCGAATGCTATTGTTGAAACTGATATTTAAGAAATATGAGACGATCCTATATTTTTATCGTGTTACTTGTTATAATTATTGTTGGATGCCATTCTTCTAATTCGAAAAATGAAAATACGATGGGTTCAAAAGTTAATATTGTTTTCTTGCATCACAGTACTGGCAAGAATATCTGGAGAGGTGAAACCTCCCGTGTAGCCTATAAAATCTTCAAAAAAGGTGATGTTCAGAAGTGGTTTTCCAGGTTTAATAAGAACCACAGAACCAATTATCAAATTGAAGAGATGTACTTTCCGAATAACGAAGGCGGCTATGGATGGAAAAATTACCCCTATGATTATTATAATATTTGGGTTAAAAACGAAGGAGATAGAACCTTCATGAATGAACCAACACTTGAATTGCTGACAAAAAAGCATGATGTTATTATTTGGAAACATTGTTATCCAGTGGGTGATATTATGCCGGATGTTGGTCAGGGGAACGTCGATTCCGAAGAAAAGCGTATCGAAAATTACAAGCTTCAATACGATTTATTGAAACAAAAAATGAAATCCTTTCCGAATACAACATTTATTGTCTGGACTGGCGCTGCTTTGACCAAAGGAAATACTACCCCCGAGAAAGCCCAAAGAGCAAAAGATTTTTTCAAATGGGTTAAAGAGCAATGGGATGAGCCAGGAGATAATATATTTTTGTGGGATTTTTACGAACTTGAAACGGAAAATGGATTGTATCTGAAGGATGAATACGCAGCAAGTCCTACAGATTCTCATCCTAACCAAACATTTGCATCAAAGGTTGCACCATTGATGTGTCGTCGAATTGTTGATGTCGTTGAAGGGAGAGGAGACACTTCTTCAAAAGCAGGTGAATAAATTGTTCTCAGATAATAGAATTTCGGGTCAGTGAAAATCTGGAAACGGCGAATGCGAAGAAAATAAATCAAAAAATCCCAAATCTCAAGTTAACCTGAAATTTGGGATTTTAAATTTTCAACTATTTGGGATTAGTTTCTTTTCCTTCTTGGACGATCGCTGCGGTCGTTGAAGCCACTTTCGCGGCTGCGACCTTCTCTTGGGCGTCCGCCGCCATATCCGCCGCCAGCGCTTTCCCTGCGGAATGATCCACCTTCGCGTGATGCCGGTTGTCCTTCGATCGATTGTACTTTGCCAATATTGATCACATGACCATCGATAACAACATTGTTCAATGCTTTAACAAGGTCTTTTTCATAGGTGCTGTCAATCTCGAAGAATGAGAACTTGCGCTGAATGTCAATCTTGCCGATTTCAATGCTTTTACGGTTTGAATATTCGTTAATCAGGCCAATCAAGCCCGAAGCATTCAGGTTCTGCTTTTTCCCGGCGTTAATGAATAATTTGGTGAAGCTCATCCGATCGCTTCCACGATCGACGCGATCGTTACGTCCGAATGAATCGCGTGGAATTTCTGCTTTGATATTTAAATCGCGGGCATTCTTATAGTAGTCGAGCAATTCGTTGAATTCGAGCGAAACAAAGTGTTTCACAATATCGCTATGGGTCATGCCCTCAAATTGATCCAGAATCTGTGGCAGGTATTTTTCAACCTGACCACTGCTGATGTCAACGTTTTTTACCCGCTCAATGAGGTGAAACAATTGTTTTTCGACAATTTCTTCGCCACCTGGAACCATTTTCCGTTCGAATTTCTTGCGCGAAAGTTTTTCAATCTGTTTCAGGCGACCGGTTTCCTTCATGTTGATAATGGTAACCGAAATACCGCTTTTGCCAGCTCTTCCGGTTCGTCCGCTACGGTGAATATATACTTCCGGATCGTCAGGCATCGAATAGTTGATAACGTGGCTCAATTCAGTCACATCCAGTCCTCTGGCGGCAACGTCGGTTGCAATCAGCATTTGCAGTTGTTTGCTCCGGAAACGTGCCATCACCTGGTCGCGCTGAGCTTGCGAAAGATCGCCATGCAAAGCATCGGCATTGTACCCATCGGCCATAAATTGTTCGGCCACTTCGCGGGTTTCCATACGGGTACGGCAAAATACAATTGCATAGCAATCGGGATAATTGTCAGCAATACGTTTCAGCGTTGCATATTTGTCTTTGGCGTGAACCACATAGTAATGGTGTTCTACGTTTTCAGCTCCTGCATTACGTTTCCCAACCGACATTTCCAGTGCATTGTTCAGGTATTTCGATTTGATTTCCGAAATTCCCAAAGGCATGGTTGCCGAAAACAGCAAGGTTTGTTTTTCGGCTGGGGTCGTTGCTAAAATGGCGTCCAGTTCTTCTTTGAAGCCCATGGTCAGCATTTCGTCGGCTTCATCCAGAACCAACCAGCGAATGGCTGAAATGTTGAGGATTTTCCGGCGAATCAGGTCGTGAACACGACCTGGAGTCCCAACAACAATCTGTCCGCCAGCTTTAAGTTCGCGGATTTGTTTGGTAATGTCGGCGCCACCATAAACTGCAATGGTTTTAAATCCTGGAATGTAGGCCGAATACTTGTCGAGGTCGCGTGCGATTTGCAGACACAACTCGCGGGTTGGGCAAAGAATTAGCGACTGCACCTCTTTGACCTGCATCGAGATGTTGTTTATAACTGGCAATCCGTATGCGGCAGTTTTGCCGGTTCCGGTTTGTGCTAAGGCTACTAAATCCTGGGTTGAGGTAATCAAATGTGAAATAGTAATTTCCTGAATAGGCGTAGGATTTTCAAATCCCATTTCTGCGATCGCCTTCAAAATTTCCGGTTTGAGACCGGTTTCTTCAAATGTCATATATGTCCTTTAAAATTATGAATCAGTAATACACTGATCCTTGCCAATGGAAGGAGACGGGTAGTTGCTCCTGTCCTGAACCAGGCTCAAAGGAAATAACCGACCCCTAAAATCTGGCGCAAAGGTAATTTAATTTTCAGTATGAAAGCATCTTGAAGTTTTATATGGTCGAAAGAAAGCCTGTGTTAACGCAAAAACAACATAGCATCGAAAGTTAAATCAACGAGAAACAATGGATTTGTAAATTCAGATATATCTGTTTTCAGTATATCTTTGAGGCATCTAATGGAAGAATAATACTATGAATGGAATCAAAGTTCGTTTGTTGCTAAAAGTGTTCACTTTAGTAATGATTTTTACAACGGCATCGGCCTGTGGTGGTCATTCAGCAGGTGAGAAGGGCGAATCTGTTTCGAAAGCTGCGGCTAATTCATCCCAAGACGAGAATAACGATGGCGATTCGCATGTTGTTGTTGCCATGCTGGTTTCGCCTGAAAATCCCCGCCCGGGACAAGTGTTTCGCGTAATAGTAACTGGAGGAAAAAACATCCGGAAAGCTAAAGTTGAGGTGAATAGTCCTTCAGGAAAAATTAATTCAGGGAAAAGCAGGAGTGGCGATGGTTTGCCTTACTGGCAGATTGTAGAATTTAAAGCCGGTTCAGAGGGGAAATATCACGTTTCTGTCGATGGAAGTGGTGCAAATTTGGATTTCCATGTAACAGCAAAACCTTCGCAGTCATCGTCGAATGCGGTCTGGAATACCAAACACGGTTGGGACAGCAAAGCCGAAGCGCTCTATTCGGCCTGGATCAACGCTTTGTTTCAGGATTCGGATGAGCGTTCATCGTGGAAAGCCTTAAACGAAACAACAGAGAATAAGGAAACTAATTTTTTATACGATCATCTGTCGTTGGGCGAGGATAATGCTTCCGGAAAAAATAAGGTGCTGATGCAACCCGATTGCGCCGATAATCCGTTTTATTTGCGTGCTTATTTCTCGTGGAAACTTGGGCTGCCGTTTGGTTATCACGAATGCGATCGTGGTTATCTGGGCAAAGCTCCCCATACCGGACGATGGGTTACCAACGAGACGGCCATTTCCAAAACCAATCCGACACAAAAATTTAATGCTTTTGCGCGAATGGTTATGAATGGCGTTCATTCAGGAACTGCACGTACTGCGTTTAAAGACGAAAGTTCCGACTATTACCCCGTTCCACTAACTCGTTCGGCTTTGCGTCCTGGTGTTGTATTTGCCGATCCTTACGGACATACTTTAATTCTTGTCCGAACCATTCCACAAACCAACGACAGTCCCGGAGTGCTTCTGGCGGTTGATGCCCAGCCTGACAAAACAGTTGCTATCAAGCGGTTCTGGAAGGGTAATTTTCTATTCAATACGAACGAAAAGGAAGTCATTGGTGAACCTGGATTTAAAGCATTTCGCCCGATTGTCGAGAGTAACGGTAAGTTCCGGCTTTTAAAGTCGAATGAGATCAATGCGAATTCCGAGTTGGTTCCATTTTCGCTTGAGCAAAAAGGAATGGAAAGCGCTAAATTTTATCACACCATGGAGCGGGTTATTAATCCGAAACCCATGGACCCCGAAATGGCCATGCTCGATTTAATCAATGCCCTTTATGAACAACTGAATGTGAGGGTTAACTCGGTTGGCAATGGTGAAGAATACATGAAATCACATCCGGGTACGGTAATCCCCATGCCGGGCGGTACTTCCGGAGTGTTTCAGGCTGGAGGTCAATGGGAGGACTTCTCGACACCAAACCGCGATATGCGTCTTCTGATTGCGATGGATGCCGTTCAGGATTTTCCGAATAAAATTGTTCGTTCTCCGGAAGATTTTAAATTGCCCATGCTTCAATCTCCTGAAAAAGCAAAGAAAAATCTGGAAGCGCTTTTGGCAAAGAAGGTGAACGAGCTTTCAATCACTTATATTCGTTCGAATGGCAGTAAACAGACACTGACTATTGCAGAAATTCTGAAAAGAAAAGATGCCTTTGAAATGGCTTACAACCCGAACGATGGAGCCGAAATCCGTTGGGGTGCGCCCGAAAAAAGTGAGGAGCGTTCGACCTGCAAGCGCCATGTTCCTGCCGGGCAACTGGCAACCATGAATAAAGTTCGCGTGTGGTTTCAGAAAAGATTGCATCCACCAACATAGGATATCGTCACCCCGAACTTGTTTCGGGGTCTCATCATTTAATTGAGATGCTGAACTAAGTTCAGCATGACGCCACGTTCAATATTCCTCCATAATCAAACTTCCCTGTTCGTCGTATTCCCAGAATGGCGCCCAGGCAATTTCCCACACATGGCCATCCGGATCGGCAAAGTAGGAGTCGTATCCACCCCAGAACGTATCGCGCGGTTCAACCAGCGACTTGGCTCCGGCGGTAATTGCTTTTTGATGGGTTTCATCCAATTCTTCCCTGGTTTTGGTGTTAATCGCTAATGTAATTCCTGAAAATTCTGAGCGTTCGGCGGGAATTCCGGCATCTTCAGCCAACAAATGCATGGGGTAAAGTCCGAGCACAATTCCGCCGTGATGGAAAAATACAATCTGATCACTGCTCCCTTGTGCCGGTTTCCAGCCAAAAGCATCGTGGTAAAACTGGCGCGACCTGGGAAGATCGGCAACTCCAAGGGTAACGATGTTTAAACGTGGTTTCATATCTGAGTTTTTTTAAGGTCATTAGTCATCAGTCAATAGAAAAAATACAGGCTCTTTTTCCAATGACTAATGACTTTTTCCTCATTACTTTTTATATCCTTCGGAGATGAAGAAACACCTTCAACTCTTCCTTTCGTTCCTTGGGCAGATTGTGCCAGCGCATTCCCTGAACTGCACCTTCCAGTGCTTGCAGCATGCTGAAACAGGCCGTTTCGTCGATGGTTTGCAGCCGAATGAACGCTTGTTCGCTTCCAACGGCGCACAGTTCTTCCGGAGTAGTAATTCCAACCTGAATCAGCTTCTCTGCAACGACTTTGCCGATATTTTCCATTTGAGTTAAATCCTTGATTTTTGAATTCATTGAAGGTGATTTTAATTATCTTACAAAGATAATTAACGCTAAAATTCCAAAACTATAAAAACTCAGGTACTTTGTTCAGGAGTTCAGAATGTTTTTGTTTTCCAAATGTTTGTTAACGAAAACTAATTTAGTTGGCAACTTCTTTTAAGTCGCTCATTTTTTTGGTTTATTTATACTGAATTCCTAAATCGGCTTCATTCTATGAGTAAATCGTGTATTCTTTTCTGCAACTGTGGCGCGGGTGTAATTCCTTCAGAAAAATCGCAACAAATCAAATCAATTCTTGAAAATCTTGATGCTGAAGTTTATCAGCTCGATGATTTCTGTGGAATTGTTTTGGGCAGAAAGGATTTCATTCGGGCAATTGATCAGAAATACGATCGAAAGGTAATGATCGCCTGTTATCCAAGGGCAATTAAAAATTTGCTGGCGCAGAATGATTTGGAGCTTTCGGGATTGGAAGTGCTGAATTTCAGGGAACTTTCGGTTGCTGAAATTGGATCGAAACTCAGGAATGATTTTTCATTTGCTGATGGGAAAGCTGTTGAAACATTGGTTGAGAGTGGGTTAGATGTTCCGGCTTGGTATCCGGTAATCGATCAGCCGCTGTGCATCGACTGTGGAAAGTGCTTTAAATTTTGCTTGTTTGGTGTTTATACATTTGGCGATAAAAAGCTGAAAGTGGTAAAACCGCTGGCTTGCAAAAACAATTGCCCAGCTTGCGGACGGAACTGCCCAACTTCGGCCATCATTTTTCCCCGATTGAAAGAAGGTGGAGTTTTGGCCGGTGCTGAACCCGGAGCGGAGCCTCAGTTTAAAGGAATTTCTGCTGATGGCAATATGATCGCAACGCTAAATCAACGCTCGGCATTGCGGCGAAATATTTTCAGGGCTGGTTTGGTTGAGCAGGCCGAAGCCGAACACAGGAAGGCACTGGAAGAATTGAATATTAGTGACGCGAATAAATTAAACAACGAAAATATCCAATAACGAATTCTCAACATCCAATTTCCAAACTTGGAACATGGAACTTTAAACTTGGAACTAATTCATGGGTTTATTAAAAAATATATTGATCCGGAGCGACCGGAAATGCCTGTACAAGTTCGTTGTGAACATGGGTATTAAAGGTTCCATGTCGTTTGCGCGGTTTCAGAAACGGCAAAAGAAAGGCGAATTTTTTCCGGCCTTTAATTTTATTTCGGTTACCGACGATTGCAACCTGAATTGCCAGGGATGCTGGGTGATGGGAAAGGAGAAAAACAGCCGCTTGAAACCGGAGCAAGTTGACCGGATTATTGATGATACTAAAAAGATGGGCTCGTATTTTTTCGGAATTCTGGGTGGCGAGCCTTTGCTGTACAAGCCACTTCCGGAGATATTCAAAAAGCATTCGGATTGCTATTTTCAGTTGTTCACCAACGGAACGCTAATAACTCCTGAAGTGGCCGAAACGCTGCGTCAGTGCGCTAATGTAACTCCGCTCATTAGTTTTGAAGGCGATGAACAGGTGGCCGATGTGCGCCGTGGTGGAAAAGATGTGTTTCAATCGGCGAATGTAGGTATCGATAATTGCATCAAAGCTGGTTTGATCACGGGTGTGGCCATCAGCGTTTGCAAGTCGAACCTCGAAATGGCCATGTCGCCTCAATTTATTCAAGCACTGATCGACAAAGGAGTGGCTTATCTGTGGTATTACATTTACCGTCCGGTTGGTCCGCGTCCCAATTACGAACTGGCACTCAGCTCTGATGAAATCCGGCAACTTCGTCAGCACATGGTTGATGCCCGCATGGAATACAGTATCGCCATTATCGACACTTATTGGGATGCCGATGGAAATGGCATGTGTCCGGCTGCAGAAGGACTGAGCCATCACATCAACGCATCAGGATATGTTGAACCATGCCCGATTATTCAGTTTGCTGCCGATCATGTTGCCGAAAAATCGCTGGATCGTTTGTATGCAGAATCCGGATTCCTGAGTGATTTCAGAACTCAGATTCAGCAAAAAACCAAAGGTTGTGTTGTGATGGAAGATCCGCTTTGGCTCACCGGATTTGTTCAAAAACACGATGCAAAAAATACGTCAGGACGAAAAGGCGAACTCGAACAATTACGAATGGCTCCTGTAACCATTAGTCATGGCTCTTGCGAAGTGATTCCGGAGAAAAGCCGGATTTACCGCTTTGCCAAACGGCGGGCGTTTTTTGGACTGGGGGCATACGGCTGATTTGCGATTAGACGATTTACTATTTACAATTGGGAGACAAATGAATGGTAAATCGTAAATAGATAAATAGTAAATAATTTGAAGGTAAAAGAAAACATATTGGTTGTACCTGAAGAAGCTCTGACCCGGAATCGGTTGAGGAAAGCGGCACGCGAATTGGTTGCCGAGCAGGGAATTTTGCCTCCGGCAAGCTTCTCTCTGATTAGTCAATTGGCTGATGAGGTGATTGCACTGACCGATACCGACACTAGTTTCCGCGAATTTGCCATGGTGGTTTGCGGAAACGAAATCTGGCGCCCGGTTGTTGCTGCGACTCCGTATAACCGTCGGCTTTTACTTTTGCCTCAATGCCTGAAAAACAACAGCAATTGCAATGCGGTGATCGACGAGCTGGGTTTGATTTGTGCAGGTTGTCAAAGCTGCCAGATTGATTCGATTTTGCAAAAGGCCGAATCGCTTGGTTATGCTACGCTTGTTGCTGAAGGAACTACGGTTGCAGTCAGTTTAGTTCAGGATGGGGCGATTGATGCCGTGATTGGAGTCAGTTGCATGTCGGTACTTCAAAAGTCGTTTGAACCGGTTTCAAGGGCTGCGGTTCCTGTAATTGGTATTCCACTTTTGTTCGAAGGTTGCGCCGAAACTGATGTTGATGGACGCTGGCTGAACGATGAGCTGATCGCTTTTCAGGAAAACGAACAATTCCGGAGCATATCGGTCTCTGGGCTAAAGGAAGATGTCAAGCAATTTTTTACTGAAGAGACTCTTGCAAAAGCTTTTGGGTTTATCAATGATCGTACCTGTCAATTGGCCATACAGTCGATGTTGACTGGCGGTCAGCGTATTCGCCCATTATTAACGGCTTTGGCTTATTCTGCATACTCCGGAAATGAAAATGACGAATTAATGGCTTCACTTTCGTTAGTCGTTGAGTGTTTTCACAAGGCATCACTCATTCACGACGACGTGGAAGACAACGACGATTTCCGTTACGACACCGAAACCATCCATAAGCAAAATGGCATTCCGGTTGCGATTAATACCGGCGATTTTTTGCTTGGGAAAGGCTACGAATTGCTGGGGAAACTCCCGATTGAACCGGCTAAAATGGCGACGTGTTATCAGCTGGTGGCTTCCGGACACGTGGCTTTGTCGCTCGGACAAGGCGCCGATTTACTGGCCAGTTCGCACAAAACCATTCTCCCGCTTGATCAGCAACTCGAAATATTTGAACGGAAAACGGGTTCGGCTATTCGGGTAGCTATACTTCTTGGCGCAGTTGCGGCCAGTGCCCCTGAATGCGATTTGGCTATTCTGAAAACCTTTTCAGGATACTTCGGAATGGCTTACCAGATTAAAGATGATCTGGATGAATTCCGAGATGCCAACGAACACACTCAACCTGCGGATTATCCTTTGCTACTTTCGCTTTTAGCTGAAAGTTCAGACGAATCTCAACTGATAAATCTTCAGTTGATTTATGCTGAAAATGATCGCTTGCGAATTTCAGCATTGATCCGTGAAAAGGAAATTGATCGGAAAGCTGAGGTTTTACTTCAGGAATACACCGACAAAGCTTACCGAGAACTCGACAAATTGGAAAATCTGAAGATGAGGTTGAGTTTGTACACGGTGCTCGGCAAAATATTCTGATTCATCCATTGTGACTAAACCCACTCATATTCCCTTTTACCGGCAAATGATTGTTTTGCTCGGTAATGCGCTTAACCTGTTGGATGAACAGGGTAGGGAAGAGGTGCTAAATTTTCTAATCCGTCAACAGAATCCGGATGGTGGTTTTCGGGATCGTGGCGGACGGTCGGATTTGTATTATTCGCTGTTTGGCGGGCTGATGCTGGGAGCATGGGGCGTGGGGCATGGAGTCAGAAGAGCGGAGACCGAAGGGGCGCAACTCGAAACACGTAACCCGAAACACGCAACCGAAGCAATTCTGAAGTTGAAAAAGTTCATTGTCGGTCAGCGAAACTCCGAAGTGCCCGGATTTATCGAAAAATGTTGTTTGGTACTGCTCCAGAAAGAATTGAAAACCGGACGAAATTCACAACTCAAAGCGATGATTTCTTTGGGAAAATCGTTTTGGAAAGGACGTCATTCTATTAACATTTCGTACCGAAGCTTTGTGTTATTCCTGACATTGGATGCTGTCTTGCCCTTTCGCAGAATCCTGAAAATTGGAGCCAAAAGGATGTTGGTGAGAACAACGATCGATCAACATTCGCCCTGTTCAGAAGTGGCAGCCAAAGTTTTCCTGAAAAAAATGATGAATATGGAGTCTTCGGAAGATCAGGAATTATTGAAGTCGTTTGCCTGCGAATCGGGAGGTTTCAGGGCTTTCGCCCATTTAAATCATGCTGATATGCTGTCGACTGCAGTGGCTTTGTTTGCGCTCAATTATGCTGACTGTGATTTGCGATTACTGAAGCCAGTGTGCCTCGATTTTATTGGACAAAATTTTACGGATGGAGCCTTTCTTTCCGGTGATGGTGACCCAACTGCTGATGTGGAATATACATTTTACGGTTTGCTGGCGCTGGGGGTCTTGGCAGACTGATACAATCTATTAGTTTTTGTGAAATGTCAATGGTTTTGTACTCATAAAGTATATCTTTAAAGAATATAAAGTGAATATTTTATCAGTGGATAATTAAATAGAATCAGATGAAAAAGTTCGTATTATTAGTATCTATTCTAATGAATGCAAGTTTAATTTTTTCTCAAGTATCCCAAATTTTACCTGAAAGTTTTGCCTATGAGCATGTTTATAAAATAATGAATCCAAAAACTAAGGAATTTGGGAGTTCAATAAAGGTAACTAGTAATGATGGGAAACGAGTGTTTTTAATTACCGCAAAGCATTTGTTTAAGGATTCATCCTTAGTGAATGGAGCAAATGTTAGTTTGTCGATTTTTCATGAGGAGAAATGGAGGCCCTTAAAAGGTTATATAAAATTTCATCCTAACAAAAGTGTTGATATTGTTGCAATTGAACTATCCGATACTCAATGGAACAAAAATAGGTTTGAGGTCAGTACTATTGGAGTAGTTTTGGGACAGGAATGTCTTTTCTTTGGTTTTCCTTTTGGCCTTGAAACAAAAAACTCTGGAGATTTGAATCGTGGGTTTAATATTCCATGGTTAAAATATGCACATGTGTCATCTATATTTAAAGATGGAGATGGAGTGATTAAAGTGTTTTTAGATGGAATTAATAATCCCGGATTTTCAGGAGGACCTGTTTTTGCAAAAATTGATAATAAACTAGCATTAATAGCTATAATCTCTGGATACATTCCAAATAATTTGGATATAAGTTATGGAGGCCAATTTATCAGATTTGCTGAAAATACAGGGATTGTCATATCGCATAGTTCTATTTATGTTAATGACTTAGTGAATTAGACTGCTTACAATAAATGGGAAATAGTAAATTGAGCGGTTCAAGAATCAACCATCTACAGTTTTCATATCTCTCGACTCTTCTTCTCCAAAAGCGCAATGCTGCCGGTTATTGGGAAGGACAGCTTTCGTCGAGTGCGCTGGGTGTGGCGGTCGCCATTACAGCGTTGCATTTTTACGATGCGCCAGGTAATACTTCCGAGATTTTGTCGGGTTTAAAATGGTTGGAGGCAAACATCAACAAGGATGGCGGTTTGGGAGATTCGCCCGGGAGTATAAGTAATGTGAGCACCAGCTTGCTCTGTTATTCGGCAGTAAAAGCATGCAATAAAAATGCCCAGGAAAGTTCGCTACTCCTGAAAATTGGAAATTACCTGCGCTCTCAAAATATTGATGTTAATTCGGAGCAACTCATTCCGGCGATACTTGATTTTTATAAAACTGATCGTACGTTTTCGGTCCCAATCCTGACGATGTGCGCGCTGTGCGATGTTCCCGGAAAAGAAGCATTTGAATCTATTCCGCAATTGCCTTTCGAACTGTCGCTTTTGCCACGGTCGTTTTACCGCATATTAAACCTGAATGTGGTGAGTTATGCTATTCCTGCATTGATCGCTGTTGGTATCACCATTTTCAGGTTTAAGAAGCGGAAGAATCCACTGATGCGATGGATTCGGGAAATGTGCATAAATAAATCTCTTACTTTGCTTCGGAAGATTCAGCCTAAAAACGGAGGTTATCTGGAAGCTATTCCATTGACTGCATTTGTTTGTTTGTGCCTGGTTGAGTCGGGTTATCGCGATCTGGAAGTGGTGCACGATGGAATGAATTTTCTGAAACGCACCCAGCGCCGCGACGGCAGTTGGCCGATTGACATTGATCTTTCGACCTGGGTAACTACGCTAGCCGTAAAATCACTCCGGAGTAATTTGGATAAGGTTTTGACACCAATTGAAAAAAAGCAAATTACCAATCATTTACTGGCGATTCAGAATAAGCAAATTCATTCGTTTAATGGCACACAACCTGGCGGCTGGGGCTGGACATCGCATTCTGGCTCTGTTCCTGATGGTGACGATACTCCGGGCACAATTTTGTCTTTGATTGCATTGAATCAGGAGGAGTCGGAGGTTGTTCAAGAAGCTGTTTTGTTGGGTGTCGACTGGTTGCGCCAATTGCAGAACAGCGATGGCGGTTTTCCAACCTTTTCGCGCGGTTGGGGCAAGTTGCCATTTGATCGGAGTTGTGCCGATTTAACCGGACATGTGATTACAGCATTAGCTAAAACAGCCTATGTATATCGAGATTCATTCAGCGAAAAACAATTTTCTGCTATCAAAAAATCGTTTGTCCGATCGGTTATTTACCTCGAAAAACATCAGGATAAATCGGGCTTTTGGCTGCCATTGTGGTTTGGAAACCAACATACTTCAGATCATACCAATCCGGTTTATGGAACAGCCCGGGTGACTTCGTACCTGAATGAAACTTTGAATACTCAATTAGGAAGTGAGTATGAAGTTATTCTGAAGCTAATGATTGATCGTGGATGCCGTTACCTGACTTCGGTGCAGAATCAGGATGGAAGTTGGGGCGGAGCCAAAAATATCACAGGAAGTATTGAAGAAACAGCTCTTGCTATTACAGCGCTTGCTCCAAACAGCTTTCAGGAAGAATGTACTTCGGGATTCAATTGGCTGGCCGAAAAAACAAAATCCGATGGGATTGTTGCCTCACCCATCGGATTGTACTTCGCTTCTTTGTGGTATGATGAAGAGTTGTATCCTGTTACTGCGTATCTGGAATGTTTGTCGGTAAGTATGGAAACTATTTCGTCACCACCACTGCCGGACTCACTTTAATTTCCATTAAATATCCTTTGCAAACACCTTTGACAGTAACCGGATTGCCGGTTACAAGCGTCTGAATGACCGCCTGATTGGCTGCAGACCAGCTACTGTCGAGTTGACAGCTGATTCCCGCCATTTCGTCTTCCAAAACTAAAAGGTCGGTTCCATTTGGAAGCTTGTTTTTGGCAACCAGTTTACCGCTGATTTCAAGAACTTTTTCGCTGTATTTGGCTGTCGAAGCATTTTCTTCCTTCTGAAATTCATTCATTAATTTGGAGGCTTCCACTTTAAATTCAGCTTCTTGCTGTTTGACATCGGTATGTGGCTTGAAAAACATTTTCAGACCAACACCTGCTCCAATAACCATTACTGCAAGTACGAGAATGATTGCGTATTTGATTTTCATGTTTCTATTGTCCGTAGGGTAAATAACCTGCTTTTACTGTAATTTCCATTTCTTTGCCGATTTTGTCGCGAACCAGCGATGGTATGGCAATGCCAAAATCTTCAGGAGTTACTTTAAACTTTGAGGTTGCAACCAGCTTACCATTTTCCAGGCCAATCGTTCCGGGAACTGTGATTGTTTTGTCAACACCATGCACGTTTAATACTCCGGTAATTTTAATGTTGGCAACAGGTGCGGTAAGCATTTCCTTCTTGAATCCTTCGATGGTTCCTTTAAATTTAGCCTTCGGAAACTTGGTGCTTTCCATGTAATTTTCATTAAAATGCTCTTCCATCAGTGCCCTTTTAAAGTGGAACGTAGTCATTAGTGCCTGAAATACAATTTCTCCATTCGACGAATCGAGTATGGTTACCGCTTCGTTACTTTCTCCAAGGATGTCTTCCATCGAAGTGGAAGAGAAAAACGAGATATAGGCATTTTTTGCGATCTGTTTCCCCTGGCTAAATGCGCTGACCGAAGCTACCAGAACGATCAGCATAATTAAAATCTTCTTCATTGTTATCTGTCTTTTTGAAATGAAAATACTCTTGAAATGTTAAACCCGAGGTGAATTCCTTTATCGAACCAGTTGTCGGTTGTTTGCGGAATGAAAGTTCCTTCGCGCATTCCCAGCGAGTTGGTCAGCATAATCTGGAACACATGGCCTCCCGTTTCAATGTCGATGCCAACTGAGGCCGAATTGTAATATTTGGTATTCTGAAATTTATTGTTCGGATTGTAGGTGTAATAGTATTCAGCGTTTAGCGAAAGCCGTTTGCTAAGTTTATAGCGAGCTCCGGCTCCCATTGCAAAAATGTCGTTCGGATCAAGTTCAGTGGGTACTAAATTGCGGTGAATGTATGTTGGGGTCAACTGAAATGAAAACTTATCATTGAATTTCCGGGCAACCAGCAATTGGTTGACATAAGTCATTCTTGACGAAAAATAGTTGGAAGCTCCTGCCGGTCGAATTGGAAATTTCAAAGTATTCATTTCAACAGAGGTGAAATAACTCATTGAAATGGGCATTGTTTTAGCTCCTGAAGATTGACGTAACAACCTGAATTTGGCGAAAGAGTCGTATGTTTTATTGTAACTTCCGCGGCCAACACCAAGCATTAACCAGTCATTAATACCATATTCGAGACTGAAATGGATAACCGACTGGTCGAGTCCCCATAAACCATATGATCCGTTGTTTAGCGTTCCGAAGCGGTGCGAGATGCGAAAGTCCAGTTGCCTTTTCTTCATCTGCTCAATGGAATGTCCGTTGATAATACGGCTGGCTTTAAAAGTGGCGGTTGCATAATCAATTGTGGGTTTTGTTTCGGCATTCAGTAAAGCATCCAAATCCTGACTGTACCCTTTCCCGGAGAAAAGAAGGATAAATAATCCAATAAATATAAAATGTAGTTGTTTCATGAGTCAGTAAATTAGTTGTTTAAGGTGCCGTTGTCTATCCATTTTTTCAGTTGACTGATTTCGCAATCGGTGAGTTTACCACCTCCATTAGGCATGGCTACATATCCGCTTGAATGATTAACTGATCCCATTAACTGACCATTTTTTGCGGTTATTGCCACATCGCTATAGTCTTCAAGTTTAATTCCCGAACCTGAACTTGCTGCTTTTGAATTAGAGTGGCAAGATAAGCAAGACGCCTGCAATATAGGTTTTACTGTTGTTGCAAAAGTGACATTGGTGAGGTCGCAGGTTGTTGAAACGGTAGGATATAAAGCTTCTTCCGAGTCGTAATAGCAGCCGGTAATGGTGGCGATAAAAGTCACCATGAGTATAATAAGTATTCGTTTCATGTTTTGCTTTTTAGTTGTATCCTTGGTTAATCCACAATTCGATCTGTCGCACTTCACAGGTTGAAAGTGCATAAGCGGGAGGCATGGCGGTGTAGCCCGATTTTCGTTTTACTGCTCCCAAAAGCTTTCCCGATTTTGCAACGGTTTGAACATCGCTTGCAGTAAGCAATTTAATTCCTCCTGAAGGATTTGTGGCACCATGGCAGGATGCACAGGAAAGGTCGATAATTGATTTGATGTGACTGGTGTATCCGATTGTTCCGGTCGTGTCGCAAGGTGAAGCACATTCCTCGTTCAGTCCTCCACGTTTAATCCAACTATAAATGGTGTCGATGGCTGATTTACTCAAGGCCGAATAGGGTTTGGGCGGCATAAAATTTTCGCTCGAAGCACTTGCTGTTATTGCCTTGTACAATTTGCTCCCGGTAGGATTACCCTGGCTAATCGTTCCAATGGCTTTTGCATAACTGCTAAAATCGAGGCCTTCCTTGTGTGTCGTTGCATCATGACATCCGGAAACGGCACAACTGCTCATCAGAATGGGTTGGATGTCACGGTCGTAACAGGACCAAAGTGTTCCGGATTTTGTAGTGCCTGTAGTTGTTCCTGTTCCACTTGTTTCACAGGTTGTTTCTTGAGCTCCTTGTTCAATCCACAACCTAATGATTGTTCGTTTACTTTCAGGTAAGGCATTGTCGGGCGGCATCAGTTGGAACGTACTTGTTATGGCTTGATAGGCTTTGCTCTTATCTGCATTCCCGGCAGTAATCGCTTTCATAATACCAGTGTAGTTACTAAAGTCGAGGCCGGCTTCATTACGAGATCCTCCGTGACATGTAGCACAACTGTTCTGGAAGATGGGTAAAACCTGTTCAGTAAAGCAGATTGGAGCAAATTGATCTGCTGGAATTCCTTCGTGCTTGCATGAGTTGACTAAAAATGATAGCGGCAGAAGCAAAAATGCCACTAAAACAGATAAGTAAACTGATCGTTTAAAATTCATATTTGAAATATTTGGGTTCAGACTTATTCAAAGGGTTTGTCCTTTGGTAATTTTCTTGCTATAACAAAGCATAAATTTTATTGTTCCGTATTATGACCGGAAAGCTATTGTTTTAACATTTTTTATAAGAACCCCGCGTCAAAAGAAGAATTCAGGAGATTAATACTGCGGCATCATTCTAATAGTTTCGCCTTCAGTGGTGAGGTATTCCCTCATTAGGTTGGCAGTCAGGCAGGAATGTACTGGTATTATTTCGATCAGGTTTCCGGGTTTGAAATAGTGTAAGTCTTGAGGTGTTATCTTTAGAATTCCATGTTCTTGCGAAAGTCCATGAAGGTAATTTCGTTCATCCAGAAGTATTTTTTTGTCGTTTTCTTCTATCAGGATTCTTCCGAAAAGTGGTTTCCCATCAATATTGATGATTGAATCTTTGGCAAAATGAATAGCTCCACCGTAAATAACGACTTCATTCCGTGATGGATGAACGGCAATAACCGGGCAAACCATCCGGATAGCGATGTCAGTGAGTTTACATACTCCCAACTTGAACTGCATCAAATCATAAAAAACAAAATTGCCGGGCCTGATTTCATCGACACTATCAAAATTGTCGCAAATACTGCATGAAGGAGTGTCTCCTATCGAGATAATCAGTTCGGGCCACTCACTTCTGTACCTGGATTTTAGTGCCTTCATTTTTAAAAGCGCATCGAAGTGCCTGCTAAAAATATCGTGAGTGGAAGTGGCTTGATAAGTATTTCCGGTATGTGATAAGAATCCTTTAAACTGAAGTAATGGCGATTTCTGTATCGTTTCCAGTAACTCATCAATCAGGACTGTACGGCTGGCATCAATTCCGGTCCGATTGCTTCCCGTATCAATTTTAATAAATACTCCAGTGTGCCAGGTGATTTTTTTCTGAAGGGCAGTAAGTCCTTCTTTGTTTTCAATGAGAACATTCAGGTTTATCCGGCCAGCGAGTTCGTTTATTTCCGGAATTTCCGGAATATTTACCGAAAATGCGATGGTGATATCGTCCCAGCCGATTTCAGCAAAATAGTTGGCCATGGTAAAGGATGATACTGTGATGCGTTTTACTCCTGCATCGCGAAACCATTCTCCAATTTCGGCAGATTGGTGAGTCTTGAAATGGGGCCGGAAGATTAACCCATAATCGTTTGCTTTACGAACCATGTTCTGGATGTTTCGCAACGCAATTTCTTTACTAAGTAATAGGGTCGGCTTGGTAATTTCCATTTCAGGATAATAAACTGAATTATAGTTATTCAATTAATGTCCTAAAATAATCAATACTTTGTGAAATCAAAAGTTTTAAACAAAAGAAAAGGAGCCAGATGACCGGCTCCCTATGTTTTATTCTCCTAAGAAGATTGTTTGCGCCCTGTTTGGACCTACCGAAGCAATCGAAATCGGGACACCAACCTGTTCTTCGATAAAGTTGATGTAGTTGTTAAATTCTTCTGGAAACTCATTTTGACTGGTTAATTGAGTCAGGTCAGTTTTCCACCCGGGTAATTCAATATAAACAGGTTTTACCGTGTCATTCAGTTCGAAAGGGAATTTTTCGACGACTTCGCCATTGATTTCGTATCCGATGCAGATCTTAATGGTATCAAATTTGTCCATCACATCGGCCTTCATCATAATCAATTCGGTCACTCCGTTCAGCATGATGGAGTATTTTAATGCTACTAAATCTAACCATCCGCAACGGCGTGGACGACCGGTGGTAGCTCCATATTCGCGACCAACATCGCGCAGCTTTTGTCCATCTTCGTCAAATAATTCTGTTGGGAACGGACCGCTGCCAACACGTGTGCAATAGGCTTTAAAAATCCCAAATACATTACCGATCTTGTTTGGGGCAATTCCCAATCCGGTGCATGCTCCGGCACAAATCGTACTCGATGAAGTTACAAACGGGTAAGAACCGAAGTCGATGTCAAGCATGGTTCCCTGTGCCCCTTCAGCCAGGACAGATTTGCCTTCGGCCATATTATCGTTGATCAGGTACTCGGTGTCAACAATATTGAAAGTTTTAAGAACTTCGATGCCCTTCATCCATTCCCGTTCAATTTCTGGAAGTTTTGCTGAATAGTCGTAATGGTAAAGTTTTTCCAGAATTTCTTTGTGGGCCTGAACTCGAGTCGTATATTTTTCATCGAAATTTTCGAAGAGATCACCTACACGTAATCCGTCACGGCCAATTTTGTCACGGTAAGTTGGCCCGATTCCTTTTAGGGTTGAACCAATTTTTGTCGCACCTTTTGCTTCTTCTGAAGCGGCATCGAGCAAGCGGTGGGTGGGCAGAATCAAATGGGCTTTTTTCGAAATGTATAATGTTTTGTGAAGATCGACATTGTGTTTGCTGATCGATTCAACTTCTTTTTCAAAAGTGATCGGGTCAATTACAACTCCGTTGCCGATTACGTTCAGTTTGTTTTCGCGAAATATTCCGGAGGGAATAGTGTGTAAAACCTGTTTGAAATTATTGATTTCCAACGTATGGCCGGCATTTGGACCGCCCTGGAATCTGGAAATGATATCATATTTTGGAGTCAAAACATCAACAACTTTCCCTTTTCCTTCATCGCCCCACTGGAGGCCTAGCAAAACATCTACTTTCATGTGATATAATTATTTAAGATCTGTTTAAACACGATAATCCGCGAAAACTGAATTTTATAATCTCAATTTTCACGGAATAAATGGTCTTATCTGAGCGATAAAATTACAAATTATTTACTGAAGTAAATTTAAAATAAACAGTTAAAAGGAGGCGGTTATTAATTTGTTCTTATTTGTTTAATGAAGGTCGGAAAGTACTTGGTTTATTTACTGATGAATTGCCCGTATATGTATAGTGTGTGGTGCGATAACTTGAAGCCGTTTTTCAGGCAGATGTCCTCAATAATTTCCTTGAGTCGCGGATCGTAGAATTCGGTCAGCGAACCATTCCGGAGATCGATTAAATGGTCGTGAGGAGGAATGGCAAAAGCTTTTTCGAATTGTGCCAGATTTTTCCCAAACTGGTGCCGGATAATTAACTTGCAATCGAGTAGTAGATCCATGGTGTTGTATAAGGTAGCCCTGCTGACCCTATAGTTCTTGTTTTTCATTGAAATGTACAACGATTCGATGTCGAAATGTCCCTCTCTCGAATAGATTTCTTCCAGAATAGCAAATCGTTCCGGAGTTTTTCGGTGCTCGTTCTCTTCAAGATAATCGATGAACATGCGCTTGACCGCTTCTTTAGTTTTTTGGTTATTCATATTTAAACCAATTAAGAATAGGGTCAAAAATAACACTTTTTTAAGACTTTGAACGAAGCTTGGTATTTATTGCTGAATTTTTTCAACACGTTCGACCAGGTCCATTCCCTTGATTTTCATTAATCGCGATATAAGTTCGTTTAAATCCTGAACGCTGTGAATGTATAAGTACAAATCGCCTTCGAAAATACCATCGTGAGTGTCGAAGTGAACCGTGCGCATATTGATGTCGCTTTGTTTTGATATGATTGTCGTTATTTCATTGACGACTCCAACACGATCGAATCCACTGAGTTTAATCCGGGAAAGGTATGATAGCTTCTTGAATTTGGTCCATTCGGCGGTAATGATGTTATCGCCTTGTTGCGACATGATTTTGAGCGCTTCTGGACAGTTTCTTTTGTGGATAATGATATGCTCATCGTCTGATACATAGCCAACAACATCGTCGCCTGGTATTGGGTTGCAACATTTGGCCAAGGTGTAGTTGGGCTCTTCCGGATCTTCTTTCAGTATAAATGGCGCTTTTTTGTTGATTTTATCGTTAGTCGTTGGTTCCTCTTTTTTTTGTGAAAAGGATAATTTCCAGAATTTGGCGAGCTTATTTTCTCTTCGGGTTTGAAGCACTTCATCAAGGTTGTCGAGTTCCAGAAAACCCATGCCAACCTGAGCATAAAGTTGTTCCTTATTGGTCAGACCGTAATAGGCGCTCAGTTTTTTAAGGGTGTCGGATGACGGTAGGATTTTATATTTTGAAAGTTGATCTTCAATGATTTTGCGTCCTTGTTCGATGTGCTTTTTCCGATCGAGTTTGAACGATTGTTTGACTTTAGTTTTTGCCTTGGCGGTGACGAGGAAATTCAGCCAAGTGAGCTGCGGTGTTTGTGTTTTTGAAGAAAGTACTTCGACCTGATCGCCACTTTGAAGGACATGTGAAACCGGAACAAGTTTATGATTGATTTTAGCGCCAATACAATGATTCCCGAGTTCGGTGTGAATTTCGTAGGCAAAATCAATAATGGTTGAGTTTTTCGGTAGGTTCACCATTCTTCCCTTTGGTGTAAATACGATGATTTCTGAAGAGAAGAGATTCATTTTAAACTCATCAAGGAACTCAAGAGCATCCGATTCCGGATTCTGAAGCATATCCTTAATCTTCTGAAGCCATCGGTCTAATTCATTTTCAACGTCATTAATGTTTTTATATTTATAATGTGCTGCGAATCCTCTTTCGGCAATTTCATCCATCCGTTGTGTCCGAATCTGGATTTCAACCCATTTGCCTTGTGGTCCCATCACGGTTACGTGCAAAGCTTCGTATCCGTTCGCTTTCGGTATGGTTATCCAATCGCGGATGCGGTCTGGCTTTGGTTTGTAGATGTCGGTGACCAACGACAAAATGTCGAAGCACTGTCGTTTTTCTGAAATATCAGGTTTGGGATTAAAAACTATCCGAACAGCCAATAAATCATAAACTTCATCAAAAGAAACCCCTTTGGTTTGCATTTTATTCCAGATGGAATAGATCGATTTCAACCGCTCGGTGATGGTAAAATCAACTCCCTCATTTTTTAGTTGCTCGTCAATTGGCCTGATAAATTCGGTTACCAGGTAATCTCTTTTTTCGCGCTGGTTCTGGAGCCTGAACTGGATCTGGTTATAAGCATCGGGGTGTTTATATTTCAAACTTAAATCTTCCAACTCCGATTTAATGGCGTATAATCCCAGCCGATGGGCGAGTGGAGCAAATATATATAACGTTTCAGCTGCAATTTTTAATTGTTTGTGCGGAGGCATCGAATCCAAAGTTCGCATATTATGTAGCCGATCGGCAAGCTTAATCAGGATAACCCGAACATCATCAGAAAGGGTCATCAGCATTTTTCTGAAATTGTTGGCTTGTTTGGAGTCGTGTTGAGGCGTAAATTCTTCGGAAAGTTTTGTTAAACCATCGACAATGGAAGCTACTTTTTCACCGAAAAGGTTACTGATGTCTTCCAGCGTATAATCGGTATCTTCAACAACGTCGTGGCATAAAGCCGAAATGATTGATGTGGCACTTAACCCAATTTCTTCAACTACTATTTTTGCAACAGCAAGTGGGTGAATAATATATGGTTCTCCTGATTTTCGTTTAACGCCGGCATGTGCATTGTTCGCAAATTCAAATGCTTTTTGTATCCGGACCTTTCCTTCGTCCGAAACTTTACGGTCACAGGCCTTCATCAGGTCGTCGAAATAATCTTGGATTAAGCGCTCTTCCGCTTTAGTCTGAAGTTTTGTCATTTATAGCTCTTTCTTTGCTCCGTCAATATTGATGCTAAAAAGTAAAGATATATTTTTTCTGAAAAAAACGGCAGTTTGGTAATGGTATTCAAAGTTTATAACGACAAAATTTAAAACACCAGTTGATTTGGAACAGGATTGGGAGGTTGAATGTTTTCCCAGAGATTTACTTGTCTTATCCTGTTCAATACAATTCAAGGCTTGCTTCTGCAAGGAAGAAACGGTTTTGTAAAATATTGGATATCAAAAATTAATGTATTTTTATTCGAAGCGAAGACTTTCAATTGGATCAAGTTTTGATGCTTTTTGTGCCGGATAGTAGCCCGAAATAATACCAACGAAAAAGCAGAGGATCACTCCTACAAAGATCCATATCCAAGGAATAAAAAATGGGGTTCCAATCATCATGGCGACTCCGTTTCCAGCTAAAATCCCTAAGATTATCCCAACAATTCCTCCGATTTGACCAATCACAATTGATTCGATCAGGAATTGCTGTTTCACAATTTTTGAGGTTGCCCCAATCGCTTTTCGGGTACCAATTTCCCGCGTACGTTCGGTGACTGAAACGAGCATGATATTCATAAGGCCTACTGCTGCACCAAATAAAGTAATAAGACCTATAATTGTGGCGACAAGTGTAATGTTTTTTATGTTTTTGAGAAGAATGTTAACTAGATTGTCGCTTTTTTCAATATTAAAATCACTTTCGTCAGCAGGATTCAGGTTCCTGATTACCCTAAAAGTTCCTTCGGCTTCCCCGATTGCAGGGTCAACCATTTCGGTGTTGCTCACCTTAACTTGGATGGAGAAATTCATTTGCGGACGCGAAAAATAACTCCTAACATTGGTGTATGGAAGTAAACACAATTGATCTCCACCAGATCCAAAACCTTGTCCTTTCGAGGCAAGCACTCCTATTACCCGGTACTTTCCTCCTCCAATACTTATTGTTTTTTGGAGTGGGTTTTCTCCTTTTTTGAATAGTTTCCTAATAATTCCATCGCCAATGATTACAACATTTCTTCCTGAAATAACTTCTTCTTCTGTAAAATTACGTCCGGTTTTAATTTCATTTCCTGAAGTGAACAGGTAATTTTCATCAACTCCCTGAACCGACACATTGGGATTTGTTTTTTGAGATTCGTATTTTACGGTTGCGGTTCCTGTAGCATTGGTCGAAATGGAAACAGATGCCGGGAAAACAAATTTTTCTTTGAACTCCTTGGCCTGATAATAGCTTATGAATGAATAATTTCTGGTGCGGTAACGTTTGTCTCCAACCTGAATACGCATTCCCCTGGAATTGATTGTAAAAGTGTTTGCACCCATAAACATAAATTCTTTTGTTATCGAATTCTTTATCGAGTCGATTGCCGTCAGAATTCCGACCAAAGCAGTAATTCCTACAGCAATGATGCATACCGTAAGTATCGTACGAAGTAAATTGCCCCGGATGGATTGCAATGCTATATTCAGGTTTTCAAAAAAGAGTGTTCCGAATCTCATAGCTTTTAAATTATTGAGCTTTTAATTGGTCGTACAAGTTTATAAATAATTACATCAATTCTGATCGTGGTTAAAAGGAGGAATCAGATCTGATCGAATATACTTTTGATTCATTTAACGACCAATTGGAGCATGTATTCGATTTTTCAAGAAACGAATTTTTGATAATTTTTAATCATCTATTCTAACGTTCAGTTATATAGTGCTATACGGTTTGTTTTGTTTTAATTTAATTTTTTTTAACATTTAATGGAAAACCTTTTAATCGAGGTTTGGGTATAGGAGTAACAATTTTGAATTTAATTTGAGTTGAATATTAAGAATAGGCAATCACAAATAATTTATGATTTATGATTTGTATTTTCGAAATTTCATCCATTGAGGCTCCCGATTTTAAACGTTTGGTTCATATAGGATCGGAAAATACTTTTGAAGAATTACATCGGACAATACAAAATACTTCGAATTTTGATCCATCTCAATTGGCTTCCTTTTTTATAACAGACGATCATTGGAGAAGACAAATTGAAATAAGTCCACTTGATTCGGGTGAGAATAGTACGAAAGTACTTAGTATGCGAAAATCAAAATTGAACGAATATATATCGGAAATCGGGCAAAAGTTAGTTTACGTCTTTGATTTCTTTAACGAACGTTTTTTTTACTTAGAATTAAAGGAGAAACTTATGAAAACTGATTTAAAAGAACCATTTGTCGCTTACGAGAAAGGCAATGCGCCAAGTCAATTTTTGATTGACGAGTTGGAAAGTCCGGATGTCGAACTGATTGAACCGGATGATTCGTATAAGAGTTTTGGCGATCTGGAAGACTATTATGAGATTTTCGGAGAATTGGATGCGTAACAAATGGGGGCTTTAAAGTCCCCTTCTTTTTTGTATCAAATCCTTATCTTTGCAAATCAACCAATAGATCAGGATGCATACATTAATAATAGTCTTGGGGCCAACCGGAGTTGGAAAATCAGATACCAGTATTCAATTAGCCAAACATTACCATTCAGAAATTATATCAGCCGATTCCCGGCAGTTTTTCAAAGAGCTTTCGATCGGAACAGCCGTTCCATCTACAGATGACATGAATCTGGTACCACATCATTTCATCCAGACCAAATCGATTCACGATTATTATAATGTCAGTGAATACGAAGTTGAAGCGCTTCAACTCATCGATAAGCTATTTAAATCAAATAATCCGTTAATTCTGACTGGCGGTTCTATGCTTTATATCGATACCATTTGCAATGGAATAGATGATATTCCAACGGTTGATCCTGAAATTCGCGACGAAGTTATCAGTTGGTACGAGGAAAATGGAATTGAAGCTTTGCGACAGCGACTTCAGGAAATTGATCCGGAATATTATATGATTGTTGATCGGAATAACCCAAAACGGATGATTCATGCGGTCGAAATCCATCAAATGACGGGAATGCCATTTACTTCATTCCGGAAAAAGACAATTAAAGAAAGGCCATTTCAGATCATTAAAATAGGAATCAATCAGGATCGGAAAATTTTATATGACCGGATCAATGCTCGGGTTTTGCGAATGATGGATGCCGGTCTCCTGGAAGAGGCGAAAGCAGTTTATTGTTTTCGCAACCTAAACTCACTCAACACAGTCGGATATAAAGAATTGTTTTCCTATTTTGATGGAACTTGTTCTTTGGATGAGGCGATTGACTTGATTCAACGGAATACGAGGAAATATGCAAGGAAGCAATTGACTTGGTTCCGGCACGATCAGCAGATCAAATGGTTTGAGCCAGACCAGACTCAGGAAATAATTGACTATGTTGACCATGAGATGAAAGGAATTGAATAAATTCAACCTTTATTTAACCTGAAAATGATTAAAACAATCAAAATTATTGGACCAGCCTATCCTTATCGTGGAGGAATAGCCACCTTCAATGAGCGGTTGGCTGAGGAATTTACTTCGATGGGATTTGATGCTGATATGGAGACATTTATTGTCCAGTACCCCTCATTTCTTTTCCCGGGCAAAACGCAATTCAATGAGAAACCTGCTCCTGAAAGACTAAAAATAAAACGGACAATAAATTCAGTCAATCCGTTGAATTGGCTTAAGGTTGGCCGGCGAATTGGTAAAGAAAAACCAGACCTGGTAATCATTCGTTATTGGTTGCCATTTTTGGCGCCTTGTCTGGGAACGATTGCAAGTTTAATCCGGAGGAATAAACATACGATTACAATATGTCTAGCTGACAATGTTATTCCACACGAACATCGGCCTGGAGATCATTTGCTGACCAATTACTTCATGCAAAGAATTGATGGGTTGATCGCCATGTCGCAAAGTGTCCTGAGAGATGGGAACTCGTTCAGGAAAAATTTGCCTCAGGGATTTTGTCCTCATCCGATTTTCGATAATTATGGCGAAACGTTACCGTTCGAAATCGCCAAGCAAAAACTGAATTTAGATCAGAATATTCGATATCTGCTCTTCTTCGGATTTATTCGTGATTATAAAGGACTCGATTTGCTGATTAAAGCCTTTGCTGATGAACGATTGCGGAAATTTCAGGTCAGGCTGTTGGTCGCTGGCGAATATTATTCAAGTCCGGAACCATACCTTCAGTTGATTCGGGAAAATAATCTGGAAGATTGGATCGAGCTGCGAACCGATTTTATTCCGGATGACCAAGTGAACCTTTATTTTAGTGCTGCCGATATGGTGGTTCAGCCTTATAAAAGTGCGACACAAAGTGGAGTGACGCAAATTGGGTATCATTTTAACAAACCCATGCTGGTCACCAATGTAGGTGGTTTGTCTGAGATTATTCCTGACGGAAAAATTGGGTATGTGGTTGAGCCCGATAGCATGAGTATTGCTGATGCTTTGGTCGATTTTTATGAAAATGACCGAATAGCTGAGTTTGAAGCCAATGTTGTTGAAGAGAAAAAGAAATTTTCATGGGCAAATATGGTTCAGACCTTTATTGCTGTATTCAATCAGGCCAAAGACATTACCGGCTGAGATACGAAGAGTCTAGATGAGTCAGCCTTGATGTAAAAAGAATCAATTTATATTCAAAAAATATCTATATTTAGGCTAAAGACATCTATTTTTGGGCTAAAAGAAGTAATATTTAGGTCAAAAGAAGTAGATTATATTTAAAAGAAGTAAATATATATTTAAAAAGAATAAACATTGATGTTAAATGAGTAAAAATTGATGTAAAAAGAATAAACGTTGATTTAAAAAGAACCAACTGTTTGGTTAAAAGAGTTAATCGTGGAACCCAGAGTCTCAATTCGCTATGTTATAAAAAAAAGGCAGCTCTTTCGAACTGCCTTTCCTTAATCCTATTTTTTTATTCCTTATTTTACTGTATCCATGTGTGCGATCAAATCCAACACTTTGTTTGAATAACCCCACTCATTGTCGTACCAGCTTACTAATTTCACGAAGTTGCCATTCAAAGCAATACCTGCGCCAGCATCGAATACTGAAGTACGGGTTTCGTGGATGAAGTCAGTTGAAACAACTGAATCTTCAGTATATCCAAGGATACCTTTCATAGTAGTTTCAGAAGCTTTCTTAATAGCAGCTTTAATTTCGTCATATGAAGCAGCTTTTTCCAAACGTACAGTCAAGTCAACAACTGAAACGTCAGCAGTTGGAACGCGGAAAGCCATACCGGTAAGTTTGCCATTCAAAGCAGGAATAACTTTACCTACAGCTTTAGCAGCACCTGTTGAAGAAGGAATGATATTTCCTAAAATCGAACGTCCGCCTCTCCAGTCTTTGTTTGATGGAGCATCAACCGTTTTTTGGGTGTTGGTGGCAGCGTGAACAGTTGTCATCAAACCTTCAACGATTCCGAAGTTGTCGTTGATTACTTTAGCTAACGGAGCAAGACAGTTTGTTGTACATGATGCGTTTGATACGATGTCCATGTCTTTTTTATATGCGTCTAAGTTAACACCGCATACAAACATTGGAGCATCAGCAGAAGGAGCAGAAATGACAACTTTTTTAGCACCACCTGCAAGGTGAGCTTTTGCTTTGTCGATGGTTGTGAAAACTCCGGTTGATTCAACTACGTATTCAGCGCCAACTTCACCCCATTTAATAGCAGAAGGATCTTTTTCAGCAAAGAAACTAATTTCCTGGCCATTGATAACCAATTTGCCGTCTTTGTGTTCTGCTGTACCGTGAAATCTTCCATGAACAGTGTCGTATTTCAACATGTAGATCATATAGTCAATATCCATAAAGGGATCGTTAACTGCAACGATTTGAATATCGTTTCTTTCCTGAGCAGCGCGGAAAACCAAGCGTCCGATACGGCCAAAACCGTTGATACCGATTTTAATTTTTGACATCGTTAATAAATTTTAATGTGTGTATAAATGAATACTGTTTATTTATTTTTGGGCCTCTTTGATTTAAGGCCATACAAAATAAATACTTAAATTCAGAAACGTCAAATTTATTTCTGAAGATGACATTTTTTGTCGCAGAGTTTAATTTTTAGTTAATGTTGCGAAAGTTGTAAAAGTGCCTCGACAAAGTTGCTTCGTCAGATACGACATACTCAATTTTAGAGTCAATATTTATCGACTAAGTAACAGGAACTATTATTGTTGTATTTTACAATTACTTTTCCCCGACATCCGCAAAGCAGAGGTTCCGCCTCTTTCTCGCGAGAATGGGGCAAACTATCGCAGAAGCGTTGAATGAGTCAGTATAAAAATGCGAATTCAAATGCGACACTATTTTTATTCGCTTTACTGAAGTGGTTTGTTCCTGTTTTTTCGCCTTCAGAAATGAAAATCTCCCGACATTTCCCCATGCAAAATTAAATATTCGATTCTCAGCGACGTAAAATTTCAATATTTGCCTTGGCTTTAGCGGGTTATAGCGATTTTTTCTTTTTGTTTATTTAGGTAATCTGTAGATGCGGTTTAATTTTTCTTTTTATTTTCTGAATTTTAGTAAAAATTACATCAGGCTGCTGCACAAATTAGAATTGTCTGTCGGATTCTTCTTTAGCTTGTTCTTGTGTTTTCCCCCGAAAATAATGGCTAATCAAATCTTTGTTTCTTTTGCCCATGAAACAAAGATGGATTTGAATTAGAAAATAAACAGAATTTCTATTTTTAATGTGAATAATTAATGTAATTTTATCGTGACCTGAAACGAGCCATGAGCGTAGATTTCACTCAAGGAGGGATGATTGTAATGGCGAATTGGAGCGAAGCGGAAATCCCCGAAGGGAATTCCATGTGGCAATTAATAAACAAATTATAAATACATGAAAAGAAATGTTCATGTGAATAGTTCTTGCTGTTAAATAATAAAAAATGAGATTATGGGATGTTTCTGTTTTGACTCAGGATGAGTGAAAACTTCGCAATACATAGGAAAATAAGTACATCTGGCTGATAAATAATTTATTTTTATCAGCCGATATTGTTGTACATTGCTGATAATTTTTATACGTTTGCATTATAAACTGTGCAAAATAATGGGAAATTTATAATAATTAAGATAAAAATGAATTACAAAATTCAATCAATCAATCAATTAAGTTTAATTAAAAAACAAATGCTATGAGAAAATCATTTACACGGTTTTTAAGTGTATTAATGCTATTCTGTGCGTTTGGTTTGCAGGTGTTTGCTGCTGTTGATCCTTGGGATGGAACGAAATCTGTTCCTGTGGATGAGTATGCAAATGTTAACCCTGCCTCCATTGCGACACAGTTTGAGCTGGCCTTTAGCGATACTCCTGCCGTTACGGCAGCTGGGGGTACGTTGGTCGTTTATGAGGGTACTTCTACCATCGTAAAGTTGATTCCTATTAGCCAAGGCTCCTCCAACGTTAGTGTGGTAGGGACAAAGCTGATAGTAAAACACGGTATTGCTTCTTTTAAAGAAGAAACAAATTACCACATTACCTTAACTTCTGGTGCGATTACCGTTGGTGGTATCTCATTCGGTGGTATTTCAGGTACTACTTGGTCGTTTACAACTGGAGACTTCACTGCTCCTAAATTAGCGTCTGTAACACCACTTGTTCCTAAAGCAGGAGCAACTAATGTTGAGGCTAATTTATTGGGTGCATCGTTTTCGTTGGTTATGAAATTCAATGAAGCTGTTTTACCAGGTAAAGGCAATATCGCTGTTTATCAGGAAAACGGTACTGTTGTTGAATTAATTGATGCAGCTGATTTGAGTGAAGGTGACTTTAGTGGTGCTACTGTAACAATTCCTGTTGCTGCTGCTGCTCATTTTCTTCCTCAAACTAAATATTACGTACGTGTTGCTCCTGGCGCATTTACTGATGATGTTTCTGCTTATGGCCCAGATGCTGTTGCTAATGATTATGCCGGCATCACTGGTAATACAGCCTGGACATTCACAACCCGTGATACTTCAGCTCCTGATGTAACTGCTACTGTTACTAATGTAACTGCTACTACTGCAAAATTAAATGTAAAGCTTTCTGAAGCTGGTTCATTTAAATGGTATATTGGAACTGAAGATCCTACTGATTTAACTGGTTTTACTGAAGTTACTGGCGTTGCTGCTAATACAACTAAAGTTATTTCAGTTCCTGCTACTGGTACTTTTACAGGTGGTACTACTTATTACGCATATGTTGTTGCTTCAAATACTGAAGTTCCTCCTAGTACAACTTCTTTAGAAAATGCCATTGCTAATAAAGTTGAATTTACAACTGTTGATAACACTGGTCCTGTTGTTCAGGCTGATATTCCTGAAGGAACTACTGGCCGAGGTCAGATCGTTACTGATAAAAAAACAACTGGTGTATATATTATCTTCGACGAACAAGTTAAAGGTGGAACTGGTTCTTTGGTTGTTCGTAAAGCTGTCACCAATGAAGCAATATTCACTTTAAGCCCAAGTGCTGTAACTTCAGTGCAGATTCCTGCTACTGCTGAGGAATATGCAGGTAAATGGAAAACTACCTTGAATTTTGGTGGAGCTTTAGCCAGCAATGAAAATTATTATATCGTATTCCCAGAAGGTTATATTACCGATATGCTGGGCAATAAATATATTTCATCAAATAATCCAAACTACAAAGTACCTGTAAACTATACAGGTGTTGACGCCTGGCTAATCACCTCTTCTGACTTTGAAGCTCCTGTCGTTAGTTTTTCAACAACTACGGTAACAACTGCAACTGCGGGTAATATTACCGGTGCTGGAAATGGAGATGACATCACGATCAAATTTGATGAAGATGTTTTACTCGCTGATGGTTCAAGCTGGCCAACTGACTTTGCCGGTTGGAGTAAATATGTTGCTTTTCAGAAAGATGGCATTGCAGTTCCTGCTACTTATACTGCTAGCGCTGATGCAATTACCATTCACCCAACTGATGGATTAACCAGCAATACGACATACACTGTAATTTTACGCCCAGGCGTTATTATGGATGCCAGTGTAAATAATAATGTTCTTGCTGCCGGTAAAACAATTACTGTTACTATAGGTGACAACGAAACTCCTACATTTAGCTTTGGTCCTGAAACTGAATTAGGTGTCTATACTCCTTTGACAATTACTTTTGATAAAGATGTATTTGTGAAAAGTAGTGCAACTGTTAAAGCTGCATTGGCTTCATCAAATCTTGCTGCTTTAATCGCTGTTGATAATGGAGGTACTGCTGTTACTGATGATAAATTTACTATGGTTTATGATGCAACAACTAAAACGATTACTGTTACACCTAAAACCGGTAATGCATATGCTACTTCAGTTTGTGCAGACGAAAGCCCTGTGGTTTATCACCTTGTATTGACAACAACCAACCTGGTTGATTCAAAATTTGGTTCATTTACCCCTACCAATGCTGCTTCTACTACAGCTACAACTGCTACTGGAAATTATAATGTTTCAGATTATCAGGCTCCTACGGCTACTTTGATCGCGAGTCCTCTTACCGAAAGTGCAATTAATACTGCCAAACTTACGATTACTTACGATGAAGTAGTTGGGTTATTGCCTAGCTATGTAAGTGGTGAGAATTTAGTTAGCCAAATCATTCTTAAAAAGAACAGCGCAAGTGGTGAAAATATTCCTTTTACTGCTGCGTTTGATGGAACGAATAAGGTTATCACAATTACTCCGGTTGCCGATGGTGGCGTATGGGCCCCAGGTACTTATTATTATGGTATTGGCGCTTCAATGGAAGATTGCGCTCATAATGTGGCTGTTGCTGATTACAAAACATTTACAGTAACTGCTAATCCAGTACCAACTACATTAAAAGCGCTTTCATACACAATCAACGGTGGTGCATCTTATGCTATTGATGCAAAAGCTGAAGGTGTAACGCCAAAGAGTAATGCCTTGTCAATTGTTATTACTTTTGATCAAGCAATTGATGATGCTAATTTAGGTGCTGCTTATCAGCCGGTAGTAAGTCCTTCGTTAGCTTACACTGCCATCACATCAAGTAGTGTGAATGGTAATAAGTTGACTATTAATTTTCCTGCTACAGTTTCACTTGCAAGTAAAACCGAGTATGCAATTACTATTCCTACCGGTTTAGTAGAAGGTAATGCCACTTACGATGCTGCTGGTTCACTTTATGCGCAACTACCTACTGATGGTGTGACATTTAGCTTTATTTCTAAAGACACTGATGCTCCTGTTGTTACGGCAACGACTCCTGCCGATGGCGCTACATCAGTTCCTGTTAATTTTGGTGAAGCTGGGTTTACTTTAACTTTTAACGAAAAAGTTGTTTTAGGTACAGGATCAATTACATTAACTGCTGCTGGAGCTACCGCTGCAGAACAGACGATCACTGTAAATTCATCGAATGTAACGCTTGCACTTGATGAAACTGAAACATTTACAATTGCTACTGTTAAAGTTGCTGATTTGAAATTGTACAACACCCATTACACTGTTGCGATTGGGGCTGGAACATTTAAAGATTTAGCTGGTAATGCTATTGCAACTACCGGTTTATCTACTGGTTTCACTTTCGATAGTGAACTTAACACAAAACCTGTTGTTGCTGAAGATGGTTTATATCCTGCTAATGGTTCTGACTTGGTTCCTTACAGCTTGGATTTAACCATGAAATTCAGCGAACCTGTTGAACAAGCCAGTGTGGCTGGTAGCCGTAAATTGGTTTACGTTTACAAAGTTTCTACTACAGCAGGTACACATGCTTCAATTAATACAACTACTGGCGATATTATTCCTGGCACTGCTGGTGATACTCAGGTATATTATGGTTATGTCGATATTGCTGCAAGTGTTGGAGTGTCTAATGATCTTGTAACTATTAAAGGGGTTACATTAGCTGCGAATAACGAATACTATGTTTTAATTACTCCAGGAGCATTTAAGGATAAAGTTCTTCCAACTTCTGAAGTTCTTCCGTATGATGGTATTACTGAATATGGTACTTGGCACTTCTTTACAGGAGATGTAGTTCCTGCTGTTGCCACGCTTGACTTTACGAAATTTGGCCTTGATGAGTTGGTTGCTACTGATTCGGATATTAAAATTGTTTTCTCAAAAGCAATTTCTAAAGCCGATGGTACTGCTATTACCAACGTTGAAATTCCAACTTTAATCACCTTAGCTAAAGGTGCTACCAATATTGCGTTTACCGGAACAATCAGTACTGATAAAAAGACAATTACAATTAGCAATAGTTCATTGGTACATTTAGGTGAACTTAAAGGAAGTACTGAATATACTGTTGCATTCGCAGCAGGTACGTTTAAGAGTACTGCTAGTGGTGATGTTTTAGGTTCTTGGAGTAAGACGTTCGAAACGTCAGACTATACCGCTCCTGACAAACCAGGTATTGCCTTTACAACCAATGAAGCTGAATCTGTATATGTTGATACTGACAGCAAGGCTCATACTGCGGAATTAACCCTTTCTGATCTTTCAGAAGGTGATGCAGTTAAATTGTATTATTTCTGGACTTCAGATTTAACTACTACCCTTACTGCTGCTCAGGTTAAAGGTATAGGAACTGCTGTTGATGTTGCTGACGCTCCTGCTGCTCTTGTTTTCAATACCAATATGGTAAATGAAACCGAATACAAGGTGCTTGCTGTAGCTGAAGACGCTGCCGGAAACCTTTCTGCAGTTACTGATTTTACTTATACAACTGATGATGTTGTTGCTCCTGAATTAGCCGGTGCACTCCCAACCAGTTTAGGCGCTGACAATAATTTAACTCTTGTTTTCAATGAAGATGTTGAGCCTGCAGAAGGTTTCCCTTATGCTCGGGTTATTGATTCAAATGGTGTAACTTATCAAGCTCCTATTACAAAAATCTCTGACACGGAAGCCGATGGTTATGCAATCTCTGTTTTAATTGATGCACTCGATTTACCTATTTCTGAAGATGTTGCTACTTATACCGTAGAAATTGATCCGGGAATGATCGTTGATGTTCCTCGTTTAACTGGAGATGAAGTAAATGCAAATGAACCTAATGCTTTTGCTGGAATTTTAGGCGCTTCATTTAAAGTTAGTTCTACCGACAAAGTTGCTCCTCAATTAGATCCTATTAATCCTCTTGATCCTGAAAATGGTGCTGTTGTAGGTTTAACTCCTTCATTTAAATTGAACTTCACTGAAGCTGTAAAATTAAATGATACGTTTACTCAGTTTGTTGTTTACGAAGAAGGAGATGACACCAATCCTTATGATGTTGTTTCTGTTAATAACGTAACTGGTCAGGGTACTTCAACAATTACATTGACTACTAACCGTGCATTGGTTAGTGGAAATCATTATACACTTGTTGTTAATAATGGTACATTCAGCGACTTAAGCGGTAATGCTTGGGCTAATGAAGGTGATGTGATTATTGGATTCACCGCTACAGATACTGTTGGTTTACCTGTAACTTTCAGACTTCCTCAGGATGGAGAGCCTTTCTATTTACCAGTTACTGAACCATTAACTGAAGTTCCTCAAAACGTATGCATCGTTTTTGCTGATAATAATGGGAAAAGTGGTTGGGACGGAGATGCTTTCAACTATCAAGCTTATAGGGTAAATGCTAATGATCCTTTAGTAAATAGTTATGATCTTGCTTCTCATCTTTACTTAAAAGTTGATGGTGTAGATGTTCCTTTTACATTCACTACTACTTGGGGTAATGATAGAATTAACTTATTTGCTGATTTTGAAGCTTATAAGGGTAAAACAATTACTTATGGTTTTACTAACCTGTATGATGTAAATGGCCTTCTGAATTCTGGAGCTGAAGTATCTTTCTCAATCGCTGCTGATGCTGTTGTTGATCGATTGGTTACCTTCACACCTGGTGATAATGAGACTGACAGTGAAACTGATGCTAGTCATAAAGTAAACATTACTGTTGATCAGACATTCAAAGTTGAATTCAAAGGAATCATTTATTCATACAATGCAGATAATGATCTGAATAACTTGATCATGACGCCTGCTTTGTTAAAATCATTAGGTGTATTCAGTTTATCTCCTATGCCGATAGATGCTACTTTAGATATTGTTAGTTATTCAGAGGCCGGTGGTAATTCAGTTGTAACTTTAAAAGTTTCTGAACCATTAGATAGTGAAACTGATTATACTTTGCATTTGAATGATCATGGTGTAATCCAGATCGGTCAAGGTCACAGTCCATTAGGTTCTTATCATGAATTTTTCACTACAGCTGATGTTACAGCTCCTAAGTTGATTGCTGGCGAAGATGGTAAAACTTTACCTGCTGCTTATTTGCCTAATAATGGTGGTACAATTGCAAAAACAGCCACATTGGCTCTTGTTTTTGACGAACCTGTTGTTGGTGCCGGTACTGTTGAAATTCATCGTTGGGATGGTGTACAGGTTGCTTCAGTAAATATTGCTGGTGTTGAAAGCGATGAAGATAATGTAATCAACATTAGTGCATTGACTGATTTACCAACAAATACAAAATACTATGTCATTGTACCTGCTGGTGCTATTACCGATAAGGCTACTATACCTAATGCATTTGCTGGAATAACTAAAGTTAACGAATGGTCGTTCGATCTACGTGACGATGCTTATCCTGCAGTTTCATTGGTTCAGAACTTGAAAACTAATGTTTCGGTTTCTACTCCACTTCAACTTTTGTTTGATCGTCCGGTAGATGCTATCTCAGAAGGTTATGGTTGGTTAGCTATTTATGAAGAAGCTGATGGTGATGCAGTTAAATTGATCCGCATTCCTCCGAGTGCTGAAGCTTCTAATGTTACTAGCTATGAGTTTAATTTGGAAATGGATCTAAAACCATTTACTAAATACTATGTTGAATTAGGTGAAGGTACATTTGTATTACATGCAGATGGTACAACTCCTCAGAAACAGGTAAATATTGGTGACTGGTATTTTACTACGGGTTCTAATACAGCTCCTGTTCCAGTAACTTATAGCCCTGATAAAACTGATCCGATGACTACTCAAGTTGCTTTAACTTCTGGTCTGTCGATTACCTTCGATCAGGATGTGGTTGCCGGAATTGGTAATATTCAATTACACCAGAAACAAGCTACAGGTGGTCCAATCATTACAAATTTTGATGTAACTGATGCTACTAAAGTTAGTTTTGTAGGTAATACTTTAAGTATTTCGAGCGCTGTGCTTGGTCTTAAGGAAAACAGTGAATATTATGTGATTATTCCTGCTAATGCTGTTAAAAATACTGCAGTTGCTTCTCCTAAATATTGGGCTGGAATTACAGTTCCTTTTGTATGGCAGTTCTCAACTGTTGTTGATGGAACAGCTCCTAAATTTGTTTCAGGAACTCCAACGGGAACTATGGTTGAAGGAAATCATCCGACCTTTGTGTTGACTTTCGATGAAAGTGTTCTTCTTGGTACTGGTAATCTGAAAGTTTACAAGAAAGATGGAACAACTCCAGTGCTTACTGTTCCTGTAACTGGTGCTACTGTGAGTGATAAAACTGTAACTGTAACTTATGTATATGATGCTACGGTTGGTGGTCTTGACAAAAACACTGATTACTATGTTCTAGTTGATGCTGGTGTTGTTAAGGATGCTGCTGGTAATGCTGCTGTTGCTTTAACTGACGTTACTAAATGGACTTTCAAAACAGGTGCTGATTTTGCAACTCCTGTTGTTGAGCCAAAAGATAATTCTCTCGAGTTTAAGGTTTATCCAAACCCATTTGTTGATTTTGTTACTGTAACTAATGCTTCTGAGCTTTCTAAAGTGGTTATTTCGAATATCGCTGGTCAGATTGTAAAAGAAGTAGTTCGTCCAGATGACACAATTCAATTAAACGAACTCCGCAGTGGTATTTACTTCATTACTCTTTATCAAGAGGATGCTGTAATTAAAACTGTTAAGATTGCAAAAAGGTAATGCCGAATTGATTGATTTAAAAAGGGAAGCTTGCGGGCTTCCCTTTTTTATTTTTATAAAATCCGATTATTAGAAAGCGAAAAACAATGGAAGTTATGAATGAAATTTTAAAAGCACACCGGACCATTCGTAAATACAAATCCACACCTATTTCAGATGATGTTCTTTACAATATTCTGGAGTCGGGTATTCGTTCGTCGAATACGGGCAATATGCAACTTTATAGCATCATTGTCACGCGCAGTCCAGAAAAGAAAGAAGAACTTTCTCCATTGCATTTTAATCAGCCGATGATAAAAGGAGCCCCATTAATCCTTACCATTTGTTTCGATGTGAATCGATTTAAATTGTGGTGTGGGGTAAATGATGCTGAAGCTGATTTCTCAGGGTTATTATGGCTTTTAAATGGAACTGTCGATTCGTCTATACTGGCTCAGAACATCTGTGTTGCTGCAGAAAATTTTGGATTGGGTATTTGTTATCTGGGAACTACGCTTTACAATGCTCCGGAGATAAGTAAAGTTCTTCGTTTGCCTTCAGATGTAATTCCGATTACAACTTTGACTATTGGCTATCCGGAAGTGGTTCCGGAACTAACTGATCGGTTGTCACTAAATTCTGTTGTTCACTTTGAGGAATATCAGGATTATTCGGAGGACAGAGTCAAGGAAGCCTATGATTTCAAAGAGAAAATGGAATCGTCGCAGAAATTTGTGGAAGAGAATGGAAAGGAAAACCTTGCTCAGGTTTATACTGAAGTTCGTTATAAAAGCGCTGATAACCAATATTTCTCGACAAAATTATTGAAAATGCTGTTGGATCAGGGATTTGTTTTTGAATAAATTAGGATCTGCGAGTTTAAACCGAAAGCTTACTGATTCTGTTGAAGAAATCTGTTCTGTAATTGTCGCCAATGGTTAATTTTATATTTGGTAATTCAATTCGATTGCCCTCAATGGCCACTATTTTCATCAAATTTACAATGTGAGATTTGTGTATCCGGTAGAAGTTATTTAGAGGAAGCAATTCTTCCATTTTTTTCATGGTCAGGTTTGTGACCAAGTGTGACTTTTCTGTGTATATTTTAATGTAATCACCCAACCCTTCCACGTATATTATTTCGCTGAATTTAACCTGATAGGTTTTTTTATTTGACTTTATGAATACTGACTCTGGCTTTTCTTGCGTGGTTGGTCTTTGCGAAAGTTGAAAATATTGTTCGGCTTTTTGTACTGCTTTTAAAAAACGGGCAAAGGAGAATGGTTTTACCAGATAATCCAACACATTTAATTCGTAACCTTCCATGGCATAATCGGTGTATGCAGTGGTTAATATGACTAGCGGAGGATTTTTAAATGATTTCAAAAACTCGATTCCTGATAGTTTCGGCATGTTTATATCCAGAAAAATTAAGTCGATGGATTGTTTTTCCATGATCCCAATAGCTTCCAGCGCATCGTTGCAAAATCCTTTGATTTCAATTGTTTTGATGTCTTCAGCATATTTCTTCAGGATATTCTGAGCCAATGGTTCATCGTCAATAACAAGTGTTTTTAGTCCCATTTTGATTCCCTTTCAGATCATTTTTTGAGTTGAACTTCAAGTTGAATAGTGAACGTACTATCAGTCCGGATTGTTTTATAGTTATATTCGTCGGGTGAATATAAGAATTCAAGCCTCCGTTCTATGTTTTTAAGGCCAATTCCTGAGCTTTTACTTGTTAGGTCTGATTGTGTTCCATCGAAGTTGTTTTCGATCTTAATTCGAAGAATTTCTGGCTTAAAGTTGATTTGTACATGAATGTATGGAGCAAGTGCTGGATTTCTGAGTCCATGTTTGAAAGCATTGTCAATAAAAGGTTCGAATATTAATGGAATTACCTTCATTTCCGGAACGTTTCCTTCAATGGAATATTGAATGTCGATTTTGTTGTTCAGCCTTATTTTTTGTAATTCAATAAAATTACTAAGAAAATCCAATTCGTCTTTAACCGGAATGAAATTTTCCCTTGATTCGTAAAGTACATGCCGCATCAAATCTGAAAGTTTGAGGATAATTTCTGGCGTTCGGGGCGAATTTGTTAATGCCAGTGAATAGATGTTGTTCAAACTATTGAATAAGAAATGAGGATTCAACTGCGACTTTAATGTATTTAATTCCGCTTCAAGTTTTTCGCGTTCTATTTGTGCTATTTTGAAATTGATTTCCTGTAATTGTACCCAATCTTTGACAAATTTAATCAATGAGGTTAGGCCAACATAGAAAGCGGATGTAAAGAAATGTGACGCGAATATGCTTCTAAATTGATCAGCAAAATTTTTCGCTTTAAAAAAATAGACGAAAATATATTGGATTAGAAGTGTTGAGCCTGCCAGCAAAATTAATAACCAAAATGTGTAGAAGATGTAATTCTTGTTCTTTAGAAACTTGGGAATCAGGAGATATAAATTTAGATAAACAGCTAGTGCGAATCCAATATTTGTAACTATAGCCCGTAAAAACAGATTGCTGTTCAGTGTTAGTTGGTGGTCTGATGCTACATAAAAAGCTGAGATGGCAAAAATGATACTGCAAATCCAGAATAGGAGATGACTTGCAATTTTGTATTTATCGTAGCTGTTTATCATTGGCATTTTTATATCCTGTCGAGTCGTTTGATCAGTTTCTGATAATAGTATTTGATTGGACTTTTGTATTTTAATAGTTTCCACGGCCTGCTACTATGCGGTTTGTGCACAACTCCTTCTTTAACTAGCAGGTAGTTATTCATTCCTAGCTGTAACGATTTCCGTGATATAGACACATCGTACCAATGTTTTTCTGTTGCCAGTGTCTTGAAATCGTATTTATTTAGTAGTTCACTTGTAATTAGTGTGCAGCAGAAACTTAGGCTGTGTCTGGTTTTGACAATGTCTTTTTTTTCTTTTTTGAAGTTAAGGTATGGAAAATTAATTTTTCCGTCAGTATCTCGGGTTATTGCGCCAACCAGGCCGCATTCCGGAAGAGTTTTTGACTGCCTGACTAATTCGCTTAGCGTGTTTTCCTGAACTTCAACATCCGATTCAACAATGATAAGTGGTATGCTGAGTCTTAGCGCTTCTTCCTGTGCTAATTGGAGAACCAACCGATAGTTTGGAGAAGGAGTATTGGTGATTTCAGACAAATTAAACAACTCAAAATTGTACTGGATACTTAGCGATTGAAGAACGTCGGTTGTTTCTGGTGAGCTGAAATCGTTGAAGATATAATAGAAAAAGTTGCCTTTTGATTTTTTGATGGATTGAATGGTTTCTGTCGTTGTTTTCAACGAATCTTTTACCGGTGTAATTACTAATGCGTCGTACATTGAGCTTCTGACTTTTGTTAATTTTTCGTTTTCAGGTTATTCGTTAAAATTTAAACCGAACCGTATTCCTAATTCTTTTAAATCGGAAACCACCTGTTCGTGCAAAGGTATGCCATTTTTCTGACGTTCTAGTGTTAATTCACGTTCTGGATCTCCTGGAATGAGAACGTGTTCTTGTCCTTCTATCGTTTCCGCATTTCTGAAAGTTTCGATCCAATGATCCATATTTTCCTTAAATTCTCTAGTCGGTCTGAAGGCATCAATCCGTATAGCTCCCAGAAAATGACCGATCCCTTTGCCTACCTGGTTGGCCGGTGGGGCTAAAAAGCTAACAAATGGTGGAACCCATGGCCCGTAATTTGCTCCAGATAAGACTGCCGTAAAAATATCGACCATGGCACCCAGACAATAGCCTTTATGCCCACCATGTTCGCGGTCTCCTCCAAGAGGAAGCATTGATCCCCCCTTTTTTAGTGAATAAGCGTCGGTTGTTGGATTTCCATCCTTGTCCTGGGTCCACCCTAATGGTGCATCCATTCCTTTGCGCTGCAGAACTTCTAATTTGCCATTGGCGACTGTGGTTGTGGCCATGTCGATGACAAATGGAGGCTGATTTAATGCAGGTACAGCAACTGCAATCGGGTTGGTTCCCAGAAAACGGCTTTTTGAAAAAGTTGGAGAAACAAGAGGACTGGCATTTGTCATGGAAATGCCGATCATGTCATTTTCGAGGGCCATCATGGCATGGTATCCGGCAATTCCGTAATGATTTGAATTTTGAACTGCAACCCATCCGGTTCCTGCCATTTTTGCTTTTTCGATGGCAATCCGCATGGCATGAGGTGCGGTAACAAGCCCCAATCCCAAATCGCCGTCTAATACAGCGGTACTTGGAGTCTGGTGTATGATCTTCATCTCTGGAGTAGCGTTCAATCGCTTGAGTTCCCACAGACGCACATATCCGCTTAATCGGGCAACCCCATGCGAATCAACACCGCGCAAATCTGCCTGATTTAGGCAGTCGGCTGCAATAATGGCTTGCTCTTCCGGACAACCCATTCTTCGGAAAACTTGGGTAGTATAGTCTTTTAGATATGCTGAATCGAAAATGATCATTTGAAATTTCTTTATGTATGGAATTAGTCGGTCCGGTAATAGGCTTTACAGAATGTTTCTGGTAAAAACATTCTTTTTCGGTACAATCATATTTATGGGCTATTATTTGCGGTTAAAGTCTCTGGCTGATGCCTGATCGACGGGCATAATCAGCAAATCGTCGATGTTTACATGCGCCGGTCTTGATAAAACAAACAAAATTGTTTCGGCAATATCTTTTCCTGAAAGTGGGGTAAAGCCTTTATAAACTTGATTTGCTCTTTCCTGATCGCCACGAAAGCGGACTAATGAAAATTCAGTTTCAACGGCTCCTGGAGCGATAGTTGTTACTTTAATTCCAAAAGGCATCAGTTCGATCCGCATTGATTTTGAAATAGCAGATACCGCATGTTTTGTTCCGCAATAAACCGAACCGTTGGGGTACGATTCTTTGGCTGCAATTGATGTAATGTTGATAATGTGACCGGTTCTTCGTTCAACCATCCAGGGCGAAACTATTCGTGTAGTGTATAAAAGTCCTTTGACATTGGTGTCAATCATGGCTTCCCAATCGTCCACATCAGCCAAATTAACAGGAGCTAAACCAGCGGCAAGTCCGGCGTTGTTCACCAATAAATCGATGGCCCTCCATTCTGCGGGGATGCTGTTTAAAGCTGTTTCTGTGTCAGCTTTTATGCGAATGTCGAAATTCAAAGTAAGGATTTTGCACTTAAACGATGATTCCAACTGGTTTTTAATCGACTCTAACCGCTCTTTTCTTCGCCCGGTAAGTATTAAATTGTAGTCGTTTTGGGCAAGTAATTGGGCTGTTTCGTATCCGATACCTGCTGTGGCACCGGTGATTAGGGCTATCTTTTTATTCATTGATGTTCTGGGTTTTAATTTGGCCTAAAATTAAAAATTCCTCAAAACTTATGGAATAACAAACTACTTAATTATTTTTGTTTCTGCATATACAGCTAAAAGTAACGTCATGATAGGACAAAATCAAGAAATCCAGGAATTCTCAATTAATCAGTTGCCAGAAGAACAAGACATTCAGGATGTCGTGTTTAGCCTAATGGTTGATCCTAATTTAGCCCCAATTAATTATTTCAATGACTTTACAGAAGAAGCTATTGATATCTCTGCAATGTCAAACGAAGAAAATGATGAAACCGGTATGTTTATTGCCGAAAATGGTCAGATGATGGCTATTTCAACACATGCCTTGCATCATCATTTGGAAGTAGATCCACAACAAGCGACTGAAATTTTGGTTTCACGGGCTGTTCGTCGAATGGTTTGTTTTGGCGCCAAGCCTGAAGCTATTAGTTCCTTTTTGTATCATATAAACATTGCTGATCCAAACGGACAGTTTGTCGCTGCCGGGGCAAAGAAGGGGCTTGAAAATGTTTGTAAGAAGTTTAACATTAAGCTTACCGACCGTAAAATCCGTTTTGATTATTTTTCCGCACATGGTCCTGTGTATCCAACTATTATTATAAGCCTCATGTCTTCAATTCCTGACAAGGATAAACTGGTTACCCATAGTTTTAAAAAGAAAGGCAATAGTATTTTCATGATCGGGAATTCGTATGATGATATAAATTCTTCTGAATACCTTGAATTTTACCATGAAATTTCAGAATCACCCCTTCCTGTTTTTGATATAGACGTTGAAGTGAAATTGCATGATGTAATGAAGAAACTCATTGAAGCCGGTTTGTTATCTTCCGCGAATCCGGTTAGCAAAGGTGGATTGTTTTTTACATTGTTGCGCGCAGGTATGCCTTCAGGGTTGGGCTTTGACATCACTTCGGATGCAGAGATCCGTAAAGATGCTTTTCTATTTGGTGAATCGATGGGACGGATTGTTGTTGGGGTCGATCCTGCGAAAGCTGACGATTTTGTCGATTTGATGTGTTCACTGAAAGTGCCATTTTTTGCTTTAGGTCATGTAACTAAAGGTGAAATTAGGATCGATGATGAATCGTTTGGTTTTATTGATAAAATGACCGCAGCCAATTAAAATTTTTTCATGCAAGTCACCCCATACAAGGATTCTGACCACCAAAAGAAACAACAGGTGGAGCAAATGTTTGACAATATTGCTCCTAAATATGATTTTCTCAATCATTTTCTGTCATTAGGTATCGATAAACTTTGGCGCAATAAGGCGATTCGAATTCTTTCTGCCTATAAGTATGATAGGCTGCTCGATGTTGCCACCGGAACTGGCGATTTTGCCATTGCGGCTTCCCGATTAAAGCCTGAAAAAATTATTGGATTCGATCTTTCAGAACAGATGCTGAATGTTGGTCGTACTAAAGTTAAGCGACTGGGGCTCGATCAAATCATCGAATTTCAGAAAGGCGACTCAGAGGCAATGCCATTTTCTGATGAGCATTTTGATGCCATAACCGTGGCTTTTGGCGTTCGGAACTTTGAAAATCTGGAGAATGGACTTAAAGAGTTTGTCAGGGTACTAAAACCCAAAGGGGTAGTGATAATCCTAGAATTTTCGAAGCCAAAGTATTTCCCGATGAAACAATTGTATTCTTTTTATTTTTTCGGAATATTGCCATTGATTGGAAGAATGGTTTCTAAAGACCGCTCCGCATATTCATATTTGCCCGAATCGGTAATGGCTTTCCCCGACGACCAGAAGTTTTTATCCATATTGCAAAATGTTGGCTTTTCGAGAACCAGCCAACGGCGGCTAAGTTTTGGAATTGCTACCATATACATGGCTCAAAAATAAAACACCGGGCAATAATTTTGTAATATTGTGGTTTCTTAGTATGATAGATAACCGTTTTCTTGTGAAGAAATTTTTCTATATCCTGTTTTTTTTGTTGGCTGGATTAACATCAACCGCACAGCGGCTCTTATTGAAGAATCTGACAACTTTTGATGATAAACGGATCCATTTCGGATTTACGCTTGGAATTAATGCGCTCGATTTTGCTTTTACTCATTACAATGTCATGGCAGATAATCCTAGGTTCACTGCTGAAACTGTTAATGGAGTTCAAATAAAAGGAACCGACAAAATCAGAGCCGATATTTCAACATTAACCCCCGGTTTTACAGTCGGAATTGTTACCAACCTTCGTTTGGCCGAAAGTTTTGACCTGCGTTTTTTGCCAGGGATGTCATTCGGAGAAAGAAAGCTGACGTATAATATTCCTATTCAGGATATTAATAATCTGGAGCAAAAGAGTTATTATTCGATTAAATCAACTTTTCTTGACTTTCCGTTGTTGTTGAAATATAAATCAAGGAAGATGAATAACCAAAGACCTTATTTAATTGCAGGTGGTGCATACCGGATTGATATTTCAAAAAGCGGGCAGGAAGATTTGGTAAGAACGAAACCTCTAAGTGCATATTTGGAAGCCGGTGTTGGCTGGGATTCGTATTTGCAATTTTTTAGACTTTCAACCGAATTAAAGTTTAGTTTTGGTTTGAGTAATGTTCTCGACTCTGGTCCAAAGTCAACGCAAGCACAGGTCTATACCAATGCCATTTCAAGGTTATCGTCTAATATATTTACGCTAAGTTTTCATTTCGAATAGTATTGAAACAGGAAATTAATATCTCAGTTTCGCCAAAACAGGCTTCCTCTGAACAGTTTTATAGACCCATTTTAGCAGAAAAACTTCATGTTGATGAAGCCCGGATTCAGCTGATCAATGTTAAACGAAGGTCGATTGACGCCCGGCAGCGGACAATTAGGGTGAATTTGGGTGTTGAAGTGTATCTGGATGAACTTCCGACAGAAAGAAAAATTGAATTCAAATACGATCTCGTTAACCAAAAGCCTCCGGTGATCATTGTTGGAGCTGGTCCCGCAGGTTTGTTTGCGGCATTACGGCTGATTGAACTGGGTTTTAAGCCGCTCATTTTCGAACGTGGCAAAAACGTTAGCGATCGCAAACGCGATATTGCCAAAATTCATCGTGAACATTTGGTCGATCCGGATTCGAATTATGGTTTTGGAGAGGGTGGTGCCGGTACTTTTTCTGATGGTAAACTTTACACCCGATCAAAAAAACGGGGGAATATTCAACGAATTCTCGAAATTTTCTATTCCAATGGCGCACTTTCCGAGATTTTGATTGATGCCCATCCACACATTGGTACTAATATGCTTCCCGGAATAATCACAACTATTCGGAATAAAATAGTTGAGGCTGGAGGTGAAATTCATTTCAATAGTCGGGTTGCCGATCTGATTGTTAAAAACGAGCGATGCATTGGTATTGTGCTTTCAGATTCAACTGTTATTGAAGCCGAAGCAGTTATTCTGGCTACGGGGCATTCAGCCCGCGAAATCTATGAATTGTTGTACCAAAAAGGAATATCCATTGAAGCAAAGTCTTTTGCTGTTGGAGTTCGGGCTGAGCATCCGCAAACCTTGATCGATACCATTCAATACAATCAATCGGTTCGCGGGCCATATTTGCCTCCGGCAGCTTATTCGTTTGTTGAGCAGGTCGATGGGCGAGGGGTTTATTCGTTTTGCATGTGTCCTGGTGGAATAATGGTTCCGGCAGCAACAGCCCCGGGCGAAATGGTTATCAATGGCATGTCGCCAACTTTGAGAAATACGAGATTTGCAAATTCAGGAATGGTTGTTGAAATCAGGCCTGACGATTTGAACGAATTCAGGCATTTGGGCGTCTTTGCCGGATTAGAGTTTCAGCGAAAAATCGAGCGATTGTGCTTTTCACTGAACGGTAATACTCAGTTTGCGCCAGCCCAGCGGATGGCCGATTTTGTTGCCGACCGCTTTTCTCAGGATTTACCTGAATCTTCTTATCATCCCGGACTAGTTTCGGTGCCACTGCACGATAAATTGCCTAAACGAATCAGAACCCGGCTTCAGGAAGCCTTTAAACTGATTGACCGGAAAGCTCATGGTTACCTGACCAACGATGCTGTTATTGTTGGGGTTGAGTCGCGTACCTCATCGCCAATTCGTATTCCTCGGAAGGATGATACTTTTGAACATGTTAAAATTGCAGGTCTTTATCCGTGTGGCGAAGGTGCCGGATATGCCGGTGGTATTGTTTCATCGGCCATGGATGGCGAACGCTGCGCCGAAGCTTTTGCCGAAAACTATAAATCGACTTTAAAATAACTCCGGATTAAAATTCGGAGATGTATAAAAACTGTTTCTTCCAGACAAATTCGTGTTTTCCGTTTTCTATTTCCTTCTCCTGAATTCGCTGCAGCAGATTGAGGCTGCAATGGCCACATTCAGCGACTCCGATTTATTTGTATTGATGGAAAATGTTGGAATCGTAATTTTTTGGGTTACCAATTGGCTTACCGAATCTGATATTCCATTGCCTTCATTTCCTAAAACAATGATGCCGTTTGGGCTCAGTTGCTCCTTGTAAATATTTTTCCCATCCATAAAGGTCCCATACACCGGAACCTGACTTTTTGAAGCTTCTGACAGAAAACTTTCGAGGTTCCTATATTTGGTTTTAATTCTGAAAATGGCGCCCATACTGGCTTGCACAACTTTCGGATTATACACATCAACCGTGTTTTCAGAACAAATGACGGTGTTTATGCCAAACCAATCGGCAATCCGCAGAATGGTGCCTAAATTTCCTGGGTCCTGAATAAAATCTAGGGCCAGATAAAGTTCTGCGCTTAAATTCAGTTCGGGTTTCTCAATTGCCGTTTGTCTTACAATGGCCAAAGCCTCCTGCGGATTTTGAAGTAAACTGGCTTTCTGAATCGATGCTTTGTCTGCTTCGATAAACTCTTTTGCTTTTAATCGTATCTCTGGATGCTGAGCAGCAAATTGGATCGTACACACCAAGGTTTCTATTTCAAAAACAGAACGAAGAGCTTCTTCAACCATTTTATTTCCTTCAGCTAGAAATAAACCGGATTCATCCCTTTCTTTTTTCCGGTTTAACGACTGGATCAGCTTGATTTTGTTTTTACTCAACATATTTTTGGGTTCTTCGATCTAAAATGTAAAAATAAAAGGTCTGGAAGACTTGCGAAACGAATGCTCTGTTTATTTTTGTAAAAACTTTATTTCATGCCGTTTTTTCTTCAGCACAAATTATACTCTTTGCAGAAACTTAGTTTCATGGCTTGCATATTGGTGCTTGCATCATGCAATTCAACCCGGTTTGTGCCTGAAGGTAAATATTTGCTTAATAAAATAACGGTCAAATCGGATAATAAAAGTTTGAAGCGGGAAGAGCTTAAACTTCACATCAGGCAAAAAGAAAACCTGCGCATTTTGGGGGTCCTGAAATTTCATTTGGGAGTTTATAATTTATCATCGGCGAAAAAGAATAACGATTGGCTTAAGCGTGTCGGTGAAGCCCCGGTGTTGTACGACGAGTTTCAGGCTCAGAAAAGTAAGGATCAGTTGCAGATTTTCCTGAAAAACAAAGGCTACTACAATGCCATAGTGAAGGATTCACTTGTAATTAACCAGCCAAAGAAAAAGCTTAACCTGATTTTCGATATAAAAGCCGGGCAGCCTTATCGGATCCGCAATTATCTATATGCGATCAAGGACAAGTCGCTGCAGGGCGTTTTGCTGAAGGATTCAGTTAACCAACTTTTAAAGATCAATGATGTATTTGATTTGGACGTTCTGAATGCTGAACGTCAGCGGCTAGTCACCTGTCTTAAAGATAGGGGCTATTACAAGTTTTCTGAAGAGTATGTCAGTTTCCAGGCTGATACGAACTTCTACAGCCATCAGGTTGATTTGACGGTTAATGTTGATAATGTACTTTTGAATAATGACGAATCAAAAGTAGTCCCTCATCAGAAGTATAAAATCAGAAACTACCTGATCAATCCCGGATTTAAGACGGCTGACTTATCTGGTGACCAAACTGAACAAAAGCAGGACACCTTGATTGATAAGGATTATCGGTTTGTTTATTCAGGAAAACTTAAATACCGTCCGGTTTTATTCTATAATTTGAACCGGATGAAGGATAGTACCTGGTACTGTTTGCAGAATGCCGAAAAGACCTATCGGGCTCTCAATCGCCTGAAACAATTCAAGCTAATTAATATTGGTTTTACTGAAACCAATATATTGTCGCCTGATTCTGTGCCTCTGCTTGATTGTAAAATGCAGCTATCCCCACTTCCGCCCCAGAATTTCTCGGTCGATGTTGAAGGTACTAATTCTTCAGGAAATCTGGGTGTGGCAGGGAACCTGAACTATCAACAGCGTAATGTTTTTGGCGGGGCCGAAGTGTTCGATGTTCAACTAAGGGGAGCTCGTGAACGACAGGCCTTAACAAACAATAACTTTAATACCCGTGAGTTTGGCGTCGAATCGAGTCTTACCATTCCGAAGTTTTTGAGTTTTATAAATGGTAACCGAATGTTTAGCTTCCAGCTTCCTGAAACTAAGGTTACCGTGGGATTCAATTATCAGCGGCGTCCTGATTATACCAGAACCATAACTAACCTAAAATTCGGATATAATTGGAAAACATCTAATTATCTGTTTCATACGTTAAATCTTGTTGACCTGAATTATGTGAATATTTTTAAACTAAAAGCGGATTTTTTCAATTCTATAGAAGATCTGTATATTAAAAGTAGTTATACCGATCACCTGATCTTCGCATCTAATTACAGTTGGATGTATAACACACAGAACGTTAATAAAAGAGAAGATTACAGATATTTTAAGATTAATCTTGAATCGGCTGGGAGTTTGCTGTCGCTTTATTCGATGTTAATAAATAAAAGCAAGACGGACGTGATAGATACAATCACCAACAAGACGAGTTCGTATTACAAAATTTTCAATACACGGTTTGCCCAGTATTTGAAAGGAGATTTTGAATATCGTTACGGACACATGATTAATAAATCGAGTTCGGTAGTTGGTCGAGCTTTCTTCGGAATAGGCGTCCCGTTTGGCAATTTTGATGTATTGCCTTTTGAAAAGAAATATTTTACCGGTGGAGCCAATGGAATACGGGCTTGGCAAGTAAGATCGCTCGGACCAGGTTCTTACAAGGCTCCTTCCAATGCCTATCCAAACCAGTCTTCTGACATTAAGCTTGAAGGTAATCTGGAATATCGGTTTAAGATGTTCTGGAGAATAGAAGGTGCATTTTTCGCTGATGCTGGTAATATTTGGGCAATCAATTATAAAGATAATCGCGAAGGATCGGTATTTAAAGTCGACCAGTTTTACAAGCAAATAGCAGTTGGTTCAGGCTTTGGAATGCGGTTCGATTTTACCTATTTTTTGTTCCGTCTCGATTTAGGCGTGAAAATGCGTGATCCGTCGTTGCCAGAAGGTAAACGTTTTATTCCGGGGAATTACCAACTATCAAGCGATCAGTTTAACCTTTCATTTGCTATTGGTTATCCATTCTAGTTAACTTTTAACTAAAGGGGAAAATCAGTATATATCTAAAAAAAAATCAAAAACGACTTGCTGAATGGCTGCTGAACTATCTTCTACTGCTAATCTCCAATTAATGTCGTTTTTAATCCAGTACAATTTAGACTTGATAGTTAGTGAATGAAAATAAAAAAGGCAGCCTCTCGACTGCCTTTTTGTATGATTAGATGATTGAATTAAGCTTTTCCAGCCGAACCCAATACATTTTCGTTTTTGTGTTTGTAAAGTTCTTTCAATGCATCGCGGGCTGGTCCCAAATATTTACGTGGGTCGAATTCGCCTGGTTTTTCAACAAATACTTTACGGATAGCGGCAGTCATTGCCAAACGTCCGTCAGAGTCGATGTTGATTTTGCAAACAGCCGATTTTGCAGCTTTACGAAGTTGTTCTTCAGGAATACCAACAGAGTCTTTCAGCGCACCCCCAAATTTGTTGATAGTATCAACGTCTTCCTGAGGAACGGAAGATGATCCGTGAAGTACGATTGGGAATCCGGGCAGTTTTACTTCAATTTCTTCCAGAATGTCGAAGCGCAACGGAGGTGGAATCAAAACACCTTTTTCATTACGGGTACATTGTGCCGGAGTGAATTTGTTTGCACCATGCGAAGTTCCGATTGAAATAGCCAGAGAGTCAACGCCGGTTTTTGTTACGAATTCAATTACTTCTTCTGGCTTAGTGTAATGCGATTTTTCAGCGACTACATCGTCTTCAACACCAGCTAAAACGCCAAGTTCGCCTTCAACAGTTACGCCATGAGCGTGAGCGTATTCAACAACTTTTTTTGTCAAGGCAATATTATCTTCAAAAGAGTGGTGCGAACCATCAATCATTACAGAAGAAAAACCGCTGTCGATGCAATCTTTGCAAAGTTCGAAAGTATCGCCGTGATCGAGGTGAAGTGTAATTGGAATTTCGCAACCCAGTTCTTTTGCATATTCAACGGCACCTTTTGCCATGTTACGCAGCAAGGTAGCATTGGCATATTTACGGGCTCCGGAAGAAACCTGGAGAATAACAGGCGACTTAGTCTCAACACAAGCCTGGATAATTGCCTGAAGCTGTTCCATGTTATTAAAGTTGTAAGCAGGAATAGCATAACCGCCGGCAACTGCTTTTGCAAACATCTCTTTGGTGTTTACAAGACCTAAGTCTTTATAACTAGTACTCATTTTGTGATTTTTAAATTGATTAACGATTGTGATTTTGGCGCTTTATAAAAAAGCATACAATATTAGTGAATTATCGCTTACTGTTAGTCTGGTTAGTGTTTAAACAATTGGTCTTTTAAAAAATCCTTAACACAGAATTTTGATGCTTCCAATATGTTGTTTTTTTGAGATTTATTTTCCGGAAGCGATAACTTGGAACTTCTCTGACGCTGATTTTTATATTCTGAAAATCAATTACATGTTGTGCGTTTTGAAATTGATTTGAACATTCCTGATTTTAATTAGTTATATTTCACGGAATTTAGAAATTAATAAAGGTTCGATTTATACAAATTAAAGCTTGATACAATGACAAAGATTTCAGAAGTAGTTAAACATGGGGTCGTTTCCGGTAACGATTTGCAGAAAGTATTTAAAATTGCCAAAGAGAATCATTTTGCTTTACCAGCGGTAAATGTGGTTGGTTCTGATTCTGTTAATGCGGTAATGGAAGCTGCAAAATTGGTAAATTCCCCTGTAATTATTCAATTTTCGAATGGCGGGGCTCAGTTTTATGCCGGAAAAGGATTAAAACTTGAAGGCCAGCAGGCGCAGGTTGCCGGAGCTATTGTTGGTGCAAAATCGGTGCATATGCTCGCCGAACTTTATGGCGTACATGTGGTTTTGCATACCGACCACGCCGCAAAAAAACTTTTGCCTTGGATCGATGGTCTTTTGGACGCTGGCGAAAAATATTTCGCCGAAACCGGAAAACCATTATTCAGTTCTCACATGCTCGATTTATCAGAAGAGCCTCTTCAAGAGAATATTGAGATTTGCAAGAAATACCTTGCCCGAATGAGTAAAATGGGAATGACTCTTGAAATTGAACTCGGGTGTACGGGTGGTGAAGAAGATGGGGTTGATAATTCAGGCATGGATAATTCATTGCTTTATACTCAGCCTTCAGACGTTAATTTTGCCTATGAAGAATTAAGTAAGATCAGTCCTAATTTTACCATTGCGGCATCGTTCGGAAATGTTCATGGTGTTTATAAACCTGGTAATGTGAAGCTCACACCTAAAATTCTGGATAATTCGCAGAAATACATTTCGGCAAAACATGGTCTGGGCGAAAAACCAATCGATTTTGTTTTTCATGGTGGTTCAGGATCTACCCTTGAAGAAATCCGCGAAGCCATTTCATATGGAGTGGTTAAGATGAATATCGATACCGATACGCAATGGGCTACCTGGGATGGAGTTCGAATTTACGAAGCTAAAAACAGGGCATATTTGCAAGGCCAAATCGGGAATCCTGATGGTGCTGATAAACCAAATAAAAAGTATTATGATCCAAGGGTCTGGTTGCGTAAAGGTCAAGAAACAATGATCGAACGCTTAAGGGTTGCTTTCAATGATTTGAATAATATTGACAGAAGTTAAATCCCAAATGATCAAATTCATTTAGCCCGAAATTGTTTTCGGGCTTTTTTATTTCCAAAAAATGAAGTAATTTAGGTAAAACCATTCAGCCGTATGAACTTCAAACAGCTAATTCGCGATTATTTTACATTTAGCCGAAACGAACGCAAAGGAATTGTCGTTCTTCTAATTTTGATCTTTCTTTTGGCGGTGGCCAATAAACTCATTTTTTATTTTGAAACACCCGCAAAAATTGATAAACTCTTACTGGATTCAGCCAGTCGTGAGCTGGGTAAAGTCAACGATTCTGTTTATGAAAAAAAAACGATACGAACACTTTTCTTTTTTAATCCCAACACGATTGATTCAGTAGCTCTGGACAGTCTAAGTATTCCGGAATCAGTAAAATCAAATCTGTTGAAATTTCGTCGTAAAGGAGGAAAGTTATATTCTAACACTGATTTTAGAAAAATATTTGGAGTGACAGATCGGGTTTTCAATCAGATTGATCCCTTCCTTTTAATTGATAATGAAACAACCGCATTGCATATTGGTGCTAACATTCTGAAAAAAAACGCATCAGCTCCTAACCTTTTTTTCTTTGATCCGAACAAGGCTACTGACAGCGAATTTCTTCGTTTGGGCTTCTCCAATAAACAAATTACAACGATTAGGAAATATTTAGATAAAGGAGGAATATTTTGGGACAAAACCGATTTCTTCAAAATTCGGGTGATTACTGAAAATCAGAAACGAATTTTGTCTGATTGGATCGTAATTGAAAATATGAAGAAGACGCTTTCAAAAGAGCAGTTGGTAACACAGATTGTCCCAATCGAGATTAATTCGGCAGATACAATCAGACTTAAACAATTACCAGGAATTGGAGCTGTTTTATCAAAACGCATAGTGAAATACCGGGATTTGTTGGGAGGTTTCTATTCAGTTAGCCAATTGAGGGAAGTCTATGGTTTGAGCGAACAAACGATTCGGTTGATGGAGGATAAAGTGACGGTCGATGCTAACCAGATAAAAAAGCTCGATCTAAATTTTGCTGATGTAAGTGAACTTTCTCGACATCCTTATCTGAAAAAGAAGTTGGCAATACAGATCGTAAATTTCAGAACCAAGCATGGAGCAATTCGTGACCTGTCTATTCTCCGTGACAGTATGATCTTAAACATAGACGAATACAACAGGATAAAGCCTTATTTGTAGAACAAAAAATGACTTCTTGCGTTCACGTTCTTAACGTAGTCAATGTGTGAAAACTATTAAAAATTAAATTTTTTGCTATAAATTTGATTAGTAATGTTTAATTCATAAATTTGCGGCTCAAATTTTAACAAGAAAAAATATAATTCCATGATCGTTATTCCAGTAAAAGAAGGCGAAAATATCGAAAGAGCGCTTAAGAGATTTAAAAGAAAGTTTGAAAAAACAGGTGTTGTAAAAGAATTACGTGAAAGACAGGCGTTTTCAAAACCTTCGATTGTTAGAAGGACTGAGATTAAAAAGGCCATCTATATTGAAAATTTACAGCGTCAGGACGACTAGAAATTTCTGGAGGATTCCTGCATTAAGATGAAAATTATTTACTAATGTCCCATCAGGAATCATTTATTAATTACCTGAAATACGAAAAAAGGTATTCGCATTTAACTGCTGTAGCCTATAAAAAAGACCTCGATCAGTTTGAAGAGTTTTTTGTCAAAACGATCGGGGATTTTAATGTTGAAGGAATTAATGATAGGATAGTCCGAATGTGGGTTGTAGAACTGATGGATAAAGGGATATCAGCCCGGACGGTAAATAAAAAAATCTCAGCACTACGGTCTTTTTATAAATATTTATTGAGGTTAGAGATAGTTAAGGAAAACAATTTGGTGAATGTGATTGTACCAAAGGTTCGTAAAAAACTACCTCAGTTTGTAGAAGAAAAAAGTTTGAATCATTTGCTCGATGATGGTTTCTTCGGAACCGATTTTGAAGCACTTCGTGACAAACTAATTTTAAGTCTTTTGTATGGTACAGGGGTTCGATTGTCTGAATTGATGCACTTAAAAGATGCTGACATTTACACAACCGAATTTCTGATTAAAGTTTTAGGTAAGCGAAATAAAGAACGAATTATTCCTTATCCTCGAAGCTTGAATCTGTTGATAGAACAATACAAGGCCGAACGAACACAATTGTTTGGCAGTCCGGTTGAGTGTTTATTGTTGACATCAAAAGGGAATCCGATATATGAGAAACTGATATATCGGGTTGTTTGTAAAAATCTAGCTATGGTAACTACAATAGAACAGAAAAGCCCGCATGTACTCCGACATACTTTTGCAACACACTTGCTTAATCGGGGAGCCGATTTAAATGCTGTAAAAGAATTGCTTGGTCACGCAAATCTTTCTGCTACACAAATTTATACACATACCTCTCTCGAAAAGATTCAAAAAGTTTACCGACAAGCACATCCACGATCATAAATTTTAGGAGGATAAATTATGAATATTCAGTTAACAACTGTACATTTTACAGCCGATCAGAAATTGATTGATTTTGTAAACAAAAAAGTTCCAAAGCTTGATACCTATTTTGAAGGTATTATTGGTGCAGAAGTAATTTTGAAGGTTGTCAAACCTGAAACAGCGAATAATAAAGTAGCTGAAGTTAAGCTTTCCATTCCTGGAGCTGATTATCTTTTTGCTGAAAAACAAGCCGATTCATTTGAAGAAGCCGTTGATTTGGCAATTGAGGCTGTTCGCAAACAATTAACAAAATTCAAGGATAAACTGAAGGACAAATAAATCTAAAAAATTATTCCGTTCTTGCGAATTCCAAGAAAATATTTATACATTTGCAAACCTTTTTTGAAAAAGTTTCTTTGCTAAGAAATCTTTACAAAAATAAAGCCCTGTAGACAGGATTTTGATTGTTTATAGGGCATTTGATATGATGTATAAATTTTGCCGAATTAGCTCAGTTGGCCAGAGCACGTGATTTGTAATCTCGGGGTCCACAGTTCGAATCTGTGATTCGGCTCATCGAAATAAGTTCTGACGATATTGGGGAGATACCAAAGTGGCCAACTGGGTCTGACTGTAACTCAGATGACGTACGTCTTCGTAGGTTCGAATCCTGCTCTCCCCACAATGAAATTATGAATGATAAATTATAAGAGATGTTTTTTCATCGACAATAATAAGTCATAAATAATAAATTAAATGCGGGAGTAGCTCAGTCGATAGAGCATTAGCCTTCCAAGCTAAGGGTCGCGAGTTTGAATCTCGTCTCCCGCTCAAAAATAGATAGATTGCTGATGTAGCTCAGGGGTAGAGCGCTTCCTTGGTAAGGAAGAGGTCGCGAGTTCAATTCTCGCCCTCAGCTCTGATGATAGTTAAAAAAGATAATTTAAAATTTATTCAAAGTTATGGCTAAAGCACATTTTAACAGGGACAAAGACCACGTCAATATTGGCACAATTGGCCACGTTGACCATGGCAAAACAACCTTGACTGCCGCTATTACTATGGTATTGGCAAGAAAAGGTTATTGTGAAGTAAAATCATTCGAGTCAATCGACAGCGCACCTGAAGAAAAAGAACGTGGTATTACAATCAATACGGCACACGTTGAGTACGAAACAGCTACTCGTCACTATGCACACGTTGACTGTCCTGGACACGCTGACTATGTGAAAAACATGGTTACTGGTGCTGCCCAGATGGACGGAGCAATCATTGTAGTTGCTGCAACCGATGGTCCTATGCCTCAAACTCGTGAACACATTCTTTTAGCTCGTCAGGTAAACGTACCTAGACTTGTTGTTTTCATGAATAAAGTTGATATGGTTGACGATCCCGAAATTTTGGAACTTGTTGAAATGGAAATTCGTGAATTGTTGACTTTCTATGGTTTCGATGGCGATAATTCTCCAGTAATCATGGGATCAGCTCTAGGTGCAATGAACGGCGAACCAAAATGGGAAGAAAAAGTTCTTGAATTAATGGATGCAGTTGATACCTGGATTCCACTTCCTCCTCGTGATGTTGATAAACCATTCCTTATGCCAGTTGAAGACGTATTCTCGATTACAGGTCGTGGTACTGTTGCTACCGGTCGTATCGAAACTGGAGTTATCCACACAGGTGATGAAATTCAGTTGATTGGTTTAGGTGCTGAAGGTCGTAAGACTGTATGTACTGGAGTTGAAATGTTCCGTAAAATTTTGGATGATGGTCAAGCTGGTGACAACGTTGGTTTGTTGTTGCGTGGTGTTGACAAGAAAGAAATTAAACGTGGACAGATTCTTGCAAAGCCAGGTTCAATTACACCTCATACTACTTTCAAAGCAGAGGTTTATATCCTGAAAAAAGAAGAAGGTGGACGTCACACTCCATTCCACAACAAATATCGTCCACAGTTCTACTTACGTACTCTTGACGTAACGGGTGAAATTCGCCTGCCAGAAGGACGTGAAATGGTTATGCCTGGTGATAACGTTTCAATCGAAGTTGAATTGATTTACCCAGTAGCATTAAATATTGGTCTTCGTTTCGCAATTCGTGAAGGTGGACGTACTGTTGGTGCTGGTCAGGTTACTGAGATTGTATCGTAATTTCCTACCAAAATATTCTGATAAAAAGTCCCGGACTTTATGCCCGGGACTTTTTACGGATGTAACTCGGTCGGGAGTTTTGTTTTTTTTAGTTTGAAAAGTAAGTTCGAATCTTACCATCCGTACAAATTTTATATTATACAAGATGAAACTTAAAATATATTTTGAAGAAGCTTATAATGAGCTTGTTCATAAAGTTTCCTGGCCTACATGGAAAGAATTACAGAATAGTGCTTTCATTGTAATGGTTGCTTCCTTTATTATAGCACTGATAGTTTTCGTAATGGATTTCTCTTTTGAAAACATTATGAGCTTTGTGTACAGATTATTTTATTAATTCCTTTTGGAGTACGACATGAGCGAAAACGTAAAAAAATGGTATGTTCTTCGGGCAATTGGAGGAAAAGAGAAGAAAGTCAAAGAATATATTGAAAACGAGATTGCAAATGCTGGTCTCCAAGAGTTTATTTCACAGGTTTTAATTCCTACAGAGAAAGTATATCAAATACGCAACGGTAAAAAAATCAGTAAAGAAAGAAATTTCTTTCCTGGTTATGTACTTATTGAAGCGTGTCTGGTAGGGGAAATTCCTCATTTTTTGAAAAACATACCCAACGTCATTGGCTTCCTTGGGGATACAAAAAGTGGAGAACCAGTTCCTATGCGTCAGTCAGAAGTTTATCGGATTCTTGGTCGGGTGGACGAAATGGCTGAATCAAGCGAGGAAATGAATATTCCGTTTGTAGTTGGAGAAACAGTGAAAGTAATTGACGGGCCATTCAACGGCTTCAACGGAATCATTGAGAAAATCAATGAGGAAAAGAAAAAGCTTGAAGTAATGGTCAAAATTTTTGGACGAAAAACTCCTTTGGAGCTTAGCTTTATGCAAGTAGAAAAGGAGTAATAAATCATTTATCGATTTTATTATGGCTAAAGAAATTGCTGGATTCATTAAATTGCAAGTTAAGGGGGGTGCTGCTAACCCTTCACCTCCGATAGGCCCAGCATTAGGTTCTAAAGGGGTAAATATCATGCAGTTTTGCAAACAGTTTAATGGTCGCACACAAGACCTTGCAGGAAAAGTGTTGCCAGTTGTTATTACTGTTTATGCAGATAAATCGTTTGATTTTGTAATTAAGCAACCCCCAGTAGCTGTGCAACTAATTGAGGCTGCTAAAGTGAAAAAAGGTTCTGCTGAACCACATGTAAACAAAGTTGGTTCTGTTAGCTGGGAACAAGTAAAGGTGATTGCTGAAATCAAAATGGAAGACCTTAACTGTTTCACACTAGATGCGGCTATGAGCATGGTAGCTGGTACTGCCAGAAGTATGGGTATCACCGTTGAAGGCGTACGCCCATCAACAAACTAATTAAAATTTCTAAAATGGGCAGAATTACAAAGAATAAAAAGCTTGCTCTGGAAAAACTCGAAAAGGGAAAAATCTATACGCTAAAAGAAGGTTCAGCATTGGTAAAAGAAATTACTTTTACAAAGTTTGATGCTTCTGTAGATATTGATGTTCGCTTGGGTGTTGATCCTAGAAAAGCAAATCAAATGGTTAGAGGCGTGGTTACTTTACCTCATGGTACTGGTAAAGAAGTACGTGTTTTGGCCCTGGTTACTCCTGACAAAGAGCAGGAAGCCAAAGATGCTGGAGCTGATTATGTTGGTCTTGACGACTTTGTTGATAAAATTAAAGGCGGTTGGACCGATGTAGATGTGATTATTACTATGCCACCGGTTATGGGGAAAGTTGGAGCGCTTGGACGTATTTTAGGCCCTCGTGGTTTGATGCCTAACCCTAAAAGTGGTACAGTTACGATGGAAATAGGAAAAGCTGTTGCAGAAGTAAAAGCTGGTAAAATTGACTTCAAAGTTGATAAATTCGGTATCGTTCACACTTCAATTGGTAAAGTTTCATTTACTGCAGAGAAGTTAGTTGAAAACGCAACTGAATTTGTAAACACCTTGATTAAATTAAAACCATCTGCAGCGAAAGGAACATATGTAAAAAGTATCTACCTGTCGAGTACTATGAGTCCTGGTATACAAGTTGAACCAAAGTCTGTCTCTGAAAAGTAATCAATAGATATGAAAAGATCAGAAAAATTCGAAATTATTGGTAGTCTTACAGAGCAGATCAATTTATCAACTCATTTTTACCTGACTGACATTGAAAGCCTAAATGCTGCAGACACAAGTAAATTGCGGCGTTTATGCAACAAGCAGGATGTGAAATTGGTTGCAGTTAAGAATACCCTCTTGCGTAAAGCCATTGAAGCTTCTAATAAGAATGCTGAAGAGCTATACGATGTACTAAAAGGCAATACATCAATCATGTTTTGTGAGGACGCAAACGCTCCTGCAAAACTGATTAAAGATTTTAAGAAGAAACATAAAATGCCCATTTTAAAAGGCGCTTATGTGCAGGAGTCAGTTTATGTTGGCGAAAATCAATTAGATGTATTAATTTCTATTAAGTCGAAGAATGAACTTCTTGGTGAAGTTATCGGTTTGTTGCAATCTCCAATGAAGAATGTATTGGGTGCATTACAATCTGGTGGAAACACTATACATGGAGTTTTGAAGACATTAGGTGAAAGAGAATAAAGTTAGTTATAAAATTATATTAAAAAATTATTATCGAAATGGCAGATTTAAAAAAGCTTGCGGAAGAGTTAGTTAACTTAACTGTAAAAGAAGTAAATGAATTAGCCGGAATTTTAAAATCGGAATATGGTATTGAACCTGCTGCTGCTGCAGTAGCTGTGGCCGCTGGTCCTGCTGCTTCAGGTGAAGAAGCAGAAGAAAAAGTTCAAACAGAATTCGATGTTATTCTGAAAGCAGCTGGTCAGTCAAAATTGGCTGTTGTAAAATTGGTTAAGGAATTAACAGGTCTTGGTTTGAAAGAGGCTAAAGAAGTAGTTGATGGTGCTCCAAAAGCCATCAAAGAAAAAGTTTCTAAAGACGAGGCTGAATCATTAAAAAGTCAATTAGAAGAAGCTGGAGCTGAAGTTGAACTTAAATAAAAGTCTTACGACCTTATTTATAGGTTGATGTGGTTTAGAACCTCACATATGTGGGGTTCTATGCCTTTTTGTATATTTATCTTATAAGTTCAATTAATTAATATACATCGATGTCAGTAAAAATTGAAAACCAGAGGATTAGCTTTTCTTCAACCAAGGCCGTCTTTGATTATCCTGATTTCCTGGAAATACAAATCAAGTCATTTGTTGATTTTTTCCAGTTAGGAACAACTCCTGATCAGCGTAAAGAAGAAGGTTTATGTCGGGTGTTTGAAGAAAATTTCCCAATTACCGATACCAGAAATAACTTCGTTCTAGAGTTTGTTGACTATTCAGTTGACCCGCCTCGTTATTCGATTGATGAATGTATCGAACGTGGCCTGACTTTTAGTGTTCCATTAAAAGCAAAATTGAAATTATATTGTACCGATCCGGAACATGAGGATTTTGATACAGTGGTTCAGGATGTTTATTTGGGAACCGTTCCATATATGACCCCAAGTGGCACATTTGTTATTAACGGAGCTGAACGCGTAGTTGTTTCTCAGTTACATCGTTCTCCCGGAGTTTTCTTCGGTCAGAGTATGCATGCTAACGGTACAAAACTCTATTCAGCCAGGATCATTCCTTTTAAAGGATCATGGATCGAATTCGCTACTGACATTAATAGTGTCATGTTTGCTTATATCGATCGTAAGAAAAAATTACCAGTAACCACATTGCTTCGTGCAATTGGATTTGAAAGTGACAAGGATATCCTTGAAATTTTCGACCTCGCTGATGAAATTAAGGTATCGAAATCTGGTTTAAAGAAAATCGTTGGTCGTAAACTGGCTGCCCGTGTTCTTAAAACCTGGGTTGAAGATTTCGTCGATGAAGACACAGGTGAAGTCGTGTCCATCGAACGTAATGAAGTTGTGATCGACCGCGAGGTCGTTATCGAAAACGATCATATTGACGAAATCATAGATTCTGGAGCAAAAACCATTTTGCTGCATAAAGAAGACCAGAATCTTCAGGATTATGCCATTATATACAATACACTTCAAAAAGACCCTTGTAACTCGGAGAAAGAAGCTGTACTTCATATTTACAGGCAATTGCGTAATGCCGAACCGCCTGATGATGCAACAGCCAGAGATGTAATTGATAAATTATTCTTCTCCGAAAAAAGATATGACCTTGGTCAGGTTGGACGTTACAGGATCAACAAAAAGTTAGGTCTGAATATCGAAATGAATGTTCAGGTACTGACGAAGGAAGATATTATTGAAATCATTAAATATCTGATTAAACTGGTTAATTCAAAAACTGACGTTGATGATATTGACCACTTGAGCAACCGTCGTGTACGTACTGTTGGAGAACAGATGTTTAATCAGTTTGGTGTTGGTTTGGCACGTATGGCTCGTACTATTCGCGAACGTATGAATGTGCGGGACAATGAAGTATTCACGCCTATCGACCTGATTAATTCCAAAACTTTATCTTCAGTAATTAATTCATTCTTCGGAACAAATGCATTGTCTCAGTTTATGGATCAAACAAATCCATTGGCTGAAATGACTCATAAACGTCGTATGTCTGCTTTGGGACCAGGTGGTCTTTCACGCGAAAGAGCCGGTTTTGAGGTTCGTGACGTTCACTACACCCATTATGGCCGTTTATGTCCAATTGAAACTCCAGAAGGACCTAACATCGGTTTGATTTCTTCACTTTGTGTATTTGCGAAGGTGACCGATCTAGGTTTTATTTCAACACCATATCGCAAAGTTGTAGATGGTAAAGTTGACCTTTCGGTTGAAGGTGCCGTTTACCTCACTGCTGAAGAAGAAGAAGGTAGAGTTATTGCACAGGCCAATGCTCCTATTGATGATGAAGGTAACTTCATTAATGCAAGAGTGAAATCACGTTTAGATGGTGATTATCCAATTGTTCCAAAAGGTGATGTAAATCTGATGGATGTTGGGCCAAACCAGATTGCATCAGTGGCTGCATCATTGATCACGTTCCTGGAACATGATGATGCGAACCGTGCTTTGATGGGATCGAACATGATGCGTCAGGCAGTTCCGCTGCTTCGTCCGGAAGCTCCAATTGTTGGAACTGGATTGGAAGCCCGTTCTGCTACCGATTCACGCGTGTTGGTTGTTGCTGAAGACAACGGAGTTGTTGAATACGTTGATGCTGATGAAATTCAGATCCGTTACGACAAAACAGAAGAAGAGCGTTTTGTCAGCTTCGACCCGGAAATTGTTTCTTATCGGATTGCTAAATTCCAAAAGACCAACCAAGGGACTGTCGTTGACCTGAAGCCGATTGTATTTAAAGGCGATCGCGTTACTAAAGGTCAGGTTCTTTCTGAAGGTTATGCAACACAAGGCGGGGAACTTGCTTTGGGACGTAACCTGAAAGTAGCCTTCATGCCTTGGCAGGGATATAACTATGAGGATGCTATTGTTATTTCGGAACGTGTTGTTCGCGAAGACATATTTACCTCTATTCATGTTGACGAATATTCGTTGGAAGTTCGCGACACCAAGCGTGGCGTTGAAGAATTTACTTCAGATATTCCAAATGTTAGCGAAGAAGCTACCAAAAATCTGGATGAAAACGGATTGATTCGGGTTGGAGCTGTTGTAAAACCTGGGGACATCCTTATCGGGAAAATTACCCCTAAAGGTGAATCCGATCCTTCTCCGGAAGAAAAATTGCTTCGCGCCATCTTTGGTGACAAAGCTGGTGATGTGAAAGATGCTTCTTTGAAAGCTTCCCCTTCACTCAACGGAACAATCATTGATAAAAAACTATTCTCACGGGTAGTAAAAGATAAAAAAGGCAAAATGGCTACCAAACCTTTACTCGATTCAATCGACGAAGAGTTTGACCGTCATGCTTCCGCTCTACGTGCCAAACTGGAAGACAAACTGTTTACCTTGGTAAATGGCAAAACCAGTCAGGGCGTAAAAGACTATTATGGTGGCGACATCATTGGTAAAGGTGTCAAGTTTACATTAAAACAACTTCAGGAAATTGATTATCTGACGATTAATCCGGCAAAATGGACGACAGATAAAGAAAAGAACGATATGATTTTCGCTCTGATCAACAATTTTATCATGAAGTTTAAAGAACTTGAGGCCGTATCCAAGAGGAAACGTTACAATGTAACCATTGGAGATGAACTTCCAGCCGGTATCATTCAGTTGGCTAAAGTTTATGTGGCTAAAAAACGTAAACTACAGATTGGTGATAAAATGGCAGGTCGTCACGGAAACAAAGGTATTGTTTCGCGTATTGTACGCGATGAAGATATGCCATTCCTTGAAGACGGAACTCTGGTTGACATCGTTCTGAACCCACTGGGTGTGCCTTCGCGTATGAACCTCGGACAGATTTACGAAACTGTTTTGGCTTGGGCTGGAAAAGAACTGGGATTGAAATTTGCAACTCCAATTTTCGACGGTGCAACCCTCGATCAGGTTTGTGAATATACCGATAAGGCTGGGGTACCACGTTATGGCAAAACTTATCTTCGTGATGGTGGAACCGGCGAACCATTCGATCAACCTGCTACGGTAGGTGTGATTTATATGTTGAAACTGGGTCACATGGTTGAAGATAAAATGCATGCCCGTTCAATCGGACCATATTCATTGATTACACAGCAACCTTTGGGTGGTAAAGCCCAGTTCGGAGGTCAGCGTTTCGGGGAAATGGAAGTTTGGGCACTTGAAGCTTTCGGTGCATCGAACATCCTTCAGGAAATTTTGACTGTAAAATCGGATGACGTATTAGGAAGAGCAAAAGCTTACGAAGCAATTGTGAAGGGAGAACCAATGCCAGCGGCTGGTATTCCTGAATCACTGAACGTATTGCTGCACGAATTACGTGGTCTTGGGTTGAGTGTAAACTTGGATTAATTTTCGGTAAATCATTTTTTTGATTTTCCTGATATAAACTTGTTAAAATAACGATCGATATATGGCATTCAGAAAAGACAATAAAGTTAAAAGTAGCTTTGCCAAAATTGGTATCAGTCTGGCTTCGCCCGAAGAAGTTCTCGAACGTTCGCATGGGGAAGTGTTGAAACCTGAAACGATAAATTACCGGACATATAAACCTGAACGCGACGGTTTGTTCTGCGAACGAATCTTCGGACCTGTTAAGGATTATGAGTGTCATTGCGGTAAATACAAACGGATTCGCTACAAGGGTATTGTTTGCGACCGTTGTGGAGTTGAAGTAACCGAGAAAAAAGTGCGTCGTGAACGCATGGGACACATATCCCTGGTAGTTCCGGTTGCCCACATTTGGTATTTCAAATCGTTGCCAAATAAAATTGGTTACCTTTTGGGATTACCAACAAAAAAGCTTGATGCAATTATTTACTACGAAAGATACGTGGTAATCAATGCTGGTGTTAAAGCTCAGGATGGTGTTAAATATCTAGACTTCTTAACTGAAGAAGAATATCTGGATATTCTGGATACTTTACCCAAAGAAAACCAGTATCTGGATGATGAAGATCCAAATAAATTCATCGCACGAATGGGTGCTGAAGCGTTGTACACCTTGTTGCAGCGCCTTGAATTGGATGAAATGTCGTTCGACCTTCGTCACCGGGCCAACACTGAAACTTCACAACAACGTAAAAACGAAGCGTTGAAACGTCTGAACGTTGTAGAAGCTTTCCGTGCCAGCAAAAATATCAACCGTCCGGAATGGATGATTGTCAAAGTTGTTCCGGTAATTCCGCCCGATTTACGTCCGTTGGTTCCGCTCGATGGTGGCCGTTTTGCTACCTCCGATTTGAACGACTTGTACCGCAGGGTAATTATCCGTAACAACCGTTTGAAACGACTCATTGAAATCAAAGCTCCGGAAGTAATTTTGCGTAACGAAAAACGTATGCTTCAGGAAGCTGTCGATTCATTGTTCGATAATTCACGGAAATCGAATGCTGTTAAAACAGAAAATAACCGTGCATTAAAATCGTTGTCCGACAGCTTGAAAGGGAAACAGGGTCGTTTCCGTCAAAACTTGTTAGGTAAACGTGTGGATTATTCAGCCCGTTCGGTAATTGTTGTCGGACCAAAACTGAAACTTCACGAGTGCGGTATTCCGAAAGATATGGCTGCTGAGCTTTTCAAACCTTTTGTCATCAGAAAACTGATTGAACGTGGAATTGTTAAGACTGTAAAATCGGCCAAGAAAATTGTTGACCGGAAAGATCCTGTAGTTTGGGATATTCTGGAAAACGTGTTGAAAGGACATCCTGTCATGCTGAACCGTGCGCCTACGCTGCACCGTTTATCTATTCAGGCATTCCAGCCCGTTTTGGTTGAAGGAAAAGCCATCCAGTTGCACCCACTTGTATGTACTGGGTTCAATGCCGACTTCGACGGTGACCAGATGGCTGTTCACGTACCGCTGGGCAATGCGGCTGTTTTGGAGGCGCAGATGTTGATGCTTGCCTCGCACAACTTGTTGAATCCAGCGAATGGCGCTCCAATCACGGTACCTTCTCAGGACATGGTTTTGGGTCTGTATTACATGACCAAACCTCGCCCGGGAGCACGCGGTGAAGGAATGGTTTTCTATTCAACCGAAGAAGTTGTTATTGCATATAACGAAGGTGTAATTGATTTGCACGCCATTGTAAAGGTGAAGGTTGAAGATGTGGACGAAAATGGCGAAATGTTCAAGCACATCATCGAAACATCGGTTGGCCGGATCATTTTCAATCAGGTTGTTCCAAAAGAATTTGGATATATCAATCAGTTGCTGACTAAAAAGTCGCTTCGGACGATTATCTCTGATATCTATAAAAAGACAGGTAATGCTGTAACTGTGCGTTTCCTTGATGATATTAAAGATTTAGGTTACGCCATGGCTTATCGCGGAGGTCTTTCTTTCAATCTGAGCGACGTTGTTGTTCCGGATGATAAAAAAGAAATTGTTGATGCGGGTTATGCTGAAGTTGAAGAAGTAATGTCGAACTACAACATGGGTTTCATTACCAACAACGAACGTTACAACCAGGTGATCGATATCTGGACACACGCTAATGCCAAACTCACCAATTCGGTGATGAAGACTTTGAGTACCGACCGTCAGGGGTTCAATTCAGTTTACATGATGTTGGATTCAGGAGCCCGTGGTTCTAAAGAGCAGATTCGTCAGCTTTGTGGGATGCGTGGTTTGATGGCTAAACCTCAAAAATCAGGTGCAACGGGTTCACAGATCATCGAAAACCCAATTTTGGCAAACTTTAAAGAAGGACTTTCGGTTTTGGAATACTTTATTTCAACCCATGGTGCCCGTAAAGGTTTGGCCGATACTGCGTTGAAAACTGCTGATGCTGGTTATTTGACCCGTCGTTTGGTTGACGTTGCTCAGGATGTGATTATTCAGGAAGAAGATTGCGGCACTTTACGTGGTTTGGTTGCCGCTGCAATTAAAAATAACGAAGAGGTTGTTGCATCTCTAACTGAACGAATTCTTGGCCGTTCAACAGTTCACGATATTTATAATCCTCTTTCAGGAGAATTGATTGTGGCTTCAGGAGAAATTATTACCGACGAAGTTGCTAAGAAAATAGAAGATTCACCAATCGAAACCGTTGAAATACGTTCGGTATTGACTTGCGAATCGAAGGTTGGCGTTTGTGCCAAATGTTATGGCCTAAATTTGGCCGGAAGTACCATGGTTCAGCGTGGCGAGGCTGTCGGTGTTATCGCAGCCCAGTCGATTGGGGAACCTGGAACGCAGCTGACGCTTCGTACATTCCACGTAGGGGGTATTGCTGGTAACATTTCTACGCAGTCAACCATTGAATCGAAATACGATGGAATTGCCGAGATTGATGAATTGCGCGTGGTTGAGCAGGTTTCCGGAGATACAATTTCTCCTTCAGGGAAAACGTATATCGTGGTTAGCCGTCTGGCTGAATTGAGAATCATTGATAAAAACACACGGATCCAGCTTTCAACTCATAACCTTCCTTACGGATCGAAACTGTACATCGAGAATGGACAGGAAGTGAAGAAAGGAATGATGATTTGCGAATGGGATCCATATAACGGTGTAATCATTACTGAATTTAAAGGGAAGGTTGCTTTTGAACAGGTGATTGATGGAGTTACTTACCGTGAAGAATCTGATGAGCAGACTGGTTACAAGGAAAAAGTTATTATCGAAACCCGTGATAAAACCAAAAACCCTGGATTACGGATTTTGGACGAAAACGGCGATACAATCCGTACTTACAATTTACCGGTAGGTGGTCACATGGCTGTTGAAGACGGACAGACAGTAGAAGCTGGTGCTGTTTTGGTTAAAATTCCTCGTGCAGCGGGTAAAGCTGGTGATATCACCGGTGGTTTGCCTCGTGTAACGGAATTGTTTGAGGCCAGAAATCCATCGAACCCTGCAGTTGTGTCTGAAATCGACGGTGAAATTTCTTTAGGTAAAATTAAACGAGGTAACCGCGAAATCGTGGTGACTTCGAAAACCGGAGAAGTTAAACGTTATTTAGTGCCACTTTCCCGCCAGATTCTGGTTCAGGAAAATGACTATATCCGTGCAGGAACACCACTTTCTGATGGTGCAACTACACCTTCTGATATCCTGGCAATTAAAGGGCCAACTGCTGTTCAGGAATATATTTTGAATGAAGTTCAGGATGTATACCGGATGCAGGGGGTAAAAATCAACGATAAGCATTACGAGGTAATTATTCGCCAGATGATGCGTAAGGTTGAGATCGACGATCCGGGCGATACCCGTTTCCTCGAAAAACAGATTGTTGACAAACACGAATTTCTGCACGAAAACGACTGGATTTACAATAAAAAAGTTGTTGTTGAAGCGGGTGATTCGGATAGCTTAAAACCTGGTATGATTATTACTTCACGTCGCTTGAGAGATGAAAATTCGAATCTGCGCCGTCGTGATAAGAAACTGGTTGAAGCCAACGATGCTGTTCCGGCAACATCCAGTCAGATTCTTCAGGGGATTACCCGCGCTGCACTTCAAACACGCAGCTGGTTATCAGCCGCATCGTTCCAGGAAACTACAAAAGTTCTGAACGAAGCTGCTATCCACGGAAAAGTCGATTATTTGGATGGGTTGAAAGAAAACGTCATCTGTGGACACTTGATTCCAGCTGGTACTGGATTGAAAGAATACAAGAATCTGGTCGTTGGATCGCGCGACGAATACGATAAAATGGTTGATGTAAAAGATGCTGATCGTTTTTAATTGAACAATTATGGAAGATCAGAAAAATAACAACCAGTTGCAAATTGAGCTGACCGAAGAGGTTGCTCAGGGGATTTATTCCAATCTGGCTATTATTACACACTCAAGTTCAGAGTTCGTTCTTGATTTTGTTCGGGTAATGCCGGGTATTCCAAAAGCAAATGTGAAATCGAGGGTTATTTTAACTCCTGAGCATGCCAAACGCTTATTACTGGCTCTGCAGGATAACATTCAAAAATACGAGACTGTAAATGGCTCGATAAAGAATGTTCGGGGACACGATCCTTTTATTCCTCCAATGTCGTTCGGAGGTCCTGCTCCAATTGCCTAAGTCATAGTTTACGACAAATAGCAAAGGCCGTTATCCTAAAAAGGGTAATGGCCTTTGTGTTTTTCTATATTTGTCTGAAACCAATGGATGTGTCTGATGTTTGGTCCTTAGTACGGAGAACTTGTTATACCATTTTCAAATCAATTCCCATCAGCAAAAGGGTAATCAGGATTAACCCAACCACAATGCGGTACCAGCCAAATGCCTTGAATCCGTGTTTTTGGAGGAAGTTGATGAACGTTTTGATGGCTACAATGGCCACAAGAAATCCAATCAGATTGCCCAAGGCCAGAAGTTGAATATTGTTTGAAGTTAGTATTTCAGGAGTGTCTTTCCATGCATCCCAAAGACTTTTGGCGAACGCTCCTGCTAAAGTAGGAACAGCCAAGAAGAATGAAAATTCGGCTGCTGCTTTTCGGGTTAGTTTTTGTTGCATTCCCCCGATAATCGTTGCAGCACTCCGGCTAAATCCTGGCAGTATAATGGCGAGTAATTGGAAAATACCAATCCACAGCGAGTTCTTGTATGTAATGTCCTCTTCCTTATCAATTTTTGGCTTATTAAACCAATTATCAACAAACAAAAGCAGAATACCACCAAGGAATAGTACAATGGCAATAAATAATGGAGTTTCAAGTACCTGATCGATGTGTTTTTTTAGCAATACCCCCACAAAAGCAGCAGGAAGAAAAGCAATAAAAAGTTTTAGATAAAAATTAAATTTTTTGAAATCAAGAAACTTCCGCCAATAAAGAATAATCACGGAGATGATGGTACCGAACTGGATATTTTCAATAAAAAGCTTGGTGAAAGCATCTTTTTCAATTCCCAGAATAGCCGACGCTAATGCCATGTGTCCGGTTGACGAGATGGGCAGGAATTCAGTGATCCCTTCCACAATGGCAATTACAACAGTTTCAAATATGGTCATAATTTATGTTCTAGTTTTCGGCTGTAAAAATAAGTTTTCCCTTCATTTTTGCTGTCAAAATTATATATTTCTTTTTCCTTGTGAATCCGGTAAAAGGCAAGCATAGCGATGTCGCCCGCACAGAATAACGAATGCAGACACATTACACTCACGAAAAAATACATTAGTTGTTGGTTATAAAATTCGATGAATCCGATCAGACAGATTAGTTTTACAATGATAAGCGGAGCTAACGCTACAATATGAAAAGCACGTGGAGCAATAACCTGGCGGTCTGCCATTGCATAAAAGATAAACTTTTTGGGGATTACTCCGAACGAGATCTTCCGGGCTCCTGTAAGCAAGTAGGCTAACGCATGAAGGATTTCATGGATGACAATCAAAACAGAGAACGAAAAGATGATTGACAGACCAATTTCAATTAGTATTTTGGAATGACCCTTGATGGAGAAGACTATACCACGGGTTAGCAGAAATACAAACACCAACATCATAATAGCCTGGTAAATGGAATAGATTCGGATCACATATTTTTCTTCAGTGATTTGTGCGATCACAAACTCTCGAAGCTTTTGATGTGAGACTTCAGTCAACAGTTCAAATTGGGTTTCATTCTGCAAATCTTCTGGGTTCAGTCCTTTTTTCATGCTTTTTCATTTCGAATAATCTCGGACAACGCTTTCAGGTTGATTAAACGAATTGTGAAAGCGAATAATATACTGACAGCAATCATAACTCCATATCCCAGATACCAGGTGCTGATTTGTCTGCTAAAACGTCCGACCAGAAATACAAAGCAAACAAACAAAATCAATTTGCCAATTAAACGGTAATTGATTGAAAGTTTCAAGATAACAACCGCAAGTATAGTTTGAGCTGTTGCTGTGAAAAGTTGTGTGACCAGACTGGCCCAGGCCGAACCCAAAGCCTGAATGTGAGGAATTAAAATTAAATTCAATCCAATGTTTATTCCCATTCCCGCAACAGCCATCCAGTTTAATTGCCTGATGCTGCCATTGGCGGTAAGCAATGTCCCAAAAATATACGTAGTGGCAATACCCAGAAAACTAACCATCAGAAGTTGAAAAATGGATGCGGATAATTCGGTGTGACTGTATTTTAATAAAAGCATAATTTCTTGATCATAAAATCCGGAAGAAAGGCTAATTATAATCGCCGGAACAAACAGGAGCAAAAAAGAAAATTGCACCATCGATCCAATGTTTTCTTTTTGCTGGATCATCCGGGCAAAAATGGGAAGCAATAAACCGGCAAACAAAGCACCAAACATCGAAACTGCATCGAGTAACCGGAAGGCATGGGCATAAATCCCTGCCTGATCTTTCCCGTCGGGCAATAAACGTTCGAGCATAACCGAATCAATGCGATTGTAAAACGACATCAACAATATCAGAAGTGCATAAGGGTAACTTTTCTTCAGGAAAACGATAAAAAAACGACGGTCGAAATAGAATTTAAGTTTACCTGTTCGTGCTAAAACAACACCAAGAGTAATTAAACTGGCCATCAGATATGCTACTGTTTGTGCGTAAACAAACCATTCGATCCTGAACGTATGGTTAGTAATGTTAGTAAATAACAGGATCGAACAAATGATAATCATTAGTGAACGGTCGAGAACCGATAAAAAGCTGTCGGTTCGGAATAAATGTAATCCGCTGATGTTTGAACGCAGATAGAGTGTAAATGAAATGAGAAACTGGTTTAAAATCAGGAAAGCAAGCAGGTGGAGCTGGACTTGCCTATATCCAATGATCAGGGCCGTGAGCATACATATCACTGCATAAACGCCAGCCAGCAAAAATTTTAACCCAACAATATTACTGATGTGCTTCCTCAATAATTGATGGTGTTGAGCTATATTTTTGTTGTTGTAACTGGTTATTCCAAAGTCGAGCAGAATATTAAGGATCATCGAAAAATTCAGGAGCGAGAAATATAAACCGTAACTTTCGTCGCCTACCAGATTTTGCACGGTAAGGTCGATTCCGAATATCCAGAAAGGTTTGATTAAAACATTCAGAAAAAGGAGCAGTAAAAGATTTGTTATAAACTTCCGTTTCAATCGGGTAACTTTTTCTGGTTTGATTAAAGTGTTTCAAAAATAGCAATTTTTAAACAGACTTTGTACATTTGAATAGATTTCGACTTGACAACCATATACACATGATAATTGCCGTTAATACCCGTTTGCTATTACCTGAAAAGCTTGAAGGAATTGGATGGTTTACCCGCGAAACTTTGTCACGGATAACCTGTGAACACCCCGAACATCAGTTTCTGTTTATCTTCGATCGCCCATACGCCAGCGAGTTTATTTTTTCGGATAACATAACACCAATAGTTCTATCGCCTCCAACCAGGCATCCCTTATTGTGGTTTATTTGGTTTGAATTTCAGATTCCGCGAATCTTGAGAAAATACAAAGCCGATTTGTTTTTCTCGCCCGATGGCTATTTGTCTTTGAACACAAAGGTTCGCCAGTTGGCTGCCATTCACGATATTAATTTTGCCCATCGGCCGAAAGATTTACCTTGGCTGAAAGCGAAATATTACAATTATTTTTTTCCGAGGTTTGCTAAAAAAGCTAAACGGATTGTAACGGTATCTTATTTTTCGAAAGAAGATATTAATCGCACGTATAAAATTGATCCCGATAAAGTCGATGTGGTTTATAATGGAGTAAACTCGACCTATACGCCAACATCGACTGATGAAAAGTCAGGTACAAAAGCAGCCTATTCAAAAGGGAAAGATTACTTTTTGTTTATCGGATCGCTTCACCCGCGTAAAAATATCTGTGGATTATTGCGGGCATTCGATGCTTTCCGCACTTCGGTTGATTCGGACATTAAACTGCTGATTGTTGGTGAGACCATGTTTAAAACCATTGATATTGAGCTAACTTATGAAGGAATGCGCTATAAGGATGATGTTGTTTTTACCGGAAGGCTCAACAACGAGGAACTTCATCGCGTATTGGGCGCTTCGCTGGCACTTACTTTTGTCCCTTTTTTCGAAGGGTTTGGTATTCCGGTTATCGAGGCAATGAATGCAGGAGTTCCTGTTATCAGTTCGAATACAACCTCGTTACCTGAGGTTGGCGGTAATGCAGTCCTTTACGTCGATCCATTTTCATTAAGCCAGATCAGAGATGCGATGATCAGGATTTATCTGGAAAAAGAACTTCGAGATTCGCTCATTGAAAAGGGATTTCTGCAAAAAGAAAAGTTTAGTTGGGATAAAACGGCTGAATTGCTTTGGGGAAGCATTCAGATTTGTGCGAATACCTGAAAAAGTTCAAAGGTTCAAGTCCAAAGTTCCAAGTTATGGTAAAAGAGAAACTTCTGCTTTATTTGCAGAAAGGCAGACTGGAAGCCGGATGTGATGAGGCAGGCCGTGGGTGTTTAGCTGGCCCTGTGTTTGCTGCGGCAGTTATTCTTCCTGAAGATTTTGAAAATAAACTGCTCGACGACTCGAAGAAGCTGACAGAGAAACAACGATATGCACTCCGACCGGTTATAGAACAACAGGCGTTAGCTTTTGCAGTTGGCATTGTCGATAATCACGAAATCGACCGGATAAACATTTTGAATGCTTCGTTTTTAGCGATGCACCGTGCTATTGATCAACTAAAGATAATTCCAGAGCATTTGCTTATCGATGGAAATCGGTTTAAAGCCTATCCTGAAATTTCGCATACCTGCATTATTAAAGGTGATGGTAAATTTTTGCCCATTGCTGCAGCTTCAGTTCTTGCAAAAACCTATCGTGATGATTATATGGAGTTGATCCATCAGGAATTTCCACATTACGACTGGTCCAAAAACAAAGGCTATCCAACCTTGCATCACCGTAAGGTCGTCAGGGAAATTGGCATTTCGCCTTATCACCGAATAACGTTTGCCAATCAGGCCGACCAGCTTAGGCTCGATTTCTGAATAAAAGAATCAGGGTCTTTATTTATCGAAGGGTTTTCTGGAAATCTAACTCAAATGGCCTAGTGTATTCAGGAGTGAAAAGCAATTTGCTTTTTCAACATCCTGAGATACAAAATAATTAAGCCGATTTGGTGTTGGAGAGGAAATATCCAACAAAAGAAAGTATTTAAGATTTGTTATTGCAACGTATTAATCCTCGTCATCTGCACCTTCCTCATCATCGAAATCGTCCTCATCGTCGCCAAAGTCATCATCGGCAACATCATCAATTTCGTCAACATCATCACTACCAGCAAGGATTTCGTCATCACCATATTTGGACTCGTATTCTTCTTTGGCACTATCTTTTAGCGAGCCTGTGCTATCGTAATCGTCATCATCCTCAATAATTTTCTCGGCTTCATAGACCGTCATCCGAACCAGATAATATTTGTCATCTGTTTCGAAAGGCAATGCACTTACCCGCTTGCCGTCTTTGTTGGTAAAATAGATTAAGTTTTCACTGTATCCACTTGGATATTCAAGTTTAATTTTTTCCTGAATTTCCGGATCGAGCTTGTCGTAATCCTTAATTACTCTGGGTTTACTTGGATTCATCGATTAATATTTTAATGCAATTATTGTGAAAAAATTTAATGATTCTTCTGGGGCGAATATAAATGAAAATCTATCTTTCATGCAATACTTTTTGCTTTTATTCTGATTTTTTATCAAAAGAATTACATCAGAAAAAATCAATCATAGCTTTAATTACTCCGTCCTGGTAGTTTGCAACCATCTCAAACGCCTTTTGTGTTGTTTCGGGACGAAAGTGATGAGTCACCATTTTCTCAATTGGCAAGCCGTTCTTTATCAGGTCGATTGATTTTTCGACACAATGATTCTGGCGGCGGACATTAACTATTGTTATCTCTTTCCGGCGCATCATATCCATGTCGAAAGTATATTTTCCTTCAGGAGGAATGCCGGTTAAAATTAATTTTCCTCCTGGTTTCAAAATTTTGGTGGCATCGTCGATGGCCTTCTGTTCGCCGCTGCAATCAAATACCAGGTCAAGTAAAAGGGGCTCAATTTCACTAGTTATTTCACAGGCATCTTTTTCGAGAGGGTTAAACGTATAGTTTGCCCCTAGTTCGGTAGCTTTTCGGCGTCGGTATTCCAACGGTTCGAAGCAGAAAATCCGACAATCGGCCATCGTTTTCAGCACCATTAATACGCTTAATCCAATTGGTCCTGAACCGAAAATTCCAATGGTTTTGTTTTGAAAATTTGCATTCGCCAATTGAACGCTGTATGTTCCAATGGTCAGAGGTTCAACTAATGCAGCTTTGGTTGGATTAAGTGATTCATTAACCACAAAACATGAAAATTCGGGCATAACAATATATTCGCACAAGCATCCGTCTAATTGTCCTGGACAGCCCAGAAACCTGTTTTTGCGACAGGTATGTGGGCGTCCGGCCAGACATTGATCGCAAACGCCACAATGAACGCTGGGGTCGATGGCCACTAAATCGCCTTTTTTTACACGAGTTGCAGCACTACCAGTTTCTACAACAATACCTGAGCATTCGTGCCCGACGGCAAAAGGAAATTCGACGACTTGAGTTCCAATTTTGCCTGCTGCAAAATAATGAATGTCTGATCCACAAACGCCTACGGTTTTTATTCGGATTAAAACATCGTTTTCATTTTTCAATTCAGGAACAGGCCGATCAATCATTTGCATTTTTCGGATTCCAGTCAAAACCAGTGTCTTCATTTTGTCTTTTTTCAAATTTTCAGGAAAACAGTAACCAAATAATGAAAAAAAAAGCTGATATGTGCATAATCTCTAAATTATTTTTTGATTTACTGAAAATGGACAAAAATTCATCTTTTAAGAGGCGCTATTGGAACAACCTGGTCGGATTACGACCTATATTTGCATAACGTTTTTATCACCTTTTTAAGATATTGAACCTATCACTTTTTATAAAATTAACATCATGTACGGAAAAATCCAAGAAGACTTAGCAAATACGCTACGTGAACTGAAAGAGCAAGGTTTGTATAAAACCGAAAGAATAATCACTTCCTCACAAAGCTCTGAGATTTCAGTGGGGGGCGACAAAACTGTTTTGAATTTTTGTGCAAACAATTACCTTGGTCTGGCCAATCATCCTGAAGTAATTAAAGCTGCTCAAAAAACAATGGAGGACTGGGGGTTTGGCCTTTCGTCGGTTCGTTTTATTTGTGGAACACAGCAAATTCATAAGGAACTGGAGCAGAAAGTATCCGAATTTCTGGGAACCGAAGATACCATTCTGTATTGTGCCGCTTTTGATGCCAATGGGGGCGTTTTTGAGCCACTGTTGGGTGAAGATAGTATTATTATCTCAGACGAATTGAATCATGCTTCAATCATCGATGGAGTGCGCTTGTGCAAAGCTCAGCGTGCCCGCTACAAACATGCCGATATGGCTGAGTTGGAAATTTGCCTGAAAAAATCGCAAACAGCAAAATATCGTTTGGTTGTCACCGATGGTGTGTTTTCGATGGATGGCGACTTGGCCAAACTTCCTGAAATCGTTGAATTATGTGAAAAATATGATGCTCTTGTTATGGTTGACGATTCGCACGCATCGGGCTATATTGGCAAAACAGGAAGAGGCACTGCCGAACATTTTGGATTGCTTGGAAAGATCGACATCATTACCACGACCTTTGGCAAAGCTTTGGGTGGCGGAAACGGTGGCTGTACTTCAGGACGCAAAGAAATCATTGAAATGCTTCGTCAGCGGTCGCGCCCATATCTGTTTTCAAATACGCTTGCTCCGGCCACTGTTGGTGCAACTTCGAAAGTACTCGATCTGTTGACCGAATCGGCTGAACTGCCGGCACGAACCATGGCAAATGCTACTTATTTCCGTGGTAAGATGGAAGCTGCAGGGTTCGATTTGGTTAAAGGTACAACCGCAATTGTTCCGGTAATGATTTACGATGCCCCGCTTGCCGTAAAGTTCGCCGATGAGTTGCTGAAAGAAGGTATTTATGTAATCGGGTTTGTATTCCCGGTGGTTCCAAAAGGCAGGGCCCGCATCAGGGTGCAGTTGTCTGCCGCACACACCAAAGCCCAGATTAACCTGGCTGTTGCAGCCTTCATTAAGGTTGGGAAATCGCTCGGGATTATTTGATCAGAATAGATTAGAAATAGTGAAAGGCTGTCAGGTATTTACCCTGACAGCCTTTTGTATATAGTACAATTTCCTCGGGCCAGAAGCCCTGCTAAATTGCCCAGTGTTCATGCATCCTTGAAACTATTTTGATTTTCTCATGGCGTGTCTGTTCTGAATGTTTTGGTTTGGGATACATGATGTGTTTGAACTATTTTACCTGAATAACTGCGTATTTCGAGATTCTCCAGAATTCTTCCGGATTTTCGATTTGCAGGTAAGCAATCTGCCCGTTTTCTTCAACCAGTTTGTACGAACTGCTTGGGTGCTCTGAAATTACGACAGCTTTCTTTACGTTCAGCGGAATTGTTTTTGTTTTGCGAATATCTACAGCTGTGAAATATTTCGAATCGAAATTTCCCTGAATAGCTTTACCTCCGCCAATTCCAAGAACTGAGCCTTCGCGGCTTACAATTCCTTCTTCTTTCAATTTCTTAAAGGTTCCCAAAGTATAATGGGCGGTATTCAGTTTGTCGGTTTTATCAACAATCACTTTTTGTTTGTAATTGATGGTGTCGGCCTGTTGCTGTATATCTGAATTCAGCTTTTTCACTTTGGTATCGAATTCGGCCAGGCTGGCATTTTTATCATTGATCGTTTTTTTCAGTTCAGCGATTTCAGTATTCTGGGCTTCAATAGTTTCATTTAGAGCCTGAAGTCTTTTTTCGTAGGCCTTAACGTTCATCCCTGATTTTCTCAATTTCTCTTCCAATTCAGCAATTTTCTTACTGCTTTCTTCCAGCATGGTATTCATCAGCTTCACATCTTCAACGATTAGCTGCTTTTTGTTTTTTCCACCTTCTGCTTGCATTGTAGCTATCTGACTTCTTTTTTCTTTAATGAAAGTCATATTGCTTTCAATTTCGGCGAATGTGCCTTCCATGTCGTTCACCACTGAATCTCTTTTTTGAATTGTTTGGTTCAGACCTGTTTTTTCTGTTACCAAGGTTTGAATTTGGTCATTTTTTTGGTTTACAATATATACTCCGCCGCCAATGACTCCAATTAAGATTAACGCTGCAACAATGATGATCGTCAGCTGTGATTTTTGTGCTTCCATAAAATTTGTTTTTATTTGATTTTTATAAATGGTTTTCATATTCAAAAATCAGACAGCTATTACACGTTCTCTCTACCCACAATCTTTCCTGTTCGCTAAAGCACTGTCTGATCTCAGGTAAAGAAATGGCAATGCCCGTGCCATTCTGACTATTGAAATATAAGATGCTGTTTTTCAGGTATTTTGCTAAAGGTTGTGCGTAAATCTATTTTCTCAATTTGATCAAATAGACATCTGAAATGATAAGTATGAGAAATGGCTAGTGAGTTATTCGTTGCTATTTTCCTTCAGCATCCTGTAGATAGTAGCTACACCAAGGTCGAGTTTTTCGGCAACCAGTTTAATGTTATTGTCATACTTTTCAAGAAATTTTTTTACGATCATGATGTCGTACTCGCGAAGGCTCAATTCACGACTGAAAGCATTGTCAAGCAAATCCTGTCCGCGGCCTAAAACAATGTGGTTGGCAGTAATTTCATCTCTGTCGGCCAGCGTTACAGCGAGTTCGATTACCGATTTCAATTCTCGGATATTTCCGGGGAACGAATAGGAAAGCAAACGGGCTGATGCCTCCGGAGTTAATGTCTTGACAGCCATTTTATTCTCCTTGCAAAACAGTTCGATGAAATGCCTGGAAAGCACAATTACATCATTCTCTCGCTCGCGCAAGGGCGGTAATTCAATGGGCAATCCATATAGTCGATAATAGAGGTCTTGCCTGAAATTTCCTTTTTTAATTTCTTCCTGAAGATCTTTGTTGGTGGCAATAATGATGCGGCAATCAAATTTTATCGGGGTATTGCTTCCAATCCGGATAATTTCTTTTTCCTGAAGTGCACGTAGTAATTTGGCTTGCAAGGAAATATCCATTTCTGCCATTTCGTCGAGGAAAAGAGTGCCGCCATTGGCTTCTTCGAACTTACCAATCCGACGGAAAGCTGCTCCTGTGAAGGCTCCTTTTTCATGTCCGAAGAGTTCGCTTTCGATCAGTTCTTTCGGAATGGCTGCAACATTAACGGCAACAAAAGGTTGCTTCGATCGGTTCGAACTGTAGTGTATTGCTTTGGCAACCAATTCTTTCCCGGTGCCAGTTTCGCCGGTTATGGTTACAGTAATGTTGGTCCGGGTCGCTTTTTCAATCAGTTCGTACACCTTGCGTGTTGCTGCACTGTTGCCAATAATGGTATTTTGATCGGTGTATTTTTTTTTGACTTCCTGCCGCAAAGTCACGATTTCCTTTTTCAGATTGCTGCCCTGTTTGATGTTGTTTACCGTATTCAACAGCCGTTCCCTGATGTCTTTCGACTTAACGATGTAGTCGAAGGCCCCGTTTTGCAATAAAGTGACCACCACTTCAATATCATCCTGCTCCGAAATCAGTATGATTTGGATGTCTTCGTTAATTTCTTTAATCTGCTTCAGTACATCCAGCCCTTTCATGTCGGGCAAACGGTAGTCGAGTGTAATCACATCGGGTTCTTGATGTAAATTGGCCAAACAGTCTTTCCCGGTGGCGAAGGATTGAATTTCGTAATCGGGATTGAGCGACAAGGTGTGCACCAGCAGGCGGCTGTACCACTCATCGTCTTCAACTACAAATATTTTGAACGCTTTTTCAGACATTTTTCTACGATTCGTTATTCTGAATTTGAAACAGGCACGGCAAGGTAATAAGTTTTTTGCTGAAACGGATTCCGTAATTCTCATTTTGATAAAAATTCAGGACGGCAAGCTAATCGTCACCAAGTTTCTGTTTCAGGATTAAATTAATTGAATTGATTTCAGCCTCAATCGACCCGATTAATTTCTTGATTTCTTCGGGGGGCATATTTTCAACAGTATTTTCAAGCTTCTTCAAATGGTCGTATAGTGTGGTGGCCTGCATGTGTTTGGCAGGTGCAGCAAGTTTGTGCGCCGTTTCAGCAACGGCAGTCCAATCAAAGATTTGAAGGTTTTGCTGAAACTTCGTCAACGCTTCTTCGCTCGAACGGATAAAAATCCGAATCATTTCATTCCTGAAAGCAGCATCACCTCCGGAAATTTGTTCCAGTTCGTTGAAGTCAATCGTCACTTCTTTAGCAATCTTTTCAGGTTCAATTTCTACCGCTTTTTTAGGGATCAATTTTAGTATGGCATTGATCAAGTCAGACTCGGCAAAAGGTTTTTGCAGGAAGTCATGCATTCCGGCTTGCTCTATTTGCTGAATGTCTTCCGCTTTTGTGGTAGCAGTCAGGGCAATGATTCGGGTAGAGGAATTACGTCGTAAAATCTGTTTGGCGGCTTCGTATCCATCCATGACCGGCATTCGGATGTCCATGAGAACAAGATCGTATTCGTGTTTCGCGGCAAGATCAACGGCTTCCTGCCCGTTAAGTGCTTCTGTAAAAGCAACCTCCCACTTGTTTAGGATATTTTTAATCAGGTAAAGGTTGTATTCTTCGTCGTCAACAATCAGAAAATGAAAGTTCCTGAACCAGACCGGAATTTGCATTGGTTCGGCCTGTATTTTTATGATATTTCCCGAATTCCCCGGATGATATGGAATCATCAGGATAAATCGGGTTCCCTTACCTGGCGTACTTTCCACTTTAATTTCACCATCCTGAAGAAGAACCAGCTTTTTGACGATTGACAATCCCAGCCCCGCGCCCCGCTGCTTTTGAGTGAGGTTGGTGACCAGTTGCACAAACTCATCGAAAATTAGCTTGAGGTCTTCTTCATCGATGCCAACTCCGGTATCCAGAACCTCAATGTGCAACTTGTAGGTTCGTCCTGAAATTTCTTCTCCGGAAATAGTTAAAGTAACCTGTCCCTTATTAGTGAATTTTATCGCATTGGTTATCAAATTGATCAACACCTGTTTGAGACGGATTGGATCGCCTCGCAGTACCAGATTCTTGTCCGTTTTGTTGTTGAAGATCAGGTCGATACCTTTTTTTTGAGCAGAATCTTTGTGCAAAATGTGAATCTCGTTTAGAATTTCGTCAGGTAGAAAATCAACTTGTTCAATCTTTAATTTTTGTGATTCAATTTTTGAGAAATCGAGCGTATCGTTGACTAATGCAATCAGGTGTTCAGCCGACCGGTGAACAACTTTTAGGTCATTGGTAACCTCGAATGATCCTGCTTTTTGCAGCATTTGCCCGGTCAAACCATAAATCGCGTTAATTGGAGTGCGCATTTCGTGGCTGACTGTAGCTACAAACATCTCTTTGGCTTTGGCCAGGCTTTCGGCTTCAGCTTTCGCTTGTTTCAGTACTTGCTGGTATATCCGGTTTTTCTGGAGATTTCGGAAAAACAAGATCAGAATAATTATCAGGAGAAAGACTGCTGCAACGGTAAAAATTGCCATTCCCCGATAGGTTTGGGCAGCCATGGAGTCAGCTTCCTGCGTTTTGCTTTCCAGTCGTTTTTGTTCACTGTTTTCAAGGCTGGCAATGTGCTGATTAAGCGTTTGGGTTAATTTGATGTTCTGCTTGAATAACGAGGTTTCACTGCTTTGGAGCCTCAGAGCCTGGCTGGTAATTTGTTCTTCGACACCTGCAATTTCCTTTTTGATGATTTCCTTTTCCTTCGATTTGTCGATGATAACAGGTTTTTTTGTTGTGGTATCTCTTTTCCCGAATAATCGTTTGAAGAAACTTTTCTTTGGCTCCGGTTTAAAACGGATGGTGTCGGGCTGAATAATGGCCGTATCGATTTTGGAATAGAGGTTTGAAAAGGTGTCGTGCGCATTGGTTTTAGTACGGTTTAGAGCCCTGATCCTGTCCCAAACCTGTAATTTCCGCTTGGCAAGCAGTGAAATGGAATCGATGTGCGAGATTTCTTCGGATCCCGGGACGGAGTATCCGGAAAGTGTCTTCAGTTTTTTCTGAACAGAATCGCCCAATTGCCGGTAGGATCGTAAAAACGATGGATTTGTTGTCAGGCTATACAGACGGATGGTATTTTCAACTTGGCTTAAATCAGTGGCAATATCTTTAATCAGAAGCAGCTTAAGATCAGGACGTGCTTCATTGTGAATGGTATCAACAATTTTTGAAAGGCTTTGGTAGGCCAGATATCCTGAAATAGTTACTGCAATGGCAATGCCGATGGTTAGTAGCGTTACTTGTATTTCAATTTTTGATTTTTTCATGAGCAGCTTTAATAATATCTGGCTTTTTTCAGTGTTTCATAAATGGTAATTACCATCAAAAGCATCAGGAAAAGATATGAAAAATCTTCGATGGGTATGTTCAGAACCCGAATATTTAGGATGTGAGTTGGATTGTATTTAATCAATGGCAGTGAAGTCAGGATTCCATTGACCACCATAAACGGAAGCAGGGAAATGATATAGCAAAAATAAAATTTGGTGAGGTAATGTTTGAACCGGTTACTAAAAACGATGTACCCCAGGTAAATGGCTGAGAATAGAAACGTCAGGAACGTATAGGCATGAAGTCTGAAAAAGTAGCTGATTAGAGCAAATCCAACAACGAGGATCAGACTGAATGCCAGTAAAGGACGGGGATATTCCAGTTTTACCAAATAAAATTTCAGGACTTCATAAATAAATACGCAACAATAGGGAACCACGATGAAGAAAAGCCATTCTTCGACAGGCATACCTATCATATTTATACCGAGTGTAAAGTCCGGATTAAAGCTCCAGATATTTGCTTTAGCGAATCTGACGTCCCAAACCCAGAAGATAACTGCCATAATGAAGATGGCCGGAAAAATATACTTCAGGTTTTTAAAGTATTGTACTTTTTTGTCGAAACTAAGCGATAGCGGAACCGAGATAGATCCCAAAAGTAAAATCAGATAAGTGAAATTTCTGAATTCCATAGCCCTTTAATCGTTAAACCGATTTAAAGATAGGTCAATGTTTTGGTTAATTCAATTGCAAACCATCGAAACTGAATTTGAGCAAGAAAAGGTGCATGTTACCAGAAACAAGCACCTTTGCATATGAGAAAATCGATTGTTAAAATATTTTATAGCCTATTCCAAATGCCACGGTAAAGGTGTCTTTCCCGTAGGTTTCAGTATATGTGCCTATTGGCGCAGTTTCTGTGAATGTTTTAGTCGAATTTTTATAAGTAGTTAACATCATTCCGGCATCAAGTACAAGTCTTTTATTCATGTTCCACTGAAATCCCATCCCGGTTGTATATGAATCGTTGCTGAAACTGAAATCGCTCTGATATTGTTCGCTAACGCCGGTATTCGAGTTTAAATACCCGGCGCTGAGTGTAAAGGCATCAGTTAGCTTATATTCAGCGCCAAGAGACAGTTCCACATAGTTTTTGTCGATGGTTCGGTCTTGCAAATAAACGTTTTTGCCCCAGTTTACATTTTTATCCATGTAAAGATTAAACGATCCCGAAACTTTCAGTTTGTCCGTAACTTGATAATCAGCACCTCCTGCTATAATTGCCGGAATGTCGCTGTTTGTTTTTTGTCCGTCGGGGAATAAGCCTGTATTATCAACTACTGTTTTGTTGGTCAACCCTATGATGGTCATGTGTTCATATTTTAAGCCAATGTTGAGTTTGTTGAGGTGAATATCAACGCCAACAATGGGAGTAACTCCAGCTCCGGTTTGCTCAACATCTACACTTTTATCTGCCAAACTTGGAATTTTGGCAGTTAGGACACTTGCGGTTCCAGCAAGATAAGCAGAAGTTGCAGAAAAAGTCGATTGAGCTGAAGTAACGCTCATCGCACTTATTTGTGCAGCAGTAAGTCCAATGCTTTGAAGACCTCCTTCAAGTTTTGCCCGTTGTTCGGCTGAAATAAGGCCTAGTGCTTGTATTTCGGCAATTGTTTTGTCTTTGTATGGACTTGCTACAACTTGTTGTAAACTGGCCGCTCCCGCAGCAGTTGCCTGAGATTTTGCAGTAGCAGCAGCGGCAGCGCCGGTTAAATAGGTTTGTGCATTTTGCAATCCGCCTGCCGGTCCTAACTGGATATTTGCAATTTTCCCATTGTAGGTATTAATTGCCGGAACGTAGCGGGCGCCAAGGTAAACGGATATGACTTTATTAACTTTATAAGTAGCTCCTCCCTGAATTCCCCAAAATACGGAAGTTCCTTCGAATGAAATATCTACTCCGTAATTGGTAACTGGATACCCCAGTGCACTTAATCCTGATAATGCTGGTACAATGCGGGCGATTTGTTTTTCAAATGAAGGCAAGCCATGATTATATTTTGCACTTCCACCACCAGCATTAGGTCCGAAGCCGACAGAAAAAGCCCAGTCGTCTGTTTTGTAAACACCAAAGGCAGTGGGGAAAACAGGTACCTTTACATCACCTACATATTTATCGTACATAAGAGGTATTTGAGGAGTTGATTGTTCTCCAAATTCGCTAGTAATTGTTTTTGATTGTATGATGGTTTGGTTGTGAAGCCCGAAGTAAAATCCGTTTTTCATTTGAGTCAATCCGGCTGGATTAAAATAAACGGCATCCAGATCAATTGAAGCATTCCTTGAGAGCATTCTAACAAACTGGGCACTTTGGTTTGTATTTGTCAAGATTCCGCCAGCAAAAGCAGTACTTATTATCAAAAAAACTCCGGAGATCAAAACAGCGAATTTCTTCATAGGATTTTTTTAAAGGTTAAATCGCAACAAAAGTATAAATATTTATGATCTTTAGAAATAATATGCCTGAAAATCAATTGATTGAGAATATTCTAACGAAGAACTTTATTGTTCGAAGAAAACAAGACCCAGTATTTTGGTGCCGGGTCTTGTTCTTAAAAATCTAATTTGTATTAAATCCTAAATCCAAATATTGGAGATGTTCAACCACTTAGTTTACAATTGCGAAATGTTTGAACCGGTTTCTATAAATGAATCACTTCATCGTAAGCTGCTGCCGCTGCTTCCATAATGGCTTCAGACATGGTAGGGTGGGGGTGGATGGATTTTATAAGCTCGTGACCGGTTATTTCCAGTTTTTTAGCCACTACTAGCTCCGCAATCATTTCAGTGACGTTTCCGCCAATCATGTGAGCGCCTAGTAATTCGCCATATTTAGCATCAAAAATTAATTTCACAAAACCTTCTTTTTGCCCCGATGCACTAGCTTTACCGCTGGCCGAGAAAGGGAATTTACCAACTTTAATTTCATGGCCGGTTTCTCGTGCTTTTTGTTCTGTCATTCCAACTGAAGAAACTTCAGGATTGGTATAAGTGCAGCCCGGAATGGTAGAATAATCAATTGGATGGGGATTCAGGCCTGCAATTTTTTCAACACAAAGTATTCCTTCGGCTGAGGCAACATGAGCCAATGCTGGTCCGGCAATGATATCGCCAATGGCAAAAACGGTATCCACGTTGGTTTGGCAAAACTCGTTGACTTTAACTTTCCCTTTTTCAAGTTCAATTCCAAGATCTTCCAACCCGATATTCTCAATGTTTGGCGCAATTCCAACGGCTGATAAAACAATTTCGGCCTCAACGATTTCTTCTCCTTTTTTAGTCTTGACGGTTACCTTACACAATTCTCCTGAAGTATCAACTGATTCGACTGAGGCACTGGTCAACACCTTCATTTTCATTTTTTTGAATGAGCGTTCGAGTGTTTTTGAAACTTCTTCGTCTTCGTTTGGAACAACATTGGGCAAATATTCTACTAAAGTTACCTCTGTGCCGATACTTTGATAGAAATAGGCGAATTCGCTACCAATGGCTCCCGAACCAACCACCACCATCGATTTGGGTTGTTTGGGTAAAGTCATGGCTTCGCGGTATCCAATAATTTTTTCACCGTCTTGTTCCAGATTGGGTAATTCGCGCGAACGGGCACCAGTCGCTAAAATGATGTTTTTTGCCGGATGAAGTACCCTGTTTCCAGTTTCATCGGTCACTTCAACGGTATTTTTGTCGATTAACCGGCCAAAGCCGTTTATCACATCAATTTTATTTTTGGTAAACAGAAATTGAATCCCTTTGCTCATTCCTTCGGCAACACCTCTGCTACGTTTTACCATAGCTGTAAAATCAGGTTTTATTTCACCTGAAATTGAAACGCCATAATCGGCTGCATGTTTGGCATATTCTAAGGCCTGTGCGCTTTTTAGAAGCGATTTGGTCGGAATACAACCCCAGTTCAGGCATATTCCACCGAGATTTTCTTTTTCAACAACTCCTACGTTTAAGCCTAACTGAGCAGCTCTGATGGCAGCTACATATCCGCCCGGGCCGCTGCCTACTACTATTAAATCGTAACTCATAAATGATAGATTCTTTAGATTAAAATCAAACAGCATAATAACATTCCCGAACGCTGAAAAGTTTTTTAGATAATGAATACTTCTGAAGTTTTTCAATGTTTCAGGTACAAAAAAAGCCGCTTGGGGCGGCTCTTCTTGTCTTCTATGCAGTTTTGAAAATATTAATTCGGGAATAATTCCGATAATTTCTTCTCAAGTTGTTCGCCTCTTAAGCCTTTACCGATAATTTTTCCATCCCTATCAAGCAGAAACGATTGTGGAATTGCATTTACACTGTATAAACGGGCTGCAGCATTCTGCCAATACTGAAGGTCAGATACGTGCATCCATGTCAGGTTATCATCTTTAATTGCTTTCACCCAATCTTCTTTGGTTTTGTCAAGCGAAACGCCAAGTATTTCGAAGCCTTTGCCATGATATTGCTGATACATCTTTACAATGTTGGGATTTTCTTGACGACATGGCCCGCACCAGGAAGCCCAAAAATCGACCAGTACAATTTTTCCTTTTAAAGATGATAATTGAATGGGCTTTCCTTCCGGATCATTCATTGTAAAATCAGGAGCCATTGCGCCAACCGCTGTCTTTTTTTGTTCCTGAATAATTTCTTTTAATTTAACCACATATTCCGATTTGCTGATTTCGGGGGCGAATTTGCTGGTTATCGAGTCTAGTTCTGTTGCATCAAGCTGATTTGCAAGCTGAAATATAGTGATATAAGCAGAAACAACGGAGTTGGAATGTTCTTTTACAAAGTTTTTGGTGTAAACCTTATTGTTGTCGATCATAGCCTGATAGTCGATTTTAGCTTTTTCAGCTTCAGCAGTATTTCCAGTTGACATCGCATTTTGGTATTTCCCCTGAAGGGCCATTACATCTTTATTTAACTTTTCCATCTCACTGATGTAAATCTTGAAAATATCTTGAGTAGGAGAGCCTGTGATTTTAGTATTTCGCAAGCTGTCTTTATTGGCGGTTACTGTAATGTTGGCATTATCGAGAAAGAATGTGGCAAAATAGTTCTGGTCATCTAACCGAAGAATGCGGATGTCTGGGATTTCCATTTTCCCTTTGAAAGCAAATTTCCCATCAACGATGTTGGCGGTGTCAATGGGTTGAGGCTGCTCGCCAACAAGCTTTAACAGATATATTTTACCTGTTTTAACTCCTGCGATTGACCCTTTGATCGAAAACTCATCTTTTGCTGAATGACACGAGATCGCGGCCATCGCAAAAACCAAAATTGCTAATACATTTCTCATTAATCTGATTATTAAGTGTGTGGTTAAATGTTTTTTCTGATTTGATCGTATAAATCTAGCAACTTTTTGGCGGCGACAAAAGATGACATCTCTTCTTTCAAAACTTTATCCTCTGATTCTGCCATTAGGGTTTTGATTTTTTCGTTCTGGTAAAAATTTTTTCGAAGTTGTTCGTTTATGGTTTCATACATCCAGAATTTTGATTGTTCATTTCTTCGATGCTGAAAATAATTATTATTTTTAACAAGAGTGAGGTATTCATCAATCGTTTCCCATATTTCGTTGATCCCTGTCTTCATGTAAGCCGAACAAGTCAGTACTTTAGGAACCCAATCCGATTCTGTAGCCGGGAATAAATGCAACGCGTTTTGGTACTGAATTCGTGCTAAACCCGCTTTTTCGATATTGTTTCCATCGGCTTTGTTAATGGTGATGGCATCGGCCATTTCCATAATTCCCCGCTTAATTCCCTGCAATTCGTCGCCAGCGCCGGCCAACATCAGCAGAAGGAAAAAATCGACCATCGAATGCACTGCGGTTTCGCTTTGTCCAACACCAACGGTTTCAATAAAAATATGGGTAAACCCAGCCGCTTCACATAAAATTATGGTTTCTCGGGTCTTCCGGGCGACTCCGCCAAGCGATCCGGCTGACGGGGAAGGGCGGATGTAGGCATTGGGATCGATCGAGAGGTCTTCCATGCGTGTCTTATCACCCAGAATACTTCCTTTGGTTCGCTCGCTGCTTGGATCAATGGCCAGTACAGCCAGCTTTTTGCCTTGTGCGGTAATGTGCTTGCCCATGGCTTCAATAAAAGTACTTTTACCTACTCCGGGAACTCCGGTAATGCCAATCCGAACTGAATTTCCAGAGAAAGGCAAACATTTGACAATGATTTCCTGGGCAACTTCCTGGTGTTCGGGTTTCGAACTTTCGACCAAGGTAACTGCCTGACTCAAAATGGTGATGTCTCCATTCAGGATTCCATCGACATATTGCTGTACTGATAATGAACGTTTTTTCTTATTTTTTAGAAATCGTTTAACCGAATCCTCGCTAACCGAAGGTAACGGTTCGATTCCTTGATTGACATTCAGTCCCGCGTATTCGGGGTCGTTCTCGATATGTGAATGGTGTTGATCTCCGATCATGTGCAATAATTTTATGCGAATGTAACGATCGACGTAGAATTTTAGGTATAGATGAATTGAAATCTTTTGAAAAGAGCTAAAAAAAGCCGGCTCAAAATTGGAACCGGCTTGCTATTGTTTTGGATCGATTAAGGTTGCGTTACAATATTAGACGCGATTCTTAAAACTGTGGTTGGATTTTTCGGATCGTTAGTGATTACAGTAATGGTTTTATTCTGACGTCCGCTTTTGCCAGTCGAATCAAATACGACTTTTAATGGGACACTTTCGCCCGAAGCAACAACATTTTTTGAAGGTGAAACTGCAGTACATCCACATGAACTTTTCACATCACGAATAATCAGATCTTTTTTACCGGTATTTTTCAAATTGAAGGTGTGTTCATTCTTTATTCCAGGTTTGATGTCTCCAAAATCAAACGATTCCATATCATAAGTCACGATAGGAGCGTTCTTTAAATCTTCAGCCGATAAATTGGAGAAATCTTCCTCTAAAGTTGTACTAACTGCAATTGAATTTTTATAGTCATCTTGTCCGTCAACATTCAGATAAATACGGTGCATTACAAAACCATAGGCTTTGATTTTTGAAGCATCAAAAGTTACCACAATATAACCCTTTTGTTTTGGGGCCAGTTTTGCGGGTTTAAAAATAGCACTTAGGTGAGGAGGAGGAGTTTTAAAACTTAATTGAACAGGTTGTGCCGAATTATTAATAATTTCAACACTGTCTTTTTTTACCTGATTTTCTTTAATTGAGGCAAAAGCCACATGATTTGTTTTTGCACGAAGAGGCCCAATTTCATTAGGATAATCTTCCTCTATTGTTCTGGCTCTTGGAGTTACTTCTCCCAAAATAGTTAACACCACATCAGCATTTTCTGCATTTGAGCTAACACGGATGGTTTTGTTAAAAACGCCAGGTCTGTTTCTTGGATCGTAACTTACTTTAATTATTCCTTTGGCTCCAGGGGCAACAGGTTCACGTGTCCATTCTGGAGTCGTACATCCGCATGATGCCTGAACATTGTTGAGAATTAGCGGTTCTGATCCGTCATTTTTGAAGTTAAAGGACACGGTTTGTATCCCGAGTTCTTCTTTGAAAGTACCGAAATTGTGTTGCAGTTTTTCAAATGCAATTTTCGATTTGGCGGTCTGCGCCTGATTTGCAAATGGCATACAAAGAAGCAATGCCAATAAAAGCGAAAAAGAAATTTTCATAAGTACGTTATTTTAATAATGTAATGAGACTTTCAAAAAAACGAATCAAAGATAAAATTCAATTTTATTTTATTGTTCCGCAATAAGAACAAAACTAAAAAACCTTTCATTCAATTCGTGTTAAAACGAGCAAACTTTTGTTAATGAGATGTTAATGAATAAATCAGATGTATTTTTTGAGTAGTTTCGTGTTTCTAAAGGTCGAAAACAATCAAAGATGAGAAGGAATTCAATTGGTTTTGTTATTATCATGGCAACTATTTCAGTGGTTGGAATTCTGTTAATTCAGTTTTTCTTCCTGAAAAATTCATATGATTTAAATGAAACTCAATTTCACCAATTAACTACTAGTGCGTTAAGAAGTGTCGCCAGTCAACTTAACGAATACAACGCCAAGTTACATGGTCATCTGGTTCGATCGAATGAAGGCTGTCAGGTCGAACGAATTTCGAATAATTATTATGTCGTAAATGTAAATGATGTCATTGACACGAACCTGCTTGAACACTTTTTGGAAACTGAATTCAAAAAACGAAATCTGAATCTGACCTTTGAATATGCGATCTATGATTGTAATTCGAAGAAAATGATCCATGGGAATATTATTAAACGCGATTCAATTTCGTTAACTCAGAAACCAACAAAAAACATTGATTCAGCCTCTTGTAGCATGGAGCAAATCATGTACGACAAGCGTTATGATAAGGCTAAAACTAAAGTGGGAAAGAAAAAAAACGCTTGTAGTCTGCCAACCTGCTCAAAGTTTACCTATTATTTTGGAGTTCACTTTCCCGACCGATCTCAGTTTTATAGTTCCCGGTTGGTGACCTGGTATTTCTTAAACGGAATTTTATTCTTTGTGGTCATTTTCTTTGGTTACGCGCTGTATGTAATCATAAAACAAAAACAATTAAGCGAGATACAGAAGAACTTTATCAATAACCTGACTCATGAATTTAAAACGCCAATAGCTTCGATTGATCTGGCTGCAAAGGTCCTTTCGAATCCAAAAATAGGGGAACAACCTGAGCGTTTGGCCGAATATGTGAAAATTGTTGGACAGCAAAATAAACGGTTATCGGCCCATGTCGAGAAATTGCTCCAAATGGCAACCATCGAAAAAACAAAACTCCAATTACATCTGGAACTAATTGAGCTGAATACATTTATTTCTGAATCAATTCTGGAGTTTAAGAATAGCCAGAATGGTAGGGTTTACAGGATAACGCTTGAATCATTAATTGAAAATGCTTTAATCAAAGCCGATAAACTTCATTTTTCGAACCTGATTTTTAATATTCTTGATAATGCTATCAAATATTGTTCTGTTACTCCGGAAATCGTTATTAGGTTAGATGGCGATAAAAAACACTATTTCATTATGTTTGAGGATAATGGAATTGGAATTCCTTCCAAAGACCGAAAAAAGATATTTAACCGGTTTTATCGTGTGCCAACTGGCAATGTACACGACGTAAAAGGGTTCGGGTTAGGACTTGATTATGTGAAAAAAATAGTTCTGAGACATGGTTGGTGCATAAAAGTGATCGAAAATTCAAGGAAAGGAAGTACTTTTATTGTGAAAATCAAGAAATAAACAGCATGATCTATCAGGGCGAAAAAATACTGCTGGTCGAGGACGATCAAACCCTTAACTTTATTATTAAAGATAACCTGGAACAAAATGGTTATGTGGTAACTTCTGCCGATGATGGCGAATCTGGGTTGAATTTTTTTAAATCTGAGAAATTTAGCTTGTGCCTTTTAGATGTTATGCTGCCTAAAAAGGACGGTTTTACCTTGGCTAAAGAAATCAGGGAAATCGACGATCATGTTCCAATCATCTTTCTAACCGCTCGTTCGATGACCGAAGACCGCATTACCGGGCTAACTATTGGCGGTGACGACTATATAACCAAACCTTTCAGCATGGAAGAATTGCTTCTTAAAATAAGGATATTTCTGAAGCGAAGCCTAAACATCAACGAAGCCAGTAATGACCAGAATTACTATAAACTTGGACGTTTCGTTTTTTATTTCGATAGTTTGATTTTAGACTCCAATGGCGAACGCAAAACTTTAACTTATAAAGAAGCCGAACTCTTACGTTATTTCTGTGAAAACCCGAACAAGGTACTAAGCCGTTCCGACATCCTGATACAAGTATGGGGGTCCGATGATTATTATCTGGGTCGAAGCCTCGATGTTTTTATTTCCAGGTTACGGAAGTATTTGAGTACCGACGAAAACATCAAAATCTTGAATCTGCATGGAATCGGGTTTAGGTTTAATGCCTTGATCTCAAAAAAATAAATCATTTTCTGGTAGTTACACTATTATTGCCTAATCATCGGTTTGATGACTAATATTTTTGCATGAGTCTTTGCTGCACTCCTCTGCGATTTTCGCGCGATTAATCGATTTTTCCTGACAACCTGTCCATTTTCCCTGACAATTTGTGTGTTTTAGTTGTCGATTTGTTGCTTTCAGTGTTCAATTAATAAATAGATGCACTCATTTCGTTGATTTGACTCGACGATTAATGAGTGTGAACACTCGTTTCGTTGATTTCATCGGGCAATTAATGAATATGCCTACTCATTTTGTTGATTCGACCATACGATTAATAAATATGAAGTGGCATTTAAAGGTGGTCACCGCTCGTTTGAATAGAATGGACCGGCAAGTAATGCTGAAATCGGTTGGATAATTTTTTTCGCTAAAACAAGAGCCTGAAAAAGCATTGGATTATTCCTGATTCCGGAGCAGGTCGGTTTGGCTCAGATTACACTCCAAAAAAATCCATTTTGCTTTTCCAGGCTTGCAAAGGAAATTAGGCTACAGGTGCTTCATTCTTGTTTTTAGCCGTTTTCCCTTTGCCATAATCAATAACGATTCTGGCCGATTTATAGCGGGCAATCATTTCATCATCTTCGATGAAGCCTTCGATCATATCATCGAGTAGATTCAGATGGTTGTTTAGAGAGGTAATTTGGCCCGAAATGTCGTGAATCGAAACTGATTTACTGGTTTTAACAGTAGAGCGTCCTTCAATATGTTGATTGTAGTCCTCAATTCGATGACGGATATGCAACAGTTCATCGGCGGTAATTTTATAAGGCGTCAATGCTTCAAGTAATGATTCGGCCTTGTTTACCAGGGCAGAACAACGGCTGATTGCAACTTTTTCGATGCCAGCCGAGAGCGAGTTTTCAGAATGATCGGCAAATTGCAGGAGCACCGTGTCGTTTTGACGGCGTGCATAAACGCATAATTTTCTGCAAAGCTTAAAAGTAGAGCGGATAATGGTGCCGAAGGTGTTGTTTTTCGATTTCGTATAACCTGTTGGGTTGAGACCAGAAATTTTATTCAAGTCTTCGGTTATCAGGTTAAATTCCGATTCGAGTGCCTCAACCTCCGAAACGATTTCAGGTTCTTCAGACCAAAAAGTCTGGTCTTTCTTCAGGTTGGCCAGTACAGCCTGCACCATCGAAAGAAATTTGATTCTGACTGCTTCATTGATTTCTTTTTTAAGATTAACTAACAGACCTGCTTGTGAATCGTTCTACAAGTTACAACAATTGGAATAAATTATTGACATGTTAAATGAATTGTTTTTGAGAATTACAAGGATGTGCTAATTATCTTGCGCTAACTATCGAAAAATGGATTGATGTTTTTTCACGGCCAGGTTACAAACACATCGTAATTGATTCTCTAAATTATTGCATTGCAAACATCGATGACCGAAGACTGGATTACCAGGCTAACCATCGGAGGAGACGACTATATTTCTGCGATAACCCCAACAGGATATTGAGCCGTTGAGATATTTTAGTTTAGATTTGGGAATCCGATGATTATTATCTGGGCCGAAGCCTCGATGTTTTTATTCCAGATTACGGAAGTATTTAAGCGTCGATGAAAACATCAAAATACTTAACTTCACGGCATTGGGTTTAGGTTTATTGCCACAATTACATTGAGGAAGTCAAAGTCATTATCTTTTTCTGTGAGTTTTGATTACATTAAAAAGGCTGCCAATGATTTGGTAGCCTTTTTAATAGTTATTGTCAAAACTTATTGAAGTACATAATATTAATGCGTATTATATTCCTCATAGCTTAATTTACGATGACCTGAAAATACATATGTAAGATTATCCTTATCATCAGAATACTTAACTTCAAAATAGATGCTGTCGTTGCCGATTATTTTACCATTTGTATAGGTTACCATACTATTATCGTAATACTCATTCAGAGCATCTGTAGCAGAAAAGGTAAGATTTTTTACATCTACCTTGGCTTTAGTTTTTGTTTGCCAGAAAGCTTTATTATCATCAATCCAAACAGAATCCTTTGAAAAGGAAGTATTATAGATTTTCATGAAAAATGGTCCGCCAACTACCTCAGAACCTACAGCAACTTTCACGGTCCAATCGCCCGAAATGGGGTAGGTATTACTGTATTCCTTGTCGTATTCCGCCTTTTCACAGGATAGGCACATAAATAATAGTCCTATGACCAATAGCTTATTTGTATAAAATATATTTTTCATATAAAGTATTATTAATTTTTTACTTTCTCTAATGTCACTTTAAAGTCATAATTGCTGGTGGTGTAAAATGCATCCCAACTTAAACTCTGGGTTGCTGGATCGTACACTCCATTTATAAATTTATTAAGAGAATCCGCCCAAGCAGAGGAATAACTACTCACAAGCGTTAATGTGTTATCAGCATTTAATTGCATATAGCCTTCTATTTCATAACCAGAACCATATAAATTTAGATAGTTACGACCCTGTGCATAAAAACCTCCTATAAAATCGGAAACATAAAAGAATCCTGGAGCCAATTTTTTTATTGAAACCTTTAAACCCGAATAGGATGCTGGTGTTGACGTAGGGGTAAGTGTTCTTTTTACACTAGCCAAATAGTCACCCGTTAGATCTGTCGAGGGTGCCGAAGGATCATAAATAAACACTGTTCTCTCGGTTGATGAACTAAATCCATCAGAATTAACCGCCGAATATACCAAAGTGTACATCCCAACTTTCATCCCATCAACAGAACCTTCAACTTTAACAGTACTTGTTACATCTTTTGTTCCTTCGGTTCCTTTATAACCGGGATCAACAAATGCATGCCCCTTAGCAATAGCTACCGAAGGGCCACCTGTCAGATCGTAAGTTACATAAGTAGTAATCTTCGAGACTCCTTCAGATGTCAAATCTTTTTCGCAGCTATTAGTAAGAATTAACAACGCTGCAACAAAAATATAATGAAATGTTTTCATATTCGTCTTATTTTAAATGACATAAATTATTTCGCCCACCAAACTTTGACATCAATGGATTTTCGTGTTGGTGTGTTTGGATTTGCTTTACGCTCAGAATCAGGGAATAATAATCGCTGTGGAAATTTAGTTCCGATACTACTAACCGCAGAATTTACGAAATTAGATGGATATCCAGTTCTGTTAAAGTCGAAGAATGACTCTGCTGCGTTGCAATTGGCTGCAGCTATCCATTTTTGAGTGATAATAGATTGCAATCCAATGTATTCATATGCTGCTCCCGCTGCATACAATGCTGGTTGAGGGGTTGCATTAAACAATTTATATGAATCTTCAATACCCTTTTCATAGTATGTCTTTGCATTAGCAGCCGAACCATAGCGAAATTCTGCTTCAGCAATTAGGAAGTCAACTTCTGGAAGAGTAAAGAAATAAACTGGTGATAATCCGGTAACATTGGGTGTAGATAAATTTGCAATGGTCGCAAATACTGCCTGATCAGCTTTATAACGTCCTTGCCCGATACCTACTTGCGGTAACGGATTTTTATTCTTATCCAATGGAGCAATGTAAATACCATTTAGGCGAGTGTCATTATTGTTTTTAAGAACATCGATTAATGTTTTGCTTGCGGCTACATTACCATTTAAACGATCCATAAAGGTTTCGTAAAACGGATTTCTTCCATTTTCTTCGGCCTTAAAAGCGGTCATCATTGCCGAAACATTCAAGAATTTATTTGCGGCCAGTAACGCCTGTATTTGTGATTTATATTTGTTAGGATCAACATTTACATAACGCAGATACAATTTTAATTTCAGTGTATTTCCAAACCTGACCCATTTATCCATATCTCCCTGAAAAATTAAATCAGCTTTGCCAATTGTAGAGACAGTTGAAGCCTTCAAATCTTTTGCTAGCGCGACATCAATTCTTGCGATAAGACTATCACATACACTCTTTCCATCATCATACTTTGGAGTTAATTTTTTGACGCCGACCAATGCTTCCGAGAAGGGAATTTGATCATAAAAATCAGCTAATATACCAAAGTCATAGGATTGCATTAATGTGGATGCCAAGTAATATGACCAATCAGATGATGCTAATGATCTGTCTTTGACAACCTGTAAATCCATTAACGCGCCAGCGTATAAAGATGAAAACTGTCTGTCGAAATCCCCTTCATCAATGGAAAACTCTTCCCATGTAGCCCATTGAGATGCACCTGTAGATTGGGCATAATGTTGAGACCAAAAACCACCAATGGCCTCATAATAACCTCCAACCACATACCCGCTGCCAGCAAGGCCACTCGTGAGAACAAATTCATTCCCGACATTCACAGGATTGTTGGGATCGTCGTTAATATTGAAAAAGCTATCACTACAACTGGTAGTTGCAACTACCGTTATCAGCAAAAGCGTATAGTAAAATAAATTTTTCATATCGAATAAATTTTGAGTTTATTATAAAGTAAATCGAACACTGAATCCTAAACTTCGTGTAGTTGGCGTTGCGCCATATTCACCATAATCGGCACCTAGTCCTCTTTCGTCCCCAAATGTTGTTGATTCCGGATCAACAAAGGTATTGCTTTTTGGAGTCCACAATAAAAGATTACGACCGATGACTGAAATGTCTGCACTAGTAATGGGCGTTTTTGCCAGTAATTTATTTGGTAGATGATAGCTTAATGAAAGTTCCCTCAATTTAACAAAGGATCTATCAATCAAGTTCAGTTTTCCAAATTTCCCGGCAGAATATGTCTGGTTATAAAACAGATTCATATTACCATCTCCTCCTGCAACAGGAGTCGTGTTTTCAACATAAACAGGATCTGTAGAAGTGCCAACGTTTTGAACCGAATTAGAAATGACAAATGGTTGACGATCGTTATAAGCAGTCTGTGCACCATTCCCTGTAAAATACATCATTTCAGAAGTACGGGAATACATTAATCCTCCCTGACGAACATCTACAGAAGCCGATAATGTTAAGCCTTTCCATGTAAGACTTGAGCTTCCACCCATTGTGTATTTATACTGCGCACTACCTAAGATTTGGCGTTCAGGAGACGAAACAGGCAATCCGGAAGAATTCACTACTACTTTTCCATCAGGTGTGGTCTGGGCAACCAAACCTTCAAATAAACCTATCTGCATTCCTGGGCGGGCAACAAAACCCACCGTTGATGTACCGGCCCCTAGATCAATTTGATCCAAACCTGGAGTTAATTCAACTAATTCATTATTGTTTTTAGCAAAATTCCATGATAGTTTCCACAAAAGATCTTTTGTTTTGACGGGAACTAATGTTATCATTAATTCAATACCCTTATTGGTTACTTTCCCCAGATTCATGGTTTGAGAGGTGTACCCAGTTGAAGATGGCAAAGTAACATTCCAAATTAAATCAGTAGTGGTTCTGTCGTAATAGGAAAAATCAACGCCAATCCTATTCTTAAAAAATCTAAGATCTGCTCCGATTTCCTTCTCTGATGTTAATTCTGATTTCAAATTATCATTTCCAAGCCGGTTACCTAAAGAAAATCCATTAATTGGACCAGCCAAAGGGAAATTCAGGTTGCGATAGCCATCAGTAAGAACCGTTTGTGGATAGATGGAATTAACAAGGTAAACACCTGCATCATTTCCGGTTTGGGCGATGCCTAGTCGGATTTTACCATATGAAATAATATCTTTCATTTTGTCCTTCAAAAGTTCACTGAACAAGAAACTAACACTTCCGCTAGGGTAAAAGAAGGAACGATTTTTTGCAGCAAGGGTAGAAGACCAGTCATTACGTCCCGAAAAGTTGGCGAACAATATTTGTTTCCAAGAAAGATCAACGGTTGCATATGCACCAACGAGTCTTCTCTTGCTCATATATCCCGAAGCAGTGGGGGTAGATGCACTGTTGGAAAGGTCATAAAAACCAGGTAAACTTAACCCAATTACTTCCGCCGTTTGATTTCTGCTTTCACGCTGATTTAAAGACTGGCCAAGAACTAATCCTACATTAAAATCGTTGATTTTCTTATTCATATTTAACAGAAAATCAGATGTTATTTCTGTCGTAGAGTATGAAGATTCACTTACACGTCCAACTTCATCATTATAATGAGCCCGGGTTGATAATGTAATAGCTCTCCATGATTTAAGGGTGGCATTCGAAACATCAGAGCCGACACGATAAGTTGCAGTCATCCATGGTAAAATTGTATACTCCACACTAACATTTCCAAAGAATCGATTGTCCCGGAACTTGTTTCCATGTTCGTTTAATACATAATAGGGATTTTGAGCAAAAACAGTATAGTAGTTGTCAACGTTGTTAAATTTGTTTTTATAATCCTTCTGATCTACAATACTAATATCCCTTGGAGTTTGCCAAATAGCATCCATAACAGATTGCTCCTGTCCTGTTGGCACAAACCGACTGTCTTTACGAATATAGTTCATCGAACCACTGACATTAATTTTTTCTCCAAACTTCGAAGATCCTCTTAATGAAATAGTATTTCTTTTATATGAATCGGAAGATCCTGGCATAATGCCATCAGCGTTTACATTTCCATAAGAAAGGTAAAATGTTGACCTTTCATTTCCATTACTGATAGATGCGGTTGTATTATTAGTTAGACCTGTTTCAAAAAAATCTTTTACATTATCCTTAAGGGCTACATATGGTTTAAATTTTTGCTGATTATCAACAACATGTCCCCAAATTCGATCTTTACCATCGAATTTGGCGCCCCAGCTACCATTTTCTTCCAGGTTAGCGGCCAAAGTCCCATCATACCAGCCCTGACCAAATTCATTTTGAAATTGAGGTAACCGAAGGGGATTTTCCATCGTGGTCGAATGAGAAACCTCAACTTTAGCATTTCCTTTAGTTGATGCAGCACCTTTTTTAGTAGTAATGATAATTACACCATTGGCTGCACGAGATCCATACAGCGCGGATCCTGAACCACCCTTAAGCACTGTCATTTCCTGAATATCTTCAGGATTTATGTCGTTCGCACGGTTTCCAAAGTCAAGACCACCATTTATTTCGGTACTTGAGCCTGCCATAGAATTATTGATCGGAATACCATCAATCACATAAAGCGGTTGATTGGATCCCCCCAAAGATGATACACCTCGCAGCACTACACGAGAAGATGCACCTGGCGCACCGGATGCAGAAGAAACATTTACACCGGCGATTTTACCCTGAAGTGAATTCATCATACTTGAGTTTCCAGTAGAATTAATTTCTTCATTTGAAACTTTTGAAGCGGAATATCCTAAGCTCTTTTCGGATCGCTTAATACCCATTGCCGTAACAACGACTTCGTCAACCGAGATGTTTCCTGAAGTCATTTTAACTTTAAAGGTTGATTGGTTCCCAATAATAACCTCTTGTGAGTTCATTCCAACAAAACTGAATAAAAGTGATTTAGCATCTTGAGGAACTTTCATTCTGAATTTACCATCCATATCGGTGATAGTTCCTAATGATGTCCCTTTTACTGAGACAGATACTCCTGGGATAGCCCCTCCATCATCGGCGGAGGTTACTGAGCCTGAGATCTCCTTGGTTTGGGCCATAAGGACCTGCAAACCAATTGCAAAGAATGCAAGCAATAACGCGATTTTTTTCATAGAAAATTATTTTAAATTAAACAGCATCAATCAATAATCTTTTTTCGGTGCATCACTCTTGTTGCCAATCTGTCAAATCCTGTAAATCCATTTGATTAATTGTTGAATATAAAACACAAAACCGAAGAATGCAATGATTACGGGGATAAATGTAAAAAAATGTTAATTAAATTTATGTGTCAAAATCGTGTAAATCGAAAAAAAATTAAAAAAACAGCCAAATTTCGTTACGAAAACGATATTTAATCTGATTCAGACGTGTTTTTAAGTTGCGATTAGCGGGTATTTGATTTTTTTATTAAAAAATAAGGCCATCCCAAACGAATTGAGACGGCCTTGTTAATATGTTTCAGAGAAGATTATTTTATATCCCAGAAGAGCCTTGTTGTTAATAAATCGCCTCCAATGGCAGCAGATGCAGCCGCATAATTTGTGGCATTTAAGGTCTGCTCATTGACAGGATAAGTAAAACGAGTAGGGATTCTATCCACTCCGGTAGGAGGGTTTGGGGGCATAATCAATATCGTTGGATAATCTAGTCTTCTATAAAAGGTATATCCTTCAAAACCCCTGGTGTACATTGAAACCCATGCTTCAGTTCCAATAGCTTCCTTCCAGTTGCTGTATGAAGTGTATGGATGAGCGGCAAGAAATGTATTTGCCTCAGCAGAAGTTCCACCCCATTCAATAATTGATGCGGTTACGGCGTTATTAAAATACTCCTCAGCCGATGAACCAACGTTCCATCCTCTTGCAGCAGCTTCAGCCAAATAAAACTGAACTTCGTCATAGGTAAGTAAAATACCATGAAAATCAGGAGCTGCAATGGCAGAATTATAATGTACTTTGGTGCCATAAGAACCTCCGGATGCTCCATAAGCTGTAAGTACTCCTGATAAATTTTCGAAATACTTATCAAGTCTTGGGTCAGCCTGAGCAGTCATTAAATTAACCATCCCTTTTACCATAACAAAGTCATGACGGCCACTTTCAACCAAATCGGTATAAAGTGGATTGACATAAGGTAATGATTCCTGATATGGGAAATATGCACCTTCGCTCAAATCTGTAAATGTATTCGCAGTAGCAGCTTCAAGTGTTGATTTGCCTAAGGCTGATAGGGGGCCATCGGCAATGCCAATACCTAATTTTATCAGCAATGAATTACCAAATTTCGTCCAAGAAGCAACATCGCCGCTGTAAATTAAATCTGCGGTATCGAAACTTCCTTCAGAAACATCAAGCGCTGAAACAGCTGCCTTTGCTTTTGCAATCAGATCCTTATAAATCGTTTGGGCATCGTCGTAAACTGGGGTGTAATTATCTGAATTAAGAGCTTCAGAATATGGAATATTTCCAAATGTATCAACTAATCCTTGATATATGTACACATTCAATAAATCGATAATAGCAAGTCTATTTTTTTGATTTATTTTCTTTGCAGCCAAATTGGGTTCAGCAATAACTTCTGCATTAATGATTTCTTTCGCATCCTTTAAATTTTTCAGGATAGCATAGTATGTTCTGAACATTCTGTCCGGAATTCTTCTGCTGATCAAATTGTAGTTAGCCTCATCTCTGTACGATCTTTCTGTCCAGTATTGAGCCATCAGTTTCCAGATGTTATCATTCACATTAGTGCTTGAAATTTGATCGGCTAAAGCAATTTGTGCATTTGTGACCAAAACGGCGGCAGTAACCTCCAAGGGATGCTTCGTGTCTTTATTCATTTCCTCGAAATCGCTCGTGCAAGAAGTAAAGATTCCAAGGAGAAATATAATTGAAAGGATTATTTTATTTCTCATTACAGTAAGTATTAAAAATTAACATTTAAAGTGAACCCAAAGTTTCTGGTAGATGGCATAACGCCACTTTGCCATCCTTGGATGTTACCTGCTCCCTGAGTTGTTTCCGGGTCAGCATAAGGAAGGTTTTTGTGGATAATCCATAAGTTAGAACCTACAATTCCAACAGACATACCGCTAATGTATTTTCCTTTAAACAGAGAAGGTGAGAATGTATAATCTAAAGACAATTCCCTTAACTTAATATAACTGGCATCATAAATGAACATGGCATTTGGTGCATAAGAAGATCCTATTGGAGTATAATAAGTTCCCATTTGATCTGATCTTACATTGTTTTTAGTGCCATCGGGTAATACTCCCTGCAATATTAAACCTCCATCAGTTGCCGGATTACCGGTAACGTAATTTCTAACTGGGTTTCCAAGATCATTTAATCCGGCTGATTCTTTGTACAAACCGGTACTTGAACCGTACCACATATCAAGAGAGAAAAGATCGCCACCATGTTTCCAGTCGATTAAGAAACTTAATTTAACGTTTTTATATGAAAAGCTATTTCTAAATCCGGCGGTCCAGTCAGGATTTACATTACCAATGACCTGATCTGAAGTTGCAGTAGTTTGATAAATGCCGTCTTCAATAATTCTGTTGCCAGGAGTTCTTATGTTGTTGTAGTACACATAGTCGGTTCCCTGAATAGTTCCCAATGATTCTCCTACTCTAGCGTTAACCGTTACCCCGCCTTGTAAACTAGCAAGTTGTAAGTTATCGACACCTTTTGCAAGCGAAACAACTTTACTTTTGTTCTTCGCCCAGTTAATGTCAGCATCCCATCTGAAATCTTTAGTTTTGATGGGCGTTAAATTCAACATAAGCTCTATACCTTTATTGCTAACTTCACCTGAATTAACGTATTTGTAACTCGACCCTGTGGCATACGAAATTGCTACAGGCATAATTTGGTCAACAGTTCGATTGTCATAGAGAGCAACATCTAAACCTACTCTGTTTTCTAAGAAGTTTAAAGTAACGCCAGTTTCAAAGCTTTTTGTTCTTTCAGATTTTAAATCGGGGTTGTTTACCGTTGAACTGCTGTAAGCAACACCATTACCTTTGAAAGGGAATGCCTGATAATAAACGTTATATAAACTTGCGAATGGAGCATCGTTCCCAACTTCGGCATAATTTAATCTGAACTTTCCTAAGCTTAAAACATCAGGATTTATAAATTTTGTAAAAATAAAACTTGCCGATCCGGATGGGTAAACATAAGTGCGATTATTCGTTGGAAGAGTTGAAGATTGGTCAACACGAACAGAACCTTCCAGAAATAACATATTTAACACGCCTAAAGATGCATTTGCAAAATAGCCATTGACTTGAACCTTACCTTCTTTTTCTTCAGGTAATTCGAGAGGGGACTTCGTATTTGCCAATGCGTAAATGTTTGGAACAGCAAGGCCTCCATTGGTCGAAGCTAAAATGCTTGAAAAATTACGTTTCCTGATGTTAGTGCCGAGAAGACCTGTTAAATTAACGTCTTTAGAGAAATCTTTTTTAAAGGTTGCCATTAAATCAAAGTTGGCTTCAGAAAAATCGCCTCTTTTAACCGAATATCCGGAAGATGCTTCGCCTAAACCAATGGTTTCGGTAATTGATCCGACAGCTCTTCTTTCCTCTTGAATATAGGAGTAATAATCAATGGCTGCTCTTGCTGTTACGGTTAAAAAGTCAGTAGCTTTCCAATCCACTTTGGTATAACCGATGAAACGATTCCTTCCGTCTGTCTCATAGTTTTTATACCTTTCCCAATAAGGGTTATCCCAATAAGCCGGACTTAAATCATCAGGAGCATTCATATTCCATGTTGCATTTGTTCCTAACAAATTAAAAGCTGCTTTCTGATCCAAAATATCAACATTTGTTTCGTACCACTGCCGGAACGATGATAAAATGTTCCCACTGTAGCCCGTGTTGTTTCTACCAGTAGTTTCAGTCTTAATATAGTTGGCAAAGGATGTAAGTTTAATTTTTTTAGTTACATCGTAAGTTCCTGTTAAACTGAAATTGTGTTTGTTCATGTTACTGTTGGGCATGATACCATTTTGAGACAAATTCTGGTATGAAAACCGATATGTAGTATTGTCTCCACCACCTGCAACTTGTACCGAATGTGAAACTGTAGTAGCTGTATTGAAGAAATAAGATGGGTCATGTTTTGCAGCAGTCCATGGTAACGCCTTCCCGTAAGTACTTAACCCTGGGATAAACGAATTCCATTGATAAACATTTAAAGAAGGGTCAAAACGTTCGCCCATCGAAGCATCTTCATAAGTAGGTACAATATATTCAGATGTGCCATCACCATTCCAATCATATGATTCCAATCCATCATGACCGGATAAGTCACCGCCATACCAGTCTAATCCATAGCCTGCCCCATATTCTTTCTGATATTTAGGGAATGTACTTTTATCCATTACACCTAAAGTGATGTTCCCAGAATAAGAGATTCCTAAATCCTTACTTTTAATTCCTTTTTTTGTTGTGATCAGAATAACACCATTTGAAGCTCTTGAACCATAAAGGGCAGTCGCTGCAGCACCTTTCAATACTGAAACTGATTCAATATCATTAGGGTTAATATCTGAAGCAGTATTCCCATAGTCGTATCCTTTTAATCCATTTTGCTGATCTGTAGTGTTTAATATGGTATTGTCAATAGGCACACCGTCAATAACAAAAAGAGCCTGATTATTGCCTGTCAAAGAGGACGATCCACGAACAACCACATTAGTAGAACCACCAAAGTTTGTGTTGGTTTTGATTTGAAGACCAGCAACTTTACCAGACAAAGCGGATGTAAAATCATTCCCCTTTGAAATATTTACATCGTCACCTTTAACTTCTTGAACAGAGTATCCCAATGATTTTTTTTCTCGGGAAACCCCTAATGCAGTTACAACCACTTCATCAACCGAAATGTTCGCTGAAGTCATTTTAACATTAATTTTTGTTTGCGAGGCAATGGCAACATCTTGCGTTGCCATACCTACAAAACTAAAAGTAAGAACTTTGGCATCCTGAGGAACTTTTAGTCGGAACACACCATCCATGTCGGTAATTGTCCCTAGGGTAGTTCCTTTCACTGAGACAGATACTCCAGGAATGACACCTCCATCATCAGCAGAGGTTACAGTGCCTGTGATCTCCTTGGTTTGGGCCAGGAGAACCTGTACCCCAATTGCAAAGAATGCAAGCAATAACGCGATTTTTTTCATGTAAAATAAATTTAAATTAAACAGCATTAATTCATTGAAAAGTAAGGCTGATAAATTTCAATTTAGCTTTCCCCTTTCAAGAAAAAGGTTCGTTTTGAAAATTTGATTCCCCCAAATCATATTTTCGGAAAATTTTATTGAAATTTTTTAAAGACCCCCTTTTTTAATAAGGTATTGTTTGGTTTTTTATTTCAATACTTTATTGAAAGGCAAATTTAAAAAAATGTGAACAGGATGATTAATCTATAATGATTAATATTGACATATTTTAACAGTGTTAACAAATATTAAAACTTGAAGTAACACCTTTTTATGTCTGATCGGGTAGATAAAATATTGAATCATATATTTTTATATCTGTATTTTATATGTTTGTTCTACTTGTTTAGAATTAGTATAAATTACAAAATGTCATCTAACTCAGTAATCTCATCAATAAAATACGTTTTTGTGCGATGTTTAAATTCCAAAAATGGAGTGAAAGTCCCCGATCTAAGTGATTTTATTGGTTCTGGAACTGGATTGTTTCCCTGATTTAGAAACATGATTTGATCCATTCCAAATTCGAGTGCGCCAAGGATGTCAATTCCCCAGGAATCACCAATCATTATACTTCGTTTTTTTAATGCGTTGGTCGATTTTAGAGCGTGTTCGAAAATTTCACGATGTGGTTTAGTCGTCTGAATATCTTCAGAAATAAAGACTTTGGTGAAGAATGCGTCTAATCGGCAATTGGCAAGTTTTGAATGTTGTACCTCTCTGAACCCGTTGGTGATAACGTGCATTTGGTACCCTTTCTGTTTAAGTGAGGTGAGCGTTTCTATTGTTCCCGGGAATAGTTTGGTTTGAAGTGCCATATTTTCGAGGTACAATTGATTGATTTTGTTCCAATCGCAATCGTGAATGCCAAATGCTTGCATTGACCTGGAAAATCTTTCGACGATAAGTTTTTGTTTGGTGATTTTCTTGGAATGATAATCGCTCCAAAGCGATTGGTTGATCTGTTCATAAACCCCGAAGAAAGAATCGAATGTATTGAGTCTGGACAAAAGGCCATTTTGTTTCAGGGTTTGTTCCATCGCCAGGCGCGAGTTGGTGGCGAAATCCCAGAGCGTGTTGTCAAGGTCAAAAAACAAATGATCGTAGGTTCTCATTCGTTGTCCTCTACACTATCACCTTTTTCAGCATTAAATCCTTCAAGCACAATTACAATTTCACCCTTAATGGTTTTTGACCCAAAATATTCGATTAGCTCAGCCAGTGTTCCCCTGCGATTTTCTTCGAAGAACTTCGAGAGTTCGCGCGAAACCGATGCTCTTCTGTCGGGGCCAAAAAACTCGGCAAACTGCTCCAGACTTTTAACCAACCGGTAAGGCGATTCATAAAAAATCATGGTTCTGGGTTCGTTAATTAACTCCTTAATCTTCTTTTGCCTACCTTTTTTTTGTGGCAAAAAACCTTCGAATGTAAAGCGGTCGGTCGGGAATCCGGAGTTGACCAAGGCAGGTATTAACGCAGTTGCACCGGGCAAACATTCCACTTCAATCTCTTTTTCGAGGCAGGTCCTGACCAGCAGAAACCCCGGATCGCTAATTCCCGGAGTCCCGGCATCAGAAATGAGGGCCACATTTTTCCCTTCTTCAATCTGCCGGGCAATCATTTCAACAGTTTTGTGCTCGTTGAATTTATGATGCGATATTAGTTTGTTTTTAATTTCAAAATGATCAAGAAGTTTGGCCGAAGTACGGGTGTCTTCGGCTAAAATAACATCAACTTCTTTCAGAATCCTGATTCCGCGCAGGGTCATGTCTTCGAGATTCCCGATCGGTGTTGGAACTAAGAATAATTTACCCATCTTTTTCGCAGGTCTATAGTGTTTGGATGACCGTGTTAATTGCTGAAATATTTCTGAAAGAGTAGGGGCAACGATGTTTTTTTTACCATTGCACCTACATAAATTTTTATGTTTTATTTACTGAAGCGGCGCTTTAGCAAGTCAACGAATTTCATACTCGTTTCGTTTTTCTGAAGCGTAAGGTTTGCTTTCAGGTAATCAACAGCTTGCTGTATGGTTTCCAGTTTATCCAGTTTATCGATTACGGTATTGTATTTATCGGTATTGTTCCCAAATATTTCACGTATGAAAAGGAAGCGGTCGTTTAGCCCGATAGCCGTCCGCAAGCTGGATATGGTGCCAGTTGTTGCTGTGGGTTCGGTTATCTTTTTTTCACTAATTGAATCGTTTAATGAACGTTCTTTTTGGGTTGATTCCACAACGACCTTCTTCTCGAGTATCTGATCTTCTGGTTTTGGTATCTCGCGCATAATGGGGTGATCAGTAACATGGGGTTGAGGGTCAATTTTCTGTTCGGTATGTTGGGCCGCTGCCTTTGGTTGAGTCTTTTCGTTTTTTTCGTTATTTCCTCCTCCAAATTCGATTAATTCTTCTTCAATTTTTCCCTCTTCGAGTTCTTGCTCGCTTTCTTCCTGATTGTCATCGGTAGCTTCTACTTGATCTGAATCTTCCGAATCTAATTCATCTTCCTGAGAATCGGAATCTTCTTCTAAATTTGTTTCATCTTCACCCGTTGAGGCTTGATCGTCGAAATCTACGATCTCCAATTCGGGATCAGAAATGCTTACATCAGAACCTTCATCTTCATTTTCGTCACTATATTCTTCAGGAGAATCATTTTCCTGAATGGCAACTTGCTTAACTGTAAGTTCACGTAGCAGTTCAATTTCCTGGCACAGAAGCCGAGCTTTACTCAGTGCAATATCAATCACAAGAGAGTTATCATTCTCACTTTCTGCAACTTCTTCTGATATAACTTTTAGTTCTTCCAGTTCTTTCTCGATGATCTGGATCAATTTACGTTTGTCCATTTTAATTTCTGATTTTAATCGGTAATTCAAGATGGTTTTTAATGGTAAAGATTTAAATTTATCTTTGTTTTCGATACCGGAATGCAATTTCAGAAACCTCTGGTCTCGGCGCTGATACCGGAATTCGAACATCGTAAAAGTACAAAAATCTTTAGCAAATCATATACATGTTTATTGAAAGGGGAATTGACCGACAAAAAAAGATTGGTAGCATTGAAGTTATTGCAGGTTCAATGTTTTCGGGAAAAACCGAAGAATTGATCAGGCGATTGAAACGGGCGAAGATTGCACGATTGAAGGTTGAGATTTTTAAACCGGCAGTAGATACACGTTATTCGGTTGGAGAAGTGGTTTCGCACGATGAAAATTCGATACTCAGTACACCGGTCGAAAATTCTGGAAACATTATGCTTTTAACTGGCGATGTGGATGTGATCGGCATCGATGAAGCTCAATTTTTCGACAATGGCCTGATTGATGTTAGTGTTTCTCTGGCCAATATGGGCATTCGGGTAATCATTGCCGGACTGGATATGGATTTCAAAGGAAAACCTTTTGGCCCGATTCCCGGATTAATGGCTGTTGCCGATCATATTACCAAAGTCCATGCAATTTGTATGCGATGTGGCGATGTAGCCCAATTTTCGCACCGTTTGTCGGCGGCCGACAAACTGGTTTTGTTGGGCGAAAAAGATGAATATGAACCTTTGTGCCGTACCTGTTTTACTAAAGCAACCCGCTAATGTCAATTTTATTTGTTTCCCAGGTTTCATCAGTTGTTGAGGGTGAATTACACTCCAATGAAATCAATCCTGATTTAGCTATTTCTTCCATTTCCATCGATAGCCGAACCATTTTTGATCCGGCTTCGAGCATTTTCTTTGCCTTAAAGAGTGACCGAAATGATGGACATCGTTATATTTCAGATCTGGTTCATATGGGCGTCAAGGCTTTTGTGGTTTCTGATTATCTGGAAGAATTTCAAAAATATGACAGTTGCAGTTTCATTGTCGTGGCCGATACGTTGAAAGCTTTGCAAAAGCTGGCCGCCTGGCACCGTTCGCAATTCAGCATTCCGATTGTTGGAATTACCGGAAGCAACGGAAAAACGATTGTTAAGGAATGGTTGTTCGATTTGCTGCATAACCGGGCAGTTCTTCGAAGTCCGAAAAGTTACAACTCGCAGGTTGGCGTTCCGTTGTCGGTTTGGAACCTGAACCCGGATTACGAACTGGCTATTTTTGAAGCTGGAATTTCGAAGCCGGGCGAAATGCTCAATTTATCTGAAATCATCAGGCCAACTATTGGTATTTTGACCAACATTGGCGAGGCGCATCAGGAGAACTTCAAATCGAAACAGGAAAAGCTTAAAGAAAAATTACTTCTTTTCCAGACTTGCCAAACGCTTATTTATTGCAAAGATCAACCTTTGGTTCATGCAGAAATCAGTAAAGGTCATGTTCTTCCTGAAGAGAAAACTTTTGCCTGGTCGTTTGATGATGCAACGGCTGATTTGTATTTCAGGAAAGTGGAGGTTGATGGTGGAACTGAAATTAATACGGCCTTTGAAGGGGATAACTATACGATTGAAGTCCCATTTCAGGATGATGCCAGTCTGGAAAATGTCGGTCATTGCCTGGCTTTTGTTTTGTCTCAACATTGGGTAGCGGATTCGGTGTTCGAACAGTTCCGAAGCTTGCAGCCTGTTGCCATGCGACTTGAAATCAAGGAAGGTATTAATAACTGTTTACTGATTAACGACTATTACAATTCGGATATTAATTCGCTACAAATAGCACTTGGTTTTTTGAACAATCACGCACGGCCTCCATACCAAGGAAAGACCGTGATTCTTTCTGACATTCAGCAGGCCGGAATTCCGGACGAACAATTGTATGCCGAAGTGGCCCGGTTGCTGCAACTGAACAAGACCAGTCGCTTGATTGGAATTGGCCCGCGAATCCGGAAATATGCTGATTTGTTTGAAATTTCGTCAGCATTTTTTGATTCGACTGACCAGTTTTTGGATTCACTTGAGTCTGACCAATTTCGACAGGATTGCCTGCTTCTGAAAGGGGCTCGCGATTTCCATTTCGAGCGGATTTCATCTGTTCTTCAGAAAAAATACCATCAAACGGTTTTGGAGATCGATTTGAATGCGATGATTGGCAATCTTAACTTTTTTCGCTCGCTCATTCGCCCCGAAACGCGTATTGTGATTATGGTGAAAGCCTTTTCGTATGGAAGTGGAATGGCCGAAATTGCCCGCATTCTTCAGTTTCATAAAGTTGACTATTTGGCAGTTGCTGTTGCCGATGAAGGAATTGAACTTCGGCAGGCTGGCATCGATTTGCCCATTCTGGTTATGAATCCGGAAGTACATAGTTTTGAAAACATGATCGAGTTCAGGCTCGAACCCAATATTTATTCTGAAGAAATTTTCGATTCGTTCCGAAAAGTACTTCAGCAACACGCGGTAGTTCGCTATCCCATTCATCTAAAGCTGGATACCGGAATGCACCGACTGGGCTTTGATTCGGTTGAAAATGTTGAAAAACTGGTGGCCAAATTAATCGTACAGGAAGAAATGGTTGTTCGATCGATATTCTCGCACCTCGCTGGTGCCGATGAAACTGTACATGATGAATTTACTCTCGGTCAGATTCAACGATTTCAGAAATTATCGTCACTGATTACTGAAAAGTTGCCGTATCAGATTTTCCGCCATATTCTGAATTCCGCTGGGATAGAACGTTTTCCCGAATTTCAGTTCGAAATGGTGAGGTTGGGGATTGGTTTATACGGGGTCAGTTCGTGCGGGAACCAACAGGTGAAAAGCATTAGCCGGTTGAAAACCAGTGTGTCGCAGATTCGGAAAATTGAAGCCGGGCAAACGGTAGGCTACGGTCGAAAAGGTGTGGTGCCAGAAAACGCTGTAATTGCCGTTGTGCCTATTGGATATGCAGACGGATACGATCGTCGGTTGAGTAATGGCGTTGGAAAAGTATTTGTGAACGGTCAGATTGCTCCGGTTATCGGGAATATTTGCATGGACATGTGCATGATCGACGTGACCGGATTGGAGGTAGCTGTTGGTGATGAAGTGGAACTGATGGGCGAACACATTCTGGTAAGTGATATGGCCAATGCCATTGGAACGATTCCCTACGAAATACTCACCGGAATTTCACAACGGGTAAAACGGATTTATCTTCAGGAATAAAACCAAGGCAAAAGACAAATAGGCATACTCTTTTTGAGAGCCAACTTGAACCCTGGAACTTTGAACTTGAAACTTTCCTATCCCAGCTTGCTGATTTTTTCGAGTTTATGAATATCGAGAATTCGGATTTTTCGACCATCAATGGCAATCACTTTTTCGCCGGCAAAGGTCGATAATGTGCGAATAGCATTGGATGTGGTCATGTTCGACAGGTTGGCAATATCTTCGCGCGAGAGATACACTTTGAGGGTAGCACCATCGTTTTCCCAGCCATATTTTTCTTTCAGGAGCAGAAGCGATTCGGCCAAACGGCCACGGATGTGTTTTTGGGTCAAGGTAACTGTCCGCATATTAGAGAACCCAAGTTCACGGGCTAATTTTTGGATCAGCTTGAGCGAGAAATTTGGGTCAATAAGTAATTTGTTGTTAAGATATTCGTGAGAAATTGCTCCAACCGTCGAGTCTTCAAGGGCAATGGCTGAGCCAATGTATAATTCGTCAGCCAGCAAAGCACGGTAACCAATCAATCCAAGAGGTTTGGTCATGCGGATAATTTGCTCCCGACCGCCAACACCTTCCTTGTAAATGATGACTTTTCCATCGAGTAGAAATAAAAACGCAGATGGCCTTTCTCCCTCCTTGAAAATGAATTCATTCTTTCTGTAATACGTCAGAGTAATGTGATTCTGTAAATCCTCTTTTTCTTCAGGGGTAAGCGTAATGAAAATGGATTTTGGATTTTCAAAGATTTCTTTCATTCCCAATTCGTGACTCGACATAGAAATAAAATTTTACATGTTTTGCAGCATCAAAGTTAAATAAATTTGTCAAATAAGAAAATTTAGACCATTTATTTTCCTTTTCAGATCACAGCAATGTTAGTCTTATTTCGTTTACTGAAAAATGGATAAATATCATGAATACTTTGCGACTAATGGCATCCGACGACCAAACCCAAAAGCTTTTGAACTAATCCTCAGAATTGGTGGAGCCTGAAATCGTTTGTATTCATTGGTATTCACCATTTTGACAGTTCGTGAAACGGTTGATTCATCAAACCCTTTGGCGATTATTTCGGCTGGCGAAAGGTTTAGTTCGATGTAATCAAATAAAATCTGATCCAGAATGTCGTAATCCGGCAATGAATCTGAATCTTTCTGATCGGGACGAAGCTCGGCAGATGGTGGTTTCTGGATGGTGTTGATGGGTATGATTTCGACTTCACGGTTAATCCATTTGGCCATTTTGAAAATATCGGTTTTATATACATCGCCCAAAACCGACAATCCGCCGTTCATATCGCCGTAAAGGGTTCCGTAGCCCACGGCACATTCACTCTTATTAGTGGTGTTCAGCAGGATATTTCCAAACTTGTTGGAGATGGCCATCAGCAAGATCCCTCGGGTTCGGGCCTGAATATTTTCCTCTGTAATATCGTTTGGCAGGTTGGCAAATACCTCAGAAAGGCTTTGATCGAAGCTATCTACCATCGGTTGAATTGGAATAATTTCATACTGAATATCCAGATTCTTTGCCAGTTGCAGGGCATCGTTTATGCTGTGATCTGACGAATAGCGCGAAGGCATCAGTAAAACCCGCACGTTTTCGTTCCCCAATGCCCGAACGGCTAAAACCAGGACCAACGCCGAATCAATTCCTCCGGATAAACCAAGAGTTGCTTTTTTAAAACCCATTTTGGCAAAATAATCACGGATTCCCAAAACGAGAGCATGATATATTTTTTCGATATAATCGGTTTCATGCTGAAGGTTCTGAGTGGAAACTTCGGTGTCAATGATTCGGAAATCTTCTTCAAAGTAGTTCAGTTCTTCCTGAATTTCACCTTTCTTGTTGAGGAAAACCGATCCTCCATCGAAAACAAGCTCAGTTTGAGCACCCACCTGATTGGCGTAAATAATTGGCAACTGGTATTTGATCGCATTTTTCACCAGGATATTTTTTCTCCAGTTTTCCTGGTTGTACGAAAATGGCGATGCCGAAATATTAATCACCAGATCGGGATTTAATGCTGATAATTCTTTCAGAGGCGAAATCTGGTACAACTTTTCCCGGCCAAATTCGTTCTGGGTTTCCTGCTCGTCCCAAAGATCCTCACAAATAGTAATGGCAATCTTTTTTCCCTTGAAATTAAATACCGAGAAAGTTTTGTTCGGCTCAAAATGACGGTATTCGTCGAAAATATCATAGGTTGGGAGCAGCGATTTGTTCACCACGTGCTGAATGGCTCCATCGTACATGAAAAATGCTGAATTGAAGAGTTTTTTGCCTTGTGGCTCAGGATTGATGCGCGGACCGCCAACAATGGCTGCAATTCCATTACAATGTGTGGCAATCCGGTTGAGTGCTTCTTCAGCCTGCTCAATAAATTCTTTTCGTTCGAGCAAATCGTGCGGATAATAGCCGGTTACCGAAAGCTCGGTGAATACCACGAGTTCAGCTCCTTCAGCTTTCGATTTCCCGATGTATTCAATAATTTTCGATGTGTTTTGAGCAAAATTACCAATGTGGTAATTCAACTGTGCAATTGCAATCTTCATCTGTTTATTATTTGTTTTTTAATTGCCAGATGGAACTCGCCATCGATGAAATCCAGCTTCAGTGAGAGTATCTCATGTGGCTCGTTTCATAGTCGTATTCCTTAAAAGATCAGGCCAATTTTAAATTTTAACGAGTTGATTATCGTTTTGTCGGAGAACGCATTGTCGGTGGTTACGTCCATCAGGCCATTTTGAAAAATTAATCCAGTGGTAACCGAATTGCTTCCACCCAAATCATAATCGAAGCCGATACCCACATTCATTGCCAGGTTGAATAAGTTGACTTCGTCGTTAATATTTGCTTTGTTTAGAACGCCATCGTTACTGGTACCTTTTGACGAAATATCCACCATTGTTGAAAATCCTAACAAACCCCAGTATTTGACTCCATTGAACTGATCCGTCCTGAGCTTAATATTTAATGGTATTTCAACGTAACGTATTTGATATTTAATCTTGCTTGAAGCAGAAAGTATCGATCCTGAAAATCCAAAGGTGGAAATGGAGTGGTACGAGAGTTGGCCTCCGGTATTCATAATTTGTATTCCGGTAGCAAGAGAATAGCGCTCGTCGTCGGAGAAATAATAATCGGCATTTAACCCAAAATCATACCCCAAAGTCGGTTTCCCGTTTGTAACAGAAGAGCTGCTTGTACGCATCCAGTTAACCGAAGGATCGACAATAAACGATAGTCTGGTATGTTGCTGGCTGAATCCGGCGATAGCTGTAAATACGATGAAGCACAATAGCGTAAATCGTTTCATTTTTCTAATTGTTTATGGGGTGTAAAAATAACTCGTTTAAAGTATTTTTTCGTTAAAACCATCGTTCAACTCTTTATATATAACGTAAGAAATATACACGATTTAGCAATTATCGGCAGAAATGTAAAAGATCTCAGGATTATGGATATTACATTTGACCGTAAAAAAACAAATTATTTTCAAACGAATGACTTAGTTTTGTCGGATACAAATCTCGAATTTTATATTCAAAACAACAATAAAAAAGCGAATTGCGCGTAATTACGCTAAAATGAATGAAATGAAGAACGTTGTTTACTATTTAAGCCTGTTTGTATTGCTGGCTTCGTGTACCTCAAATCCACTTAAAATAAATGTATCAAACGTTTCGATCGATTTGAAAATCAAACATCTGGATGTTGATCTGCTCAAACAAAAACACGACCAGATGCAGGCCGCAATTCCTGCATTAAAGAGTGCATATGGCGAATTTTTTGATATTTTCACCTATCGGATGATTGCAATTGGTGGCGTTGAGCAGCCTAACTTTCCGGAATCGCTTTATTCTTTCGTCTCAGATACGCTTATCCGGAAGCTCGAAAAAAACGTTGCCCAAAAAGTTGATACCTTACAACTCCGGAAGGAACTGGAAACAGCATTCAAACATTACAAATATTATTTCCCGACGAAAGAAATTCCTGTTGTTTACACCTGCATTTCAGGATTTAATCAATCTGTTGTAATCTCCGAAAAGCTTATTGGTGTTAGCTTAGACAAGTATATGGGCGTTGGCAGTCCGTTTTATGAGCAACTGGGATTGCCTGCATACAAGCGTAAAAACATGTATCCTGGGAAAATGGTTCCGGATATGATGCAGGGTTGGGCAGACGCCGAATGGCCAAAGTCGGATAAAGACAATAGTTTGCTGAGCAATATGATACAGCAGGGGAAAGTATTGTATTTTATGGACGCCATGTTACCTGATTTGAATGATACGCTAAAGATTGGGTTCAGCAAAAAACAATTCGCGTTTTGTCGGGAAAACGAAGCGAAAATATGGACTTACCTGGCCGAACACAAAATGCTGTTTACAACCGATCGGATGAGCATCAAACGTTTTATCGACGATGGTCCTTACACCGCAGCATTTTCTGAAGAATCGCCAGCCCGGACAGGCGCGTGGCTTGGGTGGCAAATTGTTCGTTCGTATATGAAGCAGAACAAGGAGGTTAAGTTAGCTGATTTGATGAGTAATACTAATTATCAGTCGATTTTAAACCAATCGGGGTATCAGCCATAGTTTTCGGGTGCCTTCGACTGTTTGTGCTCAGGCACCGATGCGATCAATATCGGAGTAATACTCGCTGAGTCTGTCGTCGCTCACTGGGCTTGTTGAAGTGAAGATTTGACCCAAACAAAAAAGCCCCCTTTCGGAGGCTTTCTATTTTTTTTTCGAAAAATCAGCTTATTCCATTTCTTTGATTTTCACGTTGCGGAACCAAACGTTGTCGCCATGATCCTGGAAGGCAATGAATCCTTCGGGAGCAACATCCGCCCATTTTTCGTTCAGGTTCGGGAATTTACTGTCTTTAACCAGTTTCTTCCAATCGTCGGTCCATAAGTGGTATTCAACTACAGTAGCACCATTTTGTTTATGCACCACCGTGCCTTTGTAGCAAATAATCTCAACCGAATTCCATTCGCCAGCAGGTTTTGCATTTTGTGGTTTTGCAGGAATCAGGTCGTACAGAGAGCCAGCCTGACGGTTTCCGTCTTTACCTAACTGAGCATCTGGATGTCGCTCGTTGTCAAGAATTTGCATTTCAGGAGCCGTTTTGTAGATAGGCCAATCCTTAACTTCTTGCCCTAAATAGAAAATACCTGAATTTCCACCTTCCTGAATTTTCCATTCCAATTTCAAATCGAAGTTTTTGAATTTTTTGTCGTAAATAATGTCGCCACCGTTTTCAGCTCCGGCTTCACCTTTACCTGTTCCAATGCAATGTAAAGTTCCATCTGCAACTTCCCATCCTTTAGGAAATTCGGTTTTGTTGTAACCTCTCCATCCGGTTGAAGTTGTACCGTCAAACAATAATTTCCAGCCCGAGCTTGCTTCTTCTGCCGATAATTTGTTCAATTCAGGAGTTGAAGGGGCAGCAGCACTCTTTTCTTTTTCAGGACCTTGTGCTGGCTTTTTCTGGCCATTTTGGCACGATACGGCAAAAAGAACGGTAACGGCCAGTAAAAGTGAATAGATTTTTTTCATTGGAAAATAATTTTTGTTTATTAATAATTTAATGTGGTTTTAAGTTACAATTTGACAAAGCTAATAAAAATTGAAGTCAAATAGATAAGCCGTTTTTATTGTTCTGAAAAAAATATTCGGTAAGAACTTTCACTTATTGGCGCAACCTTCCGGCAGTGAAATGTTTCCAATTCGTTAAACCTTGGAAGCGATGACTGGGATGTGAATTACTTTTTTTAATTTAGATGAGTTTTTTCATTCGTGTGGAATTTTTTAAATAGGTTTTAATGAATCAGACAAAAGTAAGAAGAATTGGTATTTTGACTGCCGGTGGCGATTGCCCTGGGTTGAATGCTGCAATCAGAGGTGTAGGGAAAACTGCCATTGTTGAATATGGTATGGAGGTGATTGGATTTTCGTCGGGTTATACCGGCTTGATTCACAAACAATACGTTGAACTTAGCGAGAAAAATTTATCGGGTATTTTGACGCTTGGAGGTACAATCATTGGTACATCGCGCGAAAAACCGTTCAAGATTGTAACCGAGGAGGATAACGATAAACCGGCCTTGATCAAACAGAACTATCACGATCTTGGGTTGGATGGGTTGGTTTGTATTGGTGGAAACGGAACGATGAAGACCGCCCATTTGCTGTCTAAAATTGGACTGAATGTAATCGGGATTCCGAAAACCATCGATAACGATGTTTGGGGAACAGATATGACCTTTGGCTTTGATTCTGCGGTGTATATTGCTACTGAGGCGGTTGACCGTTTACACACCACTGCCAACTCGCACGGCCGGGTGATGATTTTGGAGGTGATGGGGCATAATGCTGGGTGGATTGCCCTTTATGCTGGAATGGCCGGTGGTGGCGATATTATTCTTATTCCCGAAATCGAATATTCGATGGATAAGGTATGTAACAAAGTTCAGGAACGATACGACAATCATAAGCCTTATTCGATTATTGTTGTCGCAGAAGGAATTGAACATCCTAAAACCATGTCGGCTGCCAGATATTTATCAGAATCGATTCAGTCCAGGGTTGATGTGGAGACCCGTGAAACAGTTTTAGGCTACACGCAACGTGGGGGAAGTCCTTCACCTATGGACCGGATTCTAGCCACCCGCTATGGATCGTATGCCGCACAATGCATTGCCGAGGGAAAATTTGGAACGATGGTCGCTGTAATCAATAACGACTTGACAACTGTTCCGCTTGAAGAAGTTGGTGGGAAAATGCGTTTGGTCAGTCCTAATGATAATTTGGTCTTGAAAGGCCGCAAGATGGGAGTTTCGTTTGGCGACGAATAAATGCGGGAAACAGGAATCTTGAAAAGGGGAAAAAAGGAAAGAGTCATCGGTCGTTAGGAAATGTTGATTTGCAATTTTCCTAACGACCGATGACTCTTTTTTATGGCCAGATTTGGACTATTTTTTTGCTGATTTCTGTTCTAGCATTTTGATAAAATATCCACCAACAACCGATCGTGCCTGGAATCCGACCTGTTTGGCATCGGTGGTTTCGAACCAGTCGGTCATCGGAACGCGGGTTGGCGATTCACTGAAGCATTTGTGCAGCGGATCGATAAACTTCTGAAAAGTTTCCGGATCGTTTGCCAATGTGGCGGTCCAGATAATCCAGTCGGATTTGGTGTATGTTTTCCGGTTGTCCAGCGGCAATCCAAACGTGTTTTGTTTGGTCAAGTAATAGGTAATTTCCTTTTGGGCCACCTTTGGATCGAAGATGTTCAAACCGAGAATCTTGTCCCAAACCAGGTTGTATTTCTGGCTCCATGTCCCAGGTTGATCAAAGGTCAGGCGGAAATGATCGCCGTCGTTGGCCATCTCGACCCATTTGGCAGCCATTTCTTTGGCCTGCGAAAGATACTTTTCGGCAATGTCTTTCTTGCCCAGCATACCGGCCAGTTTCCCGTAGCCGGCAATACCCATAATGGCTTTCACCGAAAGGTTAGTGTTGTGCGCAAAGTGCCCGGCAAAATCGTCGGTACACAACTGGTTCTCTGGATTCAGACCGTTTTTTAACAGGTAATCGGCCCACACGGTCAGCACCTGCCAGTGTTTTTCGGCGTATCTGGCGTTTCCTTCGGCTTGGGCAATGGCAGTCGTCAGAATGAGCATGTTTCCGCATTCTTCAACCGGCATGTCGCCACCATAAGTCTGGCCATTGGCCAGCGGATAAGTACCGACATCGTGAGCTGCAAAAGGTTTGTTCCATTTTCCGCTTTCTGAGAAATAAAAAATCGGGGTCAACATTCCTTTCAGTAAATCGGGATTGTAAATCAGGAAGAGTGGAGCTGATGGATAAGTGACATCAACGGTACCGATTGAACCGTTGCTGAAATTTTCTTTCGAAAGGAAAATGGTATTTCCTTCCTTGTCTTTGATCAGCTTGTGGGCAGCGATAGCCTGACGGAATGCCAGCACGCAAAGTTCTGCATAGTTTTCGCCGCCAGCTTTCAGGGCATCATTCCACAATTGATTGTCGAAGTGTGCACAGGTTTCCATCAATTGGTCGTATTCTTTATTAGCGGCTTTCAGGGCATCGCTCATGGTTACCTGACCGTCTTTTTTCCACCAGGCCATGTGGTTTTCGTTGAAATACTGTATCGAATATAAATCGTCGTATCCAATCATGATTCGTCCGTTCGATCCTTGTTCCGACACTTTACCCAATTGCTGGGCACAAGCCATAACAGGCATTTCCGGAAGCATTTTTGATGTCAGCTTTTGTTCGCTAGTCGATTCCAGGATTCCGGTAGCCGCGAATCCTTCCTTTTCCGATTGGTAGGTTCCAAGCGAATAGCTCATTTCAGGCGTTTGGGTACCGCAGAGGTAGAAATAACCCCAATCGATACGGCGGTCGTCGCCTTTTTTTGCCAATACAGGCTGCTCGGTAGTTCCGGCTTTGAAATAGGTTAATCCGTCGGTTTCTCCCTTCTCAATCGAAATTTCCTGCGACAGATCATCTACAGCCCATTCCGGAGTAGCTTCGAAATAAATCTGGACTTCGTGTTCTTTCCCGTCGGTTGATTTTATGTGATAGCTAACATAGCTTACCGGACGAGAAAGCACATCGGGGTTTTGAGGCAACAGTGGCGAAGTGAAGGTCAGGTTCAGATCAACCGGACCACAGGTAAACACATAATACGTTGAGGTAGCTGAAAGTGAAACCGATTTTTGGATCGCTGTTTGCGCGAATATTTCCTGTTTTTCGTTATCCTGATAAATACCAAAATCGACAAGAGCACCACCTGTTTTGTTGAAACAATGAGCTGCAATTACGTTTTTGCCACCTTTGACCAGCAGGCTTTTCATTTCTTCTGTCAATGGCAGAACTACGTTGTTTTTCCAGGCATAACCGGTATCGACCAATTTTTTGCCATTCAGGTAAAGCTCGAAGTTATCGTCGTGTGAATAAATGATATACAGCGGAAGGTTTGCCAGGTTGGCATCGAGCGTAAATTCGCGGCGTACCCAAATGTCGGAAGTTAGCCACGGAGTTGCCAAATCAGGCATTCCTTCGGTTCCGAATGCGCCTTTCCCGGCCGACCATTTCGCGGCGTTGAAATCAGAATTTTCCCATCCGTTTTCGGGTTTTGTATTGGTGTAAACGCAATTCCATGCTCCAGAATTGGCCATGGGCAGGATGGCTTTTCGAGGTAATTCCTCTTTACCGAGGAAACGGTAAACTTGTCCGTCAACGCGGATGGCGCCAATCAGTCCGTGGCGTTTGCCTGTCCAGTGACGAACTACGTCGTCGTACAAATGGTCGGCTTCCGACCATGCACTGGTATAGGGATCGATGGTAACCAGCGGGTATGCTGGTGCCCGTAGGTTTTTGGTCATCGCGACCACTGGTGTAGCTTTTTTTGTTTCGGCACACGACGTGAGCAGAAACAAACTCAGAAGAACAAAATAAAATGGGGTTCCAGTTTTGAAGATTTTCCCCAGTTGATTTTTACTCATGGTTATTTATTTTTGTTTATTAAAAGGTTTCTGAAAACATATTTCCGTATTTAATACAGCAATCGATCCATATACACTCACGATTCAGTATCAAACAAAGCTTATTCAACTACCGGGAAAACGGATATTCTTAAACGAGCTGATCCCATGGGAATCAAGGTTACCGATTCAATCGGTTGATTTGTTTTGGTAGGAAACATTGGCAACACATCGACCAGCCCGAACTGATCTATTCTCCACCATGGGATTTGACGTCCTTTAGCTTGAATTTCGATGGGTGTGTTTTTCTGCGAGAATGGATAATTATCGACTGGCCATGCTTTTCGAACCACTGAGAACGAATTGGAGAGGTTGGCTTTATCAACAATCAACCCATAATTCCAAGGGCTTTTAAAATCGATGCGATAGGCGGGCCATTTGGTCTGATCTGCATTTTTCTGCCATTTCGAATCACCAATAGCCGATGCAGTGCTGCTAATTTTTTGATAATCTTCTTTAATTTTCAGCGAAAAAGTTAGTGGCCCATAATCGACTGACACACTGTTTTGATTTACCGTCCAGGTGCGAATACCAATTTCCATGGGCAAGTTCAGGATAATCTGGTCGCCATTGGTCCATTCTCGGTTTATGCAGACGTACGAACCGGCAGTTGGAGTCACTTTTGTATTCTGGTTGTTGATTATAACAGAAGCTTTTTTGCACCATCCTGGAACACGGAGATAAAGCGGAAAGGCCACGCTTTCCCCTGTATTGATTTTAAAATGAACCGATTCTTCGTATGGATAATTGGTTTCTTCAGTCAATAGAACGGTGGTGCCGTCGCCAACCTTAGCCGAAGTTACGCACGAGTTATACATGATGGCTGCCAACCCATTGTCGTTGCTGGCCATCACCAGATTTTGCAGGTAATAGGGTAGGGCATGACCATGATTGTGCTGGCAGCAGCGGCTGCTGAAAGGGTTCATCGTCAGAAATGGACCTTCGTTGGCTATGCCCGGAGCATGGTTTTTATCGTCGGAAATCACGCCATTGGGGCTGGTAATGTAACGCAAGGCTTTCATGTCGGGAGTAAAGGCGGCTACAAAACTATTGAAAAGCACATCTTCGCAATTGTCGGCCCATAGCGGGTCGCCGGTGATGCGGGTCAGAATGCCGTCGGAAGTCATTTGTTCGGCAAAGCCACAGGTTTCGGTTCCCTGGCGTGGGTCGATAAAACCCATCCGTGCATTTTCGTCGGAGCCAAACATTCCGCCAGGCACCTGTCCAAACGTACGGCGAATCAGGCTAAAGTCGTTGTACGTTGCTGCCAAATGTACCGAATCAGCCGATTGCATAAACCAGGTTGCAGGTTCGCGAAAACACTCTGCAATATTCACATTGTGCCAGTTTGGTAAGATCGATTTTTGGATCCAGTTGGCGGTGCAACGGTGTGTTTTTTCGGCCAGTTCGAGCAGGAACTTATCGCCTGTAATGTTATACAGCCAGTAAATGCTGTACAGGTTGTCACCGCCGCGGCTGTTTTCCCAATAACTCGAAAGGTAAGCTTCGTCGGGAACACTGAGTTCGAATTTGAAATAATTGGTCATGAAATTGATGATGCGCTGGTCGTGTGTGTTCTCGTAATAATCCTGAAAGGTGAAAAGCACCAGCATGTTCGACCAGAAATCGAGGTTTTTATGTTCCCCATTCCTGACTTCGGGTCCAAACCAACCATTGGCTTGCTGGCTTTTGATGATGGCATCGATCCAAATCATGGCTTCTTTTTTCATCGCCTGATCGTTGAGAATGAATGCCATGTCAGAATATCCGCGCAGCCAGTAAGGAACTTCTTCCCAACCATGGGATCCGCCTTCCGACAGCCATGCATTGTCTTTTTTGTCGAGCCAGGCACTGATTTCGCCCAAGTGGCCACACAGCCCATCCTTCTGTAGTTCGATCAGTTTCTGGATCCATCCTTTGGGCTGAATGCTTCCCATGGGAAGTTTGATGAAATGAGCTGGCTGCAAAGGCGCCCGGTTGCTTTGGTACAAGTTGCTTTGTTGGTTGAGCTGTGGATGGGCAACCACCGATATCTTTTCTTTGCTATTTTCTGATGTAAATCCCGAAAAACCAAACATACAGGCAATAGCACAAAAATAGAGTTGTTTAAATTTCATAGGTCATGATTTCATTTTGGTTCAGGTCAAAAAAGTGCTTGAATGATTTGACTAAGTTATGATTATTATATAGGTATAAAAAAGCCATCCCGATATTCGAAAATATCAAGATGGCTCATGATTATCTGGTGCTGCCTAATGTTATAAATTAACTTTTACAACTGGCGAGAAAATCATGTCTTCAACACCGGCAATTTTTAAACCGATACGAGCAAAAACATAATTTTGGGTAGGGGTTAGAGCTGGAACAGTTGCTTTCAGTGAAACCGTATTCCCTAAAGTAACCGAAGATCCTATCAATTCAGAAGACGCAACATTTGAGCGGAAATCGACAAACTGTGTTTTGTTTACATACAGGTTTACACGCTCAATGTCTTTGGCGTCGGCATCTGTAATTATTTTTTCAGCTTTAAATGTAGCGGTTACTTCGCGGCCTGAAACAGTAAACTGAGGTGTGCGGATCATGTAATAAGGCATAATTTCAATATCCATCACTTTACTTCCTTTCAGGTTTACCAAAATGGTATCCGATTTGGTTTCAGCGTTTGTAATGCTGCGGAATGGCCCCTGGTTTGAGGGGATAACCAGTTTGTAATTCGCATTGAATAGCATGGCTGAATAAGAACCATCCTGATCGATTGCGACATTAATTTCACCTTTCTTCTGCCATCCGGGTTCCCATAACTGGAATGTAACATCGTTGTAGCTTACATTAATTGCTTCACCTTTGTACACCAGTTTACCTTCGAGTTTTGAACCAGGTTCGTCAAAATTGTCTTTCTGGCACGAAGCAAAAAAGCTACCAATGACGCCTAATGCTATAATTAATCTTAATTTCATATCTGTAGATATTTATTGATTTTGAAAATCGTTTAACTGAAAGGTTACTCCTGATTAGGATTCCGGACGATTAATGGATTATTATTCCTGATTGTACTGTTTATTTCGGAATAATAATTTCCTAAACGGAATCGGTGAGCATTGGTAACCTGTGCAGGAATAATTTTCTTGAAAATGTATTTGCCATCATTTGGACTACCTGGATTGTAGTATTTATAAGGCCACATTCCGAAAACACGTGTGCTAACTTCAGTCGCTTTCCCAGGATCATTTGTCAGTGAAGTTGAAACACCATTCCAAATGATGTGGGCAATTCTCCAACGTTTCATATCCCAAAGTTGATGTCCTTCGAAAGCAAGTTCAACTTTGCGCTCGTGAACAATACGGTCGAAATTAATGTCGGCAGCTTTTAGTGGAATAACCAAGCCTGCACGTTCACGAATGGCATTCATGTATAGCGCTGCTTTGGTTTTGTCGCCCAATTCGAAAGCAGCTTCTGCGGCATTCAGGTAAATTTCACCGAGACGATATTTAATCCACCAAACTTCGCTCTGCACACCACGCTGGCCTGAACCTACAGCTAAGTCCATGTATTTGCGAACATAGAAACCCGACTGTGCGCTGAACTCAAGGTTGTCAATCGGGCCATCCCATCCAACAACATATTCAGGAGCGGTCTTTCCAGGCAAGGTATTTCTTGCACCAAAGTTGTCGCCTTTGATTACTGTTCCGTCGGCCAAAAAGAATCCAGCCCAAATATCGAGTTGTTTCCCTTTGTAGAATGAACCTGGAACCATTACTGTTCCTTCCAGACGAGCATCGCGACCGGCAAACATATCTTTTGGATTGCTGAAATAGATATAGTCACCATTGGCCTGGTTGGTTTGATAAGTATCGTAAGTATTGTCAAGTTTTTCAAACGATTGGACCAGATTTAATGAAGGATTTAAGCGTCCGCCTTCCAAATCCTCGGCTTGCGACCAAGGTTGGTTAACCAGTGTCCACCCTTCAACTTTACCGCTCTTTAGTTTGAAATCTTTTACGAAAATAGCTTCAGGATTCGATTTGTCGACAAACAGATTTGCGAAGTTTTCAGAAAGATTTTCTTTTTTCTTATACAGTGAATAAGTGCCGCTATTGATCAATTCTTCGGCAGCAGTAAGGGCTTTCTGATAATATCCGGCAGCTAATCCGGCAGGAATTCCAACTTCGCCACTAGGCAGTGAAACGGTTGGGGTTGTTGCACCATATTTTGCAATTGAAGCAGCGTACAGGCAAACGCGCGATTTCATTGCCAATACCAGACCTTGAGTTGCGCGTGATTTGATGTTTGCATCATTTGGTAAATCGGCCTTAATGGCATCCAATTCTTTAATGATGAAGTCGTAAACTTCTGCTTCTTTATTACGTGGTTTTTGTAAGTATGTAGGGTCGCCACTGAAATCGTAAGTCATCGATTCGGTAATGATAGGCACACCACCCATACGTTTAACCAATTCGAAATAAATGTTGGCACGAATAAACCGACCTTCAGCAAGGAAACGGGCTTTTGTAGGGGCATCCAGTTTATCGGCAGTACCACATCTTTCGATAAATAGGTTTACCTCGCGGATAATACCGTAATCCCAGTTTGACCATTCGCCGTAACCGTAATCCTGATTTTTATGACGCCAGTAGTCGCCACCGTTTGAAGCAAATGCTTCGTCGAAACTTGCAAAGTCCCACCATCCCTGAATGGTTTGGTATTCAGGAACACGGTCGTATAAATCGGCTACTACAGAGAGCACAAGGCTTGGATCGTTCCATATCTGGTTGTCCAGAAGAATGTTGGTCGGTGATTTGTCCAAAAATGCCTCATCATTACAACCCCAAGTAAGGGCGACGAGCATGATTGAAAGAATAAGAATATATTTTTTCATTGTATAAAATTTTTTCGGTTAGAAACTAAGGTTAACACCAAGATTTACTAATCTGTTCTGAGGATATTGCAGACCATTTTCGTCCATAATCTCAGGTTCAACACCTAGCTTTTTTAACTTGTCAAACGAAAACAAGTTATAAGTATTCACATAGAAACGGACTTTTTGGAGTTTTGCTTTTTCTGTCAATACTTTTGATAATGTATAACCAACTTCCAAAGTCCTCAGGCGCAGATAACTCATGTTGGTGAGCCAGAATGTGGAGTTTTTGTTGTAGTTGCTGTGGTCACCATTATTGAACCTCAATGCCGGATATTTTCCTGGAATCCATTCACTATTTAAATCAAATGGATCTGCACGGTGCCACCTATCATCATAGAAATTTTTCAATAAGTTACCGGTGTTCTGAAAGGGTACTCTCATTTCCCATTGTTGATTATACGAATACATTGTAGCTCCTGAGAAATCGGCTTTGAAATCGAAATTCATATAGCTTGCGCTAATATTAAACCCAAAGTTCAGGATTGGATTTCGGTCTCTCGGATAACCAATAGGGCGTTGGTCATAATCGTCGATTTTGCCATCACCATTTATATCCTTATACATCAAATCCCCGGGAAGCATCGTTTTATTTCCTTGTCCGTCGTTGTTAATCTTATAATTATTTATCTCATCCATTGACTGGAATTGACCGACAACTTCATATCCCCAATAAGCACCAGTCCAACGACCTTCGCTTGAATTGCGGTAATTGTCCCATGAGTTGTTAAATCTTGGTTTGTATGAACTCAGGAATTTCTCACGAGCGAACGATATGTTTCCTCCGATTGAATATGTTAATTTGCCTATGTTTCCATCGTAATTAATCGTAGTTTCTGCTCCCATAACAGCATCACTATTAAGGTTTTCACTTGGTAGTGTGTATCCGATTTCGCTGGGAACTAAAACGTCGTATTTGTTTGCAGGTAATCCGCTACGTTTACGGTAGAAATAGTCAACGCTACCATTTAATTTGCCATTCATAATGGAGTAATCGGCACCGATATCCGTGATTTTACTGGTAAACCATGAAATTGATGTAACTGGAACTCCACGGTCTCTTGATCCTTTTACTACGTTTCCATCAATAATATTGGTTGAAGTTCCGTAGTTGTAACCGGTAATATAATCGAATGCGCCAATACCAACGTTATCGTCACCAAGTTCGCCGTATGAACCGCGAAGTTTAATGTCCAGGCTACTTGAACCTAACAATGCTTTCGCAAATTTTTCTTCGGTAATTCTCCAACCGGCAGACATCGATGGGAAAAATCCCCAGCGTTTGTTCGATGCGAATTTCCACGCTGCATCTTCACGTCCTGATACTTCCAGATAATATTTGTTGGCATAGCTATAGTTGAAACGGCCAATGTAACCGATACGGGCTTCTTCCCAATCCTGATCGTTGTAAGTGTCCATATCGGCAAACTGAAGGATTGGAAGGGCATTCGTTTTAGGAACTGCGTGAACCCAAACGTCTAGTTCATGGCGGTTAATTCGTTCAGAAACAAAAGTACCCGCAATGTGGTGTTTGCCAAAGTCATTTTTATAATTTAACTGACCTTGCAATACCGTTTCAAAAACTTTATGCGTACCACGTTCTCTCCAAGGGTTAAGGTTGGCAAATGTTACTTTGTATTCGTCCGTTTCAGGGAAATAACTGTATGCATCGTAGGTGTATTCATGTCCATTCATTAACTTGTCAGCGATGTAATACGAATAGGTTCCTTTTGCAGTAAGCCCTTTAATTGGGGTTTCGTAATCAGCAATGAAATTGGTTTGTAAAACTCGCCAGTCTTCGTGCCAGTAACCTGATTTTGCCTTGTTAAGTAATCCCCAGTTTTCGGCCATATGACCAATATTGTTGATGTATTCGGGATTATCGTTGGCAAATGGACGTTCGGTTGGACGGTTTCGGAACAAGGCAAAACGTGGAGCCCAGTAATCATCGCCTCCAGGAACTCCCGGGTTGTCGCGTGTTTCTTGACGACCATTGATTTGAACACCCACTTTCAGTCGATCTGTAATTTTTGCATCGATATTCGATTGAATGTTGGTACGTCCGAAAGTAAACTCTCGACCCAAAACCGAATTCTGATCTAAACGGGTAACCGAAAGATAATAGTTGATTTTGTCTGAACCTCCGGTAGTGTTTACATTGATCGATTTTTGCGGAGAATTTGGCTTGATGATAAAATGGTACCAGTCAAAACTACGGTAAGCCGGATCGGTTCCAGCTTTCCATTTTTCGAGTTCTGAAGGAGTGATATCTGTTTTGCCAAATTGATTCATTTCAGCATCAGCTTTACCGTTCATCCATTCATAAGCATTGGTTGTTTTCGGGAAACGCGACCAGTTCTGCCACCCAATGTATGCGTCAACATTAATGGTATTCTTAGTATTTAGTTTACCGCGTTTGGTAGTAACCACAACTACACCGTTTGCCGCACGTACTCCGTAGATGGCCGCTGAAGCATCTTTCAGAACCGTTAAACTTTCGATATCGTTTGGTGAAATATTATTGAATTGGCCAGCATCTTTCTGGATTCCATCAATAACATACAACGGATTACCCATGTTACGGATCTGAATGTTGGCCGATGATCCTGGGCGTCCATCAGCCATACGGAAAGAAACCCCAGCCAGTTTACCGGCCAAAGCCGAACTAACGGTTGTTGAGTGGACACGTTCCATGTCGTCAGAAGTAACTCCTGAAATAGCACCGGTCAGCGATTCTTTTTTCTGAACCCCATAACCAATAGCAACAACCTCTTCAATCCCAATCGTATTTTCAGCCATTGTTACATTAACTTCGGATTGACTGCCAAAAGTGATCTCTTTGGTTTCCATACCCACAAACGAAAAAACCAGTGTTTTTGCATTCGCCGGAACAGTCAAATTAAAAAGTCCTTCATTGTTGGTGATGGTTCCACCAGATGTGCCCTTAAAATAGACCGTTACACCTGGCATTGGGAGCCCAGCTACGTCAACTACTTTACCTTTAATTGTTTTGCTTTGGTTGACTGGCAGCAGGTCCTGGTTTTGGCTGGCGGTCAGTACAATTAAATCGTTAGGTAGAACTTTGTAGCTGATATCTGAATTCAGGAACAGTTCATCTAAAATGGCTTCGACACTTACATCCTTAACTTCGATGTTAACTTTTTCGTCGATTAATTTAAAATCATCATTAAAGAAAAACCTGAAATGGCTCTGATCTTCAATCAGATTAAAGACTTCGCGAACAGTCTTTCCCTTAAAATCCATACTGAATTTCGTGCTTTGAGAATAAACGGTTGCACTGATTTGCATGGTAACTGCCAGAATTAGTACAGTTGTTAGTTTCATAATTAAGAAAAGTTTTTTCAGTTTTCCCCTTCCAGGGAAAATCAATCCAATTAGATTTTTTTTCATACATTTGAAATGTTAGATGTTTGACTGCCAATGCCAGTATTCTTTTGCGGGAACTGACATTGATTTTGTTTGACACTATTTGACTGCAGGGGATAGATTCGGCAAAAATCTATTCCCTGTTTCTTTTGATTTACTGCTGTTTATATAGTTTTTTGAATTCCGGAAGACGAGCCTCGTTCCGCTCAATGATCACGGTTTTTCCAATGATTTCGTAATCTATTGGCGACGAAATTTTGATCACGTTCATCACCTGCTGAAGGGTTTCGTCTTCAAGGGTTCCGGAGAAACTGAAATGTTTAATGTCTTCCGATTTAAATTCAAAATTGAAATTATATTTTCGGCTTAGGATTTCGGCCAGAGTGCCCAATTGTTCCCTCTCAATAATTAAACGGTTTTCCTTCCAGGAGACAATCGATTTTGGATCGATTTTAGGCGCAATCACTAACCTGAATTCAGGCAAATAATTCAATTCTTCTTTCTTCTCCTCTATTTTCTTAATTACCTCAACAGTTAATGATTCTTCCTTTTTGTAAAAAGTCGCTTTTTGGTTGGGGACTAAATAGACCCCTTTCATAATATTTTCAGTGGCATGAAGTAACGAAACTTTTCCTTCGACCATGGTTGTTTCTACGGTAGGATCACCTTGATAGGCCTTAACATTAAACTCGGTTCCAACAGCTTTAACTTCAAAACCGAAAGCATCAACAACAAATGGGATTTTCTTGTTTTTAGCAACCTTGAAATAGCCTTCTCCTTCGAGATAAATCAAACGGTTTTTCTGATTAAAGGTGGTCGAATATTTGATTTTACTTCCGGCATTTAACCAAACCCGCGAACTATCGGGAAGTGTAATTTCGGAAGTTGAACCAAGCGGTGCAGATACTTCGCAATAAGAACTTGATGTTTTTATTCCGGAGTTGAAAATGAAATACGATAAAGTTCCGCCAAACACAAATGCCATAACAATAATGGCAGCTATACGCATGAAATTCAATCGTAAATTGAGGCTGCGGGTATTTGATTTGTGATCTGATATTATTTTCCGGATCGATTCGAACAGTCGGTCGTAGTCGGTATCTGTTTCAGAGCCTGATGTCTCAAATGCTTTAATTTCATTCAGCATAGCGCTTTTTATACCTTCCGAACCTTCAGCATCAAGAAACATTTCCTCGAGCTGACTGAGTTCATTCGTATCGCAATTGCCCAATTGAAACTTTTCCAACAGGCCTTTAAATTCAATATTTGAAAATTCGGTATTTTTCATTTCAAGAGTAATACAAGAATGGATTAGACACTACTCACACGAAAGTCGATTTTTTTTGAAAAGAAGAAAATATATGGTTCTAAAACGATTGGTACCCAAATGCAATGAGCAGAATAATAATTGGATAGTCGTCGTTCAGGTGGAGTTTAATAAATTTGGCAGCGCGGTAGATTTGGTTCTCAACGGTGCGGATCGATAAGTCGAGATTCTCTGCAATTTCGGCATTCGACAGCCCTTTCCAACGGCTCATGATGAAAATATTGCGTTGTTGTTCCGGAAGTTGGGTTAGTAAATGATCGAGTTTCTTATTTAATTCATTAAATTGAATGGACGACTCAGGCGTTTCACTGGTAACCTGATCAAAATTAAGGGCGTGTTGCTCGTACTTTTGCTTGACGACACGGTGCTTTAACTCGTTGAATACTTTATTGACGGTGATGCGATACAGGTAACTTTTAAACGATTTTTGCTCGTCAACTTCTTCCCTTTTTTCCCAAACTTTCAGAAAAACATCCTGAACGATTTCTTCGGCTTCAAAAGAATCCTTCATGTATGAAAAAGCAAAGCGGTACAAAGGCTCACAGTAAGCTTCGTAGATCTTCCGAAAAGCCTCCATGTCGCCATTTCGAAATTTCGAAATTAGCTTTGCGTCGATATGTTCTTCAATCTTGGTCAAATATTATTCTTATAAAACAAGTGTTTGGCTTAAAAAGAGGCGTAAAGATCGATGATCTGATTTGTTTTAAAACAGATATACCTCTGTAACATTTCGCGCAAAAGTAATAGTTACTTCGGAATTTTTTTATCTATTTTTTTTATCCTTTGTTCTATCATTCAAAATGTTCGTCTGACAGTATTTTTTAGAAGGACTCAAAATCCAATTGAGCATGCAGTATTCGATCAATGAAAGAATCGACCAGATCGCTAATCTATACTATTTTTCAAAAAAGTTATTCAGGAAATGAGCATTTAGGGTGATCATGGTGTATTAGTGTTTAAAAACTAATATCTTCAAATTTTATATAACCTATAACAACTACTTGCAATGAAAACAACAGTTCTCTTTTTTTTTCTGAGCATTTGTATGCTTCAAACCTTTGCCCAGTGGAAACCTGCTGGTGATAAAATTAAAACTGCGTGGGCCGACAAAATTGATGTCAAAAATGTACTTCCTGAATATCCACGTCCAATTCTGGAACGCGCCGACTGGCTGAACCTGAATGGTTTGTGGAATTATTCTATTCTGAAAGCTGGATTGGCAGAGCCATCGAATTTTGATGGGCAAATCCTGGTACCTTATCCGGTTGAATCGAGCCTTTCAGGAGTACAAAAAACGGTGGGGCAGGAGAATGAGGTTTGGTACAAACGAAACTTTGAAGTTCCGGCTAAATGGAAAGGCAAAAATGTTTTGTTGAATTTTGGTGCAGTTGATTGGAAGGCCGACGTCTGGATCAACGACATAAAAATTGGTTCGCATACAGGTGGCTATACTCCATTTTCGTTCGATGTAACTCCATTCCTGAAGAAAGCTGGCATCCAGAAACTGGTAGTTCGGGTTTGGGATGGAACTGATAAAGGATTTCAGCCACGTGGAAAGCAAGTGAGCAATGCTGAGGGAATCTGGTACACGTCAGTAACCGGAATCTGGCAGACCGTTTGGCTCGAACCTGTTTCCGCCAAACGCATCGAAAATATCCGGACAATTCCGAACATCGATAAAAACGTGGTTTCGGTTAATGTTGCAAGCAGCGCCGGCACAATGGGCGATGTGGTTGAAGTAAAAATCTTCGATGGCTCAAAAGAAATTGCAACAGCAAAAGCAGCATCAACCGAGAAATTAGAGATTTCGGTTCCTGAAGCCAAATTGTGGAGCCCCGAATCGCCATTCCTTTATACGATGAAGGTGAACCTAATTTGCAATGGCGTGGTTACCGATCAGGTAAACAGCTATTTTGCCATGCGCAAAGTATCGACCAAACGAGACAAAAACGGTATCGTTCGTTTGGAACTGAATAACAAAGCCTATTTTCAGTTTGGCCCGCTCGATCAGGGTTGGTGGCCCGATGGATTGTACACGGCACCAACCGATGAGGCTTTAAAATATGACATTCAGAAAATCAAAGATTTTGGTTTCAACATGATCCGCAAACACGTGAAAGTGGAACCGGCCCGCTGGTACACCCATTGCGACCAGCTCGGAATTTTGGTTTGGCAGGATATGCCCAGCGGTGACCGCTCGCCTCAATGGCAAAACCACAACTATTTTAACGGAACTGAATTTCAGAGAAGTGCCGAGTCGGAAGCCAACTACCGCAAAGAGTGGAAAGAAATTATGGATTACCTGTATTCGAATCCTTGTGTGGTGACTTGGGTGCCGTTTAACGAATCGTGGGGACAATTCAAAACTCCGGAAATAGCCGAATGGACCAAAGCATACGATCCCAGCCGGTTAGTCAATCCGGCCAGTGGTGGAAACTTTTATCCGGTAGGTGATATACTCGATTTGCACAACTACCCGGGACCAGATATGTATCTTTTCGACGGACAGCGCGCTACTGTTTTGGGCGAATACGGCGGTATTGGACTGGCACTGGAAGGTCATTTGTGGAATGCCGACAAAAACTGGGGCTATGTTCAGTTTAAAAACTCGAAAGAAGTAACCGACGAGTATGTGAAATACGGCGAATCGTTGTTGAAATTTATCAAGGCTGGTTTCTCTGCCGGAGTTTATACGCAAACCACTGATGTTGAAGGTGAAATCAATGGTTTGATGACCTATGACCGCAAAGTGATTAAGATTGAAGAGCCCCGCGTGAGGGAAATCAACCAGAAGATTTGCAAATCGCTGAACGAATAACGAATAAAATGGGGTGATCGGATGACTAGAGTTCATCCGATCACTTCATTTTTTTTGAGTATCTTGTGTCAGATTTATTCTTTAAAAACAGTATGATTCCAAAATTGAGGCTGAGGCCATATTCTCATCTTGATTATAGCAGCGGTATTAAACCTCATAGCCTTAGTGAGAGAGCTATGCAGCAAGTTGTTGCTTATTCTACACCAATGTTTGTCGATAGTTTTCATAAGTTGACAGAGATATGTGCCTCCATCATTTTTTTTAATCGTGAATACCTTGTTTTATTCAGAGGGCAATCTATTGATACAGATAATGTTCTGCCAGGAATATATCGTAATTATACGATAGACTCTCTTGAGAAGAAAAAAGCTGAATTAAATGAGAAAAGCAAGAAATTGATTGAAATACTTAGAGATAGACGTAGAAGATTTCACGGTACACATTTAATGGAACTCCCATTTTTTAAATGGGCGATTCTTCAGCACTATGAGTGTTGTGATACTCCATTGTTAGATATTACTCAATCTCTTCATATTGCATGTTCTTTTGCTCAGTCAGTAGCACTAAAATATAATCGAAACTCTACTGAATGTTTCGTTTATGCTTTGGCATTCCCTTGGCCTCAAGATCATTTCTCAAGAAAAGAGAATATGGGATTAATTAGATTATTAAATTATTGCCCACCAAAGGCAAAACGGCCATATTTTCAACAAGCATATATTGCTTCTCCTTTCATTTCTGAAGAAGATATTATTAATTCAAGTCCAAAAGATTGTGACTTTTCTCCTAGAATCGTCGCAAAGTTTTCAATACCTGTTCATTGTGCTTTTTGGGATGATAATTTACTCCCATTTCCTCAGTCACTTTTATATCCAAAAGATGATTTGTTTGAGAAAGAATTGATAAAGCACAAGATTAAAATAGTGGAAAAATAAGAGAGTTATTCAATTACCTCCTCCTTTTAAATCGCAGTTTATTTTCGGCAGTCATTTTTTCGCAGGCGTATTGAATAATCAGTCTTGGTGCGGTATCCTTGTATTTCTCGAGAAAAGACTCTGTTTCGGCTGGACTTATTTTCCAGGCTTCGCGCAGGAACCAACCCATGCCCTGATGGACTTCCCGCTCCGGATCAGCCATCAGTTTCTCCACAAAAAGGATCGAAGGCATCACCTGCCGTGTTTTCTTCATGTGCTTGATCAGCGTGACAGGTACACATCGTCGCTGAAATTTGTAGGGTGAATCGAGCCATGGATTGAAATCATTCATTTCAAGTATCTTTTTATCCAAAAATCTGGGTAAAATAAACATCCCTAATGTGTCGGCATGAGCCCAATTGGAAATGCTGAATGAGAACCAGTTGTTGATGGTCTGAAAGGTTTCCGGAGTAAACTGTTTCCAAAGTCCGTCGAGCAACAACAAGGCCATCGAAATTTCTTCATACATGCCACCTTTCATCAATATCGGTGCGGCTTCCTGAATGATCTTCAAGTCAAAACCACCATTTTTTAGCATTTCTTTCACCTTCGAATAAATCTGTGGTGCGGTTAATCCGTAGCCCACAAATTCTTCTTTAAAAAATCGCTGAGATGTTTTCAGTCGCTCGGCATTGGCATTTGCCAAACAGTACGATCTTATTTCCTGAATGATTTCGGCTGTTGTCATTTTATTAAGGTTTTTATTGACTGGATATTCAAATTTACAACTTTTTAAACTGGAAAAGCCGTCATGTAGATTTCATATAACGGCCTTTTTATTGTGAGTGATCGTATGACCCGAAATCACCCGCTCACTAGAAACTCAATTCATTAAAACTATTTCACTACGCTAAAGCGGTAAATACTTTTTGTTTGGTATGTTTCGCCGGGTTTCAGTATAATTGACGGGAAGTTGGTGTTGTTGGGCGAATCCGGAAAATGCTGGGTTTCCAAAGCAAGCGCTTCGCGGTATTTAAAAGTTTTTCCGCTTTTACCGGTATCGCTGCCATCCATAAAGTTTCCGCCATAAAACTGCAAAGCAGGTTCCTGGGTAAAAATTTCCATTTTGCGTCCGCTCACTGGTTCAACAACAGTTGCTGCCAGCGACATTTCGCCAACTGCAGGCTTGGTTAGGGCAAAGTTGTGGTCGTAGCCCGGGCCATGTTTCAACTGAATGTTGGATTCAACTTGTCCAAGATCGGTACCAATGGCTTTTCCGGCCCTGAAATCGAAAGGAGTTCCTTCAACCGGTTCGTTTCCGGCCAGTGGAATAAGGGTTGAATCAACTGGTGTGTAAGCATCGGCATTGATGGTCAATATATGATCATTGATTGTTCCATTTGCTTCGCCAGCCAGGTTCCAGAAAGCATGGTTAGTCAAGTTGACAGGGGTGCTTTTGTCGGTGGTTGCTTTATAGCTTATTACCATTTCATTTTTCGAATCGAGCAAATACTGAACTTCAACATTCAGGTTTCCGGGATAACCCATTTCGCCGTCTTTGGACAGATAGGTCAGCACAATGGATGAATCGGTTGCAGCTTTTACATCCCAGATTACGTTGTGAAATCCGCCAGGACCACCATGCAGGTGGTTGACCCCATTGTTTAATGGAAGTGTATATTCCTGTCCGTCGAGGGTGAATTTTCCTTTGGCAATGCGGTTTCCAACGCGACCAATCAAGGCTCCGTGGAATACTTCCTTGGCTTTCAGGTAACCGTCGATGCTGCTGAATCCAAGCACGATGTCGCCTATTTTTCCGTTTTTATCCGGTGTGCAAAGGCCAACGATACGCCCGCCGTAATTGGTAATGGCTGCCTGAATGTTTCCATTTTTCAGGAAATACAGATTGGTTTGCTTGCCATCAATGGTTTTCTGAAAATCTTCAGCTTTTAATGTGAAGCAATTTTCAGGTTTGGTCTGAGGTTTTGGAGAGCAGCTGCTAAACGCAATTGCCGCACCTATAACCACCGAAAATAAAGTAATTCGGGTCATCTTATTTGGTTAGGGTTAGACTCTTGATTAAATCAACTTCCTCCTGTTTGTAAGGAGTTCCGTCCGGATGAAAAATTTCGTGGAACCAAAGTTTAGGTTCCGATCCATCGGCGATAGGTTCGTCCCAGGCATATTTGGTATTCGATTTTCCGGCAACCAGTCCCCAGTTGATGGCGCCAATGTTTTGCGCTTTCAGCATAGGCATAATGTTGGTGAACAAGCTGTTGTTTCGGCGAGCCATGTATTCGGTACAAACCAATGGACGGTTGTATTTCTTCAATGTATCAATTGCAGCCTGATGTTTTTCTGGGCTTTCGTAGTTGTGGTAAGTGATAATGTCAGAATTTTCAACCTGGAACTTGTTCAAATCAGATAAAGCCAAACTCCAAACTCCGGAAGACAAAGGTTGCGACGGACGAACTTCCCAGCCCCATTGAAAAACCTTCTTCAGTAATGGAAGCGATTTGTTGCCATAACCAGAGTTCCCCGGTTCGTTGTACAAATCCCAAATGGCAATGCGCTTGTCGTCTTTAAAGGTGGTCAAAATATCTTTCACGTAAGCTTCAAGCGTTTTGATCAGTGTGGTGTCGGTATAAAGCAATTCGCCCGGATCGCGAACCCAGCCTGAGTTGTGAACGCCAATTTTTGGTTCTGGCTGTTTGCCGGCTTTATAAGTTGGGTTCCAGCAGTCGTCGAAAATACAGAAAACTGTTTTAATGCCGTGTTTATTGGCAATGGTCAGGTAAGTGTTCATGCGATTTTTAAATCCTTCCTTGTCAACTTCCCAGGCCACATGGTGCAGATAAACACGCATCACATTCATCCCAATTCCTTGTGCCCAACCGAGTTCGCGGTTGATGGTTGTGGTGTCGAACGATTCAGCCTGCCAGGTTTCCAACTGGTTGATGGCTGTACTCGGGTTGAAATTACTTCCGCGAAGCCAACCGTTTTCGGTACTCCATTGTTGGGCTTGTGCGTCGGTCCAGCGGGTGGAAACCGGTTCACTTTTCTCAACTTTTTTGGGCGCATTTTGGCAGGCTGCAAAAAGCAATGTACTTGCAATAGCCAGAATAAATAGGTGTCTTTTCATTGGTTTAATTTTATTTGTTCAAGTTAAAGTAATCAATTGTTATTCAACTTCTCCGGAAGGCAGATTAATGGCTTTCCCGGCTGGAATGGCTTCTCCGAAGTTTGGCGTTCTGTCGGCATTCCATTTGAAAGGTTGCATCCGGACGTCGCGTTCCCATCCGGGTGTGGTACTTTTTTTCGAATGGTAAATAATCCAGTCTTCGGTATTGTCGGGCGATTTCACAAAGGAGCAATGACCAACTCCATATACCTGAGAATTTCCCTGAAACACTGGCCCGGTCTTTTTCCAATTGGTCGGATCAAGTAAGTTGCCGTCGGGATTAATCAGCTGAAGCATTCCCTGACGGTATTCGACCAACCACGATTCGCGGCACGAATAGATGACAAACACTTTCTCTCCGTTTTTCAGGATTTCCGGGCCTTCGTTCAGGTTCAGCGGGCCACCGGTTTCCCAGCTTTCAACAGGTGATGAAAGTTTTACCCGCTTGCCTTTCATAGTCCATGGATTTTCCATTTCGCAAATGTACAGGTGTTGTTGGGTGGCATCAGTGTTTTCCTGTTTGACCCAGCCCGACCAGATACAGTATAATTTTCCTTTGTTTTCGAGGGTAGTCATGTCAATTGCCCAAACATTCGATGCGGGATCGGAAGGATTATCGCCGGTGTACAAAACGCCCATGTCTTCGTAATCGCTGAACACATCGTCGGTGGCCGAACGCAGAACTCCGGTTCTCTGGTATATAAACGGCGGGCCCGATTCCCCGGCAGCGTAATACACATACCAACGTCCCTGTATAAAATGAATTTCAGGAGCCCAAACGCATGAACGATTCCAGCCAGTTGCAGGTGCTTGCCAGATTCTTTTTACATCGCCACGTTGAGTCATTTTTTTAGATTTTGAAACAATGATCGAATTGTTGGCCGACCAGCAATAGATGTATTCGTTGTTTTGCTTTATCATCCAGGGATCAGCACCATCCCAAACCGGATTGGTGAAAGTTATTTTTGCTTTAACATCCTGAATCGGTTCCTTTTCGCTGCATCTTCCGAATGAAACGAATGTCAATATCGCAAAGATTAGTGCTTTTAGTTTCGTCATTGCTTTTTTAATATGGGGGTCATGTAGTTTTTATCGATTACCATTACTTCTTTTCCGTCTTTCGTTTCGAAACTCACCGTGCTGATGTACATGTTGCGCGGATGAATTTGCTTAGCGCTGTTGTGGGCATGAAATACAATCCGCAGCTTTCCTTCTTTATCTGTAAACAGAGCGCTGTGTCCAACTCCTGACAAATTGCCGGGCTTTTGGAAAATCGGATTGTTCGTATATTTTGTCCATGGACCGTTGATGTTGGTGGCAGTTGCAACTCCAATTCCGTAGAAAGGACTTTCGTAACTGTTGGCCGAATACGTCATGAAATAGACGCCGTTTCGTTTAATGACAAACGGTCCTTCATTTACACGCGGCCACACTTCTTCCCAGGGTTGCGAAACATGAATGCAAGGTCGAAGGCTTTCGGGCTTCAGGTCAATCAGATTCTTTTCCAGTTGTGCCATCCAGATGTTATTGCCATCGTTTAACCGAACGAAAAAGAGATAAGGGGTTCCGTCGTCGTCGATGAAAAGTGAATTATCGATCGATTTTTCGGTTTCCAACATTGGCTTTTGTATTTCCTGACGGAAAGGACCCAGTGGCGAATTGCTTGTAGCAACGCAAATGTGTTCGTCAGCTGAATAATACATGTAAAACTTTCCGTTTATAGCATACACTTCAGGAGCCCAAAACCAGCGCTCTGCCCAAACGTCGGCTTTGCTCAATGCCAGGCCGTTGGTGGCACCTTCAGGAGCAGTCCATGTGGCCAAATCATCGGAAACGTATACGGCAATTCCATCGGGCGAAAGTGTTCCATAGGCGTAATATTTTCCCTGCCAAAGCATGATAAACGGATCGCCAAACGAGACTTTTGACTCGACCGGTTTTGATTCAGGTTCGTTTGCCTGAAGCGAACAGGAATAAATGCCCGCCGAAAGGATCAGGAACAATAGCATGAGAGAGTTCTTCATGTGAATGCTTTTACCAGTTATTACAAACAACCAGCCTGAAATACTCATTGACTGAGAATAGATATCCCAAATAATATTAAATTCCAAATCCAGAATGGAACTAAAATAAGTAAAATCAGCTAGCTTTTGGTCAATGCGAAATTGGAACAACAAAGGTGGTCAATGAAAGTCCCGGAGCTTTATAGCTGATTGACTGATCCTTTATTTTGGAAATCTGGATTTTTACACAGTTTTCGGAAGTACTTGTCCGGTAGCCATCTATTTCTTTTCCTGAAATCCTCAACGATTTTAAATTCAAGCTGAAAGGTTTAAGCTGATCTGATTTGTTTAGAATGGCTACAACCAATTCCGTCTTTTCCGGATTTAGTGCGGCGAGAGCTTCGTCATTCCCAGTTTCAATCATCGAATACCCTTGTTTGATGAATCGGGTAATCTGCATCCGCACATAAAAGTTCTTTACGATTTGATATTCCTGAGTATTGAAATTGCAACGGATCAAACACCATGTTTCGTTTTTTTCTTCCATCAATTGCCAGTCGAGCCAGGCCTGAGGTTTCATAAAACGCATGTCGTCGAATAGCTTTTGAGCCAGGAAAAGATTGGTTTCAAAGCTTGTTTTTTTATTTTCGCTTGGGCCTGTTTCCGATTGCCAGAATGGCTTGCCGATTGATTTTACCAATTGGTAAGCTTCTGTTCGCTCGGTGTTTGTCCCGGAATAGGTGTGCGTGTTCAATTGACCAATCTTATCCAGAATATCACCTGCCGATTGATAAGCTTTCAGAACTTTTATCGTTGAAGCAATATTGGTTTCGTCGGAAGCTGAAAGTATTGTTTTGAGTCCGGTAGCTGCCAATTTTGGAGCTAAAATCCGGATGATTTTTAGTTGTGTTTCAGGCGTAAAGTGGCAACCTTCCTGGCTTCCCAAATTGTACCAGTAATTCGATGTCGATTCATTAAAAGGCTCCAGCGTTTTGAAATCAATATCGTATTGTTGCTTGTAATGGGTACAAACATCGAGCAGGTAATCGCAAAAAGCTTCGTAAAATTCAGGCTTCAGGTTGTCCTGCATCGGGTCAATGTTTCCGCCTGCACAGCCGCTATAAGTCATCCAATAAGGTGGCGAGTTCGAAAAAGCTTCGAAAACGGCATCCGGCCTTTTGGCTTTTATTTTCAGCATCAACATGCGCTGTCCTTTATCTGCACTCCAGTTGTATGGTGCATAAGCAGATGATTTAAAACCTTCCATTTCTGCACGTTTTCCCTTGCCTTTTACCATGTGACCGCCCAGATGCGAAGGGTCATCGCCACCGCCAATGTTGTAGCGGAAAATATTCATGTTCAGCTTATCCGGCGAAGTGATCAAATCAACAATGCTATCAATCTTGGCTTCATCCCAGTTGCCCACCTGGGCAGCCCACCAACACAACGAACTTCCCCAACCTTCGATGGTTTGCCTGGGCAGAATGGCGTCGATGTTTACTGGTGTGGCAATCGGTTTTTCGTTTTGCCCTGAGCATTCTTCACCAACGAATATTAAACAACAAAAGCACAGGATTTGAAGAAAGTTGTTCCATTTTTTAGTTAATGAAGTTTGTCTCATTTCAGGTTCAATATTTGAATGGCGACGCCTTGGCGTAAAATTTATACGCTTTAATCATTCCATTTTCAGAGTTATCGGTTCGCGGCAGGCAGCGGAATCCTTTAATTTTAACAACTTCGCCCAAATCAATCACAATCTGATGCGGATGTGCAGGTTTTTGTGCCGAGAATGCCGTATGCCAAAATGTTGATTCCTGGTTGTCGAAAACCCGGTCGGCTGAATTATTTTCTGAAGCTACTTCTTCGCTGTCGGCATAGATCAGTTTCATTTTGGTACGCGGAATCATGTTGCCGTTCTCTCCGGTAATTTCAATTTCGGCAAGCGTGGTAAAGGCATCGTCTTTTTGAGAGCTCAAAGCTTCGAGGCAAACGTACCGGGCTTCCGTCGTTTTATCCAGCGAAATTGTTTTCCATCCGCCGCCGGCAGTCAATTCTCCTGAAATGACGGGAGTTTCATTGGTCAAATCGAGTGACTCGCCACTCTTGCGGTGCAACAGCGATTCGTAGTTGTTAATTTTATCGAGAATAGGTTTGGCAATTCCTGAAACTCTGGGTGTCGATGGTCCTTCCAGATCGAGAACAATGATTTCGTTTGTGCCTTTTTTGAGCCAGCACCCGGGCATGTAAAGAGTCTGCTGCGGGCCTATTTTCCAGTAGCGGCCAAGGTTGTAGCCGTTTACCCAAACCATTCCTTTTCCCCATTTGCTCATGTCGAGGTAGGTGTCACCAACTTTGTTGAGGTTAAATTCGGTGCGGTACCAGGCTGGTCCTTCCGCTTTTGCTGTTTTGAATTTCATCGATTTCTGGAAATTGTAATCAACCGGGAAATTAAAAATCTGCCAGTTCTTCAGAATGGTAGTTTCATTATCCGTCTTTAATTCAACTTTTTCGGTAATCCCTTTCCGGTCGATAATGGTTTTGTCGAAATTAACACGGCCCATTCCCTCAACCAGAATGTCGAGTTGCGATTCTTTTTCGATGACTGGCAATTCAATCGAATTTTCAGCCAACCGACGCTCTACTTTTCCAATTAGTTTTCCGTCGATGTAAACCAGCGCCCAGTCGTGAACGTCAGTAATAACCAGCTTGTTTTTTGCATTGGTGGGCTTTAGTTTGGTCCGATACAAAATGCTTCCCCAGCCCTGATCAAAAAATTCCATGGGTTTGATTTCTTCCGTTTGGTTAGCCTTCGGAAGGTTTTCGAACAGATTGGCAGTTTGTGTCAGACTGAATTCAGGAATGGTGGTTGTTGGTTTTTGAACCGGAATTTCACCCAGTGTTTCCCCTTCATTGAGGTAATTTTTCAAAAGGTTTCGTACGGCATAAAATTTTTCGGTTGGCAAACCACCTTCGCTGATCGGGGCATCGTAGTCGTACGAGGCTATGTTGGTGCGATAGGGTGGACAATTGGCGCCACCCCATTGACCGAAGGTTGTGCCGCCGTGAGCCATGTACAGACTGAATGATATTTTACGATCCATCATGTCTTTCATACTGCCAATGAAACTGCTAACCGAGCGGGTTTCGTGTGGTCGTCCCCAGTAGTCGAACCAGCCCGACCAGTATTCGCCGCACATTTTGGGAGCGTCGGGGTTCAGTTTGGAATAGAGGCTGAACTGTTCTTCGATATTCGATCCGGCTCCAAAATTCAGTGAACTGTGCACGCCTTCCAATTGGTAGTTATTGAAATTGGAACTCCAGTCGCAACGCAGAAGCTGTACCTGGTCGAATCCGGCGTCACGGATCTCATTCCTGACGGTTTTCATGTATTCTTCGTCTTTTCCCCAAACGGCATATTCGTTTTCAACCTGCACCATAATGATATTGCCCCCGTTCTGAATTTGCAGCGGAGCCAATTGTTTTCCTACTTCGTGAATAAATTTCGAAGCATTCTCCATGTAAAAGGCATCGTTCCGGTCGCGTACCGAGATGTCAGCTTTTTTCAGCAGCCACCAGGGAAGCCCGCCCATGTCCCATTCGGCGCACACATACGGGCCGGGCCGAACGATACAATACATGCCGTTTTTCTGAATCAGGCGGACAAATTCGGCAACATCGGCTTGCCCGGTGAAATCATATTTCCCATGAACCTGTTCGTGGTAATTCCAGAAAAGGTAGATGCAAATGGTATTCATGCCCATCGCTTTACACATCTGGATACGTTGTTCCCAGTATTGGCGAGGGATGCGAGGATAATGAAGTTCGCCGGCTCGAATTACAAATGGTTTTCCGTCGAGAAGAAAAGTGTTTTGTCCTACCGAAAAAGTGTGTTTTTCCTGAACCGGATTGTTTGCTGATGAGCCAATCGCGATGAACAACGCGAAAATGAGGATGCAAAAAAGTTTATTCATAAAAGCAAAATTGATTCGTTTACAAACGTCGAAAATACGCTAAAAAATAGAATTTATGGAAATCTTTTATTGAATTAGGCATTTAGTAAATGTGAGCAATTTTTTAATAAACCCAGAGGGTTTGCATGTTTGTAGCTATTTCAAAATCGTAAGATATTCGACCCCCGGTTGGGGTCGTACAAACATCACCCTAAATTTTCTATAAACATTCGATGCCGCCGGCATCCTGTAGTATTCGTTAAATGCCAAATTCAAATCTTTTAATTACAAAATAGCTAAAACAAGGCTCCCCACTCATTCAAATATCCTTCTATCTTGTTCGGATAAATTCCCCACTCGTTCTAATCCTTTTCTATCTTGTTCAGGTGTGCTCCCCGCTCATTCGGGTTATCTTCCCAGTCGTTCGGACGTCTAACTATCTTTGCGAATGAGTTCCCTACTTGTTCAAATGAGTAACTATCTTCTTCAGACGAGCTCCCCAGTGTTTCAGATTCCCTTCTATCTCTTAGAATGAAGTTCCCACTTGTTCAGATGAGTAACTATGTTCTGCAAATGACCTCCCCGGTATGTCAGCCTGCCCGATATTGGTTTAAAACAATGTGCCGTTCCTCCGGAACTGCTCATGGGCATTGCTGCATATTATCCCGGAATGAATTCCGGGGCTACACGATTAATCATCCCTCCGGGGTTATCCGGCAGATCGATTCATCACCATTTTAGAGAATCGTAGGTTCGGTCTATCTTGTAAAGGCAGATTTTAATCGACCGGCAAATGCGAGCGCAATAACGAGAACCGTAGGTTCGGGCCATAGTTAATGTTTGCCCGAAACAAACAGGTTAAAAACAAAAAACTCCCTCACCGATAGCTTAATTCTGGTGCGGGAGTTTAGTTTAGCGGTCGGCTGCTTATGCCTGAGGCGTTGCAACTGGCGATGTTTCAACAGGAGCTTTGCGGGCAGATATTAAATTGGTGATGATTTTGTTGAACGTAAACTGTTCTTTCTTCACGACATCGTATTGGTAATAAACGGAAGCTTTTTTGCAGATGCCAATGACCTCGTCATAAATGGAATTAAAAACATCTGCAACTTCCTTCGAAATCTCTTTGGTCGTTTGTTTCAACCCCTCCTGATTGACGTTGGCATTGCTGAATGTGGCAGCATATCCTATAATCTTGTCGATGAGGGTTGCAGAAAGCCCTTTTTCAATGATTTGACTGTGCAGCGAATCCGTCATATTCGTTTTAAAAGCATAAAGCAATTGAACCAAGGCTTCCTGGTTGCCTTTTTGAACTGCTTTAAGGAATTTGGAGAAACCCAGTGTATTTAGAATTTCGTCGCGGGTGGCAGCTTGTGCCTTAAAATCATCATCAATTTGGGTTTTGAAGAATGAGAGGTCCCTTTTGGCAGCAACCTGAATGGATGACAGGCTGGAAGTTGCGTCGCGCAAATCTTTCTTGGCATCAATACCCAAATGGGTTTCGATGGTTTGGCTGATGCGCAAAACAAGGTCGTTTGCATACTCCTCTGTCCAGTTGCTGCGCACGGTCGACAATTCACTGATGTTCGATTTAAAATTAACGGCAACGATCCTCGATCCAGTTAACATGTCCACATCCTTGCAGCTGTAATTTCTGTTTTTGGCCATACTTTCTTTAATTTAAAGGTGAAAAAATAAGGTTAAATTGTTTTTTACATATTCAAGTTCGGACATTCCCAGAAATTAATCGATATTTAATATTGATTATTTATTAATAAAATTATCAACAAATGGAGATTCGATGTAAAACATTGGTATGTAGACGTATGATGAGATTATTTGAAAAGGAAATCCCCTTGCTATTGCTGGCAAAGAGGGTCAATTAAAAGCTTTATTATTAATTAAGTTTGGGATTGAAAATCCCCGGCAAAAAAATGCATAACTGAAATGATAAAAATACTTTGTATGAAAGAAATTCATGACAGAAAAGTGTAAAATCTGATCGACCCAATCGGCGAAGTCAAAAAAGCAACAATCCGTTGAATACATTCTCAATGTTCCGGTGGGTAGCAAATTATCATTTCAATATTTGTTTTCAACACTTCCAAAAAATAGAGTTCCCAACTCCGAGGTTTGTCCCCCGTTTTCCATAACGAATAACACCCGTATATAAACAGGCTAAGCAATGTTTTTTTTGATGTTTCCATAAATATAAAAAGTTTGACGAAATTGATTCCGCCAAACTTTTATATTATCAATAGTGGCAAGCATTCCAAAGCTTTTTGCCAACTATTTTTCAGGAATAAGCCTTGCTATTTAAATTTTATATTTTTTGATTTTTAGGTTCACCCCAAGCCCTGAAGGGAGTCCGAAAAATCAAAAATCACCCTTTATGGACGGGATAGATTTTTGATTTTTATGTGTGCTTTCAAATTTTAAACAGTTTCTTATCATTTACCGTCTGATTTTACAATTGGAATGTCCATTGCATTTTTATCCAGCTGCAAAACCAAAACATTGCTCGCGCTATCCGGAAAGTTTGCGGGTAAAGTGATGTGATATTGGTTATCCATTTCTTTTAATTGAACAACGCCTCCGTTCATTAAAGAAGCTTGTATCACTTTTACGCCGGGTAATTTGGGCAACATGATTTCTTTTTTATCAACATCGAAAAGATGCACAAATACTTTATTGCCTTTGCGGGTGGAACTGTAAACATCATTCGGGATATATGGCCCGCCGTTGGTTCCGTAAATGCTTTCGCCATATTTTTTTAACCATTCGCCCATTTGCTTTAATCGGTCAATTTGTCTTTGTTCGATCCTTCCATCCGGCATAGGGCTGACATTTAACATGTAATTTCCATTCCCCGAAGCGCTTTTGATGAGTGCCCCCATGCATTCTTTCAATGTTTTAAGTTTATCGTTAGGTTTCCATGCCCATTGGTTACAAATGGTCATATTGGTTTCCCAATAATTGTCCATATTTAATTCTCCCACTTTCTGCTCGGGTGTATCGTAATCACCGATCATTTTGCTGAAATCAATTTTTTTCATTTGAACACCGGCAATTTCCTTGCCCAGCCTGTTGTTGATGACCAGATCCTTTTTCAGACCTTTCAGATAATTATACATATCCGCACCCATTTCATCGGTCCAGGGTTCTTCCCAACTGCCATCAAACCAGAGCATATAGGGGTCGTATCTGGTAACAACTTCTTTCAGTTGGTTCTTCATCGTAGTCCTGAAAGCATCCATGTTCCCATCTTTATACATTCCTTTTCCATCGTTGTGGATCAGATAATTTTTATCGTGCCAGTCTAAAACGGTGAAATAAATGCAAAACTTAATACCTTGGTTTTTACAAGCAGTTGCTAATGCCCCAACAATATCTTTCTTATAAGGAGAAGCCATAATGTCGTAATCGGTGTAATCAGATGGAAAGAGGCAAAACCCATCGTGGTGCTTACTGGTAATGGTAAGGTATTTCATGCCTGCATCTTTGGCGGCTTTTACCCATGCGTCGGCATTGAACAGCACCGGGTTAAATTCTTTGTAGAGGTTGTCGTAATCTTCGGTGGCGACCTCATGCCCGCGTGACCAGCCTATTTCTGTGCCACGTAAGGTTACCGGGCCCCAATGGATAAACATACCAAAACGCATGGCCATAAATTCATCCATTTTGGCTTTGCTTGTTTTGACAGATGCATCAATGGCAATTTTATTTTGTGCAGTGACTGCAAAAAATGTGAAGAGCAGAAGCCCGGATAGAATAATATTTCGAATCTTTTGTCTCATGATTATTTTATTGTTTTATTGAAGTTTACTTTCCAATTTACAGTTTTGCTCTCTTCACTTTGAATAATTACTCTTATCCAACCGTTTTCCACTTTCGGCGAAATAGAAATTTTCACATTTTTATCAGGATTGGCAAGCGAAACATTTTCAACTTTCCAGCCTGTATATTCTCCCACTCCGGCAATACGCACTTCATAGATATCGTCTGCAATGAGTTTGCTGGTGGCCGAAAGTACGCCGTTTTCCCATTTTTCTTTCAGTACATCAATCATGCCCTGGGTTACGTGTTGCGAGGTAGATACAATAACCGGATGATTTGCTTTTTCCCTTAATGCAATTGCCCGACAAGTTTGCTGAGGTAAATTTTCAGAAACAGTTGTAATATCATTCAACGGTTTATCAGCCCAAAAATCATAGCCATAATAGGCTTTGCCTTTTAATCCGGCTTTTTGCAAAGTACAGGAAATGGTTGTTGTTGCAGTGTCCCAGTTAAACAGGGTGATTATATTTCTTTCAGTACCTGTTTTTTTGTCGGTGGTAAGCCAAATGGATGGAAGAAATTTATCAAAAGCATCCACCGGGCGGGCAATGCCTGTGTGTGATGCCATCGTGCGTTTCATAATTTCTAATCGTTCGGCTGGCAAATCAGGTATCCAGTCGCTGCTTAGGTAAAACTGCCCGGTAACAGCAGCAAAAGTAGGCAGCATACGCGAACGTTGCAGGTCGCCCACACCTTTTGAGGTTGGGTCGACACCGCCAATACCAGATTCTCTTATCATAGCCGGATCGGGGTCGTTCCACCATACCCTGCCATTCAGGAAATAGAGGCGCGAAGCTCTGGTGGGGCCTGTTTTAATACCTTCTTCATGGCTGAAATCCGGGCCAATGCGCATAGAATGTACAAGGCCGATTGAAGCGCCAAATGACCGCATATTCTGGCTGATGCAACAACCTGATAAAAATACTTTCCCTTCTGTTGTTTTATTTATCAGTTTTAAACCGTTTCTAAAAGCTTCTATTTGCGTGCAGAGCGGATTGTAAAGTGGTTGGCAATTACCCATGGAGTCGTTTTTAAATCCATCGTTGATGTAAATCTGCTCGGTAACTGTTCCCGTCCATAGGCCATCCATTTTAAAATAATCGTAGCCCCAACCCATTAACTTTTTAGTTACATACACAATATGGTCTTGTACTTCAGGGTTTGTGAGGTCGAGGGAAGTTCCGCCCCAGGCTGTTTCATAGGGCTGGCCATTGAGGCGTTTTGCAAACCAATGTTGCCTGTTGGCATACTCGGGGTCTTGATGGTTACGGGCAAAAGGCATCCACCATATTCCGGCAATAAGCCCTGCATTTTTTATAGCCCTGGCCGAAGGTTCCATCCCATTTTTATAATTGGCCGGATAGCCGGGATAGGTTTTCCCGTTTTCAGTTCTTTCGGCCAAGGGTGTTAACCGTACCCTGTCGAATGCACGGGTAGGACCGTTGTAGCTACCGCCATCTTGCCATTGATCATCAATTTGGATTACACCGAAGCCATATTTTTTTAAATTTTTTTGTGCAAAATCAGCCAATTCGATGGTAGAAGCTTCGGTTCCTGCTCCCCCGTTTTTTTCGGCATACCAGGTGCAGTAAACAGCACTACGTTCCCTCAATTTAATATTGTATTGTTTTGCAAGGGCATCGGCAAAGAGTTCTTCACCAATGCGGGCATCATCAAAGTAGCCAATTACCAGGGTTTCGCTCACCCCTGATTTTCCCGGTGGCAAAAGATAACGGCCATAATCAATCCGGGCTTTTATTTCAACCTCATTATTTTTTACATCTGAAAATAATACGCCGCTTCCCTTTTCGTGGGTAAGCCATCCGGCAACTACCCCGTTTCTGGAGGATGGGTCAACGGTGGTCAGGAACACGTAACTTCCGGGATTTTTATCGGGCGCCAGCAAACCACCGGTACCTAAAGTCATAAGATCGCTCGCCGTTTTTTGCAAATCAACCATGAACGAGATCGGGTTCAATTGTTTTACATTAATGGTGTCGTTGCTATTGTTGATGAGTGTTTGATGGATAAACACAAAAGGTTGCCCCGGATAAAGGGTGAAAAACAAGGTTGCTTCATTGGCTATTGGAACAGACAGGCTTGTCCCTTTCCCAAAAACCGGGTCGGTGATTTGATTTTTCACTGCAATTCCGGTTGCTGTATTTGTTTCCAGACTTTTTACGAACACGTTTTTCCCTGTAATATTTTTGAGTGTGAAACTTTTTGACATGGGGTCGAAGCTCAACTCCAGTAGCCCATTCTTAATAACAAATCCTTTATCTTTTTTTGAGGATTGAGAATAAACGGAGTTACAAAACACGATGGCCGCAAGAAATAAAATTTGGATAATGGATGTTTTTTTCATTATTGATTTTTATACTTTTTAAACATTGTTACCTGTATTCATAGTAGCTAAGATATAAAAATATCCTGTCATGTTTCTTGCAAAACATGACAGGATGGTAGTTGCAGATAATTGCCTGATTACTATATATTTTTTAATCTAACGGATTAAACGAGCCATCGGGCCAACCATTGGTTTGCTTGAGGTTAGCATTTAATTGCAAATGGGTTTGAGGTATTCCATAGAAATAATATTCAGGCCTAAAGTTTATTTTGATAGTGGGATCTAATTGTTCCCTGGTAATAGTAAAATAATCAGTGAATTTCCCATCATTAAGATTTACTGCATCTCTTATCTTCTTAAAATCATCTTGTGAAATTCCTTTAAGCGCATAGGTTGCACGAGTCCTACTTTTTCCATTAAGTTCAGTTTCAAACATCCTTCTGCGCCTTAAATCCCAATAGCGCTTATCTTCAAAAGCAAATTCAATTTTTCTTTCCAGCATAATGGCGCTTAGCATTTCGGCCTGTGTCATCCCTGATTTTAATCCATATAAAGATGACGCACCAGCATCTATCCCGGCTCTTTTCCTGATGGCTTTTAGCTCATCATAGGCTTCGGGTATCTTATTTAATTCATTAGCACACTCTGCTAGGTTCAACAATACTTCTGCAAACCGAATCTCAATCCAATCAGTACCGCTTCTTTGTCCTTCGGCAGGCGAAAGTTTGGTGTTAATCGCTTTGCGACAATAAAATCCGGTTTTAGTAGGTGAATTAAGCTCACCGCCATTGTATGTCCATTGACGTCGTCCTGATTTGGCGGAAAGCTCATATAGCGCTCCATTGTAAACAATGGTTGCATCGAAACGGGGGTCTCTGTTGCTCCAGAAAGAAGCGGGGTTGTACCCTGATGCCGAATCGCTGATGGGCAATCCATTTTTCATGGGGAATGATTCCACTATTTCAAGAGAAGGGTTACTGCCTCCGGCGCAGTTGGCCGATTCATCCAATGGGCGTACGCAGGCATCCCTGCCATGTGTGGCGCCCGGATCGTTATACCTGTGTCCGAAAATTACCTCTTTGTTGCCTTCCCCTTCATCAAACCACAAGTTGGCATAACTGTCATGCAGGCCAAAGCCGTATTTTATGAGAGAATCTTTTGCCGCTTTATTGGCCTCGTAAGCTGCCTGCCATTTTTGTTGTGTTCCTGTTGGTGTAAACTGTGGGCTGGCATAGTACAACAATACCCTTCCCTTTAGGGCCAGTGCAGCTGCCCTGTTCACGCGGCCATAGTCTATTCCTGTCCATTTTCGTGGCAACATGGTAATGGCGGCATTTAGGTCGGAAACTATTTGTGCGATACATTCCGAAGTTTTGTTTCTGCTCACATTCAGGGCAGTTCCATCAGTCCTTTCCTGTGGTTCGAGCACCAACGGCACGCCTCCGTACAATCGCACCATTTCGAAATATCGCCATGCACGTAAGAAATAGGCTTGCCCTTTTAATTTATTTTTTGTGCTTAAATCAAGTGACCCTTTGTCGATATCGGCCAACAAAATATTGATTTTTCTAATATTGGCATATGGCCAAACATCAATAGAGTTAATGGTTAACTGCCCATAAATTGTGCCATTGTTACCATCAGATTCGTCAGAACGACCGGATGCAAAGGCATCCCAGCCTGGAAGATTTTGCTGGGTTAAATCGTTAACGTAAGCCGTAGCCAGTTTCTCATCATTCCATACATCTGTCCCGTCAATTGCACTAAGGTCTTTCTTGTCAAGAACATCAACGCATTTGATAAAAGAGAAACAGACAATTATCATAAAAATTAAATATTTGTATTTCATAATAAAAGTTTTTTATTGGTGTTAAAACGATTAAAAACTCAGGTTAAGCCCTGCTGACAAATTTCTCATAATTGGATAGGAAAAAAATGAGTTTGCTTCCGGGTCCCTCAGTTTGAGATTATCCTGTAATAGCAATAGGTTAGTGCCATTGACAAACACTTTTAAGCTCCTTATGCCAATATTTTTCAGTGCGTTGCTTTGCACATCATACGATAGATTAACATTTTTCAATCTCAGGAAAGCTCCTTTGCGCATCCAGAAGGTTGAGGCTGGAAAATCATCATAGCCCCATTCCTGTAAATATGGCGCCGGATATTTGGCATCTGTATTTTCCGGAGTCCAGTGGTCGGTCCAGAAATCATACATTCTTTCTTGAGGCAATAGAGCGGTAAAGCGGCTGTCCTGCATAATTGAATAACCGCCAGTACCCTGAAACAATACATCCATCGAAAAATTCTTCCAACTGAACCCCAGATTAAGGCCATAGTTAATTGGGGCAACAGAATGCTTGCCAATGAAATTTTGGTCATTTTCGTCTATTCTTCCATCCGGGGTTTCGCCAGTTGCACCCCTGATATCTTTGTAGTTAAGCACCCCCAATTGCGGTACTTTTCCAAAAATTGTATAACCTGCGGGCAATGCGTCAATGTCTTTTTGTGTACGAAGTATGCCAATGGCCTCATAACCAAAAATCCTGTCGTCATTGAATCCTGTTTTTCGTTGATAATCGCGGATATTTGCCGGCTCGTCAATAATGACCTGCTTATTTACAGCATATCCCATATTGCCCCGGACATAGTAATTGATATTATTTGCGGTCTTATTTCTATAGGTCAGCACAAGCTCAAAACCCTTTGAATTAATTTGGGCATAGTTCTCTGAAGGCAAGCTAGCTCCAAAGGTCGAAGGAACGCTTTGATTTCTTGGTCCTAAAATGTCATAGGTTTTCCGGGAGAAAATATCGAATTCGAATTCAACCTTATTGTTTAGCAATTTGGCATCAATACCCCCATTATAAGTAAGCGATTTTTCCCAACGGATATCTGTATTTGGAATCGGCCCGGGAGCTAGCCCCGTGCTTAATCCACCAAAATAAGCTCCGGTCGTTTTAAAAAAGCGCTCTCTCCACTGGTTGGTTATGACCTGGTCGTTACCCAACAAACCAACGGAGGCCCGCAGTTTCAGTTCGTCAACCCAATTCGCATTAAAGAAAGGTTCCTTGGATATTCGCCATGCGGCAGAAAAAGAAGGGAAGTTTCCCCAACGGCTTGCCTTTGGGAAAGTCGATGAACCATCACGCCGCATGGATGCTTCAATTAAATACTTATCATCATACGTGTATCCCAACCTGCCTACAAATGAAATACGTCCTGCTTCAGTACCAGAGCCAGTAACAGTTGAATTTAACGGATCGGAACTTCCTCCTGCCGTGAACTGGTCAACCAGGGGAGAAATAAAATAGTTAATACGCCCGTCAAATACATCTCCAAATCCTTCCGCCTGTTCATATACAAAGATCCCATCAATGGAATGCTTCCCAAACTTTTGGTTGTACATGGCATAGCCGTTAAGTTGATATGACCGTTCATTGTTTTGCTTTTCGTACAGAAATTCGCCGTCATTTCTGATTTTGGTGCTTACCAATTGAGGATTGTCCGTCACAACATGGCCACCGTTTAAGGTTGTAAAGTTGTAAAGTCGATAAGGTATGCTGAATTGCTTGATAAACGTAAAACGGTTGAATTGGTTATACTGTACTTTAAACTTCAGCCCCGGTATGGCGGGCACCTTATATTCAAGAGCTACGGTAGTGCTGTACTCGTTCCATCTTTTGTTATTATAACCGGTCTTTTTCTCTAATATCTCTAAGGGGTGCCAATCCACGTAATTGCCGGTTGGCAGGCCATTGGTATAAGGACTTACCCAGGCGGGTCGTTTTAACAATGCGTTGTAAAGGTTTTCCAGTTTATCATCGTCATTGTCATACAACCAAAAAGGTTTGTGAAGGTTTCGGGTGTCCAGGTTGAAGTTTACGTACGCCGTTAGGTTTTTTGATATTTCGACATCAATATTTGCCCTTAACGTATATTTATCGAAACTGAGATTTTTGAAAGAACCGGTAGCATCATAGTACGACCCGTTTAAGAAGTAGTGAACTTTATCGGCACCACCGCTAATGTCTAATGAATGACGGGTAGTTATTGGATCCTTCCAGGCAGCATCAATCCAATCATAATTTAATGATTTGGCCTTTTCCAGTTCCTCTTGTGTAAAATAACGCGGATCTGTTGCCGGAGCACCTATTCTTTGATATGCATCATTTAGGAAAGTCATGTGATCGTACGAATTTTGCATCTTGGGGGCGTTTACGGGCTGTTCTATTCCTATAGAGTTGGTATAGGTAAAACTTGGTTTTCCATCGCTACCCCGCCTGGTTGTAACCAAAATTACCCCATTTGCAGCCCTCGAACCATAAACAGCCGCCGAGGCCGCATCTTTTAGCACAGATAAATTTTCTATTTCGGTAGGATCCAATCCATTAAAAGCAAATTGGTCTCTTACTACGCCATCAATAATATAAAGGGGGGCAGTATTGTTAAAAGTACCTGTTGCCCTAATCCTGATTGAAGAACTTAGCCCTGGGGTTCCTGAATTTTGCGATACATTTACACCCGGCATACGGGCCGCCAGTGAGTTTGAAACATTCGCAACCGGCAGTGACCGAAGCTCTTTGGCGTTAGTAGTGGCTATGGAGCCAGTGAGGTTTACTTTCTTTTGCGTACCATAACCAACAGCCACTACTTCATCAATACCGATTGCATCTTCGGCAAGCGTTACGTTGATTGTTGTTTTGCCCGCAAACGCAATTTCCTGCGTTTTCATTCCAACGAACGAAAATTGCAGCGTGGCATTGGCCGGGACATTGGGCAGCGAATAACTTCCATTGCTGTCGGTAATCGTACCCATTGTAGTTCCTTTGACCACAACCGAAACGCCAGGTAAAGAAGCGCCCGAGCTATCTGTCACTTTACCTGAAACAGACTTTTTTTGTTGAATAGCCTCTGTAGCTGAATTAGCAGTGGTTAAAACAATCTGGCGGTCTTTAACCAAATAACTGACATTGGTGTTTTCAAAAATTCTTGTCAGAATTTTGTCGATACTTTCGTTTTTCACCTCAATGCTGACCTGACGTTCAACATCTACCATTTTTTGGTTGAATAGAAAGTAGAATTGACTTTCATTTTCAATCTTATTCAGAATGTCGATTACTTTGGCGCCTTGCATTTTAAATGTTAGGCGAGTTTCTTGAGAGTAAGTAACTGTTGCAAAGGTTTGTGCAATAAAAAGGAGTAAAAAAAATACACTTAGGCGCATAATTTTCCATAGTTTAGAGAGCACGCCGATAGGTACCGGCACACTGATTCGTTTTTTTTTCATAAATTTGAATCATTAAGTGGTTAAACAATTTAGTTAAGCGTTATTCTACTTGATTTTGACAGGAGAGTGGTACGAACACTTTCCTGTTTTTTATATCATTTGAATTGATTTATTTTTGATTGGTTGATCGTTAGAATTATTTTTCGCTTTTGATAGACTCCTTCCTGATCATTTGTCCTTTTTTCCTCTTTAAAGCTTAAAGGTGTTGTAATTGAAAGTAATTTAAGTACTTCGTCAAGTGGTTCGTCAGCAAATGTTGCATGGAAGGTGTAAGTATCGAGCATTCTGTCGTCAACAACTACTTCCGCATTATACCAACGGCTTAAACGGCGGGCAACTTGCTGCATATTTTCGTTTCGGAACACCAGTTTCCCTTCTTTCCATGTTGAATATTGCGAAGCTTCCACTTCGGTTTTCCTTATTGTTTGTTTTTCTATATTGAGTGTCAATTGTTCATTTGGTTTCATTTCGGCCAGCTTTTCTCCGCTTTTTGCAGAAACATCTACTTTGCCGGTTTGCAAAACTATCTCTTCGGTTTGTTCATCCTCATTGGCAATCACGTTAAAGGTGGTTCCCAATACTTTAATATCCAGACTCCTGGTGTTTACATGGAAAGGGATTTCTGCGTTATGCACTACATCAAAAAATGCCTCACCGCTTAAATCTACTTTTCGTTCGCCAATAAATTGTACCGGATATTTCAGACTTGATCCGCTGTTCAGGTAAACGGTTGATCCATCGGGAAGTTGACATTTCGTCCGGACTCCCATTGGGCATTGAATTTCGGCATAGGAAACTGGAGGTGTTGATGGTTGGGATTGGAAATAGAAATATGCTAAAAATGAAAACAGCAAAGGAAAAATTAAGATAGCGGCAACTCGCTGAAAAGTATGAAGCCAGTTGATTCCAGCCGGCTTCTGGGCTTCATTCAAGCGGATACGATGGTGAACCTGATCGAGTACAGGTTTTAAATCGTAGTCAGAATTGGAGTTTGATTCAAGCTGTGATTCCCAGTCATCGTGCAGTATTTCTTCGGCATTGCGGTTTCCCGGATCAGCCAATTGTTCAGAAAGCTCAATTTGTTCCTTCAGGCTAATAGTACCTTCTGAATATTTTTGGATAAGATGTTGTAATGGCTGCTTCATTCCGTCAAGTTGCGCATTTCTTTTTTATTTTCAGAAACAAACAGCTTCATTTTTGCTTGTTTCATTTCTTATATCCGATGAGGTTTATTTTCTCATGGGTGATTTTGAAGTTTTTTCAGAAAAGTCACAAATAATTCAGATGGGCCTTGTTAGAAGCAATTCGGTGAAGTACAGATATTAAACATGAAGGAGAAATTACGTAGCGACTTTGCAGCAAAATCAATACACAAATAAAATGGCAAAAAGTAATAGAGCAAGGTTCCCAAATTTTAATTGGGTACGGATAAATCGTAAGGATTCTGAGACTTGATTGTCAACCGTTCCGGCTGAAATATTTAGTTCCGCTGCAATTTCTTTCGAACTTTTTCCTTCCAGTTTACTTTTCATGAAAATTTCACGGCGGCGAGGTGGCAGTTGTTCGATGATGTGGTTGATTTGATCCAGAGCCGATTCATAGTCGTTTTCATTCATAATCTGATTTTCCATGATCTCTGGATCGTTTTGAAGGCTTTCAAGATATCGGAGCGAAGTTGCTTTTTTATTGAAGTATTTCCTGATTTTATTAAGCGCAATGGTGAAGAGGTATGATTTAAATGAAAGTTCTGACTTCAGTGTTCGCCGGTTTTCCCAAACCTTAATAAAAACTTCCTGAACCAACTCTTCGGCATCGGTCTCGTTTTTGAAATACTTCAGTGCAAATCCGTATAGTTTTGGACTGTAAACTTCAAAAAGTGAATCAAATGCCGCAACATTTCCTTTTTGAAGTAACTGAACCAAAGTACGATCGTCGGGTTTTTCTGCCATCAGAAAAGTCAAAATCAGAAAAATTTCGGGATAAATGTAGTAAAATATCGGATTGGACGAGTGTTCAGTATTCAATCTCAGTATTCAGCGACTTCGACTGGTTACTGATGACTGATCACCTTGTTATGTCTTCTGTTTCTTTTTCTTTGCAGCCGGAAAAAGTACGTTATTCAGGATTAACCGATAGCCGGGAGAGTTGGGGTGCAGATTCAGATCCGTGGCCGGATCGCCCACGAAATGTTGAAAATCTTCCGGATCGTGTCCTCCATAGAAAGTCCAGAAACCTTTGCCAAGTTCACCATGAATATATCGGGCTTCGTTGGCTGCTTTGTTTTCGCCCATCACAAGAACATTCGGTTTTATCAGCTTCCGATCGAAAGCAGTGGTTTGTCCCATGAATCCTTTAATCATATTCGCATGGTTTTGGCAAAGCATGGTTGGCACCGGGTCCCACTTGGCCGAAAACTGAAACAACGTAAAATAATCCTGTTCGCGGGGAACCTTGCGGGTGGTTGACACATCAATGTCCGAAAATTTATATTCGTAGGGGTTTCGGTCTATGGTGAAGTTTTGGAAGGCCAGGGTGTTGTTAAAATCCAGCTTCGAATTCATATCCGGGTCAGCAGGATCTCCGTCGTACATCGATTCACAAATGTCAATGCCTTGCGCGGCCTGTGCAATGTCGTATGTATCGGTGGCGGCACACATGGCAAAAAGGAACCCCCCGTTTTCAATGAACTTATGGATTTCGCGGGTAACTACTTTTTTCATTTCTGAAACCTTCAGGAACCCTAATTTTTGAGCGAGGTCTTTATTGATTTTGACTTCTTCCTGATACCAGGGAACATGCTGATAAGCCTGAAAAAATTTTCCAAACTGACCAGTAAAATCTTCATGGTGAAGGTGCAGCCAATCGTAATCTTTCAGCTTGCCATCAATAATTTCTTCGTCGTAAACAATATCGAATTTGATTTCCGCATATTTTAAAACCAGAGTAACGGCATCGTCCCAGGGCTGTTTGTTGGGTGGAGAGTACACCGCAATTTTTGGCGCTTTCTGCATACTCACGGCATCCTCGTTCACATCTTCGCGGGCAATGTCGGTAAGAATATTATTGGCTTGTCCGTCGGCCAGGGTCTCGAAGGTTACACCCCGAACCAGGCATTCGCTGGCAATGGCCTGTTGATGTTGAATCAGGAAACTTCCGCCCCGGTAATTGAGCAGCCATTTTACTTCAATGCCTTGCTCCAATGTCCAGTAAGTTATTCCGTAGGCTTTCAGGTGATTGCTTTGTTTTTCATCCATCGGGATCAGGATGAAACTGGCTTTTGCCGTTTGTATCAGCAAAATGAGCATTAGAATCAGCAGCCACCGAAGGCCAGATTTAGAACGGAATATGTTCGCCTCCTGTATTTTCATAATGGCTGAATTTATCGTTATCGAACGACGAATTAACCGGAATAGCCCCGCCTTTTCGGAAAGGATCACCCGGATCGTCATTCATTTTAGATCCAAATTTTTGTCCGAACTGACCGCCTCCAATTTCTTCCGGAACAATATTTTCCATATCGGCGAATTTGGCCAGGTTCTTTTTGAACGATAGTTTAACATCGCCTACCGCACCGTTACGGTGTTTGGCAATAATGATTTCGGCTACGCCAATCAGCGAGTTTCCATCTTCGTCTTCAGTAATTCCGTAGTACTCCGGACGGTGGATGAACAGTACAATGTCGGCATCCTGCTCAATGGCACCCGATTCACGAAGGTCGGAAAGTTGGGGCCGTTTGCCTTCGCGCGATTCGACCGAACGATTCAACTGGGAAAGAGCAATGACCGGAATGTCCAACTCTTTACCAATAGCTTTCAGTGAGCGCGAAATCATACTAACTTCCTGTTCGCGGCTCCCTTTATTGTCAGATCCGGCTGTCATCAACTGGAGGTAATCGACGATCACCGCTCCAATGTTGTGCTGCATTTTCAGGCGGCGGCATTTGGCACGGAACTCGAAAACCGAAAGGGCAGGAGTGTCGTCGATAAACAATGGCGCATCGTCTAATACGGCCAGTTTACGGTGAAAATGGTCCCATTCCCAACCAACCAGACGACCGTTTTTTATTTTTTCGGAACCCAGTTCTGTTTCAGAAGCAATCAAACGATTGACCAACTGGATGGACGACATTTCGAGCGAGAAAACGGCGACCGGAACTTTGTGTTCAACCGCCATGTTTCGGGCCATCGATAAAACGAACGCCGTTTTTCCCATTGAAGGTCGGGCAGCCACAATGATAAGATCGGTTTTTTGCCATCCCGAGGTAATCCGGTCGAGTACTGTAAACCCACTGGGTGCGCCACTCAAGCCATCTTCGCGGTGCGAGGCGGCTTCGATGAGGATGGCGGCTTCGCGCAACAGGGGTTTGATGGGCATCGATTCCTTTTTGATGTTTCCTTCGGCCACCTGGAAAAGGGCCGTTTCCGAAAAATCGATCAGGTCGTCAACATCGATGGTATCGTCGTAGGCTTTGGTTTGTATTTCGGATGAAACGCGGATCATTTCGCGTTGCATAAACTTTTGGGCAATGATGCGCGAGTGAAACTCGATATGCGCGGCCGATGCAACCCGTGAAGTGAGCTGAGTAATCATCATGGGGCCGCCAACCACTTCGAGCAGGTCGCGGTTTTTTAGTTCCTGGGTAACCATCAGCAAATCGACGGGTTTTTCGTGAGTCGATAAATACTTGATGACATCGAATATTTTCTGATGTTCTTCCTTGTAAAAACTCCGGGTATCGATAATGTCGGCAACGGTAACGTAGGCATCGCGTTCGAGCATTAGCGCTCCTAAAACGGCTTCCTCTACTTCAATTGCCTGTGGTGGTATTTTCCCATACTGAGCATTGATTTGCTCAACGGTCATTTTATTTTGCTGCTGGTAATTCTTTTTCTCTCCGGCCATTTTATTGGGATTCAATCAATCAGAAACTGGTATTCTATTCTGCAATCCGATTTTTATGCAGGGATTCAAAGGTAAAAAAAGATGGAGACCTTTGGCCTTCATCAGATATTAAGTTATCGACAAAATTATTGGGAATTATCTGTAACGAGGTCAAGTCATACGATAATACCGAATCATTGTATGAATTTACAGCATTCTTTTAGTCAAATAAATCATTAACGATTTTAAACAGAATGAATTTATGATATAAATAATTGAATTTCAGATGAAAAATTGTTAAATTTCATAGTCATTGTTTGTAAAAATATGAAACCAGAAATTAATCATTTCAACTACTTACTTTTTTGCTTTATACTGTTGCTTTGTTTAACGGGTGGTTGTAAGAAAGATGATTCTGAATCTCAAATTGAGATTATTATTGGAGCTGATTACCAAGGGGGTGTGGTTTTTTATATTGACGAACCCAATAAGCATGGTCTAATTGCTGCAACAATTGACCAAAGCATTTCGGCTTCTTGGTGGAATGGTACATATATCGCGACAGGTTCCAGTAGCTTAACCGATGGCGCAGCGAATACAACTATTATTGTTCAAACACAGGGAAATAGTGGTTCTTATGCTGCTAAGTTGTGTCGGGATTATAAAGGTGGTGGTTATAATGATTGGTACCTGCCGTCAAAGGAACAGCTAAATATTCTATATGCCCAGAAGGCAGTAGTCGGTGGATTCTCTAGCCAAATTTACTGGTCATCAACAGAATATAATAATGGGCCAGAAAGCTCAGTTTGGGTTCAAGATTTTGAAACAGGAGAGCAACATTTAGATAGTAAAAGTGATGCCGCCAATGTGCATACAAGGGCTATCAGATCTTTTTAAATTTATAAAATTGTCTGAATATTTATTCCATGAAAGTTGAGGATTTATGAAAATGACCCCTTTCCCGTTTTGGGAAAAGGGACTGAAATGGAACTTTGTTATTTCAATTTATCTTCAATAATCAATCCCAATACATCGCCCAATTTGCGACCCATCGCGGCAATCTGCTGCGGAACAAAACTGGTGGCTGTCATGCCCGGAGTCGTATTGACTTCCAGAAAATAGAATTCCCCGTTTTTTAGGATGTAGTCGATACGCACAATTCCGGAGCAGTCGCACAAATCATAAATACGGGAAGATATTTGCTGAATCGTTTGGGTCAGTTCGGGAGATATACGTGCTGGGGTAATTTCATCGGTTTTTCCGGCAACGTACTTCGCTTCGTAGTCAAAAAACTCGTTTTGTGGAATGACCTCGGTTACCGGAAAAACAATTTTCTGTCCGGCAATTTTTACCAGTCCGCAGGTGAATTCTTTTCCGTCGATAAATTCTTCAACCAAAATATCGTCGCTTTCGGTCATGGCCAGTTCGAGTGCTTCCCGAAGTTTTTCTTTCTCTTTCACTTTTGTAACGCCAAAGCTCGATCCGCCTGCATTCGGTTTCACGAACACGGGCAATCCTAATTTTTTGACGAGTTCTTCAGCATCAATCGCATCACCTTTAAACAAACGAACTGATTTGGCCATTGTGATGCCAAATGTACGCAGGTAATTGCTGCAGAAATATTTGTTGAATGTGAGAGCCGATGAATATACGCCACAGGTAGAGTAGGGGATTTTCACCAGTTCGAAATATCCCTGAAGTTTACCGTCTTCGCCGGGTGTGCCATGAATAGTAATGTAGGCAAAATCGAACTTGATTTTTTTACCGTTTTTGACAAACGAAAAATCGCCTTTATCAATGGGCGAAATAACCTGATCGCCTTCGAAGACATCCCAGTTAAGGCCTTGAATCTGAACTTTCCAGACGTTATAAATAGTTGGATCTATTGACTCGAATACATTTTTACTGCTTTTCACCGAAACAACAAATTCGGATGAGTCGCCTCCATAAACAACTGCAATATTTTTTTTCATTTTTTTTATCTGTTTTAACCACATAGTCACATAGGTCACATAGCATTTTTTTCTATGAGTTCTATGTGGTTTTTATTTATCTATTTTATTCCAGTGCCGTTCGGTTCGACAAATAGTTTCGCCATTTTACAATCACATTGGCCAAATCATCTGGTAATTCCGATTCGAAGATCATTTCCTCACCTGTTACCGGATGAACAAACCCGAGCATCTGGGCATGAAGTGCCTGACGTGGAATCATCTCGAAACAGTTTTTTACAAATTGTTTGTACTTGGTAAAAGTGGTCCCTCTCAGAATCTGATCGCCACCGTAATTGTCGTCGTTAAACAGCGGATGCCCGATGTGTTTCATATGTACCCGAATCTGGTGAGTACGACCGGTTTCGAGACGGCATTCAACGAGGTTCACATAGCCCAGTCGTTCAATTACTTTATAGTGTGTAACGGCAGGTTTGCCATAGTCGCCTTCCGGAAAAACGGTAAAAACCTGTCTGTTCTTTAGGCTTCGTCCAATGTTCCCGGTGATGGTTCCTTCATTGTTTTCCAGGTCGCCCCACACTAGGGCGACATATCTTCGTTTGGTTGTTTTTTCAAAAAACTGTAGCGAAAGTTTCACCTTGGCTTCAGCAGTTTTAGCAATAACCAGTAATCCTGAAGTATTTTTATCGATTCGGTGAATCAGTCCCGGGCGCGGATCATCGGAATTAAACAATGGCAATTCTCTAAAATGATAGGCCAGCGCATTGACAAGCGTTCCGGAGTAGTTTCCATGTCCGGGATGCACAACCAATCCGGCAGGTTTATTAACGACAATTACCGAATCGTCTTCGTAAACAATGTTTAACGGAATATCTTCCGGAATGATTTTGAGCTCGCGGCGTGGGTAGTCCATCACGATGGAGATTTCGTCGCCGGGTTTTACTTTGTAGCTCGATTTTACCGGAATTGTATTTACCAGAATTTTACCCTCGTCGGCAGCGGCCTGAAGCCTGCTTCGGGTGGCGTTTTTAAGTCGGTCGGACAAAAATTTATCTACTCGCAGTAGCGTTTGCCCGGGATCTACTACAATGTTGTAATGTTCAAACAGAGCGCCATCTTCGGTCTCTTCTATTTCTTCAAATTCGTCGAATAATTCGTTGTCTTCAATCATTTAGAAAAATGAGTTATCAGGTCCTTCTGTTTGCGGTTTTGCTTCAAGCTTTGTTTTGTCGATGGTAAGCCACAAATCAATTGCGGCTCCTTTGGTCACTTCAAAAACTTCTGCCGGATCCGGACTTTGTTTAAATATCATGGCTTTTGCTTTCTGCGCTTCGTAAAGAACCGATTCGTCGTAAGTAACGGTTCCAATATTCAAAAATGCTTCGTTCAGCGTAAGCTTGGCTTCGGTCAGATTGTGACCAAACAAATTTGGAACCTGACTGGTTTCGCCTTTGCTGTCGCTTCCCAAAACCAAGTCAATTACGCTTCCTTTCGGGATCATTTCGCCGACAACGATTTCGTGTCCTCCGGTTTTTTGTTCAAGTACGAGGTTCGGAAATTCTGATGGCTTATATTCAACGTTTCCGGCAATCAGGCCTGAACTTTCGATGATATTAACAGCCTGCCGGTACGAAATGTCTGTTAATTGGGGCATTGGTATCTTTTCCTGACTAATGGCACTGAGCGTAATAAATACAGTCCGGTTTTCCTTCACTTTCATGCCTGCTTTGGGGTAAAAATCCAACACTGTTCCGGGTTTCGTCTCACGCGAATAGACCGAATCGCGTATCTGTAACCGAAGGTCTAATTTGTCTAAAATCGCAGAAACTTCAGTGGTCGTTTTGCCACGCAGGTCGGGTATTTCAATTGAATCTCCATGATCGGTGTATATCCGGAGGGCAAACATATTCAGCATGATCAGGAAAATGGTAATTCCCACTGCTGCAAGAGCATTATACTTAAAGGTTTTAGTCTTGAGAAATTCTTTCAGAGTCATGCGTTAAAATTCAGGATTCGGACAATAGACGCAAAAGTAATTGAAAAATGTGCAAGTCGGTTTTCACAACAGATGAAACATTAAAAAAACGGATGCTTCATCTGGTGATTTGGATATAAACACAAAAAGGTAAAGAAAATTCATTCTTTACCTTCTGTATATGATCTGAAATCCGAAAGCTTTAGACTACCTCTTGTGCTGTGGTTCGTCAGAAACAGTCAGTTTTTTTCTTCCTTTTGCACGGCGGGCTTTCAATACTTTGCGGCCATTGGCAGTTGACATCCTTTCGCGGAATCCGTGTTTGTTTTTTCTTTTTCTGTTTGATGGCTGAAATGTCCTTTTCATCAGTATATTTTTAAATTTTAATATTCGGTTTTAATTCGGACTGCAAAAATAGTGCTTTTTTAATATCCTGCAAATCAAACTTATCTTTATTTCATTTCGAATTAATTTATTTTTCAATTGTTTCACGGAGCTCGCCAGGAGGTGTGATAACTAACGTGTTATCATTAGGGTTCGATTCATTTATTTTTCAAGGTCATGTGAATCAGCCTTTTTGTTTCAAAAAATTCTTCCTGAAAAAAACTTTGCAGTTCGTAAACCTGAATTTGTTTCCTAAACGGTTCAATTTCTTCTTCGAAGTCGCCGCCTTTCAGGTAAAGGATTCCGTTGGGCAAGTCGTTATTGCTTTGGCTGGCAACCTTGGTTCGAACCATCGAAACGAATCGTGGAAATGCAGTTACCGCACGGCTTACCACGAAATCAAATTTCTGTTTCACGTCTTCCACCCGGATATGTTCTGCGGTTACGTTCCGGAGGTTTAATGCTGAAGCCACTTCTTCGACTACTTTTATTTTTTTTCCGATTGAATCGATCAGCATAAATGAAGTTTCGGGAAACAGAATAGCCAATGGTATGCCGGGGAAGCCGCCGCCGGTGCCAACATCCAGAATGGTTGTTTGTGGCTTGAACTGAATAACTTTGGCGATAGCCAGCGAATGCAACACATGCCGTTCGTAAAGTTGCTCAATATCTTTTCTTGAAATGACATTGATTTGGGCATTCCATTCTTCGTATAATGAGCCCAAACGGCCAAATTGATCCAATTGCTGATCGGTCAGATCAGGAAAATATTTAGTAAGAATTTCCATCGTTTTGATTGTGATTTCAATTATGCTTCGTGCTCGTCGATTTCGGTCGATTCGATCATTTTGAAGAGCATTTCGCGGGCCCTGAAAAGCTGAGCTTTAACAGTTCCAAGTGGCAAATTTAGTTCTTTTGCAATTTCTTCGTACGAGAACTCGCGGAAATAGCGAAGTTCAACCAGTATGCGGTATCTGGGTTTTAGCCGGTGAACGATTCGGCGCATCAGAATGGCTTTTTGAATTCTGATCATTTTTTCTTCCGGATCAGGTTCTGTTGACCGAAGTTTGATGGGCGCATCGTTCTCCCCGTTTTCCTGGTTATTCTCAATGGAGACATAAACACCCCGGCGTTTCCTTAAAAAATCGATACAATTATTGGTGGCTATTTTAAACAGCCAAGTACTGAAGGCGTAGTTTGGAGAATATTGATGAAGATTTTTAAATGCTTTACCAAAGGCTTCTATGGTTAGGTCTTCTGCATCGTTTTTGTTATTCACCATTTTCAGGAGCATGAAATAAATCGCGTCTTTGTAACGGCTCATCAGTTTGGCAAAAGCTTTCTCTTCACCGGTGAGAGCTGCCTCAACCAGTAAAAAATCGTACTGAGCTTTATCTGACAATTCCGGATTTAATTCCATCTATTTCTTCGGTGAATGATGTACACTGACCAATAGAACCAACAGTTAAGTATTGGTTTTATTAAAATGTACGCTAACGAAGATAAGAATATTTTTCGTTCATTCAGCCGATTTATCAGCATTTTAACTATAACAGCAAGAAGAATTAAGTATATTAAAGGTAATATTGAAAAAATAATCCAGTATTCGGGATGGATGATAATTACTGTAGCGACAAGCCCTGGAAGAAGTATTCTGGTCAAATCGTCGATAAATAAGCTGAATTTTCTGGACCATGACAAGCTTTGCCTGATTTGGATGCCTTTTTTTAGAATCCGGATATGATCGCCGCGATCGTCTTCAATGTGCTCACGGATTGCCAGATCAGGATTAGTCGTTAGTTTAATCCGGCCTTTTTTTATGTTTTCATTGAAAATCAATTCGAGGTTGGCAAAATTCATGTTCATTTTATGCCTGAACCCAAGTGTATCGAAATACATCGATCTTTTAAAAAGAGCATTATTTTCATTAAAAACAAAAGGTTTCCCGGCGAGCGTCCATGCTCCGCTGATCACGAACTGGTTAAATCGTTCCAGCCGGCAGATCAGGTTGCGGAATCCTTTAGTCCGTTCAACATTGGTGTATGCAACCACCAAATCCGTTTCGGAATCAATTAAACTGTTCATGTTGGCCAGCCAATTTGGATTGATTTCTCCAGACGATGAAGTAAGAAAAATAATCCAGGGCGATGAAGATCCTTTGAGCCCGATGTTTATGATTTGTTTTTCAGAAAACTGCGTTTCCTGACTCAGACTGGTTACCTTGAGTCTGGGATTGGTTTCAGTTAGCACATTTAGAATTCCGTCCGTATTGTCTTCCGAATGAACGTTGATTACCAAAATCTGATAATCTTCAAATTGCTGTTCTTTAAATTTATCCAGGATCTCACGGATACGTTGTTCCTCATTTCTGACCGATAAAATTATCGAGATGTGATTTGAACCTTCTGTTGGCACACGATCCTTGTACCTGGCCAACTTTAAGTAGTACCACAGTAAAAAATATACCTGCACAATAAAAATAACCGACAAAGATGACAGAAGTGCTATGTCGCTGATAGTGAGTGTTCTAAAATTTATAATTTCCACTTTGGTGTTGCTTGGTTAATAAATCGACCTTATATGGGTTTCTATGCTGCTGCAAAATTAATAAACCTGCCGATTAAATCCCTCCTCTTTTTAATTAGATTTAACAGTTACCCTGTTACAGCTTTTTCCTGTCATTTCAGTTTTATAGCTATCTTTGGACACTCAAAAATTAGGTTAATGCTTTTTGAATTAAAACATACGACTGACGGAAGTAAGGCAAGGGCTGGTTTTATTACTACCGATCACGGTGCGATTGAAACGCCGATATTTATGCCCGTAGGTACTGCTGGTTCGGTAAAAGGGATACACAAGAGAGATCTGAAAGAGGATATTGGAGCACAAATTATTCTGGGAAATACCTATCATTTGTATTTGCGGCCGGGTTTATCCATCATTGACCAAGCTGGCGGTTTGCACCAGTTTAACGGCTGGGACGGACCAATTCTTACCGACAGCGGTGGATACCAGGTTTTTTCGCTAGGCGATATCCGGAAGTTAAGCGAAGAAGGAGCGAAATTTCAATCGCACATCGATGGCTCTGCTCATTTATTTACTCCTGAAAATGTAATTGACACCCAGCGTACGATTGGCGCCGACATTATGATGGCTTTTGATGAATGCACACCCGGAGATGCCGAATATGAATATGCGCGAAAATCGATGGAGATGACCCAGCGTTGGCTCGACCGCTGCTGGAACCAGTTCTCGAAAACTTCGCCCAAATACGGATATTCACAATCTTTATTTCCAATTGTTCAGGGAGCGGTTTATCCGGCGCTACGCGAAACTGCAGCGCGAAACGTATTGCAATACAATGCAGATGGTTATGCTATTGGTGGCCTTTCTGTTGGCGAATCGGAGGAAGATATGTATGCCATGATTGAAGTTGTCAATGAAATACTTCCTCAAAACCGACCTCGTTACCTGATGGGCGTTGGAACTCCGGTTAATATTTTGGAAGGTATTGACCGTGGTATTGATATGTTCGACTGCGTGATGCCTACCCGCAACGGACGCAATGGAATGCTTTTTACACAAAAAGGTACCATCAATATGCGGAACCAAAAATGGGCCGACGATTTTTCACCCGTCGATCCGGACGGAACTTCGTTTGTCGATCATCAATATAGCCGTGCATTCCTGCGGCATCTGGTAATTTCTGGCGAAATGCTTGGCGCTCAGATTGCCAGTCAACATAACCTGGCTTTTTACCTTTGGCTGGTTAAGGAAGCGCGGAAGCATATTTTGAATGATACATTTAAGAACTGGAAAGAAGAGATGGTTCAACAACTCTCGGTACGTTTATAATACTTTGATTTATGCTGCACAAAATCGATTGGTATATCATTAAAAAATTTCTGGGGACGTTCTTCTATGCTATTGCATTGATCATCAGTATTTCTATAGTTTTCGACATTTCAGAAAATATTGATGATTTTTTATCGAAGGATGTTCCGGTGAAGGCTATTATTTTCGATTATTATTTGAATTTTGTGCCCTATTTTGCCAATCTATTCAGCGGCTTATTTACGTTTATTGCAGTTATCTATTTTACTTCCAAACTGGCATACAACACTGAAATTATCGCCATTTTAAGTAGCGGCGTGTCGTATAGACGGCTTATGCGACCATACCTTGTAGGCGCCGCAGTAATAGCCATGTTTTCTTATATGCTTGGTAATTATCTTATTCCTCCGGCGAATAAAAAGAAAAACGATTTCCGAAATATGTATATTGGCACCAAGAGGGCTTCAAATGAAAAAGACATTCATAGGCAAATTGAACCTGGTGTTTTTGTTTATATGTCGTCATACAATGCCACTAACGATGTGGGGTATAAATTTACAATCGAAAATTTTACCGATCGTAAGCTGGTTTCCAAATTATCCGCCGAATACATCAAATGGGATCGTGAAAAAAAGAAATGGGTCATCCATGACTATCATATTCGTACAATTGACGGTTATACGGAAAAAATTACTCAGGGAGGCGAAAAAGATACCACATTAAATATGCTTCCTGAAGATTATCAGGTAATTAATAATGTTGTAGAAACAATGACATTGCCGGTTTTAAATAAATCAATATCAAACCTGAAACTTCGTGGAGTCAATACTACTGATTATGAAATTGAAAAGCACAAACGTCGTTCGGGACCATTTTCAGCATTTATTTTGACCATCATTGGAGTTTCGCTTGCGTCAAAAAAAATAAAAGGGGGGATCGGGTTCCATTTGGGACTGGGGTTGTTGCTGAGTTTTTCTTATATTTTATTTATGCAGGTTACGACTGTTTTTGCAACCAGTGGTTTGCTGACTCCATGGCTGGCCATGTGGATCCCGAATATCGTCTATGGCGGGCTGGCATTTTATCTTTACCGGAGAGCATCAAAGTGACGGATTAAAAATTTAAACTTGCGGTAATATTATTCAAAAGCAAATAAACAAGGATAAAGTGCTTTTTTTTGACGAATGTTTTATAAAACATATCTTACCGAAAAAAAATGATAATTTTGCCCGCCATAAAAGCATTTGTTTTGAGAATGCGAATAAACTATTTTAGATTTTTTAATCAAAAACAAATTCTATGTCACTGAAAAGAAGCATTTTAGATCTTCGGAAACGTAAGGATGAGGTTCGTCTGGGCGGAGGAGATAAAGCTATTGAGAAGCAAGTCGCTCAAGGCAAACTAACCGCACGTCAACGCATCCGCTCTATTGTTGATGAGGGCTCATTTCATGAATATGATATGTTCGTTGAGCATGTTGGAACAGATTTTAACATGGGCAACAAAGTTTTGGCCGGAGACGGAGTTGTGATTGGAACGGGAACTATTTATGGCTCTCCAATTTGTATTTATGCTCAGGATTTTACTGTTGAAGGTGGATCTTTAGGATTAATGCACGCGCGTAAAATCACCAAAATCATGGATCATGCGTTGAAAATGCGTGTACCGCTGATTGGAATCAACGACTCAGGTGGCGCACGTATTCAGGAAGGTGTAAATTCACTTGCTGGTTATGGCGAAATCTTTTTCCGTAACACGCTTTCTTCAGGAGTTATCCCGCAGATTTCGGTTATTCTTGGACCTTGTGCCGGGGGCGCAGTTTATTCACCAGCCTTGACCGATTTCGTTTTCGTGGTTGAAAACATCTCGAAAATGTTTATTACTGGTCCTGCGGTCATCAAGAGCGTTTTGGGCGAAGATATTTCAATGGAAGCGCTCGGTGGAGCAAGGGTTCATGCCGAAATTACCGGAAATGCTCATTTCTTCGCTTTAAGCGAAAAAGAATGTTTTGAACAGATCAAAACCCTGATCACTTACATACCATGGAACAATACGCAGCGGGCAAAAGCTTTCCCTCCTCAGGAACCAAAAACCAAATTGAAGATCGAAAATATTGTTCCTGCTGATGCCCGCATGCCATACGATATTCGTGACATTATTAAATCAATTACCGATGGCTCTGAGTTCTTCGAAATCATGGAACTTTTTGCCGCCAATATTGTAATTGGGTTTGGCCGTATGAATGGCGAAACGGTAGGTTTTGTAGCTAATCAGCCTTTAGTTTTGGCTGGAGTACTCGATTGCGACAGTTCGGATAAAGCAGCTCGTTTCATTCGCTATTGCAATGCCTTCAATATTCCAATTATTACCCTTGAAGATATGCCGGGATACCTTCCTGGTGTTGATCAGGAACATGCCGGAGTTATCCGTCATGGAGCTAAAATCCTGTTTGCTTATTCTGAAGCAACAGTGCCAAAAATTACTGTAATTATCCGGAAAGCTTATGGTGGTGGTTACATTGCCATGAACTCTCGCCATTTACGCGCCGATTTCGTATTTGCATGGCCAACTGCTGAAATTGCCGTGATGGGACCAGAAGGAGCTGCCAATATCGTATTCCGTAAGGAAATTGCAGAAGCCGCTGATCCGGAAGCTATGCGCCAGCAAAAAATTCAGGAATATAAAGACAAATTTGCCAATCCTTATGTAGCTGCATCAAAGGGTTATATCGATGAGGTTATTGAACCTCAGGAAACCAGAAAAATTCTGTTACATGCCCTTCAGATTTCGACAAATAAGGAAATTCAGAGTCCAGCCAAAAAACATGGACTTCCACCATTTTAAACCAAACTAAAGGATTATGGCCGATCAGGAGAATAAACAGTATATTATTGTACACAGTGCAAAATACGAAACCACTTATAACAAAAAGTACTTGAACCGAAAAGTTTGGGTTGAACCAAATTTAAATATGATCGAATCACACATCCCGGGAACAATCATCGACATCTTGGTTAAAGAAGGTCAGGTTTTGAACGGAGGTGACAGTATCGTAGTTTTAGAGGCAATGAAAATGTACACTGATGTGCAAATGCCTTTCAAAGGTAAAATCGTAAAGATCAATATTGAAAAAGGTCAGAAAATACCGAAAGGTTTTGTGATGATCGAAATTGAACCCGTAAATTAAGGATCATCGGAGTCCGAAATTTTACAGATCTTATCGCAGAGTGTTCCCAGAATGGGGACACTCTTTTTTTTGCATTTTTTTCTTGTTAACGGGTTGCCAAAACCTGATTCGGATTAGTGAATTTGAATGGACATTTTGTTGCACAGGTTTTTCTGTGAATTTTCGGGATTAAAAAAGGGAAACAAGAGATTTTACGTCCCGATTTTGGATAAATTGTACACTAATACGATTGATCCGGTCTCAATCTCCACTTTTTGCTTGCACCGGAGCATAAATCTTCTAAAACCATTGTTTTGTTTGATGTTTCCAAAGGTTGCCTCCACGTCTGCCGGTCGTCGTTCACGGTGTTCTATGCCTTCTGGACGGAACGGTAAATCCCGGGCTTTCTATTTATGGCGTTCCTGTTTGTGGTTTACTTCAATGATCCGTTCGCCTTTGACTTTGTGGCTGCCCCAGCGCAGCGGTCAAACCTGGCAGTTCTGTGCCTGGGAATAGCTTATTTGTTGTTCAAATCCGGAGTGGGCTTTTTTTCAATCTTTTGCATTTTATGGCCCATCGGGCAATGGAAATAATCCTGCTCCGGTTTGTATAAAGATTTTTCTTTCGGAAAATGTCTTGCTTAAACTTGCGGGTTTATTCCTTGTGGAAATAGTTGAACTTGACAAACCCTTTAACCTGTTTTTCTTCAATGAATTGATAGTTCTCTTCTGACTCGTAGCCATAGTCTGCCGTTGCAGTTTGGGGTAGTTTTTCGCTAACAATGAACCAAATCGACTAAAAACAAAGTTTTAACAATCTGATGCTCTTCGCTCATTCTTTCCAAAAACAGATAATCCGATTATACAAAGACTAAGCCTTTCAACATACCTTAACGACTTCGGTAACTGATTAAAAATAATAACAAATCACGCAGAAAAAGATCAATAGGTAAAACTACTTCCTCCCAAAAACTCCCGAAGAAGCGAGGTTGGCGGAATCTCCTGGTCGTCGATGGGTTTAAAATAAGAGAAAAATTTAAGCAAACGGTTGCTCTCGCTGAATTCGGGCTGACTTTCGGTTACAGCTTTCAGTAATGGTTCGGCATATTTTTTAAGTACAGCCAATTCGTATATCAAAGCCGAATTAAACATGATATCAGCATTTTCCTGATAGGGGAATATATTTTTTTCTTCGCCCACACGAACACTTGGCCACCGGCGTATCGTATCTTGTGCGGTATAATTCCGGTATTTGCTGTCACGAATCATGCGACGAATTAACCGGTTATCGGTTGTCGAGATGTGGTTTTGATCGTCGATTGAAATCTGGGTAAGCGCGGAGAGAAATATCTTAAATGTATTGGCAGGTTCGATATGTGGAACCAGATCGGGATTCATTCCATGTATTCCTTCAACAATTAAAATACTGCCCGGCCCCAACTGCAATTTTTGACCGGAAGGAAACTTTTTACCTATAGCGAAATTGAATTTTGGTAATTCAATCGTTTCGCCATCGAAAAGCTGCAACAATTGCTGGTTAAAGAACTCCACATCAATGGCCTCAATGGCCTCGAAATCGTATTCACCATTACTATCTAACGGTGTTTTTTCCCTGTCAACAAAATAATCATCCAGCGAAATCATCACTGGCCTCAAGCAATTTACGGCCAGTTGTACCATTAAACGCTTGCTAAAAGTGGTTTTTCCTGAAGCTGACGGACCAGCAATTAACACAACCTTCACCTCATTTCGTCGTGCATAAATTTGATTCGCGATTTCGGCGACTTTCTTTTCATGCAGCGCTTCCGATATTTTAATGATTTCGCCACTATGCCCACTTATGATCGAGTCATTTAAGCTGGCAAGGTTGGCTACATTCAATATTTCAGCCCAATCTTTATGTTCCTGGAAAACCTCAAACAACTTGTCGTTTTTCGAATAATGTTGAACCTCGCTGAAATTAGATGGGCTAGGAATTTGTAAAAGCATTCCGTCATAGTATGAAACAAGGTCGAATACCTGCAAATATCCGGTTGAAGGAACCATGTGACCATAAAAATAGTTGGCTTGCTCGCCCATGAAATAAAGATACGAAAACAAGGTTCCCTGCTGCTCGAAAAGCTTCGCTTTGAACCTAAGGTTTTGCTTTCGACAAATTTCAGCGGCTTCTTCTGTTGGTAATCCCACTTTTTCAAAAGCGATATCCTGATCGACCAGTTGTCTCATTTCATTTTTAATGGCAAATACATCAGAATTTGTAATTGGTCTTTCCAATCCGGTTAATTCACAATAATATCCGTGCGAGATACCATGCATCATCTTCAGTTTTACTTCCGGAAATACTTCACGAACAGCAGCGAACAGAATAAAAAACAATGAACGCACATACAGACGCATGCCATCGGCATGAGAATAGTCGATAAATTCTACTCTTTTGTTTCGCACAAAGACGAACGAAAGTTCTTTCACCCGGTTATTTACCAGTGCTCCCAAAATCGGGTTTTCCAGATCAACATTAAAATCGTCTTTTATTTCCATCAGGCTTACGCCAAGCGGGTATTTCCGTTTTTCGCCTGTATTGACACAGTAAATGTCGATTGTAGTATTCATATAGGTTAAGTTTCAAGTTCTAAATTTAAGACTAGCTCAATGACTCATTTCCTCTTTCAGATATTTGGCCGTAAATGATTCTTTGTTCTGTATCACTTCTTCCGGAGTTCCGAAACAAACTATTCTTCCACCCTCTTTTCCACCTTCAGGACCAATGTCAATAACATGATCGGATACTTTAATTACATCCATGTTGTGTTCGATTACAACCACCGTGTTCCCCTTGTCAACCAACTTATTCAATACTTCAAGCAAAACGCGGATATCCTCAAAATGAAGTCCGGTAGTTGGTTCATCAAGAATATACATGGTTTTTCCTGTATCTTTTTTGGCCAGCTCTGTAGCCAGTTTTACGCGTTGCGATTCACCTCCGGAAAGGGTTGTTGACGATTGCCCCAACGTAATGTATCCCAAACCGACATCCTGAATGGTCTTTAATTTATGTTGGATCGACGGAATGTGTTCAAAAAATTCGACGCCCTGATTGATGGTCATGTCCAGCACATCGCCAATAGATTTACCTTTATAGCGAACTTCGAGCGTTTCGCGGTTGTACCGGCGACCGTTGCACGTGTTGCAAGGCACATATACATCAGGCAAAAAGCTCATTTCAATTTGTTTCAATCCACCGCCCTGGCAATCTTCGCAACGGCCACCTTTCACGTTAAACGAAAAGCGTCCGGGGCCATACGCCCTTATTTTAGCTTCGGGTAATTGGGCAAACAAGTTCCGAATATCGGAAAAAACTCCGGTGTAGGTCACAGGGTTGCTTCGTGGTGTACGTCCAAGTGGCGATTGATCGACCTGAACGACTTTGTCGATGTGGTTTAAACCAACTATTTCTGAATACGGAAGCGGGTCTTTCACCGATCCATAGAAATGCTGGCTCAAAATGGGTTGTAAGGTTGAGTTGATCAGGCTGGATTTACCACTTCCTGAAACTCCGGTAATGCAAATCATCTGACCCAACGGAAAATCGACAGAAACATTTTTGAGATTGTTGCCAGTGCAACCTTTTAACGAAAGAACCTTTCCGTTCCCTTTTCTTCTTTTCTTCGGAATAGCGATCTGCGCTTCTCCTGAAAGGTATTTTGATGTTAAAGTTCCGGTTTTAAGCACTTCGTCGGGAGTTCCGGCAGCGACCACATGGCCACCATTTACACCAGCAAGGGGGCCCATATCGATCACATAATCGGCATTCAACATCATATCTTTATCGTGTTCCACCACAATTACAGAATTACCTGTATCGCGGAGTTGTTCCAGCGAGTTGATCAACCGAAGGTTATCGCGATGGTGCAAGCCAATACTGGGTTCATCGAGAATATACAATACATTCACCAGTTGCGATCCAATTTGGGTAGCCAGTCTGATACGCTGTGTCTCGCCTCCTGATAAGGTTCGCGAAGTTCGGTCGAGCGACAAATATTTCAGGCCAACATCCAGCAGGAAACGAATTCGGTCGCGAATTTCTTTGATCACTTCAACTGCTATTTTTCGTTGACGGTCGCTTAGCCGGTCTTCCAGGTTATCGAGCCATTGGCTTAATTCAGAAATATCGAGCCTGGCCAGCTCAGAAATGTTTTTACCATCGATCCTGAAATAGAGTGACTCTTTCTTCAAGCGCTGTCCATTACATTCCGGACAAACCGTTTCGCGAACAAACTGGTTCGCCCATTTCTGTGCTTTTTGTGAAGGATTATCATCTTTCTGCGCATCGATGTATTTAATTACGCCCTCATAAGTCATCATGTAATTCATGGAAACCCCGAGAGGTGAATTTTTCAACTGAATTCGTTCGTTTGTACCGAAAAGAATGGCATTCAACCCATCTTCAGGAATATCTTTGATCGGCGTTTTTAGGGTGAACCCAAACATCTCGCCCAAAGCTTCAATCTGCCAGAAAACCAGCGTGTTTTTGTGCGGTCCGAGTGGCGCAATTCCACCGTTCTGAATGTTTTTTGTATTATCCGGAACTATTTTTTCGAGGTCGATTTCGCTAATTTGACCTAATCCGTTGCATTTGGGACAGGCGCCTTGCGGCGAGTTGAACGAAAAGTTATGCGGAGCAGGTTCGTTGTATGAAATGCCTGTTGTGGGACACATCAATTGCCTACTGTAATATTTAGCCACCTGGCTGTCGTGATCGAGAATCATGCAAATTCCATGGCCGTTTTTCATCGCGATTTGCAGCGAATCGTGCAATCGTTTATCGCTGGCTTCGTCAACCAGCAAACGGTCGATCACAATCTCGATAAAGTGGTTTTTATACCGGTCGAGCCGCATGGCAGCTTTCAATTCGGTGACAACGCCATCGATCCGTGCATTCAGGAAACCTTTTTTCAGGATTTGCTCAAACAATTCACGGTAGTGACCTTTGCGGCCTTTTACCACCGGTGCAAGTATCAGAATTCGTTTTCCAGAAAAAGATGATTTAATTAGGTTTAAAATCTGATCGTCGGTGTATTTTACCATCTTTTCTCCGGTATTATACGAAAAAGCCTCGCCGGCACGGGCGTACAAAAGTCGGAGAAAATCGTAAATTTCGGTAACTGTGCCAACTGTTGATCGCGGATTTTTGTTGGTTGTTTTTTGCTCGATGGCAATCACAGGGCTTAATCCGGTAATCAGATCAACATCAGGTCGCTCCATGTTGCCCAAAAATGAGCGTGCGTAAGCCGAAAACGTTTCAATGTAACGGCGTTGCCCTTCAGCATAAATGGTATCGAAGGCCAGCGACGATTTGCCGCTTCCGCTAAGACCAGTAATAACGGTGAGCTTATTGCGGGGAATCTCGACATTTACGTTTTGTAAATTGTGCACACGAGCCCCGTGAACCACAATCAGACCATCATCTTCAGTCAGGTTTTCAGGAGTATGAATATTTTCTTCTTTCTGCATTTTATCAATATGAAACTGTAATTATCAAATTAGAAAAGAGAAATCAGAAAAGAGTTCCTTAGATATTAATCATTTCTATTTCGATGAATGTATTTTACTCTCCACTTCAGCAATAACCTGTAAGTTGGAGTTACTTTGTCCGAAACCCTTTTACCGGGATCTTCAAGACATAGCTTTTTCTTGTGGGATTTTTCAGAAAAGTATCCCTCAACCATGGGTTAAACATTTTCAGAATTTTATAATTGATCCCTTTGTTGATGGCATAAGCAGCCAAATCGGCAATTGGACCTTTCACCTCAACGTCTTTGGTTTCTATAATTGGGTAAAGGTCTTTTTTATCAACCTTGAAGCCATATTCTTCAGGATCTTCCATCACCATTTTAAGCGCCAGGATGCGGAATACATATCGGGTTGTTTCTTCAACAAAGAGCAAGTCGTAATAACTTTTAACCTTTTGCTGGGCAATTTTCTGATCCAAACCGGCTCTTCCTCCGTTGTACGAGGCGGCAACCAACGCCCAACTTCCGTATTTCTCGTACGCCGATTTAAACATGCGGCAAGCCACTTCTGTCGATTTTTCAATGTGATAGCGTTCATCAACTTCGGCATTCACTTCAAGCCCATTTTCCTTAGCAGTTGATTCGAGCAATTGCCATAAACCAGCCGCTTTGGCTGGAGAATATGCCCTGGTATCGAATCCACTCTCGGCAACGCTTAGGTATTTAAAATCTTCAGGAATACCGTTTGCTTTCAGAATAGGCTCGATGATTGAGAAATAGCGAGGCATATTTTTAATGTACCGAATGGTTTGCGAATGAAAATAAACGGTTGACAATAATTCGCGGTCGAGACTTTCACGGACATCGAAATATTCCATTGGCACATTTTCCCCTGCAAATTTTAATTTTTCAGGAAGTTTAACGGGGGTAAACAAATGTGTACCAAGCGAATCGGGTAACTGATTTCGCGAATTTGAACATGCAGCTAAAGGCAAAAGAAAAAGAAGTGGAAGAGTTTTAATTGACCGGAAAAATCGGCATGATATGTTGAAATTCATGGCTTGTATTTTCAAAATTTGACAATTTGCAAAAGTAGTGGAATTAAATTCCTCAGTCAACAAAGTTCGCTTTTTATTGAAAACAAAAAGCCAGGCGGAAAAAATCGCCTGGCTTTTTTATAAGAGGATACCACAGAGTTCAACTAAGCCCATATAAGGTAATGCGGACTAATTTTCTTTACTACAGGAATTATGCCAATTTGTTTTATATTCTGAATATTTGTGTTATCGTACAGTAAAAATTCTTAATCAACGTAAAACTTTACTACAGGGATAAAGCCAATTTGTTTTATGTTCTGAATATTTGAATAATCATAAAGCGTAAATCCCTTTTCACCAATCATAAACAGGTATTTATTCATCGGAATTACATCGTAAGCATTAATTGACGGGAATGTGGCTACTACATTTTGACTTATGGCCAACGGATCGGCTACGTTGTAAATTTTTAGTCCGGCATCGCCATCGCAGACGAAAAGTAAATCTCCATCAATTCCAAGGCCTTGAGGACCAAACATTGGGTACGATTTGAGCAAACTAAAACTTGAATAATTGTTGCTCATCTGGATTACGTCGAGTTGGTTAAGTGTTCCGCCACGGCAGGTTGAACCGCCTTTCAAGGTTACGAACGCCAGATCGCCTTTAATAACAACCGGATCACAAGAGGTCATGTGCGTGAAACTTCCTATTTGAACAGGCTTTTCCGGAACTTCGAGTGACATTACGATCATGCCGTTTTGTGTGCCTAAAAACAAGTGCTTGTCAGTTATAAATATAGTTTCAGCATTCCAATTCACATAATTGGTATTCAACAAGGTGACTTGCGAGTTCGAATTCAGTTTAAAGGTTAGCAAACTGCTCTGATTCACGATATATAAAAAATCGTTATACAAGCCAAACCGGACCATACTTCCGCCTACTCCATAAGTTGAACCAGATACTCCGGAAGAGGAACTAACTCCTGTTGCATAATTTTTATCCATCGCATAACTATAGCCATAATAAATCGGGTAATAGCGTTGCTCCAATTCCTGTCGAACACTTTTTATTTCCCATCCGGTTACCACCCCCTTAGTTTCATCCAATTTCGCAAGGGGGTATTTGGTATCGTAAGTTGGCAATGTATATGGAAAGACCTTTTCGACACGACCAACTTCTTTTATTGCCGCGAAACTGGAAACATCGATCGCGACCAAATCGACATAACTGTCGGCATACAAAATATTGTCTTTAATGGCAATGTCAATATTTCCGGGGATTTTGATAAATCCCTTATTCTGAGGGTTCTTTGGATCGCTCACATCAAAAACATGAACTCCGGCCATCTTTTCATTGATGAAAATAAAATTATCCTTGAAATAGATTTTGCCAGGGTTGTTCAATTCTCGGGCAGAGGTCATTTTTACTGCCGCGCGCAGATCGACGTAACTCAGGTAAACCGGAGCATTTGCTGTAAAGGTTTCAAAAATCTTGTCGGTGCAAGCCGATGAAAAGGCCAATAACAACACCATTACCGAAAAAATATATCTAGTTTGCTTCATGGCCGTAATTAATTAAAGATGAACCCGATTTTGAGCGAAAGCCTTGAAAAATTGGTTTCGAGCTTGTACCCATTATCTCCTGAATAATTAAGTTGGTGGTGTCGGTAGCCAAAAGAAAGGAACCAGCCAAAATTTTCGGAAGTTAACCTCTGGAACCCAAACGAAGGATTTATCATTAAACCACCTTCAGCATTGAGTTTTCCGCTGGTTTGAGGATAAGGATAATAGCTTGACGATGTTGGCGAATAATAATTGATGTAATTCTCTCGGTTACCATCTTCGATAGCAATCTGATATCCAACCTGTAGATTAAAGAAAGGGGTAAATTTGGTGTCACGAAACTTGTACTGAACCTGGCCAAAAACGGGCATGTACGACTCGTCGAAAAACTCGGCTCCAAGTCCAGCTCCCAGATACAATTTATCGATTATCCGATGATTAAAAGAGGCCATAAACGAAAAGGGAGCCTTCTGGTTATTTCCGGAGTTACCAACCAAAACTCCCATCGACGTATCGAAGAAATATTTCGGTGTCGGACCCGACAGTTGCGACTGTTTCGAACACTTCAAAACGCTATCGACATCGGCTGTATTGAATACCCATTGATTTCCAGCGGAATTTATTTTTACTTTATCAAGGTCGTTCTGAATTAACTGACCCCTGATAATTCCGCCAGATTTCAGGTAAACCATATCTTTTTTATTTTTTTGGGCAAAAGCGGGAACTAAAAATAACACAACAATAAACAGTATGAGAATTTTCTTCATGTCGTTTTGATTTTTTTCTGAAGCACACTTCACCCATTACTTGCAAACAGATTTGGGTTGTTGCTCTACATTCAAGATGTATTGATTGAACAAAAGGTTGCGCCAACGAAAAATAAACTTACGGCCTCTAATTCTGCAGAAGTTTTTGTCACTGATCGTCATTAAACTCTGTTTTCATAACTAATGGCTATGAAATAGAAATCTAATAAATGACGAATGACTTTTTGCGAGACTATTGGTTACTAAAATTCGTAGCTCAAACCGGTAAAGACACCAATCGTATAAGGTTTATAAGTAACAGATGAGCTACCGCTCAACGAACTAATGTAGTATTTAATACGTGGTTCGACATTTAGGGAAATCCGTTTCGACAATTCGTATTTGAACCCTAATCCCAGTGTTCCACTGTAATTTATCAGTTCCATGTCTTTAGTTTTTCCTACCAGCGATTTCCCCGAACTGCCATTCACAAACACCTGATTTCCAATAAGAAAATTTGAACTCAAACCGCCAAGCATAACCACATCAATCTTTGAATCAATTAAAGTGTACCGCAGGTATAGCGGGATTTCGACATACTCAAAATCCTGGATAAAATTGGTTGGCGATACCATAACCGATGCCGCCAAAGTGTTATCTTCCAACGATGTTCCGAGTACCATTCCTGATGGAACCTTATTCAATTCGATCACCCCGGCATTACTGTTCATACTCATTCGATTTGAGCTGGCATCCAGATTTACGATCGTATTAAAATAATTTGAACCCGCATTGGAATACTGCAGATCCTTACTGACCGAGCTTGAAGTATTTCCAGATGTTTGTCCCAATCCTGAATAATAAACACCGCTTTGCAAACTCCATCGATTGCCTTTTTTGTACTCAACAGAAATTCCTCCACCAAGATCAACCTGATTTGACGAAGAGCTCAGCATATTGCTGGCATAGGCTTTTGACTGGCTACCCCGCGAAACGTTGTGTTGTGGCGATACCTGAGCTCCAATCAACCAGTGCACTTTATCTTTTGACAGATTTTCCGCAGTAAGCATTTGCTTGTTTTGCTCCATAATCTGCTGATCAATTGATTTTTGAATCAGTTCCGGAGAATTTTCTTTGCGCCTCTTCGCTTGAAGTGCATTGAATTTTTCAGGTTCCGATTTGATCATTCGACATAGGCTTTTCAACGGCTTTATCAGTAACGATTCATTATTTGAATCGACAGGATTGGATTCGACGACCAAAGTTGTCGCTCCTGATTTTGAATTTCGAGTAGAAGAAATGGAAATATTTTCACTGTTTATTGAATTAACCTCATGACTGGCAAGCGTTGAAGTAGAAGGTGTTAATTCACTCGTTGGCGTAACTTTTTCTGACTGATTTTGAGTTTCAGTGGGCTTTGTCGGGGTAGAACTCTGACTAATAACCATGGGCTGCTTCATTTTCGGGAGATCTCCGTTATTCAGCTGCCATCCGGCGACAAATGCAAGCAGCAGAGCGGCGGCAACTCCGGCCACCCTCCAAAAAATCAATTTCTTTTTCCGACGTTCTCCTGTAACTGCCGAAAGTATATTCTCAAGCAAATAAGCAGGTGGCTCCTGTTCGTAATTCAGGAGCTTGTCGCGAAACAACTCGTCCAAATTCTTTGTTTCCTTCATGCCGAATAATTATTTTTGGCCTTAATTTCGCCAAAGTTCTCTTGAACTTTTTTCTTCAGTATATCTCTGGCGCGTGCCAGATTCGATTTAGAGGTTCCCTGTGTGATCGACATTTCGGTGGCAATTTCCTGATGCGACATTCCGTCAATCACATAAAGATTAAAAACCAATTGATAACGGGGAGGTAATTCATGAATCAGTTTCATCAGATCGTCAGCCGAGATTTTGGCGATAACATCGTCCGAATAATTGACTGAATCATAAACTGCAACATCTTCAACAGGGTACATCAAATGTTGTTTCCTGATTTTCTCAAGGGAAACGTTGATCATGATTCGTCGAATCCATCCTTCCAAAGAACCATCGTTGCGAAAAGATTTCAGGTTGGTGAAAACCTTTATGAATCCTTCCTGCAAATTATCTTCAGCCTCTGTTGAATCTTTGGCATACCGAAGGCATACTCCGAACATCTTCGGTGCAAACTGTCGATATAGTTTTGCCATAGCTTTCTGGTTGCCAGCAATACAATCGGATATAATTGGTTTAAAATCTTCCAAATCCTTTGTTTAATCAGATTGCTCAAAATTAACGGAATAAAACCGAATTAATCGCATTTGGGGTAACTAACCCGTTCTTCTACATTATTAACCTCTCCTCGTTTCATCACCAGAATCAGGAGATATTTACCCCAAGATGAAACAGAAACTGATTTAGTTGCGTCAGTCTGAATAATTTCTTTGTTTATTTGGGAACGCAACCCTTACTGGCTTCAATCCGTCTTAATGAAAAAACAAATGCGATGAAACGATTTATTCCAATTTTGGCAATAGCATTGATGATAATGGCTTGCTCAAACGATGGCGAAACCCCACCGACAACCAACTTGATGCCTACTGAAAAATCAGCAAAAATTATTGCTGCCGACAACCAATTTGGGTTCGAGATTTTTCAGAAAGTAAATGCTTCGCTTAGTGAATCAAAGAACACCATGATTTCGCCCATGAGTATTTCGCTGGCATTGGCCATGTTGTATAATGGAACTGATGGCAATACAAAAACACAAATGGAGAATATGTTGCACAAATCGGGCCTTACTCCCAATGACATTAACCAAAGTTATAAAGATTTGGTAGTCGAATTGGCCAGTCACGACCCAAAAGTCGAATTATCGATTGCAAACGCTATTTTCTATCGGAACACCTTCACAGTAAAAAACGATTTTATGGTTACCAACCAAAGCTACTACAACGCTGAGGTTGCCGGCTTAGATTTTTCAAAAACCACCGAAACACGAAATGCAGTAAATGGCTGGGTCAACACGAAAACCAAAGGAAAAATTGATCAGATTATCGCACAGGTAAATCCCGAAGATGTCATGTATATTTTAAATGCTATATACTTTAATGGCGAATGGCAATATCGTTTTGATACCAAAGAAACAGCGGATATGTCATTTACAAAAGAGGACCAATCGGTGATTCAGGTTCCAACCATGATGATTGAAAATCCATTCAATTATTTCAGCGATCAAAACTTCCAAATACTTGAAATGCCATACGGAAGCGGAAAATTTTCGATGCTCATTTTCTTACCTGCTTCAGGAAAAAGTACAAACGACATTATTTCGTTAATGACAGCTGAAAATGTGAACGGCTGGGTTTCGAAAATGACCGGACAGAAGAAGAAGGTGTTTCTACCGAAATTCGAATTCAAGTTTGACGACAGCTTAGTTGATGAATTAAAAGCTTTGGGAATGACTGATGCTTTCATCGACACCAAAGCCAACCTGAGCGGAATTTCTGACGCCGCTAAACTGGTGGTTTCTGAAGTAATGCACAAATCGTACATCAAAGTCGATGAACGAGGTACTGAAGCTGCCGCTGTTACAGGAATTACAATAGGAACAACCTCTGTTGGCCCGGATCAGAATACATTTAAAGCCGATCATCCCTTTGTTTTTGCCATTCGCGAAAAAGACACTAAGTCCATATTGTTTATCGGTAAGGTGATGAATCCAAATCAAAACTAAGTAGTCCTGTTTCGATTTCATTCAAACAAAAAAACTTTGCGTTTGTAATTATGAACATTAGTTTGTTACTTATTGGTTCTATTATGACAATCTACCCATTATGACTTGTTTGAAAAATTAGAAACAACCAAAATAACAAACGTATGATCAAATTCAGATTAATCCTGATTATTGCCTTAGTGCATTTTTCAGGAATGATTTTCAGCCAGAATCCACTAAATGAGCCTGCTCCAACTGATTCCGCGGTCAGGACTGGAAAGCTTCCTAACGGAATGACTTATTACATTCGCCACAACGAAGAACCCAAAGAACGGGCAAGTTTTTACATCATCCAAAACGTAGGAGCCTTGCTCGAAAACGACGATCAAAATGGACTGGCTCACTTTCTGGAGCACATGGCATTTAACGGCACCCAGCATTTTCCCGAAAAAGGAATTATCAACACGCTTGAAAAACACGGGGTGCAATTCGGGCGCAACATTAACGCCTACACTTACTATGGCGAAACGGTCTATAACCTGAGCAATATTCCTGTAAAACAAGAAGGATTGATCGATACCTGTCTCTTGGTTTTGAACGACTGGGCCAACCACCTTCTGCTTACCGATAAGGAAATTGATGCCGAACGTGGTGTAATAACCGAAGAATGGCGTACTGGGCAAAGTGCCGACCGGCGAATGTTTAACCAATTTGTCAAAGTCCTGCTCCAGGATTCGAAATACGCTAAACGCGACATCATCGGTGATACAAGTGTAATCAAGAATTTCAAATACGAAACACTTCGCAATTTTTATCATGACTGGTATCGCACCGACTTGCAAGCCATTGCCATTGTTGGCGACATTGATGTTGATTCCATAGAACAAAAAATTAAAGCATTGCTCTCGAAAATAGAGTCCGTCCCGAACCCTAAGAAGCGAGAATTCTATGAAGTTCCTGAACACAAAGAACTTCGATACGTGCTTACAACCGATAAAGAATCGGATAGTTATGAGGTTAACTTGTACATCAAACATAAAGCCACGCCACCTTCTGAAAAGAACATGAACTACCTCCGCGAGAAAACCATCGAAGCCTTGTTTGGCATGATGACCCGCGATCGCATCAGCGAATTGCTGCAAAAAGGTGTACCGCCTTTCGTCAGGGGTAGTATTGGGTATGGAAGCTTTGTTGATGGGTACGATATGCTCACCATTGAGGCAACCGCGAAACCCGACCAGGACGATCTGGCGTTTAAATCAATTTACACCGAAGCACAACGCATTTACCTGCATGGGTTTGCCCCTGGCGAACTTGAACGGGCTAAAACCAACTATTTAACTTCTCTGGAAAGCCGGTACAAACAGCGCGACAAAATAAACAACGATATATTTGCCCGCGATTTTAAAAGCAATTTCATCGAAAACGAGCCTCTGACCTCAATCGAATTCGACTGGCAATTCGCCCAGTCCATTCTCCCAACAATCTCGGTCGAGGAAATATCGGCCAAAGCCAAACAATGGATGACTCCTGAAAATCGGGTGATTGTAGTTATGGGGCCTGATAAAGCCGAAGCCAAACACCTTACAAAAGATGAAGCAACAGCAATAATCAGCGATGTTGAAAAAAGCCAGATCGCGCCTTATGTCGATGCCGTTGTGTCTTCTAACCTGATCAGTAAAGAGTTGAAAGGTTCGAAGGTAAAAAGCACCAAACAACTTCCCGAATTTAACGCCGTTGAATGGACGCTGGGAAATGAAGCAAAAGTTGTATTCCGCCAGGCCGACTATGAAAAAGATCAGGTTGCGCTGATGGCCGTGAGCAATGGTGGAAGTTCGAAAGTAAACAATGATAAAATGGCCTCGGCCATGATGCTGAACCAGTTCATCGGTGCATTTGGTGTAGGCGATTACGATGCCACGGCCCTGAAAAAAGCGTTGACAGGCAAAAAAGTAAGCCTATCGGTCGGTTTATCTGATCTGAATGAAACATTCAACGGAACGAGCACGCCAAAGGATTTTGAGACTATGATGCAATTGCTTTACCTGCAATTCGAAAATCCGCGGTTCGATAAAGAAGCTTACGAAGCCTTGCTTGGACGCTACAAAGCGTTTATCGCTAACATGGCCAACAACCCACAGAAAATAATGAGCGACTCGCTGTCGTTAATTATGACTTGCAAAAACCCACGAACCAAACTGATGACTCCCGAATTCTTCAACGAGATTTCGTTGGAACAAATGGAAGCCATTTATAAAGACCGCTTTGTTGATGCCGGCGACTTTACCTACATCATCGTTGGCAACATCGACCAGGGCACTGCCAAATCGATGGCAGAAAAGTACATTGGCTCGCTGACTAACCTGCCACGGAAAGAAAGCTGGATCGACCGCAATGTTGAAGGTCCAAAAGGAAAAACAACGCGGGAAATCGTGATACCGCAAGAAACGAAGAAAGCAACCGTGATAGTAAATTTTGACAGCAAAATGGACTATACTCCTGAACAGAACATCTTGCTAAGCGTTTTCCGCGACATCCTGAATATCCGTTACACCGAAGAAATCCGCGAGAAAGAAGGCGGAACTTACGGTGTAAGAGTTTCGACCAATTCAGCGAAATTTCCAAAGGCCGAGAAAAGTCTTAACCTGATGTTTGATACTGATCCTGAAAAAGCACAACACCTGAAATCAATTCTTTATCAGGAAATTGAAAAGATTGCGACGAATGGACCAACTACTGAAGATCTTGACAAAGCCGTTAAAAATCTTCAGAAGAACAGGGAAGAATCGAAACTGCATAACAATTACTGGATGCAGGCTTTGAATACATATTACACCTACTCGTATAACCCGGCAGCAAATGAAAACTATGAGAATATCCTTCAGAAAATGACTGTTGCAGATGTACAAAAATTCGTAAAATCGTTGATTTCAAAAGCTGATGTAGTTGACCTGATTTTCAAGGCAAAGGCAAACTAAAAAAATAAAATTACAAACGTATTTTGTTGTTGATTGAAAACCACCGTCTCTGACGGTGGCAATTTTTAAAGACTTCATCCGAATAGGTTTGCCCATATATTAAACATTTTTAATTATGGATAAAGTTAGGCCATTGTCGCGTGTGTACTACAAGTGTGGTAATTATGTTTTATTTGGTCAGAAGTATCGTTTACGCATACTTACAGGTACAGTAAAATCTGATTGATCATGAGGTCAGAGCATTTAGTCAATGGATGAAAGTTGAGGTTCTGGAGCTTAATGCTCAGCCAGTTCAAGTTCATCTAGTCTGTTCGATTCCGCCCCAGGTATGAATATCTGGTTTTATGGGAATAGTAAAGGGTAAGCTATCCATACGAGTATTCAAGACTTATCCTGAGTTGAAGCAAAAGCCATTCTGGGGCAATTACTTTAGCACACAGCAGTACTACCAGTTGAGTAAATGAGGGAATAATATTGAGACATGTTCATCCTCGAGAGAAAGAAGAACGCAAAGGAGAATAGCTATGATATACCCTCCTTAGGGGAAAATTAAATCCCCCTTTAAGCGGTTGTTTGCTTATTTTTGGTGTTTGTTGTACTTATTTTTAAGTAATTAGTTCATTGTAAACAATATAGGTGGTTATTTTTGCTGCTCATTTGTTTAATCTATATCCCATAGAGAATACTAATATTAAATTTTCTCTTGAATTTTGTAAAAATTCTAATTTAGTATTACTTTTGAAAAAAAAAGATAAAAGAGTATTAAATCCTAAAATGTTTGATATTCGTTCCTTATTCCCTACAAATCAGTTGTATATAAATTATTTAAAAATTGAAATTTGCCTTAGCTTTAAAAATAATTCTAAATACAATTAGAATTATTTAGAATCAATAAATATAAATTAATAACACGAATTATGATATTGGAAAAATCAAATTATCAATGGTATGCAGTATATGCCAGAGCCAATTCCGAAAGGAAGCTTCTTGAAAATTTGCAAGAGAAGAATATCGAGTGTTATTTGCCCATGAGAAAGGTTTTGAAATACTGGAGCGACCGAAAAAAGTGGGTAGAAGAGCCATTGTTTAAATGTTATATATTCGTCAAAGTTAGTCACAAAGAATTTTTTACCGTATTAAGTACTCCTGGAGCTGTTTGTTATATTAGTTTTGGGGGGCGGGCTCAATCAATTCCTGAAAACCAGATAGCTAATGTTAAAACGTTTCTTGCCCAAAGTGAACATGAAATTACTGTTTCTCATGAACGGATTCAACGTGGTGTTTTGGTAGAGGTTCTTCACGGTTCGTTTAAAGGCATAAAAGGTGAGGTTATCAATATTCTGGGGCAATCAAGATTATTAGTACGAATTGATTCGATGAATTGCAGTCTCTATGCAAACATTGAGCGAGATGAAGTCATGCTGCTTGAAGAAAAGCAAATAAGTAAGGTAAGAGCATTAGCATAGAAGATTGAAGGCAATTTGTGGGTTTTAAATATTTGCTGGTTATATTTTTGTGCCTTTTAATGAATTCGGAGAATTCAAATCTTAATTTAACCTACTTCCCATTTTCAACTAGGATTTATCAAAATAGCTTAGTGATTCATTTGTAATATCGGTGTGATATAGATCCTCTGTATATATAGTGTGAATTTCAGCAAAGGGTAAAGCAAATCATTTATATTTTGTATTGTTCAGAAATATAGTGCTTTATATTTTTTAATCGTTGAAACTACTTTTATTCTTGCTTTTTATTTCAGATCTAAAATATTGATAAAAAAAAAGCTTTCTTATTTGGAAACAATTTAAATAGATGCTATGTTTGTATAGAAGATAAAAGAGTCTTTAATCTTTAAAATTAAAATAAACATGTCATTCGAATTACAAAAGTTACCATACGCATTCAACGCACTCGAACCATATATCGATGCGCAAACAATGGAAATTCATCACGACAAGCATCATGCAGCATATACCAGCAACTTAAATGCTGCGGTGCAGGGTTCCAGTCTTGAAGGAAAAACAATAGAAGAAATTTTGGCTATTATATCGGCTCAACCGGTTGCTGTCCGCAACAATGGTGGTGGTTTTTTCAATCACAATTTATACTGGGAAGTAATGGCTCCAGGTGGTGCTAAAGCTCCGGAAGGTGATTTGCAGAAATTGATCGATCATTCGTTTGGGTCGTATCAAAATTTTAAAGAAGCATTTACCAAAGCTGCGCTCACCCGGTTTGGGTCTGGTTGGGCATGGTTGGTAAAGCAGGGTGATAGTTTGGTGATTTCGTCAACACCAAATCAGGATAACCCGTTAATGGATCTTGCTGAAGTAAAAGGTATTCCGGTACTTGGAGTGGATGTGTGGGAACACGCATATTATTTAAAGTATCAAAACCGGAGACCCGATTATGTTGATGCTTTTTTCAACGTGGTTAATTGGGACGAAGTCGCCCGACGGTTTAATGGTTAGTTGATTTTTGGTTTTTTTCCGCCCGGTACAGAGGTACCGGGCGGTTTTGTTTTAATTGATCTGGTTAGGCAATACAAGTTACTTTTTCGCTTTCCTTTTTTTACCCCATGAATTTTTCCACATCATTAATTTGCTTGAAGTTATCCGTGATCCTTATTCAGAACTAATCTAAATTACTCCGGAAATGCTGATTTAGCAAACCTTTTGATTCCCGTTTCTGTTATCTTAACTGAAAAAACAAAAGTCATTGTTTAACCAAAAAGATAACGAAAATGAGTTTTACACTACCCGCATTACCCTATGCAATCGATGCACTTGAACCATTCATTAGTGCCAAAACATTGGAATTTCACCATGGAAAACACCATCAGGCCTATGTGACCAATGTCAACAACCTGATTGTTGGAACTGAATTTGAGAAAGCCGATCTGGAAACCATCATTAAAAAAGCAGATGGCGGAATTTTCAACAACGCTGCACAGGTTTATAACCACACTTTTTATTTCGAACAGTTTTCTGCTAAAGCTTCAGTTGAACCTTCAGGAGCATTGAAAGCTGCAATCGAAACTACTTTTGGATCGCTTGATGCGTTTAAGGAAGCCTTCAACAAGGCTGCTGCCACTCAGTTTGGTTCAGGTTGGGCCTGGTTGGTGAAAGATGCTGCTGGAAATCTGAGTATTGTTCAAACCAGTAATGCTGGCTGTCCGCTTCGCGATGGTTCCACTCCACTTTTAACCTGCGACGTTTGGGAACACGCCTATTACCTCGACAAACAAAATCTCCGTCCGGCTTACATTGCCGATTTCTGGAAAATTATGGACTGGAAAGTGGTTGAAGCTCGTTTTTAATTCAGGATTTTTGCATTTTTGTAATCAAGTTGAAAATCTAAAAATATCGAACCATGAGCGTAGAAAAAGTATTGGCAGTAATGTCTGCTTCAGACAAACCATTGACAGCCGGTAAGATTGCTGAATTGGCCGGATTGGATAAAAAAGTGGTTGAGAAAGCCATGAATGAATTGAAAAAGCAGGACAAAATTGTTTCTCCGGTGCGCTGTGCCTGGGAAATTAAAAAATAATCCTAAGAAAAAAAATTGGAAAGGCCGCTGGTTCAGACGAACAGCGGCCTTTTTTCATTTTAGCTGAATATGTTTTGGATAATCAATTAACTTTAGTGACTTTACAAAGACTTGGTAAATTTCTCGTTTCAACCCAAAAGCCGTTTATGAAAGCATTTAATATCTTAATGTTAGCTGTTTTAAGCGTATCGTGTTCTCCCCTAAAACCAAATTCCGGAGAGGATGCTATTCAATATAAAAACATCGAAAAGCACATCGCTGAATTGTCGTCTGATCGTTATCTTGGTCGAATGCCTTTGTCTGCAACTGAAGGAATAACCGTTGATTACATCGCCGGTCAGATGAAGGAAATTGGTTTGGAGCCGGCTAACGACGGGAGCTTTTTTCAGGAAGTACCTTTGCTGGCCGTGAATTCCAGAATCTCAAATACATTAGATTTCGACACGCCCAAAGGACCGTTGAAATTTCAGAAGATGACCGATTATGTGACTTTTTCGCGAAAGATGGAAGCAGAACAGTCGCTTGACCAGTCGGAGCTCGTTTTTGCAGGTTTTGGCATAACTGCTCCTGAATACGATCGCGATGATTTTCAGGGAATGGATCTGAAAGGCAAAACCATCCTGGTTTTTGTGAACGATCCGGGTTACGGAACAAACGACACCTATTTCAAAGGAAATACGATGACTTATTATGGCCGCTGGACCTATAAATTTGAGGAAGCTGCCCGTCGGGGAGCCAAAGGCTGCCTGATTATTCATGAAACGGGGCCAGCCGGTTATCCGTGGAAGGTGGTGAGCAACAATGGAGAAACCACAAAATTATACCTGAAGCCTGAAAATGGTTATCAGGATCGATGTGCTTTCGAAGGCTGGATTTCGCAATCGGCTGCCGAACAATTATTTTTGGCCTGCGGAATGACCTTTCAGGATGCCAAAAAACTAGCCGTCCGGAAGGATTTTAAGCCGGTTACCTTGCCTGTAAAAGTTTCGGGTTGGATGAAGAGTACTTTCGAAATCCAAACTTCGAAAAACGTGTGTGGATTGATTCGTGGCAGCAAACATCCCGATGAAGTGGTGGTTTATACGGCACATTGGGATCATTTGGGCGTGGGGATCCCGGTCAATGGCGATAGTATTTACAATGGCGCTACCGACAATGCCAGTGCCGTGGCCTGGATGTTGGAAATTTCCCGAGGTTTTAAAACGGCTCCGGTACCAGAGCGTTCGGTATTGTTTCTTTCGGTTACCAGCGAGGAATCTGGCTTGCTGGGTTCTGAATATTACACGGCTCATCCGTTTTTCCCAATGGCAAAAACTGTGGCTGTTATCAATACCGATGCCATGTTGTTCTTTGGGAAGTATAAAGATGCGATGCTAACCGGAAGTGGCCAGTCGGAATTGGATAATTGGGTTGACATGGAGGCAAAAAAACAGGGCAGGTATGTTGCTCCTGATCCGAATCCTGAAAAAGGGATGTTTTTCCGTTCCGATCAATTTCCTTTTGTAAAACTTGGAGTTCCGGCTATTTATGAAAAGGGATATGTTGATGCGGTGAAATACGGAAAAGAAGAAACCATGAAGCAGGTTGATCGCTATTGGAAAGAAATTTACCACAGTCCGTTTGACGAATACCATCCTCAAACTGACGATCTGAGCGGAATTGTTGAGGATGCCAAACTGCTTTATCACGTGGGTACCAATCTGGCTAATTCAACCGAATGGCCCAAATGGAACGCAGATTCGGAGTTTAAAGCGGTAAGAGAAAATTCCCGGAAATAATCAATAAGATCACAGAATGAAGCTATTACATACTTCCGACTGGCACCTTGGCAAGCGGCTCGAAGATTTTTCGAGAATTGAAGAGCAACAAGCTGTTTTGCAAGAAATCTGCGAAATTGCCGAACGCGAAGCGGTTGATGCGGTTTTGGTTGCCGGTGATTTATTCGATACATTTAATCCGCCAACAGAAGCGGTGGATTTATTTTACAAAACGCTGAAGCGCTTGTCGAACAATGGTCTCCGACCAGTAATTGCCATTGCAGGCAACCACGATTCGCCCGACCGTATTGAAGCGCCTGACCCGTTGGCACGCGAGTGCGGAATTATTTTTGCCGGATATCCCAATTCGGTGGTTCCTCCGTTTGAACTGGAATCAGGCTTAAAAATTCTGCAAAGTGAAGCAGGTTTTTTGGAATTGCAGCTTCCCGGAACTTCCATTCCTTTGCGCCTCTTGTTAACACCGTATGCCAACGAGTTCCGCCTGAAAACTTATTTGGGACAAGAGAACAGCGAAGAGGAACTGCGGACAGTCCTTCAGGAAAAATGGCAGGAACTGGCCGAAAAATACTGCGATAACAATGGGGTGAATCTGCTGGTAACGCACCTTTTTGTGGTGAAAAAGGGAGAGGAGTTGCCCGACGAACCTGCCGATGAAAAACCTATTTTGCATGTTGGTGGTACGCAGGTTATTTATACCGAAAACATTCCCCCGCAAATTCAATATACGGCTATTGGCCATTTACACCGGATGCATCAGGTCGATTCGGTGCCTTGTCCGGTTTATTACAGTGGTAGCCCGATTTCGTACAGCTTTGCCGAAGCCAACCAGAAAAAATATGTGATACTGGTTGATGCTGAACCGGGCAAAATTGCAGCAGTTCAGGAAATTGAACTTACGAAAGGCAAGAAGCTCCTTCGGAAAAGAGCGGAAGGAATGGACGAAGCTCTGCTTTGGCTAACTGGAAACCCTGCTTGTTTGGTTGAGCTGACCATGGTAACCGACACTTACCTCACTGCCCAGGAACGAAAGCAATTGAGCGCCGCACACAACGGCATTGTTACACTGATTCCGGAAGTCAGAAATGCAAATGAGCATCATTTGGGAAGCAAAAAAGGTATTGATCTGACCCGCAACATGGAAGAGTTGTTTACTGATTATTTCAGGCACGAGAAAGGGCAGGATCCCAACGAAGAAATTATGAAACTGTTCACAGAAATATTGGCAGAAGAAGAATAAAGGGATTTCACCACAGATATCACAGATTTACACAGATTCTTAAAAGGTTTTCAATCTGAGTAATCTGTGGTAAACAGAAAAATAATCAATTTGTGTTTAATCATTTAAAATTACTGATATGGAACATCTAAATTCAATCAGTTACGACATTATTGAGCTTATAGCGTTCATTCTGCTCTTGGCCCTGGTCTTCTGGAATCGACTTACGAAGTTTGTTTGGAGTATGAGTTGGTCAAAATGGGGTACAAGGTTGAGCGACAAAAACCGCTACCAGTTAATTATGATGGAGTCCAATTAGATGTTGGCTATCGGATTGATCTACTTGTGGAAGATAGGGTAATTGTTGAATTAAAATCAGTTAGTGAGGTGATACCACTTTTCAAAGCACAGTTGATGACTTATTTAAAATTATCGGGATTAACACTTGGATTACTAATGAATTTCAATGTGATGGATCTGAAGCAAGGTATAACACGAATAGTAATGTGATTGTACTACAGATAGATATGAAAATAAATTAAAACTAAAAATATGATACCAGTAAAACTTACCATACAAGGTTTATATTCCTATCAGGAAAAACAAACGATTGACTTCACCCGGTTGACGGAGGCCAACCTGTTCGGAATTTTCGGTGCGGTTGGAAGCGGAAAATCGAGTATTCTGGAGGCCATTACATTTGCCATTTATGGAAAAACCGACCGGCTCAACCTTTCGGGCGATAATCGTAACTACAATATGATGAACCTGAAATCGAATGATTTGCTGATTGAGTTTGTCTTCGAAACAGGGAAGAATCAAACAGCTTATCAGGCGGTGGTAAAAGGCAGGCGCAATGGCAAGAAATTCGAGGAAGTGAAGACGTTGGAACGCTCGGCCTACCGAAATGACGGTGGCAATTGGATTCCGATGGAGCCAGAGCAGCTCGAAAAGGCCATTGGCCTGAGTTACGACAATTTCAAACGGACCATCATTATTCCGCAGGGACAGTTTCAGGAGTTTTTGCAACTTGGAAATAAAGACCGCACTCAGATGATGAAGGAGCTATTCAATCTCCAGAAGTTTGAGCTTTATTACAAAGTGGCTTCGCTCGAAAACAAGAACAATGCAAAAAAACAGAACATCGAAGGGCAATTGCAACAGCTGGGCGCGATTGATCCGGAGCAGATAAAACTTTACGAAGCACAACTTATTCAGTTTAAAACTGAAATTGAACAATTGAGCCTGATTCTGGCCGGCAATCAGATGAAGGAGGCCGAATGGAAAAAACTTCAGGAAGTGGTAAAAAAGCTGGCCGCAACACAACTTGTGTTGAAGCAGTTAAAAGATAGGGAACCTGAGTTTTCGGCACTCGAAACCGCCATCGGCAATTACGAACAATGCCTGGTGCAGTTTAAAAGTTTGCTCGATGCCCTGACTTTGAGCGACCGAAAAATCGTTCAAAAGACCGATCTGATTAAAGCTGAAACATCAGGTTTGAAGCGGGCTGAGGAGGAGATTACCTTGCTTGAAACCGCTTTTGCTGAACTGAAAATTGCCTATGAGGATCGTGATTTACTCAAACAGCAGGCAGAGGAATTGACAAAAATGATCAGAATGAATGCCTTGTCAACATTGGCACTCGCCGATGAAGACCGGATTAAAAAAGGAAATCTCATTTTGGAGCAGACCATCGAAAATGTTGGCAAACTGAAACTTGAAAAGGAATCACTGGAACTTTCTTTGAATGCCGAAAAGGTAAAACTTCCGGATTTGGCAATGCTTTCGAAGGTGAAAACCTGGCATGTTGAAAATAAAAACCTTCATCAACAATTGGCTGATCGAAAACTTGAAATTCAAAAATTTCAGAAGGAAATCGTAGCAATCAATGAGGCGGTGAAAACCCGGTTTAAAGACCCTGTTTTTGCAGGCATGGCGCCCGAAGCGGATATTCCGGGCGGAATTCAATTTCTGAAAGATCGGGTTGAACAGCTGAAGAAGAAAATTTTGGTGCTGGATGCTGAAATGGAACATTACCGGGTACAGGCTAAGCTGGAAGAATATGCAGTGAACCTGAATGATGGCGAGGCTTGTCCGCTTTGCGGGTCGGTACACCATCCGGCAATTTTTAGTCCTGCGAGTGTGGCCGAAGCGCTTTCTGGAGCTTTGAAAAATAAGGAAAGCCTGGAAAAAGAGATTGTTTGGGCCAATGAGAACCTAACCCAACTGGCAGATTTATCGAACCGGTTCAAATTCAATTCGGAGCATCATCACGAATTGACGGCCAGATTAAAGGAGCTTGACACAAAAATAGCGGCTCATGCGGCTCTTTTTCAATGGGAAAATTTCAAAGAAGAAACATTGGTCAGCCAGGCATTTACCGCAGCCGAAAATATTCAAAAAGGTTTGAAAGAGAAAGAAACAGCACTGGCGAAAGTGAATACTCAATTCGATAAGGAGATTCAGAATAAGGAAAAATTTCAGACTGAGATTGAAAAAATTAAAATGGCATTGACCATCAGTCAAACCGAAATCAAGACATTGACAGAACAGATTCTGCGGATAAATATAGCGGATTACCGCGCCAAAACGTCGATTGAAATTGAAACTGAAAAACAGGCTCTTTTGCATAAATTTACTTTTCTGGAAAAACAATTTAATGAGTTAACCAACAAGCTGTCCGAACTTCGGAAATCGAAAGACCGGCTCAGCGGAAGCTTGGAGGCCAATGAAAAGGAACTTCTTCAGGAAAAAACAGCCAGTGCCGAATTGCAAAAACAGCTTACGTCCCGCCTGTTACAAACCGGTTATTCAAATCTGGAGGAGATCAGGACGATTTTATCGCAGGACATTAATCTTGAACTTCAGAAGCAAAAATTGCGTGATTTCAGGCAACAAATGGATTTGCTGCAAAGTCAGGTGACACTGTTGCAAAGCGAAATCGGAAATCGAATCTACAACAGTGAGTTGCATCAGAAACTGCTTGCCGAGATTACTGCAAATACCCAAAATCTGAGTCAGATCAATCAGGAACTTGGGAAAGTAGCCGAATTGCTGAAGAAGTTGAAAAGCGATATGGAAAATCAGGCGCTGCTTCGGAAAGAGTTAGAAAATCTGGAATTGCGCGCCGAAAACATCAAAACCATGAAGTCGCTGTTTAAAGGAAGCGGTTTTGTGAATTACATTTCGTCGGTTTACCTTCAGAACTTGTGCAATGCGGCCAACGACCGATTTTTCCAACTTACCCGCCAGAAACTGAGCCTCGAAATTACTGAGGATAACAATTTCCAGGTACGCGATTTTCTGAACGGTGGTAAGGTTCGCAGCGTGAAAACACTTTCAGGGGGACAAACTTTCCAGGCGGCTTTGAGTCTGGCCTTGGCCTTGGCCGATAACATTCAGAAAATTACCGACTCGAATCAGAATTTCTTCTTTCTCGACGAAGGTTTTGGCTCGCTCGACAAGGATTCGCTGGCAGTGGTTTTCGATACCTTAAAATCGCTTCGAAAAGAAAACCGGATTGTTGGTGTGATTTCGCATGTGGAGGAGATGCAGCAGGAAATTGATACCCATTTGCGGATTGTGAACCATGATGAAACTGGTAGCCGGATACTGACAAGCTGGGGATAAAACCGAACCAGATGTTTCTTGTCATTTGTTTCCCGTCATTGGTAGTCATTCATAGTTCAAATTCAATGTTGGAAATAAATAATTGATAGTGAATGAGTTAATGGCTATAAATTGCCTCCAGGATTGAACTTAAATTCAATCATTCTGATAGCTGATAAGGCAACTCGAAGAAAAATGAAGAGCCTTTGCCGACTTCAGATTCTACCCAGATGGCTCCCCCTAGCAACTCGACGTAAGCTTTCGAAATAGCAAGTCCAAGCCCAGCACCTTCATATTTGGGTGAGTTCCCCAATGTTCCTTGTCTGAAACGTTCAAAAATCAGGCTTTTCTGTTCGGGTTGAATTCCAGGACCCGTATCAGTTACAAAAAAATTGAGCATAAGATTTTTGCGTCGGTATCCGAAAGTAACCGAACCTTCTTCTGTAAATTTTATTGCATTTTTAATCAAATTGGTTAAAATCTGATTGAGTTTGGTACTGTCGGTTTGAATAAAACTTTCTGCTTCAGGCAAGTCGCAATGAAAGTCAATGGTAATGTTTTTCTGATTGCTTTCAGGCATAAAAAACAAATGCAAATCATGAAGCATTTTATTGATGTTGGTTTTCCGGATTTTAAGAGTGGTTTCTCCTGCCTCAATTTTCGATATATCAATTAAATCGTTGATAATGTTAAGCATTCGTTGGCCACTTTTTTCAATGACATCGAGAAAATCCTTCTGGTTTTCTGACGAGAGGTTCGGTTCTCTCAGCAATTCGGCAAAACCCAGTATCCCGTTCATTGGAGTGCGTATTTCGTGGCTGATGTTAGCCAGAAATGCTGATTTCAACCGATCGCTTTCTTCTGCCTTTTCCTTAGCTTTGATTAATTCGGTCTCGGTTTTCTTCTTTTCAGTAATGTCTTCGGCGATGGCCACATAATTGGTAATTTTACCCCGCTCATCAATGATTGGCGATATTGATTTTTGTGCCCAATATAGTTTCCCTGATTTGTTCTTATTAATCATTTCACCACTCCATATTTTCCCTGAAGTAATGACTTCCCATAAATTAGTATAGAATTCAGGTGTCATCTTGCCCGATTTTAGAATTCTAGGGTTTAGACCAATAGCCTCAGAGTTGTCATAGCCAGTCATCTCTGTAAATTTTGGGTTTACATACTCGATGGTACCTTCTGAGTTCGTAATTACAACCGATACCGGATTCTGTTTAATGGCCTGCGAAAGTTTTCGTAATTCTTTTTCGCCCTGCTTCCTAATGGTAATGTCTTCAATGTATCCTTCAAGGTGTTGAATTTCACCACTATCCCCAAAAACACATCTTCCGCGTTCCCAAACCCATTTAATTTCTCCGGAAGCTGTTTGAATAGGGTATTCTTCTTCAAAAACGGTTTTCGACGCCACAATTCTTTGCCATTTTTCCCAGATCGGTTTTCGATATTCCGGCAGAATCAGATCGTTGAATGAAATGTTTTTATTTTTTGTGAAATCATCGGGATGGTAACCGGTAATGAGAAAACATCCTTTGCTCATGTATTCCATGGTGTAATTTTCATCTAATGCACAGCGGTACACTAGTCCAGGGAGGCTACCGATCAGGTTCGACAAGGTTCGTTGGCTTTCTCGAAGATTTCTTTCGATTTCAATTTTTTCAGTCACATCAATCAGTAGAACGAGTCTGGAATCTTTATTTCTGAAATCCAGATTGTGTGAATGTACTTCCACCTGAATAATCCGTCCATTTTTTGTTCTATGATTCCAAATTTCGGTTAGTTGAAATGAATTTGGATCATCAATCAGGTTTTTCCATAATCGGGTAAACTCCTGTGGTGCTTGCAAATCGAGGATGGTCATCGATAGAAATTCTTCTTTGCTGTATTTATATACATCCATTGAAGAATTGTTTACTGCTTTGATTTTCATTGAATCAAGATCGTAAACAAACATTGGCTGTGGGTTTAATTCGAATAATAGTCTGAACGAAGATTCGCTTTCTTTCAGTTCTTTTTCTATCGTCTCCCGAAGGATAATTTCATTTTTTAACCTGCTATTTCTATGTTTACCTCTGAAAGAAGCCAAAATCAGAACGAGGATGATTAGAATGAGGAAACTGGATTGGGCAACCTCAAACCAGATTCGGTATTTCCAGAAATGTGCGTTGTAATCCATGCCAAATACAGCAATTACTTGTCCTGTTTTGGGATCGATTATAGGAACTTCAGCGCTTATCCAGGATCCCCATCGGTCGGTAAGCGGGTTGGTGACCAATGCTTTTCCTTTAGCAAACGGGTCTTTATCCGTGGCGTCAGCCTCGGTATATTCTTGTCCTGTGGGCGAATAATCCGGGGAAGATTTCGGTTCAGAATCTACAAGGAAGTAACATTTCCCGTTTCGTATGATGTAAAGATACGCAAATCGGGACTTCGGATTGATTTTTATAACTTGTTGAAGGGTCTTTTTTAGCTGAGTAAAATCCTGTTCACGGAGATCATTCGGATTTTCTGGCAACGACTGTAATTCGTTTTTAGGGAGGCTGGCTTCAACCGACAGGGCAACTTGTAAAACATTATTCTCTTCTTGCTGGGCGGCATTTTTTTGAATGAAAATAACATAAAAAATACCCATAAACGCAACCAGCAGTAGAACAATTATTTCTTTTGCGGATAATCCTTTAATAAAGCTATAGTTAGGCATAAACAATGAATGAAAATGAAAATAAATCACACTACAATTCACCTGCAAGCCCGATTACCCGAAAGAATAAATCGATACCTGCATGAATACAAATCACTCCTATTTTCATTCATAAAGGAATATAAAAAATGGGAGAAATCAAATGGACGGGTTTTGATTAAAAATCATTCGTATTTTCAGTTTCTTTATTCTAAAAAGCACAAACTCTGTTCTGATACATTTTTAGCATGTTCCGAATGTTTTGATGAACTTCTTTGATCGCTTTCAGGTGATAAATCGGGTATAGTGTTTTATCACGAAGTACATTTTCGGTTTTATGGATACTCGAATGGATGGTTGTGGTTTCTCCTTTTCCATCGTCAACTAAACTGATTGTTTGGGAGCCTTTTGACGTGCCAGAAGAAACATAGCTAAAGGTAATGGAATGTTGGTTTTTGTCAATTTTGGTCACCATAAAACAAACCGGAAACTTCGCCAAGCCCCAAAAGACGCGCATTTCAATGAAGAAAATTTGCCCAGTCTCCAATCCTGGATATTTGTCGTCGGGGAAAATAACGAGTTTATTCACAGGCGAATAAATAAATCCGAAAGAAACGATTTTGCCATTCCAAACCTTTGCCGGGTGTGCCGTCAGGTAGGCATTCCAGGTGGTTGCCGGAGTTTGCCGAAGGTGGAATCGATGAATGTTCGAATCAAACTTGTTAGTGTCGGTTTGCGCATTGACCGATGATTGAAAGTCTTCGAAATACACCAATCCGCTGTCGATCTGATTTTTGATGAAATTACGGATGCTCTTTTGTTTGATCTGGCTGATATTCATTTCGCTTATGCGGATTTGGGCCTGCCCTGCAAGAGCCATCAGAAAAAGAATAATCGGGATGAAAAAAGACGATCGGTTCATTTCAATAAGTGTTTGGTACAAAAATATCTGATTTTTGTTTGCAGAAACAGTTCAATCGGTTTTGCTAAAATCAAAAAAGCCGCACATCCAGAGAATAGCGGCTTTTGTATTGTATTTAAATTGGTTTTATTTTTTCCAAAGTTTTTCCATTTCTTCCAGTGTTTTTCCTTTGGTTTCTGGAACCATTTTCCAGACGAAAACAGCAGATAAAATACCCATGATCCCATAAATCCAGTACGAAAATCCATGATTAAACTGGTTGGTTAACCACACATTGTCGTTCATCATTGGAAACGTCAACGAAACGATCCAGTTGGCAATCCACTGGGCCGCAACGGCAATCGACAATGCAGCGCGAATTGAATTCGGGAAAATTTCAGCCAGCAAAACCCAGCAAACCGGGCCCCAGCTCATAGCAAATGCAGCAGTGTAAATAAGCATAAAAGCCAATGCCGCATATCCCTGCAGCGGAGTCAGCATACCACCTGTTTGACCTAAAAAGAAGGTGAAGCCTAACAAGATCATACTGATAGCCATACCGATTGATCCGATAATCATCAATGGTTTCCGCCCATATTTATCGACTGTCATGATTGCGACTACTGTAAAGGCCAGGTTAACTGCACCCACAATAATGGTTTGCATCAGCGAGCTATCGGTTGAGGCTCCCATATTTCGGAAGATGTTCCCGGCGTAATAAAGTACCACGTTAATCCCTACAAATTGCTGGAACACCGAAAGCATGATTCCGACAAAAATGATCAAAAATCCGTACGACAGCCAAGGGGCATTTGCTTCATGCAGCGTACCTTTAATTTCTTCAAGAATAACTTTTGCCTGTTTTTCGCCTGCGATTTTGTTCAATACTTTTAAGGCTTTATCTTCCTGACCGTTCAATACCAAGTAACGTGGTGTTTCAGGAACAAAAAAGAGCAGGGTAATGAAAATACCTGCTGGAATGGCTCCTGAAAGGAACATCAAACGCCAGCCATCTGTAATAAGCCATTGCTCGTCGCCTTGTTTGGCAATAAAATAGTTGACAAAATAGATAACCAACATACCGAAAATGATGGCAAACTGGTTGAAAGAGACTAGTTTGCCTCGAATGTTGGCTGGTGCAATTTCGGCAATATACATCGGCGAAATCATGGAGGCTAATCCAACTCCGATACCACCAATTATACGATAGACTACAAATGAATACACGTCTAATGTACCGAAAACATTAAAAGCTTCAGGTTTCCATGCGCCAATGGCTGAAATGAAGAAAGCTGTTGCTGCAATAAAAAGTCCGTTTTTACGACCCAATGCGCGGGAAATGAACCCAGCGACTGAGCCTCCAATAACGCAACCAATCAGCGCGCTGGCAATCACAAAACCTTTGATGGTATCTACCGAATCTTTCAGCGCTGCCGGGTCAGTCGGAATTTTTTTCGATATGAAGCTGATGATCCAAATGGCGAGAATTCCAAGGATGATTGCTCCTGAAATCAGGCCTTTCTTTTTGCCTAAAAGTTTTACAATTTGTCCGGAAATGATGCCAAACACCAGGAATAGAACCAGTGCCATCATGATTTTGTATTGGGTAATAATCTGAACGGCATAATTAAATTGAGCCGGATCGGTAATTTTTGCGATGTAAAATTCAACCAGCGATTTTTCAGCTCCGTTAACTACTGCCGTATCGTAACCAAACAATAATCCGCCCAAAGTGGCCACAAGTGTGAGTAGCACAATGTATAACGGGTTTCCTTTTTGGTACGAGCTTGTCGCAGATTTTGATGAAGTATCGATATAAGCCATAAGTTAAGTTTTAAGTCCCCACCAGGCCTTCCCCGAAGGGAAGGAGATTGGGACCGTTTTGTAAGGTTGTATGTTTTCTCCCTCCCTTTTGGGGAGAGCAGGGGAGAGGCTATTTAAATATAACAATTGATCAGTTGTTCCAGCATTTCCTGTTTCCCGCTGATTTGTTTTGGCTCTCCAACTTCTTTAGCAACATTGTAAAGATCAGTTAAGCTTAATTTTCCAGCTTCGTATTCAGCACCTTTTCCTGAGTCATAAGAAGCGTAACGGTTAGCTTTCAATTTCAGGTAATCCGAATCTTTCAGCAATTTGTCAGCAATGACCAATGAACGGGCGAAGGTGTCCATTCCCGAAACGTGGGCAATGAAAATATCGTCCAAATCGGTTGAATTACGACGGGTTTTTGCATCGAAGTTGATACCACCGGTTGTAAATCCGCCAGCTTGGATAATTTCGATCATGGCTTCGGTAACTTCATAAATATTGGTTGGGAACTCGTCGGTATCCCATCCGTTTTGATAGTCACCTTTGTTAGCATCAATCGACCCAAAGAAGCCATTATCGCGTGCAGTGCGTAATTCGTGAGCGAAAGTATGTCCGGCCAAAGTAGCGTGGTTTACTTCAATGTTCATTTTGAAATCGTTTTCCAAACCGTGAGCTTTCAGGAAGCCAATCACCGTCTGAGTGTCGAAATCATATTGGTGTTTCATTGGTTCCATTGGTTTTGGTTCAATCAGGAAAGTTCCTTTGAAGCCCAAAGCACGGGCGTGGTCGCGTGCTGCACCAAGGAATTTGCCCATGTGATCCAATTCGCGTTTGGTATCGGTGTTGTGCAGGCTCATGTAGCCTTCACGTCCTCCCCAGAATACGTAGTTGGTTCCGCCCAGAGCGATGGTAGCTTCCATGGCGTTTTTTACCTGAACGGCTGCGTTGGTCAAAACGTTGAAATCAGGATTGGTGGAAGCGCCATTCATGTAACGTGGATCGCTGAATACGTTGGCAGTTCCCCAAAGCAACTGAATGCCGGTAGCTGCCTGGCGCTCTTTGGCGAAATCGATCATGTTGGCCAAACGTTTTTCAATTTCGAAAACCGAACCACCACCAACAACATCGGTATCGTGGAAACAATAGAATGGAGCGCCAATTTTGCTGATGAATTCGAACGCAGCGTCCATTTTTTCTTTAGCTGCAGTCATTGGATCAGCAGCGCCAACCCAAGGGAAAATCTGGGTTCCAGGGCCGAATGGATCGCCACCGTCGCCACAGAAAGTATGCCAGTAAGCCACTGCAAAACGAAGATATTCCTTCATGGTTTTGCCTAAAACTACCTGATTGGCATCGTAATATTTGAATGCCATTGGATTTTTTGATTGCGGTCCCTCGAATTTAATTTGGTCAATTCCAGGGAAATACTCTTTGTTTCCTTTAAAAGCTGTCATTTTATTTTTGTATTTGTCCTTCCGAAGAAGGAGTGATTAATAATTTATGTTTTAAAATTTTGTTTTTGCTTTTCCGCCCAAAAAGAGATTTATACTTTGAAGATCGCATGACAGGGTTTAGCCCGGGCTATTGATATTTTGCTTTTTCAGAGCATGTAGAACTGCAAATCACAGTCCGAGGCTTTCCCCCGCCTGGAAGAACGGGACGGGGCGTTATAACGCCTTCTCCAATTGTTTTTTCCAATTTTGGTAAGCGGCTTGGTATTCAGCTTTTTTGCTCACATCCGGAGTTATGGTATCCAGTTTTTTCAGGCTGGCAAAGGCTTCTTTGGCCGAAGCATAATAACCTGAACCAATTCCGGCACCGCGTGCAGCACCAACCGACCCGTCTGTGTTATACAATTCAATGGTAGCTCCGGAAATTCCTGCCAGTGTTTCGCGGAAAATAGGAGAAAGGAACATGTTGGCTTTTCCGGCACGGATGATTTGTGCTTTGATGCCAATTTCTTCCATGATTTCCATACCGTATTTGAACGAGAAAACAATTCCTTCCTGGGCAGCGCGGAATAAATGTGCATCGGTGTGTGTGTTAAAACCTAATCCTGAAATTTGGGCGCCAATGTTTTTATTCCGAAGAACGCGTTCGGCACCATTGCCGAATGGCAAAATGCTCAAACCTTCAGATCCGATGGCCACTTCCGAGGCCTTCTGGTTCATTTCTTCGTACGAGAATGCTTTGTTTCCAACGTTTTTATTCAACCACGAATTCAAAATTCCGGTTCCATTGATGCAAAGTAAAACACCCAAACGATTGGCTTCCGAAGTGTGGTTAACGTGTGCGAACGTATTTACGCGAGAATATTGATCGTACTTCACTTCACCGCTAACGCCGTAAACAACTCCTGAAGTTCCTGCTGTAGTAGCAATTTCGCCAGGATTAAGCACATTCAGCGAAAGTGCATTGTTTGGTTGGTCGCCTGCTCGGTAGCTGATTTTAGTTCCTTCGGCTAAACCGAGTTCAGCGGCAGCTTTTGCATTGACCAATCCCTGAACAGAGAAAGTTGGAACGATTTCAGGAATGAATGATTTTTCGAATCCGTAATAATCGAGTAGCATGTCGGCTACCGCGTTTTCTTTGAAATTCCAGAGAATTCCTTCCGACAAGCCGCTGGCTGTCGTTTTTATTTCTCCTGAAAGTTTCATCGCGATGTAATCGCCAGGAAGCATGATTTTGTCGATTTTCGAGTACAATTCCGGCTCATTGTCTTTCACCCATTTCAGCTTCGAAGCGGTAAAGTTACCCGGAGAATTAAGCAGATTAGACAGGCATTTTTCCTCACCGATTTCAGAAAATGCCTTGTTCCCCAGTTCAGCAGCACGGCTGTCGCACCAAATGATCGATGGGCGCAAAACCTGCTGGTTTTTGTCAACCACCACCAATCCGTGCATCTGGTAGGAGATGCCGATAGAATCAATGCTTTTGGGTTCAATTTTCGATTCGGATAACACATCTGCCAGGGCAAGTTTCAGGTTTTTCCACCATTGTTCAGGTTCCTGTTCTGCCCATCCGGCCTGAATGGCTGTTATTTTCATTTCCTGTTTCGGGTAAAAAGCCGATGACAAACAATCTCCGGTCAGGCCATCGATTAACGATGCTTTAACCGATGAACTACCTATGTCGAATCCTAGTAAATACATATTGAATAAGTTTAAAGTTTAAAGACAAAAGCTGTTGGTTCTTAGTCGTTTGGAAAGAGAAAAACAGCTTTCCAAATGTCTGGTGACTCTTTTTTGAGTATTAAACCGTTCTGTTCTGGTATGCTCGACAAATTTAGACTACCTGAAACCGTAATCAAAATAAGGAGTAATGTTTTAAAACATTAATCAGAGAGATTTCCGGATGGTTAGTTTGCTTGGGATAATCATATTGGTTTTTTCACCGGTAATTACAAACTCGGCAATTTTCTTTCCCATCAATTCAAAGTCAGTTGAAATGACTGTTATTCCATCTTTTACGTACTTTTTCATGGGAGTTTCGTTGTACGAAATTACGCCCACATCCTCCCCTGGGATTAGGCTTTTTTGCTCGCACTGATCCAGAAATTTAGCTAAAGTCCGGTCGCTTACCAATAAATAAAGTTCGCCCTTCTGAAGATCAAATTTCTTGAAATCGTATAGGGTTCTGTAGCTGATTTTATAATCGTTGCAAAATTTCTCGAAATAAGTAATTGATATTTTCGGATGGTAGGTAAATGAAGGATACAAGTAAATGAATTTGTCGTATTTTCGGATCAAGCCGAGCCCACTTTCGAGCGAGTCGTATAAAGCTTGACCAAAATCCTGATGAATGGTCGAAGTGCCTTCCCGAGCATTCACATTCCAGTCGATTACCAAAAGTTTACTGGCTGGTATCTGGTTGGTAATTTCGGGGACACGTTCATGATCGAAATTCATGATGATGTATTTGGTATATTTACCAATGCTCTCCTTAATTATCTTTTCAAAATCGTCGATGTTATAATGATGAAAATGAAGGTCGATGGCAATGGTCTCGGGAAGATTATCTAAAAAGGAACCATAAAGCACTTCTTTATATGCTTTAAAAGTATCGAGGAAAAGAAAAACTTTTGTAACAGCCTTAGCCACAAAATAGCCCCGGTTTGGCACCGATTCAATCACTCCACGGTTTTTCAATTCAGCATATGCTTTAAAAACAGTGTCGCGCGAGAGTGAACTTTCTTTGCATATTTGGTTCACCGAGGGCAACATGTCGCCAACTTGAAGCAGATTTTTACTAATTGCTTCGTTGACGCAATCAACCAACTGCTGAAATTTAAGCAGGTTCGATTGAGAATTAACCGTAAAGTGAAATTTGCTTTCCATAGATGTGAACTAAAAGTGGTCTGTTCTGGTATGCAAACATACAAAAAAGGAATTAGGTTGTAACAGCAGTTAAAATAAAAAGTGTTTCGTGGAGCAACCTGATCCTTTTAAGTACTCATTTTGGTTTGGGAAAGTAGGAAGTATCTTCTATGCAGTCTGATTCCAATTTTTTCATTATTTTTTAAGATTGATCTTACAATTTTAATGCGTTGGCTGTGATGTTGAAATGTTTTTTTAAATTCACACCCTATAAAAGAGTATATATAACACTTATTTTTACGTTTAATTTTTTTGATTCACGTATCATACCAATATGCAAATCATTCAGGGTATATATGAAAAGGATCTGATTGTTCGCCTGAAGGAGGGCGATCAATCAGCTTTCGAATTATTATTTCATTTTTATTACCCTGGATTAGTCATGTTTTCAACTCAGATTACTACTGATCGCCATGAATCAGAAGAGATCGTTCAGGATTTTTTCGTCAGGTTCTGGCAAAAGCATCAGCAGATTATGCTTACCGATTCTCTGAAAGGTTATTTATTTTTATCGGTTAAAAACGGTTGCCTAAATTACTTAAAGCATAAGAAGGTTGAAGAGAAGTATATTCAAAAGATGACCGAACTCTCAGACCGGCATATTGCTTATGATCCTGATTTGTACGTTGCTTCAGAACTTCAGGAGAAAGTGAAAAATGCCATTGAATTGCTTCCGGAGAAATGTCGTGAAGTCTTTCTTATGAGTCGAATTCAGGGACTTAAAAATGAAGAGATTGCTGCGAATTTGAATATCTCCAAACGAACCGTCGAAACCCAGGTTAGCAAAGCGTTAAAAGTACTCCGTGTTGAATTGAAAGACTATATTAGTTTAATGATTCTGTTCGGAATCATCAACTAGCGGGTTTTACTTTCCATAAACTTCATCACATCAAAAAAATAAAAAAAAACTGAGATTCGGATACGTGTGTTTTAGAATCTGGTTGTTTTAACTAAAATTGAAAGAAAGAAAATGACAGAAATCCCCCATATACAGGATAAAATTAAAGATTTGATTGAAATCCGAAGTTTGCAGGAATTGGAAGATCAGATTGTTGATGCCAAACGGATTATTTCGGAAATAAAAGATGTTGATAGCCAGGCTGCATTTGCACGAATTAGTGCACAAATCGGGAAAGAACAACGAGCAAACAGGGTATTAACTATTGCGATGAGAGTTGCAGCGGTTCTGTTCATCCCTTTACTACTGACTACTTCATTGTTGTTTTACAAGCAGTTCGATCAGGAGAATCGTGGCAGATTTGCCATGCAGGAGATAACCAGCCCTCCCGGTATTCGCTCCCAAGTGCTGTTGCCTGATGGATCAAAAGTTTGGTTGAATGCTGAAAGTACCCTGAAATTTTCGGTGCCATTTCCAAAAGATATCAGGAATGTTGATTTGCTGGGAGAGGCATTCTTCGAGGTAACAAAAAATCAGAAAAAACCTTTTGTTGTTCATTCCGGAAATGTTGAAGTTAAAGTTCTGGGTACAAGGTTCGATTGCAAAGCTTTTGTAGAAGATAAAAACATTGAAGTAATTCTGGAAGAAGGTAAAGTTTCCTTGAATTCGAATGTTGCTTTGGGGAAAGAAGAGTCGATGCTGAGACCTGGCGACCGTGCTGTAATTGATAAAGCAACCGGCGAAACGAAGATTTTAAATGAAAATATTGGCAAATACATTGCCTGGCATGCAGGGAAACTGGTTTTCGACAATACATCCATGGCTGATGTTGCCTTGATGCTCGAACGTTGGTACGGAGTTGAGGTTGTTGTTCTGGATAAGAATATATTGAATTACCGGTTTACAACAACCTTCGATAACGAATCAATATTTCACGTGATTGAGTTACTTAGTCTGTCATCGCCCATTCAAATGAATTATGTACAGGCTTTAATCGGAAAAGATAATAAAACCCAGACCAGAGCGAAAGTAATAATAAGTAAAAAATAGAAATAAAACCTGATTGCCTATGAATATCAGTTGAGTTGAAACGAAGAAAGGAAGTGCGTCAACACCTCCTTTCTGGTTACCCGAAAAGGGCAGATAAATTTCGTTACAAATTTAATCATTCAAATCTATGAAAAAAAAGATGAACTTATTGTGTTCGGTTTTAGCCGGGCACAGAAAAACCTTTCAAATTATGCGGGTTTCATTATTTCTTATCCTGATAAGCACTCTTCAGGTGATTGCAGGAGCCAGTTATTCACAATCAACACGTTTGTCGTTGAACATGAAGAATTCGACGGTAAAGGATGTGTTGGGCCAGATTGAAGAACAAAGCGAGTTTTACTTTCTGTATAACAATCAACTGATTAATGTTGATCGCAAAGTAAATCTGGAAGTGCAAAATGAAAAGATAGAAACAGTTCTATCTAAACTTTTCGATGACGGAAGTGTGAATATACTCATCCGCGACCGGCATATTATTCTAACTCCTGCAAATGGCGATGCGTCTCAGCAGCAACAAAAATCTGTTTCAGGTAAAGTTACTGATTCAACCGGTGGTGGTTTGCCAGGTGTTTCTATTGTTATTAAGGGGACATCGATTGGTACAATTACTGATGTGGATGGCAAGTTCAACCTTTCGAATATACAATCAGGAAGTACGTTGGTATTTTCTTTTGTTGGGATGAAACCAATGGAAGTGGTATTTAAGGGCCAATCCAACCTCAACGTGGCCCTGGAAGAAGAAACCATTGGATTGGATGAAGTTGTAGCTATCGGATATGGAAGTGTAAAAAAAGGTAGTGTAACCAGTTCAATTGCCTCAGTTAAATCAGAAAATTTCGTGAAAGGCGCTGTAAAAGATGCAGCTCAGTTGATACAGGGAAAGGTTGCAGGGTTAACCATTTCGTTACCTTCGGGCGACCCTACAAAAGGCGCAGTAATTATGCTTCGTGGTAATGCCTCATTGTTAGGTACATCTGATCCTTTAGTTTTGGTTGATGGTGTTCCAGGAAGCCTTGAATCCGTGGCTCCTGAAGATATTGAATCAGTTGACGTACTTAAAGACGGTTCAGCTTCAGCTATTTATGGTACTCGTGGTACCAATGGTGTAATCATTATTACTACAAAATCAAGCGGCAACGAGATGGTGCCAACGATTGAGTATTCTGGCTATTTATCAAATTCATCGGTTAGCCGGAAGCTTGATTTTATGAACGCCGATCAGCTGCGTGAAAAATGGAATCAGGGGTATAAATTTAATGGTGCAAATCTTCAGGATTTTGGTTCAAACACCGACTGGCTTGGAGAAATCACGCGTAATGCATTAAGCCATGTTCACAACATCATTTTCAGGGGTGGAAGTAAAAATACCAACCTGACTGCTTCGTTGAACTATAAAAACAATCAAGGTGTTTTTATTATGTCTGATAATGTAAAATATACCGGACGTATTGATGTGTCGCACAGTATGTTTAATGGAAAATTGGTTGCCGATATCGGAACTATTATCAGTGAACAATCATACTGGACAGGTGGCGATGGATACAGCTTTAACAACTACGTTTATAGGCAGGCTATTATCCGTAACCCAACCGAACCAGTCAAAAATGCTGATGGATCGTGGTACGAACGTGATGTATATTTCTACGATAACCCGGTTGGTTATCTAAAGGAATCGGATGGTGAAAACCGTTACCGCAATATGAGGTTTACAGCAAGCTTAACCTATAAACCAATAAAAGATCTTGATATACGTGCCATGGTTACCCGAAAAGGTGATTCGAATATCCGTGGATTCTACCAAACCTTAAACCATGTTTCGAATACAAAATACTCTATGGGTGGTTTCGCCTCTCGTGGAACTGATGATTATGTAGGTAATTACTCCGAACTATCTGCCAATTATAAAAAGACAATTGGACAGCATAATTTTTCCGCTTTAGCAGGGTACAACTACGAAGACAACATGAACGAAGGTTTCTGGGCCAACAACCGATATTTCCCAACAGATTCATACACCTACAATAAATTGGGTATAGGAAGCGGATTGACACTCGGAAAAGCTGGAATGGATTCCTATAAAAATTCGGACAAACTGATTGCGGTATTTTCACGTGTTACATACAGTTTTGCCGATAAATACCTATTAATGGCAAGTATCCGCCATGAAGGTTCTTCTAAATTCGGTAAAGACAACAAATGGGGTAACTTTCCTGGAGTTTCAGTGGGATGGAGAATCACACAGGAACCATTTATGAAAAGTCTGGCTTGGGTACGCAATCTGAAATTACGCGCCGGATATGGTGTGACCGGAACAAATGTTTCTGATCCTTATCAATCATTGAGTAGTTTGACATATAGCGATTTTTTCTATTATAATGGTGAATGGGTGCGTAAACTGGTACCAACCCGTAATGCCAATCCTGATTTAAGATGGGAAAAGAAGCAAGAAATTAACGTTGGTCTTGATTTCGATTTATTCAATGGACGAGTTACTGGTGCTTTCGATTTCTATAATCGTCGTACGAAAGATGCGCTCTGGAATTACAATGTTCCAACCCCTCCATACTTGTATGGCTCAATTACAGCAAACGTTGGAGAAATAAAGAACCAGGGTTTTGAAGCATTGATTAACGTGGTGCCCGTAAAAACCAATGACTTTACATGGAATGCAGGTTTCACATTTTCAACCAATAAAAACAAACTGGTGTCCTTATCAAATGATAAGTTTCAGACAACTAACGACTTTTTTGATGCCGGTTATACTGGCGAACCGATTCAGATCGAAACTCACCGCATTCAAATTGGCGGACCAATTGGTAATTTCTATGGTTTGAAAAGTGTTGGTGTCACCTATAAAGGCGATGAATTTGGAACTGACGGCACTGCTGATAAACCAGAAGGTATCTGGATTATTGAAAAACCTGATAGAACACGCATTAAAGCTACCGATTCTTCTACCGACGACCGCCAGGTATTGGGTAATGGTATTCCAAAGTATTACGCCAGTTGGAACAATAATTTCAAATACAAAAATTTCGACCTTAGTATTAACATGCGTGGAGCTTTTGGGTACCAAATCCTGAATTTCTCAAGGATGTTCTACGAAAATCCAACAATCGGTTACAATACGCTTAACTCAGCATTTAATAAAGTATATGGGAAAGCTGTTTTGACTGATGTTCAGCGCTTTGTTAGCTACTATGTTGAAAATGGCGATTATTGGAAAATTGACAACGCAACCCTTGGATATACCGTAAAGCTGAACAGTAAAAATACCATTAAGAACCTGCGTTTCTATGCCTCAGGTATTAACTTGCTCACCATTACCGGATACAAAGGTATTGACCCTGAAGTACGGCAAACTGGATTAGATCCGGGAAATGATGACCGTGATAAATACCCTACAACCAGGACATATACACTTGGAGTTAACGTAACCTTCTAATGCAGTTATCACATGAAAAAGAGATATATCAATACAAAATCATTCGTGAAATCAAGTATCGCAGTTTTGAGCCTGGGCTTGATTTTAATTTCCGGAGGTTGTTTTAATCTGGACGAAAAAGTTTATAATGAAGTTACCGAGTCAACTTTCACTGCAACTAAAAAAGACGTTGTTGCACTTGTTGCTTCAGGCTATACACCACTTCGTTATATTATGGATTGGCAAGGGTTGTTCGATATTCAGGAAGAACCCGGAGATGTAATTATTACCCCTACGCGCCCCAATGGATGGGATGATGGTGGTACATATAAACGGATGCATTTTCATACCTGGGACAATCAACAATGGCAGCCTCGTAATACATGGTTGACTTCCTATGAAGCCATCAACAACATCAATCGTGTTATGATGCAAATTGAAGCGGGCTCTTTGCCATTAACTGAACAGCAGGCGTTGCCTTATAAAGCCGAATTGAGAACTTTAAGGGCCTTATGGTATTCAATCCTTTGCGATTCTCATGGAAATATTCCGCTAGTGACCAAATACAGCGACGAACTTCCTGTTCAAAAAACAAGAACTGAGATTTATAATTTTATCATTACAGAGATAACCGAATCGTTGCCAAATCTTTCGGCTACAGTTGATAAAACAACTTATGGCAGGGTAACTCAATGGGCAGCATGGCAATTATTGGCTCGTATGTACCTCAATGCTGAAGTTTATAAGGGATCTGCTGAATGGGCGAAATGTATTGAAGCTTGTGATAAGATTATTGCCAGCGGAAATTATATTCTCGAACCGGATTACCGGAATCCTTTTAAAGTGAATAACGAAGGCTCTAAGGAAATTGTTTTTGCTGTTCCTTATGACAACATCAATGGTTTAGGATGGAATGCACACATGAAACAGCTCTTACCTAAACATCGTTATGTTTTTAATATGAAAGCTCAACCTTGGGGTGGTTCAAGCGCTAATCCTCAGTTCATCAATAGTTATGATCCTGCCGATAAACGTTTCGATGCTACCTGGTTGCATGGTGCAGAATATAGCGCAACTGATGGAAGTTTGGTAATGACCTTGGTAAACAAGATGCCTAGCATTTACGGTTGTGAATTCGAAGAAGGTTTCCGTGTATGCAAATACGAAATAGCAAGTGGATGCGAATCAAACATGAGCAACGATTTGCCATATTTCAGGTATGCCGATGTTTTGATGATGAAAGCCGAATGTTTGCTCCGAACCGGGAAAAGCGCCGAAGCAGCTACTATTGTGTCTCAGGTGCGTGCCCGTGATTTCGACGATCCGGCCAAAGCCAAAGTTACTGGTGCTGAACTGGAAGGTAATACCACCATTAAATATGGAACTCTGGATGTCAACGGTAACATTGATAAACCAGGCGATCAGACTCCGGTTAAATACGGACGTTTCCTTGATGAGTTAGGTTGGGAGTTTGCTGCTGAGTTCCGTCGTCGTACCGACATGATCCGTTTTGGTGTTTACCAGAAAAAGAGTTGGTATAACCATACACCTAAAGGTGATTATACAACTTTGTTCCCAATTGGATTGGAAGAGCTTAATACAAATACCAATCTGAAGCAAAATCCAGGATATTAATCATTCTCGATATTGAAGAGGGTGTTTCTACAGCTTAGAACACCCTCTTTTTAATTAAAACCTATGGTGACAAAATCAGTTTTTACTTTTCTCATAGTGTTGTTCGTCTGTATTGCAAGCTGTTTTTCCCAGAAATCACCTGATGATGCAGGTAATGGAAATCCACTATTGCCCGGTTATTTTGCCGATCCAACCATCCGGAAGTTTGGCGATACTTATTACATTTATTCAACCACCGACGGGATAAAACTGGCTTCAGGTGAACCAACTGTTTGGATAAGTAAAGATTTCAAAAACTGGTTCAATTATAAATTGGATTTGCGGGTTCCAAAAGGACTGACCAACTGCTGGGCTCCTGATGTAATCCAGGGTAAAGACGGGAAGTTCTATTATTTTATAGGAAACTGCCAGTTTGGATGTAATATATACGGCTACGTATCTGATTCTCCAATGGGGCCATTCGCACCTATCAGCAATGGTAATGCAGTTATTCAGGCAGGAACTTCTCGAAAAGATTTTCCGGCTTTGGACGCCCAGTTTCTCGTGGACGATGACGGTTCTGTTTTTTCCTACTTCGGAACGTGGTGTACTTCATTTGGCGGAATGGGCTACGCAAAAATTGATCCTTTGGATATGCACACCATTCTTAAAACCGGATTTATCCCTATTGCTCAGGTGCCAAAAGCTTTCGAAGCCGCCTATCCAATCAAACGAAACGGTAAATATTTTCTGATGTATTCTTCGGGCAATTGCCAGCTAAGTTCTTATGCAGTTCATTATTCGGTGAGCGACAGTCCTGAAGGACCTTTTGTTCCAGGGAAGAACAATCCTGTACTTTCGACTACCGGCGATGGTTTGGTTGATGGCCCTGGTCACCATTCTATCATAAAGGAAGGTGATAATTATTACATTACATATCATCGTCACGATAACCCGCATAGCACCGATGGCGAATTCCGTCAGGTGTGTATCGACAAACTTGTTTTTTTAGATAGTGTAACGATTGAAAAAGTGGTTCCAACTCATTCCGGAGTAAAACAGCTAATCGGGAACCCATTTGAATTTCCGAATCTGGCGTTGAACGCTAAATCTAAAGCCAGTTCGTTTTGTCATTTAGTTTCGCAACCAACACGTTACAGTCCTAGTGGATATAATTATAAATACCTTCCGGAGAATGCAACAGACGACAACAATGGCACGCTCTGGAAGGCTGATAGCGGGGAAATGCCCCAATCGTTAGTGGTTGACCTTGGGAAAACAGAGAACGTAAAAAGGGTAATGACGGAGTTTGAATATCCGACTTATTATTATCAGTACAAAATTGAAACTTCAACCGACAGCATCCATTGGAATTTGTTCAGTGATCAAACAGTCAACCGCCGCTGTGGAAGTCCGATGATTGACGATGGCAGTGCCGTCGCCCGCTTTGTAAAACTAATGGTTACCGGAACCGAAAAATCGGGTATGCTGGCTGCTGTCTGGAATTTGAAAGTGTATGATTCTTTGTTCGAAATTCCTTCATTCAAGAACAGAGAAACATGCGCAGTACCTGGAACTGCTTCTACAAAAAGCCTTTTGGTCGATTTTAATGCTGAAAAATTAAAGAACGGTTCAATTCTTTCATCGGTTCCGAACAAGGGAAAATTGGGTGGTATATTCGAAAAAGAAGGGACTCCGGCAGTAGCGATTGTTGATGGCGTAAAAGCTATGTTTCTCGACGGAAAAAGTTTTCTTCGTTTATCGAAAAAAGCGCCATCAAGTCTCGATTGGAACTCTTCGTTCACGGCATCGGCCTGGGTTTGTAATCCGGAGGTTGCTGAGGGCGAATGCCTCCTGGCTTGGAATACCCGCGAAAATATGTTGCAGTCGTCGTATGCTGCCCTGATGTATGGAACTTCTTCATTTGGGGCAGTTGCTCATGGCGATGGCTCGGTTGATTTAGCTTATAAAACAGTTCCTGAGAAAGAAAAATGGCATCACATTGTTGTAACTTTCGATGGTATTTTGGAAAACGTTTATGTCGATGGCAAATTGAACACCCAGCAACCGATTAGCCTTTTTGTTGATAAGGCCGACATTCTGATTGGCGCTTCTGGCGAACCATCAGAAAACTTTACAGGATACATTGCCCGCGCTCAATTGTTTGATAAAGCTTTGAACGTTAGGGAAGTAAAGAAGCTTCTGCTTGAAACTAAACCATATAGATTGAAATAAAAAAATGAAAACAGTACTCCAGATGAAAAAAATACTATTAACCTTATTGATTGGTTCGTGTCTGGGAGTTCAGGCACAACAGAAGCTAAGTGCGGGATACCCGATTTCTCCCGTTCCATTTACATCGGTAAAAGTTACCGATGCCTTCTGGGGGCAGCGGCTAAAAGCCAGCCGCGAGGTAACTATCCCACTGGCATTCAGTAAATGCGAAGAAACCGGACGGTACAAAAACTTTGTCAAAGCGGCCCATCCGAGCGATACGACCAAGGTGACTGGGTTCTCGTTCGACGATACCGATGTGTATAAAACCATCGAAGGAGCCAGTTATTCCATGCAAACTTTCCCGAACAAGAAACTCGATAAATACATCGACAGTGTGCTGACTATAGTTGCAGCCGCGCAGGAGCCAGACGGTTACCTGTACACCGCCCGAACAATGAACCCGAAACATCCGCATGAGTGGTCGGGTACCAAACGATGGGAAAAGGAGGAAGATCTGAGCCACGAATTATACAATTTGGGGCACATGGTTGAAGGTGCCATTGCGCATTACCAGGCTACCGGAAAAACAATATTCCTGAATATTGCCCGGAAATATGCCGATTGTGCCATTCGTGAGATTGGCCCGAATCCGGGTCAGGTAATTGTTGTACCAGGCCACCAGATTGCCGAAATGGCTTTGTCGAAATTGTATGTGGTTACCGGCGAAAAGAAATACCTCGATTTTGCCAAGTTTTTGCTCGATCAGCGTGGTAAAACCAAGTTTGTTCAGGAATACAGCCAGTCGCACAAACCGGTTTTGGAACAGGACGAGGCCGTTGGACATGCAGTTCGTGCAGCCTATATGTACACCGGAATGGCCGAAGTGGCTGCCTTAACGGGTGACAAAGGTTATATCGATGCCATCGACCGCATCTGGGAAAACATTGTGGGTAAGAAACTTTATATCACTGGCGGTATTGGTGCTACCGGAGACGGCGAGGCTTTTGGTGCGAATTACGAACTGCCAAACATGTCGGCCTATTGCGAAACTTGCGCGGCTATTGGCAATGTGTATCTCAACTACCGTTTGTTTCTGTTGCATGGCGAATCTAAATATTACGATGTGCTCGAACGCACACTTTATAACGGATTAATCAGTGGTGTATCGCTCGATGGCGGTGGTTTCTTCTATCCAAACCCGCTCGAATCAATGGGCCAGCATCAACGCCAGCCTTGGTTTGGTTGCGCTTGCTGTCCGTCAAATATCGCCCGCTTTATTCCATCAGTTCCAGGATATGTTTACGCCGTTCATAACAGCGATTTGTATGTCAACCTGTTCATGTCGAACAATTCAGAAATTAAGGTTAACGACAAAATGGTTGGCCTGAAACAATCGACCCGCTATCCATGGGATGGTTATGTAAATCTGGAAGTTACTCCAAAAGGTAAGCAGCAGTTCAACCTGAAAATCCGTATCCCTGGATGGGTGCAGGGTTCTGTTGTTCCAAGCAATTTGTACAGCTATACCGACAATAAAACATTGAAATATTCGGTAAAAGTAAATGGCCAACCGGTTGAAAATACACTCGAAAATGGTTATTTCACCATTAACCGCACCTGGGTGAAAGGCGATAAAGTGGACGTTCATTTCGATATGGAACCACGCACCGTTAAAGCACATCCTGCAGTTGAAGCCGATCGCGGAAAAGTTGCCATTGAGCGCGGACCGGTGGTGTATTGTGCCGAGTGGCCCGATAACGATTTTAGTGTTTTAAGTGTCATGCTGAAAAAGAAACCTGAATTTACAATTGAGAGTAAACCCGAACTTTTGTATGGAATCAACATGATTCACACCGATGCTCAGGTTTTAAGTTACGATGCCAAAGGTCGCGTGGTAGCTAAAGATGTAAAACTGAACATGATTCCATACTACTCGTGGGCACACCGCGGAAGTGGCGAAATGGCCGTTTGGCTGTCGAATGATTTAAGCTCGCTTCGTCCGGTAGCCCAACCAACTGTGGCTTCAGAAAGTAAGATTGACGCCTCACATAAAGTAAAAACTTTGCCAGCGATTAACGACGGATTAGTTCCAAAAGATGCCAACGACCGCACCATCCCTTATTACCACTGGTGGCCAAAAGAAGGAACAACCGAATGGATTTCGTACGATTTTAGTTCAGAGAAGACGGTGAGCCGCACAACGGTTTATTGGTTCGATGATGCGCCATGGGGCGGATGCCGTGTGCCTCAGTCATGGAAGATTTACTACAAGGATAAGAATGGAGAATGGACTCCGGTTGAAAATACAATTCCTTACGGAGTTGAAAAGGGTCTTGGCAATGAAGTCGTTTTTAAACCAGTTATGACCAAAGCTCTGAAGATAGAAGTAAAACTTCCGGAGAAAAACGCTTCGGGAATTTACGAATGGCAGGTGGAGTAACTTGTAAAATCAATCAGGATTGGCTGATTCGGTGTTTGTTATTATCGTACCATCAGCTTTGAAGAATAAGTGAAAGACTGTCTTTTCGATATTCAGTTATTTGGATGGACTGTCTTTTTTTTGATATGTTGGAAACATTACTGTCTGGCGAAAGAATCGGCATCTCGCACCAGTGCGAAACTTCAAAAAGACAAGCCCTGAGGTATTTTGAATTGGATAGTACAGTAAGTGTATTTGCTGACCTAGTTGTTTTATTAGAAAGCTTTCAAAAATTAAACTTGCAAATATGGCTATTTCAAGAAAGGATTTCTTCAAAAAAGCTTGCCTCGCAGGCGTTTGTTTTTGTGGATTTACTTCACTTGGACTGAAAGCTGGTGCAGCGGAAACGGCTACCAATGAAGCTCAACCTGATGATAAAAAGCTGAAATTCATGCAGGAGTGGATTTCGACATTGCTGCTTCAAATCGACGAAAATGCCGGCGATGAAGAGTGCCGCAAGATAATGAAGCCTTGCGCGATGGCACACTACAATTATCTGGAAATGGACAAGACCCTGGTACCTTATGTTGGCGATATCGAAAAATTCAACACTTACATTTCAGGTGAATGGGGATGGAAAGTGGATTACGACAAGACAAAGAGAATGATTACCGCCGATGAAAACAAATCGTACTGCGTTTGCCCGATGGTGAACAAGGAGAAAAGGGTTCGTACCTCGATTCTTTGTTTTTGTTCCGAAGGTTTTGCCGAAAAAATGTTCTCCACAGTTGTGGGTCATCCGGTGAAAGCTCGGGTCGTGTCATCCATTCATCGTGGAAATGAAAGATGTATTTATGAAGTTACATTATAAAAGACAATCTCCCCGGATTGGATCAGATAATCAATTGTGGATTTTTTTTCTTTTGCCGATTTTTTTTCAAGGAAACAATAGATTGATGATCAAACAGGGATTCTGAAATAGGAATCCCTGTTTCCCAAGAGATTTAAAACCAAAAAACTGAACTATGCGAAGAATCTGTGTTGTTTTTGTTTCGGTTCTGTGCATGTTGACGGTTGTTGCAAAAGATGCTGAAAATGTGCGGTATTCGTTTGTAGTTTCGATGGAAAACTCAGGAACGCATTACCTGCAAGTTGAAATGACCTGCACCGATCAGAAAGTAGATTTTATTGATTTTAAAATGCCGGTTTGGACCACAGGATTACAAGGTGCAGAACCTGATAAAAAACGATTTAAATGACAGTTATGAAGATATATAAGCTATTATTTGGACTATTCCTAGGTATTTTTGCATTCGGAACAATCACTTCGCTTGCCCAAAGCGGTGATCAAATCCTGGATGGAATTGGCGAAACGGGTTTAATTTCCCGATACACATTTAAGGAAGATGTAAAAGACTGGTCGCGCAACAACCTGCATGGCAGCATTCAGGGAACTGATTTCAAGTTTGTAAAAGACGAACTCTTCGGAAATGTGCTTTCGTTAAACGGAAGCAGCGACACCTATATCTCGCTTCCGGCTGAATCGGTTACTGGCGAGCAAACCCTCAGCATCACTGGTTGGATTTACCTGCGCTCGGCAAAAAGTGGCCAGTTGTTTTTCGATTTTGGGAAAGACAGCAAGTCGCATTTCTTTGCCGCTCCGGTTGGAATGAACGACAAGGAAGAATTTCAGGCTCAAATTCAGACGAATTCAAGAAATTACATTTCAAGCTCACCGGCAGCGCCCGTTTACAAATGGATTCATTTAGCTGTTGTGATTAATGTTCCGTTCAAAACGTTGAGTACGTATGTTAACGGAGCACTTGTTAATGAGACAAAAAATGTTGATGTGTTGCTAAATCAGTTGTTTAAAAGTAAATCAGGAGAAACGAATAAACTCTATATTGGAAGATCGCTGAATGCGGAATATAACGGTTTAAATGCCAAATTGCACGATTTTCGTATCTACAGGATTGCTCTGAATAACCAGCAAATTACCCGGATTTATGGTAATGCGTTGAACGAGGGCGAATCGGTAGTCGGAACAAAAGAAGAATCGGAAGGCGAACTTCAGAAGTTTCCGGCAACCACCCCTCAGTTGTATAATACATACTTAAAAAATGTTCCCGATATTCAGGTTGAAACTGAAGTGGGGATTCTTCCGCGCTTACCACGCTTCGTAAAGGGTGTTTACAACAACGATATTGAAGGTCCTGAAGTAAGGGTAATCTGGCCGGCACCAAAGGATAACAGTCAGGTACTTACAGCCGGAACATATACCTTAACCGGAAAAGTGGCCGGAACAAACCTGCAACCCAAAGCAACCGTAATTGTTAAAGCAGCAAAAGCGGCAGCTACACCCAACCGAACCCTGGAGTTTTTCAAACTCGATGAGGTTTCTTTGGATATGGACGATCACAACCACAATACGAAATTCATCGAAAACCGCAATAAATTCATTACAGGTTTAGCCAAAACAAATCCCGACGATTTCCTCTATATGTTTCGGAATGCGTTTGGTCAGCAACAGCCTGCGGGAGCCAAACCACTGGGCGTTTGGGATAGTCAGGAAACCAAATTGCGTGGTCATGCAACGGGGCATTACCTGAGCGCTATTGCTCAGGCGTATGCCAGCACAGGTTATGATGCGACACTTCAGGCTAATTTTGCAGCCAAGATGGATTACGTGGTGAACACATTGTATCAATTGGCGCAACTTTCGGGACAACCAAAGTCCGCAGGAGGAGAATCTGTTTCAGATCCATTGGCAGTGCCAATTGGTTCAGGTAAATCAAATTATGATTCGGATTTGAGCGAAGGTGGTATCCGCACCGATTACTGGAATTGGGGTAAAGGATTTATTAGCGCCTATCCGCCCGATCAGTTCATCATGTTGGAAAAAGGAGCCAGCTATGGTGGCGATAAAACCAAAATTTGGGCGCCCTATTATACTTTGCATAAAATCCTTGCCGGGTTGATGGATATTTATGAGGTCAGTGGCAATGAAAAGGCGCTGGAAATCGTGAAAGGCATGGGCGACTGGGTTTATGCCCGGTTGAGTAAGGTGCCAACCCCAACGCTTATCAGCATGTGGAACAAATACATTGCCGGAGAATTTGGCGGAATGAACGAAGCGATGGCAAGATTATCTCGCTTAACCCATGAGCCTCGCTACATGGAAGTTGCACGTTTATTCGATAACATTAAAGTGTTTTACGGCGATGTAGAACATTCTCACGGACTGGCCAAAAATGTAGATTTGTTCCGTGGATTGCACGCCAACCAGCACATCCCTCAGATTGTAGGCGCACTCGAAATTTACCGCGACACAGATGCACCTGAATATTTTCACATTGCTGATAATTTCTGGAATATGGCTACTAACGACTATATGTATAGTATCGGAGGAGTGGCAGGTGCACGAAACCCAAATAATGCGGAATGTTTCATCAGCCAACCTGCAACACTTTACGAGAATGGTTTTTCGGTTGATGGACAGAATGAAACCTGTGCAACCTATAATATGCTCAAGCTAACCGGAAGCCTTTTTCTTTTCGAACAGCATGGAGAGTTAATGGATTACTACGAACGCGGGCTTTACAACCACATTCTTGCCTCGGTTGCAGAGGACAGCCCTGCAAATACGTATCATGTTCCGCTAAATGCCGGTTCAGAAAAACAGTTTAGTAACGACGACATGAGTGGTTTTACCTGCTGTAACGGTACTGCGCTTGAGAGTAGCACAAAACTTCAGAATTCGATTTATTTTAAAAGTGCCGACAACAAGGCTTTGTATGTGAATCTGTTTGTGCCGTCAACATTAAAATGGACCGAAAAGAATATAACGGTAACGCAAACTACTGTTTTCCCCAAGGAAGATCATACCATGCTGACCATTAAAGGGCAAGGTGAGTTTGAGCTTCACATTCGTGTGCCGCATTGGGCAACCAAAGGCTTTTTTGTGAAGATCAATGGCAAGGATGAGACGGTTAAGGCAGAGCCGGGAAATTATTTGACAATTAGCCGTAAATGGAAGGACGGGGATAAAGTAGAGTTGCGCATGCCATTCCATTTCTATCTGGAACCGATTATGGATCAGCAAAATATTGCCAGTTTGTTTTATGGGCCAGTTTTATTAGCAGCTCAGGAGTCTGAGCCTCTGAAAGAATGGCGTAAGGTAACTTTAAATGTAAAGGACATCAGTAAATCGATATCAGGTGATCCTGAGAAGTTGGAATTCAATATCGAAGGTATTGTTTATAAGCCTTTCTATGAATCATACGGTCGTTATTCGGTTTATCTGGATGTTACTTTGAAAGAATAGAAACGAAAACCAAATAAGTTAAAAGATAAATAAATGTAGTATTTTAATTCATTGTTTTATTGACTCACCCCAAGCTCGCAGCGCTCGCTTTGCCCCTCTCTACGAGTAGAGAGGGGAGACGTCCGCCAGCGGACGTGGGGTGAGTCAAGGATAAAATACGACAATAAATAGTTTCACTTACTTAATAAACCATGCTAAAACAAATTTCACTCATTCTGATCGCGTCATTTATGTTATTTGGCGCTTCTTTCAGGAGTATTGCACAGGTTACTCCGGCCGATTACCAACGTGCCGATTCGATCATCAAACTGAACGATCTGGTGTATCACCAAATCAATTCAGTGAATTGGATCGACTCAACTTCTACATTTTGGTATCAGGTAAAAACCCGCGATGGCGCTGCTTTTTCGTTGGTTGATGCGGCTAAACTGACCCGCAAACCTTCCTTCGATGTCGCCAGACTGGTTGACCAATTGAACAAACAACCGGGAGTGAAAACAACGCCCAAATCGGTTCAGTTTCAGAAACTGAAATTCGATTTGAAAGCGAACAAGTTTCAGTTTTTGCTGGATAAGACCTACTGGACCTGCAACCTGAAGACATACACACTAACCAAAGATTCGGTTGCCAAACCCGAAGGACCACGCCCATACTGGAACGATAATTTCGATGAGCTGGGCAACAAACCGGTTACTTCGCCCGACAGCGTTTGGGTGGCCTTTATTAAAAATTACAATGTTTATATCCGGAATAAAAAGGACAACAAAGAAATTCAGTTGAGTTTTGATGGATCGGCTGGTGACTATTATTCGTCGTATTTCAGTTGGTCACCCGACTCGAAAAAACTGGCTGTGAATAAAGTGCGCAAAAACGAATACCATTTTATCTACTTTGTCGAGTCGTCGCCCAAAACGCAGTTGCAGCCTATTTTGCAAAAAAGGAACTACCTGAAACCTGGCGATGCACTGCCCATCAAACATCCATCGCTTTTTGATATTCAAACCCTGAAACAAATTCAGGTTGATTCGCAGGCGTTTGAAAACCAGTACGATCTATCGGCGCCCAAATGGAATAAGAGCAGCACTGCTTTTACCTTCGATTTCAACCAGCGTGGTCACCAGGTTTTTCAGGTGGTTGAGGTTGATGGAACTTCAGGAGCAGTTCGCGTAATTATTGACGAACGGAGCAAAACATTTATCGATTATAGCGGCAAATATTTCAGGTACGACCTGGACAAACGCGGCGAAATCATTTGGGCTTCGGAGCGCGATGGCTGGAACCACCTATACCTGTACGATACAAAAACCGGGAAAGTGAAAAATCAGATAACCTCAGGAAACTGGATGGTTCGTGAGGTCGTGAAGGTCGATGAGAAAACGAATACCATTATTTTCAAGGCTTCCGGAAGGAATGCCGACGAAGACCCTTATTACATTCATTATTGCAAAATCAATTTTGACGGAACCGGTTTGGTTGATCTGACGCCGGAAAAAATGGATCATCAGGCTGCCTTTTCAGCTGACTACAAGTATTTTACCGATACTTATTCAACGGTGCAAATACCGCCGGTTACCGTTTTGAGAAGCACTTTAGATGGGAAGGTCATGATGGAACTGGAAAAGGCTGATATTTCGGATGTGCTGGCCAAAGGCTGGATTGCTCCTGAACCGTTTGTAGCCAAAGCGCGCGACGGCAAAACCGATATTTGGGGGAACATTTACCATCCGACGAATTTCGATCCAAAGAAGAAATATCCCGTTATTGAATACATTTATGCGGGGCCGCAAAGTTCGTTTACACAAAAGAGTTTCAAACCTTGCAACTATGCCTGGTCTGGGTTGGCTGAACTTGGTTTTATCATTGTCCAGATGGATGGAATGGGAACTTCGAACCGGGGAAAAGCTTTCCACGATGTGTGTTTCAAGAACCTGAAAGATGCCGGTTTTCCTGATCGTATTCTCTGGATAAAAGCTGCTGCCGAAAAATACAGCTACATGGATACCACTCGTGTCGGTTTATTTGGTGGATCGGCAGGAGGTCAGAATACCCTTTCAGGCTTGTTGTTTCATCCTGAATTTTACAAGGCCGGTTCATCGTCGTGCGGATGCCACGACAACCGTATGGATAAAATGTGGTGGAATGAGCAGTGGATGGGTTACCCAATTGGTCCGCAATATGCCGAATGCTCGAATGTTGACAATGCTTCAAAACTTCAGGGTAAACTGTTGCTGATTGTTGGCGAAATGGACGATAATGTCGATCCGGCTTCAACCATGCAGGTGGTGAATGCGTTGATTACGGCCAAAAAGGATTTTGAACTGGTAGTCCTTCCGGGATCAAATCACACCCTGGGCGGTGACTATGGCGAAAAGAAGCGCCGCGATTTCTTCGTGAAAACCTTCTACAATCAGGCAACTCCGGATTGGAATAAAGTAGTGAAATAATAAAAAGAACCAAATAGGCACATAGGACACAATAGAAAAATAAATCTATGTGAACTATGTGGTGAAAAATAGAAAAGATGAGAAAAATACTTGCTTTATTGGTTTTAGCTTTGGCAACTTTTGCCACTCAGGCACAAAAGACGAGAACAACTCCAGCTGAAAAACCTCCGGTAGTTACCCGGGTTCCTGAGTCGATGCACCTCGACAAGTTTTACAAAAAGTACATGGATGCCAATGGTATCGCCATTACCGCTTCGTGGCGTGTGCCCGATTCGGCGATGGTTCAGGCCTGGCGAATACTTAAGTTTATGACCGGTGATCTTCCAAAACCAGTGCTCGATGCCATGGTTAAAGTGAAAACCCGTGTAACCGTGATGGCTCGCTACGAAGGAACTACTGACGTTCCTGAACATGCACATCTGAAAGCCGATACAACCCTAAATTGGGATGTTCGGGCACGCGGTCTGGGTGGTGATCTGGAACTGCCATTGACTTCGTGTGCCGAAGAAAATCTGCTGGCTTACCAAATCGATAAATACCATGCCGAAGACATTCTGATTCATGAGTTTGCGCATTCCATTCATTTGATTGGAATTGTACAGGTGGACACAACCTTCAATAAAAAACTGGAGAAATTGCTGAATCAGGCCGTGGCAAAAGGAAAATATGCCAATACCTATGCAAAAACCGACATCGCCGAGTATTGGGCCGAAGGTGTTCAGGATTGGTTTAATGTAAATGCCGAGGCTCCTAAAGCTGACGGAAAGCACAATCCATTGAATACCCGGGAAGAACTAAAAAAGTACGATCCTGATTTGTACGAATTGATTAGCCATTATTTCTCCGAATTCAAAGTGAGCCCATCGAAACACAAAAAAGTAAATCTTTACAAAATCTGATACCGAATGTGGAGCACCGTACCAGTCCGGTTTTCGGTGCAAGAACATCAAGACGTTTATAGTGGTTTTTGTAGGTTATTAATTTCGAATCCCTTGCTGGTGCAGGGGATTCATCATTTAAAGAGGTTTGTTAACGTCTGGATTTTGCAATTGAAAAATGTTAAAAAAAACTTAAAGTCCAAATCAGCATTAAACTATTCGTAACCAAGTCTATCCAAAGGGAGAATTTAAACAATTTCAGAAAACAGAATTTTAAAAATTAATGGTTATGAAAACAAAAGTTTTAATGCTTGCAGTGTTATTGGGATTGACAACAGTAGTGGTTGCTCAGCCAAAAGAAAAAGAACAGGGGAAAAATTTCCAGGGACCAAAACATGAAATGAGAATGGATGACAGGAAAGGTGGTCTGGAAAACGGGTTAAACCTGACTGACGCACAAAAGGAAGCTTTTAAACAAAGTCGATTGGCAATGCAAAAACAATTGCAACCTATTCAGAATGAACTGGGTGAAGCCGAAGCTCACCAAAAAACACTGATGAGTGCTGAGAAACCCGATTTGACCGCCATCAACAAAAACATTGAAAAGATTGGCGGGTTAAAGGTTGAAATGGAAAAGATTAAAACCAAAAATCATTTGGACATGCGCGCCCAACTTACCGAAGAACAACGCCTGAAGTTTGATGCGTTCAAAGAACACATGGGCGGTGGAGAAGGAAGAACGGGTCACGAAAGAATGGAATAAGGCGGCTATGTCGCTAATAACGTGAAATTTTTATGGCAGACCGGAAGATAATTCTCTCGGTCTGCTTTTTTTTAGGGGTTGTTCCCGATGAGTTTCTTTTTTAGTTCAGCTAGTTTGTCAAAATTAAATTCCCGCTTTGAATCGCGGAGTATCCAGAAAATAACTCCACTTATTAGTGCAGCAAAAAAGCACCAGACAGAGGTAAGATATTGTGTGAAAAAGACAGCTGTTACGGCGCATGACAAAAACATGAAGACTCCCAATAGATGTGTTCTTTTGATACTCGAAACAAAAAGTGGAGTGATTGTAACTGTTAAATAAATAGCAAAGACAATCAGGGCAAACGATTTTGGAAAATCGTTGTGATACTGAATGTGATATCCCATAATTTCAGGATTGACATTGAAAAGCATTAAGCATGTGGCATAATAGGTCGATAAACATACTCCCAAGATCAGGAGAAGCCTCAATATTTTTTTCTTTTTCTGATTTTCTTCCATGAAAAGAACCGAAAGCGGAATCATCATTGGCCAAAGGACTTCGGCCATGATTAAAAACATATAGGTACTGATTTTTTGAATACTCAAATGGTCGGGGTTTGGTAACGTTAGCCACAAAACTCCTTCGGTAATTTGTTGTATCCCAAAAAATAACGGGATACTCGCAAAAATGAGTTGCGACTTTTTGTGAACTTTGGTAACAGTTGCTACTCCAATAGCAGAGATAATAATACCTCCGGCAAAACTTGCTTCGGCTGAAAAACACATATAAAGTCCCCTTCTATTGGTAAGTATTTCTGTCTTTAAATATGGAGGAAGGTACAACTATTAAATCAACATTTTGCATTTGTTTTTAGGGGTTAATCAGTGCTGAATTCTCGGTTATAATCCTAGTGATATTTAAGTAAATATTAAACCGAATATTATGTGCCGAAGAAAAAAGCTCGAAGACTTGACCATTTCTTAGATAAATCTATCTTTGGTGTAACCATCATGACTATCAACTAATGGAAATTGTGCTAAAAGATCAGGATAAACAGGTTATAGAACAATTGAGGGAAGGATCGAAAGACGCTTTTCGTTTATTGTTCGATGAGGTTGGTCCCAAAATCTATGCTTTTGCTTTGTCCTATCTGAAAAATGCGTCTGATGCTGAAGAATTGTTACAGGAAGTCTTTTTAAAACTTTGGGAAGTACGCTCAAGCCTCGATACTACAAAGAATCTAAGATCATTTCTTTTTAAAATCTGTATTAACCTTATTTACGATTTTATTCGTCGGAAAAATATCGAGCAGGTTTATCTCGATTATTCGGGTAGGAATAATCCATCGTCGGGCGATAATACCTGGCACGAAGTTATTTACAACGACATGCTCAATAATTTGCAACAACTAATTGCTAAAATGCCCGAGCAACGTCAGCGTATTTTTAGGTTGAGTAAAGAAGACGGACTTTCGAATGAAGAAATTGCCGATCAGCTTAATCTGTCGCGACGAACAGTCGAAAATCAACTTTACCGTGCTGTTTCATTTTTAAAAGAGAAGATTAAGCCCGGCTCTATTCCTGCATTGTTGTTCTTCTTCCTTCACTGCAACTAATTCGGAAGTGGTTTTTGTGAAATTTGAGATTGTCGGATGTTCTCCTGATTTTATAATTCTCATTATTTTGCCTTTTTTTGCCTCGTTTGTGCTTTTCATCAGGGTTTATTCTTGATAAAGTCATTCTTTTATTATAAAATTAGTTTAAGTAAATGGGGTGTAGTAAATATTTTTTTTATTTGCGATGAGTAAATAGCAATACCTATTCGTACTACTCTAAAGTTTTAAACAAATGGATCGACCCATTCAAGATGTTATTCGGGATGCAAAATCACTTCATGCTACGAATGTGCAAAGACAGGAACTTTTGTCATTGTTTCATCGGGCGGATGCTGAGTTTATATTGAAGGAGAATCTTCTCGAGGATTTGCAAAATACTTCAGGTTCATCAAAAAATAAGCAATTTTTTGATGCCATATTCGAAAGGCTGTGGCTTCTGAGGAAAATTGAAATTAAGAGCCACTATTCCGGAACCCAGTTATATATTCGATTTGCTCAATGGGCTGCAATTCTGATTGTGGGCTTAATTTTGGGTTATTATTTTGAAACGTTCAAGAAAGAGTCATCTCCTATTTATTACACATCGGCAACTCCCAAAGGTTCGGTTTCCGAAATGCTTTTGCCCGATGGCTCGCATATCTTCTTAAATTCAGGATCAAGAATAAAATATTCGGTTGATGGAGTAAATAATAGGCGTGAGATTTTTCTGACGGGTGAGGCATGGTTTCAGGTTGCCAAGATGAAAGAAAAGCCTTTTCTGGTTCACACCTCTATGTATGACATTTGGGTTACAGGTACTTCATTTAATGTTAAAGCTTATCCCGATGAAAAAGTTGTGACGACAACTCTTGAGGAAGGACATGTATTGGTTAAATCATCCGAGAATCTGAAGTTAACAGAAGATATACCATTAAAACCAGGAGAACAGTTAATTTACAATAGCGAAACAAAGAATATTCAGATTCAAGAGGTTAACACTAAATGGTACACTTCGTGGAAAGACAATAAACTGGTATTTGTTAATATGAGCTTGAAAGACCTAGCGGTTTTACTCGAACGCAAATATGGGATTGAGATCGAAATTGGAGATCAAAGTATTCTGAATTACCACTACGATGGCACGATAAAAGATGAGACGATTCTTGAAATCCTGAAAATACTAAAACATACACTTCCGATCCGGTACAGTATTGTTAATCAAAAAATTATAATTCAGAAAAGCAATTAAAATGGCATTGATGGAATAAACCTCATATAAATAAAAAAGCCGGCGGTGCTGTCACATCCAACCGGCTAAATGCAATTAATAAAACGGTGCTGTCACACCAAATTAATTATTAATCAAACACGTTCAAATGTATGAAAAAAAAACTAATTGTTTCTGCCCGGCATCTGGGCATGAGGCATAAGCTATTACGAAAGATGAAGCTTACGTTTATTATTTTGATGGGTTGTCTGATGCAGGTTTCGGCCACAGTTTATTCTCAGGCAACAAAATTTTCTTTTAATTTTCAGAACAAGCAGGTTCTCGAAGTTCTTAAGGAGATTGAAGATAAAAGTGAATTCCGGTTCTTTTATCAGCGCGAACAAGTTGACGTTACCCGAAAAATTGATTTAAAGGTGACGGAAAGAAATGTAGAAGCAGTCCTTGATGAATTGTTTAAAAACCAGGATGTTTCATACAAAGTACTACAGGATAATTTAATAATAATTACCCCAGATACCGAACGTTCCGGGATGAGCGGCTTCATTCAGCAGAAGAAGTCTATTTCGGGAAAAGTATCCGATTCATCAGGAGTGCCTCTTCCTGGGGTTTCAGTGGTAGTGAAAGGTACGTCGCAGGGGATTGTTACTGATACCGATGGTAAATATTCGATCAACAATGTACCAGAACATGCAACTTTACAGTTTTCATTTGTTGGGATGAGGACTCAAGAGGTTCAAATAAACAAGCTTACAACTGTTAATGTTGTCATGGAAGAAGAAACCAAGGGAATCGACGAAGTAATGGTTGTAGCTTACGGAACTGCAAAGAAATCAACTTTCACAGGTTCCGCTACTGTAATAAATTCAAAGCAATTGGATAAAATTTCCGGTTCGGGCTTTACTGAAGCTTTACAAGGGATGTCAACCGGGGTGAACGTTGTTAATTACGAAGGAAATCCGGGGGGCGATACCCGTATCCAGATTCGTGGTATCAGTTCTATGTCGGGTCAAACAACACCTTTATATATTGTGGATGGTATGCCTTACGACGGAAAATTAACTTCAATTTCCCCATCAGACATTGAATCTACGACTGTATTGAAAGATGCGGCTGCTTCTTCGCTTTATGGTTCACGTGCGGCAAACGGGGTTGTAGTTATTACAACAAAAAAAGGAAAAGCAGGTAAAATAGCAGTTAATTTTCATAGTGCATGGGGAACTTCTGATAATGCAGTTAGCAACCCAACAAAAGCTAGTCCGTATGAGCAATTGACCAATACGTGGAGGGCTATTTACAACGACCAATACTATATAAATAAATTGAGCCCGCAGGCTGCAGGAGATTATGCATCTTCAACGCTTTTGCCGCACATGGTAAATGCACGTGTAAACTCGCAGGGAGAAACTGTTTATGTAACACCATTCGCATGGACAGGAGATGCGTCTAACTATGTATTACATGACGGAGCAGGAAATTGCTATACAAATCCGAAATTGAATATGGTGTGGGATAAAAGCGATTACGACTGGTATGGTGCTGTTTTCTCTCGTAAACTCCGTCAAGATTATGGAATGGATGTAAGCGGTTCGAGTGCTAATGGGAAAACCAGTTATTTTACATCAGTTTCGTATTTAGACGATAAAGGGTACGCAAATAACCAATATTATAATCGTTACTCATTTCGTACAAGTGTTAATTCTCAGATTAATGATTGGTTTACCTTGGGCGGAAGTTTAGCTTATAGCTATTCACGTCAAAATGTGTCCGGGGCAAATCGTGCACTGGTATTCTCCAATACATTAAATTCCCCATGGTTGCGGAATGCAGATAACACAGATTGGATTTATTCTCAAAAAACGGGCGACCGGATGTATGATTTTGGCGAAAATTCATCTAACTTTTTCGGAATTCATGTTTTGAATAACGGGGGCGATTATTGGCATAATCCGAACGATGAAAGTTTCGACAGCAATGAAGCAGGGATGATAACATCTCACTATTTTGCCGATTTTAAATTACCTTATAATATCAAATTTAAAACTGCAGCTAATATTGATGATATTACTACAAATTATTATTCATATAGTTCAGCCGTACATGGCGAGGGGCAATTAGAACCCTATGGGGTAACTGTTATGACAAACGGCGGATCGGCTTCAAGATCGAATTATAAAACGATATCTCTTACCTGGAACAATATTTTGTCGTGGGATAAATCTTTTGGCAATCATAATTTAAATGCAATGTTAGGACACGAATTCTATTCGAATAATAAACAATACAATTTTGGATACGGAGAAGGCATCATGCAAATAGGCCAATATGAATTATCTTCAACAACAACTAACTGGGCCGTCAGTTCATCTCGTAATCGATATTCGTTGCTTTCATTTTTTGGAAAAGCCGAATACAACTTTATGAATAAATATTATCTGTCTGGATCTATTCGCCGAGATGGTTCTTCTCGTTTCAGCAAAGAAAGCCGGTGGGGCAATTTCTTCTCGATCGGGACATCCTGGCGTATTTCACAAGAAAAGTTTATGAAAGATATGGGATGGTTGAATAACCTTGCGCTGCGCGGAAGTTTTGGGACATCAGGGAATGACAAACTAATTCCCCGAAAAACAAGCGATGGAACATCAAGTGATAGTGACGAAATTCTGTATGCTTATCAAGGTTATTATGACTCGGATAATTTGTATGGTTCGGCTGGATATAAACCTACAACAGTTGCAACGCCAAACTTAAAATGGGAGAAAAACCAACAGTATAATATTGCACTCGATTTCGGCGTTTTTGATCGTCTGAGTGGTACTTTTGAATTCTTTAACAAAAGCGCTAAGGATTTGTTATACTATAGGACACTTCCGCTATCAGCCCAAGTTGGAAATGCAGAAGGTGTTAATACCAACATAGGAGATGTTCGCAACCAGGGTTTTGAAATTACATTGAGCGCAATAGCAATGCATAACCATAATTTCGAATGGAATATCGATGTTAATTTCTCCACGCTGAAAAATGAAGTCACCTATTTACCTGGAGGATCTTACGTTTATACATTGCGTACTGCAGGTTATAAATTAGAAGAAGGGCATTCGTTATATGAATTTTACATGGCTAAAAATGCCGGGGTTAATCCTGAAAATGGAAATATGCGTTACTGGATTAAAGATGGCAACGGCGGATGGGCAACAACCGAGAATTATTCGAAGGTAACAACAAACGATTATCAATATTGCGGTTCTGCAATTCCAAAAGCGTTTGGGTCAATCACAAATAGTTTCAAACTTCATGGGTTCGATATGTCATTCATGTGGTATGCCTCCTTTGGATCTAAAATGTATGACTATGTTTACAAGGAACGGACAACCGTTCGCGATGGTGTGAGCATTATCCAAAATTTAGTTGACGGTGATGCCTGGATGAAACCTGGAGATAATGCAAAATTTCCACGATGGTCGGCTTCTAGTTTCTCAAACACATGTAAAGCAAGTGATTTTTACTTATTTAAAAATGATTTCTATCGTCTGAGAAATGTATCATTGGGATATACTTTACCCAACAGGTTGGTAAAGAAGGCCGGTGTTTCAAATGTACGTGTTTATCTATCAGGAGATAACCTGCTAACATTTGGCCCGGCAGCGAAGCGCTATACTGAGCCGGAAACCGGTGTTCAGGGTAACAACTACAACGGAAATGCAAATACCGATAGTGGTATTCAAGGTTCCAGAAGAGTATATATGGGAGGTATTCAGGCTTCATTTTAAAACGTAATTTCTCATGAAAAAGATATATAAAACAATTAAGAGTTTGCTACTTGCAGGATTGATTTTATCAATAAGTAGTTGTAGCGATGAATTAACAACCAATTCATCTACCGCGATTGATTCGGAGATACTTTCAACCGCAGCGGGATTAAATATGGTACTAACATCTGCTTATCATTATTTCTTAATGAACGGTGATCAAGGTGGTACCAGTCAAAATGAGGCTTGTTATGCCGGGATCCCGGGTTATTGCATGTATTATGACTTGGGAGGGGCCGATATTGTTAGTATAATCAACTATGGCGGTTCTGTTGTAAACAGTTATCGTTTTGACCCGGAACGTACACAAGTTGGCGGAAGTTATGCAAGTGAGATTTGGACTACCATGTATAAAACCATCAACCAGGTAAACATTATTATGAATGCCCTTCCTAATGCTTCTGGCGACGATGCCCTAAAAACCAAAATTAAGGGCCAATGTTTGGCTATGCGTGGTATTTGCTATTTTCATTTGATTATGAATTATCAACAAACCTATGCCATAGCAAAAAATAAACGTGGTGTTATCCTCCGGCTATCATCTAGTGATGATGACAACATGGGCTTTTCCACAGTTCAGGCGTGTTATAATCAGATCGTTGCCGATTTAACAAGTGCAAAAACATTATTGGCCAACTATAGCCGCGATGAAATGTGGAGAATCAATGCAGATGTTGTTTCCGGCGAATTAGCCCGTGTTTATCAGGTTATGGGCGATTGGACCAATGCATTAACCGAAGCACAGACTGTTTATCAAAAACATCAGGCATTAATGACAAAGACCGAATGGAAGAGTGGTTTTAGCAACCTGATTAGCGATGGATGTTCAGAGCTTGTTTGGGGCATAAAATACACAAACCTTTCTAACATTTCATCAAATACCGAGTTTAACTATTGGTACAATCAAGATCCAAGTTACGGCGAAGGTATGACGGATGGCCCGGTTTACAGTTTTATTAATCTTTTTGTTGATGAAAAATATGTTTCTTTATTTGATGACTCAGACTATCGTGGAAGCAAAGTAACAAAAACGAGCAATGTAACTGATAATGACGAAAAGGGATCGATGTTTTGGCATCGGACAAATAACGGGAGCACCGAAATTACTACCAAGTGGGCCTATAATAAATTTAAATACTATGGAGACGCTAATGGGGCTAAACAAGGCCATACCTATCCGGAATTTCCGTTAATGCGTAGTTCCGAAATGTTACTAATCATGGCTGAAGCAAAGGCTAATTTAAACAAAACAGCTGAAGCTTTAACTGATTTGACTACATTGCAAACAGCGCGTGAAGTAGGAGTAAAAACAACAACATCGTCAAAAGATGAATTATTGGAAGCAATTTATACGGAACGTCGCAAAGAGCTACTCGGAGAAGGTGTTACCGGAATGTATGATTTACTACGTTTGCAAAAACCATTATATCGTTACGGCACCTCTGCAGGGCACTATTCCTGGGGACTGTCGTATTTGGACGATTACAATGCTTCGGATGCTGTACCTCACGGTTGGCTTCCTTCAAACGACTACCGGTTTATTTGTCAAATTCCCCAAATGGAATTAGCAAATAATAATGCTATAACCGAGTCAGATCAAAACCCGTTTAGCGGGAAATAATCCTTTAAAAATTTAAATTACAGCAAATAATAGTTTATTCATTCCCCAAAGCCACAGTAATTCAATTCATTACTGTGGCTTTTTTATTGTGCGCCCAAATAAAATCGCATACTGGGATTATGGTGTCCGTCCAGGTTCTGAAAGTCGTGGTAATGCTTCGGCTTCACCTACCTGGGAGTTTATCAAGGAATTTCCGATGAAAGATGGTAAACTTTATAACGATCCAACAGGTAAGTATTATACTACTGATGATCATTTCTTGCAAGATTATTGGGAAAACATTCAAAAAACGAATCTTCATTTATTATTGATAAAATTGCATCAGGGAATCACATTTTAAAAATACAAAAAGTGGAATAAGTAACTAAACTGTTCCTTCCCTAATAGCACTTAGAATACCTTGCGGTAAAACAGAACAAAAAACGCTAACTATGAAAAACACTTGTCTTCTTATTACCCTGTTGCTGGTCTTCTCCGGATACATTTCCCAGTCACAGCCACCTGCTGCAGCCAGCTATGTCGACCCTTTTATCGGAACTGGTGGACATGGGCACACGTATCCTGGACCGTCGCTGCCTTTTGGCATGGTACAATTAAGTCCCGATTCTGGTGTCGACGGATGGGATTGGTGTTCTGGATACCACAGTAGCGACAGCATTATCATCGGATTTTCGCACAAACATTTGAGTGGAGCCGGGAGTAGCGATTTGGGAGATATTTTGCTAATGCCATTCTCCGGAAATACCAAACTTCAAAACAATGCCGAAATAAAGTCGCGTTTTAACCATAAAAGCGAAAAAGCTTCTGCCGGATACTATTCGGTATATCTCGACGACAGTAAGGTAAATGTTGAACTGACCTGTACTCCAAGAGTAGGAATACATCGGTACACGTTCGACAACAACACGGCATCTGTTCTTATTGATCTGGAACATGGCATTCAGGATTCTGCAACAGAATGCTGTGCGACAATGATAAATGACACGGTTATTCAGGGGTTTCGCCGGTCAACCGGATGGGCATCTGATCATACGGTATTTTTCACAGCACATTTTTCTGCTCCAATTGAATCGTTCGATGGTGCGGTGAACAAAACAGAAACTGAAGCCAGAATCATGAAAGGACAATCGGTAAAAATTGCCTTACATTTCAAGGCATTACGGCAAAAAACGCTCCTGGTAAAAGTCGCACTGTCTTCCGTTGATGTTGATGGAGCTGAAAAAAATCTTGCATCGGAAGCTCCGGGCTGGAATTTTGATACGTTCAGGAAAAAAGCATTTGATACCTGGGATAAACAACTGCGAAAAGTTGAAATTATCGATCAGCGGGATTCGCTGAAACGGACCTTCTACACCGCCTTATACCATTCGATGCTTGTTCCAAATACAGCACAGGATTTCGATGGACGTTACCGCGGACTGGACAGACAAATTCATACCGCTGACGGGTTTAATTATTACACCGTTTTTTCATTATGGGATACGTACCGGGCAGAACATCCACTGCTGAGTATTTTAGAACCGGCACAGAACCGGGATTTTGTGAAAACAATGCTACGGATGTATCAGGAAGGAGGACAACTACCTATCTGGGAACTGGCAGGCAACGAAACCTGGGCCATGATCGGATATCATTCCATCCCTGTTATTGCTGACGAATACCTGAAAGGTGAAACCGGATTTGATGCAAAATTAGCTCTTTCGGCCATGCAACACAGCGCAAACATCAACCGAAAAGACGTGTCCAGCTATGTTAAGTTAGGATATATTCCAGCCGATGAGCAAAAGAATACCGTTTCCAAAACACTTGAATTTGCTTTCGACGACTGGTGTATAGCCCAAATGGCGAAAAAAATGGGACAGGAAGAAATTTATGAAACATACCTAAAACGGGCTCAGAATTTCAAAAACGTTTTTGATCCGGCTACAAATTTTATGCGAGGAAAAACGAAAGATGGGAAATGGCGGGTCCCGTTCGACCCCACAGCCGTTTCTGCCGTTGGGCGAGGTGACTATACCGAAGGAAATGCCTGGCATTACGCATTTTATGCACCTCAGGATATGAATACGTTGATCGATCTGTATGGAGGCAAAGAAGCATTCGGCCTTAAGCTCGATTCGCTGTTTCAGGAAAAAGCTGTTGAAAGCAATGATCATCTGGATGTCACTGGCCTGATCGGACAATATGCACATGGGAATGAACCCTGTCATCATGTTGGCTATTTGTATAATTACATTGGCTTACCGCAAAAGACCATGAAACTGGTATCTGAAATCAGGGATAACCTTTACACTTCGCGACGAAATGGTCTATGTGGAAATGAAGATTGCGGACAAATGTCGGCCTGGTATGTTTTCAGTGCATTGGGTTTTTATCCGGTCGCGCCAGCATCAAACCAGTATATTATTGGAACACCGTTGTTTGAAAAGGTAATTTTGCATTTAGACAATGGAACGAATTTTACTATTGAAGCAAAAGATGCCTCATCCCGAAATATTTACATTCAGAAAGCAGATCTTAATGGCAAAAGCTGGAGTAAATCATACCTGAATCATTCCGATCTGTTAAATGGAGGTACTCTTTCGTTTAAAATGGGGAATAACCCATCAAAATGGGCAACATCAAAAGACAATTGTCCGGTAACTCGAATACCATAATGTGATTGTAATCCTCCAATTAAAACCTATCGACAACTTTCCAAAACAATATCACAATGAAATACCCTGTTGTCCAGATTATGCTGTTTCTTTGCACCTGTTCATTTTGGAGTTGCAATTCAAACCGAACTTTTAAAGAAAATGAATTGTGCCTTGTTCCTCAGGTTCAGAAAATGAGCCTGGGCAAATCGGATGTGGCTCTGTCGATATTGAAAGAAATTAGAAAGCGTGCGGGCATTGAAGCTGGCGCAGATGGAAAATATGGGATCGTTGCTACCACCCGAGAGAAAATCAGAGAAGCAATCCTAGCCGAACGAAACATCGAATTTTGCTTCGAGGGTCATTCATTTTGGGATTTACGCCGTTTGAGGATGCTCGACCGATTGGATGGAAAAACCAAACATGGCGTTGAAGCCATTGCTCTTAATGCCGACGGAACTGAAATGCCTATATCTGAAGCTAAAACAAAGGCCGGAAATAACGAACTTACCGAAAAGGACTTTAATTATGACGTTATGCAAATTCCGTTTACCGGAGTTAAGGTAACATCTGTTCCTGAAAAGTATTACTTCTTCCCGATCAAACAATCGGTTATTGACCTAAATAGTAAAATAGAACAAAACAGCAATTGGGGTGGCACGTTCAATCCAACTCTCGAATAAATTGACGAAAGTATTTTTTTTTAGATTGGAGCTAAAATAGCCAATAAGTACCACTTGACATTTTATTTAAACTACCAAAGACAGGTAATCTTCATGGATTACTTTGTCTTTGGTAGTTTAATTTTTTGCGAGTTGCTATTGGGTTTTCGCTAGTTTCGGAATGTTATTAAACGCATCCTTATATTTCATCAAATTTTTCCGAGCTATTTTTTGTTACTTTGGGTGCCATTCCCGAATGTTTTAAGCAAGCTATATCCTGTGGAAAAACTCCTACATACCGAAAAGGAACTTTTAAAAAAGCTCAAAGAAGGCGATTCTTTCGCATTCGAAGTGCTGTTTTATAAATATCGGAACAAGGTGAAGGGTTTCTCCGTCAAGATGGTTCCGGCTCAGGTCGATCCGGAGGAAATAGTGCAGGAAGTTTTTGTGAGATTGTGGCTTAAGAGAGATGCAATCGATCCGGAGAAGGATTTCCAATCTTACCTTTTTTCGATTGCGAAACACCTGATTCTTGATCATCTGAAATCGGCTGTAAACAGGAAGCTCTATTTTGTTGGGGAACATTTTCAACAGGATATTTTGGAGGAAGAAGGAGTGGACTCTTTGCTTTCTGAAGAAACCGAAGAAAAATTGCAAAAGCTCATCAATGAAATTCCGGAGCGAAGAAGAGAAATTTTTCGGTTGAGCCGTTTCGAAGGTCTGAGCTACAAACAAATTTCCGAACGCCTGAACATCAGCGAAAACACAGTCGATAGCCAAATCCGCAATGCACTGGCTTTTCTCCGGAAAGAATTTCGAAAAATCGTGGTGCTTGCATTTTTGTATTTCTTCCAGTAAAACTGTTTCGGATTACTTGATTTGGGTTGTATTTTCACGTAACTCTTAACTCACAGCCCATATTTTTTCAAAACCCCTTCACGGGAAATCACACTTACCTCGTATTACTTACAAATCATTTCAAAATGACTGAAAAAATTATCAACATCGCAAACCGATTTCTGGCTGAAAAGGATTGCACCGGGCATGAGCTTTCTGCTTTAAAAAAATGGCTTTCTGATCCGGAGACCCATTCGGATGTTGAAAGTTGGTTGCTGGAACATTGGGCTTCATCACCCGAAATCGACTCAACAACTTTGATCGAAACGGTCTTCCAACAAATTCAGGAATACGAAGAAGATCATCATTCTAAATCAGGTTTTTCGGTCATGCGAATTCTGAAAATTTACCAAAAAGTGGCTGCCTTTTTGTTAATCCCGATTATCGGATTCGGAATATTATATTGGGTAAGTCAGCATAATCAATCAGCGGGACTATATATCGAAACTATTGCTCCACGTGGACAGAAATCGCAAATCGTATTAACTGACGGAACCAAAGTCTGGCTGAATTCCGATACCAAAATCAAGTACCCCGGCAATTTCAGTAAAAGTCAGCGTGATGTTTATCTGGTAGGCGAGGCATTTTTTGAAGTGACTAAAAATGCACATCAGCCATTCATTGTGCATACTTCAGGAGTAAATGTGAAGGTGCTGGGAACGAAATTTAATGTAAAAGCCTATCCCGATGAAAATCAGATAGAAACTTCGTTGTTCGAAGGGAAGGTCAATTTGTTACTGAATGATTCATCCTCTGAAAAATCGGTGGAGAAAGAAATAGAACCCGGCGAGTCGTTCAGCTATTCGATGATCAATCATCAGTTAGTTGCTAACAGTTTTCCGCAAGACGAAATCAATGGTTGGAAGAAGAATCAACTCATTTTTAAGGATGATACATTCTGCAACCTAGTCCGGAAAGTGGAGCGGTGGTATGATGTGAAAGTGGTTTACGATGAGAAATTGTTTAACGATCGTCGGTTAACCGTTGAGTTGTATGAAGGAGAGCGCCTTGATCGGTTGATGAATATTATTAGCCTGGCTTTGTCGGTTGATTATAAATATGAAAAAGGGGAAGTCAGATTAACACCAAAAACAAAGAATATGTAAAAAAATAAAGAGCGATAATTGGTCGAAGAATTACCGCTCTTTTTGAATGTCAAACCTTAGTTTAACACGTAACACGTCAAATTTATGAAAAAAAACAGAACAAGTTTGTGTTGGGAGTCATTTATCCCTATACGAACGTATTTACGGATTATGAAACTAATTTTTTCCCTATTGCTATTGAGTTTGATGTCTTTCGCATCAGTCAGTTATTCACAGTCAACTAAGTTGACTTTCGAGTCTAAGAATGCAACAATTGAAAGCATTTTTAAGCAAATCGAATCGCTTTCGGAATATAAGTTTGCCTATAACAGTACCAAACTGGATGTTGACAAGACGATTTCATTGAAAGTTGAGAATCAGTCGATCGATGTTATTTTGAATAGAATTCTTGGATCGGCCAATTTTAAATACCAGATTGTCGATCGGTATATTATAATTACTGATGGGAATTTGGAGAATTCTAATTCAATGGAAAATAGTACGCAGCAACAAAAAACTGTTTCAGGTAAAGTAGCTGATAATACAGGAGTTACACTTCCTGGTGTTTCTGTGGTGGTAAAAGGAACCACAACCGGAACAATTACCGATTCCGATGGAAACTATTCTCTTTCAAATGTCCCGGGAGATGCCATCTTGCAGTTTTCATTTGTGGGGATGAAAACTCAAGTGATACTGGTAGCAAATAAAACCAGGCTCGACATTACCTTATTTCCTTCAACAGAGAGTATCGATGAAGTAATCGTTGTTGGATATGGGACTCAAAAGAAAAGTAACTTAACTGGAGCAATTCAGCAAATATCTTCAAAAGATCTGGAAAATCGTACTGTCATTAATGTTGGTCAGGCCTTGCAAGGACTTATTCCGAATCTGAATGTTGAAATTTCTAATGGTAGGGCAAATTCCACCCCTAGTATAAACATTCGTGGTATGGGCTCTTTATCGGGTGGCGATCCTTTAATCGTTATCGATGGAGTGCCTTCAACAATGACTGAATTTATGGCGATTAATCCCAATGATATTGAAACTGTTTCTACCCTTATGGATGCTTCTTCTGCGGCAATCTACGGGGCAAGAGCGGCCTTTGGGGTAATATTGGTTACAACAAAAAAAGCCTCTGAAAACGACATGCAGGTGACTTATAATTCGAATGTTTCATTCAGAAGACCGACCGTTCTTCCTGACTATATCATGGATCAAAACATTGCGATGAAGGCTAAAGTTGATGCAAGTGGAGGTTGGTATAATCTGAAAGATATTTTCGGAATTAGCGATTGGGATTATTTGGATAAGGTAACAAAAGGAGAAGCCCCTGAAGTTATGTTGAATCCCGAGGATCCGACAAAGTGGATCACTGCCGGCCGAACAAACTGGTATAAAGAGGCCATGAGGGATTACGGGGTCACACAGAACCATAACGTGGCAATTTCCGGATCTTCAAATAAAACAAGATATTATGTTTCTGGAGCCTATTCCAGACAGGAAGGAGTTTTCAAATATGGTAATGATATCTTTGATAAGTACAACTTCAGAGAAAAAATAGATTTCGATGTTACCCGATGGCTTACCATATCCAATAATGCTTCTTATAATAATGATTACTTTGATGAGCCTTCTCATGGTTTTAGCATTTATAGTTTGATGAATACACCCACTTTAGATGTAATCAAAAATCCTGATGGGTCATGGACAAAATCCGGAGCTACAATTTTTGGCTCAACCATTGAAGGGGGACGAACTTATACCCGAAATTCAAGATATTCGAGTTCATTTTCAGCCAATGCCAATTTTTTAGACAAGATGCTGAGCATTACCGCAAGAGCAACATTTTTGCGAGCCAACAAGGAACTTAAGAATATTTGGATTCCGGTTCAATATAAAACTGGACCGAATGTAATCGAAACGCTGAATCCTATACTTGATGCTCAACGCGATGCGTTTAGTGACCGTCAGAATGTTTTTGATCTATATGCCGATTTTACTAAAAGTTTTGATCAGCACAATGTACATGTTATGGTTGGTTACAATCAGGAATATCGGTACAGCGATTGGTTTGCATCAAACCGTAATCAATTGATTAGTAGTAGTGTGCCTAGTATTAGTCTGGCCACAGGTGATAAAATAGTTAATGAGTCAGCTACCGATTGGGCTACAAGAAGCGGTTTTTTCAGATTCAACTATGATTTTAATGGAAAATATCTGTTTGAAATCAATGGAAGATATGACGGGACATCTCGTTTCCCAAAGAATGACCGGTTTGGATTCTTTCCTTCCATGTCTATGGGATGGAATATGATCAAAGAGAATTTCTTCTCTCAATTCTCAAAAGTTATATCCTCATTTAAACCAAGATTCTCTTATGGAATGTTAGGAAATCAGGATGTAAGTGCCTATGCCTATTTAGCAACCATGGGCGCCGGCACAACAAGCTCAATTTTAGCTGGCGATAAAACAGAACAACAGACCACTATCTATGCTCCCGGAATTGTTGGCAATTCCCTAACCTGGGAAAAAGTGAAAACCACTAATTTTGGTGTAGATCTTGGGTTTCTAAACAACCGTCTATGCGGTACATTTGATTATTATAACAGAGCCGTTCTGGATATGTTGACCAAATCGAAAACGTTACCTAGTGTGTTGGGAGCTTCAGAACCTTTAGAAAATGCTGCTGATTTAGTCACTAAGGGTTGGGAATTATCCATAACATGGAAAGATAATTTTAAGCTGTTGGGTTCTAATTTCAATTACAATTTAAGTGGAAACTTAGCCGACAGTCGTGCATGGATTACGAAATATGATAATCCGGAGGGACGACTCAACGACTGGTATGCAGGATATGAGGTAGGAACCATCTGGGGATATCAGGTGAATGGCTTATTTCAAACGCAGGAGGAACTGGCAAATCATGCAAATCAAAGCCAATTCTGGACTTATCCGGGAAAAGTAACTCCGGGACCGGGTGATATTAAGTTTGAAGATTTAAATGGTGACGGCCAGATTCGTGCAGCGAATACCGTTTACGATATGCAGGATCAAAAGAAAATCGGGAATAGCCGTGCACGTTACCATATTGGTTTCAGGGCTGCCGGTGATTGGAAAGGTTTTGATTTCAGCATGTTTATACAGGGGGTATTAAAGCAGGATTGGTATCCTTCTGCAGGATACGATTTTTGGGGTTTAAATTATGGCCCATGGGGAAATCTTCAACGCTACCAATATGAGAATTCATGGACACCAGAGCATACCGATGCCTATTTGCCACGCATAAAAGGTTATGCTGCATCTACCTGGAGCGGTGCCGAAATGCTTCAGGCGAATACCCGGTATTTGCAGAATAATGCTTATCTGAGGCTGAGGAATATTTCATTTGGATACTCTCTTCCGGTAGCAATGATTCAAAAGATCAAACTGAATCAACTGCGCTTTTTTGTCTCTGGGGATAATCTAGTAACATGGACTGGTATTAAAGTCCCTAATATAGATCCGGAAACCTCATTCGGCGACTATCCTTTGCAGAAAATGATCTCATTTGGTATAAATGTTAAGTTTTAACCGTAAAAAAGGAAAAAATGATGAAAAATATAATTTCAATCTTCATTCTTGCGCTTTTATTTGCGTGTAATGATGCTTACCTGGAAAGGTTTCCCCAAACGTCAATTTCGGAAAAGAATTTCTTTAAATCTGCCACTGATTTAAGAACGTATAGTTATCAGTTTTATGATTATCTGGGGGCTGCTTTCATGGATCGTCCTTCTGATAATGTTACTGTCGAAAAAGGGGGAATACAGAGCCTGTTGCTGGGTACTGTTACCGCTGATAATGCTGGGGGATGGGGGAGTTGGGGGACTCTTCGTGCTATCAATTTCTTCCTGGATAATTATAAGAATGCCCAGGGTGACGCCGGGGAGATTAAAAAGTATGGTGCAATGGGGCGTTTCGCGCGGGCAAAGTGCTATATGGATATGGTTCGAACATATAGTGATGTTCCATGGTATTCGCATGTTGTGAAAGATGATGATACTCAAATGCTCTTTAAACCCAGAGACACCAGAGAACTTGTAGTTGATTCAATTATTGCAGACTTGGAATTCGCAACAGCTAATTTAACCAATGAGTCAAGTAAAACCTTGCTTTCGAAGTGGGCTGCTTATACCGAATTAAGTCGTTTTTGTCTTTACGAAGGAACATACCGGAAATACCATTCCGGAGAAACTGATTTACATGTTGTAAAATCATCTGATTATTTTTTGACCAAAGCCATCAATGCTGCCGAGGCAGTTATGGAATCGGGAAATTTCTCCATATCAAGCAAAGGAAACCCTTTTGAAGATTACGGCGACTTATTTAATGGAGGAACGGAGTTAAATATAAATCCTGAAATAATCATGTATATTGATTATGAGGATGATAAAAGAGAACATGGATCAAGACTTGTGCTTGATTTTGAGAACGGAATAAGTCGCACAATGGCTGATTCTTATCTCTATACGAACGGTACATTTGTTCCTAAATCGGTAACCGATGTTACTCCGTTAGAACAGGTATTTACAAACAGAGATCCCCGGATGAAACAGTCTCTTTATTTCCCGGGTTATATTTTACCAAGTGATCCGATTCCTTATAAAATATCCATTAATAAAACCGGTGGATACGGACAAATAAAATTTATCCCGAAAGTAAAAGCCAAGCATTGGGAAGGTTTTTATTCTTGTTATACCGACTTACCTCTCTATCGCTATGCCGAAGTATTGCTTAACTATGCTGAAGCAAAAGCAGAATTGGGACAACTCAGCCAGGCTGATTTGGATAAAACCATTAATTTACTCAGAGACCGCGTAGGAGTTGGTCATCTGTCAATGAATCCGCCAATTGATCCGGTTAACGAAGCCATTAATAAAGGCATCACCTCCAAACAGAAGGCCGAATTGCTCGAAATTCGCCGCGAACGAAGAGTTGAATTATTTGCTGAAGGATTTCGTTATGACGACATGATGAGATGGAAACTCGGGAAAATATTTGAACAACCACAGCAGGGAATCTATGTTCCTTCTACCGGAATGGTTGATGTAACCGGCGATGGAGAAGCGGATTATTTCATCAGCGACAGTGAATCGAAAAAGCCTGCAGATCTTCCGGATAATGTTTCAGTACTTATTACTACTTCAGATGATTCTCCTGTATACCTGGAAAACGGAAATTACGGACATATCATGTTTAAGTTTGAACAGAAAGGAATTGGCACGTTCATCGAACCCAAATATTATTATCGTCCAATTCCGACAAGTCAGATGCTGTTAAACAAGAATCTGAAACAAATTTTTGGATGGAATTAGTGATAAATAAAAAATTTATACGATGAAATATATTTCTATTATTAGCTTGTTTGCTGTCCTGCTTTTTACAGGATGTATGAAGTCTGAGGATATTATTGTAAATATAATTCCAGATCAACCTACTATTGAGGAGGTTACTGCCGGAATAATGAGTAATAGCGGATTACTTGATGCTTTTACCACCACATTGAGTGAGATTAATACCAAGGATCATACGGCTAAGATCTATGTAAAAACATATAAGCCACTGAGCAGCATTTGGGTAAGTGTGCGTCTCGAAACAGGTTGTAAAATTAGTCCGTTAGACGGAGCCCCGAAATTCGGATCGATTGGTGATTTTTCAAAACCGAGAAAATATGAAGTCAAAGCTGTTTCTGGAGCTTCTGCCATTTGGTCTGTGATTATTGCACAGGATCCTAATATGCCTGATATCAGTTGCCCCGCAAATTTCTGGACCGGTACCGGGGTGAAATGTTTGGATATCCCGTTTCCAAGCTATAGCCCAAGTACGGTAACTACTGAAAAGATTGATTGTAATCACATTAAAGTTACAATAGATTTTTGGCAAGACTCCAATGCGATTATTACCCTCGACCTTCAGTTGGGCGATCCGGATCCCAATACGGTAAAGGGAAGTGTTACTCTACTGAACGATGTTCGTTTTAGTTCGTGGGGATCTGATATGATGTATAGCAAAGGCCCAGCCGGAACGTACGACCTGAATTCGATGGAACTGAATTTTGATCCGGCGTTTTTAGGATACCAATCGATGACATCTTATCCATTAACATTTTCCAAAAACTAATGGCAGGATTGTTCTGTAAATAATTTTAGTGATAAAAAAGGCATTAGTAGTTAATGCCTTTTTTATAAATCACCAATTGGAAAATTAATGCAATGAATTTTAAAGACACAAATTTCAAATCGCCGATATTCAAATTATTAGTGGGAATGAAATTCTTTTTATGGTTGTATTTCCTTACAACCATAAATTCAGCTTATTCTCAGGAAAAGACCAACATTGGTCCGGAAGGAAATAACGCGGTCAATCTCCAAACGGGAAATACAGCCATTATTCCTGTAACCAAGCTTGAAAATGATAATTACGATTGGTGGAATCGCCACGCGGAGGTGTTGCAGATCAAGGATTCGATTAATCCTGAAATTGTGTTGATAGGAAATTCGATCACTCATTTCTGGGGAGGGGAACCCAAATTGAAAAATGCTGATGGAACCCTACGAAACCCCAATGGCCCTCAAGCCTGGAATTCGGCTTTTGGCAAGCATCGGGTTTTAAACCTTGGGTTTGGCTGGGATCGTATCCAAAACGTGCTTTGGCGGCTTAATAACGCTGAGCTTGACGGAATTCATCCGCGTTTGGTCATTATTCATGTTGGAACCAACAATACCAGTGAAACGAAAAATGCACGAAGAAATACCGCCCCCGAAATTGTTGAAGGGATAAGTGAGGTTTACAAAAAAGTCCATCTCAAGGTTCCGGAAGCAAAAATTGTTGTGATGGCAATTATGCCCATGGAACAGTTTCCCGATCATCCCCGCCGTCAATTAATAAATGAAACCAATAGGCTGCTTAAAATCTATGCCCAGGAACAAAACATAACAGTTGTTGATATTGGTCCTAAAATGCTCACCCCTGATGGCATTTTATCGAAAGATATTACCAGTGACTTTTGCCATCCAACCGAAAAAGGATATCAAATTTGGGCTAATGCGATACGGCCTTTTGTAAATGAATTGGAGAAATAGAAATGAACAGAGAAATACGAAAAGTTAAAGTCATCTTTATTGTTCTTGTTTTATTGAGTTTGCTGTCGTGTGCTGCGGACAAAGAGCCGTTAGTCCCCAGAGAAATGTCACTTAAGGTTCTTCAGTTTAATATCTGGCAGGAAGGAACTATTGTGGATGGCGGTTTTGATGCCATTATTAATGAGGTCATCCGGACTGAAGCCGACTTGATTACATTGAGTGAAGTCCGCAATTACAATGGCACCAGTCTGGATAAACGACTTGTTGCAGTCCTGAAGGCTAAAGGGTATGTTTTTTATTCAAAAAGAAGTGAGGATTCCGGTATTTTATCCCGTTTCCCTATTAAGGAACAATCGGTTATCTCTTCGCTTGTCGACGATCATGGCTCCATTACAAAAGCATTGATCGATGTTCATGGAACTGAAGTTGTGCTCTATAGTGCTCATCTCGATTACCTGAACTATAGTGTCTATTTGCCCCGCGGATATGATGGGTTAACCTGGAAAGAGCTTTCCGCTCCAATTACAGATACCCAGGTGCTTGCAGAAAATAATTTAAAATCACGCCGTGATGAAGAGATAGATGCTTTTATTTCAGACTCAAAAATTGAAAAGGGAAAAGGTCGTCTCATTATTTTAGGCGGCGATTTCAACGAGGCCTCTCATCTCGACTGGACCGAAGCTACAAAGAACAGTTACGATCATCATGGAGTGGTAATCAAATGGCGCAATACACTCGAACTCGAAAATGCAGGGTTCAAAGATGCGTACCGGGAAATATTCCCAAACCCGGTGACGCATCCTGGTTTTACGTTTCCGGCTGATAATCCGGCAGTAAAGGTTAATCAGCTGGCATGGGCACCCAAAGCCGACGAACGTGACCGAATTGATTATGTATTCTATTATCCTGATTCACGATTAAAAATACAAGCAGCTAAGATTATTGGGCCTCAAGGTTCTGTTGTCCGATATCAACGGGTACCGGAAACTTCAGAGGACATCTTTGATCTTCCTTCCGGAATATGGCCGACTGACCACAAAGCGGTGCTTGCAACCTTTACGCTGAAAGTTAAACAATGATATAATACGATATGAACCAGTTTATTGCGATTCTTGTTGTCGCTTTTATCTCCATCGTCTGGAAGGTTGATTCTGAAAACGATCAGAAACCTTGTATTGCATTTTCTTTTGATGATGGAAATACCGATGACATCTTAGTGTACAAAGGAGAAGTCTGGAATGATATGATTATTAATCAATTGAAAAGAAACCACATCCAAACCGTGCTGTTTACGTGTGGCAAATCGCTGGATAATGACAAAGGAAAAGTCTTTTTGCAAAAATGGAACGATGCAGGCAACTTTATCGCCAACCATACCTATAATCACCTGAATTACAACGATTCATTGATGACTTATGGTGAATTTGTACATGAAATTTTACAGTGCGATTCGGTAATTAAGTCTTACAAAAATTACCAAAAGATATTCCGGTTTCCTTACCTGAAAACGGGGAATACGATTGCTAAACGGGATCAAATTTGCTCTTTTCTGAAAAATAATGGATACCGAAACGGTTGGGTAACCATTGCAAATTCAGATTGGTACATTAATTACCGCTTAATAAAAAAGCTTACGGAGAATCCTCAGACAGACATAAATGCCTATCGGGACTTTTATATCAATCACATTTTCGAGCGTGCGGTATATTACAATAACCTGTCAAAAGAAATAAATCATCGACAAATTAAACACACTTTATTGTTGCACATAAACCTTACCTCTGCTTTATTCCTTGGCGATTTAATTGCTAAATTCAAAAAAGAAGGGTGGATGATCGAGAATTATAGCACTGCGATCAAAGATCCCATTTATAAAGAAAATCCATCAACTACTGAATTCAGCCTTATATGGTCGCAGGCTAAAAGATCTGGAAAATTTGAAGATCAATTAAGGCAACATGACGAAAGTGGTGATCTGGAGAAAAATCAAATGGACAAATTAGGCTTATAAAGAAGATCGCCAAATCCATACGTCCGGAAAAATAATTTAAAAGACTATTAACAAACCAATTAATTGATAAACATGAAAAATCACAAAATTAAATTTACAACTCTATTTCTGCTGGTAATCCTCTGCCTTCAGACAACGATGTTATTTTCGCAACAGTCATCATGGAAGACCAATCAGGATGGGTGGGTTTTAAGAAAGAAAAGCGGTGACACTAAATACGAGCGTTTCTTTGCAATAGGTCTTTGGAATGTTCCCGGTTATCAACCTAATGCAATGGAAAAAGGTGCCGATGATTACCGTGAGAGTGCTAAGCCTTACCTCGATAAATCGCCACTTTATAACATGGTTTACATGTCGCCGGGAGATCTTAAGTTTCAGAAGGAACGGGTTGAAATAACCGGGTCGATTGGGTTCTACGAAATGCTTAAAAAGTACACTGATAACATTCCAAACATTAAACCCGATAACGATTCTGATTATGCCAAAAGGCAGTATATGAAGAAGCACGTTAACGACGAAAGTTTTGTAAATGCTCTTGACAGTGCCATCGATCTTCTTATTAAACAAAATGGCAGTACCGACCATATTTATGCGCCAATTGACGAAATTGCCAATGGCGGAGCAGGGAGCGGTTGGTGCTGGCCTGCTGTAGTTGGTAACAAAATCAAAGAGCGGATTAATAAAAAAGAGAAAAACACGCTGGTTTATACCGACTTGGTTGGGATGCCCAAAGCCAACACCTATCTTTTTGAGCAGCAATACTTGCAAACTCATGATTCTATGCCTCCGTTACCTCCCTATGAAGCTTTAGGAAAAGATGCCGTGATTCTGAAAGATAGACCTTTACTCGGATTTAATCGGGCTTATGACGGATCACCCCTATATATCAATGGAACTGCTGATTATGTCGATTACGATATCGAAACATTAAAAAAACTGTACTTCGGAACTTTGAAGAATACAGCCGCTGGATATAAAGGTTGCGGTGATGTATTTGGAATTAATGGTTTTATCGATTTTAACACCTATCCTGTTTTGGCAGGTACAACGGTCGATGCCATTAAAGCTGGTATTGGTCCAAAAACTCCGGTATGGCTGTTTTATGATGGTAACGGATATGCAAAACCTTCAAATATGTCAGCCGAAGATTTTATAAAAATCATCAAATGCCAGATGTACACTTCCATTATACACGGGGCTACCGGAATTTTATTCTGGAACGATCGGTCGAATACACCGGAAGTTTTTAATACGTTGGAACCTGTTATTAAAGAATTGCAAGAAAACCTGAATATCGTGTACCTGAATACCTCCGATTGGAAATCGAAGAATGACCTGCACTACATGATTAAGGTAAAAGACAAAAAGCATTCGTATATCATTGCCACCAATACGAGTATGACCGATACAATCGATCTTCATATTCCAAACGTCAGTAAAAAATCGTTAAAACCTTTGGAGGTATATGTTTCCCTTCTTTAAATCTACGATAACAGATTCGTTTTCAAGATAGATTTTTCAGTTTTCTCCCTTCTCTGTCGGGGGAGAAAAGCTGAAAATATTACTGAATCCATGAACTATCGATAAAGACTAGACTATTTTGACATAAGTATCGCGATGTCGTTTTTATGATGAAAAGTAGGTTCGTAAATGGACTTTGGTTGAGGGAAAACTCATCCCAGAACCAGATCGTTCAGACTGCCCAATCGCTGTCAATCCGATTTCGTCTGTTTAGGATTATTGATACCTTTGTCCAAACAATTGGACAACAGGGCAATGTTGGGGTTGCTGTCTTTCTGTTTTATTTCTATTTCAACTTGTTTTAAATTTACATAACCAATGAAACATTATTTCTTGATGCTGGTAGTTGCATGTCTTTTAGCCTTTACATCACTGGCACAACAATCGGCTGAAAATCAAAACATTTCCCGAAGGATTTCCGAACAATCTTTTTCTATTGATTATTGCTCCGCACGTTTAACTGATGATACCCTGATTCTGGAGAATTCCCGTATTTCAAGAACTTACGTCTGGAATAACGGGAATCTGATTACGAAAACCATAACCGATAAGCAAACCGGAAAAACATGGGAATCTACTTCTGCAATACCTGATATGAGTTTTCCGGGGCAACCCGTCGATACAAATGAAGCAACATTTTCTTCAGGCATAGTTTCTGAAACTCCGGTTAAACCCGAGCATCTGGAAGCCATTGTTATTTGCAAATCGGGCAGCCTTGAAATTAAACGGGTATTCCGGATTTATCCAGCTTGTCCGGCTATTGCCTGCGATGTTTATTTGAGGGGCAAGGCCGAGAAACCCTGGACTCAGCAAACATCGAATCCGGGCGATCTGCAAAATATTGAAAAGTTAACCGAATCGGCTAGATCTGAATTTGTCCCGGTTCTTGAAAAACTGGAACTTCCCGGTAAACACTGGCAATTAAATGCCATTGAATTTCTGGATGTGACCGATCGCTTTAATACATTGACTCGCGAAACTCGTGCGTTATCGTATCACGATAATATTTTTAGAGGAAATCTATTGTTTGCTACCGATCTGATTTCACAAGATGGATTATTTATACTGAAAGAATCGCCTACGTCCAATGTCGAGCTGGCATATCCGGGGGGAGATTTTCTGAGTAATTTTGGAAACATCAGAATGATTGGCACCGGGATGCAACAAACCGATCTTGACCAACAGCAGTGGAAGAAAGCCTATGGTTTTGTTACCGGGGTTTATGGTGGCGACGAGATTAATAAACTGATGGCTTTACGCGATTATCAGCAGCGCATTCGAATTCATCAACCCGGTCGCGATGAAATGATCATGATGAATACCTGGGGCGATCGGGGGCAAGATGCCAAAATAAATGAAGCTTTTTGCCTGGCAGAAATTGAGGCTGGCGCACATTTGGGAATTACCCGTTTCCAAATCGATGATGGTTGGCAATCCGGAAAAAGTCCCACCGCGGTTCCTTCGGGAGTTTCATTTGATCATCTTTTGAGTTCTCCCGATTATTGGAAACTAAACGCTGAAAAATTTCCAAATGGATTAACTCCAGTCGTCGAAAAGGGAAAAAAACTGGGCATCGAAATCTGCCTGTGGTTTGTTCCATGCCCCGAAGAATCTTATGTCAGGTGGGCGAAAGACGCAGAGACTCTGATCTCGTTATACCGGCAATACGGAATCCGGACATTTAAAATTGATGGGGTAAAAATGCCTGATAAAACTGCGGAAATCAATTTCAGGAAAATGCTCGACAAAGTAGTTGATGCCACCAAAGGAGAAGTTGTTTTTAACCTCGATGTTACTGCCGGCCGACGGGGTGGCTATCATTTGTTCAATGAGTATGGAAATATTTTTCTTGAAAACCGTTATACCGACTGGCAGAATTATTATCCTTACTGGACCTTGCGTAACTTGTGGATGCTTTCGCATTACGTACCGCCACAAAACCTGCAAATCGAATTCCTGAATAAATGGCGTAATACCGAGAAATATGGCGATGATCCGTTTGCTCCAAACAAATACTCGTTCGACTATTTATTTGCTATAACGATGGCTGCACAACCACTGGCTTGGTTTGAAGGTTCGAACTTGCCCAAAGAAGCTTTTACTGTTTCGCCAACAATCGACAGTTATAAAAAAGTGATGACTGATTTTCATTCAGGAGTTATTTTGCCAATAGGAGATGAGCCTTCAGGAAAAAGCTGGACAGGATTTCAGTCGCAACAACCCGGAAATAACAAGGGATATGTATTGATTTTCAGAGAACAAAATGACTTCGGAACGAAGGAGTTTACTTTACCCATGCTGGGTTTCGGAACCTATCGTTTCGAGCCAATTGCGGGAAGCGGGCGAGGTTTTAAATCAGAAATTGGAACTGATAAAAAGATAACCTTTGCCATTGAAAAGCCCAATAGTTTTGCTTTTTACCGATATGAAAAAATTAATTGACTTCATTGGGTGAAATAGATAAGTTTCGAAGTTGGCCATAGCTGGCGCTGTATGGTAAGCTATGCAGACCAGCTATCAAGGGATTTTCAATTCCACCTGTTTGTTGAAAAAATTAGGTCAGGCTATTTTCTTCCGTTTTCGGAATAAATATGCCTGACCTTAATTTTAAAATGTGCCTGATGTTGTTGCCTAATTATTTCAGGACACTTGTCTTTGAATGTTATTTTAACTTTTCGACTGCAACATCAGTGGCTTTCAAAATGGCTTCATTCGAAAGTGGCGTTCCAACGGCTTGTTGCATCCATTCGTTGGGTATGAGCTGACCAAGGGCAAAAATACGAAGCACTTCAGGAGCAAATTCGTGTGTTTTGAAGTGTTCTTCAAGTTGAAAATGAATCAAGTGTCCAAACGCGTAGTTAGGCAGGTACATGGGTGAATTGATCATGTGCGAGTAGATGCCTAGAATGGTTTGATCTTTTATTCCGAAGACCGGTGCATAATACGTATTCCAAACGTCTTTACTGATTTGCAGTACCGCATCGCGAAGTTCGACAGCCGTGCTGTTTGGATTGGCATACAGCCATTGCCACATCTTCATATCCACCATCGAAACACCCATAATTTCGTAAACCGACCAAAAGATGTCGAGCGTTTTCATGTATTCCTTTTCCGGGTTCGTGTCTTTCATGTTCAGTAAAAACAGGTCGCGTTCTTGAAATACAAATGCCAAAGCTTCTGTGAACGCGGTATTTGGCACTCCATTGATCATGTAATTGGGTACGTCGTTTAACGAGATGGTTTGTTCCACATTGTGTCCAAACTCGTGTACGGCGATGTTATACCCTTTATAATTCATGCCGGTTGCCGGAATCCGGGTTCGTAAATGAGCTTTTTCGGCTTTCATCGATGCCCCCCAGGCATGACCCGAACCACGTGCCGGATCGACCGAAACGCGCGATGCGATAAAGGCAGCTTTCTCTTTAGTGAAGCCCAGTTTTAAAAGGATATTTCCCAAATCGGCTTCCAAAGCTGCGGCATTCGGGTATTTTTTTTCGGTAATGGCGTTCAGGCTTTCTTCATTAATGGAACTCCTTGCCTTAAATCCGTCGTACCAGATGTCCCATGGTGAAAGATCGCGCCCCAGCCGTTTTTTGATGATGGCTGCTACTTCCTGCACCTGTGGCGAGCTTAAAAATTCGTTGAACAGTTTCTGAACTTCAGGCTGCGGAATTTGCATATTTACAGAGAATGCCCGCTGAATGGCTGTTGGCATGGACGGTTCGTACTTGTCGAAAGCCTGGTAAACGTGGAAATTATTTAGGATTTGCTGATAGCGTCCGTCGTTTTCTGGTTGAGTTTCGGTTTTTGTTCCTGAAACGAATACTTCGTTGGTTGCGGGATTCCAATCCTGTTTTCCGGAGTTAATCACCATTTTGGGGATCGACTGGTCAACAATCCGCTGCATAATTTGGTAGATCAGTGCTTGTTTTTTGAAGCCAATTTCCTTGTTGGCATAGTTGGCCTTTATTTCGTCGCGCAGGTTCCAATGACTCAATAAAACCATGTTTTCGGGGAATAACTTTTGATTGTCGTCGTTCAGGATATTCCCCATATAAATGTTATAGTCGGCAATGTAGGCCTCACCCTCTGCGGCCACTTTCGAAGCTTGCTGTACCAGTTCTGATGGTACCCGCGAACTGAATACATCGCCCAAACGGGCATAACCCCATTGCAGCGGGGTCCAGTTGGGACCTGAAATGTTTTTCTCTTCAGTAGGATAATAAGGGAAGTTGAGCGCTACAATAAAGGCAATTTTGTTGTCGTAGAAATCGTTGATCAGGTGAGCCCCAGGGTTGTAGGCTGCAAATTGCGCGTCGATGGGCAATACTTCGCCCTTCATGAGCTGCACGTTTTCCTGCATGTCAAGGCTCAGCTTGTTGAAATGTCCGTTCAGTGATTCCAGATACTCGGCAAACCTGTAGAACGACGCTTCCTTTTGTGCCGGATCGGCCAAATAATTTTCGCTACAGAACTTAACAAAATCTTCCGGAGTCCCGTCACTTTCGCGCCAAAGCGAAGCAGCATGTCTGACCCCTTTTTCGACCAGGTCAGATTTACTGCCTTCCGTTTTGTTCCCGATTGATTTAATCGCTTCGGTGATGGTAGTTTCAGTAATTCCGGAAGGAGTTGGAACACTTTGTTTTTTTTCGGTTGGCTGGCAGGAACTTATCATACCAATAGTAAATAAAAAAATGATGATGTTTCTGATCATGATCAATGTGTGATTAAATGGTTTACCTATCAAATGTTGAAAAATAGAAAAAACTTTGGTGTCCGGAAATGATTAATGACAGGGCTTGCTAGAGCAAATTCATGTTTTATGCCTTCCTCTTTCATTCTTAATTTTTTTAGAATGAATCTAAATATAAGCTTTTTGTTTAAATCCAGCTAATTGCAGTTGTTTTCCATTCCGAATGAGCTATTTTTGGTTCCGATTTTTGAAACTTAAAATACTGATTATGCAAAAGCATTTGTTGTTGGGGGTAGAAGCCATCGGGCAGGGAGCTATTGACGGCGGACTGTCGGGCGTTTATGCTTATCCAGGCACACCTTCTACTGAAATAACCGAGTTTATTCAGGAAAATCCGATAGCTGAAGAACGAAATATTCACCGAAAATGGTCGGCCAACGAGAAAACTGCTCTCGAAACTGCTTTGGGGATGTCGTACGCTGGGAAAAGGGCCATGTCGTGTATGAAACATGTGGGCTTAAATGTCGCTGCTGATATTTTTGTCAATGCAGCGGTGACCGGTGTTAATGGTGGACTCATTGTTACCGTGGCCGATGATCCTTCGATGCACTCTTCACAGAATGAGCAGGACTCTCGTTTCTATGGAAAATTTGCCATGGTTCCGGTACTTGAGCCTTCATCGCAACAGGAAGCTTATGATATGGCCCGTGATGGGTTTGCCCTGTCGGAACTGACCAAAGTGCCGGTCATGCTCCGTATTACTACACGTTTGGCCCACTCGCGCGCCGGAGTGGTCTGTAAAGATCTTTTACCTGAGAACGAATTGATTTTGCCAACCGATCCACGTCAGTTTATTTTGCTTCCGGCCATCGCACGTCGCCGGTACAAAGGATTGCTCGAAAGCCAATCGTTATTCCTGAAGCTTTCGGAAGAATCGGTTTACAACCGTTACGAAGAAGGAACCGATCACAGTTTGGGAATTATTGCTTGTGGAATTACTTATAATTATCTGATGGAGCATTTTCCAGGCAGGACTTGCCCGTATCCGGTAGTTAAAGTTTCGCAATATCCACTTCCTGAAAATTACATAAAACGTCTTGATCAGGAATGTGACGAAATTTTGGTTCTTGAAGAAGGTGCTCCAATGGTTGAAGAGATGCTGAAAGGCTTTTTCGATAACGGAACTCCAATCAAAGGCCGGCTGGACGGAACATTGCCTCGCGATGGAGAGTTAAATCCGGATTTAATTGCAAAAGCACTCGGAAAAGAAATGTTTGCCGGGTTTGAAATTCCTGAAATCGTTGCCAACCGGCCACCGGCTCTTTGTGTTGGTTGCGGCCACCAGGATGCTTATCTGGCCATGAACGAAGCCCTTGCCGATTATTCGAAAGGACGTGTCTTTTCTGATATTGGCTGCTATACTTTAGGTGCACTGCCTCCATATGAAACCATATCTTCATGTGTTGATATGGGTGCTTCTATCACTATGGCCAAAGGAGCAGCCGATGCTGGTTTAATTCCAGCCGTTGCCATGATTGGTGATTCAACTTTTACGCACTCCGGAATTACTGGTTTACTCGATGCCGTCAACGAAAAATCGAGCATTACGGTGGTTATTTCCGACAATGAATCCATTTCGATGACCGGAGGCCAGGATTCTTCTGCCTATGGAAAAATTGAGTCGATTTGTGTTGGTTTAGGAGTCGATCCTGCTCATATTCATACTATTGTTCCCCTAAAAAAGAATCACGAAGAAATGGTACGTTTGTTCCGTGAAGAGTTTGCCTACGATGGTGTTTCTGTCATTATTCCTCGCCGAGAGTGCATTCAACGAGCTGCAAGCCGAAAGAGGAATAAGAAGTAGTCGCAGTCAGTAGAAAAGGTCATTAGAAAAATTTCTGCAACTGTTTTCTCTTTCTCTTTTCCAATGACTGATGACCAATGACTTATACTGACAATGAATGAAAAATTGAAACTCAACTTTAAATATAAAACTTCGATATGAAATCAGATATTATATTAGCAGGTGTTGGCGGACAAGGTATCTTATCTATTGCCACAGCATTAGGCGAAGCAGCTTTGTCCGATAATCTGCTCATCAAGCAAGCCGAAACTCATGGAATGAGTCAGCGTGGTGGCGCGGTTTATTCACACATGCGCATTTCCGATCAACCTATCGCTTCCGATTTGATACCTAATGGGTCGGCTGACCTTATTCTTTCTGTCGAGCCGATGGAATCGTTGCGCTATCTTCCTTATTTGTCAGAAACAGGTTATCTGGTAACCAACACTACACCTTTTATCAATATTCCGAATTATCCGGAAATCGAAAAAGTGATGGAAGAAATCCGGAAGTTTCCACGCTACATTGCCATTGATGCCGATGCCATTGCCAAGGAAGTTGGCAGCACCCGTGCATCGAATATGGTGATGCTTGGTGCTGCTTCTCCGTTTATCGATATTAAATTTTCCAAGATCGAAGATGGTATTCGAACTATCTTTGAGCGTAAAGGCGAAGACGTGGTAAATATGAACCTTGAAGCTCTGCGCCGAGGACGGCAGTTTGCAGAGGAAAACCGCTAGGACAAAGGAAGATCGGAATCCGGATCAATAAATAGAAATCTCAGTTCTTTTCAGGAATGAAAGGGGGTGAGATTTTTTTTTCAAAGAGGCTTTCCTGAATCCATAATTGTGTTGATATTTTGAAACATTATTATCCTTGCCGGTGTAAAATTCACTGCACGAAGAATCACATTTAATTCTCTCCCGATCGTATTTCTGATATGCTTTTTTAACCTTTAAAAACGAATATATGCCAGTAAAAAAGCTAAAAGCCTATCTTGATGCGGCTAATATCAAATATTTGACGATTAGCCATTCCAGTGCCTTTACTTCTCAGGATATTGCTGCTTCGGCACATGTTTCCGGAAAAGAGTTTGCAAAGACAGTTATGATTAAAATTGATGGAGTAATGGCTATGGCTGTATTACCAGCATCCTATCACATTGATTTTGATTCGTTGCGTAAACTTTTTGGAACAAAATTCGTGACTTTAGCTACCGAACCTGAGTTTAAAGATCGTTTTCCTGATTGCGAATTAGGAGCAATGCCTCCTTTTGGCAATCTTTATGGTATGGATGTTTATGTCGCTGAACCGTTGACAAACAACAAGGAAATTGCGTTCAACGCCGGATCCCATACCGAATTGATAAGATTAAGCTACTTCGATTATCAACGACTGGTTAAACCACGTGTATTGAAATTTTCGTGGAAGACTGTTTCGCTTCATGCTGATCCCATGGAGAGATGGGATGACGATTACATGAATTATTGATTTTTGAATCAAACAAAAAACCGGTGAAGAGCCGGTTTTTTGTTTGATATTGAGCGGATTTGGCTAATCGTAAATGTGATCTTCGTCGGGATTTTCATCTACACAGTTACATCCCAAGCCTTTTTCGTACTGAATCAGAGCTCGCATACTCATACCCATCGAAGAGAAACCTCCGTCGTGGAATAAATTCTGCATGGTTACTTTCTTTGTCAGATCAGAGAATAGGGTAATGCAATAATCGGCACATTCGTCGCCGGTTGCATTGCCTAGCGGAGACATCCGTTCCGAGAAGTCCATCAGTTTGTCCATTCCTTTAACACCGCTTCCAGCAGTGGTTAGGGTAGGAGATTGCGAGATAGTATTGATACGTACATTGCGCTCGCGACCGTATATATATCCGAAACTACGGGCAATCGATTCGAGCAAAGCCTTGGCGTCGGCCATGTCGTTGTAACCGTAAAACGTCCGTTGTGCTGCCACATAAGATAATGCTACAACAGAACCCCAGCGATTAATGGCATCCATTTTACGGGCTACCTGCAATACTTTGTGGAACGAAACTGCTGAAATATCGAGCGTTTTCGATAGATATCCATAGTCTAAGTCGCTGTAGTGGCGTCCTTTCCGAACGTTTGGCGACATTCCGATCGAATGTAGCACAAAGTCGATTTTGCCACCGAGCACTTCCATCGATTGTTTGAAAAGATTTTCAAGATCTTCTACACTTGTTGCATCAGCTTCAATAGCGATGGTGTTGCATGCTTCAGCAAGTTGGGTCGTTTCACCCATGCGCATTGCTACTCCGGTGTTGGTTAAGGTAAACGTCGCACCTTCTTCAAAAGCTCTTTGAGCAACTTTCCAGGCAATTGAATCGGCATTCAATGCACCAAAAATAATTCCTCTTTTGCCTTTCAGTAAATTATAAGCCATAGTTTAAAATTTATGAATAGATAACAACCCATACTTGAAATGGTTGCTTGTTGTTACAAATTAAAGTAAAATGCCAGCCTGATCGCGAAAACCAGACTGGCAAATCTATAAAAATGATGATTTCTTAAATACGTTCGACCGATTCGGTCGTTAGCCAACCTTTGTTTCCGTCGGCTAACCTAATCTCGACCCAGTCTCCAAGTTTATCTGTAATTTTAACTTTTAACCCTTCGTGAACCACAAATAAGTTGGTCCCTTTTTCGTTGGGCGAACTTTTTACGGTAACAGTAGGCTGCATCACAATGGCATAGGAATGATTCACCATCGTGCTTTTTTGTTTGGCGGCAAACGACCAGCTAAATATAGTGAACACGATGAGGAAGCAACCCGACCAGAATGTAATCCGCTTTACTTCGCTGGTTTTAGCAAAGAAATAAAATCCCAGCATCGTTAAAAATAAGATGAAACTGATAATGCTCAAAACAGCCCAAGTGTCGGTGGTCTGGCTATTGATCAGTGCGTTCCACCACCTGACGATAAATATTCCAGGCAGTTCCTGAATCGAATCGACTACTTTCTGGTTTGCAACCTGAAGGTTAAACGAAATATCTTCATCGTCGGGGGCTAAAAGTTTTGCCCGTTCATAATTCAATATGGCCTGAGTGTATTGTCCGGTTTTATAATAGGCATTTCCCAGGTTGAAATATACTTCAGGTGATTCCATGTTGGTTACCAGTATCTGGTTATAACCCTCAATGGCTTGTTTAAATTGTTCTTTTGTATAATTCTCATTTGCTTTCTGAAGCAGGTCGGCCTGTGCAAACACTGTGGCAGCAAATAAAATAGCCAGTATTGTATTGAATAGTCGTTTCATACGAAAGTTATTTTATCTGATTACTTAATTAGCTTTTCGAAGATTCCCATTACTTTAGCGGCTCCATCGTAAACTTCGTTCATGGTTCCTGAAAAAGCTGCCGGTGCGTATCGGGCAAATTCACAGTCGTCAATAATCTTCATCAATTCGGTAACCACATCTTGTTCAATTCCCTTTTCGAGAAGGCTGGATGCCGCTTTTTCCCTGTTTAATTCAGCGATCGGAATGGATAATTTGTCGCTTAAATAGCCCCACAAGGCTTTGATAACAGATTCGTAGAATTGTTCGGCTTGGTTATTTCTCAGGAATACTGAAGCCTCTTTGAGCCTTTTAAGAGCCACTTTATTGGCACGTTTGTTTTTGATCAGGGTCAGATTTTTACTTTCCTCAATCTTTTTGCGGTTAAGTACATAGAAAATGGCGAACCCAATTGTGCTTAAGATAAAAATGAAGTAATACTCAAAGGTTCCATAAAATGAACTTCCTTTAGGTTTAAGTTTCACCTTATTTTGTTTAATAAATCGGATATCTTTCCCGATCATTTTAACATCTTCCTTAGAATACGAATTCACGACCCCTGCATTTGGGTCGTCTTTCCCTTTTTCGATTTTGATGTTGAATGCTTCGGTCGATTTGGTCTCGAACTGACGGGTTGATGGGTTGAAGAAAACGAAGTGAATGGCCGGAATAGTAAAATTGCCAGCGTACCGCGGAATAAATAAGTATTCGAATGAAATAGAACCACTCATTCCATTCTCGCTGGCCATGGTTTTGTCGGTTGTTTTGGGCTCGTAAGCTTCAAAATCCTGTGGCAATTCAATCTTTGGCGGATTGATAAGGTTCAGGTTTCCGGTTCCCGAAACGACGAGTTTTAGCGTCATCGCTTCGTTCGATTTGCCGGCAGTCTTATCCAACGATCCTGAGAAGCTGAAATTTCCAACTGCTCCATTGTAATTAGCTGGTTGATTCGGCAAATCTTTTACACTGACAATAACCGGGTCGCTAACGACTTTTGCTTTTACAACGCGATAATTATCGAAAAAATCGTCGAAAAAGCTTTGTTGCTGGCGCACTCGCTGACGAACCAGACAGGTGATTTCGAATGGATCGATACGAATGTTCCCAATTTGCTGAGGAAATAAAATGGTTTTCTTGAGGACACCAACCTGGTATATTTTACCGTTGTACACTTCGCGCGTGAAGTTTACCTGTGTTGGAACTTCAATGTCTTTCGTCCAGAATCCTTCGTATGACGGCAGTTTTACTTCATCGAACCCATTCAATGGTACATTTTGGCTGATGTATAATTTTACCGTTGACAGAATCTGTTCACCTTTTGATACATTCGTTTTATCGACAGCAACGCGAACAAATAAATTGTCTTTGCTAATGTTTCCGGTTGGAGTATCGCTCTGCTGTTGTTGCGCATTTTGTTGAGTTCCACCGCTGCCACCGCCACCTTGTTGACCTGCCGATTGCTGTGGCTGACCTTTGACAACCTGTATGTTCAGGCTATTCGATTCGTATGTTTTTCCCCCTACTTTAATTGATGCCGGTCGGATCGAAAATTTCCCTTCTTTTTTAGCCCTTAGGATGAAAATGTACGAAAAGCTTGACGATTGGGTCGTTTTCCCGTTGATGATTTGAATGCTTGAACTCTGTGAGGTAGATGGCCCCATCAGAACATCAAAATTCGATAAATCGGGTAACTGAAGGTCTGTACCTCGTTCGTTCAGCGTAAAGCCTAACCTGAATTGCTCGCCCATGGCAACCACTTCGGGTCCTTCCATGACAAATTCGATATTGTCGGCCATTGCCAGAAGGCCAACGAACATAAAAATTATCAGTACTTTTAATTTTCTGATCATAGTTTTCTCCGATATTCCTGGTTCAAAATTGTGCCAAATTTAAAATTCTCAATTCGAAGATGCAAGTCCGAAGCTAGTTCCGAGTTGCAGGTTGCCAAGCAATTCGCATTCCATCTTCTTTTTTCTCTTTTCTCTTTTTCTAATCTTCTACCAATCTTTTTCAACCTTTTTCGATTCGGCTTTTAAGGCCTGAACTTTCTTCACCTTATCCTGAATCTTCTTTTCGTTGTTTTCCAAAGCTTGCAGCATTTGTTCCGCATTTTGCTTCGAAATTTTGCTCTGTGGCTGTTGCTGCTGTTGTTGGTTTTGATTTTTGTTTTGTTGATCTTGATTCTTCTTATCCTGATCTTTTTTCTGATCCTTCTTGTCCTGATCTTTATTCTGATCCTTATTTTTGTCCTTGTCCTTGTTCTTGTCTTTATTTTTATCTTTGTCTTTGTTTTTGTCCTGATCTTTCTTTTGCTTATCCTGTTGTTTTTTCTTCATGTTCATGGCATACAGTAAATTGTACTTAGTTTCCAGATCTTTCGGATTGTTTCGTAACGCATCTTTGTAGGCAGCAATACTTTCGTCTAATTTATTACTCAGCAGAAACGAATTGCCCAAATTGTGAAGAGCCCTGCTTTTTTCAATTTTGTTGGACGTTTTATCCGCAATTTCCTTGAACTTATCTGCCGATTGTCCAAACTTCTTTTGCTTGTAAAGGGCATCAGCCAAATTGAAATTCCATTTGGTATCCTCTGGTTTTTTTTCAAGGGCTTTGAGGTATTCAATCTCTGCCTTGTTAAATTGAACAGTATCGGGATGGCTGGCATCTTTCATCGCAGCCTCGTAGTATTTGTTCCCCTGTCTGACGAATTTGCGTTCGTTTTGAGCCTGGACTGAAGCCGCCCAAACCAACAAAAACAGGATCAGTATGTGTTTTCGTTTCATGTGTTTATAATTTGTTTCTTAATTGCCACATGGAACTCGCCATTACAATCATACCTGTGTGTGTGGAATCGACACTAATGGCTCGTTTCATATTCTCTTCTATTTTCTTTCTCCAAACAGTTTGAAATTTTTCAGGTACTTGTTCTTTCGTTCAAGTATCATAAAATCAAGTAAAATCAGGAATAAACCCAAACCAATAAAATACTGGAATTTGTCGTCGTAATCGGCATAAACCTGAGATTCGAGTTCCGTTTTTTCCATTTTGTTTACTTCGCCCAATAAGTTGCTCAACCCAACCTGAGCATTGTTGGCTCTGATGTAAGCGCCTTTGCCGGCTTCAGCAATTTTTTGCAGCATTTGCTCGTCCAGCTTTGTTACAACAGTATTTCCCTGGTTGTCTTTGCGATAACTTTTTTGCCCGTTTCTAAATTCTGGAATTGGTCCGCCTTCCGGAGATCCCATTCCAATGGTGTAAACAACGATTCCTTGTTTCGCGGCCTCGGTGGCGGCACCAACGGCATCATCCTCATGGTTTTCACCATCAGTAATAATTATCATTGCTTTACTTCCCTCGAAAGTTGGGCTGAAAGATTTTATTCCCAGTTGGATCGCAGCCCCGATTGCTGTTCCTTGCGTGGGGACCATCTCCGGACTAATTGAATTCAGGAATAGTTTGGCCGAAACGTAGTCGGCAGTAATGGGTAATTGCGTGTAGGCATCGCCGGCAAAAACAATCAAACCTATTTTGTCGTTACTTAATTTATCAACGAGCTGAGCAATGGCTCTTTTGGCGCGTTCGAGCCGGTTGGGCTGAATATCTTCCGACATCATACTGTTCGAAACGTCGAGGGCAATCATTAATTCAATACCCTTGCGTTTTTCTGTTTTCAGTTTTGATCCGAACTGCGGGCGTGCAATACCTATAATAATGCTGGAAAGAGCAAATAATAAAATAATAAATTTTAAAACAGGTCTGCCTGCACTCACGTTCGGCATCAGTACAGACAGGATTTCTTTCTGTCCGAAAAGTGCCAGCGATTTCTTCCGTTTCATTCTGTAATACCAGAAGAAAACGATCATTGCCGGTATAACCAACAACGCGTATAAATATCCAGGATTTGCTATTCTAAACATGTTTTCAAATTTCGGCTTCGACAAGCTCAGTCACCGGTTCTTTCTTTAATCATTCGATTTTTCCGGTGTCTGATATCTCAGCAATGTTTTTGTCTAATATCTATGATCTAAATATCTATTGTCTTCCTATGGTATATTCCTGAAAATTGTAGTCTTCAGAAACAATCCCAACATGAGCAACAAACCTCCGGCAAGCGCATATTTCCGGTACTGTTCTTCTTTTTTGCTGAATTCGTGCACTTCCATTTTCGATTTCTCAAGTTTGTCAATCTCCTTATAAATCTCTGCCAGGCTGTTATTGTTTGTTGCCCTGAAATATTTTCCATCGGTAGTTGAAGCAATTTTCTGCAAAGTAGGCTCATCAATTTTAACCTCCATGTCGCGAACCTGCACTCCAAATGGAGTTTGCATTGGGTACGGAGCGGTTCCCATGGTTCCAACGCCAACGGTGTAAACGCGGATGCCAAATGTTTTAGCCAATTCGGCTGCGGTTACCGGAGCAATTTCTCCACGATTATTGTCGCCATCGGTAAGCAGGATGACTACCCGGCTTATGGCATTACTTTCTTTCAGTCGAGAAACAGCGGTTGCCAGTCCGTTGCCGATAGCTGTACCATCTTCGATCATTCCTGTTTGGATGTTGCGAAAAAGGTTGATTACGGTTGCATGATCAGTGGTCAGCGGACATTGGGTAAAGCTTTCACCTGAAAAGACAACCAACCCGATTTTATCGTTTGGCCGACCTGAAATAAACTGAGTGGCAACATCCTTGGCAGCTTCGAGCCGGTTGGGTTGAAAGTCCATAGCCAACATCGAACTCGAAATGTCGAGTGCAATCACAATGTCGATCCCTTCGGTAGTTACGTTTTGCCAACTGTTTGACGATTGTGGACGAGCCAAGGCCGTGATCAGAAACGACAGGCTCGACAGCAAAAGCACAAAAACACTGTGGCGGAAATAATATTTCCAGCTCTTTGGGATTTTGGCAAAACCCATGTCTGACGAAAACAGGATGCTGGCTCCTGCCTTCTTTTGTTGCCAGATGTACCATGCAATGATGGGTATCAATAGCAAAAACAGGTAGAAAAATTCTGGGTTTTTATAACTCATTCCGTTCATTGTTTCATTCGGTTATTTTACAACATCTATTTCTTCTTCAGGCTTTTCTTTCGATTCTTCACCTGGTTTTTCAGGAGTTTTTGCGACTTCCTGCTTCGTCTGATTGACAAAGAAATAGGCATTCATCAGCGCCAGATTGTTGTCGTCGGGTAGCGGTGTGTACTTGGCAAACTTGACCAAATCGGCCAGGCTCAGGATATGCTGAAGCTGATCGATTGAATTTTCAGCAACTAATTCTTTTCGCTGTTTGAAAATACCAAGCGTTTCGCCTGAAGTTTGCTCCATGGCCGGAATATCGAACCGATTTTGAATGTATGTTCGAATGGTGTCGGAAACTTCAGAATAATATTGTTTGAGTTTTTCCTGTTGCCATAGTTTTTGCGTTTTGATCCGGTCGAGTTCGCGCAAAGCGATAATGTGAGCCGGTTCCGCTGGTTTTTCAGGTTTACTGAACAGCGGTTGGTTCTTTTTCTTCCATTTAATGTAATAGAAAATGAAAAAGATAATGGCTGCAAGCAGGATAATTCCAAGAATATATGGCATAACTTCTTTTAATGTTACGGGTGCTCCATAAATAGTTTTAATGTCAACGGGTCCTTTTGTTGTATCGATTTTCATTCCGTGAACCTGAAACATCAATTCGCGGGTAGCTGCCGAATCCAACAACTGACCATTTTTCATCCTGAAATAGAAAGGCGGAATCTGGTGCTTTCCACTGTCGAATGAAGTAATATAAAGACTTTGAGTCAGCTTTACGCGTTCTTTGTCGTCCAATTTAATGGTGTCGATTTTCGAACGATTGACCACCTCAACTTTTGAACTGAACGTGTCGGGAACCTGTGGAAACTGAACGTTGAGATTTTTGGGCTTTTCAATTTCGAGGAGAAGTTTAAGTTGATCTCCAATGAGAATATGCGTTGAGTCGATACTTGCCTTTACGGTGACTTGTTGAGCCTGAAGTATATGGATACTACCTGAAAGCAAAACAAAAAGTACGACGTATAACAATCTTTGCTTCATTTGAAATTTATTTTTATCCACGTTTTTGAAAGAGGCTGATCAATGATTTTACATAGTCATGGTTTGTGCTGATATTCACATAATCCACCCCGCTTCTTTTAAAACTGTTATCCAATTGTGCCGAAAGCTTAATCCACCATTTCCGGTAAATCGATCGGGCTACCCTGTCCGAACTGTCAACCCACGTGTAATTGCCTGTTTCAGCGTCTTTCAGTTTAATCATCCCGATAGCGGGTAATTCAGTTTCCCGTTCGTCGTAAATACGCAAAGCCACTACGTCGTGCCGGTTATTGGCAATTGAAAGTGCATTTTCCAGCGTTTCTTCTTTCTGAAGAAAGTCGGAAATAATAAAAGCGGTACACCGTTTTTTGATGGCATTGGTCAGATAGCGGATTGCTCCAGAAATGTCAGTTCCTCTGGCTTCGGGTTCAAAATCGATCAATTCGCTGATGATGCGCAGGATGTGGCTTCTTCCTTTTTTGGGGGGGATAAACTTTTCGATCTTATTGGAAAAGAAAATAACCCCGATTTTATCGTTGTTTTGAATGGCTGAAAATGCCAAAACGGCAGCGATTTCAGTAACAATATCCTTTTTTAGTTTGTTCATTGAACCAAACTCGCGCGATCCGCTCACGTCAATCAGCAACACCACGGTCAATTCACGCTCTTCTTCGTAGATTTTTACGAATGGTTTGTTGTAACGGGCAGTTACATTCCAGTCGATGTTGCGAATGTCGTCGCCAAACTGGTATTCACGAACCTCACTGAAAGCCATCCCACGTCCTTTGAAAGCACTGTGATATTCGCCGGCAAAAATATTGCGGCTTAATCCACGTGTTTTGATTTCAATCCTTCGGACTCGTTTTATAAGTTCGCTTGTTTCCATTTATTTAAGTTCCAAGTTTCAAATTCAAAATTCCAAGTTAAGTATCAGGTTTCAAGATAAAAGGTCTTGATAGCTGCATCTTGATACTTGTGTTTGTCTTTAAGGAACTTCAACTGAATTCAGAATTTCGGCAATAATTTCTTCGGAAGTAATGTTGTTTGCTTCGGCTTCGTAACTTAAACCGATACGGTGACGCATGACGTCGGGGCAAACAGCACGCACATCTTCTGGAATCACATAACCACGGCGTTTGATAAACGCAAATGCTTTGGCAGCCTGAGCCAGACTGATGCTTGCACGTGGCGAACCTCCATAAGTGATCATATCGACATATTTGTCGAGCTTGTAGGCTTTCGGGTCGCGGGTTGCAAAAACGATGTCAACAATGTATTTCTGGATTTTTTCGTCCATGTAAACATCTTTTACTACTTCTCGTGCTTTTATAATATCTTCAGTGCGGGTAACTTTAGACGCAACCGGGAATGTTTTCAGGAGGTTTTGCTGAACGATCAACTTTTCTTCTTCTTTTGTTGGATAGTTGATCACTACTTTCAGCATAAAACGGTCAACTTGTGCTTCAGGAAGCGGATAAGTTCCTTCCTGCTCTATCGGGTTCTGGGTTGCCATTACCAGGAATGGTTCTTCCAATTTGTAGGTGTGTTCGCCAATGGTAATCTGACGTTCCTGCATGGCTTCGAGCAGTGCTGACTGCACTTTTGCAGGTGCCCGGTTAATTTCGTCGGCCAGTACGAAGTTGGTAAAAATAGGCCCTTTTTTTACCACGAACTCTTCTTTTTTCTGGCTGTAGATCATGGTACCCAGCAAGTCGGCTGGAAGCAAGTCTGGAGTAAATTGGATGCGTGCAAATTTGGCATCGATACTTGTGGCCAGCGTATTGATGGCCAATGTTTTTGCCAACCCCGGAACCCCTTCCAATAAAATATGGCCACCAGACAGAAGTCCTACTAAAAGACTCTCAACCAAATGTTTTTGACCTACAATTACCTTGTTCATCTCCATGCTGATGATGTCGACAAACGAACTTTCTCTTTGAATTCTTTCGTTTAATTCGCGGATATCAACTGTTTGATTCATATTTTTTTAGATAAAATGATTTATTTGCTTATATTTTTTTTGCGAACACGAAAATAAGCTATACATGAATGAAAAAGGATAAATTTTCGTTAAATTTTGTTAAGCTATTTGGTGTTCAAAGGGCCGTAAAATTAATAAATTCAGCGATCTTTAACAGAATATGAATTCACTTTTTTAATTTTGTGCAAAATCAAATCCTTGACACAAAGATATTTCATAGCACTTGCTTATAAAGGCACCAATTTTCACGGTTGGCAAATTCAGCCTAATGCGGTCTCTGTTCAGGAATGCCTCGAAAAAGCACTCTCGACCATTATCCGGGAGCCGATAGCTGTTACGGGCGCCGGACGAACCGATACTGGTGTCCATGCCAGTTACTTTGTTGCTCACTTCGATTCGGAAAGGCTCAATCTCGACCATCCGGATTTTACGCACAAACTGAACAGTTTTTTGGGTAAAGAAATCGTTATTTTTCATGTGTCGAAAGTTGCTCCGGAAGCACATGCCCGGTTCGATGCCATTTCGAGAACCTATCAATACCGCCTGAACCTGAGAAAAGATCCGTTTGCATTGGAAACGTCCTGGTATTTTTTCAGTCAGCCCAATCTCGAACGTATGAACGCAGCAAGTCGGATTTTATTTGAATACACCGATTTTACCAGCTTCAGTAAATTGCATACCGACGTAAAAACCAATAACTGCAGAATTTATCGGGCCGAATGGACTCAGGAAGGAGCGAATATTGTTTTTACGGTTAAAGCCGACCGGTTTCTACGGAATATGGTTCGGGCGCTGGTTGGTACTCTTCTGGAAGTTGGAATGGGCAAAATTGATTTGACCCAATTCCGGAAAATTATCGAGCAAAAAGACCGTGGGGCTGCAGGTTTATCAGTTCCGGCTCATGGTTTGTTTTTAACGGATATTGAATATCCGGAAACGGTTTTTGTGCGAAAAATTAGGGACAATTAGTATAACTGACAGGTTTTCGAAACCAGTCAGTTATAATTCTCCAAATTACCAAATCTTCACCATCAAACTATCGGGCCTCCACATTTTGACGGTTTGGTTTACATTGGCCTTTTCCCTCCAGATACTAATGATGAAATAATCTTACCCCCGTATTGATTACAGTTATCCCATATTTATTGGCGGCATCAATTATTTCATTGTCCCTAATCGAACCCATTGGTGTTGCGATATATTTTATTCCAAATTGGTTTGCCAGTTCAATATTGTCTTTTTGTGGAAAATATCCATCGGAAAGCAAGCATGTGTCTGGCAATTCATTTAACATGACGGTCTCATCAAACTGGTTCTTCCTCTGTAAATCAATTAATTGGTCAAGTTCTGTTCTTGTTGCGTTTTCAAGTTGAGCTAAGAATGAGTAATCAAGCCTGGACTTCTGATACCAAATGTTTGCTTTCGTTAAAGCTAAGTTTGAACATAGAATCCTGGATTGTTGACCGGAACCAATACCGATTACCTGCCCATTGGACACAACACAAATTGAGTTGGATTGAGTATATTTTAACGTAAGCATCCCGAGTTTTAAATCGGAGAGAATTTTAGGGGAAATCGCTTTGTTTGCAGTGACTATATTTGCAAAATGATCATTATTGATCTTCAAATTATTTCTCTTTTGCTTTATTGTTATTCCAAATATCTCGCGGGTTTCAATCTCTTCTGGTTCAAAGTTTTTATCTATTTGAAATATAACAAAACTTCCTTTTTTCTTTGATTTCAAAATATCCAGTGCTTCAGGGCTAAAATCAGGAGCAATAATTCCGTCGGAAACTTCTGATTTTATTAAAAGTGCAGTTTCTTTATCAACGCAATGACTTAAAGCTATGAAATCGCCAAAAGAAGCCATTCTGTCTGTTCCTCTTGCTCTGGCATAGGCAGTTGCTAATTTCGATAATGGCTTTTTTATCAAATAGGCCTGTTTCTCATTATCACTTAATTCCTTAGAAATTGCTACTCCGGAAGGGGTTACATGTTTAAAAGATGTAGCGCATTCGGTATTTAATGTTTGACTGACTTCTTTTACCAATTGCCAGGAATTCAACGCATCTAATACATTGATGACACTTGGATTTCCATTTAATAATTTTAGTGCGTTTGAATCGTCAATGATTTCTGCATAATCCTGGTATGGATTCATTCCATATTTTAGTTTCATCGGTATAAATTTTTGTTGGTCGTTCTACAATTATTAATGAATTATTGTTCGGCGCTTGAGCGTTATAATGATTTCAATTCTGCCGATTCTACTGTTTGTTTAATAAGTGTTGCAATAGTCATTGGACCAACACCGCCGGGAACCGGTGTATAAGCTAATACTCGATCTTTTACTTTATTAATTTCTATATCACCTATTCCTCCTTTATGGTAGCCAGCATCAATTACAATCGAATCATCCTTAATCCAATCAGCTTTTATAAATTCAGGCTTTCCAACTGCGCCAATAACTATATCAGCTTGCGTAATTAAATCAGGAAGATTTTTAGTTTTTGAATGGCAAATAGTGACTGTTGCATTTTCGTTTAAAAGCATCATGGCAATTGGTTTGCCTAAAATTGGACTTCGGCCAACAACAACGGCATGTTTTCCATCAATCGGCAGTTTATAGTATTTAATCAACTCCATTATACCCGCTGGTGTAGCACTGCCGTATGCTATTTCGCCCATCGACATTCGTCCAAATCCCAAACATGTTACCCCATCAACATCTTTGTCAATCGCTATCTTATCAAAGCAAGCACGCTCGTCAATTTGTTTTGGAACCGGATGCTGTAATAGAATGCCACAAATACGATCATCGTTATTTAATTTCTCAATCTCGGAAAAAAGTTCCTCCGTCGTTGTTTCTTCGGGTAAATTGACTTTCAGCGAAGTCATACCCACCCTTTCACAAGCGTTACCTTTCATTTTTACATAAACCTCTGAAGAAGGGTCGTTACCAACCAATATCGTCGCTAAGACAGGAACTTTACCTGTTTGGTTGATAATCTTTTCAACTCGAACTCTTAATCCGTTTTCAATCTCTTTCGATAAGACTTTCCCATCGAGTAAAATTGGCTTATTCTCCATATTTTATTTCATTTAATGTTTATCCTTTCGTGTTGAAGCTCATCGTATAATGCCTAACGTTTATGTATTCGAAAGATTTCGTTCATTCTGCTGTTCAGAAGTTTGTGCCTGTATTTAATGTCGGGGCGAAAAACTATTTATACACCGCCGCAAGTTATGCTAATTGTTTTATGCCGCAAAATTTATGTCCACCAGATTATTCCCAAATTAGTTTTCAGGGGGAACAGTTGTGTTTTAACGCAGTCAGGTCACGCGACGCTGACTGGTGGAGAAAACATCCTGACAGCGTCCGAAGGTCCTGGCAGCGTGGTTAAATAAACACCCCCTCATTCGAAAGCTATTCAACTGAGGGGGTGTTCGTATTGCGTAAGCCTGTCACCAGATCCGCACAATCAGGTGACGAGGTTCACAGTATATTCACAATTGCATTAAAGTAAAGACTACAAAGCATTTTCAAGAATCTTTTGGCTTACTTCCAGGGTTATATCCTGAGTTTCGGAAAGCGCTGTTAAGCCATGTACTTTTAGCAGTTCAATTACCATCGGAATCTGATCGGCCGTAACTCCATATTCCGAAAGGCGGGTTTTTATGCCAAGGCTTTCAAAAAATTCTCTTGTTTTCCGGATAGCCAAATCAATCTTTTCGTCATCGCTACCATTCGTAATATTCCATACGCGTTCGGCATATTGCAGTATTTTTGCATGTTTTTGTTTGCGCTGCACATCAAGGACCGACGGGTAAACAATTGCTAAAGTCTGACCATGATCGATGCCGAACATAGCAGTAAGTTCATGCCCGATCATGTGTGTAGCCCAATCCTGAGGAACTCCAACTGCTATTATTCCATTTAAAGCCATGGTTGCACTCCAAACATGGTTTGCGCGGGCATCGTAATTTTCGGGTTCGGCAACTGTAGTTGCACCAACTTCTATCAGCGTTTGTAATATACCTTCTGCCATTCGATCCTGAACGCGGGCATCGACCGGGAAAGTGATGTACTGCTCGGTGGTATGAACAAACGCATCGACAATGCCATTGGCAACCTGAATCTTCGGAAGCGTAAATGTTATAGTTGGGTCTAAGATTGAAAATTTAGGGTACGACATTTCGCTCATAACCGGAAATTTCCCGTGCCCGTAACTGATTACTGCTCCGCTATTCATTTCCGATCCTGTTGCAGGTAAAGTCAGAACCGTTCCAAATGGAACTACTTTTTCAACTACTTCAGAAGTAATATGAGCAAAACCATATTTCAGTAAATCGGTTGCATCGCCTTTATAGTGAGAAGCCAAACAAATGAATTTGGTACCGTCGATTACTGAACCGCCGCCTACAGCCATGATAAAATCAATGCTTTCGCTGCGAACAATTTCTACCGCTTTCATCAAGGTTTCGTAACGTGGATTTGGCTCAATACCGCCAAATTCGAATACTTTTCTGCTACCAAGATTGGCTTTAACCTTATCTATAAGTCCACTCTTTTTAGCGCTTCCACCTCCAAAGGTGATTAATACTTTCGCACCGGCCGGTACAAATTTGTCAATGTTGTCCAGTCTGTCTTTACCAAAGAAAATCCTCGTAGGATTATAAAAATCAAAGTTATACATGTTGTTTTCTATTTGTTTATGCTTTTAAATTTTACAAAAGCCATGATTTAATTACACTATCTGCACTTCTCACACTGCCACCCCGAATAGCTAATCCTGGCAGCACCTTTGCATCGGGACAAAGCTTTTTGATGTCGCGTTCACTGCTTCCTATGCCGCTGCCTTCGTGCGTACAAAATGGAACAATGGTCTTTCCTGAAAAATTGTATGATTCTAAGAACGTATATACTGCCATCGGCATAGTTCCCCACCAGTTGGGATACCCAAGATAAATCACGTCGTACGAGTCCATATCATCAACTACTTCTGTAAGTTCAGGCCGGGCATTCTTCTTTTTCTCCGCCATCGCTACATTTGTTGTTTCGGTATAATCTTCCGGATAAGATTCTACTGTTTCGATTTTAAATATGTCGCTTCCGGTTAATTCCTGAATTTTCTTTGCTATTACTTCTGTGTTTCCAACCGAAAGGTTTACAATGTTTCCGTTCAGGTAATTTTCTCCTTTGCGAGAGTAATAGGCAATAATACTCTTTGAATTCGTCATTTTTTTCTAATCAATAATCTTTTATCCAACTTACTATTTATCAATTTTTCTATTCCCTAACCACTTTACCATTTCCGGATCACGATGGTCGAAAAACAAGCTTTTATTTTTATCGAGCGACACAATCGCATTCCTGTCTTCAGCACTTAGTTCGAAATCGAAAACGTTGAAGTTCTCGATCATTCTTTCCTTTCGGACTGATTTTGGAATAACAACTACGCCTCGTTGAGTCAGCCAACGAAGGATGACCTGAGCACCCGATTTATTGTATTTTTTTGCAATCGAGACCAGTAATTCATTCTTGAAAATGTCATTTTTACCTTCAGCAAATGGTCCCCATGATTCAATCTGAACGTTGTTTTCTTTCATGAATGCCTGGTTCCCAATTTGCTGATTGAAAGGATGAGTTTCAACCTGGTTCACCGCAGGAACCACTTTGTTAAAAACCATCAGATCCATTAACCGGTCGGGCTGGAAGTTGCTGACACCAATCGCTCTGATTTTACCTTCCTGATACAATTCTTCCATGGCCCGCCATGAGCCATGAACATCGCCATAGGGTTGATGGATAAGATATAAATCCAGATAATCTAACTGTAACAGTTTTAACGAATGTTCGAAAGCTTTTTTGGTGGTCTCGTAACCGGCATCCTGAATCCAAAGTTTGGTGGTTATGAAAAGTTCTTCACGTGCCACGCCACTTTTTTTGATCGCGTTGCCAACAGCACGTTCGTTCATGTAAGCAGCAGCGGTATCAATCAGCCGATAACCGGTATTTATAGCATCCAGAACACTTCTCTCACATTCATCAGCATCAGGTATTTGGAAAACACCAAATCCCAGTATGGGCATTTCAACGCCATTATTCAATCTAACTTTTTGCATATTCTTTTATTTTAAATTGATTCATTCCGGCAGAACTTCGTTCAAACAATTGATAGTATTCAGGGTTCTTGGATAGCCGACGTAAGGCAGTAACTGGGTCATCAGGTTGATTAAAGTCTGCCGGTCGTTTCCCACATTGGCGTTTCCCCGGATATGGCCTTTCATCTGAGATTCGGTTCCGCCTAAAGCTATCAGAAATGAAAGCGTTACCATTTCACGGATCTTTACGTCCAGCCCATTTCGGGTCACATAATCGCCAAAGCAATTGGCCGATAAATAATGCTGAATGTGCAGCAAGTCTTTCGACGAGTTCTGGTATAAGCTGTCAATCATGTCGCCAAAAATCTCTTTTTGCTTGGTCAGGCCTTTCTCAAGTCTGGTTTCCGGAGTTGTGGCTGATTGTCCTTCCAGCGGAAGTTTTATTCCTCTTTCAGTCAGGATTTCGTTGGTGGCATAAATGAAATCCAGTACCTTGGCAATGCCCACATAAGGCACAGCCTGATAAACAATTTCTTTTACTTCGACCGGTGTTGCGCCCACGTTCAGCGCCGCGTTGGCCATCATCCTGAATTCAGTTAGCGCCTGACTGCCAATGGTTGAAGCCATGATCATCATCACGCGGGTTTTAGTATCCATCGTATCGTGCTGAATGACCTCGTCGAAAGCAAAGTTATCGAACACCTCAATCAATTCCGGGTCAGTTGCTTTTGCTTTAGACTTGTAGCCGGGCCAAAGCTTCTCATGGTTTTTGTTTGCTGTTTCGCTGATGCTCATTGTTTATTCTCCTATTAATTAAATGTTTTTACCCATTTCATACGCCTCTTTCATGGCGTGCGTTGCTTTAATCTCTCCCTTATTCCAGGCTCCTGTCCCATAGATAACTCCCTTTTCTTTTGGATCATCCAAACAGTAGGTAAATCCCCGGAACTCTTCAATTGTCCGTTTCATGGCCGGTTTGCTATTGTCTGCTGCAGTCACAATGAAATAAAATTCCTTGTTGCTTATTTCGGTATAGCGCGCGCAAGTCCGGTCGATCAGGGTTTTCATTTGTCCGCACATGGTGTAGAAGTAAACGGGTGTGGCCATTGCAATCACATCGGCAGCAATCATTTTCTCTAAAACTTCTGCCATGTCGTCTTTTTGCGGACAAGGTTTTTCCCCATTTAGGCAGGTACCACAACCTGTGCAATAGTTGATTTTTTTGTCCTTCAGAAAAATCTTTTCCGCCTGATGACCTGATTCCTGTGCTCCTGTTACAAACTGATCGCACAGCAAATCGGAGTTGCCACCCCGACGAGGACTGGAAGACAGTACCAATATCTTTTTACTCATATACTCTTGTATTTTACCACATAGGCTCATTGTTCACATAGCTTTATTTTTTCCTACTTTTCTCTATGTGTTCTATGTGTCTATGTGGTTATGAATTTTTATAATTACCGATTAATCAGTTTTTGAGCGCCTTCGGAATACCGGGTTCCATGGATGGTAATTTTTTCGGCAGCTGTTCTGATGTCGAGTAGTTCTTCTGGCGTAAGTTTTACAGTGGCAGCTCCGAGATTCTCTTCCAAACGGTTCAATTTTGTAGTTCCCGGAATTGGTACGATCCAAGGCTTTTCTGCCAGTAGCCAGGCAAGCGCTATTTGAGCCGGAGTCGCATTTTTACGCGCTGCTACCTGAGCCAACAAATCGACCACAGCCTGATTTGCTTTCCGGTTTTCAGGCGACAGGCGTGGAACAGAGTTGCGGAAATCTGTTTTGTCGAAGCTTGTATTCTCGTTCATTTTACCGGTAAGGAAGCCTTTTCCCAGCGGACTATATGGAACAAATCCAATTCCAAGTTCTTCGAGTACCGGTAAAATTTCAGTTTCAGGCTCGCGCCACCACAACGAATATTCGCTTTGCAAAGCAGTAACAGGCTGCACAGCATGTGCGCGACGTATTGTTTGTACGCCTGCTTCCGAAAGGCCAAAATGTTTCACTTTCCCTTCCTGAATAAGGTCTTTCACAGCTCCGGCTACATCTTCAATAGGAACATTGGGATCAACGCGATGCTGATACAACAAGTCGATGACATCGGTTTTTAATCGTTTGAGAGATCCCTCTACCACTTTTTTGATGTGCTCCGGGCGACTATTAAGCCCTGTCCATTGCGAACCACCATTCGGGTCAAGTTCGAATCCAAATTTTGTGGCTATTACAATGTTTTTGCGATAGGGAGCAAGAGCTTCGCCTACCAGCTCTTCGTTGGTTAATGGGCCATAAACCTCGGCGGTATCGAAGAAAGTGACTCCAAGTTCAACGGCTTTATGGAGTAAAGCAATCATTTCTTTTTTGTCGGGTGCCGGACCGTAAGAGAAATTTAAACCCATGCAGCCAAGCCCTATGGCCGATACTTCTAAATTGCGGTTTCCTAATTTTCGTTTTTCCATAATCATATGTTTTTAATGATCGAATTTTTCACAATGCAAAATTGACCTGAATTATCGGTTAGTCTTTTATACAGATTACTGGTATTTATACCATTATTACTGATTTGGGTTTTCGTATTAAAATATATAAGATCAGAACACTAACTTTGTTCAAAATTAACCGCGGGAGTTATGGAAAAGATCATAAAGTTGGAAAGCGTATCAGAATACAACGCTTTGATGGGGCAGGAAACACTGCATCCTTTGGTAAGCGTTGTCGATTTTTCGAAAGTCGGACCGAGGCAACATGTACGTATGAACATGGGCTTCTATACCATTTTTTTAAAGGATGTCAAATGTGGTGATATTAAATACGGACGGAACTATTACGATTATCAGGAAGGGACTCTTGTGTTCATTGCACCGGGACAAGTCGTTGGTGTTGATAACAACGGAGAGTATTTTCAACCTCAGGGCTGGGCATTAGTATTTCATCCTGATCTGATAAGAGGAACATCGCTTGCCCATAATATGAAGGATTACACTTTCTTTTCGTATGAATCTTATGAAGCGCTTCACCTTTCAGAAAGGGAACGGCAAATTGTGATTGAATGCCTGAATAAAATTGAATTTGAGTTGAGCCATGCCATCGATAAACACAGCAAAACACTGATTGTAACCAATATTGAACTGCTTCTTAATTACTGTGTGCGTTTTTACGATCGGCAATTCATCACCCGCGATAATGTGAACAAAGACATTCTGGTCAGGTTTGAAAGCTTGTTGAATGGTTATTTTCAATCGGATAAACCTCAATCACAGGGCTTGCCTTCGGTGAGTTATTGTGCCGATCAACTTCACCTGTCGGCAAACTATCTGGGCGATCTGATCAAAAAAGAAACCGGAAAGTCAGCTCAGGAGCACATTCAGTTGAAGTTAATGGATATTGCCAAAGAGAAAGTGTTCGATACCAGTAAATCGGTCAGTGAAATTGCCTATGAATTAGGGTTCAAATATCCCCAGCATTTCAGCCGGATGTTTAAGAAGAATACGGGGGTTTCACCTAACGAATTCAGAACGTTAAATTAATTTCGAACTTATCTGCGAAGCGGGGGCGGTGGCAAGAAAACAAGTGTTTGGCATTTGAATTTATGTCGAGCAGATTGCTCCCAAATTAGCTTTCGGTAAAAAAGCAACCCCTGACTCGAATTTCGATGTTCGAATCAGGGATTGTTTAAAAAAAACTTGTGGCTTCGTGCCTTTGCGTTTATTAAGGTTTTTTTACCAAATCTTCACCATCAAACTATCGGGCCTCCACATTTTATCGCCCTGTTTTACACCGAAGGCCGTGTAAAATTCAGGAATGTTTGAAAGCGTACCGATAACACGGTATTGGGCAGGCGAATGTTCGTCGCTGCGAACCTGGTTGGCAATGGCTTCGGTGCGCATGTTGACCATCCATGCCAGTGCAAATCCAAGGAAAAACCGTTGATCGGGAGTCTTGCCTGCAATCATTTCCTTGTTCTGGTATTGTTTGGTTTTCTGGAAAGCTTCGTAACCCATGATGATTCCGCCTAAATCGGCAATGTTTTCGCCCTGGGTAAGTTCTCCGTTAATATGAAGGCTGTCAACCGGGTTATATTGGCTGAACTGCTTCACAATCATTTTTGTTTTCGCATAAAACTTCGTGCTGTCTTCCTTTGTCCACCAGTTTTTCAGGTTTCCGTTGGCGTCGAATTTACTTCCCATGTCGTCAAAGCCGTGGGTCATTTCGTGGCCAAATGTCGATCCGCCAATGATGGCGTATAAAATGGCATCGTCGGCCATTTTGCGCTCGTAACCCGGAACAATAATGTTACAGGCCGGAACTACGATCTCGTTGTTCGACGGATTGTAATACGCATTGTAATTTTGTGGTTCCATCTCCCATTCGGTGCGGTCAACAGGCTTGCCAAATTTCGAAATCATATAATTAAAATGCCATTGGTTGGCGTTGATGGCGTTTTGAGCATACGATTCACGATTCACTTTCAGGCTGCTCAGGTCTTTCCATTTGTCGGGATAGCCCACCTTCATGATCATGGCATCAAGCTTTTTCAAGGCCTTCTCTTTGGTTGGCGCGCTCATCCAGTCGAGCTTTTTGATGCGCTCGGCGTAAACTGTTTTAACCGCTTGGCCAATTTCGACCAACTTTTCCTTGGTTCCGGCAGGCAAATATTCTGAAACATAAACTTGCCCAACCAGTTCGCCCAGGTAACTGTCGGTTTGTTCAACGACTCTTTTCCAACGCGGTTTAGGTTGCTTCACTCCGCGAAGTGTTTGTGAATAAAATCCAAACATTTCAAGGTATGTTTTATCGTCGAGATAAGAGGCAAGACCTCTGGTAAGCTTATATTTCAGGTAGTTTTTCCAATCTTCAAGCGGAAAATTCTTCAGGCTTGAATTTAAGGCAGCAAGATATTCCGGCTGACCAACGATTACGGTGTCAACATTTTGAAGCCCCGACTCTTTGAAAAATACCGGCCAGTTGAAATTGGGTGTCGATGTCGTCAATTGTTGAACGGTTAATTTGGTGTAGTTTTTCAGCGGATCGCGGGTGTCTTCTTTTTTGCGCGAAGCCAACGCCAACGCGGTTTCGAGTTTCAATTGATTGGCTGCTGCCGTTTTGGCTTTTTGCTGATCGTACCCCAATATTTTGTATGTATTTTCGAGGTGCACCAAGAATTTTTGACGAATTTGCAAAGTCCGTGAATCTTTTTCGAAGTAATACAGCCGGTCGGGAAGGCTCAGCCCGCCCTGCCAGATGTTTACTGCATTTTTACTGCTGATTTTACTGTCCTGCCAAACGCCAAAAGCAAATAGGGGAGAGCCGGAGCTGCGATGAATGAATGCGGCTTCCGTCGCGAGTTGACTGGCATCTTTTATCTGGTCAATCTGATCGAGATACTTTTGAATGGCGGTAATTCCAGCTTTATCCAGGCTGGTACTGTCCATTCCTGAAAAATAAAAGTCACCAATTTTTTGTTTGTTGCTTCCTTCTCCGGAAGTTGTTTGAGCACTTGTTTTACAGATTTTCAGGATTTGCGAATTGATGGTATCCTGAATAACCTGCCAAATGCCACTGCTTTGTTCGCTTGCAGCAATTGGATTTGCCTTGAACCAGGCCCCGTTAGCGTAATCAAAAAAATCATCACCAGGTTTAACGGTAGCATCGATGTGTGTGGCAAGTGGGTCTATTCGATCGGTTTTGTCTTTTTTGTTGGTTTGACAAGAAATTGCGCTTAATAGTAACGCAGAAAGACAACTGGCAATAAATATTTGTTTCATGACAAGATGGGATTTGATTGATGCAAAATTAATTTGGGCAAATTGTTCATTATTGATTTGAAAGGCTATTGGTGTAAAGAACCACCAATTCATTACAGAAAATAGTTCTGCAAATTAGGAATTTTTAGATAGAGATTGAGCTTGTTGATCGAAAATGAGGTTACGTAACAGATTGATCAAGAGGTTTTATAATATAAGGTAATGGGATATTCTGTACAGGTTTTATTTTTTTACTTCTTTCAATATTCGTAAATTTAACTATGCAATAAAACCTTCAACCCCAGAGACTAAAACTGTTTGGTATGATCGACTTTATTAATACATGTTTTGAACGGCCCAAAGAAAATAAGAACGGAAAGCTAACCCATTTGGGGCCTGTCGTTACCATTTCAAGGGAATGCGGATGTTCGGCCAGGCACATTGCAACCAGGCTCTCAAAGATACTTACCGGTTACAATTATCTTTCAGAATCAAAAACCAATATTGAATGGAGATGGGTTAATAAGGAGATTATTGAGATTACGGCTCGTGAACTTGAAACGAATGACCGTCAAATTAAAAATGTGTTTTTAAATAAACCATGGCCAAACATTCATGAGATTATGGCGGCTTTCTCATCAGTACCAATTGATGATACGTTTGACCAGAAGGTGATAAATACAGTTCGTACGGTTATTCGTCGTATTGCTGAAGTTGGTAATTATATTATTGTAGGCAGGGCCGCTAATGTCATCGCTCAGGATATTCCTCTGCACTTGAGTATTAAACTTCAAGCTCCACTTAAATGGCGGATTAATCGGATGATGCAAATCAATAATCAGTCGTTTGCTGAAGCGCAGGAACACGTTCTGAAAATTGATCGTCAACGCAGTTGGTTTGTTGAACATATTGCTGGACGGAGATTGAATGACAACGACTTCGATCTGATTTTTAATTTTTCGACGATGTCCGAAGACCATATTGTAGATGTGATTGTTAATGTGCTGAAGGATAAAAGGATTGTTACAAATTTTCGGGCAGAATAAATTGCTCACCTTTTTGGTCGAAATCCAATAATCTTTCTATAATTAGAATTAATTGCTTGACCTATCCCGCTTTTTCGTAGTTTTGAGTCAATCAAACAAACCCAAATTCATCCGTGAACTTTAAAATTTCCAAGATTTCGGCGCTTCAGATTTTTCAGCTTTTGCGTTATTCCACACTGATATTGATCGGGGTTGTTTTTACGAAATCAGCATTGTCAACTACCGAAATCGGGCAATACGAAACATTTCTATTTTTGGCTGGAGCTGTGAGCTTTTTCTGGCTGAACGGTTTGATTCAGGGATTTCTGCCTTCTTCAGAAAAGCACTCGTCATCTGCCAAATCTTCCGATTTATTTAATGTCTTTTATTTACTGATGGTATTTTCAATGCTGTCAGTGCTTTTCATTCTGCTATTCGAGCATTCTATTTCAGGATTTTTGCTGAAAGGTTCAGGAATTCCTTTTTTGAAATACTTGCTGATTTATCTGTTGTTGACCTCCCCTGCGGGTCTGGTTGAATACATTTACCTGATTAAAAATCGCGGGAAAGAAATGCTTGTTTACGGAGTGCTTTCGTATGTGCTGATGTTTCTTTTAGTGGTGTTGCCATCGGTTTTTGGGTTAGGTCTCGAATCTTGTTTAGTTGGACTGTTGATCAGTTCTGCATTTCGTTTCATCTGGCTGCTGGCTTTATTGTTCCGGAATTCGATTCCTGCTTTTGATCAGGCTTTCATTAAGATGCACCTAAAAAAAGCGTTTCCGCTTGTGCTTTCAATGCTTCTTAGCGGATCGGGGCAATACATCGATGGGTTTATCATTTCCAGCTATTTTGACGAGGCCACTTTTGCTGTCTTTCGGTATGGTGCCCGCGAACTTCCTTTGGTCCTGCTTCTGGCTAATGCGTTTAGCGCTTCGATGTTGCCTGGTTTTGCTAACCGTTCAGCACTAAAATCGAATCTTGAAATCATTAAGCAGAATTCGCAGAAGCTTGGATTGTGGTTGTTCCCTTTATCCGGAGTGCTGATGTTGGTATCTCATTGGGCATTCCCGATGATTTTCAATGTCAATTTTGCCGGAAGCGCCACCATATTTAATATTTATTTGTTGTTAATAATTAGCCGGTTGCTTTTCCCTCAAACCATTTTGATTGGCCTACAGAAAAATCGGGCAATTATGTGGGCCTCGTTTCTTGAAATAGTGCTTAATGTGGTGCTAAGTGTCTGGTTTTTGCAGTTTTGGGGATTGCCTGGAGTCGCCTACGGTACGGTTTGTGCCTATGTATTTGAAAAACTGATATTGATTGTTTTTGTTAAGAAAATATGTGGATTTGGCGTTTCGACCTATTTGAGCGTGAAACAGCATTTGCTTTATTCGTTACTTTTGGCGGTCGAATTTGTTGTAATCGAATACCTGATTTTTTAAATTGGAAAGAATGATTGTTAATTGATTGGATTCTTTGCCTTTTACTCATTACTTTTTACTTGTTTTTAATATGGATTTTATCATTGATGACCCGATACGTGAACAGGAATTTCGTCAGATACTGACCAAAATACGTCTGTCTAAAAACGGCGAAACGGTTGAGCAGATGAGTCAACTTGGCCTGAAGTATAAGATAAACTGGGGCGCATCTATTGTTTCGTTACGCCAAATCGCGGCGCAATACGAGCCCAACCATTTGTTGGCGCTGAAGCTGTGGAACAAGAAGTGGCGCGAAACGATGATTCTGGCTGCGATGCTTGATGTTCCGTCAGAAGTAACCGAAGAACAGATGGATTACTGGACAAAAAGTCTGGAAACTGCTGAAATTGCCGAAGTTCTGAATACCTATTTGTGGTCGAAAACAAAATTCGCGTTTGTTAAATCGCTTGAATGGTGCCGTGGGAAAAAACATTTAGTCCGTTTTGCAGGCCTGAATTTGATGGGAAGGCTCGCTATAACTGAAAAGTCTGCCATGGATGACCTTTTTGAACCATTCTTCGATGTTTTGTCCCCTTTGGCAAAAGACCCGAAGTTGAAACAGGTTTTTTACCGTTCATTTATTTTACTTGGGATGAAAAGTAAACCGATGAACGAAATAGCTGTTTTATTTGCTGAAAGACTGAAGAATTCTGATTCAGAGCATGGTCGCAATTTAGCTGGAGTGATTCTGTCAGAACTTAAAAGTGAATATGTACAAGAAACAATTGTTAAGAATACTTAAGATTTGACTGGGTTTGCAAAAGCCTGATTATTTTTGGTACGGTTTTTATGCAATAGAAAATTGAAATTTAAACATTAAACAATGGATCTTACAAAATCATCGAATCCTGTATTTGGAAAGGATATATTTAATCGCTCAGTTTCCAGTACTGACGACGGAGTGATGACCGTTAACGGAACAATCAACAAAACTGGGTTAATGCTGCTGATCGTTGTATTTGCTGCCACTTTTACTTGGCGCAAATTTTTTGGCGCTATCGATCCTGCCACGCCAGGGGTTATGCCACAAGGAATCATGGTTTGGACCATGGTAGGTGCAATCGGCGGTTTAATTACTGCACTGATTACTACTTTCAGTCCTCGTCGTGCTGCAATGACAGCTCCGATTTATGCTGTTTTTGAAGGATTATTCCTTGGCGCCATTTCGGCGATGTTCGAAGCCATGTATCCCGGCCTGGTCATGCGCGCTGTTTCACTCACCTTTGGCGTATTCTTTATCATGCTGCTACTGTACCGTTCAGGCACGATTCGGGCTACTGAAAAATTCAGAACTGTTATTTTCGCTGCTACTGGTGGTATAGCACTTGTTTACCTGATTAGTTTTATTGCCAGTATGTTTGGAACTAATTTCGGTTTTATGTACGGAAATGGCCTGGTCGGAATCGGCTTTAGCTTATTTGTTGTGGCAATCGCTGCCCTTAGCCTCATTCTCGATTTCGATATGATTGTTCAAGGTGCAAATGCATATGCGCCTAAATACATGGAATGGTATGGAGCATTTGGCCTGATGGTTACATTAATCTGGCTGTATCTGGAAATGCTTCGTTTGCTCTCCAAATTGTCCAGCCGAAATTAATTTCAGGAATATTTAAAATAATGATATTTACAGGGACTTCGGTTCCTGTTTTTGTTTTCAGTCTATTCATGTTATCTTCGGCATGGTGTATAAACAGGGTATTCTATGAAAATTATTCATGTTGCTGATAAAAAATCAGTATTCCACGAACAGCCCCACGCATATACCAAGACGATAAAAACGGAGTACTTAAGGAACGGAATACGTTTTTATACTTCCGGGAATAAACTTAAAATACAGTAAATTGCCATCAAAAAATAAAAACCATGCAACTCATACAAGTTACTGATAAACAATCACAGAAACTTTTTCATCAGATTCCTCACCTGATTTATAAAAACGATCCCATCTGGGTATGCCCTCTTCAAGGGATGATCGAAGATGTATTTACACCAGCAAAAAATCCGTCATTTAAAAATGGCGAAGCCATTCGTTGGATTGTTACCGAAGATAATGGACAATTACTTGGCCGAATTGGTGCATTTTTGAATAGAAAGAAAACTCATACTTTTGAACAACCCACTGGAGGATGCGGCTTCTTTGAATGTGTAAACAACTTTGAAGTTGCCCGGATGTTGTTTGATGCCTCACGTGAGTGGCTCCGTGAACGAGGGATGGAAGCGATGGATGGACCTGTCAATTTTGGCGAAAATTACATCAATTGGGGACTTCTGGCTGACGGATTTACGCATCAGGGATTTGGAATGCCATATAATCCACCGTATTACGTTGATTTGTTCAAACAATATGGATTCGATGTTTATTTTCAGCAGTTCAGTTATCATCTCGATTATTCGAAACCATTTCCGGAGCGTTTCTGGAAAATTGCAGGTTGGGTGGCTCAGAAACCAGGATATTCTTTCGAACATTTCTCGTTCGACAAAGTTGAAAAATTCATCGACGATTTCTGTTATATTTATGATGAGGCCTGGCGCTTTCACGAACATTTTCAGCCTTTAGATAAAGATGAAATTCGTGATTTTATTAAGTCATCGAAATTCATTCTTGATCCTGAAATGATTTGGTATGCATATCACGACGGAGTTCCTATCGCATTGTTTGTGATGATTCCGGATATTAACCAGATTTTGAAAAAGCTGAATGGTAAGCTGAATTTTATTAATATCCTGAAGTTTTTTTATTACAAAAAAACAAAGGTTATGACCCGGACCCGGATTCTGATTATGGGTGTAACTCCGAAATATCAGAAGTCGGGTATCGAATCAGCTATTTTCTGGCATCAGGATAAGTTAATGAAGCATAAACCGCAATATACAGAAGTTGAATTGTCATGGGCAGGTGACTTTAATCCCAAAATTATTGCGCTTTACAAGTCTGTAGGTGGAGTTCATGTTAAAACCCATTACACGATGCGTTATCTTTTTGACCGAACCAAACCATTTAAAAGAGCACCAATTATTGGGCTAGAAGAATAAATCGAAAAAAGATAGAATTTATAAAAAGAAATATTTGGAAATTACATTCCTATATGTAACTTTGCAAGCCGTTAAAAACTAAGTAAAGAGAATAAAAAAATGAAAAAAGGGATACATCCAGAAAATTATCGTACTGTTGCATTCAAAGATATGTCAAACGGTCATGTTTATATAACCAAATCGACTGTTAACACAAAGGAAACAGAATTGATTGACGGAGTTGAGTACCCCGTGGTTAAGCTTGAGATTACAAGTGCTTCTCACCCTTTCTATACAGGAAAAATGAAGCTTGTTGATACTGCTGGTCGTGTTGATAAATTTAATACCAGATTTAAAAAGACTCAGGAAATCAGAAATAAATAATTCTGGTTCTATACGATATTTAAAAGCTTCGCGTTGTCGAAGCTTTTTTTGTTTTTACATATATCATTTGGTTCATTGTCAGAAACTTACAAATCACAAGCGGCTTGTTTCGTCTGAAGTTTTTTGAACTGACAAAAGAAAATCAGGAAATACAAATAAATTCCAATCAGCTGCTAAATTCACCTTATTTATGGTTTGGCATGGCTATTGCAAAATTCAGCGAATCTATCACTGATTGATATTTGTCGGTCAGGATGTCAGATGTAAATATTGAATATCTTATAGACTGAAATTAATAAATTATGCAAAATATACTTATTTCCAGCTTGATGGATGATGAAAATGAATTCATTCCAATCTTAACCGATGGCGATGATTCTGAATTAACCAATCTTGATGTTCCTGACATTTTGCCAATATTGCCGTTGCGCAATACAGTTATGTTTCCGGGAGTTGTGATGCCCATCACGGTAGGAAGGCAAAAGTCGCTTCAGTTGGTTCAGGAAGTGTACCGTGGAAATCGTTTGTTGGGAACAATAGCTCAGAAGGACGGCAGTATTGATGATCCTGGTCAGAATGATTTGTACCAGACCGGAACCATCGCACAGATTCTCAAAATTCTCGAAATGCCCGATGGAACAACATCAGTCATTATTCAAGGTAAAAAGCGATTCGAGGTTATCGATTATACACAGGAGTTCCCATACTTTAAGGCTAAGGTAAATCCGATTGATGATATTCAACCCAAAGATGATTCTGTTGAATTTTCGGCAATTATTGGCTCGTTAAAAGACCTGTCGATAAAAATTGCACAGTTTTCTATGCATATTTCGCCAGAAGCCTCTTTCGCTGTTAAGAACATCGAGAATTCTACATTTCTGATAAATTTTGTTTGTTCAAATACTGATCTGAAAGTAGATGAGAAACAGATACTTTTGGGTATTAGTGATATCAAAGAACGCGGAATTCAGGCAATCAGTTATTTGGTCCGTGAAGTTCAGATGGCTGAGCTGAAGCGTGATATTCAAAGCAAAGTGAAAGCTGAACTCGATCAGCAGCAACGTGAATATTTGCTGAACCAGCAAATGAAGACTATTCAGGATGAATTGGGAGGAAACCCGGCAGAACAGGAAATTCAGGAATTTAGAGAACGTGCAAAAGAGAAAAAGTGGTCGGAAGATGCAGCAAAACATTTTGAAAAAGAAGTGCATAAACTTTCGCGATTAAATCCGGCAGCCGGTGAATATTCGGTGCAATTCTCATATTGTCAAACGTTGCTTGATCTTCCATGGAATGAATTTACCGAAGATAATTTTGATTTGAAGCGGGCAACCAAAGTCCTTGATGAGGATCATTACGGCTTGGAAAAGGTGAAGGAACGGATTTTGGAACATCTGGCTGTTCTGAAGCTTAAAAACGATATGAAATCGCCCATCCTTTGTTTGTATGGCCCTCCAGGAGTTGGAAAAACGTCGCTTGGAAGGTCGATTGCCAAAGCTTTAGGCCGGAATTATATTCGGATGAGTTTAGGCGGTTTGCACGATGAAGCTGAAATTCGCGGACACCGGAAAACCTATATTGGAGCGATGCCTGGGCGTATTTTGCAGAATATTAAAAAGGCAAAATCGTCAAATCCGGTATTTATTCTTGATGAATTGGATAAAGTATCAAATGACTTTCATGGCGATCCGGCTTCGGCATTGCTCGAAGTATTGGATCCGGAACAAAATTTTGAATTTCATGACAACTATGTGGAGCTGGAATATGATTTGTCGAAAGTGATGTTTATTGCTACGGCAAATACGTTAAATACAATTGCTCCGGCTTTGCGCGACCGACTTGAGATTATTGAAGTTAGTGGTTATTTGGTAGAAGAAAAAATTGAAATTGCCAAACGGCATTTGATTCCAAAACAGCTCGAAAATCATGGGGTAGGAGCAAAAGATGTGAGTTTCTCGAAAGAAATTATACAGCATATTATTGAGAATTACACACGGGAATCGGGAGTTCGCGAACTTGATAAAAAAATAGCCCGGGTGATTCGTCGTGTTGCCAAAAAGATTGCTTTCGAAGAGGTTTACAACATTAATTTGACTAAGGAAGATATAAAAGAATATTTGGGAGTTGTTCAATACACCAAAGAAATCTATCAGGGGAACAGTTTCGCAGGAGTTGTTACAGGTCTGGCCTGGACGGCTGTCGGTGGAGAAATCCTTTATGTTGAAACCAGTTTAAGTAAAGGGAAAGGCTCGCTTACTTTAACTGGAAATTTGGGTGAAGTGATGAAAGAATCGGCAATGTTGGCACTCGAATATCTTCGTTCACATGCTGAGCAAATGGGCATCAATCCTGAAGTTTTTGATCGGTACAATGTTCATGTTCATGTACCTGAAGGTGCTATTCCAAAGGATGGTCCGTCGGCAGGTATAACCATGGTTACTTCAATTGCATCGGCATTTACCCAGCGCAAGGTTCGGAAGAATTTAGCGATGACAGGTGAAATAACGCTTCGTGGCAAAGTCTTGCCTGTTGGCGGAATTAAGGAAAAAATTCTAGCGGCGAAAAGGGCCGGAATTAAGGAAATTATTCTGTCGGAAGCTAATCGTAAGGATCTTGAAGAAATAAAAGAAGTATATATCAAAGGGCTGAAATTTCATCATGTGGATACTATTCAAGAAGTTGTCGAAATCGCCTTGTTGGATTCGAAGGTCGATAATCCGCTAAAAATAGAATAGGAAGCATTCTTCTAGTGAAACCAAATCAGCGAAGGGCATTATAAGCGTTCCGCTGATTTTGTTTTTAGTCCATACCAAAGGGGGACTTTATCATTTTCTCGAAGAGAATCATCTTACTTCTTGAGATAGGTTCTTCCGTGGTTGTTTGGTTGTAACTAATAAGGCATCTGGAGTTTTTCTTGTCAACACGTTGAAGAAAGTTCATGTTAATGTATGTTGAGCGACTTATCTGAAAAAAAGAAGGTGAATTTATTATATCAACGACCTTGTAAAGGTTTCTGATTACAGTTTCTATCGTTCCGTCGTCCAGATACACTTCGCAATTGAATGAATTTGCTTTCAGAATAACAATGTGCTTGAGCTCAATAAACAATGTTCCTCTAGTTGTCGGAAGTTTAATCTTTGGAGCATCTGCCTGAAAATTAATAAATATATCTAACTTTTCTTCACGCTTTTTTCTCTCAATCTTTGTATTGTATTTTTGTAGGACATTTTCAATATCGTCGGTACAAAAAGGCTTTTTCAGGAAATCGAGTGGTTCAATATCGAGCGCAGCGTAAGCATAATGTTGATGTGCCGTTGTGAAAACAATTTCGGAGTATAAATTTTCTGACTGAATTTTGTTGGCAACTATTAGTCCATTCATATCGGGCATGTCAATGTCAAGAAAAACCAATTCTGGCGATGTTTCTTTTGCCAGTAGTAATCCGTTTTTTGCATTAGTTTCCTTTCCAATAACCTTAATCGAAGGAAACTGACGAAGGTAAATTTCAAGCAAATTTATTGCATCCGGTTCGTCATCAATGATAATTGCTGAAATGGTTGCTTGAGTATCCATATTTGTATTATTCAGTGTCAAATTTGCTTAATTTTCTGATGTGTGCTTTCCCTGCTTTAATCTCATATTCTTTTCCATCAGCAAATAAAACAATGGTGTTGTTATTTCGATAAACCCTGCGAATGAATCGCTGGTTAATTAAATACGATCGACTAACCCTCAAGAAATTGTATCGTTCCAACATTTCTTCAAATCTCACAAGAAATTGGCTACTCAATTCCTTTCGGTCTCCGGTCATGTATAGTTCTGTATAGGTCCCATCAGCTTTGCAAAAGATTAACTCATCTGGATTTATCATTAAATATCCTTTTGCCGTTTGCAATCTGAACCTTGCTTCTTCCCTGGAGTTTCCGATTATTTGGTCGATCCTTGATTGGAAATGGCGCTGTTTGGTGTGATGAATTATGTTTATAATTTTTTCGAGTTCTTCTTTTTTGATGGGTTTTAGCAAATATTTAAATATTCCGTTTTGTATGGCAAATGCAGCATATTCCTTGGTTTCCGCTACAAGTACAAGGGTAGTTTCAGGCAATTTCGTATTAACGTATTCAATCAGTTCTTTTTCCGTTGAACCTTTTGAAGGATAATTTAAAAGTATAACGTCAGGATCGTTATTTATTATCTTCAATATTGCATGATCGGTATTGGTCACAGTTTCAACTTCAGAAATCAATAAATTTTTTTGAAGTAAACCTACTGCGTGATTTATCTGTTCCTGTTCATTATCAATAATTAAAACACTTATTTTAGGTGCACTCATTCTACTGATCATTCTTTGTTGAGTAGCAATAAAGGTAATAATATCTGATTTGTGAATTGTGAAAATGGCAAAAAAATTATGATCTACTACTATTCGCATGAAAATGACTTAAGGATAAAATAAATCTGATATGAAAAAACTTCGAATCAAGTTTATAGATAACAATTCCATTTACTGAATATTAAACTTTATACTCTGTTTTTTTTGTTGTTATAGTTAATGTTTTTTGTTTTTTTTATATGAATAGGAAACCATAATCTAATTTGATTGTTTATCAAGAAAACATTGGAAAAAGAGGTTTCGTCATATACTAAAATACTAATCCTATTTGAATGAGAAAAGTTTTACTTCTCCGGCATGTCCCGCTAAAATTGAAGACATTAATTTCCCTGTTATTTTTATCTATCTTTTTAATTTCCGGAAGTCAGGTAAAAGCCAATACTCCTGATAAAAAGGATGGGCTAGCTATTGAAAATCATTCGCATAATGACATACAGCGGGGAGAAAGATTTTTTAAAGGTCTTTTACCAAAAGACCGCAAATTCGAATCCTGTGAGTCTTGCCATATCCTGACGAAATCGGATACGATGAATTGGAATCCGTCGGCCATGGATATTGCGACAAAATATGCCGGGAAGGACTTTTCCGAATTCCGGAGTGCAGTGATGGAGCCAAACGGAAAGAAAATGGAGGCTTCTCATAAGGACTTTAAAATTGAAGACGAAGATCTGAAGAAAGTTAAATTGTATTTAGATGAACTGGCTAAAACCGGACCGCCATCAGCTGGACCAACAATCAACCAAATCGTAATTTTTCTGCTTTTGGGGCTTTTGATGACCTTTGCTTTGCTTGACCTGATTTTCTTTCATAAAATAAAATACCGGTATATTACCGTTTTGATTCTGGTTATCTCTCTTGTTGTGCAGGTGAAAATGATTGCCACAGCTGCGATCGATTTAGGACGATCAAAAAATTATGCTCCGGATCAACCCATTAAATTTTCGCATAAAGTACATGCAGGTGCCAATAAAATCGACTGTAAATATTGTCATTCAACCGCCGAATACAATAAATCAGCAGGTATTCCTGCCATGGAATTGTGCATGAACTGCCATGTTCTGGTGCGGGAAGGAACCCGTTCAGGTAAATTTGAAATTGCAAAAGTGGTTGAAGCCAACGAAACTAAAAAACCGGTCGCATGGATCCGATTACATAGTTTGCCCGATCATGTTTTTTTCAGCCATGCACAACATGTCAGTATTGCCAAAGTCGATTGTAAACAATGCCATGGCGCTGTTGCCGAAATGGACATTATGAAACAAACCAGCGATTTGTCGATGGGATGGTGTATTAACTGTCACCGGCAAACGAAAGTGAATTTCAAAGACAATCACTATTACGATAATTACATGAAGCTGCACGATGATGTGAAGGCCGGGAGAATTGATACTGTTCGTGCCGTGAATATCGGTGCAAATGATTGTATGCGTTGCCATTATTAAAATAGGGAAAGGTCATTGGTCATTAGAAACGAATAAAAAGAAAATAAGAAATAAGGAACAAGAAATGAGTAAGAGTAAATTTTAGGTCTTTCCTTTTTAATTATTCCTCTTTTCTAAATCATATTGAATTTAAATTTTGAAAAAATATAGTCGATGAAGACATACTGGAGAAGTATAGAAGAACTTGCCAATCCAAAAGAGCTACGCAGGGAAGAAGTGCGTGAAGAAGCCAAGCAAAAGAGCATGTTGATGAAAGGCGACAAAGAAGCGAATGCAGCATCGCGTCGTGATTTCCTGAAAACATTTGGTTTCAGCATTGCTGCTGCGACTCTTGTTGCCAGCTGTAAAAGGCCAATTGATAAGGCCATTCCGTACCTGGTCAAACCAGACGAAATCAATCCCGGAACAGCCAATTATTATGCATCTTCCTATTTCGAAGGAAATGAATATGGAAGTATCATCGTGAAAGTTCGTGATGGCAGGCCAATCAAAATTGAAGGGAATACGCTGAGTTCCATTTCTCAAGGCGGAACAAGCGCCCGCGTTCAGGCTTCTGTATTGAATCTATACGACGACGCAAGGTTTAAAGGGCCTTCTAAAAGTGGTCAGGAAATTACCTGGGAGAAAGCCGATGAAGAGATTGTAGCTCAGCTCGTTAAAAACAAAGGCGGAAAAGTTGTTTTGCTCAGTTCAACAATCATTTCTCCATCGACACGTGAGATTATTCGAAAATTTGCTGAAAAACAGACGAATACCGAATGGATTCAATACGATCCTGTTTCGGCTTCAGGAATATTATTGGCTAATTTAAGCACGTTTGGAACCTCGACTACACCTGATTCTCAAGCTGCCATAATTCCGGACTACCGCTTCAATAAGGCCAAAGTCGTGGTCAGTTTTGGTGCCGATTTTCTTGGGAGCTGGCTTTCGACGGTAGAATATACCAAAGGATACACTGCTGCGCGGAAGTTGCAGGATGGCCGCAAGGAAATGCTTCGCCATTACCAGTTTGAAGCTGGATTAACTTTGAGTGGCTCAAATGCCGATGTTCGTTTCCCAATTAAACCGTCGGAAGAAGGGGCTATCGTTTTGGCATTGTACAATGCCATTGCCAAGGCTAAAGGTGGCCAAGCCGTTTCTGGCGCACAATCTTCGGTTGATATTACTGAACTGGCCAAAGACCTGCTCGAAAACGAAAAACAAAGCATTGTGATCTCCGGAAGCAATGATGTAAATATACAATTGCTAGTAAACGGCATCAATCAGCTGTTGGGCAACTACGGACAAACAATTGGACTTGAAAATCCGCTCCTCACGAAACAAGGAATTGATCAGGATACCGACCGTTTGCTTTCTGACTTGAAAGCTGGCAATGTTTCCACTTTGATTGTTTGGAATGCCAATCCGGTTTACGACCATCCAAAAGGAAAAGAGTTTGCCGAAGCCATTAAAAAAACAGGTTTAAGCGTTTCGTTTTCGGAACGGCCCGACGAAACAACGGCTTTATGCCAATATGTTTTGCCTGAAACAAACTTTTTGGAAAGCTGGAACGATCTGGAACCAAAAACCGGAATTTACAGTTTATCCCAGCCGGTAATAGCTCCTTTGTTTAATGCCAGGGCTCCACAGGAAACACTGTTGAAATGGTCTGGCGCCACCATGAATTATCGTGATTATATCAAGAATTTCTGGAAAGAAAACCAATTCCCAAAGCAAAAAAATACAACCGATTTCCGTCACTTTTGGAATACTTCGTTGCAAAACGGAGTTTTCGAAGCCATTCAGGAAATCAAATTAAGTTATTCTCCGGAAGGTCTTTCGCAGGCTGCAAGTCAGATTAAACCTGCCATTTCAGGGCTGGAAGTTGCTATTTACGAAAGTATAGCCATCGGAAACGGGAAATATGCCAATAACCCGTGGCTTCAGGAATTGCCCGATCCGGTTGCTAAAATCAGCTGGGATAACTTTGCTGCGGTTCCCGTTGCTTATGCCACCGAAAATGGCTTGAAAAACGAAGATGTTATTCAAGTAAATGGCATGGAATTGCCTGTATTTGTTCAACCAGGACAGGCCAAAGACACCATTTCGGTTGCCTTGGGTTATGGACGAGAAATTGCAGGAAAAGTTGGCGATAAAACAGGCTCAAATCTTTATCCGTTCGTCGGAATTGAAAACGGCAACCGTCAGTATTTCATTACTTCGGCCAAAGTGGAAAAAGTTCCGGGTAAAGTGTTTGAACTGGCGATTTCGCAGACTCATTATTCGATGGAAGGTCGTGAAATTGTTCGCGAGACTTCGTTGGATGAATACATCAAGAATCCGGTTTCTGGAAATGAAAAGGAAGCGGAAGACAAGGCAAAGTCAGTAACATTGTATGATGCACCGGTTTATAACGGACATCACTGGGGAATGGCTGTTGACCTGAACTCGTGTACCGGTTGCGGAAACTGCGCCATTGCCTGTCAGGCTGAAAATAATGTTCAGGTGATCGGAAAAGAACAAGTACGAAATCGCCGCATCATGCACTGGATCAGAATAGATCGTTATTATTCTGAAAATCCTGAAAATCCGAAAGTATCGTTCCAGCCAGTGATGTGTCAACATTGCGGAAACGCGCCATGCGAAAATGTTTGCCCGGTTGCAGCAACTCCGCACAGTGAAGAAGGTTTGAACCAAATGGCCTACAACCGTTGTGTGGGTACAAAATATTGCGTGAACAACTGCCCATACAAAGTGCGACGGTTTAACTGGTTCCAGTATGTGAAGAACGATAAATTTGATTTTGCATCGAACAGTGATTTGGGCCGGATGGTTTTAAATCCTGATGTGACGGTTCGTTCGCGCGGGGTAGTCGAAAAATGCTCGATGTGCGTTCAGCGCATTCAGGAGAAAAAACAGTTGGCCAAGTTGGAAGGGCGGGCAATCGCTGAAGGCGAAATAAAAACTGCCTGTTCGCAATCTTGTCCTGGAAATGCGATCGTGTTTGGTGACCTTGAAAATCCGGAAAGCCGCATTTCGAAATTGTTTCAGGATAAACGTAATTACCATTTATTGGGAGAATTACACACTTTGCCTTCGGTAGGTTACCTGACTAAGGTTAGAAATACAAACGCATGATCAATAATCAAAGAAAATAGATCGGACTATGTACAAAACGGACGTACGAGGAAAATTAATTGACGGAGAAAAGTCGCTCAGTCAGATTTCGCAGGAGATTCTTGCTCCCATTGATGCCAAAGTGCCCAGATGGTGGTATGTAGCCATGGGTGTCAGTTTGGTAATGTTTGCCTGGGGTGCCAGAAGTATTTATATCACGCTGACTGTTGGAATTGGTTCGTGGGGTGTAAACAACACAGTTGCATGGGGATGGGCAATTATCAACTTTGTATGGTGGATCGGGATTGGCCATGCCGGAACCGCTTTTTCCATTTTCTTGCTGATTTTGCGACAGAAGTGGAGAACCGCCATTAACCGTGCTGCGGAAGCTATGACTGTTGTTGCTGTTTTTTGTGCAGCCTTGTTCCCGCTGATGCACATGGGACGTTCATGGTTGTTTTTCTACGTCTTTCCATATCCGAATACCCGCGGCCCGCTTTGGGTAAACTTTAACTCCCCGCTGTTTTGGGACTTTGTAGCAATATCGGCATATTTACTTATTTCGGCCAGCTTCTGGTACTTCGGTATGGTTCCTGATTTTGCTACAATACGCGATACCACAAAATCGAAAGTGAAGAAAGCTGTGTATGGGTTCTTTTCTTTTGGTTGGACCGGCTCATCGAAAGAATGGTTGCGATACGAAGGCCTGGCTTTTGTCCTTGGTGGAATTGCCGCAGTTTTGGTAGTTTCCGTTCACTCCATCGTATCAACCGACTTTGCCGCTTCTGTTGAGCCCGGTTGGCACACCACTTTGTTCCCTCCATACTTTGTTGTTGGAGCTATCTTCTCCGGATTTGCCATGGTGTTAACTTTGGTTACCCTGATGAAAAAATTATATGGAATGGGCGATTTCATTACTGAAAACCATGTTGACGCTGTTTGTCGCGTACTGGTTTTTATTTCGCTGATCATGGGAACTGCATACATTACTGAAATATTTATAGCATGGTATTCAGGTTCCGAATACGAGATGTACACCTTCTTTAAAAACCGGATTACTGGTGAATATGCCATGCAATTCTGGGGAATGTTCATTTTCAATGCCATTATGCCACAATTATTCTGGTCAAGAAAAGTACGTCGCAACATTTGGGTCGTATTTATCATTTCGCTTTTAATTAATCTTGGAATGTGGTTCGAACGATTTAATATCGTAATTACTTCGCTTTCTAAAAATTATCTACCCGCCAGTTGGGCCGAATATCATCCATCTATGGTTGAAATTGGCTTCTTTGTAGGTACTCTTGGAATGTTTTCAGCAGGAGTGTTGTTGTTCTTCCGCTTCATCCCGCAGATTGCAATTAGTGAAGTAAAAATGATTTCGAAATACAATACACAGCAAACGGATCACCTTAAACCGGGTCACCATGATTATGAATAAAAAATATTTAGTCGGTGTTTTCGACAACGAGCATACGTTGATTGATGCCTTTGAAAAGGCTTTGGTGAAAGGTGTAGTTATTGAAGAAGTTTATACGCCTTATCCGATTCATGAGATTTTGACCGGGATGAAAACCAAAACAAACATTACTACTGCCGCTTTCTTTTATGGCGTATTTGCTGTAATAATGCTGATTGGAGGCATGTATTATGCTGCGGTTGTTGACTGGCCTTTGCATTTTGGAGGAAAGCCATTCAATACTTTCCCATCGTTTATTGTGATAACCATTGTTGCAACTATTCTGACAATTACGCTTTTGACCCTGCTTACTTTTTCTGTCCGGTCGAAAATATATCCGGGTAAAAAGGCCGATATTATTGATATTCGTGCAACTGATGATAAATTCATTATTCTGCTCGATCAGGAAAAAATGGGAATTGAGAAACCAGAAGTAACCAAGTTATTTCAGACAAACGGAGCATCTGAAGTGTACGAAAAGGAATCCAACTAACTGAACTAAAATTTTCAAGAATGGAATTGAAAAACACGATAAAAAGTCTTGCCGCGGTTGCCCTTATTTTGGTGTTTGGATCGTGCGACCGAGACCGGAATACAAAAGGTTGGGAGTATTTTGACGATATGACACATTCGGCAGCATACGAAACCTATACTCCAAATCCGAATTTTGCCGATGGAAAAACCATGCGCAATCCGGTTGAAGGAACCATTCCTCTAGGTTATCAGCCCTATCTGTATGAAAAAAACGATACTGATCGTGTCCTTGCCGGAAAAGAATTGGTAAATCCATATCAGCCAACTGCTGAAAACATAGCTCGTGGGAAACAGGTATTTGCTATTTTTTGCATCAATTGTCATGGAGACAAAGGTGACGGAAAAGGCTACTTATTTACCAGTGGCAAGTATCCTTTCCCTCCAAAGAGTTTGCTTTCAGATAAAGTCAGAAAAGGCCCAATTGGGGAAATATATCACGTTGTAACTGTTGGGTTTGGCGTAATGCCGGCACATGGTTCGCAGGTCAGGCCTGAAGATCGCTGGAAAGTATCAATGTATGTGAAAGAAGTACTGCAAAAACAATAAAAAGTCAGGAGTCCGGAGATCGGAGTCAGAAGAAAAAAACAAAAAGAATCAAAAGATATGGACAATATGGAAGACCGTTTGATTGTTCCCCAGAAGTTTAAAAACCTGTTGTATGGGCTGATCGCCATTGGAGTTATTTCGATGGTTGCGGGTTTTATACTCGACCCGCACCGGGCCTGGGCCAATTATTTGCTGAACAATTATTATTTTGTTTCGATAGCGATTGGAGCCGCCTTCTTTGGGGCAATACAATACATTGCGCAGGCAGGCTGGTCATCAGCTTTTAAGCGAATTCCAGAAGCCATGGCATCGTATATTCCAGTAGCTGCAGTTTTCTTTTTGCTGATGTATTTTGGTATGCACACCATTTTCCATTGGTCGCAGATTGGTATCACCGAAACCGATAAATTACTTGCCCACAAAGCGCCTTACCTGAATGTGCCGTTTTTCTTCATTCGCGTCATTCTTTTCTTCGGATTGTGGATCGTGATGGTTCGCTTGTTACGCAAAATCTCGTTGAAAGAAGATGCAGAAGGCGGAATGCAGCCTTTCTACGATTCCGAGAAATATTCCAAGGTGTTTATTTTCATCATTGCCATCAGCTTTACTTTGTTTGCCATCGACATGATCATGTCGCTCGAACCGCATTGGTTTAGCGGATTGTTTGCGGCCAAAAGCTTTATCGCTGCTTTCTTGCATGGAGCAACTGTCATCACCCTGATTGTAATTATTTTATCCCGAATTGGTCACTTGCCCATGCTTAACCGTAGTCATTTGCACGATTTTTCGCGGTATATTTTCATGCTTTCCATTATTTGGGGCTACTTCAATTTTGCCGAGTTCATGATTATTTGGTACGGAAATATTCCTGAAGAAACCATCTTCTATGTCAACCGCTCTCAGGGAGCATTTGGCGTATTGTTTTATGCCAATATTATCCTGAACTGGTTTATCCCATTCCTGTTCCTGATGCCGCGAATGACCTCGCGAAGCAAAATGTTTATGGTTCCGGTAATCATTTTGCTGATGGTTGGCCAGTACACTGAATTGTATTACTACATCTGGCCTGCAGTCGTTCACGAAGCTAAATTCGGATTACTTGAAATTGGAACTTACCTTGGATTTTTAGGCTTATTTGCTTTAGTGGTATCAAACACTTTATCAAAGGCAAATCTGGTTCCAAAAAACCATCCTTATCTGGAAGAAAGTATTTATCATCAGTTCTAATTTCCTTGAAATTGAAGGCATAAAAAATCCCGAAATCTGATAAAGGTTTCGGGATTTTTTGTTGCGCCTTATGCGGTTTTGTTCCAGATCATAAACTCTTGGAATTCATCATAAAAGCCTGAATCTTTGATTATCCAATATTTGAAGCCAAGAAATTCTTTGGAGATATGAAGTAGGTCGATGATAATTTGTTTGTTTCCTTCGTTCGGATTGGATTTGTATTGAATCAACATTTTGAGAAAATTTAAAATCTCCCGATTCAAATCGTCAAACAAGATTTTTCCTTTTATATCTCTAATATTCGATTTGCCGTTAAAAAGAATTGATAAGAGTTTGATTGTTTGTAAAATAGTTAGATCATCTGACTTGCTAAGAAATTCTATTTTCCCCAAATTGATGTCGAATTTATGAGTAATAACATCCTCAATATTAACTTTTAATGGGTTCAAGATTTCGAGATTGTTAGGTTTTCTTCCATTACAATACCCACATGAGAGGAAAAGATTAGTCCATTCGTATTTTAACTCTGGAGAATATCCTTCATCCTTAGGTTTGAGATGTTCTATTTGGAATGTCTTATGTGTTTCCTGTTCACACAGATAGCATTTCCCATATTGATCAGAGTATAAGGTTTCCTGAACATCTTGACCATCATAATGATTGCAATTTTCCACTAGTAAGGAAGCTGGAATTTCTGCTGCTTTGTTTACCCGAATCATAACCTATTATTTAGCAGCCAGTTTTATTTGGAGATATGCACCCTTTACGTTTTGTGGAGCAAGGCTTTCGTCTAACAAAGCAAGCTCATTGTCTAAACTTTCGAATTCAGCATTTTCGGCTGAATCCCTTTTCGATTTCTCGGCGAGTTCTTTAAACCGATCGAGTTTTGCTTGCAAAAAATTGGATTCCGTTTTTACTTCAAAATAGCCTTCCGCCAATGCTTCATAAGAGTATTCAGTCAAATCTTCCAATCGTTCTTTTTTCTCCAGATCATAAGCTACCGCATTTTTGATGGAACTGAGTACAAACGGAGAATGGGTGGTTACTATAAACTGGATATTGGGGAAAACGCGGGTAAGCATCGGTAAAATTAGCCGTTGTAATTCAAGGTGCAAGTGCGTTTCAATTTCATCAATCAATACAATTCCTTCTTTCTCGTATGCCCTAGTGAGAGAATCCTGATTTTGCATTTTCAGAATTAAGTCGGCAATAATGTCGATGATAGCTGAATAACCATCAGACAATTGATTAAACCCGAACTCACGGCCATCCTGATTGATGGTGAAAGAATAATCCTTGTAATTGAAATTCAGGGAAACGCTGGAGCCTTCAAATATTTCAGCCAGAAGTTCTTCGAATTTGTCAAACCAGCATTTGATTTTGTCAGCATCAGTTAATTGATTTTCATTTCGCGCCAATGCTTCTTGTATTTTTAAATCAACTAAAAACTTAACAAACTCACGATGCTTAGAATCTTTTATATCTGAAAGAGGATTAAGGTTTGGTTTTTCAGGATTTTTTGGGATAATAACCTCCGTTTTTCTGTTTGCTGCATAAAAAGCAAAAATAAAATCTCCGTTGTGATAATTTCTGGATATTTCTGACAGATTATTTAAACTAATTCTCAACTTGCCATAGATTTTAGCTAAAGCACTTTTCTGATTTTTTACGATTTCTTCAGCCTGTCTGATATTTGGATCGTTGTTTTTAGTTCTCTTTGTTAATTCGGAATCCCAATAAATCAATGTTTTTTCATGGTTTAGAAAATCCAGTAACTTATCATTTTGAATAACTTGAAAAAACTCCACCAAAGCATTTAATAGGGACGTTTTTCCACTTCCATTTTTTCCGGTAATAATCAGGTGTTTCTTTTCATTCTCGTCAATCTGAATGTCGATATTTTCTAAATGGAATATTTTGTTGATGTGGATGCTGGTCAGAAAGTTGCTCATGGGTTATTTTTTGTTTCTATTACAAACATACGAAATTATTTTCCGCTGAAATAACTTTTGTAAAAGCGTAAAATCTGTATAAAACGTCTCAATAAATTTGTTGAAGCGTTTTATACAGATTTCTATATGAATTTAAATTTAAAAACGTGTAGAATTTGTCTGACACGTATATTTAAATTTCGTGAGACGTAAAAAACTGTCTAAAAGACAAATTTAAATTTGTAGTTGTGTAAAAAACTGTCCAAAACACGAAAACAAATTTATTGAGGCCGCAAAAACGTATAAAACGGAAATACAAAAATTGGTAGGGTATTTATCGTTATTGCACAGACAGCACCTATTCCTCGTTTTATTTGCTTTTCAGGACATCCATTTTACAATCAAGCCCGATCCATTCTTTAATTTTTCCGGCAAATTCTGTTTTCATGTTTTCCGGCAAATTCTTGATTCGTGCCATGCCATGGCTTGCTCTCGGAATCAGGAACGATTTGGAATTAACCTTGTCGGAAACCAGCACACGAGCGGCTGACCATGCATCGATTCCTCCGTAAATGTAAAGGATATTATTACCTTTTTCGGCAAGCCATTTTTGTAGACCAGCGTGAAATGAACCATCGGTTGGTTTTGCGTTGGCTTCTTTAGGTGGAAAGGTAGCCGTTGGATTGGAAGTAAAATGCCTGAGGTACTTTTTAAACGGAGCAATGTTATAGCCGTAATATCCGGTTTCGGAAGCGGCCAGGTAATAATGAGGACCGTACATTTTAAGATCGGAATCAGAAAAATTGGAGATGCTGGATGTTTTCATCAATTCGTCGAGATAATCGTCGAGCTTTTTATTGGTCGGGATACTGTCGGCCGAACGACCCCATTGCCAGAAGGCAAAAGGATATTCCAATACAGCGTATTCGAAAACTTTTCCGAAGTCGCCTATGTAATTGAAGCTCATCTTGGCGCCCTTGGCGTACCATTGTAGTTTTTTCACAGCTTCATCTTCGTTCATCAGTAAAAGCTTCTGGAAATCGAAAATGCGTTGGCGGCATTGCGGCGTTCCGATGGTATCCATGAACGTATAAAGCCGGGTATCTTCAAATGCATTGTCGATTGGAGCCACATACGGAATAGCTATATCAACATCATCAGGATAGAGGTATTTGTAATAGAGGGTTGTTTGCCCGCCTTTGCTGATGCCTGTACTGATCCATTTGCCCTTGTAGATTTGCCTGAGCAATTGGTTGATGTTATGGAGGTCGGCAGCAGCCTGCGTGTTGGTGAGGTATTGCCATTGGAGTGAGTCGGGAACCGATTTGCCGAAGAAGCGAAATTCAACACTGATGTTGTTGGCATTCAGAATTTGTTCAACCTCGTTTTTCCCGCGATACATAAAATATCCGTTGGTCTCAATAACTGTTGGTAAATCAAAGCCCCGGTGCCGCAACTGCACCCATTGATAAAACGAGCCTTTCTCCGGATTCTGGTGATCGATGGGTTGTTTCACCATCAAATCATAAGTCAGATAAGGATCTCCGGGTTTTGTTGCTTCGGTGAACGAAACGTTGGGCAAATTGAATAATTCGCGTTCGAGTTGTTGTTTGTCGGTTTGCCCAAAAGAATTTAGCACTGTCAGGCAAAAGATAAAAAATAGAAAGGATTTCATTGCTGGTCAAATCAAGATTGTTTATGCCTGCAAAATATGGAATGCGTTAGTATTTATCAATCTAATGTCGAAGATAATGCAATTGAATCAAGCCTTTTTCAAACGATTTCGACTTGACCAATTGCAGCTTTTTTTCCTGAAACCTTTTGTTGAACAAACTGATTCCGTCGCCCAGCAATATCGGTATAATTGAAATGATGAATTCGTCAATTAAATCGTCCTGCAGTAATCGTTGCACTGTTTCGGCGCCACCGTCGCAATAAATGTTCTTGCCCGACTTGCTTTTCAGTGATGAAATCAATTGCGGTAAACTTCCGGAGTAAAAAGTGAGTTTGTCAGTTCCGGAATGCGTGTTTCTGGTTAAAACATAGACTTCCCGCTCTCCATAAGGTTTGTCTACTCCCATAGAAAGGATTTTTTCATACGTTTTCCGTCCCAGAACGACGCTATCAACCGATTCCATAAAAGCCGAATAACCGTAATCTTCGCCTTCCTGCTCAACTTCCGACAAAAAACTGATGTCTCCATCCGGTTTGGCGATAAAACCATCGAGGCTCATTGCAATGTAAAGTATGACTTTGCGATTCATATTTAATTTGAGATCAATGACAGCACTTCCTCCACCGTTTCAACCGGAAGCTGACAACTATTGTTTTGGCAAATGTAAATCAATGTTTTTCCTGAAATCTGTCTATTCTGAAGCAAGGGCAACTCATTTTCGGTTGTTCCGGCGCAGAAAATTACATGAGGTAAATAGTTTTTCTGAAGTTCGTTCAGCAGACTGATTGCATTTTCTCCTACAATGGCCACTTCAAAATGATCGCCTGTTAAATTCAGCATCAATTGCGACCAGTTGCTGTATCCTGATGGATAATCAGCCATATTCCAAGTTACCAAATTGAGCATTTTTTGTGCTGTTTTTAGGTAATCAGGGCGATCAAGCAAATAGGAGAGGCGGAACAGATTTTTGGCCATAACAGAGTTGGACGACGGAATCACATTGTCGTGAATTTCAATGGTCCGGGTAATCAAATTCTGCTGTTGGCTGGCAGTGAAATAGAAAACCGATTTTTGCTCATCGAAGAATTCCTGAAAGGTGATTTTAACCAGGTGTTGAGCAGCGTCAAGCCATTCTTTTTGTCCGGTAGCTTCAAAGAGTGAAGTAAATGCTTCGATTGTAAAAGCATAGTCTTCCAGAAACCCGGAGATTTTGGCCCGATTGTTTTTGTACGAATGAAACAAATGACCATCAACGTCAGTCATTTTTTGTTTGAGAAAATTAGCATTTGCCAATGCCAGTTCCAGATATTCCTTATCGCTAAAAGCCTTGTAACAACTGATTAATCCTGAAATCGTGAGTGCATTCCAGGAGGTCAGGATTTTATCATCCAATTCTGGGTGCACACGCTTTTCACGTTCTTTCAGCAAAAGCCCTTTCCAATCCTCAACCTTTGTTTCTAAATCTTCAATTGACAATTGATGTTTTTTTGCAAACGAGTTGTCTTCTTCAGTTCGCAACAGAATATATTGGTTGTGTTCCCAAAATCCGAGCGAATTGATGTTGTAATAGTCACTGAATAGTTCAAAATCAGTACCCAAAAGTTGTTGCAATTCAGGCTTTGCCCAGGTGTAGAATTTCCCTTCTTCTTCTTCACTGTCGGCATCGAGTGCCGAATAAAATCCATTCTCAGGAGAAAGCAATTCCCGTTTTAGAAATTCAATGGTTTCTGAAACTACTTGCCTGTAAAGCGGATTTGGATCTGCCTGATAGGCTTCAGAATATAGCTGTAAAAGCTGCGCATTGTCGTAGAGCATTTTCTCGAAGTGCGGTACTTTCCAGATTTCATCGGTCGAATAACGTGCAAAACCACCGCCAACTTGGTCGTAAAGTCCGCCAAAAGCCATTTTTTGAAGCGTCAGTTTAACTTGCTCCAGAATTTTATTGTCCTGAAATTGTTGTCCAGTCTGCAATAAAAACTGCCAGTTATTCGGGAGCATAAATTTGGGAGCGCCTTTGGTCCCGCCATTTTTGGTGTCAAAATTACTTTGCCACTTCTTTAAAAGCGACGGCAAAAGCAACGGATCAATTCCCGAACTTTTCTTCGAAATCGGAACCAGTGAATTTTGTTCAATTCCTTCCTGCAGTTTTGCCGCGTATTCCAGTGTTTCTTTCAGATTTTCAGCATAAAATTTGGAAACTGCTTCCAGCGCTTGTATCCAATTCTCCTTTTGAAAGTATGTTCCTCCCCAGATTGGCTGGCCATCGGGCAATGCAATGCAGTTGAGCGGCCAGCCACCGCGTCCGGTTAAAAGCTGAACGGCAGTCATATAAATGTGATCTACATCAGGTCGTTCTTCGCGGTCAACCTTGATGCAGATAAAATGAGCATTCATGATTTGCGCCACTTCCGGATCTTCAAACGATTCGTGCTCCATCACATGACACCAATGGCAGGCCGAATAGCCAATACTGATGAGTAATAGTTTATTCTCGGTTTTAGCCTGATTCAATGCTTTTTGGCCCCACGGCTGCCAATTCACCGGATTGTGCGCATGTTGCAACAAATACGGCGACGTTTCGTGAATCAGTGCATTGGTATGAATTGTTTGTTTCATGTCTCTCTTTCACATTTGATAAGGGAAACAAGCGGGTAGGGGAGAAAGTTTTATTTTGAATTTAACTCAAATTGATATTGCTGATGAATTCTTTGAGCTCTTTATCCGAAATTGTCGCAGTGTTGCTTTTGTCGTAAATGGAAATCAGAAAAACGGTTGTGTTTTCGCCATTACATTCAGCAAAGCCGATGATTTCTGTTTCCAGGTGACTTATAACTCTTAGCCCACCGCTTTTCCCTTTGTTTTTGCTTTTAATCGCTAATCTAATTTTGTAGGTTTCATTTCCGAGTGGAGTACCCATTCTTGGATTCTCTTTCAGATCCGATTCAAGTAGAGATAATTCTCTGATTAGTGATGGGTGTTTTTTTAGAAGTGGTTTTGCCTGACGTTTAAAACTTAGGGCAACCCTAACTGTCACTTTCATTCACAAAGTCTGAGAGGGTTTGAAATTCTTCATAGTTTTTGTTCGCACCCTTTATCTCACTTAATCCATCTTTTATTGCGAGCAAAACTTCAATTTTATTTTGGAGTTTTTTATTGTCCGAAGTTATCTTTTCCCACAAATGGAAAGGAACAATTACTGAAGTTTTAACACCGTGCTCATCAACAATATATTGCATTGTATTTTTCATATTTGCTTTAGTTCCTGATTCTGAACTATAAAAGTACGAATTTAGTTTTAAAGCTCAATCTCGCCTCTCAAATAAGTCACAGCTTTTCCGGCAATTAAAACCCTGTCGCCTGAAAGAGTACACCACAACTGGCCGCCCCGGGCTGAAAGTTGCAATGCCATTAATTCGGTTTTATTCAGTCGGTTTGCCCAGAAAGGAATCAGTGTGGTATGTGCCGATCCGGTTACCGGATCTTCGTCGATGCCGACCCCCGGAGCAAAAAAACGGCTCACAAAATCGACTTCGTTTCCTTTGGCAGTAACCATAATTCCGCGTGCATCGGTCTGATATAACAAATGGAAATTGGGTTTTATATTTTGGATAATTTCTTCGGATTCAAACAGTAACAGGTAATCGGTTCTTCCTTTTAATGTCGCTAACGGTTGAATTTCAAATGCTTCAGTAAAAGCAGGAATCGGTTCTATCGGCTGAGCAAAATCAGCAGGAAAATCGAGTTGCAGTTTGGCTCCGACTTTTTTGACAGTCAGAATGCCACTCTTACTATTGAATTCGATTTGTTCACCTGGAAAATTAAGCTCGTTGAACAGAATGTGTGCGGTTGCCAGCGTGGCGTGACCACAAAGTCTGACTTCTGCTTTAGGCGTGAACCAGCGAATGTGAAAATGATCATCTTCAGGAATAAAAAAAGCGGTTTCAGAAAGGTTGTTTTCCGCAGCTATTTGCTGCAATGTTTCATCTGGGAGCCATTCAACTAATGGCACCACAGCAGCTGGATTTCCTTTGAAAAGGCTGGCTGCAAAAGCATCGGCCTGGAATATCTGGAGTTTCATTTTTTAGAATTTTACAGTTAATTTTAGATTCAATTTTCTTTTAGTCAGGTAATTAGGTACTGCAAACATATCGCCCGAGTTGTTGGCAATCCAAAGATATGAAATTGTATTGCTGATATCCAAAAGGTTGAAAACTTCCATACTTAACCACATGTCTTTGATCGAATCAAGTGCTTTGTACCTATATTTTTTGTGATCCCGATTAATCAAGACTTTTGAAAAGCCAAGATCGATGCGCCGATAAGGAGGAATGCGGAAAGTGTCCAGATAGCGTTGCGAATTAGGTGGACCTGTCGGAAGACGAGACCCGTAAAAAGCGGTCAGGTGCATTTTCCAGGTTGGATTTCCGGGAAAATAATCCTGAAAGTAAACGCTGAAATTGAATCGCTGATCGGTTGGACGGGGGATGTAGCCGTGTCCGTCGTTTAAAATGTCTTCTTCCGTTTTCATCACCGACAAGCTGGCCCACGATTCAACGCCGCTAACGAATTCGCCGTTAATTTTCATGTCCAGACCGGCTGCATAACCGTTTGCTTTTTGATCGGGTAAATACCTGATGCGCACATTGTCGATCTGGTAAGGGACAAGGTTCGACATGTTTTTATAATACATTTCTGATGTAAATTTAAATGGCCGGTCCCATGCCCTGAAAATATAATCGGTCCCCAAAACTACCTGTGTCGATCGTTGTGCTTTGGTATTCGGATAAATAATTCCATTTCGGTCTTTCAGCTCCTTGTAAAAAGCGGGTTGGTCGTAAACACCTCCGGAAAGATGAAATACGAAATTTGAATTCCATTCGGGATAATAACGCACGGTAGCCCGCGGACTAAACAAAAATTCTTTGGAATACGACCAATATTGTGAGCGAATTCCGGCAGTGGCGTACAAGGCTCCTTTGCCAATCGGTATCTGGTAAGTATCCTGAATGAACGCATTTATTCGCTTTGAATTCATGCTGTATTTCATATTCGTTGTGCTGTAAAGCTCAATTTTGTCGCCTTGGTAAGGAATGGCGTACCCGGTTGAATCACGTAAAACCCATTCGTTCATGCGGTCGTCAACCTTTTCAATCTGAGCTTTGAGCCCCCAGTTCACTAAATGATGTTCAGAATTGTATGCTCCTTTGTGTTCCAGACTATAAACGTTCACATTCAGGTAATTCCGTGCGTGATTAAGAAATTCGGCAGCTCCAAGATTAAGAGAGCTGTCGGCTGTTCCGGTTGTCGTATTTTCTTCCAGCTCATTCAGGTAATATAGCCCAAGGATATCATAGGTTTCGGCTTCTTTCGATTGAAAGGCTGAAGCAATAAATTTCAGGTTTAATCTTTCGCCTGGATGATAATTCGCGATCAAGGCGCCTGTGGTGGTTACATATTTATCGGCTTCCTGTCCTTCAAAATAAATGGTTGCACCATATTGCTGATTAATTGTTCCAAAGCTGGTTTCTCGGGTTTGCGGGATGAAATTGTACAGATTTTTAGCCAGGTTGCCCAGAAACGAAACATCAAATGATCGGTTGAATTTATAGGTCAGATAGGTTTGAACATCGACGAAGCTGGGGTTGTATTCACCTTTTTCGTCAAGCGAACCCAGCATATATCGGTTGGTTTTGTATCGGATTCCGGTAATGTGCGAAAACTTGCCGTTTTTGCTCAGGTCTTCCAATTGCAGCGATCCGCCCAAGAAACTGGCCGAAGCCGAAGCCGCAAATTCAGTTGGCTTGCGGTATTTGATGTCGAGAACCGATGACATTTTATCGCCGTATTTGGCATCGAACCCACCTGCCGAAAATTCAATGGATGAAACCATGTCGGAGTTAATCGCGCTCATTCCTTCCTGTTGCCCTGACCGGGTCAGCAACGGTCGATAAATTTCAACATCGTTGACATAAACCAGATTTTCGTCAAAATTTCCACCCCGCACCGTATATTGAGAACTCAGTTCGTTATTGGTTGATACTCCCGGCAATGTTTTAATCAAGGCCTCAACACCTCCGGTTCCTGCATCGGTCATGCTGGTCATGTATTTGGCATCGATTCGGTCCATGTTGGTTTTGTTCCGGCGGTGCTGGGTAACCTGAACTTCGCCGATTTCCTGATCAGCTTGCTTGAGTGAAATGTTCAGTTGAATTTTTTGCTCTTCGGAAGCTTTGATTGTTTTTTCGACCGATTGGAATCCAACAACCGAATACACAATTATGATGGTCTTTTTTGCAGGAATTCGCAGCAGATAGGCCCCATCACGATTTGAGACCGTTCCAATGGATGAATTCTTCAACGAAATATTGGCCAGTTCGATGGGTTTCCCGGTTTCGTCGGTAACTTTTCCAAGTAAGGTTGCGTTATTGCTTTGCGCCTGTAAGCTTATCGAGCTCAGAAACAGCAGAATAAAAGTTGTAAATGATTGTATCGACCTCATGCGGACAAAAATAATATTTCCAGAATAATAAACTGTTCCGGATTCTATTAATTGTCTGGTTCTGTTTATTTTTGTTAAGTTTCAATCAAACCATTATGGCATCACGCGATTACCTGATTCGTCAGATCGAAGAAATGGGCGTTTTTCTTGCTATTTTACTTCGTCGGATTTTAAAAATGAAGGAGGAAAACCAACAGGCTACAGTTGAATCTGTTGTGAAAGAATCATTGCTTCAGGAATTGAAAATCGATATTGATCAGGTAATTATGCTTGAAAATGAAGAATTTTTGCCGTTGGTAAAAACGTATTTTACTTCAAATGATCAGTTGGAGAAACTGGCTGATATTTTGAAAGTTCTTGGTCAAAATTCAGGGCAATTGCTTTCGCTTACACATGCAAATTATCTCCGGAAATCCCTTTTTTTGTTTATCCATCTTCAGGAAACTAGTTCTTCGTTTTCGTATGAACGGAGAACTAAAATTCTGGAACTTCAGGAATTGTTGTTTCAGAAAGGTCTGATTGATTTATCGCTTAATGATTGAAACATGGCCAAATATCGTTCCTTAAATTCAGTTTTGATAAAACCCACCGGTCCTGATTGTAATCTGGATTGTACCTATTGTTTTTATTTGGAAAAATCTGCTTTATTTCATCAATCCTCAATACATCGAATGAGTCCTGAAATTCAGGAAGAATTGATCAGGCAGGTAATGCAACAGTCGGGCGACAATGTTTCATTGGCCTGGCAAGGAGGCGAACCCACGTTGATGGGACTCGATTTTTACAAGCGTGCCATCGAACTGGAGAAAAAGTATTGCCATAATCAAACGATTGGGAACTGCTTGCAGACGAACGGAACATTGCTTGATAAAAACTGGGCTGCTTTTCTGAAAGAATACGACTGGCTGGTTGGCATTTCGCTCGACGGACCGGAACACATTCACAATCGTTACCGCATCGATAAGGGACAAAAAGGTACTCATCAGCGGGTGGAAGAAAACGCAGTTATGCTTTTGCAGGAAGGCGTTTCAGCCAATGCCATGTGCTGCCTGACTTCCTACTCCGTTCAATTTCCCGATGAATTGTACGCCTATTACAAAAATCTGGGATATACGTTTATGCAGTTTATCCCGGTTGTGGAAACCGATAAAGCCGATTCAACCAAAGCTGCGCCATTTTCAGTGTCGGCTGTTGATTACGGCAATTTTCTGATCCGGCTGTTCGATTTATGGCTGGCCGATTTTGTCGATGGTGTTCCAACGACTTCGATCCGTCATTTCGAATCGGTATTTCATTCGTATGTTGGAATGGAAGTTCCGGAATGTACGATGATGAAGGAATGCGCTCCATATGTGGTGGTTGAGCACAATGGAAATGTGTATAGTTGCGATTTTTTTGTGGAACCCCAATGGCGATTGGGCAACGTCATGCACGACCGGATCATCAACATGCTGAATTCGAAGACGCAGCAAACATTTGGTGGCGCCAAGGCTATTTTACCGCTCGATTGTCGGCAGTGCATTTGGTTGCGCAATTGTTGCGGCGGATGTACCAAAGACCGGATTAAAGATCCTGAAGATCATCGAAAACCTCGATTCTGTGAGACCACAAAGATGTTCCTAAAACATGCTGATTCTGCGCTGAAGGTTATGGCTGAGCAATGGAAAGAACAGCAGGCCATTCAGTATGAAAAACAACGATCCGGAGGTGTTTATAATGCTTCCGATGATTTTATGGGGAAACATTAATTAGCGATCATTGGCAGATTACAGAACAGTTTGTTGCGGGTTGCGAGATTCGGGTTACGGGTTAAACTCACACAACTCGAATCTCGTAACTCGAAACATGGAATTTGAAACTTGAAACTTTTTTTATGATAGAACAACTTGAAATAACTTTACCTGGTTTCAAACGAGGTTATCACCTGATTACCGATCTGATTGATTGTCAATTGTCCAAGCTTCCGGAGAAAGGATTGGTGAACATTCTGATTCAGCATACTTCTGCCGGAATTAGCCTGAACGAAAACGCTGATCCTTCGGTTCGTTATGATTTCGAAACCTTTATGAATAAGTTAATTCCCGAAGATGACCCCGGATTTGTGCATGTACTTGAAGGTTCAGACGATATGCCTGCACACCTAAAATCTTCGCTAATTGGCGCCAGCCTAACCATTCCGATAACCAATCATCTGTTAAATCTGGGAACCTGGCAAGGTATTTATTTGTGCGAATTCCGAAATTATGGTGGCCGACGCAAATTGGTGGTAACCATCTTATCATAAGGAAAGAGTCAATAGTTATCAGAAAACCTTTTTCTAGTGACTTGTTCTCAGAGTTTATCTTTCAATGCTGTGCCCGTATATGATTCCGTAACTTTTACCAGATCTTCAGGCGTTCCCTGGAATAAAATTTTTCCGCCATCTTTTCCACCTTCCGGCCCCAAGTCGATGACCCAATCGGCACATTTAATCACATCCAGATTGTGTTCAATGATAATGATGCTGTGTCCTCTGGAAATGAGTGCGTTGAACGAATCGAGCAATTTGCGGATGTCGTGAAAATGAAGTCCGGTAGTTGGTTCGTCGAAAATAAATAGCGAAGGACTTCCTTTTTCTTTAGCCAGAAAAGAAGCCAGTTTGATGCGCTGACTTTCTCCACCCGACAATGTACTCGACGATTGCCCGAGTTTTACATAGCCTAAACCTACATCTTGTAGCGGTTTTAATAGTTTGGCAATCTTTTTTGCAGATGCAGATTTGTGATTTCCAAAAAAATCGATGGCTTCGTCAACAGTCAGTTCAAGAATATCATAGATGTTTTTGTCTTCAAAAGTGATTTCCAAAATTTCGTCTCTGAACCGTTTGCCTTTGCAACTTTCGCACTGTAAATGAATATCGGCCATAAACTGCATTTCAACCGTAATCTCACCTTCTCCCTGGCATTCCTCGCAACGTCCACCCTCAATATTGAATGAAAAATGGGAAGGTTTAAATCCGTTGTATTTCGAACTTTGTAGCTCGGAAAATAGTTTCCGGATTTCGTCGTAAACTTTCAGATAGGTTACCGGATTCGACCTGGACGATTTTCCGATCGGGTTCTGATCAACAAATTCCACCGAAGTAATCAGATTAAAATCGCCTCGAATGATGTCGTGTTGCCCGGTTTTTTCGCCAAACCCTCCAAACATCTTTGCCAGTGCTGGATAAAGCACTTTGGTTACGAGTGACGATTTTCCGGAACCGCTCACCCCGGTTACTACGCAAATGGTATTGAGCGGAAATTTAACGTCAATATTTTTAAGGTTATTTTCGCGGGCGCCGGTAATTTCGATGAAGTTACTCCATTTTCGGCGGGTCAGGGGGATGCCAATTTTTTCTCTGCCAGTCAGGTATTTAGCAGTCATACTTTCTGACGACAACTCCAACTGTTCGTGAGTTCCCTGAAAAACAACTTCACCACCCAGTCTTCCGGCCAATGGCCCGATGTCGATAATTTCATCGGCTTCACGGATAATTTCTTCATCGTGCTCAACAACGATAACTGTATTTCCAAGTTTTTGCAGTTTCCGTAATACCCGAATTAGCCGTTGAGTGTCTCTCGAATGCAGTCCAATGCTGGGTTCGTCGAGAATGTACATGGAGCCAACCAGACTACTTCCCAGTGAGGTAGCCAGATTAATACGCTGTGACTCTCCGCCCGAAAGGGTTGACGAAAGTCGGTTCAGGGTTAAATAGCCAAGTCCAACATCGGTCAGAAATTCAAGCCGGTTGCTTATTTCAGTCAGAATACGTTCGGCTATTTTTGTTTCATATTCCAAGAGTTCCAGATTGGAAAAGAATTTCTGTAATTCGTCGATTGGCATCAATACCAAATCCTGAACCGATTTTTCTCCAACTTTCACATACATGGCTTCTTTTTTGAGACGTGTTCCCAAACAATCAGGGCAATTGGTCTTTCCGCGGTACCTCGAAAGCATGACCCGATATTGAATCTTGTACGTGTTTTCTTCGAGCATCTTAAAAAACTGGTTCAACCCCTGAAAATATTTGTTGCCAGTCCATAAAAGTTGCCTTTGATCTTCTGTTAGTTCATAGTATGGTTTGTGGATCGGGAAATTGAATTTCTCGGCTGAATAAATCAAGGCTTCCTTCCATTCTCCCATTTTCTCACCTTTCCAGCAAGCAACAGCATCCTGATAAACCGACAACGATTTATTCGGAATGACCAAATCTTCGTCAATTCCGATTACTTTTCCGTAGCCTTCGCAGGTTTTACAGGCGCCAACAGGGTTGTTGAAACTGAACATATGAACGGTAGGTTCCTCGAATTCGATGCCATCAGCCTCGAAAAGATTGGAGAAATGTTCTTCTTTAATCTCAGATCCATCATAAACTTTAACGATGCATTCGCCATGACCTTCAAAAAATGCAGTTTGTACCGAATCGGCAATCCGGCTTAAATTGTCCTCATCGTTTATGACAGTGTCACGATCAATGACAATGTTGACGTTGGAGTTTATGCATTCATCCTGTTGTTTTTCCTTTAATAGTTCATCAATTTTTTTGATTTCATTGTTTATTTCAATTCGGGAGAATCCTTGCTGAAGTAACAATTCTGCTTCCTGAGTTAAGGTGCGCCCATTTTTAACTTTTAGTGGAGAACCGATCAGAAAACGGGTGTTTTCAGGAAAAGATTGAATGAAGTTAACGACGTCACTTACATGATGTTGTTTGACTTCATTTCCTGAGATGGGGGAGATGGTTTTTCCAATTCGGGCAAATAGCAATTTCAGGTAATCGTAAATTTCGGTTGAGGTTCCAACCGTAGAGCGTGGATTACGCGTGTTTACTTTTTGCTCAATGGCAATTGCTGGTGGGATTCCCTTAATGTAATCAACTTCGGGTTTATTGATGCGCCCCAGAAATTGGCGGGCGTACGACGATAAACTTTCAACATATCGGCGTTGGCCCTCTGCATAGAGCGTGTCAAATGCAAGCGATGACTTCCCTGAACCAGATAACCCGCTGATTACAATGAATTTATTGCGATTAATTTTTAAATCAATGTTTTTGAGATTGTGAACCCTGGCACCTTTAATTTGGATATATGATGAAAAATTGGAGGAAGAACTCATTCTTTATGTTATTATTAAATGCAAAAAAATTTGGTTTATTGGGAAAAATAATCGATTTTTACCAGCACAAAATTAGCAAATTGTTTAACTCTCATTCAAAAAAGCGTGCCTATCGACAGAACTATACTCTATAATTATTGAAAACAGTCACATAATAATTCAGAGTCATGTTCAGACCAGAAGATCTGAGCGATAATTCGCTCGTGAAACAATTTATCAATGGAGATCAGGCAGCTATTGAACTATTAATCGATCGCCATAAAAAGAGAGTTTTTACCTACATCGTATTAATCGTAAAAAATCATCACCTTGCTGAGGATATCTTTCAGGATACCTTTATTAAGGTTATCCGATCGTTGAAGAGTGGAAAATATACCGAAAACGGTAAATTTATCTCATGGGTGTTACGTATTTCGCATAACCTGATTATCGATCATTTCAGGAAGGAGAAGTTACTTTGTACGACCTCAAATGACGATACCAACATTGATCTTTTTAATTCGCAGAAATATTCGGAAGAGAACATCGAAGACAAGTTGGTGTACGAACAAATTACCAGTGATGTGCGCCTTTTAATTGAGGAATTGCCTGATGATCAACGTGAGGTAATTATGATGCGGCATTATCAGGGTTTGAGTTTCAAAGAAATATCGGATTTGACGGATGTAAGCATTAACACCGCTTTAGGACGTATGCGTTATGCCTTGATTAATCTCAGGAAGCTAATCGAGAAAAAAAATCTAAGCTTGACTAAAATTTAAGGTGCTGATAGCAATATTACTACTTGGGCTGCGTTATTAGTGTATAACTAAAACAGTAAAGTCAGCCTATGAGTAAATTCTCTACCTTAAATTATCTGATCAATTCATATTGTGATGGGGAAAAAGAAGTTGAATCGTTTCAGGTCGGTGTAAATAATTTTAATGATACCATGGAGCTTAATGAGATTGGATACGAACCTTCTCAGAAATGTATTGATGAAATTCTAAGTTTTGCTTCTCAATACGAAGTTCTGAAATCAAGTCGGGCCGGAAATATTGAATTGAATCTGAATTGAATCTGAAAAGTATTTAAAAGCATCTTGACAAAGGTGCTTTTTTATTTACATTTGTGATATCAATTTAATATCAAAATAATTTAAATCTGATAGTATGGAAAAGTCGTTTACTGCTCGTTCTGGTTATTTGTTTTTGGTTCTCGAATTTATATTTATCGCATTGGCAATCATCGGATTTATTTCTGAATTAATCATCCCTTCGGTTGTTTTGCTCTTTTGTTTTATTCTTCTGGCTCCTGGATTTGTTGCCGTTGACCCGAATCAGTGTTATGTTTTGGTTCTCTTTGGCGCATATAAAGGAACTTTGAAGGATAATGGATTCTTTTGGGTAAATCCATTCTTTGCTAAAAAGAAATTTTCACTTCGGGCTCGAAACTTCAACAGCGAACCAATTAAGGTTAACGACAAACTTGGAAATCCGATTATGATTGGGCTGGTGTTGGTTTGGAAGATTGAAGAAACTTACCGTGCTGCTTTTGGCGTGGATGAGTACGAGCATTTCGTAGTTGTACAGAGCGAAGCTGCTTTGCGCAAATTGGCTGGCATGTACCCGTATGATAATATTGAAGACGATCGTGCTAAAATTACGCTGCGCGATGGTGGGGAAGAGGTAAACTCGGTCCTTGAGAACGAAATTCGTGAACGGTTGGAAATTGCCGGCATTCATGTGATTGAAGCCCGTATCAATTACATCGCTTATGCACAAGAGATTGCACAGGCCATGTTGAAACGCCAGCAAGCTACAGCTATTGTTGCAGCCCGGTTTAAAATTGTGGAAGGTGCAGTCAGTATGGTCGAAATGGCTTTAGCCGAATTAAGCAAACGTGAAATTGTAGTCCTCGACGAAGATAAAAAAGCAACCATGGTAAGTAATCTTTTGGTTGTTCTTTGTGGTGATAAGGAAGCTACACCAGTAGTAAATACAGGTACGCTTTATCAATAGTGAAATGAACAAGGTATTATTTAAAGAAGAGCAGCAATTCAGGCAATGGTGGTACTTGACAACCCTTCTGGCTTCAATAGTGCCAACCATGATCTTTTGCATTTATGCACTTTTTCAGCAAGGCGTTAGAGGAATTCCTGTTGGTAATAGTCCTGCACCCAATGTCGTATTGGTAATTCTCTTTTTTATTCTTGGCATTGCTCTATGGTCTTCGTTCTCAATGAAACTTGAGGTGTGGATTGATCAGGGCGGAATTCATTACAGATTCTTTCCATTGATTTATAAGCACCGGATCATTTCTAAGGAACAAATCCAACGGTTTGAAATTAGAAAGTATAATCCAATTATGGATTACGGTGGGTGGGGTGTTCGTCGTGGTTTTGGGCGGAAATGGCAAAGAGCTTATAATGTGAGCGGAAATATTGGCTTACAACTTTATTTGACCAATGGTAAAAAAGTGCTTTTTGGCACCCAACGCCCGCAGGCAATTCTATATGCCATGGACGAAATGATGAAATTGAAATTAGAAACCAGAAAATATTAAAATCATGAAAGTACATATTATTGCTTTTATAATTGGGTTTTTAGTTACTAATGCCTTATTTGGTCAAAATATTGCAGGACAATGGAATGGAATTTTGAAAGTTCAGGGAACACAATTAAGGATTGTTTTCAATATTAGTCAAGCTGAAAATGGATTCAGTTCGACCATGGATAGCCCAGACCAAGGTGCGAAAGGCATACCGGTTACTTCAACAAGCTTTGAAAACCAAACAATAAAACTGGTTGTTGCTAATTTAGGAGTTGAATATCGAGGTACTTTGGATAAAGATAATGTCATTGTGGGCGATTTCAAACAGGCTGGAATGTCTTTCCCCATGAATCTTTCAAGAGAAAAAAATGAAAAAGAAAATCTGGCAAGACCTCAGGAACCTAAAAAACCATATCCCTACTACGAAGAAGAAGTTTCATTCTACAATGCAAAAGCAGGTATAACTTTAGCCGGAACATTAACCTTACCCAAAAAAGAAGGCAATTTCCCTGCTGTAATTTTAGTTACCGGAAGCGGACCGCAAAACAGAGATGAAGAACTTATGGGACACAAACCATTTCTGGTCATATCAGACTACCTGACAAAAAACGGAATTGCTGTTTTACGTTTCGATGATCGTGGAACAGGCGCCTCGAAAGGAGATTTTAAGACTGCTACCACTCTTGATTTTGCAACTGATGTTGAAGCTGGTGTGGCTTATTTGCTTACCAGAATGGAAATCGACAAAAAGAAGATTGGCTTAGTGGGGCATAGCGAAGGTGGTATTATCGCACCGATGGTAGCCAGTAATTCAAAGGATATTTCCTTTATAGTTTTGCTTGCCGGAACCGGAATTCCGGGAGATCAATTGCTTCTACTGCAGGAGGATTTGATTTTCAGGGCTTCTGGAATGAGCGATAATAAATTACAAATCATAAAAAGAATAAATAGTTTGATTTTTGAGCTAGTTAAAAAATCAAATTCGATTGATCAGTTGACTGTAGATTTAACAAAATTACTGAAACAGGAGGTGAAAAATTACCCAGATAGACCAGGGAGCATATCGGAAGATGATTTTGTGAAGGCTCAGGTTAACGAGGTAGTTAACCCTTGGATGCTGAACTTTATCAAATTCGATCCGGCCTCCGTATTGACCAAGGTAAAATGCCCCGTGTTAGCCCTTAATGGCGAGAAAGACCTACAGGTTCCTCCCAAAGAAAATTTGGCTGCTATTAAGAATGCATTGGCAAAAGGAGGGAATAAGAAAGTTACTGCCATTGAACTTCCAGGCTTAAATCATTTATTTCAGGAATGCAAAACCGGCTTGCCGGCTGAATACAGCACCATTGAACAGACTTTTTCACCGATAGCCTTGGCGGAGATTTTAAAATGGATAAAAATGCAGACTAAATGAAATTTTCGATAAAAAGCGTTTTTGTTCGCAGTGATTTTTAGATTGAGAAAATAGGAGTAGTCATGGCAAAGAAAAAATCATTTGTACTTCGGATTGATCCTGATGTGTATGATGCAATTGAAAAGTGGGCAGCACAGGAATTCCGCAGTGCGAACGGACAAATAGAATGGATTATCAACAAGGCACTTCGCGATGCCAAACGAACAACGGTTAAGACGGCTAAGGAGAATCCAGAAGAAGATTCAGCATAATTTTCGAAATGGGGTTTCAATCTGTTTAAATTTTCTTTAAAACAGGTCGAATATGCTTTCAATCCGATTGTAAAACCATGGTTTTAGTTTATTTTTGCGTCGGTTCAAAAAAAGTAAATCCTATCAAAAAATAAAAAACTATGACCATTAGTGCATTGCAAACAGAAAGGGCTAAATATCAGCCAAAACTTCCAAAATCATTGAAATCGTCGGTAAAACTGGTCGAAGGTGAAAAAACCCAATCAATCGCTGATCAGGATGAGATTAAGAAGCTTTTCCCGAATACCTATGGAATGCCTTTAATCACTTTTGAGGCAGGCAACGAGAAAAAACAATACCCGGCAGTAAATGTTGGTGTGATTCTTTCAGGAGGTCAGGCTCCTGGTGGTCACAATGTGATCTCAGGTATTTTCGATGGTATTAAGAACATCAATCCCAACAGTAAATTATACGGTTTCCTTGGTGGTCCCGGAGGTTTGGTCGATCATAACTATGTGGAGTTAACAGCTTCGTTTATTGACGAATACCGCAATACCGGTGGTTTCGATATTATTGGTTCTGGTCGTACCAAATTGGAAGAAACAGCTCAATTCGACAAAGGAGCTGAAATCATGAAACAGTTAAATATCAAGGCACTTATTATCATCGGTGGCGACGATAGCAATACCAATGCCTGTGTGTTGGCTGAATATTATGCAGCAAAAAATGCGGGGATTCAAGTAATCGGATGTCCAAAAACTATCGATGGCGATTTGAAAAACGACATGATCGAAACTTCATTCGGTTTCGATACCGCCACTAAAGTTTACTCAGAACTGATTGGGAACATCGAACGCGACGCCAACTCGGCTAAAAAATACTGGCATTTCATTAAGCTAATGGGACGCTCAGCTTCTCATATCGGTTTGGAATGTGCTTTACAGACTCAGCCTAACATCACTTTGATTTCAGAAGAAGTAGAGTTAAAAAAACAGACTCTCGGAGAAATCGTTGATTACATGGCTGCTATCGTTGCTAAACGTGCAGCCAACGGTGAAAATTTTGGAGTTGCTTTAATTCCTGAGGGTTTGGTCGAATTTGTTCCTGAAATGAAAGCACTGATTTCTGAATTGAACGATTTATTGGCTGAAGGTTCAGAAACAGAACAGAAATTCAAATCGTTTACAAATAAATCTGAAGGCCGTGCATTCGTTGCCGGAATTTTATCGGCTGACTCTGCAAGGGTTTATACCTTGCTTCCTTCGGGAATCGCCGATCAGTTAACGCTCGACCGCGATCCACACGGAAACGTGCAGGTATCGCTCATCGAAACCGAAAAACTGTTGGGCGAAATGGTGAAGAATAAGTTGAAAGAAATGAAGAAAACCGGAGAGTTCAAAGGTAAATTCGGTACGCAATATCATTTCTTTGGATATGAAGGACGCTGTGCTGCTCCATCAAATTTTGATGCTGACTACTGTTATTCATTGGGATACAATGCTTCATTCCTGATTGCTGAAGGCAAAACTGGTTATATGTCGTCGGTTCGTAACCTGACCGCTCCAGCTGCCGAATGGATTGCTGGTGGTGTTCCGGTAACCATGATGATGAACATGGAACGTCGTCACGGACACATGAAACCGGTAATTCAGAAAGCTTTGGTTGAACTCGACAGCGCTCCGTTCAAATACCTGGCTGCCAACCGCGAAAAATGGGCCATCGAAACTTCATTTGTATATCCGGGACCTATCCAGTACTGGGGACCAGCAGATGTTTGCGACCAGCCAACCAAAACCATTACTCTGGAAAGAGCAAAATAAGAAAGTCAATCAATTTATTTAAATAGAAAACCCCGGAACTACTTCTGGGGTTTTCTATTTTTTTTCAGTTTCCAGCCTCTAGTCTTCTGATTTCCATATCTCATTTACTTTTTCACTAAAAGATATTTCTCGATATTTTCAATAAACATCTTCTTGGTTTCTTCTTTCGATCGGCCAATTCCTGACATCATCACAGGCTTTCCTGTAGCCGGAATGTACAGGAAGGCTGGAATCCCGGTAATGCCAAATACCTGTGCCAACTCGCGTTCCTGATCAGTATTGATCTTGTAAATCTGTATTTTACCTACATATTCATCACCAACTTCGTCGAGTATCGGACTTGCAATTTTGCATGGACCACACCAATCGGCATAAAAATCGACGATGGCAGGTTTGCTCCCAAGGTATTTCCAATCATTAGGCGACTGGGTGAAATCCCATATTTTTTTAATAAATAGAGCTTTTGTCAGTTGCTCTGAACTTTTTGAATCGGTTGTATTTAATGAAGATCCGACTAACTCAGTGTTTTTGCGTCCTTCCGGTTTTTTATTTCCGCATGCCGAAAAAACGATTGAAGTGATGATAATTATTAAAAAGAGCTGTTTCATAGTAAAAATTGTTCTTTAATACCTATTCTATTCGGTCTATTCGGTTTCTATAAAAAAATATTCAGGCCACGCAACCATATTCTGCCTTTTGAAATCTATAACATATCAGAAAGCCATGCGGTTCTCTTTATCTGGTTATTTTATAGAAGAGAATGCAATCGAAAACAATTATAAATATAGAATTAAAATGAAAAAGCTGTTTATTTTATTATTGGTAGGTTCCTTATTCAGCCTGATGACGGGCTGCGATATGGATGATGACGGATATTCTTTAGACAATGCATGGGTCGGATTCGGATTGGTGAATAAAGAGGCTTCAGCCGAATCGTTTACAATTGTGATGGATGATGGAGAAGTGCTTTTCCCATCAACCTATTCTGACTTCGCGAATGATGTGTTTAATAACGAACGGGTTTTGGTCAATTTTAATATTCTTGGGAATAAAGAAAATCCGGATCACAATGAGTATTATTACGTGCAAATCAACTCGTTGCGGAAAATTTTGTATAAGGCGATTTTCGATATTACCCCTGCGAAGGAAGACAGTATTGGAAACGACCCAATTCAAGTTGAAGATAAATGGATCAAAAATAACATCCTGAATTTTGAGTTGAAATATTGGGGAGGTGATAAAATTCACTTTATCAATTTGGTCAAGCAGCCAGGTGCTATTAATACGGCAAGTGGGCCAGTTGTTCTTGAATTACGGCACAATGCCAATGATGACAATGAACAGATTCCGCTATCGGCTTTTGTTTCGTTTGATTTATCGGCACTAAAAGTCACCGGTAAAACCAGTACCCCTTTTAAGATTATTGCCAAAGGATTTAACGGCAAGGACTTTGAATACACCGGGGAATATAAGTATTAGGATTTGTTTCAATCAATTCGGTTTTTATATGAAAGCATCTGTTAGTGAATAGCAGATGCTTTTCATTTTTTATTTGCCCGACAATCCTTACATTCACAGCCTTAAAATCACCCAAAACAAAGAAAAATTTAAATTAACCAACATGATAAAGTCTGTTTGTTTATTGGCCATGGCGGCCACTTTGTTTTCATTTACAAATCCGAAAATGACTGAAGAAATGACTGCGAATCCGAATCCTGAAATTCAAAAGCTTGGTTCAGATATTATGACTCCGGAAGTCTTGTGGAGCTTTGGACGGATTGGTGAACCTGATGTTTCGCCTGATGGAACGAAAGTTTTATACTCGGTTACCAATTACAATATCGGGGAGAATAAATCTTATCGCGACTTATACGTCGTTGCGGTTAATGGAGGCACCCCTGTTCGGTTGACTACGACTCCGGAGAAAGAGTCTTCGGCTATTTGGCGGCCCGATGGCAAAAAGATTGGCTATTTGTCGTCTAAATCAGGCGAAATGCAACTCTGGGAAATGAATCCGGATGGGACAGATGTGGCGCAGGTTTCAGAAGTAAAAGGCGGAATATCCGGATTTAAATACTCGCCTGATGTGACTAAAGTTTTATTTACTGCCGACGTAAAGGCAAAGTCGGATGTTCACGACCTTTTCCCTGATCTGCCAAAAGCAAACGCCCATCTGGAAACCGATCTGATGTATAAACATTGGGACGAATGGGTCGAAACCGTTCCTCATCCATTTGTGGCCGACTACAAGGAAGGTAAAATATCGAATGCCATCGATCTGCTTGAAGGTGAACCTTATGAAAGTCCAATGAAACCTTGGGGCGGTGTTGAACAATTGGCCTGGAGTCCTGACAGTAAAACGATTGCCTATACTTGCAGGAAGAAAACGGGAAAAGAGTATGCTCTTTCCACAAATTCCGACATTTATTTCTACAACATTGAAACGAAAAAGACCGAGAATAAAACTCAGGGGATGATGGGTTACGACCAGAACCCGGTTTTCTCACCCGACGGAAAATGGCTGGCCTGGGAAAGTATGGAGCGCGATGGTTACGAAGCCGATAAAATCCGATTATTTATCATGAATCTGATAACAGGCGAGAAAACAGATTATTCTGTTGATTTTGACCAGAATTCAACGAACCTGAACTGGAGTGCAAACAGCAAATCGCTTTACTTTATTAGTTGCTGGCATGCTTTGACCCAGATTTATCGGCTAGATCTTGCGGATAAAAAAATCACACAAATTACAAAAGGCCTTCAGGATTATGGTTTTGTGGCTGAAGCAAAAAATAAGTTGGTCGGTGTAAAACACTCCATGAGCAAACCTGATGAAATTTATGTCATTGATCCAAAAACTGGCATTGAAACCGAACTTTCATTCCAAAATAAATCCATTTTGGACCAACTCACGATGGGGAAGGTAGAAGAACGTTGGATTAAAACGACCGATAACAAAGAAATGCTGACTTTGGTAGTTTATCCTCCTCATTTCGATCCGAGTAAAAAATATCCAACCATCTTGTTTTGTGAAGGTGGACCTCAATCAACTGTTAGCCAGTTTTGGTCGTATCGCTGGAATCTTCAGCAGATGGTAGCAAACGGATACATTGTTGTTGCTCCAAACCGTCGTGGATTACCAAGCTTCGGGAAGGAATGGCTGGAACAAATCAGTGGCGATTATGGCGGTCAGAACATGAAAGACTACCTTTCAGCTATTGATGCCGTGGCTAAGGAACCGTTTGTTGATAAAGATAAATTGGGTTGTGTGGGTGCCAGTTACGGTGGCTTTTCGGTGTATTGGCTGGCCGGACATCACGAAAAACGGTTCAAGGCTTTCATTGCACACGATGGAATGTTCAATCTGGAACAACAATATCTGGAAACTGAGGAGATGTGGTTTGTAAACTGGGATTTGGGCGGTCCATACTGGGATAAAACGAATGCTGTGGCACAACGTTCATATGCCAATTCTCCCCATTTGTTTGTCGACAAGTGGGATTCCCCAATATTGGTTATTCATGGAGAAAAAGATTACCGCATTTTAGCATCGCAAGGCATGGCGGCATTCAACGCTGCTGTTTTGCGAGGCGTGCCTGCTCAGATGTTAATCTTCCCTGAAGAAAACCATTGGGTGCTACAACCACAGAATGGAATTTTGTGGCAACGGGTTTTTAAACAATGGTTGGATAAATGGCTGAAGTAATTTCAAATTAAAGATTCCAAATTCCAAGTCACAATCCAGACTTGAAATTTGGAATCCAAAACTTGAAATTCTTAGAATACTTCTATTTTGCTTTTACTCGTTTCGAGCATTCCTTTGAGTTGAGAGGCGTAACTGATCAAGGAAATTACATCTTCAATTTTCATTCTCGATAAATTGATGGTTAGGTCAAATCCTTCAGTGGTAGCGCGATCTCCGGCAACATGTTTGCGGAAATTTTCACGTTCCTTTTCTGTCTTTTCAATAAATTCGATCGCTTCTCTAATGTTCAGATTATTTTTCTGCATGATTTGTTTAATCCGCCAGTCGAGCGGTGCAGTCAATTTTACGAGAAGCGATTTCTCAATGTCTTTTGCAATAATATGGCCAGCGCGGCCAACAATAATACAATAACCGTCGTTTGCAAACGAACTGATCAGATCAATGAGCGTTTTGCTGATTTTCCGATCGCTTTTAAACCTTTTTTCGCTGAATGCAGAAAGAACATCATCAAAAATACCCCGGTCTCCTTCTTTGAGGTAATTTTTAAGTTTGTTCGGGTCCATGTCCAATTCACGGGCGCTCTCTTCAAGAATTTCCTTACTCAACACTTTCCATTTTTTGCACAAGCTTCGTTTGTCGAGTTCGGTAGCAAGCAATCCGGCCAGGTTAACCGCACCGCAACCAACTTCGCGTGATATGCAAATTACTGGACCTGGCTTACGGTTGACATCCAAATACTTGGGGTTGTTTTGGTGTAACCTTTTGTTCAGATAAACCATTAAAGTGTTGTTCATGGCGCAACGTTTTTTGTTTATTATAAGGTACGAAATATTTTAATATCAGTTGGAAATTTTTTGAACAGTTTTCATCATAAAATATGTGGTATAAAACATTCGAATTGGTAAAAGTCATTTTCGGCAAGCCGTATTTTTCCTATCTTCCCTGAAAATTTAAACTAAAAACATATGTTTAATTCTGAAACTTATATTGCCCGTCGTCAGTCACTAAAACAAAATATTCCGGGAGGCCTTATTCTTTTCCTGGGAAATGTTGATGTCCCGATGAATTATACCGATAACACCTATTATTTCAGGCAGGATAGTTCGTTCCTGTATTTCTTCGGACTTGATTTCCAACGATTGGCAGGTGTAATTGATGCTGATACAGGTGAAGAAACGATCTTTGGCGATGATGTGGATATGGAAGATATTATTTGGATGGGATCGCAGGTGCTGCTTCGGGAGAAAGCTCAGAAAGTGGGAATATTTCGTACCGAACCGTTTAAGAATCTTCAGTCGATCGTTGAAAAAGCCATTCAATTGGGACGGAAAATCCATTTTCTGCCACCATATCGTGCCGAGAACAAATTGTTGCTCAGCGATCTTTTAGGGATATCTGCATCAAAAATAAAAGCATATTCTTCGCTGGAATTGATAAAAGCTGTAGTTGCTTTACGTTCGGTAAAGGAAGATCAGGAAGTTGCCGAAATCAGGAAAGCCTGTGCCGTTGGTTACCAGATGCATGTTACTGCAATGAAAATGGCTAAGGCCGGAGTGTGGGAGCAAACTATTGCCGGAACCATTGAAGGAATTGCCAATTCAGGAGGAGGAATGGTTTCTTTCCCGGTTATTCTTTCTCAGAATGGTGAAACGCTTCACAATCACAATCATTCTCAGATCTTGCAGAATGGGAGATTACTTCTTGTTGATGCTGGTGCTGAAATTGGATCGCACTATGCTTCTGATTTTACAAGAACATTCCCGGTTAGTGGAAAATTTACCCAAAAGCAACGTGAAATTTATGAAATCGTATTGGCTGCGAACAACCGAGGTCGTGAATTGACCAAACCTGGCACAACTTATTTGTCGGTTCATTTGGCTGCTGCCGAAGTGATTGCTTCGGGCTTGAAAGAAATTGGACTAATGAAAGGCGATGTTAAAGAAGCCGTTCTGAATGGGGCACATGCTTTATTTATGCCACACGGATTTGGTCACATGCTTGGATTAGATGTTCACGATATGGAAGATTTGGGTCAGATTTATGTAGGATATGATGATGAAACCCGACCAGTTGACCAGTTTGGAACGGCTTACGTGCGCATGGGACGCAAACTTCAGTCGGGTTTTGTGGTGACAAACGAGCCCGGGATTTACTTTATTCCTGCATTGATTGAAAAATGGAAAGCTGAAAAAATAAATACCGATTTTATTAATTTCGACCGACTTTCTGGCTATCTGGATTTTGGTGGAATTCGCCTTGAAGATGATATTCTGGTCACTCAAACGGGTAGTGAGATTATTGGCGACCGCATCCCAATTACTCCGGATGAAGTTGAAGATATGATGAATTTATAGATTTCTGATTTTAGAAGATCGATTGAATTTGTCACACAATATTTGACGAAATGAGGCTGTCTCAAAAGGAAGAGACAGCCTCTATTTATTTTGTACACCTGTTGGAGACTGAATTCAAATTTTAAATTCTACACAGGATTCTACGACCTCATTAATTTTAGTTTGTATCCTTATTCATTTTATTGGCAATAGTATGCGATTTTGCCGCACTACCGGCAGATGATCCAAAGTAGTAACTGTAGATTTGAGTTAGTGTGGCACTCAAAACACCCAGAATGTAGAGAATGATATCTTTTTTATCGTCAGGTAAAGATTGTTTCGAAAAAATAAGCACAAAAAAGAGTATCAGTGTTATCGTGGTGGTGCCTAATGCAAGGTATGGAGAAACGTTTTTGGCCAATTGAGTAGCATATTCGCTGGTTTGCACCTGAGCTTCCCGTTGCCTAGCACTATTGATGTCGCCTAAAATCATTTGTTGCTCTTCGTTTGAGAGCTTCTGCATATCCAACTGAAATTGCATCTCCGACTTTCTGATTTCATTATCAAGCGTCATTTTTTCTTCCTTGGTCGTAACCACATTATCGAGCACTCTGCCTACCGAATCGACAAGCGTACCGGCTCCTCCTGAAAAAAGGTTTTGAATAAATCCCATGACAATTAATTTATGAGTTTTCGCCTAATGCTCTGATTACCCAACCATAGAAGTATTTTCGGCTGGTCGGTCTTTTCTTCACGATGTTCACGTAGCGTGCAATCTTGGCAACAGTAAATGATGCAAAAAAATGATCGGGATCAAAATTGTTAATCGCTGAGATTGAATCTGGACCAATCACTCCGTCAGATTTGGCACCAACCACCATTTGTGCAAGCGAGGAACTGGTCCCGATACCGGCATTGACACCAAAATCGAAGATTGAGTTGGCGACATCCTGATTGGTGATTTGATCACCGTTCATTTTATCCCAGAAAGTGACCCGATAAAAATCGGATACGTTTAGCTGAAGTTCAGAATCTTTGTCGAGGTTAGCTGGAAAATTGGATTGTCTTTTCAAAATATCGATTTTCGTCCATCCGTCCCATTTGCTAAAAATCTTGCGGGCAACACCTTTGTAGGTTTCGCCTCCCGGATCATCCGGATCGTTGCCATAGCCTCCTTCGTGGGCTATCATCAACTGAAATGCTTGAGTAAAATCGGCCATAAGAATTGTGTTTTAAGTGGAAACTTTTGTTGGCTCATTGTAAACAAAAGACAGATTTGTCTTTATTTGTTTATTCACTTAAAACTGAAAAGGTTACCCTGCTTTTTCGTTTATTTCTCCTAAGAGGTTGCTCTAAAATAAAAAGACCCGCTTCTCACTAGAGAAATGGGTCTTTTCCTGATATAAGTATCTTGTTTGTTTTTATTTTAGTCCTCGACGTTTCAAAAGAGGTTCGATTGATGGTTCCTGACCACGGAAGTTTTTGTAAATAATCATTCCTTCGTCCGATCCTGATTTTGTAAGAAGTGTGCGGAATCTGGCTGCTATTTCAGGATTGAAAATGTTGCCACTTTGTTTGAACGCATCGAAGGCATCGGCATCGAGTACGGCAGCCCAGGTGTACACATAGTAACCGGCAGAATAACCTCCTGAGAAAATATGTGAGAAATAAGTACTACGGTAGCGCGGGGCAATTTCTTTAATCAAACCGATTTTGTCCATCGCAGCTTTTTCGAAGGCTTCAACGTTTCCGTTGAATGGAAGGGTGTGCCAGTCCATATCGAGCAGCGAAGCAGCCAGCAATTCGGTGGTTTCAAATCCCTGGTTAAATTGAGCGCTCTTTTCGAGTTTGGTAATTAAGGCTTCGGGAATAACTTCTCCGGTTTTGTAATGTTTGGCATATACGCGAAGGACTTCAGGCTCCGAAGCCCAGTTTTCCATGATCTGCGAAGGCAGTTCAACAAAATCATTCGGAACATTTCCGGCAGTTCGGCGATATGGTCCATCGGTAAATAATCCATGCAAGGCATGTCCTGATTCGTGGAACAGGGTGGTTACTTCGTCGAAACTTAACAATGCCGGAACATCTCCAGATGGACGGGTAAAGTTACAAACGATTGAAACAACAGGAGTAATCATTTTGCCGTCTTTATACGATTGGTTGCGGAAAGAAGTACACCAGGCTCCATTGCTCTTTCCGGCGCGTGGATGAAAATCCATGTAGAAAATACCAATGTGTTTGCCATTGGCTTCCTGAACTTCATAAGTCATAACTTCAGGATCGTAAACCGGCAAGTCGGTTTTTTTGATGAATTTGATTCCGTATAGTTTGTTGGCGGTGTACATCATTCCGTCGATCACGTTTTCGAGCTTGAAATAGGGTTTCAACTGAGCTTCGTCCAAGTCGTATTTGGCCTTCCGAACTTTTTCGGCATAAAACCACCAATCCCACAGGTCGAGTTTGAATTTTCCACCTTCTTTGTCAATCATGGCTTGCATATCATCACGTTCTCTTTTTGCTCTTTCGAGGGCCGGAGCCCAGAGCTTCATCAGGAATTCGTTTACCTTTTCAGGAGTTTTGGCCATATTCACATCAACCACATAAGCTGCCCAGTTATTAAAGCCAAGTAGTTTTGCCTTTTGCTCGCGCAGTTTTACCAATTTTCCAAGAACTTCTTTGTTGTCGTTGGTATTTCCGTTGTTACCACGATTGAGATATCCTTTATACAATTTTTCGCGAAGGGCGCGGTTTTCGGCAAACTGAAGAAATGGAATCATGCTTGGCTTTTGCAGGGTAAAAACCCATTTGCCAGCCAGACTATCTTTTTTAGCCAAATCGGCAGCCGCAGAAATAACGTCGGCGGGCAAACCTTTCAGGTCGGCTTCATTGTCGATCACCAACTTGAAACTTTTGTTGGTTTCGGCCAAGGCGTTTTCACCGAATTTAAGTTCAGCCATCGAAAGTTCATCGTTCAGTTTTCGCAATTCAGCTTGTTTGTCATCAGGCAAATTGGCGCCGCTGCGTTCAAAGTCCTGATAATATTTTTCTACCACACGCATTTGTTCGGCGTCGAGCTTTAGTTCTTTCCTTTTTTCGTAAACTGCTTTTACCCGTTTAAACAGCTCTTTGTTCAACATGATGTTGTCGTGGTGAGCCGAAAGTTTTGGAGTAATTGTGCGGGCCAGAGTCTGCATTTCGTCGTTGGTATTGGCCGAGTTCAGGTTGAAAAACACATTGCCTATATTATTAAGCAAATCGCCCGATAAATCAAGAGGTAAAATGGTATTGTTGAAAGTAGCGTCTTCTTTGTTGTCGGTAATTACTTTTATTTCAGCCACCTGCCTGACGATTCCCTCTTCAATGGCAGGTAGGTAGTGCTCCAGCTTAATCTCATTAAATGGTGGAACCTGAAACGGCGTTTTGTACTCGCTAAAGAATGGGTTATTCATGTCTTTCTTAACTTCTTTTTTTTGATTGCACGAACTTAAAATCAGCGCTACTGCAAACAGTGTAATTCCAATTTTCATCATTTTATAAGGTTTTAAAGTTAATTTTGTTCATCAATTATTTTAATCCGCGACGTTTCAATAAGGGCTCAATCGAAGGCTCTTTGCCACGAAAATTTTTGTAGATCGTCATTCCTTCGTCGGAACCTGATTTGGTTAACAGTGTCCTGAATTTGGCCGCCAGTTCTGGATTAAATAGGTTTCCACTTTGTTTAAAGGCATCAAAAGCATCGGCATCAAGCACCGCAGCCCAAGTGTAAACGTAATACCCGGCAGAATAACCTCCGGAGAAAATATGCGAAAAGTAAGTGCTTCGGTACCGTGGTTCAATTTCAGGAATTAAACCAATCTTGTCCATCGATGCTTTTTCGAAAGCTGCAACGTCGCCGTTAAACGGTTTGGTATGATAATCCATATCAAGTAAAGAGGCTGCCAGTAATTCTACGGTTTCAAAGCCTTGGTTGAATTGTGCACTTTTGGTTAGTTTGGATATCAATTCTTCAGGAATGACCTGGCCGGTTTGATAATGTTTGGCATAAACACGCAACACTTCAGGCTCCGAAGCCCAGTTTTCCATGATTTGTGATGGAAGTTCCACAAAATCGCGTGGAACATCGCGGGCGGTACGTTTGTATGGACCGTCGGTAAATAATGCATGAAATGCATGTCCCGATTCATGAAAAAGAGTAGTTACCTCTTCGAAACTAAGCAGCGCAGGGACATTGCCTGACGGACGGGTGAAATTACAAACAATAGATACTACCGGAGTAATTTTTTGTCCGTCTTTGTAGGACTGGGAACGGAATGAGGTGCACCAGGCTCCGTTGTTTTTTCCAGCACGTGGATGAAAATCCATATAGAAGATTCCGATGTGGCGGCCATCAGCTTCCTGAACTTCGTAAGTCAATACTTCTTCGTTGTAAACCGGCAGATCGGTGCGTTTGATGAATTTTACGCCATACAGTTTGTTGGCCACATAAAACATTCCGTTGATTACATTTTCGAGCTTGAAATAAGGTTTCAACTGGGCTCCATCCAAATCGTATTTGGCTTTTCGGACCTTTTCGGCATAATACCACCAATCCCACGATTCGAGCTTGAATTTTCCACCTTCCTTGTTAATCATGGCCTGCATGTCGTCGCGTTCCTTTTTTGCACGTTCAAGTGCGGGAACCCAAAGTTTCATCAGAAAATTGTCAACATTTTCAGGTGTTTTGGCCATGTTTTCATCAACCACGTAGGACGCATAATTTGGAAATCCTAAAAGTTTTGCCCGCTCGTCACGCAACTTGATGATGTTTGCAATAACCTGCTTGTTATCGAAAGCATTATTATAATTTCCACGGTTCAGGTAGCCTTTATACAGTTTTTCGCGCAGTCTGCGGTTTTCAGCATATTGAAGAAATGGCAACATACTTGGTTTCTGAAGTGTGAAAATCCATTTTCCTTCCTGACCGGCTTTTTTTGCCAGTTCGGCAGCGGAAGTAATCACATCATCAGGCAAGCCTTTCAAATCTTCCTTATTATCGACAACCATTTTGAAATTCTTATTCGTTTCGGCCAGCGTATTTTCGCCGAATTTGAGGGTTTGCATGGAAAGTTGATCGTTCAGTTTGCGTAATTCAGCTTGTTTATCTTCCGGAAGATTTGCTCCGCTCCGCTCAAAATCTTTGTAGATTTTTTCCACCAGACGCAGTTGATCATGATTCAGATTCATCGAATTCCGGTTGTCATAAACGGCCTTTACCCGTTTGAAAAGATCCATGTTGAGCATGATATTATCGCGGTGAGCCGACAGCATCGGGGTGATTTCGCGCGCCAGAGCCTGCATCTGGTCGTTCGTGTTGGCCGAATTCAGGTTGGAAAAGATACGGGTTTTATTCAGTAATTCACCCGAATTGTCAAAGGCCAGAATGGTGTTCTCAAAATTCGGAGTTTCCTGATTGTCAGTAATTGCTTTAATTTCTGCAAGTTGATCGGCCATACCGGCTTCCATGGCCGGCTTAAAGTGTTCCAGCTTAATTTCATTAAATGGAGGAACCTGAAACGGTGTTTTGTAATCGCTAAAAAATGGGTTACTCATGTCTCTTGTTTGTGCATTAATAGTGAAGCACGAACATACACATAATGAAAATACAGCAACGATTATTCCGATCTTTTTCATTCTGAATGGGTTTGGTTTATATTTGGTTGAAATATAGAAATTATGACCTGTTCCAAAGCTGATAAAAGTCGTGAAATTCTTCAGAATGTGATTTCGATGGAATTGAAGGCTATCAGTAGGTACACTATACTGGGATAAAGTCGAGGTGTACACATCAAATTGTCGTTATTTACAATTCATTTTTCTTCCCATCCCCTGAAATTTTATTTACTTTTGCCGGTCATTGAATTTCAGATATAAAAGACATTTATCATGAACATATCTTACCGCTGGTTAAAAGAATACATCAATTTAGATTATACCGCTGAAGAAGTTTCCGCATTTCTGACTCAGATTGGATTGGAAGTGGGTAGCATGGACGAAGTGGAAACCGTTAAAGGTGGTTTGCGTGGGCTGGTGATTGGCGAAGTTTTGACTTGTGAACAGCATCCTGACTCGGATCACCTGAGTAAAACAACAGTGAATGTTGGCAACGGCGAAATTTTACCTATTGTTTGCGGCGCTCCGAATGTTGCAGCAGGTCAAAAAGTTGTGGTTGCTGTTGTCGGAACGACCTTGTACGATGGCGATGCTGAATTTAAAATCAAAAAGTCGAAAATCAGAGGTGAAGTTTCGGAAGGAATGATTTGTGCAGAAGACGAAATTGGTTTGGGCACCGGTCATGATGGAATTATGGTACTCGATCCATCGGCTGTTCCTGGAACTCCTGCCAGCGAATATTTTAAAATCGAATCGGATTTTGTGCTTGAAGTTGACCTGACTGCCAACCGGATTGATGCAGCTTCCCACATTGGAGTTGCCCGCGATTTGGCCGCCTACATCAATCAAAAACACCCGATCAGCTATCAGCGCCCTTCGGTTGAGGCTTTCAAAGTCGATAATCATTCGCTCCCGATTCCGGTAGAGGTTTTAAATTCGGAAGCTTGTCGCCGTTATTCAGGAGTTACCGTTTCGAATGTGACAGTAAAAGAATCGCCTGAATGGCTGAAGAATAAACTGAAGTTAATTGGTTTAAAACCAATCAATAATATTGTTGACATTACCAATTTTGTGCTTTTCGAAACGGGCCAGCCTCTTCATGCTTTTGATGCTGCCGAAATTCAAGGTGGAAAAATCGTGGTTCGCACCACTGATCCGGGGTCGAAATTTGTTACTTTGGATGGCGTTGAGCGCGAAATGAATAGTGACGACCTGATGATTTGCAATACTACTTCGGCCATGTGCATCGCTGGTGTTTTTGGAGGTTTGGGTTCAGGCGTAAAAAATGAAACAACCAGCATCTTCATTGAAAGTGCTTATTTCGATTCTGTTTATATCCGGAAAACAGCCCGACGCCATACCTTGAATACCGATGCTTCGTTCAGGTACGAACGTGGAACCGATCCGAATGGTACAATTTACGCATTGAAACGTGCTGCCTTATTAGTGAAAGAAGTTGCTGGCGGAGAAATTTCTTCGGAAATAGTTGACGTTTATCCAAATCCGGTGGCTGATTTTAAAGTGGACATCAATTATGCCAACATTAAACGTTGATTGGCGCTGATCTGGGTAAAGAATGCATTAAACAGATTCTGGATTCTCTTGAAATCCGCATTGAAAATGAAACAGAAACCGGCCTTTCATTACTGGTTCCTCCATACCGTGTTGATGTAACTCGTGAGTGCGATGTGATTGAAGATATTCTGCGCATTTACGGATACAACAACATTGCAATTCCAACTCAGGGTAAATGCATCGCTGCAATTTTCGGTAAAACCCAATCCGACCAAACTTCGGAACTTGGTCGCTGAAATGTTGACCGCGCAAGGATTCAACGAAATCTGGTCGAATTCGCTGACCAAAACAGCCTATTACGAAAACAACCCGGTTTTCCCGATTGAAAGCACAGTGAAGTTGTTTAATCCGCTGAGCAACGATTTGGGAAGTTTGCGCCAAACTTTGCTTTACGGCGGGTTGGAGTCGATTGCCCACAACGCCAACCGTAAAAATCCGGACCTTCGCTTGTACGAATTCGGGAACTGCTATTATTTTAATGGAAGTAACCTAAAGGATGACCCCATTCGGAACTATCGTGAAGATGAACATCTGGCGTTGTATTTAACTGGCGATAAAGAAACCGCTAACTGGTCGAATGCGGCTACAAAAACTACTTTCTTCCTACTAAAATCGTATGTCGAAAAATGTGCTGAAACGTCTGGGCTTTGATGCTTTGAATCTGAAATCGGAAGGTTTCTCGAATGATGTGTGCGCCGAAGGACTTCAATATATTATCAATGGCAAGGAGCTTGTTCGGTTTGGAGTAGTTTCTTCAAAAACGCTGAAGACATTAGATATCGAGAATCCGGTTTATTTTGCCGATTTCAGTATGGATGCCGTGTTCGTTGAACTGAAAAACAACAAAGTGGTGTTTGCCGAATTACCTAAATATCCTGAAGTTCGTCGCGATTTGGCTTTGCTGATCGATAAAACAGTTCAATTCAACCAACTTCGCGATTTGGCCTTCCGATCGGAACGCAAACTGCTGCAATCGGTCGATCTATTTGATGTTTATGAAGGCAAAGGCGTTCCGGAAGGTAAAAAATCGTATGCCATCAGCTATATTTTGCGCGATGATGAAAAAACACTGAACGACAAGCAGATCGAAAAAATAATGCAGAAATTGGTTTCAGTATATGAACGCGAATTAGGCGCTCAGTTGAGATAAATATTCTAACAGATAAAAACATTTAGAAGGTGTCGCTGTTCAATTCGGTGACGCCTTTTTTAATAGGTTAATGTTTTATGTAGTTGATTTTAATTGAATTATAAATTATTTAACGTGGTAGCGATAAATGTGTAATCCATTTGGAAATTCATTATAGAACTGGTATTTTTATGTTAATCGTATGATCTGTATTAATCTATTGTATCTGAATAAAATTGTTTATTTTCGACAGTCTATAAAATAATTTCATCGGGCATGGTGGACAATGAGAAAATCAATCTGTATGAGAATATTTGGCAAAAATTCATGGATGGCGATGATGACGCGTTATCGATTATTTATTTTGAATTTTTCGATATGCTTCTCAACTTTGGGATGAAATATTCATCCGACCGTTTTCTTGTTGAAGATTGTATCCAGAATTTGTTTGTTGATCTGTTGAAGAACAGACAAAAACAGCGACCTGTATCAAACATCAGATTCTACCTGATGAAAGCAGTGCGGAATCAAATGACTTCAGAATTAAGGAATGCAAAAAAAAATATTGACTGTTGATTGCCCTGAAAAAATGGATTTTAGGATTAGTTATTCGGTTGAAAAGTCGATGATTGCCAGCGAAACAGACGATATGCGTTCTAGATTTTTGAAAATGGCCATGGAAAGTCTTACTACACGTCAAAAAGAAGCTTTGTACCTTAAATTCAATTGTGGCTTTGATTATATCCAGATTTCTGAACTGATGCAAATCAGCGTTGAATCGGCCAGAACAATGGTTTATCGGTCACTTAAGTCGATAAAAGAAACTTTTGGCACTGCCAACCATTTCAACCTGATCCTCTTTGGTTTCTTTCGCCGATTGCTAAACCAGTCTCTAAATTAGACGGTTGTCCTATTCTGTTATTTTTTTATGCATTTTTTCAAAATTTTCTGTCTATATATTTGCCATAGCTGTTACTTATTAATGAAAACACAGTCGCATGGTGAAAGAAATTGAAAAATATACGCTGGAAGATTTTTTAGACGATCCCGATTTCTGCAATTGGGCATTATTCGAAAATCCTGATCTGGATGATTACTATCGTCAACAATTGGTCAAATACCCGGAGCAAAAAGAAATTTTTCAAAAAGCGCACCAATTGGTCATGCTTTTTGATGACGAAAAGCTTCAAACTGAAATGTCGCGTAAATTGCAGATCTGGGATGAGGTTAATAGAGTTTGCAATCAGAATACCACTTCCAAAAAGTATAAGTTATTCTTTCATTATGCTGCCGTTATAACGTTGTTATCTATAATTACATCACTTACTTATTATTTCATTTCTTCAACTCCCGAGATTGACTTTATTTCTTCCTATAACATGAAGGATTTTTCAGAAACGAAGCTCTTGCTTGATAACGGTAAAGAAATAAACATTCATTCCGATCGGTCTGAAATTGTTTGTGATCAGGATGGCAGCCAGATAAAAGTAAATAACGAACTGTTGAAGAAGGGGAAAAGCTCTGGTAGTGCTGTGATGAACCAACTGATCGTTCCCTTTGGGAAGCAATCAAAAATAATTCTTGCCGATCGTACCGAAGTCTGGCTTAATGCCGGTTCCCGTTTGATTTATCCAACCGTATTTGAAGGAGGCAAGCGTTTGGTGAAGTTGCAGGGTGAAGCTTATTTTAAGGTCAGCAAAGATAAATCGAAACCGTTCATTGTTGAAACGAATCATTCCAAGATCAAGGTTCTGGGAACAAGCTTTAATGTAAAAGCCTATCCTGACGAAAAGGTTGAAGAAACGGTTTTGGTTGAGGGTTCTGTAAGTCTCAATCTTAGAAATACGATTTTCGGAAAGGATATTCAACTTAAGCCAGAGCAGCGTTTGGTTGTTACAGATCCTGATTCATATTCCATTTCTGAAGTTGACGTGGATAATTATACCTCATGGATTGAAGGGCTATTTGTTTTTAAGGATGAACTCTTGCCATCAGTGTTGTTAAGAATATCGAGGTATTATAACCTTGAAATTAAGTGGACGAATGATGCGAAAACAAAGAAAATTTCCGGGAAGCTTGACCTGAAAGAAGATTATCAACGTGTTATAAATGCATTGGCCTTAATATCAGATGGAAATTATATAGAAGAAAATAATGTAATCTATTTCAAATTAAAATAAAATGATTAAAAAAGAAAGCTGGTTTAAAGTGCCAACCCTAACCAGCTTCCTGAATTTTGTTTAACCCGCCTTTTAAGGCAAACTTAAACCTTTAACGTTTCAAATTTATGAAAAAAAAATGGGAAAATGATGTCTCGTCTTTCAGATGGGGCATCCAAAAGCTTTTGTTAATTATGAAATTAACTATCTTTCTAACTTTATTGTTTTCCTTGACCGTCTCAGCGGGAACGTATTCTCAGAATACGAAATTTAACCTTTCGCTTGAAAATGCCACGATAGAACAAGTACTGTCGGAAATTGAAAACAACAGTAAGTTTATTTTTATTTACGAGAGTGGAACAATTGACAAATCGATCAAACAGACGATCTCGGCAAAAGGACAAACCATTGATGCGATTTTATCGCAGTTATTTGCAGGTACAGAAGTAAATTTCAGTATTGATGATCGCCAAGTATTGTTGTATAAAAAAGGTAGCCTTTTAAATACACTCCATTCTTCGGATTTGCTATTCGGAGAGAAGCAATCCAAAAGTGTTTCGGGAAAAGTAACCGACACCTCAGGACTACCGCTCCCGGGAGTTTCTGTTGTCGTTAAAGGAACAACTATTGGTATTGTTACTGATGTTAATGGAAGTTATAACCTCTCTAATATTCCTGAAAAAGCTATTTTGCTATTTTCTTTCGTCGGAATGAAATCACAGGAAATTGCAGTTGAAAATAATGCGGTCATTAATGTGGTATTGCTCGAAGAGACAACAGGCTTGGATGAGGTTGTGGTCGTTGGTTTCGGTACCCAAAAAAAAGCCTCTGTGGTTGGGGCTATTCAGAATATTAACCCCGGAGAGTTGCAGATCAGTTCGAAAAAAAATATTTCGAATACTTTAGCAGGGAAACTGGCCGGAGTTATTGCGGTTACTCGCTCTGGTGAGCCGGGTTACGACCAGTCAGACTTCTGGATTCGTGGCATCTCTTCTTTTTCTGGTAATTCAAATCCATTGGTTTTGGTCGATGGTGTTCAACGAACTTTAGATGATTTGGATATTTCAGAAATCGAGTCATTCTCTATCTTGAAAGACGCAGCTGCCAGTGCCATGTATGGGGTTCGTGGTGCCAATGGTGTTATTCTTATCAATACGAAAAGAGGGAAAGTGCAAAGACCACAGGTCAATTTTCGCACCGAACAATCTGTTACTGCTCCAACAAAATTACCATCTTTCATAAACGCAGCCGATCATATGCAATTATTGAACGATTTGGCAAAAGGAGAAAATAAGGTTCCTTATTATGAGCAGCAAGTAATTGATAATACGCGTAGTAATTATGATCCCGAATTGTATCCTAATGTGGATTGGATCAAAGCAATATCGAAAAATCAGGCATTTAATACTAGAGCAACGCTGAATGTAAATGGGGGAACCGACATGTTAAGATACAACCTGACTGGTGCTGTTTATAATGAAGATGGCATTATGAAACGCGATAAGTCATTATCCTATGACACCAGCACAGGGCTAACCCGTTATAACTTGCGCTCGAATGTTGATCTGAATATTACTAATACTACATCGATGCGTTTTAGTGTTGGGGGATATTTACAGAAGTTAAGAAAGCAGGCTAACCCTACCAATACAACCTGGGATTACGCATTCCAAACTCCCCCGATGGTTCATCCTGCTATCTATGCCGATGGAAAGATTCCTCAGCGCAATCAGCGGGTAAATCCTTGGGCATATTTAACACAATATGGTTATGCAATTAATACCAGCAGTAAAATCGAATCGTTAATTTCAGTGGAACAGAAACTGAATTTTATCACCCAAGGTCTAAGTTCGAAATTATCGTTCTCTTTTGATAACTACAGTCTGAGCAGTTTATCTCGTACAAAAAATCCTTCATTTTATTTGCCGGCTACTTCCCGCGATGATGAAGGAGAATTGAAACTGACACTTAGCAGTACCGGATCTGAATTTCTAAATTATTCCAATGGAAGTAATTACGGGAATAATCAAACTTATACCGAATTGGTCTTTAATTATGACCGGACATTTAATAAGGATCACAATGTGACTGGTTTGCTTTTATATAACCAGCGCAGTTACGATGATGGGGGTATTCAGCCCTATCGGAACCAAGGTGTTGCCGGTCGTGCGGCCTATTCTTATCAGAATAAATATGTGGGGGAATTCAATTTTGGCTACAACGGCTCTGAAAACTTCGCTAAAGGAAAACGATATGGATTTTTCCCTTCAGTTGCTTTGGGTTGGATTGTTTCAGAAGAAAATTTCTGGGCAGCAATGAAGGAAAAAATAAATTTTCTCAAACTTCGTGCATCCTGGGGAAAGGCTGGAAATGACCAAATCGGATCTAATCGACGTTTTGCTTATTTGACAACAATGAACTCTTCAAACACTGGCTATGGTTGGGGAAATACGGGTGACTACTATCAAACAGGTGTAACAGAAGGCGAGATTGGCGTAAGTAACCTGACCTGGGAAACGGTCACCAAAAAGAATTTAGGAATTGAACTGGGATTTTTAAACGTTTTACAAGTTCAAGTAGATATTTTCCATGAGTATCGCACGAACATTTTTATGCAACGTCAAACCATTCCGACTCAAGCAGGTTTAATGACTACTCCGTATGCTAATTTCGGTAAAGTAAAAAATCAAGGGGGTGAAATAACCTTTTCGTATAATAAGAAAATTAATAAAGTTGATCTTTCGTTTTTTGCTAATTTAACTTATGTTAAAAATGAAATCTTAGAGTACGATGTGCCAGTGGGTAAAAAAGGCACGCATCAAGACATTACTGGCCATTCGATCAACGAGCTTTATGGATATAAAGCGCTTGGGCTATATACTGGGGATGATTTTGATGAAGCGGGAAATTTACTGGCAACCTTACCTAAAAACGAGCTGTCACCTGTGCGCCCAGGCGACATTAAATTACTGGACTGGAACGAAGATGGAGTCATAAACTCTAAAGACAAAGGATATGTTGGGGGAACGAATGACCCGCGTTGTGTCTATGGGTTCGGTGGAAATATTGGCTTCCATGGATTCGATTTTAGCTTCTTCTTTCAGGGGTTGGGTGATACTTATCGGTTTGTTGGCGACGAAAGTGCCTACTTTATTCCGGGATCGGGTCAGGGAATTCAGGGAAATATTTTCTCAAATTATACCGATCGCTGGACCGAAGAAAATCCGTCGCAAAACGTATTCTGGCCACGTCTGTCGTATGCAACAAACTATAATAACAATTCCAATTCTACCTGGTGGAAAAAAGATATGAGCTTCATCCGTTTGAAACAGATTGAATTAGGGTATAGCCTTCCAAAGTCTGTTAAGAAGAACTTCATGGAAATGTGTCGGATTTATATCAGTGGTACTAATTTATTGACTTTCTCAAAGTTCAAACTATGGGATCCTGAGCTTTCGACTTCCAACGGATGTCAATACCCTACAATCAAATCGATCATGCTTGGGTTAGATGTAACCTTTTGATGTAAAAATACAACATAAAATTGTCTAAAAATGAAACTAAAATATATCATACCGTTTTTATTAATCCTGTTTTCTTCTTGCTCTGATTATCTTGATAAAGAAGCAGATACTGAACTTACCATGGATATGGTTTTTAAAGATAAAACTCGTTTGGAAGGGATGTTAGCGTATGTCTATTCTGGCATTCCAGATCCAACCTGGGGATCGCTCACTTCGACAGGATGGTGCGTCTTTGGAGATGACTGGACTCCTTCTGAACGCTGGCAGCAGTGGGGGTGGGATGCTATTCCGAAGATCACCGGAAACTGGAATACGTCATCTGGTTGGGCTGGAAATTATTGGGGCGGCCTTCCAAAATGTATCCGAACTGCAAATATTTTGAGGACGAATATCGTTCCAATCGACGATACAACGATTGATGAACAGGAAGTAAAATATATAAAAGCTGAATGCCGCTTCTTACAAGCCTACTATTATAGTTTATTCCTTCATTGTTATGGCGTATGTCCTTTCCAGCCTGATTACATTGCTCCCTCCAATGGATCGACAGAAGAGTTGCTTACCGGACCAAAACCTTACGATGAAATTGTGGATTGGTGCGAGAAAGAAATGCTGGAAGCTTCGAAAGTATTGCCTGCAACTTATTCCCAGGCCATAAAGTATGGTCGTGTAACTTCAATTATGTGTCTGGCTGCCCGGGCTCGTATGCTGTTGTTTGCTGCTTCACCATTGGTAAATGGCAATCCAGATTACGCCAACTTTAAAGACAGAAACGGTGTTCCATTGTTTAATGCCACCTATGATGCCACCAAATGGACCAGGGCATTGGAAGCTCACAAGTTGTTGATAGATAAAGCCCATGAAGCCGGTCATGAGTTATATAAAATGTATAATGACGATGGAACCATTGATGCATTTGCATCTACACAGTGGGTGCATGCACGGACATACACTGAAGGGAACAAAGAAATTCTTTTTGCCCGTCCGGAAAATCAAACGGCACAGGATGCACATATGTCGCCATATGGCGCTGGTGGAAATGGCGGTCTAGGAATGACCCAGTCGTTGGTTGATGCGTTCTTTATGAAAAATGGGCTCCCTGCAATCATCGGCTATCAGGCTGACGGGAAAACGCCTGTTATTAATCCAGAATCAGGATATACCGAATCCGGTTTTTCTCAGACAGATGATGTCAGGAATGCTGATGGTTGGAACTGGTATGATGGGAAGAAAAATGTTGTTGCAAAGTCCGGGACGTATAACATGTACGTAAACAGAGAGCCGCGTTTCTACAATGCCATTCTTTGGAATGAACGGTATTATATCTGGGACAAGCGGAATGTTGATTTCTATAAATATGGAAAAGACAATAATTTTACGCATGATGCCCCACAGAACGGATATTTGGGATTGAAACGGAAACATCCGAATTCTGATTCCAAGAATGGTGCCTGGCAATATCGCCCAGGAATTGTTTATCGTTTGGCCGAGGCTTACCTAAGCTATTGTGAAATCTTAAATGAAGTAAGTCCAGGAAATGCAGAAATCCTAAAATATCTGAATCTGATTCGCGAAAGGGCAGGTATTCCTCAATACGCTACATCGCAACTTGATGGCTATATAAAGGTGAATTTAAACGATCAGGCAGAAATGAGAAAGTTAATTCGCATGGAGCGACGTGTTGAATTGTGTGGCGAAAGTATCCGTTACGATGATTTACGCCGTTGGAAGGAAGCCGAAACTACCTTGAATGGCAATTTCTATGGGATGAATTTCGCCGGAACAGTCAAATCTGACGATTCCACCAACCCCAACGCTTTCTTTGTACGTACGCCTTACCAAAAGCGGGTTTATTACAAAAAATACTATTGGTTCCCGGTTTATCAGACGGAAATTGATAAAAATCCAAATTTGGTTCAATCTCCTTTCTGGACTGATGAAAAGTAATGGTATTTTTAAGTTACACCTAAAATTGCAAAGACGATGAATAAAATAATAGATACAATCACAATTGTTGTGGGACTTAGCTTGTTTTTTCTAACCAGCTGCAAGGAAAGCGAAGATGTAAAAATCGTTTTAGATACAGTAAAAGATGGGATGAACCTGACCGTTAGTGCCGATAAAATTACTCTCTCTCAGGAGGCGATGGATAAGATTGCACTGACATTTAAATGGAATCCGGCACAAAAACGGGCAAATAATGGTAAAATTACTTATTATTTTAAGCTGGGATTACCTGGATTTACGACTGCTACGGATAAGATTAAAATAGAAGAGGGGGTTAGTGAATACAGCATCTCTCATTATGATTTGAATATTCTGGCTCATAGTAAATTAGGAGTTAGTTATGGGGGAACAGCCCAATTAGAAGCCGAAATAATTGCTTCATCTGACGGTGATTTTTTCGTAAAACCTGAAATTTCAACGATAAAGTTTAGTGTTACCACCTTCGAGATTGCTCCTGTAAATCTATATCTTGTGGGATCAGCCAATCCCCAAGGATCGAAAATCAGCAATGGCATTAAACTAACAGAAATTATTGAAGGCAGAGATTTAGGTAACAAGTATGAATGGCAAGGAATTCTTCAGAAAGGAACCTTTAAATTTGTCAATTCATTGACTGAAGATAAGGGTTCATGGAGCATGGGAAAAAGTTCTACCGAATTAATTGGGAACGGCTCGATCGCTGATTCCGATCTTGAATTCACAGTAACGAAGTCGGGACTTTATTCGATCATCCTCAATAAGAGCGCTCACGAAATCATCTATGGTTATAAAGGTTTCAGCCATGTTTGGGGCGTTGGCTTGGGGATAGGCATTGCCTGGTCGATGCCATCTTCAACAGAGTTCAAATGGGACGCGCGTAATCCAAGTATTTTTACATTGGAATGTACAACACAAGCGAACCAAGATTTTAAACTGCCTTATGACGATCAAAGTAGTGGCTGGGGGTGTCCATTTCTGCGGCCAATGGGACCCAATGCAAATATTTGGGAAGATAGCAGACTTCAGGCGACTCCTTCGGGTTTTGGTGATGATTTAAAATGGTTGATTACCAACGAACAAGCTGGAGCCTGTTTGTTAACCATTGATGCGTATAATGAGACAATTTCATTGAAAAAGCTTTGAAAAAAAACTCAATATCATATAAGTATAAGCCGAATATCAGAGCTCGAACCTTTTTGTGTTGAACTTGCATGTATTAATAAAATCATGCTTTTTAAGGCTGTCTAAAACCAGGATTTTAGACAGCCTTTTCTTTGTATTTTGGGGATGTATAAATGAGTGGTGAACGACAGACGTGAACTTAAATGGAGACAGGACTGTTACTTTTTTTTATAGAGACAACACCACTTTAAAAAATAATAAAAATGTGGTGAGAAATCAGGTCAGAATTAATACACATAATTATTGCAAGCCTGAATTCGTTTTATAACTTGATTCTCTTAAGTAATAGTCTTATCATTGCATCCTGAATTATGATCTCGTTTGTGTGTCTATATGGCATTTGAAGTTTTTATAGAGCTTTAGTTAGCTTTCAATCCTGGCAATTAGGAATTTTTTAGATGACCAATCCGACAAAAGGACTTATTTATACGTTGATCACCGTGTTAATGTGGGGCATATTGGCCATTGCACTGAAGGTGGCAGTGAAAGTGATCGATTCTCCGACGATTGTTTGGTTCCGATTTTCATTGGCTTTTTCCGGAATGGTGCTTTGGGCGGTTTTTAACGACCCCAAAGCCTTGAAAATATTGTACAAGCCTTCGTTAATCCTAGTGATTTCAACTTTAATGCTGGCCTGGAATTACATTGGTTTTATGTGGGGAGTTCAGTACACTACACCCGGAAATGCACAGGTTGCTGTTCAAACGGGACAGATTGTTTTGGCTGTTTTCGGAGTTGTTTTTTTTAAGGAAAAACTTTCTTTGGTTCAGGGTTTGGGGTTCATGCTAGCCTTTGTCGGCTTCTGGATTTTTTATCAGCAGCATTTAACCGCTTTGCCCGACAACAAAAGCGAATACACCAAGGGAATGCTCCTGACGGTTTCGGCTGCTTTAACCTGGGCCGTGTATGCAGCCATGCAAAAAAAGTTGGTGCGTCATCATCCGGTAACCACCTTGAATATTTTCATTTTCGGGTTGCCGGTTTTGCTCTATTTCCCGTTTGTAAATTTTGGAATATTGGGCCATTTGAGTTTCGGCTATTGGCTGCTTTTGATTTTTTTGGGAGCGAATACGCTGATTTCTTATGTGTGTCTGTCGCTGGCATTGAAATACATGGAAGCCGGAAAAGTGAGTGTGCTGTTGATCATGAACCCGATACTCACTTTCGTGATCATGGCAGTTTTAACCTGGCTACAGGTAAGCTGGATTGCACCCGAGCATTTCTCTGTGCTTTCTATTTTGGGCGCGGTGCTTGCATTAGGCGGTGCAGTACTTGTAATCAGGAAAAAGAAAAAAACGGAAGGAGTTTAATTATTCCATTTCTATTCTGAAAGATTGAATCAATAGAACTACATTAAATTTCAATAAACAAATCGTCGGTCGGAAGTCTATATTATCGGATGGTCTTCAAGTCTTTTTAGTTTTGCCTCGGAAATAAATGTACGGACGCATGATCTTGCGTCACAAACAAGAAAACATGTGGGTACTTTTAGCGCTGGCTTCGGCTCTATTCCTTGGAGTTTATGAGGTCTTTAAAAAACTGGGAGTTCACAGGAATGCAGTAATTCCTGTACTTTGTATTTCAACACTAACCAGTTCACTGATCTTTTTGCCAATAACCATTGGTTCGTTTTTCTTTACCGATTTTTTCAAAAGTATTGAACTGTTTGTTCCGGAAATTAACCTCACGCAACATGCGCTGATTTTCCTGAAGTCGATGATTGTGGTTTCGAGTTGGGTGATGGCTTTTTACGCTGTGAAAAACCTGCCCATGACCATCGTTTCACCCATTCGGGCAACCGGCCCAATCTGGACGCTATTGGGTGCCATTGTTATTTTCAACGAACGCCTCAATACCCTGCAATGGGTGGGGGTAACCATCACTTTGGTCTTTTTTTACATGCTGTCAACTGCCGGAAAATCGGAAGGCATTAATTTTTCGGCCAACAAATGGGTGTTTCTGATCATGGCTGGAACATTTCTTGGGGCGGTGAGCGGTTTGTACGATAAATACCTGATGCGACGCATCGATCGAATGGCTGTGCAGGCCTGGTTTTCGTTTTACCAGGTTGTTATTTTGTTTCCTGTTTTAGTTTTAACTCGTTGGCGGCTGCCTCAGGAGGAGCGGACTCCCTTCCGCTGGCGGTGGTCAATTCCACTCATTGGCGTTTTTCTGGTTGTAGCCGATTATCTGTACTTCAATTCGCTGAGTTATGCCGACTCGATGGTTTCAGTTGTTTCGGCTTTAAGAAGGGGTGGGGCTGTTATTTCGTTTGTTGTGGGCGCCATAGTTTTTAAAGAGAATAATATTCTCCTAAAAGCTTTGTATCTGGCTGGTATAATGATTGGTATTTTATTAATTTCGGTGGGAAGCCATTGAGTTCCTGGTTCCATCCCAAGTTACCATTATCCATTGTCGTTTGGCTTTAGAGAACCGGCATTACATATTTAATCAAAAGGCCATGAAGAACACTGTTTTGCTTGTTTTTGTTTTTGTCTATTTGCTTTCGTGTACCGAAAAGAAATCTGTTGCTGATTCTAAAGTTTTGATAGACGCCGATATTGCCTTTTCTGATTATTCGGTAACGCATGGCATACAAAAGGCTTTTATCGAATTTGCTGATGACAGTGTGATTTTATTGAAACCGAATCGAATGCCCATTGTCGGCAAATTAAGTTTGATCAAAAGCTATGAAGGCAAAAGTGACACGGGAATTGTACTGGTCTGGAAGCCAGCTAAAGCAATAATTGCCGAAAGTGGTGAGCTAGGTTATACCTATGGTTTCTGGACGTTTATAGCCAAAAGCGATACTTCTCAAGGAACTTACATGACTGTTTGGAAAAAGGATTCCAATGGTCGTTGGAAGTATATTGCCGATATCGGGAACGAGGGATTGGGCAACTAATTTTTATTGCTTGAACAACTCATTCAATCCATTAAAATAATCCTCTTCCCAGCCCTCTGAGATGTTTCGGTAAGCTTCATCAGGAATGTTGGTCTGCACTACTTCCATGCTGGTGCCGCCTTTATCCGGGTGAAGTTTAATGGTTACAATCGATTTTTTATCTTCATCCTCTTCGCCAAAAAACCACTCCTGAACGATTTTCCGATCTTTTTCAAATTCAAGGTTGATTCCGCAGATACTTTCTTCCCACATCGAGAATTCGCTGCCGGCAACTTCTTCCATTACAGCATCTTCTCCTGTCCAGATTTCAATCATCACTTTATTAGTCAGTGCATTGTAAACATCGGCTGGTTCGGCAGTTATCTTGAAGTATTTTTTGTATGTCTTCATTTTGTCGTTTTAATTTGATGAATGTAAAAAAAGTGGTACAGCTCCCAAATATAGGTTAATTTCTGTGAATACACATCGTGGGCTTCATTCGATACACTTCGCTGACTTTGACAAAGTTTCAGGGTAGGGCTCTCCGATCTGCTGTCTTCAGTTTCAGTCCTTCTTCCGGTCAATTTCGCCTAAATGCCGATCATCCTTATGCTCAATTGACCTTTCTTCGCTGATAAATTTGTCTGTTTATTTTGTAGGAAAATCCGATAGCCGTCAGTTCTTTAGTTTGCCATTTAGGTTTGTATATTTGAACGCCGCTTGCATTGTATCTTCCTGTAGCAAAGGTTATGTTGTCATCATAAAGCATATAAAGGTTGAATGTCATGTTGATCCGGTCTGTAAGTTGTGCCACTAAAGTGTTCTCCCAGTTTATATCCAGCTTTTTAAATGGATTCTGGTAGTTGATGAACATTTTGTATTTAGTTTCATAACTGACTTGTTTGTTGAAATTGATTTTGTACCTAAGGTCGGCGTTTAAACCCGGCTCCCAGAAACTTCTGCTATTTGCCGGAACACCATATTTAGTCTGGTCAATTTTGGCAGTATCGCGTACAAAAACATATTTAGCGGTAATGGGCGATATAAAAAGCGAAAAGTTATTATTCGGTTTATAATCGAGACCTAACTTGAAAATAGTTTTGGCCGGCGACATATAGGCCGAAATTGGCTTAGTCTTATCGGGGTAGTTGTACCCGTTAAAAAACTGTGTCACAAAATCAATTTCAGAACTGTAATACCATTTTTTGAAGGCGCTTAACCCGATTCGTGAAATCAATTCCAGCTTATCGTCGTTTTTTTGCGTTTGCTTTATGCTACCTCCTTGCCTGATCCATCCGTTACGAAACTCACCGCTATTTTCCCATTTAACTTTGCCTGCCGAATAATTAGCATTTCCTTTCAAAACGGTCAGGAATGAAAAAGCGGAATTTCCTCCAGCTTTCCAATTGCTAAGGTACATCTGTGTAAGCCCGAATGTTCCGGTTCCCCCAATAATCCATGGGGTAATTATGTCGTAGTGCTTTTGGACTTTATTTAGTTTCTGATCAGGGTTGAATTTCTCGAATACATATTCCCGGTGTTGTTTTTCAGCAATCCGGCTAAAAGTAATATTGTCTTCAATAGCAATTCCCAGAGTCCGTTTGTCGATGTTCATCACCTGAACTCCAATGGAATCGTTTTGCACATTTTTGATAAACATCCGGTTGATTTGGCGTTTATTATCCCGAAGCCAAAGCTGTGTCGGTTTCCCGGTTAAACTCTGGATGTAAACAGGGACTGAGTCATTTTGAGCATATCGTTGCAAGGTACGCACGAATAAATTGATCGAATCGTTAACTGAACGGACAATGGAGTCGTTGTATTGAATCAGAATTTGTTGGTTTTGCAGTTTTAGCGAATCGCACAACTGGTTTTGCAGCGAGTCGGAGTAAACGCGGACAGCATATTTCCGGTAGGCCGTAATGGCTGAGTCAAGGTTCATTTTTTCGATTTTGTTGTTGAACCGTTGGCGGGCAACTTCAAGGATGAAACTACGCGCTTTCTGTCGATTTTTAATTTTATCGAAATTGTTTGCCGCTTTTCCCAGTGAATCCTGAACTGCAAGTACATTCTTCAGGCTATCGGGCAAAATGATCCGGGTTCTGCGGATGATGGCCTCTTCGTCGCCCTCAGCAATGGGTGGAACTTTACCATCGGGTCCGGCGGTCAGGTTTTCAGTCAACGGAATTGTTTTCATGTCAACACCGTTCCAGATAGCGCGATCGAGCTGCTTCATTTTTTCCAGAATGGTAGGGTATGACTGAAACCCTTTCACTTGCAGCGAGTCGCCGACTTGTTGTGGTAATCTGGTAATGTAGTGAAAATCAGATTTCTTTTGAAAATTCGCAAGTCTTGTCACAATCGTATCGATGCGCCCATCTTCTGCAAAATGGATCAATCCATTTACCGAACGCAATATTTCAGGGTTTTCCGATTGCCACGCATTGTTAGGCTGGATGTATTTTTTCAGGTAGTCGATACCTAGTTTAACGGAATCTGCCTGGATAAGTGTTTTTTCTTTCTTTCGGTCGATTGGAGTGTTTGCTGCAAATAAAGAAACACTGATCAGGATAATCAATCCTGTATAAAGTCTTGTAAGTTTCATCTCTATTTGGTTAATTGGCTAACTAAAAACGGTTAATTTTCAATCTTGTTGTTCTGCTTTTCAAAAATCAGGCCATGTTGTTTCCCCATTCAGAAAAAGGACAGCCTGAAAGAAAAGAATTATAGTATCGACCATCGTACGAAACTTCTTCCAAAATCCAATCCGGAATTGTAAAGTTCTGATCTTCTGATTCTAATTCAATTTCAGCCAAAATTAGTCCATTGTTTTTTCCTGAAAAAACGTCAACTTCCCAAAGGCAGCCTTGGTGCATCACTTCGTACCTGATTTTTTCAACCGGTTCAGAAATGGCCAGTTTTAACATTTCAGAAGCATCGGCAACCGGTATCTCATATTCAAATTCAGGTCTGGAAATGGTCTCAGAACGACCTTTGATCGTTAAAAATGCTTTGTCCTCAGCAATGCGGATCCTAACTGTTGGGTTTGGTGCCAGACTCAGGTACGCCTGTTTTAATTGGGTCCCCTTCACACAGGGGGTCCATTTTCCTGGGTCAACTAAAAATTTGCGTTCTGTTTCGGTTGCCATCGCTTTTTGTTTTACTAATTTGCAAAACAAAATTAGAACTACTGTTATGATTTCACGTGAAATTGCTGTTAAACTTTTGAATGATAACATTCAAAATGCAAATATGATCAAACATTGCCTGGCCAGCGAAGCGGTTTTGAGGGCGATTGCTCTGAAACTGAATCAGAATCCGGAAGAATGGGGAATGGCCGGATTGCTCCACGATATTGATGTTGAAATTACCCATGCCGATCCACATAAACATGGCCCTTTTGCAGCTGGAATGCTCGATGAGTTGCTCCCTCCAGATGCTGTTGACGCCATTGTGATGCATAATGAAGTGGCTACCGGAAAGGCGCGGAGCACTGTTTTCCAACATGCCCTGGCTGCTGGCGAAACCATTACAGGGTTGATTATGGCAACAGCATTGGTTTATCCCGACAAAAAACTGGCTTCGGTAAAAACAAAATCGATTACCAAACGCATGAAAGAAAAGGCATTTGCGGCTTCAGTGAAACGCGAAAATATTCTGGAATGCGAACTGATCGGCATTCCAATCAACGATTTTGCAGAACTGGCTTTATCGGCGATGCAGCAAATCAGTGATGATCTGGGTTTTTAATCTCTTGTCGATTCTTTTGATTTTTGTCATTTTTGCTGATAAATTATCAGGATAATCTGTCGGTTTAGATTAGATTGTTATTTTTGTGACAAAATTAGTTGCAAACAATGAATCCGGAGGACTGCAAAAATATCGAAGAAATCAGACAAGCGATTGATGAAATTGACTACCAAATTCTGAAGCTCTTTAGCCAGCGCTGCGAGTTCGTGAAAGAAATCGTCAAATTCAAGACAGATGCGGTTTCGGTAATTGCTGAAAACCGCCAAAAGGAAGTGATAGCCAAAAGGCGTGAATGGGCTACAGAACTTGCAATGAATCCTGATTTGTTTGAGAATATTTACTGGATGCTGATGCATCACAATATTCAGGAAGAACTTAAAATGCTTGAAAATTCGGGCCCGAATCAAATCTAAATAACCCCTCATATAACAAAAAGATGTTTAAGCAAGAGATCAAAGTAATGGACTGCACCGTGCGCGACGGCGGGCTGATGAATAAATGGCAGTTTTCCGACGATTTTGTCCGGGGAGTTTACATAGCTTGCGTCGAAGCTGGTATCGATTACATGGAAATTGGTTATTTGAGCAGCGAAAAGGCGTTTAGTCGTAGCGAAATGGGTCCATGGAAATTTTGTCATCAAAAGGATTTGGAGCGGATTGTCGGCAAAAATGAGACGAACCTGAAACTTTCGGCCATGGCCGACATTGGGCGCATCGATCTGGATGATATTCCAATAGCTTCGGAAAGTTTATTGGATATGATCCGTGTGGCTTGCTATGTGCACCAGGTTGATAAAGCCATTGCCCTGGCTCATCATTGTATGGACAAAGGTTATGAAGTGTGCATTAATCTGATGGCCGTTTCGACTGTAAACGAACATGAACTCGACGAAGCATTGAAAGATATTGCACAATCGCGCGTTAAGGTGTTTTATGCCGTTGATAGTTTTGGCAGCATGTATGTAGAGTCGATACAGCATTTGGTTCGCAAATACGCCAATGCTTTGCCCGGAAAAGAAATTGGGATTCATGCACACAACAACATGCAGATGGCCATGTCGAATACCTACACCGCCATTATGGAAGGCTGTACCATGCTCGATGCAACTTTAATGGGTTTGGGACGTGGCGCGGGGAATTGCCCGATTGAGATATTGATTGCTTTCCTCAAAAATCCAAAATACCGCTTATTGCCATTGCTACAAGTTATTCAAGATCATGTTCACCCGATGCAAAAAGAAATCGACTGGGGCTATCATATTCCTTACCTCATTTCAGGTGCATTGAATGCTCATCCTCGTCGCAGTATGGAATGGATGGATTCCGACCGAAAAAACGATTTTGTTACTTTCATGCGCGAAATGCACGATAACGAGTTGCTGGAGTAAAAGCGTTACAGGTTTCGTGACGCAAGTTAAAACAAACCCGTAACCTGCCACTAATTTTTTAAAGTGAGTTTCTCCGGATGAACTGAAACGGACTCTTGATCCGTTCAAATTTTTTGGTGAGTATCATATGGGCCGCGAGTTGCCCGATTTCTTCGTGGCTGGTCGAAATGGTGGTTATCCCGTCGCACAAAATTTCTTTTACCTGATTTTCGTTGTAGGCTACTACGCCGCAATCTCTGCCAAGCGTCCAGTTTTTTTTCTTGATCCGTCGGATAAAAGCATACAAATCATCGTCAGAAACAATGATATAAGCCTCTCCCTGGTGAATTTCGGTATCTTCAATCCGATCAATTACAGAATGGGTAAAACCATTAACCTGACAAAAAATACGGAATCCACGAACGATATAGGGGGGATAATATTCGGCCTGGGGGAAAACCAGATTTAACTGGTTGTATTTTCTCAGAAGGTCGATGCCACAGGTTAACGCCGACTGAATATCTTTATCGTATTCCTGATAAACGACCGGGTAGTCTTTCAATTCTTCCAGAAAGCGATCGACAATCAGAACTTTTTCGCGCGGTATCTTTTTTATCACGTCGCTGATGTTGGCATTTTCATTCCTGACATGCGGTAAAATCACAAAGTAATCATAGTTGTTCAGGTTTTTGTTTACAATGGTTTCAAATTCATCCAGATCGTAGTTGTAAATAAACACATCGACACTGGCCTTTGCTCCCATTGTTTTCACAAACGAATAGTAAATGCTACGTTTGTAATTGCTGAGTTTGTTGAATATCAGGCAGATTTTTAATTTTTTACTCACGTTTGCCTGATTGATGTAATAACCTTTGCCCCTGACTGCAGAAAGAATTCCCTTGGTCTTCATGTGAACGTAAGCTTTTTCAACCGTATCGCGAGAAAGGAGCAATTCCTCGCTCGTTTCGTTGATTGATGGAATACGCTGTCCCTGCTTGAAAATGCCAGCCTCGATATCCGAAATAAACAAGTCCACAACCTGTTTGTATTTAGGTATTTCTGATTCGGAGTCTATTTTAAGGTTATTCAGCATGGTTCCTGGATTGAATGCCCGAAATTACGAAAAAAAGGCAAACCATACGGCTGCCTTTTTTTGAATGAAATATACGTTTTTCGGATTGTATAGTCAGGACATGTCCTGACCTTACTTCAATTCTGCCAGTTTCTTTCTCAGCAATTCCGGAATCTCAGCCGGTTCTTTGGCTACCGGAACACCAGCCCGGTTAAATGCTGCAATTTTCTCAGCGGCTGTTCCCGATCCGCTTGAAATGATGGCACCGGCATGTCCCATGCGTTTTCCGGGAGGAGCGGTTTGTCCAGCAATAAAGGCGACCACCGGTTTTTTCATTTTCTCTGCGATAAACTGAGCGGCCTGTTCTTCGGCATCGCCGCCAATTTCTCCGATTAAAACCACTGCAATGGTTTCCGGATCGTTTTCGAAACGTTCCAGAAGATCGATGAAATACAATCCGGCAACAGGATCGCCGCCAATGCCAACCACAGTTGTTTGGCCGAAATTATTAAGTGTGAGCAGGTTCACTACTTCGTAGGTCAAAGTTCCGCTTCTGGAAATAAACCCGATGTTGCCTTCTTTGAAAATCATGGCTGGTAAAATGCCTACAAGAGATTCTCCGGGGGTAATCAAACCGGGGCAGTTTGGGCCAATCAGTAAGGTGCCGTTTTGTTTCAGTATCGGGGTCACACGAATCATGTCCTGAACAGGAACGCCTTCGCTGATGGCGATGACCAGCTGGATTCCTGCTTCGGAAGCTTCCAGAATGGCATCTGCCGCATAAGCTGCCGGAACAAATATGATCGAAGTGTTGGCTCCGGTTGCTTTCACGGCATTCTCAACCGAGTTGAATACTGGCACACCTTCAACCGATTCACCTTCTTTGCCTGGAGAAACACCGGCTACAATATTGGTTCCGTATTCAATCATGCGACCGGTGTGAAATTTTCCGTCGCGTCCGGTTATTCCCTGAACAACCAGCCTGGTATCTTTATTGACTAAAATGCTCATTTGATGTATTATTGATTAATGATGATTGGTTATTTGATTCCATGTAGGAAAAGGGAAAGAGGAAAAACTGGTAGCACATTTCTTATTCCTTATTTCTTATTCCTGAATTCTGATTTATCTTTTACTAAGTTCTATTGCTTTTTTAGCGGCTTCGCTCATCGAACTAACGGTTGGCAGCCCGGTTTCTTTCAGGATCGCAAGACCTTCGGCCGCATTGGTTCCCGAAAGGCGTACCACAATTGGTACATCGGTCATGATGATTTCCAACGCTTTGAGCAGTCCACGGGCAACATCGTCGCAGCGGGTAATTCCACCGAAAATATTGATCATAACCGCCTTAACATTTTTGTCGCCTAACAAAATGTTCATGGCGTCAATTACTTTTTGCGGGTTTGAACTTCCGCCAATATCGAGGAAATTGGCAGGCGAACCGCCGTAGAGCTTAATCATATCCATAGTTGCCATGGCCAGTCCGGCACCATTGACCATACAGCCAATATTCCCGTCCAGTTTAATGTACGACAACCCTTTTTCGTGGGCGGCAATTTCCTGAAGTTCTTCTTCGTCGGGTTCGCGCATGGCTAATATTTTCGGTTGACGGAAAAGCGCATTGTCATCAAAGTTCATTTTGCCGTCGATGGCTTGCACATCACCTTCCGTAGTTAAAATGAGTGGATTGATCTCGGCCAGAGTGGCATCTGTTTCGACGTACAATTTGTATAATTTGGTCAGGATTGAAGCTGCTTTTTGAGCCTGTTTGATGTCGCCAAATAACTGAAGAGCGATGTTCCTGGCCTGATAATCGAGTAACCCGGTTAGTGGATTGACCGGATATTTGATGATTTTCTCGGGATTATTTTTGGCTACTTCTTCAATTTCGATGCCACCTTCGGAACTTGCCATCAGGGTAACACATTTCGAATTGCGATCGTTGACAAATCCGACGTAAAATTCTTTTTCGATATCGGCAGCTTTGGTAACAAGTACTTTTTCAACGATCAGCCCTTTGATGGTCATTCCTAAAATTTGTTTGGCTGCGTTTACCGCTTCGTCAACATTTCGTGCCAGTTTAACACCGCCGGCTTTACCGCGTCCTCCGGCCAAAACCTGGGCTTTTATCACTGTCATGCAATTGAGTTCGCGAGCTGCTTTTTCAACTTCACTCACGGTGTAGCATAAAAAATCATCCGGGACAGGAATGCCATAACTCCTGAAAATTTGTCTGGCTTGGTATTCGTGAATCTTCATTTCAAGAAAAATTATTGGTTAGTACGATTTCAAAACATATCAACATTTTAAATGCTTTTTGGTTTTAAAATTTATCCGGAATTAAATAAATGAAAGTTAAATCTGATTATTCCTGGGTTTGATGGCTCTCAACAGGCTAAAAATGGAAGCCCGTTTAAGCCTGAGTTCACTTTTTTAGCCTATTTTTGCAGCTCATAAACTAATCGATATGCTTGAAGATATAAAACAGGTTTTGCGGCAGGAAGCCGAAGCCATTCAGAATATTCCGGTAAACGATTCTTTCGGGAAAGCTTTGGACATCATTTATGAAAGAGTTCATATGCAGAAAGGGAAACTGGTGGTTTCAGGAATGGGTAAAGCCGGGCAAATTGCCCTTAACATAGCAACAACCTTTAGTTCGACCGGAACCCCGGCGGTTTTTTTGCATCCCAGCGATGCCCAACATGGCGATTTGGGCGTGGTTCAGCCTCACGATGTTTTATTGTTGATTTCCAATTCTGGGAAAACTCGTGAGATTCTGGAGCTTGTTCAATTGGCTGAAAACCTTTACGAAGGATTGCCATTGATTGTGATTACCAGCGACAAAGAATCGCAACTGGCGCAGTTGGCTGATGTTTGCCTGGAAACAGGTAATCCGAAAGAAGTTTGTATTCTGGGTTTGACACCAAGTACATCGACTACAGTAATGACCGTGATTGGCGATGTGTTGGTGGTAATGATGATGAAACGCATTGGTTTTACTAACGAAGAATATGCCAAACGCCATCATGGCGGTTATCTGGGCGATAAATCCCGGAAACAGGCAGGGCTGGTGAAGTAAATGGAAAACTGATTTGAGAATTTGAGAATTTGAAAATGTGATGGCATGGGGCTTGGAGTCCGATGGCTATAACTTGGAATATTCATGCATCAATCATTAATCCGTTTTGCTGTGTTAACCTGTGGTTAAATTCGAAAGATGGCTTAACCTACAACCCACACCCCATAACTAGCAACGAATACCTTTGGACTTTTAACTTGAAACTTTTATTGTATGCGCATTTTAAGAGAAAATACCATTGGCCTGGTGATTGACATTCAGGAACGACTTGTTCCGGCCATGGAGGAGGATGAAATATTTGTTGAGAACAGTAAAAAGCTGATTCAGGGTCTGCAAATCTTGGGCTTGCCGTTGCTGGTCACCCAACAATATACCAAGGGATTGGGCGAAACTATCGAAGAAGTGAAAACTTTAATTCCTGATTTTCAGTACATCGAAAAGAAGGATTTTAGCTGCTTGGATGAGCCTGTGTTTGCTGAAAAGCTGGCTCTCTCGGGAGCTCAGACAGTAATTATCTGTGGAATTGAATCGCATGTTTGCGTGTTGCAAACAGCCATTGATCTGAAAGCTGCTGGTTATACCCCGGTTGTGGTGTTGGACTGTGTTTCGTCGCGTTCGTTTGATAATGTGGACTTGGCTGCTGAACGTTTCCGTTACGAAGGAATCATGATGACCTCCTACGAATCTGTTCTTTTTGAATTGACACGTAGTGCCGGAGCTCCCGGATTTAAAGAAATCTCGAAACTGGTGAAATAGTTAAAAACTGATCCGATGGATTACGGATTCATCGGATCGGGTAAAAAAATCATAGCTCAATACACCGTTACTTCGTCCATAAAAAACCAGGCCGGGTAGCCTACTCCATAGTGCCACGAGGGGCAAAGACCAATGGTCTCAATGTGGATCTTGATGTACCGTGCCTTTATTTTTTGAGGAGAGTAGATTCCAATGTTCACATATTTCACCTCAGCCGATCGGTCTTCGGCCACAATTTGTTTGCCCATAGGTGTGAAATTAATATTGTCGGTCGAGGTGGAGCAGGCAAAACTTTTGGGCAACAAAATCCACGCGCCCAGTTTGTGCAGAAAGTCGGCTTCAACAGTTTCTACCTCTTTTTCTTGGCCCAGATCAATCACAAATTCACCGTCTTTTCCGGCCCATCCTACCCAACTTTCGTTAAACGTAGCGCCACCCATGAGCCCATCGGTTAAAGCTTTATCGGCAATTTTATCGTAAGGCTTGTCGGGTGACAGTGTATAAGAGACGGAGGCTTTGGCTGCCAAATTTTTTTTCTGACTGGGCAGGTTACGTTGCAGGTAGAGCCCGCAATATTCTTCGATGGTGTTATTACGTTCGTTTAGGGTGGTAACGCCCAGTTCTTTTGCCCGATCGCGAAACAGCAACAACTCTTTGGTTGTTCGTTCCACATCGTCGAAAGTCGCCGTGCGGGCAATTTCCAATTCGGCATACTGAATTGTGAGGCGTTGTTGCTGTACCCGTTTCAGGCAGACGGGATCGTTGGCCACAGCATTTTCGGCTTGGTCGAAAAGTTGGCGATAGCGGCTGATTAGATTGGTATTGAGCATTCCGTTTTTGTGGGTGATGGGCGTGTCATAAATCCACAGCGGTATTTGGCTGCCCAGCAAAGCTCCTTCCTGCAATTTCATGTATTGGTAAAGAAAAGGAGCTGCGTTACCGTAATATCCTTGCAGAAAATCGTGAATTAATGAGTCAACATTGCAATTAACGTTCCACATCAGTTTGGCTACCACATAACTCCTTAATTCAGAAAAATCGCCGCCTTTACTGCCCCCGATTTGCGAAAAGTGCATTTTTACATTGTTTTTTCGGAAGAGTTGCATGTTAGCCTGAAGGATATGAAAATTGGGGAAAGGCGAGATGTAATTATCGAAATTGATGCCATAGTCCCACACAAAAATATTGTTCGATATGGCTGACCATCCTTCCAATGCCTGCATAAAATTACGACCCGAAACATTGTCGGTTAGGGGTACTTCTCGGTAGCAGTCGATGTCGCACAGCATGATGTTTACATTGGGTAATGGCCTGGTAATTTTAGGTGGCGTCATGGAATAGAGGTAGGCCAAAGTCGAAAATTCTTTGTCGGGGAAACGGGCTGCCAACTTATTCAGGAACCGAATGATGCTTCCCGACGGGCTTCCTTCGGCCAGGTCGGTGGCTTTACACTGCTCGCATGTACAGTTGGTGTGGTTGCCATCGTTCTGGCTAATCGAAATCATCTTTTTATCAGGGTTTGCTTTGAAGATGGAGTCAACTTTTTGCGCAACCACCTCAAACACTTCAGGGTTGCTCAGGCACCATTGGCTGGCCGAGCCGGGGCGGCGTTCGCCATTAATAAACGAATAGTATTCGGGATGTAATTTGCCGTATTTTTTCGACGGAAGGATACGGTCGAAAGTGTGTACCCAGTAGTTTCCGGCAAAAAGTTCGTTGGGTTCCTTGAGCCTGAACCATAGTTTGTAAAGCGAGTCGGTAGCTATGCTGTAAGCCTGCGTCTGCCGATAGCGGAAGCTGGGGTTTTCGGTTCTGTTGAGCGATGCCGGGAGCGACAAACTATTCTTTTTCGGAAAGGTGCAGACGTTGGCAGCATAATAGTGCACGCCAAGATAGTCCTCCAATAGGGCGATTGCCCCATAAAGTGAACCTTTCCCTTTGCCCCCTTCAATTTGAATATATGAACCGTTGCTGATTAACCGAAAGCCATCTTCGTCAATTGTAGTTTGCTTGTTGGCAACCGTCGAAACGACAATGTCACCAGTTTTGAATGGTTTGTTGTAATCTACTATGGGTATCGTCGCCCCTGATATTTTCAAAAAAAACGTGTTAAGCAGTTTTGCTGCTTCCAAATCGGTTGAATTTGAGCTGTTCACCATTATCCGGCCTGTAGCTTTCCCGTTTCTTATGATTACAATTTGTGCAATTGCGTTGTTAATCAGAAAAAAAATCAACGAAAATAAGAGCGTTTTTTTCATGCGTCCATCATTCATTTGTTCACGTAGAAATACCTGATCCGGCAAGCCGTTCCTTTGCTTTGGGTGTTTTTATCAGGCAAAACCCTGATCTCCAGTTGATGTTTTCCTTCTTTTAATCCGTATCCCATGGTGTAAAACCAAGGTAGGTGCAATTGTGAACTCCATTGGGTATATAAATCCTGTTTTTTCCAATCGCCTTTATCAATGCGGTATTCAATCATTCCGGCGTCGGAACCTGCTGCCACGGCAATACCAATTGCATTTCCCTCGAAATCAAATTTCAATGTTTCTCCAGAAGTTTCGGCAACCAACATCGGTACTTTGGCAAAATCATTGCGTGTACCAATATTGTCGGTTGGTTCCCAGTTTTGAACGGCTTGCCAGCCTTTTATCGGTTTTGCTTCCACGGCTGGGATCAATATTCCATTGTTGTAACTGGCTTCGTTTAATTTGGCCGGAAGCTGATAGGCAGTCAGTTTATCGTCGTCGGCCACAAAACCGCTCCAACAGGTTTCCAGAAAGGCTTTCATCGATTGGTAATAAATGTGCTGGCCAAATGGGGAAGGGTGGAGGTTCTTAAAATCGTTCTCCCAGGTAAATTCGCCGTTGTCGATGCGTTCGGTTACTTCTTTCGCTAAATTAATACTAGAAACGCCATAATAGGCAGCCACCTTTTCGTGGTTCTGAATTTCAGGCGGGGTAATGCCTTTTCGGTATTCAGTCATTTTATCCGGGTCAACGAAGTGCATTATTACAATGTCCATTGCCGGGTTTGACTCGCGGGCATGACGAACGATGCCTTCCATTCCCAGAATTTGTGTTTCAGGACCAAAACCGTTTACCCGGTCGTTTACAGCAGCTTCTTCGAAAAGCAAGTCAACTTTCCCGTTTTTCAGCACATCGCGCTCGAAACGAAAAGCCCCTGGCGTACTCCCAAAAGAAGGAATTCCGGCGGCAATAAAGTCGAATTTGGTGTCGGGGAACCGTTTTTGCAGATAGGCACAAATGCTGTCGCGCCAGCCTCCGTTGTAGGTTATGGAACCTCCCAGGAAAGCCACGCGGCCTTTCTTTTCGCGTTCGAATACGATTTGGGCGTTGTGCAGTTTGGCGCGTAAAGTATGGTAATTGCGGCTGTCGAGTTTAGGATTTTCTTCGGGATAACTTTTCCGAATGAACTCGGCACTTCCTTTCACATCATCAATAGGGAAATGATGACCCTGAAGTGATTGTTTTCCAAGCGTATTGGGGTAAATCATGGCCGGACCACCCAGACGGATGTATTTATTGGCCAGGATGTAAGTGTTTTCAACCGGTGGAACAATGCTGTCGTGCAATCCGATTTGAAAGAGCAACGGTACTTTGGCCGCAGCCAGTTTTTCCAGATTATCGATAGGGTTGTCCTTATAATCCAATGCTTCTTTTTCGGTTTTGAAATTGTAGGCTTTTTGCAAAAGTTTCCACGAATCAGGATCGCCTTTACCTGCGCCTTTTCCACCGGGCCAGCTTTTAAAATCGCAAACCGGAGCTTCGGCATAAATGCTGGCAACCCGTTCAGGATATTTCTTTGCAAAATTGAAAACGTACAAACCGCCACGGCTCACGCCTTCGAGCGCCACTTTTTTGTTCAAATCGTATTGGGTCGTCAGGTAATTGTAAAAGCTGTTCCAGATTTCGACGCATCCGGGCGATCCCAGAAGTTCGTCGGTATCAATATAAACTACATGAAAGCCTTTTCGAATAAGGATGCTGTCCATTTGGTAATGCCAGTCGGGGAAACGGGCACGCCAAACCCAGGGCTTTCCGGGAGCCGCTTTGTCGGGTACGACGATGCGGGCATTCCGTCGGTCGATTTGAAATTCGTATTTGGTAAATCCATGCCAAACGATTGGCTTCCCGGGATATTGAGCTGAAATCAGCGATCCATCTTTTCCAGTCAGTGCTTTGTAAATGGTTTGCGCCATCAATCCTGCTCCTTCGGGATTGGGATGGATACGATCAGGGAAAAGTTCAGCTTTTCCCGATAAAGCAGTGTATAAATCAATTACGGACAGCTTCTCATCCTTAGCCAGTTTTTCAACAGCAGGGATAATGCCGTGAACGATAATCGAGTCGTTAATTCCCCATTGAATAGCATAAGCGGGGACCGGTTTGCAGAGGAATATTTGTGGATGCGACGACAAAGCTTTCAGCTCTTTCACCATGGCTTTGTAGTCACTATAAAATTCATTCTTGAATTTCCAGTTTTGAGGTTTAGTGTCGTTCGTTCCCAGTTTGATGATGACAACATCAGGTAAAAAGGCTTTGGCTTGGGAATAAGCTTCTTCATTCCAGAACGGATAATCGCCTTTTTTTAGCATGACCCGTCCTCCAACTCCAAAATTTCGGACGACCCACTGTTCGCCCAACATTCGTTGAAGTTGTGCCGGATAAGAGTTGAGCGGCCGGTTATCGATCCCTGAACCGTAAGTGATGCTGTTGCCAATACAGGCCACTTTAATTTGAGAAGCGTATTTGGAAGGATCGATGGGTTGCGCAAAACCTATCGTCGATAGCAGAAACGAAAACGCCAGAAGGAATAAAATGTGTTTCATTGGTTATTGGTTTAGTCGATGGATTCGGTTGATTAATAAGTCTCAGCAAATATAATAAAAATAGATTGCTGTGCTGCATTGTGCTGATGGAGTTTTCAAGGTATTTATAACAGTAATATAAGTGTCTTTCCTCTTCCGGTGTAGTCCAATCTTAGTTCGTATCAATGTGCAGATTGAAAACATTCCTTAGAATAAAGGATTGTATTTCTTAATTCGCTTATTGCTTTGACATTGAAGGAGGGCAATTTGCCTCTCCTATCCCCCAATTGTAATTGGGTTTATCCCCCATTTCAAATTCGATGGTTACATTACCTTCATGGAATAAATCACTATGCTGGAACCATGTTTTTGTATAGGCTTTGCCGTTTAGCTTAACCGATTGGATATAAAAATTCTTCTCACTGTTGTTTTGGGCAATGACGATCAGTTTTCCACCCAGTCCGTGGTCAAACTCCACCCGGTCGAACAAAGGTGAGCCAATGATGTATTGCCCTTGCCCATGATTGACCGGATAAAACCCCATTGCACTGAAGATATACCAGGCCGACATTTGTCCCGTATCTTCGTTGCCGCAATATCCTTCCGGAGTAATATCGTATTGAGAGGTCATGATCATCCGCACCCTTTCCTGCGTTTTCCAGGGTTGTCCCAGGTAGTTGTACAAATAGGGAATATGCTGGCTAACTTCATTCCCATGAGCATACTGACCTATCATTCCACTCATATCGCCTGAAGCAAAATCGTATTTTTTTTGAGGCTTAACCATGAACAGGGAATCTAGCTTGTTGGCCATCACCTCTTTCCCGCCCATTAATTTAGCCAGTCCAACCGGATCGTGCGGGACAAAAAACGTCCACTGCCAGGCGTTTCCTTCCATAAAATCGTCGAACCGGTGATGGGAAAAGAACGGGTCAAACGGAGTACGCCACGATCCATCGTCCATGCGGCCTCTCATGAAATTGGTACTTTTATCGAATACATTCTTGTAATTCCCTGCCCGTTTTATAAAATATTCATAATCTTTCTGATGCCCCAACATTTTGGCAAATTGAGCTACAGTCCAATCGTCATAAGCATATTCAAGGGTTTTGGCCACCGATTCGTATTCCAGGTCGGCTGGAACATAGTTATGCTTTTTGTAGTTAAACAATCCGACGAACCTTCTCATGTCCAACCCAAATGTATCTTTCATCGCCGTAGATTTTACGGCATCGTAAACTTTCTCAGCATCGTAATTACGGATGCCTTTGCTGTAGGTGTCAGCTATTATTGGAACAGAATGAAATCCCTGCATGGTAAACGTTTCTTCGCCGGCAACTACCCAAGCTGGTAGAAGTTTACAAATTTCATAGTGTGAAAGCATCGTTTTTACATAATCGTTGGCCACTTCAGGCTGGATCAATGTCAACAGGGGATTGGCCGCCCTGAATACATCCCACGTGCCGATATACCCGGAGTGATGGTTGTACCCATTTGCAGTATATACTTGATGGTTCGGCCCGCGATATTGTCCGTTGATGTCCATGTACAACATGGGATAAATAAGTACATTGTAGAGGCCCGTTATAAACTGTTTTTGTTGTTTTTCGTTTCCACCTTCAACACTGAACCGACTCAATTCCTTTCTCCATTCTTCCTTATTTTGTTCGACCACGCCACAGAAATCCCAATCTGGAATTTCTGTTTTCAGGTTTAGCCAGGCATTGGCGGTACTTACCGGAGATATACCGACTTTCACCAAAACAGTACTGTCCTCAACCATATCAAAATCGAAATTCGCTTTAAGATGGAGGCTGGAAGATTCCATTGAGTTAGGCTTAAATACCCTGTTGGATTCAATTCCATGCTTTTTGAAAGGTTTCGAAAACTCCATCGCAAAGTAAACATGCATCGCATCGGCCCATCCATTGGAAATCCGATATCCTTCAATTCGCCGGTCATCGATAACCTTCAAAAAAGCCGCCGTAGTTGTATCATGACTGTCTTCTTTAACAATAGTACAAGCCCCTGAATTACCATGCACCAGGTCTAAGATTACGTGTGCATCTTTTCCTGAAGGAAACTTATACTGATGAAAGCCGCAGCGTTTAGTGGCTGTTAACGCCACATCAATGTCATAATCCAAAAGCTTCACCCGGTATAATCCGGGCTCGGGATGTTCTTCCTGATGGCTGAACCGCGACCGGTAACCGGAATTCGGTTCATTTTCATTCCCCGGATTAAATTTAAGTTCCCCGGTAGTTGGCTGAAGCAGGATATCAAGAAACTCTCCGCATCCTCCTCCACTTTTATGTGTATGTGAAAATCCGATAATCGTCCGGTCGCTGTAATGATAGCCACTGCCGGTACTTCGGGTATCAGGTCCAAGCTGAACCATACCGTGGGGCACAACAACAACCGGAATTACGGCCCCGTTTGCCCCTGTGCCAATCAACGGATCGACCTTGTTCAGGATGTCATTCGAAGAGTATATCTTTTGTGCCTCACCAAACAAGGTAAACACTACAATAAGGTAAACACGGAAAGCTTTCATAACGATAAAACAGGTTTTATAATGGATAGGTCTTCAGATTTAGACAAACAGGAGATTCCCCGGTTATTTGTATTTTCCCCAAAAGAGCATCGATCACGGCCCTATGCATTACAGGTGTATTGGAATAAGCATTGATGCAGGTATTTACCCTTTCGAAATACTCATTGACAAGATACGGGCTACCAAAATTCACAACAATAATTTTATCCTTCGGCATAGCATTTACTGCCCAAACCGATTGAGCCTCATCGTCGTACATCTGAAGCGGACCAAATGGGGCATGTGGTGTACGGGCTACCGCCACAATAATCCGGTCGTATTTTTGAGTTGAATTCTCAGTCCAGCCTTGGGTTTCGTACAAAATATTGTGTTGAAAATCTACTTTAAATCCTTTGTCCCTCAATTGTTGGGCGAAACTCTCCAACTGTTTCAGATTTTTGTCGCCCCCCTTGCGCGACAATGGGGTAACACCCACCACCAAAATAGTTTTATCTTTTTTGGGGTTCAACGGTAGTGCATTTTTTGTGTCGCGAACCAGTGTAACTGCTTTTTCACAAATTTCTCTTGAAGTTTTGAGTGCTTCACTTTTTTCATTTGACGACATTTCCCGAATCAGTTCCCTGTTTTCTTCAAGCAGGCCAAATCGTTCTTTCAAAGTCCAGACCCGCTGAACGGCGTCGTCTAAACGTTTCATCGGAATTTCACCGCGGATTATTCTGGCTTCCAGGGTATCCATAAACGCGTAAGAGGGCCATAGTAAAACATCAACCCCCGCCAGAAAACTCTGAACTTCCCCTTCGAGTTCGTTCTCGTACCATCCACGGAACCCTCCCATTACCATTGCATCGGAAACAATTACGCCCCGGAATCCAAGTTCGCCCTTTAAAAGCCCAGTCAACAATTCTTTTGATAAAGTTGCAGGCAGGCACATCCCATTGGTTCTCTCCTTCTGGTAGGCCGGCAATGTAATGTGACCAGGCATAATGCAGGCCACACCGCTATCGATTAATGCCTTGAATACTTTTCCATGCTTTTCTTTCCATTCAGGTAAAGAAAGTGAATTGCATGTGGTTAACAGATGCTGGTCACGAAAATCGACACCGTCACCAGGAAAGTGTTTGATGGTAGCTGCAACTCCGTTTTGCTGCAACCCCTTGATTTGATAGCTAAGCAATTTGATGGCTTTATCCGGATCGTCAGATATACTTCGAACATTAGTTATCGGATTAAAAGGATTGAGGTTAAGATCGGCTACCGGATGCAACACCCATTTTATGCCCACCGAACGACATTCCTGAGCGATAGCTTTTCCATAGCCATAAGCCAAGCCGGGCGAATTGGCTGCCCCGATCGACATTTCGTTTGAAAATGAAGTCATTCCGGCAATATCAACCCCACTTTCATAATCTTCCTGAAAAATCAGTGGGAGTTGGCTGGCGTCCTGGTATTCGCGACAGGCCTTTCTGATGTGATCGAAGCGGTCATCGTATTTTATGTTTTCGTACAGCTTCCAGCCCATGAAAAAACCCGATACCGGATAATTTTCGAAATATGTTTTTAACGATCCTTTGCCCAGCTCCAGTTCTTTCTTGCGGTCGGGCAACATCAGCATCGTTTGGCCAATTTTTTGCCGAAGGGTTAGCGCCTTCCAACTGGTATCTCTTAATTGATAGAATTCAGGTTTGGCAGGCTTTTCAAATAACTTCTCCCTCGTATTGCTTTGTAGACATCCAACGGCAATGCCGAAAATGCAGCAAAATATCAAATGTTTGATCATATTATTTTTGACTTGGATATTTTAATAAATTTCAACATTTGAAATGACCGGGCAAGCTCTTGAATCAGCAATTACAACCCGCAACTTTTGGGTTTCGACCGGGTCAATGCGAAGAATGCGTTTATATCCGATGGTGGTTCCTTTTGCTACTTTCTGCCAGTTGCCGTCTTTATCGATTTCTATGGAAAAGTTTCGGATGCGTTGTCCAAGTCTGATGTACTCCTGAACAACAACGTAACTAATCAGTTTCTTTTCACCCAGGTCAATTTCCAGGTTGCCGGTTTTTTCGTTATCGTTGGTTGCCCAATAGGTTTCGTTGTTTCCGTCGGTAACCATATTGGCTTCGTAAACCAGTGAATTTCCACGAACGGAAGAGGCTTTGACTGGTTTGTTTTTTGCCAGGTTGGTGTGAAACCGGTCATCAATCAGTTTTTTCCAGCCAAGCAATGAAGCTACGTCAATTTCATTGATTAGACCGCGCCTGTCTGGAGGAATGTTCAGGATCAGGTTGGCGCCACGGCCTACCGAATTGAGGTAAATGTCGAAAAGTTGCTCCGGAGTTTTAACCATTGAATCTTCTCTGGCATGATAGAACCATCCCGGACGAATCGAGACATCCACTTCAGCCGGAACCCATTGTTGACCATTCTCATTGCCACCATTCAAAAAAGCAATTTTATCTTTCTCATTCATCGAATAAAAAGTGGAATCGTAACTGAATGTGCACCAGTTTGTCTCGCCTGCATACCCACGCTCATTGCCGCACCAGCGGATATCTCCTCCATCTCCGAAGAAAATAATGCTGGGTTCTGTGTCGCGAACCATTTTCATCGTAATAGGCCAATTGTAATAGGTTTTGCCATCGATTTTTCGCTTTTCTTTAGCGCCGCCATAAAAACCGTCGCCACCGTTAGCACCGTCGAACCACATTTCGAAAATCGGCTTGTGTGCAGCAAAAAGCTCTTTTAACTGGCTCTTGTAATATTCAATATAAGAAACCGTACCATAATCGGCGCGGTTTCTGTCCCATGGCGACAGGTAAACGCCGAATTTCAGGCCGTCAGCACGACAAGCTTTCTCTACTTCATCAACCACATTGCCTTTCCCGTTTTTGTACGGACTGTTTTTGATTGAATGTTCGGTGTATTTACTTGGCCACAAACAAAATCCGTCGTGATGTTTACAGGTTAAAATCAAGCCTTTTAACCCTGCCGCTTTAATGGTTTTGGTCCATTGGGTCACATCCATGGCGGTCGGATTAAAAACCGATTCCTTCTCGTTGCCGTATCCCCATTCTTTATCAGTGAAGGTATTGGTCGTAAAATGCACAAAAGCGTATTGTTCCATTTCATGCCAGGCCAGTTGGCGCTCGGTGGGGACGGGCAACACTGGTGCAGGTGGCTTTATATATTCTGAACTGCAAGAACTCAGTAATAACAGCAATATAAAGATGTGGGTTTTCATAAAAAACAATTAAAATTTTTCTTTAGCAATTTCTATGATGAGATTAATTTATCAGAAAATAAATAAGTACATAAGATGCAGTTCATAAGCCTTTTACCCTTGGGAAAGGATGATCTGCTGATTGCCAGACACGCAGGTAGTCGATATAAAAAGTGGCAGGCAGGTCAATCGGATCGGGTAACCCAACCCATCCTTCCATAATTTCGCAGTCGAACATGATATGTAGCTTGGTGTTGTAATAGTCGTTATCGCGCGAGAAAACTTCCTTGCCGTCAATAAACCATTTCATTTCCGTAGGTGTCCACAGAAAAGCATAAACATGAAAATCAGCGTAAAAATCGAAAAGGACTCGCTGTTGTGCACCTTTTTTAGGCAACGGTGTCTGAGTAAAATTTGCGATCGACTCGACATAAGGGGTGCAGAATCGGTGAACGGTAGTGCAGTAAACCCGGTCATAATCTTTTCTGGCCGGCCGGCCAAATAACTCGAAAATGTCGATTTCTTCTGAAAAACTTCCTTCCTTATACTTTGCCGGCGGGTCGAGCGGGTCGTATAACCAGAAAGCATTGCAGACACCTGCCTTCATCGATTTGCAACGGGCTTCAAAATAGCCGTATTGAATCCGATCTTTGCTTTTAATTATTGAGGTTGTGAATTTGTTATACCCCCGAACTTTGTTTTCAACCGTAACTTCCTCCGGCTTTTGAACCTTGACTGTTAACTGGAGCATTCCGTCTTTCACCGAAACATTTTCACGAGCGAAATAGGCAGGTTTACGCCCAACCCATTCCGGGTTGAAGTCCCACCATTTTTCCGAGTCCAAAACTTGCCCGTTGAATTCGTCGCTGAATTTAGTGTCAAAAACCCATCCTTCGCCCATAGGGCAAACTGGTGGAGTGGCTTGCTGTGCATTTATTTTACCGGAAATAACATTCAATAGAAGAAATAGAATAATTGTTCTACGAATTCTTTGTTTATTGATATTCATTTTATCAAAGTGAAATATTGACCGTGTTATTCAAAAAAAAATAGATTGAAAGAATAAGAGGAAGCCTCCTTCCTCTTATTCTAAATTTGAATAGCTTAACTTGTTGTTGAAAGAGTTATGGCTATAAAATTTTTTACTTATAACTGTTGTTTAAGTCTTTTTCTACAACAGGGACCGGCCAAACAAAACCTTTGTCGGTGTATGGAACTGTGCCAGGGCCTCGTTCTCCATTTGCAATATCTACTTTTAATCCCCGAAGGTAATCGATACGGTCGCCTTCACAGAACATCTCAATCAGGCGTTCGTCGCCGATCATCTGTTCAGTAATATTTGCTGCAGTTACATAGTTCGTTGATTCTTCATAAGAGACCCCGGCAACCCTTGAATCCCAGGCACGTTTCCTGACTATATTTAAATCTTTAGCCGCACCACTTTTATCTCCGGCTTTGAACAAGCAAATCGCTCGGGTCAGGTACATTTCGGCAAGTCTGATTTGAGGAACATTCGTATAACCTACGCCTGGTCCCCTGAAATATTTGTTGGCAACCAACGAACGCCAGGTCATGTTTACACGGGTTTCGTAGTATCGGCTGGCAATTCGTTGGTCTATTGGTACATTGGCAGCCTCTCTCACAAAAAATAATTGCTGAAATCGTTTATCCCTTCTGGCAGCAATATTAATTGTGGTATCGGTTTTGGCAGAATTCATCCATCCGATCCGGTTTAATGTTGCATAATCCATGTGTGTAGCTACCCATCCGCACGGTCCAGCCAGAAAGAGATGGCTAAAGCAGGTTGCATGTAGGTTTTGTCTGCCATAAGTCTTATCATAGCATGGAATATACATGATCACTTCCTTGCCACGAGACAATGTGCTTTTATTAAAAGCAGCAATTGGTTCTTCGCTCAGATCGTAATCACCGCCGTTTTGGTCAATAACAAAACTGGCATATTCTTTTGCTTTGGTATAATTGCCCATTGCAAAATAGGTGCGTGCCAGCATGGCAGCGGCCGCAAATTTATTGGCTCGGCCAGCTTGGTACGAAAGGTGCATTTTGCCCGCGATATAACGTTCGGGGAGCATATCATAAGCTTTTGTGAAATCAGCAAGTATCTGGTCCCAAATTTCCTGAACCGTCCCAATTTTGGTGGACGATGCATCTTCGTACGAACTTGCCACAGTTGTACGCAAAGGGATCTGTTTGGCATCATTGGCGCCACCCGGGACATAGGCATTACAACACAAGGTAGCTTCCATATAATAAGCAAATGCCCTCAAAAAATGTAACTCGCCTACAATCCGGTCAAGGTTGTATTTTTGGTCATCAGCGCTTATATTAGTAAAAGGAACACCCTTGTTTTCATCCACAAACTGGAGCGCATCATTTACTGACGCAATTGTTGAATAGGCGGCAGAGAAGGTTCCATCTACCCAATCCTTATTATTTCCTGTATCACGGTACCATCCCCAGGTCGCATCCCCAGGTGTTGACCAGGCTACGTCGTCGCCAACCGCATTTTTGTACAAATACCAATAATTATAAACATTTCCCCAGTCTCCCTGAGCGAATAGTTTACCATATGCACCCACCGGAGCCCTGTCAAATTCTGCTAATTTAGTCCAAGGGCTTTGAACAGGCCTCTCCAATTCGAAGAATTGATTGTCTTTACATGCAGTCAGCTGCATCAATAAAATGAAAGCCAGAAATATAATCTTTTTCATATCTATTTCTTTTTAAAATTTAATGTTTATACCTGCACTTGCAGAGAAAAGTTGAGGCAAATCCCATTGACTAACCAATCCTTGTCCTTCAGGATCCCAACCCGGGTATTTGGTTAACGTATATAAGTTTTCGAATGAAGCAAAAAGTCGAAGTGCCTGGAATACCCGTTTACCCGATGATTTAGGTAACGTATATCCCAAATTTATGGACTTCAATTTCACAAAGTCGCCTTTATATAGAAATTGGTTCGAATAAGTACGGGGGTCGCCCATTCCTACAATGCTACCGTCTTCCAGTTTTACATTGCCATTCCATGTCATGCGCTGGTATTTGGCATGGTCTCCAGGTTTTTTCCAATGATTCTCATAAACATCTGTCAATTGCTGACTTAAGGAGTTCTGAGAGGCAATATTTCTCAAATAGGTATCAAGTATGTAGTTTCCTCCTGAAAAGGTTACCAAAACGCTCAAGTCGAAAGCTTTATAGGTAAATTTATTGGTAATGCCTCCGTATAATTTAGGCATCGCGCTTTTACCTTTCAAGTGGAAAATATTCGTGCTATTATTGGCGGATGTTGCCAATAATAGAACATCGTTCCCCTGTGCATCTTTCAATCGTTTTGTTTCCCCTGTTTTTGCGTAAGTAGCTTTGTCAAGCGCATAAATCTGTCCCAGTCCCGTTTGTGGATTGATACCAGCAAAATCGGCAATATAATACTCACGAACCCCATAGCCCACTTTGGTAATATAAGGAGCCCCTGCCATACCAGTACCCTTTGCATCCACCTGTGGGGTCAGTTTTTTGACCTCGTTGTGGTTATAGGCAATATTAAGGGTTGTTTGCCATTTCAATTTTCCTGATGCCAGGTTAGTGCTTGTGATCGATAGTTCGATACCCGAGTTGACCAGGTCGCCAATGTTACCCCATATGGAAGCAACTCCAGCCGAGTTAGGAAGTGCACTGGCCAAAAGCAAGTCCTTTACATACTTGTTGTAATAGGCCAGCGAGCCGTCGATACGGTGATCGAAAAAGCCGAAATCGATACCAAGGTCTGAGTTGTTGGTCGATTCCCATTTCAAGTTAGTTACCCCGATAGATGTCACTAGAGTACCATTATTGCCCAGGATGGTTCCATCGCCATAACCAAAATTGCTCTGATAGCCTGTTACATCGAGTTTGCCAGGAATTGAGGCGTTCCCTGTCTGGCCAAAACTGCCCCTGACCTTTAAAAAATGTTTCTTACCGAATTCGCCCATAAACGCTTCATCCGAAAGAATCCATCCTGCCGAAAGTGCGATGAAATTACCCCATCGGTATTCAGGAGTAAAGACAGAAGAACCATCTCTGCGGACACTGATCCCGGCCAGGTACTTATCTTTAAATTTATAATTGGCACGGCCAAAGTACGACTTCAGGTAGTTTTCGCCGGCCAGTCCGGAAGACATCGTGGTCAAAAGGGATGGGGTACCCAATTGCTGATATTTACCGATAAGGTTCTGGCCTTCCATGTTGCGGTACCATGTTGTGGAACGCTGTGATTCGGTCCCCCCTACTGCGTTAAAGTTATGATCGCCAAAAGATTTGTCGTACTTCAAAAAAACATTGTAATTAATCGTTCGGGCTGTCGAGGAATTGTCTTGGGCAAGGGACCCCAGGTAGCGAATAGCATCAGATACCCAAAAATTTCTGTTCGACTGAATAAAATCTACCGATAATTCAGTTCGGACCGAAAGCCCTTTCATAAATGAGAGAGCATATTCAGCATATGTACTGGCCAAAACACGGTACATCTCCAGATTTTCCACCATGTTTGACGGATCACTGGTCGCAACAGGATTTCCAGCATAAGGATTATAATATAAAAGTGGATTAGCCAAACTATGTACAGGCTCAAAAGGCATCGCAACATAATTTATATAGCTAAATCCACCCCCGGTTCCTGTTTTATTTCCATCAGCATTTCCGCCGCCATAGTTGTTCTTGCCCCTGTTTCCATTGGATAAGGACAAGTTGATTTTTGCACCCAAGTCAAGCGAATTTGTGGGCTTAAGGTCGATATTTGCCCGAAGTCCGTATCGCTCAAGGTCTTCGTTATTCATGACACTTTTATCATTTCTATAATTACCTGATACAAAATATCTGACAGCTTTATCTCCACCGGTAGTCGAGAAGTTCACATTTTGAAAACTTCCCTTTCTCATTGTTTCCTTGAACCAATTGGTATTGATCTTTTCGGCTTGCGCCCGGGTAAGAAATTCGGTTGCATATGGTTGTTTGGAATAAATATCGCTCATTGTAAATTCGCCTAATCCGTAAGCTTTTTTCGCTTCATCCATCATTTCAAACCATTTGGTAGTATTAGTAAAATGTGGCCGTTGAGATGGCAAATTGGAAATCCCTGTGCTGTAATCGACATTCAACGAAGCCTTTCCGGTTGTGCCCGACTTGGTGGTGATCATGATAACCCCGTTAGAACCACGCGATCCGTAGATGGATGTTGCCGCTGCATCTTTAAGTACCTGTATCGACTCAATATCCGATTGGTTGATCAGAGCCATAGGCGATTGGGCGGCTGAACCATTGTTATCAACATTGATATCCGTTATAATCGGTACCCCATCAATAATCCAAAGAGGGCTTGTTCCCGCGCTAATTGAACTTAACCCCCTGATCTTTATATCAACATTAGCGCCTAATCGCCCTGATGAAGACTGAACGCTAACTCCGGCAGCCTGTCCCTGTAACGCGGAATTGAAGTTAGAAGAACCTGAAGGAGCCTCCAATGAGGCAGCCTTCATTACCGAAATGCTCCCAATAATGTCGCGTTTCTTCTGAGTTCCATAACCCACGGCCACCACTTCTTCAATGCCAATGGCATCTTCTTCAAGGGTTACATTAATTGTAGTTTTCCCGTTAGTAGCTACTTCCTGAGTTTTCATCCCCACAAACGAAAACTGCAAGGTAAAATTGTCTGGTACATGGGAAAGCGAATAATCGCCGTTGGCATCGGTAATGCTGCCCGATGTCGTTCCTTTCACAACAACAGAAACACCTGGCAACGAAGTACCTGAAGAATCAGTGACTTTACCACTAACTGACTTTTGCTGCTGTGCCGATTCGGTGGTCTTTTCAGTGTCTGTAAATAAAACGTAGCTGTTGTTGAATGAACGGTATCTGATATCGGTCCCTTCAAAAAGCATGTCCAGAACTTCGGTAATGCTTTTTGAATCGCAGTTAATATTAACTTTGCGCTCAACATTGATGTTGTTCGCATTATACATGAATCGGAACTCGGTTTGTTCCTCGATTAATTTCAGGATGTTATTTACTGATTCTTTTTCAGCTTTCAAACTGAGGTGGCCGTTATTCTGTGAGAATACACCCGCTGAGACTTGAAAAAAGAATACAAACAAAAGAAAGGTTGTTAGTTTCATAATTCTACATACTTGTTTCGTGCAGGGTATTCTCCCACAACGGAAATTCCATCGTTTTTTTTTCATAAATTTGTAGTGTTAATGTTTAAAAATTAATACAATCACTTGGTGATTGTTAGAAGGAAAGTCTGGTACACTTTCCTTCTTTTATTTTAGAAATTTATTTTCACTTGCTCGCCTTTTATCTCATAGTTGAATTTTGAGGTTAATTGCATCATATTCAAAAGCTCACGAAGACTTTCTGTTTTAATTGTCATCGTAAACCGGTCATTGTTTTTCTTGGCAGTATCCAATAATATGGTTACCCCATACCAGCGTTCAATTTTCGGAACCAACTCGGCAAACGAAATGTCGGTAAACCGGAGTTCGTTGTTTTTCCAGAGCGAATAAAGTTCAGGAGAAACATTTTTTATGCTGGTGTTATTTTCTTCGATGTTGTATTGGGCTTGCTGTCCCGGTTCCAGTTGTGCTAGTTGTTTGTTGTCGGTTCCTTTAATCTGTACCGCGCCCTCTTCCAGGGTTGTTTCCACGAAAGGGTCTCCGGCAAAGCTTCTCAGGTTAAATTTGGTGCCTGTTACAATTACTTTCATTCCTGATGCGGTAATCACTTCAAAAGGGTGAGCCTTGTCTTTTTTTACTTCGAAGAAAGCTTCACCATCAAGGGTTGTTTTTCGGGGATTGAGCGCATCGTATTTTAAAACCGTTTGCGAATTAAGCCAGACGTGGCTCCCATCGGCCAGCGTTACCTGCGATTTTTCGCCTTTTAATGTCTTTAGTACCAAAATGGCCGATTGCTGCTGACTTGTAAAATAGCCGCTCATCCATAAACTACCCAAACCTCCGGCCACAACAAGCAAAACCGAGGCAGCCACTTTGCGGAGAATATCCAGGTCAATCAGCTTGTATTTGTTTTTTACCTTTGGCAATAAATTGTTTAACTTATTCCAGGCTTCGTCAATATCTATTTCAGATTTCAGATAGCGAAGTTTGCTGAAGTGATAGGCACGATGAACTTTTCGGAATTCGGCCCGGTTTTCTTCAGAATCGGATACCCAATGCAGAATGGCATCGTTTTCTTCTCTGGAGGTTTTTTTGTCCAGAAACCGATTCAATAAGGTTTCGTTTATTGGCTCTTCCATTTTTGTGTTTTTTCATTAGGCTTATACAGGGAACTAAAGTTTTACCCCTACAAGGGGGTGTAATTTTTTTAGAAGATTAAACACCTTGTCACATCGGTCACCTGGTTTTTGTGCTTTTCTATTGTGTACGATATAACTATGTGGTTAAAATATCTACTTAATTATTCAGGAAAAAGCCGATAATAAGGATGCAGAGGTAGTCTTTCAGCTCAGTTTTTAGTTTCGATAAGGCTCGGCTCATTTGGGTTTCGACCGTTTTTACAGATAATCCGAGCTTACTGGCAATTTCGGCATATTTTAAACCATCTTCGCGGCTCATCCTGAAGATTTTCTGGCACTCTTCGGGCAACGTGCCAATCGCTTCGTCAACTTTGGTCTGAAACTCGGTGAAAAGCACCGACTCGTAAGTGTCGAAATCTTCTTTTTGGTTACGGTAAACCACTTCAATGACCGAATAATAATTGTCGATTACCTTTTGGTGTTCGATGAAATTGAAGCAAAGGTTTTGTACCGATTTAAACAGGTAAGGTTTGATTTCGTTGTCGAGCCTTAATTGGTCTTTTTTTGCCCAGATGTTCAGGAAAACTTCCTGAACGATTTCTTCGGCTTCGGCAGTGTTTGCAATGAATTTGTTGGCAAAACCACATAAACGGACGTAGTATTTCCGAAAAATTAATTCGAAAGCCTGTTCTTCATTTAATTGCTGGTTGCTGCTAATTTTCACGCCTGTAAATACTGGTTTAGGATAGCAAATATAGAACTTCTGAAATAGAAATATCGGTTTAGTTTGCTGGTTTAATTAAGATGGACTGTCCTCCTGAAGCCTGAAGTTTGATGTTCAGGACGGTTTTCGAATCAACCTTTTGTTTCGAAATACCTACGTGCGTGCGGGTTGCAATTTTGGGATCGTCGAAATACAGCGTAGCTTCGTAATTTTTGCCCGGTTCCAGGAAAGCGAGCGGAACTTTCAGCTCGCATGCTTCGGTATTGGTGATGCAGCCTACAAACCAGTTATCCTGATTTCGACGGGCAACCGTGATGTATTTCCCGATCTCGCCATTTAGCACTTTGGTGTCGTTCCAGGTGGTTGGCAAAACGTCCCAGAAAGCAAGCTCTGGCTCGTTTTGGGAATCCTCGGGCTTGTCGTACCAGTACATCCATTGCAGCGGACTGTAAAAAATAACCGGCAGAGCTAGTTGGTGTGCCGATGTGTTCTGGATGTGGCGGTCGGGGTGCCCCAATTCTTTGCGGTAGTAGTAGCAGAAGGTGTAATCGGCTGCTCCGGCCACAAAACGGGTAAATGGCAAGATGGTGTTGTTCACTGCATCGGGCATTTCTTCGTTGCCCCGAACTCCTTCCTGCGTCATCAGGTTAGGATACGTTCTACTGAATCCGGTTGGGCGATATTCATCGTGAATGTCAACCATCAGGTGATGTCGGGCACATTTTTTAACGGCTTCGTGCAGCCAGGTTGTCCAGCGGTGTGATCCAACCTGCACAAAACCAAATTTAACGCCTGCCACACCCCATTTCTCGTAAAGCGGCAAAATCGTATCGAGTTGGGCGGCAAGAGCTCGCTGGTTCACATAAAGGAAAACACCGATTCCTCTTGATTTGGCATATTGAATGGCTTCCTGAAGATCGAGATCGCCTTTTGGGTTCCGGCGCGGATCGACATTCACCGTAGTTGCATCCGACGAAACAAGATACTCGTAACCATACCATCCGGCATCGAAATGAATGTATTTGATGTTGTGCGCTACAGCAAAATCGACCAGTTTTTTAGCTCCTGAAGTTGACATGGTTATCTCGCGCATCACTTGTCCGGGTTTTATCCAGCTTGGATCAGTAATCGCACAGGGAGGGTTCAGGTTCAGTATTAAATCATTGTTGGCCAGCAAATCACCGGCTTTTTCGGCAACCATCACCACGCGCCAGGGCGAGGCAAAAGGTGCAATTTCGTCCACATCACCGTAAATGGAAGTCTGAATCGAGTTTTCTTTTTCCGGATTTAACTTGAATTTGGTACGGGAATAATTCACCATCTCGGCTTCGGCTAGGCAGGCAAATAATCCGTTGGGTAATTCCAGCGTAAGCGGGCGATCCGATTCATCAGGCCAGTTTTTCAGGGGAAGCAATTGGTGTAGCGATTGTGCCCGTGGCGTAAACCACGCTTTTGTACTTTCCTGAAAATTAAACTCGGTTGATTCGCCGGTGATGTGCAGGTAGGGGCCGCCATTTTCGTTTTCGGCAAAACGGTAACGAAAGGCAATACCCGAGTCGTATGCCCTTACCACGAGTTGAAGCGCAGCATTTTTTACGCTTCCTTTGGTAATGTTAATGACCGATTCGTTGTATTGATCACGAACCTGGTCGCGTTCTCCGTAAATTGGCGACCAGATTGAATCGAACGACCGTATCGAAGATGGTGTTGCTACCAATTGGTTATCCCAGTTGTCGCTGTTACAACTGATTCCAAGTTTCGACCACTCCACAATAGTTTGGTTCCCATATCTAATGGTGTAAAACAGCCCATCTTCTGTGCTCCGTTTATTTTGAAGGGTAAACGAAATTTTCTGGTTAGGCGATTTAATTTCCAGAATAGGATCGGCCTTGGATAGAAAGAAAATCAGGCAAAATAAGCACACCAGAATGGTTTGCGAAAAAAAATTCATGGTTATTTAGTTTGGTTTAGGGATTTTTTCAGAAGGCAATTTTACGAATAATTTCAGGTAGATTGCTCTAACCAAATGACGTTTTGTTTTTTTCGATCACAAAAAAAACAAAACGTCATGATTTAATTCATGTAGAACCCGATTAGTATCCTAAACCTTAGCAATAAATCATAATCCCAATTTTGGCGAAGGATCCCCTTTGGGATCAATCAATTTTGGAATTTGCAGGTTCAATCCAAATTGTTTGTTGAGTTTCTCAATGAAATAGGCAGAAAGAAAAGGGGATTCCATTTCGATGTTTTGGTGAATAAAGAAATAGATGTCGCGGATTCCCTGATCGACCCACACTTTTAATCGGTCAACCCAATCGTCTAATCGTTCTCGGTCGTTCTGAGGGTTGTTGGCTCCCACGTAACGAATGAAAGCTTTAGGTGTGGTGAGCCGCATATGCAGCAAGTCGCGCCGCCCTGCGGTATCCACCACAATGTTACTGATGTTATTCTTCTCAAACAACGTATAAACTTCTTCAGAAATGGTTTTGTCGTTGAACCATTCGGTGTTGCGCAATTCAACCGCCAACGGAATAGCTTTCGAAAAACTTTCTATAAAATTGACCAGACGGTCGTAATTTTTGTATTTAAAATTGTCGTGTAATTGCAGGAAAACCATACCCAATCGGTCTTCAAAATTGCTGATGTTGTCGCAATATTCGGTTGTCAATGTCTGAACATCGTTCAGACGGCGCATGTGGCTGATGCTTTGGGTGATTTTTGGGAAAAAACGGAAATTCTCGGGAGTCTTTTCGCGCCAGGTAATCACCTGTTGACGGCTGGGCATATTGTAAAATGTGGCATTCAGTTCGATCGAGTTAAACTGAGTCGAATAGTAAGTCAGTTCGTCTTTGGTGCCGCGTGGATAAAAGTTTTTCAGGTCAGTTTTGTTCCATTTGGCGCAACCCACGTAAATGGTCAGGGGTTTGGAAATATCGTTTTGTTTCAGGATTTCAGCAGTCCGTAGGTGGTCGGTTGGCAATTGGAAATCAATAAACTCAGGGTTTTCGCTTTGTCCGAATTTCATTTTAGTCGATTTTAAATTTAAGTTCAATGAAACGAACATGACAAAATTTATAGCTTTTGATACACAGGCAGATGATTAAATTTTGTCATGGAATTCCATCTGGCAAATAAAAACAAATTAGAAACAGATGAAAGTACGATCTTTTTGGGTTATAAAACCAGTGATTGCAATACTTGTTCAGAAATAAGCTAAAATTTTATTTTCCGCGTTTTCGATACTCCGCTGGCGACATTCCCATCACTTTCCGGAAAACCCGCGAAAAATAAAATTGATCGTCGAACCCCATTTCCCGGGCCACATCAGCAATCATCCAGCCCGAATTGTCGAGCAGGCGGCAGGCGCGCTGAATTTTTAATTGAATGAAGTAATCGATGGGCGAGTGGCCGGTTTTATTCAGGAAAAGACGAGAATAATGTGAGGCCGACAACCCGGTTTCCGCTGCAATCTCTTCAAGTTTCAGCTTTTGGGTCAACTGTTCGAGCATGAAATTGATGCTTTGTGCCACCGGATCTTTTTCGCCCGATTCCTTAATCAGCCTGAATTGGCTCAAATGGGTGAAAGAAGCCAGCAAATACGGTAAGCAAAGATTAATATACTCCAACGTTTCGATACTGAATCCACGGTCGAGGTTGCGGAATATCTCTGAAAACAGATCAATGCGGTCGTTGATGCGCGAAGTTTTGCCTCTTTCAATAGGCAGCGCCTCACATGCAAATCGCGAATAAATACCCGATTTGTTCCCTGAAAAATGAATCCAGTAAATTGACCATGGATTTTGCTCGTCGGAATGATATGCATGTGGCATGTGACCCGGGATAATAAAAAAGTGATCGGCAGGAATCGGATAGGCCGTTTCTTTCAGACGGATTTCACCTTTTCCTTCCACACAGTAAATCAGGATAAACTGAGCGCTTCCGGAAGGTCGTTCACGGAAATGATGCCGGGCCTGCGGATAATAACCAATGTCTGAAATGTAAAGATCAGCTATGAGCGGATTTTCTTTGACCAAAGCCAGAATCCGTTCAGGAATAACAAAGCTGATTTGCCCTGGAAATCCATCTTCTTTTTTCATTTCAAATGACTGAATTATTAATGTTCTTAATCGTTTCTATTCTTTCTGTCAATTCTGATAAAACAAAAATACCTTAAATTCAGGACATCAGGCAATTTTGTATAACATACTTCAAATTCGGATAAAAGATAAAATAATCCATAAATTCATCAAATCTTTCATTTCAAGGATGCCGACTGAATGGTATTTTTGTTTCGACTAAATCTGAACTTGTGAATAAATCGAACTTCAACAAAAAATTTATTTTGGGCATTACCCTGGTTTCTGCCATGGGTGGATTACTTTTTGGTTACGATTGGGTGGTGATCGGCGGCGCCAAACCGTTTTACGAACGATTCTTCGACATTGCTCAATCGCCTTACCTGCAAGGCTGGGCCATGAGCAGCGCACTGATTGGCTGTTTGGTCGGGGCTTTGCTTTCGGGTTACCTCACCGACCGGCTAGGCCGAAAAATACCATTAATTACTGCTGCCTCTCTTTTTACCATTGCAGCAATAGGCACAGGTGCAGTTAATCAGTTTACGCCGTTCATTATTTTTCGTCTGATTGGCGGATTGGGCATTGGCCTGGCATCGGCCATTTCGCCCATGTACATCGCCGAAATTTCGCCGGCCGCCATGCGCGGACGGTTGGTGTCAATCAATCAGCTGACAATTGTGATCGGTATTCTCGCGGCACAAATCATCAATTACTTGATCGCTGAAGCCGTTCCGGTAGGTTCAACCGACGAGTTTATCGTGAATTCGTGGAACGGGCAAGTCGGTTGGCGCTGGATGTTCTGGGCCGGAACGATTCCAGCAATCCTGTTTTTTATCCTTTCATTTTTTATTCCTGAAAGTCCTCGCTTTCTGGCGAAGTCAGGAAAATCAGAAGCTGCCTTTTCTATTTTGAAACGCATCGGCGGACAGAATTATGCCATTCAGGAGCAAAAAGAAATTACGGAAACTTTGCACGGAACCGATTCGAAAATCGACTGGAAAACTTTGCGTTCGAAAAAAGTGCGCCCGGTGCTGGTTTTAGGGATTGTGCTGGCTGTTATTCAGCAATGGTGCGGTATTAACGTCATTTTTAATTATGCCGAAGAGATTTTTACCTCGGCTGGTTTTTCGGTTGGCGACATGCTTTTCAATATTGTGATTACCGGCACGGTGAACCTGATTTTTACTCTGTTGGCTATGCGTATGGTCGATAGTTGGGGCCGTAGGAAATTGATGCTGCTTGGTTTTAGCGGTTTAGCAGTTATTTATGTCATCCTTGGAGGAACTTACTTTTTTGAAGTGAAAGGCTTGGCCATTCTAATTTTGGTGATGGTGGCCATTGCTACGTATGCCATGACTTTAGCTCCAATAACCTGGGTGGTTTTATCCGAGATTTTTCCGAACAGTGTGCGTGGCGCAGCAATGGCCATTGCTACAACTGCACTTTGGATTGCCTGTTTTGTGCTAACCTATACCTTTCCCATTTTGAATAAACTGCTGAATGCCAGCGGAACTTTCTGGTTGTATGCATTTATTTGTCTTTCCGGATTTCTGTTTATCCTGAAAAAGCTTCCGGAGACCAAGGGGAAAAGCCTTGAAGAAATTGAAAAGATGTAAAATTTGAAAATTAACCACATAGGGCACAATAGAATTTAGTAAGCAAATGAACTATGTGTTCTATGTGTCTATGTAGTTCAAAAATAATTATATGAGACAAAAATTAATCTACATCTTCGTTTTTGTATCCATGCTAGCCGCTTGTCAAAAGCCTTCGCTTCAACAAAAAATCAATCTTGCCGGAACCTGGAAATTTGCGATGGATCCGTCTGATAAAGGGTTTGCTGAAAGCTGGTTCAATCAGACGTTAACTGACACCTTGAAATTACCAGGATCATTAACCTCCAACGGGAAAGGCGATGACATCACGTTGAAAACTCCGTGGACCGGACAAATTGTGGATAGTTCGTATTTCAAGATGCCCGAATACGCCAAGTTTCGTGAACCCGGAAACATCAAAATCCCGTTCTGGCTTCAACCGATCAAGTATTACAAAGGTGCTGCCTGGTATCAAAAAGAGGTAACTATTCCTCAAGACTGGAAGGACCAGTTTACTGAACTGTTCATCGAACGTTGCCATTGGGAAAGTCGTTTGTGGGTTGACAACAAAGAAGTGGGTATGCGAAATTCGCTCGGAACACCGCACAAATATAACCTGACTAAGTTTCTATCGCCGGGCAAACATCGTTTGACTTTGTGTATCGACAACCGGGTGAAAAACATTGATCCGGGCATGAATTCGCACAGCATTTCCGACCATACCCAAAGCAACTGGAATGGGGCAGTGGGGCAGTTGTTTCTCGAAGCCCGCCCACTGGTTCATATCCAGAATGTGCAGGTTTATCCTGATATTCAGGCAAAAAAGATAATGATGAAAGTGAAAGTTGAGAATCCTACCGGAAAAGCTACTTCAGTAAAACTCAGCTTGAAAATAAAGGAAACAGGAAAAAGTAAGGAGGAAAAGTTCGACCTGAAAGAAGGCGAAAATATGTTGACTCTGGCACTGGAAATGGGTGCTGATGTGAAGCTTTGGAACGAATTTCATCCAAACATTTATTCGCTGGAAGCCAGTCTGAAAGATAAAACTTCGGGTCAGGCAGATATTCAAACGACCACTTTTGGGATGCGCGAATTTAAAACTTCAGGAAAACATATCCTGATCAACGGCCAGCCAATTTTCCTCCGCGGTACGTTAGAATGTGCCATCTTTCCGAAAACTGGTTACCCGGCAACTGATTTAATAGAATGGCTTCGCATTTTTAATGTTGCCCGTGCGCATGGGTTGAACCATTTTCGTTTCCATTCGTGGTGCCCTCCACAGGCGGCTTTCGATGCTGCCGATCAGCTTGGTTTTTACCTGCATGTGGAATGTTCGTCGTGGGCCAATCAATCGACTACAATTGGCGATGGTAAACCTTTCGACAAATATTTGTATGAAGAGAGTCAGCGTATGGTTGAGGAATACGGAAACCATCCGTCGTTTTGCATGATGGTTTATGGCAACGAACCCGCCGGGAAAAACCATGTTAAATTTTTGACCGATTTTGTTAACTTCTGGAAAAATAAAGACAGCCGTCGCATTTATACTTCAGGAGCTGGCTGGCCGAATTTGCCAGTCAACGATTACTTGAGTGATTCTGAACCTCGCATTCAGCATTGGGGCGCAGGTTTGAATAGCATCATCAATGCGAAAGCTCCATCCACGGATTACGACTGGTCGGAGTACAATGCCAAATTTCCACAGCCCATTGTCAGTCACGAAATTGGCCAATGGTGCGTGTACCCAAATTTTAAAGAAATTCCTAAATACGACGGGGTTCTAAAAGCCCGCAATTTCGAAATCTTTCAGGAAAGCCTGAAAGACCATGGAATGGCGCAATTAGCCGACAGCTTTTTATTGGCCTCCGGAAAGTTACAGGCGCTTTGCTACAAGGCCGATATTGAGGCCGCATTGCGCACCAAGGATTTCGGCGGCTTCCAGTTACTCGACTTGCACGATTTTCCGGGGCAGGGAACCGCTTTGGTGGGCGTTCTCGATCCGTTTTGGGGCGAAAAAGGATACATCTCTCCGGCCGAGTACAACCGCTTTTGCAATTCGACTGTTCCGCTTGCCCGCATGAAAAAACTCATCTTTACCAACAATGAAACGTTCGAAGCTGCTGTTGAAGTAGCACATTATGGCGATGGACCGATTGCTGGCTGTATTCCTGAATGGAAAATTACAAACAAAGCCGGCAAAGTAGTTAAGTCGGGCAAATTTGCTTCAGCCAATATTCCCTTAGGAAACGGTTTTAAACTTGGCGAGGTTATATTCCCATTGTCAACAATTATTACTCCTGAAAAGTTGGTTTTGGAAGTCAGTGTAAACGGAAAGAGCAACAGCTGGGATTTCTGGGTGTACCCGGCGAAAAAGGAAGTTGTTTCAGGAGAAGAAAAAATTAGGGTAGTTCAAAAACTGGATGAAGCTACACGGAAATTTCTTCAGGATGGAGGAACCGTTTTACTCAACCTGAAGAAAGGATCGCTTTCAAAAGAAATGGGTGGCGATATCAAAATCGGATTCTCCAGCATTTTCTGGAATACAGCCTGGACAAGCGGTCAGGCGCCACACACATTGGGCATTCTTTGCAATCCGAACCATCCGGCACTGGCCGATTTCCCTACGGAGTACCACAGCAACTACCAGTGGTGGGATGCCATGAGCCATTCGGAAGCCATTAATCTGACGACCTTCCCGACTGATTTAAAACCTATTGTTCGGGTAATTGACGATTGGTTTACCAACCGACCGCTGGCATTGGTTTTCGAAGGTAAAGTGGGAAAAGGCAAAATCCTGATTTCAGGAATCGATCTGACCAATGAATTGGACAAACGCCCCGAAGCAGAGCAATTGCTTTTCAGCCTGAAAAAATACATGGTAGGGTCAAAATTCAACCCTGTGGTGGCTTTAGATTTAAACCGGATCAAAAACCTAATCAAATAAGTTAAACATGAATTTATTATATAAACTAATTACGTTTGTCCTGATTGGATGCCAGATTTTTCTGATTAATGTTTCCTCGGCACAAATTCCGATGACCCAACCAGATAAAGAAAAAGCTGTTCTAACTCCGAAACCCTCACCCAAACCACGGATCAACGGGCCGTTGGTTTATGGCGCCCGCCCCGGAAATCCATTTCTGTACCGCATTCCCTGTCAGGGTGAAAGACCAATTCGGTTTTCAGCCCCTGGTCTTCCATCTGGATTAACCCTGGATTCCAATTCAGGTATAATTTCCGGGAGAACTCCTTCAAAAGGAAAATATTCATTGGTAATAATGGCCACCAATGCCAAAGGAAAGACAAGTCGTAGTTTTACCATTGTTGCTGGCGATAAGTTAGCTCTTACACCCCCAATGGGCTGGAATCACTGGTACGCGCATTACAATCGAATTACTGACCCGATGATGCGTCAGGCCGCCGACGTATTGATCAGCAGTGGAATGGCAGATGTGGGCTATCAATATGTAAATATCGACGATTGCTGGATGAATGCACCAAAAGCCAGGGATCCAAAACGCGTGGGACCATTACGCGATGAAAAAGGAAATATAATAGCCAACAGTTATTTTCCAGACATGAAGGGGTTAACCGATTATATACATGCAAAAGGACTTAAAGCCGGAATTTATACTTCGCCGGGAACATTAACCTGTGGCGGTTTTACCGGTGCATTCAGGCATGAAGAACAGGATGCCAGGCAGTTTGCAGCCTGGGGCTTCGATTTTCTGAAATACGATTGGTGTAGTTATGGATACATCGCTTCGGGCGGAAATCCTGACGATAAGGATATCCCAACCTGGGGTAAAGGGTCGCCCACATTGGAAGGATACCAATTCCCATATAAATTAATGGGCGACATACTGAAAAAACTTGATCGCGATGTGGTTTTTAACCTTTGCCAATATGGGATGGGTGATGTTTGGAAATGGGGGGCCGAAGTTGGAGGTCATTGCTGGCGAACATCGGGCGATTTGGGCTTCGAGCTCGACCGTATTTTCGATGTAGCTTTGAAAAACAGTGAATATCGCCAGTATTCAAAACCAGGCGAATGGAACGATCCTGATTACATACAGATTGGTTATATCGGGAATGCCAATAATATGGGTATTCCCGAATTAACACCCATGACCGCTGACTTACAATATGCTTATATGTCGCTTTGGTGCCTGATGGCTTCACCGCTGATCTACAGTGGTGACATGTCGAAACTAGACGAGTTTACACTCAATGTGTTATGTAATCCTGAAGTGATCGAAGTCGATCAGGATCCGCTTGGTGAGGGTGCAAAGATTCTAACACAAACAGATGAGCGTTTCCTAATGGTGAAGAATCTGGTTGACGGATCAAAAGCCGTTGGAATGTTCAACCGGGGCAAAAGTGAAGCTGAAATGACGTTGAATTTTGATGATCTTCAACTTAAAGGAAAGTTAACTGTCCGCGACCTTTGGCGCCAAAAAGATTTGGGTAAGCACGCTCAAAAGTTCACCACGATGGTTCCTTCTAAAGGTGTAATGATGTTAAAAATTAGCAAATAGTAAAGTTAATGACTTGAAATTATGTTGATTGCTAAATGAATAGTTGTAGCTTTTTAATTTTAAGTAACTAAAATGAGAATATTGAAACCACTTGTTTTGATTTTGGGAATAATGCTAAGTTTTGTGATCTGTAAAAACGAGCATGCGGTTATCGTCAATGTCGCCGATTTTGGACTTCGTCCAGGCTCTAATGAAAATGCAGTTCCAGTTGTGATCCGGGCGTTGGAGCGTTGCAAAAAGTATGAAAAATCAGTCCTTCAGTTCAATAAAGGACGTTACGATTTTTATATCACCTTGGGACAAGCCCGCGAATATTTCGAATCGAATACCACCAACGACGCGCCTAAGAACCTGGCCATCCTGATTGAAAAGTGCAAGGAACTAACATTGGAAGGAAATGGTTCGGAGTTCGTTTTCCATGGCCCAATTCAGCCTATTACCATCGATAACAGTGAAAATATCAAGGTTCAGAATGTGAATATCGATTGGGATATTCCGCTAACAGCACAGGGAAAAGTTCTGGCTACTTCGCCCAAAAGCATCGATCTGGAGATTGACACCAAGCAGTTTCCGTATGAAATAACTGACGGAAAAATGATTTTTGCGGGCGAAAACTGGAAAGCCGAATCGCGCTGGTTTATGGAATATGAAGCCGGTACACACCGAATTGCATACCATACGGGCGACGAAGATTGCGTGCGGGGCGACTTGAAAAAATATTTTGTCAGCGAACTAAACCCCGGAACAGTACGCATGAACGGTGAATTTACACGGGTTCCGGCGGTAGGAAATTACCTGATTTTGCGTCACAGCGAACGCAATCATGCCGGAATTTTTATTCAGGAAAGTCAAAATGTGAAGCTCGAAAATGTAACTGTTTATCACACGGGTGGGCTTGGAATATTGGCTCAGTTCACTCGTAACCTCGATTACCAAAATGTGAAATTAATGCCCAATGCCTCTAAAAACCGCTATTTCAGCGGACACGACGATGGCTTTCATATTTCGAACTGTGCCGGACAAGTGAATATTTCGAATTGTGAATTTGGCGGGTTAATGGACGACCCGATCAATGTGCATGGTACCAGTGTAAAAATCATAGAGAAATTGAGCGACAGGAAGTTGAAGTGTCGCTTTATGCACGAGCAAAGTACCGGCATGGTATGGGGTCACGCGAACGATACCATCGGCTTTTTGGATAACGAAAGCATGGCAACGATTTCGAAAGGCGTTTTAACCAAATTCGAAAAATTGAACCGCGATGAATTTACTGTGGAATTTAAAGGTGCAATGCCTGCTGAAATTAAGGCTAACGAAGCGCTGGAGAATTTGACTTGGGCGCCTTCGGTAACTATTAGCAATTGCAAATTTCACAGTTGCCGGGCGAGGGGGTTATTGGTTTCAACTGCGCGTAAAGTAGTGATTGATAAAAACGAGTTTGAGTCGAGCGGCTCAGCCATTCTGATTGCCGGTGATGCCAACGGCTGGTACGAATCGGGTGCGGTGAACGATGTGACGATCACCAATAATATTTTCTGGGATGCCTGTATGACATCGATGTACCAGTTTTGCGAGGGAATTATCAGTATTTATCCGATCATTCCGGCAGTCGATCCGCAGAAACCTTATCACCGCAACATTACCATCGAACGCAATACTTTTCATACATTCGATTACCCCGTTTTGTATGCGCTCTCGGTGGACGGCATTCGGTTCTCTAAAAACCGGATAGTGCGCTCCCATGAGTTTGAGCCATTCCATGCCCGGAAACATTGCTTGACTTTCGAAGCCTGCAAAAATGCCGAAGTGAGTGGTAATTTCTTCGAAGGTGATGTGATTTCAAAGGATATTAAGCTTGAACGGATGGATACCAGCCAGATTCGGTCGATGGAATAATCTAAATTTAGAATTGAAGAATGAAAACAGAGATGCAGACTCGTGCCTGGCACAAAAAAGTAATTATTCCAACCTACGGAATCGGTAAGCCCGAAAAGAACCCGATGTTTCTGGAAAAGCGGGTTTACCAGGGAAGCAGTGGAGTGGTTTATCCGCATCCGGTGATTGAGAAAATTCTGGACGAAAAGGTTGATAAAGAATGGAATGCCGTTTTTCTGGAAAATCGATACCTGAAAATTATGATTCTGCCCGAATTGGGTGGACGGGTGCAGATGGCTTACGACAAAACCAAGCAGCGTCATTTTATCTATTATAACCAGGTGATAAAACCAGCGTTGGTTGGATTGACTGGTCCCTGGATTTCCGGAGGTTTGGAATTTAACTGGCCGCAGCATCACCGTCCATCGACCTATGAACCGGTTGATCATTGCATCGAAGAAAATGCGGATGGTAGCGTGACCGTTTGGTGCAGCGAGGTGGAGTGCATGTTTCGCACTCGCGGCATGGCCGGTTTTACCTTGCATCCTGATAAAGCTTATTTGGAAATCAAAGTAAAATTGTTTAACCGCACCGATTTTCCACAGACTTTCCTGTGGTGGGCCAATCCGGCAGTGAAGGTGAATGACGATTATCTGTCGGTTTTTCCGCCGGATGTAAATGCGGTTTTCGATCATGGGAAGCGCGATGTTTCTGAATTTCCGATTGCCAAAGGCACGTATTATAAAGTCGATTATTCGCCCGGAACCGATATCTCGCGCTACAAAAATATTCCGGTGCCAACCTCGTACATGGCAGTCAACTCGAAATATAATTTTGTGGGCGGTTATGAGAACGATACGAAAGGCGGTTTGTTGCATGTGGCCAATCACCATGTGTCGCCCGGAAAGAAGCAGTGGACCTGGGGACACAGCGATTTTGGCCGAGCCTGGGATCGTAACCTGACCGACGAAGACGGACCATATATTGAGCTAATGTGCGGCGTTTATACCGACAATCAGCCCGATTTTTCGTGGATCATGCCTGGTGAAGAAAAGACTTTTAGCCAGTATTTTATGCCGTATCGCGATTTGGGTGTGGTGAAGAATGCGACCAAAGAGGCAATGGTAAATCTGGAAGTTGAAGGCAATAACGTGATTGTAAAAGCTTTCACAACTGCTGTTTATCCAAATGCTAAAGTCGTTTTGAAATCCGGCAACGAAATACTTTTGGAAGATTCGTTCGATTTTCATCCGGCAACTTCTTATGAAAAAGTATTAGTGACCCAGCTGGGATCCGAACCCAGGACCCTTGAAGTTTCAATCGTTTCCGCTGAAGGGAAAATTCTGGTTGACTGGAAGCCGGAAGCCGATATCAAACGCGAGATTCCGGAAGCCGCCAAAGCCGCCAAACTTCCTGAAGAAATTGAAAGCACCGAGCAATTGTACCTCACAGGCCTGCATTTGGAACAATATCGCCATGCTACCTACGATCCGCGCGATTATTACCTCGAAGCTCTGTGCCGCGATCCGAATGACAGCCGCTGTAACAATGCCATGGGCTTGTGGTTGCTGCGTCGTGGAAAATTTCAGGAAGCCGAAGCCTATTTCCGCAGGGCCATTGAAACGCTCACACAGCGCAATCCAAACCCAATTGATGGCGAACCGTTGTTCAATCTTGGGTTAACCTTGCGATTTCTGGGTAAAGATGACGAGGCTTTCGATGCTTTCTATAAATCGGTTTGGAATGCCGCCTGGATGGACAGTGGCTATTTTCAGCTGGCCCGCATTGCTGCCAAAAAGCAAAACTGGGACGAAGCGCTCGATTTAATTGATCGTTCGTTGAGTCGGAATTGGCACAATTCCAAAGCCCGCCAACTTAAAGTGAGCATTCTCAGGAAACTGGAAAAAACTGCAGAGGCAGAAAAACTGATCGAAGAATCGCTGGCTCTGGACAAATTCAATTTTGGAGTTTTGTTTGAAAAATTCTTATTAGGTGGTGGTTCAAAGTCCCCTTTAGGGGATTTAGGGATATCGCTTCCTAATATCCACACGTACATCGAATTTGCCCTTGATTTTGCATATGCCGGCTTGTTTGATGAAGCGATTGAATTGCTTTCTGTCGGAATCGATGAGCAGAAGAATCTGCCGGTTTACCCGATGGCCTTGTACTACAAAGCCTGGTTTGAAGCAAAAAACGGTAATCAATTGGTTTCCGGAAAGACACTTCAGGAGGCAGCAACGACTTGTCCTGACTATTGTTTTCCCAATCAGGTTGAGGCCGTGGTTGTGCTTGAATGGGTCAAACAGCAGAATCCGGCTGATTCGAAAGCGCCTTATTTTCTGGGTAATTTCTGGTACAACGCCCGTCAATACGACGAAGCGATAACCAATTGGGAATTGTCGGCAAAACTCAATGACAGCTTTCCAACCGTTCACCGGAATCTGGCATTGGCCTGTTTCAACAAGCAAAATCAGCCACAAAAAGCGCTTGCCGAACTCGAAAAAGCATTCAGTTTGGATCAAACCGATTCGCGTATCCTCATGGAGCTCGACCAGTTGTACAAACGTCAGGGTCATTCTCCTGAATTCAGGTTAGAAAAACTCGAAAAATATTCGGAATTGGTTGATTATCGCGATGATTTATACCTCGAAAGGGCGACTTTGTACAACCAGCTTGGCCAGCATGAAAAGGCTTTTGAGTTGATCATGAAGCGAAAATTTCATCCGTGGGAAGGAGGTGAAGGAAAAGTAACCGGCCAATATGTTTTCAGCATGACGGAAATGGCAAAAAAAGCCATTCAGGAAAAGCATTATGACAAGGCAATAGAATTGCTTGAAAAAGCGCAGGTTTATCCTGAAAATTTGGGTGAAGGCAAACTCTACGGCGCTCAAGAAAATGCAATTTTCTTCTGGTTAGGAAATGCGTATTCTGGAATGGGAGAATCCGAAAAGGCTGGACAATTCTGGCTGATGGCATCCTCAGGAATCAGCGAACCGGTTCCGGCAATCTTTTACAACGATCAGCAACCCGATACCATTTTTTATCAGGGATTGGCACTCGTTCAGCTTGGGCGCACCGATGAGGCAAAAGCTCGTTTCAACAAGCTGATCGATTTTGGTAAAATGCATCTGAACGATGAATTCAAACTCGATTACTTCGCCGTGTCGCTTCCCGACTTGCAAATTTGGGACGATGATTTGGCCAAACGGAATCGTCAAAATTGCCTGAATCTGATTGCTTTGGGAGAACTTGGTTTGTCGAATATCGAAACGGAAAATTGAATTTGACCCGGAATTTGAATATCGCGACAATTTTGGCACCTTTGCAGCGCAGACCGCTCTATCGCTGTCCCGTGTAAGCGGGAGAGAGGAAAGTCCGGGCAACGCAGGGCACCATGCTTCTTAACAGGAAGGCGGGCGAAAGCTTGCAGTAAGGTAACAGAAAACGACCACCTGGTTTCGACGTGTCGCGACCGGGAACGGGTGAAAAGGCGAGGTAAAAGCTCACCGGTGGTTGTGGCAACACAATCAGCCGTACTTCTGATGGGTTGCAAAGCCAAATATATCACGATTTTCAGGTACGCCTGAATACAGAACGGCCCGTTTTGATTCTTTGGAAGTCGTGAGGGGTAGGCTGCTCGATCGGGTTAGTGATAACCCGGGTAGATAAATGATAGAGATCCCGAGCAATCGGGACACAGAACCCGGCTTACAGGTCTGCGTATTTTTACAAAGGAGGCGATTGGTAACAGTCGCCTCCTTTGTTTATCCTGATTTGTATTGAATTTCAATTACTTGAAATCTTTTCGAACAATTCTCTCGATTCCTTAATCTCAACCATGTTTTCGTTTGCCCAGCCTACCAATCCATGCAAATGTGGCAGTAACGTTTTGCCACGTTCGGTTAATTGATACTCAACTTTGGGCGGAATTTGCGGATAAACGGTTCGTTTAACCAAACCGTCGGCTTCAAGTGTTTTTAGTGTTACCGTCAGCATTTTCTGCGAAATCGTTTGAATCGATCCCCATATTTCATTAAACCTCAATACATTCGCTTCTTCCAGAACCATTAATACGAGAACCGACCATTTGTCTCCAATCCGGTCGATTACATTTCGTACCGGGCAATGTTCGGCTTCACCATATTTTTTTAAAATATTTTTATCCATAACTATCTGATTGAATCATTACTAACTTTTGAGTAAGTATTGAACTTTTAAGTAAGTTCTTGTTTATGTATTAGATGTCATTTATCTTTGACTTACCAAAAGTAATTAAAATACTAAAGGATACAAAATATAAAATAGTTATTAAAATTTAAAAGAAACAAAAATGAAAATTGGAGTTACAGGTGCTACCGGTCAACTAGGTCGATTGGTAGTGGAAAAACTGAAAGAAAAGGGTTTGGCAGAAAACGTAGTGGCCTTGGTTCGCACACCTCAAAAAGCTGCTGATTTGGGTGTTGAAGCCCGTGAATTCGATTACAACAATCTCAATCAACTTGTTGGAGCACTTAGTGGTATCGATAAGCTTGTACTTATTTCAGGAAATGAATTGGGGCAACGTGCCACACAACACGCCAATGTGATTGAAGCTGCAAAAAAAGCGGGCATAAAAGGAGTTGTTTATACCAGCCTGCTTCATGCTGATACTTCAACATTGAGCCTTGCCCCGGAGCATTTTGCTACTGAAAAAACATTAAAGGCTTCGGGATTGTCGTACACCATTTTGCGCAACGGTTGGTACACGGAAAATTATACCGGTTCGGTGGCTGGTGCCGTGGCCGCCGGTGCATTTATCGGAAGCGCCGGAGAAGGGAAGATATCATCGGCTGCACGTGCCGATTTTGCTGAAGCAATTGCTGTAGTTGTTACAGGAGAAGGTCATCAGGATAAAACGTATGAACTCGCCGGCGATGATTCGTATACCTTGGCTGATTTAGCTGCCGAAATCTCCAAACAATCAGGAAAAGCAATTCCTTACAACAACCTTCCGGAGACCGAATACGCTGAGATTTTGAAAAGTTTTGGCATTCCTGAAGGATTTTCCGATGCGATTGCCGGATGGGATGTTGGTGCTTCAAAAGGCGATTTGCTGGATGAGTCGCACCAGCTCTCGAAATTGATTGGCCGGTCAACAACGCCGCTTGCCGAAACAGTAAAAGTCGCTTTGGCTGGAGTAAAATAATACTGCTTCTGCGTGGCAGATAGAATTTGTCAGGGTTTCACTCACGGTGAAGCCCTGATCTGTTTTATAAATCAAGCCATTCCTTAAATGCAGCCACTTTATTACGACTGACGATAATGCTTTCTTCGTCGGGCTTTTTGAGCTTGTTTCTTAGCCTATGTGAGATCAGAAATCAGAGGGGATAGAATCAAACCGGATCGTAGGTTGGCCCGGATGAATCGTATTATTGGGTGACTTCTATGAAAAGGATAATTACACTTCTGTTTCCGGAGCTTCTTCCGTTGGATGAAGGAATCGATCAATCAGTTCAGTGATGTAAATCCGGATTGTTTCGGCATTTTTGGCTACCAGGTTGGTTACTCCAAGCTGAATCAAAGCGCCAAGTATTTTCTTAAACGGATTGCTTGTTGAGCTGATCATTAGTTTTTTTGTGAGATAACCGGTAACAATGGAAACGATGGATTCGAACAGATTGTTTTTGATCTCAACTGAATCGGTAAGCTCTTTCAGTGAATTTTTAACCAAGTTAACAAGTTTCAGGCTTTCGTAGGTCGCTTTAAACTGGGCTTTCAGTTCCTGGCCTTCCTGTTCCTGACGGATTTCGAGTTGACGAATCGACTCTTGTAATGTTTCTTTGGGGGTTGTTTTGGTCATAGGGCTTATTCGAGTACTTGTTCGATAATAGAATTATTGAGCGGTTCTTTAATCATTGGTTTTCTGAAAAGACCGAAAATAAGGGCCAGTAATCCATAAAATCCCGATACAGCAAAGAAACCGTAGTAAGATTTACCCATCAGTTCGCCTAGCCACAAGGCAACGCCAATATTCAGAATTAGAAAAAACAATACGGCAAAAATCAAAACAATTAACCACGAAACCAGATTTGAAGTCACATCGGCAGTTTTGTCAAGTGTCTTCAGTTTCAGCAGTTCAATAGTGGTCTTGCCGTATTGTTCTCCTTTTTCAATAAGTGACTCAATTAAGCCTGATTGTTCTTCCATAATTTAATTTTTCATAAAAAAAGGAATAAATCCTGATTAATTGGTTGAAGCTTTTGTTTCCTCAGCCTTCGGTTTACCAGCTGCCATTTCATCAACTTTAGCTTTTACACCATCCATTTTTTTGCCCAAATCGTCGATCAAGCCGCCAACTTTTTCTTTGATTCCGTCAACATAGTCTTCACCTTTTTCGACAATCTTTTTCCTTGTTTCCGACCCTTTGTCGGGAGCAAACAGAATTCCGATCAGAGCACCGGCGGCAACGCCTGCCAAAACGCCCAATAAAACTTTTCCTGAACTCATAATGCTAGTTTTTAATTGTTTATGACTATTAAAAAAATCCGAAATTTTATTTCTCGGTTTTGTTCATAATGTGCAATTTAATGAAAAACAGCTTTAAAACCTAATAAAATAAGTTAAGATTTGTTTAGAGAAGGATAATTAAGTTAATCTCTAGAATTTTGAATTTTTATGCTTTTTGGTCTCGTCTCAGAAGCTTTTTGATAAGTCGTTCCTGTTCTTGTTTTTGTTGATTGAAGTTGACTTCTTCGCCCAACAAAAAGCCGTATGGCTTAAGCGATTCAATATTATCGCAAACTACTTTGGCCATTCCGGTAAGGGGCAAACAAAGCACCATTCCTGGAATGCCCCAAATGAGCGAGCTGGCAATCAGAACAATAGTTGCAGTGAGCGGGTTAATGCTGACGCTGCTTCCTACAACATAAGGTGTAATGAAATTATTGTCGAGGAACTGAACAACAATGCAAATGCCTGCGGCAGCTACCGCATAGCTCATCGAGTCTTTGGTGAGTAAAGCCATAATGATAGGTAAGGTGCTGCCAATCAGTACTCCAATGTAAGGAATAATATTGAGTACCGAGGCGAGGACGCCGAAAAGAATTGCATGTGGTAACCCTAAAATTAAAAAGCCTGTTGAATTTAATACAGAAAGGATAAGAACGTCGAGAAAAATGCCCATAACGTATTTCTGAGAAACCACGGAGACCTTCTTTACAACAAGCAGAACATGTTCGTTTTTATCATCTTTCGTCACCAGTTGGATAAACTCTTTGAATTTATCCTGATACAAGGTCAGGAAGAAAATATAAATTGGGATAAGGGCAAAGCTGGCCAGAAAAGAAGTGGTAGCAGAAAAAAGACCCAAGACTAAAACTCCTCCGGTACTTGCATTCTCTTTTATTTTTGCGGTTAACCAGGTTTTTTGTTCAATCCGACTAATGTGGAACGTTTCGCTGATAAATTGTTGCAAGTTTTCCCATTTGGCATTTAGCGTTTTTTGGAGCACGGGCCAGTCGTTCACAAAACTGAATACCTGATCAACAAAAAAGTAAAGCAAAACTACGACCAAAGCAAACGCCAGAATAATACTGATTAATATGGCCAATGTTCTTGGAAGGTGCCAATTTTGCAGCTTTCTTGAAACCGGCATCAGCAAAAAGGTAAAGAATACCGCGATGGTTAGCGGAATCAGGATATCCTGAGCCAAAATAAGAAAGGCGATAATCAATCCGGCCAATAAAAGCTTGACCGTTGCCTGAAAGTAAAGTGGTTGTTCTTTAATGTTCATGTCGTACCTTGAGTTTGTTTTCAACTATTAAAGATAACGATTTTGTGATTCGCCATGTTGTTTATTACTTTGAATATTGCTGAATGACCTTGGCAATACTTCGTTGGCAAATTTTGCAAAACACATTGTGCCGTGAATACATGATGCAGTCCAATTGTGGACGGTACAAGCCGGTTTGATTATAATTTGCCCCTTCAAAAGCACCAACCTTATCCTTATATTTTTCAGTTGAAAAGAACTCGTTTTCTTTATTCATCTGGCGAATGAATAGATCCTCCATCACATCTTCTGGCAAATGATTGGCTCTGATGCTGTCGCGTTGTATCTGAATGGCATATCCAAAGGTGTCAAATGCTTGCTTTTCCCATGGCGTTGGAATGGGCGTATCCTGGTCAACCAAATCTTTCCATTTTAGGTTTTGTTTGTCGAATAAAGCGGTAACATTGGTTTCCCATGGCTCTACTGTAATTTTCGGAACTTCGTAAGCTACTGCCGAAGTGTAATATTCATCAGCCAGAGCCGCCATGTGGTGACCCATTTCGTGAACCATGATGTACTCCGAAAATTTATTGTCAGCCGAAACGGTGGTGTATAAATTGTAAATGCCACCGCCACCATAAGTTCGTTCGTTTATAAGAATAACCATAAAATCGTAAGGAACGGCCGACGCAATGTCGCGAATCGTTTTGTTGTCGAACGTTAGTGCATACCGTTCCGAATCGAAGGTACTGTAGCTGATTGAAAGTGGCGAGCGTTTGAAAACTCCGTGGTGTGGTTTGTTAACGCCCGATTGCAGTGCCGGTGTTTCTACTGCACGGATATTGATGTTTTTGCTTTGCGATTTAAATGGTTCTGTGTTCAGAAGGGCATCTGTTAGCCGTTTGACATCTTTCCTGAATTTTTTCATTTCCAAGGTTGAATATCCGTCGCCCAGAACAACAATGTCGAGTTTTTCACTGGCTGGTCCGTTTTCGGTAATGATGTCAACTTTTTCGTTGTGTGCACGGTCAACCGGAATGATCTGGCGGTCGGCCGGATCGATATCCGTATTCCAGATTTCTGCAAACTTATTTTCGGCATTGCGCTTTTTAACAATCACCGTCACTGGTTTCACGGGCCAGGGAAAACGAAGCGATTCGTGAAAGGTACCTTTTACTTTGTCGGCTTCAGGAGTTGATTGCCATTCACCAAAAATGGAGGCAAAGCCGCGCGAGTAAAGTAAGGTTTTGCTCTCTTTGTCAATCACTTCAAAAAAGTATGGCCCCAGCTCAAGTTTATCAATTAAAACAGTGCGGCTTCCGCTCCAAATGCCGTCTGATAAGGCTTTGTCAACTGCAAATACTTCGTCTTTGGCCGAACCAGTATGGTAATAATCGAGCCGCATGGTTTTATCCTGAAACCATTGGTTGAAGTTAACATCGCCTTTGTTTATTGTTTCTGCCTTTAGTTCTGGCCGTTGAGCCGCAGCTTCATCGGTTTTGATTTTTGGCGCAATGAATGAAAAGAATAATAACGCTAAAATAATTGATAAAGAAATTCGTCTCATAATTCGGGCTTTTTGGATGGAGCAAGTTTAGCAATAAAATACCGGTTGCCTGCTGATTTTAGTGAGCAATGTAAACACAATGTTAGGTAGAACATAAAATCACTAAGGCATAATTGAATAATCTATTTCCGAATTTGTAATAGTTATATTTTTGTAACCATTATAAAAATGGAACAGTTAAAATGGATAAATTAAAAATTGACCTTATTGCTGAGAATATCATTTCGGTATATCCTCTGTTATACAAAACGATTTCGAGGCCAATCAAGCATCAATCGGCAGTAACTCCTGGTGGTATGTTTGTCTTAGGCAGCTTGAAAAGGCATGGAGTACAGTCGATGTCGGATATTGGCAAATGTCTGGCAATGCCAAAGCCACATGTTACTGTTATTGTGGATAAATTAATTGAGGAAGGCTATGTTGAACGGCAAAACGATCCGAACGACCGGCGAATTATCAATATTTCGATAACTGAAAAAGGATTTGAGGTTTTTCAGGAAATAAAGAAAACATTGGTTGAAAATATGAAAATCAAACTATTAAACCTGACAGAAGAGGAGCAGGATATATTGGCTGTTGCTTCGCTGCAGGTTAAAGACATTCTAATATCCATTTTATCGAAAGAATAAATCAATTTGGAAACATATAAAAGAGAAAATTATGGAAAACAAACAAGTTAAAAAGGAAAAGAGCGGGAAAGTCTATATCCCGCTGATTGTTGTAATTGCATTGGTGTTGGGCGGGGCTATTTATTGGTACATCGATTATTCGAAGTACATCAAAACGGATGACGCTAAAGTTGAGTCGGACTATGTTGCAGTGAGTCCTAAAATTCTGGGAAGGATTAGTCAGTTGTTTGTTGAAGAAGGTGCTACTGTTAAACAAGGGCAGTTGCTTGCCGTATTAGACAGTACCGATATGCTTGCACAGAAAAATCAGATTATAACGGCAAAATCGTTGGCCGAAACATCGGTCGCACAGGCACAGGCCAAATATCAGTATGATCTGAAAAACATTAAAATACTTGAGATTGCTTTAGATAAAGCCCAGGAAGATTTTGACCGGGCAAAAGCGCAGGTCGCCGGCGATGTAATTACGAAAGAACAATTTGATCATACTAAAAAAGCATTGGAAACAGCTCAGGCTCAACTCGAGGCCGCAAAGTCGGGCGCTAAAGTGTCGGCAGCCCAGATTAAAAGTGCTGAAGCTTCGGTCGAAAACTCACAGTCTCAGATTAACCTTATCAGTACACAATTGAGCAACACAAAGCTGTTTGCTCCAAGCGATGGCATTGTTGGTAAACGATGGCTAATGCCTGGCGATATTGCTCAGCCCGGACAGTCAATTTTTACTATTGTTAACGACAATAAATTGTGGATCAGTGTTTTTCTTGAAGAAACCAAGCTTGAGAATTTGCACGTTGGTCAGGCCGTAATTTTTACGCTCGACACCTATCCGGGAACCACCTTTACCGGGAAAATTATGACTTTGGGATCGAATACAGCCGCTCAGTTTTCATTGATACCTGCTAGCAATGCTTCAGGAAATTTTACCAAGGTAACACAACGTGTTCAGCTTAAGATTTCGATAGATGGTGTAGCTGAAGGTAAAAAACTAGAGGACTATCGCATTTTATCGGGAATGTCGGCCGTTGTTAAAATCATCAGATAATGAAGAGACGCATTACACCGTCACATTTACTGCGTAAGAAACTGCGAAACAGGGAGTCGGGGTATCATCCGCAGAACGATGCATACAAATGGTTCGTTCTGGGTAATATCATGATCGGTACGTTTATGGCTGTGCTCGATGCAACAATTGTAAACGTTGGCTTGCCCAAGATTATGGCATCTTTCGGGGTTGGAATCGACAAGATTGAATGGGTAATTACCGCTTATATGTTGTCGATGGCCGTGATGCTTCCAACGTCAGGGTGGCTGGCCGATAAATTTGGTTACAAACGCATGTATTTCTTCGGACTGTTCATGTTTACCCTTGGATCATTGCTTTGTGGGATGTCGAACGACGAAAATACGCTGATTCTCTCGCGTATTGTTCAGGGGTTGGGGGCAGGAACCATCCAGCCGTTAGGTATGGCCATTATTACTCGCGAATTTCCGCCGCAGCAACGCGGAATAGCGCTTGGATTCTGGGCCATTGCGGCCGCAGCTTCCGTGTCGTTTGGGCCGTTGATTGGCGGTTACCTGGTCGATAACTTTAGCTGGCAGCTTATTTTCGATGTGAATATACCGTTCGGCATTGCCGCTATGGTTTTCACCATTGTTATTCAAAAAGAATACTTCAATAAAAATGTGGGGAAATTTGATCTGATTGGGTTTATTTCGGTCGTTATATTTTTACCGGTGCTGCTTTATGCCTTGTCGGAAGGAAGCGCAAGTACGAATACTGGTGGTTGGCATGCACCATACATTTTATTCTGTTTTGCCATTTCGTTGGTAGCACTGGCTGTTTTTATAACCAGGGAACTGACAACCGAACATCCCTTGATTGACATTCGGCTTCTGGCTGATTATAATTTTGGAATGGGCAATCTGGTTATGCTCATTTTCGCCATTGGAATGTTTGGAAGTACTTTCCTCCTGCCGCTTTATCTGCAAAATTCGATGAATTACACTGCTGTTCAGGCAGGAGCTGTTTTCCTTCCGGTAGGAATTATTCAGGGGATGATGTCGCCCATTGCGGGGAAAATTTCAGATAAAATCAATCCCAAGATACCAATGATTATCGGTGTATCTTTCTTAGGCTTAAGCTTTATTCTGAATTCGCAGCTCTCGTATCTTTCAGAACACAGTTTTATCATGACTTCGCTTTACCTGCGAGGATTTGCAATGGGAATTATTTTTACGCCACTAAGTAACCTGATGTTGCTTACCATGCCGCGTGAAAAAATGGCGCAGGCTTCGGGTATTACCAATACAATCAGGCAACTTGGTGGTAGTCTGGGTGTCGCTGTGTTTACAACTTTGCTGACTACACGAATCAATTACCATATGCAAACATTCGGTGCGGCAGTTCAGACCGGTTCTCAGGAGTTTAAAAATGTTTCGATGAATTTAGCCCATTTTGCCCAGCAAAGTATAGGCAGCAATATGGCAACGGCCGCACAGCAAGGTAAATATATGCTTATTCAGCATGTTTCGAAACAAGCCTACATAGCTGGTATCGACGACGATTTTTGGGTTGCTGCCATTGTCACCCTGATGAGCCTGATTCCGGTAATAATTATGCGATCAAAAAATAAAAAATCAAATGCAAAAATTTAATTCTATGTATTCAAAAATATCCAGATATTTTCGGCTCATACTTCCTGCAATCGGAATGTTGAGTTTCGGAACAGCACAAAGCCAAATACTTGCACCCGATTCGTTGTCTTTGAACCGCATTATCAGCGAAGTGGTGCAGAATCACCCGGCGGTTAAGAAGGCTCAGGAAGACCTAAATGTGTCGGATGCCAAAATTGGTGTGGCCGAATCGTTTTATAAACCGAATGTCGATTTTACGTCGTCGTACACCCGCATTGGCCCAATTTCTTCGGTTACTATTCCCGATTTGGGTAGTTTCAGTTTTGTTCCGCACGATAACTATTCGGTAGCGTTCAATGTCAATCAAACGGTTTTCGACTTCGGTAAGAAAGAAAAGACAATTTCGTTGGAAAAGCAGGGGAAAGAGCTGTCGCGCCAATCGGTTGAACAGGTGAAACAAAAGCTGTCGCAGGCAGTCATTGCCAATTACTATACGTTGGTTTTCCTGCAGGAAGCCTTGAAAATAAAGGATGAACAATTGAAAACGCTCAATGAACATTTAGCCTACATCAAAAAGAAACAACAGACCGGTTCAGCAACTCAGTACGAGATTTTAACTACCCAGGTACGAATTTCTACTATCGAAAACCAAAAGACTGATATTGAAACAGCCCGGGAGGTGCAGGTTGCACAATTGAATTCGTTGTTGGGTAAACCAGAATCAACCGATCAACTGGTTAGGCGCGACCTGAAGGTGGCCATACCTGTTTTGATGCCCGATTCGCTGATGACCAATGCCATGCACAATCGCGACGAAATGAAACTGGCTCAGGAGAAAGCTAAACTGGCTCAATTGCGTTACAGCCTCACCGGTTCGCAAAACAATCCGGTTGTAAATGCTTATTTGTCGGGCGGAATTAAAGATGGATTTACTCCTTACGTTTATGATCCGAAACTGAATTTTGCAGCTGGTTTTGGGATTAAAGTTCCAGTTTTTGATGGCAAGCGTATGAAATACAACCTGGTTCAAGCACAATCAGCTATTCAGGTAAACAATCAGGATACCGAAATTGCCCGGCGTGGAATTGTTAATGAAGTGGTTGAGGCCGAAGCCAATGTAAAAGCCTCTGAAAAGAAAGTCGCCCAGTCGGAATTGCAACTGAAGCAAGCAACCGATGCTTATGCTTTGGCCAAGGTTAAATTCGACGCTGGTGTGATTACCAACCTCGAGCTGATAGAAGGTTCGACCACCGTTTCGGAAAGCCGCCTGCAACTACTAAAGGCTAAAATCGACTACACTGGAAGCTTATATAAGCTGAAATCGGCGATTGGCGACAGGTTGTATTAAAAAAGTATTTCCTTCGGGTGAACTAATAAATCAAGACTGATCATCAGAAACAAAGCAAGTAAATTCAAAAGATACTAAAATAAAAACCGCGAATGATATACTAAAACTAGGTTTCCGATAGTTTTACTTCCGATTGGATTTCAATAATTCATCAAAGACTACCGGTTACCTAAATAAATCAATCAATTCCTGGTAGTACCTTTGGAGAGGCTGGCTCGCAAGAGATCAGCCTCTTTTAATTTGAGTGTGGGATGCTTTTTATGCTGTAGGGCTTTTGTTGTCAGTCAGCCTTTTTTAGTTTCTCGGCCTAATTCCATCTAAAATCAACACCCAATCGTAGCTTCCACTGTGATTTATTCCGGGCGTTGAGAGTACAACAGCTTTTTTCTTTTTCTTAGGGAAGCGCATATCAACACTGATGAATCGGCCACTTACAGGGTCGAACCAGCGGGCGCGGCTATGTTGCCCATAATCGGGTAATTTTAATTCGAATGATTGAGCCCCTGGAGTGTAAATAAGCGCGGTTCCTTTATCTTCTGAAACGGCACAAACAGCATAGCCGTCGGATAAATAGGTCCCATATCCGCCTGTAAGTACCTGGTGGTCAATGTCGGGTTGGAGTTTCCACCATTTTATTTTGTCGGTCAGTAGTTTTAGTGTTGCCATATCTTTATTGCCGCCATATTCGACGCAATACGAACAGGCTTGGCCACTACTGTTTTTGTTCCAGATACCTTCTGCTCCGTATGCATTTCCCATTCCTCCTGAAAGGAAATTCCACCAGGCCTGGCGACGTAGGACAAAGCGGTTACCCCATCGTCCGTTGGTCCCATTGTTGTCGTATTTTTTAGCATCTCCGAAATCGTAATAGCCTTTGCCTAAAAGAATAGGCGTTTTCGGAAATGCTTTCCAGTTATCGTAGTTTTCGCTATACGGATATCGTTTTAGGTACGACGCAGAATAAGCGTATGTCCAGTTTATGGTCACCCATGAGGCATCAGGGTAGGCTTCTTTGCTCGATTGATCAGCCTCGCTTAGATAGGCTATTATGGCTTTTTCGGCATATATATCCTGAATCCCTTTGCCCATTTCGTCGAGTTCGGTGCGGACTGGCTCAGGAGCATCATCTCCACCAATGAAATAAATTACATGCGGATTATCTTTATATCGATTGGCAAACCATTGCCCATATTTCCTGCATTTTTCAGGTCCGTTGGCCTTGATGACTTCGTTAAGCGAACGTTTCCAAATGGGATTGATCATTACAACCAATCCTTTGTCTGTTGCTTGTTTTACTACCCAATCCACATGTTCCCAGAATTTAGGTTTTGGTTGCAACAGATCTTGATTCATAAATGCCGAATCGGTCATGGTTTTTACAACCTCTACAAAAACAGCGCTTATTTGGATGGTATTGAACTTTCCAGCTATCCGATTAGTCAGATAGTCTTTGACTTCCTGATCGGTATAAGCTGAAGCTAACGTCCATGCAGTGCAGGCATTGATGAAGAAAGGTTTATCAACACTCCACATCAGGTAGCGACCATTGGCTGACGGTTGCAAGTTGTGTAGTTTGGGCTGTGAATACCCCAACGAAAAAATAAATGATAGGGCAGAAATTAGCGATAGAAATTTCATTCGGGCTAGGTCGTTAATTGTTTTACCAATTACCGTTTTAATCCAACTTTCCCCTAATGAATTATTTTAAATTTCTTAAATCTAATTTTTTTTGTATTAATCTTGCGACATGGTTACTCATGACGACTATTAACGACTGGTTATTTTTCTGGGTTGATTCAATTGTTTGTTCTTAACAGGAGTTAACCCTTTCGATTTTAATAATCCTCTTTTCTTGAAAAAAGAGGATTATTAAAACTACCAATCCTGAAAATTTTTACTATTTCAGGGAAGCGAGCCAAGCTTCGGCCATTAATGAACATCCGGCCATTGTTGGATGAACTCCATCGGCTGTCCAATATTTGGCTGGCGCCCGGAGAATGGCTTCATTAAAGATCGTTTGATATGGAATGAAAACAGCATTGAATTCATCGGCGAGCTTTTTTGCAACCGCCCGGTAACCATCGAATGCTGGAAACCATTTCTCAGTTACAGCAGTAGAACCCAAAATTGCAAATGGCTCACCAATAATCAATTTTACCTCGGGGAGCATTTTTGTGGTCAAAACCAGCAGCTGTTTGTAGTCTTGCTCATATTTTTCTATGGTTCCTTCGTATTTTCCATCTAAGGTATGCCAATAGTCGTTAACGCCAATCAGGATACTAAGTGCACTGGGATTCAGATCGAAACAATCTCTTTGCCAACGTTCCGACAACTGATAAACTTTGTTGCCACTTATTCCACGATTAAAAATGGAGAAATTCTTTTCCGGGTTTTCGTTTAAAAGTCTGGAAGCCGCAAGAAAAGAATAGCCAGTTCCAAATGATCCGGATAAATTTGATTGTTGTTTCATCCGTTCGCGCCCGGCATCTGTGATTGAATCACCCTGAAAGAGAATCACATCACCGGTTTTAAGTGAGGATAATATTCCTTTTTGTCTTTTCTTAATTAAAGGCATTGAAGCCGAAATAATTTCAGGGATAACAGCCAAAGTCACTGCACTTACAGCAGCACGTTTTAAAAAAATGCGTCTGTTAATTTCCATTAGTTTCAAGGTTTAGTAAAATATTTAGTAGGTATTTCACTCGTTGACTGAGTGGTAATAAAGGTAGTTCAATTATCTGATAATTCAAGCTAATATATGTTTCTACTACTTGGTCATGAATCAGAAGCGCTTCCTCGAAAGGTTCCGTTCTGGTAGGGTCGTTGACATAAATTTCTGGCCAGGGAGGGGTCACAAAAACTTGGGTAGCATATCGATATTCCAGAGCGCCTATTTTTAAAATTTCAGAGTTGCCAAACCCTCTGTGCTTTGCAAACGCCAATTGATCTGGAATTCCACGGTCGGCAAACGCAACGATTCCTTCAGGAACAGATCCAAAAAAGGCCATCCGTTTTTTTAATATTTCCTGTTGAAAAATACCTGGGTTTTTCCATGGTAGTATGTTCCCTCCCGATTCCTGTTGTGATAAGATTAAATCGCGGGCAAATTCTCCGCAGCAAAGGTATCCCAATTGTCGCAGTTCTTCAATTAAACAGGTTTTTCCAAATCCGGGGCCTCCGGTTATAATATAGATAGGTTTTTCAATCATTCATTCGATGTGCTATTCCTTTATTTTCTTTTGATAAAGACTTAAAAATAGAAAATATTCCAGTCCATCTTTGTGTTAAAGGTTGTATTTATTAAATAATCATTAATAAAAAATGTGTAATTGCTGTATTTCAACTACTTGTGTGATGTTTTTAATTAATCAATTTTCGCGAATAAAATAAAAATATACATTTGCGTCAAAATCCGTGTACGAACACGGATTTTGATATAGGCAATTCGTTATCGTACACGGTAAATTTAAAATTAAGGACAAAATGGAATTAAATCGCAAAAATGCACCTCAAACAGAAATTTATCCAACCCGCATACTTCAGTTTGGTGAAGGAAATTTTTTACGCGCTTTTACGGATTGGATTGTGAACAAAATGAATAAAGAAATTGGGTTTAATACTGGTGTCGATGTGGTTCAGCCACTTGCGAATGGTATGGTTAACATGTTGAACGATCAGGATGGACTTTACCATGTTTACCTGAAGGGAATCAAAAATGGCCAGCCGATTAAAGAATATTCGCTGGTTGATTGCATCAATGTCGGGATTAATCCTTACACCGAATTCGAAAAATATGTACAGTCGTACCTCAATCCCGATCTGCGTTTCGTGTTTTCGAATACCACTGAAGCTGGCATTGCCATGGACGAGACCGATACATTGGATATGCAGCCACAGAAATCATTTCCGGGTAAAGTTGCTGCCTTACTTTTTAATCGGTACAAATCTTTTAATGGCGCTACCGATAAAGGTCTGATCTTTTTTGCCTGCGAATTGATTGACAAAAACGGAGAAACGTTAAAAAAATATGTGCTTCAGCACGCACAAAACTGGAATCTGGGCGATGAATTTATCAACTGGATCAACCAGTCGTGCGCTTTTTGCAATACCTTGGTCGATCGCATTGTGCCAGGTTTTCCGAAGGACGAGATTAAAGAAATTCAGAAAGAACTTGGATTCGAAGATAAGCTGGTTGTCGTTGGTGAATACTTTCATTTTTGGGTAATCGAGGCTCCGGAATGGGTGCAGAAAGAATTTCCGGCTGAAAAAGCTGGTCTGGATGTGAAATTTGTGAAAGACATGACCCGCTTCCGCGAGCAGAAAGTTCAGGTCTTGAATGGTTGCCATACCGGAAGCTATGCCGTATCGTACCTTAGTGGACTTGAAACAGTGCGCGAAGCATTTGAAAATCTGGAAGTTGGTAATTTTATGAAGGAGTTGGTTTACGACGAGGTTTTGCCTGTCTTGCCAGGTACAGAGAAAGAACTCGAATCTTTTGCTCATAAAATTTTGGAACGGTTCCGGAATCCATACATTCGTCACCTGTGGCAGAGTATTGCGCTGAATGCCATGTCGAAATGGGAAACCCGCAATTTACCGTCTCTGCTTAATTATTACGAATCGCATCAAATGTTGCCACAAAAACTGGTATTTTCGTTAGCCGCTATGATCGCCTATTTTAAAGGTGAAGCGAACGGAGTCAGCTATCAGGTACAAGATGATCAGTGGATTCTGGATTTCTACAAAGAAGCTTGGGCAGAATGCGACGGTCGTCCGATTTCGATCCAGAAGTTGGTTGAAAAAGTACTGAACCTTAATAAAATATGGAAACGCGATTTGAATGAAATTCCAAACCTGACGGTTTCTGTAACTTGTTACTTGTTTCTGATCGAGCAGGTTGGAATGAAGAAAGCGGTAAAAGCAGTGTTGAGCAAGAACAACCCGTTGATGAAGATTGGATAAATATGTGTTCGGGGTAGCGAGTTTCGAGGTATAAGGTTACCTGCAACTCGCATCCTGCAACTCGCAACAAAAGAAGATGGCAAAATTCATAAAACTTAATCCGAACGATAATGTGGCTGTTTGTCTGGAATTTGGACAAACTGGCGATACTGTGGTTATCGAAAGCCAACAGATTATTCTTTCAAACGATATCCCGGTTGGTCATAAAGTCGCACTTCAACCTATTGCTCTCGATGCCGATGTGATCAAATATGGTGCGCCGATTGGTCATGCCATTGCCGAAATTCAGGTCGGAAATCATGTTCATACGCACAACCTGAAAACCAACCTTTCCGGAACAATTACCTATTCGTTTAACCAGAAACTGAATGCAATCCGCTACGCAAAACGTGAACTCACTTTCAACGGCTATCGCCGCAGCAATGGAAATGCCGGAATTAGGAACGAAATCTGGATTGTACCTACGGTAGGCTGCGTAAACGGTCAGGCCCAGCAAATCATTAACCGGTTTCAGAAGGAAGTTAATCCTGAAAATGTGGATGCCATTGAAGTTTTCAAACACAATTACGGTTGTTCGCAGTTGGGCGACGATCATGTGAACACACAAAAAGCATTGGCACAGTTGATCAATCATCCGAATGCCGGTGGAGTTCTGGTGCTTGGATTGGGTTGCGAAAACAACCAGATAGCTCACCTGAAAAAGTTTATTGGAGAATACGATGCCGATCGCATCAAATTTCTGGTTTCGCAGGAAGTGGAAGACGAAGTTGAAGCTGGGGTTGAAATCCTGAAGGAAATTTACGGAAATATGAAAAACGATCGCCGCGTAGCTATTCCGCTTTCAGAACTGAAAGTTGGCTTGAAGTGTGGTGGATCTGACGGTTTTTCAGGAATTACAGCCAACCCGCTGGTGGGTGTATTTTCTGATTTCCTGATTGCCCAGGGTGGAACAACCGTTTTGACCGAAGTTCCTGAAATGTTTGGAGCCGAAACGATTCTGATGGCACGTGCAAAAGATCAGTTGGTGTTCGATAAGACTGTAACCCTGATCAATGATTTTAAGGATTATTACACACAGCATAATTTGCCGGTTTACGAAAATCCGTCGCCGGGCAACAAAGATGGTGGAATTTCAACGCTCGAAGATAAATCGCTGGGCTGCACCCAGAAGGGTGGAAGTGCAACTGTTGTCGATGTTTTGAAATATGCCGAGCCCATTCAGGAAAAGGGTTTAAATCTGTTATCAGCCCCGGGAAACGACCTGGTTGCCTCTTCAGCATTAGGTTTCAGCGGATGCCAGTTGGTTCTTTTTACCACTGGAAGAGGAACTCCGTTTGGAAGTTTTGTGCCGACCATGAAAATTTCGACCAACTCGGCGCTGTTCAATAAAAAGAAAAACTGGATCGATTTTAATGCCGGACAATTACTCGAAGGTAAAACGATGGATGAGTTGCTCGAAGAATTTATTCAGTACATCATTGAAGTTTCCGGCGGCAAAAAACTGAGGCACGAAGAAAGTGGTTTTAAAGAAATAGCAATATTTAAAACTGGTGTAACACTTTAAAATTTTTGACTGTTTAAATGGTTAAATAATAGAAAAATCAATCAGTCCAGATTTTAGATCCGAAAGGCTTTCTGAAATCTGGATTTTTTTCTTCAGCATATTAGCCTTAATTTTGGCAGCTTTTTCTAATTGCATCAGCATTTGTTCCATCCATGTCAAAAATGGCCGCTTCGATCATGGTAATAAAGGCTTTTGAACCGACCAGAACGACGATCCGTTTTCGATATAGGTGATTGGAATATCCTGAATAAAGGTTTTCATCCAAGAGGCGCAATATTCCATTCCGGCTTCTTCAGAGGCAATGTGTCCGGTAAAAATGGCTGCTTTTTTCATTCCCATCATGGCGGCATCCCGAACATATTCGTAAGTTTCCCATTCCTGAGCTTCTCCGGCAACCAGCAATTCGGTAAAATCGCTGTTCAGAAATTTAATGTGTGAAGATGATCCGGATGCGCCAACGGCCAAAGCCACATTGGTGAAACGCATCAATGGATCGCCTACAATGCGCAACTGGCTTCCTTTTAGTTTCTCCTGAAGCTTTTGGACAAAACCTCCAACGGTCTGTTCGTCGAACTTGAAAAAATACATCGATTGATCGGTTTGATTGGCTTTCCAACCTAATTTATCAATCATTCCCACATAAATACCATCAGGAACAGTACGGTGCCAGTGGTCGTGAAACCTGAAAATAATGAGTTTGTGTTTGTTTATGTATTCGATTTTTTTGAGGTAAACCGGATTATCTTCCAGCGCATCGGTTTTGTCCAGATGGTTATAAAAAGTAGGCTCATGAGCGATTATCAGGTTGCAGTTGTTTGCAACGGCTTTCCGGAGTGTTTCCATATCGGCAAACATACAAACAGCAACACCGGTAACCACATCGTCAGGATTCCCGGTTTTAAACGTATCCACGGTCTCCTGGCTCCACTGGCAAGTCAGGTGAGTTTGCATCAGACCGATGATTTGTCGTGCCGTTTGAACTTTAACTCCGATTGTTTGTGCAAAAAGTCTGTTCGAACTTGTCGCAAAAAGAAGAATGAGGCATGCACTCAGTAGTTTCATAGTTGTGGTTTCAGAATTGATATAAAAGAGCCCAGCGTTACCTTTGGTTTGCCAATTTCTGCAAATGTATTAAAATTGAGGTTCATCCGATGTGTTTGACCCCAAATGTCGGGATAATTGCATCAATCAGCCTCTTGTGCTCAATACTTTGTCAAATTGAAATCAAGTATCCGGTTAAGATTTTTATCTTTGTTATCATTCACAAGCTAAACCAAACGAACATGCAAAAATTTAACGTCTTCCTTTTTCTCCTTTTAAGTCTATTGATATTTATTTCATGCCAAAAGAAAGAGCCAGAATGGACAGAACTCTTTAATGGCAAGGATCTCGCCGGCTGGACGGCCAACGAAAATCCTGGATCGTTCAAGGTGGAAGAAGGCCTTTTAGTGGCCGATGGTCCTATCAGTCATTTGTTTTATACCGGCGATTTTCATAAAGGTGTTTTCCGCAACTTTGAGTTAAAGGCAATGGTGAAAACCGAACCTGGCTGTAACTCCGGAATTGTTTTCCATACTCAGGAACAACCTTACGGATATTTGCTGCGCGGCTATGAAGTTCAAATTAACAACTCTTACGAACGCCCGGGCGATTTTCAGGAATTGAAAAAGACAGGAAGTTTATATGGTATCCGGAATGTTTATTATCCAACAGCTAAAGATAATGAGTGGTTCGAGCTATCGTTCAAGGTGGTTGAGAATCGTTGCGAGGTGTTTGTGAATGGTGCAAAAGTAGTCGATTACATTCAGCCAGATAATCCTTACCGCCCGAAAAATGATAAGCTTAAAGTATTCAGTGCCGGACGAATTGCTTTGCAATGCCATGACAAAGACAGTAAGGTATATTTCAAAAGCATCCAGGTGAGGCCATTGCCAAAGGCTGATAAATTCCCGATGTTGGTTTCAAAAGAATGGGACGATAAAATCACCAAAATGATGCTCGAGAATTTTCCGGTAATCGATTTTCATGTTCACCTGAAGGGTGGTTTGACTATTGCACAAGCCTGCGAAAATTCGTTGAAACTGGGCATCAATTACGGTATTGCGCCTAATTGTGGGTTGAAATTTCCGGTGACTGACGACGCTTCATTAAAAGCTTATATGGATACCGTTCAAACCAAACCAATTTTCAGGGGAATGCAAGCCGAAGGCCGCGAGTGGGTAACTTTGTTTTCGCCTGAAGCTGTCGCCAAATTCGACTATATTTTTACCGATGGAATGACCTGGACCGACCACAAAGGCCGCCGCATGAGGCTTTGGATTCCGGAGGAAGCGTTTGTCGATGACGAACAGCAATTTATGGACGAATTAGTCAGCAAAATTGAGAGCGTAGTGTCTCAGGAACCGATCGATATTCACGTGAACCCTACCTTTTTGCCAGCAGTGATTGCTTCCAAATACGATGAACTCTGGACAGAGGCACGCATCGACCGTTTTGTTAAGGTTTTGGCAAAAAATGGGGTAGCTTTGGAAATCAATTCAAGGTACCGGCTTCCATCCGAAAAAATTCTCCGGAAAGCCAAAGAAGCTGGTGTGAAATTCACATTCGGAACCAACAATACCGGCGCTGATCTGGGAACGCTCGATTATTCGTTCGAGATGAAGGAAAAGCTCGGATTGACCTACAAAGACATGTTCATGCCCAAAAAGCAAAACGAAAAACCGGTTTTGGTCAAAGGGCTTCCAAAAAAAATTACAGGATAATTGTATGTAGAGACAGGGCTTGCCCTGTCTCTACATAACATCTATAAACAATCTAAACCCTTCATTATGAAAAATATTTTGAGAATCTTAGTTTTATTAGTGATCATGGCTATTGGTTTGCCAGTGTTCTCTGCTCAGCCTCCCGGCGATTTTGCCAAATCGGGCATTTCGGTAGGCTTGGTGGTTGAAGATCTCGCCAAGTCGCTCGACTTTTACCAGAATGTGATTGGAATGGTAAAAACCAGTGAATTCAGTGTTGACGCAGCGCGGGCCAAAGAACTGGGATTAAGTAACGGTGACCGTTTCGATGTGACCATTCTGAAGCTGGAGAACAGCGAACAGGCTGCGGAATGGAAACTGATGTCGTTTGGCAAAAAAGCAACTCATCCCAAGCAAAATTATGTGCCTGATGATACCGGTATGCAGTACATAACCATCTACGTGAAATCGATGAAGTCGATTTTGGAGCGTATTAAAAAGCACAACGTGAAAACGCTTGGAATTACACCTACCAAGCTCGACGAAGCCCGCGATTTTGTGTTGGTACGCGATCCCGATGGAACATTTATCGAAATCATTGGGCCGAAATAGTATTTAGTGGTCAGTCTCAGTTGACAGTTTAAAATACAAAAGAAGGCGGTTGAATAAAGGATGAAAATCCGGAGTTTAGCCGCTTACGTTTTATATCATAATTCTTTGTAACTTATGCTATTGAAAGTTTGAAAAACTTAGTTCGATATGGAACTGCAAATCATTCAAAACAAAATATTCGAGATTCGAGGTATGCGTGTCATGCTCGATTTCGATTTGGCTGAAATGTATGAAACCGAAACCAAGCGGTTAAAAGAAGCTGTAAGGCGCAATATCAATCGCTTTCCTTCTGATTTTATGTTTGAGCTAATTCCTGAAGAATGGCAAATCTTGAGGACGCAATTTGCGACCTCAAGTTGGGGCGGTGCCAGATATCTGCCGTTTGCTTTTACAGAACAGGGCGTGGCAATGCTTGCCAGCATACTGAACAGTCCGAAAGCCATCGAAATAAATATTTCTATCGTGCGGGCTTTTATCGCCTTGCGGCAGTATGCACTTGGTTATGCAGAACTCAACCAAAAGCTTGAAAACTTCATGATTGAAACGAACATGCAATTCAGCGACATTTACCAGGCGCTAACCGAAATGGCAGACCATAAAGAATCTGAAAAAATGCGAAACCCTATTGGATATTTGAAGGAGTGATTTACCGCCCAATCGCTTATCTTTGCACCCGTGAAACAAAAAATGGAGTTACTGGCGCCGGGTGGCGATGTCGATTCAATAAAAGCGGCCATACTGGCTGGTGCCGATGCCGTTTACTGTGGTTTGGATAAATTTAATGCACGGAACCGTGCCGCCAACATCAGCTTCACCGAGTTTCAGGGTGTTTTGCGACTGGCGCATCAACACAATTGTCGGGTCTTCCTCACGCTGAACATCATTTTTATTGATAGTGAAATTCCCGCTTTGATTAGCTTATTGAACAAGTTGGTGAATACTCGCATCGACGGGATAATTGTTCAGGATTTGGGATTGTTTTACCTGTTGTCGCACTATTTTAAAAGTATTCAAATACACGCCTCCACTCAGCTAACCACACACAACAAAGGTCAGATCCGGTTTTTAAGTCGGCTGAATGCTTCGCGGGTCAACCTTTCCAGGGAATTAAATCTGCGTGAAATTCGAGCTTTGACGGCAACTGCACATCAAAACCACATGCTAACCGAGGTATTTGTACATGGTTCGTACTGCCTTTCTTTTTCGGGCATTTGTTACCTCAGTTCGGTACAGAGTGGAAACTCCGGAAACCGCGGACGGTGCAGCCAGCCTTGCCGCGACCGATACATCACGACTCCGGAAGGTAAAAATTACCCGCTCAACCTGAAAGATAATTCAGCATGGTTTGAAGCCGGTGAACTTTACGAGGCCGGTGTTGATTCGCTAAAGATTGAAGGTCGCATAAAAAAGTACGATTACGTTTATACGGTTGTCAGCAACTGGAGAGAACAACTCCAACGTTTGTCTGATCACAACGAGTTACTGCCCGGTAACAGCAACCTGTACAAGGTCTTCAACCGCGATTTCTCGAATGGCTTTTTGAAAGGAAATATCGGTAAAGCAATGTTTATCGACAATCCGCGCGATCATTCCGTTCAGCGCCTTTCAGAAGTGAATAATTATACCTCGGACGATCAATTGGAGGAAGACCAAATCGGTTTGTACGATGAAAAGGATGCGATTAAAATTTCGGTCGAAAGTAAAATCAAGACACTCAGTATTGCGAAAATTCCTTTGGTAATTCGCACTTCAGGAGCATGTGGCACTGCTTTATGCATATTGATAAAAACTCCGGATACGACATTTGAGGTGCAATCGGAGGTCAATCTGGCTGGCACGGGTACCGAAGCGTTAGATTACGCGATGGTTTTTAAACGGTTGAAAGCCATCAACGAGACAGAATATTACATCGAAAAGATAACCCTTGACGATCTTCACCCTAATGTTTATCTGCCGTTTAATGAATTGACCGCGGTAAAAAAACGGTTGCTGTTTATTCTGAATGGTTCACGAGAAACGATCGATCCGGTTCATGTTCCCGCTTTCAGGAAAATAACCCGGATGGAAATAAAACCTTCGCTTTCGGTACTGATATCCTCACCTGAAGACGTGTATCTGTGTAAGGAAACTTCTGCGGATGTCTGTTTTCAGCTTCCGGATAGTTTTAAAAATGAATGCGGGGAATATGTGGCTCTTTTCAGAAAAAACGAAAAACTGATTCCCTGGTTCCCGTCGGTTATCATTGGCGATGACTATGGTGCTGCGGTCGAATTTCTGCAAAAGGTGCAACCTCGGTCGATTGTTACCAACAATACCGGAATTGCTTTTGAGGCTTTCCAGAGAGGAATCAACTGGATTGCCGGGCCGTATTTGAATGTGACGAATTCGTTTAGCCTGAAATGCCTGAAAGAAGATTTCAATTGTTCCGGAGCATTTATCTCGAATGAAATCAGTCAGGCTCAAATCAGAAATATTAAAAGTCCGGATGATTTTAAACTTTATTACCGTATTTATCATCCTATTGTGCTGATGACGAGCCGACAATGCTTGTTTCAGCAGGTTGTTGGATGCCAGAAAAATGAGATGGATGGAACTTGTATTCCGCAGTGCGAAAAATCGACATCAATCATGAACATGAAGAATGAAACGATTGGCCTTGAAAAGTCGAAGGGAAACTATCACCGCGTTTTCAATGATATGAATTTCCTGAATACTGATATTGTTACCGATTTGCCTGATTTATTCTCCGGATTTTTCATTGATCTGCGGAATTTGAAAACTGGAACCACCATATTTTCGAATAAATCGGTTGTCATTAAGCATTTTGAAAATCTTTTGAACGGAAATCCGGATTCAAAAGCAGAACTTCAGCGAATCATTCATCCTTCGACGAACGCCCAATACAAAAGAGGAATTTAATGAGGCCAGAAAACAAAAACGCAAGGTTTTCGACCTTGCGTTTTTGTATGATAACGAGAATTAATATTCGTCCGCGTTAAAAAAGAAATCATCGTTGCTGGGATAATCAGGCCAGATATCCTCAATGGTTTCGTAAATTTCTCCTTCATCTTCCATTTCCTGAAGATTTTCAATAACTTCAAGTGGAGCACCGCTACGGATGGCAAAATCGATCAACTCATCCTTACTTGCTGGCCATGGGGCATCCTCTAGTTTAGAGGCTAATTCAAGAGTCCAGTACATGATATTAATATTTAAGTAGTTTTTAAATCGGTTTTTTTAACTTTTGCGAATATAACAAAAAAACGGATTCTGCAAGCAATAATATATATTAATCACCAACCTCCGGAGACCATAGTATTTCCGCTGCTTTTTGATCTAAATTTAGCTTTCTTGAGAGTACGAAAAGGTAGTCCGACAGGCGGTTAATGAATTTGATCAGGTTCTGATCCACTTCTTTGTTTTCAGCTAATTCAACAATTCGGCGTTCTGCTCTGCGACATACAGTACGTGCAACATGGCAAAACGATGCAGCCTGACATCCACCCGGTAAAATGAAGTTCCGGAGTTCGGGCAAGCTCGAATTCATTTTGTCCATTTCGTTTTCGAGCAGTTCAATATCGGCTTTTTTGCAAGGCAGTTGTTTTTTGATCAGGTCAATGGTTTCGTCGGTGGCCAAATTGGCACCAATCACGAACAGTTTATTTTGTATGATCTCAAGTACCTGATCGGTGTGTGTGTCGTTTTGCATCGAACGGATCACTCCGATGTAGGAGTTCAGTTCGTCAATTGTTCCGTAAGATTCTAACCTGATGTTGTGTTTTTTTATGCGCGATCCACCGATTAGTCCGGTTGTTCCATCGTCGCCAGTGCGTGTGTATATTTTCATCTTTCTTTTTAATATACGGGATTTTCATTCACGTAATCGGCTTCGATCTCACCATCTTTCAGCCTGATAATGCGGTGAGCATGCATAGCGATACTTTCCTCATGCGTCACTACAATTAGGGTATTTCCCTTCCGGTGAATCTCGGCGAAAAGCTGCATGATTTCTTCTGAAATTTTTGAGTCAAGGTTCCCGGTTGGCTCATCAGCCAATAAAATACATGGATTGTTTACCAATGCACGGGCAACAGCCACGCGTTGGCGTTGTCCACCCGACAGCTCGTTCGGTTTGTGCTCGATACGATCGGCCAATCCTACTTCCGTCAATATCTTCTCAGCTTTTTCGATGCGTTGCTGTTTTCTAACTCCGGCGTAAACCAGAGGTAACATCACGTTTTCGAGTGCTGTATTTCGTGGAAGTAAGTTAAACGTCTGAAAAACAAATCCAATTTCTTTGTTCCGGATTTCAGCCAACTCGTCATCCGACAAATGGCTCACATCCTGATTATTTAGCTCGTAGAAACCGCTGGTTGGAGTGTCCAGGCACCCAATCACGTTCATTAATGTTGATTTTCCGGAACCTGACGCACCCATGATGGCGACATATTCACCCTTGTTGATGTTAAGCGAAACGGAGCGTAATGCCCTCACAATCTGAGTCCCTACCTTGTAGTTTTTTATGATTTTTTCAAGCTTGATGACACTTTCCATCTTTTTCGAATTGAATTGGTTGAATTGATTAGTTTTATTCTGGCTTCGTTTGTTACAAATATTAAACCTAATTTCAGACAAAATACAGGAATAAAAAAATAAAACCGGAAAAACCTGGAATTATTGCCTGTTAGGTAAGTCATTTAGCCAACATAAAAAATCGGCGGCCAACAAAAAGGAGATAATTTTTATCTTTGCCCTATGTCAGAATTTCTGGATCAGGATATCAAATTTCTTCCTGGCGTCGGACCTCAGCGTGCCGAAATGCTCAAAAAGGAATTGAAGATTTTCACCTTCAACGATCTTCTGTATTATTTTCCCTACAAATACATCGACCGAACCAAGTTTTACCGCATCTCTGAAATTACGGGAAACATGGCATATATCCAGCTAAAAGGCCAGATTGTCAGGTTTGAAACGACAGGCGAAGGCGCTCGTCAGCGGTTGATTGCCCATTTTCGTGACGAATCAGGCGTGATGGAATTGCTATGGTTCCAGGGCGTGAAATGGGTAAAGGAAAATGTGAAGGCCGGAGTCGAATACATCGTTTTTGGTAAACCTACTATTTTTAACGGGAAGGTCAATATCGTTCATCCGGAGCTGGAACCAGCGGAAAATAAGCAAATTACTGCCGGAGTTTTTCAGGCGTTTTACAACACGTCAGAAAAAATGAAGCAGAAGTTTATGACGAGCAAAGCACTGAATAAATTCCAGTTCAACCTTTCGGCACAAATCGAAGGCAAAATTTTTGAAACACTTCCGCAGTCATTGATATCCAAATTGAAGTTAATGGCCTTGCCGGTTGCGTTACGGCAAGTTCATTTTCCTGAAAATCCCAATCTCCTGAAAAATGCACTTTTTCGCCTGAAATTTGAGGAACTGTTCTACATTCAGTTGCGCATATTAAGCCTGAAACACAACAGGGAAGGTTCCTTCAAAGGGTTTGTATTCTCGAAAGTTGGCTATAACCTCAACACTTTTTTCAGCAATCATCTTCCGTTTGAGCTCACCAATGCGCAAAAGAAGGTGGTCAAGGAAATCCGCAAAGACATGGGTTCGGGCAAACAGATGAACCGTTTGCTTCAGGGCGATGTGGGCAGCGGTAAAACCTTGGTGGCATTGATGACCGCCCTGATTGCCTTCGATAACGGATTTCAAGTAAGTCTGATGGCTCCGACTGAAATTCTGGCCATTCAGCACTACAATTCGATCAAAAAAATGACTGATGGACTCGGAATCAACATTGCTCTGTTGACTGGCTCAACCCGGAAAGCCAAACGAACCGTCATTCACGAGCAATTGGAAGATGGCAGCCTGCAACTGCTGATCGGTACTCATGCGCTGATCGAGGACAAGGTGAATTTCAAAAATCTGGGATTGGTCATTGTTGATGAGCAGCACCGTTTTGGGGTTGCCCAACGTGCCAAACTGTGGAAGAAGAATGAATTTATTCCGCCACACGTGTTGGTAATGACGGCTACGCCGATTCCGCGAACCCTGGCAATGACGGTTTATGGCGATCTGGATGTTTCGGTGATCGACGAGTTGCCACCAGGCCGGAAACCCATTCAAACCCTGCATTATTACGAGAACCGCAGGAAGCAAGTCTATGATTTTATACGCGATCAGGTAGCGGTTGGGCGGCAGGTTTACGTGGTTTATCCGCTCATCAAGGAATCGGAAAAGCTCGATCTGAAGAATGTGGAAAATGGGTATGAGCTGCTGAAACAGGTGTTCCCGCGATATTCCATCAGTATGGTTCATGGCAAAATGAAGCCTGCCGAAAAAGATGCAGAAATGCAATTGTTCAAGGAAGGTAAAACCCAAATTATGGTGGCTACAACCGTGATTGAAGTGGGTGTTGACGTGCCAAACGCTTCGGTAATGATTATCGAAAGTTCGGAGCGGTTTGGTCTTTCGCAATTGCACCAGTTGCGGGGCAGGGTAGGGCGCGGTGCCGAACAATCGTACTGCTTGCTGATGTCGTCGTACAAAATCAGTAACGAAAGCCGCAAGCGCCTCGAAACCATGGTGCGCACCAACGATGGCTTTGAGATTGCCGAAGTGGACATGCAATTGCGCGGGCCGGGCGATCTGGAAGGAACCCAACAAAGCGGCATCGGGTTTACCCTGAAGATTGCCAACCTGGGGCGCGATGGCGAAATTTTGCAACATGCCCGTAATCAGGCGTCCGATTTGCTCGATGAAGACCCCAAACTTCAGAAACAGGAAAACCAGATTCTGGTTTATCACCTTCTGAAAATGAAAAGCACTGAATTCAACTGGAGTTCGATCAGTTAATCCTTCGACATGCTCAGAGACCCAAGAAGGCAAGGACATGACATTCGAAGTCGCTCCCTGAGCGCGAAGCAGTCGAAGGAAACAGTCTGCCTGATAAACCTGATTTATTTCAGGATGTGTGACGATAGTTTAATTTATATTTCGAACCCTAAAATTTATATCGTATCATGAAAAAAATAATTTGTATGACTGGCCTGATGGTGTCAATATTTATTGGCAGTCAGGCTCAGAATGTAAGCAAAGGCAAGATCGTTGCAGACGAAAAAGGAAAAGGTTTCTATTACGAATCGATCCTGAAAGATGTGACTGCGGTGGAAGAAAAACTTACGGAGAAAGAACCTTTTCTTCGTTTCGTTATGGATCAGTCGGGGATGGATTTGCCCAATAATCTGGGGTTGTACAAAACAGTGTGGAGCAATCCTACCTTGTCGCAGGGAAATACTGGAACCTGCTGGTGTTTTTCGACCACTTCGTTTTACGAATCTGAAGTACTTCGTCAGCACGGTAAAAAAGTAAAAATTTCAGAAATATATTCGGTTTATTGCGAGTACCTCGAAAAGGCCCGCCGATTTGTCGAAAAAAGAGGAAACTCGGCATTTGCTGAAGGATCGGAAGGCAATGCCATGGCGCGTATTATGAAAGTTTACGGTGCAGTTCCTGAAGAAGCCTATTCAGGATTGATTGATGACCGGAAGTTTCACAATCATGCTAAAATGTATGATGAGATGAATGCTTTCCTGAATTCATTGAAAACATCGAATGCCTGGAACGTGGATTCTGCACTGGGAACCATCAAATCGATCATGAATCACTATCTGGGAGTTCCGCCAACCGAATTTGTGGTCGAAGGGAAAACCTATACGCCTCAAACGTACCTGAAGGATTACCTCCAGCTTAATACCGACGATTTTGTCGAAATTCTTTCGTACAAACAAGAACCTTTCTGGCAACAGGTGGAATATAAAGTGCCCGATAACTGGTGGCACAGCAAAGATTATTACAATGTTCCGCTCGACGATTTTATGGCAGCCCTGAAAAAAGCCATAAAAGCCGGATATTCCTTGAGTATTGGTGGCGATGTGTCGGAAACCGGGTTTAGCCGCGAAACCAATTGCGCACTGATTCCTGATTACGATATTCCTTCGGCTTACATTAACGATGATGCCCGTCAGTTCCGTTTCTCTAACGAAACAACCACCGACGACCACGGAATGCAGTTGATTGGCTATCTCGAAAATTACAAAGGTTCAGGGAAAGACTGGTTCCTGATTAAAGATTCGAGTTCAGGCTCCCGGAATGTTGGTCAGGACAATCCCAATTTCGGGTATTACTTCTTCCACGAAGATTACATCAAGCTAAAAATGATGGGGTTCACGGTTCATAAAGACGCCGTTAAAGATCTCCTGAAAAAATTTAAATAAATCAGGAAGGCCTCGCAAATGCGGGGCTTTTTTGTTTCTTTTGGATTGAAGTTGAATATGATCGATTTTTGAATTTAGATGGAAAACCAAACACTGGCCTTTCGGGATAGACTTTCTAGTTGCGTAAAAGCGGCACTTCCTCAGGGAATGAAAACTGCCATCTGGTTGCTGAAGCTGACCATTCCGGTTTCATTTGCCGTTTTTCTGCTCGACTTTTTTGGAATCCTGAATGTGATCGCAGGTTGGGTTGCTCCACTGTTTAAGTTGATTGGATTATCAGGGCAAGCATCCATTGTGCTTATCACCAGTTTCTTTACCAATATTTATTCGGTGATTGCAGTAATGGCAACCTTGGGGTTTGGACATCGGGAAGGAACAATTTTAGCCGTGATGTGCCTCATTTCGCACGCGCTGATTGTTGAAACGGCCATACAGCGAAAAACCGGATCGAATCCGTGGCGAATGGTTGCCATACGCCTGTCGGCAAGCTTTATGGCTGCCTGGATGTTAAACCTCATTCTTCCCGATGAAGCCGTCCGTAATTCTGAAACTATTGTTCGTTCGGCAGGAGACTTTATTCCAGCGTTGAAACTCTGGCTTTCGAACATGCTGATAACCGCAATTAAGATTGTTGTCCTTGTTAATTTACTGCTGATTTTGCAGAAAATGCTCAACGAATTTGGATTGATTAAATGGATTCTGCTGCCTTTCACTCCATTGTTGCGGGTGATGGGATTGCCCGCTAATACTGGTTTTTTATGGATGGTTGCATATACGCTGGGGCTTGGGTATGGTGGTGCCATCATGATTAGCGAGTCGGAAGAAGGACGGCTGAGCCGCACAGATGCTGATCTGCTTAATCATCATATTGCGATTTCGCACTCACAGCTTGAGGACCCTCTTTTGTTTGTTTCTGTAGGCTATCATTTTGGTATTTTAATCTGGCCCAGAATTTTGCTTGCAATTGTATCGGTCTGGATCAGGCGGTTTGAAATTTGGGTTAAAAAATAATCCCCTCTGAAACAAGTTCCAAAGGGGATCGAACACAAATTATTCCTAAACCAACTATTTTATTTCGAGAACCTTCCCGATTAATTTTATCCTTCCAGAGAGTGTTCCGGTTGTTTCGGCTTTAGCTGCGCCGGTAAAACCGGGTTGTTCACCTCCAACGGCAATGGTGAAATATCCGGGTTCCACTACTTGTTTATCTTTGTCGTTGATCATGGAAAGCTGGCGTGGTACAAGCGTAAACGATACCGTTTGCGATTCACCTTTCTTCAGTGAAATACGTTTAAATCCTTCCAGCGAACGAATAGGACGCGGTGTGGATGCTTTTTCGTCAGTCATATATAATTGCACCACTTCGTCGCCATCGCGGTCACCTGAATTAGTAACCTTTACCGAAACCTGAATGTTGTCGCCCACTTTTGCTTCTTTCTGCAAGGTTAAATCGGTATAAGTAAAATTGGTATAGCTCAATCCAAATCCGAATGGATAAAGTGGCGTTTGACGGAAGTAGCGGTAGGTACGGCCTCCCATGTCGTAGTTTTCGAAAGCAGGTAACTGATCAACCGATTTGTAGTAGGTAACTGGCAAACGTCCGGCAGGATTGTAATCGCCAAACAAAACATCGGCCACTGCATTTCCGCCTTCTTGTCCCGGATACCCGGCCGTCAGGATGGCATCTATGTTTTCGGCAGCATAATTTACCGAAAGGGCGCTCCCATTAATCAACACCAGAACGACCGGTTTTCCTGTTGCTTTAATGGCTTCCATCAGTTGTTCCTGTGTTTTTGGCAGGTTCAAATGAGTGCGGTCGCCACCTTTAAACCCATCGACCTGGATTGGCATTTCTTCACCTTCCAGGCGTTGGTTCAACCCTAAAACCAACACAACGGCATCAGCCTTCTTCGCTGTTTCGACAGCCTCGGCCAACATGTTTGGCTTTGGAGTTGCCCACAATAAACTTGCGGTTCCGTCGCCAGTATAATTTTTGTAATCGAATATCAGTTTGTAGCGTTTCCCGGTTTCAAGAGTCAGTTTTTTTGAAGTATGGAAAGCGTGATGCTCATTATCGCCGCCAATGATCTCTTTCCCATCGCAGTAAACTTTAAAATTGGGCATACTCCACAATCCAATTTCGTAATCGCCGGTTTGAGGTACTTTCAGGTAGGTTGTCCAACGGACGCTGAAATTATCGACTGGCATACGAGGATCTGGAGAACCAGTTTCCCAGTAGAAATCAACATTGTCGTCAATTCGTGTAAATAATGGTTCACCTTCCAGTTTGTTGTTGGCAAAATATTCGCCCAAAGCGCCTTGCTTTCCATCTTCTGTTTCCAGGTAAATGGACGGAATTGCAGTTAGTTTGGATACGCCATCGGCCAGTTCGCTGCCCTGTGCATAAAGCACTTCAGTCTGAGGAACTAATTTATTTTTTATTCCCTGAAGTACGGTTACCGGATGTGAAGGTACGCCGTTGTAGTTGCCCCACAATGATTCAACTTCGTCGGCATTTGGACCAATAACTGCTATTTTTGCAAGATTTTTCTTCAGTGGTAAAGTGTGATTGGCATTTTTCAGTAAAACAATACTTTTTTGTGCAGCTACACGGGCCAGTTGGTCGTGGGCTGGGTTGTCGTTTACAGAGAATGGGATTTGTGCATAGGCCACTTTTTCGTCCGGGTCGAACATTCCCAGTTTCATTCGGGCTGTCATCAAACGGCCAACACAAACATCCAGATCTTTTTCAGTAATTAATCCGCGTTTAAGTGCTTCAGGTAAGGCTTTATATGTGTTGCCACACTCCAGATCGGTGCCGGTTTTTACAGCCATGGCGGCAGCTTCAGCTTCATCTTTGGCAATTTTGTGGTATTGCCAAATGTCGGCAATCGCCCAGCAATCGCTTACGATATAACCTTTAAAACCCCATTCGTTCCGCAGAATTCCTGATAAAAACGGACTGGCACAACAGGCTTCGCCACGAAAACGGTTGTATGCTCCCATTACCGAATAAACGCCGCCATCGACGACCAGGCTTCGGAAAGCTGGTAAATAAGTTTCGCGCAAATCACGTTCGCTTATTCTTGCATCAAAAACATGTCTGGATGGTTCCGGACCTGAATGAACCGCGAAATGTTTGGCAGTGGCAACCACTTTCAAATAGTTCGGATCGTCGCCCTGAAGTCCTTTCACGAATTGAGTACCCAATTGACCGGTAAGGTATGGATCTTCTCCGTAAGTTTCATGTCCACGGCCCCATCTGGGATCGCGGAAAATATTGATATTGGGCGACCAGAAGGTCAATCCCTGATAGATGTTCCGGAGTCCCCGACGGACAAATTCATGATGTTTAGCACGCGCTTCATCGGAAATAACAGAAGCCACCTGGTGAATGAGATCGGTGTCCCAGGATGCTGCAATTGTAATTGATTGAGGGAAAACGGTTGCATATCCGGCGCGGGCCACCCCGTGCAAACATTCGTTCCACCAGTTGTACTCCGGAATTCCTAGCCGTTCGATGGCAGGAGACGTATAAAGCATCTGGCCCATTTTTTCCTGAATGGTCATTTCAGAAAGTAGGCTTTCAACCCTTTCCTGTGTTGATAAGTTGGTGTTTTGAAATTGAAATTTGTTTTGCGAAATTCCCAGGAACGGGCAGGCAAGCAACAAAATCAAATACAGATAGCGTTTCATAAATATTAGTTTTAATTATACTGGTCTGGTCTGGTCTGCAAAGCTACAAAATGAAAAGAAAATTCCAAACGAAAAATATGTTTTCGCTATGCAGAACTTTATGCTGATTGATTTCAAATAGCTGATTTCTTTTTGTAAAGCTGAATGGTGGTGATCGATTGTAACTCTCCTAATCGAGATAAACTTCTGTCTTTTCTCCCCTGAAATATTTAAACATTAGTTGGATTTGTGATTCCAGATTTCGGGGCTTTGAAAGCTCAGGCAAGTCATTTTCGTAAAACCAGGCAACATCGTCGGTTTCAGTTCCTGTTGAGATTTGTGTGCCAATGGGTTCGCACCGAATAAAAAGTTTATACACATATTCAAATTCGGGTGGCATTTGCTGGGCTGTCTTATCCATTAGGGCAATCAAACGGGTGGATTTGACGGTTAGTCCGGCTTCTTCGAAGCATTCTTTTTCGGCGACCATTCGCGGTGTATAGCCCACGTCAGCCCATCCTCCGGGTAACGCCCAACATCCGTCGGCCTTTTCCTGAATGAGGAGAATTTGCCCATCCGCATTAAACACAACAGCACGGACATCAACTTTGGGCGTTTTGTAGCCGTTGTTTTCCTGAATAATTGCTTTGATCTTTGTTAGCGGAACATCTGTCAGTTGGCCAAGCATTTCCAGACAAATTTCCTGAATTTCTTCGTATCGTTCGATGTCGTAGCTACTGTTCGAATATTCAAGTCCAATTTCAGCTAATGCCTGAAGGCGTTTGATGTGCTCAAAGAAATTTCGCTCCATTGTATTTTCCGTATGCTGATGCTTTTTGGTTGTAATTTGTCGGTTTTATTTTGCCTGTGTATCTGCTGGTTTACCTGGTTTAGTTTTTTTGCCCGGAGTTGGCGAACCTGTTGTTTTCGCTGTGGGTGCTGGACTTTTGGGTACTGGGTGTCGGAAAATATCGTCCTTGTCTTTGGGGCGTAGTTCAACCTGCCAATTGAAACCAGGCAACAATTTATCGTTTTCTTCCAATTGGGCGATAGGTTTGAGCTCACCATCAGGCGATTTAACGAAGGCAATTTTCTTGACTTTGCCTTTATTCATGTATATGGTAATGTTGCTGCTTTCAGCATTATTGAGACCGATGATCCCATTTTTGTCGCGAGCATAATAGTTCGATTGTCCGTTCCCATTGACATCAATTTTAACCAATTCGTTATTGCGAATATAGCCAGTCATGTCTTTCCCTTTGATCTGATTAAAACGGAGGCTGTCGTCTTCCATCGCAATAATGAAGGCATCCTCTTTCATCCTGATTTCGTCCGGATCTTTGGTACGATTAATCATTTCGATGTAATTGGCTGAAATCTGGTTTTTTTGCGACCAAATAATGGGCTTGGTGAACATCTGAATGGTTGAATCTTTTGACCAATAGGTCAGCGAATCGCATTTGCCCTGGAGGTCGCTACGGAAAAACCTGACTTTGTGGTATGCCAGAACCAAACGGGCATCTTTCGGTGGTTTGGTAGCCAGGGTGTCGGTGTGCAAAGAGTCAGCCGCGAATGTGACAGACATCAACGTGTCTTTCAGTAATTTTTGGTCGGGCAGCATTTTGCGATCTGGAATCGCCAGAGGTTTAGTGTTGGGAACTATGGTTTTTACAGTTGTTTTTTGTGAAGATTTTTTAACCGGAACAGGCTCTTTTGTAATTGTCGTGTCGGGAATTGTTTTCAGGTAGTTGGCATGTAAAAACAATGAATCGGTTTTTGAATACTGAATAAATACAGCCGAATCGGTAGCTGATGCAATTTTGCTTATGTCGTTGTATTTAACCTGATTACCAACCACAATGATGCTGTTTTCTATATCCTGAACGCGCGCATGCCCCATGGCAAGCCCTTCGCCATTTTCCTTGTTGTAAAAGATAGAATCGGCTTTTACCCGTTGTTTATCGTTCCAAATTTTAGGCTTTTTCGTAAGCCTGGTATAGCTTTTCAAACTGTCGTACCAGCCGTATTCCGCATAAAGCGTGTCTTTCTCATTAAAAATACGGGTAGGCCCTTCAATGTAAACCTTTTTGGAGTTGGTAAAATAAATCAACGTGTCCGACTTTATTTTATAATCTTTGGTCACACCATCGACTTTCGTTTTGAAGTAGGCCTTCTTTTCATTCACATAGTACTGACCAATGACTGATTTCAGAATGTTGGTCGAATCTTTTACTGTTCCGGAATAGTTGTACGATGCCATATCGTTTATCATCGAATAATCGAGCGAGTCGGTGGTAAGAGTGACTTGTTTATCGATTAATCTGACATTCCGGCGGGCTTTTGCGAGTTTTGTGTTCCCGTTATAATTGATGAAATCGGAGTACATGTTGAGCGTGTCGCCACGAACGATGTGTACGTTTCCAAAGGCATCCACCGTATTGTTTGCGTATGAATACAAGCTGTCGCACCACATCAGCGCGCCATCGACAGTGATGTTTACATTCCCCAAAAGGCGTTGGGCGTCGGCAACGATTCGGGCATTGTGGTCGAGCAAGTCGCAATGCAAAATCTCGACTTTCTTCCGGGTCTGCGCCATGCCGTTTACTGAAAACGCCAGCAGCCCTAAAAACGCCAGTAACGTCAAGAGCCTGACTTTAACTATAGTTACACCTGATTTTATCATTCAATTTACTTCATGTGTTATTAATTTGTTTTTTAATTGCCACATGTAATTCGCAAATAGACAATTTTCATTCTGACGATTAGTTCTAAATCCTTGCTCATTTCATCAATTCAGTAATAATATCTTCAACCGAAAGGTTCTCTGCTTCAGCCTTGTAGTTTTTAATCACCCGGTGACGGAGAATGCTTATGGCTACTTTTTTAATGTCTTCAATATCAGGAGAATATTTGCCCTGAAGAGCGGCGAGCGTTTTCGCTCCCAAAACCAGGTACTGCGAGGCGCGAGGGCCGGCTCCCCATTTGAGGTATTTGTTGCTGATGGGCGCTGCCAATTCGGTATTTGGGCGTGTTTTGGCCGATAACCCAACCGCATATTTTAAAACGCTTTCGTTTACCGGAACTTTCAATACCAAATCCTGAAAATAGCGAATTTCTTCTTTTGAGATGATTTCATTCAAGGTGGTTGAAAATTCAGAAGTGGTATTCTTCACGATGGTCAGTTCATCCTCAAATTTGGGATAGTCGAGCCAGATCGAAAACATAAACCGGTCGAGCTGGGCTTCAGGCAGGGGATAAGTTCCTTCCTGTTCAATGGGATTTTGAGTAGCCAGAACGAAAAATGGTTTATCCAGCACATATTTTTGTCCGGCGGCTGTTACCGAGCGTTCCTGCATTGCTTCGAGCAGGGCGGCCTGTGTCTTGGGCGGTGTCCGGTTGATTTCGTCGGCCAGAATAATGTTGGCGAAAATAGGGCCGCGAATGAACTTGAATTCACGGTCTTTATCTAAAATTTCAGTTCCAATGATGTCGGAAGGCATTAAGTCAGGAGTAAACTGAATACGTTTATACTGAAGGCCAAGTACTTCGGAAATCGTATTGACAAGCAGTGTTTTGGCCAGTCCTGGAACGCCGATCAACAGGCAGTGCCCACGGCTAAACATGGCAACCAATACCTGATCGATGATTTCATCCTGCCCGTATATCCTTTTTTTTATTTCGGAACGCAATTGGTCAAATTTGTTGCTCAGTGCGTTTACCGCTTCAACTTCATTCTTAAATGTCATCTTTTCTTATTTTCCTATTCTGGTTATTGTAGGCCCAAACTCAGAGCCGACCTGATTTATTTTTAATAGACCTCCATGTTGAAGGCCCGTTTCATTCCGTTCGAAAATCAGGTAAAGTATTTAAATACATCAAATAACGGACGGATTTGTATTAATCTATTTAACCCGGGGGTTTCGCCCCGGGCTATATTATTTTGCCCTTGCAGGGCAGATGTTGTGATTCGAAGCGATTCTTAACTTGAAACTTTGAACCTGAAACTTGAAACTATTTATTTTATCCAGCCTTTGTATTTGAAATTACAGTTTACAAAGGTGTCGTCGATGTGCACATATGTTCCCGATTGTTTTTCACGGACCCAGGTGTCAAGTGCTTTTTCTTTTTTTGTGGCCATGTAAATATTACTCAGTTCAACGTAATCGTCTCGTAGGTTTGCCTTGTGAGCCTCGGTTTTATTGATGACCTTAATGATTTTATAAACCGGACGTTGTTTGTCATCGACAGTTTTAAACGGTTTCGAAATTTCATTGACTTTCATCGTTGCAATTACCTTACTAACATCTGGGTCAAGTTCGCTCATTTTCCATTTTGATTCTCCGGTTTGCGGATTGATAACCACTCCGCCATTGTTGCGGGAGTCTTTGTCGTATGAATATCGTAAGGCAGCGTCCTCAAATTTAAAAGTTCCTTTCCGGATAAAGTCAGCAATGCTGTCGATCTGTCCAAAGGCAGTAGCCATGGCTTTTTCTGAAGCTTTTGGCATCATAATGATATGACGGGTCTTGATCTGTTCCCCTCTGCGGTCCATTACCTGGATGATGTGGTAACCGAAATCGCTTTTTACTACGTTCGAAATTTTATCACCCTTCAGGTTGAATGCTGCTGCGGCATAGGCAGGATCAAGTTGTCCGCGTCCCATGTAATCCAATTCTCCACCATTACGTGCAGAACCATCTTCGGAATACATCACGGCTAATGGTGCGAACCCACTTTCTCCGCTTTCGATGCGGCGTTTCAACTCGCGAAGCGTTGACTTAATGCGGTCCTCTTCTTCCAGACTAACCATTGGTTGTACAATAATTTGTGCATATTCAATCTGTGCATCGATTTGTGGAATTTCAGCTTCCGGTAAATTTTTGAAGTGATAACGAACCTCGGCAGGAGTAATCTTAACTTTATCGATAATCTTGTTTTGCATCTGTTGGGTCATTTGCTGGTTTTTGATGACTTCCTGCAAATCGGCTTTCAGATCGACGATCGATTTTTTGAAGTAGGCTTCTACCTCTTTTTCAGATCCAAGATGAGAGGTGAAGTACTGGATACGTTGCTCGAGACTTTCGTTCAACTGGCTGTCGCTAACGGTAATGGTGGTATCGAGCTCGGCTTCAGCAAGAAGCAGTTTCTCAACCAGTAAGTTCTCAAGAATCTCACATTTCATATCCCCGTCGGAGCTTATTCCCTGTGCCTGTTGTTGCTGGAACATGCCTTCGATATCCGATTTTAAAATAATATTCTTTCCAACAACGGCCACAATCTGGTCCACAACTTTATCTTGTGCCTGGGTCTGATTGGTCGAAACAATACATCCCAACAGGATAAATAAACCAATTAATTTTCTGATCATAAACGATTATTTTTTGTTTTAAATAGTTTCACCTTATTTTTGTCAAGACCTTCCTTGTATATGTCTTTTTCAATTTGTTTTAAAAATTCAATCTTCTGCTTGCTCAAAATCAGGTTTCGGATGTCGTTCTGAACATATTCGATGGGTGAAACCTGACCCGAAAGCCGATAATCGCGAATGCAGACAATATAGTAATAATTCATATCAGTGCTTTCAACGTAGCGGTTTCTTTCCAAAAACTGCTTTTGATCGGTTATTATCGCTGGTGTATTGTTCAGGACTATATCGGCAGAAACCCATTGATCGTTAAACCGGTCATACGCTTTGGCATAACTCATACAATAGGAGTTGAGTTTGGCCTGTTTTTCCTTATTTTCAGATAAACACAAATCCTTAATGTTATCTGGGTTCGAAACCTGTACCGGAATCTTAATATAAATGGCTTTTACAATATTTCGGTTCAGGATAAAGCTTTCACGATGTACGTTAAAATATTTTTGAATATCCGAATCCTTAACGGTTGTATCCATTTTTTCCTTGACAAGCTCGTTTTTATAACGGTAAATCAAAAGCGAATTGCGGTATTCTTCAACTTCTTTGCTTACATCTTTCATCTCGGCTTTCAGGTTTCCTTCAGCTTTTAAAAGCAACAGTTCGCGCTGAACCCATTTTTTGATGTAATCGTCGGCCCAAAGGGCGCTGTCGGCTGCATTCAGATAGTTAGGAATATAGCCCGAAAGTTCTTTCATTGTTAAAGTTCGGTCACCAACCCTTGCAACGGGTTCGTCTTTATCAACAAACAAGTTACATGCCGTCAGGAAAAGTGCTAAAAAGCTAATATATACAGCAGTTTTTCTCATTCAATGGCCTGAATCTTCTTTAACACCTTTTGATTAATCACGACTGGATATTTCTTCATTAAAGCGTCAATCCATTCTTTTTCAATTTGTTCCTGAAAGTCGGAAGAGTAAAGTCCCCAGGCATCTTTAAGCCCCTTCATTTCATTCTTCACAATTTTTCCGTGGACAAAGGTAGTAGTTTCATCAAAACCTGAAGGTTTTGCTCCTCCCCAAATGAAATAATCGACAATCGGATTTTCCCCTTTTTCGCAGGCAACATCTGATATCTGTATTTTTGAGTCTGTTTGCGTATTAAAAAGATCGGTCAGTTCATTCTTCTGAGTAGCTCTACTTTCATTCAACAGCGACTCAACATTCGCACGGGTGTCCCGATTGTTGGCTTTAATAATCCAGCCTTTAAATCGCTCGTTCCAGTAATGTTTTTTTGTTGTCTGATCGAAATAGGTTTTAAGTCGGGCCGAGTCGTTTGCCGCAACATCCCAGATTTTATCTTTGGAGATATTGAATAGCAGAATTCCATCATGATATTCCTGGTACAGGAGGGCAAAGTCCGGATATTTCTTTTCCAGTTGTGTATTCTCGTAGGCCAGAAGCTGCTGATTGATATATTTGTCGAGCAGCGTTTTTAATTGTGATTCTGCCAGATTGGCTAGTGGTTTGAAGTGCTGTTGCTGAAGAAAATCGGTGAATGCTCCGACTGTGATTTTTTGATTGGCAAAAGTAACCAACAGCTTTTCTTTCATCGGATTATCGAGAACCCAGTTTTTTTTGTTTAATGTATCTGAAACGAAGGAAGTGAGTTTTGCAAAATTGGATTCGTCGATTTTTAGTTGGTATTCAGCGCGTAATTTGCGGTCGAATGCCTCATCGCTGTGCTTGCTGATTAAAGGATTTTGCTTGATTTTGGTTTCCAGTTCAGAACGCATTTTCTCAAAAGGTTGTATTGTCCTTCGTTCGAGCCTTTTGATGATGTGCCAACCAAATGGGGTTCGTATAACCGGCGAAATATCTCCATCGTTTTTCAAAGCAAAAGCAGCTTCGGCAAACGACGGCACCATATTGTTCGGGGTGAACCAGCTCATCACTCCACCTTCGGTGGACGATTGTTTGTCGTCGGAATATTTTTTGGCCAATTCGGCAAAGTCGGCTCCCGATGTGGCTTTTTGCCAAATGCTGTCGGCTTCCAGTTTCAGTTTGGCGATGGTTTCCTCGGTGGCTTGTCGTGGAAACATTTTCATGATGTGCGCAACTTTGATTTCCCCGGCTGCCGCGCGTTCGTCGTGTATTTTGATGATGTGGTAACCAAAACGGGTGCGAACAATTTCAGAAACCTGCCCCACCGGAGTGCGATAGGTCATGTCTTCGAAGGGAAAAACCATTTGGAACGCAGTGAAATATCCCAGCATTCCTCTGTTTTGAACAGCCGAAGGATCTTCAGAATATTTGGCCGCCATTTCGTTAAAATCGGCTCCGGCGATAATTTGTTTCCGAAGATCGTTGATTTTATTCCATGCTTTCAAGGTGTCGGTCGGTAATGCTTCAGGAGTAACGCGGATAAGCAAATGACTGGCTTTTCGCTCGTATTGGGTGCGATGGTAAGCTGTTTTTACCATTTCCTCATTAAAGCTCACGTCAGTCAGGTAGGGCTTTGCCAAATCTTTCCGGTAGCCGCCAAGCTCTTCCCTGTATGAGCGAACGGTATCGTACCCCAGTTTCTCGGCTTCGAGTACTTTCAGCTTGAATTTGATGTATAAATCGAGGTATTCAGCGGGCGATTTCAGGTCTTTCTTGTCTAAAACGTTGGTGTTGTTTTTTCGGTAGTTAGCTTCAAATTCTTCTTTGCTCACTTTGTCATTGCCAATAGTTACTACCGTTTCACCTTTTTTTTGTGCTGAAACAGTCGATGTGCATGTGAAAAAAAGAATCGTTGCGAGTGCCCCAATCCTCAAGCCCCAAGTTCTGGTGACGTGGCTTAGACATTGAAGGGTTGCGAGTGGTGGGTTGTGGGTTAGCTTTCCGATTTCTGGCACCTGATTTCTGACTTCCGTTTCCACTTTTCCACTTTCCTTTGTTCTTAACATCTATCTGGAACTGTAATTAGGTGATTCACTGGTAATGCTCACATCGTGCGGATGACTCTCCTGCATTCCGGAGTTAGTGATTCGTATAAATTTGGCATGTTGAAGTGTCTCAATGTTTTTGGCTCCACAGTAGCCCATCCCCGACCTGATTCCACCGGTAAGCTGATGAAGAACTTCGTCAAGCGATCCTTTGTAAGGAACCCTTCCGACGATTCCTTCCGGAACCAGTTTTTTAACATCGTCTTCCATATCCTGAAAGTAGCGGTCTTTGGAGCCTGTTTGCATGGCTTCAACCGAACCCATTCCTCTGTACGTTTTAAATTTCCGACCCTGGAACAGGATGGTATCGCCCGGAGATTCATCGACTCCGGCAAAAAGCGATCCTGCCATGATGGAATGAGCGCCGGCAGCCAAAGCTTTCACGATGTCGCCCGAATAACGGATGCCACCGTCGGCAATAACCGGTACATCACTTTTTTTGATGGCTTTGCTCACGTTGTAAATGGCCGAAAGCTGAGGAATCCCAACTCCGGCAATAATCCGGGTAGTGCAAATCGATCCGGGGCCAATTCCCACTTTTACAGCATCGGCTCCCGCCAGAACCATATCTGACGCGGCCTCTGGTGTGGCAATATTTCCGGCAACAAAATCAATTTCCGGATATTTATTTTTTGCTTTTTTTAGCATGTCCAAAACATACATCGAGTGCCCGTGAGCGGTGTCAATTACAATGGCATCGGCCTGCGCCAAAACCAGTTCGTCGATGCGGTCCATGGTATCGCGGGCGATTCCAACAGCGGCGGCTACCCTTAGCCGTCCTTTTTGATCTTTCGAAGCCAGCGGTTTATCTTTGGCCTTGGTAATGTCTTTGTAGGTAATTAAGGCAATCAGCTTGTTGTTGTTGTCAACTACCGGCAGTTTTTCAATTTTATATTTCTGAAGGATGGACGAAGCCAGTTCGAGCGAAGTGGAAATGTTGGTGGTCACCAGGTTCTCTTTGGTCATTACTTCCGAAACCAGCTTGTTCATGTCGTTTTCGAAACGAAGGTCGCGGTTGGTTACGATACCGACCAAATAGCCTTTATCGTCAATGACCGGAATGCCGCCAATCTTGTAGGTTCTCATCAGTCCGATGGCATCGCGCACCGTTTTTTCTTTTGAAATGGTAACCGGATCGTAAATCATACCGTTTTCGGCTCGTTTTACGCTGGCAACCTGTTTGGCCTGTTCGGAGATGCTCATGTTTTTGTGGATCACCCCGATGCCACCTCCGCGTGCAATAGCAATGGCCATCAGCGAGTCGGTTACCGTATCCATGGCTGCAGTCACTATGGGCGTATTAAGCCTGATGTTTCGGGTAAACCACGATGAAAGGTCAACTTCGCGGGGTAAAACTTCTGAATAAGAGGGTATTAGTAATACGTCATCAAAAGTTAAACCTTCGGATACAACTTTATCGGCAAAAAACGACATTGATGTGTGTTTTATGTTCTGGTTAAAAAACAAAACTACGAAAAAAACAAGTACAAACGTCCTGATTTTTTGGAGGTCTCCTGCCTATAAACTTTAATCTATCTTAAAATTTGTTAAGCAGGAAAAAGCCAAATTTCGCAATTGGGCGTTTTGAAAATTTGAAGGTGGAGAATTTTGTCGAGTTTGAACTTTCCTCCATCTGCGGAATAAAATCAATGGCGCTTGGCGGGAAGAAGGGTACTTGCAAAGTCAGCCAGTTTTAAAACATCTGTTCTTGATTTGAAATCGATTTCGTTTGACTTTAGGTAATTTTTAATGATATCTTCCTTCCCCGGTGCGAGCTTAGTGATATTTTTTCTGCTGAATTCGATAAAGTTATTTTCGGATAGAGAGAAGAAAAACGCTGCTGTTTTCTGAAATACCATGTCTTCATCTATTTTCAGGTTGTATGTTTGTCTGCCATCGTCCATATAGCCGTATGATTCAGAAGCGGCAGTTCGGTTTATGCTACCCATTGCTCCCTTTTTTAAAATATCCTTCATACCGATTCGTTGACTCATATATACTTTTAGATTGCCACCTCGGATCATTTGCAAGTAAACATTATGAAAATAGAAAGTGTCTTTTGCAATCACAATGGAATAGAGGTCTTTTTTATCCGCAATAATCAGGGTGTCTTTAGATTGGATAAACTCCATTTCGCCAGAAAGAAAATTTAGATTAAACATACACAAATTGCTTCTCCCATCTTTTAAAGTAATTATACCTTTGGTAAAATTTGGATAAAGGTATCGTTCGGTAACAGGGAAGTAATCGATTACCCTTGTTCCTGCCTTTACAGTTACTGATTCCTGCGTTTGAGCCAACAGACTGGCATATGTAAAAAGGAATAAATAGATAATGAATATTGTTCGTTTCATCTTATTGGGTGTTATGGTTTTAAACTCTTGAATTTTCGTATTGGTATGCTAATTTGACAATAATTACGCTATTTTCTATGCTTTGAACAAATTAAAATTCTGGACTGTTTGGAAAAAATGCAAAACCTTGAATTTTGTAGGTTTTTGATGCTTCCACTTGTATTTTCTGATTTTACCCGTTTATTTTTTACATTTACATAAACCAATTAATTTAGGCACCACTAAAAGCAAGTAATTCGTTGAGCCAATTTACACAAATATTAACCAAATACTGGGGGTACGCCGCATTCCGGCCGTTGCAGGAGGAGATCATCCAGTCGGTTGATCAGGGAAAAGATACGTTGGGGTTAATGCCAACTGGTGGTGGCAAGTCTGTGACTTACCAGGTGTATTCGCTCTCGAAACCGGGTATTTGTTTGGTGATTACACCACTTATCGCTTTGATGAAAGATCAGGTTGAAAATCTGAATCAACGAGGCATCAAGGCTCTGGTTATCTATTCAGGAATGACAGCACAGGAAATTAAGATTGCCATGGACAATGCGGTGTGGGGCGACTACAAATTTTTGTACCTCTCGCCTGAGCGTATTGCCACTGAGCGGTTTCGGGAGCGTATCAATCAACTTGATGTGAATTTGATTGCGGTGGATGAGGCGCATTGCATTTCGCAATGGGGATACGATTTTCGTCCGTCGTACCTGCGAATTGCCGAACTGCGCGATTTATTGCCTGATGTTCCTGTGCTTGCGGTTACTGCAACAGCTACAGCACAAGTGGTCGACGATATTCAGGATCAACTGAAATTCAGGAAAAAGAATGTGCTACGAACCAGCTATTATCGTGGTAATTTGATTTATCTGGTCAGGAATGAAGAGGATAAGGTGAACTACCTGGTAAAGGCTGTTCAGAAGGCCAAGGGGACTGGAATCGTGTATGTAAAAAGCCGGAAACTGACGCGCGAAATCAGTGATTTGTTGCGGAAAAACGAAATATCGGCCGACTATTACCATGCCGGACTGCCGTCTAAAATCAGATCGGCCAAGCAGGAAGCCTGGACAAGCGGCAAATGTCGGGTCATTGTTTCGACCAATGCTTTTGGAATGGGTATCGACAAGGCTGATGTGCGGTTTGTAATTCATCTGGAAGCGCCTAACTCATTGGAAGCATATTTTCAGGAAGCGGGTAGGGCAGGGCGCGACGGGAAACCGGCATGGTCGGTTCTGCTGTACAACAACGCCGATAAAGTGAGACTGGAACGGAATGTTGTAAAAGAATTTCCGGAGGCTGACGTAATCAAGCGGATTTATGAGGCGATCTGCAATTTTTATCAATTGGCCGTTGGTTTTGGGAAAGATCAGTCGTTCGAGTTTAGCATAGGTACGTTTGCTGCACGCTTTTCGTTCCAGATTACCGCGGTTTACAATAGTCTGAAAATCCTTCAGCGCGAAGGTTATCTGGAATTGACCGATGAACTGGATAATCCGTCAAAAGTGTATTTTCAGGTCAATCGCGACGATTTGTACAAGTTTCAGGTAGCCAATGCCGAGTTCGACGGCTTCATCAAATTGCTGTTGCGTTCGTACACCGGGTTGTTCACCAACTATGTTCCGATCGACGAAGAACTGATGGCTAAACGCGCCAATGTCAGTCCTGATCTGGTCTATCAGTTTTTGTGCAAATTAAGAACTCAGAAAATAATCGATTACATTCCGCAGAAGAAAACTCCGTTTATCATTTTTACCAAAGAACGGATCGACCTCGACCGGCTGAAACTCAGTCGCGAGAATTACGACAATCGAAAGCTCGATTATATCCGGCGAATCGATGCTGTTACTCATTATGCTTCGTCGGGTCACAAATGTCGCAGCCAGCTCTTGCTTCAGTATTTTGGAGAAACCGAATCGGTTCGCTGCGGAAAATGCGATGTATGCATGGAGCGAAACGAACTGAATGTGAGTAAATATGAGTTCGATACACTTTGTGAGCAGATCAAAAAAGCGTTGCTCGAATCTTGTTCTTATGAAGAACTGCTGGCGAAAATCGAAGGAAAGCCGGATAATGTGGTGAAAGTGGTGCGCTGGCTTCTTGAAAATGAAAAGATCGTTTACCGTGTCGATAACCGGATGGAATGGAGCAAAAGTTAGAACTGTTTTGTGCTTTTAATCGTTTTGTTTTCTGATTGGTGTTGTTTACTCTGTTGTCGATCAGTTAGTTAAAATTCGTTTAGCCGGGCAAAACGATAACCCATTTTCCGTAGTTCGGGAACAATGTCGCGAAGCGCTTCGCAGGTGTTCCACTGCGGATGGTTCATGTGCATGATGACAATTGCCCCCGGACGAATATTTTGCAATACGTTTTTTGTGATGGCTTTCTTCGACATCCCTGGCGAGGCATCGCCCGAGAGTACCTGATAACTTATTGGAGTTATTCCCAATTCGTGTGCCAACCGTGCGCAAGCTTCATCAATAAAGGCTGTGGAAGACCGGAAGAAAACAGGTCGGTTTCCGGTCAGTGCTTCAATCTTCCGGGCATTGGCTTCCATTTCGTCGAAAGCTTCCGACGCGTTGGCGGTGCCGCGGATGCCATATTCACTTTCGCCGCAAATCGAGCAGGGCCGGTGATTCAGCCCATGATTCTCGATTTCAAGTAAAGTGTCGTGAGCAAGGTTCATAAAGTCTGAAAAATGTGAATCGATCCACCTGCCGGTAATAAACAAGGTTGCCGGTAATTTCTCCTTTCGCAAATAACCGATGAGCTCCCGATCGAATCCCGTGCCTTTTTCTCCTCCACAGGCGTCGAAGGTGAGTGCAACAACTTTCTGGTTGGTACTTAAATCTTCGCAAACGCCATTCACAAATTCGCCCCAGCGACCTGGCCTGGCATGATTGTACTTCCTGATAATTTTATCTTTCAGATTCAGGTAAGACGAATCGGAATATAAATTTTTCAGAAATGTGCTGTTCTTGTATTGTTCCTGATTCTGACTGTGCGCCACAATAATGGAACAAAAAAATAGGAATATACCGGAAATGAAAAGCCTCACTTGATTTTTTATTTTTGGCCAAAGTTAATGCGGTTTTGCTATTCTTCCTTCTTTTTTATTCCGAATTCAGGTTTTACGTTGATGAAGAAAACCGGAATCATGCCTGGAATCATGCACAGCATCACCCAAACAAAGAAGTTTTGGTATCCGATAATTTCCTGAAGCCAGCCTGAAAACATTCCCGGAAGCATCATTCCCAAAGCCATAAAACCAGTAGCAATGGCAAAGTGCGCTGTCTTGTTTTTTCCTTCCGAAATGTAGATCATGTAAAGCATGTAAGCCGTAAATCCGAATCCATAGCTAAACTGTTCGAGTACCACGCACAGTCCAATAATCAGTTGGTTTTCGGGTTGAGCGAACGACATATAAACATATGCCAGATGAGGAATATTAATGGCCAGAACCATCCACCAAAGCCAATACCTGAACCCTTTGGTCGAAGCAGCAATTCCACCCAGAATTCCACCGGCGGTTAACGCGAGAATCCCAAAAGTTCCATAGAGAAGGCCAACGTCGCCAGTTGTCAGTCCAAGTCCTCCCAGATTGCGCGGATCGAGCATGAAAGGTGACGCCATTTTGATGAGCTGTGCTTCCCCAACGCGGTAAAGCATTAGAAATGCAATGATTACGCCAATGTCTTTTCTCCGGAAGAAGGACCCAAAGGTTTTGAAAAATTCTTTGAACATATTCTGGTCCTGACCGATTGCCTGTTGGTCGGATTTTGGATGGGGCAAAATAAACCGGTGGTAAAACGAAAAAAGCACAAACATCACGGCCAAAATCACAAAGGTGATGCTCCAGGCCAGGTGAATATTTCCGGAAGTCCCTTTAAACGAAGCCTGAGTTGATCGGGTAAGTTCCGGGTCGCACTGAAAAAGCAGGTAGGCTGGCTTGTCCTGATTTGCAGAATTGAAAGTCAGTCGTTCGCCTTCGAGGATGTGGATACTGTTGTCTCCGTTCCTGAATTTGACATTCAGTACCATTTCTTTGTTTTCTTCGGGCTTTTGAGTCAGCTTAATGGCTACTACCGTTATATTTCCAACTAAAGTATTGTCTGAAACCGGTTTAACTTTTGCCTGAAAATGATCTTTCAGAAAATCTTTCAGCGGATTTGATATGTAGTCAGTCCACCACGAAGTTCCTTTTTCCTCTCCTTGTTTTGCCTGGTTTCCCGATTGTTTGGCTACAAACCGGTTATCCTGATTGTATTTAATGATGACTTTTCTGATGGAATCCAGCTTTTCGGAAAGAATATTTTGCGTGGATATTTCGGCCTTTTGAGGGAAAACGGCGAAAAAAGTTTTTCCTTCCGTGTTGGCGGTTTGCAGCACATTATCGGGTAGGCTGAATTCTTGCAATGCAGCTGGGTTTGCTGAGACATTGATTTCGATGGGCGGAAGTCCTGTTGATACTTCAATAAATCCAGCAAGGATAATGAGCAATCCTTGTCCGGTAATCATGGCAATGCGATAAAAAGTACTGCGGATGCCTACAAAATAAGCCTGTTGATGTTCGTCGAGTCCCAACATGTAAAAGCCATCGGCGGCAATGTCGTGAGTGGCCGAACTAAATGCCAGAAGCCATAAAAAGATCAAGCTAATTTTGAAAAAACCGGGCAATGGAATAGAAAGAGCCACTGCACCCAAGCTGGCGCCAATGATCAATTGCATGAAAAGAATCCACCACCGCTTGGTTTTCAGTAAATCGACAATCGGGCTCCAAAGCGGTTTGATGACCCAAGGCAAATACAGCCAACTGGTGTAAAGGGCAATGTCGGTATTCGAAATTCCAAACCGCTTGAACATGATTACCGCCACAGTCATGGCTACCACGTACGGAATTCCTTCAGCAAAATAAAGGGTAGGAATCCATGCCCAGGGATTGCGTGGTTTCGATGTCGAATTAGTTTCGTTTTTAGACATTGGTTTTGTTCAGGGTTTAGTAAGAAAGACAGTCGATTGAATCATTTGGTCTTTTTCGAATCTTTGATTAGTAAAATTATGGTAATAACCAGAAGAATAAAGGCCGGAATTATTTTCAGCAAATAAGGGAATGAACCCCATTCGTCGCCAACAGACATTGCAATAAGAATGATGGCTACAATCGGAAGTACAACAATGTGTTTCATTAGAAATGTGATTTTGCTCTTTTTTTTGATGTGGAAAGAAATGTTTTTATTCGAATAAATATCTGGAAAAGGCTGCAATCAAGACGATTCCAATTATGATGATATAAGTAAAAGGATTTGCACAATTTAGAGATCCACCCGAAGACCCAATTGATGTGTCTATTTTTGGCACAATCAATCGAGGATCTTTTCTGCAAAAATAGAATGGACCTCTCCAATTTGCAGGATCTTTTGCCATTTGATCAAGCATATGATAATCACGATTAGTCTTCATTCTTTATGAACTAAAGTCAGATTAGTACTCTTTCGAAATGCATGCCCCAAGGAAATAGTGCAGCAAAATTTGGTCGTATTTGTAGCCTTTAGTCCCCATCATGGCAGCGCCAATCTGGCAAAGACCAACGCCATGTCCCCAACCGGCTCCGGTTAGAACGAATTCGCCCGGAATTCCGTTGGTGATGTTTTGCTTGTCGACCACAAAAGCGGAACTGTACAAATGGGATTCGGACAATGTTTTACGGATTTCCAGTTCTTTGCCGATGGTCAGCGTAAGTTTTGAACCAACAATTTTTAGTTTTTTTAATCTTCCTGAAAGTCCACGTTCAACAGTAATCAGGTCGATGATGGCTCCGAAATCACGACCTGATTTTCGCGCGATCAATTCGGCCAGATCGGCTTGCTGATAAACGAGTTTCCAACGGTAGAAATCGGTAGTTTCCTGATCGTAGTCGTTCAGAACCTGCGAAAGTACTTCCTTGTCGTGCGTATTGCAAAAAGCTTCAGGAGTATTCCTGATCCATTTTTGGGCTGCTTCCTCGTTAGTCAAATCTGCATCAAAACCTTCGGAAAGCTCCGGATTGTCGATAATTGATTGCAGATAAGGATGTATTTCGGGTTCCCAAACATTTTCGAAAGTCTCGGAAATTCCGCCGCAGCTTTTTGAGAAACGGGCATCGCAAATTTTGCTGTTGTGCATGAGTAACATTCCGCGGGTTTGGGCAACCGCCTGCTCTACAATTTGGGTCGATTGACGGGTAATTCCCTGATATCGTTGGCAATGGTCGTCGGCACAAACATCAAAGTTAAGATGATCCTCACGGTCGTACCAACGAATGTATTCTTCCGGAGATTCAGAAATACTTTGGTAGGTCTTTCCGGTTTGCTTAATCGATTTGCCTTTTTCAGTCTGGGCAAGCAACCACGAACGCGAAATAATGGCATGTGCTTTCAGTAATTCCATATTGCTGGTTGCACTCATTTCTGATGAAATTACACTGACCAGGTAATCTTCCAATGGTAAAATATTGATGGCTGTGAGCTTTTCGTTTTCAATCCGGATTTCCAGCGAACCTTTAAAGATTTGGTCTTCTTTACGTTCCCAATGAAACTGAATTCCGATGGTTACATCGTTCAGCTCAAAAGATGCTTCATGATACCGGACTGGCTCAAAAATGAGGATTTCTTCATCTATCATTTCATCATTCAGCCAAATTTTGCCTTCCCGATAATTTACTTTCTGAATTCGTTCATAAGGAACGCCATTGGGAGCTAACAGATAAGTTCCGTTTAGCCTGAAAATGATTTCGGGATGGCACATGATGCCAACTCGCAAGTATGGTTCGGTCATAAATAGCAATTTTGATTTGTTTTACAAGCATAATTCCAATACCGGATAAATGGGTTCGCTGAAGCCAAATTTTCGGTATAGTTTTTCGCCATCTTTCGAGGTGTGCAGCGACACTTTGCTGATTCCGCGATTTCGTGCCTCGTTTATCAGTTGCTGCAAGATCATGGCAGAAATGCCCTTTCTTCGGGCAAAAGGTACCGTAAACATGTTTAGAATGTCACCTTCGAGGTAGGATGATTGGTTGAAATCACCAGGAATTTTTTTGATTACCATTGCGCCAAAGCCTAAAATTTCACCTTTCAGATCGGCCAGATAAGCAAAAAAACGCTTTTCAGCCAGAGCCTGTGAAAAATAATCAGTAAGATCCTTCCTCAATTGCTGAAGATATTCTTCGCTTTGTTCTCCCTGCATTTCAGCCAGATATACCATTCGGTAGTTCGTTAAAAGTTCAACTTCGTTAGGTCCTATTTCTCTAATTTGAATTTTGGATAAGTCGATCTGCATGATGTTCAGTTTTTAGTTTGGTATCAAAATAGAACGATTCACTGATTTGTGGATGACTAACATAGTAATTATTGTGGAGTAAACGGCTCGAATTCTCTATAAAATTACAGAATTGTTTTATAACAGTGATTTACGGAATAAAGTCAGGTTTAAAAGTATTGGTTATTGACACCCAATTTCATTCTCACAAAACAAAATGATGTTAAAAATTCATTTATTTTATTGAAACTTTGATCCAACAGTGTTCTAGATTGTTTACAGCATCTTTAAGCGCTTTCTTTCGACAATCAAATTGTGTTACGTGAAATTTCTTATTTAAAAGTTGGCATCATTTCATTTCAGCACAATAAATTGGGATAAAGTGCCGATATTTGAACATTGTTAGACGTATTGATTTTACGTGTTAATCTGGACTTAAATTTTTTTTTTTTTGAATATGATATCATATATTTTATCTGTACGACAGTCTGTTAGAATTGTTTTTGTTGTATTTTATATTGGTTGTATCGCTGCATTGTCATTATTACCACCTGATGATTTCCCACAAATGGAATTATTTTATGGGGCTGATAAAGTGGTACATTTCTCGATGTATTTTATTTTTTCGATTTTGTTTAACTGGACACTAAAAACAGAATTAAACTATTTTCGAATATTTTTCGTTGTTTTTATGACGGTAGGCTGGGGTATTCTAATGGAATTCATGCAATTGGATATGCATTTGGGACGTACTTTTTCGTGGTACGATGCTCTGGCAAATACAGTTGGAGTTATTTTCGGCATTTTCTTCTATGTCGTTGCAACACGAAAAATGGTTGCCAATATGACCTCGAATAGGGCTAATTGTTGAATTCTATTGTAGAATTATTTTGTAACTCTTTGCGTTTTTCTGTGCGATTTGAATAATGTAGATCCCAGGCGCGTTGCCACTTAAATTTAAATTTTCTTCATTGTCTTTGATCAACGATTTGGAAATGAGTTTTCCTGACTCCGAGTAAACATTTATCCACGTTTCGGTTTCGGGAATTTTGTCAAATTTCAAAAAAACATCTCCTTTTGTCGGATTGGGGTAAATTAAAATTTGCATGTTATCTTCCGGCAAATTTATTCCGGTAGGAATTTTCACTTCGACATTAAATTTTGATTGAGCTTCTTTGCCGTTTGAAGATGCCGTAATTAGGATTTGCGACAATCCAGTATATTGAGCTGAAAAACTCAGGATCAAATTGGTTCCAGTTATTTTAGCAGTTACAATTTGGTCGTTTGTATTTGAATTAATGCTGAAATTCAGTATATCACCCTGATCGTCGTCAGCAAATACGAACTTCAGATCGATTACGACATCCTTTGATCCTTTGTCAACGGAAACATCTTTGATAGGGTCTTTCACATAAGGGGCATGATCGACGTTTGCAACTGAAATCGTAATCGTTTCCTGTGTAGTTGAGATACCATCTGAAAGGTTTAACTTGAATGTATTCAGACCAACGTATTCGCTTGTGAAGGTGCCAGATAATACAGCAGAGGTATTCGTTTTTTTTACCAGATGCAGAATCGACGGCAAATTCACAATTGAAAAATTAATTGGATCATTTTCAGCATCAGAACCTTCAATCAAAAATTCTTGCGGCATATCTTCAATGGCATTATATGATTTGGCTGATGTTAATACCGGCGCTTTATTCACTTGTTTGACGGTTATAAATACCTGATCGGCTGTTGAGTTCAGTATTCCATCGTTGACAATGAGCGAGAAGGTGTAGGTCTGATCGGCCATCACTTCGGGTGCGGTAAAGGTAGGTTTTGCTGCGGTTGTTGAACTGAGCGTAATCCCGGTTGGTGCGGTCCAGATATAGGTCAGCGTGTTGTTATCCGGATCAGAAGATGCCGATCCATCGAGGGTAACCACCACTCCTTCGTTGACAGATTGATCGGTTCCGGCATTGGCCGTTGGCGCTTTGTTGATCTGCTTAACCGTGACAATAACCTGATCGGCTGTTGAGTTCACCATTCCATCATTGACAACGAGGGAAATTGTGTAATTTTGATCAGTTAGCACTTCAGGAGCAATAAAAGAAGGGTTTGCAACTTTTGTCGAACTTAGGGTAATTCCAGCAGGCGCTGTCCAAGAATAGGTTAGCGAGTTATTGTCCGGATCAGAAGAAGCAGAACCGTCTAAGGTTACAAGAGCTCCTTCATTTACGGTTTGATTGTTCCCTGCATTGGCCACAGGGGGCAAATTTATATGTTTGACGGTTATAATTACCTGATCAGCTGTTGAATTTACGGTTCCATCATTGACGATAAGTGAAAAAACGAAATTCTGATCTTTTAGTAAGTTTGGTGCAGTAAATTTGGGATTTATAATTGTTGTTGAGTTCAATGTTATTCCAGCAGGCGCTGTCCATGAATAGGTTAGTGCATTATTGTCAGGGTCGTAAGACGAGGATCCATCGAGTGTCACTATAGATCCTTCGATTGCTGTATTGTCATTCCCTGCATTGGCTATAGGAGGCTTATTGATTTGCTTTACAGTAACAATTACCTCATCTGTGGTTGAAGTTATGGTTCCGTCGTTAACGATAAGCGAGAAGGTGTACGTCTGATCAGTCATCACTTCAGGAGCCGTAAAGGTTGGTTTTGCTGCAGTTGTTGAGCTCAGCGTTATCCCTGCGGGGGCAACCCATGAATAGGTCAAAGCATCCCCATCTGGATCAGATGATGCAGTGACATCAAGGGTAACTATCGCACCTTCATTAACCAATTGGTCAGTTCCTGCATTTGCCACTGGTGCTTGATTCGATTGTTTTAATGTAATTACAACCTGATCAGGAGTTGAAATTAGTTTGCCATCGCTAACCGTAAGCGTAAAAGTGAGATTGGGAGAATTGGTTGTTGCGGTAAATTTAGGCCTTGCAATGAAATTTGAACTCAGAACGATTCCTGTTGGTGCCGTCCAAAGGTAGGTTAATGCATCTCCGTCAGGATCAAATGAAGCAGAACCATCCAACGTGTACAACGTATTTTTTTCAACTGATTGATCTGGACCAGCATTAGCTGTCGGTGCTTTATTAACTTGCTTAACAGCAATTAATACCTGATCAACTGCGGAGTTCACCGTTCCATCGTTGACGACAAGCGAGAATGTATAGGTCTGATTGACCATCACCTCGGGTGCGGTAAAAGTAGGCTTTGCGGCTGTTGTTGAACTGAGGGTAATTCCATCGGGTGCCGTCCATAGGTAGGTGAGTGTGTTATTATCAGCATCGTAAGACGCCGATCCATCGAGAGTAACTAAAGCCCCTTCGTTCAAGTATTGATCTGGTCCAGCATTGGCCACCGGATCCTTGTTAACTTGCTTGACTGTAACAATAACCTGATCGGTTGTTGAATTCACCGTTCCGTCGTTGACAATGAGTGAAAAAGTATAGTTTGTATTTACTGAAACTTCCGGAGCAGTAAATGTTGGTTTTGCGGCAGTTGTCGAACTGAGGGTAATCCCCGCAGGTGCGGTCCAGCTATAGGTCAGCGTGTTGTTATCCGGATCAGAAGACGCCGATCCATCAAGGGTAACCACCACTCCTTCGTTGACCGATTGATCGGTTCCGGCATTGGCCGTTGGGGCTTTGTTGACCTGCTTAACCGTGATAATAACCTGATCGGCTGTTGAGTTCACCGTTCCGTCGTTGACAATGAGTGAGAAGGTGTAGGTCTGATCGGTCATCACTTCGGGTGCGGTAAAAGTAGGCTTTGCGGCAGTTGTCGAACTGAGGGTAATTCCGGCAGGTGCGGTCCAGACATAGGTCAGCGTATTGTTATCCGGATCGGAAGAAGCCGATCCATCGAGGGTAACCAAAATACCTTCATTGACCGATTGATCGGTTCCTGCATTGGCCGTTGGGGCTTTGTTGACCTGCTTAACCGTGATAATAACCTGATCGGCTGTTGAGTTCACCGTTCCGTCGTTGACAATGAGTGAGAAGGTGTAGGTCTGATCGGTCATCACTTCGGGTGCGGTAAAAGTAGGTTTTGCGGCTGTTGTTGAACTGAGGGTAATCCCCGCAGGTGCGGTCCAGCTATAGGTCAGCGTGTTGTTGTCTGGATCAGAAGACGCCGATCCATCGAGGGTAACCAAAATGCCTTCGTTGACCGATTGATCGGTTCCTGCATTGGCCGTTGGGGCTTTATTGACCTGCTTAACCGTGACAATAACCTGATCGGCTGTTGAATTCACCGTTCCGTCGTTGACAATGAGTGAGAAGGTATAGGTTTGATCGGTCATCACTTCGGGTGCGGTAAAAGTAGGTTTTGCGGCTGTTGTTGAACTGAGGGTAATCCCCGCAGGTGCGGTCCAGCTATAGGTCAGCGTGTTGTTCTCCGGATCGGAAGATGCCGATCCATCGAGGGTAACCAAAATGCCTTCGTTGACCGATTGATCGGTTCCGGCATTGGCCGTTGGCGCTTTGTTGACCTGCTTAACCGTAACAATAACCTGATCGGCTGTTGAGTTCACCGTTCCGTCGTTGACAATGAGTGAGAAGGTATAGGTTTGATCGGTCATCACTTCGGGTGCGGTAAAAGTAGGCTTTGCGGCTGTTGTTGAACTGAGGGTAATTCCGGCAGGTGCGGTCCAGCTATAGGTCAGCGTGTTGTTATCAGGATCAGAGGATGCCGACCCATCGAGGGTAACCAAAATACCTTCGTTGACCGATTGATCGGTTCCGGCATTGGCCGTTGGGGCTTTATTGACCTGCTTAACCGTAACAATAACCTGATCGGCTGTTGAGTTCACCGTTCCGTCGTTGACAATGAGTGAAAAAGTATAGTTTGTATTTACTGAAACTTCCGGAGCAGTAAAAGTAGGTTTTGCGGCAGTTGTCGAACTGAGGGTAATCCCCGCAGGTGCGGTCCAGGTATAGGTCAGCGTGTTGTTATCCGGATCGGAAGACGCCGATCCATCAAGGGTAACCACCACTCCTTCGTTGACCGATTGATCGGTTCCGGCATTGGCCGTTGGCGCTTTGTTGACCTGCTTAACCGTAACAATAACCTGGTCGGCTGTTGAATTCACCGTTCCGTCGTTGACAATGAGTGAGAAGGTATAGGTCTGATCGGTCATCACTTCCGGAGCAGTAAATGTTGGCTTTGCGGCTGTTGTTGAACTGAGGGTAATTCCAGCAGGTGCGGTCCAGCTATAGGTCAGCGTGTTGTTATCAGGATCAGAGGATGCCGACCCATCGAGGGTAACCAAAATGCCTTCGTTGACCGATTGATCGGTTCCTGCATTGGCCGTTGGGGCTTTATTGACCTGCTTAACCGTAACAATAACCTGATCGGCTGTTGAATTCACCGTTCCGTCGTTGACAATGAGTGAAAAAGTATAGTTTGTATTTACTGAAACTTCCGGAGCAGTAAAAGTAGGTTTTGCGGCAGTTGTCGAACTGAGGGTAATCCCCGCAGGTGCGGTCCAGGTATAGGTCAGCGTGTTGTTATCCGGATCGGAAGACGCCGATCCATCAAGGGTAACCACCACTCCTTCGTTGACCGATTGATCGGTTCCGGCATTGGCCGTTGGCGCTTTGTTGACCTGCTTAACCGTAACAATAACCTGATCGGCTGTTGAGTTCACCGTTCCGTCGTTGACAATGAGTGAGAAGGTATAGGTTTGATCGGTCATCACTTCGGGTGCGGTAAAAGTAGGCTTTGCGGCTGTTGTTGAACTGAGGGTAATTCCGGCAGGTGCGGTCCAGCTATAGGTCAGCGTGTTGTTGTCTGGATCGGAAGACGCCGATCCATCGAGGGTAACCAAAATGCCTTCGTTGACCGATTGATCGGTTCCGGCATTGGCCGTTGGCGCTTTGTTGACCTGCTTAACCGTGATAATAACCTGATCGGCTGTTGAATTCACCGTTCCGTCGTTGACAATGAGTGAAAAAGTATAGTTTGTATTTACTGAAACTTCCGGAGCAGTAAATGTTGGTTTTGCGGCAGTTGTCGAACTGAGGGTAATTCCGGCAGGTGCGGTCCAGACATAGGTCAGTGTGTTGTTGTCAGGGTCAGAGGATGCCGATCCATCGAGGGTAACCAAAATGCCTTCGTTGACCGATTGATCGGTTCCGGCATTGGCCGTTGGGGCTTTATTGACCTGCTTAACCGTAACAATAACCTGATCGGCTGTTGAGTTCACCGTTCCGTCGTTGACAATGAGTGAAAAAGTATAGTTTGTATTTACTGAAACTTCCGGAGCAGTAAAAGTAGGTTTTGCGGCAGTTGTCGAACTGAGCGTAATTCCGGCAGGTGCCGTCCATAGGTATGTCAGTGTGTTGTTGTCAGGGTCAGAGGATGCCGATCCATCGAGGGTAACCAAAATACCTTCGTTGACCGATTGATCGGTTCCTGCATTGGCCGTTGGAGAATTATTTAAGGCGATTGTACCTGAAAGTTTAACGAAAGCTGATTCTCCATTAGTAAATGTTGGGGTTGTAACTGAATTACCTAAATTATCAACATATTGGGCGGCGATTGCAGTTATTTCTACTGAATTGCTTGAATCCCAGAATTTATAGGTAATCGTATGCCCGGGTGTATATCCATTGGTTGGTGTCGCATAGCTAGTTGAAGCCTTAATTGCAACTGACGTGTTGGGATAAACAATTGGTTCTGAAAGTATAACTTTTGCACAACATAAAGTGCCATCAAATACTGCAATTTCATCTCCTGGTTCGAGAACTGATCCATTGATAGTTGCTAATATCACATTTAAATTCATGTAGTCGGGTGCATTTGCATCAAATGAAGACACAAAATGTCCCGCCGCAAAACAATTCGCAGTTAAAAAAAGAATTAAAATGGTGCAGATAATCCCCTTCATTGAATTGCTAGTTATCGATTATAGTTGCAATATAAACATTTGAAATGATGTTTGTTAGTCCTGTCTTTAGAAAAAATACAATTTTTTGAAATTGTCATAAATCAATTTTTTTCTTATTTGCAGTAAATAATTTTAGTAGTTCTGTTGTTTAAACGACAGAAGTAAACTCCTGGCGAGACTTGATTGGTCATGTCATCTTTACCATTCCAGACTAGTAATTGCTGTCCTTCGGCCATTCCGGAGTATAAGCTTTTAATTCGCTTTCCGGCGATATCAAATATCTCGCAACTCAAATGTTGGGCTTTTGGCAAATTGAATTCGATTCTTATGCTTGTGCTAAATGGATTTGGGTATATTTTGATTGTTTCTTTTGAATCTTCTGGTGTGTTTTCTTTTTCTGATCGCAAAAAATCGACTAGCGCGAACATTGAACCTCCTTTTTCAAAAATGTTTTTGCTGTTGTTTACCGTTTGGTAATAGAGTAGATAAATGATTCCTGATCGATAGGTTTTTAGCGTGATTTTGTGTCCCTCAATATACCCGTTTGGCTTGGTTTCTAAATTCTCGTTTGCAGAGGCAGGAATACTTAAGCTATTTTCCTTGATGTTTTTTTCTTCAATTACGGCCGAGCCAACGCAATAAATACTATCAAAGACGCCAATTTCATCACCAACGATTAGTCCGGTAGTGGCTAAATTGACCAGATTAATGTTCATGTGATCAATTCCAAAACCTGAATAAACCAGGTGAAAATAGGGATATGCGAAATTAAGACTGGTTAAAACGTGGAGGTTCTTTATTTGTTCCGAACCGTTTACTGCCGGAGTTGCTTCTTTGCGCGTAAACGACGAACTAAAAATGAGAATAATCAGTCCAAAGGTTGAGATTATGGTGATGTAATTTTTGGTTATATAGAGTTTCATTGCTTATTCCGGGATTGGCTGAACCAATGACATTTAATCATTGGCGGTTGCTTTGTTTTTGATTTTCAGGAACTAAATTTTAAAAACAACCAACTGAAAAATTAGTTCCTGAAATGTGATTTTATCCTTAACTAAGTAATAAGAACTATAGATTGTTGTATTCAAAAACGCTATAACCTTTGTCCTTAAAGGAAAAGCGAAAAACGAGATACGACATTGTCCCGTTTTTGGTACTGATATAAATATAGTGAATTTAAAAATATGAATATTTCAAAAAAAACTAAGTAAAGAGATCCCCTTATAAAAGATTGGTTCTGTTTCGTTTGTATGAGGATTCATACCAGTTGATGATTTTTCCATATCATGTTATATTCAAATTCGCCTAGTGCAAAAAAAATCATTTCTTCGCTATTGATCCAGGCTTGTAGCAACGCCGGTAATAACCGCATAATCTCATTGTACGATTACTACCGGCGTAGTCGCAGTTCTGGCATTTCCGCCAAAATTTTTGCCGATATGAAAAAGAGGATGAGTGTCAAATAGGTTGAGTCTGGTTGATTTTACCAAAAGACTCAGTCAACGTTATCTTTTTCTACATTCTTAATAAAATGCTCAGTGAAAGTAAAATAACATTGATTTACTTTGTCAATATTTTTACTTCTTTTGGTGCATCAACAACGGTTTTGATTGTTCCATCTGCCATCTTTTGGTGTTCAATTTTAACTATTCCGTAAGGTGTAGGGAATGTACCTTTCACCCATTGCAAATCGCCCAAATGAGGTTCAATCCTGATTTTTTTACAGCCGGGTTCAAGCACACTCACACCTAACGCATATTGAGTTAACCAGCTTGTTGGCCCCGATGCCCATCCGTGACAAAAACTGTGGCGGAACTTTTTGTAGCAATAGCCACCATACGAAGAATGAACATCTACTTTCCCTTCAGGTACAACTTCGTCAATTCGGGCGGCATTTTTCATCCAGTCGATGTCGAAGTCTTCCCAGAACGTGGTAGCTCCCAAATCGAGCATCGAGCCCCAATATTCGCGGATGTTGTCGATCGCACCCTGATAATCGCCGGCCTGAGCACGAGCCTTCAGCATGTAATAGCCATAAAATGTTGACATTTTGTGAACACCATCTGTCGCCAACACTTCTGCATTCGCTTTCTCTGGAGAAACCAAGCCTGAAAGGGCAAGCAAAGCAGCCGCCTGTTTCGATCCGGCCATTTCAGGAACATGTTTCTTGAGTTTTTCAACGGAAGACTTACATAATTTAGCCGTTTCCGGATCACCTAAAACCGTGCACATTTCAGCCCCAGCCTGAAATGTCATCACCATCATCGATTGTAACCCGGCGTGAATAGCTTCCTTATTTTCGCTTGAGGGCCAGTCGAGGAAACGGCCACCGTCGAGAATTTCTTTTCCATCGGCATCAATTTTTGTGGATAATTGATGCAGTAATGCTACCAAGTAATCTTTTTGTTGTTTCAGGTATTCCTGATTCCCTTGATAATAATACCAATCGCGCTGAATCAAAACCCACCACATCGAGTACGAACTGATCCCATTCATCCAGTTCGGGAGCGGTGTTAAGTCGCGAGCCAGATCAAGACTTTTCGGTACCACTTCGTTGTTTCCAAATACCGAATTGATGGTCATCACCTCGGGATGCATGTCGCCCACCCAAACCAAACGGTCACGTTTTACGCCATCCCACAGGTAATCCTGCATATTCAGGTGTACGGTATAGGCACCTGTCATCCAGATTTGGTTCAAACGCTCATCGTTGCAGGTAAACGATCCGAGATAAGGAATATCGCGAAAGGTAAACGTTGCGCTGATTTCCTTGATTTCGATTTTGGTATCCGGGTCAACCAAGTCGATACGCATAAAGCGGAACCCTGAATTGCCAACTTCCAACCGCCCCAACCAAGGGAGCTGAACCTCAAAGTCGCGCATGGCATGATCGTTAGTGGCTCCTTCTTTACCGGCATCACTCATGGTTTCGCTCACCGATTCACCAAAACGGATACGAACATGACCCACCGGATTTTTATTGCTGATGGTGGTCACGATTTCAACGCCTCCCTGTATTTCACGTCCAAAATCAAGAATCAGTCCAGGTTTTGAGTCTTTATCACTTATCAAGGTCAGGTATTTGCCCTGGTTTAAGTCAGCCTGTCCGATTCCGGTTTTCAGGATATTATCAACATTTTGTACCTGCTTTCCTGAAGGATCGGAAACCCAGACCACACGTTCGGCTGTCAGGTATTTTCGGGTTAAACTGGTCGAACGCACTTTTGATGCGTCTTTCCCGGTAAAAACCGGAGGAAGCTGAGCCATTACAGGTGCAAGTGTTGCCAGGATAAATGTTGCTGTTAAAAATCGAGATAATATATTCATTATTTGTTGCTTATGTATTTATATTACTTCATCCAGATACACCTGTAATTAAACCGGCGATTAGGAGCAGTATCGCCATCGGTACACAGCGAAATCGGATCTTTCAGTTCCGTAGCATTATCGCTCCATTTAAAATCGAAGGTAAAACTGGTTCCTATTAATCCCATTAGGTTGCGCGGAATAACAAGTTCCAGTTTATTCCCGGAATACCGGTATTTCAAATCTGCAACTTCAACCCAGGGGTTTTCAGGATGAGAAGCATCATAACGCAGCAGGGTAGTTGTTTCGCCATTTTTCACCTTCTTGTTAATCAGATAATCGTATCCATACCAACCGGTAGCTGGGTTTTTATCCGCATCAATCAACAACAACATCCAATTGCTATCGGTTGAAGCCGTAAGGGGTTCACTGGTTTCGGCATAAAAACTGATATTCTGATTATCCACTGCGACTTTGCTGGTAACAATATCGTTTCGTCCTGAAGTATTGGTATAGTGCAACCCGCCATAACCGTTATGGTCGCGGTGAACAACATCTCCTTTCGTATCGCGATACTCGGTCGAAACCGAATTCCAATCGTCGAATTTGCCATCAGTTTTGATTTTGGAATACCCTTTCAGCTCCGGAATTGGCCGAACACCTTTATACTTGCGGATGTTCTGAGCCATTTGCATGTAATAGTTGTCGGTATAACCACCTTTCATCGGGCTTACCGTCCGGTTGAACTCCGAATTGTACTGATCGACAAAACGAAATGGACTATCTCTCCCCAGCCAAGGTGTCGTTCCTCCACCATCCAGTTGATATTTTCCTGCAGTCCATTCGTTCCAATCGTTGATGTACAGAAATTCGGGATTGGCAGCAATCGCTTCATCCCATCGCTCCTGAAAATAGATTCCGTAGCCTTCGGGGTTTGTAACCGTTTTTCCCAGCCATGGAACGTAAGTTGGTTCTGGCAAATCGTATTCGTTCAGTTTGGGCTCTCCGTTCTGTCTTGACCACGATTTACCAACGCCCATATTCTCGCTGGTCATGGTTACCGGATGCTGTGCAGGGGTAACCGCAGCTTCTTCGCGTTTGCCGTTGTGTGTCGAGACCAGCTCCTCTGGGTTCATGGCTTTTACCTTGGGTTCGGCCATGCTGTAGCCAAAACTCCAGTTATCTTCAGTACCAATAAACCGCTTGCCAGCCCATTCGTAATAGCCCCACCACATCGTTCGGGGGGTAAAGAAATTTTTAACTTCTTTGGTATAATCTTTATAAAACTCTTCGGTATAATCCTGATCTCCGTAATGCGGATTATTTTTATCGGTTTTAGCTGATGCATCGAAATGAGGGTTCGGATTATCGACACCGCTACCATTCGCATCTACTGAGGGATTGCCATTGTACAATAACAGTGGTTTGCCTTCCCAGTAAAACCAAAGGTCTTTGTATTTTGCCTGTTTGTAAATCCGGTCGTACAAATCCTGAACAACTGTAATTACCGGACCATTGAATGCCCAGAAAATGAATTTGGGTACTTTGTTTCCTTCAGCTTTCATTTTCTCCATAACGCTGAATGTAACTTCCCATTCGGGCCAGTAACGTACAGCATTGGTCACATCCATCACCAGCACATCTACTCCAGCATCGGCCAACATCGACATGTCTTTCCTGATTACATATTCATCCTGACTCAGGAAATATCCGTTTTCAGGTTCGCCCCAGTGGTACGACCCTTCGGTCCAGAGCGGGTGTTTGGCATCCAGACGGGCTTGGGGATCTTTAGCCAGAACTTTGGTGACATCAGCCGAATAGGGACTTTTGAAATTGGTATAATGTCCTTGTTCGTGCCAGGTAATGTAAAAAATACCTACTACACGACGCTGGTCATTTTTCACAGGGCCAACCTGCTGAAAATCGGGCATCGAACGCCCCAATGCATCGTTGGCCACCCAGGTATCCGGGAAAATATCGCGATACTGGGTTTCTCCGGAAATGCTTATTGGAGTTAACCCAGTTGCTATTTTCGCTTTTTTGTCTTTTGCCATGCACGATGTGATTGAAAACGCCAGTAACAGCATAACAGTCAACAAAACATTCCGGTTAATTATTTTTTTATTCTTCATCTGTTTATAATTTATTTTTCAATTGCCATATGTCCTCCTGGCAAGCTTTATGGAGGACATGGAACTCGTCAGGAAAGTCATTCTCGTATATGATAAGTGACATACTCATGACCCATTTCATCGTTTAATTTTTAGGAACGTTATTTTAATACTGCAGGCTTGAAACCGTTACAGGTCCGAATAATCCGGAAGGTTGCATCGGGCTGTCAGCTTTGTAAGTATTCACCGGGCACCAGGTTTTCCGTTGATCTTCCGGGAGCTTCTGGTCACCGATCAAACGATTCACCCAGGTATTCACCACTTCAACTTTCAGTTCGTTTTCGCCAGCTTTCACAAACGGAGTAATATCGAGCTGATATGGAGCCGTCCATAAACCACCCACATAAGTGCCGTTTACCGTAACTTTAGCCATTGCAGTAAAACTACCCAGATTAATGACTACCTTTTTACCTTCCGTAAGCTTATCCAGCTTGAATTTGTTGGTATAGATCGCTGTTCCGGAATAATACTTAATCCGATCGTCTGAAGAAGTTGTCCAATCCTGAAGGGTTTCAAAAACCACCGGTTGCTCCGGTCCACGTTGCGAAGCATCGAAAGCAACGGTCCACGGACCTTTCAGATCAGCCAAAAGGGTTGGTTTCGGATAATTGGCATCCAAGTTGTTAACTTTTGATGGACCTGTCTTTTCACGAAAAACAACAAATACACTTTCGTAAGGAACCAGTTTAAGTGGCACGGCAGTTACTTCGCCTTTCTGTTCATAAGCTGATAGTTTACGCATCGAACCGCTTGTTGCTTCCCACAATTCGGGTTGTAATCCTTTTACCCGGAATTCAGGAGTAACTAATTTCGTTTCGCCGGTCTGGTTGGTCACAAAATAAGCTTCCCCATTGCTCATCGTACGATGTCCATAATGAATGGTACGATCTTCGGGCAGTTTACAATCAGGCACACACTTGAGCTGAGCAAAAGCTTCTTCCATGTTCAGGCCATTCATGATGGTTCCTTTTCCAACTTTGCGCGATTTAACGTTTACACCGTCCACATTTCCCCACAATTCGGTAGCCAGTTTCTGTACTTTCTGATCGGAAACAGGCTGGTTCTGCAAACTAGGCGAACGCTTAGGGGCAGGTCCCATTACCACCGCGCCATCGTTAACCAACTGTTTGATTTTTGCCAACAATTCCGGACGCATGGTTTCCAGTTTTGGCAGAACTAATATTTTATATTGAGTTCCGTGAGGCAAAGTAATCATGCCATCTTTTACGGTCATGTATTTTTCAATGACTTCGGCATTCATATAGTCGAACTGGTATCCTACCGGCAAAGCAGGATCTACAATCCCAGTCATTTTAGGAGCGTCTTCACCAATGAAATAAGCCACATCAGCAACGTTCAATCCCTGCTGAAGCATATAATTGGTACGTTTCAGATATTGGGTATAAACATCCATCTGCGAGAACCAGGTATTTTTGCGGTTGAATTCATTTCCAAACCAGGCATTCATTCCAGGTGACTTATCCTCGTAGGGTTGTGTAATGTAAACATGAAGCAGCGTGTTGTTGATCCCTTCGGCAAAGAAACGGTCGCCACGTTGCTTGATGGTTCCGGGATAGCGGCTAAACGGACGGCCTGCACAAGTGTTGGATTCCGCAGAAATTTTTGTTTTTCCATAAATATGACCACACGAAGTAGCTGCACGGTTTTCAATGTTTCCAAGTTCCCCTTCACTCCAGAATTCACCACCAATTTCATCCGACTGTCCGCCATACATCAGGAATTCACTAGGGAAACCCCAGTGACCATAGCATTCCAACCAAGTATGTAATCCGAATTTATGACTGATATCCCGTAAGCCGCCCACATAATCGTAAGCCACTTTGTCGGCCACCATCCGGCGCATATCCCATAAAAAACGATCGGATTCCTGTTCGCTGTTGACTACAAATCCTTTATAAACCGGAAGGAACGGCAAAGCATCGTAACCATATCGTTGTTTAAAGTCTTCCAGGAATCCATCCGTAAAGTTCTGTCCACCCATTTCGTAACTATCCTGAACCACTACTTTGAATGTTTTTCGGTCGGCTTCAGGAATACGTTTCAATACTTCGCCCATGTGACCATCGAAATGCATAGCCACAAGTTTTTTACTCATTTTATCCACTTCATAGCCGGTAGCTTCAGGAGATGCCGGGCTGTTTTTGGTTCCTGTTGGAGTCATTCCGGTACGCATAATCACCCAATCTCCGGCCGGAACATCCCAGGTCAAAGTTCCATCGGCTGATAAATTTTTAGTCAGATCGATCACTTTTTTTCCATCGATTACCGTTGCCTGATCTTTAGGTTCAGCTTGTGGAGCCCACTGGTATTCGTGCCAGTAAGGTAGCGGCGTTGGGTGCATTTTGGCCAGAGTCTTTTCGGCATAACGTTCAACACGTGGAGCCGACGAAAGTACCAGCTCGGCAAGTCCAGCTCCGGGTTTAAGGTCTTTTGTGGTAACAATTAACCGGAAGCTACTGCCCGTTGTTTCAGGGAAAGAAACAACCACAGGAGCGTATGGAGTAAAACCAACATTAAGCTCAGGATTGGTACGGTTGATCTGAAACTCGGAAATGGTACGATACGTTCCGGACTTCTCTTTCACCTGAAGAATAGCCGGAGCTCCAAATTTATGTTCGGTAATTTGAACCGATAAGCTTCGTGCTGTAAATGGTTCTTTAGCCTCGATATCAATTATAAACTCTTTTCCTTCGGGAAAATCGATCCCTGTTTTTGCATCTCCGTCAGCAATTTTAGTTAAATCTGCTACTTGTGGAGTTGAGCTTAACCGTGCATTTTTCAGATTCAGAACCAGCTGATCATTCTTTGGAGCCGGATAAGCAATAACCTTTACATCCTGAAACAAATCGATTGGTTTTTCAAGCTTTTGAGAGAATTTCAAAGGTCCTTTTACCCGCTGTTCCGAAGAGGTAAGGTAACGCATGGCAGCATCGGCTTTTACCCAGGGACCACCAGACTGACTCCATCCCGGAGAATTGAAAATCCCAATCTCAATATTCAATGCGGTAGCTGTTTTCAGCGCAGCATGAAGAATATCCCACCACTCCGGACTTAGCATTTTGACTTTCCCATAAGGAATATCACTTAATCCAATATTTCCAATAAAAGCCCGGTTAATACCTGCTTTTTTCATCGATTTCAGGTCACTGATTACCCCTTCTTTCGAAATGTTATCAGAAATCCAGTACCAGTAAACGCTGGTCTGCATGGAATCGGGTGGTGTTACAAAGCCGCTCTGTAAAGCTTCCTTCGAAACTTTTACCTTTTCTGCAAAGCTGGAAGCTGCAAAAGCCAGAAAAGTCAGGCAGAGAATCAATTTGAATGTGTGTTTCATAAAAGGATATTTGAATGTTATATTTTGTTCGTTTTTAAAATTTAGTGCCATTAAAATTCAATGAACTTTTAGAGGCTTGATTGAAACGTGTAATTTCCGGAACCAACTTCAAAGCTAACTTTTCCATTACTTTCGCCCAGATACTTAAGCCCTTTTGCACGTTTGGCGGCTTGCCCCGACTGCAGAACTTCAGTTCCGGATTTAGCCGGTATATAAATGGTAGCCGTAGTGTTCACCGGAATAGAAACATTCAAGCTTAACTTTCCGTCTTGGCGAGTCCAGTTACTACGAATGCGCCCATAAGGGCAATCGTGATAAGCATTAACTGAATTCAAATCGCCTACCACCGAAGGATTGATGATAATATGCATAAATCCTGATGAAGCAATATCATACTGTATTCCAGCCAAATGTTTATAAAAATAGGCACTAATCAAACAAAACTGAAGATGATTTCGCGAATCATATCCGTCCCAGGCTTCCCACATCGACGTAGCCCCTTGCCGGATCATATATCCCCAACTGGGATATTTATCCTGTGTCGCAAGTTTATAGGCCAATTCCGGATCTGCGACCGAAAGATAGTCCATCAATGCCGGAGTTCCCAGGAACCCCGTTGACAGACGATCGCCTTTGGCATGAATATCCTGCTCCAAATGTTCGGTTACCACCGCCTGATTTTCCGAAGGAACCAAACCATATTCAAGTGGTACAACATTAGCTGATTGCCGAAAGGAAGTTGGATTTTCACCATGATAAATCCCTGCATTTGCATTGAAGAATTCCTTGTTGAAATTTACGGCAATCCGGTCGGCCCATGCGTTCATTTCTTTTGCTTCATCAGCCTTGCCAAGAACCCGATTGATCTCAGCCAATCGTTTTACCACCAAATAGTGAGCAGCCGTTCCATACAAAGTCCGTCCTTCCGGAGGAGCCATGGTGTTGTTCCGCACCGTATCGTTAAGTTCCATCAATGGAGAAACCCAATCGCCCAGAATATCACTGATAATTTCAGGTTTACCGTCCACCTGCCTTTTCAAGCTACTTTTTGCAAAACGGGTAATTACCTCCTGATTTTTACCCATGACCCGGGTATCTGCATAAAACTCGTATAAATTCCAGGGAACAAAGGCAATAGCAGCAGGCCAAGCAGTCGAAGCACCCTGATCATACCTGGTAGATGGAGCTACCGCACATAATCCGCCATCGGCATCCTGAGTTTCCGCCAGATCGGTTATCCATTTCGTATAGAACAATGCCATATTGAAATTGTACATTGCTGCCGTCGCTGAAAGATAGTTGTCGGCCGTCCAGCCTTGTTTCTCACGATGCGGACAGTCGGTGGCAATGCTTTGATAGTTGTTCAACAGACTGTTGACCGAATTTTTCTGAATCCGATTCAGTAACGGATTGGAACAGGTGAAATCGCCCACCAATTCAACATCGGTATGAACCGGAATCCCTTCAACCTGTTCAACGGTTACACCCTTATCAGCAGTAATCCGGATAAACTGAAAGCCTTTGTAAGAAAAGTGGCACTCGAAAGTTTCTGCGTCCCCACCCTTCAGAATGTAGCCGTTTTGCTGACGAACATTAATACCCTTATCGTAAAAAGAGGCATAGTGTTTTTCCTTGCTGTATTTAAACCTCGATGGAGTCAGGTTTGCCACCAACTCTTTATCAGATGGCGTTTCGCAATATTCAACCAGCACTTTTGCACCGGCTGTTCCCCGAACTTTCACCCGCGCCCATCCGGAAATATTTTTTTCAAGTTTGTAAATGGTTTCACCTTCACCTCTTGGAAAGATTTTTACAGGCACCAGCGGTGTAAAGCAGCGAACCGGAGGCATCATCTGCGACTCCAGTTGAGCATTCCATTGCACAACCGACGCATTTTTCCAATTCGTTTCATCAAACACCGGAGCCGACCAGCCCTTTTGCTCCAGCCGGGCATCGTACAATTCGCCATGTCGGGTATCATCGTACACCACCGGTCCTCCGGAGGATTTCCAGGAACGATCCGTAACTACCGAACTTTTCGTGCCGTCGGTATATTCAATCTGCAACAAAGCAATGAGTTTAGGCTGATCGACCCATGAAGAGACACTTAGTCCCCAGGTGTCGTTGCAAAGCGGGTTATACTGGCCTCTTCCCAACATTACCCCAATCGCATTTGTTCCTTTTTTAAGCTGTTGAGTTATATCGTAAGTCACATACAACGAGCGCTGGTCGAAATTCGTCCAGGCCGGATCGAGCACATGATCGCCAACTTTTTCACCATTCAGAAATGCCTCATAATATCCCAAACCGCAAATAAAAAGTCGAGCTGAACTGATTTTTTTATCGACCGAAAACTCCTTGCGAAAAAGTGGTGACGGATCGTATTCCGGATTTGCCATTTCATACAAAGTAAAAATGGTGCTGTCTTTACCAGTCTTCCAGGGCCATGCCGGATTTGGCCACTTCACCGGAGGCAGATTGCTTAATTCCGACTCTTTATGCTGTTTCCACTCTTTAGTCCATTGTTCACCATCTTTATAGGCAATCCACTGCGCACTGTTCCAGTCTTCTCGGGTCAGCAATCCCATTGACCAATACGCAGGTTTGCTCCATTTCGAGGGCTGACCGTTCATATCCCAAATCTTCACTTTCCAGAAATAGCTGGTAGCTGATTGCAAGGATTTGCCTTTATATTCGATCTGAACCGACTGATCTGAATTTATTTTTCCGGTATTCCAGATATCGCCCTGATCTTTGGCAAGTTTCTCCGAAGTTGATGCTACTAAAATCTGATAGGCTCGTTGATAGTCACCACGCTCCGGCGAAAGAATGTTCCAGCTTAACCGTGGAGATGTAGCATCAATACCAATCGGATTGACCTGATATTCACAACGAAGATTTTCGATTGTAGCTGCCTGCAACCATATATCCAGTAACAGAAATACAAGAAGGGGTGTATAGAATTTCATTCGTATAAATTTTTGTTTGTCGTCTTAAAATCCTCGTCTTAATATCATCTCTTTTTTAAAAAATCCAACGAAATGGATTGCCATTTATACATTTTCGGTTGGTATGAGCATAAGCTCTTATGGCTATTTCATCAGTTAATAATTTGTTTTTTTTTTTTTATGTCTGAAGGAACTCGCATGTTGTTGAAAATTATTCTCATTGGTGTTTGTGTTTGCAACAACATGTTCGTTTCATAATTTAGTAATTGGTAATTAAAGCTCCGAATACACAAAATAGAAATGGCCATCCGGAGCAGCGCCTTTGACATAGAAATCCCTGATGTTCCAGTTTTTCCTATACATTGATGTCCAATGGATTAATGCTTTATTTGTTTGTGAATATAATGTAATTTCCACCAGCCAGTTCTTTTATGAAGTATCCGTTCATGAATTCTGAATCTTTTGTAACCAGCTTTTTAGAGCCGCAATAAATTTCAAGAGCCAGGCCTTTCTTCGCATCTATTTTAAACATGGCAGTTGTTCCTTTTGGAACTGAAATCGTGTATTTTGTTTTGCCAGCAGTCGTCTTTTCCCAATCAGAACGAATGTACCCGAAAGGAGTTTTATACGAGGTTTTCACGTAGGTCAAGCCTTCCGGAGTCTGAGGTTCAAGGTGAAATTTTTGAAAGCCAGGATGGTTCGCATCGGGACGGATACCTCCCAGCCAGCGGTAAAACCACTCTGAAACGCTTCCAAACATTGGGTGACAATTGGAATAGGTGTTATCACTTTCTTTCCATGTTTCCCAAAGGGTCGTCGCGCCACGATCAATCATAAAACCCCAGCCCGGATACTCCCGACTGTTCACGATGTCGAATGCTTGTTGGGTCAATCCAGCCTGTGACAAAGCTTCGAGAATGTATTTAGTGCCGAAAATCCCGGTTGTAAAGTGATTATTAACGCCTTTTTTGATCGAAGTTGTCAACGAATCAACAGCTACTCGTTTTTCATTTTCAGGAATTACACCGGAATACAACAGCGACGAAAACAGGGTTTGCTTGTTCATCTTTTCATTTCGTCCATCCGAAGCCTTCCAGAAAGCCTCCTGCATTTTACTCCGGATGGTGGTTTCCAGTTCGGCGAATTTCTTTTCGTTGGCAAGGTCACCCATCAGTGCGGCAAATCGTTTCATGATTCCGGCAGCCTGCAAATAATGAGCGGTTCCGGTTAACTGGACAGGAACGGGGATCATCGATTCGTGGTCGCCAAGTCCTTTATTCACAATATAATCTGGGTGCAAGCGAGCCACCTTCTGCATCCATTTCAGGTCGAGGGCATACATTTCTTTAACGATTTCGGTATCGCCATAGTATAGCAAAAGTTTGTCCTGAAGCATTAAAAAGGCCGATTCCCAACTTATACCACAATATTGAAGGCCAACAAACGGGGCTGTGTCAATAAAAATGGAATCTTTCATCGCATCCACCCAATCGGATATGGTTTTCCGGTAAAAGTCGTGCATGTCGAAATTGCAGATGAACGACTCGGAGACCGCATTGATGTCGCCGCCATAGCCGAAACGCTCACGTGCCGGGCAGTCGGATTGAACGCTGACCAGGTTCGATTTGAATGTGCGGGTAGTTATTTTCTGAATCGAATTCAACAGTTCCGAGGAACATTCGAAATGATTGCATTCTTCAACCGCCGAGTTCAAGGCCATTCCCTGAATGTCGGAAGTTTCGGGTTTATATTTCAGACCTTTGATTTCCATATAACGGAACGTATGGAAGGTGAATTCAGGTGAATACCAAATTTCGCCGTTTCCTCCAAATATATAGGTGTCGGTCTGCCATGCAATGTCCGGAGCACCAGGGCCGCCTTGACCTTTATGTTTAATTTGTCCACAGACGGTAGTCATTGGATTTAGGCTATTGTCATCGTAAACCCGCTCTCCAAAACGAAGGGTTATGGTGTCACCGGTATTTCCTTTCATCCTGATTTTATAAATTCCGGCGAAATTGGTTCCCATATCGGCCAGGTAAACATCCTTTGCTAGCGATGAAATCTTAACAGGCGAAAACTTGTCGGTAATTTTCACCGGAGGGAAAAAACGAGGTTGAAGTTTTGTTGTTGGTGAATTCACAATGCAGGCTTTCGTCCAGTTAGAATCATTAAATCCTGTCCGGTTCCATCCGGGAAGTTCGTTACGGGCATCATACCATTCGCCCAGGTAAACACTATTTCTCAGAATTGGCCCTGAAGCAAATTTCCAGGCATCGTCGGTCGAAATTTCACTGATTTTTCCATTGGCATATTCGACAACCAACCGGGCGGTAAATGCGGGCATTCCGGTTGGAAGGGCATTCCGGAGGTTATATGTTCCCCAAAAACGCAAAGGAAGCGGATTGTAAAAACCATTGCCGAGCGCAACGCCCAAACAATTGGCGCCTTTTTTAAGAATAGAAGTTAGATCGTATTCGGTAACGTATATTCGTTTGCTGACGGTTGTCAAGGCCGGATCGAGATAAATATCGCCGATGCGTTCGCCATTTAAAGTTGCTTTGTAATAGCCAGCAGCCGTAATGTAAAGTGTTGCTTTACTGATTTTGGCCACATCGACCATAAATTCGCGACGGAACAGCGGTGCTGATTGAATTCCGTACATCGAAGCATCATCGGTCAACACCTGAGAACAATTGCTGATCCATTTATTTTGATCCAAATTAGCGAATCCAGGATTCTTTTCTTTTCCGGAAACGTTTATCCAAACAAGGATCAACAGTAAGAAAAACAGAGATGTTGTTAATCTATTCATAATTTAGTTCGTTTAGTATCCGCTAATTAAATAATAAATTGAAATCATTCCATCCCGCACTGTCTGGTAGGACAGCTATATTTAGATCCAAGAATGTAGCAGTCCTATCAAATAAGGATAAATTACATCCGTGCTTTCAACTCGTCGAAGGTAATTACCAGTAAACGACCGATTGGTTTGCCATCGCGGTAGGTAAATGCCCAGATTTCAGATGATCCTTTCGGGGTCTTGATCGGCTTTCCATCGTATTTGGCCGAGAACTTATCGGGGAAAGTACAATCAAAGGTATAGAAAACATCTAGTCCTTTGATTTCGGGGGTGAAGACAATCCGGTAATCTCCTTCTGCTGCTTTGACCATAGCAATCTCGGGATCGTAAATGCTGGTGGCGTAATTTACTTCAGCCTGGTCGAAACGCGGGAACTGAGCTTCCATGCGGGGAACGAACTCGTCCCAGTTACGGGTTCCTTTTGGCGACCAAAGAATTTCAGAAAGCACCAGGGCGCGGGGCCAGGTCATGTATTCCACCCTGCGGTAGTTCGGGATAAATTCGCCCCATACATTTCCCTGACCGCCAAGGATAAACTTAGGATCTACACCATCGGGTACCGGTTCAAATTCGTAAATCCGTTTGGCCCGCAAGTAGCCAAAAGAATTCCGCTCGATATTTTTCTCACCTTGCAAATAATCCAGGTAACAGAACGATGTTGGCGACATAACAGCCGTATGCCCGGCTTTTGCAGCAGCAATAGCACCATCAAGGCCTCTCCACGACATTACCGAAGCTTCGGGAGCCAAACCACCTTCCAGAATCTCGTCCCAGCCGATCACTTTTTTACCTTTCGATGCGATGATTTTGCCAATCCTCCGGGTGAAGTAACTCTGCAACTCAGGCAGATCCTTTATGTTCTCTTCTTTCATGCGTTGCTGGCATTTCGGACAACCCTTCCAGAATTCGCGGTTGGCTTCATCGCCGCCAATGTGAATGTATTCGCCAGGAAAAAGTGAAGCCAATTCGCCAAAGATGACATCCAGCATCTTGAAATTCTGCTCGTTGCCCACGCAGAACACATTCTCACCAATTCCATTGTTGGTTCCGGCTGATACGGTGGTCGGTTTTCCTGAACAGGAAACTTCGGGATAAGCTGCCAAAACAGCTTTGCTGTGAGCCGGAACATCTATTTCGGGAACAATGGTCACGAAACGTTCGGATGCATATTTCACAACTTCGCGGATATCATCCTGGGTATAAAAACCGCCGTAGGTAGCAGGTTCGCCTTCTTCTTCAGGAGCAAAGCCGCCATAACGTCCGGTGCGGAACACACTCCAGGCGCCGACGCTGGTAAGTTTGGGGTACGCCTTGATTTCGATCCGCCATCCGTTGTCGTCGGTCAGGTGCCAGTGGAACACGTTGTATTTGTATTTCACCATCTGGTCGATGAAGCGTTTCACCTCGTCTTTGGTGAAGAAGTGGCGGCTGACGTCCAGCATCAGGCCGCGCCATCCGAAACGCGGGAAGTCGGTGATGTCGGCACAGGCAACAGCTACCTGACCATTGGCTTTCACCGGCGGAACCAATTGCAACAGGGTTTGTACCCCGTAAAACAACCCGGCAGGCTTATTGGCCGAGATCGTGATGTTTTGAGGAGTGACATTCAGCGAATAGCCTTCGTTGCCCAGACTGGGATTGGCCTGACTGTTCAATTTTAACTCGATGGATTGTTTCGTTCTTGCGTTGCTGATTTCCAGCTTCTGACCGGTGATTGAGGCCAGTTGTCCGTCAAACAAGTCGGCTACTTCGCGGATTTCGGCATTCCCCGAAGGAACGACAATCTTTGTTTTTGACAACAGTTGGAAATTACCTTCGAGGCTTTTTACCTGCACCGGCGCGGGTAAAAGCGTTTTGCAATTCTGACTGAAAACAATGTTGTTTTTCCCCAAAAAAGCGATTAAAAAACACGTCAATAAGATGATTGATTTATTCATAATCTGATATTTATAGTTTGGACTATTATATTTGCAGGTTAACTAATGGATTTTCAGCAGAACAACTCCGTGTGAAGGCACCTCGTAACCGAATTTTGATTTGAATTTGCCCAGATCCTTGTGAAGCCATAAATCCCTGATTTTTTGTTTGCCGCTCACTTTTATATCGGCGAAGTTCAATGTTCCTTTTTGAGTTGACTCTCCCAGGTTGAAGATGCCCACAGCTTTTGAGCCGCCTTCCAAATCGCGGACCCAAACACCAGATCTCCCTTTTCCCAATGCGGGTTGCGTATGGGTAAATCGACGGTAGCTTTGATTGAAACGGTACCCTCATAAGTATCTCCATTCTGATGAAGGATGAAATAAGTCGGGATAACGACCCCATCACCTTGTGGAATGTCCACACGCCACGCACCTAAAAAATCGGAAGTCGACACTTTTAAATCTTCTTTAATTGTAGTTTCAGAAGCCGGATCAGTATCTTTTCTTTTTCCATCCGCATGTTTAAATGCCTTTGTTACCCCACATGATTAAAATAAAACTAATTTCTTGTCTCATTCGGTTATTTTTTGACTTCAATTTTGTAATATCCTGATTTTATCCTCAATACTTTTGTGTATTCTCCTGAAGCATCAGCGTCTTGGAGCATAGACCGATCCACTTTCTTCCCATTAATCAATAACGACGAATAGTTTGATATGGGCAAATAAACGAGACCGTCTGCATTTGCAGGAATTGTAATATCCCACGTAAAAAGGTTTTTGTTCCATTTCCAGGAACTTCTAATGATTCCATATTTTGAGTGATACGAAGCTTCGGCCCATTTAAGTTGATTGATCAGGTAAGGTTTAAAGCAAATGGTTCGGAACCCGGGATCATTGGGCATCGGAGTTATTCCTGCGATACCATTGTAAAACCAAGCATCGAAGCCTCCTTGCATTGGGTGATTATGCGATCCTTCTATACTCCATTTATTCAGACTGTCAGGCAAATTTTCAACTGGTAGCGTTTCCCAAAGGGTGGTTGCACCATAGATTTTCCACATATTATCAAAGCTTATCTTTCCTTTTCCGGTCAAAATATGGTAAGCACTCGCTTCATTTCCTTGCTCCGTCAAAGCTCTAAATATTCGGGGAAGACCGAAAATGCCGGTATGACAAAAACCCGAATAATTGTCAGTTGCATCTTTTGCTATTGCATTGGAGATGGCCTTTTCTTCTCCTGATGGAGTCAACTGAAAATAAAGAGCAAGTGAATTAGCTGTCTGGCTTCCAAAGGAGTGTTTATTCCAGTCATAGAAATTGTGGATAAAAGCCTGTTTAATCTTTTGTCTAGTCAACTGATAATAAGCCTCATCTTCGCTCTTTTTGAATATTTTTGCAGCTTGCTCCATGATGGTCAGATCGAAATAATGGAATGCAGTGGAGCTGAGTTTAGGGGGACAATCCATTGTTTCATTACCACGGGGTGGACACCAGTCTCCCAATCCTTCGTTTACAATATTGTCTTTCGAAAGATTTTCGATGTAAGAAACCCACACTTTCATATCTGGATAAAACGCCTTTAGTATGCTCGTATTTCCATAATACAAATACAGATCCCAGGGTATTTGAACCAAGGCCGTTCCCCAATCGGGTGTAGCAATGCCACATTCGCGTTTTCCTGGGTTAATCATATAAGGTATTCCTGGTTTTTCCACATTGCGGGCAGCCGAAGAACGGATATCATAAAGATATTTGATCCAGAAAGCTTCCATGTCAAAATTATAGATCGACATGGGTGCAGCAGTATGTGCGTCACCTGTCCATCCGCATTTTTCCCGATGCGGACAATCGGTTAACATTCCTTGCATGTTACTTGTCAAAGTCCAGACGGCCAGCTTATGCAACCGGTTGATTTGCTCATTGGAACACGAAAATGAACCGGCTTGCGGAACGGAAGAAAATACCACCATCCCTTTTACTGTCTGCTTATCGGGTTCATTTCTTAATCCCGATACCTCTACATACCTGAAACCATGATATGTAAAGCGAGGTTCCCAGGTCTCAATCCTTTTCCCGACACAGATGTAGGTGTCTGTTTGTTCATAACGGGTATAGTAAACGCCTGTTGATGTAAAATCGAGCGTACCGTCTGGATGTACTTCCTCACACATCCTCACCCGAATGGTATCGCCTTTGGCTTGCTTCACCCTGATTCTGTTCCATCCCGAGAAATTTTGTCCTAAATCAAACACATATTTCCCATCCCCTATTTTATAATACTTTTTTATCTGGATTTCCTTCCTCTTTCTTATTGGAGGAAGCATCTGAGCTTTCAGTGAGGGAGGAAAAGAATTTGCCACAATGACCGGTTTCCATTTACCTGAGTTGCATTCAGGTTTTGACCAATCCTTTATCTCCTTACAGGCATCATAAGTTTCTCCAACATAGACATTGGATGAAATAACCGGACCTTCGGCCCATTCCCACGATCCGTCCGAAACGATGGTTTCTTTCTCGCCGTTGTCATATTCCAGTTGAAGCTGACAAATCATTTTCGGCTTTCCATAACTAAAATCAGCACCCCCCGCTTTATTTTGATTATACCAACCATCAGCCAACATGACACCGATCGTATTTTTTCCTTTCTTTAGCTGATCTTTTATATCATAGGTGTCATACAAAGCATAGGTGTCATAATTGGTCTGAGCTGGATCAAGCACATGATCCCCGACTTTGTTCCCATTCAGATAAAGCTCTGAATAGCCTAATCCTGACAGATAAATCATGGCATGTTTCACATTCGACTTAGCCATGAAATGAGTCCTGAATAAAGGCATCGAAGTTGAGTTTGCAGCATCGTAGGTTATCCATTTGGCTTTCCAGTCTTGTGGATTCATTAATCCGGTACTCCATAATGCTGGAGTACTCCACGGAGAAACTTGGTCCTGACTGTTCCAAACCCTGACCTTCCAGTAATAGGTTGTTCCTGATTCAAGAGGCTTCCCGGCATAAGTCCGGTTAATGGAATTTGCATCTGTCACTTTATTGGTGTCCCAAACATCGCCGATGTTTTTTGACAGCAATTCCGGAGAGGATGCAACAATCAGCTGGTATGCAATCTGTGTTTCCCCATGGATTGCCGAATTAATTTCCCACGAGAAATCTGGATTCGACACGTCTATTCCCAGTGGATTTGTTAGATATTCACATTTGAGATTGACAAGAGCTGATTTTCTTTCGTTTTTTTGAATTTCAACTTGGTCGTTTGACATTGGTCGTTTTGCGAAAAGTCCTTCTGCAAAAAGCACCTCGGTTAAGGACATCAACAGAATAAGTAAAAAACTAAACTTCTTCATTATTCTAGTTTTAATGTTTCTCTGATTCCGACAGTTCCAACACTCTTTCGGTGACAGGAAACATAGAAACACGGAATTTGGTACAACCAAAAGGAATCAAGGTAATACTTTCAGATTGTCCCTCGTTTGCAACCGGGGTTGCTGGCAGGGGTTTTTCTGAAGTTGGGTGCCAATCACAAACCTTCGCCTTAACTTGTAATTTAAGCGGAGACGACAACGGCCAATCCCATTTGTCGGGCATTGCCTGACGTTCCACACGGATATCAGCACCCAGCAGTTTGCCTTGAGGGTCCAATGCATAGTTCCACCTGACAGTTGAATCCGGCGTATTTGCATCCTTGGTGTCGGGAATCGGCAAAGCAAACAACAACGGGCCATAGGATACGGAAGCATAGGGAGCTCCCTGTGTGCTGTTTTTTTCAGGGATTGTGATAAGCGTAGGTTTGTGTGCTCCGTCATAAGGACCATACAGTGAATTATCGTAACCAGTCTTAACGCTAACGGTCATAGGAAAGTGTAAGCGAACGGTGTCACCCGCTTTCCATCTTCGGGTGACGCAGGTGAATCCCCTGGCATTCTTGCTGATCTTGATGACGGAACCGTTAATATTCAGTTCGGGATTTGCACACCAACCGGGAATATGAAAGAAAAGGGGAAACACCGACTCTTTCTCAGGTTTGACGGACATTTCTATTGTTTCGTTAAAAGGATAGTCGGTCTTACAGGTAATCTCGACCGGCACGCTGTCTCCTGCCAGAGCAGTCACCTTACAAGGGCCATAGCATGTTGCTGCCAACCCGTTGTTGTAGGTCGCCATCCACATGTTGGTCACGTAATAAGGCACAATGCGGTTGAGTGCAGCCGTGCAGCACAGCGGCAGGTGTTTCGCCTGATAGGATCCTCCTTCAGCCATCGGCCCGTGGGGAAAATTCGGTGACTTATCCACAAAACGGTTCGGACTCTGAAAATAGACATGGGTCTTGAAATCGCGCGATACCGTAGCTGGACCTGCATTAAAGAAGGCTCTTTCCAACCGGTCTGCTACGCGACCTTCTCCTGAAACTGCGAGCAGTTCGGACTGACTCCACACATAGCCGGCAACATCACAGGTCTCGGTCCCCCGGAACGCCCCCGTCAATCCATACCACTCGTCGGCAACCGGGACGCCGGTTGGCTGCATGGCAACACGTTCAAGTAAGTCATGCCATCCCATGGCGGCCTTGAGGTAACTGGAGTCACCTGTCCATAGATAAGCCACCGCCCAGGGCGTCGTGCCCTCGAGAAATTCAACCATGTGCTGATTAGTTACCGTTGTCCCTGGTTTCAGGCTCGGTGCCGTGCGGTAACGGTTCAAGTTCGGTTTTAGTCCAGGACGATCTTTATCGAACATAACGTTCAGTGCCTCTGCAATGCCTTTGTTTCCTGTCCATGTATACGTGTCAAAAGCTGGCCACGGATTAGACATGTTTCCGGTTATTTTGCTCAACCCAGCAGGGTCTGAACTGTAAGCCATTTCAAGTGCATTTAAAATATGTTTATCACCGGATCCCTCATAATATCCTGTCATGGAACGCCCCAACAATCCACAAGCCCAAAGCGGCCATCCTTCCAATGCAGAGGCCACCGCTTTCTGGTCTTCCGGATTATTTTTATTGAGCCACCAGAGAAAGGATATACCATTGGGATTCACATGATCGGCCACCGCATACAGTCTTCTTTTCGCCTGTTGAATCAATTCTTTATCGTGTAAAGCATAACCCAGACGGACAAGGCCATCAAACCAGTACCCGCCCCCTTCATAAGGCCAGGCGCCTTTATACCAAAGGAGATTCTCTCCTGTCATCTTATAGTCCGCCGCCCATGCCTGTTTAAACTCATTGCTATATTCATCCATGTGACCAGTATAGCCATCGCGGGCAGCAACACACCAATCACGCAACCAACCTTTCGGCTCTACAGCTCCGGGAGGCAAGGCAATAAAAGCTGGGTGCGTCGAGGGTTCAAATGGTCGGCTATAGTTGGCTCGTTCCACTTTGTGCTTCTTATGCTTGACAGTCGAACGAGCATAAACAGTTGTTCCATTGGTTATCAAAAGGCAACAACAAAGGATGGATAATAATTTAAATCGAAAATTCATGGGTCGTATTGATTTGCTCAATTTGTCTCTAATTCTTTTCAATAAACATCAGTTCTGAAATGAAGGTTCCGTTAAGTGATACATTAACTCCGCTTTTCATTAGAGTGTCGCCTGATAACACAGACGAGGCATTCGTTCCATCCTCAAAAGTAAGCTTGTACGTAAACTTTGGATTCAGTCCTTTTAGCTTGATTCGCTGTGCATTGATGGTACTATTGGGTTTAAAAATATAAACAACCCCTTTTTTGCTTGCCGGATCATAGTATTCAACACCATCCCACACAACATCATCGGGTCTTGGAAAGATATGATATACGTTGGCGTTTCTTATCAAGGGTCGGATTCTGTGTTTATAAGTCTCAACAGCTTTTTTAATATCCGCTTTATGTTGAGCGGTCCAAACAGGTCCTCCGTTTCCACCGTTTGGTGCATCCGGAAACCAGTAGAATGCGCCCAATGAAGAAGACCTGAATTCATAAACAGAACCGGTAAGCTGACCCGCTCCGGAAGAACCTGTCTCACACGCCAACTGCATTGAATGAAGAATATGGGAAGAATCATAAAAGGAACGACGGGCATTAATCGGGAAATAGGTATCCTGACTGAATATTTTTGAAGCAATTTTTAATACTCCATAATCTTTTATTCCTCCCCCACCTGAGCAGTTCTCCCACGAAAAAGAAGGGATGCTTTTTTGCACACTATTGAGCACATCATATAATCCTTTTGTTGACCAATAATCCACATCTTCTGCATAATGTGCCCTTTGATCCTTCCCAAAGGTTCCGTATATAACAGGGCCTGCAGTCATATCCGAACGATAGAAGTCAGCATGTAAGTTATTTATCAGATAAGTTATTTCTCTTATTCGTTCTTTTATCCCGGACTCGCTAGTCAGCAACTCTGGTTTGTTATCATACAATCCGAAACGAAGTCCACGGTCATGGGCATATTTAGCGGCTGCTTCCATTCCTGAGGGCCAGTCGATCGAATCTGTTATGATATGTCCCAGCTTCGGCTTTCCATAAGAACTCCACCAGCCGATATCAATGACAACTTCCTCAAATCCCAATGGAGTAATATCATCAATAAGTGGGTAATAATTTTTTTCAACAGGATCCCAGCTTCCTAAACTTTTGCCGGTAGCGGCAAAAGCATTCCACTCTATTTTGGGGTAACTCTTATCTTTTTTAAGTACAACAGGAACAGAATAATTAAAAAGGTATTTGTGTAAGCTATTTCCGGCATCGTCAAGGTCACCAGAGTAAGCGCCGATAAATCCGGGAGGCACCTCAAAGGTCTCTCCCGCATAAAGATCCGTTTTGAAATCATCCCGATTGCCGACCTTCATATTGGCACCACCAACCCCATCAGCCTTGATTGCCATTCTTCCCACACTCCATTCCCATCCGAAGTACATTCCTCCATGCTTTTTGGTCTCCAAAGCCAAAAAGGGAATCCAGTCCTGATTTTCTGAGACTTGAAGAGTATTTGTGTAATTATCTGTCAAGGGAGTGCGGTAAACCCCTGTTTCATCCGGAAGTCCTCTGTCATCACTTATGTAAACAACATTTGACTGCTTATCCGGACCGGCAACATGCAACTCAAAACTTTCCTGTTCATAAATGGTGATCATTTTACCTGAATTGTTTTTGATAAACATAGCATGATGAATAGGTCCTGGCCCTTTATGTGCCTGCCATACCGATTTTAGCTCAAGTGCAGGGCTTTCATTTTTAAATGTGATGGTCAATCTGGTTCCATCTTTTTTGTCAATTGTTCCACTTAGATAAACCCAATTCGTTGAATATTTAACTCCATCCATGTCAAGGCGTTCAATCAAAGGAAACAGAGAAGGTCGCGGAGTCCAGTTCCATCCATCGGCTGCGCTTTTTAATTGATAGATATAAAGTTTTTGATCTGCTCCGATGGCGATATTTATTTTCGTATCACACGAATTTAATGACCACCTTGCCAACGGATTTAACGATTCGACTGAACTGTCTTTAACTTCCGAACGGACGATTCCGTCCTTTTTGCCAACTTCATTCGCATTTGAGACAGAGATGCTGGTCACTAAAAAAAGGAACAGGAATAAGACACTGATGTTTTTCACACGTACAAATTTTTTAATTAATTGAATTTCAAATTGTTGAAATTCCATGTTTTGACCAGCATAATCGCTGGATTGAACTCATATGTATTTGTTCTTTGATGTTTGTGTTTTCTGTAAATATGCTCATTTCATATTTACATCATCAACTAGTTATACTTAAAATAAGGGGGAAGAAACCATTTATCATTTCAGACAATTTTGTCTGATCCGAACGATTAATTGATAAATGCTATTCGAATTGGAAAATTATTCAAAATAGTTATACCAATGAATTTATTCATTGGTATAACTGAATATAATAAATATTATTTTTGAACTTTTAGATCAACAATAAGATCTCCGGTTGGAGCAGTCATGCTTTTTACTTTTAACAGCCCTTTCCGACCACTCTTCGTTTGAAAGAAAATAACATCTCCTTCCTTTATATTTACCGAGTCTCCTGTTCCAAGCATTGAAGAAAACAATTCGTCATTTGTAATTCCGTCAAAATCAGAAGAAGAGAAGTTCGTCTTTGCAAATTTTGTTCCGGTGTCGGGGAACCTGCCTCCATTGTAATATTGAGGGTAGTAGTCGATGGCATCCAAATCTCGTGATGCAAGTACTGCATGATCGAAGAATATATCGACAATTGATCCAACTTCACCTAACTGACTCGATCCGTATGGAGTTCCGGTGTCGGCATCCAGTGCGCTTCCATAATTACTGTCCCAACCACCCAGAGGAACATTTAAATAAGAAATGATATTGCTTTTACGAACAGTTATAGTAAAAGCAGAAGAAGTCATATTTCCACTTTTATCAGTCACCTGAATTCTGATATTTTTGGTTGATTTGACATTGGGAACAGAAAGAGCAAACCGATAGGTGGTTGTCGTGTCACTTGGAAATTTGTAAATACCCGTTCCGGCAACTTCAACTTCATCAGTACCACCAGCCCAGGTAAAGCTCTGAAATATCTGAATCATTTTTATTTGTCCGGCGGCTTTAGCAACTCCTTTAATAATGCAGGTATTTCCCATAAAGACTGAATCTTTTGGTAATACGTTATCTAGTTTAAGATTAACGGGCAACTGAGTGTCATCATTTTTGTTGCAGCTGCTAATGAGGCCTATCACGAATAGGCCTACAAGTATAGATAGTAATTTTATTTTTTTCATAAACCATTTTTTAAAATACAAGTAATGCTTATAAATTTAGTCGAAAAGAGAGACCGGAATGTCAATCCCGATCTCTTATTATATTGGCTTTTTTTACCATCCGGGATTCTGCCACTTCATAATTGCGGCATCATTGATCGGAATTGGGAATATCAAATATTTTGTTTCCCACGATTGTTTGTGTCCAACAACAAAGCGTTCATAACTAAATGTATTATCTGCATTTTTAGTAATCTTCATGCCAGTTGAGAGTTTATCGGTTTTGTCCAACATTTTCCAGCGACGGACATCCCAGAATCTTTGTTCCTCATAGGCCATTTCAGTGAGGCGTTCTTTTTGAATATAAGCACGCATTTCATCTTTGCTGGTAATGCCCGCTTTGATGTTGGGCATATTCACCCGGTCCCGAATTACTTTAAGTGCGGCATATACTGCTTGATTTGGCCCATTTGCTTCATTTTCGGCTTCTGCATAATTCAAATAAATCTCAGCTAACCGAATTTTTTTCCAGGGTGCGCCACTTGGCTGACTAACTGGTACACTATCGTTAATAAATTTATTGATATAGTATCCTGTAAAAGTATGCTGACGACTATTGTTTAGCACCCCATCAACTCCTCCAACATACGACTGTACGGTCAATGTTGGATGGGTACAACATTTTGAACCATTGAATAAAACAGTGGCATAAAACCTCGGGTCACGTCCGGCATAAGGATTTTTGGGATCATACCCTGAATTCGCAAGGTAATTGGGTTGTAGGTGATCATCATCAGCATATCGGTTGGTCGGATCGATAACTGGCAACCCTGTGCTTTTCATATCAAAAGCATCAACCAATTCCTGAGACGGACAGTTCCCGGCTTTCACTTTATCGGGTCGTTGCGGAAAAGCATTAAATGCATAAAAATTACCGTTCTGCATCGATCCGCCATTTTGATTTTCCATAATTGTTTCCCGGTCGCGCGGATCGGCAATGATATCCATCTGATTTACAAAATAGTTTGCATAAGAAGCATCACCCAATGCAGACGAATAATACAATTTATATCCATTTGCAGTTAATTGATCTAAAGCGTCTTTAGCAGCATCACGAGCCTTTGCCCAAAGAGTCTGATCATTTGTTGGATTCCATAATGGACTGGCGGCGTATAATGCGGCCTGTGATTTTAATGCGACAGCTATAGCTTTTGTAAATCTTCCGCGTTCCCCATCATAAGTGAGCCGCCAGGGGAACTGAGGTGTTGCTAATGCATCAGCAACATCTTTTGAAATGTAATCAGCAATCTGTTGAAATGATGGCCTTGCTAATGTACTAAAATCGGTAGCCAGGTTAAAAGGCTCGGTGGTTAGTGGTTGAGGTCCATATTTCCGGAACAATTCAAAGTAATAGAAATCACGAAGAATTTTTGCTTCGGCCTTATATCGAGGTTTATCAACTTCTTTTATGGCACATTTATCTACATTTTGCAAAAATACATTACACTGCCGGATCCCATTCCAGCACGAATAATATAACCCGCCATTCGTAGGGTCATCACTTGTTGTCATGGCTCCATTGTACCATTTGTTTGCCAAAAGTTGTCCTTCAGTATAATCCGAATCCCAGGCACAATCGCTCAATCCATCGAGCATGGTTACCCAGAAATAATCAAGTCCGTACCCGATTTGGTGCTGATAACACGAACTTAAATAAGCTTCCGATCGTTTTTGGTCTGACCAAACATCATCCATCGAAATACGACCGTCTGGAGTAATATCCAGTTCCTTTGCACATCCTGAAAGTAAAAGGACGTAAGATGCTATTAAAATATTGTATAGTAGTTTTTTCATGACAGGCACATTAGAAATTAACATTTACACCAAGATTAAACACTCGAGTCATTGGATAGGAGTAATTACTTGTGACCTCAGGATCAAGGTTTTTACTGATCATGTGATCTATCGTAAATATATTTAGCCCATTTGCATAAAATCTGATTTTAGAAGATCCGATTTTTTTAGTCAGGCTCGTTGGCAATGTATATCCAAATTCCAAATTCTTTAATCTCCAGAATGCGCAGTTCTGGTAAAAGAAATCATTTTGACATTCGCTTGCCGACTGGGCAGTACTCAAGGCAGGGAATTTAATTTTTTCTCCTGCTGCAGCCCTTTCTGGAGTCCACGCATAACGGCTATTGTCATAATATACACCATTACTTCCTGTAAATTCCCAAACGCCCTGATCATAATAATATTTGGAAACATGAGCAACGCCCTGAAAAAGCAATGATAAATCGAAATTTTTGTAATTAAAGCTAAAAGCAGCTCCAAATGTATATTCAGGGACATCGGTATATTTCAGCGGAACTTTATCAGCATCGTTGATGTATCCGTCGTGATTCAAATCTTTGTATTTAAAATCGCCGGGACGAGGAGCCCTTCCCGGATATTTTAATCCCGAAGCATCAATTTCTTCCTGGCTCTTCCAATAACCATCTGTCTCGTATCCAAACCGTGTCCACCAGCCGGCATTCATAATCGATAATCCTGTTCTTCTATAACGATAAACATAGTCTTCTGGCAATTCAGGCTCATCCGCATAGAGTACTTTATTTTTTGCGTAACTCATATTTAGAATTGACCTCATAGAAAAATCTTTAGAGTAAGCATGTTGATAAGTCAGTTCCACTTCGTACCCTTTATTTGTAACACGCCCAACATTTAATGGAGGTATTGAATTCATCCCAACGATACTTGGAACCAAATTCCGATCGATCAAAACATTATCTCTTTTTTCATGGAAAACATCAACATTCAGTTTCAGATCTTTGAAAAGTCCGATCTCAGTTGCAAAATTTGTTTTATTAGCAACTTCCCATTGCAAATCAGGGTTCCCAAAATAATTTTCATTCACCGACTGTCCATTACCAATTGAACCGGAATAGCCTCCGCCCATTTTAATGTCATCCAGGTATAAGAAACGAGTTCCACCTAGTTGATCGTTTCCGACTTTCCCCCACGAAGCTCGTAATTTCAGATAAGTAAGTGTTTTATTGTCTTTTAAAAAATCTTCATTAGAGGCCACCCAACTCCCTGAAACCGCAGGAAAAAAACCGAAACGATGTCCTTTGGCAAATTGTTCGGAACCGTTGTATCCTGCATTTAATTCAGCAAAGTATTTATGATTATATCCATAAGTTATTCTACTTGCTAAGCCCAAATACCGATATGGTAAACGTTCTGCATTTTCAATCCGTTCATCTTTTTGAAAAAGTAACATCCCGGAAACATCGTGCATCTTGTTAAATGATCTGGTATAGTTGAGAAACCATTGGTAATTAAAATAGGATTTAAAAGAAGCACCAGTACTTAACGACAGAGGGGTGTTTTCTTGATTATCTCTTCGGGTATAGGCAATGGAATCTTGACCATTACTTCCTTTAACTACATTGGCCAACCAATTTTGATGGCTTTGCGTTGCGTTCAAAGTATGGCTTGAATAGGTGTCGAAAGAGCCAATCATCTTTGTGGAAAGTCCAGGAGTGATAAAATCCAGTTTCTGTTCCATGCCATAAGTGGCGGTAACATTACTTCTTGTATCTTGTTGATATCCGCTTCTGTTAATCATAGCATACGCATTCAAGCCATCATTTACCACTGGGGCAATTACTTCTCCATCGGGAGTTAAAGGACCAATTTGAGTGTTTGGTGTTACCATCGTGTAAGCCATAATAGCAAGTGCCGAAAAGCCTGGGCTATTGGCTTTTTCCAAATATCCTCCAACATTAAGGAAGGCTGTAAGTGTTGAATTTAATTTTAAATCAACATTCGAGCGGAAATTGTAACGATGCAAGTATGAACTTGGATCATAATCCTTCTGATCTACTTTCCATTGTCCGCCCTGATCCAGATACCCGGCATTCACAAAATAAGTAGCTTTCTGACTACCTCCTGAGATGTTCAGGTTATATCGAGTCTGCGGAGTAAAATCTTTAGCCACCATTTTCATCCAGTTATTATCCGGATAAACATTTGGCATATCTTGATTTTTATAATGATCAATTTGTTCCTGAGTGTAATAGGCTGGCCTGCCATCGTTCTGTAAAGCCTGATTCCGAAGAGTTGCATATTCCCACGAATGAACAGGAGTTGGTATTCTAGTAAAATCCTGAAGTCCTTTCTCCATGGTTAAAGAAATTTGTTGATTATCAACTGTACCACGTTTGGTGGTAACCAAGATAACTCCATTTGCGCCGCGTACCCCGAATACGGCAGTTGACGATGCATCTTTCAAAATAGAAACGCTTTCAACTTCACTTGGATCGATGTAAGACAATTCACGGGGAACCCCATCTACTAGGACCAAAGGAGCCTGTCCATTTAACGTTCCCTGTCCGCGTAAATACAGATTTGTAACATCCCGACCTGGTTCTCCACTCGTTTGAACTGTTGTAAGACCAGGCAACCGACCGGCAAGTGTAACCGCTAAATTGGCTGCAGGACTTTGTTTAATTTCTCTGGTCTGAATTGTTGAAACAGCTCCGGTTACGGTTTCCCTTTTCTGATGGCCATAACCCACAATAACTACTTCATCAATTCCATGGACTTCTTCTTCCATGATTACATTGATTTCAGTTTTCCCTTTCAGCTCTATGATTTGAGTAACCAATCCGATAAAAGAAAATTGTAAAGAAGTTGCTTTGGCCGGAATCATAATTGAATAATTTCCGTTGATGTCGGTAAGAGCTCCGATTGTTGCTCCTCTAACCAAAACGGTAGCTCCGGGTACTGGTTCGCCTTTTGCATCAGTCACTTTACCTTTTATTAACTGTTTCTGTGGCTGTTGTGATTCAACAGAATTCCGTTCCAATGACAGATTAAGTGCATCTAATTGCTTCATGGATTTAGATATGACAATTTGTCTGTCACGTATTCTATACACATTTTCCGATCCTTTAAAAAGCTGATCGAGTATTTCGCACACATTCTTACTATCAGCCTCAATATCTACTTTTCGATTTAATTCGATCTGCTGATCCTGATAAAAGAATATAAACTCACTCTGTGCTTCAATGGAATTCAGCACATCGCCTACTGTTGCATTGGTCAAATGCAACGAAAGTTTCGTGTTTTGAGAGTAACTGTTTGCGCTAAATGCAAAAACTGAACTCAAAAGAATGAAGAACAGTGTTATACGCATAACTAAAAAGCTTTTACGGAGACACTCAGAAATGTCTCTTTCTTTTGGTTTTAATTTCATAAATTTGAATGTTTTTGTTAATAATTGACCTAGTGTCTTTTTTTTCTAAAACCCGGGGTATGTTTCGACGCGCACCCCGGTTTTTTTTATTTTAGTTAGTTAATTTCGGCTACTTCATAGGCATTATTTTTTTATGAAAAATGAGTCGTTGTTTTCTTGCACTTTCACCGAAGATGCAAACGCAATATTTTCTAAAACGTCTTTTATATTGTCCTTCAAATCCAGTTTCCCCGAAAATGTTATTTTATCAAGGCCATCTTCTGCTACGATTTTGTGATTATAATATCGTTCTAACTTCATATACACTTTTGTGATGGGCATATTTTCGAATAACAAATACCCATTAACCCATGACGAATATAATTGAACATCGACTTTGTCTTTTGACAGGCTTTCATTGGCTTTATCGTAAGTCAACCGTTCATTTGGGACCAGGTCAACAGTTGAGGCCAATAATTTATTTTTTCTGGCTGAAATTTTTCCTTTAAGTAACACCGTTTGTACCGTGCTGTCGTTCGTGTAGGACGAAACGTTAAATATTGTTCCCAGTACTTTAATTTTTATGTCTTTTGTAATTACATAAAATGGTTTATCCGGATTAGCTTTAACCTCAAAGAATGCTTCTCCTGAAAGGTACACTTCCCTTGAGTCAGTTTTGAATTCGGAAGGATACGATAATTGGCTGCCAGAATTAAGCCAGATGTGAGTTCCATCGGCCAGTACAATATCAGAACGCTTCCCGTAAGGGATAATGATTTGATTTAGTCTTTTGTCTGTTTGGTTTAACTTCGCGCCAATAATGGTATCGCTATCAACAATAACAGTTCCTGAAGAGGTCTGCTTAATGAGGGTTTGATCTGTTTCAAATTCTTTAGTCGATCCGTCAGCCAGGATGAGCTTCCCTTTCGCTGACATGTCGTTGGCTGCACCAATTGGAAATTGATTTTTGTTGTAAACCGAGGTGTAAATTAAACTGCTTATGGCCACAAAAATGGTTATTGTTGCAGCATATTTCAGAATACTAAACCAGTTTAATCCAGATTTTTCGTCAGATGCCTTAATCTTTTGAAATAGGACATCAAGTCTTGCCTGCGAAATTTCCTGACCTGATGCTTGCATCGACTTAATAATCAAGATAGCTTGCCTAATCTGATGTTCTTTGTCCCGATGTTCATTAATAAATGATTTCCAAAATAGATCAAGTTCTTCGCTTGGATGTAATACCCAATGAGTAAACTCTTTATCGAGAATAAAGTCTTCAGTGATTTGATAATTATTGAATTTTTCTGCATTCATGATTTCTGTTGAACTTCAAATTGTTTCAAAAGATAAAGGCAGCGAAATTCAAAACATCATCACAAATTTTAATTTTTTTTAACGAATTATTAATTTAGAAGCAATATGTTTTATTAACAGCGTAAAAAGAATTGATGTATTGACTTGTAATGAATCCTTTAGTGATTTTATCGCCCTGAAAATAAGGTTGCGGCAAGATTCAATGGTCATTCCCATCATATTGGCGATCTCACCATATTCCAGTTCTTCGGTAAATCTGAGGTACAAAGCTTCTTTTTGTCGTGGAGTTAATCCATTTAAAGTTCGGTACAGAGACTTTAACTTCAAGTCATCAACTTCTTTAGTAATAATCTCATTTTCAACCGAAAAAGTAATGTCAAAAACAATCTCGTTATCATCGTTCTTTAAATCGTAGCGTTTTTCTTTCTGAAGCTGGCGCAGAAGCCTTCTTTTATATGATTTCAGCAAGTAAAATTGAATATTGTCAGTATCGCCAAGTGTCCGTCGGGTTCTAATTAAATCAGAAAAAAGATCTTGAATCGAATCTTCAATGATCGTAGTATTTGTCGTCAATTTTAATCCATAAAGATAGAGCCTTTTAGAATTCTCAGAATAAATCAAACTCAGTGCGTCGTCATCACCTATCTTAAATTTACACCATATATCGCGATCTCTTGTCAATTGTTCAACCTTTAAGAATTGTGATAAAAGTATATATTATTTATCACTATTGTTCATTTTTATTGTATTGATTGACAGTTGTTTGTAATTTGTTTTTGACGTCTATGCGGTCAGCTTTGCAAGTTATTAATTTTTAAGTATTTTGTATAAAAGGGATATGGCTGATGCCTGTAATATTTTCTGGATTGATCGGCCAGATTTTCAGTGCATATTTTGGGCGTTTTGCACAAACAAAAAGATGCTGTCTCGACCTTTTGAGACAGCATCTTTTTATTTACCTATTCTAGATTGAATTCAAATATTAAATTTTTCAGAGGATAAATTGATTTTTGATGCAACCTTATATTAATGCAATTATTTCAATTATCCAGGTTATTTCTAGTCAAGTGGTTTTACTTCAATTGATCCATCAGTATTCCAGATCAATTTTCTGAATTCCAGAAAATGCAGCCCGTTTTTCATGTGAGATATTAACGATATGTAATCCTGCTTCCCTACTTTTAGAACTTCGGTCGCCGAAACGCCGCTCATAATGCTCATTTTATCAACCGTCACCTCCTGCCATCCTTTAATCGGGTCTTTACTGGTTAGATAAACAACTCCATGTCGATAATTTGTATAAATCATATAATAGGTTCCATTGTGTTTAACCACAAACGGCGATTCCGGAGGAATATTTAAACTCTGCTCCAACCGGATGAATCCTTCATCCTTCCACTTCAGTAAATCTCTCGAACTTGAAACCCCAATGCAAGATTCTGGCTGACGAGTTTCTGGGTTCATTCTCATCGATGTATAATAGATGTAATAATTACGTCCATCTTTCAGTACCATTGGATCCCGGCAATCCGACCATTTATTCTGATCGTAAACCCCATTTGCCCACGAACCTGAAATGATGATCGGGTTCTTCTCTTCCCGGGTCCAATTGTACAGGTCTCTGGAAGTTGCCAAACAAATCGACTGACAAACATTGGGATTTACACCTGCATAAAACATATAATAAATGCCCTTTCGCTTCAGGATATAAGGAGCCCAAACCTGAAACTGATCGCATCCGGACTCAGGACATTGAAGGACGGGTTTTTCAATTTTCCAGTTCTTTAAATCTTTGCTGACCGCATGACCAAAATTAAACAAATGATAAGCCTGCCAATCGGTAGCGGCAATTCCACGAATATAAAAAACATGGTAGTTGCCGTCTTTTTTTATAAAAGCATGATCGGTAACATACCCGCCTGGCTCGGCAAATTTACCTTCGAACGGATCGTTCCCTTCTATTAAAGTTTTCAGAAAGCCCTTTGCCTGGGCGACCATTGTTTCTGGAGCATCATACCACTTCCAGTCTATTTCATTCTTAGATAATGGCTTCGGTGTGCCACAAATTTTTTGTTCGGCGCGGTTTAGTAGTTCTTCTATGATCCAGGCCGCTTTCGCTTGGTTTTCGATTGTCAGATGTTCAAACCTTATGGTACGCGCTTCTGATAAATCATTTCGAAGCGAAACAATTTCCTTAATCAAAGGAATATTGGTGGCCGATAATTCTTTTGCTTCCTGAGCCTCAACTAACGAAAAACACAGAAGACTAATTAAAGCCAGAAAAAATAAATTTTTACGATATTTATTTTTCATTGAATCATGCTTTAAATTGTTGTTAATATGGTTTTATGTATATAGGAATGTTAATACTTCATCTATCTTTTCAGCTTCTTTTAGCATTTCCTGGTTGACTTCGCTGCTTTCGGTAAAGTCACAAATGTTTTTCAGTACTTTACGAATACCTTCCCCATAAATTTTTCTAAATTCCAGATCAGAAGGAAGGCTTCTGCCTTCCCGATCGGTTGCTTTAAAATGGCACCCACAAACCAAAACCTTTAATATTAAATCAAAAGGAAGTTCAAATTCCTGAGCCAGGTGAATTGCGCCAGCAATACGATCTTCAGATCCAAGTTTCCTTTGCAAATCGCATCCGACACGGAAGATGGTATCGCCCAACGCTTTGTTTTGAAAGCGTAGAAGTAAATCATCGATATGATTGGTGAGCGATTCGATAGTAAATTCACGGGGATATTTCGCCATCAAGATCGATGCTGCCTGTAACATGGTATTTCGCACTGTTTCCTTGATATGACTGATGGATAAGACTTCATACAAATAGGCTGAAGTAGGATGTGTCAGGTATCCCAAATAAGCCACAGTTGCATGTCCAAGATTATGAATAAACAACTTCCGGTCAACCCAAGCTTTTATATTCTCTTTCGGAGCAAGTCCTTCAATTTTTGGTATCGGATTTTTAAATGCCAATTTATCAAGAATCAATGTATTATAAGGTTCTGCGAAGACTTGAAGCATATCTGTTTCCATGTCCTTTTGGGTCATTATTGGAACCATTTTCCCTATACTTGTTTCAATCAAGCCAACTCTGTCATTCAATGGATATCCATCCGGCAAATGAGCTGCAAGTTCATGGCTGATATACTCAGACGCATTTCTCATATTTTCTGCGATAATGATATCCATTGGTAACGAACCAATATTCTCAAACCTTTTCAGTAACCCATTCGCAATAAGCGGAATGACTGATTGAAGACCTCTCTGTCCAACTGACACAGCAACGATGCTGGCAGTTGCAAGCTCATTAGTCACCTTGTCCACTTCACCAGCAAATACGGCTCTTACATTCTGAATCGTAATAACCGAATCCACATCGTTTTTGATCACCACATTGTAGCTTTGCCGATTGTTAAGTTCATCTATTATTGGCTGAAAAACGTCGATAAAAACGACTTCATATCCACCCCGACTAAACAATTGTCCGATGAAAGAACGGCCAATTTTACCAGCTCCAAACAACACTAATTTATTATTTATCAATGAATTCATTTTATCGCTTTATTTCGAATAATTCGATTGGACTTTCTCGAGGTTTTCAACTTATGGTTCTTCTATAAAAACACAAAAACGAGTTTTTTTATTGAAAAATAAGTTTGCCAAAATAGGTAGGCAAGTGAAAATCAGGTTCCACCTGATCGACTAAAGACCAGGTAAGATAATGTGGGTTCGAGGTTTTATCTGCAATTTTATAAAAGTTGGCATTCCAACAAACTCCTGATTCAGGTTGGGTTATCTGGGCATATTTTCGTAGTATGTCAAATGGTATTTTATATTCAATAGTCCAGGTTACCGGCTCTGTAATTTCAGGTTCCACTATTTGTGGTAAAGAATGTTGAATCTCGATTTGCTTAATATCTTCAATCTTAAGAATCGTATAGTCTTTTCGTGGAATGTGATTGTAATACATTAATGGTGTTCCGCCACAATTTATTTCCAGATTAAAGTATTTCCCGGACGAGTTCAAATCGGGAGCGAAAAATAATTCGACACAGGAATCTTCCCATACCGGATTATTTATCTCTTTTGAAACACACCGAACGTATTGATCTTTAACCTTAAATATGACATACAAATTATTTGGATCGTACATCATTTTTGCTTTCACATCAGGTTTAAAACGTGGTGTTTCACCCATAAAATATTTCAGATCAACCGCTTCGGTTTTTTGCCATTCCGGTTTGTCCCATTTCCCATCAATAGTCAATGACTTTTCGAGCCTAATTACTTTATATGCTGGCATATTGTTCTGATTAATGCATTTCGGTTTCACAAACCCCAATTCCGCCCCTGAAATAGTTGAACTGAACATTGGGATGTGCGGCCAATAAAGACATAGGAACTGAACTATCCATTATTTTTTTACTGATCATGAAAGCCGTAAGCCTTTGTCCGAAAGCATTATCGTGAGCACCTGCCTGCCAGATTGAGACTTTCTCAGCTTTCCAGGTTTGAATCGGACCGACCGTTAATGCCTGACGTGGAATCCCGGTAACCACACCACCAGCACTGGTTCGTGCATTTTGCATACAAGTGATTGGATGCAGGTCAACTACCCGGGTAGAAAGACGAAGAAATTCTTCCGGAGTTGGCGGAACATCTTTGTATTTGCCTTCTCTTTTCACCGGATCATTAAATGCCCAATGCTTGGTATCACCCTGACCTCCCTGCATTATGGCACAGCGAACTCCTTGCTCCCAACTGCTTACATATTTGCTTGTGTCGGCTTTGGGAAAATGAAGGTTTGAATCGGGCATTCTGTATTCTGAATTTATCCGGCTAAAACAGAGATCCCTGTCTGCTTTTTCGAACGATAACGGATGAGAAGCATCGAGCTCTTTGCCATCAACATACCATTCGTCCATACCCCAAAAATGTGCGTTCGATAAGTCCAATTGCAATTCGTTGACCATTCGGGCAACCAATGGCAATTGTTCGGTTGGTCCAACAGGACCGCAAATACCAACCGGATTACTTGCTGTCGCCTGTTTCCACGCGGTGATGTACTCCAGTGCTTCGGCCAGATAAAAATCTTCTATTGTATCATAAAATACAACCTTGAAGCCATCTCTTGATAACTGGAGCATATCTTTAGCCGTAAGCTTCGCTGCTGCCTCTAAAATTTCATTATCCAAAGTTGTAAAATCCCACCAATCAGGTGCTAACATGCTTAATTTCCGTGCCATGCTGTTTGTTTTAATAGGTTATTGATTTATTTGTTGTTGGATTGAACTTTTAATTCAGGAAGGATATCGTTAAGAACGTTATCCTGTGGATAGCCATGACCCAGATGCTGTCTGAACCCTTCAGCATATTGAACCCCAATTTCTTTTCCCCGGAGTTCGCCAAACCGTTTCATGGAAAGGATATACTCATCCATTTTATGATGGGCTTGTAACCAGTTCCGCTGACTGGCATGACATCCCAGCATTTTCTCTTTTATTGGTATTTCGCTGGTAATATCTATGAACATGGTCGTATAAATCGGACGGCCTAAAATGTCTTTGGCATCCATCGCATCGCAGTAATATAAATATGGGGTAGGTTCGTACGGTGTTTCTGTAATTTCCATGTTTTTGATCCCAACAGAGAAACAAGCGGTTTGTACAATCTTACTTGTTGTTTCGTGATCAATCATGTAATCAAATGGATTATGCGTAAACACAATAGATGGCTCAATTTCCCGGATCAGGGAAGTCGCCCGATTGATCGATTTTCGATCGTACATGATGTAAACATCCTCTAATTCGAGGCAATGATAAGTTGCGCTGAGCAGTTTAGCCGATTCGGCAGCTTCTGACTTCCGGATTCGACTTATCTCTTCCCTTGAATATTCGGTAGTCCCTTTATCGCCAGGAGCCATTGAGGCAATATGGATCGACCACCCAGCCTTCTTCAATAAAGATAACGTTCCTGAACATACTATCTCTGCATCATCGGGATGTGCAAAGATTCCTAAAGCAATTTTTTTCATATCAGTGTTTATTTATGATAATACAATATATTGGGAACAACATTTCATGTTTCACTATTACCTAAAAACCGGATTTGCAGTAATGAATTCCAAGAGCGTCATAGCGTTTGATCTGACTTCTCATCCGATTTTTGAAACTGGCATAATTCCGCAATTTTTTAGGTGACCAAACCACTTCGGATAAGGCAGCAGCCCGCGGGTAGGTCATATACTCGACCATCTCCGGCGTTTTCATGTATTCGGTCCACACGTTTCCCTGGGCGCCCAAAATGAATTTGGAATCAGCTTCACTTAAAGTAGATGGAATTGGCTCGTAGCTATAAACTTTCTCTAACGATAAATCACCACCAATAGCAAGAGGTTCAGTCTTCGGATCGGATTGGTATAAACAGAAATAACAATAATTCCAGGGTGCCATTACCACAAAATGTTTTTGCTTTGCTGCGGCTATTCCGCCCTCCTCACCACGCCACGACATGACCGTCGCATTTGGAGAAAGGCCACCATCCAGTATTTCGTCCCAGCCGATCATTCGTTTACCTTTTCCATTCAAATATTTTTCTATTCGTTGCACGAAATAGCTCTGTAGTTCCTGCTCATTTTTCAACCCGTTATCGCGCATTCGTTTCTGGCAAAGCGGACATTTCTCCCAACGTTTTTTAGGACATTCATCGCCTCCGATGTGAAAATACTCACCCGGGAAAAGAGGAATTATTTCATCCATAACATCTTGCAGAAAAGCAAACGTAGCATCGTTTCCTGCACAAAACACATCGTCAAAGATGCCCCATCGAGTACCTACTTCATACGATCCTCCGGTACAGCCAAGTGCCGGATATGAAGCCAGCGCGGCAAGAGCATGACCCGGCATCTCAATCTCCGGAACAACTGTTATATAGCGTTTTGCAGCATAATTAACAATTTCTTTCACTTCTTCCTGTGTGTAGAACCCGCCATATGGAATTCCATCATATACTTTCGAAGCTTCGGCATGTCCAACCAGTGTTTCTTTTCTTTTAGATCCGACTTCTGTCAGTTTTGGATATTTCTTGATTTCAATCCTCCAGCCTTGATCTTCAGTTAGATGCCAATGAAACGTGTTGAACTTGTGCATGGCCATGTAATCAATAAATTTTAACACAAACTCTTTCGGCATAAAATGACGGCCAACATCCAAATGAAGTCCGCGCCAGGAAAATCGTGGTGCATCAGTGATCTCAATCGATGGCAACACAACTTCTGAAACCTTTTGTTTTCCAGCGGGCATTAGCTGAATAATTGTCTGTATTCCATAAAATAGTCCATTAGGAGCTGATGCTTCTAGCGTTATACCTTTTGAATCTACAATAAGGTGATAACCTTCCTTCCCACTATTCAAGGTAGGATCGAGCTTTATGAAAACGGAATTTCCAAGGAGGGTTTCAGAATATGATACCTCTGTATTTGAAATGCCATAAAACATCTCCGTATGCAGGCTTAAATAAGAAGCAATATTCTTCATCTCCTCACTTTCATTGTTTATGAGGATTTTGGTCGCCGTATTCAGTGTAAAGGTTCCTTCCAGGTTAGTTACTGTTTCGGGCTGCGGAATAATGTTAACTTCAGGCCTTGGTGACGGTTCTGTACAGGATACAAAACCACATAAAAATCCAATTGTAGTCCAAAAATGGAAGTACTTCATAATTCAGTTTGTTTAAAATCAGGAAACTCTAAAAGAGTTTGTCAACACTCGCATTGAAATAATTGATGCATTGTTTTACATCTGCATCCGGATTTTCTTTTTGCGATTCGTATTCAATAGAAAACAACCCTTTAAAATTCTGCCGTTTCAGTTCTTTAAATATTGCATCAACCTTACAAACGCCGTTTCCCCATATTGTGTCATGAGCATCAGCACTGGCTTTTGCAACATCTTTAAAATGAAAACTTTTTAACCGTCCTTCGCATTTCTTTACTGCTTCCAGCGGATCGATGCCCATGCGGGTCCAATGGCCAATGTCGGCGCATGATCCCAAATGTTTGCTTCGTCCGTTCAGCGCTTTTAGCAAATCATCAATGTTCCAGTAAGTTGAAGGCTTTGGATGATTGTGAATAGCCACATCAATGTTGTACCTATCAGCCAATTTTTCTACATAATCAAGCTGATCAAGCGCTGGTTCGCTCGTGATGGTTTTGATGCCCATCGATTTTGCAAACTCGAAAAGCTGATCCCATTCCGCGTTGTTTTCGCAAATTACCACGCCACAGGCTACAATTTTAATCCCCTTTGACCTGACAAGTTTTAGAAGTCTCTGCTGAGTTGTTTTGTCCATTTTATATTCCATGGTTCCAGTGAATCCATTTCCAAGGTTTTGTCCAAAATAAACTTCCACATTCTTCAGTCCAAGGTTTTGCATTTTATCGAGCGTTTGGACAAAAGTTGACCGATAAAATGTACACGATTGAGTTCCTAACTGCCAACCAGCCTTTTCTGCTTTACCTGAAATAGGAGCAGCATTGACGGATAACGAGATCACCATCAGCAATGTATTTATTATTCCAACGATCTTTTTCATATCTGTTTAATTATTTGATATTTAAATACTACCAAGCGAAACATAGACATAATGAGTATGTCAAATCAATCTTTCGGCATATCGGGTAATGAGAACCCATTCTCATAGGTGGGCTTAATCCAGTTGAATAGTTATCTGATTGTATAAAATTATTTCCTTTGTTTTAGTTCATCCAGATTGATGGTCAATAGTCGGCCAATAGGTTTCCCGTTGCGGTAAGTTATAGCCCAGATATCTGAAGCTCCCTTTGGTATTGGTAATGGATTGCCCTGATATTTTTCAGCGAAGTTATCGGGGAAGGTGTAGTTAAACGTATAGTAAATGTCGAGTCCTTTGATTTCAGTTTTAAATGCAATTTTTGTTTGCCCATCCGTATCTTTAACCGTTGAAATAATGGGATCGTAGATACTCGGGGCATAGTTTACCTGTGCCTTATCGAAACGTGGAAATTGGGCTTCCATTCGGGGTACAAAATTGTCCCAGTTTAATTGCGATTTGGGCGACCATAACATTTCGGACAACGCAAGCGCCCGGGGCCAGGTCATGTACTCGGCCAAGCGTGGACTTGCAACAAACTCTGCCCACAAATTGGCTTGCGCACCCAGCAAATGTTTAGCGTCCATTCCTTCTGGAAGAGGATCGTACCCATAAACATCTGCAGTCCGCAAGATGACTCCTCCCGCATAAATGCGTTCAATATTGAGATCACCCTGCAACTGATTCAGATATAGATTATCGCCGGGCGACATGACGACATCGTGACCTTCGTTGGCGGCTGTAATTCCACCTTTAACCCCTCTCCACGACATGACTGTTGCTTCCGGAGCCAGTCCACCTTCCAATATTTCGTCCCATCCAACCAATTTTTTCCCATTCGAAGTCAGAATTTTTTCTATCCTTTTGATAAAATAACTTTGTAATTCTTCTTCATTTTTTAGCCCCTCATCAGCCATTCTTTTCTGACATTTGGGACATTTTTTCCAAAATTCTTTGCTTGCCTCATCGCCCCCGATATGAATGTATTTTCCTGGAAATAGTGCAGCAACCTGCGAGAAGATGACTCCCAATTTTTTGAAATTATCTTCATTCCCAATACAAAGAACAATGTCATCTTTTTCATGGGAGAACCCGGCATTTACATGGTATTGCATTTGGGTGCACGATGCCTCAGGATAAGAGGCTATAAAGGCCAGACTATGACCAGGAACATCGATTTCAGGGATAATCGTAACAAACCTTTTTTTTGCATACTCCACAACTTCTTTAATGTCTTCCTGAGTATAGAATCCACCATCAGTAGCTTTCTCACCGGGTTCAGGATAGTCAAAAGTCCAGAATTTACCCGTACGCGGAACTCGCCAAGCACCAATATTGGTAAGCTCTGGCATTCCTTTTATTTCAATTCTCCACCCCTGATTGTCGGTCAGATGCCAATGAAACACATTCAATTTGTATTTCGCCATCTGATCGATATAGCGCATGACGAATTCTTTGGAGAAGAAATGACGGCTAACATCTAACATTAAACCCCGCCAAACATAATGAGGATAATCAGTGATAGTTACACCTTGAACAGCAATTTGCCCGTTCTGTTTCTCTACCGGAATAAGTTGCAGTAATGATTGGATTCCATAAAACAATCCGGCCGCCTTATTGGCCGAAATTGTAATTTTATCCGGAGAAACAAGCAACGTGTAACCTTCGGTACCCAAAGAGGCATTGGCTCTGTCGTTTAATTTTAAAATGATAGTCTGCTTATATTCCTTTTTGGTTTCAGAAATTACTTCAACCTTGAATCCAACGAGTGGCTCCAGTTGTTCCGCAAACAGACGCGCAAGCTGAATTGTCTCGCTATCAGACTTCGCAACACTGATTTGGGTTTTGGATGACAGCAGAAATGTGCCATTCAGTTTATTCACTTCAACAGGCTTTGGAACGAGTGGAAAACTATCTTGCGCGTAAACGCGACTACCACCATTCCACATCGTAAATGAAAGGCAGACAAACAGAAGAATTGCTTTATTCATATTTATTTAAGTTAGGTTGTTTTATTCAATTTTACTCAAGCCCTGGTAACTCACAAATTTCTTTTTTACGCCCAATGAATCTACCAGATTCCTGATTTCAACAGTTTCAAACGAATGTGTATTAAATCCTTTACCGACATCGTTATTATAGACCCATGAAGGAGAAGGCCATAAACAGGCTTTGAATATCACACTCCGGTAGAAGTTTTTGCTTACCCCATTTTGTCCATGATGGGACATTTGCAGGTAATCACAATCCAAATCTTTCCTGAAAGTTCCGTTCAGTAACCGGTCACCTTCTTCCCGGCCGGCATCTCCAAGAAAAACCATTGATTTACAGGTATCCCAAACCCGGATAACCATGCTCGAATTGTTATATGCGTTTACCTTAATATCTTCGTTTTTAACACTTATGATTTTGAATTTTGTCTGGTCAACAGAAATAACCAGCCCCGGTTCGGTGACGTTTACAACCGGGATTCCTGATTTTTTTAGGTTGGCGTAGAAATCTTCAGCGCCAGACTTTGAATCAGGCTCCGATTCACAAAATGCAGGCGAGAACTCAGAAAGACAGATTTTCCCTATTTTTACTTCGCCTGGAATTTTCAGGATTTCGTTCAACGCACCTATATGATCATCATGAGGATGACTCACAAACCAAATGTCGATTTTGTTGCCCAAAGCGGCCAAAAATCCCCGCAGATAAAAAGCTTCCTCTTTGCCGCCTCCATCCATAACAACTACTTTACCGCTATTTGTCCGGAAAACATACGAATTCCCAATGGTGCTAATCTGAGAGGGAAGTTGCCACATCACAAAGTTGGATTGCTTTGCAGAAAATGCAGAATACATACTGCAAGTTAGAAATACAAGGCTCAGGATTATTTGCTTCATGTTTTTCCCTTTTTTATTCTTTGAGTTTTAATGCATCAAAAAGTCAACAGTAATTCAACAACATTTATTCCTCCAGAAGATTGACTTCTTTTATATCTTTTGTATGCTGATTTATTCGGAATGTCTTTATTTCGCATGGTTTGAAATCATGTGTCCATTTTCGGTTTGCAAACCGCAGGTCAAGTGTTGCTGTAGTTTGGAGTCCAGCTGTTTCAATGCAGCGTATAATAATATCTTTTCCATTTTCAGACTGTTTAACCGCAGAAACGATCACATTTTGAACGTCAACAGCGAGAAAAGAACCTGATTTGGGCATTCCTCCGCCATGAATTCCCTGATAAATAGCGATAGAAGGAGCACTAAATTCTTCTGAAATTCTGGCTATATTATTTTTCTGCCAGGAGTCCTGATGCGGAATCAGTAGCATCCGAAAAGTTTGTATTCCCTGATCCATCCAGAGATGTTCTGCATTCATATCTATAACCCTTGGATTGTGATGAGCATAGACCGCAGAACGGGCGATTGATATTCGCATATCATTGTCGCTTACACTATAACCATATTTGGCATCGTTTATAACGGTGAGCCCGTAAGTGGTTCCGTTGCGTTTCCCGCTCAAATCAATCCATTTCTGCCCTGGTTCTTCTTCTCCATTTGTTGTTCGGACAATATGTCCATAGGGAGTTTCGTAAGTTGCTGTTGGTGTTTCTATGTCGACAGGGAATGAAAACTTAAGCATTTTATGGTGTTCGTGCCAGTCAAGTTTAACTTTAGCTTCCAGATTTTGAGAACCTGCATAGAGTGTCCAATCGATAATGAGCGTAGAAACTCCATAGGTTGTAGTTTGACGTATAGTAGCACGTAAAGGACCATTTTCAATTACTTTGATGGTCGCATTTCCAAAAGCTCCGATCTCATTTGAAAAGGTCTTAATATCATGGCTCCATGTATCGCTTGGATCATCAATGATGACCGCTCGGCATCCCCTTTCGCCTCCTAAAAATAGCTCCTTTTCATTTTTTTTGTCAAATATGCCTATCGCTCCAGTAGTTGAAAAATGAACCATAAGGTATTCATTCTCAATTTTGTTTCCTTCAGCATTGGCTGTAGTTTTATTCTTAAAAGTTTCACCCTCCAGAAGACGGATCTGGCGATATCCCAAAGGCGGTATCACCGTATTGACAATAAGTGTCTGTCGGCTACCAGTCTCGCTAGATCCGGCAGTCCACTGATGAAGCAGCGAATTACCTTGTTCGTCCTCAACACGTGACGGCTTATTCGTCTCCCAATTTAAATCGTATTCCACATTTGCGCGAACTTCCCAGGCATGAGGATTAAAAACCAACAGATATTGGGAAGCAGGATCCTCGGTAGCCACTTGCCACTCGAGTTTCTGAAGTGACATATAGGTCGCCTGATTGGCAATGTCGAGTGCATACCCATATCCTGCTCGGGCGGTCTGAGAGTGTTCAGGCAAGGAGGATCCAGCCAGACTGTCGTGAAACTGGAGAAACAGCACTCTTTGCCATGCAGAGGTTAACTCACTTTTAGGATATTTACAACCCCAAGCCAATGAGCCGATAGATACTGTTTTTTCTGCAGTAATCAGGGCTGATTCCGATTGGCGATTTCCTTTCTTGATTTCTGACTCGGCCGTATAACAACCTCTGGCGTGATGCTGCAGGTCATCCTTGACTACTGGAAGGTTATTCTCTTTCTCCGAGCGAACTTCCTTAAAATATTGTTCAGGCGTACTATAAAGAACTGTTGGTGCACCTTTTTCAACCTTTAATTCTTCAATAGAACGTATATTTTCTTTTGTAGCACCACCACCATGATCTCCGGCACCATAGTAAGCCATTAAACTTTTCATCGGTTGATCCTTGCATTGTTCAAGGATGTTTTCAACCCAATTCTTCAAGAAACCTCCATTGTTATAACTTGCCTGAATACGATAGGTCAGTACACGTGTTCCATCTACTCCTTCCCACCAAAATAAATCGGATGGAATAGATTTTTCAGTTGGCCCGGGACGTAGAAAAATATAGTTTTCCATCCCTTGCAATTTTAATATCTGAGGCAATGTATCTGTATGGCCAAATGAGTCAGGACAAAATCCAACCTTGGCACGGTGTCCCAGAAGACGTTGCAGTGTCAACTGACCATACAAACCCTGTCGGACCAATGACTCACCACAGGGAATATTTGTATCGGGCTCTACCCACCATCCTCCTACAATATTCCAGCGACCTTCATCAACACGTTTTCGGATCTCTGAGAGCATCTTCGGATCATTTTCGGCAACCCATTCGTAGAATTGCGCAGAACTGGCAGTGAAAGTAAAGTCAGTTGTCTCTTTCATCCGGTCGAGAGCCGACTGGAATGTACTGTGAACAACAGAGATGCCTTCAGACCATGGCCAAAGCCATACCGGGTCAATATGGGCATTCCCTATCATATGAATTCTATATTTGGAAGCATATGTGGGCCATGGCACAACCTGGCTTAAATCACCTGCAAGCAGTTTTGCTATGGGCCCCATGGCAATAATCGCAGTTCCCGCTCCGGCAACGTTAATAAAGGTTCTACGAGAGATATGACTTTTTGCATTTAAATTTCCATCTTTCTTCATAGCCATCTATCTTTAATAGGTTATTTACTTATCACATTGACAATACAATACTATCCTAAATTTCAATCAGCGAATGATACTTTTCATCGTATGAATAATACTTATCTACTTTATTTCAAAAAATCTAGGTCTATTTGCGTAGATTTGTATTATACTTAATTAAGAGAACTCAATATGAGCAAAGTGAAAGTTGCGAATATCCGGTTAATAAAAGAGCTGGATAAATCGTTTATAGTGTATCATGAAAAGAACGTATTTTCACCATGGCATCAACATCCTGAATATGAGCTTGTCCTGATAAGTAAAGGAGCAGGAAAGCGAATGATTGGAGACCACGTTGATCGCTTCGAAGAAAATGATTTACTGTTACTTGGCCCATATCTGCCTCACGAATGGTTGTGCGATGAATTGTATTATTCTCCAACAGAAGAATTTCTTGGAGAAGGTATTGTCATTCAATTTGTACATGATTTTTTGGGATCACAATTTTTCGAAATTCCTGAAAATAAGACTTTAAACAAGGTACTTAAAGATTCTTCAAGGGGGATCAAATTCCCCTCAAAAACCAAGAAGAAGATTATTCCACTCATGCACGACATCATTCAAATGTCTATGTCAAAACAGTTATATACATTGTTCTCAATCTTCGAAATTCTTTCCAAATGCAAAGATTACACATTGCTTTGCAGTCCAATATTCACCGAACCATTTCATAATGCGACAAACACACCGATGCAGAAAGCGTTACAATACATTCTTCAGAACTTTCAAAGAGATGCCAATATTAAAGGGGTACTTGAATGCACAAAAATGTCGAATACCGCATTTTGTAAAGCATTCAAGATAAACTACCGAATGACTTTTAAAGAGTATTTATTGAGCATTAGAATTGGATATGCATGTAATTTGTTGACAGACAATAATTTAAGTATTTCAGAAATAGCTTATAATTCTGGATTCGAAAACATATCTAATTTCAACCGCCAATTCAAAAAAATAAAAAACCTTACTCCAACTCAATTTATTAAACAGCATAGTAGCTTGAAAAAAATGTAAAAGAGAGAAGAGGACTTCATAATTTGTATTATTTGCGAACCCGGATAAAAGGACGCAATCTCAAAAAACAGAGACCGCATCCTTTTATCGGTTATTGAGTTTAAATATTTTGTTTGTTGAGAACGATAAATTCTTTAACTCAATTATTTCTGTATTTTCTCGTCAAGCAAGAGATCACCTGTTGGAGAGGTCAATTCAGAGACCCTTAGCAGTCCCTTTTTGCCACTTTTTGCTTTAAAGAAAACAACACTATTAACTTCTATCGGAATAATGGGCAAAGTAGCCATCATGTCTTTGAATAAATCATCGCCTTTCATTGCATCGAAATCAGCGGAAGTAAATTTTGTGGTTGCGTATCGAATCCCGGTATCTTTAAGTCTGCTTACATTGTCATAATAGATACTATCTAAATCCACATTACCCAATTTCGAATCGTCGAAAAACACATCAACCTTAGGTGCTAAAATGGGATCGCTTACGGCACTGCCGCTCATAGGTGTTCCGGAATCAACATCCAGGCAACTGCCATAATTGCTATCCCAACCACCTAGTTGAAGGTTGCGATATGAAAGGATATTACTTTTGCGAATTGTTATAGCAACAACAGTTGAAGTTTCCTGGCCGTCTTGATCGGCCACCCTAACACTAATTTTGGTTGCGTCTTTGATATTGGGTACCACAACCGAAAAATCGGCAGTACTTTCGTTGGCGAAACTTGAAAGCTTAGTACCAGCCATCTCGACTTCAGACTCACCCCCGTTGTATGGAAAACTTCTAAAGAAACGAATTTCACTCAACTTTCCTGAAGTACTTGCAACTCCTGTAACTGTGCATGATTCACCAAAATAAACAGAATCTTTTGCCGATAGGTTAGTTAAGCTAATAGCTGGAGGAGCCTGAGTTTTATCTTTCTCACAATTGCTAAATAAGCTTATGAGTGATATAATTATTATACATAACAATAAACTATTTTTTTTCATGTGATTACGCTTTAAAATACACTATAAATCTGATTTTCAATAATAAGAGACAAACGCTCATATCATATAAAAAGCAAAATACTAAAACATAAATACCTCTTATTTGTGAAAAAATCAGTATGCACCAATCGTCAGTAATTCTACTGATCGGTGAATACTTACTTTTATTTACCAGCCTGGATTCTGCCATTCAGGACCCATAATTGAACTTTCGCCTACGGGTATAGGAAATAAAAGGAATTTTTCACTCCATGATTTTCGGTATCCAATTACGAAACGATTATAGTTAAATGAGTTGTCGTCATTTTTAATAATCTTCATGCCAGTTACCAATTTATCTGTCTTGTCCAGAATCTTCCAGCGGCGGACATCCCAAAAGCGCTGTTCTTCAAAGGCAAATTCAGTCATTCTTTCCTTTTGGATATAGGACCGCATTTCGTCTTTGCTGGTTATACCAGCTTTTATATTGGGCATTTCGACACGATCCCTGATTACTTTGACAATGCTATATACTTCTGCATTTGGTCCATTTACCTCATTTTCAGCTTCAGCCCAATTTAAGTATAATTCAGCAAGTCGCATTTTTTTCCAGAATCCGCCACAGCTTGTGTTTCCAGGAGCTTCTCTATCCCAATATTTGCAGGTGTAATAGCCTGTAAATGTGTGTTTACGCGAATTAGATTGTATGCCGTTATTTCCTCCAACATAAGTCCAAACTGTTTGGTCCACACCCTTTTCATATGCTCCGTTATAAATTACAGTAGCATAAAAACGGGGGTCGCGACCAGCATATGGATTATTGGCATCATAACCAGAATTTGCCATGTAATTCGGATTCAGGTGGTCACTGTCTTTATAGCGGTTTACTGGATCGATTACTGGAAGTCCTGTGGATTGCATATCGAAAGCATCGACTAATTCCTGTGTAGGACACGATCCGGCCTTAAATTGAGCAGTACATGTAGGAAATCCATTAATATGCCACATCCGTCCGCCATAAGTGGGTTGATCAGCCCATGGTTCGTAAATTGTTTCCCGATCTTTTGGCGACTGTGATAAGTCTTGCTGATTAATAAAATAATCATAAAAAGACTTAGCTCCCAATTCTTGCTTATAATAAAGTTGAAATCCTTGTGCCGTTAACTTAGACACGGCATCTTTTGCATAATCGCGTGCTTTAACCCAGCGAGTTTGATCATTAGTCGTATTGTGCAAAGGACTGGCTGCATACAATTGGACCTGAGATTTAAGCGTAATCGCAATTGCTTTGGTCATTCGTCCCCGTTCAGCCGATGAAGTGAACCTCCAGGGCAACTCATCGACAGCAATAGCCTGATCCATATCCTTAGCTATAAAATCGGCAACTTCCTGAAAAGTTGGACGTGTTAGTTTTGTAAAATCAAAATCCAAAGAAAAAGGTTCGGTTACAGTAGGAAGTGGCCCGTATTTCTTACACAATTCGAAAAGATACCAATCGCGTAATACTGTTGCCTCTACTCTGAAACGAGTGCGGTTCGTTTCTTTTTCTACTGGTGCAGTTTCAATATTCTTGATAAATACATTGCACTTGCGAATGCCTTCCCAATATCGATCCCAGATATAGCCATTCCAATCTGACGTTCCACTATTTCCAAGAGGATCATCATTTGACGTCATCTTACCGTTGTACCAATCAGTTGCCATTAATCCCTCGGTATAATCTGAATCAAAGAAGCTATCTTCTAAGCCTGCAAGTGCAGCAAAGAAAAAGTAACGCGTGCCACCATAATTTGTATATGCATAACATGAATTCAGGTAAGATTCTGTCATTTTAACATTGGAGAAAACCTCGTCAAGCGAAATACGTCCGTCCGGGGTTACATCTAAATTATTCGGGTTACATCCGAAAGTAAAAAGGAGGATTGCCAATAGGAATATATGATAAAATTCTTTTTTCATAACAACAGTTTTTAAATTAAAAGACTACGTTAACACCAAGATTCACGACTTTAGTCATCGGGTATGAATAGTTGCTTGTTACTTCAGGATCGAAATTATTACTAATCATATGATCCCAAGTGAATAGATTCAACCCATTTACATAAAATCGAACTTTAGATGATTTAATTTTTTCCGACAGCCTTTTGGGTAAAGTATATCCCAGTTCCAGGTTCTTTAACCGAACATAAGAACAGTCCTGAGTGAAAAAGTCGTTAGAAAATGCGGTACTTGCCGATGTTGCAGTGCTTAAGGCTGGATAGCTAATTGGTGCGCCACTGGCGGCCCTTTCGGGTGTCCAGGCATTCAGGTTATTAGAAAAATAGGAGCCATCGCTTCCGGCATATTCATAAACACCTTGGCCTCCATAAGCTTTTGACACATGTGAAACCCCTTGAAAGAGAAATGAGAGGTCAATATTTTTATATGTAAAACTAAATGCGGCTCCATAAGTATATTGAGGAACATTGGAATACCTGATAGGGGCATTATCTTTATTGTCGATTACCCCATCGTTGTTCAAATCCTTGTATTTAAAATCGCCCGGGCGTGGTGTCGAACCTGAATAAGTTAGCCCTGAAGCATCAATTTCTTCCTGACTTTTCCAGTAGCCATCAGTTTTGAGTCCCCAATTTTGTCCAATAATGTAACCTTGCTGCCTGTAACGATAGGCATAATCTGCGCTTAGCTGAGGCTCATCCGAATAAATCTGGTTGTTGATCGCATGGTTAAAGTTTAAACTTGCTAAAACAGAGAAATCTTTTGTAATTGCCTTGTGGAATCCAAGTTCGATTTCGTATCCCTTATTTGAAATCTTCCCCATATTAACCGGCGGAACTGACGTTCCGATCAGGATCGGAATTAATCCTCTATATAACAATACATTATCTCTTCGTTCGGAGAACAGATCGACTGATAAGGAAAGCTGATCAAAAAGTCCAACTTCAAGTCCGAAATTGTATTTTTTTGCAATTTCCCATTTCAAATTAGGGTTTCCCGTATAGGTTTCATTAATGGTCATTCCACCGTTCAGTGCACTACTATAACCGCCAGCCTGTTGTTTGATATTATCTAAGTACAAAAAGCGGGTTGAACTCAAATTATCATTTCCAACTAGACCATACGAGGCCCGAAATTTGAGTAAATTAATTGTTTTGTTATTCTTTAAGAATGCTTCATTTGAAGCAACCCAGCTCGCTGAAACCGATGGGAACAAACCAAACCGGTGTCCTTTGGCAAACTGCTCGGATCCATTATAACCAACATTTATTTCAGCAAAGTACCGATGGTCGTATCCGTAAGTTGCGCGTCCCGAGAAACTCATCATCCGATATGGGAGGTTATCACCAGGTCTGATCCGCTCATCTTGCTGAGACAGGAGCATTCCGGTTACATCATGGCTGCCTCCAAATGTCCGGGCATAATTTACAAACCATTGATAGTTAAAGTATTTTTCGAAGGATGTTGCGGTACCTAACTGTAGCGTTGTGTTCTCAGAATTATCTCTTGGAACGAATGAAATAACATCTTTTCCTGATGTGTCTTTTGAATAAACGGCAATCATTTTTTTGTAATCCTGAGAAGCAGTCAGGTCGTAAACGGTACGGGTATCAAATGAAGCCATCAGTTTAGTTGACAGTCCTTCGGTTAGGAAGTCTAATTTTTGCTCTAACCCAAATGATGCGGTAACATTACTTCGATTTTCCTCCTTGTATCCGGAGCGGTTAAGCATACCGTAAGGCGAATTTCCCTCAGACTCCGAGGTAACAACCTCTCCGTCAGGTGTGGTGGGTCCAACACGGGTTGAAGGCACAATCATGGTATAGGCCATGATATATAAAGCATCCCAACGCGATTGATTGGCTTTTTCGAGATAACCGCCCACATTTAAAAACGAAGTGAGTGTGTTATTAATTTTCAAGTCAATATTTGACCTAAAGTTATACCGTTTCATGTAAAAGCTTGGATCATATGCTTTTTGGTCAACTTTGAATTGGCCATCCTGATCCAGATAACCAACGTTAACAAAATACGAAGCACGGGGACTACCACCTGTGAGGTTCAGGTTATATCTGGTTTGTTTGGTGTAATCCTTCGACATAATACTCATCCAGTTGTTATCGGGATAAATGTCAGGCATGTCCTGATTTCGATAATGGTCAATTTGTTCCTGAGTATATTGAAGTGGTTTCCCATCGTTTAAATCTGCCTGATTCCTTAATTGGGCATATTCCCACGAATGAACCGGATTCGGTGTTCTTGTAAATCCTTGAAGACCAGTTTCAACAGAAAATCCAATTTGAGGCGTATCATCAGAACCCCGTTTGGTGGTAACTAAAATTACCCCATTGGCTCCGCGAACACCAAATACAGCGGTTGAAGAAGCATCTTTTAGTATAGATACACTTTGTACTTCATTCGGATCAATATAACTTAAATCTCTTGGAACACCATCCACCATAACCAAAGGAGCTTGTCCGTTTGTTGTTCCCTGGCCCCGCAGGTAAAGGGCCGTAACATCTTGCCCTGGCTGACCGCTGGATTGGATAGTGGTAAGACCCGGCAACCGTCCGGCGAGTGTCACCGATAAATTTGCTGAAGGACTCTGTTTTATTAGTTTCGTTTGAATGGATGCAACTGCTCCTGTTACTGTTTCCTTTTTTTGTTTTCCGTAAGCTACAACAACAACTTCTTCAACATTAACATTGTCATCCTCCATAACAACAGTAAAGCTTTTATTGGTTCCAACGGTAAGTTCCTGGGTTTTCATTCCAACAAATGAAAAAACCAAAATTTTGGCATCTCCTGAGTAAGAAAGCCTGAATTTTCCATCAGTATCAGTAATTACGCCTAAAGTCGTTCCTTTAATTACAACAGAGACACCAGGTAATGGTATGTTTTGTCTATCGGTAACAATTCCAGTTAGTTCTTTCCTCTGTTCTGCAGAACTGTTGTTGGGGTTAGTAATTGCTCCTTTTTCAGAATCTTTTTTCCCAATTACAATTTGTCTGTCGAAAATAGTAAAGGTATTTCCAGTCGATTCCATCACTTGTTCAAGAATCTTCTCTATAGGCTGATTGTTTGCCTTTATATTTACCTTTTTATCTAAGTTGAGTACATTGTCATAAAATACAAATATAAACTCACTTTGACTTTCAATTTCTTTGATCAACTCTTGAAATGTCGCATTTTGCAAATTCAGAGTCAGCTTGGTATTCTGAGAATATCCAACACTAGCAGTGGCTGAGGCAATAGAAATTAGCAGAAAGAACAGACATATTTTCATAGTCAGTAAAAGTTTTTTCAGGTACCGGCATTCCGGTCCGTGAAACTTGTTTTTTTTCATAAATTTGTTTCGTTTTTAATTTGCACTTGATTTATTCACAACACTTGCGATTAAAACACCGGACGGGTTATATGGCGATATAGCCTGTCCTTTTTGTTTAAAATTAGCTGTTAGTAAGTTTTTTCGACTTTCAATAGGCATTCAATTTTAAAGGTTAATATTCTAGCTGTTTTTTTTAGATATTACAATCACATTGTCCTGTATCTCGAACAAAATTGGCGCTGTTGAGCTGATGGCTTTAATAACATCAGAACATTCTGTTTTCAAATCCAACTTTCCGGTTAAAGTCATCTCCATTAGTTGTTTATCTGTGAATTCAATTTTAACATCATAGTATCTCGAAAGCTTGGTGGCAATTGTCTCCAGTTTTTCTTTTTCGCAATACATCCAGCCATCTTTCCATGAGGTATAGCGAAGCACATCAGTTTCATTTAACGTTGTTTCGCCTGAGTTTTTCTCATAAGTAAGCAATTGGTTGGGTACCATCATCACTTTCTTCGAATCGACGATGGCCTGCACGCTGCCTTCAACTAAAACAACTGACACGGCATTATCTTCCGGATAGGCTGATACATTAAACTTTGTACCCAGTACCCTGACCCGGATTTTATTCGTAACGACAAAAAATGGTTTGTTTTCATTGTGCGCAACTTCAAGATAAGCTTCTCCTTCGATAAATATTTCGCGCTCTTTTTTCGTGAAAATAACAGGAAATATTGCTCGGCTTCCTGAGTTTAAAAATAATTTGGTTCCATCAGAAAGAGTCAGATTGGTTCGCTTACCGCGGGGTACAATAAGTTGATTAAGCTGATCTGCATCATTGGGCTGTTCCTGTATTTTTTCAGTCGGTTGATTGGCTGAATTTACTTCAATTTCTCCTTTAGTGCTGTATTTGATGTTCAGGTCTTTTGAACGAAGAACTTCTTCAGATTTGTCGGCAAAGATCAACTTAACTTCTTCACTAGATAGATCCGCTTTTGCTATCGACTGATAGTTAATGCCAGTGTTATCAGACTTTAACTGAAAATAGAGAAGTCCGGAAATCCCAAATAGTAAAATGATACTGGCCGCGGCCATCCATATATGCAAATGACGAATGCCGTTCTTTTTACTTTTTACGCTATTGTCAATGCGGTTCCATAATTTAAATATGGATTCTTCGGTTAACTCTTTTTCTTGTGGAACCAAACTTTTAATGAGGGAGATGGCATCATCCATTTCTTTTTTACGTGATGGATGATCAGAAATGAATTGGGCCCAGTATTGATCAGATTCTTTGGTAGGCCGAAGTACCCACTCCAGAAATTCAGGATCATGAATCAAATTATCGGTAATATTGTTCAAGTCTTCTTTCATACAAAATGAATTTCCTACATAAGCAGTCAATTCCATTTTTGTACTCATTAAATTTTGAATAAATTTTCAATTAAATTCTTTAAAAGCACAAAACGCTGAATATCAGTATTTAATTTCAACTCTTTTATACTGATATTAAAGAAGCGATAATCTTGTCCTTATAAATGAATACATCAAAAGGATCGAATTTTTCTGGCAACTTTCTCTCAATTTCTCAATTCCACGATAAATCAGGTTACGCGCTGACTGATAATTCATATGAAGAACCTCACCCAACTCTTCATAACTCAAACCTGACACAAACCTCAGGTAAATTGCTTCACGCTGGCGATTGCTTAGTTCGGTCATCGCTTTCTCTAGCAACTCAACTTTTCTTTTTCTCAAATCATCATCAAACTCATCCTCATTGGAAAACGAATAATTAAAGGGGAGATCTTCTGAATTAAGTTGGACAAACTTTCCTTCTTTTTCCAGCGAACGAATGATTTTATGCTTCAGTGAAACAAAAAGGTAGAGTTTAATATTGTTGGTTTGTCTCAATCGAGATCGGTACTTATGAAGATCAACAAAAAGATCCTGAATACAATCCTGCACTAAATCTTCATCTTTGGTAAAATGTAATCCAAACTTGAAAAGTATTTGAATGTGGCTATCGTAAATGGTTTTATAGGCGATGTCATTTCCTGAAACGAATTCGTTCCACAATTGAAAATCTGAGGTCATTTGTGCCGCTTTACCCATGGGATAAAACTAGAATAAAAATAGTTCATTTAAAAAATTAATAACAAGAAAATAACTCCGTTAGATTCTTCACCTAATTTAGTGTTTCACTTAATAAACAAATACCCGCTGAAAATATTTGAGAGTGCTTTAATGATTGTATCGGGATTTTATTTTGTTTGTTATACATCTTATGATTAATAGTTTGTAGTGTAATTATAAGCCATAAGTCAGATCAAATTATTTAGTTGTAATAACCAATTTTTTCCCTTTTATCAATTCAGAATGTGGAATGAAGTAGCCGTCGATTTTTTTATTGTCGTAAGTAATGCTTTCGATTTTCTTTCCTGAACCATTTTTAATAATGGTAAATTTCTTTCCGCCCAGTTCGAAATTAACTTTATCGAATAAGGGCACCGAAACGATGTATTGCGGATCGGCAGGCGAGAAGGTGTACAAGCCGATGGAAGTTAATACATACCAGGCGGAGTTCTCGCCGGCATCGTCCATTCCGGAGTAGGCCAGATGGTCTTTGCCCATGTCGTAAAAGCGGTCCATGATCTGGTCGAGCACGACCTGCGATTTTTCCTGTTTGCCAACAAAATAGTACAACCAGGGGAAACTGTGGTCGGGCTGGTTGCCGTGACAATATTGTCCGATGAATCCGGAAATGTTGTAGGCTTCGGCTCCTTTGTAAGGAATCGAAAAAAGATTATCCAGTTTCTTCTCGAAATCGTGGTCTGAGTTTTTCAGCAGACCCTAAATAACGACTGAGGATGCCGATGGTAAGTCCAATTAGATTAATTGCTGAAATTAGCCTGTGCTTTTTCAGGTTTTTAACGAAGATTTTCAGAAAGTTCAGATTCATGGTTTATATTGTTTAGTATTTCAGAACAAAGTGATAACATAAAATGGATGAAATAATCGGATTTATTCGTTCACTAATTGAATGTGGATCTCTGATTTTTCAGTTTTCGTATTTACATCAAATCCTAAACAGCCTGCTTTATCACTGGTTAAGGCTTTGCCCGTCTGTCCATTGATCACTAATTCATATTTACGATTAGGTTTTAATTGGCAGACCGAATAGGTTATCTTTCCTGAATTTGGTGCTGCAACCTGATTCCAGATACATTCTTTTTCATTCCATTTCACGATTTCAACAGAAAGCTTTCCGGTTTTAACCAGTTGCGCCTTTAGCGAAAAAGCATTGTCGTTCGAATGAAAATATTCCAGTTCATTATTTTTGGTATCAAAACCAAAATCAGTTGTTGAGCTCAACTTAAACTGATTGTTGGAAATCGAATAATGGCCTTTATCTAACCCGATTATCAATTCTTCTCCCCTGAATTTATAATTCAACGTGGTGCCTGAGAGTTTTTCAGGGAGATGTGGGTTTAGATACATCCTGTTGTACAATGGATTAATGCCATAAATTGATTTGTAAAGTCCGATAATGGCCAGGCTGTTTCCTGAAAGAATATCATCACCCAATCCATCCTGTTTGAGTCTTCCGTAGCGCTGGAAAGCCAAACCGTCCTTTTCGAATTGAGTCAGGATGTTTTCAATGTATTTTAAGGCCAGTTCAGGTTTATACGAAGCGTAGGCTTCAACTCCAACGGCTCCCCAGGAGAGAAAAATATCGCCGTTTTCGTAGTTTGGAAATGGGAATTGCCAGTCGTTTCCTTCGCCTTTGGCATAGGTGTATATGCATAATGGCCAGGCAAAAAGTTTTTCCTTTTGCATTTGTTCTTCAACCTGATCCAGAATGGCTTTTTTGTGTTGCTCATTGTCGCAAATACCATAGGCAATAGCCATAAAATTAACAGGAATCACCAGGTTGTTTCCATGAACCGATTGGTCTTTGTCGAGCCAATGCACGTACCAGTTGTTTTTCTCATCCCAAAAACCTCCATCTTTTGTCGATTTATTGAAACCTGTTTTTAACCCGGCGGCATAGTTTGAATAATAGCTTGCTTTTTCGGCATCTCCAAGCTGTTTCTCAATATCCGACCATAAGGTGAGCGCGTAATAGAGTTTGGCATTCACAAAAGCATTTTCGTACGATGCCCAGATAATGTCGATCCAGTCGCTTCCTCTTTTCTCCGACTCACTGTCGGTTTTCATTTCTACTAGATGGTTTCCGTTCGAATCTCTTTTTAGCATGAATTCCAATGCCTTTTCGCAGGATAATTTATGCGTCCTGACCCAGTTTATATCACCGGACTGATTGTAAAGTTCTGAAACATTGGAAACAAAATCAGGATTTGAATCGAGTAAATAACCCCATTGAGCCTCATAGAAGCCTTTGGAAGTTGCTGTTCCGGCCATGGCATCTTCGTCGGTATAGGCCCATCTTGAAATTACCCTGCCATCCGGCTGTATGGCATTATCGCGGTAATAATCCAGGCATTGCTTATAACCCTCGATGTAGTTCGGATCGTTTATGGCTATACCCATTTGCCCAATATACTGCTCGTGCAGACAGATTGGTCCATATGGCGTGTGCCAGCTGTTGCCACCAAAATGTCTGGCATCAATGACACCTATCCGCGCTATGGTGTTCGCCAGGTCGGTAACTTGCTTTCCATTAATTCCGGCTAAATGGCCCCGGTTATATTCTTTCTCATAATCGAGCCACGAAAAGGTAAGCGATTCTGTATATTTCCCGGCAGAAACCGCAAAGGAATCCCAAACATCTGTTTTTCCCCTTACAAATCTTCGTCTGTTGGTACCGGCATCGTAGCGATATTTCATCTCACCATCTGATACCGAAACAGCATAGATTAACTGATCTTCGTTTGATCGTGTGAATTTTGTTGCGACCTGCTTCCCGGGTATAGTGGCGGATGCTTTCAATCCATTTCCGGTGGTACTGTTCCAGAAAACAGATGAGCCGGTATGAACGCCGTAAGTGCATAGTTTTTCGTTAAAGAGGTAGAACCATGCCAGTCCGCCGTAGCCAAGAAACGCACCGTCCCAGGTTTTGATGCTCTTGAAATTGACCAAAGGAAATGAAACTTCTTCAGCTACAAAGGGGTTTGGAATTGTTCGTTCAATATCAAACCTGATATCCGTATCAGTAATTATAAAAGTCCAGGTTTCATTAACAGGAGCTTTATCTTCACCATAACTGATGCCAGAAATCGTTACCCTATCTTTTTTTGTTTCTATTTGGGGCGAGGCTACCAACTTTTGCGTGGAATAATTGGCAATTGAAGTGCGGATGCCGGAATATATTCCCGATTTGCTTGAAAGAACAGACTCTCCATTTACCAGCATATCTGTAACGACGCATTTTAAATCATAATCGAGTGTGATTTGGAGTTTACTGTTGCCAAATACGATCACCTTGTCATCTGGTCGATTCGAAATACTGATTTGCCCCGATGCAGAGAAATTGGAGAAAAGGATAAACAGAAAAATCATCTTCGAAATGGAAAAGTTTGGTTTCATAAATGGGCTTTTATTGAATCTAATTTATTGAATTCTTCTCAGCTAAATTTAGAATTAAAATATTCTTCTCAGGAGTAATTCTGAAAACCGCGCCATTACCTGGTTTTGAAAAGAACCCTTTTGTTGCTGTAATGGAATAATTCATTCTTTCAAATTGACAATCAATACGTGAAGGAATTAGTTTTTGAAAAGGTAAGGTTGCCTTTTCTGAAGTTGTCAAATCAAGGAACCAGTTTAACGAATTATTTCCTTCTATTTTCATTGCTATCTGTTGTTCATCGATATCCATTGTAAGGTTTCCTTTTATCGACTTCAAAGGCCAGGTTATTTGTAACTTACCTGGAGCTGGATTTGTCACTTTCGGATCTCCACCTTCCAGCAAGGATTCTTTTCCATCCAGTACTGCTTTAAACCGCAGGCCTGCAATTTTCTCAGGCGTGCTCCAAATATATCCATCAACTATGGGAAGCGTAAAGAATGAACACTCATTGGAGGTTGCCTTACCCTTTGTATAAATTGACGGGAAATTTTCATTAAATAAATGAATATCACGGAAGCGTAAAGTGCCATCTTCCCATAACAAATTGATGCGGTAGAACCGGCTATTGAACCATACGGTCTTAAGGTTACCACCATCAAGGTCATTGTTCACCGTTACGGAAGTTGCTGGAGTGACTTTATAATGGTTCCGAAACCACTTTCCGGATTCGGCCAATGTCTCAACTTTTAATTTCTTTTGATCGCGCAACCGGGCAATTAACGGCATTTGTATTTCAAATCCTTTCGACATGGCATCCCATGTAAACGAATTCTCCTGACCCGCTTGCGTATAGGCAAACTCCATAGACTCTCCCTCAACCAATTCTTTAAAATACCAATTTACCCAGTTCGAGTCACCACCTGCATCTTTATAAACAGGTTCAAGAGTCACAACTCCTTGTCTGGTTGTGCCTAATCCGTGATCGTACTGTCGGATTGGGTCACTACCAAGCATCCTGAAGATAGGCACCGGGGTTTGGTTTTCCACATTTTGTGCGGGCATATAGGAGTTTATTTTGCTGGGATAGTAGGCCTGGTTCCAATAACCGCCCCATAAGGTGTACCCATCGGTTCCATATTGGTCTTTGCAGTTGCAGGAAGCAACAATTTTATACTTTTCGTAAAGGTAATTTATTGTGTGTGCATCAATAAACCATGAACCAACAGACCGTGGATAGTATCCAAATATTTTCTTGAAATCATTCATGTACACATCAACCAGTTTTTCGCGCTCTTCGGGTGAATAACCGGTAGAGAACCCGACGTCGGCATGCCAATCCCAGGGGTATCTGCCGCGCCATTTTAAACCTGCTTTTTCAACATGAGGCTGCGTAATTTCCCACCATCCTCCAATTTCGAATGAATCATGAGGAAGGCTCTTTAATAGTTTCTGATATCGGGGATCAAGCAAAGCATCGTATTGCAATAAGAAAGTACCACCAAGTTTGTACTTTTTCATCATTTCCACTTGTTTTACTATAGTTTGATAAAGAACGTCCTCAGTTACAGCTGGATCTCTTGGTTCGAGTAAACGGATGAAATTGATGATATTGACGATTTTTGGATGTTCGGTTTTGTTTACATGACTCTCTTTGACGCTACCAAAGCTGGTAAATGAAGCGATTATTAATGTGCTAATAATTAAGCTAATATAAGGTGTTTTGTTGGCAACTGTTTTCACTTGTAATAATTTTATAATGTTAGATTAGATGAAGTTTCCTTTGAATTTTCTATAACGTTAACTCCGGATAATAGCGGTTAATTATATCTTTTTCATCTTTTTCAAGCTCCTGTAATAGAATGGGCTTATCCTGAGGCCTCAATCCTTTTTGGTTTATGCGATTTATTAAACTCCAATCTTTTGTTGGTTGACCCGGACTTGGGTCTGCTGGTTCATGGGCAGGTAAATCATAACGTGTAAAATCGATAATGCGCTCGGGTTCATTTTTATGCCAATCATGCAGTAACGCAAGTCGAAATTCTTTGTTCATAAACCATCTGATTTCAAGATTATTGTATGAATCGCCCAAGCCTGAACCTCGTTCTTCAAACCGATAATTCCACTCATTATTGTTTTTGTATTGGGTTCTCCACAAATTGCCAAATTCGCCAAATGTGACAAAATGAGTATCTGGCCAACGTTTTTTTGTACCTGTAACCCACATTTCGAGAGCATTACAAATAAATTCTTTTCCGAACTCGTATACCATTTGGGCCTCCCAAATATTTGTAACCCAGCCAAATTTATTGAGCTCAAATCCTTTATCAAAATGGATCGATTGAGTATGCATAACCTCCCGGTGTCCGAGTTCTAAGCCCCATCCTTTGTATGTTTCTATTGGACCAACTCCACGACGACTGTTATATCCGGTAATTTCGTGTCCATTTGATCCACTTTGACGGGCACAAATAAAGTCCATGGTCCAGCCATCCAGATTAACACAATCAATAAAATCACTTTTACCTTGTGCTGGTTTGCAGAAATGTTCTGTTGAAGGATAGAATGGATAGGAGGGTGAACCATCGGCTCCGCCGCCATCAATATTATGCTGGCTCCAGATTACTGCATGTGCGGTATGTATATTTTCTTTTTCAGCCAGATACTTTAAACTGTCGGCCGATAAAAAGCCTCCCATGATTGATTGTGGTCGATAATTATTTCCCGCAAAATCAGATATGATTTGAATGGCTTCGGTTATTTCTCGGTTCACCCTTTCGCGGGGCAGGTACATGGCAGGAAAATACCCCGGGAAATAGGTAATCTCATCGCCGTACTTTTGATGACATCCTACTGCATAGGCGCGAATTTCGCAGTAATTTTTCCGTTTATCTTCCAACGCATTTAAAGTAAACCCCCAAGTAAGCCGCCCATCGGGATTATTTCGCGAAAATGCTTCCCGCATTGATCGTACGCCATCGTGCGTATGCCATGTCGATTCATCTCGTGGATGTAATTTCACATCACGCGAAACCTCCCAAGGGGTAGTGCGAATCATAACACAAAGGGTAACAAACCTATTTCCTTCAATTGAAAGAGGTATTCCACTTGGGAATAAGCTGTTTGTGATTCCGGCGAATAAGTTGGAACTGGCTAATAATCCGGTACTTGTAATTGCAGATTTTTGTATAAAAGAACGTCTTTTCATGTTTTTTTAATATTGTCAATTCTATCGAAAGTAACGTAGTCTGTGGAAAAAATACAAATAGCTGATTATTAGCAAAATAACTATTTAGATGTTTATTTGAAACTTTTATTATCATTTATCTTATAAGGGATTGTTATATCACCTAGTAAGAAATATGATACCCTGAGTCGATGCTAAAAGTAGTGAATTAGTTTCCATTTTCCATAAGCAATCAGGTTGAAATCTGGCACGAGTAAAGTTCTTTGTTTTGATGATCATTGCATTATATAGTTACAAATAGTTTGATTTGAGAAGTTGGCTACCGCTTTTGACAGTAGTGACACCCGCTCATGGTACACCTTAAATACAATGGGCATTTACCGTCCGGTCTTGATTTTGACTTCTTTAACTGAAAACAAACAGTAACTCTCATCTCATTAATTTAAAAAAGTTAAAAAAAGGTCTCGCTCCAATTGCTAAAAATACCCTGTTTGAAGCTATTTTAAAAGCATTAAAATGAACCAAATTAAATTAAAATATATTGAAATACAGAAAGTTACAGCGATTAGCGAGACCTCTGAGAGAATTTGTGAACAGGTCTCGATTTAGACCCTTTTGATTTGATTTTCAGTGCATATTTTGAGTATTTTGCACAAACAAAAAAGCACTTAAATCATTGATTTTAAGTGCTTTTAGTTAATTTTGTATTCAGCCTTGGTGATCCTACCGGGATTCGAACCCAGATCATAAGAACCGGAATCTTACATTCTATCCATTGAACTATAGGACCGATTTGTTTTTAGCGACGACAAAAATAACAAAACTTGAATTTAATCGCCCTCTTTATTCAAAAAACATAAAAATCTCAAGGCTTTTTTATCAACAAATGTGTACCATCGCCATTTTCAAGCAGATTTAAGGTTTTGATTGTTGATAATTTTATGGGGGGCAATTCCTTTATGATGGTTTATTCTGTTACTTTTGAAATTATAAATCCACCATATGACTACTGAAGAATTATTGAAAGAATGTCGTCTTGAGTTTGAAGAATATTTCCAGTCGCTTGTTATTGATTCTCCTGATAATCAATTGAAAGTGGAAGATATTCGGACCCATTCGCTGCGTGTGGTAAGCAATTCTCTTTTGCTTGCAAAAGTTTTATTGCAAACCGAAGAAGATAGGCACATTGCCGAAATCATAGCATTATTTCATGATTATGGGAAGGCTGTTATGATTGTTCAAGGAACCGAATCACCAATAAATATACAGCACAATCATGCAGCCCTGTCGGCCAAACTGATACAGCAGATGGAATTTTTTCCTAAGTTATCTTCTGATGTTCAGCTAATTATTCTGAAGTCGATAGAAGGTCACAATAAACTTAAGCTACCTAAGCTCGATAATGAACAGCAAACTCTTTTTGCTCGTTTGCTTCGTGATGCGGATAAACTGGATATTTTCGAAACCTCATATCGGTTTTTTAAAGAGAAATATAGCTTTCAACCTTTAATGACCATGGATTTGATTAATCAAATTGAGGTTTCAGATAAGATTATCAAAAGTATTTTAGCCGGAAAAACCGCGGCAGTTGAGGATATGAAAACCATGAACGACTATCGGATGTTGCTCTTGTCGATGGCTTTTGACCTCAATTTTAAATACACCTTCAGAATATTGAGCGAGAAACAGTACATTCAAAAGATATACGAAACGTTACCGAAACGTGACCAGATTATTGACGCCTATCGCGGTATCAAGCTGTTTGTAGAAAATAAGTTTGTTTCATAGAAGTTTCCTTTCCAGTAGATTCCAACATGAATAAGCGTTTGGTTTGTATGTGCAATATGGTAACTGAAAAGGAAATCAATGCAGCACTTACGAAAGGAGCACGATCAACGTCTGACATTCAAAGAATAACCCGCGCTGGAACCAGTTGCGGCCGGTGTCTGGTTGTTATTGATGCCATTGTTGAAGAATTTTTGACGCAATTGCCACGTGATCCCCAGCAGAAAATAGATTTTGGGCGATGAGTCAAATTTTGGAGCCCATTCCAATTCACGCTCAGATAAGTAACATTTTCTCTTATTTTGGTCTCCCTGTTTAATTCCAGAAATATTATTGTAACATGGATGTTGTTAACATCAAGTGCTTCGATGTGAATATGGTTAAAATCCTGAAATAAAGCCTTGTTTTTTGCGAACGATATGCTGATGTAGTTTATAGAGAATCGTTTTTTTTGATATTTTTTTGTAAATTTGAGAAACAAAGGTTCTAATTTTAAACCATTCGGTAATCAATATCGTTTAAATTTTAAACTCCAAAAAAAAGAAATCCATGAAAAAATTGCACCTACTAACTTCCGCTTTTCTGGCAAGTTTACTTATTGCCGGATGTTTACAGAAAGATGAATTGCAGGTTTCTGATAATTCATCAGCTTTAAAAAGTGCATCGGTAAAAGCCGATTCGGATATGATTCCTACTGAGATTTTGGTCAAGTTTAAAGCAGGCACAAATGTTTCAATAAAAGAGGTTGTTTATTCCAAATTGAATGGAAAAGTCAAAGAAAAAATCCTGACTAAAATGATGGAAAAGCAGGGTGACAAAAATGGAATCGATTTGGTGACCATTTCTGGAACTGTTGCTGACGCCATCGCCAAAGCAAAAGATTTTCCGGAAGTTGAGTATGCTGAACCCAATTACATCTATCAACACTGTGGCGCTATATCAAACGATACTTACTTCACCAATGGCTCGCTTTGGGGAATGTATGGAGATGCAAGTTCTCCGGCCAATCAATATGGTAGTCAGGCCGCAGAAGCTTGGGCCGCAGGACATACTGGTTCAAGTGATGTGTATGTTGGTATCATTGACGAAGGTTATATGTTTACTCATGTTGATTTAGCCGCTAATGCAGGTACTGTTCCGGGTGAAATTCCGGGGAATGGCATTGATGATGATGGTGATGGCTACATCGATGATGTTAATGGCTGGGATTTTGATGGTAATAATAACTCGGTTTTTGATGGGATAAATGATGATCATGGAACTCATGTTGCTGGGACGATTGGTGGAGTTGGTGGCAATAAAATAGGAGTGGCTGGCGTTTGTTGGAATATTAAATTATTAGATGCCAAGTTTTTAGGCAATCGTGGCGGAACAACAGCCAATGCCATTAAAGCGGTTGATTATTTCACTACTCTAAAAGTGAAAAATGGGTTAAATATTGTTGCTACCAACAATTCCTGGGGCGGTGGAGGTTTTTCACAATTGCTGCAAGATGCCATAGAAAGGGCAAATGTCGCTGGAATATTGTTTATAGCAGCCGCTGGTAACGATGGATTGAACACTGAGACAAGTGTTTCATATCCTTCCGGATATCCTAATTCTAATATTATTGCAGTTGCTTCTATAAATAAAACAGGAGGTCTTTCAAGTTTTTCTAATTATGCAGCTTCAAAAGTAGATCTGGGTGCTCCTGGTGAAGCAATTGTTTCAACAGTTCCTGTAAAATCTGGTAAAAACATTGTTTCAGGGTACGCCAGTTATAGCGGAACTTCCATGGCAACGCCGCATGTTACTGGAGCCGTTGCTTTGTACGCTGCCTCTCATCCAGGAGCGACCGTTATCCAGATAAAAAATGCAATTTTGGGTTCTGTTGTCCCGACAGCTTCATTGACTGGGAAGTGTTCAACGGGTGGAAGACTTAATGTAAGCGGATTTTAATAATTTGAACATTTAAATACAAGGGCGTCTATTTCAACTTGGAATAGACGCCCTTTTGTTATGATGATTAAGGTCGTAAAAGAGTTTGTCCAATTTCAAGGGCATCGAAAACTGAAAAAACCTTTCTTTTGAAGCATAAATGTTAATTAGGACTCGTAGAAGTTTGGATGTGTTGCTCCGTTGTTTGTTGCGAATTTGCCTTATTCGGTTTCTTTTTTAAGGGCTGTGGTTCCCATCCCATAAAAAATAGCAAAACAAAAAATCCGAGTATATAAGCAACGATGATATGCCAACCCGACTTTATCCAGCTAAATACAGATCTGGCTTCATGAAATTTGGTGGTAATTGCGACTCCGGCAGAAGATCCAAACCAGATCATCGATCCGCCAAACCCAACCGCATAAGCTAACATACCCCAATCGTATCCGTTTTGCTCCAGTGCAAGTTTGGTCAGTGGAATGTTATCAAAAACGGCTGAGACAAACCCCAATGAAAATGCTGTTTGCCACGATGCCACCGGAAGCTCTTCAACGGGCATTAACGATGCGCAGGTAACCAGCGAAAGCAGAAAAATGGAACCAGCAATGGCATTTTTTACTTCTTTCCAGTCGGTTTCCCTGAAAAATGCTCCAATTCCAATGGCAATCCAGACTCCGAGCGCCGGAAAATCGAAGAATACATTGGTCAGAATGGTCATCAGTAAAATTAAAACAACAATTCCGATACGTCCCCAATCAATTACAACATTACTTTTGGCATCTTTCTGAATGCGTTGATATTTATCTTGTTGTAAGGAAGCAAATATGGAGAAGAAAACCAATGCCGTTCCGGCAGCGATATATCCATGAAAAACATTAAAAGGTGAAACACCTTCAATCCACATTAATGTTGTGGTTGTATCACCAATCACACTTCCCGAGCCTCCGGCATTACTGGCAGCAACTATTGCAGCAATGTACCCGAGGTGAACTTTATGCTTAAAAACGACCATGGCAATGGTGCCGCCAATTAATGCTGCAGCAATATTATCCAGAAAGGAGGAAATTACAAAAACAGCTATTAGCAAAACAAGAGGACCTTTCCAGTCGTTTGGCAATAAATTGGGCAGATAATCAGGTAGTTTAGATTTTTCAAAATGCCAGGCAAGTAGGGCGAACCCTAAAAGAAGCCCAAGGAGATTAAGAAGTGTACTCCACTCTCCAACACGCATTCCCTTGTGTAAAATCTGATCAGAGAACGCCACGTGACCAAATAAATGCTCGGATAAGTTAAACTCTGGAATGAAAATAAATTTGAAAATGAGGATAGATGTCAATCCTAAAAGACCGACTATAAGAGTGTAGCGGTGAAATAATGCTACGCCAAGGAGTGTTAATCCGAAGAGCAAAAATTCGGGACGGATCCCAAAAACAAGAGGTGCAATTTGTGCAACAATCATAATTCGGTTATTTGGTATGTTAATTTTTTTGATCGACCTAATTTATTGGCCAGCAAAGGTAATTGCAGGTAGAGGCACTAAACGTGATTTTCATGCGTTCTTTCCTGACAAATTCACTATAACTTTATATAACACCGAAATCAATACTTTTCTGCATAAATTGCTGTTTTGAATGTAATTTTGCACCAAAAACAGAACGACAAACTGTTGAACATTTGAATGAGCAGAAGGTACCTATAATTTCGACCAGTTTCATCGTTTTATAGCTACGCAAAAATCAAATTTCTAGACCTTTAAATTAGTAAAATATGCAAATTTTTAAAAATTTAAATTTATTGCTGATAGTCTTACTTACAGCAACTTGGGTAAATGCCCAAATGGTCTCTCCGGAAAAGGGAATTTACGATGGGAAAATAGGAAATGATCCGCTTATTTTAGTAGCTGATAAGGCTGATTCTTCCTTATTGAAAGGATATTTGGTACACAATAGGGGAAAGGCTGTTGAAGAAAGTCATTTTTTTATTCTGAATACTTCAGGAAGTAAACCCTTTTTTCAATCTGATTTGTATCTCGGGAAAATGAAATCCTCGAAAATTAGTTCGTTTGGATTCGAAGGTCGGCTTACTTTGATGAACGGAAAGAGGCGTTTCTTTTTCTGGCGTCCAAAGGTTGATGTAAGTTTTATTCAAAGGCCAGAAGTTGCGGTAGCGCCTACCAAACGGTATCAGGATGAGATATTTCCTGCAATAGAAGTTAAAAGCGATCTTTTATATGGAAGAGCAAAAGGGTACTGGACGCATTCTCCCTATTCCGATGAACCGTATATTACAACACTGAGCAAAGGACTGATAAAGTCGTTCGACGATCCGCAATTACTCGATCTGATGTTAGATGTGTATTATCCGAAAACCGATCTTTTTAAAAACCGACCCTTGGTCATGCTCATTCACGGAGGTGCATTTTACATCGGGAGTAAAGAGTCGGCCTGCGAGAAAGCTTTGGCGACTTCGCTTGCAAAACGTGGTTATTTGGTGGCTTCTATCGATTATCGCATCGGATTTAAGCCAACACCCAGCGATATCGAGATGAGTGCATATAAAGCCATTCAGGATGCCAATGCGGCCCTTCGATTTCTGGCGCATAATGCGAAAGGTCTGGGAATAGACCCTACTCAGGTTTATATTGGAGGAACGAGTGCGGGAGCAGTGGCTTCGCTCAATACCGCTTTTATGAAAAACGATGAACGTCCCGAACGTATTCTGGAAGCCAGTAAGCAGGGCAAGCTCGGTAAGATTGAAGAATCGGGAAATAAATATACCGAAACATTTAACATCAAAGCTGTTGTGAATATGTGGGGGGCTGTTGCTGATTTGAATGTTATTGATCGGGACGAAAAAATTTCGGTTTTGTCGATCCATGGAACCGCCGATGATATTGTGCCTTATGAGAATGACTATCCGTTCCGGAACTCGCTAATGATAAATCGGCTGGTGATGGATAAAATGTACGGTTCAAAACCTATTCACGATCGGCTTCAAATGCTTGGTATCCGTAACCGATTGGTGTCTTTACCTGGGCTTGGTCATGAACCTGAACTCGCCACTTACAATACATTAAATAGTTGGATGGATACTATTTCCAGCAATGTTTCGCGGTTTTTATATGAAGAAACTGCTCCTGATGTTGTGTTGCCTCCAGCCCAACTTTCGATTTCTGAAAGTTCAGATGTGAAACCTTTTTATTTCGAAGTTAATAATGGTTCACTGGTTCAGATCTTGGCAACAGGAGGAGTGAAGACTAAAGCCGATCCAACTGATTCTTCTGTCATCTGGATAAAAGAAGCAGAGAAAAAAGAACTTGTTTTCCTGAGCAAAAATAAGTTTGAAGCCTGGAATCGAAAGATTTTTCAGGTGAAAACGGTAAAATGAAAATGAGGTAGCCCTCCAGTTCACAAATCGCCGAGTTTTCTTTGATCCAGAATGCGATCTTAGTACATTAAACAACCAAATAACTAAGCATTAACCGGAGCGTGGGTTTAACATTTGTACAATTAAAACATTCGTAATAAAAATCTATTAAACTTTTTCACGTTAAAATTCAATTTTTACTCTTCTTGCCATATCAAATATTTCTGGATTTGATCTATTATTATCAATACCAATACTTACAGTTTTTATTTTAGCAGGATCAACACCTAAATTTACTAATTTATTTTTAACTGCATTTGCTCTATTTTGTGCTAATTTTAAATTATACTTAGAAGATGCAACATTTGAACAATATGCAGTAATAGTAACTTTATCTTTAATCTTAAGTAAAGATTGTTCTATATTTTCTAAACCATCTTTATCAATACTGTAACTATCATTAGCAAAGTATATATATTCTGGATGTGGTGCCGAAGAAGTTGAAACTTCTTCGCAAACATCTGTGTAATAATTATTTGTTACATGTTTTGTTGAGTCGATATAAACAATTTTGGTTTCTGGAATCACTGATGGCTCAAGATAAAAATCTGCATGATCCTTTTTCTTACCTAAAACAAAAATAGCTTTAATATTAAAATCAATAATTGATGTTTTGGCAACACCATTAATAATGGCTTGATTAACATCTGTTGCACCAGTTGGTGCGGTAAGATTCACGCCTGTAATAACATTTAATCCTACAGTCAGGAAAAATTTATCAGTAACCCTGAATTCATTATCAACAAATCCAGCCAAATGAAAATTAGTTACACGATCAAACATTTGAGTATTAGTAAAATCATGTGAATTTGAAAGATCACCACCAATACCACCAATAATAGTATATCTATTATTAGCTAGTCGTTCCATTTTAAGCAATCTGCCAAAATTGCAAACGCCCAAAATTTGACCTTCAGCATATTTCACTGGTTGATTTGTTAAGGTATAATTGTGATTTGTATAGCTTCCTGATACTCTAAACCCAAATAATGGAGTTGCCATATATCTAGCGCCTATTCCAGCATTATAAAATCCAACGGTACTTCCTCCGTATGGCATATCTTGCAATTTTGTTAAGCCAAATTCTGGTTCAATTGACCACTTATTGAATTCCTGTGCAAACATAAACGTTGCACTAAACACCAAACAAATAATTACGAATAGTTTTTTCATTTTATTCTCTTTTAGTATCCGACTCTTGGGGTCGGTTCAGCTTTTTAAATTTGCGTTAGCTTTTTTGCCACCTAGCGAGCTTGCTCAGAGGTCGTTTTTTTTTTATTGATACTAAGATATAAAAAATAGTAGTTAATAAGTCGCAGGAAATATAGCAATTAACCTAGTAACTTCATAATGATTTTGTTGATTTTTAATTGTAGTTTCAATGATGGATCGGATTATGATATTGCTGTTAATGTCTATTTTTTTTTGAGGAGTCAACTGAGTTTCACTGCTCATTTGGAGCTTATCGGTAATCAGTTTTGAAAATAGTGAAGACAAGGTATTGTCAGGATACTTTTGGACAAGAAATTTTATTTGTCTTATTAAAGAATTCACACTCTTAGAAGGCGGACTTGAATTACCACTATAATTTATCCTATTGAAGTTTGATAGGTGTAAAAACAAAAAGGTAGAACCTCTGTTCTACCTTTTCTCTCTTAAACTAACTAACCTAACTAAACCTAAACTTATGAAAAAAAATGTAATACAAAGATAAGCCGGCGAATTCATAAATTCGGAAAATAATTATTAAATGAAGTTAAAGTAATTGTGATGTTGTGTTAATTAATTCTAAACTGCCGGTTTTAAAGTCTGGAATAAATGAAAGCGGTGAATCTCTTTTTAAAGGGATTCACCGCTTTGTAGTTACAACTGTTTTTTTACCGAAATCGGTTGTCGTGGCTTATTTTAGCATTGGGATTAAGGTAATATACAGCCCTGCAATAATAGCAGTGGTAATTACTCCCATAATATTGGCCCCCAATGCTTCTTGTAGAATAATAGCATTTGGATTTACTTTACTCACTTCCTTCTGAACTACTTTTGCTGTTGTTGGCACACAACTTACCCCAGCACAACCGATAGCTGGATTAAAGTTGCCTTTCTTAATGAAGAACATCACATACCCGCCCATAATTCCACCAATACCTGACAAAATCAAGGAAATAATTCCGAGAATTAATAAAGTCAGTATTTTAGGATTCAATAGTAAATGGGCTTCGCACAAGATTCCAAGTAACATTCCTAAAAAGAAAGTAGAACCATATAAAAGCGGACCTTCTATAAATTCCAATATGTGTGTCAGCCCTGATTCCCGGATAGCTATCCCAACAAATAAAGAGAAAAACAGTGGTGAGGCAACCGGGAATAAAAAACAAAGTACAACACAAAGTACGACAGCCGCCGTCAATTTCATGCCTTGCGAAATTGGTTTTGTCGGTTTGTCGTATTTGACTTGTATTCCTCTGTATTTTTTTGGTACCAGCAAGCGAATCAGATAGGGATATCCTCCGTAGGTTAAACCAAGATAGAGATAAGCTACTACCGTAATCGGTACAAACAAATCTTTAGCAAGCATCAACGAAGTATATAACACCATTGGTCCATCAGCTCCTCCTACCATAGCAATTGACGCAGACTCTTTAAGATTCAACCCCATCGCCATTGCAATCGGAATGGTTGCAAAAGTTCCAAGTTCGGCAAAAAGGGCCAAAAGCATGCTTGAAAATGGGCGCACAAGGATATAACTAATGTCGATCATTCCTCCGATTCCCATAAAAATAAAACAGGCTATCAATCCATTACTGAACATATAGGTATAAATGGGCTGCAGAAAATCGATTTGTAGAATACTGAGCAAATCATTAATGTCGGTTACCAGTGGATCCACAAATATGTTTCCCTGCATTCCATTAGGCAAGAACATGATACTTGCATTAATGGTTGCCATACCCAATCCCATTGGTATCATCAGCAAAGGTTCAAGTATGCCTTTCTTGCCAAGGTAAACCAGTAATAACCCCAAAAGAATTAATCCTATCCTGGTCAATGATATTAATGGATCAGAAAGTGCTAAGGTTGAAAACCCTTGAAAAAGTTTATAAAATATTTCCATCTTATGATTATTGAAAATTATAACCTATTGTGCTGATTTTATATTTTTACTCTTTAACCGCTTCATTTCACTGTATGATTCACGATGTGTGATTTTGTTTGAATCTTTGGCTGTCATGGAGGTGTAAAGGAGCCAGATTATACCGGAAACAAAAAAACCGATGATAAAAGTAAGACCATATATCAACATGATGTTATAAATGATATTCATAATCACAAGTATTAAACAGATTATCCAACTTCAATAAGAATATCGCCTTCCATTACCGCATCGCCCTTATTCACCTTAACAGCAACAACTTTGCCACTTTTGTCAGAATTGATAATGTTTTCCATTTTCATTGCTTCCAATGTGATAAGCTTGTCTCCGGTTCGTACTGAATCTCCAACTTTCACATGAACCTCGATGATGGTACCTGGAAGTGGTGATTTGATAAAGCCCGAGCCTTTTGGGCCAGCCGGTGAACTTGTTTTTTGTTCGGCAGGAGTAATGTCAGTTGAAGGGACAGCCTCTGATCTTACTAATTTGGGAGTTTTAGTCGTTTGGAGAACGCGGTCGAACTCAACGTTATATAAAAAACCGTTAACTTCAACTTCTGCAACATTGTCCTCTACGCTTTTAATTTCCAAATCGTATGCGTTGCCATTTATTGTAAATGAAAATTTTTTCATGCTACTTGTTTTATCTGGGATTTTGACGTAATGTATAAATCTTTGAACTCCATGGTGAATAAATCTTGGAAACCTTCTTCAAGGTAATAGTAAAGCTTTCCTGGTCATGCAAATCGTTTTGATACATGTGAATGGCCAAAGCTATAGCGGCGGCCGTTTCTTCATGTATTTCAGCGCTACTGTTTGGTTGACGTACAGTTACTTCTTGCAGCTTGTTTGATTGTTTTTTAGCATCGATAAGTTTGTTCGTGCGATAAAGGAAATAGATGAACAACACAACAAATGCTAATATAACGCCCCAAAAAATAAATGTTTTGGTGTTCGACAATGGGTCGGAAATACTCGTCCCGAATTGTAAAAAGATAAAAAGCATCTTCATAATTATAACGGAAGGTTAGAGTGTTTCTTTGGCGGATTCAATACCTTTTTGGTAGCTAAGCTTTGTAAAGCTCTGATGATGCGGAAACGTGTATTGCGTGGTTCAATGACATCGTCGATATAGCCATACTCTGCGGCTTTATAGGGATTGGCAAATTTATCTTTGTAATCTTCTTCAGCTTGCGCAATGTATGCAGCACGTTCAGCTTGATCTTCAATGGCCATGATTTTTTTGCTCCGAAGAACTTCAATGGCGCCTTTAGGTCCCATAACTGCAATTTCACCGGTTGGCCAGGAGTAGTTAATATCGCCACGAAGGTGTTTCGAAGCCATAACGCAATAGGCACCACCGTATGCTTTACGCAGAATCACTGTTACTTTTGGAACAGTAGCTTCGCCGTAGGCATACAAAAGTTTTGCCCCATGGGTAATAATACCTCCATATTCCTGTGTTGTTCCTGGAAGGAATCCGGGTACATCAACCAATGTAATGATTGGAATGTTGAAAGCATCGCAGAAACGAACAAAACGTGCAGCTTTACGCGAGGCATTAATATCAAGTACCCCTGCCAGATAATTAGGCTGGTTGGCCACGATTCCTACTGAAACTCCATCGAAACGGGCATAACCAACAACAACGTTTTGTGCGTAGTGACGATGAACTTCAAAAAATTCATTGTTGTCAACAATTGCATTGATAACACCTTTAACATCGTATGGCTTGTTTGGGTTATCTGGAATGATTGAATTAAGGGAATCTTCCAAACGGTTAATCGGATCGGTGCAATGAACCAAAGCTGGATCTTCAAGATTGTTCTGAGGTAAATAGCTTAATAATTTACGAATCAGCATAATACCTTCTTTTTCATCTTCTGCAACAAACTGCGCAACTCCAGATTTTGAACCATGAACAGATGCTCCACCTAATTGTTCGTCAGTAACGATTTCACCAGTAACTGTTTTTACCACTTTGGGGCCGGTAACAAACATGTAGCTGGTGTCTTTGCTCATGATGATAAAATCGGTCAGTGCAGGTGAGTAAACAGCACCACCAGCACATGGACCAAAAATTGCAGAAATTTGAGGTACAACTCCAGAAGCCAGAATGTTACGTTGGAAAATTTCTGAATAACCAGCAAGAGCTGTTACCCCTTCCTGAATACGGGCGCCGCCTGAATCGTTGATCCCAATTATAGGAGCTCCAACTTTCATGGCCATATCCATTACTTTGCATATTTTTAGTGCATAAGTTTCTGAAAGAGAACCTCCGAAAACGGTAAAATCCTGAGCGTATAAGTAAACGATACGACCATCAATTGTTCCTTGTCCGGTAACAACGCCGTCGCCCAGAAATTTGGTTTTCTCCATACCGAAGTTTTCACAACGGTGTGTCATGAACATGTCGTATTCTTCAAAACTGCCTTCATCAAGCAACATTTCGATGCGTTCACGGGCCGTTAATTTGCCTTTAGCATGCTGCGCTTCAATTCTTTTTTCTCCACCTCCGAGTTTTGCTTCAACGCGCAGGTCAATGAGTTTTTTTATTTTATCTTGATTATTCATGGGATATAATATGGGTGAGTTGATTATTTAGTAGAACAAAGTTCTGTTAGCACACCAAGAGTTGATTTGGGGTGAAGGAACCCGATGTTTAAGCCTTCAGCACCTTTGCGGCTTGTTTTGTCGATTAGTTGAACGCCCTTGGCAGCGACGTCGTTGAGCGCTTCATTAACGTTTTCAACTGCAAACGCCATGTGGTGTACGCCAGGCCCTTTTTTTTCAATGAACTTGCCAATAGGCCCTTCCGGATCAGTTGACTCCAATAATTCAATTTTGGTTTGACCAACTTTGAAAAAGGCAGTTTTTACTTTTTGATCTTTAACCTCTTCAACAGCATAGCATTTTAAACCTAATACGTTTTCCCAGTAAGGAATTGCTTCTTCGAGATTGGCTACAGCGATTCCAATGTGTTCGATATGAGATATTTCCATTTTGTGTAAGTGTTTAATAAAAGGATATTTTGATTTTTATTTATTGTAGCTTTTTTTGCGCAGCAAAAGTACACTTACATTCTATCTTTTTAAACAGATTGCTCAATTATTCGAAAAAATAGGTGTGTGTTCTTTAACAGTGCTTTATTTTATGAGTTTCAATTTTATTGTGTTTTTAGAAAAACTTACAGTTGAAGTTTCTTATTTTGATAGTAAAAGAAAAGGCAGATTTTGAGCCTGCCTTTTCTTTTGATGTTTTCTTAGAGTCTGCTCCTATCTTTTACAAAATGGAAATGAGATCCATAACGTTCAAACGAGGCTTTATCTAATGCTTCTCTATGTGCCGGGTGGGCAATTGAAGTCAGTAACTTGGCACGTTCCTGTAAGGTTTTCCCATAAAGATTAACTGCACCATATTCTGTGACTACCCAGTGCATGTTTGAACGGGTACTTACAACCCCCGAACCTTCGATCAATGTCGGACAAATTTTTGAAACGCCTTTGTTTGTAACTGAAGGAATGGCAATTATTGGTTTACCCCCTTTTGAATGACCGGCCCCACGGATGAAGTCAATTTGGCCACCAACCCCTGAATAGTGTTTTGTTCCAATCGAATCGGCGCAAACCTGACCAGTCAGGTCAATCGCCAGAGCTGAGTTGATTGCAGTTACTTTATCGAGTTTGCGGATTACCGCTACATTATTGGTATGGCCAACGTCCATCATGGCTACCATTGGGTTGTCGTCAACAAAGTCGTAAACGGCTTTGGTGCCCATCAGGAAGGAAGCAACCATTTTTCCTCTTTCGATATTTTTGTGTTTACCGGTAACAATACCTTTTTCTACCAATGGAAGAATACCATCAGAGAACATCTCGGTATGAACACCCAAATCTTTGTGGTTTCCTAACTGAGCCAATACGGCATTTGGAATACCACCGATACCCATTTGCAAACAAGCGCCATCTTCAATCAAATCAGCTACATTTTTACCCAATTGAATTTCAATATCAGTAAGTGGTGCATTTCCGTGGGCATATAATGGGATGTCGTCTTCAACAAAAATGTCGATCATGTCAATGCTAATCATTGCATCACCCCAACAGCGTGGTACGTTTGGGTTTACTGCAGCAATAACAACATCAGCGCACTCAATGGCAGCTAATGTGGCATCAACCGAAGTTCCAAGCGAAACATACCCATGTTTGTCGGGAGGAGAAACCATAACCATAGCCACGTTAACTTTTAAGTAGCCATCTCTGATCAATTTTTGAGTTTCACTAAGGAAAACCGGAATATAATCGGCGTACCCAGCCTGAGTCTGTTTGCGCATGTTGCCAGCCACAAAAAATTGTTCGCTGCAAAAAATTCCTTCAAACTCCGGATCAGCATAGTCAACTTTTCCCTCGATATGAATGTGCTGAATTTTAACATCATACAGTTCTCCGTTTCTTCCACGTTCAACCATCGGTTTGATTAGTGTGTGTGGTGTAACTGCAACTGAGCTCAGGTGAACCCTGTCTCCTGATTTGATAACTTTTACTGCTTCTTCAGGAGATACATATTTAATTTGCTTCATAAGTGTGATTGTGAATGAATTGCATTTAATTTGCGGCAAATATAGATATTAAATTTTCAAACAACATTGACGAAAATCCTATTTAAAATGTATCTACATAAAAGAACTGATATGTAAATTTTGTGTTAAGAAACGCCTATAGAGTTGACATATAGCTGGACTTTTAGAGTTGACCCGGAACCTCGGGAAAATGTAAATAATTTTTTCTTGTTATCCTGTGACTACTTTATCCCTCCCTTTATGCATTTGTTAACACTGCGCTGTTATTTACTTTTTTGACCGGTTTCAACTTGAAATCTTTATCTTTGTGGCGTTTAAAAAATTGGGCTGGGTTCGTAAAATCTTACAAAAATATGCTGAAATGATTCTATTCTTTAAAACTCCTCAAAACACTTTAATCGCTTTAAATTCAATATACAATCTGGGTCAGGAAGACGTTGAAAAACTAATTTGGTTGTTTGGTGAAGCAGAAAAACTCGACAATGAAGTTTTAAACGGTTGGTTTGTGGGCCCACGAAAAGAAATGCTGACTCCATGGAGTACAAATGCTGTTGAAATTACTCAGAATATGGGCATTTCAGGAATACTGAGAATTGAAGAATATGTTGGAGTTCCGGGGCCGGATGCAGGATTCGATCCAATGCTGAAAGCACTATACCACAATTTAGATCAAACGATTTTTACCATCAATAAAAAACCTGAACCAATTCTTGAGATTGCCGATATATCGGCTTATAACGATCAGGAAGGATTGGCTTTAAGTCAGGAAGAAATCGATTACCTGAATTCGGTTTCTGAAAAATTAGGCCGGAAATTGACCGACGGTGAGGTGTTTGGATTCTCACAGGTAAACTCCGAGCATTGCCGCCACAAGATTTTCAATGGAACATTTATTATCGATGGGGTAGAGCAGGAGATGTCGCTTTTTCAGCTGATCAAAAAAACATCGCAGGAGAATCCCAACCTCATTATCTCGGCCTATAAAGACAATTGTTCGTTTGTTCAGGGGCCTGAGGTTGAACAGTTTGCCCCTAAAACTCAAGATAAACCCGACTTTTTTGAAGTTACCGATATCGAAACCGTACTTTCACTGAAAGCCGAAACACATAATTTTCCGACTACCGTTGAACCGTTTAACGGTGCAGCAACCGGAACCGGCGGTGAAATCCGCGACCGTATTGCCGGTGGAAAAGGTAGTTTGCCCATTGCCGGAACAGCTGTTTACATGACTTCGTATCCACGTACCGAAGATGCCCGCAGCTGGGAACAGGCCACCGAAGAGCGCGACTGGTTGTATCAGACTCCTGAAGAAATATTGATCAAAGCATCGAATGGTGCCAGCGACTTCGGAAATAAATTCGGACAACCAATCATTACAGGATCGGTGCTGACTTTCGAACATTTCGAGAATGGTCGCAAATATGGTTTCGATAAAGTAATTATGCAAGCTGGTGGAATTGGCTTTGCGGCAAAAAAAGACAGTTTAAAAGACGAACCAACCAAGGGTGACAAAGTGGTGCTTTTGGGTGGTGATAATTACCGCATCGGAATGGGTGGTGGAGCAGTTTCATCGGTAGCAACCGGCGAATTCGAAAACCACATTGAACTGAACGCTGTTCAGCGTGCCAATCCTGAAATGCAGAAACGTGTTTACAATGCCATCCGTGCGTTGAGTGAATCATCAGAGAATCCTATTATAACAGTACACGATCATGGTGCAGGCGGCCACTTAAACTGCTTGTCGGAATTGGTTGAGGCTACCGGTGGAAAAATCGACACTTCGAAATTGCCGGTTGGTGACCCAACGCTTTCGCAAAAGGAAATTATTGGTAACGAGTCGCAGGAACGCATGGGACTGGTGATTCACGAAAAAGATGTGCCACTTTTGCAGCGCATTGCTGATCGTGAACGTGCCCCAATGTATGTAATTGGTGAAGCAACCGGCGATATGCAGTTTACCTTCGAAAACTCGAAGACCGGCGAAAAACCAATCGACTGGCAATTGTCGTATATGTTTGGCAAACCACCAAAAACGGTTTTGACTGACACTACCCGTAATGAAAAATTTGCTGATCTGGAATACGATCAGTCTAAACTGGAAGATTACCTCGAAGATATTTTGCAGCTCGAATCGGTTGCCTGTAAAGATTGGTTAACCAACAAAGTTGACCGCTCGGTAACCGGACGGATTGCCAAACAACAGTGTGTAGGCCAATTGCAGCTTCCCCTGAATAATGTGGGTGTAATTACGCTCGATTATCAGGGCGAAAAAGGATTGGCAACTACAATTGGTCATGCACCAGTTGCCGCTTTGATTGATGCCGAAGCCGGATCGGTTCTTTCGATTGCCGAATCGTTGACTAACCTTGCTTTTGCACCGCTTTCCGATCAGTTGAAAGGTGTTTCGCTGAGTGCTAACTGGATGTGGCCGGCTAAAAATGAAGGTGAAAATGCCCGCATTTACAAAGCGGTAAAGGCCGCCAGCGATTTCGCCTGCGAACTGGGAATTAACATTCCTACAGGAAAAGATTCGATGTCGATGACCCAGAAATACAAAGACGGTGTGGTTTATTCACCCGGAACGGTAATTATCTCGGCTTCTGCAGAAGTTTCGGATGTGAAAAAAGTGGTTGAACCGGTGCTGATTAACGATCCGAAATCGTCCATCTATTTTGTCGATTTCTCGAAAATGGATCGTTGTCTGGGCGGAAGTGCTTTCTCTCAAATCATCAATAAACTGGGCAACGAAGCGCCTTCGGTTGCCGATTCGAAATACTTTGCTGCCGCATTCAATGCCATTCAGGATTGTATCGAAGACAAAAATATATTGGCTGGACACGATATTTCTTCCGGAGGTTTAATTACCACCCTTCTGGAGATGTGTTTTGCCGATAATTATTCAGGAATGAAGCTTGATTTAAGCGGAATCGGAGAATCGGACAGTGTGAAACTGTTATTCAGCGAAAACCCTGGGGTCGTGGTTCAGGTTGTCGATGTGGCTACTTTTGAAGCTAAACTGAATGCTGCTGGAGTTGGTTTTAACCTGATCGGAAAACCTTCAGGAAGCCGTGCATTTACGGTGAAGAATGGCAATGAGGAATATAGTTTTGACTTGAATTCGTTGCGTGACTTATGGTTCACCTCATCGTACCTGCTCGATCGGAAACAATCCGGAGAGCAGAAGGCTTTGGAACGTTTCGGAAGTTATAAAAAGAATGAATTAAAATACGATTTTAAAGGTTTTACCGGAAAAGCTGCAGATTTGGGCATTGACCTGAAACGCCGCCAACCAAGTGGAATTCGTGCTGCCATCATCCGTGAAAAAGGTGTAAATGGCGACCGCGAAATGGCTTACATGATGTATCTGGCCGGAATGGATGTGAAAGACGTTCATATGACCGACCTTATTGCAGGCCGTGAAACATTGGAAGACGTAAATATGATCGTATTTGTTGGAGGGTTCTCCAATTCCGATGTAATGGGATCGGCCAAAGGGTGGGCCGGTGCATTTAAATACAACGAAGCCGCCAAACTGGCGCTCGAAAATTTCTATAAACGTGAAGATACTTTGAGTTTAGGCGTTTGCAACGGCTGCCAGCTAATGGTTGAGTTGGGTCTGGTTTATCCGGAACGTACCGAAAAACCAAAGATGCTGCATAACGAATCACATAAATTCGAGTCGGGCTTTATTGGCGTCGAAATCCTACCAAATAAATCGGTCATGCTCGAATCGATGGTTGGAATGAAACTTGGCGTCTGGGTTGCTCATGGCGAAGGAAAATTCAGTTTGCCTCAGGAAGAATCGGCTTACGAGATTCCAATGAAATACGCCTATTCAGCCTATCCGGCAAATCCGAATGGATCTGATTACAATGTGGCATCGTTGTGTTCTGAAGATGGCCGTCATTTGGTGATGATGCCACATCTCGAACGTGCGTTCAAACCTTTTCATTGGCCGTATTATCCAATCGACCGGAAATTCGACGAGGTTGCTCCATGGATGGAGGCATTTGTGAATGCCAGGAAATGGATTGAAACCCATCAGCAGCGGGAAGAATTGGTGTAATTTATTTGAAAATGTGCAAGTTTGAAGATTTGAAAATTAGCTTTTTATCAGAGCTTAAATAGTAAATCGTATAATTGTAAATAAAAACTGATGCTCGAATATTTTCAGTCACTCGCCGAATGGTATATGCAACACATGAACTATTTTACCATCACTTTATTGATGGCCATCGAAAGTTCATTTGTTCCACTTCCTTCCGAAATTGTAATTCCACCAGCTATTTGGCAAGCCCTTAAAACAGGTGAATTAAATGTTTATCTGGTTGTTGTATTTGCAACTCTGGGTGCAATAATTGGTGCCATGTTTAATTATGTGATGGCTCGGTGGCTTGGTCGCGTAATTGTGTACAGTTTTGCCGAATCAAAGGTCGGAAAGATATTTTTCCTTAATCAGGCGAAAGTTGAACATGCTGAAGGCTATTTTAATCGACACGGACGAAGCTCAACCTTCATTGGCCGATTGATTCCAGGGATACGGCATTTGATTTCCATTCCGGCTGGACTTGCTAAAATGAATATCAAACAGTTTGCACTTTATACCGCTTTGGGTTCCGGGATTTGGCACATTATTCTGGCTTCACTCAGTTATTATTTGTATTCGCAGCAGGATTTGCTCATGAAATATATGCATGAGCTATCGTATATTTTACTGGCTTGCGGTGTGCTGTTTGTGGCTTATCTGGTCTGGAAATATAGAAAGAAAAAGGAATAAGCTTATTCAATTCCTTTTGGTGTGTTAAAAAAGCGAAGGCATCTCAATGTTGAGATGCCTTCGCTTTTTAATGGATATGATCTTTTAGCAGTTCCAGTGATATAAACCTTCAACCAGTCTTGCTTCTTTTTCTTCATCCGAAAGATTCATATATTTCTGACGTTCAGCTTCATAAGCACGTTGTCTTTTTAATTCAATTTCCTTCTGTCGGGTTCCATAAATACGTTCTATCTTGTCCATAAGGAATTTTTTAGCCACGGTAGGGAATAATTCAAGAAGCAATTCTTCTTTTTCATTCATAGCTAATTTCACATCTTCCCCATATTGAGGAAATGAAGGATTCGGCTGCTTTTGATAGTTGTTTGTGTTATAAGGAATCTCTTCACGTGTTCCAGCAATCTTTTCACGGAAATCAGGATCAACCGGAACTGGTGTTTTTCCATAAGATCCTTTTACCAGATTTACAAATTGGCTGGAATTGTTCGTGTAAAATGGGTGTCCGTTCTTTTCGTCGATTACACAGTTCACGGCTTGAGCTCCAACAATCTGACTGGTTGGAGTTACCAGTGGGGGACATCCGGCAGCGAAACGTACTGTAGGAATTACTTCAAGCACGCGTGGTAATAATTCTTCTTGTTTTAATTGTTTCAACTGTGCCAACATGTTGGTGTACATTCCTCCGGGTACTCCGGCAAATTTTACTCTTTCGTCAGGATCAGGAAAATTAAAATATTTTTCAATTTTTCCACAAATGTCCATTAGATTTTCTTCGTCGTTGGCCTTGGCGTATGATATTGCGTCGTTGAAATACTGATCAATGTGGACTGGTAATTTATCTTTTGTAATATCGAATTCAATCGGATAAATTTTGTAGCTGTCGATATCAGCCATTTCCAAACGAATCTCTTTCAGAACTTTGTTTATTCTGACCACAGCATCCAAATTAACTCCGGTTTCAATTCCTAACTTGTCGCAGACAATCTGAACCAATTCGAATGATGGTGCTGCTGGTCCGCCCGCAAAGTTCATGATAGCTGTATCCAAAATATCTACGCCGTTTAGTATTGCAGTTATTGCTGAAGCTAAACCAAATCCAGGAGTACAATGAGTATGGAAATCGATTGGTATTTTAACATTTTCCTTGTAAGCTTTGATGATTTTCCCAGCTTTGAGCGGTGGGATTAAACCGGCCATGTCTTTAAGGGTAATCATATCGGCACCCATAGCTTCCAGCTCTTTGGCCATGTTCACAAAATAGTCGATCGTGAAAATCGCTTTTGGTAAAGGTTTTCCTTTTAACCGGGCTTTTAACCGCTCTTTTCTTGTAAATTTTGGATCAACGGTGTAGCAGGTAACACAATCGGCTAAACCTCCATTTTCTTTTACATACTTAATTGTTGATCCGATGTTGTGGGTGTCGTTCAATGCATCGAAAATACGCATGATCGAAATCCCCGACTGAACGGCGTTCCTGTTGAACCCTTCAATTACTTTTTCCGGGTAGGGGTTATATCCGAATATGTTTCGTCCACGAGACAATGCTGTAAGGTGTGAGATATTCCCAATCTCAGCTTTAATTTTTTCCAACCTTTCCCATGGATCTTCATTCAAATATCGCATAATGGAATCAGGAACAGCTCCGCCCCAAACTTCGAGCGCATAAAATCCGGCTTCTTTGTAAATAGGTAATAAACGATCGATTTGATCCTGTTTCATACGGGTTGCAAATAGGGATTGTTGTCCATCCCTCATTGTCACATCTCTTATTAATAATTTTCTGGTCATTACGTTTGATGTTTGTTTGATGATGCAAAAATGGATATTTAATTTGGCTATAAAAATGTTTGTTTTGAAAATTTACAGCCTTTGTTCAAAATTTTTATAATTTGATAATATTAGTTGGTCTTAACGCTGTTTTACACGACTGGAAATGCCTAATTCATAAATATTAACAGTGCGTTCGTCGATCAACATATTATACAGCAGTGAGAAGTATCCTTTTAAAATTAGAATAAATTGACCATATTTGGCCTTTTAAAATTTGACTGAAAAGGACGATCCTTTTTAATTGAATGAAATTTTACAATTTAATAAAAGATAATCTGCCTTGGATGAGTGATTTATGTAATGATACTGGCCGAATACACTTTATGAATCGATTGTTTTTGTTCATATTTTTGCTTTATTTAGCTTTATCCTGTGGTTCTGTTGAAAAGAGCCTGGATCTTTCCGGAGTTGTTTTATTATCCTCTTCTAAATTTTAAGTATCAAATACGAATCATGCTTTTAATCCGTTATATACCAGATGAAAATTAATAATTACTAAAAATACGATCAATGATTTTTCTATTAGAAACTGTGGCTGATGTGTCATATATGGATCTTGTTATGAAGGGTGGAATAATGATGATCCCATTATTTCTGTTGTCGATAATTGCCGTTTTTATTTTTTTCGACCGATATTTTTATATACGTGGGCAGAAGCGGCTTGAGTCTACTTTTTTTGACAAGCTGAACGAACTAATCAGAGCAGGTAAAATCGACGCTGCTGTGACTTTGTGTGAGTCGGCCAATTGCACAGAATCACGAATTCTGATAAAAGGATTGCAAAACTTGGGCAGGCCTATTCGCGAAATTCAGGATCAAATGGAAATGGAGGGGAAATTGGAAGTTTATAATTACGAAGGAAACTTGTATTATTTGGGTGTTATTGCCAGCATTGCACCTATGTTGGGATTCATCGGAACAATTTTAGGGGTAATAAAGATTTTTTATAACATATCGCTTGCCGACAATATCAGCATTTCATTGATTTCTGGTGGTTTATACGAGAAACTCATTGCCTCGGGAGTTGGTCTAGCGATTGGTATTATTGCCTATGTGGGTTATCACTTTTTAAATAACAGAATTAATAAACTGACCCAAAACTGGGAATTTCGTTGTGTTCGGTTTATTGATCTGATTAATAAATAATTATATGAACTTCAGAGCAGAAAGAAAACAGGAATTTGAGGTTTTTACAAGTTCCTTTAGCGATATTATGTTTTTCCTGATGTTATTCTTCCTGATCGTTTCAACCATGATCACTCCTGGAGCAATTAAACTGATGCTTCCGCAGGCTGATAAGTCGCCGTCGATGAACAAGCAAAACGAAAAAACATCTATTTCGATTACAAAAGATCTAAGATATTACGTTAATGATAAGCAAGTTCAGTTTTCGGAGATAGAGCCGACCTTGCGAAAATTAAAAAAAGGAAACGAAGAATCGTTTGCTATTGTAAGGTGCGATAATAGCATAGCCGTTCAAAAGATGGTTGATGTTTTACAGTTGGGAAACAAAGTTGGTGTGAAAATGGTACTTGCAACTTCTAAGAAAGAGAATTAAATTTTCCTGGATATTTTTAAAGATTAATCGAACAAGATGAAGTTAACAACTTGTAAAGGGTAACAATGGGTGATATTGAGTAATTTATGTACAATTGATGCTTTTATTCCAAGTTGAAGTTCAGTCGTTAATTGAAAATGTTCCCTTGAAAAGTGGTTTTTGAACTTTTTTACTTCATGTTTGAATCTTCCGTGTGCGAACACGGAAATCATATTCTATAACATCTTTCCTCGTTTTTGACTTTAATTGGTTTGTAGATTAAATCTATTGTCTATACTTTCGTTTCCATACAAGAATTTTGAGTCGTTTATACTAACTTTACAAGTGACCGATTTAAGATGGTTAATTAGTTGACGGCCAGTATTTTCTTAATAACAGCTACTTGAATGGAAAAAAATGAGTTGTCTAAGGAAGTCAGACAATTTACCGACGTTGATGTTGTAGAATGTTATCAATGTGGTAAATGTACAGCTGGCTGTCCGGTTGCTGAACACATGGATCTCAGACCAAGTGTTATCATGCGCATGTTACAGGCCGGAGATCCAGTTCTTGAAAATGAAATACTCCGCTCAATGAGCATTTGGTTGTGTCTTACTTGTGAAACGTGTTATTCGCGATGTCCTATGGAGCTGGATATTCCGAAAGTGATGGATTATTTGCGCCAACGCTCACTGGCCGAAGGGAAAGTCCATCCCGATGCCCGCAACATTGTAACTTTCCATAAATCATTTCTGAATACAGTCGAAAACAATGGTCGTCTGAATGAAATGGGACTTATTCTCGATTATAAAATGCACTCCGGAAACCTCTTCCAGGACGTAAAACTTGCTCCAGAGATGTTCAGCAAAGGGAAACTGCATATTTTGCCTGAACGGATTAAAGACCGCAAAGGCCTTTCACGCTTGTTTAAAGGTCAGTCTAAAAAACCAAAATCATGAAATTAGGATTTTATCCCGGATGTTCGTTGACTGGCTCATCGCGTGAGTACAACGAATCAATATTGACCATATCCAAAGAGGCTGGAATAGAGCTTGTTGAAATATCTGACTGGAATTGCTGCGGGGCTACAGCTGCCCATAACCTGAATCACGAACTTTCTGTTTCGCTTCCGGCACGTAACCTTGCCTTGGCCGAAATGGGTCAGATGGAAGAATTGGTCGTTCCTTGTGCGGCATGTTATAACCGACTGGTAATGACTCAGCACGAACTTTCAGAAAAAGCTGAACTGAAATCGTTGATTGAACAAAAACTTCAGGTTTCGTTCAAAAACAATATCAAGATCCTGAATGTCATTCAGTTCCTTGAAAAATACATATTGCCAAAGCTCGACGCATTGATTAAATCACCAATCAATCTGGATGTGGCCTGCTATTATGGATGTTTGCTTGTTCGTCCGCAAAAAGTGATGAAAGTTGATCGTTTTGAAGACCCGATGACCATGGATGTAATCATGCAAAAACTGGGAGCCAGGGCAATTGACTGGCCATTCAAAACAGAATGTTGCGGAGCGGGATTTAGCGTTTCGAAAACCGAGATTGTGGGCGAGCTTTCAGGAAAAATACTACGCAGCGCAGTCGATCGTGGTGCAAAAGCCATTGTGGTAGCCTGCCCGATGTGCCATTCGAACCTCGATATGCGCCGCCCGGCCATTGAGTCGTACCTGAAACGCAAGATTGATATTCCAGTAATTTACATTACACAGGCCATTGCTTTAGCTATGGGATTGACACCTAAACAGGCGGGTTTACAACGCCATTTTGTGTCGGTTAATCTTTCAGTAACTCAAAACTAACGAATGATGTCAAAAATAGGAGTTTTTATTTGTCACTGCGGCGAGAACATTAGTGCGACGGTGGATTGCGGAAGGGTTGCTGAGGCTGCGGGCAAATTGGAAGGAGTTGAGTTCAGTACCGATTATAAATACATGTGTTCCGATCCGGGACAGACGATCATCAAACAGATGATCAAAGAAAAAGGTCTGGATGGGGTAGTGGTTGCCGCCTGCTCACCCCGAATGCACGAACCAACTTTCCGGAGAGCTTGTTCTGAAGCTGGCTTAAACCCTTTCCTTTGTGAAATGGCGAATCTTCGGGAACACTGTTCATGGGTACACGACAAAAGCGAAGCCACAACCCAAAAAGCAATTGATATTGTTCGCACACTGGTTGAGAAAGTGAAGCACAACAAACCGTTATCAACCATTAAAGTGCCTGTCACAAAAACGGCTTTGGTTATTGGTGGCGGTATTGCCGGGATTCAGGCCAGTCTGGATATTGCCAATACTGGGCATCAGGTTGTCCTGGTCGAAAAAGAACCATCAATTGGTGGCCACATGTCGCAATTGTCAGAGACTTTTCCGACACTCGATTGCTCACAATGTATCCTGACCCCACGAATGGTTGAAGTGGCCCAGCATCCCAACATTAAACTGATGACTTATGCCGAATTGGAAAAACTGGAAGGTTTTATCGGGAATTTCAAGGCAACGATACGCAAGAAAGCAAAAAGTATTGACGAAAAATTATGTACCGGCTGCGGACAATGCACAACCAAATGTCCTACGAAGAAAATACCAAGCGAATTCAATGAGGGACTTGGGTTTCGCACTGCAATTTATGTTCCTTTCCCTCAGGCTGTTCCAAACAAACCTGTTATCGACAAATTAAATTGCCAATATTACCTGAAAGGCAAATGCAAGGTTTGCGAAAAAGTTTGTCCAACTGGGGCCATTCGCTTCGATCAGGAAGATGAACTGGTTGAAATGGAAGTGGGTGCTGTGGTAGTGGCAACCGGCTTCAATATCATGACAACAAGTGAATTTCCAGAGTATGGCTATGGAAAATATCCGGATGTAATCACCGGATTGCAATTCGAACGCTTGGCGTCAGCATCAGGACCAACCTTGGGCGAAATTCGTCGCCCATCGGATGGCAAAGTGCCTGAAAAGATTGTGTTTATTGCCTGTGCCGGGTCACGCGATCCTGCCAAAGGGAAACCCTACTGCTCAAAAATTTGCTGCATGTACACGGCCAAACATGCCATGTTGTACCAGCATAAAGTGCATCACGGCGAATCGTACGTGTTTTATATGGACATTCGTGCAGCAGGGAAAAATTATGACGAATTTACACGTCGTGCCATCGTTGAAGATAAGGTGAATTACCTGCGTGGCCGCGTGTCGAAAGTATATGAAGAAAACGGCAAGCTGATCGTAAAAGGTGTTGACACCTTGCTGAATGCCCGTCCTGTCGAAATTGAAGCTGATATGGTGGTTCTGGCATCGGCAGGAGTTGCCAATCCGGGCTCGGAAGAGCTGGCTCAAAAAATGCACATTTCGTATGATGCCTACAATTTCTTCTCAGAAGCTCATCCGAAGCTAAAACCAGTTGAAACCAATACCGCCGGAATTTTCTTGGCCGGAGCATGTCAGGCGCCAAAAGATATTCCTGAAACGGTTTCTCAGGCTTCAGGAGCAGCCGCAAAAGTGGCTATTCTGTTCTCGCAAAATGAGCTGAGCCGCGAACCGGTAGTGGCGGTTGTGAATCGCACAGCACCTCCATTGTATTCAACATGTGTGGGCTGCTTTATGTGTGCAACCGCATGTCCGTACAATGCCATTGGCGAAGAAGAAATCAAGGATCGCAAAGGCAACGTAATAAAGAAAGTGGCCAAAGTAAATCCGGGTTTGTGTCAGGGATGCGGAACTTGTGTGGCATTCTGCCGCTCGAAATCCATCGATTTGGATGGCTATACCAACGAGCAAATGTATTCGGAGGTAATGGCTTTACTGAATGAATAGATGTTGAAAATTGAGAATTTGAAGATTTGAAAATTAATTCTGATGATGATTTTAAGTTTCAAAATCGCATAATCAGCATTGAATGGTAAATCGTAAATCAGTAAATCGCAAATAGAAAAATGACCGAATTTGAACCTAAAATAGTAGCATTTGTCTGTAACTGGTGTACCTACGCAGGCGCCGACCTGACAGGAACCAGCCGAATAAAATACGCGCAGAATGTAAAAATCATTCGTTTTCCCTGTACGGGCCGCATCGATTTCATGTTGCTCCTGAAAGCCTTTGGCGAAGGAGCCGATGGTATTATCGTTTCAGGATGTCATCCGAACGATTGCCATTATACCTCCGGAAATTTCCATGCACGCCGCCGCTGGATCATGTTCCGTGGACTGCTCGATTTGCTGGGCATTGACGTCAGGAGAATTCAGTATTCGTGGGTTTCTGCAGCCGAGGGTGCCAAATGGGCCGACATTGTAAATACAACTGTGAGCGCCATCCGCGAATTGGGACCTTACACCGATTACACCAAAGTGGCCAATTATCTGGAAAAGGAGGCTAACGTATGATTGAACTGACACAAAAGGCAAAAAGCTTGCTCGAATCAAATACTGTGCAGGTGGTAATAGGCTACGGAAAAGGATCGGCCGATAAAACACGAGCCGTTTTCCTGACTAACCCTGAAGATTGCGATCAATTGATTTTCGACAGTCGATGCGTCCAGAATCTGGCGGTTTACCTCACTAAACCCGAAATCAAAAAGATGGGGAAGCCTGCTATTGTGGCGCCCATTCCGGTTTTGAGGAGCATCGTTCAGTTGGCAGGCGAGAATCAATTGAAAGATGAAAATTTGGTGGTGTTGGGCGTTTCTCCTGAAGGTAAATATGTTGATTTTGAGACATTGGCTTCGATTGAAACTTATTTGTCGGACAAGGAAATTGCCCTTGCTGAGAAATACCGCAAAACCATTGACGAAATAAAAGCAAAACCGGTTGCCGAACGTTTCGAATATTGGGTGAAGGAACTTGAATCGTGTTTCAAATGTTATGCCTGCCGCGCTGCCTGTCCGTTGTGTTATTGCACCCGCTGTACGGTCGAAAACAACCAGCCGCAATGGATTTCGGTAGGTTCGCATCCGCTTGGAAACCTCGAATGGCATGTGATGCGCGCGATGCACTTGGCTGGCCGCTGCACCGACTGCGAGGCATGTTTCAATGCGTGTCCGATGGGCATTCCTATTCATTTGCTCACAAAAAGTATGCTTCAGGATGTGAACGAAAACTTCGGAAGTTACGGGCCTTCGCTCCACAAAGACAATACGCTGTCGAGTTTTAAACCCGATGATAAAGAATCATTTATACGGTAGCCATGCAGATCAATAATTACCTGATAACTAAAACCTCGCTCGAAAAATTGTTCAGCAATCTGATCGGGAGCGGCAAAAAAATATACGCGCCTAAAGCCAAAGGTGAAAGGGCGCTTTTTGAAAAAGTTCTGTCCTACGACGAAATCACCGAAGACTATATTGTTACGACGAACTCTGCAAAATCGGTTGTTTTTCCGCGGGTCGAAAAGGTTTTTTCGTACCACAAGACCAAAGAAAGCACTGAAATTACCGATGCTTCAAACCAAACATTTCCTGAAGTAGTTTTGTGGGGCACACGCCCGTGCGATGCTGCAGCTTTTATTCCGCTGACAGAAACGTTCAACGGCGATTACCCCGATGTACTTTATAACAACCGTCGTGGAAAGGTTTATTTACTGAGTTTCAGTTGCAACAAATGCGACGAATATTGCTTTTGCACTTCGGTAAATGGAGGCCCTGGAAATACCGCCGGAAGCGATATTCTTTTCACCAAGCTGTCGAATGGCGATTATCTGGCCGAAGTGATTACCGAAAAAGGTAAGAAACTGGTGGCTGATTATCAATCGTTGTTTGAAGCCGCTCCTTCTGAAGCCAAAGAACAGAATTTGGCGAAGGTAACCAGCTATTTCAATCAGGATGAAATTCAGGCTAAATTGCAGAACCTTTTTGAAAACCCGGTTTGGGACGAGAAATCGCGTGCTTGCCTTGGTTGCGGTTCATGCGCCTTTGTTTGTCCGGTTTGTAGTTGTTTCGACATTCAGGATGAGGCGCACGGCAGCAAAGGATCGCGTCTGCGTTGCTGGGATTCTTGTGGCTTTGGTTTGTTTACCCTGCATACCTCGGGACACAATCCGCGCGAAACACAGGGAGCACGCTGGAGGCAGCGTATTTTGCACAAATTCCTGTACATGCCCAACAAATCGAAAGTGGCCGGATGTGTAGGCTGTGGCCGTTGTTCGCGTTCGTGTCCGGCTGGTATTAATATTCTGGAAACGGTGACTGCTCTTTAAAGTGCGTAGTGCCTAAAGTTCGGAGTGTCTAAAGTTGTTAAAAGCTCCATAGGAGCGATAATCTGATAGCCCGGGGTTTCAACCCCGGGAAAAATAGAAAAGAAAAAATCCGTCCGCGAGAGAATCTAAATCAGAGTGCGATTGTTTCTCGGACGGAACAGCGAAAAGTTCATAAGAATTAGAATAACCCAAATGGAGTTTCCAAATGGCAAATGACTTTTCCCAGCCAATCGTAAATGGTAAATAGATAAATAGTAAATCAAAAGATATGAGCAATCCAAACATATACATCCCGTATTTGATGCGAATCGAAAAGATCACGCAGGAAGCACCGGGGGTAAAGACCTTTCGCCTGAAATTTAAGAACGAACAAGAGGCTGAGGAGTTCAGCTTCAAGGCCGGCCAATTTGGCGAATATTCAATTGTTGGTGTGGGCGAATCGACTTTCTGTATCGCTTCGTCGCCAACACGAAAGGGCTACATTGAATGTACTTTCCGCCAAGTGGGAAAGGTAACCTCGGCATTGGCATCGGCCAATGAAGGCGATGTAATTGGCTTCCGTGGACCTTATGGAAATACCTTCCCAATGGACGAATGGAAAGGCAAAAATCTGGTTTTTATTGCTGGTGGCATTGCTCTTCCGCCCATGCGCTGCGTTATCTGGAATGCATTGGATTTACGTGAAAACTTCAAGGATATTACTATTGTTTACGGAGCACGTTCAGTTGCCGATTTGGTTTACAAACACGAACTGGAAGAGTGGGCGAATCGTCCAGATGTAAAGTTGGTAACAACCGTTGATCCAGGAGGTGAAACGCCCGACTGGAAAGGTGAAGTTGGTTTTGTTCCGTCGGTTTTGGAGAAGGTTGCCCCTTCAGCAGAAAATACAATTGCCATTGTTTGCGGTCCTCCGATTATGATCAAATTCACTTTCCCTGTTCTTGAAAAGTTGGGTTTTGCCGATCACAATATTTTCACCACGCTTGAAAACCGTATGAAGTGCGGTTTTGGAAAATGTGGCCGATGCAATGTTGGCGAAAAATACGTTTGCCTCGATGGTCCTGTGTTTTCAGGAGAAGAATTGAAACTGTTGCCTGCTGAATATTAAAGAAATCAGGATAGGTAATACTGAAGGCTCCGATAATGGAGCCTTTGTTCGTTTCGTCCGGGTTAATCGAAATAAACTTCAATTTGTTTAGAAGAGAAACGGTTTTTCATCCATTTCCTAATCTTATCTTTATCCGTGGTCTTTAGTTTTTGAGCCTTTGTTTTTACCAATATCATCGCGATTGGGTTTGATTCGGTCATTCCTTCCTGAAAAAGCACCGATTCGGAATACGCGCAGGAATATATGTTTGGGTACAATGAATTTAATTCTGACAGCAATTGATTTCCAATTAGTTTTTGATTGTTATTGGCCTTCAGAAGCTCATCCTTATTTTTTAGCTCCTGATTAAGCCGGCTGATCTCCATTTTAAGATTATCTATTTCAGTATTTTTACTGCTTTTTTCAGTTGTTGAAAAGCCTTGTGTGACGGAAAGTTTCGATTGATCGATCGAAAAAATGTCCGCTTTTTCGTTGATCAATTCGATTTGCTTTTCGGACAAAGCATTTCCAACATAAACCAAATTGACTGATTGGGTTGATGGAGAAACCGAATGATCCAACAAGTAGTTTCCTCCCACAACAGTAACGCTGCTAATAAATTTTGAAGCTTTTTCATTAAACCTTTCATTTTGAACCAAGCCATATCCGAAGTAAATGCTAGGTATCACTGTTATCAGAATGATAGTGGTAATCCATCGGTTAACTTTTTTCCTTTGCTCAGGATTAACAAGGGTTGTGATCGGGAATTTTAATATCTGGGCAATAGCGACTGAAGACAGTGCAATAAAAACCGTGTTAATTGTAAAAAGGTAGAATGCTCCGAAAAAATAGCTGAATTGGGCAGTTGCCAAACCGTATCCGGCGGTGCAAAGTGGTGGCATTAAAGCTGTGGCAATGGCAACTCCGGGAATTACATTTCCCTTTTGCTTACTGCTGATGGCAATTATTCCAGCCATTCCACCAAAAAAAGCGATTAAAACATCATATATCGTAGGGCTTGTGCGTGCAAGTAATTCGGAGTGAGCTACTGAAACCGGACTAATGGCAAAGTAGGTAGTGGAAGCGATTAAACTGGCCACAACTGCAAAGCTGAAGTTCTTAATTGCTTTCCGAAAGAGTAGAAAATTAAATGTTGCGATGCTATAGCCCATTCCGTTTATTGGTCCCATAAGCGGTGAAATAAGCATGGCGCCTATGATTACGGCGGTTGAATTCATATTGAGACCTACCGAAGCCACAATGATGGCAAAGACCAGAATCCAAAGATTAGTTCCTTTAAAAATGACATCTTTTTCGATTGACGCATGGATTCTGTCAAAATCGTCAACCTCATCGTCCATGTTGAAGTAATGAAAAATATCAAATTTTGGCTTCATGGTTGTGGTATTTAATTTAAACGAGTATGAATGTGTTGAAATATAGGTATTTAAAATTTCTTCTTCAAGAAGAACAAGCAGTTTGATTCTGTTTATGCAAGAAAAGGAATGCTGACGGTTACTTTCGTCCCTTTTGGGGACTGAGATTCAATGAAAATTTCGCCCCGGTGAATGCTGATAATTTTATCGGTTAAAGTCAGGCCAAGTCCGTTGCCTGAAATGCTTTTGGCATTATTCGCCCTGAAAAACGGATGAAATATTTTGTCCATATCTGCTTCGTCAATGCCTATGCCTCTATCAGTAAATTCAACAACAATGGCGTGGCTTTTTACTGATAAGAATATTTCGACAGATTTATCTGGCGAAAATTTACAGGCATTATCCATTAGGTTGGCGATTGCTGTTTTAATCAGGTGCTCGTTACCCAAAATAGTCAATTGCATTTCTTCCTCAATAGGTTCTTTAAATTCAATGAATATTTTATAGTCTTTTTTGCTGTTGGTCAGTTCCGAGCGTGTTTCCCAAATAATCTCATCAATTCGCAACGGGTGCAGCGAAATGGCTGAAATGTCGGAGCTTGCTTTAGCGAGATCGAGTAATCCGTTTGAAAGCGCATTCAAGTTTTTAATGTCTTCGAGTACCGATTCTAAAATATCTTCGTATTCCTTTTGTGTCCGGGGTTTCATGAGCGAAACCTCCAATTGTCCTGTAATTGATGTTAAAGGCGTACGCAACTCGTGCGAAGCATTCGAAACAAAGCTTCGTTGCATCTCGAAGGCCGACTCCAACCGCTCAAGCATTTTGTTGAAAGTGATTGCCAACTGGGCGATTTCGTCGGTTTTGTTGCCTTCGTTAACGCGCATATTCAAACTGGCAATGGTTATTTTATCCACCTGCGTTACTACATCAGACATGGGTTTTAGCGCTTTTGTTGCGTAAATTCTGCCCAGAATTATGGTCGATCCGATACTGATAATTAAGCCTGCTAATATAATCCAGATTAAATTGTAAAGTTTTATTCTTCCGTAATTGTCGTATGCCGAGGCAATTACGACGTATGGATCATTGTTTAGTGTGAAAATGAGTCCAACCGCTTCATTTTTACCTTCATGGTAACGAATGTTTTTTGCTCTTCTGATATTATCCAGAAATGGTTTAGCAATTTGGATGGAATCGTTGTCCAAACTGTTATAAATCTGATGGTTTTTGTTGTCGTAAATCATCACCCTTTCGTTATGAAGGGCGTTTAGTGAATTCCGGTCAATGATCTTCATCAATTTATAATCCACTTCTTTAACCTCAATTAGCAGTTTTGCTGTTGTTAAAGCTTTTTTCTCCAATCTGGAATAAAACTCTGCTTCGCGATAATCGGCTGAGAAATAATATATTATAAAAGAAAACAAAATCAGGATAAGCGAAACGATATAGGTGAATTGGAAAGAAAGCCGTGTACGGATGTTTAGGTTCATTCGGTTTCCTCCTTCATAATATATCCAAATCCTGTTTGCGTGTGAATTAGTTTTTCCGGAAAATCCTTGTCAATCTTCTTGCGGAGAAAATTCACATACACATCGATAATGTTTGTTCCAGTATCGAAATGAATATCCCAAACATGCTGGGCAATCTCAGCTCTAGTTACAACTTTGCCTTTGTTCTGAAGCAAGTAAATCAGTAAGGCATATTCCTTTTGAGTCAGGCTAATTTTGCTGTCCCCCCGAAAAACTTCGAAGGTATTTAGGTCAACCTTCAGGTCGAGAATGGTGAGAACATTTTCTTCGCTCTCAATAATGGAAATTCGTTTGAGCAGCGATTTGATTCTTGCAAGCAATTCCTTGAATTCGAATGGTTTGACCAGGTAGTCATCAGTGCCCGAATCAAAACCGATTATTTTATCTTCGGTTGTTCCCAAGGCTGTTAGCATGATGATCGGTATTTTCTGGTTGATTTTTCTGATTTCTAGGCACAGTTCAATGCCATTCAGGTAGGGCAGGTTGAGGTCCAGAATTATCAACGAAAATTCTTCGGCACCGAACATTCGCTTGCCCATCAGTCCGTCAGCCGCGATTTTGCACTCGAAGCCATTTTCCTCGAGTCCGCGTTGAATAAACGAAGCTACTTTAGGCTCATCTTCAACTATCAATATTTTGGGTGTCGGTTGATTCATTTTTCAAGATTTCATGATTCTTCCGAAGGTAAATCATTTCGTAACTAAGATACGGAATGAAACCAGCTTATAACCAGCAAAGTTCAATTTTAATCCATCTTTAATGTGCGATGTTTTTTATTAAGATATTTTTAACCCGTTAACCAGTAAAAATTTTCGACATGAAAGAGAGTAAATTTATGAACAAATACGGTTTTTTGGTTGTAATAGCCGTTGTTATTGTATTTTTTGTAGTACTAAAGATGATTGGCTTTCCAGAGATTTTGTACAAATAGTGATCCATTTGGAGTTTCTGTTTGTTATAATTGATATTTGCTTAACTTCCAGAAAATATGGAGTTCTCTATTTTAAAGTCTTCATGCTATGTTTTACCTAATTCTGATTGTCTTTGTTTTGGGGTATATTGCTATTGCACTAGAACACCCTTTTAAGGTTGATAAAGCTGCAATAGCCTTGATTATAGGTGTTCTGACTTGGGTAATCTATATGCTTGATTTCGAGAATATCCTGAATCTTGGGTTTAGTCCGGCATGGGAAGCCCTCCGATCACAAGGTCAAGACATTCTCAATTTTGTGAAGCCGAACTTGACCGATTTACATTGGACAAATTCAGGATGGGGCGAAATGGCAAATACAATCAAAGAACCATACCGCTTTGTCATTGAAGAACTCGAACATCACCTGATTGATATTTCAGAAATTCTGTTTTTTCTGCTTGGCGCCATGACCATTGTAGAGATTGTCGACCAACACGATGGGTTCAAGGTAATTACCGACAAAATTAAGACTATTCACAAAGTAAAATTGCTTTGGATTATTGCAATCATTACTTTTTTCATGTCTGCAATTCTCGACAACCTGACAACTACTATCGTAATGGCTGCCTTGTTGCGCAAACTCATCGATGATCAGAAAACCCGATGGTTCTTTGTTTCGATGGTTGTTTTGGCCGCAAATTCTGGTGGTGCATGGTCACCTATTGGTGATGTCACTACAATCATGTTGTGGATTGGAGGCCAGATTACTGCTGGTGCAATTATTCTGAGGGTTTTTATTCCAAGTTTAATAAGTATAGTCGTGCCATTGGCTGTGGTCTCTTTTACCATGAAAGGAGAAGTGAAACGTCCTTATCACTCAGATCACGAGGATGTGTTAATCCCGATTCGGGAACAAATAATTATTCTTTGTACTGGTGTGGGAACCTTGATTTTTGTGCCTGTTTTTAAGTCAATTACTCATTTGCCTCCTTATATGGGGATGATTTTTGGCTTAGGAATTATTTGGATCGTGACTGAACTTATGCATAAAAAGAAATCAATTGATTTGAGACGAAAACTTAGTGTGACTAACATTTTACGACGAGTCGAAACTTCAACGGTATTTTTTTTCCTTGGAATATTAACAGCAGTGGCATGTTTACAATCGGCTGGGCATCTAAATATTCTGGCCGGATGGTTAAATACACATCTGGGAAATATTTATGCAATTAATACGTCAATAGGTATTTTATCTTCAGTCGTTGATAATGTTCCTCTTGTTGCTGGGGCAATGGGAATGTACGACATTGCACTTCCAGGTGCAACCGGTTATGAATCGCTTTTCGTTCAGGATGGCATGTTTTGGGAATTGCTGGCTTATTGTGCAGGAACTGGCGGAAGTATTCTGATCATAGGATCGGCAGCAGGTGTGGCTGCAATGGGTATCGAGAAAATTGATTTTATCTGGTACCTGAAGAAAATCAGTTTGCTGGCACTTTTGGGATACTTTTCGGGAATATTAACCTATTATCTGATGTTCTCATAACACCTTTCAAATCGAATGTGGTTTTTTAAGCTTCAATTTCTTTTGGTGTATGTCTTTCAAACAATAGTTTGAAACATGTACCTTGATTAAGTGAACTGGTTACGTTTATCTGAACCGAATGCAACTTCATAATTTTGGCAACGATAGAAAGTCCAATCCCAAATCCGCCAATATATTTAACATTATCAGAGCGGTTGAAGGCATTGAATATATCGCCAATTTGATCTTCAGGAATACCCACTCCCTGATCAGAAATCTGAACTGAAATTGAATCATTGATCATTGATATTTTTACTTCGACATCACCGGACGAAAATTTACAGGCGTTCTCGAATAAATTTTTAAATGCAATATCCAGTAATCCTTGATTTCCGTAAATGTTCAAATCGTTTTCATTGTCAGGATATTCGATTTTTGGTAAAATCTTTCTTCCCGGGTATTTTGTTTTCATGGATTGAATAGCGTTGAAAATTAATTCGTCGATACGCAGATCGGTCATTTGGATATTCTTGTTTCCTTTCAAATGAGCCAATTCCAACAGGCTGTTTATGAGCGTATTCATTTTCCGCAAATCTTCAACCAATCCTGAAATATGGGTTTTGTATTCATCGATATCTCTGGAGCGACTTAGGATATAATCTGATTCTGCAATCATGATTGCCAACGGTGTTCTTAATTCATGAGAGGCATTCGACACGAATTCATCCTGACTTTTAAATGCGGTTTCCAGATCGGATAACATTTGGTTAAATGTAATGGCTAATTGCTCGATCTCATCCTGACGTTTGCCTTCATCTAAGCGGTTGCTTAATCTGGATGAATTGATATCTTTTACTTTTGAAATGATATTTGAAATGGGTTTGATGGCCGATTTCGAAAAAAAGTAAGCTGCTGTTACCGAAAGCAAAACGCTAATAAGAATGCTCCATAGAAGGATTGTTTTTAGTTCATCCATGTTTTCAGCGCGGTATCCGTCATGAGCAAGCACAAAAACATGGTAATACTGGTCCTTGGCCAAATGAACGTAGCTAACTCCATCTTTATTTCCTATCGAGAAATAGGCAACCCTCGAATTGTAGGTGTGGCTGATTATTTCCTCAGGAGTTAAAAAGTTGATTTTATTACTGTATAATAGTTTGTTCGATTGGTTCGTTATGGCAATTTCTTCAGCTTCAAATGATCGGGTAGTTTGGTGTATTTTTTTTAGGAGAGTAGAGTCGATTTCCTGAATGTTAATAGAAAGAATGGCCGTGTTTTGAGCCTTTTCCAGAAGGTTGTCCCTGAATTTTGAACGCTGGCTGCTAAACGAAAAATAATAAGCTAATACAGAAAAGAACACAAGAATACCAAATACAATACTTGTAAACTGAAGTGATAATCGAGCTTTTATATTCATTTTATAGTTCTTTCTCGCTGCAATAGAAGCCAAAGCCAAATTTAGTATGGATTATTTTGGGTTCAAAGTTTTTATCGATTTTCTTGCGTAAATAATTTACGTACACATCAATAATGTTTGTCCCAGTTTCGAAATCAAGATCCCATACTTTTTCGATGATAAATTCACGAGATAAGATTTTGTCTTTATTTCGGAGGAAAGTCTCCATTAAAGCAAATTCTTTCGAGGTGAGATCGATTTTTTGACCAGCCCGGGTAGCTGTTTTCTGGTCTAAATCCATTTCAAAGTCAGCGATGCTTAATTTCCTGGATTCAGGCATTGTTACGTTTTTTCGCTTCAGGAATACATTAATACGGGCAAGTAATTCTCTGTAATCGAAAGGTTTAAGTACATAGTCGTCAGCTCCGGCTTCAAATCCGATTAATTTATTTTCAGGAGTCCCGAGTGCGGTAAGCATGATGATCGGAATCTTGCTGTTCGTTTTCCTGATCTCCTTGCAAAGTTCATATCCGTTCATCAGAGGTAAATTAATGTCAAGAACGACTAGATCGTATTCGGTATTCTCCATCATTCTTTTTCCAACATATCCGTCATTGGCTATATCGGCATTAAACCCCGACTCTTGTAACTGTTTTTGAATGATTTCTGCCAGTCGTACTTCATCCTCTACGATCAATATATGTGTTTCTAACATTTTCTCGGTTTATCTCGGGACAAAACTAAGACACAATCAGCAATAAATTGTGATTCTAATGAATTTCTAATAAATTTCTAACAGTCCTTTAACTGTCATTAAGAGAATACAATGCTAGATTTGTTGTGTTGAAATTAGTTCAGGCTCAGATTGTATGCAAAGATAGTTGATAAACCGTTGTTTTATTTTCTGAGTTCATTGTTTAGGGTATTTGTTTTCTCAATATAACTCAATTTGTTCGATTTGTAGGATTTTCTCTTGATGAATCAAGTCTGTAAGGGAAGTTGCAGATTTTAAAATTTTCAAAAATACCGTGGGTCAAACTCACGGTATTTTGATTTTTAATGGTTTAAATTTCTTTCCCAATATCTTTTAATTGGGCGTTTGCAGAATATTGAACACCATGAAGAATAACATTAAGCCGATAAAAACAGCGAGGTAAAGGCTGAATTTATTAAAACGAATTCTGAAAAGATTCAGAAGTAATGAAATCAAATTAAATCCGGAAAAGTAAGTCGCTAATTTAAAGTAGCTGAGAATTTTAATCTCTTTCGAAATCGGGTTCCCATTATTTGCAGGAACAATGTTATTATTTGTCAGTATAACCCACAATGAGAATAGCCCCAATAAAATAAGAACAGCTTGTCCGGCAATAGCTAATTTTTCCTTTTTTTCAATCCAACTAAATAAAATTAGCGCAATCCCAAGGAAAAGTGTCCACTGCGAAATGCTAGCCAGACCAGATAAGGAATTTAAAGTCATAATGAGGAGATTGATGTTGATTGATGTTTGGCAAAAGTGTTAATTTTTGATCAAACAAAAAACAATAAAATGCTACTTATACTTTAAATGGCTATTTTTGGCAAAATTCAGAACGATTCAGTATGATGAAGACAAACCTGAGCGTACAGCCAAATGCAAAAGGATTAATATTTGACCTCGATGGAACGCTGGCCGATACGATGCCAATACATTACCTCGCCTGGAAAAATGCAGCAGCAAAGTATGGAATTGATTTTACCGTTGGGCTGTTTAAGCAGTTAGCAGGAATTCCACTGTACCCCACAGTTGAAAAGCTTAATCAGCTTTTTGGCACAAACATCGATCCAAAGGAATTGGGCGATACAAAAGAGGATGAGTTTGAGGCCAACATGCACCTTACTCCTGAAATAAAAATTGTGACCGATCTGGTACGCAAATATCACGGGAAAATACCCATGGCTGTTGGAACTGGCGGATCACGGCGATTGGCATTCAAAACTTTGGATATTATTGGGTTGAACGGTTATTTTGATGTTCTGGTTTCCAGCGAAGATGTGGACCATTTCAAGCCTAATCCTGAAACATTTTTGAAATGTGCAGAAGGGATGGGCGTGGCTCCAGCAGACTGTGAAGTTTTTGAAGATGGAATTCTTGGCATACAAGCTGCCCGTGCAGCTGGAATGATGGTCGTTGATGTCACCCAATATTACCAAGTAACAATAGGGAAAGAAATATGAAGCTCAAGATAAGTTTATTAATCATTTCCGGAACAGTTTTGTTCTCGTGTACTTCAGTTAAGAAGTCACTCCGCCGTGAATACACTGTTGTATCATACAACGTTGAGAATTTATTCGATACGGTTGACGATCCGAAAATACCTGACGAAGAATTTCTTCCTGAAAGCGAAAAGAAGTGGAATAATGAGCGGTATCAAAAGAAACTTACTGATATTGCCGAAGTAATTTCGGAAGTAAACCCGAAGGAATTGCCAGAAGTGGTTGGTTTGGTTGAAATTGAGAATCAGCAGGTACTGGAAGATTTGGTAAAGACAGGAAAACTTAGCAATCAATATGCTATCATTCATGAGGAAAGTCCGGATTACCGGGGTATTGATGTGGCACTAATTTACAGGAAAGATGCATTTAAAGAAATTAGGCATGAAGTATTGCCCATAATCTTTCCTGATGATCCGGATTTTAAAACCCGTGATATTTTACATGTGACCGGCAAAATGAGAAATAAAACCGTTCATGTTTTTGTAAATCACTGGCCATCGCGTATTGGTGGCGAAGAGAAAACTGAACCCAAACGGGTTTTTGTAGCTTCAGTCCTGAAACAGAAAGTTGATCAGATCCTGGCTGCCGATTCAAAAGCCCGAATCATTATTATGGGTGATATGAACGATGAACCTGCAAACAAAAGTTTACATGAAACACTCGGTGCCGAAGCTACTGATTCAGGTGCAATGCTGGTGAATCTAATGATGCCCGATGACGTAGCCGGAAAGGGAACCTATTTTTACAGTGGCAACTGGAACATGCTCGATAATCTGGTCGTTTCGGAAACTGTTTTGAAAGGAAAAGGGATACAGGTTGAAGGCCGAAAAGGATATATTTTCAGCAACGATTGGATGATTTACACCAACAAGAACGGAGACAAAACGCCAAATCGCTCGTACGTTGGCAATAAATATGTTGGCGGTGTGAGCGACCATTTCCCGGTGTATTTTAAATTGATAGTGATGTAATTGACTTTATTAAAAAAGCGGCTCTCTTTCGAAAGTCGCTTTTCGTTCTTTTAACCAATCCACAAAAACTATTTTTTGATCCAACTAACTATCTGTTCATCGTCAGGCAACGTTTTCGAATAATATACATTCACCAGTTTTCCGTTCTCATCAATCAGGTATTTCTGAAAATTCCATTTTACATCCGAATCCATCACCCCATTTTTGCTTTTGCGGGTCAGCCATTGGTAAATTGGAGCCATGTCGTCGCCTTTTACCGAAATTTTCGACATCATTTTAAAAGTTACCCCGTAATTCTTTTCGCAGAATTCAGCAATTTCCTTGTTGGTCCCAGGTTCCTGGCTCATGAAGTTGTTGGCCGGAAAACCGATGATGGTGAATTTATCGCCACCATAAGTTTCAAACAAGGCCTGAAGCTGTTTGTATTGTGGCGTAAATCCGCATTTTGACGCGGTATTGACAACCAGTACCTTTTTCCCTTTTAGGCTTGAAAGGTCAAAATCTTTTCCATCAATATCTTTTACTTTGAAGTCGTAAAATGATTGTTGACAGAAAGCAACAGTTGTTAATATGATGAGGCCAAAAACCATAGTGAACTTTTTCATGATTAATTATTTATGTGTAAACTGAATATGAAACAATTCTGTCAGTCAAAAGTTTGAATCGTTACCCGAATAAATAAACCTTTGTCTGAAAGTTGGGGATATTCCTTCTCTGTTAATAAGTTTCGCCTTTGCCAATTGGCCAGAATTTGTATATTTGGTCGTTCAATTCAGCATTGATTTATGGAGAACTTTATTGTTTCAGCACGAAAATACAGACCCGATACGTTTCAGACTGTTGTAGGGCAGGCATCGATCACTTCAACACTGAAGAATGCGATTAAAAACAGTCAGCTTGCACACGCTTATTTGTTTTGCGGTCCGCGTGGCGTTGGAAAGACGACCTGCGCGCGTATTTTTGCCAAGACCATTAATTGTCAGAATCTGACAGCCGAGATTGAACCATGCAACGAATGCGAATCATGTAAAGCATTCAACGGAAGTCGCTCCTACAATATTCATGAACTGGATGCTGCGTCGAACAACTCGGTTGACGATATTCGTAACCTGACCGATCAGGTTCGGATTCCGCCGCAAATTGGACATTACAGTATTTACATCATCGATGAGGTTCACATGCTGTCGCAGGCCGCGTTTAACGCTTTCCTGAAGACTTTGGAAGAGCCGCCCCGCCATGCCATTTTTATTCTGGCAACCACCGAAAAGCATAAAATCATCCCGACCATTTTGTCACGCTGCCAGATTTTCGATTTTAACCGGATCAAAATTGGTGATATTTCCAGCCATTTAAAGCATGTTGCTACCAGCGAAAATGTTTCGGTTGAAAGCGAAGCCCTGAACGTGATTGCTCAAAAGGCCGATGGCGCCATGCGCGATGCTTTATCGATTTTCGACCAGATCGTAAGCTTTTCAGGAAGGAACATTACTTACAAAGATGTTATTTCGAACCTGAATGTACTCGATTACGATTACTATTTCCATATCGTCGATTTGTTCCTGAAGAATGATATTTCCGGAAGCTTGTTGCTATTTAATGAAATTTTGGATCACGGTTTCGATGGACATCATTTTATTACCGGGCTGAGTTCCCACTTTCGCGACGTGATGGTTTCCAAAGATTCGGTTACCATTCAGTTGCTCGAAGTAGGTGGCGAAATCCGGGAAAAATATAAAGTTCAGGCAACGCATTGCGATAACGATTTTTTGGTTGGCGCTTTGCAGATTGCCAATGAGTGCGATTTGCAATACAAAGCCAGTCAGAATAAACGGCTGCTGGTTGAACTTGCCATCATTAAAATTGCGCAACTTACCTTAAAAAAAAAATAGCTGACGTTACTGAAGACGAGTCGCTTCTTCCGATTTTTAATGTTGCTGAACAATCGAATCAGCCACCATCATCGACAAATGCTACTTCAGAACGAGTGCAGGTTGCTCCAACTGCAAGCACTCTGGAGCCATTAGAAAAACCTTCGGCAGTAAAAGTTATTCGGAAGATTGGCAGCTCGTTTACTCCATCGATAAAAGATGCACTCGCCGGCAAGGTAACCGAAAAAAGTATTATTGAAGAGATTGCCAAGTCGGCTTATAGCGAATATGAAAATTTCAACGACCCGTTTACTCCAGAGCAATTATCGGCAAAATGGAACGATTTTCTTGGCTTGATTTCTGATCGTCCAAATCTGGTTTCAACCTTGTCAAATGTCCCTGAGCTTAAACCCGACAATAAACTATTGTTGAAAATTGAAAATTCGGTTCAGGAGGAAGATGTTCGGCTGATAAAGCCGGAGCTGATCAGCTTTTTGAGGAAAGAGCTCCGGAATTCAGGAATTGAACTTTCAACCAGCATTGAGAAGGTTGAATCGGAACGAACACACTTTAATGATTCGGAAAAAATGCAAATTCTGATGCAAAAGAATCCCGAATTGTTCGAGCTAAAACAAAAGTTTAACCTTGATTTTAATGGGTGATTGTTAACCCTTTCTGAATATTTTAAATCTTTAGTCCGACCATTTGAGATGATGTATTTTTCGGGAACATAAATTTTTGTACTTTTAGTCAAAATTGAAAAACCTACGACTATGATTAAGAAAGAAGTTTTAGACGCATTAAATGAACAGATTAATGCAGAATCCTATTCTGCATACATGTATCTGTCGATGGCTGCATACTTTGAAAATTTGGGGCTTTCGGGCTTCGCTAACTGGATGAAGGTACAATATCAGGAAGAAGCTGCCCATGCACTGAAATTCTTTAATTATGTGGTTGGACGTGGAGGAAAGGTTGTTCTGAAAGCAATTGAGCAGGTTCCGGTTGATTTTAATGGAATTGTTGATGTGTACGAAAAAACATTGGTTCACGAAAATCATGTTACTGACTTGATCAATAATCTGATGAATATAGCTGTTGGTGCCAGTGACCATGCTTCGCAAAGCTTTTTTAAGTGGTTTGTTGACGAACAGGTTGAAGAGGAAGCCAATGTTGAAAAAATTTTGGCAACTCTTAAGCTTATTAATGGACAAGGTAATGGTATTTTTATGATGGATCGTGAATTGGGGCAGCGAGTCTTTGTTGATCCCAACGCGGCAGTTTAATTTTTTTTCAAATATAATTTGTAAAAAGGCTGCCATTGTGGTAGCCTTTTTTGTTAAATATTCGATATAAAGCAAAAAGAAAATGTTATGAATGAAGCAATTGAACAAGCATTTTCAGATTTTTTTGAGCTATGCAAAAATAGCCTTCCGGAGAAGGATTTGAAAAAAATAAAGGAAGCCTTTGATTTGCTGGTCGATGTATTTGGTGACAAAAAGAAAAAATCAGGTGATTTTGTTCTTAGCCACTCCATTTCGGTCGCCCGAATTGTTGTTGAGGAGATTGGACTTGGAGTGGATACCATCATTGCTGCCATTTTGCACAACATATTTTATCACGAGCATTCGTCGCTGGAGATTGAAAACCGATTTGGAAAATCGGTGACCACAATACTTGAAGGTATGGCCAAAATTAATGCCATGGGAACCGATACCGTTGAGTTGCATTCTGAGAATTACCGTAAGCTGATGCTCGCTATGGCGGGCGATGTCCGTGTTATTTTGCTGAAGATAGCAGATCGATTGGAAGTTATGCGAAAACTGGATGCTGATGATTTGACTTTTCGGACCAAGGTGTCTGTTGAAACTTCTTTTTTGTATGCCCCGTTGGCTCACCGTTTGGGTTTGTATTACATTAATTCTGAATTGCTCGATTTATGCCTTAAATATCAGCATCCCGAAGCTTACGAATCTGTTTCTATCCGACTGAAAGAGACAGATGTTGAACGTGCAAATTTTGTCGCCGCTTTTGTCAAGCCTATTCAGGAAAAGTTGAATATGCGTGGATTTTCTTTCGATATGAAAGCGCGTACCAAATCGATCAATTCCATCTGGCGTAAAATGCAGGCACAAAAGGTCGATTTTGATGAGGTGATGGATTTATTTGCTATCCGTGTTATCCTGAATTCGGAACTGGCGAATGAAAAATCGGATTGCTGGCAGGTCTATTCCATTGTTACTGAAGAATATCAGTCGAACCCTAAACGTATGCGCGATTGGATTACAATCCCAAAATCAAATGGATATGAGTCGCTTCATGCTACTGTTTTGGGTCCGCAAGGCAAATGGGTCGAAATTCAGATCAGAACCAGGCGAATGGATGAAATAGCAGAAAAAGGACTGGCCGCACACTGGAAATACAAAGGCGGTTCAGGAACTTCGGAGATGGAAAAGTGGTTGGCCAACGTTCGTGAGATCCTGGAAAATCCGGAACTCAACATGGTTGATTTCATCGACGATTTCAAGATGAATGTTTATGCCGATGAAATTTTCGTTTTCACGCCAAAAGGAGATTTACGGAAACTGGCAGCAGGCGCAACGTTGCTCGATTTTGCCTATGAGGTTCATTCTGGGGTTGGCGATCGGTGCGTGGGTGGAAAAGTGAACGGACGAAATGTGACGCTCCGGCACAAACTTAAAAATGGCGATCAAATTTCGGTAGAAACGGCCAATCATCAGCGTCCAAAGATGGATTGGCTCGATTTTGTAGTGACCAGTAAAGCTAAAAGTCGCATTAAAGCCAGTTTAAATGAGGAAGTTAAGCGGGAAGCCGATAATGGTAAAGAAATATTGCTTCGGAAAGTTAAAAACTGGAAAATTGAATTTAACGACGACAGCATTCGTAAACTTCTGAAAGAATACAAATTCAAGCTTGCACAGGAATTGTATTACAACATTTCGATCGGGAAAATTGATGCCCTTGAGATAAAAGAGATCCTGGCAGAAAAAAAAGAGGAATCGGCGAAACAAATGATTACCGAAATGCTGCCAAAAGACAAGGTGCAGGAACTTGAATTTGCTGGCGGCGACGATTATTTGGTGATTGACAACAACATTAAAAATGTAATTTATAAGCTGGCTCCCTGTTGTAACCCCATTTTTGGTGATGATATTTTTGGTTTTGTGACGATTAATGATGGCATAAAAATACATCGGGCGAGTTGTCCGAATGCGCCTCAAATGATAGAGCGCTATCCTTATCGTGTTATTAAAGCCAAATGGCAGGACACCAAGAAAAAATCATCGTTTCAGGCAACCATTCGTATAGCCGGTACTGATGAGGTTGGTATAGTAGAGCAGATTTCGCATGTTATTTCAAAAGATATTGGCGTTCAGATGAGGTCGATCAATATCGAAACCAGTAATGGCGATTTCGACGGAACCTTGAGGGTATTTGTCAATGGATTGGAACATCTGGATTTCTTGATGAATAAACTTCGCAGTATAAATGGTGTATTTTCAGTTTCAAGAGCAGATTAATATCGGGAAAAGGAAAAACGGAGGAAAGAAGTATGGATGTTTCTGAATTAAAACAAATGGTTGAGCAAAATGAATTGACCAAGTCATTGGAAATTCTTAATGAAGTTATTCGGACAAATTCCAAAGATGTTCAGGCTATTCAACTGAGGGGGCGAATTTATTATAAAATGCAGAAATGGGGCGATGCCATGAACGATTACTTTTCGGTATTAGAACTTGATCCAGAGAATCAGGAGGCAAAATCTGGTTTGGAAATGGCACAAAATATACTTGGATATTTCACGCCAGATATGTTCAACCCATAGTTTTTCCTTCTCAAATGAGAATATTGTTGTTGGTCGTTTTATCTCTAAAAGTTGTTAAAATATTAGGATTCTTAAAGGTAATTACTATTTTTGATTTCGAATAAATCTGATGAGGGTAAAATTTAACTAAAAGTATTATAACCTTTAAAAAAATTGAATATGAAGCGTATCTTTTTTATTTGTGTGATGTTAATTGGTGTTTTGGCTGCAAATGCTCAGGTAGCGGAAAAGACATTTGCCGAATTAAAGAATGAAGGTAATGCAGCTGTGAAGGCGAACGACTTTCCAAAAGCTCTGGATATGTACGAACAGGCCATTGCAAAATTAGGTGCTAGTCCTATTACTGATACCATGATGGTTTACAATATGGGTGTGTTTGCAGTAAATGCAAAAAATTATGAAAAAGCCTTGAAATACTTCGATCAGTCATTTTCAATGAATCGCATGAAGGTTAGTTCACTTTTGTCAAAGTCTGACGTTTTAAAAACGATGAAGAATGATGCCGAAAGTTTAAAAGCAATGGAAGATGCTTATGCTATTGCTCCTAAAGACGCCAAAGTAAAAAGTAAATTAGCTGGCTATTATGTGAAACAGGCTTCGTCTGCATATTCCAAAGGAGGAAATATTATTAATAAAGCTAATGCCGAAGTAACAGCAGGAAAGCTTAAACCGAATGATGCTGCGTATAAAACCGCACTTCAAGATGCTTCAGCTCAGTTTAAAGTTGCTATGCCATTAATTGATAAAGCATTAAGCTACGATGATGCTAATACTACCGCAAAACAATTAAAAGCTGCGTGTCAACAAGCACTTAAATAAGCAATTCAAGATATTTACGAAGCGAGGCTGCCAGTAACGGTGGCCTCGCTTTTTTTTAATGCTCAGGCTGTTTTTGTAGTTTTATGATGTTTTATTGTTAAATTCAAAAACAAACCGCGACAGTTCTGGGTTGTCTGCATAAAAGAAAAGTGAAATGACTTGGATTGATTATGCTCTGTCGGTTTTGATCAGCTTGCCAATTGTGGCAACTTTTGTTTTGGGGGCTTTCCTGGCTCGAAGTAGGGAAAACGCCTTGGGACGACCAACTATTCAGCCCGTATTATTTTATTCGGGTAAGTTTTTATTGTTTGCAGTTTGGGCTTTGTTTTGTTTTATCTCCATGTTTCCTGAATATCGGAATATTGTGCCATTCCTCATTCAGGATACTGTTCCTGAAGTCCAAAAGCTGATGGCCATTGTTTTTCTGATTCCGGCCAATTTGATTATCGTTCTGGCTTATCTTTCAATGGGAACTGTGACGCATATCGGACTTCCTCTTGGAAAACACGAATTAAGGACGGGCGGCATTTATAAAACCAGCCGAAACCCAATGTACGCCAGTTTTATTTTCTTGAATACCGCAACATTTTTATTTCTTCCGAGCATTTTGTTGCTCGTTGTCATGATTTACGGTATGATTGTCCATCACTTTATTATTTTGGGGGAAGAGAAATTTCTGGAAGAAAAATTTGGCGATGAATATCGAAAATATAAAGCTCAGGTTCCAAGATATTTCTGATTTTTAGTTTCGAGCCAGTAAATAAAATCGAACGAATTGAGTGACTGTCTTTCAAATGGATCGTTCTTTAACTTGATTAGTTGTTCTGTTTGTTCTTGAAGTCGCTTGTCGTATTTTTCCTGATCGGTTTTGCTCATGATTAAACGAACGCTTTTTAGAATTATTTTTTCACTTTTGAAAAGCTTGTTTTGTTTTTTTAGATCACGTTCGAACGAACGGATTTCGGATTCGAGATAGTCAAAATCGTTAAGCTCAGAATGAATCAGGATATTTAAAAATCGGACTGATTTTGTTTGAGGTAGCTGGCTGAACGGCTTGCCGATATTCAGGATTGGTCGTATCGTTTTCGTTGCTTGTTTAAAATCTTTATTCCAGAAATATACAGTTGCCGTTTGCAGGGCGATTTCCGCTTGCGATGCAAATGTCAGATTTACTGGTTTTTCTGCAAGATCGGCTTGGTTGAGGTGTTTTAAAGCGTCCTGAAATAAATGTTGATCTGTCAGAATCAGGCTTTCGAAAATGAAAATTAACGGTTGAATGGTTGCTAGTGTTGATGGATATTCGATTAACAAAAGTTTAAGTTTGTCAATGAAATAGGGCATTTCGTCATAATGACCAAACCAGCGAAGATTGTTTAGAATTCCATGGATATGGTTTAAATAAAAGTAGGGCGGATTTCCCCAGAGTTTGCGGTTGTTTTCGAATAATTCGTTCAGTTCACGGTAAACTTTCAAACTCGATTTGGGATTTGCCGTCTTCATGAAATAAGCCGACTGAAACAACAGATGCAGCTTTTGGGCTTCAAAAGAATCTTTATTTTGGCCCGAAATGGCCTGCAGTTCGTTAAAAGCCAAATCATTCAACTTTGTTTTCTCAGCTTCGTTCCTTACCGGGCCTTGTTTAATCTGCCGCAGTGAAATCAGGTTGTAAAGTCCGGTGTGGTTTTCAATAGCCCTTTGCTGGCGCGACACTGATTCAATTTTCGACTGCCTTTTAACCAGCTCGTCTTCATCGATTTTGTCAAATTCAAGTTGGTTATATACTCGTATTTCGAGTTTTGCCAAAAGTAAAAAGTGGCTAAATAGTTCATATTCAATAGAGATTGGTTTGAATTTTTTGATAAGTTGCAGGCTTTCGCTGCACAGGTTTCGCTTGAAAAGGAAGCGTGCCTGCTGATAAGCTTTCAAAACCTGAAACTCAATCTCTGTTTCTGTATCTTTTACCGATAGTTTTTCGAGTATTGCCTGATACAGGTGATTGCAGATGATCTCGAAACTCGTCTGTGGCCTCTGTTTTTTGAATTCTTTTTTTACATCCTCTGCATCGAATGTCGATTTTTGAATGATCTGGTAGAGTAGCTGGTAGTCTTTCTCTCCTTCGTAAATCTGGCTGTGAAGCCCGAAGTAACGTTTGTCGGCGCTACCCATCGAATTAATCAACACAATCAGGCTATCGAGTTTTGACATAGGAGTGTTTTATAACAGTGATGTGGTGTTTTTATGATCTAAAATATATAATATAGTAATTTTATATATAATTTAAATATCATTATAACAGATTGTTGATGTTAATTTTTGAAACTAAAATAATGCTTTAAAAATATAAAAAATACAGAATATCGGTACTGTTAGTTTATTCAGATCAGTTAAATTTGATTCACTATAAAAAACCAACTTATGAAACTGAAAAAAATATTGGTTATCGGAAGTTCAAATACCGATATGGTAATCAAAACTCATAATTTCCCGGCTCCGGGAGAAACCATTTTGGGTGGTCGTTTTTTGATGAATGCCGGAGGAAAAGGGGCCAATCAGGCTGTTGCCGCGTCACGTCTGGGAGGAAGGATCACTTTTGTTGGGAAAATTGGTGATGATATTTTTGGTAAACAAGCCGTCCAACAATTGGAAGACGAAGGTATTAACGTTGATTTCGTCTCTGTCGATCCTGAAAATCCGAGTGGAGTGGCTATGATTACGGTTGATCGGAAGGCTGAAAATATGATTGTAGTTGCTCCCGGATCAAACGGGACCCTTAGCCCGGTAGATTTTAACAAGGCTTTGACTGAGCTGGTTGACGCCGAATTCGTATTGATGCAACTAGAAATTCCCATCCCAACGGTTGAATACATCGCCCGGGTTGCGGCTCAGAAAAAGAAAAAAGTAATTCTGAATCCGGCACCAGCCGCTGAATTATCTGACGAATTGTTGCAAAACCTATATATTATTACACCCAACGAAACGGAGGCTGAACTGTTAACCGGAATCAAGGTGACCGATAAGGAATCAGCCTTGAAGGCATCTGCCGTTTTGCATGGAAAGGGAGTTGAAATTGTGATTATCACGATGGGCGCCATCGGTGCATTTTTATCGGAGAATGGTAAATCGGAGATGATTGGAGCTCCAAAAGTTGAGGCTGTTGATACAACGGCTGCTGGCGATACGTTTAACGGTGCGCTGGTAGTAGCTTTAACCGAAGGAAAAACCATGCAGGATTCTATTCGCTTTGCAAATAAAGCTGCGTCCATATCAGTGACCCGCATTGGTGCACAGTCGTCGGTTCCTTTTCGAAAAGAAATATTAGACTAACCTAAAATTTTATACCATGAAGAAGTGCCCTTTTCTTTTCATTATTACATTGTTCATCATTGGTATAGTATCGTGTACCAATCAAAAACCTGCCGATACCCGAACAATCTCGATAGAAACGCTGAAAGATAAAATTGCTGGAGGTTGGGCTGGGAAAATGATCGGTGTAACTTATGGTGCACCGACTGAATTTAGAGCTCAGGGAAAAACTTTCGAAGATTCAATCAAATGGAAACCTGCTGACGTGAAAGGCTCGATCTGGCAGGATGACATTTATGTACAGCTCACCTTCTTAATGACTATGGATCGGTATGGTATTGATGCTCCGGCGAAAAAATTTCAGGAGTTATTTGCCAAGGCTGGATATATGCTGTGGCATGCCAATGTTCAGGCGCGCAAAAACTATTACGATAGCATTTTTCCACCACAGTCGGGGCATCCCGACTATAATCTTCATGCTGATGATATTGATTTTCAGATTGAAGCCGATTACATCGGGTTTATGTGTCCGGGAATGCCTGCAACTGCCAATCAGATTGCCAATAAAATCGGTCACATAATGAATTACGGTGATGGAGTTTATGGGGGCGTTTTCGTTTCATCATTATATTCTGAAGCTTATTTTGATAGCGATATCAGCAAAATCATTGATAAAGCTTTGCTTTCCATTCCGGCAGAGAGCGATTATGCAAAAATTGTGAATGATGTAATTCTTTTGCACAAACAATATCCTACCGATTGGCGGGCTGCCTGGGCCGAACTACAAGCCAAATGGGGGAAAGTCCAGATATGTGGAGCCGGAACTAAATTCAACATTGATGCCAAATTTAACGGTGCATTCATAACGATGGGCCTGTTGTACGGAGAAGGCGATCCAGCCAAGACTTTGGAAATTTCCACCCGTTGCGGACAGGATTCGGATTGCAACCCATCGAACGCCATGGCTGTTTTGGGCGTGATTAAAGGTTTGAGCGGATTACCTACAGAATATCAGGCTGCGGTTAAAGCGATTGGTGACTCCTTATTTATTCACACCGATTATTCATTCAACAAAGCTGTTGATAAAACACTGGTTTATGCTCAGAAACTAGCTGCTCAGAATGGTGGTCAAACTGTTGGAAATGAGTTGAAAATTAAGGTTCAGCAGCCTCAATCTATGGCGTTGGAAATCGCATTCCCAAAGCTGGTTTTTGATAAAAAGATCAGTGTGTTCGACACTGAAGGATGGGACATAAAAGGCAAATGGGGCGATTTTGGTAAAAAACAAGCCAAATGCAGCGGATCTGCAGGTGATGAAATTAGTCTTACATTTGAAGGAACCGGTGTTTCTATGGAGGGAAACTGGCTTAAAGATGGTGGTAAAGCAGATGTTTTTGTGGATGGACAATTAAAAAGAACCATCGATTGCTATTTCAACTTCGCCAAACAAGAACATTGGAACATGAATCTGTACCACATTACCAACCTTCCGGAAGGAAAGCATACCATTAAGTTGGTTGTAAAAGGCGGGAAACGGTCTGAGTCAGCAGGGACGAATGTTTACATCAGCGGAGCCGTCGTGTTTAAATCTGCTGACAAAATCAATGAAAATTATAAGTTTTCATTTCAGAAATAAATCAGAACCAATGAAGCCATATAAAAAACTATCGTTTGTATTTGTATCCCTGATGTTGCTATCAGGTTTTGCATGGTCGGTTCAGCCTGTTAAAGTGATTTTCGATTCGGATATGGGACCCGATTTTGATGATGTTGGAGCCATAACAATCCTTCATGCATTGGCTGCCAAAGGCGAATGTGAGATTTTGGCAACGGTTGCCAGTGATGGATATCAGAATATAGCGCCAACCCTGGAGGTTTTTAATCGTTACTTTGGTAAACCGGAAATACCGGTTGGAGCGCCTGGAAAGGATGCCCCTGTAATTGCCAACTCAAATCATTGGAACGATTCGTTGATTGTGAAATATCTGCCACAAAAGAAGACCAATGCTGATTATCCGTCGGCAACCGAAGTTTACCGAAAGGCTTTGGCCGCTCAACCTGATGGGAGTGTGGTTATTGTAACAGTTGGTTTTCTATCCAATTTGGAAACGCTTTTAAAATCAGAGCCTGATCAGATTAGCCGACTTTCGGGAAAAGAGCTAGTGGCTAAAAAAGTGAAGAAATGGGTGGCTATGGCAGGTGCTTTCCCGGAAGGAAGCGAATTTAACGTGAACCAACATGCCAAAGCATCAAAATATGTAATTGAAAATTGGCCAACCCCAATTCTTTTCAGTGGCTTCGAAATTGGGGTTAAAATTATGACTGGCAGTAAAGTTGCCACATTGGGCAGTAAAAATAGCCCCGTTCACTGGGCGTATAAATATTGTCTGGAAACATACGATAAAACGCCTACACATACTCGTAATTCGTGGGATCACACAGCGGTTTTATGTGCTGTTCGTAATCCGGATAATTATTTTTATGTGATTGGAGGCGGAACCTTTGTTTGCAATTTGGATGGGTCAAATTCGTGGAACGCCGATAAAAATTCGAAGCATTCGTTTCTGGTCCACAAATATCCTTATCAAAAAATCGCTGGGATTCTCGACGATTTAATGCTTTATGAACCTAAATAATTATTAATAAATTAATCAATATTGCCATGTATATCGTTAGTTCATACCTGTTTGCAGTTGTACTCTGTGTGGTAACCATGTTGTGTTGGGGGTCGTGGGCCAATACCCAAAAGCTGGCTCAAAAATCGTGGCGTTTCGAGTTGTTTTACTGGGATTATGTGATCGGAATTTTGCTGATGTCATTTGTCTTCTCATTTACATTGGGAAATTCAGGAGAATTGGGTAGAGGTTTCGTTGAAGATATTAAGCAGGCCGGAATGAGCAATATCGGCAATGCTTTCTTGGGTGGAATCATCTTTAATGCGGCCAATATTTTGGTTGCTGCCGCTATCTCAATTGCTGGGATGTCGGTTGCTTTCCCCGTTGGTATTGGTATTGCCCTGGTTTTAGGGGTAGTTATCAATTATCTGGCTAATCCTCAGGGAAATGCTTTATGGCTGTTCGCCGGGGTGGCACTAATTACACTTGCAATTGTATTCGATGCAATAGCATACCGGAAAAAAACTTCGCAATCACAGAAGGTTCCCACGAAAGGAATCGTATTGTCGATCGTTGGCGGCGTATTGATGGCCTTATTTTATCGATTTGTGGCCAGTTCTATGGTGACTAATTTTGAGCAGCCCGAAGCTGGTTTGCTGACTCCATATACTGCGGTATTTATCTTTTCAGTCGGAATATTGCTCAGTAACCTTATTTTCAATACGATTCTGATGAAAAAACCTTTTGAAGGTGTCCCTGTAACTTATACTCAGTATTTTAATGGTAGTTTAAAAGAACATTTTACCGGTGTTTTGGGAGGAGTAATCTGGTGTATTGGAATGACCTTCAGTATTATTGCTGCGGGTAAAGCTGGATTTGCCATCTCATATGGATTGGGACAGGGAGCAACCCTAGTGGCTGCTTTGTGGGGCGTATTTATCTGGAAAGAATTTAAGGACGTCAAAGGCACAATTGGCCTATTAACCACCATGTTTTTGTTGTTTTTTATTGGTATTGGCATGCTTATTTATGCCGGAATCTAAGCTAGCAATTCTAACAGGAAGATTTAAACCGGTTCCCGATTAAGTCTTCTTGTTTTTCTGTTTTGATCAACCAAAGCAAATGATTGATAGTTCATCTGTGCGGTTTAGAAAGTGGTCCCTTTAATAGTTAGGAATTCATGTTCTTTTAAAATAAATTTGATAGTGGAATCTTAAATTATGAAGAAGACGGCCCTATCATTTAAAAGTTATTATGAAAATCTTTTTAGTCAGGAAGATCAATTTTCATCTCAAAACCTTGCTGCTGAGTTTTTCGCTGACTTCATTTGTTATACTCCAATAAAACTAAAATTACTTGATTCGTATTTAAAGGCAGGTCATATTGATTTTTTCTACCAATCGTTATCAGACTTGAAATATCTGATTGAGTTTTCAGATCATTTAAATCGCTACTGGCATTTGTTGCGGGCATATTCCGGTGCACTTTCAAAACTGAAGGTCAATCAAACGGTTAAAAATTCAAAAAAAATCTACTGTCATTACTTCGAAAGATATGGCGACAGGCGAATGATCAGGAATGAACATTGGTTTGAAAAAAAACGATGGGAATTTCTAGATGAATTACTGCTTATCTATCAAGAGAAAGAACTCTCTAGTTTTATTATTAAATATCAGCAGGTTTTAGACGAAAACCTAGCCATATACACCTCGTTCGTAATGGCTTTAATTACTGAATTAAAGAAGTGTAAAGTTGTTGACAGGACGGTTAAATATAAATTAAAATCCAGTCCGACAAACCTGTAGAACTCATTGCGATCTCTAAATACTATCGTAGAACGATTGTAAAACGTATCTGTTTTCTTAATTTCCTCCAATATAAACTTCAGTTTCCCTTCTTGGTCAAAGATTTCCATGTTAGGAATTTTAATGGATTTCGTGCAAGTCTGTAACATCCGTGTGGCAAAAAAGATCAAGACACGGAATCAAAAATCAGTTGAATTCCTTTTGTTCTGAGGAAATTTTTGGTTTTTAACTAATTACAGGCTTTTGTTTGGCCGCCAACAGCTCTTGATTTTTCGTACTCCATTCTTTACATGCCTGGCATGCTATTTCGGCGAGCGAAGGGATGTCTTCAAAATCTGTCATTACCCGGTCTTCAATTAAATCATGAAGGTCGCTTGCTGTCTGTCCAGCTCTTAATTTGAGTTTATTTACTGAAATTTCAAGCTTACAAATTTCTTCTGCTTTCATATTTGCGAATTTCTGATTAAAAGAAAATAGCTTTTCAAAAATGCTGCCATTTATTTATTGCCTTGATAATGAATATGCGTTTGTGGTCATGGTTACATTCTCGTAGTTTTTTAGCGATCCGCAATACGAAAATGTAGGATTTTCAGGAGACGAATTATTCAAAACTATTCCGTATCTTTTTTGTTCGAATTTACGATGTTTAACTAAAACAAAAAATTATGGGCAAAGTGGTCAAATTTGGTGAAAATGTTGAAGGCTACGAAATTCCGGTTTTGAACGAACGGGAAATCAGGGCAGCCGCCGGTATATTATTTGTTTGGGCTTTTCTGTCGGTGCTGATGGCTATTATGAAAGGGAGTTTTGTTTCGCTAAAGTATTTTATTCTCGCCTTTCTGGTCGATTTTATCATTCGTGTGTTTATCAATCCAAAGTTTTCACCAACCCTGATCATTGGGCGTCTGATCGTCCGTCGGCAGGTTCCCGAATATGTAGGCGCTGCGCAGAAAAAATTTGCCTGGGTCATCGGCTTGATTTTGGTTTTGATTATGCTGGTTCTGGTGGTATTTGTTAATTCCTACAGTCCGATCACTGGTATTATCTGCCTGATTTGCCTGATTTTCCTGCTTTTTGAATCGGCTTTTGGAATTTGCCTTGGCTGCTTATTCTATGGTTGGTTCTATGGAAAGAAAGCCAGGTATTGCCCCGGCGAGGTTTGCGAAGTACGCGATCGGCACGAAATTCAAAAAACATCGTGGACGCAAATATTCATTGTATTGGGTTTTCTTGCATTCATCGCATTGTCTGTTTCATTATTTCAGGAGAAGTTTAGCGAAAAGCCTCAAGACTTGTTTAAAATTATCGAGTCGGGCCGTTTGAAATAATCGATAGGTTTGTCGAAAAAGAGTCAGGGCTTTATTCCGATTAAACCCCTGACTCTTTAGACTGTAACCCCTGGCTTCCTTTGGTAGCAATTTCATTGTTCCGGAGTTTGATGAAAAAGATGCTGATGATGCACCATCCAATCCAAAATAGGTAGCCTCCGATATGGAAACGTTCGCCCAATAACCTGTGAGCGAATGTCCGAAAGTCTAAATAAGTGAAATAAAGGCCTGCTATGGCCAGGAATATAAATGAGATTTGAATGGTCAGGTTAATGTTAGGTCGGTTTTTTTTTCAAATGCGGTATTGAATAATTTCCAAAACAATCCAGATGCCCCAGACAAACAAGGCTCCTTTCCACCAAGAGTTTATGGAGGTGAATTCCCTGTGTAAAAAATAAATACCGACTTTGCCAATAATCGTTGCTTTAGATAGAGACCATCCTGCAATGGCGGCAAGTAGTATTAATATTGCATTTAATGAGATTAATTTTTTACCCATCTTTTATTGGTTTAAAAATCTATTTATCAAAAGTCAGGGCTTCATTTGAAGTGAAGCCCTGACTAATATTAGGTTCCAATATTTCTACCAAACCAGATTCGATTTCAGCAAACCATCCGGATTAAGATTTTTTTCTTCGATTGATTTGAAGTGTTTATATGTTCCCACTTTCAGTTCGTAGGTGGCAGGTTCGTCGCAAACAATCATACCACGCGGGTGCAGTTGCAGTGCGCTGATGGTCCACATGTGGTTTACACCTTCTTCAACGGCATGTTGGAGGGCGCGTGCTTTGTTGTAGCCATTCACGATGATTAAAACTTCTTTCGAATCCATTACCGTGCCGACGCCAACGGTAAGCGACGAGTCAGGCACTTTATTCACATCGTTGTCGAAAAAGCGCGAATTGGCCACCTTGGTGTCGAAATTCAGTTCTTTGTCGCGGGTACGCGAAGCCAGTGACGATCCGGGTTCGTTGAATGCAACATGCCCATCGGCGCCAATTCCACCAAGGAATAAATCAATTCCGCCATAAGTTTTGATTTTGTCTTCGTAGGCCTGACATTCAACTTTGAGATCGGGAGCATTTCCGTTCAATAGATTCGCATTTTCAGGAAGAATATCGATATGACTGAAAAAGTTCGTCCACATAAATGTGTAATAACTTTGCGGGTGATTTTTCGGAATGCCCACATATTCGTCCATGTTAAAGGTTACCACATTTCGGAACGAAACCACTCCTGCTTTGTATAAGCTAATCAGTTCGCGGTATATTCCCAGTGGCGATGAGCCTGTTGGAAGTCCTAAAACAAATGGTTTTTTCGCAGTTGGTTGAGCCAGAACAATTTTTCTGGCCATGTAATTAGCAGCCCATTTTGAAGCTAATTCGTAATTGTCTTGAATAATAAGTCTCATAATATTTAATTCTTATGGGTTTTTTCTATTGTTGTTAATTTCTCAATCATTTTTTCGCCAAGCAGGGTTTTCCGTTGAATGTGGTTCACAATCTCGTTCACAAAGTCGTTGCTTTCAAAGCTTCCCCGCACTTTTTCGAAGTCGAGTTTTTGGGTGGTTTTGTTGCCGTCCATGCCAAAGCCAGTCATCGAATCCATTCTGAATTCTTTCTTGGCATCTTCATACAGCATTTCATCCAATCCAATCACACTCTCTTTCCACTTGCCAATTAATGTAATTATGTCAGCAATGGTCAGGTTCTCAATTTTTTTGCCTGTTTTTTCGACCAGCAATTCCGATGCCCAGATCCATTCGTATTCATAATAATTGTTGTGCAGGTTCCTGAATTCCTGTTCAATCCCGTCCAGACTCACCAACTCTTGCCGCTCGATACTTTTAATCAGCTTGTGGATTTCCGTTTTTGGGGCAATCAGGCCGGCCAGGTCGCTCCATTCGCCCTGCCCAACTTCGTGCCTGGGCTTCAGGCATTCCCTGAGTTCTTCCAGTGTTTGAACGTTGCATTTTTCCAGTCGCGAAATTACAGAGTTTCCCAGGAATTTATAGATGGCTTTCTCATATAAATTAATCCCTTTCTCCAAAGCGCTTTTGCTGATTTGGGTATTCCGATAGGCAAAAACCTCAGTAGTTTCTCCTGAAATTTCTTTCAGGCTATTCAGGATGTCGAGCCCTTTTTGCATTCTTTTTATGGTAAATGGGCTGAGCAGGTTGAAGTTGATGCAATCCAGTTTCTCCGGATCTTTGCGCCGGTCGCGTTTGGGCCATTTCATCACATCACGGATGGTTCCAACGCTCCGGAGGTTAACTCCGGGGGCAATCCAGCTTTCGTCCTTGTTTTCGATCAGGTACGAGAATGGAAGGTCGGAAGTATCGGTGTTTTTATAGTGTCGGCCCATGACAAGGGTGAAAGCGCCGATTTTGGCCGGCCAGAGAATGTACGAGTCTGAAGTGGTTTTCGATCCCCGTTCAACAATTCCGTGGTGAATCGGACCCAGCTTGTACATGTGGTTACTTTGGTTCGAGCCGCTACCTGCATTGCAGAACGAGAACATCCCGGCAATCAGTAAAGTCGATTTGTGGTGGGTAACTGTGTACGGTCCGCCAAAAATGGAGCAAGCCTCGCCATGAAATCCCTGGCAGTTAGCAAAAAATAGCGAATTCTCGGCGGAATACTGTTTTCCGAGGATACAACCCTGTCCGATAAAACAGTTGGAGATAATAGTTCCATCTGAGATTTCGGCTCCGGAAGAAACGATAAAGTTTTCAGCTAAAATTCCTGCACCTAATTTGACAGGAGCAAATTGGTTGCTATTTACCGATCCGTTTTCGAGGCGTGTGGCTCCCAGAACCTGGCTGTGCGGGCCGAATTTGACATTTTTAATGGTCCGGCAGTTGCGAATAATGGAGTTCGTTCCGATTGTTCCTCGGCTGCTTTTTACCGATTCGGCATAGGCTGTAATTTTCGATTCCAGTTCGCTGATCAGGCAATGACGGTGTTTGTACCAGGCCAGAAAATAGGCCAGATGCGCCGATAGTTTATCGTAGATCATCACACCGCGGCCGCCAGTCTCGTCGAGGGTCGAAACTTTGATGCCATTGCCAAAACTGGTTTCTCCGTCAATCAGACACAATTCAATGTTTTCGAGAATGACGTGGTCGCCAATATCGTAGTTGGCAATGTAATTGCAAATGTGGTGGATATATACGTGGTGCCCAATGGTGCAATTGTGAATGCTGGCATTGTAAATGCCACAATTCCGGACAATACCGCCGCTAAATTCTTTTGTTCCCGAGTTATTTCCAATTCGGACGATTCCGGAAAACTGGACATTCCGAATGTTTTCGGGAATAAAAACAAGGCTTACCAAAACCTGATTCCAATCAGTAGCTGTGCATCCTTGTTGCTGAAGGATTTCGATTTCGTATGTTGAAAGTGATCTGTATTCCTGATTCATTTGGTTTTCCATTATAAAGTAATTTGGGCCAGATAGTCGTAATGCAGCCCTTTAAACACCTTTTTGATTTTTAGCTGATTATTTTCCACTGCATGTTCGAGATTACTTAAATCGACGTATAACCAGGGAAATGGCTGGCTTTTCCAGTTTTTATACTCTGTTTGAAAGGTCAGTTGTCCATAATAGGTGTCCCCTGAAATATCCACGAGGGCCGAACCGTCTTCCTGCTCAAACAAATAAATCAGGTCCGACGAATCGATCAGAATCTGTCCTTCCGGATTAAGCAGGGTTTTCAGGTGATGCAACATAACTTCCAGTCCACTCAACGATCCGGCAATTCCGGTACCGTTCATCAACAAAAGTATGGTGTCAAAAGTATGGCCGTCGAACTTGAAAATATCCTGATGGATTACATTTCGGAGGTTTCTGTTTTTTAAAACTTCACAGCAAAGTTTTGAAGTTTCAAGTGAAGTAACCTCAAATCCCTTATCCTGAAGATAAACAGAATGTGCCCCGGCACATGCTCCAACATCGAGAATACTTCCTTTGCAAAGGCTCAACGCTTTTTTTTCAAGCGCAGGCATTTGTTTGTAAGTCCTGAAAAGATAATCGGTATCAATAGTGTCGTCGTCAAAATCATCGGAATGGACGACAATGGGGTGATTAATGGAATGATAATGGTAGTCGAGAACAGCTTGTCCTATTGGGTCATCAAAGTGTGGAGCCATACTTGTTATTTCCTGAATTAAACTTCAGCCAATTTTTGCTCAAATTTAAAACATGTTTTTTGTTTTTGGGAGTAAATGTAGAATCCTTCTGCCGGACCTTCACCAATGACTACAATTTTAGAGTCAGGCATGTTTTTCGAAAAAGCGACAATATCGTCGAGATGAATGTTGTTTTTTTGAAGCCATTTTGAAGTTGAAAAATCTCCGAGACGCCACCGGCTGCCATTCTCTTCTGCTTCTTTGAATGATTGCATTGCTTCTTCGAAAGCAATTTTAGTAAATTGAGACATAAACAGATCGAAAGTTTAAGCTAAGTTAGGGTAAAGCCTTCTGAAAAAAAAACATTATCGTGAAAATCAATCTTTCGATGTAGAAGGTTTAATATTTTCAACAAAAAAGCCGGCTAACGATTTAGCCGGCTTTTCTTCTCTATGAGAGAGATTAGAATCTAAAGCCGATGGTAAACAGGACTTTGCTGTTGTTATTTTTCAACTCCATCGATTGTAAATTAGGCTGTATTTCGTTTAAAGTATATTTATTGGTTGTATTTCTGAACGTTACGTCAGTGAAGAATTTGTTTGTGTTATATCCAACTCCGAAGGCGTAAACCGAACTGTTGTCTAATGCTAATGGCTGGTAGTAGCTTCCGGTAGGCTTTTTCTGTGCATTTGGATATGTTTCGTAACCTCCTCTGACACTGAATTGCGGAGTCACCTTAAATTCGCCTCCAATTCTGATATTTAAAGCATTGTTGAAGCCGTTGGTTATTTCAGTATTTACATCGCTTAGGTTGTCGCTTGTTCCGGAACTTCGCTGGTATTTCATGGCTGAATAATCGAGGTATTCGGCATCAATGCTGATTAAACCTTTTTTGCCAATAATGTAGGCGCCACTGAGTATGGTCTTCCATGGGCTAAATAAATTGTATTCATAAAGATTGGTGCCATCGGAACTATAGTTTTCCTGAAGTCTTGAATCGACATAAATTTGTTTTTCTTCCTTCAGGACATAATAGGTTGGCGTATGAATGGCAAGGCCCAATCTGATATTGTTTATTGGTTTGAAAATAGCTCCGAATTTGAAGTTATAGCCTGTTCCTTTTAGTGAAAAGTCTTCGCCGTAGGTAAACGAATTATCGCCAAAGGTTTCAGAATATGCAGAGGTCTGTCGCAGGTCAACATTTTGAATCCCGAATGTTGCGCCCAGATAGAGTTTGTGGTTGAAGTTCAATCCGCTGCTTAATACAAACTCATTGATGCCTCCGCTTCGCGAATAACTTTTTTGCTGATTAACTGTTTCATCGGTATATAGCGGTGAGGTGTACGAACCATCTACTTCTTTCCCGTTCTCATCTAATGCCGGATTGATCAGGTAGGTGTCCCAAGCCAGTTTTGCTGGCCAATCACGGTATTCTATCTGTCCGATTTTTTGATTTAGATAAGAGTTTGATAAATTTTCGTTATTGGCATATGCGGCAATGTTGTCAAGAAAAGAAACGGTTGATTTGTCATTGCTAACATAGAAATTCTGGTTAAAATCCAAAACATTGTTATAGCCCAGCCCAAAGTTGAAACTTACAATGCCTGAGTTCCCAGCACTAACTGGTATTGTGCCGACATAACCAATGTTGTTTAATTTAACTTGAAACTTGCTGTCGTTGTATGTATTCACACCTAAAGTGAGGTCCGAACTGTTCGATTGGATGGTCGGCGTCAGTACAAATTCACTGGTACGATAGATTCCAATTCCTGCCGGATTTATCGAAAGAGAAGTGAAGTCTCCGCCAAGCGCACCAAGTGCATTTCCCATGGCACTAGCCCTGGCTGTTCCGTTTACTTTCTGGTTCGACAAAAGGTAAGCATCTGATATCGTCTGTGCTTTTGCCTGTGTCAGGGAAAAAATAAAAATACTGATGATTATAAGATATTTCATGGCTTTATTTTTTAGATTAATGAATCGACTAACACAATAACTACCTTCTGCCACCATTACCGCCTCTGCCACCACTACCTCCGGAACTGCTTCCACTTGAGATGCTTCCACCGCCTCCGCTATAACTACTTCCAGAGCTTCTTGCTGGGGCACTGTAGTTGGAACCTGAGCTATAGCTGGATGAACTTCTGGATGGACTACTATATGTGGACGAACTTCTGGATGGTGATGAGCTAGACCCGCTCGAATATGAAGAACTTGAACGATAGGTTTGCCTCATGCTTGATGAACTTCTCGGTTGCGTATAGGTTTGGCCATTTGAACTGCCGCTTCTTACAGCAGACCTTTGATACGAACCTGTTGTTGTACTTGGGCGTGTATAGCTACTGCTATTGTAGTTCGACTGACTGATAACCCTTGGCCTATTGTAACTTGGAGTATAGTTCTGATTTTGTCTTATGGCTTGCCCTTGACTATAAGTTCTCCCTGTAGTCGAAGGTTCGTATGCCCGGCGTACACTTCCGTTAATGCTTGAACTTTGACGGCTCATTTGTGTGCTGGCATCTCTTCTTACACCTGCAACTCCTGATCTGGTGTCAATGTCGCTATTGCTTGAAACCGACCTTGATAATCTCGTCGCTCCACTATTAGACTGATTGATAGAACCACTTTTTTCGCTCAAAACAGATCTGTTAATAGACGCAGCAGAACTTCTGTTGATGTTACTGCCTCCGCCGGCATAGTTTGATAAATCGGAACTTCTTCCGAAACGGACATTGTCATGATTCCGGTGGTCGTAATAACCTCCACCATAATACCCGTTATAGTATCCTCCATATCCCCAATATCCACCTAATCCAAATCCAAATCCTAGTCCATAGGCGAAAGGTGAATAATAACCATAATAGCTGTATGGGTATCCAAAACCGCCATACCATGAATCGTATCCCCATCCATAATTCCATCCGTAGTATCCTGAATACCATGGAGAGTAGAAACCATAGTTCCAATCATCGTAGAATGGGCTGAAGTAATATGGATTATGGAATCTTCCGATACGGTAGGCAAAGTCGAGGTCGTCGTTATTGTCTTCGTAGTAGTTGTTTATTACGGTTTTAACTTCGTCGTCGTTGTAATACTTAGTGGTGTCCGAATTAACCAGTTCCTGGTTATCCATATTGTATGACTGATGATCTGAATTTGCGTTTTTTTGATCTTGTTGATAAATGTAATTGTTCACAGAAGCGCTACCATCGGTATTTCGATCGATCTGACTAAGTACAATTTTTTTGTCTTTGGCATTGTTATTGCCACTTTGTGTTGGTTTTTCTTTTACCTGAGGCTCATTATTTGCAATAGCCACAGGTGGAACATCTGCGGGAGAGAAATAAATGTCATCATCATACGCTTTAGTCATGTAAGTTCCCGTTGTACATGCACTGACTAAAATTGCAAGAATTCCGATGACGGTAAGTTTAGTTTTCATGGTAAACCCTCCTTTATAATGAATGATAATTTTACTTTCTTTGTAAGCGTTAAAACTAATACGAAAAACGCAAATACCATACCAAAAGTTAAAAAATGGCAAAAGAATTGACTTCACGCAGCGAAAATTATTCACAATGGTACAACGATCTGGTTGTCAAGGCCGATCTTGCTGATAATTCTGCGGTTAGAGGATGTATGGTGATCAAACCATACGGTTATGCGATCTGGGAAAAAATGCAGGCGCAACTTGACAAGATGTTTAAAGAAACTGGGCACGTGAATGCATACTTTCCGTTATTTATTCCGAAATCTTTTTTCAGCAAGGAAGCCAGCCATGTGGAAGGATTCGCTAAAGAATGTGCTGTTGTAACACATTACAGGTTAATGAATGATCCCAGCGGGAAAGGAATCATTGTTGATCCGGAAGCAAAGTTGGAAGAAGAGCTAATTGTCCGACCAACTTCAGAAACAATTATCTGGAGTACCTATAAAACCTGGATTCAATCCTATCGCGATTTACCCATTTTGGTTAACCAATGGGCTAATGTGGTGCGTTGGGAAATGCGTACTCGTTTGTTCCTTCGCACCGCTGAATTTTTGTGGCAGGAAGGGCATACCGCTCATGCAACCAGCCAGGAAGCTCTGGAAGAAGCAGAAAAAATGGTAAATGTTTATGCAACTTTCGCTGAAGATTTTATGGCCATGCCGGTAATAAAAGGTGCAAAATCGGCTAACGAACGGTTTGCCGGAGCATTGGAAACATACACCATTGAAGCGCTGATGCAAGATGGGAAAGCATTGCAGTCGGGAACTTCACACTTTTTGGGCCAGAATTTTGCGAAGGCATTCGATGTTCGTTTTACAAATAAAGAAGGAAAAGAAGATTTCGTTTGGGCAACTTCATGGGGCGTTTCAACCCGGTTGATGGGTGCCTTGATTATGGCACATTCCGATGACAATGGTTTGGTATTGCCTCCAAAGTTGGCTCCAATTCAGGTTGTTATTGTGCCAATATACAAGCAGGATGAACAACTTGTGGCGATTTCCGAGAAAGTTGGTGAGATCGTTGTTAAACTGAAAGCCTTGGGTGTTTCTGTTAAATTTGACGACAACGACACCAAAAAACCTGGTTGGAAATTTGCTGAATATGAATTGAAGGGAGTTCCGGTTCGTATTGCCATTGGGCCACGCGATCTGGAAAATGGAACGGTTGAAATTGCACGTCGCGATACGCTTGAAAAACAGGTTATTTCGATGGACGGAATTGAATTGTACATTCAGCAGTTGCTCATCGATATTCAGGAAAATATCTACAATAAGGCATTTGCTTTCCGTAAGGGTATGATTACTCCGGTTGAAACTTACGATGAGTTTAAAGATGTACTTCAGAACAAAGGCGGTTTCATTGCGGCTCATTGGGACGGAACTCCGGAAACGGAACAGGCCATAAAGGATGAAACCAAAGCGACCATCCGTTGTATTCCTTTTGATCAGGTTCCAGAAGAAGGGAAATGTATATATTCCGGAAAACCATCGAATGGAAGAGTTTTGTTCGCTTTAGCGTACTAAAAAGTTTAAAACAGATAGCGGAAAAGCAGTCAAAGTTGGCTGCTTTTCTTATTTTTATGGGATAAATAATCTATCGCTATGAACTCGAAGAAAAAAGATGTTAATCAGTTGGACGGAATGATCGTGAAAACCAATCTAAAACAGGAGGTTTATCGTAAGTCGGTTAGCTCGTTTGCATTACTGAAGGAGGTTTTGAAAGAATTAGCTGATGATTACCGCGAAAAATTAAGGAATAAGGTGGACGACAATGTTCTGCCGGTTTATCAGGAAAAAGGTCCGTTCGAAGCGGAGTTCAGGCTTGGCGGAGATATGCTTATTTTTAGTATGCATTCCAATGTTTTTGTGTTCAACCGCGAACATCCGATCTGGAAATTGGATTACGTTAAAGCTAATTCCATGAACTCCTATTGTGGGGTTTTTAATATCTACAATTTTTTGGCCGACAGTTTTAAGTACAACCGGATGGAAGATTTGGGCTATCTGATTGCCCGGATTTTTGTGAACAGAGAAAACCATTTCTTTGTTGAAGGCAAACGCCAATCGAGCGAGCTGGTTAAAGATTTTGGAAGTGATGAAATGACCAAGGAATACATGAAAGAAATCATCGAAACTGCCGTTCAGTATGCGATTGATTTTGATTTGCTGGTTCCACCGTACGATCAGGTCAAGATTGTGACTGTAGAGCAGATGCACACTGAAATTAATAATTCCAAGATTCAGACAGGTAAACGTTTAGGGTTCAAATTTAATTCTGACGATATTTAATACAAGATAATGGAGCAAGTTTTAGATCGATTTTTAAGATATGCCAAGGTTTTTACGACTTCAGATCCGGAAAGCGAAAGCTTTCCAAGTACCGATCGGCAATTGGGTTTCGCTGACCTTTTGGCCAGCGAATTGCGCGAAATAGGGTTAACCGAAGTAGTCCGCGATGAGCTTGGTTATGTTACCGCCACCTTGCCTTCCAATCAGGAGAAATTGGTCCCGGTAATCGGCTTTATTTCGCACATGGATACCAGTCCCGATTATTCAGGTGAAAATGTCAATCCGCAACTGATTCGGAATTACCAGGGACAGGATTTAGTGCTGAATGCCGAACTGAATATGACTTTAATTCCTGCTGATTTTCCTGAATTGCTGAAATACATTGGTCAGGATTTGATTACAACCGATGGAAAAACCCTGCTCGGTGCTGACGATAAAGCAGGTCTGGCCGAAATCATTTCTGCAATGGATTACTTGATCCGTCATCCGAAAATCAAACATGGTAATATCAGGATTTGCTTTACGCCTGATGAAGAAGTAGGACGCGGAACCGATCATTTTGATGTTGCGAAATTTGGCGCCGACTTTGCCTATACCCTCGATGGCGGTGAAATTGGTGAACTGGAATATGAAAATTTCAATGCCGCCAGTGCTAAAATTTCGGTTAAAGGAAGGAGTGTTCATCCCGGATCGGCAAAGAACCAAATGATCAATTCGATGTTGGTGGCCACTCAGATTATTCAGGCGCTGCCATCCGATCAGCGTCCGGAGCATACCGAAAGTTATGAAGGCTTTTTTCACCTTACTTCATTTAAAGGCGATGTTTCACTGACTAAACTCGAATACATCATCCGCGATCACGATCTGGTAAAGTTCGAAGCCAAAAAAAATCTGATGAAAGAGGTTTGCCAATTGATCAACCTTCGCTATGGGCAGGGAACGGTTACGCTTGAGATGAACGACCAATACTACAACATGAAGCTAAAGGTGGAACCGGTGAAATACATCGTTGATTTGGCTGAACAGGCCATGAAAGACGTTGGCGTGACACCACAGATTAAAGCTATTCGCGGTGGAACAGATGGCGCACGGCTTTCATGGGAAGGCCTGCCGTGCCCCAATATTTTCGCCGGAGGACATAATTTTCATGGTCCGTACGAATTTGTTCCGGTACAATCGATGCAAAAAGCCGTTGAGGTTATTGTGCGAATTGCGGAACTGGTTGCAAAATTGTAATGTGGGGTAAGGACACAATATATTGTGTCCTTACCTATAAAATCTGTCTCCATGGTCGAGCAATTTCTGAAATACATTCACGAAGAGAAGCTGTTTCATAACTCGCAGCGAATTTTGCTGGCAGTGAGCGGAGGCGCCGATTCGATGCTGATGCTGCATTTGTTTACCCATGCGGGATTCTCGGTGGGTGTGGCTCATTGTAATTTTGGTTTGCGTGGAAGTGAATCGGATGGCGATGAACAATTTGTTGCGGAATATTGCGATAATCACAACCTGGCTTTTTACGTGAAGCATTTTAAGACTCAGGATTATGCCATGGAGAAAGGTATTTCAATTGAAATGGCTGCCCGCGACCTGCGTTACGAATGGTTCAATTCGTTGCTCGATCCGCATAAATACGATTTCCTGGCAACGGCCCACCATCAGGACGATGTAATCGAAACCTTCCTGATAAACCTTTCCCGTGGCAGCGGAATAAAGGGATTGAGCGGCATTCAACCTAAATCGGGCCGCATTATCCGACCAATGCTTTTTACCAATCGAAATGAAATTCAGGATTACTGCCAGCGTTTAAAGATTGGCTTCCGGACCGATTCAAGTAATGTCGATGTCGTTTACAAACGAAATCTGATCCGTCAGCAAATTCTTCCTTTGCTTGAACAGGTGAACCCTGCCTTCCGGAGAAATGCGCTGAAAACCATAGGAACATTGAATGAAACCGGAATGCTTTTCCAGCAACGGATGAGCGAAATTCGAGCATTGGTTTATTCTGAAGACGATCAGGGGGTAATGATTCATATCGACAAATTGCTAAACCTGAATCCGCTTCGGACTATTTTGTTTGAACTGATACGTGAATTCGGTTTCCAGACTGAACAAATCGATGATATTATCGATTCGCTGACCAAAGAATCAGGTCGTAAATTTTTCTCCGACGAGTACCGTTTGGTGAAAGACCGCGAATATTTGCTCATTTCGCCTTTTGTGTTGAAACAGGATCAGATTTTTTACATCGAAGAGGATTGCCTCAAAATAAATTACCCGGTTCATCTTTCGCTTGAAACGATTGACCGGAAATCAGATTTTCGGTTCTCAACTCATCAGAATGTTGCCGATTTGGATTTGGATAAAGTTGTATTCCCGCTTATTTTGCGGCATTGGCAGGAAGGTGAATATTTTCAGCCACTGGGCATGACGGGAATGAAAAAGATGAGTGATTTTTTCGTTGACGAGAAATACTCCATTCCCGATAAAGAAAACGCCTGGATTTTAGCCAGCGGCAATCAGCCTGTCTGGATTGTTGGCAAACGGTTGGATGACCGGTTTAAAATTACTGCGAAAACAAAACGGATTCTAAGGATCAAATGGTTAATTGTTAATGATAAATTGTAAATGAAAACTGGTATAAAGGAAAACGTTGTTAAAAGTAAAAGTTTTGCTTTTGCTGTGCGGATTGTTAAGCTTTATCAGTTTTTGGTTGATAAGAAGAAAGAATTCGTAATGTCGAAGCAATTGTTGCGTAGCGGAACAAGAGTGGGCGCGATGGTTCGCGAGGCTGAACACGCAGAAACGAAGCCAGATTTCATTCATAAAATGGCGATAGCTCAAAAAGAAATAAATGAAACGCTTTATTGGCTGGAGTTATTAGCCGAAACGAATTTTTTGACCAAAGATCAATTTGAAACTATAAATTCTGACGCTGAAGAACTGATTAAGCTTATAACCGCAATTCTTAAATCGACAAAATCCAACCTTAAAAATTAGCCATTAACCATTTATCATTAATCATTAATAATTCGCCCACTCAATCCCCTTTCTCAGCAATTCCTGAGTTTGTGCTTCAGGGCTTCCTGGTTCGGGTTGGTATTGATACACCCATTCCACTTCTGCGGGTAGGCTAACCAGAATTGATTCGATGTTGCCGTCGGATTCCAATCCGAATTTGGTGCCTCGGTCGTGAATCAGGTTGAATTCGACATAGCGTCCGCGACGAATTTTTTGCCATTTTTTCTGAGCTTCTGTAAACGGACTGTGACCGTTGTCCTTCATCAAACGGCTGTAAATTAGGGGGTAAATCCGTAACAAATCAGAAGTCAAATTCAGCATCTTTTCAAGATCTGCTTCATTCTTTGGCTGAATGCGGTCGAAGAATATTCCGCCAACACCACGGGTTTCCTGACGATGCGGCAGGTAGAAATAATCATCGGCCCAGGTTTTCCATTCCGGATAAAATGATGTATTGTATTTGTCGCAAATGTTTTTCAGGGTTTGGTGAAACCAGCGAGCTTCTTCCGGATTGATATAAGTTGGAGTGAGGTCGATTCCGCCGCCAAACCACGACGAACCGTTATCAAGACTGAAATGCCGCACATTCATGTGGATGGTCGGTACATATGGATTTCTGGAGTGAAGAATCGACGAAACACCAGTAGCCTCATATTTATAAGCCTTTTCTCCCAATAATTGCGCCATATTCGCATTGAAATCGCCTTTGACATGCGAAAAGTTTACCCCGGCTTTTTCAATAATCGCTCCGTTTTGCATGACGCAGGTCAGGCCCGATCCAATTTCTTTTTTCCACGCGTCTTCCGAAAATTTTCCGGTTCCATCGGCATCTTCCAGTGTCTGACAAATGGTTTTTTGTATGCTTTTATAAATTGCGGCAGTTTTCGATACGTTCACAGTTGTCGTGTTTTGGTTAAAGTTGTCATTCACTTCGTGTCATTCAGTTGTCATTAGCTTCGCGTCATTGGGCTATTCCGAAAGTGCAATTGAGTGACTATTAATGACAACAATTGACCATTAATGACCTTGAATTTTCCCAATCAATTCTTCTGCGATGCTGCGTCCCTGTTTCACCCGGTCGGCCATTCCGATACCGTCGCGGATGTTTCCGGCTAAAATCAACCCCGAATATTTTTGCTTAAGCTTTTCAATCATCTCAAAACGGTAGCCCGAACTTTCGGTGTATTGCGGAATGGCTTTCGGGTAGCGGTGAATCCGGATCATGTCAGGGTTAAAACTACGGTTACTCATCATTCGGGGAAGCTCTTTCCGGATGATTGCCTCAATCTGATCGTTGTCCATTTTAGCCATGTCCGGTCGCTTGGTTCCTCCCATAAATACCGAAAGCAGAGCTCCGTTTTTTGGGGCGCGGCCTTCAAAGAACGACGAGGTAAATAACACACCAAGAATATTTTTGTTTTCCCTACCCGGTACTAATCCACCAAAAGCTTTTAGCGAAATGCCTTTCCATTTCTCAAATCCGAGTAAAACCTGAGTCACCGCAGCGTATTTTAAGTCGTTGAACGGGGCAATTTCTTCTTCGTTCAGGAAGGGCAATAACCCCTCCAAAGCATAGCCACCGCAAGTGGTTACCAAGTGCTTCGGTTCAAACTGAATCATTTGTTCCGGGGTGGTAACCTGAAGTTGTAAACTATTTCCTGATGATTTTACCATCGTTTCGGCAGAAAGCAAAAAGTGTTCTTCGCCGATGGCTTCAGTCAACGCCTTGATCAAATTTCCCAGCCCACCTTTTGCTGAGAATACTTCTTTGGTAGCTTTTTTGTCGCGATCGGTTTTCGGAAGCTTGGCCTTTTTTATCGCCCCTTTGATGAAACTTCCGTACTCTTGCTCCAGCTTCCAGAGTTTGGGCATTGCATATTTGGTGACCAGTTTGGTCGGATCGCCAGCATAAATTCCGGAGATAAACGGATCGACGGCATAATCCAAATAGCTTTGTCCCATGCGCCGTTTAACCAAATCAGCCAGTTTTTCGTTCGGATCGGTTCCTTTTTTGCGGAAGGGTTCTCCCAATATCCGGAACTTATCGCCCCAGGTGAAAAGCGGGGTCGTAATGGCTGACCAAAGTCCTGAAGGAAGCGCATTCCACTGGTTATTTTTCCAGATCAGCCGGCGTTTAGCGCTGGGATCGGCAACTTCAAGTTCGCATTTTCCGGCCAGATCCTCAAACAATTCGGTCATTTCGGGATACGAAACAACGCCCGTATTGGGGCCTGTTTCATAAACAAATCCTTTTTCGCGGATGGTTTGGATAACCCCACCGGTTTTGGCCGATTTTTCGATGATCAGGAAATTTACTCCTGCTTTCTTGAGGTAAAGCCCCATGGTTAGACCGGTTAAACCGGCGCCAATGATAACGACATCAGGATTTGTTGATTCTACCATGATCTAAGTATTAGTTTGATGATTTGTTGATGGTCTCCCGCGTTCAGCCGAATAGTAAATTGTAAATTTAAAAATCGCAAATAATTACACTGGTTTTGAGAAATTGGATTGCCCGGATTTCAATAGCGGGTCGAACGAAGCGGCTACATTGCGAATGAACAGTTGTCCTTCCGAAGTAATTTGTATTTTTTCGTCGGAAAGCGTAATGATTCCATCGTTGGCAAATTGCTGAAGCAGTTCTGCATTGTAGGTAGTGCGCGATTTTACTTCTTCGGAAGTCATGCCCAGAATCTGACCCAGATCGGCCCAGATAATCTGTTCGTTGCACATCAGTTCGGTAATTACTTCGCGAACGACAACTTGTTCCGGAGTCAGTGCATACCCTTTAATGGTGGTCAGTTCTCCTTTATTGATGGTGGAAATGTATTCGTCAATCGATTTGGTGTTTTGCGCGTAAACACCCTCCAACTGGCTGATTCCGGTTACGCCGAAAGCGTAAACCTGTCCAGTTGTGCGGCGGGTGCAGTAGCCCTGAAAATTACGGTGCAATTGCTTGTTGCGTCGGGCCTGTGTGAGTTCGTCGCCGGCATTGGCATAATGATCCATCCCAATGGCTTCGTAGCCGTTTTGGGTCATCAGCGAAAAAGCGGCTTCATACATTTTAATTTTTTCGTCGGCGGCCGGGAGGCCTTCTTTTTCGAGTTGCTTCTGAATTTTGCTGACCCAAGGCACGTGAGCGTATGAGAATGTCACCAATCGGTCGGGTCGAAGTTCAATGGCTTTTCGGATGGTTTCGGCGAAGTTTGCTGCAGTTTGTTTGGGCAGCCCGTAAATAAAATCGAGGTTTACGGCCATGTTAGGCGAATCCTGTTTCAGGAAAGCGATAATATCTTTTACCGGAAGTTCGGATTTGTCGCGGTTTACAGCGTCCAAAACTTCGGTGTTGAAATCCTGAATTCCGAGACTGAAGCGATTGAACCCGGCTTTTTTCAGTCCGGTCATTTGCTCGTAAGTGAGGTATGCCGGATTGACTTCAATAGCGATTTCAGGTTCAGGAATAAACTGAAACGTTGAGAACAGCAATTCGTTGATTTCCTGCAAATACTCCACCGGAATAGCATTAGGTGTTCCGCCGCCATAGTGAATCTGTGAAATTTTCCGGGATTTATCTAGTCTGGAGGTTATCATTCTGATCTCCTGAAGCAACGCCTGATGATAAGCTTTAACAACTTCTTCTTTACGGAGCGCATACGAATTGCATCCGCAGAAATAGCATAACTTCAGACAGAATGGTATGTGAATGTATATGGAAATGTTCTCCGGATTCCACTGGTTCGAATCATCAACAGCTTTCAGGTAATCGGCGGGCCCAAATTCTTCAGTAAAGAAATTGGCCGGAGGATAGCTGGTGTACCGGGGAACCGGGTGATTGTATTTTTCGAGTAATTCGCGATTTGTCATAGCTATAAATTGTTATGGGTTGTGAGTTACGGGTTGTGAGTTGTTTTTTTAGAAACATGCAATCCGTAACCTGAAACATTTTTATCTCTTCCAATTGGTGCGTTTCACCCAATCGGCCAGGAACCTGGCGTTTTCAAAAGAAATGCCGGGCATAAATCCGTGACCCAGGTTAAAAATCCAGTTTTGATTGTTCTTCCCAAATTCGATATAAGGTTGCAGCGCCTTTTCAATTTCGGGCTGGCTGGCATATAATAAGCGAGGATCGACATTTCCCTGAAGGCCAATCTTTGGATCGACTAATTTTCGGGCCAGATCGAGCGGTGTTTGCCAATCGATGCTCAGGTAATCGCAATCTTCAGGTGTAATTTGGGCGATGCCAGCACCCAGTCCTTTCGGGAAGAAAATAAATGGAATGCCTTTTTCGCGTACGGCTGCCGCCATTTTCCGGGTCGATGGCATAAACAATTCGTGGTACAAATCGGCAGGAATCAATCCAGCGTGGGTGTCGAACAACTGAAAAACATCAATCCCATGTTCAATTTGCCCTTGTGCGTAAACAACCGATAAGTCTGTAACAATATCTATCAGCTTTTTGGTTGTTTCCTTATTTTGGTATATGAATTTAATGGCTTCCGGAAAATCGCCTTTCCGACCAAGTCCCTGAAGCATGAATAGCAAAACAGTCAACGGGGCGCCGCAAAAACCAATCAGCGGGGTATCTTTGTGTTTGGTGCGAATAATCTCGTCGATCACTTCGTAGATGTAATTCAATTTTGAAGGATCGGGATTCAATCCGTCCAGTGGATTTTCGCGAAAGGCCAGTGGCTGTTCAAATAATGGGCCACTGTCGTTAAATTCCAATCCCATTCCAAGTGCATGAGGAATCACCAGAATGTCGGAAAACAAAATGCCTGCATCAACACCCAGATCGTTCACCGGCAACAATGTTACTTTTGCCGCGATTTCCGGATTTTGCATCATCTGCCAGAAGGTGTAATCCGCTTTGATTTTTATGTACGAAGGTAAGACTCGCCCAGCCTGGCGCATAAACCAAACAGGAGGTCGTTCAGTTTTGTCTCCCCGCAGTGTGTTGAGTAGAATGGAATTTGCCGTCAAAATATATCTCTTTTCGTTTTTAAATTATTCACTTCTTCTGTTTTCCCGACTTTCTTTCTTCGTTTCTTTTTTAGCTGGTTCAGATTTTTGAACGCTCCTCTGATTCTGTCTTGCTTCACGGGTTGGCCTGCTTGGTCTTGAAACTGAAGTAGATCTTTCTCGTGGAGCAGAACTCTTTTGCTGCTGTTCAACTTGTCTGGTTGATTGTTGTGGCGTTGACACAGCACGGCGTTCAGGAGTGGCCGGTCTTTCGTTTGGCTGTACCTGCCGTTGGGTATTCTGCTGCTGATTATTGTTCGAATTTTGGTTGTATTCCCTTGTTCTGGTTTGGGTTGGTGTTCCCTGATAAACCGGGCGGCGGTATTCGTTAGTCGATTGTTTTCTTTCTGAATTTCCGGAGCCGGAATTTGATCGGCCGGGTGTTACAACGTTGTCTGATCTTCTTGAATTGTTGCTTGGCTGATATTCACCAGACCGGTTTGCCCGTCTATCGATCAACTCATTCCTGTTGTTTACACCTTGATGGCGGTTTCCAAAAGACTGGTCAGGATGCCTGTTTGCATAATCATTTCTCTGGATATGGTTGTAGTTATCTCCTGAAAATTGAATATTGCGACTGGATCCATGGCGATATCTATTATCGAAGTTGATGTGCGCGTAAATTTGTCTCCGATACTTAAATGGAGCATAAGGTCTGTAATAACTGTACCATTTAGGATAATAATTCCAGTAGTAGGGCGATTGCCAAGGACTGTAACGTGGTCCCCAAAAGAAAGAGAAAATTAATGGAGTACGGTAAAAATCTGGTTCAATAATGTAGTTCGAACCATAGATATATGGATCGCCAACAATTTGAACCCGAGGATTGCCATTCTGAACCCGTTCAACTTCTATGGTTGCAACATCCTGAAAAACATTATCGCCCAAAACTGCCTGAATAACCACCAGCGAATTGCGGTCGGATGAATTTTCGACAACCCGCAAATAGTCGATGTAGCCATCTTCATTTAAGTCGAGGTTCGAAATCCGGTTATCCGGATCATTCAGCCGGTGCTCAAAATCTTCCAGATTTTCCGAATCGCCGAAAATGGAAGCCACTGCATCTAAATCCAGATTGTCGCTAATGTCGTAGCTTGTTGCGCGGGTAGTGGTCCTACTATATACGCGTTGTGCTTGAACATTGAAGAAGCCTGTGCATAAGACCAAAACTAAGATTCCAATATTTGTTTTCATAATTGTAGATATTAAGTTGTTTTCTGTTCTGCTGAATTTCGAATAGTAATTCTCATCAACAAATATGCTACTTCAAAAAATCTGCCAGAATTATTCCAGTTTAACTCGATGTTGAGTACCAGTGTTATACAATAATTTGGGTTGTTACTGAATTCATCTTTTTGAGAAATGCTGTTCCTTGGACATTTGAATTTGAACAAAGGAAAAGCAAAGCATAACGCTCACAGAATTCGTTGCATATAAGCTACCGCGACAGAAACGGTCTATCCTTTCAATGCTTTTAATGCTTCGTATGTTGCTTCAATGGTTTTGTCAATCTTTTTTGTGGTGTGGGCTGCTGACATAAACCCAGCTTCGAACTGCGAAGGCGCCATATATATACCGCTTTCCAGAGCCATTTTGAAGAACCTGGAAAAAGTGACTGTGTTGCAGCGGCATGCCTCGGCAAACGAGTTTACATGACCCTCGTCGGTAAAGAAAAGTGTAAACATGGAACCGACACGGTTTACTATTCCCGGGAAATTCAGGTCAGCAAGACATTCTGTAATTCCATTGCCCAAACGTGCCGATTTTTCTTCGAGCATCTCGTAAAAACCATCGGTTTCGTCCAGAATTTTCAGTGTAGTGAGTCCGGCTGACATGGCCAATGGGTTCCCGGAGAGTGTTCCGGCTTGGTAAACTGGTCCTTTGGGTGCCAGTTTATCCATGATTTCCTGTTTGCCACCATAAGCACCAACTGGAAGTCCGCCCCCGATTATCTTTCCGAAACAAGTCAGGTCGGGTGTAATGCCCAGTATTTGTTGTGCTCCGCCTTTCGAAAGCCTGAATCCCGTCATCACTTCATCGAAAATTAAAACGGTTCCGTATTTGGTGCATAGTTCCCTGATTCCCTGAATGAATTCAGACTTTGGAATAACTACGCCCATGTTACCGGTTACCGGTTCTATAATAACGGCAGCAATTTGTTCCGGATAACGAATGAATAATTCTTTGACCGAATCCAGGTTGTTATACTCTGCAGTAAGCGTATCTTTTGCTGTTCCTGAAGTAACACCGGGTGAATTGGGAGTTCCAAATGTGAGCGCGCCCGATCCGGCTTTAATCAGGAAGCTGTCGTTGTGACCATGATAGCAGCCTTCAAATTTGATGACCAGTTCGCGTCCGGTATAACCACGAGCCAAACGCAAAGCACTCATGGTCGCTTCTGTTCCGGAGTTTACCATGCGAATACTATCGATCGACGGAACCATTTTTTTGATTTGCATCGCCATTTCGGTTTCGAGCAGGGTAGGGGCGCCAAAACTGGCTCCTTTGGCAACCGTTTTTTGAATGGCCATAATCACATCGGGATGGGCATGACCTAAAATCATCGGACCCCACGAACCTACATAGTCAATGTATTCGTGACCATCGATGTCAAACACTTTGGCTCCTTTTGCGCTGGCAATAAATAAAGGATCGCCGTCAACACTTTTAAACGAGCGAACCGGCGAATTAACTCCACCGGGAATGTGTTTTTGAGCTTCCTTAAAGGCAGCTATGCTTTCGGTATATTGTTTCATGTTTGAATGATTCGTATCAAGCGTAAGATTCAAGTATCAGGATTTTTTCTGATACTTGGATCTTACGCCTTGATCATTTATAATTCTTTGATTATTTCCTGAGCGTGATAAGTAATGATGATGTCGGAACCGGCACGTTTGATTGAAGTCAGAATTTCGCGGACCAGACGTTTTTCATCGATCCATCCGTTTGCTCCGGCGGCTTTTACCATGGCATATTCGCCACTTACATTGTAGGCTGCGATTGGAATGTTGAAGGTCGTTTTTACCCGTTGAATAATGTCAAGATAACTCATAGCTGGTTTCACCATCACAATGTCGGCACCTTCTTCAATGTCGAGGGCCACTTCGCGTAAGGCTTCGTTGGCATTGGCTGGATCCATCTGGTAAGTGACGCGGTTCCCAAATTTTGGTGCGCTGTCGGCAGCTTCGCGGAACGGACCATAAAACCCTGAGGCATATTTGGCTGAATAAGCCATGATTGGGGTGTTGTAAAAGCCATTTTCGTCGAGCGCTTTGCGGATGGCGCCAACACGTCCGTCCATCATATCACTTGGTGCAACCATATCGATGCCTTCCTGTGCCAGAGAAACCGATTGTTTGGCCAAGGTAACCAGCGTGAGATCATTATGTACGTCGCCATTAACAATAGTTCCGCAGTGACCGTGAACGGTATATTCGCAATTACAAATGTCGGCAATAACATATAAATCGGGCAAAGCCGCCTTTATGGCACGGGTTGCTTGCTGCACTATTCCGTTGTGTTCGCAAGCTACCAGTCCGTGTTCGTCCTTGTGTTCAGGAATACCAAAAAGAAGGATAGCCTGAATTCCCAGTCCATATAACCGACAGCATTCTTCAACCAGTAAATCAACAGAAAGGTTGAAATTTCCGGGCATTGATGAAATTGGAATTCTTACGTTCGTTCCCGGACAAACAAAAAGTGGCATTACCAAGTCATCTCGGGTCAATATTGTTTCTCTTACTAAATTTCGTAAAACAGGGGTTTGTCTTAATCTCCTGAGTCTTGTAGTTGGAAAAGACATAGTATTTGTTTTAAGGTTGTTTTTTTTGAAAATAATTAAGTATAGCTGAATGTATTCCTTGTGAATTGGCGGTTCCGGCAGTTATAAGTGGTTCAATTCCATTGTGTATGACTTCAGCTGAAGTCGTTTGCCCGATACAAACCAGCCGCAGCTTGGCCGGATCGGCTTTCCCGGAAATCAGTTGAAGTAAATTATTGCAGCATGAAGGGCTTGAAAGTATAATCATATCGTATTGGTCATTCACGATCAGGTTTAGTGCCTGTTCGTTAATCGATTCGGGAAGAACGGTTTCGTAAAAAAGGATACGGGTACATTCAGCCTTTTTCGAGATTTTGTCTTCGATAACAGTTCGGGCCAGATTCCCGATAGGGAAGAGTATGCGTTCGCCTAAATTTACCCGGTGAAAGAAATCCGCAACAAAATCTTCAGCCGTATTTCCCAGATTTATAAACGAAGCTGAAGTGCCGTAACATTCGAGATTTGCGGCCGTCTTTTTTCCAACAACTGCAATTTTTAAATGTTCCGGAAGTCCGTAATTATTCTGAAGCTCGAAAAGTCGGGCAAAAAAGTACCGCAATCCATTGGGGCTGGTAAATACAATCCAGTTAAACGAATCGAGATTTTTTAATTGCTGCCAGGCAAATTCGCCGAGCGGTAAAGGCTTAACTTCAATGGTTGGCATGGAGATCAGTGTTGCTGAATCTTCAGACAACAAGGCTTCAAGTTCTGCTGACTGACCGGCAGGTCGTGTTGATATAAATAATTTATTTTCAAGTATTTTGGTCATTTGGTTTAGTGGGTATTGTTGTTTGATTTGATTTGACTCAGGATTTGAAAAGCCCCTCTCTCAAGCATTTTCTCGGCCATTTGAACTCCCAATTCTGCTCCGTTTGCAATTTCTCCTGAAATGGTTTCATTTATAAATTGAGTTCCATCGATTGATGCAACAAATCCTTTCAAGATTAAAATGCTGTTATCAACCTTGGAATAACATCCCAGGGGAACTTGGCATCCACCCTCAAGATGAGCCAGAAAAGCACGTTCGGCAGTTATGGCATTCCAAGTCGCGGTGTGGTTTACTTTTTCCATCAAAAGATCGATTCCCGGATCATTTAAACGGGTTTCGATAGCAATGGCGCCCTGACTGACTGCGGGCATGATTACATCAGGATCGATGATTTCGGTGATGTATTTTTCGAGGCCAAGACGCTGAAGACCAGCTGCGGCCATGATCATAGCGTCGCAATAACCATCTTCCATTTTCTGGAGACGAGAGTTTACGTTTCCACGAATATCTTTAATTATGATTTGATTGTTTATTTTTAATAGCCCGGCAATCCGTCGCAAACTAGATGTTGCAACAATGTCGCCGGCTTTCAGATCGGCTAGTTTTTTGCCGTTTCTACTGACAAGCGCATCACGAAATTCGCCACGTTCTAAAACAGCGCCCAGTTTTAAGCCGTTGGGTAGTTGGGTGGGTAGGTCTTTCAGGCTGTGAACTGCCAGATCGACACTTCTGTTGAGTAGTTCATTTTCAATTTCTTTGGTGAATAAACCTTTGTCGCCGATTTTTGAAAGGGCAACATCGAGAATTTTATCCCCTTTTGTTTTTATTATTTTCAATTCAACCTGAAGTTCAGGGAATAAAATTTCGAGCGTAGCTTTTACTTTTTCTGCCTGATAGAGTGCCAGTTGACTGCCACGCGTGCCTATTCTTATCGTTTTTTTCATTCGGATCAATCAAAAGCAAACCGGTCTGATTTGCGAGGAAAAATTTTTAGTCGAATTTAAATAAATCATTGATGATTTTTAACGAATCGACATTTTTTCCGTTATCCGTTAAATTTTTCAAGTTTTTGATCAGCAAGCGGGTGTATCTTTGGGTCAGATGTTGAGCATAATCATCAACAATTTCCTGCATTTCCGGGGTATTAACTTTGCGGTAAGTTGAAAGTTCTTCCTGGTTAATGGCTTGAAGATTAGCCGATATAGTGTTTATGGCCGGGCGAAGGGAACGACTGGCAATCCATTCGGAAAAATCAGCAACCACTTCGTTGATTATTAGTTGTGCTTTTTCAGCACTAGCCTTCTTGTTCTCTGTGGTTTGTTTTACAATTTCCTGAAGGTCATCGACTCCCAATAATTCAACGTTTTCCAGTTCGGCAACCGCGCTTTCAATGTTTCGAGGCACCGATAAGTCAACATAAACTTGCTTGTGGTTTGGCCTAATTTTTTGATTCCGTTTAACGATTTCAGCAGTAATGATGGGCTGGGGTGCTGATGTGGCAATCATCACGATATCGAAACCGTGCAGGTATTTTTCGAATAGATCGAATGGGACGACTGTTCCATTATATTTGGCAGCCGTCTTTTCTGCTGTTTCTAAAGTTCGGTTGGCAACAGCAATTTGTTTTACTCCTTTTTTAAATATGTTCTGGAGGGCAAGATTTCCGGTTTCGCCGGCACCGATTATAAGTACTGATTTGTCGCTCAATCCATTGAGCAGTGAAGCGCAATTTTCGACGGCAGCGCTGCTTACCGAGGTAATCCCCAGTTTGATTCCAGTTTCGGTACGTACACGTTTGCCTGCTTCAAACGATTTTTGAAAAAGCCTCATCAATACAGCATCGGTAAGCGCCAATTCAGTACATGTGATGTAGGCATCTTTTACCTGGCCGATGATCTGATCCTCACCAATAATCTGCGAATCAAGTCCAGAGCTGACTTCGAATAAATGGCGAACTGCACCAGCATTCGAACGATGGTAAAAGTACTGCCAGCAATGATCGGTAATACCTTTAAATTTTTTGACTACTTCGTAAACCAACTCAAATGCCGTTTGACTGTCATGCCTATCCTGACTGAAATAAATTTCGGTACGGTTACATGTCGAAATAAGCACCAAATCTGTGATTCCAGTTTCATGCTGTAACAGTTCAGCAAATGAAACGATATCATTTTTTGCGAATGAAAATTTTTCACGAATCTCAAGTGGAGCTGTCTTATAGCTAATTCCTATCACCCCTATCATAATAATATCTTTATCAGGATTGCTTACAAAAAACAATTATGCACAATAAAAGTTGCAGATTTAACTCAGTTAAAAATCATTAAAAATGCAGATGTCTGAAAATGAAAAGTGTGCTGACTTTTTTCTAGCATCCTGCTGGAGGCGGGCGTGAGAATTGAAATCCGGGGAAAAGGAAATCATGAACTTTTATATTCCTGACCTGAAAGATAAATGTTCCCGTATCGGGTATAAATGCGGAAGTGGTATCTTCAGATTTTAAAACAGTAGTCTGATTTTGAATTTTGTGGTTGTTAATCTGAAAATAATATACCGAATGTTCTGTTGTTTTTTGTTTGACGTCGACAGGTATGGTGACTGAGGAAACAGTTGCTGTTGTCTCGTCTCCGGTACTATTATTGAACATACCCATTGCGAAGCCGAAAAAATAGAATGCGGCAAGCAATAAATAAGGCAAAGGTGTTGATAATAGTCCCAGAAAAAACATGATCAAAGAATGAAGTTAAATAAATTCCATTGATGATTGGTGTGACAAATGTAATAATTCTGACCAAATGGTGTCGCTTTGGTGTATTGATATTTGTCAGTATCATTCTGATGGTAATACTCGGTTTCTGTTAAAATTTAAAAGAGTATTGCTGACAGATTTTGATATTACAAAAATGTTACAAATCGATTACAGAACAATTAAATTTTAAAATTTAAATTACATTTCAGTAAGAATAATATTAAAAACACCTTCAGAGAAATAATTCTTATTCGCATCTTTGCCCTGATTTTGAGTGCAAATTTTCATTAAAACAAATGTTATGGATTTTTCAGGATTACTTAAGTATTTTGTCCCAAAAGAAAAAAAATTTTATGCCATGTTTAATCATGCAGCTGAGAATACGATTGAGGCTTCAGCTGCATTGGTACAATTATTCAATTCTCCATCATTGGACGACCGCCGGGCACTTGGACTAACGATTAAAGTGATAGAAAAGAAAGGTGATGAATTTACTAACCGGATTTTTGATGTTTTGAATCAGTCGTTTATCACTCCGTTTGATCGGGAAGACATTAATGAATTGACTTCAACCATTGATGATGTTGTGGACTTAATATATAGTGTTTCAGGAAAAGTTGAAATATACCGTTGTACAGTTTTTAGTACCTTCATGAAGGATATGGTTAACGTAATTCATGAGGGCTGTCTTCAAATTAAGGTAGCAGTTAGCGGTTTGGAAGGCACTAAAAATAAGCATAAGGTATTGAAGGCTTGTAAAGAAATTAATAAACTGGAAAGTCGGGTTGACGAATATTACCACATGGCTATTTCGAGTCTTTTTGAAAACGAAAAAGATCCGATCGAACTGATTAAGCAAAAGGAAATTATTCAGAATATTGAGAAGATTGCCAACAAGATTGAAGATGTTTCTGATGTGATCAAGACTATTCTGGTAAAGTACGCCTGATTCAGGCTTAGAAAAAGTTTTTAAACTCATTATTTCAGGCTATGCTTACCATATTGATTGTTACTATTGTATTGGCTTTTGTGTTTGATATGATCAACGGGTTTCATGATGCTGCCAATTCCATTGCTACCGTTGTTTCGACCAAAGTACTGGCCCCATTCCCTGCTGTCCTTTGGGCTGCTTTCTGGAACTTCGTAGCTTATTGGGTGTTCGACCTCAAGGTGGCAAATACCGTGGCCAAAACGGTTGACAGCAGTGCGATTAGTCTTCAAGTTATTCTTGCAGGAGTTATTGCGGCGATTATCTGGAATCTGTTGACTTGGTATTTCGGTATTCCATCTTCTTCTTCACATACACTGATTGGGGGCTTTGCCGGTGCTGCAGTGGCACATACCGGAAGTTTTTCGGTTGTTAACCAGGCCGTAATTTTGAAAACTGTCGCATTTATTTTCTTGTCCCCAATAATTGGGATGATAATTTCATATTTCATAACCCTTTTCATACTTTGGACTTGTCGAAATGCGAGTCCTCATCGATCAAATAAATGGTTTAGGAGGGCACAGGTGATATCTTCTGGAGCATTGAGTTTAGGTCATGGCGGAAGTGATTCTCAGAAGGTTATTGGAATTATTAGTGCTGCAATGTTAGTTTATATTGCGCATTTGAATGCCAGTGGATTAGCAGTTCCGGAATGGGCTCATGTAACCGAAACCATTGATGCAATGGGAAAACAGCACTTGCATGTGCCTTCTTGGATCCCGATTTGTTGTTATACTGCTATTTCGTGCGGAACCATGATGGGCGGATGGCGGATCGTAAAGACGATGGGAACAAAAATTACAAAAGTTACTCCTGTCGAGGGTGTCGCCGCCGAAACTGCCGGTGCAATTACCTTGTTTGGTGTTTCTCAGGGTTTAGGGATTCCGGTAAGTACAACACACACCATTTCAGGTGCAATTATGGGTGTCGGGATGACCAAGCGGCTTTCAGCCGTCCGTTGGGGTGTTGCCAATAATTTGCTTATTGCCTGGGTTTTAACCATACCAGTGAGTATGATTATTGCTGCGTTGGTTTACTTGACAATGACAGCAATGGGTATCTGATCTACTTTTAGATAAAATGAAAAAGCATGTTGGACACAATCCGACATGCTTTTTCTATTTGGTTTTAAATCTCAAATATAAATTACTGTCGCCATAACTCAGAAAACGGTAATTATTAGCCAAAGCATGTTCATAAATTGTTCGCCATTCATCTCCTAAATAGGCTGAAATCAGTAATAATAAGGTGCTTTGCGGCTGATGAAAATTGGTAATCAATCCATCAACAATCCGGAACTGATAGCCCGGGGCAATGATTATTTGCGTTGAGGCTGAAAGATAATCGGTCTGATGCTTGTCGAGCAACCCTAAGAGCGATTGCAATGCCTCCATAGTCGAAAATTGGATATCTTCCTGTTGGTAGGCTTCCCACTGCGAAATTTTCAGGTTGGCAATGTCGATTTCAGGGTTTTGCTGAACCTGAAGTCCCAACCAATAAAGACTTTCCAACGTTCTCACAGAAGTGGTGCCGACTGCAATTTTCTTTCCGGGGTGGTGAATCAGTTTCTTCAGAAAATCACGACTGATGTATAAATGTTCGGAGTGCATTTCGTGCCCGGAAATGGTTTCGCATTTAACCGGCTGAAATGTTCCGGCACCAACGTGAAGTGTTAGTTCAGCCAATTCGTGTCCATCTTCGGTCAGGTGGTTGAAAACCTTTTCAGTAAAATGTAAACCCGCAGTTGGAGCGGCAACCGAACCTTTTATTTTTGAATAGACGGTTTGGTATCGTTCCAGATCGCTTTGCTCGGTTTCACGGTTCAGGTAGGGCGGAATAGGGAGCGAACCGGCATGTTCAATGATTCGCGAAAACTCAAAGTCCGGATTATTCCAGCTAAATCGGATCAGACTTTTATTATTTTCCGGATCAGTTTGTTCGGCGCGAAGTTCAATCTCAGTGTTGTCAATACTGATGATTTTCAGCAATGATTCGCCTTTCCACTTTTTCTGGTTGCCGATCATGCATTTCCAAACGCACGATTGGGTGGTTTGAAACGAAATCTGGTATTCGGCCGGATCATACGGGTCGAGGCAAAATAGTTCGATTTTAGCTCCGGTTTCCTTCTGGAAATGAAGCCGGGCGCGGATAACTTTTGTGTTGTTGAAAATCAGTAAGCTTTGGGAAGGTAAAAACTCAGGGAGATTCCCAAATTGTGAATCTTGAATCTGGCCATTCCTCCACACCAACAATTTCGACTGATCGCGCTCTTCCAGCGGATATTTGGCAATTTTTTCGTCGGGCAGATCATAAGCATAATCGCTGATTGAAATGCCTGTTACTTTCTCAAAAAGGTTATTTGTATTTTCCATAGCTTCCAGCCGCCAAAAATACAGAAACTTTTGAATCTTGGATCCCGAGTCTTGAATCTTCTGACTTCCGACTTCTGACTTCGGACTTTTATCGTAGTTTTGTGTAAAATTTTCAGAAAATGATAAAAGCAGGTGATAAAGTTCGGTTTTTGAATGCAGTTGGCGGTGGTGTGGTGAAATCGGTAATCAATAAAACCATGGTAAACGTGGAGGATTACGATGGTTTTGAAGTTCCAACACTGATTAGCGAACTGGTGGTGGTTGATGATGCCAATTCGATGAATTCAGAAAAGCGTCATGCCAAAATTCGGGCAGATGAGAAAAAGGAAGCCATTGAAGTGAAAAAAGAACTGCCCAAAGTTGAACCCAAATACATTGCCGGAAAAGATTCGCCCGATTGTTATTTTGCGTTTGTACCACAGAACGAAGCGAATCCGGTTGATGGCGAATTGAAAGTTTACCTGGTGAATAACAGCAATAACTTTGTGCTCTACAATTATAGTCATCTAAAAAACAAGGTTTATCGTAGTGTAGAATCGGGCAAGATGAACCCAAACAGCAAACGTTATTTGGAAAGTTTTACCCGGATGGATTTGAATGAACTTCCAGATTTTCAGTTTCAGCTGGTATTTTTCAGAGAAGAAGCAACTTCCCTTGAGAGCCCGGTTGTGAAAATTTTTCGCCTGAATCCGGTTAAGTTTTATCGTCTGAACAGTTATGAAAAAACTAGGTATTTTACTCAGAATGCCATCGTTTTTTCGTTGCTCGAACCCGATATGGAAGCGGAGATTGCCAAACTTTCGGAGGCTGATATGACTCAGTTTGTTCTCGAAAAAGAAGAGCCAAAGGTGGTTGTAAAGCGCACGGTTTCTCCTGACTTGGTTGAAATTGATCTGCACATTCACGAATTATTGGAAGATACCCGTGGTTTGGCCAATCACGAAATGCTCGAAGTTCAACTGGGGCGGTTTCGTAACGAATTGGAAACAGCCATTGCCAACGGAACCCGCCGGATCGTATTTATTCATGGCATCGGGAATGGGACACTCAAACAGGAACTCCGGAAAGAATTGAGTACCAAATACAAGAAGTATTATTTTCAGGATGCCAGTTTTAAAGAATATGGCTATGGCGCAACCATGGTGATTTTAAAAGGCAATTAATAATCCTGTTGATCGAAGTAATAGGAAAAAGTCATTAGTCATTGGGAAATTTTTCTGATGACTAATGACTTTTCCCTTAATTCTAATACTCTCCGGTGACGTCAGTCAATACTTCAAATCCGGTTTCAGTAATCAAAATGGTATGTTCAAATTGTGCTGAAAGCTTATTGTCGATCGTTCTTGCCGTCCATTTGTCGGTTTTGTCAACAACTGCACTTGCCCGCCCCTGATTAATCATTGGTTCAATCGTGAAAGTCATACCAGGTTTCATCAAAGGGCCAGTATTCCGGCGCGAAGTATGGTCAATTTGCGGTTCTTCATGAAAATCGACTCCGCAGCCATGTCCGCAAAACTCATAAACCACACTAAATCCTTTGGCTTTGGCGTATTTGCTGATGGCAAAGCCAATGTTCCCAAACTGATTTCCTGGTCTTACCTGTTGAATGCCCAAATCTAGGCAATGCTTGGTTACTTCAATTAATTCGAGCGCAATGGGCGATACTTCGCCAACCGTGTACATTTTGCTGGTGTCGCCATAATAGCCATTCAAAATGGTTGTCACATCAATGTTTAAGATGTCGCCATTTTTTAAAATGGTTTTTTCTGAAGGAATTCCATGACAAATAACTTCGTTGATCGAAATACAGCACGATTTAGGGTAACCTCCGTAACCCAATGTTGCCGGAATGGCGCCGTTTTCGCGAATGAAAGCTTCTATTTTTTGATCAAGAAATTCGGTTGAAACACCTTCTTTTACGAAGGGTGCGATAAATTCGAGCGTTTGGCCTGCGAGTTTGCTGCTTTTCCTGATTCCTTCTATCTGAGCCGGAGTTTTTATAATAATCTTTTCCATGACACATTTAAAATTTGTGCAAAAGTCGTTAAATCGATTGGTAATTCAAAACTGAACAATAGATTTGCACAAAGGTTTAAAATATCTGTTTCTAAATGGAAAAGTACCAGGAGCAACTTAGCATTAAGTCCTATCACACCAATCAATATGGACAGGCATCCATTTCATCATTGTTCAATATTCTGATTGAAGCAGCATGGGCTCACGCTCAGGTGATGGACTGGGGATACGACAGCTTGAAAAGCAACAACCTTTTCTGGGTGCTGTCGCGCATGTATTTTCAGGTCGAAAAATACCCGGCGTGGCAGGATCAGATTACGCTGAATACCTGGTCGGCAGGAACGGACGGTATGTATGCTTACCGCGAATACATTCTTGAAAATGACAAAGGTGAGGTGATTTTACGAGCCAGTTCGGCCTGGCTGATTCTGGATATGGAAACCCGCAAGATATTCAGGTTAAGCGAATTTCGGGACACTTTTCCCAAACGAATTGATGCGGATGCTTGCCGGGCTCCGAAAAGAATTAAACCTGATATTCATCTTGAAAATCTGAATTATTTTCCAGTTTTATTCAGCGAACTCGACATCAATAAACACTTTAACAGCGTAAAATATATGGAGCGTGTGCTCGACGATTTTGGTATTGATTTTCTGAATAGTAACGAACCGGCAGAGTTGGAAGTCAATTACCTGAAGGAAGGACAGGCTGGCGACCTGATTGCTGTAACATGTACAAAACTATCAGAATCAGAGACTCTGAATTGCCTGGTTCGCGAATCGGATGGCGCCGATTTGTGTGTGATGCGAATTGTGTGGAGAGGCAGACATAGAATGGATATTGTTTAAGCTGCATTTCCTTCTATTGGCTTAATTTCGTTCAATTCATTTTCTTTTTGAGATCCCTCTTCCTCCAAATCGTAGTCGTTCTGTAACCCAAGCCAAAAGCGAGGTGTATTTCCAAAAAATTTGGATAAACGAAGCGCAGTGTCTGCGGTGATTCTTCGGTTTCCTTTTATTATTTCGCTTACCCTGGTTTGAGGGATAAATGTTTCTTTAGCCAACCGATAGGCCGAAATGCCAAGTGGGATAAGAAACTCTTCATTCAAAACCTCTCCCGGATGTATGTTTTTTAGTTTTTCCATAAACGACTAATTTTAATGGTAATCAATTATTTTAACGTCAAACGCATCATTGTTTCGCCAGCAAAAAATAATTCTCCATTGAATATTGATTCGAATACTGTAATATTCAGACAGTTCAGCTTTTAGTTTTTCCAGATGGTTTGCAGGAGGAATTCTCAAATCATTAATGTCTTGAGAATTGTTAATCATTCTCAGTTTCCTTCGGGCAACATCCTGAATTTCATTTGGCAACTTCTTCGCTCGGATTCCATTCCAAATAAGTTCGGTCTCTTTGTCGCCAAATTCTTTGATCATCCTTTCGTGGTTACGTTAATCGGTACTAACGCCAAAGGTATGTAGTTCAAAAGAAATATCAAAATTTATTTTTCCTAATACCAACCTAATATTTTTTCAACCTTTTCATCCAGGGGCATATATCCATCTAACCAATGAATTTCAGTTCCCTGGTTTTCCATCCGGCGAAACCAGGTCATCTGGCGTTTTGCAAACTGGTGAATGGCCACATTTAGACCGTCGAACATTTGCTGATAAGTGAGTTGACCTGTCAGATGTTGAGTCATGTATTTGTATTCCAGTCCGTAATAGGTTAGCTGTTCCGGCGTTAAACCACTGTCGAGCAAGCGCTGAACTTCGTCGAGCATTCCCTCTTTTAGTCTTTGTTTCAATCGGCTGGTGATGCGTTTTCGGCGCGAATCGCGGTCGAATTTGATGCCAACCACCAAACTTCGGATTTCGGGCATTCCGGTATCAATTTCAGGATGAGTCAGGTAATATTCTTCGATTTCGATGGCTCTGATGGCTCGTTTCGAGCTTTCTGTATCGGTTTGGTTGTGGAGGTAATTTTTGTACGATCGCAGGATTTCGGTCAGTTCCCACAATAACTTATCATCCAGTTCTTCGCGAAGTTTTTCGTTTACCGGGACCCGAATCAGTTTGTAGTTTTTTAGAATGGCTTCCAGATACAAACCGCTTCCTCCACACATCACAGGAAGTTTGGCCCTATTGGTAATATCTTCAAAAATGGTTAAAAAATCTTTCTGATATTCATACACATTGTATTCATAACCTGCGTCAACAATGTCGATGAGATGATATGGAACCGGTTTGCCATCGACCATGTAATCGGCGTAATCCTTTCCGGTTCCAAGGTCCATTCCACGGTAAACCTGACGCGAATCGGCCGAGATCACTTCGCCGTCGAGCACCGATGCTACTTTGGCCGCCACACTGGTTTTCCCGGAAGCCGTTGGACCAAGAATGGTAATTAGATTATATTTTTCGTTGTGCATGTGTTCTGAGTTTTCGAAGTGCAAATTAAATGTATTTTTGTAGTTCAAAATCCGGAAGTGAAGTAAATTGTGTTTTTGAAGCTGAAAAGCTATTCCGGAGTTTTATGAAGCAATAGAAAATGGTACACAAACAACAAAATATTAGCATTAAGAACAAAAAAGCTTTCTTTGATTATGAGATCATTGAAACTTTCTATGCCGGAATTCAGTTGGCTGGAACGGAAATCAAATCAATTCGTGGTGGCAAAGCCGGGTTAGTCGATTCGTATTGTTCATTTTTTGCCAATCAGTTGTATGTAAAAAATATGCATATCTCCGAATATGAATTGGGTACCTGCAATAATCACATTGCCAAACGCGACCGCAAATTACTCCTGAACCGGAAAGAGCTCGATAAACTCCAGAAGAAAACGAAAGAAGGCGGTATTACCATAGTTCCCCTCAAACTTTTCATCAACGACCGCGGCCTGGCCAAACTCGAAATTTCGCTTGCCAAAGGGAAAAAGACTTTCGATAAACGCGAAACCCTGAAACTGAAAGACGATGCCCGCGAAATGGACCGGGCCAGAAAATTTTAGGAGTCAGCGGTAATTTCAGTTTTCAGAAGAAAGCTTCGATTCAATGATAAAAACAATCGTATATTTGAGCTATAACTTTAAAATTCAAAACTATGGCCTTGTTAAATTCATTGAAAAAATTGTTTGGCACATCAAAAGATCTTGGTGCTGCCAAAATTGAAGAATTAAAAGATAAAGCAGTTCCGGTGGTTGGAGAAGCTAAAGAAAAAGCAAAAGACGTTGTTGATAAAGTTGAAAGTGCAACTGTAGATATTAGAGAATCAGCCAAGGAATTCGGTGAAAAAGTACAGGATTTCGGCGAAGATTTAATTGAGAAAGCAAAAGGAAAACTTGATGAGCTTGAAGATTCTGCTGAAAATTTTGTTGAAGACCTGAACACAAAGCTTCAGCAGAAATTAAATAAGTCGGAAGTTGTGCCTGAAATAGAAACAACTCCGGTAGAGTCGGTTAAAGAACCCGTCACTGAAGTTGCTGACGAAGCAAAAGAATCAGTCACCAATGCCGAAAAGCCAAAGAAATAAAGGAATAAATTTCCCCTAAGATTGAAGCCCGCATGATGTTCGGGCTTTTTTGTCCCGTACATAACGAATTGCATTTTTTAATCGTTCAGTCAGTCATAAAAAAGCCTGATAGAAATTCATCCACCAGGCTTCATATCCAAAGTTTAAAAGAAAATCTTATTTCAAAGTTGCAAGAGCAGCCTTAATACGGTCGAGCGATTTGGTCAAATCGGCTTCCGAGGCGGCATACGAAATGCGGATACATTCAGGAGCGCCAAAAGCTTCGCCCGAAACAACTCCTGTAAAGGCATTCGACAGAATAAATAAGCCCATATCATCAGCATTATTGATGGTTAAGGTGCCATCCGATTTTCCGAAGAATGATGAAATGTCTGGAAAAACGTAAAATGCGCCATCGGGTTTACTGGTTTTCACGCCTGGAATTTCGGCCAGTTTCGCCAAAACCAAATTGCGGCGTTTTTCGAATTGTTCAACCATGGCATGCACGGTGTCGAGTGGTGCGTTTAATGCGGCAACCGAGGCAATTTGTGAAACGGAACATGGTCCTGATGTGTATTGACCCTGCAATTTGTTGGCAGCCTTGGCCAGCCAAAGTGGGGCAGCAATGTACCCAATGCGGTAACCGGTCATGGCAAATGCTTTCGAAACGCCATTCACAACAACAACCTGATCTTTGATTTCAGAAAATTGCGCAATGCTTTCGTGTTTAATTCCATAAACAATGTGCTCGTAAATTTCGTCCGAAATCACGATGATGTTTGGATGTTTAGCAAAAATATCAGCAAAAGCTTTCAGTTCTGCTTTGGTATAAACGCTTCCGGTTGGGTTGCTCGGACTGCTGAAAAGGAAAGCGCGGGTTTTAGGAGTAATTGCGGCTTCCAATTGTGCTGGCGTAATTTTAAAATCGCTGTCAACAGTAGTTGGAATGATCACGTTTTTACCTTCGTTCAGCTTAACCAACTCGATGTAAGTTACCCAGTAAGGTGCCGGAATAATGACTTCGTCGTCTTTATTAATCAAAGCCTGAAGCAAGTTGGCGATCGAATGTTTTGCACCGTTTGACACAACGATCTGATTGGTTGCATATTCCAGTCCGTTGTCGCGCTTTAGCTTATCAGAAATGGCTTTAAGCAACGAAGCGTAGCCAGGAACTGGCGAATACGTTGAATAGTTATCATCAATGGCTTTTTTTGCAGCTTCCTTGATGAAATCGGGGGTGTTAAAATCAGGTTCACCAACGCCAAGGCTGATCACGTCGATGCCTTTTTCTTTTAATTCGCGGCTTTTTTGGGCCACAGCCAGGGTGGCTGATTCGGATAGACATGCTACTCTGTCTGAAACTCTCTCCATAACTGATATTTAGATGTTATTAATGTCGATTTTTATTACCGGTGCAAGATATGAAAAAACTTATTGCGAATTTCTTGTCGTTTCGATTTGAAAATAAGACGGCTTGAAAATTTACGATTTGTTATCAATGCCATGTTTTGCAATGAAATGCCTGACTTTAATTTGCAATTTCAGGTAATCGTTATAATCAGAAATGACCACCAATTCCGAGCCTTTGATCAGCTGGTTAAGCTCCTGTGCTATTTCGAGTGGATGACTCGGATCATCAGGATGTGCAATAATTAAGGTTGGAACGTTTATTTGGGAAATTTGTTCGCGTGAGGGGAAATCGGAATTGGCTCCGCCAACATAGATTTGAGTATAGTATTGCGGCTCAAAACCCAATCGGTGTTCCATTAATCGTTGCTTTGTTCCGGGATGATTCTTTTCAAAATATTCAGGCAGATCCTGATTCAATTGGATAAGTCTTTTCAAAATCTCAGGAACTGTTTTGCTATTCGTTTTTGAAATGACTTTTCGATAGACTGCTTTTATCTTTTCGCGTACTTCCCAGGCTGGGGGAGGAGTTACCAAAATCAGGGCTTTTACCCGCTCCGGAAATCGGACTGCTGCATGAATGGCAGTTCCGGCACCCATCGACAGTCCGCCCAACACTACTTTATCGTACTTCTCAGCATCCAAAACACTAATCAATTCGTTCGTTAGCGCTGGCCACGAATAATCGCCATCTATCGATTTATCGCAGTAATTGTATCTGACAACAGAAACCTGATTCTTTATCGATTCAAAATCAATCAATGAATACACCGAATCGGATTCAACTGAATTCAGCATTCCGTGCAACCAGATAAACGGCTGGCCTGAGCCTGAAATATGTAAGAATGGTGATTTCAATGGGGTAGTTTTATTTGTTATCGTTGTTATCATTGTTGTCGGGTTGTGGTTGTTGCTATATTTCTTTAACCATGACAACCCCAGAACAACTACAACTTTTTTTTCAACCTTCTTTTTACTCAAACAACCCTTCGTCGCGAATCAACATCAGTATTGAAGAATGAGGCAGAATGATAAATTTTTCTTTGTTAAATTCGATCTCCCAGCCACTCTTGTTGAGGTAAACGGCCAGGTCGCCGGCTTTAGCCTGAAGTGGGACATATTGAACCTGCTCTTTCTTTTCTTTCCATGGTTCGTCAACATCGGTCATGGCCGGAATGGGGTAGCCCGGGCCAACTTTAACAATGTAACCGCTTTGTGTTTTTTCGTTTTCCTGAACCGTTGGGGGAAGGTACAAGCCAGATGCTGTCTTCCCTTGTGGATTTTTAGGACGTATCAGTACACGGTCGCCAATCAGTATAAACTTATCCAGATCCTTTTCTTCAATAATGAGTGACATTGCTATTTTGTTTTGACTTTGAGACAAAGATAAGACAATCGGGTTTATTCATTCTCTTTTCAAACTTTTTCTAAATCTTTTTAGAGGCGTATTTTCATTGCTGAATGCCAATTACTACTTTTTTCAAATTGCATTAAAAATATTTCAAAATTTATGAATTTTGTAAAATATTGTATGTCAGTAATATAGGATTAATAACAAAAATAAATTTAAAATATATGGTACTATGTGTTGCATGGTATCATATAAAAGATATATATTTGCAGTACAAATAACAATGCAAGGAAAGGTATAAGTCTAAAAAAAGAACTATACGATTTGTAACCAAATTGAAAAACTGGTGTCATAGAAATTGAAAACAAACTTTTAGAAACTGAAAAAGCCAAAAAACAATAAAAACAGAGGAGGAAAAATCATGAAACTGGAAAACACAAAATCACAAATGAGGAAAGGGGTACTCGAATATTGCATTCTGCGAGTTCTTGAAAATAAACCTCTTTATGTCAGTGATATTATTCAGAACCTGGAAAAAACCGATTTGATTCTTGTGGAAGGCACGCTTTACCCCATGCTGATCCAACTTAAAAACGAAGGTTACCTCGGATATCACTGGGAAGAATCGATTCAGGGACCACCCCGTAAATATTACGAATTAACCGAACCCGGAAAGCAATTTCTGAATGAACTTGGAAAATACTGGAATGAACTGGTTGAAGCCGTTTTTATGATTAACAATTAGACATAGATCAAGATACATCAGAAGAATCAGAAACAATTTAAACAATAGAAACCATGAAAAAGACATTCACAATAAACATTAGCGGCAGCGTTTTTCACATCGAAGAAGATGCTTTTGAAAAACTGCAGGATTACCTACAACTGCTGAAACGCTTTTTTGAAACCCAGAAAGGTGGACAGGAAATTTTACAGGACATTGAATCGCGTATTGCTGAATTACTTCAGGAAAAAATAAACGAAGGACAGGAAGCTGTTACCAACGAATGGGTTGACGAAGTGATGCACCGAATGGGAAAACCTGAAGATTTTATGGATCAGGAACAAACCGAAAATACTGAAACTTCAGCTACAGAAACGAAAGCCGAAAAAACAAAAAAAAGAATGTACCGCGATAGCGAAAACCGTGTTTTGGGCGGAGTTTGTTCAGGAATGAGTGCTTATTTTAACATCGATCCTGTTTTTCTCCGGATTCTTTTTGTACTGCTTGTTTTCATCGGAGTTGGTATTTCGGCCATCGTTTACCTGATTTTATGGATTGTGGTTCCGAAAGCGCGCACTACCGCTCAGCGACTGGAGATGCGAGGCGTGGACGCAACCATTTCGAACATCCAGAAAACGGTTCAGGAAGAAGTGAATGAAGTAAAGAACAGCTTTTCAAAAATCAATCGTTCCGAATCGGCTAAAAAGGGTAAAGACTTTGCCAATAAGGCTGGTCAAGCCACTGTTCAGGTTGCCAAAGGTTTGGGCCGGGTTGTCGCAGTCTTTTTTGGAAGTTTATTTATTCTGACTGGATTTCTTGGACTTGTAACTGCTATGGTTTCGTTAGCCATCGGAGGGTCTGTATTTCATAGTTCTGTTTCAGGAATGAACTCAGGTATTGATATAAACGGACTTCTAGGTTATGTGGTTAGTCCTGGATTGGTTAGTGTATCTATTTTACTGATGGTTTTGTTGGTCGGAATTCCATTGTTGGCGATCCTCTTTGTCGGTACTAAAATGGTTTTCAGGTACAAAACAAATAATAAATTGATCGGCCTTGGTGCATTCGGAATCTGGCTGGTAGCATTGGTTGCAATGATCGCCGTCACTGCTGGTCAGGTCAATAATTTCAGCCAGAAAAACACCATTTCTTCGGTGAAGCAGCTCAATTGCCAGACCGTTAAAACTCTTCGAATCGAACTTGGAACATCACCTGAAAGTATTGAAAATGATTCGGACGTGCGACTTGAAGATTTTATCCTGATCAAAAGCAATGGAGAGAATGTTTTGGCCGGAAAGCCAAGTCTTCGGATTGAATCGACTACTGCGCCTGACTTTTCGTTGGTGATCAGCAAACAGGCCCGGGGACGAAATGCCGCTGAAGTGCAAAATAACCTGAATCTTATTCAGTACGACTTTACTGGCAAGGATTCAACACTGGTACTCAACCGCTTTTTTACCATCGGCAATCAGGCCAAATGGAGAAAGCAGGAAGTTCAGATTACGGTAAAAGTTCCGGTTGGCAAGCAGATTTGTCTGGGTAAAGATTTGGATCAGTTGCATTTCGATTTTGACAATGTCAATAACATCTGGACGAAAGAAATGACCGGTAAAACCTGGGAAATGACTCCGGAAGGACTTTCAATAAAAGAATAAGCCATATATAGAAAACAAACATTTAGAAACAATTTAAAACTTAAAATCATGAAACGGTTAACACGCTCAAACGACAAATTAGTGGCTGGTGTAATCAGCGGAATTTCAAATTATGTGAACCCTGAACTCGATCCTGTATTTTTACGACTGGCATTTGCATGGATTACTTTTTTTAATCCATACCTGATATTGGTGTACTTTGGAATGGCTCTGATTTTGCCTATGGATACAGTAAGCTATTCGAAGCAATAACAATAAAAGAACCGGTTTACCGGTTTTTTTTATTGGGTTTAAAATTTATCGAACATAAATATGAATGTGTGTAACTTAATCCATTGTTCTGTTACTTATAAACACAAATAGAAGCTGAATGTTAACTAATATTAAGAATGGCAACGATTGGTAGCAGGTTTTATCCGTTATCTTTGTTATTCAATAAATTTGGAGTTGGTTTGAGAATAGAATATGAAAGGATGCCAATCCAATAAAATACTGATGATTATGAGATTTAAATTCAGAAATGCAGGCGTTTCAATTTTGATGGGGCTCATGGTGATGACTGGTGGTGCCGAATTGAAAGCCCAGGATGTTCAGGACAACGCCATGAAATTTGGTCGGCTGCTTCGTTTGGTGGATAGTTACTACGTTGATTCAACAAAAATAAAAGATCTGACTGAAAAAGCGATCGTAGAGGTTTTAAGAAATTTGGATCCCCATTCGGTTTATATCTCGAAAGAGGAAGTTGAAAAAATGAACGAACCACTTCAGGGGAATTTTGAAGGAGTTGGTATATCATTTAATGTTTTTCGCGATACGCTAATGGTTGTGACTACGATTCCTGGTGGCCCTTCCGAAAAGGTCGGACTTAGAGCCGGTGACCGAATCGTTCAGGTGGATGCGAAAAAAATTGCTGCAATTGGTCTCAAAAATACCGATGTTTACGACCTTCTGCGTGGAAAAAAAGGAACAAAAGTTGACTTGAAAATTAAGCGCAAAGGAGAACCAAACCTTCTAGACTTCACAGTTATCCGCGATAAAATCCCGATTAACAGCCTCGATGCTTCATACATGCTCGATGAAAATACGGGGTATATTAAACTGAATAAATTTTCGGCGACAACAACCAGCGAATTTTTCGACGCCATTAAGGCATTGAAAACCAGTTCGAAGTTGAATAACTTGGTCTTGGATTTACGCGGGAATGGCGGTGGTTATCTGAATGCGGCCATCGAGTTGGCCGATCAGTTTCTGACAGCTTACAAACTGGTTGTTTATACTTCAGGACTTCATGCTGAAAAGAAAGAATACAGCGCAACTCCGTTGGGCGAATTGGAACAGGGGAAATTGATTGTGCTAATTGACGAAGGTTCAGCTTCGGCCAGCGAAATTGTATCGGGCGCTATTCAGGATTGGGATCGCGGCGTTTTAATCGGACGTCGTTCCTTTGGAAAAGGATTGGTTCAGCAGCCATTCCCTTTAACTGACGGTTCAATGATTCGATTAACAACTGCGCATTATTACACACCAAGTGGCCGATGTATTCAAAAGCCTTATACCGATGGTGTTGATGCTTACCAGAAGGATTATATGCACCGGATTGAGAAAGGTGAGCTTTTCTCGAAAGACAGTGTGGTTCAGAATAAAGCAGAGAAATTTTTGACTAAAATCAGCAAACGTACAGTTTATGGCGGGGGCGGTATTATGCCCGATTTATTTATTCCGCTCGATACCTCAAAATATTATATCTATTACAATACGTTGAATCGCAAAAACGTGGTTTATACCGGGGTCCTCGACATTATGGATGTAAATCGGGACGCTTACAAGCAGAAATATACTGACTTCAAAACTTTTAACGACAAGTTTGAGGTAACCGATGAAATGGTCGATAAAATCATTGCAGCGGGCGATAAAATTGATGCTGATAAGATAACAGAAGATGCTGATGGTAATCCGGTGATTGGAAAACCTGAAAAAAATCAGAAAGAAGTCAAAAAAGTTAGCACAAAGCCTGATCAGAAAAGTATTGATTTTGCCCGTCCTTTATTGAAAAAACAGATGAAAGCTTTGATCGCCCGTGATCTTTTCTCAGTTAGTGAATATTTCCAGATTATGAATGCCGAAGATGAAGCCATTAAAAAAGCAGTTGAAGTAATCAATAAAAGGGGAGAATATGAGCGGATTCTGTCTGGAAAATAAAAGAGTTCATTAGTCGATCTCAGTTTACAAAAAAAATGTCATTGATAGTCATTTGCTTTGCTTCATTAATTGTAAAGAGTCCTGAAAGACGTCCAATGATTACTTAATGACAATCAATGACCAATTTTTTTCAATTTTTATGGAACTAATGATTAAATGGCTTTCAGGAAATTGCATTGAACTCCTGGGAGCCGTTTTAGGTATTGCCTATATCTTTTTTTCTATCAGGCAAAGCATATTGACCTGGCCGGTTGGGCTATTAACCTCTGTACTTTATGTCTGGGTGTTTTTTGCATCGAAGTTGTATGCCGACATGGGGCTACAGATGTATTACGTGGTAATCAGCATTTACGGCTGGTACGAGTGGTTGCGCGGAAATCAATCCAATCATTCTGTGCCAATAAAAGTAAGCAGGTTATCGTCGAAGTTGGGTTTTATGCTTTCAATTGTGAGCTTATTCCTGTTTTTCCTGATCTGGTTTATTTTAAAGAATTATACCGATTCGCCGGTACCAATGGCTGATGCCTTGTCAACCGCTTTGAGTATTGTTGCCACTTGGATGCTTGCCCGTAAAATTCTGGAACATTGGCTGGTCTGGATCTTTGTTGATGCCTTTTCAATCGGTCTTTTCATTTATAAGGATCTTCTTCCAACAGTCATTCTTTTTGTGGTTTACACGGTAATGGCCGTTGCCGGATTTATCGAATGGAAAAAAGAGATTGTTGTTGAAAAGGTTTAGTCTATTTCTGAAGTACTTTTGCACTTATGCTCGATCAAAAGAAACAAATACGAATCGCCGTAACAGGCCCCGAATCGACAGGAAAAACCACTTTGGCCAGACAATTGGCCGAAACATTTAATGGTCGGTTTATTCCTGAATTTGCGCGTGAATATATTGAGAATTTGCCGCATCATTATACGTTTGAAGACGTTGAGAACATTGCCAAAACTCAGATCGAACAATACCGGTTGTCCCTGGAAAGTTCAGACGAATTCTTTTTCTTCGATACCTGGCTCATTATTACTAAAGTTTGGTTTAATTGGGTTTACCAACGAATACCCGAATGGCTTGAAACTGAAATACTGAATTGCCCGATGGATTTGTATTTGCTCTGTCTCCCCGATTTACCTTGGGAAGCCGATCAGGTTAGGGAAAATGGAGGTGAAAACCGCATCAGGTTATATGAACAATACCGTGACCAATTAGTACATTATGGTTTTAATTTTGTTGAAATTGGCGGAACAGATGAGGCACGGCTGAATAATGCCATCTTGGCTATTCGTAAATTCTACCATCAAAACTAAAACTTTCAATGGTTTAAGTTTGATTTCAATCCTAAATGTTTGATTTTTGTCTTGGTAAATTCTAATTTGTTTAATGGTAAATACTTATTATCTCTAAAACGAAACAGAAAATGAATTCAGAAAAAAACATAGAGTTTAAAATGAGTAGTGCAGTTGAACAGCTGTCAAATCCAAATTCGTTAAACCTGGTTTGCCATGAGCACCGTATTGGTGAACCACTGCCTTCTATCGAAGTATTGAAGAAGATGGTTGGAATTATCCGCGAGATTTTATTTCCCGGTTACTTCGGAAATACCACTATCCGTGCGAATACAATCAAACACTACGTCGGTGTTTATGTTGACGAACTATTCGAAATTTTATCGGAACAGATACTTGCCGGATTGTGTTTCACTTGCCAAAATCCGGAAATGGTTGACATGCAGGAACGATCGAAATATGCCCAGGGACTTGCTTCTGATTTTATTTCTTTCTTGCCTGAAATCCGCCGATTGCTGATTACCGATGTTGAAGCAGCCTATCTGGGCGATCCTGCTGCCAATAGTCGCAGTGAAGTAATCTATTGTTACCCGACGGTTCGGGCCATTATTAATCATCGTATTGGTCACCAACTGTTAAAATTAGGAGTGCCAATTATTCCAAGAATCATTTCTGAAATGGGACATTCTGAAACGGGTATCGATATTCATCCGGAAGCCCAGATTGGTGAATCGTTCTCCATTGACCATGGAACTGGAGTTGTTATTGGTGCGACCTGCATCATCGGGAATAATGTGAAACTTTATCAGGGAGTTACACTTGGAGCCAAAAGTTTCCCGCTCGATGCCGATGGCAACCCAATTAAAGGAATTCCACGCCACCCGATTGTGGAAGATAATGTGATTATTTATGCGCAGGCCACTATTTTGGGCCGCGTCCGCATTGGAGCCAACTCTGTTATTGGAGGTAACGTTTGGGTAACCAGTAATTTACCACCCAATTCAAAACTGGTCCAGTTTAAGGCCAAAGAATCAGATTTTAGCGACGGCGCCGGAATCTAATCGCATTGAGGTTTAAGAATAAAACACAAGAGAAAAGCAAAAATGACGGAACTTATTGAATTCATAAGTCGCTATGTTGAGCTAGATTTTGAAACAGAACAAGTTATTCTTGAATGTTTCGAAACGGAAGTTTACAAGAAAAATGAATTCATTCTTGTGGAAGGAAAAATATGTTCCAAAGTGAGTTTTATCAAATCAGGGTTAGTGCGAAGGTTTTATATGAATGATGGTCAGGAGGTCACAAATTGGATCTATTATGACAGACAGTTGCTGACTTCGATGACCAGTTTTTTTGAACAGAAGCCTTCGTTTGAAAATTTTCAGGCCTGCGAAAAAACAATACTTTATTCCCTGTCGTATGCTGATGAGCAGCGGCTTCTGGAATATCCGCTATTTGCGAAATTTCACATCAAGTTGCTCAGGCAATATTTAGCTTCACTCAACGAATTTCATCATAAATATAAATTGATGAATGCCCACCAGAAGTATTCTTACCTGCTGACTTATTTTCCAGAAATTGTAAAGAAAACAAAGCTCAAACATATTGCATCACTAATCGATGTTAGTCAGGAGACACTGAGCCGTATCCGGGCATCAATAAATTGACATTACATCAAATAAACTCCCCTTTATTTAAGCAACATTTGCACTTTTAACTTAACAGAAATGCTATGATTTCGAGAAGTGCAATAATTGGCAAAAAGGCTCAGATTGGAAAGAATGTTCAGGTTGGAAACTTCACAACGATTGATGATGACGTTGTTATTGGAGAAAATACATGGATTGGTAACTATGTTAACATTCAAAATGGCGCCAGAATAGGTGAAAACTGTCAAATTCATGCTAGTGCAGTGCTCTCCGGAAATCCCCAGGATCTAAAGTTTAGAGGTGAATACACTATTCTGGAAATAGGCAATAACAACATCATTCGTGAATTTGCTACCATAAACAGAGGGACGGCTTCCAAAGGGAAAACTGCAATAGGGAACAATAATTTAATCATGGCAAATTCGCACATTGGGCACGATTGTGTGATTGGCGATCATTGTGTAATTGGATTTAATGTTGGGATGGCTGGCGAGGTCATTGTATCTGACTGGGCAAATATCAGTGGTTTGACCGGGATTCATCAGTTCTCCAGAATTGGAGCTCATGCCATGGTTGGTGGCCTCAGCAAAATTGTGAAAGATGTTCCGCCGTATGTAATTGCAGCAAGAGATCCGTTAACATATGAAGGAATAAACTCGATCGGATTAAATCGCAGAGGGTTCGAATCCAGTAAAATCAATGAGTTGAAAGAAATTTACCGGATAATTTTTCAGGAGGGGAGAAATATATCTCTTGCGCTTGAACTGATTGAAATTAATTTTGAAAAGACTTCAGAACGTGACGATATTGTTCGTTTTATACGAAACTCGACCCGCGGAATAATTAAAGGTTGCAAGGAATAGAAACTTCTGCAAATATTTTAGACTTTTGTGGTGGGTTTATCCCGAATATAGAATTGTCGCATAACTTAAAAAATACAAATTGAAAAAACAGCCATATACTGCTATCACATTGGCCGGACTTGAAGAAGTACTGGCTCAGGAATTAATAGAAATTGGTGCCGACGAAGTCCAGATTGGACGACGGTCGGTTTATTTTAGCGGCGATGTGAAAATGCTTTACAAGGCCAATTATTGTTTGCGTACTGCTTTGCGCATTCTGGTGCCGATTGATTCGTACAAGATTTTTTCGGCTGACGACTTGTATCAACGCGGCAAAAATTTTAAGTGGGAAGAACTTTTCGATTGCGACCAGACTTTTGCCATTCAAAGCACCGTTTTTACCGACTTGTTTAACAATTCGATGTTCGCGTCGCTGAAGCTGAAAGACGCTATTGTCGATCGGTTCAGGTATAAATTTGGAAATCGGCCAAATGTTGATTCCAAAAATCCGGATGTGTTGATCAACCTGCACATCAGCGCCGAATTTTGCACTATTTCGCTCGATAGTAGCGGAGAATCGCTTCATAAACGCGGTTATCGGGTTGGGCAGAACGAAGCTCCGATGAGCGAAGTTTTGGCAGCTGGATTGCTTCGCCTGTCGGATTGGGATCGCAAAAGCGAATTGATTGACCCAATGTGTGGTTCCGGAACAATAGCCATTGAAGCGGCCATGCTCGCCAATGGAATTTATCCTGGAAGTGTCCGCAAAGATTTTGGATTTAAGCACTGGCGCAATTTTAATCCGGAGTTGTTTAAATGGCTGGAAGACGAGGTTAAGCCAGCTGTTCAGGCACCCGTTAAAATTTCGGCTTCCGATATTCTGCGCCGGAATATCGATATTGCGTTTAAAAATGCAGAGCAGGCAGGAGTCAGTTCGTTGATCGATTTTAAGGTTTCTGATTTTCGAGTGCTGGAACCCGCATCCGAAAAGCCTTTCCTGTTGTTCAACCCTCCTTACGGCGAACGTATGACTCCCGATGATACCAACTTCTATGCCATGATTGGTGAGCGTTTAAAACACCATTATTCCAATGCAACGGTTTGGGTAATCAGCACCCCGCAATGCCTCAAATCAATCGGGTTGCGGCCATCACGTAAAATTCCTATCCTGAATGGTTCTCTGGAATGTAGCTTCCGAAAATATGAATTGTATTCGGGTTCGAAGAAGATTACTGCTGTTGGAGATGATAAAAAGTGATCATTACTCAACCGCTGTTGGCAGGGAAATAGGTTATTGATAGTCATTTGCTGCACGTCATTAGGTTGTCAATAATTGTAAACTCAACAATCAATGACAACTTAATGACTATTGGATGACCACAGTAACTTGCCTATTCTTGCATAATGCAACTCATTATGCGTTCCAAATTTCCCAGGCACGGATGGCTTGCAGGTGAAGCATTTCCAGCCCGTTTTTCGTTTTTGCGCCTTGCTCTTTTCCTTTTTTTAGGAACAAGGTTTCTTCAGGATTATACACCAGGTCGTACAGAATATGGTCTGAAGTAATTAAATCGTAAGGAAGGTCAGGACAGGTATCAACCTCTGGGAAAGTGCCCAGCGGTGTGGCATTAATGATGATCAGGTGTTCTTTCATCAACTTGTTGCTGACCTGATGGTAGCTAATTTCATTTTCGCCAGGCTGTTCTTTGGTAGTTGCCGACAAATATTCGATATGAAGTTTGTTGAGCAGGTATTTAATGGCTTTTGAAGCTCCGCCTGTTCCCAGTATTAACGCTTTCTTGTGCTTTTCTTCCAGCATGGGGCAAAGCGAATTTTCGAAACCGTACAAATCGGTATTAAATCCTTTCAAAATCCGTTTTCCGTTTCGGTCGATGATTTTAATCGTATTTATCGCTCCGATTTGAGCAGCTTCCGAATCGATTTCGTCCAGAAACTGCATGATTTGCTGCTTGTAGGGGATGGTGCAGTTCAATCCACAGATGTTTTTCACCTGCTCAAACAGTCCTGGAAAATCATAGATGGTATCCAGCTCAAAGTTCACATATTCGTGATCCGAAAGGCTTTCTGCAGCAAACTTTTCAGTGAAGAATTTTTGGGAGAACGAATGTCCCAGCCGATATCCGATTAATCCGTATATTTTCATAATGCAAAGTTTCAAGTTTCAGATTCCAAATTCCAAAAATTATTTGTCATTGATCGTGAAAAAGGGATTTACAATTAATGATGCGAAGCAAATGATGATGAAAGACTATTTTGCTTGCCGACTGCGACTGTTTCCCTTCTGCCTTCTACCTGTAAAACTGTTAAACTCGTTTATGCCAGTTCGCTCAATTCGAGCCAGCGCATTTCTTTTTCCTCCAGCAAATCCGTAATCTCCCCAAAACGGTTCGATTTGTTGTTTAACTGACTGTTATCCAGTGTCCCTGAATTTAGTTCTTCACTGATCAATGCTTTTTCAGTTTCCAGCGATTCAATATCTTTTTCAAGCTGTTCCAACTCCTTTTTCTCGTTAAAAGTCAGCTTCCGTTCTTTTTCTTTGATTGGTTTTACAGTTGCTTTTACTTCAGGTTTTATTTCCTTTTTTCTTTTTTCTTCTTCCTCCAATTGTTTGTTTCGCCAAATGGTGTAACTGCCCGGAAAGTCTTTTATCGTTCCGGCACCATCGAAAACAAATAGATGATCGACGATTTTATCCATGAAATACCGGTCGTGCGAAACAATGATGACACATCCCTGAAAAACACGGAGATAATCTTCCAGAACAGCCAATGTCATGATGTCTAAATCGTTGGTTGGTTCATCCAGAATCAGAAAATTCGGGTTTGTCATCAAAATGGTACATAAATATAACCGCCGTTTTTCGCCTCCCGAAAGCTTTTCGACAAATGAATATTGTGTATCCGGAGGAAATAGAAACGTTGTCAGTAATTGTGATGCTGTTAGTTTTCGTCCATCTTCGAAATTAATGACTTCGGCGATTTTATTCACCACATCAATCACTTTGTCGCCTGGATTAAATTCAATTCCGGTTTGTTGATAATAACCGAAACGAATGGTTTGTCCAACTTCGATCGTGCCGCTATCGGCCGGAATATTTCCGGTAACAATGTTTAGAAAAGTCGATTTCCCGGTACCGTTTTTACCTACAATTCCTAACTTTTCGCCTTTCTGAAATTTGTATGTCAATTCTTTGATCAGGCAAAGGTCGCCATATGATTTGCTGATGTTTTCCAGATCGAGTATTTTATTTCCAAGCCGCGACGAATTCATGCTCAACTCAATGTTGTTCTCATTCAGGTTCTGCGACGCCTTTACAATAAGGTCGTCAACACGATCCATTCGGTATTTTGCTTTATGGCCGCGAGCCTGAGGCATTCGGCGCGACCATTCCAGCTCGGTTCGAAGCAGGTTTTTCGCCTTTTCAACACTGGTAGCCGTCGATTCCATGCGTTCCTGTCGCTTTTCCAGGAAATACGAATAATTTCCGCGGTGGCGGTAAATCGTATTGCCTTCCATTTCGAGAATTTCGTTGCAAACCCGATCCAGAAAATACCGATCGTGAGTAACCATAAATAGGGTGATTTTTGTCTTTTCGAGGTAATTTTCCAGCCATTCAATCATTTCCAGGTCAAGGTGGTTGGTAGGTTCGTCGAGCATCAGCAAATCAGGTTCATTAATTAGCACGTTAGCCATGGCCACACGCTTTTTCTGACCTCCTGAAAGCTCTGAAATTCGTTGATCGTAATTAGAAATCTTTAATTGAGTTAGAATTTGCTTGACTTTTACCTCATAGTCCCAGGCGTGATGGCTTTCCATCAATTCGGTATATTTGGAAATGTCTTCCTTATGGTTGTGGAGAACAGCATCTTCAAAATTTCGAATGGTTTCAATCCTTTCATCGCCCGACTGAAAAACAGTTTCGAAAACGGTTAGGTTATCGTCTAAATCTGGAATTTGTTTCAGGTAACCAATCCGGACATCTCCGGTTTTTGTAATTTGCCCGGATTCAGGAGTGTCGTTCCCGGCCAGAATTTCCATGAGTGTGGTTTTCCCGGTGCCATTCCGTGCAATGAGGGCAATTTTTTGGTGTTCGAATATGGTGAATGAAATATTTTCGAAGAGAAGTTGATCACCAAAACGCTTCGATAAATTTTCAGCTTGTAAATACGGAGTCATATATTTTTTCTGCAAAAATAACATTTTACACCAACCAAAATGAACTATAGACAAAGACTGCATGTTTAACAGTTTTTGTTTAAGTTTGAAGCTGAAAAAGTCAGATTAAGATGGATAAAAAGGAACGATTTGAACGGGTGATTGCATATTTTCAGAAGGAAATGCCTATTGCGGAAACTGAGCTTGAGTACAATACTCCATATGAATTGTTGGTGGCCGTTATCTTATCGGCTCAGTGCACCGACAAACGAGTGAATCTGATTACTCCTGATTTGTTGAGACGGTTTCCAAGTGCTGAAAAACTTGCCGAAGTTGAGCCCGATGAGGTTTTCGAATACATTCGTTCATGTTCATATCCAAACAACAAAGCCAAACATTTGGTTGGAATGGCCCGGATGCTGGTATCTGATTTTAGTGGTGTAGTGCCTGATGATATTGACGAATTGCAAAAACTGCCTGGTGTAGGGCGCAAAACGGCCAATGTGATTGCTTCGGTGGTTTTTAATAAACCGGCAATGGCAGTTGATACTCATGTATTCAGGGTTGCTGCACGAATTGGGTTGAGTGTCGATTCGAAAACGCCGTTGGAAACAGAAAAACAGTTGGTTGAGTATTTTCCGGAAGAGTTATTGCCGTTGGCCCATCATTGGTTGATTTTACATGGAAGATATACTTGCCTGGCTCGTTCTCCGAAGTGTGATAGGTGCGGAATGACTGGCTTTTGTGCGTTTTTTGGATTGAAAACAAGGTCATAATCAGAAGATTAGATTTTATGTTGAGTACATTTAATATTAAATGATTTCATTTTGCCTGAAATTACTTTTGCTATTTTTTTGATTTTTTGTCAAACTTCGTACTTTTGCCCAATATAAAACCTAAAAAATAGAGTTATGGCTTATAAAATTTCAGAAGAATGTATTGCATGTGGTACTTGCATCGATGAATGCCCAGTAGAAGCGATTTCTGAGGGAGATATCTATAAAATTGATGCTGATCTTTGTACTGATTGTGGATCATGTGCCGAAGTTTGCCCGACTGATTGCATTTCAGTTGCTGAGTAATTTTTGGTCGACATAAAACTAAAAGAAGCTGATTAATAATAGTCAGCTTCTTTTTTATTTCTATCTTGCAACTATCTGGTCTGATTTTTGTTATTTAGCTAGAATGTAAACATTTAACCATGAAAACATTTTTTACCTTCATATTTGCACTCATTATCTCTATATGTAGTTCCGCTCAGAAAAGTGGATCACTTACTGTTGGGATGAACACTCAGAATCAATTATTTTCAATTAAAAAAGCATATCCAAATCCGGTGACGGACTTTGTAACTATTGAATTCCAATCAGTAGAATCTGGTGAAGTGCAGATCAGTTTGATAAATATTTTGGGTTCGGAAGTGAAAAAGTGGGATGGTTTCTTCCTCAATGAGGGTAATCAGGAATTAAAAATTGATCTTTCTCAATTTAAAAGTGGAATCTATATTTTGAGAATGACCAAACAAGGACAAATACGAACTCAGGTACTCAAAAAGAGTTAATTATTGCCTCTCCGATTTTAGATATTCATAGTGCTATCCTCTAAAGTTTTATCTTCTATTTTAATGGGGTAGCTTTTACATTATATCTATTTACCGATAAAAAAATCAGTTTACCACACGTTATCCTAAAAGCTATTTGATTATTCTTTTTGTTTGAACAATTGGCAAAGCCAAGTGTCGCATTAAATATTTGAAATCCGACATATTGGATAGGATGTTATAAAATTACAGGTGAATTAAAGAAATTGACTTGTTTCAGCAGGATAATTTAATTGCATATTAGTGGATGTGTATATATATTCATCAGGTGCATGAAATGTTTACAATTACTGCAACTATCAGAAAAAGAGTTTGTTGAATGAATTTGAATGATGCTGTGTAGAATAAATATACAATTTCCAATTTAATTATCTATGATTAATTGGTGTTATTTTGTTTATATACAGAGTGTTATTGTCTGTTTTGTTTATTGGCATTACATTTGAACTCCCATAAATAATCATCTTAAATGGGAGAAATCATGAAAACCAGGATCTTTTTAACCATTACATTGCTTTTTCTATGTTGCTTTTATACAAATAGTCAAATTGCAAAGTCCCGAACTTCGAATTCTCGGGCGAGTTCAATAACTGTAACCACTTCTCCCGAATTTTATGATCTGACCATGAAATGGGCCAGTGAATATGGTAGATTGAATTCAGCTCAGAAAATTAATGTGAGTGATGCCTCAGCCATTAATATTTTAGAATCGATTAAGTCGGGAGAAATAGGCATTATTTCTGAATTTCTGTATTCGAAGTTAAATCACTTCCCTGTTTGGGGTATTGTTGTTGGTAGAGATGTGGTTGTTCCAGTAATGAGTGCTAAAAACCCATTGTTGAGTGAGGTTTATCTTAAAGGGATTAAGCTAAAAGACTTATCTAAAATTATTGCAAATCCGGTAAACGAGAATTGGGGCGACCTTATTGGAAATTCTCAAAAAGTTCCTTTGCATTTTTATACCGCTGATGATCAACCCACTCAGTCGGTTTTGAAAAAAAATATGAAGTCAAATCACTCTGTTATTTCTGAAATGAAGTCCTTAAGTTCATCAGAAATAATTTCAGTAATTCAAAACGATCCCTATGCTTTTGGTTTCTGTAATCTGACTCAAATTTCTGATTCCAATCATCAAAATCTTCTCGAAGGATTGAAATTCATTCCAATTGATAAAAATGGAAATGGGAAGATTGATTATGTAGAGGATATATATACTAACATTGAATCATTTACCCGAGGTGTATGGATTGGAAAATACCCCAATTCATTATCGTCTAATATTTATTTAGTTTCATCTGTAAAACCGGTTGAAGAAACAAAAGTTTCATTTGTGAGATGGTTACTTTCTGATGGTCAAAGTTATATGAATGAAAGCGGTTTTAGCAGCCTTGCTTACACTGAAAGACTTTCCAGATTAGCAAAGTTTGATCAACCTGATTTGTATGCTTCGATTCCTGAAGAAAGAACTAGTTCTGTATTGCCTGTATTACTTCTGATTTTATTTTTCGTAGCAATGACTGGTGTTATTGTTGAATTATTTTTTCGTCGGATTCGGAGACGAAATGAAGCCAAACAAGAAATCTCTCCTGCCACAATGCGAGTTTTTGATGAAAAATCAGTGATTATTCCGATGGGACTCTATTATGGGAAAACCCATTCTTGGGCATTCATGAAAAAAGACGGTTCTGTAAGAATAGGAATAGATGATTTTCTGCAACATATTACCGGTAAGATTACCAGGGTTGAGCTGAAAGGTATTGGCGAAACAGTAAAAAAAAGAGAATTACTGCTGTCAATTATTCGGAAAGGAAAACTTCTGAATATTTATTCACCGATTTCGGGAACAATTACAGAAGTCAATAGAACCCTGGAAACGAATTCATCATTGCTAAATACATCACCGTATTCTGATGGTTGGGTTTATATGATTAAGCCAACCAATTGGGGCCTCGAAATCCAGTATTTATTGATTGCCGAGAAATATAAGACGTCGTTAAAGGATGAATTCATGCGGTTAAAAGATTTTTTTACAGCTTTGGTAAAGAACAATTCTAATGACTTCGCATATGTTACGATGCAAGATGGCGGAGAACTTCTAGATAATCCTTTAGCCGAACTTGCCCCTGAAGTTTGGGATGATTTTCAAACAATGTTTATTGATGCATCCAAATAAGCATGGATATTTTCTTGAATTTATCGTCTATAATATCATATAAATATGAGCATAAATCGAAGAGGCTTTATAGGCGTTCTGGGAATTGCTGGTTTTACGCTTGCTTTTGGTAAAAAAACTGTAGCCTCAACAAAAGGCAAAAATGATATCGAATTTTGGGGAATCTTACACGATTCAACTCGCTGCTTGGGGTGTCGCACTTGCGAATATGAATGTGCTGCTGCCCATGGACTGCCTGAGCCCCCATCAGAAATTGAGGCAATACGCCAAACCAGCGAGATTTGCAACACCGTGGTGAATACGTTTCAGACCGCAAAAGGGGAGGTGTACATTAAACGACAATGTATGCATTGCAATGAACCTGCTTGTTGTGCGGCATGTTTGACTCAAGCGATGCGTAAAAATATAACAGGCCCGGTTACATGGAATGGCGATAAATGTATGGGGTGCCGTTATTGTATGGTTTCCTGTCCCTTCGATAGTCCCAAGTTCGAGTATCATAGTGCAAATCCAAAAATCCAAAAATGTGACATGTGTTTTGATCGTCAGACAAAAGGGAAAGCACCTGTTTGTGTTTCAAATTGCCCAAATGATGCACTTATGTATGGTAAACGTAGAGATTTAATTAAGGAGGCACGTAAGCGAATTTTTGAAAAACCGGATTTGTATGTCGATCATGTTTATGGAGAGCACGAAGCCGGTGGTACTGGTTGGCTATATGTTTCTCCTGTTCCGTTTGAAAAAATTGGAATGAATACTAAATTACAGCAATCGTCCTATCCGGCATTGACAAAAGGATTTCTTTACAGTGTGCCATCTGTGTTTGTTTTGGTTCCAACACTTCTTTTGGGAATTTACCAGTCAACAAAAAATAATCAATTAACTGGAGAAAGCCATGATGAGTAATAACACTCAAATAACCATCGATCGTGATGGAAAATCCATCTGGAGATTTCTAATCAGCGAAATGAAACCAAAAGGTAAATGGTTCACTGCGTTTAATGTTATTTCACTTCCGATTATGCTTTTGGGGTTGGGACTGATCGTTTATCGTTTTATTTATGGAATCGGCTCAATTACGAATTTAACTCAAGACACGCCATGGGGGTTGTGGATTGGTTTTGACGTGGTTACAGGGGTTGCTTTCGCTGGTGGTGCTTATGTGCTGACTTTTATAGTTTATATTCTGAATGTTCACCAGTATCATTCCATTGTCAGGGTAACTGTGCTGAATGGTTTTCTCGCCTATGTATTTTATGCCGGAGCTTTGCTTTTGGATTTGGGGCGCCCCTGGCATGTGATTAATCCGATTATTGGGAACAATTTTGGAGTTAGTTCTGTCTTATTCCTTGTAGCATGGCACTTTTTGCTCTATATGATTGCTCAATTAATAGAGTTTTCGCCCGCAATTGCCGAATGGCTAGGAACAAGGCGCATCCATAAAATACTTTCGGGCATGACCGTTGGTGCTGTAATTTTTGGAATTACGCTCTCGATATTGCATCAATCAGGTTTGGGCGCGCTTTACCTGATGGCTAAAGAAAAAATTCATCCTTTGTGGTATTCCGAATTCATTCCCATCATGTTTTTTGTATCAAGCGTTTTTGCCGGACTTTCAATGGTTATCTTTGAAGGTTCTATCAGTCATAGAGTGTTTCTCATGCAAATCAGTGAAAAAAATCGCCATAACCAGAATGAGATTATCCGAGGACTGGCAAAAATTTGTGCAGGTACCATGTTTGCATATTTCTTCCTGAAATTGCTTGTCTTTATTCATGAGCAAAGTTGGAATCTGCTCAATACTCCTATGGGGTATTGGTTTCTGCTTGAAATGTTTGGCTTTGTATTATTGCCAATGGGACTTTTCTTTTGCAGTTATCGCATTAATAATATTCACATGATAAAAATTGCAGCAATCATTACTATGTTTGGCGTTGTTTTGAACAGGCTTAATGTGACGGTCATCGGATTCCGGTGGGATATGCCCATTCGGTATGTTCCCTCGTGGATGGAGATTGTTGTTACCTTGGCTGTAATATTTACTGAAATATGGGTATTCAGGTGGGTCATTACCCGAATGCCAGTACTCAGGGAATCTCCTTCCTGGGTTGTTGAAGAAAAATAAATAAGTAAAGGTGTTCTCTTGAATTTTGAAGAATTTATGATATGAATCGGTTACCACCGCGATTGTTGTGGTAGCACAAAAATAAAAATGATGGAAGGATTTTCTTATAACAACATTTTCGAAACCAAAGGTATCGAATATCTGGTGATCATAGCTTTTTTCGCCATTCTCATTCCTTTTTGGATTTTATTGAACAAACGAGTGAAAACTAAAAAACAACTTCAAGAATCGGAAGGCAGACTTACGCTCAATTCGCTCCAAATTCCTCAAGGGTTGTTTTTTAGCCGATTCCATACATGGACACATCTGGAAAAGTCGGGAGTGGCAAAAGTCGGGCTTGATGATTTGTTGGTGCATATTACCGGAAAAGTCAGGGTTAACCGACTTTTAGATTCAGGAGAAAGGATTAGAAAAGGAGACATTTTGGGCGAAATAGTTCAGAACGACAAACGGCTCAAAATTTATTCACCTATTTCAGGAGAAATTATAGAAGCAAATTCATCGCTTGCGAATAATCCCGAATTGATGAATGAAGATCCTTACCTGAAAGGGTGGATATACAAAATTAAACCCACAAGTTGGGTCGCCGATACTCAATCATATTTTCTGGCTGATGATGCTACCTTGTGGGCGAAGCAGGAATTGGAACGATTTAAGGATTTTTTGGCGGGATCGATTAAAATGTATTCATCAGATTCTTCTTCAGTAATCTTGCAAGATGGGGGCGAATTGTGCAATCAGCCGCTTTCTGAACTTCCCGACGAAATATGGCAGGAATTTCAACAAGAGTTTTTAAGTAAAAAGATGCTTTGTCGTAATAAAAAATGCTTCAGGGAAGTAGAATAAAATCTACTGATTAATTAGCTATTAAGGATTTTTATGTTGATTTGTGCAACGAAAAGCGATGTGTTCAGCTCATCGCTTTTCGTGTTTTCAGGAATTGAATAAGGGCAACCTATGAATCGTAGAAACAAATATCGATAAGTCGAAGATGAATTAAAAAAATGGGTTAAATTAGCATTGGACTAACAACTTGTTGATTTTACCCGCTTTTATGAATTGGTTTAAAAAAATTGCACAAAAAAATATTGTGAGTGGTCCGATAATTAACCACTATGTTAAATTTAGATCTTCAATTTACGGGAGAGTAGTTTTCATCATTGCCATTTTGTCGATTTTCTTATTTGTATCGTTCAATATTATTTTTCAGTCTGTTAACGAGCAATATCTGAACACCGTCATTCGCCAAAATGGCAATAATATTGGGTCAATTGTAGAAGGCGCCCTGTACCATTCGATGCTTCAAAACGATAAAAGTGGTCTTCAGAATACACTTGATATTATCAATACGTTGCCTGGAATTGATGAGGTGAATATGTACGATAATCACGATAGCTTGGTGTATTCTTCATTTACAACGGATTCGGGTAATAGTCACAGTGATCCGAATTGCATTAAATGCCATACCAATATCCGATCCATGTTTCCGGGGATGGAGAAGTCGTACCGAATTATCGATGTCAATACCGATTGCCTGATGAACCGAAACGATAGCGGCAGCCGCCATTTACTCATCAGGTCACCTATTCTGAATGAAAGGTCTTGCTATGTTAGTTCTTGTCATGCACATCAGGAATCAGATACTTTACTTGGTTCACTTGTGATTAAAATTCCGTTGAAGGCACAGGATGAAGCCATTGAAAAATCATCGACCGAATTTTTCTTGCTCGCCATTTTTGCCACTTTGCTGCTTGCCTCGGTTTTATTGCTTTTTACCCGGAAAAAAATTAAAAATCCACTGAATGAATTGGTCAAAGTTAGTGTTGCCGTTTCTAATGGTGACAAAAGTACCAGACTTGAGATAAAACCCAATCAATTGGATGACATGCGAATGGTTTCGGAGGCTTTTAATGATATGTTGGATAATTTGCACACTGCCACCATTGAACTTGAAAACTGGTCGCAGCAGTTGGAATATAAGGTTCAGAAAAAATCGGAGGAACTTGGCGCTGCCCAAAATGAGCTGATGCATGTTGAGCGCCTGGCTTCGCTTGGTAAATTATCATCTTCGGTGGCACACGAAATAAATAATCCATTGTCGGGAATCCTGATTTACACCAAACTTCTGTTAAAGCAGGCCAGCAATCCTGAATTGTATGCCTCCAAACGCGAATCAATGCTTAAGCATTTAAGACTGATTGAATCGGAAACGAAGCGTTGCGGCGATATTGTAAAGGGACTGCTTGATTTCTCGAGGAAAGATCAGAACGACTTTGAACCTAAACATCTGCATGAAATATTGAAGGAAACATACGAGCTAATGACTCACCCAATAAAGATTGCGGACATCAATTTTGTTTATGATTTCTCGGCCAATGCTGATTTGATTTATTGCAATCCGAACCAAATTAAGCAGGCTTGTATCGCTATTTTGGTAAACGCTTCTGAAGCGATTACTGAACATGGCGAAATCTCGATCAGAACCCTAAACTTGGATGAAAGTACGATCTGTTTTGAAATTTCAGATAATGGATTGGGTATTGCAGAAGAGGATATTTCGCACATTTTCGAACCGTTTTTTTCGACCAAACAAGATGTTAGTGGCATTGGTTTAGGTTTGGCTATTGTTCATGGAATTATTCAAAACCACAAAGGCAAGATTCAGGTATCCTCCGAGTTGGGGCATGGAACAACTATATCAGTAAATTTACCATTGATAATAAGCTAAAGAGATTGAGAAATGGCAAAGAAGATATCGATATTGATCGTTGATGATGAAGAATCCGTCCGGGACTCATTGTACAACTGGTTTCTTGAAGATGGGTTTCGTGTTGAATGTGCCGAAAATGCCAAAAGAGCGCTGACAATTCTGGAATCCGATCAGTTTGACATTATTCTTGCTGACATCAAAATGCCTGGAATGGACGGATTGGAAATGCTCCGTAGAATTAAATCCATAAAACCTGACTCGATAGTTATTGTTATGACCGCTTTTGCTACGGTCGATACTGCGGTAAAAGCCTTGAAAGATGGCGCTTATGACTATGTAACCAAACCTTTTGATCCGGACGATCTGACCCACTTGATTCGAAATGCCACCAAGCAAATTTCATTGGTTGAAGAAAATGAAACATTAAAAAAGAAAGTAATTTCTCTTGAAAATGTTGAAGATCTGATTGGAAAGAGTGAGGCCATGAAGAATGTGCTCAGACAGGTCGAGAGCGTGGCACAAGCCAATTCTTCGGTCATCATTACTGGCGAAAGCGGTACCGGTAAAGAACTTGTAGCCCGGGCTATTCATGCCAATTCACCACGAAAATTCTTCCCTTTTGTTAGCGTTCATTGCGGCGCACTAACCGAAAGTTTGCTCGAAAGCGAGTTGTTCGGTCACGAAAAGGGAGCATTCACCGGTGCGATGTATAACCGCAAAGGCCGGTTCGAGATGGCCGACAGCGGAACCATCTTTTTAGATGAGATTGCCACCATTTCGACTAAGATGCAGGTTGAATTGCTTCGGGTTTTAGAATCTAAAACGTTTATGCGTGTGGGCGGGAATAAGGAAATCAGTTCCGATTTCAGGGTGATTTGCGCCACCAATAAAGATTTGAAAAGCATGGTTGAAAAGGGAACTTTCCGAGAAGATCTTTTTTACCGGTTAAATGTTGTAAATATTCAAATTCCGCCACTGCGCGAGCGAAAAGAGGATATTCCATTACTGGTTAATTATTTCATCAACAAATATTGTACATCGATGAATAAACCTCTGGCATCAATTGATGTATCTGCCTTAAATCGAATTCAGGAGTTTAATTTTCCGGGAAACATTCGCGAACTTGAAAACATGATTGAACGGGCAATCGTTGTTGGGAATGGTAAAAAAATTACCTTGAAAGATCTTCCATTGGAAAAGACTTTTGTTAACAGTTCGGCTGAAAGTCTCGACGATTTTGAAAAAGCATTCATCCTTCAGATTCTTAATAAATACGATTGGAATATTTCGCGAACCGCACGGGCTTTGAAAGTTGATCGGGTGACTCTATACAACAAAATAAAAAAGTACGATTTAAAACTGGCAGATCAATAAAATTGCCTGATGAGCCTGCACCCGATTACTTTAGTTTCGTTTGGCCACTTCGAAAAAGATATTTTGGCAAAGACTGCTGAAGCTGTTTCTGCGGAATATCACAACATTGTGGGTATTCGGGATGGGCATCTGGATTTGGGCGAATATTACGACCCGGCACGCAGACAATACAATGGAAACAGTTTATTACAGCAGGTTGATTCCATGTCAGTATCCGAATCATCTAAAACTTTGGGATTGTTCAATGTCGATCTTTTCATCCCAATTCTAACCTTTATTTTCGGCCAGGCATTTTTAAACGGTCGCTCCGGAATTGCTTCAGTTTTCAGGTTGAGCAATGTACGCTACGGAATGCCAGAAAATGAAGAACTAATGCTCAGTCGTTTCAAAAAAGAGGTTATTCACGAACTTGGTCATACTTTTGGACTGATTCACTGCCAGCATCCAACCTGTGTAATGAGATCGAGTACTTATGTGGAAGATATCGATCTGAAAAGTCAGCACCTCTGTCGTAATTGTCGGGCTGATTTGAGAATTTGAGAATAGAAGATACCGGTTCTGAAAATATTTAAATCATTTGATTTTGATTTCCTTTAGATTTGACCTATTTAACCAATCATTGTTAAGCTCACCCTATTTTTTCACTTCTTCAAATATCCTGATTAAAAACAAAATGTTACGATCATTGGCATTAACCTCTTTAGCTATGGTTTTCGCCAGGGTAACATCGCCGGAGTAAATTGCTGTGCACCATTGAATCGGCCTTGATGATGGATTTTTTTCAACTAATCCTTTCATTATCTGGTCGGCCTTGAATTTGTCTCCAGTTTCACGCAATACCCATGCCGTTAAAAAGTCGTTTTCCACAGCCGGGTTATCTGGTTGCTCTGCCTGTCCAATAATCTGTTTCTGAATCTTTTCAACAGACTTGCTATCTTTCAGTTTTTTGTAACACTGTAATGCGATAAAATTTTCAAGCCGTTCATCCACCTCGTAAGGTTTTCCGACCCCTAGGTTTTCAGGCCACTGTTTGGCCAGACCGATCTGTTCGAGTGCATTGCGATATTTTTTTTCCTTCATTAAATCTAATGTGTTCCCGATATTCGCATTGCGCCAGATGGTTCGTCCATCGGTAGCTCCTTCATTCGGTAATACATGCATTTTCTGAAGCAAACGAACACAGGCTGAATATTTTCCATCCAACTCCAGAACTTTGGCATATTGTAGCCCAAGGTCATAATTTTGAGGGGCTTTTTCGTAGAAACATAGGGCCAGTTCTCGGGCTTTCAGGGTGTCTCTCTGTTCAAGGTAAAACCTGGAAGCAAACAAACCAACGCGCCAATCGTCTCCGGCAAGGGATAAAGCTTGCTCCACGTCAGACCGAGCCTGTTGACTACCTGATTCTGTCAACTGAGACCTGGCAATGTAAAACGGGTAGAAATCGGGTAAATCTTTGCAACTATTCCATAAACTCCGCCCTTTTTCTTCATCCCCGGCATTCAGATAAATCAACCCTGCATAATATTTTAGTTTCCAACTGTCGGACAATGTTTGTGCCCACTCCAAGGGCTTAAGGGTTTCTGTACGATAAGGAAAAACAAACTTTGGATTTTGCTCAATTGCTTTCTTCATTATACCTACAGCTTCTTGCTCCTTGCCTGACAGATGGTTCAGGTAGGCTTTCCACAGAAGAATAACCGGATGATCTTTCGCTGCAAGTTCAAGTACATTTAATGCATCAGGCAACTGTCCGTTTCGGTAATACCAAAGTGCATATTCCAGATAAGTTTCATGAGGCAACTCGTTGGTGATGTATTTTTGAACCAAAGCCTTGTTTTCTGAAGAAGGCTCTGAAAGAAAGCGTTCGATCCGGATGAAATGGTTCAGCGGGTCTTTTCCTTCCATTTGGATAAGCTGACTTTCGGCTTCTTTCAGTAAGCCCAGTTTCCGCAGACAAAGAATTTTTAACTGTAACCCATCGGCACCCAGTTGATTATACGCAAGACTTTTTTCTGCATAATCAAGTGCTTTCGCATAATCGCCCTGATTCAGAAATATCGAAGCAAGAGCATTGTATGCCGCACTCCTTACCGAAATACCCGCTGAAGCAATTGAAAAACCATCGATAGCTGAAATGGTATCACCCTTAGCAAGCCCGGCCAATCCATAGATGAGGTTAGCTTCCGGATCATAGGTGTCAATCGAAAGTGCTTTTAACGAATATTCCAGCGAAGCCTGGTAGTTAATCTTTCGGTAGGCGAGGTTTGCCATCCCCGTCAAGGCTGGCACATACCATGGATCGGTTTCCAATGCCTTTTGGTACTCTTCTCCAGCCGTTTTATACAGTCGTTGACGTTCCTGTTCTTTCCCCTTCAGATAATGTCCATATGTTGTTTCCCAGTTAAATCCCGAGGGGGAATCAACCGGACGTTTGACCGCCTGTTTTTCACGGTTGGTATCGAACAACAATAAGCGGTCCAGCCATACCGACAGATTCTTGTAATCCCCTTTGTATTCGAATGATTCGGTTAGTCCTTGCATCGGTTTGGAATGGATATCTTTACTGAAAACAACCTCATCGCCGCGTTTAACTTCCAGTGTGCCATTGACCGTTTCATTCGGGCAAAACCAGACGCTGACCTTATTTCCTTGCTGCTCCAGGTTAACAGACCCAACCGGAAGTGCATTTTTCAATCCCTGAGTTCCTTTCACCGGAAACCAATGTTCCATCCACTGATCAGTTGATCCGGGAGCAAATCCCCGGTTTTTAAAGGGTGTCTGGCTGCTTTTCTCGGCAGCCTGATTGAACAGCCTTCCTGATTGAATTTCGGTATATTGTCCATCGGTATCTGTCAGTAGTTTTTCCCAGATCATTCCCTGGTCTGACAACCCCCAAATCCAGACTTTCTTGCCGGGTTTTTCGTCGTAAGGCGAATAGTGTACAAAACCAAAATCGTCGTTGTGCCAGTAGGCTCCATAAAAGCCTGTTGTTTCACCGAACACATGATATGATTTATAACTTCCGAAGTTATTGTTTTCATAAAAACTGATATTGCGTCCTTTTTCATCTATCGGCCATGGAAGATGGTTGCCTTCGTGCCCCAGATAGCATGTTCCTGGGAAAATGTATTCCAAATTCCCGGCAGTTTTTACCCCCAGGTTCATCCAATGGTAATAGGATTGCTCTTGCGTCGTTGGATTGTCCCATACAGAGCGCGTGGTGAAATAGACTTTGTCTTTTTGTAAGTTGATTTCGACACTCCAGCGGGTATGCGAAGGAAGGTCAATAGCCCCAACAAAACAACTCACACTGCCATCATTATTCTTCCGGATCAGATAATCGACCGGAGTTGAACAGGTGGGTGCATGACCGATGACCCCAAAGTTTAGTTCAATTCCTCCGGAAGTCCAGGGACCGCGCATGGCCACATCCCGGAACTTTACGGCATGATTGTAATAAATGAATTCTTTTCCGGTTGTTTTCTCAATGGCTCCCCATATTTTGCCCCCGATTTCAGGAGTGACCCATAATTTGATGTAATCGTTTTCTAACTCTACCATCTTCCATTCTTTCTTAATTCCTTGTTCGGAATAGCCGTTAAAGTGAAAATACGGATAAATCTTCCCAAATTCTGGAATTGGATTGGGATCGGAAAACGAATAGGTCTGCAACGAAATTTGTTTCTCTGAAATGGATGATTCTTGAGCCATTATATCTAATGACGGTAATAATAACAGAGCAGCAACAATCAAATTAAGACTACATTTCCTCCTCATGGTGTGATTTTTTATGGTGCTTGAGGAAGCAATTTAACGAATTTTTTTCATATCCTGAAGTTGGATGAATTTTTAAATTATAATGAATAATGCCATTTTATCTGATTAAAACCGGCAGTCATTAAGGCGTGATATCTGGCTGCTTGCTCAAATCTAATGGCTATTTCACAAAATGAAAAAACAATGGCGCAATGAATAAATGGGGCCTGTTTGCTGGCCAATCAGTCAGTTGATTGTTGCAGCCAATCTTTTTATGGTAAAATTTTAATTTTTCAAATTTCCCGCAAACAAAAAAGCAAATTCTTAGTACCTTGACCCCCGTTATTATTGAAAATCATATCTGATTGTCGATTTATGGTTAAGATTAATGCGTTTATGGTCAGATTTTTAACAAAAAAATATTTTTTATTTGAACAATAACTATGTGATATTTTGTCCTGTACAGAGCCGATTTATAATGAGCAATTCTTTATTCCTGATTTAACAGTCATGAAAAACGTTGAGCTTATCGGTTGGAATGTGGACAAAATAACACTTCATTAAATCATTATGGGAAGCAAAAAATATGCAGTAGGAATTGATTTGGGCGGAACATTTATCAAGTTTGCCCTTGTTGCCGAATCGGGCGAAATACTTTATACCAGCAAACTTTCAATTGGACCAGCCTCATCTCGTGACGATATTTTGGAGACTATTCGTCAGGCTATTGAGTTAACCATTGAAAATGCCACATCAATAGGCGTTTCTGTTTCAGGAATAGGCATTGGTTCTCCCGGACTTTGTTGCGATGGGATTGTGGTTGGTGGCGCCGACAACCTGAATGGTTGGGCCGATGTCCATTTAACTGAAATTTTTTCAAAAGCATTTAATTTGCCAGTTTTGATTGATAACGATGCCAATGTAATGGGCTTGGGAGAAGCCGTTTTTGGTGCTGCCCGGGATTGTACCGACGTTATTTTCCTGACCGTTGGCACCGGAATTGGCGGAGCTATTATTGCCGATGGAAAACTTTATGGTGGCTACAAAAACCGCGGTACCGAATTGGGGCATCTAACGATCGATCACAAAGGAATTGCATGTAATTGTGGTGGACGGGGGTGTCTGGAAGCCTATGCTTCAACGGTGGCTTTGTTGCGTCAATATGCCGAAGCCACCGGATTAAATGAAACCGAAATCGACGGGTTTTTCCTTGTTCAGAAATTCAGGGAAGGAGAGGAGGCTGCTATAAAATGTATGGAAGAACACACCGATTATTTGGGACATGGTATTGCCGGATTCATCAACACTTTTGCCCCGCAAAAAGTAGTCATTGGTGGTGGAATTTCGGAAGCAGGTCAATTTTATATCGATATGATTAAAAAATCGGCAATGAGCTATGCAATGCCCGATTGCGCGTCCAATACCGATGTGGTTGGTGCCACTTTGGGGAATCGGGCCGGATGTTTGGGCGCTGCATCTCTTATTTTTAAGAATTGCTAGAATTTTTAAGAATTGCTAAATCGATTTAATGGTCATATAATCAGTGTTTTATTCGGCGAAACAGCTTCGATGACGACCCATTTTTCAACTAAAAAAATGAATTATAAAAGATGAAACGAACATGACAAAATCTACAGTCTTTGACACACAGGTAGATGATTAAATTTTGTCATGGAGTTCTATCTGGCAAATAAAAAACAAATTACAAACAGATGAAAAGAAATTATTTTGTTGTTGTTCTGATCATGTTGATCTTTTTTGTGATCTCATTCCTTACCAATATCATAGGTCCGTTAATTCCGGAGGTTATTAAGGGTTTTAGTGTTAGTAAAGGGATGGCTGGACTTTTAAATTTTTCGTTTTTTATAGCTTATGGGGTTATGTCAATTCCCGCGGGAATATTGACAGAGAGATACAAGGAAAAGAAAGTTATTACAGCAGCTTTTATTTTAGCTACAACTGGCGCTTTTTTATTTTCATTTTTCCCAAGTTTCGGTGTTTATCTGGTTTCCTTGTTTTTGATCGGGATGGGAATGGCCATTCTTCAGGTAGCCATTAACCCGTTACTCCGGGTTTCGGGTGGAGAAGAGAATTTTGCATTTACTTCGGTTCTTGCACAGTTGTTTTTTGGGGGAGCTTCCTATCTTAGTCCACTTATGTATTCGTATTTGGTTACCAATCTTTCTGCCGGGAATACTTCCAATTTGCTACTTTCAACCTTAAACAGTCTTGTTCCTGAAAACCTGAAATGGGTATCGGTTTACTGGATTTTTGGTATTATCTCGGTAGCAATGGTGTTTGTAATCATGTTATCCCGATTTCCCAAGGTTGAACTGAACGAAGATGAGAAAGTGGGAAGTTTCGCTACAATCAAGGAGTTGCTTAAAAACAAATATGTGGTACTGTTTTTCTTTGGAATTTTTGCTTATGTAGGTACAGAACAGGGTGTTGCAAGCTGGATTTCAAAATTTCTGGAAGAATACCATGGTATGAGCGCTGAGGTGGAAGGTGCTAAAGCAACCTCGTGGTTCTGGGGACTGTTGACTATTGGCTGCTTCCTTGGGCTTGGTTTGTTGAAGTTGATAGACAGCAAACTGATTCTTAGGATTTTTTCCATCGCCGCCATGATTTCTTTGGCTACGGCCCTGACAACCAGTAGCGGGATGATGGCCTACTATGCTTTCATTGGGGTTGGCTTCTTCGCTTCTGTAATGTGGTCTATTGTGTTCTCTTTGGCGCTGAACTCATTGAAAGATAACCATGGAGCATTTTCCGGGATACTTTGTTCCGGGATACTGGGTGGCGCTGTTGTTCCTCTCATCGTCGGCGTTTTGGGCGATGCTTTTGGCTTACGAGTCGGGATGTCATTTGTATTTCTAACACTTAGTTATGTTTTAGGTATCACCTTTTGGGCAAAACCTTTGATCAAGAACAAAACAGTCAGTTTAAAGGAACTGATCTCTTAACGCTTTAATTGAATTGAAATTTTCAGGGCTAAATTTTAATCTTTTTTATTCAAGATGACAGCAATTTTTTATTGCTTTTGAACGTATTTTTGATCTTTTCATTTTCCATATAAATCGGTACCCTTGAACTGTTATTTAATATCAGTCATTCAGACCATAAACGGAAATAATAAACCAACTGAAACAAATGAGATATATTATTCGCTTGGCGTTAATGACACTTTTTGTGTCCGGGTGTTATTCTTTAGAAGCACAGAATAAAGTTGAAATACTTTCAGTTCCGGCGGGAAGCGAATTTGCCAAAATAAACCCATCCGGAAAAACGATTTTACCCAGTGGACGGTTTTTAACTCCGGCAGGTCATTTGATCCGTATAACTAACGATCCTTTCGGGATGGCACTTTCACCTGATGGCAAAAAATCAGTTACGCTGCATAACGGGGTGTTCACCATAGTTGATTTGGCCTCATTAAATGCGACAAGGGTTCCGAGTTACGACAAAAAAATAAAATCGCCATTGTCGAAGGGCTCTTTTTTAGGAGTCGCCTTTTCGCCTGATTCGAAAACCGTTTATTTGAGCGGTGGCGATAATGGCGCGGTAATTCTGTATGATACCGAGAGTTTCAGCCGAATCGACTCGATTTCACTGAATGGCATTGCTGACGGCAAGGATTATACCGATAGTTTTACTTCAGACCTTGTGCTGAATGGTGCAAACAACGAGCTTCTGGTGTTGGATCGTGCAAATTTTCGTATGGTGAGGATCGACCTGGCAACCCGAAAAATTACCGCATCCATCAATGTTGGCCGTCAACCTTTCGGATTGTCATTAAGCCCTGATCACAAAATGGCATTTGTTGCCAATGTTGGAATGTATTCCTATCCGCTGATTACCGGTGCAACTCCCGAAAATTACGATTCGCTGCTGATTTCGCATCATCCTTATGGCGACAATACTCGTGAGTCGATCCATGGAACCACCGTTGAAGGGAAGAAATTTCCGGGCGTGGGCAGTCCGCTGCATCCCGATGCCATGAGCGTATTCACCATCGATTTGCAAACCAACAAAGTGATCGATAAATTCAAGACCGGCCACCAGATCGGGCAAATGATTGAAGATGCTGAAGTGGTTGGCGGAGCCAGTCCGAATTCAATCGCGGTCGGGAAACAGTTTGCCTATGTTTCAAATGCGACCAACGACAATATTTCGGTTATCGATTATCGGAATCATAAGCTCATTGGCGATATCCCAATTTTGGTTGATCGCCGGATTGATAAATATCGCGGATTGTTGCCGTTTGGCCTGACGTTGAGCAAGGACGAAAAAACGCTTTATGTGGCTTTACTTGGTTTTAATGCTGTGGCTGTTATCGACCTCGACACGCAAACAACCAAAGGTTTAATACCAACAGGGTGGGGGCCAACCCGCGTTCAGTTATCGAAAGACGAAAAAGAGATTTATATCATTACCTGCCGTGGTTTAGGTGCAGGTCCCAATGGAGGTAAGGATTTTGTCGCGCCTCCGCAAGGTTATTATGTTGGCGATATTCAGCTGGGGAGTTTTCAGAAAGTACCGATGCCCGATGCCACTCAACTGGCCGCATATACCAAACAATCGATCGAAAATACGTTTAAGACTGTAACGGTTACCGACGATGGAAAAAATCCTTTGCCCGCAATGCAGCATCTCCGGAAATCGCCCATCAAACACATCGTTTATATTACCAAGGAGAACCGTACTTACGACGAGATTTTCGGGCAGATGAAAAATGCAGCAGGCGATAGTACGCTTGCCCGTTTTGGAGTAAACAACGAATATACCTTACCCGATTCACTCCGGAAAAAATTTCTCAATCTCCGGATTAGTCCTAACCATATTAAGGCTGCCACAGAGTTCTCTTTTTCAGATAATTATTATTGTGACAGTGATGCCTCCATTCATGGGCACCACTGGATGGTGGGCGTAATTCCCAACGAATGGGTCGAGGCCAATTCGAGTGTTTCCAAAACAGCGAAGATTTTCTCGAAGGCTCCAGGAAGGCGGCATCCAGGTACAACTGGAAGTGTTGATCCGGAAGATTATGCCGAAATTGGTGGACTTTGGGAAGCGCTCGAACGAAAAAAGGTTTCCTTTTACAACTTTGGCGAAGCCAACGAAACGGCTCACGTTCGTGAAGAATGGTACGATACCAATACCGGTGCAGCTCACGGAGTGATGGTTCCGATGCAAAAAGCACTGTTTACAAGAACCAGTCACAATTATGCCGGGTTCAATACCAATATTCCTGATCAGTACCGGATGGATCAGTTCGAGAAAGAGTTTACCGATAAGTGGATCAAAGGCAAAGAAAAATTGCCGTCGTTAATTACCATGCAGGTTCCCAATGATCATGGTGCCGATATTCGCCCCGAAGATGGCTATCCTTATCCGCAATCGTTTATGGTTGACAACGATTTGGCTGTTGGCCGGATTTTGCACTTTCTTTCGCGTACCAAATACTGGAAAGACATGCTGGTTATTATTACCGAAGACGATCCGCAGGGTGGGGTTGACCATATTGATGGGCATCGCTCGGTGCTGATGATGGCCGGGCCTTTTGTGAAAAGAGGATATGTGTCTCACACTCACGCCAATTTTGGGTCTATCCTGAAGACCATTTACAACATTCTGGATGTGCCGTATGTGAATCAGTTTGATGTGACGGCATCTTTACTTCAGGATTTTTTTACACCAATACCCGATTACACCCCTTATACGCTCGAATTGCACGATTCGCGCGTATTTGATGCTGAAAAAGCCATGAAGAAATACAATAAAACGATTGACTGGCGCAAGATAGAGCAAGGTCCAGAACTAGATAACGAAGATGTAGAACGCAAAGTACTCTATCGGAACCAGTACGATAATGAAGAGGTACAACGTAAAAAGCTTTATAAAAACAAATAGCTCGCTAATTTGCTATAATGTATTGACAGTTTTCAGGAATAAACGATATCAAAGAATTCGTTTATTCCTGAAACTTAATCAAAACAAAATTAATTTACTTCCAAATCTGGCCATCCCGGGAGCTTGGGAAATTTGCCATGCGGATCGGTCTGGTACCAGTAGCAAACCGATGAAATATCAGACTGCTGGGCTAAATACCGGCCACCTTGCCTCCAGCCCAAATCCTGAATGGTAATTTTTAAATCTTTCTGAAAACGTATCGGGTCCATGATGTGCCAACGGTAGAGGCCAAATCGTTGCTGCGATTTATAGACTCCGTCGGGTTTGATGACCTGCGGAAGTCCGGAGTAAGGAGTGCAAAATTCTTTGTATTGACCGTCCCTGTCGAAATTGTACGAACCGCAGAAGTAATCCTCGGTACCGGTTCCACAGATGGTCGGGAATTTGCTGTCGCCATCGATGAAGAATTTGATTTCGCCTTCGCCCCACCAGCCATTGTTTTTAACTCCCCAGGCCAGATACACGCCTACAAATTGGCCTTTTCCTTTGATGTTATCAACAATGGTGTAATCAGAAGTCGTGTTCGGATTACTCCGTCGGAATTGTGCGTGGAAATAACCCGCGTCATCGGGAACGTCGGTCAGGGTGTAATCAACCTGGTAGTATAAAGTCATGGGGTCTTTATCGTTAATGTTTTCCATGGTGATTTTGCACTTCTTGCGAAAAGGCATCATCCAGTAGCAGTTAAATGCACTTCCCGGGTTAACACAAATGGCTAATGAGTTAAGCTGTGCATACTGGTTCCAGCCCATTCCGAAGAAATCGCCTACCGGACATTCAACCGAAGGTTCAGTTTCATCGTCCCAATAAATGCGCAGGATGGAGAATCGCCAGTTTCCGCCCGGGGTCATCCAAATGTGCTGAATGGCACCTGAACCTTCAATTTCAGCCAATGTAATGGTTTCTCCTGACTTGATCCGGATAAACGGATTTACTTTCCACCCTTGCCCAAGATCGCGTGCGGCATATGAAGCATTTGCCGTGTTTGGAGCAGCTTTGTCGTTGGGTTGTGCCATGCCGCCCTTTCCTTTTTCGCCGGTAAAATTTTCCGGACTTATCGAGCGGGTTTGGGCATCGGATAACCGATATAAGTTACCCATGTTCATATCGAGGCCATTAAATCCCTTTTGGGAAAAGGCATTAAGCGAAAGGAGGCAGGTTACTGCCAGAAACAGCAATGTTGTTTTCATCGTTTAGGTTTGTTCGTTTAGACTACGGAATATTTTGAAATACCAAAATTAATACATAAGTTGTTGAATTGAAATTATCTTTGGCAAATCATTTTATAATTCGTATGAAACGAGCCATGAGGACGTCTTTTCTTACACCCGGGGATGACTATTAAATGGCGAGTTCCATCTGGCAATTAAAAAACAAATTATAAGCAGATGAAGAAGACTTCGCTTAACGACATCGCGCAGCATTTGGGGGTTTCTAAAACGCTTGTTTCTTTTGTCCTGAACGGAAGAGGGAAGGAGTTTCGGATTAGTGACGAAATTTGTCAAAAAGTAATAGATGCGGCTAAAGAAATGAATTATCAGCCAAACCGCATTGCCCAGGGTTTGCGTACTGGTAAAACCAACACCATCGGTCTGATAATTGCTGATATCGCCAATCCATTTTTTGGAAAACTCTGTCGCGAAATTGAGCAGGAAGCTGCCCTGCATGGTTATCATGTTATTGTTTGCAGCTCTGACGAAAATCCGGATACATTTATGCAGCAAATAGCCATGCTTCAACAAAGCCAGGTCGATGGCTATATCATTTCTCCTCCAATCAGCAGTGAAGACCAAATCAGGACACTGTCAAAAGGCAGGACTCCAATCGTGTTGATCGACCGATATTTCCCGGAAGTTGACTGCAATTATATTGTGGTCGATAATTTCGAAGCTTCCTATCAGGCGACTAGCCATTTACTAAAGTTGGGTCGAAGAAAAATAGCCAACATCACGATGAATTTAGATTTGGTCAATATGAAAGAGCGCACGGATGGTTACAAACAGGCACTTACTGATTATTCCATTCCCGTTGACGAAAATCTGGTGAAAGTGCTGCCTTTTTCACACGATAATAAAGATGTGACCAACGCCATTACTGATTTGGTTGGACAGAAAAATAATCGAAAATCCGATGCAATACTGTTTTCAACCAGCAAATTAGGCGTTATGGGAATCGAGTGCATTTCGGCCTTGGGACTAAAAATTCCGGATGATATTGCCGTGGTTAGTTTCGATAATGTTGACGCCTATAAAATTTGTGTTAGTCCGGTAACGGTGATTGCGCAACCTCTTCAGGAAATCGGGAAAAAAGCCGTTAATATACTTCTGAATGAAATTTCCTCTGCTGAAGGTGACACAGAAACTCAGAGAATACGATTAAAGACTGAATTTATTATCCGGAAATCTTGTGGCTCCTAAATTTTTTCTACTTTTGCTAAATCGGTTTAGTCTATTTGCTGAAAATTTGATCTGAGTCATTAAAATCAATAAATATCGATAATTCTGAAAGCTATTTGTTCATTTAATTTTAAAGAGATGCGCCATTCAGTCAATATTTTGTTTCTGCTGTGCTTGAGTTTGTGTTTACACGCTCAGAATAAAAAGAGCATTTCATTAAACGGTTCATGGAAATTGTATTATGGTCTTTGCGACAAAAATGCTCCGGTTACTCCTGACGAATTGAAAAGTAAGAATTGGCCAATGATAGCCGCTACGGTTCCCGGTAACGTTGAGCTGGATTTGTTGTCATCCGGAATCATTAAAAATCCTGAAGTTGGTAATCATATTTACGATCTGCGGAAATATGAGGCATACCAATGGTGGTACAGTTGTGAGTTTGAAACACCTGTTTTGAGTGAAGGCGAACAAACCGAAATTGTTTTCGACGGGCTCGATTGCTTTGGAACCCTCTGGATAAACAATCGGCTTATTGGCCAAACAAGTAACATGTTTATCAGTCACCGTTTCGATGTTACCCAGTTTTTAAATTCAAAAGGGAAGAATACCCTTTTTGTGCGTATTGACCCGGCAGTTAAAGAAGGCCAGAAAATGATCCAGGGAGTTGTCGGTTCGCGAATGGACAATGCCGCTGAATTTGTGAGCGTACGTAAAGCGCCCTCCATGTATGGCTGGGACATCATGCCCCGCCTGGTTAGTGCTGGGCTTTGGCGCGATGTACATCTCGACATAAAAAAGCCTACGCATTTCGAACAAGTTTATTGGATGACCAATTGGGTTGATGTTGCTAAAAAAGAGGCCGCTATAATACTCGACTGGCAATTCTCGACCGATTATCCGACAATCGACGGATTAACCATGGAAGTTTCACTCGAAAGAGGGAACCAACAGGTATTTAAGCAATCATATCCATTATATACTCATTGCAGCAGGCAACGGATCTCCCTGAAAAATGTTGACTTTTGGTGGCCCAGGGGATATGGCGAACCTGCCTTGTACAACGCAACTCTAAAAATTGTTGATGATAAAGGAACTGTTTTAGACGAAAATAAAAAGCGGATAGGCATTCGTTCTGCCGATCTGGTACATACCGACATTACTACGCCCGATTCTCCCGGCGAATTTGTTTTTATTGTAAATGGCGAAAAGATTTTTGTCAGGGGAACCAATTGGGTGCCTTTAGATGCTTTGCACAGCCGTGATCGTAATCATGTAAAAGACGCCATCGGTATGATAGGTGACCTGAATTGTAATCTGATTCGCTGCTGGGGTGGCAATGTGTACGAAGACCATCAGTTTTTTGATTTATGCGACGAAAACGGGATCATGGTCTGGCAGGATTTTGCAATGGCTTGTTCAATAACCCCGCAAAGCAGCGAATTTGCCGAAAAAATCAGGGAAGAAGCCATTCATGTTGTACTTAAATTACGGCAACACCCGTCATTGGTGTTATGGTCGGGCGATAACGAAAACGACCAGTCGTTAATCTGGTCGTTCCAAAAAGCCATCGATCCCAAGGAAAACAAAATTACACGAGAGGTATTGCCGCTGGTTATCTGGGAATACGACCGTATTCGCCCGTATTTGCCCAGTTCTCCGTATTACAGCGAAGAAGCGTTTAAACGTAAAAGCGATGAAATACTTCCGGAAGTTCACTTGTGGGGGCCTCGTGGTTATTACAAAGCGCCGTTCTATACCCAAACCAATGCTCACTTTGTGAGTGAAATAGGTTATCATGGCTGTCCGAACAGGAGTAGCCTGGAAAAAATGTTCGATCCGGAATATGTTTATCCCTGGACTAAAGATGGTCAATGGAACGATCAGTGGCAGACCAAGGCCGTTAGATCGCTTCCTAAGTCAAAGGAAACTGAACATCGTAACGACTTAATGGTAAATCAGGTTAATGCTTTGTTCGGCGAATGCCCCAAAGATTTAGACCAATTCATCTTTGCCTCACAAGTGGTTCAGGCCGAAGCCATGAAATTTTTTGTTGAACTCTGGCGGATGGATAAGTTTCAAAAGACAGGTATCATTTGGTGGAACCTGCGCGATGGCTGGCCCATCATTTCTGATGCGGTAGTCGATTATTACAACAGTAAAAAGCTGGCCTACTATTACATCAGGCAGGCACAGCACAACGAATGTGTCATGATTGGCGATCCGAAAGAAGGGAAACATCAGGTAGTTGCGGTGAATGACACTCGTGATGAAAAGTCGGGTTCGGTGGTTGTCAGGGATGCCGATAGCGGAAAAACAATTTTTTCTGGCGCATTTAAAATTCCGGCCAATGGCAAAACCACAATTGGAGGTATTCCTGAGACTCAGAAACAATCGATGTGGCTGATCGAGTATTCCATTGGCGAGAATAAATATACAAATCATTATTTAGCCGGAAAAGCTCCGTTTCAATTGGAGGACTATCAACGCTGGTTTAAAAAATTAAATATAAAAAGAGACTAAAATGAAAATTGCAGGTATTGATATTGGCGGAACCAAGTGTGCTGTCATACTAGGTACAGTCGATAATGAAGGGAAGCCTTTAATAATTGATAAAACGTTTATATCGACGAAAGATTATCCTGATCCGTATCAAATGATCAGTCGGATGCAGCAAGATTTAGAACTTTTGCTCTCCCGTCACCAGGTTGATATTAAAGATCTTGCATCGATCGGGATTAGTTGTGGTGGCCCGCTCGATAGCGTGAAAGGGATGGTTCTTTCGCCGCCAAACCTTCCGGGGTGGGACGAAATTCCGATTGTTAAGTTGTTCGAAGATAAATTTGGTGTTCCAACAGCCATTCAAAACGATGCCAATGCCTGTGCTTTGGTCGAATGGATAATGGGCGCCGGTAGAGAAACCCGTAACATGATTTTCCTGACTTTCGGTACCGGTATGGGCGCCGGATTAATCCTGAACGGACAATTGTATGCCGGAACCAATGATTTGGGGGGTGAAGTCGGGCATATGCGACTGGCGCCAGATGGCCCTGTCGGCTTCGGCAAAGCTGGTTCGTTTGAAGGATTTTGCAGTGGTGGCGGAATTGCCCAGTTAGCCAAAACAATCGTTTCTGAAAAGTTAAAAAACAACCAATCAGTTGGCTTTTGTCCTTCTTCGGAAATGATTGGTGAAATTGATGCCCGGATGGTTTTTCTGGCAGCGCAGGCTGGCGATTCGGTTGCTCTTGAAATTATAAAAATATCTGCCGATTATCTTGGTATGGGACTTTCAATTCTGATTGATGTTCTGAATCCGGAATGTATTGTAATCGGAAGTATCTATTCCCGCAACGAAGATTTGTTTAAGCCCCTTATTGAAAAAGTGATGCAGCGTGAAGCCATTCCTTCGGCGCTTGAGGTCTGCAAAATAAAACCAGCAGAACTTGGAGATTCGATAGGGGATTATGCTGCTTTATGTGTAGCACTTTATAACAATCAATAGGGCTCAGCTTACAGTCGCAGTTTTCAATGGTTGTAATTGTCGCTGTTGCTAAATGGTTAAATTGTTAATGTGTGATTTTGTTCTGAGAATAAGTAACCGCTTAGCGGTGAACGTATGGTCACAAACGATATGGTTATAATTAACCCGTCCGTGTGAAAATGTCAGTCAAAACACAAATTCCAATTCGGACGGAAATGAGAAAACGGTTGTCGTAGAGACCAACTGTAAATAAAAAATAGTAAATAATAATCAGGATGTTGCAAGTTATTTTAGATGATTTACTGAAACGTTATCCACTTTTGGACACAGTTAAAAATGAAATTTTAAACGCAGGTCAATGTCTTATTGACTGTTATGACAATAAAGGGAAAGTACTGGTTTGTGGTAACGGCGGAAGTAGTTCTGACTCTGACCATATTGTTGGCGAACTGATGAAAGGATTTGAACATAAACGCCCGGTAGCTGAATCCCTGAAAGCACAGTTGACAGAATTTGGAGGTGAACGCGGAAGCTATCTGGCCGAAAAACTTCAACAGGCGTTGCCTGCCATTTCTTTAACGGCACACAATGCTTTAATTACTGCGGTTGCCAACGATACGGATGCCAATCTCATTTTCGCGCAGCAGGTAGTTGGTTACGGGAATGTTGGTGATGTATTGATTGCCATTAGCAGTTCAGGAAATTCACAAAATGTGCTCGATGCGATTCTTACGGCTAAAGCCAAAGGACTTTCGGTCATTGGCCTTACGGGCGAAACCGGTGGAAAAATGAAATCCATGTGCGACATCCTGATTAATGTACCGGGAAAACGGACTGCTTCGGTTCAGGAATTTCATCTTCCTGTTTACCATGCCCTTTGTGTGATGATTGAAACCCATTTCTTCGGGAATGATTACCTCGACTCATAAAAATGAACCTTTTTAGACCAACTAAACCATGAATAACACAAACGACTCAAAAAAAACAAATCAGATTTCAAGACGAACTTTTGTGACCCGTGCGGCCACGGGTACTGCATTTATTGCTTTGGCTCCGATAACAAACTTGCTGGCCGATGATTTAAAGCAAGCCACACCCTGGCCAGCCAATGCTCCTGAATTTAAATTTCACATGATTGGTCACGCCCACATCGATCCGGTGTGGCTTTGGCCCTGGACCGAAGGGGTTGCCATTGTTCACAGTACTTTTCAATCGGCGCTCGACCGCATGAACGAAACTCCGGGTTTTTGTTTCATCAGCAGTTCGGCACAATTCTATCATTGGGTGGCCGAAAATGATCCGAAAATGATGGATAAAATCCGCAAACGGGTCGAAGAAGGACGGTGGTGCATCATGGGCGGCTGGTGGGTCGAACCAGATGTGAACATTCCGGGCGGTGAAGCCATGGCACGTCAGGGATTGTACGGTCAGTTGACGTTTCAGCGACTTTTTGGGAAAAAGGCAACCATTGGATTTAATCCCGATTCGTTTGGGCATACCAGTACTTTACCGCAGATCATCAAAAAACAGGGAATGGACAATTATATTTTTATGCGTCCTGGTCCACACGAAAAAAACATACACAGCGATCTTTTCTGGTGGCAAGGTGCCGATGGAACCCGCGTTTTGACTTATCGCATCGAACAAAGCTATAACGACAGCGGAGATGTGAAGAAACGCCTGCCACAGGTTTTTGCCAATGCTCAGAATCAACCCATGAAAACGTTCATGTACTATTTTGGTGCTGGCGATCATGGGGGAGGAGCAACCAAAGAAAATATTAAGTCGATTGAAGATCTAAAGGCTGAAAAAGGAGCGCCAACCGTTTTCTACAGTACTCCTGAACGATATTTTAAGGAGATACGGGCGGACAAAAGTCTGAAACTGGAAGTGGTCAACGACGACCTTCAGCATCATGCTGTTGGCTGCTATACGGCCGAATCGGAAATAAAGAAGGGAAACCGGCAATCGGAAACGGCGCTGGTTACTGCTGAAAAAATAGTGGCTTTGGGGTCACTGGCCTGGGGCGCCAATTATCCGAAGAAAGAATTAACAACTGCCTGGCAGCGGGTGCTCTTCCTTCAGTTTCACGACAGTCTGGCCGGATCGTCATTGTCCGACCATTCTCAGACTGCCCGCGAAGGATATGGATTTGCCCTGGATATTGCCCATCAGGCCAGCTATATGGCTATTCAGAAGTTGGAATGGCAAATTGCTGCCGAAGATCCAGAATCACAATACCTGGTTGTTTTTAATCCGCATGCCTGGGATGTCCAAAGTAATATTGAGTATGATTTCAATTGGGACACACATAAGAACTCGCGGGTTGAAGATGAAAAAGGCAATTCCCTGGCACATCAATGGACTGCCGCATCGTCGGAAGCCGGTAATCGCAAGAAATTGGTGGCCCGGGCTACGATTCCAGCCATGGGATATCGCCAGCTCAGACTGAAGGATGGAGATTCGGGACTGGCTGCAACAAATTTAAAAGCAGAAGAGAACCGGATTGAAAATGAATTTTTCAAACTAAGTTTTTCATCAAATGGCTCTGTCAGCATTGTTGACAAGGAAAATGGCAAGGAGGTCTTTTCAGGAGGACAAACGGGATGTAAAGCAGTTGTTATTGATGACCCGAGCGATACCTGGAGCCACGACATCAAAACATTCAATAAGGAAATAGGCTTTTTCGGAAGGGCTGATATTAAAATACTTGAAAACGGACCGCTTCGTGCAACATTACGCGTGACAACTACCTACGGAGCTTCAACCTTAACCATCGATTGGTCGCTATGCTCCGGATCGCGCAACATTGAGACAAAAGTCGCACTCGATTGGCACGAGCATCTGAAAATGTTGAAATTTTCGTTCCCTGTCGATGTAGAATCGCCCACAGCAACTTACGAAACTTCCTATGGATTCATTGTTCGCGAAGCTAATGGTAACGAAGATCCCGGTCAGCGCTGGATCGACGTAACGGGTAAACGTAACGGCAGCAATTATGGACTTACTGTGATTAATGATGCCAAATATGGTTACAATGTGCAGGGCAATGACATGCGGATTTCGGTAGCCCGTTCGGCTGTCTATGCCCATCACAACCCACGGGTTTTAGATCTGAATGCGGAACATTTGTGGATGGATCAGGGGATACAAACGTTTCGCATGATGCTGGTTCCTCATAAAGAAAGCTGGAAAGAAAGCAACATCGTGCGTATTGCCGAAGAATTCAGCGCTCCATCGCTGGCTATTTATCAGGGAATACATGGCGGTTCGTTGTCCAAATCGAATTCCTTCCTTTCTGTCGATTCGCCCAATGTGGTAGTAACAGCCATCAAAAATGCGGAAAGTGACGATGATTTAATTGTCCGTTGTGTCGAACTGGCCGGAAAAGAAACTTCTGCCCAAATCAATTTTGGTTTTAACAACCGGAACTGGAGCGGAACTTTTACTCCCTGCGAGATAAAAACATTGCGGATCAGCCGGAAATCAGGAGCAGTGAAAGAGGTTAACCTGCTTGAAGAATAAATTGAAATAACCTCTCTTGGTGTGATAACTTTACAAATAACTAAATAAATAAAAAAATCAAACGCATGAATAATTCAAAAATCAATCTCAGCAAGGTAATCCCGGTTCTCTTTTCCTTTATCGTAATGGGGTTTGTTGATATTATCGGAGTAGCTACAGGATACGTCAAACAAGACTTTCAACTGACCGATTTCGTTGCGCAGTTTTTACCTATGATGGTATTGCTTTGGTTCTTTGTCCTTTCGGTCCCTGCCGGAGTTCTGCAGGATAAGTTTGGCAAGCGGAAAATGCTGAATGTGGGTATGGTTATTCAGGCCATTGGACTTGGGTTGCCATTTGTTCATTACTCTTTTGGGATGATGTTTGCTTCGTTTATCCTTTTGGGTATCGGCAATACCGTTATTCAAGTGTCGGCCAATCCGCTGTTGCAGGATGTTACTCCATCGGATAAACTGGCCAGTTTTCTGAGTACCTCGCAATTTATAAAAGCAATCATTTCATTCTCCGGACCGCTGATTGCCACTTTTATGGCTTCTCATTTTGGCAACTGGAAGCTCGTATTTGCCGTTTACGGAATCACTTCTTTGCTCGCTGCCTTCTGGCTTTCGATGACACCTATTCAGGAATCGAAACCTGACCGGAAGCCTGCTTCATTTTCATCGTGTTTTGGTTTGCTTAAAAACCGTTTTGTGGCTCTCATGGCTTTGTCGATTTTCCTGATTGTTGGCGCCGAGGTATCTATCAATACCAATATTGTCAATGTTTTGATTGCCAAATTTGGGTTAACTCTTGAAACCGCAGCGATTGGAATCAGTTTCTTTTTCGCCGGTGAAACCATTTCGCGTTTTCTGGGCGCCATTATCCTGAATGTGATTAAACCGCGTCTGTTTCTGTTGCTCACCACTTTGCTCTCCTTGTTGGGCGTTCTGGGCGTTTTCTTAGCACCTACAAACAGCATCGCTTTTGCGTCAATATTAATCATTGGGTTGGGTGCAGGGAACATGTTTCCAATCATTTTCTCACTGGCGCTGGAAAAAATGCCTGAACGCGCGAACGAAATTTCAGGATTGCTCATTATGGCTGTATCTGGAGGTGCTGTAATCCCGTTGATCATGGGTTTTGTCAGTACCACTTTCGGACCAATTGTAAGTATTTCAGTTGTTGGAGCTTGTTTGTTGTATGTGCTCTGGGTTTCGCTGTATGTGAGAAAAAATTAATTGAAAATGAATGATGATGAAGAAAGAACAACTGCAAAAAATTCTGGACGATATCAGCAAAGTAAAAATTGCGGTAGTCGGTGATTTTTGCCTGGATTCTTACTGGTTTATCGACGAAGCCATGAGCGAGATTTCGATTGAAACCAACCAGTTGACCAGGCCTGTGCGCACACAACGGTATTCGTTGGGCGGCGCCGGAAATGTAACCAATAACCTGGCTGTCATGGGTGTTAAAGATATTCGGGCATTTGGCGTCATCGGAACTGATCCGTTTGGTACCGAAATGGTGCGGATAATGAACCGTACAGGCATCAAAACCAACAATATGCTGATTCAGGAAGAAGTGTGGTCAACTCACACCTATTCAAAACCTTATATCGACGATAACGAATTAAACCGCATCGATTTTGGGAATTACAATGTGCTGTCGAAGCAGACCGCCGATTTGCTGATTGCCAATCTGATCAAAGAAATTCCTGAAGTTGATGTGATCCTGATCAACCAGCAGGTTCCTTCAGGCATTCATACCTGCTATTTCAAACAGGAATTGCTTGGGGTAATCAAACAATTTCCGGAGAAGATGTTCCTTGTTGACAGCCGGAATTTTAACGATTTTTACGAGGAAACCATCCGCAAGATGAACGACACCGAGGCTGCCCGTTTATGTGGTTTGGACAAGGCTCCGGATGAAGTGGTGCTGTATTCCGAAGTGGTTGCCAGCGCCGAAGAGTTGTATAAACGGTTTCGGAAACCCTTGTTTATCACACGTGGCAAAAAAGGTTCGTTGACGATCAGTGAACATGGAATTTCGGATATGCCCGGTTTGATGATCATTTCGCGGGTTGATACGGTTGGTGCCGGCGACAGCTATCTGGCCGGTGCTGCATCGGCATTGGCAGCCGGTTACGACATGGAAATCGCTGCCGGAATCGGAACTTTTGTTGCAGGCGTCACTGTTCAGAAATTGTTCCAAACGGGTACCGCCACTCCCGAAGAAATCCTGGCTATTGGAAGCGATCCGGATTATGTGTATGCTCCTGAATTGGCCGAAGATATTCGTCATGCCAGCTATTTGCCGAAAACTGAAATTGAAGTGGTAAATGACTGGGAAGGTGAGTTGCAACTGGAACATGCCATTTTCGACCACGACGGAACCATTTCTACCTTGCGCGAAGGTTGGGAACTTATCATGGGGCCGATGATGGTGAAAGCTGTTCTGGGCAAAAAATACCACGATGCCGACGAAGCGCTTTACCAGAAAGTTCTGGTCCGGATCAATGACTATATCGATAAAACCACCGGAATTCAAACGTTGGTACAAATGAAAGGGTTACTCGACATTATTCGCGAATTTGGCTGCGTTCCTGAAGAAGACATGCTCGACGAATTTGGATACAAGAAAATTTACAACGACGAGTTGCTCAAAATGGTCAATGTTCGGGAAGATAAATTCAGGAATGGAGAATTGGCATTGGAAGATTTGACGATGAAAAATGCGGTGCCTTTCCTCAGGAAACTTCACGAAGCCGGTGTGAAACTTTATCTGGCCAGCGGAACCGACGAGGATGATGTGAAAAAAGAAGCTGAAGCACTGGGATATGCCCAACTTTTTGAAGGACGGATTTACGGTGCGGTTGGTGATGTAACCAAAGAAGCAAAAAAAATAGTACTCGACCGCATTTTGAGTTCCATCGGCGAATCATCGTTTGGAAAGCTGATTACCTTTGGTGACGGGCCGGTTGAAATGCGCGAGACCCGTAAACGGGGAGGTCTTTCCGTAGGTATTGCCAGCAATGAGTTGAAACGCTTCAGCTTGCACCAAGGCAAACGGACTCGGTTAATCAAAGCCGGAGCAGATGTAATCATTCCTGATTTTTCACAAATCAATCAGTTGCTTAAACTGTTGAATGTGAAATCTTGATATTGCTTTTCTTGGTGAAACTTTGTGTATTTGTGACTTCGTGGCTAAAGATTAGTTGCTATTGAAACGCAAAATCAAAAGAACTGGAGAAGATAAATAGTAAATATTTGAAATCGTAAATTTTTACAATATGCCTTACGCAAAATTAGATCGCGACTTATTAGCTGTCAAAAAACTGGATGACCGGAAAAATAAGGTTTTCATTGAAAATGACAGTATTCCAATCAATCATAAACCTGAAAATCTGTCGGAAACCGGGAAAATGCTGATTGAAAAAACAGCTGCCCGAATCCGGCTGGCCCGTCAGGAGAAGCGATCAGTAATGCTTACATTTGGCGCCCATACCATCAAAAACGGCATGTCGCCAACGTTGATCGCCCTGATGGAAGAAGGGTGGGTGACCCACCTTTCGACCAATGGCGCCGGAATTATTCACGACTGGGAATTTGCTTTTCAGGGAAAATCGAGCGAAGATGTGCGCGAAAATGTTCGCCTGGGGCAATTTGGAATCTGGGATCATACCGGGTTCAATATTAATCTGGCACTGATCGTGGGCGCCTACGAAGGATTGGGTTATGGCGAATCGGTAGGAAAAATGATTTCGAAGGAAGGGCTCCAGATTCCAGAAATATCGGCGCTGTATGACGAAGCAGCCTCGACAATGAAAACAAATCCTGCACGGGCTGCCGCAGCTATCGATTTGGCCGGAGTAATCCAAAAATTCGACCTGAAGCCTGGATTCAGGAGTATTCCACATCCGTTTAAACGATATTCGGCACAGGCACGTGCTTTCGAATTGGGAATTCCGTTTACCGGTCACCCCATGATTGGTCACGACATTATTTACAACCATCCGATGAACCATGGCGCAGCATTGGGACGCGTGGCGCTGAACGACTTTCTGTGTTTCGCAAATAGTGTTTGCAATCTGGAAAACGGAGTGTACATGTCGATTGGTTCGGCGGTGATGTCGCCTATGATTTTTGAAAAGGCGCTGTCGATGTCACAGAACCTGAAAATGCAGCAGGGAAGCCACATTGATAACCATTATATGCTGATCGTCGATTTGGCTAAATCCGACTGGGATTGGCAGAAAGATGGAGAACCGCCGATGGATAATCCGGCATATTACCTGCGCTATTGCAAAACGTTCAACCGGATGGGTGGCGAAATGCATTATTTAACGGCTGACAACCGCGATTTTCTGCTGGCCATTTATCAGGAATTATCAGGAAAATAAATCAACGAGAAGTTCCATCAGTTGCTGAAACCTCTCGTTGATGGAAGTAATTACCTAAAAGTTTGTTTTAGGATTACTCTTCAGGCCAGATAACATTTAAAATGGGTTTGGCTTTTATTTTTGCCGGATCAATAACCGCGTGTTTAATCAATTTGCGGTTCCAGGTATAGGTAACATGCAACAATCCGTCTTTGGCCTGAATGATGGCCGGATAGGAGTATTCGGCTTTGGAATTTGGGTCATCTTCGAGCAATACGGCAGCTTCCCAGTTGACTCCATCTTTTGAAATGGCAAGGCCAAGTTTATTTCTGCCCTTGGTGATGGGATTAAAAATAAGAGCCTGAGTTCCATTCGTAAGCGAAACTGCATCAATTCCTGAATTGTTGTTAGGCAACGAGGTAGGAGTGAGAGCCGACCAGGTTTGTCCATTGTCTTTCGACCACGATTCGATGATGGCATCGTTTTTACTCCTGAAAAGTAACTGCATCGTTCCGGCTTTGTGAAATAAAATGGTGGGCTGAATGGTTTGGTAACCGTTATTGTTCAGTTCGATCCGGCTCCAGTTGTTCAAATCCTGATCGGAGATTTCGAGGTAAGAATTCCATTTTTCAGCAGTTTCGAAACTGGTTGGGTAGAGTACCTTCCCATTGGGTAACCTCATTGGTTTATTCTTTATCGGGCCAAGCAAGTTGTTGGGAATGCGAGTTGCCAATGACCAGGTTTGTCCATTGTCAGTTGAGGTTTTATATAGTCCCCACCATTCTCTCGGACTTGGCCCTACCTTATAGTAGAGTACAATTTCACCGTTATCTTTCCGGAATAATACCGGATTCCAGCACGGGTATTGTTTTCCTTCAGATATTCCGTCGGCAGCCATTGTTGGCTTATCCCATTTTTCATTGGTTTTTCTTGAAACATAGATGCAAACATCCGTTGCTCTTTCCTCGGTTCCCCCGAACCATGCAGCGAGCATTCCTTCCGGAGTTTCGACAATGGTGGAGGCATGGCAACTTGGAAATTGAACATCCGTTTGCAGGTAAATAAATTCGGAAGTTACGATGGCCTGTGAGCCTTTATAAGGGTTGACCGCGAAAAGGCAGGTCGTCGTAAAAATAGTGAGAACCAGAATGATAAGAGCTTTCATTTAGTTTATTGTTTTACAAGCTTTTAATCCATCTTTTTTTGATCCAGATATTGCCATCGGTTGAATGATTTAATTTCAACTGGTGCGCAATTTTATACTTTGTTGATTCCTGGTCGAATCTGAATTGTTTCAGAACCGCCATCCCAACTCAAAAGGAGTTTAATTTCAGAATTTGAATTGATTTCGAGCGATGGACGTTGTTTTGCAGAGCTCCGGGGCGCACATTTAAGCGATAACATTCCATCGGGGCCAATCGGATAACGTTCTACACCGTGTTCTTCAAGTAGGTTAATTTTCCATTCAATGGTGTTGCTCAAAAAATCGGCTTTTATGCCAAATATAGCCTCGAAAAGGATTGAAATTGGGACCAATCCGGTCCAGCCAATAAAATCTGGACGGGCGAGTAAACCAGGATCAGTTGATTCAGGAGCGTAATATTCCCAGAATGTATTGGTTTTTTTGAACACCTCACCAACCTGCTGATGATGGCGCATAGCCATATCAAAGGCTTGTTTGTCAAAGCCATTTCGCATCAATCCTTTTATAATCATGTAGTTGGTTGGTGCCCAAACTCCTCCTTGCCAGTATCGCCCATCTGCCTGATATTTCTCGTGGTTCGCCGGGATTGATGGCACCGGATGTAATCGGCTAAACGTTTGAGGATCGTTCAAGTGGTTCACAAAAGCGGTTAATTCGTCTTTGTTCAATACGTCGGTCCAAAGTGCCCAAAACGCCCCGATACCCATCAGTGTTCCCAAATGGCCATCGGCATATCGATCGTAAAAGAACGAGGTTTTCGGATCCCACAGTTTCTCTTTGATGTATTTTTTAAGCGTTTTTGTTTCTTCTTCAATTTCTTCAATTTCTTGCCAGCGCTCTACGTAAAGTCCAAAATCGACCAAAATTTTTGCAATAAACAATTGTTGCAGGCAGGTATCCAGCCAGGTCATGTGGCCATTCGAAAATATCGGATTGTATTGCTTTTCTACCCTTGGCATATTATCCATTCCGGTTCCCCAACCACTCGACCAATAAGAGCCATCTTGCCAGGTACGGTATTGTTTTAGCCATTGATAATATCCGCACAATACTGGAAATATTTTATGTACACGTTCCCATTCGCCAAAATGGTGAAAATACTCCATTTCGCTCCAGGGAATTAGATTGGGGCCGGTGCTGGTCGGATCGAAACGGTGAAAGCAGTCTTCACCACTTTTACCCCAAATCTCACGGCAAATAAAACCATCAATATGCTGTTTGGCGTAAAAATTATCGAGTGTTTTCTGAAATGGGAAAACGCGGGAGCCATAACGGGCAAACAGGGTAATAAAGTTAGAATCCCACATGAAAATATTGCCATTGTATGCAGTATCGATATAGCTTGATATAAATCCTGAACCTTCTTCCGGATTCTTGATGTGTTTTATTCCAATTTCCCAGGCTTTCCAGTACATGTCAATGGCCCAATCGTGTCCTTTCCAATGAGGTGCCGGCAACTTTGCCTTTGCAGAATTGAAGTCGGGAGCTGGAACCAGTGTCGGTTTTGCATTCCTGAATTCGTTTTCGGTTACGAATATGTTTTTGATATAGGTGTTTTTATATGGCAATTTCCCGGTTGTAGTAGCCGAACTGACAACCAGATCGTCGGTTGCAGCATTTACAAACGATACAGGTAATGCAGCAGCTCCGGCTGCCAGAGCCGATTTCTTGAAAAAATCTCTTCGTGAACCCATGATTATATTTGTTATAAGTTAGTTCTGATTCTATTTTAATTCGTTAAACAAAGCTTGTTCTTGGATAACTATTTTTTTGATTTCTTGCTCATTTAGCGGAGTTGTAAATACTTTTACTTTATCGGCATAACCATTAAATATCCGCGATATAGGGAACTCCTCGTTTCGTCCCACAATCCAATGTCCTGAAGACGATAATTCCGCACGATCGTTCAATTCCACAGAAGCCTTTAGGTTTCCATCCAAATACAGTTTGAGACTTTTCCCATCGCAAACTCCAGCTACATGATGCCAGTTATTGATCCAATCCGGAGGAAGTTCAATGGTACAACTTCCCCTTCCCCAGCCACCCGCAAAGAAAGACAAACTTTCATTTCCCGACAATTGAATGACATTAAAATCACCCTTTGTGAAAATATCTGTCAGTCCTTTATTTTCCTTGTCTGGATTGATCCATAGCATCATGGTCAGCGATTCGGTAAACGATCCATCCACCATCGGGTTTTCAACTTCAACGTAGCAATCCTTCCCCAGTTTTACCCAACCGTTGTTTGACGTATGTGTTGTTTTTACAGCGTCGATTATTTTGGCATTGTTATTTAGTCCTGATTGGTCAACTAAAATACTGTCAATTCCTTCTATTTTAGTTGAAATGCTTAGAATACAGGCATCTTCATTTTGAGTGTATGCTTTGAATTGTTTCCGCAGTTTTTCAATCCCGAATGACTGAAGTCCATCTTTTGTAATTGGTAATCCCGATGAAAACGTTTTCTTCTTTCCTGCATCCAATACCAGTTTTTCTTCTTTCTCTTGAATATCATTCAGATAGGTGCGTAAAAAGGTAGAGTCGCTGTATCCGCCAATGTTCTGAACCGAAAACGAATAAGGAAGGTTTTGACCTTTCTTTACCAGTTGCTGTAATTTTAAATCATCAATATTCCATTGATTGTTAACGTTATTCATTGGTGGCACAACTTCAACTTCAAGTTTACTTTGGTCGCCAATTTCTAAACGAGCAAAACCAACGGGGAACAAACGGCAAATGATAGAGTCTTTTTTTGTTTCACCAGGGGCAACCAGACAATTTTTTCGGTCATATTCCTTATCATCCAGGTAAAGCCTCACAATTTTAGTGCCTAAAGCACCGTGATTCGTCAACGAGAAGCGAACCTGAAACGGTTCATTGGGCAAAACCCTTTGCTTCGAAACACTAGAACTGGTTACTTCAATATCCACATTTTCATTAATTTGAGAAGATCCTTCAGTGTGTTGTGTCCTTAGCCATGAATTGTTTGGTTTAGTTCCAAGTTGAAACTCCAAATTACCCCCATTGGCGATCGTGGAATGAGGAATTCTAAGCTGTTGGTAATTATTCCCGTTTACTTTTAGTCCATTTACATAACAATGGGTTGCTCCGGAAAGCGGACTTTCAATACTTAATTGTTTGTTGTTTTTTAGATGGATGATAACTTTCCTGAAAATCGGAGAACTTATATCATAATCCAGACGACCGGGACAAACCGGATAAATACCCATGGAACTCCATATATACCAGCTCGACATCGATCCTAGATCATCGTTGCCCGGAATTCCACCAGGCGTGTTTTTGAAACGATTTTGCAGGATGCTCTGTACCCTTTCCTGGGTCAGTTGGGGAGCATTTGCGTAATTAAAAAGGTAAGGTATGTGAAAAGTCGTTTCATTATCGAACACGATAAAGTTATTTCGGAATGCAGAATCGAGCAATGAAGAAAATTCATGATCGCCACCCATTAAATTGACTAAATCTTTGGGATTTTGAGGAACGAAAAAAGAGTAAATCCATTTGTCGCCTTCTTTATAACCAAATGTAGCTGGATTTATGATGAAATTATTTTTATTCCGCGGCAGCAGAAAACGTTCGCTGACGTTGAAAAGATTTCTGTAGTTTAAACTTCGTTCAATCAATTGCTTCCGTTCAATTTCCTTTTCGGGAAAACTCTTTGCAAATTGGGCAAGCGCCCAGTCATCGTAAGCATATTCAACAGTACACGTTACCGATTCGGGATAAGTTGAAGGAACATAGCCTTGTCGTTGGTAAATTTCAAGGTCGTTTTGCAAAAACGGTTGTTTGATAATGCTCTGTTCCATTGCTTTGTACAACAGAGTACTGTCGGTTTTGAGGATGCCTTTTAAATACGAATCGACAATGACGGGCACTGTGTGATTGCCTGTCATAGGAGCAATTGGAAGATGACCCGTTTGTAAATAAACATCGATTATAGATTGCACCATGTCTGACTGCTTGTCAGGGGTAAGAAGACTCAGTAATGGATGTAGCGAACGAAAGGTGTCCCAGGGCGAAAAACCTGCATATTGACATGCACCTTTTGTTTTGTAAATATAACTGTCTTTTCCCCGGTAATTTCCATCTGTATCAGAAATTATCCAGGGAAGCAAAAAAGAATGGTACAATGCGGTGTAGAAGATTGTTTTATTTCGAAGGCATGAATCCTCAACTTCAATTACCGAGAGTTCCTTATTCCATTTTTCAGAGGTTTGTTTTCTGATCTGGTCAAAACTTAGTGAGTTCAGTTCAGTTTTCAGATTATTCTGGGCACTTTCAAAACTCACTTCCGAAGTGCTTAGTTTTAAGGTTATTATTTTCGAATCGAAGGAAGGTTGAAAGCTCAGAATGTAACCTCCTTCTACCGCAATCAGGTTTTGAATGGCATCGCTAAATTCAAAAACGGTATGATGTTGGTTGCCGAACAATAATTTGTCGGATTTAAAAGAAATCGCCCCCACATCTCCAATAAATAATTGAGGTTTAGCTCCTGTAGGGAAAGTAATCCGAAACATTCCCGATCGTTCGGTTGATGTAGCTTCTACTATTATTTTATCATCGCTAAACCCAACCCGATAATAGCCTGGTTCAGCAAATTCATTCCAATGAGAAAATCTACTTTTGTATTGCCTGAATTTAAAATTCTCGGAATGCACAATTGGCATAACCGCAGTTTCACCTGATGATCCGCTGGGGTAGCCACTGAAATGGTTAATACAACTAAAAAAATAAACAGTACTATCGTTGTAGTTATATCCGAACGGCTCTGCAATGCTGGTTTCAGGCGAAAGCTGGATAAAGCCGAAAGGAGCCACCGAACCGGGATATGTTCCGCCTTCGTTTCCCCATCGGGTTGGCACGTCTGATTTGGCTGTGCCAATAAAAGGGTTCACCAAAGAAACGGGTTTTGACGATTGGGAAAGTGCCAGACTGCATTGGACCGTAAGGCAAACAAGAAGAAAGATAAACCTACGCATTCGTGTATAATTTAAACTCATATTCCTAAACATTTGCATCAGATCCTGGTTCCAAAAGCCTCGGAACAACGTTCGACTGAGCTTTCGGCGCGAGTTCTGTTGAACACTTGCGCAGGAAATCCAGTCGAACGAATTTATTCTGTGCATACTGATTCATCATCAACCCGTAAAGTGCTGTAAGAAAGTAGCAGCTTACAGGATGAGGTTTCAGATGGGAAAAAATAAGCGGGAATTGTGTGCCGAATTCCCGCTTATCGCTTAATTCCCTCCTGAATAGCCCGGGTTTTGTTTAATCGAGAGTCCGCTGTTGTCGATTTCGCGCTGTGGATAAGGAAGCAAACGATGAGTTGCCTGAATATAGTTTCGTTTAGGCTTGTATGTTCCCTCAGCAGGAAGTGCATTGTAAACTTCAGCCGCTAATCCCCATCGAACAAGGTCAAAATGACGGTCGCCGCCTTCGAAGGCAAGTTCCATCCTTCTTTCATACATCAAATCGTTGAAAGTAGGAGCCGATATTGCATCTAATCCAGCACGCTGACGAACTAAATTAAACGAAGCGGCAGCAGCAGCAACACCAACTGTCCGTTTTGCAGGTCCACCGCCATTCAGGTTCATAATGGCTTCGGCATGTATGAGCAAAACATCGGCGTATCTCAGTACCGGAACATCCAGGCCAGCAGCCCAGTCGGTATATGCCGCAGCATATGGTGAGTTATATTTGATGCAAACTACAGGAGACTGATTGTTTGGAGCCTGAAGAACATCGGTTGAGCCATTGTAGGTAATTACATCAACGCCACGTTTTGCAACAGTAGCAGCTTTTCTAATGTCTCCAGCCTGATACGAATCGTAAAACGATTCGGTAGCGCTTACCAAACGCCAACCTACACCTGCTGTTTCGGGATGGGTTCCATTCCAAACATTGTTCGGAAGCATCAGGATTGGAGTAATTGGATATTCGCCATATCGTGCGCCAAGTTGCCATAAAAATTCACTTACACCTTCATTTTCAATAGTAAACAAGCCTGCATAACTAGAGAATAGCGCGTGTTTTTGCGAATTGATAACAGTTTCTGCAGCAGCTTTCGCTTCTGCCCATTTTTCCCTGTGAGCATATACTTTTGCTAATAATCCATATGCGGCGCCCAGTCCGGGACGGCCAGCTTCGTGCGACCACGAAAGTTGCTTGGTCGAATTCGTTAAACGTGTTTCTATTTCATTCCACGTATCAGCTTCGGTTGCCCGAACCAGAGCAGCAGAAGCATCGGCAGGGTTATAAATAGGTAAGCCTCCGTAACGGCAAGCCAATTCGTAATAGGCAAACCCGAGCAAAAAGTTAGCTTCGCCAAGAATTCTCGTTTTCTGATCTTCATTGAATGTCATTCCGGGAACATTAGCCAATATGTCATTCGCTCTTTTGATTACTTTATAATAGGATTTATAACTATTAAGGCTGAGGTCTCCTTCTGTATTTTGTGTCGCCCTGAATTCGGACATTGCGATGAAATCAGGATAAGAATCGTTCAGGTAAGCATTATCACTAAATGCTTCAATTCCACACCATTCTTCTCCGCCCAATGCCTCTTCATCCTGAAGCGGGCTATAAACACCAGCCAAGGCAGCTTCGGCCTGATCAGCAGTTTTCCAAAATACGGCATCGGTAAATTCATGCGGTTCGACCTTGAGGAATTCTTTTCCACATGAGGTCAGAGCTACTACAGCTAAAAAAAGAATATATTTTTTCATAGTATTTACTTTTTGAGAAGATTAAAAGTCAAGGTTTATACCGAATATAAAGGATTTTGCCTGAGGGTAGATTCCTTTGTCAATTCCATACATATTACTGCCAAAGCTGCTATCGGTGCCTACTTCAGGGTCAAACCCATCGTATTTCGTAAAAGTTAACAGATTCTGACAGGTAAGATAAACCCTAAGTTTTGATATTTTATTATTGAACAGCTTGTTGTCAAAAGTATAGCCAAATGTTATGTATTTCAGCCGGACAAAACTGCCGTCTTCAATATAAAGTGTGCTATAACTTGCATTATTGTTTTTGTCCTTAACCGAAACTCGTGGCACTGAGGTGTTCGTATGGGTAGGTGTCCAGCGATCGAGTATCTGGGTGCCGTTGTTGTAATCGGTACCAACCATTAATTTCTCGCCCAAGGTAAGCCCGTTAAAAATTTTATTTCCCTGGCTTGCAACCCATTGCATACTAAAGTCAAAACCTTTGTAGTCGGAATTAAAATTCATTGAATAGTTTAATTTTGGGAAACTACTTCCGGCATTAAAACGGTCATCGGCACCTATAACACCATCGCCATTACGGTCTTCAAACTTAATATCACCCGCTTGAGCATATGGTTGAATTTTCTTTCCTGTACTTGGGCTGATATAATTATCAACTTCAGTTTGAGATTGGAAAAGTCCTAACGCATTTAGCACGTAGAAGTGTCCGATTGGTTCACCTTCTGCAATACGGCCAACGTCATAATTTTTATAACCGCCTGAAAACATCTCAGTTCTTCCGGTAATACCAAGAGTTTTCAATTCATTTTTTACATGCGATACGTTCGCTGATATTTCGTATTTGAATTCTCCAACTCTGTTCCTGTACGACAAATCCATGTCAAAACCTTTGTTTGATACTTTGCCTGCATTGCTGTATGGGGCGGTTCCTACACCTAATGAAGATACGAGTGGCACCTGAACAAGAATGTCGGAGGTCTGTTTGTCGAAATAGTCAACGCTCAAACTAATTTTGTTATTTAGTAATTTGAAATCAGCGCCAAGATCGGTTTGGGTGGTTACTTCCCATTTAATGCTTGTATTTGCAAAACCATTTTGAGCATAGGCTGTAAAAATATCACCATTCAGAGTTGGAGAGCCAACGGTGGTCAGTGTCGTGTAATACTGATAATTACTGATTTTGTCGTTACCCAATTGGCCCCAACTTCCCCTGATTTTCAATTCGTTTATTGTGTTCTTGAGACTGCCAAAGAAAGGTTCGTTTGAAATTCTCCAACCACCTGAAAAAGAAGGGAAAACACCCCATCGTTTATCTTCCGGAAATTTGGATGATCCATCGGCACGAATATTTGCCGCGAACAGGTATTTGTCGGCGTATTCATAGCTTGCGCGGCCAAAATAGCTCAACATTGAATAATCGTCGGCACTGCCTGTTTCGTGATTTGGGAAACTGGATGCATTATTAAAGTACTGCAAGTCTGAATCGGTTACGCTAAATCCCTGAACTGTTCCTGTTTTAGTCCATTCCGAAAGTCCATATTCCATCGACATACCAGCAAGTGCGGCGAAATGATGCTTATTTATAAGCTTATCAAAGCTCAGCGTGTTGTTCCACACCCACGTGTCGTTGGTTGAATATAATTCGAACAGAGTGCTTTTATCCAGCCCTCGACCACCATTTTCAGCAGTAGCGACAAAATTTTTCTGTTTACCTAAACCTAATGTATAACCGAAATCGGTTTTCAGGGTAAACATATTCATGAATTTATATTCCAGGTAGCCATTGCCTTGCAACCCATATCCTTTATTGTTAAAATCTTTACTGTTTAAGGAAGCCACTGGGTTTGGAAAATCGCCTTTTGGCAATCCGTAAACTTTATTTTCTTTGTTTTCCCAAACTGGAGTATTGCGCATGTTAAATAGTGAGCCAACCAAAACGCCATCGTAACCGCCTTGTTCAACGGATTGTGTGTTCGATAATACAACTGAGAAGTTTTCGCCAAATGTTAAATTCTTAATAATCTCGTGTTGACTGTTGAACCGGATGTTATACCTCTTATAGTTCGATACCTTAATGATACCCTGATCATTCAAATAACCAAGACTAAACAGGTAGTTCGACCGTTGCGAACCTCCCTGAATGCTTAAATCGTGTGACGAAACATAACCGGGCCTGAATACCTCTTTAAACCAATTTGTTCGGGTCACTGCATTATCCGGATTTTTATAATAATCCCAGATCGATTCTGATTCAGCAGTCCCGTCGTTGGTAAGAGCTTCTGTGTGAATCATATTTCGCTGTTCAGCAGTCAATGAAGCTGGCATTTTCCATGCAACCTGCACTCCTTGACTGGTGTTGTATGAGAAAACTGTTTTCTCTCCTCTTTTCCCTTTTTTTGTGGTAACAATTACAACACCGTTTGCACCCCTGGAACCATAAATTGCAGCCGATGCGGCATCTTTCAATACCGATATATTTTCGATGTCAGATGGGTTTAAACCTGAAATACTGCCGATCATTCCATCAACAATATACAAAGGACTATTGTCATTGATTGAACCCGTTCCCCTGACCCTAATCTGAACACCGCCGCCAGGTTCACCCGAGTTCTGGATAACGGTTACCCCTGATAATTGCCCTTGTAAAGCATGGCTCAGTGATTGATTTATTCCTTGCATCTTTTCGGGTTTAACAACAGCAACTGCGCCTGTAACATCAGCTTTCTTCTGCGTTCCATAGCCAATGGCAACAACCTCGTCGATACCGATTGATTCTTCCTGTAATGTGACGTTGATGATGCTCTGGCCCCGTACCGGAACTTCCTGAGATTTCATCCCAACAAACGAAAAAATCAAGGTTGCATTATCTGCAATGTTTGGGAGAGTGTATTTCCCGTCAGAATCGGTAATGTTTCCGGTTGTTGTACCTTTTACCGCAACCGAAACGCCAGGCAGACTTATCCCGCCCGTGTCAGTTACTTTACCCGACACCGATTTTTGTCGCTGATTTTGAGAAACGTCAGAATCGGTAGTAGTTAATATGACCTGATTTCCGAAAAAGGTGTATTTTAAGTTTTTGCCTTCAAAGAGGGCATCAAGCGTTTCATTGATCGTCCGATCTTTAACTTGAATGTTAACGCGGGAGTCAACATCCACTTTTTCTTTGTTATAAATAAACTTAAAAGTAGATTGGTTTTCAATATCAAGCAATACCGTCTCAATACTGGTATTCTTAAGGTCGATGGACAGTTTTGTTTTCTGTGCGTACGAATTATTTGCCAATACCTGAACAAAACTCAATAAAAACAAGAATACTGATAATTTCATGATTCGTAGAATTTTTCTAATAGGACTACAACATAACAATCCTGTTCGAATTTTTTTCATAAATTTGAATTTTAGTTGAGTAAATAATAATCTGTTGAAAACTCGCTAATTAGTCAGGGAAGTGGTCGCAACACTTCCCTTTTTTATTTTGTATCAATAATTTCACATAGGCATCCTATTTTTTATGATATTGCTAATGATGATTTTTCTTTTTGAAATCCGACTGTCCTGATCTGGCTTTCTTTCATGAATAACATAATCAATAGACATGGTGAGCTTCATATATCTTAAAACTTCTTCCAAACTTTCTTCCTCCAGAATGGCCCTGAAAAGTTCCGTCCGATCTACATTCGGTTCCACTTCAAAGTCAACATTATAGAATCTGGAAACTTTTCGAACAACTTCATTCAGGTTATCATTTAAAAAGATCAATTTGCCAGTTTTCCAGGAAGTATAGTTTTGAATATCAACCGTCGATTTTGACACACTGTTATTTAATCGGTTAATTACCAGTCGCTCCGAGGGTGCCAGCATCTGTTTGTCCTTTTTGTTTTCTGCTTCAACTTCGACTTTTCCTGAAGCAACAATGACTTCAGATATCGAATCGTTATCATACGACACCACATTAAAAGAGGTACCCAATACTTTTATTTTTACTGGTTTGGCATCAATAACAAATGGAGAATCAGGATTTTTAACCACATCAAAATAAGCTTCACCTTTTAATGAAACTGTTCGGATAGCACCAAACTGAGATGGGTAACTAATTACAGATCCGCTATTTAACCAACCAGTGGAACCATCAGGCAATGAGAATCTGGTCCTGGCTCCATAAGGTGAATGAACTTCCACCCAATTTATTGTTTGGTTTTTAATTCCTGAACTTTGATGATAATAAAGAGAAAAAATCAGTAGTGGAAGGATTAATATTGCCGCAGCGCTTGAGTATAACTGCCATAATAATTTAAGTTTACCCGAATTTTTATGTGTCCCAAGGAGAATTTGATGGTTAATCCGATCTAAAACAGGATCAAGATTTTTATTCTTTTCAACTGGCGCTTCAGTGGTTGTTTCCCAATACTCTTTCAGGACGTTGTTTAATTCAACCGAGTATTGTTCATTTTCGAAGAATTCATCAACAGCAGACTTATCATTTAAGGAATACTTTCCGTTTAAATACTTGCGTACTATGTCTGCGTTAAATCTCATTTTTTCGTTTTGGTTTCTCATTATATCCACAAGTACACAAAACGTACTACGCCCAACGAAAATTAAATTCTATAAAAAAGGAGAAAAAATAAAAATCCAAGATCCTGATTGTTCTTAATGGCCTCTGATCGTATAAATTTTTGAGCTGTAACAAGTTGATTTTTAACGGTCTGTTCTGAAATATTTAAAATTTTCGCTATTTCTGGATTCTTTAATCCGTCTTTTTTGCTCAAGATAAATATTTGACGTCGTGATGGCGGTAATTTGTCAATGATTAAGTCGATATGACCAAGCATTTCTTTGTAATCATCCTCACCATGTTCAATTGTTTGATTTAAATTGAGTTCTATGGCGATTTCTTGCTTGTATTTCTCTTCAAGAAGTTTCTTCCGGTAGATTTTTTTTGCAGTGTTTGATGCAATTGTAAACAAATATGATTTAAACGAAAGACTCGGGTCTAATTCTTTCCTTTTTTCCCATATTTTATAGAAAACATCCTGAACCGCTTCTTCAGAGTCTGCTTCATTTTTCAGAATACTTTTCAAAAACAGGTAAAGTGGTGTTCCATATTTATGGAATAACTGATCAAAAGCGTGATGATCGTCTCCCTTTAATAAAGAAACAAGTTGTTTGTCTAATATGAAGGGATCATTTGGCAAGTTTGATTTGATATAAATTAAAATGCAATTTTAACCATTTTCTATCTATTGCAAATTAAAGTTAAGGCTTAAATATTAAATTAAGAGATTGTTTAAGATTTGTTGAGGTGTGATAAACCAAGGTCTGTAATGATGGTAATAATAAGCAGTGTTTGCCTGAAATTTTGCCCATGAACTTCAACAATCATTAATCAAGTGCAAATTTAGACAATTATAATCCGGATAAATTTTTATTTAACGAAAAACATCAAAAAATATCGAATCAGAGAAACTACTCTAATTGTCGCCACTTAAGATCTTGTTATATTCAAGATCTTGTTTTATACTTTTGATTAAGTATTCCTTGCATTTAAATTTGCGTTTTTTTGCATATTTCTCGCTCTTGAACCCCATAATTTGGGCGATATTTTTGAGGGGAACTTTATCGAAATACAACTGTAATATCTTTTGGCAATCTTTTCCCAGATTAATGAAATGCTTTTGATATAATCGGTAACGTTCATTTAAGTCAACTATTTTTTCTAATCCATCATCATAGAGATCTTCATGGTATTCATGGTTGTCTTTAATCTTTTCTTTCTCAATTTTTCTTTTCTCGAGTTGTTTAAGCCACAGGAAACGGCAAACAGAGTATAAATAAGTTTCAAAAGTACAATCTAACACCAACTCGCTGGCTTTGATTTTTCTGAAGATAATAATGATCGCTTCTTGAAAGATATCATTTGCATCATCATCATCTCCACTGTTTTTTTTGATGAAAAAATTAATCTTGGAATAGAAATTCTTATAGATATATTGTAAAACAATAGTATCATTTCTTCGAATCCCATTTAAAAGGTCAAGGTTTGAGTAATCAATCATCGCAAAAGATTAAATTGTTTAAAATGATTCTATAGTAAAATAGTTCCGAAAAATCATTTCGGTTTAAAAATCACTATAAAATGTTGAAAATGCAAATCTTTTTGTCCGATTTTCAGACGAAAAGTCTATGAGATAAGCTGGTTGTGTTGATTTGTTGAATAAACTAATCTAAATTTATTTTAGTTTGAAATCAAATAAATTGATAGTTGAAAGGTTAATATATTGGTTGTTAGTTGTTTGATGTGTAATTCAATGGTTGTAAGTAAGAAGTGGGAGTAATTTTCAGAAAGCGGATGTTTTGAATTTACATCCTCTTTAGATAGAAAGAGAATGCTGATTTTTTATTCATCTTAAATTTATGTTTTGATCAGAAATACAATATTTAAGAACTATTTTAAAAACAAAAAGGTAGAACCTCTGTCCTACCTTTTCTCTCTTAAACTAACTAACCTAACTAAACCTAAACTTATGAAAAAAAATGTATTACAAATGTATGGCAAGGAGTTCTAAAATTATGAAAATAATCGTTAAATGATGTTAAAATTAGTGTTCCTTATACATTAAATGAATGTTATTGAGCTACAAACCGATATGTAATTGTACCACGTTGAACTGATGGCGCTTTTGAATCGGAGTTGAAAACAGTACGTTCGGCCGCTTGGGTTGCATATGCGGGAAGCATCGGATCGTTTATGTTGCTAGAGGGTCTGGCAGTGGCTTTAATTACGTTTCCTGCCCTGTCAACCAGAATGTCAATAGTAATTAACCCTCCACCTTTAGCAAGAAAGACTGGTATTGGAAGTCTGACATGAAATCTGTTCTCCAAAAAATAATGGATATTGCTTTTCCCGGAGTAAATGGTGTTTTTTATCGAATCGGGATCTTGTCCTTCGGTAGTGGCTTCCGGCATCTCAAATTTTTTGGTTTGAGGGACTTTTTTCGAAAGTTGTTTGTTTACATCAGAAACCATTTTTTCTGCGTTCTCAATGTCTCGTTTATAACTTTCATCGAAGAACTTGTCTTTTTTCATGGCGTCATTTACGGCATGATTACTTCCCATGTTTTGATCGGACCTGTTTGTTTGATTGGCTCCAGTTTTGCTGTTTTGTGTTTTTTCAGTTTCTGGTACAGGCGTTTCTACTTTTTCCGGAGGTAAAATGAGATCCATAAAAATGGTTTCTTCCTTTGCTGCTTTTGTTTTAAAGTTTAATTCAGAAATCCAAAATCCTGTAACCAATAAAATATGAAAGATCAGGGTTCCCATAACCCCATACACGTTTTTCTTATATAAATTTTTTATATCCAACATTTCGGCGCAAATTTAATAAAATCAACCATTACTGGTTTTTTTTTGATTTGTAAAATCAAAAAACAATGAAGTGAAAAATAGACTTGGCTTCAAGTTGAATCAATTTTTCTTATAAAAATAGAAATTAAAGAAAAATTACGACTTTTTGGGTTTGATAGATGTGTTTAAAACTCTAACGCTCAAGTTGAATGGCAATCAGACTGATTTGAGTTTGTTGTGTTTCTGTTTGATTGACGATTTTTTCGGTTGGTCAAACTTTTTGTAAATATTTAAATAATTTTAGATTCTGGAAAAGGATACCCGAAATCATGAAATTTGTTTGGATCATCTTGATACTTCTGTCTTCTTTATCCCTTGAGGGGAAGGATATTCCTATGCAAAAAAAAGATTCGTTGTCGATAACCTCTATCAATAAAAACAATGGGCTTTTCTACGATAGTTTAGCAATCAGAGCTTCGCGCCATAAGGTTACCCGATGGTTGTATGGAACTATGATTTGTTCTAAAAAGGATACGAGTAAGAATAAGGATTTGCAATCCTACGAATATTATAAAAGCTTTCAGAATAAAACAATTGCTACGATTTCAATCCGATCGCTTCAGGTTTTTGGACCTACATTTGACGATACATTGAAAACCACTGATATCTGGATTGAAAAAACCGCAAATAAATTGCATTCCCGATCGAACTTATATGTTATCCGAAAGAATCTTTGGATCAAAGAAGGGCAATTGGTCGAGCCTGACCTTATGATGGATAACGAGCGGCTTTTGAGAAGTTTACCTTATCTGAAAGACGTTCGGATTATTATTACACCCAGACCTCTAAATGATAACTTGGTTGATATTCTTATTCTTACCCAGGATGTTTTTTCATTTGGTGTCACAGGTGCAATTGGAAATGTTAGCAAGGGAGATGTTGGAATTTATGATAAGAATATTTTGGGTGTCGGTCATGAATTCGGAACCACGATTGTTGGCCATACGGATATGACTCCGCATATTGGGTTCGAAACCTATTATACGGTGAACAACATTCAGGGAAACTTTATCAACTTTTCGGCTGCCTATGCAAATACTTACTTAAAGGAAGGTTTTTACGCTTCGTTAGAACGTGACTTTTTGAGACCCCAATCGGTTTATGCCGGAGGATTGACGGCAATGAGAAGTTTCCGGTCGGACCAAATGTACTTAAATGATAATGTAACTAGCAAAACTTCGCTGAATTATATCTTTCTGGATGGATGGTATGGCCGAAGATTGAATTTGGGCATCAATCCGAAAGATAGTCGTTTCCAAATGACTTTATCGGGACGTATCAGGTACACTCGTTTCTACGACCGGCCACTACCCGACATTAATAATAAACAGTATTTTTCGGATAGTAGGTTTTATCTGGGTAGCCTGAGCTTCTCTCATCGTTCGTACGTTCGCGATTATTTGGTTTATAGCTACGGAATTGTCGAAGATATTCCGAAAGGCTATTTATGTGAGTTGGTTTTTGGATATGATGACAATGAGTTTGAAAACCGTTGGTATTCGCATGTTTTTTTATCAACAGGTAATTTGTTTAAGCACAAGCCCTTTTATCTCTACACATCGCTGGGATTAGGAAGTTTTTTTAATCAATCGCACACCGAGCAAGGGATGGCTGATTTTAAAGTTGACTTTATTTCACAGCTGTTTAACGTTTGGAATGTTCAGGCACGGCAATTCATAAAATTGAATTATACGGTCGGATTTGATCGGTTCGATATTGAAAATTTATTGTTGCTTAACAGCGATGGAATTCGTGGATTTGGAAGTCAAATTGGAAAAGGGAAGCAACGCTTGACCATGAATGTTGAAAATGTCTTTTTTCAGAAAAAATCGATCCTGAACTTTCAGTCTGCTTTGTTTTCCTTTTTTGATATTGGAATTATTGGACCGTCGGGACAGTCGATCTTTAAACAGAGTTATTATGCGGGGTTGGGGATTGGCCTTCGCATCCGAAATGAAAATCTCGTTTTCAAAACCATACAGCTTCGGCTGGCTTATTATCCAAATCATCCGAGCGACGTGAATCCTATCGGTTTTGTATTGGACGGAGTTTCTAAAAACCGTTTCTACAATTTTCAGCCGCGCGGCCCAGAACCTTTAAAATTTGAGTAGTCCAGTCTTACAGATTGTCCAGAAAATAATTACTGATTTTTTCCATCAGGTGAAGGCGATCGTTTCCCCGAACGTTGTGTTCATGGGTTGGGTACACAAAAAAATCGACCTGCTTATTTAAATCAATACATTTCTTCAGGAATTGAATGCTTTGCTGCATAACCACTGTTTGATCCTGAACTCCATGAATGATCAGTAGCTTTCCGCTAAGTTTATCAACGTAATTCAGCATATTCGCCTTCAAGTATCCTTCTGAATTTTCCTGAGGAGTATCCATGTATCGCTCTCCATACATCACTTCATACATGCTCCAATCAATGACCGGTCCTCCGGCTACGGCAACTTTAAATGTTTCAGGATGTTTGAGTTTCAGGTTTAACGTCATAAAGCCCCCATAGCTCCAGCCATGCACGCCAATCCGGTTAACATCAACATAGGGAAGCGATCTTAGGTAATCGATACCTTTCATTTGGTCGGCAGTTTCAACAACTCCCAATTGGCGGTGAATTACATTCTCAAAAGCTTTGCCCCGGTTGTCCGAGCCGCGGCTATCAACAGTAAAGGCAATATATCCTTTCGAAGCCATGTAATATTGCCACCAGCGCGCATCATTTTGCCAGGTTTTATTAACCAGTTGCGCATGTGGTCCTCCATACACATAAACGATTACCGGATATTTTTTTGAAGGGTCGAAGTTGTTGGGTTTAATCATCCGGCAATATAGGTCAGTTTTTCCGTCATCTGCTTTGATCGTGAAAACAGTGTTTTCTCCCAGATCAAAATCTTTCAATGTATTTTCAGCTTTAAAAACAGTCTGTTCGCTATTCTTTTTTAGTGAAATCAGATCAAGCTGTCCCGGAATATTGGTGCTGGTCCAGTGGTCAAGCATGTTTTGCTGGTCTGGCGATAAAGAGCATACATGGGTGCCAGCTTCTACGGTCAGTTTATCAGTTTTCCCTGAATGAAGATTAATCCGGTAAAAGTGACGTTCAATCGGGCTTTCTTTGGTAGCTACGAAAAACATATTTTCCTCGTTGGAGTCGAATCCCGATAATTCGGTTACTTCCCAATCGCCTTTGGTAATCTGGGCAACGACGCCTTTACTCACAGTGCATTGATAGACATGGTTCCAGCCATCCCGACGGCTTTGAAAGTAAAATTTCTCCGGATCAACTTTCGAAAATAGGATGGGGTGCATCGGTTCAACGTATTTGTCGTCTTTTTCCTCCAAAACTGTTTGTATCAATTCGCCTGTAACCGCATCGTACTGGTTCAGTTTCATGTGGTTTTGCTCGCGGTTCAGTTCCTGGATGAAAATACTTTTTCCGTCTGGGCTCCAGCAAATGTTGGTCAGGTAATGATCGAGTGGTTCACCGGTTTTCAGGAAAATGGTTTGCAGGGTTTGCGGGTTGTAAATTCCCAATTTAACCTGATGACTGGTCATTCCAGCCATTGGATATTTAATGTTAACCAATTCGGCTTCGCGCGCCATATAATCGACCAGCGGATAATCGCCAACCATGGTTTCGTCCATGTGGTAAAAGGCCAGTTTGTTTCCTGCCGCAGACCAGAATGTGCCTCTATCGATCCCGAATTCGTTGCGGTGGACGGCTGCTCCGTTGATGATGTGTTCAGTCCGATCGTCGGTAATCTGCTGAATCCCAAAATTTCCGGCGATAAAAAGGTTATTCTTTACGGTGTAGGCGAGCGTTGATGTTGTTGTGCAAAAATCTAAATTTTCGGCATTTTCGGGATATTCAATGTTTTTAATTACCTGTTTGGTGTCGGGATTTAGAATTACCAACTGACTCGCTGTCCGAAACCAAATTTGGGTTGGAGTGATAAACGAAAATCGGGGAAAACTTTTGACTGCTTTCATTCCGCTTGCTTTTAATGCGGTATTCAATTCCAATAGCGATAGGATTTTAATCTGATTTTTTTTCTGAATGTCGTATTGAAACAGCACACTGTCTTTCACCATCACAAAATTCAGGGCATCGCGCCATTTGATTTGTTCCGGCATCTCGGGTTTCAGGTAACTGCTGGCGCCCAGCGTTGCGTCAGTCAAACTCAATGTCTTTTGGGCGTTCACACCCGAAACGATAAGGAAAAGAACCAGTAGGATTAAAAGTTGCTTCATTGAATTGATTTTTAGAGAAAAAATGGAATCAACAACATTAGTCCAGTCATCCTGAACTTGTTTCAGGATCTCAACATTTCACGACAGATCCCGGAATAACTATCGTTTTGACCATTTTCTTGATATGCTGCAAATGTAAATTGAAAATCAGTTCGGAAAACCCTGAATTAGCTGAATAAATTCATAATTTCATCTTCATTAATTACGTCGAGCGGATTGTTTGAGCTGATAAATTTCTCGGCCAACGCTGATTTTCTCGACTTCAGAATTTGTATTTTTTCTTCGATCGAATCTTCGGTAATAAATCGGTAAACAAATACTTTTTTATCCTGACCGATGCGGTGGGCGCGGTTGATGGCCTGGTTTTCGGCAGCCGGATTCCACCACGGATCGATGATGAAAACATAGTCGGCTGAGGTCAGGTTGAGCCCAACGCCGCCAGCTTTCAGCGAAATCAGAAAAATATGGTTATCGGGGTCTTCCTGAAATTGTTGAATCACTTCCTGCCTGTTCTTGGTTTTTCCGGTTAGCATCGAGTATTTCCAGTTTTTCGATTCAATTTTAGCTTGAAGCAATTCCAGGTGTTTTACGAACGACGAGAAAATCAGAACTTTGTGGTTTTCAGCTAACAGATTTTTCAGGCAATGGTAAATTTCGTCGAACTTACCCGATTCCATCTGGTTTTCTTTGGTGACCAACGATGGATGGTTGGCCAATTGCCGAAGTTTTGTCAGCCCTTGGAGAACTACCAGCGCCGATTTTTTGAGCCCGTTCGATTCAATGTTTTTCAGGATGGCATTGCGGATGGCCGATTTTTCAGTGTCATAAATTTCGCGCTGTTCGTCGGTCATTTCGCAATAACGGATTTGCTCGGTCATTGGCGGCAAGTCTTTGGCAACTTCTTCCTTGGTCCGCCTCAAAACAAACGGGCGAATCAGTTTCTGCAATTTTTCCTGTTGTTCCTCGTCATTCTTTTTCTCGATGGGAGTGATAAACTCGCGTTTAAAATATGGCAAGCTACCAAGCAATCCTTTGTTCAGGAAATTGAGTTGCGACCAAAGGTCAGACAGCGAATTCTCGATTGGAGTCCCGGTAATGACCAGCTTGTGCTTCGACTGTATTTCGATGATACTTTTATATGTTTTCGACGATGAATTTTTAATGTTTTGGCTCTCGTCCAGAATTAAATACCAGAAACTGTATGCGCTAAGCATTTCGGCGTCGTTTCTCAACGTTCCGTAGGTGGTCAGTATTACATCGTAATACATAATTGTCGATGCAATGCTGTTCGATTTATTGCGAAGGCTGCCCACGTGTTTGTAAACCTTCAGCGAAGGGGCAAACTTGTTAATTTCATTTTCCCAGTTGTGTATCAGCGAGGTTGGCATCACAATGAGCGATGCGGGTTGCATCGGGGCTGTCGCTGTAGGCTCATCGAAAAGCGAGAATTGCAATTGGTTGTTGTTCCCGGTTTGGGGAACAATGAGCTGCGATTTTGTTTTTTTGATTTTTAGCAGAAGGGTCAGGGCTTGCAAGGTTTTCCCCAATCCCATATCGTCGGCCAGGCATCCGCCCAACTGGTTCTCGTACAAATGATACATCCACGAGAAGCCCTCGGCCTGATAGGTTCGTAGTTCCGCTTTTAGATCGGCAGGAAGTTCAATACGACTACCAATTTCCGTGTTTAATTGATCCAGTTTCTTGAAATAATTCTGATCGATGCCTTTAATTTTATCCTGAATAAGCAAAAAATGATGCTTCTTTAGCCTGATAAGGTGGCCTTCGATTTTGACATAAGGAAAAATTTCTTTGTACGTCGAAAACCATTCGAGCGGCAGAATAGCTATTTCTCCTGAAGGCAGTTCAAATTCGCGAATATTGTTTAAGATGTGCTTTCGAAGCCGGATAAACGGGATTTGAAAATCGCCGAATTTCACCATGGCATAAATATCGAACCAATCATCATTGCTTTTTACCTGAATGTCAAGAATTTGATTTCCGGTAAAATATTTGGTGTTGAGTTTGTTCTGTAGAATTTTGTACCCTTGGGTTTCCAGTTCGTCGCGGTTATAGGTCAACCAATTCACGGGACGATAATAGTTTTCGGTCTCGGGTTTTTCCGGGTCTTCGTCAGGGTTCCATAAGCCATTTTTGTACTTCAGTCCAAGTTTACGGAGAAAAGCCAACTGTTCGTCTTCCCAGGTGCGGTTGCGTACAAACTTTTTGAAAACATAATTTCCCTGTTTCTTTTCCAGACTGACAAATACATTGGAAGCAGAATCGGCAATGTAAAGGCTGTTTTCATACTTAAATTTGACGACGATAACCGGGCGCAATGCCAAATCCTGTTCAAGCGAAAGAATGATTTGCCGGGGTGGATTGCTTTCTATGATTTCAAATCCGGTAGCTATTACCTCCGATTCTTTGATGGTATTTAGCACAAACGTTTGATAATATTTATCTTCGGATTGACTCGGAATCCAAACTGATTCTTTGGTCAGAAAAGGAGTTATTTTTTTGCCTGAAAGCCGATTGAAGATATACAACCGATTGAGATACACAAAGCAACACGGTTGTGTACATACCATCCTGATGGTTTTGTGTAATAGTTCAATGGGCTTGCCCTCGTGTGTGATTTTCAGTCGGTAACGGGTGCCATTTTCATTCCGGTAAAAATTAAAGACACTTTCGGAAAAACTTGGATTAATCCGGATAATATCTTCGTCGTATAAGCTCGAATACTTGGCCTGTTTGTAAAACAAACGGGTCTGGCTTTTCATCAAAAGCAGAATACAGCGGTAAATGTATTTGTCGATGTACGGACTGATATGGTTTTGAAACAAATCATCGTCCATATTTTGGAAGAAGTTGGTTTTGTCGGTTTTCTTCGAGAATTTTTTCACCAGGTTTTCATCGCTGTAGTTTTCGATCAATTTGAGCAATTCCAGTTCCGATTCGTTTAGCTCAACCTCTCCACTTTTGTAATCGCGCAATTTGACTGTCTTTTTTACAGTAAAGTACGAACGTTCCTGCTCGATTAACAATGGAACCAAAACGTTTCCAACGGCACGATGTTCGGTCAACGCGATGATAAATTCCTCAGCCAATTTGTTTTAAATTATTGATTAGTAAAGTTCTTGATTCACTTTTTAATGCTGTCTTTCGGGCATATACAAAAGTTCAAAGATAGAACATTCCGGCTTCAAACCGAACATTTTTCTTTTTAGTAATCACAGAATTTGACATTTCATTCGTCACGTCAATCCGATTCTTAACAGTTATTTAAGATTAACCTCGAATTGGCTTAACCTTCCAAAAAATAAAAACATTTAGGGCGAAAGTTCTTTGCACATTGCTATTTTTGGTGCTCATTTCAAAAAAATCTTATAAAACGAATACAATGAACCAGATAGTAGAAAAGGTTCTTTTTTCAGAAAAAGTAGCCAAGTTTGTTGTTGATGCTCCGCGAATTGCAAAGTCGCGTAAGCCTGGTCATTTTGTGATCCTGCGTGTGGATGAGAAGGGGGAGCGGATTCCGCTGACCATTGCTGGTGCTGATCCGGTAAAAGGAACAATTGTTCTGGTGGTTCAGAGAATGGGCGTAAGTTCTTCCAAATTATTCAAGCTTGAAGTGGGTGATTTTATTCACGACGTGGTCGGACCACTGGGTAAAGCAACTCATATTCATCAGGTTGGAACCATATTGGCTTGCGGCGGTGGCGTTGGCGTTGCGCCGATGCTTCCTATTGTTGAAGCATTTAAAAAAGCTGGGAACCGGGTAATCTCTGTTTTAGCAGCCCGTAGTAAAGACCTGATTATTTTGGAGGACGAAATCCGCAAATGGTCAGACGAAGTGATTATCATGACTGACGACGGATCGTACGGAACCAAAGGTGTGGTTACTGCCGGAGCCGAGATGGTTATCCAGCGCGAAAAGATTGATGAATGTATTGCCATCGGTCCCGCTGTGATGATGAAATTTACTTCGTTGCTAACCAAAAAATATGAAATTCCGACACAAGCCAGTTTGAATGCCATTATGGTTGACGGAACAGGAATGTGTGGCGCTTGTCGTGTGAGCGTTGGTGGGAACACTTATTTTACCTGCATCGACGGACCTGAATTTGATGCCCACCAGATTGATTTCAACGAGTTGATCATGCGTCTTGGCGGATATTCAAACGAAGAAAAAATTGCTTACGAACGGTATTTGTAATCCAAATTAAATTCAACGAAATGTCAACGAATAAAGAATATCTTCAGATTGAGCGCGAAAAAGAGTGGCGCGTTGAACTGAGAAAAACCATGGCCAATAAAGAGCGTACCGCCAAAGAACGGGTCAGGATGCCTGAGATGGATCCTCAGGAACGCATTAAATATCAGGACAGGGAAGTTAACTTAGGCTTAACCGCCGAGCAGGCGCAGGCCGAAGCAACCCGATGTCTGATTGTCCGAACCCAACCTGTATTGAAGGTTGTCCGGTTAGCATCAACATTCCCAAATTTGTCAAATATATTGAGGCTGGAAAATTTCTGGATGCGGCTAAAACACTGAAAGAAACCTCAGCACTTCCGGCAGTTTGCGGTCGGGTTTGTCCTCAGGAAAAACAGTGTGAGTCCACTTGTTTTTATACCCAGAAAATGAAAAAAACACCGGTAGCTATTGGTTACCTGGAACGTTTTGCTGCCGATTACGAACGCGAAAGCGGATTCATGTCGGTTCCTGAAGTGGCCCCTGCCAACGGAATTAAAGTGGCCGCCATCGGCTCAGGCCCGGCTTCGTTGTCGTTTGCCGGCGATATGATCAAATTGGGTTACGATGTAACTGTTTTTGAAGCGCTGCACGAAATTGGCGGTGTATTAAAATATGGTATTCCAGAATTCCGTCTTCCAAACAAAATTGTGGACGTTGAATTGGAAAACCTCCAGAAAATGGGAGTGAAGTTCGTTCGCAACTTTATTGTTGGGAAAACAGCCAGCTTCGACGATTTGAAAGAAGAAGGTTTTGAAGCCTTTTTTGTTGCCAGCGGCGCCGGTCTTCCTCGTTTCATGAATATTCCGGGTGAAAACTACAATGGCATTCTCTCATCAAATGAATACCTGACCCGTGTAAATCTGATGAACGCTGCCAGTGACGAATTTGATACGCCGGTTATCAAAGGTAAAAATGTAGCGGTTATTGGTGGTGGAAACACTGCGATGGATTCGGTCCGTACAGCCAAGCGATTGGGCGCCGAACGTGCCATTATTATATATCGTCGTTCGCGTGCTGAAATGCCTGCCCGTGTTGAAGAAGTTCACCATGCCGAAGAAGAAGGCATCGAATTTATCAACCTGGCCAACCCGATTGAATACTTTGCCGACGAAAAAGGAAAAGTAAACCGGATGCGCGTTCAACGTATGGGACTTGGCGAACCTGATGCTTCAGGCCGTCGTCGTCCGATTGTTCTGGAAGGCTCGGAATACGACATTCCGGTTGATCTGGTAATTGTTGCTGTTGGGGTTTCACCAAATCCGCTGATTCCTTCAGAAGTAAAAGAACTGAAAGTGAGCAAATGGGGAACGATTGAAGTTACTGAAGAAACCATGCAAAGTTCTATTCCTGAAATGTTTGCTGGTGGCGACATTGTCCGTGGTGGAGCAACGGTAATTCTGGCTATGGGCGATGGCCGCAAAGCTGCTGCCAATATGGATGAATATCTCAAGGGAAAACATTCGTAATTTGACTATTTCTTTATTTACCATTTACTATTTTTTGCCCATTGGCTAAATTGTAAATGGTAAATCGTAAAATTGTAAATAATTGTAATCTCATTGTTATGGCAAATATATCAACCCGATTCTTCGGACTCAATTTAAAAAGCCCGGTAATTGTAGCAAGCAGCAGCATGACCGGTCATGCAGAGCAAGTTGAAAAACTGGCTGAGGCTGGTGCCGGCGCCATCGTTTTAAAATCAATATTCGAGGAAGAGATCTTTGCTGAATTGCAGGAAGAACTTAGCCTTCGTAATGGATTAACCTCAGATCCGGAATATCTGGACTACTTCGATTATGTGATCAAAGAAGATACCTTGCGGAAATATCTTCATTTGGTTACTGAAGTAAAAGCAAAAACCAGAGTGCCGATTGTGGCCAGTATCAACTGTGTAAGTTCGAGCGATTGGACGCTCTTCGCCCGCAAAATTGAAGAAGCCGGTGCCGACGCTTTGGAACTGAATATGTTTGTTACTCCGTCAGACTTTTCGAAGACCAGCGAGAATAACGAACAATTCTATTTCGAAACCATCCAGAAAGTACTTCAGGCTGTTCGCATTCCGGTATCGATAAAGATTAGCCATTATTTCTCCAATCTGGCCGGAATGGTGAAAAAACTATCGACTACCGGAATTGCCGGAATCACTATATTTAACCGGTTTTACAGTCCTGATGTTGATATTCAGTCGGAAACAGTTGTGGTGACTGATGTTTTGAGTTCGCCAAATGATTACCTGCTTCCTTTGAAATGGACCGGAATTTTATCGGGTCAGATCGAAACTGATTTATCGGCAACTTCCGGAATCCATTCGGCTGAAACGGCCATAAAATTTTTGCTGGCTGGCGCTTCTGCCGTTCAGGTTGCTTCGGTGATCTATAACGAAGGTCCTTCGGCAATCACCCGCATGAATCAGGAAATTTCTGACTGGATGGATCAGAAAGGATACCAGTCAATTGCCGATTTTAAAGGTTCGTTAAGCCGGAAAGTTACCTCTGCCCAGGCTTGGGAGAGAACTCAGTTTATGAAATACTTCGGCGAAAAAGCATACTAGTGTCATGCCGAACTTGTTTCGGCTTCCCTTTGTATTTGAGATCCTGAAACAAGTTCAGGATGACCTGCTCAGATAATATAAATAAATAAAAATGCCAGTACCTGCCCATTTGGGAAGTACTGGCATTTGTTTTACTTTTGACTCCAGATTTTTATCATTCGAATCATGAAATTATTCGCTTTCATTTTCATTTTCACTTTCATCTTTTCAATTCCAGAGCTTTGTTTTTCTCAGAAGCAGGTTGAAATTTCAGGAGTAAAATATGTTTTGCATACCGTAGCAAAGAACGAAACCGTTTTTACGCTTTGCCAGAAATATAAGGTTAGCCCGAAGGATATTATGCAGGCTAACCCGGGCTTGTCGGCCATTCTTCAGGCAGGTTCGACGGTTAAAGTTCCGATTGGTACAGTTGCCGCTGAGACCAAAAAACAAGCACCCGTTATCCAACAAGCACCGGCAGCACCCGAAGAAGAATTTTATTACCACAAAGTGGCTCCAAAGCAAACTCTGGTTACTATTGCCAAACAATACGGAATCACGGCTAACGATTTAATCCGCAATAATCCGGAACTGACCAAAGGAATTACTCCCGGGCAGGTCTTGAAAATTCCGGTGAGCATCACCAATCCGGAAGAGCAAAAAACCAATGAAAAGTCGGACAATCCAATTGATGTTTCAGAATACACAGTTCATCCGGTGGTTTCGGGCGAAACACTGTATAGCCTGGAACAACGCTACGGAATTTCGCACGAAGAAATGCTGAAGTTTAACCCTGCTCTTCAGAACGGACTTAAAACAGGAATGAAACTGAAAATTCCGGTCAAACCCGCTGCTGCTATTACTGAACCGGTTTCTGCACCAGGCGATAGGACGACGACTAAATACAAGGTTGAGAGCGGCGAAACGCTTTTTTCGCTGGCTAATCGTTTTGGAATTGATGTCAGCGACATTAAAACGGCAAATCCTTCACTCTTTTCGCGCAGTCTGGAGACGGGCGAGACGATTTTAATTCCGCAGCATAAAGTGGAAGGTTCGACCGAAGCGAAAAGCAGCGACCTGGTTTTGTCTAAAACATCGGAGTCAACGAATTCATCAGAACTTCAATCAACGGGTTGTTTGCCAGAGAAAGGCGACCACAGCCAAAAATACAAAGCCGCGCTTTTATTGCCATTGTATCTTTCTGGAAATGATAATGTTGAACCAACAAGTATCGACAAAGCGCTTTTGTTGAGTAAAATAAGCATCTCAAAACCGGTGGTGGTAAATCCTGCGGATACAATCGTTGTACCGAGTGGGATGAATATCGATCAGAAGGCGTTGGGATTTTTGGAGTTTTACGAAGGCGCGCTAGTGGCCATGGACAGTTTGCAGCGCAAGGGCATGAACATCGAGTTGTATGTATTTGACGCCACCAATCAGAAAATGATTAATGCCTTGGTTCAGATGGACGAATTCCGTGACCTAAATTTAATTATTGGCCCCGTGTATCCTGAACTTCAGGAGACCGTAGCCTCGTTTGCCGCTAAAAATCGAATCCCGATGATTTCGCCGTTAGCTTCGACCGGGAATCTGGAACAAAACAATTCCTGGTTTTTTAAAGTGAATTCAACCCGTGAATACCAGGTCGAGCAAACGGCCTTGTATGCTGCCGAGAAACTTCGCGATAAAAATTTCATTATGCTCCAGTTAGACGGAAATTCAACTTCAGCCGATGCCCAGCTTTCGAAATTGTGTAAAGAGAAGTTGGCTGTCAATCCCAGCGAAAGTTTATTTCATGAGTACAATTTGCAGCAGCAGGGCATTAATTCACTGAAGCCACTTTTGGCCGACAGTGCCGAGAATATTTTCATCATCCCAACCGATAATGAAGCGCAGGTGAGTGTTGCCGTTACCAACCTGACAGCACTGGCCGAGCATTACAACATCGTTTTGCTTGGTACACAAATGCTTCCGAAGCTCAAAAGTATTCAGACCGAAAACTATCACCGCATTCGGTTGCGCTATTTGTCACCTTATTTAGTCGATTATAAGAGACCTCTGGTACGCCGGTTTGTGGGCCAGTATCGCGAATTATATTCGGACGAGCCGAACCAATTTAGCTTTCAGGGTTTCGATGTGGCTTATTATTTTTTGAGCGCCCTTTATCGTTACGGCAAAGACTTCAGAAGTTGCTTGTCGGATTATCAGATGGAACTGACTCAGATGAATTTTAACTTCGATAAGGTTGCCCCAATGGGCGGATTTGTTAATCGCAGTTTGTTTATAACCGGCTACGAGCGCAATTTTGATGTGCTTAATTTGGGGATTTGGGGTGGGAAAAAATAAATGTCAGTATTGAAAAATTAGTCGGAGTCCTTATTTCTGAACGATTCCGGCAAAATCTTTTGATTGATTAAAAGTTGTTTGGTCTGTAGAATTCCACCTTCTTCGATTTTCGGAATTTATTGGCAAAACGGTAAACAGCGTTGGGGGCAATCGTTAACGAAAAGGTTTTTCCGGAGGATTCGATGCTTGCTTTTTGGTCTTTTGTTGAAATCCCGATCACCTCAATGATTTTTCCATTTCTGTCGGTGACCACGCGGATGCCTTTGGTGAACGAAAAAACCTCATTCCCGTTAATGGAGCAAACGACCCGATTGCCTTGGGTGGTCATCCGATACCAACGGTCGTCCCATTCCTGCGAATATTCGTACGTCTGCTGATCGTCGAGGCACGACCAGTTAACCTTATCCTGTGAAATGTGGATTCCGTATAACCTCGAAATAAATTCAAGTGACGACAGGATGCTTGGTCCGTACCCATCCGAAGTGTTATTGATGGTTCCTTTAAAAGGATCGAATTGCTGAGTAAATTTCAGCGAGTCGCCAATTATCTTCAGGAATTTTTCGCCGATCAAAGTCAATTCGGCATAATGACCATAGTTTTCCAGCGCCCGCATCGATCGCTGGTAAGTCAACCCTTGTGGCTGTCCGCTCCAGTTGTTCCCGGGGATATTTCGGAAGGCCGGATCGTTGGCTGCAATGGAAGGTAAAGGCATGGGTGTCCAGAATTCTTTGGGGTTCATCAGGTGATATTTTACAAACTCGTCAGCCATTTGTTGATCGAAACTCCCGAAATACATGCAGCGCAGGTTGTTGTGGGTTAAAATATCCATGACCGTGTTGTTTTTATCTTTGTCGAAACAGGCGTGTCTCTCCGGAATCCAAAGGTATTCCTTTAGTTTTTTCTGTACATCAAGGGCTTTGTTATGCCAGTATTTCGATTGCCCGTTTTTCAGTATTTCCGATATTTGGGCAAGAACAGTCCGGTTGGCAAACGAGTACGACATCATATCCATCGACTCCATGGGCATGGGCGAATTGTATTCCAGCGCGTTGGTGGGGCTTTTACTTATTCCTTTGTTGCATCCGTCGTTACAAAGCGTTGTCGAATCCGGTTTTGGCATGTTCTTCAGGTTCTCGCAGGTAGGCGCATAATCGAACATCCACGAATGATACGATTTTCCGAATCGGGTACAGTGGTCTTCACCGGTGTCGCCTGCGCCCCAGGCTTCCAGACAGCCGTTGTGGTCCGAATCGCGGGTTTTCCATAGGTAATTGTCGTATTTTTCAAGCGTTGTATATAGTTTCTCCAGGTATTGCCGGTCTTTTCCAACCCAGTAATACACATCGAAAGCTTCAAACGGCAAATAATTGCCCTGCAATTCCTGGTAACGGGGAGTCAGCTTCCCTCCTTTGTAGCTAATGGCTCCGGCTAATCGGCCATCCTCCCTTTGCAAATCCATGAAAATAAGTTGATTGTTGCGGGCAATTTCAACATCGCGTTTGGCATACATGCAGCCACCCATTGGTTGGGTTTCGAGCCATACATTTTTGTATTCGGCGCCTTCGACCAGCACCTTGTATTTGCCGAAATCGGCGATGTTCCATTTGGCTTTTTTCTCAGCTTCATCAAATATTTTTTTGAGTATGGCGTTCGACGTTTTAAACTGAACCCTTAAGGGCGAGCCTGAATTTATAGGAGCTTCGGATGATGGGATTGACTTTCCTGAGAGATGATCCGGAGAAAATGCCAACATGCCAACCATTGTTGTAGTAAATACAAATAAAGTTGATAGGTTCATTTTTTAATTCGTTACTGGTTTATTGAATTCAATTTGTTTAGTCGGTTGGAACTTTCCGTTGTAACTGTAAACGGTGTTGGGAACAACAGTCAATGAGGTAGTTCTCCCATTATAGTTTACAGTTGCTTCTTTATTTGTGGTCTCAATCCCGATCACCTCAATGATTTTTCCATTTCTGTCGGTGACCACGCGGATGCCTTTGGTGAACGAAAAAACCTCTTTCCCGTTAATGGAGCAAACGACCCGATTGCCTTGGGTGGTCATCCGATACCAACGGTCGCCCCATTCCTGCGAATATTCGTACGTCTGCTGATCATCGAGGCACGACCAGTAAACCTTATCCCGTGAAATGTGGATTCCGTATAACCTCGAAATAAATTCAAGTGACGACAGGATGCTTGGTCCGTACCCATCCGAAGTGTTATTGATGGTTCCTTTAAAAGCATCGAATTGCTGAGTGAATTTCAGGGAGTCGCCAATCACTTTCAGGAATTTTTCGCCGATCAAAGTCAATTCGGCATAATGACCATAGTTTTCCAGCGCCCGTATCGACCTCTGGTAAGTCAACCCTTGTGGCTGACCACTCCAGTTGTTCCCGGGGATATTCCGGAAGGCCGGATCGTTGGCCGCAATGGAAGGCAAGGGCATAGGTGTCCAGAATTCGCTGGAGTTCATCAGGTGATATTTTACAAACTCGTCAGCCATTTGTTGGTCGAAACTTCCGAAATACATGCAGCGCAGGTTGTTGTGCAGCAAAATGTCCATTGTTTTGTTCGTCAGATCACGGTCGTAACAAGCATGTTTGTTTTCGTTCCATAGGTAACCTTTAATCTTTTTCCTCACTTCGTTTGCCTTGTCCTGCCAGTACGTTTCTTTTCCGTTGTTCAGCTCTTTGGCGATAAGCGCTAAGGCATCCCTTCCGGCATAGGAATACGACATGATGTCCATCGATTCGATTGGCACAGGAAATGACTTGCTAAAGTCGAATTTTGTTTTATTGCAGTATTCCTCCTGTTCTTTTTCCGACATTTTCGTAATTCGTTCCTTGGTAGGAGGAAAATCAAATGACCAGGAATTTGGAGCTTCACCCAGCCTTATGCAATTATCTTCGCCTGTATCCCAATAACACCAGGTTTCGAGGCATCCGTTGTTATCCGAGTCGCGGGTTTTCCAAAGGTACTCGTCAAATTTTTCGAGCGAACGGTACAATTGACTCAGGTATTCCCGGTCTTTGTTCATCCAGAAATAAAGTTCAAAGGCGGGCATTGGGAAGCAATATCCCTGAAACCAGCCGTAATGGGGAACCAGCGTGTTTTTTTTAAAACTGACCATTCCCGGGTAGCGTCCGTCTTCGCGTTGAAAATCGATGAATATTTGAACGTTGTTTCGGGCGATTTCGAGGTTTCGTTTTGCATACATGTATCCACCCATTGGTTGGGTTTCAAGCCATACATTTTTGTATTCGGCGCCTTCGACCAGCACCTTGTATTTGCCGAAATCGGCGATGTTCCATTTGGCTTTTTTCTCAGCTTCATCAAATACTTTTTGGAGTGTGGCGTTCGACGTTTTAAACTGAACCCTGGTTTTGTGGAGCGGATTCTGCTCCGGCTTTGTTGCTCCGGAAGTTTGGGCCATCAAATGGTTTGGGGTGGTGGCGAGTGTAAAAATAATTATTCCGGTAATCCAGAATCTAAATAAAGTCATATGATTTAATCGTTGATTTTTAGGTTTGGTAAATATATGTCATAAAAATGGAACCCGGTTGTTAAAAAGAAATTTTGGATATGCTCTTCATGAATAATCATTTGTTATCTTTTACCTACTTCAGCAAAAAGATGCTACATTAGCGTATCACTTACCGGATTTGAATAAAAGTAACCAATGCTTGTGAAATGAGGATTTCGACCGATCAATATAAAGTCAGACCTTGCCGTTATTGCGCCAAAGCTTTGCTGGTTCTGTTGATGCTTCTTCCTTTAATAGGCAGCGCTTTTGATGCAGTTAACAACCTCAGCTTCGATTTCTATTCGCAGGAACAAGGCCTGTCCAATAATCAGATTCATTGTATCCTTCAGGATAAAAAAGGATGGATGTGGTTTGGAACCTCGCAGGGCGCTTGCCGTTTCGATGGATATAAATTTACCGTATTCAAGAATGATCCGGAAGATTCAACCAGCTTAAATGGAAGTCTGGTCAGGATAATTTATGAAGACCGGAAAGGCCAGTTGTGGGTGGGTACCGAAAATGGCGGGCTCAATAAATTCAACCGCGAAAAAGAAAATTTTCAGCATCCGTTTAGTTCAGGAAAACAAGCCGTATTAAAAGAGGTGTCGGTAACCTCTATTCATGACGATCAGGCGGGTAACCTCTGGGTAGGAACTGAAAATCATGTTTTCCTGATCAAAAATGAAACCGTGCTGACCGAAATAAAACCCACCAATCTATCCGTATTTACCGATTATTTTCGTGTTTTACGTTCCGATCCTTCCGGAAGAATTTGGATGGGAACAAATCATGGTTTGTATGTGTACAATCCCAAAACGAACACTTCGGAAAAGGTAAACTTTCCACAAAGTCTGTCGGCCAACAAAGAAATCTGGGAAATTGTGATGGATGACGATGGTACCGTTTGGGTGGGAACGTACGACAATGGCATGTTCTTGGTGAATCAGTCAACTCTTGAGGCCAGGCAGGTCATTATCGATCCGGAAAATGAAAGAAGCAAGACGGTTCGATCGATTTCGAAAGATAAAAATGGAAAATACTGGATTGGCACCCGCGGTGGATTATATGTCTATGAAAAGAACAGAGGTGCTACTGCTTTTTATTACCACGAAGAACGGGAACCTAAAAGTTTGGTTAATAATTCAGTTCAGTGCATTGTTCATGATTTAAAAGGCGATGTGTGGATTGGTACCCGCAATGGGATCAACTTCCTGATTGAAGAAAGGCAAAATATTCATGGATTTAAATCGATGCCAGGCGATGACCGCTATTTGAATAGCAGCGAAGTCTATGCCTTTTGGGTCGATCCCAAAGGTGATGTTTGGGTGGGTACCGAAAGTGGCGGGATAAATATACTGAACCGGAGAACTGGTCGTTTTAAAATTCTTTTGCCTCATAAAGGAAATCCGAATTCGCTATCGAGCAATTGTATTAAAGCTTTACTCGATGATGGCAACAATAACCTGTGGATTGGTACTTTCCTGGGCGGAATAGATGTACTGAACCTTCGGACTGAAACATTCAGGCATTATAAAAATGATCTTTCCAATCCGGGAAGCTTGTCGGATAATCGGGTGTGGTCGTTATTCAAAGACAGCAATAACAACATCTGGGTGGGAACTTCCAGCGGGCTCGATCGGTTTGATGCGCCAACCGGCAAATTTATTCATTACCCAAACCTGACGGAAGGCCAGGTGAATTGGATCGCCGAAGACGATCAGCATTGTTTGTGGATTGGTTCCGATTTATTGGCTATTTATAATCTGAAAGATCAGAATGTTGTTCGGGTTAATCAAACGACAAGGGATATGCTTCAGGATTCGAAGAAACGGTTTTGGCTGGCCATCAATAACCAGGGGATCGCGCTTTATTCCAAAGAAAAGGGGATTGTCAAATCGTATTCTGAAAAAAACGGACTGGCGAATAACCAGGCCCTTTCGATATTGGAAGACGATGATCACTTTTTGTGGATCAGTACCACCAACGGACTTTCGAAATTCGATCCTGAAAAAGAGCGTTTCCATAATTTCTCTTTGCAAAACGGATTTCAGAACAATCAGTTTACATACGGAGCGGCATTAAAAACCAAAGACGGCGAGTTGTTTTTTGGCGGTATCTCCGGATTTAATGTGTTTGATCCGGCAAAAATTAAATCGGGCGACTATTTTGCACCCATTGTTCTGACCGACCTGAAAATATTCAACAAATCGGTGAAAATTGGGAATCAGCGGAAGGATGTTTTAACGAAGTGTATTTCAGAAACCCAGAAAATTAGGCTGGAATACGATCAGAATTCCATTACGCTCGATTTTGCTTCGTTCGATTACGCCAACATTGGAATTCAGTATTCTTATTATCTCGAAGGTTTCGATAAAGACTGGACCGAGCCTTCGGTTGCCCGCTCGGCGACTTATACCAATCTCGATCCGGGCGAATATACATTCCGGGTCAAGACCGTATCTATCGATCGTCAGGAAAGCAATCCAGGGCCGATTCTTACCATCGTGGTCCTCCCACCTTATTGGCAAACCTGGTGGTTCCGACTGTTGTTGCTGGTACTGATTACAGGTTTACTGTATATGCTGATTTCTTTTTTGGTCAATAAGGAAAAACTCAAGAACGACCTGGTCCTTGAGCGCCTGAAAGCCAAAAAACTGCACGAACTCGATATGATGAAGTTGCGCTTTTATACCAATATTTCGCACGAAATCAGGACTCCGTTGACTTTAATTCTTGGCCCGCTCGAAAAAATGAGAAACAACCAGCTTCCTCCTTCTGAAATTAAAGGGCATGTGGAACTGATGCACCGGAATGCTACGCAATTACACCAGTTGATTAACCAGTTACTCGATTTCCGGAAATTGGAAACAGGTAACCTGAAGTTGGTTTTAACACCGGGAGATTTGGTCGCTTATATTTCTGAAATTGTGAGCTCGTTTGATAAGTTTGCTGAAGAAAAGGAAATAGAGCTGAAATTTATTTCGCTGAAGAAGAAACTCTACACCAATTTCGATACCGACAAGGTTGCCAAGATCATGAACAACCTCTTGTCGAATGCTTTTAAATTTACCGGAAAGGGCGGGAAAATCTCAGTCAACCTTTCGCTGGTGTTCGATTCGGCTGAAAACGATCTGGTTGGAAACTCGGAAGAAAAACGATTAATCGAGATAACGGTAAAAGACACCGGAATAGGGATTTCAGAATCGAACCTGGAGAAAATATTTACTCGCTTTTTCCAGGTTGGCGATGGAGCCGCACAGTCGGGCACCGGAATTGGACTGGCTCTGGCGAAAGAGCTTGTGAAATTGCACAACGGGAAATTATTCGTGGTGAGTAAACCGGGAAAAGGATCGAAGTTCACCGTTCAACTTCCTTACGAAGAAATTTCTCTGTCCGAATCGGCGGGGTATGTTTCTCCTGCGGTGCATAAAGAACAAGAACAAGCCGTTCCCGTTTCCGAAGAGCGTTTGGGCGAAACGTTTGTCGCCGGGCAAAAAATTATGCTTTTAGTCGATGATAATGCGGATGTCCGCTATTTCATCAAATCGCATTTCAGGAGCAGCTATCAGGTTCTGGAAGCTGGCAATGGATTGGAAGGCTGGGATATTGCATTGAAAACCATTCCTGATATTATCATCAGCGATGTGATGATGCCCGATATGGATGGATTCGAATTTTGCCGGAAGATCCGGAAAGATGAACGGACATCGCATATTCCGATTTTGCTGCTTACCGCTTTGGGCTCGCGTGAGCACGAACGCGAAGGATTGAGTTGTGGAGCCGACGATTACATTACCAAGCCTTTCGATCTGGTCATTCTTCAAACCAAGGTCGAGAATATTCTGTCGGTTCGTCAGTCGCTGAAACAAAAATATACCGGCGAGATGCTGCTTCAACCCCGGAATGTGATTCTCAGCTCGCCTGACGAGCGTTTCCTGCAAAAAGCCATTGAAGTGATTGAAAATAATATTTCGGATCCGGACCTGGACATCGAACGGTTTGCCTCTGAAATTGGGGTCAGTCGAATGCAGTTGTACCGTAAACTGGATGCTTTGACCGAAATGACCGTGAAAGAATTTGTACGGAACATCCGCTTGAAACGGGCGGCTCAAATGCTGGTACAGAAAAAACTGAATGTTTCGGAAGTGGCTTACGCTGTAGGGTTCCGCGACTTATCCCATTTCCGTAAATGCTTCAGACAAGAATTTGGAATGAGTGCCAGCGAGTATGTGGATAAGCATGCGGCGGAATAAAACCATTTTTTTTCAACAAGTTGTCTTTTCCAGAGATTTAATAGCATACTCTGATTCGTTGACAGGTTAAATATATAAATTAAACATCATGGATGCCACAATCGCCACCATCGATCAGTACATCAAAGGTTTCCCAAAAGAAATTCAAATCCTTCTGGAACAAGTTCGGACTACCGTTCGGAAAGCAGCTCCCGAAGCACAGGAAACCATTAAATATGCCATGCCGACTTTTGTTCTAAATGGAAACCTGGTTCATTTTGCCGCCTTTCAGAATCACATTGGGTTTTACCCGGCTCCAACAGGTATTGACGCGTTTACAGAAGAACTTTCGGTTTACAAAGGAGGAAAAGGTTCGGTACAGTTTCCGCTCGACCAGCCCCTGCCACTCGATTTGATTACCCGGATTGTGAAATTCCGGGTAAAGGAAAACCAGAGCAAAACAGCCGGAAAGAGAAAATAGAGAACATAAAATAACTCATAACGATCATTGACCATTATTCCGGTAGTCTTTTTAACCGCAAAATATTGCAAAGAAACCATTCATGAATGATCCATTTATCTCGTTTGAGATTTACGTGTTAATCCTAATTCGCGCATAGCTTTTAGAATTGGCAAACTCGGCTTCCCTTTTTAACTACTTTTTGAGGCTCAATTCCGATCAATTCAAAAAGTAGTGGGGCTTATAGTTTCTCATTCATCAATGAATCAGCTTAAAATTAAAGGCGATCAATCTTTCGGTTGTTACTGTCCTCAGGCCGGACTGGCCCTTCCTTTTCCAATCGATGAAAAGGAAGCAAAAATCTCGTCAAAACGATCCCTCAGCCGGGCGTTTTGACGGGCCCGCGCACTTGCTTCGTACGAAGGTTTACTTTAATATGAAGAATGATTTTAATATGAATCCTGTAATTGTTTGCAGTGCTGGGGTCCCCCCGCCTAAGAAGAAAAAGCGTTAAAAAAACCGAAGCAGAGAAGCGTTAAAAAATTTTACCTGTCCGACGACCAACGGGAGGAGTTAGTAAAATTTTAGCGGAACGGATACGGTTTTTAGCTTTTTATTCTGTAGCGGCGGCTCTTTTGGGTTCCTTTTTCCAGCTGAAGGGAAAAAGGAACAGCCCGTCCGGCTTGAGGACAATACCCTTAATCTCCAGTTAAGCCGTTTCGTATTTGAAACCAATCCCCACAAGAATATCAATTGGTCCCTCAATTCTGCCAAAAAGAGATTCCACCAATTGGTGAAATCCCTGAAACCCATCACCAATTTTTTTACAGATTATTAACATTCTATTCATAGTCGTGAAAGTGTGTTTTTGGATTTAATATGTTTAAGTCTAGTGTTTTATGTGTGCTTTAAGGTTTTTCTGTGTGCAATTTCACCCGCTTTTTGGGAAATATAACCCGCCGATGGTACGTCTGCCCACCCTTCCTGATATGCCTTTAAAGGTTTGTTAACGCCCCTTGGTGTAGTTTTACACCACGACTTACTCACTAAACTTATGGACGAGATAACAAAAAAAGATAACGGGATTTCATGGATTATTGTCCTTATGGCAATTGTTCTTGCAGCCATCATTTTGTTATTGATTATCACAAGCTTTTGAGCCTGAATCGGTGTTTAATGAACTAACAAACTTAACTGATACGAATGAAAAGATTTTGGATCCTGTCACTGAGTTTTCTGGCTTTATTCCAGTCGTGTCTGGCCCAGGCTATATCGACTTCTGTAAATGGTCTTGAGATGGCAGTGAAAATGTGCGATTCGGAAATTAAACACTTTCCGGAGCCGTGGACAGTTGATTTTAACCCAAAACCCGTATGGAACTACACCCAGGGTTTGGTTGCCCAGGCCATGATTAAAGTATGGAAAGTAAATGGCAACGAAACGTATTATAATTATGCCAAGGCATATGCCGATCGTTTCATCGGATCGGATGGGGCTATTTCTGATTTTGATCTTCAGGACTACAATATTGATGCTGTAAACTCCGGAAAATTCCTTTTCGATTTATACGAAAAGACCAAAGACGAAAGATACCTGAAAGCGATCAACCACATGCGCGATCAGTTAAAAACACACCCGCGAACAACGGAAGGCGGGTTCTGGCATAAGAAACGTTACCCCAATCAGATGTGGCTCGACGGTTTATATATGGGCGCTCCGTTTTATGCCCAATATGCCGCATTTTACAAGGAACCGGTTCTTTTTGACGATGTGGTCAATCAATTCGTAATTATCCACAAACACACTTATAATCCTGAAACCGGTTTGAATTATCACGGTTGGGATGAAAGCAAAGTGCAGAAATGGGCCGATCCTAAAACCGGTTGTTCACCTAATTTTTGGGGACGATCTGAAGGATGGTATGCCGTTGCTCTAGTTGACGTGCTTGATTTCCTTCCGCAAGACTATGCGGGGCGTGCTAAAATCATTGAAATCCTGAATCAGGTGGTCGCAGGTATTAAAAAATATCAGGATTCCGAAACTGGATTATGGTATCAGGTTTTGGATCAGGGCAAACGCAAAGGGAATTACCTCGAAGCCAGCGCCTCTTCTATGTTTACCTATGCTTTGCTGAAAGCTGTCCGGAAAGGTTACATCAGTAGTGACTACAAAGCAATAGCAATAAAAGCTTATTCAGGAATACTGAAAAACCTGATTAAGAATAACAGCGACGGAACGATTAACCTGACCAAATGCTGTGCGGTGGCTGGTTTGGGCGGAACTCCATACCGCGATGGTTCATACGAATACTACATTAAAGAACCTGTACGCGATAACGACCCGAAAGGAGTGGGGCCATTTATTATGGCTTCACTTGAGATGAATAACAATTAAAGCAATACACAAACTTAACAACTATCTATGATGAAAATGAAAAAAAGTTTTCTTGGTAAGATGTGCCTGTTAGCACTGTTTGTAATTTTCACGGGAGCGCAATTGTACGCCCAGAAAGTTACCGGTGTGGTAGTCGATGAGACAAACTCTCCATTGCCAGGCGTCAATGTTGTAGTGAAAGGAACTACAAATGGTGTGATAACCGATTTCGATGGAAAATTTTCCATTACACCGGCTGACATACAGAAGGATGTTCTCCAGTTTTCTTTCATTGGTCTAGAAACACAGGAAATAAAGATTAATGGAACGAAAGTGATTAATGTACAGCTTAAAAGCAGCAACCTGCAGATCGAAGAGGTCGTTGCTATTGGGTATGGTACAGTTAAAAAGAGAGACCTGACTGGTTCCGTCTCTTCTGTTAAAGCTGTTGAAATTGAAAAGACGGCATCGAGTAACGCCATGCAGTCGATGCAGGCTCGTGTTCCAGGACTTGATATTCAGCAGTCGAGTGGCGAAGCTGGTGCTGGTATTAATCTTACCTTAAGGGGTAATCGTTCTATCTCTGCATCGAACAGCCCTCTAATTATGGTCGATGGTGTGGAATATGGCTCAACTCTCGACATCAATCCATCCGACATCGAATCGATGGAAGTTCTGAAAGATGCTTCTTCTACTGCTATTTACGGAACTCGTGGTGCTAATGGTGTTATCCTTATTACAACTAAGCATGGTAAAGCAGGAAAAACAAAAGTTAACTTCAATGCTTATTTGTCCTCAAACTCTCCAACCAATGTTCCTCAAGTCATGTTTGGCGATAAGGAAGTTCAGCGCTTGATCGACAAAGCAAACTATCAGGCCGATGCAGTTACCGGAAACTATGGTACAAGCAACTTGACTCCACAACAGGTATTGACCGAAAGTCTGGCCGATTTTACTGAAATCGGAATTTATCAGGACAAATCGTACACCAATTGGGCAGACTTGATTCTCCAGAATGGATTGACACAAAACTATGAAGTTGCTGTTACTGGTGGAAATGATAAAACAACTTTCAATTTGTCGTTGGGTACAATGTACGATGAAGGTTTGATGAAGGATGATAAAATGGATCGCTACAATGCAAAAGCTAGTGTTGATTCTAAAATCAGCAATATCATCAAAGTAGGAACCAATATGTTGTTCACTTACAAAAGTCATGATGCCCGTAACTCAAGCGTATTTGGTCAGGCATTAAAAATGACTTCAATTACCCACCCGTATACGGCTGATGGCGTACTGATAGCTACTCCAAATCCACGTTATGCTGCACACTGTAACCCATTACTTGATGAGGTTGATGGAGCATATAAGAATAATGTTGAAAGCACTCGTTTCTTTGGAAATGCATACATGGAGATCACTCCAATGAGAAATTTGTCGTTCAAAACCATGTTTGCTCTCGACCGCTCAAATATTCGTACTGGTATTTATCAGGATTACCAAAGTGTTGCTCGTTACCAATCTCCTGGTACAAGTTATATCTCATCAGAGTATGAAAATAAAACCGGATATACCTGGGAAAACACATTGAACTACAACACCAAATTTGGTGGAACAAAACATGAACTCACCGGTTTGTTGGGGCAAAGTGTAAAACAGGATTTATATGAAGAAAATATGACTCAGGGTGATGCCGGTAAGGAACACTACTACACCAGTTTATTTTATGATTTGTCGAAAATCTCTACTGAAACGTCAACCAGTAAGTATGTAAAATCTTCCATGATGTCGTACTTCGGTCGTTTGAACTATAAATACGACGAGAAGTATTTGTTGACAGCATCGCTTCGCTCCGATGGTTCTTCAACTTTGGCAAAAGGTCACAAATGGGGATATTTCCCATCGACTGCGATCGCCTGGAGAGCCAGTGAAGAAGCTTTCCTGAAAAATACGCCATGGCTGAATAACCTGAAGGCACGCGCATCGTGGGGTATTAGTGGTAATGCCGCTGTTGATCCCTACAGTACATTAACGACATTAAGCAGCAACCTGGTTTATTATTATTTGGGCGGTAAAGACATTGCCGGTAATATTCCAAGTGTTATGGGTAATAGCGATCTGACCTGGGAAAAAACAGCTTCACTCGATTTCGGTTTTGACTTTGGTGTTTTGAATAACCGTATTTCTGGTAATGTCGATTATTTCATCAACAACACCAGTGATTTATTGTATCGGAAGAGCGCTCCGGCTTCTTCTGTATATCCAAGTGTTTTGGCTAACATTGGCGAAACAAAAGGTCATGGACTTGAAGTTGCGTTAAATACATTGGTTGCAAAAACGAAAAATTTCTCATGGGATGTCAACTGGACCTATTCAACCTTTACCGATGAAATTACCAAATTGTCGGATGGCGTTACAAGAAATATCAGTGGTCAAACTGGCCAGATTGTTGGTGAGCCTGTTTCGATTTACTACGACTATGAAGCGGATGGATGTTGGAATGTTGGCGAATTTGCAACTTACCAGGCTGATTGGGCTACCCGTCACCCTGGCGGAACAAGTGGTTATGATAAGGCTTATGGAGTTGCCGGTACAATCAAGATTGTTGACCGCAATGATGACGGAAAAATATCCGATGATGACAAAATCGTTTATAACCGTTCGCCAAAACACATCTTTGGTATGAACAACTCTTTTACATACAAGGATTTCTCTTTGTCGGTATTGTTATATGCCCGTTTAGGGGGTTATATCGCTTACGACATGAACACTCAATTGAACTATGAGTCGGCAAACTGGGGAGATCTGGATTATTGGACTCCAACCAACATTTCGGCTAAATTTCCAAGCCCTGGTGCAGCCAGCACGACATTCGCCAGCTATGGTACTGCATTGAAGTACGAAAAGGCTGATTTCTTTAAGATCAAGGATATCACCCTTGCTTACAATTTGCCGAAAAATCTGATCAAAAAGGCAACTATCGAAAGAGTTAAGGTGTATGGCTCATTGAAGAATTTCTTCACATTCAGTAATATCGACAATTACGACCCGGAACGTGGTGGTGCCATCTCTTTCCCATTGTCAAAGCAAGTTGTTGTTGGTGTTAATGTTGAATTCTAATCTTAAATTAAAATATAACGATGAAAAAGAATTTATATATCATATTAGCTGCCATGGCGCTTATGCTGGGCACACCATCTTGCTCGAATTACCTTGACGAAGATAATAAAGTGGGTGCCACAGCCGATCTTACCTACGCAACCTCCTCCGGTATTCAAGGTTTGGTTTCTTCATGTTACAGTTTCAGCCGTGCCTGGTATGGCAAAGAGGCTGGTCTGGGCCTGTCAGAAATGGGTACCGACTTGTTTAACTACGGTTACGACAACAAGCAGAAGTCACTAAACTCCTATAACCTTAGTTCGGTGAGTTTGGATGGCAATGAAGCTGACAATGCCTGTTTAGACCAATATTGGGAACTTTTTTATTGCGCTGTTGACGTATGTAATACAGCCCTGAAATATATTCCTTTGAATACTGTGATTAATGAAACTGCTCGCAATCAATACACGGGTGAAGCTTATTTTATGCGCGCCTTCTACTATTTACACATGGTCAACATTTGGGGGGCTATTCCTTACAACACCGAACCCCCTACCACGATTGTTACCGATGCGACCCGTGTCCCTGAAGAACAAGTTTACAGCAATATCCTGTCAGACCTCGACAAATCTATAGCTGCTTTTCAGTCAGCTAATTACGTGATCAAGACCGAGGGTCGGGCCAACTATTGGGCTGCCCGCGCTTTAAAAGCGCGTACTTTGCTTTATGCAGCCTCCTGGTTAGGCAAAAATAGCATTACTTCAAATGCTGACTATTCAGGAAAAGACCTTTATGCGTTGGCAAAGGCCGAAGCCGAAGCTGTTATTGGCAGTGGAGTCGCTTCTTTTTACGATAAGTATGCCGATACCTGGTCGATGAATAACGAAGATATTACGAAAAACAAAGAAGCCATCTGGGGCGTTTCTTATTCTTCTGATATCTCAACCAATGTAAACTGTATTCCTTATCGCTACCGGACTGATGCCAGTGGTAAGCAGATGTCGTATAATGGATTGATTACCCGTACCGGTTATACCCGCGGAGGCAGTGCCATGTTGTTGATGTTTGTTTCGATGTGGAACAATGGTGCTTCCGATCTTGGAAATAACGGAAATGAAACTTTCGTTCGCGTATTGGGCGAGTCAACTTCGTATATAACCAATATCATTACCAAGCAAAAAGTTTATGTAGCTGATAAATATTCGCCTTATGGTCGTGGATTTACACGCTATTTACCCTCAGTTTATCTGTGGAAACTGCTTGACAAATACCGTGCAACCGATCAGCGTACCGATGCTACCTTGCTCGAAGCTTATACTATTGCTCCTGGATTGGAAAAAAGCTCGAAAAATTATCCGAATATTCAGGATACTGCAATCTATTACTGTCCTTTAGATGGCAATTCAACTGCTGGTAAAGCAAAACAGGCATGGGCAAAAGGCCGCTACCGGATTCAGTTTATGGCCAATGGCGACATCCCTGTTTTCACATCAACCGACCCTGCAACAGCTAAACCAACGGAGGCTGCAAAAGCCAAATCAGATGTATATGGCGATGCCCGGTATAACTCATACAAAATTGGTGGATGGTGTTCGTATCCGGGAATTAAAAAGTTCCTCGATAATGTCTATAATGCAACTTATCCGACCAATGACATTTCAAATCGTGATGCGATTGTGTTGCGTTTGGCCGAAATGTACCTGATTAAAGCTGAAGCAGAATTGGGCACAGGAAGTAGCAGTGCAGCTCTTGCAACGTTGAATGAATTGCGTGCAAAACGTGCCATTGCCGGGAAAGACAATTCTCTGTCGGGAACCGTTGATATTAACACTATTCTGGATGAACGTGCGATTGAACTTTGCGGTGAACAACAACGTTGGTTCGACCTGAAACGTACCAAAACCCTTGTTAGCCGCGTTAAAGCTTACAATGCACAGGGCGCTGCAAACGTGAAGGACATCCACTATTACCGTCCGATTCCACAAGCTCAGTTAGATGCGGTTACTAATTTAAGTACAACTTCAGGCACTGGCTTCTGGCAAAATCCGGGTTATTAAATTTTAGGATAAAACTCGATGAGTGTACTTTGAAATGATGGTTTATTTATAATTTTAGAATCGGGGAGAGGCAGTGTTGCCCTCCCTGATTCTTTAAATGTTATCTGCTGATTTTGTAAAATGATAAAGTTGAAAACGAAATGATCTGTTTAAAAAAAGTTTTGCTTATTGGGCTACTCCTGTTTTCCACAGCCTTCCTTTTTGCTCAGGATAAATTTGAAATGACGGTCGCATTGGATGGTTCCTGCGATTTTACTTCCATACAGAAGGCTATCGATGCCTGCAAAATATTTCCGGACCGGCGAATAACCATTCATGTGAAAAACGGAGTTTACAACGAAAAGATAGCTATTCCGGAAGGCAATACGCAATTAACGATTTCAGGGGAAAGCGTAGATAAAACGATCATTTCGTTTGGCGATTACTTCGATAAAATGAACCGTGGACGAAACAGCACTTTCTATACCTATACGCTGAAAGTGGAAGCCAGCGATTTTATTCTTGAAAATATGACCGTTGAAAATTCGGCTGGGCCGGTTGGACAGGCCGTTGCCTTGCATGTAGGAGGCGATCGTTGTGTATTCCGCAATTGCCGTTTTTTAGGAAATCAGGATACCGTTTATGCTGCCGGAAAGTTCAGCCGCCAGTTTTTTTACAATTGCTACATCGAAGGAACAACCGATTTTATTTTCGGCGAGGCAACTGCTGTTTTTGAGCAATGTTCGCTTCACTGCAAAGCCAATTCATTCCTTACTGCGGCCAGTACCACCGAAGGGAAGCCTTTCGGTTTTGTTTTCCTGAATTGTAAAATTACAGCAGCTTCAGGAGTTGATAAGGTTTATCTGGGTCGTCCCTGGCGTAGTTTTGCCAAAGTTGCATTTCTGAATTGCGAGATGGGTAAATTTATTTTGCCTGAAGGTTGGGACAACTGGTCGAAACCTGAAAATAAAAAAACGGCATGTTTTGTCGAATATAACAATTCGGGAGAAGGATCTGATACCGGCAAGCGCGTTGATTGGTCGTTGAAATTGACTGATAATGAAGCCATCGAATATAATAAAGAGAATATTCTGGCACCTATTGGCTGGGAAAAATCTTCCGGTAAAAAGTGGTATAATCTCGACTAACATTAAAAAAAATCCGGATGAAGAACCTAAATCGTTGCATTTATCTGATCGCATTCTTTTTTTCATTTGTCAATCCGTCTTTTGCCCAGAAAACGAATGACATTTCAAAAGTCTGGGTGGCAGACCAGGGCAACGGAACCTATACCAATCCGGTGCTGTATGCCGATTACTCCGATCCGGATGCCATTCGCGTGGGCGACGATTTTTACTTAGTGGCTTCTTCTTTTAACTGCATCCCCGGATTACCCATCCTTCATTCGCGCGATTTGGTTAACTGGGAACTGATTGGACATGCGCTTCAGAAACAGCCGCCCTTCGACGTTTTTGACAAGGTTCAGCATGGCGGTGGCGTTTGGGCACCGTGTATCCGATACCACAATAATGAGTTTTACATTTATTATCCCGATCCTGATTTTGGCATTTATCTGGTGAAAGCCTCCAATCCGAAAGGTCCGTGGTCGGAACCTTTGCTTGTTCAATCCGGAAAAGGGCTGATTGACCCATCGCCTCTTTGGGATGCCGATGGGAAAGCCTACTTGGTTTATGCTTTGGCCGGAAGTCGTGCCGGTGTGAAAAGTGTGATTTTGATTAACCGAATGAATGCTGAAGGAACCAAGCTGGTAGGCAACAGTGTGATGCTTATCGATGGTCACCAGAAACATCCGACCATTGAAGGCCCAAAATTCTATAAAAGAAACGATTGGTACTATGTTTTTGCTCCGGCTGGCGGTGTTGCACCAGGCTGGCAAATGGTGATGCGCTCGAAGAATATTTTTGGTCCATACGAGGATAAAATTGTAATGGCTCAGGGAAAAACCGACATCAATGGCCCGCACCAGGGAGCCTGGGTCGATACCAAAACCGGTGAAAACTGGTTCCTGAACTTTCAGGATTTGGGTGCTTACGGACGCGTCTTACACCTCAACCCGATGAAATGGGTAAACGACTGGCCGGTAATTGGAATTGACACCGACGGCGATGGTTGTGGCGAACCGGTTCGGACTTATAAAAAACCCACTGTGGGCAAATCGTATCCAAAATCAACTCCTCCTGAAAGTGATGAATTCAATGGTAGCGAATTGGGTTTGCAATGGCAGTGGCAAGCCAATTGCCAGACAACCTGGGGATTTCCATCCGGCAACCTTGGTTTTTTCAGGCTGAACTGCATCCCGAAGCCAGTTGAGTTTAAAAACCTTTGGAACATTTCGAACCTGTTGTTGCAGAAGTTCCCTGCACCTGAATTTACTGCAACGGCCAAACTCACATTTGATGCCCGTTTTGATGGAGAAGAAGTTGGTCTGGTAGTGATGGGAATGGATTATGGACGAATTGCCATTCGTCGTGAAAATGGAAAGCTCGAAGTTCTGTCTGCGTTTTGTAAACAGGCTGATAAAGGTGAAAAAGAGGAATTGTCCGAAAGTCGGACTGTTGAATCAAATACCATTTATTTTAGGGTGAACGTGCAAAAAGGAGCCGAATGCACATTCAGTTACAGTACCGATGGAATAAGTTTCAATCCGTCAGGTTTGACTTTTAAAGCCCGCGAGGGAAAATGGATTGGAGCCAAAGTTGGATTTTATGCACTGCGCAATGGAATAATTAACGATGCCGGATCAGCCGATATAGACTGGTTCCGGGTTGAAAAGTAAGGAAGTCCGAAGACCGGATTGTCGTTCCCCAAATTACTGATCGACCTATCCAGGGGCGTATTTAAACTCTTTGAAATCATCAATAATAACTCAGAAATCATAATTCAAAAGATATGAATTTACTAAAACCAACAATTACGCTGTTTGCCGCTACTTTATTTTCGTTTTATGCGGTCTCGCAATCGGAGCAAATTCCTGATTTGTACAAAGGTATTGAATTCCAGATGCCTCGGGTTCAGGAACCGGTTATCCCGTTAAATACTGTTTCAATAACCGATTTTGGTGCTCAATCAGGTGGACAGGCCCTTAACAGCAAGGCTTTTGCTGAAGCGATTGATGCTTTATCGCAGAAAGGCGGTGGCCGGGTGGTTGTCCCTTCCGGAATATGGTTGACTGGTCCGATAACGCTGAAAAGTAACATTGAATTATATACTGAAAAGGGTGCTTTGGTCGTTTTTAGCACCGATAAAAGTCTATACCCGTTGGTGGAAACCAATTTCGAAGGGTTTAATACGTTTCGCTGCATGTCTCCAATCAATGGTCGAAATCTGGAAAATGTAGCACTTACCGGGTCAGGAATATTTGATGGTTCGGGCGATGCCTGGCGCGCTGTTAAAAAGGATAAACTGACTGAATCGCAGTGGAATCAACGGATTGCTTCAGGCGGAATTGTTGGCGGAAATGGCAAAACCTGGTATCCTTCGCAACAGTTTATGAATGGTGAAAAAGTAGCTGATATGAATGTTCCGCGTTCGTTGAAAACCAAAGCTGAGTTCGAGCAGATTAAAGATTTTCTTCGTCCGGTGATGGTTAGTTTGATCTCGTGCAAAAAGGTTCTGATCGATGGGCCAACTTTTCAGAATTCACCGGCATGGTGCCTGCATCCACTGATGTGCGAAGATTTTACGCTCCGGAATGCAACGATCCGCAATCCCTGGTATTCGCAAAATGGCGATGGAATTGATATTGAATCGTGCAAAAACAGTATTATTCACGACTCCAGTTTCGATGTAGGCGACGATGCCATTTGCATTAAATCGGGCAAAGATAAGGAAGGCCGCGACCGCAAAATGCCCAACGAAAACCTGATTGTCAAGAATTGTGTGGTTTTTCATGGTCATGGCGGAGTAACTGTGGGTAGTGAAATGTCAAGCGGAGTTCGTAATCTTCATGTTTCCAACTGTACCTTTATCGGAACCGACGTTGGTTTGCGTTTTAAAAGTAACCGCGGCAGGGGAGGCATCGTTGAGAATATCTATATTTCAGATATCGAAATGATGAATATTCAGACTCAGGCGATTTCGTTCAACCTTTTTTACAGCGGACGTTCGGCTTCGGAAGATCTGGCCGCCGGAAGTGATGGCTCGGTTCCAAAATTGTGGCCTGTAACTGAAGAAACCCCGCAGTTCAAGAATATTTTCATCCGGAATGTCAATTGCAAAGGCGCCATGCTCGGTATTCAACTGCAAGGTCTTCCAGAAATGAACCTTGAAAATGTAGAATTGGAGAACATTAGGATAGAAGCCGATTACGGAATGGTGTGCAACGATGCCAAAAATGTAAAGATCAAAAACCTTACGCTGGTCACGAAGAAAACGCCTGTTGTCGATTTAAAAAACAGCCGCGATGTGATTGTAGATGAACTTTATACTCAATCCGCTTTTTCCCCGTTGATTCAGGTAACTGGTCCAGCAACGGGAAATACTGTCCTGAAAAATTTAGGATTAACTAATTCGGACAAACAAATTGTGATTGGAAAGGAAGTACCAAAAAATGCGGTACAACTAGTGAAATAAAACATAAAATGTTGATTATGAAAATGTATTTACTAGTTTTCATTCTTGTAACAGCAAGTTTCGAAACAATAATGGCTCAATCCAATTCTGAAAATCGTATGACAGTTTGGACCATCGGTGATTCGACTATGGCCAATAAAAAGGCCGAGGTTTTTCCGGAGACTGGCTGGTGCCAAGTCTTCCCGGCTTTTGTTACTGAAAATGTAGAGATTAAAAACCGGGCGATGAATGGTCGCAGTACAAAAAGTTTTATTGCTGAAGGCCGCTGGAAGTCGGTGCTCGATTCACTGAAGTCACGTGATTATGTTTTTATCCAGTTCGGCCACAACGACGAGAAAATTCAGGATACAACCCGTTACACAGATCCTTTTACCGCTTACCGCAAAAATCTGGAACGCTTTGTACGCGAAACACGTGCGAAAGGCGCAACGCCAATCTTATTCACTTCGATAGTTCGCCGGAAATTCGAAAACGGTTTTTTGACTGATACTCATGCCAATTATCCTTTGGTGGTTCGGCAAGTTGCCGCTGAAATGAATGTACCCCTGATTGATTTGCAAATGCTCAGTGCCGGGGCGGTTACTGCTTTGGGCGATGAAGCTTCAAAAAGAATTTACCTCTGGACACCACCAACCGACAAGTTCCCGGAAGGAAGAAAAGATGACACCCATTTAAACGTTGAAGGTGCAAACTTGGTAGCCAAATTGGCTGTACAGCAATTAAAATTATTGGATAATCCGCTGGCAAAACAAATAAAAATGAGATCCGATGTTCATTAATCGAAGTTGAAAAGAGAAACTAATTTTTTGAATTTGAATAGGGTTGTCTTTTCCTGGTAAATTCCCCACATACAATTGGAAAATTCTCCTGCTGCAAACCTGACCGTTAATTTTTCCTTTTGAATTTCATAAACACGAAGGTTTTGTTCTTTTCCATACAAAGGATCTTTGACAATAATTTTTTCTCCTGTATTTTTCCATGGATAATCCCAAATGTTAATACCTTTTATTTTAAACTTATACCCGTCAGGAACGGTGTCGAGATGTTTCCAGTAGGTACTCATTGCTGATTTATTTCTTGGTATAGAACGAATATCGCAAATTAAGAATGAGTGGAAATTCATCAAATTGATATTTCCCCGGACTGATGTTTGTTGAGTCGTAAACTCTATATTCCTTTGTACCTATCTGATATCCAAGTTCGATGGCAAATCCTTTTCGGTGGATGCGTTTACTGTACCATTCCTTGCCGATAAGGATACCTGGAATTGGCAGACTCGTGCTATGGTTTGATTCGTTTATATCTACCCATTTCCATTTTCCAACAACTCCAATGTAAGTGCGTTCGGTTCGTTCATAAATGAGTGTATGTAAGAATTTAAAACCTGCTTCCATATCGTTTGGTTTAAAATCGTTCAGCTCTGATGACACTCCTCCAAATACTTCAAATCCAGTGTTTTTTGAAAACCACATCCGGTAATTAGGCTTAAAACTTAATATCGAAAGTTCCCCGCCAAATCCTGCTATTCTTTGGGCAAACGAACTTGTTCCGAAGAAAGCAGTAAGTATCGAAAGTAGAATTAAACGTTTCATAATATTATTATTTGTTCTCTGGCTAGTACCATTTTTTTATGGCATCCAGATTTCGTTGATTAATCATGCTCTTTGCTTCCGGAGTATATAAGAATTCAAGTTCTTCGTGGAAGTACTCGATGATTTTTCCTCTCACCATTTTCATGGTTGAATTAAGCAAATGGTTTTGTTCTGAAAATGTTTCGGGTAAAACGGCGATAGTTTTTGGTAGCCATCTTTCAGGATAAGAATCTGCAAATTTTCCACCAAATTTATACGCGTCAATTTCTTGCTGAATAATTTTTAAGGCTTCGGTAAAAGCATCTTCAGTTCCGGTTTTGAAGCCGCGTTTTTCAATTTCACGGTTTATTGCTGTAATGTTTGGGACAATCATTCCGGAGGTATAGGCATTCTGATTATTGTATAACATACATTGATCGATAAATGGCGATTGGTCAACAAGAGATTCTTCAATGCCTTCGGGACTGTACTTTTCGCCATCGCTACCAATCAAAAGACTTTTAAAACGACCAAGAACATAGAGAAATCCGTCTTTATCCATGTACCCCATGTCACCGGTATAAAGCCAGCCATCCTTAATCGTTTCTTCGGTAGCTTTCGGGTTGTTCCAGTACCCTTTCATCACATTGTCGCCTTTTACCACGATTTCGCCTTTCTCTCCCTGGGGAAGTTCCTTACCTTCCAGATCGCAGATTTTCAGATCCATGTATTTCACCAATCGGCCTGAAGAACCAAATTTAATGGCATGTAGCGCATTCGACGAAATAACCGGTGACGCTTCCGATAGGCCGTATCCCTGGCACATCGGCATTCCGATAGCAAAGAAGAAGCGCTGCAATTCGATGTCGAGCAAAGCGCCGCCGCCGATGAATAATTTAAGTTTTCCGCCGAATCCTTCGCGTATTTTTGAAAACAGGATTTTATCGTAAAGATTAAGAAGTGGTTTATAGAGGATTCTGATCCCTTTTCCGCGATCCCACCCGTAGCTGTTGTATTTATAGGCAATTTTCAGGGCATGGTTAAACATTTTTTCGACCATTGGACCTTGTTGCCGAATGTTACCTTCAATATTCTTTCTGAAATTTTTGGCCAAAGCCGGAACGCTCATCATGATTGTTGGCTGAATTTCTTTGATGTTCTTCGGAATATTCTTCAGCGTTTCTATTGGTGATTTACCTGTTTCCTGTGAAGCTATACTTGCTCCGTTAATCATCAGACAATACAGACAGGCCGTATGGGCAAAAGCATGGTCCCAGGGAAGTAAAGCAAGGGTTTTCCAATCCTCGGTAATATTCATCAGAGTGTTCGATTGAACCACGTTAGCGGCATAATTTAGCTGCGAAAGCATAATTCCTTTTGGGTCGGCCGTTGTTCCTGAAGTGTATGAAATATTGGCGATGTCGTCAGACTGAATGTTTTTATAAATAGCTTCAAAATCGGGCCAATTTGTTTTCAAGTACTCGTCACCCATCGCGATAACCTGGTCGTACGAGATATTGTTAGTATCCGGATTTTCTATTCCATCCAGATAAATTACTTTTTCGAGTTCCGGGAGCTCATTCCTGATTTCTTCCACTTTTGAAGCCTGCCCTTTGGAAACGACAACCATTCTGCTTCCTGAATGAGCTAACCTGAATTTAAGTTCATTGCCCGAATCGAGTTTCACAGAAAGAGGCACATTAATGCCTCCGGCATACAAAATTCCGAGTTCAGAGATGATCCATGCGTTGCGACCTTCTGAAATCAGTCCAACCCGATCGCCTTTTTGAAGTCCGAGTGCAACTAATCCGGCTCCAAACCGATAAACCAAATCACGCGTTTGTTGGTAAGTAGTTCCTTCGTATTTATTGTTTTGTTTTTCCCAGAGATATATGTTGTTTGGAAACCGGTCAACACTGGTCTCGAAAAGTTCGATAATGGTTCTCATTGAATTTCAGATTTACTTATTGAATTCAAAAGTACAAATTTTATATTTCAGGAATTCGATAAAAAAAGGGCCGAAGCCCTTTGTGTTATTTTGTTCCGAATTTGTACACCGTTTTTTCTTTGAATTTTTGTCCCGGAGCAAGAGTTACCGGAGGAAAATTCGGTTTGTTAATTGAGTCGGGGTAATGCTGCGTTTCCAAAGCCACGCCCGAATAGCTGCCGAATTTTTTCTTCCCATCGATGATCAATTCGGGAATCCAGTAACCAGTATAAAGCTGAACTCCTGGCTGTGTGGTATAAACATCTACTGTTCTTCCTGAAGTTCCTTCGCTGAGTTGTCCGGCAAAAACCAGTTTTCCATCAGGATTGTCGAGTACAAAATTATTATCGTAGCCAGTTTCAAGAGCGTCGATGTGTTTGCACAATTTCTTTTTTCTGAGGAAGTTTAGTGGGGTTCCTTCAACCGGAAGAATTTGTCCGGAAGGAATCAGGTCGATACTTTCAGTAAATGATTTTGCGGTTAATTGCAGTTCGTGATCCAGTATCTGATCTTTTCCGCCTGTCAGGTTGAAATAAGTATGGTTGGTTAGGTTTACAACCGTGGTTTTGTCGGTTTCGGCGGTGTATTCGAGGCTCAGTTCGTTATCGTTGTTTAAAGTAATCGTGCAGGTAATGGAGGCATTGCCTGGGTAACCTTCTTCCATGTCGGGGCTAAAGTAGCTCAGTTTTACACCAACTTTGTCGCTTTCTTTAATTGTTTCGGCATTCCATAAACGACGATCAAAACCAATCAGTCCTCCATGTAAATGGTTTGGCCCATTGTTTACTGCCAACGAGTAATTTTTGCCGTCAATTGTAAATTTACCTCCAGCAATGCGGTTGCAACACCGACCGCAAATAACTCCGAAATAAGGATAACTCCCCAGATATTCGTCGCTCAGGTAGGTTCCAAATTTTTTAAATCCGCAAACGATGTTGGTTATCTTTCCATTTTTGTCCGGAGTTTCAATAGAGGTAATGATGCCCCCATAATTGGTGATTTTAACTTTGACCTGATTGTCGTTTGACAGTGTAAATAGTTTTACTTCAACTCCTTCATTTGTTTTTCCGAAGAGCGATTTTGTAATTTTCATTGTTAGATATTTTAGTTAATTTTTAAGTAATAGGTTCCAGAATTGGCTGCCAGAGGTCGATGGATGATTCTCTTATCCTTCTTCCTTGTCTTCAGCATACAAATTTAATTTTTTGCTCAGACTGGTGGGTACTGGTTGTGTATTTTATTGTGATTTATTTTTACTTTTGAAATCGATTAACCCAAATAAAACCCAAACGAGTGAAGTACATTCAAATTGATGATTCATTAGGCGTTCCCAAATATCGACAAATTATTAATTCCATTTATACCGCTATTTCGATTGGAGAATTGAAATTGGGCGATAAAATTCCTTCTTTAAACCAAATCTGCACTGAATTTGAATTGTCTAGAGATACGGTGATGGTGGCTTTTAATGAATTAAAGGCAAAGGGAATAATTAATTCAATACCAGGGAAAGGGTATTATATTAATAGTGTTGAAATCAATGTTGACCAGAAAATTTTTCTGCTTTTTGATGAATTAAATGCCTTCAAGGAAGATTTATACACTTCATTTCTGAATAGTCTGGATAACAAATCGAACGTTGATATTTACTTTCATCATTTTAATTATCAGGTTTTTAAAGATCTTATTTCGGAAAGTGCAGGTAAATATACATCGTATGTAATCATGCCGGCAACTTTTGATTTTACTGCCGATATTATCGGAAAACTTCCCAAAGACAAGGTTTATATCTTGGATCGTCTAAAAGACGATTTGTCTGATTATCCGGTTGTTTATCAGGATTTTGAACAGGATGTTTATGACGCTTTGAATGAAGGATCTGAATTGCTTCAGAAATATACCAACCTGAATATGATTTTCCCCGGAGGTAAAGAGCCAGAAGGTCGCATGATTGGTTTTGAGCGTTTTTGTAAAGAGAAAGGTTTTAAATCGGAAATTATACGAAATGTATCGAATAAGGAGATGAAATCGGGAGAGGCCTATTTTGTTCCTTCAGATCGGAATTTGGTGCGATTGGTAAAAATGGCCGCAGAAAAAAATCTTGAATTGGGCAAAGATGTCGGGATTGTTTCGTTTAATGATACGGTATTGAAAGAAGTGGTAGCCGGGGGAATTACAACGATTTCCACCGATTTTCAACTCATGGGACAGACCCTTGCACGAATGATTCAGGATCGAAGTATGGGAAAGAATAGGAATCATTCGTCGCTGATCAGAAGAAACTCGCTTTAACATGTTTCAAAACACTAATTCAAACTTTAAGGTAAAGGGTAAAAAATCTATTTTTACCAACCAGTACCTACCAGTTGGAAAACTATTTATTTATGAGTAATTTTAATATTGAAGATTATCCACACCGGCGTTTGAATCCATTGACCGGTGATTGGATTTTGGTATCGCCACATCGCGCAAAGCGGCCGTGGCAGGGACAAGTTGAAAAAACTATTTCAGACGAACGTCCAAAATATGACCCAAAATGTTACTTGTGTGCCGGAAACGAACGGGCTGGTGGAAAGTTTAATCCACAGTACAAAGGAACTTTTGTTTTTACAAACGATTTCAGCGCCCTTTTGACAGATACGCCTGAAGGAAATGTTGATGAAACCAACCTTTTCCAGGCGAAGAGTGAAAGCGGTATTTGTAAAGTAATTTGTTTCAGCGACAACCACAGCTTAACCATTCCTGAGATGGAGATAGACGATATTCGGAATGTGGTTGATGTCTGGTGTGAAGAATTTGCAATATTGGGCAGCAATCCGATGATCAATTACGTTCAAATCTTTGAAAATAAAGGGGCGATCATGGGCTGTTCAAACCCGCACCCACATGGGCAAATCTGGTCATCGTCATCAGTTCCAACAGAGCCGGCCAAAGAATCCAAAACGCAGAAAGAATATTTCGAAAAACATGGTATTACGCTATTAAGCGATTACCTGAAAGCTGAATTGGGTAAAAAAGATCGCCTGGTTGTTGGAAATGAGCATTTTGTGGCACTGGTTCCTTTTTGGGCGGTTTGGCCTTTCGAAACCATGATCATCAGTCGTCGGCCGGTTCAGAATATTTTACAGTTGACCAATGAAGAAAGAACCGCGTTGGCCGACATTTACAAGCAACTGACAGTGAAATACGATAACCTTTTTGAGGTTTCGTTTGCCTATTCCGCTGGTCTTCATCAAGCTCCAACCGACGGAAATGAATATCCGGAATGGCATTTACACATGCACTTTTATCCGCCATTGTTGCGATCGGCAACGGTGAAAAAATTTATGGTGGGCTACGAAATGCTGGCCACTCCTCAGCGCGATATTACCGCAGAACAGGCCGCTCAACGTTTGCGCGACCTTTCTGATATACATTATAAAAAACAAACCAATAAATAATTAAACTCAACAAAAACTATGGCAAAGATTACTGCTTTAATTGAAAAGATTGCCAATGGGAAAAATCCATTGTTTCAGGAATTATATGGTGTAAATGAAGTTGTGCTGAAAGAACAAGCCGACCGTTATGCTGCTTTGATGAACGAATTTCAGCAGGTTTACGGTACTAACGATGTTTCATTGTTTAGCTCTCCCGGACGTACCGAAATTGGTGGTAACCATACCGACCATAACTATGGCCGCGTTTTGGCGGGAGCTGTAAACCTCGATAATATTGCAGTTGCAGCCCAAAACGGATCAACCGTTATCCGAATTAAATCGGTAGGTTATCCTGAATTTCAGGTTGATTTAAGTTCTCTGGAAGTTGATCCAGCTCAATTCTATACTTCTTCTTCGCTCGTAAAAGGGATTTGCGCCCGTATGAAACAATTGGGCTATGAAATTGGAGGTTTCGATGCTTGCATTGAAGGCCGAGTTCCAAAAGGTTCAGGCTTGAGTTCTTCGGCTTCGTTTGAAGTATTGATTGGCGCTATCATTAATCATTTATTCAACGATGGCAAAATGAGCGCCGTTGAGAATGGAATTATTGGTCAATGGTCTGAAAATAATTTCTTCGGAAAACCTTGTGGTTTGATGGATCAAACGGCTTGCTCTGTTGGTGGATTAATTACGATTGATTTTAAAGATCCGTCGAAACCCATTGTGAAGGAAGTCGATTTCGATTTCGTTAAAACCGGGTTTGCTTTGGTAATTACTGATGTGGGTGGCGGACATGATGATGCTGCATCGCAGGCTGAATACGCATCGCTTCCAACAGAAATGAAGGCGGTTGCTGCTGTACTTGGCGCCAAAGTGTTGAGGGAAGTTACTTTAGAGCAAATTGTGGAGCGGATTCCTGAAATCCGTAAAGTAACCGGCGACCGGGCCATTCTTCGTGCATACCATTTTCAGGGCGACAATCAACGTGTTGTTGAACAAGTTGCTGCGCTTGAAAATAACGATTTTCAGTCATTCCTGAAAATGGTGGTTGAATCGGGATACAGTTCTTATATGTATAATCAGAATATTTTCGATGTTGTACACAAGGATGAGCAGGTAGTTTCGCTGGCTTTGGCATTGAGCGAAATGATTTTGAAAGGTAAAGGTGCATGGCGCGTTCATGGTGGTGGATTTGGAGGGACCATTCAGGCATTTGTACCACGGGATTTGTTGGATAAATATGTTGAAACCCTTGAACACGTTTATGGTAAAGGAAGCTGCCACAAATTGTTTATCCGTGCCAAAGGTTCAATAAAACTTGATCTTTAAGTTATTGCCATTTTACCGGTGGCCAATAATTCGATTTCGCTGAATTGAGTTATTGGTCACTGCATATAATTTTAGTGCTTTTTTGAATGGCATATATAAATACTTAGTTATTTTTTGCAAATTCGAAGACTAAATTTATACAAAACATTAAATCATAAATTAATAATCTAATCAGCTAAAATTATGACTCAAAACAAAAATTACACAGTGCCAATTATCATGATGATCATGCTTTTTGGTATGATTTCGTTCGTAACAAATCTGGCAGCCCCTATGGGTATTGTGTTAAAGAGCCAGTTTGCAGTAACTAATTTCTTAGGACTTCTCGGGAATGCTGCCAACTTCATTGCTTATGCGGTAATGGGAATACCAAGTGGTATTTTGCTCCAAAGAATAGGCTACAAGAAAACAGCCTTAATTGCTATTGCAGTTGGCTTTGTTGGAGTAGGTATTCAATATCTTTCAGGTTATTCAGGACAGGATTCAGCTTTTGCTGTTTACCTTGGCGGTGCATTTGTTGCCGGATTTTCAATGTGTTTGTTGAATACAGTTGTTAATCCAATGTTGAATACTCTTGGCGGTGGTGGAAATACAGGTAACCAACTGATTCAGGTTGGTGGATCTTTCAACTCAGTAATGGCTACTGCTACACCAATGATCGTTGGTATTTTAATTGGAGATGCTGCAAAAGCCAGAATCACCGATATTTTCCCTTTCATGTATGCTGCAATGGCTGTATTCGCGATCGTATTTTTTGTATTGTATTTTGTAAATATTCCGGAACCTCATGCAGAAGCATCTTCTGAACCACTTGGAAATTTGATGGCTGGTGCAATGAAGTTTCGCCATTTCATTTTAGGTGCTGTTGGTATTTTTGTTTATGTAGGTGTTGAAGTTGGTACTCCCGGAGTTTTAAATTATTTCCTTGTTGACCCTGCTACTCCAAATGCGTTGAATGCTACTACTGCCGGATTTGTTGCAGGTACATACTGGTTTCTGATGTTAATAGGCCGTTTGGTCGGAGCTTCCATCGGAGCAAAAGTTTCCAGTAAAACAATGCTCACTTTTGCTTCAGGCTTGGGTCTGGTACTTGTTCTGCTTGCTATGTTCACTCCAAGCACTATTCTGGTTTCGATGCCAGTATTGAAAAGTGTCGCAGGAGTAACCTCATTTGGTTTATTAGAAGTGCCTATCAATGCTGCATTTCTTGTTTTAGTAGGACTTTGTACTTCGATTATGTGGGGTGGTATTTTCAATCTTGCTGTTGAAGGATTGGGAAAATATTTGGCAGCAGCTTCAGGAATATTCATGGTCATGGTTTGCGGTGGAGGTATTCTTCCTGCACTTCAGGGATGGGTAGCCGATATTGCTGGTTATTTGCCTAGTTATTGGGTAATTGTTGCAGGTCTTGGTTACTTGTTATTCTATGCTTTAGTTGGAAGTAAGAATGTAAATAAAGATATTGCAGTATAGTGCTGTAAAAGACACATTTCGTATTGTATTTTTTAAAATGGCAGAAGAAAATCTCTTCTGCCATTTTTTGTATTATTCACATATTGGACTTTTTTGTTTGTCAGTTAAGCGTCAAAAGCTGTTTTCCAACAGGAAACAACTTTTTTTTGATTTCTGTTTATAAAAGTAAAAAATACTTTTATACTTTAGCCAATAATATTTTCTGGAAAATTCTATGGAATTGTACAAAATACATCCGCAGCATTACGTTGCAGTTGATTGTGTGATACTGGGTTATCAGGATGAGGAAATTAAACTTTTGCTTTATCCGCGTAGCTTCGAACCATACAAAGGCAAATGGTCGTTGTTGGGTGGATTTGTTCAGGATAATGAATCGGCTGATGAAGCAGCGGCGCGAATCCTGAAGCAAACAACCGGATTGGAGCAGATTTTTCTGGAACAAGTTGCTTCTTTTTCTGATCCAAATCGTGATCCTGAAGCAAGGGTTATCAGCTTGGCATATTATGCATTGATTCGTATCGATTTGCATGATGAGGAAAAAGTGAAAGAGAACGGCGCTTATTGGGTATCAATAAGTAAACTACCAAATCTGATTTTCGACCATCAGGGAATGTTTGAAAAAGCATTGGTTAAACTTCAGCAAAAAGCTGGATACAGTCTTGTTGGAAGTGAATTATTACCTGAAATGTTTACCCTAAGTCAGTTGAGAAAATTATATGAAGCCATTTTCCAGCGTGAATTCGATCCGGGAAATTTCAGGAAGAAAATATTGTCACTTGGAGTGCTCGAAAAATTGAGTGTTAAAGACGCCTCGGAATCAAGAAAAGGAGCATTCTATTACAAGGCTAAAAGTAATATCAGTGAAATAGACACTGATCGGATTGTTAAATTTTAAACTATTATAATCTAATCTGTAAAAATTATGAATTGGAACTCACATGAATTTATTTGGCTCGACTGGGTTATTATCGCAGTTGGAATTTTGGCTGTAGGTTGGGCTGTTTGGCGTTCGATACAAAAACACAAACGGTCGATACAAGGCGCCGACAGCGAGGACTATCTGTTCGGCAAAGGCGAACCATGGTATATTATTGGAGCGGCTATCTTCGCTGCCAACATTGGCTCAGAACACCTTGTAGGGCTTGCCGGTACTGGCGCAAAGGCAGGTGTGGGCATGGCACACTGGGAGATGCAAGGCTGGATGATCCTCATACTGGGTTGGCTATTTGTACCGTTTTATCAATTGATGAACATTAAGTTGGGGAAAATCATCACTATGCCCGACTTTCTTAAAAATCGCTATACTCCTCGAACAGGTTCGTGGCTGTCTATCATCACACTTATAGCCTACGTGCTGACCAAAGTGAGTGTAACAGCGTTTACCGGTGGTATCTTTATGGAGAGCCTTCTTGGCTTGCCTTTCTGGTACGGAGCTATCGGCTTGATCATCTTAACTGGTATTTTTACTGTATTGGGCGGTATGAAGGGTGTGATGACATTATCGGCGATTCAAACACCTATTCTTATTATTGGCTCATTTCTTGTTCTTTTCCTCGGATTGTCGGCACTCGGAGACGGTAGTATTGCTCATGGTTGGACTGCAATGATCGACTATTCTAAATCGCTGAGCAAAGGACCAGACGGCATTGCATACGGAACAAACCATATGTTCCACTTCGAGACAGGTGATCCGTTGTATGACGACTATCCTGGGTTTTGGGTGTTTATCGGAGCGACAATTATCGGTTTCTGGTATTGGGCCACCGACCAACACATCGTTCAACGTGTGCTCGGACAGCGAAAAGGGGAGTCTAGCGATGTAGTGATGATGCGTGCACGCAGAGGAACTATTGCCGCCGGTTATTTCAAATTATTGCCTGTATTTATGTTCCTGATCCCCGGTATGGTTGCAGCTGCATTGGCAGCACGTCCCGGCAGCGGCTTTACGTTAGAAAATCCGGATACCGCTTTTGGATCAATGGTGAAGTTTGTATTGCCCGCCGGTGTGAAAGGAATTGTCACCATTGGCTTTATATCCGCACTGGTTGCTTCATTGGCGGCATTTTTTAACTCATGTGCTACGCTTTATACAGAAGACTTTTATAAACCGATGTTTAAAGGTAAAAGCGAAGCTACATACGTGTTGACGGGTCGTCTTGCAACTATTGTTGTTGTGTTGCTTGGTATTGCCTGGATACCAGTCATGATGAGTCTAGGTAGCCTATACAGCTATCTTCAGGGGATCCAATCGCTGCTTGCCCCCGCAATGGTGGCCGTGTTTGTAATGGGTATATTTTCCAAAAGAATTACACCTAAGGCAGGTGAAGCGGGTATGATCGTGGGCTTTATTTTAGGTATGGTGCGTTTACTCACCAACATCTTTACCAATACCGGGAAAAACGTAATGACAGGCTGGTATTGGGAATCCACCACTTGGTTTTGGCATACCAACTGGTTGATCTTTGAGATCTGGTTGCTTGTCTTCATCATGTTGATGATGGTTGTAGTATCGTTTTTCACTGCAAAACCTACCGCCCAACAGATTGAATTTATAACTTTTACTGGCGACTATAAAACGCTTGTGAGGAATAGTTGGAACAAGTGGGATGTAATTGCATCGTTAGGTGTAGTTTTAGCTTGTTCTTTGTTTTACATGTATTTCTGGTAGAAAAGCGAAAGGCATCATCGTTTCATTGTTGAAACAAACCATGAGAGGTAACCTTACAAACAGATGAATATCTGGAATGGAGGGTTCTACATGGCAATTGAAAAACAAATTATAGACAGATGAAAGAAACGGTGGTATTTAAAAAATAGTTAAATTGCCCGAATAAACTATTCGGGCAATTTTGTTATGTACGATATTATCGGAGATGTTCATGGATATGCAGATCAGCTTAAAAAATTACTTCAGAAATTGGGGTATCAGCTTGTTGATGGTTGCTATGTTCATCCAACCCGGAAGGCTGTATTTGTGGGTGATCTCATTAATCGCGGACCTAAAATCATGGAGACAATCGTGTTGGTCAGGAAGATGGTTGAGGCTGGCTCTGCTTATGCTATTCTTGGAAATCATGAAATGTATGCCATTCTTTATTATCTACGCGATAACGAGGGAAAATACTATAAAAAACGGATTCCAAAATATCAATTGCAGATCAACCAGACGTTGGCTGAGTTCGCAAACAATAAGGCCGAATTCAAAAGCCATCTGAAGTGGTTCAGAACACTACCACTATTCCTCGATTTTGGTGATATTCGGATTGTTCATGCCTGTTGGAATAATGAAAATATTAGCCACCTTCAGGAAATGTTATCCGGATCTAAAATTAGCAAAACCATTTTGAGAGAGGTCGCTTTGAATGAAACCCCTTTTGCCCAAAGTTTCTGGGAAACCCTGAAAGGAGTTGATTTTCAGATTCCTCGTAATCTCTTGATTTTTGACGATGATGGTCGTCCGCATCGTTCGTTCAGGATGAAGTGGTGGGAGAATCCTGAAGGAAAGACCTTTAAGGATATCTCGTTTGAAAGTCGCTTCGACCTTCCGTCCTATACCATCCCGCGTGAAATTGTTAAATTCAGAAGCCCATATCCCGAAAATGACCCGATTATTTTCTTCGGCCATTATAGTTTAGTTGAAGGATCAGGAATATTGAGTAGTAATGTTTGTTGTGTCGATTCAGGAGTGTCGAGATCGGGTAAATTGTTGGCATACAAATGGGAAGGTGAGCAAAAGTTGAAGGAATCAAATTTTGTATTCGCTAATGGTGATGTTTGATTGTGTTGATATTCAATTAATTGTCCTCTCTTTTTTTTGGCTCAATCAGAACTAAAATTTTTTATTTGCCCTATTGCAGGGAAAGAAAGAAAGGCTATATTTGCAAAGCCTTTTGAGAAACGGATTTCAGGAGGTTTGTTCTTTTAAAGTACTGTAAATTTTGAATTAAAAAACCTGATATTTATTGATCAGGTCTCGAAAATAATACTCTGGTGCGGTAGTTCAGTCGGTTAGAATATCGGCCTGTCACGCCGAGGGTCGCGGGTTCGAGTCCCGTCCGCACCGCCCTCTCAAAATTTACTATACGAGATTACAATACTGATAATTGGTGCGGTAGTTCAGTCGGTTAGAATATCGGCCTGTCACGCCGAGGGTCGCGGGTTCGAGTCCCGTCCGCACCGCCCTTAACAACTAAAGTCCTTGAATTTCAAGGACTTTTTTATTTTGGGTAAGACGTTCTGTTCCGAAAATTACACCGCAAAAAAGGTATTCCTTTCGTTTTATCTCGAAAATTTTCGTTAATGCTTAGGAAGTGAGCTGGAATCTCGAAAAAAAACTCTGATTTACGGATAGAAAGAAATTTAGACCAGAGAATAAATTTAGCACGCCATGACATAACGTAAACTACCCGCAATCAGAGTTTTTATCAATCTTTTCGACTTTTTTTTGTCAGTCACAAGATTATAACAACTCATATTCTGACTTGTTTTCAGAATATAAAATTTGGTGGCTTATTTGTGCGCTGGAAGTGAAAAATAAAGCGTAGAGCCTTTCCCAAACTCCGATTCGGCCCAGATCTGACCTCCATTTAATTCAACAAACTCTCTGCAAATCTGTAGTCCAAGTCCGGTACCTTTTTCGTTTTGAGTTCCGTAGGTTGTAAATTCAGAGCCTGGCCTAAAGAGTTTTTCTAAAATTTCAGGTTTCATGCCAATTCCATTGTCCTGAATTTCAACAATTACTTTGTTCCCAGAAATAGTGGCACTTGCAGAAATATGTCCTTCTTCCTTGGTGAATTTAATGCTGTTAAGAATCAAATTTTTTATGACAGATTGCATCATTGATGTGTCGGCACAGATATCAATGTTGGCTGCAATGTTATTTGTAAACTCTATTCTTTTTTGCTTACACAGACTTCTTATTGGCAAGAATGATTTCTCAACTAATTCATGCAAATTTATAGTTTTTAAAACTGGTTCAAGTTTCTTGCGTTGTGTTTTTGACCAAAGAAGCAAGTTGTTCAGCGATTCAAAAGTTAGTTCAGTTTCCTTATTTAGCGAAATCATAATACTTTTGATCTCTTCCTGGCTCATAAGATCAAAATCTTCGGTAAATAATTTAGTTACATTTATTAATGAAGCAAGAGGACTTCTCAGATCATGAGCTATTACCGAAATCAACTTATCTTTAGTTGTATTGCTTTCTTTTAGTTCTTCTGAATAAAATTTCAGCTGATTTAAGTTTTCAATCAGCTCGTTTTTCTGTTTCTCGATGAGCTTGTGTTGTTTAATTCGGGTTAAGTGCATTTTCCAGAAAATAAGCGACAAACACAAACATACACCTGCAAAAGTTAAGCCATTCACGTTGTTCGAGATTAACACATCAGGATTGGCTTGTGCATAATTCATTAATAAATAGAAAATTATAAAACTAAGAATGTAGTACAAGATTGAATATAAGGGCCTGATTAAAAGTACAATTGAGCTAATTATTGATGTGGCAATAAATGGGTTTATTGCTGTGGTTACCTTTTGATCAACCGCCGATATTGCTGCCCCGCCAACTAGAAGCAATAAAGCAACTGCTAGTACGCAAATTTTGGCGAGCCTGATATTACTTCTCTTTTTTATAAAAGAATAATAGATCAACAGGCTTATAGTGCCCAGTATAGTAACTATAAATGAGTGTATTAATAGAATGGAGATACGCCATTCATTTTCTATTCCTGAACTAAATTTCAACTGAAAAAGAAATAGAACCACGTGCAAAAGACTAACGGGAATACCAATTAGCGATAGATAGAATACGCGCCTAATGTTTTCATCCTGAATATCGTTTTTTATAATTTTCTGATCTTCTTCAGAAATGTTGAAAAACTCAATGAATTTATCCAGTTCTGCCATTTTAACCTAAAAATCGTTTTAATACCGAGGAATGGCATAATTCAGCACATCTTCGCGAGTAATCGTTTTGTCGCATAAAATGATGAGGCGCTCGATTACGTTTCGGAATTCGCGGATGTTGCCTGTCCAACGTATCTTTTGCAGCTCTGCAATTGCTTCTTCCTCAATTGTCTTTAGGGGAATACCATATTCGGTGCAAATCAGATCGATGAAATAATTACACAATAAAGGAATGTCTTCGATGCGGTCGTTTAAATCCGGAACATGAATCAAAATAACACTTAGCCGATGATATAAATCTTCGCGGAAACTATTGACTTCAATCTCGTGTGCCAGGTTTTTATTGGTGGCAGCTATTACCCGAACATCTACTTTTATTTGCGCATCGCCTCCAACACGGGTAATGATGCTTTCCTGCAACACCCGCAGAACCTTGGCCTGTGCGGAGAGACTCATATCTCCAATTTCGTCCAGAAAAATAGTTCCTCCGGTAGCTTGTTCAAATTTACCTTTTCGCTGTTTGATCGCAGAGGTAAATGCGCCTTTCTCATGCCCGAATAATTCACTTTCAATCAATTCAGAAGGAATTGCGGCGCAGTTGACTTCAATAAACGGACCTTCGGCACGGTTGCTTTTTTCATGAAGCCGGCGGGCGACCAACTCTTTGCCAGTACCATTCGACCCCGTGATCAGTACTCTTGCATCAGTAGAAGCCACCCGGTCAACCATATCTTTTACTTTCTGAATGGCCAGTGAATTACCAACAATATCGTATCGCTTATTGACTTTTTTACGCAGAATTTTGGTTTCGGAAATCAGGCTCGATTTATCCATGGCGTTTCGCAACGTAATCAACAAACGGTTCAGATCGAGCGGCTTTTCGATGAAATCGAAAGCGCCTTTCTTGATTGATTCAACGGCAGTGTCGATGTTCCCGTGCCCCGAAATCATTACCACAGGCGTGTCGGGTTTGATTTCTTCAACTTTTTGCAAAACTTCAATGCCATCCATTCCGGGCATTTTAATGTCGCATAAAATCACATCGAAATCTTTGGTTTGTAATATCTCCAATGCCTTAAATCCATCTTCTGCCAGCTCAACCTGATATTTTTCGAATTCTAAAATATCTTTTAAGGTGTTGCGAATGCTGCGTTCGTCGTCAATGACTAATATTCTTGACATGCTTCTGTTTTTACTGAAAATTAATGCCCGAATTTAGCTGAAAATTCGTTCGTATAAAACGCCTTCCCGCAGGGCATAGTCAGTTTGGTAAATTTTATGAATATTTAACTTGTCGATCACCAGTTTGATAAACAAAACCGAAGGAACGATCATTTCTATCCGGATGGATTCCATTCCCTTCATTTTGTTTCTTTCGGACGTCGTTGATTTGATCAAGGTTTCGTAAACCTGATTAAAATCGTTCATTGCAATTTTTTGCCTGATCCTTGTTTTTGTTCCTGGATCGGTTTGGTCAATCAGATCAACCACTGTATCGAAAGCGCCCGAACAGCCTATTAATATGGGAACCTGAATATTCTCCATCTGTTTCCACAGTGGTTCAAGTCGGCTGCTGAACCAGTTGTTGATTTGCCCGATTTCTTCTGGCGTGATCGGGTCGGAGGGCGAAATTTGTTCAATGATCCGAGCCATTCCTAACGGAAAACTTTGTTTCCAGGTGGGTTTGTTGTTTTGGGTCAGTATAAATTCATTGCTTCCGCCGCCAATATCCAGGATCAGCGATTGGTCTTCAATTTCACCAAATGCCAGTTTTACTCCTTTGAAAATCAGCCCGGCTTCTTTTTCTCCGGAAATAATTTGCAGTTCAAGTCCCGTGTTGGCTTTTATTTGTTGCGCGAACCAGTCTTTGTTAACTGCATCGCGAATGGCTGAGGTGGCGATTATTACTACCTCTGAAACACCAAATTTGCTGATTCGTTCCTGATGTTTTCGGATAGCCAGAATGGCTCTTTGAAGTCCTTCTTCTGTCAGTTGGTTTTTATCGATTCCTCCTTTTCCCAATTTTACCACTTCTTTGCCCTGATAAAGAATTTGGTAATTTTTCCCCTGATATTCGGCAATCACAAGGTTGCAGGTATTGGTTCCGAGATCAATGATGGCAATTTTTTGACGCATGCGAATTTTAAATGCCCCAATTTATACCATTTTTAATAATTTTCAATAATGGAAGTCAAATATTATAGTATTCCGATCATTGATCAGAGAACAATATCTATTCTCAGAAAATGGAAGTCCTCCGCTTTCGGTTCGACCGTGTCTGCTGATGCGTTGAAGACCTCCGCTGAAGATACGAACCTGTACGCTGTATAAACGAACAAAGGCCGGTAAAATACCAGCCTATTGTTTTTTTTCTACCTGATGCTTACGATTAAAACAAACCTTCAATCGACAAATAACGTTCACCGGTATCGTAGGCGAAGGTGAGTATTTTTGTTCCGACAGGCAGTTCTGTAATTTTTTTGGCAACTGCAGCCAGCGAAGCTCCTGAGGAGATTCCAACAAACAAACCTTCTTCTTTGGCAGCACGGCGGGCATAGTCAAACGCCTCGTCTTTCGAAATCTGGATGGTTCCATCAATCGTTGCGGTATGTAAATTTGCAGGAATGAAACCTGCCCCAATGCCCTGGATTGGATGTGGACCTGGATTCCCGCCACTGATAACGGGTGACAATTCAGGCTCAACGGCAAAGGTTTTCAGATTTGGAAATTTCTCTTTCAGCACTTCGCTCACTCCGGTAATGTGTCCGCCCGATCCTACGCCGGTGATCAGGTAATCAAATCCTTCAGGAAAATCAGCCAAAATTTCCTGGGCTGTTTTCTGTTTGTGCGCTTCAATGTTTGCGGCATTATCGAACTGAGCGGGAATCCAGGCATCAGGGGTTGTGGCAGCCAGTTCGTTGGCCTTGGCAATAGCACCTTTCATGCCCAGTTCGCGGGGAGTCAAAACCAGTTCGGCTCCGTATGCAGTAAGAATTCTGCGGCGTTCGATGCTCATCGATTCAGGCATCACCAAAATCAGTCGGTATTTTTTCACTGCAGCTACCAGTGCCAACCCAATTCCGGTATTTCCCGAAGTTGGTTCAATCAGTACGCTTCCGTGTCTCAATATACCTTTTGCTTCGGCATCTTCGACCATCGAAAGGGCGATGCGGTCTTTAATACTGCCACCCGGATTGGTTTTTTCAACTTTTACATACACTTCGTATCCTTCAGGATACAGGTTGTTGATTCGTACCAAAGGACTATTTCCGATGGTTTCCAAAATGTTGTTTACTTTCATTTTATTGTGATATTTAAGGTTGTTATCTTTTGGTGCTATAAACAAAAAAAGCCTTCCGGAGTTCGGAAGGCTTCGATATAATCTCTTTTTTTAATTTTTATAGAATAACCACTTGACAATTTCTTTAAGGGTTACTTTTTTACCGTACATCAGAATGCCGGTTCGGTATATTTTGCCAGCCATCCAGATGGTTCCGAAAATGGTTGCCAACAGAATGGCCATCGAGAGGATGATCTGCCAAACCGGAATTCCGAATGGGATCCGCACCATCATCGTAACCGGCGATGTTAGCGGGATCATCGACGCCCAGAATGCCAGTGGACCTTCCGGATTTTTGGCTACAGCAAAAAGAATGATGATCGAAAAAATTAATGGCATGGTTACCGGGAGCATCATTTGCTGGGCATCTTCGTCGCTGTCGACGGCTGCGCCAATGGCTCCTAACAGTGATGCGTAAAGGATGAACCCACAAATAAAGTAGAACAGAAGCGCAAAAAGAATAAGCGCAAGGTTCAGGTTTCCTATCATCCCGATGATTTCAACAACCTTATTTTGTGCTTCGGGTGAATGGGTTGCCAACTGTTGCATTTGCGACCCCGACATGATGCTTTGTGCCTGAGTTGCAACTTCGGGCGATCCGTGTCCGGCAAAGGTGGCAACTCCGCTGGCAATGCCAATTCCAAGAACGATCCAGATGGCAATTTGGGTTAGCCCCACCAAGCCAATACCGACTATTTTCCCGAAAAGCAATTGAAAAGGTTTGACCGACGAAATAATGACTTCCACAATACGGTTCGATTTTTCTTCCATTACGCCGCGCATGACCATCACCCCGTACATGAAAACGAACATGTAAATGATGAATCCGGAGGCGTAACCAATGGCCATGGCCATTTCTGTCGAGCTTTTTATTGCCTGGCCGGCTTCTCCCAGTTTGATGGTTTCAACGGTGATGTTTGTTTTTGTTGCCGCCAGTTTTTTTTCCAGATCGGGTACGCCAATGGCATCAATCACCTGTTTCTTTTTTTCTCCTTCGATGATGTTTTCGATTTTATTTGTAATCATGTTTTTAACATCGAAAGTAATTTGCTTGTCCGAAATCATTTCGGCACGGCTCGTATTCAGTATGTTGGTCGGTATGTGAAGTACGGCGTAGTATTTGCCCGATTTGAAGTTCTTGCTCAGTTCCTGAAATTCCTGTTCGGGTATATAATGAAACTTGGTAAATTGATTGCTTTCGAGCCGGTCCAATACCAGTGCTGTTGGGTCGTAAACCGCGATGGTGCGTTCTTCCTTGTCGTCCATGGTGGCCAGATAAGCAGGCAGAACGGTTAAGGCGGCCATCATTACCGGCACCAGCAGTGTCATGATAATGAACGACTTTTTCTTTACCCGGGTCAGGTATTCGCGTTTTAAAATTAAGATTGACTTATTCATGGCTTACAGCTTTATTTCGCGGTTATTTTCTTCTACAACATGGATAAACACATCGTTCATACTCGGAATAACTTCCTTGAACGATACAATTTCGAATTGATTCATCAGTATTTTCAGTAGCTCATTGTTCGAATTGCCATTCAGAAACTGAACCTTCATTTGTTTCAGGTATTTACTTTCGTCCTGTTCGAGAATGTTGAAATGCGAACCTAAATGCGAATTTAAATTCGACGCTTCGCCCTTATAGGCAATCTCGAACGTATTACTCTTGAATTTTTCTTTCACCTCGTCAATCTGTCCGTCCAATATCTTTTTCGATTGATTGATCAGGGCAATGTGATCGCAAATTTCTTCTACGGACGACATGTTGTGTGTCGAGAAGATAATGGTAGTTCCCTGCTTTTTCAGTTCAAGAATTTCATTCTTCATCAAATTGGTATTGATGGGGTCGAATCCGCTGAAAGGCTCGTCGAAAATCAGCAATCGGGGTTGATGAATAACGGTGGTGATAAACTGTACTTTCTGAGCCATTCCTTTCGAAAGCTCTTCTACTTTTTTGCCCCACCAGGCCTGAATCTCGAATTTCTCGAACCAGTATTTTAAGCTTTTCAGGGCGTCACGTTTCGACATTCCTTTCAGTTGGGCCAGGTAAAGCGCCTGTTCGCCAACTTTCATTTTCTTATACAGTCCACGTTCTTCAGGCAAATAACCAATCTGATAAATGTCGTCCGATTTCATTGGCCTGCCTTCGAAGAAAAGTTCTCCGCTGTCGGGTGCTGTAATTTGGTTGATGATCCGGATTAAGGTTGTTTTGCCCGCACCGTTGGGACCCAACAGCCCAAATATCGATGCTTCTTTTACCGAAATGCTGACCGAGCTTAACGCGACAAAACCAGCATAATCCTTAACAATGTTGTCTGCCTGAAATATTTCCATGATAGATTTATTGAAAACTGAGGTATTGGTGTGGAACGCCTGTCAAATGTTACAGGTCGGATTAAAACTTTACAGGACAAATAGAATCCGATTAGATCCGGATTACTTCAAAAAAAATGAACAGAGGATGAGCACAACTGCCAAAATAATTAAAAACACCCATGTTAATGGTTGTCCAAAATTGAAATTCCAACCCACTCTGGGATATGGTCTTGGAATCATTAATCTTGGGTCTTTTTTGTCGTTGATTAATTCATCCCTCCAATCAGATAGCTTCATGTTTGCTGATATTTATAATGTGAAACTACAACTTATTCTGCTATTCCTCTTGCGTTTCGCTTTCAAAAATGCTGAAATGCACGCTTCCGTACCGACGGAGTTCCTTAAAATTTGGATGTTTCGCATAATCGAACTGCCCCGAATGCTCCAGAATAAAAATGCCGCCCGGTTTTAACAAGTTGTTTTTGAAAATCAGATCGGCAACCTCGGCAAATTGAGGATGGTCGTATGGTGGATCGGCAAAAATCAGGTCGAACTGCTCTTTAATCCGTTTGGCAAAAACAAACACGTTCGATTTGACCAGTCGGATATTTTTCTCGCCCAGCTTTTCAATCACTTCTTTGATAAACTGAATGTGCGCCGGGTTGATCTCAACGGCGGTAACATCGGTACATCCGCGCGATGCCAGTTCGTAACTGATACTGCCGGTTCCGGAGAATAGGTCTAGTGTTTTAGTGCCTTCAATGTCGATGTAATTCTGAAGTACATTGAACAGGCTTTCTTTAGCCATGTCGGTGGTTGGCCGGGCCTTGAATGTTTTTCCCGGTGTAAAAATCCGGCCTCTGTATTTTCCGCCAACTATACGCATGAGTATGTGTTTAACAAGCTTATAAACTGATGTTTTTGTGTTTTTTCGAACAGGTTCCCGTAGTTAAAATCGGTTGATGGCTTCAAAAACCGAACGTTGCTGATATATTTCTTTAACTGGCGAATGAAATTGGAATCGTCGGCCACAAATCCGCCAATCAGGATTTCATCGCGTTCGGGATCGAATTGCAGGCTCTGCCAGGTGTTGAGTGCGTAGTATAGGAAATCAGACTCGTTCTTGAAATAGAAACTGTTGTACAAGGCGATTTGCATGTCGTTAAAAGCGATCATCCGGATGTATTTCTTTTCGAAATTAATCAGCAGCGTATTCTTCTTTTCGGTACGCTGATCGACTACTGATGTGATGAGCGGAATGGATTTATGCATGAACTTAAAATCGGTATATTTCCGGTTCAGTAACGACATGATTTCTTTGGGATAACTGTAAACCAACTGATAGTTGAAGCCGGGAATGTCGTCGGTACGAAGTTCTTCGTTTCGGCTCATGTCGCTGGCCACAGTGGCTATTTTAAGAAAGTTGGCCGACTCGGAATATTCTTTCGGAACAAGAGTTGCTTTGTTGGTGGAGTAACTGATCGATACGCTTTTAAACGAAGCGTTCAGTTTCTCTTCCTGATCAAAAAGAGTTTCAATTTTTCGTGAAAGGAATTGAAGTTTACCAACAATCAACGGAATGTGCTGAAAAACGAGGTATTTGTTGCGACGGGTATCCAGAATACAGAACGAAAACCCATCCAACCCAATCTGGATGGAAATATGGTAATCTGAAGCCTGCTTGACATCGAACGATTCGTCAATCCAATTAATTTCGTGCATGTTGAAAGCTTATTCGCAGTTTCGTTAACCGCAAATGTATAAAAAGTAAGTCATCGGGCTTATGCATTCGCCAAAAGATTTGAGAAATCGATGGCGTTAATTGAACAGCAACAACCGGTTTAACCGCGATTGCCCTGCAATGCTATAGTAATACCTCACAAAAAAACTTCAGGTAACTGAGGTTTTTTCATGTGCTGATGTAATGTTTATACAATCCTCATTTCATTGGATCACTTCATCTTCTTGTGGGGAGAAAAATGATGATCGATTTGTATTCAAACTTTTTGGTCCTCAAGACGGATTGGCTCTTCCTTTTCCAATCGATGAAGAGGAAGAGATCCCGATAGTCATCGGGATGACTGTCATAACGAACCCTCCGCCGGGCGTTTTGACGGCCTGCCCACTCGCTCGGATTTAGGCAGAACTAAATCCGATGAATTCCATTTTAATTGGGTATTTAATCAGAATACGATTGTAATTCGGTGCCTTTCTTCCACCTAAGAGAAAAAGCGTGAAGAATGCTGAAGCAGTGAGCGTGAAGAAAATTTCCCTGTTTGACGACCAGAAGGAAGAGTTTAGAATTTTTAGCCGAACGTACTCGGCTTTTAGCTTTTTATCTTTCAGCGGTAGCTCTTTTTGTCTGTTTTTTCCAGCTTAAGGGAAAAAGTAACAGCCTGTCCGGCTTGAAGACCAGGTATAAGAATTTAGGATTTCTTATTGTAGAACTTAAATAAGAAACTAACACTCACAGTTCCCCAAAATCAGTTTCCAACAGGTGTAAGATGTCTTCCAATAGGTATAATATGTCTCCTAGTACCTCCGAATAGGGATTCGCCGAGTTTTCGGTAAAAGTAAATTACTGTTATTTGTTAACCAGAGCCCCTTAAAAAGCCGGAGCTTTCCGGTTAATTCATCTAATTTTATCCAGCTAATAAATTAATCATATTTATACGAATCATCGATGGATAATCGGAACCTACTATTGTTGCTCATTGTTCTCATTTTTCAGGTGAATACAATTAAGGCCCAGGATACCAAACCCGATAGCCTTAGAAATCTATTGAAAACCCATAAGCTTGAAGACACCGTAAGAATAACCCTTCTTAATGAAACCGCCAGTGTTGTTTATAAAAATGATTCGACAAAAGCAATGCAATATGCCACGGAGGCGGCTGAATTATCAGGTAAATTGAACTTCTGGAAAGGTCTGGCGCAAAGCTACTACATGATGGGCGTGTCGCTTTCGTACAACAAATCGGATAAGGAGGCGATGGATTACTTTCTAAAAGCCCTGAAGATTGCTGAGGATATAAATAATAAAAGCGAAATAGCCAAAACGTTGATTGTTTGTGGAATAAGCTATGCGGCAATAGGTAATATTCCGGAGGCAACAGCATGTTATTTGCGGGCCATCAAACTTGCCGAAGAGTTGAATGATCAAACTCTGTTGACAAGAAGCCTGGCTTATTTATCGGTGATTTATACCGGTAAGGGCGATTACGAAAAGGCGCTTGGCGGGTATCAGCGTATCTTTCGGTTATTGGAGAAGAAAGATGATAAAAAAATGCGTGCGGCGATTTATATCAATATAGGAGAAATCAACAAATACCAGGGAAATTATCCACTGGCACTCGAATCGTACCAAAAGGCATTGTCGCTTAAAGAAGAAGCAAAGGACGAATCGGGCATCTCCTTGTCGCTCATAAATATAGGAAGTATTTATACCTTGCAGAGCGACTATAAAAAGGCGCTGGACTATCACCACAGGGCTTTGACGATAGCAGAAAAGATAAACAACAAACGCTTGGTTTCTAATTGTTTCGAGGAAATGGGCATCGTTTACCTGGAAACCCATAAACCAGAAGCACTTGATTATTTTCAGAAAGCATTAACCATTGTCGAGAAACTATCTTATCAAACACCCATATTGCGCATTGTAAGTAGAATTGGCGATTTTTATCGTGCCCGGGGCGATTACAACGAAGCCCTGGTAAACTATGAGCGGGCATTGAAAATATCGGAGGAGCTAAGCCGGAAACGAACAATTTGTGAAACATGTATCAAAATTGGCGGGATCTATTTTCTTCAGAAGATGTATGCAAAAGCATTGGAATTCAACCTAAAAAGCCTTGAACTTGCCAATGAACTCAAGCTATTGGATAACCAAAAAGACATCCATCGACAGCTTTCAGAAATATATGCAGCTACAAACGATTATAAAAATGCCTACATCCATCATAAACTGTTTACCGCAGCAAACGACAGCGTTTACAGCGAAAATAAAATAAAGAAGATTGCCGAACTTGAATATACTTATAAATTCGAAAAAGAGAAACAAGCCATTGAATTGGTTCAGCAGAAGAAAGATGCCGTGCAGCGATCGATCCAGTTTTCGCTTATCACCGGTTTTATTTTGGTTTCAATGTTTGCCGTTTATGTCTTTCGCTCGTCGCGAATTAAGCACAGAACGAACCTTATTCTTGTCAAGCAGAAACACGAGATAGAGCAGCTCAATGAAGAATACATGGTTGTAAATCAGGAGTTGATGACTACAAACGACGCTCTTATTGAGGCCAAAAAGAAGGTGGAGGTGAGTGAAGAAAAATTGCGGTTATTGATAAAGAATTCGAACGATATTCTGGTTCTGGTCAACGGGAAAGGAGAGCAGATTTTTATCAGCGATGCGGCCAAAGACCTTACAGGGTACACGGTTGACGAGTTGCTTGGGGCAATTGACGATGTTATTTACCCAGACGATGTTAACCTTGTTCGTGAACATTGGAATCGAGTTGTGTCGAACAAAGACCTAGCCGACGCCATTCAGTACCGCCATAAACACAAAGAGAACGGTTATGTGTGGTTTGAAGCGGTGGCGCAGGATTTTCTCGATCATCCGGCGATTAAAGCAGTGGTGGCCAATGTGAGAGATATTACCGAGCGTAAAAAGGTTGAACTGGCGCTTCAGGAAAGCGAAGCCGCCAAAGCCCTGTTGCTAAACTACGAGATTGAACGTATAAACCGGGAGCTTGAAATGAACCAGCAATCGATGACGGCAGCCACCTTAAAATTGATTCAAAATTCGGAACGCGATGCCCAAACCATCGCTTGGTTACATGAAATCGAAAAAGATACCAACCCCGAAGGCAAGCAAAAAATAAAAGCACTTATTGCTGAGAATAAAAGAAAATCCTATAATTCTAACTGGGACGAATTTGAACTTCTGTTCGAAAAGGTGCATCGTTCATTCTATGAGAAGTTAAACACGAAATTTCCAAATCTTACGATTAATGAACGAAAAATGTGTGCTTTCCTGAAACTGAACATGAGCAATAAAGACATTGCGCAAATTACATTTCAATCAGACGATGCCCTGAAGAAAGCTCGCTTGCGTCTGCGCCAGAAACTGGACCTTGATAGGGAAACTAATCTGTCGGCTTTCTTGCAGAATATCTAAAATTTATACGATAATACCGATGGTTCCTCATGAAATCCGATGCTGGTTTTCTTAAGGAACTTTTTTTGGAGTGAAATTGGAATTTTCCAATTTTTTCCGTGCCTGAATTGAATTTATTTACTGTTATATGTTTGTAAAATATTGATATATAGATTTTTATCTAAATTCTTGTTCCTGATTTTTTTCTAATTGTCTACTTTTTGTCTCCCCGAAATCTTACCTGATCCTGTTAATGATTTTTAGTTTTGTGCTGGCATATAAGGAGGTTCCTGTTCCGTGACTTGTAGGAATTTTTCAGATTTTCCATATTCAAAATGCTTACAGGTCGATTTAACGCAAAAAATTGAGGATTTAACCATACCACCAAAAATTAATTCTATAACACATCACCCTTAAATCAATTCGAAAATGAAAAATTATTTACAGATTTTATTTGCCATTCTGTTTGTTTTAGTTTTAAGTCAAAACAATGCTCAGGCTCAAAAGGCTAAAGGGTTTTTAGGCAAGGGAACAAAGTCAGTTGAAAATGGAGCAACCACAGTTGAAAATGGACAAGCAGCTGTTGAAAAAGGTAAAGCAACAGCAAAAAAAGGTAAAGGTGTTTTAGGTACCGCTAAATTTATGGTCACTAATCCGAAAGCATTTCTTAAAGATCCAAAAGCAGCCATTGAGATTACAAAGAGTACCGTGAACGATGCAAAAAGTACAGTGGAAGATGCCAAGAATACTACAAAAGATGCAAAATCGGCCGTGAATGATGCAAAAACCACCGCTAAAGGTCAAGGAAAAGTGGTTGATGCAAAAACGACTCAAACCAATGAAAAGATTGCTAAAGATGCTAAAGCTGCCGCTAAAAACGCCAAAAAAGCAACTAAAGCAGAAGCGAAGGATGCTGTGCTAGACGAGTCACATTGGTAGTCTTTTATTGGAAATAGGGAAGTTGAAGTGCAACTTCTCTATGGTTTGGATAGTTGATATTTTGATATTGGTTCGGCAATTCTTAGAAAAGCCGGTTGCATTAAATTGTGACCGGCTTTTTTAGTCGTTACCTCCGAGGCTGTATCAAAAGTGATTATGTTTTTTCAAAAACTTACAATTTGAAAGTGCTGACACTGTTAAAAACCCCAAAATCCCCTGACGGGTATTTCCAAGCCGCCCTTTCAGCGGAAGTTTGGAGGGGTAACATGAAGGTGAACTTATCATTTGAAAGTTGCATCTGTAAATTTCTGATTTTTATGTATCTTTTCAAATTTTAAGCAGTTTCTAAGTCTATAAACTATCCCTTTTGATTTATGTGAAGTTACAAAATTGATATCCTTTCAGAACAAATTTGTATCAACGATTGCACAGGATTATTCCTTATTCCCTTCTTTTTCTGCCAGCAAAACTGCATTTACAGATCCGTGCAACAGCAGCAAACGTTTGGCTTTCACTTCGTCGTAACCCAGTTCGGTCGTAATCATCCGGGTGCCGCGGTTAATCAATTTTTGATTGGTGAGTTGCATGTTCACCATTTTGTTGCCTTTTACCCTCCCTAGCTTAATCATCAGCGAAGTGGTAATCATATTCAGAATCAGCTTCTGCGAGGTTCCTGATTTCATGCGGGTGCTACCGGTCAGAAATTCAGGGCCAACGATGGCTTCAATTGGAATGTCAACATTTTGCGCTAAAACACTACCTCGGTTATTCACAACACAGCCGGTCAGGATGCCTTGGGTGCGGGCTTTCCTAACGGCTCCAACCACATAAGGTGTGCGGCCCGAAGCGGCAATGCCAACAATCGTGTCGAGCCTGGTTAACTGGTACTTTTCGAGGTCTTTCCAAGCCTGTTCTTCGTCGTCTTCTGCCATTTCAACGGCTTTACGAATAGCACGGTCGCCACCGGCAATGAGTCCAATCACTAAATCGGGACCAACACCAAACGTGGGCGGAATTTCCGATGCGTCCAGAATGCCCAGACGTCCACTGGTCCCGGCCCCCAGGTAAAACAAGCGTCCACCTTTTTTCATCCGCTGATAAACTTCTTCCACCAGTTTTTCGATTTGGGGAATAGCATCATGCACGGCTGGCAAAACTTTCTTGTCTTCCTCATGAATACTTAAAAGAAGTTCTTTTATTGATTTTTTTTCCAGATCGTTGTACAACGAATCGGCTTCGGTGGTATTTTCTGTAGCCATATTGTTTTTAGCGTTTAATATTTCAGGTTTCAATTATTTCTCTCGTCTCTGTTGTTTCTGCAGTTTCCGTTTCAAAGTTGCCATTTGCTGTTCAAAACATTTGACTAAATATTAGATTCTGTCTCTGTTTCCTCGCAAAAATCTTCAAATCTCCAAATCTTTATTTATGAAATTTTTCAAGTCCTTCGATCGGATCTTTCAATATTGTTGTTTCCTCGAACCCAAAATAGCTGGCGGTGTTGTTCAAAATGGGGCTGAAATAATAAGCCACGGAGCCAATGAATCCAATCCGATATTTGGTGTAAAGGGGCAGCTTGCAAACGTTCCGTTCAAAAAATTCCATGAAACTATGTTGAACAAGTTCCTGGCAATAGGCTGAATTTTCGTGTTCCGATAAAAATGGAACAAATTGTGCCAGAAACTGATTCGCTTTTTCGGTGCGGTACACGCGGGTCAAGGCTTCTTCGCGGGTAATACCGAACCGCCTACCAAATTCGTCGCGTAATTGGGCTGGCATTACTTCTTTAAAGTAGTCACCCAGAAGTTTACGGCCCATGACAGAGCCGCTACCTTCGTCGCCTAAAATGTATCCGAGAGGAGAAACACCTCTGGTAATTTTTTCTCCGTCATACAAACACACATTCGATCCGGTACCCAGAATACAGGCTATTCCAGGCTGATTCCCAAACAACGCGCGTGCTGCACCTACCACATCGCTGTATGTCTCGACCCTGGCTTCAGGGTAAACCCGGTTTAATGCCCGGCGGATGACGTCGCCTTTTTCAGCGTTTACAATTCCGGCACCATAAAAATAGATTTGCTGAATGTCGGAACCTGTTTCTGGGAAAAGAACTTTTTCAACTTCCTGAAAAATGCTTTCTTCTGATTGTGAATAAGGGTTGAGCCCTGAAGTTTTAATGCTTTTAACATTACCCGAACAATCAATCAGTTTCCATGCGGTTTTGGTCGATCCACTGTCTGCAATAAGTTTCATTTATTTTGTAATTGGTAATCTTTTATTTGCGCTGTAAAGATAACCATTTTGATGAAAAATGAAATGTATCATATAACATGTATTACCAATATTTGCGAGATTCATTAATTACATTAATTTTGATCCATATTTTGTGCGAAACGTGAGCCTAAATAATTTCTGAATGGAAGTGTCTAAGTTCAATGGATTTATATCTTTATGGGGTATAAGTTGTTTCTCCGAAATATTTGCCCTAAAACCTAAAGACTACGGAAGCTATGAGAGCTTTTTTCCTGATTTGTATGATTTTTCTGATTTCGTTGAAGCTGAGCGCTTCTTCAGTAATCCGCATCAATCAATTGGGGTACTTGCCTCAATCCATTAAAGTTGCCGTCTTTATTTCTGAAGAAAAAGATGAACCGATTGCGTTTCAGTTATGCGAGACACTCTCCGGAAAGCTGGTTTTTGAAGGCAGACCGGAAATTGCCGACGCTGCTATTTGGGGGAAGCAAACGGCTTATCGGCTGAATTTTTCAGCATTTCAGCATGAAGGTGGTTATTTCCTGAAAATGGGAAACGCGGTTTCTCCTTCGTTTCGGATATCTCCTGACATTTATAAGGGCACTGCCGATTTTATCCTGAAATACATGCGGCAGCAGCGTTGCGGGTTCAATCCGTACCTGAACGATTCGTGCCACACCCACGATGGAATCATTGTCGATCATCCCACAAAAAGCGGCCAGCGCATCGATGTGATTGGCGGTTGGCACGATGCGACTGATTACCTGCAATATACAACCACTTCGGCCAACGCCATTTACCAAATGTTGTTTGCTTACCAGCAAAATCCGTCGGTTTACGGCGATCAATTCGCTGCCAATGGAAGGTTCGGTGCCAACGGAATTCCGGATATTCTGGACGAAGCGCGCTGGGGTTTGGAATGGCTCCTGAAAATGAACCCGGCGAAAAACGAGATGTACAACCAGATTGCCGACGATCGCGATCATCGGGGCTTTCGGTTACCGACTTCCGATACTTTAGGTGGTTACGATTTGGGGAAATATCGTCCGGTTTATTTTGTAACCGGGAAATCGCAAGGATTGAGCAAGTACAAAAATCGCTCGACAGGCGTTTCGTCAACGGCGGCTAAATTCTCGTCTTCGTTTGCTTTGGGCGCTTCCATTTTTAAAAGTATCGATCCGAAATTTGCCGATCGAATGCTCGTGAAATCGCGCGAGGCCTGGGATTTTGCCAAATCGGATCTGGGCAATTGCCAGACGGCCTGCACAGTTACTCCTTATTTTTATGAAGAGGATAATTGGGTCGATGACATGGAATTGGCTGCTGCAACGTTTATTCCGCTCGAAAAGCAAACTGATTTTCAGAAGGAAGCCAAATATTGGGGAGAGCTGGAACCGGTTACGCCCTGGATGGAACTGAACCGGGCCCGCCATTACCAGTATTATCCGTTTGTGAACCTTGGACATGCGCTACTGGCTCAGTCTGCCGATCCGGTTGTTGCGAAACAATTCGCTGGTTTGATGAAACAAGGACTCGACCAAATCCGGAAATATGCAGGGAACGATCCGTTCCGGATTGGCGTCCCGTTTGTTTGGTGCTCTAATAATTTTGTGGCTGCGGCCATTACTCAGGCTAAATTGTACCGGAAAATAACTGGTGACAACAGCTACGAAGAAATGGAAGCCGCCCTGACCGACTGGCTTTTGGGCTGCAACCCGTGGGGAACTTCGATGATTTGCGGACTTCCGGCTGGCGGCGATTTTCCTGCAACACCGCATTCATCGCTGACGTTCTTCGATAAGAAAACAACCACTGGTGGGCTTGTTGACGGTCCGGTTTATGCCAGTATTTATAAAAGTTTGATTGGTATTCAATTGTATCGTGCCGATGGATACGCCGCATTTCAGAATGGGAAAGCGGTTTACCACGACGACATGGGCGATTATTCGACCAATGAACCGACTATGGACGGAACGGCCAGCCTGAGTTACCTGCTTTCGTCGCTCGAAGTTGAAGGCCGTACTTCCGGAGATATTTTGGACGATCAGGGTGCTTTGGTGCGGAAAAATCCGGCAGAGAAGAAGGTTTATCTGATTTTTTCGGCTCATGAATTATGCGAAGGAGGGAAAATAATCGCTCGAACCTTGAAAAAATATAACGTCAAAGGTTCATTTTTCCTGACGGGAGCTTTCTATAACAATCCGGAAAATAAATCGTTGATCAATGAATTGATTGCTGATGGCCATTATGTTGGAGCTCATTCCGATGGTCATTTACTGTATGCCGACTGGACCAAACGGGATTCGACGCTGGTTACTCAAAAGCAGTTCTCCGATGATTTAAAGGCTAATTATCAGAGAATGGCTGGGTTTGGCCTGTCAACTGAAAAAGCTTCGGTATTTTTACCGCCTTACGAATGGTACAATGCTGAGAGTGTTGACTGGAGCCGGCAAATGGGATTGAAAGTGATCAATTTCACGCCGGGAATCCGCTCGAATGCCGATTACACCACTCCCGATATGGCTGGTTACCGCTCTTCAGAAACCATTATGAACGACATCAAAACTTTTGAGAAGAAAGATCCGAATGGGCTGAACGGTTGCATCATGCTTATTCATATGGGAACGGAAGCTTCTCGTACCGATAAATTTTACAATCGGTTGGGCGAACTTCTTATCTGGTTAAAGAAAAACGGATATTCCATAGGGCGGTTTTAATGAATAAATGAGAATTACATAGTCACATAGAAATGAGAAAAGGGAAAATTTTTTGTGACCTATGTGTTTATTTGATAAAATGTTAGAGTATATGAAGAACCGAAATTTTCAATTGTTGACGATCGCCAGGAGCCTGCTCTTTGGGTGCGTTTTTGTTGTTGCCTGCAATCCGGCTCCTGAAAAGCCCATAAGTTTGACCAAAATTGAACAATTTACGGCTTCCGGAGAACTGAAAAAGGTAGAGCTGATGTGCGATTCTTTAAAGTCCAGTGGAAATTTAAAAGAGAAAGACATTTATAGTCTCGATTCTATTGTTGAAGTTGGACGCCGCATTCGGCTCGATTTCAGGTTGACTGAAGCAGTTGTAAAAACTCAGCTTTCAAAATATTTTCCTGATTTGGACAACGCTACTTTGCAAAAATGGGAGAGTACGAAGAAACTGGAAATGCGCCCGATTGACGGCGAGAAACGCTATTTCAAAAATTCAGTTGCCAATTTGTTCCGGCTCGACGATGAGGCTCGGAAATACAAAGATAAAGTTGATGGTTTTCAGGTCGATTCACTCAGCCTGTTTTGTTTGCAACACACTGCAAAAGTCATTTCAGCGACCAAGACTTCAGGAGAACCGGTTTTGCCGGTCCGGATGAAATTGACTTATACCGTAAAAGCCAAGCCCAATGCAGTTCCAGATGGTGAAATTATCCGCTGCTGGATGCCTTTCCCGAGGCAAGGTCACGCAAGGCAGAAGAACATCAATCTGCTGAAATCTGATCCTGAAAAAGCGATGGGCGCTCCCGAAAGCGACCTTCAGCACTCGGTTTACCTGGAAAAGAAAGCGGTGAAAGATCAGCCTACTGTTTTTCAGATTGAATTTGAGGTTGAAACTGCGGCCCAATATTTTGATTTAGATCCGGAAAAGATCAAATCCTACAATACCGAAAGTTCGGTTTACAAAGAAAATACAGCAGAACGGGCTCCCCAGATCGTATTCACGCCCAAAATAAAACAATTGGCTAACCGAATTCTGTCGGGTGAAACCAATCCGCTTCGCAAAGTTCAGAAAATATACAACTGGATCAACGATTCGGTGCGTTGGGCCAGCGCACTCGAATACAGTATTATGCGTGATATTCCGGGATATGTACAGGAAACTCACCATGGCGATTGCGGAATGCAGACGTTGCTCTTTATGACCTTGGCGCGTTCGCAGGGCATTCCGGTAAAATGGCAAAGTGGCTGGATGCTTCATCCTCATGAAGTTAATCTGCACGACTGGTGCGAGGTTTACTACGAAGGCATTGGTTGGGTTCCGCTCGATCAGTCGTTTGGCCTGCAAGCTTCACCGGATGAAAAGGTCAGGAATTTTTATTGCTCCGGAATTGACTCGTACCGTTTGATTGTGAACGATGATTTTACCCGTGAATTGACGCCAAAGAAAAAATATTTCCGCAGTGAACCCTATGATTTTCAGCGCGGAGAACTGGAGTGGGCGGGAGGAAACCTCTACTTCAGCGAGTGGAGCTGGGATATGGAAGTGAAGTATTTATAATAAATAATATAACCCGAATATGAAACGAGTTTTATTGTTGTTGGCCGATGGATTTGAAACTTTTGAAGCAAGTGTATTCATTGATGTAATTGGTTGGAACCTGGTTGATGGAGATCATTCAACAGAATTGTTTACCGGTGGATTGCATAAGGAAATCCGGAGTTCATTTAATCAGAGGTTCATCGCCGATTATTTGATCAGCGAAATTGATGTTGATTCGTTTGATGCTTTGGCTGTTCCTGGTGGATTTGAAGAATATGATTTTTATAAGGATGCTTACGATGAAAGGTTTCTGGAACTGATCCGGTCATTCAAAGCGAAAGACAAGATTATTGCTTCAATTTGTGTCGCCGCTTTACCGCTTGGCAAGAGTGGCATACTGAAAGATAAAAAAGGTACGACCTATAAAAACCAAGTTCGACGTGACGCCTTGAAAAGTTTTGGAGTTCAGGTAATTAATCAGCCAATTGTGATTGACGACAACATCATAACATCATGGAATCCTTCTACCGCAGTTGATGTTGCCTTACTGTTGCTGGAACTGTTGACCTCCAAAGCGAATGCTGAGTATATCCGGTCGATAATGGGATTTGAAAATAAAACGAATTAAATGAGTAGTACTATTTTATTTATTGTCCTGGTCTGTTTTTTTGGATTGCTGTTTGGCATTTCATATCTCACCTCGAAGAATGTAAACAACGAAACGTTTTTTACCGGGAATCGCAAATCCAGGTGGTATATGGTGGCTTTTGCCATGATTGGTACCACCATTTCAGGAGTTACTTTTATTTCAGTTCCGGGCGAAGTCGGACATTCGGGCTGGACCTACCTGCAATTTTTATTGGGTAATTTTGTTGGGTACTGGGTTGTGGCTCTGGTTCTCATTCCACTGTATTATAAACTGCAACTGATTTCCATTTATACCTACCTCGATCAGCGGTTTGGCGTTCGGTCGTATAAAACAGGCTCATTCTTTTTCTTGGTTTCGCGGATTATCGGGGCTTCGTTCCGCATGTATCTGGTTGCCGGAGTGTTGCAACTCGCTTTTTTCGATGCGCTGGGAATTCCATTCGCGGTAACGGTAGCTATTGCCATTTTTATGATTCTCGCTTATACGTTTCGTGCCGGGATTAAAACCATCATCTGGACTGATTCGCTTCAAACCACTTTTTTGTTGGCTTCGGTGGTGCTGACCATTTTTATCATCTCCAAACAATTGGATTTGAGTACGTTTAAAATGATAAAAGCCATCGACGCGCATCCGTTCAGTAAAATATTTGACTGGGACTGGCGGTCGAAAACCAATTTTTTCAAGCAATTTTTTGCGGGACTAGGAATTGTAATCGTGATGAATGGCTTGGATCAGGACATTATGCAGAAAAGCTTAACCTGTAAAAACAGGCACGATGCCCAGAAAAACCTGTTCTGGTTTAGTCTGGCGTTTATTATTGTCAACTTATTGTTCTTATGTCTGGGCGTGATGCTTTACATTTTCGCACAGCAAAAAGGTATCGCCATTCCGGCAAAAACCGACGATTTTTTCCCTCTTCTGGCGTTGAATCATTTCGGGACAATTGCCGGGGTCTTGTTTTTGCTTGGCATCGTCTCTGCAACATATTCGAGTTCCGACTCAGCCTTAACTGCTTTAACAACTTCATTTTGCATCGACTTCCTGAATCTGGATACGAAAAAACCTGAAAGCAAATTAACCCGGATCAAAGTACATGTGGGTTTTTCAATCCTGATGTTTCTGGTGATTGTACTTTTCAGGATAATCAACGACGAAAGCGTGGTGACAGCGGTTTTCAAGGTGGCCGGATACACGTATGGTCCGCTGCTGGGGCTTTTTGCTTTCGGCATACTGACGAAGAAAAAGGTGAACGACCGTCTGGTGCCTGTCGTTGGGCTGTTGTCGCCGGTGCTGACCTACATCATTAATGCCAACTCCGAAGCCTGGCTGGGCGGCTATAAATTTGGCTTCGAATTATTGCTCCTGAACGGGCTGATCATGTTCACCGGCTTGCTTTTACTCACAAAAAAAACAAACGATACCGAATGAAGACAACACAACGCTACCTCGCCCTTGATGTTCTGCGCGGTATGACTGTCGCTATGATGATCCTGGTGAATAATCCGGGAAGCTGGTCGCATATTTATGCCCCGCTCGAACATTCCAAATGGCACGGCTGCACGCCTACCGATCTGGTGTTTCCATTTTTCCTTTTTGTAGTTGGTGTTTCCATGTTTTTCTCCTTCGCGAAATACGGAAATACCCTGAATAAAGAATCGCTCATCAGGGTTGGCCGTCGAACCATACTGATTTATGCTGTTGGTTTATTTTTGGCCACATTTCCTCAATGGTCAACCGACTATTCAAAACTTCGGATTTTGGGCGTTTTGCCCCGCATTGCCCTGGCTTACGGAATTGGGTCAATTATCGTTTTGGCTTTTCAGCGTAAATATTTACTCTATATTGGTGGAGCCATTTTGTTGTTTTACTGGGGATTGCTCTATTTTTTAGGTGGAAGCGACCCATACTCACTTCAGGGAAATGCAACAATCCCATTTGATTCCGCAATTCTTGGAGTAAACCACATGTATAAAGGGTTCGGAATTCCATTCGATCCGGAAGGGCTGCTAAGTACGATTCCGGCTGTTGTGACGGTCATCTTGGGCTATCTGATTGGCGCTCTGGTGAAGGAAGCCGAAAAAACTTCGGTGCCAAAAAAGTTGTTGTTGACGGGCATTGTTGCTGTGGCAGCAGGTTTACTCTGGGGCTTTTTCTTCCCGATCAATAAACCGCTCTGGACCAGTTCGTATGTGCTTTATGCTGCCGGATGGGCATGTTCAGTTCTGGCATTTCTGATTTGGATTATCGACTTAAAAGGTTACACCAAATGGACTTCTTTCTTTGTGGTTTTTGGCATGAACCCATTGTTCATCTTTGCACTCTCAGGGCTGTGGGCAAAAACGTTATGGCAAATCCACATTACTGTTGCTGACGGATCAGTACAAAGTGGCTCCGGATGGCTTTATACGCAGGTTTTTCAGCCATTGGCAGGCGATATAAACGGCTCGTTGCTCTTTGCCATTTCGCATGTGGTGTTCTTTTGGCTGATTGGCTATGTGTTGTATAAAAAGAAGATTTTTATAAAGGTATAGATCATACATTGTCCGTCAGCTAAAACAGACGGCAAAGGATAATAGTGATTTTGATCAGAATTGGTTATATTCTTTGCCGTTTGACTTTAGCCTACGGACATGAAAAATCATGAAAATTAATCCAATGAAACTCAAAAGAGGAAATTCATTTCTTTTAATTGTTTTACTGCTGTTACTGGCGGTAAATTATAGTGTCGCTCAACCTAAACGCCTTGTAAAAAAGGCGAATGAAGCCTCCGTCGAGTTTGCCCAAAAGGCTTCTGCCGGAACCGACTACAAATTTGAGTGCGATACCGTGGAAGTTGATCCGGCAGCAAAAAAGGTGAAACTGGTGATGAATGATGTTTTTTCATATATCCCTTTCCGCCCTGAAAATACTTTGAAATACAATACGGATTTCAAACAATTGCTTGGCCGGAAATTCAAAAACTATGCAGTTTCGATCGAAACGATGGGCAAAGAAATTCAGGAACTGATTCCTAATTTTTACCGCGACAATTCTGTTCCTATTGATGGCAAACGGTTAAGTCAATCCATAAATTCAAAGTTGCCGGTTGTCCGGAACGTTTCAGCAAATACAAGTTTCCCGGAAGGTTTGAGCAACCGCAATATCGCGCTTTGGCACAGTCATGGCTGGTACTACGAAAATACGCTCGACCGCTGGGAATGGCAACGCTCCCGGATTTTCCTGACTGTTGAAGATCTTTGGACGATGAGTTTTGTGGTTCCATACATTACTCCGATGCTCGAAAATGCGGGAGCTCATGTATTTTTGCCTCGTGAACGCGATATTCAGAAATATGAAATCATCGTCGATGCCGATGGTTCAACCAAAGGTTCTGTTTATCAGGAAACTGGAGAAGCACTTCAGGCAGGTAAAGAAAAAGGTTATGGCTTGAAGTTCCCGTTTTTGTTGGAAGGCGAAAATCCGTTTCAAATGGGTGGAACCCGACAGATGACCAAACAGAAAAATGCTACTTCGAAAGTCATTTATACTCCGGATATTCCTGAATCGGGCGAATATGCGGTGTCTGTTTCGTATGCCCGGAATGATGAAAATGTAACGGATGCACATTACACGGTTTATTATTCAGGAGGAAAAACAGAGTTTCTGGTGAACCAGACTATTGGTGGCGAAACCTGGATTTACCTGGGAACTTTCCGGTTTGAACAAGGAAAGGAAGCCCGGATTGAACTCAGTAACCAGTCGAACGAAACCGGCAAATGGGTTTCGGTAGATGCGGTGAAACTGGGCGGTGGCATGGGAAATATTGCTCGTGGACGGATTGAAGATATGGATCGGCTGCGCCAGATTCGCGAAGAGAAAGAATTTGCCATGGACTCGGCGCTTTGGCTTCCGTTTGTAAGTCAACGCCCCAAATACCAGGAAGCAGCGCGGTATTACCTGCAAAATGCCGGAATGCCCGATACGCTGGTTTATCTTCTGAATAAAACAAAAACAGATTATTCGAACCGAGGAAAAGATGCCGCTCTTTTTGCTCAACGTGAAGCCGGGAAAGACGATTACAAAGACGACTACCAGTGTCGTGCCGAATGGGTGAATTACATGATGGGCGCGCCAAACGGGCCTAAAGCCAATCCCGATGCGAAAGGTTTGGGCATTCCCGTTGACATGGCTTTGGCATTTCATACCGATGCCGGAAATACGCCCGACAGCACCATCATTGGAACATTGATGATTTACAATACTACGTTTGGTCCTTCAGATTTTACAAACGGGCAGTCGCGCTGGGCGAGCCGCGATTTGGCCGATATTGTACAGACGCAGATTGTCGGCGACCTTCAGAAAATCTACTTCCCACAATGGACGCGCCGCGGAATGTGGAACAAACAATATTCGGAAGCCGCCCGCACCAAAGTTCCTACGGTACTGTCCGAATTTCTGTCGCACCAGAATTTTGCCGACATGGTGCAGGCGTACGATCCGCGATTTAAATTTGATGTGAGCCGGGCATATTATAAGGCTATTTTGAAGTTCCTGGCTTTTCAAAACGGTCAGAAATACGCGATTCAGCCTTTGCCAGTCAATCATTTCCAGATGAAAATGGAAGGAAAAAATGTACGGTTGACGTGGGCTCCTGTGGCCGATGAATTGGAGCCAACTGCTGTTGCTAAAACCTATAAAATATATACCCGGATTGAAAATGGTGGCTTCGACAATGGTGTTGAGGTGAATGAACCATCCTATTTGTGTAGCGGTTTAAAACCCGGCGTAATTTACAGTTTCAAGGTGACCGCGATGAACGAAGGCGGCGAGAGTTTTCCTTCGGAAATACTGGCTTGCAGCCTGCCATCCGACGACCAAAAACCAGTTCTGATTGTGAATGCCTTCGACCGCATTTGCGGACCGGCAGCTTTCGACAATGGCAAACAGGCTGGATTCCAGACCGCCGAAGATGAAGGTGTTGCCGATAAAAATGACATTGCTTTTATTGGTGATCAATACGACTTTGACCGGAAATCGCCATGGAAAGACGACGATGCTTCTGGTTGGGGCTCTTGTCATGCCGATCAGGAAACCCGCGTGGTTCAGGGAAATTCGTTCGATTATCCGTTGGTTCACGGTCAGGCTTTTCGCAACAATGGCTTGGCATTCATTTCGATGAGCGACGAAGTTTTTGAGCAGAAACAATGGAACGCAAGCGACTTTTCGGCGCTCGACATCATTTTTGGAGAGGAAAAAACGACCACTCGACTTTACGGATTTAAGAAGAAAGATTTTACGCTTTTCACTCCTGAAATGCGGCAAGCAATTTCTGAATATACTTCAGGAGAAAAGCCCAGACTTTTTATTTCGGGAGCATACATCGGCACCGATCTGGATTTGTGTGGCGACACGCTTGCCCGTCATTTTGCTGCCGATGTGCTGCATTACCGGTTTATGACGAACCACGCGAGTAAAAGTGGGGGTGTGTATCCGGTAAACGCCGTCAAGTCTGACTTTTCGAAAGAATTTAGTTTTGTTCAGGATTACAACCCTTCAATTTATAAAGTTGAATCGCCCGATGCCATTGAGCCTGTTGGAAAAGATGCCAAAGTGCTTTTCAGGTACAAAAGCGACAATAAAACTGCCGGAGTTTGTTTTGATGGCAACTATCATTCCGTAATTTTGGGTTTTCCATTCGAAACGATTACAACCGATCAGCAACGGGATGAATTGATGGGCGAAATTTTGAAATATTGGGAATTGAAGGAATAAAATTTAGAATTATCCATGACAGGGTTTTAAACCCTGTCATGGATAATTTAAAAAATATTATATGGCGCAATTAGTTGATTTAATACAAAATACGAATAAAACTCCAACGCAGATTCTGGGTGAATTCACCGAATCGCAAGTTCAGTCATGGCCATTGGCCGCCAAAAATTTTAAAGGACTGCAAAAGGTTGAGGAAAAGAGCTTTCAGTTTGATGGATTTGAAATTCGGGCTCAGTTTAATCCGGAGCGGATGCGTTCGTCATCGGCAGAGGTGGATAAAAAATCGATTGCTGCACGGAAATGCTTTTTGTGCAATGGAAATCGACCCAAAGAACAGGATGCCATTGCTTTTGGCGACGACTTCCTGATTCTGGTCAATCCGTTCCCGATCTTCAAGAACCATTTCACCATTTCGTGCAACCGGCACACTGATCAGCGGTTTATCCCCAATGCGAAAAGATTGCTCGAATTGGCAAAGGCGATGGAGGGATATACTGTTTTTTATAATGGTCCGGAGTGTGGCGCTTCGGCTCCCGATCACTTGCATTTTCAGGCTGGTGAGAGTACTTTTATGCCAATTACAAGCGATTTCGATCGGCTGAAACAATCGGCCCGTAAACTATATTCCGGTGCGAAAACAGAAGTTTGGGCCTTCGATAATTACCTGCGGAAAATGATTTCCATTGAATCGGCCTCGATGGAGGAAGCACTGAAAATCGTTGGCATTTATTACAGTCCTTTTCAGGCGATGCAACCTGAAAAAGCGGAACCAATGATGAATGCACTTTGTTCCTGGTCGAATGGAAGATGGACAATTCACCTTTTTCCACGGAAGGCGCACCGGCCAAGCCATTTTTATGCCGAAGGCGAGAGCCAAATTCTGATTAGTCCCGGATCGGTTGATTTTGGTGGCGTTTTTATCCTGCCCCGGCGCGAGGATTTTGATAAGATCAGCAAAGAAAATATTGTGGATATTCTGGCTCAGGTCTGTGTCGATCAGGATACTTTTATCGAACTGACAGAGAAAATCAGGACGGATATGGAAAATCAGGGATAAGGGGAAAAGCAAAAAATAAAACTCAGGGAAATGAATTCAAATCGTATAAAATCAACGTATTGCAACTCTTTTTTGCTTCGGATTGTGCTAGTTGTTCTTTTCTGGTCGGTCATTCCGGTTTTTGGAGTTGGTCTGGTTTCGTGTCATTCGGCGAAAAATGCAAACGCTCCAGAAATTGAATTAAAGAGTAGGCGGCAAATTGAAGCTTCGTTGACTTTGCTGGAGAACAAAAACAACCTGATTCCGCTCGACCGGCTCGATACACTGCGGATTGCAGCACTTTCGGTTGGTGAGTCCAAACCAACGGAATTTCAACAGATGCTGGCCAATTACACGAAGGTGGATTTCTTCAATCTTCCGACGAATTTTACACCTCAGGATTTTGCGGAAATCAAAAAGGAACTGAAAGACTTTAACCTGATTATTGCTGGTTTTCATTCGGTTCCAACTGACGGACTTGAGCAGTTGTTCTTCTACTTGAATCAGGAAAAAACGTCGATCACAACCTGGTTTTGTGATCCTAAAGTCTTGGCGGTACAACGGAACTATGGAAAACCGTTTGGTCTGATTGTGGCTTCTGAAAACGACAGCCTGGTCCAGTCGTTATCCGCTCAACTGGTTTTTGGCGGAATTGGCGTTTCAGGTAAATTGGCTGAAAAAATTGGCGATATCTATTCGAAAGGATCTGGAATTGGGATTGAAAAGCCTGTTCGACTGAAATATACCATTCCCGAAGAAGTTGGAATCCGGTCGTCGAAGTTGAATGGCGACATCGATTCGATTGTGAATCATGCGTTGGCGAAAAAGGCCTTCCCGGGTTGCAATGTGCTGGTTGCCAAAGATGGAAAAATCATCTTCAGGAAAGCATACGGCTATCATACATTTGAGAAACAGGTTCCTGAAGGGTTAAACGATTTGTACGATCTGGCTTCGGTGACCAAAATCAGCGGTGGCTTGCCCGGCGTACTGAAACTTTACGATGAGGGGAAAATTAAACTCGATAAACCGGTTTCAACCTATTTTCCGGATTGGAAAAACACTGCGACACACAAATCGGATAAGGCTAATGTAACCGTTCGCGAGTTGTACACGCATCAATCGGGCCTAGTTCCATTTATCAGTTTTTATAAAAAAACCATAAAAGATGGAAACCCGTCGTCCGAATGGTACACCGCAACAGCCGACGAACAACATCCGCTTTGCGTGGCTCCTGACCTGTATCTCGATAAAAAGTTCCTGAAATTTGTTTACGATACGATTCGGGAAACGCCGCTGAAAACCCGTGGTAAATACGTTTACAGTGATTTGCCGCTGGTTATTACGCCTCAAATTGTAAAAAATATCTCCGGAACCGATTTTAATGAGTTTGTCGAGAATAATTTTTACCGTCCATTGGGCGCATCGGAGCTGACTTATTTGCCTTTGCAGAAGTTTCCGAAAGATCAGATTGTGCCAACCGAACTCGATAACTATTACCGATTTCAGTTGGTACAGGGAACGGTTCATGACGAATCGGCTGCCGTGTTGGGCGGAATATCCGGAAATGCGGGGCTGTTCGCTTCGGCCAACGATCTGGCCAAACTGATGCAAATGTATTTGCAGATGGGAACTTACGGTGGAAGAAAATATGTAAGCGAAGCCACGATGAAAGAATTTACCCGAATCCAGTTTCCACAGAACCACAATCGTCGTGGCTTGATCTTCGATCGTCCGGCCATCGACAATAAAATGTTGAAACCCGCCGATGCATATCCTTGCCCCGAAGTGAGTGATGAAAGTTTCGGACATTCGGGGTTTACCGGTACGTTTGTATGGATGGACCCTAAATGTGAGTTGATGTACATTTTTCTCTCGAACCGGGTGTGTCCGACACGAGAGAACAATGTGATCAGCGATTTAAATGTGCGGACGGAAATTCTGTCGGCGATTTATAAAGACATAAAAAAATAAGGCGATCTATGAAGAGCAAAATCGCACTTTTACCGCTGTTTTTATTCCTGATTTCCGCTGCATTCGGGACACAAAAGGTGAAAACCGGGATAGAAGTACTGCGCGATAGTGGTTTTAAAATCCTGAAAGGAAAGCGGGTCGGTTTAATTACCAATCCGACAGGTGTCGATTCGCAGCTCAAATCAACGGTTGATATTTTGAACGAAGCTCCCGGGGTGAAACTTGTTGCGCTTTATGGCCCTGAACATGGCGTTCGTGGCGATGTTTATGCAGGCGACCTTGTGGAGACAACCATGGATAAGCAAACCGGAATTCCGTTGTATTCGCTCTATGGTAAAACGCAGAAGGCCAATGCCGAAATGCTGAAGGGTGTGGATGTTTTGGTGTACGACATTCAGGATATCGGCTGTCGTTCGTACACATTTATCAGCACGATGGGACTGGCAATGGAAGCCGCTGCCGAAAATAACATCGAACTGGTGGTGCTCGATCGCCCAAATCCTATTGGAGGACTGAAAGTGGAAGGAAGCCTCGTGGAAGACAAGTTTATTTCGTTTGTCAGTCAGTTTAAAATTCCTTATTTGTATGGATTGACCTGCGGCGAACTAGCTCGATTGCTGAACGGCGAAAAGATGCTGAATAAAATGTGCAAACTTACAGTTGTCCCGATGAAAGGCTGGAAACGAAACATGACTTTCGATCAGACAGGCTTGCCGTGGGTATTGACTTCTCCGCATGTTCCGCAGTCAACTTCGGCTTATTATTATGCGGCATCCGGCATTTTGGGCGAATTTAGTTTCATGTCGATCGGAGTGGGGTACACGCTTCCGTTCCAGGTTTTTGCCAAAGATTCGATCGACGCTTCAGCGTTAACCAAACGAATGAACGACCTTCATCTACCCGGTGTCTTGTTTCGCCCCATTTTCCTGAAACCATTTTATGCGGTTGGGCAGGGAAAGAATTATTCCGGGGTTCAGTTCTACCTGACCGATTACAAAAAAGTGAGGATGACTGAGATTCAGTTTTATGTGATGCAGGAAATGGCTGTTTTGTATCCTGATAAAAAATGTTTTGGACCGGAAACCGAGAAACGTTTTGATATGTTCGACAAAGTTTGTGGTTCTGATCAAATCCGCTTGCTAATGTCAAAAAATATGAAAGTGAACGACATGTTGTCTTATTGGCGCAAAGATGAAACGGCATTTCAGAAGCTGTCGAAGAAATACTATTTGTACAGGTAGTGGAATGTTAACCGGTAAATGATTAAATATTAATATTGTAGTTATGAAACGATCATGACATGGTTGAAATTTTAAAGGAGGTGGCACAAAAAGATATGTAAATTCTTTAAAGGGAGCCAAAGTTCAGGCATGAGAGTTCCATGAGTATGTTTTGATTTTCAATTAATTAATAACGATATTTACGAATGAAAATACTTCGATCTTTAATTTTTGTTTTTGTGCTGATTTTATCGGTTGTCGTTTCCATGGCGCAGACCGGAATCAGAACAGGCGCTGAACAGACAAACAAATATCTGCCACTTCTGAAAGGAAAGCGAATTGCGGTGGTTGCCAATCCCACTTCGGTAATCGGAAAAACTTCGCTGATCGATAGTTTGAAATCACTCGACATAAAAATTGTGAAAATTTTCGGCCCTGAACATGGCTTTCGCGGAACGGCCAGTGCCGGAGCTGTTGTTTCAGACAGTATCGATAAGAAAACCGGAATTCCTGAAATTTCGCTATATGGAAAGAAAAGTAAGCCTTCGAAAGCCGATCTGGCCGATGTTGATCTGGTGGTTTTCGACATTCAGGATGTGGGCGCCCGCTTTTATACCTACATCAATTTGCTGGCTCACGTGATGGAAGCCTGTGCCGAAAACAACAAACCGCTGTTGGTTCTCGACCGGCCCAACCCCAATGGAAACTGCATTGATGGCCCAATTCTGGATATGAAACTCAAATCGGGGATCGGGATGTTTCCAATTCCAATCACGCATGGAATGACGATGGGCGAGTTGGCGCAGATGTATAATGGCGAAGGCTGGCTGGCCAATAAAATAAAGTGCAAAATAACAGTCATCCCGGTAGCCAACTATTCGCACAATATGGAATATGTATTGCCGGTAGCCCCGTCTCCCAACCTGAATACGCAACAAGCCATTTGGCTTTATCCCTCGCTTTGCCTGTTTGAGGGAACAATCATCAGTCAGGGTAGGGGAACGCATTTCCCGTTCACTGTTTTGGGAAATCCGGCGCTGAAAGGCAAATACAGTTTCTCGTTTACGCCTGTCAGCATCAAAGGAATGAGTGAAACGCCACTTTTTCAGAATCAGGCTTGCTACGGAATTGACCTTAGGAAGTACGATACTTCGGAACTGCGCAGCAGCGGAAAAATTAACCTTTCGTGGCTGATTGAATTGTATCGGGCTTATCCGGAGAAAGCAAAGTTTTTCGATTCGAAACAAAGCAACCAGATTGGAAACTTCGATAAACTTGCTGGAACAAGCCGTTTAAGAGAGCAGATTGTTGCTGGAAAATCAGAAAATGAGATTCGTACATACTGGGAATCTGATCTAGCTGCTTTTAAGAGGCTCCGCAAAAAGTACATCATGTATCCATAATGTTGGAATTGATAGAATTTCTTTGAAAGATGTTGTTTTCGATTTGTTACAATTTGTATGTCATTTTTTAGAAGACCGCCTGATTTAGGCAGAAAGCTTCCCCAATGGTCTTCTTCGTGTGTGCCGAACGATATTCTCATGGCCTTTTGCCCTATTTTTTATCCTGAATGTTCAGGATATAGTTTTTTCTCTATTGGAGTATTTTTGGCTTTTCTTTAATAGTCTGTAAAAAGCTTATAATCAGTAGTTATTTGAATTGTAAAAAAATGTTAAAAATAATTGGTATTACATGTTACAAATACAGCTATTTTTTAAAATATATTTTTAAATTTAACCCCACAAATAAGTGTAATTCGATCGATATATTTTGATTTTTTGGTGATGGGGTCGATTTTGAATACACTGCTCCCCCTTTTTTGTGTGTGAAATAATTAGTTTGATTAATAAATTCATTCATACCTATAATCTATTTCGAGGTTTAAATTTAACCAGTTTGCTATGAAAAAAACGGTATCATTAATCTTTATTTTGTGCCTGATTGTCCAGTTGACAATGGCTCAAAAACGATCAGTTTCGGGAGTTGTCAGGGATAAGGTGACCAATGACCCACTTCCGGGTGTGACTATTGTTGAAAAGGGAACAGCCAATGGAACCGCTAGTAACTCAAATGGAGAGTTCCAATTATCAGTTGGTAATAATGCGACATTAATTGTAAGTTACATTGGAATGGTTACCCGTGAAGTTAAAACAGGAACAAACTCATCGATTGAAGTTCTTTTAGAATCAGCTTCGGAGAAAGTTGATGAGGTCGTTGTTACAGCCATGGGAATCAAAAGGCAAACCAAAGCACTGGGTTATTCTGTTCAGGATGTGAAAGGAGAAGAGTTGGTTCGCGTTAAGGAGGCGAATTTGGTAAATTCGCTGAACGGAAAAATTGCCGGAGTAAATATTACCAACTCAGGTGGCGCACCAGGATCTTCATCTCAGATTATCATTCGGGGAGGAACTTCTCTTTTAGGTGATAACCAGCCTTTGTTTGTGATTGATGGTGTCCCAATCGATAACTCAACCGCTACCGGCGATTCAGGAACTGACAGGGTTACCGCGACTTCGACATCGAGCGGTAACCGGGCAATGGACTTAAATTCGGCTGATATTGAATCAGTTTCGGTATTGAAAGGTCCGGCAGCAGCAGCTCTGTACGGATTAAAAGCTGCCGCGGGCGCGGTCGTTATTACTACCAAAAAGGGAAAGCAAGGAGAACCTCAAATCTCAGTCAGTTCAAAAATGAAGCTTGATGTGGCTAGCCGTCTTCCAGAGCAACAAGGATTATATGGACAAGGTAGCGGTGGTGTTGTTAATGCCGATACTGGCGAATCATGGGGCGAGAAAGTAGCTAAAGGTACCCCTTTCTATAATAATATGAAGGACTTTTTTCAGCCGGCATGGGCTTATGATGTCAATGGAAGCATTTCGGGCGGGACCGAAAATTCCAATTATTTTATGTCTGTTCAGCGTTTAGACCAAAAAGGTATTGTTCCAACTACCGATTATGTGAAGAATTCGTTCCGTTTTAACGGTGAACAGAAGCACGGTTGGTTTACTATTGGGATGAATACCAATTACATCTATTCGACCACTACAAAAACACTTACTGGTGATGGATTGTATGGAACAGGTGGTACTGGCTATATGCTAAGCATTATCAATTGGCCAAGAACTGATAATATGGCTAACTGGAATGAAAATGGGGTAAAAAGAAGACTATTGCCTGGAGTTGCGTTGCAAGATGATATTGATAATCCAAACTGGTTGGTAAGGCATAATCCGGTGACGGAAGATTTGCACCGTTTTATTGGATCTGGTTATATGAAGGTTTCTCCGGTTAAATGGCTTGATGTTGTTTATCGTGCAGGTATCGATCATTATAATTCATTTACTCAGAGTATTACCAGTCCTGGATCGGCTATGATTTCGCCATACGATCAAGGTGCGGTTTCTGAAAAACTTCGTCAAAACGACCTGCTATCTTCTACATTGACTGCTGCTGTCAGTCAAAAGGTTAACAGTTTTAACCTTAATCTTCTGATTGGGCATAACTATGAGCAAACCACATATTCGAACAATACAGAAACTGCTGTTGGAATGTTAAGCTCTGACTTTATCAGCATCAACAATGCCGCCGCTGCCAATAAGACCTATAACAATTATAAATCGCAAAAACGATTGGTAAGTGCATTCGGTGAATTTCGAGTGGATTATAAAAATATAGCTTTTCTTGGGGTAACTGGACGTAATGACTGGTCATCAACTTTATCCCCGAAAAACCGCTCATTCTTTTATCCATCTTTCAACGGAAGTTTTGTTTTCACTGAGCTTCTCAAGGAGCGATTCAGTAACATACTCAGTTTTGGCAAATTGCGTGCATCCTGGTCTCAGGTAGGTAAAGATGCTCCAGTTTATCAAACCGCTACCTATCTAAACTCACCGGTTACTACCATTGGTGGAGGATATAACGACAGTTGGACGGGTGGTAATCCTGATTTAAAACCAGAAACTACAACTGCTCAGGAATATGGTATCGATTTACGTTTTCTGAAAGGTCGTTTGGGTGTTGATCTAACCTATTATAAAACAACGAGTGATGATCAGATCATTCAGCCGCGTGTAAGTAATGCGATCGGTTATATTTTTAAATATGTGAATTGGGGAACGGTAGAAAATAAGGGCTATGAAATTACCATTAATGCAGTTCCAATTCAAACCCAAAATCTGAAATGGGATTTGAACCTTAATATTTCGCACAATGATGGTAAAGTATATAACCTTCCGGTCGGGCTGGAATTGCTTTATGTGACTGATGTGCAAATCGGACCGGCAAAACCAGCATCAGTTAATAACGGAGATTTTCTGGGACTTACAGGCCAAAAATGGCAAAGAACAACTGATGGACAATTAATCTTAGACCCAAAAACAGGCTACCCACTTACTTCAACCGATGCAACCAAATTGGTTGGCAACCGTGAACCCGATATTATTTTCGGATTAAACAACAACATTGCCTACAAAAACTGGAATCTTTCCTTCCTGATTGATATTCGGAAAGGGGGATCAGTATATAATGCTACCGAATGGGCAATGGTTAAAACAGGTTTAAGTAAAGAAACTGAGAACCGGGGTGGAAGCCATACTTTTGAAGGGGTAACACTTAATTCTACAACCGGAGCATACGAAGCCAAAACAAGTACAGTAGTTTTAGATGAAAACTACTATAAGAATATTTATAGTGCTGAATCGTCAAATTTCATTACCGATGTAAACTGGTTCAGACTAAGGACAGCATCGCTTGGTTACACGTTGCCCGATTATGTATGTAAAAAGATCGGTTTTGTAAAAAGTATTGATGTTTCGATTATGGCCACTAATCTCTTCATAATTACGAATTATAAAGGAATGGATCCTGAAGTAAGTGCTGGAGGAGCTGGCGTTGTTGGAGCTGGTTCTTCAGGTATTGATTATGCTGGTGTACCAGCTACTCGTAGTTATTCGTTAGGTTTTAATCTTAAATTTTAAGAAATACGCATATGAGAAAGTTAACACTAATATTTCTGGTAACGATAGGTTTAATAGTCTCTTCGTGTGATTATAACCTTGATATAAATACATCTCCCAACACTCCCCAAACGGCTTCTCCTGAATTACGTCTTCCCAGTATTCTGAGCTATACCATGGATATTTATGGCAGCCATGGTGTTAGAACAGCTATGTTGTGCCAACAGATGGGATACATTTACAGTGCCAATGCCAGATACTACGAATTACAGAATTGGCATTTTCTGAATAATGCAGATACGTATGTCTGGCAATCGTGGTATATATATAGTTGGATAAACATTTCAAAAATGATTGCTGATGCTGAAGCAGAAGGAGCGTGGTATTATGCGGGAGTTGGTAAAATCATGCAAGCTTTTGGTTGTGGCTTTGTTATTGATGCCTATGGCATTATGGCTTATCAGCAAGGCTTATCCGATGCAACATTTCAGCCCGACTACGATGACGCTGAATATGTTTACAGCAAGATTATTCCATTGTGCGACGAGGCTATTGCCGATCTTCAGAAGACTCAAGCCGCTACTGCTCCTGTTTTAAGTACTGGTGATATTATTTATAAGGGCGATACTCAGAAGTGGATCAAATTTGCCTATGGTGTTAAAGCCAGATTGATGAGCCATTTGTCTAAAAAGGCTACTGGAACAGGCGTGCTGCAATATAATCCGGATGCGATTTTAGACTTATTGTCAAAATCTTTTGCATCGAATGCCGATGATGCTGAATTAAAATACCTTGTCAGTACGGTTTCGAATCAAAATTCAATTCAATATCAAAATACCACAGCAAGCGTTAAACCGGGAAAACTCTGGACTCAATACCTGCTGAATAATCTTCCGGGAACAGGTAACAGTTGGAATAGCGGAGTGGAAGACCCTCGTGCAAAAAAACTGATCCCTAAAATTATTTCAGGAACAAACAGTGGTAAATACAGCTATGGCGTTGATCTTACTACTACTGATACAGATCCAAAATCGACCAATGTAAATTATGTGGGTTTGAAATCGACCGATAGCAATAAACTTTTCTATACACAACAAGATTCGCCTTTCGATTACATGACTTATTCCGAAGCCAAATTTATTGCGGCTGAAGTTTATTTCCGAAAGGGGAGTAAAGCGGAAGCTCTTGCTGCTTATAAAGAAGCAATCAAAGCAAATATCGATAAGTTGGGCTGCACTGCTACTGAAAGGGATGCATTTCTTTCCAGTGCCGCAGTAGCTCAAACGATCAACGAACTAACCTTAAGTCATATTATGATTCAGAAATACATTACACTTACATACAGTCCGGAAGTCTGGACCGACTTAAGAAGATGCGACTTTTGTACCGACGCGTCAGGAGTTTATAATGAAAGTGCAGGCGTTTTTAAAGGATTTGATCGCCCTAAATTTGCCTATTCATTGAATTTCCCAAAATCGACCGACTATATTCGCAGGTATCAGATGGCTTATATGGAACGTGACTACAATTCAGCAAAAGTTCGTCCTTTCGGTGTCTTCGATAATGATTACATGACAAAACCAGTTTGGTGGGATATCAAAAATTAATACGATTTTAAGTTTAAGATCAGACCTGCTTCCTTAATAAATAGGAGGCAGGTCTGTCTTAAATTTTATGTTCCTCAGCTTTATTAGGACAAAAGTGAATACCGTTTCGACAACAGAAGTATGTTGACTTTTTCCAGTTAATCAAGAACTGCTAAATAGCTATAAATGTTTTAAAAATTTATTATAAACCTGCATGTTCCGATCGAGATGAGCTTGCATTTTTTCATAGGCACGTTCGGCATCACGTTCACGAATAGCATTTACAATTTCTTTATGGTACCCAAGTGTAATTTCCTTTTCGCCTTCAATATTGGCATAAATAAAATTTCGCATTCGGGGCAATAAGTTATGTACTGGTTCCATGGTGATGATCACAAATGGATTTTCAGTGGCCCGGGCTACTGCCAAATGGAAGCGATTATCAATATCTGATTCGAGCTGGGTATTATCGGGATTGCATTTAGCAAACTCAGCCAGGTTTGCTTCCATGTTCAGTAAATCTTCCTCGGTTCGATTTAGCGCAGCCATTTTAGCAATTTCGGGTTCGAAAGCCAACCGTAATTCGATTATCTGGCTGATCAGGTTTTCATCGAATTTTAAATCATAATATAAGTTAAGGGAACTGATGGCATCTTTCAGTTCGATTTTGGTGACAATCATGCCACTTCCTTTTTTGATCTCGATTAGGCCACGTGCACTTAATCGTCGCAAGGCTTCACGGAGTGCAGTGCGGCTAACCGCAAACATTTCGCACAATTCTCGTTCCGATGGAAGTTTGGCTCCAATGGGCAATTTTTTTTCGCGGATCGCCCGTTCGATGTTTCGTTCAATTTTCTGACTCAAAGTTTGAGTTGTACCAATTTTCTGAAATATGTTTTCCATCTTTTCCATCTTAAATCAGTGATTTAGTGTGCAAGTACAAAGGAAATGAAAAAATGGAATTTGTAAGCTATCATACAGCAATTTCATTATCGGAAGGTTGTGTTGATTGTTCCGAATATCAATAAAAGAGCGTATTTTTGTGTGGTTAGAAATTATAATTACGATAAATAAATATCATGATAAATGTATATAGAAAAATAGGATTCGTAATTCTGATGGTACTGGTCGCAGGAGTAAAAATCAATGCGCAAACGCCATCTTTTAAATCTTTGAATACAGAGATTCAATCGATTCAGAAACAACTTGTTCCAGATAAACGGGTGGCTATTCTCAATGTTTTGCTGGAAGATACCTTGCACAAGCCAATCGTACTTAAAGGCGAGACCAACCTTGAGGAAGGGAAAAAACAGATCGTTCAGTTACTAACATCTAAAAGAATTCAGTTTGTTGATTCCATCAGGCTTTTGCCCGAAGCTTCGTTGGGCAACAAAACGTGGGGCTTGGCAACACTTTCGGTTGTGAATATGCGCTGTGAACCAAGAGAAGCGGCAGAAATGGCTACTCAGGTTTTGATGGGAATGCCTGTAAAAATATTGGAAGAAAAAAACGGTTGGTATCGGATCCAGTCACCCGATCAGTACATTGGTTGGGCTGAAGACATTGGAATTGCCTTAAAAACTGAAACTGAAATGTCGGATTGGAAACAAAGCAAACGGTTCGTTTTTAACGAGACTGTCGGTTACGCGCTTTCGGCTCCTCAAAAAAATGCTTCGCATGTTTCTGATTTGGTTCTCGATGATCTGTTCGAAGCCATTTCCGAAACCAAAGGATTTCTGAAAGTTCGGTTTCCTGACGGAAGAATTGCTTATGTGAAGAAAAATGATTGTCTTTCGTTTCAGGAATGGACCACCCGGCCAATTGATGTCCGGTCAATCTTGTCGGTCGCCAGGCAGTTGCTAGGCGTGCCTTATTTGTGGGGCGGAACTTCGTGTAAAGCTACCGACTGTTCAGGTTTGACCAAAACATCCTATTATTCGCAGGGAATCATTCTGGCACGAGATGCCTCACAGCAAGTTCGCTACGGGCAACACCCCGACTTTACCGATTTCAGGAACCTACAGCCTGGCGATCTGCTTTTCTTTGGGAGCAAACGGGTTACCCATGTTGCATTACACATTGGGAATGGCCTATACATCCATTCGTCCGGTATGGTTCATATCAATAGTCTCAATCCTGACGATCAGTTGTATAGCGACAACCTGCACAAGATTCTGATTGGCTCAAGCCGAGTGCTGAATTCGCTGAACACCGATGGAATTGTTCAGGTTAAAAATCATCCGTGGTATTCAATTATCAAATAACAAAAATCAATTTTAAAATGGAACACAGTCGTCGCAATTTTATACGAACAGCCGGTTTGGTAACTACGGTTGGCCTTGCCGGTTTTGAATCAGTTTTTGCTGCCTCAAAAGATAAAAAAGTAGAACATTCAGGAAAAGGCTTGAAATTGAGGTTTATACCCCGCGACTTGTTGTTGAGACACACTTTTACGATTGCCAACAGTTCGAGGAAAACAACTCCGGATATGCTTACCTGCATTGAGCTTGATGGGATCATCGGATATGGCGAAGCTTCAATGCCGCCTTATTTGGGCGAGAGTGTCGATACAGCCACTAAATTTCTTTCGTCACTCAACCTGGGCCAGTTTAAAGATCCATTCCAGATGGACGATATTCTGGCTTATGTCGATTCGGTGGCAATGGGCAATTGCGCTGCAAAAGCCTCGATCGATATTGCTTTGCACGACCTGGTCGGTAAAATAATGGGACAACCTTGGTATAAAATCTGGGGTTTTAATCCGGCTAATACACCCAATACATCTTTTACCATCGGTATCGATACTCCGGAAGTGGTTCGGCAGAAAGTTGCAGAAGCGGCTCCGTACAAAATTCTGAAAGTTAAATTGGGACAGGCAACCGACAAGGAAATGATTGAAACCATTCGCTCGGCAACGAATGTTCCGCTTTGCGTAGATGTAAATCAAGGCTGGACTGACCGGAATAAAGCACTTGAAATGATTCATTGGCTCAAAGAAAAAGGTGTCGTATTCGTTGAACAACCCATGCCAAAAACGGCTATCGACGATATGGCATGGCTTACCGAGAACAGTCCGTTGCCTACCATTGGCGATGAATCGGTTCAACGGTTACACGATGTCATTAAGGCCAAAGGTGTTTATTCCGGAATAAACATCAAGCTGATGAAATGTACCGGAATGCGCGAAGCCCATAAAATGCTGACTTTGGCGCGGTCGCTGGAAATGAAAGTAATGATTGGCTGTATGACAGAGACTTCGTGTGCTGTTTCAGCAGCAGCTCAACTTTCTCCCAAAGTTGACTGGGCTGATTTGGATGGTAATTTGTTGATTTCTAATGATCCGTATTCTGGTGTTTTGGTGGTTGATGGAAAAATGACATTGATCGATAAACCGGGAATTGGACTAAACATTGTTCAGAAGGTTTTCGAAAAATCTGCTGATGATTGAAATGCCTGAAAAATTAGTTTCTTTGGAATATTAAACCTAAGATAGACTAAAATGAAAAAACTCATTTTCGGTCTGGCTTTTCTTGTCACTTTATTTGAGACAGAACTTTGCCAGTCGCAATCAACCAATACATTGTGGTACAAGCAGCCCGCACAGTATTTCGAAGAAAGTCTGGTGCTTGGAAATGGTAAAGTTGGCGCTTCTGTATTTGGTGGCGTCGCTTCCGATCAGATTTATCTGAACGATATTACGCTTTGGTCGGGCGAACCGATTGATGCCAATATGAATCCGGAAGCATATAAAAATCTTCCGGCTATTCGCCAGGCATTGAAAAATGAAGATTACAAGCTGGCCGATCAGCTCCAGCACAAACTTCAGGGAAAATTCTCTGAATCGTATGCTCCGCTTGGAACGCTTTTTTTGGAGTTCGATCAAAAAGGAGAACCGCTGAATTATCGTCGCGAACTAAATATTTCGGAAGCGGTTTCGAAAGTCAGTTACGAAATTAATGGAGTAAAATATACCCGCGAATATTTCATTTCATATCCCGATCAGATCATGGTTATTAAGTTGACTTCCAGTAAAAAAGGCGTGTTAAATTTTGGTGTGAAGTTTGAAAGTCAACTTAAAAACACGGTTTCAACTGTTGACAATCTGTTGAAAGTAAAAGGATATGCCCCGGTTCATGCTGAGCCCGGTTATCGGGGCGATATACCAAATGCAATTGTTTTTGACGAATACAAAGGGACTCATTTTGCATCATTGGTTAAAATAAAAAGTACTGACGGCAAAGTTTCTCAAACCGGTTCAACCGTTAAGCTTTCCGGAGGAACCGAAGCTCTTGTTTTTGTTTCGATCGCAACGAGTTTTAATGGTTTTGACAAGAATCCGGCGACCGAAGGCAAAAATGCTGAATTGATAGCTAGTCAACAACTTAATAAAGCATTCCTGAAATCATATGAGGCATTAAAAAAAGCTCATCTTGCTGATTTTCAAAAATATTTCAGTAGAGTTACTCTAAACTTGGGTAAAACTGATGCTCCTGATTTCCCAACGGATGACCGGCTCCGACGGTATGCCGAAGGAAAGGAAGACAAAAATTTGGAAGTGCTATATTTTCAGTTTGGCAGGTACCTTCTGATCAGTAGTTCGCGCACACCGGGTGTTCCGGCTAATTTGCAGGGGTTATGGAATCCTCACATGCGTCCACCGTGGAGCAGCAATTACACGACCAACATCAATGCTGAAGAGAATTACTGGCTGGCCGAAAACACCAATCTTTCAGAGTTTCATTTGCCATTGTTAAGTTTTATCAAAAACCTGGCAAGTACAGGAAAAATAACTGCCAAAACTTTTTATGGGTTAAATGGTTGGACCGTCTGTCATAATTCAGATATCTGGGCAATGAGTAATCCTGTTGGCGATTTTGGCTCTGGCGGTCCGAATTGGGCTAATTGGAACATGGGCGGAGCCTGGCTGAGTACCCACCTTTGGGAGCATTATCAGTTTACCCGTGACACGAAATTCCTGAAGGATGAAGCTTACGATTTGATGAAAGGAGCTGCGCAATTTTGTTTGGAATGGTTGGTTGAAGATAAAAATGGGCAACTGATTACTTCGCCATCAACTTCTCCGGAAAATATTTACATAACTTCTGATGGTTACAAAGGGGCAACTTTGTATGGTGGAACCGCTGATCTGGCTATGATCCGTGAGTGTTTCATACAAACCATTAAAGCTTCTGAAATTCTGAATACAGATGTTGAGTTCAGGACCAAATTGGAGCAGGCTTTGCAAAAACTACATCCTTATCAAATTGGCAAAAAAGGAAATCTACAGGAATGGTATTACGATTGGGAAGATGCAGAGCCGCAACACCGACATCAATCGCATTTGTTCGGGCTTTTTCCTGGAAATCATATTACACCGGTAACAACTCCCGAATTGGCAAAGGCCTGCCGGAGAACGCTCGAAATTAAGGGCGACGAAACAACCGGTTGGTCGAAAGGATGGCGGATAAACCTTTGGGCACGTTTGCTGGATGGTAATCATGCTTATAAAATGTACCGCGAATTGCTGAAATATGTTGAGCCCGATGGTGTGAAAACCAACTATGCAAGGGGAGGAGGTACTTATCCGAATTTGTTTGATGCGCATCCACCATTTCAGATTGATGGTAATTTTGGGGGAGCCGCTGCAATTGCCGAAATGCTGGTTCAATCTACCGAAAATGAAATTCACCTGTTGCCGGCCATTCCCGATGCATGGGAATCTGGTTCTGTGAAGGGAATTTGCGCCCGTGGTGGTTTTGAAGTATCGATGGAATGGAAAAATAAGACAGTTAAAAAACTCAGTATTTTTGCCAAAACTTCAGGAAAAACGACACTTTATTTCGGAACAGAAAAAAAAGAAATCAATTTAAAGAAAGGTCAGGTATTGAATTTGGAGCTGTAATCCGGTGGATTATACGGATTGCTTAATTGAACTGTTATACAAGGGATTTTTTTGAATTTTTTGTAAGTGGCTGATCTATGATCAGGTTTTGGAGGGTGTCTCAAAAGTATGATGTACCTTCTTTTTATTTGTGTCCTTTGTCTGAAACTGTTTTCAAATAATCAATTTCCAGTGGATGAATTCGCTATTACGATAGCCTTCTCTTCGTTTGATTTTCAGCATGTTTATCTTCCGGAAAAAATGTGGCAAAACGTTAAATGTGTTCGGACACATATACAATGCTTTTCAACACAAAAATAGAATGTCACTTATTTCAAAAAACTAATATTCAGTATGTTGAAAAATGAACCAGATTGAGAGTGTCGTTTTGTATGTGTGCGCACACATATTTTTATTGTAATTGATAATCATTTGTTTATATTTGCATGGTCTGAACAAAAAATTACAATTCTGAGATGAGTGCGAAAAGGATAACCATACAAGATATTGCACGTCACGCGAACGTATCGGCCGGAACGGTTGACCGAGTCATCCATAATCGCGGAAAAGTCGCGGAAGACAAGAAGCAAAAAATCGAAAACGCGATCAAAGAACTCAACTTCAACCCTAACCTGCTGGCCCGGGCATTGGCAATGAAAAATCAATTCACGGTATGCAGCCTTTTCCCCAAGAGCTTCCCTGAAAACGAATATTGGCACCTGCCTAAACAGGGTGCAGAACAAGCTGCTGAAGGGTTAAAAGATTTTGGCTTTTTTCTCGAGATGTTCTATTACAGCCTTTTCGATGAAGCATCGTTTATCGAACAAGCCAATCAAATTATTGAACTACAGCCAGATGGAGTAATTTTGGCTCCTTTGTTTGTCAAAGAAAGTATTTTGTTTGTGCAAAAGCTGGAAGAAGCCAACATTCCATATGTTTTCATCGATGCCATTATCCTTAACCAGAAAAATATCAGTTATATCGGTCCCGATGTAGAACGTAGCGGTTTCGTTGCCGGCAAGCTGCTTAGCTCAATGCTTCTGCCCGGCGATCCCATTTTGGTGCTGAACATCGTAAAAGGAATGGAAAATTCTTCGAATCTGACCATGATTGAAAAAGGGTTTCGTGGCTATTTCTCTGCTAACAGTAATAAAATTGAAAATCCGATCCATACGTTGGCTATCAATTCTATTGATGAAAATATTATCTATCAGGAATTGACTAAATTCTACATCAAAAATCCCACGATCAAAGGAGTTTTCGTGACCACTTCAAAAGCGCATGTGGTAGCTGGATTTCATCGGATGCACGATTTGAATATCAGGCTGATCGGATTCGACCTGGTTGACGGGAATATTAACTGTTTACGGGAGGGTTCCATCGATTGGATCATTTCCCAAAGTCCGATTCAGCAAGGGGCAAGGGCCGTAAAAACCTTGTTCGACCTGCTAATTCATAAGACCGATATCAAACCGGTACAATATGTTCCTTTGGACATTATCATTCGCGAGAACCTCGACTTTTACCTCGACTTTTAATAATAAAGAATTTTAACATCAATCCCTATGGAAAATTCAAGAAGAAAATTCATTAAAACTACTCTTGCTGGTTCGGCGATGGTAGTTGCCGGAGGAATTTTACCCGGATTTAGTGCAAAAAGTTATGGTAATATTCTTGGCTCGAACGAGAAAATACGTGTTTCGATGATGGGTGTTAATTCTCGTGGAAAAGCGTTGTCCCAAACATTCGCAGAACAAACCAACTGCGATGTGCTTCATGTTTGCGACGTGGACAGTCGCGCCATCGACAAATGCCGTAAAATGCTTGAAGGAGTTCAGCAAGGAGTTCAGACTACAGCATTTCAGGACTTTCGCAAGTCGTTAGAAAGTAAAGATATTGATGCCATGGTGATTGCTGCACCCGACCATTGGCATGCTCCGGCAGCACTTTTAGCTATTCAGGCCGGTAAAAATGTTTACGTCGAAAAACCTTGCAGCCACAATCCGAACGAAGGCGAAATTCTGGAAAAAGCATCGGCCCGCTACGGAAAAACTATCCAGATGGGAAACCAACGTCGTTCGTACCCCAACGTGATTCAGGGAATTCAGGAATTGAAAGATGGAGTAATTGGACGTGTATATTTCGGAAAAGGCTGGTACACGAACAACCGTCCATCGATAGGCATTGGAAAAGAAGTTGCTGTGCCCGATTGGCTCGACTGGAATCTGTGGCAGGGACCAGCCCCGCGGCGCGCTTTTAAAGATAACATCGTTCATTACAATTGGCATTGGCGCTGGCACTGGGGAACCGGCGAAGCCTTGAATAACGGGACACACATGATTGACCTGTTGCGTTGGGGAATGGGCGTCGATTTCCCCGTTCGCGTAAGTTCAAATGGTGGCAGATTTTGCTATCAGGACGATTGGGAAACACCAGATACGCAGGTTATTAGCCTCGATTTTAAAGAAAATGTATCGATGACCTGGGAAGGGCGTAGTTGTAACGGGCGTTTCATTGAGGGATCTTCCGTTGGTGCCATTTTTTATGGAGAAAAGGGTAGTATGCTGATGGATGGCGGTAACGGTTATACCATTTATAGCCTCGACAACAAGATAGTCAAAGAAGTGAAACAGACACAAAAAATTGATCCCCGAAACTTGGCCAATCCTTCCGGAGTCCTTGATGGAATTCATGTACAGAACTTTTTCGATAATATTAACAACAAAGTCGCTCTTCATGCCGACATTCATTCAGGGCACCGAAGTACTTTGCTGATGCAACTGGGAAATATAGCACAACGAGTAGGTCATTCGCTCGAAATTAACCCGGAGAACGGCCATATTCTAAATGATAAAGAAGCTTTGAAATATTGGTCGCGTAGTTACGAAAAAGGCTGGGAGATGAAACTATAAAAACTTAGAAACATGAACACAAGACGATCATTTATAAAGACTGTAGGTGCAGGAGCAGCCTTGTCAACCATTGCTTTTACGGCTCCGTCCATTGTTTCGGCAATGACTGCTGATCCTGAAATTAAATTAAAACCTATCCGGGTAGGCATTATTGGCGCTGAAAATTCGCATTCAAAAAACTTCGGAAAGATGTTTAACATCGATCATAAATTCCCAGGAGTTGAGCTTACGCACATTTGGGGCGAAACTGATGAATTTGCTAAAAAAACAGCTGAGGCTGGGAATATTCCGAACATTGTTAAAGAGCAGAAGGATATGCTCGGTAAAGTTGATGCATTAATTGTGGATCACCGTCATGCCAAATATCACCTGGAAGCTGCCACTCCATTTGTAAAAGCTGGAATTCCAACGTTTGTTGACAAACCATTCTGTTATCGTGTTGAAGAGGGAAAGAAGTTTCTGGAAATGGCCCGTACTGTAGGAACCCCAGTCACTTCGTTCAGCTCGATTGCTCAAAGTGTTTGTACCTACGACATCAAACAGCAAGTGGAAGCCATGGGCGAAATCAACCATGTAATACGATTTGGTCCAGTCGATCTGGATTCGGAATATGGTGGTGTATTTTTCTACGGCGTACATATTTTGCAGCCACTTATGGTCATGTTTGGCGAAGACATCCAGCGGGTTAAAATTACCCGCGATGGAAAGAAAGGAAGCGCCAGCCTGGTTTTCAAGAGTGGTCTTTATGCCACACTGATCTTCAAAAACGTTTCCTACGGATGGGAAACCTTCGTGGAAACCAAAACCGGGTTGGTCGAACTGAAATCGCGAGTGCCTGAAACCGATCCGATTAAGATTTACACGGATATTGTTGAGATGTTCCGGACTCGTATCGAACCACGAAGCCACCAAAGTATTTTGAACGAAATTGCTGTACTCGAAGCGCTGGAAAGATCGGCGGCCAATGAGCAATGGGAGGAAGTTATTCCGGTATAAATTATGCAGAAAACGATCGCACAAAATAAAAAACAAACAACCGACTGGACAACAGTCATTTCAATTAGTATCATTGGCCTGATGTTTTTCATCTTTGGCTTTGTGTCGTGGGTCAATTCCATCCTGATCCCATACTTCAAGATTGCCTGTGAACTGACCAATCTTGAGTCGTATTTGGTAGCTTTTGCCTTTTATGCGGCATATTTTTTCATGTCGGTTCCCTCTTCGTTCCTGCTTGAAAAAGTGGGGTTCAAGAAAGGAATGATGTTTGGGTTCTTTGCCATGGCGTCGGGGGCATTTCTGTTTGTCCCGGCAGCGTTGAGCCGGGCTTATCCGCTTTTCCTCACCGGGTTGTTCCTGATCGGTACCGGTTTGGCCCTGCTCCAAACGGCTGCCAATCCATACATAACCATTGTTGGCCCTATCGATCGGGCAGCACAGCGAATCAGTATCATGGGCATTTGCAATAAGGTGGCGGGCATCATTGCTCCACTGGTTTTTGCGGCTATGGTGTTAAAAGTATCCGACAATGAGCTATTCAAATCGCTTGATAGTGGCTTGCTCGGTGCAACCGAAAAAGCTGCATTATTAGACGAACTCATCCGGCGGGTCATTTTTCCATACAGCATTTTAGGGACTATCCTATTGCTGGTAGGAATATTAATCAAGTTTTCGCCACTTCCGGAGATCAATACCGAGCAATCGAACAAAGAAGAAACAACCGTAGGAGGGACTGAAAAAACCAGCATCTTCCAGTTCCCTTACCTGATTTTGGGTGCTCTGGCCATTTTCTTCCATGTAGGTTCACAGATTGTAGCCATCGATACAATTATTGGATATGCCAAAACGATGGGAATAAACCTGTTGGAAGCCAAGACATTTCCCTCGTATGTTTTGGGAGCAACCATGTGTGGCTATTTTATCGGTGTAATTGCAATTCCACGATTCATCAGTCAGCGAAAAGCACTGCTAACCTGTACCTTTTTAGGTTTGGCGCTATCATTTTGTGTTTTTTTGTTCCAAGGACCGGTAGCGGTCTTTGGACATCATACGGATATTTCTATTTGGTTTTTGGTAGCCTTGGGACTTCCCAATTCACTGATTTTTGCCAACATCTGGCCACTGGCGATTAATGGACTTGGCAAGTTTACCAAGATGGGATCATCGCTGATGGTCATGGGCTTGTGCGGGAATGCGGTAACCCCGCTGATATATGGTCATCTGGCCGACTTGTATAACGTACGTACGGCTTACCTTATTTTAATACCTTGCTACTTGTACCTAATTTTCTTTGCCGCCTATGGTCACGCCATTAAAAATTGGAGTGGTGTAAACGCAAAAACAGCTTTAATAAAAATCAAATGGAAAGATTAAAAATAATCAATGGGAAAGTTATTACCCCCTACCGGATAATCCAGAATGGTTCTATTTTGGTAGATGAGGGGCGAATTGTTGGGATTGAGCCGGGAGATGTTCTTTTTAAAGATGCAGAAGTGCTGGATGCTAACGGAATGTACGTTTCACCTGGATTTATTGATATGCATACGCATGGTGCTGGTGGTCATGATTTTATGGATGGAACGGTAAATGCGTTTTTAGGCGCAGTTGAAATGCACGCCAGCCATGGTACGACCTCGTTGGTTCCTACGACACTAACGAGCAGAATGGATGAACTTAAACATACTTTATCCATTTTCAAGGAAGCTTCCCAGAAAAACGAAAGCGGGTCGAAAATGCTGGGCTTACATCTCGAAGGACCCTATTTTTCGATGAAACAGTGTGGGGCGCAGGATCCCAAATACATTCATGATCCGGATCCGCTTGAATATGAACCAATCATCAGCGAGTCGAAAGATATAATCAGGTGGAGTGCTGCTCCCGAATTAAATGGTGCTATGGCATTTGGTCGGTTTCTGACCCAGCATGGCATTCTTCCTTCGATTGCGCATACCGACGCCATTTACGAAGACGTTGTTCAGGCTTTTGAAAATGGGTTTACGCATATAACGCATCTTTATTCAGCTATGTCGGGGGTAAGCCGTCGAAATGCTTTTCGTTATGCCGGTGTGATTGAGAGCGCCTTCCTGATCGATGAACTGACTGTCGAGATTATAGCCGATGGAGTTCATTTACCTCCGAGTTTGCTTCAATTAATTTACAAGAACAAGGGAGCCAGTCGAATTGCCCTTGTTACTGATTCGATGCGTGCCGCCGGAATGCCTGAAGGAACAAGTATTTTAGGTAGTCTAAGTGATGGACAGAATGTAATCGTGGAAGATGGAGTGGCTAAACTTTTGGATCGGACTGCTTTTGCCGGAAGTGTGGCTACCGCCGAACGACTTGTACGAAATATGGTAAGCCTGGCTGGAGTTAATCTTGTTGAAGCAGTGCAAATGATTACATCGACACCCGCAAAAATTTGTAATGTATTTAATCAAAAGGGTTCTGTCTCAATTGGCAAGCAAGCCGATCTTGTGATTTTTGATCAAGATATCAATATAAAAACTACAATTATTAACGGACGTGTTATTTTAAATCGATTGTGACACCAATAAACAGAATATCAAATGATTCAATCTTTTAATAAGGATAAACTGATTGTTAAAATTTATTCATCAAGGGAAGAATTAGGTCAGGCATCAGCAACTGAAGCTGGAGATAAAATTAAAGAAATGCTAAATTCGCAGGAATTTATTAACATTATTTTTGCTGCAGCTCCATCTCAAAATGAATTTTTGGAAAACCTGATCAAACAGGAAAATATTGACTGGAAGCGCATTAATGCCTTTCATATGGACGAATACATCGGGTTACAGCCCACGGCACCCCAGGTGTTTGGTAATTTTCTGAAAGACCGGATTTTTAGCCAAAAACCATTTCGTTCAGTGAATTACCTGAATGGACAATGCGAATCAAAAGATGAAGAATGTAATCGATATGGTCAACTGCTGGCAGCAAATCCGGTTGATATGGTTTGCATGGGCATTGGTGAAAACGGGCACATCGCATTTAATGATCCTCATGTGGCTGATTTTAACGATAAGGTATTGGTTAAAGTAGTAGCGCTTGATGTGCAATGCCGCCAACAACAGGTTAACGATGGCTGTTTTGAGTCAATTGATCAGGTTCCAACACATGCGCTAACGGTTACGATTCCCGCATTGCTTAAAGCTAAGTATATCTATTGTATGGTTCCGGGTACGACCAAAGCACAGGCCGTAGCTAACACTATTGAGCAAGAGGTATCGGAACGTTACCCTTCAACAATTTTGAGAAAACACCCATCTGCAACATTGTATATTGACCGGCTAAGTGCTGCAAAACTATGAATTAGAAAGTTTTGAATGATCGATTACTGATGGAATTCTTTTGAAGTAAGCATTTATCCAGTCTGTTGTATAAAAAATCAGGCAGGTTTTTTCAAAAAATCAGCCTCATTGCATAAAAGAAAGAGAGCAAATAACCTAAATCTGCTCTCTTTCTTTTGCATAATCTTGCTTTGTTTTTGAGTTTGCAGCATAAAAAAGATTGTCTGAGATTAATTTATTAGACTTTTCTTTCTGAATGTTGTATTAAATATTTTGTCAATTATGGTGAATTTTCAGGTTTTTAGAGAAGGAAATGAGGAAGGAGATAGCACAATTGTTATGTAAAAAAATGTGTTTTATGAATGTTTGTAAAACATAAATACCTGAATTTCAATGAAATTCAGGTATTTGTGTTTGCGGAGAGAGAGGGATTCGAACCCCCGGACCGCTCACACGGTCAACGGTTTTCAAGACCGCCGCGTTCGACCACTCTGCCATCTCTCCTAATGCGGTGGCAAAAGTAGAATAATTTTTTTAACTGCAAAAACAATTGTTCAAAATTCTGTGGAAATATTTTTTCAAAAAACTTTGGTTAACGGTTGTTTTTTTGAATCATATTTAGGAATTTAGTGTCATATAAAAATTAACCATTTGAAAGCGTTGATTTTATTAAGGTTTTCCATTTTTTTAGGTTATTTTTAATTCATAAATTCGAATGATTTTTAATTCAGATATTTTTAACCTTAAACAAGTTTTCTTATGAACAAAGCACAATTAATCGATGCAATTGCTGAAAAAGCTAATTTAACTAAAGCCGATGCAAAAAAAGCATTAGACGCTTTTGTTGATGCCACCTCTGATGCCTTAAAAAATGGTGATCGCGTTGCTCTTATTGGATTTGGCTCTTTCTCAGTTGCTTCTCGCAGCGCAAGAACCGGTAGAAACCCACAATCTGGTGCAACTATTGAAATCCCTGAAAAGAAAGTAGTTAAATTTAAACCAGGTGCTGAATTAGCTGATACGATCTAGTATTATTCCTGAAAAAATTTACAAAAGGGAAGCATAATTGATATGCTTCCCTTTTTTTATCTTTGTTCCGCCAAAAAAGAAAACATGGAACCCGAATTGATTCAGTTTCTTTCAGGGTTTGTAACTCCTGAAAGACTTAGTTTATTTAATAAAATACTCTCGTTGCGGACAAATTATCTCACGGTTGTTCTCGAAGATTTATACCAGACTCAGAACACAAGCGCCGCTGTTCGGACTGCTGATTGTTTCGGTATTCAGAATGTTCATGTGATTGAAAATAAGCATGTTTTTGAAGTAAATCCGGATGTGGTAAGGGGTGCAAGCAATTGGGTGACGGTAAATCGACACAATGGAACAGCAATGAATACTCCACAAGCACTTCAAAAATTGCGTCAGGAAGGCTATCGGATTGTTGTAGCTACACCGCACGACCATGATGTTGATTTGGAGAGGTTCGATCTGAAAAAAGGTAAAGCCGCCATCGTTTTTGGTTGCGAAAGGCCTGGACTTACCGAATGGGCCATGAAGGAGGCCGACGAATACATGAAAATCCCAATGGTTGGCTTTACCGAAAGCCTGAATGTATCGGTTGCCGTTGCGGTTACTTTACATCACCTGACAGACCAACTTCGGAATCATACGGACATTGACTGGCATTTGACCGATAATGAAAAACAAAAGTTATTGCTCGAATGGCTACGCACTTCTATCAAACGAGTTGATTTGCTGGAAGAGAAATTTGAAGAATTGAATAAATAACTGAAGTTATGGAAGTATTTGCTGAAAAGTTTGCCGACATCAAGATATTGCGATACTCGGTTCCCGAGTTTGAGAAACTCGAATTAAACCAAAAAATATACATCTATTATCTTTCGCAAGCAGCGCTTTGTGGTCGCGACATTTTGTGGGATCAAAATAATCAATACAATCTTGCTGTTCGTGCAGTTCTCGAAACAATCTATCAATCTTTTAGCGGCAATCGGGAAACTCTTGAATTTCAGCAATTCGTTGTTTACCTGAAGCGGGTGTGGTTCTCTAACGGAATACACCATCATTATTCTACTGAGAAGATTCCTGCAGGTTTTTCGGAAACTTATTTTCGTGAGCTGATCGAAAACTCAGATTGGACTTTATTTAAAACACCTTCAGGATTGAGTTTCGAAACGTTTGTAGCCAATATTCAAAGTGTAATTTTTAATCCGGAAGAAGAAGCAAAACGGGTGAATCTGGAATCGGATAAAGACCTGATTCAATCTTCATCGAATAATTATTACCAGGGAGTTTCTCAAATTGAAGCTGAGACATTTTATTGCAAATTAAAGGCTTCAGCAGGAGCAGAGCCGGTATCGTTTGGCCTGAATTCAACATTGGTGAAAGAAGATGGTCAACTTGCTGAAAAGGTCTGGAAACTGGGTGGTAAATATGGAAAGGCTATTGAGCAGATTATCTATTGGTTGGAAAAAGCGAAAGACTATGCTGAAAATGAACTTCAGAAAAAGTATATCGGTCAATTAATTGAATATTACATCACTGGCGATTTGTCGAAATTCGATGAATACAGCATCAACTGGGTGAAAGAGCAGGCTGGCGATGTTGATTTCGTGAATGGCTTTATTGAAGTATATGGTGACCCGCTGGGCATCAAAGGCAGTTGGGAGTCGATTGTAAATTACAAGGATCAGGAAGCAACGAAGCGGGCAATTGTTTTAAGCGAAAATGCACAGTGGTTTGAAGATCATTCGCCTGTTTCGCCTGAATTTAAGAAAACTGAAGTGAAAGGCGTCAGCGCCAAAGTGATTAATGTGGCCATTTTAGCAGGCGATTGTTACCCGGCAACGCCTATCGGAATTAATTTACCGAATGCTGAATGGATTCGTGAGGCATACGGATCGAAATCGGTGACTATCGAAAATATTACACAGGCGTATTTCCTCGATTCGATGGGCAACGGAATGCTGGAAGAATTTGCCGGTTCCACTGAAGAAATTGAACGGGCCAAACAATACGGTTACCTGGCCGGAAATCTGCACACCGATCTGCATGAATGCTTGGGTCACGGTTCTGGAAAAGTTCGTGACGGTGTTAATACCGATAACCTGAAAAACTATTATTCGACCATTGAGGAGACGAGAGCCGACCTTTTTGCACTGTATTACATCATGGACGAACAATTGATGCGATTAGGTCTGGTTCCTTCAATCGAAGCTGCAAAGTCCGAATTTGATGCTTATTTGCGCAACGGGCTGTTGACTCAACTTACGCGGATCGAACCCGGAAAAGATATTGAGGAATCGCATATGCGCAATCGACAACTGATCGCCCGTTGGGCTTATGAAGCCGGAAAGGCAAAGAACGTTGTTGAATTTGTTCGTTCCGGAGGAAAAACCTTTGTCCGGATTAATGATTACCCAAAATTGCGCGACTTATTTGGCCAACTGCTTAAAGAAATACAACGAATCAAATCGGAAGGCGATTTTGACGCAGCCCGCAATCTGGTTGAAGATTTTGGAGTGAAAGTAGATCGGCAATTGCATGAAGAGGTTTTAGCTCGTTTTAAAAAGTTGGATTTGGCACCTTATGCCGGTTTTTTAAATCCAGTTTATGAATTGAAAACCTGGCCTTGTGGTACTCCAGATGATGTGATGATTCGCTATGACGAAGATTACACTTCTCAAATGCTTCGGTATAGTGCCGATTATGGATTCCTTTCAAAATAAAGGTATTCCGTTTTCTATTTTATTGCTTCTCAATCATCTTGTAACTTATAAGTAAGGATCCAGGTTTGTCTAAAATTTTTATTTCTATTCCGGCCTTTAATTCTTTACCCGATTTAACTATTTTGGCTCCATTGTCTTCATAAAACAATTCATATTGAGCATCAGCAACTAATCCGTTTAATTTAATTATCATTGAATCATCAGTATACCGATCCCGACGAAACGCTAATACGATTCCGTCTTTCTGTTCCGGACGATTTAGCTGGTAAGCTAACCAGGAATTATTATTCATATAACGTCGGTGAGCTACGGTTAACGGATAATAGTCGCCGTAGAAATAAGGCCTTAATCTTTTAAAATCAGCAATGTATTGTTGGTATGTTTCTATTGTTTCGTTATTGCTGCCATTAACACTCCAGTTGATGACAGCTAAGCTTCCCAGACTTGATCGTACATAGTAATTACCTGTTTTATATAAAGCCGTTCCGTGAAGAGGTAGATATAAGTTCAATCCGTAGGTGTGATTTTGATGGCCAGTCGAATTTTGTTCCAAATCAGTGCGCCAAAAAGGTGTACTTCGCGAAGTGGTTTCCAGATCAATTCGTCTGCCGCCCGATGCGCAATTATCAATAATCATGTTGGGAAAACGAACAAGTAAGCTGTCCCAGAAAGCGTATAAACCTTCAATGTATTTAGCTTCTAAAATGCCGATTCGGTCTGGTGCATCTTGTTTCTTCCAGTAAGGCATAGGGTCAAAATTGAAATCCTGCCGGTAATAATCAACACCTTCCTTCTTAAAGAAATCCGACAAATAATTCGTTAACCACAATCGGGCGTCAGGATTACCAAGGTCATATAAATAAGAATCGGAATTGGGTAAACTCTGCAACCAGTTCGGGTGCTCTGTATAAACCTGTGTCCCCTTATAAACGCGTTCAGGTTCAAACCATACCATCAATTTGGCACCTGCAGCATGGGCAGCATCTGAAATTGGTTTAAGTCCATTGGGGAAACGTTCTTTGTCAACCGTCCAATTACCAACATTCTGTGGCCATTCCCCGTTTTCTTTATCCCATCCGCAACCCGAATACCACCCGGCATCTATCCAAAAAAGTTCGGGCGTAAGTTTAAATTGCTGATAACGTTTGATATGCGCCAGCGCCGACGCTTCAGTAATACAGGTATGAACCGTGCATGGGAAAGGCGCGCCATCCAATTCGAATGCGACCGACAAGGGTAACTGCGGATTGCTTCCGTTAATTTTTCGGGTATGATGAGCCAGAATAAATCTGCGGAACTGGTTGTGGCCAACCATCCGGTCTTCGCCGTTCCAAAAGAGCAAACATATTTTGGGGGTGCGGATTTCTTCTTTTGGATGCAATAAAAGATGCATGTTTTCCATCCCCGATTTAAGGGAAACGGATTTTTCATCTTTCTGGACAACATCGGCAAACCATTTCCCGGTCCAGCCAATCGCAACTACAATTCCTTGTTGTGCCGGCATTTCAATATTAAAAAACGGAAATGCAGTATCGTCAGACGAACGTCCTCCAATGGGAGTCATGTAAATATTCTCCCCGACTTGCATTTGCTCGTCAAATGGTTGAAAATCATTCACTGCCGCGTTACTTCCTTTCGAATGGTGCAGAATGAATCTGCCGGTATCCCGACTCGCAAACGAATAATCAAATGCACATGCTTTTTCAATGATTGGTGAATTTTTAGCAGATTGATTGCTGAATTTCAGAACCCATTCCACTGCCGGAGAATCGGTAAATAAAGTCAAGGTGCATTTTACTGAAAGCCCTCCGGATGGTTCAGCATAAGTGAAAATAGAAATTTCAGAATTGGGCTCCTTTGAATTCACTTTTTCAGCTTTAAACTTCCAGTTTTTAATGAATTTATCAGAGCTTTTTCCTCCGTAAACAAATGAAAATGGTGGAATTTTTCCTTTGTCAAAATGCACATTAACCCAAGCTCGCATTTCTTTCGATGATGCTGGAATCTTAGACTGAGCAGTTCCAACGAAGACTTCAATCGAGATAAATGCTATTAATAGTAAGATATTTTTCATGTGTATAAATTTTTGTAATAGTTCCTAAGATCTGCGTATTAGCAGAACTTATTTTTCAAAGTATGCAACGCATAGAATAGCAATTTATTCGCTTCGCGGATCTCCCTTTGGTCAATTCATTTTCGCTTGGTGCGGACTTTAGCGCATATGGCTATTTCATTTTTTTTTATCGATAGTTTTGTCGTTGGACTTTAGTGAATTACATTATATCTTATCATTAATGACGATGGTTTCTGGGGGATGGCAAATTCCAGTTTATTCATTAATTCATGTCCGGTTTTAGTCAGAGTTAAATTGTAGTCTTCAAAATAAAGCTCATAATTTGCATCCTCTTTTAATCCGCAGAGTTTAATCTCAATCGATTCATTGCGTGCATCGTTTCTGCGAAAAGCCAAAACAATTCCGTCGCCTTGCTCTGGTCTATTTAATTGGTAGGCCAGCCACTCTTTGTCGCTTATGTTTGCCGATGTTAGTGGGTAATAATCGCCATAGAAATAAGATCGCAGCTTTTTGTATTCCTGGATTTTCTTCTGAATAGCAGGTGGCTCACAATTTTTTCCGGTAACTTCCCAATTGGATGCCGTTGTAGCCCCTAATCCTGAGCGGAATGTGTAACTGTCGGTTTTATAAATAGCTGTGCCGTGAATGGGTAAGTAGAAATTCAGTCCGTAAGCATGACATTGGTAGCCATTAGGCTCTCCATATTGGTAATCGGTTCGCCAGAGAGGTGCACTGCGCGAAGTGGTTTCCAAGTCAATACGGCGACCGCCACTGGCACAATTGTCGATAAGCAGGTTTGGAAAATGTTCCAACAGGCTGTCCCAAAAGGCATAAAGACCTTCAATATGCCTGATTTCAGAAATTCCGGTTCGATTGGGTTGGTCGTTGGCTGTCCAATAGGGATACGGATCAAAATTAAAATCCTGTCTGTAATAATCAATTCCTTCTTTTTCAATAAAATGAATAATGTAATTTGTTATCCAGTTAAGGGCTTCTTTATTCCCTAAGTTGAACAGGTAATTGTTGCTTTGGGATATTTTAATCAACCATTCGGGATGTTCCTTGTCGATTAGGGTATTGGGGCGCACGCGCTCCGGTTCGAACCAGACCATGAATTTGGACCCAGTTGCGTGAACGGCATCAGCAACAGGTCTTAACCCATTGGGGAAGCGATCTTTATCAACAGTCCAATTTCCCACATTACCAGCCCAGCCTCCGTTATCTTTCAATCCATTACTTCCGGTGTACCATCCGGCATCAAGCCAAAATAATTCGGGCAGAATGCCAAATTGTTGATATCGTTTCACCAAGGCTACGGCAAATTCTTCGGTTAAACATTCGTATTCACCGCATGGAGCGGGGGGGCTATAATTGAAACTGCCCGAAAGCGGATATTCGGCAAATTTCCCGTTGATTTTTCGCGAATTATGGGCCAGAATAAACCGGCGGAACAGATTGTGACCAACCATTCTATCGTTTCCTTTCCAAAAAAGCAGGCATATTTTGGGTGTACGGATTTCTTCATTGGGAAGCAAATATGTTTTCAGGGTTTCCATTCCAGATTTCAGGGAAACTGATTGCTGGTCTTTCTGAACAACATTGGCGTACCACTTTCCACTCCAGCCAATGGCAACAACAATTCCTTGTTTATTAGGTATTTCAATGTTAAAGAATGGAAAGGCTGTGTTGTCCGACGAACGTCCTCCAATCGGAGTCATGTAAATATCTTTATTCGTTCTAAGCGTTTCGTCGATGGGCAAAAAATCGCTTCGCTCTGCATTGCTTCCTTTAGAATGGTGCAAAATAAATTTGCCTGTGTCCTGGCTGGCAAACGAATAATCTATTGCATTTGCTTTTTCAATAATTGCCGAATTCTTTCCTGAGTTGTTACTAAAATTCAGAACCCATTCAATGGCCTGAAAATCTGTAAACGAAGTCAGCGTACATTTTACTGAAAGCCCTCCGGATGGTTCGGTATAAGTGAAAATAGAAATTTCAGAATTGGGCTCCTTTGAATTTACTTTTTCTGCTTTAAACTTCCAGTTTTTAATGAATTTCTCTGATTTTTTGCCTCCATATTCAAACGAAAATGGTGGAATTTTTCCTTTGGCAAAATGTTCATCAATCCATTGGTGTACTTCCGTAGGTATCTGGGGTAATGTTGAGACTGACTCCTTGTTGGTTTTGAGTGATGTTGTTACAGTTCCTTGTTTTGGAAAAACATAATTTGCTGAAAACAAAAAAACGAACAGAAATGATCCCAGATTCAGGATCAAAGAGTTAATTGGTTTAGTCATAAGTTAAATAATTTGATTGCAATTTACACTTTTTAAAGTATTCGTAAATCGGTCGGTGCCAATAGCATTTCTGCTAACCAAACTATTCAACGCATTGAACGGGATTAACCCCTGCTCCCTTTAAGGTATTTTATTGATTATTTCAGATTCTAAACCATTCTGTAGTTGTTTCCCTGAAGTCTTTTTCTTCTTTGTGCCTGAAAATATTCTCCTTTGGAAAATAAGTATAATCGGCAGCATACTTTTCTCTGTTCTCAATAATATCGCGGAGTGCTTCGATGAAAAAGTTAATTTCTTCATTGGTCGTGGTTGGATGTAATGACCAACGCACCCAGCCCGGCTTTAGCGACAAATCGCCCTGATTAATTCTACATGTTATCTCATCCGATAATTCATGGCTTACTTTGAGTAGGATGTGCCCGTAAGTTCCGGCGCAGGCACAACCGCCACGAACCTGTATTCCGAAAAGGTCGTTCAGCAGTTTCACAAGCAGATTGTAGTGTATTTTAACCACATAAAAAGAGATAATTCCCAGTCGGTCGCGATGGGCCGTATCCATTATTTTTACTTCCGGAATGCTATCCAAACCAGCAAAGGCAAGTTGAAGCAATTCGTTTTCGCGCTGATGGATGTTTTCGATTCCCATTTTTTCTTTTAGCCTAATGCAAAGCGCTGTGCGTATGGTCTGCAGAAATCCCGGAGTTCCTCCATCTTCACGTACTTCAATGTTGTCAACATATTTATAGTCGCCCCAGGGGTTGGTCCAATCAACAGTTCCTCCGCCAGGTTGATCGGGTACCGAATTGTGGTACATCGACTGGTCAAATACCAAAACTCCGGAAGAACTTGGTCCGCCCAAAAATTTATGGGGAGAAAACAGGATAGCATCCAATTTCTGTAACGGATCAGCCGGATGCATATTCATCTGATCGTAAGGCGCTGATGCGGCAAAATCGATGAATGCTACACCGCCGTATTCGTGCATGATTTTGGCCAACTCGTGATACGGTGTCCTGATTCCGGTTACATTGGAACAGGCAGTAAACGAACCTATTTTAAATGGCCTGTCTTTGTATTCTTTCAACTTTTTTCTCAGGTTTTCCGGAGAAACCTGCAAGTTTTCATCGGGTTCAACAATCACTACATCGGCATTGGTCTCGTACCAACTGGTGTGGTTCGAATGGTGTTCCATGTGTGTGATAAAGACCACCGGCCTTTCGCGCTGTGCAAGACATCCCGTGTGATTCACCTTTCCGCAATATTTCAGTCCCAGCATTCGCTGAAACTTGTTGATTACGGTAGTCATTCCCGATCCGGCAGTGATGATAATATCGTTTGGCCCGGCATTTACATGAGCTTTTATGATGAGTTGTGCCTGATGATAGGCGTGAGTCATTAAAGCGCCGGTCTCGCTGGTTTCGGAATGGGTATTTCCGACAAAAGGCCCGAAAACTTCAGTAATTTGCTTTTCGATGGGGTGATAAAGCCGGCCACTGGCAATCCAATCGGCATAAATAATCTTTTTGACGCCAAAGGGCGTTTTAAAATGCTGATCAATACCAATTATTCCTTTTCGGAATTGCCCGAAATGAGTTTCAAGTTTTGACATGGAATTTGCGCGATTCAAAATGTGGCGCAAATTAAACCCTTTCCGTCAGATAAAAAGAGAATTTTATCAGTTTTTGTCACCTTCAAAAAGTGCTGCATGTCAAGTTCGGTGACAAAAAGTCATTTTTAGTTTGTGGTATAGTCTTTGAAAAATCCTGAACGCAAAATGAAAGTTTAACTAAAAAAATAAGTACCATGCAAAAAGGAAAAATTGGTGTCAGCAGTGACAATTTATTCCCAATAATTAAGAAGTTTTTATACTCTGATCACGATATTTTTCTTCGTGAAATTGTATCGAATGCAGTTGATGCTACACAGAAGTTACGCACGTTAGCCTCAAAAGGAGAGTATTCCGGAGACATTACCAACGCAAAAGTGTCGGTTAAGATTGACAAGGATGCTAAAACGATTACCGTTTCGGACAACGGTATTGGGATGACTGGCGAAGAAGTTGAAAAATACATCAACCAGATTGCTTTTTCAGGAGCCGAAGAGTTTCTTGAGAAATACAAAGACGATGCAAATGCCATCATTGGTCATTTCGGACTCGGTTTTTATTCGTCGTTCATGGTTTCGAGCCAGGTTGACATCATTTCAAAATCGTATCGCGAAGGCGCTACCGCTATTCGCTGGGAATGCGACGGAAGTCCGGAATATATGCTTGAAGATGCTGAACGTGCTGAAGTTGGAACCGATATTGTGATGCACATCAATGCCGATTCGGAAGAATTCCTTGAAAAATCGCGCATTGCCGATATGCTCAATAAATACTGCAAATTCTTGCCGATCCCGGTGGTTTTTGGAAAGAAAACGACCTGGAAAGACGGGAAAGAAACAGATACTGATGAGGATAACCAAATCAACGATGTGGCTCCGGCATGGACCAAGAAACCGGTGGATTTGACCGAAGAAGATTACAACAAATTCTATCACCAGTTGTATCCAATGGCTGAAGATCCGCTGTTCAACATTCACCTGAATGTGGATTATCCGTTCAATCTTACAGGTATCCTATATTTTCCGAAACTAAAAAACACCATCGAAGTTCAGAAAAACAAGATTCAGTTGTATTCAAACCAGGTTTTTGTAACCGATTCGGTTGAAGGCATTGTTCCTGAATTCCTGACTTTGTTGCACGGAGTACTCGATTCACCTGATATTCCGCTGAATGTTTCGCGTTCGTATCTGCAAAGCGATTCGAATGTGAAGAAAATAAGCAGTCACATTACCAAAAAAGTGGGCGATCGTTTGGCTCAGTTGTTTACCGAAAAGCGTGAAGACTTTGAAGCCAAATGGGACGATTTGCGCCTGTTCATCGAATATGGTATGTTGACTGAAGATAAATTCTACGATAAAGCCGAGAAGTTCTTCCTCTTCAAAAATACCGATGACAAGTATTTTACCATGGAAGAATATGAAAATCTGATTAAACCCGAACAGACCGATAAGGATAAAAACCTGGTTTATTTATACACCAGCAATCTGGAAGATCAGTACACATTTGTTCAGGCTGCCAAAAACAAAGGTTACGATGTCTTGGTGATGAACAATGTGCTTTCAACTCCACTGATTAACAAGCTGGAACAGAAATATACCAACAAACGGTTTGTGCGTGTTGACTCTGATGTGGTTGAACACCTGATTGCCAAAGATGATACCACTCACGATTTAACTTGGGAAGAAAAGAACGAACTGAGCCCGATTTTTAAAGCCGTTTGTCCTGAAAATAAAGATTATGGTTTTATCGTCGATTTCAAAGACTTGGGAGAAACCGGAAGCCCGATGGTGATTACCCGAAATGAGTTCATGCGCCGGATGAAAGACATGAGCGCGATGAATGGTGGAATGAGCTTTTATGGTGATATGCCTGAAAACCTGAACCTGGTGGTGAACACTTCGCATCCATTGGTTAAAAAAGTTTTTGAAGATCGGGATACAACTATTGGCTCAGAACTAGAAGTAATAAAAAGCGACCTTCAGGCTAAAACAGCAGAAAAGGCTGAGGTTGACAAGTCAAAGAAGGACAAGAAAGACGAAGAAATTTCTTCGGAAGTCAAAGAGAAATCGGAAGATCTGGAAAAAGCAATCACCGCTTTAAAGGATGAGCAGAAAGCCAAATTGACTGCCTTTGGAAAAGACAATAAGCTGGCCAAACAATTGGTTGACCTCGCGCTACTTGCCAACGGAATGCTGAAGGGTGAAGACCTGGACAAGTTCGTCAAACGTAGCTTCGAACTGATTAAATAGGAAATTATATCTCATTTATATTTGAAAGCTGTCCTGAAAAGGGCAGCTTTTTTTTGTGTCTTAAAAATCTCTGTTCAAAGTTTAGCCAGATCAAACTATCATTTAAAATAAAGATTCTAAATTTGGACTTCAATGATAATTCATCCAAATGAAAGAAAAATTAGATGCCTTTGCCCGCCTGTTGGAGATTATGGACGAGCTTCGCGAGAAATGTCCGTGGGATAGAGAGCAAACTTTCGAATCGCTCCGGAAACTGACCATCGAAGAAACCTACGAACTGGCCGATGCTATTCTGAACAATGATCTGAATGGAATCAAGAAAGAGCTGGGCGACCTGATGTTGCACATCGTTTTTTATGCTAAAATTGGTTCTGAAAAAGGAGCTTTCGATATGGCCGATGTACTGAATTCGATTAACGAAAAGCTGATCTACCGCCACCCACATGTATTTGGCGATGTTGATGTAGCTAATTCGCGCGAAGTGGAGCAAAACTGGGAAACACTGAAATTGAAAGAGAAGGGTGGAAATAAACGGGTTTTGGAAGGTGTTCCGGCAGCGATGCCCGCATTAATTAAAGCAAACCGGATTCAGGAAAAAGTGAGTGGAGTAGGGTTCGATTGGGAATACAAAGAGCAGGTTTGGGATAAGGTGAAAGAAGAAATCAATGAGCTGAGTGTCGAAATTGATCAAGTTGATCAGGATAAAATAGAAGGCGAATTTGGCGACCTGTTTTTTGCAATGGTGAATGCCGCCCGGTTATATGGAATCGATCCGGAAACAGCCTTGGAACGAACCAACCTGAAGTTTATGAAACGATTTAATTACCTCGAAAGTGAAACGTTGCAAAAGGGAATAGACCTGAAAAAGATGAGCCTGGCCGAAATGGATGTGATCTGGGACGAGGCGAAACGATTGGAAAGGCTTTAATTGCAGCAATAAATACTGGTTTGCTGAAGTGGTGTCTGGCTTGGCAATTCTCAAATTTGAAACTTACCGTAAATTCTTTTTGAAGCGAGAACTTTCGAGTGGAAAGGTCAACATTTACCTTGTAAATAATAGAGAAATAAATAGCTTTGCATAAGATTGTAAAACATATTAAAATTGATTTATGCGGAAATACATATATATTTTTCTGGTTGGTGTTTTAATTCTGAATTCTTGTTCAACAGGGCAGAAGTCTTTTCAACAGGGGAATTATTACGATGCGATCATGAAGGCGGCTGGTCGGTTAAGCAGTGATCCCGACAATAGAAAAGCCTTGCAGGTAATCAGTGAAGGTTACCCCATGGCAGTTACTTATTACCAGGAAGAAATTGACAAGGTTTTAACAGGCAATGATCCATTTAAATGGAAACGCACACTCGAAATTATGCAGACTGTTAACCAAATGTCTGATGAAATTCGTCGGGTACCGGCAGCCCGGAAATTGGTGTCTTCACCAAAAACCTACACTTCGGAATTGGTTGATGTTCAAAATCGCGCCGCCCAGGAATTGTACGACGCCGGAATGGATGCATTGAGCAGGAAGACTCGGGAAACCGCTAAGGAAGCCTATTTCGATTTTCTGAATGCTGATGGATTGGTTCGAGGTTTTAAGGATTCGCAGCAAAAGATGTTGTTAGCCAAAGATGTAGCAACCTTAAAAGTGATTGTTGAGCAGATTCCGGTAAATGGCAAATACGAATACTCGGCACAATTCTTCTATGACAATGTGTTTCAGATGCTGAACCAGCAATTTCAGGAAAAGGACTTTGTGCATTTCTTTTCTCCAGAAGAGGCTGAAAAAACCAAACTGAAATATCCGGACCTGGTTTTACGGATGGGATTTTATGATTTCTATATTGACCATCCGCAACATTTAGAGGAACAACAGGATCTTTCGAAACAAGTGGAGGAGAAATACCAGGTTAAAATATCGAAAGATTCAACGGTTACCCGTACCCGAATGATTCCGAAGAAAGGAAAGATCAAAATATTGACTGATCAGGTGGCATCGGGAGGTTTATTGGAATTGAAAGCTGTTGAATTTCAGTCGCAGAAAATTGTATTTACCGATAAAATCCCGGGACAGTATCTTTGGCAAAATAAGTACGGAATTTTTGTTGGCGATAATGAGGTTCTCGATAAAGGACTCATTTCTATTTTGAACAACAAAATGATCATGCCTCCGGCATCTCAGGACATGTTTGTGTTGTTTACCAAACCAATTTTTAACCAGCTGACAAACAAACTGACGAATTATTTCAGGCAATACAATTAATGTTTGAATGAAACCCTTGCTTCGCTGGTCAAGGCGTATTGTTGATTACCTTTTCAGCTCAATGAAATGCGTATCTCTATTTTAGTTTTGCTCTTGTTTTTTGCAGCTTTGGCTGGCTTTTCTTCGGACAAAGATAGATTGAAGATGCCCGATTATGCCGAGAAAATAAACCAGGTTGTTTATCGGTTGAGTTGTGATGCCAATGACCGCCAGGCAGCAAAGAAGCTGCAAAACATCTATGCTGAAGCGTTGACAAAATATCAACAGGAGATTAACCGCCTTCAGCTTGAATCAGATTCGTTAAAATGGTCGAAAACATTCGATTTGATGAATGAATTCAATGAATTGTCGGATGAGATTCTTTACAATTCGGCCGCCAGTCGGATTATTTGCGAACCTAAGTTTTATAAAGAAGAATTATTAGATGTCAGGGGAAAAGCCGTTCAGGAACTTTATGATGCCGGAATCCGTTTGTTCCGGTCAGGGATAAGGAAGGCGGCTAAAGAAGCTTACTTCTGTTTTGTGAAAGTGTATCAATTGTCTCCAACATTTAAAGATGCAGCCCAAAAAATTCAGGAAGCTAAAAATAAAGCTACTGTTAATGTGGTCGTAGAGAAAGTAGCCGCCTATGCCGATAATAAAAATTTAATTTCTACCCGGTTTTATGAAACCTTGCTCAATAAACTTCAATCTGATTTTTTGAATGACGCATTTATCCATATTTATTCGTTTACAGAGGCTCAACGACGGAAAATTGACCCAGTTGATTGGATTATACGGATTGCATTTATTGATTTTGAAAGGGACGTTGCTTCAACACTTGATAATACCAAATCCATTTACATCAATGGAGTCGCCGAAATTAAAATATTTTCGTCGGTTGAAAATAAAAATATTTTAAACACGCGAATGCCGGGTCAATATATCTGGAATAGCTATCAGGAGAACAACAACTCTGACTTGCAAGGTTTGTTCGATTCGTTTTCCATGTCGATGACCGATCAGGTTTTTGATTTATTATCCGGTTATGTAAGACGATCCAATTAGAAAGCGTTTCATGTTTTAGCATTTTGGCATCGCTGTAAATAGCGCCAATCCTGCCTTGCTGGTTTCCTTATAGTCGTTCGAGAGATTTTTTCCTGTTTTGTACATGGTTTCAACAACATCATCGAAGCTGATTCGGTGACGACCGTCTGACATCAGCGCGTACGTGTTGTGAGCCAGCGCACGTTCGGCAGCAAAAGCGTTTCGCTCGATGCATGGGATTTGAACCAGCCCGGCAACCGGGTCGCAGGTCAGTCCCAAATGATGCTCAATGCCCATTTCCGCAGCATATTCAATCTGGTTGATGGTTCCGCCCATTAGTTGGTTGGCTGCCGCCGATGCCATTGCACATGCCGTTCCAACTTCGCCCTGACAACCCACATCGGCACCCGAAATTGAAGCATTGTGCTTGACCAAAGTTCCGATTAATCCAGCCGTTGCCATGGCTTTATAAATTTGCTGAAGGTCGGCATCGTAAACCTTTTGGTAGTGTTTCAATACCGCAGGAAGCACTCCACAGGCACCACAGGTTGGTGCGGTAACGATTAATCCACCGGAAGCATTTTCTTCGGAAACAGCCAGCGCATAGGCAAAAAGTTTCGATCGTTTTTTAAAAGGTCCACTGAAATTCTGAGCTTTCAGGTTAAACGAACTCGCTTTTCGCGGAAGCATCAAGCCTCCCGGCAAAGTGCCTTCTTTTTTCAACCCACGGGCAATGGCTTCGTCCATCACTCTCCAGGCTTCAGCCAGATAGTTCCAGATTTCGGGGCCTTCGTGATCTTCAACAAATTCCCAAAGTTGCTTTCCATTTTCATGGCACCAGCTTAAAATGCCGTCGAGTTTACTGATCGCGTAAACATTTCGTGTTTCGAGTTCTGTAACGTCATCGATGATTGCACCACCTCCAATGCTGTAAACGGTCCATGTTTTCAGGAGATGTTGCTGCGGGTTAAATGCTTCAAATTTCAGAGCATTGGGGTGTTTGGGCAAAAATGTTCCCGGTTCCCAAATGATTTCAGTTGGCTTTCCAATGAATACTTCCTGAATGGCCACGTCGGTTAAGTGACCTTTCCCTGTAGCAGCAAGGCTTCCATAGAGAAAAATACGGTAATTGGCAGCTTCAGGAGTAGAGTCTAAAAAGCGTTTGGCAGCTTTAGCTGGTCCCATGGTGTGGCTACTCGATGGCCCGTGGCCAATTTTATATATTTCCCTGATTGATTCCATTGGTGAAATTTTGGTGCAAATTAACTTCTTTCGGCGAAAAGAACCAGAATACAGATGGAATATAATTGCACAAAAATGAGTATTGTAAATAAAAAGCATGAAAATGTAGCCTATCTTTGGGGATACATACAAGTTGAGTCGGAACTTAAAAAGTAAATTGAAATAGATATGATTCTTCCAATTGTACCATACGGACAAAGCATCCTGCGGCAAAAATGTAAGGAGATTGACCGGCAGTATCCGAATCTCGATAAGCTCATAGACGATATGTGGGAGACTTTGTATCCTGCCGATGGCACTGGACTTGCCGCACCACAAGTCAATCATTCGATAAAATTGTTTATTGTTGATAGTTGTGAGATATATGAACGGATGGAACCTGAAGAAAGAACTGAGTTTTTTGTTGGAGATAACGGGATTAAAGAGACATTTATTAATGCAAAAATCATTGGGTATTCCGATGATTTGTGGATTGAGTATGAAGGGTGTCTGAGCATCCCGACTTTGTCTGAGGAAGTTGAACGGCCCTGGACCATTACAATTGAATATTGGGATAGAAATTTTCAAAAACAAAAAAAAACCTATTCAGGAACAACTGCCAGGGTGATTCAACATGAATATGATCATACGGAAGGTAAATTGTATTTGGATTATGTAAATCCGCTGAGACGGAAATTGCTTGGCGGAAAACTGACAAAGATTTCAAACGGACAGATGAAAACAAAATACCGGATGAAATAAAGGCCGCACTGTGCCGAAAGTGCATTGGTGAAAATTCTGTCCGGATGTAGTTAAAACAGTAAAAAATAAATACAGATGAAATAGCCATGTGTGCAACAGCCCGCACAAACCGGAAATGTATAAATGGCTATTCCATGTGTTGGATAGTTCGACTAAAGGGAAATGTTAATACGCAGATTTTAAGACGAAAAATAAAGATTTATACAGATGAAACATTTAAAAAACTTATCGCCTCAGCCTTTATGGAGTTATTTTGAAGAAATCTGCCAGGTGCCAAGACCTTCCAAAAAAGAAGAAAAAATCATTCAGTTTTTGCTCGATTTCGCACAAGCAAACGGGCTGAAGGTCCGTCGGGATGAGATTGGCAATGTGCTGATCAGCAAACCTGCAACTCCGGGGCGCGAAAATGATCCGGTGGTCGTTTTGCAATCGCACATGGATATGGTCTGCGAAAAAAACAGCGAAACGGAGCATAATTTCGAAACCGATGCCATCAAACCGTTTATCGACGATGGCTGGGTGAGGGCTGCCGGAACTACTTTGGGCTCCGACGATGGCATTGGAATAGCGGCACAAATGGCTGTTCTTACCGCAACCGATTTATCTCACGGACCCATCGAATGTTTGTTTACTGTTGATGAGGAAACCGGACTTTCCGGAGCTTTTGCCCTGCAAGCTGGATTTTTGACCGGTAGCACATTGCTTAACCTGGATTCGGAAGATGAGGGCGAATTGTTTATTGGTTGCGCCGGAGGAATTGATACGGTTGGGACTTTAAAATATACTCCGGAAGTTTTGCTTGCAGGATCTTTTGCTATAAAATTGGAAATCAAAGGTTTGATAGGGGGGCATTCGGGAGACGACATCAATAAAAACCGTGGAAATGCCAATAAAATCTTAAATCGTTTTTTATTGGATGTGTCTAAAACTTTTGATTTGAGAATTGCTGATTTTAATGGGGGAAATCTTCGGAATGCCATTGCCAGGGAGGCTTTTGCAGTAGTTATTGTTCCGCATTCTCAAAAAGAAGACTTGATTGTAGAGTGGAATGTTTTTGCTTCGGAAATGGAATTTGAATTTGAATTTGCCGAACCCAAATTAAAGATGCTTCATCAATCGGTTAAATTGCCTGATTTTGTTGTCGATGAGGGAACTCAGGGGCGGTTACTGAAATTGATTGCCGCCTGCCCTCACGGCGTGTTGGAAATGAGTAGCCGGATGATTGGAATGGTTGAAACTTCGACTAATCTGGCATCGGTTAAATTTACCGGTAATAATGAAATTGTGCTGACAACCAGCCAGCGCAGCGAAATTGATAGCCGTAAATACATGGCTGCAGAAATGGTTGAATCGGTCATGGAACTCGCTGGAGCTTCGGTTGCACATTCGGAAGGTTACCCGGGATGGACTCCTAATCCGGACTCGGAAGTGGCAAAAGTTACTGCTAAATCATACAAGAAATTGTTTGGGAACGATCCGGTAGTGAAATCCATCCATGCCGGACTGGAATGCGGTTTGTTCCTTGAAAAATATCCTGAGCTCGACATGGTTTCCTTTGGCCCGACCATCCGCGGAGCCCATTCACCTGACGAACGGATCAGCATCGCAACCGTTGATAAATTCTGGAAGTTGCTGGTTGAAGTACTTGAAAATATAAGGTAAAATCAGGTTTTAGCCACAAAGGCACGAAGGAAGCAGATTAATTAAATTTGTGTCTTCGTGTCTTTGTGTTTAATTCTGGAAGTAAGTTGCATAAATCGCAAAAAAATAATCATCTTCACGATACCAAAAACCTAAACCATGAACCGAAGACTGACTTTTCTTCTTTGCGTTGCAATCTACTTTTCTTCCACATTTTTTATTCATGCACAGGAAAACTGGACGCATCTTCGTGGAAGTAATCTCGACGGACATTCTGTGAGCAAAAATGCACCGGTTAGTTGGAGCGAAACCAGTAATATCGTATGGAAAACGGCTATTCGCGGGGTTGCCTGGTCGTCTCCGGTAGTTTTTGGCAGCCAGGTTTGGACCAGTTCTGCCACCCCAAACGGAAAAGAAATGTTTGCCGTTTGCACCGATTTTAACTCTGGAAAGATATTGAAAGAAGTGATGCTTTTTAAACCCGATTCGGTTCAGCATATTCATCCAACAAATAGTTATGCTACACCAACGCCATGTATCGAAGATGGTTTTGTGTATGTACATTTTGGAACCTATGGAACAGCTTGCATCAACACCCGAACTTTTGAAATCATCTGGACTCGTACTGACCTGAATTGCGACCACATGCAGGGAGCCGCTTCTTCACCCTTTATTTATAAGAATCTATTGATTCTGCATATTGAAGGAACTGATGTTCAGTATCTGGTTGCTTTGGATAAACGAACCGGAAAAACGGTGTGGAAAACCAATCGTCCGCATGAATTTTACGACAACATTGAACCAGTTTCCCGAAAAGCATATTGCACGCCTATCGTAATTAGAGTCAATGGTAAAGATCAACTCATCAGCAATGGTTCGCAGTTGGCCATTGCTTACGAACCTGAAACGGGCAAAGAAATCTGGCAGGTTTTTTATGGTGACGATTCAACGGTAAGTATGCCTTTGAGTTACGATGGGTTGGTTTATGTTAATTCAGGATGGATGTTGCCCAAGGATGGTAGTCCGTTTTATGCCCGTTTGTTGGCCGTTGATCCGACTGGAACTGGCGATGTGACGAAAACACGTGTCCCCTGGGAAGTGAAAGTAGATGTGCCGCAGATTACAACGCCTGTGATTGTGGATAGCCTCATTTACATGGTTCACGAGCGCGGAACTCTAACCTGCCTGCATGCACGAAGCGGTGCTGTTGTTTGGAAAGAAAAGCTGAAAGATCTGTTCAATGCTTCTGTTCTCTATGCTTCCGGAAACATTTATCTTTTCACCGTGAAAGCAAAAACCTATGTGATTAAACCAGGACTGAAATTTCAAGTGGTTGCCGAAAACCAATTGGATGGTATGGTTAAGGCAACTCCTGCCATTGTTCGCGACAATATCATTTTCAGGACAGATAAGTTTTTGTATCGGATCGGAAAGTAGTCACAGTTTGAAGTCACTGAATTCTGTTTGCTATAAGTAAGATCACGAGATCTCGTGACCTTACAAACAATACCACGGTTCCGGCAATTCCGGCAAAGCCATCCGGATTCGCCATTCTTTCGGAAAATAGTTGTTGGCGCGGCTCCCAAGGTTTTTTACGAATCCAAGTGGTACATTTTGATATTGAACCAGAAGCCAACCCTTAGTTGCTGAATTGATCCGGATTTCGTCCTTTTTCTGGAAAAGTAAGGCGTCGCGCAAATCCAGCTCGATGGATTCAAATATGTCAGGATTACGGTCGATTGAAAGTGCAAAAGTATGTTCGGGCAACAAATCGTTCTTTTTGAATTGAGCTACCGGCAAGCCAAAGCTGATAACACGCAAATGTTCTGAAAGTGCATTCAATACCGGGATTTTGCTTTCAGGAAAGGCAATCAGGAATTCGCTTTTGGCAAAAAACTCTGAATCAGAAGTGCTCAGCCAATTCCGGACTTCGTCAAACTGCTTCGGCATTTTTTCGAGCCGCGATTTGATTTTCTTCGAAATCGGATAGAAGTCGTTTCCATCTTTTTTACGAATCAAAGTCAGGAAAAAGCCCTCGCCTTTTACCTTGTGCGGCAAAAAACGATATCCAAATAAATCGTTGCATTCAATTTCTTCAACTCCCCAGCTTTCCTGAATAGGAATCCGGATGCTTTCCACTTCGTTGTTTTCAGCCAACCATTTCAGGTTTTCTTCATTTTCAGCCTGATTAAATGTACAAGTGCTGTAAATCAGATAACCACCGTTTTTTAAAGCTGGCCAAACATCAGACAGAATACGGCGCTGGCGGGTTGAGCACAGATTGGTATTGTCGACCGACCATTGCTGAATGGCTGAAGCATCGCGGCGGAAAAGTCCTTCGCCCGAACAAGGAGCGTCAACCAGAATCACATCGAACATTCCATCTAAATTGCTGAAATCAGCCGGATCGTTGCTGCAAACGACTACATTTTGATTACCCCATTTACGAATATTTTCGTCCAGAACCGACACTCGCGAACGAATCACTTCGTTGGCAACGAGCAAATCGCTGCTGTCCATCAAACTGAGCAGATGCGTCGATTTTCCGCCGGGTGCGGCACACAAATCCAGAACAATTCGGTCTTTGCCGTGTTCAATTTGACGAAAAGCCTGTTCCACGAACATCGAACTGGCTTCCTGAACGTAATAGGCTCCCGAATGAAAAATGGGGTCCAATGTAAATGAAGGTCGCTCATTCAGGAAAATGCCGGTGTCGCACCACGGAATTTGTTCCGAAGCGATAGGTAAAATGAATTTTCGTGGATTGGTTCTCAAGCTAATGGCCGCAAACTGATCAATAGATTGAACAAAGTTGTCAAAATCAGCTGGAAACTGAGCTTGGATGCGGTTCAGAAATTCGACAGGCAATATTTCGGAAGTCTTTTCGATGATTTTTTGTGTTTTCTTGTGATATTTGCCGGCAAGATAAACGGATTGAGATTAAAAAACAAATAGCTATGGTTGATCAGAATATCGTTTCGGACCTGAATAAACAGGCCGATGCAGCCAATTTGGTTGGTATGTTGAAGCAGATTGCTCAGCAATTTCAGGGGAAAGCTGTTTTTACAACCAGTTTTGGGATCGAAGATCAGGTGATTACAGATATGATTTTCAGTAATAATTTGGACATCAAAGTCGTGACTTTGGATACTGGCCGCCTGTTTGAAGAAACCTATAAAGTGTTTAACCGCACGGTTGATCGATATGGTAAAATGATTCATGTTTATTTTCCGAAACACGAATCGGTCGAAAAAATGGTCACCGAAAAAGGTCCGCTGAGTTTTTATCTGTCGCTCGAAAACCGCAAAGAATGTTGCAACATCCGGAAAGTTGAGCCATTAAAAAGAGTGTTGGAAGGCAATGAATGCTGGATCACCGGATTGCGTGCTTCTCAGTCGGAAAATCGCCACGATCTGGACTTTTTTGTTTGGGATGCCGGATTTCAGCTGATTAAATTTAATCCGCTTTTGCACTGGTCGCTCGAAGATTGCCAGAAATATGTGAAGGAAAATAACGTTCCGTACAATGTTTTACACGACCGCGGTTTTGTAAGTATTGGCTGTGCACCTTGTACCCGCGCCATTCAACCCGGCGAAGATTTCAGGGCAGGTCGCTGGTGGTGGGAAGACAATTCGAAAAAGGAATGCGGGTTGCATACACATCAGGAGTAAGATATAAATAGTTTTCATTGTTCTCATGTTTTCATTGTTGTAAGGTTTTTGGCAAAGTACAACCTGACAACTTGAGAACATTGACAACCAAATCAACATTCGTTTTTTTTATCCCCGAATTTCTCTTCCAAATGGAGTCAGCGCCAGCGAAACCAATTTGAAATGTTGTTTGGCCCAAGGGATTCCGATTATGGTGATGCCAAGCAAAATTCCGAAGATAAAATGGGTTAATGCAATCCAGATACCACCAATGAGCAACCAAATGAGGTTCATGATGGTTGACAGGCAGCCCGGAGCCGATGGTTTGTACCCAATGGTTGCCCCAAACGGCCATAAAGCAAGCATGGCGAGTTTAAAAGCCTGAAGTCCAAATGGTATTCCAATGATTGTGAGACAGAGCAGGAAGCCTGCAACCATGTATTCAACAAACACCAAAAAACCACCAAAAATTAACCAGATCAGATTTCCAAGGAAGCTCATAGTGCGTTGTTTTAAATTCTGATTTTAAAGATACAAATTTGGTATTATCATTTGATCTATTTCACTGCGAATAGATCACTGAAAGTATTTTACCGGTAAACGGAATATCTATCTTTGCCACCACCAATAGATTTCTTTTATTCAGGGAGATCTGAACCGTTTATTTAAAACGAAATGAATGAGTAAATTTTTCTCCAAAGAGGCTTTCGCAGTGATGCACATCCGCAATTTTCGGTTGTTTCTGGCCTACCGGTTTTTTATGACTTCAGCTACGCTTATGCAGGCGGTTATTGTTGGCTGGCAATTGTACGATATCACCAAAAATCCACTTTCGCTTGGAATGATTGGCCTTACCGAAGTAATTCCGCAGGTTAGCATTGCTTTGTTTGCCGGTCATTTTGTCGATATCTGGGATCGGAAGAAGATCATGTCACGAACAAGTCTCATCTTACTAATTGGCTCCGGTATTTTATTGTTTTCGAGCATCAATCCGGATGGAATCCATTTTTTGAGTAGAACCACACCGATTTTCATTACCATATTTTTAGTCGGACTGACGCGTGGAATTTTGATGCCCGCCCATACCGCTTTAATGGGTCAGTTGGTTCCGCGCGAATTGCTTACTGGGGCTGCAACCTGGGGAAGCACAGCCTGGCAGATTGCCGCTGTTACTGGTCCGGCGCTGGGTGGTTTGATGTATGGTTTCTTTGGGATTGTTCCGGCCTATATGCTCGTATTTTCATTCTTCCTGATTTGTGTTGTTGTTCTGGCTTTTATTAAAAGCCCCGGAAAAGTAGTTCAGGATGAAAAGCGTGATGATCGCATCTTTGCAAGTATTGGCGAAGGAATCAAGTATGTGTTTAAAAATCAGGTGTTACTTGGAGCTTTTTCGCTCGATATGTTTGCTGTTTTATTTGGTGGGGCAGTGGCCATGCTGCCTGTTTTTGCTTCAGATATTCTGAAAGTTGGTCCTGAAGGGTTGGGACTGCTGCGCGCCTGCCCGGCCATTGGAGCCATTTTGATGTCGGTATATTTGACCTTTTATCCACCGGTTAAACATTCAGGCCGGTTGATGCTTTACAGTGTTGCCGGCTTTGGACTTTGCATCATCGTGTTTGCACTTTCAAAGAATTTCTATCTGTCTGCTGCCTGTCTGTTTTTAAGTGGATTGTTCGATTTTGTGAGTGTCGTTGTTCGGGGCAGCATCCTGCAATTGTTCACTTCCAACGAAATGAAAGGTCGCGTATCTTCCGTCAACAGCATTTTTATTGGTTCATCAAACGAATTGGGAGCCTTCGAATCGGGTGCTGCTGCCAGCTTGATGGGTTTGGTTCCATCGGTTATTTTTGGCGGAGTAATGACTTTGATTGTAGTTGGCGTTGCCACCGGATTATCACCCAAACTCCGGAAGTTGTCGCTAAGAGATTGTATTGTTGATTAGAGTAAGGTCAGGACATGTCCTGACCTTACGATCCTATATTTTCACCGTTTTCCATTTTCCTTTCCTGAAAAAATACCAGGCTGTCAGGGTCAAAGCCGTTTCTGCTGCTACAATCGCTATCGAAATGCCGTAAATTTTCAGATCGAACACGATGGCCAGCAAATAGGCGAGGGGTATTTCGAAAAGCCAGAAGCAGAAGAAATTGATCCGGGTTGGTGTAACCGTGTCGCCACTGCCATTAAAAGCTTGAGTCATGACCATTCCCATGGCATAGGAAACAAATCCGATACTAATAATCCGCAAACTAACAGCCCCATTGCTAATTACATTCTGAGCGTTGATGAACAGGCGAACAAATGCTTCAGGAAAAATGATCAAAACAATTCCAACCAGCCCAAGTAAAATCATGTTGGCATAAGCCGTGATCCAAACGGTTCGTTCTGCCCGATCCGGCTGTTTGGCTCCAAGGTTTTGACCGACTAAAGTCGATGCGGCGTTGCTCAGTCCCCACGATGGTAAAAGAACAAAAACTACGATTCGTATGGAAATCGTATAACCAGCCATCACTTCTGAACCCAATACGGCAATTATCCGGTAAAGAGCTATCCAGCTTGAGGTTGCAATAATATTTTGCAAAATTCCACCGGCAGCCAATTTAAATAGTTGAACCATCACTTTCAGTTTGATTTTCAAATGGTCAAGCTCAAGTCTGATTCGTTTGTGACCCTTGAACAGCAAATAAAACTGATAACAAACGGCAATTCCGCGCCCGGTGGTTGTTGCCACGGCTGCACCCTTTAGCCCCAGTTCAGGAAACGGACCGATACCAAAAATCAGTAATGGATCGAGTACCATATTGATGAGGTTGGCCACAATCAATACGCGCATCGAAATTGCTGCATCGCCCGAACTGCGGAAGACTGCGTTGATGATAAACAGCAACATGATGACTGCATTTCCGCCAAACATGATGGCTGGAAACATGTATCCTGCTTCGGCCATTTCTTCGGAAGCGCCCATCAGTAAAAGAAAATCTTTGGCATAAATAATTCCCGGAATAGCAACCAGAATTGATACGAACAGCCCGGAAATGATAGCCTGAAAAGCAATGGCTCCGGCTTTTCCTGCTCTTTTTTCACCAATGCGGCGGGCTACCATAGCTGTGGTTGCGGTACTGAGTCCCATGCCAATGGCATAAACAATGGTCATGCATGATTCGGTGATACCAACGGTTGCCACTGCATTGGCGCCCAGCTTTGAAACAAAAAAGATGTCGACAACGGCAAAGATTGATTCCATGATCATTTCCAGAACCATTGGAATAGAAAGGATCAGTAGCGCTTTTCCAATGGTGTCGCTCGTGAAATCGCGGTCGCTTCCGGCAACGGCTTCTTTAATATCGGCCCAAAGCGATCTGAACCGGATGGATTGAATGGATTGAAAAAAAGATATAGCGTTTTTATCAGACATGATAAAAATGATTTAAAATGAAAAAATAGTTGGATAATAAAAAAACGAATCCGCATTCTGCCTTGCAGAAATTACCAGATTGCGGGATAACAGACCGCCGTAGTTGAAGTGAGTTTCATAATTCGGTCTTTTAATGAATTGCAAATATAAGTTTTTTACTATTTATATTTGAACCTGTTGATGATAAAAATGTTTTAGTGGTAAAATTGTTGGAATGAAGTTACTGAGAATACTTGCTGTTGTTGGAGTTGCTGTTTTTCTATGCTCTTGCGTGAATCCGGATAAGGGACTGAATGTAATTAATTCTGTATCTTTTCCGGAAAAGAATATTGCTCTTGAGGGGTCAGTTACTCAGAGGTTATTGGCAGATTCAATTGTGAATATTTCCGGACAAAATCTGCTATCTACAAAGCTTGACGAAATGATTTCTGTTGCTGAAAGGCTTCGGAAAAATCAATCTGATAGTCTTTGGAATACATTATCGGCAGACTGGTATGATTTTGGAAAAAATGATATGTCCATTTTATCAGCTGATTCGTTATCAAATTCTGCGGCAACTGCAATTGCTGGCAAATGGGTCGATTTAAATATTGCTTTGCTGAAATTGTCGGGAGAAGTTAAGTTTGGCGATGTTGTTGAGGATTTGCTTTACAAATTCCCAAGACTTGTTCTGACTGAGAAACAGTTGAAATCGGTTATCTACACACATGTTGACGATCAGATTTTTATCAATGAATTTGGCTCGTCAAGCTTTAATTATCAACATACAACCGGAGGAAATGTGCGGTTGATTCAACAAACTGATTATCCGCTGGGCAATGAAATGATTTTAACCTGCGAAGTCGCTGATGTTCGGTATATGGATGTTTTTATCAGGATACCAGCGTGGGCTGTAAATCCAACAGTAACACACGGCAATGTGAAATACGTTGCTCATCCAGGCCAATACTGCGAGATTTACCGAAAATGGAATAACGGTGATGAAATCAAGGTCGTGCTGAAAAATTAAATCATTTACTAAAGTTATAAATCTTGTCATCCTGAACTTGTTTCAGGATCTCTGCGCTTGGCATATCAGATCCCGAAATAAATTCGGGATGACCCGGTTGTATTTATTCTTTCGAATGCAGATAAATGTGGTTCCCTTCTGTGTCTTCAAATGCGGCAAAGTATCCGACTTCGTCGTTAATTTTGGTTTTGGTTTTGAGGATTTCTCCACCGGCACCATTTACACGGTTTAGAACGGTAAGCAAATCTTTCCCGCCATTCAGGTAAACCTTTGCCCCCAGCGAAGTTGGCGTATAACCATTTCCCTGAACAATGGCACCACCAACTCCCTGAGATTCCTGATCCATTGGTAAAAACCCCATATGGCAGCCGGCGATTGTTTCTGAATACATTTGATAGTCAAAAATACGGGAATAAAATTCTTTGGCTCTCTCAAAATTAAGTACCGGAATTTCAACCCAATTGATTGAATTTGTCATCTTTTCCATGGTTTTAGTTTTAAAGTCTGAGATGTATAACAAACAATACGAATTCCTGGTTTAATTTGTGACCTGGACTTATTATTTTTTTTCTGAAAAAGATTTTGTCAGTCACATTCATTTATCTTTGTGTGCATTCAAAAATTTAGCTATGAGTGATCGACCATTGATATTAATAACAAACGATGACGGCGTTTCGGCCAAAGGGATCAAAGAGTTAACCGAAGTGATGCGTCTTTTTGGCGATGTATTGGTTGTTGCTCCCGATGGTCATCGGTCAGGTATGTCGAATGCAATTACGGTCGATCATCCGATCAGGCTGACCCGGATTGTTGACGAAGAGGGTTTTCAGGTTTATAAATGCTCCGGAACGCCGGTTGATTGTGTTAAACTAGCCTTCAATCAGTTGCTCGATGGTTACCCCGATTTTGTTGTTTCAGGAATTAATCACGGTTCCAATTCATCCATCAGTGTCGTTTATTCAGGAACAATGGGCGCAGCGTTGGAAGGCTGCATACATGGCATCCCTTCCATTGGCTTTTCGCTGAACGACTACGACCATGAAGCCGATTTTTCGAGGGCAAAAATATATGTGGCGCGTGTTTTTCAGCAAGTGGCCGAAAATGGGCTTCCGCCGTTTGTTTGCCTGAATGTGAATATACCCAAGGGCGATGTAAAAGGAATACAGGTTTGCCGGCAAACTTCCGGCAAATGGGTCGAAGAGTTTGATAAACGGACCGATCCGCATAAACGTGAATATTACTGGATGGCCGGTTATTTTAAAAACTTTGAGGATGAGGTTGAAGGTACTGATATTGCTGCCCTCGAAAACGGATATGTGTCGGTTGTTCCGGTGAATGCCGATATGACTTGTTATCAGACTTATGAAAACATGAAAACCTGGAAATTTTAATATGGCTTCGAACAAACAAAACGGACTCGATCGCTTTCTGATTGGTTGGTCAATTGGATTTTTTGTCCCGATACTTATATTTCTGGCCACTTACGAAGTGAAATTCAGTGAAATGGGATTTTTCGATTATCTCCGGAACATTTGGCAAATGAGAATATTCATGCAAATTCTTAGTCTTTGTGCATTTCCCAACCTGGGATTTTTCTTCCTTTTTTACCGAAAGAAATACGATATGGCCGCTCGCGGCGTTATTCTGGCAACTTTTATGTACGCGTTTGCAGTGCTGGTTGTCAAGCTAGTTTAATTGATACAAGTATCAAGTTGCAGGTATCAAGACTAAAAATAACCTTGATACTTATGTCCTGATACTTGATACTTTTTGAAATTTTGAACTCAATGAAATACTACGTTTTAGCTGGTGAAGCATCGGGCGATTTGCACGCCTCCAATTTGATTAAAGAAATCAGACTGATTGATCCAGATGCACAATTCCGCGGTTTTGGCGGCGATTTGATGGAAAAGGCCGGAATGACCGTGCTGAAACATTACCGCGATCTGGCTTTTATGGGAATTGTACCCGTAATCATGAATTTCCGCACCATCCAAAAGAATTTCAGGTTTTGCGAACAGGACATGTTGGCGTTCAATCCTGATGTGCTGATCCTGGTTGACTATCCAGGATTCAATCTCCGGATGGCAAAATTTGCCAAAGCCCATGGAATACGCACGTTTTATTACATCTCACCCAAAGTCTGGGCTTGGAAAGAACAGCGTGTTCACCGGATTATTGCTTATGTCGATGAGATGTTTGCCATTTTGCCTTTCGAAACTGATTTTTTTGCGAAATACAATTATACAATCAATTACGTCGGAAATCCACTGCTTGATGCTATTCTGGAAAAGAAGACCGCTCCTGATTATGCCCGTTTTTTTGCTGAAAATAAGTTGCCCGAAAAGCCAATTCTGGCTGTTTTGCCCGGAAGCCGGAAAGGTGAGATTAGTGTTTTATTGCCCACAATGCTGAAAGCTGCGGCTCAATTCCCGGAATATCAGTGTGTGATTGCAGGCGCACCCAACATGGGAATTGAATTCTATCAACCATTTATGAAGGAAAGTACGGTCCCGGTTATCTGGGGCAAAACCTACGAAATTCTGATTCATAGTCGGGCTGCCATTGTTTCCTCCGGAACAGCGACGCTCGAAACGGCCATTTTGAATGTGCCGCAGGTGGTTGTTTATCAGCTTACCCCAAATTGGTTATTCGTATTTCTGAAGAAATTTTTTCTGAAAACCCGGTGGGTTTCTTTGGTGAACATCATTTTAGGTCGCGAAGCTGTTGTTGAACTGATTCAGGCCGATTTCACCCTGAAAAAAGTGGTTCATGAACTCGAACGGATTCTTCATGATCCGGAAAATGAAAAACGAATGTTGGCCGATTACCGCGATATGATGATTAAACTTGGTGAGCCGGGAGCTTCGAAAAGGGCAGCCGGATTGATGGTGAGTAAATTAAAAAAAGAGAAAGAAGTCCGAAGAACTTGAATTTGAATAAACCTCTGGTGAAACCAGAGGAAACAGTACAAACTCAGGATTGATCTCCGAAGTGCGTTCAATTCGTGTATTAGTAGTTATGTATTATTTGTAAAAGACAACAATACAACCAAGAGTCAAAAATTAATGAAATTGCTAAATGAAATTCGGAAAGACAATAAAAATATTTCTAATTGACGGTGATCCAAATGGCCGAATGAGTTGTGAACTTTCCAATTGGACAGGAAAAGCATATAAAATTCCTCGTATCAAAGTTAAAGACTCTACTGATCGTGATGATTTAATAAGCACCGGTGTTTATTTGTTATTTGGCAAAGACGAAGACGGAAAAGATTTGGTTTATATTGGAGAAGCTGAATCAATTTTGAAAAGACTTATTCAACACTTAAATCAAAAAGACTTTTGGAATGAAACAATAGTTTTCATTAGCAAAGATGACAATCTAAATAAGGCGCACATTAAATATTTAGAAAATCGTCTTCACGAAATTGCCCAATTAGCTAAACGATATAAAGTACTGAATTCCATCACTCCCACGCAATCTTCCATTTCAGAATCTGATAGAGCAGAGATGGAAGAGTTTATCGAGAATATAAAAATGCTTGTAAATACTCTGGGACATAAAGTATTTGATGAAAAGAGAGAGTTTAAGCCGAAACAAAAACAAGATACATTTTTCATAAAAGCAGCTCGTGGTGCAGATGGATTGGGAGAACCGTCATCTGATGGTTTTGTGGTTTTTAAGGAATCAAAAGCCGCAGCTACAATTGTCAACTCAATGACACAAAATTTCATAAATCTTCGAAATAAGCTAATTGATGAAGGAGTTCTTGTTGACAAAGGTGAATATTATGAATTTTCTGAAGATTATATATTTAGTAGTCCATCGACCGCCGCAGTTATGGTTATGGGTAGAAATGCAAATGGACTAACTGAATGGAAACAAAAAGATGGCAAGACACTTAAAGATTTTGAAACAGGTGAAAAAACGATGAAGTTATAATTGCAGACTATCCGCCTTTAACGACTATTGTCATCCTAATATTTTATATATGAGAATATTATATTTGTATTCTCAAATTCGTAAGACAGCATCTTACGAATAGAAACACTCAAAAGCGATTGTTAATTCAGGGGTAGAACATTAAATTGACTAATGATTCATGTATATAAAAACGGCAAAGACCGTTTTTAAAATAAATTGAAGACTAGATGTTTAGCTTATTAAAGAAAGAAATTACCAGTTTTTTTGGATCGCTCACAGGTTATGTGGTTGTGTTTGTGTTCCTGCTGGCTACAAGTTTGTTCTTATGGGTTTTCCCCGGAAACTTTAATGTTTTGGACAGCGGATATGCTTCGCTCGATGGTTTATTCTCGCTGGCTCCATGGGTGTATCTCTTCCTGGTTCCGGCTGTAACCATGCGCCTGTTTGCCGAAGAAAAACGTTTGGGAACGATGGAAGTGCTGCTTACCCGTCCGCTTTCGGTCATGCAAATCGTTCTGGCCAAGTTTCTGGCCGGACTGTTGTTGGTTTCCATTTCCTTACTGCCAACCCTGATTTATTTCTATTCGGTTTATGCGCTTGGCAATCCGGTAGGGTGCATCGATACTGGCAGTACCTGGGGCGCTTATTTAGGCTTGTTCTTTCTGGCGGCCATTTATGTGGCTATTGGTTTGATGGCTTCAGCGCTGACCGACAACCAAATATTTGCCTTTATTCTGGCGCTGTTCCTGTCGTTTGTGGCTTATTTGGGGTTCGATTTTGTTGGAGCCATGCAGCTGCCATCGGCTATTCAGCAAACCATCATCGGTTTGGGTATTAACGAACATTACGCTTCAATCAGCCGTGGCGTGGTCGATTCGCGCGATTTGTTTTATTTTCTTTTTACCATTTTCATCTTTCTGTTTCTTACCAGCCGGATCATTCATTTTCATAAAGTCAATCTCAGTAAAGAAATCAAATCCGGAGCTCTGGTATTGGTAGGCATTCTGGTTTTGAGTATCGTTTCTGGCCAGCTGTTTTTTCGTCTGGATTTAACTGCCGAAAAACGATATTCGATTACCGATGTTTCCAAAAAAACGGTCAAAACTCTTGAAAAGCCTGTAAACATTACACTTTATCTCGACGGCGAATTGCCGGCAGGTTTCCGGAAACTGAAAAAGTCGATTCAGGAAAAAATTGCCGATTACAATGCTTATTCGTCTAAACTGATAAACCTTACGGTAGTTGATCCTTATGAAATTTCGGATGTTAAGCGCCGTGATCAGCTTTTTGCTGAACTTACAGGTAAAGGACTTCAGCAAACTGAAATCAGGCAAAATACTGACAAGGGAACAGTAACCCGGCTCATTTTCCCGGGAGCATTGATCGAGTATGGCAATAAGCAGGTAAGTGTCAATCTGCTAAAAAACAATCAGAATGCACATGCGGAAGTTAACCTGAACAATTCGATTGAAAGTCTGGAATATGAGTTTTCGTCAGCTTTCTCCGAATTGATGCGTCCTGACAAACAATCTGTTGCTTTTTTGACCGGGCAAGGTGAACTGAACAACAATGAAATTCACGACATAAACACTAGCCTGACCGAAAAATACAATGTTTTTAATGTGACCACGACCGATCTTGCTTCGAATGGTTTGCGGATAAAGACGATGATTGTGGCTAATCCGACTGTGAAATTTACCGAAAACGATAAGTTTCAGATTGATCAGTACCTGATGAATGGTGGGCGGATTCTGTGGCTGATTGATCCGGTATCGGTTAGCCTGGATAGTTTGAGCACCGGTTACATGACACTTGCTTTTCCCCAGAAATTGAATCTGGATGATCAACTCTTCCGTTATGGTGTTCGCCTGAATTCCAATCTGGTTCAGGATGCCGAATGTTTGCTGATTCCGGTAAATACCGCACCTGCTGGTTCTCCGACCAAATTTACTCCTGCGCCATGGTACTATTCGCCGTTACTCATTCCTTCCGAAAATCATGTCATCAGTAAAAATTTGAATCGGGTAAAAGCTGAATTTGTAAGTTCTATCGATACCGTAGGAAAACAGTCGCAAGTGCGCAAGACAGTTATTTTGACAAGTTCTGCCTATTCGCTGGTTTCCGAAACACCGGTCGAAGTTAGTTTAGCAAGTGTGAACAATCCGCCCGATCGCAGTCTTTTCAGGCAGCCGTCGCAGGCAGTTGGCGTTTTGCTCGAAGGTACTTTTACTTCAGTATTTAAAAACCGCATGGTCGATTCGTTTGGGGTCAAAGCTTCCGGAGTAAAAACTGAGAGCCAGCCAACCAAAATGATTATCTTTTCCGATGGAAATTTGATCGCCAATCAGTTCCGGATTTCTGGAGGAGTCCCCGAATACATGCCACTTGGTTATGATCGTTTTTCGAAACAGACTTTTGGGAATAAAGATTTGCTGCTCAATGCGGTGAATTATTTATGCGATGATGATGGCTTGATGGAACTTAGGTCGCGGGTGTATAAACTTCGGCTGCTGGATAAAGTCAAGGTGAAGGAAAGTAAACTGACCTGGCAAATTATAAATGTAATCGTTCCACTGGTGTTGATTTCATTGTTTGGCGCTGTGTATGTGTATGTTCGCCGCCGCAAATACAAATGCTGACTTCTTTTGGATAAATTATTTCCAGATCAATAGGTTAAAAATGTCAAAGTTTGTATATTCGTGAGCTTCCCTTCAATTGTTTAGGAAAGTGATTTCAAGGCAAATAAATAAGAAAGAATATAAAACTCTAAAAAGATAAAGAATGAAATTTGTTGTTTCAAGTACCGAATTACTGAGCCATCTTGCTGCTATCAGCAAAGTGATCAATTCTAAAAATACCCTTCCTATTTTGGATAATTATTTGTTCTTGCTGGAAGATAACCGGTTAACCGTTACAGCTTCCGATCTGGAATCGACACTGATTACCAGTCTGGAATTAGAAAATACCAGCGGAACGGGAACGATTGCCGTTCCTGCAAAAATTATGAACGAAACCTTGAAGGAATTTCCGGAGCAACCATTGACTTTCCAGATCGATCCTGAAACTTTCGCTATCGATATTTTCTCACAGAATGGTAAATTCAGTATTGTAGGTCAGAATGGCGAAGATTTTCCACAACAACCACTTTTGAACGAAGGGATTGCATCAAGCATCAATGTGAATCATAGCGTATTGCTGAGCGGTATAAACAAAACGCTTTTTGCTACTGCCGACGATGAACTTCGTCCGGTCATGAATGGTATTTTCATTGAATTGACAGCTGAAGATATGAAGTTTGTCGCTTCTGATGCTCATAAGTTGGTGCGCTACAAACGTTTCGATGCCAAAGCCGAAAAAGATGCGTCGTTCATCCTTCCTAAAAAACCGGCAGCTTTGCTGAAAAGCTTGCTTCCGAAAGAAGATTTTGATGTGAAGCTGGAATTTGACGATAAAAATGCGTTTTTCACGCTGAGCAACTTCAAGTTGATCTGTCGTTTGGTCGAAGGAAATTATCCAAGTTACAATTCGGTCATTCCACAAAACAATTCAAATAAACTGATTATCGATCGTGTTGAATTCTATAATACAGTTCGTCGTGTGTCAGTATTCTCCAATCAGGCCAGTAATTTGGTTCGCTTGAAATTGACTGAAAACCAATTGGTTGTTTCGGCTCAGGATGTCGATTTTGCCATTTCCGCTGTTGAGCGTTTAAGCTGTCAGTACGAAGGTGAGGATATGGAAATCGGTTTTAAATCGACTTTTCTTCAGGAAATCTTGTCCAACCTTTCGGCTACCGAAGTAAAAGTTGAGCTTTCAGACCCAACTCGTGCCGGGTTATTGTTGCCGGCTGAAAATGAGAATGAGGAAGAAAATGTTTTGATGCTATTAATGCCAATGATGATAAACGCCTGATCTGAATCGGGCTCACTGGGAAAACCTAATAGTGAAGGCTGTTAGGTTTTTCTTTTTTTTGAAAATTACACATCTAAAAATTTGACATGAATTTGAATCTCAAAAATCCGTTGATTTTTCTTGATCTGGAAACAACAGGAATGAATATTGTGACCGATCGCATCGTTGAAATTGCCCTGATTAAAGTTTTTCCTGACGGGAGAGAAGAAGAAAAGCAATACCGGATTAATCCTGAAATGCATATTCCAGAGACTGTAACCAGAATACATGGCATCTCTGACGAGGATATCAAAGACAAACCAACCTTCAAGGAAGTTGCCAAAACCATCGCTCAATTTATGGAGGGCTGCGATTTTGCAGGCTTTAACTCTAACCGGTTCGATATTCCGTTACTTGCGGAGGAGTTTCTTCGTGCCGACGTTGATTTGGATCTGAAAAAGCGCAAATTCATTGATGTTCAGGCTATTTTTCATAAAATGGAAAAACGAACCCTGGCTGCGGCATATAAATTTTATTGCCAGAAACCACTGGAAGATGCACACACTGCCATGGCTGATACCAAAGCAACTTATGAAGTGCTTAAAGCTCAGCTTGATGTGTATAAGGATGAGGAATACGAAGATGCACATGGCAAAGCGTCGAAGCCAATTGTAAACGATGTTCAGGCACTGAGCGAATTCTCGGCTTACGACACCAATGTCGATTTTGTAGGACGGATTGTTTACGATGAAAATGGCGTTGAAATCATCAATTTCGGGAAAAATAAAGGCATTCCTGTGGAAAAAGTTCTGCGTGAACAACCTGGTTACTATGGCTGGATTTTGAATAGCGAATTTCCGTTGTACACCAAAAAGGTATTGACAGCCATTAAGTTGAGAATGAAGGATAATTAATCGCGTCTCTATCAGAAAATAATATCGTATGAAGATTATCTGCGTTGGCCGCAATTATGTGGCACATGCCAAAGAACTGAACAATGATATTCCGGACGAACCGGTTTTGTTTATGAAACCTGATTCGGCATTGCTCCGGAATAACGATCCGTTTTACATTCCGGATTGGTCGAACGATGTGCATCACGAAGTTGAGCTGATTGTGAAAATTCAAAAGTTGGGTAAAAGCATTGAGAAGAAATTTGCCCATCGCTATTACAAAGAAATTGGTCTAGGTATTGATTTTACAGCCCGTGATGTTCAAAATGCGTTGAAAGATAAAGGCTTACCATGGGAAAAATCCAAAGCATTTGACCATTCTGCAGTTATTTGTTCTGAATTTGTACCGGTCGAATCCTTACCAGATCGGAATTCGATACATTTTCGTCTCGATATTAATGGAATAACTGTTCAGGAAGGGAATTCTTCATTAATGATTTTTCCGATTGACGACATTGTCGCTCATGTTTCGAAATATTTTACGCTAAAAATTGGAGATTTGATTTATACCGGAACTCCTGCCGGTGTGGCGCCGGTAAAGATTGGTGACCGACTGGAAGGATATTTGGAAGGAAAAAAAATGTTTGATTTCCTGATAAAATAGTTTGATGAATTCATTGAATTTGACTTTTGGTTATGCTTTCGATGTGCAACGTAATACAAATTTGATATGTAGAGTAGAATTTGCTTTTCGATCCGACATTCAGGATGTAAAAGAGATTTATATTGTTAAAAAATTTGATATTTTTATTGCTTCGAATCATTAATAATATTGGTCGAGTACAGTAAATCAAAAACACTATGGCCCTGAATGATCGCTTAGCTTTCGCCAACAAGTCTTCTGTAGAATTAAATAAGTTGAGGCAGAAAAGAACCATTGTTGGATTACTTCATAAGGATGGATATTCCTCTGCTCCGGAATTAAGTAAAAGACTTAAAATAAGTCTGCCAAACTGCCTGAGTATTTTGAACGATCTCATTGACTCTGGGTTTGTGAAAAATTTTGGGATCGGAGAGTCAAGTGGCGGCAGAAAACCCAACCTTTATGGATTATCAAATGATAAATGCTACGTAATTGCCTGTGATGTGGCCCGATTTTCTGCAAGCATGGCTATTCTTAACTGTGAGAATAAATTTTTAACTCCAATTATACAGATCGAAACGCATATTGATGATAGTCAGTTTGTTGAAAAGCTCTATGATGCAGCCGATGGCTTAATTCGCGAACACCAGATTCCGGAAGAAAAAATTTTGGGTTTAGGTGTTGATATGCCTGGTTTGATTGATTCAAAAACTGGTATAAATTATACCATTAAAGATGAAACGTTTCAGAATGTAGGCGATCTACTGGCTAAGCGGTTTAAAAAGCCAGTATATATCGATAATGATGCCCGTATGCATGCATATGGTGAATATTGTTTTGGGGCAGCAAAGGGCTATAAAAATGCCATAATTATTCACTGGAGTTGGGGACTTGGTCTCGGTATTTTTGTTGACGGGAAGCTTTATAGTGGAAATAATGGTTTCGCTGGCGAGTTTTCGCATATTCCGATTGTAGAAAATGGCGATTTGTGTATCTGTGGTAAAAGAGGCTGTTTGGAAACCATCGCCTCGTCCAATACGATTTTAAAACGAATAAAACAAGGAATTAACGAAGGAGAAATATCGTCGGTTGTAAATAATTTTTATGATAATCCAGAAAGTGTTACTCCGGAAGATATAATTGCAGCTGCACGTTTGGGCGATGAATTTAGTATTTCAATATTGAATGAAATTGGCATTGGGATGGGCCGAGGACTTTCATATATCATTCAGTTGTTAAATCCTGAAGTTATTGTATTAAGTGGTCCTATTTCAAAGGCTAATCAATATGTGTTATCACCCATACAACAATCATTAAATCGCTTATGCCTCGAAAAAATCTCAGGTAATACAAGCGTCATAATTTCCGATTTAGGTGATTTGTCAGCATTACTGGGAACATCCGAGATGGTTCTTCAGCAGATTTTTGCCGGGTTATATTTTTGCTAGAAACGATTCAACTGAATTATTTCATGTACGGTTGAAATCGAAATTAGGAGTTCATTCTACACGAAACGTCTAAATATTTCTGTAAATCCTCCGAATTTATATTAGTTATCTGAATAGTTTTAGATTGCTGTGGTAGGTAATTATTGCCGAAGTTAGCACTTTTCGGCTCCCATCATCAAACTATATGTTTGATTTATCCATTCTTCCTGCTCTCCAATTCAGGAATATCTCTTCTTTTTTTGTGATGAATAACCTCTATAAATGACATTTCTAGGGGGATTTTGATCGGTTTATTAAATTTCATTTTTATTTTCTACTAATTGTTAAAATATGTTATAAAGTATATTTTAAATAATTAAAACAATACATTACTTTATAAAAAAATTTAATAACATTGTAGTGTATATTTATAAAAATTACTTTGTTCTGTTTGAATAGTTTTTTTCATGATGCAACACAACGAAATATCGACCTCCTGTTTCTCGGCAACTGACTTGAATAAAATCAGACAAAAGAAAAAAATTCTGAATTGTCTTCATTCAACTGGAAATATTTCAGCACCGCAATTGAGTAAATGGCTTCGGATAAGCTTACCAACTTGTATCGCATTGCTAAATGATCTTATTTCTATGGGTTATGTAGAAAATATTGGGATAGGGGAATCGAGTGGAGGCAGAAAACCAACACTTTATGGATTGCCAGATAATCGGTTCTATGTGATTGCCTGCGACTTTGGTCGGTTTTCGGCCAATATGGCTATTCTCGACTGTTTTAACCGTTTTGTTACCCCAATTGTCGAAATTGATACTCATATCGATGATTCTCTGTTGATTGAAAAACTTTATAATACAGCCCAAAAGTTGATGTCTGATCATCAGATTCCGGATGAAAAAATTTATGGAATCGGTGTTGATATGCCCGGATTGATTGATTCGAATTCCGGAATCAACTATACAATTCAGGAAAAGGACAGGCAAAATGTAAAACTCGATCTTTATCAGAAATTCGGAAAGCTGGTTTACGTTGATAATGATGCTCGTATGCACGCCTATGGAGAATATCGATTTGGCGCAGCAAAAGAATATAAAGACGCTATTGTGATCCATTGGGGCTGGGGACTTGGACTTGGGATATTTGTTAATGGTAATCTTTTTAGCGGTAATAATGGATTTGCAGGCGAATTTTCGCATATCCCTGTTGTTGAAAACGGTGAATTATGCATATGCGGTAAGCGTGGTTGCCTGGAAACGATTGCTTCATCCAACACCATCATGAAACGGGTTCAGAAAGGATTCGCTGACAACGAAATCTCATCGTTAATCAATCAGTTCGAAGACCATCAGGAGAAAGTAACCCCAGAAGATGTAATAAATGCAGCCCGTCAGGGCGACGAATTTTGCATTTCGATTCTGAGCGAGGTTGGAAAAGCTATGGGCCGAGGACTTTCCTATATTATTCAGTTGCTTAATCCTGAGGTGATTGTGTTAAGCGGACCTTTGTCGAAAGCCAAACAATATGTTTTATTTCCCATTCAGCAATCCCTAAACAGGCTTTGTCTTGAGAAAATCTCAGGAAATACATCCATAATTATTTCTGAAATGGGCGATCAGTCTGCTTTGCTGGGAACTTCTGAAATGGTTTTCCAAAAGGTTTTTACTGAAATTGAATTTGAAGAAACGAATATGACAAAATCTACCGCTTATGAAACATAGGTTGATGATTAACTTTTGTCATGAAGTTCCATCTGTCAGTTAAAAATCAAATTCGATACAGATGAATTAACTATAAAATAGAATGATGCGTGAATATTACTTATTTCTTAATTTAAATTAAAACTTATGCGAAAGGTTTTATTGTTGACTGTGATGTGTTTTGCTCTTCTGGGAAGTGCAATGGCACAGCTATCGGTATCCGGGACTGTTGTTTCCGAGTCTGATGGACTTGGGATGCCTGGTGTTACTGTTTTGGAAAAAGGAACAACAAAGGGTACGCTTACCGATATCGATGGTAAATTTACCCTGAAGGTCGCTTCCGGGAAAAGTACGCTTGTGTTCTCGTTCATTGGCTTGAAAACTATTGAGGAACCAGTGAACAATCGTTCTATGATCAATGTGAAAATGAAATCGGAAGACATTGGTTTGGATGAAGTTGTTGTGACCGCATTGGGTATCAAACGAGATGCAAAAAAATTAGGTTATGGTGTAACTGAAGTTAAGGGTGACGAACTCGCCATAGCTAATACTACAAACCCAATCCAAGCCCTTCAGGGGAAATCTACAGGGTTGAGTATCGGAGCTTCCGATGGTGGTTTGTTTGGAAACTCGAAGATACAAATCCGTGGAGTATCGGTATTGAATTCAAACAGTAACCAACCAATTTTTGTAGTTGACGGTGTTATTCTTGAAAACGGAATATCAAATGCCAGCGCCGATTGGGATTCAAATGCAAACGACTTTGGGAACCAACTTAAAAACCTTAATCCTGATGATTTTGAATCAGTTTCGGTTTTAAAAGGGGCAGCCTCAACGGCTCTTTATGGTTCTCGCGGGATGCACGGCGCTATTGTAATCAAAACCAAAGATGGTGCCGGCTCAAAAGGTATCGGTGTAAATGTTACACAAAGTTTGGGTATTGATTATGTATATGCCCAGCCTGACATTCAGTATGAGTATGGTACTGGTGCTATCGCTGGTTATGTCGATTTTGGAGATACTGACGCCAATGGCAGATATTACCAGTTTGCTCCAATGACACAGTATTACAAGAACGACCAAAACGTCATGACCAAAATTAATCATCCTTGGCAAGGTACAGCCTACGGACCTAAGTTCGATGGCCGGGATATTGAAGACTTTGATGGTACTATGACTAAATATCTTCCTGTTAGAAACAACATGCGCGATGCTTATAAAGTTGGTATTAATACCAATACTTCAATTGCATTGAGTGGTGGTAACGATAAGGGAAATTTTTTCCTCTCCGATTCATACAGTAGGCGTACCGGAACAAGTCCGTCCAATGAATTTACCAGAAATTCATTGCTGTTTACAGGATCATACAAATTAGCTAATTGGTTAAAAGCTGAAGCATCAATTTCACACACTATTTCGAACCCCAAAAATCCGGGTAACGATTTCTCTGAATCCTTTCTGGATGGAACATTCGAAAATTGGTATGATACCAAGAAATGGAATAAACCTGCAGTTTATCAGGCAGCTCATGGTGGAGTGCCTTCTTCAAGTTATGGAGATAAATATGCAAATGTTCCAGGCAACAGCATTTGGTTTAATTATCATTTTAACAATAATTCAAAAGAAGAACAGGTCACCCGCCCGATCATTCGGTTAACAGCCAATTTGGCTCCATGGATTTCAGTAACTGCTGAAGGAAATATGAATTATTATACAATTTCTTCTGAAGAAAAACAACTCGGAACCGGTTATGCCAACGAAGGAGGGTATTATTCATTAGGTCATAGCATCGATGTTAGTCGCACCGCAAAACTAACCGCCAACATGAATAAAAACTTTGGTGATTTTACAACTAGTCTGATTGTTGGTGGTGAGCTCTGGGATCAAAGAAAAGAAAATACCCGGGTTTGGACCGATGGTGGTTTAGTGGTACCCGGGAAATACTTCCTTACTAATTCTAAGAAAAGTTTATTGTCGGAAGGTGGTATTAGCGGAACGAAACAAATAAATTCGATTTACGCCTTGTTTAATGCCGGTTGGAAAAATCAACTCTTCATTGATATTACCGGTCGTAACGACTGGTCGTCAACATTGGTTTATACCGATGGAACAGGTAATTACTCGTATTTTTATCCATCAGTAAGTACATCATGGATTGCAAACGAAACATTTAAATTGCCTTCATGGGTAACTTTGGCTAAAACCAGATTGTCATGGGCCCAGGTAGGTAACGATACCGACCCTTATTTTATCAACAACGGATATCAATTGGGCGATCCTAACAATAACAATAAACCTTATGAACTTTCTGGTGGCGATTTTGTGTATATCAATTCAAAATCTACCACTTTAGTTGATCCAAGCATCAAACCTGAACGTAAAAATTCGTTTGAAGGCGGTTTGGATTTGAGATTCATAAATAACCGGGCAGGCATTGATTTAACGGTTTACCACGAAACCGTAAATCATCAGATCGGGTCAATTCCTATTCCTGGTGAATCAGGCTATTCCTCAATGATTTCGAATATTGGTTCAATTACCAATAAAGGTTTGGAACTTTCTTTGCGTTTAGTTCCAGTTAAAACGCGCGATTTTTCTTGGGAAACAACATTCAATTATTGGCACAATAAAACGATGATTTCGAATCTTCGTAAAGAAGTTGGTGAGTACAAAACTCTTGGTGGCGATATTGCATACGGTAACTTCCGTGTTGGTTCCGTTGCATACGAAAATGGCGAATATGGAGTTTTGATGTCGGACACCAAACCACTGGAATGGAACGATAGTTCTAATCCGAATGATCCACGTAATGGAATGAAAGTTCTGACATGGAATGATACTCGCCGGGGTGCGTATTACACGCGCAGCAATAAAGCAGAAAGAGTTGGTAAAATCCAGCCTGATTTTGAAGGTTCGTGGAATAATGAAGTAAAATACAAAAATATTTCATTGTCGGTATTGCTTGATGCTCGTTTTGGAGGATATATTGCATCATACTCAAATAAATATGGTACAGCCTACGGATACCTCAAAACATCATTGGCCGGCCGAGACGCAGAGCATGGTGGACTACCTTGGATAACAAATTATGCTGATTCGAAAGGTCAACAATTTGTTGACGGGGTGATTCCTGATGGAGTTTTTGCTTTAGGACAAAAAGTAACATCTCCAAGTGGTCAGTCGGTTGATGTTGGAGGCTTAACCTATAAAGAAGCAATGGACAAAGGATATGTTGAGCCGACTCACGCTAGCTATTTTACTTACCGAAATAATTCATGGAGTACAGGTGTAATTAACAATGATTGGTTCAGCAAAGTAAGCTATATTGCTGTGCGCAATATTTCTGTAAGTTACGATCTTCCAACATCTTTGGCCAGAAAAATTAAAGCCACATCGCTTTCTGTAGCCTTGAACGCCCGTAACATCGGATATTTGTACAACTCACTACCCAATCATCTGAATCCTGAAAGTTTCCGCGGTACATCGAGTACAGAATCTTTCCGTGAGCGCTCTTTTAGTCCGTATACAGCTTCTTATACCATGACTTTATCTGTAGGTTTTTAACATTTCAAAAATTACCAAAAATGAAAAATACACATAAAATAGCATTAGCGTTAATCTTGCTGATGGGATGGGGCTGCGATAAAGAGAATTTCGCTGATTTGAATTCAAATCCATCAACTATCTCAACACCTGATCTCCGGTTTTCAGTTACTCGGGCTATCGAGCAAATGTACTCTGACGATTATACAAACTGGTTTTATAATAATTTTCAGTACATTTATCCTTGGACTCAGGTAACAACCAAACAAGGAGGAAACACTTCCGATTTTGTTGATATGGGACCTTCTTCAAGCTTTAATCTTTACAGTAGTTTGTTCCCTCAAACTCTCGATGTAAGAGCTCGGATCGACAAAATGGGTGAGACTGAAAAGGCGTCTTATCAGGCAATGAGAGCCTTAACCTATGCAACCCAGATTTTGCCCGCCATTTATAACACCGACAATTTTGGATCATTGGTTTACACCGAGGCCGGTTTGGCTCCTTATACGAATCCACCATTGTTAACTCCGGTTTTGGATAATCAAAAGACCTTGTTTACTACCTGGTTGAAAGAACTGGATGGAGCGATCGCAGTGTTTTCTACTGCGAAGAACCAGGTTTCTCTAGGAACTCAGGATTTAATCTATGGAGGCGATTACACCAAATGGGCTAAGTTCTGCAATTTGCTGAAATTGAAAATTGCTGCACGTTTGATCAACCAAGATCGTGCCTGGGCTCTTAAAATAGCATCAGAGGTTGGGGCTTCATCGGTTGGTTACATGGATGGTTTAGGCGACGATTTTATTTATAGCAAGGGTGTGAAATATTATGGCACCGGAAATGGGATGTGGATTGGATATGCCAGCAAAAATCTGGTTGATTTTATGGTTAGTAACCGAGATCCTCGTCTGCGTTTTGTTTTCGAGAAAAATGCGTTTAATGCTGAAGTTGTTCAGGCATTTCTTGATGCAGGGAAAGCACTTCCACCCTATGTGGCGCAGTATGTGAATGTTGATGCCAACAAAAAATTTACTGGATGGAAAAGTCCAGGAGAACCTTGGGTGCGTTATTTTGGTGCACCTGTCTCTCCTGATGCAAAGCAAGATCCGGCAAACAACATTTATTTTAACCAGTCTGAACTGAATAAACTTTCGGTTGGTGGCGTACAGAAAACTTATGCATCAACTTCTCTTTATTCTGAAAAAATGGTTCGTACCTCTTATGATTATACCTATCCAACAAAACCGGGTGGCCGTGTAATCGAACTTAAAGACAATGATCCTGGCCTGAACGTAATTTTGGGTAGTGCCGCTGAAACAAACCTCTTTCTTGCTGAATTTAAGTTATTGGGTGCAACTCTTCCCAAAACTGCGCAGGAATATTTCAATAAAGGTGTTGAATTGTCGGTATCCCGAATGGACATTTTAGCTAAAAATAACCAGATGCCATATTATAATGGTGATCCCGTTTATACGAACGCTGATGAAGTTGCAGCTGCAGCTACAAAATTGCGTAGCAATGAAATCGCCGATTTGTTAGCAAAGCCAGTCTGTAATTTGGCTACTGATGGACTCGAAAAAGTATATATCCAACAGTATATCAATTATATGAACACTCCTGGTGATGTGTGGACAACTGTTCGTCGTTCGGGAATCCCCAAAGTAGGAAGTTCGTACCTTGCCTGGGAAAAGTTTACTACAAGTGGGGTTGAGATGACCATCCCACGTCGTTTTGTAATTGTTACTCCTGGTAAAGATGATGTCAACTACTCCAATAAAATGGCAGCAATTACCGAGCAGGGAATTACTTCTGCTACTTTAGATGCTATTAAACTTAATACCGAAAGATTCTGGTTCGATAAACAGAATCCTCAATATGGAGTTGGTCCAAAATAGAGATGTGATTAGAGAATAGATATTACGAGACCGTCTCACCCCAAAAGGAGGCGGTCTCTTTTATTTCTCTTAGCAATTCAACATTGAGAAAATAAATTTGTTCTCTTGAATATTTAAAATTATGATAATCTAAAAAATGCCTAAACTATTTATTTTTATTATACTGAATGCTTTTGTAATTCAAGGCTTTGCAGCGCCTAAAAAGATGCCTGAAAGTGTCTGGATTTTGTATCAAACCATCGTTAATGGGCAACCCCGGACTGATGGATCGTTGATCTCGTTACTTTGCTCATCGTCCTCATCCCGGTCGTGGACTGAAAGTGAATCAAAGAAGCTGCTGCCTTCAATTGCTAAAGAAATCAGTTGCATCGACTTTGTAACCCGAATCACCTTTCAGGTCGCCCAGTTCTCCGACGGGAAAATTATAAACACCCCCATGGCTTTTACGAAATATCCGGAATTAACCGAAACGGGCGAAACCGAAGTTATTTTAGGATACACTTGTAAAAGAGTCAAAACATCCTTACGTTCTAACTCGATCGACATTTGGTACACTACAGAACTCGGAGTTAAAGGCACTCCAGCAATTGCCTATAGAGTTCCAGATGGATTGGTGCTTAAAGTTGTCAGGAATGGAAATTATGAGATTTCGGCCACCAATGTAAAATGTTTAAAGCCGAATGAAGTTGAACCTATTTTTCCCGCAGAAATAGGTGAAACGATGGATCTACCACTCTATCGGCACCGCATAACAGAGAACCTGATTACTACCGTCAATGTTTTTAACAATGAGCAAATCAGTTTCGGAAACGAAATAAAAAATCCGGCTGATATCGATTCAGAAAAGACATTCAAATATTCTTCTGGAACAGTTATCCTGAAGAAAGTAAAACTGCCTGTAGTTGCCGATGATACCCAGTTGTTTGTCGAATTAACCCAGCATTCCAATGGCGATGCCTACGATCGAACCGGTTCCGTTTTTGTTATTCCTGAAGGTAAGGAACAGTCATTTCTCGATGGCTTGCGACAGGGAGTAAAGGTAATGCCCGAGTATCTGGCGCGAAACGGGAAGTCGTATCATGGGATTGCAGCGACCGATCGCTTTTTGCCCCTGATCGAGATTCTGCGGTTTTTTACACCATTCGGAGTTGGATACTTCAACGATAAAGTGACCGTTTATGGCCAGCAATGGCAAGATTCTACCTTTTATAAGCAAGAAGTTTCAGAATTATTGCCTGTGCTGCAAGGAGACTGCTGGATTGGTGTCTTTATTGGTAATTATGACAAAGGCGGCCATCGGGTAAGTTTGAAGTTGAAATATTATCCCGGAAGTATAGACGTTTCGGATAAACCATCAAAGAAATATTGGACGATGCCACTTTTCAATACGGTTAATGTCATGGAAATGTCGGGGCAGGAATACGGAACCTTGTTCGATCAGGATTCCTTAAAGGTGGATGTAACCATTCCAGAAGGAGTGAAAAATATAAAAATGCGCTACATTACTACTGGTCATGGCGGTTGGGAGAATGGTGATGAGTACAATCAGAAAATGAATACCGTTCTTCTGGATGGGAAAATTCTGTTTCAGTTTACTCCATGGAGGACCGACTGCGCCACCTACCGGAAATATAATCCCGCTTCCGGTAATTTCTGGAATGGAATTACCTCAAGTGACGGCAGTCGTTCCGGGTGGTGCCCAGGAACCGCAACCAATCCGGTCTTCTTTCCGATTGATTCAATTACTCCTGGGAAACATCAAATATCAGTGACGATTCCATTGGGTAAAAATGAAGGAGGAAGCTTTAGTGCGTGGAATGTTTCCGGAGTATTGATAGGAGAGTATGAGTAAAAAGTGTTTAATAGTTGGCTTCAGTGTTCAGTTAGTGAGTATTCTTCGTTAGGTTTACGTTTTCTTGTCACATAAACTCATGTACAAGGCTCTCGGCCTTTTGCTCAAATAAATTCAACAGATGCTCCTGAAATGGCTGAAATATTTGTATTTTTGCAGTCCTTAATACCGGGGCTGACTGGTTTTGACAGCGGGTAGAAGAGGTATGTAAGCATGACGGGCCTTGATCGCACAGCCCGTAAATCTGGGCGTTCAAAATTCAATTGGCGAAAATAACTACGCTCTTGCTGCGTAATCGAAATTAAGTAGGTTACACTTTATTCCGACACTAGGTGTTGGAACGAGACATCGCCCGGGTGCTACTTCCCTGAAGCGGCCCGATCAGGCGGTGCAAATAAATCGGGGATAGTGGTTGTCTTTCTCCGGGACTTCTGCAAAAATTAAGGAGATAAGGTAAAAGTCGGTGGCCCTGATCCAGCTTTTACTCAAAAACCAAGTCTGGGGATAATCATGTAGAAAGCATATTGCTTCCTCGTTTGGACGCGGGTTCGATTCCCGCCAGCTCCACAAAAGACCACTGTCTCACGATAGCGGTCTTTTTGTTTTACTATTCAATTCATTGAATGGTAAAACTTTATAAAGGTATTTATTGATAACTAATTAATTATTATGTTAAATTAATATTGACAATCTATAATGATTTTTTTAGGATTTAATGAGAAAGATGGTTTTACATCGCATTGGAAACTAGGTTTATAAATATTTTGTTGTAAAATCCTTGCTAATCGTCATGTTATTCTACAGATCAAATCTCTTATCTTTGGCAATTACTTGAACAAAGAAGAACTTACATGAGTAAACCAAATTACAAGTTACAGTCAGTAGCCACCGGGACTATTTTCGAGGATACAGGATGGCTGCTTGATTCTCCGGGAGAAACAGTCTCCACTTTAGTAAGGACTGTTTATGTGAAAAAACAATTGAGTACTGGAGGTGCTGAAAAAGGCATTTACCGGTTTAGCGATTGGCTACCCGTGGACAAGGAACTCAAAGGATCGGCTTCGCCGGTAACCTATAAAAGCGAAGGATTAGCGAAGATACTAGGTATGACTAATCTTTATATCACTTTTAATGGGTATTGGCCCGAAAAGGGGGCTTTTATGGAAACTTGTTCCTTCAAGGAAACAGAAGCTTTTTCGGTTTGCTCCCGTCCTGGACAGAAGGATGGTAGTGTGTTGGTGCTGGCTTCGGCTGGCAATACAGCCCGTGCTTTTGCAAGAGTTTGCTCCGAAAATCATATCCCCTTACTTATTTGTATCCCGGAAGATAATCTTGATGCACTCTGGTTCACTGCTCCTTTAAATGATTGTGTCAAAGTTATCGTATGTAGATCAGGTGGCGATTATTTCGATGCTATTCACCTGTCGAACCTGGTCGCCAAATCTCCTAAATTCTATGCTGAAGGTGGTGCGAAAAATGTGGCACGTCGCGATGGAATGGGAACTACTGTGCTTTCCGCTGTTACAACAATAAGCAGAATTCCTGATTACTATTTTCAGGCCGTTGGCAGTGGTACCGGTGCTATAGCGGCATGGGAAGCTAATCTTCGCCTGCTTGAGGACGGGAGATTTGGGAATACCATGATGAAATTGATGGTTTCGCAAAACCGTCCATTTGTACCCATGTACGATGCCTGGAAGGCCGGATCGAGACAACTACTTCCCATGGACGATGATGTGGCCAGGGAACAGGCAAGCGAAATAGACGCCAAAGTACTCAGTAATCGAAAGCCTCCCTATACTATTGGTGGAGGACTTTTTGATGCGCTCCAGGCTACAGGAGGCGAAGTGCTGGCTGTAACCAATGATGAAGCAAGAAAGGCCGCAGCACTATTCGAGCAGACAGAAGGTATTGATATCCATCCTGCGGCTGCCGTAGCCGTTGCTTCACTTATTAGCGAAATGGAGAATCGATCAATTCATCCGGAGGCAGTCGTCATGCTCAACATTACCGGAGGAGGGGAGAAACGATTCAAAACGGGGCGTCAATTACATTATTTAAAGCCGTCTTTTATCTTTGACCTAAATCCCGTGGAACGTGACGTGATTTGGCACTGCGAAGAATTATTTGAGGAAATTTATATTTAATTCGACTATTTTTACTTAAGTTATTGAATTTTAAACTGAACAATCTTCTTTTTGCTATGTTTTTCTAAACATCTGGAAATAGACGGGTGATTAAATAGGTTTGAGTTTTTTTCTAAATATGTAATCATTTGAATGTTTGAATAGATTGATTATCTTAACAACTTAAATTATCTCATCTATTACCTGAAAACAATGCTTATGGAACCTAGAAGAATAGAGGAGGCTTGCTTGAAATGCAAGGATCGCTGTTGTACACGTTGTTTTAATGAAGGAGAAGATAATATTTTTGATTGCCTAACATCTGATGAGTTGGAGTTGTTGGTAAAAGAAAAAAGGCATGTTACTTTTAAAGCAGGAGAGACCATATTAAAGCAAAATACATCTGCCAGCCATGTCGTTTGTATCAAACGGGGACTCGCTAAAATTATAGCCGAAGGAGCGGGTGATAAGAAATTAATCTTGCGTTTGGTCGCAACTCATTCCATTCTAACCGGTGGAGGCATATTTATCGATGAAATCAGGCATTTTACGGTTCAGGCCGTTACTCAAGTCGATTGTTGTTTTATCGATTCTGAAAAGATTTATGAGCTGATATCAAAGAACAGTCGTTTTGCCTTTGAACTTTTAAAGCTGAATAATCAACAGAATATTCAAATGCTGAACAATCTGGTTGGAATTACTCAGAAATATATGCCAGGAAGAGTTTCAGATCTGTTGCTCTATCTTAAGAATGAAATTTTCCTATGCAATCCATTCGATACCAGGCTATCGAGACAGGAATTGGCCGACATGACAGGAATGACCATGGAGAGCTTTATCCGTATCTTAAAAGAATTTAAATCCTCTGAGATAATTGCTGTTGACGGAACCAACATTCATATTCTCGACGAGGAGTCGCTTCAATTGATTAGTAGAAAAGGTTAAATTTTTTTTTGACTTCATGTTGATATTTATCAATACTTATCTTGCCTTTAATCATTTCGACGGCTTTTAAACATCAATTGTCTGAATTCAAAATAATCGGTTTGGGTTTCTATTTTAGCTGTGTGCAATAAACGTTTGTTTTTGCATAGCGTTGGGATAAAATAATAACCTTAATATACCGATTTTATGAAACTTAACAATTTTTCAAAGCTTTTGCTTTTTGCATTTGTAATTATGTGTGTTGCCCCGTCGTGCGTAAAAGAAGGTCCAATGGGGCTTGCTGGCACTAATGGCACCAATGGCACCAATGGTACCGATGGAGCAGATGGCACAGTTACTTGTTTGGCTTGTCATACGGGAACATCGATGGATCAGAAAAAGGCCGAGTTTGCCATGTCAGAACATGCTTTAGGTGCAGTCGCTGTTGAATCAGAAGGAGGAAATCCTTCATGTTTCCGGTGCCACTCATCAGAAGGATTTATTGAATATGCTACGGGTACATTAGCTGGTACAATTACCAATCCAAGTGCGTTTGAATGTAATACCTGTCATGGCCTCCACAAAACATTTACAGCAGGTGATTATGCTTTACGTTTCCAAGCAAAACCAGTCGTTTCCAATCAGGATGCAACTTATTCATTCGATTTCAAAAACAATAGTAATTTATGTGTGAATTGTCACCAGGCCAGAACGGCTGAACCTAACAAGGCAAAACCTGGGACAACATTCACCGTATCTACTCGGATTGGGCCACATCATGGTCCACAGGGAAATATAGTAGCAGGAGTTGGCTTTGCTGAAATTCCAGGTGCAGTTGCTTACCCGGCACCAGGTTCTTCAAAACATTTCGCTGGTGCTTGTACCAGTTGTCATATGGCTACTTTCACAAAAAATCAGGGAGGTCACTCATTGATTCCTAGTCTTGCTGCATGCAATACCTGTCATAATGCTACTGATAAAAATTATGATCATAATGGTATTCAGACTGAAATAGCAGCTGATCTTGTAATTTTGCGTGACCTTTTAATTGCAAAGGGAGTTGTTGTGGCTACAACAGATCCTGTAACTAACATTATTACGTACACTCCTGTTTCCAAGACCTTTCCTATGGTTCAGGCTCAGGCAGCTTTCAACTATTATGGACTTATGGACGACAGAAGTGAGGGTGTTCACAATCCTGCATATGTTAGAGCTTTGTTGCTTAATTCCATTGCAGCACTTAAATAAGGTAGTTTTGTAAACGGATAAAAAAGGACTTCTTTTTTTAAGAATTGAAGTCTTTTTTTGCATTAACTTAATAATTGAATGCGATGAAAAAACATAACATATTCCTTATTTTGGCTTTGGTTGCATTACTTTTCAGTGGCTGTAAATATGATTTTGTATTACCTGAAAAGGTCCCCGTTATAGATAATGGTGGAGAACCAATAAGCTTTAAAACTCAAATCGCACCTATTTTTTCTTCCGGAGATAAATGCACCTCCTGTCATAAATCAGGAGGATTGGGAACGCCCGACTTTTCAAATGCAAGTACGGTATATTCACTGATTGTACCCAAGTTAGTCAATACAACCACTCCTGCAAGCAGTACCTTGTATGTTAATGCCTCTTCGGGGGCGCATTATGCAAAAGTATCTGCCACGCAAGCTGCTTTAATTTTGCAGTGGATAAAAGAAGGAGCTAAAAACAATTAGTGGTAACATTAAAATATTCACTGAAATGAAAAAAAATATCATACTTATAGCTCTTCTTTCATTTATTTCTGTTTCCACTTTTGCACAAGAAGAAACTACCGAAAATAAAGGAGCAAAAGAAAAAGACTATCCGGTTAGTGCTACATTCGAAAGTGGTTACCTTATCGATGCTCAAACAGTTATAATTCCTGATAAGAAAACATTGGAAATGGGAATTCAGCATAAATTTGGAACCATTGAAAATGGTCACTCCAATCTTTGGGGAATTTATGGCGCATCAAATATTCGGGTTGGTCTGAATTATGTGCCGTTTAAGAATTTTCAGATTGGAGTCGGCGTAACTAAAAAGTATATGACAACTGATTTAAACGCCAAATGGACTGTTTTACAACAAACCCGTAAAAACACTATTCCAGTATCAGTATCCTTATTTGGAGTCGTTGGTATTGATGGTAGAGATTTTACCGGATTGGTTGACACGGTTAGCGTAGCTTCTCCTGTAGGAAAAGTAAATAGCTTTGCTTTCCCTGATCGGTTAAGCTATTTTTCACAGTTGATAGTTGCCAGAAAGTTTAATGAATGGTTGTCCCTTCAAGCTGGTGTGAGTTTTTCACATTACAACATGGTTGATTATCAAAAGGCTGGCAAACCATATGACCACGATAAAATCGGTGTTCATTTTCATGGCCGGATAAAGGTGTCGCCACAAGGTTCTATTATTTTCAATTATGACCAACCTTTAAAAGTTAAAAAAATTTCTGAGCAACGCGAGTGGAATGCCAATTACCCAGCCTCAAAACCAAGTCTGGCATTTGGTTATGAAATTTCTACGGGTACTCATGCTTTCCAAATTTATATGGCTTCTACTTCTTCATTGTTACCACAAGATAATATGATGTGGAACCAAAACAAAATGGATAAGTCTGGTTTTTCAATTGGTTTTGTAATTACCCGGTTATGGGCATTTTAATAATATTTAATTAGTTAAAACGTGATGAAAATGGTAATTCCTATTTTAGGAAATACCATTTTTCATTTCAAGTGGAATTTAATATAAGTATCGAAATAATTGTTGTTTATTAAGCTCATTACATCATATTTTAATTTTATTACAAAGTCGATGAGCTTTTCAAATCTTTCAATTCAAAATTCTTAAAAATGAACTATCGTTTCATTACAATTATAATATTTCTGTCTTTTTGTGTCTCATGGTTCACTGATGCGCAGTCGTATCAGAATGCAATACATCACCCTTGTTTGAAGTGTCATTCACAGCAATCTTATTCATTCCATAATTCTGTTACCAATAAGGAAATGAAAAGGTTAATGAATCCGTATTATATTCTTGATACAGTTGCTATGACTGCCGGAGTGCATAAACAGTTCGATTGTACGGATTGCCATTCTTCTGAATATGGAACATATCCGCACCAAGCTAATTTAAAACTTGAACCTTTAAGTACTTGTCTCGATTGTCATGGCGGTGATGCCTCATTTGCTAAATATCAATTCGAGCGGATTGATGAAGAGTTTAAAAAGAGTGTACATTTTAAAGCCTATGGCGATAATTTTACCTGTACAAAATGCCACAGCCAGCATACCTACAAAGCAACTGCCCGCACCAGCGATAATGTTCTGGAAATAGTTGATTACAGCAATAAAATGTGCCTTTCGTGCCACAACGACATGAAAAAGTATAAGATGGTGTCGGGCCACGATAATCCAAAGTTGGTTCAGGTACACGAATGGCTGCCCAATCAGGAATTGCATTTTCAGCATGTGCGCTGCATTGAATGCCATACGGAAGTTGTTGATAGCTTGATGGTCTCGCACGATATACTTCCCAAGGACAAAGCATTGCGTAAATGTGTTGAATGCCATTCGGCCAATTCCAGGTTAAAAGCCTCATTATACAAGTATCAGAATTTGCAAAAACGGGCTGAAAATGGCGATTTGAATACGGTATTGGCTAACGAATCATACATTATTGGATCACATCAAAGTCCAATGCTGAAATTGGCAAGTATTGTTATTTTCATTCTTACTTTGCTAGGTATTGTAATACATAGTGTTTTCAGAATTATAAAAAAGAAATAGAATGTCGGCAATTGAAAAAATATATTTTTATCCGGTATGGCTACGTATATGGCACGGATTTAATGCATTGGGAATAATTACCCTAATTATCACTGGTATTTCAATGCAATCGAGCATTGAATCGGCCCATGTCATTGGTTTTAATATAATTGTAAATATTCATAACATAGCAGGGGCAGTTGTCACTCTAAGCTATTTTATCTATTTCATAGGAAATATGATTACCCCGAATGGTAAATACTACATTATTAAACCACAGGGTTTTTTGAAGAAACCAATGAAACAGGCCTTTTATTATGCCTGGGGTATGTTTCACGAAATGATTGTACCTTTCCCAATTTCTGAGAAAAGAAAATTTAACCCACTTCAGAAATACATTTATATTATTGTGATGTATATGGCAGTGCCTGTTGTAATTATTACCGGTATTGCCCTTTTATTTCCTGAACTAATTATAGACAAAGTTTATACTTTTAGCGGTGTCTTTGTGACAGCAATCATTCATTCAGCGATGGGGTTCTTTATTTCAATCTTTTTAATTATCCACATCTATATAGCATCCATAGGAAAATCTCCACTTCAGAATTTTAAGAGTATTATAACAGGCTGGCATCATGTTCATTAGTAGTTTTATTAGAAATTATTAAAATTTTAAAAATATGGCGGTAAATTGACAAATATCATCGGGCTGGTTATAGGATAAAGTGAGGATTTTGAGGACTTTTGATGCTTATACATGAGAATAATTATGACAGTGAATTATAAGCTTTTTTCTTCCCATAAATCAATTGGGTGTAACAAAATATTCAACGAATCACAGCGTTTTGCAGGTTCGGATACTGGTATATTATCTCAGTTTAGAAATTCAGGAAAAATTATTTTTCTTGCGTTTTTGATGCTATTGACAGTATTCCAATTATCAGCCCAAACAAACGATGATTGTTTAACTTGCCATAACGATCCGTCGTTAACAAAGGATAGAGCTGGGAAAAAGGTTTCCTTGTATATAAAGCCAACGGCTCTCGATCATTCAGTACATAAAAGTGTTCAATGTGCTGCATGCCATACCGATGCTGCTGTTCAGGATTTTCCGCATCCTGAAAATCTTAAGCCTGTAAATTGTGGTATCTGTCATGCAGATGCAAAAGATAAATATTTCAGAGGTGTTCACGGGCGCGCATTTCTGGCCAACGAAAAGTTTGCCCCAACATGTAAAGAGTGTCACGGAACTCATGATGTTTTAAAATCGGATCAACCCGAATCGCGTACTTATAAAATGAATATTCCCGTTTTATGCGGATCATGTCATAAGGAAGGGGCTCCGGTTGCAAAGAATTACAACATCTCACAACACAACATTCTTGAGAACTACAGCGAAGGTATTCATGGCCAAGGATTGTACAAAAAAGGATTGATCGTATCAGCCACTTGTAACAATTGCCATGGGAACCACCTCATTTTACCACATACCAATGTGTCGTCGAGCACATCGCCCAATAACATTGCGGCAACTTGTATGCAATGCCATGCCCGAATTGAGGATGTGCATACCAAGGTAATTAATAAGGAATTGTGGGAGAAAAAACCTGGTGCTATTCCGGCATGTACCTCTTGCCATCCACCTCATAAAGTTGAGTTAAAAAATCTGATTTCCACTATTTCAGATAATACCTGTTTGAAATGCCATTCCAGTGCAGATACTCATAAAACTGTAAATAATAAGGTTGTTTCTTTGAAAGTTGAAGTTGGCGAACTGGCTGCATCGACCCATAAAAACATTACTTGCGTAAAGTGCCATTCCGACGTAACCATTCATTTGTCGCGCCCTTGCGAAACGGCTGGAAAGGTTGATTGTTCTGCCTGTCATGCAGAAGAATCGGACATTTATTTCAAGAGCGGACACGGACAGGCTTACTTTAATAAAAAGGAAAATGCGCCTTATTGTACCGATTGTCATGGATCACATTTCGTAAAACCAAAAGCCGATGAAAGCTCTCGGACTTACAGGGCTAATGTTCCAAAACTATGCGGCGAATGCCACAATAAAACAGGAAAAGCTGCTCAGGGGACGAACCTTACTGAAGTTGATGCTTTTCACGATTATTCACAAAGCGTTCACGGAAGGAGTTTGGCTGAGAAAGGATTACTTTCGGCTGCTGTTTGTACCGATTGCCATACCACACATTTCAACCTGAAACAGTCAGACGAGAGATCATCGGTGAATCCGAAAAATATTGCTGCAACCTGCGGAAATTGCCATAAGGGTATCTATAATCAATATATGGCAAGCGATCACGCTTATCGGGCAGATAAAGGTGATGTCAAATATCCGACTTGCGAAACCTGTCATACAGCACACAACATATCGGAGGTACATAAAGATAAATTCATGGCTGAAATTACCACACAATGTGGGAAATGTCATGAAAAACTGGCCGAGACCTACCTTGAAACGTATCATGGGAAAGTATATCAGTTAGGTTATCTGCAAGCTGCCAGATGTTCCGATTGTCATGGCGCTCACACCATTTACAACATCCGAAATTCAAAATCATCGGTTAGTCCTGAAAATATTGTTGGTACTTGCCAAAAATGCCATGCTGATGCCAGCCAGAAATTTACCGGATACCTGACACACGCTACGCACAACAATAAAGCTAAATTTCCATGGCTGTATTATACCTTCTGGGCGATGACCGGATTGTTAGTCAGTGTCTTTATCTTCTTCGGAATTCATACTCTTTTATGGCTTCCAAGGTCGATTCATGCCATGCGTAAAAAAAAGGAACATGCCCAAGAAGGTAGCGAAAAAGTATATGTGCGTCGATTTACAAGAAGTCAAAGTATTACACATATTTTCGTCATTGTTAGCTTTTTATCGCTTGCGTTTACGGGTATGCTGCTTAAGTTTGCCTTTATGCCCTGGGCTAAATTCCTGGTGCAATTAATCGGAGGCGCTCATGTTGCCGGGGTCATTCATCGTTGTGCCGCTGTAATAACCTTTGGCTATTTCTCCTATCATGTTTATTCGTTAGTTAAAATGAAGATGGAGAAGGGCTTAAGTTTTATGGACTTCGTTTTTGGGAAAAACACACTCATGTTTAACAGTCAGGATTTGAAAGATTTTGTAGCATCGGTTAAATGGTTTACCGGAAGAGGACCCCGGCCATCCTACGGTAAATGGACTTATTGGGAAAAATTTGACTACATGGCCGTATTCTGGGGAGTTGTTGTGATCGGCTCAACCGGTTTAGTTCTTTGGTTCCCGGTATTCTTTACCCAATTCCTACCCGGATGGTTAATTAATGTAGCTCAAATTATTCATAGTGACGAAGCCTTATTAGCCGTCGGATTTATTTTCACGATCCATTTCTTTAATACCCACCTCCGCCCTGAAGCATTTCCAATGGATACCGTAATCTTCACCGGGAAAGTTCAGATTGATGAATACAAGGAAGATCGCCCACGTGAATTTGATGAGCTTGAGAAATCAGGAAAACTAGAAGAGTTTGTATCAAAGACCCAATTTTCAGAACGGAGAATGAAAACTGTAAAATTCTTTGGATATGTCTTCTTATTTACAGGAATTGTTTTGGTTCTTCTCATTATTTACTCTTTGCTTTTTCATTAATTATCAGTATTTTGTGTCAATAATTAACATGAAGCATACTAAAAGTTATTCACTATGAAATTACCATCATCGATTAAGAATTGGATTTCAATTTCAGGAGCGGTGATTGCCGTTTTCAATTTGGCGACCATCTTTTCATTAGTGATTCTGAACTGGGTTTTTAATTTTGGAGGAACCTATATAGGGCTGTTTATCTATATGGCTTTGCCTGCTTTTATGATTGTTGGATTATTGATGATCCCAATTGGAATGAGGATACACCGAAAGGAAGCCAGAAAAGCTGACCAATTAGGCGAAGTCAAAAATTGGCCAATTATTAATTTTAATAATGTAGCAACAAGAAATGCCTCAATTATATTTGTTTTTGGAACAATGTTCTTGCTTATTATTTCATCTGTTGGTAGTTACGAAGCATTTCATTATACTGAATCAGTTGAATTTTGTGGAAAGCTTTGTCATCAGGTGATGGAGCCTGAATATACCACCTATCATGGTTCTTCGCACGAACGTGTTGCCTGTGTCGAATGTCATGTGGGGGCTGGTGCCAGTTGGTATGTGAAAAGTAAAATGTCAGGTTTGTATCAGGTGTATTCTGTTTTGGCCAAAAAATATCCAACTCCGATTCCGACTCCAATCGCCAATTTGCGTCCTGCCAGAGAAACATGCGAAAAATGCCATTGGCCTGAAAAATTCTACGATGGAAAGTTAAGGGTCAAGCAATCTTACCTTGCAAATGATTCTAATACGATGGAAACAATCAGTCTTCAGGTTAAAACAAGTTCAAAAATGACTCCTGACGGATTTCAAAGAGGTATTCATCAGCACATTAGCCCCGATGTCAGGATTGAATATAAAACCACAGCAACCAATCGTCAGGTCATTCCCTGGGTGAGATACACCAACATTAAAACCGGAGTTAGCGAAGTTTTCACTGATAGTGAGAATAAACTAAGTCAGGCTAAACTGGATTCGTTGGAGACGAGAGTGATGGATTGTCTGGATTGCCATAACCGACCATCACATAATTACCGGACTCCACAGAATTTTGTGGATCAATCGTTGAGTGAAGGAAAGATTTCAAAGGATTTACCCGGCATTAAGCAAATTGCCATGAAAATCTTATACAAAGATTACTCGACCAAGGATTCCGCTTTCTTAGCCATCAGAAATCAGGTTATTGAGTTCTATAAAGTTGGAAATCCTACTCTACTAACAGAGAAGAAAGCTGATGTTGAGACTGCTATTTTAGAGATACAGAACGGGTATTCAAAAAATATATTTCCGTTTATGAAGTCGAGTTGGAAGGCATATCCTAATAATATTGGACACATGGAGTCTGATGGCTGTTTCCGTTGTCACAACGACCGCCATGCTACCGAAAAGGGAAAAGTTATTTCGAAGGATTGTAATTTATGCCATACTATATTGGCTCAGGGTACACCAGGAAAAATGGAGTATTCAAATTCGATGAAGCCCCTTGAATTTAAACACCCAGTTGATATCGAAGATGCCTGGAAGACGGAGCTTTGCTCAAGTTGTCATGCGCAGCTTTATTAGTCTAATTCGGGTTGACATATATTAATTGTCTTTTTTTTGCGATAAGGAAAATTAACTGCATTTTTGTTAGGCCGAATTGATTTTTGGCATATAAAGTGAATTAGAAAAACATTGAAAATATTGTTAATCATTTAAATACTTGCGACTATGAACTACAAAAAAATTATTTTTTTACTAGGAATGGTATTTCTTACCATTGGCATAGTAAACGCCGAGGATTTCAAATATGTTGGTGCTGCTAAATGTAAAATGTGTCACAACAAGGTTGAAAAAGGCGAACAGTATAACAAATGGGCCAGCAGTAAGCATGCTAAGGCGATGGAAAGCCTGAAAGGCGCTGACGCCACTAATCCAAAATGTTTGAAATGCCACTCAACTGCTGCAGGTGCCGACCAGGCTTTAGTTGCTACAATTACTGTTGCTGAAGGTGTTTCGTGCGAATCGTGTCACGGTGCGGGTAGCGCTTACAAAGTAGCTACTACAATGAAAGATCACACATTAGCTATGTCGAAAGGTTTGGTTATGCCAGACGAAAAAGTGTGTAAAAAATGCCACAACGAGCAAAGCCCTAATTACAAAGGCTTTAACTTTAAAGAATATTCGGCTAAAATTGCGCATAACGATCCAACAAAAAAATAAATGCAGCTTCAGTCTGATTTAAAAAGAATTCCTTTGTTTTATCTTTAAAACAAAGGAGTTCTTTTTTATTTGTAGTCAATTTAAGTTCTGAAACCCATTTATTGTCGTATTCTTATTTTACTCAACCCAAAGACCGAAGACTCGATCTTTCCTCTCAGTAGTAGAAAGGGAGGACGCCAGCTAACGGAGGTGAGTATGGTCGTCCTGAAAATACGTCAATTAATTGTTCTTATTACATAGTCAAAATTACCAGAGTTTTTATATTGAAATCAATAGCCATGAACAAAATAGTTTCTTTTTTCTCTTCCATGTTCTTTACTGTATTGCTTTTGATGATGTTTGCCATCTCAATTGCCTATGCCACATTTATCGAAAATGATTACGGAACAGAAACTGCTCAAGCATTGATTTATCAGGCTTGGTGGTTCGAATTGCTGCTCTTTGTCGGTGTCATCAATCTCGTTGGAAGTGTTGTTCGGTATAAGTTGATCAACCGAAAGAAATGGGCAATCCTGATGTTTCACCTGGCTTTTATCCTGATTATTATTGGAGCCGGCGTTACCCGCTATTTCGGGTTTGAAGGAAGCATGCACATTCGTGAAGGCGAATCGACTAATCAGATTGTGTCTGATGCTTCGTACATCGATTTGAAAGCTAGTACTAACAATCATGAAGTAAGATGTTTGACAAAAGTAAAATTTACACCAAATACCAATAATTATTATAAAGAAACTATTGAAGTAGATGGAAAGAAAGTGACTGTTGAAAACGAACTTTTTGTGGCTAACGCTACCGAAACATCTATTCCCGATGCAAGTGGAAATTCAGTACCGGCGTTGGCTCAATTACCTACCGGATCTGGTCAGGATGGATTGGATGCTTTTACTGCGGTTATTACCTCTGGAACCGAAACCCGCAAAGTAAATGTTTTTGGTCGCAATGGCGCGATTTCGCAACCAAAAGGAGTAACCGTAAATGGTGTTAACCTGAGCATTTCTTATGGTTCTGTTGTGCGTCAGCTGCCATTCAGCATTCATCTACGCGATTTTCAGATTGAGCGCTATCCTGGTTCGATGAGTCCTTCCTCGTATGCAAGCGAGATCACGTTGAAAGATCCGGGCGCTTCGGTCGAACGTCCGTTCCGGATTTTCATGAATAACATCCTGAAATATCAAGGCTACCGTTTTTTTCAATCTTCGTTCGATCAGGATGAAAAAGGAACCGTTCTTTCAGTCAACCATGATTATTGGGGAACTTTAATTTCCTATTTGGGGTACTTTTTCATGGCTTTGGGAATGGTTTTCACGGTCTTCAGTAAAAATAGCCGATTCCAGAAGTTGGTTCGCTTAAGTTCTAAGCTTCAGGCACAAAGGCAGATTGTAAAAATATTTACGATTGGACTGATCGTAACAGGGCTGAGTTTTATTGGTAATTCGGCCTTTGCGGCTGGAAATTCTTCAGCAAAAAACAAACACATCGATGCATTTGGAGAACTATTGATTCAGGATCATCAGGGTCGAATTGAGCCAGTCAGCACGCTGGCATCCGATTTACTGCGGAAAATTGCCAAAGTTGATGATTGGTATGGCATGTCGGCAGTTGAATTTTTCCTTGATATGAGCTCTAATCCTGATAAATGGAAGACAGTACCGCTGGTAAAAGTAGGTCATCCTGATTTGGCCAGGACTTTAGGTGCTTCGAATGGATTCGTTTCATTTCGGCAGATGTTTGATGAAGCAGGAAATTACCGATTGAATGAAATGGTTCAGCAAGCTTACAACAAAAAGCAGACATTGCGGAATAAGTTCGACAAGGAAATCATGAATGTGGATGAACGGGTGAATATCTGCTACCAGATTTTCAACGGCGATTTTCTGAAGATTTTCCCCGTTCCACACGACGAACGCAAAACGTGGGTGACTTCTTCAACATTCCCGCAAACTGCTAAAAAGGAAGAAGCTGATTTTGCCGGAAATATTCTGAACCTTTATTATCAAAGCGTTAATGAGGCAGAAGCTTCCGGAAATTGGGCAAAACCTGACGAGAATTTAGGGTACATTAAAAAGTTCCAGCACACGTATGGTGCCGATATTATTCCTTCGTCGACCAAAATCAGCATGGAAATATTTTATAACGAATGGAATATCTTCGGGAAACTGGCCAAAATATATGCTTTTCTTGGTTTTGTTTTGTTGGTGCTTCATTTTATGCTCATATTCAAGTCAGGCAAAGGATTATCAAAATATATCAATATTGGAACGATTTTGATTGCCGTTGCTTTTCTGTGTTACACGCTGGGCTTGCTTGCCCGCTGGTACATTGCAGGACATGCGCCCTGGAGCAATGGTTACGAGACCATGATTTATGTAGGTTGGGCAACCAGCTTGTCGGGTTTCATTTTCCTGAAACGGTCGCCGATTACCTTGGCGGTAACTACGCTTTTGGCTGCAATTATTCTTTTTGTGGCTGGTATGAGTTGGATGAATCCTGAAATTACCAATTTGGTCCCTGTACTGAAATCGTATTGGTTGGTGGTTCATGTGGCCATTATTACAGCCAGTTACGGCTTTTTGGGCATGGGCGCTTTGCTCGGAATGCTCAACCTTGTACTGATGATTTTGCGAAACAAAAAGAACAATCAAAAAATCAGTTTTACCATTCTTGAAGTTTCGTACATCGTTGAAATGGCTTTGATTATTGGGCTATTTATGCTCACCATCGGTTCGTTTATTGGCGGCGTTTGGGCCAACGAATCGTGGGGCCGCTATTGGGGCTGGGATCCGAAAGAAACCTGGGCATTGGTAACTGTTTTGGTTTATGCAATCATTCTCCATCTCCGGAAAGTTCCCGGATTAAAAAGCTCGTTTGCTTTGAATAGCCTTGCTTTGGTGGGATTGAGTTCTGTTTTGATGACATTCTTTGGTGTGAATTATTACCTGTCGGGAATGCATTCATACGGAGCAGGCGATCCGCCGCCAATTCCAAGTGGATTGTACGTGGCTATTGTGGTTGTTATTGCCTTGATTGTTTTGGCACGAAGGGCCGAGCAAAAGAATGGAGATCTTTTAGATCCGGATGATGTGCAGGAGTCGGAATCTTAGAAATCTAGCCATTTGAGCGAAAAACAAAAAGAGGAGTCTATCACTAAATTATTCGGTGATGGACTCCTCTTTCATATTGGATTTTACGCTCAGTCTTTTATCTTCTTTGGCTTGCAAAGTTTATCTTCTTTCTTAGCTTTTCGTTCGCAACGTTTGCAAACGTATTTGGTATCCTCTTTTTCCTTGTAATCATCGTTCTTACACTGCGTTTTCGACATAGTTAAATTTTATCCTGTTCGATGTGCTGTAAAACAATGGTAACCGGATAATTGTTCCGGAGGTATTCAGCTAATTTTTCGGCTGCATACACCGAGCGATGTTGCCCTCCGGTACATCCAAAACTCACGCACAGATGCGAAAATCCTCTCGATGAATAGACTTCGACCGATTGCGACACCAGACTAATGACTGATTCCATAAAGCTGGCGATGGTCGATTTTTCTTCCAGAAATTTCTGAACCTGCGGGTCTTTCCCTGTGAGGTGTTTGTATTCAAGATAACGACCAGGATTATGAATGGCTCGGCAATCGAAAACAAAGCCACCGCCATTACCTGAAGGGTCGTGTGGGATGCCTTTTTTATACGAAAAGCTACTGACCCGAACGGTTAATCGGTCGTTCGATGGACTAATTGTTTTCAGGAATGCCGATTCGGTGACGGCCTTCAGTACCTTAAATAATTCAGGAAGTTTTACCTGAATGGTGTTTCGGGCAAGTAGCGTTTCCAGATTTTTAAGGGCAAACGGAATGCTTTTCAGAAAGTGTTCTTTCTTTTCGTAAAACCCACGGAATCCATAGGCCCCCATGGCCTGCATAATTCGGATCAGCACATAACCTCCAAACAGCGATTTGAACTTTTCGCGGTCAAGCTGTTTGTATTGAATCAGTTCGTCGAGATAAAATTCGAGTAATTCTTCGCGTTCAGCCTCCGGAATATTGGCTTTGGCATCGTAAAGCAGCGAAGCCAAATCGTACTGAAGCGCGCCTTTTCTTCCGCCCTGATAATCGATAAAGTAAACCTTATCGTCTTTCAGCATCACATTGCGCGACTGGAAATCGCGGTACAGAAACGCATTGTTATCGACGGCAAGCAGGTAGTCGCTAAATGCCTGAAAATCGTCTTCCAAAGCTTGTTCGTCGAAAGGTATTTTGGCCAGTTTCAGGAAATAGTACTTGAAATAGTTCAGGTCCCACATCATCGATTGTTTGTCAAAAGCCTCGCGTGGGTAGCAAACGCTGTAATCAATGTCTTTCCCTGCAACCAGTTGAATTCGGGGAAGCTCGCGAAGGACCTTCTTGTATTCATCGACTATTTTAATGGAAAACCCTTCGTTCTCGCGGGTTGTGCTGATGAAATCGAATAGGGTAGTGTTTCCTAAATCTTCCTGAAGGTAGCAATCCATGTTGCTGTTTACCGCATAAATGTTTGGAACCGGTATGTTTTTATTCCGGAAATGGGCCGAAAACTCAAGAAAGGCCTGATTCTCTTTTATATCCAGATTATAAGCGCCGATAACCTGGTGGCTAACGCTTTTTATGCGAACATATTCGCGGTATGAACCTGAAGCTGGCAATTGCTCGAAAAAGGTAACTTCTTCCTTGAAGTGCGATTCAAACAATCTGATTAGCTGATCTTTTATTTTTAGTTCCAAAGTAATTATTTATTTAAGTTAGCAATTGGAATGAACTATTGTTGTATTTAGTTTGAGACTTTATTTTGACTCATCCCTGCCTCTTTCCTGCTTCCCCTCATTTTAAAAGAGTGGAAGTTAGTAGTTTAAAAAAAGCGACACAATATTGCTCTCTATACTAAGCTGACGAGATTCCTTAATTATTTTTTTTGTCAACAGCTTCTTTTATAGCCTTGATCTGATCTTTTGGATATTTTTCATCCGGTTTAAGTGTGAGCGCTTTGTTGTAATTAAAACGGGCAACGCTGTAATTTTTGAGTTGAAAAGCCTGGTCACCTTGCTCAATTAGATTGCGGTATTGTTCGGTCGCCTGATCGTGCGAATCCTGATCAATCAGTTTTTGAATGTCCTTGAGTTTTATCCTCGGATAGTTCTCATCCTTCTTAATCGACAAGGCCTTGTTGTAATAGAACCGGGAGATGGCCATATCTTTATTAAAAAAAGCTTCGTCGGCTTTGGCAATAATGTCCTTGTATTCCTTTTCTTCTTTTTCTGAAAGAAGCGAATTCGTCAGTGCCAAAATTTCATTAATCCTGTCTTTGGGGTACTTCTCCCATGATTTAATTCCCAACGCCTTATAATAGAAGAATTTCGCAATCTGGTAGTTTTTGTTCGAAAAGGCATTGTCGGCCTGAGTTATCGCATTGTCATATTCCGAAAGGTCAACAGCCGAAAGTTGCGAGTCAATTAGCTTTTCGATTAGCTCAATCTGTTTTTTTGGATATTCTTCTGATGGTTTTATTTCAGTGGCCTTCGCGTAATAGAACCGGGCTACGGAATAATCTTTTACGCCGAATAAATCGTCAGCTTTTTTGACCGCTTCGTCATAATCAGTAATTGTACTATACTTTTGCGCTCTTGCCTCTATAGCTTGGGCAGATTCCTGGGGATTGTAAATCGGTTTTACAACTGTCGCCATTGTCTCTGTCTTTGGCAAATTCATAACGTATGTTTCAACCGGTTTAGCTTCATTCATCAGTTTATCCATCAAAGCCATCTGGGTTTTTGGATACGATTCTTCCGGCTTAATCAGCGAAGCTTGCTGATATTGAAGTTTTGCAATGCTGTATGCTTTTTCGTGATATGAATTATCGGCTACAACCAGAGCCTGATGGTATTTTTCGTCGAGTTCGCGTTGAGCGCTGGCCAAACGGTCCTTGTTCCGCTGATCGATCAACACTTCAATTTCCTTGATCCGTTGGGCGGGTAACTTTTCGTCAGGTTTAATGGACTGGGCCATCTGAAACTGCATTTTTGCCGAAGTAAGCTGATCGTCTTTAAAAGCTTTTTCTGCTTTTTCCATTGCTTCAGCATAGGCTTTATTTGTTGCCGAATTGCTGGCAGCGGCCAAATTCGCATCAGCAATTTTCTGATTGACATCTTTCAGCCGGGTTGCCGGGTACGATTCATTGGGTTTCACACTTAACGCTTCGGTATAGCCAGTTTTTGCAGTAACCCAGTCGGAAGCATCATAGGCTTTGTCGGCTTTGGCAATTGCATTGGTGTAACTTTGTTCGCGGGCTGCCAGTTGCGATTGTATTTCCTTGATCTGATTTTTGGGATACTCTTCGTCGGGCTTAACCTTCATCGCATTCTGATATTCAACCAAGGCTTCGTTGAGCTTCGATTCGGTGAAATATCCGTCGGCAAGTTTGATTAATCGTTTGTATTCGATATCCTGTTTTGCCAAAAGTTGCATTTTGTCCTGAATGTCGCTGATATACTTTTGGATCACAGGCCGTTGATCGGGTTTAATGCTGATAGCCTCATTGTATTTTTGAATGGCTTGTTCATAGCGCTTGTTCAGGTCGTGGTCTTTGGCCGCTAACATGGTTGTCTCAAATAACTTGTCTTTGGCTTTTTGTATGGAATCCTGTTGCGCTTTTTGTTCCGCAAGCGATTTGCTCATTGCTTCCTGTGCCAATAAATCATCAATTTTGGCGATCTGATCTCTTGGATATTTTTCATTGGGAAGTGCAGTCAGTGCATCAGTATAATGAACTTTCGCAAGTTTATATTGCTTCGCGGCAAACTGTTTATCACCTGCAGCAACAGCATTGTCGTACTGTGCCTTGTTAGCTTTTTCTTTAGCCAGTCGCTGAGCTTCTTCCATCGCGGTTTGCTGAGCCAATTCATCTTGTTTGGCAATCATTCGGTCGATTTCGGCGATACGCATAGGCGGCAGTGGTTCAAACGGTTTCAGGTTATAACCTTTCTGGTATAAAGCACGGGCATCCTTTAATTTATTTGCCTGAAATGCATCTTGTGCCGCTTGAATAAACTGTGCATATTGTTTGTCTTTTTCATCAGCTTTTTGAAGTTCGTTCAGCAGTTCGTCGATTTTTGCGATTTGATCTTTCGGATAAACATCTGCCGGTTTTAATGTTAAAGCCTTCTGGTATTTTTCTTTTGCAACCGCATAACTTTTGTTTTTGAAATCGTTATTTGCATCTGCAATCAGGGCTTTGTACTGATCTTCAAACTGCTTCAAACGATTGTTTTCCACTTCAATGTCAGCCTTTTTCTTTTCAATATACTTCAGTTTTTGTATGGCATACTGATCATCTTTTTTATATTTTAATGCTTCCTGATAGTTGGATGTTGCATCGTCAAACTGATTTGCTGCAAATGAATTGTCAGCTTTTGCAATTGCAGTTTTATAATTCTGTTCATTTTGTTCTTTCAGGAGTTTTGCAATCAAATCCAGTTGGTCCTGAGGATATTTTTCATCGGGTTTTACCAGCAATGCTTCATTGTATGCCAATAGAGCGGAATTATATTCCTTGTTTCCAAAATGATTATCAGCCCGCTGAATGACTTTCTGATAGGCTTCCAGGTTTGCTTTTATTGCAGCATCGTTACGTTCCTGTTCAGCAATTAAATTATTGATTTCACTTATTCGTTTCGGAGGCACAACTTCTGACGGGATTAAATTATAAGCCTTCATAAACGCATCTTTAGCTTTCGGCAAATCTTTATTTTTAAAGAAGGTTTCCCCTTCAGCTACCGCTTGATCAAAATCACTTCTGGTTTTAGCTTCGGCTTGCTGCTGTGCAAGCAATTCATCAATTTTTGCCACCTGTCGCTTTGGATAATCAGAGTCTGGCATATATTGAAGCGACTCCATGTATTTCTCCCTGGCTTCCGGATATTGCTTAGCCGTTAATCGATTGTTGGCTTCGGTAATGGCTTTGTTGTAGGCTTGAGTATTTTTAGCAATCTGGGCAATTTTACCTTCGGTTAGTCCGTATTTTTCTTTGGCAACCGGATCGTTTGGCTTAATGCTTAAAGCTGTTTCATATCCAGTTTTTGCTGAATTGAAGTCATTTTCGTTAAACGCTTTATTGGCGTTTTCCATGGCTTGATTAAAAGCAAGATTCTGTTGTTCCTGCTGCTGCTTTTGAGTTACTTCTTCACGACGTCGATTTTCGGCAAGGATTTCGTCAATTTTTTGAATCTGATCTTTTGGATAAACCTCATCAGCTTTTAGGATCATCGCTTTCCGGTATTCTGTCTGGGCATTGGTATAATCTTTCTTTTCAAACAGGTTGTCAGCTTGCGCGATTGTTGACTTGTATTCACTTTCGATACGTGCTTTTTCTTTCTCAATTCCGTCGAGAATGTTTCCGATTTCAGTTATTCTTTTCTGAGGGTAAGTTTCGTTTGTTTTTATCGCCAATGCTTCCTTGTACTTACCCAATGCTTCCGGGTAGCTTTTTGTGGTAAATAACTGGTCGGCGACTTTGATTATTTCGTTGTATGCCAATAGTTCGGTTTTCGCTTTTTCTTCCTGTTGCTTCTGTTCCAATTGAATCTTCTGGATTTCAGCAATTTTAGTTGTTGCGTAATTGTCGGCAGGTTTCAGTCCAAGTGCAGTGTTGAACGAAGCGAGAGAACCTGCATAATCCTTTGCTTCGAAGTTTTTGTTCCCCTGAGCGATAGCGGTTTTGTATTCGTTTTCGATACGTGCTTTTTCTTTCTCAATTCCATCGAGAAAGCTTTCGATTTCAGTTATTCTTTTCTGAGGGTAAGTTTCGTTCGTTTTTATCGCCAATGCTTCCTTATACTTTCCCAATGCTTCCGGGTAGCTCTTTGCGGTAAATAACTGGTCGGCGACTTTGATTATTTCGTTGTAAGCCAGTAGTTCAGCTTTTGCTTTTTCTTCCACTTGTTTTTGATCTGCCTGAATTTTCTGGATCTCATCAATCTTACCTGCTGCGTAGTTATCCTTTGGCTTCACCTCCAGAATGTTGTTGAAGAGTAGGAGCGAACCTGCATAATCTTTTGCTAGCAAACTCTTATCAGCTTTTTTCAACAACGATTGATAAGTATCTATTTTTTTGAGCTGATCTTTGGGATATGTTTCAGATTTTTTGAGCAGAAGCGCTTTGTTATATGCTGCAATGGCATCGTCGAATTGATTGGCGTTAAAATTCTGGTCAGCTTGTGCAATCAGTCCGGCATATTCTTTCTCTGCCAGTTCTTTGTTTTTCAGGTTTTGGATGTCTTCAATTCGTTTTTTTACCGTTGAATCGGCTGGTTTTAATTTCAGCGCTTCGGTAAAGGTGTTCAGCGCTTCATCAAAACTATTGCTGGCATATGCTTTTTCGGCTTTGGCTATCAGATTATTAAAGTCGATCTCCTTTGATTCAGAAGCTGCAATTTCAGCAAGTTTGGTTTTCGGATAATCCTCAGACTTGATCTTCAAAGCCTCTTGGTATTGCATTTTTGCTGTCGGTAAATCGTTTTTTGCCAAAGCCTGATCAGCTAGCTGAATAGCTTGTCGGTAGTTCTTGTCGTTTTCAACAGCAATTATCGCCTGTTCTGTTTCTGCAATTTTGTCTTTAGCCAGTTGGCTGTCGGGTTTTAATCCGAGCGCTTTTTTGTAAGTGTTCAAAGCTTGAAGATAATCCTTTAGCTGAACCTGATTGTTTGCCGTCTTTAAAGTTTGATCGAACTCTTTTTCAAGTTGATCAAGCTGGGCTTGTTTTTGTTTCTCCTGATTAATCAGATCGATTTGATTTTGCGGGTACTGATCTTCAGGAATTAATTGTCTGGCTTGGTTGTACAATGTAACTGCCTGATCGTAATTCTTTGATTTGTAACTGTTGTCGGCATTGGCAATCAGGGTTTTAAACTGATTTTGTTTTTCAAGTAAGGCAAGCAACTGATCGATTTCATTAATCCTTCCGTTAGAAAAAACATCGCCAGGTTTGTATTGTAAAGCTTCTTCATAAACAGGCCTGGCTTCTTTGTAACTTTTTTGATCGTAGAAACCATTTGCTTTGGCAATGGCAGTCTTGTATTTTTGCTCTAGTTCGGTTTTTTGTTTTTCTGTAATTTCAAGTGCTTTTACTAAATCCTGAAGTTCGGCTACCCGATCATTTGGATAGGCTTTATCCGGAAATAGTTTGCGGGCTTCCAGATATTTCATCAAAGCCATTTGGTATTCTCCTTTTTGATAGTAAGTATCGGCTTCCTTAATGAGCTGATCGAAATTTCTCTGTTTGGCGGCTAAATCCTGCGCATTTTCTTTGGTGATTGAAGCCACTTCTTTTGCAACCTGATTGGCCTGATTTTTTGCAGTCGCAACCTGTTCTGTGAACTGTAAATCAGATATGTAGCTTTCCTTTTCGAAATTATCTATGTCTTTCCCGTAAAATATTCTTCCGGAGGGTTTTAGCGTAAAACTTTTGTCAATTCCTTCAAATTCTTTGGTTAACTGAACGATCATTGGGAAAGGTGGAAAATCGTTGTCGCGCTGCCATACTTCTTGAGGAATTTCAGTCGATACATTGATGATTTTGTTAAAATGCCCCGGATACTTGAAGGTAAGGCTGTATTCATTGAAAAATTCCAGTTCAAACCGAAATCGTCCATTTTTTGGAATATCGATATTCGTCGTTTCTTTTCCGTTTTTGGCGACTTCAATTGTTCCATTTCCAGCGCCTTCGGCTTCGGGTACAATTTTACCGGTTATAACAAAATATTTTTTGCTTTGAGCCTGCGATGTAAGCTGAAACAATAGATTAAGAAACAGAAAAATCCCAAATCCTAATCGACCAATCTTTTGCATATGTATTTGAATTCAATGAAATGTCCTTAAAACGAAGCGCAACTTATTCAAATTAACGAATCGCTTCGTAAAAATAACCAAATCGGTGAAAAGATATGCATCGTACTCGTATTTATTGATAATTGCCAGTCAAATTAATAAAATGAAGGAATGGGTTTTATTGAGTTGAAGAAAGTTCGTGTTTTATATGGATGTGTATTGCTTTCTAGAATACCTGATATTCTTGCAATTTGGCTTTGCCTTCCAGTGATTGACTTTTGTGGTTTGTGGTCGAATTACCTTTTTCGACGTATTCTACATCGAGTATGGTGGGCATTTTTACAAAGCAATCTTTCAGAGTAGAGTAACTGATGTACTGAATCTGATTTTCAGGGTATGAATTTTGTGCATCTTGGTTACCTGGATAAAGTTTTACAGCCATTAAGAATTTTGGAAGATTAGAAGCGTTATTTGTTAAATCCTCAGGAATTTCGGTATTTAAAACAATTGTTTTTTGTTGATTCCCCTTTTTGCTAAAAACGAGCGTGTATTCAGCGTTGTATTCAAGTTCAAGCCGGAAGCGATCATTCTCAGGAATTTGAAAAGAAACGGCTTTCTGTTTGTTTTTAATAATTTGCACTGAACTTCTTTCATTAATATTCCGCTCTGGTATAATTTTTCCGTTGATAATGAAGTATTTACGATTTTGAGATTGAGATGATATATGGAGAACTATACTTAAAAGAAAGATCAGTATGACCTTTATAGGAGTGTTTTTAATCATTTTTAAAAAATGGTTAATCTGTTTTGGTTCTTTTGTGAATCGATGACTTATAAAAACTAATCTATATTCCGGAAACCCCAAATAGGTTACCCTTTATATGGGGTTTCAACTGATTTTATTTTAATAAGGCATTAACTGAAGGGCCTGTACCTGATTTTGAAATACATCAGAATGAGCCTTAACTGAGATTTTTTTCTTTATTTTGCCCCATATTTATAATCCAGTGAAGTTAGAAAACCTATTTCGGAAGAAATCCATTTCGCACATCTTAAGTGACGCTGACTTGTTGGCTGGAAGCACAGGTGGTATGAAACGCACGCTCCGTGTTGCCGATCTGACCGCGCTTGGAGTTGCAGCAATTATTGGTGCCGGTATTTTTAGTACCATTGGTAATGCAGCGGCCGCTGGTGGCCCGGCCGTTTCGTTGCTTTTTGTGTTTACAGCCATCGCTTGCGGTTTATCGGCCATGTGTTATGCCGAGTTTGCTTCGTCGATACCCATCAGTGGAAGCGCCTATACCTATGCTTATGTGAGTTTTGGTGAATTGATTGCCTGGATCATCGGCTGGGATTTAATCATGGAATATGCCATTGGCAACATTGCTGTGGCTATCTCTTGGTCGGGATATTTTACCGGATTAATGGATGGGTTAGGGTTTCATATTCCTGATTACCTTTCGACCGACATCCTAAGTGCGTCCCGTGGGTATCAGGCTGCATTGAATGCAATACGCGCAGGAACTCCCTTGTCGGGATTAAGTTCAGATCTTCAGGAAGCTTATTCTGCCTGGATGAATGCGCCTCGAATAGGAAATTTTCATTTGGTTGCCGACTTGCCAGCCCTTTTTATCGTTGTTGTAATTACCTGGATTTGTTACCGTGGAATTCGTGAGTCGCGAATTACAAACGATTTTTTCGTTTTGTTGAAAGTTGCCCTTCTCTTGGTAGTGATAGGTGTCGGTGCCTTTTATGTGAAACCAGAAAACTGGAGTCCTTTTGCTCCCAATGGCCTTGGCGGCGTTTTGAAGGGTGTTTCGGGGGTATTTTTTGCCTACATCGGCTTTGACGCTATTTCGACAACTGCCGAAGAATGTAAGAATCCGAGGCGCGATTTACCCTTGTCGATGTTTTACGCGCTACTGATTACAACAGTTCTGTATGTATTAATCAGCCTTGTGCTTACCGGAATGGTTCCATATAACGAGTTGGGCGTTTCCGATCCGATGGCTTATGTGTTCACCAAATTGCAGTTGACCAGACTTTCAGGAGTAATTGCTTTTGGCGCCGTTATTGCCATGGCGAGTGTTTTGCTGGTATTTCAGTTGGGGCAACCACGTATCTGGATGAGCATGAGCCGCGACGGACTTCTGCCACCTATATTTGCCCGACTTCATCCTAAATACCGTACACCTGGTTTTTCAACGATTCTGACTGGTTTTGTAGTCGCCATACCTTCGCTTTTCATGAATTTGACTGAAGTGACCGACCTGACCAGCATCGGTACTTTATTCGCTTTTATTCTAGTTTCCGGAGGAATACTTGTTTTGAATCCGACCGGACAACAAAAACACGATGGAAAAGGATTCAGGGTTCCGTATGCCGATAGCCGTCGCTACCTGTTGCCCATTTGGGCAGTTCTTTTATTCGTTGTCTGGAGTTCAGGGATCGATTTTTCCAGTTTTGGATCAGATTCTCCAACGGGATTTAATGTGTTCGAAATGGTGAAAAATCATTTTCCTTTTCTGACATTCTGTATCGTTTCAATGATCATCACCTACAAAGCCGTGGCGAAAAGGTGGTCGCTCATTCCAGTGCTTGGTCTGCTAACCAATCTGGGTTTGATGAGTCAATTGGGAGTAACCAACTGGTACCGGTTTGGAATCTGGCTGGTTGTTGGCCTGTTGATCTATTTTTCCTACGGATCGAAGCATAGCCGGATAAAGGAAGAAGATGAACCGTCATTCAGAACCTGATTCAGGATCTAAACGCTTTTGATGTCAGACCCCGAAATAAATTCGGGGTGACGACAAGTTACCCTCCAATCTCGTGGCTCAGACAATGCAAAGTTCCCAATCCCCAAACTAAATCGACAGCATTAATCCCAATCACATCGCGGTCAGGAAATAAATCGGTCAGGATTCCAAGTGCCGTATAGTCGTTTTTGTCGTTGAAGGTTGGCATCAGCACGCAGCCATTGGTCATCAGGAAATTCACATAGCTGGCCGGAAGTCGCAAATCTTCGAAATCGAGACGGCCAGGCATTGGCATTGTAATTACATTCAGTTTTTCGCCGTTTTCGAGTTTGGCATTTCGGAGTATTTCCAGATTGACTTCGAGTTTTTTATGGTTCGGGTCGCTGATATTCGATTCCTGAGCAGCAACTACTGTATTGGGGTTCACAAAGCGGCAAATATCATCGACATGACCATGTGTGTCGTCGCCTTCAATGCCTTCGCCCAACCAGATGGTGTTGGTCACCCCGAAGTATTCACGGAATACATTTTCGTAATCTTCTTTTCGGAACCCTTTGTTCCGAACCTGCTGAACCGGATCCATCAAACATTCTTCGGTAGTGATGAGGGTTCCACAGCCATTCATGTCGATTGAGCCGCCTTCGAGTACAACCAATTTGTTGTTGTAGATGGCCTGAGTTACGGGCAGACCCAAATGATGGGCTACAGCCGCCGGAATTCCCTGATCTTTTCGGTGATTCTGGTATTTGGCCCATCCGGTGAAGCCGAATTGAATGGCTTCGCGATCTCCATTGGTTGTCATTACAATTGCCGGACCCGAATCACGCATCCAGTTGCGGTTGGTATCTTTGATGATGTAGCTAACTGCGGATTGATCAACATGCGCTTGTTCGAGCATCACGACTACTTTGTCGCGAAGTTCTTCCGATTTTACAACCAGGATCACCGGTTCGTAGTTGGTCACTTTTTTAATCATCTCCACAAACGCCCATTTAATGGCGTGGTACTTGCCAGGCCAGTCGCGGCCTTCCGCAGGGAATGATAACAAAGTGGCCTGATGTTTTTCCCATTCTGCAGGAAATCGGCGAGTCATGTGGTTCATATTTTTATTTTAGAATGTCTGAAAATATGTTCTATCGTTTACTGATTTGTGTGGTCTGACTGAATTCATTACTGGTTTTAAGGTCGAACTGGTAATAATCGAGTTTTTTATTCATTTCAATCTCTGTTTTGATGGAATAGTCGGTAATCAGGCTAATCCCGATGTTGTAGCTTAACTGGCCTTTTCCGCTTCCTGTACCTGTAAATGAGTTGTCCATTTTCTTCGGAGTCATCCGATAGGTTTGACTAAGTTCGAATTGTGCTATGTCGTTTTTGACGCTAAGTAGCTTGTAGTTGGTGGTGACTATAATGTCGATAGATGAACCTTCCATGGGCATTGACGCCGGACGATCGACCGAGAATTGATCGCCAATTTTGAGCCGCTGTTCCGGAAAATCGAATTGATCGAAGGTGCTTTGTGTCGATTTCAGAAGCTGGTTTTTTTGATCAATGCCGAGCTGGCCGGAGGTCACAGAACTGAAAATCGGCTGGTGTTCGCCTGTGATTTCGCCCTGTAACATGGTGCCTTCCGGAATTTCATTTTTTCCGTCAAGGCTCATCGTCTTTTTATACGTCAGGCTGACCGGGAAACTTATTCCTTCCGGGCTTTTCCCGGTTATCATCTCGGTGACGGTTTCCGTTTTCACCTTCGAGATGGTTGGATTTTTAATGTTCATGCTTTTTAGCTTTCGCATGGCAATGGACTGGCCCGAATAGGTAATTACTGTTTCGGTTCCCCTGATGGTAGAAATGTTGTAAGTCTTTTCGGGTTGGTACTGAACTTTCAGGATCAGTCCTTCCGGTTTATTGGGTTTACTGCACGAAAACTGGGCAAGCAAGAGTAATATTCCTATTGTGTTTTTCATTTTAGACTTGAGTAAAATTGGTGCGTTCTGAATCTGAAAAATGAATGCAAAACACAGATTCATTCTTCATAAAGATACCTAGATGGGCTTCGATAATACTAGTCAATAAACCTCTTGGTAATATCGCCATAGGCATCAATCCGGCGATCGCGGAGAAAAGGCCAGTTGCGGCGTACATCTTCCATCAGGGTGTGGTCGATTTCGGCCATGATGATTTCTTCCTGGTCGTGAGAGGCTTCGGCTAATATCTCACCTTGCGGACCAGCAATAAACGATGCTCCCCAGAATTCGATTCCTGCGGATGATTCAACCGGTTTTTCGAACCCAACCCGGTTGCAGGCCGCCACAAAAATTCCGTTGGCCACGGCATGTCCACGCTGAACAGTGCGCCAGGCATCATGTTGTTTTTCGCCGTATTGTGCTTTTTCAGACGGATGCCAGCCAATGGCCGTGGGGTAGAAGAGTACTTCGGCACCCTGCAAAGCTGTAATCCGCGCTCCTTCCGGATACCACTGATCCCAGCAAATTAGAGTTCCAATTTTTCCAACTTTGGTGTTGAACGCTTTGAATCCAATGTCGCCCGGAGTAAAGTAGAACTTTTCGTAATAGCTCGGATCGTCGGGAATGTGCATTTTGCGGTACAAACCGGCTTCCGATCCGTCGGTATCGATAATGTAGGCTGAATTGTGGTATAAACCTGAAGCACGTCGTTCGAAGAAAGGAACAATCAGAACCACCCCCAATTCTTTAGCTAATGCGCTAAATGCCTGGTATGAATCGTTGTGCAACGGCTCGGCCAAATCAAAATAATCGTGGTTTTCGCTCTGACAAAAGTAAAACGAACTGTATAATTCGGGTAAACATATCACATTGGCTTCCATGTTGGCGGCTTTTCGAATCCATTCCTGACACTTTTTGAGGTTCACTTCCGGAGTTGCGTCCAACGAAATCTGTATCAATGCGATGTTGTAGCTTTTATTCTTCATGCTGTTATCTGATTTGGACGGCAAAAATAATCAATTTTGCGTAGAGACAGGGCACGCCCTGTCTCTACAATAATATTTACACCTTTTTAAAATATTCTTTGCTGGCATTACATATCGGACATTTGTAATCTTCAGGCAAGTCTTCAAAAGGTGTTCCGGGAGGAATGCCCATTGACGGATCGCCTTCTTCCGGATTATAAGTAAATCCGCAGATGGCGCAAACATAACTTTGTCCATCGAAAGTATGTTCATGTTCGGGCTCCTGTTCTTTTGCTTTTTCAATCGAAACTGTGGCTTCGGCATCGAGCAATGATTTTTCAATGTAGGTTGGTGAATTTTTTGGCGATAGCATTTTATATTTTTCGCGGTAATGCTTGTAGGTTAGTGGCTCTTCGTCCGAAATTTCGTCTGAATCAATCACTTCCCCAATAATCAGGTAATGAGTTCCCAAATCGATTGATTTCACTACCTTACAATCGAACCAGGCGACTGAGCTGTCGAGCACAATGGGCGCCCCTGTTTGTGCCTCGATAGTATTGACTCCGCTAAATTTATCGATATCGGTTGACGACATGAAGCCAAAATCACCAATGATTTTCATGTTCACCTCTTTTTTCAGTACAGATACCGAAAAAATTCCCGAATCCAGAATGACTTGGGTGGATTGATTCTTCTTGTGACTGGAAATGGCAATTTGCGGTGGTTCCGAAGTTACCTGAAAAACAGTATTGGCGATATATCCGGCTCTTTTCTCCTGATGTTGGGAAGCAATCAGGTATAATCCATATGACAATTTGTGAAAGGCTTTCAGTTTCATAGTGATCAAGTTTCGCATTAGTTTATTAACGAACGAATTTAAACTATTTCATGAAGATTTCACCTGAAACTTACACCGAATTAGAGATGTGTGGATTGTCGGGGGTCAAACCTGATGAGAATTGGTTTATTGCTGTCCAACTACAACAAACTTACTGAACTTACATAAGTAAAATAATCATTAATTTATGTAGGTAACACCTAGATAAATGATAAATTTGAAAAAATAGTAGATTGACGTATATTATGTTTGCCCAAATATGTTTTATATTTATACAAACATTCATTCATCGATCAATCATGAAACCAACTTCATTTCTAGGTATATGTGTTTTTGTCCTGTTTGTTTGGTCATTTTCATCGTGTAAGGATGATAGTAATGACGTTATTACCAAAGATAAAATAACAGGTTATATTCAGAAAGGCCCATTTTTGAATGGCACTTCCATTTCAATATCAGAACTAAATAACGATTTATCGCAAACAGGAAAATCGTTTAGTTCTCAGATAAAAGATAACCAAGGAACTTTTGAATTGACCAATGTCCAATTATCATCGCCTTATGTAGAGTTAAAAGCTGATGGTTTTTATTTCAATGAGGTTACCGGATTGACTTCGTCTTCACAGTTAATTCTTTATGCCTTGGCCGATGTTACAAATGCAAATTCACTAAATGTTAACGTAATTTCAACTTTGGAAAAAGCTCGGGTTGAACGGTTAGTTTCAGGAGGACTTTCATTTTCAGAATCCAAGAAACAGGCTCTTAGTGAGATTCTTGCCATCTTCAGTTTAAGTAAAAGTGATATTCAAAGCTCTGAGCTTTTAGACATCAATAAAACTGGGGACGATAACGCAATTTTACTGGCCATTTCCGCTATTTTGCAGGGGTACCGATCTGAAGCTGAATTATCGGAACTGTTGGCCAATTTGAGTTCCGATATTAGTACAGATGGAAAATTGGATAGCGAAACGCTTGGAACAGCATTGATTAGTCATGCCAAATTCTTGAATACTGCAAAAATCAGAGAAAATCTTGAACAACGATATCAGGAGATTGGAGCAACAGCGCAAGTTCCGGCATTCGAAAAATACATTACTCGGTTCATCGAAAAATCAACCTTTAAAGCTACCGACCTAATTATTTACCCTGAAACTGTTGATGGAAAACTGAATGTTTTGAATGATAACAATGTAGCTTTTGCTGCCAGTTACGAAAATGACTATAGATTTTCTGCTAATATTCCTGAGGGTATGAGTCTCAAAATAAAGATGGAATATACGCAAGGTGGAGATTCAATTGGCGCTCATTGGGCTTATCGATGGGGGACTGATACCAACTGGAAAGCAACCGACTATGACAGTAAGGAAAATTTTCAATACTTTGAAGTTATTGAGAGTGGAAAATCGAGTACATTAAAAATGTTATTTTTATTGGGAAAAGGAGCCAAAATAAAAATCAGTTATTTCGAAAACAACAATTTGGTTGCTACTAAAACTCGTATCATAACCATTAACTGACAACCTTTTACCTTGAGAGTATTACTCCCGGGGCAACTTCAGTCACCCCGGGAGTAATTTTTTATTTCCGCAGCAAATGGTTGGCCGATTGCAAGATTTTAAGTTTTAAATCATCCGGATAATTTGGATGATCGGCCAAAAATTGCTTTACAATTGCAGCTGCTTTCTTGCTGTTGTGTCCCTTTAGTAGATTATCAAGCCACGATTTGGGGAAAAATATGTCGCCGGTTCGCTGAATTTCCTGCAATTTATCTAAAGCCGGACGGATATATTCCAACGCTTCGTCTTGCCTCGAAGGATGGTTTAGAAATGCCATTGCCTGATCGACCCACGGTTCATGTTCCCTGTTCTTTTCCTGAAGCAGGGATTGAAAGAAGCGATCGCGTTCAGCTTTCTGCGGAGTCAAACTTTTTCGCACAAACCGAAACTGCGCCTTCTTGTCGGGATTTGAAATGCACTTTTCTTCGTGATCCAAAATTTCAATTGCTTTTTTGGGCAATTTCAGAGCAAGTTGATAAGCCAGATCTATTTGCTGGTCAGCACTTAATTTGATGTCTGTATTGTGTGATGGATTATTCAGGCACGTTTCCAATCGGATCAGCGAATTTTCGGTTTGCGACAATCGCATGATACTATTAATTAGTGCTGTTTGTTGATTTTTTCGTACTGCATATTCTTTCCAAAGCACATCTTCCATCTCATCCTGAATGGCGCTTTGCTGTTGAGGCGTGGCTTGATAAATGAAGCATGATTCCAAATCACTGATCATTCGTTCAAAAATAACGGAATTGTGTTCCTGTGGAAGTTGATGGATTAAAAGATTCAGATAGTCAAGTATGTTCAGTTTTCCTTCGTACAGGTTCTCGGTCAGGTCTGTCAGTAGAGAAGCCCGTAAAAGATCATCCGTTAAGGTTGAAAAATGATTCAGAAAATAATGGATTGAAATGGAATCCAATTCTACAAAACCATATACATTCCCTTTTGAATTGAGATAAATCCATTCAGGTTTTTCGTTCGAAAAAGCATTTTTTAGTTCTGCTTTTGCTGAATTTAGTGCGACTTTTTGATACCCGACTTTCCCATTTTCGGAATAGGCTAAATCTAGTTCCAATGGCCAAATTCGGTTCATTTTATAGGAATCGAGCTGCTCAATTATGAGTTTTTCCCCTTTAATCGTGGTTTTCAGATGCGGGCGGCCAGCCTCTTCAACCCAACTCGCTGACCAACGTGGCAACTCATCGTTTTTTCCTGAATTCAGAATTTTAATCAAATCGGTCCATCCTGCATTTCCATAGGCATTTTGTGATAGATATTGCTGGAGTCCTTTTTGAAGTTCGACCTCACCGGTTTGCTGCTCTAACATGCGCATCACAACGGGCGCTTTGTGATAAATAATTGATCCGTAAAGACTTCCGGCATCTTTCATGTTGCCCAGCTTTTGTCTGATGGCATTGGCTCCCGATGTGCGATCGACCGAATACGCAGCATCGAAATGTGCCAGCAAAAATTGAAGATCGAAATTGAATTCAGGAAACATTGGGGTAACCACTTTGTCTGCAATAAAATTGGCAAACACTTCTTTTAGCCAAACTTGGTCGAACCAAGGCATGGTGACCAAATCACCAAACCACATGTGTGCCGTTTCGTGTGCGATCAAATTGGCTCGTTTAAGTAACTGTTGCTGTGTTGGGTTTGCATCCAGAAATAGGCTTGATGTCCGGTAGAGGGTGGCTCCCGGATGTTCCATGCCATTATATTGAAACGATGGAACGGCTACCAGATCGTATTTTTCGAACGGGTAGGGGATGCCGGTATAATTTTCGATCCATTTGAGCGATCTGAATACCAATGAAAAGATGGAATCGGCATTGTTGCGCAACTCTTCTTCCTTTTCGCGATGATACAATACACAGGTTCTCCCGTTTCGGGTTCGGCTGATCGTATCGAATTTTCCGACAGAAAATGCAAACAGGTAAGTTGGTAGAGGTTTGGTAAGTTTGAAATTGATTGTTTTTACCGAATCCGAAATTTCTTCATTTTCGACCGGTCCATTGGCAACAGCTTTCCAAGCTTGCGGAATCTGAAGTTGAAGTTTGAATTGGGCTTTCAGATCGGGTTGGTCGAAGCATGGGAATGCTGTTGAAGCTCGGTCGGGAACAAAAAGCGTGTATAAAAACTCCGGATTCCGGTTCAGCGACCAATCGGGGCAATTGAAATTGAGCTTTATCACGTTTGTTCCGTTTTTTAAATCCGATTTGCCGATGACCAGATGCCCGTTTTGGAGGGCAATTTCTCTTGCTTTTCCGTTGCTCAAAATCGAATATCTAATAGTTGTATCGCCCTTAAAGTCGAGTTGCAGGCACTGTTGTGTATTTGTTAAATCAAAGCGGAGCGTTTCCGTTCCTTTTACCGATTCCTTTTGTTTTTTAGGAATGATAAAACTCAGATTGTATGAGATATTTGAGACTAATGATTTTCGTGAATGGGCTAATTCTTGGGAAACACCGGTATTTACTTGGATTTTAGGTTGAGAACATCCCGAAAAAAATAGAACAAGGACAAAAGTGTAGATTATGTATTTCATGAAATGAATGTGTCAAAATAGTTATTTCTCTATTTCCGAAGGAGGAACACCAAAATACTTCCTGAAACATCGCGAAAAATAGAGCGGATCGTTAAAGCCAACCATGTAACTGATTTCGGAAATGGTGCGCAGGTGTCTGTTGTTCAGCAATAATTTTTTCGCTTCCTTCAACCTGATGTTACGTACAAATTCGGTAGCCGATTGGCCGGTCAGCGATTTCAGTTTCGAATAGAGCAAGGTTTTGCTGGTATTCATCAATTGGCAGAACTGCGGAACATCGAACTCTGAGTTGTCAATGTTTTCGTAAACCATCCGGATGGCTTTATCCAAGAATTCCTGATCAGCCGGATTTTGTGCAAACGTGTTCACTTCCAGTTCTTCTTGGTCGGCAAACCGGTCTTTCATCCGGCGACGGTTTTCAATCAGGTTGAAGCAACGGGCAATCAGTTCATTCATCCGGAATGGCTTGGTAATATAATCGTCAGCTCCTGTACTCAAGCCTTCCACAATATCTTCTTCCGAATCGCGGGCGGTGAGCAGAATAACCGGCAAATGACTGGTTGTTGGATCAGACTTTAGTTTTTTGCAAAAATCGGTGCCGGTTATCCCGGGCAACATCACATCCGAAATAATCAAATCAAACATTTCGGTATTAAGAAGTTCGAAAGCTTTTTCAACCGAGCTGACACCTTTTATGGCAAAATAATTTTGTAGTTCTTCGGTAACAAAACGCAGCATGGGTTCCTCGTCTTCAATTAGCAATACCGACGCCTTTTCGCCCCAATTTAACTGGGAAAGATCGATATCGGCTTTCGATTTGTTGGCTTGCGCTGTTCCCTTTTCGGCCTGAATTAAAGGTAAGACCACGTAGAAACTGGTGCCGTGTATTCCATCGCTGATTACTTCAATAGAACCTTGGTGCAGGTTGATCAACTCTTTTACAAGCGATAAGCCGATACCACTGCCCGGAATCCGGTTGAATTTTTCACCTCTTAAGCGATAAAAACGGTCAAATACATTTTGCTGCATATCTTTCGGAATCCCCGGTCCAGAGTCGTTTACCCATAATTGCAACTTGTCGGCAGGTGGATCAACCCGAACGATTAGCTCCACCTTTTCACTTTCAGGAGTAAACTTGAAAGCATTAGAAAGCAGGTTGACCACAATTTTTTCGAGCTTATCGGCATCGTATTTGACCCAGAATTCTTGAATATTGCAGGAAAATTCGAACCTGATATTTTTCTCGTGAGCCAGAGGGGAGTAATAGTTCGAAATATTCCGGAGTTGCAAAATGACATCGCCAGGACTTATTTCGAGCTGAATTTTACCCGCTTCCAGTCGCCGGAAATCGACTACCTGATTAACCAGGTTATTGAGGCGCTGAACGTTGTTGTAAATCAGTTCCAGGTTGCTCTCCGGTTCATTTCGCTTTTTAGCCTTGTCGATTAATTTCTGAAGTGGCAATGAAATCAGTGTAAGCGGGGTTTTTAATTCGTGCGAAATGTCGGTGAACAGCCGAAGTTTTAACTGGTCCAATTCGTGGATGTGCTTGTTCCGTTCGTACAGCCGGATGAGCAGCCAGACGATAATTCCGAGGAAGGTCAGAATGGTTAAAATGAACCATCCCCGCAGGTACACCGGCGACAATATCTGAAATGAGATACGGGCAGGCTTAGGTTCAATGTTGTTGTCGAGGTCGCGCGATCGGACATCGATGACATAATCACCCGCATTCAAATCCAGAAAAACACTCGATTTTTCTCCGGAAAAAGGTGACCAGTCTTTATTATTCAAACGATATGAGAATTGAATTTTATCTGATGGCGTCTGGTTCCAGAAATCAATTCCATTGTAGGTAATAATTACATTTCCGGCTGACGAAATCTCCCGGTTCGAAAATGAAATGGTGGTTTTTGGCGGGTGGTTTTCCCGACGGTAGAAGGTTGTTCTGAATATCGATGGGTTTTCCACCGTGTTTTTAAAATCGTATAAATACCATTCCCGTGTGCCCTGATTGATCCAAAGCGCACCATTGTCCGATTTTTGCAGGAACCCACGTTCGCGCTGTATGGTCAGCTCCTGATTTATAATCTGTGGGATGAACTGTTTTCCGTCGAAAAATGAAATTCCCTTGTCGGATGCCACATACACCGAACTGTCGTTTTCGACATACAGATTGGTTACCATGTTGCTTGCCAATCCGTTGAACGTGGTAAATCTCGTCCATTTTTTGCCGTCGTAGTAGAACAAGCCGGTACCTCCCTGAGCCACCCAAATGTGATCGGAAGGTGTAATTCCAATGTCGTCGGTCCAACTGAGCGACTTTGCCGGAAGTTCAACCTGATGAGTTTTCTTGCCGTCGAACATCGTTAAACTTCCTCCTGAAAACCAGAGGTTTCCGTTCGAGGTCTGTCCGATTGATGGAATACGCTGAGGTACTTTATCGCTCGAATATTTTTGCCACGTCGAATGTTTGTAGTTAAAGGCAATAAAACCACCTTTAAAATTGGTGTTGTCGAGTTCAAGCACGCCATTTACCGGAAATGCAACGGCCGAATCGCCCAGCTCACAGATTCCATCATATGCAATTCCGAGATAAAGGTCTGTGAAGGTGGTTAATATCCAACGTTCGTGTTCGAACCTGGCAATCGCAGCCTTTCCATTGTGGCTTCCTGCTGCCCATAATCCACTTCTGGGCGAATAATACACACTCATAGCCATGTCCATCAGGCCATCTTTTTTTGAGTATTTCAGAAAATATTTGAGCGATGGATCGCAGAATGCAACTTCGCCGGTATAGGTAGTAAACCAATATTTTCCATCAGGCGTATTGCATTGAAAATTTAATCCCAGGAATGTGCCGAATGATTTGGTTGAAAGGTCCAGCTTCTTCAAACTTCCATTACTTCCAAATATGAAGATGTTATCCTGACTATCGGCATAAATCTCCATTTGCGAAAGTGGAAGCGTGACTTCAGGATACTGGTAAACATTCCATCCCGATGCGGTAAGTGAATAAAGCTTGCTGTGACCGCCAATCCAAAGATTTCCATCCGAAGTTTCTAAGATTGAATTTTGAACGTTGTCACCGCCAAAGGTTTTCAGGTTAATGCTTTTCCATTTTTCGGCGGAAATCAAATATTGTAAAAGCATAATGTTGGGGTTTGTGCTGGTAACCCAAAGCGAATTGTCGTGTTCGCAAATTCCCGAAATATCACCGAACGAAAGGGTTGGCGTTTTGGCGTAATTCCAAATGGGCGAATTTTGGGAAAGTTTTGAAATGTCTATTGTCGCGATATTCTTGTCGGGCAAATCAACAGCCATCCAGATTCTTTGCGCCCGGCTTATGGTGAGATTATAAACCGGGAATTTGATTTCCTTGATCGAGTTGAGACGGTAATCGTTCGCTTTTTCGAATCTCAGCGTATTCAGTACCGACCCGTTGGCCTCTATTTCGAAATAACCCTCAGGATTGAGACAGAAAATGGTTTTTGGTGTAATCTTTAGCAACCCGAATTCACAGCCAATCCATACATCGCCGTTTAGGTCGGTTACGAAATTTCGTTGATCGTTGAAACTGAAATTGAGTATTTTCCTGAATTCGCCTTCTTTATACCTAAAAATTCCGTTGGAAGTGGCAGCCAGTAGGTTATTGTCTTTTTCGAAAACCAGTGAATGGATTGTCGTGCTGTCTGGGGTAAACTGGATGTTTTTGTATCCGTCGTAATAGATGGCTTTGTTGCCAATTCCCATCCACATTCCATTATCTCTTCCTCTTGTCAAGCACGAAATGCGAATTGTGTCGTATTCAGGAAAGTCGGTCCAACGCCACGGCTCAAGAACCGGATTGGCCAGTTGAGGTTTATAAGGTTCAACCGCCTGTATTTGCAGCGATAGCAGTACAATTCCGATGAAGGCAATGAGTTTCAGGCTTTTTATCACTTTTTCAAATCTTGTACATTTGTTAATCAAGAGAGGGTTTCAAAATTAATAAAAAAACAATGCCTGAAGAATGAATTCGAAATCCTGTTATCCCTCATTTTGTTGGGAATTTTAATGTGTTATATTTGATTCTCCGGATTCAGTATGGTTATTGGTTGAAGTTTTCCGGATTGCCACAATTTATAAAATACAGCTTATGCGATATTTTTTCTTTCTATTATTCTCTCTTATTTTAGTGCAAAATTCGGATGCACAGTTTAATAAGTATTTTAATGATCATACTTTACGGCTTGATTATTACCACTGTGGTAACGCCAAAACCGAAAAATATTACTTTGATGAATTGATTCAGGAACCCTTTTGGGCCGGTTCTGAAACTAACCTGATTGATCACCGAGGCTACGGAAATCACTTTGTTGAAGTACGGACTGTTGATGCCAACGAACTGATTTATTCACAAGGTTACTGCACCCTTTTCGACGAGTGGCAAACCACCGATGAAGCCAATACAACTGATTGTTGCTATCCCGAATCGGTCATCATGCCTTTTCCCCTCGAAAAAGTGATGGTATCAATTGTTAGTCGAAACAAAAAAGGCGAATTCGAAAAGAAATTTGAATATCAGGTTGATCCGAAGAACTATTTCATTAAAAATGAACGTGAGAAACTTCCGGTTTTTGATGTCGTTCATTCCGGCGATTCGAACAAAAAGGTTGATTTGGTTTTGTTGCCCGAAGGATATACTGAAGGACAACGGGAGTTATTTGAAGCTGATTGTAAGAAATTCGCCGAGGAATTCTTTTCATATGCGCCTTATTCTCAAAACAAAGACAAATTCAATATTCGTGGAGTTTGGGCTGCTTCTAAAGATGAAGGACCAGATATTCCGGGGAAAAATATCTGGAATAAAACCCGGCTGAATGGCTCCTATTATACGTTTGACTCTGAACGTTACCTGATGATTAAAGACTTTCAGGGCGTTCGCGATGTGGCAGGGAATGCTCCATACGACTATATTTATATTTTAGCGAATACCGAAAAATATGGTGGTGGCGCCATCTATAATTTCTACGGAATAAGTGCTGCCCATCATCCCGACGAAGCTGGTAAAATTTATGCTCATGAGTTTGGTCATTTGTTTGCTGGCTTGGGCGACGAATATGTTGGCGGCGTTGAATATTCGGAATTTTATCCAACCAATGTGGAACCCTGGGAACCCAACCTTACCACTTTGGTTGACTTTGATAAGAAATGGAAGAGTATGTTGCCTGAAGGAACTGCCATCCCAACTAATGCAAAGTCGGAAAATAACAAAAAACTGGGTGTTTATGAAGGTGGTGGGTATGTTTCAAAAGGAGTTTATCGCCCTTGGGTGAATTGCATGATGAATAATTTGCACACGATCGACGTCTTTTGCCCGGTTTGCAGTAAAGCAATTCAGGAAGCAATTGATTTCAACTGCAAATAAAGAATCGCCATTCTATTATTCCAATTTTTTCGCCTCAATTTGTGCATTAAAAAATAAAAAGGCCGCACCCCTAAGAGGGTAACGGCCTTTGGAATATGAATTGCTGTTTAGTTCTTATTCAGGTGAAAGAAATTCATCAACATGGGCGGCGGCTATTTTCCCAGCCTGAATGGCCCGAACGACCAAGCTTGCTCCTGATTCAACGTCGCCACAGGCAAATATCTTCTTGTTCGAAGTCTGTTTTTGGCCATTCACTTTCACATTACCACGGTTGTCGTATTCAATTTTCAAGGCATCGAGCAGTCCGTTGTGAACGGGTTGAGTGAACCCCATAGACAACAAAACCAAATCGGCGTCAACAATCTCTTCAGAACCTGATTTTTCTGTCATTATCCATCGACCAGCATCATCTTTGTTCCATTCAACAGTGATCAGTTCAACTTGTTTTACAACGCCATTTTCGCCAATCATACGTTTAGTTGAAAGGCTCCACCGACGTTCGCAACCTTCGAGGTGCGAGCTTGAGGTGCGGAGCGTATTGGGCCAGTATGGCCAAGGGTTGTTCTCTGCTCGTTCAATGGCTGGTTTGGGTAGGATTTCAATCTGGGTAACGCTTCTTGCTTTTTGGCGGATGGATGTTCCCACACAGTCTGATCCAGTATCGCCGCCGCCAATGACCAATACCTTTTTATCTTTGGCTAAAATGTTTAATTCTTCAGGAATAGTCTCGCCAGCAATGCGTTTGTTCGATTGACCTAGAAATTCCATTGCAAAATAAACACCTTTCAATTCGCGGCCTTCAACTGGCAAATCGCGTGGAGCTTCAGCGCCCATTGCCAAAACCACTGCATCGAACTGTTCGAGCAACTGTTCTTTGGTAATGTCAACACCAACAGTTACGTTGGGTTTGAAAATGATGCCTTCGTCGAGAAAGATTTCCAGACGGCGGTCGATTACCGTTTTGCTCAATTTAAAGTCAGGAATGCCAAAACGAAGCAATCCGCCAATCGCGCTGTTTTTCTCAAAAACAGTCACGGTATGGCCAGCCTGATTGAGTAAATCGGCAGCCGAAAGTCCTGAAGGCCCAGATCCAACAACCGCAACTTTTTTTCCTGTGCGAACTTCGGGAATTCGAGGCTGAACAAAGCCTAAATTAAAGGCATGTTCAACGGTTGAAGCTTCGTTTTCACGAATGGTAACTGCTTCGTTATGGATGGCCAATACACACGATTTTTCGCACGGAGCGGGACAAACGCGTCCGGTAATTTCCGGAAAACTGTTGGTCGAATTCAAAATATCGTAGGCCCCTTTCCAATTTCCGCGGTACACCAAATCCTGCCATTCAGGAATTTTACTTCCTACAGGGCAACCCCAGTGACAAAACGGAACACCGCAATCCATGCAACGCGAAGCCTGATCAATACGGTCTTGATCGTCGAGTGTCTGTTCAACTTCACCGTAATCGTAAATTCTGTCATTTACCGGACGGTAACCTGCATCTTTCCGTCCTATTGTCATGAAACCTTTTGGATTTCCCATGGTGTTTGTATATTTATTTTGATTATCCGTTTTTCCTCATATTTGGCTTTTCAAAGTCAATTCTGTCATTTATTGTCATTCTATCATTTATTGTTTTCCAACAATTTAATGACTATGAATGACCATTTAATGACTTAAGAAAAAAGAGATATTCACATTATTTTTATAATTCCTTCTTGTTTCTCTTTTGCTATTCGTGCCTTGCCGGATTGTCTTCGCTCAACTGAAGTTTTGCTTCCAGTTCGCGTAGTTTCAATTCTTCCAGCACTTTCTTATACTCGAACGGAATTACCTTCACAAATTTGGGCAGGTATTCGTCCCAGTTCGTCAGAATTTTAGCAGCCATTGTACTTTGTGTATATAACAGGTGTTTGTTAATCATATCCTGTAATTCAACAATATCCGCTTTGTCTTCAACGGGTCCGAGTTCAACCAGACCTTTGTTGCAGAAATATTCGAAGTTTCCTTCGGTGTCGAGTACGTAAGCAATGCCACCGCTCATTCCAGCGGCAAAGTTGCGTCCGGTCGTTCCCAGAACAACCACACGTCCGCCGGTCATGTATTCGCAGCAGTGGTCGCCGCTTCCCTCAATAACCGCTTTTGCTCCTGAATTTCGTACGCAGAAACGCTCTCCGGCCACACCACGAATGTATGCTTCTCCGGAAGTTGCCCCGTAGAACGAAGTATTACCGATGATGATGTTTTCTTCCGGATTAAAAGTTGAACCAATTGGTGGTACCACAATGATGCGTCCTCCGGAAAGACCTTTTCCGATGTAGTCGTTCGAATCGCCTTCAAGCCTGAAACTAATTCCTTTTACCAGGAATGCGCCAAAGCTCTGTCCGGCAGTTCCCGAAAAATTCGCCATGATGGTGTTGTTTGGCAAACCATCTTCTCCATAGCGACGCGATATTTCTCCTGACAACATTGCCCCAACAGTACGGTCAACATTGGTGATGGTATGAGCCAGCCATACTTTTTCTTTGCTCTTGATAGCCTTGTTAGCCTCGCGAATCAGGTCGTGATCCATATGTTCCTCAACCGATTTAATGTTCGGAAAAGTATTCCGGATGTCGTATTGTTTGGCTTCATCAGGCATATGAAGGATGCGTGAAAAATCCATCGTTTTCATTTTCCAGTTCATCGCATCGTTATTCCGCTCCAATAAATCGGCTCGGCCCACAATTTCGTCAAAAGTGGTGAAGCCCATTTCTGCCAGGATTTCGCGAACTTCTGTTGCAATAAAACGGAAGAAATTAACCACGTATTCCGAACGACCGATGAAGCGTTTGCGCAACGATTCGTCCTGAGTGGCAATACCAGCAGGACAGGTATTCAGGTGACATTTGCGCATCATGATACAACCCAGGGTAATCAATGCGGATGTGGCAAAACCAAATTCTTCGCCACCCAGACAACCAAGGATCACCACGTCGCGACCGGTCTTCAACTGACCGTCAACCTGAAGTTTTACACGTCCGCGAAGGTTGTTCATCACCAGAGTTTGCTGTGTTTCGGCAATACCCAACTCAACAGGTAATCCGGCAAATTTGATTGAGCTGGCCGGACTTGCACCGGTACCACCTTCGCAACCCGAAATGGTAATCAAATCGGAGAATGCTTTGGCCACACCTGCAGCAATGGTTCCAACCCCATTTTCGGCCACCAGCTTTACCGAAACTTTAGCGCGTGGATTGGTTACTTTCAGATCGTAAATCAACTGGGCCAAATCTTCAATCGAATAAATATCGTGATGAGGTGGTGGCGAAATCAGGGTAATACCCGGAGTTGAATTACGAAGCTTGGCAATAATAGTATTGATTTTAAAGCCTGGAAGCTGGCCGCCTTCGCCAGGTTTTGCTCCCTGTGCAATTTTAATCTGCAATTCATCGGCGTTGATCAGGTAATTGTTGGTTACCCCGAAACGGCCTGAAGCGACCTGTTTGATAGCGCTTCGTTTGTTGGTGCCAAAACGTTCAGCATCTTCACCACCTTCGCCTGTATTGCTCCGTCCTCCAATGGAATTCATTGCCTGTGCTAATGCCTCATGGGCTTCTTTACTGATCGAGCCATACGACATAGCGCCTGTTACAAATCGCTTCATGATGTTTTCAACAGGTTCAACCTGCGAAATGTCAATTGGATTCTTTTTGTATTTCAGGCAACCACGAATAAATGTTGGTTGTGCGTTTTCTTCATCTACTTTCTTGCTGAATTCCTTGAACACACTGTAATCGTTTGTACGGGTAGCCCATTGCAACAGCCCGATTGTTTCGGGGTTCCAGGCATGGTGCTCACCATATTTACGATAATGGTATGTTCCGGCTGATTCAAACCGATCGCTGACCAGGTGTTTTTTCTTTCCAAAAGCTTCTTTGTGGAACAATAATGATTCCTGACAGATTTCGTCGAAACCTATTCCACTAAATTTTGACGCAGTTCCGGTGAAATATTTGGTAATGATTTCATCTGAAACGCCCAAAGCCTCGAATAACTGGCAGCCATGATAACTGCGCAATGTTGAAATACCCATTTTCGAAAGGATTTTCAGCAACCCTTTATTGATGGATTTGATATAATTGTAACGGGCTTTTGAATACTCCAGCTCAATTTCGCCGCTTTTAACCATGTCGTCGATGGCAGCAAAAGCAAGGTAAGGATTTACTGAACTTGCACCGTAACCAAATAACATAGCAAAATGTGTGATTTCCCGTGCTTCGGCAGTTTCAACAATAATACCAATCTGCATCCTTTTTTGAACCTGAATCAGGTGATGATGAACTGCAGCAACAGCCAATAATGATGGAATTGGCGCGTATTCTTCTGAAACCTGGCGGTCGGACAAAATGATGAAATTTTTGTGATCGTCAACCGCTTGTTCGGCTTGTTTGAGTATGCTATCGAATGCTTTTTTGAATCCTTCAACACCATCTTTTACCGGAAATACCATTGGGATGGTTGTGTGCGAAAATTGTTCGTGTTTAAAGTCCTTAATTTTTCCAAGGTCGGTATTGGTAATGATTGGATCGTCAAATTTAATCAGTTTGGCATGTGCCGGTGATTCGTCCAGAATGTTTGTATGTAGCGAGCCAATGTAGTTGGTCAGCGACATTACCAACCCTTCGCGAATGGAATCGATTGGCGGGTTAGTAACCTGGGCAAACACTTGTCGAAAATAATTAAAGAAGCGTTGTGGCTTTTCGGAAAAACATGCCAATGGGGTGTCGTTACCCATCGAACTGGTCGGTTCGTCTCCGGTTAGCGCCATTGGCCTCAGAATCATTTGCATGTCTTCTTTCGAATAGCCAAACACTTTTGAATAAGTAGAAAATTGTTCGCCCATGGATGAAGAAACACGATGTTTTACTTCAATATCCTCCATTACCAAACGGTTTTCTTTCAACCAGTTCCCGTATGGATTGCGTGAACTCAACTGAGCTTTTACTTCTTTATCCGGAATAATGATTCCTAATTTAGTATCAACCAAAAGAATTTTACCAGGGCGCAAACGGCCTTTTTCTTTCACATCTTCAGGAGCAAAAACCTGAACCCCAACTTCGGAACCCATTACGATCATATCATTCTTGGTGATGATGTATCTGGAAGGGCGCAATCCGTTACGGTCAAGTGTTCCGCCAATGTATCGTCCGTCGGAGAACACCATCGAAGCCGGGCCATCCCATGGTTCCATAATGGTTGAATGATATTCGTAAAAAGCCTTCAGGCTATCGGGAATTGGATTTTTCTCGTTAAAGGATTCAGGAATCATCATACACAGCACATGGGGAACTGTACGTCCGGTCATATGAAGAAATTCAAGTGTATTGTCGAACGAAGCTGAGTCTGATTTATTGGGTTCGATTACCGGAAACAGCTTGGGCAAATCTTCTCCAAAGATTTCCGATTTCAGTAGCGATTCGCGCGATGACATCCACATACGATTACCTTTCACCGTATTGATCTCTCCATTGTGAGCGATCATGCGAAATGGCTGAGCCAAATCCCAGGTTGGGAAGGTATTGGTACTAAACCGGGAATGCACCAAAGCAATGGCGCTGGTGAATTTGGGATGAGCAAGATCTTTAAAATATTCCCTCAACTGTCCCGAGGTAAGCATCCCTTTATAGATGATTGTTTTGGTTGATAAGCTCGGAAAATAAAACGTATGACGGAATTTTAATTTCGAATCACGAACTTCCTTCTCGGCCTGTTTGCGAACCAGATATAACTTTTGCTCCAGAATATCTTGTTCCAAATCAGCTTTAATAAAGACCTGACGGATATAAGGCTCTGTCAGCTTGGCAATCTCACCTGGGGCAGAATTGTCAACTGCCACATCACGGTACTCAATTAACGTAAGACCTTCTTGTTTAATGTATTTAGTCAAAATATCCTGACACAGAGCTGCTTCTTTTTTGTCTTGTGGTAAAAAGATCAAACCTGTTCCAAACTTACCTGAGGCTGGAATATCCACCTTTAATACTTCTTTGATATACTGATCTGGTATTTGCATTAAAATACCTGCACCATCACCAGTCTTGTTGTCGGCACTGGTGGCGCCCCGATGTTCCATGTTCTCAAGAACCTGTAACCCTCTTTCGATAATATCGTGCGATTTCTGGCCTTTGATATGAGCCACAAAACCAATCCCGCAATTATCGTGCTCATTGGCTGGATCGTACAACCCCTGCGCTTTTGGCAATCCTAAATTCATCTGTATCTATTTTATTTTTTTTGCCTGAAGGAACTCGCCAAGGATAATCATGCTTCTGCATGAGTCTGTTCCAGTAGCTCGTTTCATCATCTTTATTTTTGTTATTTCGATTTTGCAAATGGGCGCCATTTTGATCGATTATAAATCATTCTGAACAAATCCATTCATAAAATCTAAAAAATTATAAGTAAATCAATCTTTTTCCTTACAAACTGAAAGCGAAAATAGTGATATTTATAGAAAATTCAAACTTTCAGGCTTTACAGCAAAATGTCGAACGTATATTATTCTTTCTAAAAATGAATAAAAACACACCTTCAACAATCAATTATTCAGTAAATTACATGGTAAGTCTGCTGTTCTGCAGATTATTTGTAAAGTTTAAAAAATAACGATAAATTAACAGAAGACCAGAACTAGCAAAGTAGTTCAGAATATGCTTTTTCAATCTGTTCAAATTCATATCCTTCAACCACAGCGATCATTTTTTCGGCGATCTCATCCAGGCATAAATTCCTGATGCTTCCGGCGTGCGTGTGATTAACCTCACGTGTAGGTTCATAAGTTCCTGTATTGATCTGGACTCCAACTTGTTTGTAAGCGTCGCGGAAAGGGACGCCCAACATCACCAGCTTATTCACATCTTCGACACTGTAAGCATATTTATACCGTTCGTCGTCCATAATGTTGGGATTCACCTTCATATTGTCGATGGCAAAACCGGCGATACTGATGCAATCAGACAACTCCTGAAATGCAGGTATAAAAACTTCCTTAAGAATCTGAAGATCCCTGAAATAACCGCTTGGCAAGTTGTTAGTCATCAGACTGATTTGGTATGGTATGGCCTGAATTTTATTGCAATGCGAACGAACCAACTCAAACACGTCAGGATTTTTCTTGTGTGGCATAATGCTCGATCCGGTAGTCAATTCATCGGGAAGCGAAACAAAGCCAAAGTTTTGGCTCATGAACAAACACACGTCGAATGCAAATTTCGAGATGGTTGCAGCTATTGATGATAATGCAAAAGCAACGGTTTTTTCCATTTTTCCACGCCCCATCTGGGCGTAAATTACATTGTAATTCATCGAATCGAAACCTAGCAAATCGGTGGTCATCTGTCGATTGAGCGGAAACGATGAACCATAACCGGCAGCCGAGCCCAATGGATTTTGGTTGGTAATCTGGTAGGCAGCTTTAAGTAAAACGAGATCATCGACCAAGCTTTCGGCGTAGGCACTGAACCACAATCCAAACGACGATGGCATGGCTACCTGCAGATGCGTGTAGCCAGGCATCAGGTGATCACGGTTTGTGATGGCTTTGGTCAGTAATTTATCAAATAACTCGCATACCAGCATGACCAACTTCTGGATTTCGGAACGGGTAAAAAGCTTCAAATCAAGCAAAACCTGATCGTTGCGCGAACGTCCGCTATGAATTTTCTTTCCGGTGTCGCCCAATTTTCGGGTCAACATCAGCTCTACCTGCGAGTGAACATCTTCCACACCGTCTTCAATGCAGAAGTCTCCTTTTTCAATAACCTGATAGATATTAACCAGTTCAGCATGAAGTTCGACAAATTCAGATTCAGTAAGCAATTTTATGGTCGTCAACATCTTGGCGTGTGCAATTGAGCCTAAAACGTCGAATTTAGCCAGATACAAATCCATTTCGCGGTCTTTGCCAACCGTAAAATTTTCGATCAGTGAATTAACCGATGTCCCCTTATCCCAAAGTTTCATATTTTATTTTGTTTTGTGCATCAAAGATAAATCAAAATAAATAAATATACATTATTGATGAATATTTATTCAAAATGCTTTTATTCTTTTAATGTAGTTTGATTTCATGATAAAATCAAAATGAATTGCACATCTAATTTTGAATTCCATAAATTTGCAATTTCCCAATCTATTTCCATGTTTTATGAGCGTTTTAATGTTCTTATATTCAGTAATTAACGCTTCTTGAAATAGACAATTGTTGATGGTTCGTACAAAAATAAGCATTAAAATATAGAAACAACGATTAATAAGCGCTGCGATATGCACACAACGAAAAATGATTTTAGTGAAAAAGCAGGATTGAAATTTTGGGTTATATCAGCAATGCTGATTCTTTTATCTATTTATGCATGTCCTCAAAATGGTGGGTTCAAATGGTCGTCTGACGATAATTCTTATTACCGAATCGAAAATGATGAGGTAGTTCAATTTTTGTTGCCCGAAAATAAATCAAAAGTTATTATCTCCAAACAGCAACTCACCCCACAAGAAAGTACCACACCGCTTAAGATCAGTTTTTATGCATTTTCAGTTGATAAACAAAAGGTTTTGTTGTTTACCAATACAACCAAAGTTTGGAGATTAAAGACAAAAGGCAATTATTGGGTTTTAGATTTAAAAAGCGGTTCGCTGAGGCAATTGGGCAAATCGATGCCCGAATCTTCGTTAATGTTTGCCAAATTTTCTCCCGATGGAAAGACGGTCGCCTATGTAAGTGGTAATAATATTTATGTTGAGGATCTGGCTACATTGCAAATCAGGGCTTTGACTACCGATGGTTCTGTTGCGTTGATTAACGGCACTTTCGACTGGGCATACGAAGAAGAATTTTATTGCCGCGACGGTTTTCGCTGGAGTCCCGACAGCAAATCAATTGCCTACTGGCAGGTTGATGCCAGCAAAATCAAAAAATTCTACATGATTAACAATACCGATTCGATCTACTCGCAATTAATTCCAATCGAGTATCCGAAAGTGGGCGAAACGCCATCTTCGGTCAAAGTGGGTGTTGTAACTATTGCTGATGCCAGAACCACATGGATGAATATTCCGGGAGATCCGGCACAACACTACATTGTCCGAATGGAATACATTCCCTTTTCAAATAACTTATTGATTCAGCAATTAAACCGGAAACAAAATTACAGTAAACTGTTTGTTTCTGAAGCCTCCACGGGCAACTCAAAAGTCATTCAGGAAGAAAACGACGAAGCCTGGATCGATGTTTTTCAGTCTGGTAATCCTTATTCTATTGACTTTACAAACAACTTTACCTGGCTCAATGAACCCAGAAGTATTCTTTGGGTTTCGGAAAAAGACGGATGGAGACATCTCTATCGGATTTCGCTGGAAGGAGAACATGAAAAACTTGTTACGAAAGGTGATTACGACCTGATCGATTTGGAATATACTGACGCAAAAGCAGGCTATGTGTATTTCACCGCTTCACCTGATAATGCTACTCAAAAATACCTTTACCGAACCAAACTCGATGGCAGCAGCATTCCCGAACGACTCAGTTCTCCAGCATTAAAAGGAACCCACAGTTACTCCTTTTCTGCAACTGGGAAATACGCCTTTCATACCTTTTCTAACTATTTCACAAAACCTGCAAAAGAGATTATAACTGTTGCCAATCAAAAGCCGGTCAACGAAAAGGAAACCATTGCTTCCAAACTCGATTCGCTTCAGGTAAAATCGACAACCGAATTTTTTCGGGTTAAAACCAAAGACAATGTTGAAATGGATGGTTGGATGGTAAAGCCGATGAACTTCGACCCATCGAAGAAATATCCGGTTGTGTTTTTGGTATATACTGAACCCGCCGGAGCTACTGTTTCTGATTCATATGGAATTGGCACTAACAACCTTTATGTTGGCAACATGGCTGAAGATGGCTATATTTATATGTCGATTGACAATCGTGGTACGCCTGTGCCCAAAGGAAGCGAATGGCGAAAAGCGATTTACCGGAAAGTTGGTCAGATAAACATTAGCGATCAGGCCATGGCTGCGTCAGAAATATTGAAATGGGATTTTGTTGATTCGTCGAGAGTGGCTGTCTGGGGTTGGAGCGGTGGCGGTTCGGCAACGTTAAACCTAATGTTTCAGCATCCTGAAATTTATAAAACCGGCATTGCGATAGCAGCAGTAGGCAATCAACTTACCTATGACAATATTTATCAGGAGCGATATATGGGTTTGCCTCAGGAAAACAGGGAAGATTTTGTAAAAGGCTCACCCATCACTTATGCTAAAAATCTAAAAGGAAACTTGCTGTACATCCATGGAACAGGCGACGACAATGTGCATTACCAAAATGCCGAAATGTTGATCAACGAGCTAATTAAGTATAATAAACAGTTTCAGTTTATGCCCTATCCTAACCGCACACACAGTATCTCGGAAGGAGAAGGTACTTTTGATCATTTGTCAACGCTTTATACCAATTACCTGAAAACCCATTGTCCTCCGGGAGGACGATAAACACAAACAAAAAGAACCGTTCCTCTTTCTGAAGAATGGTTCTTTTTGTTTGAATTCGAGCCAAGGCGTATTTTTATTTGATGCTTGAAGCTACATGAAATCCACGCTTTTCGATTGCCTTTGATATTTCTTTCAGATTGGTTTTCTTCGGATCGAACCTTACAAATGCTGTTGAATCTTGGTGGTTGGCACTGATACTGTCGATTCCAGCCAATTCGTTTACTCCTTTGGCAATGGACGCTTCGCATTCGTTACAGGTCATGCCTTCAATTTTAAGTTTTGCTTCCACCTTAACTATAGGTAAGTCATTTCCCTTTGGCGTTTGTCCTGAAGTACAAGCCGCAATGCTTATTGTAAGGATGATAATCTGGATAATTTGTTTCATGATGTTGTGTGTTAAATGACCTGAATGGATTCCGAAAGACTATTGAACAATCTGAACAACAGAATGATTTTACCTTGAAAAAAAGTGTCTTTCCTATGATGAACATATTTGTGCAAGAGTTTGTTCAGTTCAGTCAGAAAAAGAACCGCTGAAATCATACAATTTCAATCTGATTAATTTGCAATTTGTTGTTTTTGAATGGTTTTTGTCAAAATCTATGGGCAATCAATTAAATCAATTGAATTTGAAGGTGCGATTAGTTCTGACCTATTGATTTTCAATTTAACTTTAGATGTCAACTATTTAAGCCGTTTATTCCTAAAATATGAATGTATTTAAACGTACTTTCCGGTTTTACCTTGATGGATTTTCGAACCTTCCCCGGTGGGGGAAACAGGTTTGGCTGGTCATCCTGATCAAGCTCTTCATCCTGTTTTTTATTCTGAAACTCTTCTTTTTCCCTAATTTTCTGAAGACAAATTTCAAGAATGACGCTGATCGTGGCAATCATGTGCTTGAAAATTTAACAAATATCAACTAATAATTTAACACCTATGCTTGAAGGACTTGATGTATCTTTAGTCGATTGGTCGAGGGCACAGTTTGCTCTAACGGCCATGTATCACTGGATTTTTGTGCCTTTAACACTCGGATTAGGTATCCTGGTTGCTATCATGGAAACGCTCTATGTGACAACCGAAAATCCGGAGTGGAAACGTATTACTAAATTCTGGATGACCCTGTTCGGAATTAATTTTGCCATTGGCGTGGCTACCGGAATCATCCTTGAATTTGAGTTTGGTACCAATTGGTCGAATTATTCGTGGTTTGTGGGCGACATTTTTGGTGCGCCGCTGGCTATCGAAGGTATTCTGGCCTTTTTCATGGAGTCAACGTTCATTGCCATCATGTTTTTTGGTTGGAACAAGGTAAGTAAGAAATTTCACCTGCTTTCGACCTGGTTGACAGCCATCGGGGCCAACATATCGGCCTTGTGGATTTTGGTAGCTAACGGTTGGATGCAAAAACCTACCGGTATGGTTTTCAATCCAGAAACCGCCCGTATGGAAATGACCAGTTTCTGGGAAGTCTTGTTTTCGCCCATGGCTGTTCATAAGTTTCTTCACACCACTTCGTCGGCCTTTGTACTGGCAGCAATTTTCGTAATTGGCGTTTCTGCCTGGTATATACTGAAGGGCAGGGATGTTGTTTTTGCCCGGAAGAGCATTGTTGTTGGTTCTGTTTTTGGCTTTCTGGCTATCATTTATACTATTTTTACCGGAGATAGCTCGGCACGTGATATTGCCCATCATCAACCCATGAAATTTGCTGCTTTCGAAGGATTGTACAACGGAAGCGAAGGCGCCGGATTGGTAGCTTTGGGGCTTATCTCGCAGAACTCTTCCGACCCGAATAATCAAAACCTGAAAGACTTTACCGTAAAGATCGAGATTCCAAACATTTTGTCGTATATGGCTTTTTTGAACTGGAATGCTTTTGTTCCAGGTATAAATGACCTGATTAACGGAAACGAAAAGTACGGTGTTCTGTCGGCAACCGAGAAAATTGCCAGGGGTAAATTGGCTATCGAAAAACTAAGAGCCTTTAAGGATGCTAAAAAATCGGGTCATACGGCATTGGCCGATTCTCTGAAAACCGAAATCATGAGTCCCGATTTTCAAAAGAACAATTTTAAATACTTTGGCTACGGCTATATTGCCGATAAAAATACGCTTGTTCCCAGTGTGGCATTTTCGTTTTATAGCTTCCATATTATGGTGGTGTTGGGTATGTATTTTATTTTCTTTTTCTTGTTTGCCTTGTATTATACGCTCAAGGGGAAAATACACAAAAAGCGCAAATTTCTGAAAATTGCAATCTGGACTATTCCATTGGCTTATATTGCCAGTCAGGCGGGCTGGGTGTTGGCCGAAGTTGGTCGCCAGCCCTGGGTCATTCAGGATTTAATGCCTACGATTGCTGCCGTCACCAAAATTAGTGTTGGGGCCGTTCAGGTAACATTCTGGCTTTTTGCAATCATTTTCACCACATTGCTGATTGCTGAAATTAAAATTTTATCGCGCCAAATTAAAATCGGACCTAAAGCAGAAGGAGGACCAAATCATGTTTGAATCATTGTCACTTATTACCTTACAGCAATACTGGTGGCTGATTGTTTCGCTGCTGGGAGCGTTATTTGTATTCCTGATGTTTGTTCAGGGGGGAGAAACCTTGTTTTTTACTGTTGCCAAAAATGAGGAAGAAAAGTCACTTTTGGTCAATACGCTTGGCCGGAAATGGGAATTTACTTTCACTACGCTGGTAACCTTTGGCGGTGCTTTCTTTGCGTCGTTCCCCTTGTTTTATGCCACCTCGTTTGGTGGAGCCTACTGGGTCTGGTTTGCCATCCTGGTTTCGTTTGTCATTCAGGCCGTTTCGTACGAATTCCGGAAAAAGCCGAACAATTTTTTAGGTGCCAGAACCTACGAGATTTTCCTTTTTATAAACGGGTTACTCGGTCCACTTCTCGTTGGTACAGCTGTTGGAACGTTCTTCAACGGAGCCATGTTTTCGCTCGATGATATGAAACATGTGACCTGGGGAACTCCGTTCCGTGGTTTGGAAGCTGTGCTAACGTTTCACAATCTGGCTCTGGGATTGGCAGTTGTCTTCCTTTCCCGGATTTTGGGTTTACTTTATTTTATGAATTCGGTTGACAATCAGGCCATTCTTGACCGATCGAAAAAACAGCTTTTATACAATACCGTCCCATTCTTGGTATTCTTCCTGTATTTCGTAATTGCTTTGCTTTTCAAGGATGGGTTTGCCTATAATCCGGCATCCGGAGTAATTACCATCGAACCGTATAAATACCTGCATAACTTGCTGGCCATGCCAGTAAACACACTGATGTTTTTGGTTGGTGTAGTTGGTGTTTTGTGGGGAATTGGGTCAACGCTGCTGAAGGGCGGAACCAAGGGAATCTGGTGTGCAGGCGCTGGAACTGTTTTGACCGTTTGGGCATTGTTGATTTTGGCTGCCTTCAATCATACCAGTTTCTATCCGTCAATTTTCGAAATGCAATCGTCGCTGACCATCGAAAATGCTTCATCGAGCCGATTTACTTTAGTGGCTATGAGTTACGTTTCGTTGTTTGTGCCTTTCGTGCTGGGCTACATCTGGTACGCCTGGAAATCGATGAACAACAAGAAAATCAGCACTGAAGAGCTGGAGCAGGAACACCATGTTTATTAATGATTAATGGTAGATGATTAATTGTTAATTGTTAATGGTTGAAAGGAAAAAGAAAGTGGAAGTGTTTCAACTGTTAGTCTGATCTTTTAGTGTTGTTTAATTCATTTATAGTTTATAATTCATCATTTATAATTTAAAATATGTACTGGAGTTCAATATTGTGGTTTTTAAGCTGGCCGGTGGTGGTCATTATCAGTTATCAACTGATTAAATACACCATTCTGAAATACGATCTGATTCTGGGAAAGCCTGCTAAAAAGGCAGATCCGGAGAAATAAAAGGAAGGTGAGGATTCGACTAATCCATATTTTGACAAAAGCCTCAGGAAATTTAGAATTCACTGAGGCTTTTGCTTTTTGTTCAATCTTCTTTTTGTATTTGCTTAAATCGGCAAATTCCATATAAAAATTCCCATAACCATTACTGCAACAGTACAAACGATAATCAGCGCTCCGTTGATTTTGCTGACGATAATTGGATTGGGTTGCTCGCGGTCGGTAAAGATTTCACGAATCACGAAGAAATAATAATATACTCCAATGATTGCCATGATAATGGCGAAAATGGAAGTCAGCAAAATTCCCTGGCTAATGGAGATGTAAAACACCAGATACTTGGCCATAAATCCGGAGGTTGGTGGAATCCCGGCCAGCGACATCAATAAAACGATGGCGAGCACGGCAACCCAGGGCCTTTGTTTATAAAGTCCCCGAAAAATAGTGAGTTCTTCCAGTCCGTCGGATGCCCGTTTGGCCATGATGAAAATGATGAACAATGGAACGGTGGCCAGCGAATAAACGAAGGTGTAATACAACAACACCGAAGCCGATGAATCGTGCTGTGAAAGCATGGCCAGCATGAGGAATCCACTGTGCGAAATAGCCGAATAAGCCAGTAATCGCTTAAAGTTGGTTTGTCTTAAAGCACCAAGGGTGCCAATCAGAAGCGTGAGGAAAGTCATCACCCAAAGCGCTTTTTCGAGTTGTGCAGGCAGAGGCAGTAAGCCCATTCCAAGCAGGCGGTAAAATGCGGCGAATCCGGCTGTTTTCACAACGGTTGCCATAAAGGCAGTAACCAGGGTAGGAGCGCCTTCATACACATCCGGACTCCAGAAATGAAAAGGTGCCGCTGCAATTTTAAAAGCGACTCCAATCAGGATAAAAAGCAAACCAACCATCAACATGGGAGGTAAATTGCCATTAAACTGGGCGATATAGGTTTTTATTTCAGGAAGGTAAAAAGTTGCAGAAGCCCCGTAAACCAAGGCTATTCCGAAGAGAAAAATGGTTGTGGCAAACGATCCCATCATGAAATATTTGAATGAAGCCTCATTCGACCGGTACGAATATTTCTTTCCCCCCGCCAGCACATATAGCGGAATGGATAAAATTTCAATTCCCAGAAATAGCATGATCAGGTTCGAAAATGAGGTCATCAGGAAAGCTCCTGTTAGGGCAAACAGCATCAACGCATAATGCTCAGCAACGTGATGTTCCATGGTCTCGTAGTAGTCAACTCCGAATAGAAAAATGAGTATGGTGATGATAATCATGCTGACATTGAAGGCGATCGAGAAATTGTCGAACAAAATCATATCATGGAAATACCTTGACCCAAGGCCCCAGTCTTTAACCGAAAGAATCAGCGAAAGAGCCAATCCGGCAACTGCAACAGGCGACAATATGGCTTTGTTTTTAACAAAGCCCAGATACAAGACTATTATTCCAAGTACTATCGTAAAAATTAATGCGCTCATCAGTAAATATTTACAATTAAAAAATGTACGATTTGCAATTTTAAAAATCAGACGTGCAAATCGGCTTAATGTGCTATGGCCGAAACGACTTCGACAACAGGTTTCAATAAATCAAATATCGGTTGTGGGTAAATCCCTAATCCAAGAATAACTACGATCAGTGGAATCAGAATCCAATAATCCAACGAATGAATATCGTTTACTCTTGCAAATGCAGCTTTTTGGTCACCCAGCATCACACGCTGGTAGGCATATAGCATATAAATTGCGCCAAGTATCATGGTCATTCCTCCAAATACGGCAAACCAAATGGACTGCTGAAGTAGCCCAGTAATCATCAGGAACTCGCCAACAAATCCAGCTGTCAGTGGAAGTGCAATTGATCCCAAAAGGATGATCAGGAATAGAATAGCCATATTCGGCGCGTTGTTTTTTAATCCTCCCAATTGAGGCATTTCGGTAGTGCCTGTTTTTTCTTTAACCAGGCAGGCCAAGTAAAATAGCGCTGCAATGGTAACGCCGTGACTAAGAACCTGAAATAATAACCCTTGTAAGGCATACTGATTAACTACAAACAGAGCGGCCGCTATCAATGAAATGTGAGCCATAGACGAATAGGCAATCATCGTTTTTAGGTTAGTATGCTTGAAGGCGATTATCGATGCATAAATTACGCCAGTCAAACTCAATATAATTACCAGATTCTGCCAGTATTGAACGCCGAGCGGGACAATCGGGAAAAGGAACCGCAGCGCACCATAAATGCCCATTTTGGTCATTACTCCCGCCAAAATCATTACGCCTTGCGTCGATGCCATCTTGTAGGTTGGGGGTTGCCACGTATGGAACGGGAAAACTGGCATCTTAATGGCAAAGGCAATGAAAAGTATCCAAAACAGCCAGGTTTGTGTTCCTGCCGGAATACGCAATTGCCTGAATGCCGAAAAATCGGTTGTATGTGTGCCTGGTGTCAGTTGGTAGAGGTAAATGATTCCGAATAAGAGGAATAAACTTCCAGCCAGTGTATAAATGAAAAATTTCAGCGTAATGGTTTTCCGATCGTCGCCACCCCAAACCAACAGGATGAAATAAACCGGGATAAGTGCCAGCTCCCAGAAAACGTAAAAAAGGAATGCATTCTGAGCCAGAAAAACTCCGATCAAAGCAGCCTCAGTACATAAAATCAGACAATTCAGCATCGGGGCATTTTTTTGATCTCGTCCAAAGCCTGCCATGATGATAAACGGGAAAAGCAAATTGGTGAGCAAAATCATAATCAGGCTTATACCATCGTATCCCAGCGAAAAAGGAATTCCCATAGAGGCGATCCATTCGGCAGAATAGCTAACCGACGAACCTGCACTCAGCAGCGTCAGCGTCAATAACAAATTGACAAGTGCGGAGATTAAAGCAATCGCTCGTACGGTTGCCGCATTCCTGAAGAAATTCAGGGACAGGCCTGTTACAAATGGGATTAAAAGTAATATCAGTAGTATCATGGAATCAGATTAACAGGATAAATACGATAAACAAAATAATTCCGGCAACCATCGCAAAAAGGTAAAAACTGATGTTGCCTTGTTGCAATTTCCGGGTTAAAGTGCCCATTCTCGAAGTCATCATTCCAACTTCGTCAACGGCCTGATCAAGAATGACAGTCTCAACTTTCTTGAAAAGGAAGTCGGAAAAACGACCGAAAGGTTTTTCAAATACGGCACGATAAATCTCGTCGATGTAGAATTTGTTTGTAATTATTCGTTGCCATGTCGGTAGCTTTATTTCGTCTCCGGAAGGGATTTGTGCTTTTTTGACAAAGGTTTGGTGTGCCCAATAAATAACCACGCTTAAAAGTGTAATGGAAAGTAAGATCAATCCAATTTCGGTGGCAGAGCTGATTTCTTCGGAAGTTTTAGATGCTACTGCTGATTGCAGATAGTTACTAAAGTTCAGGTTTCCACCAAAAAGCGACGGAATATTCAGGAATCCTCCAAAAACAGAAAGTACACTTAAAATCATCAGTGGAACGGTCATCACTTTGGTCGATTCGTGCGGGTGTATTCCTTCAATCTGCTGTTCTCCAAAGAATACCAAATACAATAACCGGAACATGTAAAAACAGGTGATTAACGCGGTGCCAAGCGCCAGAACATACAAAACGATGTTGTGTTCGAGGGCTTTGGTCAATATCATGTCTTTGCTGAAAAATCCGGAAAATGGTGGAATTCCGCTAATGGCAAGCGTTGCAGCCAGAAATGTCAGGTAAGTTATTGGCATTTTTTTCCGAAGTCCGCCCATTTTGCGAATGTCCTGTTCGCCACCCATGGCATGGATGACACTACCAGCTCCAAGAAAAAGCAATGCCTTGAAAAACGCGTGTGTGGTCACATGAAAAACTCCGGTGGAATAAGCTCCCAAACCTAGAGCAAGAAACATATAACCCAATTGCGATACGGTAGAGTAGGCGAGTACCTTCTTAATGTCGTTTTGCTTTAACCCGATGATGGCCGCAAAAATGGCTGTTGCCATACCAATTACAATAATGACATTAAGTGTGATTGGAGCCAGGTTGTAAAGAATGCTCGAACGGGCAATCATATAAATACCTGCAGTTACCATAGTTGCTGCATGGATCAGGGCTGAAACCGGAGTTGGACCGGCCATGGCATCGGGCAACCAGGTGTAAAGCGGAATCTGGGCGCTTTTACCAACCGCGCCGACCAAAAGTAGCAAGGTAATCAGCGTGATTACCGGAGTTCCGGCCTGCATCGCGCCTGCTTGTGTAAATATTTCAGAAAAAGAGACTGATTTAAACGTGAAGAATAGCAGGATAATTCCCAGAATAAAACCGACGTCACCAATGCGGTTCATGACGAATGCCTTGCGGGCAGCGTAATTATATGCCGGGTTTTTGAACCAGAAGCCAATCAACAGATAGGAGCAGAGTCCAACACCTTCCCAGCCGATGAACAGAACCAGATAATTTGCACCCATCACCAAAAGCAACATGCTGAACGTAAACAGGTTCATCTGGGCGAAAAAGGAGTTGACCCGATCGTCGCCGTGCATATACCCGATCGAATAAATATGAATAAGGGTTCCAACTCCGGTCACTATCAACATCATGGTCAGCGACAAATGATCGATCAGGAAAGCAAACGGAATGTTCATATTTCCCAAAGCAATCCAGTTAAAAAGCGTAACGGTCGCAGCATCCTGTCCTGAATTCCGGAGAACAAAAAACAACGCAACCGAAATTAGGAACGATAAGCCAACCGCCGCGCTGGCGATTATTCCGGCCTGATTGTGCTTTAGGCGTTTGTAAGCCAGTCCGGTGACCAGGAACCCCAGTAGCGGGAGGGCCGGAACAAGCAGTGCAAGGTTTATATTTGGAATTGTTCCTACCATTTCAACCGGTTCAAAAGGTTAATATCTACTGAATCTACGTTTCGTTTCATCATCACCAGAATGGATAGCCCAACTGCTACTTCGGCAGCGGCAACAATCATGATGAAAAAGACGAAAACCTGCCCGGCCGGATCAGAATGATAAGCCGAAAACGCGGCGACAAGCAGATTTACTGAGTTGAACATGAGTTCGATGCACATCAAAATAATGATGGTATTTCGCCTGAACAAAACCCCCAGCAAACCGATGCTGAAAAGAGTCACGCACAAAAAGATGTAGTGATCGAGTGGAATAAGTTGTATGGCCGATGATATTTCCTTCATAATTATGAATTATAAGTTGTGAATTATAAATTTTTCTTCGAGGTGAGAATAGCACTTCGGAGCATTTTTAATAACTCATTGGCTTCATTGTTTATACTTTCAAATTCTTTATCGTTTATGTATTCTGTTTCTTTTAGTAATTCGAGCCAGTAAATGGTCTCGTCACATTCTTTTTGAGCGATACCCAATTTATGAATGAAGTCTTTTGTGCTTCACGAACTAAAGCTCCGATTGCTGTTCCACTTCGCAATAACTGTTTGCTCAGTACATATTCTTTTTTTATTTCAGTCAAATATTGAAAAAGCCTGATATCCCGCACTGCAAAAGCAAAACTCTTATCTTTTATGACACTTTTCTTCTCGCTCATAAATCATAATTTATAACTCATTACTCTGTCGGTTCGTCTTTCTTTCCAAACATGACTGCACCAATCATGGCTGATATGAACAAAACTGATGAAACTTCAAAAGGTAAAAGAAACTCGTGAAACAGTGTCTTTCCTACCTCCGAAACCAATCCAATCTGGCTGGTAAACGGATAACGTGGATGTATCTCAAAGGTATGACGGGTGGCAGCAACCATCACCAAAAAGAACAATCCTCCGGTGATTACAGCAGTAACCCTGGTCAACGATGTTTTTTGCGGAATCGTCGCCTTATTCAGGTTCAGCAACATGATTACAAACAGGAATAATACCATGATGGCTCCTGTGTAAACAATCAGGTGAACAACCGCCAGAAACTGAGCATTCAGTAGAATGTAATGACCCGCCATGGCAATGAAACATGCAATCAGCGAAAGCACGCTGTTGATCGGGCTTCTGGAAAGTACCACGAACAAGCCACTTATTATCATGATGGCCGAAAGTAGGTAAAATAGAAATGTCATTTTATTTACTATTTAATTATTTACTGTTTACCATTTGTGTCGCTCGTATTAGTGACGTAGTAATCGTAAATCGTTTAATTTTCAATCCATTTAATCATTTACTATTTTAATATTAACAAATTACAATTGATACATCAAATTTTCCAGAGGAACAATCGTAAATAGTAAATCGTCTAATAATAAATTGTTTTTATTTATTGTGTGCAAAACGTTTGTTCTGCTTGAATTTCAATACACTTTCAGTTTGCCGTATCGATATGTCGATCCGTTTTGCCGGATCTATTGGCTCAACCAGAAGGTCTTTGCCATAAACAAACGGCTGACGTTTGTAGCCTGATTCAACAATCCGGTCGGTCAGGAAAATAGCTTCCTTCGGACAGGCTTCCTCGCAATCGCCACAAAATATGCAGCGCAGCATGTTGATTTCGTATTTTGCGGCGTATTTCTCTTCACGGTACAAATTTTCTTCGCCCGGCTTTCGTTCTGCGGCAATCATGGTAATGGCCTCTGCCGGACATGCAACGGCGCACAAGCCGCAGGCAGTGCATCGTTCACGACCTTGTTCGTCACGTTTCAGAACATGCTTTCCCCGATAAACCTGACTGAATTCACGGGTTTCTTCCGGATAACTTATCGTGGCTTTTTTCATGAAAAAATGCTTCAACGTGATGGACATTCCTTTAACAATAGCAGGAATATAGATCCATTCCCAGAAGGTCATCTTCTTGTTTGAAACCATTTTTGATCTGTTTGTCAATGCTTGCATGGCCCGATTAGTTTAATTCAGTAAAATAATAATAAGCACCTGTTGCAAGGATATTGAAAATAGCCAATGGCATCAGTTTTTTCCATCCCAGGTTCATCAACTGGTCATATCGGAATCGTGGCAATGTCCATCTGATCCACATAAAGAGGAAGATAAAAAAGAATATTTTCAGGAAGAAAAACAGCGAACCGAGCAATGTGACAACGTTTGAGGATAGTCCGAGTTGATCGATAAACGGCATGTTGTAGCCACCAAAATACAACGTGGCAATTACGGCGGACGATACAAACATATTGATGTATTCGGCAAACAGGTAAAACCCCAGTTTCATGGAACTGTATTCGGTATGGTAGCCGCCAATCAACTCGGTTTCACACTCCGGAAGGTCGAATGGTGCCCGGTTGGTTTCGGCAATAGCGCATATCAGGTAAATAAAAAAACCGAGTGGCTGGTAAAAAACATTCCAGTGCATCCCGTGTTGTTGCTGTACAATGTCGTGAAGGCTCAGCGATCCGGTGGTAAGGATCAGGGCAACAATCGCCATTCCCATGGCAATTTCGTAGCTGATCATTTGCGAAGCTGCGCGGATTGAACCCAGAAGCGCATATTTGTTGTTCGACGCCCATCCTCCGATCATGATGCCGTAAACACCAATGGAAACCATAGCGAAAACATATAGAATACCGATGTTTAGGTCGGCAATCTGCATCGAAAATTCTTTTCCGCCAATGGTTAAAATATCACCCCAGGGAATGACCACGCCTGTTAACATCGCTGTTGTCATGGCAATGGAAGGTCCTAAAATAAACAGCATTTTATTGGCGGTTAAGGGGATAATTTCTTCTTTCATGAACATTTTAACCCCGTCGGCCAACGGTTGTAGAAGACCAAACAGACCTGCACGGTTCGGGCCGATGCGGTCTTGCATGAATGCTGCCACTTTTCGTTCGCCATAGGTCGAGTACATGGCAACTACAAGGGTAATCAGAAATATGACGACCAGAAAAATGAATTTAAAGATATATAATGTCCAATCCATAATCGTATTTAGTTGTTGTTATCCAGATTTTCAGGTTTTGATAACTTTTCGTAATGGTTTTGTGAGATGACAGAATGACGCTCTATTTTTCTCGGACCTTCGATAACCCAATCATTGTTTTCTTTGTGTTCGAACCGGCAATCGTTGCAAATAAATTCTTCCAATTCGCCGTATTTATCTTTTCTTCCCGTTACCCGAAGAATTTCGTCGCCTTTTTTCCACAGAACAACTTTGCCGCTACATTTGGGGCAATTGCGGTGCGCATCGAACGGTTTGGTAAACCACACCCGGCTTTTAAAACGGAATGTTTTGTCGGTAAGCGCTCCAACCGGACAAACGTCGATCATATTTCCTGAAAAATCGTTGTCAATAGCTTTGGTAATGTATGTACTGATTTCACAATGATCGCCACGGCCAAGAACTCCATGCACACGCTGATCGGTCAACTGGTCGGCCACCATAACACAGCGGTAGCATAGGATACAACGGTTCATGTGCAGCTTAATTTTATCTCCAATGTCAATCGGAGCAAAAGTGCGTCGTTCTTCAGTGGTCTGTGTGTCAGCCAATCCGTGAGCATACGATAAATCCTGAAGGTGGCATTCACCAGCCTGATCGCAAACGGGGCAATCGAGCGGATGGTTGAGTAGCAAAAATTCGGTAATCGCACGGCGGTTTTCCAATACTTCAGGTGAGGTTATATTCTGTACCACCATTCCGTCCTGAACGGCTGTGCGGCACGAAGCCACCAGTTTGGGCATTGGGCGTGGATCTTTCGCCGACCCCTGTGCCACTTTTACCAGGCACGAGCGGCATTTTCCGCCACTGCCTTCGAGTTTCGAATAGTAGCACATGGTTGGTGGAACCACAGCCCCGCCAATTTGGCGTGCCACATTCAGAATGGTTGTTCCGGGTTCGACTTCAACCTCAATATTGTCTATCGTTACTTTGATAAGGGACATCTCTGGAGTTTTATGTGATCTTCAAATTCCTGACGAAAATGACGGATGGCACTGGCTACAGGCCATGCAGCAGCATCGCCCAGCGGACAAATCGTATTTCCTTCTATATGTTTCGAAATGCTGAACAACAAATCGATGTCTTTCATCGTTCCGTTGCCATCTTCGATTCGTTGCAGTATTTTTTCCATCCAGCCGGTTCCTTCGCGGCATGGGCTGCATTGGCCGCACGATTCATGATGATAGAACCGCGCAAAGGTCAAAAGGTTCTTCACAATACAGGTGGTCTCGTCCATTACAATAAATCCGCCAGATCCCAGGCTCGATCCGGTTTCGAATCCTCCTTCGGCCAGCGATTCGTAGCTGATTAGTCGCGGCTCTCCTTTGGCTGTTTTCCGAATTAATTCAGCAGGAAGAATCGGAACAGAAGAACCGCCGGCAACCACCGCTTTAAGTTTGTTGCCATTTCGTATTCCGCCACAATATTGGTCGCTGTAAATAAATTCTTCAACCGGAAGCCCCAGCTCGATTTCGTAAACACCTGGTTTATTGATGTGCCCACTGGCCGAAATAAGCTTGGTCCCTTTGCTGTTTCCAACGCCAATTGCCGAATAGGCATCAGCGCCGTTGTTCATGATCCAAGGAAGAGCAGAAATGGTTTCCACATTGTTGACCACTGTTGGACAATCGTACAAGCCGACAATTGCCGGAAATGGAGGCTTAAGCCGTGGATTGCCACGTTTCCCTTCGAGCGATTCAATTAGCGCGGTTTCTTCTCCGCAGATGTATGCGCCTCCGCCGGGATGACAATACAGGTCGAGTGAGTAACCGCTACCCAAAATGTTTTCGCCCAGAAATCCGTTGGCATAGGCTTCCTGAATGGCTTTTTCGATGATCCGCATCACATAGAACAATTCGCCACGAATGTATATGTATGAAGTTCGGGCGCCTAAAGCGTATGATCCCAGTATCATTCCTTCGATAAGCTGGTGTGGGTTAAGGCAGCCAATGTGGCGATCTTTAAAGGTGCCAGGCTCACTCTCATCGAAATTGCAAACGAAATAACGCGGATTATCGGTGCTTTTATCGATGAAACTCCACTTCATCCCAGCCGGAAAACCTGCACCACCACGACCACGCAATCCCGATTTTTTGACTTCGGCAGTCACTTCATCCGGAGTAAAATATTTTAAGGCTTTCTCAACCGACGAATATCCACCTAGTTTTCGATATACATCGAAATTGGCCAGCCCCGGCACCTCTATGTTATGGAGTAGTATTTGCTGTGCCATGGGTTACAGGTATGGATTAGTGTGAGAACATTTATTTTCAGTCGTCCATTTATTTAGTAACTGGTTTGCCTTGTCATTGGTCATGTTTTCATGGTATTCACTTCCGACTTGAATGACCGGGGCGTTTCCGCAGGCGGCAAGGCATTCGACCGTTTTCAATGTAAATCTTCCGTCGGCAGTTGTTTCTCCCGGTTTAATTCCCAACATTTTTTCGAAATGTGCAAGTAGTTCATCTGATCCTTTTAGCCAGCATGGTCCGGTCTGACAAACTTCAATCACGCAATTTCCAACCGGTTTTAGGTTGAACATGGTGTAGAATGTTGCTACTTCGTAAACTTCTATGGGTTGAATGTCAAGCAGTGAGGCCACGTAATCCATTACTTCGGAACTGAGCCAGCCATTGTTTTCTGATTGGGCGATATGCAATATCGGCAGTATGGCCGATTTTTGCCTGCCTTGCGGATAACGGCTGATGATTCGGTTCACCAGATTAAGCGTTTCGCTGTTGAATTCAATGTTGTTTTGTGTGTTCAGCATTATATTTTGTTTTCTCTTTATTCTTATTTCCATTTTTCGTCAGTTATAGCTGACGAAAAAGAATATCGTTATGAATATTGTCTTTTTTTCTTTTTCCTGTCTTCAGGCATCCAATTCACCTGCAATGATATTCATTGAACTCATGGTGAGCACGGCATCAGACAACATATTGCCGGTAACCATTTCCGGATAAGCCTGGTAATAAATAAAGCTTGGCCGGCGAAAATGCAGTCGGGAAGGAGTTCGGCCACCATCGCTCACCAGATAAAATCCCAACTCGCCATTGGCCGCTTCAATGCAATGATAGACTTCTCCTGCCGGAATATCGGTTTCGCCCATCACGATCTTGAAATGCCAGATCAGGGCTTCCATGTTGTTGTAAACTTTTTCTTTTGGAGGGAGTACAAACCTCGGATCGGCAGCAAAATAAGTTTCCTTGTCGTCCATTTTGTCTAATTTATCAAGGACTTGCTGGATGATGCGCATACTCTGCCACATTTCTTCCTGACGAACCATGAACCGGTCGTAAGTGTCACCACTTTGTCCAACTGGCACAATAAAGTCGAACTCATCGTATGAGCAATATGGATTCATTACCCGAACATCGTAATCGACCCCACATGCGCGAAGGTTTGGGCCAGTAAAACTATATGCAAGTGCGCGATCGGCTGAAAATGCTCCAACATTGATGGTGCGGTCCATAAAAATACGATTTCGCGACAGCAGGTTTTCAAATTCGCGGAGATGGGCTGGATACGATTTCAGGAAATAACGAATTTTATCCCAGGCTTTGGCGCTGAAATTACGCTCGAATCCGCCAATTCGCCCCATATTGGTAGTCAGTCTGGAACCACAGACTTCTTCGTAGATTTCATAAATGAATTCCCGATCCTGAAACAAATAGGTAAATCCGGTAAGCGCGCCACTATCGACACCAATTACGGTATTGCAAATGAGGTGATCGGCAATACGGGCCAATTCCATCACAATAATTCGGAGGTAATCTACCCGTTTCGGAGTTTCGATGCCCAATAGTTTTTCAACCGTCATGTGCCACCCCATATTATTCAGCGGAGCCGAACAATAATTCAAACGGTCGGTTAACGGGGTGATTTGATAAAAAGGCCGGCGCTCTGCAATTTTTTCGAATGCGCGGTGAATGTATCCAATGGTTTGTTCGGTACTGACGATAAATTCGCCATCCATCAGCATTACATTCTGGAACACTCCATGCGTTGCCGGATGTGTGGGACCCACATTCAGTGTATTGTATTCTTTGGGTTCCTCAGAACTTACAATGTCTTTTTTCCAGTAATTTGTATGATATCCTTGTGCCATATATCAAAGTAAAAAGTAAAAAGTAAAAAGAGAGAAGTCAGCATGACTTGAAACTCATAACTTTTAACTTTAATTCATAACTCTTTTTCAACGTCCAAACATGCTATCATCCTTGTCTTTGCGGGTCTGATCTTCGAGTGGAAATTCTTTTCGCAAAGGGAAATCGGTCATTTCATCCACGTTTAAAATACGTTTCAGATTTGGATGTCCTTCAAACTGTATCCCGAAAAAATCATAAGCTTCGCGTTCCATCCAGTTAGCGGCAGGCCAAATTGTTGTTATGGTTGAGATTTTTGGATTTTCAAGTTCGGTGGTAGTTTTTATGCGGATACGGTGATTGTTAATAAAACTATGTAAATGATAAACAACTCCCAGTTTTTCGTTTTGTGGATAGTGCATTCCGCATAAAGTGGTTAGAAAATTGTACTGAAGCTCCTGATCATCGCGAAGAAATGTCAGAATCTCTTGAATAAATTCTTTCTGAACAGTGATACAAAGCATGTCGCTCAATACTTCGTGCAGTTCAACAGCGCTACCGAAACGATTGCTTAATTTACTAACAACTAACTGGTCTCTGTTGGGGTTGATCGGATACACAATTTGGTTTTTTAAATTTTTCAGTACTTACTGAATATTTTCTCGATGAACTTAATCAATTTTAAACATATAAAAGCTTCGGAAAGCTTATTCCATGTTGTATTTATCCATTAAATCGTTGTAAGCTTCTGAATTTCTTCTTCGGAGCGATTCGTTGCCAACTAAATCCTGGATTTTAAGAATGCCGTTGATGATTTGCTCGGGTCGGGGAGGGCATCCTGGTACATAAACATCAACCGGAATAATCCGGTCGATACCCTGCAAAACGCTGTATGTGTCGAAAATACCTCCACTCGAAGCACAGGCGCCAACCGCGATCACCCATTTGGGTTCGGCCATTTGGATATAAACTTCGCGTAAAACAGGTCCCATTTTTTTTGCAACAGTTCCCATCACCATCAACAGATCGCTTTGTCGGGGCGAAAAACTTAATCTTTCGGACCCAAATCTGGCTAAATCGTAAGTTGAAGCCATGGTTGCCATGAACTCAATTCCGCAACAGGAAGTTGCAAAGGGGAGAGGCCATAGCGAATTTTTACGCGCTAAACCCACGGCTTTATCCAGCGAGGTGGCAAAATATCCTTGTCCTGAAATTCCTTCCGGCATTTCTGCTATCGTTGGCGTGATTGTTTGTTTTTCTGACATGATTCGGTTCCCTTCCTGAATTATTTTTTATCCCACTTCAAAGCGCCTTTCAGTAGAATGTAGATAAAGCCAGCCAACACAAGAGCCATAAATAAAAGCATTTCGACGAAACCATCTTTGCCCAGATCTTTGAAGTTTACCGCCCAGGGGTACATAAAAATAACTTCGACATCGAAAAGTACAAAGAGTATGGCAATCAGGAAATATTTGACTGAAAATGGGCTTCGGGCGTTTCCCATTCCTTCAATTCCGCATTCGAAATTCTCAAGTTTGGCTTTTGATGAGCGTTTGGGTCCGAGAAAGTTTGTCGCTACCATGGTGGTAATTACAAAACCCAAAACTACCAGCGATTGTATCAATATTGGTATATAATCTTGAGGCATCTTTATAGATTTATAGCGACATAATAAACGATCGGTTGATCGATTTGTTCGTAAAACTAGAAAATATATTCTGGTAAAATTGAAGAGTAATGGGGGGTGAGGTGAATAGTTGCCAAATCTTAACGTTTAATTTAAGATTTTAACGTGTGTGCATGACACTTATAAAATTTATTGAAGAGTAAATTAAACCCAGTATGTTTTTTATTCAATTACTTTCCCATACAAATCAAACTCTTCAGCTCCTGTAATTTCTACCTGATAAAACTTGCCTTTTTTGAGTTTGTTTTCTTTGGAAATTAGCACTTCTCCATCCACTTCCGGAGAATCGAATTCGGTACGTCCAACAAAGAATTCATCATCTTCGCGATCAATGATCACCCTCAATGTTTGTCCGATTTTCACCGCATTTAACTGTGCGGAGATTGCTTGCTGAACATTCATCAAATCCTCGACGCGAGCTTGTTTGACTTCTTCCGGAACATCGTCCGAATATTTTTTATAGCCATAAGTTCCTTCCTCGTGAGAATACGAAAATGCTCCCAAGCGGTCAAAACGGTGCTTCTGAACAAAACTTTTCAATTGTGTAAAATCTTCTTCCGTTTCGCCTGGATGACCGATTAACATGGTTGTTCGGATGGCAATTCCGGGGATTTCTTCCTTGATTTTCTGAAGTAAAGCTTCCGTTTCTTCGGTAGTTACATGGCGCAACATGTGTTTCAGTACATTATTTGAGCTGTGCTGAAGCGGAATGTCGATGTATTTGCAGAGTTTTGGAACCGATTTAAACAATGGTAAAATATCCATCGGGAACTTGGTTGGATATAAATAATGCAGGCGAATCCATTCGATTCCATCAATTTCGGCAATTTTCTGGATGAGTTCGGCCAACATTCCTTTCCCGTAAAGATCAATACCGTAATACGACAAATCCTGCGCAATTAACAAAATCTCTTTCACTCCGTTTTTTGCAAGATATTTAGCTTCCTTAATCAGGTCTTCTATCGACTTGGAAACATGTTTCCCGGTCATGCCCGGAATAGCGCAAAAGGCACAAACGCGGTTGCACCCTTCGGATATTTTAAGGTAAGCAAAATGCGATGGGGTGGTAATCTTTCGCTCATAAATAAATTCAGGACGATAGGTTGCTTTCAATTCTCCAATTAGGGCTTTCAGATCGAATTTACCGAAGAACTTGTCCACCTCAGGAACTTCCTTTTCCAGATCGGTTTTATAACGTTCCGAAAGACACCCCATCACATATAATTTATCAATATCGCCGCGACCTTTGGCATCAACAAACTGCAAAATGGTATTCACCGATTCTTCTTTGGCATCGTGAATAAATCCGCAGGTATTGATTACCACTATATTTGAATCGGTATCGTTCGAGTCGTGAACTACTTCAAAACCATCCATAGAAAGCTGGTTCAGTAATACTTCCGAATCAACTAAGTTTTTTGAGCAACCCAAGGTCACTACATTTATTTTTTGCTTCTTCATTTTTTCATTTTTTAGCCACAGAGGCTCTAAGGCAAAACGTTAACACCAACGATTTTCACTCTATTCTGACTTAAAACAGTAAATCTTGATTAAAGTTCTGAGTTAGTGTCTGTCCAAAATAAAGGCCAGCAAAAGCCAGCCATATCATTTTCATTCTCCGGTCTTCTGTTTTCTTCCTAACTAAACAGTGATTCTACAAATTCCCTTCTCCTGAAAATTTGTAAATCATCCATTTTTTCACCAATTCCAATATATTTCACTGGTATTTTAAACTGATCGGAAATGCCAATAACAACGCCACCTTTGGCTGTTCCATCTAGTTTGGTTAAAGCCAGTGCTGTCACTTCGGTAGCCTTGGTAAATTGCTTGGCTTGTTCAAAGGCATTCTGACCGGTAGAACCATCAAGAACTAGTAAAACTTCATTGGGTGCAGTTGGCACCACCTTTTTCATTACCGATTTAATTTTACTTAATTCGTTCATTAAATTCACTTTATTGTGCAAACGTCCAGCAGTATCAATAATCACCACATCGGCACCCTGAGCCTTAGCCGAAGCAAGTGTATCGTAAGCCACCGAAGCCGGATCGGCTCCCATCACCTGCTTTACCAGCGGAACCTGAACACGATCGGCCCAAATCTGAAGTTGGTCAATGGCAGCAGCCCTGAATGTGTCGGCTGCTCCTAAAACTACTTTTTTACCGGCTGCTTTAAAATGATAGGCTAGCTTTCCAATGGTCGTTGTTTTTCCAACTCCATTCACGCCCACAACCATAATCACATAAGGATCATCGCTCTCCGGAAGATCAAAATCTTCCAGATCGCTGCTGTTATTTTCTTCGAGTAAACTGGCTATCTCTTCTTTTAATATGCTGTTCAATTCTGAAGTGCCCATGTATTTATCGGCAGAGACTCGTTTTTCAATACGTTCAATGATTTTCAGGGTTGTTTCAACACCAACATCAGAAGAAATCAGAATTTCTTCCAGATTGTCCAGCACTTCATCATCAACCTTGGTTTTTCCAATGATGGCGCGGCTAATCTTTGTAAAAACACTTTCTTTTGTTTTTGCAAGCCCTTCATCAAGGCTTTCTTTTTTCTTGCTGTTAAATAATCCGAAAATTCCCATAATAACAATATTTAAACAGGTGACAGATAGCAATTTCGTAATTAATAAAAAAAGCCTTCACCAACAGATGAAAGCTTTTTTTTATAGAGCGATTTTGTTCTATTTCTTAAAATGATCTTTTACATTTTCATTAGGAATAATCTCTTCCTGAAATGTATAAGCACCAGTTTTTTCAGATTTCACCATCTTTACTACTTTGGAGTAACCTTTACCGGCACCTTTTTGTAATGTTGCAACTACTTTCTTTGCCATACTATTTATTATTTAATTTCGCGGTGTACAGTAACTCGCTTTAAGTTAGGATTGTATTTCTTTTTTTCCAAACGTTCAGGAGTATTCTTCCTGTTTTTGGTAGTAATGTACCTTGAAGTTCCGGGAACTCCACTAGCTTTTTGTTCGGTACATTCCATGATTACCTGGATTCTATTTCCTTTCTTAGCCATTTCTTAAAGCTTTAAATAGTTGTTATAAAACCTTTTTCCTTTGCAGCGATTAACGATGCATTCAACCCGTTTTTGTTGATCGTACGAATACCGTTTGCTGAAACAGTTAACGAAATCCAACGATCTTCTTCAGGAAGATAGAACTTCTTTTTGAACAAATTAGGAATGAACTTCCGTTTTGTTCTGCGCTTTGAGTGAGAAACATTATTTCCCACCATCACTTTTTTTCCGGTTACTTGACAAACTCTTGACATTGTCTTATTTTTTAATCAGAATCTCACATTTTTCAAACAGACCGCAAAATAAGCACTTTTTCTTCAAACAATCAAATGGTTTCTGAAGTTTTTTTCGATAATTTTCAACATCGCATTGTTCAAAAATAACAAAGTCTATATTTTTATTCCGTGAAAGTAGCTTATATTCGGCTTGTGAAAATTAAAACAAGGTGAACGACGCAAAAACGAAATATTATCCGACCATTATGGGAGCCATTCATTTGGTGGTTCTTTATACCTTTATTCAAACCGTCATCGATTTTCCGCTGGCACTGTTCGATTATTACAATGGAACGGATTATCTGTATAACCCTTTCAAGAAAATTATACTTGGAGTTGGCTCGCCCGTCTTCATTTTTTATTATGCATACCGAAAAGCCGGTGTTAAACTAAATGAACTTTTCCCTGCCAAATCGTTTAACGTTCTGATCATTGTTCCGGTTCTGTGCTTTCTCTGGGCGGCACAAAATTTAATTGGAGAGGTTAATGTTGCATTGGATATAGTCTTGCCTCCACCTTCCTGGTTCTGGGAACTGTTCAATAAAATATTCGAAAGCGACTATGGAATTTACGGAGCAATTCTCAAAGTTGCAATTATTGCTCCCGTTGTTGAAGAATTGATTTTCAGAGGTGTAATTATGCATGGCCTGATGCGAAACTATTCGAAATTTACAGCGGTTTTCGTTTCTGCATTGATGTTTGCACTGTTCCATCTCAATCCATGGCAGTTTCTGGCAACTTTTATTCTTGGCTTAATGCTTGGAATACTGATGGTTCGAACCCGAAACATCTACCTGTGCATTTTGGGTCATGCCATAAACAACGGTTTGGTTTTGATCAGCATTCAATATTCGAAAGAATTACAGGATACTTCATTTTTCCAAAGCAGTAAATCGAGCCAGCTCCTGATTAGCACGTTAATTGTTGCCGCAGCATTGGTGCTTGTTTTTATATTTAGCCGTGAACGTAATTCCAAGTCGAATTAAATCATTCGGTTTGTTTGCTTATTTTGAATAAGCACTATATTTACAGCTCCAAATTTTACAGAAAAATCAGGCACATGGAACGAGTCGCCATCTTCCCGGGGTCATTTGATCCATTTACCGTTGGACATGAAAGCGTTGTTAAACGTGCAATTCCTTTGTTCGACAAAATCATTATCATGATTGGCTTTAACTCCAATAAGCGCTCGTTATTTCCGGTCGAGAAAAGACTAAAGTGGATCAATGAAGTTTTCAAAGATGAACCAAAAGTTACCGTAGAATGCTATGAAGGATTGACCGTTGACTTCTGCAAAAAGGTTAATGCACAATACATCCTCAGAGGATTGCGCACTTCGGCTGACTTTGAATTTGAAAGGGCAATTGCTCAGGTGAATAAAAAAATGTACCCACAAATCGAATCAGTATTTCTTTTAACCATGCCCGAGCATACTCCGATTAACTCAACGATTGTCCGTGATATTATTCTTCATGGAGGTGATGCCCGAATGTTTTTGCCGGCCTCATTGGATATGTCAGAATTTAAACTTGACCAATAATTATTGCTGGACTCATACGTTTGAATATATGAATCCAACACAGAATTCTCATCATTCAGGTTTATCGTCGTGAAAAGAAACATATTACTACTCTCCATCTTTATTTTATTTGGGCTGTCCGTAACCGAAAAATCATGGTCGGCTCAAGTTAAAATTTCAGGAAAAGCGCCGGAATATGCCATGAATTCAATTGAATTGTATGTTCTTCACGATTTTATTTCCGAAGAAAAAATAAAACTGGGTACGGTACGGTTCAATGCTGAAGGAGTATTTAATCTGGAAATTGAAATTCCGGAAACTAATCTTTGTTTGGCCGACTTTGATGGATACCATAGTATGATTTACCTTGAACCCGGGAAATCATACCAAATCGTTTTTCCGCCCAAACGGACCCTGACCGAATCACAAAAAAGAAATCCATTTGTCAAGCCAGAGCCCGTCTGGTTAGGGATTTTAGCCCCGGATAAAAACGAGTTAAATGTTAAGATCCAACAATTTGAGATAGAATATGCGAAGTATGAAAACAAATATTTCGACCGGATTTTTACGAACCAGTCCAAATCGCTGGTCGATACCGTAAAATTGATGCTTGAGAAGGAATTCCCGAAAACAAACTCGTCGTTTTTTGAATCGCATAAGTTTTTCAGGAAGGCAAACCTTGAGTTTGCACTTAACCAGGGGAAATCGGCTGAATTTATGGAAACCTATTTCAGTAGTTCTAAACCCATGTACAATCTGGGGGCCTATTCGGTTATATTCAACCAAGTTTTTATGAACTATTTCAGTACACTTTGCAATGCTTCAAATAGTGCCGAAATCAAAAATTCAATCAATACATCGAACCTGGAAAAACTCGATGGTTATTTCCAAAAGCAGTTGCATTTCAACAAAGAACTTTCGCATCTGGTGTTGCTTAAATCGATGAATGATGCTTATTACAGCAAGCAATTCACAAAGGCTTCGGTTTTAAAATTGCTCGATCAGGTGAAAGCGCCACAGTGGAGTACTTATGAACAGAAAATAGCACAGTTAATCTCGTCAAAACTCACCTATTTAGCCAGTGGAACCAACCCGCCAGCAATTGCACTGAAAAATTTAAGCGGTCAAAAAGTAAGTTTTTCAGACTATCTGGGCACCTATATTTATCTTCATTTTACTGATCCCCGAAATTCAATTTGTCGTCAGCACCTCGACGCCCTAAAAGCCATTTCATCTCGATATAAAGAAAAACTTATCATCATTAATGTGATTCCGGAGAATAAAGGCTTTAAAAACGAAGCTGGATGGGTTGGCATATTTACCACGACAGTAACCAGTATGGAAACGAGCTACAAAGTCAAAACTTTTCCAAATTCATTTTTGATTGGTAAAGACGGTAAATTACTGCTTTCGCCCGCACCCAATCCGATTGACGGACTCGATCGGCAAATAGGGCAACTGCTCAAAAGCGATTACTTCAAGGAAATGCAGAAATCGAGTAATTCTGGCATTAAATAATGGGCAACGATTTTTTCAAAAAATCGCGTAGGCTTGAATAGGTATTTGCAAATACCTCAGATAAGTCTTCCACACCAAACCATTCAATGCCTTCAATGTCCTCTTCAACCTGAGGAACCGGAGTTTCGGTTCCAGAATAAGACATCAAAAACCATTTCGTTTCTTTTAAAACCAAATTCTTTGGAAATTGCAGGTAGGGAGACCGGTAGATATGAAAAGTTGAATCGAGTTGCCTGATTATTCCCATTCCAGATAAACCACATTCTTCTTCAACCTCGCGAATCGCTGCGCTCTCCGGAGTTTCCATTTTTTCGATTTTCCCTTTTGGAAGATCCCAAACGCCCAAACGCTTTATAAACAGTAAAGATCCACTTGTATTTTTCACCAACCCTCCCGCAGCTGGAATCTCGGCAAATTGATTCCTGAAATTTTCCCACGCGGAATTAACATCCGGATTCAGAATAAGGAAATCAGAAGGACTTTCGCCCATTTCAATTTGATAAACAATCTGATTTACTGCATTATAATCTTCAAGATTAAACACTTGGGCAATGTTATTATTTAATGATTTATTCATTTCTGAACCAATCTGAATGGTAGAGTCATTGAAAAAAACTTTGTACATTTGTCGGCATTATAAGTAAGTAAAAGAAAATAATCATGATTGAAAAAATTCAACTCGAAGTTACAAAGAAACTGCTTCACATCAACACTATAAAAGTTCAGCCAAACAATCCGTTTACCTGGGCTTCAGGCTGGAAAGCTCCAATTTATTGCGACAACCGCAAAATTTTGTCTTATCCTGAAGAACGGACTTTTATTTGCCAGAAGTTCTGTGAAGTCATTCGTGAAAAATATCCTCAGGCAGAAGTAATTGCCGGAGTAGCTACTGGGGCAATTGCCCATGGTATGCTGGTGGCCCAGGAATTGGGCTTACCATTCATTTATGTTCGGGCAAAACCGAAAGATCATGGATTGGAAAACCTGATTGAAGGCGACATGAAAGCAGGGCAGAAAGTGGTGATTATTGAAGACTTGGTGTCAACCGGGCTGAGCAGTTTGAAAGCAGCTGATGCAATAACCAATTTTGGTGGCGACGTGTTGGGAATGGTGGCCATTTTTACCTACAATTTTCCGCAGGCCAGAAAGAATTTTGCTGAAGCCGGATTAGAATTAACCGCTCTGAGCCGTTATCAGGTTTTGATAGAGCAAGCGCTTGCCTTGGGTGACATAAAACAGGAAGATATTGAGAAACTCAACAAATGGCGAGAACAACCTGAAAGTTGGGGCAAATAGATCATTTATTAATCTTATAAATTCCCCTTTTCTGCGAGGAAGAGGGGAATTTCTTTTTAAAAACCTATTCTTATGAGTTCTTCAAAATATGTAAGCGATGTAAAAATCATCAACAATAATCAGGAAATTATCTTCAACTACTTGTCAAATCTCGAGAACCTGTCGAAATATGTCAACGAAGGACTATTGTCAAAAATGTCGGAGCAGATTCCCCAGATACAGATTTCCAATTTCGAGTCTGACGCAGATTCTTGTCGGTTTCAAATTAGTGGAATGGGCTTGGCCGAGATCCGGATTGTTGAACGTGAACCACATAAAACCATTAAGATAAGCAGTAGTGGCAATATGCCGGTTACTATTGTTTTCTGGATTCAGCTACTGCCAGTTTCGGCTTATGAGACCAAGCTTCGTCTTACTCTGGATGCCGATATGAGTATGATGATTAAAATGTTGGTCAACAAAAAGCTGGAAGAAGGAATCAACCGCTTAGCTGATATGCTGGTTGCATTACCTTACAGGTAGGAGAAAAATGAAAATAGGAAGGATCTCTATGGTTAATGGGATTTTTCTTTTTTGCCTAATGACTATGATCCACCCTGTAAAAACTCGACTTCTTTAAAATGAAATTCAGCAATAGTGCCATCAGCTTTCTGAATCTGCAATTGTCCAATCTCGTTCACTCCAATAATTTCACCTTCAAAAACTTTATCGTCGGCTTTGTAAAAATGCTTTTCATTCAACCGGTATAAAACCGATTTAAATTCCTGATCAATTAATTCTTCTTCGCCGCATTGAAGAAGAGCATAATACCAATCTATTCCGGATAAGATTTCCGATAAGATCTGCTCGCAGTCGTAGTGCTGATTTGTCAGCATTTGCAATGAAACCGGATTGGGAGCTTCGCTGTAAAAAACTGTTTGATTTACATTTAAGCCAATCCCAACCACCGAACTATTTAGTAGTCCGTTCATGATTGAATTTTCGATTAGAATGCCACCTAGTTTCTGATTGCTCACATAAATATCATTGGGCCATTTTATTCTCAACAAGTCAACATGCTTATTCAGAGCTTTGTAAATGCCTAAAGTAACCGCTTTCGACAACATAAACTGACGTCGTATTTCCAGAAAATAGGGACATAAAACAAGTGAAAAAATCAAATTTTGCCCCGGCTCACTTTCCCAACTATTTTTCAATTGTCCGCGACCAGCAGTTTGCTCATATGCCAAAAAGACAGTGCCCTCAGACAATCCTTTTTCTCTGATTTGGTGCTTGGCATAGTTGTTGGTAGAGTCGGTTACCTCTAAGCGTACAATCCTATTTCCTATGATTTGATCCATGCTGTTGAGTTAAATTTGCATTTCCTTTTAAAACAGGAAATTCGTCGTGCAAGTTTAATCACTTATAATAAAGTAAAAAATTTATCTTTGCAGTTCTAATCGGATTTTATGAACAAAAGCGTTAAAGAAACTGAAACTGAACAATTGATCGATGCCATTGTTGAAGGAATTCAAAGAAAAAAAGGACAGGAAATCGTCAAAATTGACTTAACAAAAATTAATCATACCGAATGTAAATATTTTATCATTTGTCATGGGAACTCGGTCACACACGTTGATGCCATAGCCCATTCGGTAGAAGATACCGTTGAAGAACTCTTGAACGAAAGTGCCTGGCATAAGGATGGCTATCGAAATTCAATCTGGATTTTGCTCGATTACGCAGAGATTATGGTACACGTTTTTCAAAAAGAATCCAGAACCTTTTACGACCTTGAAAACTTATGGGGCGATGCACACATTGAATTAATTAAAGAAGAAAACTAAGAATAAAATGGGAGACAATAATAAAAACAAGGAAAAACCGAATATTGGCAATATGAGATCGGGGAATAAAGCACCCAAATTTAATCCTTATTGGTTGTATGGAGTAGCGATTATTGCTTTTATTGGTTTACAGTGGTTTACCTTGGGCGGTGGTCCGGTTGAAACCAACTGGAACGATGTAAAATCAACCATGCTGGCCAATCACGACATTAAGAAAATCGTTGTTGTCAATGAAAAAGAAGCTCAGGTTTACCTGAAAGAAAGCAGTTACGATAAATATGCGGCTAAACTTAATAATGGGTTCAACGCTCCAACTAAAGCAGGTCCTCATTATTTTTTTGAAATAGGTCCGCCAGAAGCGTTCGCCAATAACTTAAAAGAGGCTCAGGCCAATTTTACCGATGAAAATAAAATTGGAATTGAATACAAAACAGTTCACAACTATTTGGGCGAGTTACTGAACTGGATTCTTCCGTTTGCCATTATCATTTTAATTTGGTGGTGGATTTTCCGGCGGATGAGTAAAGGATCGGGTGGCGGTGGTGCAGGTAATATTTTCAATGTCGGAAAATCGCAAGCCAAAGTCTTTGATAAAGATTCGCGGGTTACCTCAACATTTAAAGATGTCGCCGGTTTAGCCGAAGCCAAGCAGGAGGTCGAGGAAATTGTCGATTTTCTGAAGAGTCCTACCAAATTTACCAAATTAGGTGGTAAAATTCCAAAGGGAGCTCTATTAGTTGGTCCTCCGGGAACCGGAAAAACATTATTGGCGAAGGCTGTTGCTGGCGAAGCCAATGTTCCGTTCTTCTCCATGTCGGGTTCCGATTTTGTTGAAATGTTTGTCGGTGTAGGCGCTTCGCGTGTTCGCGATTTATTCAAACAGGCAAAAGAAAAATCGCCTTGTATTGTGTTCATCGACGAAATTGATGCCATTGGACGGGCCAGGGGTAAAAATCCCAACATGGGTTCGAACGATGAACGCGAAAATACATTGAACCAGCTTTTGACCGAAATGGATGGGTTCGATACCAATTCTGGAGTTATTGTGCTGGCAGCGACTAACCGTGCCGATATACTCGACAAAGCTTTGATGCGTGCCGGACGTTTTGACCGCCAGATACATGTTGAATTGCCCGATTTAAATGAACGTGAGGAAATATTCAATGTTCACCTGAAGCCTATCAAACTTTCTCCGGAGGTTGACCCTGCTTTTCTGGCCAAACAAACTCCGGGATTTTCAGGTGCTGACATTGCCAACGTATGTAACGAATCGGCTTTAATCGCAGCTCGAAACAACAAGGACTCCGTTGACAAACAAGATTTTCTGGATGCTGTCGATCGCATTATTGGCGGTCTAGAAAAGAAAAATAAGATCATTTCGGTTGACGAAAAGCGCCGGATTGCCTATCACGAAGCCGGACATGCAACCATTAGCTGGTTGCTCGAACACGCTCATCCGTTGGTTAAAGTAACTATTGTTCCCCGCGGGAAAGCATTGGGCGCGGCCTGGTACCTTCCTGAAGAACGCTCGATTACAACCAAAGATCAGTTGCTCGACGAAATGTGTTCTGCTCTTGGGGGTCGTGCTGCCGAACAAATTTCGTTCAACAGCATCTCTTCTGGCGCTCAAAACGACCTCGAAAAGGTAACCAAACAATCGTATGCCATGGTCAGTATATTCGGGATGAGCGAAAAAGTAGGGAACCTTAGCTTTTACGACTCTTCAGGCCAGAGCGAATATTCGTTCAGCAAACCATACAGCGAAAAAACTGCCGAACTGATTGATGAGGAATCGAAACTTTTGATCGAAGCACAATATGTGCGGGCATTGGAAGTATTGACTGCAAATAAAGAAGGCCATGAAAAACTGTCAGAATTACTTCTGGAAAAAGAGGTGATTTTCAGTGAAGACCTGGAAAAAATCTTCGGAAAACGAAAATGGGGAAAACCCCTGATGGTTGCCGAAGCAAAAAAAGAGATTGCTGCCGGGCTGCTTGAAAACACTGAAAAGCCAACCGAATCTGAACCGACATCAGTATAAATGGACTCTGCAAGAAATAATATTTTGGGCCGGTTAAAGGCTGCTCAGGACAAAAGAGGTGAAATCGAGGTGAATATCCCCGATTTCACCTCTCCAATTTATCATCCGCTAAATGAATCATTGAGCCTGGAATTCAAGACCAATCTGGAAATGATTGGCGGAAAAGTCATACTGTGTAAATCGAAATCAGAAATTACAAGCCAGATCAAACAAATCTGCGAAGAAAAACATCAGGATAGGATTTTCTGCACCAATCCCGAACTTCAGGAAATAATAAAAGACAGCATTGAAATCGATTCGGCTGAAAGTTCTTTTTCAAGATTAAATATTGGGGTAACCGGTTGCGAATTTCTGATTGCTCATTTGGGTTCTGTAATGATAAGTTCTGCCCAAATTTCGGGACGGCGCCTTAATGTTTTTCCGGAAACACACATTGTTGTGGCCCACGAATCGCAACTGACAGATTATTTAGATCGTGCCATCGAAAAATTGCAAATCAAATACAAAAATGAATTACCTTCGTTAATCAGCAACATTACCGGGCCCAGCCGCACTGCCGATATCGAAAAGACTTTGGTAATGGGTATGCACGGACCAAAATCGCTGATTGTTATTGTTTCAGAAGAACCGTTTTAATATTTGCAATTATGGAAAAAGATTGGGTTTGCGTACTTCAGACAGAACAAGGATTTCAGGCCGAAATGGCTCGTGAAATTCTTGAAAATGAAGAAATTGATTGTGTCGTCCTCAACGAACACGACTCCAATTTCCCTTCGATCGGCAACTTGGAAGTATGGGTTCATCAGGATTTTGAGGCAAAAGCGACTAAACTTTTAAAAGATTTAATCCTTTGAAGAAACTAATTACGCGAACGATAACTGGTATCGTTCTGGTCTTGGTTATGCTGACGGCCATTCTCGCCAGCGAATATAGCTATGCCTTGCTGTTTTTTGTCATTTTGGCCGTAAGCCAATACGAATTCGCCCACCTTTTTAATCAGTCGAAAGTTAAGCCTAACCAATGCCTGAGCTATTTGGGGTCAATCGTCCTGTTTGTGACAACCTTTCTGATCGCCAAAGGAGTTATTGAAATCAAATATTTCCTGGGGATACTGCCATTCTTTCTCATCATCATGGCTGCCGAACTCTACCGCAAAAAGGAGAACCCGGTTGAAAACATTGCTGTTACTATTTTCAGCATCGTATATCTCGCAGTTCCACTGTCGTTAATCAACTTTCTGGTATTTCCTGAAATGCTTAACCCAAATACCTACACCCCAAAACTGCTGATTGCCCTGTTTTCATTGATTTGGATTTATGATTCAGGAGCTTATCTGGTGGGCGTTTCGATCGGAAAACACCGGCTTTTCGAACGGATTTCGCCAAAAAAATCGTGGGAAGGAGCCATTGGCGGAACTATAATTGCGATTGGAGCGTCCTATTTTGTTTGCCATTTTATTCCTGAAATAAAATTGATCCATTGGATCGTAATCAGCATTATAATGGTTATTTCATCAACTTTTGGCGATTTAACCGAATCGATGTTCAAACGGCATTTTGGGATCAAGGACAGTGGCTCTATTTTGCCCGGGCACGGAGGCGCACTCGATCGTTTCGATTCGTTGTTTTTCGCAGCCCCGGTAATTGTAGTGTATTTAAAACTCTTCATCGAGTAATTTATTTCAGCCGGTTTGGATAAAACCTGCATGTTATAAACGCTTTTCCGGACAAACCAACCGATTGATTTCGACATCAAATGATCAGAAATCCAAACTTTGTTAGCTTAAAAATTTCCCATACATCTAAAAAGCTCAATTATTTACTATTTTTGAGGCCAAAATCTAAGACTTAATGATGAAAGTTCATAAAGCCGGCATCGGAACAATTATCTTTTCAACCGTAATTCTTTCGGTCCTCATTTTAATTTCGTGTTTTTTTATTGCTTCTCAGGCCATCCAATTCAGTATTTTCGCTGGTGCTGCTTTGATCTACATCCTGGTGATCCAGTTTTTCAGGCATCCCAAACGCACAATCAAAACAAACGAAAAGGTTATATTATCGCCTGCCGATGGAAAAATTTGTGAAATCAAAGAAACCATCGAAGCCGAGCACCTGAAAACCAAATGCCTTCAGGTTTCCATATTTATGTCGCCCATGAACGTGCATATCAATTGGATCCCGGTTCCGGGACGGGTAACCTATATGAAGCACAAAGACGGCGAGTTTTACGCCGCCTTTAAAGATAAATCGGCAGAAGAAAATGAGCGTACCGTTACAGCTGTTGAAATAAAAGACGGACGCGAAATTGTAATGAAGCAGATTGCCGGAGCAATGGCCCGCCGGATCATCAACTATGTTACGGTTGGCGATACCGTTGACCAGACTACCGAATTGGGGTTTATTCGTTTTGGCTCGCGGGTCGATTTATACTTACCACTTGGCACCAGGCTAAACGTAAAATTGAAAGATAAAGTGAAAGGATCACAAACTATAATTGGTGAACTTTAATCATGAGCCGCATCAGCAACATATTTTTCTGGGTACCCAATACCATCACCTCGATGAACCTGGTGAGTGGCTGTTTGTCGGTTTTCTTTGCCGTTGACGGACAATTGGGCTGGGCATCGGTATTTATCTTTGCCGCTGCAGTATTCGATTTTTGTGACGGTTTTTCGGCCCGGTTACTTCATGCCTATTCAGCTATCGGCAAAGAACTGGATTCGCTGGCCGATCTGGTCTCTTTTGGCCTGGCTCCCGCGGCTATTGTTTTTACCATGCTCGAACTTGCTTTATTTGGAAAAAACCAGCCCATTCAGGATATTGAAGCCAACTGGGGCCAATGGATTACGCTCTTCACCAGTTTAGTTATTCCGGTTGCAGGAGCCTTTCGCCTGGCAAAATTTAATACCGACGACCGGCAGAGCGAACAATTCCTGGGGATGCCCATACCAGCCAATGCCATCTTTTTTGCATCGCTCGGGCTCATTCTCGAACTGGGAACCAAAGCAGCCATTGTTCCGGTCATTCTCAACAAACACGTCCTACTTGCGGCCGTATTTGCCTGTTCGTTTCTGATGGTTTCCGAGTTACCCATGTTCAACCTAAAATTTAAAAACATTAAGTTGAAAGAAAACGCACTCCGTTATTTCTTTTTAGGAACAACATTGCTCATGCTGATTTTTCTTCAAATTTATGCCCTGCCACTAATCATTATCTGGTATGTTATTCTTTCAGTAATAAGCCATCTGACCAGAGCAAAATAAACCCTCAAAAGGTGTCCTAGTCCCCGATAAATTGGACATTTTTTTCAAAAAGGTTTGAGTTCATTTGATGGCTTTTCCATTAGTTTTTCAGGCATATTGAACAAAGATGTTTGGTTTTTTTGAATCGTAGAAATAATCAGACAGAGTTTTTACATTTCCTTTACATTCCCAAATCCGGTCAGAAATATTGTTCTGTAGGTGAATTTCTGCTCGATTTATTATAGATATATTTATCCCAATCGCTTATTGGCAATGGTTTACTCCTTTTCATGAAGTATTCTTTTGGTCTGCTAACGATTATTTTATTGGAATAATCAATCTCAACTATTTTTTTTACTGGTGGCATTGGATGTTTGGCAAGGACATAATATTCCCAGGTGGATCGATATTCTGGTGCTTCTATTAAATTCCAAATAGTATCCATCACAATGATATTTGCTAATTCTTTCGATATTTGAACAGATTTGATAATAGGGTTTCCAAAATATAGCTTATTCGCTGGTATTGAAGGTACTCTCAATGTATCAAAATTAAGGTATCCGGTTTGCAGGATTGTATCTGTGACAATTTCGTTGCAATAATTCAGATAAATTTTATAAAGTTTGGCTTTTTTACTGAATACTTTTGCTTTTTTACTGGATACTATAATTTCAGGTATGGTATCATTAGTAATTGTATTGTCATTATTTATTGAAGGATAAGGCTTTTTGTTCCCAAAAGCACAGAGTGATGTGAGTAATGTAATTATAATTAGTTGTTTAGGTATCAATTCAAATTTCATATTTGAAATGCTTATGATTATCCAATTGGTTGCGTTTATCTAAATGTTGCCTGAATTTGTTCTTTTGAAGATCATCAAATGTTTATTCGTACTTCACTTATTTCAGCTGTAAAGTTCTAAAATTTATAAACTTGAGCCTTTGCAAACAGAATGCTGAATTTACTGTTCCTATAGTATTTCTCCAATAGTCCTGGTAAAAATTATGGAACTTAAAAATATACAAATTAACATGTGATGTTTACTGTTCATATTAAGGTTGTTACACAATAAATTAACGAACAAAAAACAATTATTCACAGGATATAAGTACCAAGAAAAGTTATTAAGACATCATTATATGCCCAAAGAATATTCATGACTTAACATAGAAGCCATACATAACCTTTAAAATATTGTAAATTCCATTGATACTCTATTCCCTTCCAAATGGCACATTCCTATCGCATTTATTGAAAACAGAAATTTTCAAATAAATTCGCAAAACCTTGAGGTGAAATATTATTTGGTTGACGTCAATCCAAGTTTTTCTTCTGCAAATGCAAAGCTTGCTTTTTCAACATCTTGCCAGGCTTTCGAACACAATTTACAGCCAATGGGATGTTCTCCGGCTTCTGGAAAAGCAACTTTCTGTTTCAGGTTTTCAGGAGTGCCAAGTTGGTCAAACATTTTTAGCATGGCATCAACCCTCACTGTTTTATCTTGGTTTTGCTCGTCTTTGTAATAATAGCCCAGAAAAACAGGTATGTTGATTCTGGCGAATGTTTCTTTTTTCATCGTCGATTCAACCAATTGCTGAAGGTAGCATACGGCTTCTAAACGGTACTTGCAATTCCAGTACTTACAATCTTCTGAAGCAAAATCGGTGTTGGTAACGCGGTATTTGCTTTTATAGACGTTGCGCGCAATTTGCAGTCCCCAGGGTTTACTAAGCAGAAATGCTGCGGGGTTATTTATGGCAACATTGGGTGAATATAAAATTAATCCTTCTACCAGTTTTGGAAATTCAGCAGCCAGTTTTAAACTTAAAGTTCCACCAGTTGAGGTACTCATTAGAATTACTTTTTCACCAAGCGAATGAGCCACAATCAGCGCTTCTTTCGTCGATTCGTACAGCCGGTCCGGAGTCATATCGATCAACGCTTCGGTAGTGTCAATGCCATGTGAGGCAAGTCTGGGAATGTATAAGTTCATTCCATAACGGTGGGCAAAATCCCGGTGAGCCGGTTCTCCCTCGAACCAGGATGCCGAGAACCCATGAATGTAGAGCAAACAGTAAGAAGTCTTATTTTTTAAGCTGTCGTTAGCCCAAATGATCCGACTTTCGTTATCGGGTTTAATTTTAAATTTCGATTCTTTGTTTCTGATGTAAGATTCAACCTCGTTCGTTTGAAGTTGTATAGAAGGAAGGTTTTTGTTGAAGGTAGGTTCAGGAAATTTAGGGCCAGATAAGTAGGCGATTACTAAAACAATTAGTACAATCGAAGTCGCTGTCAGAATTTTTTTCATTCGGAAATTATTTGTTTTTTAATTGTCGAATGGAACTCACGTGTGCAACCAACTTCATTGTTTGTGGTTTTCAGAAAACATGTTCGTTTCATAGCCAATTAGTTTTATCGGAATATTAGAAAATTGTTTTCTGCGAAACTACTGAAAATTGACAAATCTCGGATTTTGAGCTAACTAATTTTTAAGGTTGCTCCGCTAAGAGTTACATTGTAGGTTTTTAATGAATTCGTTGCTGGGCCTTGTAAAACCGATCCGCTTGTTGAAAACATTGATCCGTGGCAGGGACATTCGATCTTGCTGGATGAGCTGTTGTAGGCAACGGTACAGCTTTGGTGCGTGCATACTTTGGTTAGGGCAACATAAGTAGATGTGCCGGTCCTAATGATTAGAATATCGCCACTGTAGGCAAAGCCACCAACATTTTTTAGTGCGCTGAAGTCATTTGACGTCAGATCAATAGTTGTAGTTCCTCCTGAGTTGGTCCCTCCGGTAGTGTCAGTAGGTAACTGATCACTTGATTTACTGCACGAATTCAGTAAGGCTGGTGCTAAAAACAATAAACCTCCCCCGATTAACGCTTTGCTGAAAAATTCTTTTCTGTCCATTTTTTAATGGTTTTAAAATTTATAAATAGAAAATACGTAAGTCGCGTTTAACTGGCTGATCTTTGGTTTTGGAAGGCAATTGAATACAGAAATTTGATTTTAAGTTTTAAACAACTTGATTTTATATTGGTTCATTTGTTCAATTCACACAGCCCTCGGGTTAAACTTTAAATATTGATATTTGTTACTTGGTCATAACAGAAAAACCAATCATTCAACCATGGATAAATTTTCACAGGTAGGAAATCAGGAAATCGCTGCCATTGAAGAGTTGTATTCTTCTTATCTTGTTGATTCTGAATCAGTAGATTCAAGTTGGAAAAATTTCTTTGCAGGTTTTGAATTTGCCCGCAAGAATTTTGCAGATAACCCCACTTTGGTACACGATAGAAATATTGATAAAGAATTTGCAATCCTGAACCTTATTCATGGTTATCGTCAGCGAGGTCATTTATTTACCAAGACCAACCCAGTCCGGTCGCGCCGAAAATACTCGCCAACTTTAGATATCGAAAATTTTGGATTGCAGAAATCTGATCTGGATACTGTTTTTCAGGCCGGAAACAACATTGGCATCGGACCGGCTACCCTTCGGGCGATTATCGAACATCTGGAAGCAACCTATTGCCAATCGATTGGCGTTGAATATGTTTTTATGCGCGATCCTGGTTTGATCGAATGGCTGAAATTCAAAATGGAATCGACCCGCAATTCAGAAAGTTTTACTCCTGAAAAGCGAAAACACATTTATTTTCACCTGAAGACGGCTGTCGGATTCGAAAATTTTATCCATAAAAAGTTTGTCGGACAGAAACGATTTTCATTGGAAGGTGGCGAAGCGCTCATCCCTGCTTTGGATGCGGTGATTGAGCATGGTTCGACGCTTGGAATCCAGGATTTCGTAGTTGGAATGTCGCATCGCGGGCGACTCAATGTGCTGGCAAATATCCTGAAAAAGCCATACGAACATATGTTTAAGGAATTTGTGGGTACCGAATACGAACAAGATATTTCGCTAGGCGATGTCAAATATCATTTGGGTTATGAAAATGAGGTGGAAACCGATGCCGGAAATAAAGTCCATTTGAGCCTGATGCCTAATCCATCGCACCTCGAAACGGTGGGCGCCTTGGTTCAGGGAATGGCTCGTTCTAGGATTGATACCAAATACAATGGCAATTACGATCGCGTTGCTCCAATTGTTATTCATGGCGATGCAGCCATTGCAACACAGGGAATTGTTTATGAAGTGATCCAGATGTCGCAGTTGCCGGGCTATAAAACCGGTGGAACGATTCATTTTGTGATCAATAATCAGGTCGGATTTACAACCAATTACCTCGATGCCCGCTCAAGTACCTATTGTACCGATGTGGCTAAAGTGACCCGTTCGCCTGTGTTTCATGTGAATGGCGATGATGTTGAGGCCATTATTTTTACCGTAAAACTGGCTATGGAATTCCGCCAGAAGTTTCATTCTGATGTATTCATCGACATCTTGTGTTATCGCAAATATGGGCACAACGAAGGCGACGAACCCCGGTTCACTCAGCCTTTGTTGTATAAAGCCATTGAAAAGCATCCAAATCCGCGCGATATTTATGCTGAGAAGTTAGCCCAGGAAGGTGTGTCGACTCTCGATGAATCAACTAAACTGAATCAGGAATTTGAACAATCATTGGAATTGAAATTTAAGGAGTCGGAAAAAATTGAAAAAGTTAAAGTTCGTCAATTTCTGAATAGCGAATACCAAGCATTCGATAATCCGGCCAAAAGCGATTTGTTCAAATTCGTAAAAACGGGCGTTGCCAAAAGCGATTTGGTCCGAATCGCTGAACGGATAAATACACTTCCTTCGGATAAGAAATTCTTCAAAAAGATTGATCGTATTGTGGAAGACCGACGAATGATGATACTGGATAACCGCATGGACTGGGCTATGGCTGAGCTGCTCGCCTATGGAACTTTGCTTGAAGAAGGATTTCCGGTTCGGTTGAGTGGTCAGGATTCGGAACGCGGCACTTTTGCCCACCGCCATGCCTCGTTCGTGGTGGAAGATACCGATGAAAAGTATTTTCCTTTGAAGAATATCAGTGAGAATCAAGCCAATTTTCATGTTTTCAATTCGTTGCTGTCGGAGTATGGGGTGCTCGGATTCGAATATGGGTACTCGTTGGCCAATCCCAAAGGCTTAACCATTTGGGAAGCGCAGTTTGGCGATTTTGCCAATGTAGCACAGGTCATTTTCGATCAATACATTTCTTCGGCCTTCGAAAAATGGAGCATGATGAATAGCCTGGTACTTTATCTTCCGCATGGATACGAAGGACAGGGACCGGAGCATTCGAGCGCCCGTATCGAAAGGTTCCTGAATCTGGCTGCTGATAATAACATTCAGGTCGTTGTTCCGACAACTCCGGCCAATATGTTCCATCTGTTGCGCCGCCACATGCTTTGGAATGTGCGTATTCCGCTGGTTATTTTCACTCCCAAAAGTCTGTTGCGCCACCCCATGGTAACGTCGTCGGTTGACGATCTGACTGAAGGACATTTTCATGAACTCATTGAGGATACCGTACATCATCCGGAAACGATTCGGAAATTGGTCTTTACCTATGGAAAATTGTATTACGATTTGCATAAACGACAAGCCGAGGAAGGTGTCCGGAATATAGCAATTGTTCGGGTTGAACAGTTGTTTCCACTACCAACCGAGCAAATGAAATCAATCACTGCCAAATATCCTAAACTGGATCATATATTTTGGGTGCAAGACGAACCCGCCAATATGGGCGCGTGGTCGCACGTTCAGCGCTTTTTACCCGATGTGCCTTTTACCCTGGTTTCGCGTTTAGCCAGTGCAAGTCCGGCTGGTGGTTTAATGTATCAGCACAACACCCGGTTAAAGAAAATTCTAGACACTGTGTTTGAAGAAAAAGTACTAGCATAACAAATAAAAACCAATCATGTTAATCGAAATTAAAGTGCCTACGCCCGGAGAATCAATTACTGAAGTTGAACTCGGAAAGTGGCTGGTTGCTGACGGTGACCTTGTTGAAAAAGGTCAGGAAGTGGCCGAAATCGAATCGGATAAAGCAACCTTGACTTTATCGGCAACCGAAAGCGGTCAGATTAAAATTCTTATTCCGGAAGGCGATCGGGTTGCTGTTGGTGCTATTGCCTGCACCATCGATGCCAGTGTCGCTGTGGTAACTAAACCTGGAAAAGAATCTCTTTCATCCGAACTTTTTGCTGAACCCAAAGAAGCAATAGTTTCAGAACCCGATAAGAAAAGCATTCTGAAGGCAGTGGTAAAACCCGAAGAATCGAATATTAAAGTAACTCCGGTGGCTCGCGAAATGATGGAAGAGTACAATCTTTCAATGGAAGAAGTTTTGAGTGGATTGCACCGGATCTCAAAAGGAGATATTGAAGCCGTTTTGGCTTCTACAAGCTCAGCCACCAAAGCTGTCGGAAAATTGTTTGCTGTGTCTGTCGAAGCGAAAGCTTTTTCACGCGAAGAAAAACGGGATAAAATGACCTCTTTGCGCCGTAAATTGAGCGAACGATTGGTGGCAGTAAAGAACGAAACGGCCATGCTCACTACGTTCAACGAAATTGACATGAGCCGGGTGATGGAAATGCGCACGAAACTTCAGTCTAAATTCGTTGAAAAATACGGCCTGAAACTGGGCTTTATGTCTATTTTCAGTAAAGCTGTGGCCGAAGCCATGCAGTTCCATCCGTCCATTAATTCACAAATCAATGGCGAAGAAATAATTTCTCCTGAATTTGTGGATATTGGTATTGCCGTTCAAACGCCCAAAGGGCTGATGGTTCCGATTATCCGGAATACAGAAAGCAAAACTATTGCTGAAATAGAAATCGAGTTAAAAATTTTGGCTGAAAGAGCCCGGACCAAAAAGATAACGGTTGAAGAACTGACTGGTGGAACTTTCACCATTACCAATGGAGGTACGTTTGGCTCATTGATGTCAACGCCAATTATCAATCCACCACAATCGGCTATTCTGGGCATGCACAACATCGTTGATCGTCCGGTGGCAGTCAATGGACAGGTTGTGATTCGTCCGATGATGTATGTGGCCTTGTCATACGATCACCGCATTATCGATGGAAAGGATTCGGTTGGCTTCCTGGTGAAAGTAAAGGAACTGATTGAAAATCCGGAACGATTGCTCACCGGAGGTCGCAGTCCGGAGGAAGTATTGCTGGGTTTGTAATCAATCAGTATGAGACCAAAGAAGCTCTTTTCAATCAGAAAGGAGCTTTTTTATTCCATAGTTTTATGTTCTGCCCGAATCTTTGTACATTTACCCAACAACCTAAAACTCGTACTATGAAACCTCTGTTTTTTCTCTTTGCAATCGGGACAATTTTGGCTTCATGTTCTTCCGGTAGGGTTCCGGAAACCAAACATCATTCCGATTTCCATTTTGCCAAAGTTGATAAATCAGCATTTGAAAATACAGAACAGGTTTACATTCCGATTTACAGTGATATTTATTACCTCGATTCCAAGCATACATTTTCGCTGACCGCAACTTTGAGTATCCGGAATACTTCGTTTAAGGATTCCATCTATGTTTTTGCAATTGATTATTACAATTCAGCTGGTAAGAAGGTGCGCCGTTATAACGAGTCAACGCTGCTTGTTAAGCCGATGGAGTCAGTCGAATTTGTTGTTGAGAACAACGATGATACCGGTGGAGTAGGGGCCAATTTTGTGGTAGAGTGGGGCGCAAAACCTGAAGCTCAAAGGCCGTATTTCCAGGGAATCATGATTGGAACGACCGGGCAACAAGGTATTTCGTTTACTACAGAAGGTGTTGTGATTCAATAAGGCAATAAAAAAGCCACCCGCATGTGAGGACGAGTGGCTCTATCTGTTTGTTTGAAAATGCTTGAATTCTGTATTTATAAACGATTAATAAATTTATTCTGAAACGACTTCGAAACCCAATTCAACAATTACTTCTTTGTGTAATTTGATTTTCGCGGTATAGTTTCCTACTTCTTTAACACTGTCGTCTGAAATCATGATTTGTTTGCGGTCGATTTCAAATCCTTTGGCGTTGATAGCTTCAGCCAGCATAATGGTGTTAACCGAACCGAAAATTTTTCCGGTGCTGCTGGTTTTTGCCCCAATAACCAATTGAACAGTCTTGAGTTTTTCAGCAATACTCAAAGCCAAATCTTTTAATTTTGCTTCTTTGTGTGCTCTTTGTTTGGTGTTCTCAGCCAATACTTTTTTCGCTGATTCAGTGGCGATTACAGCCAGCTTTTGAGGAATCAGAAAGTTGCGTCCGAAACCGTTTTTAACGGTAATAACATCGTCTTTCGATCCTAAACGTGCAACATCTTGCAATAATATAATTTCCATTTTACTTCAGCTTTAAAAATTATTTCATCATATCAGTAACATAGGGCAGTAACGCGATATGACGGGCTCTTTTAACTGCTTTGGCCACTTTGCGTTGGTACTTCAAAGAGGTTCCGGTAATACGGCGAGGTAAAATTTTACCTTGTTCGTTCAGGAATTTTTTCAAAAATTCCGGGTCTTTGTAGTCAACAAATTTGATTTTGTTCTTTTTAAAGCGGCAATACTTTTTCTTTTTGATTTCAACCGAGGGTGGGGTTAAATACCTGATTTCACTTGAATTTGCGGCCATAGTTTAGTTCTCCTTTTCAGTTTTAGCTTTTGATTTATTTCTTCTTCTTTCGCTGTATGCAACGGCATATTTATCCTTACTGAAAGTCAGGAAGCGAATAATGCGCTCGTCGCGTCTGAATTGAGTTTCTAACGTTTTTGCAAACGTAGGTTCGGCGGCAAATTCGAAGAGTTGATAAAACCCTGTCGATTTTTTTTGGATAGGATACGCTAATTTGCGTAATCCCCAGTCCTCTTCATTGACAATCTCTCCACCGTTTTCGGTGATGATGTCCCTGAATTTTTTTACCGTTTCCTTTACCTGAGCTTCAGATAAAACGGGAGTTACGATGAAAACGGTTTCATACTGGTTTTTCATAAAACATCTAAATTAATTAAACATGAATACTTTATACCTAAAATAGGTGGCGCAAAATTAGAAATAATTTGGTATTATTCAAATACCACGATAAAAAGATTCGGGTTGAAAGTTTTCGGTCACTGAGAAATGGCTTTTGCTCGTTCATTTGATGGTATTGAACATCGGATTCCTAGAATTTCCAATTTAAAATTAGAATTTCTTAAAATTGTATGTTAAAAGTTGTGTATCTCAAGTCAAAATAAGATAAAGCTAAAAAGCGATATAATAATTAACGTATTTTCATTTTATATATTGTATTGTAAATATCATTTAAAAGGTTATTTTAATACATAAATTCCTGACAAAGCCTAAAAAAAACTATATGAAGTCACCTTTACATTTAGCTCGCCAATTGAAAATCTTCATGGACCAGACTCGATCTAGTAATTTTCAAATATTAAAATTAGGGTTGAAAGGTATTCATAGACTTTTAGAGATGGTGAATATTTCATCATTTATTTCTTTCATCTTTCACTTGTATTTTGTTGAAATGACCTTGAATCGTTCAAAATTAAGTCCGAAATTTTTGTTGATCTTATTCTTATTGCTTGGCAATAGTTTATTTAGTATTGCACAGACTCAGAATTTTAGTACAAGTGGAACTTTTACTGCTCCTGCTGGAGTTACAAGTGTTACAGTTCAATGCTGGGGTGCTGGCGGCGGTGGTAGTAGTGTTAGCAACAAACTTCGCGGTGGTGGCGGTGGCGGTGGCGCTTTTGCCAGCAGTGTCGTTTCAGTTACACCAGGGCAGTCTTATCCGGTAACCGTAGGAGCTGGAGGCGCTGCTTATACTGATGGGGGTAATTCTACTTTTAACACAAATGCTGTTATTGCTGCAGGTGGTAGTGGGGGAACTTATAATTCTACTACTGCGGGTGCTGGGGGAACAACAGCCAACTCAACCGGTACAACTAAATATGCTGGAGGAAATGGTGCTGCTGGTGCCAGCGGCTATTCAGGTGGCGGCGGCGGTGGTGCTGGCACTACAGGAGCCGGAGGCGATGCTTCAGGTCAAACTGCAGGAAGCGGAAAAACACTGAATGGTGGTAACGGTGGCTCGGGTGTTAGCGGAAGCACAAACGGCAATAGTGGAAATGTATATGGAGGTGGTGGTAGTGGAGCATGCAAAAATAGTGGTGGCACTGATAGGACTGGAGGATCGGGTGCTGCTGGTTATGTGCAAATTTCATGGACTTGTCCGACATACAATTTGACTGGAATAATGGCAACAGACGTAAGCGGTTGTGCTTCTGGTGGAACGTCAGTTGTTACGCTTACTTCAAGTGCAGCTGGGCTTCCTGTTGGTAGTTACACGGTAAGCTACAATAGAAGTAACCCTTCATCTTCAGGGATGACGGCTCTAATGACTGTGACTACGGCCGGAACAGGTACGTTTACTGCTACTGGGTTTACCGTTTCGGGAAGTTCTACGATTACAATTACTGCATTGACATCAGGAACTTGTGTTTCAGCTATTACTGAAAACAATACAAAAACAATATCAGTAGTTCCAAGTTCGTTTACAGCAACAGTTACTGCGAATTACTGTGCTGTTCCCAATGCCGTTCAGTTAACAGCAGACCCGGGGCCTTCGGAATATACCTATTTATGGAGCACTGGTGCTACTACTCGAATAATTAATGCCACTCTTGCCGGTAATTATCTTGTTACTGTCACTAATAGCAATGGATGTTCGGCTACTGCTTCAATATTAATTTCGAATGAGTTGGTTGTAAATGGTGATTTTTCGGATGGGAATACTGGGTTTACGCATTCTACATATGCATATAAATCTTCAGGGACTAATACACTGTATAATGAAGGTACTTACGGTGTTGGTAGTGATGCGCATACATATCATGATAATTTCTGGGGGAAAGATCACACTTCCAATTCTGGTAATTTTATGATTGTAAATGGATATCCTGGATCTCCACAGCCCGTTGTTTGGGAAGAAACTGTCATTGTAGCTCCTAATACGGACTATTATTTATCTGCCTGGGCGATGAGTTTGAATAGTGCTGGTAATTATGCGAATTTAAAGTTTAGTATTAATGGGGTTCAGATAGGTACTGAAACCGGACCTTTGCCTGCAAGAAGTCAAGATAATAAACCTCCATATACCTGGACTCAATTTTATGTAAATCCAGCATGGAATTCCGGATCGGCTACGACTGCATTAATACAGATTGTTGATTTGCAAACCGCTGCATCGGGTAATGATTTTGGTTTGGATGATATTTCATTTGCATCGTTGACACCAATTCCAATTGCAATTGCACCTGAAGGAGGAATGATTGGTGGTGCTAGTGGCTCCGTTTGCGTTGGGAGTACATTAAATTTAAAAGCAAATGCTACAGGAGGTAAACCTCCTTATGTTTATAGTTGGACGGGACCAAATTCGTTTACCTCAGCGGAACAAAATCCATCTATTTCAAATGTAACTATTGTCAATGCGGGTACTTATACTCTTACTGTTTCTGACGGATATCATTGTCCGCCAATAGAGAAGTCAATTACCGTCACTGTCAATCCATTGCCAACGTCCACCTACAATGTTGGAGGAGGAGGAACTTATTGTTCCGGAAGTTCCGGTGTAAATATAACTCTGTCTGGATCTCAATCAGGAGTAAGTTATCAACTGTGGAAAGATGGCGTTGCTACAGGTACGGTATTGGCTGGTACTGGGGCTGCACTTAATTTTGTAAATGTTACTACAGCCGGAACTTATACAATTATTGGAACAAATGCAGCTAATTGTATTGCATCGATGAGTGGATCTGTTACTGTAACTGTAAATCCAACATTGGGCGCAAGTGCGGTTGGTACAAACGTAACATGTTTTGGTTCTGCTACTGGTTCGATAACTGTAACTGCCAGTGGAGGAACGCCAAACTTTACGTACTCGATTTCCGGGCCGACTGTAAATAATACAGGAGACTCAACTGGAAAATATACCGGACTATTAGCCGGGAACTATATTGTCACGGTTACCGACAGTAAAGGCTGTAGTACTACTGCGACGGTTATGATCAACGAGCCGTCGGTACTCACTGCAAGTATCAGTTCATTTACGAATGTGTCATGCAACGGCAGCAGCAATGGATCAGCTACTGTAAATGCCGGAGGCGGGACAAGTCCATATACTTATTCATGGTCGCCATCGGGTGGTAACGGGGTCACAGCTAGTAATCTGGCCGCCGGAACATATACAGTAACAGTCACCGATGCCAACAGTTGTACAAAAACACAGGCCG